>JAXLRA010000025.1:0-4763 GCA_046331345.1 Vicinamibacterales bacterium | reverse complement strand
CGCGGACGCGGACACGGGCAGGGCGAGGGCGAGGGCGAGGGCGAGGGCGAGGGCGAGGGCGAGGGCGAGGGCGATCGTGGCGGCGATTGCGCGGGCACGCATGGCGCGAGCATAACCGCGCCGCGGAGGGTAGAGTGCGGTCGTTTCCATCGCCGGGCAGCCTCGGCCGCGAGCGTTCGCGCGGCCCCGCGGGCTGGCCGCCAACGCCCGAAGGACTCTCTGACCCGCATGAACAAATCGACCTTCCTGCGGCCGCTCTTCACCGTCGCGGCGGCGCTGCTCGCGGCCTGCACCGGCCGCACGCCGGCGCCCGCGCTCGAGAGTGCGCGCGTCGCCCACGGCCCGTTCGAGATCGTCGCCGAAGGCCGCCGGATCTCGACCGGCGCGTTCCCGAACAACAGCGGCAATCCGTTCGCGACGATGGAGGTCACCGCGTTCTTCCTGCGCTGGCGCAACCAGGACGTCGAAGTTCCCGGCGTCGGAAAGCGGTTCTTCCGCGTCCTGCGCCTCACGGACGCGCCGACCCCGTCGGTGCTCGTGGCGACGACGGACTTCCACCTCGTGACCGAGGAAGCCGGCCAGCTGCGGATCACGCGCTTCGGCCGGCCGAGCACGAACTACGCCGAAGCCCAGTGGCTCGACGCCGACCGCGGGCAGCCCGGCCCGGTGATGGGATACGGCATCGAGAAGGTCGTGCCGGGGCCGGGCACCGAACTCTCGGGCGGACGCTGGCTGCGGCTGGCTTCGCACACCGTGCTCGACGTCAGGACGCTGAAGGCGTATCCGGTCGAGCCGTGGGTGCCTCACCGCGAGGGCCGGCTGGGATTCAACGCCGGCGGCATCGCCGCGCGCGCCTTCTCGCCCGGACAGACCCAGTTCGTCGCGCCGTCGAATGCGGACTATGCGGACGAGCAGGGGAGGAGGCCGGACGGGCTGGTGGTCGTCGATATCCCGACCGGCAAGAGCGCCGCGCTCGTGCTCGACCGCAGGCGCACGCCCTACGCCGACTTCGACGACATCACCGGCGCGTGGATCGCCCACTACTTCCGCTGGGAGAGGGCACCCTCGGGGCGCGAGTCGCTGGCGCCGCGCGCCGGCGTCGCGCCGCTGCCGTGGAAGGGCCGGATGGTCGACTTCGGCGATCGCAAGGAATATCGCGTGATGCGCGTCGATCCGGCCTTCGTCGACGTCGTGCGCCGGATCGCGGTCGACAAGCTCGGCGCCCGCGTCGCGCCGGACTGGATCGATCCGCGCAAGCAGGACGGCAACACGCTTTCCGTGCCCGGATGCGACCACGTGATCGCGCTGTCGGCCAGCGCCGAGCACGTCGGCGTTTACGTGCCACAGCCCAAGACGCCTCCCTGGGTGCGATGCCAGGACACGGTCGCGCGGCTCGGTGCGCTCGTGGACGCCGAGCTCGCGAGCGGGCGGCACGACAGGATGATTCGGCTGGAGTGAGGTCTTGCGGGTTGGCCGGGCGGGTCGTTCGGCTTTCTGGAGACCTCGCCAGCGAGGCGGGCGTCGACACGGATTGCCGCGGGGAGCATGCCGGTCGAGTCGTGTCGACGAAACAAAGAAATATCGACATGTGAGATTGACGTGTCGTCCGCCGCGACATAAGCTGGGTACATGTCGCCAAAATAGCGTTTTTGCATCATGATGGACCCCAACCCCGTGTGGCGCCCCGATCGGCCGCACAACGAACTGGGCGCGCTGCCTCCGGCGCGCGAACTGGAAAGCCGTGCGGTGCTCAAGGCCTGCATCGAGGCCCGTGCCGCCCTGGCCGAACTGAAGCAGGCAGCCGAGCTGATCCCCAACCAGGCGATGCTCATCAACACCCTTCCGCTGCTGGAAGCAAGAAAACCAGCTCGGGAGATCGAGAACATCGTCACCACTACGGACGGCTTGTTCCGGTACTCGCAGGGCCACGACAACCCAATGCCGATCCTGCCACCAAGGAAGCGCTGCGCTACTGAACACCCGCGGCTACCAGTCCTTGAAAGACCGGCCGCTGTACTGCCACCGCGGTGGACATGCCGCACCCTGAAGGGTGTCGACATGGACGTTCGGCGCACGCCGGGCACGCAAGCTCGTCAACGACCGCACGGGCGAAGTGATCTACACACCGCCGGAGGGCGAAGCGCGCCTGCGCGACCTGCTGGCCAACTGGGAGCGCTTTCTGCACGACCGAACCGAACTGGACCCGCTGATCCGCATGGCCGTGGGCCACTACCAGTTCGAGGCCATCCACCCCTTCACCGATGGCAACGGTCGCACCCCGACACGTCATCAACATCCTCCACCTGATCCAGGAAGGGCTGCTGAACCTGCCCATCACGTACCTGAGCCGCCACGTCATTGCGCACAAGACCGACTACTACGGCCTGCTGCTGGGCGACGTCACGCGAGACCAGGCCTGGGAGCCGTGGCTGCTGTTCGCCGGCGCGGCCGTGGCCCAAACCTCCCGGTGGACCACGGGCAAGATCTCCGCCATCCGCAGACTGGCCGAGGACACCACCGAGCACGTGCGCGCGCGGCTGCCCAAGATCTACACGCGCCGGCCCGGTGGACGTGATCTTCGAGCAGCCTTATTGCCGCATCGGCAACCTGGTGGACAAGGGCATCGGCCAGCCAGGCGGCCTCACGCTATCTGCACGATCTGGCTGACCTGGGCGTGCTGCGAGAAATGCCGTTCGGCAAGGAGAAGCTCTTCATCCATCCCAAACTGATGCAACTGCTCAGCCGGGACGACAACGCGTTTCCGCCGTACTTCTGAAAGCGCCGCCGAGGAGCTCGCCTAACGAGAGCAGGCTCTGCAACGGATCAGCAGGGGAAAAGGCCGCGGCACGAATCCGCGCCGCCAAGTACAAAGGGGTTGACGGCGAACGCCACCAACCCCTTGATTTCTTTGGCTCCCCGACCTGGGCTCGAACCAGGGACCTACGGATTAACAGTCTGCGAGACTGCTTAATTCATGGGCATTTCGGCAAGTTGATTCTGGCGCTGCATTCGCCTCACTCCCTCTGAAAGTAAGCACTGGAGAGCATTTCGGGCCGGTGGCTGGCATTGCGTTGCGTTGATCCGTTGCCATAGAATTTGCTTACACGGCTGCTTACATGAGTTCGCGGCCAGTCTCATCGGGGGATGAGGGGATGTCGAAGCGGATCAACTTCACGGCGACACGGGTCGCCGAGTTCCAGTGCCCGACGGGCAAGCCGCAGGCGTTCCTTTGGGACGCGAAGGCGCCCGGATTGGCGCTGCGGGTGACGGCGCACGGCGCGCGCTCCTACGTGTTCCAGTCCCGGCTCAAAGAAGGCGGCGCGCTGCGCATGACCATCGGCGAGCCGGCCTCGTGGAGCATCCCGGACGCGCAGGCCGAGGCCCGTAAGCTCCAAGGGCTCATCGACCAGGGCAAAGACCCGCGCATCGAGCGCGCTGCGACCATCGCCGGACAGCAGGCCGAGCGGCAAGCCGCCAAGGTCGAGCGCGCCAAGCGCGAGGTGTCCGGGCTCGACGCCTGGACCGTCTACGTCGCGGCCCGCCAACCGCATTGGGGCGAGCGCAACCACGCCGACCACCTTGCGGCAGTCGCCGAGGGAGGGGCGCCGCGCAAACGCTCGCGGGTCAAGCTCACTATCCCCGGCATCCTGCGCGACCTCCTGGCCCGCCCGCTCGCCGAGGTGAACGCCGAGGCGGTCGAGAAGTGGATCAAGCGTGAAACGCGCGACCGCCCGACGAAAACGGCGCTGGCGTTTCGCCAGTTGCGCGCGTTCGTGAACTGGTGTGCCGAGCATCCCGACTACCGCGGCATCGTCGTCGCCGACGCCTGTCGGGGTAAGCGTGTGCGCGAGAAGCTGGCGAAGCCGGCCGCCAAGGATGACGCGCTCCAGCGCGAGCAGTTGACCGCTTGGTTCGCCGAGGTCCGCAAGCTGTCGCCGGTCATGAGCGGCTACCTGCAAGTTCTCCTGCTGACCGGGTGCCGGCCGGGCGAGGCGCTGGGGCTGCAGTGGGCCGATGTGGATTTCAAATGGAAGTCTGTGCGCATTCGCGACAAGGTGGAAGGTGAGCGAACCATCCCGTTGACCCCCTACGTTGCCGAGTTGCTAGCGGGGCTCAAGGCTGCGAGCGAGCGGCCCCCGAAGGTGCCGCGCAGGATTGGGCGCGACCCGGAAGCTGCCGCCGCGTTCAAGGCGGAATGGAAGCCGTCCGTATGGGTCTTTGGAACCCGCCACGCGGCCGGCGGACGCATCGCCGATGGTCGGGAGCCTCACGGCCGTGTGCTGGCTGCCGCTGGCCTGCCGCACGTCACGCTGCATGGGCTGCGCAGGTCATTCGGCACGCTGTCCGAATGGGTCGAGGCACCCGTGGGCATCGTCGCGCAGATTCAAGGCCACAAGCCCAGCGCTATCGCCGAGAAGCACTATCGGGTGCGCCCGCTGGACTTGCTGCGCATGTGGCACACGCGCATCGAGGGATGGATTCTCACCGAGGCCGGCATCGAGCAGCCGAAGGCGCAGGAGCCCGGCGCGCGGCCGGCGCTTAAATCTGTTGCAGGGGTCGCCGTCTAAAGGCATCAGGCGGGCGGAGCCGGCTCGCGCGGGAACACGGACCGGCCCCTCGCCACGAAGTCCGGCAGATTCCTCCTGACAGGTGGCCCGTCCATGCTGATACTGCGGGTGATACCATTAGCCTATGACGGCCGCCGATAAACTGCTGGCAAAGATGCGGGAGAACCCGCGCGACTGGCAAATCGGTCAGCTGGA
>JAXLRA010000024.1:0-6659 GCA_046331345.1 Vicinamibacterales bacterium | reverse complement strand
CGAGCAGGTTGTCGGTCACGATCGTCACGAGACGGCAGTAACCGACCTGCATCTCGCGGTGGAGTTGCAGAAGCCCTTCGTGCTGCCTTCTTTCCTTCGGACAGAAACCTCCGCGGGAGAGCACCAGCACCAGTGGATCGTCTCCCTGCAATTCCGAGAGCGTGCGGTGCTTGCCCCGGTGGTCGGGAAGCTCGTAGTCGGGAAAGACTGCGCCAGGGACGATGTCCGATCGCATATGAAATCCTCCGCCACATTTGCATGCACGTCGCCGCGGCCCCCTCGCGGGTTTGCGCGAGAAATGCCTATCTGCGTCGTTGCGCTCCTTGGAATCGTAGGCGCGCCCGCAGCGGCAGCCCGAGGGGCCCCGGCCACGGGGATCGGGCAGTGCAGGGCGCCGCGCAGACCGCGTCACGGGCGCCTCGTTCCCGCTACGCGATCGCATCCCCGAAGGGGCCCCTGCTTTGCGCTGCGCGGTCTGGCTACGACCTGCGTCGCGCGCCTCGCATCTGAGCATTTCTCGTGTCAAACGCGGCTCCCGAAGAGTTTTTCAACAGCCTGCTAAAGATCGATTGTCGTGTCCTCTCGGGGGCGCGAGCAGCAAGTCAATAGGTTTCCCGCCGCCGGAGGATCAAGCGGCTCGGGATCATATTTCACCGATCCGGAAATCAATCCGCACTCGCAGGTATGGCAAACTCCGGTCCGGCAGGACCAGCGCACCGGGACGTCACAGGCTTCGGCAAGTTCCAACAGGCTCTGGAACCTCGAGTCCCAGACAACCGTAAGCCCAGCGCGCGCAAATGAAATTCTCGGACCTTCGCCGACAGCATCGGCAGGCGGATGAGGTGGTCGGCGTGGTTGTCCCGCCACACCCGGCGTGATGGACTTGCCTGAACCGAAAACCTCGGTGTGTATGTGATCAAGTGCCACACCCCGGTCGGTAAGTCCAGTGATGAAGTCCGCAAGGAACGCGGCTGGCCCGCACAGATAAAAATCTGATTCCCGCGGTACGCCCAGCTCTTCCAGGGTCGTAACAGTCAGGCGGCCCGCCGCATCGAAATCGAAACCCAATTGGTCAGTCGGATCGGGTCGGCTGTATTGGACGTGGCTCCGGGCGTTAGGCAGCTTAGCCAGTAGATCGCGGACCTCCCGGGCAAAAAGATGATCTCCGCGGTTCCGTGCGCCAAAGATCCACCAGATCGTGCGCACTGATGCCTGTGCTGCCAGAGCATGAAGCATGGAGAGCACGGGAGTCACGCCTACACCCGCGCTCAACAGCACCACAGGAAGATCGCCCTGCCTCAGGTTGAAAGCGCCGCGGGGTTCGCTGACGTCTAGCACATCGCCGGTACGGAGCTGTGTGCTCACGTAGGTGCTGGCGATTCCGTGCGGTTCCTGTTTGACGGTGATGCGATAGCGACCGGCGTCCTGCAGGCCGGACAGAGAGTAGCTGCGCAAAACCGGAGGTGCCTCCGCTTTAGGGCGCAGGCGCAACACCACGAACTGCCCGGGCAGAGGGACGGTGAGAAGACGGGCTTCCGCCGGCTCCAGCACCAACGAGACGACGCTGTCGCTCTCGCGATCGATTCCGACGACTTTCAGTGGCCGGAATCCGGGTGCGGCCGTGACCATCTGTTCAGGTGACACCAGTCCGGCATTACCTGTGCGCGACTCCCCGTGCGCCATCTGCCGGAGAAGAGCCTCGAAAGAGGACTTCCAGCCAGGGCTCAGAGCCGGAATACGCAAAGCGCGCTCAATCTCTCCTTTGGCGGGTCGGGGAAGATAGAGCAGGGCGCTGACCGCGGCAACACTCATGCGCTCCGGGCCGTCGGCAAGTTTGAAGATGTCGTCGCCGGCGCCCACTTCGCCCTCTTCGAGGACACGAAAGTAGAACCCGGGGCGGTGATGCTCGATCAGCAAGGCTGCCATCCGGGGTTCATCCATGCGTATGCCGACGCGGTAACAGGTCACACGCGGCTGCGTCACTTCGAACAGCGCCCCGCCGATCCTGTAGCGGTCGCCGATGCACACTGCATTGTCGGGCAATCCTTCGATCGTGAAGTTCTCGCCGAACTGTCCGTGGACGAGTCCGTTCCTCTTCAGGTGCTCCTGCCAGTACCGATACGATTCGATCTGGTAGACGAAGACGGCTCGCTGCTCACCCCCATGTCCGGCCAGGTCACCCTGACCGTCTCCGTCTAAGCTCAACCGACCAGCTCGACAGCGGCCACGCACCGGATCCTTCCAGATCGCGGTGTGCACAGTGCGTCCCTGCCACGCGATGTCGCGCGGAAGTCCGACATTCACGGATAGTAGTCGAGCCATGTCGCTCCACTATGGTTGGGACGGCAAGCGCTCCCCGTTCAAGCACCCTTCAACCAAATCGAGGCGAGCCCGGTCACGAGCGTCAAGCGCGTGGCGCAGGGCTCGCCCGGTGCGCGACCCGCCCGACGACAACCACTCCTCAGTCGCTCACGAGGGCAGTTCCGCGCCGGATTGCTCGCGCACCAGGTATTCGGCGTACCAATCGGGCCAGTTCGCATCTGCCCCGCCGGTGCGCTTTTCGTGCTCGCCGTGGGCGGCCGCGGCACGCCGCAGCGCGCTCGCCAGATCGTGCGCGGAAGCGAAGGTCGTCGTCGCAGGGTCGATGCGGCCGGCCAACCGTGTCGTCACCTCCTGGAACAGCCAGCCGTTGCCGTCCGGATCGCTGAAGGAGGCGAACGAGCGGTAGCTGCGATGTTCGGGATCCGGACCGCCGATCCGGAGCCGCCCGAACAGGGTAGGGCACGTCCGGACCCGCGTAGACGTCGCCGGCATCGTGGAACACCTCGCTCACCTCGACGCCGCGGGCGAGCAGCTCTTTGCGGGCGACCTCGATGTCGGAGACGATCAGGTACAGGCCCTGGGCGGAGCCGGGTGCTTGCGCGGTGACGTTCTTGCCGAAGATGACCGAGCACCCGGAGCCAGGCGGTGTGAACTGGATCACGCGGTAGTCCTTGCCGCTGTCGTAGTCGGCATCGAGCCGCCACCCGAGATTCGCGTAGAACGCCTTCGCGCGGTCGACATCCGAGACGGGGATGACGACGATCTCGAACTTCATGTCCACCGGTTGCATTTTCGCGACTTCTGTCGTTGCCATAGATCCTCCTATGAGTTTTCAGCCGTCTTCGAAAATCCACACTGCCCGCGAGCATGCCGTTCGGTCCCAAGCAGTTCGGCCATCACACCGTCAAATCGCCTTCGTGACTCGCTTCCTCCGTCCACCGAAACAGAACAACAGGCTCGACCGCAAAGCGTTACCCGTCAGGATATGGAACTGCCGTGGCAGCCTAGAGAGAAGAGATCGATTCGACGATCTCGGCTGCGGTCACGACGGCACTTGCGTAGTTGGGGATATTGACGTCGAGCGCCGCGTGCATGTGGTCATCCGAATAGCTCGCGGTCGCGTCCTTCACCATCGTGACCCCGTAACCGAGCTCGGCGGCGAAACGGACGGTCGCTTCGACGCAGGTGTGCGCGATGAGTCCGATGACGATGAGCTGGCGGATGCCGTGCTGCTTGAGCTGCAAGTCCAGGTCGGTGTTGGCGAAACCGCTGGAACACCAGTGCTCCTGGGCCACGATCTCCCCCGGTTGCGGTGCGAACTCGTGTGGAAACTCGCCGCCCCAGGTGCCGTATTCGAAGGTCCGCGACCACGCGGCCTTCTGAACGGGCGCGATGGACTTCCAGGTCTCGTAGTCGCCGGGGCGATAGCGGCGGTGCGAAGAGAACGCGCAGGCCCGCCTCGCGCGCCAGGTGCTCAGGACCCGCATGCCGTACAACCGTTGGCTTCAGCAACACCTCAAGCGATCCCATACCTTGCCGCCCTCGGAAATGAAGTCGTTGTACGGATCGATCAGCAGAAGCGCGGTCAGTTGCTTGTCGTGGGGCATTTCCGTTCACCGATCACAGTCGAGGATTGGCGACGATCACCTGAAGCACCTGGTTCGGGATGAACCGGGCGTCGCTCATCCCAGGTTCGCCGCAAAGAACGCGGCGGTGCGGTCATCGGCGAGGCCAGCAGCCTCGTCACGCCGCTTGCCGGAAGCCACCGCAAAGCCGTGGTGCAATCCGGGGTAGTCGTAAATCGTCACCAGCGGATTGCCGTCGAGCCCCGGTGCATCGCCTTCTGGGTATCGTCGCTGACGAACTGATCGTCCGTTGGTACGTGCAGCAGGACCGGGTGCGTGATCGCCTCTTCGAGCAACCCGTCGATACCGACGCCGTAGTAGCCAACCGATGATCAATACTGGTGCGCGCCGCGGTCATGAAGGCGAGCCGGCCACCCAGGCAATAGCCCACGCAGCCGACCTTGATGTGCCTTGACTGCGCGCGGATGGCGCGGATCGTGGCGTCGATATCGGCCACGCCTCGATCCTGGTCGAACTCCTGGATACAGATCGCAGCTCCTTCCTCGAATTGCTCCGGCACATCGGGATCGGTTTCTCGATACCGGGACGAACCGCCAGGGTTCATGACGGCGAGATAGCCGGCTTCCGCCCATCTGTCGCACTTCAACGGATGCCGGCGGTCACGCCGAACATCTCCAGATGACGATGATCGCGGCCCCGTGGGTCCAGCGGGCTCGGCGCAATAGGCGGGGAACTGCTGCCGGTGGTCCAACGCGGTCTCGATCGATATGAGGCATCCCATAAGACGAGTTCTCCCCTTGTGACTTTTGGACTCAGCCGTTCTCCACACCCTCACTGACGTTACGGCGAAGCTCAGCAGGTCGGCATTGATGGTGTCGGCTTCGGTCGTGGGTGCCGTGCGGAAAACCCTGGTAGGTTTTCAATGTGCCGTTCTTCAGCAGCTTCGCCGAGAGCGGCCCGGAATCGGCGTAGGGCACGATCTGATCGTCATCCCCGTGCATCACCAGGACCGGCACGGTGATCTTCTTCAGGTCTTCGGTGAAGTCGGTCTGGGAGAAGGCTATAGACGATCCCGTCATAGTGCGCCTTCGCGCTGCCCATCATGCCCTGGCGCCACCAGTTCCAGATCACGCCCTGAGACGGTTTCGTACCGGGCCTGTTGTATCCATAGAACGGTCCGGCAGGAATGTCGTAGTAGAACTGCGCCCGGCTGGCGGCGAGCTGCGCCTGAAGCCCGTCGAACACCTCCTTGGGCAGTCCGCCCGGGTTGGCCTCCGTCTTGACCATCAGCGGCGGTACTGCGGCGATGATCACCGCTTTTGCCACCCGGCTTTCGCCGTGGCGCGCGAGGTAGTGCACCACTTCGCCGCCGCCGGTCGAGTGACCGACGTGTACCGCGTCCTTGAGGTCGAGATGGGCAGTCAGCGCCGCCAGATCGACGGCGTAGTGATCCATGTCATGGCCGCTACCGACCTGGCTGGAGCGGCCATGGCCGCGCCGGTCGTGGGCGATGACGCGATAGCCCTGGTTGAGGAAGAACAGCATCTGCGCGTCCCAGTCATCCGCCGATAACGGCCAGCCGTGGCTGAACACGATCGGCTGGCCTTTGCCCCAGTCCTTGTAGAAGATCTCGACGCCGTCCTTGGTGGTGATCGTGCTCATCGTGCGCTCCTCTGGTTGAAGGGAGGTGGGTTGGGGAGGATTGAGGTTTGAATGACGCTCAAGCTGAGCGCGCCTGTTCTCCGACCGGCAGTTTGCGTATCCGCTTGCCGGTCGCCGCGTACACCGCGTTGGTCAGCGCCGGCATGACGCAGGACGTGCCCGGTTCGCCGATACCGCCCGGAGCTTCGGAGCTCTTGATCAGGTGCACCTCGATCTTCGGCGATTCGCTGATGCGCAGCACTCGGTAGTCGCCGAAGTTGGTCTGCTCCACGCGTCCGTCCTTCAGCGTGATCTCGCCGAACAGGGCGCCCGACAGCCCGAAGATGATGCCGCTTTCCATTTGCGCACGCACCGTGTCCGGGTTGACCATCAGACCGCAGTCGACGACGCAGACCACGCGCTTGGGACTCACGGTGCCGTCCTTGTCCACAGTCACTTCGACGACTTGTGCGATGAAGCTGCCGAAGCCAGTGCACAGCGCGATCCCGCGCCCTTGCCCCGCGGGCAAGGGTTTCGCCCAACCAGCCTTGTCGGCGGCGAGCTGCAGCACGGCTTTCGAGCGGGGACTTTTTTCCAGCAGCGCCAGCCGGTAGGCGAGCGCGTCCTGTTTGGCGTTCGCGGCCAGTTCGTCAATGAAGCTTTCGAGAACGAAGGTTCCCCGCGTCACGCCCACGCCGCGCCAGAATGCGGTCGGGATGTCGGGCGGCTCCTGGGCGAACCACTCGACGTGGATGTCTCCCACCGCGTAGGCCGGTTCGGTTGCGATCTCGACGGCATCGGGATCGACGCCATTCTTCATGAACGCCGGGAAGAACCGCGCCGTGATCGACGAGCCCGCAATGCGGTGCGACCAGCCCACGGGCTTGCCCTGCGCGTCGAGTCCGGCGCTGATGCGGTCGTAGTAGTACGGCCGATACATGTCGTGCTGGATGTCCTCCTCGCGCGTGTAGAGGACCTGCACCGGCCCTTCGACCTGCCGCGCGATCCGTGCCGCGCGCAGGGTGCCGTCGACTTCGAGGCGGCGGCCGAATCCGCCGCCCAGCAGGTGATTGTGGATGGTCACCTGTTCGGGTTTGAGACCAGTGACCT
>JAXLRA010000023.1:0-2439 GCA_046331345.1 Vicinamibacterales bacterium | reverse complement strand
GGCGTCGCCGACCAGCGCGAGGTAGTCGACGATCTGCTCCGGGTACACGTCGAACTTGACCTTCACGCCCGCGCGGTCGAGCGTCGAGTCGGTCATCGTGTTGACCAGCGTGACCTGGCCGTCCACGAGCTGGGCCATGTCCTTGTCGCCGGTGGAGATCACGACGCGCAGCCCCGCGGCCGCGGCGCGTCGCGCCAGCGTGCCGATGACGTCGTCGGCCTCGACGCCGTCGACGCGCAGCAGGGGAAGTCCCAGCGCCTGCACGGCCTCGATCAGCGGTGCGACCTGCGCGCGCAGGTCGTCGGGCATCGGCGGGCGGTGAGACTTGTACTGCGCGAAGATCTCGTCGCGGAACGTGCGGCCCGGCGCGTCGAACACGACGCCCACGAGCGCCGGCGCGAACTGCTTCTGCAGTTTCGCCAGCATGTTGAGCACGCCGAGCACGGCACCGGTCGGCTCGCCTTTCGAGTTCGAGAGCGGCGGCAGCGCGTGGAAGGCCCGGTACAGATAGGACGAGCCGTCCACCAGCACCAGTGTGGCTGGCTCAGCCATTCGGCGCGGGATCCGGCGGCGCCGGTGGCGCTTGCGGCTGCTTGGGTGGCTCCTTCACGGCCGGAGCGGCGGGCGCCGCCGGGGTCGTAACCGGGGTTGCGGACGGCGCCTGGGCCGGCGTGGTCGGCGCCGCCGTTGCCGCATCCGTCGGCGCCGCCGTCGCCGCATCCGTCGGCGCCGCCGTCGCCGGTTGCACCGTGGCGGGCGCTTCTCCAGCCGGTGTGCCAGCCGCCGCTGCGCCGGGCGACCCTCCCGTCGGAGTGGTGCCGGCGGGCGCCTGTGTACCGGGGCGAATCGTCACCGGCCCGCCCTTCTCCGGCAGCGTGAGCGGTCCCTTGTAGCCGCAGCCAGCGGCGTGCACCGCTATCACCGACGCGACGATGCAGTGGCGTGCCTTCTTCACGACTTGCCTCCTGCCTTCGCAAGGGCAGAGCCTTCCAGCACCGACATCGTGAGGCGGGAGATGCACGTCAGTCGCCCACGGTCATCCTCGATGCGGATCTCCCAGACCTGGGACCGGGTCCCGATGTGGATCGGGCGGGCCGTGCCCGTGACGCGGCCGCTGCGCGCCGGGCGGATGTGATTCGCGTTGATTTCCTGCCCGACGCAGAAGTACTTCGCCATGTCCACGCAGTGCTGCGCCGCGACGCTGCCGAGCGTCTCGGCCAGCATGACGGAAGCTCCGCCGTGCAGCAGCCCGAACGGCTGCGTCGTGCGCGCGTCCACGGGCAGCGTCGCGCGCAGGAAGTCCGGCCCAATCTCGGTGAAGCGCAGGTCGACGTGCTCCACCATGCTGCCGCGCGAGTACTGCTGGATCTCATCCAGCGTGAACGGTTGAAACCAGATGCTCATTCGGGGGTTCCTGGGGCCGGGGTCGGGATTGTAACCGCCGGCCGGCCCGCGGCCGCCGGCCCGTTTTCCGTGGCGCCGGGGGCCCCGACAGGGCAGAATTGCTGCAAAGCAAAAGCCGTGCCGGAGCACCCCGATGAGCGACTACCGCGCCCCGTTGAAGCAGATGCGATTCACCATGGAGCACCTCGCGGACTTCGGCGAGGTTCGCGCGCTGCCGGACTTCGAGGCCGTGGATGCCGACACGGCCGAGGCGGTGCTCGAGGAAGCCGCGAAGTTCGCCGGCGCAGTGCTCGCACCGATCAACGTGCTCGGCGATCGCGAAGGCGTGAAGGTCGTCGGCGACGACGTGCAGGTGCCGGCGGAATTCACCGATGCCTACGGCAGGTTCTGCGAGGGCGGATGGCCCGGCATCGCGCTCAACCCGGAGTTCGGCGGACAGGGGCTGCCGAAGACGCTGTCCGTCGCGTGCGACGAGATGTGGGCCGCGTCGAACGTCTCGTTCGCGCTGTGCCCGGAACTGTCGCAGGGCGCGATCCTCGCGATGGACCGCCACGGCACGGACGCGCTCAAGACGACGTTCCTCGAGAAGATGGTGTCGGGCCAGTGGGCGGGCACCATGTGCCTCACCGAGCCGCAGGCTGGCTCCGACCTGTCGAGCCTGACGACGCGCGCCGAGCCGAAGGGCGACCTCTACCTCATCAGCGGCCAGAAGATCTTCATCACCTGGGGCGACCACCCCATGACGGAGAACATCGTGCACCTCGTGCTCGCGCGTCTCCCGGACGCGCCGCCGGGGACGAAGGGCATCTCGCTGTTCGCGGTCCCGAAGTTCAAGGTGAACTCCGACGGCTCGCTCGGCGCGCGCAACGACAACCGGCCGGTCTCCGTGGAGCACAAGATGGGCATCCACGCGAGCCCGACCTGCGTGCTGTCGTTCGGCGACCACGGCGGCGCGGAGGGCTACCTGATCGGCAAGCCGAACGAGGGGCTCGCCGCGATGTTCGTGATGATGAATTACATGCGCCTCGGCGTCGG
>JAXLRA010000022.1:0-3259 GCA_046331345.1 Vicinamibacterales bacterium | reverse complement strand
TGAGCGTGACGCAGAGCGGCTTGTAGTGATCGTTCTCGCCGACGAGGACGACGCGTCCGGCGCGGTCGCGCGCCTCGCGGACCGTCGCGTAGTCGGCCAGCGTGGGGAAGGCCGGCTTCTCGACCAGCACATGCTTGCCGGCGGCGAGCGCCGCGAGCGTCAGCTCGAGGTGGTATTTCGGCGGCACCGCGACGACGACGGCATCGACCGCGGGGTCGGCGATGGCGGCCTCGTAGCTCGAGTACGCCTTCGCGCCTCCCCAGCCGCCGGTGTTGCCGATGTTCACCGTGCCCAGCCGGCCGTTCACGTTGCCCATGATGAGCGGCACGTAGGGGGACTGCTCCCACCGGTACTTCTTCAGCTTCTCGAGCGCCTCCGCGCGGAGCGCGGGCGTGAAGTCGATGAGGTCGTCCATCGCGATGTGCGTGCGCGAATACGGCGCCGGGCGCGACGGAATCGGCTGCGTCGGTGACGCCTTCTCACCCGGCACGTCGGAGGCCGGCATCGGCTTCTCCTCGATCGGCCAGATCGGCTGGCCGGTGAGGCGGTCGAACACGTAGAGCCAGCCCTGCTTGGTCGGCTGGGCCAGCAGCTTGCGCGGTTGCCCGTTGACGGTCGCATCGACCAGCAGCGAGGCCGACGAGTTGTCGTGGTCCCAGATGCCGTGATGAATCAGCTGGTAGTGCCACTTCCGCTGGCCGGTCTTCACGTCCACCGCGACGATCGACTCGGCGAACAGGTTGTTGCCGTGGCGGTGACCGCCGTAGAAGTCCGACGTCGGCGTTTCGACCGGCAGGTAGGCCAGCCCCGCCTCCTCGTCCACCGAGATCTGCGTCCAGACGCCGGTATTGCCGTTGACGGACCAGGAGTCGTTCTCCCACGTGTCGTTCCCGAACTCGCCCGGGCGTGGAATCGTGTTGAAGGTCCAGATCATCTTGCCGGTGCGCACGTCGAAGGCCCGCACGAGCCCCTTCGTGTTGTTGTGCGTCAGCACCGTCATGCCCTCCTTGAACGAGGAGCCGACGATGATGGTGTCCTTCGTGATGGTGGGGGTCGAATGGAGGCCGATCTCGCCGGTCTCCTTGTCGATCGGCTGGCGGTTGCCGAAGAACGCGCCCTCCTTCAGGTCGACCACGCCGTTGGTGCCGAAGGACGAAATCATCTGCCCGTTCTTCGCGTTCAGCGCGATCATGCGGTAGCCGGTCGTGACGTAGATGATGCGCTCGTCACCCTTGCCGTCGGTCCAGTACGACGCGCCGCGGCCGGAGAGCTGGCGCGGCGCGATGGCCGCGCGCGTGCCTTCGCGGTAGCTGTGCGACCACATGATCTCGCCGCTCTTCGCGTCCACCGCGATGACCGACCGG
Organism: Vicinamibacterales bacterium; assembly: GCA_046331345.1. Taxonomy (GTDB): domain Bacteria; phylum Acidobacteriota; class Vicinamibacteria; order Vicinamibacterales; family CAVVIG01; genus CAVVIG01. The sequence continues at coordinate 1,895 of JAXLRA010000022.1, read as the reverse complement.
CGCGTGCCCGCCGTCATGTAGAGGACACCCTTCACCATGATCGGGGTTGCCTCGAGCTTGTACTCGGGGCGTGTGCCGAAGTTATCGGTCTTCAGCCGCCAGGCGACTTCGAGCTTGCTGAAGTTGCCGGCGTTGATCTGGTCGAGCGGCGAGTACTTGCTGCCGTTCAGGTCGGCCGTGTACATCGGCCATTCGCCGTTCTTCGTGCTCGGAAGCCCGGTCGCCTGCCCGGTGACCCGCGGTCCCATCGAGACGAGGCCGGCACCCAGCAGTGCCACCACTGGCAGGGCCTTCAGGAGTGTTCGTGACATGTTCGCTCCGCGACGCCGGTGGAATCGCGCGAGACCTCCCGCGCCTGGGCACCGGTTGCTGGCGCAGACGATACACAAAGAAGTCAGAAGCGAGAAGTCAGAACTCTGAAGTCAGAAGCCGGGAAGGCCGGGAAGACATCAGGCTTTCGGCTTCAGGCTCCCGGCTCCTGGGCGTGTCGACTTCGGGCCAGACCCGAAGCCAACGCCGCCCGAAGCCCGGAGTCCGAAGCCTGGAGCCCAGGTTGGCCAGACAGATCGGCTTCAGGCTGGCCGCCCGTGCTATTCCCCCGGCTTGAGTCCGGGGCGTTCGACCAGTTCGATCTTCGCGCCCGCGGGTCCGGCGACGTAGCTGAAGTTGATCGTCGGACCGTTCGGCAGCGGCAGCGGACGCGGTTCGGTGGTCACCGTCACGCCCTTGCCGCGCAGGCCGTTGATCGTGTCGGCCAGCGGGCCGGTCGAGCGCCAGCCGATGTGGTCGATCGCGTGGCCTTCGCTCGGCGTGGCCTCGCCGCGCGCCACCAGGATCCACATGTCGCTGAAGCCGGCCGCGCGGTAGCGCACGGCGTCGAGCTGCCCCTTCAGCTTCGTGCGTTCACCGCCGAACTTGGCCAGCAGCCACGTGAACACGGCCTCCGGGTCGGGCCCGCGCATGTGGATGTGGTGCAGGCCGAGCAGGTCCGGATCCTGGACGACCTCGATGCGCGTCCCCCACGGATCCTCGAGGAACCCGATCTTGAAGATGCCCGGCAGTTCGCGCACGGGCGACGTGATCTTCACGCCGGCCGCGGCAAAATCGCGAAACTTCGCGTCGATGTCCGGGACGGAGAAGCCGAGGTGGTCCACCGCGCTCCCCGCGCTCGGCTGGGCATTGGCCATGCGCAGGAACATCAGGCGTGTGCTGCCGTACATCAGCCGGTCGGGCGCCTCCGTGATCCGCTTCCCGCCGAAGTTCTTCTCGTACCAGGCGGAGGCCGCCGCCGGGTCCGGCACGTTCAGGTGCACGTGGTCGTAAGGGAACGTGGCCTGCGCCTGCGCGGAAGCCGCGAGGGCCAGAACCGCGGCCGTGGCGCAGAGTGCCTGCGAAACAAAGCGTCGCATCAGGAAAAGCCTCCGAGATGGCCGCACGCGCGGAGGCGCGGGCCGGAAAGAGTCTGCGACAGACTCTCACAGAGGGGAGGGAATTGCGAATCGCGAATTGCTAAATGCAAAAGTCGCGTTGCACAATGCGCTCTCACCTTCGCGACGGACGCGGGGGTCGGAGCCTTTCGAGGGGACGCCCCAACCATGATCACCAGAGCTCTTCGCGTGTGCGCCGTGTTCGCGTCGGTGCTTGCCACAGCTGCCGTGTCCCTCGCGCAGACACGTCCCTCGTCCAGGCCGGTCGTCTACGAAGGCGCGCGCCTCATCGTGGGCGACGGCTCGGCGCCGATCGAGTCCGGCGTGTTCGTCGTGCAGGACGGGACATTCACGGCCGTCGGTGCGGCGGGCAGCGTGGCCGTGCCGGCGGGCGCCACCCGCGTGAACCTCGCGGGCCGCACCGTGATGCCCGCGCTGCTCAATGCCCACGTGCACATCGGCTACGAG
>JAXLRA010000021.1:0-3379 GCA_046331345.1 Vicinamibacterales bacterium | reverse complement strand
GGTGCCTGGGTTTCCCGGGTTACTGCTGATCTTTCGCTCATGGTCTTTCCTCCTGATTTACTGGACAGTGATGCGACGCGGCTGGGCCGACTCGCGGCGCTTGATGCTCACGTGCAGGACACCATCGCGATATTTGGCCGACACGGCATTGGGATCGAGGTCGTCGCTCAGGCTGACCACCCGGCTGAACCGACCGGCGAAGCGCTCGTTGATGTGCACGGCGGACTTTTCCTCCGCTGTCGGCAGGTTCGGCTTCCGCTCGCCGGAGATCGTCAATACGCCACGATCCAGATTGACATCGAGGCTCGCGGGATCGAGCCCCGGAGCGAATGCGTAGATCTCCACCGACTGCGGTGTGCCGCCGACGTTCAGCGCGGGAAACCCGCCGCGCCCGAAGCCGCGGATGCTGGGAGAGATGTCGAATGCCTGCTGCATGTCGCGCTGCAGGCGGTCGAGTTCGGCAAAGACATCACGTGAGAACAGTGATCGATACATCGTAATCCTCCTTCGAAGACAGGGCATGTGAACCCGGGAGCGTGGTCCCGGTGTTTGCGTAATCCGAAGGTGTGGATGAGGCACCGGGATTTCAACCGGACGACCCGGGTTCGGGCGCACATTGTTGCGGGGAGGGGTAAAGCGAAGACGGCGCCTCGAGACCGAGGCGCCGTCTTAAGAAGTGGGGCCGCTGTCGTGGAGCGGCGATGTCCTGTCAGTCGTGGTCGTGATGCCGGTGCTTGCCCTTGCAGTGCCCGGGCGGCCAGCACTGGCCCTCGCGAACGTAGACGACTTCCTTTTGCACGACGGTCTTCTGCTTGGGCTGATTGACCGAACTGCCGATCGCGGCGCCGGCTGCACCGCCCAGCCCGCCGCCGACGATCGCGCCGGTTTTCCCGCCCACCGCCGAGCCCACCGCCGCCCCGGCCGCGCCGCCCAGGCCGCCGCCGATCACCGCACCGCCGTCGATCTCACCGGCGTGCGCAGCACCGGCCCATGCCACCAGCAGTAGCGCAGACACCTTCCGAAACACCTTCATGGTTCGTCCTCTCATGTGGTCTGGTTCTGTCGGAGTTCGCGTGGCGCCCGTCTCTCGCCGCGGGACGAAAAAGGCAAGGAGCATGCCGCGCCGCCGATCGCCCACCCGGCGCGACGCGCTTCGGTCGGCGGCGGCTGACGGGAATAAGGGCGCCTCGAAGACGGTATTGCAGGGTACGGACGCTGCGCTCAAAGCACTCTGTCCGAACACCACCCGAAGGAGATTCAAAATGCGATCAAGCCACAAGGTTTCCGCTGCCGCGGTTCTCGCCACCCTGACCCTCGCCGCCATGCCGGTCGTCACCCAGGCGGCGGGCGACGCCGACTGGGTCATGCGGCAGTTGGAGCAGACCGACGGATACGACTTCCGCTCGGGCAGTTCTTCAGACCAGTCGTACCAGTCCATGGGGACATCTGACAGCGCTTCGGCCGCCGCTGCCCCAGCCAGCGAAGCAACCCGGCAGCAACGCACGCTCGGCGCCGCCCCGAGCACGGCGGGAAGGTCGGGTGCGCCGGACGGCTCTTCGCGCGCCGGCACGTACTGAACACCGACGTGACCGGGTCTGCAATCGTCGGTGGACCGTGGCATCGCGGCCTGTCGGGGCAGGATGGACACTTGGAGGAAGCAACATGGTCGACAGAATCGGCAGGCGTGATTTCCTGAAGCTCGCGGCACTGGGCGGGGGTGCCGTATTCGCGTCTCGACTGAGCGGGTTTGCCGCCGCGGCGCAACGCCCCGGCGTGCCGGCCGGGGACGACTTCTTCTTCGTCCAGCTGTCCGACGTGCACTGGGGGTTCGAGGGCCCGCCCAACCCCGACGCGAAAGGCACGCTGCGCAAGGCGGTGGCCGCAGTCAATGGCCTCGCCCGACAGCCCGATTTCGTGATGTTCACCGGCGACCTCACCCACACCACCGATGATCCAAAGGAGCGCCGGCAGCGGCTCGCGGAGTTTCGCGAAATCGTGAGCGGGCTCAAGGCGAAACCGGTGCGCTTCATGCCAGGAGAGCACGACGCGGCGCTCGACCGCGGCGAGGCTTACCGCGAATTCTTCGGGGACACGCACTACGTCTTCGACCACAAGGGCGTGCACTTCATCGTGCTCGATAACGTCTCCGACCCCGCGGCACAGATCGGCGACGCGCAGTTGCAGTGGCTGGCGAACGACCTCGAGCGTCTTCCGAACGACGCCAGCATCGTCGTTTTCACGCATCGGCCGCTGTTCGATCTCTATCCGCAGTGGGACTGGGCCACGCGCGATGGCGCCAAGGCCGTCGACCTGCTCCTGCGGCATCCCAACGTCACGGTGTTCTACGGCCACATCCACCAGGCCCATCACCATACGACCGGGCACATCGAACATCACGCCGCGAAGTCCCTCATGTTTCCGCTGCCCGCGCCCGGGTCGCAGCCGAAGCGTGCGCCGCTGCCGTGGGACCCGGCGCAGCCCTACCGGGGCTTGGGCTGGCGGACCGTCGAGGCGAGCGCACCGGACGCAAGGTATTCGCTGGCCGAGTTTCCGGTCTCGGAGGGCTGACGTCATGGATCTCAAGGCCTATCAGCTCAGGTTCGTGACGCTCGTCTTTGCTCTTGCCACCGCCTGCGTTGCGCACTTCGTGACCGCGCAGCCCGGAGAGCGGGTCGTGACAGTGGTCGCCGAGCGGTTCCAGTACACCCCCGCCGAGATCCGGGTCAGGAAAGGCGAGCCTGTCGTGCTGGAGTTCACCACGCGCGACGTGACGATGGGCTTCAACGCGCCGGAACTCGGCGTGCGTGCCGACATCGTCCCCGGGCAGGTCGTGCGCGTGCGCCTGGTGCCCGACAAAGCCGGGACGTTCACGTTCTATTGCGACATCTTCTGCGGCAGTGGTCACGAGGAGATGACGGGAACGATCGTGGTCACCGAGGGCTCGTAGCTCGAGCGGCCAAAGAGCGAAGCCTCGCCCCCGACCATGAGTGAACCGGACCGTAGCCGGCGTTTTCAGGAACTCGCGCTGCCGCATCTGCACGCCGCGTACAACCTTGCGCGCTGGCTCGTGCGCAGCGACCCGGACGCCGAAGACATCGTCCAGGAAGCCTATCTGCGCGCCTTCAGGTTCTTCGACGGCTTCCACGGCGAGGACGGGCGTGCCTGGGTGCTGGCCGTGGTGCGGAACACCGCCTTCACCTGGCTCAAGCAGCGTCGCGCGCAGGAGACTCTGCCGTTCGACGACGAAGCCGACGCCGATCGACCCTCGGAGACTGCGGCCGATGCGACGCACGTCGACCCGGAGGCGATCCTCGCGCGCCACGAAGACCGGCGTCTGCTCGATGCGGCGCTGGAGCGGCTGCCTGTGGAGTTTCGCGAG
>JAXLRA010000020.1:0-9792 GCA_046331345.1 Vicinamibacterales bacterium | reverse complement strand
GTCCGCGTCGGCATCAGCGGCCTGGCCGAGTGTGCGGGTGCAGGCGGCAATCGCCTCGATCGTGCGGCTGTTCACGTCAGCGGACCGGCGGCCCCTTCGGTGCGGGCTCCGCGGGAAGATCGTGGCCGATGCAGCGCTGGTAGTACTCGGCGACCAGCGCCCGCTCGTCTTCATCGCAGCGATTCAGGAAGGTCAGCCGGAACGCGAGGGCGAGATCGTGGAAGAGCGTCGCGTTTTCAGCCCAGGTCACCACGGTGCGCGGAGACATCACCGTCGACAGATCACCATCCGCGAATCCGCGTCGTGTCAGCGCGGCGAGCGCCACCATCGCGCTGACCGTCTGCCGTCCCTGCTCGGTCCGGTACTCGGGGCACCTCGCGAGCACCACGTTCATCTCCTGATCGTGCGACAGGTAGTTCAGCGTGACGACGATGTTCCAGCGGTCCATCTGGCCCTGGTTGAGCGGCTGCGTGCCGTGGTAGAGCCCCGTCGCATCGCCAAGACCGATGGTGTTGGCCGTGGCGAAGAGGCGAAAGGCCGGATGCGGCTCGATGACCCTGCTCTGATCCAGGAGCGTCAGTCTCCCTTCGACTTCCAGCACACGCTGGATCACGAACATCACGTCTGCGCGCCCGGCGTCGTACTCATCGAACACCAGCGCGCAGGGACGCTGGAGCGCCCAGGTGAGGATGCCGGGCTGGAACTCGGTCACCTGACGGCCATCGCGCAGCACGATCGCGTCCTTGCCGATCAGGTCCATTCGCGTGACGTGGCCATCGAGGTTCACGCGCACACAGGGCCAGTTCAGGCGCGCTGCCACCTGCTCCACGTGGCTCGACTTGCCGGTGCCGTGGCGCCCCTGCACGAGCACGCGGCGGTTGTGGAGGAACCCCGCCAGCAGGGCCAGCGTCGTCTCGCGCTCGAACACATACCCGGCATCCAGCGGCGGCACATGCTCGTCGGTGAACGAGAAGGCCGGAACCGTGAGATCGGTGTCGATGCCGAAGACGTCGCGGGCGGAAACGGTGGTGTCAGGAAGGGTGGGGAGAATGCTCGTCACGCGTATCACACCATTTTAGGGCTTCGGGCTCCTGGCCTCAGGCCTCGGGCGCAGTCGACTTCGGGCCTGGAAGCAACGCGGCCTGGAGCCAACCCGGCCCGGAGTCGGGAGCCTGAAGTCCGGAGCCTTCGGCAGGTGGCACTCAGGCCTCTTCCTTCGAGGCCTCTCGTGCGACCTGCAGGAACGCATTCGCCGCATGTGAACGGTGGGCATTCCGGCAGACGAGCGTGAGCTGGCGCTTGCGTGAGATCCCCTGCACCGGGACGGCGACGAGGCGACCGCTCGCGATTTCGGTCACGGCGCACCGACGCGGAAGCAGCGCCACGCCGAGTTCGAGTTCGACCGCCCGCTTGATGCCGTCGAGGCTCGGCAGCGCAATCACCATGTTGAGGGTGATGTGCTGCTCCTCGAAGAGACGCAGGACGCGTTCACGGGCCGGCGAAGGATCGTTGTGGGCGACGACCGGCACGCCCGCCGCGTCCCCCATCGTCACCTGCTTGCGCTTCGCGAACGGGTGATGCGGCGGCACGAGCAGCACGAGTTCGTCCTCGCCGACAGGCACCTCGAGCAGCCCCTCCTCCTGCGGCCTGAAGGTCAGCGCGCCAAAATCGAGGCTCCCCTGCTGCACTTCGACGGCAATCTGCCGCGCCGGGACGCGCCGGACGTCGATCGCGATGTCCGGGTACTTCTCGCGGAAGCGCTTCATGAGCGGCAGCAGCGTGTGGATGGCCGCTTCGTTCGCACCGATGAGCACGCGCCCTCGCCGAAGGTCGCGCAGCTCGCGCATGGCGGACTCGGTTTCTTCAGCCAGCCGCACCAGCCGCTGGCCGTAATTCTGGAGCACGCGGCCCGCGTCGGTCAGCGTGCCGCTCTTCGAGGAGCGGTCGAAGAGCTGCTCGCCAAGGTCATCCTCGAGCCGCTTCACCGCCTGGCTGACCGCCGGTTGCGTACGGTGCACCTTCGCGGCGGCGCGAGAGAAGCTACGCTCTTCGGCGACGGTCAGGAAGATCCGGAGCGCGGTCAAATCCATAAATCGAGTTTATTGTAAGGTAAAGATTATCGCTTTGACTTCTAATCATGGCGGGGCTACAACAATCTCCATGAGCCACGATTCCACCCGTATTGTCGTGTTCGACACCACGCTGCGCGATGGTGAGCAGGCGCCCGGTTTCTCGATGGACGTGCCCTCCAAGCTGAGCATGGCGCGTGCGCTCGATGCGCTCGGGGTGGACATCATCGAGGCGGGCTTCCCCATCGCCTCGCCGGCAGACGCCGAAGCGACGCGGCAGGTGGCCCTCGAAGTGCGGCGCCCCGTCATCGCGGCGCTGGCGCGTTGCCGTCCGAAGGACATCGAGGAAGCCGCGCGGGCGCTCGAACCTGCCGAACGGAAGCGCATTCACACGTTCCTGGCGACGTCCGATCTGCACCTCTCGGCCAAGCTGCGCATCACCCGCGAGCAGTGCCTCGAGGCGATCGTCGACAACGTGAGCCGCGCGCGCAACTTTACTGACGATGTGGAGTTTTCGGCAGAGGATGCGACGCGCAGCGATCGCGACTTCCTCTGCCGGGTTGTCGAGGCTGCCATCAAGAACGGGGCGACGACGATCAACCTGCCTGACACGGTCGGCTACGGCGTGCCCGATGAAACCCGCGCCTTCTTCGCGGACATCATCGGTCGCGTGCCGAACTCCGACAAGGCAATCTTCAGCACGCACTGCCACGACGACCTGGGCCTCGCCGTCGCCAACTCGCTCGCGGCCATCGACGGTGGCGTCCGCCAGGTCGAGTGCACGATCAACGGCATTGGCGAGCGGGCCGGCAACGCCTCGCTGGAAGAGATCGTCATGGCGCTGCGCGTCCGCCAGGACCGGCTCCCCTACGACACGGCCATCAACACGCCGCTGCTGTTCGAAACGAGCCAGCTCCTCTCGAAGCTCACGTCCGAACCGGTGCAGTCGAACAAGGCCATCGTCGGTCGCAACGCCTTCGCGCATGAAGCCGGCATCCACCAGGACGGGATGCTGAAGGACTCGCGCACCTACGAGATCATGCGTCCGGCCGACGTCGGGCAGCCTTCGAACCAGCTCGTGCTCGGTCGTCATTCCGGTCGCCACGCCGTTGGCCAGCGCGCCGAGCACCTGGGCCTGACGCTCACGCAGGACGAGCTCGCCCAGGTCTACCACGCGGTCGTCACGATGGGCGAACACCGCAAGTCGATCGGCGACAACGACATCCGCCGCATCGTCGAACGCGTCCGCTCGGGACAGACAGCGGAGGTCGCGGGCTGAACGGGGCCGGCGCCAGATTGCGAATCGCGAATCGCTAATTGCTAATCTGAAGGCGCAGGGCGTGTCACTCGCCGGCGTGGCTTCACTTTAGCGATTAGCATTCGGCGCTCAGCAATTGACAGGATTTCCCCCATGATCCCCCTTCGGGACGTCATCCCGTCCCGGACGACCCCTTACATCACCGTCACCATCATCCTCATCAACGCCGTCGCGTGGATGTACGAAGTGTCCATGCCGCGGCAGCAGCTCGCGGTCTTCCTCGACATCTTCGGCGTGGTGCCGGCCGACTTCGTGCCGACGACGCTGCTGACCTCGATGTTCCTGCACGGCAGCTGGTCCCACGTCATCGGGAACATGTGGTACCTCTGGATCTTCGGGGACAACGTCGAGGACCGCATGGGCCACGGCCGGTTCATCGTGTTCTACCTGCTCTGCGGGTGTGTGGCGGCGTTCGGACAGATCCTGCTCGACCCCGAGTCCACGGTCCCGATGATTGGCGCCAGCGGCGCAATCGCGGGGGTGATGGGTGCGTACTTCGTGCTGTACCCGCAGTCGCGGGTTCTCACCCTCGTGCCGTTCATCATCTTCGTCGACATCATCGAGCTGCCGGCCATCTTCCTGCTCGGCTTCTGGTTCCTGATGCAGCTCTTCTCGGCCGGGGCCATTGCGGTCACGGCCAGCACCGGCGGATCGGGAGGCGTCGCCTTCATGGCCCACGTCGCTGGCTTCGTGATGGGGCTGATTGGCGTCTTCGCGTTCCGCAAGAACCGCCAGGAGCCGTGGATGTATTGAGGTTGGAGGTTGGAGGTTGGAGGTTGGAGGCTGGAGGCTGGAGGCTGGGGCTCACGACCGCGATTTGAGCGCGCGATCGATCCTGGCGATCTCGAGGACGATCTTCTCGAGCGCGTCCTCGTACGCATCGGGCGGCATCGTCTCCTTGCGCGCGCGGAGTTCCTCGAGCTGCTGCTCCAGTTCTGCCCGTCGGCGCAGCATCGTGGTGCGCACCGGGTTGCCCGAGTCCTCGATCGGGGCGTCGGCCCGCAGGTACGTCGTCCGCGCGAGCACGCCGTCAGGCCCCTGGTCGTCGATCAAACGTCCCACGCCGTCACCGTCGTCGTCCAGCATCGGGTGTTCGGTCGCGAGCTGCGCCCGCTGCTCGAACCAGTCCTTTACCTTGGCGCTCATGTACGCGAACGCTTCCCACACTGACGTGCGGCCGTTCTTGTCGAGGTCTGCGGCGGCGTCGCGATACGCGCCGAGCACGAACTGTGGAAGGACCGTCTCGAACGTCTGCGCAGCCGAATCGTTGGCGGTGATGACGATGTGATTGCGGCCGGAGAGCGCCTCGATGAACGGGAAGCTGCCGCTCGCCGCGTCGATGAACACCAGGCGCGACGGAATCGGCTTCAACAGGTCCGCCCACTCGCGCGCGCTCAGGTCCGGTCCCACGAGGTTGAACTTCGCGGCATCGCCGTCTGAGCCGGTGCCGTGCCCGACGAGCACAATCAGCACGACGTCGTCCTTCCCCGCGCGGGCCCGGAGCTGGGTGATGGCGGCGCGCACGTTCTCGCGCGTCGCCTTCTGTGCCCCGGCGAACTCCTCTTCCGCGAGGACGAGCACGTGATCTTCGGGATACCCGAGCGGTCCCTGCAGGAGCTGCACGAAGGAGTTGCGCCACTCGTCGTAGCGCTCGGCGTACTCGGCCCCGCCCGATGCCCCGGTCACGACCAACGCGAAGCGCTCCGCTGCCGACAGCGGCGTAGCCCAGGCCAGCGCGACAGCGAGGGACAGGGCGAGCCCTGCAGACGAGCGGATAGGTCTGCGCCCGCACTCGCTGCGCGCTGAGGTCGCCCGTTGCTGCTGCCTGAGGTATGCCGCCACGTCCGCGTTCAATCCAAGATCTGGGGTCTTCACTTCTGACGTCTGACTTCTAACTTCTAACGTCTTCTCGCTGCCTCATCTCATTCCGACCATCCGCCGCATCACCCACTCCGCGCTGAGCACGAGCAGGACGAGCGCGAACGCCCAGGGCTCGTGCCACAGGTCGCGCCGCTCGGGTTCGAGCGACTGAGGGGCATTGGACGACAGCGCCGAGAGCACGCGTCCGAGTTCGTCCGCAGGCGCGTACTGTCCGCCCGTCTGACGGGCGAGGCGCCTGAGAAACGCCTCGTTCAGCCTCGGATCAGCATATTCAGGATCCGCACCGCCCGCGTAGAACCACCGGTCGGCCACACCGAGCAGCGTTGGCCCTCTGCGGGCCTCGGCGCGCAGCCGATACAGCCCCGGTGCGTCGATCGCGACCGTCGCGGCATGATGCCCGGTGCCTGCAGGCCGCAGCGCCAACGGTGAGGGCTCACGACCCGGAGCGGTAAGCGTGGCCTCGACCGTGGCATCGGCGACGAGCTGAAATCCGGCGTCGCGCGCCTCGAGGTCAACCGTGATGGAGTCGCCGGGGACCGGGTTGTCGGGCGCAGCCACCGTCACCGGGTCTGGTGCGTCGCTTGCCAGCCAACGCGCCGCCTGGCGCCAGAAGACGTCGTAGCTGCGATCCTCGGCCGGCCTGAGCATCTTCCATCGCCATGACGCCTCGCCGGAGAAGATCATCGAGCGTCCGCGGCCGTACCGCTGGACCGCGACGAGCGGCACCGCGGCGCCGTTTCCCGCTTGCGTGACCGCCAGCACCGTCGCGCCCGGGCGTGGACCGCCGACGGGCGAACTCGACGCGAGCGGGGGCAACGTTGCCCACTGCTTGCGCGTCGCCTCCGGCGTCGCCGCGATGCGCATGATCGGATGCTGTGCGCCCTCCTCCGTCAGCGTCACGGCGTTCGGCGCCGTGCCGCCCTCGCCATCGGCCCGCGTCGGTGCGCCGCCCCTCCGATCGTTCAGTTCGACGGGCAGCGCCTCTTCCAGGGGGGAACCGGCGATTCCACGCTGGAGGAAGGTGCGCGACCCGAGCAGAAGGATGCCGCCGCCGCGCACGCTGACAAAGTCCGCCAGCAGATCCATCTGTGCGCGGCCAAAGAACTCGCCTTCGAGGTTGTTGATGACGACGGCGTCGTAGGCGAACAGCGACTCGCGCGTGGTGGGAAACCCCGTGACGAGACCTGCGCCGCGACCACCACCCGCCTGGATCAGGAACGTATCGCGTCCGCTGTCGTCCTTGCCCTTCCGCACGATGGAATCGATTTCGACGCTCGGGTCCTGTGACAGCGCGCGGATGAGGAAGCTGTGCTCGTATCCGGGAGAACCGGCCAGCATGAGCAGCCGGCGCTTGCGGGCCGCCGGGCTCAGGAGCACCGAGCGGGTGTTGTTCTCCGTGATGGTCTCCCGTGCATCCGGCACGATTTCAGCCGTGAACACCGTCGCGTTCAGCGGGTCCGGTGCGACCGAGAAGACCTCGTCGCTCGGGGACCCGTCGGCCGCGGGAACCACGCGCCTCGTGTCCGAGAGCTGGCCGTTCGACAGCAGCCGGACGTTGTACGCGTCACGACCGAGGCCATGCGTCACGCTGGTCACGTGCAGGTCGACGAGTGCCTGGTCGAGACGCGGGTCGCTGGCGGTGATCCCGACCACCTCCCGGTCGGGCACGCCTTCGGCCGATCCCACACCGATCGCGAACACCGGCGCTCCTGCCGCGGCGAGCGAGGTCCGCGCCCCGGCGCTAGACGTGTCGGCGCCGTCGGAGAACAGGAGCACGCCGGCCACGCGCCGCCCGCGCACCCGCTCACGCACGCTCGCGACGGCGGCGGCCAGCTCCGATCGACGTGCATCAGCGGCCAGCCCGTCCTGTGGCGCCTCTTGCACCCCCTCGCCGACCCTGAAGATCTCGACCTTCGCGACACGGTTCAGCGCGGGCAGGACCTCCGACGTCAGGAGCTGCTGGACCTGCGCGATGCGCGTCGAGCCGTTCGCATCTGCGATGCGCATGCTGCGCGAGCTGTCGAGGAGCACCGGCACGACGACATCCCCGGCGTTCGCGGGCGGTGACAGCAGGACGGGTCGGCAGGCGAAGAGGAAGACGGCGACGAGCGCCATCGCGCGCAGGGCGATGAGCCCGGCGCGCTGCACGCGCGTGAGCGGGACGAACGGCCGACGATAGGCGAAGAACGCCATCCCGGTGAGCCCAAGCGCCACGACGGCGATGAGCCACCAGGGGAGCGGTGACGCGAAGTGAATCAGGGCCGTTTCCTCGCGGCGAGCGCCTTGAAGTAGGCGTCCACCTGCTGCTGGTACTCGGCAGGGGCACGCTCGTCACCGCCGGACGCGAGGCGATCCTTCGATCCCTTCTCCTGCAGCTTCTTCGAGGCTGCCGTTTCCACCGCATCGAGCGCGAGCGTCACCTGCCGCGTGAGCTCCTGCCACTTGGCGAAATCCTGCTTGAACCCCTGCGTGCCAGGCGCGGACAGCACCATGCCCTGCCCTTCGAAGGTGGATCCGGGACCGCCCTCCGCGCGAGCGTTCTCGCGCTGCGTCTCGTTCATCAGCTCACGCACCTCGCGGAGCTGCTTCGCGATCTGCTGGCGCATCTCCTGGACGGACGCCGGGTCGCCCGAGGTCCCACCCTGTCCCTGGGCCGGCTTGCCGTCGTTCGTCGGCTGGCCCTGCTGCGCTCCCGGCTGGGCGCCACCCCGCTGCTGCCCGGACGCCTGGCGGTCCATTTCCTCGAGCTGCTTCGTGAGCGAGTCCATGCGGTCCCGAAGGTCGCGCGCACGCGCCACCTGATCGTTCAACCGCCGCGACTCGTCATCCTGCGGCGTCTCGACCAGGTTGAGCCGATCGGCCAGGCGATCGAGCGCACGCGCGAGTTCCTGTTGTGCGCCGGCCTGGTTCGCCGCACCGGGCTGCGCGGTCGGCGTACCCTGCGGCGGGCCGCTCGCGCGACCGCTCGCACCGCTCTGCCCGTTCGCGGTCGCCGAACGGCGCATCGCCTCGGCCGACTGCTGCATCCGCTCCGCCAGCCGCTGGTTCTGAATGTCACGGGCGGCGTCCTGCGCTGCCTGCTGCAGGTTGGGCGCGGCATTGGCACGGCCGGGCGTCCCCTGCCCACCAGGCGTGCCCTGGCTCTGCTGACGCAGACCGTCCTGCACGCGCTGCAGCCGCTCGGCCAGCCGCTCCTGCTCGCCCGCAAGGCGCCGCAGCGTGTCGCTCGCCGCCTGCCCTTCTCGCGCACGGGAGGACTCGGACGCGATCTGCCGCTGCGCGTCCGCGAGCTGACGCGCCTCGAGCTGCAGGTCGCCAAGCGCCCGTCGACGTCCTTCCGCCGTGCTCCCCTGGAGCTGCTGCTCGAGCTGACGCAACTGGTCCAGCGCCTGCGCGCCACGCGCACTCGCCTGTCCAGTGTCCGCCCGCTTCAGGTCGTTGGCGGCGCTCCGCATCTGCTCCGAGATGTCGCGCATCTGCTCCGAGCCCTGCTCACCGTCAGCACCCTGCGATCCAGCGCGCGCGCTCTGGCTGTTGCCCGGCCGCCGTTGGCCGGACTGGCCGGACTGGCCCTGCGATCCGGCGGTCTGTCCCGGCTGTCCGCTCGGCTGGCCCGACTGGCTCTTCTGCCCCTGCTGCCCGGGCTCGCCTTGCTGACCGCCCTGTTGCTGCGCCTGCTGCTGCAGCTGCTTCGCCACCTGCTCCGCCCGGTTCTGCAGGTCGTTCTGCTCGCGCGTCAGGCTGTCGAGTTCCCGCTTCCGTTCCTCGGCCGACATCGAGTTCTGGTTGCGCGCGAACTCCTGCTGCCGACGGACGAGTTCGTCCTGACGCCGCGCCAGGTCCCGGATCCGATCCACTGCGCTCGCGTTGCGATCTTCGGTCTGTTCGGCGCTCGTCTTGTTCTCGTAATTGGTCTGCTGGTGCTTGGCCAGCTCCTTGTCGAACAGGCTCGAGAGGTCCTCCGTCGACCGGTTCTGCCCCGCACCCTGCCCCGCCTGCTGCCGCTGGATCTGACGCTTGCGGACGTCGGCTTGCGCCTTGAGCAGCGCGTTCAACGCCTCCATCTCGTGGGGCAGCGCCTCGGAGGTTTTCAGCCCGTTCAGCGAGGTGACCGCTCGCCCCATCGCCTTGGACGCGGTCGTCATCGCGTCTTCTTCGGCAGTCGCCTGTCCCACGCGAGGCACCGGCGGCTGTCCCGCTCCGGGCTGCGGACCGTCAGGTGGCGCGGTGGGCCGCGCACCGGGTCTCGTCCGGCGCGGGTCGCGCATCGTCGTCTCGCGGAAGGCGCTCGAGGTCTGCTCGACTCGAAGCTTCAGGTCTGCTTCCGACTTCGCGACAGCACGGATGTCGGATTCGGACTGGGCACCCTGTGCGTCGCGCGATCGGCGATCGAGCTTCCAGGTGGCGACGACGATCTCCTTCTGCGCCGCGACCAGGTCGTCCAGCTGCGGGTTGCCGCTGCCGCCGCCCATGGCTGCCTGCGTCTGTGCCAGCGTGAACTCCTCCTGGAACGGCTTCACCTCG
>JAXLRA010000019.1:0-39270 GCA_046331345.1 Vicinamibacterales bacterium | reverse complement strand
GACTCGTCGATCGGGATGATCTCGAGGTCGTAGCGCACGCCGATGCTCAGGGTGGTGCGCCCGCCCATCTTCCACTTGTCCTGCGCGTAGAACTCGTACGTATGGTTCTTGATGAATTCACGGAACGCGCCGGTGCGGACCGTGAAGCGCTCGGGGTACGTGCGCGGATTCGACGGGTCGAACGCCAGGTCCGTGTTGAAGCTGAACGTGCCGTTCATGTTGATCTGCGAGACCCGCCGGAGTTCGGTGTAGTTGTAGCGCGCGCCGAACTTCAGCTCGTGGTCGCCCTTCTTGCCGGGCACGAACCACGAGAAGTCGTCCTCGATCTGGTAGTTCGAGTCCCACGGCCCCTGCGATTCGGTGCTCGCCTGCGTCAGGAAGCTGTTGTAGCTGAGTTGCGGGGGGCACAACGCCTGGTTGCCCAGGTCCTCGGTGCCGAACGCGAAGCCGGCGAGCCCGCCGTCCTTGCCCTGGGCCCGGAAGCACTGGTTGCCGTGCCACCAGTGTTCCCACGTGCGGGCCAGCCGCACGGTGTTCACGTGCGCGTTGCCGAACACGCTGGTCAACGTGCCGACGGCGGTCTGATCGAGATCCGTTTCGTCCTGCAACGTGTCCAGCGTGTGCCGCGAGTTGATCACGGTGTACCACTGAGGCGCGGTTTCACGCAGCCACCGCACCGCCCACGTATGGTTCGAACTCAGCTGGTGATCGAACCGGATGAGCGTGTTCCAGTCCGTGCGGTCCTCGGCAATCGCGAAGCTGAGCGCGGGGCGCGTCGGGAAGACGCGCGAACGATTCGGGTTGTCCACCTGCCGCTCGAGGCTCGCGAAGAAGTGCGCCTTGTTGCGGACGATGGGGCCGCCGAGAACCCCGCCCCATTCGCGCTGCGTCGTCGTCGGCTTCTCGAGGTTGTTCTTCGCGACGAAGTAGTCCTTCGCCGTGAGCTTGTTGCTCGCCGCGTAGCCGAACACCACGCCCTTGAACTGGTTCGTGCCGGCCTTGCTCACCGCGTTGACGATGGCGCCGCTGGCGCGCCCGTACTCCGCGTCGTACATGCTGGTCAGCACCTGGAATTCCTGCACGGCTTCGAGCGGCGTGCGGACCTGCGCGCCCGAACTCGTGCCGAGCGCATCGTCGCCGTTGTAGCCGCCGTCGACCGACACGTTGCTGTTCTGCGCGGTCTGGCCGCCCGCCACGATCGTGTCGTTGCCCATCTGCTGCGAGGGCGAGAACTGCACGCCGGGCAGCAGTGCCACCGCCGAGAAGTAGTTCCGGTTCATCGCGGGGAGCTCGCTCAGTTCGGCCGTGCCCACGTTGCCGCCGACGCGTGCGCTGCTGACGTCCACCAGCGGTGTCTGGCCGGTGACCGTCACGCTCTCCTCGAGGCCCCCGACGCTCAGGGTCAGGTTGAGGGTGAGCGTGTTCCCGACCTGCAGGAGGAGTCCGGCGCGCTCGAGTGGCCGGAACCCTTCGAGCTTCGCCGTCACCTTGTAGCGGCCCGGCACGAGTTGCGAGGCGAAGAATGTGCCTTCGCCGCTCGTCGTCACCTCCCGGAAGACGCCGGTCGCCTCGTTCGTGATGAGGACCGACGCCCCGGGAAGGATGCCTCCCTGTTCGTCGGTGACCTTGCCCGAGATTTCGGATGTGCCCTGCTGGGCGTGGAGCGTGGGACCTGCGAGCAGCGCGACAAGCGTCAGTGCTGCTCCGATTCGAAGCCTGACCATGAGCCGTCCTCCTCTGCTGTTCGTCGCCGACCTGGGGTAGCCGCCGGATGAAGCCCGAGAGAGACGGATGAAACGCCGCGCGTAGAAGTGTGCGAGTTTTACTACCGGTGCCCGGCCAAGGCAATCGGTACGGCTCCCGCCGGGTTACGAAATGTTTCGTAAGGATTCGGGGGCTTGGACTGTGCGAGCCGTCCTGACGGACGACGCGGGGCTAGGTGCGCTGGCGGAAGCGCTTGCGGATCGCGAGCAGCCCGAATGCGGCGGTACCGAAGAGCAGGCAGGAGGCGGGTTCTGGAATGGCCGTGATACGGGACAGCACCCCTGCGGTCGAGGACGCCAGCTGAAGCGTAAGTCCCATGCCGACCTGGGCTTCGGGGAGTTCTTCGAACGTGGCACCAGGGCCGGCAGCGTTCAGGGTGATGGCACAGACGAACAGGAGGCTGGCGACTGCAGTGAGGAGCGAGCCCCGCGAACAACGGACTTGGGGCGGCAACAGCGGACACATGACGGAACGTCCTCCAAACGGGAGATACCCGGGTGGTTTCTCACGGCTGGGGGGAGTCCGTGGTGCGAACAGAACCATATCATGGGATATAGCCCTGTGGGCGGAATTTCTGGCGCCCAGGCCGCCAGGGTGGAAGCCGTCCACCCTGGCTACCTGCGCGGCGCGTCAGTGATGGAAACGTAACCTGCGCCGGTATCCGAACGCCGCCGCAAGGCCGCTTGCCAGCAGGACCATCGACGCAGGCTCCGGCACCGGTGCCGGCCCTCCGTTCACGAACGCGCTGTTGACGCCTCCGATGTCGACCGCCCACGCGCCCGTGCGCTGCGCGAGGTTGGCGTCGATGAACGACCCCACCGTTCCCAGGAACATGGGACCGGTGAAGTTGCCGTTCCCCACCTGGCCGAAGCCGTCCGAGAGCAACGGCCCCAGCGCGAGATTGGCGTACTGCGTGAGCGCCAGCGTGTACGTGCCGGCGGGCAGGAGCGTGAGCACCAGCTGCGAGTCCCAGCAGGCGCCCGTCGTCGCGTCGGCGTTGACCGTGCCGCATCCGGCGTCACTGTTCACGCCGATGAGCGAGGCCGACGGTCCGGTGCCCTGGAAGACGGCGATGTCCGGGTCGAACCCGCCAGCGGCAATGGTGGACCCCGCACCGTTGGTGCCTCCGGCGTAGCCGAAGGTGGTGATGGTCACGGTCCCTGCGGTCAGCAGGTCGAACGTGAACAGTTGCACGTCGTCGTCGGCGGTGAAGGTGCCGGTGAACGAGATGGTGGACGCGCTGGCCGCTCCAGGGATCGTGAGGAGCAGCAGCGCGAGGAAGACGCGTGGCCAGAGTTTCATGAGTGGCTCCCTAACGTCTACCGACACTCGATCGACCAGTTGAAATTGACCGGCACGAAGTTCGCAGCCGTGGCAGCGTCCTGGATGCTGACATAGTACCCGGCTGGCGCAGACGTCGTGGCGAGCGATCTGCCCCCGGAGCTCACGCCGAGACTCACGAAAAGCGACGTGGGGAACATGTTCGTTGGCGAACTGCCAACGAGGACGGTCATGACTCGCTGCACGAATCCAAAAGTGTCCGCATACACTTCGAAGTTTGTTAGCGTGCAATCCACTGGAATCCGCATGGCGCCGTTCGCCGGCGTGAGGTTGTTGGCGCTCGCGCCGATGGGGACGTAGTAGCTGGTGCCGGCAGCGCTCGTGGTTCCCCGGGTTACCTTCCCGATGAAGTAGATCGGACCGCGCGGCCCCTGTGGCCCCTGTGGTCCCGTCGCCCCCGTGGCACCGGCAGGTCCAATCGGTCCTGCCGGCCCGCTGGGACCCTGTGGTCCCACAGGACCCGCCGCCCCCTGTGGCCCCGGTGTGCCCGGCAGTCCGTCTGCACCAGCAGGGCCGGCGGCACCCGTGAGGCCGGTTGGTCCAACCGGTCCCTGCGGACCAGAGAGCGTGATATCCAGCCGGGCGCCGTGGCTCGTGAGCGTGTTTTCCTTGCTGTCCAGGATCACCGAGGTGGCCGGTGCCGAGGCCGCCGGGGCGACCGTGAAGCCGAAGTTCGCCGACGGGAGGTCTACCCAGGTCCGGACGATGCTGGTGACATCGACCGCGATCCACTGGCCGGCCGCCGAGGTGGGCACGCCAGTGGCCACCGGCGCACCGAAGCCGGGGAACGTCGCCTGGTTCACGGTCGTCTCGGTCCAGTTGCCGAGCGCTGCGGTGACGTCGACCGCGCCGGCCGCATTCACCTTGTTCACGTAAAGGAACAGCGTGGCTTTGGCCACGACGCTACCGGCTGTGCCCGCGGGCAGCGTGCTCAGGTCGAACCGGACGAGGCCCGTGGCTCCGCCGCCCACATTCAGGTTCCCGAGCAGGCCGAAGTTGTTGGCCGGCAACGTCGTTGACGTATACGTGTCCGCGACGACCGGCACGTCGGCCGCCTGGACTGGAAGCGCAGCCGCAACGGCCGCAAGGCCGAGCGCACTGACCGCCCGGCTGATCCCGAAAGTTGCTCTCATCGTGTTCCCTCTGCGTTCGTCTGTCACCGTCGGCCCGGCTTCAGGGTCGTGGCCGCTCTCGACGTCAGGGCGCCCCATCAGGTAAGCGGCATCGCCGTCCGTTCCGGATCACCCTGTGGGGTACACTTCGCTGCAAATGAAGGGGCGGTTTCTGGCGTGGACGCTTGTCGCCTGCCTTCTGGCCGGGGCCGGTGTGTTCGGCCAGCAGGGGCAGTCGGGCCAACCGCAGGCACTCACCCTGCGGATGCTGGTGGTCTCGACCGAGACCGAGGCCTCGGCCGCCCTTGATCGGCTGAAACGCGGCGACCGGTTCGAGGACGTGGCGCGTGCGGTCTCCATCGACCCCAGTGCCGCGAACGGCGGCCTGCTCGGACGGCTCGACCTGTCATCGCTGCGCGAGCAGGTGCGCCGGGCGCTTGCCGGGCTCAAGCCCGGGCAGGTCTCGCCCATCGCGCAGGTGGCCACCGGTTTCGCGGTCTTCTACGTGGTCAGCGACGCGCCGGGTACACCGACGCCGATCAATCCCGTGAGCTTCGCCGCGATCGGCGGCGTCGGCGCCGTGAAGTTCGTGCCGGACATCGGCGGCCTGCCCGAGGCCGAGGCGCTCCTGCGCGAGTTCCCGAAACCCGACACCTGGAATCAGACCCCGGGCACCATCTGCCAGGCGCGCCAGGATTCGCTCTCCGCCGGCCAGGACCTGTTCGAGCAGTTCTTCTCGCCGGCGAACGACGCCGTCCGGAAAACCCGCCCTCCGTTCGAGCTGATGCAGGCGCACCTGGGCCTCGCGCAGATCCTCGCCTATCAGGGCTCGATGGCGCGCGCGATCGAGCACTACGACGCGGCCTACCAGCTCGCGCTGCAGTCAGTGCCCGCCGCGCTGCCGCAGGTGGAGGAGATGCTCGGCGTCGCCCACCTGCACAAGGCCGGGATGGACAATGCGGTCTTCAGGCAGCCGAACGACACGTGCCTGATCCCGGGCGCTCCAGGAGTCGGCTACGCGAAGACCGCCGAGCTCGATGCCGCGATTGCCCTCTTCACGAAGTACCTCTCCCGTCGCCCCGACGATGTGGAAGGGAAGTGGCTGCTGAATGTGGCGCACATGCAGCGCGGGACCTGGCCCGACGGTGTGCCGGCGAAGGACCGCATTGCGGCGGCTGCCTTCGACCGGACCCAGGACGTGGGGCGCTTCAGGGACATCGCCCCGGCCATGGGGCTGAACGTGTTCGCCAGTGCCGGCGGCCTCATCGTCGACGACCTGCAGAACACCGGCCGGTACGACGTGGTGACGTCCAACTTCTACAGCTGCGGCCCGATGCACTACTTCAGCACCGGCGGAGACGGCACCTACGCGGAGCGAACGGTGGCGGCGGGGCTCCGCGATCAGGTCGGCGGGCTGAACCTCACGCAGGCCGACTACAACAACGATCGCTGCACGGACATCCTGGTCGAGCGCGGGGGCTGGGAAGTGGCGCAGCGCAAGTCGCTGCTCCGCAACAACTGCGACGGCACGTTCACGGACGTGACGGCCGGCGCGGGGCTCCTCCTGCCGGTGACCGCGTCGCAGGCCATGACGTGGGCCGACATCAACAACGACGGCTGGCTGGATCTGTTCGTCGGCAACGAGGACGCGAAGTCGCAGCTGTTCCTGAACGACGGCGCGGGGCACTTCACCGACATCGCCGCGAAGGCGGGGGTCGACCGGCAGACCTTCGCGAAGGGTGTGGCCGCGGGCGACTACGACAACGACGGGTTCGTGGACTTCTACGTCTCGAACTACGACGGCGTCAACCAGCTCTATCGCAACAACGGGAACGGCACGTTCACCGATCGTGCGACCGCTGCGGGCGTCCCTGGTTCCGGGCGCGGGTTCGCCACGTGGTTCTTCGACTACGACAACGACGGCTGGCTCGATCTCTTCGTCACCAGCTACTTCATGTCCGTGGACGACACCGCGCGCACCTACCTCGGGCTGCCCCACAACGCACCGACGCTGAAGCTCTATCGCAACACGGGCAGGAGCACATTCGAGGATGTGACGAAGGCGGTGGGGCTCGACAAGGTCTTCATGCCGATGGGGGCCAACTTCGGCGACCTGGACAACGACGGCTTCCTCGACATGTACCTCGGGATGGGCACGCCGTCCTACGCGTCGGTGGCGCCGCACGTGCTGCTGCGCAACGACGGCGGGAAGCGGTTCGTCGACGTGACCGCCTCGTCTGGCACCGGCGAGATGCACAAGGGGCACGGCATCGCCTTCGCGGACCTCGACTTCGACGGCGACGAGGACATCGTGGCCGAGATCGGCGGGGCCACGCCGGGCGACAGCCATGCCATGCGGGTGTTCGAGAACCCGGGGCATGGCAACGACTGGGTCTCGCTGAAGCTGACCGGCCTGAAGAGCAACCGGTCCGCGCTCGGCGCACGCATCACCGTCACGGTGCAGAACGGCGGGACGACGCGGACCGTGCACCGCCAGGTGAGCGCGGGCGGTTCGTTCGGGGCCTCGCCGCTCGAGCAGCACATCGGGCTCGGGAAGGGCGCGCGCATCACGGCGGTGGACGTGTGGTGGCCCGCGAGCGGGACGAAGCAGCACTTCACGGACGTGACCGCCAACCGGGCGTATCGCCTCGAGGAAGGTGCCGGTCTCGTCCCGATCGAGCGGACGCCGATTGCGCTCGGCGGTGCACGGAGGCCTAAGTGAGCGCGGCCGGCCGGCTGACCGCCGTCCTGGCCCTCGTGGGCCTGCTGCTGCCGGCCGGGGCCGCGCGTGCGCAGGCCACGAAGCAGTATCCGGTGACCGGCATGATCGTCAGCGTGAGTCCGGCGACGCGCACCTTCACGGCGTCCATCCAGGCCATTCCGAACTTCATGGCCGCGATGACCATGCCGTTCGAGGTGCGCCAGGTGGCGGACCTGCAGGGGCTGACGCCCGGCGTCGTCGTGGCGTTCACCCTCGTGGTCGAGGCCAGGACGTCCTACGCGACAGCGATCCGCACGGTGCAGTACTCGAATACCGAGCAGGATCCCTTCAGTGCCAACCGGCTGAAGCTGCTGAGTGACCTCGCCGCCGCGAAGAGTGGCCGCGTTGTCCCTGCGGTTGCCATTGGCGCCGTGGTGCCCGACTTCACGCTGATCGATCAGAAGAAGCGCGCGACCTCGCTGTCGCAGTTCCGCGGCAAGCTGGTGGTGGCCAACTTCATCTACACCACGTGCGCGTTGCCGAACTTCTGCCTGCGTCTGGCGAACAACTTCAACGTGCTCCAGAAGCGCTTCGCGAAGGAACTCGGGCGCGACCTCATCCTGCTCACGCTGACATTCGACCCGACACACGACACGCCGGAGGTGATGGCCGCCTACGCCGCGCAGTGGAGCCCGAACGCCGACACGTGGCGATTCCTGACGGGCGCGCCCACGGATGTCGACCGGGCCTGCCGTCTCTTCGGGGTCCGGGCGTTCGCGACCGAAGGGCTGATGGACCACTCGCTGCACACGGTCGTCATCGGACGCGGCGGCAAGCTGATCTCCAACATCGAAGGGAACCAGTTCACCGCCACCCAGCTCGGCGACGTGGTCGAAGCTGCGCTCCGCGCCCGGTGATGTCACGGCAGCTCAGACCTCAAGAGTAGTGTCCACCTTCAGGTGGACCACTCTGGGCCCGCCTGAAGGCGGGCACTACAAACGCTCGTGGCTATCGAACCGACGACTGCAACTGCGCGAGCGGCGCGTTCGACGGGTGGAGACGCCGCGCACGGGTCAGCCAGTCGCGGGCCGCGTCGGCATCGCCGAGCGTTACGAGCGCCTGCGCCCCGCCGACCCACGCCGCCACCTGATTCGGGTCCAGCGTCACGGCTTCGTCGAACTGCGTGACGGCGTCGCGGAGCTTGCCCTGCAGCCTGAGCACCTCGCCAAGACGCACACGTGCATCGGGCATGTTCGGCGCGAAACGCACGGCGGCTTCGTACTCCCGCTGCGCCTCGGCGCGCTGCCCTCGCTGGTCGGCCATGGCCCCCAGGCTGAAGTGGGCCTTCGCGTAGTCGGGATGGCGCCGGATGACCTCACGGAACTCGCGCTCGGCGCCTGCCGCATCGCCCGATGCGATCATCGCGCTCGCCATCCAGTAGCGGAGCGACGGGTCATCCGGTGCGACGGCCAGGCCGCGACGGAACGCGGCAATGGCCCCGGCCCAGTCCTGCGCGCGCAGCGCCGCCATGCCGGCCGATTCGTGCGCGACGGCGCTGTCCAGCACGACTTCCGTGGAGCGCAGCAGCGGGTCCGGCATCGCCGGCGCCACGCTGCCGGTCTTCTGGAGCAGCGCGGCGGCCTTGTCGGCCGCCCCCATGCGCCGGTAGGTCATCGCGAGCGGATAGTTGATCGCCGACGCAGATGGATCGAGCTGCTGTGCGTGCTCCAGGTACGAGAGCGCCTCCGCGTGTGCACCGCGCGCGATGGCGGCGCGGCCGGCGCCGAAGAGCACCGCCGCCGAGTCCGGCGCCTGCGCCAATGCCTTCGCAAACGTGGCCGACGCCTCGTCGTTCCGGCCGAGATCCAGTTGCATGTCGCCCAGCCATACGAGGGCCGGCGTATACGCCGGCTCCAGGGCCAGCATCGTGGCGAATGCCGCGGCCGCGCGTTCGCGGTCGCCGGCGCGCAGGGTGGCGTGGCCCACCAGGTACGGCCACCGCGCTTCGTCGGGTTCCTGGGCAGCCGCCTGCCGGTAGCACAGGCGAGCGTCGCCAAAGAACGTGGCGGCCATCAGCACGTCGCCAAGATCCCCGTAGCCCTTCGCCTTCTCGGCGGGCGATGCGGCAGGACGTGCGAGCACGGCCCGCAGCGCCGCATCCCGCGCCTGGATCTGCGCGCGGACGGGAGCCGCGACGCTGGAAAGATCCGGCAGGGTCACCGGGGTGAGCGGCTCGTCGGCCGGAGGGGCCACGGGCGCGGGCGGCATCGCGGCAGTGGATGCCGGCGCGGGCGACGACGAGGGAGCTGGCGCGGAGCATGCGGCAGACAGGGTGGTGACGAGCAGCAGCGCCGAGACCTGTACCGCAGACCGGTGCGCCGTCATCGGGCGGTCCCCTGCGTCAGCGTCGAGTACTGGTCCACGGGAAGTGACGTCCACTCTTCCGCCGTCCCATCGGGCCACACCACGCGCACGCGCGGTGCATCGGCCGACGCGCCGAGCCCCACGAGCACGCGCGGGTCGTTGGCCGACGCGTAGCTGCCGTCGGCGCGCGCGTGCCGCACGAGCGCCGGTCCGGTCGCCCGTCGCACTTCGACGCGTGCACCGACGACGTCGCGCTTCAGCGTGGCGCTCACGAGCCGCAGGCCGAGCCAGTGCTGCGCCGCACCGATGTTGTTCACGAGGAGCCGCACCGGACCCGCCCCGTTCGCGACGAGCACGTCGGTATCGCCGTCGTTGTCCACGTCGCCGAACGCGGCGCCACGGCCGGCTTCCACCAGGTCGAACGTCCTGCCCGCCCGCGCCGACACGTCCTCGAAGCGCCCCCCGACGTTGCGGAACAGCTGCCGCCGTTGGCCCATGGGGAACGGATCGTCCTTGCGCGAGAGCGTCTTGACGTTCTGGTTCACGTCACCGTTCACCGCGAGGAGATCGAGCCAGCCGTCGTTGTCGACGTCGAGCCACGACGTGCCGAAGCCGGTGAAGGGCAGGCTCGGGCCGCGAATGCCGCGCCGCGCGCTCTGTTCCTCGAACACCCCGGTGCCGTCGTTCACCCAGAGCGAACTGCCCTGGCTGATCAGTTCGGTGACGAACAGGTCGAAATCGCCGTCGGCGTCGAAGTCGCCCGCGTCCACACCCATGTTCGCCTTGCGCTCACCCGAGGCGCCGAGCGCCACGCCCGCCGCGAGGGCGGTGTTCACGAAGGTGCCATCCTTCTGGTTGATCCAGAGCTGGTTCTCCTGTTCGTCGTTCGTGACGAACAGATCCAGCCAGCCGTCTCCGTTCAGGTCTGCGGCGATCGCGCCGAGCGCCGGGCCGAACGGGCGCGCGACACCCGAGGCGATGGTGACGTCGGTGAATCGTCCGTGGCCGGCGTTGTGATAGAGCCGGTTCGGCTGCGCCGGATACACCTCGGGCCGGCAATAGTCTGGCGCTCCCGACGGGCCGAAGCACGGCGTGTGCGTCTGCAGCGTGTAGTTCAGGTAGTTGCCGACGAAGAGATCGAGCAGCCCGTCGCGGTCGTAGTCGAAGAAGGTCGCGGAGACGCCCCAGTTCACCGGGTCGTCGGTGCCGGACGCTTTCGAGACGTCGGTGAACGTGCCGTCGCCGTTGTTGTGGAACAGCTGATTCCGGCCGAAGCCCGTGAGGTAGAGATCGACGAAGCCGTCGTTGTCCACGTCACCTGCGGCGACACCCATGCCGTAGCCGCGCGGGCCGATGCCGCTCGCCGCGGTGACATCGGTGAAGTGCAGGGGACCCGAGCCGCGTGCGCCGGCCGCCAGGTCGTTGCGATACAGCCGATCGCCTGCTGGGCCTGCTGGAGGAGGGAGCAGCGGGGTGCCGGGTCCAAGCTGTCGGCCCTGCACCAGGTACACGTCCAGGTCGCCGTCGTTGTCGTAGTCGAACAGCGCGACACCCGGCGCCATGATCTCCGGCTGGTAGAACTTCCCGGTCATGCCGTTGACGTGGACGAAGTCGAGGCCGCTCTCCTGTGCGCGGTCCGTGAACCACTCTCCGGGTGGAGGCGCCGCGGCGGCCGACACGGCAGCGGCCGGGGGTGACGGCGGCGCGCCCGGCGTGCTGCTTCCGGAACACGCGGGGAGGAAGGCCAACAGGAGCAGGAGCGACCGCCGCATGGGTGTCCGGTATCGTCGCACACGGCCGGAACCTTCCGCTACACTGGAGGTCTCATGTCCCAAGCGAACAAGTTCAGCGCGCGTATCACCCAGCAGAAATCACAGGGCGCCTCCCAGGCGATGCTCTACGCCACCGGCATGACCGAGGCGGACATGGAGAAGCCGCAGGTCGGCATCTCGAGCGTCTGGTACGAAGGCAACCCGTGCAACATGCACCTGCTCGATCTCGCGAACGCCGCCAAGGCGGGCGTCGCCGAGGCGGGCCTCGTCGGCATGCGCTTCAACACCATCGGTGTCAGTGACGGCATCTCGATGGGCACCGACGGCATGAGCTACTCGCTCCAGTCTCGCGACCTGATTGCCGACTCGATCGAGACCGTCATGTCCGCGCAGTGGTACGACGCGAACATCTCCATTCCGGGCTGCGACAAGAACATGCCCGGCTGCCTCATGGCGATGGGACGCCTGAACCGTCCGTCGCTGATGATCTACGGCGGCACCATCCGCGCGGGGCACGGGGAACAGGGCGAGAAGCTGGACGTCATCTCGGCGTTCCAGAGCTACGGCGCGTTCATCGCCGGTTCGATCAACGAAGAGCAGCGCTGCAAGATCGTCCGCAGTTCGTGCCCGGGCGCCGGCGCCTGCGGCGGCATGTACACGGCGAACACCATGGCGTCGGCTGCCGAAGCGCTCGGCATGTCGCTGCCGTACAGCTCGTCCACGCCCGCCGAGGATCCGAAGAAGCTCCAGGAGTGCCGCGACGCCGGCTTCGCGGTGAAGCGGATGCTCGAGATGGACCTCAAGCCGCGCGACATCATGACGCGCGCGGCGTTCGAGAACGCGATGGTGCTCATCACCGTGCTGGGCGGGTCCACCAATGCGGTGCTGCACCTGATCGCCATCGCGCGCTCCGTCGGCGTCGACCTGACGCTCGACGACATGCAGCGCGTGAGCGACCGCGTGCCGATGCTGGCCGACTTCAAGCCGAGCGGCCAGTACGTCATGGAGGATCTGCAGGCGGTTGGGGGCATTCCGGCCGTCATGAAGATGCTGCTCGAGGCCGGACTCTTCGACGGCAGCTGCATGACGGTGACCGGGAAGACGCAGGCCGAGAATCTGAAGGACCTGCCTGGGCTGACGCCGGGGCAGCCGATCGTCAAGCCGCTGAGCGACCCCATCAAGAAGGAAGGGCACATCCAGATCCTCAAGGGCAACCTCGCGCCCGAGGGGTCGGTTGCGAAGATCACCGGGAAGGAGGGCCTGCGCTTCGCCGGTCCCGCCCGTGTCTACGATTCCGAAGAGGACATGCTGCACGGGCTCGAACAGGGGCAGATCTCGAAGGGCGACATCATCGTGATCCGCTACGAAGGGCCGAAGGGCGGCCCGGGCATGCCGGAGATGCTGACGCCGACCTCGGCCATCATGGGCGCGGGCCTCGGCAAGGATGTGGCCCTGCTGACCGACGGACGCTTCTCCGGCGGCTCACACGGCTTCATCGTCGGCCACGTGACGCCGGAGGCGCAGGACGGCGGACCGATTGCGCTCGTGAAGAACGGCGACCGCATCGTGATCGACGCGGAGAAGAACGTCATCGATGTCGAGATCAGCGATGCGGAAATGGCCGCGCGCCGTGCCGCATGGGTGCAGCCCCCGTTCAAGGCCAGCCGTGGCACCCTGGCCAAGTACATCCGCCTGGTGAAGAGCGCCAGCGAAGGATGCGTCACGGACGAGTAGGCAGTCCTGTGCAGCCGTGAGGTAATGCCCGATGGACCGGTGCCGATAACGCCGGTATGCCCAACACGTTCATCCTCACGTTCGTCGCGTTCGTCGTCGGCACGCTCTACATCATGCGCCGCCGCGTCCGCCAGGGCCGCCGCAAGGCCACGTTCTAGCGAGACTTCTGATTTCAGATTGCAGATGGCATCTCAGACCCCGTGCTGACGTCTGCATTCTGAAATCTGCAATCTGCAATCTGAATTCTGAAATCCCATGACCGCCGCCATGGCGCCGCGTGTGCGGCGTGGCGGCGGCCTCGACCCTACTTCTTCCCTACTTCGCTTGCGAGCACCGACCCGTCGCTCTGCTTCGCGCCACGGACCGTCACCTTGGTGGACGATGGCAGCGACGAGAGCGCGCTGCAGGAGAGGCCGTCGCCGTACTTCGTGCTGGCGTTCGTCGTCACCTTGCCGCCGTTCAGGCTGAAGGTCACGACCGGGCACGTGCCGCTCACGCCCGAAATCGTGCCGCTCGCACTGCCGCTGCCCGAACCCGACGAGCCGCTCCCGGATCCGCCGCCATTCTTCTTCTCGACTTCCGTCGCCAGGATCGAGCCGTTCGCCTGCTTCGCGCCCTCCACCGATACCGAGTCGCCCTTGGCCAGGTTCGCGCATGTGGTGTTGTCGAACTTCGTGGACGCGTTGGTGACGACCTTCGTCGTGCCGACGGTGAAGCTGTTGCTCGCCGGGCAGCCGCCGGCGGGCACGTCCGCGATCACGCCGGAGATCTCCGCCTCGTCGTCCTCGTCGTCCTTGTCGTCATCCTTGCCGGAGTTGCCGTTGCCGTTCGAGGACCCGGGCGCGCCGGCCTGCTGCACGATGATCGTGGTGGCCGTGAGCGTGGTGCCCGATTGCGCGGCCCGCACGTGTACGCGCGCCCCGACCACGAGGTCGTTCGGTTTCATGACCGTTCCGCCCTTCGTGATGCTGGTGCTGCCGTTCACGAGCACTGCCGTGTTGAGCCGGCCCACGACGATGGTGCCGCCCGATGAAGAGAGTCCGGAGATCGACCCGATCTGGCCTTCGATCTCCACCTTCCCGTCCGACTCCAGTTCCTGGTCGTCGAGCTGGGCGGAGCCGCCGCTCACGCGCACGGTGATGCGCAACTGGTCGTTCACGTTGACCGAGGGCAGCGTCAGCTGCGTGGAGAAGCCGGCCCCGGAGATGGTGAGGGTGACCGAACCCGCGGGCACGTTCTGCAGCACGAAGTTCCCGCTGTCGTCGCTGGTGACACTGATTGACGTGCCATTGACCGAAACCGTCACTCGCCCGGCTGAACTCTGCGCAACGTAGAGGCTCGCCGACTGCGCCGATGCGGCCGTGCCCGCGACGACCATGCCGCTGATGCTGGCTCCAGGCGCCGCCGTTGTCACCGGCGAGGCCGACGGCCCGGTCGGCGACATCCCGCTGCCGCTGTTCGACTTCGAACAGGCGGTAACCATGGCCAGCAGCAGCGCGAACGGCACGAACGCGCGCACTGAGAACTTCTGCATCTCGACTCTCCTGACAGGTTGGGCATCCTCGCGGCGTCGAGGACACGGCATCCGGCTCACGTGGACGCGCCTGGGGGGCGCACGTGGTCATCGGCTGAGCAATACGTATGCCTCGTCGGTTCGGACGAGCACACACGTCGAAGTCCGTCAGAGTTCGAAGAAACGGCTAAGCAGGGTCATGGCCGCTGTTGCGTTCTTACACGATCGGCTGTGGTCGTTACGCGGTCGCGCTGCGGATGAAGCCCACCTCGTAAATCACCGGGCCACCGCCGGCCACGACGACCGTGCGGCCCGCCGGTGCGTTGTGTTCGACGAGCGGCAGTGTCTCGTCCGGCTGAAAGCCGGCGCGGCCGAGTTCGGCGCGCAGCTGCGCTTCGGTGAGGAAGATCTGGGGGGTCCCGGAGAACTGCGTGAACGTGAGCGCCTGACCGCTGAGCGGAGACGCCTCCGGCGGCAGCGTCCGCCTGGAGAACGTAAACAAGAACAGGGAACCGCCGGGGCGGACGACCCGGGCCGCCTCTGCCACAGCCGTCCGGAACTGGGTGTCCGACGTGGCCAGGTTCCAGATGCCGTGGGCGATGACGAGATCGACAGACGCCGAGCGCACGGGCAGCGCCTCCATCGGTGCGTGAACGAGCAGCAGCGCGCGCCGTTGGTCCCCGGTCGATGCGCGGGTTTGTGCAGCTTCGAGCATGGCCCACGAGAGGTCGGTCCCGAGCATGCGCCAGCCCAGGTCGGCGAGCGGCACGGTGTTCCGCCCGGCGCCGCAGCCGATGTCGAGCGCCACGCGTCCACCCGCTGCCTGAACCTGCGCCGCGTACGCCAGCAGCCGCTTGTTCGGTTCGCCCTTCACGAACCCTTCGACCGTTCTCGGCGAACTCCACGGTGTGCCGGCCAGGGGATCCATGGATCCACGGTAATTCAGATTGCAGATTGCAGATTGCAGATTGGAGATTGCCAATTGGAACTTGCCTGGTTCGGCGGTACTGCCGCGCTGTGATATGGTGGCGGTGGATTTGTCAGGGGAACCCCCGGCCCCGGCGGAAGCCGGCGATCCCGTCGCTTGAGTGCGGCGCACCGATACTGCCCTTGAAAGGGGCGAACGTTCCTGGCCCGTACGGCCATGGAGGCTTGCATGACGGTCAAGAAAGACGACGGCTCGTTTTCCGAGCGTGTCTCCTCCTCCTATCGCCAGCTCTCGCTGGCGGCCTCGCATCTCAATCTCGTGTCCGACGAACTCGGCAAGTCGATCGTCGTGCTGGATGCGGCGCTCAAGAAGCTGAACCTTGGCATCTCTACCTGGTCGCGTCTCGACCGGTGGGAGGACGCCTTCGGCAACTACTCGAGCCGGTATCTCGGGTACGCCAAGGTGAACAACCGGTGGGGCATTGCCCTCCGCACCGTGGCGGGCAACAACAACCAGCCCGAGGACGCCACCGTCGAGGAGTGGCTGTTCAACGATGCGCCGCGAGCGCTGCGCATCGAGGCGGTGGAGAAGCTGCCCGACCTGTTCGAGAACCTGATCAAGGAAGCCGACGTGGCGATCCGGAAGGTCAAGGCGCAGACGCTGAACGCGAGGCACCTCGCCTCGGCACTCGGCGACGCGACCGGCGGGTCGGAGCCCCGGCGCTAGCCCCCGGCCCCCTGCGCACGCGGCCGGGCGGTGCCCGGACAAACCGTTCGCGATTCGGTCGCGCTCCGGTGTATCGTCTCCCGTGCTCTCCGTGCGGTCGGATCTCACGGTCTCGTCTGCGTGCCGCATCGCGGTGATGGGGGTCGTGTTCGCGCTGGTGCTGTCGCTGGCACTGACCCCTGGAGCCGACGCGCGTCCGTCGCGCCAGCCGGCCGGCATACCGCAGGCGCCGGCGCCGCGCTGACCTGGCCGGCGCCATGCCTGCGGTGCGCCTCCCTGTCCTGATCGTCCTCGCGACACTGCTCTGCGGCAGCTCGGTGTCGGCCGCCGAGCCGACCTTCACGCGCGATCTGGCACCGCTCGTCTACCAGCACTGCGCGCCCTGCCATCAGCCTGGTGGCTCCGCCCCGTTCTCGCTCCTCAGCTACGAAGATCTCCGGCCGCGTGCGCGCGAGGTGGTGAACGCGGTCGTGCGCCGGCAGATGCCGCCGTGGAGGGCCGACGGCCCACGCGGGCTGTTCACAGGCGATCGCCGTCTCGCGGACGTCGACCTCGACGTGTTCCGCCGCTGGCTCGAGGCGGGTGCGCCTCGCGGGAATCCGGACGACCTGCCTGCGCCTCCCCAGGGGCACTCCGAGTGGGAACTCGGTCCACCGGACCTGGTCGTGCACCTCGATCGCCCGTACGACCTGGCGCCGGACGGCCGTGACCAACTGCGGAACTTCGTCGTCTCCCTGCCGCTGGCCGAAACGCGGCACGTGCGTGCGTGGGAGTTCAGGACCAGCCGTCCCTCCGTTGTCCACCATGCGACGCTGATGGTCGATCGCGGTGGCGGTGCGCGCCGCTTCGACGCCGAGACGTCCGAGAGCGGCTACGAAGGGCTCATCCCCTTCACCGCGCAGAGTCCCGATGGGTATTTCCTCGGCTGGACGCCCGGGCAGCGTGCGCAGGTGTCCGATGCCGACATGGCCTGGCGGGTCGATCCCGGCAACGACCTGATCGTGATGCTCCACATGAAGCCCGGCGATCGGCCCGAGCGGGTCGATGCGAGCGTGGCGCTCTACTTCAGCGACCGTCCCCCGTCGCGCACGCCCGTGATGATCCGCCTGAACAGGCAGGATCTCGACATTCCGGCCGGCGCAGCCGCGTACACCGCCACCGACAGCTACGTGCTTCCGGTCGACGTGGACCTCTATGCGATTCAGCCGCATGCGCACTATCTGGCCACGACGATTCAGGTGCAGGCAGAGTCGGCCGGCCGTGAACGCCAGGCGCTCCTGAGCATCGGTGCCTGGGACTTCCACTGGCAGGACGTCTACCGGTACGCCCAACCGCTGCATCTGCCGGCCCAGACGCGGCTGTCCATGGCCTTCACGTTCGACAACTCGGCCGCCAATCGTTCCAATCCCAACCGGCCGCCAGCGCGGGTTATCTGGGGGCAGCGCTCGCGCGACGAGATGGCAGACGTCTGGCTGCAGGTGGTGCCTCGACGCGAGTCCGACCGGGAGCGCCTGGTGCGCGACCTGCGGCGTGCCGTGGTTCCCAGCAACATCGACGGCTACCGGAAGATGCTCGAAGTGGAACCGGCGAACCCCGCGCTGCACGACGACCTGGCGCTGCTGGCCATCGAGAGCGGGAACGTGTCGCTGGCCGTGCAGCAGTTCGGTGCCGTCGTCGGGCTCAGGCCCTCGTCGCCCGCCGCGCATTACAACCTTGGCAATGCGCTCCTCGCTGCGGGCCGCCACACGGACTCGCTGCCGGAGTTTCGCGAGGCCGTACGGCTCGACGGGTCGCACGGGCTCGCGCACCAGGGGCTCGGTCTTGCGCTCGCCGCGCTCGGCCGGTTGGACGACGCGGCAGCGGCGCTGGCCGACGCCGCTCGCCTGCTGCCCGACTCGGTCGACGTGGCGTACAACATCGGGGTTGTGCAGCAGCGTCGCGGACGCGATACCGACGCGCTCGAGGCGTACGAACGCGCCCTTTCCCTCGACCCGCGACAGTCGGACGCGCGGTACGGCGCGGCACTGATTCGAGAGTCGCGAGGCCAGTACGCAGAGGCGCTGCGCCTGCTCCGCGAGGTCGTCGACCAGCGTCCCGGCTGGACGCCGGCGCAGCTCGAACTGGCGTGGCTCCGCGCGACAGCACCCGACGCGGCCTTGCGCAACGCGGCCGAGGCCGTGGCGCTCGCCCGGGACGGCGCCGGGCGCAGCGACCGGCGCGACGTGCGCGCGCTCGACGTGCTGGCGGCCGCCTACGCAGCGGCGGGCCGCTTCGACGACGCGGTGCTGGGTGCACGGGCGGCGCTGGAGGCATTGGGACCGGCCGGCGATCCCCTGCGCGTCGACGCCCTCCGCGCCCGGCTCCGTCTCTACGAGTCGAAGCAGCCGTATCTGCTCCCGCAGCAATAGCAGCGTCGGCTGCTGCTCCAGACGATCCTCACGTCCCGGAACGACGGGACCGTGGCCTGCAATTGTCACAGTTTGTCTTTGTGTCGGACCTACCCCGCGTCCGGCGCCGCATGATGCGAGCATGGGCGCACGCTCGTCGACGCGGCACGCAACGCCGTTGCGAATGGCCCGGCGAGAGCCGGCGACATCGCAACGCCGTCCCGTGTGGCCGGCGCTAGCATGTGCGCTCCAGATGGGGCAGACCACCATGGCTGAGTCGATGGGATTGCCGCACGATCACACGTCGCAGGGAAGCGCCCACAAGCGGGACGCCGCGCTGGCGCTGCTGCGGGCCAGCGGCCGCGCCCTCGCCGAGGTCCGCAGTATCGACGCCGCCAGCCGGATTGCCGACCACGCCCGCGCGGAGATCCTTGCGCTCCAGGGTGGCGCGGAGGATCGCCCCTACCTCATGAAGACGCTGTGCCAGTTCGCTCACCTGCTGCGCAACAGCGGATGGTCCACGCTTGCGTCGGACCTGCTGGAGATGGCCGCGGCCGACGGCATGGTGGACGCGTACGTGCTGAGCGAACTGGCGCAATGTCAGCTGCGGCGTGGCGATGCGGCGGCTGCGGAACTGACCCTCGACCGCGCCCGCCGATCGGGGCTGCTCACCGACGCGATCTGCACCTCGCTGATTGCCGCTCACGGTCGGGCTGGCGACATGGTCCGCGCCGAGCGCGTGTACGCACAGGCACTGGCCGACGGCGTGATCAGCGAGTTCGTCTTCACCGCCATGATTGCCGTGTACGGCAAGGCTGGACGGCCGGACCGCGCGCGCGACATCTTCGAGTGCGCCGCCAGTCACGGCCTGCTCAGCCCCGCCTGCTACACCGCGCTCATCGACGCGAACGGCAGGGCCGGGATGGCTGACGCGGCGCATCGCATCTTCGACGCGGCGTCCGCGTCGGGCATGCTGGAT
This sequence comes from Vicinamibacterales bacterium, assembly GCA_046331345.1. Lineage (GTDB taxonomy): Bacteria > Acidobacteriota > Vicinamibacteria > Vicinamibacterales > CAVVIG01 > CAVVIG01. The sequence goes on along the minus strand of JAXLRA010000019.1, from coordinate 19,949 downwards.
CAGCGTGCGTACACCGCGCTGGTGCGCGCCTATGCCTCGAACAGCCGCTTCAGGATGGCCAGGCAGGTGCTCGAACGCGCGCGAGAGGCCGGCATGGACGACGACCGGCTGTACGCGGCCTTCATTTCCGCCTCGGTCAATGCCTCGCGCCTGCGTGAGGCGTTTGTCGTCTTCCAGATCGCAAAGGCCGGCGGGTACGCCTCGCGCCGGGTCTGCGATGCCATGGCAGCCGGCCTGAGGAAGGCGCACCAGTTCCGGCGCGCGCGAGCCGTCGAACGCGTGGCCCTCACCACCGCCGCCGGCTGGCAGGCCGACTCCTCGATCTGACGTGACCCGGCCAGGCCCGTGCGCCGGTCGAGTGGCCGTCAGGCGCCCGCATCCCTCCGCCAGCAAGAGCCTGGTGAGCCGATCGTCACGAGCCTTGGGGCGGGGCCGATCCTTCCAGGTTCGCAACCTGTGTGCGCGCGTGTCCTCGAAGAGGCGTGTCCATAGCGCGCGCACGGCCCAGTAGCGGACCACCGCGCAACGAACGGCACTGGCCGGTCCGGGCTCCGCGCGTGCCCGCCAGCGCGCGCATGCGAATGCGGCCGCATTTGGCCATCGCTGCCAGCGACGGATCGCTATACTATGCGCCGCCACAGGCAGGCCGTGTCGAGCGGCCGAGAGGAGTCACATGATCCGCAGGGTGTTGCTCGCCGTCGCGAGCGCGCTGTTCCTGCTGCTTCCGGCAGCGGCGCATGCGCAGAGTTCCATCGCAGGGGTTGCCAGGGACACGTCCGGTGCCGTCCTTCCCGGAGTGACGGTCGAGGCCGCCAGCCCCTCGCTCATCGAGAAGGCGCGGTCGGTCGTGACCGACTCGTCCGGCCAGTACAAGATCGTCGATCTCCGCCCCGGCGTGTACAGCGTGACCTTCTCGCTCGAAGGATTCACCACCGTCAAGCGCGAAGGCATCGAGCTGTCGGCGAACTTCACGGCCTCGATCAACGCCGACATGAAGGTGGGCGGGCTCGAAGAGAGCATCACCGTCTCCGGCGCCGCTCCCATCGTCGACGTGCAGACGACCCAGCAGCGCGAGGTGCTGAGCCGTGCGGTGCTCGATGCACTGCCGACCGGCCGGAACTACCAGACGATTGGCGCGACGCTGCCCAGCGTGAGCATGGGCCGCTTCGACGTCGGCGGGTCCACCGCCATGCAGCAGAGCACGGTCATCAGTGCCGGTTCGACCGGCGGTGACATGGCCATGCTCGTGGACGGCATGAACATCTCGTCGAGCCTCAACTCCGGCTCGGTGCCGGCGACGTATCACAACGACGGCGCCTACCAGGAATACGTGTACCAGGTGAGCGGGGCCAACGCCGAGTTCTCGAGCGGCGGCGTCACCATCAACATGATTCCGAAGGAAGGCAGCAACCAGATCAAGTCCGACGGCGTGGCGCTCTACACCAGCACGAAGTTCCAGGCCCAGAACGTCGACGCGACCCAGCGTGCGCAGGGCGTGACGGTCCCCGCGAAGATCGACAAGACCTGGGACTACAACTTCAGCGGCGGGTTCCCGATCAAGAAGGACAAGGTGTGGTGGTTCACGTCCGCGCGGTTCTGGGGCTACAACAACTTCGCCCCGAACGCGGTGGACAAGAACGGCAACCAGGTGGTCGATGACAACGACGTGCGCGCCTGGACCAACCGGGTCACCGGGCAGGTGAACCAGAAGAACAAGTTCACGGCGATGTACGACTACCTGCCGAAGTTCCGCGGACACCGCGACATCGAGCTCGGCACGGTGGCGCCGGAGGCCACGGTCGTGCAGGAGACGCCGAAGTCGTTCAATGCGCAGGCGAAGTGGACGTCCACGATCACGAGCAAGCTCCTGCTCGAGGCCGGCTTCTCGGAGAACTACTACGACTACACGCTGCACTACCGGCCCGAGGTGCAGACCGCCGCGCAGAAGCCGCCCTATGGCGATGTCTCGCACGTCGACATCGTGACCGGCCGCCGCACCGTTGCGGCGACGCGCGACTTCGAGGACATCTTCCCGTTCTACAACCTCTACGGCGCGTCGTCCTACATCACCGGATCGCACGCGTTCCGGTTCGGCGTCCAGTGGGGCGCGGGCTGGATCAAGAGCTGGCGCGATGCCAACGGCGATATGGTGCAGCGCTACTCGAACGGCGTGCCCAACTCGGTCCAGCGCTGGAACTTCCCGATTCCGGAAGCGCGTTCGAACCTGGACCTCCTGCTCGGGATCTTCCTGCAGGACTCGTGGACGCTGAAGAAGCTCACGCTCAACCCGGGCATCCGCTACGAGGCGATTCGCGGGTCGGTGCCGGCGCAGACCGCCCCGGCGGGCCGGTTCGTCCCGGCGCGCAACTTCGCCGCGATCGAGAACCTGCCGAACTGGAAGGGGCTGGCGCCGCGCATGGGTGCGGCCTACGACCTGTTCGGCAACGGCCGGACCGCGGTGAAGGGCAGCCTCGGCAAGTACTTCCAGCAGGAAGCCACGGGCTTCGCGGCGAAGTACAACCCGCTGCAGGAAGGCAGCGACGTGGTGACCTGGAGCGACCTGAACGGCGACGACATCGCGCAGGACAACGAACTGGGGGCCGCGAACAACGCGACGCTGGGCGTCCGCCGGAACATCAACCCGGACCCGGACATGAAGCGTCCCTACCAGGTGCTCTACAACCTCGGTGTCCAGCACCAGCTCATGAGCCGCCTGTCCGTGTCGGTGAACTACTTCCGGCGCGAGTACAAGAACATGGCGTACACGAAGAGCCTCGCGGTGCCGCTCACCGCGTACGACCTCGTGAACATTCCCGACCCGCGCGGCAACGGACAGACGCTGCCCATCTACAACCTGCAGCGCGCCTACCTCGGGCTCGTGAACGACCTCGACACCACGTCGAGCGAGAACTGGCGGCACTATAACGGTGTCGACTTCACGATGAACGCGCGCGGGAACAACGGAATGACGGTGGCGGGCGGCATGTCGATCGGCCGCAGCATCTCGAAGACCTGCGAGGTGGGCGACCCGAACCAGCGGCGCTTCTGCGACCAGACGCAGTACAACATCCCGCTCGCGAAGACCGTGAAGCTCACCTGGGCGTACCCGCTGCCGTGGGACATCCGGTTCAGTGGGGTGTTCCAGAGCGCCGACGGGTTCAACACGAGCGCGCCGCCGACCCCGCTCCTGGCGCAGAGCCCCGACAACCACCTGCGGCTGTACACCTACAACGTGTCGCGCACCCAGCTGCCGTCGCTCGTGCAGACCAACGTCTCGGTGTTCCTGGACGAGCCCGGCACGAGCATCATGCCGCGCGTGACGCAGCTCGACCTGGCGTTCTCGAAGGCGGTCACCGTCGGGCGTCTCAAGCTCACGCCGCAGATCGACGTCTTCAACGCGACGAACAACAACGCGGTGCTCTCGCTGAGGACCGTCTACGGTGCAACCCTGGGGAACCCGAGCACGATCCTCAGCGGGCGCCTGGTGCGCTTCCAGGTGAAGTACCTGTTCTAACTGGCGGGCCGTCCGAAGGCGGCTTCCACGAGTGACAGCATCCGCAGGGTCCGGCGTCGGCCGGACCCTGCGTGTTTCAGGCTAGGATCGGCGCGGATGTTGCGCCGCCGCGTGCCCCTCCTCTTCGTCTGCCTGCTCGCGGGCGCCTGCACGCGTTCGGCGGCCCCGGCGCCTCCCACCTTCGCGCACGACATCGCGCCCCTCGTCCACGCCCATTGCACACCGTGCCACCGGCCCGGCCAGATCGCGCCGTTCAGCCTCATCACCTACGACGACGTGCGGGAGCGTGCGAGCGAGGTGCTGGCGGCGGTGGAGTCGAGGGCGATGCCGCCGTGGCTGCCGGCCACGGGCGAGATCCGCTTCCGGAATGAGCGCGGGCTGAGCGAGGCGCAGGTTGCCCGGCTGCGGCAATGGGTCGCCGACGGGACGCCGCGTGGACCGCAGGCCGCCGAGCCGAGGCCGCCCGTCTACGCGGAGGCGTGGCAGCTCGGCGCTCCCGACCTCGTGGTGCAGCTGCCGGAGGCGTACACCCTGCCGGCGGGAGACACCGACGTGTTCCGGAACTTCGTGGTGCCGGTTCCTCTCGACCGCACCGTGTACGTCAGGGCCGTGGAATTCAAACCGGATCGCCCGGCGTCGGTTCATCACGCCGTGATCGGCGTCGATGCGAGCGGTGAGTCGCGAAGGCTGGACGGCGCCGACCCGGAGCCCGGGTACGAAGGGATGTTCTCGGACGAATTCCATAGTCCGGACGGGCACTTCGTCGGGTGGACACCGGGTCGAACCCCGGCGCTCGAACCGCAGGAGATGGCCTGGCGCCTCGACCCAGGGACCGATCTCGTGGTCCAGATGCACATGCTGCCGGCGGCGCAGGCGGTGGCGCTGCGACCCAGCCTCGCGCTGTACTTCAGCGACCGTCCGCCCACGCTCGTACCGTTCATGGTGAAGCTCACGTCAACGGACATCGACATCCCGGCTGGTGCGACGGATGTGACTGTCGAGGACGCCTATCGGCTGCCGGTGGACGTGGACGCGATCAGCGTCTATCCGCACGCGCACTACCTCGCCCGCGAGATCACGGGCGTGGCGGAGCTGCCCTCCGGAACGCGGGTGCCGCTCATCACCATCCGGAACTGGGACTTCCACTGGCAGGAGTTCTATCGCTACGAATCGCCGATGGCGCTGCCGGCCGGCACGACGCTCCGGATGCGCGTGGTGTATGACAACAGCGCCGGCCACCAGCCCAGGCCCGGGCAGCCACCGGTGCATGTGGGGTACGGTCCACGCTCGTCGGACGAAATGGCCGACCTGTGGCTGCAGGTGTTGCCGCGCCAGCCCGCGGAACTCGCCCTGCTCGCGCGCGACTTCGTGCAGCGGCGGACCGAGTCGCGGATCGCCGCCGCCGAACGTGCCGTACAGGCGGCCCCTGAGAGCCCTGGGGCGCACGACCTCCTCGGCACCCGCTATCTCGCGGCGGGACGAGGGGCGGAGGCGGTCCGTGAATTCCAGCAGGCTCTCCGGCTCAATCCCGGATATCCGGAAGCGGCCAACAATCTTGGTGCGGCGCTGCTCCAGGGCGGACGTGCGGGCGAAGCCGTGCCGTACCTCCGGCGAGCCGCCGCCGCACGGCCCGGCGACCCGCGTGTGTACTTCAACCTGGGGAGTGCCCTCCGCGACAGTGGCCATGTGCCAGAAGCCTACGCCGCATTCGAGCGGGCCCTGGCGATCCAGCCCGAGGCCGCGGACGTCCTGAACAACCTCGCGGTCCTCGATGGTGCCAGCGGGCGCATCGACCGCGCGATCGAGCGGTTGACCCGCGCCCTGCACCTGCGCGACGACTACGCGGAGGCGCACCACAACATGGCGCTCGCGCTGGCGGAGAAGGGGCGCCTGCAGGACGCGCTGGCGCATGTGGATCGGGCCCTCGCCCTCCGGCCCGATTTCGACCAGGCGCGCCAGACACGCGCGGAGTTGCTGCGCTCGCGCTGATGCCGGCAGGCTCCGGCCGCGTGCCGAATGCGCGGACGGCCGCGGGGACCGCCTTCAGGCAGCCCGTCTCGTCTACCGCCGCGCAAGCATCCGCGCGCTCGGCTTCCGCGGGACACGGCTCGCCGCCACGTCGGTTCTCGCCATGCGCGAACGCACATCGTCGGTGTCGAGGTGCACGGGTTCGGGTGCGCGCCCCGGGAGCGGCAGTGCCGTCGAGTACTTCACCTGGCGCAGCGCGAAGCTGGACTTGATGCCCACCACGCCCTCGACCCGTGTCAGGGCTTCCTTCAGGAAACGCTCGTAATCGGCCACATCGGGCACGACTACCCTGAGCAGGTAGTCCGAGTCGCCGGTCATGAGGTAGCACTCGAGCACTTCGGGCCGCTGCATGATCTGCTGCTCGAAGCTGTCGAGCCGTCCGCCCACCTGGAGATCGAGCGAGATCTGCACGAAGACGGTGACCTCGCGTGCCACCGCGCCCGGGTTGAGGAGCGCCACGTACTTCTTGATCACGCCTGAGCGCTCGAGCGCCTGCACCCGTCGCAGGCACGGCGCCGGTGACAACCCGACGCGGTCGGCGAGTTCGACATTGGAGATGCGGGCGTGTTCCTGCAGGTGCCGCAGTACCGAGAAATCGATCTCGTCCAGCTTGAACTCAGGCTTCGACATGGCGTGTCCTTCCGAAAGGGCTGTGAGGATACCAGAGCGGTGGACGCCAGCGCGTTGCGTTCCTTCCGGAACAGGTGTGTGCAGTCGCAATGAACTGTCGCAGCCGACACTCGACTGATGAGCCCATTGCGCCCGCTTCGTGCCATCCCTGAAACCACGGATCCGCCGCGGCACGCCGCCAGGCCGCCCGCGGACCCGCGGGAGGCTCAGGCGCCGCTGCCGGCGAACTGGCGGTGTGCGGGCCGCACGCCCACCCTCGCCCGGCCGGTGTCGGCCGCGAGCCCGCGTCGTGCCGGTGCTGGCGAGGTTCCGGGGTGCTGCAGGTTTCCGTGCCGGTCTGGCAGGGGCAGGGCCGTGGAGTATTTCACTTCGCGCAGCGCGAAGCTCGACTTGATGCCGACCACGCCATCGATCCGCGTGAGCGCCTCCTTGAGGAAGCGCTCGTACGCCGCCACGTCGGGCACGACGACCCGCAGCAGGTAGTCCGAGTCTCCCGTCATGAGATAGCACTCGAGGACCTCGGGCCGCTGCATGATCTGCTGCTCGAATGTGTCGAGGCGTCCTCCCACCTGCAGATCGAGCGAAATCTGGACGAAGACGGTCACGTCCCGGCCGACGGCGTGCGGGTTGAGCAGGGCCACGTACTTCCTGATCACGCCAGCACGCTCGAGCGCCTGCACGCGCCGCAGGCACGGGGCGGGACTCAGTCCGATGCGGTCCGCCAGCTCGACGTTCGAGATCCTGGCGTGCTCCTGGATGTGTCGCAGCAGTGAATGGTCGATCTCGTCGAGCTTGAAGTCCGTGTCTGACATGGCCTGGGTCCTCGTTGAACGCGCGGAGGATAGCAGACTGTTTCGGCCCCAGACATCGCGAATATGTCTTCAGTTGTCACTGACGCGGCAATTGGACGGCCGCGCCTCGACCGGTCCCGGCCTTCCGTTGCGCGGGATGGACCGCACACGGCCTGCGGCAGCGCGGGTGTCACGCTCGGTCCTGTAGCCGCCCGCCCGGCGCAATGCCGTTGCGCCCGCTCCGGCGGGTCACGGGGGAATCGCAATCGTGCGCAGGATCCCCTTTGCTAGCATCGGCGGCCGAAGGGAGATGGACCTTGGCGTCGAAACGACTGCACAACGCATCGGTCGCCGTAGCTGATGCGCGTCCCGACCTCATGTCGGCCGAGCGCCTGGCGCATCTCCGAACGCTCGAGCGGAAGATCCTCTGGCTCGCGGTCTGGATGATTCACCACGCGAACCAGATCCGGCCGAAGCGCGACGGCCTCAAGGTGGGCGGCCACCAGGCCTCGTCGGCGTCCGTGTCGAGCATCATGACGGCGCTCTACATGGACACCCTGACGCCGCAGGACCGCGTCGCGGTGAAGCCGCATGCCAGCCCCATCTTCCACGCCATCCAGTACCTGTTCGGGCGCCAGACGCTCGACGCGATGAAGAACTTCCGGGCGCTCGGCGGCGTGCAGTCCTACCCGTCGCGCACCAAGGACACCGACGACGTCGACTTCTCGACCGGATCGGTCGGCCTCGGCGTGGCGCTCACGAGCTTCGCCGCGCTGGTGCAGGACTACGTCGAGATGAAGGCGATGATGCCGGCCGGCCGGCGCGGCCGCATGGTGGCGGTCGTCGGCGACGCGGAACTGGACGAGGGCAACGTCTTCGAGGCCCTGCTCGAAGGATGGAAGCACGACATCCGGAACGTCTGGTGGATCATCGACTACAACCGCCAGAGCCTCGACGCGGTGGTCTCGGACCGGTTGTTCACCAGGCTCGACGGCGTCTTCTCGGACATGGGCTGGAACGTCGTCACGCTGAAGTACGGGCGGCGCATGTCCGAGGCCTTCACGAAGCGCGGAGGAGACGCGCTCAAGGACTGGATCGACGAGTCGTCGAACACCCTCTACTCCGCACTGTCGTTCCAGGGCGGGCACGCGTGGCGCCAGCAGTTGATGGACGACATCGGCTCGCTGCCGGGCGTCGACGAACTACTCTCGTCCCTCGACGACCACGCGCTCCACGCGCTGATGACCGACCTGGGCGGACACGATCTCGACACGCTCACCCGGGCGTTCCGCAGCGTGACGGACGACAGGCCGACCTGCTTCATCGCCTACACGATCAAGGGGATGGGGCTGCCGTTCGCCGGGCACAAGGACAACCACGCCGGCCAGATGACCGCCGATCAGGTGGCGCTGCTCAGGCAGCGCATGGGCATTCGCGAGGGCGATGAGTGGGAGAAGTTCGCCGGGCTCGAGGCGCAGGCGCGCGAACTCGAGGCGTTCCTGCAGGGCGTACCGTTCGCGCAGCCGGCCGAACGCCGGCACGCCTCGGCCAGGATCGCGGTGCCGGCGGCACTCGAGGTGCCGCAGGCCGAGCAGCTCTCCACGCAGGAGGCATTCGGGCGGATCCTCGCGGGCATCGCACGGCAACATCCCTCCCTCGCAGACCACATCGTCACCACGGCACCGGACGTGACGACGTCGACCAACCTGGGGCCGTGGGTGAACCGGCGCGGCATCTTCTCGAGAACCACGCACGAGCCCGCGCCCGTGGTGTCGCAGGTGGCGTCGCCCCAGCAGTGGACGATGTCGCCGAAGGGGCAGCACGTCGAGCTGGGCATCGCGGAGAACAACCTGTTCATCATGCTCGCCGCACTGGGCCTGTCCCACTCGCTGTTCGGTGCGCGGCTGCTGCCGATTGGCACGGTGTACGACCCGTTCATCGCGCGCGGCCTCGACGCGCTGAACTACGCGTGCTATCAGGACGCCCGCTTCATCCTCGCGGGGACGCCGTCGGGTGTCACGCTGGCGCCGGAAGGGGGAGCGCACCAGTCGATCTACACCCCGCTCATCGGGATGGGGCAGCCGAACCTCGAGTCCTTCGAGCCGGCATTCGCGGACGATCTCGCGGAGATCTTCAGGTGGAGCCTCGAGCACATCCAGGCCGACCACGGCAGCGCGGTCTACCTGCGGCTGTCCACCCGGCCCGTCGCGCAGGTGAGCCGCGTCCGCACCGACGAACTCCGGCGCGACGTCATCGACGGTGCCTACTGGCTGGTGCCGCCTGCCGCAGGGGCCGATCTCGCCATCGTGGCGTGCGGACCCGTCGTGCCCGAGGCGATCGCCGCGCACGCACAGATTGCCGAGGACGCGCCCGGCACCGGGCTGCTCGTGGTCACCTCGCCGGGCAGGCTCGAGCGGGCCTGGACCACCGGCCAGCGGGTCGGCGCCGCGGACCGGAACGGATCCCACATCTCGACCCTGCTCGGCCGGCTGTCACCGGACGCCGGCCTCGTGACCGTGCTCGACGGCTACCCGGCGACCCTCGCGTGGCTCGGCTCTGTGCATGGGCACCGCATCATCAGCCTGGGTGTCGATCGCTTCGGGCAGTCCGGCGACATTCCGGACCTGTACCGCCTCCACGGCATCGACGCCGACGCCATCGTCGACGCCGCGGCGCGCCTATGCGTGATGGAGCGTCTCGCCGCAGGTGCCTCGCATGTCGATTGAGGTGCGGCTGCCGCAGCTCGGAGAGTCGACCACGCACGCCAGGCTGAGCCTGTGGCTGAAGAAGGAAGGCGAGCGCGTCGGGCGTGGTGACGTCATCGCAGAGGTCGAAACCGACAAGACCAGCGTGGAGATCGAGTCGCCCGGTGAGGGCGTGCTCGCGAAGATCCTTGTCCCCGCAGGGACCGACACGGTGGCCGTGGATGCGCTGCTCGCCGTGCTCGACGACGCTGCGCCAGGCGAGGTGAGGGCCGGCAGCCTGCAGGGCGCTCACGCCGCGCTCGCTCGCGGCGGCCGACAGCAGGTGGACCAGACGCCGACAGCCATCGCACGTCCCGCGACGGCCCCCGATCGCCGGCGTCCTCCCGCAGGGGCGGATCGTGGGGTTCGCCTTCAGGCGGACCCTGTGCCCTCGACCACGGACGACGCTGAGGTCGCCGCCTCCCCCCTCGCGCGTCGGATGGCACAGGCCGCGGGCATTCCACTTGCGTCGATCGCGGGCACCGGCTCCGGTGGTCGCATCATGAAAGACGATGTAGCTGCAGCCATGGCACCACGCCCGTGCCGGCGCTGGCGCCTGGCCGTATCGCGCAGACCTCGAACGCGCCCCTGCCGCCGGACGATGCCTCCCTATACACGGTGGGCGTTGTCGGTGATGCGGCGCGTGAGTGCGGGCAACTGGCCTGATCGAAGCAGCAGATTCCGCACTTCTATCTCCAGGGGTCGAATGCGCGATGGACGAAGCCGCTCGCTGCCGATCGGCTGAACGCGAAGGTGGCCGAGAAGATCTCCTTCACCGCGTTCACGCTGCGGGCGATGACCCTGGCCCTCATGAAGGTGCCCGCCGCGAACACGATGTGGGCGGACGGCGCCGTCCGTCGATGCAGAGCCGCTGACCTCGCGGTAGCCGTGAACACCCTCGGGGCCATCATCGCGCCCATTGTCCGTCACGCCGACTCCAAGCCGCTGGCCGCGATCAACCGCGAGATCCGCGAACTCGCCGAGAAGGCGCGGGCGGGCGAACCTGAGGCCCGCAGAACTGCTCGTTGGCACGTGCGGTGTCCAATCTGGGGATGTTCGGTGTGACGAGCCTCTATCCGATCATCAACCCCGCAGACCTGCATCGTGGGTCTGGGCGCGATCGAGGAACGTCCGGTGGTGCGCAACCACCAGCTGGCTGTCGGGCAGATGATGACCGCGACGCTCGCGGCGGATCACCGCGCGCTCGATGGGGCCACCGGGGCGCAGTTCCTCGCAGCTTTCAGGCAGCTGATCGAGGAACCGCTCCTGCTGATGCTCTAGGGAGCTACTGTGTCGGCGAGGACGCGATCTTCTCGCCCTTGGCGATCCGTTCCACGAGCTTCTGCGCGATCGGCAGGCTCACGCCGCAGCTGGGGTCGTTGATCCGGCATGCGGCCAGCGTCAGCTCGCAGCCGCACGTGCAGTTCTCCGAGTTGAGCGCCTTCAGTGCGGTGGTGCGCTGTTCAGGCGTGAGCGTCGTCAGGTCGACGCCGGGAATCTCCTTCGCCTGCGCCGCCTTGGTGATGAGCGCCTTGCTCTCGTCCTCGACCCGGTCCACCTTGACGTTCTTGATCATCCCCGAGAGGTACTGCGTCTCGAGTTCCGTCGTCTCGGGGTGGAGCATGCCGGTGTGCCGCTGCTGGATCCTGCCCTCTGGATCGATGACGAACGTGGTGGGCAGCGCGGCCACACCCTTGAAGATCGTCGACAGCTCTGCGTTCGCCATGACGATCGGGTAGTTCATCTTCTGCCCGGTTGCGAAGGCCTTTACTTCTTCGGGGGGAATCTCGTCTTCCGATACGCCGATGATGACGAGCTGATCCTTGTACTTCGCCTGGAGCGCAATGAGGTCGGGAATCTCCGCGCGGCACGGCGGGCACCACGTCGCCCAGAAATTCACGAGCACGACCTTGCCCTTCAGGTCGGCCATCGAGATGGCCTTGCCGTCCAGATCACGCACGGTGAAGGGCTGGACCTGGGCCGGATCCTTGAGCAGGGCCAGCGTGGGCGCCTCGCCCGGCTCGGCGACGACCGGCTTCGTGTTCCCGCAGCAGTCCTCCGGCGGCGTGCCGCTCTTGCTGCAGCCGGCTGCGGCGATCAGGCCCGCGACCACGGTCGCGAGCAGAAACGGACGGAAAGGCGGCATCTTCACCCGCACATCGTAACAGCCCCGGCGAGTCCGGCGGTAGAATCCCCTCATGAAATCATGGCTTGCTGGCCTGCTCGTCGCAGGCATGCTGGCGTCTGCCCCTGTACTTCAGGCGCAGGCGGCCCGGACCTTCAAGACCCGTCTCTCGCCCGTCCCTGTCGCCGCCTACAACGCCAACGTCGTGGGCTCGGGCAGTGTGACCGCAACCCTGACCGGCAACAAGCTCGCTGTCAACGGCACCTATGACGGCCTCGCCAGCCCGGCTACCACAGCCAGAATCTTCAAGAGCCCGAAACCCGGCATTCGCGGGGAGGCCCTTCTGGATTTGAAGGTCAGCGGTGGCACCACGGGCACCATCACCGGGCAGTTCGACCTGACGCCGGCGCAGGTGCAGGAGGTGTCGGCGAGCCGCTACTACGTGCAGCTCTCGAGCGAGAAGGCGGCCGAGGGCAATCTCTGGGGATGGCTGATGCCGCAACAGGAGAAGGGCCGATGAGAGCCGGACAGTTCCGTTATGTGGGTGTGCTCGCGGCCGCGCTCGCGGGCAGCGCCATCGCCTTGGTAGCCGGGCAGCAGCCCGCGGGCGCGCCTGTCTACACCGCGGCCCAGGCCACTGCGGGTCGAGCGGCCTACCAGGCGAACTGCGCCAGCTGCCACGTGGCCGACCTCGGCGGGCGGAACGAGGCGCCGCAGCTGGCCGGTGGCGACTTCATGAACACCTGGCGGACCCGCACGGTGAAGGATCTGTTCGACTACATGTCGTCCACGATGCCGCCGGGCGGACCGTCGCTGTCGCCGGACCAGTACGCCAGCATCGTCGCCTACATCCTGCAGCAGAACAGCGCGCAGCGGGCCAGACCGCGTTCAACGGCAGCGCAACGGCGACGATCGGCAGCGTCGCCACAGGGCAGCAGCCGACAGCCGCGCAGCTTGCCGCCCAGGGCGGTGGGGCGCCGGGTGCCGGCGGCGGGCAGGGGCAGGGCGCTGGCGGCGACGGACCTCCCGCTGGCGGACGTGGTGCCGGCGGCCAGCCGCGTGCCCCAGCCGCGTGGCGTGACGGTCGCCGGTGAGGTGAAGAACTGCGTGCCGGTCACCGACGAGATGCTGAAAAACCCGCCGGCGGCGACTTCGCTGATGGCGCGCCGCACCTATTCCGGCCAGAGCTACAGCCCGCTCAGCAGGATGCGCGGCGAACGTGAAGGACCTGAAGCTCGCGTGGGTCCAGAACATGAACGAGGGCGGCGCCAACCAGACGATGCCCCTGGTGCACAACGGGATCATGTATCTCTGGAACACCGGCAACGTGATCCAGGCGCTCGACGCGAAGACCGGTGAGCTGATCTGGGAGAACGAGGTCGGTCCGCTGGAACACATCGGCTTCGGCTCGATGCGCAACATCGCGATCTACGGCGACAAGATCGTGGCTGCCACCACCGACGCGCGCCTCGTCGCGCTCAGCGCGATCAACGGCCGGAAGGCGTGGGACATCACGATCGCCGACCGCACGAAGGGCTACTCCAACACCAGCGGTCCCATCGTCGCCAAGGGCAAGGTGATTCAGGGCCTTCAGGGATGCACGCGCTACGGCCCCGACCGCTGCTTCATCTCGGCCTACGACGTGAACACCGGCCAGCAGGTCTGGAAGTTCAACACGATGGCGCACACGGGAGAACCGGGCGGCGACACGTGGGGCAAGCTCGGCGACAACTTCCGGCAGGGCGGCGAGACGTGGATCGTCGGCAGCGCCGACCTCGACCTGAACCTCACCTACTGGGGCATAGCGCAGGCGAAGCCCTGGATGCCGGCCAGCCGCGGCACGTCGGTGTTCGACAAGGGGCTCTACTCGGCGTCGACGGTCGCGCTCGACATCGACACCGGCAAGCTCGCCTGGCACTACCAGCACATTCCAGGTGAGTCGTTCGACCTCGACGAAGTGTTCGAACGCGTGCTCGTCGACAACGGGCCGGAGAAGTTCGTGTTCTCCATTGGCAAGTCGGGCATCCTCTGGAAGCTGGATCGCCGCAACGGCAAGTTCCTCGGCGCGAAGGAGACGGTGTTCCAGAACGTCTACGAGCGCATCGATCCGCAGACCGGCCTGGTCACCTACCGCAACGACATCATCGAGCAGAAGGTGCAGCAGTGGATCCAGTCGTGCCCGAGCACGGAGGGCGGACACAACTGGCAGGCCATGAGCTACCACCAGCCGACCAACGCGCTGATCATCCCGTTGCAGCAGTCGTGCATGGAGATGTCGGGCCGTCCCACCGAACTGCGCGAGGGGGCCGGCGGCGTCAACGCCGACCGCCGGTTCTACGAGATGCCGGGCAGTGACGGCAACGTCGGCAAGCTCGCCGCGTACGACGCGGCCACGATGAAGGAACTGTGGAGCGTGCAGCAGCGCGTGCCGTACCTCACCGCGGTGCTCTCGACGGCGGGCAACATCGCGTTCGTCGGCGATCTCGATCGTCGCTTCCGGGCTTACGACGTGAAGACGGGGCAGGTGCTGTGGCAGGCGCGCCTCGGCACGTCCGTCCAGGGTTTCCCGGTGGCTTTCACGGCCGGCGGCAAGCAGTACATCGCGGTGACCACGGGCCTCGGCGGCGGGAGTCCACGGCAGGTCCCGCGCGCGATCATCCCCGAGGTGCACCACCCGAACACCGGACAGGCGGTGTACGTCTTCGAACTGCCCGATCGGCGGTAGTTCAAGGGGGATCTGAACAGGGATCAGGGATCAGGAATCAGGGATCAGAGTAGAACGAGGATTGGGACACAATCCCTGATCCCTAGTCCCTGATCCCGAGTCCTGGTCCCGAGTCCCTAGTCCCTGCTCTCTGGTCTCCCGATCCCCCATCCCTGTAGCGGCTCGGGGAGGTTCCGACAAACTTGTCGTGCGTGCGCGGCGTCGCCGCCCGCGCGCGACTCCAGCGCAACTCTTTGGCTGACATCGACTTGGGCCGCTGCCGCTCCTGGCCCTGGTCGTGGCGTACCGCTTGCTCCTTCCAGGTCGTCACCACGACGGCATTATCCGATGCCTCACCCGGAGCAGCCTTCATCCAGCTGCTCCGGGCCTCCCTTCAGCTCCGCAAACTTCGCGAAATCAGGGCGAGCCGCAGTGCAGGCCGGCCGGGGGAGTCGCTGCTGGTGGACCGACAGGAATGTCGGTTTTGTGCGCTGGCCCTGACAGGCTTGCAGGGATACCATGACTCTTCGCCCGCTGCTGCCATGAGCACCGAATCTTCCGCGCTGCCGTTCGGGGCAATGTTCTCGGGGTATTCCCTGGGGCATCACTACGACGAGATGTTCGACCCGACCGGGCAGCCGAGGCCCCATTGCCGCCCGCTGTACGAGGACCTGCTGGCGCTCTCGCTGCACGAACTGCGCGAGCGGCAGGAGGAGGCCGACCGCGCCTTCCTGACCCAGGGCATCACCTTCACGGTCTACGGCGACAACCAGGGGACCGAACGCATCTTTCCGTACGACCTCCTGCCGCGCATCATCACGGCGTCGGAGTGGCGGACGCTCGAGCGCGGCCTCACGCAGCGGCTCACGGCCATCAACATGTTCCTGCGGGACGTGTATCACGAGGGCCGCATCTTCAGCGAAGGCGTCGTGCCGCGCGAGCTGGTCTACAGCTGCAAGCACTATCGCCGCGAGATGCGCGGTGTCCACGTGAACCGCCACATCTACGTGTCGATTGCCGGCACGGACCTCGTGCGCCTGCAGGACGGACGCTTCGTCGTGCTCGAGGACAACCTGCGGGTGCCGAGCGGCGTGTCGTACATGATCGCGAATCGTGCGGTCATGAAGCGCGTCTTCCCGGAGCTGTTCGACCGCTATAACGTCCTGCCGGTGTCGGACTACGGGCAGGCGCTGCTCTCCACGCTGCGGGCGCTCGCCCCGTCGAGCCGGACCGACCCGACCTTCGTGGTCCTCACGCCGGGCGTCGGCAACTCCGCGTATTTCGAGCACGCCTTCCTCGCCCGCGAGATGGGGATTCCGCTGGTGGAAGGGCAGGACCTGCTCGTCCACGACAACATCGTCTACATGCGGACCACGGCGGGCCTGAAGCGGGTGGACGTCATCTACCGCCGCGTGGACGACGACTTCCTGGATCCGCTGGCCTTCCGTCCGGATTCACAGCTCGGCGTGCCGGGCCTGCTCAATGCCTACCGCGCTGGCAACGTGGCGCTGGCGAACGCGATCGGCACCGGCATCGCGGACGACAAGGCGCTCTACGCCTATATCCCGGACATCATCCGGTTCTACCTGAGCGAAGAGCCGATCATCGACAACGTGCAGACGTACCTGCTCGACCGGCCGGCGGACCGCACGTATGTGCTGGAGCACCTCGACCAGCTGGTCGTGAAGGCCGTGGGCGAGTCCGGCGGCTACGGCATGCTGATCGGCCCGCACAGCACGGCCGAGGAGCGCGAGCAGTTTCGGCAGAAAATCCTCGCCGACCCGCGCAACTTCATCGCGCAGCCCACGCTGTCGCTCTCGCAGTCGCCCTGCTTCATGGGTGACGGGATCGACGGACGGCATGTGGACCTCCGCCCGTACGTGCTCTACGGCGGCGACAAGGTGACGATCATGCCCGGCGGACTCACGCGCGTGGCGCTGCGGAAGGGGTCCCTCGTCGTGAACTCGTCACAGGGTGGCGGCAGCAAGGACACCTGGGTGCTGGAGGACTAGCCATGCTGCTCTCACGAACCGCCGACGCCCTGTACTGGCTCAGCCGGTACCTCGAACGTGCGGAACACACCGCCCGCGTCGTCAGCGCGCGCCTGGATCTCGGGCTCGACCGTCGCGCCGGCACGGACCAGTGGGACTTCCAGCGGCTGTTCGACTGCCTCCGGCTGTCCCAGACCGAGGCCATGCCATCAACACCGGCGGGGCTCATTTCCCGCCTGTTCCTCGACGCGAGCAACCCCGAATCGGTGACGTCGTACGTGAGCGCGGCGCGCCTGAACGCGCGGCAGGTGCGCGAGGAAATCAGCTCGGACATGTGGGCGCACCTGAACAGCCTCTACCTGCAGCTGCAGGAGGTGGTGGGCGACGAGTCGATCGTGTCCAGGCCGCACAGCATCGCCCAGCTGGTCATCGAGGGGAAGCTGCTGTTCCAGGGCATCACCGACGCCACGATGGGTCATGGTGAGGGCTGGCACTACCTGCAGGTGGGCCGCTTCCTCGAGCGTGCGGATGCGACCGCCGCCCTGCTGGACCTGCATTTCAGGAACGCCGGGCCCGGTGGGCACAGCGCCAATGCCAGCCACACGGAGCTGATCGGCCTGCTGCGCTCGTGCACGGCGCTCGAGGCCTACTGCCGGTTCTACACGGCGGACGTGCGTCCCGGGCGCGTGCTCGAGTTCCTGCTGCTCAGCCCCGAGTTCCCGCGGTCCGTGCGGTTCGCGGCCGGACGCCTCGAGACGTCGCTTCGCGCCGCAGCGCAGTTTGCGTCGAAGCGCGCCGGTGGGAAGGCCGATCGTGTGGCCGGTCGTCTGCACGCCTCGCTCGACTACGGGCAGGTGGACGAGATTCTGAGCGACGACCCGCACTCGTACCTGACCGGCATCGCGAAGCACTGCGCGCAGATCCACACGGCGCTGTACCAGAGCTACATCGGCTACCCAATCGAAACGGCGCTGCCCGCATGATGCCGCCGTGGACTGAGACGGCGGCATCAAGGCGCTGGGCCATCGGCCCTGGGCCTTGTCATGGTCTGCTGTCCGCCCTGGGCCGGATCGATGTGGTCCTTGAGTCAAACGTCGAACCCGGGCCCAGTGCCCATAGCCTACTGCCCACGGCCACGAGGCTCTGATGCTGTACACCATCCGCCACGTCACCAAGTTCTCCTACGACACGCCCGTGCGCGAGAGCGTGATGGAGGCGCGCATGCAGCCGCGCAGCGAGGGGAACCAGCGATGCGTCCACTTCGGCCTGAGCACCACGCCGGCGTCGCGCGTCCTCATGTACCAGGACCACGACGGGAACATCGTCCATCACTTCAACATCCCCGCACGGCACGCGAGGCTGACGCTGAAGGCCGAGGCGCTCGTCGAGGTGTCGCCGATGGCGGCATTGCCCGACCGGCTGGAACCGGGAGCGTGGGAGCGCGTGGATGCGATGACCGCGGGCGGCGAATACTGGGAGTGGCTGGCGCCAAGCGCGTTCGCCCGGTCGACGCCCCTGCTCGAGGAGCTGCAGCGGGAGCTGAAGATCGAGCGCGGTGACGACCCGCTGACGACGCTGCGAGGGCTGATGTCGTCGCTGTTCGGTGCGTTCGCCTATTCACCCAAGAGCACGCGCGTGGACTCGCCAATCGACGATGCGCTGCGCAACCTCCAGGGCGTGTGCCAGGACTTCTCGCACATCATGATCACGCTGGCGCGCGCGCTCGGCGTCCCGACGCGCTACGTCAGCGGCTACCTGTTCCACCGCACGGAAGACCACGACCGCTCGGCCGACGGTGCCACGCACGCCTGGGTCGAGGCGCTCCTGCCCGAACTCGGCTGGGTGGGGTTCGACCCCACCAATAACCTGCTCGCGGGCGACAGGCACGTGCGCGTGGCCGTGGGGCGCGACTACGCCGACGTGCCGCCGACCCGCGGCGTGTTCCAGGGCGCCTCCGCGGTGCGCGCGGAACTGAACGTGGCGGTGACGGTCGGGCCCGCCACGGCGAGCACGTCTGACGCCATGCCCTTCGTGCCGTGGATGACGCGCGAAGCCGAAGCGCCGATCATGGACCAGGCGTCGTCGCAGCTCCAGCAGCAGCAACAGCAGCAGTAGGAACTTCGGTGGAGGCTTCGGGCTCAGCGCTGGGCCGTGGGCCTGGCCTCGGCTAAGGGCTGACGAGACGCTGGGCTCTTGGCTGTTGGCGCTGGGCCGTGTCCCAGGCTCTAGGTTTTTTCGTGTAGTGTCCGCCTTCAGGCGGGCCACTGATAGCCCGGCTGACCGCCTCCGCAAGGCTTCGGCGAGTCCGCCCTAGCGATGCGCGAAGGCGGAAGCCGGGCGCTACACACGAGGACGCTTCGCTATTTCAGCACCCTGCGGGCCAGCGCCAGATTGCTCGGCGCCAGGGCAAGCTCGAGGCGGCCGGCGGCGCCGGACGTGAGATAGAGCGCGCGCACCCCGATCCCGCTGCCGGACAGGCGCGCCAGCAGTGCGGCGAGTTCGCCAGGCCGTGGCGCGAGCGACACCGGAATCAGGTCGCTCTCCTCGAACCGGATCCCTGCGCCTTCGAGCGCCAGCCTCGCCGCATGGAAGTCCGACGGCACGAAGCGCGCCACGAACCGCGGCCCGGTGCTGACTGCCGCTCCGGCCTTCAGCGCGACGTGCTGCCGCGCCAGCGCCGCGGCCACCCGGGCGAGTTCGCCATTCCTGGCGTCGATGTCGATGGTGAAGTCCTTCACTGCGTCGCCCTCGCGTGAGCAGTGCAAGAGTCGGGGCGTGCGGAATTACTGGAGAAATCTGGAGAGCGACGGGCGGAGCGCGCAGAAAACGCTATCCCCGCCCAATTGCAGACGGAAGAAAAGGCTCTGGGCTCCTGGCTTCAGGCTCCAGACGCGGTCGGCTTCCGGCCTGAAGTCGACACACCCTGAAGCCCGCAGTCAGAAGCCCAGAGCCTGAGAAAAGGCCGAGCGCCCACAGCCCAGCGCCCATGGTCTAATCCCTGGCGCGAGCGCGAGGCCCCAAGTCTGGAGCCTCTGCTGCCCGCGCTAGGCGACGGGCGCGGGAAGGTTCGACCGTCCCATCAGGTACTCATCGACCGAACGTGCTGCTGCGCGACCTTCGGCGATGGCCCACACGATGAGCGACTGGCCGCGCTGCATGTCGCCCGCGGTGAAGACGCCCGGCACACTGGTCATCCAGCGCTCGTCGCGCCAGACGTTGCCGCGCTCGGTCAGCTTGACGCCGAGCCGCTTGAGCATGCCTTCGGTCTCGGGACCGGTGAAGCCCATGGCGAGCAGGACGAGGTCGGCCTTCAGCTCGAACTCGCTGCCCGACACCGGCACGAACTCCGTGCGGCCATCCTTCTGCACCATCTCCACATGCTGGGCATGCAGCGTGGTGACCTGGCCGTTCTCGCCGCTGAA
>JAXLRA010000018.1:35000-56749 GCA_046331345.1 Vicinamibacterales bacterium | reverse complement strand
CCCCGAGTCGACTCGAAGAGCGTCTGGTCCTCGAAGGCGAAGTTGGGCAGCTCCGGCGGAGCGTAGGGCGGTTGCGACTTCCGGAACTGCTCGAGCAGATCGGACCGCACGCCGCGCGGATCCAGGAACTTCTCGAGCTTCACGCTCGCGAGTTCGCGAATCTCCGCCTCGGTGTAGTCGACGCCGCGCTTCTCGCGAATGCGGGCGCGGATCTGCTCCATGATCTGCTCGACGTTGACCGCGTCGGAACGGACGTTGAAATCAGGCATGGTCAGGGTACGAACGGGTGGTAGATGATCAGCACCACCGCGATGACCCACAAGGTCACGCACGCAAGCAGCGGTCGGTCGTTGAGTAGCAGGTCTGACGGGCTTCCGCCTTCCTCGCGCTGGTGCACGAGATACAGGTAGCGGAAGATTCCATAGATCGCGAATGGAATGGTGAGACCCAGCCACGACGTGCCGAACTTCTGCTCCGTCTCGGGGCTGATCGTGTAGAAGATGTACGCGATCAGGGTCGATGCCGTGACGACGGCAATCATCTGATCGAGCAGGTACGCGGAATACTCGTCGAGAATCGGACGGTGGCTCGCGGCTCCACCCGCAAGCAGTACGAGTTCGTGCCGGCGCTTCGCCAGCGCAATGAAGAGCGCGCCGAGAATCGTGCAGACGAACAGCCAGTGGCTGATGTACACGTCGATGACGACGGCGCCGGCCATGGCCCGCAGCACGAATCCGGAAGACAGGGTCAGCGCATCGAGGATGACGATGTGCTTCAGGTGCGTCGAGTAGAGCGTCTGGAGCGTCAGGTAGAGCGCGGCGACGGCGGCAAAGCGCCAGTCGAGGAGCAGGGCACCGCCCAGTGCGGCCAGCGCCAGGGCCGCGGCCAGGCCAAGCGCCGTCGTGACGGCGACTTCGCCGGCGGCAATCGGGCGGAACCGCTTCCGGGGATGCTGACGGTCGGCCTCCCGGTCCATCACGTCGTTGATCAGGTAGACGACGCTGGACAGGGCGCAGAAGACGGCGAAGCCGCCCAGCGCGCGGGCCACGGACACCGGGTCGAACAGCTTGACGGCAAAGAGCAGCGGCGCGAAGACCAGCAGGTTCTTCGTCCACTGATGAGGCCGGAGGGAGACGATGAGGGCGAGCGCAGGCGAACGACGCCCCGATGCATCCGGCCAGGAGCCGGTGGTGACATCGGGGGTCGCTGTGCGCTGAAGATCAGTGCGCGCCATCTAGCGCGAGGAGCGAACTAGACCTTCGCCGACGAGAAGCTCTGGACCGCTTCGTTCTCGGACTCATAGGTCTCGAACACGGTGAGCAGCTTCGTAATCGCGAGCAGGTCCGTGATGCGCTTGGTGAGAGCCAGCAGCTTCAGGCTGCCGCCCTGGCGGCTCACGGTCGTGTAGGTCCGCACAATCTCGCCGAGGCCGGCGCTGTCGATATAGGGCACTTCCGCCAGGTTCAGGACGATCTTCTTCTTACCCTGGTTCAGGAGGCTGTTCACCTTGTCCTTGAGGATCTCGTCACCCTCGCCAAGGGTGATACGCCCCTTCACGTCGAGGACAAGGACGTCGCCAACCGCTCGTTCTTCGATCTGCATGAAAACGCTCCAGATGTGTGCGTGTTCGTGAGCTTAGCACACCCCGCGCGTCCTGGCCGGAGGCCAGTGCGCGAGGTGCGTGGTGCATGTAAGAGAGGCGAGTGGGACCGATGCGCTCAGACGCTCCCGGCTCCGGCCATTTTCCGGGACTGGAAGCATTCCTTGCAGAACACGGGACGTCCCTGTGTCGGCCGGAACGGCACCGTGGTTTCACGGCCGCACGCCGAACAGTTGGTCACCGTTTCCACACGTTCCCGAGCCATCACCGCGCCGTCGGGCCGGTTGGCCCTCCGGGTCTTGCAGGACTTACAGCGCTTTGGTTCGTTCTTGAAGTTCTTGTCGGCGAAGAACTGCTGCTCTCCAGCCGTCCAGACGAACTCCGCGCCACAGTCCACGCACGAGAGGATCCTGTCCTGGAACTCCATCGGTCCCACCTCGCCTGAGTCGGTCTACTCCGATTCTCTCCGGAGCTTCTTCCGATTGCGCTTGCGGGCCAGCGCCTGCTTGGCGCGACGCTTGTCACCCGGCTTCAGGTAGAAGGAGTGCTTCTTGATATCCTTGATGATGTCTTCCTGCTGCACCTTCCGCTTGAAGCGACGGAGGGCGCTCTCGATAGACTCACCCTCCTGAATCTTCACTTCAGCCACGTAGATCACACCCCTTTCGGGTGGCTCAACTCACGGTTATTACGATGAATAGCCGCTACTGCCAAATATGCTAGGCTATCACGGCAACGGCGGATTCTAGGACCAATCCAGGACCGCGTCAACGAAATACTCCCCGCGGACGCACGGCTCAGGCGCCGCCTCGTCCAGCGCAACTCGCTGAAAAAATGAGAGTTCTCGTGCTTGGTAGCGGCGGCCGCGAGCATGCGCTCGTCGCCCGGCTGCTCGCTGACCCCTCGGTCACGGTCATCGCGGCGCCCGGAAATCCGGGCATGGCCAGGCTGGTGCCCGTTCATCCCGTCGACCTGCGCGCCCCTGACTCAATGCTGGCCCTGGCCGAGCGCGAGCAGATCGACCTGACCGTCGTCGGGCCCGAATTGCCCTTGAGCGTCGGCGTGGCGGACGCGTTTGCCTCCGCCGGGAGGCTCCTGCTCGGCCCGACGGCCGCTGCGGCCATGCTCGAGACCAGCAAGGCCTTCGCGAAGGCGTTCATGGCCCGGCACGCGGTGCCGACCGCCCGATTCCACACCGCCGACTCGGTGGACGATGCCCTGGCCGTCGTCCGCTCCGGGGCGTTTGGCTTCCCGGTCGTGCTCAAGGCTGACGGGCTCGCGGCGGGCAAGGGTGTGGTGATCGCGGCCGATCTCGCTGCCGCCGAAGACGCTGTCCGTGCTGCCATGACCGGGGGCCGTTTCGGGGCCGCCGGTGAGCGACTGGTGATCGAGGAGTGCCTCGTCGGACCTGAGGTGTCGTTCTTCGTCCTGTGCGACGGGACGCGAGCCCTGCCGATCGGGACGGCTCAGGACCACAAGCGGATTTTCGATGACGACGAAGGGCCGAACACCGGCGGCATGGGCGCCTTTGCGCCAAGTCCGCTGATGACCGACGCCGTCCACGCGCAGGTCATGCGCGAGATCGTCCAGCCCGTGATCGACGGAATGGCAGCGGAAGGGCATCCGTTCCGCGGATTCCTCTACGTGGGGCTGATGCTGACCGCCAGTGGGCCCCGCGTGATCGAATTCAACGTGCGCCTCGGTGACCCGGAAGCGCAGGTGCTGCTGCCCCGGATTGCCGAGCCGCTCGCGCCGCTCCTGGCGGCGGCCGCGCACGGCGAGTTGCGCACGGCGCCGTGCGCGCTCAGTGACGACCCGTGCGTCGGCGTGGTGCTGGCCTCTCGCGGGTATCCCGAATCGGCGGAATCGGGCCAGGCGATTCGCGGAATCGAGCTCGCCGAGTCCACCGGGGTGCATGTCATTCACGCCGGAACGGCGATGCAGGGGGAGACGCTCGTGACCGCCGGCGGACGCGTCCTCACCGTGGTCGGCAGCGGGCGATCCTTCCCCGACGCGATCGCGCGCGCCTACGCCGGCGTGCACGCCATCGACTTCGACGGCATGCAGTATCGGACGGACATCGGTCGCAAGGCACTCCAGAGCCAGGGCTGAGACCGGTGAAGTACGCGGTCATCACGTTCGGCTGCCGCGTCAACCAGTCGGACTCCCACGGCGTCGAGGAGCAGCTTCTGTCGCGCGGTGCCGAGCCCGCGCCGGCCGAGGCGGCTGATGTCGTGGTGGTCAATACCTGTACGGTGACGGCCAGCGCCGATCAGGGGGCCAGGCAGACGATCCGCCGCATCGCCCGCGTGAACCCCCGCGCACGCATCGTCGTGACCGGGTGCTACGCCACGCGTGAACCCGACGCGGTTCGACAGTTGCCCAACGTCGAGCACGTGGTCTGCAACGACGACAAGCCGCAGTTGCTCACGCTGCTGCGTCCGGGCGCGGGCCCGCTCACTCAGGACGACCCGGGTGGACTCACGTCCTCAGAGCGGTACGGCGATGGCGACGGCGCGTGCGGCACGGTGCTGAAGCCTGGGCTCGCGGGACGCACGGCGTTCACGCTCAGGGTGCAGACCGGCTGCGCCGAAGCCTGCTCCTACTGCATCATCCCCGGCACCCGCGGTGCGCCCCGGAGCCTGTCCCTCGATGCGGCCTGCCGCGAGGTGCAGCGCGTCGTCCGGGCCGGCTTCAAGGAAGTAGTCCTGACCGGAGTCCATCTGGGTTCGTGGGGGCGGGATCTCGAACGCCCGGCGTCACTGTTGACGTTGCTGCGCGCCCTGCACGAGCTGGCCGCCCGCGAACACGCCGATCACGATCGGCGCGTGCTCTTCCGAATCAGCTCACTCGAACCCATGGACTGCACGCGGGACCTGGTCGACCTCGTGGCCGCGTCGCCCTACTTCGCGCCGCACTTCCACCTGCCGCTGCAACACGCCAGCGCGTCGGTGCTCCGTGCCATGCGGCGACCGTACGACGTCGGCCTGTATGCCACCCTTGTGGACGACATTCGCGCGCGGCTGCCGCACGCCTCGATCGGCAGCGACATCATCGTGGGCTTTCCCGGAGAGCAAGAGGCCGACGTCCAGGAGCTCACCACGTACCTGAACACGTCGCCGTTGACGCACCTGCACGTGTTCCCCTACTCGGACCGGCCGGGTACCGAAGCGTCGACGCTGCGGGCGCGCCCGCCAGGGCCGGCCGTGAAGGCATGGGGCGACGAGGTGCGGCGAATCGGCGCCGCGCTGAATCGCCGCTTCCTGGCATCGCAGGTCGGGACGTGCCATCGCGCGCTCACGCTCGAAGACGGCACGCTGGCTGTCACGGGGAACTACCTCAAGGCGCGGATAGCGGCGGGCCGGCCCAGGAATGCCTGGGTTCAGCTGCGGATCCGGCAGACGGTCCCCGTCATCGAGGCCGACGTGATCGACGCAGCGTCGCCAGACTCGACTCAACCGTAACGGTCCTTCATCCCGGGACCGACTGCTGCGCGCATTTTCACGCTCGACCGGGGCGCTGTTCCTGCCGATAAGGCGACAGGGGACAGACCGCTTCCTATGTCGAGAGCACTTCGCATCGTTGCTGCCGTCGGATTCATGATCGTCACCGCCGTGCCGAGCCAGGCGCTGCCTGTGTTCGCCCGGCGATACCAGACCGCGTGTACGACGTGTCATGTCGCTGAACCCAAGCTGAATGCGTTCGGCGTGGCGTTCAGGAACAACGGTTATCGCATCCCGAGCGGTGAGGAACAGCTCGTTCGCACGCCTGACACTCCGCTCGGCGCGCCGGCCTGGAAGCAGCTCTGGCCGAAGGCTGTGTGGCCCGGTTCGATTCCGGGCATGCCGCCCATCGCCTTGCGCGTGTCGTCCGACGCGGCCATCCAGCCCGCGAATGCCGTCAAACTGAACCTCAATTTCCCGAGCGGCGTGAACTTCTACTTCGCCGGGTCGGAGGGCGCGGGCATCTCGTTCTTCGGCAACGTCTTCATCTCCGGGTCGACCGGCACGGTGTCGGTGGACCGCGCGTATGCCCAGTTCCGCCTCACGCCGGACCGGCCCGGCTCGAACCCGCTGGTCGTCAAGGTCGGCCGGATCGAGACGCGAGCGGAACCGTTCTCGCAGACCTTCAGGCGCACGACCTCGCTGGCGTTCAATGTGGCCGACTTCAGGCCGGTAGCCGGGGCGTTCGGGTTGCGCGATCACGACGCCGGCGTCGAAGCCTGGGGCGCTATCACCGGCCCGCACGACCGTGGCGGGTTGGAGTACGCCGCCGGCTTCGTGCAGGGCACGGCCGGCCGGACGGAGAACAACAACTTCAAGGACTACTACGGTGCCGTCTCGTACAAGGTCGGCGGACACGGCGTTGTCGGACCGCGGGCCGACGTTGGCGAGGGTGTCGGCAACAAGGCCGAACGATCGATCGCGGTAGGCGCGTTCTCCTACACCGGGCGGGGGCTCCCGACGGCGACCGGGATCACGGAGGACCGCTTCTCGCGGACCGGCGTAAAGGCGGACGTCTGGGTGGGCAAGGCGAACCTCTTCGGCGCGTACGCGCGCGGCAGTGATGACCTGCGGGGTTCCTCCGCACGGACGATCACGGCGCATGCCTCGATGCTGCAGGCCGACTACCTCGTGCTCCCGTGGGTGATGCCGTCCATCAGGCTCGAGCGCACCAGCTACTCGGACCGGAGCACGGTGGTCGCCCTGGTCTCGTCCGTCAGCGTGCTGGTGCGGGCCAATGTACGCGTCCTCGCCGAGGCACACCGCTACAACGACGCACGGACCGCTGCCGGTGCGCGCGTGAATGCCAACGACGGCGTCGTCCGGCTGGAGTTCCTCTTCTAGGGTGGCCATGCTGCACAACGCCAGCCACCGACGAGTCGGCGCCCGAATCGGGGGTGCGGTGCTGCTTCTGCGCCTCCTGGCGTGCTCGGCGACCGCGTACGCCGACGGAATCGAGGGGCGTGTCGCCGTGGCTCGCGCGCGCGACAACCGGGACGTGGTCGTGTATCTCGAACGGATTCCAGGAAAGACGTTCACGCCGCCGACCACCCCTGTCGTGATCGACCAGAAGAACCTGGCGTTCCAGCCGCACGTCGTGGCCGTCCTGGCCGGCACGAAGGTGACGTTCCCGAACAGTGACGAAGTGCGGCACAACGTCTTCTCCCCGACGAAGGGCGCCACCTTCGACCTCGGCTCCTACCCGCTCGGGTCGAGCCGGAGCCGTGCCTTCGATGTTCCAGGCGTGGTGACGCTGCTGTGTAACGTCCACGCGGAGATGTCCGCGTACGTCGTGGTTACCGAAACGCCCTACTTCGCGGTCACCGACAGGGACGGGCACTTCTCGATGCCCGCCGTGCCGCCGGGCCGGTACCAGCTCGCGACGTGGTATGAGCGCGCCCGGCCTGTTCGCCAGGTCGTCGACGTCCAGGAAGGGCGTCCCGTCACGCTGGTGATTGACATCGGCAAATGAAACTCAGCCTCGCCCGAAAGGCGTACATCGTCGTGGCGCTGATGATGCTGGCCGTCGTGGCCTCATCGATTTCGCTCGGCCGATCGTATTCCGGGGCGGAGCGTAACCGCGTGCTCGATGCCCGGCGGCGTGGGGCGGACGACGCGGCGGCCGATCTCGAGCACCTCCTTTCTCGCGGCGTCGAGCGGCTCGAGACGGTCGCGGCACTGCCGGCGCTCGCGTACGGCATGCAGCTGCAGGAGCGTTCGCGGGAGCAGCGCCAGATTCCTGCGTGGACGACGCTGCATTACCTCTTCTTCGAGTCGGACGTGTTCACTGGCGGCGTCGTGCTCGTCAACCGCGACGGCCGGATTCTCTGGAGCGAGCCGTCCGACATCAGCCGCATCGATACGCCGTACGCCCCATGGGACCTCGTCCGCACCCGTCTCGACCGCAATCCTGACGGCGAGCATGTCTTCGTGCGGCTCGGCGAGGGCGATGGCGAGCTGCTCGCCGCGGTGGCGCTCTACGACCAGCAGGGTGAGCGCGTGGGCGTCCTGATCGGGTCGATCCCGGTCGGCAATCCCACGGTGGTGCAGTCACTGACGCGCGGCCTTCCGAGCGACGCGGCCACGTCGTTCCTGGTTGATGAGGAGGGCGTCGTCCTGGCGTCGAGCGACCCGTCCCGACGTGGTCAGCGTCTCGAGCACTGGACACCGCAGGCGCCCGGTACGACGCGGCCATCGGTCGGCGCCACGATCGACGGCGCGGACGAGTGGCTCGTGGCGTCGGCGCCAATACCTGTCGCTGGCTGGACGCTCGTGACCCAGGAACGCGCCGCGGACGCGATGGCCGGGGTCGATCGGCTCTCGGTCGAACTGTGGGTCGGCCGCATCGTCTTCGCGTTGGTACTCGCCGGCGTGCTGCTCTTCGTGGTGACGGCCTTCACCCGCCCTGTCGCGTCGCTGACCGCGGCCGCGCAGCGGATCAGGGCAGGAGACCTCCAGACCGAGTTCCGGCTCGATCGACGCGATGAACTCGGCGTGCTGGCCGGAGCGCTGCAGGACATGACGACGAGCCTGCGCGACCAGGCGGCCGAACTGGAACGGGCCGGCGTTGCCGCACAGGCCGCCAGCCGCGCCAAGACGGAGTTCCTGGCGAAGGTCAGTCATGAGATACGGACGCCGATGAACGGCGTGCTGGGCATGACGGAACTCCTGCTGGGCACGTCGCTGTCGCAGACGCAGCGGGAGTTCGCGTCCACCATCCAGCGATCGGCTCACGCGCTGCTGGGTCTGATCAACGACATTCTCGACTTCTCGAAAATCGAAGCGGGAAAGATCGAACTCGAGCGCGTGGCGTTCTCGCTGCGCGATCTGGTGAACGACGTGCTCGCGCTCCTGCGGGAAGGAGCAACGAGCAAGGGGCTCGAACTGCGCGCGACCCTGCCGGCCGATGGACGAGTGGCCGTCTGGGGTGACGTGCTGCGCGTTCGTCAGGCCCTGACGAACCTGGTGGGCAACGCCATCAAGTTCACCGGGACCGGACGGGTCGAGGTACGCGTGGTCGACAGTGCTGGTGACGGGGCGGACGTCCGCGTGCGCTTCGAGGTCCAGGACACCGGAATCGGCATCTCCAGCGAGGATCAGGCGCGCCTGTTCCAGCCGTTCGTCCAGAGCGACAGCTCGACCACACGGCTCTACGGCGGGACCGGACTCGGCCTGGCGATTACCCGGGAACTGGTCGAACGCATGGGCGGAACGTGTGGTGTGGAGAGCGTGCTGGGGACAGGGTCCACGTTCTGGTTCGAGTTGCCCTTCGAACGCGCGGCGGAATCCGACGTCACCGTGTCACCCGTGATGGCGGCGACGCGGTCGGCTGCGGTTCCACTGCCGGCTCCGGTTGCAGCACCGGACGCACCCGTGGCGGCCGATGCACCGGAGCCCGCTCCTGCGCCGCTCCAGCGCCCGGGCGCCGTCGCTCGCGCGGGCCAGCACGTGCTGCTGGTCGAGGACAATCCCATCAACACCATGCTGGCCAAGGCCATGCTCAAGAACCTGGGCTGTACGTTTCGAACCGCGGTGAACGGCCGCGAGGCTCTCGACGTCCTGGCCGGGGAGAGCTTCGACCTCGTGTTGATGGATCTGCAGATGCCGGAGATGGGCGGTGAGGAGGCGACACGCGAACTCCGCCGCAGGGAAGAGGGGCGGAGCCGTGTGCCTGTCGTCGCGCTCACGGCCAGTGCCCTTCCGGGCGACACCGAGAACTGCCTCGCGGCCGGCATGGACGGTCTGATCACGAAGCCCTACACGCAGGCGCAACTGCGGGCCGCCCTCGAGCAGTGGGCCATGCCGAAGTCGGCCTGAGCGTCCGCGCTCAGCTCACGAGTCCCAGATCGATCAGCGCTCGCGCCGTCGCCTCCAGGGCGTCTTCCCTGGACCGCGGTTCCCATCCGAGCACACGCCGCGCCTTCTCGCTGGTGGCATTCCTCGGCTTGCCGAGCTCCGGCACAATCTGGCGCACCGCCGGATCGGTCACCGCAGCGAGTTTCACAACCCAGTTCGGCAACTCCAGCGTGGACACCTTCCGCGCGGCGGAACCCAGTCGCGCCTTCAACACCAGCGCGATCTCCCGAATGCGCATGAAGTCGCCAGATACGGCGAGGAATCGCTCGCCGGCCGCTGCGGGGTGGCTCATCGCACGAAGGTGCAGGTCGGCCACGTCGCGGACATCCACGACGCCGAAGGTCATCTTCGGGCAGCCTGGCATCTTGCCGTTCAGCATCCGCTGCACCAGCAGGATGGAAGACGAGAGGTCCGGCCCGAGGGGCGGTCCGAAGATGCCCACCGGGTTCACGACGGCGAGCTCGAGTGCGCCGCCGCTTGCGTCGACGAAATCCCAGGCCGCCCGCTCCGCCACCGCCTTGGACTTGATGTACGGCAGCACGTCGGGAGCACCGAGGTTCGTCCAGCTCGTTTCATCGAACCGTGTGGACCGCGGCGCGTGCCCGTAACCTACTGCTGCAAACGACGAGGTGAGCACCACCCGCCGCGCCCCGGCCTCGCGAGCCGCGCGCAGCACCCGCAGGGCACCTTCGCGTGCCGGAACAATCAGGTCGTTCTCGTCTTTCGGCACCGTCGACGGGAACGGCGACGCGACGTGGAGGACGTACTCGCAGCCGCGTACGGCATCTGTCCACCCCGAATCGCGCTCGAGGTCCGCCACCGCGAAACTCAGGCGTCCACCCGGGTCCACGCCCCCGCGACTCACCAGGGCCCGGACGTCTGCCTCGCGCCGCAGGTCCCGCACGGTGGTTCGCACCTCGTGGCCGGCGTTGAGCAGGCTGATGATGCAGTGACTGCCGACGAAGCCCGACCCTCCGGTGACCAGTACCTGACTCATGGGATTCCTGATGCTCTCGATCCGTGCCGGCTGCTCGGCTGTGGAAGTGGCTCAGCGCAAGACGGTCGCCAGCCGCTGACCGGCCGACGGTTTCTGGCCCTCGACGATCAACTGCCCGCAGGCGGCGCGAATGTCGCGGCCGCGGCTCTTTCGAACCGACACCGTCACGTCCCGCTCCGACAGGATGCGCGCGAAACGGTCGACGACGTCGTCGGACGGGCGTTCGAATGGAATGCCGGCCGCCGCGTTGAGCGGGATGAGGTTCACCTTCCCTTTGACGCCGGACAGCAGCCGTGCGAGCCGCCGCGCGTCTTCCGGCGCATCGTTGACCCCGGCCAGCATCACGTACTCGAAGGTGATGCGGTCGCGCTTGCGTACAGGGAAGCGCCGGCACGCGTCGATGATCTCGGCGACGCCGTATTTGCGGTTGATCGGGACGAGCGCGCCCCGCTGTTCGTCGGTCGGCGCATGAAGCGAGATGGCCAGGTTCGGCATGAGCGCCTCCTGGCCGAGGCGCTCGAGCGCGGGGAGCAGGCCCACGGTGGACAGCGTGACCCGGCGCGGTGGCAGGTGGAACCCGTGTTCGTCGCAGAGGATGCTCATCGCCTTCATCACCGCGTCGTAGTTGTGCAGCGGCTCGCCCATTCCCATGAGGACGATGTTGAAGGGTTTGTCGCGGAGATCCAGCGCGCCCGCCAGGACGCGCACCTGGCCGGCGATCTCGCCAGCCGTCAGGTTACGGACCAGTCCCATCTTGCCGGTCAGGCAGAACGCGCAGGCCATGGCGCACCCCACCTGGGTGGAGATGCAGAACGTCATGGCCGGTGTGTCGGGAATGAAGACGGACTCGATGTGCCTGCCGTCGGCGAGCGCAAGGAGGAACTTCTCCGTTCCGTCGGACGACCGTTCGCGGGACGAGAGGCGCGGGGTGGTGATGCGAGCCTCCGTCGCCAGTGCCGCCCTCAGGTCGCGGGGCAGGTTGGTCATGGCGTCGATGTCGGTGACGCCCTTCTTGTAGATCCAGCCGAAGACCTGCCGGGCGCGGAACCGCTCCCACCCTCGCTCGACGAAGAGCCGCTCGAGGTCGGCGACGTCGAGCGACGCCAGATCCGGCAGGCTGGTCACGGTATCTCCCACGTTCTGAATCACTTCCACGGACGGATCGATCTTACCCCCGGTGTCCAGCCGGACGGCGGCCGTCGCTCCCGTGCTTGCCGCGGCAGGCGGGGCATGCTATATTCGGCGTCTGTTTAGTTAATTCCTTTCGAGTCAATGCTTTAGCGAGTGCATACCTTGCCGAATCCTCCGGTTGTCCGCGACGCGCTCGGGAACGGTCTCCGCCTGTTGACGGAGCAGATGAACTCCGTGCGGTCGGTGAGCATTGGCGTCTGGCTGACGCGCGGGTCGCGTCACGAGACCGCCGAGCAGGGCGGCATTGCCCACTTCGTGGAGCACATGCTGTTCAAGGGGACGCACACGAGGACGGCTGAAGACATCGCGCAGGCAATCGACTCGATCGGTGGGCAGCTCGACGCGTTCACCGCCAAGGAATACGCCAGCTACTACATCAAGGTTCTCGACGAACACCTGCCACTGGCCCTCGACATCCTCTCCGACATCGTGCTCAATCCCGCGTTCGATCCGGAGGATGTCGAGCGCGAGAAGAAGGTGATCGTCGAAGAGATCAAGATGGTCGAGGACACGCCCGATGACCTGGTGCACGAGATCTTCACCCAGGGCTTCTGGGAAGACCATCCGCTCGGGCGTCCCATTCTCGGGACCCGGGAAACCGTGGAGTCGTTCACGTCCGACTCGCTGCGCACCTATTTCAGGGGGGCGTATACCCCGCGCAACCTGATTGTGTCGGCCGTGGGCAACCTGCAGCACGACAACGTTCGCGCCCTGGTCGAGGAGCGGTTCGGGCATCTCGCGTCGGTCGATTCGGCGCTGCTCGAGACGGCGCCGTCCGTGGCGTCGAAGATCCTGATCCGCAACAAGGAGCTCGAGCAGAGCCACGTCTGTGTCGGCACGCCGGCCTACCGGCAGGATCATCGCGACCGGCATGCGGCCTACGTGCTCAACACGCTGCTCGGAGGGTCGATGAGCTCGCGGCTGTTCCAGAACATCCGGGAGAAGCGCGGGCTCGCCTATGCGGTCTTCTCCGGGCTGAGCGCCTATCGGGATGCCGGCTCGTTCACGATCTATGCGGGCTGCGCCAACGAAGCGGTCGGGGAGGTCGTGGACCTGGTGGTCGAGGAACTGCGCACGGTCAAGCAGACTCCGGTCCCGACGGCCGAGCTGCAGCGCGCGAAGGACCATCTCAAGGGCAGCCTGATGCTCGGGCTGGAGAATACGGCCAGCCGCATGTCCCACGTGGCGCGCCAGGAGATCTACTTCGGCCGCCAGCTCGGGCTGGACGAAACCCTGCAAGGGATCGAGGCGGTCACGCCTGACGACGTGCAGCGGGTGGCTTCTGATCTCTTCCGGAATGGCGCGCTCTCGGCCACGGTGCTCGGGAACGTCGATGGTTTGCGCATCCCGTCCGAGCGTCTCGATTTACAATAGGGGTCCTATTCACCACACACGCCATCGAGGACGTTCGAGGAACAAGCCGAACGGCGCCCCCGGAGGGCTCCGGAGGACACCGGCTGGTTTGTCCCTCGCTGACATGGGTGTCTTCCGCGGCAGGACTTTCGCGTGATCCAGCGCTACACACACCCTGAAATGGGCCGGATCTGGAGCGACCAGCGTCGCTACGAGACCTGGCTGCTCGTCGAAGCTGCCGCCGCCGAGGCGATGGCGGCCGCCGGCATCGTTCCGCCCGAGGCGGCGCGCGACATCCGCGAACGCGGGGCATTCGACATCGCCCGCATCGAAGAGATCGAGCAGGTTACCCAGCACGACGTGATTGCCTTCACGACCGCGGTTGCCGAGAAGGTCGGAGAATCCGCCCGCTGGATGCACTTCGGCATGACGTCGTCGGATGTGATCGACACGGCGCAGGCGCTCCAGATGCGGGAGGCGTGCGACGTCATCCTCCGCGACCTGGGCGGCCTGGCGGAGGCGATCCGCGACAGGGCCGTCGAGCACAAGCTGACGCCGATGATTGGGCGTACTCACGGGGTGCACGCCGAACCCATGACGTTCGGCCTGAAGCTGGCGCTCTGGTATGCGGAGGTGACGCGCAACATCGAGCGCGTGCAGCGTGCGCGCGCGACGGTGTCGGTGGGCAAGCTGTCGGGCGCGGTGGGCACGTTCGCGCACCTGCCGCCCGCCATCGAAGCGGCCGTCTGCGCGAAGCTCGGGCTCGAGCCGGCGCCGGTGGCGTCGCAGGTGGTGCAGCGGGACCGGCACGCGGAGTTGCTCTCGGCGCTGGCCATCACGGCCGCCGCGCTGGAGAAGTTCGCGCTCGAGATTCGCGGCCTGCAGAAGACCGAAATCGGCGAGGTCGAGGAGCCGTTCGCCAAGGGCCAGAAGGGCTCGTCGGCGATGCCCCACAAGCGGAACCCGATCGGATGCGAGCAGATTGTGGGCATGGCGCGGCTGATCCGCGGGAACTGCCACGCCGCCTTCGAGAACATCGCGCTCTGGCACGAACGCGACATCTCGCACTCCTCGGTCGAACGCGTGATCCTGCCGGACAGCTTCATCGCGCTCGACCACATGCTGCGCCGCATGACGCGCATCGTGAAGGGGATGGTCGTCTACCCCGACCGCATGCTGCAGAACCTCGCGCGGTCCCGCGGCGTCGTGTTCTCGGGGACCGTGCTGCTGGAGCTGGCGAAGAAGGGCGTGTCGCGGGAGCAGGCCTACGAGTGGGTGCAGCGCAACGCCATGCGCTCCTTCCATGAGCAGACCGATTTCAAGGCGCTGCTGCTGGCCGACCCGGATGTCACGCGAGTGTTGCCGCCCGGAGAGATCGAGCTCGCGTTCGACCTGCACGAGCAATTCAGGCACGTGGACCACGTGTTCGAGCGGGTGTTCAGCGCGGTTCCGGCGCAAGTCTGATGGTGCACGCGACGCTGTTGAACGACAGGACGAACCCGGCCCGGAGCGGTTTCCGCGGTCGCGTCATCTCGGGGAGAGTGGCCTGACATGCTCGACAAGTTCAAGGACGAGTGCGGCGTCTTCGGTATCTTCGGACACCACGAGTCCGCGAACATGACCTACCTGGGTCTGTACGCGTTGCAGCACCGGGGCCAGGAAAGTGCCGGCATCGCGACGAGCGACGGCCGGCAGGTCCGGGTTTCGAAGGCGATGGGGTACGTGGCCGACATCTTCAGCGGGCAGATGCTGTCGCAGCTCCCCGGCCACGCGGCCATCGGCCACGTCCGCTATTCGACGGCCGGCGAGAGCCGGCTCGCGAATGCCCAGCCCTTCCTGATCGACTGCGCGCACGGTCAGTTCAGCATCTGCCACAACGGCAACCTGACCAACGCGGACGCCCTGCGGAACGACCTGGTTGGCCAAGGCTCGATCTTCCAGTCCGGCAGCGACACCGAAGTCGTGCTGCATCTCTACGCGAAGTCGAAGGCCAAGAACGTCGAGGACGCGGTCGTCGAGTCGGTGACGCAGCTGCAGGGCGCCTTCTCGTTCCTGATGCTCACCCCGGACCGCATGATTGCGGTGCGCGATCCCCACGGTTTCCGTCCCCTGGCGCTCGGCCGCCTGGATGATGCGTTCGTGGTGTGTTCCGAGACGTGTGCGATGGACCTCATCGGGGCGACCTACGTGCGGGACGTCGAGCCGGGGGAACTGCTGATCATCAGCAACGGAGGCATTCGGTCGCTGCGGCCGTTCCCGCCGGCGCAGCTGTCGCACTGCGTCTTCGAGCATGTGTACTTCTCCAGGCCTGACAGCTACGTGTTCGGCAAGAGCGTGAACGAGGTGCGGACGAACCTCGGCCGCGTGCTCGCGCGGGAGCAGTTCGTCGATGCGGATGTGGTGGTGCCGATTCCGGACTCCGGTGTCTGCGCCGCGATGGGTTTTGCGGAGGAAGCAAACATCCCCCTCCGCATGGGCCTGATTCGCAATCACTACGTCGGACGGACGTTCATCCAGCCGCAGTCGTCCATCCGCCACTTCGGCGTGAAGGTGAAGCTGAACCCGGTCCGGAGCATCCTCGAGGGCCGGCGCGTGATCCTCGTCGACGACTCGCTCGTGCGGGGCACGACGAGCCGGAAGATCGTGCGGATGGTGCGTGCGGCCGGGGCGCGCGAAGTGCACGTGCGCATCAGCTGTCCGCCGACGATCTCGCCCTGCTTCTACGGCGTCGACACACCGCGGCGCTCGGAGCTGATGGCGGCGACCCACACGATCGACGAGATCCGGACGTACCTGGACTGTGATTCCGTGTCGTACCTCAGTCTCGAGGGGCTGATGCAGGCCGTTGGCGAGGGGTGCGGCAACTACTGCAGTTCCTGCTACACGGGTCAGTACCCCGTGGCCTTCCCGAGGGACGAGCGCAGCTACCTGCAGCTCGCGCTGAAGCTGGACAAGGAACCCGTCGGCCACTGACATGAGGTCCGCCGTCGCCGGGCTCGTCATCTGCGCATGTCTGCTGCTGGCGGTCGCCGGTGCCGCGCAGGAGCCATCCTCGCCCCAGAGTGTCTCGCCGGCGCAGTTGAAGGCCGCGATCGATGCGCTCGGCTCGCTCGACTACAAGACGAGAACGGATGCGGCGCGTCTCGTCCGCCGCACCGCGCCGGCACAGGCTGTGCCGGCCCTGCTCGAAGCGGTCTCCGGCCACGCGGATGGCTACGTCCGCTTCAAGGCGCTCGTCCTCCTCACCGGATTCAACGACCCGCGGACGCGCGATGCCATGCGCGAATCGCTCGCGAGTCCGAACGACCGGCTCCGGACCGTGGCGTACCGCTTCTTCGAACACACCCCGGATCCTGCGGTGCTGGACGCCCTGCTCGCCGCACTCGAGAAAGAGCAGGCGGAGTTCGTGCGCCCGGCGCTCATTCGCGCGCTGGCCGCGACCGGCAGTGATCGCCGCGTACAGCTCGCGCTGGTCCGCGAAGCCGGACGAGGCGAGGACTTCTTCAGGAGTGCCGTCATCGAGGCGCTCGGCGACTACAAGGCCGCCTATGCCTTCGACGCACTGATGGGCATCGCGAAGCTCGACGGTCCTCTCCTGGACGATGCGGCCGTGTCGCTCGGGAAGCTGGGAGACCAGCGTGCGCTCGAAACGCTTGCGGGCCTGCAGCGGACCGCTCCGCGGACGACCCAGCCGTTCATTGCGGCGGGTATCTGCCTGCTCGGCGTCAACTGCGGGTCACACGAGGGTTACCTCGCGCAGGCGCTCAAGTTCTCGGACCAGACGATTGGCTACCAGGAACTGCTGCGCGGCGCCGCGTCGGGGCTCGGGGCGCTCGGCGTTGCGGGCCGCGAGTCTGCGGTGACCACGCTGTTCGAGGTAGGAATTCCGAGCCGGGATCCCACGCGGGCGCCCGTGGCTCTCGCCCTCGGCATGGTGGCCCTCCGCAACACCCGCCTGATGTTGGGTGTGCTGGCGTCGTACCCGCAGCAGCCCGCGGCGATTGAGCTGATGGCCGAAGGCTTCGACATGCTCGAGGAAGACCTGGACAAGGAGCGATTCTTCGCCACCGTTCGCCGGACGTACTGGGATGCTCGCGAGGGCTCCGGCGAACGTCAACTGATGCAGACCCTCATCGGCAAACTGGACTTCTGATGGACTACCGGCAGTCCGGCGTCGACATCGACGCCGGCAACGAGACAGTCAGGCGGATCAAGTCGCTCGCCAGGGGCACCTTCACCCCCGGCGTGCTTTCGGAGATCGGGTCGTTCGGTGGACTGTTCACCCTGAGCGCGGCCGGCCTGACGGACCCGGTGCTCGTGTCGAGCGCCGACGG
The DNA here is from genome assembly GCA_046331345.1 of Vicinamibacterales bacterium. Lineage (GTDB taxonomy): Bacteria > Acidobacteriota > Vicinamibacteria > Vicinamibacterales > CAVVIG01 > CAVVIG01. The sequence continues at coordinate 39,415 of JAXLRA010000018.1, read as the reverse complement.
CGTCGGCACCAAGCTGAAGCTCGCGTTCATGACGGGGCGGCACGACACCATCGGTGCGGACCTGGTGAATCACTGCGTCAACGACATCCTGGTGCAGGGGGCGGTGCCGCTGTTCTTCCTGGACTACCTGGCCACCGGCCGGCTGTCGCCCGATGTCGCCGAGCAGATCGTCACTGGTGTTGCCAGGGCGTGCCGTGAGAACGGGTGCGCCCTCATTGGCGGCGAGACAGCGGAAATGCCCGGCTTCTACGCAGATGGCGAGTACGACATCGCCGGGTTCATTGTCGGTGCGGTCGACAGGAGCAGGTTGATCGATGGCAAGCGCATCGTGCCTGGTGACGTGCTGATCGGCCTCGAGTCCAGTGGCCTGCACACGAACGGGTACTCGCTCGCGCGCAAGGTCTTCTTCGAGATGGCCGGGCTGCGCGCCGATGGCCTTGTCCCGGAATTGGGTGGAACCGTGGGGGATGTGCTCCTCGCTACCCACCGCTCGTACCTCGCGCCGATCAGGCCGCTCCTGGCGGCCGGTCTCGTCAAGGGGATGGCGCACATCACCGGCGGCGGGATTACGGAGAACCTCCCCCGGGTCTTCCCTGACGGGTGCGCCGCTGAAGTGGCCCGCGGGGCCTGGCGAGTGCCCCCGGTATTCCGGTTCATCGCAGAGCGGGGCGGCATTGCCGACGAGGAGATGCTCCGCGCCTTCAACATGGGGATTGGGCTGATCGTGGCGTGTGCCGAGGCAGATGCAGACACGGTGCTGCAGACCCTCCGGTCGGCCGGCGAAGCAGGCGCCGTCAGGCTCGGGCGGATCGTGCCGGGCGATCGCACGGTCGAGTACGTCGCATGACACGGCGACTCGGCGTCCTGATTTCCGGGAGGGGTTCGAACCTTCAGTCGATCATCGACGCGATACGACGTGGCGAACTCCTGGCGTCCATCGCCGTCGTGGTCTCGAACCGTCCTGAGGCTGCTGGGCTGATGCGGGCCCGCGAGGCTGGTCTCGAGGCGGTCTGCCTGCGACAGAAGGACTACGTCAGCCGTGACGCGTATGACGCCGCAGTCGCTGGCCTGCTTCGAGAGCATCAGGTCGATCTGGTGTGTCTGGCGGGTTTCATGCGGCTGGTCGGAGCGCCGCTGCTCGAGGCGTTCCCGAACCGAATCCTGAACATCCACCCATCGCTGCTGCCGTCGTTTCCCGGCCTGGATGCCCAGCGGCAGGCGCTCGAGTACGGGGTGCGTGTGGCTGGGGCGACAGTCCACCTGGTGACTCCGGAACTGGACGCCGGCCCCATCGTGGCCCAGGCGGCGGTGCCGGTGTTGCACGACGACTCGGTGGAGTCCCTCTCTGCCCGGATCCTCATAGAGGAGCACCGCCTGTATCCGAAGGCCATTGCAGCCGTCCTCGACGGCGGCTGGCGGGTCGATGGCCGACGATTGCTGTTCGAACCCGCGGCGTCTGCCTAGCCTGAATAACTGCCGCTGTTCGGGGCGGTGCGAAGGGTCAGCACGGCGACGTCGGGCGGGCAGTTGACGCGTACGGGCAAGTAGACCGTCCCCACACCACGACTCACGAAGACCGACGTCCGGTCCTCTCGTGCGAGGCCCGCCACGACAGGGAACTTTCTGGCTGCGACCGCGCCGACACCGGGTAGCACCACCTGTCCGCCATGGGTGTGGCCCGACAGGACCAGCGAAACTCCCAGTTCGGACGCCTCGGCCAGTCGTCGTGGATCGTGGGCCAGCAGAATCAGGGGATCCGTGCTTCCGCGGACGACAGCCGCAATGTCCGCCGGCTTTCTCGTCCAGAATCGAATTCCCGCGAGTTCGAGCCCTTCGTTTCGGATGGTCAGCCGGGTCCGTGCGTCACGCAGCACCGTAATGTGTTGATTCGCGAGCGCAGCCGGCACCTCCCGGTCATCGTCGTGGTTGCCGAGGACGGCGAAGACTCCGTGTGGTGCCCGGAGACCGGCCAGGGCTTTTGCCGCAGGAGTCACGTACGCGCGTTCGCCCCACGTGACGTAGTCGCCACCGAGCAGGATGAGGTCGGGCTGCGCGCTCATCAGCATGCGGCCTGCAGCGTCGACGTCCTCATGAGAGACCCACCGACCACGGTGGGTGTCGGTGATGAGCCCGATGCGGACGCCGTCGAGGGAGCCGGGCAAGTGCTCGATGGGAACATCGACCTGCACCAGCCGCAGCGCGTGGCGCTCGTAGAGGAATCCGTAGCCGGCGCGTCCACCGAGGATGCCGGCGCCCGTTGCCACCAGCGACTGCAGCAGGGCGCGTCGGGTGATGGGCATCAGTTGATATAGTAAATCGCAATCCGATGGCGAACCTGTTCGAAGAACTCACGTGGCGCGAGCTCGTCTACGACGCGACAGAGGGGCTGGCTGAGCTGCTCTCGACGCAGTCGATCACCGTGTACGCCGGCTTCGATCCCACTGCATCCAGCCTGCACGTGGGACACCTCCTTCCGCTGATGGGGCTCGCCCGCCTGCAGCGATTCGGGCACACACCGATTGCGATCGTGGGTGGCGGCACCGGCATGATCGGCGACCCCAGTGGCAAATCGCAGGAGCGGAACCTGCTGACTGCGGCGCAGATCGATCAGAACGTGGTTGGCATCCGGGCACAGCTCGAGCGGTTCCTGGACTTCTCGGCCGCGCCGAACGCGGCGCGCATCGTGAACAACGCCGACTGGCTGGGCACGGTGGATCTGCTGACGTTCCTGCGCGATGCAGGCAAGCATTTCACCGTGAACTACATGCTGCAGAAGGAGTCGGTGAACCGTCGACTCGAGAGCGAGGAGGGGATCTCCTTCACCGAGTTCAGCTACCTGCTGCTGCAGGCCTACGATTTCCTGCAGCTGTTCGATCGGCACAAGTGCACGGTGCAGATCGGTGGCAGCGATCAGTGGGGCAATATCACCGCCGGCATTGATTTGATTCGCAAGCTTCGGGCGACGAAGGCCCACGGGCTCGTGATGCCGCTCGTGACGACCGCCTCCGGGGTGAAGTTCGGCAAGACCGAGAAGGGCGCGGTCTGGCTCGACCCGGCGCGCACCTCCCCGTTCGCGTTCTATCAGTTCTGGCTGAACACCGACGATCGCGATGCGCTCCGCTATCTGAAATCGTTTACGTTCCTGCCGCGGGAGCAGATCCAGGAGCTTGCCGCGGTGCTGCACGCTGCGCCGGAGAAGCGCGAGGCGCAGCGCGTCCTCGCGCGTGAGGTAACTGGGCTCGTGCACGGGGCGGACCAGGTCAGCCGCGCGGAGAGCGCCACCCAGCTGCTGTTTGGCGAGGACATCACGAGGCTCTCGGCCGACGATGTGTTGTCGGTGTTTGCGGACGTGCCCGCGACGGAGATGGAGGCCGTGCTGTTCGAGGGCGAGGGTGTCGGCATCGTCGACCTGGTGGCCCAGGTGAAGCTGGCGCCGTCGAAGAGCGAAGCGCGGCGGTTGGTGCAGGGCGGCGGCGTGTACCTCAACAATCGCCGAATGGCTGATATTCAGGCCAGAATTCGCGCAGAGTCAGCCATCGACGGGGTGGTATTCGTGCTCAGGAAGGGTGCAAAGCAGAACCACGTCGTGAAGGTTCGCCGGGCCTGAGCAAAAAAAGCAGGCGTACAGGGGGTTGACGGCCCGATTCTTGTACGCCATACTCCTTTTCACATTCGGCGCGAGACACCCCGCTGCTGGGCAGCGGAGAGTTCGCTGAAAGCCAAACAGCGAGCTTTTGTTTGTCCCCGGAAATACTGCCTGTTCGTATCGACGGCATTTCCCCGACGCACGAAAGTCTTCTGCGACGCCTCCGAATTGCGCTTCAGTCTTCGATGAAGAAAGTTTGAATCGAAGCCAAAAAGCGGTTGACAAGCAAAAGTAGCGTTAGTAAGCTCAGTAAGTTCCCTTGATGAGGGCGAGGCTGGCGGCCGAAATGTGGTCGAGAGTCAAGCTCGAATATGGGCTGAACGGCAAGCGCGACGAGAAATTCTGCCAGGTTCGTCCAGACGGCATTTCCTCCGCACCGCTACTGAGCTTTCAGGCAAGGCCCACGGCAGGTTCGACGCAAAGAAAGTTTGAGTCGAAGCCAAAAAGTGGTTGACAGCAAGAAGTAGCGATAGTAATCTCAGTAAGTTCCCCTGACGCGGCTGGCAAGCGAGGCCGGCGGCGGCGACTGAAAGCGAGTCGAAGCCAAACGCGAGTATGGGCAAGGCGCCCAGGGCGCTTTGAGATGTCGGTTCTTTGAAAACTAGATAGTGCGTGCAAGCACACACGAAACCCTGTCACGCCGGAGCTGTCGGAGCGTAAGCGACGAGAGCGAAGGCGGACAAAGAGAGTCAGCGCATGGCGCCGCAGTAATCGCCCGACCCCAGTTGTCAGTCCGGACAAAGGCGGGTGGCGGTGAACCATGGACCAA
>JAXLRA010000018.1:0-32500 GCA_046331345.1 Vicinamibacterales bacterium | reverse complement strand
TTGTAGGGCCCGGCTGCCTTCAATGGCGGCAAGTTACCAACCAGTTTGCTAATCGAACGATCTGGAACGATCGGCCATAGACGGTGACAGCCCGGTAGGTGAAAGCGACACTGGCTTGCGTCGGGTACCTGAGTACCGCGGGACACGTGAAATCCCGTGGGAATCTACGAGGACCATCTCGTAAGGCTAAATACTCCCTGGTGACCGATAGTGAACAAGTACCGTGAGGGAAAGGTGAAAAGAACCCCTGTTAGGGGAGTGAAATAGTACCTGAAACCGTATACCTACAAGCAGTGGGAGGGCTATGTCCCGTAAGGGAAATGCCTGACCGCGTGCCTTTTGCATAATGAGCCGGCTAGTTATTCTCAGTGGCGAGGTTAAGCGTAAGCGAGCCGTAGCGAAAGCGAGTCCGAAATGGGCGTCCAGTCGCTGGGAATAGACGCGAAGCGAGGTGATCTACCCTTGGCCAGGATGAAGTACGGGTAACACCGTATGGAGGTCCGAACCGGTGTTGGTTGAAAACAGCTCGGATGAGCTGAGGGTAGGGGTGAAAGGCTAATCAAACTTCGTGATTGCCCGTTCTCTTCGAAATGCTTTTAGGAGCAGCCTCGGGAGGTCGGCGCTGGTGGTAGAGAACTGAATGGACTAGGGGGCTTACCAGCTTACTGAATCCAATCAAACTGCGAATGCCAGCGACCCGTATCCCGGGAGTGAGACGGTGGGGGCTAAGCTTCATCGTCGAAAGGGAAACAGCCCAGACTATCGGCTAAGGTCCCAAATTCTGTGCTAAGTGGGAAAGGATCTGAAGACGCTCAGACAACCAGGAGGTTGGCTTAGAAGCAGCCATCCTTTAAAGAAAGCGTAATAGCTCACTGGTCAAGCGGCTTTGGGCCGACAATACAACGGGGCTCAAGCACAAAACCGAAGCCATAGAATAGACGCAGTCCTTCGGGACTGCATATTGGTAGAAGAGCGTTCTCACAGCAGTGAAGCCAGATCGTAAGGACTGGTGGAGTGGTGAGAAGTGACCCTGCCGGCATAAGTAGCGATAAGAAAGGTGAGAATCCTTTCCACCGTAAGCCTAAGGTTTCCTGAGGAAGGTTCGTCCGCTCAGGGTTAGTCGGGTCCTAACGCGAGGCCGAAAGGCGTAGCGGATGGATATCTGGTTAATATTCCAGAACTACCTAGAAGACGTTATCACGATGGGGAGACGCAGGAGGCTAGGCGAGCCTACGATTGGACGTGTAGGTTCAGAGTTATAGGGGGATCCACTTGGCAAATCCGGTGGGTCATATTCCCTGAGGGCTCATGGCGATGTTCGCAAGAACAATAAAGTCGCTGACGCCACGCTGCCGAGAAAATCCTCTAAGGAGTCTTTTGGGTACCCGTACCGCAAACCGACACAGGTGGGCGAGGAGAAAATCCTAAGGTGCGAGTGTGATCTCTCGTTTAGGAACTCGGCAAACTCACCCCGTAACTTCGGAAGAAGGGGTGCTCCGTTAGCGTTAGTGTCCTCGCGGCACGAAGCGTGAGGGAGTTGCAATAAAGAGGCTCAGGCAACTGTTTACTAAAAACACAGGGCTCTGCGAAGTCGAATACGACGTATAGGGTCTGACGCCTGCCCGGTGCCGGAAGGTTAAAGGGAGGGGTTAGCCGCAAGGCGAAGCTCCGAGCTGAAGCCCCGGTAAACGGCGGCCGTAACTATAACGGTCCTAAGGTAGCGAAATTCCTTGTCGGGTAAGTTCCGACCTGCACGAATGGCGTAATGATCTGAGCGCTGTCTCAACGAGAAGCACTGCGAATTTGTGGTACCGGTGAAGACGCCGGTTGCCCGTCACAAGACGAAAAGACCCCGTGCACCTTTACTACATCCTAGTAGTGAATGCTGACGCAGTATGCGCAGGATAGGTGGGAGGCTTTGAACCCGGGTTCTCGGACTCGGGGGAGCCAACGGTGAGATACCACCCTTACTGCTTCGGCGTTCTAACCTCGTTCTGTCATCCAGATCAGGGACACTGCTAGGTGGGTAGTTTGACTGGGGCGGTCGCCTCCTAAACTGTAACGGAGGCGCGCGAAGGTTCGCTCAGGCTGTTTGGAAATCAGCCATAGAGTGCAAAAGCATAAGCGAGCTTGACTGCGAGACCTACAAGTCGAGCAGGTGGGAAACCAGGCTTTAGTGATCCGGTGGTTCCGCATGGAAGGGCCATCGCTCAACGGATAAAAGGTACGCCGGGGATAACAGGCTGATCTGAGCCAAGAGTTCACATCGACGCTCAGGTTTGGCACCTCGATGTCGGCTCATCGCATCCTGGAGCTGTAGCAGGTTCCAAGGGTCCGGCTGTTCGCCGGTTAAAGCGGTACGTGAGCTGGGTTTAGAACGTCGCGAGACAGTTCGGTCTCTATCTGTGATGGGCGCAGGAGATTTGAGTGGGGCTGACCTTAGTACGAGAGGACCGGGTTGGACGGACCTCTAGTGTATCGGTTGTCGCGCCAGCGGCAGTGCCGAGTAGCTACGTCCGGAAGGGAGAAACGCTGAATGCATCTAAGCGTGAAACCCTCCACAAGATGAGATCTCCCTGGGAGAAATCCCCTGAAGGCTCCTGGAAGATGACCAGGTGATAGGTCGGGTGTGTAAGCGCTGTGAGGCGTTGAGCTTACCGATACTAATCAGCCGTGAGGCTTGACCATAAATCGTTTTAACCATGCAGCAGAAACCGCTGCGTGCAGTGATCGGTCAAAACTACCGTTTGCAGGATATTCAGTTGTTTGCCTTCGCAAGGAGGCAGGCTCTTTTGAAATTGTCTGGGACGACCGAAGGCGCGAGTCATTGCGCGGCATGAACGCCGCGCCCACGCCGACGGACCCCAGGCAGACAAGATACCGGGCACATCCCCCGGGACCACTTTGCCGGTGGTCATAGGATCAGGGTCACACCCGTTCCCATTCCGAACACGGAAGTTAAGCCTGATACCGCCGATGGTACTGCATGCGAAAGTGTGTGGGAGAGTAGGTCGCTGCCGGCATTATTACCAAGCCCGTGAGTTCACAAAACTCGCGGGCTTTTTCTTTGTACGGCAGGGTCGCTCCCTCCTAACCACCAGAGCGAAGGCGGCGGAGCGGCGCGCGAACGCGCCGGCCTGGCGGCCGGCACCTTCCCGCGCAACCACGCTCCGCACTAACCGAACAGCCCTCCAGCGTTGGCGGCGAGATACGCCTTCAGCTTCAACTTCTTCAGCGCGCTGTCGCTGCTCATGTAGCGGATCGTGCCGAAGATGGGACGCTCTGGCCACGGACGATCGAATCGGCCAAGCGTCCAGGCGTAACCGGAGTACGAATTGGGGTCGCGACCGTCGACAGACCATCGGTCCATCAGACGGACCATCGTGTCGAAGGCGACCCTCGGTGACGGCGACCACTCGAGGATCTTCTTCCCCCAGAGCATGCGCATGTAGTTGTGCATCCAGCCGTCCCGCACCATCTCCCGCTGGGCGGCATTCCACACCGGGTCGTGAGTGTCTGCCTCCTCGAGCCTTCTGAAGTCGTAGACCACTGGACGCGGATCGCGACTGTGCGCTTCCAGAGTCTCCTGCGCCCAGCCTGGCAAACCTTCGAAGCGGTTGTAGTCGTCAGGACGATGATGGGCGAAGCCGTAGCCCAGTTCACGCCAGACCACCAGCTGATCCAGGAACGCTTCGGCGGACGGGCCAACGCCCCACCAGCCTTCACGGCCGCCGGTCGGCTTTGGACCCAGCCGGCCGATGTTCCACCGTTCGTGCGCCATCACTGCCTTGAACACCTGATGCGCCGACAGATGGCCAAAGTGGAGATAGGGCGAGAGGCGGCTCGTGCCCGCCACATCCGGATGATTGTGCGCCTCCGCGTAGTCCGTGAGCCTCCGGGCGACGAACGACGCCAGCGAGGCTCGAGCCGCGGTCGTCCCTCCGGGCATGTCAACCACTCCGACCGAATGGTCGATAGGCAACGCCCCAAGCGCAGCGGGGGAGCCCGCCAGCAGTTCATCGGATGCCGGCGCCCACCTCTCCTGCCACTCCAACTGAACCGAACGCGCGCTCGCAAGGCCGGAAAAACCTGGCGCAGGGTTCGGCTCCGCGACGACGTGCTCGCGAAGGACGCCCTGCATGAACCGCCGGAAGTGCACCGCTGCGGGATATGCGCGCGGCGATGCCCGGAGAGGAATGAGGCCGTTGCTGTCGACCGCCTCGAGCCGCACGGTCACCCGACGTCCAGCCGCCTCCACAGCAGCAGGCAGGAAGAAGCCGGGGAACTCGTCCGTCACCACGACGCACGCCTGAGCCGAGGCCGCCTCGATCAATCCACGCCCAGCTCCAGGCGCCGGTTCGACATACGGGATGTACTGGACGGCTGTGCCCGCGAAGGCCCGCTTGTTATCGAGCATCCCGCCGAAGACGAAGCGATGCAACCTGTCGGAGGCGTACGGGTAATCGCAACGCAGCGCCTCGAGCACGACCAGGGGGCGACCCAGCTCACGACACCACTCGAGCGCCCGGTCGAGGGCGTAATTCGACGCGGCGCGACGAGCCGCAATCATCCAATACAGGACGAACGCACCCTCCCTCGTCACCGGACGGGCGTTCACGGAACGAATTCGAACGGAAGGCACGCCGCCCGGGAAACCAACAGGAGCTGGAAGCATCAAAAGGTTAGACTCACCATATGGCGCAAGAGATCTTCCCCGTCACCAAGACCGAGGCTGAATGGGCCGCGGAGCTGACACCCGAACAGTATCGCGTGCTCCGCCAGCACGCGACAGAGCGGCCTGGCACCAGCCCACTCAACGACGAAAAGCGCGAGGGCACCTTCAAGTGCGCCGGGTGTGGCCAGCCGCTGTTCGACGCAGGAACCAAGTACGAAAGCTGCAGCGGGTGGCCGAGCTTCTTCAAACCCCTCAACGGCGCGGTCGCGACGAAGGAAGACCGCACGCACTACATGGTCAGGACCGAGGTTCACTGTTCGAGCTGCGGGGGACACCTGGGCCACGTCTTTCCGGACGGCCCGATGCCCACAGGCCTTCGATTCTGCATGAACGGCGTCGCCCTCGCCTTCGCACCCAAGAGTTCTGAATAGGAAAGGAATCACACGTGTTCGGACGACCCACTCGCATGCCGTCCCCGGCGGAGGCCATCCCCGGCCGCTCCGACGCGATGCCCGTGCCGGAGACTCACCACGTGAACGGCAACCGCATCGTCCCGCCCTTCCCTGCCGGGATGCGCCGTGCCCTTTTCGGCCTCGGCTGTTTCTGGGGCGCCGAGCGCAAGTTCTGGCAGCTCGCGGGCGTGTACTCGACAGCCGTCGGCTACGCAGCCGGTATCACGCAGAACCCGACCTATCGGGAGCTCTGCACCGGCATGACCGGCCACAACGAGGTGGTTCTGGTGATGTACGACCCCAGCCACGTCTCGTACGACCAACTCCTGAAGACCTTCTGGGAGAGCCATGACCCCACCCAGGGGATGCGTCAGGGCAACGATGTCGGCACGCAGTATCGGTCCGGCATCTACGTCTACGACGACGTGCAGCGCGAAGCGGCCGAACAGTCGAAGGCCGCCTACCAGAGTGAACTCTCGAAAGCTGGTCACGGCCCGATCACGACGGAGATCCTCGAGGCGCCCGCGTTCTACTACGCCGAGGAGTACCACCAGCAGTACCTCGCGAAGAACCCCAACGGCTACTGCGGCCTCGGTGGAACGGGCGTCAGCTGCCCCGTCGGGCTCAGCATCGCGCGCTGAGTCCGAACCGATTCCGGGCCCGAGCCGCCACCGATGCAGCCCCTGCCGATCGACGAACGGATCGCCGAGATCCGTTCGCTGGTGGACCGGCACCGCGCCCTGGTCCTCGTGGCCCCTCCCGGCGCTGGTAAGACCACGAGAGTGCCGCCCGCGCTGCTGTCGGCAGGTCCCGCCATCGTCCTCCAGCCACGACGAGCGGCAGCCCGGGCGATCGCTGCGCGCATCGCCGCGGAGCAACGATGGACGCTCGGCGAGGAGGTTGGCTGGCACGTTCGGTTCGAGCGCAAGTACACACCGCGTACCCGCCTGATCCTTGCAACCGAGGGGATCCTGACGGCCCGCCTCCAGACCGACCCTCTCGCGACAGACTTCGCGACGATTGTGCTCGACGAATTCCACGAGCGCAGCATTCACGCCGACGTCGCGGTCGCCCTCGCGAAGCAGGCACTCCGCGCGCGAGACGACCTCCGCCTGGTCGTCATGTCTGCGACCATCGACGCGGAACGCGTCTCAGGCTATCTGGATGGCTGCCCCGTGGTGATGGTGCCCGGCATCACACATCCGCTGCGCGTGGAGTACTCGCCCGCCACTTCGACGTGCGATGCCGTACTCGGCGCGCTCCGCACCACGGAGGGTGGCATCCTGTGCTTCGAACCCGGCGCGGGAGAGATTGCACACACCGTCGCCACACTCAGAAGCCAGGTCCCGACCAGCATCGAGATCCTCTCACTTCACGGAGGCCTCGCACCCCAGGAACAGGACCGAGCCCTGACCCCCTCCAGCGCCCGCCGCGTGGTGGTGGCGACCAACATCGCGGAGACCTCCGTCACGGTTCCCGGTGTTGCAGCCGTCGTCGACGGAGGCCTGGAGAAGGTGGCCCGCTACGACCACCAGCGGGCAATCGACAGCCTCACCCTGGAGCGCATATCCGCGGCCTCAGCCGATCAGCGCGCAGGCCGCGCTGCCAGGACAGGTCCGGGCGTCGCCTGGCGCCTGTGGGACAAGCGGGACCGCCTGACGACGTATCGCGCTCCGGATATCCTGCGCGTCGACCTGGCGGCGGTAGCCCTCGACATCCTGGCGTGGGGAGGAGAGCCGCAATGCTTTGACTGGTTCGAAGCACCACGAGCGCAGGACCTGGCAGCGGCGCTGGACCTGCTCGAACGACTCGGCACAACGCACGCGGGGCGCCTGACTTCGTTGGGAGCACGGATCGCCCGCATGCCGCTTCCTCCCCGCCTTGCGCGCATAGCCATCGCCGGCGGCGGGGACGCGCGAGTGCTGCAAGCCGTTGCGCTGCTCGCAGACGGAAGCGCCAGAAACGCCGGCGCCGCCACCACCACCTGCGACCTGCTGACCTCCCTCGACGCCTGGTCAAGCGCACCAGAGCGCACGCGCCGGACCTTCCACGAGCTGCAGCGCAGCGCGGACCAGAAACTGGGGCCCGAATCCACCCAGGCTCAGCTCCCGCCGAACGAGTCGGCACTGCGTGCCGCGCTGTTTGCCGGATACCCGGACAGGCTGGCGATGCGCCGGGAAGCCGGCTCGCCTCGCTTCGCGCTCGCGAGCGGAACCGGCGCCGTCCTCAGCGCCGAGAGCGGTGTTCGCAACGCACAGTTCATCGTCGCGCTCGAGGTGAGCGCCGGCTCCGGATCCTACAGCGCCGACGGGCGCATCCACCTCGCCAGCGCAGTCGAACGCGAGTGGATCACCGACACCACAGAGGAAACCGAATACCAGCTGGATGACAGCGGGACGGTTCGCGCGAAGCGGGTCGTCCGATACGGCGCGCTCCGGCTGAGCGAGCACCCTCTCGCGCCGGACCCCGACGTGGCAACGTCACTGCTCGCCGAGGCCTGGCTGGCGCAGGACCGGACTAGCGGCGAAATGCAGCTTCTTCGCCGACTGGCCTTTGCTCAATGCGTCGTCGACCTGAAGGAGCTGGCCCGCGCAGCGGCGCTGGGAGTTCGCGCGCTCCGCCAGCTTGACATCGCTACGGTGCTGAGCCGCGAGCAGCGCATCGCCCTCGACCGGCATGCCCCTGAGACGCTGCTCGTCCCCAGCGGCAGGCGCATCCGCCTCGAGTACCAGCACGACGGCTCCGTACTCGCCGCGGTCAAGCTGCAGGAGCTGTTCGGCTTGGCCGAAACTCCACGCCTCGGCCCAGGCAGGGAGCCCGTGCTGCTCTCCCTGCTGGCACCGAACGGACGCCCGGTGCAACTCACCCGGGACCTTCGAAGCTTCTGGGACCGCACCTATCCCGAGGTGCGAAAGGAACTGCGCGGGCGCTATCCGAAGCATCCCTGGCCGGAAGACCCCTACCAGGCCACACCCACGCACCGCGCCAAACCGCGCGGCTCAGCCTAGATCCGCCGCGCCGCCAGGACACGCACGATGATCACGTCCTGCTGGAAGCGGGCCTCGAGGCCCGCGCGATACTGAGCCCACCACTCCGGATCCAGATCGTCGGTCATGACTTCGACCATCACCATCTGATCCCGGTCGACGCTACCATCGCCGCGCTGCCATGCGCCGCTCGCAGGCGAGCGCAGGTACGCCGTCACCCCGCCAAATCGATCAGTCAACTCCTGGCGTACGCCCGCCAGCATCCCGTCGTCAAAACGGCTGCCGGTGTTGTCGAACACCGGCAGCAGAATCTGCACGAGATGCACTACCGCTTCCGCAGTTCGTCAGCGATTACCTGGACGTTGCTCTTCACGCGTGCGTCGGCCGCCGTGTAGCCCGCGTACCTGGGAGGCACCTTGTACTCGGCGGCGATGGCGTCGACGCCCGTGCCGGCGCTCACGCCGGCACGAACGAACTCCAGGAAGTCCTTGTTGAACTGCGCATACTCCCTGAGGTCCGCCACCGTCATCTGACCGGCGTGCCCGGTGATGATCACGTCCACGTTCCTGATCGTGTCTGCGGCCTTCGTCAGCGAGTTGCCGATCTCGAGGCCGCTGCCGCCGTTGTTGGCGTCGAGAATCGGCGCAACCTTGCCCGAGAAGATGTCGCCGGCATGCATTACGCGCAGGGCCGGGAACACCACCCACGCGTCACCGTTCGTGTGCCCGCGTCCGAAGTAATACAGGTCGATCTGATCCGCGCCGCTCCCGAGCGTCAGCTTGTCCGTGAACGTCCGCTTCGCCATCCCGCGTCCGTTGTTCTGCGTGAAGATGTTCGGCTGCGGAGGTGCGCCGGGCGGTGTCAGTCCGGTCACCGGCGCCATGCGCTCCATGTTCGACCGGGTATTGGCCTGCACCACCACATCCACGGTTGCCGGGAACTCGACGTTCCCACTCACGTGGTCGCCGTGGGTGTGCGTGTTGATGATGCGTACGACCGGCTTGGTCGAGAGTTCCTTGATCTTGTCGAGAATTGGCTGGCCCCAGCCCGGGTTCTTGGTGTCGACGACAGTCAGGCCCTCCGCGGCAACGAACACCGCCGTGTTCCCGCCACCGCCCTTCAGGACGAACAGCCGATCGTTCAGTTTCTCGACCTCGATCACCTTTGGCGCTGCTGGCGCCTGATAGGCCGCCAGCGTCATCGACAACCCGCCCGTCATGAGCAATCCGCCCAGCAGCAACGCTCTCGTCATGCGACCCCTCCAGTAAAGAACACCCGTTGGATGAACCAGAACGTGCCGGCCAGAATCACCGCCACGGACCCCACAACCGCAATCCGGCGACCCGCCTCCTCGCTCCTGGCGCGCAGCGCGGCCAGGGCCGAGGCGACGATCGCGACGACGAACAGTTGACCCACCTCGACGCCGAGGTTGAACGAAAAAAGGGACCAGCCGAGTGCCGTTCGCGGCAGGTCCATCTCTCGCAGGACGTTCGCGAACCCGAAGCCGTGGATGAACCCGAACCCGAAGGCGATCCAGGCCCGCACATCGCGTCCGTCGCGCACCATCAGGTTGTCGGCTCCGACGTAGATGATGCTCAGCGCGATGGCTGGTTCGATGATCCGCGCCGGCGGATTCAGGACATTCAGCGCGGCGAGAGACAGCGTGATGCTGTGGGCGACCGTGAATGCGCTGACGACCAGCGCGAGTTGGCGGATCGTGCCGCCCAGCAGCAGAAGCCCGACGAGAAACAGCAGATGGTCGGGTCCGATCAGGATGTGCTCGACCCCCGCCGGGACGAACTTGCGGATCACGGCCAGCACGCCCTGGCGCGAGCCCGAGAAGAACTCGACCGAGGTCTTCGAGGCGTCGAGAATCGCCTGGAGCGCAAGGGCGTCGTCCTCGTAGAAATTGATGAAGGTCTGATGCTGCGGGTCGTACGGGAACATCCGCGCGTCGAGGTCGAGCGTGCCAGGCCGGCCGGCCAGGGCGGCGCGCCCGCTGATGCGAATCGACTGGCGCTCGGCAATCGCTTCCGGGGCCGACCAATCCGTGACGACCAGGCCCGCCCCGTCCGCCTGCAGCCTGAATCGCGACGCGAGAAGCCGGATGACATCCTCACGTCTGGCGCTCAACTCGTCAGGCTTCAACAGCCGCTCGGGCGGGTCGATGTTCAGGTCGTGCGCCACATCGATGATGTGGGCGACAAGGTCGACCGTGGCGGTGCCCTGGCTGACCTTGATGTCGAGGTAGCTGAACGGTGTCGGGTGCGCGTCGGCGGGCGCAGCCCACAGTATCAGCGCGACGATACATGCGAAGACGGAGGCCCTCATGCCGTGTGGGGGTCAATGGTAACGTATCCCGCCGTCCCCTCCGACCATGCAGACCGTCGTCGTGACAGACCCCGAAGATCGAGCGCTCGCGGCCCTGTGGAACCTCCGCGATGCCGAGGTGCTTCGTGCCCGCCACCAGTTCATCGCGGAAGGCCGCCTCGTGGTCGGAAGGGTATTGGAGGACCCTCGGTACGTCGTTCGAGCCCTGCTCGTCAATCCGGCCGCCCGGCGCGCGCTCGAACCACAACTGACGCGGTCCACATTCCGCGGCACGGTCTACGAGTGCGACACGGCCGGCTTCGCCGCCATCACCGGCTTCAACATCCACCGCGGCTGCCTTGCGCTCGTGGACCGGCCGCCCGACCAGGCCTGGCAGCAACAGGTCGCCGCTGACGGACCCGTGGTGGTACTCGAAGGCGTGACCGATCCAGACAACGTGGGCGCCGCTTTCAGGAACGCGGCTGCCTTCGGCGCCGCGGCCGTCCTGCTCAGTCCCGCGTGCTGCGATCCGCTCTACCGTAAGGCGCTGCGCACGTCGATGGGCGCTGTCCTCCGCGTGCCGTACGCCCGGCTCGACCCCTGGCCCGGTTCGCTCGCCGACGTGAAGCACGCCGGTCGCACCATCGCGGCGCTCAGCCCCAGAGCGCCATCCACTCCACTCGCGTCGTTCACGCGCGAGTACGGCGGGCATCCGATCGCGCTCCTCGTCGGGACCGAAGGTGCCGGGCTGACGGACGACGCAGAGGCGCTCGCCGACCTGCGTGTGAGCATCCCGATGGCCGCCGGCGTAGACTCACTGAACCTGGCGGTGGCCACCGGCATCGCGCTCCACGCGACGTTCGCGGCGCGTCCGGCACACGGTGCCTGGCCTTGACCGCGCACACACGCCGCGCGGCAGGCAGGTCGATGCAGCGCAGGGCAGGGATTTGAGGCGCCGCGCGGCTCTCTGGTACAAACTAGGAACCCCGCGATGATTCCTGTCGAATACGATACCGAACGAAAGATCCGTACCCGGAACAAGCTGTACTACCGGTTCAATCACTGGCCGATCTGGATCTTCGTGTTCTTCATTGCCCCGGGACCGCTCACGTTCGACCTCTTCGAGCGCGGCTTCGACGCGCGCATGGCAGGGTGGCTGGGCCTCGTGCTTCTCGGCACGGGCATCGCCGGGCTGCGGGGCAGCCTGCCGGGCTGTGAGCCCGCTCCGTACATCATCCGCTTCACCGAGGATCGGCCGAACCCGCTCTACCGGCGCGTGTGCTACACGTTCGCGTGGGGCGAAGCCGTGGCCTTCGCTGTCCTCAACATCGTCGGCCTGATCGTGGCCATCGTGACGGGACAGTGGTACCTGAAGCAGATCTACCAGTGGGGCTACTTCCCGCTGGCAGGCAGCGTGTGGCTGCTCGGTGCGTTCGGGCAGCTGCCGCGCGTGAAGGCGTGCACGAAAGGCGAAGGGCACGAGCGCCGGTACTTCTACGGCACCGTATGGGCCGTTGCCATCGCGCAGCCGATCCTGTGGCTGCTCTGGAAGGTGCTGCCGAAGACGCGCCCCGGCGACTCCCTCAAGCTGCTCATCTTCGTTGGGGTGCTCGCCTACATCGGCAACCTGGCGCGCCTCGGCAAGCTGCCGCGCACGCGGCCCATCGTCCCAGGCGAACTCGCGGTGTCCGATTGAAGGAGTCGAAGGGACCGCCGTTAGCAGGTCCCTTCGCATCCCCGCATGTAGTGTCCGCCTTATGGCGGACCACACCAGCCCGGCTAAAGCCGGGTACTACAACTGACAAAGTGACTATCATTCACCCCTGATGGCGAAGCGCGAAGGCTGGCAGGGGTGGGACGAGTACGCACCGTTCTACGACTGGGAGAACGCACGGACGCTCGGGCGGCGGGACGTGCCGTTCTGGCGTAATGTGGCCCTCCAGTCGAAGGGGCCGGTGCTCGAACTCGGATGTGGAACCGGCCGGATTTCTCTCCCGCTGGCCCGCGCCGGCGTGAAGGTGGTTGGCATCGATCGGTCGGCGCCAATGCTCGAGCGGGCGGCGAAGCGGCTGGCGGCGCAGCGCAGGCGCGAGGGCGGGCGGAAGAAGAAGCGCCTGCAGTTGGTGCGTGGCGACATCCGCTACCTGCCGTTCGAGGCCGCAAGCTTCAAGACCGTGCTCGCGCCGTACGGCATCCTGCAGTCACTCGTCCGCGACAAGGATCTGACCGCCACGCTCGCATCGGTGGCGAACGTGCTGGCGCCCGGCGGGCTCTTCGGCGTCGACCTCGTGCCCGACGTGCCGAACTGGCGCGAGTATTCGAACCAGATCCAGCTGAAGGGGCGGGCCTCCGGCGGCGCGCACCTCACGCTGGTCGAGTCCGTGCGCCAGGACCGGAAGGCGCACCTCACCATCTTCAACCAGACCTACATTGAGCGGCGCGGCCAGGACCTCCGCGAGCACACCTTCGACCTGACCTTCCGCACATTGCCCATTCCGACCTTCACCAGGCGCCTCGAGAAAGCCGGGTTCCGGGTCGAAGCCGTGCTGGGCGACTACCGCGGCGGCCCCTGGGACGCCCGCGCGGACGTCTGGATCATGCTCGCCCGGAGGCTGTGATAAGATTTCTGGTCCCGATCTTGTTGATTTAGCGAGGGTTTCACCATGTCCGGCCATTCCAAGTGGCACACAATCAAGCATAAGAAGGGCGCGGCAGACGCCAAGCGCGGCAAGCTGTTCACGCGCATCATCAAGGAACTGACGATCGCTGCCCGCAACGGCGGCGGTGACGCCGACACCAACCCGCGTCTGCGCACGATCATTGCGGAGGCCAAGGCGAACAACATGCCCTCGGACAACATCAAGCGCGCCATTCGCCGGGGCACGGGCGAAGAGCCGGGCGTGTCGTACGAGGAAGCGCAGTACGAGGGCTACGGCCCCGGCGGCGCGGCCGTCATCATCGACGTCCTCACCGACAACAAGAATCGTACGGTCGGCGAACTCCGTCACATGCTGACGAAGTACGGCGGCAGCCTGGCTGAAACGAACGCCGTGGCCTGGATGTTCTCCAAGAAGGGCTACATCGTCGTCGGCAAGGACAAGGTCGCCGAGGACGTGCTGATGAACGCCGTGCTCGAAGCCGGTGGCGACGACATCGCGGACGACGACGAGAACTGGGAAGTATTCTCCGGCGTCCAGGAATTCCCGGCCGTGCTCGAGGCCGTGAAGGCGCTCGGCATCGAACCTGCCGCCGCCGAGATCTCGATGATTCCGCAGAACTACCTGAAGCTCGAAGGCAAGGCCGCGCAGCAGATGGTGAAGCTGATGGACGCCCTCGACGATCACGACGACGTCCGCCAGGTCTGGTCGAACTTCGACATCGAGGAAAAGGAGATCGAGGCCTCGCTGGCGTGACCCTTCGACCTGCTCAGGGTCATCCCGAGCCCCGTCGAGGGATGAAGATCTTCGGCATCGACCCCGGATCGGAACGCACCGGCTATGGCTGCGTCGAGATCGACGGGTCGCGCCACCGGATCATCACCAGCGGCGCCATCCGGACGCCGACGACCGCGTCGTTTCCGGAGAAGCTCCTGTCCATCCACACCGGGCTGGCCGCGCTCCTCGGCGAGTGCCAGCCCGATTGTGTGGCCATCGAGAACATCTTCCACGCCTCGAACGCCCGGAGCGCGCTCAAGCTCGGTCATGCGCGCGGCGTCGCCATGCTCGCGGCCGTCCAGTCCGGCGTCCCCGTGTTCGAGTACACACCTGCTGAAGTGAAGCGCGCGGTGGTCGGCTACGGACGCGCCGAGAAGCACCAGGTGCAGCAGATGGTGAAGCTCATTCTCGGCCTGGCCGTGCTCCCGACGCCGTTCGACGCGTCCGACGCCCTGGCCATCGCCATCTGTCACAGTCACTCGCTTGCGCCGGCGGGCGTGCCCGTGCCCGTGACACCGAAGGTGAAAACCCGCGCGGCCACCAACTGGCGGCACTACAGGCCCGAGGGCTCGTGATTGCCCACCTCCGCGGCCGCATCTTCGACAAGCAGCCGAACCGGATCATCGTCGACGTGAACGGCGTGGGCTACGACGTGGCTGTGCCGCTGTCCACGTTCTACGGCCTGGGCGAACCGGGGGCGGAGATCGCGCTGCGTATCCACACGCACGTGCGCGAGGATGCGCTGCTGCTGTTCGGATTCGGCACGCGGCTCGAACAGGAACTGTTCGAGAGGCTCATCTCGGTGAGCGGCATCGGACCGAAGGTGGCGCTCGCGGTCCTCTCCGGCATCGAGCCGAACGATCTCATCAAGGCGATTCAGCGCGGCGATCTGGCGAGGCTCACCGCGATTCCCGGCGTCGGCAAGAAGACGTCCGAGCGCATCGTCCTCGAGCTGAAGGACCGCCTGCCGCTCGCGGCGCACACCGAGGTGCCGGCCGGCGGTGCACCCGAACCGTCCGACCTCAAGGACGACGTGCTCTCGGCGCTGATGAACCTCGGCTACCATCGACCGATGGCAGAGAAGGCGGTCGATGCCGCCATCAAGGCAAAGGCCGGCGACTTCGAGCAGACGCTGAGGCAGGCCCTTCGCGAACTGGCCAGGTAAGCCATGGACGATCGTCTCGTAGCTGCCGCCAGGGTCGACGACGACGCCCAGTATGAAGTGGGCCTCCGTCCGCGCGTCCTCGACGACTACATCGGACAGGATCGCGTCCGCGAGAACCTCCAGGTGTCCATCGCTGCCGCGAAACAGCGGGGCGAGGCGCTCGATCACGTGCTGCTCTACGGCCCGCCCGGGCTGGGAAAAACGACGCTCGCGTACGTCATTGGCAACGAGATGGGGGCGCCCGTGCGCGCCACGTCCGGACCCGTGCTCGAGAAGCCGGGCGACCTGGCGGCCATCCTGACGAACCTCGCCGAGCGCGAGGTGCTGTTCATCGACGAGATCCACCGCATGTCTCCCGCCATCGAGGAAATCCTCTACCCGGCGCTGGAGGACTACGAGCTGGACATCATGATCGGCCAGGGGCCGAGCGCGCGCTCCGTGAAGGTGCCGCTGCAGAAGTTCACGCTGATCGGCGCGACGACGAGAGCGGGGTTGCTCACGTCTCCGCTGCGGGCGCGCTTCGGCATCGTGCACAGGCTGGAGTTCTACGAGCCGTCGGACATGAACGAGATCGTGCGCCGGTCGGCGCGCATCCTCGGGGTCCCAATCGCCGATCCCGCCGTGTCCGAAGTGTCGCGCCGGTCCCGTGGCACGCCGCGCATCGCGAACCGGCTGTTGCGCCGCGTTCGGGACTATGCACAGGTGCGGGCGGACGGTACGATTAGCCTCGAGGTGGCGCAGGCGGCGCTGAAGCTCCTGGAAGTCGACGAGTTCGGCTTCGACGAGGTGGATCGCAAGCTGCTGCGGACCATCATCGAGAAGTTCGGTGGCGGACCGGTCGGTGTGAACAGCATCGCCGCCGCGATCAGCGAAGAGCGCGACGCCATCGAGGATATCTACGAACCATACCTGATCCAGATCGGTTTCCTGGATCGGACGCCGCGGGGTCGCGTTGCGACGCCGCGTGCCTATGAATACTTCGGACTGACGCCGCCGAGAAGGGATCCAACACTGTGGTAAGCGCTCAGGAGCAGGGCCAGGCGCAGCGCGCGCCTCGTTGTCAGGGCCGTCCCGTGTACATCAGATCGCTGGCGACCTACGTGCCGCCGCGCCTGTTGACCAACGCCGACCTGGAGAAGCTGGTGGAGACCACCGATGAGTGGATCCTGCAGCGGACCGGCATCCGCGAGCGGCACATCGTCGATCCCGGCATCGCCACCTCCGACCTCGCGAAGGAGGCCGGGCTCGAGGCGATCCGGCGGGCGGGCCTGACGCCCGATGACATCGGCGTGATCGTCGTGGGCACCGTGACCCCGGACATGATGTTCCCGAGCACCGCGTGTCTCGTGCAGCACAAGATCGGCGCGCGCCATGCGTGGGGCTTCGACGTGAGCGCGGCCTGTTCGGCATTTACCTACGCGCTGACCGCAGGATCCCAGCTGGTTGCGGCCGGGTGCCATGAGCACGCGCTCGTAATCGGCGCGGACGTGATGTCCAGCATCATCGACTACACCGATCGCTCGACGTGCGTGCTGTTCGGCGACGGCGCCGGGGCCGTGGTGGTGTCCGCGGCAGGGGCCGGCGAGCCGGCCATCATCGACTTCGAGCACGAGATCGACGGCAGTGGGGGCCCGGCGCTCTGCATGCCGGCTGGCGGGAGCCTGCGTCCCCCTTCCCGCGAGACCGTCGAACAGCGGATGCACTACGTGAAGCAGGACGGCCAGACCGTCTTCAAGTTCGCGGTGCGAAAGACCGAAGAAATCGCGCGCCGCATCATGGAGCGCAACAACATCAAGCCGGACGACCTTGCCCTGTTCGTGTCACACCAGGCGAACCGCCGGATCATCCAGTCGGCGAGCGAGAAGCTGGGCATCGACCAGAGCAAGGTCATCATCAACATCGAGCGGTTCGGCAACACGACCGCCGCGACCATTCCGCTCGCGCTGAACGACGCGATCACCGAAGGCCGGCTCAAGAAGGGCGACCTCGTCCTGCTGTGCTCGGTGGGCGCCGGCTTCACCGTCGGGTCCGTACTGCTCCGCTGGGGATACTGAAAGGCAGGGCTCGCCGCCAATTGCTGGTGGCCGACTTGCCTTTCGGTTCAGCAATCGGCCATTCGCGATTAGCATTTCGGTGTGTCCCGTATCTTCCTGCTCTCACCCGCGAACTGCAGTGGCAGGCGGGCGCAGATGGTGCTCGCACCCACCGCCCAGTTCGATCTCGCCGTTCGGCTGCGCGCCGGGGCCGGCGTCCCGCTCGGTGAGCTCTTCGCCTTCGTCAGTGGTCTCTACTTCCGCGGCAAGCTGGCGTACGCGAGGCGCTTTGCTGCCGCGCCGGAGCCCGACAACCCGGTCGTTGGAAGCGGGATCCATGTCATTACCCCAAACGCCGGCCTGCGCGGACCGGAGACCATGGTCACGCGGGAGGCGGTGCGCGCCTTCGCGGCGACCGACATCGACCTCACGAACGACAGGTATCGCACGCCGCTCGAGCAGAGCGCCCGCGTGCTGGCGGAGGAGAGCCAGGGTTGTCAGGTCGTCCTGCTGGGGAGCGTCGCCTCGCCCAAGTATGTCGACATCCTGCTCGACATCTTCGGCGACCGGCTCTGCTTTCCGGTGGAGTTCGTGGGCCGTGGAGACATGAGTCGCGGCGGATTGATGCTGCGCAAGGTCGAAGCCGGTGACGAACTCGAGTACGTGCCCGTTTCTGGTGCGGTGCGTACGGGCAAGCGCCCCCCGAAGCTTGCGCCCATGTCGCGTGTGAGCTGAGCGCTGACGCCCATGCCGCAGGCCCCGCAGATTCCGCGCGATACCGACAACGTCGTGGTCCACATCGACGGCCGCGACGTGCGGCTGACCAACCTGCGCAAGCTGTTCTGGACAGAGCTCGGGATCACCAAGGGCGACCTGCTGCAGTACTACCTCGATGTGTCGGGTGCGCTGCTGCCACACCTGAAGAACCGCGCGATGGTGATGAAGCGCTACCCGCACGGGGCCGCGGGCGAGTTCTTCTTCATGAAGCGCGCCCCGTCTCCCAGGCCCGACTGGATCGAGCTCTGCGCCATCCACCACAACTCCGGGAACGTCATCGACTTCCCGATGATTCAGGATCGGGCCGCGCTGCTGTGGGTCATCAATCTCGGATGCATCGACCTCAACCAGTGGTACGCCACGTGCGATGACGTCGACCGGCCCGACTACCTGCACTTCGACCTCGATCCTGGTGCTGGAGCCGACTTCGAGAAGGTGCGCGAGACCGGACTGGTCGTGAAGGCGGCCCTGGATGCGTTGCAGATGCCCTCGGTCGTGAAGACCACCGGGTCGAAGGGCCTCCACGTCTACGTGCCGATCGTTCGTGGACCCGAGCAGAAGCAGGTGTGGACGTTTGCGAAGGCGCTCGCGCAGGAACTCGCTGCCCGGCACCCGGCGCTGATCACCGCCGAGTACCGCATCGCAAAGCGGCCGCACGGCCGCGTGCTGGTGGACTACAACCAGAACGCCTGGGGCCGTACGCTGGCGTCCATCTACTCCGTTCGGCCGAAGCCGGATGCCACGGTCTCCACACCGGTCACCTGGCACGAGGTGGAGTCTGGCGTCAGGATCGAGGACTTCACGATCCACAACGTGCCGGCGCGCATCGCCGAGCGCGGAGACCTGTGGAAACCGCTGCTCCAGAAGCGGGGGCGCTTCAACCTCGGCGCGCTCTTCTAAGTGCGCCGGGCCTGCACCCCCTCAGTCGCCGAGCAACTCCCCCACACCTTTGAAGTCTTCGACGTGGTCGCACACGGCCTTCACCACCATCAGCATGGGCACGGCCAGCAGCATGCCCCAGACACTCCACACCCAGCCCCAGAAGAGCAGGCCGACGAACACCGCGACGGCGTTCATGCGCGCGGCGCGGCTGGTGAGCCACGGCGTCAGCAGGAAGCCCTCGAGACTTGTGATGACCATGGCGACGCCTGACGCCACCAGCGTCATGTGCAGGTTGCCGAACTGCAGGAAGGCGACGACGGCGGTGCCCGCGGAGACGATGACCGGCCCGACGTACGGAATGGAGTTGAAGATGCCGGCCAGCAGGCCCCACACGGCCGCCTGCTCGAGCCCAACCCACCTGAAGGCGAGCCAGGACGCGACACCAACCACCGTGCTGGTGAAGAGCTGGACCAGCAGGAACGACTCGATCTGACGGTCGATTTCCTGGAGGATCTGCACCGTGATCTTCTTCTTCGTGAGTGAGGGACCGACAATCTTCACGAGCTTTCGCCGGTACAGATCGCCGGTGGCCAGCAGGAAGTACGCGAGGAAAAGCACCAGCAGCGTCTGTCCTGCCGCGGCCGCGATACCGAGCGAGCCCCACATCACGTAGTCGCCCACTTTGAACGGCGGATCCTCCACCTGCACCCGCGTGACACCCGGAGTGGTCGGGGGTGGCCCGGCGGAGTCCGCGGCCTTCTCGAGTTCCGTGGCGGCCTGCTGCACCTTCTGCAGCGCATCGGTCGTCGACCCCTGCTGGCGCTCGAGCGTGTAGCGGAGCCGTCTGGCCCCCTCCGGCAGCTGCTGGATGATCTGCTGGGCCTGGTCCCGCAGCTGGTAGAGCAGGAATCCGCCGCCGCCGACGAGCGTGACGAGCAGCAATGCCGCACCAAGCGCCCGCAGGAGCCACAGCTTCTCGAAGGCCGCGTCACGACAGGGTCAGCACGCCGCTGATAAGGCTGGAAGGCACGAGCGGAATGAACACCGACTGCGCATGCTGCAGCAGGAGCACGCCATCCACGGCCATGAGCGTGATGGCGGCGTTGCGCATGTCCACGGGAACCGGCACGAGCGGGCCTTCCGCGTCGGTCGGTGACTCCAGGACCGCCGGGGGCGGCCGCTCCGCCTCGGGTTGCGACACGAATCGCGCGGACTCGGCACTCATGGCAGCAGTTCGTCGCGCTGAAGGAGCCTGGTTGATGGCGAGGGCGGCCTTGACCCCCTCCGCCGCGGCGACCACGACGAACTGCGCGTCGTGCGACGCCGTCACCCGCGACGAAGACGCCGTCCACGTTGGTGTCGCTCAGCATCCCGGTCTCGACGGTGCCCTTGCGATTGAAGAGCTGGCCGAGTGTCTCGGCGAGGCTGCATCGTGCGTGCTGCCCCGTCGTGAAGAAGATCGCGTCGGGCGCGTCGTTCCGTCCTCGAACGCCACCTCCGACAGCCGTCCCCGTCGTGCACCACACGGCTGACGCGCGCGGGCGTGCTCGACGCCGTTGCGCGCCAAGCGCGCCCTGGTCACCTCGACGCGCGACCCGTTCGAGAACAGCGTCGCCTGCGGACTCCACGTTTTCAGGGCCAGGGCGAGCAGGGCACCGCTGCAGCCACGGCCGAAGGCCGCCGAGGCGTCGATCGCGGTGTTCCCACCATCACCAATAGGGACAATGGAAAATCGAGCGCCCGTAGCAGGCATCGAAGCCGGGAATCGGGGCAGTTCGTCCACCACGCCGGTTGCGATGAGCAGGAAAGCCCTTGCCCGTTCGTCGGCGCGGCCCTCGAGCGACACCGCGGAATCCCGCGGTCCTCCCGAACATGGCGACGGCGATGGATCGCGCGGTGCTGGACGCCATCTTGCGCCAGTTCCTGCCGGCCGCCCGGTTCAGCTCAGCCGGCTCGATCCCGTCCCTCGTGAGGTAGCCATGCAGCGCCTGGGAGGTGCGGTTCCGCGGAGAGCCGTCGTCGCAGACCAGGACCCGCCGGCGACAGCAGCCGAGCATCGGCGCTGCGCTCAACCCGGCTGGACCGCCACCAACCACGATCCGCATCGAACATCGCCGGCGACCTCTGCAACCGGAGCGCCATCGCGGTCGGCGGCCGGGCCAACAACCCGCTGCCGGCACAGCCGGATCGATGCGATCGTCTGGTGTTCGTCCGCGACTTCGACTTCGACCTCCCACCTGAACTGATCGCCGCGAGATCCGCCGGCCCTTCGCGGCGCGTCGCGCCTCCTGCACCCTCGACAGATCGACCGGCGCGCTCGTGCACCGCGCCTTTGCCGACCTACCCGCGCTGCTGGAACCTGGCGACCTGCTGGTCGTGAACAACACCCGCGTGTTTCCGGCGCGCCTGCTCGGCCGTCGCGATCAGTGGTGGTGCCGTCGGTGCCCTTCCTGGTGACGCGGCTCGACGGTCCGCGGGACGACGGCGCGGAACTGTATGGGAGGCGCTCGTTCACCCGGGTCGAAACTGAAGCCCGGCGCGCGTGTCGTCTTCGACGGGGAGATCGTGCTGCACGGCGGGATCCTCGGCGGCGGTTCTTCGGTCGCCGTACTGGTCCGGCTCCTGGACGTCCGACGGGTCGCCCGTCGAACGTGCGGTGGACACCATCGGACACATTCCACTGCCCACGGCCATCAAGCGGGCCGACGGCGCCGGCGATCGCGAGCGCTACCAGACCGTGTTCGCGGCGTCGGGGATCCATCGCGTGGCCCCAGCCGCCGGATTGCACTTCACGCCGGGCGTGCTGGATGCGCTCGCGGCGCGCGGCGTCGGGCGGACGGAGGTGACCCTGCACGTCGGCTACGGCACCCAGCCGATCCGCGTGGACGTGGTCGAGGAGCACCAGATGGAACCGAACACTTCGAAATCTCCGCGGCGGCGGCCACCGCAATCAACACGGCGCTCGACGCCGGACGCCGAGTGGTGGCGGTCAGCACCACGACGCTCACCCGGACATCGAGTCCGTCGCCCGCGCGAACGGAGGCGCATCGTCCCGGGGCGCGGGTCCACGAATCTCTTCATCTATCGGGGTTCGAGTTCCGTGTCCTGCGCGGTCTCGTCACGAACTTCCACCTGCCGCAGTCGTCGCTCCTGATGCTGGTGTCGCGTTCGGCGGGCGCGAGCACGTCCTGCGCATCGCGAGGCGGTAGCCGCCGGCTACCGCTTCTACAGCTACGGCGACGCGATGGTCGTTCTCTGAACCGGGAACCGTCACCCGAGCCTGACCGAAGCGGGCGGGTTGGAGGTTGGGCAGTTCCGGG
This sequence comes from Vicinamibacterales bacterium, assembly GCA_046331345.1. GTDB lineage: Bacteria > Acidobacteriota > Vicinamibacteria > Vicinamibacterales > CAVVIG01 > CAVVIG01. The sequence goes on along the minus strand of JAXLRA010000018.1, from coordinate 10,465 downwards.
CTACGTTAGGCGCGACCGCATGGGTTTCCGTACGAAGAGTTCGATCTGTCAGGGGTGCGCACCTATCCGCTGAAGTCACGCCCGAGCAAGGCCCGGGCAGGCGCTGGCCGTCCAGTGGGCGAGGCGGCCACCGTGGCCCAGTTCCTCGACGCGCTGCCGAATGTGCTGGCGGCGGCCGACCTCAAGGCCGTGGCTCGCGCCATCGTCGATGCGCGGACCGGCGGCACCGGAACTGTCTGGGCACTCGGCGCGCACGTGATCAAGACCGGCGCACCGGTGCTGATCGACCTCATGGAGCGCGGCTTCGTGTCGGCGATCGCGACCAATGGTGCCGCTGTCATCCACGACTTCGAAGTCGCGCTGGCGGGTGCGACCTCCGAGGACGTCGACCAGGCCCTCGGGCCGGGCTCGTTCGGCATGGCGGATGAGACGGGCCGGTTGCTCGGCGGCGCGATCAGCGACGGCGTGTCGAAGGGGTTCGGCCTCGGGCAGGCAGTGTCCGCTACCTGCGCAGCCCGCGAGCCGCGCGCGCAATCCTGGCTGCGGCAGGACTGTACATCGATTCCGTGCGGTCCACGTGGCGCTCGGCACCGACATCATCCACATGCATCCGGCAGCGAACGGCGCGGCGCTCGGCGAAGGCAGCCTGCGAGACTTCCGCTACTTCGTCTCCAACGTGGCGCGCCTCGAGCGCGGCGTGTTCCTGAACTGCGGCTCGGCCGTCGTGCTCCCCGAGGTATTCCTCAAGGCGGTGGCGCTCGCGCGCAACCAGGGCATTTCTCGAGGGCCTGACGACGGTGAACATGGACTTCATCCGCGGCTACCGGCCGCAGACCAACGTCATCATGCGGCCTGCGGTGGCCGCAGGGGCAGGGCTACTCACTCGTGGGGCACCACGAGATCATGATTCCCTGCTCGCGGCGGCGATCAGCAGATCCGCGGCAGGGCTCTAGCCGCGCTCATCGCTCTTCCTGCCCGTGACGGCCGTGCTATCATCTGAAGTTCCGGCGCCGGGTAAGCTCAGTTGGTGAGAGCACGCGTCTCGCCAGCGCGGGGTCGGCGATTCAATCCGCCCTCCGGCACCCTCGGCTCGCTCTGGCGGTTCGCCTCGTGCAGGCGCGGGGATCCTCACAGTTCTTCCGGGGCAACCCATGTCGCTGATCGATATCGTTCAGCGAACGCTCCAGCGTCACCAACACCGGGCCGACGACCCGGGTGGCTGTCGCCCTGTCGGGTGGTCCCGATTCGATGGCGCTGCTGCACGGTGCTCGCGCCCTGGACCGGACCGGTGCTCTGCAACTGGCGGCCGTCGCGCACTTCGATCATCAGCTCCGCGATACGACTCGTCCGCGGGCGACGCGCAGTTCTGCGCAGAGGTGGCCTGGCCTGGACCTGCCGTTCATCTGGAATCCGCGGATGTGCGTGAAGCGGCGAACCGGGAAGAGCGCTCGGTCGAAGAGATGCGGCACACCGCCTGCGTGCGCCTTCTACGACCGTGCCCTGACCCCGGTCTGGTGCTGACGTCATGGCGCTGGGACACACGCGCGACGACCGAGGCCGAGACCTTCCTGCTCCGGCTGATCCGCGGAGCCGGCAGCCGCGGCCTCGCCGCGATATGCCCGAACGGCTCGGTCATCCGTCCGTTCCTCGAGGTGTTCGAGCAGAGGTCCGCGTTTCTGGATACGGCCGGCCTCGCATTCGTCCACGACGCCAACAACGACGACGTGGGGATTCCGCGGAACCGCGTGCGCGCGGAACTGCTTGCCCGCTGCTCCAGGCACAGTTCAACCCGGCCGTTGTCGAGGCGCTGGCCGGTTCCGCCGAGCTTGCCCGCGCCGACGAGGATCTGCTCGGTGCCTCGCCAAGTTGGGTGTCTAAGCATGTTGAGGCGGAGGGCGATGCAGCGCACCTCAGCCTCGACGCCCTGATGGCGACCCCCAAGGCCGTCGCGTTCGACGCTGCACAGCGGCGATGAGCCGTGCCGGCCGCGCCTGATAGGCGCCGACCACGTGCGGCTGGCGTGGGCGGTCGTGCTGGGGGAACGGCCGGCGTTCGACGCGCCAGGGCACCGCGTGGAGCAGTACGACAACGGCGTCGTCTTAACGGGTAGACCCGCTGGTTCAGCCAGCCGCCGACGACGGTCGCCACGAGCCCAGTTTCAAGGGTTCGGCCACCATCTGCCTGTCCCCGGCGAGGTGCTGATTCCGGAGATTGGGTGCGTGATGTCGGCTGGAAGTCGTTCTTTCGGAACAAAATGCGCCGCGCCCCAACGGGTGGCTGGCCGTTGTGCCGAAGAGAAGGCCGCTGGACTGGGAGATCCAGGAACCGGCGACCCGGCATTGAGCTGAGGCCCGGCACGGCGGGGCACCGGAACTGCCTGGGACCTGTTCGTCGGCCGGAAGGTGCCCCCGCGAGGCACGCGATCGGGTGCCGGTCGTCACCGACACCGATGGCCGCATCGTCTGGGTCGTCGGCCACGCGCTGGACACGGACTTTCGGGTCACGGACCCTTCGCAAGCCGTGGTAATCTTGAGACTTGGGGTGTGGGAGGCTCGTGTTGAATTCGACGTTGAAGAGCTTGCTGTTCTGGTTGGTGCTCGTCGTCGCCGGCGTGCTCATCTGGAACTTCGCCACGAATGCGACGCCCGCGACCATAGCCTGAGCTTCAGTGAGTTCATGGCTGCCGTCGATGCGGGCTCGGTCCAACGCGTCGTGATCACGGGCCAGGAGATCACCGGCACCACGAAGGACGCGCCGAACCAGACGTTCAAGACCTACGCCCCACGAAATGCGAGGGTCTGGCGAACAAGCCCAGATCTGATCGCGGCATTGCCGTGCAGTCGAAGGAACCGACGGCCAGTCCGTGGGCGTCGTTGCTCTACAACTGGGCGCCGTTCCTCGTCGCGATCGGCTTCTGGGTCTTCTTCATGCGCCAGATGCAGAGCGGCGGCAACCAAGGCCCTCTCGTTCGGCAAGAGCAAGGCGAAGCTGTCGTCCAGTTCGCAGAAGAAGGTCACGTTCAAGGACGTGGCGGGCGTGGACAGGCGAAGGAAGAACTCCAGGAAATCATCGAGTTCCTCAAGGAACCGCAGAAGTTCGAAGCTCGGCGGACGCATTCCCAAGGGCGTCCTGCTGATGGAGCCCTCCCGGAACCGGCAAGACCCTGCTGGCGCGCGCGGTGGCCGGGTGAGGCCAACGTCCCGTTCTTCTCGATCAGCAGTTTCCGACTTCGTCGAGATGTTCGTCGGCGTCGGCGCGTCCGCGACCTGTTCGAGCAGGGCAAGAAGAATGCGCCCTGCATCATCTTCATCGACGAAATCGACGCGGTCGGCCGCCACCGCGGCGCGGGCCTCGGCGGCGGGCACGACGAGCGCGAGCAGACGCTGAACCAGCTGCTCGTCGAGATGGACGGCTTCGAGTCGAACGAGGGCGTCATCCTCGTCGCGGCCACGAACCGGCCCGATGTGCTCGACCCGGCGCTGCTGCGCTCGGGCCGTTTCGACCGCCGCATCGTCGTCAACCGCCCCGACGTGAAGGGCCGCGAGGGCATCCTCAGCGTCCACCGCGCAAGATCCCGATGGCCGACGATGTGGACGTGTCGGTGCTGGCGCGTGGGTCTGCCGGATTCTCAGGCGCGGATCTCGCGAACCTGGTGAACGAGGCCGCCCTCAATGCGGCGCGCTACAACCAGAAGGTCGTGCGCATGCACGACTTCGAGTTCGCCAAGGACAAGGTGCTGATGGGATCGAGCGTCGCTCGATGATCATCAGCGACGCCGAGAAGCATCACGGCCATCCATGAAGCCGGTCACGCGCTGCTCACGGTGTTCCTGCCGCACGCCGATCCGATCCACAAGGTGACGATCATCCCGCGCGGCATGGCCCTCGGCCTGACGATGCAGCTTGCCGACGGACGAGAAGCACAACTACTCGCGCGACTATCTGCAGGACCAGATCGCGTGCTCCTGGGCGGCCATCGCCGAGGAAATCCACGATGAACAGCCTCACCACCGGCGCCGGCAACGACCTCGAGCGCTCGACCGAGATGGCGCGCAAGATGGTGTGCGAGTGGGGCATGAGCGACGCCATGGGGCCGCTCACCTTCGGCAAGAAGGAAGAGCAGATCTTCCTCGGCCGTGAGATCGCCCAGCACCAGGACTACAGCGAGGACACGGCGCTCAAGATCGACCAGGAAGTGAAGCGCTTCGTCACCACCAACTACGAGCGCGTACAGCTGCTGACCGAGCACAAGGACGTGCTGCTGAAGATGGCCGACGCGCTGCTCGCCCGCGAAGTGCTCGATGCCGAGCAGGTGCGCCGCCTGTGCGCGAGGGCTCGACATCGACGAGCCGAAGTCTGTTGCGCCCGTGGCGGCCGCGTCCGAGGAGGAGCGTCCGCGCGTCAAGGAACGCGCGCCGATCGTCCCCTCGCTCAACAAGCCGATCACTCGGTGAGTTCGGCCGGCTGAACCGTGCAAGTGGGTCAGGCGGCCGCTCGACCTACCGTGTTTCCGCCTCGACCCTCTTACTTCATCCCGCTGCCCCACGGCGGTGCGCTCGCCCTCGGTGAGCGCCCGCTGGTCATGGGCATCCTCAAGCGTCACCCCGGACTCCTTCGCCGACGCGGAGCGGCTCGACACCGCTCGCGCAGTCGAGGCTGCACTGGCGATGGAGGCCGCTGGGGAGCCGGTATCCTTGACCTGGGTGGAGAGTCCACCCGGCCAGGCGCCGTTCCGGTCCCGGCCGACAGCTCCGGCGCGTGCTGCCGGTCCTGAAGGAGCTCGCCGAGTGCCTCACGATCCCCATTTCCATCGACACCTACAAGGCGGTGGTCGCAAGAAACGGCGGTTGAAGGTGCGTCGCTGGTGAACGACATCAGCGGCCTGACCTACGATGCCGGGATGGCGGCAACGGTGGGCCGCACGTCGGCAGCGCTCGTCCTCATGCACACGCGCGGGCGGTCGTCGGACATGCGCGCAGGCGGTGTACGACGACGTCGTGGAGGAGGTCGCGGCCGAGTTGCGCGCGGGACTCGATGTCGCGCTTGCCGCCGGCGTGAGCCTCGAGCGGGTGATTGTGGACCCGGGGATCGGGTTGCCAAACGTCCAGCGCACAGTTATGGTTTGCTGGCGCGGATCGACGAACTTGCCGACCGTATCGGCCGGCCCGTGCTTGCAGGGCCGAGCCGCAAGTCGTTCATGCGTGAGGCCCTCGGCGCCCGCCCTCGGTCCGGAAGCGCGACTGGGGAGAACGGCGGCAGCGGTTGCGGCAGCCGTGCTGGCCGGTGCGCACATCGTTCGCGTGCACGCAGTCGCGGAAATGGTGCAGGTGGTCCGTGTGGCCGGGGATACCCGGCGATACGGCCGGATCGCTGAGAGTGGAGTTGAGCCCGTCGTGAACCTGACCTGGATCGAAGCGCTGCTGAAACGACCGCCGATCGGCCTGTGGGATCTGGCCGACATCCTCGTGGTGTCGATCCTGATCTGCGAGGTCCTCAAGCTGATCCGCGGCACCCGCGCCGTGCAGATGGCGGTTGGGGCCGGCCTGCTCGCCCTCCCTGTTCTACGGCTCGCGCTCCTGGCACCTCGACACGCTTAACTGGCTCGTGCGCAACATGTTCGGCTACGTGGTGTTCAGCATCTATTCCAGTCGGACATCCGCCGAGCACTGGCGCACTTCGGCCGCGCGCCGTTCTTCGGAAATACTCGCGAAAACCGGAATCGGCCGAGGAATCGATCGAGGAGATCGTGGTGGCGGCCGGCATGCTGTCCACCCAGCGTGTGGGCGCGATCATCGCGATCGAGCAGCGGATCGGCCTGAACTACATCGAGGGCGGCATCCCGCTCGACGCGGTGTTGACGTCGACCTCATCGTCTCGATCTTCCAGCTGAAGTCGCCGCTGCATGACGGCGCGGTGATCGTCCGGGAAGACCGTGTGGCGGCAGCGGCGTGCTTCCTGCCGCTCGCCGTGAATCCACGCCTGAGCAAGGAACTGGGCTCCCGGCCTGGAGCCTGGCGATCGGTCTGACGGAAGAGAACGACTCCATCGCCATCGTGGTGTCCGAGGAGTCGGCAAGATTTCCATCGTCGTCGACGGCCAGATCGAGCGCGGACTCACGGCCGACGCCCTGGGGACGCGGCTCCGCTCGCTGGTCATCAGCAAGTCGACCAGGCGGCGGCGTGAGGTGCAGGTCGCATGAAGGCGCCGTGGCCGTTCGGGCACCTGGGCCTGAAGACCGTCTCCGTGGCCATCGCGGCGATCCTGTGGCTGTTCGTCTCGGGCGACGAAGGTGGTCGAGCGTGGCCTTCGCGTGCCGCTCGAGTTCCAGCAGTTTCCGAAGAGGCCTCGAGATGATGGGTGAAGCGCCGTCGCTCGTCGACGTGCGCGCGCGTCGAGCGCGCTGTCCTCATCGGTCCCGGAGACATCGTGGCGCGCTCGACCTCAAGTCGGCCAGGCCAGGGCGACGGCTGTATCGCTCACGCCCGAGCAGGTCCGCGTGCCGTACGGCGTGCAGGTGGTGCAGGTCTCGCCGACGACGGTGGCGCTGGCCTTCGAGGCGTCGCAGACGGGCCCAGTGGTGCCTGCCGTCGAAGGCGATCCGCGCCGGGGTTCGTGGTCGGCAAGGTGTCCGTCGAGGCGCCGACCATCGAAGTGATCGGTCCCGCAGAGCGCGATCGACCGGGTGACCAGGCGTTGACCGAACCCGTGAACGTCGGCGGAGCGAGTGCGGCCGTGGCGGACGGGGTGACGGTGGGGTTCGGACCCCGCGCTCAAGGATGAAGACGCCGCGGCAGGCGCGCGTGACGGTCGACGTGATTCCAGGTCCGGTGGAGCGCACGCTGCGCAGGCGCCCCGTTCACATCGAGCACCTGCGCGAAGGCCTGATTGCCAGGCCCGTTCCGCACGCCGTCGACATCGTGCTGCGTGGCAGCCGTGACGGCCTGAACCGCTGGACAGCGACGAGGTCGTCGCGGGTCGACCTGGCCGGTCTCGATCGGCATACCCTGCCCGTGCATGTCGAAGACGGCGCGCGCGGGCGTCGCCTACATCCTTCCGCAACCATCCAGGTGCAGATCTCCAGTGGCAAGAGCAGCTCGCGCGAACCCGTGCGCCTCTTCAAGAACCGACGGTGTCTGCGCAGCAAGGCCGGCGTGTTTCCGCTCGACCCTGCAACCGTTCGGCGTCTTGGGGCCGCCCTGGTCCAGGCGCTGCCCCACGGCACCGAATCACCACGCTGCTGGTCGGGCGCGACACGCGTGAATCCGGCGGCTGGATCGAGGCCGAACTCGCGCACGGCGCCGGCAACGAGCGCCGAGGCCGGCGACGTCGGTGTCGTGCCGACGCCAGCCGTGGCCTACCTCACCCGCGCCTTCGCGCGATGCGACGCGGGCGTGGTCATCTCCGCCTCACAACCCGTTCGAGGACAACGGCATCAGGTGTTCTCCGGACGCGGGGAGAAAGTTCACCGAGGCGGTGGAGCGCGAGATCGAGGGCATCGTCGCCGACACATCGTGGGACGTCCGCGACGAACCCCGAAGAGGTGCCCGGCGCGGTGCTGGTCGATTCATGCCCTGGAGCACCTGCGCGTCGTGCTGCCGGACCCTCGCTCTTCAGCGGCTTCACGCTGGCACTCGACTGCGCGAACGGCGCCACGACCCCGGTTGCTCCCGGGCTGTTCGAGGCCTCGGCTTCGAGACCGTGGTGACGGGCGCCGAGCCGGACGGCCGCAACATCAACCTGCTGTGCGGGTCCACACATCCCGAGGGGCTCTCCGAACTCGTCGTGAAGTCCGGCGCGCAGATGGGCGTGGCCTTCGACGGCGACGGCGACCGCGCGATCTTCGTCGACCATCTCGGCCGCGTCGTCAACGGCGATGCGGTGCTGCTGATGTGCGCGCGGCAGCTCCAGCGCGAGGGGCGCCTGCCCGGCAATGCCATCGTCGCCACCGTGATGAGCAACATCGGACTCGAACTGGCGCTGCGCGAGTCCGGGATCGAGATGATCCGCACGTCGGTCGGCGACAAATACGTGATGGAGGAGATGCTGAAGCGTGGGATCGCGCTCGGTGGTGAGCAGTCGGGACACGTGATCTTCTCCGACTATCTGTTCACCGGCGACGGCCTGTGTACCGCGCTGAACGTCCTTCGCACGGTGCAGGCGACCGGCCGGTCGCTGGCCGAACTGGCCGACGACCTGACGAACTACCCGCAGGTGCTGCTCAACGTGCGCGTGCGCGAGAAGGTGGACCTCGCGTCAGTGCCGGCCGTGGCGGCGGTCATCGCGAACGTCGAGCGGAGGGTGGCCGGGCAGGGACGCCTGCTCGTCCGCTACTCGGGCACCGAGCCGCTCCTGCGCGTCATGCTCGAGGGGAAGGACCAGGGCGAGATTCGCGCCTGGGCCCAGTCGATCATCGACGTCGTCAAGGCGGAGCTGGGGTAGCCGGTCGTCGGGCGCCCGCTGCGCGATGGGCAATCAGGATTAGCATCTCCCGTTATGGCCAGACTCTCTGTCAACGTGAACAAGGTGGCGACCCTGCGGAACTCGCGGGGTGGGCGCGAACCGCGCGTGCTGGACGCCGTCGACGTCTGCCTGACGGCGGGCGTCGAGGGGATCACGGTGCATCCCCGCGCGGACGAGCGTCACATCACGCGGCGGGACGTGCTGGACATCGCCGAGCACCTGAAGGGCGTGCGCCCGCGTGTCGAGCTCAACATGGAAGGCGACCCGCGGCCGGATTTCATCGAGCTGGTGCACGCCGTCCGCCCCGAGCAGTGCACGCTCGTGCCGGTGGTGCCCGGCGAGATCACCAGCCAGGCCGGATGGACCCGTGTCGCTGGCGCACAGCAGTTGCCCGAGGTCATCGCCGGCATGAAGGCGGCCGGCATCCGCGTCAGCCTCTTCGTGGATCCCGTGTCGGACGCCATCGCGCTGGCGCGGCAGGTCGGTGCCGATCGCGTCGAGCTCTACACCGAGCCGTTCGCCCGTGCCTACGAGAAGGGGGCTGAAGCCGCGGTGACCTCGTTCGAGGAGTACTCGGTTGCGGCCACGCTGGCTCACGAGGCGGGGCTTGGCGTGAACGCCGGACACGATCTCGACCTGGCCAACCTGGTGCTCTTCCGCAACCTGCCGCACCTCGACGAGGTGTCGATCGGCCATGCGCTCATCTCCCGCGCGCTGTTCGTCGGGCTCGACGCCGTCGTCCGCGAGTACCTGCGCGTCCTGGCTGACTAGCCCCCGGCCTCCCACGCTCACGCAGCCGCGTCACTCAGAACCGCAGCAGCCGATTCACTTTCAGGACGAACGCGCGATTGCGCAGGCCGAGGTAGCCGTGCTGCACGGTGTCGTGTTCGTCGGTGTACACCACGAAGAACTCGCTACCCGGCCGGTACTCCCAGCGGAACCGGAGATTGCTGCTGAAGATGTGGTCGCTCGAGGCGTACTGGACGAGCGCGCTCGCGAACATGCGCGGCGAGAAGCCGTAATCGGTGCGCGCGCGCACCACCGTCGTCGTGAAGGCGCCGGCTGGCAGGGTGATGTGGTTCACCGACAGGCTTGGCTCGAGTGACCACTGCTTCAGGATCGCGACGCGCCCCCCGCTGTAACCCACCGCGGTGATGTCGCCGTTGTAGAAGTGCCCGGCCTGGAGTGAGGCGGTGCCGGAGATCCGCCGCTGCTGGCCGAAGGCGTACGAGACGGTGGTGTCGCTGTAGTGGTAGCCCCCGACGGGCACCGCCACGCCTGTGGCGACCGTGAATGGGCGGAGGAGCAGTTCGTAGTTGTTGTTCGCCTCGAGGGTGAACATGTCGCTGTTCTGGAACTCGACCGCCGCCCTGGCCCCGCGCTGGCGTGTCTCGAGCTGGCTCGCGCCGTTGGTCAGGTATTCCAGTGTGCCTTCGAGTGCCCACTTGCGGACCCGCGAGCGTCCCTTCGGCCGCGGGCTGAAGCGGGCCGACGCGAATGAGCGCTTGAAGTTGTCGCGCCTCGTGAAGCCGACTTCAGGGTTGAAGTTGTCGCCGACCTTCAGGTAGTCCACCTTCATGCCGTAGCGATCGGCGTTGTAGTCGACCCGCCCTTGGTAGCTGTCGTTGTCCTGGTTGCGGCCCTGTGTGATCGACCGCGCGAAATAGCCGCCCGCGTAGAGATCCTGGAAGAATGAGAACGCGCCGTCCACGCCGACTGCCTGGTTCGAGGCGCCGGGGACCACGGCCGACGCGGAGCGCGATGTCGCGAGGACGCCGATGCTGCTCCGCCGCAGCACGTCGCGCTTCACGCGCACTGCGGTGAAGTTCGTGGAGGGCGTGCCGGAGACGGCTTCATCACCCGCCTGCAGGTTCAGGGCGCCGATGGTGTACTTGCCGGCTTTGCCGGTCAGGCGTCCGCCCACGTCGATCGGCACGACCCGGCCGGCATTCAGCCCGATCCGCCGGCTGTAGAACAGCGTCGGGGCTGCGTTGTTGGGGCTGGAG
>JAXLRA010000017.1:0-84999 GCA_046331345.1 Vicinamibacterales bacterium | reverse complement strand
TCCCGCAGCCTGTCGCGCGCATGCTGGGCCGGTTCTGCCACCTGTCGCCGGAACTCGATGCCGGTGTGCGCGCGGCGATTGCCGCCGAGGAGTCGACCGAGCCCGACGCCGTGTACGCCGAGATCGTCCACCTGCCGGAAGGGCGCGCCGGGAACGTGATCCTGCGCCCCGTGCTGCGGACGTACGAGATTCCGGCGATGGGCGAGTCGGGCGCACCGCCCGAACAGCAGATCCGGCTGTCCGACCTCACCGTGCAGCTCGTCGACGACCGGTTCGTCCTGCGCTCGACACGGCTCGGGCGGCGTGTCATTCCGCGGGCGACCACCGCGCACAACTTCGCGGACTTCGGCATCGGCGCCTACCGGTTCCTGTGCCTTCTGCAGGCAGACGGCCAGCGCGGCGCGGCCTACTGGAGCTGGGGACCGCTCGAGGCATCGCCGTTCCTGCCTCGCGTCCGCGTGGGCGACATCGTCCTGAGCCGCGCCTCCTGGCGGCTGTCGAAGGCGGAGATGATGGCGCTGCAGAAGCCGGGCTATCTGGACCGGTGGATTGCGGTACAGGCGCTGCGGAAGGCCCGCGGCCTCCCCCGCTGGGTCGTCCTCGGCGACTACGACAACGAACTCGTCGTGGACCTCGAGAACGTGCTGGCGGTCGACTCGCTCGTGCAGTTACTGAAGCCGCGGGAGGACGCCACGCTGCTCGAGTGGTATCCCGGGCCAGACGGTGTCCCTGCCCGGGGCGAGGAGGGCGCCTACGCGTCGGAAATCGTCGTGCCCGTGCTGGACCAGCCCTCGGCGCCGACGACGACGGCGGGGCCTGCCGTGGCGCGGTCACGCCGGACCAGCACAGGACGGTCATTCGCGCCCGGCAGTGCGTGGGTGTTCGCGAAGGCGTACGGCGGCTCGGCGACAGCCGACACGCTGCTGGTCGACATCGTGAGACCCACCAGCCGTGCCCTGCAGGAGAAGGGGCTGATTGATCGCTGGTTCTTCATCCGCTACGCGGATCCGGGTGAGCACGTGCGGTGGCGGCTGCAGGTCCCGAAGGGGGCATCCACCGGAACGGTGCGCCGCCGGGTCGAGCGTGCGCTCGCCGACGCGGTCGACCGCCAGCTCGCGTGGCGCGTGGCGTTCGATACCTACGAGCGCGAAGTCGAACGCTACGGCGGGCCAGACGCCATGCTGCTCGCCGAGCGCTGGTTCCACGCCGACAGCGAGGCGGTTGTGGACATCCTGCACGAACTCGACGCCCGCGGTGGTCCGGACGATCGGTGGCTGGCTACCCTGCTCAGCATCGACCGCCTGCTCGCGGACCTCGGGTTCGACCTGGGGACGAGGGCGGAGGTGATGCGCGACGCGCGCGAGCGTTTCGGCCGCGAGTTCAAGGTGGACGCGGCGTTCCGGCGGGCGCTGGGCGACCGGCTGCGGCCTGTCGGTCGGACGCTCGAGGCGCTGGTCACCGCCGGACCGGAGCCGGGTTCCGTGCTCGGCGCGGTGGCGGCGGCGCTCGCGCGCCGCAGCCGCCGGTCGCGCCGCACGCTGGCTTCACTGGAGCGGTGCGTGCGCGATGGACGCGCCGCACGCAGCGTGTTCGAGCTCTCGTTCAGCTACGTGCACATGACCGTGAACCGGCTGATCCGGTCGGAAGCGAGGATGCACGAACTCGTGTTGTACGACTTCCTCGCGCAGACCTACGGACGCCAGCTCGCCCGCGCACGCTCCGGCGGCCACGGTTGACGGCGACAGCCACACCTGGCCCCACCTGTCCGCGTCGGGTCCCGGCCCTCCCCGCCTCTGCTCAACGCGCCAGTTCCACCTCGCCGGATGCGAGCCGCGACAGGTTGATCAGGTAGTGCTGCTCGCCGGCACTCAGGGGTCCGCGATCGACTGCGTCGAGCATGTCCCTGAGTTCGCGCGGCGTGCTCGGCGCGCAGAGGATGCCGCTGATGTGGGTCGGTGTCAGCGCGAAGCGGTAGTAGTCGCTGATGTGCGGACGCCACGAATCCGCCGGCAGCCCGAGCGAGTCGAAGGTCGCGTCCGGGAGGTAGCCCCAGGTGCTCTTGAAGTTGTAGACCGGCACGCGTGATGAGGCATCCAGTTGCGGGAAGACGTCGCTCGCCGCCCCGGGGTGCTCGGGGTTATAGCGGACGAACGCCACGTCGACCAGCCCATGGTTCACGGCAGCCGGTACGACGGTGCGCTCGTGGAACGTCGCGCCGATGGCCCGGATGCCCTCGAGGCGCTGCCGGCGATGGTCCATGTAGACGGGCAGGCGCGGCGCGAAGTCGTGGGCGTAGCTGCCACCCATGACTGCGACGTCGATGCGCTCGAGCCACGGCGCGCAATCGGTCACCTCGCTGAACGGCATCGTGTTGAACTCGGGCTGCGTTGGATAGCACGCTGCCGCCAGGACGATCTCGTCCCGGAGGCCACGTCTCGACCGAAGCAGCGCACGGAGCCCCTTGCGAAGCGGTTCGTAGTACGGCCAGTGCATGTCGGCCGTGACGAAGAAGAAGTTGATGCCGGCCTCGAACGCGTCGATCACCACCTTCGGCGACCGCACCATGCCGAGGCAGAAGGGGCTGACCGTGAGTCCCGAGGCACCCAGGCGGACACGGTCGGTCGGCTTCGGAAGGCGGCGACGTCGTCTCACGCCATCTCCCGGAGCTTGCGCTCGAGCGTGGCACGGGCCACGCCGAGTTCACGCGCGGCGCGCCGCTTGTTGCCGTTGACCTCCGCCAGCACCCAGCGGATGTGATCGCGCACGGCCTGTTCCAACTGCATCGATTCCCTCCGGATGGAGCCGCCGCGCACGGATGGTGCAGCCGTCTCGTCGAGCAGCATGACGACGATGTCGGCCGTGATGATCGCCCCTTCGCAGAGGGCGACGGCCGCCTCCGCCACCTTGGCCAGTTCACGCAGGTTGCCGGGCCAGACGTAGCCGAGCAGCAGCTGGACCGCCTCCGGCGCGAGCCCGTCGATCTGCTTGCCCTGCTCGCGGCTCGCCCTGGCAATGCCGTCGGCGAGGAGCACGCGCAGGTCGTTCGGGCGTTCCCGCAGCGGGGGAACGGTGATGGACATGCCGTTCAGGCGATGAAAGAGATCGGCGCGGAACGTTCCATTCCTGGCGAGCGTCGCCACGGGATGGTGCGTGGCCGAGAGCACGCGGACGTCAGCTTCCTGCAGCGCTTCCGACCCGAGCCGCTCGAACTCGCCGTATTCGATCGCGCGCAGGATCTTGCTCTGGCCCTGCGGGCTCAGGTCGGCCACCTCGTCGAGGAACAGCGTGCCGGTGTCCGCCAGCTCGAACTTGCCCTTGACGCGGCTGTTCGCACCGGTGAACGCGCCGCGCTCGTGGCCGAACAGCTGGCTGTCGAGGAGCGTGTCGCTGAGGGCGGCAGCGTTGAAGGAGATGAACGGCCCCCTCGAACGCCCGGAGGAGTTGTGGATGGCGCGCGCGAGCAGGGTCTTGCCCGTGCCGGACTCTCCGAGGAGCAGGACCGGCAGGTCGGTGCGTGCCGCGAGGCGGGCGCGCTTCAGGCACGCCTGCATGAGCGGGTCGTGGGAGTCGACCCCATCGAGTGTCGTGTCCCTGATCTCCCGATCGACCCGGCGCCTCACGCGCGTCAGCCTAGCACAGCCATTCCCGCCTAGATCATGCGCAGCAGCGTGCCGTCGCCCTTTCCGACATGCCGGTACAGAACGCCGCCAACGTGAGCCACGATGAGCGGGATGAGCAGCCACCCCGTCACGCTGTGGGCCCAGTGCAGCCGCAACGCCAGGTCGGGTGCGCGCTCCATGAAGGCGGGCAGGTTGACGAACCCCAGGAAGGCGGTCGCGTCCCGCTGTGGAAACCCGTACGCATTGGTCGTGAAGAACCCGAGTACGGGTTGTGCGATGGTGATCGCGTAGAAGAGCATGTGCACCGCATCGGCCCCCGCCCGTTCGACGGCCGGCACGTCCGCAGCCCACGGCGGTGGCGGGTGGCGCAGCCGCCAGGTCAGCCGGGCGACGCTCAGGGCGAGCAGCAGCAGGCCCAGGCTCTCGTGCAGCGTATAGAACGACATCTTCACGTCGTCGTTCATGAAGCGAATGGTGAGACCAGACAGCAGGAGCACCAGCAGCGGGGGCACCGTGAGCCAGTGGAACCATTTCGCGCCGCGCGAGTATTCGGCAGGAGAGGAAGGCATGGGGAATTGGGGGATTGCAGATTGTAGATTGCAGATTGCAGATTGCAGATTGGGATTTCAGATTGCAGGTCGAGACTCGCCGCTGATCCCTGATCCCTGATCCCTGATCCCTGATCCCTGATCCCTGATCCCTGATCCCTGATCCCTGATCCCTGATCCCTGATCCCTGATCCCTGACCTCCCCCTGATAACATGCCCTGAGATGTCGTCGCCCCAGCCCCGTGCCACGGTTGCCAGGATGGCCGGCTACACCCCCGGTGAACAGCCGAAGGCGGGTGCGCCGGTCATCAAGCTGAACACGAACGAGAACCCCTACCCGCCGAGCCCGAAGGTCTTCGAGGCGATCGGCCGCATCGCCTCCGACGCGCTGCGCCGGTATCCGCAGCCGATGGCCGACGACTTCCGCGCCGTGGCGGCGCGCGTCCACGGCGTCTCGGCGGACCAGGTGCTTGCCGGCAACGGCAGCGACGACATCCTGCAGATCGCGCTGCGCACCTACTGCGGCCCCGGCGACGTGCTGGCGAGCCCCGACCCGACCTACTCGCTCTATCCGGTGCTCGCCGAACTCGCCGATGTCCGCTTCGTCACCGTTCCGTGGGAGGCTGGCTGGGCCCTGCCGGCGGAGGCGCTGCTCGCGACGAACCCGCGCGCCATCTTCTTCGCCAACCCCAACGCGCCGTCCGGCACGTGGGTGGAGCCCTCGGCGGTCGCGGCGCTGGCCTCGCGCACCGACGCGCTGGTGCTCGTGGACGAAGCCTACGTGGACTTCGGCGAGGCCAGCTGTCTCGCGCTCCTCGAGCGGCACCAGAACATCCTGATCTCCCGCACGCTGAGCAAGGGCTACGCGCTGGCCGGCCTGCGCTTCGGCTACGCGATTGGCCACCCGTCGCTCATCGCGCAGATGACGAAGGTGAAGGACAGCTACAACTGCGATGCCCTCGCCATTGCCGCGGCCGCCGCCGCGCTCGACGACCAGGCGTATGCGCGGGAACAGTGGGGAAAGGTGCGAGCCGAACGCGGGCGCGTGACCCGCGAGCTTGTCACGCGCGGGTTCGACGTGATTCCGAGCCAGGGCAACTTCGTGCTCGCCACCCTGCCGGGTGGACGCTATGCGAAGCCGGTGTACGAAGGCATGAAGGAGCGGGGCGTGCTCGTCCGCTTCTTCGACAAGCCTGGCCTGAACGACAAGCTGCGCATCACCATCGGCACACCGGACGAGAACACGCAGATGCTCGCCGCCCTCGACGGCAGTCTCTAGCCACAGCGCCATCCAGCCAGCCCCTCGGACAGGGCAGGCAGGGCAGGCAGGGCAGGCAGGGCAGGCAGGGCTGGTGGGACTCTTGTAACCAAGAACTCCGGGGAACTCCCTACGCGCGGGCCGCGACGCGGGCTTCGGCGAAGACCGGCGCCTCGAGACCGGCGCGTGAACGGCCGCCCGGATCCTGCGTCGCGCGGACCGCGTTCACCATCTCGAGCGCCGTCTGCGTGACAGGGGGCATCTGGAGCGTGGACTCGCCGAGCGGCGTCACCCGGTCGCCCCAGCGCACGAGCAGCGCCCCGTAGGTGAGGCCGCCGCCGAACCCGGGCATGAGCAGCAGCGATCCCGGTTTCACGCGGCCCTCCTTCAGGGCCTCGACGAGGCTCACGGGCACCGTCGCGGCGCTCATGTTGCCGTACTTCTGCACCGTCACCATCACGCGGTCCATCGGCACGTTTGCGTACTTCGCCACCGCCTCGATGATGCGCAGGTTGGCCTGGTGGGGGATGACGAGGTCGATCTGGTCGCCGGTGACCCCCGCCTGCGCCATCACGCGCGCACAGGCCTCGGTCATGCCCTTCACGGCCCGCTTGAAGATCGCCTGGCCATCGAAGTCCCACATCGTGTCGCCGAACGTGATGTCCAGGCCGGCGTAGCCGCAGCCGACCCCGCGGACCCGCAGCACCTGGCGGGCCTCGGCGTCGCAGCCGAGCACGGAGCCGATGACGCCGGTTGGCGTATCACTCGCCTGGACCACGACCGCGGCCGCGCCGTCGCCGAAGAGCACCGCCACGTTCCGGTTGCTCCAGTCGATGTAGCGCGAGATGAGCTCGACCCCGATCACCACCGCGTTCCTGACGGTGCCGTTCTGGATCATCGCCGTCGCCGCCGAGAGCCCGTACACGAAGCTCGTGCAGGCGGTGTTCAGGTCCATGGCCGCCGCGCGCGTGGCCCCGAGTGCCACCTGCACGCCGGACGCGCTGTTGGGCACCACTTCCTCGTTCGAACAGCCGCCGTAGACGATGAGGTCGACGTCCGCCGCGTCGAGCCCCGCGCACGTCAGGGCGCGGGAGGCGGCCAGCGTGGCCATCTCGATCGCGCTGATGTGCGAGATCCGGCGCTCCTTCATGCCGGTTCGCGTCGTGATCCATTCGTCTGACGTTTCGAGGAAGGTCGAGAGGTCGTCGTTCGTCAGGATGGCCGGGGGAACGCCTTCCCCCCAGCCCGTGATGGCGGCGTAGCGCATATGGCGCTATTCTCGCCGAAGTTAGAACTTAGAAGTCAGAAGTGAAGTTCAGAAGTTCACTTTCAACTTCTAACTTCCAAGTTCTGGTTTGTGCAGCGTCAGCCCTTCATTGCGCGTTCGTGCAGCGTCTTGACCGTCTGCCACCCGGCGGCCACGGCGCCCTCCTGCCAGTCCGGCTCCGAGTACGGGCAGACGGCAGCCGAGCCGATCACGAGGCGATCTTCCATCTTCGAGAGCTGGTCGTGACGCGCATGGGCCGCGCCGGTGGCGTAGCCGCCCTCGCTGTACTTGACCTTCTTCCAC
This sequence comes from Vicinamibacterales bacterium, assembly GCA_046331345.1. Taxonomy (GTDB): domain Bacteria; phylum Acidobacteriota; class Vicinamibacteria; order Vicinamibacterales; family CAVVIG01; genus CAVVIG01. The sequence goes on along the minus strand of JAXLRA010000017.1, from coordinate 78,003 downwards.
CACACGCCGAAGGCGTTCTCGAACTCGGTGCGGATCTGCGGGTGCACCTTCGCGGCGTTCGAGAGCACGTGCTCGACACGCTGCGCCGGCGTCTGGTCCAGGAGCGTGCCGACCGGGCCGTTGGCATACAGGCCGAGGATCACGCCCTTCTTCGAGAAGTAGCCGGTCGACGGGTAGGAGAACTCCCCGAGCGGCAGGTTCGAGTACAGGTGACCGCCGAAGATCCCGTCGTCCTCTTCCCACCAGCGGCGCTTCATCTGCAGCCCCATCTTGGCGCTGTTGCTGTTCGGCACCGACTTCACGGCGGTCATCATCTCGGGCGAGAAGCTGATGTCCAGCTTCGCGATGATGGCGAGCGGGAGGCAGACCGCGCAGAAGTCGGCGGAGAGTTCGCTCTTCTTGCCGGTCTTCGTGTCCATCACGGCCACCTTGACGCCGTTCGCGTCGTGGCGGACCGAGAGGACTTCGGTGCCCATCGAGATCTTCTGGGCGCCGATGGCGCGGGCGAGCCCCTTCGGGAACTGGTCCATGCCGCCGATCGGCTGGAAGATGGGAGCGGCCTGCGTACCGTCGGTCAGCGGGACGGAGCGGAAGCGCGTGCCGATGTTGGCCTTGAGCAGCGCGTTGGTGTCGTACGGCGTGCGCCCGCTGTCGCCGATGGCCTTGTACATCTTCGTCGTGGGATCGAGGTAGCCCTCGCTCACCATGAACTTGATGAAGCGGTCCTTGTCCTCCTGCGTCATGGGCATGTCGAGCTTGTTCTGGTCGATCGCCTTGACCAGCAGCTCGTTGATGTGGCCGAGCATGTCGGCCTTCACCTCGCGCAGGCGCAGCCGCTTGCCGGCCATGGCGCCGTACTGTTCGCCCTCGTAGTAGAAGAAGGAGTTCTCCGCCTCGTTGATGAAGATCTCCATCGGCACGCCCACTTCCCGGCAGTAGCCGAGGACGCCGGTGTGCGTGTAGGGAATGCGCCACGGACCGACGTTGACGTACATCCCTTCGTCGAACGCGCAGACCTGCTTCTCGGTCGAGCCGATTTCCTGGTGCTCCGTGCCCTTCCGCACCGTCCAGTTCAGGCCGCCGACGCGCTCACGTGCCTCGATGACCCGCACGTCGTAGCCGAGCTTGCCCAGTTCGTACGCGGTGACGAGCCCCGACACGCCCGCGCCGAGGACGATGACCTTGTTCTTCGCCGGCTTGCCGGTGAGCTGCGGGCGGCCCTGAGCCTGCCCGGCCATCAGATCCCACGAGTTCATCGCGGTCATGACGAGGGAGGTGCCACCCACCATCCCGAGCTGCTCGAGGAAACGGCGGCGTGTCACGACGCCGCTGGCCGACGTCTGGTTCTTCGTGGGCATCCGGAAACTCCTGAGATCAATGCACGGTCCCGGCAAGATGCCGTGACCGACGAACGGGCCGCTCCAGGGGGAGGCGCCGCGGAAAGTACGCGGCGTCGGAGCATTTTAGATGGCAAGTCAGAGGGGGGGCAACGAACGCTTTGTGGCGGCTTGTGGCGGCTTGTGGCACCCGACACTCCCAGTCAGCGTGAAGCCGTGCCTGGCTGCAGCTGCCGCTCGAAGAACGCCCACACCCTGGCCCACGAATCGCGCTGTTCGGGCGTATTCTCGGGCTGGCCCGCCGCCGACACCCGCCGATCGAACAGGTGGCCGCCTGCCGGGTTGTGGTAGACCTTCACGTCCGCCAGGTCCGCCTTCCGCGCCCGGAGCGCGTCCACCAGCTGCATGGCCTCGTCGATGTTGACGTCCTCGTCGTTGTCGGCCACGTGGACGAGCAGCGGGACCCGCAGTTCGTCGACCTGGAAGAGCGGCGAGCGGTACTTGTAGACCTCGGGCCGATCGGACGGACCGCCGCCGAACCGGTTCTGCGGGTCGATGGCCCGGCGCTGCTGGTCCACGCCCTTTCGTGCCAGGCGATGAAAGAGGTTCGTCACCGGCACCATCGCCGCGGCTCCGCGGAAGAGCAGGGGATTGCGGAAGATGGCGTGCAGGGCGATGAAGCCGCCGTGGCTCCACCCGATGATCCCGACGTTTGCCGGGTCCACCGCCGGGTACTGGTCCTTCAGCACCGACACCGCCGTCACCACATCGTCGACCTCGGCCCCGCCGTAGTCGATGGCGTCGTAGAAGGCACGGCCGTAGCCGATGCTGCCCCGGTACTCGGGCGCGATGACGACATAGCCGCGTGAGACGGCGTCGCGCACGAACGGAATGTGCCGCTCGTACAGGTGCCCCCGGATGTCTTCGTGCACCCAGACGAGCGCCGGATGCCGTTGTGGTCCGCGCGTGACCAGCGGCTGGAAGACGAACGCCGGAATGTCGAGATCGCCCTTCGAACTCCGATAGGTGATCTTGTCCATCCGCATGACGCCCGCACTGGCCAGGCGCCACGCCCGATCGGTGTCGGCCTGCTCGCGGACCATCCGCGCAAAGTCGACGCGGGGCGCATCCGTGCCGGCAGCCGGCGACCCGGGGCGAACGCCTGCAGCCGCGGCGGCCGGTGCCTGCGTCTCCGGGTTCGCACGCAGCAGTCCGGCCAGGGCGAGCAGGACCACGCCCGCGCCCGCAAGACGCGCCAACCACCGGTCGATGGACATCTCCTGATGATTTTAGGGCTGATCAGGAGCGACGGCGGGTGGAGGTTGTGATTTGGAGGTCGAGCCTACGACGCGTGTGCGGCGGCTCGTGGTCTCGATGACGCGCTGGCGTGCGCCCGCGCGAGCCAGTCGCGCAGGTTGCCCGCGGCCTGGTCTGGCGTCGGTCCATAGAAAGGCATCAATGCTGTCGGGACCCCCGGCACCCTGACGATGTAGGCGCGCCAGCGATGGGAGTCTGTCTGAGCGACCTCGATGTGGTACGTGCGACCACCGATGATCTCTTCAAAGCGATGAACAGCCGTATGCACAGTTATGGACCGACGCGAGGTTGACTGCTGGGAACGGGTTGAATTGTCACGCCGCCGTTACAGCCGTTCAAGCGAAGGGGCGTACGAAACGCGCGTCCACAACCCGCGCGTGCGTCGTACGCACCGGGTACTCCGGCCAGAAAAATTTCGGTCCGCAGCGCGTCAACAGCTTTTGCACCTTTCATCCACAGGATTTCCACAGCTTGACGCTCCGGGACCCGCACAATACGCTTGGTCGTTCATGAGACTGCATCGGTTGGCGGGCGTCTGGACCCTCTGCCTGTTGACCGCCGGGCCCGCCGCAGCCCCTGCCGCGGGCCAGGCGCAGGCCCCTGCCGCGTCGTCGCCCGACGACGTGGCACTCTTCCGTGTGTTTCTCACCGACGGCAGTTCGCTCGTCAGTTACGGCGAATTCGCGCGGCTCGACGACAGTGTTGTCTTCTCGATGCCCATCTCGACCGGGCGCGATCCGCAGCTGCAGCTGGTCAACATCGCCTCCTCGAAGGTGGACTGGACCCGCACGCTGAACTACGCGGAGTCGGTCCGCTCCGCCCGGTACGTGGCGACGCGCGGACAGGCGGATTACGAGCAGCTGAGCACCGAGATCGCGAAGGCGCTGAACGACGTCAGCGCCGCCCAGACCGCCGCGGAGCGCCTCGCCATCGTGGAGAAGGCCCGGCGCACGCTCGCGGACTGGCCGGCCGCGCACTACAACTACAAGCGCGACGACATCCAGCAGATGCTGGCGACACTCGATGAAGCGATCGCGGGGCTGAAGGCGGCCACGGGCGCGCGCGCCTTCGACCTGGCGCTCGTGGCGGCCTCGACGCCGCCGCCTGCCGAGCCGGTCCTGCCGCCGCCGGGGCCGCGCGAAACCATCGAGGTGATGCTGCGCGCGGCGTCGCTGACGCCGTCTCCCGCCGAGCGGATGATGCTGCTGACCACCGCCGCCAACGCGCTCGATGCCGACGCCGCGAAGCTCCCTCCCGCCTGGGCGGCCGCGACGATGGCCGACGTGCAGGCGAAGATTCAGCGGGAGCAGGAACTCGACCGCCGGTATCAGGCGATGAGTGCGCGCATGCTCAATCTCGCGACCTCGCGCGCGCGACAGGCGGACGTCCGTGGTGTCCAGCGGGTCATCGCCAGCATCCGGGCCAACGACGAACTGCTCGGGTCCGTGCGCCCCGACGTGGTTGCGGCGGTCACTGCGGCGGTGGAGGATCAGCTCGATGCCGCCCGCCGCCTGCGGCTCGAACGGGATGCCTGGGCGCTGCGCGCGCCGGAACTGCGGGCGTACCGCACGGCCATGGCGCCCACGCTGGTGCGGCTGCAGCGCATGGCGCCGCTGCTCGAAGACATCAAGGCGCTCGCCGGTTCCGGCCCTGACGCGCTCGGTGCCATCCTGCGCTCCGTGGATCTTGCCCGCCGCGACGTGCGGCTGATCAAGCCGCCGGACGACCTGCGCGATCTGCACGAGATGTTCGGCAGCGCGTTGCAGCTCGCGCTGAACGCCGCGCGCATCCGGCGCGAAGCCGCCCTGCGCGCGAATGTCACCCGCGCCTGGGATGCCTCGTCGGCCGCGGCCGGCGCCCTCATGCTGGCGCAGCGCGCCCGCACCGATCTGCTGAAGGCCCTCCAACCCCCGCAGCTGTCCCGGTGATTACGCCTCGCCGCACCCGGTTGGTGAGGGTGCCCGATCTGCACGACTTCCGGCGCGCCATCGCGGCGCTGTGCGGAACGGCGCTGGAGCCGGCCGCCCCAGGGCTGCCGTCGCGTCTGGTCGTCGTGCCGACCCGCGCCGCCGGCGACACGCTGGCGCGCACCCTGACGGGGTTCGGCCTCGCCGACCTCGCGCTGCCAGCGTGCGTGACCCGCGATCGCCTGTACGACGAACTGCACCGCAGGCTGGCCGCGCCACCGCGACGGTTGTCTCCGTTCGAGCGGGATGCGATGGCCCAGGCGGCGGCGCGCGAGGCGGCGAGGGCGGCCGAGCATCTGCCGTTCCAGGTGCGTCCGGGGCTCGTCGCCGAGTTGATGCGGTTCTACGATCAGCTCCGCCGCCAGTCACAGCAGGTCAGGCGCTTCGAAGAGCTGATCGTCGAAGCCCTCGGTGGCGGCGAGCTGGTGGACACCGGCGCCGACCGCCTCCTCGTCCAGACCCGATTCCTGGCGCGCACCTTCGCCGGCTACGAGGCCCGCGCGGCGGCGAGTGACGCGCTCGACGAACATCGCCTGCGCGAGCGGCTGCTGGCGGACACCGCCGCGGTGCCCGTGGCGCATGTCGTCGTGACGGTGCCCGACTGGATCGCCGACCCTTCGGGGCTCTTCGTCGCCGATTTCGATCTCCTCAGCCAGCTCCCGCACCTCGCCTCGCTCGACATCGTCTCCACCGAAGGTGTTCTCGCGTCCGGCTTCCACGAGCGGCTGCACCAGTGGTGGCCCGGCCTCGAGGAGCTCACCTCACGCGACCTCGTCGCGCAGCGCCCGCCAGTGCGGCCGATGCTGGCGGTGCCGCCGCCAACCGCCGACGCCGCCCCGCTCTGGTTCACGCATCGCGACCGCGAAGAGGAGCTGAATGTCGTGGCGCGGCGCCTCGCCGCGGCGCCGCAGGTGGCGCTGGACCGCGTGGCCGTTGTCTTCAAGAAGCCGCTGCCGTATCTCTACCTGGCTGCCGACACCCTCGGGGCCGCGGGGCTGCCCTTTGTGGCAGCCGACGCACTCCCGCTCGCCGCCGAACCGCTGGTCGCGACCGTGGACCTCCTGCTCGACGCGCTGGAGGCCGACTTCGCGCGCGACACGCTCGTGGCGCTGCTCCGGTCGCCGCACTTCGAATGGAGCGGCCGGCTCGGGCGCGACGCCATCGGCGCGCTGGACCGGGCCCTCAGCGACGCGCGCTACCTCGGGACGGCCGCGCGGCTGCGGACACTGGGCGATGGCTGGTCTCCGGAAGGCGGCGCGCGGTCGCGTCGTGGGTCGGAGACGCGCACGACGGCCCGTCCCGCGCTCGACGCCGTGCTCGACCTCGTCGGCGAACTCGAGCCGCTGCGTGCGGCACGGCCCGCATCGGTGCAGGTATCCGGTGTGCTCGCGTTCCTCGAGCGGCACCTGGTGTCGCGCGACGAAGCGGACGCGCCTGGCGCCCGGGAAGTCCGTGCGCGGCGCACCGTCCTGCAGCTGCTGCGCGGGGTGGCCGATGCGCACGCGCAGCATCACGATCCCGAGTGGAGCGTCGCCGACCTCGCCACCGCCGTCCGCCGCTGGATCGGTGACGAGACCTTCGCCACCGACGGCGCCATGAGCGGAGTGCGCCTGCTGGACGACCAGGCCGCGCGCTACGGCGACTTCGACGATCTCACCATCGTGGGGCTCGTCGAGAGCGACTGGCCGGAGAAGCCGCGCCGGAACATCTTCTACCCGCCGCAACTGCTGAAGGCGCTCGGCTGGCCCTCCGAGAAGGACCGGCGCGGTGCGGCCGACGCGAGGTTCCTGGATCTGCTCCTGTCCGCGCGCGACCGCGTCGAACTCTCGGCGTTCCTGCTGGACGACGAGGCGATCGTGTCGCGCACCGTGCAGCTGGACGAAGTGCCGCGCGCCGGCCTCTCGACGGTTCCGGCGCCACTCCTCGACACGCCGTGGCTGCGCGACGAAAGCCTCGCGCTTGGCGAGGAACCCGCCGACACCGTCTCGGATCCGGCTCGCGAGTGGCTGTCGGTGCGGAAGGGGCGGGTGCCCGCGGCCGACCCGCGGTTCCATGGAGCTGTCGGCGAGCGACCGTCCCGCACCTGGTCGGTCAGCGCCCTCGAGGCGTACCTGGGCTGTCCTTTCAAGTTCTACGCGCAGCACGTCCTGCGTCTCGAAGAAGAGCCCGACGACGAAGAGGTGATGGATCCGCGCCGGCAGGGACAGTTCATCCACGAAGTGTTCGAGACGTTCTTCACGGAGTGGCAGGCGACCGGGCACCGCGCGATCACGCATGCGAACCTGCCCCTGGCGCGTGAACGGTTCGTGTCGGTTGTAGACCGGGCGCTGACGCGCATCCCGGAGGGTGAGGCGGCACTCGAACGCACGCGCCTGCTGGGATCACCGGCGGCCGCGGGACTTGGCGAAGCGGTCTTTCGCATGGAGGCCGAGCGGCCGGTGCCGGTCGTCGAGCGACTGCTCGAACACACGCTCGACGGACCGGTCACGCTGCAGACGGAATCCGGACCGCGGACGATCGAGCTGCGCGGCAAGGCGGACCGCATCGACCTGCTGGCCGACGGTACGTTCCGCCTGATCGACTACAAGCTCGGGTGGCCGCCGGATCGGAGCCGTGCGCTGCAGCTGCCGATCTACGCGGTCTGCGCCGAACAGCACCTCAGGGTGCGCGGACGCTCATGGGTGCTGGGCGAGGCGGTGTATCTCGCCTTCAAGGGACCGAAGCGCGTGGTTCCGCTGTTTGCCCGGGAGAACAGCCGGGAGGAGACGCTCCTGCGCGCGCAGCAGCGCGTCGTGGATACGCTGGACGCCATCGGCCGCGGCGAGTTCCCGCCGACGCCGGACGATGTGTACCGCTGCGAGACGTGCAGCTTCACCGCGGTGTGCCGGAAGGACTATGTCGGCGACCTCTGACGCGCCGGCACGCGCACACGCGGTCGACCCGACACGCAACGTCGTGCTCGAGGCCTCGGCGGGCACCGGCAAGACGCGCGTGCTCGTCGAACGCTACGTCAACCTGCTGCGGGCCGGTGTCGAGCCCGATCACATCCTCGCGATCACGTTCACGCGCAAGGCGGCCGCGGAGATGCGCGAGCGCATCGTCGATCGCCTGCGCGAGGCCGCGCGGCTGTCCGAGTTCGATGCGGGGCGCTGGCGTGAACTCAAGGAACGGCTCGGCGAGATCGCCATCTCGACGATCGACGCCTTCTGCCTCTCGCTGCTCCGCGAGTTCCCGCTCGAGGCCGACGTCGACCCGGGCTTCGACCTCGCGGACGACACCGAGGTGCCCCGCCTGATCGGTGAAGCGCTCGATCAGGCGCTCCGGCTGTGCCGCGCCATCGCGCGCGACGACGACGATGTGGCGCTGGTGTTCGCGCAGCTGGGTGAGCGGCGCCTCCGGGCCGGACTCACCTCGCTGCTCGATCGGCGCCTCGTGGCGCCGCAGGCCCTGCGCCGCTACCTGTCGAAGGGGCCGCGCGACCTGACCGCGCAGGTCATCTGTGCGCGGGCCGCCGATCGCCTCCGCGGCATTCTCGCCGGTGTCGATGGCGGACTCGAGGCGTTCCTGGCGGATGGTCCCGTGCAGGCGCCGGCGTTCGCGATGCTGGCGGCGGACATGCGTGTTCTGGTCCAGGGATCCGACGCAGGTCCGGCTGAAGCCGGACCCCACGACAGGCGTGCGCCATCGCCCGCCGGAGCCGGACCCCACGACGCTGACACGCCTGTCAATGAATCAGTCGTGGGGTCCGCCTTCAGGCGGACCGACACCATCGATCCAACCCCAGGGGTCCTGCAGTTCGACGACCCCGAGCCAGAGGAGCCGGCGCCGCTTGCCGGTCCCTTTGCCAGCCGCGACGAGCAGGCGCACTTCCGCGTGCTCGTCGATCGGCTCAAGGGCTATTTCCTCAAGCAGGACGGTGAGCCGCGCGGCGCATCGTTCCAGGGGAGCGGGTACAACGCGGAGGACTGCGCATCGCCGGCGGCGTGGAAGCGGCACCGTGCCGCGGCCGGCGCCGTGGCTCCGGCGGTCGCCGAGGCCATCCGCGCCTTCCGGCGCGACCTGAACGTGGTGCTGTCGCGCGGGGTGTGGCGCATCTTCGCCGTCACGCTGTCGGAGTACCAGCGGACGCTCGACACGCGGGCGTTGCTGGACTTCTCGGGTGTGCTGGAGCGGGCGGTCAAGCTCCTGAAGGACATGGACGAATTCGCCCAGAGCCGCTTCCGGCTCGAGGCGCGGTACAGGCATGTGCTCGTGGACGAGTTTCAGGATACGAGCCGCGCGCAGTGGCAGCTCGTGGCGCAGCTGGTGCGCAACTGGGGTGAGGGGTTCGGCGCGTCGGCCGATGCGCTCCAGCCGTCCATCTTCATCGTCGGCGACCGGAAGCAGTCGATCTACGGCTTCCGCGATGCGGACGTGTCGGTGCTCGACGAAGCGGCCGGCTTCGTGGCGGGCCTTCGCGACCAGGACGATCCGCGCCGCGCGATCTCGGTCAGCTTCCGCTCGGACCCGGCCATCCTGTCGTTCGTCAACGACGTGTTTGCCGCGGTCGAGAAGGTTCCCGAGCGTCCCGACCGGTTCCGGTACGACCAGACCGACAGGTTTCCCGTCGAGGACGTCGTGGCGTCGACGCCGCCAGCGACGGACGTGGACGCGGGCGCGGCGGCACCGCCGGTCGGGCTCATCGTCGGCCAGTCCATCACCGAGGCGGCGGAGCGTGTCGCGGCGGAGATTGCCGGACTGATCGGGCGGGCGACCGTGCGCGATCGCATACGAGGCATCCGCCGGCCCGCACAGCCGTCGGACATGGCCATCCTGTTCCGCTCGCGCGACACGCACCGCGAGTTCGAGAAGGCGCTGGCCGCGCGGGGGGTCTCGACCTACGTCTACAAGGGGCTCGGCTTCTTCGATGCCGACGAGGTGCAGGACGGCGTGGCGCTGCTGCGTTTCCTGGCCGACCCGCAGTCGAACCTGCGCGCAGCCGCCTTCCTGCGATCGCGGCTGATCCGGCTGTCGGACCACGCGCTCGCGGCGCTCGCTCCGGGCCTCGCGGCTTCGCTCACGTCGGTGGAGACGCCCGAGGCGATGGCGGGGCTCGATGCCGACGACCGCCTGGTGCTCGAGCGCCTGCGAGGCGTGCTGCCGTCGTGGCTCGCGCTCGTCGATCGGCTGACGCCGTCGGAGCTGCTGAGCCAGGTGCTGGCGGAGACCGCCTACGGCAGGGAACTGCGCGGGCCGCGGTACCGGCAGGCGCGGGAGAACCTCAAGAAGCTGCGCGCCATGGTGCGCCGCTACCAGAACCGCGGCTACGCGACGCTGGCCCGCGTGGCGGAACACATCGAACGGCTTGCCGTTGGCGACGAGTCGAATGCCGCCATCGATGCGCACGACGCGGTGAGCCTCATGACCGTGCACGCGAGCAAGGGGCTCGAGTATCCGATCGTCTTCGTCGTGAACATGAGCCGCGGCACCGGGAACTCGCGGGCACCGATTCGCGTGGCGGCCGATGTGAAGGGTGAGGCGTCGGTGGCTATCGCCGACTACCAGAGCGAGGCCGACGAGGACACATCCGCGCGTGAGCGCGAGGAAACCAAGCGGCTGCTCTACGTCGCCCTCACGCGTGCCCGCGATCGGCTCTACCTGTCGGGAAGCGTCACCAACGGGCAGTTCCGTCCCACGCGGGGCGCGCTGGGCGAGGTGCTGCCGGAATCGCTCAAGGCCGCCTTCGTGCGTGCCGCGGCCGGCGCCGGTGTGACAACGTGGCCAGGTGAGACCGCTGTCCATGAGCTGGCGGTTCCGATTGCCCACGATGCCGGTGACGATCCCGTCGTGACACGTTGATTCCCACGTGTTTTCCGTTGCGGTGCCAGCCGCCAGCACATAGAATCAAGCTTTACCGCAGCCCGAAAGGTGGGCGAAAGGGGAACCGTTCGTGACGTTGACCTGCCCAAACTGTGGCAACGACCGGAACTTCCAGGTCAAGACCTTGCAGATGCACGTGGTGCATCTCGAGGACAACCGCGTGGAAGTGTCGGATGAGAGCCGGCCGGCCGTGCTCGAGGTGCTGTGCGACGAGTGTGAGTCCGCGCTGAACTTCGAGGAATTCGAGGATACCCTCCGCAAGGAAGTCCTGCTCACGATCGGCGCGCGCTAGCCGCTCGCGCCGTCCTCTACGCGTTCTCTCCGTCGGCTTCCTCGAAGTAGTCGCAATCGGGACAGACCCACTCGAGGGTCTTTTTCGGCGCTGCATCCGCATATCCCGGGATATGCGATACGGTCGTCGTCTGCTTCAGCTGCATCGTGCCCCCGCACAGGGGACATTCGCGAGATTCAGCCATGTGAGGTGCTCACCGCGCTCGACGGTAGCACCGCGTTCGTCGTCTTGACAAGCGTCAGACCCACTCCTATCGTTGACGGGATTTGAGCGTGAGACGCGACCCTTATCGTGACGAACCGATCTTCGCGATGCGCGACATGACGCGCATCGGCGACGGGGCCCACGACTGCTTCCAGGACGAGATCGCGATCGACTTCCCATCGGTGGGCGGGCTCGTCGAGCGTGTGCGCGAGGCCTTCCTCGCTGGTGACGACCGCGAGTGCGATGGCACCGTTCGCCGTGAAGTGCGGCTGTCCGGGCGTGAAGCGCGCCGGGGCACGATCGTCCCGCTCGACCTTCCGATCAAGGGCACGTGCCGGTGCTGCGGTGGCCGCGGCGAGGTGTGGACCGAACCCTGCGAGGCCTGCTGCGGCAGCGGCGACTCGTTCGTCAGTCATCCGATCCGGGTGTCGGTGCCGCCCGGCGTGCCCGACGGCGCCCGGTTCCGTTTCAGGGTCAACGCTCCGCATGTCGCGCCCTTCCGCGTGGAACTCCGCGTGGCCATCCGCGCCTGAGCGGCGCGCCGACGAAAGGCGGCAACGATGAGAGGGCCGCACGCGCCGGCACTGCGCAATCCTGAATCCCAGGTCGATCTCGTCGGCGTGCTGTACCTCGTGTGGGGCGGGCTCACGATCCTCATCGGGGCGTCGACGCTCGCGCTCGGCATGGCGGCCGCGTCGCTCATCACCGCCGCGGCAGACGCGGGCCGCGGGCAGTTCGCCGCGAGCCTCACCGCCGCCACCTTCAGCATCTTCGCCGTGATCGCCATGCTGTGGGGAGCCGCGCACCTGGTGGTCGGCCTCAAGGTCAGGCGGCGGACGCACTGGTCGCGCCTCGCCGCCATCTCGCTCGGCTGCGTCGACCTGCTGCTCCTGCCGTACGGCACGGCGCTCGGCGTCTACGCCCTGTGGGTGCTGCTCCACGAAGAAGCGAAGCGGCTGTTCGATGCAGGCGGGACGAACAGCGGAATTGCCGGCTGAGTCATTCAGAGTGATTTCCGCAATCTGAAATCTGAAATCTGCAATCTGCAATTCCGCGAGACCCTGTCAGGGTTCATCCACCGTCCCGGGCGCCGTCCATGGTCCGCAGCGAGCAATGCGCCGTGCGGCCTTCCATCCCCCGGCCAGCGCACCGTCGCGTGCGATCACCACTTCGGCGTAGCGGCTGCACGACGTCGTGAACCGGCAGCGGATGCCGGCGCGTCCTAGAAGCGGAGAGAGTGTGTGCTGGTAGGCGTGCACGCCGGCAAGCGCCGCGCCCGTGCCGAGAGGGGTCGACGCCACCCCGATTGTGGCGGCCAGCAGCGCCACCGCTGCGATCGCCGGCCGGACCGCTCTAGAACCGCGACGCGTAATCGCTGACTCCGGGAATGAACAGCCGGTAGCCGTTGAGTGCGCGCACGATGGCCAGCACGTGCAGGCCGAGGATGCCGGCCCAGATGAAGACGAAGCCGACGAGCGCGATGCAGCCGATGCCGAGCGTGACCAGCGTGAAGAGGTTCACGAGCATCGACACGACGAGCATGAACGCGAGTTCGGCCAGCATCAGCACGAGTCCGTGCTTCGCGTGCCACTGCACCTCTGCATCGTCTCGGGTGAGGAAGAGCGGGATGACCGCGAGGGGCCAGAGATAGGCCAGCACGAGCATTGCCGAGCGGTTCGGCGCGCTGTCGGCCATTGGCGCGAGTGTAGCATTTCTTGTTCTGGGCGAGCTAAAGCCGATACCATTTGATCCCATGGCCGTGGAACACGCAGCAGTGCTGGACGCGCTCAAGGTGGTGCGCGATCCGGATCTCAACAGGGACATCGTGTCGCTCGGGTTCATCAAGGACCTGACGATCGCGGGCGGCGACGTCGCCTTCACGATCGAGCTCACCACGCCTGCGTGTCCGGTCAAGGACCAGATGCGCGACCAGGCCCACGCGGCCGTCTCGCAGCTCGCGGGCGTCAGCCGCGTCGACGTGAAGATGAGCGCGCGCGTGCGTGAAGCGGTCGGCGCCGACGGCGGCAAGCAGCCGCTCGAGGGCGTGAAGAACATCATCGCCGTCGGGGCGGGCAAGGGCGGCGTGGGCAAGACCACGCTGTCGGTGAACCTGGCCATTGCGCTCGCGAAGTCGGGCAGCCGCGTCGGCATGATCGACGGCGACATCTACGGGCCGAACGTGCCGATCATGCTCGGCATCAAGACGCAGCTGCAGACCGACGGGCAGAAGATCATCCCGGCCGAGAAGTACGGCCTGCAGGTGATCTCCATGGGCTTCCTCACAGACGACGAGTCGCCGATCATCTGGCGCGGGCCGATGCTGCACAGCGCGCTGCAGCAGTTCTTCCGCGAGGTGCGCTGGCTCGATCTCGACTACCTCGTGATCGACATGCCCCCTGGCACGGGTGACGTGGCGCTGAGCCTCGGCCAGACGGTGCCGGTGGCCGGCGCGGTCGTGGTCACCACGCCGCAGCAGGTGTCGCTCGCCGATTCGCGCCGTGCGGTGGCGATGTACAAGAAGCTCAACATCCCGACCCTCGGCATCGTCGAGAACATGAGCTACTTCGTGTGTCCGGGCTGCCAGAAGGAGTCCGATATCTTCGGCACCGGTGGCGGCGAGAAGATGGCCGGCGAGTTGAACGTGCCGTTCCTCGGACGCATCCCGCTCTACCAGCCGATCCGCGAAGGTGGCGACAGCGGCGTGCCGCTGATGATTGCCGAACCCGACGCGCCCGCAGCGCGCGCGATCACCGCCGCGGCCGAACGGCTCGCCGCGCAGGTCTCCATCAAGAGCTACACGCGTCCCACGATTCCGTTGACTGTCGTCCGATGAACATCGGCTTCAGCAAGCACACGCTGGCCAACGGGCTCGAGGTCCTCATCCACGAGGATCACGGCTGCCCGATCGTCGCGGTCAACATCTGGTACCACGTCGGCTCGAAGAACGAGGTCCAGGGGCGAACCGGCTTCGCGCACTTCTTCGAGCACCTGATGTTCGAGGGGTCGGAGCACCACGACAAGGGCTACTTCCAGCCGCTGCAGGGCGCGGGCGCGCTCCTCAACGGCTCCACGAACGCCGACCGCACGAACTACTGGGAGGTCGTCCCCACCAACGCCTTCGAGCTGGCGCTCTGGATGGAATCCGACCGCATGGGCTACCTGCTGCCGGCGCTGACGGCGGCGAAGTTCCAGAACCAGCGCGATGTCATCCTGAACGAACGCCGCCAGAGCTACGAGAACCGGCCGTACGGACTCGCGCCGATGGCGATGCTCGCTGCGCTCTACCCGCCGGACCACCCGTATCACTGGCCGACGATCGGCCAGATTGCCGACCTGCACGCGGCGCAGGTGGAGGAGGTCCGCGAGTTCTTCGCGACGTATTACCACCCGGCCAACGCGTCGATCGCGATCGCGGGTGACGTGGAGACCGGTGCGGCCCTCGACCTGGTGCGCCGCTACTTCGAGGAGCTGAAGCCCGGGCCTGTCGTGGCCCCGGTGCGCCCCGCGGAACCGGTGCTGCAGGGCGAGACGCGCCTGATCATCGAGGACCGTGTGGAACTCCCGCGCCTGTACCTCGGGTGGATCACGCCCCGCATGTTCGGTGCGGAGGACGCGGAGCTCGACCTCGCTGCCGACATCCTCGCGAACGGCAAGACCTCGCGCCTGTACAAGCGCCTCGTCTACGACCTGCGCGCCGCCACCGACGTGTCGGCCGCGCAGAACTCGCGCGAGGCCGGCGGCTTCCTGCAGATTGCCGCGACCGCCGCACCCGGCCGGACGCTGGCCGAGATCGAGCGTGTGATCGTCGAAGAGGTCGGCCGGCTCGCAACCGACGGCCCGTCAGACGACGAGATCGACCGGGGGCGGGTGCAGGCGGAAGCGCAGTTCGTCTACCGCCTCCAGACCATCGGCGGGTTCGGCGGCAAGTCCGACCAGCTGAACGCGTACAACGTGTTCCTGCGCGACCCGGGCTTCTTCGACCGCGACCTCGAGCGCTATCACCGGGTGACCGCCGCCTCGCTGCGCGACAGCGTGCGACGCTACGTGGCGCACTCGAACCGAATCACCCTCAGCGTCGTGCCAAAGGGCAAGGCGATCTACGGGATGCCGGGCTCAGTCCCGTCGCTCGTCTCTTGAGAGCCCGAGCATGACCGTCGATCGCAGCAGGCTTCCCGTTCCCGGCAAGACGCCGCCGTTCCATTTCCCGGCGGTCGAGCGGTCCACGCTCCCGAGCGGCCTCCGTGTGTGGACGGTACGTCACGTCTCGATTCCGGTCGCCACGGTCATGCTGCTGGTTCGCCGCGGCGCCGCCACCGACCCGCCCGGCAAGGAAGGGCTCGCGGCGATCACCGCCGACATGCTCGACGAGGGCACCGGGAACCTGAGCGCCATCGAGATCCACGAGGCGCTCGCCCGCGTCGGCGCCCAGCTCGACTCGGACATCGGGCCGGACGCCACGCTCTTCACGGTCACCGTGCTGAGCCGCTTCCTCCGCCCCGCCGTCGGCCTGCTCTCCGACATCGTCGTGCGGCCGGCCATGCGCGAGGACGACTTCGCCCGCGTGCGCCAGCTGCGGCTCCACCGCCTCGTGCAGCTGCGCGACATGCCCGGCGCCGTGGCGGACCGCGCGTTCATGCGCCTGCTCTACGGCAGCCATCCGTACGGCCACACGCCGCTCGGCAGCGAGGCCTCGCTCTCGGCGCTCACGGTGGACGACGTGCGGGCGTTTCACGCCGCGAACGTGCGGCCTGGCGATGCGACCCTGGTCGTGGCCGGCGACTGCACGCACGGCGAGGTGGAAGCGCTCGCGGCAGAGATGTTCGCGGACTGGACCGGTTCCGCTACTGCGCCAGAGCCCGAGCCGGCGCCGCTCCAGCAGACGCCGCGGCTGAACATCATTCCGCGCCCGGGTGCCCCGCAGTCGGAACTGCGCATCGGCCATGTCGCCGTGGCGCGCAACACGCCGGACTACCACGCGCTGGTCGCGGCGAACATGGTGCTCGGCGGCCAGTTCGTCAGCCGCATCAACCTGAACCTGCGCGAACACAAGGGCTTCACCTACGGAGCCCGCACCTCGTTCGACTTCAGGCGGCTGCCGGGGCCGTTCGCCCTCCAGGTGAGCGTGCAGACCGGTGCGACGGCCGAAGCCATTCACGAATCGCTCGAGGAGATCGCCGGCATCCGCGGCGTGCGGCCCGTCACCGCCGATGAACTGTCGGTGGGCGTGGCCGCGCTCACGCGCGGCTACGCGCGCAATTTCGAGACGGCCGAGCAGCTCGCACGCGCGGTCACCCAGCTCGCGCTGTACGAACTGCCCGAGCAGTACTTCGACGAGTTCGTCGACAGGGTTGAAGCGGTCACCGCCGCCGACGTGATGCGGGTGGCCCACACCTACCTCGACCCGGCTCGCCTCACCACCCTCATCGTCGGCGACTATGCCGCGGTGTCGCGCGACCTGCCCAAGCTCAACCTGGGCGCGCCCGCCGTCCTCGCCGCCGATACTTTCTAGCGAACCTGCCGGGCCGCCTGAAGCCGACCTTGCGGTGGGCGGGTCCACCTGAAGGTGGACCCCACATTCACGCGCGCCCCAGATCGGTCCACCTGAAGGTGGACCCCACGGTCACCCGCACCGCCGATCGGTCCACTTGAGGGTCGCCCCCCACGACAAGCGGCCAGTGGGGCATTGCGACAGATAGAGGCGTTTCGTGGGGTCCGGCTTCAGCCGGACCTGCTGCCCGACGACCCGTGTCGAACCAAATTTGCTTTCGAGCCGTCAAAGCCTCGGTAAGCTATCCTCCAAGAGGGCCGGGGTCCGTATGAAGTACCAGCGGATCGGGCTCAGCCTGTTCGGGGCCATCGCGATGCTCGTGGTTGTCGTCGCGGTGGCCACCATCTGGCTGTTCCTGACCAATCCAGTGACAGTAGCGACTGCCGTGAGCGACGGGGAGGTCACACCCTTCGTCCGCGATCTGGCGGCCGTGCTGTTCGAGGCGCTCCAGGGGTTGTTGAAGTACCTGTGACCTACGAAGAACCCACACCACAGGACGTGGTCGTCCAACTCGGCGCGCGCAAGGCGGACGCCCTCAACACGCTCGAGATGCTGCGGGCGCAGCGCGCCACAGTGGTGGAGGAGTCGGCGAAGTTCGAGAACCCGAAGGCGGTGCTCGAGTACCTCGACTTCTTCATTCCGGCGATCGAAGAAGTGATTGCCGAGCTCGACCGGATCTCGGAGGCCGTCGTGGTTCGCGTCCAGCGCGCGCACATCGACGTCCTCCGGCAGATCGCCGCCAACTGCCGGACCGAGCAGCGCCGCTGCCTCGTCTTCCGGGACAAGTGCATCAACCGCCCGCTGCCGCACGAATCCATGCGGGCGCTCCTGAACGACATCTCGGTGACGACACGCGACCAGCTGACGGCGTTCTTCGACCTGAACAGCGCCGCCGCGAAGCTCGAACGCATCATCAACACCACCCAGCCCGAGCCCGAGCCCGATCCCAAGCGCACGCTCGGCCGGCGCCAGTTGTTCACCAGCCTCTTCAAGCTGCCGAAAGACTAGAGCGTTTCACTCCAGAACGCGCGCACTCCGTGCGACTGGCGACATGGACGGGGCGTGTAGTGTCCGCCTTCAGGCGGACCAGACGAGGCCCGGCTGAAGCCGGGCACTACATGTGAAACGTGAACGCGGCTTCAGGTGCACGAGCCCAGGTAGACGTCCTGGCCACAGATGCTCAGAGGTCACCGAGAGCTTCAGGGCTTCCAGGCGAGACCCTGTGGCTACGACAGCAACGCGCGCTTCAGGAAGCGACTGAGGATCAGGCCGTCGATGAACTTGAATGGCGTGACGCCGGTCGTGTAGTGCCCGCACCGGAGCACGGCGAGTTCATGCGGCACCTTCTGCTCCTCGAACTGACGCACGAGCTCACGCGAGAGATCGACCGGGAACGTGAGGTCGTAGCGCGCATAGACCAGCAGTGTCTTGCGGTTGTGCAGGCGTTCGAGGAAGTTGGACGGGCTGAGCGGGTTCCACAGGCGGCGGAGGAGGTCGAGCTCGATGTTGCCGTCGAGCCCCTCGCGCACGTGCGCGGTCGAGATGCCGCGCCACACGACGTCCGCGAAGTACGGCGAGATGTGGTTCAGCGCCTGCGCGTCCACCAGCGGCTCGTGTGCCGTCGTCAGGAGCGAGAGACACGAGCCCAGGCTGGAGCCGAGCATGCCGATGCGGTCGTAGCCCTGCGCATGCAGCCACGCGATGGTGCGCCGCGCGTCGAGCACCGCCTGCCGGCAGACCTGCAGCGTCCGCACGATGTTCGCCGACACGATGTAATCCGCACGGTGCAGTTCCGGGGGCATCCGCCGATCGTGATAGGGCAGGCTCAGGCGCACGGCCGTGAGGCCATGCATGGCCAGCAGCTTCGCCAGGCCGATGTGCCCGCCGGCATCCGAGTTCCACTGCGGCAGCACGACCACCGCCGCACGGCGCCTCCGCGCCGGGTCCGGCTTCGGGTGGAAGATGCGCCCGTAGACCGTGTTGTTCTCGACGTGCGGTGTCGTGAGGGCGCTCGGGAACGTCAGCAGCTCTTCGCCGGGCTCGAGGCCCGGGCCCAGCGTGTAGTCGGTGGTCGGTTCCGGCGTGTAGAACGCGTCCGTGTCGCGCATCACGTCCTCGACCCAGTCGCCGATCAGATCCGGCGGGTGCGGTCCGCCTTCGGGCGTGTCGTGATGTGAAAGCCAGTCCAGTCCCCACTCGAACGGCCGGACGACGCGATCCTTGGTCACCGACGCGAGCTTGCGTTCCCAGGCATGGAAGAGCGCTTGAAGCATCGAACTCCCATGCTATACTCAACGGGCTTTGATGGTTCTCCTCTCCACGACTCGAAAGTGCACCGGTCGAAAGCGGGTCCACCGTGTCGGGGGAGTTGTGCTCGAATAGCAGTCACTATCAAGAGACCATTCACGAGCTGAACCCTTGCCGACACGGTTAATCCGCGTCGGCTTTTTTTTTGGAGAAAGTCAGGCTCTTATGCCGTCAATTGAGGTCGGAATCCTTGGCGCGACCGGCATGGTCGGTCAGCAGTTCATCGCGTTGCTTGCGGATCACCCGTGGTTCAAGGTCACGTACCTCGGGGCCAGCGAGCGGTCGGCGGGCAAGGCGTTCAAGGACGCGGCAGCCTGGCGTCTCCCGAACCTCCTGCCCGACGACGTGGCGAACCGCGTGGTCGAGAACGCCGCGCCCGGCACCGCACCGAAGCTCGTGTTCTCCGGGCTCGACTCGTCCGTCGCCGGCGAGATCGAGGCAGAGTTCGCGAAGGCCGGTCACATCGTCGTCAGCAACTCGCGCAACTACCGCATGGTCGACACCGTGCCGCTGCTCATCCCCGAGGTGAACGCGGAGCACCTCGCGCTGCTCGATGCGCAGGGCGACGCCCAGGGCTGGAAGGGGCGCATCATCACCAACCCGAACTGTTCGACGGTGGCGATTGCCATGGCGCTCGCGCCGCTCCGCCAGTTCGGCATCGAGAAGACGATGGTGACGACCCTGCAGGCGATTTCCGGTGCGGGGTATCCGGGCGTTCCGTCGTGGGACATCCTCGGCAACATCATCCCGTTCATCAGCGGCGAGGAGGAGAAGATCGAGACCGAGACGCGCAAGATCCTCGGCACGCTCGGCGCGGGCAAGGTGCAGGATCACCCGGTGCGTCTCAGCGCCACCACGACCCGCGTGCTCGTGCGCGATGGACACAGCTGCTCGATTTCGGTGGGCCTCACGCAGAAGCCGACGCCGGACGCCGTCATCGACGCGTGGCGGTCGTTCCGCGGCCGTCCCCAGGCGCTCGACCTGCCGACCGCGCCGAAGCAGCCGGTGGTCTACCTCACCGAGTCGAACCGCCCGCAGCCGATGCTCGACGCGGGCCGCGAAGGCGGCATGGCGGTGAGTGTCGGCCGCCTGCGCCCCTGCCCGCTGTTCGACTACAAGTTCATGGCCCTCGGGCACAACACGATTCGCGGCGCGGCCGGCGTGGCGATCCTGAACGCCGAACTCCTGCACGCGGAGGGACGGCTGTGAACGTCATCATGAAGTTCGGCGGCACCTCGGTGCAGGATGCCGAGGCCATGAACCGGGTCATCAGCATCGTCCGCAACCAGTGGGCGCAGAACCCGAACGACCGTCCGCCCGTCGTCGTCGTGTCCGCCATGTCCAAGGTCACGGACCGCCTTGTCGAAACCGGCCGCTTGGCGGCCGAACGCCGGGGCGACGAGGCCGCGCAGATCATCGCGGACCTGCTGACGCGCCACCTTGGCGTGTCGTCCACGCTCGTGCAGGGGCCGGCACTCGACGAACTGAACGCGAGGCTGACCGAAGACTTCACCGCGCTGCAGGCCGACGTGCGCAAGTGGGCGGATGCCGGTGAAGTGACGCCCGCCGCCGCCGACGTGCTGCAGGCGATGGGCGAGCTGGCCAGCAGCCGCATCGTCGCCGCGGCGTTCCGCCAGCAGGGCGTCGACGCCGCGTGGGTCGACTCGCGCCAGGTGCTCGTGACCGATGCGGAGTTCTCGGCCGCGGTGCCAGACATGGACGCCACGACGGAGAAGTGCCAGGCCATCGTCGCGCCGAAGACCGCCGCCGGCCAGGTGCCGGTGATGGGCGGCTTCATCGGCGCCACCGCGAGCGGCGTGACCACCACGCTCGGACGCGGCGGCAGCGACTACTCGGCGGCGATCTTCGGCGCGTGCCTCGACGTCGGCGAAATCCAGATCTGGACCGACGTCGACGGCATGCTCACCGCCGATCCGCGCGTCGTGAAGAGCCCCGTGCTCGTGCCGGAACTCTCGTTCAACGAGGCGTCGGAGCTGGCGTACTTCGGCGCGAAGGTGCTGCACCCGAGCACCATCCTGCCGGCCGTCGCGAAGAACATCCCGGTGCGCATCCTCAACTCGAAGCGCCCCGACGTGAAGGGGACGATGATCACCGCGAACGGCCGGAACGACGGCCATACGCTGACGGCGCTCGCGTGCAAGCGCGGCGTCACGGTGATCGACATCACGTCCAGCCGCATGCTGATGGCATTCGGCTTCCTGCGCCGCCTGTTCGAGGTGTTCGAGCGCTTCAAGACGTCGGTCGACGTGGTCACCACCTCCGAGGTGAGCGTGTCGGTCACCGTCGACAACACGCGGCGCCTCGACGACATCATCAGCAACCTGCGGAACTTCGCCGAGGTGTCCACCGAGGCCGACATGGCGATCGTCTGCATCGTGGGCGAGAACCTGCGGTCCGACCCGGCGCTCTTCGGCAAGGCCATCACCTCCCTCAACACGATCCCGCTGCGGCTCGTGTCGCAGGCGGCGTCCCGTCGCAACATCACCTTCGTGATGAAGGACTCGGATGCGGTGAGCGCGATGAACCTGCTCCACGACCAGTTCTTTGCCCAGGTGGGTGCGTGATGCGGATCCTGCTCGTCGGCTACGGGAAGATGGGCCGCCTGGTCGGCGAGCTGGCGCCGGGCTACAGCTGCGAGGTCGCTGGTGTCGTCGACCCGCTGTCGAAGGCGCACACGGCCGCGCTCGACGATCCCCGCTGGAAGGGGACCGTCGACGTCGCCATCGACTTCACCACGCCTGACGCGGTCGTCGGGAACGTGACCGCGCTGGCGGCGCAGGGCATCAGCATCGTGCTCGGCACGACCGGCTGGGGTGCGCACGAAGCCGAGCTGAAGCGGGTGGTCGCCGACGCCGGCGTCGGCATCGTGGCGGCGCCGAACTTCTCGACCGGCGTGGTCCTGTTCGACGCGGTGCTGGCGCGGGCCTCCGAGCTCTTCGCGGCGCAGCCCGAGTACGCCGCGTACCTCCACGAGCTGCACCATTCGGCCAAGAAAGACGCGCCGTCAGGCACGGCCCTGAAGCTGAAGAAGACGATGGAGGAGGCCGGGTACGCGCGTCCCATCGACGTGGCCGCGACGCGGGCCGGCTACATTCCTGGCACCCACACGATTGGTTTCGACGGACCGTCGGAATCGATTACTCTCACACATACGGCGCGTGACCGGGGCGGCTTTGCCCGGGGGGCGCTGACGGCGGCTCGATGGGTGAACGGCCGGAGCGGCTGGTTCACCATGCAGGACGTTCTGGGAATTGCTAATCGCTAAAGGCCCATTGCCAATCTGAAATCCAATCTGCAACCTGAATTCTGCAATCTGCGATTCAGCAGCAGGGTGTCTTATGACTAGACCCTTTACTGGCGTCGGCACTGCGCTCGTCACTCCGTTCACGGCGTCTGGCGATCTCGACGAGCAGGCGGTGCGTCGGCTCGGCCGTCGGCAGATCGAGGCGGGCATCAACTTCCTGGTGCCGTGCGGCACCACCGGCGAGAACCCCACGCTCAACGATGTCGAGCGCGTGAGGATGGTCGAGATTCTCGTCGAGGAAGCCGCAGGCAAGGTGCCGGTGCTCGCCGGTGCCGGCGGCTACGACACCCGCGAGGTCATCCACCTGGCCGGCCTCATGAAGGAGGCGGGCGCCACCGGTCTCCTCTCCGTCACTCCTTACTACAACAAGCCGACCCAGGAAGGGCTCTACCAGCACTACAAGGCGATTGCCGAGAGCACCGACCTGCCGATCATCGTCTACAACGTGCCGGGCCGCGCCGGCGTGAACATCGAGCCGGCCACCCTCGCCCGGCTGGCCACGCTGCCGAACATCGCCGGCGTGAAGGAAGCGTCCGGCAACATCAGCCAGATGGTCGAGATCTGCCGGCTGGTGCCCGAGTCGTTCATCGTCCTCTCGGGCGACGATGCGCTGACGCTGCCGCTGATGGCGGTGGGAGGCCAGGGCGTCATCTCGGTGGCCTCGAACCAGATTCCGGCGGAGATGGTGGCGATGGTCAGTGCCGCCCTGCGCGGCGACTTCGCGGCGGCCCGGGCCGTCCACAACCGCATCCTGCCGGTCATGCAGGTCAACTTCGTCGAGGCGAACCCGGTGCCCGTGAAGTCGGCCATGGCGATGATGGGGCTGCTCGAGGAGAGCTATCGCCTGCCGATGTGCCCGCCGACCGCCGCGTCGAAGGAGAAGATTCGCCGCGTGCTCCAGGACGCCCGCCTGCTCGACCCGGCGCTGGCGAAGTAGCGTTCATGACGCAGTCGCGCGTCGATCTCATCGGCCTCACGCGGTCGCTCGTCGACATCGATTCGACGACCGGCCGCGAAGGCGCCGCCGCGGCGTTCCTGTCGCAGTATCTCCGCGAGCTGGACTTCGAGGTCGTCGAGCAGCGCGTGGACGACCACCGCTTCAATGTCTTCGCCACGACCGGCGGCGCGCCCGCCGTCGTCTACTCGACCCACTTCGACTGCGTGCCCCCGTTCTTCCCGAGCCGTGTCGCGAACGATCGCATCTACGGACGCGGCTCGTGCGATGCCAAGGGCATCCTCGCCGCGCAGGTGGCGGCGGCAGACCGGCTCCGCGCCGAGGGGGAAACCCGCATCGGCATGCTGTTCGTCGTCGGCGAAGAGCGCGGCAGCGAAGGCGCGAAGCGGGCGAACATCGATGCGGCCGCACGGTCGTGCCGGTACCTGATCAACGGCGAGCCGACCGATCGTCGGCTGGGGCTCGCAACACGCGGGCTGTTCCGCGTCGTCCTCCGTGCCACGGGCCGCGCCGCGCACTCGTCGTTTCCTGAACTCGGCGAGTCGGCGATCGACAAGCTGATCGACGTGCTGATGGAAGTGCGCCGCGTGCAGTGGCCGTCCGATCCGCTGCTCGGCAAGACGCACTACACGATCGGGCTCATATCGGGCGGCGTCGCGCCGAACGTGGTGTCGCCGGCGGCACAGGCCGAGCTGACGTTCCGGACCGTGAGTGGCGCCGACCGGATCATGGAGATCCTCCGGCAGTTCGAACCGCAGGTGGCGCTGGAGTTCATCTTCGAGGTACCTCCCGTGAAGATGGCGACCGTGGACGGCTTCGACGAGGCGGTGTTTCCCTACACCACCGACATCCCCTTCCTGAACGCATGGGGGCAGCCGCTGCTCTTCGGCCCTGGCTCCATCCATGTGGCGCACACGTCGGACGAGTACATCGACATCGGCGAACAGGGCGAAGCGGTGCAGGACTACGTGACGCTCGCCCGCGACCTGCTCGCACGACCGAAGTGAGACCTGCCCGCGCGCGTGCGCGTGTAGTGCCCGCCTTCAGGCGGGCCTGGAATGGTCCACCTAAAGGTGGACACTACACTGGTCCTGGACTCCCGTGACTGAACCCCGCGCCGAATACGAACGCCGCCTCTCGACAATTGCGACTGCCCTGGCAGCAGGCGATCGCCGCCACCTGCTGATCTCGAACCTGCGTCTTCTGCTGTTCGCGGGTGCGGCGGCGATGGCCTGGGCCTCCTTCATCCGCCCGCTCCTGCACCCCGGCTGGCTCTTCGTGCCGGTGCTCGCCTTCGCCGTGCTGATGGTGGTGCACGCGCGGGTGCTCAACGCCCAGGACCGGCGGCTGCGCGCGCAGCGCTACTACCAGCGCGGTCTCTCGCGGCTCGATGGCACCTGGGCCGGCAGCGGCCCGGACGGTGCCAGGTTCATCGGCGAACACCTCTACGCGCGCGACCTCGACCTGTTCGGCCGCGGGTCGCTGTTCCAGTTGCTCGACACCGCGCGGACCGAAGCCGGCGAGGACACGCTCGCGGACTGGCTTCGCGCGCCGGCGCCGCTCACCGAGATTCAGGCCCGGCAACAGGCCGTGGCGGAGCTGCGTGACCGGGTCGACTTCCGGGAGACGCTGGCGGTGCTCGCCGCCGAGGCGCACGTGTCCCGCACCGGCACGCTGACGCGATGGGCCGCCGCCACGCCGGTCGGCTTCACGGCAATGCATGCGTTGCTGTTCGGCGGCTGTGCTGCCGTCTCCGCCGTGCTGCTGCTGGCGCGGGTGCAGGAGTGGATCGGCTGGGCGGTCGTGCTGGCCTGGCTCGTGGTGCCGTCGGCGGTGGCGCTGCTCCACCGCGCGCGCGTGTGGCAGGCCATCCATGGGGCGGATGCCGCCGCGGACGACCTGGCGCTGCTCGAGGCGCTCCTGACGCGGCTGGAAACGGAGACCTTCACGGCGTCGAAGCTGACCGCGCTACGCGGCGCGCTCGACGGACGCGAGCGGCCGTCTCAGCTGGTGTCGCGGCTCCGTCGTTACATCTCCGCGCGGGACGTGCTCCGGAACGAACTGATCCGCCCCTTCGCGCTGCTGCTGCTCGTGCACAGCCAGGCCTCGGTGGCCATCGACCGCTGGCATCAGGCGCACCGCGCATCGCTGGCCTCCTGGATTGCCGCCATTGGCGAGTTCGAGGCGCTGGCCGCGCTCGCCACCTATGGATTCGAGCACGCGTCCGATCCGTTCCCCGAACTCAGCGCAGAGGGGCCGGTGTTCGAGGGGGTGTCGCTGGGGCATCCGCTGCTCTCCGAAGGCGTGGCGGTGACCAACAGCGTCTCGCTCGGCGGCCCCTCGCCACACGTGCTCATCGTCAGCGGGTCGAACATGTCGGGCAAGAGCACCCTGCTGCGTGCGGTCGGCATCAACGCCGTGCTCGCCTACGCCGGCGGTCCCGTCCGTGCAGAGCGCCTGCGCCTGTCGCCGATGTCCATCGGGGCCACGCTTCGCGTGGAGGACTCGCTTCAGGAAGGACACTCACGCTTCTACGCCGAGATCCTGAAGATCCGCGACATCGTCGCGCTGACCGAAGGGGAGCGTCCCGTGCTGTTCCTCCTCGACGAGATCCTGCACGGGACGAACTCGCACGACCGGCGCATCGGCGCCGAGGCGGTGGTGAAGGCGCTCGCCGCCGCCGGTGCCATCGGGCTGGTGACGACGCACGACCTGGCGCTGACGCAGCTCGAGTCGGCCATGACACCCGCCGCGCGGAATGTGCACTTCGAGGACCGCATCGAGAACGGCAGGATGGTGTTCGACTACCGCATGCGCGACGGCGTCGTCGAACGCAGCAACGCGATCGACCTCATGCGGGCCGTGGGGCTCAGGGTCTGACGGAGGAATTGGAGATTTCAGAATGCAGAGTTCGGATTGAATCGCCTCGGGTCCATGAACCTGTGGCTCCAATCTGCAACGCCAATCTGCAATGCCAATCTGCAATCTGAAATCTGCAATACCAGCGAGGGGATCGGGGTTTGCAGCCCTCTCAGGCATGCAGGAACAGCCATCTCAGCCAACGGTGCCGCGGCCGCCAGACATCATCGATACGCCGCCACCGGACATCAAGCCGGTGCCGCCACCGGACATTCCGCCTCCGTCGGGGCCGCCTGACATTCCTCCCGCGCCAGAGCCGGTGGGGTGAGCGAAGGTGGTCGGCGGGGACCTTGTCGGACTGGGGCGCCACACTGAAGTGTGGCGCTACGCCAGCAGGTCCGCCTGGTGCCATCGTGGGGTCCGGCTTCAGCCGGACCTGTGTGTCGCGCGCGGCTTCAGCCGGACCTGTACGTCGCGCCAGGCTTCAGCCTGGCGTCGCGAGCGCGAGTTCGACCGCACGCGCCAGGCAGAGCAGCGCGTCCGTGCCGTCCTGCTTGCCCACCAGCTGGAGTCCGCAGGGCAGCCCCTCGGTCGAACGGCCGTTCGGGAGCGTGATCGCCGGGTGTCCCGTTACGTTGAAGAGCTGCGTGAGCCGCAGCAGAACGTTACGCACCGGGTGCGAGCTGCCGCCCAGCTCCACCATCGACTGGCCAAGCTTCGGGGCGACGATCGGGAGCGTGGGCAACGCGAGAGCGTCGACGTGGGCGAGTTGCGCGTCGACCGCGCGCCGCAGGGCCCGCTGCCCGTCGAGCGCCCGCACATAGTCCTCGGCGAGCACGTACCTCGCCATCTCGAGCCGCTGTCGCACGTTCGCGGTGTACTTCGCGGGCACCGTGTCGAGGGCGTCGGCATGATAGGCGGCCGCGTCACCGAACACGATGTGGGTGTAAACCGGCGCCACGAGATCCGCGTTGGCAATCTCGACGTCGGTCACCGTGACGCCCGCCGCACGCAGCGTGTCCAGCGCCCGCTCGAAGGCGGCGCGCACGTCGTCTTCAAGCAGATCACAGAAGTAGCGCCGTGGCACTCCGACACGCGCTGACGCGAGTGGCGCTGGCGTCAGCGGACGCTGCGGCTTCCGATCGCGCAGCACGTGCAGCAGATGCCACGCGTCGGTGACGTCCTGGGTCAGCGGTCCGATGTGATCGAGCGTTCGCGACAGCGGCACCGCGCCGTCGGCCGGCAGTTCGCCGTAGCCTGGCTTCAGGCCCACGAGCCCGCAGGCAGCCGCGGGAATGCGGATGGAGCCGCCCGTGTCGGAGCCAAGGGAGGCCAGCGCCATCCCCGTGGCTACGCTCACGGCAGAACCCCCGCTCGACCCGCCGGACAGACGCGTGTCGTCGAGCGGATGCCGCACGGGCCCGAACGCGGAGTCCTCGTTCGTCGGTCCCATCGCGAACTCATGCAGGTTCGTCTTGCCGATGATGACCGCGCCGGAGCGCCTGAGCTGCGCAACGGCCGGAGCATCGGAGGCGGCCACGAGCCCCTCGCGCACGCGCGACCCGGCGGTGGTGACGGTGCCCTTCACGTCGAAGAGATCCTTCACGGACACCGGTACGCCGTGCAGGGGTCCCCGGTCGATGCCGTTGGCGCGCTCCCAGTCGGCCCGCTTCGCGGCGGCACGAGCCTCGTCGGCCATCACCAGGATGAACGCGTTCAGGCGCGCGTTGTCGGCTTCGATCCGCTGGAGGCACTCCTCGACCAGCGCGGTGGACGTCAGCGCCTTCGATCGGAGGCGCCGTCCGACTTCATCAATCGTGAGCAGGGCCATCGGCACGTCCGCCAAATGCCCTCGCACGCAGCGCCTGCGTGGACTGGGCGAGTCCTTCGAGCAACGGTTTCAGTTCGGGCAGGCCGCGGCGCTCCGCGTCGGCAATCGCCTGCTTCAACCAGTCTTGAACAGTCATGTCTGCACCTGCATGGTCCGGCTGAAGCCGGACCCACGAACGCCGCTCGCGCGCACTCGACTCGCTTACCACGACCGTGCACACCATCAATCGTGGGGTCCGCCTTCAGGCGGACCTTATCAAAATCGTGGGGTCCGCGTTCAGGCGGACCTCTTCACCGAGATCGCCACGCCGTCCCGCAGTGGCACGATCGACGTGAGCAGATCGGGGTGTGTGTTGAGCCGCTGGTTGTATTCGACGATCGCCTTCGTGTCGTCCGCGTTCTTGTGCGGGTGCTCCACGAAGCCCGGCACGACCTCGCCGTCCCAGAGGACGTTGTCGGTAACGAGGAGGCCGCCCGGGCGGAGCAGCTTTACGAGCGGATCGAGCAGCGTGTTGTAGAGCGGCTTGTGCCCGTCCTGGAAGATCAGGTCGAAGGGGCCGGACAGCTTGACGATCTTCAGCGCGGCGTCGCCGACCATCACGCTCACACGGTCGGCCACGCCTGCCCGCTCGAAGTTCGCCTTCGCGACGGCCGCCCGCGCCTGGTCCTTCTCCATCGTGATCAGCATGCCTCCGGCGGGGAGCGCACCGGCGAGCCAGATGCCCGAGTAGCCGATGCACGTGCCGATCTCGAGGATCCGCGTCGCGTTGACCGCGCGTGCGAGGACCCGCAGCAGCGCGCCGACTTCCGCATCGACGAGGGGAAGGTCGGCCGTCTCGCCCTCGCGGGCAATGTCCTGGAGGACGGCATCGGTCGCCCGGTTCAGTCCGCTCAGGTAGCGTTCAACCGGGTCGGGAACGATATAGCCCATAATGATCGGATTCTACATGCGGCAGACGAAGATCATCGCCACGGTCGGCCCCGCCTCAGACACCGACGAACAGCTCGACGCTCTCATCGCTGCCGGCACCAATATCGTGCGCCTGAATTTCTCGCATGGCACACACGAGTCCCACGCGGCGACCTTCGCGCGGGTGCGTGCCGCCGCCGAGCGTGCCGACCGGGAGGTGGCCATCCTCCAGGATCTCGGCGGACCGAAGATCCGGACCGGGCTGCTCGAGGGAGGCCGGCCAATCAGGCTCGAGGTCGGCGCCGACCTCCGCATCGTCACCGGCGACGAAGTTGGACGCGACGGCGTGGTCTTCACGTCGTTCGAGGGACTGGCGCGCGGTGTCCACCCCGGCGATCACCTGCTGCTCTCGGACGGCACGATCGAGCTGGAGGTCCTCGAGTCGGATGGCGTGGAGATCCGGACGCGCGTGGTGGAAGGCGGGATGCTCGGTGAGCACAAGGGCATCAACGCGCCCGGCGTTCCGCTGCCGACCTCGGCCATCACGCTGAAGGACATGGAGGACCTGCAGTTCGGCCTGTCGCTCGGGGTCGACCTGGTGGCGCTCAGCTTCGTGCAGAGTGCGGCGGACATGATCAGGGCGCGGCAGATCGTGCAGGAGAACGACGCGGACGTGCCGCTCATCGCGAAGATCGAGCGGCCGCAGGCGCTCGAGGACATCGAGGCGATCCTCGAGTGCTCCGACATGGTGATGATTGCGCGGGGCGACCTCGGCCTCGAGATGCCGCTCCAGCGTGTGCCGCTGGCGCAGAAGATGATTACCAGGCGCGCGAGGGCCTGCAAGGTTCCGGTGATTCTTGCGACGCAGGTGCTCGAGTCGATGACCGTCGAGGGGCGGCCGACGCGCGCCGAGGTCAGCGACGCGGCGAACGCGGTCGAGGACGGCGTCGACGCGATCATGCTGTCGGGGGAAACCGCCTCGGGCGCGCATCCGGCCCGTGTGGTGCAGACGCTGGACGCCATCATCCGCGAGGCCGAGGCCGGCCTGGCCAGGCGCCCGGCACTGCTGCGGGAAGGCGATGCGGACGACGACCATACGCAGGCGATTTGCGAGGCGGCCGTCGCGCTGGCGGAGCACAGCCGGGCGAAGGCGATCGTCGCGGTCACCCGCGGCGGCAGCACCGCGCGCCGGCTGTCGGCGTTGCGCCCGCGCGTGCCCATCATCGCCACGACCGATCGCGGCGACACCGCGCGCCGCCTCACCCCGTACTGGGGCGTGCTGCCGGTGTGCACCGACATCGCGGAGAACCTGAGCGCCGCCGGCCTGCTGATCGGGCAGCAGCTGGTCCGGCGGCATTTGATCGAATCCGGGGAGTGCGTCGTCCTCGTCAGCGTCAACCCCGACCTCCGGCGCACGAACGCGAACTACCTCAAGATTCAACAGCTGTGATGCCCGAGTACGCCCTGACCCTCCTGGCCATCCTCGCCGCGTTCGGCATTGCCGCGCTCGTCGTGGCGGCCGGACACGCGCTGGTCCATCGCACCCTCGCGACGATGGATGTGGTGACGCCGGAGAACCGGACGGCGCTCCAGGAGCGCGCGAGCCGCCTCATCGGCGCCATCCGGCTGCTGGCCTTCGGCGTGGCCGCGCTCGGAAGCATCTCGTTCGGCCTCGAGCGGTTCGGCTTCACCGAGCGCACCTGGAACCCGAAGGCGGCAGGCACGTGGGTGCTGACGCACGGCGTCAACCTGATCGTCATCCTCGTGGGCGCCACCCTCGTGCTGCGCGCGGCGAGCCTCTTCATCGAGAACCTGCAGCAGCAGCTCGCGCGCCGGCACAGCCGCGCCGACCACGAGTGGCAGCGCCGGGCGAGCACCCTCGGCGGCATCCTGACCAGCGGCGTGACGGTGAGCGTGTGGTTCATCGCGAGCCTGATGCTCCTGCGCGAACTCGGCCTCGACGTCGTGCCGATTCTCACCGGCGCGGGCATTGCGGGGCTGGCGATCGGCTTCGGCGCGCAGAACCTCGTGCGCGACGTCATCTCGGGCTTCTTCCTCATCCTCGAGGATCAGGTGCGCATCGGCGACATCGCCCGGATCAACGGCGTCAGCGGTGTGGTGGAGCAGATCAACCTGCGCACGATCGTCCTGCGGGATGCCGAGGGCGCCGTGCAGGTGTTCCCGAACGGCACGGTGACCACCCTCGCGAACCTGAGCAAGCAGTTTGCGTATGCCGTGGTCGACGTGCGCGTGCTCTACAGCGAGAACCTGGACCGTGTGTTCGGTACCATCCGCGAGGTGGGGGCGTCCATGCAGGCAGACCCGAAGTGGGCCGACGTGCTGGTGGAGGCGATCGAAATCCCTGGTGTCGTGTCGATCGCGGACGGTCACGTGACGGTGAGCTCGAAGTTCAAGACGCTGCCGCTGAATCAGGGGCGCGTGGCCAACGAACTTCGCCGCCGGCTCGTCGGTGCGCTGGCCGGACGAGGCATCAAACCGTACTGCGGCTGACGAACGGCATCTGGCACGGCGGCACGGCCTTTCCATTCAGCATTTGGCATTTAGCGATTGGCAATGAACGACTATCACCTCGTTTCCGTCTGGCGTGTGCCCGGTACCACCGGTGAGGTGGCCGACGTCCTGCGTCATCCCCTGGACCTCGTGCGGTGGTGGCCGGCCGTGTATCTCTCCGCCGAGGAGATCGAGCCGCCCGACGATCGGGGGCTGAACCAGCGCGTGCGCCTGTGGACGAAGGGCTGGCTGCCGTACACGCTGTCGTGGGATCTGCGTGTCACCGAGAGCCGTTACCCGGAGCGCTTCGCGCTCGAGGCCAGCGGCGACTTCGTGGGACGCGGCGTCTGGACGCTGGCGCAGGACGGCAACGAGGTGGTGGCGACCTACGACTGGCAGGTGCGCGCTGACAAGCCGCTGCTGCAGGCGCTCGCTCCGGTCTTGCGCCCGCTGCTCGAGGCGAATCACCGGTGGGCGATGGCGCAGGGCGAGCAGAGCCTTCGGCTCGAGCTGCTGCGCCGCCGTGCCGCGTCGGCCGAGGCGAAGCGGGCGGTACCGCCTCCGCCAGGCCCCGTGACTTATGCCGCCGTCGGACTCCTCGCCGGCGCGGCGGTCATCGGCGGCGGACTGGGCTACCTGATTCTGCGGGAGCGGAAGAGGCGTCGCAGGCGGCGCGACGACGCCTGAGCGACGCCACCGTGGCGTCTCTCGTGGGGGTCGCCTTCAGGCGGCCCAATCTGCAA
The DNA here is from genome assembly GCA_046331345.1 of Vicinamibacterales bacterium. Taxonomy (GTDB): domain Bacteria; phylum Acidobacteriota; class Vicinamibacteria; order Vicinamibacterales; family CAVVIG01; genus CAVVIG01. Next base: position 46,039 of record JAXLRA010000017.1, on the reverse strand, counting down.
TCTGCAATCTGAAATCTGAAATTTCAGAACTCTTCCACCTTGAGGACGATGTCGGCGTCGTTCCAGGCGTCCTGCCAGCGGCGTCGCACGACCAGCGTGGCGGGCACATCGCCGTCCTGCGCGCGCAGGACCTGCCAGCGTCCCCAGAGCGAGCGGCCGTTGTTCGGGGTGCGCTCGAGGTCCTCGCGGAAAATCAGGTCGGCCTGCTCGTAGCGCTTCGCGCGCAGCAGGGCGCCGCCAAGGGACTCCCGCGTCGGGTAGAACCAGTCGGGCGGCTCGTTGTAGGTGATCTTGTCCTCGGCTGCCACGGCCCGTGTCCAGGCCGCGATCGAGGCGTCCGTCTCGCCCCTGGCCTGCGCGAGGCGGGCGTCGAGCACGCCGGCGGCCACATCGAAGATGGTGGCGGCCGGGTTCAGGTTGAACAGCGTGCCCTCCGGGACCGCCGTGCGCGCGGCGGCGAACGCCGCGCGTTCCTTCTCGGCGTCGGCCACGTGGCCGAGTGCGGCGTGCGCGACACCGCGGCCCCAGTGGTGCAGGGCCGTCAGGATCTTGAAGTCCGGCGCTGGCGCCTGGAGCGCGAGCACCTCGTTCCACTTCGCGAACCGCACCTGGACGAAGAGTTCCTTCGCGCCGAACGGTTCCAGCATCATCATCGCCGGCACCTGCGGCATGACGTTCGCGAGCACTTCCTTCGACGCCTTGAGCGCGTCCGCATAGCGGCCGGCCATCATCGCGGCAGACGCGAGGAAGTCGAGGTTGTGCGTGTAGTACATCGCCGGGTAGAAGCCGGTGGCGCTCGTCTCCGTGATGTACTTGCGGTCCACCTCGGCCGCCTTCGCGTTCGACGTAATGGCCGCGGCGTAGTTGCCCGTGCGCATGTAGGTGTGCGACGGCATGTGGACCAGGTGGCCCGCCGCCGGCACGAGCGTCTCGAGCTTCTTCGCGCTCTTCATCGCCCGCTCGGGCGTGAGCGACGCCTCGGTGGCGTGGATGTAGTAGTGGTTCGCGCCGACGTGGTCGGGGTCGCGCTGCAGCACCTGCTCCAGCACGTCGACGATTTCATTCGTCCCGTCCACGGGCGATCCGTCAGCGGTATAGAGCGCCCACGGGCGGAGGTCCATGAGCGCCTCCGCATAGAGCGTGGCCGCGTGGTTGTCGTTCGGGTACTGGCGCGTCAGCTGGCGCATCGCGTCCTTGTACTCGACGGCGAGGGCCTTGAAGTCGGCCTTCGGGTCGTTCGAGTAGCGCCTGGCCAGCGCGGTGACGTACGCGCGCTCCTTGGCCGGGGCGCGGACCGCGAGCTCCACCGCCTTCTGCACCGCCTCGTACGCGGCCTTCTCGCGCTCGAGGTCGATGTCCAGGTTGATGTTCGGTCCCATCGCGAGCGCGATGCCCCACCACGGCATCGGCGACCCCGGGTCGATCTCCGCGGCCCGCCTGAACGAGCGGATCGCTTCGTCGTGGTTGAACGCGTACACGAGGGCCATGCCCTGGTTGAAGAACTTCTGCGCCTCTTCGCGGCGTGTCGTGATCGGGAAGTTCACGCCCTGGATGCCGGCGAGCAGGGTGGCGGGTTTCGGGTCCGAGGCCATCGTGTGGCCGCTGGCTGGCGGCTGTTGCGGTGCGGCGCCGAGCGCCGCCGTCATCGTGAGCACGACAAGCAGCATGGTTACTTCTCCAGCAGGCTCTTCAGCACGCCGAGGGCCTTCTGCCACTGGGTCGTGGCAAGGCCAAGATAGCGCTTCCAGCGTACACCCTCATCGAAGCCGGTCATCACGATCCGGACCACGGTCGAGCGGGTGCCGTCGGGACCAGCCTTGGGGGTGTAGGTCATCTGCACGGCCAGCGGACCGAGCGGTCCCCCGTCCGGAGGCAGCCAGTAGGCGTCGGCGAGGAAGACATGGTCGTTCGGCTCGATGTGCATGATCGTGCCGCGGAAGACACCGCCCATCCGGCCCAGCATTTCGTCACGCTCCACCGACGGCGGCCACTCGAGGACGTAGGGACCCAGGAGGCGCGGAATGGCAATGGTCCGCGAAGTCCCATGCCAGGCGCTCAGGGCAGGGTCCTCGAAGAACGCCTGGAAGACGAGTTCGACGGGTGCGTTGATGTCGAGCGTGACATCGAGCCGGAGCGAGTGATCCTTGTCGGCCATGTGCGGTGTGAGACGTCCGAACCGGGGGGCAACGGCCGGAGAGAGCGAATTCTAACATCCGGCCCCGTGGTGAAGGGACCTCGGCTCCACCGGACTGGCAGCGCTCAGGCGAGTGGCGGAACCTTGACCGGCCATCCACCTCCCGACGACGCGGGTGATAATCGAGCGGTGAGTCTTCCGCTGTTCATCGTCGATGCCTTCGCTGAGGCGCCGTTCGGAGGCAACAGTGCAGCCGTGTGCCTCCTGGATGAGGATGCGGCGTCCGATTGGCTGCAGGCGGTCGCCGCCGAGTTACGTCAGCCGGCGACCGCGTTCCTGTGGCCGGACACGAGCGCAGGCCTATTCCGGCTTCGCTGGTTTGCACCTGCGTCCGAACTCGCCCTCTGCGGGCACGGCACCCTGGCAGCGGCGCACGTGCTCTGGGAAACCGGGATGCTCTCCCGCGATGCGCCTGCCCGCTTCCAGACCGGCCGCGGTCCGCTTGCGGCGCGACTTGCGGGGGACCGTGTGGCCCTGGACTTTCCGGCCGAGCCCGTGCATGAAACATCGCCGGCTCCCGGCTTGGTCGAGGCGCTCGGCGTCGTGCCGACCTCGGTCCTGCGCAGCACCCTCGACTACCTGGTGGAGGTGGACTCCGAGGCGGTGGTCAGGCACGTGCGTCCCGACTTCAACCGCCTGCGCCTGGTCGACACGCGCGGTGTGATCGTCACCGCCCGTGCCGCGGGCAGGGGCGAGGTCGTGCAGGACCGGCCGGACCGGGGCGATTCGTCGGTCGAGCGGGCCCCGGACTTCGTGTCGCGCTTCTTCGCGCCCCGTGTCGGTCTCGACGAAGATGCGGTCACCGGTTCTGCGCACGCCGCACTCGGGCCGTACTGGGGTCGGCGTCTTGGCCGGAGCACCCTGCACGCGTATCAGGCATCCGCCCGCGGCGGCGCCATCGGCATCCGCCTCAGCGAGGACCGCGTCGAACTGTCCGGGCGGGCCGTGACCGTGATGACGGGCGGGCTGCTGCCGCAGATCCCGAGGCGCTGAACGGTCCCTGACGCCCTCGTCGCGAGGCCCCAGCCCGCCGAACGTGTCCCGGTCCTCTGCCCGGCGATGCATCTGGTAAAGTGACCGACGGTTATGTCCCAGCAGCCTGTTGCGTACCTGTACCCCGAGTTCCTCGAAAGTGCGGAAGGGCGCCCGATTCGCATCCTGTCCGAGTATCTCGAGCCGCTGAAACGCCTCAAGGAACAGAAGATTCAGGACACGGTCGTCTTCTTCGGGTCGGCCCGGGTGGACAGCCGCGAACGCGCCGAACGGGCACTGAAGACGCTGCGCGCCCGTGGCGTGCCCGGCGCAGACAGCCATTACGAAGCGGAACTGAAGAAGAGCCGGAAGGCGGTCGAGTGGGCGCGCTACTACGAGGAAGCGCGCGAGCTGTCGCGCCTGCTCACGACCTGGAGCCGCACGCTCCAGGCGGACAACCACCGGTTCGTCGTCACGTCCGGTGGCGGACCCGGCATCATGGAGGCGGCCAACCGCGGCGCCCGTGAAGCGGGCGGCAAGACCATCGGCCTGAACATCCGCCTGCCGTTCGAGCAGGGTGCGAACCCCTACATCACCGAGGGGCTGCACTTCGAGTTCCACTACTTCTTCATGCGGAAGTTCTGGTTCGCGTACCTGGCCAAGGCACTGGTCATCTTTCCGGGCGGGTTCGGCACGCTGGACGAGCTGTTCGAGGTGCTGACGCTCGTGCAGACCGACAAGCTCTCCAAGAAGATCGGCGTCGTCCTCTACGGCCGCCAGTACTGGGATGCCATCCTCAACTTCGGTCCGATGTCCGAGTGGGGCGCCATCCATGAGCAGGACCTCGAACTCTTCCAGTACGCCGACACGCCGGTCGAGGCGTTCGAGTGCCTCCGCAATCACCTGGTGGAACACCACCTGCAACCGACGGAGCAGGAAGCCGCCGCGCCCGGCATCGCCCGCACGCGGGGCTAGGACGCAGGGCAGGCCGGGCTGGCAGAGCAGGCTGGGCTGAAGCCGCCTGGGTCGTGCCCCCTTCAGGTGGGCCAACCGGCAGTTGCGAACAGTGGGACGGCCTGGAACGGCCGGGAAGGTCAGGAATCGTGGACAAGCAGACGCGACAGCAGCTGATCGAGGCGTACAAGGACGGCTACCGCGTGGTGGCCGAGGCGCTCACCGGTGCAACCGATGCTGAACTGGACGCTGTGCCAGGAGAAGGGAAGTGGAGTGCGCGGCAGATCGTGCACCACCTCGCTGACAGCGAGATGACCTCGGCCATCCGGCTGCGGCTCCTCATCGCCTCTCCAAACCCCGCCATCGTCGGCTACGACCAGGAAGAGTTTGCCCGCAAGCTCTACTACACCGATCGGCCGATCGAGGCGTCACTCGACGCGTTCAATGCCGCACGCCGCTCCACGGCGGAAATTCTCGACCGCATGTCCGAAGCCGAATGGCTGCGCGAAGGGACCCACAACGAACACGGCCGCTACACCGTGCTGAAGTGGCTGGAGATCTACGCGATGCACGCGCACGGACACGCGGACCAGATTCTCGCCGCGCGAGCCGCCGGACGCCACGGCGCCTGACGGAAAGGTCAGGGGGCGGGACGGTCGGGAATCGCCTTCAGGCGACCTCGATCAGTACAGCAGAAACCGCTCGCGGATCGCGTTGAAGCCGGCCACCGCCGGTTCCCACGACCGCGCAATCGCTTCGGTCTTCACGCCGGCCTCGAGCTGCTCGCGCGTGTCTGACGTGCCGCACAGGATGTCGAAGGGCAGCAGCGTGTACTCGTACTCGTACGGCGGCTGACGCCACTCGAACGACGCGGGGCCGGCCTCACGGAACGCCTCGGTCAGCAGCACACCCACCAGCACCGCCGGGAACGTGCGCCGGTCGGTCACGTGAATCTGGACGCCGCCGCACGTCGCCTTCGCGTGCTTGTGGAAGGTCGGCTCGAAGATCGTCGGGCGGAAGTGCACGCCGGGCACGCGCCTGGCGTTCAGGGCGTCGGCAAAGCGCTCGTCGCGCACCCACGGAGCGCCGTTCAGCTCGAAGGGCCGCGTGGTGCCGCGCCCCTCCGAGACGTTGGTTCCCTCGAAGAGCACCGTGCCCGGATAGACGATCGCCGTGTCGAGCGTCGGCATGTTCGGCGAGGGCATCACCCACGGCGCCTGCGCGTCGTCGTGATACATGTCGCGCGTCCAACCCTGCATCGTCACTACTTCGAGGTCCGCGCCGATTCCGAAGTGATCGTTGAACAGCCGTGCGAGCTCGCCGATCGTCATCCCGTGCCGCATGGGAATGGGATAGAGCCCGACGAACGACTCGAACCCCTTCTCGAGCATCGGCCCTTCCACCTGCGTTCCGCCGATGGGGTTGGGCCGGTCGCACACGATCACCTTCACGCCGTCCCGCTTCGCCGCCGTCAGGCAGTACGCCATCGTGTAGATGTAGGTGTAGATGCGGGTGCCGACGTCCTGGAGATCGATGACCAGCACGTCGAGTCCGGCCATCATCTCCGGCGTCGGGATGCGCGTTTCGCTGTACAGCGAGTAGACCGGCACGCGGCGGCGGGCGTCGGTGCCGTGCCCGCTCTCGATCATGTTCTCCTGCACGTCGGACCTGAAGCCGTGCTGCGGTCCGAAGATGGTGGCGAGGGTCACGCCAGGCATGGCGGCGATCCGGTCCGCGATGTGGCCGAATCCGTGATCGATCGACGCCGGGTTGCAGACCACGCCAACCCGCTTGCCGTGCAGCGCCGTCGAGGCCAGCAGACGTTCCGAACCCAGGGAGATGCGCATCCTCTGGATTATGTAACAGGGCAGGTCAGGCTGGCCGGGCTGGCTGGCCCGCCCCGCCCGCCCTCGTTCAGGAGTAGAGTTCAACTCAGGAGATCTTCATGACAGCCGAAGACCGCACGCGCATCCTCGCGTTCCTCAGGTCTCACCGCTGGGCGGTTGAGGCCACGGTGGCTCCTGACGGAGGACCGCAGGCGGCCCTCATCGGTTTCGGCGTGACCGAGCAGTTCGAGTTCGTGTTCGATACCCTGAAGTCCACACGCAAGGCGATCAACCTCGACGCCAACCCCCGCGTCGCGCTCGTGGTGGGCGGCTGGGGAGACGGCGATCCCCGCACGCTGCAGTGCGAGGGCATCGCCGACGTGCCCGAGGGCGACGAACTGCAGCGCCTGCAGGCGGCATACTTCGCGGCCTTTCCCGATGGACCGCAGCGGCTGGCGTGGCCCGGCATCACCTACGTCCGCGTGATGCCGACGTGGATGCGCTACTGCGACTACACGAAGACACCACCCGAGATCGTCGAGTGGACCATCCCGACCCAGTGATGAGCAGCACCGACCTGACCCCGCTTCCGCAGACGCCGACCGGGCGCTACCGCCATTACAAGGGCCGCGAGTACGACGTGCTGGGCGTCGTGCGCCACAGCGAGACGCTCGAGCCTCTCGTGCTCTACAGGCCGCTCTACAACGACTCGGGCCTCTGGGTGCGCCCGTGGCGGATGTTCTTCGAGGAGATCGACGTGGACGGCGTGCGCCAGCCACGGTTCGCGCGGATCGATGGCTGATGCATGCCCGTGGTTCGCCGGGCTGCTGTTCCGGCACCCGGAACGGTCCGCCTGAAGGCGGACCCCACGGCTGGGGTGAGGTGCGGTGTCATTGCGGGGTTTCGTGTGCGTCGTCGCGTTGACAGTCAGCGAGGCACACCGTGGACATCACAGCGTTCAATCACACACTCCTGATCCTGCACTTCCTCGGGCTGGGCATGGGCCTGTCCGTCTCCTTCGGCAACATCGTGATGCTCGGCCTGGTGGCCCGGGCCGAACCTGGCGAGCGCGGCGTGCTGATGCGCTTTCCGCCGGCGATCAGCAAGGTCGGCCAGGCTGGGCTGGCACTGCTGTGGGCCACCGGGTTGACCATGGCGTTTACGAAGTGGAACGGCTTCTCCGGCATGCCGTGGCAGTTCCACGTGAAGATCACCGCCGTCGTGCTCCTGACCCTGGTCGTCACGGTTCTGGGGCGGCTCGAAGCGCAGGTGGCGCGCGGCGACATGCGCCTCGCCTCGAAGATCCCGGTCTTCGGCAAGGTCGCGTCACTCTGCGCGCTCACGGCGGTCATCTTCGCCGTGCTCGCGTTCGACTGAGTCGGACTCCTGAATTGCAGATTGCAGAATTCAGATTGCAGAATGGAGACTCGGCGCGCGGTCTGAGCGCCAATCTGAAATCTGCAATCTGAAATCTGCAATTCCCCTGTGCCGTATACTGCGGCGCGATGTCCTTCTCGCGATGCGTGAGCCGCACCCTGAGCCTGGCGCTCTGTGTGCTGGCGCTGGACGCATCACCGGCGCTGGCGCAGCCAGGCACACAGGCGTCAGCCCAGCCGTTCGTCTGGGCGGGTGACACCGAGGGCGGCGCACCCTTCGTGCAGGCCGACCCGGTGAATCCCGATCGGCTCGAGGGCTTCGACGTCGAGGTGGCGGAACTGCTCGCCCGCGGTCTCGGACGCGTCCCGAAGTTCACCTTCATCACCTTCACCTCCATCCCGCAGGGGATCGCGCGTGGCGATGCCGACATCGGGCTGAGCGGCATCGAGGACACGGCCGCGCTGCGCGCCTCGATGTCCGTGACCGTGCCCTACTACGAGTTCCGCGAGGTGCTGGCGGTGCGCGCCTCGGACGCCTCCCGCTTCCGGACACTGGCCGATCTGGCCGGCCGCCGGGTCGGCACGCTGGGCGGCACCACCGCGTACGAGATCCTGCTCCGCGCGCAGGGCACGAACAACGTCGTCCCTGTCTCCTACGACGATGACGTGCATCCGTATGAGGACCTGGTGAACGGGCGCCTCGATGCCGTGCTGCTCGACAACGTGCTGGCGCTGCGCCGGCAGAAGACCGTGAAGGGCTATGTGGTGCAGCCCGAGACGGTGGCCATCGGGCACTACGTTGGTGTGCTCTCGAAAGGGAACGCCGCGCTGCGCGATCGGTGCAACACGATCCTCCAGCAGGCCATGCAGGACGGCACGCTCCAGCGGATCTTCGAGAAGTGGCAGGTGTGGAACGGGGACCAGCCGTCGCTCTATCAGCGCGTGCTCGCCGGCCAGCCGGTCGAGCCGGTCAGCGGCGTCGAGCTCAGCGGCAGCGTCGCCGGGATGTCGACCATCGATGCTGCGCGCCGGTATCTGCCGTCGCTCTTTCGCGCGGCACTCATCACGATTGTGCTCTCCTGCCTCTCGATGGCGCTCGCGGTCTGTCTCGGCGTCGTCATTGCCAGCGGCCGTGTGTACGGCAACGCGCTGGTGAAGCTGGCGCTGACCGCCTACGTGGAGGTGACCCGCGGCACGCCCGTGCTGCTGCAGCTGTTCGTGCTCTACTACGGCATCGCCACCGCCATCAGGCTGCCCGCCTTCGTGGCCGCCTTCCTGGGGCTGGCCCTGAACTACGCGGCGTACGAGAGCGAAATCTATCGGTCGTCGCTCGAAGCGATCGGGCGCGGACAGCTCGAGGCGGCGCGGACACTCGGCTTCAGCGAGTGGCAGATCCTGCGGCTGATTCGTGCGCCGCAGGCATTCCGGCTGGCCCTGGCGCCGATGACGAACGACTTCGTGGCCCTGCTGAAGGACTCGTCGCTCGTCTCCGTGCTCACGGTCGTCGAGCTGACGAAGCAGACGCAGATCTTCGCGGCGAATCTCGGCAGCTGGGCGCTGCCGGGTGCGCTGTGCGCCGCACTGTACCTGGCCATGTCGCTGCCGCTCTCGGCGCTGGCGCGGAGGCTCGAGGAGCGATGGAAGCAGCCAACCGCATGACGCCTCCGGTGGTGCGGCTCCGCGACCTGCGCCTGAAGCGGGGAACACGAACCATCCTCGACGGGGTGTCGACGGACATCGCGAGGGGCGAAGTGGTGGCGCTCATGGGGGCCTCCGGGTCGGGCAAGACCACCATGCTCCGCAGCATGGCCGGACTCGAACCCTTCGAGAGCGGCACCATCGAGGTGGACGGCGCGACCCTGGGAGGGGGTGTCCACCCGGCTGCCGCGCTGCGGGCGCTGCGGGCCAAGGTCGGCATGGTGTTCCAGTTCCACTGCCTCTTCGAGCATCTCAGCGCAATCGAGAACGTGTGGCTGGCGCCCGTGCACGTCCACGGCGTGGCGCTGGACGCCGCCCGGTCCAGGGGCATGGAGCTGCTGGCACAGCTTGGGGTCGCGCACAGGGCGTCGGCGTTGCCGCGCGAGCTGTCCGGCGGCGAGGCGCAGCGGGTGGCCATTGCCAGGGCGCTGGCCACGGACCCGCCCGTGCTGCTCATGGACGAACCGACCGCGTCGCTCGACCCCGCCCGCCGCGACGAGCTGGCCGCCATCGTCCGCGAGCTGGTCACGCGAGGTCGCACCATCGTGGCCGCGACGCACGACGAGGAGTTCGCCGAGCACGGCGCCACCCGCATCATCAGGATGGAAAGCGGGCGCATCGCCAGCCTGTCGGACAAGGGCTGACGAGACGGCTGAGGTTCGGTGGGGCATTGCCCGATTCGTTGCGGATTTGCAAAAGGGTTGTATACTTTGCCGGTCTGGTGGCCCGTCCCGCCTGCTTCGCCCGCGCCGAGAGCCGATCGAGCTTCCTGCCGATGTCTCGTTCTCTCCTGCACGCCATCGCCGAGCCGACGAGCCTGCCACCTTTGCGTGAGGAGCCAGTATGGGTCGCAGGCTGTACGTCGGGAATCTTCCCTACACCACGGGCGAGACGGAGCTGCAGGAGCTCTTCGGCCGCGCGGGGAACGTCGAATCGGTTCGCGTGATGCGCGATGCCGCCACGGGACGTGCCCGCGGGTTCGCCTTTGTCGAAATGGCGACTGACGAAGAGGCGCAGAAGGCCGCAGCCGAATTCAACCAGTACCAGATGGGGGGACGCCCGTTGACCGTGAACGAGGCCCGACCGAAGCCGGAAGGTGGATTCGGTGGTGGCGGCGGGTTCGGTGGTAATCGTGGCGGCGGTGGCGGCGGACGTCGCGAGCCTCGCTGGTAATGGCACCGAAGAATTGGGCCAAGGGTGACCGTGTCGAGCAGGCGAACTACGGCAAGGGCACCATCCTCGAATACAACGAACATCATGTCGTGATCGAGTTCGACGAACACGGCAAGAAGACGTTCGCCACGCGGCTCGTGCAGCTGCAGACCACCAGCGAGCCGGCTCCCGCGAAGGCCGCGCGCAAGCGCGCCGTTCGCAAGACGGCGAAGAAGAAGGAAGCGGAACCGCAGGACGACGAGTAGTCGCCAGCGAATCCGACCCTCGACACCAGACGGCGGACCTCACGGTCCGCCGTTTGCCGTTTCAGGCGTGCAGCGTGCCTTCTTCCCGGTCCGCGCGCCGCCCCGCCAATGCCAGCGCCGCCGGCACGAACACCAGCGTCACCACTGTCGACACCGTCAGCCCGCCGATGACCGCAATCGCGAGCGGCCGCTGCATCTCCGCCCCGGGCCCGAGCCCGAGCGCCAGCGGGAGCAGTCCGAACAGGGTGCAGAGTGTCGTCATCAGGATCGGGCGCAGGCGGACACCGCCCGCCTCGACGAGCGCCTCCCGCCACGGCACGCCCCCCTCGCTGAGCGCGATCGCGTGATCGACGAGGATGATGCCGTTCTTCACGATGAGGCCGGTGAGCAGAATCAGCCCCATGAACGACGACACGTTGAGCGGTGTCCCGGTCAGCAGCAGCAGGCCGAACGCGCCGACCAGCGAGAGCGGCGCGGCCGAGATGATGACGAATGCGGCGGCAAATCGCCGGAACTGCGCGACCAGCAGGCCGAACACGAGCAGGAAGGAGAGGCTTGCGACCACCAGGAGCGAGCGGAAGGAGTTCTGCTGGCTCTCGTACTGCCCGCCGATCTGGTACGTGTAGCCGACCGGCAGGCGCTCCGCCGCCAGCACGGCCTTCACGTCGGCGACCACCGACCCGAGGTCGCGACCTTCCAGCCGGCCCGTGATCGGCAGCATCTGCTTGAGATCCTCGCGATAGAGCTGCGCCGTCCCCTCCACCGCCTCCACGGACGCCGTCGCCTGCAGCGGCACCACGAGCCCGGCGGCTGTGGTGAGGGGGAAGTTCTTCACCCACTGTGGATCGAGCCGGTACGCGTCCGGGTAGCGCAGGCGCAGATCGACGAGGCGATCGCCGCGTCGCACCGACGTGGGCACGGCGCCGAGCAGCCCGGCGGAGAGCTGCGTCGTGATCTGCTCCGGCGTGAACCCGGCGCGTGCGGCCAGGGTCGCGTCGATGTGCACCTGGAGTTCCGGATTGCCGAGTCGCGGCGACACCAGATCCACCAGGCCGTCCACGGTGCGCAGCTTCTCGGTGAGCGTCCGCGTGAGATCCAGCAGGGTCGGCAGGTCGTCGCCGAACACCTTCACTTCGATCGGCTCCGGGTTCCCTTCCAGGTCGCCCAGCATGTCGGACAGGAGCTGAACGAACTCGATTTCCACGCCGGGCACTTCACGCGCGAACCGGGCGCGCTGATCCGAGATCACCTCTTCGGAGCTGCGCTCACGCTGACCGACCGGCTTCAGCCGGACGACGAAATCGCCGGAGTTCTGCTCGGTGGCGAAGAGCCCGAGTTCGGTGCCCGTCCGCCGCGTGAACGCGTCCACTTCCGGTGTGTCCTTCAGGATGGCCTCGACGCGCTTCAGCATGGTGTCGGTCTCCTGGAGCGACGTGCCGGGCGGCGTGACGTAGTCGACGACGTAGCCACCCTCGTCCATCTCGGGCAGGAAGCCGGTTTCGAGGTGCAGGAACATCCAGCCGCCGAGCGAGGCGACCAGGGCGGTGACACCAATCACGCGCCACGGCCGCGTCACCACCGCCGCCACCACGCGCCGATACCCATTCGCGAGTCGTCCACGCCCCTCGTCCTGATGGGCGCGCGTCGGCCGGAGGAAGCGCGCGGCTGGCAGGGGGATGAAGAAGACCGCATAGACGAGCGACAGCAATACAGCGGCGGAGAGCGTGGTCGAGAGTGCCGCGAAGAACTGGCCGACCACGCCTTCGAGCATCGAGAGCGGCACGAACACGACGACCGTTGTCAGTGTCGACCCGATGACGGCCGCCACGAGTTCATCGGTCCCCCGCATCGCCGCGTGCCCAGGCGACTCGCCCCGGCCGAGATGGCGATGGATGTTCTCGACCACGACGATCGCGTCGTCGATCACCAGCCCGATGGCGATCGCGAGGCCGCCCATCGACATGAGGTTGATGGTGCCGCCGACGAGCCTGAGGATGCCGAAGGTGCCGAGAATGGTGAGTGGCAGTGCCAGGGCGGCGACCGCCGTGGCCCGCCAGTCGCGGAGGAACGCCAGGAGCACCAGCACGGCCAGGATGCTGCCGATGAGGATCGCGTCGCGCACGCTCCGCACCGAATCGCCTACGAAGGCGGCCAGGTCGTAGACCTTCGAGATGCGCAGTGCCGGCGGAAGCGACGGGGCCGCCTCCCTGAGCGCCTGCTCGACCGCCTCCGCAATCTGGACGATGTTGCCGCCGATCTGCCGCGAGACGTTCACCACGGCCGCCGGCTCGCCAGAGCCGCTGATGAGCGTGGTGCGATCGACCGTGCCTTCCCGCACCTCCGCGATTTCGCCGAGATAGACCGGAACCCCCTCGCGGTACGCCACGACCACCTGCCTCACATCGTCGAGGCTGGCGAGTTCCGACGAGGCGAGCACGAGGAACTGCCGGTGGTCCTGGGGGAGCCGGCCGACCGACGCGATCTGGTTTCCGGCCTTGAGCGCCTCCTGCACCTGGTCGAGCGAGAGGCGCGCGGCATTCAGCTTCACCGGATCGACGATGACCGACACCTCACGTTCGTCGGATGCGGTCACGTCGACGCGCCCGACACCGGGTATACGCGAGAGCAACGGCCGGACGTCGAAGCGCGCCACGTCGGCGAGATCGACCGCTGCCATCTTCCCGGTCAGGTTGTAGCTGAGGATGGGAAACACCGTCGGCGTCATCCGCTCGACGACGATGTCGGTGCCCGGCGGCAGATCCTGACGGGCCTCGTCGATCTTCCCCTGCATCAACTGCAGCGCCTGCTGCATGTCGGCGCTCGGGTTGAACTGCGCCGAGATCTCGCTCGCGCCGCGGATCGTCTTGGATCGGACACGGCGGACACCGAGCACCTCGCGCGCCGCCCCTTCGAGGACGCGTGTGACGCCGAGGGTCATCATCTGCGGCGAGAGGTCGCCCGCATGCGCGATGATCACGATGCGCGGGAACTCCGCTTCGGGATAGATCCCGCTCGGGAGGACCATGAGCGCGTAGACACCCGCGACCGCGGAGAACAGCACCGCGAGGAGCACGGCCCTGGCGTGCCGGACGGCGAAGCCGGCGACGGTCATTTCGGGGCCGCGAGCCTCACCGACTCGCCGAGTCCGTGCACGCCGCTGGCCAGCACGCGCGCGCCCTCCTCGAGACCCTTCACGATCTCGACCTCGCCGCCCTGTTCGAGGCCGGTGCCCACCTCGGTTCGCGTCGCCACGTCGCCGCGCACCACGTAGACCGCCGCACCCTCGGCATCGCGCGCGAGCGCCGCCAGCGGCACCACGAGCGCCTGCGGATGGGCCTCGAGCCGCACCCGCGCCTCCGCGTACATCCCGACTTTCAGCAGCCGCTCCCGGTTCTGGATCCGGATGCGCACCAGCGTCGTATTGGTGGCCGGGTCGACCGACGGAGCCACGGCGACAATGCTGCCCGGGAACGTGCGATCGGGGTACACGGTTGAACTGGCGGCGACCGTCTGGCCGACCGTGAGTGAGGGCAGTTCGCTGGCCGGGACGCTGGCGGCCAGCTCGAGCCACTCGAGATTCGCGATCTCGACGATCGGGGCCCCGGCCGTTCCGTCCACCTGTTCGCCGACGCTCACCATGCGCTTCACCACGTGGCCGGCGATTGGCGAACGTATCTCAGCCCGATCGAGCTGCGTGGCGACGGTGCTGAGCGCGGCCTCTGCCTGTTCGAGTGCCGCCCGCGCCTCGGCCACCGCCACGCGCGCGTCCTCCACTTCCTTGCCTGCGGCCACGCCGCGCGAGAACAGCTGCTCGGTGCGCGTCAGGTTGCGCTGGACGGTGTCCACCTGCGCCGCGGCCTGGCTCCGCTGCGCCTCGGCCTGCCGCTGTTGATCGCGGACCGTCCGCGTGTCGATCCGTGCCACGACCTGGCCCTTCGCCACGGCATCACCCTCGGCGACCGTGAGCGCATCCACCCGGCCGGGGACCAGCGAACTGACACGGACGTCCTCGTTCGGCAGCGCGGTGAGCGTGCCGCGCACGACGAGGTCGCGCGCGATGTCGCGGCGTGCGACGGCGATGGTGTCCGCCGTGATCGTGGGTGTGACGTCCGCCTCCTCGTCCGGCTCCGCGGCTTCACGCGCGCACGCGCCGCTCAGGAGGACGAGTGCCGCGCTGACGAGCAGGGCGGCACGCGGAGGTCTAGGGCAGCGGCGATCCACGCAGTTCCTCCAGTTCGGCAAGGGCGAGATGCAGGTCGAGCAGCGCCTGCACGGCGTCGCGCGAGATGTCGCGCAGGTTGCGCTGGCTGTCGAGCACGCCGAGCACCGAGGTGCGTCCAGCCTGGTAGCTCTCCTCGGAGAGCGACTCGAGTTCGGTGGCGACCGGCAGCAGCTCCCGCCGGAATGTGGCGACCCGTCGCCGGGCGGTGTCCACCTGCTGCTGGGCGGCCCAGACCGCGTTCTCGACGCGACGGCGGGCTGCGTCGCGCGCGCCACGGAGCTGCGCAGCCGTGGCGAGCGACGCGGCAATCTCCCCCTGGTTGCGGCTGAAGAGCGGAATACCCACGCTGAACGACGCCGACGGCGCCACCGAGAACTCGCCGGGCGCGTTGAAGAGCGCGCCTGCCGAGAACACGGGCACCGGAGTCCGCTGCGCGCGGAGCAGCTCGAGCCGCCGGCCCTCGACCGCGATCTCACGATCGAGGCCGACCAGCTCCGTATTCGTCGAGAGCGCCGCGTCCAGCGTGGTGTCGAAAGGCGGTGTGTTCGTGTGATCGTCGAGCGAGCCGGCCAGCGTGATCTGCTGCTGCGGTGGAAGGTCGAGCACCGCGTTGAGCGCCGCCTGCGCCGCGAGCCTGGTGCTCCTCGCCAGATCGAGGTCGGCCTCGGCCCGGCTCACGCCCAGGGTAGCCTGCATGACATCGAGGCGTGGGACCGCACCGGCCTCGAACCGCGCCTGCGTGGCATCACGAAGCCGGACCGCGATATCGCGAACGGCTTCCGCATTCTGCACCTGCTGGTCGGCCGCGAGGACGCCGTAGAAGGACTCGCGCACCTGGCGCCGCATGGCGGCGAGGCTGGCCTGGACGTCGACGTCGGCCAGCGAGAGTTCCTCGCGGGCGACATCGATGCGGCGCCGGCGCTGGCTGCCGATTTCGATCGGCAGGCCGAAGGTGAGCGACTGATGCGGCGTGTCTCGCGTCGCCTCGCCCCCAAGCTCGGGGTTCGGCCGCTGCGCGGCGGCACGGATGTTCGCTTCGCGAATCGCACGTCCACGCCGGGCCGCCTCGACAGCCCGGTTGTGGGACGTGGCATACGTGAGTGCCGCGTCGAAGGAGAGGTGCGACGGCACATCGAGGGCCTGCCCGTGCGCGGTGACGCACGCGAGCGCCAACCACGCGGCCGATGCGAGGACGCCTGTGAGCGCCGGTCGTGCGGGCATGCCTCAGTGTACCGTTGCCAACCGGGAGCGCACGCCCCTTTGCGCAACGTTTATGGACGTCGATCGCCGAGGTCGAAGGGCCGATCGCGTGTCAGGCGCGTTCCGATCCAATCGTGTAGTCGTACCACTCGACGATCTTGCCGTCCTTCACCAGGAACACGCCGACCCCGTGCCAGCTCTTCAGCTGGAAGTTCGTGAAGCGATCGATGCGCTCGTTGATGACCATCGGCCCGCGCGCCCACGTGTCGAGGATCTCGAACTGCGTGACGTTGTTGATGATCTGCTTGATGCGGGCGATGAGCGCGTCGCGGCCCTTCGTCGGTTCCATCGTCTCCGTCATGCGGTAGGAGCCGTTGTCGGCGAAGAAGGCGACGATGCGGTCGAGATCGTGACTGGGCCAGGCGGCGCAGAAATCCTTCACGACCTGGATGTTGGCCTTCTCGGCTGCGGTCGGTTCCGCGGCGTCGACGCGCGACGCGACGCCCGCGGCCAGCGCGGCACCAAGCCCCGAGGTGACGAAGGTTCGCCGGTTCACACCACGTTTGTCTGTTGTCATGTCCATGTCCTCGTTCGGCTCAGCGAGCCAGTGGTTGCGGTGGCGCCATGCGCTGGGCCAGCCCCCGCGCAGCCGTCGCCGCACTCGCCCACGCCCACTGGAAGTTGAATCCACCGAGCCGTCCATCCACGTCGAGCACTTCGCCGACCAGGAACAGCCCCGGGCACACCCTCGACTCCATCGTCGTCGGGTTCACCTCCGACAGGTCCACGCCGCCTGCCGTGACTTCCGCATAGTTATACCCGCGAGTGCCTGTCACCGGCAGCGGCCATTCGACAAGGGCGTGCGCGAGACGGCGGCGCGCGTCGCGCGCGATCGCACCGGCTGGCTGCGTGCGCGGGATCGCGACCGCGTCGAGGAGCGCGTCCGCGACCCCGGCGGGCACCCACTGCGCGAGCAGCGTGGCCAGCGTCGACCGGGGGCGCGCCCGCGCCGCGTCGAGCAGCGCGGCGTCCGCCCGCTCGAAGTCGAGGGGCGGCCGCATGTTGAGTGTCAGCGCCACCGTGCGACCCTCGGCCGTGGCCCGCGTCCAGTGCCGGGACACGTCGAGGGCCGCCGGGCCGCTGATCCCGAAATGCGTCCAGAGCAGGGATCCGCTCACGCGCGTGCTGATGCGGCCGTCGACGCGCACGGCAATCTCCACTTCGTGCGCGATGCCGGAGAGCGGCTCGTGGCGGAGCGGGCCAGGGCCGAGCAGCAGCGGGACCAGCGCGGGCACGGGCGGCACGATGGTGTGCCCGAGCTGCCGGGCCAGGCTCCAGCCCAATCCGTCGCTACCGCTCTTCGGGAGCGACTGACCGCCAGTGGCCAGCACCACACGTGCAGCGGCCAGCGTGCCCTGGGTCGTCAGGACGTCGAAGCCGTCGTCGCGGGGCTGGATGGCCGTGACGCGGCACTCGTCACGCCGCTCGACGCCGAGCCGGCCCGCACCCGTGAGCAGCGCGTCGAGCACCGTGCGTGCGCGGCCGGTGTCCGGGAACAGCTTGCCGTGCGCTTCCTCGTGGAGCGCGACGCCGAGTTCGGCGAAGAAGGCCACCGTGCGCTCGACCGGCAGGCTCTTGAGGACCTGGCGGATCGACGCACGGGATCCGCCGTGGAAGTCACGGTCCGTCACGCGTGTATTGGTCACGTTGCAGCGCCCGCCGCCGCTCACCAGAATCTTGGCGCCGGGCCGCCGGGCCCCGTCGAGGAGCAGCAGCGACCCGACCCCTGCCCGTCGCGCAAGGATGGACGTGGCGAGTCCGGCAGCGCCGGCACCGATGACCAGAACATCGGCGGCATGAACATGGGCACGAGGAGGTGGGAACGCGATACGGGATTATCGCCTGCCGGCGTCGTCGCTGCGGTGCGGACCTGTCCCGTGCCGCGAATCCGGCAGAAACAGGCGGCATGATTCGTGATGGGACTGCGTGGATCCCGGCGATCACCGTAACTCGGTCAGGTCGATTTGCGTGGGAAAGTCGAAGGATTCGCACGACAGGACGCTCGTGACACCCGATCACTCTTCCGGAAATCCGGCGCCTCGCGATGCCGAGCGAGGCCACCACCGGATCAACTGGTCTGACGTTGCCGGTGACGCCGCCGACGCACTCCGCTTCCGTCTGGCCGTGGTCGGTCCCGACGGCACCATCGTGGCCGTGAACGCCGCGTGGCGTGAATCGACCGTCCTGCCCGGGCCTGAGGCCGGCGAGGGACGGAACATCTTCACCCTGTGCGCGGACACGGAGGCGTCGGTGTGCCCGGAGGCAGAGCGGGTGGCCGATGGACTCCGGCAGGTCCTGGCCGGCCAGCTGGACTCCTGCGAGCTGGACGTGCATTGCCCCGCGCTGCCTGGTCAGGGCTGGCTGGGCGTCCGGCTCTCACCGCTCACGATCGACGGGCGCCGCATGGCGGTGATCGCGTGCGACGACATCTCCGCACGCAAGCAGATCGAACTGACACTGCGTGAAACCCAGGAGGCCCACGACCGCGCCCAGGCCCTGACGCGTGCCGGCAGCTGGCGCGCCGACTTCGGGACCCAGACCTTCACACCGTCCCGCGAGGGGGCGCGGCTGCTCGGGTGGACACCCGGTCCGCACACCTTCGCCGAGCTCTTTGCGCTGATCCATCCCGAGGACCGCGGCCGCCAGGAAGAGGCGTGGATGGCGGCGATCCGATCGCGGTCGCGCTTCGACATGGAGCACCGCATGCAGCTCGCTGGCGAGGAGCGCTGGGTGCGGGTGATCGCCGAGTTCATGTTCGGTCCCGACGGGCGCGCCATCGCGGCCTACGGCGTGACGCAGGACATCACCGAGATCAGGGACGCTGAAACGGCGCGTGCTGAACTCGAGGATCGGCTGCGTCAGGCCCACAAGCTCGAAGCCATCGGGCTGCTGGCCGGCGGCGTGGCGCACGACTTCAACAACCTCCTCACGGTCATCAGCGGCAACACCGAGCTCTTGAAGTCGCACGTCGGCGGCCTCGAGGCGACGCGCCTTCTCTCGGAAATCGGCGAGGCCAGTTCCCGCGCGGCGGCACTAACGAGGCGTCTGCTCGCGTTCAGCCGGGCGCAGGTGCTGG
The DNA here is from genome assembly GCA_046331345.1 of Vicinamibacterales bacterium. Taxonomy (GTDB): domain Bacteria; phylum Acidobacteriota; class Vicinamibacteria; order Vicinamibacterales; family CAVVIG01; genus CAVVIG01. The sequence continues at coordinate 27,043 of JAXLRA010000017.1, read as the reverse complement.
CGCCGGCGGTCGTCCCGGTCAATACGCTCATTGCGAAGCTCGAAGCCATCCTCGGTCGCCTCATCGGCGAGGACATCCGCTGCACCTTCGAGCTTGCAGACGATGCGGGATACGTGCGGGTGGACGCCACGCAGTTCGAGCAGGTGATGCTCAACCTGGCGGTGAACGCACGGGATGCCATGCCGAACGGCGGCCAGCTGAGTGTGCGCACCAGGCCGGTCCGGCTCGATGGCCCTGACTCGGCCGTCGATCCCCATCTCGCGCCGGGTGCCTACGTCGATATCGAGGTGGCCGACACCGGACACGGGATGACGCCGGACGTGATGGCCCGCGTGTTCGAACCGTTCTTCACGACGAAGGAACCGGGCCGCGGGACCGGCCTCGGGCTCTCGATGGCCTTCGGTATCGTCAAGCAGAGCGGCGGGCATCTCGACGTCCGCAGCCGCGTCGGCGAAGGCGCGACCTTCATCGTCCGGCTGCCGTGCGTCGAGCCGGTCGGCGGACCGCGCGCCGCATCACAACCCGAGACGACCCTCACCCGCGGGCACGAGACGATCCTGCTCGTGGAGGACGAGACGAGCGTGCGGAAGCTCGCCCGCCTCGCGCTCGAACGCAGCGGCTACACCGTGCTCGTGGCCGAGAACGGCCTGGCCGCACTGGAGCTGGCGGCGGCGCATGGCGGCCCGATCGACATGCTGGTGACCGACGTGGTGATGCCGGAGATGCGGGGCCCCGTTCTCGCGCGGACGCTCGCCGCGCGACGGCCCGGGATGCGCGTGCTCTTCGTGAGCGGCTACGTGCAGGACGCCCTCGACCGCGAAGGCGTGTCCGATGCGGAGTTCCTGCTGAAGCCGTTCACCCTCAAGGAGCTCTCGGATCGCGTCCGCGAGATCCTCGACGGGGCAAAGCACTGATATTTCAGATTGCAGATTGCAGATTGCAGATTGCCGATTGCCGATTGGGAACTCAGAATTGCCACGACCGATTGCCAACCTCCAACCTCCAACCTCCAACCTCCAACCTCTGACTTCTGACTTCTGGTCCCTGCTCCCCAGTCCCTGATCCCAAGTCCCTGATCCCCCGTCCCCCGATCCCTGCCCCTGCCCCTGCCCCTGCCCCTGCCCCAGGGGCCCCGGTCCCGCGCTAAGATCAGCAGGTTGTCGCGCCTCACCTCCACCCACGCCACAGCGTGGACCTTCAGACTGATTGCGTGGTCGACTGTTGCGTGGCTGCTTGGCTGGCGTGGCGTGCTGCTGCTGGTCGTCGCGGCCGTGGTCACGCACGGGTGCGCGCTGGTGCTGCGCGCCGTGCGGGAACGGCCGTCGCAGGCGCGCGTGGTGCTGACCATCGCTGTGCTGGGAGAGCTGGCGCTCTTCGCCGCCACCATCTGGCCCGGGCTCGGACGAACCGGGCTGCCGCTCGGCGTGGGCGTCTTCGTCTGCCATGCGATCGCCTACCTGGCGGATGTGCGTGCCGGGACTGCCGACCCGAGGAACCATGGCGCGTCGCTGCTGTATCTCGTGCAACTGCCGGTGTTCCCTGCGGGGCCGCTCTCGCGCGCGCACGAAGTCGCGGAGCAGGTGGCCCGGGCCGACATCAGCATGGCGGGCTTCTCGTACGGCGTCCGCCGAATCGTGACCGGGCTGACCAAGGTGTACCTGGTTGCCGGCCCCCTCGGGTCCGTTGCGAGCGATGCGTTCGCGCTCCGGGTGACACGCCTCTCGGTCGACGTGGCCTGGGTGGGTGCGGTGTGCGCCGCGCTGCAGGTCTACTACTACGTGTCGGGCTTCTCTGACGTCGGCATCGGCCTCGGCAAGATTCTCGGCTTCCGCTACCTCGAGAACTTCAGGCGTCCGTTCACGGCCGACTCCATTCGCGAGTTCTGGCGCCGGTGGAACGTCACGCTCATGACCTGGCTGAGGGATTACGAGGCGCTGCCCATCGCCGGGCACGAGGCGCCGACCCTCCGTGGCTATCTCGTGACCGCCGGCGGCTTCATCATCATCGGGGCCTGGCAGGGAGCCGGGCTGGCGGTGATTCCCTGGGCGGCCTACAGCGCGGGCTGGCTCGCGCTCGAAGCCATTGGTCTCGGCGCCGTCGTCGCCCGCGCCCCGCGAGCCGTGCGGCATGCCTACGTGCTGCTCGTCGTGCTGTTCGGATGGATGCTGCTCCACGCGAGCGGTCCCGGTCCGCTGCTCGGGTATGTGGAGGCCATGCTCGGATTCGGTGTGGTGCCCGCAGGAGGTGCGCTGACCCTTCTCGGGTGGGGCAGGGGGACCGCGCTGGTGTGCGCGATCTTCTTCGCCGGTCCGATGATCGGCAACGTGAGCCGCTGGCGCGTGTCGGTTGATGCCGCCGTCGCCTCGCTGATCATGATGTGCGCGGCCACGGTGGTGCTGCTGTGGGTCGCCGTGAATCCCCTGCGACGCCTGATGGCCAACGACCCGCCTGCACGACGCCGCTGACGACTCCTGCAGTCTGGTGCAATCCGGACTCCCCCGTTAGTCCCCCCCACATTGGTCCTCTGGACAGCGGTCGAGTCTGGTTGTCTAATTAGGGCGATAACTCCCCAGCTCGCTCACACTCCAGATGTAGTGAAGGAATTCGATGCCGATTGTTGTCACCCGGGACGACGAGCAGCGGCGCGTGACCGTGATGGTCAGCGACCCGTGGAGCGTCGAGGAAGTTGCCGTTGTCAGCGAGCGTCAGGTCACGGCGGGTACGTGGCGCTACGGGACGCTCTACGACCTGCGTGGATCGACATGGGTGCCGTCCGAACCTGACATGCTGTGGCTCGTCCAGCGCGGACAGCAGCTGGCCGCGAGGAACGGCGCCCGCGGTCCCGTCGCCGTGCTGATCGATGCGGACGCACCAGCGCAGGTGGCCCAGCGCTACGCCCAGCACGGCCGGCGTCGATCAGAGGAGTCCGTGCAGATCTTCCGCGTCGAAGCGGAGGCGCTGCAGTGGTTGTCCGCCCAGCCGGTCGCCGGGTAGCCTGACTCGATCGCGGGAGGCCTTCCTGGATCCCGCGAATTTCTCCCTCAGCTCGTCCGCGCCTGCGGGCGCACACCTTGCACAACTGCCTGTAACCGCGCACTTACGCGCGAACGGAGGCAGCACGCGTGCAGAATATCGTCCGAGTCCGTCACTTCATCCTGCGAACCGCCGTCACACTCGCGCTTGCGAGTCTCGCCCTCACGGGTACTGCCGCCGCACAGGCGGCCGGCCAGACGACCACGACCATTCCCACCGGCTACTGGACGGTGACGCCGTTCGTTGGCGTCGGCTTCAGCGGTGATCTCGACAGTGGTACCGGGGCCATCGGCGTCGCCGGCGGCTACGTGTGGAATCCGCGCGTCTCGTTCGAGGCGGAACTGAACTTCCTGCCGTCGAGCGAGAACAGCGGACTGATCGAGGTGAACAGCAGCGCGTGGAGCTTCACGGGCAACGCGCTGTATCACTTTGCCGGGCGCAACTGGGTGCCGTACGGCGTGGCCGGGATCGGATTCGGCCACGCGAGTGTCGACCTCGACTCGACCGACCCGCTGTTCGACTCGTTCGATGATTCATCCAACGAGTTCGTCGCGAACATCGGCGCCGGCGTGGAGCGGGCATTCCGGAACAACACCGCGTTCCGCGGCGACTTCCGCTACATGTTCGGCGGCGATTTCGTGCCCGACTACTGGCGCCTGAGTGCCGGCATCACGCTCGGCTTCGGGAAGTAACGCGGTGAGGTCCGGCGTGAGCCGGACCTCGCGCCAAAGCGTGGCGCGTCGGTCGGGTGAGTTCGGCGTGCAGGTCTGGCGAGGAGGGTGCGGCGGGCTTTCCGGCGTGCGGAAAGCCCAGGGTGCTGTCGCTAGAACACGAACATCAGCATGATCATGCCGACGATCATCGCGAAGCCGATGTGAATCCAGAAGAGACCGAACTGCTCGTCCATGATGGCGTCCGTAATGAAGTGCCCCGGTCCCTTCCGGGGAACCCGCTGATTGTACGGGTTTTGGCATGAATCCCCAAGTGCTGCGCCTTCGGGCGTGGTGGAACGGCTCTCATCGCGCCTCAGTGCGTGCGGTGAGGCGTCAGCCTTCGACGGCGGGGAAGCCTTGTGGCGCCTCGGACACACAATCCGCCGCCAGGCAGACCAGCCCCCCGTGCCCCTGGAACAGCCCGAATGCGCGCGGCATGTCGACCTGCGCGATGGCGCGCGCGCAGAGCCCGGCAGCCTGCCCGCGCCAGCCGCCCGACGGGTCGATGCGGTGCATGGCCAGCAGCGCGAACCCGACGCCGGCATCGCCGCAACACAGTGTCGAACTGCGGCCACTCGTGCGGACCGCGGCGTGAGCGGCGCGTGCCGCGAGCCGGCTGAATCGCCGGTCGCCCGTGCTCTCGAATGCGCGTGCCCAGAGCAGCGAGGCGCCAGCGGCCCCGTTGCACCACGACGGCTGGAGCGCCTCCGTCTGGACCGTGTCCGGCGACCACGCACCGGCGAGCGCGGTGAGGGCGCCGACGGCTGGCGACGGCACTGCGACGCCGCTGAAGCGGTACCACTCGAGCAGCGCGAACAGCACGCCCACCCACCCGTGCGCGAAGCCTGTCGCATCGCGCGGCGTCCACGTCCTGTGTCCGCGGCGCACCAATCCGGTTTCGAGCCGCCCGGCGAGCGCGGTTGCGCACCGGGCGAGACGTGGATGGGACCGGCGTCGAAGGAGGACGATCGACGCAAGCAGGTGCCCGGCGGCTCCGGTGGCGAACTCGAGGCGGGTCGCTCCCGCCTCCAGGCTCTTCGCGAAGCGGTCCGTATGCGTGCCGCCCTTCACGAGCGCCGCGGTCCACCGGACGCCCACGCGGCCGAACATGAGCGACGACGCGCGCGTGCGGTCGCAGAGTGTGCTGTGGAAGGCCGCCCGGCGACGATCCGCGAGGGCCGCATCGGCCCAGCGCGATGCGGACCGCCGATCGCCGAGGCGCCAGAGCGTATAGGCCGTGCCGGCCGCCCCTTCGCCGAGTGACGCCCACGGCGGCAGCTGCCGCCTGGCCAGGTCGATGTCGCGGATGGCGCCGACTCCACCGCGGTAGGCCTCGACATACGCCTGCAACGCCCGGGTTGTCCCTCGCGATATCCGGTTCATCGGCGCCGGCAGCATAGCGCATCGCCCCATTGCAGCGAACGGTTGCCTTACGTGTTCCTGATCGATCTATCATTCCGCCGTTCGACGGCTGATTCCCCCCACTGCCGTCCGCTCGGCGCCGTCGCCTTCGAGGCGAATACAGGGACGCGAGAGGACCGCACTCCCCAAACGTTCCCGGCCCCACGCACATCCTGTTCGCCTCGTGCTGTGCCTGACGTTTCGACATGAGTGAGGGAGAGACGATGAAGAAGAACACCCGGAAGGCCAAGGATCTGGACAAGGTGCCGCACCCGCCCGTGCGGAAGGACTCGCTGAAGGATTTGAACCCCGGCGATGGCAACGTCAAGGGCGGCGCTGGCACCTGCTGGTGCTCGAGGAGCCGGTAGCGATGAAAAAATCCCAGACGCGCAAATCGAAGGACGCGAACCGCGTGCCCCAGCCACCGATCCGCAAGGACTCCCTGAAGGACCTCAACCCGGACGCGAAGGGGACGAACGTCAAGGGCGGCGGAAGCGTCACCTGTTACTGCTCGAGGAGTCGCTAGCCATGAAGAAGCCCACCACGCGGAAGGCGAAGGACCTGAACAAGGTGCCGCACCCGCCGGTGCGGAAGGAGACGATGAAGGATCTCGATCCCGGCGTGCTCGGCATCCAGGTCAAGGGCGGCAGCATCATGTGCGGGTGCACGCGCAGCCGTTAGGACCGTTCACCGATCGCCTACCTCGAGGGTCAGCGAGGCGGCTGCCAGTACTGGAGCAGGGCTCGTTCATCCGTCGCGTCGCGTGACTCGCTGGAGCCCTGGCCGGTATAGTCTGGCGGCATGGTGCTCCCGCGACTGGTACTGGCCTCGGTGATGATGGTGTCCTTCTCGGTGCCCGCAGCGGCACAGAGCGTGGTCACACCCGCTCGCGATCTGCAGGGAACGTGGACGAACGGCACCGTCACTCCGCTCGAACGCCCGAAGGATCTCGGAGACACGGCGTACTTCACCGAGACCGAGGCTGCGGAGTACGAGCGCACGTGGCTGGAGAACTTCCGGAAGAATTTCTCGGAATTCGACCTCACGGCGCCCGACCTCGATTACACCTACATGGACCGGCAGACGGTGGTGCCGACACGCCGGACCTCGCTCATCACCGATCCGCCCGATGGCCGTCTCCCTGAACTGCTGCCCGCCGCGAAGGCCCGTAGAGCGGCACGCCCGGAACAGTCACTGGACGATCCGGAGACGGTGGGTCTGGCAGAACGCTGCCTGATGGAGACCTCGTTCGGCGTCTCCACATCAGCGCCTCCGCTCGTGCCCAGCCCGTTCGGACAGAACTTCTACCAGGTCGTCCAGACCGAGGACACGGTGCTCATCGTCTCCGAGCTGATTCACCACGCGCGCGTCATCCGCATCGGCGGCACCCACCTGCCGGCCAGGATCACTTCGTGGCTCGGTGATTCGATCGGACGCTGGGAAGGCGACACCCTCGTCGTCGAGACGACCAACTTCGACGATCACACGCACTTCCGCTCGTCCGGTCCTCGTCTCCGCGTCGTCGAGCGCTTCCGACGGACGAGCGCGACCACGATCGACTACACGTTCACGGTCGACGATGCCGAGACGTGGGACCGGCCGTGGAGCGCCGCGGTGCCGTTCCGGGCGTCGACCGAGCCGATGCTCGAGTATGCGTGCCACGAAGGCAACTACTCGATGGCGAACATGCTCCGGGGGGCGCGCGCCGAGGAAAAGGCCGCGGGGCGGTAGGCGCGTCGTGCGGGCGATCCTCGAGATCACCTTCCCCTTCTTTGCCTTGATTGCAGCCGGGTACACCTGCGTGTGGCGCACGTGGACGCCGGTTCCCGCCGTGCGGGCGCTGAACCAGTTCGTGCTGTTCATCGCGCTGCCCTGCATGCTGTTCAAGTTCGGCGCGGGGCTCGATGTGGCCACGCTCGGACGCCAGCCGTTCCTGCCCATCTACGGCCTCGTTGGCGTCGTGCTCTACGCGCTGCTCATGGCGATGGGGCGGACGCAGGGGATGCGGTGGAAGGACCTGTCGTTCGTTTCGCTCGCCGCGGTGTTTCCAAACACCGGCTTCATGGGTGTGCCGCTGGTCGTCTCGATGCTCGGCACGCGGGCCGCCACGCCGGCCGTGGCCATCGTGCTCTTCGACATGGTGGCCACGACGTCGCTGTCCGTCGCGACGTCCACCCTGGACGGCCATGACTGGTCGAGGGCGGGGCGTGCATTCCGGCATGCGCTGGCCGGCGTCGCGTCCAACCCGATGCTGTGGGCGATCCTTGCCGGTATGGCGTTCGCGGTTGCGCAGGTGGCACCTGGTGCGACGTGGCGTCAGCCGATCTGGATGATGGCCGACGCTGCGACGCCGGTCGCGCTCTTTGCGATTGGCGGCATCCTGGCGCGCCCGCGCGTCGAGCCGCCGGCGGCCGAGCACCGTCATCCGATCGCGGCGTTCGTCGCGGCGAAGCTCGTGGGGCATCCGCTGCTGATGTGGCTCGTGATTCAGCTCGCATCGCGTGCGGGCATCACCCTGGACGCGGCCGTTCAGCACACGCTGATTCTGCTGGCGGCTCTTCCCAGCGCGAGCAACGTGTCGTTCCTCGCGGAGCGCATGGGCGGCAGCGCAGCCTGGGTCGCGCGCGTGATCCTGTGGACCACCGTCGGAGCGTTTGCCACGTTCACCGCGTGGGGGTGGTGGCTGGGACAGGCGGGGTAATGCCGCTCGCAAATCCATGCAGCTCAATACTGAACGTAGGGTCCGGCTTTAGCCGGACCTGTACCGGTCCGCCTGAAGGCGGACCCCACGTCGTGCCTCCCTGCAGGCTGTCGAGTCGTTCGCCTGCTGCGCGGCTGCCTCGCGGGTGTTCACGCCCGCAGGTGGTCGGCCCGCCATGCGGTGACCGCCTTCTTGATCTCCACCTGGCTCTTCAGTTCGCCCGTGAGCACGCGACGCGTGAGCGCCGGAAGTTCCGCATCGCTCGCGAAGCGCAGTCCGACGAACTGTTCTCGCGTCACTTCTCCGATGCGAGCCTGGAGGTCGGCCGGTAGCAACTCGCGCATGCGGAGGCGTTCCTCCAGCCTGATCACGCGGTCCTGCACGGAAAGCGCCATCAAGCGGGCGGCAAAGAGCAGCAAAAGGATCCCGAGTGCCATCAGTGCGCCCCATGCGGAGGAGCCCGAGGGGTTCCTGACAGCCGCCCACGCCGCGGCGAAGAAGTTGATCGTGAACAGCGGTAACAGGACGAAGTGCACCAGGGGATACCAGCGCGTGTGTGATGCGTAGGACTGTCCGCTCTCGGCCATCGCGTCTCCTTTGCGTCCCGGTGTGCCCGGTCGGGAAGCGAGTCTACACCACGGATGAGCCGATCCATGTGGGCCCGACGCGTCGTTTACCGCGTGGGTGGGGTGGTTCGGATCTAGAGGCTATCCAGCAGCTCGCCCGCGGCCCGGATGCCCGAGTTGCAGGCGCCTTCCATGAAGCCCTGCCACTCGTAGAACGAGTCGGTGTGCTCGCCGCCGAAGAACACGTTGCCCACCGGCAGGCCGACGCGGCCCTCCCACTGCGTGAAGTAGCCCGGAGGGTTCGACGTGTACGACCCGAGGCTGAACGGGTCGCTCGGCCAGTGCTGCAGGTGCGCGACGAGCTTGTTGCCCGTCGTGCGCTTCGCGGCCGCCGCCGCGCCGGGCCATACGGTGTCGAGGTTGGTGAGCCAGGCCTGCGCCTCCGCCTGCACGCGGGTCGGATCGAGCCGAGCGCCGCGCGCGCCGCCCGCGTAGTCGAGCATCACCGCATTGCCGGGCGTGGCGTTCGTCGGGTTCGGCTCCCAGGTCGACTGGTGATTCGGAAGGTCCGAGTAGCTCGAACCCTCGCTGCCATAGTCGCCCCAGATCCGCCGCGTGAACCCGACGTTCAGCTTCGCGTTCGTGCCGTAGTCGAACGATCGGATGATCTGCTGCTGCCAGGCCGGGATGCCGAGGCTGGGATGCAGGTTCACCAGGCGCAGCGTCGAGTAGGGCAGCGTGAGCACGACGGCGTCGTGGACGGCGACGATGGAGGTGCCGGCGCGATCGAACGTGAGCTGGATCCGGCCATCCGACAGCTTGCGCACGTCGATCAGGCGCATGCCGAGGGTGACCGGACGGGGCAGGCGGCCCGCGATGCCCCGCGCGATCTGTTCGTTGCCGCCGAGGACGTGGTAGCGCTCGTCGCTGAACACGCCGAACGGCTGGAAGCGCCCGCGCTTGTCGATGTGCATGAAGAACAGCAGGCCGAGCGCACTCTGCCGATCGATCTCGCGGCCGTACTCGATGGTGTAGACCGTGCCCAGGACCTCGGTCAGGAGCGCGCTGGCCCCCGCTTCATGGAGCAGCTGCAGCAGCGACTTCTGGTCGAGAGCGAGGTCGAACGGGCTGTAGCTGTTGTAGGCGACGTAGTTGCTCAGCGAGGCGAGCGTCGGCCGCAGCGCATCGACCAGCGCGCGGAAGTCGTCGACGATCTCGGCCTCGCTGACGTGCCGGCCGCCGAAGTAGTAGGTCACCTCTCCCGGCAGCCACGCCTTGGTGACGTCCTCCAGCTTCAGGCCGAACTGCTTCGCGTACCCCTTCATCGTGGTGTGCGTGGTGTCGATGAGTTCGCCACCGCGTTCCACGACCTGACCGGGGAACATCACCGGCCCCGGAAACGTGCCGCCCATCGACCACTGGCGACCGCCGATGCGGTCGCGCCCCTCGTAGATCGTGGCCGCGATCCCTGCTCCAGCGAGCGTGTCGGCCGCGGCGAGCCCCGCCAGTCCCGCGCCGACGATGCCGACGGACGCGGAGGGCCGGGCCGGCTTCGCCAGCACCGTGGAGCCGAAGACGCCTGTGGCAGCGGCGGCGCCAAGCCCTTTCAGCACGTCGCGGCGGCTGTGGCCGGTCCGCTCGCGACGCACACGCGCGGCGTCGATCTGCTCCAGACCTTCAGCCGTGGACACGCCGTCGCGTTCGAACGCGGTCGCAAGACGCAGCGCGCGGATGATGTCAGCGAATCCCGGTGTTCGGCTCATGTCCTCGTCCAGCGTGGGAAGTATCGTGCCGCGAAGACCAGTGCGCCTTCGACGGGCGTGTCAGTTCAGCCGGCCGAGGTCCGCCTCAGCCGCGACGAATCCGAATGCGTTCCAGCCACCGCCGGCGACGACGCGCCGGAAGATCTCCACCGCTTTCCTCCGGTTGCCGGTCACCAGGTAGTAGTTGCCGACGCCGTAGCCCTGCGTGGCAATCGTGGTGTCATCAGCCCTGGCGGTATCGAGCAGTGCCTCGGGTGTGACGAGCCCCTTGTACATGAGAATCCGGCGGTGATACGACTGGTTCTCCAGGATATCCATCGTCGGCTGAATGCGGCTCAGCAGTTGCGCCGCTTCGGCCTTGCGCCCGAGGCGCATCAGGGTCATCCACATCCAGTCCACCGTTGCGACGATGGAGTCGTCGTTGGTCGACACCTTCAGGCATTCGACGTACGCGTCGTACGCGCCACGGTAGTTCCCCTGCAGGTAGCGAGCGAGCCCGAGGTGGTACCAGATGTTGAACTGGAGCGTGCTGCGCGGAACGCCAGCCGGATTGGGCGCACCATCCGGTTCGATCTCGTCGGGCGCGCCCGCGACGAGCGCCGCTGCCCGTGCGAGGTCCGACTCCGCCTTCGCGAATTGCCGGAGCGAGATGTAGCGATGCCCGCGGTGCCGGTAGAAGCGCGGGTTGTCCGGCCATCGATCGATGCCTCGCGTGAAGGCGGCGATGGCGTCCTGGAACCGCCACAGGTAGCCGTATCGACGGCCGACCCAGATGAGGGCCTCGGGGTCGTTGGGGTGTTCTTCGAGCGACGTCAGTGCGGCGTTGAGGTCGGCGTCGAGCTTTTCCCGGTTCGCGAGGACCGGCGCATGGAGCGGCGTGCCCGTGCGTGTCGTGGCTTCCGGACCGAAGACCAGCGGCACGTCCGCCGCGCTGCCGCCGCCGTCCCGTGTGTAGAAGCGAAGCAGCAGGTTCGCGTTCGCGAGATTCGTGCGATCGGCCGCGGAGAGCGTCAGCGTTCCCGAGAGCGGAATGCCCGCGCCGAACACGAGGTGCCGTGCGGCGCCCGGCTTCGCCGTCGTGCCCTCGTGAATCCAGATCGCGGAGAGGCGATCGCGGACGCTTGCGTCGACGTCGATGCGATACGAGAGCTGCGAGGTGGTCGGATCGCTGCCCAGCGTGACGACCGCTCCGGACGTACTGCGTGCGCCGGCCGCGGACGAAACGGGTAGCGGGAACCGCGCGGTGGCCGTGCGCGGTGCCGGCGGCTGGCCGCCCTGGAGGGGCGGTGTGCTGAAGGGAGCGCGGCGTGATCCGCGCCGCTGCTCGAGCGCATAGCCCACTTTCAGCAGGGCCTCTTCCTGGAACGCGCCGCCGAGGAGGTCCATGCCGACCGGCAGGCCGTCGGCCGTGAACCCGGCAGGAACGCCCAGGGCGGGCAGGCCGGAGTGCGCGCTGAGCTGACAGTTCGACCCGGCCTGGGCCTCACCAATCCGCGCCGGCTTGCGGCGCAGCGTCGGATAGAGGAGCACCGTGAGCCGTTCGCCGTCCAGCACCGATTCCACGGCCTGGCGCAGCGCCACACGCTTGATGCGCGCGCGCCGCGCCGCCTCGGAGTCGCGCGTCGCGACGGCGTTGCGTCCGCGGAACGTCGCCTCGAGTGCTGAATGGAACAGTCCGCGTTCGAGGATCTCGCCGAGCGAGTGCACCGGCGGGTTGTCGGCCTTCGCGAGATACTCGGCGAGGTCGAACTTGAAGTCGGCGTCGATCATCGAGCTGTCGCGGAGCAGGTCATCCAGGCCGGGAATCGTGACGTCGGAAACCTCGGCGCCAGCCTCCCTGATTGCGTCCACCGCGCGCTGGACGACGGCGCCGACCTCGCGGTCCTCTGCGGCGTCTCCGAACAGGCTCCTGACCACACCGATCCGCACTCCGGCCAGTGTCGCGCCCTTGAGCGCGGCGCGGTACGACGACGGGATGCGGCCCATGGCGACTGCGGTCGTGGGGTCGGCCGGGTCGGTGCCGACGGTCGCGTCGAGCATGACGGCCAGGTCCGCAATACTCCTGGCCAGCGGGCCGCCGATGTCCTGCGTGCTGGACAGCGGCACGATCCCCACGCGGCTCGAGAGCCCCTGCGTGCCCCGCAGGCCGACGAGGTTGTTGTGCGACGCGGGATTGCGGATCGAGCCGCACGTGTCGCTGCCCATGCCGGCCGCGGCAAAGCTCGCCGCGACGGCCGCACCCGTGCCGCCGCTCGACCCGCCCGGATTCCGGTCGAGGTCGTACGGGTTCCGTGTCTGGCCGAACCGTGAGCCGACGGTGACGATGCCCGCCGCCAGTTCGTGCATGTTGGTCTTCGCGAGGATGACCGCGCCCGCGGCCTTCAGGCGGGCGACCTGATACGCATCCCGCTGCGGATGGAAGCCGGCGAGCGCGATCGAGCCCGCCGACGTCGGCATGTCGATGGTCTCGTAGTTGTCCTTCACCACCACCGGGATCCCGTGGAGCGGGCCTCGCGGTCCCCGGCTGGCGCGCTCCGCGTCGAGCGCATCCGCTTCCTCGCGTGCGCGCGGATTGGTGGTGATGATGGCGTTCAGCGAAGGCCCGCGCTTGTCGTAGGCGTCGATCCGCGCCAGATACAGATCGACGAGTTGTCGCGACGTGACGCGCCCGGCGCGCATCGCCTCCTGGAGGTCCTCGATGGACCGGTCGGTCACGTCCGTCAGTGGAACCGGTGCGCTGGGACGGGACTGCCCGGAGATCGGCGCACCGGTCAGCCAGGCCCCCACGAGGCAGGCGACGCCCGTGGCGGCGACCAGGCGAACACCCGCCGGCTTCACTGGCGTGTCTCGACCACGATCACTTCGAGTGGCTTCGAGCCCCGGTTCAGGTCCGCATGCATCTGCCCGGGCGGATCGGCGTCGAGCCAGTACGCCTTGCCCGCCTGCCAGGTGTACTGCTTCATCGTCTCGCCCTTGCCGTTCACGATGTCGAGCGTGCCGTCGGTGAGGGCGATGATGGCGCGGCCATGGTCGTGGCGATGGAGGGAGAGCGGCTGGTTGGGCAGGATCGTGGACTTCCAGGACTCCGCGTGGGCGTTGGAGAACTGTGGTTCGCGACGCGAACCTGTCGTGACCTGGAAGGCGGCCGCCGCGGCGGCCATGCTGACGAGCGCGGTCAGTACCCCGAAGAGCGAGAGTCGTCGTGACATATCAAGGCCTCAGTGTCGACGATTCTGACACCATGCGGGGGACAGTCAACCGGGGATCGCTCTCCGCCGCGCCCCATGCCCTGGTGTAGACTGCGCCGTCTGCGTGCTCGCTCGCGCGCGGCGTGCTCGAAGGGGCGGATCACATGACCAAGCGGATTCTTCTGTGGTTCGGTGCGGCGGTCGTTGTCGCAGCGGTTGTCGGCGGTGGCTACTGGGCGCTGCAGTGTCCCTGTGCGGGTGTGCCAGGGTTCGTGCTGCTCGGCGAGGAGCAGCGCGAGCCGGTCACGGACTGGAGCTTTGCCAACGACGTGAATCTCTGTCAGGTGCAGATCACGGCGGGCTGGCTGCCGCACTCCGTGAACCTCAACTGCATGTCGACGCCGTCAGGCGATCTCTTCCTCAGCTGTTCGGTGGGCACGCGCAAGTACTGGTGTCAGCGTGTCGGCCCTGATCATCCGGGCCGACTCCGGCTCAACGGCAAGGTCTATCCGGTGGTCCTGAACCGCGTGACGGATCCGGCTGTCCTCGAGGTGGCGTGGGCCGCGCGCGTGAAGAAGCTCCAGCGGCCTGAGGTGCAGGCCATGCAGCCGCCCGGCCCGCTGACGCCGCCGGACGCGAAGCGCCCGGACACGTGGTGGTCGTTCCAGGTCCGCTCGAAGGTGTCGGGCTGAGCGGACGGCCTGCTGGCGAGCGTTCGCCGGCCCCGCACGGGCCGTCAGGCTCGCGTCCGGATGAGTCGGGACGCTACTATGGTGGCCACACCCGTGGACACTTCAGCGATCCGCTACCGCGTCGTCGACTTCCTGAAGCAGCATCCGCCCTTCCAGGCGATTGACGAGACCGATCTGCTTAGCCTGGCGGCACAGGGGCGCGTGCGCTTCTATGAGGCTGGCCAGTTCATCCTCTGGCAGGGCGAACCGCACAAGCTCCATGTGTTCGTGATTCAGCAGGGAACCGTGTCGCTCTCGGACGAGACGCAGGGGAACGAGGTGCTGCGTGACGTGCGGGGGCCGGGAGACATGCTGGGCATCGAGCGCTTCACCGGTGCGCGCCACTGCCTGTACTCGGCCAGGGCCTTGAGCGACGTGGTGCTCTACGGCTTCCCCGAGTCGGAGTTCGACGAACTCGTCCTGAAGCATCCGTCCGCGCGCCGGTTCGTCGATGCGTACGACTCGGTGAGCGCCGATCTCGAATGGACACGGGAGACGCGCGCCCCCCACGAAGTGTTCCTGCATGACGTGGTCGGCGAGCGGCCACTCGAGCGGTGCGACGCACAGACGACCATCCGTGAGGCAGCGGCCCTGCTGCTCGGCAGCGGCTCCGACGCGATCGCCGTCGTGGACGACGGCCAGCGGAGCGTCGGTGTCGTGACGGTCGATGCCGTGCTGGGGTGGGTGGCCGGCGGTGCCGGCCAGGCTAGTCTTCCGATCGCCAGCCTGGTGCAGCATTCGACGCCGGTGGTCGGTCCAGAGGCCACCGTCACAGCTGGTGTGCTGGCCATGGGCGAGGCCGGGAGCGACGTGCTCGCGGTGACGGCGGACGGTTCGCCATCGGGCCGGCTGCATAGCCTGGTGACCGTGCGGGACATCGGCCGTGCCTTTGCCGACCAGCCTGCATCGATTCTGCGCGAGATTCGCCGCGCCCCGGACCTGCAGGCGCTGCAGCAGCTCAATCATCGCGCACGGGCGCTGACCCTTCGCTACCTGACCAGCGCGAGTGCGGTCGACTGGGCATCGCGTTTCGCGTCCCTCGCCGACATCTCCATCGTGCAGCGGATCATCGCACTCGTGGGCCAGGGCGCACCGCCTGCATGCTGGTGTTTCTGCGGTGCGTCCGGGCGCGGTGAGTCGCTCACCCGGCATGCGCCCCAACTGGTGCTCATCGCCGAGAGCGAGCAGGGGGGCGAGGAGCTCCGCGCGTGCTACGAGCGCGTGACCGCCGCGCTCACGACGTGCGACTACCTGGATAGAGGTGACGTCGCGTTCGCTCCCGGCTTCCTCGTGGCGCCGACGGCCGAGTGGCAGGCGCGCTACGCGGGTTGGCTCCAGGATCCCGTGCGGAACCAGATGTACCTGGCCCGCCCGCTGTTCGACCTGAAGCCAATTCACGGCCGCGAGTCGTTGTGGCGCGAGGCTGCGCAGGCACTCGAAGGCGCGGTCCAGCCGGACTTCATCCAGGTGCTCGCCAACGACTGCCTTGCGAGCCTGCCTCCGCTGACCTTCTTCCAGGATGCGGTGGTCGACGAGTCCGGTGAGAAGACCGGGGTCTTTCGCCTCGAGCACAGCGCCCTGCGCCCGCTGGTCGACGTCGGCCGTGTGTTCGGCCTCGCGGCGCGGAGCGTGCTCGGGACATCCACACTCGACCGCTTCGCCCGCGCCCGGACGCTGCTTCCCGAGCACGAGTCGATCTTCCGCGATGCCGCCCAGACACTGCGCATCCTGCTCTGGCAGCAGGCGCGCATCGGCATCGCGCAGGGCACGAGCGCGGCGGAGTTGCCACCGGCGCTGCTGAGCCGTCACGACCGGCACGTGCTGAAGAGCGGATTCCGTTCGATTCTGAGGCTCATCGAGTTCACGGGCAACACACCCTGGTTCGCGAATCTATGACGACCGCGGGCTTCCTGGAGCGCTATACGTCGTCATTCACCACGACGTGGACCGACGAGACGCCCATCGACCAGGTGCGATTCGTCGTGCTGGACTCCGAGACGACCGGACTCGACGCGCGCACCGATCGCATCATCACGATCGGTGCGGTGGCCGTGTGCGCGGGCGAGATCCTGCTCGAAGACGCGTTCGATGTGCTCCTCAAGGTCGAACAGAACACGAGCGCTGTCGAGGTGCACGGCATCACGCGCGACGAGGCGCGGCGAGGGATCGACGAAGCGGAGGCGATCGAGCGCTTCCTCGACTACGTTCGCGACGGGGTCATCGTCGGGCACCACATCGGCCACGACATCGGCGTGCTCGACGCGGGGTGCGAGCGGCACTGGGGCGTGCGCACGCGCAACCGCAGCCTGGACACCATGGACCTCACGCTGCACCTCGAGCGCGACGGCGCATTCGCCGGCCGGCCACCAATCCGGTCCTTCACGCTTGACGCGCTGTGCGACATGTTCGGTGTCATTCCCCACGACCGGCACACCGCCAGCGGCGACGCGTTCATCACGGCGCAGGTGTTCCTTCGGTTGCTGGCCCTCGCGGCCAGGCACGGCCGGACGACGCTGGCACGGCTCGCAGAACCCTTCGTCGACGAGGGGCAGCCCGCCTGAGGCGCCCCCCTGTTCAGAGTCCGTCGGCCGCCTCGAATGCCCGGAAGCCGTCCTCGATCGTGGGAATGATCTGGACGAGCTCGAAGTAGGGCACCGTGATGAGCGGTGAATCCCGCAGCCGTTCGATGAAGTGGTAGTAATGCGCCGGGTCGCTGGTTTCGACCAGCATCACGTCGCTGCAGACGGTGCTGAACGCTTCCGCGTCGAAGTGACGCGTGCTCAACGCTGGCGACCGTTCGAGGAGTGGTGTGAGGTGCTCGGCGACGACGCTGCGTCGCTGTGCCCGGGTGAGCGACAGCCACGCGGGCGTGGCCCGGAGCAGGAGGAAGAAGGCGTACTTCATGGTGTCGCCTGCATCAGCCGTTCGAGAAGAGCCGGCGCCCAGCGCTGGAGATGGGGCAGCGCGCGTGCCTTGCCGACCCGGATCACGTCGTGCCCGTCCTCCATCCCGCGGATCACCTGAGCTGCGGCCTCGGACGCGGAGATCTTCCCACGCCCGCGCCCGCGCGTCATCGGCGTATCCACGAGTGGCATCACCGCCTCGATAACCCGGACCGAGGTGCCTCGTGTCTGGACGCGCAGGGCATCGGAAAAGAGCCGGAGGCCCGCCTTGCTCGCACTGTAGACCGCGGCCGTGCGCTTCGGCACGTAGCCCAGGCCGGACGTCACGTTGACGATGGTGGCCGATGGCTGCCGCCTGAGAGCAGGCAACAGCGCGTGGGTCAGCAGCAGCGGCGCCGTCAGGTTGACGGACAGTTCCTCCTGGATGTCGGCCGGCCCGTACGTGTCGTCGTCGAACCGCCGGTCGTGCTGGATGCCGGCGTTGTTGATGAGGCCGTCGATGTCGTCGTACCGTTCCGCCAGCGTCCCGACCACGCGGTGAACGCGGTCAGGGTTGGAGAGATCGACCGCTAGCGGTTCGATGCGGGATGATAGGGCTGCGAGCGCCGCAAGCCGTTGTGGCTGGCGACCGATCGCAATGACGTGGACGCCGGCCCGGGCCAGCTGCACGGCCAGCTCGTAGCCGATGCCCGACGTGGCGCCCGTGACGATGGTTCGATTGCGCATGACGGCCATCGTAGGACGCGACATCCGCGCTCGCATTCACCGAGGTTAATCGCGATGGCCGAGGCCCATCTGTCGCGCACCATCCTTGAGTCCGCCGCTGGAGGTCCCCTGCCAGGCTGGGCCGACGTGGCGCAGGGCGTGAGGGTGAAGCGATACCGGCCGAAGCAGGAGGTGTTCGGTGACGGAGAGGTCCACCCGTACGTGTACGTCGTCCGCGACGGACTGCTCAAGCTGTCGTATGTGAACGAGAGCGGATCCGAGTGGATCAAGTCGTTCGCCTACGAGGGGCGATTCTTCGCCAGCCTCTCGGCGCTCGACCAGGACGGGCGCACCAGCTTCGCCGTGACCGCCCTGGAGCCGTCCGTGCTCGAGCGGCTGGACTACCGGGTGCTCGCGCGCATGGCGGAACGCTCGGTGGTGTGGGCGCGCGCCCTGCAGAGGCTCCTGCTGGTGTTCGCCGCACGGAAGGAACAGCGGGAACGTGAGCTACTTACGCTCTCGCCACGCGAGCGATATCTGGCCTTTCGTGACGCGCACCCGGATTTGGAACAGCGCATTCCGCAGAAGGACCTGGCCCGTCACCTTGGTGTGACGCCGGTTGGTCTCAACCGGATTGTCATGCGTCTCCGGCGTGGGTAGGCCCACTTCAGGCTGGACGTGCTGATCGCGGCGCCAAAACCACGGGCGCCCGTGTCGGACGCCTCCGGGTCCTCATTCATCGCCGGTGCGCCGCTGCCGGGCCAGTTCCTCCTTGGCCAGATCGGTCAGGATGAGGCGCTGGTTGGCGACGTCCTCGTTCAGTTGTTCGATTTCGTGCGGCGTGATGCGCCCGTCCGCGGCCAGGGCCTGGATGAAGTCGATGTAGGGCTTCGACGCCACCCGGATGACGGCGTTCACGATGGGCGTGATGTCGACGCTGTTACTCACGTCAGGCTCCGGTGGGCTGGAAACAGAAAAGGCCCACCGCGTGGTGGGCCTTCGATGTCCGCCTCCGCGCCTTGCGCTTCGGCGAGACAGACTTCGCAGGCTTCGGATAGCTCGCCTGGACGAAGCTCGCTCGCTGTCAGGCGAGCGAAGTCTGGTGCGGAAGGGGGGACTCGAACCCCCACGGTATTGCTACCGCCAGCCCCTCAAGCTGGTGCGTCTGCCAATTCCGCCACTTCCGCGTGGCGTCCGGTTGGGGAACCGGACCGAGGACGTAATGAGCTTACTGCTTCGGCGCCTCTGCCGGTGCCGGCGTGGCCGGAGCCGGAGCAGCCGGGGCAGCGGCCGGAGCCGCTGCGGGAGCCGCGCCCTGCGCTGGCGGCGTCGCCGGTGCTGCTGCCGGGGCCGGCGCTGCAACCGGAGCCGGTGCGCTGCTGAGCACGGAACTGGTGCCGCGCTGACCCATGATGGCGAGGCCGAGCGCGCCCAGCATGAAGAGCGCCGCAAAGGCCGTCGTCAGCTTCGAGAGGAGCGTCGCACCAGCCCGGGCGCCGAACGCCGCCTGGCTGCTGCCGCCACCGAAGGCGCTGGCCATGTCGCCACCCTTGCCCTGCTGCAGCAGGATGACCAGCAGCAGCACGAGGCAGGAGAGCACGTAAATCGTTGTGAGCAGGTAGTAGAGCATCTGAACGCTTTCGGAAATTCCGATTATACGACAGCCCGACGGCTGTTTGTCACGATCTCTCCGAAGCTTTTTACATCGAGGCTCGCCCCACCCACCAGGGCGCCGTCCACATCGGGCTCGCGCACGAGGTCCGCCGCGTTGTCCGCCTTGACGCTCCCGCCGTAGAGGATGCGCGTTTTCTCCGCCGTATCCGCGCCGAACCACTGCCGGAGCCGCCCGCGGATGTGGGCGTGTGCCTCCTGTGCCTGCGCGGCCGTGGCGTTGCGGCCGGTGCCGATCGCCCACACCGGCTCGTAGGCGATCACGAGTTCCGCGACCTGTTCGGGCGAGAGTCCGTCCAGGCCGTCCTTCAGTTGCCGATCGAGCACGGCGAGCATCTTCCCGCCCTCGCGCTCCTCGAGCGTCTCGCCGATGCAGACGATCGGGGTCAGGTCCGCCGCGATCGCCGCCCGCGTCTTCCGGTTCACCGCCACGTCGGTGTCGCCGAACAGGCGCCGCCGCTCCGAGTGCCCGATGATCACGTACTCGGCTCCCGCCTCGCGGATCATCCCGGCCGACACCTCACCCGTGAACGCGCCGTCCTTCTCCCAGTAGACATCCTGTGCGGCCACCGCCACGTTCGACGCCCGCACCGCCTCCGCCACCGCATGCACCGCAATGAACGTCGGGGCGAGGACGATGTCGACGCCCTGCACGTCCTTCACGACCGCCTTGAATTCCTTCGCGAAGGCGATCGCCTCGGTGACGGTCTTGAACATCTTCCAGTTGCCGGCGATGAGTGGGGTGCGCATGGAGGCCTTCGCCGGTTCTACTTGTCCCCGAGCGCCGCGACGCCTGGGAGCGTGCGGCCACCGAGGAATTCGAGCGACGCGCCGCCGCCGGTGGAAATGTGCGTGATGCGGTCGGCCATGCCCGACTTCTTGATGGCCGAAATGGAGTCGCCGCCGCCGACGATGGTGGTGCCCGAGACGGCCGCAACGGCCTTCGCCACCGCGTTGGTGCCGCCCGCGAACGGTGCGAGTTCGAAGACGCCCATCGGGCCGTTCCACACGACCGTGTGCGCGTCCTTCAGGAGCGCTTCGTACTTCGCGATGGTCTTCGGGCCGATGTCGACGCCCATGCGGTCGCCGATCGCCGCATCACCCATGTCGAGCACTTCGTGGGGGGCATCCGCCGCAATCGCGGTCGTCACCACGTGGTCGACCGGCAGTGCGAGTTCGACCCCCCTGGCTGCGGCGTCGGCCGTGATCGTCTTTGCCTCTTCGAGCTTGTCGTCCTCGACGAGCGACTTGCCCGTGGGGATGCCGCGGCTCTTCATGAACGTGTAGGCCATGGCGCCGCCGATGATGAGGCGGTCCACCTTGCCCAGCATGTTCTCGATGACCTCGATCTTGTCCGACACCTTCGCGCCGCCGAGAATCGCGACGAACGGACGGTCGGGCGCCTCGAGCGCGTGGCCGAGGTACTTGAGTTCCTGCTCCATCAGCAGGCCCGCCGCCGGCTGCTTGAAGAAGCGCGTCATCCCCTCGACCGAGGCATGGGCCCGGTGCGCCGCGCCGAACGCATCGTCCACGTACTCGTCGATGCCGCTGGCGAGCTGCCTGGAGAATTCCGGATCGTTCTTCTCCTCCTGGGCGTAGAACCGCAGGTTCTCCAGGAGCACAATCGCGCCCGACGCCTTCGCCTCGGCGACAGCCTTCGCGACCGCCGGACCGATGCAGTCGTCCGCGAAGACCACCTTTCTCCCGGTCAGCTCGGCGAGCCGCGTGGCAACCGGCCCGAGCGAGTACTCCATGTTCCGCGTGCCCTTCGGACGACCGAGGTGGCTCGCGAGCACCGGCAGCGCCCCCTGCTCCAGTGCGTACTGGAGCGTCGGGAGCGTGGCGCGGATGCGGGTGTCGTCGGTGATGACCCCATTCTTGATGGGGACGTTGTAGTCGACGCGGATGAAGACCGTGCGTCCGGCGAGGTTGAGATCCGTGATCGTGAGTTTGGCCATCGAAGCCTCCCTGCGGACGAGCGTGCTACAGGCCCTTGCTGACGAGCAGGTTCAGCAGGTCGACGCAGCGGCTCGAGTAGCCCCACTCGTTGTCGTACCAGGCGAGCAGCTTCACGAAGTCGCCGTCCATCACCTTGGTGTACGCCGAGTCGAGAATCGACGAGTTCGCGTTGCCGCGGAAGTCGATCGACACGAGCGGGTCGTCGGAAATCGCGAGGATGCCCTTGAGCGGCCCCTCGGCTGCGGCACGCAGCGCCGCGTTCACGTCCTCGGCCGTCGTCTTCTTCCCGAGGATGGCCGCAAGGTCGACCACCGACACGTTCGGCGTCGGCACGCGCATCGCGAAGCCGTCCAGCCTGCCCTTCAGCTCCGGCAGCACTTCACCGACCGCCGCGGCCGCGCCGGTCGTCGTCGGAATCATCGACATCGCCGCCGCACGGGCGCGACGCAAATCCTTGTGCGGAAGGTCGAGGAGGTTCTGGTCGTTCGTGTAGGAGTGGATGGTGGTCATCCAGCCCTTCTGGATGCCGAAGGCCTGGTGGACGACCTTGACGACGGGGGCGAGGCAGTTCGTGGTGCAGGAGGCGTTCGAGATGATGTGGTGGCTGGCCGGGTCGTACTTCTCGTCGTTCACGCCCATCACGATGCTGACGTCCGGTTTCTTGGCCGGGGCCGTGATGATGACCTTCTTCGCGCCGGCGGCCAGGTGCTTGGCGGCGCCGTCCCTGTCGGTGAACTTGCCGGTGCCCTCGAACACCACGTCGACGCCCAGGTCCTTCCACGGCAGTTCGGCCGGGTCTTTCTTGGACAGCACCTTGAACTCGTCGCCGTTGACCGAGATGCCGTCGGCCGTGGCAACCACCTTTGCGTCCAGGTTGCCCAGCACCGAGTCGTACTTCAGGAGGTGAGCCAGCGTGGCAGCGTTGGTGAGGTCGTTCACCGCCACGAAATCGATGTCCTTGTTACCGAGCGCGGCGCGCATGATGTTGCGCCCGATCCGCCCGAACCCGTTGATGCCGACTCGTACCGCCATGAGAGCGCTCCTTTGCGACGGGCCCTATGCCGGCCCGGACAAACAATTAAGTGTAATGAACGCGCTTGCGGGGGGTCAAACCGCCCGCGTATACTTTCTCTCTCGTAAATCGTTGGCCCATACGGTGTTATCACCGTTTCAGCCCCGCAGATGTATCTCGCGTACAGCGTCCTGTCGCTTATCGGCCTCGTGCTCCTGTCGCCGTACTTCCTCTACCAGGCGGTACGTCACAAGAAGTACGTCGGCAGCCTCGCCCAGCGGCTCGGCTACCTCCCGATCACGCTCAACGTCGACGGCGAGCCGTCCATTTGGATACACGCCGTGTCGGTCGGTGAGGCACTCACGGCCCGTGCGCTCATTGCTGACCTCCGCACGCAATACCCGCGCCTGAGGCTGTTCCTGTCCACCACCACCATTGCCGGCCAGCAGGTGGCGAAGAAGAACCTCCAGCAGGTCGACGCGGTCTTCTACTTCCCGTTCGACTGGGGCTTCGCCGTCCGCCGGGTGCTCGGGGTCGTGAAGCCGCGGATGTTCGTAATGATGGAAACCGAGATCTGGCCGAATCTGCTCAGGGAGTGCCGGTCGCGGGGCATCAAGACGGTTGTCATCAATGGGCGGATTTCCGCACGTTCATACCCGCGTTATCGGCTGGTCCGACCGCTCTTCCGCAGGGTGCTGTCCGATATCGACCGTTTCTGCATGCAGAGCGAGGAATCCGCGGGCCGGATCATCGACCTCGGGGCGGACCCGAAGCGCGTCACGGTGACCGGCAGCCTGAAGTTCGACTCCCTGCCGGCGCCCACCGTCATCTCGCACGGCCGGCCGCGTGAACTGGTGCTGCGGCACTTCCGGCTCGCCCCGTCGCGCGTCGTGCTGGTCGCCGGCAGCACGATGCGGCCGGAAGATTCCGTGGTGCTGCGGGCTTTCGCACGCATCCGCTCCATCTCGCCCGGGGCCCTGCTGGTGGTGGCCCCGCGGCAGCGTGAGCGTTTCGCCGAGGTCGAGAAACTGGCGGCCGACGAAGGGTTCACCGTCTCCCGCCGGTCCGACCTGCCGATCGACAGCGAACCGCGCACCGACGTCGTTGTCCTCGACACCTTCGGGGAACTCGCGCAGCTCTATCAGATTGCGACGGTCGTGTTCGTCGGCGGGAGCCTGGCCGACTACGGCGGCCACAACATCCTCGAACCGGCCATCTTCGGCAAGCCGATCGTGGTCGGTCCGCACATGCACAACTTCCGCGAGATCACCGAGACGTTCCTGGTGAACCAGGCGGTCGTGCAGGTGCAGACCGAACGGGAACTCGAAGAGGAACTCCGGAACCTCGTCACCGACCCGGTGCGCCGGGCCAGCCTCGGGGCCGCGGCCCGCGCGCTCGTCGAGGCCAACCGCGGAGCCAAGGACAAGACGATGGCCGTCGTGTCCGACCTGCTGCCGGCTCCTGCCGGCGTGGTCCGTCCGTTCCGACTGGTTCAGTGATCGTGGAAGCGCTGAGCGCGGTGTATGGCGCCGCTGCGACGTGGCGGCGCAAGTGGTACGCCGCGCCGGCCCGGGCGAAGCACCTCGCCCGCCCCGTCATCAGCGTCGGCAACCTGCGCGTCGGCGGGAGCGGCAAGACGCCGGTGGTCGCCTGCCTTGCGCGGCTCCTGCAGGCGCAGGGGGAGCGTCCAGCGATCCTGAGCCGAGGCTATGCGCGTGAGCAGCACGCGCCCGGTGTCACCGTGGTGTCCGATCCCGGCGGTGTGAAGACATCCACCGCTCAATCGGGCGACGAGCCGATGCTCCTGGCCCGAGCGCTTCCGGGGGTGCCGGTGCTGGTGTGCGCGGATCGCTACCAGGCGGGGCTGGCGGCCGAGCGTCAGTTCGGCGTGACGGTCCACATACTGGACGACGGGTTCCAGCACGTGGCACTGGCGCGCGACATCGACCTGCTGCTCGCAGACGAGCAGGATCTGGACGATCGCGTGCTGCCCGCGGGGCGCCTGCGTGAGCCGCTCGCGAATGCGGCGGTGGCCCACGCGCTCATCGTGCCCGGAGGAGACGCCGGGCGGGCCAGGAAGATCGGCGAGAGACTTCGGGTTGCGCGCGTCTTCCATGCGAATCGAACCCTCGGTGCGCCTCGCCTTGTCGTCGAACCGGGAACTCAGAGCTCAGAAGTCAGGGGGCAGAAGGCCGAACCCGGAATCGTGCACGCACACCATGGTGCTCCCGTGTTCGCCGTTGCGGGCATTGCGCGGCCCGAGCGGTTCTTCGACGACCTGCGCGCAGCGGGTTACACACTCGCCGGGCAGCTCGAGTTCCGGGATCATCATCGGTTCACGCAGGCTGATGTGGCGCGCATCGAGGCCGCTGCGCGTGCGGCCGGCGCAGGCGCGGTGCTGACGACCGAGAAGGACGCCGTGCGCCTCGAATCACTGGCCCTGCAGGACCTGCCGTTCCTGGCCGCGCCGCTGCTCACCACCATCGACCCGTCCGATGCGTTCGCCGACTGGCTGCGCGAGCGTCTCGCGTCCGCACGTGCGGCCGCGCGCGGTTGATCCATGGTCCGGCACAAACTCGAGTACGCCGGCGTCCGGTTCCTCACCAGCGTGGTGCGCTTCATGCCGCCGTCGGTGGTGGACGCCTGCGGGGCGGCGCTCGGTCTCGCGTTCCACACGCTGGACCGCTCGCACCGGCGCGTGGCCGAACGGAACGTCGCCGCGGCGTTTCCCACGCGCACGCCCACCGAACACAAGGCCATCGTCCGCGCCACGTTCGAGCACTTCGGGCGGCTGCTGTTCGAGCTCCTGAAGTTCAGCACGTTGACCAACGAACAGATGCTTGCGCGGGTGGAGTTCGAGGGTGAGGAACGTGTGCGGTCGGCCTACGCGCAGGGGCGCGGCGTGCTGTTCGTCACGGGCCACTTCGGCTACTGGGAGCTGCAGGCGCTCGTCCACGGACTCCGCCTGCAGCCGATGTGGGTGATGGCGCGCGCGCTCGACAACCCGTACCTGCACCGGCTCCTCGAGGACATGCGCACGAGGACCGGCAACGGCGTCATCTACCGGCAGGGCACGCTGCGCCGTGCGCTGCGCGTGCTGCAGGAGGGCAAGGGGGTTGGCATCCTCATCGACCAGCACATCTCCAGCCGGGACGCGATCCACGTCGACTTCTTCAACCGTCCCGCCGCCACCACGCCGATCGTCGCCGCGCTCGCGCTGCGCACCGGCGCGCGCATCGTGCCGCTGTTCGCGCTGCCGCTCGGCAACGGCCGCTACAAGATGGTGTACGAGCACGCCATCGAGCCCCCGCCCGACGGGACGGACGATCCCATCCATGAACTGACGCAGCGCTGCACCGACGTGCTGGAGATGTACGTCCGCAAGCATCCGGAGTTGTGGCTGTGGATGCACCGCAGATGGCGCGACGCGCCCGGCACGGCGACGCCGGCGACCGAGACGGCGATGTTCCCCGCCGGCGCGGCGGACGATGACACGGAACCTAGAAGTTAGAACTGAGAAGTGAACTCGAGAACTGGAGAAATGAACTTCGGAAGTTCCGAACTTCACTTCTAACTTCTAAGTTCTCACTTAGAGCCCCCCCGGCGCTCAGAGTTCGTATCGCGCCGCGATAGGCATTCGCCATCCCGTCCCGAACGCCCGGTCGGTCACCTTCAACCCGGGCGCGGCCTGCTTGCGCTTGAACTCGGCGTTGCGCACCAGGCGCAGGACCCGGTGAACCGTCGCGGCGTCGAAGCCGGCGGCGACGATCGTGGCGGCCGGCTCGTGCCGCTCGACGTGACGCTGCAGGATGTCGTCGAGGATGTCGTACGGCGGCAGCGAATCCTGATCGGTCTGGTTCGGGCGGAGTTCCGCCGACGGGGCCTTCGTCAGGATCGCCTCGGGAATCGTGGCACGGCCGTCGCGGTCGTTCAGCCAGCGGGAGACGCGGTAGACCATCGTCTTCGGCACATCGGCTATCACGCCGAGTCCGCCCGACATGTCGCCGTAGAGCGTGCAGTAGCCGACGGCCAGTTCGGACTTGTTGCCCGTGGTGAGCAGCAGCGCGCCGCGTTTGTTCGACAGGGCCATGAGCAGGTTGCCGCGGATACGCGCCTGGATGTTCTCCTCGGTCACGTCCCGGTCTGTCCCGGCGAAGGCGTCGGCCAGCGTGCCTTCCATGGCCTGCATCGCTGATGCGATCGGCAGCGTGAGCGTCTCGATGCCGAGGTTCGCCGCCAGCGCGAGCGAGTCGTCCACACTGCCCTGGCTCGAGAAGGGCGAGGGCATCAGCACCCCGAGCACCTGTTCACGGCCCAGTGCCTCTGCCGCGATGGCGGCCGTGAGCGCGGAGTCGATCCCGCCAGACAGCCCCAGCACCGCCCGCGTGAACCCGCACTTGCGCGCGTAGTCGCGCGTGCCCAGCACCAGCGCCCGCCACACCTCCGATTCGGCGACGATGTCCGTGGCCGGACCGATGCGGCGCTGATCCGCGAGATCGCACAGCACCACGTCGCAGGCGAACGACGCGCCCCGCGCGAACACCGCGCCCTCGCGATCGACGGCGCAGCTGCGGCCGTCGAACACCAGGTCGTCGTTGCCGCCGCACTGGTTCACGTAGAGCAGCGGTACCCGGTGCTTGCGCGCCATGCTGCCCAGCATCTCCTCGCGCAGCCGGTGCTTGCCCACCGAGAACGGC
>JAXLRA010000016.1:0-96673 GCA_046331345.1 Vicinamibacterales bacterium | reverse complement strand
GTGAAGACCCCCTGGCGGGTCCGCGCGCTTGGACTGGACGTGAAGAGCGGCGTGCGCCTGATGTCGCCGGCAGAGGCCGAATGGGTGCTGCCCGACGGACCGCAGCCGTACTGGCGCGGGCGGATCGTCAGCGCGGAATACGGATACTGAAGGGCGACAGGCGGTCCTGTCTATAGGTGGCGATTCGCGAGCGGCTAGATGCCCATCACGGCCACCGCCACGCCGACAACAGCAATGACGCCGCCGGCGATGGCGTCGCCGTACATGTCGGCCCACTCAGCACGGACGGCGGCCACGGCCACTCTCGTCGGCAGCACCAGCCCCACCATCGTCGCAATGGTTGCCACTTCGTAGGCGCCCACCACGAACAGCGTGCTGCCCCACCCCAGCGGAGCGGCGGCGAACATGAGCGGGACCACGGCGACACACGGGTCGGCCGAGAAGAGCAGGAACAGCGTCCACGGCGTGAGGCGACCGCCAGCGTGATGGTGGTGGTGATGGTGATGATGCGCCGCATGCGATGCCCCATCCCCGAACGCGAGCTGATCCGAGGCATGGTGATGATGCTCCGGCAGCACGTGGTGTCCACGGGCGTGGATGCGGCTTCGCATCGCGCGATGCAGGCCCCAGGCACCGTAGGCCACACCGAACCCGATCAGCAGCAGGCCGGCCACCTGCTCGAGACGCTCGCCCACCGCCTTCATGAGTTCGAGGCCGACCACCAGACTGATCGCGCCCAGCAGCACGGAGACGGTGACGTGGCCGAGCCCGCTTGCGGCCGTGATGAGCGCCGTGCGCCTGGCCGTCCACCCCTCGGCTCGCGCAAGGGCGGCAAACGGCACCCAGTGGTCCGGGGCGAGCGTGTGCAGCGCCCCGATGCCTGCGGCCACTCCGGCGAGCGCGAGGGTCATCTGCATGGACACCCCTCGGCTATCCGTGCCTGTGCGCGTGCCCGTGATGCGCGTGGTCGTGATGGTGATGGTGATGGCCCGGCGCCGCGGCGGCATGCGCCTGCGTGATCAGCTTCAGGTCGCTCAGCCAGCGTACCCAGTCGTCCACCCCCTGGCCGCTCGTGGCCGAGATCGGAATCATCAGCGGCTTAGGCATCACCATGGAGAGGTTCTCCTGGATGCGCGCGATGCTGATGGAGGGCAGCACCGGTAGCAGGTCGACCTTCGTGAGCAGCACGAGGTCCGCCTTCCTGAAGATCGTCGGGTACTTCAGCGGCTTGTCCTCGCCCTCGGTGACCGACAGCGCGACGACGTTGACGTCCTGTCCGAGGTCGTAGACCGCCGGGCAGACCAGGTTGCCGACGTTCTCGATGAAGAGCACGTCGAGGTCGCGCCAGGCCAGCCGGTGGAGCCCCTTGTGGACCATGTCGGCGTCCAGGTGGCAGGCCGAGCCTGTCGTGATCGCCTCGGCGGCAATGCCGGCGGCGCGGACGCGCTGGGCGTCGTTGTCCGTCGCGAGGTCGCCGACGAGCACGCCAAGCTTCTTGGTCGGCCCGAGCACGCGCGCGGTGGCCTCGAGCACGGCGGTCTTGCCCGCCCCAGGCGACCCCATCAGGTTGATCACCGACACGTGATGATCGTGGAAGTGCTCGCGGTTATGTCGAGCGGCACGTTCGTTGTTGGCCAGAATGCGTTCGTGCACGGCCACCGGCACGATGTCGCTGTCACCGCATCCACAGGAATCGCACATCACGGCACCTCCAATTCGAGTCGTTCCAGCACAATCTCGTCGCCGGACGCCATGCGCGCCGGCCTGCCACACGTGTCGCAGGTCAGCCGGCGGCCCGGCAGGATATCGCCATGTCCATCGGGACAAGCCCAGCGTTCCGGCACTTCGTCGACGTCCAGCGGCGCGTCCTCACAGATGGTGTGGACGCGGAACGTGTCGTACGCCGTCCTGAGCAGCGGCACGTCGACGCCAGCCGAGCGGCCGATGCGGACGAAGACGCGCTTCACCGCCACCGCATTGCGCTGCCGCGCCTGTGCCTCGATCTGGTCGAACATCGCCTGGACGATCGAGTACTCATGCATGGCGTTTGACTCCGTGTCCGGCCCGCGCGGCCTCGTCGGTGAAGACCGGGTTCCGCTTCTCGAAGAACGCGCGCAGGCCCTCCGCGAACTCCGGACCGTTGGCGGCACGCGTCAGCTGTTCCAGCTCGCGGTCGAGATGGTCGTCGAGCCGGTCCATGCCCGCCGCCTGGTTCAGGAGTTCCTTCGCGACCGCGTAGGCCCTGGGCGGCCCCTGTGTCAGCCGCAGCGCCGCATGCATCACCTCGTCGTCGAACGGTTCCACCGCATGCACCGAGGTGATGAGCCCCATGTCCCTGGCCTGCCCGGCCGAGAGCCGCGGGTTGAGGAACAGCAGTTCGAGCGACTTCCGCAGGCCGACCAGGCGGGGCAGCATGAACGTGGTGCTCTCCGCGCCGGTGAGGGCCGTCTTGGAATAGGCCCACTCGAATGACGCGCGTTCCGACGCCATGACCAGGTCACAGGCCATCGCGATCCCGAGTCCGCCAGCCGCCGCCACACCGTCCACGGCCGCGATGAAGGGCTTGGGAGCACGACGGATTTCGGAGATGGCACTGTGGATGTACTCGAGAATCTGCTTGAAGACCTCGCCGTACTGCGTGGGCGTGCCCGCCGGCGGGCGGCGATATTCGGCCTGTGTCAGGTAGCCGAGATCCGCGGTGCTCCCGCCGTCGCGGATGAACTTCAGGTCGGCGCCGCTGCAGAACATCCCGGGCAGCCCCTTGAGGACCACCGCGCGCACGTGCTCGTCGCGCGCGAACTGCAGGGCCGTCTTCCGGAAGTCCTGCGCGGTCGCCACGTCCATCGCATTGAAGCGCGTGGGCCTGTTGATGGTGATGATCCCCACCGCATCCTGACGCTCACTGAGAATGGACTTCATACGGACACCACGAAATTGCTAATCGCACATCGCTAATTGCTGAAGTGCAGTTCCGAAGTTCTCGAGTTCACTTCTCACTTCTAACTTCCACGTTCCAGATTCCCTAAGCGCTTGCCCGCTTGTAGCCCTCCAGGATCCCCTGCATCCGCGCGGAGGCGGGCGGGGTGAGCCGGCCGTGTTCGTCGAGCAGCCAGGGCACCGCGCGGCTCGGCTCGGCCGCGCCGGCCTGATCGAGGTCGATGCAGCCCTCGACCACGAGCTGCGTCGTCGCGGCCAGCAGCGGTCCGGACGCCGCCCGGATCATCCATTCCTGGTGCGCGAAGGCGTAGGCCTTGAGCATGTCCGGCGCCTGCCAGCGCCGCGCGTCGTGCACCAGGGGCGGCACGGGAAACGCCCACGACCGGACCAGGGGGGCACCCCCGTCCGGCTCGGCGTTCACGAGGTGCACCGTCGCGCACGTCTCCGGCAGGCCGTCGAAGATCGCGTCGCGCACGGACCTGATGCCGGCGTACGCCGGGCTGCGGTCCGGCTTGCGAAGCGTCAGGTCGCTGAAGTGCAGGTTCAGCATGCGGTTCTCGTACGCCTCGAGCATGGGCTTCGTGAGCAGGAAGAGGTACCCATCGAGGAACAGGAGATCGGGCGCGTGCGACGCCAGCAGGGCCACGGTCTCCCGGTCGTAGGCGCGCCGCGTCATGAAGTCGCGGTACACCTGCGACCCGCGCGTGCCGTAGAACAGGTCGATCGGGTGGGTCATCACCTCGACGCCGCGCGCCCGCACGGCGTCGGCGTCGGCGAACTGCGGGTCGCTGGTGACCACGGCCACCACCTCGAAGCGCGCGCCGCGCGTCGGCTGGTCGAGCAGGGACAACAGGCCGGGCGCCCTGCGTGAACAGAGCACCGCGACACGAAGGGGGCGGTCGGTGGTCAGCATATGCGTGGCAGCGGTTCGCCTTCCGGCTCCGCGACAAGACGACGGCCGAAGCCGGTGTCGAGCACGAGCATCCCGGGGCGTTCGTCGGTGCAGGTGCCGATAATCGCGGCGTCGCGGCCGAGCGGGTGCGCCCGCAGCGCGGCGAGCACCGCGTCGGCAAACGCCGCCTTCACGCCCATGACCGCCTTGCCCTCGTTCGCGATCATCAGCGGGTCGATGCCGACCAGTTCGGACACCCCGCGGGTTGCCGCGCGGACCGGCAGCGCCGACTCGTCGAGCAGGATGCCGACGCGGCTCTTCGAGGCCATCTCGTGCAGGGCGCTCGCGAGCCCGCCGCGCGTGGGGTCCTTCATCGCGGTAATCGCGCGCGGGTCTGGCGCCAGCGCCGCCCGCACGAGGCCGTTGATGGGCGCCACATCCGACTGGAGGGGCGCGTCCACCGCGAGTCCGTGGCGTGTCGCCATGATGGCCATGCCGTGGTCGCCAATCGTGCCGGTCACGATGATCCGGTCGCCAACCGAGAGCGTGCAGTCGCGGATGATGAAGGGCGTGAGTCCGATGCCGGTCGTGTTGATCACGATGCCATCGATCTCGCCCTTGCCCATCACCTTCGTGTCGCCGGTGAGGATGCGCGCATGCGCCTCGTCGCACGCCTGTCGCATGGAGGCGAGAATGCGCTCCAGGTCCGTGCGCGGGTAGCCCTCCTCGATGATGACGCTGCACGTGAGGCCGGCGACGTCGGTGGCGCCCATCATCGCCAGGTCGTTGACGGTGCCGGAGACGGCCAGCCTGCCGATGTCGCCGCCCGGAAAGAACACGGGCTGGATCACGTGCGAGTCGGTCGTCATCACGAGCCAGCGGTCACCCACGCGGATCGCCGCGCCGTCGTCCATCGCGGACAGGCCGAGGACGCCCGCGGGGAGTTCGGGCTCGAAGGTGAAGGCGGTCCTGAACGACTCTTCGATGAGGCGGCGCATCGCACGGCCGCCAGCACCGTGCTTCATGCCGATGCGTTCGTCGGTGCTGGACACGGTGCTCACGCCACACCTCCGTTCGGACTCGTCGATGGTTCTGTGAGCGGCTCGGCTGCAGGGACGCAGCGGAGGCAGCCTTCGATGGCCTGGGCCTCCGGCGCCCGCAGATCCGGGACACCGCCGTACTGATGCCAGATCTTGCAGGTCCCCTCGCTGCTCACCATGCAGGCCCCGACCGGCGACTCGGGCACGCATTCCCGCCCGAAGAGCGGACACTCGGAGGGCGACGCGATTCCCGCCATGATGTTGCCGCAGATGCACTGGCGCACGAGCGACGAGGGCGACTTCTGCCAGAGGGCGTTGACGTCGATGGTGAACCGCTGCCGGGCGTCGACGTGGGCGAACTCGTCGCGCAGCCGGAGGTTCCCGTTCGGGATGTGGGCAATGCCGCGCCAGCGGCCGCCAATGGGCCTGAACACCCGCCAGAGCTGCTCCTGCGCGTTCCGGTTCCCGTCCCGCGTGACACACCGGGGGAACATGTTCGAGACCTCGGGCTTCCCGTCGCGGATCATCTCCGTGAGCCGTAAGAGGGCAGCGAGGATGTCCAGCGGCTCGAAACCGGCCACCACGACCGGAATGCCGTGGCGCTCCACGAACGGCTCGAAGATGCCGGACCCGGTAATCGTGGCCGCATGTCCGGCGGCGAGGAAGCCCTCCACCCTGGAGTCCGGCATCTCGGACACGATCTCCATGACGGGTGGGATGAACTTGTGCGCCGAGAGGACGGAGAAGTTCTTCGGCGGATCGTTCAGCAGTATGGCCGCCGTGGCGACCGCGGTCGTCTCGAAGCCGGTGCCGAAGAAGACCACCTCTTCATCGGTCTGGCGCGCGATGTCCGCGGCCTGCGCCACGCTGTAGACGACGTCCACCTTCGCGCCCTTGGCGCGGGCGTCCGCCAGCGAGCCGGCCGAGCCGGGCACGCGGATCATGTCGCCGTAGGTGGCGACGCGCACGCCCTGCAGGGCGAGCGCCACACCTTCGTCGATCTCGGGCATGTCGGTGATGCACACCGGGCAGCCGGGCCCCATGATGACGTTGAGCGCGCGCGGAAGCGTGGCGCGCAGCCCGAAGCGCGCGATGGCCTGCTCGTGGCTGCCGCACACGTGCATCACCGCGACGGTCCGGCCGATCGCCTCCACCGCCCTGTGCAGCGCCTCGCTGAGCGCACGCGCCCGCTGCGGGTCGCGGAATTCCAGCGGGTTGGCGTTCATGAGCGGCCTGCCTCGATCTCGCCGCGCACGTCGGCGGCCATGAGGTCCTCGGGACCCTGTCCCGTGTTCTCGCGCAGCAACTGCTCGTACATCTCCAGCGT
Organism: Vicinamibacterales bacterium; assembly: GCA_046331345.1. Classification (GTDB taxonomy): domain Bacteria; phylum Acidobacteriota; class Vicinamibacteria; order Vicinamibacterales; family CAVVIG01; genus CAVVIG01. The sequence goes on along the minus strand of JAXLRA010000016.1, from coordinate 90,477 downwards.
CTGCTGCACGTCTTCAGCCGGGATGCGCCTGATGGCAAAGCCCACGTGGTTCAACACGTAGTCGCCGGGCTGCACCGGCTCGTCACACAGGTCGAGCCGGATACGACGCTTCACCCCCCAGAAGTCGACCACGGCCGTCATGTCGTCGACTTCCGTGACACAGCCAGGAACACCCAAGCACATGGTCGTCTCCCTGCGGACCTAGCGGCCCGCCACTCCTGTCGTCCCGCTGGCGATCGCGTTCGCGATCACCGCCTGCCCGAGCGCGATGCCGCCGTCTCCGGGCGGCACCTGGACGTGCAGCCTGAGGTCGAAACCCGTCAGCGCTCCGCGCACGGCCTCGGCCAGGCGCGCGTTCTGGAACACGCCGCCGCTCGCCACAACCGGCAGGCGCCCGGCGACCGCCGCCACACGGTTCACGGCAGCCGCCGTGGCCGAGGCGAGCGTGTTGTGGAAGGTGGCCGCGATGATCGACCGGTCGACGCCCCGCACCGCGTCGTCCACGGCAGCCCGGACGGCGGGACGGAGGTCGAGCTCGATCGGCTGCAGGCGATCGTTCACGTCGAACGGATAGGCCCGTCGGCACGACGGGTCGGCGACCTGGTTCCATTCGAGCGCGACCTGCCCTTCGAAGGCGGCGCGGCGCCGGTCGAGGAACAGCGCCCCGAAGGCATCGAAGTAGCGGCCGACGCCGTGCGCGAGGCTGACCTGCACGCGCGAGCGCAGCAGCAGGGTCATCTGGTCCTGCTCCACCGGCGTGACCGACGCCATGAGCGATGTCGCCGCCAGCGTCGGGTGCCCGTCGTAGGCGTCGTCCAGGAGCGCGACGGCGAGCCGCCACGGCTCACGAATCGCGCGGTCGCCGCCGATGAGCGCCAGGGGCCGGAAGGTGGCCAGCCGGCTGTACGACTCGGGCCTCGCGACGAGAATCTCACCACCCCAGCTCGATCCGTCGGTGCCGTACCCGGTGCCGTCGTACGCGATGCCGATGACAGGACCGCTGATCCCGTGCTCGGCCATGGCCGCCACCACGTGTGCGTGATGGTGCTGGACGCGCACGAGACGCTCGGGGCGAGCCTCGGCCCACATGGTCGACATGTAGTCGGGATGCAGGTCGCACGCGATGATCTCCGGCTGGATGTCGACGAAGCGCTCGAAACGCTCGATGGCCGTGATGAACGACTCGTACGTCTCGAGGTTCTCGAGGTCGCCGATGTGCGGGCCGAGATACGCCTGGTTGCCCGAGGCGAGGCAGAAGGTGTTCTTCAGCAGCGCCCCCGTGGCCAGCACGGGCTTCTCCACCGGGGTGCGCAGCGTGACGGCCCCCGGCACGTAGCCGCGCGAGCGCCGGATGATGAGCGGCGCGCCGCCGACCACCGTGACGACCGAGTCGTCGCACCGGGTGTGGATGTCGCGGTTGTGCAGCAGGAGCAGGTCGGCAATGTGTCCGAGCCGTGTGCGCGCATCCTCGTTCGTGAACGCGATCGGCTCGTCGGACCTGTTGCCGGACGTCATCACGAGCGGCACACCGCTGTCGGCGAGCAGGAGGTGATGGAGCGGTGTGTAGGGCAGCATCAGCCCGACCTGCCGGTTACGCGGGGCGATGGATGCCGCCAGCGCACTCTCCTCCCGGCGCTCGGCCAGGACGATGGGCCGCTCCGGCGCGGTCAGCAGGCTGATGTGCTCGGGCGAGAGGACGGCGTACTGGTGGGCCGCCTGCAGGTTCGGCACCATGACGGCGAGCGGCTTCTCGTCGCGGTGCTTCCTCACGCGCAGGCGCGCCACCGCAGTTTCCGACGTGGCGTCGCAGGCGAGGTGGAACCCGCCGATGCCCTTCACCGCCACGATGAGCCCCCGGCGAATCGCGTCGGCGGCTTCCTCGACGGCGTCCGCGAACGGACCGCGCGGCGTGGACGCCAGGCTGAAGCCTGGCGCTACGTACGGCTCGTTCGGCGCATCGCCCCGGCGCGTCGCGCGCTCGTCGTTCGTCGCGCACCCGTCTTTCGTCGCACACCCGTCGTTCGTCGCACACCCGTCGTTCGTCGCACGCACATCATCCGTCGCGCGCACGTTGTCCGTCGCACGCACGTCGTTCGTAGCGCCACACTTCAGTGTGGCGCCCGTCGCACGCCGCAGCGAGACGTCCGTCCACACCAGCTCGAGCTGCGGCCCGCACACCGGGCACGCCGTCGGCTGCGCGTGGAAGCGGCGATCGAGCACGTCTTCGTACTCGTGCCGGCACGGACCGCACATCTCGAACGGCGCCATGGTGGTCGCGCTGCGGTCGTACGGGGCGTCGGTGGCAATGGTGAAGCGCGGCCCGCAGTTCGTGCAGTTGGTGAACGGATACCGGTACCGGCGATTGCCCGGGTCCATGATGTCGCGGACGCAGTCGTCGCAGGTGGCCAGGTCCGGCGGAATCGAGACCCGGCGTTCCGCAGCCGCTTCGCTGTGAACGATGACGAAGGAGGTCACCGGTTCCGGTGGAATGGACACCGCCTCATAGCCGGCGATACGCGCGGCTGGAGGCGGCGAGGCATGCAGGGCCTCCTCGAAGCGGCGCAACGATGCGCCGTCGCCGAAGGCGTCGATGGTGACCCCAGACGAGTCGTTCCGGACGCGGCCCGTGACGCCAGCTTGCACGGCGACCCGGTATACCCAGGGGCGGAATCCGACGCCCTGGACCGTGCCCCGGATCCGAATGCGTTTTCCCTCCGCAACGGTTCCCATGACGATGCCGATCACACTGAGGGCAATTCGGCTGCCACGTGGAATTTCACCGTTTTGTTCGGGTTTCTGAATCGAGTGCCGGGTTCCCGGCGGCGGGATCGCGGCGGGTTCCGCAGGTGCCGGGAAATATCCCTCAGGGCGAGTGATTTGAAAACTGGACGCGGAGGGCGGAGGTTGGGGGTCGACGCCTGGCGCACGCAACGCCCGCCTTCGGGCGGACCTCGACGGGCTGGCCGCGTTCAGCGGATCTGGCACACACTCTCAGGCATGCACCCACTGAAGTGGACGTTGGCCGTCGCTCTGGGCTTTGCCGCGACGGCTGCTCCTGTCGCGGCACAACAGACCGACGACTTCTGCCCGGCGCGGCCTGGCCAGACGACGCCACCGTGCGTGGTGGCTGCTGGCGGGGTTATTGTGGAAACGGCGCTCGCGACGCTCGTCCACGAGCAGGCGGCCGGGAGCCGGACGCGGCAGCTCGTCGTCGCGGACACCGTGGTCCGACTCGGTCTGGCTCACCACGTCGAGGCAGAGGTCGGCTGGGCGCCGGCCACCTATCAGACGGTCACCGCTCCGGCGCAAGGCGGCCGCACGCGGACACACGGCGCCAGCGACACGCACCTGGGGATCATCGTCGGCCCCACGGGCAACGATGGTCGCGCCGCGTTCGAAGCCGGACTGACGCTCCCGACCGGCCATGCGCCGATCGGCGCGCAGACCTGGAGCGCGGAAACCCGGTTGCCGCTCGCCCTTCCACCCGTCCACCACCTCGCCCTGGCGCTCACGCCTGAAGTCGATGCCACGCCGAACGACGACGGCGCGGGCCACCATGCCTCGGTCGGTGCCGCCGGCGGCGTGGCCATGCCGCTCTCGACCTCGCTCCAGGTCGATGCCGACGTCGCGGTGTTCACGGACCTGCTCCGGGCCCACCACGCGACCGCCCGCACGGCTGGGCTCGCCCTGGCGTGGCATGCCCAGGCGCGGACGCAGTTCGATGTCGGCGCGACGGTGGCGCTGTCTCATCGTGAGCCGGAGTTCCAGATCTATGCGGGACTCGCGCACGCGTTCTGAGTGCCAGATTCCGCGTTCGATGTTCAGCGCGTCTCGTCAGTCCCTGCCGGAGGCCCTCTTCTCTTCGGCGCGAGCCCCTCGCAGGAAATTCTCGGTGTTGTAGTTGCCCTCGTGACACGCCACTTCGATCATCGGCTCGGCCGTCGCGTGGAAACGCCATTCGGCGGTCCAAGGTCGAGTCCACGTGGCGGGGTCTTCGACAGTGACTCGGTACCTCAACGTGTCCGTGTCGATCCGCGTCATCCGCTCGACGACGTGCAGGTGCTCACTCGAACCCTGATTCATCGTGTCGGGCCGGAAGTTGGTGGTGTCGATGACGAGCGTGTTCCCGTCCCACTGGCCAATCGAATCGCCGAGCCACGGGCGAATGCGGGACGGCAAGTGCGTTCCTCCAAGGCGCACAACGCGGGCATCGTGAATCCACTCGGAGAAGATCAGCACCCTGTCTTCGGTCTGGACGATTTGCAGCAGGTTGTCGAAGAGCACGGCTGGCGTCAGCGGCGGCGACGCGAGCGAGGCATTGCCGTTGGTGCTGGCAGTGCCGAGCACCGTCAGGCACCGTTCACCAAAGGCCAGGCCTTCCGGATCGTCGTACGAGCGTTTGTAGGCGCGCACCGCAACACCAGGAACCAGCGGCGGCAGGTGCCCATCCGGGGGATCGACGATGAGTGCCGTCCGTCGTTCGTCCAGCTTCGGCAACTTCACGAAGACATCGTTGTAGTCGATCTGGATGTCCGTGTTCACGCCCCGGGCGATGCCACGCTCGAAGTAACCGCGCTCGTATTCCGCGGCTTCTTCGGGTGTGAGCTGGATCCTTGCGGCGAACTCGGCAGGTCGCTGCAGGGGCGTCATGGTGTTCGAATTCCACATGCCCTGCAGGTCGCGTCCAGGCGAGCTGCGACTCTGGGCCTCACCCGTGAGCGCCAGGAGCGCGAAGACCACCGCCAGAGTCGCCGGAGCGAACCACCTGATCGCCGCCCTCATCGAGCCCTTCCCTTCCGAACGGCCGCCGGCCGCTCACGCCCGACATCGAGGCTGTGCGCCGCACAGGCCGCTGTCGGGGCGTGCTGAATCTACACGATTTCTCGTCGGGACCGGATAGGTTGGCGGTGACGAGGGATTGCGGGACGGGTAGGGCCGGCTGAAGCCGGCCCCTACGCGCGGCAGCTCTGTGTTCTAACTTCTAAGTTCTAAGTTCGGAACGAGAGGCTGCCACCACGGCGGCAGGTCCGTGGACACGCCGCGCAGCGTGACCACGTCGCCGTGATCCAGAAGCGCCTCGGCGATGGCGTCCGCGGCGGCTGGCACCGCGGCGGCCAGCGGCGGCGTGAGATCGAGGCTCATGCCGCACTCGTCTGGCACGGCGCCAACGACGGTAATGTGCTCCGGGGCGCGGCCGGCGAACTCGAGGGTGAGCACGCACTCCTTCACGCCGGGGTCGTGCGGCCCCGTGCGCGCGAACGGGGCGTGCTTCGTCAGGTCCGCCTTGCCGTAGATGCGCAGCGAGCCTGGCGGCAGCTTCGCCTTCACCGTGTCCACGAAGATCACGTGGTGCGTGTCGGTGAGCCAGGGGGTGAGATCGAGCCCGGGCGTGCCGAGGTCGATCACCTCGACATCCGGACCCACTTCATACCGCTCGAGGAACGCCTTGATGACGGCCGGCCCAAACCCGTCGTCACCCATCAGGACGTTCCCGAGACCGAGAACATACGTGCGCGCCATAGCCTCGCTCCGCTTCGAGTTGGCGTTACGACACAGGCTTCGGGCTCTCGGCTCCAGGCTTCGGCGCGGGTCGGCTTCGGCCCGACGTCGACAATGCCCAGAGCCCAGAGCCGGAAGCCCAGAGCCTGACAGAATCGCTACAGGGCTTTGACCCGAGCGATTTCGTTCCCCTCCACGTCCATCGTGTGAATCGCGCACGCGATGCAGGGGTCGAACGAGTGAATGGTGCGCAGCACCTCGAGCGGCTTCTCGGGATCGGCCACCGGGTTGCCGACGAGTGAGGCCTCGTACGGTCCGGGCTGCTCCTGCGCATCACGGGGTCCGGCATTCCAGGTGCTCGGCACGACCGCCTGGTAGTTCTTGATCTTGCCGTCCTGGATGACCACCCAGTGCGACAGCGTGCCGCGCGGCGCCTCGTGGAACCCAAAGCCCTGCTGCTCGCCCTTCGGGAACACCGGTTCGTTGAAGATGTCGGTGTCGCCCTTGCCGATGTTCTCGGCCAGCAGCTGCCAGTGCTTGCCGGCCAGCTCCGAGATGACGCCGCAGCGGATCATGCGGGCGGCATGGCGGCCGATCGTCGAGTGCAGGACCGCTGGTGTCAGCTGCGCGCCGGCGACCTTCCCTGCCGTCTCGAGCGTCTTCACCGCCCAGCGCTTCGTCGGCTCGTGCCCCTGCGCGAAGCCGGTGAGCACCTGGGCGAGCGGGCCTACCTGCATCACCTTGCCGTCGAACCGCGGCGCCTTGATCCAGGAGTACTTCTTCTCGGCGTCCCACGGCGTGTACTTCGGCACCGTCTCTTCTTCCCACGGGTGCTTCTGCCAGTCGCCGTCGTACCACGAGTGGGCGATCGACTCGGAGACGTTCTTCCGGAAGTAGTCGTCCTCGAACGACGAGATAGGCGTCACCTTCGACAGGTCCCCGTTGAAGATCGTGCCGCCCGGGAAGTCGAACTGCGTGCCCTTGCCGTCGAGCGGCAGGTCCGGCACCGACAGGTAGTTGGTGACGCCCTTGCCGTGGCCGAGCCAGTCGGCATACATCGCGCCGACCGCGCAAACGTCGACGAAGTAGACCTGCTCGATGAACTGGTGCACCGAATCCAGCAGGCTCTTCACTTCGTAGAGCTTCTGCATGTTCAGCGTCGCCTGGTTGTCCAGGTTGATCGCGTTGGCCACGCCGCCCACCGCGAGGTTCTGGATGTTCGGCGTCTTGCCGCCGAGGATGGCGACCACCTGGTTGACCTTGCGCTGGTAGTCCAGTGCCTGCAGGTAGTGGGACACGGCCAGCAGGTTCACCTCGGGCGAGAGCTTCATCGCCGGGTGGCCCCAGTAGCCGTTCGTGAAGATGCCCAGCTGCCCGCCCGCCACGAACTTGGCGAGGCGGTCCTTCACCTGGGTGAACTGCTGCGTGCTGTTGCCGGGCCAGTCGGAGATGCTGGCCGCCAGTGCGGCCGTCTTCACCGGGTCCGCCTTCAGCGCCGAGGTCACGTCCACCCAGTCCAGCGCTGACAGCTGGTAGAAGTGGACGATGTGGTCGTGCATCGCGTGGGCGGAGATGATGAGGTTCCGGATGTATTGCGCGTTCTTCGGGATCTCGAGCTTCAGCGCGTTCTCCACCGCCCTGACGGAGGCGATGGCGTGCACCGTGGTGCAGACGCCGCAGAAGCGCTGCGTGAAGACCCACGCCTCACGCGGGTCGCGCCCTTCGAGGATCCGCTCGATCCCGCGGAACATCTGTCCCGAGGACCAGGCCTTCTTCACGACACCACCGTCGACCTCGACGTCGATGCGGAGGTGTCCCTCGATTCGGGTGATCGGATCGACCGTAATGTGCGTGCTCATTACGCAGCCTGCCTTTCGGGCGCGGCCGTCGGGCCGCCGGAGAGGATCGGGAAATTCCGGACGATGAAGACGTAGGCAATCACTTCAGCCGCGACCAGGCCGACCGTGACCAGGATTTCGGGCACGCTCGGGAAGTACGACCAGTGGTTGCCGGGGGTGAACGCCACGAGGAAGACATCGAAGCGGTAGAGGGCGCCGGCGAAGATCATCACCATCGCCGAGCGTACGAGGTGGCCGAGGTCGCGCCGGCTGGACGCCGACATCAGCATCACGGCCGGAACCAGCATCAGCACGAGCTCGACGATCACCATGGTCGAGCGGACATCGAACGTGAAGAGCTGCCCGATGACGCCACGGACCGCCAGGTCGGCCAGCCGCAGGGCCACGACGAAGAACTGCAGCGGGGCGATGATGCCGGCGAGTCCGGCGAGCATCTCGGTCTCAGGCTTCCGTCTGAAGCCGTAGGCCGAGAAGGCCGACTCGAAGACGACGACCGCGTAGCCCATCGACACGCAGTTCAGCAGGAACAGCAGCGGCACGAGCGGCGTCCGCCACAGTTCGTGCAGCCGGGAGCCTGCCAGCAGCATGAGCGTGCCGAGCGACGACTGGTGCATGGTCGGCAGGAGCAGCCCGAGCGCCACGATCCAGATGGACGCCTTCTTCAAGGTCGGAATCGCACTCGTCGCCAGGCGGCGCATCATCAGGTTGCTGCCGTCCTTGAACTTCTCGAGGAGGAACGGCGCCATCTCGATCCACAGCACGAAGACGTAGCCCATGATGCAGAGCGCGATCTCGAGCAGGGCGGAATTGAAGTTCCAGCGCCAGAAGAAAATCGGCACCTTCCAGATCCCCCACCAGCGACCGATGTCGAGCGCGACGCCCATGCCGGCGAGCGTATAGCCGAGGGCGCTGGTGAGGATGGCGGGACGGACAAGCGGCGAATACTGCCCCTTGTTGAGGATGTAGACGAGGATGGCGACCGCATATCCGCCGCAGGCCAGCGCGGTGCCGGTCACGACGTCGAAGGCGATCCACAGGCCGAACGGGTACCCGTCGTTCATGGCCGTCGTGGCGCCGAGGCCGGCGACGAGCCGCCAGGCGATCATCACGGCGCCGACGCCGAAGAGTGCGACGACCAGTCGCATCGACGGGGTCATCAGGTTGCCGCCTACCGGCGCAGCGTGCGCATGTGCACTCATGGTTCAGGCCTCCGGCTTGTCTGCGCTGCGGCGATTACGCAGCATCACCGCACCAAGGATGCCGTAGAGCGCCACTGGTGCGATGAAGCCCTTGTAGACGGTGTGCTGGATGTTCCGTGCGAGTTCGGGCGCCGGCCTGTCGTCGAGCGTGGGCAGGCCCAGCTTGTCGAACGGCACGTGGGAGATGTAGAGGCACTGCGTGCCGCCGGCCTCGGTCTCGCCGTACACCTTCTGCTGGTACTTGTCGGGTTCCGCGGCGATGCGGCGCTTGGCTTCCTGGAGCAGTTCCGAGCGCTTGCCGAAGATGACCGCGTGGCGCGGACACACCTCGGTGCACGCGGGTTCCTGCCCCTCGGCCAGCCTGTCGCGGCACAGCTCGCACTTGACGATCATCGGGGTGGCCGAGGCCCACTGGAACTTCGGCACGTTGAACGGGCAGGCGATCTCGCAGTACCGGCAGCCCACGCAGTAGTCCACGTTGTAGGCCACGATGCCGTTCGGCCCCTTCGTGAGCGCGCCGATCATGCAGGCGCTGACGCAGGCCGGGTCGATGCAGTGCATGCACTGCGCCTTCATGTATGACGTCTCCCCCGCCGCATCGTCGCGATAGAGCTTGATGACGGTCTTCGCGTTGGCGCTGAGCGAGAGCGGGGCGTTGTACTTGTAGTCGATGCCCTTCGTGTCGGGCTCGAGGTGGTTGGCCTCCTGGCACTTCACCACGCAGGTCTTGCAGCCGATGCAGAGCGTGGCGTCGTAGAGCAGGCCGAGCGCGTCGGCCGGCGCCTCGAGTGGCGCGGCCGACGCGGGCTTCGTCGCAGCGGACACGCCCGCCACGGCGGCGCCGCCGGCAAGCATGGCCTTGAACGCGGCACGTCGCGTGATGCCCATGGCTACACCCCTGTCTTCGACGACGAGGTCGGGTCGTCAGGCGTCTGCGAGAGCTTCTTCGAGGCGACGTAGCCGCCGCCCGCGAGCGCGCCGACGATCGCGCCGCCCACCGCCGTGGCCACCGGGCTGATCGAGCCCTGCTTCGCGTTGATGTCGGGGTAGGTGTCCGGCGGGGTCGGCCGGTAGATCTGCACGGTCTCGTGCATCGGCATGCGGAACCCGATCTTCTGCTCGGTGCAGCCGAAGCACGGATGGCCCAGGCCGATCGGCCACGCGTCCACCACCTCGCCGAAGTGCAGCACGGAGCAGTTGGCGTGTGTTGCCGGTCCCTTGCAGCCGAGCTTGTAGAGGCAGTAGCCGAGGCGATGCCCTTCGTCGCCGTACTTCTCGGCGAAGCGGCCGGCATCGAAGTGCGCGCGGCGCGGGCAGTGCTCGTGAATCGTGCGGCCATACGCGAACTTCGGCCGCCCTTCCTCGTCGAGCTCGGGGAGCGTGCCGTAGGTGGCGTACTGCAGCACGGTGCCCAGGAGGTTGTACGGGTTGGCCGGGCAACCGGGGATGTTCACCACGGTCTTGCCCTTGAGCACGGCGTGGGCCGGTGAGGCACCGGTCGGGTTGGGGTCGGCCGATGGCACACCGCCCCACGACGCGCACGAACCGATCGCGATGATCGCGCCTGCCTTGCTGGCGACGTCGTTCACGATCTCGAGGGCCGTGCGGCCCCCGATCATGCAGTAGATGCCGTCCTCTTTCGTGGGGATGGCCCCTTCGACGATGCAGACGAACTTGCCCGCGTTCTTCTCCATCGCCGACTTGAGGGCGGCTTCCGCCTGATGACCGGCGGCCGCAAAGAGTGTTTCGTGATAGTCGAGTGAGATGAGATCCAGGATGAGTTCGTCGACGCCAGGGTGGGAGGTGCGGAGGAGGGACTCCGTACACCCTGTACATTCCTGGAATTGCAGCCAGATGACCGAGGGCTTCGCTCCCCGCTCCGCAGCCTTGACGAAGTCTTCGGCAGCCAGGGGTCCCAGTCCGACGGCAGCAGCAGCCATCGAGCAGAAGCGCACGAAATCGCGGCGGGAAACTTCCCCAACGCCCGGTGAGTCGAGTGAGAACGAAGCAAACAAAGGACACCTCCAAGCGAGGGAGACGCCGGACAACGGGTCATGCTCGCCGGGCATGCGAGCGTGTGTGAATGCGATCGCTACTTGAGCAACTGAGGTGCCACTGCAGGGTTCGTCGAAATCGACGTATTTGTTCCGATTTCGAAAACTATGATCTGTTTTGTCACAAGCATCTGCGGTTTCCCGGCGGGGCGCGGGACCGCGCCGCTGTACCGCAGGTGCAGTGACGGAATGTCGCAAGGGGGGGATAGTCGGGAGGGTCTGAACGTCGGGAGATGTGCGCGGAAACAGCGGTGGGCACCTGGAGTTCGTCGGACCGATCGTGCTGCCGTCAACAGCACGATCGGTCCGGTGCGCAGCGATCGGTCCCGCATGCCGCCGGGCATCGACCATGTGGCCGTCTGCGCCGCGGTGCAGGAGCGGATGTCAGCGGTCCGCTCGTGCACCACGGATGCAGTTCCCGGCGGATCGCGACCGGTCCGCGCCTCCTGGCACCCACCGCATCCTGAGACCTACGCGGCCTTGGTCGTGGCCGGAGGCACGGGTTCGGCGATTTCGAGGCGCCGGCGCTGCGGTTCGACCTTGACCATCGGCATCGTGATCTCGAGCACGCCGTCGTGCATGGCCGCCTTCGCCGACTCGGGCTTCACGCCCTCCGGCAAGGGCACCGTCCGCACGAAGCTGCCGTAGCTGCGTTCGGTCTTGATGTAGCCGTCCTTCTTCTCCTCCTTCTCCTGCCTGCGCTCGCCTTTCACCACCATGTGCTCGTCGGTCATCTCGATCGTGAGGTCCTCCTTCTTCATGCCGGGCACGTCGACCTTGACGCAGAACTCGCCCGGCTTCGCGATCAGCTCGATCTGCGGCGTCCAGGCGGACGGCGCCATCTCGGCGAACGGCCGCTCGAAGCCGAGCCTGCCGAACATCGCGTCGAACTCGCGTCCGAGACGGTTCAGCAGCGGGAAGCCCATCGCGCGTTCCCACGGATCCGGTTCAAGCTTCATCGGGGTATTGGTGGTCATGACAGGCCTCTTTCGCGCGCTGTCTCCCTCCATCAGCGTGTCGGAACGGATGATGACAACGGCGCCAGGCGGCGCACGCGCACCGCGCACGGCTGACTCACGGTCCTCAGGTGGCCGGGGCGCGTGAACGCTGAGCTGTGTGCGGTGACGCGACCGTGGCCGGCCGGCGCCATCAAGGCAGGGCTGCATTTGTCGCGCCGGACGGGGTGCGCGACTGCAGCGGTGGGAATCCACGCGCGCTCAGCGGCTTGGAGAAAGCGGTCCGCACGGGTCTGGATGACGCCGCCGGAAGCCCGGTGTCGGGACTGGCGCGTTACCGGCGGCGGCGACGGAAAACGGACGGCCGCGAGGCTACACCTGCCGCAGGTGAATCAGGTTCGGCCTGTTGCCGACCGGTGCCGGGCTCGTGCCCTCCGGCTGGTAGAGGCAGAACGGCTCCTGCGCCATGAAGTTGCCGGTCGCCGCGTAGGCACGGGCGCGGCAGCCGCCGCAGATCGATTCGTAGCGGCACACCCCGCACTTGCCTTCATAGGCGTCCGGGTTGCGCAGCTGCTCGAAGATCGGCGACGCGTTCCAGATCTCGGAGAACGGCTGGGTGCGGGTGTCGCCCGCCGCCACCGGCAGGTAGCCGCACGGGTAGACCTTGCCGACGTTCGAGATGAACGCCACGCTGGTGCCGGCAAGACAGCCGCGTGTCATCGCCGACAGGTGCTGCCCGTGGGCGCCGCTGCCGTGCAGCAGCGTCGGCGCCGCCTTGGCCCGGGTGCCAGGAGCGATGAACCCCTCGCTGTAGTCGCCGTGGCGGCGCGCCTCTTCGAGCCGCTGCGCGCGGATCCGGTAGTAGTGCGGCGCACACGTGGCCTTGAGGTCGATCGGGGACGTCTTCGCCTGTTCGTCGAACCAGTGCAGGACGCGCTCATACTCGTCGGCCGGCAGCATCTGCGCCGGGGCGATTTCCAGGCCGCAGCCGACCGGCACCAGCATGAACAGGTGCAGCGCGTCGGCGCCGAGCGAGAGCGCCAGGTCGAGCATGCGCGGCAGCTCGTCGACGTTGTGCTTCGCAATCGTCGAATTGATCTGCACCGACACGCCTTCGTCGCGCAGCAGGCGGATGCCGTTGATCGCCCGCGCGTGCGACCCTTCGAGGTTGCGGAACCGGTCGTGGGTCTGCGCCGTCGCACCGTCGAGGCTGATGGCCACGCGCGAGATGCCCGTGTCGGCAATCTTCGCCGCGTAGTGGCTGTCGATGAGGGTGCCGTTGGTCGCCATGGCCATGCGGAAGCCGCTCTCGACGCCGTACGACGCAATGTCGAAGATGTCCGGCCGGAACAGCGGTTCCCCACCCGAGAGAATCATCACCGGCTTCGACACCTTGCCGATCGCGTCGATCAGGTCGAAGGCCTGCCTGGTGTTCAGCTCGTCCGGTCCGAGCGCGCGCTGCGGCACCGCACGGCAGTGCTTGCAGCTGAGGTTGCACGCTTTCGTCGTTTCCCAGAACACGAGGCGCAGTGGTGAGGCCATGACGCTATCCCTCCGCGAGCTTCACGAGAATGGTGTCGGCCACCGTCCGTTCCACTGCGAGCTCGGTCTGGTCGCAGAGAAAGACGATGCCCGGAAAGGTCTGCAGGACGGTGACCGGGGCGCCGGCCGTGACACCGAGCGCCATCAGCCGGTCCACGCGGTCGCCGGCATGCGCCTGCACCCGGTGCACGATGCCGCGCTCACCGGGGGTGAGCGACGAGAGCGCGCGCAGCCCCTTAGAACCGGACACCAAACGCATCGAAGACATAGTGCAGGACCGTGCCTGTGAGAATCGCAATCGGCGTGATGACGCCGAGCAGGGTCGTGGCCACCCGGAGCCCGCGCTCCTTGACGATCATCAGGAAGTTGGCGACGCAGGGGATGAACAGGGTCATGACCGTCAGCGCCACGACCGCCTGGACCCCGCTCAGGTGCCCGCTCTGGGCCAGCTGGAAGAGGCCCGCCGCACCGTAGTCACGTCGGAGGAACCCCATCATGAGGATCCGCGCGGTTTCCGGCGGCAGGCCGAGCATGCCGGTGACCACGGGCCGGCCCGCGGCCGCGATGGAGCCCAGCACCTGCATCCGGTCGAGCGCGAAGAGCAGCACCGTGCCTACGAGGAACAGCGGCACCGCCTCGCCCAGGTACCACCACACGCGCATCCACGTCTTGCGCAGCAGGTTGCCCAGCTTGGGCAGGCGAATCGGCGGCAGCTCCATGATGAAGTCGGAGCGGTCGCCACGCAGCAGCTGGCCGGCGAGCCAGCCGACGAAGAACATCTGCGTCAGCACGACCCCGAAGAGCGTCAGCACCGCCGCGAACGATACGCCTCCCAGGATGCCGAGAATCGTCGCCAGCTGCGCCGAGCACGGGATGCCGAGCGCGAGCAGCAGAATGGCGATCAGGCGCTCCTTCGGCGTGGCGAGGATGCGCGTCGTCATCGTCGCCATCGTGTCGCAGCCGAGGCCGAGCACCATCGGCAGCACCGCCTTGCCGTTCAGGCCCATCGTCCGGAAGATGCGGTCGCTGAAGACCGCCAGCCGGGGGATGTAACCGCTGTCCTCGAGGAAACCGAAGAGCAGGAAGAAGGTCGTGACGACCGGCAGGACGATGGCGATCGCGTAGGTGAGGCCCATGGTCACGACGCCGTATTCGCCGACGAAGAAGTCGTGCGCGACGGCGAACGGGAGGGCCCGGTCGACGAGCCACGTGGCGGCCGGGTTGACGAAACGCCCGAACACCTCGTTCTCCATCAGGCCGACCAGGGTTTGTGCCCCGAAGACCCCGACGAAGAGGTACATGGCATACAGCACCGCGGCCAGGATCGGAATGCCCGTGATGGGGCTGCGAGTCGCCCGGGACAGGGCCTCCTGGGCATACGCCAGCGACAGCGTGCTGACCGTCCGGACCTGCGCAGTCACCCCGTGCGCCCACGCGGCCCGTGCGGCCGCATCGCGCATCGGAGGCACCTGCATCGGTACGGCATCGGGCAGCGAGTCGCGCAGCGCCTGGAGGCCGCGCCCTTCGGTCGCGACCATCTCGATCACGGGCACGCCGAGCTCGTGTGCCAGCGCCGGGGCATTGACCGCAATGCCCCGCGCCAGCGCCTCGTCCACCATGTTCAGGGCGAGGATGACCGGTCGCCTGTACGCCGCGATCTCGGCGCTCAGCATCAGCGCACGTCGGATGTTCCGCGCGTCAGCCACCTGGATGATCAGGTCGGCCTCTCCGCGCTCCAGCACGTCCCTGGTGATCCGTTCGTCTTCGCTGATGGCGCCGTTGAGCGCGTTCACCCCTGGCGTGTCCACGAGGTCGCAGACCTCGGCGCCGACGAGCGCGCGGCCCTTCGTCACCGACACCGTCGTTCCGGGGTAGTTCGAGACCGTGGCGTACCGCCCTGTCAGCGCACCGAACACCACGCTCTTGCCCACGTTCGGATTGCCCACCAGGGCCACCCGCAACGGGTGGGCGCGCAGGCGCAGCATCCGCCGGTCGGACGTCGCGTGTTCGTGGACCACATGACAGGACATGGCACCTCCCGCAGGGGCAAGGGCAATGCCGCTCGTTCAGGACCGGCGAGGTCCGAATTTCCGAGGGAATTTCGACGCTTTGCGGAATCCCGACGTCGGGCGCCGGGGGAATTTCCGCGAGCGTGGGGGGAAATCTGGGGCGGTGCTCTCGGGAACTTAGAAGTGAGAACTTAGAAGTGAACTTGAGAAGTTGAGAACTGGCACTTCAGAAGTTCAGAAGTTCACTTCCAACTTCCAGGTTGTGAATTCGGAACGAAACGAACACCCGCTGGACGGAGCGGAGGGAGTGGCCGTCCAACGGGTGCTCTCTGGCGGGCCGTGTGAGCCCGCCGGTCTGGCCCGACGCGGGTCTGGAGCTGCGAGATCCGTGACCGCCTCGGAAGCGCCGTGCGCGTCGGTCTCGCCGGCGCTGAACCTGATGTCGGCCCGCGCCAGATACCCGGCACATTCACGACGTTCGCTCAGTAGAGCTGCATCAATCGTTCCGGCGTTCCGAACTTGGAACTGAGAATTTGGAAGTGAACTTCCGAACTCCCTTTGTCCACTTCTCCAGTTCACTTCTCAGTTCTAACTTCTAACTTCCTACGAGATCTCATGGCAGGTATCGCATTCCTGCCCGATCGCCTTGCCGTCCTTCGTCTTGTGGCTGTCGTCGTGGCAGCGGAAGCAGCCCGGCGAGTCCATGTGGCCGACGTTGTTCAGGTAGGTGCCGAACTGCACGTTCATGTTCGGGAACACGTTGCGGCGATAGACGCGTTCAGCCGCGCCAACCGCCCGCTCGACGTCCTGCCGCTGGGCGTTGTACACGTTCGGGTGCTGCGTCCGGTAGAACTCGCGCAACCCCGCCGCAATCGATTCGGCGGCGGCGTCCTGTGACGCGTACGAGGCCTTCACGAGCCTCACGGTCTCGCGCCGGATAAACGGCAGCGTCTTCGGGATCTCGCCGGTGAAGAGGGCCGTGTCGACGGCACGTTCCGGCGTCGGTGCCATCGGATGGCTGGGCCGGTTGTGGCAGTCGATGCAGTCCATCTTGCGACGCTCGCCCTTGGCAATCTGGTCCGGCGTCCGCCTTCAGCGGCGGGAAATGCTCGCGCACGGTGCCGTCCGCGTTGGTCAGCTTGACATCGGGATGACCTGGCGCTTGGCGTCCGTGGTCACGTATCGATGTTGTTCGTCGTCGGGTTGGTGTGCCCAGTGGATGCCGGCCGGCGCCGCCCGTCCAGGCGCTGCCGCCCCCACCTTCATCTGCAGCAGTGCCGACTCGCTGTTCTTCTCGTCGTCGAGTATTCAGCAACGCGGCG
Source organism: Vicinamibacterales bacterium (assembly GCA_046331345.1). Taxonomy (GTDB): domain Bacteria; phylum Acidobacteriota; class Vicinamibacteria; order Vicinamibacterales; family CAVVIG01; genus CAVVIG01. The sequence goes on along the minus strand of JAXLRA010000016.1, from coordinate 74,037 downwards.
GACGAGCGCGCCGTGGAACTTCTCAGGCCAGTGGCACTGCTCGCAGACCTCGCGCGCGGGACGCAGGTTCTGCACGGGCGAGGCAATCGGGCGCGAGTAGCTGCTGCGGGCCACCGCGATCACCTGCCGCATGCCTGAGACCTTCGACCGCGCAAACCACGAGGCACCCGGACCGATGTGGCACTGGACGCAGGTGACGCGCGAGTGCGGACCATCCTGGTACGCCGTGAACTCGGGTCGCATGACCTCGTGGCAGACCTGCCCGCAGAACTGCGCGGTGTATGTCGTGCCCAATCGCGGCCAGCGAGACGAATGGCGACGTTCGCCATAGTGAGCGCGAAGATCGCGACCGCCGTCCGGCGCTGGGCCGGGACGTTCAGGTCGAACTTCGGCCAGTTGATCTCAGCCGGCGGCAGGCCACGATCCCTGCGCCGCTTCTCGAACCAGGCGCCGAGCGGGATCAGGATGAGGCCGATGAGGAAGATGCTCGGCAGGACCGAGGAAGAGGATCGATGTGCGGTTCCGTGTGCATGCCGAACAGGTCGGCGAGGCGACGAAAACGTGACGGCGCTCACCGTGGTCAGCCACATGCCGACCACGGAGATGAAGTTTGCGAATCAGGCGTACTTCGGAAGAAGCCATTGACGATCAGCCTCGCCCCTGCACGAGGGTCAGGACAATGAGGATCACCACCAGGAAGCCGGTCGAGACCACCGCGACGGCGAACACGCGGGCTGACGGCACGACCCAGCTGGGTGGCGGTCCGACCTCGATCGCGGCGAGCCCTCCGTTCGCCGCGAGCTGGTCGTATTCTGCGGGACGTTCTTCACGCAGTTCGTGCTCGGAGAGGCGTCCGGTAAAGATCACCGGATCCATCGGGAACTTCTCCGGGCGCATGTGCGTGTTGAAGAAGTGTACCGTGAAGATGAAGACCACGGCCAGCAGTGCTTCCTCGCCGTGCACGAGCAGCGCGATATTGAAGAGCCAGCCCGGCAGCAGCTTCGCGAAGAAGGTCGGGAACCAGAGCAGCAGGCCCGAGAAGCCGATGATGCCCATGCCCCAGAAGACCGCCCAGTAGTCGAACTTCTCCCAGTAGGTATAGCGGCCGAACTTCGGGCGGTCCCCCATGCCGAGGAACCACTTGAAGTGGCCGATCAGGTCCACGATGTCGCGCGGCTGCGGGATCATCGAGTACGGGCCCCACAGCACGCCCAGGTCCCGGTCCAGCAGCAGCTGCTTGAGGACCCGCGCGAGGTGCACCAGGAACACGAGGATGAGGACCGCCGCTGACAGGCGGTGCAGGCGTCCGCAGGTCTCGATGCCGCCGAGCATCGTGGCGAGCGTGGCTGCCCACCGTGACGTGCCGAAGAGCAGCGGCAGGCCGGTGGCGGACAGGCCCAGGAAACTGAGCATCAGGAAGCCGTGGAGGACACGGTTCGCTGCGTCGAATCGACGATAGGTAGCCATGGGTCTACTCCGCCCTACTTCTTTCCGCGGCTGCGTTCCTTCAGGCCGCGTCCGAGCCACAGCGCGGTGTGGATGCCGAAGAACCCGAACACCGAGATGAGCAACCCGTCCATGAACTTGCCGGTGTAGTAGAGCGAGGCGCTGCGCGCCTTGTCGTGCCGGTCGGCATGCGGGTCGTACTGCGCGAAGTTCTCGTTCGCATCGGCGTGGCAGGTGCGGCAGGTCGTCACGCGATTGGACGCATTGACCATCGACCGGGCATCAGCCTTCGGGAAGATGTCGTGGGCACCGTGGCAGTCCGCGCAGGTCGCCACCCGGACGAACCCGAGCCGCGTCACCTGGCCATGGAACGTGTCGCGATAGGTCCGCATGGACTCGGCGTGGCACGTGCCGCACTCGGCGGTGACGCCCAGCCGGGCCGCGTCCGTGTCGGTGCGCTGGATGCCGTGCGCAGTGTGGCAGTCGACGCACACCGGCGCCTTGTCGTTGCCCGCCGCACGGGTCGTGGCGTGGATGCCGACCTTGTACTTGTCCAGCACGCCCTGATGGCAGGAACCGCAGGTGGCCGGGATGTTCGCACGGAACACGCGACCCGCCTGGTCGTCGGTACCGCGGATGTCGTGCTTGCCGTGGCAGTCGGCGCAGGCCGGCGCGACCGCCGACAGCCCCGCCTTCTCCTTGGCCCACGAGTGGATGGAGTCGTGATACTTCGCGCCCTCCTCGTCGTGGCAGCTCGCGCAGTTCACCTTGGCGAGCTTCTCGGGATGCGGGAACTCCTGCAGGGTCGACAGGTCCTTGTGACAGTCGACGCAGTCGAGCGGTCCGTGCTTGGAATCGGTGAAGGTCTTCAGATCGACGGCGATGGAGGTGCCGTTCTCGCGCTTGGCGTCGGCGTCGCCGTGACAGGCCAGGCAGTCGTCGTTGCCGGGGGGCTTGGCGGCTTGTGGCTGCTGCGCATGCGCTGCGGCCGCGAATCCTGAGAGCAGCAGGAGGGTCGCGAATACGAGACCGAGCCGTCGAGCCATGATCGCCAACTCCTCGTGTGAACCGGGCCGTTGCCGGCCCGGACTCACACGACGGGCGCCGGGGGGACGCCCGCTGTTCGAAACCTGCGCTACTTCTTCAGGGACTGAAGGTAGGCGACGAGGTTGTCCACGTCTTCCTTCGGGAGGCTGTAGGCCTTCATGTCCGGCTTCCGGGTTGCCCCGGTCTTCGCCGTCATCGCCTTGGCATCGACAATCCACGCACGGATGTCGTCCGCCTTGAGCTTGCTGCCCACATCGTCGAGCGCACCCTTCGGGTTGCCCTTGCCGGCGACCGAGTGACACAGCGAACACTTCTGGGCGGCAAACACCGCCTCGCCCTTCGCCTTGTCCTGAGCCGAGGCCACGCTGGCCACCCCAATCAGGAGCAGCACTCCCATCATCGTCTTCCGCATTGTTACTCCCTCCTTGTGAACGTATGGAGCAAGGCTACTGCCACTGCCCGGATAGGGCAAAACCCGCAGGAATTCGAAGGAAATGGCGACCTGACCAACAGACGGACTGCCAGCAGTGCCGAATTTCCGGCACGACGTGGGGACTATCTCGCGGGTGACGGATTTCCGTCCCGAAGTTAGAACTCAGAAGTCAGAAGGCAGAACTGGACGGCAGGACTGACAGACGTGGGGGCCACCTTCAGGTGGCCCTTCAAGGCCGCTGAGGCCGGTCCCCACGACAAGAAGCGCGGGGGAGGCATGGCGGGCGAGGCAGGCCGGACTGTCCGTACACAGCAACGGCGGCGCAAGGAGGGTTGAGCGCCGCCGCTGATGTGAGCCCCGAAGCGAGAAGCCCCGTGAGCCCCAAGCCGACATGCCCAAAGCCGGAAGCCGGAGCCGGAAGTTCCGCCTCAGGTCGGCGCCAGGCCCAGACCGGCTACTTCTTCAGCGTCTGCATGTACGCCACGAGTGCGTCCACGTCCGCCTCTGGCAGCGTGTAGCTCTTCATGTCGGGCTTCCGGGTCGCCTTCGTCTTGGCGGTCATCCCCTTGGCGTCGACAATCCACGCCTTCAGATCGGCGGCACTCGACTTCCCGACGTCGTCGAGCGGTCCCTTGGCGTTGCCCTTCCCCGCGATCGAATGGCACAGCGAGCACTTCTGCTCGGCGTACACGGCCTGTCCACGCGCCACCTTGTCCTGCGCCCCAGCAACATTGGCCACCAGCAAGACCGCGGCGGCCGCGAACACCATCGAGCGAAGCATTGATGCCTCCTTCGGACTGCCGGCCTTCCGGCAGATCAACACCGAATGACGGTCTGATCCGCAATCGCCGTACCGCATGGGGGACTCATGCAATTGGTGAATGGGCGGGTTGGTGAATTGGTGAATGAAAGGCCACTCGCCGACAACACGACCATGGGCGCTCGCGTCCGGCCGCACGACTGGTCGGCTAGCGGTTCCTCTGTGCATTGCTCGTGGGATGCCTCCCGGCTTCGATGACCGCCGCGGACTGCACCGATGTCACCCGCCTGCGAGGACCGGTGACGTCCGTCGTCGAGTGGTAACGGTGGGAGCCGCCGGTCGGCGACGCAGCGGCGACGGATGCGGCGGGACCGGTCCACACAGCGACGCATCGACCTCACCAGACCACCACTTCACCAGATCGCCCATTCACCAGTTGCAGGAATCACTTCGTCTGCGTGACCGTGAACGTCTGCCCCGCGATGGAGATGGTCCCCACGCGTTGGCCGTTCCCCTTGTAGCGCTGCACGTCGACGCTGGCGGAGCCGCTGCCGGTGCCGGAGGACGAGGAATCGAGCCACTTGTCGCCCTGCTGCACGCGCCACTGGCAGGTCGGCTGCGTGGTGACACCGACGGCGAGCGTCGTGGACGCCGGGCCGACGGTCGCCGTCGACGGCGCGATGGCATACGAGCAGGCCGTGGGCTGCGGAGGGACAACCACCGCGCCAGCCTGCGTGACGCTCACCGCCTTGCCGCCGATGGTCAGCGTGGCCGACCGGGGCGCCGTCAGGACATTTGGCGCGACGGCGTACGCAACCGCCGCTGAGCCAGTGCCGGTCGCCGGCCCAGTCACGGTCAGCCATGACGCATCCGACGATGCGCGCCACGTGCACGACGCACCGGTCGTCACGGTGACGAGTCCCGACGCACCCGCGGCCTGAACCGAGACGCTCGACACATCGAGTACGTAGCTGCAACTCGTCGGCGTCGGGTTGGGGTCCGGGTTCGGTGTCGGGGTCGGCGTCGTCACCGGCACGCCCGCCTGCTCCACCGAGAGCGGCTGTCCCGCCACCACGACCGTGCCGCGCCTGGCCGCCCCGGTATTCGCGTCGACGCGAACCGTCACGCCTCCGGCCCCACCAGTCGTCCCCGCGCCGGCGTGCAGCCACGAGTCCTGCGCGACCGTGGTCCAGGTGCAGGCGGCGGAGCCGGTGTCGACCCGCACCGCCACCGATCCCCCGCCCACCACGACCGACGCCTCCGCAGGCGAGACCGCATAGCGGCACGGCGTGCCTTCCTGCTCGAGCGCCACCTGCGCGTCGTTCACGGCAATGGTTCCGCGACGCACGAGGGGGTCGGGGTTGCTGGCCACGCGGTAGGCGAGGTCGGCACTACCCTGCCCGGACGCCGGCCCCGTGAGCGTGAGCCACGCGGGCGCCCCCGAAACGGACCAGGCGCAGTCGCGTGTCGTGCTCACCTGCAGATTGCCGCTGAGGCCCGCGGCCGGAAACGGCGACGGCGGGTTGCCGAGCGACACCTGACACTTGGATGCGGACGGGGCGTTCATCGACACGTCTGTCGAGCTGCAGCCGGCGGCCACGGCCGCAGCCACAATGATGACGCTCAGCCATGCAGCCGCTCGGGCGGCGGATGAAGGGACGGCGCGCAGGAAGGAAGAAGAATGGCGTGCAGGCATTGGGCTGGGTGGTGCGGCGTTGCAACCACCTTGCCCGCACGGGTGTCATGGGCTCAGCCGGACCCGACGCCGGCGTTCACTTCGGCAGGCGGCCGAGTACCGATTCGATCGTCCTGTGCAGGCGATGCACACCTGTTGGATTCGCAAACATCAGGATGCATTCGCCGATGACGGCGTCGAGTCCGAGTTCGATGCAGAGATTGGCGACGTAGGGAGACTCGGCGCCCTGCTGCAGCCACACGTGCCTGATGCCGGCGTCGGCCGCGTCCCGCACCACCGACACGGCCTCGGCCGGCGCCACGCAGACGATCGCGCCGCCCACCGGCTGGGGCATGTCCGCGAAATGGCGATAGCACGGCACCCCGTCGACGGTCTCGAGCACCGGATGCAGCGGGTAGACCCGCATCCCCTTCTCGGTCAGGGTCCGGAGGATGACGTTGCCGAACTTCTCGCCGCTCCGTGACACACCCACCAGGGCGAAGGACGGCTGAGACAGGAACGCCTCGACGGAGTGCTGCGCATTCATCATGGGTGCTGCCCCTTCGGAATCCAAACGACGTCGCGGATGCGGGACGTGGACGTCATGCCTGGCTGAGGCCGAACGCCGCCCCCGTGCGCCTGAGCGCAGAGAAGAGGACATCGCTCAGCGGGCCGGTGAAGGACGCCAGTTCCAGGACGACCCACCCCTCGAAACCGACACCCTGAAGGTCCTCGCGCACGCGCGCCCAGTCGACGATGCCGTCGCCCGGGCAGAGATGGTCGTCTCCGCTCCCCCGGTGGTCGCTCGCGTGGACGTGCGACACGCGATGGCCGACCACGTTCATGTAGCGCTCCCACTGCTGCCCGAGGGTGGCGTGCGCCACGTCGAGGCAGACGCCCACCGAACGGTCGAGCGGCTTCATCACCGAACCGAACTCATCGGGATCGCCACCGACGAGGTGCGGCAGCGGCGTTTCCACTGCCAGCAGGACATCCATGTGCGCACACGCCCTGGCGAGAATGCGCAGCGACGCCTGCCCGTTCGCCAGGCGCTCGTCCAGCGTGGACGCGCTCCGTGGTGAATCGCCCAGGTGCACGACGGTGCGGCGTCCGCCGAGTTCGCGCAGTGCCGAGGCCGCCGAGAGGATGGCACCGATCGCGGCATGCCGATGGTGCGGGTTCGGGTCCGTCAGGTCGAGCAGGCCGCCGAACGGCGCATGCACCGCCACGGCGGCGAGCCTGAACTCCCGGAGCCGGTGCGACAGTTCGACAATCTGGTCGTGCCTCCATGGGTCGAAGTGCCGTGGAGGCGTCCCGAGTTCCACGGCCCGCACCCCCGCATCGTGGAAGCCCTGGAGCATCGACAGCAGCGGCATGTTGATGCAGCAACTGGTGGACACCGCGAACTTCCATCGCGTCTCCCTGCTTCCTTCGACGGCCCGCATGGCTCACTCCGCGCGCTCGGCGATCACGCGTACATCGGGCACCACGCGCAACCGCCCCGCGATCAGGCGAGCGACTGCCGACTCGCGCGTCGCCGCGCTCACCAGTTCCCGCGCGATGGTGGCGTCCATCGGCGACCCGACGACGATGCACGGCGCGAGCGAGACGGATGGCTGCGCCGACGTGGCGGGACCGTGTTCGAGCCTGGCATTCGACACGAACCCGAGCACCTCGAGTCCAGACGCGTACGCCAGTGAGAGGAACGTACTCATGAAGCAGCTCTCGGCTCCGAGGAGGAGCAGGTGCTCCGGCGCCCAGTCACCCTCGAAGCCGACACTGAGGGCGCGCCCCCCGGCTGTACCGGTGGCGGCCAGGCCGGTGTTCCAGACTGTTTCGCTCGAAAACGGAAACGCCACGAGGCGAGTATCGAGGACCATCGCTGCCCTGACAGCGACGGGAACTGCAAACGTTGATCCCCGGCATTCGGCGCGCACTTCCGCACGATTGCGTCGCAGGTCGCCGGTTTCCCGGCGGTTCATGGATCCCGTTTCGTAAGGAGGCCAGAAACCCGGCACATGCCCGCTGGCACCGATCGTGGTCTGTGAGCATGGTGGAGGCGCTGGTATGCGGACATCCGGCACGCGCGCCGCTCACGGTGGATCGGTCCTCTGCCCGGTCGACTTCTCCGACCACTCCCGTCTGGCTCTCGAGTACGCCGCGGCGGTTGCCGTGCGGCGCAAGGGACGCCTGCGCACGCTGTTCGTCAACGACCCCTTCCTCGTCGCGGCGGCAGCCGCCGCCTACAACCGGGATGCGCTCGGCGCGGCCTCTGAGGTCGAGTTGCAGCGCTTCCTGGCATCGACGATCCCGGCGCGCACGCGGCGGGCCATCACGCCCACCTGCGAGACGGCGCTCGGCAAGCCCGCGCTCGAGATCCTGCGAGCGGCCAACGAGGGCACCTGCGATCTCGTGGTGCTCGGCACCAAGGGCCTGAACGGCGCGAAGCGGCTGCTGCTCGGGTCCACCACCGCGGGTGTCCTGCGGCGGGCGCGCGTGCCGGTCCTCGCCGTTCCGCCTATCGACGTCGCCCATCACGCGTGCGTGAAGCCCGGATTCCGGTGGCCCGGCCGCACCATCGTCGCGGCCATCGAGTTCGGTCCGCGCGCTGCGGTCGACGTCCGGAAGGCGGCCGGTGTCGCGCGCGCCTTCGGGACACATCTCGTGCTGGTGCACGCCGTGCCGACGCCGGCCATCCCGCCCTGGCTCTCGGCGGACGTGGACGCGCACCTGCGGCAGCGCTGCGCGCAGGCCGAGGCCGCGCTCGATGCCCTCCGGAAGGAAGCCGGCAACATCCCAACGCGTGTGCAGGTGCGCGTGGGCGATCCGCCGGACGTCATTGCCGACATCGCGGCCGACTGCGGCGCCGGCCTGATTGTGATGGGGCTGCGCGGCAAGGCGGGCCTCTTCGGCGAAGCGGCGGGTACTCACGCATACCGGGTGCTCTGCCGTGGCGTCGCGCCCGTACTCGCGCTTCCTGATGAACGACAGCGGCGGCTGCGCCGCTGAAGCCACGCGGGTTCGCCCGGCACGGCGGCACACAGAGTGGGAGCAGCGACCATGGGCATCGCCCCAACGGGCACGTCACCCACCGGACTGACGACGATCGAGGCGGGCAGGCGGCTCCGTCGCGACGGACCGAATGCCCTGCCGGCCAGCGGTCCCCGACCGCTGCTGCTCATGATGGTCGACGTCCTGCGGGAGCCGATGCTGTTGCTGCTCGTCGCCACGGGCGGCATCTACCTGGTGCTCGGCGATCCGCTGGAAGCGGCGGCCATGGGCGCCGCGGTCAGCGTCGTCATCGGGATCTCGCTGGTGCAGGCGCGCCGGACCGAGCGCACGCTGCACGCGCTCCGCACGCTGTCGAGCCCGCAGGCACGCGTGCTGCGCGACGGCGAGGTGGTGCGGCTCCCCGGCGCAGATCTGGTACGCGGCGACGTCATCCTGCTCGCCGAAGGCGACCGGGTTCCCGCTGATGCGACGCTGCAGGAGAGCGTCGGCCTCTCGGCGGACGAATCCATGTTGACCGGTGAGTCTGCGTCGGTGGCGAAGGCGGCCGCCGAGGAGGTCTACTCGGGCACGATGGTCGTCGCCGGCCACGGAGTCGCCGAGGTGACCCGCATCGGCGCGGGCACGGAGCTGGGACGCATCGGGCGTTCGCTGGCGAACGTGCAGATCGGCAAGACCCCGCTGCAGGCCGAGGTCGCCATCACGGTGCGCCTCCTCGCCGTGATCGGCCTCCTCGCCTGCCTGGTCATCGTCGTCCTGTTCGGCCTTCGCGAAGGGTCGTGGCTGGCCGGGCTGCTGGCAGGGCTCACGCTGGCGATCTCGATGGTGCCGGAAGAGTTCCCCGTCATCCTCACGGTGTTCCTGGCACTCGGCGCGTGGCGGATCTCCCGCAGCCACGTGCTGACGCGCCGGTTCCCTGCGATCGAAGCGCTCGGCGCGGCCACGACGCTGTGCGTGGACAAGACCGGCACGCTGACGATGAACCGGATGTCGATTGCCGGCCTCGACGTCGAGGGCGTCTTCACTCCGTTCGATGGGTCGGTCCAGACATCCGCGCAGCGCGGCCTGCTCGGGTGGGCGGCACTGGCCTCGGCAGCCCGAGCCGTGGACCCGATGGACATCGCGTGCCATCGTGCGGGCGAGGGGCATCCCCCGGCGCGGCCGTGGACGCTCGAACACGAATACCCGCTCACACCGGGGCGGTGGTTCGTGGCCCAGGGCTGGCGTAACGACGAGGGCGCACAGGTCATCGCGGCCAAGGGAGCGCCGGAAGCCATCGTGCGCCTGTGCCGCCTGCCGGCATCCGGAGCGGCCGCGACGCTGGAGAGGGTCACGCGCATGGCGGAGCAGGGGCTTCGTGTACTCGCCGTGGCGCACGCGACAATCCGCGGCGACTGGCCGGCAGACGTCGATGGAACACCGTTCACGTTCGATGGCCTGGTGGGATTCGCCGACCCGGTACGCCCGACGGTCCCGGCGGCCATCCGCGATTGCCGGGCGGCGGGCGTACGCGTCGTGATGCTCACCGGCGATTACCCGCAGACCGCGGCAGCGGTCGCCAGGGCCATCGACCTCGATCGCTCGGGCGGCGTGCTGACCGGCAGCGACATCGCCAGCATGGACGACGCCGCGCTGGCCATCGCAGCGCGGCAGTGCCAGGTGTTTGCGCGGGTGGTGCCGGAACAGAAGCTCCGCCTCGTTCGCGCCCTGCAGGCGACGGGACAGGTCGTGGCGATGACCGGCGACGGCGTGAACGACGCTCCGGCCCTGAAAGCCGCCGACATCGGGATCGCCATGGGCCTGCGAGGCACCGACGTCGCGCGCGAAGCGGCGGCGCTGGTCCTCCTCGACGACGACTTCGCCTCCATCGTCGGCGCCGTCCGGCTCGGCCGGCGCATCTACGACAACATCCGGAAGGCGACCGGCTACGTGCTGGCCGTGCACGTCCCCATTGCCGGCATCTCCCTGCTGCCCCCGCTGCTCGGGTGGCCGCTCGTCCTGCTGCCGCTCCACGTCGTCTTCATGGAACTCATCGTGGACCCGGCGTGCTCGGTTGCATTCGAGATGGAGCCGGAGGAAGGCAATGTCATGGCCAGGCCGCCCCGGTCACGGGGAGCCCGGCTCTTCGATCGCGCACTCGTGACGCGGAGCCTGCTGCAGGGTACGGGCATGCTGGCTGTGGTCTTCGCCGTGAACGCGTGGGCGGTGGCCGGCGGGGCGAGCGCGAGCGACGGCCGGATGCTGGCCTTCAGCACCCTCATCCTGAGCAATCTGATCCTGCTGCTGGCGAACCGCTCCCGTGTCCCCTTCAGGTGGGCCCTGGCGGCGGCCAACCCGGCGCTCTGGGCGATCGTGAGTGCGACGCTCGCGGCGCTGGCGGCGGTCCTTTACGTGCCCGGACTCCAATCGGTGTTCACGCTCGCGGAACCCCACGGCGAGGACCTGCTCCTCTGCCTCGGCGCCGCGCTGGTTGTACTGGTCTGGATGGAGTTCACGAAACGTCCACGAAAACACGCCTGCTTGAGTTGACCTCCGTGGCCGCGATCCGCACAATGCCTCGCAGCAGTCGAGCTGGACCAGAACTCGTTGCCGTAGCAACGAAACCGGCCTTCACGCCGGTGATTGGCAGGACACCATGGCTCAGACACGCATCAGCGTCGAACACCCACTCATTCACCGCATCCGCAGCGAGTTCCGCGAAATGCCGGGCCTGTGCCTGACGCCGGCGCAGGCGGCGCGCCTCTGGAGCCTCGATGCCGACACCACGGCCATGGCGCTCGAGATGCTGGTCGCGGCGGGGGCGCTCGCGCGGACGGCCGACGGCCGGTTCATCGCCCAGGGCAGCGGCTCGACCGGCTGGGGCGAGACAGCCGCCTTCGAGTAGGCCGCCGCCTACTGGGCGTCGTGCGTGCCGACGCCGGAGGCCTGGATGGACTCCAGGTAGCGCACCAGGTTGTCCACCCGGATCTCCACCATCGCGTCGCTCGGTTCGAACGCCCTGAAGATGGGACCCCAGACCGGCATGTCGGTGGAGCCATGGGCGCCGATCCGGCTGCCGCCGGAGACGATCACGTCACGCACCACCTCGCGCGGGAACACCCCGGCATGGCGCAAGGCCAGCAGGGTAAGGTCTGGCGCAGGCACGTGCGTCGCGGCGGTTGCCGGTCGCCCCTTCGCGTCCTGTCCGTGACAGTTCGCGCAATAGAAGCGGTACAGCTCTGCGCCGGCCGTGATCTTCTGGACGGGCGGCTGGCGGGGCACCGGCCCCTGCGCACGCACGCCCCCCACCACGCACCACGCCACGAGAACCGTCAGTGCCGCTGTTCGCATGATCGTCTCCCGGAACCGGACCCACCGGGCACGCCCTGGCCTGCCGGAAACCCGGTGAAATGTGACCCGTACCTCCCGGCTGTGCAGAACTCTTGCCTATGTCCAACGGGGCATCTGCCCCTGTCTCGTTTCCCGAAAACCGGTCTCCTGAAGCGTACGCCCAGGCAGCGGGACGCGTGAAATCGCCAATGTTTTCGGCGATTCGCGATGGCCGTCCGCTTGCACTGGGGTCCGGCACCATGGCCGCCCGCAAAGTGCTCGACCGCCAGCCCGGTGCCCCGCCGGAAGTGCACCGTGAGGGAGACAGCATGACGTTCCTGCTGGAGGTGGCCGGCGCGCCCGAGCAGGTGAAGCTCGTCCTTCGCTGTACGCAGACGGACATCTTCGCGTCGGTGGCACACGTGCCTGCTCCATCAGACCGCTGAGCGACCCCGAGGCCGGCGGCCTCCTCATGGGATACTGCGGCATGCCCGATCCGCGGTATCCCGCCGCGCACGATATCGCGCCGCAGGTGCGAGCCCATTTCGAGACGGTGCTGGCCTCGAGCCCTCGGCAGGCCGGTCCCCGGATGCCGGAGGCGCCTGACCTGGAGGACATCCAGGCCCTGATCGACATTGCGTTCTGGGCCAGCCTCCGCCGCGAAGAGAACTACCTGCCGCGCATCTCCCTGGCGCTGCTGCCGCCCAGCCTCGCCGAGCAGCCGCTGGCGTTCGCGGCCCCGCTCCCCTTCGACCCCGTCCGCCTGGTGCGGGTCGCTCCGGCGGTCGAGCGCCGCGGCATTCACCTTGGCGTCTGGCGAGACGGTGGCACCCTGAAGGTGTGGGGCACGACCCGGACGGTCCCGTCGCACTGCATGGTGATCGAAGTGGCGGGCCCCGGCCTGCTCGTCATCAAGCACCATCGCGGCGACAGCGGCAAGTTCGTTAACGTGGCCGTGCTCGAATCGGACCGCATCATGATGATCGACGCGAGCGCGGTGAAGATGCCGGATTGCCCGGCGTTCGTCGGCTCGCTGCTCGGCGCGGAGACGCGGAACCTGCGCGGTCCCGCAGGCGTGATGGTCGAACTCGCCGTGTCGATGCGGGCGCACGGCCGCGGCGGCATGCTGCTGGTCGTCCCGTCCGGCACCGAGGCGTGGTCCGAATCCATCGTGCAACCCGTCCTGTACGGCGTCAGTCCCGTCTACCGCGGGCTCGCCGACATCGTCGACCGGGTGCGGGCGAACCCGCATTCCGCCGAGTGGCAGGACGACCTGGATGATGCGGTGGCGGCGGTCGCCGGGCTGACGGCCGTGGACGGCGCCACGGTGCTGACCGACGGGTACGAACTGCTCGCGTTCGGCGCGAAGATCGCCAGACGCCGCGGGTCGGCGCTCGTCGAGCAGACGTCGCTCACCGAGCCGATCATCGGCGGCGAGGCGGCGGTGGTCCATCCCTCGGCGCTCGGCGGGACGCGGCACCTCTCGGCCGCGCAGTTCGTGCACGATCAGCGCGACACGGTCGCCCTCGTCGCCTCGCAGGATGGCCGCTTCACGATCTTCTCGTGGTCGACGTGCGAGGACATGGTCCACGCCCACAGGGTGGAGACGCTGCTCCTCTAGGAAGTGCAGATTTCAGATTGCAGATTGCAGATTGAATTGCGGATCTCAGACTGCGGTGGGCCCGGCATTCTGCAATCTGCATTGTGCAATCTGCAATAATCCGGGAGATGTCTTCGCTGACCAGCTCTACCGCCGCGGCCGTCAACACCTCGGTGTCTGGCGATGGGTTCGCCTTCGTCGAAGGGACGGCCATGCGTCCCATCCTCGAGCAGTTCGGTGCGCTGACGGACTGGCCGGCATTCGCGGAGAGCTGGAACCGTCTGGAACTGGATACCTACATGGCGGACGGCGGCCGGTACCGGAGGCGGCGCCACGGCGTGTATGCCGTCGGCGCGAACGGCACCATCACCCGCAAGCCGCATCAGGCGCACTACCAGAGCCTCGACTACAACCCGATCCACGGGGGGATCGAACGCTGGTTCGAACCCGTGGAAGAGGCGCTCGGTTCAGGCCCGAGCCTGACGACGATCCTGGAATTCTGCCGGCGCACGTTCGGCGCGCTCGCGCCGGCCGTCGGCGAGTGGCACGTGGAGATCCACCAGTTCCGGATCGAGGCCCGACCCGCGGAGGTGGGCCGGCCGACACCGGAAGGGCTGCACAAGGACGGCGTGGACTACGTGCTGGTGCTGCTCGTCGACCGGCAGAACATCGCGAGCGGCATGACCACCATCCACGGCGACGGCGGGACGATGCTGGGCCAGTTCACGCTCACGTCCCCCTTCGACTCCGCGATTGTGGACGACAGGCGCGTGGCCCACGGCGTGACGCCGGTCCAGGCCATGGATCCCACGCAGCCCGCGCATCGCGACGTCCTGGTCGTGACGTTCAAGGATTCGCGCGCCGCCGCCCGGTAGCGCGCGCCGCGCCCGGAGGCCCGAGCCTGTTATGGCGCAGCCGTGCCCTTGGCGAGCGAGGCGGCGCAGATGCGATCGACATCTCCCGGCTGCAGTTTCGCGTCGGGATGCTGGATGGTGTAGATCCACATCGGCATCTCGCCCTCCTTCACCTGGTCGCAGGCTTCCTCGAGCTTGTGCTGCTGCGTCCTGGCGTCGTAGGTGCCGAACTCCGAGATGTTCAGTTCCTTGCGCCCTTCGTTGACGTCACGGGCCACCAGCCACGACACCGGGGCCATGCTGCTGTACCACGGCCAGGTGGTCGCGTTCGAGTGACAGTCGCGGCAGGATCGCTCCATCACGGCTGCCGCCTCCGTCAGGTCCGGACGCACGGCCTCGAGCGTCTTCGCCGGATCGATGGGCGGGTTCGTCTTCGCCGGCACGATGGCCTGCGCCGCGACGAACAGCACGGCCAGAGCCCCAATCAGCTTTCCCGGTGTGATGCGCATAGCGTCGGTTCTCCCTCTCCATCACCAACACTACAGGGCACGGATGAGACAGGGATGTGAAACGCACCTGAATTGCAGAATTCAGAATGCAGATTTCAGATCGAATGCCCTTCCAATCTGCAATCTGAAATCGACAATCTGAAATAGAAACGGGCGGCCCATGGTTGCCCATGAACCGCCCGTTGGTCGTGCGTGGCGCGCGGGTGCGCTTAGTTGCCGAGGCGGTAGACGATCAGCTCGCCAGGAGCGCCGGGGCCGGCGACCGAGACGGTGATGTACTGTTTGCCGCCGACCGAGTAGGTCATCGGCGAACCGGTCTGCGGAGCGGGCATGAAGACCGCGCCCACTTCGTTGCCGGTGGCCTTGTCATAGGCGCGCAGCATGGCGCCGCGGCCCTTCTCGGTGGTCGCGAACCCGCCCTCGCCGGCGATGACCAGGGTCTTCGTGGTCAGCACGCCGATGCGGCCCTGACGGCCCGTACGCGGAATCGTGAGGCCCTTGAGCGCCGGGTGGTTCTTGATGTTGTCCGGCGTTTCGCCGTGCGCAATCTGCCACACCTTGGTGCCTTCGTTCAGGTTGAGCGCCGTGATGGTGGCGTACGGCGGCTTGAGGAGCGGGAGCCCCTGAACCGTGAGGCCACCACCGCCTTCGCCGCCGCCACCGCCGCCAGCCGGGCGGCCCGCGGGAGCCGCATTCGGGTTACGGGCGACGCCCATGACGTAGTCCATGTCCGAACGGCCACCTTCCGGCTTCACGAGGCCGAGGCCCTGCGCGCCGGAGTTGGAGAAGATGTAGAGGATGTTCGTCTCGGGGTCGAGCGAACCACCCTGCCAGTTGGCGCCACCGGTCACGACCGGCGAGATGAGCGTGCCGAGCGGCTTCGGCCAGGTGCTCACCACGGGCGGCGTGAACAGCGGACCGAGCTTGTAGTTCGACGCGATGCGCTTCGCCTCGGCGTTGAGTTCCGGGGTGAAGTCGATCAGGTCGGCTTCGCTGACGCCCTGCCGCTCGAAGGCCGGCGGCTTGGTGACGAACGGCTGCGTCGCGGCATACCACTCGCCGGGCACGTCGCCCTTCTCCACCGGACGCTCTTCGATCGGCCACACGGGCTGACCGGTCGCCCGGTCGAACACGTAGACCCAGCCCTGCTTCGTCGGCTGCGCGAGCGCCTTGATCTGCTTGCCGCCCACGGTGATGTTCGCCAGGATCGGGGCGCACGGAATGTCCATGTCCCAGATGCCGTGGTGCACGAGCTGGTAGTGCCACTTGCGCACGCCGGTCTTCACATCGAGCGCAACCACGCTCTCGCCGAAGAGGCCGTTGCCCGGACGGTGACCACCGTAGTAGTCGCCGGTCGGCAGTTCGACGGGCAGGTAGACGAGGCCGAGTTCCGGGTCGGCGCTCATCTGCGCCCACACGCCGACGTTGCCGGTGTAGGACCAGGAGTCGCCCTGCCAGGTGTCGTTGCCGAACTCACCGGGCCGCGGAATCGAGTGGAAGATCCAGAGGCGCTTGCCCGTCCGGACGTCGAAGCCGCGCGTGTAGCCCTTCTGGTTGCTCTTGCTCTTCGGCACGCTGCCCGCGAGGTGCGCCGCGCCGATGACCACCACGTCGTTGACGATGATCGGCGCGGAGTGCAGGCCGACCTCGCCGGTGATGAGGTCCATCGGCTGGTCGTCGCCCTGCTTGAGGTCGACCACGCCGTTGGTGCCGAAGCTCCGGACCGGGTCGCCGGTCTTCGCGTCGAGCGCGATCATCTGGTAGCCCGGCGTGACGTAGATGATCCGGCCTTCCTTGCCGTCGGTCCAGTAGCTGACACCGCGGCCCGAGAGCTGGCGCGGTGCGGCTTCGCCACGCTTGCCCTCGTTGACGCTGTGCATCCAGATCATCTCGCCGGTGACCGCGTCGGCGGCCACGACGGCGCGGCGCGTGCCGGCCGTGAAGTACAGCACGCCGTTCACCATCAGCGGCGTCGTCTGGAGCTGGTACTCGGCGCGCGGGCCGAGCATCTCGGTCTTGAACCGGAACGCGACTTCGAGCTTGTTGAAGTTGGACGCGTTCACCTGGTCGAGCGCGGAATAACGGGTGCTGGAAAGATCGCCACCGTAGGTCTGCCACTCACCGTTCTGTGTGCCGTACACGTGCGGCGGCGTGGCGGCCGCCCGCGCAGCCGGACGGGCCGCGGGTCGGGAAGCCGGGGTGGACTGGCCCTGGCCGATGGTGGGCACTGTTGCCCACAGCACCAGCGCGGCCACTGGACTGAGCCCCGCGGCCCAGCGCCAAGTATTTCGCTTCATTAAGTGCTCCTTCTCCGAAAGACGACCTGTCTGGAGGAACACATTCTAGGCGAAACCCGGCGCAATTGGTGAGGTGGTGAATTGGTGAACGGGGGATGGGTGCCCAAGGCTTCGGGCTTCAGGCTACCGGCTTCAGGGCAGGTCGGCTTTGGGCGTCGGAAGGCTGAGCGGCTGGTCGGGGACCGGACTGAACGACGAACATGCGCAGAGGGCGGGGAACCCAGCTCCGGGCTCCGCGACCTCCGCGCACTCCGTGGTGGCGTGTGGGGCTAGTTCCCGAGGCGCAGCACGTACAGCTCGCCGGGGAATCCGGGGCCGGCAATGGACACGGTGATGTACTGCTTGCCGTTCAACATGTAGGTCATCGGCGAGCCGGTCTGGGGCGCCGGCAGGTAGACGGCGCCGGCCTCCGTGCCGGTGGCCTTGTTGTACGCCCGCAGCATGGCGCCGCGACCGTTCGGGGTGGTGGCAAACCCACCCTCACCCGCGATCACCAGGGACTTGGTCGTCAGCACGCCGATGCGCCCCTGGCGCCCGGTGCGGGGGATGGTCATCCCCTTGAGCGCCGGGTGGTTCTTCACGTTGTCCGGCGTCTCGCCGTGCGCAATCTGCCAGACCTTGGTCCCCTGGTTCATGTCGAGCGCGGTGATGGTCGCGTAGGGCGGCTTCGCCAGCGGCAGCCCCTGGACCGTGAGCCCACCACCGCCTTCTCCGCCGCCACCCGCTCGCGCCGCGGGTGCGGCATTCGGGTCGCGGGCGGTGCCCGAGATGAAGTTCATGTCGGAGCGTCCGCCGTCAGGCGGGACCAGGCCGAGCGACTGCACGCCCGAGTTCGCGAAGATGTACATGTAGTTCGTCTCGGGATCGAGCGAACCGCCCTGCCAGTTCGCGCCACCCGTCGCCACCGGCGACATCAGCACGCCGAGCGGCTTCGGCCAGGTGCTGACCGGCGGCGGCGTGAAGATGGGCCCGAACTGGTAGTTCGCCGCGATCCGCTTCGCCTCGGCGTTCAGCTCCGGCGTGAAGTCGATGAGGTCCGACTCGCTGAAGCCCTGCCGGTCGAACGCGGGCGGCTTCGTCACGTGCGGCTGCGTCGGCGCGTACCACTCGCCTGGCACGACCCCCTTCTGGACCGGACGCTCCTCGATCGGCCAGATCGGCTGGCCGGTTTCGCGGTTGAAGGTGTAGACCCAGCCCTGCTTCGTCGGCTGGCCGAGCGCCTTCACGATCTTCCCGTCCACCTTCTGGTCGAACAGGATCGGGGCGCACGGAATGTCGTAGTCCCAGATGCCGTGGTGCACGAGCTGGTAGTGCCACTTGCGCACGCCGGTCTTCACGTCGACCGCCACGATGCTCTCGCCGAAGAGGCCGGCGCCAGGACGATGGCCGCCGTAGTAGTCGCCCGTCGGGAGTTCGACCGGCAGGTAGACGAGCCCGAGTTCAGGGTCGGCGCTCATCTGCGCCCAGACACCAGCGTTGCCGGTGTAGGACCACGAGTCGCCTTCCCAGGTGTCGTTGCCGAACTCGCCCGGACGCGGAATCGTGTGGAAGATCCACAGCCGCTTGCCGGTGCGCGCATCGAACCCGCGTACGTACCCCTTCTGGTTGGCCTTGCTCTTCGGGGAGCCGCCCGGCAGGTGCGCCGCCCCGATCACGATGACGTCGTTGACGATCATCGGCGTTGCGTGCAGCCCCACTTCGCCGGTGACGAGGTCCATCGGCTGGTCGTCGTTCTGCTTGAGGTCGACGAGGCCGTTCGTGCCGAAGGTCTTCACCGGGTCGCCGGTCTTCGCATCGAGCGCGATCATCTGGTACCCGGGGGTGACGTAGATGATCCGGTCCTCTTTCCCGTCGGTCCAGTACGAGAGGCCGCGACCGGAGAGCTGGCGCGGCGCCGCTTCCCCGCGCTTGCCCTCGTTGAGGCTGTACATCCAGAGCATCTCGCCGGTCTGCGCGTCGGTCGCGACCACCGCGCGGCGCGTGCCGGCGGTCATGTACAGGACGCCCTTCACCATCAGCGGCGTCACCTGGTACTGATACTCGGGCCGGGGGCCGAGCATGTCGGTCTTCACGCGGAAGGCGACCTCGAGCTTGTTGAAGTTCGAGGCATTGACCTGATCCAGTGCCGAGTAACGCGTGCTGGCCTGATCGCCGGCGTACGCCTGCCACTCGCCGTTCGCCGTGTTGTAGACGTGTGGGGGCGTGGCCGCCGGCCGCGCCGCGGCTGCGCGCCGTGCGCCCGCCGCGGGGGCCTGTCCCTGCCCGCTCGTGGGCATGCTGGCCCAGAGGACAGCCAGCGCCACCGGGCTGAGCCGCGCCGCCCAGCGCATGGAAGATCGCGTCATCGGATGCTCCTTGTCTCGTGAAGAAGGGCCCGCTCTGAAAAGCGAGACATTCTACGCTCAGGAGCAGGGACCAGGGAGGAAGAACTCGGGGCAGGGAGCAGGGACTGGAGGTTGGGGGCTGGAGGTTGGAGGTTGGAGCGGGCAGGACAGCCCAACCTGCCCCACCCGCTTCACTTGCCTGTATCGCAGGCTGGCCCGCGCTGCCTGCCCTGCCTGCCCTTTCGAGCCGTACTGTCTCCAGGCGCCGGCCGGGCTGTCCTTACTGCTGCGCGCCGGAGGTCGACGAGCCCGCCTTCGGCATCTCGCGAACCGTGCCGAAGAAGCCGATCATCATCTCTTCCCAGGTCTGATCGCCCCACCGCACCGCCTGCGACGCATCGGGGTTGAACTTGTTGTTGGGCGAGTTGTCGAAGTGGGCGATCACCTCGATCTTCGTGCCCTTCGGCAGCACCTTGGGCTCGGCCAGTTCGTAGGTGATCTGCCAGTTGAAGTCGTACCTGGGAACGCGGAGCAACGTTTCCTCACGGCCGTCCGGGTAGTGCGCAATGTAGGTCATGTCCTTGCCGCGGACGTGCATGTGCGGAGTCATGGATGTGACCACCGTATCCTGCGCCAGCGTATTCACCCCGCGCACCTCGAAGTTGCCGTCGTTCGGCGGAATCACGAAGCGCGGGTTGATGACCAGCCCGCCAGCCGCCTGCTTCACGGGCGGCTCCTTCGCGAAGATGACGCCAACCTGGGTCAGGTCCTCGGCGGCGGTGCCGTTCGTCGTGTAGTGCATCTGCAGCACGATGTCGTGCTTGCCGTGGAGCAGGCGGGCCACACCGTCCGGGAACACGACCCCGGGCTTGTTGGGCGTGGCACCGCCGATGTTGTTCGGCCCGAGCACGCCGCCTTCACTGACCGGCTTGCCGCTCTCCTGGGTGTAGGCGATCACGTGGTGCACCTGGGCACGCGCGCCCGGCTTGATCTCGATCGCCTTGATCCAGCGGTCGGCCGGCAGGTTCACGGGGATGCGGACGTACTGGTAGTCCACTGCGCCGTTCGCGGGGATCCGGAACGGCGCCTCCATCTTGAACACCATGTCCGGCGTCCCGATGGTCCAGCCCTCCGCCATCACCGGCAGGGACGGCAGATCCTTGTCGTCACCCTTCGGCGCCCCGCCGTCAGCCCAGCGGGCAATGGTGTCGACCTCGGCCTCCGTGAGCCTCGGGTCGTTACGGAAGTGGCCGATGGCCGGGTCGGCATTCCAGGGCGGCATCGACCGCGCCACGACGCGCTGCTTGATGACCTTCGCGTAGGGACGCGCATCCTGGTAGGTCACGAGCGGCATCGGCGCGAACATCGACTGGCGATGGCACTCGACACAGTTCTTGTAGAGGATGGGAGCAACGTCCTTGCTGAAGGTGGGGGTCGGGGCCGCAGTGGCCACCGCCGCAACGCCAAGCAGGCACGTCAACACGGCACCGGGAACGAAAAGTCTCACGAGCGTCCTCCTGTTACGTCCGCGGAACCCTTGGGCGGGGAGCCGGTATTCTCGCACGGCTGGGCCGTTGCCGAACGTCCGAATACGGACGAGCCCTCCCCGTCAGCCGCCCGATGGGCACTTCCCTTGTATCCCCTCACCGCCGGTGTCGACCGGAGGGCGGACCCGCCGCCGGTGCGGACACCGCGGTGCGGCGCATCACGCAAGGGAGGGACACCGATGAGTGGCTTCGTATGGGCAACAACGCTGGCCGTGGGGATCGCCGTCCAGGCGGGCACGCAGACCGGATCGAACACGCGATCGGACACCACGATGCTGACGGTCACCGGCTGCCTGGACCGCGCGCCCAACGGGACCTACCAGCTGAAGAATGCCAGGCTCGCCCCGCTCGGGCAGGCACCGGCTCGCGGCAGCGCGCCCGGCACCACGGCCGGAGCGACCGGCACGAGCGGCGCCAGCAGCGCGGCACGTGCCGCGGTGACCAATGCGCCAGGCACGTGGATCCTGAAAAGCACGTCGGACCTCGCGCCCCACGTCGGACATCAGATCAGCGTCACGGGCCGGCCGAGCGCCCTCCGAAGCTCGGCTGACGATGCGGCGACCACCGCTCCTCCGACGACGACGGCGACAGGTGCGCGCGTGAAGGAGCCGGGCGAGTCAGCACGAAGTCTGGACGTCGACAGCGTGGCCATGCTGGCCCGCGCCTGTTCCTGAAGCCGAGGTGGCTGCGCGGCCGCGGGCGTCCGGAGCCGCGCAGAACCGTCGAGATACGCGAAGGCGGGTACGGGGTTTGTAAACAGCAGGAACCCCGCATGCGGATCGCCAAGGCTGTCGAAACAGGTCCCCCGCCCCAGACCCGCACCGAGCTGCAGGGCTGGATACACGACCATCTGCGTCTGCCGCATGACACCGAAGCCGCGCTCCTCGGCGCCATCGACGCCGTCTTCACGCGCCACGAGCGCCTGTGGCAGGACTCCAAGCAGGAGGCCATCCAGGCGATGTCGGCGGTCTTTACCGAGAAGATGGCGCAGGTCACCCACGAACTGCGCGCCAGGGATGCCACCGTCCACAGCATCTCGGCGTATTTCGAGCAGCTCGTCGCCGACCTGACGGACAAGTCGAACCGCGATCCCAAGACCCGGCTCATGAACTTCCGCCGCTTCACCGAACAGGTGGAAGCGTTCCTCGCGCTGGAGCAGCGCGGGCGGTGGTGCGCCGTCGGCCTGGTCGATATCACCGGCTTCAAGTGGTACAACGACGCGCTGGGCCATGCGGTGGGCGACCGCATCATCGAGCGGGTCGCGAACCTGCTGCGCGAACAGGTCCGCTCGGAGGACCTCCTCGCCCAGGAACGTCCGGGCACCGAACCCCGCGACCTGCACGCCCGCCTGGGTGGCGACGAGTTCTGTTTCCTCATTCCCGAGCTGGCGGAGTACCACCAGGCTTATGCCGTCGCTGAGCGCTTCCGCGAGGCGGTTGAGCGGTACGCCTGGACCACTGAGGACGTGCGCCTGGCCGTGCAGCCCGTGCGCGTCGACGTGGGCGTCGTGTGCCTGCGGCTCGGCAAGGTGGCCGAGCGGCGGTGCGTCGCGCGCCGGCTCGCCGGCGACCTGATTCATCGGGCGGACAAGCTGATGTACGAAGCCAAGGGCGAACGCGCCAGCCACATCTATCTGGTGCGCGCCCGGGTCCAGGACGGCGAACTGGTCGATCTGTCCGACGACGACGTGGAGGAGTACGCGGCGGACACCGGCGCGGGGTGAGGGTACCCGTGTTAAACTTGAGCCTCTCCGCACGGTGGATATAGCTCAATGGTTAGAGCGCCGGTCTGTGGCACCGGAGGTTGCGGGTTCGAGTCCCGTTATCCACCCCACTTCCCCTCACCAGCAGGCGCCAACCGTCGAATTCCAGAGCTGATCGGTATCCCGTTCGCGGTCACGAAAAGGGTAGGCTGGAATCAGGGAGTCCGCCTCCGACGCTGACAACTCTTGTCAGCCGCCTACAAAAGTCGGCACTTCCTGACATTACGCGGGGGTTTGTCGGCAAAGGGCCGAGGCACATTGCAACACACCGTTGCCCCGTCCTACATGAAACCTGACGGACGCCACGTGTAAGATTCACATTCCACCGTGTAACGCCTACCCCCGGCCTACCAGTTTGGGAAGCCGCCTCCAAATTCTGTAATCGCCTCCGACGCCGGTACTGGTGCACGTTCGTTTCCGGCATTTGCTCGAAAGGTCGTGTATTCGACGGTGCGCAGCCGGGCGGGCCGGAAACCATCGGGATTGTGCGCACCTGGCGATGTCCGCGGCCGGACTTCCGGCGGATGCCGGAGTGCCGCTGCGCCTGCCAGACGGCCGCTGACACCGATGGAAGTTGGCGCCTGCTTTGCTCATCCGTGAGTCAGGTACCTGACTGTGACGACTGAGTGTTCCAGCGGCGCGTGCCTTCCGGGTGAAGGGGCATGAAGCAGCTGAGTCCGGCTGCGCGTCTGTACGTGACGGCTGTTATTGCGGCGGCAACGGCCATCCTGTGCATCCGCGTGCCCGGGATGACGTTCCACCAGCCGTGGCTCTTCGTCATCCTGTTCGTCCTGTCCTCGGCGAGCGCCGCGATGAAGATCACGCTGCCGCTCACCACGAACGTCTCGACGATGTCGGTGTCGTATGCCATCGACTTCGCGTCGCTGCTCCTCCTCGGATGGGACCAGACGCTCCTCGTGGCGGCCGCCAGCGCGTTCAGCCAGTGCGTGCTCAATAGCCGCGAGCAGCAGCCGCTGCACCGCACCCTCTTCAGCATGGCCACCCTCGTCGTCACGGTGGCCGGTTCGGGCGTCGCCTTCGAGCTGCTCTCCGCGCCCGAAGGTGCCGACGCCATCACCGCGGTGGCGCGTCCGCTCGTGGGTGCCGCGACCGTCTACTTCCTGTTGAACACCGGCCTCATCGCCGTCGCCATTGCCCTCTCCTCCCGGCAGCCAATCTTCGCGATCTGGCAGACCAACTTCCTGTGGAGCGCGCCGAGCTACTTCGTGGGTGCCGGCGCGGCGTGGGTCGCCGCCTGGTCGGTGAATCGCACCGGCTTCTGGATGACGCCGCTCACCTTCGCGCCGATTTACCTGACCTACCGCACGTATCGCGTGTACCTGGGCCGGCTCGAGGCGCAGCGCCACGTCCAGGAAACGTCCGACCTGCACCTGGCCACCATCGAAGCGCTCGCGGCCGCCATCGATGCGAAAGACCAGATGACGCGGGTTCACATCCGCCGCGTGCAGGCGTACGCCGCGGGGCTCGCCGAGGCGCTGGCCCTTCCGGAACCGGAAATCCAGGCGGTGCGCACCGCCGCGCTGCTCCACGACATCGGCAAGCTGGCCATTCCCGCGAACATCCTCTCGAAGCCGGGGCCGCTCACGCCCGAGGAGTTCGCGAAAGTCCGCATCCATCCGCAGATCGGCGCCGAGATCATCTCGACGATTCCGTTCCCCTATCCGGTCGCGCCCATCGTGCTCAGCCATCACGAGCGGTGGGACGGGACCGGCTATCCCCAGGGACTCAAGGGTGACAGCATCCCCATCGGGGCACGCATCATCAGCGTGGTGGACTACTTCGACGTGGTGACCTCCGACCGGCCGTACCATGCGGCGCTCTCGGTGGACAGCGCCCTCACGCTCATGCGGCACGAAGCCGGGCGCGCACTCGACCCCGCACTCGTGGCGATCTTCATCGAGAAGCTGCCCTCCTTCGCTGCGCGCTTCGCCGAGGCCAATCCCTCGGCGGTGGACGGCAGCGCCCTCGCCACGGAACCGGATGCCGACGCGACGGCGTCCACCGAGCCCAACGCCTACGCCAACATCGCCCTGGCCCACCAGGAGATCTACGCGCTGTACGAAATCGCGCAGTCGATGGGCACCAGCCTCAGCGTGTCGGACACGATGGCGATCGTCTCGCAGAAACTGGCCGCCATCATCCCGTGGTCGGGGTGCGCGCTGTTCCTGCAGGATGCGGATTCGGACGATCTGGTCTGCCGCTTCGCGACCGGCGTGGATGCACCGGCACTGCTGGGCTCGCGCCTCGCGGTGGGCGAGGGTCTGTCCGGCTGGGTGGCCCAGCACCGCCGCACCCTCGTGAACGCCAACCCGCGCATCGAGTTCGAAGCCGCGCGCGTCGTCGAAGCCGTGACCACCGCGTCGGCCATCGTGGCGCCGCTCGTGATGGGCGAGCGCTTCATCGGATCGCTCGTGCTCCTGCACACCGACCCGGATCGCTATACGGACGACCACCGTCGGCTGCTCACGCGTGTCGGCGAGCAGGCCGCGGCCGTGGTCAGCAACGCGCTGGTGTTCGAGCAGACGCAGGAAGACTCCCTGACCGACCCGCTCACCGGGCTGCCGAACCGGCGCTCGATGATGGCGCGCCTCACGAGCGAGATCAGCCGGTCCGAGCGGCTGCAGGGCGAGCTCGCCGTCATCGTCATCGACGTGGACGGATTCAAGCAGATCAACGACTCCCACGGGCACGCCGTGGGCGACCAGGTGCTGCGCGAGATCTCGCGCGCGCTGCTCGGCTCACTCCGCTCGTACGACATGTGCGTCCGCTTCGCGGGGGACGAGTTCGTGATCGTGCTCGGCGACTGTCCGCCCGATGCGGCGGAACTCAAGCGGCTCGAACTGCAGCGGCGCATCGAGGAGATCGCCCTCGAAGTGGACGCGACCGTGCTCCGCGTCGGCGCCAGTGCCGGCGCCGCGAACTACCCGCACGACGGCGTCACCTACGACGCCCTGCTCGCGACGGCCGACCGCCGGATGTACAACGACAAGGCCCGCCGCCGGCACTTCACGATCGAACTCGACGCGACCCCGGACGGCTGGAAGCCGCCCGTGGCCCGCACCGGCGCCCGGCCCACCCGGCCGAACTAGGCGCACCTCAGGCGGGCACGGCGAGCGTGGAGGCTCCGTCTCAGTTCGTCCGGCGACGCAAGCTCTGCCACTCTCTACCCTCCAACCTCCAACCTCCAGCCTCCAACCACCAACCTCCAGCCTCCAACCTCCGCGCCCTGGCCCCTGACGTCCAACCTCCGACTACAATGAGCCGGTGAGCGAACCCAAAGAACAGCCGCAGATGCGCGTGGTGGACCGTCGTTGGTGGGCCCGCCAGGATTCCGAAGAAAAGAAGGCCGAGCCAGCCGAGGAACCGCGCGAGCGGAAACCCACGGTGGTCGAAGATCTGGAGACACAGCTCACCCGGGCTCAGGAGCAGGTGCAGGCGGTCCTCACCGAGTACCGCCGGGCCACGGAAGAATTCGAGCAGGTGAAGCAGCGCATGCGGCGCGACGTCGGCCGCGAGGTGGAGCGGGGCCGGCGCGTGGTGCTGGTCGAGATGCTCGAAGTGGTGGACAACCTGGACCGGGCCATCGACGCCGCAAGCGAGTCGGGCAGCGACGCCACGCTGCTCCAGGGCATCGAGATGGTGCGCGCGCAGTTCCTCGCCAAGCTCGAACAGTTCGGCGTGGTGCGCATCGACGTCCTGGGACAACCGTTCGACCCGCAGCAGCACGAGGCCGTCTCGATGGCGCCGGTGGACAACCCCGCGCACAACGGTCTCATCGTCGCGGTGGCCCGGGAGGGGTACGCGATCGGCGAGGAGCTGCTCCGGCCCGCCGCCGTGGTGGTGGCCACCTGTGGCTGACGCAGGCGACATCGTCGAGCGGCGGCAGCGCTACATCGAGCGGCAGATCGCGCTCAACCGCGGCGATGTGAACGTGAAGTTCCGCGGGCAGCCGCCGCAGGGGACCGGGGCGACGAACCGGCACGGTATGCCGCGGCTGCCGGTGGGGCAGCACGAAGTGCGGAACTGGCCGGTCCTCGATCTGGGCGACCTGCCGCACGTGGATCTCGCGACGTGGCGACTCGAGGTGGGCGGTCTCGTGGAGAATCCGCTCAGCTTCTCGTGGGACGAGTTCCTGGCCCTGCCGCAGGTGGACGATGTCAGCGACTTCCACTGCGTGACGACGTGGAGCCGCTACGACAACCACTGGCGTGGTGTCCGCTTTTCCACGCTGGCCGAACTGGCGGTGCCGAAGGAGGAGGCGAAGTTCGTCCTCTGCACCGGCTACGACCAGATGCCGGGCAGCGACATTCCCTATACGACGAACCTGCCGCTCGAACGCGCGGTGGAAGACGACGTGCTGCTCGTGCACACGTGGGAGGGAAAGCCGCTGCCCCACGAGCACGGGGGGCCGCTCCGGATGATCACGCCGAAGCTGTACGCGTGGAAGGGCACGAAGTGGATCCGCCGGATCGACTTCCTGCCCCGCAACCAGCGTGGCTTCTGGGAACTGCGCGGCTACTCGAACTCCGCGGAACCCTGGTTCAACGACCGGTTTTCGACGCCGGAGTGAACAACACGCCGGGAAGGCCTGGACGGCCGGGAGGGCCTGGAATCGCCAACTGGCGCGTCCGCCTTGTTCCCGGCTTTCCCGGCTTTCCCGGCCTTCCCGGCCTATTGATCACTTCCCCGGCTCGAACCTGTAAACGACGTATCGGATCGGCCCGTCCAGCTGGCTGAAGCGGTGCGCCATGCCGGCCGGCACCACGAACACGTCGCCAGGCACCAGGCGCTGGGTGGTCCCGCCCACGTGGGCGCCGGTGTGGCTGATGCCGGCACCGAGGCTCGTGAGGTCGGTCTCCTTGATGTTCTCGATCTTCCCACCCGTCTGGATGGTGCCCGAGCCTTCGAGGATGTAGTAGATCTCCGTCACGTGATCGTGAATGAGCGCGCTGGTCTCCGCCTGCACGCGCCGCAGGTGCGCCACGTGCGCGTTTCCCCCCTCGATCTTCGTCGTCGAGATCTTCTGGTCGACGATGTTCCCACTCGGAGCGGCGAGCGCCTTCTTGAGGGCCTCGTCGAGTTGCGCCTTGCCGACGAACGTCCCGGCAGCCGGAGCGGCTCCCTGGGCGAACATCAGCGTCCACAGCATCAGAGCAATGTGCATCATGGGCGGGGATTGTAGCTCAGGCGAGCCCGTTGGGCGCCCTGCCCCCTGTCAGTGCCGTGGCACGCCGCTTGATGCTCGGCAGGCGTGAGGGTCTGGCCTGGGCAGCCGTATCCACTCGGTGCCACCTGGAACGGCGTTGGTGTGAACTTCGCGCTCTTTTCTGCGCATGCCACGCGCGTGGAACTGTGTCTGTCTCGTGATGGACCCGTACGCGAAGTCGGTCGCGCGCACCATCGGCTGGGCCGATGAGCTGTTCGGCTACCAGGTGGGATCGGCGGAGGCCGACCTCTCGTTCGACACCCGCGACAGCGCGGCGCATGCGCCGCTGGCGGCGGTGGTCGACCCGGCGTTCACGTGGGGCGACGATCGGCCCCTGCTCTGGAAGAGCGCGGGCTGACCAACTACTGGGGCTACAACAGCTACGGCTACTTCGCCCCCGAGCGGCGCTTCGCGGCATCGAGGACGCCCGCCGGCGCGGTGCGCGAGTTCAAGCGGATGGTCCGCGCGCTGCACGCCGCCGGACTCGAAGTGATCCTCGACGTGGTCTACAACCACACGGCCGAGGGCAATCATCTCGGCCCGACGCTCTCCCTCAAGGGCATCGACAACGCGTCGTTCTACCGGCTCGTCTCGAACGACCCGCGGTACTACATGGACTTCACCGGCTGCGGCAACACGCTGAACATGCGGAGCCCGCAGGTGTTGCAGCTCATCATGGACAGCCTGCGCTACTGGGTGCAGGAGATGCACGTCGACGGCTTCCGCTTCGACCTCGCGAGCGCGCTCGCGCGCGAACTGTACGACGTCGACCGGCTCGCCAGCTTCTTCGACATCATCCACCAGGACCCGGCCCTCTCGCAGGTGAAGCTGATCGCGGAGCCGTGGGACCTCGGCGAAGGCGGCTACCAGGTGGGCAACTTCCCGGTCCTGTGGACCGAGTGGAACGGGAAGTACCGGGACTCGGTGCGGCGCTTCTGGCGTGGCGACGGCGGCACCGTGTCCGAGCTGGCCACGCGCCTGTCCGGCAGCAACGACCTGTACGCGCAGAGCGGCCGCAAGCCGTACGCGAGCATCAACTTCGTGACCGCGCACGACGGCTTCACGCTGGCGGACCTCGTCAGCTACAACGAGAAGCACAACGAGGCGAACGGCGAGGAGAACCGCGACGGCGACAACAACAACATGAGCTGGAACTGCGGCGTCGAGGGCCCCACGGATGACCCTGCCATCGTGGCGCTGCGCCAGCGGCAGGTCCGGAACTTCCTCGCCACGCTCCTGCTCTCCCAGGGCGTGCCGATGCTGAGCCACGGCGATGAACTCGGCCGGACCCAGTACGGGAACAACAACGCCTACTGCCAGGACAACGAGCTCACCTGGATCGACTGGAACCTGACCGACGAGCAGCAGGAGCTGTACGACTTCACGCGGCAGCTCGTGCACCTGAGGCTCAGCGAACCGGTGCTGCGCCGGCGCAAGTACTTCCAGGGCCGCAGCATCCGCGGCGCGCAGGATGTGGCCTGGCTCGCGCCCGACGGCCGCGAGATGACCGACGAGGCGTGGACCGCCGACTTCGTCCGCAGCATCGGCATGCTGCTCTCCGGCGACGGCATCCAGGAAGTGGACGAGCGCGGCGAGCCCATCACCGGCGACACGCTGCTCGTCCTCCTGAACGCGCACGACGATGAAGTGGGGTTCACGCTGCCGCCGCTCGACGCGCACCACGTCTGGCGCCGGGTGTTCGACACGGTCAACGCACGGAGCGCCCCGCTCGATTGCCGCCCTGCCGAGTCGTATCCCCTGCACGGGCGCTCGGTGGCGGTCTTCAAGGTCTTCCCACCGCTCGTCGATCGCCGGCGGGCATTCGGCGCCGCGCGCGAACACGTGGAGCGCCGGCAGGCCCAGGACGAACCCTCCCCTGCCGACACCGAGGCGGCGCTGACCCGCGGCTGATGCCCCGCTCCGGCAGGCGACGGAGCACGACGAACGGAACGGCAGGTGCCCGCCACGACCGCGCGGCGGCCGACGGGCGGCACACGGCCGTCGCGGCGCAGGGGCTCGACGCCGCCGCCAGCCAGCCGCCCGGCCCGCACCTGGCGCTGCGCGTCGTCATCGAGCAGGTGAGCCCGGCCGTCGATGGCGGACGCTTCCCCGCCAAGCGTGTCGAGGGCGACCGCGTTGCGGTGCACGCCGACGTCTTCGCCGACGGCCACGACGTCCTCGCCGTCGTCCTCCGCGACCGTCCGGGGCCTGCGGCCGCGCCGTCCGGACAGACCAGCGCGGATGCGGCGTCGGCTCCAGGTTGGCGCGAGACGCGGATGTCCCTCACCGCCCCCGGCACCGATCGGTGGACGGCGTCGTTCGTCGCGGGTCCGCCCGGCTGGCACGACTTCACCATCGTTGCCTGGGTGGATCGGTTCGCGACCTGGCAGCGGGACCTGCGCGTACGGGTGGCGGCGGGACAGGACATCGGGCTGGAACTGCAGGAGGGGGCGCTGCTCGTACACGAGGCAGGCGCCCGGGCCGCGCAGGCGGGCGACGCGAGCGCCGACGCGTGGTGGTTCGACGCCCACGCCACCCTCCTGGCCGACGACACCGCCGTGCTCGACGAACGCGTGGACCTCGCGCTATCGGCACCGCTCGCGGAAGCCATGTTCAGCTATGCCGACCGGCGGCACGCCACGGCGCACCCACCGTGCCGGGTGTGGGTGGATCGCGAACGCGCCCGCACCGGTGCGTGGTACGAGATGTTTCCGCGCTCGGCTGGCACGGATCCGAGCCGCAGCGCCACCTTCGCGGAAGCGGCGACGCGGCTCGAGGACATTGCCGGGCTCGGCTTCGACGTCCTGTATCTCCCGCCGATTCACCCGATCGGGCGCAGCTTCCGGAAGGGGCCGAACAACAGCCTCGAGGCCGGCCCTGACGCCCCGGGCAGTCCGTGGGCGATCGGATCGGAGGCGGGCGGCCACACGGCGGTCGAACCGGGCCTCGGCACACTCGACGATTTCGATGCCTTCCACGCCGAAGCCAGACGGGTGGGCCTCGAGCTGGCGCTCGACCTGGCCTGGCAGTGCTCGCCCGACCACCCCTGGGTGACGGAGCACCCGGAGTGGTTCCGCCACCGGCCCGACGCCTCGATCCGGTACGCGGAGAACCCGCCGAAGAAGTACCAGGACATCTACCCGCTCGACTTCGCCTGCCAGGACTGGCCGTCCCTGTGGACCGCGCTGCTCGAGGTCACGCGGTTCTGGCTGCGCCGCGGCGTGCGCATCTTCCGGGTCGACAACCCGCACACCAAGTCGTTCGGTTTCTGGGAGTGGCTCATCGCCGAGATCCACCGCGAGGACCCGGGGGCCATCTTCCTCGCCGAGGCGTTCACGCGACCGGCGGTGATGCGGTATCTCGCCAAGGCCGGGTTCACCCAGTCCTATACGTACTTCACCTGGCGGAACACGAAGGCCGAGCTCGAGGACTACTTCACCGAGCTGACGGCGGGCCCGATGCGCGACTACTTCCGCCCGAACGTGTTCGCGAACACACCGGACATCCTCCACGAGTACCTGCAGCACGGCGGGCGGCCCGCGTTCGAGGCCCGCCTGGTGCTCGCCGCGACATTGGCGGCCACGTACGGCATCTACAGCGGCTTCGAACTGATCGAGCACGACGCGGTGCGGCCGGGATCCGAAGAGTATCTCGATTCCGAGAAGTATCAGGTGCGGGTCCGCGACTGGACCGCGCCCGGGAACATCCGCGACCTGGTGCGCACACTGAACACGATCAGGCGCGTGCATCCCGCGCTGCAGTCGAACGACACGCTGCGCTTCTGCCGCACCGACAACGACCAGCTCATCGCCTACACGAAGGTCTCCGCCGACGGCTCGGATGTCGTGCTGACGGTGGTGAACCTGGATCCCCACCACATGCAGCACGGGCACGTCGAGGTTCCGCTGGCGCTGATCGCGGCGGGCGACCAGGACGCGTTCACGGCCCACGACCTGCTCACCGGCACCACGTTCACCTGGCGCGGCGCCCGGAACTACGTGCGGCTGGACCCAGGTCTGCGGCAGGCGCACGTGATGCAGCTGACAGCACACAGGGCCGGCTGAAGCCGGCCCCTACGGCCTACCCACATGGACACTGAGACTCTGCTCGGCGACGACCCGCTCTGGTACAAGGACGCGGTCATCTATCAGGCGCACGTCAAGTCGTTCTTCGACAGCAACAACGACGGCGTCGGCGACTTTCCCGGACTCACCCAGAAGCTCGACTACCTGCAGGCGCTCGGCATCACCTGCATCTGGCTGCTGCCCTTCTTCCCGTCCCCGCTCAAGGACGACGGGTACGACATCTCCGACTACACGAGCGTGCATGCCGCGTACGGCACGATCGACGACTTCAAGGCGTTCGTCGATGCGGCGCATGCGCGGGGGCTTCGCGTGCTCATCGAGCTGGTCGTGAACCACACCTCCGATCAGCACCCGTGGTTCCAGCGCGCGCGGCACGCACCGCCGGGATCGCGGGAACGCGAGTTCTATGTCTGGGGCGACACGGACACGCGGTTCCCGGAAACGCGCATCATCTTCACCGACACGGAGCGATCCAACTGGGCGTACGACCCGGTGGCGAAGCAGTACTACTGGCACCGCTTCTTCTCCCACCAGCCGGATCTCAATCACAACAACCCGGCCGTCGTCGAGGCCGTGATCGACGTGATGGGCTTCTGGCTCGACCTCGGCGTCGACGCGCTGCGGCTGGACGCCGTGCCCTACCTGTGCGTGCGCGAGGGCACGAACAACGAGAACCTCCCGGAGACGCATGCCGTGCTGAAGCGCATCCGCCGTGAGCTGGACGCGCGCTTCCAGGGACGCATGCTGCTGGCGGAGGCGAACCAGTGGCCGGCCGACGTGCGCGACTACTTCGGCGACGGCGACGAGTGCCACATGGCGTTCCACTTCCCGCTGATGCCGCGGATGTTCATGGCGCTGCGGCAGGAGGATCGGCATGCCATCACGGAAATCCTGAGCCAGACACCCGACCTGCCCGAGAACTGCCAGTGGGCGCTGTTCCTGCGCAACCACGACGAGCTGACGCTCGAGATGGTGACGGACGAGGAACGCGACTACATGTACCAGTCCTACGCCGCGGACCCGCAGATGCGGCTGAACGTCGGGATCCGGCGCCGGCTCGCCCCGCTCGTGGAGAACAGCCGCCGGCGTATCGAGCTGCTCAACATGCTGCTCTTCTCGATGCCGGGCACGCCGATCGTCTACTACGGCGACGAGATCGGCATGGGCGACAACATCTATCTCGGCGACCGCAATGGCGTGCGGACCCCCATGCAGTGGAGCAGCGACCGGAACGGCGGCTTCTCGCGCGCGGACACCGCCCGGCTCTTCGCCCCGCCCATCGTGGATCCGGTGTACGGATACCCGTCGATCAACGTGGAGGCGCTCGAACGGTCGCCGTTCTCGCTGCTCAACTGGATGAAGCGGCTGATCGCCCTGCGCCGGCAGCATCGCGTCTTCGGGCGCGGCACGCTCGAGTTCCTGCCGTGCTCGAACCGCAAGGTCCTCGCGTACCTGCGCCGCGACGCGAACGAGACGGTCCTCGTGCTGGCCAACCTCTCCCGCAGCCTGCAGCCGGCCGAGATCGACCTCTCGGGCTGTGCCGGGCTCACGCCGGTCGAGGTGTTCGGCCTCACCGTCTTCCCGAAGCTGAGCGCGGACCGGCCGGCCTTCTTCACCCTCGGCCCGTACGGCGCCTACTGGTTCTCGCTTGTGGAACAGCCGCTCCAGCTGACCCAGGTGCTGGGGGCCGAGCCGGACGCCAGCGTGCAGGAGCCGACCACGGCGGAGTTGCCGCTCCTGCTCATGGGGTCCAACTGGGAAACGGTGTTCGATTCGGCCACACGGCAGGTCATCGAACGCCACGCGCTTCGTGCCTACCTGCAGCGCCAGCGCTGGTTCACGTCGAAGGCGCGGGTGATGACCGAGGCGCGGTTCACCGACTGGGTGCTCCTCCGCGGAGGCGCGACACCGGCCTTCCTCACGCTGGTCCGCGTCGGCTACGACGAGGGAGCGCCCGAAACGTACCTGCTGCCGCTCGCGCTGGTGACGGTGGAGCAGGTCGCCGACCCCGCGGCCCTGGCCGTCCTGACGCGCATCACCGGTGCCCGCAAGGGGGCCATGATCGACGGCCTGCTGGACGACGAGGTCTGCAGCCGGATGCTGGAGCTGGCCACGCGGGGCGCGACGCTGGAGGGGCACCGCGGCTCTCTTCGCGGCGCAGTCATCAGCGCGCCCGCCATGCCCGCGGAGCGGCGCTGGTCGCGGACCGCGAACGACCAGAGCAACTCGATCGTGTTCGTGAACGAGCAGCAGGTGCTGAAAGTGTTCCGGCGCATCGAGAGCGGCCCCAATCCGGAATTCGAGATCGGGGCGGCCCTGGCCGCAGCCGGCTTCACCAGGACGCCGGCCCTGCGGGCGGCCATCCACTACGAGATGCCGGCCACTGAGCCCGGCACCGTCGCCGTCGTCCAGGACGCCGTCCCGAACCAGGGCACCGGCTGGTCCTTCACGATCGACGAACTGCGGCGCTTCTACGAGCGGGTCGTCGCGCGGACCAACCGTGGCGACGGCGAGGTGATGACCGCGCATGCCCTCGACGCCATGCGAGGCATGAGCGCCCCGCCTCCATTCTTTGCGGCGCTGGAAGGCTGGTACCTGTCGGCGTGCGATGTGCTCGGACGCCGGACGGCTGAACTGCACCGCGCGCTCGCGCAGGCATCGGGTCCAGAGTTCGAAACTCAACCATTCGATGCCGGCAGCCGCCGGGAATTCGTCGCCGGGAGTGTGGCACGTGCCGAGAGCACGTTCGCACGGCTGCGGACGCAGCTCGCGGGACTGCCGGACGATGTGGGTGCGATGGCGGCGCAGGTGCTGGATGGTCGCGAGGAGATCCTCGAGCGCCTCCGCGGGGCTGCCCGCGTGACGGACGGTGGCCGACGCATTCGTGTACACGGCGACTACCACCTTGGACAGGTCCTGCGCACCGAAGCCGACTTCGTGATTCTCGACTTCGAGGGCGAGCCCGCGCGGACGCTGGCCGAACGCCGCGCCCGGCACTCTCCGCTCAAGGATGTGGCCGGGATGCTGCGGTCGTTCCACTACGCCGCGCACGCCGCGCTCATGGCGTCGGCGCCGGGGTCACCGCTCGACATCTCGGCGCTGCTGCCGTGGGCGGAGGCGTGGCAGCACTGGGCGTCGCGCGCATTCCTCGACGGGTATCGGCAGGCCATGAATGTTACAGACCTGTTGCCCTCGCACGCCTCGTTCGATGCGATCCTCGAAGCGCTCGTCGTGGAGAAGGCGCTGTACGAGCTCGAATACGAGCTCAATAGCCGACCGGACTGGGCCGCGATTCCGCTGCGGGCACTGTCGAGTCTGGCGTTCCCTTTGCAGAGGTAGGCCTCATCGACAGCTATACTGTTGTGACTGAAACAGCCGTGGATCGCGACCGATCCACGCGCTGATCAGTGGCAGAACGAGGATCGACCATGGCAAAGAAGACGACAGCACGCGCGAAATCGGAAACGAAGGCCGAAGCGGCGGCACCCGCCCCGGCCGCACCAAAGCCCAGGGCCAAGGCGAAGACCACGAAGGCTGCTGCGACGAAATCGGCGCCTGCGGCGCCAGAGGCCACACAGGTTTCGGCGGCCGAGCCCTCGGACGAAGACATCCGGGTGCGTGCCTATCACCGCTACCTCGAGCGCGGCGGCGGCCACGGCATGGACTTTGAGGATTGGCTGGAGGCAAAGCGGGAGCTGCAGGGCAAGTAGAGCCTCCCGCGGGGAGGTGGCGTGGCCAGGGCGTTGTGGAAAGGCTCGATCTCGTTCGGACTCGTCAACATCCCCATCGAACTCCATACGGCGGTCCGTGACACACGGCCACACTTCCGCATGCTGCATGCGAAGGACAAGTCGCCGGTCCGCTTCGAGCGCGTCTGCATCCGCGACGGGCACCCCGTCGCGTGGGAAGACCTCGTCAAGGGCTATGAATACGCCCGCGGGCACTTCGTCGTCCTGACGAAGGAGGACTTCCGCGCGGCGGCGGTGGAAAAGACCCGCACCATCGATATCCTCGACTTCGTCCGGGCCGAGGACATAGACGACCGGTACTTCGAAACCCCGTACTACCTGACGCCGGCGCAGGGTGGCGACCGTGCGTACGCCCTGCTGCGCGAAGCCATCCGTGAGTCGGGCCGTGTGGGCATCGCGCGCTTCATCCTGCGTGAGACCCAGCACCTGGCAGCAGTGGAAGTGATCAACGACGCCCTCGTCCTCTCGGTGATGCGGTTCGCCGACGAGCTGGTGGACGAAGCCGACCTGTCCTTCCCGCCAGCGAAAGAGGTGCGGCCGGCCGAACTCGAGATGGCCAAGGCGCTCGTGAACAGTCTCGCCGCGGAATGGAACCCGGAGCAGTACACCGACCAGTACCGGGCCAACCTGATGCGCATCATCGACGCACGGGTGAAGGGCGAGCCCGCGCACCTCGAGAGCGCCGAGGAGCCGAAGGCCGCCGAGGTCGTGAACCTGATGGAGCGCCTGAAGCGGAGCCTCGAGCAGGCAGGCGGCCCCAGGAAGAGCGCGAAGGCCGCGGCGCCGCGCAAGCGCACGCCGGCGAAGAAGGCGCGGAAGAAGTCAGCGGCCTGACGAATTGCCGATGGCTGGTTGCCGGCAATCGGCCGTTCGCCATTAGCATTGCCCAGTGATGCTGTCACCCATGCTGGCCACCCTGGCCGAGGCACCGCTCGTCGATCCGGAGCTGGTCTACGAACCGAAGTACGACGGCATCCGTGCCGTGGCCGACGTGGACCCGGGCGGTGCGAGCGTGCGCCTGTGGTCGCGGCTGGGGAACGACAAGACCGCACAGTTTCCCGAGGTGGCAGGTGCGCTGCGGCAGTGGGCGCGCCGGCGGCGTGAGCGGGTGGTATTGGACGGCGAGATCGTCGCCCTGAACGCCAGCGGCGAGCCCGCCGGCTTCCAGCAGCTGCAGGGTCGCATCCACGTGAAGGACGAGCACGTCACCGGCAGCGCGACGGCGTTCATCCTGTTCGACGTGCTGACGGTTGGTGCCAACGACCTGCGCGACCGCCCGCTGCGGGAGCGTCGAGGGGTGCTCGAGCGGCTGTTCCAGAGAGCGGCGCCAGACGGCGTGCTGCGCCTGAGTGAACAGGTGACGGGCGATGGACGGGCGTTGTACGACCGGGCGCTGGCCCTCGGCTGGGAAGGGCTCATCGCGAAGCACGCGCTCTCGAAGTACCGATCCGGGAAGCGCTCGGCCGACTGGCGGAAGCTGAAGATCATCCAGGAGCAGGAGTTCGTCGTCGGCGGGTGGACCGAGCCGCGGCAGACGCGCGCCTGGTTCGGGGCGCTGCTGCTGGGCGTGTACGACGGCGGACGCCTCGTGTACGCCGGCCACACGGGTACCGGCTTCGACGAAAAGGCACTGGCCCGCGTCATGGCGCGCCTGACACCGCTCGAGACACAGACCTGCCCGTTCGCGGTGAAGCCGAAGTCGAACGAGCGCCCGCACTGGGTGAAGCCGGAACTCGTGGCGCAGATCAAGTTCACGGAGTGGACCGCCGACCAGCATCTCCGGCATCCGGTATACCTCGGCCTGCGCGACGACAAGGACCCGCGCACGGTGGTCCGCGAGTCGACGAAGAGGCACCATGCGTCGGTGACGCAGCGCATCACGCGTCGTCCCAGCCCGGCGCCAGCGCCGGCGCGCCGGAAAGCGGCGGTGTCCTCATCGGCGAAGGGCACGGCGAAGGCGGCCAAGCTCCCCGCGTCGCCGGAACTCGACGCGCTGCTCGAACGTCTGCGGGCCCTCGAAGACGCACGCCGCGACGGCACGATCGAGCTGCCTGGTGGTGAGAGCCTCGAGGTGACGAACCTCCACAAGGTGTTCTGGCCATCCCTGTCGATCACGAAGGGGGATCTCTTCCGGTACTACGCAGCGGTATCGCCGGCGATCCTCCCGGTGCTGGCCGATCGACCGCTCGTGATGAAGCGCTTCCCGAACGGTGTGGATGCGAAGCCGTTCTATCAGCACCGCGCCGAGAAGGTGCCGGCCGGGGTGCGCGTGGAACCGGTGGCCGCCGCGGATGCGCGTCCGCAGATCATCGGTGGCTCGCTGAAGACACTGCTCTACACCGCGCAGCTCGCCGCCATCTCCCAGGATCCGTGGTTCTCGCGCGTGCAGTCGCCGGACACCCCGGACCACGTCGCGCTCGACCTCGACCCGTCAGACGATGTGCCGTTTACGCAGGTGCTGGATGTGGCCCGGTGGATTCACGACGAACTGGAGAGCCTCGGCGTCTTCGCGCTGGCCAAGACCTCCGGCGCGAGCGGGCTGCACGTGTTCGTGCCGCTCGCTCCGGGCACCCCATACGAGGCCGGCCTGCTCTTCGCGCAGCTCGTCGCCACGCTGGTGGCCGAGAAGCACCCGAAGGTCGCGACCGTCGAGCGCGCGGTGAAGGCACGCGGACGCCGGGTGTATGTGGACTACCTGCAGAACATCCAGGGGAAGACGCTGGCCTCCGCGTACAGCGTGCGCGCCAGCGCGTACGCCGGTGTCTCCACACCGCTGACATGGAAAGAGGTCCACGCCGGCGTCGAACGGGAGGCGTTCACCATTCGCACCATGCCCGAGCGCCTGCGGACGCTTGGCGATCTCTGGGCGCCGCTCTTCACGGCACCCGGCGCGGACCTCAACGCCATCGCGCACGGCGACTGACGCCGCTACGGCGAACGCCGCTTCGGGACCGGCTCGCCTTCGCTCAAGTCCGCGGTGGACTCGTCTGCGGGTACCCAGAGTTCGCCGGCCTCGCTGCCGGTGCCGGTCTCGCCGTGTGATTCCTGCAGGTCGCCAGGCGATCCCCCCTCGCTGCCCACTTCGTCCGTCGTCTCGATCGCGTCGAGCTCCGGCGAAGGACGGTCTTTGTCTGACACACGCACCTCCGGCGGCAAGGCGAGCAAGCCGGGGTCCACCAACCGACTCGAGCGCACGAGGACGCATTCGCTGACGCACCCGCGGATCCCGCGGCGTCTGGCGCGGAGGTTGGTGTACGCTTGCACGGTGGAAGACGATTCACGCGGTCGTGCCACGTGGCCGGATATCGTCGAGGCGCAGGCACCAACGGGGCCGCAGTGCCCGCG
Organism: Vicinamibacterales bacterium; assembly: GCA_046331345.1. Lineage (GTDB taxonomy): Bacteria > Acidobacteriota > Vicinamibacteria > Vicinamibacterales > CAVVIG01 > CAVVIG01. Next base: position 35,059 of record JAXLRA010000016.1, on the reverse strand, counting down.
GTGCGGGTCGCGCGATGTCCATCGCTCGCGCACGCGCACCTGGGAGCGACCGCTCCGCTTCATCAGCTCGCTCCAGCCCTACCGCTGCTATGCCTGCCGCTGGCGCGGCTGGCGCCGCGCACGTTACGGCTCTGAGCCGCTGCTCATCCAGCGATAGCTCTCGAATCTCCGTTTCCGAACCCGGCATGCGCGTTGCTCAAGAGAGTGGCAACTGCGCTCGGTCGCCAGCCTGGACGACCGACACATCACCTACCCTCACGACGGGGACAGCTCCATTGTCCCCGCTCGCCTTTCTCGCCGATCCTGAGCCCACGGTTCTGATCCCTGATCCCTGATCCCTGATCCCTGATCCCTGATCCCTGATCCCGAGTCCCTAGTCCCTAGTCCCTAGTCCCTGGTCCCTGCTCCGTAGTCCCTGCTCCTGATGCCCGCAGATGGCGCGTGCGATGCACATCTGTGTACGCGGAGGGTGCATGAGAATCATCGGGATATGTCTGGTGGTGCTGGGCCTCGTCGCGCTGGCGCTGGGAGGATTCAGTTTCACCACGCGAGAGCGCGTCATCGACGCGGGGCCCCTGAAAGTGGATGCGGACAAGGAACACAGTATTCCGGTGACGCCCATCGCCGGGGTCGCCGCAGTCGTCGCCGGCCTGGCCCTGGTCGTTGTCGGCAGCAGGAATCCGGCGTAGTGCCGTTGCGGCCCTGACGGAGCTGTGACGGACGCCTGGGACGAACGGCCCCGCGTGCGCGGCGGGAACTGGTACCGTGAGCCCATGGCTCAGCTCGCGCCAGGGCACCCGACGCCGCACAGTGTGTATCTGCTGACTGCAGGCCGGCGGCTGCTACACCCCTATACCCTGCTGCCCACGGCGCGCGCCGCGATGATCACCGGGTCGGCAGCCGAGGGGGTGTCGGACGAGTACTCCGATCTCGACATGACGGTGTACTACGCGGAGTCACTCCCCAGTGAAGCGGACCTGCAGGCCATTCGCAGCGCCCACGGCTCACCGGATCGCGAGTGGCTGCTGGGAGAACGTGACGGCGGGGCGATTGCCGAAGCCTATGAGTGGCACGGCATCCAGGTGCAGATCGGACACGTCACGATCGCCCGCTGGGAAGAGGACATCGCCGAGGTGATCGAGCGCCACGCCTGCGACACGCCGCTGCACAAGGCGATGTCCGGCACGCTGGAGTCGGTGACCGTGGCCGGCGCCGAGTGGATGGACCGCTGGAAGGCGCGCATCGCGTCGTACCCGGCCGACCTGCAGCGGGCCCTGATCCGGACGCACCTGCGCTTCTTCCCCATCTGGTACATGCCGCACATTGTCGACGCACGCGATGCCGCCCTCTGGCATCGGCAGATGCTGATTGAAGGCGGCTTCAATGTGCTCGGCGTGCTGGCCGGCCTCAACCGGCGCTACTTCTCGTCGTTCCAGCTGAAGAAGCTCCGCCGGTTCCTCACGGGCATGACCATCGTGCCCGCGCACTGCGCGGACCGCCTCGACCTGCTGGCGACCGCACCCCTTCACGACGCCGCCGCGACCTACGAACAGCTCGTCGCCGACACGCTCGACCTGGTGCGGGCACACATGCCGGACGTGGACGTGGCCGCCGCCGCACGGCGCGTCGGACAGCGGCGCCCGCCGTGGCCACTGAGGTCAGCCGAACAGGATCGCTGAAACGGCCATCGCGCGCGTCACCGCAGCGAGGCCAGCGCCGACAGGGCGATGAGGATCAGGCTCACCAGCACGGAGAGATGCGCGCGGACGGAGAGCGTTCGGTCCATGCGAGCAGCCTAACCGCCTGGTATGACGAATGCGTGACGGCCGTATTTCAACAGGTGGGGGCGACGCGACCGATCGTTTGCAAGGGAGTGGCGCGCCCGGCAGGATTCGAACCTGCGGCCTTTGGCTCCGGAGGCCAACGCTCTATCCAGCTGAGCTACGGGCGCTTACGGGAAGTCAGAACTCGGAAGTCGGAACGCAGAACCGAAGACGCCCTGTGTCGACAACCACCCGAGGTTCCAGCCGGTCCGGCGACCGACGTCCGTTACTGTAGCGCACTTCACACCGCAAACGCGAGAGGCGACACCACCCGGAAGATCAGGCGCTGTGCGCCGATGCGGCGCGGTAGCTGCGGAATACGAGCGTGCCGTCCACCGCAACCGAGAACTGCTCGCGCCGAAGTCGCAGCCTCGCGTTCGGAATGGAGGCGGACCGTCGCCGCCGCGGACGCAGATCCACCCGGTCGCAATCCAGCACCACACCGCGAGCGCTCCGGCGCCCGTGCGCGGCCACCAGCCCGTAGAAGTGCTCGAGCACGGCCTGGTTCGGGGTGTAGTCCCCGAGCGGCAGCAGCACCGAGAGGAAGCGCGCGCCATCCTCGACAACGACGCCACGCGCGACCAGGCGACGCAGCCGCGCCTGCAGGTCGGCCTCGCTGGGTGGACGGGCGGACGCCCGCGCGACGGCGAGCGCGACCTGCTGCCGATCGGCGACGGCGTCGCAGGCGAGGCAGATGGCCCGATCGACCGGGTCGAGCACCCGCAGCGGCCTGGTCACCCCCGGGCGTAGATCGCAGACCACCAGGTGCGTCCCCGTGTCAGCCGAGAACAGATCCGCCGTCGCCGCGTGACGCTGCCAGCGACGTACCGCGCGCACGAGCGGCTGCACGTACCGCGCCGGGTCGCGCCCGTCCCGGTATTCGAAGCGGAAGTAGTACGCGAGGTTGAACCGAGCCTCCGCCGGCACATCGTAGATGAACTCGTAGGCCTGCAGCGGTTCCACCCCGACGAAGCCGAGTTGTTCACGCTGTTCGAAGTTCGGGCTGAAGCGATCGAGCCGGAGGCTCCCACAGGCATTCGGCGGCGGAAGGTGCACCAAGCGCGAAGCGAGCCTCGCCATGCGCGCATACTCCTCCGGCGATTCACCCGGGAACCCCGCGATCAGGTTCCACTGCGGAAGGACCCCAAGTTCCTTGCACCACTTCAGCAGTTGGATGTTCTGCAACGCGCTGACGCCCTTCCGCATCAGCTTCAGCACCTGGTTGCTCAGGCTCTCGATGCCGGGCTGAATCTGCAGGATTCCCGCGTCGCGCAGCAGGCGCACCTGGTCGCGTTTCAGGTTGCTCTTCGTCTCGTAGAACAGGTCGAACGGGATGCCGCTCGCGGCCAGTTGCGGCAGGAGCGTCTTGAAGTACTCCAGGTCCAGGATGTTGTCCACCACCTGGATGTCCGTCGTCTTCCAGGTCGTCGAGTGCGTCGTCAACTCGTGGAAGGCACGCGCGGCGGACTTCGAGCGGTACCGCATGGTGGTGCCGTTCAGCCCGCAGAAGGTGCAGTGCATGCGCTCGCCCCACCAGCACCCGCGCGAGGTCTCGAGGTAGGTGCCTGGCGGATACACCGCCGACACTGGACTCGGCCGGTACTGCTCGAAGAAGGCACGGAAGTCGGGGTACGGCAGGTCGTCCAGGTTCTCGATCGTCGGCGCATTGATGAAGCGGCCGAACAGGAAGGCCTCCTTCACGCCACGCTGGCTCAGCACACCCGGCACATCGTCGACAATGCGGCCGGCGAGCAACCGCTCGACGACGGTCGTGATGACAGCATCGCCCTCGCCCGAGACCACGGCGTTCACCCATGGGAACTGTCGCAGGGTCTCGGCGCCCATCACGCCCTCGCAGTTCGCCCCGCCAAACAGGATCACGAGGTCGGGGCGTCGTGCCTTGAGACGACGGGCGAGCGCCAGCGATGCCACGTGCTGCTGGAAGATGCTCGTGAACCCGACCAGCCTCGGGTTCGCGTCGAGAACCAGGTCGGCGCATTCGTCGAGGAACGGCAGCACGGCATCGCGCGCCCGTACGACGGCATCCACGAGGCGCTTCGGCGGCACGGCGTGGCTTCCGAAGTGGCCCTTCCGCCGCAGCACCTCGTCAAGGTAGGCGTTCACCTGCTCGGGCGTCTGCGCGTGCAGCGCATGGGAGAACACCCACTCCCCCGCCTGCTCGCGAGTGGTCGGACGATACCCCGAGGCGATGGACTGATACAGGTCCACGCCGATCCGTTCGGCAAAGGGAATCGCCAAGTACCGCACCTGCGTGGAGATGCCTCGCGCGTCGAGCGGCGGCTGCAGCAGGCTGAGCGCCAGCGACGGTCGCTGCAGCGGTCCGAAAGGCATCGAGACGAGGACGACGTCAGCCACGGGTGCGCTCAGGCGGACGGCCGATCCCCGGCACTGGCGGCGAACCCGCGGAGAAGCGACTCGACGTCGGCGCCCCGCGCCAGCGCGAAGCCACCGATGAACATCGCATCCATGTCAGTGGTGTAGAAGCACTTGATGGCGTCGGCGACGCTGTGCACGATGGGTTCCCCCCGCACATTGAGCGATGTGTTCAGCACGCACGGCACGGCGGTCAGCGCCCTGAACGCGACGATGAGCTGATGGAAGCGCGGATTGGCGGAGCGCGTCACGGTCTGGATGCGCGCCGTGCCGTCTTCATGCGTGACCGCCGGTACCACGTCTCGTTTGTCTGCACGTGTCTGCAGCGCCTGCAGCATGAACGGCGACATCACGTCAGGCGTGAACAGCGTCCCCGCCTCTTCGGCCAGCACCGACGGGGCGAACGGACGGAACCCCTCCCGGAACTTCACGCGCCGGTTCAGGATGTCCTTCATGTCGGCACGGCGCGGGTCGGCCAGGATGCTGCGATTGCCGAGCGCCCGTGGCCCGAACTCGGCTCGCCCCTGGAACCAGCCGACGATGCGGCCCGAGGCGAGCAGGGCTGCAGCGGCCTCAGGTCCGCGGTCACCGACCGCCACCGAGGGAATGGCCGCCTTCGTCAATTCGGCGGAGATCTCCGCGTCCGTGTATTCCGGACCGAGGGTGTCGACGATCTCCGTGGAACGGCGCGGCACCCGATGGACGCCGTGGGTCACCCACAGCGCAGCCCCGAGCGCGGTGCCGGCGTCGCCGGCCGCCGGCTGGAAGAAGCAGTCGTCGAAGCCGGCCTCGCGTGCGATGCGGGCGTTGGCCATGCAATTGAGCGCCACGCCGCCGGCCACCCCGAGATGGCGAAGGCCGGTCTTCTGCCTCGCCACGCGCGCCAGGTGCACCATCACCTCTTCGGTCAGCGCCTGGAGGCTGGCCGCCATGTCGAAGTGGCGGGCGTCCAGCGCGGACTCGGGCAGGCGCGGCGGCCCGAAGCGATCGAGGAACAGATCCGAGACGCGGCGCTCCCGTTCGAGGTAGTAGCTGAAGTACTGAAGGTCCACTCGGAAGCCGTCCGGCGTCAGTGGGACGAGTTCCCGCAGGGCCGGCAGGTACGTCGGCTTCCCGTAGGCGGCAAGCCCCATCACCTTGCCCTCGCCACTGTTGGCGCGGAACCCGAGGTATTCGGTCACGGCGGCATAGACCGACCCGATCGAATGTGGAAACTCGATCTCGTGCACGCTCTCGATGTCGAGCCCGCGGCCAGCCGCCATGTGCGTGGCGGTCCGCTCCCCGTAACCGTCCACCGTCAGCAGCGCCGCTTCGTCGAAGGGGGAGCGGAACAGGGCGGACGCCGCGTGGCAGAGGTGATGCGTCACGTAGTGGATGTGCAGCCGGCTGCCGCTCCGCAGGCGCACGATCTGCTCGACGCCGGTCACCTCGTCGCCTGGCACACCTCGCAGGAGGTGATTTGGGACGTTGTAGAGGTATTCGAGATGGTGCCGCGGCCGCGTGCTCATCCTGGCGTTGAACGCCTGGGCGTGGATGCCGGGGTTCCAGAAGAAGGCGACCGCGTCGCAGTCCTCGATGCGCGCCCCGGCGCGCTGGAGGCAGAAGCGAATGGCCGCCTCGGGAAACCTCACATCGTGCTTCACGCGCGTGAAGCGTTCTTCCTGTGACGCGCCGAGCACCTCGCCGTCGGACACGATGGCAGCCGACGCGTCGTTGCCGAAATTGAGACCGAGTACGAGCATGCGGATGTCCGTGTGTCAGTGGGCCGGGCGGAGCGGCAGCGAGACGCACGCCTCGACCACCCGATCCTGTTCATCCTCGCGCAGCCCCTGGAAGAGCGGCAGCAGGATGGTGTGTGCGCGCAGCCACTCGCTGGTGGCCAGGTGACCGCAGTGCCTGCGGTCGCATGAGGGATCGGCACATCGCCAGTTCCCGTAGCTGGCGTACGCCGGTTCCTGATGCGCATTGGTGATGCCGGGCCTCGCGTGCACGCCGTGCGCGGCAAAGTGATCGAGCACATCAGCCGACGAGAGACCGGACGACTCCCGCACGAACATGGGATAGCTCTGCCAGTTCGTGCGCGCCGCAGTCAGGTCGGTCAGGGTCTCCAGTGCGGGGTGTCCGGACAGTGCAGCGGTATACCGCGAGGCAAGCCGCCTCCGCTCGGCAAGGATCGCGTCGAGCCCCACGAGTTGCGGGAGCCCGACCGCCGCCTGCAGATCGGTCATCCGCGCGTTGAACCCGGGCCGGACGAACGCGCCTGTGGGGTCCGCACCGTGCTGCCGGAGGGATCGGAGCCGGGCGGCGAGTGCGGCATCCCGGGTGGTCAGCATCCCGCCCTCCCCAGTGGTCACGACTTTCCGCGGATGGAACGAGAAGCAGGCGACGGTACCGTGGGGGCTTCCGATCCGCTTCCACCCGTTCAGCAGGATCTCGCTCCCGAGCGCGCAGGCCGCGTCCTCGATCACCGGAATGCCGCGTGCCGCCGCAATCGCCAGGATCGGCGCCAGGTCGCAGGGGATGCCGATCTGGTGCACACACACCACGGCACGCGTCCGCGACGTGATGGCAACGTCCAGCGTCGACGGGTCCATGCCCAGCGTCTCGAGCCGCACGTCGACGAACACGGGCGTCGCCCCGACGGCGAGAATGGCGTTGGCCGTCGCGATGAAGCTGTGGCTCACAGTCACCACTTCGTCACCCGCACGCACGCCCAGCGCAAGCAGCGCGAGTTGCAGCGCGGTGGTACCGCTGGAGACGGCAACGGCATGCGGAGCATTTACCGTATTCGCGAACACGGACTCGAAGCGCTCCACCTCGGGTCCCTGGACGAGCCAGCCCGAGAAGACGACGCGGGTTACGCCCTCCAGCTCCGCCTCACCGAGATGCAGCCGGGCGATCGGCACCGGACTACTGTCGAACTCGTTCATCCCCTCTCCTCCCGTGAGGCTCGCGTCCGCGCGCCCAACCGGGCCAGAAGCTCCGCCAGTGCCGAGGCGAAACGCGTGATGTCGTCCGCTGTCGTGTAGAGATGCGCGGACGCCCGCAGCCCCCCTGACGTGAAGCCCCGCTCGTCGAAGAAGGGATGTGCGCAGTGGAACCCGGCGCGCACCATCACGTTGTGTGCATCCGACAGCAGCCGTTCCGCCATGAAGGGCGTCACGTCGTCCGTCTCGAAGACGACGGTCGCGATGGGCACGCGTGTGGCAGCGGCGTCCCCGAGCACGCGCACACCCGGGACGGCCTCCAGCGCCGACCGCAGCAGAAACGCGAGGCTGCGTTCGTGCTCGGCGATCGATGCCCATCCACACCGCTCGACGTATTCGCACGCCGCCGCGAGCCCGAGGGCACCAGCGATGTTCGGGGTTCCGGCTTCGAGCCGGCCCGGCAACCCTTTCAGCCTGACCGCATCGCGCGCCACCCGGTCAACCATGCCACCGCCCCAGAGGAGCGGCGCGAGCTGTTCGAGCGCGTCCTCGCGTCCGGCCAGTACGCCGATGCCGGTGGGCCCGAGCATCTTGTGGCCCGACGCGGCCACGAAATCGCAGCCGCTGGCATCGACCTCGAGCGGCGCGTGCGGCGCAAGTTGCGCCGCGTCGACGACGCTGAGGACGCCGTGCTCGCGGGCGAGCGCGCACACCTCCGCGATGGGTTGCACGATCCCGGTGACGTGCGACGCCGCGCCGAATGCCACCACTCGCGGCTGGTGCCGCTCGATGGCCAGAGCCAGTTCCTGCGGGTCGATCGGCTGCATCGGGTCGAGGCCGGCATCGACCAGCGTCGCACGCTGCATCCAGGGCAGCAGGTTCGAGTGGTGCTCGCCGAGGTGCGGTACGAGGACGCGGTCGGCCGGCGTCAGTCCAAGGCCGTGCGCCACGAGGTTCAGCGACTCCGTCGTGTTGCGCGTGAACACGAGGCAGGAGGGCCTGGTGCCCAGGAAATGCGCCACCGTCGCCCGCGCCTCTTCGTACGCGAGGGAGGTATCCTCGCCGAGCCGGTGCTGGCTCCTGTGGATGTTCGCCCCGAGGTCGGTGGCATAGCGGCGCTCGGCGTCGAGGACGGCCTGCGGCTTCAGCGACGTGGCCGCCGAGTCCAGGTAAACGAGCGGACGTCCGTCGAGTTCACGCGCGAGGATCGGGAAGTCGCGACGCCACCGGTCCGGTCCGTTCGCTCCAGACGCCGTCACAGCGAATATCCGGGAATCGGCAGGCATGTCTTCACGAGGGCGAGCTTGCGCGACGGCTCGGCCTCGAGCCGCCGGACCGTCCTGACGGTCACCGTCTCCACGCCGAGTGCGTCGAGCACGCGGCTGGCCCGCGCGGGATCGAACGCGCCCCCGGGCTCGGGAATGACGCGCAGGTCGACCGCTCCGCTCCCGTCCTGCACCGCCTGGTAGAAGTCGATGCCGGGGACCTCGGCGATGGCGTCGTCGACCTGACGGGTCGTCCGGACGCCGTCAGCGGTCACGAGGCAGTCGCGCCAGCGTCCGTGCAGTTCGATACAGGGCCACTCCGCAAAGGCGCACGAGCACCGGTCCAGGCCGGTCCGCGCAAGGTCGCCAACCAGATACCTCACGAGCGGCGCCACCGCGTTCCCGAGCGTGGTGACGGCCACCGGTCCGACACCAGCCGGCAGCCGGGCATCGGCAGGGGCAGGCACCGCATCGAGGAGCGACAGGTCGTCGCGCATGTGCATCCGGCCGTTCACGCATTCCACGGCCATGCGCCCGGCATCGGTCGCGGCGTAGAAGTCGCGGACCTCCGTCCCGAAGATCGCCTCGATCGCCCGACGCTGGATGCGCGAGAGGTACTGATAGGAACTGAGCACCCGTCCGACGCGCGGACGCGGCAGGCCAAGGGCCTCCATGCGACGACCGACCCAGTGCAGGTAGTGCGGGTTCACCATGAGCAGGTCCGGTTCGAACCGCTCCCACTCCGATGCAATGGCGCGCACCTGCCGGTCGCCGATCCCGAACAGGTCCGACGTGGAGGTGAGATACAGGCAGTCGGGACCGTCGAGGCGATCCTCGTAGGAGGCGCCCGACGCGTGGCACAGATTCCCCGTGCAGAGCGGGGTGGTCAGCACCGCGAGCCGGGACGGCACCGCCTCCGGCGGCACCTCCCAGAGCGCCGACACGTCGAACGGCAGGAGCGGCTGATCCAGGTCGAGCAGCGTCGACGTCCGTTCTTCGCCCGTGCCGCTCGTCATCACGAACCCGAGTTCGCCGCGAGCCACGGACGCCGCCACGTCCACCGAGTCGTCGACCAGCCCCCCGGGCATGTTCGCGCGGAGGTCGCGCTTCCTGAGCGGCGGCAGGCGGGCGAAGTCCTCCAGGGACGCGATCCGCGCCGGGTCGTAGGTCGTAGCCGCGCGCCGGTAGAACGGCACGTTGGCAACGCCATGATCCAGCAGGTTGACCGCGCGCGCGAGAATCTGCCGGTCGCGGATGATTTGGGAGGGGCTGTCGGCGAGGAGCATCAGGCGCCGGAGTTCGTCCACGACATCGCCGTCGAGCGGCGCGTCGAACACGAAGGAGACCCTGGTGCGTGTGTCCTCGAGCACTGTCAGGCCGTCGTCTGTCGAGGCGAGCACGTCGATCCGGAGTCGGACTTCGTCGGACGTACCCTTCCGCACTCTTGATGCCGATAAGGACGTCTGGTGCGGATCCACCGTGCTAAGCTTAGCCCACCTCAGCTAGAGAGCTGAGAGAACAGGGGAGACCGACATGGCAGCCAAGAAAGCAGCAGCGAAGAAGGTTCGCGACCTGAAGCCGAGCGCCAAGAAGGCGACCGGTGTGAAGGGTGGACAGGGCATTCGCAAGCCGCCCGTGTACCAATAGGCCGTCGCGTACGGGGTTCGCGACGCAATCCCCCGGCTCGCGAACCTCACATCTCTCTGCCCTCTTCGCCGCCTCCACGTAGCCCCCGCTCACATCAACCTCGCATCCCCGCCCGCGAGCAGCCCGCGTTCGACCAGCGCCGTCACGTTCGTTCCGGCCGGTACACCTCGGCTCGCGAGGACGTCGTTCGTCAACTGCAGCAGCGGACGCGGAATCCTTCCCCCCATTGGGAGTCGATACTCCGAAGCGTAGAAGCGCGGATGGTGCATGGGGAGTTCCGACGCCTTGCCGGCAAGCAGCTGCAGGACGGAACGGGCAATGCGGTCGTGCCGATGGTAGCGCGAGACGTAACGGCGGCCCTCGACAGCGAGCCGCACGCGAAGCGCGCGGTCGGTCAGGAGCGTGCGGAGCTGTGGCTCGAGCACGGCCGGTTCGATGTGCCACACCGGGCGATCCGCCGGAAACGGCTCGATCGCGCGTCGGTCGCATGCCGCAACGGCGCACCCTGACGCCATCGCTTCCACGCCAAGCTTCCCGTGCAGCGGCAGGTGAATCTGATCGATGACGACATCCGCCTGCGTCATCTCGCGCCGGAGCCTCTGGTTCGGCACGCCGCCGAGATCGCGCCACACGAACCGGACGCCCGAGTCACGCAGCCGCTGCAGCGTCTGGTTGATGAGGGTCGTGCCCTTGATGTCCGGCCAGGACGCCGAGTGCACGACGACGGGGACGTCGCGCCGCGGAACCAGATACTCGTAGCGATCGAGGTCGACCGGCGCAAACAGGTGGTGATACGGCCGCACGGCCAGGCCCGCCTGGTTGGGCTGCGACAGGATCACGTCGGCATGCAGTTCGGCGCGACGCAGGTTCTTGAGGACGTAGCCGAACGGGATCCGCCGCCACGTCCTACGGATATCACCCATCGGCCACGCGGCGCTGCCGATGCGCGCGTGCTGGAGGTCGTACGCGCTCGGATGGCGAACGTCCGGTCCGCTGAACACCGACACGATGCGCTTGCCGAGGGCCTTCAACAGCGCGTATTCGCGACCCGCGCCGGCGCTCGCCATGTCGGTCACGTCGTCATGCCAGAGGCTGGCGTGCACGAAGACGAACACATCATGATGGGTGAGAAGCCACATGATCCGTTCGGCGGGCGTGCGGCAGGCCGAGCGGCGCGCGGGTGGCATCGCGCCACGCAGGAGCGACCGGCCGATCGCGCGCCAGTCGACCGCACGCGCGTCGTCGCCGCAGTCGACGGTGCCTGGCCGCGGCGGAATCCAGCCATTGGGCTGCGTAATCGCGATAGTGGTCGGGCACCCGTTCCGCCGGAATCCGTCGGCGAGGTCCGTGACGAACCCGCCGACGTCGGCACAGCCCACCAGCACGCGAGGGGTGGCAGACGTCCGCACAGGTGTCGTCGACGACGTCACACCAGCGCCCGGTAGGACGCCGCAGTGCGCCGGATCCCTTCATCGAGATCGACGGCCGCTTCGAACCCGAGGAGTTCGGCCGCCTTGCGCACTTCGGGTATCCGCAGTTCGACGTCGGCGTAGTCCTTCCTCACGAACCGGACCTCCGATCGCGACCCGAGCACCCTGATGACGGTGTTCGCGAGTCCGTAGATCGTGGTCGTGGCCCGCTGGTTGCCGATGTTGAACGACTCTCCGACGGCGCGGGGATGTTCCATGGCGAGCAGCGTGCCCTCGACCATGTCGTCCACATAGCACCACGACCGGATCTGCGTGCCGTCGCCGTGCAGTTCGAGCGGCTCGTCGCGCAGGGCGCGCTCGATGAAGATCCGCATGGCCCCCTCGCCCACCTGTCCGCCGCCATACACGTTGAACGGACGGACCACCGTCGTCGGAAGCTTCAGTTCGTGCCAGTACGCAATGGTGAGATGCTCCTCGGCAAGCTTGCTCACCGCGTATGTCCACCGCGCTTCGCCGACCTGTCCGATGCTGGTCCTGTCGGTCTCCGACGATCGGAAGGCCGTCTGGCCGAACACTTCGCTGGTCGAGAAGCAGACGACCCGCTCGCATGCCGTCAGCTTCGAGGCGGCGTCGAGCACGTGCGCCGACCCGATCATGTTGACCCGCATCGTGGTGGTCGGGCTCTTGATGACCGTGTCGATGCCGGCGATGGCCGCGCAGTGCACAACGATATCGGCGCCACGCATCGCGCGTGCGACGGCGTCCGCATCGAGCACGTCGCCCTCGATGATCTGCAACTGGGGATGCGAGGAGAAGGGACGGTCCTTGAGGGAGTTGCGGCGGAAGTTATCGAAGACGACGACCCGGTTGCGATCCAGCAGGCGACCGGCCAGCGTGGCACCGATGAATCCAGCGCCACCGGTGATGAAGATCCGCTTGCCCTCGATCATCGGCTTCGTCGCTCCTGCGACGGACGGATTGCGACGGCAATCACGTCGGGTCTATGCCAGCTCATCCGGGTACGCTTGTCAAGCGTTCGCAGGCGAGAGACCGATCAACCCCTCGTCCAGCAGCGCGTCCACCTCCGCCCCGAGTCCGCCTCTACCGATGTCGCGACGAAGGTCCGCCATCCGGGTGAACGGACGACGGGTGAGCGCGGCCAGCACCGGACGCGTCAACTCCCGGTCGATCGAGCGCGTCGTCGGCCAGAGAGGGTCCGCGACACGCACGGCCGTCCTGGTCAGGGACACGAACGGCGATCGGAGAAAGAGGACATCGTCACTGCTGCGGCGCCTCGGTACGGCACTCCGGTTCGCATACGGCGCAATCAGCGTGCGATAGAGCGCGTAGTCGTCAGCGGTCTCGTAGCGGGGAATGCAGGCGAGGGAGGAAACGACGTCAGGACGCGGATACCCCGGAGGTGTCGGTCCCCGGAACGCAGCATCGAACCTGCGGCCGAACGCCGTGAGCCGCGTGCGCGCTCGCCTGCCCGACGCCCGGGTCAGCGCGTCGTCTATCACCGAACAGAGGCGCGCGGCGACGGGAGCAGGTGCGTACAGCCCCAGTGCCCGCTCACGTGCCGCCTCCCCGAGCCGCAGACGCAGGGCGCTGGAGCGAGCGAGCCGGGTCATCGCCGCGGTGGCCTGGGCCTGGTCGAAGCGGATACCGCTGCCGGTGACCCAGGTGTCGACGAGGAAGCCGGTGGTGCCGTGCGCAATCGTGTCTGACTGGCCCCCCCACGCTGAGCCGATGACGGGCAGCGCCGTCCCCATCGCCTCCACGGCAGACAGGCCGAAGCACTCGTCGTGCTGCAGCGTCAGGTTGACGAACACGTCAGCCGCGCCGCACCACTCCGCCACGCCACGGCTGCCGACGCCACGCGGCACCGAACGGAAGTGAACGCGGTCGGCCACTGCCGGTGTCGATGCGAGCTGGCGACGCAGCACGCGACGCATGTCGTGGGGGCCGGTGCCAAACTCGGGGAACGGGTGGTCGCGGTTGGGCCCGAGGACGAGAAAGTGCACGTGCGGGTGTGAGACGGCAAGCGCCTGGAATGCCGCGAGCGCGCCGTGGACGTTCTTCTCGGCGCAGACGCGCCCGGTGTAGAGGAAGAGCACGTCGCGCGGCGTGAGCCCGAGCTGCGCGCGCATCGCGCGCCTGCGTGCCGGCGGCAGCGGTGCGAACACCGTCGTGTCGACCTCGAACGGCGCGAGGCCGACTCCCGGGCCGTCGCGGCCGGCGAGGTTGGCGACGATGCGCGCGTCGGCCTCGCAGTTGACCAGCACTGAGTCATGCGTCCGCAGGTATGGCAGGGCATTGCGCAGGTTGAACGCCCCGCGCGGCAGTTCCCCCACCGGGAGGTAGACGATCGGATAGGACGGCCGCGGCCGTGCGAAGAGCGTCTCGAGGATGTAGCGCGCGGAGACGATGCCGGGCAGGATGGCCACGTCGCTCTGCGCGAGTGTCCGCGAGACGACGGCTCGACGCGCGCCAGCCTGGCGAGCGCGCACATCGTCTGGCAGGCGTAATACGTCGAATGCCTGTGAGAGCCCGCGGGCCATGCTGGCGAACACGGTCGGGACACTGATGCTCGACGGCATGTCGAAGAAGCCGTCGAGGAACGCGACCCTTCGCTGGGTGGACGTGTGTCCGAGGCCGGGCATCCCGGCGATGATAACTGAGCTGGACGGACGCGGCGTGGGCGCACGCGCACAGGTGAACGGCGGCGGAAGGGTGGGGCGCCCGCCCACATGCGTCCAGGCCTCGAGGGGATGTCCCGGGGCAATCAAGCCTCGAGGTTACAGCGTAGCGGTCTATAATCCGCACCTCTGAACTGAGCATCACGCTTCTGCCATGACATGACCGGACCCGCTGACCTCCACTCCGGAGACGACAAGGCGCCGACCGTTGACCCGTCGCCCGGTGGCCAGGCGAACGCTGGGGCGACGATCGGACGGTATCGCTGTCTGCAGTTGGTTGGCGAAGGCGGCATGGGAGAGGTCTGGCGCGCCGAACAGACCGAACCCATTCGGCGCGTTGTCGCTGTCAAACTGATCCGACCCGACATCAGTACGGCCCACGTCGTCGCCAGGTTCGAGGCTGAGCGGCAGGCGCTGGCAGTGATGGATCACCCGGCAATCGCGCGGGTGCTCGACGGCGGCGCGACGCCGGAAGGCCGGCCGTACTTCGTCATGGAATACGTGGCCGGCGAGAGCATCACGTCGTACTGCCGGAGCGCCAGGTCGTCGGTAAAGGAGCGCGTCCAGCTATTCGTGGCCGTGTGCGAAGGGGTCCAGCATGCGCATCAGAAAGGGATCATCCATCGCGACCTGAAGCCGTCCAACATCCTGATAGCGACGCAGGGAGACCGACCAGCACCGAAGATCATCGACTTTGGCATCGCCAAGGCGGTGGCCCAACCGCTGGTCCAGCGGCCGCTCTACACGGAAATCGGCGCCATGATCGGGACGCCCGAGTATATGAGCCCCGAACAGGCGCAGCTCACCACGGTCGACATCGACACGCGGAGCGACGTCTACACGCTCGGCATCATCCTGTACGAACTGCTCACGGGCGTCTTGCCGTTCGATGCCTCCGCGCTGCGGGAGAAGGGCATCGATGAACTGCGACGAACCGTCCGCGAGGTCGACCCGCCGAAGCCGAGCACTCGCGTCCGCACGACGCCCCTGCCGGGTCTCGGCGTCGAGGCCGCAACAGCAAAGACGCTCGCCTCTGAACTCAGGGGAGATCTCGACTGGATCGTGCTCAAGGCGATCGAAAAGGACCGGAACAGGCGCTACGGGTCCGCAGCGGAACTCTCTGCAGACCTGGGCCGGTACCTACGGGACGAGCCGGTCAGCGCCTCGCCTCCGAGCGCCGCATATCGGATCGGCAAGTTCGTCCGGCGGAATCGCGCGGCCGTCGCCGCCGGCGGCCTCGCGCTGTTACTGCTCGTTGCATTTGCTGCAACCATGACCGTGCAGGCCAGACGCATCGCGCGGGCCCGCGACCAGGCTGCACGGGAAGCCGCCACGGCCACACAGATCTCGGAGTTCCTCGAGGGCTTGTTCGCGGTCTCGGACCCGAGCGAAGCGCGTGGCAACTCGATTACCGCACGGGAAGTGCTCGACAAGGGTGCGGACCGCATCCGCGTGGAGCTTCGGTCAGAGCCGACGGTGCAGGCGCGTCTGATGGCAACGATTGGACGCGTCTACACCAGCCTCGGGCTCTACCAGGCCGCCACGCCGCTGCTCTCGGATGCCATCGACCTGGACACCCGCGTTGCGGGCCCGAGCGCACTCCAGACGCTTGCCGCGAAGAACACGCTCGCAAACGCCTACTTCTACCAGGAGCGCCATGCGGACGCGGCGCGTCTGTACGAACAGGTCGTGAACGGGCGACGGGCGACCTTGGGGCCCGATCATCCCGACACGCTGCGGGCGCAGTACGACCTAGCCAGCGCCTACAACTACACGAACATCGACGAAGCCATTCGACTGAACGAGGCCACCCTCGCCGCACAGCGCAGGGTGCTCGGCAACGAACACGCGGATACGCTCGGGTCCATGGGAAACCTCGCGTCCATGTACTTCAGCAAGAAGATGTTCGAGCCGGCGCTGAAACTGAGCGAGGAGGTGTACGAACTTCGGAAGCGGACGCTTGGACCGGACCATCTGCGCACCCTGAACGCCTTGCACAACGTCGGAACCAACCTGGAGCGTCTGGGGCGGAATGACGAAGCCGAGCAGGCGTTTCTCGATACCATAGCCGGCCGCAGCCGCTTGCTAGGCGAGCACCACCCGATCACCGTCAACACGCGGATCGCCCTTGCCGCCATGTTCGTGGAGCAGGGTCGATTCGAAGAAGCGGTGCCCCTCGCAATCGGGGCGTACGACGACCTGCGGAAGGCCGGAGTGGTGGGTGCGCGGCTGACGGATGCGAAGCGGCTGGTGGACGAACTCGCCAGACGTCCAGCGAAGTGAACGTCTGACGAGTTCCCGGCGGGGAATCAGAACCGAACGCCGAAGCTGACGCGGACGGTCTGCGGCGTCGTGTAGGCGAACCGGTTCTGGGCCTTCCCGAAGTTCGGGCCGAAGTCCCAGTTCACCCCCTTCACCGGCGTCGTCGTGAACGGGTTGAACGCCTGGTAGGTCGCGGCGTTGGTGACAGACGTCAGGATTGCCTGGTTGATCGTCTGCCCGTTCACACCGCCGCCGTTGGCGAACACGGTGGTGGCACCGCACCCGCACAGCTGGAACTGGTCGAAGAGGTTCAGCACCTGGAGCTGGGCGAAGGCCTCGAGCGTCTTCGCGACCTTCCGGTTGTAGGACACCGAGAAGTCGGTGCGCTTCTCACCCTCGAGCCTGAACGCATCGCGCGCGATGTAGAAGTACGCGGTCGCGCTGCCCGACGGCGGGGTGACGTAGCCGGGATTCGTGACGTAGGGCCGCGGGTCGACGCCGCTCGGTGTCGCCGAGTTCGTCATGTTGCCCGTGCCGTACGGTGTCCCCGTGGTCAGTGTCTGGAGCGCACTCACGCTCAGCCCCTTGACCCAGGGGAGCCGATAGTTGATCCACAGCCGCGAGCGGTGCCGCTGGTCGCCCGAAAGATCGCCCGTCGGGTAGTTCCACGACGCTTGCTTGTACTCCGGGTAGCTCACGATGCCCGAGACGTTGCCGGCCGTGATGTTGCCGGCACGGATGGGTCCGCTTCCGGTGTTCTCGCCGTCCACATTGCCGTAGGTCCGCGAGAGGGTGTAGGTACCGCCGATGTCGGCGCTGCTGCCGAGCCTGTAGGTACCCTGGACGGACAGGCCCTTGTAACGACGGAACAACTCATCGCTGTTCTCGATGAGGGTGAGGTCGTAGCTCCGGCCGAACTGGTCGGACACCTTGCCGGTGGTGGTGTCGGTGCGGTCCACGTAGAAGTTGCCGAAGTCGCGGTAGACGAAGTCCGCTCGCAGGGACGCGCGGTTGCCGAACTGCCGCGCCACACCGGTGGCGAACTCCCGGCTGTACGGCGCCTTCAGCGAGGACGTAATCTTCGGCGTGAGACCCGGGAGATCAGGCGCGCCGTTCAGCGGCAGGTTTGAGCCGCCGTTGGCGAAGAACCAGTCGAACACCTGCCGGATCGCCTGCGGCGTCGGCGTCAGCGTGGTGGTCCCCGTGGGGTTGATGTCGGGCCCGCGATACAGGTACTGCAGCGTCTGCGGGTTGCCTGCGGGTGACGAGGCATCCGCAATGCTCTGGGCCAGTGCCGACACGTAGTTGGCGTAGCTCGCGGTGACCGACCACTGCTGGTTCCCGGTCACGTCCCACAGCAGTCCGAGCCGCGGGCTGAAGGCACTGTCATTGGCGACCAGGGTGCCGTTCTGGTCCAGCGCATGGTTCTTGTCCCAGCGGATGCCGGCGTTCACGGTCAGCCGGTTCGAGAGGCGCCACTGATCGTTCACGAACAGCGCGTAGGTCCGGACGTTCGAGCCCTTCGTCTCGATGGGGATCGGGTTCCACTGGATGATGGTGGTGCCGTTCCCCAGGAACACGGGCGTAATCACCGCCGACGTGCCGGTCCCCGTGATGGTGGTGCCGGTGCCGAGAATGCGGTAGTCGCTGCCGGACTGGTGGTTGTTGGCGCTGCGGATGTCATTGAACGAATCGCCGCCGAAGACCAGGTTGTGCGAGCCGAGCTTCTCGGTGGGCACGAACCAGGATGCCTTGGCGAAGATGTCCTCGTTGTTGCGCTTCTCGATCGAGCAGACGCCGCAGAACGTGTCCGCCCAGTAGCGCGTGTTCCCACGCTGCCGATCGATGAGCAGCGTGCCTTCGATGAGATCGGTCGACTTGGCGCCCGAGCCGATGAACTGCTGGCGACGGCCCGAGGCGCGAGCCTCGACGAACAGCCGTGACGACAGGATGCCGCTGTAGTTCACGGTCCACAGGTCGTCGGGCAGCTGCCGGTCCGACAGGCTCCGCACGTCCATCGAGAGGCTGGTATTGAAGGTGTTGTTCGTCTGGTCGGCCGTGTTCTTCGTCACCGAGCCCTGGAACTTGTGGCTGCTCGTCAGCGAGTAGGTGAGCTTCCCTTCCAGCCGCCGCGTCTTGCTGGCGAAGGTGTAGGGGATGTTGGTCGCCACCAGCTGCCGGCCGGTCTCGAGCGTGATCCAGCGTCCTGCCGTAAAGAACCAGAGACGATCCTTCACGATGCGGCCGCCAAGCGTGCCTTCGTACTGCGGCACGACGTTCTTCACGCGCGGGTCCTGCGCCGTGGCGTTGGTGGCCAGAATGTTCTTCTCGTAGGGCGTGAGGGTGCGCCACTTGTCGTTCGCGAGCGTGTCGCGGAACGAGCCGCTGAAGGTGTTGCCGCCGGACTTGGTGATGACGTTGACGACACCGCCGCCGAACCGTCCATATTCGGCCGAGACCCCCGCGCTGGCGACGGTCGTCTCCTGCACGGCGTCCTCGATATACAGGTTCACCGCCTGTCCGCGGACGTTCTCGTTCACCGTGACACCGTTCACGAGGAACAGGCTGTCGAACGACATGGCACCCGAGATGGCGAAGTTGCCGCTGGGGCCGGTCGGCTGCACGGCTGGCGCGAGCAGCAATGTCGCCGCAAGGTCGCGCGCCGTTGGCAGGGCCGACACCAGCTCCTGCTTCAGGTCGATGGCTACCTGCGCGGTCTGGCCCAGCACGTTGGCCGTGGTGCCAACGACCTGCACCGTCTCCTCCACAGCGGCCAGCCCCATCGTCACGTTCACGGGCAGCGACTGGGTTGGCGCCAGGTTGACCCTGCGCTCCTGCTTCTCGAATCCGGTCAGTTCAACCGCAACCGTGTAAGACCCCGGAGGCAGCAACGGGATGACGTAGTCGCCGTTGTCGGCCGTGATGGCGGTGCGGCTGCCCTGCAGGGCCGGGGATGTGACGGTGACCGCCGCACCAGGCACGGGCAGCCCCTGGGTATCGGTGATGCGGCCGGAGATGGTGCCCGTGGTGCTTTGCGCGGAGACAGTGGACGTGACGAACAGCAGGGCGGCGATGACGGTCGCGACTGCCCGATGGACGGACGGCATGGGTGGCCTCACGATCCTGAGCGACGACGACGGTCGCCGCTGCCATAAGGCGGATCCTAGACTAACGGTTGAGATTGGGGGTCAAGTTCTTCCGGAAGGTGTGCAAATCGGTGGGGCGAGCCTCACTTACGCAGGTGCGAGCGGAGGCGTACGGCCGGCAGATGCCCGAAAAAACCGTTCGATCGGCGGCGGAGGGTGGTGCGCCCGCCCACCGCCGCTCCTTCGGAGCTGCGGTGGACTCAGCAATGAACCCTCCAGACCTGGTGCGCACTCAAGAGCCAGCAGTGGAGGGTGGTGCGCCCGGAGGGATTCGAACCCCCGGCCTTCAGGTTCGAAGCCTGCTGCTCTATCCAGCTGAGCTACGGGCGCATCCGGCGGTGCAGCGCTCAGTGTAGCGCACGGAAAACGCGAATTGCAGATTGCAGAATTCAGATTGCAGATTGAAAGGCCGGGAACGCGGGTGCGTGCGTCGCGGACGGGCGCTTCGCGCAGCAGCCCGTTGCGACAGGCGGCACCCACGACTGCTCCGCACCCGGGCAGAACGTCGAAGCCGACGTCCCCGCATCTGCCGCCGAACCTGGCGAGTTCTGGACGAGGCCCATCGCCTATCGCCGATCGCCTGAAGCCGACCCACCCCGAGCCCGACGCCTGAAGCATGAAGCCCGAAACCGCAGCCATGCCAGGCCCGAGAGCTCGGCCCCGCCGCCGTTCGTCCCCGCCCGCTGCACATCCGTCCCAGCCGAGGTGTCATCGGGTGGCCCACTGGGCGAACATAAGGGGATGAACCGATTCGACCGTCGCCTCGGTTTTCCGACCAGCGTCGTCACCCTCGCCCTTCTGACAGCCGCCTGCGGTAGCAGCCAGCCGGAGTCCGCCGCGTCGGCCGGCACGCCACCGGCGCCGACCGCCAGCATCGACACCGCCGGCATGGACCGCGCCGTGAACCCCGGCGACGATTTCTTCGCCTTCGCCAACGGCACCTGGGTCCGCGGCACTGAGATTCCCGCCGACCGCTCCGCCTGGGGCGTGGGCCAGGAGATCGCGGGACGGGCCGAACAGCAGATCCACACCATCCTCGAGGACGCCGCCCGCGCGCCGAAGAACGACGAGGAGAAGAAGCTCGGCGACTTCTACGCCGCCTACCTCGACGAAGCGACGATCGAGCAGCGCGGCCTGGCCCCCGTGACGCCGGAGCTCGACCGCATTGCCGCGCTCGCCGACAAGACGGCGCTCGCCCGCGAACTGGGCGGCATGCTGCGCGCGGATGTGGACCCGCTCAACTACACGAACTACCACACGTCGAACCTGTTCGGCCTGTGGGTGGCCCAGGACTTCAACCAGCCGACACGCAACGCCGCCTACCTGCTTCAGGGCGGCCTCGGCATGCCCGATCGCGAGTACTACGTCGGCGACGCTCCCGACATCGCGGACACCCGGGCCAAGTACCTCGACCACGTCGCCAGCATCCTGAAGCTGGCCGGGGCGTCAGACGCGGAGTCCAGGGCGCAGGCGGCCCGCGTCGTCGCGCTCGAGACGAGCCTCGCGAAGACGCACGCAACGCGCGAGCAGTCCGTGGACGTGCTCGAGGCCAACAACCCGTGGGCACGCGAGGCGTTCGCGAAGAACGCGCCCGGCCTCGACTGGAACGCGTTCTTCGACGCCGCCGGCCTTGCCGCGCAGCCCTCGTTCATCGTGTGGCACCCGGGTGCGGTGCGGGGCGCCGCGGCGCTCGTCGCGTCGCAGCCGCTCGCCGACTGGAAGGTGTACCTGCGGTACGTCGTGCTCGATCAGTCGGCGCCGCTGCTGCCGAAGCCGTTCGCCGACGAGTCCTTCCGCTTCTACGGCACCACGCTGTCGGGCACCCCGCAGCAGGCGGACCGCTGGAAGCGAGGCGTCCGCATGGCGGACGCCATGGGTGACGCGCTGGGCAGGCTCTACGTCCAGCAGCACTTCCCCGCCGAGTCGAAGAAGGCGATCGAAGCCATGGTAGGCGACCTGAAGGCCGCCTTTGCCACACGCATCGATCGCCTCGAGTGGATGACGCCGCAGACGAAGGCCCGGGCCAGGGAAAAGCTCCAGTCCCTCATCGTCGGGGTCGGCTATCCGGAGCAGTGGCGCGACTATTCGTCGCTCGAGGTGTCGCGGACCGACGCGCTCGGCAACGCACGCCGCGCCGACCTGTTCGAGTACCGCTACCGGGTCGCGAAGCTGTCGAAGCCGATCGACAGGGGCGAGTGGTGGATGACGCCGCAGACCGTGAACGCCGTGAACCTGCCGATCCAGAACGCCCTGAACTTCCCGGCAGCGTTCCTGCAGCCGCCGTTCTTCGACCCGAAGGCGAACGTCGCCGCGAATTTCGGGATGGTGGGCGCCACCATCGGGCATGAGATCAGCCACAGCTTCGATGACCAGGGCGCACAATTCGATGCGACAGGCCGGCTGCAGAACTGGTGGACGCCGGAGGACTTCGCGCACTTCAAGACCGCCTCCGACGCCCTTGCTGAGCAGTTCGGCCGCTACAAGCCGTTCCCGGACCTGGCGCTGAACGGCAGGCAGACGCTGTCGGAGAACATTGCGGACGTGGCCGGTCTCGCCGCCGCCTACGACGCCTACCGCCTGTCGCTGAAGGGCCGGGAGCTCGACCCGAGCGGCGGCTTCACCGGCGATCAGCAGTTCTTCATTGCCTACGCCCAGAGCTGGCGCACGAAGATGCGCGACCGCGTCCTGCGCCAGCGCGTGATCACCGACGGGCATGCCCCGGCGATGTACCGCGCCCAGACGGTCCGCAACCTGGACGCCTGGTACGCCGCCTTCGGCGTGAAGCCAGGCGCCGCGCTCTACCTGGAGCCCCCGCAGCGCGTCCAGATCTGGTAGGTCTTCGCGGGCGCTCCCTGCCCCACCCGCCCTGCCTGCCTGTTGCGTCGCTGTTCGCTTCTCCCTACACTCACCGTTACCCCCCTGAGACACGCATCCGGCCAACGACGGCCGGCGCGCGAGACACGAGGTGCATATGAAGAAGCGGACGATCTGGTTGGGACTTGGCGTACTGATGCTCGCCATGGCGACGAGTGGCACCACCACGCAGGCACAGGTGCAGTCGGCACGGCTCGCGCCGCAGCTGAGGCCCGATGGGCTGCCGCAGCTGGTCTGCGGCACACGCGATCTGGACCCGGAACTCGCCAGGATGATCGAGGAGTACACCGACCAGCAGGCCGCGAAGATGCCGCAGGCGATCACGGCCAGCCACGTCGTCCCGGTCTACTGGCACCGCATTCACGCCAGCAACGGCACGGGCGGCGCGATCTCCGACTCGCAGATCGCGCAGCAGATCACGGTGCTGAACAACGCGTACGCCTCGTCCAGTTTCTCGTTCTCGCTGGTGTCCACGAACGACACGAACAACGACGCGTGGTACACCTGCTCGGGCGGCACCTGCGAAACCCAGATGAAGAACGCGCTGCGCGTGGGTGCGTCGAACGCCCTGAACATCTACTCGAACAACATGGGCGGCGGACTCCTCGGCTGGGCCACGTTCCCGAGCAGCTATGCGTCGCAGCCCAAGATGGACGGCGTCGTCATCCTGTACTCGACGGTGCCCGGCGGCACGGCGGCGCCCTACAACCTGGGTGACACGGCCACCCACGAAGTGGGTCACTGGATGGGGCTGTACCACACGTTCCAGGGCGGCTGCGCACGTCAGACCACCGGTGGCGACGGCGTGGCCGATACGCCGGCGGAGAGGTCGGCGGCGTTCGGCTGCCCGGTCGGCCGCGACACCTGCACCGGCAGCCGGTTCCCCGGACTCGACCCGATCACGAACTTCATGGACTACACCGACGATGCGTGCATGAACACGTTCACGAACGGCCAGAACACCCGCATGAACAACATGTGGACGGCCTACCGCTGACGCTCCGGATTGCCGAATTCAGATTGATGACGGCAGCCTGACGGCTGCACAGTGACGTCCGGCACAGGGTTATGGAGACGGCGGCGTACTCCAGACTCTGTGCCGCCACCCGGCCATCTCCGTCTGCAATTCAGTCTGCGATCGAATCTGCAATTCAATCTGCAATCTGAATTCTGCAATCTGCAATTCCGAGTCTCCCCTACCTCGCGTCCGCGCGAACGCCCCAGTCCACCATCACCTGCCCGTCGTCGCACACCCAGGCCACTGCGCGTGTGTTCGGAAGGAGCACGCCCTTCGAGCGTTCGATGCGGGCCCAGTGCGCGGGCGTGAACGGCTCGGTCTGGTAACGGAAGAGTGCAGAGGGGTCGTCGGTGCCGGGGTGCTTCAGGGTGACGGTCTCGGTGGTGTCCTCGTCGGTCCGGATACGCAGGGTCGTGGAGCCCACCTGGCGCGTGTAGCGCGTAACCACGCCGGTGTAGCTCGTGAGGTGGTTCGGGTCGCAGGCGAAGGTCTGCGGCGTCCGCTGCCGGCCCGCCTGCTCCAGACCGCTCACCGACATGGTCATGACCGCGGTGACCACGGCTAGAAGCACTCGCATTCATCCTCCTCTGCCAGCGCTGAACGCCGCCCGAGCCCACCTGAAGGTGGGCACTACACACGCGGCGTCGGTTGTAGTGTCCGCCTTCAGGCGGACCACAGTGGTGCCGACGGAAGGAGGCACCCACAACTGTCACCACTTGAGACGCGGCCGATGGCGAGCCGGCCTTCTATTCCCACTCGTCCCGGCCCTCCCGGCCCTCCTGGCCTTCCCGGCCTTCCCGGTTTCGCCAGCCGAGCGTAGCACGCCAGACCAGACACACAGCCATGCCTGCCCGACCCGTCCTGGCGACCGCAGGCCGGTGCTTCACATCTCTGTGTCCTCTCTACCTCTGTGGCACCGGCGATTCACATCGTCCACAATGAGGGGAGAGGCCCGACATGGACTGGTCCATCGAACACGATAGCGCCACAGGCGAGGAGTACATCGCGGTCACCTCGCGCGGCGACTGGCTGCTCCGCGATCCGCTCATCAACAAGGGCACCGCCTTCACCCCTGACGAGCGCCGCGATCTGCACCTCGAAGGGCTCATCCCGCCCGTCGTCGCCACGATGGACGCCCAGCTCGCCCGCGTCTACGAGAACTACAAGATGAAGACGACGGCGCTCGAGCGGTATATCCACCTGACGAGCCTGCAGGACCGGAACGAGACGCTGTTCTTCCGGCTGCTCATTGACCACATCGACGAGATGATGCCCGTCGTCTACACACCGGTGGTCGGCGAGGCCTGCCAGCAGTTCTCGCACATCTACCGGCGGCCGCGCGGCCTCTACATCTCGTACGAACAGCGGGATCGCATCGAGGAGATCCTGCGCACGCATCCTCACCCGCCGGCCGTCATCGTGGTCACGGACGGTGAGCGCATCCTTGGCCTTGGCGATCAGGGCATCGGCGGCATGGGCATCCCCACCGGCAAGCTGTCGCTGTACACCGCCTGCGCCGGCATTCCTCCGGCGCTCACGCTCCCGATCACGCTGGACGTGGGCACCGACAACGAAACGCGGCTGAACGATCCGCTGTACGTCGGGCTCCGTCACAAGCGCATCCGCGGCGCGGCGTACCAGGAGTTCGTGGACCGCTTCGTCGCCGCCGTCATGAAGGTGTTCCCGGACACCGTCCTGCAGTGGGAGGACTTCCTCAAGGGGAACGCCATCGCGCAGCTCGAACGGTTCCGCCACGGGCTGTGCACGTTCAACGACGACATCCAGGGCACCGCCTCGGTGGTCGTCGCCGGTGTGTACGGGGCGCTCCGCATCAACGGCCGTGCGATGCGCGACCAGCGCATCCTGCTCGGAGGCGCGGGCGCGTCGGCGCAGGGCATTGCCAGCTTGCTCTGTTCGGCACTGATGGATGAAGGGCTCACGCGCGACGAGGCACGCCGGCGAATCGCCACCGTGGACAGCCGCGGGCTCGTGACGAAGGCGCGCAGGGAGATGGAAGACTTCAAGGCGCTCTACGCACGCGAGGTGGACGAAGCCGCGGGCTACACGTGCGCGAACCCGGACTGCATCACGCTGGAAGAGACCATCCTCAACTTCAAGCCGACCATCCTGATCGGCACGTCCGGCACGGCCGGGCTCTTCACCGAGTCCGTGGTGCGGGCGATGGCGGCGATCAACGAACGGCCGCTGGTGTTCCCCCTCTCGAACCCCACGAGCAAGTGCGAGTGCACGGCGGAACAGGCGATCACCTGGTCCGGCGGCCGCGCCATCGTGGCGACGGGCAGTCCGTTCGAGCCGGTGGTCTACGGCGGCCGCACGACGCGCATCGGCCAGGGGAACAACGCGTTCATCTTCCCGGGCGTCGGCCTCGGGCTGTGGGTGGGCCGCGTGACGCGCGTCACCGACGCGATGTTCCTGGATGCGGCGCGCGCCCTGGCCGGGCTCGTGAGCGAGGCCGACCTCGCGGAAGGGGCGGTTTACCCGCGGCTCACCCGCATTCGTGATTGCTCGCACGCCGTGGCCTGCGCCGTGGTGCGCCGCGCCGTCGCAGAAGGGCACGCGGAACCGGCGGTGCTCGACGGGCTTGACGAACGAGTTCGGCGCGCCATGTGGAAGCCGGTATACCGACCGGTGAGATACAGGGGCGCGGCGGATCGCTAGTTGCCGAAGCGGCAGGGCCGCCGCATAATCCGCACACCGCCATGGCCCTCGCCACGCTCAGCCGCCTGCTGCTGGACCTTCACACGCTCGAGGCCAGCCCGTCGCTCGCCCAGTTCCGGGAACAGGTCCTGAAGAGACTCAGCGAGTCGGTCCCCTTCACCTCGGCCGTCTGGGCCAGCGGTGCGATGACGCCGGGCGGACCGGACTTCCACACGGTCACGCTGTGGAAGCAGCCGCCGCAGCTCCTCGTCGACTACGAGGCCATCAAGCATCAGGATCCGCTGTTCGTCGAGTCGGCGCAGAGCCCAGGCCGTGCGGTGCGGGCATCGGCGCGCACGAGCCTGCCGCCGTCCTTCATGCCGTTCGTCGCGCGGTATCGCCTCGAACAGGCGATGTCGATCATGCACACGGACCCGCGCAGCCTCCTGCTCACAGGGCTGTCACTCTGGCGCTCGAGCCCGACCGAGCCATTCACGGCCGAAGACGCGGGGCTGATGGAGGCGGCCTTTCCGCACCTCATGGAGGTGTCGGCGAAGCGCCTGCTGGCCGACCTGGGACGATTCGGCAGCGCGCCCGCGCCCGTCAGCAGCCTGGCCGCCGTGGACCGGCGCGGACGGCTCCACGCCGCGGACGCCCGTTTCGTCTCCGTGCTGACCCGCGAGTTCCCGAGGTGGCGGGGGCCCGAGCTCCCAGGCGCCCTGCATCCAGCGCTGGCCACCGGCAGCGCCCAGCGTGTGGTGCTGACACACATCACCGCGACGATCACGCCCCACGGCGACCTCATCGCGGTCCGCGTCAGGGCGCGCTCGGCGGTCGACGATCTCACGCCGCGTCAACTGGAAGTGGTGGAGCTCGGCGCGCTCGGTTTGAATCACAAGCAGATCGCGCAGCGCCTGGCCGTGTCGCCCACCACCGTCCGGAACCATCTGGCCCACGCCTACGACCGGCTGGGCGTCGGCAACCGCGTCGAACTCGCCACACTGTTGCAGCGCCTGAGGTAGACCCGCCGCCACAGCAGTGCACGGTCGGGCCCACGCTGGCGCCACGGCCGCGGCCATGATGCGTTTGCATCATGCCGCCACGGAGACCTCCGCGTAGCATCGGGCGTCTCCCATGCGCCGCGCGTCCGTCGCGTGTCTTCTCGTGCTGCTGGCCGCCAGCGGAGAGGAGACCTCCGCCCAGTCCCAGACCGGCATCACCCAGTGGCAGTTCGAGAGCGTAGCGGCGGCGCCCGCAACCTGCCCTCCGGGCCTGAACCTGGTCGGCTTCGACCACGACCCTGCCGGAAATCCCATACTCGCCTGGCAGCAGGACTGCACGCTATCGGGCGCACCACCCCGCGTCTTCTGGGCCCGCAAGGCCGGTGGCACGTGGTCGCCCCATGAGTACATCTCGGACCGGCGCTACCAGGGCGGCGGCGACGGCGACGTCAATCACGCCCTGATCGTCCTGCCCGGCGACGGCACGCCGATCCTGGTCTTCACGGCGCCTGGCGCCTCCAATGAACTGAACACCTACAGCGTCAACCTCGATGCCTCCCTGAGCGGGGCGGCGTCGGTCTACCTCGAGAACCTGGCGGGACCACAGACCGGCGTGACCGCCGCCTACGCCCCGGCCGCCGAGGCGATCGCGACGGCCACCGGAGGTGGACAGCTCGCTACCGGCTTCTACTTCACGAACGACCTCGGCTCGGTGCGCATCAACGGCGCCACCGTCAGCACCACGCAGGTCTATCGCCCGCGCGTGGCCTTCGCCGTGGCGCCCGACACGGGTCAACACCTGCTCTGGTCCACCGGCACCACGCTCTACTACACCACCCGCGCGCCGAGGGCTCCGGCGTTCCAGACCCGCACCCTCTACACCAGCCTCGAGAAGCTCGGCGGAGAAGTGAAGCTGACCATCGATGGCAGCGGCGTCCTGCACGCGCTCGTGCGCGGCTACGACCCCGACTCCTCGTTCGACGGGGGAACGCTGGTCTACTTCAATTCCACCGATAACGGCGTCACGTGGAGCACACCCGAGTACATCGATCCGTTCGACGCCGTGCCGGCCAACCCCGGCGTGCACACCAACGTCTCGCTCGCGGTGGATGCCTCGGGCGTGCCGGCCGTCACGTACTGGAAGTCGCAGCAACAGCTGATCTACGCCCGCCGCGACGGAGCGGGCGGCACGTGGACCCGCTCGGTCGTCGCCACCCGCCCGAACGTCACCGCCAGCCGCACAGCGTTCGTCGATTTCGACGCCACCGGCAATCCTGTGGTGGCCTACTTCGACCAGCCGTCCAACCGCCTGCTGCTCGCCAGACCCGTGCCCCAGGGCGTCATCGTCCCCGTGGACCTCGCGCTCACGGGAGTCGTCTCTCCCGCAACGGTGGCCGGTGGGGGGCCACTCACCTACACCCTCACAGTCGAGAACCAGGGCACCACGACGGTCACCAACGCCACGCTGACGCTGCACGTGCCCCCTGGTGTCACTCTCGGCACAGCCACTCCGGCCACGCCCACACCGGGAGTGTGGTCGATCGCGTCGCTGCCGGCGTACACGACAACCACCATCGTCGTCTCTGCGACCGCGCCGCTGCTCGAGGGCGACGTGGTCGCCACGGCCACCATTGGCAGCCGCGCCACCGATGCCGACCCGACAGACGACGCGGTGGTGCTGCCGGCGGCGGTGCGGAACCTCGCGTGTTTCGTGCCGACCTCCGGTCTCGCGGGCCTCTTCCGCGGCGACAGGAATGCCGACAACGACATCGCCTCCGAGGCCGACGGCGTCGCGAAGGGCGACGTGTCGTACACCGCCGCGGCGGTCGGAGACGGCTTCCTCTTCGGTGGCACGAACGGTGTCGTCTCGGTGCAGGCGACAAACGAGAACACCTACCATCCCGGCACGGGATCGTTCACGGTGCAGGCGTTCGTGCGCACCACCTCGACGCAGGCCCAGATGGTCGCGTCACGGCACGAGTGCATCTCGCCGTACTGCGGGCTCACGGCCTGGTACCTCCAGATCACGAACGGCTTCCCGAACGTGTTCGTGCGCGATCGGGCCGGAACCTCCCTGTCGGTCATCGGGACGAAGGCCGTCAACGACGGCGCGATGCACCACATCGGGTTCGTCATCGATCGCGCAACGTCGGCCCTGAGGCTGTACATCGACGGCGTGCGCGACACGTCCCAGCCGTTCACGCTGGGCGACATGTCGCACGACATCCCGCCGACGACGCCCCTGCTCATCGGCGCGTTCCAGCAGTCGAACGGCACGCTCTTCCGCTACTTCAACGGCGTGATCGACGAGCTGGCCATCGCCAGGCGGGCATACTCGGACGCGGAGATGGCGCAGATCGCCGCCATCCTGTCCGGCGCCGCCTGCGCCGTGCTGCCAGCGCCAGGCTCCGGTGCCGACGTGGCGGCGGCGCTCAGCGTCACCCCCATCGATGTCGTCGCGTCCGGAGCCATCGAGTACGTCCTGCGCGCCACCAACCTGGGGGCCGGAACCGCGAATGCCGTCTCGCTGACACACCAGCTCCCCGCCGGTGCAGCGCTCGTCAGCGCGATACCACCGGGCCAGCCGGCCGGTCCAGACACCAGTACCTATGCCGTCGGGCCACTCGCAGGGGGTGCGTCCGCCTGGGTCGTGGTGCAGGCCACCGCACCTCCGGCACCTGGCCCCGCCACCAGCACCGTCATCACATCGTCGGCCTCTGACGGCAACGCAACGAACGACACGGCCAGCGCCACTGTGGTCGTCACTCGCGGCGCGTGCATCCTCGTACCGGTCGGCCTCGTCGCCAACTGGCCGCTGAACGGAACGCTGGCCGACCTCGTTGGCCCGCACGCCGGCGTCCTGAGGGGAACCGCGACGTTCATCCCGGGCCGTGTGAGCGCGGGCCTTGCACTGCGCCTCGATGGCGCGGGTTCCGTCGAGGTACCGGACGCCGCGGACCTGCGCCCGGCGCAGTTCACACTGGGAGCCTGGGTGTCGCCGGAATTCCAGGCGCCCGGCGTGCCGCTCGCGATCCTCTCGAAGGGCAGCTCGGGTACGGATCCGCTGCTGCCGGCTGGCGCGTACACCTGGTGGCTCGGCGCCGTGGACGGACTCGCTTCGTTCTCGGTTCGGCAGGGCGCCGGCACGATTACGCTGCAGGGACGCACCGACATCAGCGGCGACTGGCATCACGTCGCCGCCAGCTACGACGGCACGACCGTCCGGCTCTACGTGGACGGCGTGGAGGAAGACACCCGCGTGCTCACGCTGCCGCTGCACTACGACACGGGCTCGGTGCCCCTTGTCATCGGGGACCTCGCTGGCACGGGCAGCAGTCAGCGGTTTTTCGGG
Source organism: Vicinamibacterales bacterium (assembly GCA_046331345.1). Lineage (GTDB taxonomy): Bacteria > Acidobacteriota > Vicinamibacteria > Vicinamibacterales > CAVVIG01 > CAVVIG01. Next base: position 4,563 of record JAXLRA010000016.1, on the reverse strand, counting down.
CTTGTCGACGATGTGACGCTGCACGGCCGCGCGTTGGGTCCGACCGAGGTGCAGGCGCTGGTCAATGGTCCGTCGGCCAGCTGTCTCGCCAACACCGCGCCGACACTTGCGCAGCCGGCCGATCGGGTGAACGCGCAGGGCGATTCGGTCGTGCTCCAGCCCCAGGCGACGGACGCCAACGCCGACCCCCTCACCTTCGCCGCGGTGAACCTGCCGCCTGGCCTGACGATCGATCCCTCCTATGGGCTCATCAACGGCACCGTGACGACGCGGGGCGTCTACACGGTGACGATCTACGCGACGGACGGCATCGACGTCGCACAGGCCACCTTCACGTGGACGGTGCAGGGCAACAGCCCGCCGAACCTGACGTCCGGGTTCCCGCCCATCGATCGCGAAGGTGCTGCCGTCTCACGCGCGTTGAAGACACTCGTCAACGCGTCGGATCCGGACAACGACCCGTTGACCTTCACGGTGACCGGGCTCCCACCAGGCCTGAGTTTCAGTAACGCGACCGGCCTTGTGACCGGCACCCTCCCGTATGGCACGGCCGGCACATACCCCGTCGTCATCAGCGCAGACGACGGCGCCGGGGGCACGGCGGCCGTCACCGTAACCTGGACGGTCCAGCCACAGATCCCCCTGCTCATCGACGTTGTCGAGGCCGTCGTCGTGGTAGATGCCACTGCGGTTCTGCCATCGGTGTTCATCGATGTGCCAGAGGCGGTGACGGTCGCCGACGCCGTCCAGGTGACACCCGCCGTCTTCATCGATCTCGCCGAGCAGGTGAGCGTGGACGATCAGCTCGCGGTCACGCCAGCCACGGTGATCGACGTCGTCGAACAGGTAACCGTGTCCGACAGCGCGGCGCTCGCGCCAGCGGTATTCATCAGCGTCGACGAACGCGTGGCGGTCCAGGACACGCTGGCGCCAGCCGTGTTCACGCGAATCGTGGTCCAGGAACGCATTGCCGTCACCGACGCCGTGATGGCGCTGCCCCGCGTGCGGGTGGTCGTCATGGAGCCGATCACCGTGGCGGATGGAGTCCAGGCTCGCCTGCCCCTCCATGTCCGCGTCGTGGAGCAGGTAGCTGTCAGCGATACGACCATGGTCCTGCCGCCGCTCCACCTGACGGTCGCGGAACAGATTGCGGTGACGGACGTGGCCGTGGCGACGCCGTCGGTACGGCTGGCCGTGGTCGAGCGCGTTGCCGTCTCCGACAGCGCAGTCCTGCGTCCGGCGCTCCGCGTCGCGGTGCTCGAGCGTGTGGCGGTGACCGACGGCATGGCGGCGCGGCCGCCTGTGCGGGTCGCCGTGCCGGAGCCGGTGCGTGTCGTGGACGTCGCACGCGTGGCGGTGGGTCCGAACCGCCCGCCGGTCGCCCTCGCGAAGCCGGTGACGGCGCCCGCGGGCGCCTCGTGCGTCGCGACGGTCCTCCCGTCGATGGTGGACAACGGCTCGTTCGATCCGGATGGCGACACGATTGCGTTGGGCCTGCTCCCGTCGGGTCCATTCTCGCGTGGCCGAACGAACGTCCAGCTCACGGTGACCGACTCGCACGGCCTTGCATCGACGACCGCGTCCACGGTGACGGTCGCGGACGGGATCAAGCCGGTCGTGAGCGCGAGCCTGACGAGAGTCGGTCCGCGCGCGGCATCGACATACCTCGTCACCTACACGGCGTCGGACAACTGCGCCCCGCCGCCCGCGGTGACCGCCGTGATGACCGCGCCGGTGGCGACCGGCTTCTCCACGCAGATCGTGAACCTCCCGAATGCAACCACGACCTTCATCTTCTTCGATCGGCGCCGGCGCACGATTCAGGGCTTCGGACCACGCGCCCAGGTGCAGCAGCTCGTCGCGCAGATCGCGGCAGGCGGCGGGGTGCCGGTCGTGTCCGGCCAGGTCGTCGCACTGCGGGCGACGCCGTCGTGGGCGGGCCTCTACCAATACCAGTTCGTCAACGGCGTCCTCGTGGCGATGGCCACGCCGGAGCGGCAGCTGACCGTTCAGGCCACGGACGCATCGGGCAACACCAGTACGGCCATCGCGTATCCGGTGCCGTAGCAGGTCTACAGGGTCGTCAACAAAAGGAGAGCATCATGGGGCAGGGAGTCCAGACACGGTTGAGGCGCGCACTGGCGGTCGCGCTGGTGCTGACGGGCGTCGGCACGGGGCCTGCGGCGCCGCGCGCGCAGGCGCAGGGCGCCCAGGTGGAGGGCGTGCGAGTGCACGGGCACTGGATCATCGAGGTGCGCAACGCAAACGGCACGGTGGCCGAGCGGCGGGAATTCGAGAACGCCCTCATGACGTCCGGTGCCATGACACTCGGCGGAATCATGGCAGGCCAGACCCGTCCCGGATACTGGGCCGTCGGACTGTCGGAATCCCTCAGCAGCGTCGCCAACAGCCCGTGCACGGTCGGCGCGTGCGTGCTCGTGCCGCCGGGATCGACCACCGACGCCTCGCTGTTCCCGACCCTCACCGTCAGCCTGAACCCACCAGGCTCGCTTGCGGGCACGCTGAGCCTCGACGGCAACTTCACCGCAACGAAGACCGGCATCATCGCGGGCGTCTTCACGGAGTGGCAGGTCTGTAGCGCCGCCCAGTCGTGCCCGGTGCCCCTGTTCGCCACGCCCCTGCCAGTCACGGGCATCTTTTCGACCGCACAGCCCCTGGGCCGGTTCACCACCACGTCAATCAGCCCCCTGACCGTCCAGTCCGGCCAGATCGTGCAGGTCACCGTCGCGATTTCGTTCAGCTGAGGCGCAGCCATGGCCCCTATCACGTCGACCCGTTCATCTCGCGCTCGCCACTTCGCGTCGCGTGTCACCAGGCTCGGCCGGGTGACGCTCCTCGGCGGCACGCTGCTCGTCGGCGGCGCCACGTTCGCAACCGCCCAAACGCCCGCACAACGCGGCGGCCCCACCGAAGGCATCACGGTTCACGGCCACTGGGAAATCGAGGTCCGGAATCCTGACGGCTCGCTGGCCTCCCGCACGGAATTCGAGAACGCCCTCGTGGCCGGCAACACTGTGATCTCGGATCTGATGCAGGGATTCGTCGTACCGGGGAGATGGGTGATACGGGCGAGCGGAGCCTGCGGCGGAATTGGCTCCGTGTCCACGATATGTTACAGCGTTCCCGCAGGGTCGGTCGCGACGGCGGCGCCCGAGATCTTCGAGACGCTGACGGTGATTGATCTGGGCCCGAACATGCAGCTGTTCGGCAGCTTCACTGCCCTCGCAGACGGCTCGATTCCGTTCGTGGGCACCACGATGGTCGGCTGCGGTGGAACGTCGGCACGAAACACGGCGAACACGCCTGCACCCGGTCAGTGTCTGCCCATGTTGCAGATGTCGGGCAACCCCTTCAACAACACGCTGACCAGTTCGACGCCCAACACGCGCCTGCAGAGTTTCACGGCGACGACCCTCACGCCCATCCCGGTCACCACCGGGCAGATCGTGCAGGTGCGGGTGACGATCTCGTTCTCGTAACGGGCCTGTGACGAGCAGTCACAACTGAAGCCGGCCTACCGGCCGGCTTCAGTTGATCGAGCGGTCCTACTTCGGGAACACGTTCTTCACGATCGGATTGACGATCCCGCCGGTCGTGGGGGTGACGATGTGCGGGTCGCCCCATCCGCCCTTGATCTCATCCGCCTTCTCCCCGGCCGGGAGATCCTTCACGGGCTCCGTCTTCTTCTTCGTAGCCATCACTGCCTCCTGCTTCGTGTTCTGCCCTTGGTTCCGAATTCCGAATTCCGACTTCCGAGCTCTGACTTCTGAGTTCTGAGTTCTCGGTTCGAGCGCGCGTCAGCGCGCCGTGACCGTCATCTGCGCCGTGCCGTACTCGCCGCGCACGTTGTACCAGGGGAAATTCGAGAAGGTGTTCCCGCCAATCAGGTTGCCGAGCACACTGCTGCTGCTCGTGCGGAACTCCAGGGCGGCAAAGCCGAAGGCGATGAGCGGGATGTCGGTCGCCATCTTGATGACACCGTCCCTGCCGGAGTACCACCAGTTCGCCAGGAACGGGAACGCGGGAATGGACGGTGCGTTGACGGAGCCGGTGATCGAGTAGGCGGGCAGTCGGTCGTCGAACACCGAGACGTACGCCTCGCCCGGGAGCGCCGCCGGATCCTCGTCCACGATGAGCGGGTTGTAGACCGCCGGAAGCCCCATCCGGCGCAGCTTGTCCGCGAGGCCGGGGTGATTCGTCGCGTAGACGATCGTGTAGTTGTTGATGTCGCCGCTGCCGTCTGGCGACACGATGTTCACACCCACGTGCGACACCATGGCGCGGATGCCGGGGCCGCCGTCCACCGAGATCGAATCGCAGGTGGCGGCGCGCACGACGATGCCAGCCACGCCGCCCATGTCCGTCACCGTGAACCGGCGCGGCACGAGCGCCTGGGCCTTCGCCATCGACACCGGGCCGAAGCCCACGTACTCGGCGCAGCCGGAAAAGGTGACGCCGAACGGGCGGTTGCCGTCGTGAGCCGCGGCAGGCAGCGGGGTAACCAGGGTGATGGCCGGGATCAGGGCCAGGATGAATCGCTTC
>JAXLRA010000015.1:0-120605 GCA_046331345.1 Vicinamibacterales bacterium | reverse complement strand
CGGCAGGATGTCGTCAGGGGTCAGGCCAAGATCGGCGGCAACGTCGGTGATTGGGCGCATGCACGGATTCTACGCGCCCGTCGGGCTGCGGTCGCGGCGGCGCCAGATCCACGTCTCCAACCTGACTTCTGAGTTCTGAGTTCGGCTACGATCAGGCCAACTGCTCCCTCCGGAGGTCCCATGAGAACGCTCTACCGCATTGCCGCGGCGATGCTCGTCGCCGTCATGCTCACCGACAGCACGCTGCTGGCGCTCGACTCGAAGGACGCGGCCTACTACGGGGGCACCATCACCGTGTTCGGCAACCCCAAGGACGCCGTGGAGGGCAAGCTCGATACGAGCGACGAGAAGACGCTGCTCTTCGCGGCGTACGGCAAGGAGTTCGCCGGCAAGACCTTCAGCATCACCTACGCGAAGATCTCCGACCTCGAATACGGGCAGAAGGCCGGTCGGCGCGTCGGCGCCGCGGCCGCCACGACGGTGCTGCTCGGCCCGCTCGGCCTCATCACGCTCTTCTCCAAGAAGCGCAAGCACTACCTCACGATCGGCTTCAAGGACGACGCCGATAAGGATCAGGTGGCGGTGCTCGAGCTCGGCAAGGACATGGTGCGGACCACGCTGGCCATCATCCAGACGCGATCGGGCAAGCAGGTCGAGTATCAGGACGAGGAAGCGAAGAAATCGGGCAAGTAGCCACACTGGCTATGCGGCGGGACGCCGCGGCGGCCGAAAGACCGCTCATGCGCAGCTGGCGCGTGCCGCGGCAGATCTGGTCCGGAGTGGTGTCCCGGCTGCCGTTCACGCTCTCCCGTCACGCTCACCCGCTCGCCGCGCGCGGCACGGTCCGCGCAGCCGCGGCACTGTCGACTCGCGTCCTGACGTGCGATACCTGCGGTGAGGCCGCGAGTTTCGCGCTGGTGGACGAGGGTGTGTCGGACGACCGGTGGGAGTGCCTGCGCTGCCACGCCCACCGGTACGAGACCCACCTGGCACCAGCCGACGGCCACGACACCCCCGGCGACCGGTAGCGCACCCTCCGCGTGGACCCGGATTTTGCATCGGCCCACGCATGACCTCCCAGGAACTGCTCGAGCTGGCGACACGCCTCGCGAAGGACATGAAGAGCTGGTCGGAGGAAGCGACGCTGCGCGGCTCCGTCACCCCAGACGACCTGTCGCTCCTGCGCGACGCGGCAGGCGTGGTGGAACGCGCGACGGAGAAGGGCGTGATCGCACGGGTCAACGACACGCCTGAACAGCAGCGCGCGCTGACGGGCGAGAGCGTCACCGCGCCGGACGACACGCTCGGGGGCTGACCGGGCGGGTTACCCCCGCCGGGCCGCCTCGATCGCGGCCACGTCGATCTTCCGCATCGTCATCATCGCCTCGAACGCGCGCTTCGCTTCGTCGCCGCCCGCGGCCAGCGCCTCGCTCAGCACGCGCGGCGTGATCTGCCACGACAGCCCCCACCGGTCCTTGCACCACCCGCACGCGCTCTCCTTGCCGCCGTTGCTGACGATGGCGTTCCAGTAGCGGTCGGTTTCCTCCTGGGAGTCGGTCGCCACCTGGAAGGAGAACGCTTCCGAATGCGTGAAGGCCGGCCCTCCGTTGAGCCCCATGCACGGGATGCCGAGCACCGTGAAGTCCACGGTCAGGACATCGCCTTTCTTCCCGCTCGGATAGTCCGACGGAGCGCGGTGCACCGCCTTCACCTCGCTGTCAGGAAACGTCGCCGCGTAGAACTCGGCAGCAGCAAGGGCATCCTTGTCGTACCAGAGGCAGATGACATTCTTGGGTCTCACGGGCACTCCATGTGAAGGTTCGAATCCGACAGTAATCGATGGTGCGACGTTCAGGAAGTGGTCGAACGCCCCGACCACGGATCGACAGGCCCGAATCGACCACTGAGGCGGCAGAGCTGGGCCCGTCCGGACCTGCAGCGGACGGTTCACGGCAGGCCGCGACAGGCGGCCCCGGTTCCTTGTAGCATTCCGTGCACCGCCTGAGCGGCCACCTTTATGAGGAGCGTTATGTCATCCCCGTCACTGTTCGGCACCTTCGCGGCTTTGGCCGTTACGTTCGCGCTCACGTCGTCAGCCATGGCACAGAGCATCGTCGGCAAGGGAAAGACCGGTCCGGTGCCCGACCCGGTGGCGCTCGACATCACCGGCATGTTCCAGGAGAAGTTCGCCAGCGTGGGCGACGACATGTTCATCGGTGGCCAACCGACGGAGAAGGCGCTGCGCGAGCTGAAGGCGAAGGGGGTGACGACGGTCGTCAACCTGCGGATGCCGCAGGAGATGGAGCAGATCGGCTTCGACGAGGCCGCGCTGCTCAAGGAACTCGGCATCAAGTACGTCCACATCCCGATGCGCGGCTCTCCGGAGAACCCCTACGGGCCGAAGCAGCTCGATCAGTTCAGCGACGTGATGAACACCGCCACCGGCAAGGTGCTGCTGCACTGCACCGTGGCCTGGCGCGCGAGCCACCTCTGGGGTGCCTACCTGATTCGCGAGCGCAAGGTTCCGGTTGCCGCAGCCGTGGAGCAGACCCGGAAGATCAACCTGCGTGACGACCGGCCGTTCAACAACGTGCAGCCGATCGAAGGGTTCCTCGGGCGCACGCTGCCGGAGATCAAGCACCCGCAACCCTGAGAGTCCCGTGCGGGGTGTCCCTGACGGAGCACCCCTGCCACCGCGGCTGGAGTGGCGGTATTCAACGCGCGTGGATGGCGCCGCCGCCGTCGCGACGGACAGGCAACCGCATCAGGAGCACCACGGTCGAGGGGAGCGCTCGATGGCAACGGATCGTCGGCAGTTTCTCGCGGGAACACTCGGCGCCGCGCTGCTCGCTCCTCTTTCCGCGGACCTGTTCGCTGAGCCTGCCGTGGCACCAGCGGCCACGAACTGGGACAGCGGCCAGGTACGACATCTCCTGCCGACAGCCAACCATTCGTCGATCCTGATCAAGGCGTCGTTCGTACGAGCACTCGCGTCGGCGCCCCGCCTTCGCGTGGGCACGCAGACGGCTACGGGCGTGATGACCGACACGGGCGGCGAGTTCTGGCAGTTCCATGTCGCGGGTCTGGCCCCCGGACGTCGCTACACGCTGTCGCTCCTGAGCAGCAACGGCACGTCACTCTGCCAGCCGTGGGAACTATCGACCTTCCCTGCTCCCGACACCCGGTCCGGGCGATGCCGCGTGCTCTTCTTTACCTGCGCGGGTGGCCATGAGGGCCTGCAGTTCCTCCCCACGGCAATCCGCAACCGACTGCTCCGCCGCGCGCTCTCCTTCCAGCCTGATGCGGCGGTGGCCAATGGCGATCATGTCTACTGGGACCTGTTATCGCCCAACGGCTTCGGCAGTTCAGCGCAGGCCGTCCAGCTCGCGGGGCGCTTCACACGGTCGGCGCTGGTCTTCGGGACCTCGAACGAGACCGTGCTGAAACGGGCGGCGGCACCGCAAATCGTACCGGTCTACGGCACGGACTTCCGCTCGACGCCGACGTTCTTCCTGCAGGACGATCACGACTACTTCGAGAACGACGATGCGGCCGACGATCTCGTCACGTTTCCCCCGACGGCGTTCATGCTGCGACTCGCGCGTGCGGCCCAGCGGATGTTCTATCCGGAGTTCCTGCCTGACCAGACGCGGCCGGCGGGACTGCCCTGGTCGTCGCAGGACGACCGCGAACCGGGCGTGTCGGAGAGCTTCGGCACGCTTCGCTTCGGCCGGCTCGTGGAGGTCCTGCTGTACGACGCCCGACGCACCCTGACGCTCGCTGGACCGAGTGCCGTGTTCGTCGACCTCGAAGTCGAACGATGGCTGCGAGATCGGACCGCCTCCACGGACGTGACCCACGTGGTCCATGCGCCGTCTACGCCACCGGGGTGGAGTGCCGGCAAGTGGGGCGAGTGGTATCCGGACATTCTGGGTGCGGACGGCACGCTGACCACCGCCAAGGCAAAGCCATACTGGCAGACTGGCTGGCTGGCGCAGCACGACCGGTTGATGCGCGCGATCGCCGCGCGGCGCGGCACCTCACTCGTCGTGAGCGGCGATTTGCATGCGGTGGGGCTCGGGCGCATCCTGCGGTCTGGCGCGGACCACTTCGAGCAGGCTCCGATCACCACGGTACTCTCCGGCCCGATCGGGACGCGTCCAGGGGGATGGCCCTCGGGCCGCCGCGGGATCGGCGCGACGCCGCCTGCGCACATCGATCTGCGAGAAGAGGTGAAGCCGATCGAGGAGCACGGGTTCACGATCGCCGACTTCGACGAGGACGGCATCGACCTGCGGTTGTTCAAGTGGAAGTTGAACAGCGACCCCGTCGAAGCGATCGACACCCTGCAGCCGTTCCACACGGCCAGAGTGTCCAGACCCATCTAGCCGGGCAACGTCCGTAGCTCGCTACGAGCGTCGGCCGGCAGGCAGGGCGCTCACGCGGCTCGAGTTGAACACGCCGCAAGAGCGGGGCGCCAGGGGGCCTACCGCGCCCGCTGGGCCTCTTCCACTGTCCGAAACTTGAAGACACCGCGCGGATAGGTGCGCGGAGACAGCATCCACCACCGCGCGCAGTGCCGCAGGAATCGCTCGAAGTTGTCGTCGGAGCGGGGTTCCACGTCTGCGGCGTTCATGGCCTCGATCGACCGGAACTTCTGCACCCGCCGGCCTGGATTCATGTGCCCTCCCGCAAGCCAAATCGGATACGGAGCGCCTCGGCGTCTTCGCGGTCCTTCGCGCGAACGGTGTCCCGCTTCAGCCGATAGAGCGCAAGCGGAGTGGCCACCGCGACGCGAACTCCCTGTACAAGCTTCGTCTCGGCCTCGACCGTTTCGTAGCTGGCCATCTCGCCGAGGCGCGTCATCACATCGAAGTACAAGTCGCCGGTCGGTGGGTAATAGCGTAAGGCCGGGTACTCGCCGAGGAGGTCGGCCGATGAGATGTCCTCGATGTTCGGGTCGTTGTCGTAGGCCGCGCGAAACGCGGCGCGAAGCCGCTCGACGTTGTCCGGCGTAGCCCGGATGAAGAGATCGAGATCTTCGGTCGCCCGGACGACGCCGTGCATCCCCATCGCGGCCGCCCCGATGAGGACATACTCGAGCCCGGCCGTCTCGAAGGCTCTGAGCACGCGAAGGATTTCGTCGCGGTCCATCGCGGTACGATACCAGATCGACGTGCCTCGCTCGGCACGCGCGAGGTTTGCAGGCTTCGGCGTGCAGGTCGAGCGGGCATTTCCGCCAGGCGGATGGCATAATCCCGCGGCGCGTGATGGTCCACGCGCACTTCGAGGAGATGCCCATGCGCACCGCACGTTCGGCCGGCACCGTCGTTCTTCTTGCTCTCCTCGCGGCCGTTCCTGCCGCGGCGCAGGCCCCGGCCGGGCGGCCCGCAGGCGCGGCACCGCCGCCGGCGCTCGACGTCACGTCCGCCGACGTGAAGGCGTTCATCGATGCCCTGCCGAAGGACCGCGTCAGCGATCTCCCGATTCGGGTGAGCGACGTCGGGGGCTACAAGGTGGGGGTGTACGGCGTGTTCCGCCCGAAGACCATGCCAGGCGATGCGAACGTGCACGACACGACGGTGACCGAGATCTACGTCATCCTCGAAGGCACCGGGACGCTGGTCACGGGTGGAACCCTGACCAACCCCCGCAGCGTGGGCACGAGCCCGAACACGGGCCGCCAGAACATGCGGGGCGACGGCATCGCGGGCGGTGTCAGCCGGAAGGTGGGGCCCGGCGACACCATCGTGATCCCCGGCCGGCTGCCCCACTGGTTCAGCTCGCTCGACACCGACATCAAGTACATGATCTACCGCCCCGATCCTGAGGGGCTGCAGCGGCTCAAGTAAGCGCGTTTCACGACAGGCACAGCGCCACCGCGGAGTGCGCGGAGGTCGCGGAGAGTCTTCAGGAAGAATTCCTCCGTGTCCTCCGCGTCCTCCGTGGTGGAGAGTTTTGAAACCAGCTGCAGGTCTCAGGCCGCAGCGCCGGCGAGATACCGGATGCGCTTCTGGATGTCGGTGTTGATCGAGTGATAGGGCTGCGACAGGTTGCCTGCATCGAACACGGTCTGCCGCATGTGCTCGGCATCGTCGTGCCCGATGGCGCCCGTGAAGATCGGCAGCAAATACTCGATCCCCTTCTGCGAGGGCTTCATCATGACGGGGTCGTACAGGTCCGGGTGCACGCCGCGCGCGTGGATCAGGCCCCAGCGGTCGCGGAGGCGATTGGCGTCGTACCCCTCGACGTGGAAGCCGTTCCCCTTGTCGTACTGCAGGACAGCCACTGCGTTGTTGCGCCCCTCGACCAGCAGGTCCAGGGCTTTCGAACCAAGCGCGGCAGCGTAGAAGCGATCGAAGAGGATCGGCCGGCCGCCCCGCTGCGTGTGACCGATCTTTCTCGTGAAGATCGCGTCGCGGGCCGAGTCGCCCCGGCGGTAGTTCCGGAAGAAGTCGTCGCCCAGCAGTTCGGTCAGCCCGCGCCTCAGCGCTTCGGCGGCACCCGACAGGACGACGTTCCCGGCCGGGTCGCCCGATGCCGTCTCCGCTCCCAGCACGACGCCGTGCTGGTCGACGATCCCCTCGCCGCACACGATGACGACGTTCTTCTGGAGGTCGTAGAGGTGCCTGATGCGTTCCGCGAGCACCTCCATGTCCACGGCGTGCTCGGGAATCAGGATCATGTCAGGCTGCCCGTAGGCAGTACCGAGCGCCACGTAGCCGGAGTGACGACCCATCACCTCGATGATCGCGATGCGACGGTGGCTCTCGGCGGTCGTGCGCACGCGCTCCACACCCTGCGTGGTGACCATGACGGCGGTCGCGTAGCCTGGCGTGGCGTAGTTGACAATCTGGTTGAGATCGAACGTCGAACTCGACGCCACCCTGGCGTAGCGATACCCCCGCCTGTTCGAGGGGTCGGTCACGCGCACGTACTCGTCGGGTTCGCTGGGGTGGTTCAGGCCGAGGTCGTTGTCGATTGTCTTCGGCGCCAGGACGGTGGGCAGCCGTTCAGCCAGCGGTTGCAGGCCGTTCAGCGTGCCGTCGCCCCCGACGGCGATGAGGCCCTCGACGCCAAGCGCCTTCAGCCGCGACACGATCAGATCCAGTTGCTCCGTCTGGTTCGGATCGACGTAGTCGCGGGACGAGCCGATGAGCGTGCCGCCCTTCGTCACGTCCAGCTCGGGAATGGCCTGGAACAGCGGATTGAGGTGCACGTGCGGCACGCGGGGGTTGAACAGGCAGTTGAACCCCTTGATCAACCCGATGACGTCGATCTTCAGCTGGTTGGCACGCGTGACCGCGCCGTGAATGGTGGCGTTCAGCGCCGGCGTGTCTCCGCCCGCGGTCAAGATGGCGACGCGTTTCATGCTGGTCGTATCGGTTGGCGGCGGTCCGGCCATCAGGCGACCGTTGCCGCGCCTGCACACGCCTGTTCGCATTCGCGTCTATAATCCGGCGTCTTCACGTTCACACTGCCATCGAGGAGCCGCCATGCGCACCACACACGCCTTCGTCGCAGCCGCGCTGTTCGCGCTCGCGGGGCTCTGCCACCCGTCGGGCGCTCACGCGCAGGGACTGCCGAACCCCTACCGCATCGCCGAAGGTTGGGCGCAGTTGCCGAACGGCAAGGCGATGGGGGCCGTGGGCAAGGCCGTAACCGACCCGGATGGCCGGCACATCTGGGCCGTCGTCCGCTGCGAGCGGCTCGAGGATCCGGCGCGGTTCGGCGACGAGTGCCGCGATTCGAAGACCGATCCGATCGTGAAGTTCGGGCCGGACGGCAAGGTGGTGAAGGCCTTCGGCGGCGGTCTCTTCATCTGGCCGCACGGCCTCGATGTGGACAAGGACGGCAACGTCTGGGTGACCGACGCCGTCTCGACGAGCCGCATTCCGAAGGGCGACAAGCGCGGACACGTTGTCGTGAAGTTCAGCCCCGAGGGCAAGGTGCTGCTGACGCTGGGCATGGGCGGCATGGAAGGCAGCGGGCCGGACCATTTCACGTCGCCGAGCGACGTGGTCGTGTCCCCCGCTGGTGACGTGTTCATCGCCGACGGCCACGGCGAGAACGGCAACAACCGCATCGTCCGGTTCTCGAAGGACGGGACGTTCGTGAAGGCCTGGGGCAAGACCGGATGGGCGCCGGGCGAGTTCCGCTCCATTCACGCCATCGCGATGGACTCGCGCGGCCGCGTGTTCGTCGGCGACCGAGGCAACAACCGCATCCAGATCTTCGATCAGGACGGCAAGTCGCTGACCGTGCCGTGGACGCAGTTCGGCAAGCCGAGCGGCATCACGTTCGATGCGAACGATCAGATCTACGTGGCCGACTCCGAGTCGGACGACGTGCAGAATCCGGGGTGGGAGGAAGGGATCCGGATCGGCGACGCGAAGAGCGGCTGGGTCCACTGGTTCATCCAGTTCCCGTGGGGCGACCCGCGCACAACGACGGGCAACGGCGCGGAGTTCGTGGCGGTGGACCGCGACGGCAACGTCTATGGTGGCGAGCCGGCACCCAAGCGCCTGCAGAAGTACGTCCGGGTCCGGCCCTGAGCTGAATCGGCGGTAGACTCTGCAACGCTGCGAAGGCCCACCTGAAGGTGGGCACTCCGCACGCTGCGTGGTGGCGAGCCGTTCACATGTAGTGCCCGGCTTCAGCCGGGCCGTGTCTGGTCCGCACGAAGGCGGACACGACATCTGGTTGTGAAACGCAGCTCGAGTCTCGGGAGGAATGTCCATGCAGTCTGAAATGACGCGACGCACGGTGCTCCGTGGTGGCCTGGCCATGGCCGGCCTCGGCGTGATCGGCCTGCCCGAGTGGGCCCTGCCCCTCATCGCGGCCGGTGAAACGGTCGTGCCGTTCACGGACATTCCCGACAACGTGCGGTGGGAAGTGCCGCCTGACAGGCGCACGTTCGACCTGCGCACCATCAACGGTCCGTTCACGCCGGCCGACAAGTTCTTCACGACGCAGCACTACGGCCACCCCACCGTCGACGCCGCCACGTTCAAGCTGAAAATCGGCGGGCTCGTGAACACGCCGCTGGACCTCTCGCTCGACGACCTGAAGAAGATCGGCACGACCGACCTCGTCGCCGGCTTCGAGTGCTCCGGGAACCGCGGTCCCTTGAGCGCCCTGAGCGGCAACGGCAGGTGGACCGGCGTGCCGCTGCAGGCGGTGCTGAAGCGCGCCGGCCTCAAGGCGAACGCGCGCGACGTGGTGTTCTTCGGTGCCGACCACGGCCAGGAAGAGGTGGAGTGGCGCACCGAGAAGTACACGATCGACTACCACTTCGGCCGCAGCCTGCTGCGCGAGCAGGCGCTCGCCCCCGAACCGTTCCTCGCGTGGGCCCTGAACGGCGCCCCGCTCTCGAAGCACCAAGGCGCGCCGCTCCGCCTGCTCGTGCCGGGCTGGTACGGCGTGGCCAACGTGAAGTGGCTCTCCGAGATTCACGCGCAGGAAGACAAGTACGTCGGCAAGTACCAGACACGCTGGTATCGCACCGTCCGCACGGAGATGGTGAACGGCGAGCTGAAGGTCAGCGAGACCGAAGTCACGAAGATGCGCCCGAAGTCCTTCGTGGCACGCGTCACCGCCGACGGCGCCGCGCACACGGTGCTGGTCGTCGTCCTCAACGACGGCACCCCGATCAAGTCGGTGGAAGTGAAGGTGGACGACGGGCCGTGGCAACCGGCAACAGCGGATGCGACGACGAAGGAGAAGTTCGGCTGGAAGTTCTACTCGCTGGCGTGGAAGGGGGCGACGCCGGGTGACCACACGGTCGTGTCGCGGATCACGGATGTCAACGGCGCCGTGCAGCCGACGGCCGACGACCTCGCAAGCAAGCGCTCCTTCCTCGAGCAGAACGCGCAGGTCGTCCGGAAGATTCGGATTTGAACACAGGGTGCGTGTCGAAACGTAGTGCCCGGCTTCAGCCGGGCCCCGCCTGGTCCGCCTGAAGGCGGACACTACATCTGGTTTCGACATGCGTCATGTCCAGGAGCAGGAGTTCGCATGGCCAGCACGAAGCGTCTCGTCGGTATCACACTCGCAGCGGTTCTCGTCGTCGCCGCCACGACATATGTATTTACGGCTCCGTACAGCCGCACCGCCGGCGTCAGGATCGGCGGCACGCTAACCGCGCCCCCGGCCGACTTCACCCAGGAGTTCAAGCGCACGACCGGCCTGCTCAAGACCGGTGGCTTTCCGCCGTTCGTCGTCCACGTGACGCTGGTGCCGTTCAAAGGCGGGTTCATCACGTCGACACGGCCCGACGGCGGCTACTGGTCGAAGCGCGCCCGCATCGCCCCGGACGGGTACATCCGGTACGGCGACAAGACCTTCGCGATGCGCGCGAGAGAAGTGACCGGTGAAGAGAAGAAGCCGTACATCCAGGCGATGTACGGGCCCGACCTGAACCGCCGCCTGTCTGGCGGCGTCATCGTCGGCGTGTCCGAGCCGATCGGCGAGTGGCAGGTCTTTCTCTGGGAGCCGCGGTAGATCGCCACTGCGGAGGGCGAGAGCGAGCATATGTAGTGCCCACCTTCAGGTGGGCCTGAGCGAGGCCGGCTGAAGCCCGGGCACTACATCCTTTCCCCGTTACGACACGACGCGGAAGACCGTGGTCGCCTCGACCGTCGGCGGCTTCCACCGCGGATACTTCTTCGACTTGGCGGCAATTACTGCCGCCTTCTCCGCCGGGTCTTCCACGATCACCACATCCTTCTCGAACAGCTGGTCGCCGATCTTCAGGCGCACGTGCGGCGTGCTGACAATGTCCTCCGTCCATCGGCGGCCGCGATAGGACGTGAAGTAGAGGCTACCGTTGTAGGTCGTGCACCAGGCGGCGACGGAGTACGGCAGCAGCCACGGGGCACGGGTCTCGACCTTGATGGTCTGGACGGCATCCGTGAACGACCAGTCCGCGACCGGGGTGGTAATCGGATCGCCGCGAAGCCAGAGCCCGGGCGTCTGGCAGGTCCACGACACGCCGGCGTTCGGACACGCACGCGGCTCGAACCCCGTGGCCCGCAGGGTCGCCAGCAGGAGCAACAGAACGACGACGAGTGACCCGCCGAACCGGATGACCTTGTTCATGACCTCTCCTTCGGGGATGCGTGGGGCGGGTTCCCGCCCCCAGGTGCCTCGAACCGCAGCGGCGACAGGCGTCGAATCCTACACTGGCGCGGACCGCCGGGCGAGTGCGTACGAGACCCGGGCGGCGCAACGCTGGTTTACGTAGGTCGCCCACGTCGCATAGAATCCGACGCGCCGACGCGCGCAGAGACCAGAACACCTTCTGCCTGACGGGTCAGCGCCGCACCTTCGGAAGGCTTCTGCATGCGCATCGTCGTAACCGGCGCCAATGGCAACGTGGGAAAGACCCTGCTGGCTCATGTCAGCAGGGTCGGGGATATCACGGCCGTGGCCGCGGTGCGCTCCGAGCGCGCCGCTGGCGCCGTGCCTGCCGGCCCGGGCGTCGAAGTCCGCATCGTCGCCGCCGACAACGTGGACGACCTGGCCAGGAACCTGGCGGGCGCCGACTCGCTCGTGCACCTCTCGGGCATCCTGATCGAGAGCAAGACCGCGACGTACGAGCAGGCCAACGTGGCGGCCACGGAGATCGCCGTCGAGGCCTGCCGCCGGGCGGGCGTGCCCCATATCGTGCTCATCAGTGCGCTCGGGGCCGACCCGCAGTCGTCGAACCGCTACCGGCGGTCCAAGGGCGAGGGCGAGCGCGCGGTGCAGCAATCCGGACTCGACGGCACCATCATCAGGACGCCGATCCTGCTCGGGCCCGACACAGCCGGGGCGGCCGGCATCGTCCGGCCCATCCTCAGCGGCAAGGTCAGCCTCCTCGGTGGGGGCCGATACCTGATGCGCCCGCTGGACATCGACGACCTGAGCGCCGCCATCCTGTCCGCGTGCCGGCACCACCCGAAGGGCGCGCACGTGCACGACCTCGCCGGTCCCGAGCCGATCACGTATCGCGACCTGGTCGGCCGTGTCGCCGGCCTCATGGGACGCACGGTGACCTACGGTGGTGTGCCGCTCTGGGTGGCCCGGGTGGGTGCCGCCATCAACAGCGCCTTCAAGGGCGGCGGCGGCTTCAACACCACCGTCATCGACGTCATCACGACGAGCGAGACCGTGACGCACAACGCGGATGCCGACCTCGGCATCACGCTCACCCCCCTGTCGACCACGCTCGACAAGATCGTGACCGCCTGGAAAGGAACGCAATGACCACCGCCGCCTCGGCCGACACCGCTGACGTGCCGAAGCCGAAGAAACCGGGCCTGCTGCAGCGCGCCATCTTCCTGGCCATCACGGCCGGCTGCTTCTACATCATGTACTCGCGCCTCGAGGGCGCGGCGGCGCGCGAGGGCATGGCCCTCGTCCCCTACATGCGGGAGGTGTTCAGCCACGTGGCGTGGGTGCCGTGGCTCGGACTGATGGTCGTCTACTCGTGCTTCTACTTCCTGGTGGATACGCGCGTGACGACCAGCGTGCTGAACTGGTTCATCGACGACAAGATCCGCTACCGCGACATCCTCCCGATTCGCGCCAGCGCGTACATCATCTCGCTGCTGAGCGAGCAGATCGGGAAGGGGGCCATGGCCCTCTACCTGAACCGGCGCGACGGCGTCCCCGGCTGGGAAGTCGGCTCGGCGATGCTGTTCATCATGTTCGGCGAAGTGTTCTACCTGATGACGTGGGCGGTCATCGGCTTCGCGGTCGGCGGCAGCGGCCTCCCCGAGGCGTTCCAGCTGATTCCCTGGATCGGCCTGGGCGGCGCGGTGTTCCTCGCGCTCTGGATCCTCTACTTCAACGGCACGATCCTGCCGAACAACGGCCTGCGCAACCAGCGCATCTTCCATGCGTTCCGCCAGGCAAAGCCGTGGCACTACGGGGCGTTCTTCCTCCTGCGGTCTCCGGCGCTGCTCGGCGCGTGGGTGGTCTACACCATCGCGCTCAGGCTCTTCGGCGTGGACGCGTCGTTCGTGACGCTCTTCCCGTACCTGCCGGTCATCTTCTTCGCGGCAACCGTGCCGACCCCCATGCGCGCGGCGGCGATCACGTTGTGGGTGGTCCTCTTCCCGAACAACGTCGGACAGATGGCGGCGTTCGGGTTCGTGCAGCACAACTTCTTCGTGCTCTTCAACGCGATGCTGGGGCTCGTGTTCCTGCAGCGCGCGCGGCGGGAGCTGTTCGGCTAGCGGATGGCCCACGCGATCACGAGCCTGCGGCTGCTGGCGGTCCTCCCGGCCGCATGGGCGTTCGCGCGGGCGGGCTCCGTCCCGCCGTGGCTGCTGGCGCTGCTGATGACGGTTGCCATCGTGAGCGACCTCACCGACGGCCGGGTCGCGCGCCGGACCGGCTCGGCGTCGCCGCGGGGCATGCTCTTCGATCACACGACGGACTGCCTCTTCGTCACGTCCGGGCTCGCCGGTGCGGCCACGGCCGGCCTCGTCCCGGTGGCGCTCCCGGTGCTCGTGCCGATCGCCTTCAGCCAGTACGTCCTGGACTCGTATTTCCTGCATCGCCAGCGGCAGCTGCGCATGAGCGCGCTCGGCCGGTGGAACGGCATCTTCTATTTCGCGCCGCTGGTGATGATCGCCATCACGGCACTGCACCTGCCGGTGCTGAGCGCGCTGGCACAGCTGCTGACGTATCCGTGCGCGGCGCTGCTCGCGGTGTCGACCGTGGCGTCGATCGGCGACCGCGCGCTCGCCCCGCTCCGGACGAACACCGGCGCCTAGGTGCTGGCTCCGGCCAGTGCCAACCGCGCTTCGATGACCCTGTGGAAGAACAGTCGGCATGTGGCATGAGCGATAGGACGGTCCGATGACAAAGACGAAACTCGCGGCGATCGTGGTGGCCCTGGCGGCGGTGGCGGGATTCACGTACTACGTGTTCACCGCGCCGTACACGCGCTTCCCCGGGGTGCGCATTGGCGGCACGCTGACCGCGGCACCGGGCGACTGGAGCACGGTCAACGACGAGAAGGTGGCGCTGCTGAAGCTCGAGGGCTTTCCGCCGTTCGTGATCCATGTCTACTACGTGGGCGAGGCTGGCGGCATCATTACCGCCACCCGCCCGGACGGTGGATACTGGGCGGAGCGTGTTCGCGGCAATCCGAACGGGTGGATGAGGCTCGGGGACCGGACGTATGCGCTCACGGCCAAGGAAGTGGTCGGCGATGCGCGCATCCCCTACCTGGAGAAGTACGGCGCGAAGTACAAGATGCCGATGCGCTACGACTTCAAGGGCGAGATCATCCCGGGTACCAACGAGCCGCTGCATACCTGGGAAGTGTTCTACTGGACGGCTCGCTGAACGAAGACGCACGGGAAGGACCTGCACGGACAGATGACAGTTGCTGGTGTTTGGCGAAAGGCCACGCAGGCCGTGGTTCTGGCAGTCAGTCTGGTGGTGGCAGGGAGCGTACCCGGTCGTACGCAGACACTCGATCGAGGCGACCTGACCGGCGTCATTCGCGACGAGACCGACGCGGCGCTCCCTGCGGTGACCGTCACACTACGTGAGACCACCACCGGCGTCGAGCGCGTCATGGTGACCGGCGACGACGGCCGCTTCTCGGCACCGCTTCTCTCTCCCGGCACCTACGTCGTACAGGCTGAGCGGGCCGGCTTCTCGGTCGCGACCAGTTCACCCCTGCGGCTGAACGTGGGGCAGTCGCTGGTGGTGAACCTCGTGATGTCGGTAGCGGGCGTCACCGAGACACTCGCCATCATGGCCTCTGGCAATGCGGCGCCGGCGCTCGGCGCCAACTTCGGCACCGCGGCGATCTCCAACCTCCCGCTCAACGGTCACGACTTCCGCGGGTTCGCGCTGCTCTCGCCCACCGCCGAAGCCATCACCGGCACGCGCGGCACGTTCCGCGTGGCGGGCCAGCCAGGCGACTACCTCGGCCTGAACGTCGACGGCGCGGACTTCACGAACAACTTCTTCGGCGAGTTCTTCGGCTCCATCGAGCGCCAGAACTTCACCATTCCCATCGAAGCGGTCGAGCAGTTCGACGTGACCGCCGCGGGGCTCGGGGTGCAGTCGGGCCGCACCAACGGCGGGATGGTGAACGTGGTGACCAAGTCGGGCACCAACGAGCGGCATGGCTCAGGCACCTACTCCCTGCGGCACCACGCGCTCACCGCGACCGACGCGTTCGGCAACGCGCCCGCGGGGCTGGTCCGTCACCTCACTGGCGGCAGCCTTGGCGGCCCCCTGGTGACGAACCGGACGTTCTACTTCGGTGCCGCAGACGTCCAGCGTCAGACGACCCCGATCACGGTGGCCTTTGCGCGCAACGTGAAGGGTGTGGCGGTTCCTGAACTCGGCATCGCCGACCTCGGCGCGCTCGAGGGCCAGTATCCGCGCCACGAGAACGTGACCGGCCTGCTCGGCAAACTGGATCACGCGCTGACGCCGCGCCAGCGGCTCAGCCTGCGAGCGACGTTCTCCCGCAGCGACGGCGACAACATCGCCGGCGGAGGCATCCTCCTGAGCCAGGCCACGTCCACGCTCGAAACTTTCCGCAACCAGGGAACCTCGGTAGTCGCGAGCCTGAATGGCCCCCTCGGGCAGTGGCTGCAACTCGAAACCAAGGTGCAGGTTTCGCGGGAGACCCGGCCACGACGGGCACAATCGACGGGTCCGCAGATCCAGATCACCGGCACCGGCAATTTCGGCAGTTCGCTGTCGCTACCGAGTTCGCAGGACATGTACCGCTACCAGGTGTCCGAGAGCGCGGTGCATACGAGCGGCGCTCACGAGATCCGCGTCGGGGCCGATGTCGATGCGTTCAACATGCGCAACAACGCGTTCGCGCTGGGGCTGAACGGCGGCTACGTGTTCCCGACACTGGAAGCCTTCATCGCACGACAGCCGCTCCTCTACGTGCAGAACTTCGGGCTGAACGGCTACACCGCCCAGCAGGCCGCCCTCCTCGACAGCTACTGGCAGAAGGAAGCGGCCGCCTACGTCCAGGCTCGCCTCAGGCCGTCCACCCGCCTGACGATGGCGCTGGGCCTGCGGTACGACGCGCAGTTCAACCCGCAGCCCCAGGCCGGCATTGCCGGTGTGCGGGTGCCGGTCGGGCTACCGCGCCTCTCCGGCACCCAGGTGCAGCAGACGTACGCGCCTGTCCCCCAGGGCATACCCGACGACCGCAACAACTGGGGACCTCGCAGCGAGGTCGCGTACCAGTGGCCGGATGAACGGACGCTCATCAAGGGATCGGCCGGGCTCTACTACGGGCGGACGCCGATGATCTACTTCCCGATGCGGGGCGCCGGCGTGAGCAACACGACGCTGTTCGTGCCGGTGTCGCGTGTGGCGGTGACGTTCCCGGCGGTGCTGCCCTCGGCGATCGTGCCGGGGTCGTCTCTCGCGGCGCTCGTGGGCCCCCCCGCCATCTCGTACGTGGACCCCGACTTCCAGAATCCGCGCGTGCTGCAGATGACGGCATCGGTATCGAGGCAGGTGGCTGGCATGACACTCGAGGCCGGCTACATGCAGAGCGAGTCGCGCAACCTGCGCATCGGCGGATTCCGCGCGTCGGCCTGGGACCGCAACCTCGCCGTGCCCACGCAGTTCGATCAGTTCGGGCGTGGTGTGGCCCTCCTGGCGCCGGGCCGGCCGGATACGACCATCGCACAGGCGAACGCACTCGCGAGCTTCGGCCATGGCCAGTACCGCGCGCTGACGATCTCCATCAACAGGCCGCTGAAGAACGCGGTGCAGTTCTACGTGAACTACACGCTCGCGAAGAGCCTGGGCAACGGATCGACGGAACGGGACACCGAGGCGGTGTTCGGGCCGGCGAATCCGTTCGACATCGAGGCGGACTACGGCATCAACGAACTCGACCAGCGGCACCAGCTCAAGTCGTACGTGGTCGCCCAGCTTCCTGGCGACGTGACACTGGCGTCGACCTGGTCTGCCGGGTCGGGCCTGGCCTTTCCCGTCTACAGCGCCACGGACATCAACGGCGACGGGGTGGTGAACGACGGCTTGCAGCCCGATCGTCCGGTCGTCGACGGGCAGCTGCTGCCGCGGTTTCCCTATCACCAGCCGGCGTGGTTCACGTGGGATGCGCGGGCCGCGAAGGGCCTGTCGCTCGGCGCCCGTGGGCGCCTGCAGCTGTTCGTCGAGGTCTTCAACGTCCTGAACAGCGGCAACACGTACGCAGACGCGCGTACGCAGGCGATCCTGGGCAGCCCGAATTTCCGTGTGCCCAACCGGACGCTCGGGGCACGGCTCGCGCAGCTCGGCGTACGCATCGACTTCTAGCCGCAGGTGCGCGGCACCTGCACCATCCGGGGGTGGACACGATGATGAAGAAACTGCTCGCGGCACTCGTAGTCGTTCTGGCGGCCGGCGTCTCGTACTGGGCATGGTCCTGCCCCTGCGGCCAGACGCCCGGTCTCTATTTGCGCGGCATGCAGGCCAGCGAGAAGGTGACCAGCTGGGCGTTCGCCAATCAGGTGCCGCTCTGCCAGCTGGAAGTGGACACCGGGGTGCTGACGCGCGCGCTGAACCTGAACTGCTGGTCCGACACCAGGGGCGACCTGTACCTGAGCTGCGGCAACTGCGAGGGCAAGGGCTGGGCGACGGCAGCGGTCGCGCACCCCGAGGCACGCGTGCGAGTTGGAGAGACCGTGTATCCGGTCACGCTCACGCGGATTCTCGGCGACGACGCGCTCAATGGGGTCTGGCAATCGAGGGGTGTGAAACTGCCGAATGCCAATGACCCGAAGCCGGCGGGCTGGGGCGTGTTCCGCGCCGCGTCGCGCTGACGCGGCGCGAGGTGGGTCGCACTGACTCGGGTTCGAGTGCGTAGTGCCCACCTTCAGGTGGGCCTTCGGAGACATGCTGTGAGTTCCATGCTGAGCGGTCGCCCCTGGTGGATGAACCTCATGATGGCGTTCTGCCTTTACATGGCGGTCATCTACCTGCCGTTCGACCTGTTCCTGAAGCCGGTCGCCGAGGACCGCGAGGTGTGGTTCGGTGTCGCGCTCTCGGGTTGGTGGGCAAAGGCGACCGAACCGCTGCACTGGGCCATCTACGGACTCGGCGCGTGGGGCTTCTGGGGCATGCGCCGCTGGATGTGGCCGTGGGCGTCCCTCTACACCGCGCAGATCGCGATCGGCATGCTGGTGTGGAACGTGACCGACCCGCGCGGGCGTGGCTGGATCGGCGGGGCAATCACCGCCCTGGTCTTCATGATCCCGACCATCGCCCTGTGGCGAGCGAAGCCGCTGTTCGCCGGGCCTCGTCAGCGGATTTCGAATCGGATGTTCAGGTAGGTAATCCCGCCCGTCGACTCCTTGATGCCGTGCGGCACGCCTGGCGGAATGTAGACGAGGTCGCCCGGCTTGATGGCGCGCTCGATGCCACCGTCGATGCGGCTGCCGCTGAAATCGCCTGGCGCCGCGCCGGGCTTGCGATCGACGAGGGTGCCTCCCGTGGCGACGATGCCGGTGCCCTCGCGGACGACCCACACTTCAGCAATCCTGCCGTGCTGCAGTCCGGTCTCTGCGCCAGCGATGTGCCGGACGTTGACGCTGAACGTTCCGCCCTCGAGCACGCGCTGCGTGATCTGTCCCTTCGCGGCAATCTCCTTCGCCACCGATTGCAGCATCTCGAGGGACATGTCCATCGCCTTGTCCGTGGGCGCCGGGGGCCCAGTCGTGGTCGACTGCGCTGACACACCTGCACACGACACCGCAACCAGCACGACCGCACACATCAACCGTCGGTTCATGGCACCCTCCAGGGTGGGCGGATTATAGGCGGTCCCTGGCGGCTGTCACCTCACTTCGAGCGCAATCCGCGGATGGCGCCCCCGCCGCGGGCCGCTTCACACTCGGGGCATGACCACGTTCATGCGACTCGCCGCGCTCGCCCTGCTGCTCTGCTCCACTGCCTGCACCGTTCACGCACAGCCAGCGGCCACCGGCCGGGCCTGGACTCCCGAGTCGATCGTCTGGACCGAGACGAACGCGGACGGCACGAAGTACGCGCTGCTCGAAGGCTCCCGAGAGAAAGGGAGCTTCACCTACGCCTTCTTCATTCCGGCTGGCGTCTGGGACGCGCCGCACTGGCACAGTGCGGACGCGCGCGTGGTGGTGGTGCGCGGCCAGATGAAGCTGGGATACGGAGACGTGATGGATACCGCTCGCGCCACGGTGTTCGACACGGGCGCGTACCTGCTGGTGCCGGCCCATGCCCGGCACTTCGACGGTGCCGATGTCGACACCATCATCATCGGGACGGCCTCAGGCCCGTGGAAGACGGAGTACGTCCGCCCCTGAGGATGCGGTGTGCACCAGGCTGGGGCACGGCTCCGCAAGCGGCAGATGTCGTGAGGATTGAAGTGGGATGGTGCGCCCTGCAGGATTCGAACCTGCGACCTCCTGGTTCGTAGCCAGACGCTCTATCCAGCTGAGCTAAGGGCGCGTTGATGGAACAACTGATCGTATCACAACGATCCGCTCCGTAAAGAGCTGATCGTCGTCGAGCAGCATTTTCACGCGACGTTCCAGATCGCGGCCCGACGTGACGTCGTGCGGATCGAGCCGGCTCGCCGCGTGACCGCGCCCCGCGATCCACGAGAACACCAGCGGTGCGAGGCCGTCGAACGCGGCCGTTCCGCCGGCGCCCGCGCCCCGTGCCGCATCGCCGAAGAAGCGACGCAGGAGCGCGATGCGCGCCGCGAGCCCCTTGCCCGCTCGCCCCACCCGGACGAGCAGCACGCCTCCGTCCACGCGCGCGCCGAGCAGTTCGGCTGCGTCCGCGTCGGCCGATGGGAGCACGACGATCGTGTCGCGCATCACCGCCTCCGGCACCGCGCGGGTCTCGAGTGACGGAGCCCCCACCTGCACGTTGGCCACCGGCTGGAGATCCCGAATCAGCTGCGCTTCGCGCAGCAGGGCCTCGATCTCGGAGCCGACGACCTGCCACTCACCACGCTGGGCACGCGCGAAGGCCGGCTTCAGGTGCCGCCACCGGCGCGCGGCGAAGTGCGTCCGCAGGCGCCGCCGGATGTTGTTCGCCTTGCCGACGTAGAGCGCGCGCCCCTCGGCGTCCCGCAGCACGTAGACACCTGGCGCATCGGGCGCATCCGCACAGATCCGCTCGCCAGTGCGCAGCCACGCCTCGCGCCGGTCCTCCACCACGAGCGCCTGGTCGACGAGCCGCTTCGCCAGCGCGGGCGGCGCGTGGCGAATGCCGAGCACCTCCGCGGCAAGCGCCACGTAGTCCGGCGAAGCCCCCATCCCGGCCAGGCGCGCGAGCAGTCGATCCCGAAGCAGCATCCGGTCTTCGATGCTATCCGCAATCGCCACGCTAAAGCGTGGCGCTACGTACAATCGCCACGCTGAAGCGTGGCGCTACGTACCGGTCCGTGATGCGCTCCCCTGATCCCTAGTCCCTGATCCCTGGTCCCTGATCCCTGGTCCCCGATCCCTAGTCCCTGATCCCTGATCCCTGATTCCTGCCCGAGCCAGCGACCTCTGTACAATGCTCGTGCATGCGTCCAGACGCGGAGCACAAACAGCTCGGTCCGAAGCACGTCCGGTGTTTCGTGCTCACCGTGAGCGACACGCGCACGACCGAGACCGACACGGGAGGACGCGCCATCGCCGACCTGCTGACCGCCGCCGGACATACCGTGGCGGGCCGCGCACTCGTAAAAGATGATGCGGCAGTGGTCAGCGGAGTGGTGCGCGAACAGCTCGCCGTTCCCGATATCGACGTCGTGATCACCACGGGCGGCACCGGCATCACCTCGCGCGACTCGACCTACGAGGCCATTGCCTCGCTGCTGGACAAGACGCTCGACGGTTTCGGCGAACTGTTCCGCATGCTGAGCTATGCGGAGGTCGGCGCCGCCGCCATGATGAGCCGCGCCACCGCAGGACTCGCCTCAGGCACGATCGTCATCGCCCTGCCAGGCTCGGAGGCAGCCGTCCGCCTGGCAATGGAGAAGCTCGTGCTGCCGGAAGTCGGCCACATGGTCCAGCAGGCGCGCAAGTGAGACCCTTCAAGTCGACGATCCCGATCGAAGAG
This sequence comes from Vicinamibacterales bacterium, assembly GCA_046331345.1. Taxonomy (GTDB): domain Bacteria; phylum Acidobacteriota; class Vicinamibacteria; order Vicinamibacterales; family CAVVIG01; genus CAVVIG01. Next base: position 99,509 of record JAXLRA010000015.1, on the reverse strand, counting down.
GCCCGTGAGCTGCTGCGAAGCGGCGTGACGCCGGTCGCCCGGACCGAGACGCTGCCGCTCGCACAGGCGGCAGGCCGCGTCGCGGCCGCACAGGTCGCCGCCTCGATCTTCGTGCCACCGTTCTCCCGCTCGGCGATGGACGGCTATGCCGTGGTTGCTGAGGACACACGCGGGGCCAGCCGCGAACGTCCCGTCCGCCTCCGCATCGTCGAACGCGTCTACACCGGCAACACCCCGGCGCACGTCGTGGCCCCTGGGTGCTGCGCGGAGATTGCCACGGGCGCTCCGCTGCCGGACGGCGCCGACGCCGTGGTCATGGTGGAAGAGACATTGCGCCTGGACGACGACCATGTCGCGATCTGGAGCGAGGCGCATCCGAAGCAGAACATCGGCCGCAAGGGTGCCGACATCTCGCCGGGCGATCTCGTCGTCCGCCCGGGCGAACTGCTGACCCCGAGCCGCCTCGGTGCGATGGCCGCGGTCGGTGCGGCGCAGGTGGAGGTCTACGCACGGCCGCGGGTGGCGATCCTGTCGACGGGCAATGAAGTCATCGAGCCCGGCGAACCGCTGGAGCCCGGACAGATCTACGACGTCAACCGGTACACCCTGGCAGCCGTGGCCGAGGCGCACGGCTGCGTGGCCGAGTTGCTGCCGCCGGCGCGCGACACCCTGGCCTCGCTGCACGCGGCGCTCGACGCCTGCGCCGATGCGGACGTCATCATCTTCTCGGGTGGCAGTTCGGTCGGCGACCGCGACCTGCTGATCGACCTGATTGCCGAGCGGGGCGACGTGGTGTTCCACGGCATCGCCGTTCGTCCCGGCAAGCCCACGATGTTCGCGCGCGTCGGCGGGCGGCCGTTCTTCGGCATGCCGGGCAACCCGACGTCCTGTCTTTCCAACGCGTACATCCTGCTCGTGCCGTTCCTCCGGGCTACGGCACGCCTGCCGGTCTTCGCCCCGCGCACCGTATCGGCCACGCTCGGCAAGACCATCGTCTCGCCTGCCAACCGGCATCAGTTCTATACCGTCCGCCTCGACGGCCGTGTCGCACTCCCCGCGTTCAAGGGGTCCGGCGACATCACCAGCCTCTCGAACGCCGACGGCTACATCGAGATCCCCGCGAGCGAACACACGGTCGCCGAGGGCGCGACGGTCACTGTCACGCTCTTCTGAACGGCAACACGGCGGCCACAGGTCCTGCCAACCTCCAACCCCCGGCCTCCGACGCCCGACGTCCGACCTCCACGCCACGCGGCATTTGGTAGCATCGAGCGATGCGGCCTGGCGCGCTGATCCTCTCGTTGACGGCACTGCTGACACTGACCACAGCGGTGGCGTTCGGGCAGACGCCGCGCTCTCCCCGGAACGCGAACTACGCGATCCAGGTCACGCTGAATCCGCAGACGCGCATGCTGTCGGCCCGGGAACAGATCACCTGGCGCAACATCACGGTCAACCCGACGAGCGAACTGCAGCTCCACCTGTACTGGAACGCGTGGGTGGACGGGAACTCGACCTGGATGAGGGAGAGCCGGCGCTTCCGCCAGGTGGATGCCCAGCCGGACAACCTCGCGCAGTTCACCCTTCAGTCGATCGAACTGGCGGACCGGACGCCGGCGTCCAACCTCCTGCCCTCCGCCACCTACATCGCGCCAGACGATGGGAATGCCGACGATCGGACGGTGCTGTCCGTGCCGCTGGCGACGCCGGTCCAGCCTGGCGAATCCGTAACCCTGACGATCGCATGGACGGCGAAGGTGCCGCGCACCTTCGACAGGACCGGCGCCATCGGCGACTACTACTTCATCGCGCAGTGGTTTCCGAAGCTCGGCGTCCTCGAAGACACCGGCTGGAACACGCACCAGTTCCACTCGACGACCGAGTTCTTCTCGGACTACGGCGTCTACGACGTGTCGATGACGGTGCCGTCCGGCTGGGTCGTCGGTGCGACCGGACGCGAACAGTCCCTCACGGACAACGGGAACGGCACCACCACGCATCGGTACCGCCAGGAGGATGTGCACGACTTCGCGTGGACCGCGAGCCCTGACTTCGTCGTGAAGACGGCGAGGTTCGAGGAGCGTGGGCTGCCCCCAGTGGACATGCGCCTGCTGATACAGCCGGAGCATCTCGGACAGGTGGAGCGGCACTTCGCGGCCACCCGCAGTGCGCTGCGTCGCTTTGGCTCCTGGTTCGGCGCGTACCCGTACGGCCACATCACGCTCGTCGACCCCGCCTACCAGAGCGAGACAGGCGGCATGGAGTATCCGACGCTCTTCACGGCCGGCACGCAGTGGCTCATCAGCCGCGAGGTCACGTTCTCGACGCCGGAAGAAGTGGTCGTCCACGAAGCCGGCCACCAGTTCTGGTACGGCATCGTCGGCAGCAATGAGTTCGAGCATGCGTGGATGGATGAGGGGATCAACACGTACGCGACGGGCCGCGCGCTGGCCGAGGACTATCCGACGTTCGTGCTCGACCGCTACTACTTCGGCGGATTCGTGCCCTGGACGTTCCGGGATGTCCGCCTGACTCGCGCCACCGACTGGAACCGCCTGTGGGACTACCGGCGCGGTGCGACCGAGGACGCGCTCGCCAGCCTCTCCTATCGCGAGCGCCAGGATACGGTGCGCTTCCTGGCCTACGACAAGCCCGCGGTCTGGCTCGCGACGCTGGAGAACTGGCTGGGCTGGGACAGCGTGCGGAAGGCCCTGAGCGCTTCGTTCGTGGAGGGGGCGTTCGCGCATCCCCAGCCCGGCGTGGTCCTGCAGAACCTGCAGAAGTATACCGACCGGGACATCAACCGATTCCTGACGCAGACGTTCCGGCAGTCGGCCGTCTTCGACTACAGCATCGGCGGCGTCAGCGCAGAGGCGCGGGGCGGGCAGCAGGAGTCGCGCGTCCTGGTGCGCCGATTGGGCGACGGTGTCTTCCCGGTGGACGTGCTGATCACGTTCGAGAACGGCGACCAGATCACCGAGCACTGGAACGGGGAATCGCGATGGCGTGAGTTCACGTATGTCCGCCGGTCCGCCGTGCGCTCCGCCGTCGTCGATCCGCAGCGCACGCTGCTGCTGGACATCAACTTCACCAACAACTCTCGCACCACGGCGCCTCGCGCGGAGGCCGCGGCGACGAAGTGGACGCTGAAGTGGCTGGTCTGGCTGCAGGATGCGCTGATGACGTGGGGACTCTTCGCATGAGTCCGGTCCGCGCGTGGCTGTCGGGACTCAGGCGTGTGCTGCGGGCTCCGGGACTCGTGCTGCTCCTCTGGTGCGGGTCGGTGGCCATCACCGGGCTGCCGGCGCTCGCCGTGCACGGCGAGGTGCGCCGGCACCTGGGCGACAGCCTCGAATCGGAGGGCGCCGCCTCCGGCGTGAACTACGACTGGATGCAGGAGTTCCGCGAGCAGGCCTCCCCGCTCGGGCAGACGCTGCGACCGGACGTCATCGGTTTCGCCGCCGTGATGGACAACACGAGCGCGCTCGCCGACGCCAGCTCCCGCGCACCGGCCATGATGGCGGCCGGTGCGGTTTACGTGCTCGTCCTGTGGTTCCTCACACCTGGCCTCATCCAGCGGCTCGCCGCAGACCGCCCGCTCGGGGCGCAGGCGTTTCTGGGGCGCTGCGGCGGGAGTGCGATGCGCCTGCTGCGCCTCAACGTGGTCGCTGCGATCTTCTACGCCGCCCTCTTCGGCGGACTTCACCAGACCCTGTTCGGCGACCTGTTCGACACGCTCACACGCGACATCACCGTCGAGCGGACCGCCTTTCTCATCAGGCTGGCGCTGTACGCCGGGTTCTTTGCCGTCCTCGCCGGGGCAAACCTGCTCTTCGATTACGCGAGGGTTCGGCTGGTCGTCGAGGACCGTCACAGCCTGTTCGCGTCGCTCTCGGCGGCACTCAGGTTCGTGGTGGAGCGGCCGCGTGTCGCGATTGGCGTCTACGCCCTGAACCTGCTGATGCTGCTCGCGGTGCTGGGGCTCTACTTCCTCGTGGCTCCCGCGGCGGGCACCACCGGCTGGACGATGTGGGCCGGCTTTGCGGTGAGCCAGGCCTACATCGCCGCGCGCATCGCGACGAAGCTCGCGTTCTGGGCCGCCGAAGCCGCGGCGCTCCAGGCCGCGTTCGCCTGCCCGGGGTTCGTGCGCCGGTAGGGCACCTCAGCGCGACGAGGTCTTTGGCGGCGCGCTGCCCATGATCGCGTCCCACTGCGACGCGAGCTCGTTCGTGATCGGGTCGATGTCCTCGCGCACGATGAAGCGCTGGTCGGCCAGCTTCGTCGCGGCCTCACGCACGCGCCTCACGTACTCGGCCTTGCTGCCGTAGCGTTCGATGATGGACGGGCGCGGATCCTTCGTGCGCTCGCGGTCGGCCTTCGTCTTCGGGAACTCGATGTACGAGCCGGCCATGGCGATGAGCGTGGAAGGCGCGCCGATCTGCGGGCCACGGAAGTTCCAGCCGGTGAGCGTGGCGAGCGGCACGGAGACAATGGGCAGCCGGATGCCGGCGGCATCGTTGCCGTCGGCATCCACCTTCGGCAGCAGGAACGGCATGGCCGCGTAAGGCGCAGGGACGTCGGCCCGGTAACCTCCCGGCACGAACGTCGGCTGCTGCACGCCTGGCAGCGCAGGGAAGCGGAAGTCCTTGTGCGCGACGAGCGTGCCGTCCGTCAGGTTGGGATGCGTGCTCGGCGGCGGCTCGACACCCTTCCGCGTCCAGGCGTCGAGCGCGGCGAGCAGCCCCTTCTGCGCCCAGCGGTAGTCGTTGGTGTTCTCGGGGAACTGCCCTCCGCCGTTGGACGCGGGGAACGACCCGGCGCCGTGCTTCGTCCCGGCCAGCTGGTACGCGCGGACGTTCGGCGCGTCCTCGAGGTCTGCCGAGCCGTCCATCGTGGTGTGGCGCATCGCAGCAACGCGGCCGCGATCCCAGTACTCCGATGAGGAGTCGACGAGGAACAGCTTCGGTTCGAGACCTGCCGGAATCCGCGAGCCGAGTCCATCTTCACGCCCGGTGATCGGGTCGACCGTGGTCTTGTAGAGGAACGGGAACTTCGTCTGCGTGAACGGACCGAGTTCGTTCGGCTGCGCGAAGCGCTCGTTGAAACTGCCGAATCCCACCGCGCCGGTCTGGATGAACGCCGCGTCGAACACCTTGCGGCCGGATTCGTCGATGGTGAACCCCTGGTGAACCATCTGCCGGATCAGCCGTCCGGTCTGCGAGGCGCCGTACATGTACGCGAGCCGCCCGCTCGCCACCTGGTTGGTGCCGTACTTGAACGCGGCGGCAGCATCGCGGATGGCCGCCATGCCGAGCCCGGCCACCGGCGGGTTCTGGGTCTCGTAGGCGAGTTCGTAGCTGAGGCCCGGCTTGAAGCCCCCCTTCAGCCGCACCGACGCGGGATCGGGCGAGGTGTTCGTGCCCTCCACGCGCGAGAAGTCCCACTCGTCGCGGGGAATGAGCCGCGCCGGCGCGAAGATCCCTTCACGCACCGTGAGGCGGTAGCTCCGATCCTGCACGTTCACCGGCAGGTAGTTCACCGTGTTGTAGCCGCCGCCGTACACGTAGGAAGCTGCGGGCTTGTCCAGGATGAACGGCATGCGCACCCAGCCCTTGATGGGTGCGCCGTTCTCCGTGGCGATCGGGGCGCTGAAGCCGACGAGCCCCTTCCCCAGGGCGATGTCGAACTGCCAGCCGACGAACACGAGCGTGTAGCCCTCGCGCAGCAGGTACGCGTCGCCGACCTCGGCCTCCGTGGTGAAGCTGGTCCCGCGCGTGGCGTGGCTGAACACGCTCAGCAGGCTCTTGTTCCCGCGGTTCACGACGTCGAAGAACAGCACGCCGTTGCCCTTCGACGCATCCTTCGGCCGGATGACGACGAGGTCCGATCGGAACTCGACGCGCCCCTGCTCGTTGCGCGGCGCCTTGTCGAGGTCGACGATCACGGCATTGCGGGGATTCGACGGATCGACACCGAAGGTGATGGTGCCATGCAGCACCTCGTACGAGCCGGCGCTCCCGAACGCCCGTCCGCCGAGCAGGTCGGCGCGCGAGGCAATCTCGACCCGTGTGACCTCGGCCGAGGCTGACGCCGCCCAGCACAGGGCACCAACGACGACCAGAGCCGACCGGAGCAGACAACGGGTGACGCGCAGCATGCAGACCTCCTGAAGTCGGCGCGTAGTATACCCTTCGACTCGTTTCGCTCGCTCAGGGCAAGCCCTCCCACCCGCTGCGCCTGCTCAGGCAGGCGCCTCTCACCGCTGCGCTCGCTCAGCGCAGGTCTGCTACTCCGCAGATGGCCAACTCACAAGGCGCGCGAGTACTATTGAAGGCTTGTCTGAGACGTTTGGCATCGACTTCGGCACCACCAACAGCGCGGTGGCCCGCCTGAACAGCAACGGCGTTGCGTCACTCGCGCAGTTCCGGACGGCGCACGGTCCGAGCGAGACGTTCCGGTCCATCCTCTACTTCGAGCCGAAACCGGCACGCGGCGCCGACCCGGTGCATGCGGGGCCCGCGGCGGTGGAGCACTACCGTCAGGCGGCGCACAAGGGGCGCTTCATCCAGTCGCTGAAGGCCTACCTCGGCGATGCCGGGTTCACCGGCACGATGATCGGCGGGCGGCACCGTACGCTCCCCCAGCTCATCGCGCTGATCCTCCAGCGGCTCCTGCGGGCGGCCGCTGACGACTTCGGCACGCTGCCCACGCGGGCGGTCATCGGGCGCCCGGTTCACTTCACCGTGACTCGAAGCGACGAGCACGACCAGCTGGCGCTGGCGCGGATGCGCGAGGCGCTGGAGCTCGCGGGCATCACCGAGTTCGAGTTCGAATACGAGCCGGTTGCGGCCGCGTACGCGTATCGCCAGCGGCTGACGAAGCCCGCGACGGTGCTCATCGGCGACTTCGGCGGTGGCACCAGCGACTTCTCGATCCTCGCGCTCGAACCGCCCGGACACACAGGGCCTGACGGTGTCCGCATCCTCGGCAACGATGGGGTCGCTGTCGCCGGCGACGCCTTCGATCGCGCCATCGTCCGTCACGCGGTGGCGCCGCAGCTGGGCAGGGGCTCGGAGTATCTGTCGCCTCCCGACAAGGTGCTGCCGATGCCGGAGTGGGTCTACGCGCGGCTGGAGCGCTGGCACCACCTCTCGTTCCTCAAGAGCGGCGAGACACTCGAGATGCTGCGCCGCATCCAGAAGACCTCCACGGCGAAGCGGGCGCTCTCGGCGCTGCTCTATCTGGTGGAGGAAGACCTGGGCTACGAACTGCACGAGCGCGTGAACACGACGAAGGTGACCCTGTCGTCAGCGCTCGAGGCGGAGCTGCGGTTCGACCTGGATCAGATCGAAGTGCAGTGGCACGCGACGCGTGCGCAGTTCGAGCACTGGCTGAAGCTCGACCTGCAGCTGATCGAGAAGTGCATCGACGCCCTGTTCGCACGAAGCGAGGTCGCCGCGGCGGACATCGACACGGTGTTCCTGACGGGCGGGTCGTCGTTCGTGCCGGCGGTGCGCGCCATCTTCGAGCGCAAGTTCCCGGGGTCCACGATCACCGGCGGGCACGAACTGACGTCGGTGGCGACCGGCCTGGCGCTGCGGGCGGGAGCAGGGTCCGCCTGAAGGCGGACCCCACGACTGCGACGGCGGCACTCCGGTCCGCCGCCGCCATGACCTTCGTGGCGGACCCGGCGATGACCTTCGTGGCGGACCCGGCGATGACCTTCGTTGTGGGCCCGGCGATGACCTTCGTTGTGGGCCCGGCGACGACCTTCGTTGTGGGCCCGGCGATGACCTTCGTTGTGGGCCCGGCGATGACCTTCGTGGGGTCCGGCTTCAGCCGGACCCTCTCATAGTCCGTTCGCTTTGAGGAACTCGCGGATCTTCACGTACGCCGCCGACCGCTCCGCCGGCTTGAAGTTGCCGTGGCCGCCACCCGGAATGGTGAAGAGTTCGGCCTTTGCGCCAGCCTTCTTCAGCGCGTCGAGCAGCCTGGTGTTCTGCGAGTAGGGAACGATCGGGTCCGCGTCGCCCTGGATGCTCAGGATCGGCGGCAGGTCGGCCCGCACGTAGGTCAGCGGCGAGACACTCTTCGCGATCGCGTCACGATTCGGTGCCGACCCGAGCCACTGCACGGCGTACGCCCGGGCGTCTGGTCCCCCGGTCAGCATCGCGTTCACGTCCGTGATGCCGTACCAGTTGATGATGGCTGCCACCTTCGGCAGGGCGGTGTCGTTGCCGGTGAAGCCGCCCCCGGCGCACAGGCTGGTGAAGCCAACGCTGGCGGGGATCATCCCGGTCGTGAGTGACAGGTGGCCGCCGGCCGACTCGCCACTCAGCACGATCTTCGACGTGTCGATGTTGTAGTCCTTCGCGCGATTGACGACGAACTTCAGCGCGCACTGCGCGTCCTCGACCGCGGCGGGCGCGAGGGAGACCCGCGCCATGCGGTACTCCACGTTCACGACGTTCCACCCCATCTCCAGCCAGGGCATCACGGACATGAACGACGCTTCCTTGGTGCCGCCAATCCAGCCGCCGCCGTGGTAGAAGACGAGCGTGGGCTGCGGCGCCTGCACGTCGCGACGCCTGTACACGTCGAGCTTCGCCTCGAAGCCGTTGGCCGTCAGGTAGGTGACGTTCGGCAGGATCTGATAGGCGTTCTGCGCGTGCGCGGCCCACTCGGCTGTGGGCGAGAGCTGGGCCGACAGCGTGTCATGGCCGGCGGTCACGAATACGCCAGCGGTCAGCAGCGCGGCGAGGAAGCGTCGGGTCATCTGCACATCTCCTTGGAAGGCGCGCAGATTCTACCCGCTCGGATTGCGAATCGCGAACTGCCAATCGTCGAGGGAGAAAGGCAGCCGTGCTCCCTAGTTCAGGTTCCCGGCGATGATGGCCTTGATGCCGTCGGAGTCGAGCGATTCGACGGCGAGCAGCTCCTCGGCCATGGCGCGCACGGAGCCGCGGTGCTTGGCCACGATCTGCCGGGCGGTTTCGTAGCCCTGCATCACCAGGCTGCGCACCTCGTCGTCGACCCGCTGCGCGGTCGCCTCGCTGATGCCGACGCCCCGATCTGTCTCCCAGGGATTCCCGGGGGTCCGGTAGGCGAGAGGACCGAGCGCTGCGGACATGCCGAACTCGCAGACCATGCGGCGCGCGATGTCCGTGGCGCGCTCGATGTCGTTGCCCGCACCGCTCGTCATCTGCCGCAGGAACAGCTCCTCGGCCACGCGGCCGCCCATCAAGATCGCGATCTGCGCCTCGAGGAATTCGCGCGTGTGCGTGTGCCGGTCGCCTTCCGGCAGCTGCATCGTCACGCCAAGGGCCCGGCCGCGCGGCACGATGGTCACCTTGTGGAGCGGGTCGGCGTGCGGCAGGAGCGCGGCGACGACGGCGTGGCCAGACTCGTGGTAGGCGCAGGTGATGCGTTCGTGCTCCGTCATCTGGAGGGAACGGCGCTCGACGCCCATGAGGACCTTGTCGCGCGCCTGATCCAGGTCGTTGTTCGTGATGGTCGAGCGGCCGCTTCGCACCGCCAGGAGCGCCGCTTCGTTGATCAGGTTCGCGAGATCCGCGCCCGAGAAGCCGGGAGTACCACGGGCGATCTGCCGCAGGTCCACGTCGGCGTCGAGCGCGACCTTCTTCGCGTGGATGCGGAGGATCTGCTCGCGTCCCTTCACGTCCGGCGCACCAACGGTCACCTGGCGGTCGAAGCGTCCCGGCCGGAGGAGCGCGGGGTCGAGGATGTCGGGGCGGTTCGTGGCGGCGATGACGACAATGCCCTGGTTCGGGGCGAAGCCGTCCATCTCGACCAGCAGCTGGTTCAGCGTCTGCTCGCGTTCCTCGTGACTCAGCGAGTTGCCGCCGCGGCTGCGGCCGACGGCGTCGAGCTCGTCGATGAAGATGATGCAGGAGGGATGACGCCGCGCGTCCTTGAAGAGCCGGCGTATGCGGGAGGCGCCAACACCGGCGTACATCTCGACGAAGTCCGAACCGCTGGTGAAGAGGAACGGCACGCCCGCTTCGCCGGCAATGGAGCGGGCCAGGAGGGTCTTGCCGGTGCCGGGAGGTCCGACGAGCAGGACGCCCTTCGGAATGCGCCCGCCGATGGCGGAGAACCGCCCGGGCTCCTTGAGGAAGTCGACAATCTCCTTCACTTCCTCCTTCGCTTCGTCCACGCCCGCCACGTCCTCGAAGGTGATGGGCGGCTGCTCCGGTCCGGCTTCCCGTGTCTTGCCGTCGAGGGCGGGAATGCGACCCGAGCTGATCCGGTACAGCGCCATCCCGACGACGCCGACGAAGGCGAGACCGAGCAGGAAGGCCGCGTAGCTGTAGCCGACGTCAGCCGACGATCCCTTCACGTCGATGCGCACGCCCTTATGGGCCACATCCGTCAGGAAGATCGGGTTGGCTGTCACATACCCGGCCGGGGTCGTCGTGACGAACGCGTGGCCGTCCGTCGACGTGACGTCCAGCTGATCACCGCGCACCACGAGACTGCCTACCGTGCCCCGCTCCAGACCGACCAGCAGGTCCGAGAAGGCCATCGGCGCCGGCGCGTTCGCGCCGCGCCGCCACGAGGCCACGCCAGCGAGGGATCCAAGAAGAACGATGGACACCGCGATCCACGGTGCGCGCGAGCGAAACCACTGACGTGACGGCACGTGATGCTCCTGGCGTTCTCCGCACGGGCGCGCAGGCGTCGATAGACAACGCTCGCGCCCGCCCAGCTGCGGAACAAGACCGGCTCTGATTGTGCGTGTGAGAGTTCCGCGCGAAGCCGCGGAGTCGCACGATCAGTGTATCGGCCGAAGACTGAAATTGACAGCGCGACCGTATGCAATTCCAACGGTTTTCCCTGCGGCGGGCCGCACGCCGCTGTGCGCTGACGGGCTGGAACGGCACACGGCGGGCACGTCACCCGCAGCAGCGACGGGCTCGTGGATTGCTCTGGCTCGTCAGGTGAGCACGACGGCACGCATCGGGTGTTCGGGCTGGCAGTACCGCCACTGGCGCGGAGCGTTCTACCCGGACACGCTCCCGGTCTCGGGATGGTTCGAGCACTATGCCGGGCAGTTCGATACCGTCGAGGTGAACTACACGTTCTACCGCCTGCCCGAGATCGCCACCTTCCAGGAGTGGCGCAGACGTGCACCGGCCGGTTTCCTGTTCTCCGTCAAGGCGAGCCGCTATCTCACGCACACGAAGAAGCTGAAGGATCCGGAGGAGCCGCTGGACCGTTTCTTCTCACGGGCGCGCGGCCTCGGCCGGACGTTCGGCCCTGTGCTCTACCAGCTTCCGCCGAACTGGCCGCTCGACATGAGACGGCTCGACCATTTCCTGTCGGCGCTTCCCGCTCGCCGGTCGCACGTACTCGAGTTCAGGCACCCGTCGTGGTACGCACCGGATGTGTTCGAGCGGCTGAACAGGGCAGGCGTGTCGCTGTGCCTGCATGACATGCAGGGCTCGGCCTCGGGCCAGCTGCGCGTGGGCCCGATCGTCTACCTGCGGCTGCATGGGACAGCGCGGTACACCGGGAGCTACTCGGACGAGCAGCTGGAGCGATGGGCCGGCTGGCTGACCCGGCAGGTCGCGGAAGGCACGCCGGTCTATATCTATTTCAACAACGACATCGGCGGACATGCTCCGAGGGATGCGATGCGGTTGAGGGCGATGATGGAAAGGTCCGGCTGAAGCCGGACCCCACGATTGCGACGGCGAAGGCGGTCGGCGAGGACGCTCGCGGGGTCCACCTTCAGGTGGACCTTCCTGCTCCAACTGCTGAATCGCAAGGACGAGGCGAGTGCAGTCCGCGAGGGCACTCGTAGGGTCCACCTTCAGGTGGACCTTGCCGCTACGAGTCTGCGAACTTGTAGCCGACGCCCCACACGGTCTGGATGAACACGGGAGTCGCCGGATCCTCTTCGACCCGGCGGCGCAGGCGCTTGACGAGCGTGTCGACGCTGCGCACGGTCACGAACGTATCACCCCGCCAGATTCTGGACAGCAGTGCCTCCCGGCTGAAGACGATGCCGGGGTGCGTGGCGAGCAGGTGCAGGAGGCGGAACTCCTGGTCGGTCAGCTCGATCTCGCGGCCGCCGATGCGGACCTGCCGGCGCGGGACGTCGATGTCGATGCCGCGAATCGTCATCACATCCGCGGCCGCCGGGGCCTGCGCCTGCCCGGTCGAGCGCGGACGCCGCAACAGCGCGCGGGCGCGCGCCACGAGTTCGCGAACACCGAACGGCTTCGTCAGGTAATCGTCGGCGCCGCTCTCGAGCCCCACCACCTTGTCGGCCTCCTCACGCTTCGCGGTGAGCATGAGAATCGGGACGTCCGCGTTGAGCTGGCCGTTCCGCACCGCCCGGCACAGCGAGAGTCCGTCGAGGCCTGGCAGCATGAGATCCAGGACCATCAGGTCCCAGGCTTCCGCCTGGGCGCGCGACAGCCCCGCCTGTCCGTCGGCAACACCGTCGACGGTATATCCTTCGTGCCGCAGGTGCAGGCACACCAGTTCCCTGATGTTCGGCTCGTCCTCGACCACCAGCACCCGCACAGGTCCCTGGCTCATCGTGCCGCTCCGCGTGTCATCGTTTGTTCACACATCCACCATCTCCTCGCCATCGACACACCGTCCAATGAAGGCAGAGAGACGCGATTTCACCGCAACCTTCGGAGGAGAACATGACCAGCGTATACAAGCGTATCGGACTCGGACTCGGCGCCACGGCGATTGCCGTGCTCGTGGCCGGCGCGGGCTACCAGAATCTTAGCGCGCAGGGCCCCGGCTTCGGTGGTCCCGGGCGGGGCAACTTCGGCGGCCCTGGCGGGCCTGGCGGCCCGGGAGGTCCTGGCGGACCCGGTCGTCGCGGCGGCCCGGGCGGACCTGGGGGGCCTGGCGGGCCCGGCATGATGATGCTGCTGCAGCGGCTGGACCTGACCGGCGATCAGCGCGACCGCGTCCGTCAGATCATGGACTCCCATCGCGACGAGCAGAAGACGCTGGGCGACCGCACCATCAAGGCGAACGACGCCCTGCAGGACGCGATGCTGACGTTCGATGAGAGCGCCGTGCGCGCCCGTGCCGCGGAGGTCGCCGCCGTCGATGCAGACCGGGCGGTCGCGGAGACGCGGATCGCCAGCGAGATCTACCAGATCCTCACGGCGGAACAACAGCAGAAGCTGAAGACGCTGCGGACGGAGATGAAGGAACGGCGCGAGAAGATGCGCGAGGACTTCGAGAAGAACGGTCCACCTGACGGTGGCCGACGAGGCGGCCGCGGGCCGCGGTAACCCAACACGGGCGCTAACACGGAGGACACGGACGTCAGTCACGGAGGACACGGTCGCTCAGGGGGGCAAGCCCCGTCGAGACGTCCGTGAACTCCGTGAAACCTCCGTGCCTTCCGTGTTGGCGCTTCTGTCCTACTGGAGCGCTTTCACCGCTGCGACGATGTGCGCGGCGGAGATGCCGAAGCGGTCGAGCAACTCCTCGGGCTTGCCGCTGCGCGGAATCTCGCGAACCGCGATACGGTGCACCGAGATGCCCGCTTCGCTCACCGCTTCCGAAACGGCGTCGCCGATGCCGCCGGCGGCGTAGTGGTCTTCCACCGTGATGATCCGGTTCTTCGAGGCCTTGCCCGCGGCAATCAGCGCATCCTTCGCAATCGGCTGCAGCGAGTACAGGTCGATGACGCGGATGCTGATGCCGTCAGCCTTCAGCGTGTCGCAGGCCTTGAGCGCTTCGAACAGCGTGACGCCGGCGCCGACCACGGTCACCACGTCCTGCGCGCTCTCGCGCAGCACCTTCAGGCCGCCCAGCTCGAACGTCTCGTCCGGCCCGTAGATGACCGGCGTCTTCGGGCGGCTGGTGCGCATGTAGGCGGGGCCCTTCGTCCACGCCATCTGCGCCATGAGCTTCTCGGTGCTCACCGCGTCGCACGGATACAGCACCGCGAAGTTCGGCTGCGAGCGGAACATGCCGAGATCCTCGAGCGCCATCTGCGACGGTCCGTCTTCACCGATCGAGACACCCGCGTGCGACCCGGCCAGCTTCACGTTCACGTTGCTGATGGCCGCCATGCGGATGAAGTCCGCCGCGCGCGTCAGGAACGCCGCGAACGTCGACGGGAACGGAATCGCGCCGCGGGCGGCGAGGCCCATCGCCGATCCCACCATCACCTGCTCGGCGATGAAGTTCTGGTAGAAGCGCTCCGGGAACACCTTCTCGAACCGGTCGCTGAACGTGGAGTTCTTCACGTCCGCATCGAGCGCTACGACGCGGCTGTCCGCCGCACCGAGCTTCGCGAGCGCCGACCCGTACGCTTCGCGCGTCGCCACCTGATCGCCCAGTTTGTACTCGGGCGCCGGCATCGCCGCGGGCGCGGCAGGGACGGCGGGACGCGCCGTCGGCTTCGCAATCTGCGCCGCCAGGTTCAGCCCGTCCTGCTGCGGCACGAACTGCGCCTGGAGTTCGGCGAGGACCTTGTCCATCTCCTCGCCCTTCTTGAACGCCTTGCCGTGCCAGTTGTCCTTGCCCTCAGTGAACGAGATCCCCTTCCCCTTCACCGTCCCGGCCACGATCATCGTCGGCTTCCCCCTGGTCGCCTTCGCCTCGGCCAGCGCGTCGAGCACCTGGTTCAGGTCGTGCCCGTCGATGACGATGGCGTGCCAGCCGAAGGCGCGCCAGCGGCGCGCGAACTGCTCGAGATCGTGCTGCCACATGGTGGCGCGGCTCTGGCCGAGTCCGTTCACGTCGGTGATGGCGACGAGGTTGTCGAGTCCGTCCTGTGCGGCGACTTCGGCCGCTTCCCAGACCGAGCCTTCCGCCGACTCACCGTCGCCAATCAGGCAGTAGGTGCGGTAGTCCGACCCGATGCGGCGGGCATTCAGGGCGCTGCCGATCGCGGCGCAGAGCCCCTGGCCGAGCGAACCTGTCGCCACGTCGACGAACGACAGGCGCGGGGTGGGGTGCCCCTCGAGATCCGACGAGATGTCGCGGACCTTCGTCAGTTCCGAGCGATCGAACAGCCCCGCCTCGGCCCAGGCGGCATACAGGATCGGCGCGGCATGGCCCTTCGACAGGACGAACCGGTCGGCGCCCGGATGCTGCGGGTCCTTCGGATCGAAGCGCAGTTCGGCGAAGAACACCGCGGCGATGATTTCCGCCGCCGAGGCGCAGCTGGTCGGGTGTCCGGTGCCGGTGGCCGATGTAGCCACGACCGAGTCGATGCGCAGCCGGGTGGCGATGTTGTGAAGAGCCGGGACGAGAACGGAACGGTCCATCTGGGTCATCGGGGGATCTAGGGAATCTCGGATTTCAGATTTCAGAATTCAGATTTCAGATTGCAGATGACAGATTGCAGAGTGCTGACTGGCGACTGCAGATCGCGTCGAAACGGGTGCGGACGCGTTGGAATTCTATTGCAGATCGGACTCCAACGCGAACCACTCGCTCAGGGCCGCCCCGGCGTAAGAAAAGGCGTCGGGTTGCAGTGCCAGGCTGGCCAGCAGGGCGGTCGTCATCCGTCTGGCATCTGCCCTGAGATCGACCCCGTCGCCGACGATGGCGGCACGCAGGTAGTCGGGGTCGGTGTGCAGGGCCGCCAGCCGAGTTGCGGCCGTGAGTCCGGCGCAGGTGGCGGGCAGGTGCCCGGCGTCGAACGTGGCCGAGGTTTCGTCCCACCATCGTTGACGGGCATGCCGGAGCAGTTCTTCAGCCAGCATCCCGTAGGGCAGCCTGGCTGTCAGGCCCCAGGCGTCCAGTAGCGCCCCTGCGGCAAGCAGTTCCTCGAGGCACGTGGCACCCACGAGCCCCTCACCCGGTTCGTAGCGCTGGCGCACCCGGTGCTCGAGCCATTCCACCGCGGCCGGCAGGGCCCGCCGCGCTTCCCCTGCCAGTCGTTCATCGTCTGAAAACGCGACGGCGTCGGCGAGGAGGCGGACCCAGCCGATGCGGCGCCAGGGGTCGGGATCGGTGTGGGCGGCGGACAAGGCGCGGGTCAGTCCCTGCTCCACGGCATGCCGGAGGGACGCATCGGTCAACCGCGTGCACTCGTGGAGCAGGAACCGCAGGTCGGCCGGCTCGAACTCTTCCGGCGCGCGCGCCAGCAGCGACAATCGGGCCCGATCGATCGCGGCGCGAATCACCGGCAAATTATAATGAGGACACCGCGATGACCCACACCATCACCCTCATTCCAGGTGACGGCATCGGTCCGGAAGTGACCGAAGCCGTCGTGCGTATCCTTGCCGCCTCAGGCGTCTCCATCGAGTGGGATCGCCACGACGCTGGCGTGCTCGCTGTCGAGAAGGGGCAGGTGCCGCTGCCGATCGAACTCCTCGACTCGGTCCGCAGGAACAAGGTGGCGCTGAAAGGGCCGGTGACGACCCCGATCGGGACCGGGTTCACGAGCGTGAACGTGGGGCTGCGCAAGGCGCTGGATCTGTTCTCGAACCTCAGGCCCGTGTCGAACCTGCCGGGCATCACGAGCCGCTACACCGGCATCGACATGGTGATCGTGCGCGAGAACACCGAGGACCTCTACGCCGGCCTGGAACACCAGGTGGTGCCCGGCGTGGTGGAGAGCCTGAAGATCATCACGGAGAAGGCCTCGACGCGGATTGCGCGTTTCGCGTTCGAGTACGCGCGCAGGCACGGCCGCAAGAAGGTCACCTCGATCCACAAGGCCAACATCATGAAGCTCAGTGATGGCCTGTTCATCGAGAGCGCGCGCATCGTCTCGCGCGACTACCCGGACATCGCCTACGACGAGAAGATCGTCGACGCGGCGTGCATGCTCCTGGTGATGAAGCCCGAACAGTTCGACGTGCTCGTCATGCCGAACCTGTACGGTGACATCGTGTCGGACCTCTGCGCCGGCCTGGTCGGCGGTCTCGGCGTCGTGGGCGCGGCGAACCTCGGCACCGATGTCGGCGTGTTCGAGGCGGTCCACGGCAGCGCCCCCGACATCGCGGGGAAGAACTTTGCCAATCCAACGGCCCTGCTGCTCTCGGCCGTGCTGATGCTCAGGCACATCGACGAAGGTGCCGCGGCCGACCGCATCATGGCGGCACTGCACCGCGTGCTGGAATCGGGCGAGGCGAAGACACGCGACCTCGGTGGCACGACGTCGACGTTCGCATTCGCGGACGCCGTCTGCCGGGCGATGGCCTGAATCCCCGTGCTATAGTCCGAATCACCCATGCTGGACGAGATCGCCCAGGCTGTCCTGGCGCGTGACGAGGTCGTCAAGTACCTCCGCGGAAGCGTTGGCGAACGTGGCGATCAGGCCCGCGATCGCATCTACGCCTACCTCGAGGAACTGCGCACGACGCAGCGCCCGTCGATCTACCGGGCGCTCCAGCATCCGCTGTATCCGATCCTCCGCAAGATCGAGCGCCATCACGAGAACCTGCACCACGTGACGGCGGCGGTACGCGACCACCGCGTGGTGTACGCGTCGAACCACAAGAGCCACACCGACTACCTCGTCGAACCGCTGGTGCTCGACGACAACGGCGTCAGGCCCCCGCTCATCGCCGCGGGCATCAACCTGTTCGGCGGTCCGCTCGGCCTGATTCACAAGCATGTCACCGGGGCGATCCCGATTCGGCGCAACACCAAGGACCCGGCCTACCTGATCACCCTCAAGGCCTACGTCGCCGAGATCCTGAAGCGACACGACATCCTCTTCTACCCGGAGGGGGGCCGCAGTTACAGCGGCGAGCTGAAGGCCGCGAAGACCGGGCTGATTCACGCCGCCCTGCAGGCGGAGTGTCCGGACCTGGTGGTGGTGCCGGTGGCCGTGGCGTACGACCTGGTGCTCGAGGATCACATCCTGGCGCGGCAGGGAGTCAAGAAGCGCCAGCGTGCCTTCTCGCGCGAGGTCGCCGAGATGGTCCGCTACGCGGTGGGCTACCGCTCGCGCGCGTTCGTCACCTTCGGTGCGCCGATCTCGACGAGCGGCTACGACCCGAACTCGCGGACCGAAGTGCTCGAGCTCAGCCGTCTCATCCGGAACCGGATCGGCGCGCAGATGAAGGTGCTGCCTACTGCCCTCTTCGCGGCCGCCATGCGACCGTCCATCACGCGGCGCGACCTCGAACAGCGGATCGATCGCATCATCGAGGAACTGTCGGCCACGCGGGCGAACCTGGCGGTGACGAGCGGGCGTCAGACAGTAGAGGAAGCCGCTGAACCGCTCGAGACGCGCGGGATCGTGGTGCTCGAGAACGGCCGGTTCCGCGTGCGGGAACGCAACGTGCTGAAGTTCTACGGACGGTCCATCGAACACCTCCTGGACACGCCGGGCCTCACGCACTGACCCTGCAGCCTGGCTGCAGCCGGCCCGATACGCAGAGTGTCCGGGTTCGACGCGCTGGTGAGCCATGCTCGACAACGCTTCCAAGGCTTTCTTCCATCTCCTCGCCGGGAGCGGCGCGCTCCGCACCCTCGCCTCGAAGTACGGCATGCGCCACGAGCGGGCGTTTGCCCGGCGCTTCATTGCCGGCGAGACGACGGAGGAAGCCATTGCGGCGGCTCGCGCAATCGAGGCGAGCGGGCTGCTCCACACGCTCGACCAGCTCGGCGAGAGTGTCTCGTCGCTCGACGAGGCCGCGGCGGCCACGCGCAACTACCTGGAGGTGGTGAAGGCGGTCAAGGACGCCGGCATCATCAGGAACCTCTCGCTGAAGCTCACGCAGCTCGGTCTGGACGTGGACCGGGCCACCGCCGTCGACAACCTCCGCAAGATTCTGGAGCACGCCGACGACTTCTTCATCCGCATCGACATGGAGAGTTCGGCGTACACCCAGGTGACGCTCGACATCTTCCAGCTCCTCTGGGAACACGGCCACAGGAACATCGGCGTGGTCCTGCAGGCCGACCTCTACCGGACCGAAGCCGATGAGGCGCGTGTCAGCGCGCTCGGCGCCAGGGTGCGCCTCGTGAAGGGCGCCTACCGGGAGCCCAGCGCTGTCGCGTACCAGAAGAAGGCCGACGTGGACGCGCAGTTCGCGGCACTGACCCGGCGGCTCCTCGAGCGCGGCACCTACCCGGCCATCGCGACGCACGACATCAACATGATTAGGGTGGCGAAGGAACACGCGGCGACGCTGGGCCTGTCCAGGGACGCCTTCGAGTTCCAGATGCTCTACGGCATCCGGCGCGACCTGCAGCAGGCGCTCGTCGCCGATGGCTACCGGGTCCGTGTCTACGTCCCCTTCGGGCGGCAGTGGTTCCCCTACTTCATGCGCCGCCTCGGCGAACGGCCCGCCAACCTCATGTTCGTCCTGCGAGGCATCGCGGCCGATCGTGGGCAATAGCGTTCCGAAGTTAGAACCTGGAAGTGAGAACGTAGAAGTGCTACATGCGCCCGTCGCGTGGCCGCCGAACACGCGAAGCGCGTGACGTACGCGACAGCCTGCGCCACAACTCCTCAGTAATTCAGCACTTCACTTCTCCCTTCTCAGTTCCCAGTTGGTCCCGTGCCCACCCGGACGCACTCCGGCACAGGTCTTGTTCTCTGCCGTATCCGCCGGCATGACCGGTCGCGTCTGTTCGGGCAGACGCTGCTTGAGGAGGAGCGGGTATGGCGACCACCGACTACGTCACGAAGATCCGGCAGCTCGTGTGCGGTCTCCACGGGCACGACACCCTCATGGAATTCGGGCGCGGCCGGCTCAGCCTCAAGTGCGTCTCGTGCGGGCACGAAACGCCAGGCTGGGACATCAAGCCGCAGTCGAGGGTCGCACCGCAGGGGACGGGCACGCCCGTGGAACGGCGGATTCCCGCCCTCTTCACCGGCGCGCGACGCCTGCACGACGCATTTCCGCAGATGTAGACGGCCTCACGGCCGGAGGTCGGTGGTCGGTCGCAGGGGCCGCGGCCTTCCTGGCCCTCCCGGCCGCTCGACGCTCCGTTTTGCCGAGGTTCGTGGTTAGCTATAGCTGACCATGTCCATCGTCGTTGCGATTACCGGTGCGTCCGCCGGCATCGGCCGCGCCACCGCCGTCAGGCTTGCACGAGAGGGGGCGGCTGTCGCCATCTGTGCCCGGCGCCAGGATCGTCTCGAACAGGTTGCCGCGGAGATCACCGCGCTCGGCGGACGGGCCCTCCCGGTGACCGCCGACGTCACGAGCCCTGACGACATGACCCGGTTCGTCCAGACGACCGTATCGGCGTTCGGACGACTGGACGTGATGATGTGCAACGCCGGCTTCGGCATCTACGGCGAGATCGACCGCGTGACGCCGGAACAGATGCAGCAGTTGATGGACGTCAACTTCAACGGGACGTTCCATGCAGCCCGCGCGGCACTCGCGCCCTTCCGCACGCAGCAGGCCGGCCACCTGATCATTGTTTCGTCGATCGTCGGACGCCGGGGCATCCCCTTCATGGGGCCGTACGCGGCGACGAAGTTCGCGCAGGTTGGACTCGCCGAGTGCCTGCGCGCCGAACTGCACGGCTCCGGCATCCACGTCTCTGTCGTGTATCCGATTTCGACCGAGACCGAATTCCACGGCATCATGACCGCCCACTCGGGGTTCGCGACGCGTGCCAGTGGCCCACGCCAGTCGCCGGACGTCGTTGCCAACGCGATCGCCCGCGCGATCCAGCGACCGCGGCCCGAGGTCTATCCATACCGGCTCTCGCAGGGGCTCGCCGTGCTGGCGACGCTCGTGCCCGGATTCTGCGACCGGCTCACGAAGCGGTGGAGACGGGAACCGGTCAGACGCTAGAACTCAGAACTTGGAACTCAGAAGTACGTAGCGCCAGGCTTTAGCCTGGCGATCAGGTACGTAGCGCCAGGCTTCAGCTTGGTACGTAGCGCCAGGCTTCAGCCTGGCGGTCAGGGCACACGTGAACGAACAGGCATTGAACATCGCCCGCGCAGTGCAGGACGCCGGGGGGCGCGCGCTGATTGTGGGCGGCTGGGTGAGAGATCGGCTGCTCGGGCGCGAGTCGAAGGACATCGACATCGAAGTGTTCGGCGTCGATGCCGCGGCGCTGCGTGCCCTCCTGGCATCGATCGGGCGGGTCGCCACCGTCGGTGAGAGCTTCCAGGTCTACAAGTGCGGCGACATCGACGTGTCGCTGCCCAGGCGGGAGTCCAAGTCCGGCCGCGGCCATCGCGGCTTCGTCGTCACCGGCGATCCGGCGATGAGCGTGGAGGAGGCGGCGCGGAGGCGCGACTTCACCGTCAATGCGATTTCGTTCGACCCGCTGACGCAGGAGTACCTCGACCCGTTCAACGGACGCGCGGACCTCGACGCCCGATGCCTGCGCGTCGTCGACGCGGACACCTTTGCCGACGACAGCCTGCGCGTCCTGCGCGCCGTCCAGTTCGCGGCGCGGTTCGACCTCCGGCTCGACCCTGCCACGTTCGAGATCTGCCGGACGATTCCGCTCGACGATCTCCCGGCCGAACGCATCTGGGGCGAGGTCGAGAAACTGCTCTTCGCACCGAAGCCGTCGGTCGGCCTGCGGCTCGCGCTCGATCTCGGCATCGTCGAACGGCTCTGGCCCGAACTGCACGCGCTCGTCGGCTGCCCGCAGGAACCCGAGTGGCATCCGGAAGGTGACGTCTGGGTGCACACGCTGCAGGTGGTCGATCAGGCCCGCACCCGCATCGACGACCTGCCGCGCGCGCAGCAACTCGCCATCATGCTCGGTGCGCTCTGCCACGACTTCGGCAAGCCGAAGACCACCGCCTTCAGCGACGGCCGCATCCGCTCGATCGATCACGAAGCGCAGGGCGTCGCGCCGGCCTCGGCGTTCCTGGATCGGCTGAACGTCCACTCGTTCGATGGCTACGACGTGCGGCTGCAGGTCCTGGGCATCACGGAACAGCACCTGAAGCCGGGCATGTGGTTCAAGGCGCCCACACCGGTCGGCGACGGCGCGTTCAGGCGGCTGGCGCAGAAGGTCGACCTGGAGCTGCTGGCCCGCGTGGCCAAGTCCGACTGCCTGGGCCGGGAGCCGGGCGTCTTCAACTGTCAGGCGATGGACTGGTTCCTCGATCGCGCCCGCGCGCTGGGTGTGCAGCACGCCCCGCCTGGCCCGATCCTGCTCGGCCGGCACCTGAAGGAACTGGGCGTGAAGCCGGGCCCGCGGATGGGCGAGATCCTGAAGGCTGTGTACGAACAGCAGCTCGATGGAAGCGTGACCAGTCTCGACGAGGCGATGGCCGCGGCGCGGACGCTTCTCTAGGTCCGGCTGAAGCCGGACCCTACGACATCAGGTCCATCTCCCCCCGCCAGCCACCCCGTTCGATCCCCTGCCGCCCCCTGACTCTGTCAGCGCCGCAGCCCCCGCGCGAGCTCGAGGTTCCGCTTCGCGTCGTCGTAGTCGGGCCGCAGGCGCAGCGCCTCCACGAAGTGGGCGACCGCGTCGTCGACGCGTCCCTTCGAACCGAGCGCGATGCCGAGGTTGTTGTGCGCGTCGGCCGCGGCCGGATTCAGGCGCACGGCCGACTCGAGCTGCGCGATCGCGGCGTCGACGTCGCCGAGGTCGAGCAGGGCATTCCCGAGATTGAGCACCGCCAGAGCATTCGCCGGATCGAGGCGGACCGCCTCACGCAGGTGAGGCAGCGCGTCGGCAGCACGCCCGGCCTCGAGGAGCGCCACTCCCAGCGTCACGCGTGCAGCGGCATCGTCCGGTGTGCGTGAGACGCGGGTGCGCGCCTGCACGATGTCCTTCTGCAGTTCGTGCTCGAGATACGCGCGCGCAAGCGCCGGCGCGTCGTCTGCCCGGACCGGAGCGAGCCGCAGCCACAGATCGCCCATCTCGTCCGAGGAGAGCGGGCCGAAGTGCACGGCCGTGGTGCCGCCGGCCGGATTGCGGCGGTTGGACGCCGAGTTGTCGTACACGTACCGCATCGTCACCACCGTGCCCTTCGGCAGGGTGACTGGCTCGGCGTACCGGTATTGTTCCTGCCAGCGGAAGTCCCAGTCGCGGATCGACAGCAGCGGGCGCGAGGTGCCCCCGGGGAGCGTCGCGAGTGCGATCATGCGCGTCGCGAGATAGTGGGCGTGCGGGTAGATGCTGAGCAGCTCCACGTCGACCGGCAGCGTCACGCGGTCTTCGATGGCGACGTCCGCCGCACCCGCAGGGAGGTCGATCGACGTCGAGCCCAGCTTGAAGTCCATCGACGGTCGCGTCGGCGGTTCGGCGGCAAAGTAGAAGGCGACCCGTGGACGGAGTGTCTGCGGCCGGTCGCCCGGCATCAGGTGCAGCAGCAGGACGAGGTCGCTGCCCGGCTCGAGACGCCACGCCATGCCGGCAGGTTCGAAGGAGGGCGTCATCCCTGGCGTCCAGCCGACGGCGCGGCCGGCCGGGCTCCGCGCGGCCGACTCGGCGATCATGTCGCCCGCGAAGCCTGGCTCCACGTCTGCCGCATCCAGCCGCCGCGAGGTCGCTGTGCGATCGACGGCGATGGCGGCGTGATGCACGACCTGGCGGTTGCCGGGATCCACCTCGATACCGCGCACCCACTGCCCCGCCTTCAGGGGAACCGGGATCACGATGTTGCGGAACACATCGCCGCGGCCCGCGCGCAGGGTGTACGGCGCCGAGGCCTGCACCACCAGGTCCGGCGTCCCGAGCTGCCAGCCGTCCCGCCACACGGGACGCCGCGGCAGGTCCGCCGCTGGTCCTTCCGCCGCCCCTCCGTCAACCCAGGCGGCGATGAGGTCGATCTCGGCCTGCGTCAGGCCGCGCTCACCCGAGAAGTGCGGGCCAGGGTCGGGCAACCACGGCGGCATGCGCCGCGCCGCGGTCACCTCGGCGATGCGCCTGGCTCTCGGTCTGACGTCCCGGTAATCGAGCAGGGGGAACGGCGCGAGGTCACCGGGCCGGTGACAGGAGCCACAGTGCTTCCAGAGGATGGGCGCGATGTTCCTGTTGAAGGTGGGGACGTCCTGGGCAGACGCAGGTGTGGCGGTGGCGGAGAGCGCCAGCAGAGCGGCGCTGCACCAGAGCTTCAACACGGACGGCACGGAGGTCCCACGGAGATCACGGATACCAGGCAATTCTACGCGTCCGCCCCGGGGCCGTGGAACGCCGTGACCTCCATGTTGGCGCTGTTATCGAAGGGCCGGCTGAAGCCGGCCCCTGCGACTGCGGTAATCCCAGTTCTGACGGTGTCCAGTTCTGACTTCTGAGTTCTCAGTTCTACCTTCGGAGCGTAGCTACCAGTCGAACCGGCCGCCGAACTGCACACGGCGCGCCTGCATCACAACCAGCGGCCTGAGCCAGTTGGCACCGTAGGTCTGGTTCACCGACGCCACCGTCGAGGCGTTCAGGAAGTTGAACACGTCCGCGTACGGCTGGAAGCGCTTCGAGCCGAAGCGGAACGTGCGCGAGAAGCGCAGGTCCAGCTGCGTCTGGTAGTCCAGGAACATCGTGTTCGGCGGCATCAGGTTGATCGTGCGGCTGTTGACGCCGGTCAGCGTCACGCCTGCGATCGCGCTGTTGTAGGTGTAGTTCGCCGCGATGTCCGTGCCAGGAATCGCCTGGAGGGATCCGCTCACCTGCACGTCATACGGCAGCGTGTAGCCGCCCGACAGCTTGTAGAGGTTCCGGAACGGCGGCGTGTTGTCGCAGAAGCGCAGCGTGTCGGGGTTGATGTTGACCGGGTCGCACGTAGTCACCGCCGTGCGCTCACGCGTGATGCCGCCGAGCAGGAAGCCGTTGCGCGGCAGGCGCGCGTTCACGCTGACCTCGACGCCGTTGTAGACGCGCGTGTTGAGGTCGGACCAGGTGCTCACGTTGTCCACGATGCCGTTCTTCGCGGGCAGAAGGTTGAACATCGTGATGCGCTCGCCGCCGCCACCGGGCAGGCTGGCGTTCGTGGGGCCCGTGAACGTGTAGGGCGTGTAGTCCCTGGACTCGCTGATCGCCACGTTGCGGGTGATGGAGATGTTCTGGAAGTTGCGATGGTAGTAGCCGGCCGTCAGCGCCACGCGCGGCATGAGCTCGTGGACCACCGACACCGTCTGCTCCCAGTTCGTGTTGCGCGGCGTGTTCTGGTCGAAGCGCGTCGCGCCCGCGGGCAGGCCGAAGTTCGCGTTGATCTTCGGGCCGACCTCGTTGTACTGCGCGTTGCCGGCGGAGTCGAGCGCCGTGCCGTTGCCATCGAGGTCGGTCCACGTGCGCGTTTCCGATGCCGAGCGGATCGGGTTCGCCGACTGCGCGATGGCGAGCGCCTGCGACACCATGTACTTGCCGATCGCGAACTTCAGCGCCGTCTTGCCGTTGCCGAAGAGGTCGTACGACGAACCGAAGCGGACGGCCCAGTCGGTCCAGCACGGGACGCACGAGATCGCGTCGGCCTCGCGGGCCGGGACGAAGCGCCCGGCCGGGGCCGTGGTGCGCGGAATCCGCGAGTTCAGGTAGTCCATGCGGATGCCGGGGGTCAGCGTGAGCCGGTTCAGCGTCCACTTGTCCTGCAGGTAGATGCCCAGGTCCGCGCCGAGTTCCTCGCGGCTCGTCACCGGCGAGTTGCGCACCTCGATGCTGCTCGCGGTGGGCACGCCGGCAACGTTGATGAAGTTCAGGCGCACGATGTCGCCGTGCGGCTCGACCTTCGTGCGCGAGTAGCCGGTGGTGAGCGCGATGCCGGTCTTGAGCGCGTGCGAACCGGTCACGTAGGACACGTTCGCCAGCGTGTTGAAGCTGTTGTTGAAGTTCTCGACCGGCGCCGTGGACGACGCATTGCTCGTCACGCCGGTCGTCTGGTTCCGCTTGGGCACCTCGAAGATGCCGACGTCGGGCTGGTACTCCCAGTGGTAGGTGGACGCCGCCACCGACTGGCCGAACTCGAGCAGCAGCCGACTTGTGGCGGTGCGCGTCCACTTCAGGATCCCGGAGTAGTTCAGCGGCGAATTCACCCGGAGGCCCGCTTCCGGTGTCGTCGTGGCCGAGAAGTCGTAGCGGTCGGTCAGGCTCGTCGTGTTGTTGTAGGCGAACGACAGCTTGTCCTTCGCCGAGAGCTGCGACGTGATGCGCGCCGTGCCGTTCGGCTTGATGTGCCCGCCGGTATCGGCCTGGCGTCCATCCTTGAAGTAGACGTTGGCCACCAGGATGTTGAACTGCGAGAGTTCGAACGCGCTGAAGTACCAGATCTTGTTCTGCTTGATCGGACCGCCGGCGGCGAAGTTGTGGTCCCAGTTGAAATCGAGCTTGTTGACGGCCGTGATGCCCTGCGCCCGCAGTTCGTCGGTGAGGTTGCTGCTCTGGAGCTTGTTGCTCGACCCGAAGAGGCGCCACGTGCCGGAGAAGCGGTTGCCGCCGTCCTTCGGAATGGCGTCCATGCGCACGCCGGCAGTCGAGAACTCGGCCGACTGCCCGCCGACGTCGTACACCATCTCGGCCTGCCCGAGTTCGTTGACGCCGCCCGCAATGGCCTGGCCGCCCGTGCCGAGCAGCATGTCGTTGCGCATGCCGTCGAACGCAATGCGCTGGTCGGTCGCGCCGCGCGCCGCCATCGAATTGATGTAGAAGTCGGAGAGGATCTGGCCCGCCGACGTGCTCTTCGACACGACGCCGGGCACCAGGTTCGCCTGGTCCTGGATGGAGCGCATCACCGGCAGTGCCTGCAGCACGTCCTGGTTCACCACCACCTGGTTGCGGGTGTTCTGGACGTCGACCACGGGCGACGCACCGGTCACCGTGATGGTCTCCTCCATCGCGCCGACTTCGAGCGTGCCGTTCACGGTCGCGGCGAACGAACCGGAGAGGACGATGCCTTCGCGCTTCGTGCTCTTGAATCCGGAGAGCGAGAAGGTCACCGAGTAGGTGCCGGGCCTCAGGTCGACGATGGCGAAACGGCCGCTGGTGTCGGTGATGACACTGCGCATCTGCTCGATGAGCGCGGGACTTGCCGCTTCCACCGTCACGCCGGGCAGCACGGCCCCGGAAGAATCCTGAACGACACCGACGATGCTGGCCCGTTCACCCTGGGCTCGCGCCACACCGGGCACCAGCGCCGCCACCAGACACGCCACCGTCACGCACACCGTACGCACCGATCGAACCATGTCCCCTCCTCAGGCGAGGGGGGATAATCGGCGCGAACCTGCCTGAAGTCAATAGGAGACTGCGCTACGGCGTGGCGCGGGTCGCTTCCGGGGTCCAGAGTTCGATGGCGCCGAGATTCAGCTTCTCGATCTCGGGCACGATCTTCGACCGGTCGCCGACGACCACGTACAGGGTCTTCTCCGGGACGAAGTACGTCCGCGCCGCGGCGGCCACCTGCGCGGCCGTGACCGCTGCGAACCGCGCCTGCGCCCGCACGTAGTAGTCGATCGGCAGCCCGAACAGGAAGAGGTTCGCGGTGCTGGCGGTGACGTTGCCGCTCGTCTCGAACTCCGAGGGCAGGGACCGGACGATCGCGTCCTTGGCGAGCGTCAGTTCCTCCACGGAGACGCCGTCGCGCATCTTCGCCAGCTCCTTCGTCATCTCGGCCAATGCGGGCGCGGTGACATCGGTCCGCACGCCCGAAGCTGCCACGAAGAAGCCGGGCGCGCGACGGAAGACGAACTGCGAGTTGGCGCCGTAGGTGTAGCCGTGCTCCTCACGCAGATTCAGGTTGAGGCGGCTGGAGAAGAGGCCGCCGAAGATGTCGTTGAGCACCCGCATCGCCTCGTAGTCGGGCGTGACGCGGGCCGCGGCGATGGATACCGCCCGCAGCTGCGACTGCGGTGCGCCCGGCTTGTCGACGAGGATGACCCGCGCCGTCGAGCCCTGTTCCGCGGCACGCTGCGCCTGGTCGGGCGTGCCCCGCTGCCAGTCGCCGAAGGCCTGCTGCACCAGCGGACGCAGTTCCGCCTCGGTGATCCGGCCCGACACGATCAGCGCGGCGTTGTTCGGCACGTAGTTCCGCTGCCAGAACGCCTTCATGTCAGCGCCGGTCATGGCCTTGTTCGAAGCCTCGGTGCCGAGTTCAGTTCCACCGTACGGATGCTTCGCGCCGTAGAGCGCCGCGGCGGTCACGGCGCTCGCGATGGCGTTGACGTTCTCGCGCTGCTGGACCAGCTGCGCGAGCCGGCTCGCCCGCTGACGATCGATCTCCTCGGCGGGGAAGGTCGGCCGGCGGATCACGTCGGCCATGAGCGCGAGCATCTGCGGGAAGGTCCGCGTCAGCGACGTGACCGACGCCTGCGTCGAGTCGGGGCCAGAGCCGGTGGAGAGCGAGCCTCCGAGCTGTGCCGCCTCGTTCGCAATCTCCAGCGAGGAGCGGGTGGTGGTGCCCTCGTCAATCATCGCGGCGGTGAAGTTGGCGAGACCGGGCTTGTCCGCCGGGTTCGTCGCACTCCCGGTCCTGAACGCCAGCGTGGCCGACACGATGGGAAGACCGGGCCGCTCGTTCAGCAGGACCGTGAGCCCGTTCGACAGCGTGAAGGACTTCGGCACCGGCACCGTGAGGGTGCGGGCCGCCGCGGGCTTCGGCGGCGTGTTCCGCCACGGCGCATCCGCGTTCACCGCTTCGCCCCCGGCCGTCGTCTCCGCGGTCCCCTTGGGCACCTCGGGTCCGAGATTCTGCGCCCCTGGCAGGCCGTAGACGACGACGCGCGAGTTCTTCGTCAGGGTTTGCGCGAAGGCCTTCACGCTCGCCTGCGTCACGTTGCGATAGCGCTGCAGATCCCGGCGGAGGAATCCGGGGTCGCCAAGATAGTGGTTGTAGCTGTTGAGCGTGTCGGCGACGCCGCCGAAGCCGCCGAGCCGCTCGAGGCCGCGGACGGTACCCGTTTCGGCACCGTTGCGCGCGCGCTCGATCTCCGACTGATCGGGCCCCGTCTGCTGGAACTTCGCCAGTTCCTCGTCGATCGCCTGCTCGAGTTCCTCGGCGGTGTGTCCGGGACGCGCCGTGGCCTGGATGCCGAAAGCGGAAACCAGCATCATCGACTGCTGGTAGGCCATGACGTCCTGCGCGATCTGCTTCTCGTAGACGAGCGCCTTGTAGAGGCGGCTGGTCTTGCCGCCGCCGAGCGCCGAGGAGGCCACGTCGGCGTCGGCGTCCTCCTGCGTCAGGATCTTCGGCGACTGCCAGGTGATGTAGACGCGCGGCAACTGGATCCGGTCCGTGACGGTCACCCGCTTCTCCGCGGTGATGGGCGGAGTCTGGGCCGTCGGCCTGGCCACGGGCGGCCCGGACTTCAGCGGACCGAAGTACTTCTCGACCAGTGCCTTGGCCGTCGCCTTGTCGAAGTCGCCGACGAGCGCGAGCGTGGCGTTGTTCGGCGCGTAGTACTTCTTGAAGAAGCTCTTCACATCGTCGAGCCGCGCCGCCTGGATGTCGGCGTGCGAGCCGATGATGTTGGCGTAGTACGGGTGCCCCTTCGGGAAGAGGTTCTGGAACACCGCCTCCTGGATGATGCCGTAGGGCCGGCTCTCGAAGCTCTGGCGCCGCTCGTTGCGGACCACATCCTGCTGGTTCGCGAGCACCGCCCCGGTCAGCGTGTCGAGCAGGTAGCCCATGCGATCGGACTCGAGCCAGAGGCCGAGTTCGAGCTGGTTCGCCGGCAGCGTCTGGAAGTAGTTGGTGCGGTCGAACCCGGTCGTGCCGTTGACGTCGCTGGCGCCGGCCCCCTCGACCAGCTTGAAGTGCGAATCGCCGGGCACGTGCTTCGACCCGTTGAACATCATGTGTTCGAAGAGGTGTGCGAAGCCGGTGCGCCCGGGCTCCTCGTTGGCCGGACCGACGTGGTACCACATGTTCACGGCCACGAGCGGCAGGCGATGATCCTCGGAGAGGATGACCTCGAGGCCGTTCGGCAGCGAGTACTTCTCGAACGGGATGTCGGGGACGTCCGATGCGGCGGCGGCCACCGGCGCCTGCGCGCGCACCGGCACGTGAGAGGGCGTGGCCACGAGGCCGATCAGTACCAACAGCGCTGCACAGGCGCGGCGCACACCAGTTCCAGTCATGCTCAAATCTCCGAATCCGATCTTCGCTGGAAATGCGGGTGTCAGGCCGCAGATTTCCGCCCGTCGAGCCAGTTCAGGGCTGTCGCGAGCATAGTCGAGTCACAGAATGGACGCAGCCACCCGGCCCTCAGTTCCGGCGCTCGCCCCACTGATTTCCTGGCCCGATTCCGAAATCTGAATCCTGCCATCTGAAACTAAGATTGCAGGATGGCCCGCTACACCCTTGTCTACGGTCTCAGGCTCATCCCGGAGGGCTCGTTCACGAACCTGGACGATGCCACCATCACCCTGGCGGACGGGACGACGGCCCGCGTCACCCTGCATACCCTGGACGGAACGATTCCCCAGCTTCGCCGCGGGCTCGACCGGAGCCTGGACGCCTTCTTCGACCTGCTCCCCGGCGCTGACGAGGACGACCTCGAGCGGTTCGCGGACTGACCGTGTCCTCGATTCGGGCTGCCCTCAGGGCGCTGGCCGGCAACCGCATCAACCTGCTGATCGTCTTCGCTCCTCTGTCATGGGCGCTTGCGGCCACCATGCCGGGATCGCAGTGGGTGTTCCTGGCGGCGTCGGCCTCGCTCATCCCGCTGGCCGGCGTCATCGGCCTCGGCACCGAGGAACTGGCCGAGAAGGCCGGGCCGGCGCTGGGCGGCTTCCTGAATGCGACCTTCGGCAACGCGGCCGAACTCATCATCGCGGTCGTGGCCCTCAACCAGGGGCATGTCGAGCTGGTGAAGGCCTCGATCTCCGGCAGCATCATCGGCAACCTGCTGCTCGTGCTCGGCTTCTCGTTCTTCGTCGGAGGCCTGGGCCGGCGCTCGCAGAAGTTCAACCGCACCGCGGCCACCAACACCACGGCCATGCTGTTCCTCGCGGTGGTGTCGCTGGTCATGCCGGCGGTGTTCGACCTGACGCTCTACGGATCGCTCGAAGCGCGGCCTCCGGCGATCGATCGGCTCAGCCTCGGCACCGCCATCGTGCTGATTGCCGCGTACGCCGGGAGCCTGATCTACGCCTTCACCGCGGATCGCGATCTCTTCCGCCCCTCACACGGCGGCACGCATCACAGGTCCGACATCAGCACCTCGACGGCGGTGGGCCTGCTGGCGGCCGGCACCCTGCTTACGACGGTGCAGGCGGAACTGCTGGTCGGAGCCCTCGAACCGGCGCTGAAGCAGTTCGGGTTCACCGAACTCTTCGTCGGCGTGGTGCTCGTCGCGATTATCGGCAACGCGGCCGAGCACTACTCGGCGATTTCGGCGGCACGCCGCGACCAGATGACGCTGGCCGTCGAGATCTCGGTCGGCAGCAGCGCCCAGATCGCGCTGCTCGTGGCGCCGCTCGTCATCCTCTATTCCTTCGCCATCGGCCACCCGATGTCGCTCATCTTCCACCCGTTCGAGATCACGGCCATCGCCCTCTCGGTGCTCGCCACGTCGATGGTGGTGGTGGACGGCGAAAGCAACTGGGTGGAGGGGCTGCAGCTCCTCTCGGTCTACGCCATCATCTCGCTCGCGTTCTACTTCATTCCGTAGCTCGCGCGACTGACCGCTCGCCTCGAAGGCTATAGGCGGTGGGCTGTGGGCGATTGTCCTTGCCCAGGCCTGTTGCCGGCGCTCGCTCAGCCTGCAGCTCAGCGGCTGTTTTCGCGAGCGCCCTGTCCGGCCGAGCTCGGGTTCATTGGCATAATCGCCACATGGGAGACCTGAGCGAGCGCCTCGTCTGCGAGCTGATCGACGCAGTTCGCGCGCAGCTCCGCCGTGAGCAGGGTGAGCGGCTGCGCGACGTCTACCTCATAGGCGACATCGAGAAGGACACGGCACGCGGCGCGATCGAGCGGCTGCGCGAGCTCGCCTCCGACAGCACGCGGCCGATCACGCTCTACATCAACAGCGCGGGCGGCAACGTGACGGACGGCCTCGCGCTCCACGACTCCATCCGGCATCTCGTCTCGCGCGGGATCGAGGTGACGATCATCGTGCAGGGCATGGCGTACTCGATGGGGTCGATCGTGCTGCAGGCGGCGAGCGAGGGGCGGCGCCTCGCGTTCCCGCACTCGTGGATCATGATCCACGAGCCCGCGAAGTGGGCCGGCTGGCAGTCCACCAGTGCCGCGGCGCAGCACCTCGAACGGCTCAAGCAGATGCAGGATCAGATCTACCGCATCCTGTCGGCGCGCTCGGGCAAGCCCCTTCGCCAGATCATCCGCGACACCAAGCGCACGGACTTCTACCTGGACGCGCGGAGCGCGCTCGACTACGGGCTGATCGACCAGGTGGTCGCTGGCGAGCTGCCAATGCCGCGGACGAGCGAGGTGCGGGACACGGGCGAGGATGCCGGCGCGGGCGATGCGCGCCCGATCGCGACGCCGACGGCCGAAGCCGCGCGGGAGCCGGGGAGCTAGGGATCTAGGGATCAGAGGTTGGAGGCTGGAGGTTGGACAGCCGCCTCAGTCGTAGGGTCCGGCTTCAGCCGGACCTGACACTCAAACGAACCCTGCCCCGCCGGCCCAGCCAGCACTGATCACCGGCTCGTCAACCCCCGGATCAGGTTCAGGAGCAGGTCGATCGCGATGTCGTTGTGGCCACCCTGCGGGACGATCAGGTCCGCGTAGCGCTTCGACGGCTCCACGAAGTCGAAGTGCATCGGCTTCACCGTCGTCAGGTACTGCTCGATGACCGACTCCATCGTGCGGCCTCGTTCGGCCACGTCGCGGGTGAGGCGGCGGATGAACCGCGTGTCCGCGTCGGTATCCACGAACACCTTCACGGCCATCAGGTCGCGCAGCGCCGGATGCGTGTAGATCAGGATGCCCTCGACGATGATGGCGGCGCGGGGCTCGGCGCGCTCGGTCGTGGCGCGGCGCGCATGCATCGTGAAGTCGTAGGTCGGCAGCTCCACGACCTCACCGCGCAGCAGCGCCCGCACGTGCTCGACCATCAGGTCGGTCTCGAGCGAATCCGGGTGGTCGTAGTTCAGCTGCGCCCGCTCTTCGAGGCGCAGGTCCTTCCGGTCGTTGTAGTAGCGGTCGTGCTCGAGCACGGTCACGCGCTCGGGGCCCAGCGTCTGCGCGATGCGACGGACCACGGTGGTCTTGCCGGAGCCGGAACCGCCGGCAACGCCAATGATGACGGGAGACTGACTCATCTGCTCAGGATACGCGATCAGGGATCAGGGATTCGGAATCAGGGACTGGGCATTCAGCCGGCCCTTCTCGCCACGAACGCCAGCCTGCGGGGACCGAGCGCCACATCCCCATACGCCTGCACCGTCGTCCAGGAGAACCCGGCGCTGGCCAGCGCCTGCTCGATGTCGCGCTGCTCGTAGACACGCACCACGTGCCGCTCGTCCGAGCGGCGGAAGGTCGTTCCCTCGCGCGCGAAGACGGTGATTGAGCGCGTCAGCGTCGATGCGGCCGGGTCCTCCTGGACATCGACGAGGATGGTGTGGCCGGAGGCGTCGGTCCAGTTTCGGTACCGCATCGGCTCCCCGGCCAGGATCACGTCGAAGACGAACACGCCGCCCTGGACAAGGGCGGCGCTCACGTGCCGGCACAGCGCACGCAGGTCGGCGGAGTCCGGAAGCGCGGGTGCGCCATAGGTCAACGCCTCGCCGAACGCCGTCACGGCCACGGCGGGGCCGGTGATCTCGTAGTCCCACAGTGAACTCGTCGTGAAACGTGCGGAGGTTGTCCGGACGCGGGCGATTGCGATCATCTCCACAGACACGTCGACACCCTCGGCGTCGAAGCCGTGCACTACCGCCCGGTGCACCCACTCACCCGACCCGCACCCGAGATCGACGATGCGGCCGTGGTCGAGACCGGCGGCGCGAAGGGCCTCGAGCACGACCGTCCCGCCGGCGAGCGACAGGCCGGCGAACCCGGCCGCGTGCGCGGCCGCGAGATCCTTCTGGTAGAGGTGTGTCATGGGTGCAGTGGTTTGCGAGCCTAGCAGCCTACGGCTGCCGGTGTGCGACGACTCCGGCCATCGGAATGCTGAGCGCCAGCTCCCCGAGCTCCGAGGCGGTGCGGTTGAGCGCGGCCTCGAGCCGCTCGAACGTCACCTGTTCCCGGCCTGGAGTCACAACCGCTTTCCACGCTGGAACGAAGCCGAGCCTGATGAAGAAGTGCCGCAGCAGGGCGGAGCCGCTGGCGAACCGCAGCCTGAACGTGCTCGTGTCCTCTTCGTGCACGGTGAAGCCGGCGGTGGCGAGCAACTGGCGGAGGGAACTCAGCGTGGCGCGGTGCGCGATGTGCGCGTCCAGCAGGTGCAGGCGATCCGCCTGTCCGGTCTCGTGCAGCACCTGGCGGAACACGTCGTAGAACTCGGCCATGTGTCCCACAAGGTTCGTGGTGAGCAGGAACGTCGCCTTCGGCCGCGCGACGCGGGCGCAGACACGCAGCACGGCGGCAGGGTCGGCGAAGTTGTTCACGCCCAGGTTCGACACGATGAGATCGACCGAGCCGTCCGGCAGGTCGAGCACTGCCGCATCCTGCTCGATGAGCGTGATGTTCGTCAGGCCGCGCTGAGCGATCTTCTTCCGCAACCGGGCCATCGCGGCGTGCCAGGGGTCCACGGCGATGACGTGCGTGTCCACTCCGGACCGCTCGGCGAGTTCCACCGACAGGAAGCCAGTGCCGGCGCCGAGATCCAGGATCGTCTGCCCCGGCCGCATCGGCACGCGGTCGAGCATCCACAGGCCGAATGGCGCCGACCAGAGCGGCAGCTCGTCGAAGAGATCGCCGGCCTCCGGCGTGTCGATGTCGATGGGATCGAGGTAGCTCACGCGGTGCTCGACGCCCGACTACTTCCCCGCGGCCTGGCTATAAGCAACACAACGATCGTCAGGATGCGCGTCATCCGGCGGATGCTAGCACGCACGGCTTCGCGCAAGCATGGGCTGGCGGTTCCACACCTGTCGCGCCTCGCGCATCCTCTTGTCACAGGTGCAGCGCGGAGGCCCACCGCGCACGCGCGACCGTGGCGGCTCGGCAGAATCGCACCCACGCCGCCCGCACCTCGACGGCGTGCCGAGCCACGACTTGTGCCATCGCATCCACCTCCTCTTCGGGGAGGTCGAAGTAGGACTCTTTCAGCGTGACTGTGCGGTCGCACCAGAAGTGCGCTTCGCCGGGGGTGCGCTGCACGCCGACCTCGATCCGTTCGTCGTCCGGGCTGTAGTTCGAGATGAAGAGGCGGTATTCGGCAACCTGCCCAATCTCACAGGCCTGGCGAAGGCGCTCCTGCTGTTCGTGATCCGAACCCGGATACCAGTACACACCAAGGGACCGAAGCTTGTGGTGGTCGGGAAAGGCCTCGCGACAGATCTCGAGCCAGAACGCAAAGTCTGCGACGGACATCGGATACATGGAGTGCGGCTGGAGGAAGAACTCGGGCGGCGCCTTCCTGAGCACGCGAAACCCGATGTGCCCCGATGCGCAGTGCGGACAGTTGTACTGGCGCGCCTCGTACGGCCGCTCGGACTCGCCAACGATCCACTTCCCATGAAAGTCGGCGTCGATGGTCCAATGCACGCGATGGCAGGACGGGCACTCGAGTTCGACCATGCGTGGCGGCGTCATGAATCGGTCGTCATGATGGCGCGCCACGCGCGCGGACGCAAGCGAAGGCCCACCTGAAGGTGGGCACTACGACTGAGTTCTAGGTTCCGAGTTCGTCGCGCAGCGTCAACTGCGCGACGCGCGCCATTCTTCCAGCAGGCGCGCCGCATTGCCGGCCACCGAGTGGAGGCTCGGGTTCCAGCCGATGGCGCGCGAGCGAGCGCTGCGGATCACCTGGTCGAGCGCGAGGGCGTCCGCGACCGGGCCCATCTTGGCGCGGGCTTCCTCGATCGGCACGTATCGTACGTCGGGCTTGTGCGGCAGGTAGGGTCCCACGGCGGCGACGATGTCGTTCACGGTCTCGTCGCCTTCGTCGTTCGCATTGAAGACACCGCTCGCCGAGTCGTCGGCGGCGATCTTCACGTAGAGATCGGCGAGATCGCGGTCGTACACGGTGGCCCAGTGGTTGTTGCCGTCGCCGACGACCCGCACGAGCCCGTTCCAGGCCATCTTGAACAGGTCGGCCATGATGCCGGAGCCACCGCCGTACACCACACCGGGCCGCACCACCGCTGTGCGGAGCTGCGACCCGTTCGCTTCCAGCACCACGCGCTCGTGCTCGACACGCCACTCCACGAGCGCCACCGGATTCAGCGGCGCACTCTCGTCCACGGCTTCCGGCGCCCGACCGACCACCCAGACGCCAGACGTGTAGATGAGGAAGCGTGGACCTGCGTTCAGCGAGTTCGATGTGCGAGGACGACGAGCCGCCGCGAGCAGCGCGTCGATCGTGTGACGATCGAGCGCCACGCCGTTCTGCGATTCCTCGAACGCGGTGTGGATGTAGCCATCCTGCGCGTCCGCCATCGCGCGGAAAGACTCCGGATCGGCCAGGTTCCCTACCACGGGGTGCGCGCCACGCGCCGCGACACGCGCGGCCTTCTCGTTGTCGCGCACGAGCGCAGTGACCTGATGGCCCGCCCGCACGAGGGCGTCCAGGACGGCGCTGCCGATATACCCGGTCGCGCCGGTCAGAAATATACGCATGAACGGTTCAGATTACGCTATCGAGCCGATGACGCGCCAGCTTGACGAACGGGCGCATTCCAGAATGCCTTGAAGGCCCTGTAGAGCTCCCACACATCGACCTTGGCCGACACGTCCATGGGAGAGTGCATGCTGAGGATGCCGATGCCGACATCGATCGCGTCGATGTCCGCATTCGCGAACCACTGCGCGATGGTACCACCACCGTAGCCTGCTTTGTACGCGTGCACCTGCCAGTGCACGTCCGCGTCAGTGAAGATCCGACGGACCTGTGCCAGGTATTCCGCATCAGCCTGCCGGCCCGCGCCGTATTCCTTGAACACCACGCCCCAGCCGAGCTTGGCCGAGCTGTTCGCCAGGTACGGCTGCGGAAATCCGGGGTCGAGCGCCGTCGTGCAATCAGACACAAGGACCGTCGACGCGCGCAGCGCATGCCGCAGCATCAGGTCGCTGTAGCCCGGCTCCTGCGCCGCGATGATCTCGGCCAGCAGCGTGCGGAACCACTCGGAGTCCACCCCGGTGGTCCAGGAATTCACCTCCTCGTTGTTCACGCCGTACGCCACGGCGGTTTTCTGGGGCGCGCGCACCTCCGTGATGCCGCGGAAGGACGAATACCCGTTCGATCGATCGTCGTGTCCGTAGGCACCGACGAGCTGGTGGTCGAGGCCGATGTCAACCGGCATCTGCGCTGGGACGAGCTGCAGGTCGGCGGACAGGAAGTCCTCCGGCACGAGGTTGTACTTGTCCTTCAGCGCCTTCAGCGCCGCGTCACGCGTGAGCCCGAGAATCGGATCGAGCTCCTCGGTAGCGATGACGTCGCGGTTCTTCCGGTCGCGGAAGTCGTTGTCCACGTGCGGAGCCAGGTCCGTGATCATCAGTGCCGCGTCAGCCGGGTCATGGCCGATGTTCACCTCCACGACGCTGCCGTCCACGCGCGTCACCCGGCCGATGACCGCCAGCGGGCGATTCACCCACTGGTAGTTCTTCAGGCCGCCGTGCACGCGCGTGTCCCACATCGGGATGTCCGCCGACTCCCGGAACGGCTTCGGCTTGAGCTCGATGTGCACCGAGTCGTTGTGCGTGTTGACGATGCGGAAGCCCGAGGCAGCGGGGTCGGTGCCGATCACGAACGCGGCGATGGTGCGGCCGCGGTTCACGGCGTACCACTTCGAGCCCGGCGCGGCGTCCGCCTTCGAGGGCTTGGCGGGCCACGGCTTGAACCCCGCAGCCTCGACCACCCGCGTCGCCTCACGGACGAACTGCGATTCCGACTTCGCCGCCCCGATGAAGCGCTTGAAGTCGTCGCCGAACTTCAGCACCTCGGCGCGCTGGGAGTCGTTCAGTTTCGGCCAGACCGGGCCCGGGGTCGGTTCCTGTGCGTGCGCACCGGATGCAAGGAGGAAAACGGCAAGGACGGCGGGAGCGAATGTGCGCGGCATTGTCACGATGCACCTGCGTTCCATCATAATTTAGCCGTGCGTCGCACGACCCTCATCGACTTCTTCGAGGACCTCGCCTCAGCTACGGGCGACTTCGTCGTGCACGACGATTCCTTCCGCACGCGCACGTTCACGTACACCGACGTCGGCCGGGCCTCGCGCACCTTCGCCGCGCGGCTGGCCGCGCACGGCATCGTCAAGGGCGACACGGTGGTCGTCTTCAGCGAGAACCGGCCCGAGTGGATCGTCGCGTTCTGGGGCTGCCTGCTCATCGGCGCCGTGGTCGTCCCCATCGATTACCGCTCGTCGCCTGACTTTCTCGTCCGTGTCGCGAACATTGTCCGTGCCAGGGTTGTCCTTGTCGGGCAGGACGTGCCTCCGTTGCGCGGGCTGGGCGCGATTCCGCTGTGGCCGCTGCACGATCTCGACTGGGAGACCACCGCGACGCCACCCTCCGTGTCCATCGTGCGGGACGACGTGGCGGAGATCATCTTCACGTCAGGCGCAACCGCCGACCCCAAGGGTGTGGTCATCACGCACCGGAACGTGCTCGCCAACATCGTCCCGGTCGAAGGCGAGGTGCTGAAGTTCCGGAAGTACGCCAGGCCGTTCTCGCCGATCCGCTTCCTCAACCTGCTGCCGCTGAGTCACATGTTCGGGCAGGCGATGGCCACGTTCATCCCGCCCATGCTCACCGGCGTCGTCGTGTTCATGCGGGGCTACAACCCGGGCGACATCGCCGACCAGATCCGCAAGCGTCGCGTGTCGGTGCTCGTGTCGGTGCCGAAGATCCTCGATGTGCTCAAGGAGCATGCGCTGCGGATTGCCCCTTCCGCCGCGGGCGCGGGCCAGGTGCGAACGCCGGGTCTGCAGGGCCCTGGTGCCCTCCGGGCCGTGACACGGATCGCGGGGCGCTGGTGGCACCACCGTGATGCGCACCGGATCTTCGGCGCGAAGTTCTGGGCCTTCATCGTCGGTGCGGCGCCGCTCGACGGCGACCTGGAGAAGTTCTGGGGCGACCTCGGGTTCGCGGTCATCCAGGGCTACGGCCTCACCGAGACGGCGCCCATC
Organism: Vicinamibacterales bacterium; assembly: GCA_046331345.1. Lineage (GTDB taxonomy): Bacteria > Acidobacteriota > Vicinamibacteria > Vicinamibacterales > CAVVIG01 > CAVVIG01. Next base: position 60,458 of record JAXLRA010000015.1, on the reverse strand, counting down.
GTGACGCTCAATCACCCGTTCGGCACGAAGCGCGGCTCGGTCGGCAAGGCAATCGCGGGCGTCGAGATGAAGGTGGGCGACGACGGCGAGATCCTGGTGCGGGGCGAGAACGTCACGCAGGGCTACTTCAACGCAGCTGACGAAACCGCGAAGGCGTTCGAAGACGGCTGGTTCCACACCGGCGACATCGGCGAGATCGGGCCCGACGGCCAGGTGTTCATCCGTGGCCGGAAGAAGGAGATGATCGTCACGCCGGAAGGGCTCAACGTCTTTCCGGAAGATGTCGAGCGCGTGCTGAACCAGGTTCCAGGCGTGCGCGACTCGGCCGTCGTGGGCATCAGTGCCGCCGGCGGCGGCAACGAGCGCGTGCACGCGGTGCTCGTCACCGAACCCGGCCTCGACCTCGATGCGGTCGTCCGCGAGGCCAACGCGCACCTGGCCGATCACCAGAAGATCCGTCGCGCGCTCCTCTGGCCCGAGCCGGAACTGCCACGCACCGAAGGCACGCGCAAGCTGAAGCGGGCACTCGTCCGCGACTGGGCACGCAGCGACGGCACGCCGAGGCACGTGGCGGCCGGCAGCGACGCGCTCGCGACCCTCGTGGCGAAGTATGCGGGCCGCGAACAGGTGGCGGCGAGTGCCACGATCGAGGAACTGGGACTCAGCTCGCTCGAGCGTGTGGAGCTGATGGTGGCCCTCGAGGACGCGTTCGGCGCCCGCATCGACGAGGGCGCCTTCGCGCAGGCGCGCAGCGTGGCCGACCTGAAGACCCTGGTGGACCGCGGCGCGGAGGCCGGCTCGGCGCCGCCGGCCGAGCCCGTGGACTTCCCTGCCTGGAACCGGTCGAGGCTCGCCTGGCTGGCCCGGCGCATCAGCCTGCCAACCTGGATCCTCCCACTCGGCCGCCTCTTCGTCTCACTGAAGGTCGAGGGGCTGGAGCATCTGGCGCGGCTCGACCGGCCCGTGATCTTCGCCGTGAACCACCAGAGCCACTTCGACGTGCCGATGGTGCTGACGGCGCTGCCGTCGCGGATCCGCTACCGGATCGCGCCCGCCATGGCGAAGGAGTTCTTCAAGGCGCACTTCTTCCCGGACCAGTACGGGCGCAAGGCCTGGTTCACGAACAGCCTGAACTACTACCTCGCGGCGCTGTTCTTCAACGCGTTCCCGCTGCCGCAGCGCGAAGCCGGCACGCGGCAGACGCTGCGCTACATCGGCGAGGTGCTGGAATCGGGCTACTCGGTGCTCATCTTCCCGGAGGGCAAGCGCACGGACGCCGGCGAAATCAACACGTTCCGCCCCGGCATCGGCATGATCGCCTCGAAACTGGACGTCGCCGTTGTCCCGGTCAGGATCGACGGGCTGGACAAGGTGCTCCACCACACCTGGAAGTGGCCGAAGCGCGGCCCCGCCCACGTTGCCTTCGGCGCCCCCCTGCATCTCGCGGGCGACGACTACGAGGCGCTCGCGCGCTCGGTGGAAACCGCCGTTCGCGCACTGTAAAAGGCAGGCTCCCGGCTTCGGGCTCCCGGCTCCAGGGCGTGTCGGCTCCAGGCCAGAAGTCGACATGACCGGAAGCCTGAAGTCCGAAGCCTGAAGCCCCCCAATTAGCCGATTTCCCCATCCCTATGGCACAATGCTTGACGTCACGAAAGTCAACTTCTGAAAGGATTGCTGGCGTTTGAGCAAGGACGATCTCATCGACATGCAGGGCACCGTGGTGGCGGTTCACAGCGGCGGGTTGTACCGCGTGCAGTGTGACGCCGGCCACGAAGTGCTCGCTCAGCTCAGCGGCCGCATGCGGCGTTTCCGCATCAAGGTGGTGCCGGGCGACCGCGTGACCGTCGGCGTTTCGCCGTACGACCCGGTCCGGGGCATCATCACCTTCCGCGCACGCTAGCCACGAACGATTTGCAACACAAGACAGCCGATTCCAAGCACTCCTCCCGACGCCGCGGTGGCAGCAGGCCGCGGTCGGGTTCCAGGCGTCCGCGCACGCGCACGTTCGCGCCGATGTCGAGCCCGACGCCGATCTCGCTCGAACCCACCCAGGTCGATTCCGCGCCGATTGCCTTCGCATCACTCGGGCTCGATCATCGCCTGCTCGAAGGCACCCGCGACCTGGGCTACAAGGAAACGCGCCCGATCCAGAGCGCCGTCATCAGCCTCGCCCTCGCCGGCGACGACCTGATCGGCTGCGCCGAGACCGGCACGGGCAAGACCTGCGCGTTCGTCGTCCCCACCCTGCAGATGCTGCTGACGAAGCCGCCGCGCCACGCCGTCGCAGACGGCGCCGCCGGTGGGCCCCGCAGCCGCGTGCTGGTGCTCGCGCCGACGCGCGAGCTGGCCGTGCAGATCGAGGACGAAATCCACGGTCTGGCGTACCACACGAGCATCACGAGCGCGGCCGTCTACGGCGGCGTCGAGATGGGCATGCAGGAACGGGCGCTCAAGGCCGGTGTGGACATCATCGTCGCCACGCCAGGGCGGCTCATGGACCACATGCGGCAGCAGAACGCGAACCTGAGCGGCATCGAACTGCTGATCCTGGACGAAGCGGACCGCATGATGGACATGGGCTTCTGGCCCGACGTCCGGCGCATCATCGACGCGCTGCCCTCCGAACGGCAGACGCTGCTCTTCTCGGCCACCGTGCCGGAGGAGATCGTCAAGCAGGCCAGGGAAATCCAGAAAGATCCGAAGTACATCCAGGTGGGGCAGCGCAGCCGCGCCGCCAAGTCGATCACGCACCGTGCGGAGATCGTGGAAGAGTCAGCGAAGCTCGACTGGCTGATTCAGCACCTGCGCCGTCCCGAGGGTCCGGTCCTGGTGTTCTCCCGTACGAAGATCGGTGCGGATCGCCTCGCCCAGCGGCTGCAGGCCGCCGGGATCAAGTGCGCGGCGCTCCATGCGGATCGCACGCAGGACCAGCGCCGCGTGGCGGTGGAAGGATTCAAGGGCGGCCGGTACAAGGTGCTGGTGGCGACGGACATCGCCGCACGCGGCCTCGACATCTCGGGCATCCACACCGTCATCAACTACGAGCTGCCCGATTCGCCGGAAACCTACGTGCACCGCGTCGGCCGCACGGGCCGCGCGGACGAGGTGGGCAACGCGATCACGCTGGTGGCGCCGGACGAGAAGGACATCTGGGCGAGCATGGAAAAGTCCGTCGGCGTTGCCTTAGAATGATGGTGGATGTCAGATACGTTTTCGCCCGCACCGCCCGACGAAACGCCCGCTGAAACCCCTGCAGTTTCGGCGGCTGTCATCAAGTTCAAGTCGTGCCGCTGGCGGCGGCCCCCGGAAGACGGTCCGGAGTGCTGCGGTCACCGCGACGTGCTGCCGATTGCCGGCACCAGCTTCAACCCCGACGCCTGGTGCCCGGACTGCCAGTTCTTCAAGCTTCGCCGCACGCCCAAGAAGCGCGACCCGAACGATTACTCGCGCTACTAGTCGCGGGACGCGTGTCAAGACCACTTGTAGGGTCCGCCTTCAGGCGGACCTGACGCGAGCCCGGCTGAAGCCGGGCACTACATTTCGAAACGCGCTGTCAGTTCCCCTCTGAAAACTCGCGAGCCAGTTCCACCCACTCGCCCTGTGGCGCGAGCTGCATGTACGACTTCCAGTGCGGACGTGCGTCGTGGGAGAGCCCCATCTTCTCCAGCGTCACGGCCATGTAGAAGTGCGTGTCGGCGTAGTAGGGATTGAGGAGCAGCGCCTCGTCGTAGCAGGCGCGCGCCTTCTCGAACTCGCCGAGATCGTGGTGGATGTTGCCCAGGTTGAAGTGCGCCTCGTAGAAGTCGTCCTCCAGGGCAATCGCACGTTCGTACAGCGCCTGCGCTTCGGCAATCTCCTGGTGCGTGTAGTGGATGTTGGCCAGGTTGATGATGGCCGCGACCAGATGCGGGTCGTGTTCGAGCGCCTGACGGTACAACGCCGCCGCCTGCTCGACCGTCGCCTCGTTCCCGTCGTCCAGATCGGACGCCTGACGGAAGTAGTCTTCGGCCGCCTGGGTGTCGCGGACCAGCAGGTCGAGCGGCAGCGTCTTCGGCGGGCGCGGCTGCAGGGTGACGATCTTCGCGGGAGACGCCTCGAGGCTGAAGTCGAAGGTCAGCTGGCCCTGGCGTGAGGCGAGCAGCGCGCGCAGCACGCTGCGGAACGTGGCGCCGGCCGCCATGTCCTCGCTCGCCTGCTTGATGGGTGCGAGGTCCTGGAAGGCGAAGAACGTGTCCGCATTGGTGCGGAGCACCGGCTTGATGATCCCGTACTTCACCAGGTAGCGGAGGTGGTCTTCGCGCAGGGCCCTGTAGCGGCCGAGCAGGTCGCGCGTACCGTAGTACTGCCGCGTGAGTTCGGCGGGCGTCGGCTGGCCCACCAGCGAGCAGAACTCCTCTTCGCTCAGGATCCGGATCGCGGCGCCGTGGTGCGCGTTCAGCTCCTCGACCCGCTTGATCTTGTTGCTGGTGGAGGCGCCGCCCGCGAAACCTTCGTCGCCGATCACCAGCATCGTCACCCTGGCGTTCACGTCGTCGGCCGTGGCACCGCCGAGCCGCTGGACCAGCGCGCGTGCGTCCTTCCGGCCGAGCGTGCTCAGCTTGCCCGTGAACACCACGAGCTGGCCGGCGAGCGTTGGAGCGGGGGATTCGTGCTGCACGGGGTAGAGCCGCCCCTCCGTGGTGCACGTCGGGGCTGGGTGGTCCCCAAGATGATGCGAGAATGGCATCCATGTCAACCGGGCATCACGCCCGGTTCCAGGGGTTCCCATGATTCTGGCCGGCGACGTTGGCGGTACGAAGACCCTGCTCGGCCTGTTCGAACCGCAGGCGACGCGACCCGCCCCGGCACTCACGCGGTCGTACACGACGACCGAGTACGCGAGCCTGAGCGAGATGATCGGCGCCTTCATGTCGGAGGCGCGGGTCCAGCCCCAGACGATTCGCACGGCGGCCTTCGGCGTGGCCGGTCCCGTGCTCGGCTCGCGCGCGTCGCTGACCAACGTGCCCTTCACCATCGACGCCGATGATGTGGCTGACCGGTTCGGGGTGCCGCGGGTCTCGCTGCTGAACGATCTGGAGGCGATGGCCTACGCCGTGCCGGTCCTTACGGGCGACGAACTGCGCCCGCTGCAGGCCGGCACGCCGGTGGCCGGCGGGAACATGGGGCTGCTCGCCGCCGGTACAGGGCTTGGCGCGGCGATCCTGCACAACGTGAATGGCCGCTTCATCCCGTCGCCGACCGAGGCCGGCCATACCGACTGGGCCGCGCGGACCGAGCGCGACGTCGCGGTGCTTGCGCTGCTGGTGCGGCGATACGGACGCGCGGAGGTCGAGGACGTGGTTGCAGGACGAGGGCTGCCCAACCTGCATCGCGCCACGCACGCCGATGGCTGCGCGGCCGGCATCGACCCCGACGCCGCGGACGCGCCAGCGGCGCTGACGACAGCGGCGCTCGAGGGCCGGTGCGCGCGGTGTGCCGAGGCGCTCGAGATCTTCGTCGACGCCTACGGCGCCGTGGCCGGCAACATCGCGCTGCTCTCGATGGCCACGGCCGGGCTGTTCATCGGCGGCGGCATCGCACCGAAGATCCTGCCGGCGCTCACCGATGGCCGGTTCCTGCGCGCCTTCCTGGACAAGGGAGCGATGCGCGGACTCGTCGAGCGCATGCCGGTGCACATCATCCTGAACGCCGACGCGGGCCTTCTCGGTGCCGCCGTGCGCGCGGCGGACACATAGAGCTGTGTTCGAGACGAGACGAAGAACGTCTGGGATGCCCCCACATACTGAGGCGGACGCTGGGAGTCCGCGGTCCGTAGCCTCCTCAACACACGTATGAACGAACCCGAACTTCTCCGAATGGTTGCCGACCGTGCCGGGCGCTATCGCCAGGCACTGCGCGGTTCACACGTCACACCGACCGCATCGGCGGCGGAACTCCGCGACGCCCTCGGCGGGCCCGCCCCGGAAGACCCGGCGCCCGCGCACGCCGTCGTCATGCACCTCATCGACACGCTCGAAGCCGGTGGACTGATGGCGATCGACTCGGGCCGCTTCTTCGGCTTCGTGATGGGCGGCTCCGTGCCAGCAGCGCTCGCGGCCGACTGGCTGGTCGCCACGTGGGACCAGAACACCGGGCTCTTCGCACCGACGCCCGGAACCTCGACGGTCGAGGACATCGCAGGACGATGGGTGGTGGAGCTGCTGGGGCTGCCGTCTCAGACGTCGTACGCCTTCGTCACCGGCGGTCAGATGGCGAACACCACGGCACTCGCCGCCGCCCGGCATCACGTGCTCGCACAGGCCGGATGGGACGTCGAGGCCGACGGTCTCCAGGGCGCACCGGCCGTACGGCTCATCGTCGGCAACGAAGTGCACGTCACGGTGCCGCGTGCCGCGCGGCTGCTCGGATTCGGGGCGCGCCGGATCGAGAAGGTGGCGGTTGACGCGAACGGGGCGATGCTACCGGCCGATCTGGAGCGTGTGCTCGCGAGCGGACCGCAGGGGCCGACGATCGTCTGCTGCCAGACCGGCAACGTGAACACCGGAGCCATCGATCCGGTCGAGGAACTGGCCGCCATCGCGCACCGGCACGGGGCGTGGCTGCACGTCGACGGGGCAATCGGACTCTGGTCGGCCGCATGCCGTCCCACCCGGCTGCCCGGGCTCGAACTCGCCGACTCGTGGTCCACCGACGCGCACAAGTGGCTGAACGTCCCGTTCGACTGCGGGATCACCCTGTGCGCGCATCCAGCGTCGCACCGCGCCGCCATGACCGTTACCGCCGCCTATCTCGTGCAGGCGGCTCCGGGCACTGACCGCGATCCGGTGGACTGGAACCCGGAGTTCTCGCGCCGTGCGCGCTCGCTCCCGGTCTACGCGGCGATCGCATCGCTCGGCCGCAGCGGCATCCAGGCCATCGTCGATCGCTGCTGCGCCCATGCGCGGCGCTTCGCCGACCGCCTCTCGCAGGAACCGAACGTCGCCATCCTGAATGACGTCGTGCTGAACCAGGTGCTCGTCCGGTTCCTCGTTCCTGGCGGCGCGGAGGCCGACCACGACGCGCGCACGCGCGCCGTGATCGCGGCGATTCAGAAGGACGGCACCTGCTGGATGGGCGGCTCGACCTGGCAGGGGAAGGGCGTCATGCGGATCTCGGTGAGCGATCACTCGACGACTGCCGAGGATGTCGAGCGCTCGATCGACGCGGTGCTCCGCGCGGCCCGCTCAACCTAGCGTCTGCCTGGCTGGCAGCGGGCCTGGCGAGGTTGCGGCCCAAGCGCGCCGTTGGCACGCGCATGGGCCACTCCGTCAGTCCCGGTCGTCGTCGCTCTCTTCGCGGTCGTCGTCATCGTCGTGGTTGCCGCGCGGGGGCACGCCGATCCTGTACAGCGTGGTGTTCGTCAGCGTCGCTCCCGTCGCCGCCGTTTCGTTGGCGATGGCGAGATAGTGCTTGCCCCGGTGCGTGAACACCTTCAGCCCCTCGGGCGCCCGGTCGCCGGGCGTGACGATCATGTCGACGAACGTCACGGCATAGGGATTGGAGATGTCGAACACGGCGACGGCGCTGTGCAGCGTCCGCTCGAGACCGATGAACGCATAGCGGCGCCCCCGGATCGAGTGCACGGCCACGCCCTCCGGTTCGACGCCCTTGTCGCGGCTCCGCACGTCGTCGTAGATGCCGCGGGCCGCCGCCTCGACGTCGAGGGTGTTGCCGCTGTCGAAGACCAGCGAGCCGTTCGCCGTCCAGATCGAGAACGAGCGCGCGCCCGCCGCATAGAGGTTTCCGGCAGAGGATTCGGTGTTCACGACGCGGAGCCGGTTGAGCGGTGCTGCCGCGCCGAAGGTGCTGCCAGCGGACCGGTCGACGTTGTCCTCCCGGAAGTCGCCCTCGTTCGCCGTGACAACGAAGGTTTCGCCGCGATGGCGGAACGACGCAATCGAATCTGGCATGTAGAGCCCTTTGGCCGCAACGGCCTGGAAGAGCACCTGTCCGTCGTTGTCCACGGTGTCGATCTCGCTGCCGGGCACCGAGAAGTCCTTGGCCCCGAGGCCGACGATGGCCGTGAAGGCATTCACCGCCAGATCGAGGATGCCGACCGCATTGCCTTCCTGCAGCGTGACGAAGGCGCGGCGTCCGCCCGGTTCGACCGCGATGTACTCCGGTTCGAAGTCCATCCCGCTGTTCGTGCGCAGGTGGGATCCGTATTGCGGCACGCCGCTCAGGCCCGCCGTGGCAATGACGCTGCGCGCCTGCACGTCGATGATCGAGACGCTGCCCGGCGGGTCTGGCGCAACGTACGGCGTGTCTGCGACGGCGTTTGGCGTCCCCTCGTTCGCCACCAGAAGCCGGCGGCCGTCCGGCGTGAACGTCAGCATGTCCGGCAGCGGCCCGACCGCGATTTCACTGGTGCCACGCACGGGCGTGCGGGAGCGCGTGTTGTACAGCAGCACCTTGCCAGGCAGCCGCCTGTCCACGGGCGCTTCGACGGCGAAGGCGGCCAGGCCATTGTGGATGGCCACGCTGTTGATGAAGCCGTGGCTCGTCACGTCGATGTGATCGACCAGGGTTCCGGTCGCGGCATCGATCACGTCCACGCCGACCACTCCCGCCACCCAGACGGTGTTCGTCCTCGCATCGTAGGCCGGTATCTCCGAGACCTGGCCCGGCGTGCTGTGGCCATAGGTCCATACTTTCTGGAACGTCAGGGGCTGACCGGCGGACGGGGTTGCGACGGCGGCCACCAGGCCGAACGACAGGGCTGCAATCCAGGCATTGCGGTTCATGTTCATGCCAACTCTCCAGACTCTCCTCTTCACGCGTGGACGGACATTCTCGGCTCTGCGTGTAACACCGGAATGACGACGGGACGACGCGACGTGGGACGACGGACGTGGATACCGGCTGATACGCGGAGAATAGACGCGCGAACTGGTGAAACGTTGCAGGCGGGAGGTCCGAACCAGTTGATTTCCCGAGTGTCAGGGCGCGTGGCAACGGCGCCTCCGGCCCGCGGGCACCAGACAGCGGTCGATGGCCGGAAGGAGAGCCGCGGGGCGGCCAGTACTGGCCCCGGTGTACGATCGACGCCGTGACCCGTCATCCGACGCGCGCAGCACGCCGTGCCAGCTCCGGGCTGTCCGAGGGACGTCCATGAACCGGTGGGAACTGCTCGGGCGCACGGCGACTCCCGATGGTGACGAGGTCGTGCTCACCCGGCACGGCAGCGAATTCCTGATCAGCGCGAGCGGCCGGCCGCTGATGTCGAGCCGCATGCACGGCTCCGAGGAGGCGCTCGCGCAGTTCGGGTGCGAGCGGGCACGCACCCGGCCAGAGCCGTGCTGCCTGGTCGGTGGACTCGGCATGGGCTTCACGGTGCGGGCGGCGCTGGACGTGCTGCCGGCCGGCGCCACCGTGGTCGTGGCCGAACTCATCGCCGACATCGTCACGTGGAACCGCGGCCCGCTGGCGGCACTGGCCGCGCATCCACTTCAGGATCGGCGCGTCGTGGTGGAGGTGGGGGACGTGCTGGAGGTGATGCGCAGGAACCCCGGGCGCTTCGACAGTGTCCTGCTCGACGTGGACAACGCGCCGGTTGCCTTCACGACGGCCGCCAACGCCAACCTGTATGCCGGCGAGGGGCTCGTCGTCCTCCGCGCCTCACTGAAGCCGGGTGGTGTCGCGGCAGTGTGGTCGGCTCACGAAGATCGCAAGTTCGAGCAGCGTCTGCGGCACGCCGGCTTCCGCGTGCGGGTGGAGCGCGTCAGGGCCAGGCTGAAGAAGGGCGGCCCGCGCCACGTGATCTTCCTGGGCGAGACCGCCGGAGTCTGAGGACGGCGCCACACTGAAGTGTGGCGCTACGTGCGAATTGAGCCGACACGGCCCAGGGTCGAGAGCCCAGAGCCGGCAGCGCGGCGAGCGAAGCGAGACGTGTCCCCTAGACGTGCGCCAGTCCCTCGCCCTGAAGCAGGTGGTCGAAGAACTGGTTGGCGAGCTTCTCCTGCACCGTGTTCTGCCGCAGGCGGGCGGCCAGGTTCGGGAAGTCGACGAAGTCGAGTTCCTGGTCCTGGTTGAAGCACGAGAAGATGACGGTCTCCTTGCCGGTGACCGGATCCACGTGCTTCTGGAGGCACTGCGCGCAGACCTCCTTCATCATGCACTGCATCGGTGAGTTGATGCTGCCGATGCCCACGTGCTCCTTCTTGAGGAACGGCGCGAGCGTCGTGTGCCGCGCGGCCTTCACCGCGGCCATCATGCGGTCCGACCCGATGACGATCATGCGGTCGACCGTCGTCAGCGGAATGAGCTGCTCTCCGAGCTGGCCTGCGTTGTAGGCGAGCATCGCCTGGACGATGTTGCCGCGGAAGTGGGAGTCCTGCGGGCGACCGGGCGGAATCTCCGGCCCCATGTCGGAGCTCCAGATCACCTGGTCGGTGGCCGCCTCGATCTCCTCGCGCTTGAAGAGGTCCGCGCCGTTCTTGTAGCCGGCGAAGTAGAGCACGCGGTTGCCGCGCGTGCGCAGCGCCTTCGCAATCGAGAAGAGCACGGCGTTGCCCAGGCCGCCACCGAGCAGCAGCACGTTCTGGTGCTCGGGGATTTCGGTCGGGGCACCGGTCGGCCCCATCACCACCACCTGCTCGCCCTTCTTCAGGTACGCCACCAGGCGGCTCGACGCGCCCATCTCGAGGGTAATCATCGAGAGCAGGCCCTTGTCCTTGTCCACCCACGCACCGGTCAGGGCCAGCCCTTCCATCAGGAGCGGGATGCGGCGGCCGTTCTCGTCCACACGGTGCGCGGCCGTCTCGAAGTTCTGCAGGCGATAGAACTGGCCCGGCTCGAAGTGCCGCGCGGCCGCCGGCGCCTTCACGATCACCTCGACGATGGTCGGGGTCAACCGGACGACGTCCACCACCTCCGCGAGCAGCTCGCGGTCGAGCCGGTCACCGAACGCCTGCCACTGCGCATCACGCGCAGCCTGTCCGGCCGGATCGAGCTGCTTCACGTGGTCGGCGAACAGTTCGACCACCTTCGGGTAGCCCGCCTTCGCCGACGCCATCGCCTTGACGACGTTGCCCGCGAAGCGCGGATGGTTATCGCCGTAGTAGCTCACGAACTTCCCGTCGTGCTGGTAGGAGGTGAAGAACCCCTTCCCGTCCTCGACGAGCGTGAACTGGCCGTTATCGCCCTTCTCGGCCCGATGCCCCTGGAAGAACTTCTTCTTCGCGTCGAGCCTGAAGTGCCCCGGCGCTTCCTTTTCGTACGTGACGTTGGGCGACGTGCCCGCGGCCACCATCAACGACCGCGCTGGCAGCGTCAGCGTCTTGTCCTGGCCTTCCCGGCTTTCCTGGCCCTCCCGGCTGAAGATCACTTCCTTCAGCGCGCCGAACTCGTCGGGCACCGCCTCGATCGGGTTCACGTTCTCGGTGAACGAAATCCCCTCCTCGAGCGCCTTGATGATCTCCTCGTGGTTGAGGCGGTACGCCGGCGAGTCGACCATCCGCTTGCGGTACGCCACGGTCACTCCGCCCCAGGCGCGGAGCATCGGCACGAAGTTCGGGGCCTCACCGGCGGCCGCGGCGCGTGCCCGCTCGGCGCGCACCTCACGACCGTGCGCGCAGAATTCGTCGAGCGTGCCGAGTTCCTCCGCGTCGTACGCGGCGCGTGCCGCCGCCTCGCCATGAGCCTCAACGAGCGACTCGTACTGCAGGAGGATCTTCTCCACCTGCACCGGGTAGTACGCCATCAGCTCCGTGCCGGTATCGATCGCCGTCAGGCCGCCGCCGATGACGACGGCAGGCAGCCGCACCTGCAGGTTCGGCAGCGCCTCGCGCTTGAACGCGCCGGTCAGCTGCAGCGCCATCAGGAAGTCGCTCGCCTTGCGGATGCCGCGAATGAGGTTGTTCTTCATGTCGATGATCGTCGGGCGCCCGGCGCCGGCGGCGATCGCCACATGATCGAACCCGTACTGCCACGCGTCCTCGATCGGCAGCGTGCCGCCGAAGCGGATGCCGCCGTAGATGCGCAGCCCGCGGCGACGGGCGAGCGTCAGGTGAATCAGCGTGAGGAAGTTCTTGTCCCAGCGGACGGTGATGCCGTATTCCGACACGCCGCCGAAGCCCTCGAGCACGCGCTCGTCGAGCGGGCTGTAGATCTCGCTCCAGTCGCGGATCGGCCGCGGCGCGCTGGTCGCGGTGCCCACGAGGTCTGACGGCAGCGGCTCGATCTTCAGGCCGTCGATGCCGACGACGCCGAAGCCCTCGTTCACCAGGTAGTGCGAGAGCGTGTACCCGGCCGGGCCGAGCCCGACCACGAGGACGTTCTTCCCGTTGTACGGCAGCGCGTACGGCCGCCGCGCGTTGAGCGGATTCCAGCGCGTGAGCAGGCCGTAGATCTCGACGCCCCACGGCATCTTCAGCACGTCGGTCAGCACACCGGTCTCGATCTGCGGGATGTTGACCGGCTCCTGCTTCTGGTAGATGCACCCCTTCATGCAGTCGTTGCAGATGCGGTGGCCGGTGCCGGGGCACATCGGGTTGTCGATGGTGATGAGCGCCAGCCCGCCGATGGCATCGCCCGACTTGCGGAGCGTGTGCATCTCGGAAATCTTCTCGTCGAGCGGGCAGCCGTTCAGCTCGATGCCGAGGGCGTTCACGGCGATCTTCGCGGGGACGTCCGTGTTGCCCTTGGCGGCCGGCTCCTTGTAGCCCTTCGAGCACGAGTCCTTGTCGCGCTCATGGCAGAGCACGCAGTAATGGATCTCGCTCAGCACTTCGCGGTTGCGCGCGCGGGCATCGGTCAGCTTGAAGCCGTCGCGGCGGCGCAGCGTGCGGTCGGGACCGATCATCTGCTCCGGCACGAGCGCATTCACGCGCTCCACCGGGACGAGGTTCCACGGCTCGAGATTCTCCGGGAAGCGGAACACCACCCAGTGCCTGTAGGCCGCGTCGTGGATCCGCGCGGCGCACCAGCGCTTCAGCGCCTCGATGTCGTCCGCGGCTGCCGCCTTGTCCGTCTTCTCCGCATCGAGCAGGGCGCAGCCCGCACGGGCAATCGCCAGTTCCACGTCGGGACCGGAGGCCGACACCGTTGCCGCGCTCAGGTCCACGCCCGCCAGGCGCCGCACGGCCGCATTGTCGGCCTCGCTCACCTCGACGTGTGCGCCGCCCTTCACGAGCGGCAGGGCACGACGCCTGACGAAGTCCACCTTGAAGCGGAAGAGATCGTCCTGATCGCGCGTGGCCGCGCGAATCGCCGCCGTCGCATCGCCAACCTGGAAGAGCCGTTCGACGAACCGGCTCACGTGGGGAGCCATGCGGGTCAGCAGGCTCGACAGTTCGGTTGCCGGGCGCGGCGCGTCGGGCGCCTGCCGATACGCGTCCCACTCGGTCCAGAACGGCGCATCCGCAGCCTGGACCTCCTCACAGAAGCGGTCGTACAGCGAGGCAAGCCGTTCGGCATCGTAGAGGTCGGCGTAGGTATATCCGGGGACGCCCAGGGGCATCTGCGGCACAGGTGTATCCGTCGTGTTCGTCATGGGTGGTATCACCATAGAATAGCCCCATGCGTGCTGTTGTTTCACTCTGCGCGACGCTCGCCGTCTTCGCCACGGCCCTGCAGCTGTCCGCGCAGCAGGCGCCGCAAACGACCCGCCCGCCCGTGCGCAGGGCCGCACCCGCGCCCCCGAAGCCCGCAGCCCCGAAACCGGCGCCAGCGCCGAGGAAGGAAGCGGCCGTGCCCTTCCGGGTCGGCGAGTCGCTCACCTTCGACGTCGCCTGGTCGAACTACCTGGTCGCCGGCACCGCCACCAGCCGCGTCGTCGAGAAGCGGCAGGCCTCGTACAACTCGACCGCGTACTACCTCGTGGCCGAAGGCCGGCCGATTCCGCTGGTGGCACGCTTCTACCCGGTCTACTACAAGATGGACGCGCTGCTCGACAGCTTCACCACGCTGTCGCAGCGCACCTCGCTCTACACCGAGGAAGGCAATCGGAAGATCTACGAGGCCACGGAATTCAACCGGACCTCCGACCGCGCCCAGTACGAACAACAGTACCAGGCCACGCTGCAGTTCCCGATCCCGAAGAACGTGCAGGACGGACTCTCCACCCTGTACGTGCTGCGGACCATGCCGCTGAAGCCCGGCTACAGCGTGACGGTGCCGGTGGCCGACAGCGGGCTCCTCTACAACGTGAAGTTCGACGTGGGTACGCCCGCGCCGCTCAAGGTCCCGATCGGGCAGATCGAGGCGTGGCCGCTGCGCGTCGCCATCACGGACATGGCCGGCCAGGCGGCGGGCCAGAACGTCGGCGCGTGGATCTCCACCGATGCGCGCCGGCTGCCCCTGAAGCTCCAGGCCGACCTCCCGGTCGGCAACTTCGCGCTGGCGCTCCGCTCGGCGCAGTGAAACGACACGTCCCGTGAAGATCACGCTGAACGGCGAACCCTTCGAACTCCCCGCCCCAACCACCGTCTCCGGCCTGCTGACCCGGCTCGAGATCGACCCACGCCGGGTCGCCGTCGAGCACAACCTCGTCATCGTGCGGCGCGCCACCTACGACTCGACCGCCGTCAACGAGGGCGACACGGTCGAAATCGTGAACTTCGTCGGGGGAGGAGAACCCTCCTGAAGTGAGAAGTGAGAACTTAGAAGTGAACTGGAGAACTTGTATTAAGTTCTAGGTTCTGAGTTCTCAGGTCTCACGTCGGAACGTATCCGACTTCGCCGCAGCGGTGCTCATCGCGCTCGCACTGAGCGTGGCGCTCGGTGTCGTGTCCGGGCTGAGCTGGCCCTACGACGGCGATCATTTCCGCGACATCGCGCAGGCGCAGACGGTCCTGAACGGACACCCGCTGAGCGATCCGTACTACGCCGGTGAGTGGGTCTGGTACAACCCGCTCGTCTCGTGGCTGGTCGCCTTCATCGCGCTGGCGGCCGGTGTTCCTGCGTGGGTCGCGCACGTGCAGTACGGGCCGTGGCTGAACCTGCTCGGGCCTGTGGCCTTCTACGTGCTGGGCGTCCGTGTGGCCGGGCGCCAGGCGGCACTCATCGCGCTCGGCCTGCTGCTCTTCGTCAACTGCCGGACCGACCCGTCGCTGACCTGCGCCACATACTCACCGTGGCTGTTCGTCGCCACCTTCGCGCAGGGCCTCGGGTTCCTCGGCCTGCTGGCCCTCGACGAAGCGCGCCGGCGCGGAACGGACCTCGCCGCGCTCGGTGCAGGCGCGCTGGCCGGGCTCGCGTTCCTCGCGCACACGGCGCCCGCGCTGCTCCTCGGCGGTGTGGCGCTCGTCATGCTGCGTCCCAGGCATCTGCTCCTCGCCGGTGCCGCCGCAGCGCTGGTGGCCAGCCCGTTCCTCGTGTCCATCGCTGGTCACTACCACCTGCATGTCGTCAACGAGGCCGGTGTGGCGTGGGCCTGGGCCCCGACGACCCGCGGGGGCATCGTCAGCGAACTCGGCTCGCATGCGCTTCTCCTGCTGGGCGGCGTGGCCGGCGCGTTCCTCATGCGCTCGAGGGTGGCGTATGCCTGGGCGGGTGCGGCCCTCCTGTTCATGGCCTACGGCCTGCTGCGTGAAGGCACCTCGCTGCCAGCCTTCGTGCCCACCTTTCACTTCTGGCGCTACGCGATGGCGGCCGCAACGCTCTTCGCGGGTGCCGCGCTGGCCTGGCCGCTCCAGCGACTGCCCGCCCGGGTGGCTGCTGTCGCCCTTCCTGTGGTGGTGCTCGCGGGCGCGGTGTGGTGGCTCCCGACCTACAGGAACCGCTTCGACTTCGTCTACGGGCGCGGTGTGGCGGCCGACCGCAGGACCGACCTGAACGACACCGCGGCCTTCCTTCGCAAGTCGGTGCCGTACGACAGCGTCGTGCTGGGCTCACGCGGGCTGACGCTCGAGGTGATTGCGCCGTCGGGGCACCGTGTCGTTGGTGTGAATGCCAACTGGTCGAACCCCTACCTGCCCGCGGCGCCGCGCATCGCCGCGAGGGACGCCATGCTCGCCGACATCGCCGCCGGCCGGACCGACGCCTTCGACGCTGCCGCGGATGAGTACGGCGTCACGCACACGGTCGGCATGGGCGCCGGGGAATGCGACGCCATGGCGCGCATCGGCCTGCGTCCGCTCTACCGGTTCGGCGAGATCTGCGTCTTCGAGAGGCGCCCCGGGCCCATGCGCTAGAATCGCGGAATGGACAATCTGGTCATCGCCGGCCGCACCTTCGCGTCACGCCTCATCGTCGGCACGGGCAAGTACCCGTCGCACACGATCATGCAGGCCGCGCACGAAGCCTCGGGTGCCGACATGGCGACGGTGGCGGTCCGCCGCGTGAACATCTCGGACCGCTCGAAGGAATCGCTGCTCGACTACATCGATACGTCGAAGATCTTCCTGCTGCCGAACACCGCCGGCTGCTACACGGCAGACGAGGCCGTGCGCACGGCGTTCCTCGGTCGTGAGGCGGGGCTGTCGAACTGGGTGAAGCTCGAGGTGATCGGGGACGAAGCGACGCTCTTCCCCGACAACGAAGCGCTCATCGCCGCCACGAAGACGCTCGTGAAGGAAGGGTTCGTCGTGCTGCCCTACACCACCGACGACCTCATCGTCTGCCGCAAGCTCGTGGACGCCGGCGCCGCCGCGGTGATGCCGCTCGGCGCCCCGATCGGCTCAGGCCTCGGCATCCAGAACCCGAACAACATCCGCATCATCCGCGAGTTCATCTCGGTGCCGCTCATCGTGGACGCGGGCGTCGGCACGGCATCGGACGCGTCGCTGGCCATGGAACTCGGCGCGGACGGCGTGCTGATGAACACGGCGATCGCCGGCGCGCAGAATCCCGTGGCGATGGCCGAAGCCATGAAGCTGGCGGTGCGTGCCGGGCGTCTGGCGTTCACCGCGGGGCGGATCCCGCGCAAGGCGTACGCGACGGCAAGCAGCCCGGCCGCGGGCATGATCGGCCGCTGACACGTCCAGACGCTTGCGTGCCGCGCGGCCTAGCGCGGCGGCGGCAGGAACTCCCAGTCGATGCGCAGGCCGCCCGTCGGCGCCCCTGGGGCGCGCGCGTCGATGACGACGCCGCGGTCGACAAGGCGCAGTGTCGCGTACTGCACCGCAGGCTCCGCGCCCAACACGGTGTCCACGGGGACGGCGCGATCGACCGCCACACGTACCGGAGTGCTCCCGCCGTCCAGACCCTCACGTGAAACGGTGATCTTCACGAAGCTGGACGCGGGGTGCACCACGGCGATGGCTCGCGGTCCCTTCATCGTGAAGTGGCCGCTGCTCTCCGTCGAGGCGAAGTCTGCCGCGGCGGCGCCGTAGAACTCACCGAAGCGTGCGGCGCGGCGGGCCGGGGCGAACGTGGTCATCCCCACGTACACGGTACCCGCGGCACAGAGCAGCGCGATCGCAGGCGGCAGCAGGCGCACGCCGTCCAGCCGGAGCAGGGCCTGCGGCCAGCGCG
The DNA here is from genome assembly GCA_046331345.1 of Vicinamibacterales bacterium. GTDB lineage: Bacteria > Acidobacteriota > Vicinamibacteria > Vicinamibacterales > CAVVIG01 > CAVVIG01. The sequence continues at coordinate 43,004 of JAXLRA010000015.1, read as the reverse complement.
GCTCCACCATCTGCCAGAGAAAGAACGCACAGGTCCAGAACACCAGGATGAACGCGATGCTCTGCCCGGGCATGCCGATCAGCGACACCGCGGCCGACGCCGCCACGGCCCCCTTCGCCACGCGCCCGGCCGACACCTCTCTCGAGCGCGACACGAGCAGCACGCCCGCGCACAACACCCAGCACGCCCAGCCCAGGCTGCCGAGCAGGCCCAGTTCGGTGAACTGGTGCCGGAACCAGTTCTGCGCGTTGTCGACGACGAGCGGCGGATGTCCGAGCAGCGTCGAGTAGGCCCCGACAACGCTGGGGAAGGTGCCGAGGCCGATGCCGACGAGCGGCGAGTCCTCCAGCGCGCGCCAGGCGGTGTGCCCGTAGAAGTAGGGATCCCACCGCTCGGAGAGGAACGTCGACAGCGGAACGTCGCTGAGGCCCCTGAAGAGCGGCGCGAGGCGCTGAATCGGTGAGTTGGCGACAGGCGCCGCCCACGTGAGCACCGCCACGAGCGCCACCGCCAGGCCGAGCCCGGCGAGGGTCCACCGGCGTTTTCTGGCGTCGCCAGTCGCCTCGGCCCACGCCACCGCCAGCAGGCCGATCACCGCCGTCCCGAACGCCCCGCGCGACCCGGACACCCACATGCCGTACCACGACAGCGCGAGTGCGGCGACCGCGAGTGCGCGGCGACCGCGAAGCGACGACCGGGTCGCGAGCACATAGGCAATCGGTCCCAGCAGCGCGGCGACGGCCCCATAGGGATTCGCGTCCATGAGCCCGCCGGACGCACGGCCCAGGCCGAGGTGAGCGCCCCCGTTCACGAACGCCATGTTCACGGTGGCCTGGTACACACCGAGCGCGATGGTCGCCAGCCAGCTGACCAGCATCGGTCTCGCGACGACCGACTCGAACGGCGCCGAACCCTCGACACATTCGCGGAACATCCAGTCGAACCAGAGGATGCCGAGCATGTGGTTCGACGCGACGGTCCCGATCCAGCTCGCCGCGATCCAGACGGAGCCGGCGAAGCGGCCATCGGCCTGCATGAGCGCCGGCGAGAAGTTCGCTTCGCGCAGCAGGACCACGGGCCAGGTGCAGGCCACGACGAGCGCCCACGTGACGAGCGGCGCGCGCATGGGCGACGGAATGGCCCACGGCCGGTTCCAGGATCGGACGGCCACGAGTGCCGCAAGCGCCGCATTCCAGACGTAGGCCTCAGGCCCGTAGTAGAAGCCGAGTCCGAGCACGACGAGCGCGGGCGCGATGAAGGCGGTGACGAGCACGATGGCGGCCGCAGCCCTGGCCGACACCAGCGAGACACTCGCCGTGACCACGAACGCCGCGGCCATGGCCCACCCCGTTTCCGGACGCATGAACTGCCGTCCGGCCACGAGTGCGGCCATCAGCGAGACGAGCACCAGCTGGCGCGTAAGGCGGTCCGAGGTCGTGATGCCCACCTGTCAGTCCCGGGCGAGGCGCCAGAGCATGGCCCGCTCGCCGCGGGCCTGCAGGACGGCGTGCTCGCCCAGATAGCGCCGCGCCTCGTCGGACAGCGTGCCCTCGGGATCGGACACGAGCAGGAACTCGACGCCACGCCCGGCGACACCACGGATCTGCTCGGGCGAGATCGGCTCGCCCGTATCACGACCGTACGGCCATCCGCGCCGGTGCGAGTAGTACAGGAGATCGATCTCCTCGACGGCCACCTGCGCGTCGGCTGGCGTATGTTCTTCCACGAGGCGGGCCGCGGCCAGGCGCTGCGTGGCGGCGGGCGGCAGCGTGAGACGGAGCGCGAGGAACCGCCATGAGAGCGCCGCACTCCCGGCGACCAGCAGCAGCGCCACGCCCAACACCGCCAGGCGGGGCATCCCATCCGAGAGCCGAGGAGAGGCCGACGCCTCCTCCACGGTGATGGCCGCTGCCAGTGCCGCGAGCGGCACCCAGATCAGCTGGTAGTACTCGTGGTGCGACAGCGCCTCGTTGAACAGGAGGTTCAGCCCCGCCGCGCCCAGCGCCCACAGCACGAGGAACCACCGCTCGGCCCTGCGCAGCGCCAGCGCCACGCCGCATGCCAGTGCCACGATGCCCGCGGGTGTGACGGCCTGCACGATGTCCTTCGCGATCTGGACGTCGTAGGTCAGCTGCAGCATGCGGCTGAACGTGGCCCGCTGAACCACGGCATCGAGCCCCAGCGTTTCGGGGTACGTGTTGATGGTCCGTGCGAACAGGTAGTACGCCGCAACCGGGACCACCGTCGTTCCACACAGCCACATCGCGCGCGCAATGCCGTGGCGCCGCGCCGACAGACAGACGAGCGCCAGCGCGGGCAGCAGCACGAGGCTGCTCGGCTTCAGCAGCATGGCCACGGCGCACGCCGCGCACGCCGCCACGAAGACCCGCGGCGACTCGTCTCGCCGGGCACGCAGCAGGAGCCACAAAGCTAGTACGACAAAGAACACCATGACCGAGTCGGACTGGAACACGCGCGAGAAGAACGCAAAGGTCGGCGAGAGCACCATGATGGCGACCGCCGCGATGCGCGCCGCCCGGTGCGTGGTCACTTCACGCGCGATGAGCCATACCACCACGGTCGTCCCGAGCCCGAAGGCCGCCGGAATGCCACGACCGATCCACTCGTGCACGCCGGCCAGCCAGTAGAGTGCGGCCGCCATGTACGGGACGAGCGGAAACTCCAGAGCGGCATAGCCGGGCGCCGGGCCGTAGTCCAGCTGGGGATACAGGAAGTGCATCCCCTGCTCGAAGAAGTTGCGGGCGATGGTCGCGTTCACGCACGACCGCCCGTATGCCGCCGGCTCGGTGAACGGCGAGGTGATCCGGGAAAGGAGGATCGCGGCCTGGACCGCCACCAGCGCGAAGACCGCCCCGCGCTCCACTATGTGCGCGCGTCCGGCCGTCGTCCGTGCCGCGTCGCCGCCGGCGGTTCGAGCCGCCGTGGCCGGCATGTCAGCTGGGTCGTTCATCCTGATGTTCCACCCGGGTCGAGGAACTGACATTGTACGTGCCCGTGGCCGCGAGTACCCGCAGATCGGCCTCCGTCACGGACGGACGCTGCGCGCGGTGCACGACGTACCCGGCCGACGCCATGTGGATCGCACTGAACGGGCGGCCGCACGACAGCCTCGTCAGCGGCGCCCAGAACGACCGGCTTCCCGACAGCACATCGTGCACGTCGATCCCCCGGTCGGAAATGATCACCGTGCGCTGCACCGTCGCCTCCACCGGCTTGCCCACGCGCAGCAGCAGGTGCACCAGCAGCCGCTTCACCCGTTCGCCGATCGCGGGCCAGCGGAGGAGCGCGCCTGCCAGGCGCAGGGCGGTCATCGTGGGCACGGTCGGGATGCGCTGCTGCATCCGCCGGAAGCCGCTGGTCACCTGCACGCTGTCGTCGGTGGCCTCGACCGGATGCGCCGCGGTCGACTGCGTCGTCCAACGCTGGCTCCCGGACTCTGCCACCCACCCGCCGTCGTCGCAGACACGGCGCGCGGTCCTGCGGTCCCAGGCAGACACCGTTCCGCCGTTCGCGGTGCCGACCACGGCCCACACGGCCGACGATGACCTGACGTACAGCCCGGCCTCTGGAAAATCGGCGCGGCCGCCGCGCTCGAACGGGAGCAGGCTCGCGTCGGGGATCGTACCGGCGTCGTCCTGCGCATGCTGCAGCGCGAGCTGGTAGCTGGCGAGCACCGGCACGGCATTGCCCGCGTCCGGCTGCCCCGGCCCGAGCAGGCGACGGCTGTCCGCTGCGCGCAGCATGACGGTGGTCATCCGCGCCGCGAGTGGCAGTTCGGCGCTCAGCATGGCCACGCCGCCCGGGTAGTACACAGCGGTCCGCCGGCTTCCGTAGACGCCGCCGAAGGTGCCGTCCGGGTGGATGAAGTGCGAGAGAAACGTGACCGCGCGGGTGAGCGCCTCGGTCAGGCGGGCAGACGGACGGAGGGTTCGGACCTGCGCGAGGTAGTAGACGCAGAGCGAGAGGTACCCGGGATCGCACCCGTCGTACTCGGGGAACCAGCCTTCGCGCGATTGGGAGTCGAGCAGGTGCTGCAGCAGCCGGTCAGCCCGGGCTCCTGACGCCCCGTCCTGCAGCAGCGATTCGGCACGCAGCAGCGCGAGAATCGATCCGGCCACATGGTTGGCGATGACGCCGTGCGTTTCGTCCTGGCGGCACAGGAACGCGGCCGCCCGCTGAAAGGTGTCGAGAATCCGCGTACGCTCGGACGCCGCACAACGCTCGCCCACCACCGTGTACGCCGCGATCGCGGAGTCGAGCAGGAACGCGGTGCCAGCCACACTGTGTTCCTGCGGGTACGCCTGATCGAACGACCCGTCGCCGTGCTGGATCTCCCCGCAGTAGAGCAGGCCGCTGACGATGGCGTCGGCCACGTCGTCGTCGGGCACGGGCAGGTGGCCGGGTGCGTGGGCCAGCATCCAGGCGAGCGGCTGGACGGTGCGCTGCAGGGTCGCATCCGGGAAGTCGACGAGCTTCCAGCCCCAGAACCGCCGGTCGCAGCACCCACGCAGCCGCGAGTACGGGTCGCGATCGACCTGGTTCAGCAGCTGCAGGGCTGCGTCGTCAATCGACTGCCGGAGTCGTGTAACCGCCATCGATGAAGGCACGCATCCAGAGTTCGAGGCAGAGGAGGCCCCACAGGTCACGCTCGGGCAGCGTCGACGCGGCCAGGTGCGCTTCGACGACGCCGACGTCGAAGAGGCCGCGGCGGCGTGCCGTCGGTCCGAGCAGGATATCGTGAACGAACTCGCGAACCGGCCCTCGTGCAGCCCACGGCCGCAGGGGCACCGGGAAGCCCATCTTGTCGGTGCGTTGCAGCACGAGATCGGGCACGATGCCCGCAGCCGCCTCGCGCAGGATGTGCTTCGAGCGTCCGCCCGCATACTTCAGCGACGGCGGCACCGACGCGGCCATCTCCGCGATGCGGTGGTCCAAAAGCGGCACGCGGCTCTCGATGGACGCGGCCATGCTCACGCGGTCCTCGACCTGCAGCAGCGAGGGCAGCAGCGTCTGCGAGTCGAAGTGCGTCATCCGGTTGATGAGCGAGCCGCACTCGCCGCTGTTGAACTGCGCGGCGAACTGCTCCCACACGCTGTACCCGGCGGGGCCGTCGGCGACACCCGGGGTCAGGCACGCCCGAGCCACGGCGCCGCGGTCGACCAGGCGGAAGTAGCGGCGGTCCGGCGGCTCGAAGAGCCCGTCGCGCCAGAAGTGGCGCAGCAGCGGCTCGTAGCCCTGCAGCTGCGCGAGGTTCGGCACGATCGACTCGAACGTGACGACGTAGCGCTCGCGCCTGTGCGTGCCGTCGATGGCGCCGCGGATGCACGCCTCGAGATACGCCACCAGGTAGCGCGTGTACCCGCCGAACAGCTCGTCGCCGCCCTGTCCGCCGAGCACGACCCGCACGTCGCGGGAGGCACGCTGGGAGACGGCCCACTGGGGAAACGCGCCCGGACCGGCGACCGGCTCGTCGAGGTGGTAGATGAGGGTCGGCAGCAGGTCGACGAACGCCTGCTCGTCGGGAAAGACGTCGCTGTGTACGGCGCCGATGTCGGCGGCCACGGCGCGCGCGTACCCCGTTTCGTCGTAGGCGGCACTCTCGCGGAACCCGCCGCTGAACGTGCGCAGCTGGCCGGAGATCGTCGACGCGGCCAGCGATGACACGAGCGACGAGTCGAGCCCCCCGCTCAGGTGAGCCCCGAGCGGCACGTCCGAACGCAGCTGGAGCCGCACGGCGTCGCGCAGGAGCCAGCGCAGCTGCTCACGGCAGGCCTCCTCGGACGCGGGCTCGTGGATGGTGAAATCGAGTGTCCAGTAGCGCCGCGTCTCGAGCCGGCCGTCCGGGTGCAGCGTCAGCAGCGACCCGGGCTCCAGCCGTTCGACGCCGCGGAACATCGTCTTGCTGCCGATGCAGAACTGCAGCGTGGCGTAGTCGGCCAGGCCTTCCGGACTGGCGGCTGGCGCGACGAGTCCGGCCGCCAGCAGCGCCTTGATCTCGGACGCGAAGCCGAAGGTCGTGGGCGTGTGGACGAAGTAGAACGGCTTGACGCCGAAGCGGTCACGCGCGGCAAAGAGGGTGTTGTCGCGCTGGCTCCAGATCGCGAACGCGAACATGCCGTTGAAACGGTCCACGCACGACGCGCCCCACTGCTCGTACGCGTGGACGATCACCTCGGTGTCGGTGCTGGAGCGGAACCGGTGCCCGGCCTGTTCGAGTTCCTCGCGAAGCTCGGGGAAGTTGTAGATGGCGCCGTTGAAGACGACCCAGAGCGAGCCGTCTTCGTTGGACATCGGCTGCCGCCCGGCCGGGGAACAGTCGAAGATGGACAGGCGCCGATGGGCCAGGCCCACGCGCCCCTCCACCATCAGCCCTTCGTCGTCAGGTCCGCGGTGGCGCTGCGCGGCATTCATCGCCTCGAGGCGCGCGCGCTCGACCGTGCGCGCGCCGTCGTGGTGCACGATGCCGGCAATGCCGCACACGGGTCAGAACCCGACCCGGCTGGGGAAGCTGCGCGACGCGGCGGCGTCACCGAGGCGCCTGCGCTGCTTCCACTGTGATCGCCACCCGCCGAACGGCCAGTGGTAGAGCACGGCCATGATCAGGTACCCGAGCGACGTGACACTCGCGATCATCTTGCTGCTGCTCGTCTTCTGGTCGTAGCGCAGCGTGAAGGGCACCTCGGCGAAGCGGCAGCCGAGCAGCCGCAGCTTCACGATGACTTCGAGGGTCGACGTGAAGCCGAGCCCCTTCAGCTGGATGAAGTTGTTGCCGAAGGTGGCCACCGCCTGCTTCACCACCGCGGCCCGGTAGCCGCGGAAGCCGCACGAGCAGTCGCGCAGGCCCGGAATCCGGAACACCACCCCCATGAACAGGTTCGCGAGCAGGCTGATCGTCGCGCGGTACCCGTTGACGCCGACCTGTCCCCCGCCCGGGCGGAACCGCGAGGCCGAGACGACGTCGTAGCCCTCGGCAAGCTTCTTGATGATCGCGAGGACGTACTCGGGCTCGTGCGTGTCGTCGCAGTCCAGGCGGACGATGTAGTCCTCGTCGCTGGCGGCCGCCGCGACGAACTCGAAGCCGTCGCGCTCGGTCTCCCCAAGGCCGCGGTTGATGCTGTGCGTGATCACGTCGAGCGGCAGCGGCCCCGCGTACGCGCGAAGCACGTTCGGCGTGTCGTCGCGGCTCCCGTCGTCCACCACGACCACGCGGGCGCGAACGCCGCTGTCCAGCAGCGTCTCGATCTTCGGCAGCAGCTTCGGGAGACTGTCGGCTTCGTTGAACGCGGGCAGCAGAACCCAGACCGTCGGTGTCATCGCTTGGCGACCGTCGGCGGCTCTCGCAGGATCGTCGGCGCGGCACTCACGGGCGCCGGCATCGGGGTGAAGGTCGGCACGATCCGCTGGAGGATCCCGGTGACCGCCGCACCGTCTCCACCGAACGCCGCCGATTCCAGCTGCCGCAGATCGCTCTCGAAGGCGGCGTCGTCCTGGACCACGTCGGGAACGATCCGCTGCACCTTCTCAACCGCCGCGGGCGCCGTGGACTCGTCGCTGCCGACCAGTTCCTCGTAGAGCTTTTCACCGGGCCTGAGGCCCGTGAAGACCACGTGGATCTCCTCGTCGGGAATGAAGCCGGACAGCCTGATGAGGTTCCGGGCCATGTCCGCGATGTTGACCTGCTCGCCCATCTCGAGGGTGTAGATGGCGCCGCTGGTACCGAGCGTGGCCGCATGCAGCACCAGTTGCACGGCCTCCGGGATCAGCATGAAGAAGCGCCGAATCTCGGGATGCGTCACCGTGACCGGGCCGCCGCGCCGGATCTGTTCCATGAAGACCGGGACGACGCTGCCGTTGCTGTTCAGCACGTTGCCGAAACGCACGGCCACGAAGCAGGTGCGGCTCCGGCTGCCCAGGTACTGGACCACGCGTTCGGCGACCTTCTTGGTGGCGCCCATCACGCTGACCGGGTTGACCGCCTTGTCCGTCGAGATGAGGAGGAACCGTTCCACCCCGTGACGGTCGGCCGCCTCGGCCACCGTGCGGGTGCCGACGACGTTGTTCTTGACCGCTTCGCAGCGGTTCGCCTCCATGAGCGGCACGTGCTTGTGTGCCGCGGCGTGGAACACGAGTTCGGGCAGGAACTGCCCCATCACATCGTCGATCCGGTTGCGATCGGTGACGCTCGCCAGGACGACGTCGTGTGGCACCGAGGGCCAGCGGTCGCGAATCTCGGCTTCGACCGCGAAGAGGCCGTTCTCGTACTGGTCCAGCATCACCAGGTGCGCCGGGTCCAGCGCGGCGATCTGCCGGCACAGTTCGGAACCGATGGATCCGCCGGCACCCGTGACGAGCACGCGCCGGCCCGCAATCAGCTGCCGGACCGCCTCGTGTGGGAGTCCGACCGGCGGCCTCGCGAGCAGGTCCTCGGGCGAGAGATTGCGGATCTCGTTCACCGTGATGCGGCCGTTCAGGACGTCGCTCAGGTTGGGCAGCGTCTTGATCGGCAGCTTGTAGGGCTGGAGGGAATCCACCAGCTGGCGCAGCACGAACGGCGCCACGCGCGGCATCGCGATGACCGCTTCATCGGGCCGGTAGTCGCGGATGACGGTGTCGAGCGACGCGCGCGTGCCCAGCACCGGCACGCCGTGGATGCGGCGGCCCGCCTTGCTCGGGTCGTCGTCGATGAAGCCCACGGGCTGGTACTGGTAGAACGGGTTGTTCTTCATGTCGCGGACGATCATTTCGCCCGCGTCGCCCGCTCCGAAGATCAGGATCCGGCTGCCGCTCGCACGCCACCGGAAGTCGCGGTAGAAACGCCGGACCAGCCGCACCGCCGCGAGCCCGCACACCAGCAGCACCGAGTCGGTGAGGAAGACCGAGCGGGGATAGCTGACGTTCCCGAGGATGTACCGGACGAGCACGAAGAAGATGCTGGTGCTCACGCCGACAGCCGACAGGATGTTCAGCAGATCCCAGAGGCTCGTGTACCGCCACAGCCCCTGGTAGAGGCGGAACGGGACGAACGTCGCCATGCGCACCGCGAGCAGCCACGGCAGCATGCTGAGGAAGTTGTCCCACTGCCGCGGCGGGATCGCGCCGTCGAACCGCAGCCAGAACGCGCCGAAGCTGGCCGCGACGATCAGGGCCAGGTGGATCGCGATGACGATCGGGCGCCGGAGGCGGATGAGGGCAGCGAGCACGTCGTCAGGCCTTCAGGGCCCGCCTCACGGAATCGCAGACCACGTCGACCTGCTCGGCCGACATGACGCTGGAGAACGGCACGGCAAGGGCGCGGCTGCCCCAGTCCTCGCAGACCGGGAACGCGCCCTCGGTGTACCCGAACTGCGTGCGGTAGAAGGGCTGCAGGTGGATCGGCGAGAAGTAGGGCCGCGACGGGATGCCGTCCTCCCGGAGGCGTGCCACGAGCCGGTCGCGATCGGCAGCTCGCCGGGTGCGGAGCACGTAGACGAACCACGACATGCGGGTGGTGGTGGGGGCCACGTGCGGGAGTTCGAGCGCGGCGACGTCCGCCAGCCGTTCGGTGTACCAGGCCGCGACGCGCGCACGCTTCTCGAGGAGTTCGTGGAGCCGGTCGAACTGCACGAGCGCGAGTGCGGCACTCATCTCGTCGAGGCGGTAGTTGTAGCCGAGCCGCACGTGGTGCAGCCAGGCGCCGGACTCGTCGCGCCCCTGGTTCCGGAGCGAGCGGGCCACCGCCGCCAGGTCGCTGTCGTTCGTGACGAGCAGCCCGCCCTCGCCCGACGTGATCTGCTTGTTCGGATAGAACGCGAAGACCGCCGACGAACCGCAGGTGCCCGCGAGCCGACCCTTGTAGGTGGCGCCGAGCGCTTCGCACGCATCCTCGATCACGGGAAGGCCGCGCGGAGCGCAGGCGTCCAGGATGGGATCCAGATCCGCGGGCTGGCCGAACGCATGCACCGGCAGCACCGCCTTGAGCGGACCCGTGCTGCGCCCCCTGACCGACGGAGGCAGCCAGCGATCGGCCCGCGCGCCGCCCTGCGACAGATCGTCGATCGCCTCGCAGGTGAGGTCGGGACGCAGGTTGCCCGTGAGCGGGTCGACGTCGACGAACACCGGGATTGCCCGTTCGTACTGGATGACGTTCGCCGACGAGATGAACGAGAACGGTGTCGTCAGCACGAGCGAGCCGGTGTCCACGCCCGCGCCGATCACCGCGCAGTGGAGGCCGGCGGTACCGCTCGACATCGCGACGGCGTGCGCCAGTCCGTGCGCGCTGGCCACCGCCTGCTCGAACGCCACCACCTGGGGTCCGATGCTCAGCGTGGAGGTGTTCAGCACGGCGGCGACCGCCGCTCGTTCGCGGTCGGTGATGTCCGGCGAGGACATCGGAATCTGGAGGGCGGTTTCGCGTGTCACTCGACTGGTCTCCGCGAGGCTGTCGCCGGAACACCGACGACCGTGATCTCCGGGGCCACGTCGCGCACGACGACGGCGCCGGCGCCGACGAGGGCCCAGGCACCCACGCGTCGCTGCGGGGCGACGATGGCGCCGATGCCCACGAGCGCGCCCTCCCCGATCCGCACCTCACCGCCCGTGTGCACGCCGGGTGCGATGTGCACGTGGTCCGCGACGACGTTGTGGTGATCGAGGCTGGCGGCGGTGTTCACGATGACGTTGGATCCGATGATGGTTCCGGGATTGACGATCGCGCCGGCACAGATCATCGAGCCTTCACCAATCGTGACATCGGCGGCGATGACCGCCGACGGGTGGACCGCCGCGACGAACCGCTCTCCCCGCTCGCGCCAGGTCTCGAAGATCCGCTTGCGGGTGCGGTTGTTGCCAACGGCAATGACGAGTGCGTCGTGAGAGACGGCGGCAATCCGTGAAGGCTGTCCCAGCACCGGCAGGCCGTGCGCCGTGGTACTGCCGGGGTTGTCGTCGACGAAGCCAATCGGCTCGACGTCCTGCCCGGCGCGGCGCATGCACTGCAGGATGTCGGCCACGACCGCACCATGGCCGCCGGCGCCCACAATGATAACCTTCACGACTGGCCGCCCCCCATGAATTCGTCCGCGGTGGCACGCCCGCTCTGCGAGATGCCCTGGCCCCGCAGGACAATCCAGGCGCTCCTGAAGAGAATCCTCACATCCAGCGCGAAGGATACGTGATCAACGTACCACACGTCGTGCCTGAACTTCTCTTCCCAGCTGAGTGCGTTCCGTCCGTTGATCTGCGCCCATCCGGTGACTCCGGGGCGCACCTCGTGGCGCCTGCGCTGCTGCGGCGAATAGCGTTCGAGGTACTGCATCAGCAGCGGTCTCGGGCCCACGAGGCTCATGTCGCCGCGCAGCACGTTGATGAGCTGCGGCAACTCATCCAGGCTCGTGGCCCGGAGCAGCCGGCCCGCGCGCGTCATGCGCTGCGCGTCCGGCAACAGGCGGCCGCCCGCATCGCGGAGATCCGCCAGCGTCCTGAACTTGAGCAGCATGAACGGACGTCCGTCGAGCCCGGGACGCTGCTGGCGGAACAGCACCGGCGACCCGAGCAGCACGCGCACCGCGAGCGCCACGAGCGCTGCCACCGGCGCGAGCAGCACCAGCGCGACGAGCGTCACCGCGCTGTCGACGATCCGCTTGCCCCGGCGGCGGTACCAGCTCATGGCCGCACGCCGGCCTCGCCCGCGGGCTCGCGCGACGGCAGGAAGCGGCCGGCCAGCTGCCGGTATTCCTCGTGAACCGTCGCAAAGATGCGGCGCTCGTCGAACTGCAGCTCTGCACGCACGCGCGCCGCGCGCCCCATCGCTTCGGCCGCGCCCCGATCCGTCAGCAGCCGGAGGATGGCGTCGGCCAGCGCAGTCGGGTTCTTCACGGGAACCACGAGCCCGGTCGTGCCGTGGTCGACCACTTCCCTGCAGCCGCGCACGTCGGTCACCACCGACGGCACGCCCATCGCCGCGGCCTCCATCGGTGAGCGCGGCACGCCCTCGCGATGGGATGGCAGCACGAAGACGTGCATGAGGCTGAACATCAGCGGCATGTCCTGGCGCATGCCGGCGAACCGGCAGATGTCGGCCACGCCGGTCGCGTCCGCACTGGCCGGGGACAGCGCATCGGCCTTCGACTCGTCGGACGGTCCCACGATGAGGAACCGCACGTCGGGAACCTGCCGGCGCACGATGGCCGCGGCCTCGAGGAGTTCGGGCAGGCCCTTCTCGGCCACGAGCCGCCCGACGAAGCCGACGACCGGTCCGCTGCCGAGGTCCAGCGCGTCCCGCTCGCGCGACACCTCGGCCGGGTCGAGGCACCCGGGCGCGAAGCGCGAGATGTCGATGCCGTTCCCGAGGTGCCGAATGCGGTCGGGCGGACAGACCTTCAGCGCGAGCAGGGTGTCGACGTCTTCACGGCTCTGGGAGAGGATGCGATCGGAACACCAGGCCGCCACCCGTTCCAGCGTGGAGAAGACCGTGCGGCGCAGCCACGGCGACTGCTCGTGGAAGTAGAGCCCGTGAATCGTGTTCACGACGATGGGCACGCCGGCGAGGCGCGCGGCGATCTGCCCGATCAGGCCCGGCTTCGGATTGTGCGTGTGGACGATATCGAAGCGCTCGCGCCTGAGCACCCGGACGAGATCGATGAGTGCGCGCAGATCGGCCAGCGGCGTCATCCGCCGGGTCATCGCCACGGCGATGTGCCGGATGCCGGCTGCCGTCAGCGCCGGGACATCCGGGCCCGGGGCGGAGATGCCGGTCACGTCGTAGCCCTGCGCCTGCAGATACCGCAGCTGGTTCAGGAGCAGGTACCGAAGGGACAGGTCGATCGTGGTGATGTGCGCCACGCGCAGGGAACGCCTCGTCATGCGGCCGCCCACTCCCGGCGCCACGCCTGGAACATGAGCACCGTCCAGAGCCGGTGCTGCCAGTCGCGCCGGCCGTCGAGATGCGCCTGCCACACCGCGCGAATCGGCGCCGGGTCGAGCACGCCGCCGCTGGCCAGCGCATCGGGCGCGAGCAGCTGCTCCGCCCAGTCGCGGAGTTCGTGACGCAGCCAGTCTCCGATGGGGATCCCGAAGCCGAACTTCGGCCGCTCGATGAGCGCCGGCGGAACGTGGCGGTACAGCACCTGCCGCAGCAGCCACTTCGACTGGCCGTTCCGGTGCCGCTGGTGTCGCGGCAGGCGCCACGCCCACTCGACAACGCGGTGGTCCAGCAGCGGCACGCGGGCCTCGAGGCTGACCGCCATGCTCGCCCGGTCCACCTTCGCGAGGATGTCCTCCGGCAGGTACGTCAGCTGGTCCAGCAGCATCACTGCCTCGGTCACCGGCAGCCGCGGGTCACGCTGATGGGCCGGCAGCACGGGGTCGCCCGGAGCGCGCAGCAGCCGGCGCGGATCGGGCCACTGCGACACCAGCTGCAGGTAGGCTTCGTCTGCGTCGGCCGACGCCAGCACGCGGGCCACCTTGTGCAGCTTGTCGCCCGGCAGTGCCACACGGCCGCCCGCCCCGAGGAGGGGCGCGACCAGACCGTAGGCGCGGTCCCAGCCGCTCTCCGGCAGGAGCTGGATGGCACCCGACGCCGCCCGCCTCAGCGGACGAGGCAGCCGTCCGGGTCCGCGCCAGATCCGCTCGAGCCACATGTGGCGGTTGTAGCCACCGAAGACTTCGTCGCCGCCGTCTCCCGAGAGTGCAACGGTCACCTGCTGGCGCGCGAGTTTCGAGACGAGGAACGTCGGCACCTGCGACGAGTCGGCGAACGGCTCGTCGTACATCGACGCCAGGCCCGGGATGACCGCCTGGGCCTGCGCGGGATCGACGTACAGCTCGGTGTGGTCGGTCCCGAGGTGGGCGGCAACGGCCTTCGCGAACGGCGCCTCGTTGTAGGTCCGTTCCGCGAAGCCGATGCTGAACGTCTTCACCGGTCGCGTGGCCGCCTGCTGCATCAGCGCGACGACCGCCGAGGAATCGACGCCGCCGGACAGGAACGCGCCGAGCGGCACATCGGCGATCATGCGCCGGCTGACGGCGTCGCCCAGGAGCGCGTGCAGGGCGTCGGTCGCCTCGCGGTCGTCGAGCCGCAGCGGATCGTCCGCACCGCGAGCCGCCGCCTCGGCCGCGCTCCAGTAACGGTGCACCTCCGGCGCCCGATCGGCACGGCAGGTGACGTAGCAGCCCGGCTCGAGTTTCCTCGCCGCCTTGTAGATCGCGTGCGGAGCCGGCACGTAGCCGAGGCGGAAATACAGCTGGAGTGCGCGTTCGTCCAGCGTGGCGTCGAAGCCCTCGCACGCGCGCAGGGCCTTCAGCTCCGAGCCCCAGAGCAGCCGGTCGGGCTGCCACGCGTAGTACAGCGGCTTGATGCCGAGGCGATCGCGCACGAGCGTCAGCGTCCCGGTGCTCCGGTCCCACAACGCGATGGCGAACATCCCGACCAGGCGGCGCAGCGTGGGCTCGACACCCCACCGCGCGAACCCTTCGAGCATCACCTCGGTATCCGAGGTGCCTCGCCACGCCGTGCCGGCCAGCTCGGTCCGGAGTTCGCGGTGGTTGTAGATCTCGCCGTTGAACGTGATGACGAAGCGGCCGTCGGCCGACACCATCGGCTGGTGGCCCGTCGGCGAGAGGTCGATGATCGACAGGCGCCGGAACCCGAGCGACACGCCCGGTCCCTCGTCGAGCACGCCCCAGTCGTCGGGGCCGCGATGCGTGAGGGCGCCGGCCATGCGCGTGACGGTGGCGCGGCGGACGTCGGCGGGACGGCCGGTGCGATCCCAGAGGCCAGCGAGGCCGCACATCTCAGTCGCGTCCGTCCTGCGTCAGGGCCGCGTCGAGGAGACCGGGGCGCGTGGAGGCGTAGATCGCAGCCAGCAGCAGCCAGAGCACGCGCTGGCGCTGTCCGTCGAACGAGAGGGTCATCACCAGGAACGCCAGGAGCGCCACGAGCATCCCGGCTCGCAGGGCGCGGGCAGGGTCGGTCCGCGCCGCGCGGCTCAGGTGCGCGAACGCCGACCAGGCGCACCAGCCGATCGCCCAGGCGAAGAGGCCGACACCGAGGAAGCCGGTCTCGGCCAGCACCGTCATCGTCATGTTGTGGGCGTCCACGTCGGCGGTGCTGTTGGTCAGCTTCATCACGTGCACGTGCATCGTGCCGTGGCCGATGCCGATGAACGGGTGCGCACGCGCGTAATCGAGCGCGACCCGCGCCATCACGCTGCGGAACGCCAGGCTGGTGGCCGCGTCACTGCCCAGCGGGATGACGACCGCCGGGGCGGCCGCGGGGCCGCGGGATGACGCAGCGGGGGCAGGTGTCACACCACGATTGCGGTCGGCCTGCACCATCTTCCCGGCTTCCCGCACGGAGTCCGACAGGCGTACGGTCATCGCCAGCATGTTTCCGCTGAGATACCGGAAGCAGCGATTGCCGCGGGCCTCCAGCCCGAACGACATCGCGATGAGCACCCCGACGAGCAGGGCGGTGGACGCCAGCGTCTTCGCCATCGCCACGGAGCGCTCCATCACGGCGAGCAGCGCGAATCCCGCAACCGCGGCGACGGCCGCGCCGCGCGAGGCCGAGAAGTACAGCATGGCCACGCTCAGGGCGGCAGCGGGCACGGCCAGGCGGTGCAGCCCGCGTGAGGTGCGGGACGCGACCAGGCCGACCAGCACCAGCGAGGTCGGCACCATGTACGCCGCCAGCTGGTTCGGGTTGCGGAAGGTCGACAGCATGCGGCCGCCCGAGTACAGGAGGGTGGAGAACGGGCGCACGCAGCGGACCATCTCCGCCACGCCGACAAGGCCCACGACCCCGACCACCACGGCGGCCAGCGCCCAGCCGTGGAGGAGCCAGGAGAAGGCCGGACCTCGCGTGAGCAGGTCGCGCGCCGCCAGGAACAGCAGCAGCAGGTAGGTGAGCACGCCGACTTCGGTGACCAGCGTCACGGTCACCATCGGGCCGAGCATGCGGTAGGCATTGGTCCCCGACAGCAGGGCGACCAGCCAGAACCCGGCGAGCGGGATGTCCAGCGCGGGCGTCAGGGCCACCGTCGACCACGAACGGGACAGCGTCCTGGCGAGCACCCAGAGCAGAATCGTCGGCAGCGCGACGAACTCGAAGAGGGTGAGCCGCTCGCCGACGATTGGGAGCACCACGCTCTTCGTGATCGGCACTACCAGCACGCTGGCCACGAGGCCTGCGGTGGCCAGGCGATCGAGCCGGTCCGGCCACGAAACCTGCCCTTGCATCGTGCTCATGGCCGCACCCCGGCCAGCTGAACGCCCTCGGCCCGCTGCGCGGCCGGGGCCCCCTCGCACGCGGAGCGAAACACGTCGGCCAGCTTCGCCGTCATGGCCTTGCGGCTGAACTGCGTGAGCGGCGCGGCGGCCGTGTCGATCTGCTCGGGTCCGCCCGCGCAGAAGCGTTCGTAGCGGATCCTGATCGCCTCGGCCAGTTCCTCCACGGTGCCCGAGAGCGTGCCCCTGCCCGTCGCCGTCAGGATGCGCTCCATCTCGCCGCCGTGCGGGCCGATGGCCACGATCGGCCGCGCCGCGAAGAGGTACTCGAACAGCTTGCCCGTGAGCACGCCCCGCGCGCGCGGGTCGGGCCACTCGAGCTGCAGCAGCACGGTCGCCCGCCGCTGCTCGATGAGCGCGTCCCGATAGCCGATCTCGCCGCCAAGGTAGACGGACGAGGCGAGTTCAGGAAACGCACGAAGCTCCCGTTCAGCAATGTCCAGGTTCCGCCCGAACAGTTTCACGACCACCCGCGACAGGTCCACCTGTCCGCGCGTCTGGAGATGTCGAAGCGCCTCGAACACCAGCTGCGGCGTCCGGCGTCCTTCGTACAGCATCCCCGTGTACACCAGAGCAAAGCGATCGCGTTCAGGCTCGACCTGGACGTCAGCCGGGACATCCGTCTCGTCGTAGCCGTTCATGATGACGTGGACCGGCGCGGCGTAGTCCGCGGCAAACCGTTCGGCCATCGGGGTCGACACGGTGGTCAGCGCGGCGGCGGCACGCAGGGTGCGCCGTTCCAGCACGCGGTCGACCCACCCGCGCGCCGCGCTCCGGTCGAGGGTGTGCATGTCGGCCCAGGGGTCGCGAAGGTCCGCAACCCACGGCCGTCCCAGGTCGCGCGCCAGGCGCCGGGCCAGCAGATGGGAGGTCGCGGGCGGCGAGGTGCTGAACACCAGATCGACGTGGGCTCGCTCGGCCATGGCCCGGATGGCGCGGTAGTGCCGCAGCCAGGGCCACGTTTCGTCCGGCGTGCAGGCCACCTCGCGGTACACACGGTACGCAGCGGCCTTCAGGCGGCCGGCGGACGCGCTGCCGCCAGGGGCGGCCGCTCGTGGTGCGGGCCCGCGCCGGCGTGACACACGATCGACGAGCGCGTGCAGGGAGGGGTCCGGCACGCGGTGCACGTGCCCGGGCGGTGCCTCGTCCGGGAGTTCGCCGGCGGCGGTATACCGTGTCGTCAGCGGCGCCACGGTGAAGACGTGCGGGTCCCAGCCGAACTCGGGCAGGTACTTCACGAACTTCGCCACACGCAGCGATGCGATCGTCCGCATCGGTGGGTACCAATAGCTGACGACGGCCACGCGCATCATGAGGTGGGCAGGCTGCGCCCTTCGACCTGCTGGCGGATCCAGAGATCGAGGACGATCCAGCGCCAGATGGGGCCGCTTCGGTGCTCCTGACCGCTGATGAACCGCTCGAAATAGCCGTGTGCCGCCTTGACGTCGAAGTAGGGACGCGCGCAGAACTCGGGCGAGAAGATGATCTCGCGCGCCCACGCCTGCAGCGGTCCGCGCAGCCACTCCGCCTCGGGCGTCAGGAACCCCATCTTGTCCGTGCGACGCGCCACGCCAACCGGCACCTGGTCGGCCAGGGCATCACGCAGGATCGCCTTGGTCCAGCCGTTCCGGATCTTCGCGCTCCCCGGCAGGCGGAACGCGAACTCGACGAGGCGCACGTCGAGGAACGGGACGCGGGCCTCGATGGAGAACGCCATCGAGTCGCGATCCTCGTAGCGCAGCAGGCCCGGCAGCGTGGCCGTGGTCAGCAGTTCGTGCAGGCGCGCCGTCAGCAGCGAGGGGCCTGTCGGGGCGGTCGTCCGCTCGCCGAGCAGGTCGGGATGCACGCCCACGCTCTCGCCCCTGATGAGCCGGCGAGCCATGGCCGAGAGCCGCCGGCCGCCCAGCGGTTCGAGCGTCCGCAGGACGAGGTCGCTCAACGGCGCGCGGTGCATCCGCCGGTACGCCCCCACCTCGGACGCTAGGCGCGAGAACCGCCCGTGATTGAGCAGGTCGGCGAACCACGCGCCGTAGAACGTGTGGTAGCCGGCGAACAGCTCGTCGCCCCCCTGGCCATCGAGCAGCACCTTGATGCCGCGCGACCGCGCCAGTGCCATGAGGCTCCACTGGGCGTAGATGCTCGTCGTGGCGAACGGTTCGTCCTGGTGCCGCAGCACGTCGGGCAGCTCGCGGAGCAGATCGCTCGACGCGGGCGACACGTAGTTGCCCTCGCTCCCGATGCGGTCGACCACCTGCCGCATGAACGGCCGTTCGTCGAACGCGGGATCGTCGAAGTACGCGGAGAACACCTGCTGGCGCCCCGTGCCTCCGAGCAGGCCGTGAATGGCGCAGGCGATCGCCGAACTGTCGAGGCCGCCGCTGAGGCACGTGCCGATCGGCACGTCGCTCCGGAGATGGATCCGGATCACGTCCTCGAAAAGGCTGCGGAGCTCAGCCGTGAGCACCGGCAGCGGCCGATCGTCTTCTGCCGCGAGCAGGTCGATCTTCCAGTAGCGGGTCAGCCGGGCGCCGGACGCATCCACCGTGAGGAAGTGCGCGGGCGGCAGCTGCAGGACCCCCTTGTGGAAGGTCTGGTCGTCGGCGTCGACGGTACCGGCGGTCAGGAAGGACCCGAGCACCGCGTCGTTCACCTCGGGGGTCGCACCCGCGAGCGCCTGCACCGACTTGATCTCGGAGCCGAAGTGGAACGCCTCCTTCGAGAGGCGGTAGTAGAACGGCTTGATGCCGAAGCGGTCGCGCGCCGCGAAGAGCACGCGCCGCCGCAAGTCCAGCAGCGCAAACGCCCACATGCCGTTGAAACGGCCGAGGCACTCGGTGCCCCATTCGGCGTACGCGGCGAGGATGACTTCCGTGTCGCAGTGGCTGCGGAAGACGTGGCCCCTGGCCGCCAGTTCCTCCCTGAGCTCGATGTGGTTGTAGATCTCGCCGTTGAAGACGAGCCAGAGCGATCCGTCCGGCGACGCCATCGGCTGGTGGCCGGCTTCCGACAGGTCGACGATGGCCAGGCGCCGGAACCCGAACCCGACGGTCGGGCCGGTGCGGCACTCGCTCTCGACGTGCGGGAGCGTTGCGTCCACCGAGTCCTCGCCGCGCCGCGGCTCGGCGAACCCGGTCTCCGGACGTGCGAGCAGGTACCCCTCGTCGTCCGGACCGCGATAGGCGATCAGGGACGTGGCGCGACGCAGCCGCCGCGGATCGATGACACCGTCATCGAAGCGCCACTCGCCGGCTATTCCACACATGATGGGGTGGTGTCAGACCCTCGAGCCAGCCACGAGATCGCGCACGGTGTCGATCACCTTCGCGACTTCACGCGGCGTCATGGACGGGAACAGGGGCAGGGACACGAAGCCGTCGTAGACGCGCTCGGTGACCGGCAGGTCGCCGCGACCCGTACCGAAGGTGTCCCGGTAATACGGATGCAGGTGCACGGGAATGAAGTGCACCGACGCGCCGACGCCGCGCTCGGCGAGGGCGGCCATGAACTGCGACCGGTCGAGACGGATCCGGCCCTGCAGCAGCTGGATCGGATACAGGTGCCACGCGTGGTGAACACCGGGACGGACGATGGGCGTGACGATCTCGGACAGATCGGCGAAGGCGCGGGTGTACTCGGCCGCAATCGCCGCCCGGCGCTCGACGAAGCCCTCGAGCCGCTGGAGCTGGTGCAGGCCGAGCGACGCCTGGATGTCCGTCATGTTGTACTTGTAGCCGGGCCACAGCACTTCGTAGAACCAGGACCCTTCCTTCGAGTACCGCTTCCACGCGTCGGCGGAAATGCCGTGGAGCGCGAGCACGCGCACCCGCTCGGCCAGCGCGGCATCGTTGGTGGTGAGCATCCCGCCCTCACCGGTCGTCAGGTTCTTGGTCGCGTAGAAGCTGAACGAGGTGACACGGCTCAGGTTCCCGACGCGGACGCCGTTCAGCGCCGAGCCGACCGCGTGCGCCGCATCCTCGATCACCGTGATGCCGTGCGCCGCCGCAATGGCGTTGATGCGGGGCATGTCGCAGACCTGCCCGCCGTAGTCGACCGGGATGACCGCCTTGGTGCGCGGCGTGATGGCGCGCTCGAACGCGTCCGGGTCGAGCGTGTAGCTGACCGCGTCCACGTCGGCGAACACCGGCTTCGCCCGCTGATGGACCACCACGTTGGCGGTCGCGCAGAACGTGAGCGACGGCACGATCACCTCGTCGCCCTCGCCGATGCCGTGCGCCACGAGCGAGAGGTGCAGCCCGGCCGTGCACGAGTTCACGGCAATGGCGTGTTCAGCCCCAACGTACTCGGCAAAGGCCTTCTCGAATCGCTTGGTCTTGGGTCCGGTGGTCAGCCAGTCGGAGTGGAGGGTGTCGACGACTTCGTCGATCTCCTCCTGGCCAATCGTCGGCCGGCAGAACGAGAGGAAGTCGCGGTCCTCGGTCGTCTTCATAGGTGGCGTCACCGTCCGGCAAGTTCCTTGTACAGCGCCTCCACCTTCGACATCTCACGGTGGAAGTCGCCCTTGTCCCTGACCACGAGCGTTGCTGCGTCCGCGATGCGCGCACGCAGCCCGGCATCGCCAAGGAGCGCGCAAATCGAGTCGGCCAGCTGGGCGCCCTGCCGGGCCTGCACCCGCAGGCCTGTATGGCCGTGCTCAATCAGACCGTCGTACGCCGGCAAATCGGTGACGATCAGCGGCACGCCGCACCCCATCGCCTCGAAGAAGGTTGCGGGCACACCATCCGAGGAGGGAACGGAGACGACAATATTGGCGACATTGTACAGCAGCGCCATGTCGTCATGGGCGAGTTCACCCACGAACCGGACGTGCTCGCGCACCCCCAGCTGGTCCACCAGCTGCCCGAGCCTCGCCTCGTACGGCGCGTTGCCCAGGCTCGAGTAGTTCTGCAGCACGAACACCACATCCGGGAACTGGCGGACGACGGCGGGGATCGACTCGATGATGGTGTCGATGTTGTAGACCGGCGCGAAGATGCGCGGGCTCAGCACGACCGGGACGCCGGCCGGGATGCCCAGCCGCTCGCGGAACGGCCCGACCGGCACATCGGGGCGGAAGCGGTGGAGATCGGCCCCGAAGGTAATCGTCTCGATGCGCGCCGTCGGCCTCGACAGCCGGCGGCAGATATCGGCCACGTCCGGCGCGTCCGCGGTAATGAGATCGGCGTGACGCAGCGCGTAGGGCGTGAGGAGCCGCGCGATCGGCATGTCGAGTGCGCCCTGGCGCGGCAGCACGTCGCCGCCCCAGGCCGTCAGGACGAACGGGCGGAACGACGCGAGCGCACCCAGCCACCCGTAGCGCGCCACGTAGTGCGCGTGCACCACATCGGGACGGATCGTGCCAATCAGCCGCCGCAGCCGGACCACCTCGAGCAGATGTGCGAGACGGGTCGGCTTGTGCTGCAGCGACACGTCGTGGATGTGGACACCGGCGAAACGGTCGCCCGGCACGCGGACCGGATTCACGGCTGCGAGGTGGACCTCGTGGCCCGCCTCAGCGAAGTGCCTGAGCCAGCGCTGGACGTGGATGGTGTTGGGATTCCCCAGATACAGGAGGCGCATCGACGGCTAGCTTCTCCGGCCCAGGGCGTGACGGAACGCGTCGGAGTACGCAGCGAGATCCCGGAGTCCGATGTGAAACGGATCCAGCCATGAGAGGCCCGTCGTCTTGACCACGATCGTGAACGCGAACACGCTGGCGACAGCATACCCCGCTGTCGCCGACCACGCGGCGGCACTGACGCCATACTGCGGCAGGAACACGACGTTCAGCACCCCATCGAGTCCGAGGGACAGGCCGGCAATGGCCAGACTGATCAAAGGTCGGCCCATGTGACCGGTGAAGAACGCCGACCAGACGGGAGCGAAGCCGTAGAGCAGCGCGCCGGGCAACAGGATCACCAGCAGCGCCGCCGAAGGACGATACGCGTCGCCGAGCACGATTGGTATCAGCGGCCGGCCGACAAGGAGCAGGGCGAGCACGATCGCCGCCGTGGTGATGAATGCGTGGCGCGCCCCACGCGTCAGGAGCGCGAGCGCTTCCTCGCGTCCCGCCGCCGTCAGCCGCGGGTAAAGCGCCGTGGCCAGCGCCGACGCCCCGTACCAGCTGAGTTCCGCAAAGGCCACTGCTGCACCATAGTGCCCCACCGCGGCCGTTCCCACGAACGCACCGACGAGGAACACATCGAGCCGCAGGTTGAAGAGGCTGATGATGTTGGTGAGGTACGAGGGCGCACCGAACTTCACCGCCTTGACGAACAGTCCCGCATCGAACCGCACAGCAAACGGCAGTGTGGTGAAGACTGCCCGCGCGTACGCGGCCGAGACCACGCAGGTGGACACCGCCCAGAGGGCGACCACGTTCATCACCGTCAACTGCCGCACGACCGCCAGCAGGCCGACCCCTGTCAGCAGGAACAGCGACCCGAGCAGCGACAGTCCGGCCAGCGTCGTCACCCGGTTGGCCCCGAGCAGGATGCCGCTGAGGAACTGCGTCAGCACCGCCACGGGCACGATCGTCAGGGCCACGAAGAGCGCCTGCCACGGCACGTCACGGAACGTGGACGACTTGAGGAGGGTGAGCACGCCGAGCCCGACGGCCGAGGCGCTCACGCCGAGCAGCAGCGCCGTGATCACCGCGTTCGCCGCGATGGCCTCCTGCGAATAGAGCCGCTTTCCAATGAAATACGAATTCGCGACCGGCATGCCCGCACTCGCGAGCATGACGAGCCCGCTGTGCAGGAACACGAGCATGGTGTAGACACCGCTGCCCGACGGTCCGAGCAGCCGCGCGATGAGCAGCGTGGTGCCGAGCGCGCACGCGGCATTCACCACTCGACCCGCCAGCGTGGCCGCGGTGCCCCGGACGATGGTCACCGTGTGGCCCCGGCGCTGCCCGCGATGCCTGCCGGCACCTCGACCTGGCGGATCACGCGTGCCGGCACGCCGACCACGACCGAGCCGGGCGGAACGTCGGCCACGACGACCGCGCCGGCGCCGACCACGGAGCAGCGTCCGATCGTGACGCCGTGCAGGATGACCGCGTTCGCCCCGATGTAGACGTCCGGCTCCAGGCGCACGGGCGCCGCCTGCCGCGCGAAGCCGCACTGGGCGAGCACGCTGGCCCCGACGTCGAGGTGGCTGATGAGGCGGGCTCCCATGGACACGGTCGCCCGGTCGCCGATGGAGACGCCGGCCGCCAGGTCGATGAGCACGTCCTTGCCGAGGTGGCAGTCGTCGCCGATCTCGAGGCCGGCGAGCGATGTCCCCGGATTCACGAGCACCAGCGGACTGTGGATGATGGCTCCACGCCCGACGCGTGCGCCGCAGCTGCGGAGAATGGCGGGGTTCAGGCCGGGAACGGACAGGAGCAGCAGCTTCGCCACACCCTCCATGCCGCCCAGCCCCCTGACAACGGTCGACAGCAGGCGGCCGAGGGCGTCACGCATGGTGGCCGGCCGCTGCCGCGGGGGTGCCTCCCTCGAGGAGGCGGACAATCCGCTGCGCCGCCCCGGGCTCGAGCCCCGGAATCGACGCCGCGGTGGGCCACGTGTGGTGACGCACCAGATCATCGATGCGGGCCGTGTCGGTGTCGACGACGATGTTCATGCCGGCCTCCACGGTTTCGACCCACTCGGTCTCGGGGCGGAGGGTGAGGCAGGGCACGCCGAAGAAGAACGCCTCCTTCTGCACGCCGCCGGAGTCGGTCAGCACCATCCGCGCATGTTTCTCGAGCACCAGCATGTCGAGGTAACTCACCGGCTCGATGAGCCTGACCCGTTCGAGGCCAGCGATCGCCCCGAGCTGGGCGATCCGCTGCCGCGTGCGCGGGTGCACGGGAAAGACCACGGGATACGGCAGCCCGGCGAAGGCACGCAGCAGGCGCAGGAGCCGTTCGGGGTCGTCGGTGTTGTACGGCCGGTGGACCGTCGCGAGCAGGAACTCACCATGCTCCAGACTTAGACCGGCGAGGATGCCCGAACGTTGCTCGGCCCGTGCCGCCGATTCGAGCACCGCGTCGTACATCGTGTCGCCCACCAGGTGCACGCCCTGCGTGATCCCTTCGTGCGCGAGGTGGGCCACCGCCGTCTGCGTCGGGCAGAAGAGCAGGTCGGCACAGTGGTCCGTCAGCACCCGGTTGTGTTCCTCCGGCATCGTTCGGTTGAACGACCGCAGGCCGGCTTCCACGTGGGCGATCGGCACGCCGAGCTTGCAGGCGGCGAGCGCCCCCGCGAGGGTGGAGTTCGTATCCCCGTAGACGAGCGCCCAGTCGGGCCGCTCGCGAACGAGCACCTCCTCGATGCCGGTGAGCATCTGCGCGGTCTGCCAGCCGTGCGGCCCGGACCCCACCGCCAGGTTCACGGCAGGCGCCCGAAGGTCCAGTTCCTCGAAGAACACGTCGGACATCTGCCGGTCGTAGTGCTGCCCGGTATGAATGAGCACCTCGTGGTAGCCCGCCGCCGAGAGGGCATGGCAGACCGGGGCCGCCTTGATGAACTGCGGCCGGGCGCCGAGCACGGTGACGACTTTCATCGGACGGCGGGGTCTCCGGCGACGCGAAGCACGCCGGCCACGGATTCATAGCGGGTCGCACAGGCGGTGCACGTCGCCGAGGCGGGCGGCTCGCTGCCGTTCGCCAGCTTGACGCCGCAGCGGCACATCCAGCCGCGGATCCGTCCTGGATTGCCTGCCACCAGGGCGAACGGCGGGACATCGCGCGTGACCACCGCCCCGGCGCCGATGAACGCATAGGCGCCAATCGCGTGTCCACAGACAACGGTGCAGTTGGCGCCAAGCGTGGCGCCGCGCCCCACCACGGTTGAGCGGTACTCGTCCTTCCGGGAGACGTGGCTGCGTGGGTTCACCACGTTGGTGAAGACCATCGACGGCCCGCAGAACACATCGTCTTCGAGGGTGACACCCGTGTAGACCGAGACGTTGTTCTGGATCTTGACGTTGTCGCCGATCGTGACGCCCGGTGAGACGACCACGTTCTGGCCGATATTGCAGCCGCGGCCGATTCGCGCGCCGCTCATGATGTGGCTGAAGTGCCAGATCTTCGTGCCGGGGCCGATCGAGACCGGGTCGTCGACGTAGCTCGACTCGTGCACGAAGTAGTCGGCCATGGCTAGGACCGCCCGCCGGCCGGGACCGGACGGCCGCTCGAGGCCGCCGTCCTGATGCGGTACGCCAGTTCCACGGCCGGGCGCGCGTCGTCGATGCCGAAGCCGCGGCCGGCCAGCACTTCTTCGTAGATGCGCGTGTGGAGGTCGGTGAACCCTTCGGTGAACTCCACCTCCTCGCCATCGACCTCGATGGAGCGGAAGGTGGTGCGCTGTCCAGGAACGGGGGCGAACGGCAGGTCGGCGGGTTCGGCGGAGAGGAACCACTCGACGTCGGCGCGCTCGAGTTCGAGACGTCCGGACGCGCGCCGTTCCTCGAGGAGCTGCACGTCGCTCACGGCCACCTCGCCGAACAGCCAGAGCAGCAGGTCGAAGAAGTGGATCCCGATGTTGGTGACCAGGCCGCCGGAGCGCTCGACCGAGCCCTTCCAGGAGGAGTGGTACCAGCGGCCACGCGACGTGACATAGCGGAGCTTCACGGCGTGCCGCCGCCCCTGCTGCGCGAGCAGCCGCTCGCGCAGGGCGATCAGCGCCGGGTGGACGCGCAGCTGGAGGACCGTGTAGACCCGCCCGCCGGTTTCGCGCTCCAGTTCCTGCAGCGCATCCAGGTTCCACGGGTTGATGACGAGCGGTTTCTCGCAGATCGCGTCCGCACCGATGCGGAGCGCCAGGCGGGCGTGGGCGTCGTGCAGGTAGTTCGGCGAGCAGATGCTGATGTAGTGCACGCGCTCCTCGTCCGGCCCGCGGCGCAGCTTCTCGAGGTGGCGGTCGAACCGCTCGAACTCGGTGAAGAAGCGGACGTCGAAGGAGTAGCGATCGAGGATGCCGACGGCATCGTGCGGATCGGTGGCGGCCACGATCCGGTTGCCGGTTGCGCAGATGGCATTCAGGTGGCGCGGCGCGACGAAGCCCGCGACGCCCGTGACAGCAAAGTTCTTGGCCATAGTGCCGCTGGGCAGGCGTTCGGCCCTGCCCGTCAGAGACGCCAGATGCCCGGACCGGACCTGCCTCTCAGGGCATTGCGGGTGTCGACGACCAGCGGGAGCGTCGCGATGCGGTCGTAGTCGAAGGCTGCGTGATCGGTGGTGATGACCGCGCAGTCGAAGCCCTGGGACAGCGCCGTGTCGAAGTCGATCGAGGTGAAGCGGTGATGGCCTTCCTCGAGGTGCGGGATCCACGGGTCGGTGTAGGACACGACGGCCCCGCGGCGCGACAGCAGTTCGATCACGTCGAGTGCGGGCGATTCCCGCAGGTCGTTCACGTCGCGCTTGTAGGCGACGCCGAACAGGTGGATGCGCGAACCGTTGATGGGCTTCTTCGCCGAGTTCAGTGCGTCCGCCACGCGCTGGACGACGTACTCGGGCATCGACCCGTTGACCTGGCCGGCGAGCTCGATGAACCGGCACTCGAAGCCGCTCTGCCGCGCCTTCCAGGAAAGGTAGAACGGGTCGATCGGGATGCAGTGTCCGCCGAGACCCGGGCCCGGGTAGAACGGCATGAAGCCGAACGGCTTGGTCTTCGCGGCGTCGATGACCTCCCACACGTCGATGTCCATCTTGCGGCTCATCAGCGCGATCTCGTTCACGAGGCCGATGTTCACCGCCCGGAACGTGTTCTCGAGGAGCTTCACCATTTCCGCGACGCGGGTGGAGGTGACGGGCACCACCGACGCCACGACACGCCCATAGAGCGTGCACGCCACTTCGGTGCTGAGCGCCCCGTGGCCGCCCACGACCTTCGGGATCTGGCGCGTGGTGTACTGGGCATTGCCCGGGTCGACCCGTTCCGGCGAAAACGCGAGCAGGAAGTCGACGCCCGCCTTCAGGCCCCCTTCTTCGAGGAGCGGCTGAACCACTTCGTCGGTCGTGCCCGGATAGGTGGTCGACTCGAGGATGACGAGCTGCCCTGGCTTCAGGGTGCGTGCGGCGGCCTCGACCGCCTTGATGACGTAGGAGAGGTCCGGATCCTTGGTCTTGCGCAGCGGCGTCGGCACGCAGATGTCGACGACGTCCATCTGCGCCAGCTGCGACATGTCGCTGGTGGCGCGCAGGCGTCCGGCCGACACCGCCGCCCCGAGTTCGGAGGCGGGCACGTCCGGGATGTAGCTGCGCCCCGCGTTGATCTCGCCGTTCTTCCACTCGTCGACGTCGAAGCCCGTGACATCGAAGCCGATGTTCGCGAACTCCACGGCGAGCGGCAGCCCGACGTAACCGAGGCCGATGATGCCGATGCGCGCCTGCGTGGCGCGGATGCGGGTGAGCAGATCAGCGGCGGGGGTGGCCATCAGCGGGGCCCAGCCACAACGGGCGCGCCGCTCAGGCGCGCGACATCGGCGTCGACCATCATCTCGATGAGGCCCTTGAAGTCGACCTTGGGCTCCCAGCCGAGTTCCTTCTTCGCCTTGGAGCAGTCGCCCAGCAGGTGCTCCACCTCAGCGGGCCGGAGCAGGGCCGGATCCTGGTACACGTACTTCTGCCAGTCGAGGTCGACCCGGGCGAAGGCCACTTCGATCAGTTCCTTGACGGAGTGGGCGATGCCGGTCGAGATGACGTAGTCGTCCGGCTGATCCTGCTGCAGCATCAGCCACATCGCGTAGACGTAGTCGCCCGAGAAGCCCCAGTCGCGGTGCGCGTCGAGGTTGCCGATGGAGAGCTTGTCCTTCAGCCCGAGCTTGATGCGGGCCACGCCGTCGGTGACCTTCCGCGTGACGAACTCGAGGCCGCGGCGGGGCGACTCGTGGTTGAACAGGATGCCGGAGACGGCGAAGAGGTCGTAGCTCTCGCGGTAGTTGACCGTGATGTAGTGGCCGAACACCTTGGAGACGCCGTAGGGGCTGCGCGGGTAGAACGGCGTCAGCTCCGTCTGGGGCACCTCGCGCACCTTGCCGTACATCTCGCTCGACGACGCCTGGTAGAAGCGGATCTTCGGGTCGACGCGGCGGATGGCGTCGAGCATGCGCGTGACGCCCTGCGAGTTGAATTCGCCGGTGAGCATCGGCTGGTCCCACGACGCCGGCACGAACGACATGGCCGCCAGGTTGTAGATTTCCTGGGGCCGCACTTCGTCGATCACCTTCAGCAGGGAGAGCTGATCCAGCAGGTCGCCGGGCAGGACCTTGATGCGGTCCATGATGTGGTCGATGCGCCAGGTATTCGGGGCGCTGAGCCGCCGGGCAATGCCGTAGACCTCGTAGCCCTTCTCGAGCAGCAGCTCGGCGAGATAGGACCCGTCCTGACCGGTAATACCGGTGATTAGTGCGCGCTTGGCCAATTCAGACTCCGGAAGTCGTCACCGCGTCGTAAACCGTCGAATTGTACCACGGTGTACGATGCCGTCCGGAGGGTACGGGGCCGAATGGAGCGCATCGACGTAGCCGTCATCGGCGCAGGCGTCACTGGCCTTGCGGCGGCACGTGCCGCGGCGATGGCCGGACTGCGCGTCTGTGTGCTGGAACGTCACCCTCGCCCGGGTGCCGAAACGAGCACACACAACAGCGGCGTGATCCATGCCGGCATCTATCACCCGCCCGGCTCGCTGAAGTCCACGCTGTGCGTTCGCGGCAGGCACCTGCTGTACGAATTCTGTGCCGCGCATCACGTGCCGCACGAACGCTGCGGCAAGCTGATCGTCGCCACCGACGGCGCCGAAGCCGCGGCGCTCGAGCCGCTCCTGGCGCGCGGCCTGGCGAACGGCGTGGACGACCTGACGATCGTCGACGAACAGGCCATCCGGACACGTGAGCCCGACGTGGCCGGCATCGCCGCCATCCACTCCCCCTCGAGCGGCATCGTCGACGCCGAGGCCTATGTGCGCGCCCTCGCGCGTGCCGCGGATGCGGCCGGGGCGATCCTGTTGCCCGCATCTCCACTGGTTGGCGCCACGCCGGGTGAGGCGGGCATCGAACTGCGCACGGCGCGCGAGACGATTGGCGCCGCCCAGGTGGTGAACGCGGCCGGGCTGTATGCAGACGAGGTGTCGGCCCTGCTCGGCGGCGAGACGTTCACCATCTACCCGTGCCGCGGCGAATACGTCGCGCTCACGCCGGCGTGGCGCAACCGGGTGCGCACGCTCATCTATCCGCTGCCGCACGCCTCGGGGCACGGCCTCGGCACCCACGTCGTGCGCACGACGAACGGCGACCTCGCGCTCGGGCCGACCATCGCCTACCAGGCGCGGAAGGACGACTACGACGACAACCGCCTGCCGGTGGAGTCGTTCCTGGCTCCGGCGGCGCGGCTCCTGCGCGGCATCACGCGTGACGACCTCCGGCTCGGCGGCAGCGGCATCAGGGCCAAGCTTCACCCTCCAACCGAGTCGTTCGCCGACTTCCTGATCCGTCGTGACCGGAAGAACCCGCGCGTGGTGCAGGCGGCCGGCATCGACTCACCAGGACTCACGTCGAGCCTCGCGGTCGGCGAGCTCGTCGCCGCGATCCTCGCCGGCGCTCTGTGAGGGAGCCCCCCACGGCGCTGCCGCTGAAGTGCCGTGCTTGACGGGGGTCGTCGAGTGACGGGTGTAGTGTCCGCCTTCAGGCGGACCACACGAAGCCCACTTGAAGGTGGGCACTCGGAGGCATGAAGAAGGCGTTCAGCGACACAGGTAGCGCTGCAGCGCGTCCTGCCAGGTCGGCATCGTGACGCCGATCGCGCTGTTCAGCTTGGCGTTCGAGAGCGCGCAGTAGGCCGGACGTGCGGCGGGGAGCGAGACGTCGGCGAGCGAGACCACCTGCAGCCGCGGCGTGACGCCGAGCCGCGTCGCGGCCTCGAGCGCCACCGCGTGCCAGGTCGCGCTGCCGCTGTTCACGCAGTGGTAGAGTCCCGGTTCCGCCCGCCGCTCGATCAGCGCAAGCGTCGCTTGCGCGCAGTCGTGCACGAACGTGGGCGACACGGTCCGATCGCCGAAGACCTTCACCTCCGCCCCGGCCCTCAGGCCGCTCACGATCGCGGCGAGGCTCCCCTTGTCGGGCCCCCCGGGCGCCGCACCGAACAGGCTCTCGACCCGCAGCACGTAGTGCGAGGGCACGTCGGCCGCAAACCACTCGCCGAGCAGCTTCGACGCGGCGTAGGTGCTGCGTGGGTTGGGCGGCACCTCCTCGGACATCGGGGTGGTCGCCGTGCCATCGAAGACGAAGTCGGTGCTGTAGTGGACGAGGGTGGCGCCCAGGGCTTGCGCGGCCCGCGCGAGCGACCGCACGGCAAAGGCATTCACCTGCATCGCCTCGACGGGGTGCGCTTCGGCGGCATCCACCATGTTGTAGCCGGTGCAGTTGATGATCGCCTCGGGCGCGGCCCGTTCGATCGCGGCATGCACGGCGCCCGCATCCGTCACGTCGAGGGTCCGCCGCTCGAACACCGTGACCGCGTGCGCCCGTTCCGCTTCCTGCACGACCGCCGAGCCAAGCTGCCCTCTCGCCCCCACTACCGCTATGCGCATTACGCTCCGCTGCCCCTGGCGAACGCCCGCATCTTCTCGTCGTCGAACACACCCTCCCAGCGGGCGACGACGACGGTGGCGATGCAGTTGCCCATGACGTTCACGCCGGTGCGGCCCATGTCGAGCACCTGGTCGATTCCGAGCAGGATGGCGGCGCCTTCGAGCGGCAGCCCGAACTGCGTGAGCATGCCGGTCAGCACCACCAGCGCGCCCCGCGGCACGCCGGCGACGCCCTTGCTCGCCAGCATGAGCGTCAGCATCATCATCAACTGCTGCCCGGTCGTGAGCGACACGCCGGCCATCTGCGCCACGAAGATACTCGCCAGCGACAGATACAGCGTGGTGCCGTCGAGGTTGAAGCTGTACCCGGTCGGCAGCACGAAGGCGACGATGTTCTTCGGGACGCCGAAGCGCTCCATCACCTCGAGCGCGTCAGGCAGCGCCGCCTCGGAACTGGCCGTGGAGAACGCCAGCAGGAACGGCTCGCGGATGGCTCGCGCGAACGCGGTGAACGGCACGCGCACGAGGAACGACGCGCCCACGACGACCAGCACCACGAACAGGGCAAGCGCCAGGTACATCACCAGCACGAGCTTGCCCAGGGTGAGCAGCACGCCGATGCCCTTGCCGCCGACCGTCGCGCCTATGGCGGCAAAGACACCGATGGGGGCGAACCACATGACGTAGTTCGTCACCTTGAACATCGCGTGGGCCACCGACTCCATCACCGCGAAGACCGGCCGCCCCTTCTCGCCGATCGACGCCACGGCCACGCCGAAGAAGGTGGCGAACACCACCACCTGCAGGATGTCGCCGCGCGCCATCGCATCGACGATTGAGGTCGGGAACATGTGCAGGATGAGATCCCACGCGTGGGGCTGGGCCTGCTGCATGCCGGACACGACCGAGGTGTCGCTGCCGAGGGGGACGGCGAGGCCCGCGCCCGGCTGGAAGACATTCACCAGCACGAGGCCGAGCACGAGCGCGATGGTGGTCGCCACCTCGAAGTAGATGATGGCCTTGAGGCCGATGCGGCCGAGGGACTTCAGGTCGCCGCTGCCCGCGATGCCGACGATCAGCGTCGAGAAGAGCAGCGGGGCGACGATCATCTTGATCATCCGCAGGAAGATGTCGGCCAGGGGGCGCACCTCCACCGCGAACGACGGCCAGAGCCAGCCGACGAGGATGCCGACGAGCAGCCCGAGGAAGATGCGCGCCGGCCCGCTCAGTCCGCGGCGGCCGCCCTCCCCCTCCGCGCGCGCGTCGGCGGGTCTCATCGAGCGGCCTCGCCGAGGCCGCCCACGAACTCGGCAATGGCGGCCACGACGGTCTGCTGCTGCTCGATCGACAGCTCGGAGTAGATCGGAATGGCGATCGTCTCGTTCGCCGCGCGTTCGGCGTGCGGGAACGCCCCGCGCGCGTACCCGAGGCTCGTGAAGCACGGCTGCAGGTGGAACGGCACCGGGTAGTACACCTCGTTCCCGATGCCGCGCGCGTCGAGGAAGGCCTTGAGGGCGTTCCGCTCGGGCACGCGGATCACGAACTGGTTGAAGATGTGGTACAGCCCGTCGGGCTGGGTCGGCAGCACGATCCGATCGCGCAGGCCGGCCTCGCTGAACAGCTGCGTGTAGCGTTTCGCATTCAGGCGGCGCGCCTCGGTCCAGGCCGCGAGGTGCGGGGCCTTCACGCGCAGCACGGCCGCCTGCAGCGCGTCGCAGCGGAAGTTGCCGCCGATGAGATGGTGGTAGTACTTCGGCTCCATCCCGTGCATGCGGAGCAGTTCGGCCTTCTTCGCCAGGGTGGCATCGTTCGTGGTGACCAGGCCGGCATCGCCGAAGGCGCCGAGGTTCTTGCTCGGGAAGAACGAGAAGCAGCCGAACGTCCCCATGCCGCCCGCCGGCCGCCCCTTGTAGGTGGAGCCGATCGCCTGCGCCGCATCCTCGATGACCGTCAGCCCGTGGCGCTCGGCGATGGCCGCAATCGGGTCCATGTCGGCGCACAGGCCATACAGGTGCACCGGCATGATCGCCTTCGTGCGCGGCGTGATGGCCGCCTCGATGGCCGCCGTGTCGATGTTGTAGGTCACCGGGTCGATGTCGACCAGGACCGGCAGCGCACCCACGCGCGCGATCGCGCCGGCGGTGGCGAAGAACGAGTAGGTGGTCGTGATGACCTCGTCGCCGGGTCCGATGTCGAGCGCCATCAGCGCGAGGAGCAGCGCGTCGGTACCGGAGGACACCGCGACGGCGTGCGCCACGCCGATCTGCGCGGCGAGCTCGCGCTCGAGGGCCGTGATTTCCGGGCCCATGATGAAACGCTGGCTGTCGCAGACCCGCGTCACCACGTCGAGTATCTGCTCGCGGAGCGGCGTGTACTGGGCCTTGAGGTCGAGGAGCGGAACGGGAGTAGTGGGAGCGCTCACAGCGCCGGATTGTACTATTGCCGCGACTTGACGGCCGCGCGCGTCTCGCGGTCAACCTCGCGCCGCTTGATCGTCTCGCGCTTGTCGTAGTCCTTCTTGCCCTTCGCGAGCCCGACTTCCACCTTGACGCGCCCCTTCCGGAAGTACAGGCGCAGGGGCACCAGCGTCATGCCCTTCTCGGTGGTCTTGCCGATCAGTTTCCTGATCTCCTCACGATGCATGAGGAGCTTCCGCTGGCGCAGCGGCTCGTGGTCGGCGTAGCCGCGGTGGGAGTACGCGCTGATGTTGACGTTGTAGAGCCAGACCTCGCCGTTCTCGATGCGGGCAAAGCTGTCGCGCAGGTTCACCCGCCCCTCGCGGATCGACTTCACTTCGGTGCCGAGGAGCGCCATGCCCGCCTCCCACGTGTCGAGAATGTGGTAGTCGTGGAATGCCTTGCGGTTCTCGGCGATGTTCTCCTGCGCCAGTTCGCGGGCGGTCTTCTCAGCCATGGGGCACAGCGATCTTACCGGATTGCCAATGGCTGACCCCGAATCGCTGACGTGACGCGGAACCAGCCTCGTGTCCGTCGGTGGTGTGCGGCTGCGGTCGGTCGTGCCGCACGTCAGTGCGACGCACGGCCGGCGAGCCTGGCCGCCAGCAGGACCGCCGACACCATGCTGCCGTGATCGGCCACGCCCTTGCCGGCGATGTCGAACGCGGTGCCGTGGTCGACCGAGGTCCTGATGATCGGCAGGCCAATCGTCACGTTCACGGAATGGCCGAACGCGAGCAGCTTCACCGGGATGAGGCCCTGGTCGTGATAGCACGCGACGACGACGTCGAACTCGCCGCGCGCGGCCCGCAGGAACACGGTGTCGCCCGGAAAGGGGCCATCCACGGCGATGCCGTTCGCGCGGCACGCCGCGATCGCCGGCACGACCTGCTCGAGTTCTTCACGCCCGAAGAGGCCGTTCTCGCCGGCATGCGGGTTGAGGCCGGCAACGGCAATGCGCGGCGCCGGCACCCCGAAGCGCGGCAGTTCGCGCGCCACGAGTCCGATGGTGCGCGTCATGAGGTCGGTGGTGATCGCCCGCGGCACGTCCGCCAGGGGGATGTGTACAGTGGCCAGCACCACGCGCAGCTCTTCGGAGTGGAACATCATGGCGACGTCCGCGGCGCCGGTGAGGTGCGCCAGCAGGTCGGTGTGGCCCGCCCACGGCAGCCCCGCGAGCCGGAACGCCTCCTTGTTGACCGGCGCGGTGGCGATGGCATCCACCACGCCGCGCTGCGCGTCGGCCACGGCCCGCAGCAGCACGTCGTACGAGGCGCGGCCCGCCGCCCCCGACAGCACGCCGGGCTCGAACCGTTCCGGTCCCGGCGTATAGATGATCGGCTCGCACACCTCGAGGACCCTGGCGTCGATGGCCGCCTTCGCAGCGATCTCCGGACCGATCCCCGCCGGGTCGCCGACGGTCAGCGCAATCCGTGGCTTCACGATCGACACCCGCAGGTTCCGCTGCCGCACGAGCCCGTGCCGCACCCGGACGGGTTGTCGCAGCCGCCTTCACTGCCGCAGCCGCCGTGCACCTGTCCCCTGGCGTTCGGCAGTTCGTACCGGAGGCAGCACTTGAGGCGGCCGCAGAGCCCCGACAGCTTCGAGGGATTGAGGCTGAGGTCCTGCTGCTTGGCCATCTTGATGGAGACCGGCTCGAACGTCGTGAGGAACGTGGTGCAGCACAGCGGACGCCCGCACGTGCCGTAGCCGCCGAGCGCCCGGGCTTCGTCGCGCACGCCGATCTGGCGGAGCTCGATCCGCGTCCGGAACTCCGTGGCCAGCTCACGCACAAGCTCGCGGAAATCGACGCGCGCTTCGGCGGTGAAGTAGAACAGCAGCCGCGACCCGTCGAAGGCCTGCTCCACGCGCGTCAGCTTCATCGCGAGACCGCGTTCGCGAATCTTGAGGAGCGCCACGCGGTAGGCCTCGGCCTCGCGCTGCCGGTGGCGCATGCGCGCCACGATGTCCTCGGGCGACGCGAGCCGCACCAGCGTCGGAGCGCTGTCGGCGACGGTGACCCGAGAGGCCAGTTGCGGAATCGGCGCCACGGCCGTGGCCAGTTCGGGTCCGGACTCGGTCTGCACGACGACCGCGGTGCCCGGACGCGGCAGCACCTGCCCGTCGTCCACGCGGACGTGCTGCACGCGGCCCACCGGTGTCAGCTTGACGGGAATGAAACGGAGCGGGTGCGACGTGGCGTCCTGCATGGCTAGAGCTGCAGCACGAGCCAGTCGGCCACGATCTTCGCGTTCGCGTAGCGCTCGATCGACGCCAGCGCGCGATCCACTGCCTGGAAGGCCTGACGGCCGCGGTCGCCGCCGAACGGCGAGAGCCGCTCGAGGGCACCAGCCAGGTCGCGGTTGGCCAGCGCGCCGGTGCCGGCGCCCGACGTCATGAGTTCCACGTCGCGCAGGAGGGCAGACATCGCCCGCAGGTGCAGCGCCAGCAGGTCGCGTTCGCTGAGCGAGCCGCTCGCCTTGGGTACGAGTTCCTTCGCGCTCTCCATCCGCTTCCGCCCGTCGTCCGACATGGCGGCCTGCAGGAGGACCCGGTAGGCGACATCGCGCACATCGTGATCCTCGTCGTCCGCGTCGGTCGCGGCCAGCGCGACACCGACACTGCCTTCAGCGGTCGAGGCCGCGCGATAGGCCTGCTGCTCTTCCAGCCCGCGCTTCAGCCGCTGCAGCGCGGTGACCACATCGTGCATCTCGAGGCCGCGGAAACGCAGCTGCGGACAGCGCGACCGGACGGTCTGGAGCAGCGTGTCCGGCAGCGAGGTCACGAGCACGAAGACCGACGAGGCGGGAGGCTCCTCGAGGATCTTCAGGAGCGCGTTCTGGGCGGACGTTTCGAGTCCGTCGGCCGAGTCGATGATGGTGACGCGGCGGCGCCCTTCGAATGGCCGGTAGCCGGCCCGATCGATGGCGTCGCGGATGGGTTCGATCTTGATGTTGCCCTTCTCGTTGGGCCGGATCACGAGGACGTCGGGATGCACCCCGCGTGCGATGCGCGTGCAGGCCGCGCACGTCCCGCAGGCATCGACCATCGGATCACCCGACTCGGCGTCCGCAACGGTGAGCGGCGCCAGGCAGTTGAGCGCCTGCGCCGTGGCCAGCGCGGCGAGCTGCTTGCCCACGCCGGACGGTCCCGCGAAGATGAGGCTCGGCGGCAGGGTCTGCCGGGCGACGGACCGGGCCAGCAGGGCGACGAGTTTGCGATGACCGACGATGTCCCGGAAGGGCATGACACGTGTGGGGCCCGCTTCACAGGGAGAAGCGGCTGAGCCAGCCTTGCGGGCACCGCCCGAATCGTATCACCGCTCCCTGGGTTTCCTCCCCCGCTCCTCCTCCTCGTCGTCGTGCCCGATGCCGAAGACGCGCGACCAGAAGCCGCGTTTCTTCTTCTTCGGTTCCTCCGTCTTCGGCCGGTCGTCAGACGGACGGACCTCGCCGCTGGTGGCGGTCGCGACCGGCGGGAGACCCACCTCGTCCGCGTGCGGAGCCGGCGGCTTGTCCGCGCCGCCCGTGAAGACGGAGGCGATCGTGCCGAAGATGCCGTGCGAGGCGTGGATATCGCACCGCTCGGTCGGCTGCGTGCCGCGTGCGAAGTACTCCGTGTAGACCATCGACCGCTGCGTGAGCTGTCCCTTGTCGTCGATGACCGGCGCGTGCTCGCAGCCCTCGGTGGCGAGCTTGCCGGACAGGCGACAGACGCTGGCCGAGACGACACCCGCAGGCGCCGGAAGCCATTTGGCTTTCTGGTTCTTCGTCGCGCTCTTCATGAACGTGGTCCAGAGCGGGACGGCCACGTCCGCGGCGAATCCGCCCGGAAGGATGGTGCGCGGCTGGTCGAACCCGACCCATACGCCGGTCACGAGCGTGGGGGTGAAGCCGACGAACCACGCGTCGTTGTAGTCGTTGGTCGTGCCGGTCTTGCCGGCCGCCGGCAGGGTGAAGCCGAGCGTGCGGGCCCGGGCCGCAGTGCCGGCGTTGATCACGTCGGCCATCATGTTGGCCATCAGGAACGCGGTGACGTCCGAGATGGCGCGGTTGCCCGACTCTTCCGCCGCGAAGAGCACGGTGCCGTCGCGATCCTCGACGCGGCGAATCAGCACCGGCTTCGGCACGATGCCGTGATTCGCGAACGCGGCGTACGCGGCGGTCAGCGACTGCAGCGTTACCTCACCCGAACCGAGTGCGAGCGAGGGCACGCTCGGCACATCCCCCACGCCCATGGCCTTGGCGTACTGCACCGTCTTCGGAATGCCCACGTCCTGCAGCAGCCGCACGGCGGCGCGGTTGCTGGAGGTGCGCAGGGCGGCGCGAAGGCTCATCGAGTCGGAGGTCGAGTGCTCGTCCTCGGGGGTCCAGTCGCCCTGCAGCGTGGGAATGGGCGCGTTCAGGTTCTGGATGAGCGTGGCCGGCGTATAGCCTGCCTCCAGTGCCGCGGCATAGACGAACGGCTTGAACGCCGATCCGGGCTGGCGCTTCGCCTGGACGGCGCGGTTGAAGCGGCTCTGCTCGAAGTCGCGCCCGCCGGTCATCGCCAGCACATGCCCCGTCGACGGGTCCATCGCGATGAGGGCGGCCTGCAAGGGCGCGTTGTCTTCACGGGGGTCAGGCCGCGTGCGGCGCTTCGCGACCGCTGCACGCCGCTCGTCGAGGTTCTCCAGGCCGGACGCCACGGCGGAGTCGGCCGCGGTTTGCATGGTCATGTCGACCGTGGCATACACGCGGAGGCCCCCCTGGTAGACGCGCTGCCAGCCGAAGCGATCGACAAGCTCCTTGCGCACCTGCTCCTTGAAGTACTGGCCGTGCGGCTCGTCGGCGCGCAGGCTGTCCTTCAGCACCGGGGTCGTTTTCTTCGCAGCCTGCCACGCGGTGTCGTCGATCGCCCCGAAGTCTTCCATGGCCTGGAGCACGACGTTCCGCCGCGTGACGGCACGCTCGAGGCTCACCGTGGGGGCGTACGACGAGGGCGACTTGACGAGGCCGGCGAGCAGCGCGGCCTCGGGCACCGTCAGCTCCGACGCATGCTTGCCGAAGTAGCCGCGCGAGGCCGCTTCCACGCCGTAGAGGCCATCCCCGAAGTAGACCTTGTTCAGGTACATCTCGAGGATCTGATCCTTCGTGTAGAGCCGCTCGATCCGCGCGGAGAGGATCAGCTCCTGCACCTTCCGTCGCCAAGTCTTGTCGGTGGTGAGGAAGCTCTGCCTCGCGAGCTGCTGCGTAATGGTGCTGCCGCCCTGGGCCAGGCGGCCGTGGCGGATGTTGGTGAGCATCGCCGAGCCGATGCGCACCGCATCGAAACCGCTGTGCGAGTAGAAACGCTGGTCCTCGATGGCCAGAACGGCCTTGGTCAGGTTCGGCGAGATCTCCCGAAGCGGCACCTCGATGCGCTGCTCCTTGAAGATGGTGAACGCCAGCTGATCGTTCCGGTCGAAGACGGCCGTCGCCTGATCCATCTCGCCGATACGGCCGAGCGCCTCGGCGTCGGGCAGGTCGCGCCGGAGCGACACGAGGAACCAGCCGCTCGCGACGAACACGGCCAGGAGGAGGATGGCAGAGCCGGCAAGCACACCCCGGACGAGCTGCGGATGCTGGCGCCGAACTTCGTCGAACTCCGCACGGAGACGTTCGAGCCTGAGACGTAAGGCATTCACGACGGCCAAGCCCTGCAACTGACGATCCACGCCACGCGCGCGAAATTTCCGGCATTTCGGTTGCACCGCAACCGGGCGGAGGCCTGTTGGTCATGCGGGGAACACTGCTCGTCCTCACCCTTACACTCTCGCCGGTCGCCGGATGGACAGCAGGCGTGTGGCATGCCAGCGTGACGGCGCGGTCCGCTCAGCTGCTCAGCACGGAACCACGCAATACCTCCCTCACCGTCTCACCGGACAGCACCGTCCCTCCAGCCGGGTTGCACGAGAGCGAACCGACCGCCGGCCCGGAGGACGACGATGTGACGCCCGCGGTCGCCACCTACAGCCACGACGATGATGGGGAGCTCTACGAGGAACACTCCCCGCAGACGGAAGTCGCGCGCCTGCGCGAGCCGGTGGGGTGACCGGGATACGCGCGTGTCCGGCGGCCCTTCACCTGTCGGAGGATCCCATGCAGAACACCACGCTTCGCACGATGCTCGGCCTCACGGCCTGCACGCTGTGCCTCAGCCTGCCGTTCACCACCGGCATCGCCGTGCTCCAGGGTGCGGACGATGTCACGCTGAAGGGCTGTCTCGTCAAGGGTGAGGGCAACGGCTCCGGCTACCTGCTCACCAACTCGAACAGCGCACCCGCGTGGCAGCGGAGCGACGACACGCGCGTACAGCCGGGCCAGGTTGGCACGAGCGGCGGCTTCGAGTCGGTGTTCTACTGGCTCGATGGAGACAGCGACCTTCAGAAGCACGTCGGTCACCAGGTCGAGATCACGGGCGACCTCAAGGGCGATCTCGAGGATGGCGAGATCAGGCTGGATCGCAAGGACCGGTGGACGGAACTGACGGTGAAGTCCGACGGCCGATCGATGAAAGCCATCGTCCCCAACGCGTCGATGTTCCCAGGACCGCGCGACGACAAGGACCGGAAGGTCCACGTGCTCGTCCGCAAGGTCGACGTCGAGCACGTCACGATGCTCGCCGCGTCGTGCGACGAGGCGCGGTAGCACTCAGGTGGTGTGAGGCGATGTCCTTGGGCTTGGGGATGCCACTCGACTCGTGAACCCGAGTAAGTGGCGGGGTCGACGGGACTCGAACCCGCGGCCTCCGGCGTGACAGGCCGGCGTTCTAACCAACTGAACTACGACCCCAAGGCGATCAAGCTGAATTGCAGATTTCAGAATGCAGAGTTCAGATTGAACAGAACACTGAGTGTAGCAAACCCGCCGAGGTTCGCCAACCCGCAAAATCTGAAATTCCAATCAGCAATCTGAAATCTGCCGTTTGAATTCGGCAATTGTCTGATTGGTGGGCGGTACAGGACTCGAACCTGTGACAGCCGGCGTGTAAAGCCGGAGCTCTACCAACTGAGCTAACCGCCCGGTCGAGACCGCTGGTGCGTGGCGCCCGCTACAGCGCCCCATTATAGGCAGCCTTCAGAGAGAGCAGCAACACGGCGAGGACCACGCCCGCCACCGCACGATACTCGTGGTTCGCCATGGCCTGCGCCATCGAGAACCGGCGCGACGCCGCGGCATCATCCCTGGTTCCGGCCTCGCCGCGCCGCCAGCGATCGTACTGATCGCCGAACTTCTGGCGGAGGAACGCTTCCTCGCTGCGAATGGCGGCGGTGATCGTGCTGCCCATGTAGAGCGCGATCAACAGGAACACGACGACGCTGCCCGAGGCGATCGCGAGCCCCAGGGCCATCACCGACGACCCGACGTAGAGCGGATGCGCGAAGAACCGGTACGGACCGGACGACGTCACTTCCCGCGACTTGTTCAGGTGACCGGCAGCCCAGATGCGCAGGCCTTCGCCGAGGAGCGCAATGGGCCCTCCGACGAGCAGCAGCAGCGCCGTTGGACGCGCGAGCCAGATCACGAGCACGGCCGAGAGGAACCCGAGCGGAACGCGGAGCCGGGCGAGGCGCTTCGTCAGATCAGCCACGGGCGCGTTCCGCGGCGACCAGGCGGCGTTCGACGGCGGCCAGTACTTCAGAGACTTCGATGTCGAGCAGACACATACGAGGAAGCTTGCATTGTCGCAGATGGTGGCACTGGCACACACCTGCCCTCGACACCGACTCATCGTCTGCCCCGAGTGGACCGTTCCGTTCGGGACGCGTGGGTCCGTAGATGCCGACAAGCGGTGTCCCCACCGCCGACGCGATGTGCGTGGGACCGGTATCGCCCGACACCATCACCGCCGCCGCCTGCGCCAGCGCCGCGATGTCCGCGATGGTGGTCTGCGGGGCGTGGAGCGCGGCGCCAGCCGCGCCGCTCACGACCTCGTCGGCGAGCGGACGCTCGCCCGGTCCCCAGAGCACAACGGAGCGGAGCGCGTGCCTCGCCTGCAGTTCGCGCGCAAGGGCGGCAAGCCGCGCCGGCGGCCAGCGCTTGTTCGGCCAGGCCGCGCCGGTGTTCAGCAGCGCGTAGCGTCCGCCCGCCGCGGCAATCACCTGCTCCACGGCTACGGACCGCTTCACCTCCAGCGCGAACGCCGGCTCGCCCGGCGTGAGCCCCAGCGCCGCGAGAATGCCGAGATTCACCCGCACCACGTGGCGGACCGCACCGGTCGACCGGATGCCGGAGTCGCCGGGGTCGTGCACTTCCGTATAGAACCGGCTGGCCAGTGGTTCCCTGGCGTAGTTGCGACTGAACCCGATCACCCACTGCGCGCCGGAGAATCGCGCGGCCGCCGCCGACTTCATCAGCCCCTGCAGGTCGATCGCCACGTCGTACTTCGCCCGGCGGAGCGCACTGATCGCGGCCGGCCACGAGAGTCCGTCGCTGGCGCCCTTCCTGTCCGCCACGACAATGCGGTGATCGATCACCGGCACGAGGTCCAGGATCTCGCGATGCTTGGCGCTCACCAGCCAGTCGATCGTGGCGTCCGGATAGGCATGGCGCAGCGCGACCGCGACCGGCACCGCGTGCACGATGTCGCCAAGGGCGCCGAGCCGGACGATCAGGATGCGCATCAGGTTCTTTGAATTGCAGAATTCAGATTGCAGAATTCAGATTGAATGGCAGATTGGGAGCCATCTGGCGCCGGAGTGAGCGTAGCAAGAGCGCCAGCCGAATCTGCGCATTCACTGAGCGCCCTGCGCTATCCGTGCAATCAATTCACGCGTGTTGTGGTTCTTCGGGTCGCCCACGATGGCGGTGCGTCCACCGTACTCGAGGACAACGGCCCGCTCCGGCACCGTGTCGACCGTGTAGTCCGTCCCCTTGCAGTGCACGTCCGGCTTCAGCAACCGCAGCAGGCGCTCGACGTTCGGATCCTCGAACAGCACGACGTAGCTGACGCCGCGCAGCGCCGCGACGAGTTCGGCGCGGTCGTGCTCCGGGAGGATGGGCCGGTTCGGCCCCTTGAGCCCCTGGACCGATCGATCGGTGTTCACCGCCACGATCAGCCGGTCGGCCTCAGCCGCGGCGCCCTGCAGGTAGCGCACGTGCCCCACGTGCAGGAGATCGAAGCAGCCGTTCGCGAATGCGAGCGTGCGCCCCGCGGCCCTGTCGGTGGCGACGGCGTCGATCAGTTCGGAATCGGAAAGTACTTGTCCCATGTTGGTCGCGTCGGCGCCAGGCTGAAGCCTGGCGCTACGTACGTCTCTGATCTTTCACGGCTCGGCTCTGGTCCTTCTGCGCCGGCTGCCTTCGTGTCCTGACTCGAGAGTTGGACCTCGGTGTCTGGCGGACTAGGCGTTGCCCGTGATCGCGAGCTTCAGTTCCTGCTGCGACACCGTCGCCGTGCCGCGCTTCATCACCACCAGGCCGCCGGCATAGTTCGCGAGACGTGCCGCCTCCTCGAACGACGCGCCCGACGCGAGGGCCGTCGTCATCGTGGCAATGACCGTGTCGCCGGCCCCGGTGACGTCCGCCACTTCGTCCGACCCGAAGATCTCGATGTGCACGGTCGGCTGCTTCGGCTGGAAGAGCGCCATGCCGCGGCTGCCGCGCGTGATGAGCACCGCCTGCATGCCGGTGCGGCGCAGCAGCGTCCGCCCCGCCTGCTCCAGCACCTCGGG
>JAXLRA010000014.1:0-162085 GCA_046331345.1 Vicinamibacterales bacterium | reverse complement strand
TTGTTTGCCGTTCTCCCAACACACCGTCTCCTGTCACGTCGATAATCGCTGCGGGCTCCTCTAGGTTTGGCACTCTGGAGGTTGTGAAGTCGCTGCTCTACGGCTTCTCGCAATCAGGCAGCGCGCCTCTTCAGCCTGGAATCCCGATGGTGTACGTGCTCCGAGGAAGTGGGAGCCGTAAGCGTTGGTACAGCGTCGCGGGCAAGCAGAATCTCGATGCGAAGCACCGAGCTCGCCGAATCCAGAGCAGGCTCGGTCTTAAGGGAGGGTGAGGGAGGTCCCAGGAGCCGTCAGTGTAGCCAACCCAGTTCAAGCCGCTGGTTTGGGCTGATTCTTACGAGTTCTGCTCGATGACGCCTAAACCAATGAACGCTGCGGACCTTATGCGACATTGGGGCTTTTGCAAGCCTCTAGACTCACCACGCACGAACACATCCCACATCTGCTGACGGCAGCCTCGATCAGGCAAAACCATCTCAGAGACCGAGTCGACTGGGGATTCAGCTCCGCCGCCTGCATGGCGCCAGTCATAGTTTCGCTGAGCGACGAGGTCGTGGGTACGCCGCTCGGATTGTGGTCCAGTACGCCGGCCGGAAAGTGTCCACCGGAAGGGTGTTCATTCTACGTCGGTCCCGCGCCAGCCGAGGTTCACCCGGCCTCCGTCCCGCGTCGCTTGCGCATACGATACCTCTTGCCCTTGGTCGTAATCACCGTGGCGTGGTGGGCGACGCTGCGGCTGATCCAACCGGGCAAGCCGACGCAGAACGCCTACATCGAATCGTTCAATGGCCGGCTTCGCGACGAGTGCCTGAACGAGCACTGGTTCACCAGCCTGGCACACGCGCAGGTCGTCATCGAGACGTGGCGACGTGAGTACAACGAAGAACGGCCGAAGAAAGGACTGGGCGGGCTCACGCCCGCCGCGTACGCCCAGCAGTTGACGGCGACGATGAACACGGCGAAAGTAACCGCCGGATTCTAGCCGGATCCGCTACTGAAGGCGGGGGGACGTCAGAGCTCGTTGATGATGAGCACGTCGACGCGGAGCAGCCGCTGCGGCAGGCTTGTCAACTCGCGCCCATCGCGCGCTTCCAGGAGCTGAGGCACGAGGTCAGCCGCCCGCGCAAACAGCACCGCCGCTTCTGCTTGGTGGCTTCGACACCCAAACGCGCGGATGTGGCCGTCCAGAAAGCTGACCTGGCCCTGCCGCTCGTAGATCCAGGCGAAGTCGCGCCCGGAGTACATCAGCCGCAGCAGAAACAGCCACGCCTTGCGGCGGACCCCGTCGACATCGACGAGCACCTCCAAGAAGTCGACCTCGGCCAGGTCGCCGGCGCGATACGTCAAGGGGACGAAGACCTCGCGTCGCTGCCGTCGCCGCTCCGCCACCGCCTCTTTGACCACGGTGACCCCGACCTGGTGGCCCTCGGCTCACAGCAGCTCGTGCAGCCTCGTGGCCGTCAGATGCTGCTTCCCGCCCGGTCCACGGCGCGGACTCCGCGAGGGGCGCCTCGACCCGCGCCCACACCGGCCGGGTCCGTGGCACCACCTCCCGCCGCATCGGCACCGGCTCCGTCAAGTACTTGCGCACCGTCCGTCGCGAAATCCCCAGCTCCGCCGCCACCTGCCGCTGCGAGCGGCCGTCCACCAGCACTTTGGGCCGGAGCACACCTGCCCATCCCAAGTCCGATAGCTAGGTTGGGATGACAATGACAGTGCTCCAGCCCAACGGCAGAGCTCCACGGGTTTCGCTTGACTAGTGCAG
Organism: Vicinamibacterales bacterium; assembly: GCA_046331345.1. GTDB lineage: Bacteria > Acidobacteriota > Vicinamibacteria > Vicinamibacterales > CAVVIG01 > CAVVIG01. The sequence goes on along the minus strand of JAXLRA010000014.1, from coordinate 160,320 downwards.
GTGACGAGGACAGATTAGGCTCATGTCAAATCTAGCAGGAACCCCTGAAGTCGACTCGGTAACGCTCTCCGACGATCAGGTCGAGATCATCCGTGTGGAGCCGAGTTCGGTTCCAAGAAGTGAGGCGGCGCAGATGAAGATCGGAAGCGTCGAGGATGTGCTCCCCAAGCGCGATCTCGATGTGGCCGCGTACTGAGCTCTATCGATAACGCTCAGGTCAGCTGGGTCGGGGATGGCTCGATGGCCGTCCCCGATTTTTTCTAGAATCATCGAGTTCCACCGTCACCTTCAGTGCTCGTCCCTTCGAGCACAGGACGGCCTTCGTCCAAGTCGTCATGCAGCGAGGAGACCTGCTCACGTGAAGGAAGAGGTTTTTCAGCGGCTCACCGGAGCTACTCCCGAGCATTTCTTTTCGGCGCCAGACCTCGAGCGGCATCACAAGCTCATTGAACGTTCTGGCCTTCTTCCCGGCGACCTTGTGGACCGCGACGCAATTGACTTTCTGATCTCACATCCAGCCATGTCGTATCCGTTCATTCGGATCGTCAATCATGGCAGAGAGATTCTCCCGGAGCATTACCTCAGAAGGCCGATCGACGCTGAATTTCGCCTGGTCGATCCGGACAGAGTCCTCTCGTTCTACCGGAACGGCTCTACGATCATTTTCCAGAAGTCGCATCTTTGGACCGCCAAGCTCGCTCGGCTGACCGGATCGCTTCAGCGCTCGCTGCTGGCGCTCGTCAACTGCAATATCTATGTGACGCCCGCTGGGTCGAAGGGGTTCGCCCCTCACTTCGACACGCACGATGTGTTCATCTACCAAGTGTCAGGCGAGAAGATCTGGAACATCTACGATGCCCCGAGAGAACTGCCTCTCGAGTCTGAGTCCCTTTCAGCAAAGGAGAGCGGCGACTACCTCCACAGGAGGCCGTCGGTTGAACTGACGTTGCGGCAAGGCAACCTCCTGTACGTCCCCAAGGGGTTGGTCCACGACACCTTCACCCGCTCGACCGAGTCGGTCCACGTTACGATCGGGATCTTTCCGCCGCGTGGCGTCGATCTTCTCAGAGCCGTCACCGACCAGGCGTCACAGCGTCCATTCTTCAGAAGGGCTGCATTCACATCGCGCGAATCGGGCTCTACTGGCGCGGGGGTGTCGCAGCGGATCGTCGATGAATTCGCAGATGTAACCACAGAGTTGCTTGGCGGCGAAGCGCTGTCACGGTTCCGAGAAGAGCGGTTTCTGACGGTTCCGACTCAGGAGGCTCGTGGCCGTTTCTCAGACCTCTTGAGCGTCGAGACTATGCAACTCGACACTCGGATGCATCGACGCGCCAGTATCCCTTTCCAACTCTCACCTGGAACTCCGGGAAAGATCGAGCTGCGCTTCTATGACAAGAGGGTGGTTTTCCCTGCCTTCGTTGAAGACGATTTAAAGTTCGTCGCCGGGTCACAGGGAACTTTCTCGGTAGGCGATATTGCGGGGCGGCTGGACGACGCCGGACGGCTTGTATTGGCCAAGACACTCATCAGGGAGGGGTTCTTGACCCTGCAGCCGGTCGATTGACGAGGCGAGTCATGTGGCGCTTGACGTTGGTCCCTTTTCGAGACAGGTCAAGCTCCAGATTGCGGCTGCCGACAACCTCGGGGCTGGCCTTGTTCACCGTCCTCTTGCCGTGGCACTTGTGATCCGGCGTCGTCTTCCGGGAGCTACAACCAATTCGTCCAATGTGACCGCTTTTGTGACCATCGGCCCTGCATGACCATGCAGAAACCTGCGTGTTCTCGGGGGTTGGTGCAGTTGGCACATCAACGAGGCTTTCGTCTCCGATGTGCTGTGGATGCAGCGGTTTGGCGAGTGCGACGCTGACCGTTCGCAATGCGGAGGTCACGAGTTCGATCCTCGTGCCGTCCACCAAACTCTCTAAGCAATTTCACGATTTCAGGCGCCGTCTTCGAGCATCCGAGGACGGCGTTTTTCGTTTTGTGACCATTTGTGCCAAGTCGGACACCGGTGAACTTGCACTTCAGTACCCAACTGCACCCGCGTCAGCGAAGACACGTCCAACAGCGTCGGGCGCTCATGACCAGCATCACCGGCGCCCGTCCGCCTCAGTTCGATTGACGACCCGGTGCCTCGGCTTCCGTTACGAGCCCCGTTGTTCGAATGAAGCGATCGATGTCTTCACGCGTGATCACCCCTTCGACCCGGCTGACGTTCTCCCGCGCGACAACAGGCAGGACCCCGCCAGCCGCTGGCCAGCGCTCGAACAGCACGTCCAGACCGTGATCCGCATGCACGTGCGTCGCGAGCGGTGCGGCCAACTCGCTGACGTGCGCGGCGCCACGACCCGCCGCGTCGGCCTCCAGCACCGCGTCCCCCCTGACGACGCCGGCCAGTCGGCCGTTCATCATGACGAGCGCACCATCCTTGCCGCTGCCCCGAAGCCGCCCCGCGACCGTGGCGATGTCCGTCTCGCCGTCAATCAGCCCGTCCGGGGCTGACATCACATCATGAACCGTCCATGACCGCGCCGCGGTCTCGTCCCCATGCGGGAGGTGCACACCGTCCTGCTGGAGGAGCGCGTGGTAGACGGGTACCGGCTGCCAACGCTTCGAGATCACGAAGCTCAGGAGGTTCGCCACCATGAGCGGGACCAGAATCTGGTAGTCCTGCGTGATCTCGAACACCATGAACACCGAGGTCATGGGTGCGCGAATGATGCCCGCGAACAGGATGCCCATCCCGACCAGGGCATACGCGCCTGCTCCGGCCGTCGGAAACGGAGCCCAGGTGTGGAACACCGTTCCGACCGCTCCGCCGGCCATGGCGCCGAGGAACAGGGTGGGCGCGAAGATGCCTCCCGCATTGCCGCTGGCGTAGGACACGATGGTCGCCACCATCTTCACGACGCACAGGAGGACCAGCATGGTCAGGAGCATGTGGCCATTCAGGGCCTGATCGACGACGTCGTAACCAACGCCCATCACCTCAGGACGAAACAGCAGGATGCCTCCGAGCAGCGCGCCACCCAGCGCCGGCTGCCACGTCCGCGACCACGGGGGCAACTGCGCGAACGCGAGCCGCGCACGGAGCAGGACCTTGCAGAAGACGACGGAGATCCCGCCGCCGACCACGCCGAGCACGGCGTATGCGAGCAGTTCGGCAGGATGGACAAGCTGGTAGGCCGGCACCCGGAACAGCGGCTCATTTCCGAGAATCGCCCGCTCGACAACCACGGACGCCACCGACGCGACGACCGTGGAGCCCAGCACTGAGGCATTCATGCTGCCGATGATTTCCTCGAGTGAGAACAGCACGGCTGCCACCGGCGTGTTGAAGGCCGCGGAGAGGGCTCCCGCCGCACCGACCGGCACGAGGGCGCGAATCCGCTCAGGAGAGACGCCAACCCACCGCCCGATGGTTGACGCGATGGCCGCGCCGATCTGCACCGACGGGCCTTCGCGGCCCATCGAGTGCCCCGCTCCGACGCACAGGACCCCGGTGATGAACTTGCCCACGGCCACCCTGAACGGAATGACGCCGCCGCCGAGCTGGTACGCCATCTTCGTCTGGGGCACACCGCTGCCCCTGGCGTCGGGGAACCATCGGGCCAGCAGCACGCCCGTCACCAGGCTGACCAGCGTCGGCACCAGGAACAGCCGCCCGGCCGACGGAGCCAGCCCGAACAGCTCGCGGCTGACTCGGTCGATGCAGAGCGCAAAGACGACGGCGGACAACCCGCCGAGCACGCCGACGACGACGGACAGGGCGAGAAAGAGCTGGTTCTCACGCAGTCGAAGCTGGGTGGTGGAAAGCTCTGGGAGCGGCATCACGGCTCACTCAGGCCGCGCAGACGCGCGATGATGGCAATCGCCTGATCGAGTGGCGACGGTTCGCCGCACCCGGACGAAGCGCGCTCGGCCCGGGCAGCCAGGCTCACGGCATCTTCGGCCTGGTCGCGGTCGGCTGTCGCACCGTGCCCGGACTGCGGGACAGCCTTCAGCAGTGCCTGAAGGTCAGACGCCAGTCCCGCAGCGCCTGGACTCGGGGGCTGGCACATGGCCAGGCGCGCCTGCGCGCGGTCCAGCATCTCCACCTGTCGCCGAATCCGTTCGCGACGGCCCAGGCGGGGCGCGAGTGGATCGGCGTCGAGCACCCGCCCGGCAACCACCCGCAGTTCGCGGATGCGATCGTCCGCATCCGGCACGTCGGACAGCAACCGCGCGGCCGTAGCGAAGTCATCGAGCTGGAAGGCCGATTCACCGGCACCGATCCGGGCCGCCCGGTTGCCAGGGTCATCGCGGAGGACGAGTGAGAAACGCGCGAACGCGCGGCGAGGGTCGTTGCAGGCGAGAAACAGCCCCGCGACCCTGAGCTGCCAGCCGGGCTCCGGCGGCAGGTCTGCTGCGAGGACCAGCACCTGCGACAGGGCGCGAGCGCGCTGATTGTGGCTGAGCAGCAGCGCGATGAACTCCTCGCGCACCTCCCGGGCGCGTGCCGCGTCGGCGGGCGCCCAGAAGCCATCGAGCGTATCCTGGTAGTAGCGTGTCGAGAGGCTGAAGTCCCTATGTGCCTCTAGTCGCGCCAGTTCCAGATCCACCTCCGCGTCGTCGGGCACGCGCGCCCGGAGCCCCTCGAGCACCTCGGCGGCCCTGGCATCCTGGCCCGCGGCCCTCAACGCCGTCGCCAGGGATCGGGCAATTCCGCGATCGTCACGCGCCAGCGCTGCCGCCCGCCCGAGCGCTTCGAGTGCCTCAGGCGTCTGGCCCCGTTCGAGCGCGGAGCGTCCCCGCGCGTGCCAGGCCTCCGCATCGCGTCGCCGGAGTGCGACGTTGCTGGCCGACAGTTCCCGGGTCGCAAGGAACAACACGGCGCCGCCTGCGATGAGTACACACAGCAGGACCAGTTCGCGATGGATGAACGACGCGAACCTCGAGTTCGGCGGCGGTTCGTGTGATGCGGGCTCAGTCACCATCCGGCCCTGGTGATCGGCCTCACCCCAGGCTGGGAGCCTGGCGAACCCGTGCCCCATCCCCGCACGGCGAAGGCGAGCAAGCGCAGCCTATGGTTTGACGTCATACCATCCACTATAGCCGCTGATCGCGAGGCGCCGGCTCGACCGTCAGGAGGGTTCTGGCTCCGTGGCGCACGCGTGGCGACGTCTCGAGCAAGTAAGGGCGCGGTGCCTGTGCACACGACCGCGCGGCCGCGGCGCGACACCTATGTTCGTGTGTCCTGCTCGCCCAATGCCGTTGCGAGCCTTTTCACCTGCGCCAGCAGGTCTTCGATCACCCGGTGCTGGCGGGACAACGCCGACACGCTCTCCGTCAGCCGCCGATGCACCTCTGCTGGACTGGAGTCCGGCCCGTGTCGGCTGTGGTCGGCGAGTTCCAGTCGGGCCCTGTCGACAAGCCGCACCTGCAGTTCGAGCTGGGCCTGGATGTCCCAGAGGACGGTTGTCAGTTCCTGGCTGAGCATCGCATCACCACGAGTCTGTTCCTGTAGTGCCCGCGCGGCGCAGTGCGAGCGTCGGGCGGCGACCATCCGTGCAGGTCACCGGCTCAGCCGGCGCCATGAGTTCGTATTCCGCGTCAGCCTGTATGGTCGTCAACCCGAACGCCTCAGTCGCAAAGGCTCTCAACGACTCGGTCGCCCGCGCGCGGTCGAGGACCACCCACGCCAGGCAGGTGCGGGCCATGAAGGCGCGCGCGTGCCTGACGGCGTTCCCCCTGGCGGCCTCCTCGACTTCCCCTTTTGCGCTGTAGGCGTACAGGACACGAAGGACAGGATCCTGCAGGCTGATCTCGCGACGCCAGTCCGAGACGCGCGAGATGTACCCGCCAAGGACCGGATGCTGGTGAATCGTCTGGAAGTACGACGACGAGGGGTCGAAGTCTCCCGTCGACGCCGTACCGTCGCGAATCCCGGTTGGCAGCATCAGCACCCGGCCCGACTCGTCCTGTTCGGCGGCAATCAGGGCGAACACCGACGGTACCGCAGCCGGAAACAGCACGCGGCCGAGCGGTAACAGTTCGAAGCCGACCACGACGGCAGCAGTGGCCGCGACCATTCGGACGCGGACGGTCCGGTCGGCGAGCCATGTCTGGACGGCCGCGCCGGCCAGCATGGCGATGCCGAGTCCGGCCACGATGGCGAACCGCGAGGGTGACCGCACCATGCCAATGACTGGCAGGTACCGGAGCAGTGCCCAAGGACCCGGAACCATCGTGTTGATACTGGCCACGTGCACGAACGGGCCGAGGGAGAGGACGGCGAACGCCGCCGTGAACGCCAGCCACATCGCGGGCAGTGCCTTGCGGCGATGGCTCACGACCAGCGCGACCAGCAGCGTCAGCGAGCAGGACGCCACCAGTTCGGGGAAGGCATCCTGGACGGGCGGCAGCAGCCACCGGGACGTCCACGCACCCAGCCATCGATGGGTCGGGTTCGGCACCAGGTACGCGAGGAGGTCTACACCGCGTGGACTGCTGCGCCAGAACACGGACACTGCCGGCAACTGGCCATGCTGCCAGCGCCAGGCCAGTCCGCCCAGCACTGGCGCGAGCAGGACGAGACACGTGATCACAGCGACCGCACCAGCGGCGATCAGGGCCATCCGTTGTGCGTCGCCCGCCCGAAGCACCAGGGTGGGCCGGTGTGTCGACCACAGCCGGGCCAGGGCAAGCGCCGTCGCCAGGGCAACGACAGAGTATGGATGCCCGAGCCCGGTGATGACGGTCCCGCCGACGCTGATGACATCGCGCCCGCTCAGCGCAGCGGCGGCGGCGATGAGGAGCAGCGCCGCGACGGCGCCATCAAGCCAGACGGCGGTGGCGGCTGACACGCGAGGCTGACGGACCACACCCACGAACCGGAACCACAGCACGAACACGCCCATCAGCACGCAGAAGACGCCGTAGTAGGCGTCCGAATAGGTTGCAATGGCAACCATCGCGCCGACTCTGACGGCTCGCCGCGGGCTCGGCAGGTCGATCGTCCGGAGCAGGGCCAGCATGAACAGCGGGAGCGCGGCATTGGTCACCAGGCTCAGATGTGCCGTGGTGCGGGCGCTCGTCATCGGTAACGAGGCGAACACCGCCCCGGCCACGACCGCGCCCGGCCTCGAGAACCCGCAGTGTCTGGCCAGTGCATACGCGCCAAGGGCCGACGAGACCAGTGCCATCAGCAGCACACAGTTGTACGCGCCAACCAGCCCAAGGCGCGGGATGAGCGGGACGGCGGCAAGCGCCGCCAGCGGCGTGTAGTTGTGCAGGGAGAAATCCACGCTGCCGGTCGACGCGAAGATGTGGTCGGTCGAGAACGGCAGGCGCCCGTGCGCAAACCACTCATGGCTGAACACCCAGAGGTTCCACGCGTACACGCCGGTGTCTCCGTGGATGTCCCCCGGCAGTGCCGTCATCAAGTTGGCGGCAAGCGGCCACGTCAAGGCGACCGCGAGCAGGCAGTAGGTGATGGTCACCACCAGCGCGGTTCGGAATCGGGAGGTCGTCATGAGACTGCGGAGTTCGTCGCCGGGATCTTATGTAACTCATCTGAAGACGACAAGGATAATCATTGGCGTACATACAACAGACCCGAATGGACGCGTGCCATTCAGTGCGTTCCAGGGCACTGCGGGAGGACGCCGACTCCGAGGGATCGGCGCTCGCTGCCGGGCGATCAGGAGGTGCGGCAGTCGGGTGGGAGGGGTGGCGGATGAACGCTGGCGCGCTGAACGCGCCGAGGGCTGCGGTTGCCTTACTCCGACAACGAATCCAGTTCCGCGGTGAGTTCTCGGAGCACGCGCGCAGTGACGCGCGTCTGGCGGCTCGCACACCGCGCCAGCATCGATCGCACCGCGTACTCGATCGTTCCCGAGGCATTCCGCCTGACGGCTCGTTCGCCCTTCGCGGTCAGGAACAGGTGAGCCACGCGGCCGTCGCCATGGCTGGACCTTCGCGTGATCAGGCCACGGGCCTGGAGCCGCCGGACGACTCCCGTGATGGTGCTCGGGTGCAGGTGCAACGACTCGGCGAGCCCGCGGGGACTGACGCCTGGCCGCTCACCTATGAGGCGCATGGCAAAGCGCTGGGGCCCACTCATGCCATGCGTGCTTTCCATGCGCTTGGAGGCACGCGCAAGCGCATGCTCGAACTGCCACACCGCAGCCAGAAAGAGCAGCGCATCATCGGTGTCTGCGGGCCATGAGGCGTGGTGGGAGGACGCGGCGCTTCGAGTCATAACGACACTTTAGCAGCAGACCACGGTTCGATCGCGCGGGGGACCGGGCAGTCGGCCGACTGGACCTGAGCCACTCAGGAGGAGGGCGACCCGGAGCTGCGGCACGACCACAAGTACTCTCGCCGCGGGGCCGCTTCAGGTCGCACCGGTCATCGACTCGCGGTTGATCGCCGCCTGCCGTGTACGCGCCTGCGTCACTTCACCGGCGCGTCCGAGCGCGAACCGGGTGCTCACCGGCCCGATCATCTCGTAGATGGCCACCGACGCCAGAACGATGGTGGACACCTGTGTCGCCACGCCCGGGAATCTGGCATTGACGCTGAGCGTCAGGCCGATGGCCAGGCCGGCCTGGGCCAAAAGCGACAGCCCGAGGTACTGTTGGATATTGCGGTCCAGTCCCAGCCACCTGGCCATTGCCCGGGCACCCAGCAGCTTGCCGCCCGCACGTCCGACCACATAGACCAGGCCGGCGGCTCCCATCGCAGGAACAAGCGAGGTGTCCAGCTCCGCGCCCGCGATGACAAAGAAGATGGCGTAGAACGGTGGATCCGTCGCAGAGAGCGCCTCGGCAAGGTGCGAGCTGCGCTCGGCCAGGTTGACCATGGTGGCACCGACGGCCAGGCTCGCGACGAACGGAGACAGATCCAGCGCCCTCGATACGCCGACGCACAGCAGGATCGAGCCAGCCAGCAGGATGAGGACCTCGCCACTTTCGGTGACCTGAGATGACCAGCCGGCCAGGAGCAGACCGATAAGAAACCCGAGCGCGACGGAGCCCACGAGCTGCCAGGCGAGCAGGTAGGCAGACCGGTAGAACGACACCAGGAACCCCGCCGCGCCACCGGGCGTCATCAGCTCGATGGCCGCTGCGGCAATACTGAACGCCGTGATGCAGAAGACGTTGTTGACGGCGACCACACCGAGCAGCGAATCGGTCAGTGGACCTGCGCTATCCGATTCGCGAATCACCATCAGCGTGGATGCCGGAGCAGTCGCTGTCGCGATCGTCCCGAGCAGGAGGGCCACCTGCCACGGCTGGCCGAGCGCGAGCATCCCGCCGGTGACGAGGGCCGCCGCCGCGGCGGATTCGCCCAGCGTCAGCAGAAGCACATGACGACCGATCCGTCTGAAGAGCGCGAATTCGAACACCGTACCGACGGAGAACAGGATCAGCCCGAGCGCCACTTCACTGAAGACGCTCATCGAAATGAGGTTCTCTTCGCTCAGCCACCCGAGGACGGATGGGCCAAGTACGACCCCGGCCAGCAGATAGCCGGTCACCTCGGGAATCCGCACGACACGAACCAGGTGGCCCGCCAGGAGTGCGAGCAGCAGGATGAGCCCGAGGGACAGCAACTGATTCATCAGCGTGTCCCCCGCTTGAGGAGCACGCCGTACCGGCGGTCGGAGTTCTCGAGCACGACAAACAGCGGTCCAGAGCGGGGATCGTCGAGCAGGCGACGCGCGTGGTCGAGATTCCTGGGTGCGACGTCTCCAACTCGCTGGAGGTAGTCGCCAACGCCGATGCCGGCGGCAGCCGCCGCGCTGTCGGGACCGACCTCTTCTATCCGAACGCCTGCGGTCCGGCCCGTCCATCCGATCCCCGTCGACGAGGTCTGCACCGCGACCTGGCCGGCGGCAGGTGACGACCCACCCAGGGCGATCGTGAGCCGCTTGCCTCCCCTGACGACCTCGACCACGGGCGTGTCCGCGTCGGCGACCATCGGTCGAAGGTCCGCGGGCCCCTCCACCGGCCTGGCGTTCACGCTCACGACGATGTCGCCGGGGACGACGCCACCCGCATCTGCGATTGACCCGCGCCACACCTCACGGACGATCGGACCAGCCCCATCGGCAGGAGCGCGGGGGCCACGCATCCACGCGAGAGTCACATGAGGCGAATCATCGCGGTGGCGGCGGGCGTCGTCACTGTCGTGGGCCTCGTCTACCTCGTGGGGGCGTGGCCGGCGCGTCGGCAGCTGGCGGAGGCGCAGCGCGCGAATCTCGCGCTGCAAGGGCAACTCGCCTCGGCGGAAGGACGCAACCGAGTCGGCGAGCTGCTTGGCCGGCTTGAACCTTTCGGACGCCATCGATGCCAGGAACTACGGTGCGGCTGCCGGCCTGTCGTCGTCGTTCTTCGACGCGGTACGCGACGAGATGCCGCGAGTGCAGCAGGCGGAGTCGAGGCAGGCGCTCGAGACGATCCTGCGCACGCGTGATCAGGTGACGACCGCCATCGCCCACACCGATCCGACCCTGCCCGTGATGCTGAAGTCGCCTGCGCGACTGCTGCGGCAGGCGCTGGGCTGGGCAGCTGCATCCTCGTCCTGAACCCCGCTCGTGGTTTCGCAGCCGCGAGCGGGGTGGTCCACACGCCTAAGCAATGACTCCCCGGCGCACGGCATAGAGCACCAGTTCCGCCGTGCTGTGCACGTCGAGCTTCTGAAAGATGTGGGCGCGGTGGGTCTCGACGGTGGCGGCGCTGATTGACAGGAGCTGCGCCGTATCCTTGTTGGTGTGGCCTTCCGCGATCAGCTGGAAGATCTCGCGCTCGCGGTCCGACAGCGACTCGTAGCGGTCGACGATGCCGCGCTGTGCGATCTGCCGGACGTAGTCGTCGAGCATGATGCGCGCCACAGCCGGGCTGAAGTAGGACTTCCCCGCCGCAACGGCTGTGACGGCTCCGATCAGCTCGGTGTCGGCGCAGTCCTTCAGCAGGTACCCCTGGGCACCGGACTGCATCGCATTCGCGATGTACGCCTCCTCGGAATGCATGCTCAGGATCAGCACGTGCAGCGCCGGCATCCTCTTGGTCAGCTGCCGCGTGACCTCGATGCCATTGAGCTGCGGAATCCCGATATCGATGATGGCGACGTTCGGCTCGAGCTTGGGGATGTCCCTCATGGCGTCGCGCCCGTTGCTCGCCTGCCCGACGACCTCCCACCCCGGCTGTTCCTCGAGAATCTTGCAGAGCCCCTGGCGCAGCAGGGTGTGGTCGTCCGCCACGAAGATGCGCATCGCTAGACAGTCTCCTCCATCACACGCGGGCCACTCACCGCTCCGCCTGCCGACCCCGTGGTCGGGAGCACGATCGCAATGCGCGTCCCCCGTCCAGGCGCGGTCTCGACGCGGATGCTGCCGTAGAGTTGTGCGACCCGTTCGCGCATCCCGAGCAGCCCCAGTCCGGCCGGTTCCCCGTTGACGCTCGTGGCTGCGTGATCGAACCCGACGCCGTTGTCCTCGATGGTAACCAGGACGGTGTTCGTCAATCGCTGCAGGTGGACGCGGCAGACGGTGGCCCTGGCATGCTTCGCCACGTTGGTCAGCGCCTCCTGGACCAGCCGGTACGCGGCAACCTCGATGGCCTGCGGCAACCGCTCTTCCATACGCTCCTGGACGAACTCGGTCGGCAGGTCGTGCCGGCGTCGGAACTCCCGGACATGGGCCTCGACGGCCGCGGCCAGGCCCAGGTCGTCGAGCATGGCCGGATGCAGCAGATGCGACAGATCGCGGACCGTGTGCAGCGCGCGCTCGGTAATCGAGCGGGCGTCCGCGAGCAGGAGCGAGGACCCGCCAATCCCGTCGACGGTCCGCTGCGCGACGGCGAGTTCAACCTTGATGGCCGTGAGCACCTGCCCGACCTCATCGTGCAGTTCTCTGGCGATGGTCCGACGCTCGTCCTCCTGGGCGGTCACCAGCTGGGCCGACAGGCGCTGCAGATCGTGCGCGTTCTCCGCGTCCCTCCGCTGCTGTTCGAGGAGGCGGGCTTCGAGGGTTTCCACGCGTCGAATCGCGACGAACCCGATCACGAAGCTCGCACAGAGCGAGACCGCCAGCTGCACCCAGATCCTCCGCTCGGTCGTTCGATAGACCCCGGCGATCGCCGACTGCCGGTGCGCCACGGCATTGCGGTTGAGCAACTCGACGTCCTCGAAGACCCGGATGACACTCTCGCGCTTCGGGATGATGCGGTTCCGCAGGAGCAGCCTCGCCTCCCGTGGCTGCTGCGTCGAGTCACTGGCCAGCGCATCGAGCACGGTCTGCTGGAAGTCGGCAAACTGCGTTTTCAGCTGCCGGATCGGGGCGCGCTCGGATTCGGAGTCGATGACCGGCTCGTACTTCTGCAGCGCGGCGGTGGCCGCCTCGAGCGTGGCTTCGAGCCGCCGGCGGTACTCAGCGGTGGAACCCGGTGTCTGGTCGAGCAGCGCATCACGTACGTAGATGGCGCCGAGGAGGACCTGCGTGCGAAGGGTCGTCAGCAGCTCCTGCGAGACCGCATATCGCCGGTTGATGTCCTCCGCCTCGCGCTGGACATCGGCCATGCGTCTCGCGAAGTAGACGCCGAACATCAGCCCCAGGCCGAGCACCAGCCCAAACCCCGCCAGCAGGATGATCCGCATCGAGAGCCGGTCCGCGAGTGCCGCCAGCATGACGCCCCGATCCTACACGCAAGCCCCGCGTGCGGACGGCGGTGGATCGTTTGACAACCACATTTCTGTGCGACTCGTGGTCCGGCTGATTGGATCCACCGGCGCCTACAGCTTTTCCGCGCCGACTATACCGTCATGCCCTGATACCTCCCCCCGTACCTGGGCGGTAACGTCAGCACCCGGCCGTCCCGCAGGAGGATCGACCTCAATCAGCGGCGTGGCCGTCGGCAACCGGTGTGTTCGTGGGAGGTGTGCATGATTCGCTTGAGGTACGCGGCGTGTGTGGTCGCCGCAGTATGGATATTGATCCAGCCGTCCGTGGCCAGCGCACAGAGCGCCTTCACGGGCGTGGTCAGGGATACGTCGGGCGCCGTCCTGCCCGGCGTCACGGTCGAAGCAGCCAGCGATGCGCTCATTGAAAAGGCCCGTGCGGTCGTCACCGACGGCAACGGTGCCTACCGCCTGGTCGACCTCAGGCCTGGCACGTACAGCCTCACGTTCTCCCTCGAAGGATTCTCCACCGTCAAGCGAGATGGTTTGGAACTGCAGTCCAACTTCACGATGACGGTGAACACGGACCTCCGCGTCGGCGCCCTCGAGGAAACCCTCACCGTCACCGGTCAGGCGCCGGTCGTTGACGTCCAGAGCACCACGAAATCACAGGTCCTGAACCGCGAGGCCCTGGACGCCATTCCGACCGGGCGCACCATCCAGGGCATGGGGCAGTTGATCACGGGCGTCTCGCTCAATTCACCCGACGTAGGGGGCTCGCGCGCCATGCAGCAGACATACATGTCCGCGCACGGCGCCGGTGCGTCGCAGACCACCGTGCAGGTCGACGGACTGCACGTGAACGGGCTGGACGTGGACGGCGCGGTCCAGAACTACTTCAACAGCTCGATGAGCCAGGAGATGGTCTACACGACATCGGGCGCGTCGGCCGACGTGGCGGGCGGTGGCGTGCGCCTGAACCAGATTCCGCGCGACGGCGGCAACCGGCTCTCCGGCAGCCTTTTCCTCGGCTATCAGCAGGAGAGCTTCCAGGGCGACAACGTCTCGCAGGATCTGATCAACCGTGGACTGCGGGCCTCGGACGGCATCGAGAAGCTGTACAACATCGAGGGCGCCGTGGGCGGCCCGATCAAGAAGGACCGGATCTGGTATTTCGTGTCGGCGCGTAACTTCGTGCTGAACACGCTGCCGTCGAACACCTTCGAAGGTGTCGCCGGCACCGGCGGCCCCAACGCGGCGCCGACGGCCAGCAACACGCGCGGCGTCGACCCGCAAAGCATCCGCAGCGTCCAGGCGCGCATCATCTGGCAGATCAGCCAGAAGAACAAGTTTGCGGTGTACAACGACCGTATCCTGAAGAACCGCGGTTCGGCAATGACGGCCGGCAACGACCCGGCAACCGGGTCCGCCGTCTGGACCTCACCGATCTACACCGTCGGTACCGCCAAGTTCACCTCGGCCATCTCGAGCCGCCTGCTCTTCGAAGGTGGTTTCTCGACCAACTACGAGCGCTACAACGTTGTGAGCCAGCCTGGTATCGCCAAGCCCCGCAACACGCCTGAGTGGTACACGGCCATCAATCGCCAGGACCAGTCGCTCGGAACCCTGTGGGGCGCCTACACGGTTGACAACGGCTTCGCGCCGGATCGGTTCGCGCTGATGGCCTCCATGTCGTATGTCACCGGCGCACACAACGTGAAGGTCGGGTGGCAGGACACGTGGGGCCGCTACAACTACTGGCGTAACGCGAACGGCGACGTGCGCGCGATCTTCCGCAACGGCGTGCCCTTCCAGGCCACTATCCTGAACACCCCGCTCTCCTATGGTGACAAGCTCGACGCCGACATGGGCGTCTTCGCCCAGGATTCGTGGACGGTCAAGCGGCTCACGCTTAACTACGGAGCCCGCTTCGAGCGATTCGCGTCGAGCACCCGGGCGGCGGTGTCCGGCGCGGGCCGATTCGTCGCGGAGCGCTCGTTCGACGCGATTAAGATGCCGACCTGGACCAGCGTGGCCCCGCGGGTCGGCGTGGTCTACGACCTCTTGGGCAACCAGAAGACCGCGTTGAAGTTCAGCTTCGGCAAGTACATGCAGGCCGGCACCACGGGGTTCGCCAGTTCCTACAACCCGAACGCCCTGGCCAGCCAGAACGTCACATGGACCGACCTGAACGGCGACTTCACGCCGCAGGGACAGGCGGGGTGCACCTACCTGCAGCCCGGGTGCGAAGTGAACCTGGCGCAGTTGCCCGCGGGCTTCGGCGTGGCCAACCTCGGAACCTACGCATCTGACATCGCCCGGATGTACAACCTCGAGACGAGCGCCGCCATCCAGCACGAAGTGCTGCCAGGCGTCTCGGTCACGGCCGGCTGGTACAAGCGTAACTACTACAACCTGCGTCGAAGAACGAACGTGCTGCGCACCTTCGACGACTACAACAAGTTCACCGTCTTCAGCCCGATCGACGGGTCGACTATCGAGTACTACACGGTCAAGTCCAACAAGCTGAGTGCGGTCTCCTACGAGGACCAGAACGCGCCGGATCGCACGATGCGGTATAACGGTTTCGAGTACAACTTCACGGCGCGCCTCGGGCGGGGTATCTCGCTCTTCGGCGGCGGCATGAGCGAACGCATGCTGGCCAACGTGTGCGATGAAATCTCGGACCCGAATCGCCTCCTCTACTGCGATCAATCCAAGAGCGGCCTTCCCTTCCGGACGCAGTTCAAGGTCGCGGGCTCCGTGCCCCTGGCCTACGGCATCAACGTGGGAATCTCGTTCCAGAGTCTGCCCGGGTACGTCAACGGCACGACGGCACAGTATGCACTCACCGGCGTCTCCGGTCCGAGCGGCATCACCACCAACAACCCGCCCAACGGGGCGGGCACGGTCTGGCAGATTACCCGCAACACCACCTACAGCTCGACGATGCCGTGCGTGGCTCAGGGCAAGTGCACCGCGGGTCAGCTGGTCAACAGCGGGATCTCCGAGCCGTCCCTCAGCGTACCAATCGTCGCGCCGATGACGGAGTACGGGGACCGCATCAACCAGCTCGACGTGAACGTGACGAAGAACATCAAGTTCGGCCGGCTGAGCATCCAGCCCAAGCTCGACATCTTCAACATGCTCAACGTCGCCCCGGTCTTCAACGTCCAGAGCCTGTTGTTCGGCACGACGGCCTACAACAAGCCAGCGTCGGTGCTCAACCCGCGCACCTTCCAACTCGGCGCGGTCGTCCGGTTCTAGAACGGCAGGGAGGGGTGGCACGCACCCCTCCCTGCGCCTGCTGGATGTGAGTGGTGGCTGCGCTCGAAGGCTCGGAGCGCAATTTAGGTTGCCGCCGAGCTCCGGCGCTCACTAGGATCGCCCTACGCGCGCGGACGGACTCTCCCGCGACGCCGACATCATGGCTTCCCATCTGTCGCAGGATTCCCCACGACTCGATCACGGCGTCATCGGCAACGGACGCGTGCTCGCCCTGGTGGCTCCGTCGAGCGCAATCGAATGGTTGTGCCTGCCCAGCTTCGACTCGCCGTCCGTGTTTGCGAAGCTCCTCGATACCGCGCATGGCGGAACGTTCCAGTTCCTGAGCCGCAACGGTGAGCTCTTCGGCACCCAGCGCTACGTCCGGAATACCAACGTCCTCGTCACCACCTTCGAATCGGACGACGCCGCGTGGGAGGTTGTCGACTTCGCCCCAAGGCTGCCGCACGGACTTGCCGTGCAGGTACCGATTCAGCTCGCTCGACTGGTTCGCCCGATCAGGGGCCGGCCAACGGTCCGCGTCGACTTCGACCCCCGCCTCGACTATGCCCGTCTCCAGCCCGATCTGGTCGAAACCGCGGCCGGCATCGAAGTGCGTGGCCTGGCGACACCCCTGGTGCTGCAGACCAACATGCCGCTGCCCTATGTGCTCGGCAGGCGGGAGCATCTGCTCGATGGCCCGGTCTGGTTCACGCTTTCGTATGGGCGTCCGGATGCCATGCCCACGCTCGCCCAGGTGCTCCACGACCTCGACCTGACGATTATGGGGTGGCAGCGGTGGTCACAGACCTGTGCGCTCCCGCTCTTCGAACCGGAGCGCGTACTTCGGTCCGCGCTCTGCCTGAAGCTGCACGCGCACCACGACTCCGGGGCGATCATCGCTGCCACGACAACCAGTATCCCGGAATCGATGGGCACGCCGCGAACGTGGGACTACCGGTATTGCTGGCTGCGCGACTCCGCCTTCGTGGTCGAGGCGCTTCGGCGCCTCAGTCACCTGCAGGAAGGCGAGCGGTTCCTCGCGTTCGTCATGGACGTCGCCGAGTCGGGCCCGCTGCAGCCTCTCTACGGTATCGATGGCCGGCGCGACCTCGAGGAATTCGGCCTGCAGCACCTGGCAGGCTACGGCGGGAACGGGCATGTTCGCGTTGGGAACGCGGCCGCCGATCAGCGCCAAAACGACCTGATGGGCGAGGTAATCCTGTGCCTGCACACGATGCTGTCCGACCCGCGAATCGTGGACAACGACCCGCATCGGTACTTCCCCCTGATCCGGCGCCTCGTCGAGCAGGCGATCGATGCGGCCCCGACGCCCGATACCGGCATCTGGGAATATCGGTCCACGCTGAACGTCCACACCTTCTCACGCGCGATGTGCTGGGCGGCCATTTCGCGCGGGGCCAGGCTCGCGCGGGCGATGTCGCACACCACCCTGGCCGATCAGTGGGACGCCATTGCCGACGCGGAGCGCACTGTCGTCCTTTCGGAGGGATTCAACCCGTCACTCGGGTTCTTCACCCAGGCGTTGAACGGCCGGTTTCCCGATGCCGCCAACCTGCTGTTGCCGACCATCGGCATCATCGATGCCCGCGACCCTCGATTTGCCCGCATGGTCGAACGATACGAGGAACTGCTCGTCGATCGCGGTTTGATGATGCGCTACCGCAACCCTGACGACTTCGACTCCCTCCAGTTCGTTCACCATCTGCTCGTTCTGGCTGGCCGAGGCGCTCGCGCTCATCGGGCGGCTCGACGACGCGGTCGATGTGTTCAGGCAGGTGGCCGCCTACGAGAACCCGGTCGGGTTGTTCTCGGAAGATATCGATCCCGCAACCGGCACCCTCCTCGGGAACTTTCCGCAGGCGTACACGCACGTCGGCCTCATCCACGCGGCGATCACGATCGGGGAACTGCTCGAGGCTCGCGACGGCAACGTCCGGGCCTGGGTCTGACCGGCGCGTGGGTTCGTCCCGCGTCAGACCGGCGTGTCTTCTGGCGCTCGCGACGCGTACTGCAGTGGCTGCGTCCAGAGACTCTCGAGCCCTTCGAGAATGTCCGACGCCCAGTTGAAGACGTTGCGGCCGGCAACGACCCTCCGCATCGCGCGCATCCGCCTCGCCCGCTCGGCGGCTGGCATGTCGATCGCACGGCACAGCGCCTCTGCGAAGGCGTCCACGTCGTGCGGATTGATGATGAGCGCATCGCCGAGTTCCTGCGCCGCACCTGCCAGCGCGCTCAGGACGAGCACACCATCGTCATCGTCGCGCGCGGCCACGAACTCCTTCGCCACGAGGTTCATGCCGTCGTGCAGCGAACTCACGATACAGAAGCGGGCCAGCCTGTAAAGCGCCACCAGGCCGGTCAGGTCCAGTGCGGCCTTGTGATAGTAGACGGGGGGTGCGCCGCCGGCCCGGCCGTGCCGGCGGTTGATCTCATCGACCTTCTGGTCGATCTCGGCCGCGATGTTGCCGTAGCTCTCGAGGTCCGACCGTGACGGCACCCCGACCTGGATGAACGTCAGCTTCCCGCACAATTCGGGACGGCGTTCGAAGACGCGGTCGAGCGCACCGAGCCGCTCAGGGATGCCCTTGGTGTAGTCCAGCCGATCGACCCCCAGGCCAATCATCACGCCGTCACGCCTGAACTGCTCCAGCATTGGCTGCAGGCCGGCAGGCACGACCGCCTGACTGGCGACGTGCTGGATCCGATCGAAGTCCACGCCAATCGGTACCGAGACGATGCTCGTGACGTGATCGCGATAGCGGATGCGCGCACCGTCGGCTTCGAGTTCGACGTCCAGAGCCTCCTCGACCGCCAGCACGAAGTTGCGGCGGTCCCTTTCAACCTGAAACGCAAGGAGGTCGTTTGCGAGGAGCCCCTCGAGCAATTCGCCCCTCCAGGGGCAGATGGCCAGCCGGTCGGGATACGGCCACGGGATGTGCCAGAAGAGGGCGGTCCGGCAGGACGTCCTCAGCTTCCGCAGCGCACCGGCCACGAGTGCCAGGTGGTAGTCCTGGATGAAGACCGGCGTGTCGTCGGACGGCAGTTCGCTGTGGATCGCGGCGGCAAATTGCTCGTTGACCGCCTGGTACGCCAGCCAGTCCTCGGTTCGGAACCTGGGACGCACGTCGACGAGGTGACAGAGCGGCCACAGTCCTTCGTTCGCGAAGCCACCGTAGTAGTTGTCGTACTGAGCGCGCTCGATCCAGAGCCGCCGAAGGTCGTAGGTCGGCTCGCCAGGTGGGACGGCGATCTTGTCGTCCGGGCCGACGACCGCGCGATCGGCCGATCCGTCGCCGCAGGCAATCCAGGTCCCGCTCCGCTCGCGCATCAGGGCATCGAGCGCGACCGCGACACCACCGGTCGTATGGGTCACGCGGATGGTTCCGTCGTCAGCGAACGTGTGGACGAACGGCTCCCGGTTCGACACGACAATCAACGGCCGGCCCGACGTGGCATCGATTTCTCCGGCGCGCGCCAGGCCGGACCGGAACAGCGCGGGGCCCAGCAGTTCACCGGCCGCGATGGCCGCCACGAGCAGCAACTGCATGCGGCTCCCCCACTCGGGGAACTCGGCGGCGATGATCGACGCGAGCCCGAGGGTGATGCCCGCCTGTGAGATCAGGCCGGTCCAGAGATACTTTCCGAGCCGCGCATCGAGGTGCGCCGCACGAAGCCCAGCCGTGACACCGAGGTGGATCAGGCCGAGACGCATCGCGACGATCACGAGCGCGGCGCCGCCGACGGTGGTGAGTGTGTCAACACGCAGCGAGGCGCCCACCGACACGAAGAACACGACAAGGACCGGCAGCGCGCCGCGCTGGATCGCGGTCTTGAGCGCATCGCCCTGCGGCATGGCGACGTTCTGAATCACCATGCCCGCCGTCATCGCGGCGAGCAGCGGCTCCGCTCCCCCGAAGACACCGACCTGGCTGACCACGACACAGAATCCGAGCAGGGCGAGGGTGGCCTCTCTCGCCACGTAGCGCAGGTACAGGGCGAAGAGACTTCCCGCCAGCGCGCCGAACGCCACCGCCCCGCCGATCTCCCACGCAAGCTGGACCAGCAGGCTGGCGTCCGTGCGTCCGGCGTGCATGATCGCGATGCGCGCGAACTGCATGGCGAACGAGAAGAGCACCAGCACCACGAGGTCAGCGAAGACGACGAGGCCGAGGACGAGTTCACTGACACGCCCGCGCGCCCCCGTTTCGGCGATGACCGCGGCAGTCATCGTCGGCGAGAAGCTGATGACAATGACCACGAAGAGGCACACGATAGCCGCCTTCGATGCCCCTGCCGCCTCGGGTGCGATCGGCAGCCAGGGCCAGAAGAGCCAGGCCGCCACGAACGCCCCGGCGAGCGACACCGCCACCATGACACCGAGCAGCCGGCCGACCCCCACCGTGCGGCGTCCCAGCCGCTCGACGTTCAGCGCAAGACCGGCGATGAACGCGATGAGTGTGGTCGCCACACCGTTGATGGTCTGAAGCTGCTGCGCCATCGGCGCGGTGATGAGGTTGCCGAGGTACGGCCCCAGCAGCGTACCGAAGAGGAGATACCCGGTCAGGCGAGGCAGGCGGAAGCGGCGCAGGACCTCGCCGACGGCCATCGCTGTCACCAGCACGAATCCGAGGGCCAGGAGAATCCCGGCGGACGCGGCGGCGCCCGGCTGCCCCCACGCGCGTATGGCGCCGAGCGTCGCCGCAATAAGTCCAAGACCGAGCAGGCGCTTCACAGGCGCGCCTCCGCAGGGGTGAGCAGGAGCGCCAAGATGTCGGACAGGATGGCCCCCCACACCGCGATGCCGAGGATCGGCTCGGACACCGTCGCGATGTGCGTCACGTGCACCACCATCAGGACTGCGGCGAGCCCGGCCGCTCCGGGCGCCGCGAGACGAAGTCCGAACCAGCGGTCCAGGCCAGGCACGAAGAGTGTCGACGCCAGTCGTCCTCCCGCCAGCTTGCATGCCACTCGAACCAGGGCGACGAGCAGGGCAAGCACCAGTACCGGCGTGGATGTGCTCGCCTCGGCGCCGGCGAGAACCAGGACGAGCACCACGATCGGATGCTGCAGGTACCGAACGTCCTGGGCGAGGGAGTCGCGGGCGCGCTCGCTGGTCTGATTCCAGGTGTATGCGACCACCGCGCCCACGAAGAGGGTCGACGCCGACAGGGACGCGGCGAGCCCGGACGCGAGCAGCACGCTGGCCGCTGCATACACGCGGCTCTCGCCCTCGCTGCTCGAGCCCGACACGAGGAGCGAGCCCGCAACGGCAATCGCGACGGCCAGCGCCGTCGTGAGTCCGAGCACGAACAGCCCGCCGGCGACCGAGCGGCCCGCGGCAGATGCCAGTATCACTGCCCCGATCACCATCGGCAGCAGGTCGTCCAGGTCGCCAAGTCTCGCGGCCAGGGACACGTCGTCGTCACCTCGAGGCCGTGTGGCTGAGGAGGCGGCCGCCACGCCCAGCAGCAGCGGGACGTACCACGCGGCCGCCCACTCCCAGCCCGCCATCCGGGCGGCCAGGCTGACTGCGGCACCGACGACCACGAACGTGATGCCACTCTGAACCGATGCCCCAGCGAGGAGACGCGGCGCGCCGGGCCGGCGAAGGTCCACCTCGAGGCCGATGAGCATGCCCATCGCCACCGTCATCGCGGCAACGACGGGCTCGACAGCCTGCAGGACACGCGGTGTCAGGACGCCGAGCCCGTCCGGCCCGAGCGCGACGCCGGCGAGCAGCGCGACAAACGAGGGCACCGGCGACGCCGCGAGTCCCAGCGCGTGGCGGTGCCACACCCAGCGTCCGCGCGGGACACCGGTTCCCGCGAGGCGTGAATCAATCGGATCCGTACCGTCGCCGGCAACGAGGTCGCTCACCAGGTCTTCTCCAGGGCGAGGACCAGGTGGGAGGCCCCCCGCGAGACGGCCACCGCCAGCGGATGTTCGTCGCTGGCGTCAGCATAGAGGCGCAAGACCTGCGCGGGCGTGGGCGCCATCTGCGCCCCCAGGGCCGTCACGACGTCCCCCGGTCGCAGCCCGGCGTGTTCGGCCGCACCGCCGGGTTCGACACGCAGCACCTCGGCGCCGAGCCTGGCGCGGATGCGGAAGGTGGCACCGAGCGGTGCGGGCCGTGCAGGGCGGGTTTGCGCGGCAGCCGTGATGGTGACGACCTGCGGTGCCAGATCGCCACGACGTATGCGGATGGTCAGTACATCTCCAGCGTCGAGCTGGTCCAGCCGCGTGTCCCACTGCTCACGGGCCGTGAGCGGCTGGCCCTCCACCTCGTCGACCACGTCGAGTGGCTTGAGGACGCCAGCGGCAGGTCCGGCCGGGTCAACCCAGGTGATGACGACACCGCCGCGAGCACCAATCGCCTCGGCTACGAGCGGCGTCAGCTCCTGCACGGCAATACCGACCAGGCCGCGTTCCCGTGGCGCCTGGCGGGCTAGGTCCCGAGCCACCGACGCAAGGCTCGCGGCCGGCACGAGCGTTCGTTCGCCGCCACGAACCAGCACCGCGCCAAGAAACAGGCCTTCATCCGTGAAGGTCAAGGCGCCATCAGCGATACCGGACGACGCGGGCACGTGCCAGACGACTCCCGGCCATCGGGTCCCTGCCACCGGTGTGAATGCGCCGACGAACACCGGCCGGAACGACACGCCATCGCGCGTGGCTTCGGCGACGATGACAAACCGCGGCGTTGGCAGCCGGTCCTCGGGCCAGAAGGCCGGCGGCGGCCCTGACTCGAGACGCACCAGCCCGAGGCCTGCCCGTCCAGTCGCAACCTCGACGGACGGGGTCGACTCGAAGGTCCCTTCCCCGGGAGGCAGCACCACCAGCGCATGCGTCCGGTCAATGGTGATCGCCACGCGTTCGGTCGCGCGAACCGTTGGGTCTGAGGCGCGCGGATTGAAGACCACTCTCGTCAACGATGAGCCGACCCTGCCTTCCAGGTTGGCAACGGCGACGGCAATGGTCTCGAAGGGACTGGGCGGGTCGAACTGCGCGAGCACCGGCCCCACTGGATCCGGCCCCCGTGGCTGCTCTGGAAACCGCAGGCGCGCAAGGACCCAGAGCGTCGCGAGCGAGGCGATGACAATGCCCAGGAGCAGACGAGTTTCGCGCGATACGCGTGGATGCTGACGATGCATGCTGCGGTCCGGTGCCCTGCTTCCAGCCGCAGTTTACCGGCGACGAGCCGGACGCAGCTCAGCAGGACTCCGACGCTCAGCGGCGCCTGCGAGGGAACCCAATCGACAGGTCACAAGGACCCTGAGGAACTCGTCGATGTCCTGCTGTGCAGGGAGGCAGTATCGGGCCCTTGATCGCCGGCTCGCTCCCACTCGGATCCCAAGCAGACGACTCGGTATGTCGGCGCCGAACGCATCTTCGTCCGTCTCGTCGTCGCCGACGAAGATGGCCGTGTCGCAGGCAAGGCGCTGCCGCACGAGCCTGACTGCCGTGCCCTTGTTCGGACCATCCACCGGGACCATGGCAACGGATTCGATCCCGTCCAGCGCCCGGGCTCCGGGGAGGGCACGTGCCAGACGGCGAATCGCCTGGACGACTCGCGCCTTCCTGACGCGCACGTGGCGGTAGTGCACGGTCAGTGAATACCCCTTGTTCTCGATGTCCACACCGCTGACGTGGCCAAAGTCATCCGCGATGAGGCGCTCCCAGGTGCTGACCAGCCGTCGAATCGCAGGGCGCTGTCCCCAGGGTTCGAGTCCATGACTTCCAGTGACGTGACGGACAGGCACCGCCCCGATTCGCATCGCTACATCCCTGCGCGCACGGCCCGAGATGACCGCCACAGGATACAGCCGGGCAACCGATGTCAGCAGGCGGCGGGTCGAGGTCCGCATCGCCGCCTTCGCGGGATGCTCGACGAGCGGCGCGAGGGTTCCGTCGAAATCGAACGCCACGACGACTTTGGTCGCCGCAAAGGCTTCGAGAACACGGACATGGCGGCCGGCAAGAATCCTGAACATCGGCTCCAGGGACGTCGGGCCGGACGCAGGACCTACCTGCCCTGCGTGCCGGCACGGATCCGTTTATTGGCGTACATACTACACGACCACGGGGACGCGGCATGCGGCTGGCCTGGCCTCGTCCGGCCACCTTCACAAGGGGCGGCGGAACCGCAGGGGCGCGAGCTTTCAGAGCAGCCGAAACACCAAGGTACAGATGGCCGTTGCAGGCGCCGCCGCCGTCACGAGGCCGATTGGCGAGATGGCCCCGCCGAAGTACCGTGCCAGAAGCGCCCGGCTCCCAGGCCACGGCGAGGTACCACGATGTGGACAAGGCGATCGCCGACGGCTACGCCGCGCCGAACGCCGCCGAGTGCGTGGAGGTGCCCGGCGTCGGGGCGATGGGCATTCACAGCGTGAACCTCTCGCTCGCGATGGATCAGGCCGTGGACCCGACGAAGCCGGAGCTGCTGCTCTACGCGCCGAAGAACGGCGGCGGCTTCAAGCTCGTGGGCATCGAGTGGTTCTTGCCGGTGGACGGCCCGAACACCGCCACGCCGCGCCCGGCGCTCTTCGGCCAGGGTTTCGACGGTCCGATGGCCGGACACGAGCCTGGCCAGCCGTGGCACTACGACCTGCACGTCTGGGCCTGGGAGCCGAACCCGAACGGCACGTTCGCGCAGTTCAACCCGAACGTCAGCTGCGCGGTGAAGTAGCGCGCAAGTCAGGAGACGCGCGCGACCGCAGGGTCGCCCGCAACGCGCGTCTCCTGCCGTTCCCGAATGAGCGCGATCACGAGGGCGGCGGTGAGGATGCCACCGGCGACGTCGATCAGGTAGTGGAAGCCGAACACGACGGTCGCCGCGATGATCAGCACGTTGATCGGGAGCAGCGCCCAGAAGATGAGCCGGGTGTGGCGCACGGTCCACTGGAACAGGACGGCCATCACGACATGCAGGCTCGGGAGCGCCACGAAGTAACCGAAGCCGGTCACGGGCTGGCCGCCGCTCCGGATCGCGTCGAACTCGACCTGCCCGCCCCTGATGATCGACCCCACGATCGTGCCGTCGACCGACGCGCGGATGGAGTCGGGGTACGCCAGGCATGGCCCCACGATCGGCACCACCATGAACACCGCCAGCGCGAGCAGGTTGGCCGCAAACAGCCGCGCCAGATAGACCCTCGCGCGATCGGCCGTCCCGGCCACCGCCCACAGGACGAGCGCGATCTCCGCCTGCTGGAAGACGTACGCCTGCGCCATGGACGCCGACGCCAGCCGGTTCGTCACGAGCGGAAACAGCCCGCGGTAGTCGACTATGCCGTAGGCCGCCATGTCGATCGCGCGCGCCACATGGTCGAGCAGCCGGCCACGCGTGGCCAGCAGCGCCAGATAGTGCGCGCACCACAGCGCCACGATCCCCGTCAGCAACACCACCATCCCCTGCGTGGCTTCGCGCTGCGCGGGCGTAGGGCGCCCACCGAGCACGCGGGCCACGAACGCCGCGAAGCAGGCAAGCTGCACCAGTTGCTGGGCGCGGTCGCCCCAGAGCGACATGGAGAGCAGGATGCCGCCCACGCCGAGGCCGACCAGCGGCACCGCCGCGCCGCGTAGTCGGGGTTCCAGCCAGGCCAGGCCGGACGTCACGGTCCACGCGATCGGGAGCAGCAGCGCCACCCCAATGGCAAACCGCCACGGCATGACCGGATGGAGTCCGGCCGCAAGCATGCCGGTCATGCCCGCGACAGCGGACACGGCCAGGACGACGAACAGGGTCTTCACGCCGGCAGCGTACGAGAGAGGATGAACCGGCCGCCACCGACGGCGTGCGCACCGGGGCGCGGGCAGGGTGCCGCGCGGTTGACGCGGACGGTCACGGCACGCGAGGCACGAGGGCAGACATGGTCGTCCGCAGTTCCCGCTGTTCCTTCAGCAGCGCCTCGAGCGTGGTGCGTATGGCAGCCAGGTGCTCGACGACCTGGGCGAGATCGGCGGAGGGCAGCACCGGGTCTGGCGCAACGCGACGCGCCTCGGGCTCCGTCACCGGCTCGGGAACGAGCCCCTTGAGGTGGTTGGTCGGCGTCACCTCGACGAAGAACTGCCCGGTGATGTCCTCGCTCTCGGGGTTGTCGACCGGACGCGGCGTTCCAGTCCCGGTGCCTGTGAGCAGATCCCAGATGAGGAGACGCCCGCCCTCGAGCTTCGAGATGGTGTCCTTGCTGATCGGGCGGTTGGGATCGGCCCGCTTCATCCCCCAGCCCTGGTTCGGCAGGTCGAACGCCACCTGCTCCGCGAACTTGATCGTCCACTGGCGCGCGCGCTCCTCGAACTCTTCGCCCGGCATCCCTTGAGGCACGGGAAACGCCGCGATGAATCGTGAGCGGGTCCGCTTGACGGTCTCTGGCAACTGCATGGGTCCTGCCTTTCCTACCTTGTCCGTGCACCGGTGCGTAGTGTCCCGCGCAGTTCCCTGCGGACGACGAGCTTCAGCCCGGACCACGTCGCATCGACCGCGCAGACCTTGATATCAACGAAGCCCAGTGGCAAAGCGCACGCGCGGATGACATCCTCCGTCACGTCGGTCGCGACGCCGGATGCGCGCTTGGGCCAGGACACCCAGACCGGGGTGCCGTCGTCCACGCGCGGCCGGAGCCCCGCGAGCGAACGGGCCAGCACTGCGGCCTGTGTCACGAAGAGATGCACGAGGTCGGCGCGTCCCGTGAACCGGGGCCTGATCTCGACGCCTGGCGCGGGCACAGCCAGCAGGTCGCTGTACCCCTCCGGGGCGTGCGGCGCCACGACGATGAAGCCTGGCCGCATGCCCAGTTTGGCGAAGAGCGGTGTCCCCGAGTACCCGGTGCCGGACGACGGCATCGGGGCGCATGCTACCACACGGCAGGTCCGGCACTCCGGCACTGGCTGCCGCCGACAATCCGCAAGATTCAGGCGGCCAGCTGGCCGAAACGCCTCGAAATTCAGCTCATCCCCGGCGGCACGATTCTGGTAGCACGTTCCGAATCGGGAGCCCCAGATGAGCCGCGTCGTCTCGGAAACCTCGCCTCTGAACTGCCGCTGGATCGGGTGGCATGGCAACCTTCCAGTGTGCACCCGCCCACCCGACTCACCGCACGGTGTCACCGACTCCGAGTGCGCCATCTGCGAGCACTGGGAGGACCGCGCCGATGCGGCAGACAAGGTGGGTTATGCCGACGACTCCCCGCACCGCCGGGCGCCGGAGGTGCGCGACCCGCTGAACAAGGAATCCTGCCCACGCTGCGGCTCGCACGACATCGTGGTCATGTCGCGCGATGCCGTCGTGCAGTCGTTCGGCTGCACCATCTGCCACCAGCGCTGGCTGGCTACGCGCCCCTGGCCGCTCCTGCGCGAAACGCGCTCGCGCCACGGCGGCACATAGGACAGCGGCCGCCCGTGGACGGCGTCAGCGCGGCGGCATCCGGTTGATCATCATCGTGGCCACGCCCTCGAAGAAGGGCCGGAGTGCGAGCTCCACCTCGCGGGGAAGCTTCGTCTCGTCCAGCGCGCGCGACATCAGCTCGACCCAGCGGTTGCGCGCTGCTCCATCGATCTCGAACGGCGCATGACGCATCCGGAGACGCGGGTGACCGCGCTGCTCGATATAGCGCTGTGGCCCTCCGAACCGGCCGATCAGGAAGTCTCTCAGGCGCTGCTCCGCGCCTTCGAGATCGTCCGGCGGGTACATCGGTCCCAGGATGTCGTCGCCGGGGACATGACGGTAGAACGCCGCCACCAGGCGCTCGAACCCTTCTTCACCTATCGTCTGGTAGATCTCGAGATCTTCCATCGCTGCGCGGACACTCCTGAGAGCTGGTTACGAAACTCCCCACCACGGAAGACGCTGAAGACACGGAGAGGCCCACTGCCCAGGCGACTCCGCAACCTCCGCGCACTCCACGGTGGCGCGTTGGCTGTCTTGAAACGGACTCCGAGCAGATGTTAGCAGCCAACCCTGCCGCACAACCCGCGGCCGCGGCCCCAGATGCCACAGTTCCGTAATCGCGCGTCAGCCGGATGGCGGGCGCAGGCTGCAGTTGGCGCGCGGCTGCACGCACCGGCACCGGCACCGCGGTTGCCCTGGCTCCGGCATGGCTCTTTTCTGGCAAGCACCGAAAGCCGCACCCGCGCCGCCCAAGGTTCCGCTCTCGCCGCTCGCCCTGGCGCTGCTGCTCAGGCTGCGGCAGTCCGAGGCCAGTTCGGGGGATGAGGTCAGCCGCGACAAGGCCGCCTGACGACCGCCGCCATCGGCTGAGGTCTCGCGGCTTGCACCTCCGGCGCTGGAGGTGCTCGACATGTTCGGAGTCATTGGCTGGGTGTTCTTCGGGGTGATCGTCGGCGCGATTGCGAAACTGCTGATGCCGGGTCGCGACCCGGGCGGCTTCATCGTGACGATGCTGCTCGGCATTGCCGGAGCGGTGGCTGGTGGATTCGTGGGCCGCGCCCTTGGCTGGTACGGCCCGAACGACGGCGCCGGATTCCTCATGTCGCTCTTCGGCGCCATCGTCCTGCTCTGGATCTACAGGCTGGCCATCGGGCGCCGCGCACGCGCCTGAGCCGCAGGGGCTGACGTCCCGCTTGCGGCCGCGCAGGTGGGACGTCGTCGCGTGCGCCGCGCCGTTTGACACCCGTGCCGAGCGACCGGGACAATACCGCGTCTTCCCCTTCCGCCGTATGACCGCTCCGTCCACTCCCCGCGTCCCGCTCGGCACCGCCTACGACACCCTCGACACCCTCGGGCAGATCATCGGGCAGCAGCCTGGCGTGGCGGGCTCGTGGCCGACCGGTGCGGTCCGCCGCGGCGTGGACGTGATGGAGCAGGTCGATCTGCTCGTGGCCACGAACGACCCGTCGCCGCTCCTGGATGCGGTGTCGGGGGCAGACGACCTCGAGGTGCGGCGGCGCGAGCCGTGGCTGCTCGAGGCCACGCTCCGCCGGACGCCGGTCCGGATCGAGTGCGTCCCGCTCGAAGAGGCCGGTATCCGCCAGCTCGAACGAACCGCTCATCCGGTCCACTTCGAGCGCCTGGCAGCACGGGCCGCCGCCCGGGATCTGCACCTCACGCGCACGGGGCTCGCCGGGGCTGACGGCAGCGTGCTGGCCTCCACCGAGGAGGGTGTCTACGCCGCGCTCGGCCTGCCGGCCTTTCCACCCGAACTGCGCAACGGCGACGGAGAGTTCGAGGCGGCGGACGAAGGCCGCCTGCCGGCGGTGCTCGAACGCCGCGACATCCGCGGCGACCTGCACATGCACTCGCTCTGGAGCGACGGGCGCGACGCCATCGAAGCCATGGTGGTGACCTCCATCGGGCTGGGCTACGAGTACATCGCCATCACCGACCACTCGCAGAGTTCGCGGGCCATCCGCAACCTCACGCGTGAAGGGGTCGAGCGCCAGGCCGACGAGATTGCCAGCCTCCGCGAACAGTATCCGCAGATTGCCATCCTCCACGGGTGCGAGGTGGACATCCTCGAAGACGGCAGCCTGGACTTCAGCGACGCCGTGCTCGAGCGCTTCGACATCGTGCTCGCCTCGCTGCACGAGGCGTTCGACCACGACGGCGGGACGCTGCTGCGCCGCTACGCGAGCGCCATGCGGCATCCCCTCGTGTCGGTGATCACGCATCCCACCAACCGCCTGGTGGCGTTTCGCGACGGGTACGATCTGGACTACGACCGGCTCTTCGAACTGGCGGTTGCAACCGGCACCTGCCTCGAGATCGACGGCGCGCCCTCACACCTGGACCTGGATGCCGGCCTGGCACGCCGGGCGGTGCAGGCAGGCGTGCTGCTGACCGTTGACAGCGACTGCCATCGGGCGGTCGCACTCGACCGGCAGATGCACCTCGGCGTCGTCATCGCACGGCGCGGCTGGGTCGGCGCGGCGCAGGTGCTGAACACGCGGCCGCTGGCCGACGTGCAGGCCCACGTCGCCGCCAAGCGCGGCGGCAGGCGCCCCCGAACCTGACGGACCGGGCCCGCGGGGGTGCTATCGTGGTGCCATGATCGTGCGCATCACCGCATGTCTCCTGCTGGCCTGGCTCGCCATCGTGCCGGCCGGCGCGCAACAGCCCGCCCCCGGCGAACTGGCCCAGGCACTACAGAAGAAGTACGCGTCGATCCGCGACTTCTCGACCGACTTCACGCACACCTACCGGGGCGGTGTCCTCAAGAAGCAAATCACCGAGAAGGGCCGACTCCTGATCAAGAAGCCGGGCAAGATGCGGTGGGACTACACCGCGCCCGAGGTGAAGCAGTTCGTCTCGGACGGGATGAAGCTCTACTCGTATATCCCCGCCGACAAGCAGGTCATGGTCGGGACGGTGCCGCAGGACGATACGGCCAGCACGCCGGCCCTCTTCCTGACCGGCAAGGGCGACCTGACCCGCGACTTCACGGCCTCGGCCGGAGAGGTGCCGCCCGGCAGCCCCGCCGGTGTCCGGGCGCTGAAGCTCGTGCCACGGAAGCCTCAACCGGATTACGATTGGCTCGTCCTGCTGGTCGAGCCGGGGTCGCTCACGCTGCGAGGCATGGTCACCTCAGACACCCAGGGCGGACAGTCGGTCTTCTCGTTCACGAACCTGAAGGAAAATGTCGGCCTGGCCGACAAGGACTTCACGTTCCGGATGCCGCGCGGTGTCGATGTCATCACTGATTCAGGCGGACGCTAGCCGCTCACGTGTCGTCGCCCTGCTGCTCCTCGCCACCGTGGCGTCGGGATGCGCCAGTTCGGGCGCGCTCCGCCGGGGTGCCGCCGCCGAGCAGCGGCAGGACTACGACGTGGCGGTCGCCGAGTACACGAACGAACTGCGGCAGCATCCGGGCGATGCCGGCATCCGGCTCGCCCTCGACCGCGCGAAGCTCCGCGCGTCGGCCACCCACGAAGCGACGGCCCGCCGCCTCGCCGCCACAGGCAAGCTGGACGAGGCGCTGGTCGAATACGAACTCGCCCTCGAGCTGAACCCCACCAACTCCGAGATCGACGGCGCGCTCCGGGACATCCGCACGCAGTTGCGGACGAAGGTCGCCGTTGCCCGCGAGGGCAAGACCGAGCTGCAGACGCTCATCGAGCGTGCGCGCGACACACCACCCGCGGGCCTGGAACTGCCCTCGAACGTGCAGATGCCGACCTCGCTCGTGTTCCGCGACGCCGGCAGCCGCGATGTCTACCTGGCCATCGCACGGCTCGCGAACCTGAGCATCACGTTCGACCCGACGTTCCGCTCGACGCCAATCACGGTTGACCTGCGCAACGCCACGCTGGAAACGGCGTTCAGGACCGTGTCCGATGCCACGCAGAACTTCTATCGTGTGTCGGGCCCGCGAACGGTGCTCGTGATTCCGGACACGCCGAACAAGCGGCGTGAGTACGAAGAAGAGGTGGTTCGCACCTTCTACCTGAGCAACGCCGACCTGAAGGAGACGATGGACCTGCTCCGGATGGTGCTCGATGCACGCCGCGTGTCGCCGGTGACGGCCACTAACGCCGTGACGGTGAAGGACACGCCGGAACGCATTGCCGCGGCGGCGCGCGTCATCTCGGCGATCGACAAGGCACGGCCCGAGGTCATCATCGACGTCGAACTGCTGGAGGTCGACCGCACGAAGCTCGCCGAGTACGGCCTGCAGATCGCGTCGCCCGGCTCGGCCGGCATCAACGGCTCGGCCAGCGCGAACCCGGGTACCAGCGGCACGCTGAACCTGCGGACCCTGCGGAACCTCACGCAGTCCGACGTGCTGCTGGCCAACCTGCCGTCGCTATACTACCGCCTGCTGAAGACCGACACGAACACCCGGACTCTGGCGAACCCGCAGCTGCGCACGTCCGAAGGCATGCCGGCGCAGGCACGGTTCGGCGAACGCATCCCCGTGCCGGTGACGACGTTCCAGCCGCTCCTCCAGGGGGGCACGAACCAGCAGCCGATCACCTCGTTCAACTACGAGAACATCGGCGTGAACATCGACATCACGCCGCGCACGCACCACGACGATGATGTGAGCCTGACGCTCAAGGTGGCCGTGCAGAGCATCTCGGGCACGGGGTTCGGCGGGCTCCCGACGTTCGGGAACCGCGAGATCAGCACGGTCATCCGGCTGCGCGACGGCGAAACCAACATGCTGGCGGGCCTGATCCGCGACGACGAGCGGAAGGTGCTGGACGGGATTCCGGGGCTGAGCGATCTGCCGGTGATCGGCCGGCTCTTCGCACACTCGCGGATGGAGTCGAACCAGACCGACATCATCCTCACGCTCACGCCGCACATCATCCGCGTGCTGGATCTCGATGCCGGCGATCTCGCCGCGTTCCGTGTCGGCCGCGACTCGGGCACGCCGACCATTCAGCTGCCGACGATTCTCGAGGCACCGCCGCGCGACACACCGGCGCAGAACCAGGGGCAGCCGCCAGCCGGCGCGCCGCCCAACACGCAGCGCCCGGTCCTCCCCAGCCTCGGCTCGCCGCCACGATAGGCGGGGCGGGCTGGACAGGTCGGGCAGGCAGGACCGCCCGGAAACTCGTGGGGTCCGGCTTCAGCCGGACCTGTCCCCTTACCCCAGCCGCGTCACTGAGGCTCCGAGCCCCTTCAGGCGATCCACGAGCTGCGCGTACCCGCGCTCGACAGTCTCGAGCGGGGTGACACGACTCTCGCCATCCGCGGCGAGCGCCGCCGCAATCAGCGCCATGCCCGAACGAAGGTCGCGGCTGTCGAGCGGGCGTCCCCGCAGCTTGCGCGGCCCCGTGACAATGATGCGGTGCGGGTCGCAGAGGAAGAGGTCGGCGCTCATCCCGCTCAACTGCTCGAGGGCGAAGAGCCGCAGTTCGTAGAGCCAGTCGTGCACCAGCGTGCGCCCCTCGGCCTGCGTAGCGAGCACGGTCACGAGGCTCACGAGGTCGCTCGGGAACCCGGGCCACAGGCCCGTGGTGATGCGACCCGCCGCTTTCGGCTTCGACTGCTCCACCCGGAACACGTCGTTCACCATCCCGCACTGGATGTTGAGCCGCTTGAGGACCGCGGCAATCACCTCGATGTCCTCGCCGCGCGCGCCGTGCACGTCGATCTCACCACCGGTGATGGCCGCCACGACCGCCCAGCTGCCAGCCTCGATGTAGTCGCCCCAGAGGGTGTGCGACGCGCCACCGAGCTTGCCGCCACCCTCGACGCGGATGGTGGACGAGCCGGCCCCCGTGATGCCGACGCCGAGCTTCTGCAGGAAGACGCAGAGTTCGACGACGTGGGGCTCCTGGGCCGCGTGACGGATTTCGCTGATCCCCGGTGCGGCAGCGGCGGCCAGCAGGGCCGTCTCCGTGCCCGTGACCGACGCCTCATACAGGTAGATCGACGTGGGCTTGAGCCCGTCCGGGCACTCGAGCACGTGGCCAGGCTGATCGAGCACGACGGCGCCCATCGACACCAGCGCCTCGAGATGCGTCGAGATCGTGCGCCGGGCCGGGAAATCGCCTCCAGGGGGTGCAAGGCGCGCGCGCCCACGCCGCGCGAGCAGCGGACCGAGCAGCAGCACCGACCCGCGCAGGCGGCCCACCATCGCGCCGTCCGGTTCGTCCTTCACCACCTCCGGACACCGCACACGCACCGTCGTCGTGCCGATGCCCTCGACCTGCGCGCCGAGGTCCACGAGCAGTTGCGCCATCACCTCAACATCGCGGATGCGCGGCATATTGGTGAGGACGCACTCGTCGCTGGTCAGCAGGCACGCGGCCAGGAGCGGCAGCGCCGCGTTCTTGTTACCTTCGACCGACACCGCTCCGGAGAGCCGCCGGCCGCCTTCGATGAGGAGAGAGGACATATGGAGGGAATCGCTAATCGCTAACGGCCAATCGCCAATCTG
Source organism: Vicinamibacterales bacterium (assembly GCA_046331345.1). Lineage (GTDB taxonomy): Bacteria > Acidobacteriota > Vicinamibacteria > Vicinamibacterales > CAVVIG01 > CAVVIG01. The sequence goes on along the minus strand of JAXLRA010000014.1, from coordinate 126,520 downwards.
AACTACCAATCTGCAATCTGAACTCTGAACTCTGCAATGCCACTGGGCGTCAGAGGTCGAACTCGCCGAGATAGACGATTTCGTCGCGCAACTCGACCCCGAACTGTTCACGCACCGCGGCGCGGCACTGCTCGATCAGCCGCCTGATGTCCGCGGCCGTGGCTCCGCCTTCGTTCACGATGAAGTTGCCGTGCACCGGCGACACTCTGGCGCCGCCGAGCATGACCCCCTTGAACCCGGCCCGATCCACCAGCGCCCCTGCCGACCACGGGATGCCGGCCGGCACGACGTCGGATTCCGGCATCGGGTTCTGGAAGATGCACCCGGCACTCGGCTTCTCGAGCGGCTGCGTCCGCTTCCGGTACGCGAGCGAACGCCGGGCCACTTCACGCAACCGGTCCGGCTCACCGTCGGTCACGATGAAGTCCGCCGACAACAGCACCTCGCCGGTCGTCTGCAACCGGCTCCGATCGTAGCCGAACCCCATCTCTCGCGTGGGAACTTCCGACACCGTCCCGTCGCGCGTACACAGCCGCACGCCAGCGATGAGTTCGCTGATGAGCCGCCCGCCGAAGTGCGCGTTGCCGTACACCGCCCCGCCAACCGTTCCAGGCGTGCCGGCCCACTCCTCCACCCCGGCCACGCCGTGCGTGATGGTCCACCGGACGAAGCCGTTGATGGTCATCGCCGCGTCCACGCGGACGCGCGACGCATCGACCCGGACGACCTGACCACCCCTTGGCCGGATCACCAGCCCCCGCACCCCCGCGTCGGCCACCAGCACGTTCGAGCCGCCGCCCAGCAGCGTCACCGGTACACCGGCCGCGTGCGCGAGGCGCAGCGCCTGCACGAGTTCGTCGCTGCCCTGCGTTTCGAGGAGCCACTGCGCGGGTCCACCCACCTTGAACGTGGTGAAGTCGCGGAGTGGCACCTCACACCGGACCCGCGAGGCACCGAACGCACCGGTGAGGATAGGCAGCAGGTCGGTCATGCGGGGTCACGCTCGATGGCGAGCAGCGGCCGCTCGCGGGCGACGAGGGCGGCCAGCGCCTCGGCGCTGGTACACAGTTGGAATCGCACACGGTCGCCAGGGCACGCCTGTCCCACGCGGCCCAGATCAGCGGTGATTACCGTTGCCAGGCGCGCATAGCCGCCAGCGGTCTGCCGGTCGGCCATCAGCACCAGTGGCTGCCCCGACGCCGGCACCTGGATCGTTCCCGCGGGCACCGCGTCGGAGATGATGTCGGCGCTCCCGTCGGGAAGCACGAGCGTGGGTCCGCTCAGGCGGTACCCCATGCGGTCGGACTGCACGTTCACATGGTACGGCGCGGAGACCAGGGCTTCCAGTGCCGTTGGTCCGCACCGCTCATGCTCGGGTCCGGGCAGGACGCGCACCACGGCAATGGGGTCGTCGCCTGCCGCAGTGGAGGCCCGGAACCGCGGCGGCCGGGCGGCGAGGCCCGCGGCGCCGAGCGGGACCCGGTCGCCGCGCCGGAGCGCCCGCCCGTCGAACCCTCCGGTGGACGTCGGCAGGTGGGTGGCACGGCTACCCAGGACCGTCGGCGTGTCGATGCCTCCCGACACAGCCAGGTACGCCCGCGCGCCGTAACGTCGCGAGCCGAACCGCAGCACGGATCCTGGACGAACGGCCAGCGGCGTCTCGCACGGCACCGGCTGCGCGTCGAGCGTCAGCTCGAAGCCGGCCCCGGCCACGGCCACGATGCGCGACTCCTCGAACCGCAGGACCGGTCCGACGATGGCCACTTCGAGGGTCGCGGCGGACTTCGGATTCCCGGCCAGCGCATTGGCCAGGCGATGCGCGAACGGGTCCATCGGCCCGGACACCGCGACGCCGACCGCTTGATGACCCCATCGCCCGAGGTCCTGCACGGTGGTCTGCAGCCCTGGCGAGAGCACTTCCACGCACGCGCTCACGGGTGCGGTTCCTGCAGCCGGTCGAACTCGGCCCGCCCGATCGCCCGGAAGCGCACGCGGTCGCCGGGTGCGAGCCGCGTCGGCCGGTCCGCGTCAAGGGTCACCATCGACAGCGGCGTGCGCCCGATGATGTTCCAGCCGCCCGCCACCTGCCGGGGATAGACGCCGGTCTGGCTCCCGGCAATCCCCACCGAACCACGGGCCACCGCCGTGCGGGGCACCGCGCGCCGCGGCGTCGCAATACGCGGATCCACGGTGCCGAGATACGCGAATCCCGGGACGAACCCCAGCATGTAGACCCGGTACTCGGGGCTGGTGTGACGGTCGACAACCTCGTCGGCGCTGAGGCCCGCCGTCCGGCACACATCCTCGAGATCAGGCGCGAAATCGGGGTCGTAGCACACCGGAATCTCGACCGTGCGCTGGCCCGGAACAGGCCCACCTGAAGGTGGCCCCCACGATTGTCCCGACGGAGCGGCGTCGCGCAGCAGGCGCCCGAGCCGTTCGAGGTCGGTCGCCAGCGGATCGAAGTACACCGTGACCGATCGGAAGGCAGGCACCACGTCGCGGACACCGCCAAGGTGGTGCGCGGCGACGGCATGGGCGCAGGCCATCACACGCGCGTTCACCTCGGGGTCGATCCGATCGTCGAACTGGATCGCCAGGGCGCTGTCGCCCACCGCGACGATACGGCCGTCGTTCATCGAGGGGCTGCGGGCGCGAGCGCGGCGAGCAGGCGCTTGTGGATGCCGCCGAAGCCGCCGTTCGACATGAGCACCACCAGATCGCCCGGCCGATGGTCGGCCACGATCGTCGCGATGATGTCGTCGAGGGACTCGGGTGCGCTCGCCTGCTGGCCGGCGTCTGCCAGGTCGGCGACGAGCTGCGGAACGGACAGGCGGTCGGCCTCGGGCAGCGTGGAACGGAACACCGGCGCAATCATCACGCGGTCGGCGCCGCCGAACGCGCGCGCGAAGTCGTCCTGGAACACCCGGCGGCACGACGACGCGGAGCGGGGTTCGAAGACGGCCCAGATGCGCGCCGAGGGATTCGAGGCACGCAGCCCGTTCAGCGTCTCGGCGACGGCGGTCGGGTGATGTGCGAAGTCGTCGAACACGGTCACGCCGTCCGCCACCCCCACCACCTCGAGCCGCCGCTTGACGCCGGCAAAGCGGCGCAGCGCTTCGCGAATCCGCACGTCGTCGATCCCCACCTCGGTGGCCACGGCGATCGCCGCCAGGGCATTCCGCACGTTGTGCGCGCCGAGCAGCGGCACCTCGAACTCGCCGAACGGCAGCCCTCCTCGCCGCACATGAAACCGCGTCGTCGTCACATCGGCCGTGAGGTCGTGCGCCTGCCAGTCGAAGCCGTCGCCCGTGCCGAAGGTCTGCACGCGCGAGACGGCGCGCTCGGCCAGCGCGAGCGCCGCCGGGCTGTCGCCGCCGATGAGGACGAGCCCGCGGCGCGGCACGAGGCGCACGAACCGCTCGAATGCCGTGGTGATCGCACGCATGTCCTCGTAGATGTCGGCGTGATCGAACTCGACGTTGTTCACGACGGCAATGTCCGGGAGGTACTTCAGGAACTTCGCGGTCTTGTCGAAGAACGCGCTGTCGTACTCGTCGCCCTCGATGACGAAATCGCGGCCACGTCCCATCCGGTAGCTCGAGCCCTGTTCACCGAGGTTCCGGGCAATGCCGCCGACGAGCACGGTCGGGTCGGCACCCGCGTGCGTGAGCACCCAGCCGGTCAGCGACGTGGTGGTCGTCTTGCCGTGCGTGCCGGCCAGCACGATGGACCGCGCGCCCCACAGGAACTGCTCCTTGATCGCTTCTGGCAGGGAGCAGTACCGGATCTTCCGGTCGAGCACCTCTTCGAGTTCGGGGTTACCGCGGGAGATCGCGTTGCCGACCACGACGAGATCGAGGTCGGACGTGATCTGTTCGGCGCGGTAGCCGTTGAACACGGGAATCCCCTCGGCAGCCAGGAAGTCGCTCATCGGCGGGTAGACGTCCTTGTCGGAGCCCCGCACGTCCAGACCCTTGCGCTTGAGCATGGCGGCCAGCGTGGCCATGGCCGTGCCGCAGATGCCGATGAGATGCACACGGGTGGTCATTGAACGGCTGGCTCCTCGATGATGACGCGCGGGGTCCCGCCGTCGGCAAGCACGCGCGCCCGGACGCCGAAGGGGATGGTGAACTGGGGGCCCGTGGTATGGCCCGACGGAAAGCCGAAGACGACAGGGCCCGGAAACCCCTCGAGCGCGTGTGCCATCGTGGCGCGCGCCGTGACCTGCCCGCCCGGCTCATCGCACTTCAGCAACTCGCCGATGACGACCGCACCGGCCCTGGACAGCAGGCCCGCCTGGCGTAGCTGGAGGACCATGCGGTCGAGCCGGTATGGCCGCTCCCCCACTTCCTCGAAGAAGAGCACGTAGCCGTTCGGCGGGTCGAAGGCCCATGGCGTACCCAGCGACGCGAGCAGGTTCGTCACCGTGCCGCCGAGGATCGGCCCGGAGAACGATCCTGCCGAGAGCGTCTCCAGGGCGGGCGCCTCGTACGCACCAAGAGGCTCCGGCACGCAGAGGGCGCGCTCGAAGGAATCGCGGTCGTAGCCCGCCTCTCCCCTCGCGAGGCGGCCTTCGAGCATCGTGCCGTGGAACGACACGAGCCCCGCCTGCAGCGTGACGAAGGACAGCAGCGTTGTGAGGTCGCTGTACCCGATGACTGGCTTGGCCGCGGCGCGGATTTCAGCGGGGTCCAGCAGTGGAAGCAGTTGCGCGCTGCCGTAGCCCCCGCGGACGCCAATGATCGCGTCCACGTCCGGATCGGTCAGCGCCCGCCGAATCGCGGACGCCCGCACATCTGGTGCACCAGCAACGAAGGGTTCGCGGGCGAACACCGACTCGTCCCACACCGGCTCGAATCCGATGCGCCGCAGCTCAGCCACACCGCCCTCGAAGTCCTCGCGGCGGAACGGGCTGGCAGGAGCCACGACGGCGACCCGCGACCCGCGTCCGAGCCTGCGCGGCCTGAGCATCACGCGAAGCGGGCCATCTCGTCGGCGGTGCGACGATGGGCGTCCTGGCCGAGCACGCGGCTGAGCGCCGTGCTGGAGAGCGGGGCGGCACCGACTGCGGCGCCGAGGAACCGCTCCTTCGCCCGCCGGTTGCGCACGAGCGCATCGCCTACCCGCTTCTCGAACGCGCGGTCCGACTCGACACGGCGAATCAGCGCTTCGAGCGCGGCCGCCTGCACATCGTGATTGCCCGAGCAGATGAGCACCGCGTCGCAGCCGGCGTCGATGGCCTGCACCGTGGCATCCGGCACGGTGTGGTCGTTCGCCAGTGCCTTCATCTCCAGGTCGTCGCTGATGATCACGCCCTGGAAACCGAGTTCCCCGCGCAGCAGGCCCGTCACGACGTTGCGCGAGAGCGTCGCGGGCACCGTATCGTCGAGTGCCGGCACGAAGACATGCGCCGTCATGATCGTCGCCACGCCGGCCGCAATGGCGGCGCGGAACGGCTCGAACTCGCGTTCGCGCAGGAGTTCCGGCGGATGTTCGACGAGCGGCAGTTCGAGATGCGAATCGGCGCTGGTGTCGCCGTGCCCGGGGAAATGCTTGCCGCAGGCGGCGATGCCCTCGGCCTGCAGCACGCGCACGAGCGTGGCGCCGAGGTCGGCCACGGTCCTGGCTTCACTGGCGAGGGCCCGGTCGCCGATCACCGGGTTCTTCGGATTGGTGTGGATGTCGAGTACCGGCGCGTAGTCCAGGGTGATGCCCACCGCCTTCAGCTCGGCGGCGAGCGCCCTCGCGAACCGCTCGGCCAGCGCGGGATCCCCGCTGCGTCCGAGGGTGGCCATGGGCGGCCACTCGGTGAACGGCGCCTTCAGGCGCGCGACGCGGCCACCTTCCTGATCCACGCTCACCCACCCCGGCATCTCCGGCGTCAGGCGCGCCAGTTCGTACGACAGTTCGGCGACCTGCGCAGGCTCCTCGATGTTCCGCGCGAACATGATGGTGCCGCCAAGCCCGAACTCCCGCGCCATCGAGCGCAGCTCGACGGACGGCTGCGTGCCCGTGAAGCCGGCGATGAGCAGCTGTCCGATCTGGCGACGGGTCGAGAGGGGTGACATGCCCCTGAATTTTAACCTTATATAATTCGGGCGTGCTCACCTCTTCGGCACCCACGCGCATCGATCTCGCAGGCGGCACCATCGACATCTGGCCCCTGTATCTCTTCCATGAAGGCGCCTGCACGCTGAACGCCGCCATCAGCCTTCGCGCGCATGCGCAGATCGAAGTGCGGCCGGCCGGCGGCGTCGAGCTGGTCTCGATCGACACCAATCGCCGCGCCTACGCCAGCCACTGGTCGGAACTCTCGGCCTCGAGCGAACTGCCGCTGCTGGCGCTGCTCGCCAGGCACTATCAGCTCGACGGCGCGACCTTGACGACGCGGGGCGAGTCGCCCGCCGGTGCGGGCATCGCCGGGTCGTCGGCGCTGGTCATTGCCGTCTGCGGTGCGCTGGCCCGGTGGACCGGGCGCTCCGAAGCGCCCGCGGACCTGCTGCAGGTGGCCATGAACGTCGAATGCCAAACCATTCGGGTGCCCACGGGAGTCCAGGACTACCGCCCTGCCCTCTACGGCGGCGTGGCCGCCATCGACCTCCGAGTCGACGGCATCCACCGGATTGGTCTCGACGTGGACGGCGCGGAACTCGAGCGGCGCATCGTCCTCGCCTACACGGGTGAGCCACGCAACTCCGGCACGAACAACTGGGAGATCACCAAACGGCACACCGACGGCGATCGCCACGTGTTCGACTGCTTCGAGCGCATCCGCGACACGGCGCTGGGCATGCGGGACGCGCTCACGCGTGGCGCCTGGGACGAAGTCGGCCAGCACATCGCCGTCGAGTGGGAGAACCGGAAGCGCCTCGCGCCCGGCGTCACGACGCCAGCGATCGAGGAACTGATCGCCCGCGCGCGGTCGGCCGGCGCCACGGCGGCCAAGGTGTGTGGTGCGGGCGGGGGCGGCTGCCTCTTCTGCTACGGCCCACCGTCCGCGCACGAGGCGATCACCCATGCCCTCGCGGCCGGCGGCGCGCGCGTGCTCGACTATCACATCGAGCGGGACGGACTTCGCCTTGGATAACGCCGGCGTCTCCCGCATCCTCGGCGAGATCGCCGACCTCCTCGAGATCAAGGGCGAGAACCCGTTCAAGATCCGCGCATACCGGAACGGTGCCGACATCGTCGCCAACCATCCGCACGACGTGGCGGCGCTCGATGCACGGGGCCTGCAGGAGATCCCCGGCATCGGGAAGGACCTGGCCGCGCGCATCCGCGAGATTGCCGAAAGCGGCGACGCGCAGTTCCACCGTGAGCTTCTCGCGGAGTTCCCGCCGACGATCCTGGACCTGCTCGGGCTCCAGGGCGTGGGTCCGAAGACGGTGGCCACGCTCTACACGGCACTCGGCGTCCGCACGCTGGACGACCTGGAGGCGGCCGCGAAGGACGGGCGTGTCCGCGCCCTGAAGGGGATGGGGCCGAAGAAGGAGGCGCTCATCCTCAAGGCCATCGCCGAGCGCAGGCAGCACGGGGGCCGGCACCTGCTGCCCGACACGCACGAGGCCGCCGCGGCCTGCGTCGCGTACCTGCACGGGCACGCCCCCGCGGCGCAGATCGACGCCGTCGGGAGCCTCCGCCGCGGGCAGGAGTCGTGCGGCGACATCGACATCCTGGCGACGGGAGCCGACCAGGCGCTGATGGATACGTTCATCCAGTACCCGCTCGTCGAGCGTGTCCTTGGGCACGGCGACACGAAGAGCAGCGTCCGGATCAGGGGCGGCTTCCAGATCGACCTCCGGATCGTCGCACCCGAGAGCCGCGGTGCGGCGATGCAGTACTTCACCGGCTCGAAGGCGCACAACATCGTGCTGCGCGACCGCGCCATCGGGCGCGGCCTGAAACTCAACGAGTACGACCTCTTCCGCGTGGACGACGACGTACGGGTGGCGGGGGCGGACGAACAGGGGATCTACGATGCCCTCGGACTCGCGTGGGTGCCGCCGGAACTGCGCGAGGATCGCGGCGAGATCGCGGCGGCGGAAGCCCGTGCGCTGCCAGTGCTGATCCAGCACGCCGATCTGCGGGGCGACCTGCACATGCACACGACCGAGACCGACGGTCGCGCGAGCATCAGCGAGATGGCGCAGGCCGCGCACGCGGCCGGCCTGGAGTACATCGCCATCACCGACCACAGCAAGAACCTGGCGATGGCGAACGGCCTCGACGAGCCGCGCGCGCTCGCGCACGCGGCCCGCGTCCGCGCGGAGGACGGCCGCCACGGCGTACGCCTGCTCGCCGGGATCGAATGCGACATCCTCGCCGACGGCACCATGGATCTGGCGGACGACTGCCTGGCGGCGCTCGATATCGTGGTGGCGTCGGTGCACTCGGCCTTCGGGCAGGATCGCCAGCAGATGACCGACCGGATTCTGCGCGCCATCGAGAACCCGCATGTGGACGTGCTCGGCCACCCCACGGGGCGCCTGATTCTGAAGCGGTCGCCCTACGCGCTCGACATCGAGGCCATCATCGAGGCCGCGGCGCGGCACCACGTCGCCATCGAGATCAACAGCCAGGTCGATCGCCTCGATCTGAACGACAGCCAGGCGCGCCTGGCGCGTGACCGGGGCGTCCGCATCATCATCTCGAGCGATGCGCACTCGCCGCAGGCGCTCGCTGTGACACGATGGGGTGTGATGCAGGCGCGGCGGGCCTGGCTGACGCCCGCCGACGTGCTGAACACACGGCCGTTCGAGACGTTCCGTTCGCTTCTCCGCAGGAACCAGCGATGACCCAGCTCAAGATGCTCTCGACCGACGACAAGATCGGCGAGATCCGCCGCCTCTACTTCAAGACCAGCAAGCAGACGATCCAGCAGGACCTGGCGAAGGCGCTGGAACTCCTCAAGTCGATGGACAGCGAGGACGACCGCGAGCGGGCCACGGTCTTCATGGAAGGTCTGGCCGAGATGCAGCGCGACTGGCTCAAGGGGGCGAACAAGGGGCCGGGCAAGTCAGGCGGGCCTGGCGGACCGGGAAAGCCCAAAGGGTCGGGGAAGCCGGCACCGGCGAAACAGGCCGGCCGTGCGGCCAGGGCCGGGAAGCCTCCCGCGAAGACAACCGCGCCGAAACGCTGATCCTCCGTCCCTCGCGGCCGAACGCCGCATCCGAAACCCGCTGCCCCCCGTAGAAACTGGCGATGCGGCGTCTCTCGCGTGTCGTCGTCCTGCCGCTGCTGGCGGCGCTGCTTGGCATCGCGGTGGTGCCGCCGCCCGGGAGCGGTTCCATCCGCGCCTTCGATCCGGACCGCGTCGCCGACCTCGAACTGGCGATGTGGCGCGCGTACTATGCCAAACAGCGGGCACGGCTGTTTGCGCTACTGGTCCAGACCCTTCGTGAGCAGTACCACTTCTCATACCTGACCGCGACGACCACCGGCTTCCATCTCGCGAAGGCGGCGGCGACGTTCGGCGACGCGAGCCGCAACTACGAGCGCGTGCTGCCCGACCTCGAGGCCGCCTTCGCGTCGGTCGCCGCCCATTCCAGCGCCCCATTCGATCCACGGCGGGCGGCCGCGGCGGAGCTCTCGTGGTGGGTCGCCCGGCGCACGCCCGGCGAGAATGCGCCTGAACAGGTGGGCGCATTGATGGCCGACATGTACGCGGTGGTGTACTCCGCGCCCCGCGCCGACGTGCTCGAAGCGGCGGTGCTTCGCGCCCGCGCTGGAGCGCTGCGCGATGCGGCGGCGGCTCACCCAGACTGGGAGACCATCAGGGTGCTGCTTCAGGAGTCCTACCGCCAGCTGCGAGCCAGCCTGTCCACGTCAACGAGCCATCGCGGGGACGAGTGACGCCGGAGCCGGCACGCCACCACGCCCCTCGTGGTAAGGTGGCGCCCGTGAGAGGCACAACGGCGGTCGCTCTCGTCATGTCACTGAGCGGAATCGCAGCCGTGCAGGCGCAGTCATCGCTGGACCGTGCACGCTGGCTGACCGGTTGCTGGGAGCAGACCTCAGGCTCCCGCGTCGTCGAAGAGCAATGGACCGCGCCACGCGGCGGCAGCATGCTCGGCACGAGCCGCACGATCGCTGACGGCACGATGACCGGCTATGAGTTCGTCCTGCTCAGGGAAGCCGTTGACGGCCTGGTGTATGAGGCGCACCCCGCGGGACAGCCGGGCGCGGCGTTCCCGTCGCGCGAAGTGAGTGAAACCCGCGTGGTCTTCGAGAATCCGCAGCACGACTTCCCCCAGCGCATCGGCTACGAGAAGCGTGGGCCCGATACGCTTGCCGCGTGGATCGAAGGGCGCGCCGGTGATCGGACCCGCCGGATCGATTTCGTCTACACGCGCACAGGCTGCCCGGGTAACTCCCAGCCGCAGTGACGGCCCGGTAGGGCCGGCTCAGCGCTTGTCGCCCAGCACGATTTTGCGGCGGGCGGCCACGCGGAGCGGGTCGGGGACATTCCGGTCCGTGGACACGCCAGCGAGATCGCGATCGTTCAGCCGGCTGAGCATGTTCAGCGACAGGCCGACCGGCGTCTTGGGATTCTTGGTGAGCGCGAGCACGATCCCGTAGTTCTTCAGCCACGCCCGGTTCATCGCGATCACCCGCAGGATGTCTTCGGGGATCGTGGCCATCTTCGCGAACGACTCGATCTCGGACTCCGACACCTTCGGGCTGCTCAGCACCGCCACACCGATCATCTTGTTCGGATCGCGAATCAGGATGGCGCGCATCTCGCGCGAGCCCCGCATGGCGGCCTTGAGCTTGTCGGTGATCGACATGCGCTGCACCTTCTGCAGCAGCGTCGCGCCCGTCTCCTCTTCGCCGTCCGCCGCCGGCTCGTCGTCGGGCGCGTCCTCCGGCTCGTGTGCCAGCACGTCGAGGAGCGGATCATCGGCCGCAAGGGCCGGTATCTCGGCCGGGAAGATCCCCTTGTCGCCGAAGAACTCGCGCACACCAACGGGCACGTCCGAGCGGCCGAGATACGCGCGCAGCGCCTCGCCGGGAAGGGCATCGATGGTGCGCAGGGCCGTCTCTCGCACGTCGATGTCGCGGTCGTCCGTGAGCAGGATGAGGATGCCTATCTGTTCGTGCGCCCTCGGGGCCAGGACGCCCTGGGCGGCGAGCATGCGGACCTCGCGCGGCACCTCTCCCCGGCGGAAGAAGTCCAGCAGCGGCGTCGGTGCACTCACCGGGAGCCGGCGGTACTCAGGAGGAGCTCCGCCGAGATCGTCATCGAGCGGGTCAGCGTGCGCGGCGGCAAGCCGTCGACCGACCACTCGAGCGCCGAGGGGTCCATCGCGAAGATGTGCAGCTGTCGGTCCGCCTGGAAGAGGCGCGACTCGCCGGCGGACAACGACGCGTACGCCGGCGCCAGGTGGTCGGACGCCACCGAGAACGTCGTCGACCGGGTCGCGTGCAGCGTCACTTCGAGCGGGCCTGCCGTGGGCGCCGCCTGGCGGCCGATGGCGGGCTTCGCGAGCGGTGGAAGCGGCTCCGCCCCCGCGCGGCGCGCGGTCGCCAGGAAGTAGGCCGCAATGGCGAGCAGCGGGATGATGACGAGCGCCACGCGGAGCGGCGTGAACCAGCTGGCCCCGCGATCGTCGTTCTCGAGTTCGGCAACGAGGTCGCGCGTGCGCGGGTGCCCCTGCGTCACGATCTCGTCGGGGAACCGCGTGATGAACTCCGCGACGGTCTGTTCGGGATCGAGCCCGATTTCGTTCGCGTAGGCCCGCACGAACGCGCGGCTGAAGATCCCGCCGGGCAGGCGCGAGATGTCGTTCTTCTCGAGCGCCTCGAGCGCGCGCACCGAGATCTTCGTGGTGTCCGCCATGACGCGCAGCGTGAGGCCGCGTTTCTCACGTGCCTCGCGGAGCCTCGCCCCAAAATCGCCTGCGTGTCGTTCGGTTGCCATCAGCCTCTGTGCGGGAACGTCCTCATGTTAGCAGTCCGACCGGCCGCACGATACGCCTGTACGCGCCCCTCGAGCGGAATCGCGCGGCAGGTCCCCTCATCGCCGACCCACGTGCCGATGGCCGCGACCCCTGCGGCGCCGGCCTGCGCCAGCGCCGGGACGTGGGCCAGCTCGACACCGCCGATGGCCAGCACCGGGACGACGGCCGCCTGCACCACGAGCGCAAGCCCGTCCACCCCGAGCAGGGGATGTCCCGCCGGCTTCGAGGCACTTGCCCAGACGGTGCCTGCCACGAGGTAGTCGACGGGGCCAGACGAGGCGGCGGCGGCTGGCGTGTGCACGGAGCGTCCGATGAGGAATCCGGGCGGCGCGAGGGGCCGGACGCGCTCGGCGGACAGCGAATCGCCGCGCAGGTGGACGCCGTCGGCGCCGGCGGCGAGGGCCACGTCGAGCCGTTCGTTCACGACCACGCGGGTGGTGCTGCCGCGGGTCAGGGCGACCGCGTGCCGCACCAGGTCGGCCAGCGTCCGGGCGTCCAGGTCGCGCTCACGGATCTGGACGACGTCGATGCCGGCCGAGGCGGCGCAGGCGATCTGCTGGAGCAGGCAGTCCAGCATCGCCGACGGCCCGGCACCGGGCGTCAGCCGCTGCCGGTCGGTCACGAGGTGCAGAATCACGAGCGTGCGCCGAAGACGGCGCTCATCTCCCCGAATCCGGCCACGAGGTTGACGAGGCCAACGCCGGTGACCGCGCCGCGGAAGTACGCGCTCTGGAAGAGCGGCTCGAGCGCGGGCCACGCATACACGAAGTAGTTGCGGGCCCAGAAGGAGGACCAGGGCAGCACCATCAGCAGCAGGCCCACCTCGATGAAGAACACGACGAGCAGGAGACGCGTGAGCAGACCGGCTACCCTCCTGCCTGCGCCTGCGACAGCCGTGCGATTCTGGCGTCGACGTCCCGGAAGTTACCGGCGTCGGCCTGCAGTTCCAGGCAGACCGCCAGCGCGCTCGCCACCTCGCCCGTCGTTTCGAGCAGGTCCGCGAGACGGTACAAAGTGTCGAAGCGCTCGGCCGGGGTGACACCGGGGACATCGACCGCATGGCCGAGCCATTCGATCGCCTCGGCCATGCGTCCCTGCTCCTGGTAGGCGGTCGCGAGCATGGAGGCGGCTGCGAATCGGCGCGAGGGCGCGCGCATGGCCGTCCGCAACTGCTCGATCCCCTGGTCGAACTGCCCCGTCTCCAGGTGTGCTATCCCCCGCGCATACGCCAGTTCCGCGGCGTCGTGGGGCGAGCGGAGCGCGGCCTGCTCGCGCAGGTCGGCAAAGACCGATTCGATATCGGGCGCCGGCGCTGGCGGTCGCACGTCCAGCACGACCGGCGGGATGGTGTCGATGGCGCCGCTCAGGTCTTCCTCGATGCTGGCGGATGATGGCGACGGCTGTGGCGCGGGCGGGGCCGGCGCCTCGGGCAGCCCCGTGTCGCGTCCGAAGATGAGGCCGAGGTCGATTTCGTGCGGATTGGTCCGGGCCGGCCGGGCCGCGGGCGCGGCAGGCTCGGCGTCCGCGTGAAGCGGCGCGACCGGTTCCACCGCCTCTATCCCCGGTGCATCGCCGTGCGTCTCGTCGTCCAGACGCAGGACATTGAGCGACGCCAGCCACTCGTCCAGGGCGCGATCGGCATCGGCCTCGCCGCAGAGCGCGAGCGCCTTGCGCAGGCGTGCAACGTGCTCCGGGTTTTCGGGCTGCCTGGTCACCAGGTCCTCGGCGACATACTTGGCTTCCGCGGCGGCCCCTGTGGCGAGGTAGGCATCAGCCAGCAGGGCCTGGGCGTCGAAGATGTCCGGCGCAAGTCCGCCGTCGACACAGACGCCCACGAGCCTGGTGAGGGCCGGCACATGGTCGGGCACCAGGCCGACGAAGCGGCGCAGGACCTCGGCGGCACCGCCCCAGTTGGCGTCGGCAATGCGCACGCTCACGACGCGGTCCACCACATCGAAGGCCGTGCCCCGGTGCGAGGCCGCCAGCGCGTCCACGAGCGGCTCGAGCCGATCCGACGCTGAAGGGGCCACCGCGAGGAGGGTGTCCACGAGTTCGAGGCCGGCCGCGGTGTCGCCGCGCCGCAGTCGTCCCTCGATGGCCACGAGCATCAGCTCGACGTCCTCCCCGATCGTGTCGGCAGTGAGGTGCACAGCAGCGTCTTCGATACGGCCGTGCCGGACGAGGATACGCGCGAGTTCGCGAGCGGCCTGGACGTCGCCGGGATCCATGGCCACCAGCTCGCGCAGCGGCTCAACCGCATCCAGCTCGCGATCGGTCTCGACGAGCATCGTTGCCAGGTCGCGCAGATCCCGCAGCGCGCCGGGGCGATCGTCGAGCTGCTGCCGCGCATGGGCGCCGGCCAGCCGGGCGTGGACGTCGTGGGGATCGAGCGCCGCGATGCGCACCGTGAGTTCGAGGGCTCCCCGCTCGTCGCCGCGATTCCTCCGGGTGTGCGAGGCGCCGATGAACAGCGCTCGCGCATCGGCCAGCAGCCCCTGTTCGGCCGCAAGCTCCCCGGCTTCGACCTGCGCATGGTCGTCGTCGGGCCTGAGCTTCAGGATCTTCTTGTTGAGCGCGGCCGCCTTGGAGAAGAACCCTTCCTTCCGGAGGCTGGCGGCGATGCGGGAGAACTCGGCGATCGCGGCATCGAGCTGTCCGGCGCGGACGTACAGGTCGCCGAGCAGGTTCCCCGTGTTCCAGTCCTTCGGCTGGTCGTCGACGAGCCGCTGGTACTCGGCAATCGCCAGATCCAGCTTGCCCTGCCGGAGCAGCTTTTCCGCCTGACGGAGTGTGGCGGCGCGATCGATGGACACGGTTCAGGCCATCGTATCAAACAGCGTGGCTGCCCTGAACGACCGGCGATGGGCCTCCGAATAGCCGAACTGCGCAACGGCGGCGAGATGTTCGGGGGTGGCGTAGCCCTTGTGGCGCTCGAACCCGTAGCGCGGGTCGTGCTGGTGGAGCGCCACCATCTCCCGGTCCCGGGTCACCTTGGCGACGATGGAGGCGGCGGCAATCGCGGCGCAGCGGCGATCGCCCTTGATGACGCCGCGCTGGGCCATGGGAATCGCGGGAATGCGAAAGGCGTCGACGAGGACGATGTCTGGCAGGGGCGCCAGCGCCATGACGGCGCGCCGCATGGCGTCGAGGGACGCCTTGTGGATGTTGAGGCGATCGATCTCGCGCGGGTCGCACGAGGCCACGGTCCACGCCAGCGCGTGGCGGACGATCTCCGCGTAGAGGTCGTCGCGCTCATCGGCCGGCACGACCTTGGAGTCGGCGAGCCCGGGGATGTGGCGGTCGGGATCGAGGATGACCGCACCGGCGGTGACCGGTCCGGCCAGGCACCCGCGTCCCACCTCGTCGACCCCTGCCACGAGGCAGAAGCCGACGCGCCGCAGCGCGTTCTCGAGCGCGCGGGTGGCGGAGACGCGGGACATCCGTGACGGCTACTGGGCCTTGACGACGTCCTTCATGCGGGCCTTCTTGCCCTTCAGCGCGCGCAGGTAGTAGAGCTTGGCGCGGCGGACCTTGGCGGAGCGCATCACTTCGACCTTCTGGATGGTGGGCGAGTGCAGCGGGAAGATGCGCTCCACACCCTGGCCGAAGGACACCTTGCGCACCGTGAAGGACGCGCGCGTGCCGCCACGATGCTGGCCGATCACGATGCCTTCGAAGATCTGGATGCGTTCCTTGTCGCCTTCGCGGACCTTCACGTGCACCTTGACGGTGTCGCCCGACTTCATCGCCGGCCGCTCCACCAGCTGCGTCTTCTCAACCTGTTCGATCGCGGTCATGTCCTGCTCCTTCGTCGTTCACTCTTGTGTGCGCCGCGCGGTCAACTCGCGCAGCAGCTTCGCTTCTTCGTCGTCGAGGTCCGCGCCAGCCAGCAGGTCGGGACGCCTCGCGATGGTGCGTGCAAGCGATTCCCGCTTCCTCCAGCGCCGGATCTCGGCGTGATTCCCTGACAGCAGTACGTCCGGCACCCGCAGCGTCTGGCCGCCGGTCCCGACCGTCACTTCAGCCGGCCGTGTGTAGTGCGGGAAGTCCAGCAGGCCCCGGCCGAACGAATCCTCGGCCACCGACTGCTCGTCGCCGACCACGCCCGGAATCAGCCGGGCGACGGCGTCGATGACCACCAGTGCCGGCAGTTCCCCACCGCTCAGCACGTAGTCGCCAATCGAGACTTCCTCGTCGACGCGCGAGCGGACCCGCTCGTCGACCCCTTCGTACCGCCCACACAGCAGCACGAGCCGCGGCTGCCGGCTGAGGCGCTCCACCACCGGCTGCGTGAGCAGCGTGCCCTGCGGCGAGGTCAGGAGCACCGTCGGCCGGCTCTCCTCGAGCGCCTCGATCGCATCGAGGGCCCTGAAGAGCGGCTCCGGCTTCAGCACCATCCCTGGACCGCCGCCGTACGGCACGTCGTCCACGACCCGGTGCTTGTCGGTGGTGAAGTCCCGGAGGTCATGCACCACCACGTTCAGTGTCTTGCGTTCGATCGCGCGGCCCACGATGCCCGCGCCGAGCGCCTGCTGCACCATCGCCGGGAAGATCGTCACGACGTCGAAACGCATGACCTACTTCCGGCGTTCGTTCAGTTCGATCAGCCCCTCGGGCGGCGCGATGACGATGCGCTTCACCTTCGGGTCGATCTCGGTGCAGATGCCGAGGTTGAGGGGAATGAGCACCTCGCCCCGTTCGTTCTGCACCACCAGCCGCGTGTTGCCGGCGTCCCCATCGACCGCCGTCACCGCCCCGACCTCCTGCCCCTCGACCGTTCGCACCACGCACCCCACGAGGTCGTGGTGGTAGAACATGCCGTCAGGCAGTGGCACCAGCGCGTCCACCGGAACCCTGAATTCGAGTCCCGCGAGTTCCCGCGCCGCGTCCATGTCGGTGACGCCCTCGAGCCCGATGACCGGCCGCACGCCCTGCAGGCGGAACGCGGTGACGGTAAACGGCTCGATGGCCCCGTCCCTGAGGGCGAACAGCGTCTGTCCGACGCCGAACCGCTCCTCGGGGAAGTCGGTTTCCGGGTTGACGAAGACGTGACCACGGATGCCGTGCGGCCGGGCAACGACCCCGACCACCGCCATCTCGTCCCAGTTCACGGCCTGCCGTCGCGAATTTCGAGGGTCACCGTCTTGCCTTCCTTCTCGCCGGCCGCGGAGGCCAGCGTGCGAAGGGCGGCCGCGGTGCGACCCTGCTTGCCGATCACGCGCCCCATCTCGCCCGGGGCGACGTAGAGTTCCACCAGCGTCGTGCCGCGATGCTCCGATTCGACCACCGCCACCTGTTCAGGGGTGTCGGTCAGGGCCTTCGCCAGCACCTCGACGACGCTGCTGATGGTGCTCACTTCGCGTCGGCCGCCGCGGGGGCCGCTGCCGGCGCCGGCGTCAGGTGCCGGGCGATGAGCGTCCGCACCGAGTCGGACGGCTGGGCGCCCTTGCTGATCCAGTAGTTCACGCGCTCGGCGTTCACCGTGACCAGCGCGGGCTTCGTGCGCGGGTTGTAGTGGCCGAGAATCTCGACGAAGCTGCTGTCGCGGGCCGCGCGCGAGTCGGTGACGACCACACGGAAGAACGGACGCTTCTTGGACCCTGCACGACGCAGACGAATGGCTACCATCTAACGCTCCTGACTACTGTCCGGGGCCTCGCATGCCCGAACCGTGACTTCGCTGCGCATGCTGGAGGTTCCAGCCTGCGACGCCCGGCGACTACCGCCGGTTGCGCAGCAACTCCATCGCCTTGCGGCGGGCGCCCTTCGCCCCGCCGCCCATCCCGGCGAGACCGCCGAGCTGTTTCATCACCTTCTGCATCTGCACGAACTGCTTCAGCAGCCGGTTCACTTCCTCGACCGACGTGCCGCTGCCCTTCGCGATGCGCTTGCGGCGGCTGCCGTTGATGATGTGCTGCTTGCGCCGTTCCTCGGGCGTCATCGACGAGATGATCGCCTCGATGCGGCCAAGCTGCTTCTCGTCCGGCTTGTTCTCCGCCATCGCCTTGAGGTTGCCCATGCCGGGCAGCATCCCCAGGATGTTCTCGAGCGGGCCCATCTTCCGGATGGTCCGCAGCTGGTCGCGGAAGTCCTCCAGCGTGAACTCGTTCGAGCGGATCTTCTGCTCGAGCTTCTCCGCGTCCTCCCGCGTGATGGCCTTCTCGGCCTGCTCGATGAGCGACAGCACGTCGCCCATGCCGAGCACGCGGGAGACCACGCGGTCGGCATAGAACGGCTGCAGATCCTCGAGCCGCTCGCCGCTCCCGGTGAACGCGATCGGCACGCCGACCACCGACACCACCGACAGCGCCGCACCGCCGCGCGCGTCGCCGTCCATCTTGGTCAGCACCACACCCGTGACGCCGACACGCCGATGGAACTCGCCCGCGCTCTTGATCGCGTCCTGCCCGGTCATCGCATCGGCGACGTAGAGCAGGTCGGTCGGCTCGGTCACGCTCTTGATCGCCGCGAGCTCGTCCATCAGCTCGTCGTCGATATGGAGGCGCCCCGCGGAGTCGACGATGACGACGTCGAACCCCTTGGTGGCGGCTTCGGCCATCGCACCCCTGGCACGCGACACCGGGTCCAGGTCGCCAGCCGGGTCGAACACCCGGACGCCGGCCTTGTCCCCCACCACGTTCAGCTGGGCAATCGCCGCCGGCCTTTTCACGTCGACCGAGACGAGCAGCGGGTGGCGCCCCTGTCCCGACAGCCACTTCGCCAGCTTGCCCGACGTCGTGGTCTTGCCAGCGCCCTGCAGCCCGAGCAGCAGGATCACGCGCGGCCGCTTGCTGCTCTCGGTGAGCCCGCCCTTCGCATCACCGAAGAGGGCGAGCATCTCGTCACGGACGATCTTGACGACCTGCTGTGCCGGCGACAGGCTCTTGAGGACCGTGTCCTCCATGGCCTTGTCGCGCACGCGGTCGATGAACGCCTTGACGACCTTGAAATTGACGTCGGCTTCGAGCAGCGCCAGCCGAATCTCGCGCAGCGCCGCTTCGATGTTCTCGGGCGTCAGCCGCCCCTGCCCCTGCAGCGACTTGAAAACGTCCTGCAGGCGTGTGCTCAGTGATTCGAACATCGCGAAATGAAACCGTTTGACCCCGAAGCCTGCGCCAGCTGGCACGAGGCAGGCACACGCCCGCTAACGTGCTCTAACGCAAACCCTTATTGTTGAACGGGGCCGCTCGGCGGGTCAACAGCAAACACGGAAGGGCGACAGCAGCCCAGAGCCGACCATGCCCGAAGCCCGAAGTCCGGAGCCTGAAGCCCTTCGGAATGGCTCCCGGCTTCTGGCTTCCGGCTCCAGGCCGGGTCGGCTTCGGGCCGGGCAGAGCTCAGACACCGGACAGGCGATGCCCCAGCTTGTCCTTCTTCGTCTTGAGGTAGCGGCGGGTGTTGTCGGACGCCGGGATTTCGAGGGGCAGCCACTCCGAGACCGACAGGCCGTAGCCCTCGATGCCGACGAGCTTCCTCGGGTTGTTGCTGAGGAGCTTCATTGTCTTGACGCCGAGTTCGCGGAGCATTTGGACGCCCATGCCGTAGTCGCGCTGATCGGCCTTGAACCCGAGGCGCTCGTTCGCCTCGACGGTGTCGAACCCCTCGTCCTGCAGCTCGTACGCGCGGATCTTGTTCGCGAGGCCGATGCCGCGCCCTTCCTGGTTGAGATACAGCAGGATGCCGCGGCCTTCCGCGCCGATGAGCTTCATCGCCGCATCCCGCTGGGCGCCGCAGTCGCAGCGGACCGAGTGCAGCACGTCGCCCGTCAGGCAGGAGGAGTGGACGCGGACCAGCACGTCCTTCCCCGACGAGATGTCGCCGCACACCAGCGCCACGTGCTCCTTCTTGTCGAGCTGATTGACGAAGACGTGGATCGTCCAGTTGTCGCCGTATTCGGTCGGCAGCTTCGCCGTGGCGACCTTCTTCACCAGCGTTTCGTGGGCAATGCGGTACTTGATGAGGTCGGCGATCGTGACGATCAGCAGGTCGTGCTTCTTCGCGAACTTCACGAGGTCCGGCATCCGGGCCATCGTGCCGTCCTCGTTCATGATTTCGCAGATCACGCCAGCCGGATACATCCCGGCAATCCGCGCCAGGTCCACGGCGGCTTCGGTCTGCCCCGCCCGCTCCATCACGCCGCCGCTGCGCGCGCGCAGGGGGAACATGTGGCCCGGACGCAGGAGGTCGTGCGGCTTGGTCGCTGGATCGATCGCCGTCTGCACGGTGGCGGCACGGTCCGCCGCGGAGATGCCGGTGGTGGTGCGCCCCTTGGCTTCGATCGGGATGCAGAACGCCGTCTCGAACCGTGAGGTGTTCTGCGAAACCATCAGGGGAATCTCGAGATCGTCCAGCCGTTCCGGCGTCATCGAGAGGCAGATCAACCCGCGCCCGTGCTTGGCCATGAAGTTGATGACCTCAGGGGTCACCTTCTCCGCCGCGATCGTCAGGTCGCCCTCGTTCTCGCGGTCCTCATCGTCGACGACGATGATCATCTTGCCGGCACGGAAGGCGTCGAGCGCCTCCTCGATGCGTGCCACCTGACGAGACTGCTTGCGGGCGCCCTTGGCGATCTGGATCTGGCTCTTCATGGTCCTGCTCTATCCGTTCGACTGGCGGGCCTGCTCGCGCGCCACTTCGGCCGCACGCGCCACGTACTTGCCCACGACGTCGAACTCGAGGTTCACCGGCGTTCCCGCGACAGCCTGCCGCAGGTTGGTGTGCGCCATCGTGAACGGAATGATCATCAGCTCGAACCGGTTGCCGGACAGGCCGGCGACCGTGAGGCTGATGCCGTCCACCGCGATCGAGCCGCGGTGGATGATGTTGGCGGCGAACGACGAGGGGAACTCCACGGTCACCGTGTGGAACTCCACGTCCGGCACCACGGAGACGATCCGCCCCACCGCATCCACGTGCCCCTGCACGAAGTGCCCGCCGAACCGGCTGTCGGCCCGCACCGATCGTTCGAGGTTCACCACCTGCCCCGGCTGCAGTCCGCCAAGGGTGGTGACGCGCAGCGTCTCGGGGCCGATATCCATGCGCATGCCGTCGGCATCGTGCTCGATGACCGTCAGGCAGACGCCGTTCACCGCCACGCTCTCGCCGAGCGTCAGTTCGGGGCCGAGCGCGGTGGCCAGGCGCACCCGGACGCCGCCGCCCGTGGGCGCCGACTCGACGATCTCTCCAACGGCTTCAACGAGGCCCGTGAACATATCCCTCAATCATCACATCCGGCCCGAGCGGTACGACCTGCCTGTCCGCGACGAGGGCACCGAACACGCGCCGGCCCGGCAGGAACCGCACGCCCTCTGGACCCAGCACGCGCGGCGTGACGTAGAGCCGCACGTAGTCCACGACGCCCTCGTCCCAGGCCGCCGCGTGCAGCGCCGCGCCCCCTTCGAGGAGCAGCGACGTGATGCCGCGTGCAGCCAGTGCCTTGATGCCGGCACCGACCGTTCCGTCGGTCACCAGAATCTCCGCGCCGCGCGCCTCGAGGTCGCGCCGGGCCGCCGCCCGCGCGCCCCCCTCTGCCGTGGTCACGATGATGACAGGGCCTGCCGCCGGTGTCGAGAGCAGCTGCGCCTGCGGCGGCGTGCGCAGCGTGCGGTCGAAGACGACCCGCGTCAGCGGCCGTTCCCGGAAGACGCCGCGGGCCGTCAGCAGCGGATCGTCGGCGACAATCGTCCCCACGCCTACGGCAATCGCATCGACCTCGGCCCGGACGCGGTGCGCATGGCGGTTGGCCACCGCCGACGTCAGGGGCGTCCGGACCCCGGGGGCCGCAGCGAGGCACCCGTCGGCGCTGAGTGCGGCCTTCAGCGTCACGAAGGGCCGCCCCTCGCGCATGCTGGTGAAGAACGGCTGGTTCAGCCGTGACGCGTACTGCACCCCGAGGCCGATCTCGACGCGAACCCCGCGGCCGCGCAGGTACTCGAACCCGCGCCCCCGCACGAGCGGGTTGGGGTCTTCGACGGCGGCCACCACTCGCGCGATGCCGGCGTCGGCGATTCGCGGACCGCACGGTCCGGTGCGCCCGGTATGGGTGCACGGCTCGAGCGTGCAGAAGAGCGTGCCGCCGCGTGCGCGCGCGCCGGCCACATCCAGCGCACGCACTTCCGCGTGCGCCTCGCCCGCCCGCGCGTGATACCCCTGTCCGACGACGACGCCGTCCGCGGACACCACGACGGCGCCGACCGCGGGATTCGGACTGGTCTGCCCGCGGCCCCTGGCGGCGTGGAACAGCGCACGCGCCATGTAGTCCGCGTCGGTCAGTGTCACCACTTCTCCTCGAAGAGCCCGTCCACGTACTCCTTCGGGTCGAACACCACCAGGTCGTCGATCCCTTCGCCGACGCCCACGTAGCGGATCGGCAGCTTCAGGTCGTTCGCGATCGCGACGGCCACACCGCCCTTCGCCGTGCCATCGAGCTTGGTGAGGACGATGCCGTTCACGCCGGCCACGTTGGTGAACTCGCGCGCCTGCGCCAGCCCGTTCTGCCCGACCGTCGAGTCCAGGACCAGCAGCACTTCCTGCGGCGCCCCCGGCACCTCGCGCGCGGCGATGCGCTTGATCTTGTCGAGCTCGTTCATCAGGTTCACGCGGGTGTGCAGCCGCCCCGCGGTGTCGACGAGCACCGGGTCGCGTCCCCTGGCCTTCGCGGACGACACGGCATCGAACACCACGGCCGCCGGGTCCGACCCTTCCTTCGCGCGGATGATGTCGACGCCGGCCCGGTTCGCCCAGATTTCCAGCTGCTCCACCGCAGCCGCACGGAACGTATCCGCGGCGCAGATGAGCGGCTGCTTGCCCTCGCTCTTGAGCAGGTTCGCCAGCTTGCCGACGGTGGTGGTCTTCCCGGTCCCGTTGACGCCGACGATGAGCGTGACGCGCGGCGCGTGCGCAACCTGCACGGGCACGTCCACGGCCGCGAACACCTCGAGGATCTCGCGCTTGACCAGCTCGCGCAGGCCCGCCCCGTTCGGCGCGCGCTTCCGCACCGCCGCGATGATGCGGTCCGTGGCGGCCACGCCGATGTCGGCCGAGATGAGCAGTTCCTCGAGGGCGTCGATCGTGTCGACGTCCACCGGACGGCTGCGCTGTTCGGGCTCGTCCGCGCGCCGGACGATGTCCTCGAACCTGTCGACGATTTGCTGCTTGGTCCTGCTAAGGCTGTCCCGAATGCGACCGAAGAAACCCATCGCGTCGATCTTAGTTCGGTTCGGTCTCCGACCGCTGCCGCCGGAGCATCAGCGCCTCGAGCCCGCTGCGCACGTCGATGCGCCCTTCGAGCACGGCCGACATCTGCGTGGCAATCGGCAGCTCGACGTCGTGCCGGGCCGACAGCGCAAGCGCGGCGCCGGTGGTGCGCACGCCCTCGGCCACCATCTTCATCCCCGAGACGATGTCGGGCAGGCTGCGGCCCCGGGCCAGTTCAATCCCGACATGCCGGTTACGGCTGAGCGAGCCGGTGCAGGTGAGGACCAGATCGCCGAGACCGCTCAGACCCGCCGGCGTTTCCCGCCGGCCACCCGCGGCGGTGGTGAGCCGCGCGATCTCCGCGAGTCCGCGCGTAATCAGCGCGGCGAGCGCATTGTGCCCGAGGCCCGAGCCCTCGACCACACCCGCGGCGATGGCAATCACGTTCTTCAGTGCCCCGCACAGTTCCACGCCGACGACGTCCGGCGATCCGTAGACCCTGAAGTAGTTCGAGCGGAAGTCGGCCTGCACACGCTCCAGCGCGACACCGTCGTGCGACGCCACCACCACGGCGGTCGGACGCTGCTGCGCCACCTCGAGCGCGAAACTGGGCCCGGACAGCACGGCAACCGGGTGCGCATCGCCCGCCTCCTGCGCAATCACTTCGGACATGCGCAGCATCGAATCGGTCTCGAGCCCCTTCGTGGCACTCACGAGCACCGCGCCCTTCTCCAGGTGCGGCGTCGCCGCCCGCATCACCGTGCGGCAGCCGTGCGAGGGGATCGAGCAGACGACCAGGGCCGAACCGGACAGCGCGTCGGCGAGCGAATCGGTCGGCACCACGCTGTCCGGCAGGTGGATGTCGGGCAGGTAGACGGCGTTCGCCCGGCGCGCGTGCATCTCGCGAACCGTCGCCGGGTCGCGCGCCCACAACCGGACCTCGTGCCCCACCCTGGCCAGGTGCACGGCCAGCGCCGTTCCCCAGCTCCCCGCTCCGAGTACCGCAACACGCCCCGTCACACTCTCGCTCCTACTCGCCGTTCCGTCCCGATCTTCACGCGCATCAGGTTGCTGCGATGCCTGAACACGATCAGGCTGGCGGCCGCGCAGGCCGACGCCACGACCGCCGCCGTCGACCCGGTCGCCCACGCAACAGGCGGCAGCACCAGGGTCGCAGCGACCGACCCCACGGAGATGTAGCGGGTCAGCCAGGTCGCCGCGAAGAACGCGAGCACCGCCGGCGGCAGCGCCACCGGCGCCAGCACGCCGAAGACGCCGCAGGCCGTCGCCACGCCCTTCCCGCCCCTGAAGCGCAGCCAGATCGGGTAGATGTGTCCGACCACTGCCGCAAACCCCGCTATGGCCTGACCGTGCTCGATTCCGGCGATGCGGCCGGCCACCAGCACCCCGGCCGATCCTTTCGCGATATCCAGGATCGCCACCACCACGCCCGCCCGCACACCCGACGCCCGCAGCACATTGGCCGCGCCGATGTTGCCGCTGCCCACCCGGTGCAGGTCGTGCCCGCCCCACCGCCGTGCGAGCAGGAGGGCGAACGGAATGGAGCCGATCAGGTACGCGGCCAGGATGCCGAGGACGATCATGTGTGCACCAGTTTACGGCAGCGCCGCTGTGCCGCCGCCGAGCACCGTGTGCTCCAGCGCGACATGCTCGGCCCCGCCCGGCCGCAGGTGGCTCTCGAACAGCGTCACCCTCGACACCAGTTGGGCAGGCATGGGCGGCGGTGCGGGCCACTCCGGTGCTGTGCGCGGCCAGCGCCCCTCCCGCCAGCGCCCGAGCGTCAGGTGGGGACGATACGCGCGCGCCTCGAGCACGACACCGGTTTGTGCGAGTCTCGCGACGAGCCGTTCGTGCACCTGTGCGAGAGGCGAGAGCCCGGACCCGAGGCCGAGCCACCACACTCGAGGGGCGCCGCGCGGCGGAAACACGCCTGGCGCGCCGACGGACACGGTAAAGGGCTCGACATCCAGCGGCCCGGACAACCGGTCGCGCACGCGCCGCGCAGTGTCCGCGTCGACCTCGCCGACGAACACGAGGGTCAGGTGGAACTGGTGCGAGGGGGCGAGCCGCAGCGCGCGCCCGCCGGCATCCACCACCCGCGCCGCCTGCCGCTGATAGGTCTCGATGGCCTGCCGCAGGTCGGGCGCGAGTTCAATCGCGGTAAACAGGCGGGGCATCGGCCAGATGCAGGCGGAGCATGTTCATCGCCGCCTGCGTCGCCTGGAACTTCACCATCTCGCGCGGACCGATGAAGGCGAACCGCCGCACGTCGCCGCCATGCGGCGTGGCGATCGCGATGCACACCGTCCCGACCGGCTTCTCCGGCGAGCCGCCGCCCGGTCCCGCAATCCCGGTGATCCCGACGCCGACGCCCGCGCCCGTGCGGGCACGGATGCCGTCGGCCATGGCACGCGCCACCGGCTCGCTCACCGCCCCGCGCTGCGCGATCAGATCCGCGGGAACGCCGAGCATGTCGGTCTTGGCCGCGTTGCTGTAGGTCACCACGCCCCGGTCGAAGTAATCGGAACTGCCCGGCACATCGGTCAGGCGCGACGCGAGGAGTCCTCCCGAACACGACTCGGCCACTGCAATCGTCAGCCGACGCTCCCGGAGCAGGTCCCCCACCACCCGCTCCATCGTCCGGCCATCGGTGGAATACACCGACGGTCCGAGCACCTCGGCGAGTTCACGGACCGCCGCCGCGAGGGCCGCCTGCCCGTCGGCCTCACTGGGCGCATCGGCGGTGAGGTGCAGTTCGATCTGCCCGAGCTTCGCGAGGATGGTCGTGACGATGGGAATCTCGGCGGTCGTCCACCGGCTGTAGACCGGCTGCGCGACCGAGTCGACGTCCGACTCCGAGCGGCCGGTGATGCGCAGTTCGCGGCGGAAGAGCCCCCGGGTGCCGGCAGCCGGCCGCAGGTACTCGTCGATGACCCGCTCGAGGAGCGGCTGCATCTCGCGAGGCGGCCCTGGCAGCAGGGCAATGCCGGTGCCGTCGCGGGCGATCCACAGGCCCGGAGCGGTGCCCCGGCTGTTCTCCAGCACGGCTGCGCCAACAGGCACGAGCGCCTGCTTCGCGTTGATCTCGCGCATCACGAGACCACGCTGCTCGAACCGCTTCCGGATCGAC
Organism: Vicinamibacterales bacterium; assembly: GCA_046331345.1. Taxonomy (GTDB): domain Bacteria; phylum Acidobacteriota; class Vicinamibacteria; order Vicinamibacterales; family CAVVIG01; genus CAVVIG01. Next base: position 100,210 of record JAXLRA010000014.1, on the reverse strand, counting down.
TCGAGCACCGCCGTGTTGGTCTCGAACTGCAGTCCCAGCGCGCGGGCCAGCGCGTCGCGTGTGATGTCGTCCTCGGTCGGCCCGAGACCGCCGGTGCAGACGACAAGGTCGACCGTACCCAGGCTGCGTCGGAACAGGTCGGCCAGTTCGTTCACGTCGTCGCCGACGACCGCCTTCAGGCGAATGTCGCAGCCGATGGCGTTCAGCTTCTCCGTGATGTGCAGCGAATTCGTGTCGACGCGAAACGGCGTCAGCATCTCGCTGCCGACCGCAAGGATCCAGGCCTTCATAACGTCCAGTGCAGGGTGGCCGCCCCGGCGATGAGCAGGCGGAGCGCCAGGTTGGCGTACACGCCGGCCATCGCGTCGTCGGCCATGATGCCGAGGCCGCCGTGCAGCGCTTCGAGCTGGCGGGCAGGCCAGGGCTTGACGATGTCCATCAGGCGGAAGAGCCCGAACCCGAGCAGCGCACCGGTCCATCCCTGCACGGGATTCAGCCACATGGTCATCAACTGCCCCAGCACCTCGTCGATCACCACCTGGCCGGGATCGCTCTTGCCGAAGTGCCGCTCTGCCTGCGACCCGCTCCAGGAACCCACGATGAAGACGGCGACGATGACGGTCGCCTGCACGGCGGGTGACGCGGGCAGCAGCCACCACAGCAACAGGCCGACCGCTGAACCGAACGTGCCGGGGGCACGTGGCGCAAACCCGGCGCCGAGCGCCGTGGCAAGCGCGAGAGCGAGAACGTTCATCGCAGACGAGCGTACTCGATCGGCGGGGGCTCAGGCACCGGCCCGGACGACCCGGGTGCCGGCAAAGCGGTCGTGCAGGCCCCGCCCGTCGCGCATGAGGAAGGTCGTGAGCAGGCCGAGCCCTGCGGGCAGCGCCAGCAGCAGCCAGACGCCAGCGCGCAAGGCCGAGCGGCCGACGTCAGGCGCGTTCTCCTCGTCGTCGGCGAGCACGCGCACGCCGCAGAGCATCTTGCCGAGCGTCTGGCCGGTCGCGGTGAACGCGACGAAGTAGCCGCCGTTCTGCAGCAGCAGGAACGTGAGGAGCGGCGCCTTCGGAATCACCGCGAACTCACTCAGCGGGACGCGGCAGATCTTGAGCGTGAAATACACGACCAGCAGGTCGATCACCAGGAGCAGCACCATGTCGACCACGGAGGCGAGGGCGCGGGCGGACAGCGGTGCGGGCTCACCGTCGGCCAGCGAGACCGCCGCGGCGGGTTCCGCGGGCACGGCCGCAGTCCTGCGCGGCGCGGTGGAGGCGGCCTCCAGGTCCGACGAGTGGAGTTCGATCTTCGGCAGCATCGTCGGCGTCGGCGCTGCCGGTTCGGCCCAGTCCAGCATGGGGGCGCGAGGCTCGGCGCGCAGGCGCGGCACCTCCGGTGTCGCGCGGCGGACGGCCAGCGGCGGACGGGGCGGCGACGCCTTCGTGATGAGCGGCACGTCGTCCGTCATCGGGGCGCCGAAGAGCGGGAGTTCAGCCAGCGCATTCGGCGCCTCGCGCCGGCGGCGCCCGCCGCCCTCGGCGAACACATCCCCGAAGGGATTCGCTTCCGGGGCGCGCGATGCGTCGACCAGGTCGATGTCGCGGAGCGGCTCCGGCACCTGGTCGCGGTCCATGAGACGGAGGTCGCCGATCGTGTCGGGCTCGCTCAAGGCGAACTCGTATCCACAGTTGCGGCACTTGTCGGCGTGGGCGTACCCGAGGTATGCGCACTTCGGACACTTCATGGGCGGCTCCCGTCGGCAGGTCGCGGCGTGGATGGCGGTTGGGTCGACGAGGCGAGCGCCAGCAGTGCCGCTGCACGTCGGCACGGATGCGGTCGGCGTCGGCACGCTCGGGGTCTGTCGCCCGGATCGATTCGAGCAGCGGCAGGGCGTCGTGCAGCTTGCCGCCGGACACCAGGGCCTGCGCGCGGGTCAAGGCGGCGTCGGCGCGCCGCGGTATGGGCAGCGTCGCGTCCCGGCGTACGGGCGACGGGCTGGTCTGCCCCGCGCCGCGGTCCACACGCCGCGCCAGTGCACGCTCGACGAGCGGTTCCCACTCGCCCCGCATGAGGCTCACGGCCACGAGCACGCCGATGAGGCCGAGGGCGAGGAGACCGCCAAGCTGCCACGAGCGTCCCCTCGAGGCGGCGGCCGAAGGGTCGAGCGAGAGGCGCGGCTCCTCCGTGGCGTCGTCCGACAGGTCGGACACGGTCGTGCTGTGCTCGAGCCGTTCGACCCGATCGAGCAGCGCCAGCAGTTCGTCGGAGGGACCGCCATGTTCCATGGCGGCATCGAGCAACCGGCGCGCCTCCGTGCTGTCGCCGCGACGCACGGCGCTGGCACCGTCGTGCAGCAGCGCTTCGGATTCGCGCAGGCGCTCGGCCTGGGCGCTGCGTGCGCGCTCGATGTACGCGCGCGCCCGCGCATGACTCCGGTCGAGGAACAGCACCCGGGTCCAGACATTGATGGCCTGGTCATACTGCTGGGCAAAGTAATGGTCGAGCCCTGCGAGCAGGAGCTGTTCGACCTTCGCCTCACGGTCCGCCCTGGACACGGCATCGTGCGCGCGCGACGTTTCGGTGCGAAGCGGATCGGACATGGAAGGCAGCGTGAACCGGGCCGAATTATACGACAGCGACACGGTCGAGTACCAGAGGGTCGACGGCCGTTGGCATGGCATCCTTCGGCCGGAGCGCCACCCGTTCCGCAACGGTGGCCGGCGATTCCAATCTGCAATCCGACCTCTGCCATCTACAATTCGGAACTGCCGTGATCGAGTCCGTTCCGAATGTCAGCGAGGGGCAACGGCCCGACGTGGTCGACGCCCTGATCGCGGCGGTCCGCCGCATCCCGCGCACACTCGTGCTCAACACCACGGCGGACCCGTCGCACAACCGGGCCGTGTTCACCCTGGCTGGCAGGGGGAACGATGTCGTCGAGTCGCTGGTGCAACTGGTGGACGAGGCGGTCGCCCGCATCGACCTGCGCACGCACCGGGGGGTGCACCCGCGCATGGGTGCCGTTGACGTGGTCCCGTTCATTCCGCTGGATGGGGCGCGGCTGGCGGACTGTGTCGACCTGTCCCATCGCTTCGCGTCGATCGTCGCAGGACGCTTCGATCTCCCCGTGTTCCTCTACGAGGCATCGGCCACGGCCCCGCACCGGCGCCGGCTCGAAGACGTGCGCCGCGGCCAGTTCGAGGGGCTGGAGCGGAAGCTCGCGTCGCCGGGCTGGCTGCCGGACTACGGTCCGTCGCGCGCGCATCCCACGGCGGGCGCGCTCATCACCGGCGCCCGGATGCCGTTGATTGCCTTCAACGTCGATCTCACGACGAGCGACGTCGAGGTGGCGAGGCAGATTGCCGCCCGGATCCGCGAACGCGACGGAGGGCTGCCGTGCGTGAAGGCGCTGGGTCTCAGCCTGCCGCACCGCGGACGGGCCCAGGTGTCGATGAACCTGACCGACTACACGACGACGGGCGTCGAGACGGTCTTCGACGCCGTGGAGCGCGAAGCCCGAACCTTCGGTGCGGCGGTCTTCGAGTCGGAGCTGATCGGGCTCATCCCTGCGGCGGCACTGGAGGGAACGTCGGCCGAGCGGTTGAAGCTCACCGGCTTCTCGGCGTCGAGGATTCTCGAGCACCGCATCGAGGAACTGCGGCGGGAAGGCGGGCCGGGCACGCTGGCCTGAGCCCTCCGACTGCCGGCAGGCTCGCCTGCCGTGCCTGCCCTACTTCGTCGGGTCGTCCTCTTCGAGTTCCGACCGCCGCGACGGCGCGATGCCGAACCCCTTCATCTTGCGATAGAGATTGCTCCGCTCCACGCCGAGCACTTCGGCCGTGCGCGACATGTTGCCCTGCTGCTCGGCCAGCGTACGGAGGATCAGGTCGCGCTCGAAGCGGTCCCTGGCTTCGCTGAGCGTCAGGCGTCCCACCACGGCTGCGTCGGCTGGTGACGGAGGGGTAGCGCCCTGCCCGAGGAACACGAGGTCGTCCGTGGCGATGACGTCTCCTGGCACCATGATGACCAGCCGCTCGATGACGTTGCGGAGTTCGCGCACGTTGCCGGGCCACACGTACTGCTGCAGCACGGTCAGCGCGCCGGCCTCGAACCGTTTGGCGCGACGGCCGTACTCGCGGGCGAACTCGGCCATGAAGTGATCGGCGAGTGTCGGGATGTCCTCCTGCCGTTCGCGAAGCGGAGGCACGAAAACCGGGATGACGTTCAGGCGGAAATAGAGGTCCTCGCGGAAGTTGCCGGCGCGGATCTCGGCCTGCAGGTCCTTGTTCGTCGCGGCAAGCACGCGGGCGTCCACCTTGATCCGCGTCGTCCCGCCCACCTGTTCCATGGTCTGTTCCTGGAGCACGCGGAGGACCTTGGCCTGGGTCTTCAGGCTCATGTCCGCAATCTCGTCCAGGAAGATGGTGCCGCCGTCGGCCATCTCGAACTTGCCACGGCGGTCGGCCACGGCACCCGTGAACGCGCCGCGCACGTGCCCGAACAGCTCGCTTTCGATCAGCTCCTCGGGAATCGCCGCGCAGTTCACCTCGACGAAGGGACCATTGCGGCGTCGGGAGAGCGAGTGGACCGTGCGGGCCACCAGTTCCTTGCCGGTGCCGTTCTCGCCGTAGATGAGCACGCGGCCATTGCTCGGCGCCGCCATCGCCACCTGATCGCGCAGGCGGCGCATGAGTTCGCTCTCGCCCACCATGCTGCGCGTCCGGTCCACCCGCGCACGCAGCGCCCGGTTCTCGTCCTCCAGCGACCGCTGGCGCAGTGCGTTGCGCACGACGAGCAGCGTCTTGTCGATCGAGAGCGGCTTCTCGACGAAGTCGAAAGCTCCAAGCTTGATCGCCTTCACCGCCGACTCGATGCTGCCGTGCCCCGAGATGAGGACCACCGGCGTATCCACCTGGCGGTCGCGCAGTTTCTGCAGCGTGGCGAGGCCGTCCATCCCCGGCATCCAGACGTCCAGCAGGATCAGGTCGACCGGCGACCGGCTGACGCGGTCCACGCACGCTTCGCCGGTGGATACGGCCTCGACGTTGTAGCCCTCGTCGCGCAGGACCCCGCCGAGCGAACTCCGCACGCCAGGTTCGTCGTCGACGATCAGAATGGTCGGTTTCACGTCGGCAGCTCGATGGTGAATCGCGTCCCGGTTGGCTCGTTGTCGCTCGCGTCGATGGTCCCGCCATGCTCCGCGATGATGCGGCGGACGATCGCCAGGCCGAGGCCGCTCCCGCGGCGCTTCGTCGAATAGTACGGCAAGAACAGCTTCTCGCGCTCACCCGGGGGGATGCCGGGACCGTTGTCCGCGATGATCAGGCGCACCAGCTGATTCGGCGCATCGTGCGCCGTCTCGATCACGATGCGGCCGTGCCTCTCCATGGCCTCTACGGCGTTGTCCACCACGTTGATGACCACCCGCCGAATCTGCTCGGGGTCGAGGCGGACCAGCGGCACGCCGGCGCCGTAGGCCCGCTCGAAGGTCACGTCGGAGAAGAGGCCGTCATACAGCGCCAGAGTGCCGTCGATGAGCCCGTGCAGGTCGGTCGGGGCCGTGCGCGGCGTGGGCATCCTGGCAAACTGCGAGAACTCGTCCACGAGCCCCTTGAGCGACTCCACCTCGCCGATGATCGTGCCGGTGCACTCGTCCACCAGCGCGCGAGCGCCCGACGGGGCATCCGCGAAGTGCCGTTTCAGCCGCTCGGCCGACAGCTGGATCGGCGTGAGCGGATTCTTGATCTCGTGGGCCAGGCGCCGCGCCACCTCACGCCACGCCGCGACCTTCTGCGCCCGGATCAGCGGCGTCACGTCGTCGAGCACGAGAATCTGGCCGTCGGACGCGCCGGCATCGCCCGCGAGCGGCGTTGCCACCACGGTCAGGTGCGCTTCGTGCCCTTCCCTCGCCACCGTCACCTCTCGCTCGAGCGCCGCCGTGCGCGCCGCGCCCGGTCGCAGCAGGGCGGCGAATGCCTCGAGATCGGGGCGGTCGAACACCTCCGACACCGGCTGGCCGATTGCGGCGCGTGAGATGCCCAGCAGGCGGGTTGCCGCGGAGTTGATCGTGGCCACTCGTCCGGTGGCGTCGATGGACAGCACGCCCGTGGTGATGCGCTCGAGGATCGTCTCGACGTACCGTCGCCGCTGTTCGAGCGCCTGCGTCGTCCGCTCCACCTCCAGACGGCTGGCGGCGAGTTCGCCGGCCATCGTGTTGAACGCCTCCGTCAGGGCCCCGAACTCATCGTCGCTCTGGGGTTCGATGCGCTGGTCGAGGTGTCCGGCGCCGATCTCCCGCGCCGCGTTGGCGAGCAGCTGCACGGGCCGCGTGATGCGCTTGGCCAGGTAGAGCCCCATCCAGGTGGCGCCGACCAGAATCATCAGCGTCACCATCAGGAAGAACAGCAGGTAGACGCCGGTGAGCGGCCGGCTGAAGATCCGGAGCTGGTTGTAGTTCTCGAAGGCCTGCGTCATCCGGCGGGAACGCGCGGAGACCGCCCCCTCGAGGTGCCCCGTGGCGACGACCACGCCGACGGGACGCTGGTCGGCGTCGCGAATCAGCGCGGCGGCGTGCAGCAGGTCGCCGTCGCCCCCGAACGATTCCACCGTGCGGGTGGTGTCGGAGCCCCTGAGCACGGCCGTGGCAAGCGCGTCGGCGGCCGCGCGGCTGTAGCGCATGGGTCGGTTCGTGCCGACCTCGAGCAGCGGAACCGGTGCCTGTCCCGGCTCACCCAGGCCGTACACCTGCACCACCTGCACGCGATCGGCTGACACCTCCGGTGTGATGCGGTCGCGCACCGCTTCGAGGCCGTCGGTCGTGAGCGGCACCAGGCCGAGCAGTCCTGCCACCCGGGCCGCGTGCTCACCGACCAGCAGCTGCCGCTCCTGGTAGTAGTCCGCCGCGATCGCATTGGCCGAGGAGAGAATCTGGTCCATCGGCACGTTGAACCAGCGGTCGACGCTGGTGCGAATCAGCTCGCTGCCCACGGCGAGGACGAGCATCGCCGGCACGAGCGTCATCCCGATGAGGAGCGCGACGAGCTTCGCGCGGAACCGGGCGAAGGGCCCGCCTCGGCGTCGCTCCACCACCAGCTTGACGATGTTGCGGGCGAGAACGAAGACGAGCGCCACCACCATCGTGAGGTCGGCGGCGATGAGGGCGTAGAGGACGAACTCGGCGAGATAGTCGGGGGTGAGTCCACCTGATCGGTTGGCGACGGCCAGGATGCCGATGAGGGCAAGGACGAGGACGGCGATCCCCGCGAGGATCAGCCGCGGGTTGTCACGGAACGGCGGGCGCGCGTCGGGCGCGGGGGCCGAGGGCTCTGTTGCCGGCGTTATCGAGGGCAGCGTCCCCGCCACGACCTACTGCTTCTCGACCAGGCCCTTGATTTCGTCCATGAACTCGCCGATGTCGCGGAAATGGCGGTAGACGGACGCGAAGCGGACGTAGGCCACCTTGTCGAGTTTCTTCAGTTCCTCCATCACGAACGCCCCGATTTCCGCCGTGCCGATCTCGCGTTCGGGACGTTCCTGCAGCATCGTCTCGATCCGGTCAGCGATGCCTTCGACCGACTTCAGGCTCACCGGCCGCTTCTCGCAGGCCTTCAGCAGGCCGTTCACCAGCTTCTGCCGGTCGAAGCGCTCGCGGGTGCCATCCTTCTTCACCACCATGTACGGGATCTCGTCGATCCGTTCGTAGCTGGTGAACCGCTTTCCGCACTCGAGGCATTCGCGACGCCGGCGAATGACCTCGCCTTCCTTGCTCTCGCGCGAATCGACGACCTTGTCGCCGAGGTTGGCACAGTATGGACACTTCATAGGCTAGGTGGTCCCTTCGGTGTCGGCCTGGTCGGCCAGGCTGCGCATCCGCGACAGGTTCAGTCCCTCCTGCGCCGCGAACAGCAGGCCGAGCAGCAGGCTGGGAACGACGGTGAAGAGATGGAGCACAATCGCCGCGCCGACCGCGGCGTCGTCGGCGGCGCCGAAGAACGTCGTGGCGGCGAAGCGGAACGCGGCATGGAATCCGCCCACCGCGCCAGGAGTCGGCACCGCGACCCCGACGACCAGGAGGGCAATGACCAGGAACGAGCCGACGAACGACACCGACAGCTTGAACGCCGCGGCCGCACTCCAGATGCCCGCCGCGATGCACAGCCACAGCGGGAACGACAGCAGGAGCGACACCAGGAGGCGTCCCGGGCGGCGGATGACGCCCAGGCCCGACGCGAACTTCTCGGCCACCGTCGCGAGCAGGCCGGCCCGCTTCGACGGGAGCACGCGCTCGAGCCGTGCGAGCGACTGCGCCAGCCGTGCCGGGTTGCCCGCCATCAGGAACAGCACCACGAGCCCCACCAGCGCCGCAGCGGCGGCCGTGAGCCCGGCAATCTTGACCGTCTCGAACATCAGGCGGTTCGACTCGGTCGTCTCGGGCGGCGTGACAATCACGTAGAACGCCAGCAGCACCACAACCGTGATCATGTCGAGCAGACGCTCGATGATGATCGTGGCAAACGCACCCGTGGCGCTGATGTGCGCTTCCTGCCGGGAGAGAAAGTACGGCCGGATGACCTCGCCGGCGCGCGCCGGCAGGACAGCGCTCGCCGCGAAGCCCACGCACGTGGCACGGAACGATGCGAGGAAGCCCGCCTGCCCAATCGGCTCGAGCAGGTACTGCCAGCGCCATGCCCGGATCGCGAGGTTCACCACCATGGTGGCCACCGAGACGGCGAGCCAGCCGAGATTCGCGTGGACGATCTGCCTCGCCACGCCACGCAGATCGACGTTCGACAGGAAGAAGGCCAGCAGCGCGGCGCCGAGGACCAGGACAAGAACTGCTCGCAGGTGCGATCGCATGGGATGAGACGGGGTCAGTGCGCCCCCTACTATACCGCTCTAGCGGCGCCGCCCGGCATCGACGCTACATGTTGTTGTTGATGGGTGCCGGGTGAGCCGGTAACATCCCTAGTTTCCGGCTCCCGAGGTTCCCCGTGCCGCTGCCTGCTCCGATACTCCAGACCGCCGTTGCCCGTCGCGCGCCCGATCGTCAGGGCAAGGTCCGCGACATCTACGAGTTCGGCGATCAGATCCTGATCGTCGCCACGGATCGCATCTCCGCCTTCGATTACGTGCTGGGCTCCGGCATTCCCGACAAGGGGAAGGTCCTCACGCAGGTCTCGGCCTTCTGGTTCGAGCGGACCCGCGACATCGTCGCCAACCACCTGATCTCGACCCAGATCAGCGACTACCCGAAAGAGACGCGCACCGAACTGGGTGTTCTCAAGGGACGGTCGATGCTGGTCCGGCGGACCGAACCGCTCCCGATCGAGTGCGTCGCACGCGGGTACCTGTCGGGGTCGGGCTGGAAGGACTACCAGGCCACCGGCGCGGTCTGCGGCATCACGCTCCCCTCTGGGCTGCGCGAGTCCGACCGCCTGCCCGAGCCGATCTTCACGCCGGCCACCAAGGCCCAGAGCGGGCACGACATCAACATCAGCGAGGCCGAGGCGGCCGCGCTGGTCGACCCGGCGGTGCTCGCGCGCGCGAAGGCGCTGACGCTGCGCCTCTATGCCGAAGGGGCGGCACACGCCGAGGCGTGCGGCATCATCGTGGCCGACACCAAGTTCGAGTTCGGCCTCCTGCCGGACGATGGCCGCCCGGCCGCCGACCGGCTGATCCTGATCGACGAGGCGCTCACCCCGGACTCCTCGCGCTTCTGGCCGGCAGACACCTACGCCCCCGGCGGCGCCCAGCCCAGCTTCGACAAGCAGTTCGTGCGCGACTACCTCGAAGCGATCAAGTGGAACAAGCAGCCCCCGGTGCCGACGCTGCCCGAAGACGTCGTCGTCAAGACCCGCGACAAGTACGTGGAAGCCTTCCGGCGGCTCACGGGCAGGGAACTGGCGTGATCTCCGATCGACTGGACAAGCTCGTCGAGGAGATGGTGACCACCGGCGTCCGGTTCGAGGACGCCGTACACGAATTCGAGAAGCGCTTCATCGCCCGGGTCCTCGGCTCGTGCGAAGGCTCCCTCACCCGCACCGCGGATACCCTGGGCATTCACCGCAATACCCTCACGCGCAAGATGGCGGACTACAAGATCAAGAAGAGATCCTGACGCCTTCTTCCGCTTCGGCCCTGCCGCTCGCCCGGCCCACCACCAGCCGGCAGGAACACGTTCCCAACCCAAGCGGGACCGCAGATTCCTAGCAGTCCCCCCTTGACACTGCCAATCAGGGCTCGCTACATTAGCAGTCGGCAAGAGCGAGTGCTAGCAGCCGGGCTGCCCGAGTGCTCGCCCGCCGGATAACCAACCGGGGCATCCTCCGCCCCTCTACTCTCACGACGGAGCACAGAGCATGAAACCGTTGCACGACCGCATCATTGTTCGACGGATCGACGAAGGCGAACAGAAGATCGGCGGGATCATCATCCCGGACAGCGCCAAGGAAAAGCCCCAGCAGGGCAAGGTCATCGCCGTCGGCGCCGGCAAGGTGAAGGAAGACGGCAAGCGCATTCCGCTGGACGTCAAGGAAGGCGACACCATCCTCTTCGGCAAGTACTCCGGCCAGGAAATCAAGATCAACGGCGAAGAGCACCTGATCATGCGCGAAGACGAAGTGCTCGCGATCGTCGACTAAGGAGACTCGAGAATCATGGCAAAGCAGATTGTCTACGGCGAGCAGTCGCGTCAGGCCGTGCTCCGCGGCGTGAACCAGCTGGCCGACGCGGTGAAGGTCACCCTCGGCCCCAAGGGACGCAACGTCGTCCTCGACAAGAAGTTCGGTTCCCCCACGATCACCAAGGACGGCGTCACCGTCGCGAAGGAAATCGACCTGAAGGATCCGCTCGAGAACATGGGCGCCCAGATGGTGCGCGAAGTGGCGAGCAAGACCTCGGATACGGCAGGTGACGGCACCACGACGGCCACCGTGCTGGCGCAGGCCATCTACCGCGAAGGCGCGAAGAACGTGGTCGCCGGCGCGAACCCGATGGAGATCAAGCGCGGCATCGAGAAGGCGGTCGAGGCGATCACCGGCGAGCTGAAGAAGATGGCGCGCCCGGTCAGCGGCAACATGGTCGCGCAGGTCGGCACCATCTCGGCCAACAACGACCCGGAAATCGGCCAGATCATCGCGAACGCGATGGACAAGGTCGGCAAGGACGGCGTCATCACCGTCGAAGAGGCGAAGACGCTCGAGACCTCGCTCGAGGTCGTCGAGGGCATGCAGTTCGATCGCGGCTACCTCTCGCCCTACTTCGTGACCGATCCGGAGCGCATGGAAGTGGCGCTCGACAACGCGGTCATCCTCATCCACGAGAAGAAGATCAGCTCGATGAAGGACCTCCTGCCGGTCCTCGAGCAGGTCGCGCGCCTCGGCAAGCCCCTGCTGATCATCGCGGAGGACATCGAGGGCGAGGCCCTGGCGACGCTCGTCGTCAACAAGCTGCGCGGCACGCTGCACGTGGCGGCCGTCAAGGCGCCGGGCTTCGGCGATCGCCGCAAGGCGATGCTCGAGGACATCGCGGTGCTGACCGGTGGCCGTGCGATCACGGAAGACCTCGGCATCAAGCTCGAGAACATCAAGCTCGAGGACCTCGGCAACGCCAAGAAGGTCACGATCGACAAGGACAACACCACGATCGTCGAGGGCGCCGGTTCGTCCGCGAACATCGAGGGCCGCGTCAAGCAGATCCGCGCGCAGATCGAGGACACCACCTCGGACTACGACCGTGAGAAGCTGCAGGAGCGCCTCGCGAAGCTCGTCGGCGGCGTCGCCGTCATCAAGGTCGGTGCAGCCACCGAAACCGAGATGAAGGAGAAGAAGGCGCGCGTCGAAGACGCGATGCACGCGACGAAGGCCGCCGTCGAAGAAGGCATCGTCCCGGGCGGCGGCGTGGCACTGGTCCGTGCGGGCCGTGCACTGCCGGGCCTCAAGCTCCATGGCGACCAGCAGATCGGCGTCAACATCGTGGCCCGCGCCATCGAAGAGCCGATGCGCTGGATCGCGACCAATGCCGGTCACGAAGGCTCGATCGTCGTCCAGAAGGTTCGCGAGATGAAGGACGATGAGGGCTTCAACGCGCTCACCGACACCTACGAGAACCTGGTGCAGGCCGGCGTCATCGACCCGGCGAAGGTCGTCCGCAACGCGCTGCAGAACTCGTCGTCCATCGCGTCGCTCCTCCTGACCACCGAGGCTCTCATCTGCGAGATCCCCGAGGAGAAGAAGGAAGCGCCGGCGATGCCGGGCGGCGGCGGCATGGGCGGGATGTACTAAGGAACCGAGAAGAGTCAGAAGTGAGAACTCAGAAGTGAAGTTCTGAAGTTCTGAACGGCTCAACTGAAAAGGCGCGTGGGCTTCGCAGCTCACGCGCCTTTTTGTTTTCCTGGGCCGGCTGAAGCCGGCCCCTGCGACTGCCACCGTCCTGCCAGCCTTGCCTGCCCGGCCTGCCTTTCAGTTCTGACTTCTAAGTTCTAAGTTCTCAATTCCCCTAGAACCGCCACTCCATGCCGATCAGCGGGAAGATGCCCTGCTGGTCGTTCGTGTCGAGCGCGTTGGTGGCGCGGTTCCAGACCTGCTGCGAGAAGTTCTTGCGGTTCGTGATGTTCTGCGCCCCGGCGAAGATGAGCAGCGGCGACCCGGCCACCGTGAAGGTGCGGTCGATCCGAAGGTCCGCCCGGAAGTAGAAGGGGGCGCGCACGCCGTTCACCTGTGTCAGGTCGTACACGGCCCGGCGCTGCAGCGTGGAGAGCCGGGTGTCGAACGGCGTGTAGGGGCGGCCGGACAACAGGGCGACGCGTCCGCCGAGCTCCCACTTCGGCGAGAGCCGGATGCCGGCCGTCGTGTTGAAGACCACCGGATAGTCGAACGAACCCGGGCGCAGGACACCGTCCAGCCCCGCGTGACGCGCCTTCGAGATCGCCAGGTTGGCCTGCCCGTACCAGCGTCCGCTCCCCTTCTTCTCAGCGAAGAGTTCCACGCCTGTGGCACGACCGACACCCTCGCTCACGAGCGGGAACAGAATCTCGCGGACGTTGAACGTGTCCCCGAGGTTCGCCAGCGAGAGCTGCGGGTAATCGCGTGCGACCGGGTAGTCCGAGTAGCGCTTGTGGTACGCCTCGAGCGTGACGCGCGTCGACGGTGCCGGTTCGAAGGTGAGTCCGCCGACAAAGTGGTCGGCCCTGAGCGGCACCAGCGCGCGGTTCTCCGGGAAGACGCTGACGAAGAGGAACGGCGGCTGCTGGTAGTAGAGCCCCGACGCCGCGTGCGCCGAGACCTTGGGCGAGAAGGTGTAGTTCGCGCTGACGCGCGGACTGATCCGCGTGGCGTTCAGGAGCGCGTAGTTGTCCACGCGGCCACCCAGCGTCAGGTTGAGCGCAGGCGACACGCCGAGCGTGGTCTGGGCGTACGCACTGGTCTGGGTGGTGGTCAGCGCCGTGTTGAGCGCGAACGCATCGGTGTCGCCGGTGGGGGCATACGGGTTGTCGGCGCCGAACGGCGACGACGTGTCGTACCGGACGCGGAAGATCTTCGCGCTCCCGCCCGCCTGGATCTTGCCGAACCGGCCGGCGGTGACCGTCGCGTCGTACTTCACGGTCGTCTCGTCCTCTCCGGAGTCCTCCGAGAACGCGGCGGGCGTCTGGGCGATGAGGTCGTCCACGGGCAACGTGGACGCGCCGTTGCGCAGCAGGTCCTTCACGGTCGAGCGCACGCGCGCGGTGGACTGCGTGATGCCCAGCAGGCCGACCGCCTTCGTGCCGAACACGTGCTGCCAGTTGAAACCGGATGCACTTCTCCAGCCCTGGTAGCGGATGTCGAAGTTGAACACCTCGCTGGGATCCTGATCGGCTGACCCGGTCGTGCGGCCCAGGCGGATCTTGTCGATCCCGGAGATGTTCACGGCCCAGATGCGATCCTGCTGGTTCAGGTCGTAGACGAACTTCGAGTTCACGGTGTAGAGCACGGGGACGCCGCCGATCCCGACGTCGCTCGTGAAGAAGTCGAGGAAGCTCCGGCGCGCCGACACGATCCACGAGCCGCGCCCGCCCGCCATCGGCCCCTCGACGATACCGCCCGCACCCGCGAATCCGAGCGTCGCGCGCCGCTCCACCTTCTCGCGGTTTCCTTCACGCTGCGCAATCTGCAGTACGCTCGAGGCGCGATTGGTGAACGCAGCGGGATACGCACCGGTCAGGAACGTCACGTCCCGGATCATCGCCGAGTCGAGGATGCTGACCGTTCCACCCGCCGACGCGAAGTTCGCGAACGTGTTGATGTTCGGCACCTCCACGTTGTCGACGATGAACAGGTTCTCGAGCGGGCTGCCCCCGCGGACGATGATGTCGTTGCGGAAGTCGGTCGAGCCGACGACGACACCGGGCAGCGACTGCACATAGCGCGACACATCCTGCAGCGCGCCGGCATCCTTGGCGATTTCACGGGGTTCGACCAGGTATCCGGAGGTCTTCAACTCTTCCGGAATCGCCGCCGCGCTCCCGACCACCGTGATCTCACGCTCGAGCGCCGTGGACGGCGGCAGCACGACCTCGACCTGCACCGCGAGGCCGGCGCGCACGGTGACCGGGTCGGTGACGATCGGCGCCTGCCCCGGCGCCGCGACCTCGAGGCGGTACTCGCCCGCGCGGACGTCCTGGATCCGGAAGACTCCGGATTCATCCGAGATCTCGCACCGCGTGCCGGTCACGCAGACCGTGACGAACCCGGCGGGGGTCCGCTGGTCGGTGAGTACCACGCCGGTCAGCACGCCAGTGCCGGTCGTGTCCTGCGCCGCAGTGGAAAGAGGAGAGAAGATCAGCGCCGTCATCACGGCGCACACAGCGTTACGTATCAGTCGCACCACGTAGAACAGAACCCGAGAGGGCCTGGATTTATTCCGGACCGGTCAGCCGGTGCGATGTGGCTGGCCGCAGGACGCCTGGAGGCGATGCGTTCAGGGCGCCGGGGCTAGCGCAGGTTGAAGGTGAGTTCGATCGTGATCTGCACGGGCACCGGCTGTCCCATGCGCGTGCCGGGCGCGAATCGCCACTGACGCACGGCCTTGATCGCTTCCTGATCGAGGCCGAAGACGGAGTCCAGCGAGCGCACGACTTCGGGACTCGTGACCGAGCCATCGGTCTGGACGATGCAGCGGACCCAGACCGCTCCCTGGACCTTCGCACGCATGGCGTCCGAGGTGTAGGCAGGCTTCACTTCACGCAGCAGGCGAGGCTGGCTGACGCCGTTGCCCGGCTGATAGAACCCGCCACCAGTGCCGCCACCGGTGCCTGGACCGAGCCCGGAGCCCGAACCCGAGCCCACGCCGGTGCCCGCACCCGTGCCGGCGCCGCCGCCCGTGCCCGATCCGAGCGAGGGACTCGGCGGCCCCGGGGCCTCGATGATGCCGGGCATCGACTCCGTGCCGGCGGCCAGCACCATCGCCGGAATGTTCAACTGCTCCAGCGGGTTCGGCTCAGGCTTCGTTTCCTTGGGCGGCTCGAGCACCTTCGGCTTCTCGGCCGGAACGGTGATCTTCTCCTTGCCGGGCAGTTCCGCCGCCTTCGGCGGCTCCTTCATCCGGTTGCCGCCGCCACCACCGCCGCCGCCCGGCCCCGGAGACGCCAGCCAGACGATCCGATCGCTCGGGTCTTCGGGAACATCGGTTGGGGTCAGGGTGATGGACGGGCCGAAGCGGGCGAGCAGCACGAACAGCAGCACGACGGCCGACTGCAGCGCAAGCGCGGCGCCGAATGCGGGCACCATGCGCTTGTTCTGTCGTTCGAAGTCGAAGACGAGTTCGGGTGGATGTGCGCCGTCGATGCGAACCGAGAGGTGCCCGGCCGATGCGTTGACGTGCGGATCCCCCGACGGCGTGCGCTCTGCCATGGGCAACTGGATTTGACTCGCAGACGTATTCTCGCGCACGGGTTTCATGCCTGCAACTGCAAAAGGGGTGCCCTGTACAGCCGCGCTTGTTCCCTTAGGACTCCGGAGAGATGACGGCGGCCGTCTGTCGAATTCCGAAGACACATACGCTCTGCGGAAGTGACGGTGTCCCCCGCGCTCCCGTTGCCGGTCTAGACGCCCCGGCACCGCCGGCCGTTGCAGCCGGGCTCAGCGGGAGGCGAAATACCCGTCCCTGGCACGTACGCGAAGACCGGGCGTGCGCGTGCGGACCGTGATGGTGCGCCAGGCCTCGCTCTCGCCCTCCAGCGGCGCGGGCGCGTATCCGAGCAAGTACTGCGCGCGCAGTTCAGCCGCAATGCCGGTGAGCACGTCGGGCAGTCGCCTTGGGTCTGAAACGGTCGAGGCACGGGCACCGGTCGCGGTGGCGAGTTCGACCAGAACCGGCACAGGCTGTCGGCCGAGTGTCACCGGGTAGACCAGCACGTCATGCCGCCTCGCGAACGCCACCATGTCGGCCGCGGTCGAATCGCTGTACCTGTCGGCCCCGTCCGTGATGAGCACCAGGGCGCGGCGCCCTGTCGCCCCGTCGATGGCGGTGATGGCCTGCCGCGTCGCATCGAACAGCGGCGTCGTGCCCCACCGCTCGAGGTGCGCCACCGCGTCGAAGGCCGGTCGGCGGTCGATCGACAGGGGCGCCAGGACCTCCACCCCGCTGCCGATGCCCAGCAGCAGGACGCCGTCTCCTGGCTGGAGCGCGCTGATGAGCCCCTGCGTCGCCGAGGTCACCTCCCGCAGGCGCTCCGCCGTGATGCTGAAGCTGTGGTCCACGGCAATCGCAAGCGAGAGCGGCACGTCCCCCGCTGCGAAGGTCTGCACATCCTGGCGCCGTCCGTCCTCTTCGACGATGAAGTCCTCGCGTCCGAGGCCGGTCACCAGACGGCCCTGTCCGTCCAGCACGGTGGCGTACACAGCGACCAGATTGACGCCCGAGGTGAACTGAGCCGCGCCGCCGTGCGCTATCGCGCTGACTCCGAAGCAGATAAGGAAGATGCACCTGGGGAGAACGCGCGCGGTTGGTGGTAAAATCGCTGGCGTTCCCCGGCTTGTCGCGCGCCACCCGTCACCGGCACGACGTAACGCCTTGGGGAGGAGTCTCAACATGGGCAAGATCGGACTGCCAGAACTCCTGATCATTCTGGCCATCATCATCGTGATTTTCGGCGCCAATCGCCTGCCCGGGCTGGGCAAGGGGATCGGCAGTGCGATCCGCAACTTCAAGGACGGCATGAAGGACGAGACCGCCGAGCACAAGAGCTAGCGGCGTCTCTTCCCCTTCCGGATCTCTCGTTCGAGACGCCCCGGCCGGTTCTTCTTCCGGCCCGGGCGCTCTGCCTTCAGCTGCGCCTTCGGGCGACGGCTGCCCCGCTCCCCCTCACGCACGCGTTCCAGCACATCGACCAGCCCCAGTTCGATCTGCCGGACGTCCATGTTCACGCGCAGCACCCGCACCTCGACCTTGTCCCCGAGGCGATACGTGCGCTGGGCGTTCTCTCCACGCAGCATGTGAGCCGTGTCCACGAACCGGTAGTAGTCGTCGGCCATGGTCGAGATGTGGACCAGCCCCTCGACGTAGTGCTCGACCAGCTGGACGAACAGCCCGAACGCGGCCACGCCGGTGACGTAGCCCTCGAACTCCTCGCCGACCTTGTCGGCCATGAACCTGACCTTCTTCCACTGCAGCAGCTCGCGCTCGGCATCGTCGGCCCGGCGCTCCATCTCGCTGGTGTGGCGCGCCACCTCGGGCAGGTCTTCACGGGCGGCCTCCAGCTGTTCCTCCGAGAGCGCCTTGTGCCGGGCAGCCCGCAGCGCGCGGTGGACGACGAGGTCCGGGTAGCGCCGAATGGGGGATGTGAAGTGCGTGTAGCTGTGTGCCGCGAGTCCGAAGTGGCCGCTGTTCTCCGGTGAGTAGCGGGCCTTCTGCATCGTCCGCAGCATGAGGAACGCGATCGGCTTCTCCTCCGGCTTCCCTGCAATGCGGGCGATCAGCTTCTGGAAGTGCTTGGGCCGCAGTGCCGTGAGTTCGGCACCGAGGCTCAGGTCGAAGGTGGACACGAACTCCTCGAACTTCGCGACCTTGAGCAGGTCCGGCTCCTCGTGGATGCGGTAGAGCGCCGGGGCCTCCTGCGCCTCGAGGTAGGACGCCACCGTCTCGTTGGCGAGCAGCATGAACTCCTCGATGAGCCGGTGGGCGATGTTGCGCTCGAGGGCAACGATGGCTTCCACCATGCCCCCCTCGTCGAGGACGAGCTGTGTCTCGTTCAGATCGAAGTCGATCGACCCGCGCCGCCGCCGCGCGGCATTGAGGATGCGGAACAACTCACCCATGCGCTCGAACATGGGCACGAGCGGCGCGTAGCGCCCCAGGAGCGCCGGGTCGCGGTCGGTCAGGATCGCGTTGACGTCGGTGTACGTCATCCGCTCGTCGCTGTTGATCACCCCGTCGTGAAACTCCGCGCGTACCACCTCGCCGTTCCGGTTCACCTCCATGAAGCAGGTCTGCACCAGCCGGTCGACATGGGGATTCAGGCTGCAGAGTCCGGTGGCCAGTTCGGACGGGAACATGTGCACCGCCCGCTCGGGAAAGTAGACCGACGTGCCGCGTTCGTAGGCCTCACGGTCGAGGGCACTGCCCTCCTGGACGTAGTGCGACACGTCGGCGATGTGCACGCCGAGCCAGTAGTGCCCGTTCGGCAACGTCTCGATCGTGATGGCGTCGTCGAAATCACGCGCGTGCTCGCCGTCGATCGTGACGGTCTGCAGGCTCCGGAAGTCGGTGCGGTTCCGCAGATCCCGTTCCTTCACCGCGGCGCCGAGCCGCACGGCCTCCGTTACCGACTCCTCGGAGTGCGCGTCTGGAATGCCGAACTTGCGGATGATGATCTCGGTATCGACACCCGGGGCGTCGATGTCGCCGAGCACCTCGACGACGCGGCCGATCGCCCCGCGATTGCCGGTGGGAAACCTGGTGATCTCGACGACCACCATGTCGCCGGGCGTGGCGCCCTTCTCCTGCCCCGATGGAATGAAGATGTCCATCAGGAGCTTGCGATCGAACGGCACCACCACGCCCACATCGTGAGCCGCCTGGTCGTAGCGGCCGACCAGCGAGGTGTGCGCGCGCTCGAGCACGCGAATGATGCGGCCTTCCACGCGGCCGTCCGACTTGAGGCGCTCGAGGCGGACGACCACGCGGTCGCCGTGCAGCGCTTCGTTGAGCGCATGAGCGGGGATGTAGATGTCGCCGTC
Organism: Vicinamibacterales bacterium; assembly: GCA_046331345.1. Taxonomy (GTDB): domain Bacteria; phylum Acidobacteriota; class Vicinamibacteria; order Vicinamibacterales; family CAVVIG01; genus CAVVIG01. Next base: position 80,999 of record JAXLRA010000014.1, on the reverse strand, counting down.
GCGCCCGGACTCGAGGTCGCGCTCGGGGCGGACGAAGCCGTAGCCGTGCGGGTGGGTCTCGAGCCGCCCGATGTGCAGATCCATCTTGTCGGGCAGGCCGAAACGCTGCCCGCGAATCTGGATCAGGTGGCCGTCGGCGACGAGGCTCTTCAGGTGGCGCCTGAAGGTGGCACGTTCGTCCTTCGGGATCTTGAGGAGTTGCAGGAGTTCCCTGGTACCGGCGGGGTGATGGACCCGCTCGCGCATCTGGTCGAGAATCGCGTCGCGGGAGAGCATGGAGGTCAGGCTAGCAGAAATAGTTGAAGGTCTCCGACATTCGTACCGGTCGGGCCGGTGCGGATGAGATCGCCCAGCGCATCGAAGAAGGCATAGGCGTTGTTGTCGTCGAGAATGGCGTCGACACTCGGGAGGCCGTCGACGTGCGCCCTCTCGAGTGTGGTCCCGTCAACGAGTGCGCCCGCGGCATCGGTGGGACCATCGATGCCGTCGGTGCCAGCGCTGGCGAGCACGCACGCCGCCGCTTCACGCGCCAGGTGGCGGGCCGCCGCAGCGGCAAGTTCCTGGTTCCGGCCGCCGCGGCCTCTCCCGGTCACGCGCACCGTGGTCTCGCCGCTCGCGATGATGCAGGCGGGCCGCCGCAGGGAGCGAGCCAGCGTGAGCATGCGCTGCGCCAGCAGGTCGCCCGCGAAACGCGCTTCACCCACGACCGCGTCGTCGATCACATGCACGTCGTAGCCGCGACGGACCGCGGCCGCGGCCGCGCCACGCATGGCGTCGAAGCGTCCGCCAATCAGCGAGGTCTCGGCCCGGGCGAGCCTCGGGTCGCCGGGCTTCGGCGACTCAGGGCGTTCGCCCCGTGCGCCTGCGAGCAGGTGCTCCACGACGGCTGGCGGAAACGCATGCCGGCCCCCGAAGCGATCGATGACGAACAGGGCGTCCCCGTAGGTGGACGCGTCCGGCACGGTGGGGCCCGATGCGATGAAGCTCAGGTCGTCACCCACCACATCGGAAAGGACGAACGCGCGGCTCCGCGCGCGGCACACGGCCGCCAGGCGTCCGCCCTTGATCTGCGACAGGTGCTTCCGCACGGTGTTCAGCGCGTAGATGTCGGCGCCGGACCTGAGCAGCACGCCCGTTGTCTCGCGCTTGTCGTCGAGCGTCAGCCCGTCCGCGGGGACGGCCATCAGCGAGGACGCCCCGCCTGAAATCAGCGTGACGAGCTCGGCATCCGGAGGAATCGCGGCGGCGATGGCGAGCGCCCGGCGTCCACCTTCCTCACTGCCCCGCCCCGGCTGCGGATGCTCTCCGGTGACGCCGTCGAGCGGATACGGAGGTGTGCCCCCCGGTGAGACGACGACGCCTCCGCGCACCCGGTCGCCGAGCACACGGACAGCCGAGTCGGCCATCGGACGCGCGGCCTTGCCGGCCGCGATGATCCAGATCGGCGCGTTGTCGCCGGCACGCGTCGTCAGCGCCGCTTGCACCAGCCGGCCGGCGTCGACAGCGCTGACGCCAGCCTGCAGGATGTGCAGCAGGTCGGTCCGGAGTTCAGGGTGTTGCGAAGTCAGTGACTGCGTCTGGGGTCGGAGGAGGAGGAAAGGCCGGTGACGGTGTCGATTTGCCTGAGGAGGCCGCTGACCACTTCGTGAGCATCGTCCTTCGAACACAACTGGTCGAGGTCGCTCATGATGCGGCTCAGCACCGCTTCGACGTCGGTGATGGCACTTTCGGAGAAATACGGCCGCTGCTGCTGAAGGCAGCGGTGGTGCTTGGCAAACTCTTGCCGGTAGAACTCGGTGATCGGGTGCAGCGCGCTGATCGGCCTATCGGTCACGAAGCGTGGCATGCAAGTCCTCGAAGGGGAAAGTTCCGAGATGACCCGAGTGTAAGATCGCCACAAAACGACTGTCAAGAACGTGTAACGTTCGACCGATACTTTCTGGCCCCCCGCCGGCCAGGCCGATCCAGCGATTTGGTCAGGCCCGCCGGCTGGCGATGAATCCAGCGAGGGAGCCCACCCCGACCCCACCCGCCAGCACCAGCACGATGAGGCCCGCCGGCAGGAACCGCACACCGGACAGGTTCAGGGCCGCGGCCAGCGGCATGAGGAATCGGTCGCGGGTGGCAAAGAAGACCAGCGTCAGCGCCGCGAGCGCGACGAACGCGCCGACGCCCCCGTGCAGCGCCCCCTCCATGATGAACGGCCCTCGGACGTAGGCCGTGGGCGCACCCACCAGGTGCATGATGTCCAGCTCGTCACGCCGGGCGTTCAGCGCGAGGCGCACCACGTTGGCGATGGTGAGCGCCGCCGCGAGAATCAGTGCACCGCCGAGCGACAGGCCGATGATCCGGAGCAGCCGCAGCCCGCGCAGGAGCCGGTCCAGCCACTCCTTGTCGTAGCGGACGTCGGTCACCCCGGGCAGGCTCCGCAGCTTCACCACCAGCGCCTCGAGCACGCCCTGCGCCTCCTCGGATGACCGGAGTCGAACCTCGAGTGACGGCGGCAGCGGGTTCTCGTCCAGCGAGCCGACGGTGCCGGCCAGGTCCGGGAAGGTCTGGCGGAAACGTTCCAGCGCGGCCTCCCGGGACACGAACACCACGCTCGCCACCGCCGGCGACGAGGAGAGTTCGCGCTCGACGGCGGCCCTGGCGGACCCGTCGATCGACTCGGCGAGATACACCGACATCTCCCCGGCGGCGCTCCACTCGCTCGCGAGCCGGTCGAGGTTGGAGGTCACCACCAGGAAGGCACCGGTCACGAACAGGGCAATCGCGATCGTCGCGGTGGACAGGAGCCCCGACCGCCGGCCGCGCCAGAGGCTGGAGGCGGCTTCGTCGAACGCGTACTGGAGGAGATGCATGCCTAGCTGGTCTCCACCAGGCGCCCGTGTTCGAGCGTGATCGAGCGGCGGCCCACGCGGCGGATCATCTCGCGGTCGTGCGTGGCCACCAGCACCGTGGTCCCGCGGTTGTTGATGTCGCGGAACAGGTTCATGATGTCGAGCGAGAGATCCGGATCCAGGTTGCCGGTGGGTTCGTCGGCCAGGATGATGTGGGGGTCGTTCACCAGCGCACGGGCAATCGCCACGCGCTGCTGCTCACCGCCAGAGAGTTCCTCCGGAAAGGCGTTCATGCGGTGCTGGAGCCCCACCCACTTGAGCACCTGGAAGGTCTTGCGCTGGCGGGTCGCCAGGTCGACACCGAGAACGCGCATGACGAACGCGACGTTCTGGAACACGGTAAACCGGGGCACGAGCCGGAAGTCCTGGAACACGAAGCCGACCGTCCTCCGGTACGCCTGCATGTCCGCTGTGGACAGGTCGGTGAGCACGCGCCCCCCGACCTTCAGCTGTCCTTCCGTCGGTGTCTCTGCGCAGAGGAGCAGCCTGAGCAGCGTCGACTTGCCGGCGCCGCTCGGACCGGTCAGGAAGATGAACTCTCCCTTGTCGACGGTCAGCGTGAGATCGCGCAGCGCATACACGCCACGGCTGTAGACCTTCGAGAGATGGTAGGCCTCGATCACGCGGTTTCGAGGGCGCGTTTCAACAGTTCGTTGACGCGCTTCGGGTTGGCCTTGCCGGCAGCCGCCTTCATGGCCTGCCCGACAAGGAAGCCAAAGGTGGCCGTCTTGCCAGCCCGGTAGCTGGCCACGGCATCGGCGTTCTTCGCGACCACGTCCGCGATGATCGCCAGGATCTGTCCCTCGTCGTCGATTTGCGTGAGCCCCTCGGCGGCGACGATGGCAGCAGCGTCGCGGCCGGAGGCCATCATCGTCTCGAAGACCCCCTTCGCGATCGCACCGCTGATGGTGCCCTTCTCGATCAGTGCGATGAGCCCGGCCAGCTGCTTCGGCGTGACCGGCGACGCCGTGATGTCCTTCCCCGCCGCATTGAGCAGGCGGGCCAGTTCACCCATCATCCAGTTGCTGACCGCCTTCGGGGCGGCACCAGCAGTGACCGCGGCCTCGAAGAACTCCGAGAGGGCACGTGTCTGCGTCAGCTGGGTCGCGTCGTACTCGGGCAGGCCGTAGTCCGCCATGAACCGCTGCCGGCGCGCCACGGGCAGTTCCGGCATGACGGCGCGAATGGCCTGCACGCGCGCCTCGTCGACGATCAGCGCGGGCAGGTCGGGATCGGGGAAGTAGCGATAGTCGTGCGCTTCTTCCTTGCTGCGCATGGACACCGTGTGGCCGGTGGCCGAGTCGAACAACCGCGTTTCCTGCTTCACCCGGCCGCCCTCGTGCAGCACGTCGATCTGCCGCTCGATCTCGTACTCGAGCGCCTTCTGGAGGAAGCGGAACGAGTTGAGGTTCTTCACCTCGGCCTTGGTGCCGAGCGTCGTGGTGCCCACGGGGCGCACCGACACGTTGGCGTCGCAGCGGAGGCTGCCCTCTTCCATGTTGCCGTCGTTGACGCCGAGCCAGACGAGGATGCCGCGCAGGTGCTCGAAGAAGGCCGCCGCGTCGGTCGCCGAGCGGAGATCGGGTTCGGTCACGATCTCCACGAGCGGCGTGCCGGCCCGGTTGTAGTCGAGATAGGTGCGCCGGTCGGAATCCGCGAACCCCTCGTGCAGCGACTTGCCCGCGTCCTCTTCCATGTGGACGCGCGTAATCTGCACGCGGCGCGGACCGTCCGGTCCGGAGAACTCCACCAGCCCTTCGCTCGCGAGCGGCTGTTCGTACTGCGAAATCTGGTAGCCCTTGGGGAGGTCCGGGTAGAAGTAGTTCTTGCGCGCGAAGATCGAGGTCGGATTGATCCGGCACCCCAGCGCCATGGACGCCCGGATGGCCAGATCGACCGCCGCCCGGTTGAGCACGGGCAGCACGCCGGGAAACCCGAGACACACCGGGCAGACGTTGGCGTTCGGCGGGGCGCCGAACGCCGTGCTGCAACCGCAAAAGATCTTCGTGGCGGTCTGGAGCTGGGCGTGAATCTCCAGGCCGATGACCGCTTCGTATGTCATGCGCGCGGGCCCGCTGCCACGACGTCAGGCGCGACCGACGCTTCGAAGGTCTTGAAGTTGTCGCGGAACATGCCGGCCAGCTTTGCTGCCTGCGCGTCGTAGGCGGCCGTGTCCGACCACGTGAGGCGCGGGTTCAGCACCTCGGGCGGCACGTCGGGGCACGACTGCGGCACCTGCAGGTTGAACACCGGATGCGTCTCGTACCGCACCGCATCCAGCTGCCCGCTGAGCGCGGCGGTGATCATCGCGCGGGTGAAACGGATCCGCATCCGGGCACCGACACCATACGGTCCGCCGGTCCAGCCGGTGTTGACGAGCCACACCTGCGCATCGTGCCGGGCGATCTTCTCGCCGAGCAGCGTGGCGTAGCGGCTCGGCGCCAGCGGCAGGAACGGCGCCCCGAAGCAGGTGCTGAACGTGGCCTTCGGCTCGGTGACGCCCTTCTCGGTGCCGGCCACCTTGGCGGTGTAGCCCGACAGGAAGTGATACATCGCCGCCTGGGGCGACAGCCGGGCAATGGGCGGCAGCACGCCGAACGCATCGGCCGTGAGCATGACGATGTTGCGCGGGTGCCCACCCTGGCCCGACGGCACGGCGTTGCTGATGAAGTGGATCGGGTAGGCGGCGCGGGTGTTCTCGGTGAACTGGTCCGAGTCGAGATCCAGCGTCCGCGTGACCGGGTCGATGACCACGTTCTCGAGCACGGTGCCGAACCGGCGGGTTGTCGCGTAGATCTCCGGCTCGGCTTCGGCCGACAGGCGAATGGTCTTCGCGTAGCAGCCGCCCTCGAAGTTGAACGTGCCGTGGTCGCTCCAGCCGTGCTCGTCGTCGCCGATCAGCCCGCGGAGCGGGTCGCTCGACAGCGTGGTCTTGCCCGTGCCGGAGAGACCGAAGAAGAGCGCCGTGTCGCCTTCCTTCCCGATGTTGGCCGAGCAGTGCATCGAGAGGACACCGTCGAGCGGCAGGAGGAAATTGAGCGTGCTGAAGACCGACTTCTTGATCTCGCCGGCATAGCTGGTGCCCCCGATGAGCACGAGCCGCTTGGCGAAGTTCAGCGCGACAACCACGTCCGAGTTCGTGCCGTGGCGCGCCGGGTCGGCCTTGAACGAGGGGCAGTCGATGATCGTCAGCCCTGGCACGTGGCCGGCCGTGTCGCCAACAATCAGCAGGTTCCGCGCGAACAGGCTGTGCCAGGCATATTCCGTGATGACACGGACCGGCAGGCGGTAGCGGCTGTCGGCCCCCGCATAGACGTCCTGCACGAACAGCTCGGCGCCGCGAAGCGCTGCGAGCATGTCCGCATGCAGCGTGTCGAAGTGCTGCGGCGACATCGGCCGGTTGGGGCCACCCCAGGCGATGTGCTGCTCGCTCGACGGCTCGCGGACGATGAATTTGTCGTTCGGTGAGCGGCCCGTGTGGTGCCCGGTCCGGCAGACCAGGGGGCCTTCAGCGGCCAGGAGTCCTTCCTGGCGACGGATCGCCTGCTCGTAGAGCACGGCATCCGACAGGTTCCAGTGAACCTGGGCGTCCTTGATTCCTTCATTCTCGAGCGTACGGCTGTCAACGGCGGGGGTCATGGGTGCTCCGAGAGATGAGGATGAGATGGAGACATGCGTCCAACTCGCGGATCGTACTCGCCGTTTTCCTTGCAAGTCAACGCAGACACCGTTACCGTACGTAAACGTCCCGACAGCCCGGTCGTAATCCTCCATGAGTGAACACCGACCTGTGCGCACGCCAGACGCCGCAGAATCCCAGCCCGACGCGCCGCCCGCCGGTGCCCGTGGGCGCGCGGGTGTGCCGTCGCCTGCACAGTCGGACGACACGCGGCTGGCGGTCGAGATCCGGGCCCTGGTCGACCAGGGCGAGATGGACGAGGCGCGCGAGCGGTTCGCCGGGCTGGTCGCCCACCATCAGCGCCGCGCCCTGCGTATCGCCTATCAGTACCTCCGCGACGCCGCCGAGGCCGACGAGGCCGTCCAGGACGCGTTCGTCAAGGTATTCACCCACATCAGCTCGTATCGCGACGCGTGGCCGTTCGAGGTCTGGTTCACCCGTATCCTCATCAACGGGTGCCTGGACCGCCGGAAGGCCAGGGCCCGCCGCGAGCGCTGGTTCATCCCGTCCGAGGATGCCCCGGAAGACCTGGGGCGTGAACCGGGTGCCAGGTCGGCGGAACCGGATCCAGAATCGCGCTTGCTTGCCCGCGAGCGTCGTGGCACCATCGCCGCGGCTATTGACCGGCTGGACGGCCGGCAGCGCACGGTCTTCATGCTCTCCCACTACGGCGACTGTTCGCCCCGGGATATCAGCGCGATGACCGGCATCAACGAGTCGACCGTGCGCGTGCACCTGTTCCGTGCCGTCCGGAAACTGCGGGGCTTTCTCGGGGGGAAGTCGTGATGCGTATCACCGGGCACCTGAAGGAGGACCAGTTCCTCGAGTGCTATCTCGCCGGCCGGAGCGGCGAGACGGTGAACCCGCGCCTGGCTGAGCATCTCGACTCGTGCGACACCTGCCTCGGACAGTACCAGGAACTGACCACGCTGCTCGAAGAGGTTCGCGACACCGGAAACGCCGACGCCGACGCGATCTTCGGGCCCGACGCCCTCGCCCGGCAGCAGCAGCAGATTGCCCGTCGCCTGGAACATGTCCATCGGTCGGCGCGCGTCATTGCGTTCCCGGCTCGCGATGCCGGACACCCGGCGCCCCGTCCCGCCTACCTGACCGCGCGCTGGCTGGCGGCGGCCGCCGCGGCCGGGCTCTTCATTGGCGTGGCCGTGGGCGGCTACCTGCGTCCCGAACGGCTCCAGCCGCAGGCGTCCGCCACTGTCGCGGCTCCGTCCATGTCGGTGCAGCGTCCGTCGTCGTCGCCGGCCGTGCTGGTCAACGCGCCCCAGCCAGCCGTGGACGAGGATGCGTTCCTCATGGAACTGGAACTGGCGCTCGCGCGGCCGCAGCCCCGGGAACTGGCGGCGTTCGACGCCCTCACGCCTCACGTCCGGGACATTAGGTAGAATCAGGACATTGCCAATCGCTGAAGGCTAATCGCGAATTGGAAAGGCGAGGCTGGATCGCCTCCGCCGACGTAACGGGTTCGTCCCACTTCAGCATTTAGCATTTCGCGTTCAGCAATTCCCCTGATGCCATCTCTGATCTTCCGCAAGGGTCTCGACATGAAGGACGCCGTGGCCGGCGTCCTCGCGGACAACTACCACAGCCGCCTGATCGAGGACATCAAGGCCCACGACTTCACCTTCCAGTCGGGCCGCCTGACCGTGCACCTCGCGCGGGAGTTCGGCTTCTGCTACGGCGTCGACCGGGCCGTGGACTACGCGTACCAGACGCGCAGCCGCTTCCCGGATCGCCGGGTCTTCCTCACCGGCGAGATCATCCACAACCCGCACGTGAACGAGAAGTTGCGGGCGATGAGCGTGCGCTTCCTGAGCGACCCGGGCGAGTCGATCGAGGCGCTCGGGCCAAACGACGTGGTCATCCTGCCGGCGTTCGGCGTGACCATGGAACTGCTCCGCCGCCTCGAACAGGTCGGGTGCACCTTGGTCGACACCACCTGCGGCTCCGTGCTGAACGTGTGGAAGAACGTCAGGAAGTACGCCGAGCAGGGCTACACGTCCATCATCCACGGCAAGGTCTGGCACGAGGAGACGCAGGCCACCGCGTCCCAGGCCGTCGAGCGCGGCGGCGCCTACCTGGTCGTGTTCGACGAAGCCGAAACGGCCGTCGTCTGCGACTACATCAGGAACGGTGGCGACCGCGACGCGTTCATGCGGCAGTTCAGCTCGGCGGCGTCGGCCGGCTTCGACCCCGACCGCGACCTCGCCCGCGTGGGCCTGGCCAACCAGACCACGATGCTGATGTCCGAGTCGCTGGCCGTTGGTGAGATGCTGAAGGCGGCCATGCTCGATCGGTGGGGCGCGGAGGCGCTCACCGCCCACTTCCAGGCCTTCGACACGATCTGCAGCGCCACCCAGGATCGCCAGGACGCCGTGGTGGCGCTCCTGCAGGAGCGGCCGGTCGACCTCATGCTGGTCATCGGCGGCTACAACAGCAGCAACACCGCGAACCTGGCCCGGATCTGTGCCGAGTCGCGTCCCACGTTCCACGTGGCCGACCCGGACTGCCTCGTCTCGGCCCAGGACATCCGTCACCGTCCGGTCGGTGCCAAGTACGAAGTCACGGCGACCGGCTGGCTCCCGGCTGGTGGTCCCGTGACCGTCGGGGTCACGTCAGGAGCCTCGACCCCGGACAACCTCGTCGCCGTGGCAATCGAGAAACTCGTCGAATTCTGCCGCCCGGCGTGACCGGCCGGGCTGGATGGCCCTTTGCCCGGCGCCCCGCCGGCAAGAAATCGTGTCCGACCGCTAAACGAAACCGGTGAGCGGGACGTATTCCCTTCCAGGAACTGCGCTTACAGAGGTTTTACGATGACCATGACCATGCGGCTGCGCCTGCTGGTGGCGGTGCTCCTGTTGAGCACGGCCTCGCTCCACGCGCAACGGCCGCCAGACGGCCCGCGGCCCTCCTTTCCCTGGTGGAAGTCCGAGCCGTTCAAGAAGGAACTCGGGCTGACCGCCGACCAGTCCACGCGCATCGACAAGATCTGGGAGGTCACCCGCGTCGAACTGCGACAGGAGTGGGACGACCTCTCCCGCTACGAGGCGAAGCTCTCGCGCGCCATCCAGAGCGATGCCGACGAGGCCACGCTCACGCGGATGATCGACCGGGTCGAGACGGCCCGGATGAGCGCCAACAAGACGCGGTCGCTGATGCTGGTCCAGATGGTCAAGGTGCTGACACCGGAACAACGCACCCGGTTCGGCGCCCTGCATGACAAATGGCTGCAGGAACATCCGATCCCGCCGCCGCCCTCCGAGCGTCAGCGCCAGCGCCATTGACCGCGCGTTTGTTCACGAAGGATTGACGGGGAAATGACACGGAATCGATTCATCACGACCTTGCTCCTCGGCGCGCTGGTGGCGCCGGGCGGCTCAGCCGCGGCCGGCCAGAAGCCGACGGTGACCGACGAGCATGTGCAGGAACTCATTCGTGCCGCGGCTGAACGCGTCGGCGCCCAGACCGGCACGGCGGCAGCGGGCCAGGTGCCGGGCGCGGGCGAGCACCCCAGCGTCAGCCTGTCGCTGGACGACGCGGTGAAGCTCGCGCTCGAGCGGAACCTCGATATCGCGGTCCAGCGGCTGAATCCGTCCACGTTCGACTTCTCGGTGGCGAATCTCCAGGCCGCCTATCGTCCGTCGCTCACCTCGCAGGTGAGCCACCTGTCGAACACCAACCCGTCGACGCAGACGATTTCGGGTGCGGCCGCCGGCACGGGCATCGAGCAGGGCACCACCAACTACAACGCCGGCATCGCGCAGAACTTCCGCTGGGGCGGTGGCTCCCTCGCGGTGCAGCTGAACAACAACAAGCAGACGACCACCAGCCTGACGGCCCTGTTCAACCCGGCCTTCAATACCAACTGGTCGGCGCAGTTAACGCAGCCGCTGCTGCGCAACTTCAAGATCGACAACGCCCGCCAGCAGCTGATGGTCACACGGCTGAACCAGGACATCAGCGAGATCCAGCTCCAGGCCTCGATCATCAACATCGTCTCGAACGTGCGCAACGCCTACTGGGATCTGGTGTTCGCGACGCAGGCCGTGGACGTGGCGAAGCGGTCGGTGGAACTGGCCGAGCGTCTGGTCGCCGACAACCGGACGCGCGTGGAGATCGGCACCATGGCGCCCATCGACGTCGTCCAGGCGCAGTCGCAGGCAGCAACCCAGCGCCAGAACCTGGCGGTGGCCGAGGGCACGCGGCGCACGAACGAGCTCGCGCTCAAGCGGCTGATCGTCGCGGGCACGCAGGACCCGAACTGGAATGCGGAACTGGCGCCCTCGGACCGGCCGGAATTCGCGCCGCAGCCGATCGACGTGGCGGCGGCGGTGAAGCGCGCCCTCGAGAACCGCACCGACCTGCAGCAGGCCCGCAAGAACCTGCAGGTGAACGACACGACGCTCAAGTACCTGAACAACCAGACGCTGCCGCAGGCCGACCTCGTGGCGCGCTACGGCCTCATCGGCCAGGGCGGCACGCAGTACATCACCAGCGGCACCGGCATCAACCGCATCGTGACCGGCGAGATCCCCGGCGGGTACAGCGATGCGCTCAGCTCGCTGTTCGGCCGCAACTTCCCCACCTGGAACCTCCAGCTGAACGTCACCTACCCGCTCGGCCAGAGTGCGGCCGAAGCCAACGTGGCCCGCGCGCGCGTGCAGCAGAACCAGGTGGCGGCGCAGCTGAAGCAGATCGAGCTGCAGATTGCGACCGACGTGACCAACGCCGCGACGAACGTGCAGAACAACGTGGAGCGCGTGCAGGCGGCCCAGGCCGCACGCGAGTTCGCGCAGCGCACGCTCGAAGCCGAACAGAGCAAGTTCGAAGTCGGCATGTCCACCAACTACTTCGTGGTGCAGGCCCAGCGCGACCTCGCCACCGCACAGAACAACGAGTTGCAGGCGGTGCTGGCCTATCGCAAGTCGCTCGTCGAGCTCGAGCGTCTGCAGCAGACCTCGCTGTCCACGTCGAACATCACGATTCTCGGCCGGTAGCCTGACCGCCACGAAAGCACAACGGAGTTTATGAAGCGCGGAGTCCTCATTCTTCTCGTCCTCGCGGCCGGCGCCGGGGGCTACTACTACTACTACTCGAAGCAGCAGGCAGCCGAGCAGTCGGCCAGCGCCACTGGCGGCAACGGCGGACCGGGCGGACGCGCGGGCGGGCCGGGTGCGGCACAGGGGCGCGGACGCGGCGGTGCGGGCGGAGGCGGCGGCTTCGGCGGCCCGGGCGGCTTCGGCGGATTCGGCGGCGGTGGTCCGCGCCTGCCCATGACCGTGGAACTCGCGGCCGTGAAGCGCGGCGACATGACCGAGAGCCTGTCCGTCGTCGGCAACCTGATCGGGGCCGCCACGGTGGAAGCCGTGCCCAAGGCGGCCGGCCGGCTCGAAGCGGTGAACGTGAAGCTCGGCGACCGCGTCTCGCGCGGCCAGCGTCTCGCGAAGCTGGACGACCGCGAGATCATCGAGCAGGTGAAGCAGGCGAAGGCCTCGTTCGATGTCTCGGCCGCGACGATCCGTCAGCGTGAAGCCGACCTCAAGCTCGCGCAGACGAACCTGGACCGGTCGCGCAGCCTGTACGAACGCCAGCTCATTCCGCGCCAGACCTTCGATGACACGGATGCGCGGTACCAGGCCGCCCTGGCGGCCCTCGATCTCGCGCGCGCGCAGTACGCGCAGGCGCAGGCGCGGCTCGACGAGCTGAACATCAACCTGGCCAACACCGTCATCACCTCTCCAGTGAGCGGCTTCGTCGGCCGCCGGGCGCTGGACCCAGGCGGCTGGGTGACGCCGAACACGACCACGTTCATCTCGGTCGTCGACATCTCGACCGTCCGCATGGTCGCCAACATCGTGGAAAAGGATCTGCGCCGCATCACGTCGGGCATGAAGGCCGACGTCACGGTGGACGCCTATCCGGGCGAGAAGTTCGCCGGGCGCATCGCCCAGGTGGCGCCGGTGCTGGACCCGTCCACGCGCACCGCGCAGATCGAAGTCGAGGTGCCGAACGCGAACGCACGGCTCAAGCCGGGCATGTACGCGAAGGTCGACTTCGTGGTCGAGCACAAGGAGAACACGCTGGTGGTGCCGGCGAACGCCGTGGTCGACGTGAACGGCAAGAAGGGCGTGTTCCTGCCGGACGAGGGCGACGTCGCGCGGTTCAAGCCGGTCACCGTGGGCATGTCGCAGCCCGACCAGGTGGAGATTGTGGACGGCCTGGCGGAAGGCACGCGCGTGGTGACGACCGGCGCGGCGGCGCTGCGTGAAGGCGACCGTATTGTCCTGCTGGGCGCCGGTGGGCGCGGCGGCCGTGGAGGCCGTGGCGGCGGACGACCCGGTGGCCCTGGCGGCGCTCCGGGTGGCGCACCCGGCACGGGCGCCCCGGGCACCGCACCCGCGGGTGGCCCCGGCGCCGGCGCGCCCCGCGGGCCCGGCGCACCTGGTGGCCAGGGCGGCGAAAGCGGCGGACGCCGCGGCGGCGCACCGAACACCGGCGGGCAGTAGTCAGGGATCAGGGAATCGGAATCAGGAGCAGGCATGAGCATCCCGCGTTTTGCGATCGAGCGCCCCGTGATGATGTCGATGATCAGCGCGATCATCATCCTCATCGGCGGCATCTCCCTGTCGCGCCTTCCCGTCGACCTTCTCCCGGACATCTCGCAGCCGACCGTCAGCGTCCGCGTGAACTACACGGGCGTTGGTCCGCTGGAGATGGAGGAACTGGTCGTCCGCCCGCTCGAGCAGCAGCTGAGCGCCGTGCAGGGCCTCGACCAGATGAACTCGTCGGCCTCGGAAGGCAATGCCAACATCCAGCTGAACTTCACCTGGGGCACCGACCTGAGCGAGGCGATGAACGACATCCGCACGCGCATCGACCGCGTCCGCGGCCGCCTGCCGGAGGATGCCGATCCGCCGATCGTGCAGAAGTTCGACTCCAACGCGGCGCCCATCATGGGCCTCGCGCTCGAGAGCACGGACGGTACCCTGGACCGCGTGCAGCTGCGTGAGCTGGCCGAGAACGTGCTGTCGCCGCGCTTCGAGCGCGTGCAGGGCGTGGCGGCCGTCACGGTCGGCGGCGGCCTGCGCCGCCAGATCCACGTGGACCTCTCGCGCGAGAAGATCACCGCACTCGACCTCTCGGTCGACCGCGTCGTGAGCGTCCTCCGCAACGAGAACCAGAACATCCCGATCGGCGAGGTCTACCAGGGCGATCGCGCGCTGCTCCTGCGCAGCCAGGGCCAGTACCAGAACCTCGACCAGATCGCGAACACCGTCGTCCTCACGAAGAACGGCGTGCCGGTCTACCTGAAGGACATTGCCGACGTCAGGGACTCCACGGAAGACATCCGTTCGGTGCTCCGCATCAACGGCCGTCCCGGCGTCCGCCTGCAGGTGACGAAGCAGTCGGGCACGAACACCGTCCAGATCGCGCAGGGCGTGCGCGCCGAGATGGAGCGCATCAACCGCGAAGTGCCCGGCGTCCGCGTCCAGCTGCTCGACGACAGCGCGAAGTTCATCGAGCGGTCGATCGGCGCGGTGCAGGAACACGTGATGCTCGGCTCGTTCCTGGTCATCGCGATCATCTTCCTGTTCCTGCGCAACTTCCGCTCGACGCTGATCGTCTGCACCTCGATTCCGATCTCGGTCGTCGGCACGTTCGCCCTGCTCTACTTCGGCGGGCTGACGCTGAACACGATGACCTTCGGCGGCCTCGCGCTCGGCGTCGGCATGATCGTGGACGCGGCCATCGTCGTGCTGGAGAACTCGTTCCGGCACATGGAGCACCACGGCAAGGACCGGATGACCGCCTCCATCGACGGCTCCGAGGAGGTCTGGTCGGCCATCCTCGCGTCGATCCTCACGCACATCGCGGTGTTCGTCCCGCTCCTCTTCCTCGAGGGCGTGTCGAGCATCATGTTCCGGCAGCTGTCGGTCGTGGTGGTGTTCTCGCTGCTGATGTCGCTCTTCGTGGCCGTCACGCTGGTGCCGGTGCTCTGCTCGCGCCTGCTGGTGCTGCCGCCTCCGCCGGAGAAGCGCAGCGCCCTCGGCGCGAAGATGTACGGCTTCAGCGAGCGCTTCCTCACCGGCATGGACGAGGGCTACACGAAGCTGCTGCACAAGGCACTCGCCCACCGCGGGATGGTCGTCGGCGCCGCGGCGCTGTCGATTGTCTTTGCGTGGTACATCGGCCGCACCCTGCCCACCGAGCTGGCCACACAGGCCGACGAAGGCCAGGTGTCGGTCAACGTCGAACTCGCGCAGGGCACGCGCATCGAGGTCACCGACCCGGTGCTGCAGCGTGTCGAGGCGGCGATCAACCAGCTCGTGCCGGAGGCGACCGACGTCATCACCAACGCGGGCGGTGGCGGCGGCTTCGGCCCCCCCGGTGGCGGCAACGTGAACCGCGGCTTCCTGCAGATCCTGCTCAAGCCGAAGGACGAGCGCACGCGCTCGAGTGACCAGATCGCCCAGGAACTCCGGCGTCAGCTCTCCGGCATCCCCGGGGTGATCGTCCGCGCCAACGCGTCGGGCGGCAACAACCAGCTGAACCGGTTCCTCTCGGGCGGCAACAACGGCGGTGGCCGTCTCTCGCTCGAAATCCGCGGCGACGACCTGAACGGCGCCCGCAAGGTTGCCCAGGCGGCCAAGGACCTGCTCGACTCGACGCCGGGCGTGGCCGACTCGCGCCTTGGCCGCGACGACGGGCGTCCGGAACTGGCGGTCGAGGTGGATCGCGCCAAGGCGGCGCTCCTCGGCGTGAACCAGACGACGGTGGCGAACACGCTGCGGACGAACGTGGCCGGCACGCAGGCGGCGCTCTTCCGGCAGGGTGGCCAGGAGTATCCGATCATCGTGCGCCTCAAGGAAGATCAGCGCCAGGCGGTGAGCGACGTGCAGGACGTCCTCATCAGCACGCCGCAGGGCGGCGTGATCCAGGCGAAGAACCTGATGAAGGTGGCCGACTCGGTCGGTCCGTCCCAGATCCAGCGCAAGAACCAGCAGCGCATCGCGTATGTCAGCGCCGAGCCCGAGGGCACGCTGAGCGACTCGGTGGATGCCGTGAACGCGCGCCTGCCGCAGATCCACAGCATCCTGCCTAAGGACTTCTCCATCGGGTTCGGTGCCGAGGTGGAACAGCAGGCCAAGGCGTTCGATCAGCTCCGCACGGTGCTGATCCTCGCGCTGGTCCTGGTCTACGCCGTCATGGCGTCGCAGTACGAGTCGCTGAAGGACCCGTTCATCATCATGTTCTCGGTGCCGACCGCCGGCCTCGGCGTGGTGCTGTCGCTCTGGCTGACGAACACCTCGTTCAACATGCAGGCGTACATCGGCATCATCATGCTCGCCGGCATCGTCGTCAGTAACGGCATCCTGCTGGTCGACTACACCAACGTGCTCCGCCGGCGCGACGGGCTCTCGATCAGGGACGCGGTTGAACAGGCGGGCCGGACGCGCCTGCGCCCGATTCTCATGACCTCGCTGGCCACGGCGCTCGGCCTCGTGCCGATGTCCCTCGGGATCGGCGAGGGCAGCGAACTCCAGGTGCCGCTGGCGCGCGTCGTCATCGGCGGCCTGACCACGTCGCTGCTGATCACGCTGGTGCTCGTGCCGACGGTCTACACGCTGTTCGAGGAAGGTATCCCGAACCCGTTCCGCCGGTCCAAGAGTGTGGAGTCCGCCGAGGCCTAGTTCCTTATGAAGAAGACAGTCGTGACCGTCCTCGCCCTTGCGGTGATCGGCGGCGCAGGTTACGGGTACTACCGCTACTCACAGAAGCCAGCGCCGCCAACGGTCACGACAGCCGCGGTCAGCCGCGGCGACATCGTGGAGACCGTGGGTGCCACGGGCACCCTCCAGGCCGTCACCACGGTGCAGGTCGGCAGCCAGGTATCGGGCAACATCGCCTTCCTGGGTGCCGACTTCAACTCCCTCGTCAGGAAGGGCCAGGTGCTCGCGCGCCTGGACCCCTCCCTCTTCGAAGCGCAGGTCCAGCAGACGCAGGCGAACCTCGCGCAGGCGCGGGCCAACCTCACCAGGGCACAGAGCGATCTCGAACGAAACCGGGTCCAGCTCACCGACGCGCAGCAGAAGTACGACCGCGCCAAAGCCCTGAGCGCACGCAGCCTCCTCGCCCAGAGCGATCTGGACACCGCGAAGACCGCCGTCGACACCGCGCAGGCGGCTTTGCAGTCGCAGCAGGCAACGGTCACCCAGGTGCAGGCGTCGATTACGCAGGCGCAGGCGTCGGTGAACCAGGCGCAAGTCAATCTCGAGCACACGGTCATCACGGCCCCGATCGACGGCCTCGTGATTTCCCGCAACGTCGACGTCGGCCAGACGGTCGCCGCCAGCATGCAGGCGCCCACCCTCTTCGTGCTCGCCGCCGACCTCACCAAGATGCAAGTGGTGGCGAACCTCGACGAGTCGGATGTCGGCCGCATCCGCCCGAAGCAGGTGGTGACCTTCCGCGTCGACGCCTATCCGAACGACACGTTCCGCGGCACGGTGTCGCAGGTGCGGCTCGAGCCCAAGGTGCAGCAGAACGTCGTGACCTACGCGACGGTCATCGAGGTGCCGAACAACGACCTGCGCCTCAAGCCGGGCATGACCGCGAACGTGAACGTGGAGATCTCCCGGGCGACGAACGTGCTGCGCGTGCCGAACACGGCCCTCAGGTTCCGGCCGTCGAACGAGGTGTTCGCCGCCCTCGGCCAGACACCACCCGAACCGCAGGGGCGCGGCTTCGGCCCCGGCGGCCGGCGTGGCGGCGGTGCACCGGGCTCTGCCCCAGGTGGACCAGCCCCGGCCGGCACGAGCGGCAGCGTGGAGACGCCCCCGCCGGCTGGAGCGCCGGCGGCCAACGTGGCGGCCAACGCCGCGCAGGGGTCGAGCGCCCCGCCTGAAGGCACACGCGGCGGCAGGCAAGCCGACGCCAGTCAGGCTGGCCAGGCTCAGACCGCGCCACCCGACGGTGGCGGCCGTGGCGGATTCGGCGGCGGGCGCCGCGGCGCCGGCGGCACGACCGATACCGCGGGGCAGACCGGCGACGCCTCCGCGGACGAGCGGCGAGCGCGGTTCGCCGAGCGGATGCAGAACATGACGCCCGAGGAACGGGAGGCCATGGCCGCGCGGATGCGCGAGCGCGGCCTCGACCCGAACAATCCGCCGCCATTCGGGCGCGGCGGGTTCGGCGGCGCGCAGGGTGGGCCTGGCGGTGGACGGTTTGGTCGTGGCGGGCAGGCCGCGGATACCGCGGGCGTTCCCACCGGTGGCCGGCGCGGGGCACCGCAGCCCGCAGCGAACGACAGCGCGGCCGGCGCGACGACCATCGACGCGCTCTTCGCGCCCCTGCCGCGCACCGAGTCGTTCGGCCGTGCGTGGCTCTACGTGGCGAACAAGCTTCAGCCGCTTCGCCTGCGCCTCGGCATCTCCGACGGCCAGACAACCGAGCTGATCGAAGGCGAGCTCAAGGAAGGCCAGGAGGTGGTGACCAACATCACCATCGCCGGGCAGACGACACGGCCCGCAACCACCGCGTTCCCGGGCTTCGGCGGCCCCGGCGGCCGGCAGGGCTTCCCCGGCGGCGGCTTCCCGGGTGGCGGAGGCGGAGGGCGCGGGCGCTGACGCGCCCGTTCCGAACCTGGAACTCTGAAGTCAGAACTCAGAAGTGAACTCGAGAACTCGCGAACTGACGACACCGTTGCCGTTCCCGTTCAGCAATTGGCAATTTGCGATTAGCGATGTGAGTGTCCTATGTCCCCGGTGATGACGTTTCGTATCGCGTTCAAGGCGCTCGGCCGTAACAAGATGCGCACCGGGTTGACGGCGCTCGGCATGATCATCGGTGTCGCGGCGGTCATCACGCTCGTGGCCATGGGCAACGGGGCCCAGTCGATGATCGAGGACCAGATCAAGGGCGCCGGCACGAACATGATTACGGTGAACGCCGGCAACTTCTCGTCGGGCGGCGTGCGCGGCGGGTCCGGGACGTCCAGCACGCTGACCGAGGAGGATGCCGAGGCGATCCGGAACGAGGTGCCCGGCGCGCAATACGTCGCGGCCGGTCAGCAGACCCAGGCGCAGGTCATTTCGGGGAACCAGAACTGGTTCACGCGCATCCAGGGGACGGACGTGGACTTTCCGCTGATCAGGGCGTGGCCCAACCGGTTCGGCGCCTTCTTCAGCTCGCAGGACGTGACGAGTGCCACCAAGGTGGCCGTGCTCGGCAAGACCGTGAGCGACACGCTCTTCGGTCCGGACGTCGACCCCACCGGCCAGGTGATCCGGGTCAGGAACCAGCCGTTCAGGGTGGTGGGCGTCATGGCCCCCAAGGGCCAGAGCGGCATGGGGCCGGACATGGACGATCAGATCCTCGTCCCGTACACCACGGTGATGAAGAAGCTGCTCGGCGTCACCTCCATCCGCGACATCACGGTGTCGGCCGCCAGCGCCAACGACACATCGTCGGTGGCCGACGCGATTGCCGTGCTCCTGCGGACGCGCCACCGGATCGTCCCGGGCCAGGACGACGACTTCACGGTGCGGACCGCCGAGGAGATTGCCGACGTCCGCACGCAGGCCATGGGCACGATGACGACGCTGCTGGCGGGCATCGCCGGTGTGTCGCTGATCGTCGGCGGCATCGGCATCATGAACATCATGCTCGTGTCGGTCACCGAGCGGACGCGGGAGATCGGGCTGCGCATGGCCATCGGGGCGAAGGGTCGCGACGTGCTGCTGCAGTTCCTCGTGGAAGCCATCACGCTCAGCCTGATCGGCGGTGGCATCGGCATCGCGCTCGGCTTCGGCCTCGCCGAAGGCATGTCGCGCTGGATGTCGTGGCCCGCGAAGGTGCCCGCCAACGCCGTGGCGATGGCGTTCGGCTTCGCCGCAGCCGTGGGTGTCTTTTTCGGCTTCTACCCGGCCCAGAAAGCCTCGCGTCTGGATCCCATCGACGCCCTCCGCTTCGAATGAGCGACGACCGCACCGTCATCGGCATCCGCAATCTGGTCAAGACGTACGTCGTCGGCGAAGTGGAGGTGCGCGCGCTGCGCGGCGTGTCCCTGGACATCAAGCCCGGTGAGTTCGTCGCGGTGACCGGCCCGTCCGGCTCCGGCAAGTCGACGCTGATGCATATCCTCGGGTGCCTCGACCGGCCGACTTCCGGGCAGTACTTCCTCGACGGCCAGGACGTCTCGCGGATGTCGAAGGACGAACTCGCCGAAGTTCGGAACAACAAGATCGGCTTCGTGTTCCAGGGCTTCAACCTGCTGTCACGCACCAGTGCGGTCGACAACGTGGAACTGCCGCTGCTCTACAGCGGCGTCAACATCAAGTCCGCGGAGCGGCGCGCGCGTGCCATGGAGTCGCTCGAAGCGGTCGGCCTCGGGCAGCGGTTCGACCACCACCCGAACCAGCTGTCCGGTGGTCAGCAGCAGCGCGTCGCGATTGCCCGCGCGCTCATCACGCGTCCGTCCATCCTCCTGGCGGACGAGCCGACCGGGAACCTCGACACCCGGACCAGCATCGAGGTGATGGGCATCTTCCAGCGGCTGAACCGCGAGCGCGGGATCACGGTGCTCGTCATCACCCACGAGCACGACATCGCCGAGTACGGCACCCGCGTCATCACGTGCCGTGATGGCCAGATCGTGTCCGACAAGCCGGTGCTGCACCGCCGCACGGCCGAAGCGGAACTCGCTGCCCTGCCCGTCGAAGAACCCGCCTGAGCCGTCGCCGCGCCGTACGGTAGGCTGTCGTCATGCCCGCCGTCACCGAGTCCTTCACGATTGCCCCTGCCACGCCGGCCGACGTGCCGGTCATCCTGGGCTTCATCCGCGAACTCGCCGAATACGAGAAGCTCGCGCACGAAGTCGAGGCGACCGAGGCCCTGCTGCACGACGCGCTCTTCGGCGCGGACCGCGTCGCGCATGCGGTCGTGGCACGGACAGCGGCCGGGGCGCCAGCTGGCTTTGCGCTCTACTTCTTCAACTTCTCCACGTTCGTCGGCAGGCCGGGGCTGTATCTCGAGGATCTCTATGTGCGTCCGGAGTTCCGCAGCCAGGGGCTCGGACGACGGCTGCTGGCGCATCTGGCGCGGATTGCCGTCGAGCAGCGGTGCGGACGGATGGAGTGGGCTGTGCTGGACTGGAACGAACCGGCCATCAAGGTCTACCGCGGCATTGGTGCGGTTCCGATGGACGAGTGGACCGTGCAGAGGCTCACGGGAGAGGCCCTCGCCGCGCTCGCGGCGAGGGCGTAGAAGGTCCGGCTGAAGCCGGACCCCACGATCGTCGGCAGTCAGGCGTCCGCCGGCAACATCAGGGTCCGTCCGGCGAAGCGTGGGGTCCCCTGAACAATTCGCGGGCTCCCCCGGCCAGTTCTGAGGTCCGCCTTCAGGCGTGGGGACCGCCCTCACACGTGGGGCCCGCCCTCACACGTGGAGTCCGCCTTCAGTCGTGGGGTCCGCCCTCACACGTGGGGCTCGCCCTCAAACGTGGGGTCCGCCTTCAGGCGGACCCTGCCCCGTTTACCCGCGCACAATCGCGTGCAGGCACTCGACGAGCCGGTCGACGTCCGCACGCGTGTTGTAGACCGACAGCGACGGCCGCACGATGCTCTCGAAGCCGAGGCTGCGCAGTGCAGGCAGCGCGCAGTGGTGACCGACGCGGACGGCGATCCCTTCCGCATCCAGCCGGGCGCCGACATCCGCACTCGACACGCCATCGACGACGAACGACAGCACGGACAGCTTGTCTGGCGCGGTGCCGACCTGGCGCAGGCCAGGCACAGTGGCGAGCGCCGCCGTGGCGTAGCGCGTGAGCGCGCGGTCGTGAGCCTCGACACGGGTGGTGCCGAGCGCCGACAGCCAGTCGAGCGCCGCGCCGAGCGCCACGGCATCGGCGATGTTCGGCGTGCCCGCCTCGAAGCGCGCGGGGCCGCGGTGGTAGAGGCTCCGCTCGACCGACACCTCGGCCACCATGCTGCCACCCCCCTGCCAGGCGGGTGACTCGTCGAGGCGATGGGGCTTCCCGTAGAGGACGCCGATGCCGGTCGGCGCGAAGACCTTGTGCCCCGAGAAGGCGTAGAAGTCCGCGTCGAGTGCCTGCACGTCGACAGGCACGTGCGAGATCGCCTGCGCGCCGTCGACCACCACGCAGGCGCCAACAGCGCGGGCCCGGCGGACGATGTCGTGAATCGGCGTCACCGTGCCGAGGGCGTTCGACATCTGCGTCACCGCCACGAGCTTCGTGCGCGACGTCAGCACGCGATCGAGCGACTCCAGCGAGAGCTGGCCTGATTCGTCGATATCGATCGTCTTGATGCGCGCACCGCGTTCAGCGGCAATCATCTGCCACGGGACGAGGTTGGAGTGGTGCTCCAGCGCGCTCACCACGATCTCGTCGTCCGGCCCGATATGCCGGCGCCCCCAGGTGTTGGCCACGAGGTTGATCGCCTCGGTCGTGCCGCGCGTGAACACGATGCTGCCCTCCGGCGCACCCAGGAAACGGCGCACCTTCTCGCGCGCCTGCTCGAAGGCATCGGTCGCGCGGGCCCCAAGGGCGTGGCCGGCGCGATGGACGTTCGCGTTCTCGTGTTCGTAGAAGCGCAGCAGGCGGTCGATGACGGCGCGCGGCTTCTGGGTGGTGGCGGCATTGTCCAGCCACACGAGGGGACGGCCGAAGACGCGTTCGTTCAGGATCGTGAATTCGCGGCGGATCGCCGCAGCGTCCAGCGTGGCGGGCGCCAGCGGGATGGTCGGACGGACGACGGGGGTGACCCCTTCCGTGGCAGGCAGCGTGGCGGTGGTGGTGTGACAGACGGGCGCGGCGCGATCGCCGATCCCCCGACGAACGGGAACTTCCTGCATGACGCACTCCTCGATGCGGCCAGTCCTGTACCGGTGGCCGCCCGCGGGTCGCGTCACGAACAGCCGGGACCAAACATACATCGACATATGTGCATATGTCGATTGATATTTGCGAACACACAGCCAGGGACGGGCGCCACACTGAAGTGTGGCGCTACGACCGCAGGGGGCTACGACCGCAACGTAGCGCCAGGCAGGTTGAGAAGTACGTAGCGCCAGGCTTCAGCCTGGCGCAGGCGCCATACGGACGCGTGGGCACTCGAGGGCAGGTACGGAGCGCCAGGGTTCAGCGCCGCGGGCGCCACACTGAAGTGTGGCGCTACGACTGCAGGGGCTACGACCGCACGTAGCGCCAGGCAAGCTGAGAAGTACGGAGCGCCAGGCATGCGCGACGAACACGCTGGGGAGTACGTAGCGCCAGGCTTCAGCCTGGCGCAAGCGCCATACAGACGCGGGTAGTGGCCAGGCCGGCCGTGTGGGCTAGCCGATGTTGATGCGGACGCGGTCGACGGCGTTCCAGAGGTAGCCGTTCGGATTCCAGAGCGCGGTGATCGGCTGGACGCGTCCCTGGTTGTCGTGCGCGCGCGCGTGGATGACGAACGAGCCGACCTCACGGGCATCCCAGTAGTACTGGAACGCCCGCCACGCCCAGCGGGCCTCGTCGGTGCCGAGTCGTGCGTCGGACCACGTGCTGCCGTTGTCGGTCGACACCTCGACGCGCGTGATCGTGGCCTCTCCCGCCCACGCGAAGCCTCGAATCACCACCACGCCGCGGGGGTGCGCCGCCCCGTCGGCTGGCGCCGTGATCATCGACTTCACCACCATCCCGCCGAGCGGCGACATGTCCTTCGCATCGACCGTCGTGCCCGGCGCCGGCCGCCGATTCGGGTAGCGATAGGCGCCCTGGACGAAGAAGCCGTCGTGCTCCTTGTCTGCCACCGTCAGGTGCGTCAGCCACTTCACGGAATACGCGGCTTCCCACCCGGGGACGATGAGGCGGAGCGGGAAGCCGTTGGCGACCGGCAGCGGCACGCCGTTCATCGCGTACGCGAGCAGCGTGTCGCCGTCGAAGGCCTTCATGATCGGCACCTGGCGGATGAAGTCCGGCACGGTGCCAACCGGCACGTCGGCCCCGTCGCACCAGACGAACTTCGCGCCTGCCTTCGAACCGGCCCGCTTCAGCACGTCGGCCAGCCTGACACCGGTCCAGCGCGCATTGCCCACGGCGCCGCGCTCCCATTGAATGCCGGCGACCGGCGGATCGAAGAAGGCCCGGCCGTTGCCGGCACACTCGAGGGTCGCCACGATCGTGGCCTCCGGCAGTTTCCGGAGGTCGTCCATCGTGAGCTTCAGCGGTTCGTCCACGAGCCCATCGACCGTCAACGTCCAGTCGGACAGCGAGATCGTCGGCGTGTAGAGGTGCGAGCGCACGTAGAACAGGTCGTTCGGCGTGATCCAGTTGTCGAACAGGCCGACCGGCGTCTCGAGATCCTGCGGCCTCGCCGAACGCACCAGCCGTCGTTCGGCGCTCGGCCCCTGCGCGAACAGGTCGAGGTGCCACGGCGTCAGGGTCGCCGCACCGGCGGCAACCGAGAGTCTCGCGGCCTGCTTGAGGAACGAGCGCCGGTCACGCGCGCGCTGCGCCTGCTTCGTCATGTCGTTCGGCATCGTCATCGGGTCCGCCCGTATCGCGTCGTGAGGTAGGTGGTCAGCGCATCGCGGTCGGCGGCCGGGATCGTGGCGCCCCACCGCACCATCTTGTCCAGTTCACGGCCCCACCCGGCGCGGTCGAGTCGCTGCTGCTCGACGAGGTCGACCCCGTGGCAACCCAGGCATCGCTGCTCGAGGGTCGCCTTGCCGGCATCGGGGACGCCGGCCGCTGGCGCGGCGGGCTCGCCGCTGCGCACCGCGGGAAAATGCCTGGCCAGATAGTCGGCCGCGGTGTTCTTCTCGGCTGCGGTCAGCACTGCACCCCAGCGCTCCATCTTGTCCAGTTCACGGACCCAGCCAGGCCTGGCGAGACGCTGCTGCACAATCAGGTCGGCCTCGTGGCAGCCCAGGCACTTCGCACGCACGACGTCGCTGCCTGTATCCGCTGGCAGGGTCGCCTGCGACTGCGCCGCCAGCACCGTCACCCCGGCCAGCAGGATGGCACAGGCCACCGCGACGCTCGCGGGGGCGCCACGACCGCGCATCCGCCGTTCCCCATCTCTCGACATAGGGTTCCTGTATACACCAGCGGCCCCGCTTCCGTGCCACCCTTTGACCTGGTTGCCGGCCAACAGGCGCTGACGCCCCGGGACACCCCGTCAGCGGCGCGTACGCGCCAGGAGTTCCTCGACACTGAGTCCGCTGCGCGGGTCGACGAGGTCCGGCGCAATTTCGTTCAGCGGCTCCAGCACGAAGCGACGCTCCCGGAACCGGGGATGCGGGACGGTCAGTTCGTCATCCTCGATGACGAGCGGTCCATAGAGGATCAGGTCGAGGTCAAGCGTGCGGGGGGCGTTCCGATACGGACGGGTGCGCGCACGCTCCGCCTCGATGGTCTGGAGCTGTTGCAGCACCCCGTGCGGCCCGAGCGTCGTGAGTCCCACGGCGGCGGCATTGAGGTAGCGGGCCTGCTCGCCGACGACGTCGACAGGGGCGGTGTCGTAGCGGGAAGACACCCTGAGGTCGGAGAGGAAGGTGCGGAGGCGGTTGGTGGCGAAGTCGAGGTGGGCCTCGCGATCGCCGAGGTTCGACCCCAGGGCGATCGCGACGACAACCGGCTTATTCAATCCAGCGGGTCTGCAGCACTTCGCCTTCGAGCTTGCCGACACCCGGTGTCCGCTTGCCGAGGAGATCGGTGCGGCCGGCCAGCGCCTGCTCGAAGAACCGCTGCGATTCGAGGACCTCCCCCAGCACGACGCGCAGCATGTTGCGATGCCGCACGTTCGTCATGGCCTCGACCTTGGGCTTCCAGCGCTCGACGAACGACGCCGCATCGCGCGCGTCCTCCTGGAACAGCGCGTTCGCAGCCGACGCGCCCTTCCCTGACGGCTTGCGCTCGGGTTCGGCCTGGTTCGGCGGCACTTCACCCCCGAGGTCGACGATGGCGCGGCCGACCCACGAGAGCTGCGTGTCCTCGCGGTTGATGATGTACTGGTAGGTGTTGTTCTGGTCGTACTGCGAGATGTACTTCGCGGCGGCCTGGTGCCGAAGCACCGCCGTCAGCTTCTCGCGGTAGAACTCCTGGAGCAGGGGTACCAGGTCGGTCACGACTTCTGCTTCTCCTTGCACGTGATGCAGACGCGCGTCCAGGGGATGGCGTTGAGACGGGCCGGGGAGATGGGCTCGCCACAATCGCGGCAGACCCCGTAGGTACCCTTGTCGATCCGCTTGAGCGCTTCCTCGATGGCCTGCAGGATCTTCGCGTCGGTCTGCTTGAGCTTCAGGGCGATGTGGACTTCGTTGTTGCCGCTGGCCTGGTCGGCCATGTCGCCCTGCCGCGTATTGTTCTCCATCGAAGCCTGAATCGGCTTGATGCCGCCGGTCCCCAGAATCTCGGTTCGCTTCTTGACGAGCGCGTCCTTGTACACCTGCACGTCCATCGCCTCTCGGACTCCTGCACCTGGATCGCCCAACGGGGGCTTCGTAAACGCTAATGATAACACTGCGCTCAGGCGCTGGGCGATGGGCAATAGGCGCCCGGCCCGCGGGCCAAGGTCGGTGCCAGCGGCGCGCCCCCTACTCGGCGCGCAGGGTGAGAAGCGGCTTGTTCTTCAGCACGTCCAGGCTCGAAAGGACGCCGATGGCCGCCACGAGGACCGCCGTCAGCCCGACACCGCCCACGTGCTCCGCCCAGAACACCCGCCACGGGATGTCCAGGGCATAGCGGCTCACCCCCCAGGACAGCGCAATCGCCCCCAGCGAGCCCACCGCCCCGGACAACAGGCCGAGCACGCCGTACTCGAACAGGAGCATCTTCGCGATCGTCTGGGTATTGGCGCCCAGCGTCTTGAACACCGCCGCCTCGTAGACCCGCTGGAACTTGGTCATGGCGACCGCCCCGACCAGGATCAGGGCACCGCTGAACAGCACCAGTCCGCCCACCACCGAGATCGCCAGGGTCACCTTCGACATCACGTCCTGGATGGTGGCGAGGATCTCGTGGAAATCGATGACCGAGACGTTCGGGAACTGTGCGACGAGATCCGCCTGGAACTTCGCCCGGGCCGCGGCGCCCTCGGGTCCCTTCAGGGGCGAGATAAACATCTGCGGGGCGCTGTCCAGCGCGCCTGGCCTGAAGACGAACATGAACCCGCCGTTGCGCGAGTCCTTCCAGTCGACCCGACGCACGCTGGACACCCGGGCCTCGATCTTCCGGCCGAGGATATCGAACCGGATGGTGTCGCCGATGCCGATCTGGAACCGGTCGCGGATGCCTTCCTCGATCGAAACCTCGGCGTCCTGCGAGGGGCTGTTCCAGAACTGCCCGTCCAGGATTTCCTCGTTGGCTTCGAGGTTGGCCCGATACGTGATCGTGTACTCGCGCGCGAGGCCCCCGCGCGCCCGCACGTCCTCGAACGACTCGAGGTTCGTCTCGCGCCCCTGCACTCCGGTGACGCGTGCGCGGAGCACCGGGATCAGGCGGAACTGCCCCGCTCCATGTGCCGGGTCCTTCAGGAACGCCGTCACGCCATCAGCCTGCCCCCGCTGCACGTCCATCAGGAACATGTCCGGCGCGTTGGCGGTCATCTCGGTCGAGAACTCCTCGAGCAGGCTCGACTGCAGCGCCCGGACGCCGACGATGAAGAAGGCGCCAAGTCCGACGGCGAGCAGGATGACGCGGGTCTGGTTGCCGGGCCGCGACAGGTGTAGCACCGCGTGCCGGAGCGGGAACGACGGCGTGTTCGCCAGCGGTGCGACTACCTGCACGAGCACGCGGCCGGCAAGCATCAGGATCAGGGCCAGTGCCCCGAAGCCGGCGCACACAATCACGCCCACCTTGAGCGACGCCGCCTGCCAGGCCGTCACGCCCACGAGGCCGGCTGTCACCAGAACCAGGGTGGCGATGCGCACCCAGTCGGTGCCCCCCGCCGACGCATTCTCGTCGCGCAGCAGGAGCGACGGCTTCACCATGCGCACGCGCAGCAGCGGCACCACCGAGAACAGCAGCGACACCAGCACGCCGATGCCGATCCCCTGCAGCGCGGCGCTCCAGGTGATGCCGTAGTGGACCTCGGCGAGCAGCGACGTCGCCGTGGAGGCCGTATCGACGTAGTACGGAATCGCGCTGACCGCCACCTGGGCGAGGCCGACGCCGAGCACGCTGCCGAAGAAGCCGAGCACCATCACCTGCAGCAGGTAGATGGCCATGATCTGGCCGCTCGTCGCCCCGGTGCACTTCAGCACGGCGATGGCGTGCATCTTCTGGAGCACGAACACGCGCGTCACGCTCGATACGGCGATGCCGCCCAGGATGACGATGATGAGGCCGACCATGCTGAGGTAGTTCTCGGCCCTGTCGAAGTCGCGCCCGATCTCATCGTCCTGCGAACGATAGGAGCGTGCGTTGACGAAGTCCTCCTTGAAGTCGGACCGTAGCGCCTTGACCAGCGGCTCGATGCGCGCCTCCGGCAACTTGACCAGCAGCACGTTGCGCGTGCGGCTGCCGAACGCCAGCAGGCCCGTGTCCGCCATGTCGGCGTAGTCGACCAGGACGCGAGGGCCGAGGCTGAAGTTGCCGACGCTGCGCCCCGGCTCTTCCTGGATGACGCCGCGAATGGTGAACGCGACCGTGCCGATGGCAATCTGGTCGCCGACCTTGACGCCGAGCGCCGTCAGCAGTTCCGGGCGCACGAGCACGCCGCGTCCCTTGAGCAGATCGTGCGAATAGCGCTGACCGCCCTGGAGCGTGAGCGTGCCGTAGAACGGGAAGCCCGGCTGCACGGCGCGCAGTTCGGACATCCGCGCCACGGTCTTCGACGGGTCTGCCGGACGGACCATCGTCGGCGTCTCGATCGAGTCCGACGTCTGCTCGGCCCCGTATTCCTTGAGTCGGTTCTCGATCGTCGATCTCGTTTCCGGCTGCCAGGCGCGGTTGGTCGAGATGAGCACATCCGCCGCGATGAGCGACTTGGCTTCCGACCCGAACACCTCGCGCACGCTCTGGATGACCGAGCGGAGGGCCACGATGGCGGCGACGCCCACCGCGATGCAGATGAAGAAGAACAGCAGGCGGCGCCAGGAGGCGCGTGTCTCGCGGAGCGCCATCCGCAGGACGAACATCAGACCACCCTGCCGTCGCGCAGCGAGATGCGCACGTCAGCCATGGCAGCCAGTTCCTGGTCGTGCGTGACGAGAATCAGGGTGGTGTTCCTGGCCTGGTGGATGTTCTTCAGCAGGTCCATGATGAGGTGCCCGTTCTTCGTGTCCAGGTTGCCGGTCGGTTCGTCCGCCAGCAGGATCGGCGGGTCGTTCGCCAGGGCGCGGGCCAGCGCCACGCGCTGCTGCTCGCCACCCGACAGTTGCGACGGGTAGTGATGCGCACGGCCGGTCAGCCCCACTTCTTCGAGCAGCGCCCGGGCGCGGGCGCCCGGGTTCGGGGTCCCGCGAATCTCCATCGGCACGGCGACGTTCTCGTACGCCGTCAGCGACGGAATCAGATGGAAGAACTGGAAGACGAAGCCGATCTTCTCGCCCCGCAGCTTCGCGAGATCGTCTTCGCCGAGCGCGGTGATGTCCACACCGTCGACCACGACCGAGCCGGAGGTCGGGGCGTCGAGCCCGGCGAGCAGGCCAAGGAGGGTCGACTTGCCCGATCCGGACGGACCGACAATCGCGACGAACTGCCCCTTGGGAATCGTCGTGGAGAGCGGATGGAGGATCGTGAGCGGCTCGGAGCCGCTCTGCACTGTCTTCGAAACCGCGCGGAGTTCGATCATGATCCCTTCAGCGTCGGGCGCAGCACCGTCCACACATTGTCGGCCACCGTGCGCGCGCCTTCCGCTGTCGGGTGAATCCCGTCGCGCTGGTTGAGCCCCTCGACGCCTGCCACGCCCTGCAGCAGGAATGGGATGAGGGGAACGCCGTATTTCTTCGCCAGGTCCGGGTAGACCTGATGGAACGAGACGATGTAGGCCTGCCCGAAGTTCGGCGGCGCCTCCATCCCGGCCAGAACGACCTGGATCTTCTTCTCCTGCGCGCGCTCGATGATCGTCGCGAGGTTCTTCTTCAGTTCCTCGGCCGGCAGGCCCCGCAGGCCATCGTTGCCGCCGAGCGCCACCACCATCACCTTGACGTCGCCCTCGAGGGCCCAGTCCAGGCGGCTCAGGCCGCCCGCCGAGGTGTCGCCGGAGACTCCCGCGTTCACCACCTCGTACGTCAGGCCGGCGGCGTCCAGCTTCTGCTGAATCAGCGTGGGATACGCGTCCTTCTGATCGAGGCCAAGGCCGGCCGTCAGGCTGTCGCCCAGGAACACAATCCGGGGCCGCGGGTCGGAGCGTGGGGCCGCCTCTGACGCTGCGATCGCAGGAGCCGATTCAGCCGGCTTCGACGACGTGGAGTCCGACGACGAGCTGCCCCCGCACGCCGCGGCGGCAAGGGACAGGACGAGCGCGCACGTGGAGACAGCCTGCTTCATCGGTTACCTGAGAGACGCCAATTCCGCTTCGAGCGTTGCAATCGCCTGCTCGATCATCGCCCGGTGTGCGGGGACCCGTGCCTTCTCGAGGTCGGCCCGCATGCGCGCGAGCGAGAGCGTGACGGCCGTGCGTCGGCTCGCGGCCTCCTGCTGCTCTGGCGTCGGTGCCGCCGGACGGGTCTCGCGCGCACGTTCGCGCTCGGCCTGCTGGAACTCGACGTCCTTGCTCTCGAAGCCGCGGGCCATACAGTATTCTACCGTCATGCCCCATGTCGCCTTCCGCGCTGGCTTCCACCTCTCGCCCGGTCCCCTCGCTCCCGCCCTCGCGTCCCAGTCCGACCTTGCGGTGCGGGCCGGCCGGGGCCTCTTCGCGCGGGACACCAGCACCTGGAGCCCGGATGCGGCTGTGCAGCAGAAGATCGCCAACCGGCTCGGATGGCTCTCGTCGCCGGCGTTGATGGCGGAGTCGGTCGGCGCCGTCAAGGCGTTTGCCGATGGGGTGCGTCGCGACGGGTTCACGGACGTGGTGCTGCTGGGCATGGGCGGCTCGAGCCTCGCACCCGAGGTGCTGCGGGCCGTCCTCGGCGGCAACCCGGGCTGGCCGACGCT
The DNA here is from genome assembly GCA_046331345.1 of Vicinamibacterales bacterium. Taxonomy (GTDB): domain Bacteria; phylum Acidobacteriota; class Vicinamibacteria; order Vicinamibacterales; family CAVVIG01; genus CAVVIG01. The sequence continues at coordinate 50,299 of JAXLRA010000014.1, read as the reverse complement.
CCACATGCTGGATTCGACCGACCCGGCGGCCGTGCTGGCCATCACCGCCAACCCGAAGACCACGCTGTTCCTGCTGGCCAGCAAGTCGGGCACGACCATCGAGCCGAACTCGATGGCCGCCCACTTCATCGGCGTGCTGAAGCAGGCCGGCGTGCCGCGCTGGGCCGACCACTTCGTGGCCATCACCGACCCGGGAACCGACCTGGCGAAGCGGGCTGAAGCCGAGGGCTTCCGCCACAGCTTCATCAACCCGGCCGATATCGGAGGCCGCTTCTCGGCCCTCTCCTACTTCGGCATCGTGCCGGCGGCGTTAATGGGGCAGGACATCGAGTCGCTCGTGCAGTGGGGCCTCGACATGCTGACCGAAGCGCAGATGTCGTCCGGGGATCCGACGACGAATCCGGCTGTCGGTCTCGGCCTGCTGATGGCCGCCGGCGCGCGGAACGGCCGCGACAAGCTGACGCTCATCGCCCCGCCCGAGCTCGACGCCTTCGGGCTCTGGGTCGAGCAACTCGTCGCCGAGAGCACCGGCAAGCAGGGGGTCGGCGTCGTCCCGATCGCGGGGGAAACGCTGGCTGACGCCGCGGCGTATGGAGCCGACCGGGTCTTCGTTCGCCTCCGTGTGGCCGGGGCCGCGGATGAAGCGGCGCGCGACGCCGAGGTCGCCCGCCTCGCGGGGCAACCCGTGCTGACGCTCGACTTCGAGGAACCCGCCGCGCTCGGCGCCGAGTTCGTCCGCTGGGAAGTGGCCACGGCAGTCGCCGGCGCCCTGCTCGGGGTGAATCCGTTCGACGAGCCGAACGTGCAGACCGCGAAGGACGCCACCAATGCCCTGCTGGCCCGCCACAAGAGCGACGGCCGCCTCCCTGTGGTCGCGCCAGACGGGACGCTCGACTCGGGCGTCACGCTCACGCTCAGCAGCGCGGCGAGAGCCGCGTTGAACGGCGGCGCCCCGGACCGCCTGCTGTCCCTCGTCCGCCAGGGCGACTACGTCGGGGTCCTGGCGTACCTCGGCCCTGACGCCGCTCTGGCGAACGTGTTCCCGGGGTTCCGCACCGCGGTCCGGACGAAGACGGGAGCGGCCACGATGTTCGGCTACGGGCCGCGCTACCTGCACTCGACCGGTCAGCTCCACAAGGGCGGCGCGAACAACGGCGTCTTCGTGCTCATCAGCGCGACGCCCGCGAAGGATGTCGACATCCCCGGGCAGCCGTTCTCGTTCGGCACGCTCGAACTGGCCCAGGCCCTCGGCGACTTCAACTCGCTCGACTCGACCGGCCGCCGGGCCCTCCACGTGCATCTGCCGGCGCCGGACGCCGCCCTGCTCGCACGCGCGCTGGATCGGCTGCTCCGCGCCTAGGCGTCCTGGTCCACCTGAAGGTGGACCGCGCGACCGTCCCTCGTTCCAAGCAAGGAGCTCCTGTGCAGGTCGGCTTCGTAGGTCTCGGCAAGATGGGGGCAAACATGGTCACCCGCCTCCTGCGCGGGGGGCACGCCGTGGTGGCCTTCGACAGGAGTCCGGAGGCTGTCGCCCGTGCCGTCGAGGCGGGCGCGGCTGCGGCGGACTCACTCGAGACGCTGGTCGGCCAGCTGGCCACCCCTCGAGCGGTCTGGGTCATGGTGCCGGCCGGAGCGCCGACCGAGTCGACCGTGGCGGCGCTCGGCGCCCTGCTCTCCCCTGGCGACACCATCATCGACGGTGGGAATACCAACTTCCATGACGACGTGCGACGGGCGGAGGAACTCTCGGGGCGCGGGATCGCCTACCTCGACGCTGGCACGAGCGGCGGCATCTGGGGGCTGACGGAGGGCTACTGCCTCATGGTCGGCGGCGACGCCGCGGCCTGCACCAGGCTCGAGGCGATCTTCACCACTCTCGCGCCTGCCGGCGGCTACCTGCACGTCGGAGCATCCGGCTCGGGGCACTACGTGAAGATGGTGCACAACGCCATCGAGTACGGGTTGATGCAGGCGTACGCCGAGGGGTTCGAACTGATGGACCGCAGCAGCTACGGCCTGGACCTGCCGAAGATTGCCGCGCTCTGGATGCAGGGCAGTGTCGTCCGCTCCTGGCTGCTCGACCTGACCGCGCGGGCGCTCGCCGCGGACCCGAGGCTTGCCGATCTCTCCGGGTACGTGGAGGATTCCGGCGAGGGGCGCTGGACCCTGCAGGAAGCCATCGAGCAGGCGGTGCCGATGCCCGCCCTCACCGCGTCCCTCTTCACCCGGTTCCGCTCGCGCGAGGACAACCCGTTCGCAGAGCGCCTGCTGGCGGCTCTGCGCCAGCAGTTCGGCGGACACGCGGTGAAGAAGGCTGAATGACGCCGCAACCCGCGACCATCGTGATCTTCGGCGGCGCCGGCGACCTCGCACACCGCAAGCTGCTGCCGGCGCTCTACAACCTGCACGTGGACGGCCTGCTCCCGTCGCAGCTGGCGGTGGTCGGCGTCGGGCGCAAGGAGATGTCCGATGAGGCCTATCGGGCCTTCGCGAAGACCGGCATCGAGCAGTTCTCGCGGCGCCCGATCGATCCCGACGCCTGGCGCACCTTCGCCTCCGCCCTGTTCTTCGCCACCGCCACGCTCGACGATCATCACGGCCTCGCCCCCCTCGGCTCGAGGCTCGACATCATCGAGCACGAGCGCGGGCTTCCGGGAAACCGCATCTACTACCTGGCGGTACCGCCCTCGCTCTTCGTGCCTACGGTGGAGCAGCTCGCCCGGGCGCGCTTCGTGACTCCGGACAGCGACACCACCTTCGCACGACTCGTGGTGGAGAAGCCGATCGGCCACGACCTCGCGTCCGCCATGGCCATCAACGATGCCATCGCCCGGGTCTTCGACGAACGGCAGATCTTCCGGATCGACCACTATCTCGGCAAGGAGACCGTCCAGAACATCCTCGTGATGCGCTTCGCGAACAGCCTGTTCGAGCCGCTGTTCAACCAGCGCTACATCGACCACGTGCAGATCACGGTGGCCGAGGCGGAAGGGGTTGGCACCCGCGCGGGCTACTACGACACGGCGGGCGCCCTGCGCGACATGGTCCAGAACCACATGCTGCAGCTGCTGTCGCTGGTCGCCATGGAACCGCCCTACTCGCTCGACCCGGATGTGGTGCGCGACGAGAAGCTCGAAGTGATCCAGTCGCTGCGCCCCCTGAACGACAGCGCCATCGACTCGTGTGTGGTACGGGGACAATACGGAGAAGGTCTTCACGACGGACAGCGTGTGCCGGCCTACCGCGAGGAGTCCGGTGTCGCGTCGGGGTCCACCACCGAGACGTTCGTGGCGCTGCAGGTGTTCGTCGACAACTGGCGGTGGGCCGGAGTGCCGTTCTTCCTGCGGACCGGCAAGCGCCTGCCGACGCGGGCCAGTGCCATCAGCATCCAGCTGAAGGAGGTGCCGCCCATCCTGTTCAACGCCGACAAGGCGCACCGCCTCGAGCCGAACCTCCTGACCATCCAGATCCAGCCCGATGAGGGCTTCTCCCTGTCGATTCAGTCGAAGCTGCCCGGCCCGCGAGTACAAGTGGCGCCGGTCGACATGGACTTCGACTACAGCGACACCTACGGGACCAGTTCGCCGGAAGCCTACGAGCGGCTCCTGCTCGATGTGCTGGCCGGCGACGCCACGCTGTTCATGCGCCGCGACAACGTCGAGGCCTCCTGGCGCTGGATCTCGCCGGCGCTCGAGCGGTGGCAGGAACTCGGGACCGAGCAGTTGCACCCCTACGACGCGGGATCATGGGGTCCGGCGGCCGCCGATGCGCTGCTCACCCGAACAGGGCGTCGCTGGCGTCCGGCCTGAAAGGTATACTGCCCTTTCCCGTGTCCTCATCGTCCCTGCACGCCACGCTCGCGCGCGCGGGCGGCGCGCTCGACCGCGGACGTGGCCCCGAGGCCGTCCAGGTTCTCGCGCCGCTGCTCCACTCGGCGGCGCTTGCGCGCGAAGACGACCTCGCCGTCCGGTCGGCGCTCGCGGAAGCCTGGCTCCTGCAGGACGACGTCGAGCAGGCGGCGACCGCACTCGGCCGCACGCCCGACACCTTTCGCGATACCGTCTCGCCCGCCCGGCTCTCGACGCTGTGGCGCCTGCACGGCCGCATCGCCTCGGTCAGGGGCGACCAGTCGCGCGCCATCGCCCTGCACGGCCGCGCGCTGCGCCATGCGGAATCGGCGCACGACTCACGCGCGATCGGCCTCGCCCACTTCGAACTGGCGAAGTGCTACGGCCAGGTCGGCGACACCGCCATCGTCCGCGAACACCTCACGAAGGCGTCGTCCGCCCTGCATGCCGCGGGCGACCGGCGTCACCTCGCGCTCGTCCACTCGCTGTCCGGCATCCTGCTCGCGCAACTCGGCCGCTACAGCGAGGCCACGGCAGCCTTGAAGCAGGCGGAACGCCTCGCCGAGCGTGTCCACGCCGACGACGTGGTCGCGGTCGCGGTCGGCAACCAGGCAAACGTCCTCACCTTCGAGCACCGGTACGAGCAGGCGCTCACGCTCGCCGAGCGCAGCGTGGCGCTTCACGAAGCCCACGGATCCGGCCACGGCCTGGCCGTCGCGCTGGCGACGATGGGCCAGATCTGCATCCGGCTCGGGGATCTCATCAGGGCCGAGGAGGCGCTCCACCGATCGCTCGAGGTGCGGAGCCCGATCCAGTTCCACGAGACGGCGGGCGCGGTATACGACTCGCTCGCGCAGATTCACCTGATCCAGGGCGACTACGACGCGTCGCGAGACTGCCTCGAGCGCGCGCGCGATTCCTATGGCGCCTACGGCCGGCAGACCAGCCAGTGGTACGACTGGTCGGTCCGCGTACTCTTCGCACGGCTCGCGCTCCGCCGTGGCGCCCTCGACGAAGCGGTGGCCCTGGCAGACGAGACGATCGGCGCCGGCGCCCCCACCTTCGACGCGCTGCAGGCCACGCTGATCGCAGCCGAGGCCCTGGCCGGAAACGGCCTCCTGGATGCGGCCGAAGCCCGCCTGAAAACGGCCACGGAGCAGCTCAACCCGCGGAGCGCCCCGGCCACCTGGGCCGAGTACCTCCGCCTGCGGGGCATGCTCCATGAACTGCGGCGCCGCGATTCAGAGGCGTATCACGACTACTCGCAGAGCGCGACGCTGCTCGACCTGCTGGGAGAGCGCTACCTCGCGGCAAGGAGCCGGCTGGCGGTCGGACGGGTGGTGGCCCGCTCGGGGGCACGGGCCCTGGCGCAGCGGCATCTCGACGCCGCGGCCGCGGTGTTCCAGCGGCTGCGCGCGACGCGGGACATTTTCGACACGGAAGCGGCACGACGGCTCCTCAGCAGCGTCGGCACCGGGGAGGACATCGTTGCGCAGCCGGATGCCGACGACGCCCTCGTGCGGCGGATCATCGAGTCGGCCGAGATGCCCGAACTGCTCGACCGGGAGACGGCCACGACCATGCTCGAGGCCAGCGGCGCCTCGACGGTCGTGCTGTATGTGAACGCGCCGGGCGGGCTGGTGATCGTCGAGTCGCTCGGGTGTGACGAGGAGACGGCGCGGGCCCACGCGCGCGCGGCCATCGCAGGCGACCTGTCGCGGCGCCCCAACGTGTTCCTGGACACGCTCGGCCGCCGCGACGATGGGCCGCGCGCCATTGTCGTCGTCGCGCCGCACACCCTTGGGTATCCCCTGACGCGCCGCCTGCAGATGCTGGCGGCCGTGGCGCGCCAGGGCTTTGCCCTGTGTGCCGCGCGCGAGCACTCCGCGGCACCACCGGGGCCGAGCGCCGACCGTTCGCTCGAGCCGGTGCTGCCGGGGTTCCTCTGCGCCAGCACCGTGATGAACCGGGTCGTCGACCAGATCCAGCGCCTGCAGGGCAACGACCTGACAGTGCTCATCACGGGCGAGAGCGGCACCGGCAAGGAACTCGTGGCGCGCGCCATCCATGGCGGCTCGCACCGGAGCGGGGCGCTGTTCCTGCCCTACAACTGCACGACCACGGGACGCGACCTCGCCGACAGCCAGCTCTTCGGCCACCGCCGCGGCGCGTTCACCGGGGCGGTTTCGGATCAGCCGGGCCTCATCCGGTCGGCTGTTGGCGGCACCCTGTTCCTCGACGAGATCGGCGACCTGCCGTTCGACGTGCAGCCCAAGCTGCTGCGATTCCTCGAGCAGTCGGAGATCATGCCGGTGGGCGACGCGCGCCCCATTCGCGTGGATGTCCGCGTCATCGCCGCCACCAACGCCGACCTCGAGCAGCGCGTCAACGAGGGCCGCTTCCGCGAAGACCTGTACTACCGGCTGGGTGTCATCCGGATTCACGTGCCGCCGCTGCGGGAACGCCGGGAGGAGATTCCCCACCTCGCCACGCTGTTCCTCCGCGAAGCCGCCGAACGGCTGAACAAGCCGGACGTGACGCTCGGGACCGAGGTGCTCGATGTCTTCGCGCAGTACTGGTGGCCGGGGAACGTCCGCCAGTTGAAGAACGAGATCCAGCGTGTCGTCGCCATGAGCGCGCCGGGCCGCCCGATCGATCTCTCCAGCGTCTCGCCCGAGATTACGGCCACCCGCGTCATCGACACGCCTGCCGTGGCGAACGCTCCGGCCCAGCGGAAGGCACGACCGGGTGGCCAGAGCCTCGCCTCTGCCGTGGAGCACGTCGAGCGCGAATTCATCCAGGATGCGCTGATGTCGTCGTCCGGCAACATCTCGGAAGCCGCACGCGTGCTTGGCCTCACGAGGCGCGGCCTCTACCTCAAGATGAAGCGTCTCGGCCTGGACGGGCGCCCCGACTCTCCTATCCCGTCAGAGGCCTGAACACCGGTCGAGCGGATACCAGGTATCCATCCGCAGCCTTGTGTGCATACGACGTATCCACACAAGAGCTCATCCTCGGTCGCGACTCTGGCTTCGTGACTTCCACCCAAGCCTTTTTTTTTCAACCGTTTACTCGACATGGATACCGAGTATCGCGGGTCGGCGGGCTTCGGGGTCCGGAACTTGATAGACCGGTGGGTGAACTCGACTCCCCCATCGGAGACATATACGTGAACGCAGCCTGGGCAGACCCGTTGTCACGCCAGTCGTCGAACCGACGCACCGCAGACCGACTGAACGTCGCGCTGCCGGCGCGGCTTACCTGGAAGGACCAGCGCGGCTCCACCAGGTTCGCCAGCGTCCTGACGCGCGACATCAGCGAGTTCGGCGTCTTTGTCGAGTGTCAGTCGCCGATTTCCATCACGCAGTTCCGGCTGGTCCAGTTCCAGCTCGAACGCGACGTGCGCCACATCCCGGGGATCCCCGACGCGCTCCGTCAGGGTCGCCTGCTCTCGGCCGTGTACCGCATCGTGCAGCCTACCCGTTCTGGTGGCCGTCAGGGGCTGGCCCTGCGGCTGTTGGTCGACCCGCGACGCCGGGCAAAGAACGACGCATCTCTCGAGGCTCCACTCGACCTCGTGGCCTCGGTTGGACTCGCCGCCGATCTGCCCCTGGTCACCGTCTGACGCCGGGCGGCAGAAACCCGCATCATTTCCACGGGGGCGGCTCCGTCCCCGTGGCCCGCTCCTCCCCGCTCACGCCTTCCGCTTCGACAGGTATCGCGAAAGCCCCCGCCAGTTCAGGTCGAACCGACCGGCCACCTGATAGGCGTTCACGTCGGTCTCGCCCATCCGGCGGCTCATCTCGAGCCGGATGCGGTCGATGAACCAGGCCTCGCGCGCCGCCTCGTCGGCGTCGAGGGCCAGGGCGCGCCTCGCCAGGTCCTCCACTAGGCGCAGGTGATCGCGCAGTTCCGCGAGGTGCGTGGACGGCGCGTGCGTCGGCCCGAAGTGGGTCAGGAACAGCGAGGCCGGGCGCCACGCCTCGATCCGGTCGAGGCTCGCAAGCCACAGCGGCACGTCGATGTCCGGCGGCGGGGTGGGCGGCAGCACGAAGCCGCCAGGCATCACCTGCACACCGGCGGTGTCGCCGACGAACGCCAGGCCCGTGTCACCCGAGAAGTAACTGACATGGTGCGAGGCGTGGCCCGGAGTGGCCGCCACGTCCCAGTCGCGGTCGCCGGCGCGGACCCGCTCGCCGCCCGCGAGCACCGTCAGGGCGGATGCCGGGACAGGGAGCACCGCGCCCCAGAGTGCCTGCATCTGATCGCCGTAGAGGCGGCCCGCGCTCGCCAGCAGTTTCGACGGGTCGACCACGTGCGGCGCACCAACGGTGTGAACGAGCACACGGATCCGCGGATTCTCCTGCACGAGCGTTCCGCTGGCACCGGCATGGTCGAGGTGGATGTGGGTGAGCAGCACCTGGGTCACATCACGCACGGTCGCCCCGAGCGACGCCAGATGACGCTTCAACACGGGCAGGGTGCTCGTTGGCCCCGGGTCGACGATGGCCAGACCATCGCTGCCCTGCAGCACAGCCGTTGCAATGATGCGCCGCAGCCCCTGGAATTCGAGGTCCGCGTAGGTAATGCCTGAAGCCAGCCTGTGCATGGGTTCCCGCAACTCGCGTTAAGATTTCGTTTCCCGACATTCTGCCCCACTCGTCAGTCCCGTGCACGGGTGGGAGCGTCGAACACCTGGATACCGAACGTTGATGCGTACTTCTCCATCTCTAATCCTGCTCGCGCTCCTGAGCGCGTGGCTGAGTACCGGTGTCGCCGAGGCGCAGCCCGCGGCACCGGAGCGGCGCTCCGTCAACGCCGTGCGCCTCCCGGACGATCAGCGACCGGTGCTCGACGGCCGGCTCGACGAACCGTTCTGGGAGTCGGCCGTGCCGGCCACCGACTTCGTGCAGATCGACCCCGCGAACGGGAAACCGGCCACCGAACAGACCGAGGTGCGCATCGTCTACAACCGGGATGCGCTGTACATGGGCGTGGTGTGCCACGACTCGGAGCCCGAGCGCTGGCTCGGTTACCAGCGCCGCCGCGACGAGTTCCTGCAGTCGGACGATCGCTTCATGTGGACGATCGACACGTTCCTCGACGCGCAGTCTGGCTACTTCTTCGAGATGAACCCGTCGGGGCTGATGGGCGATTCGCTGATGGGCGGCGGCATCGACAACCGGCAGTGGGACGGCATCTGGAACGCGCGCGTGACGCGCAGCGGCATCGGGTGGACCATCGAGATCGAGATCCCGTTCCGCTCCCTCAACTTCGATCCCGACAGCGACCAGTGGGGCATCAATTTCCAGCGCACCGTCCGCCGCAAGAACGAGGACAGCATCTGGATGGGATGGGCGCGCAACCAGGGGCTCCGTCGCATGACGAACGCCGGGCTGCTGAGCGGCATCCGCAATGTCAGCCAGGGCCTGGGCCTCGACGTGAAGCCGTACGGGCTCGCCATGGCGGAGTCGTCACCGGGCCGGGGCAAGACCGGGTTCAGCAAGGATGTCGAGGGCGGTCTCGATGTGTTCTACAGCCCCACGCCAGGCCTGCGGAGCGTGCTCACCGTCAACACGGACTTCGCACAGACCGAGGTGGACCAGCGGCAGGTGAACCTGACCCGTTTCTCGCTGTTCTTTCCCGAGAAGCGCGACTTCTTCCTCGACGGCGCTCCGTACTTCGCGTTCGGCAGTCCTTCGAACGGCGACTTGATCGTCAACCCGTTCTTCAGCCGGCGGATCGGGCTGACGCCCAGCGGCACGCCGCAGACGATCAACTACGGGGGCAAGGTGACCGGGCAGGTTGGCCGGCAGGACGTCGGCTTCCTGCACGTGCGCACCGGCGAAGACAACGGCATCATCGGCGAGGAGTTCACCGTGGGCCGGGTGCGCCGGCGCGTGCTGGCGCAGTCCTACGTCGGCGGCATGTACACGCGGCGCGATCCGCACGGGAACGCGGCGTCGACGCGGCAGACCGCGGGCGCGGACTTCCGCCTGGCGACCTCGCGCTTCCGCGGCAACCAGAACCTCGAAGCGACCGGCTACTTCCTGCACGCGGACAACCCGTCGGGCGCCGACGGCAACTCGTTCGGCATGACCGCCGGCATGCCCAACGACCTGTGGAACGTCCAGATGGCGGCGCGGCAGGTGGACGCCGGCTTCGATCCGGCCATCGGCTTCGTCACGCGGCGCGGCTACCGGCGCTATCAGCCGAGTGTCGAATATGGCCCGCGTCCCCGCGGCAGCAAGATCGTACGGCGGTACGCGTTCAGCACCGGGCTCGACGTGCAGACCGACATGCAGAACGCCCTGCTGTCGCGGTCGCTCGACATGAAGGTGTTCGACGTGCAGTTCCAGTCGCAGGACTCCTTCAACGTCACGATCTCGAACAACCGCGAACGGCTGGACGAGGCATTCACACCGAGCCGGGGCATTACCCTGCCGCTCGGCGCCGAATACGACACCAACGTCGTGTCGTTCCGCGGCCAGACCGCCAACCGCCGCGTCGTGGCACTCAGTACGACGCTGGAAACGGGCGGCTTCTTCTCGGGCACCAAGCGCAGCGCCTCGATCAACCTCACGCTTCGCGCGAGGCCGGGCTTCATCGTCTATGCCTCCACCGAACTGAACCACGTTGGCCTGAAGGAAGGCCAGTTCAGCACGCGGCTCTACAGGCTCGTCGGCGAGGCCCAGTTCAGTCCGTGGATTGCGCTGGTGAACAATTTCCAGTACGACTCAGTGAGCGGGGTGCTCGGGTGGCAGTCGCGCTTCCGGTGGATCATGCGTCCGGGCAGCGACATCTACTTCGTCTACACCCATAACTGGCTGGACGACCCGGTGCTCTCCCGTTTCACGACCCTCGACCGCCGCGTGGCATCGAAGGTCCTCTACACCCATCGCTTCTAGGACTCCGATGCCGCTCAACCACTACGTCACGCTCGGCCGTTCAGGACTTCGCGTCAGCCCCTTCTGCCTCGGGGCGATGACCTTCGGGGAGGATTGGGGATGGGGCTCGCCCGTTCCCGAGTCCGAGGCCATCATCAACCGGTACCTCGAACTGGGCGGCAACTTCATCGACACCGCCAACGGCTACACCAAGGGGCACTCCGAGAAGATCATCGGCGACCTGATCGCGCACGATCGCTCGCGGCGTGACCGGGTCGTCATCGCCACGAAGTTCTTCACGAACATGTACACGGGCGACCCGAACGGTGGCGGCACCTCGCGCAAGACCATCGTGGCCTCGTGCGAGCAGTCGCTGCGGCGCCTGCAGACCGATTACATCGACCTCTACTGGATGCACGCGTGGGATCGGTTCACGCCCATCGACGAAACGATGCGGGCGCTCGACGATCTGGTGCGGGCCGGCAAGGTGCGCTACGTCGGCGTGTCCGATACGCCCGCGTGGAAGGTGGCGCAGGGGCAGATGATGGCGGAATGGAAAGCGTGGACGCCGTTCATCGCCCTCCAGATCGAGTACTCGCTCATCGAACGCACGGTCGAGGCCGACCTGATGCCGATGGCGCGTGAATTCGGTCTCGGCGTCACCCCTTGGTCGCCGCTGCGCGGCGGCGCGCTGTCCGGGAAATACACGCGCGCGAACGCCGGGACGCAGAAGGCCGACCGCGGCGACCGTGTCACCGCCTTCCTGAACGAGCGGACCTACGGCATCATCGACGAACTCCAGCGGATTGCCGGGGAGCTCCACGTCACGCCGGCCGCGGTTGCCATTGCCTGGGTGCAGCAGCGCCAGGGCGTCACCTCCACCATCATCGGCGCACGCACGATGAAGCAACTGGAGGACAACCTCGCGGCCCTGGACGTGCCGCTGACGGCCGCGCACAAGGCCTCACTCGACAAGGTGTCGGAGCCGGTGCTCCCCTTCCCGCATCAGTTCCTCAAGTTCGCCTCGATGATCGCGGGCGGCGGCACGACCGTGAACGGCGAAACCGCCGTGCCGTGGCCGATGGCGCCGAAATCGGACACCGAGCGCTACTGACGTCAGGCCGGTCGACGGGCCTACTCGAGTGCCTGATCCGCCGCCACGAGCGCGGAGAGCACGGTTTCGGCCGAGGCGGCGAAGAAGCGCGCGTCGATCCGGTCCGCCGTGTCGGTCGGCTGGTGCACGTCCGCGTGGTCCTCGACACCGAAGTAGAGGAACGGCACCCCGATATCGTGGAACGAGGCGTGGTCTGAGAGGTCCGTCCAGTCCGGAATGAAGCCGGTCAGCAGCATCGGCCGATCGTGCCCCACGTGCACGGGCACGGGTGACGACCGCGCCGCAGCCTCGACGACCGGCCGGAGCGCCGGCGTGTACCGCGGTCCCGACACGAACAGCCGCCCGTCGTCGCTCCTGCCGATCATGTCGATGTTCACGTTCAGCCGCAGGTGCTCGCGCGGCATCGGCAGCGCCTGGACGAAGGCCCGCGAGCCGCGCAGCCCGAGTTCCTCCGCATCGAACGCCGCGAACACCACGGAGTGTTCCAGCGGATGCCCCTTCACCCACGCCGCAAGACCGAGGAGCGCTGCCGTCCCGGAGGCGTTGTCGTCCGCGCCCGGATAGCGCGCCTCCCCGACCGTACCCAGATGATCGAAGTGCGCCGACACGACGATGAAGTCGTCGGGGCGTGAGGTGCCCCTCACGTAGCCGACCACGTTCCTGGCGAGCGTGAACGTCTTCCGGAACGGACGGTTCCGGCGCCAGAGGGCCCTGATGCTGGTGTGCTCGAACGAGAACGGCGCCTCGAAGCCTGAACCGAAAGGGGTCAGCGCCAGATCGGTGAACCGGTTCGCCACGACCTGCGCCGCCATCATCCCGCCCGGTGTGTCGGTGGCGCGCCCCTGGAACCGCGGCGACGCCAGCACCTGCAGGTCCAGGAGCATCTGCTCCGCGTTCAGCCGCGACGGTCCGGCGGTGCCCGTGGCGCCCGGGAGCGGGACGGCCAGGCGACGGGTCTCGATGACCCGTGCGGTTGCGATCGCAACCAGCAGGAAGAGCGCTATTCCGAGTCGCGTGCGCCGGGCGAGCCGCATGGTCCGTTCATCTTACCGGCTCTCATCTGGTTCTCATCGGTTGAGTTCTACGCTGCACCCATGTTCGCAGCTGCCCTCGTCTTTGCCATCTCCGCAGCCACCGCCCCGCAGGCGCCGGCAGCGGCGCCCGGCGCCGAGACGCTCACCCTGGCCCAGGCCGTCGAGCGCGCGCGCAGCCGCTCACCCCTGCGGGCCGGGGCCGCGGCCGTCGCCGACGGCGCGCAGCGGGCGGCGACGCTCGCCGGGCGGCCGCTCAATCCGCTCATCGACGTCCGCGCCGAGAACCTCACACCGCGCGATCCCCTCGCTCCGGATCGTGACGTGTTCGCGGTACTCAGCCAGCCGATCGAACTCGGCGGCAAGCGCGGCGTCCGCCGGGACATCGCGGGCGCGGATCGCGATGTCTCGGCGCTCCTGCTCCGGTCGGTCGAGCGGCAGCTGGCGCTCGACACCATGCGCGCCTACATGCGGGCGCTGCACGCCCGGGGCGTCCTCGCCAACCTGACCACGCAGCGCGACGGCGTCACCACCCTCGTGACCACGATGCGCCGCCGCGTCGAGGAGGGATTCGCCCCCGAGTCCGACCTGCTGCGGTTCGAGGCCGAGGCGGCGCGGATGACCGCGGAGATGACCCGCACGAACATCGAGCTGACGCGCGCGCTCTTCGACCTCCACACGCTGATCGGCAGCGAGACGCCGGTGGCGGCCTCCAGCCTGGTGGCGCCCTCGCCGGTGGCACCGCCGGCCCTCGAGGCCGCGGCGCTCGACGCCGCCGTCGACGAACGGCCCGACCTCCGGCTCGCATCCACGCGTGTGGAACGGGCGAAGCTCGGCGCCAGCCTCGAGCACCTCAAGCGGCTCCCAGACCCCGCTGTCAGCGCCGGCTACAAGCGCACGCAGGGCCAGAACACGGCGGTCGCCGGTGTGGCCGTGGCCATTCCGCTGTTCGACCACAACGCCCAGGCCCGGGCGGTTGCCGAGGCGGGTGTCCGCTCGGCATCGGCCGAGCGGGAGGCGGCGCACACGCGTGCGGTCGCCGAAGCGCGGGCCGCCATGTCGGCAGCCACGCAGCTGGCGGAGAGCCTGACCCGGGTACGCCGCGATCTGCTCGTGCCTGCGGAAGGGGTGCGCAACGCCGCCCAGGCCATGTTCCGCGAGGGCGCGACCGACGTACTGAAGCTGGTCGACGCCGAACGCATCTACGCCGACGTCCGGCGCGAAGCCCTGGCCCTTGCCGTGGACGCCTACGTCGCCGCCATCGAAGCTCGCTTTGCCGTAGGGCAGGAGGACATCCCGTGACGCTCTTCACCAGACTGCCGCTGACCCTGTCGGCCGTGGCGACAGCCTCCGTGCTGGCTGTGGCTGCGACCGGCTGCTCCTCTGCCCCGGAACAGGCCGCGCAGGCGGCTGCCGCGGATGTGGCCCCCACCCGGGCGCCGGACATGGTCATCCTCGACGAACAGGCGCAGCAGCGCGCCGGGCTCGTGCTGGTGGACGCGACCGAGGTGCCGCGCGCCGACGCCGTCGAGGCACCCGGGATCGTGGCCATCAACGAGACGAAGACGGCCCGCATCGGCTCGCTCGCCGAGGGCATCGTGGTCGAGATGAAAGCGCAGGTGGGCGACCGCGTGCGCGGCAATCAGCTGCTGGCCAGCCTGCACAGCCACGCCGTGCACGACGCGTGGGCCGGCTACCGCAAGGCCAAGGCCGACGAGCGGCGGCTCGTCACGGAACTGCGCTACGCCACCGACGCGCAGGCCCGTGCCGAGCGGCTGTACGCCGACAAGGCCATCGCCCTGCAGGAGGTGCAACGCGCTCAGGCCAACCGCGTCTCTGCGGAAGAGGGCCTGAACATGGGCCGGACCGAGGTTCGTCGCGCCGAAGAGGAACTCGAGCATCTCGGCGTCACCAACGGCGAGGATCCCACCGGTGAGTCGGGCGAGCAGATTCCGATCCGTGCGCCGTTCGGCGGCGTCGTGCTGGAGCGGCTGGCCACGCAGGGCACCGCCGTCAACCCGGGCTCCCTGCTCTTCGTCGTTTCGGATCTCTCCACGCTGTGGGTGCTGGCCGAGCTCGACGAAGCCCACATCAGCGGCGCGCAGGTCGGCCGGCCCGTGAACGTCCACGTGGCTGCCTACCCGGGCGATGTGTTCACCGGCAAGGTGACCTACGTCGGCGAGTCGGTGAATCCGAAGACACGGCGCGTCACCATCCGGTGCGAGGTCCCCAACCCCGACGGACGCCTGAAACCGGAGATGTACGCCACGGTCGAAGTCGGCGAACAGCAGCCGCGTCCGGTGCTGACCATCGCCGCTACCGCGGTGCAGACCATCAGCGGCCAGCCGTCGGTCTTCGTCGCGGAGGCCGGCAACCGCTTCCGCGTCCGCCCGGTGGAACTCGGGCCCGAGCACGAGGGACAGGTCGTCGTGCGCCGCGGGCTCCAGGCCGGCGAGAAGGTCGTGACCGGCGGGGCGTTCATCCTGAAGTCGGAACTGCTCAAGTCGGCAGACACGGGAGAGTAGCTCATGGGCGTCGTCGAACGATTCGTCGCGATGGGCCTGCGGCAGCGACTCTTCGTGCTGCTGTGCCTTGCCGCCCTCGTCCTCACCGGGGTCATCGCGTACCGCGACCTGCCGGTGGAGGCCTTTCCCGACCTGACGAACAACCAGGTCGTGGTGGTCACCGAGGCGCCGGGCCTCACCTCCACCGAGGTGGAACAACGGGTCACCTATCCGATCGAGACCGCCCTGATGGGCGTTCCCGGCACCCAGGAAGTGCGCTCGATTTCCAAGTTCGAGCTGTCCATGGTGACGGTGGTGTTCGACGACACGGTAGCCGTGTACATGGCGCGGCAGCTGGTCAACGAGCGGCTGCTCGAAGCGCGCAGCCGGATCCCCGCGGGGCTCGCGCCGACGCTGGGCCCGGTGGCGACCGCCTTCGGCGAGATCTACCAGTACCTGATCGAGGGCGACGAGATCGACCCGATGGAGCGCAAGACGGTTCACGACTGGGATCTGCGGACGCGGCTGCGGTCCGTTCCGGGCGTCAGCGAGATCAACTCGTGGGGCGGCCAGACCCGGCAATACCAGGTCGTGGTCGACCCGCGGCAGCTGGATCGCTACGGCCTCTCGCTTCGCCAGGTCTACAACGCGATCGAATCGAACAATGCCTCCTTCAGCGGCGGCTTCATCGAACACCGCTCCGAGCGCTATACCGTCCGCGGCGTCGGCCTGGCGGCCGACGAGAAGGATCTCGAACGGATCGTGGTGTCGTCGGCCGAAGGGGTCCCGGTGCTCGTCGGCGACGTCGCCTCGGTCGAACTCGGCGCGATGCCACGGCAGGGTGCCGTCACGCGCGACGGCCGGGGTGAGACCGTCGCGGGCATGGTGATCATGCTCAAGGGTGAGAGCGGCAAGGTCGTCGCCGACCGGGTGAAGACACGCATCACCGACCTCGCCAGCTCGCTGCCGAAGGGGCTCACGCTGAAGCCCTTCTACGACCAGACCGAGGTGATCGACCGCACGTCGGCCACGGTGAAGAAGAACCTCATGGAAGGGTCGCTGCTGGTCGTCGTCGTCCTCTTCGTGTTCCTCCGGAACGTCAGGGCGGCACTCATCACGGCGGTGATCATCCCGCTGTCGATGCTGGTCGGCTTCATCGGCATGAAGCTGTTCGGCGTCTCGGCGAACCTCATGTCACTCGGCGCCATCGACTTCGGCCTGCTCGTCGACGGCGCGGTCGTCATGATCGAGAACTTCGTGCGGCACGGGCAGGAGGCCGACCACCACGCCGTGGCGGACGAATCGGCACACCACCGGACGATCCGCCGGGCCACGGAAGCCGCCACCGAGGTGGCCCGGCCGATCCTGTTCGGCGTGCTGATCATCATCGCCGTCTACATCCCGATCTTCGCGCTCGAGGGGCTCGAGGGAAAGATGTTCAAGCCGATGGCGATCACGGTGTGCTCGGCGCTGCTCGGCTCGCTGCTGCTGTCGCTGACCGCGGTACCGGTATTCGCCTCCTTCTTCCTGAAGCCGCACAAGGAGCACGAAGGGGCGTGGTTCACCGCGCTGCGCAACCGCTACGGCCGGCACCTGTCCGATGCGATGAACCACAAGGGGCGCACCCTGGCGGTGGCCCTCGTGGTCGTCAGCGCGGCCCTGGCGTCGGTCCCGTTCCTCGGCACGGAATTCATGCCGAAGCTGGATGAAGGCTCGATCCTGATCGAGACCCGCAAGCTGCCGTCGGTGTCGCTCCAGGAATCGGTGGCACTCTCGACCGAAGTCGAGAAGGTGGTGCGGGCCTTCCCGGAGGTGAAGACCGTCGTCACCAAGATCGGTCGGCCCGACGTGGCCACCGAGGCCATGTCGATCTATCAGGGCGACGTCTACGTGATCCTCCACCCGAGCGAGGAGTGGACGACGGGGCGGAACAAGGAGCAGCTGATCGAAGCGCTCGCGGCGGAACTGACCGACGTGCCGGGCGTAACGTTCAACTTCACGCAACCGATGGCCATGCGCCTCGACGAAGTGGTGTCGGGCGTCAAGGCGGACGTGGCCGTGAAGATCTTCGGACCCGATGCGGCCGTGCTCGAGAAGCTCGGGGAACAGGTGCGGCAGTCGATCGACCACGTGCAGGGCAACGCCGACCTCCAGGTGGAAGTGCTCTCGGGTGCCACGCAGATCCAGCTGGACATCGACCGCGCGCGCATCGCGCGCTACGGGCTCAACGTGGCCGACGTGCGCGAGGTGGTCGAGACCGCCATCGGCGGCATGGAAGCGAGCGAGGTGCTCGATGGCGCGAGGCGCTTCCCGGTCGTCCTGCGGTATCCGGCCACCATGCGCAGCGACTCGGCCGCGATCAGCAACCTCCTGCTGACGGGACCCGGTGGCGAGCGTGTCCCGGTATCCGCGGTGGCCGCGGTGTCCGAGGTGCAGGGTCCCGAGGCCATCAACCACGAGAGCGCGCAGCGGCGCCTGGTGGTGCAGACCAACGTGCGCGGCCGCGACATGGGCAGCTTCGTCGCGGAAGCGCAGCAGGAGGTCACGAAGCGCGTGGAACTGCCGGCCGGCTATCACATCGAATGGGGCGGCCAGTTCGAGAACCAGCAGCGCGCCATGCAGCGGCTGACGATCGTCATTCCGCTGTCGCTCGCCATCATCTTCCTGCTGCTCTTCGTCACGTTCGGCAAGGTCCGCCAGGCGGGGCTCGTCATCATGAACGTGCCGTTCGCGCTGGTCGGCGGCATCGCGGCGCTGTGGATCCGGCAGCTGAACCTGAACCTTTCCGCGTCGGTGGGCTTCATCGCGCTCTTCGGTGTGGCGGTGCTGAACGGCGTGGTGCTCGTGTCGGCGGTCAACCGCCTGCGGGAGAACGGCCTCGGGCTGCGGCACGCCATCCTGAGCGGCGCCTCGACCCGGCTGAAGCCGGTGCTGATGACGGCAACGGTCGCGATGTTCGGGTTCATCCCGATGGCGCTGTCGCACGGAGCCGGCGCCGAGATCAGCCGTCCGCTGGCGACGGTCGTGATCGGCGGCATCGTCACCTCCACCCTGCTGACACTGATCGTCCTGCCGACGCTATACGAACTCATCGAGTCGCGTGTGGCACCGGACGGGGACGAGTGAGTCGGACCAGCGAACGGCCCCAGTGGCTCACGCCATAGAATGGGGGAGGCGTGCATATCCTTGTCGTCGAAGACGACCCGACCATCAGCCGGTTCCTGCTGCGCGGCCTGCGGGAGGAGAACCACGTGGTCGACCTGGCCGAGGACGCGGACTCGGCCGAGGCGCTGGCTGACGGGGCGGAGTACGACATCATCCTGCTGGATGTGATGCTGCCCGGTGGCAGGGACGGGTTCGCCGTGTGCCAGCAGCTCCGCGAAGCCGGCGTCGACACCCCCATCCTCATGCTCACCGCGAGGGACGGCGTGTCCGACCGGGTGCACGGGCTCGACCTCGGCGCCGACGACTACCTGACCAAGCCATTCTCGTTCGACGAACTGCTGGCGCGCCTGCGTGCGCTGACCCGCCGCGGCCGCTCGCGCCACGTCAACGCGACGCTCGCGTACGGACCGCTCGTCATGGACCTCGAGACGCACCAGGTCCGGGCCGGCCAGCAGGAACTGCACCTGAGTGCCACCGAGTACCGCCTGCTGGAGTTCCTGATGCGCCGGGCGGAGACCATCGTCTCGAGAACGCAGCTCGCCGACCATGTCTGGGGCAACGACTACGATCCGTTTTCCAACGTCGCCGACGTCTACGTCGGGTATCTTCGACGCAAGCTGATCGGTGTCGGCGTGCCCGGTACGCTGATTCAGACCATCCGCGGTCTCGGGTACATGCTGAAGCAATCGGCCTGAGGGACACATGCGTACGCTGTCGTTTCGCACCCGCCTCACGCTGCGATGGACTGCCGCCTTCGGCTGTGTGCTCGCCCTGCTCTGCGTGGGGGTCTACGCCGGCACGCGCGCCTTCCTGTTCCGGGACCTCGACGAGCAGCTCCGCACCCTGGCCGGCACGGAGCTGGCCTCGGCCACCGACGGCGCGGTCGGCATCCACTTCCACGAGTTCCCCGCCGAGGAAGTCGCGGGCAAGTTCGCAGGCAAGTTCGCGCAGCTCTACTCCGCGCAGGGAGAACTGCTGTCGCAGTCCGCCGTGCTCGCCCACGGGCCGGCGCTCGTGCCACCCGCGGTGCAGCGGGCCGCGCTGGAAGGAAAGGCGCCGATCATCAGCGTCGACGCCGGCGGGCATCCCGCTCGCGTCGTGGCCCTCACCACGCGGAAGGATGGGCAGCCGTACGTCGTCGCCGTCGGGCTGTTCATGGAGCCGCTCCTCGCCACGCTGAACAGGGTGGCGTGGATGCTGCTCGGCCTCTCGCTGCTCGGCCTCGCCCTGACCACCGTCGTCGGCTACGTCCTCGCCACCCGGGCGCTCGAGCCGGTCGCGCACGTGACGGAGCGCGCCGCGCTCATCGCCCATGGCGACTTCTCCGCCCGCCTCGACAGGCCGGTCGTGAACGACGAACTCGGCCGGATGACCGCGCTGCTGAACGAGATGCTCGAGCGGCTGCACGGGTCGGTGGAAGCCAACCGGCGGTTTGCCGCCGACGCCTCGCACGAACTGCGCAGCCCGCTGACCGCCATGCTCGGCGAGATCGACGTCACGCTGAAGCGGCCGCGGCTGGCCGCCGACTATCGCGAGAGCCTCGTGGTCGTACGCGAACGCATCCAGCAGCTGGCCGACATGACCGAGCAGCTGATGATCCTCGTGCGCGCGCAGGAAGGGCACACGGTCGGTGCCACGGAAGTCGAGCTGGAGCCGCTGGCCCACGAGGTCGCGGCGAACGTGGCGCGCCTGGCGGAGGAACGGCAGGTGACCGTGTCCATCCAGCCGATGCCCGACACCGTGATCTACGCCGACCGCATGCTCCTCGCGAGGGTCGTGGACAACCTCGTGCGCAATGCCGTGCAGTACAACCGGCCGGGCGGCACCGTCACCGTGAGTGCGGAGGTCGACGAGGCGGGAGCCGACGAGTGGACGAGCGCCCAGACGGTGCTTCGGGTCGCGGACACCGGTCACGGCATTCCGGACGCCGACCGCGAGAAGGTCTTCGAGCGTTTCTACCGGGTGGAGCGTTCACGCAACCGGCGAACGGGCGGTGCCGGCCTGGGCCTCTCGATTGCCAGCGAAGTAGTGCGCCTCTTCCAGGGCACCATCCGCGTGGCCGCGTCGTCTCCGGACGGGACCGTCCTCGAGGTGCGGATGCCCGGCGGCCGTCTCAGCACCCCGAGCCACGAATCAGTGGCACGGCCGGCCGCGAGCTGAGTCGCGCCCGGCGCAACGCCCGCGCCCGCCCAATCAGCGTTGTGTCCTAGAGGTGCCCGTTCTTCAGCAACTGCGCGACGCTGTCCTGGGCCTTCTGCCGCACGGCATCGGGCAGCTCCGCGACGACGGCACCGCGGCACAGGCCGATGGTCTCGCGCAGCCCTGCGACGACCGCCATACAACTCGCACAGGTCTGACAGTGCTGTTCGATGGCGTCACACTCCGTGGAGGCAAGTTCGCCGTCGAGATAGCCGGAGATGCCGCCCAGAACGGCCGCACATGCCGGACTCACCGTGTCGGTCATAGATCCTCCAGCGATGCCTTCAGCATCATCCGTGCGCGATGCAGCCGCTGCTTCACGTTGGCTTCCGAGAACCCCGTGATCGTGGCCACCTCGCGGGTGGAGAGCCCTTCGATCTCACGGAGCACGACGATGACCCGGTAGCCCGCGGGCAGTGTCGCCAGCGCCGCGCGAAGCCGTCCGCTCAGCCACGAGTCGAACACCTGCTGGTCGGCAGGCCGCCCGCTCTGGTCCGGCAGGTCGACCGCCATCGGTTCGCCTGACGCGTCCGTGCCTCCCTGTTCGATGGAGGTCATCGAGGCCGGTTCGTCCACGCGGCGGCGGCGCTTCATCAGGCAGGCATTGCGGACCGTCTGGTAGAGCCAGGTGCGGAACGCCTCCGGGTCCTTGATCTGCCCCACATGGCGATAGGTGTTGAGGAGCGCGTCCTGCATCACGTCCTCGGCGTCCTCGGGATGTCCGCAGACCAGCAGGCTGAAGCGGTACGCCACTTCCTGCGCACGCATCAGCAGGCGTTCCATCGACGCCGTGTCGCCGGCAGCAGCCCTGCGCACCAGGTCCGCATACTCGGCGCGGATGCCCTCGGCATGGGAGGGATGCGCGGGCTCCTGATTGGTGACAGTCACGCCCAGATTGTACGCCGTGTCACCAACGCAAACGCCAGTGCATCTGTCCGGCAATGCCCCGCCCTGCTCTCGCCGTGCTCGTTGCACTCTGCGTCACTCCCGTCGTCCCCGCGCACGCGCAGGAACAGCCCCCTATCACGCTCACGCTGGAGCGGGTCATCCAGGACGCCCAGGCGGCGAACCCGCTCGTGCGCGTGGCGCGTGCGGGCGCGACTGAAGCCGCCGCGGGTGTCGGTGCGGCCGGTGCCGCACGGTTTCCGCGTCTGACGCTGTCGGAAGGCTGGCAGCGCGGGAATCAGCCCATCTTCGTCTTCGGCTCGCTGCTCGCCAGCAGGCGCTTCGCGGCGTCGGACTTCGCGGTCGATCAGCTGAACCACCCGGACGCGATCGGCGCCTTTCACGCGGCTGCCGCCATGGAGCACGTCCTGTTCGACGGTGGTGCACGGTCGGCAGCGCTGGCCGGAGCGGGTGCACGCGCGCGGATGGCGGAGAGCGGCGTGGCGGAAGCCTCGCAGGCGGTCGCCGTCGCCGCCGTCGACGCGTACGGACAGATGCTGATGGCCCAGTCGCTGAAGCACGCCACGTCGGCGGCCCTGGAGGCGGGACGCGAGGACCTGAGGCGTGCCACCCGCCGGCGCGACGCCGGACTGGCGACCGAGGCGGATGTCCTCGCCCTCGCCGTCCTCGTCGCCGATCTGGAGCAGCGCTCGATCCAGTTGGACGGACAGATCGCCATCGCACGCGCGCAGATCAATCGGCTGTCGGGCGCAGCGATTGGTCGCATGTTCGAGGCAGTCGAGCCCGCGCGCACACCGATGCCGGCGCTCAGCGCCCTCTCCGATCTCTTCGCAGAAGCCGAGTCACGCAGACCTGAACTGCGGCGCGCCGCCGGGGCCCGCGAGGCGGCCGACGCGAGCCGCCGCGGCGCGCGTGCCGCATTCCTCCCCCGGGTCGCTGCGCAGGCGACCGTGGATCTGGCGGGCACCAGCATCGCGGACCGCGCCTCGTCGTGGATCGTGGGCGGCGAACTGCGGTGGAGCCTGCCGCTCGCCGGCGCAGAACGGGCCGGACTCGCGGCTGCGGCCGCGGCGGCGGCACGCGCCGCGGCGGAACTCGACGATGTGCGGGCGCAGGTGCAGGTGGATGTGCTCACGGCCGTCGAACGGCTCCGTGCGGCTAACGCGCGTCAGCACGTCGCGGAGGCGGCCGTCGCCCAGGCCCGCGAGAGCCAGCGCATCGTCCGCGATCGCTACGAGGCCGGCCTCGCGCCGGTGAACGACGTGCTGCGTTCCGCGACGGCCGTGCTCGACGCCGACACGCAGCGCGTGACGGCCGTCGTCGACGCCCTGATCGCCGGCGCCCAGTTGAAACGCGCGCTTGGCCGCGAGTAACCGACCGCTTCAGTTCGAGGACACCACTGTGAGACACGCGTCGTTCGTATCACTGCTCCTGGTCACGGCCGCGACTGCCGCATGCACCGGTGGGGACACCAGCCCGGCGGCACGGACCGCCGCGGCCGACCCGGTCCCCGTGTCGACAGGGCGCGCGCGGGTCGCCGACGTGCCGGCCACCTTCGAAGCCGGGGGTATCGTGCGCGCGCGGTTCACCGCCACGATCGCGAGCCGCGTCATGGCGCCAGTAGTTGCCGTCCATGTCGCGGCGGGAACGCCCGTGAAGAAGGGCCAGCCGCTCGTCGAGCTCGACGCGCGCGAGATGCGCGCGAACCTGGATCGCGCCGTGTCTTCGTCCGCGGCCGCCGAGCAGTCGCTCGTCGCGGCCGACGCCGGCGTGGCCGCCGCACGCGCGGCACTGACCCTGGCACGCGCCACCCATCAGCGCCTCGCGGATCTCGCCGCGAAGAAGTCGGCCACGGCGCAGGAACTCGACCAGGCCGTTGCCGGGCTCGCCGGTGCGGAAGCGCAGCTTCGATCCGCTGAAGCGCAGCGTGCCGCGGCACAGGCGGGACGCGATGCCGCCGGTGCCGCTGGCACAGCGGCCTCCACGGCCCTCAGCTATACGCAGCTGACGGCGCCCTTCGACGGCGTAGTCAGCCAGCGGCTGCTCGATCCAGGCACCATGGCGACGCCGGGCGCGCCCATCCTCGTGCTCGAGGATCCTGCGAGCTTCCGGGTCGACGCGGTGCTCGACGAGTCGCGAGCGGCGCAGGTGCAGGTCGGGACCGCCGTCGAGGTCTCGGTGGACGCTTCCGCCGAGGCGCCGGCCTGGCGGCCGTCGCGCGTCACGGAGATCGCACGCGTCGACCCCGCCTCCCACGCCTTTCTCGTCAAGGTCGACCTGCCCGACGGCGTCAGCGCGCGCGCGGGCGCGTTCGCGCGCATCCGGGTGGCCGGGCCGTCCCGGAAGGGGCTGGTGGCGCCAGCCTCCACCATCGTCCGCCGCGGACAGCTCGCGTTCGTCTACGTGGTCGACAAGGACCTCGCACACCTGCGTGCCGTATCCACCGCAGCCGGCCACGGCTCCGACGTCGAACTCCTCGCCGGCGTGGCGGAGGGTGAGGCCCTGGTCGACGCGCCGCCGCCCACGTTGACCGACGGGCGCCGCGTGCAGGTGTCCGCGAGCGGGGCGGGAGCGGTCCGATGAGCACGTTCAGGATTGGTGCGGCCGGACGGCTCGCCGCTGCGTTCACGCACTCGAAGCTCACGCCGCTGCTGATGCTGGCGTCTCTCCTGCTCGGCGTCTGGGCTGTCATCGCCCTGCCGCGCGAGGAAGAGCCCCAGATCATCGTGCCCATGGTCGACGTCTTCGTCGAGATGCCGGGGAACTCGCCCGCGGAGATCGAGCAGCGCGTGACACGCCCCATCGAGAAGCTCCTGTGGGAAGTGCCCGGGGTCGAGTATCTCTATTCGACGTCCAGCGCCGGCCGCGCCATGGTCGTCGTCCGTTTCCTCGTCGGCGAGGACGAGGAGAAGGCGCTCGTCCGCCTGAACGAGAAGCTGGCGGCCAACCGCGCGCTGCTGCCGCCCGGCGCCTCGGAACCGGTAGTGCAGGCCCGCTCGATCGACAACGTGCCGGTCATGGCCCTCACGCTGTCGGGGCCCGGATACGACGACGTGCAGGTGCGGCAGTTCGCGGCGCAGCTGCACGACCTGCTCAAGGAACTGCCCGACATCGCTGAGGTCAGCCTGATCGGTGGACGCACGCGCCAGATCAGTGTCCAGCTCGATCCCGCCGCACTGGCGGCGCGTGGCCTCGACCCGCTGGCCGTGCAGCAGGCCCTGGCGGCCAGCAACGTCCGGCTTCCCGGCAACACGGTAGTGACCGGCAACGCGGCCACACGAGTCGACACGGGCACTTTCCCCACGACCACCGACGCGCTCTCGCGCACGGTGATCGGCCAGTCGGCCGGAGGCCCCGTCTGGCTGCGTGACGTGGCCACGCTGGTCGACGGTGGCAGCGAGCCGACTGACTACGTGCGGCAGCACACGAAGGCGGGCGACGCACGGCCGGCGGTCACGCTGTCCATCGCCAAGCGGAAGGGCGTGAACGCCATCGAGCTGACCCGCGCCGTGCGCGAGAAGGTCGACACCGCCCGCGGCTACATCCTTCCCGCCGATCTCGATGTGGCCGTCACGCGCGACTACGGGGCAACGGCAGAACAGAAGTCGAACGAACTGCTCTACCACATGTTCCTGGCGGTGGTGTCGGTCTCGATCCTGATCTGGCTGGTGCTCGGGCGCCGCGAGTCGCTGGTCGTCCTGACCGCCATTCCCGTCACGCTGGCGCTGACGCTCTTCGTGTTCTATCTCTACGGCTACACGCTGAACCGCATCACGCTGTTCGCGCTCATCTTCTCCATCGGCATCCTGGTGGACGACGCCATCGTCGTGGTCGAGAACATCGTGCGCCACATGCGCGAGAGCGACCACGACGTGGACGCGGCGGCCGTGGCGGTTCGCGCGGTCGACGAAGTCGGGAACCCCACGATCCTCGCCACGCTGGCCGTCATCGCCGCGATCCTGCCGATGGCCTTCGTCGGCGGCCTGATGGGCCCCTACATGCGGCCCATCCCGGTCGGCGCCACCGCGGCCATGGTCTTCTCGCTCATCGTCGCATTCATCGTGACCCCGTGGGCGTCGCTCCGGCTGCTTACCCGCGCGCACGGTCATGCCGAGCACGCCGAAGACCGGATGACGGCCGCCTACCGGCGCTTCATGTCGCGGCTGATCGCCGAACCCAAAGCCCGCTGGACGTTCCTCATCGGCGTGGCGGTGCTGCTGGCACTCGCGGTCGTCACGGTCCCCACGGGGCTCGTCACCGTGAAGATGCTCCCGTTCGACAACAAGGGCGAGTTGCAGGTCGTGCTGCACATGGCCGAGGGCACGCCGCTCGAAACCACCGCGGCGGCCGCCGATGCGCTGGCGCACGAGGCCCTGCTGGATGCCGACGTCACCAGCATCCAGAGCTACACCGGCACCTCGTCGCCGTACACCTTCAACGGGCTGGTCCGGCACTACTTCCTGCGGCGCGAGCCGAACCTCGCGGACCTGCAGGTGCTGCTGACCGACAAGGAGGAGCGCGACGAGCAGAGCCACGACATCGCGAGGCGGCTGCGCGAACGGCTGGTGCCGGTGGCGCAGGCGCTGAACGCCACGATTCAGGTCGTCGAGGTTCCACCGGGACCGCCAGTGCTGCAGACGATCGTGGCCGAGGTCTACGGCCCGGATGAGCCGCAGCGCCTGGCGCTGGCGCGGGAGATCCGCCGCGTGTTCGACACGACCGTCGGCGTCGTCGATGCCGACTGGTACGTGGACGCGCCGCGGACGCGGCTGCGCCTCGACGTGGACATGGAGAAGAGTGCCGCCGCCGGCGTCTCTGCCGCGGCTGTCGCCGGCGTGGTGCAGATGGCCGGTGAGGGCAGCGTCGCCGGCCTGCTCCACGACGACCGTGCCCGCGAGGCGGTGCCGGTCGTGCTGCGGCTGCCGCGCGAGGCGCGTGGCTCGCTCGACGCCGTCAGGAGCCTGCGGGTCGGGCCGCATCAGGCGTCAGTCGGCGAACTCACACGCACCGTCCGGACGGTCGAGGAACAGACCGTGTATCACAAGAACCTGCGGCCGGTGACCTACGTGACCGCGGATGTCGCCGGCGAGGTCGAGAGCCCGGTCTACGCCATCCTCGCCATGAATCGCGCGCTGGCGTCGGTCACCCTGCCCGACGGCTACGGCCTGGAGATCTACAACACGCACCAGCCCTTCGACTCCACGAAGTACGCGATGAAGTGGGACGGCGAGTGGCACATCACCTACGAGGTCTTCCGCGACCTCGGCGTCGCCTTCGCGGCCGTGCTGGTGCTGATCTACATCCTCGTGGTCGGCTGGTTCCAGTCGTTCAAGAGCCCGATGACGATCATGCTCGCCATTCCGTTCTCGCTGGTCGGCATCCTGCCGGCGCACGCGGCGCTCGGCGCGTTCTTCACCGCCACGTCGATGATCGGCTTCATCGCCGGTGCCGGCATCGTCGTGCGCAACTCGATCATCCTCGTCGACTTCATCGAGCTGCGTGTCCGCGACGGCATGCCGCTCGAGCAGGCCGTGGTGGACGCGGGTGCCGTCCGCTTCCGCCCGATGGCGCTCACCGCGGCCGCGGTCATCGTCGGCTCGGCGGTGATCCTGTTCGACCCGATCTTCCAGGGGCTCGCCATCTCGCTGATGGCCGGCGAGGTGGCCTCGCTGCTGCTCTCGCGCATGACCGTGCCCATTACCTATTACCTGACACACCGGCCGAAGACGGCCGACGCTCCGGCCCTCACGCCCGAAGGAGCCCGCGCATGACCATCGACAACTACATCCACGTGATTGGCGGCAGTTTCGTCGCCGCCAGTGTCCTGCTCGGCATTTATGTCGACGAGCGCTTCTTCTGGTTCACGCTGTTCGTCGGCCTGAACCTGGCCCAGTCCGGCATCACCGGCTGGTGTCCGATGGCGAGCATCCTCAAGGGGCTCGGCGTCAGGCCGTAGCGGCTATGATCGGCCGGTGCCTCGCGCAGCGGCGCCAGCCGACACAGAGAAGGTCGCCCGATCGATGCCGCGTGCGCCTCGCCCGCGCTTCGAGACCATCGTCGACGCCCTGTCGGTCGCGGTGCTGGTCTTCCGGCGCCAGCAGCTCATCTACGTGAACGAGGCGGCGCGGCAGTTGCGGGACCGGCTGCGGGCCAAGTACCGGCTCGAACTGACCGTGCTCCTCCACGATCACATCCGGAACCTGGACCGGCTCGACACGGCCGCCACGATGAGCCTGCTGACCGGCCAGCGGGGCGAGCCGTTCTACCTGCACGTCATTCCGCTGGACCAGACCGGCAGCGACATCGCGGTCAGCGTGCGAGAACTCGGCACCTCGCTGGGCGCGTTCCGGACACGGTATCGCCTCTCCAAGCGCGAGGCCGACGTGGTCGAGCTGGTGCTGCTCGGCTACCGGAACCGCGACATCGCCATGACCCTCGGCACCTCGCCGACGACGATCAAGAAACATCTGACGCACATCTTCGACAAGGTCGGGGTGGACACCCGGACCCAGCTCATCGCCCGGATCGCCTGACCGGCGTGGGAAAAAACGGCCCATCTGTACTACCTAAGTAGTATTGTTGGGGTATCCTTTCCCCCATATAGTCCGAAAAGTCTCCAGAAGACCGAATTCAGACGTTCCAGTTGCCGAGGCCTGCCGGTCCGGAGGGTGTGGTTGCTGTACGCCAGTGCTGTGTCCGATGTCGGACGCGTCCGCAAGACCAATGAGGATGCGTTCGTCGCCGACCTCGATGTCAACCTGTTCTGTGTCGCTGACGGCATGGGCGGGCATGATGCCGGCGAGGTGGCGTCTGCCCTGGCCATCGAGGCCATCTCCGCGTTCATCCGCCGCTCCTCGGCCGACACCGATTTCTCCTGGCCGTACGGCATCGATCGGAGCCTCTCCTACGACGCGAACCGCCTGAGAACGGCGGTCTACCTCGCGAACCGGCGCATCTTCCGCACCGCCGAGAACAACGACGACTACAACGGGATGGGCACGACGATCGTCGGCGCGCTGGTCAACGGCACCCGGATGGCGGTCGCGCACGTCGGCGACAGCCGCCTCTACCTGATTCGCAAGGGGCGCATCCGCCAGTTGACGGCCGACGACTCCTGGGCCGCCACCATCCTGGCCCACGACCCGCGCATGAACCCCGCGGACATCGCCAAGCACCCGATGCGCAACGTGCTGACCAACGTGCTCGGGGCGCGCGAGCAGGTGGACGTCCACGTGGCGGAGCACGATCTCGAGGTCGACGACGTGGTGCTGCTGTGCAGTGATGGCCTGCACGGGTCCGTCGACGAGACCACTTTGGCGCAGATCGCGACGAACCAGAAGGACCTGAAGATCGCGACCCGCACGATGGTCGATACCGCGCTCGACAAGGGCAGCCGCGACAACGTGACCGCCCTGCTGCTCCGGCTCGGAGGCCGCGAGGCATGATGCCGGTCCCGGCCGGTCCCGGACCGGTCCCCGTGGCGGCGAGCCGGTACACGCTCCGCGAGCGCATCGCGGGGGGCGCAGCCGGCTCGGTGTACGCCGCCGACGACAGCGTGCGCCAGTGCACCGTGGCCGTGAAGGTGATTGCCGCCGACCTGGAGCACGACCCCGAGGCCCGCGAGCGGTTCTTCCGCGAAGCTCACATCATGGCGCGCCTCGCGCACCCGAACATCGTCCGCATCTTCGACGCCGGCGAGGATCACGGCCATCCGTTCATTGCGATGGAACTCATCGAGGGACTGTCGCTCGGCGAGTACCTCCGGACGCATGCCGACCTGCCCGTGGCGACGCGCGTCGACCTGATCATCCAGCTGTACTCGGGCCTGGAGGCCGCCCACGCCGCCGGCGCCGTCCACCGCGACATCAAGCCGGCCAACATCATCGTGCAGCCGGACGGCCGCCTGAAGATCCTCGACTTCGGCCTCGCCCGCCTGCAGCACTCCACGCTGACCGCCAACGGCGCCGTCGTCGGGTCGCCCGGCTACATGTCGCCGGAACAGGCCGAAGGCAAGCGGGTGGACGAGCGCTCCGACATCTTCTCCGCAGCCGCGGTCGCGTACCTGATCCTGACCGGCCGTCCCCCGTTCTCGCGCCGGAACCTGCCGCTCTCCCTGCAGGCCATCCTGCACGACCCGCCGGAGGCGCTGACGACGGGCGAGGCACCGGCACCGCTGGCGTCCGTGCTCATGAAGGCGCTCGAGAAGGCCCCCGAAGCCCGGTATCAGACGTGCGCAGAGGTCCTCGCCGCCCTCGGCCGCGTCCACTCCATGTTGGTGCCATCGTGATTCGCAAACTCATCATCGGCAACGGACGCTCGGAGCGCGAGATCCTGCTGGTCGGCAGCATCACCATCGGCCGCGATCCGTCCTGTCATGTGAGTGAACCCGACCCGCTGCTCTCCCGGCGGCACGCGGAGATCGTGGCCAACGTCCACGGTGTGAGCGTGCGCGACCTGGACAGCCGCAACGGCGTGCTGGTCAACGGGGAGAAGACGCGCGAGCAGGTGCTGCTCCCGGGCGACCTGGTCCAGATGGGGCACCTGCAGCTGCGTTACGTCGAGGAGCAGCCGCGACCGGTCGACGCCCATGTGAGCCGCGGCAGCGACCCGCGCCGCCAGGCGCCGCCTCCGCCGGCCCCGCCCTCCTACGACATCGATCGCTTCAGGCCGGAACCAAAGGTGGCCCGGCCCACGGTGCCGGTCACCCCGCAGCCCGGCCGCTGGAAGCCCGAGCCGACGCCGCTGCCCGGCCGGCGGACCACGGCACCGCCGCCGCCCCCGCCGCAGCGGGTACCGCCGCCTCCGCCGCCGCGCGCGCAGAACTTCACGCCCGTGCCGCGCGGGAAGGCGGCCTTCGACGACACCGTCAGCGTGCCGCGGCACATGCTGATGCCCGAGCGGCTGGATCAGACGCAGGTCTCGGCCCCGCACGACACGACGCTCGGCGGCCACATGGATTCGACGCTGATGGCTCCGGCGTCGCGCGACGCGTCCACCCTGGGCAGCTGGCACGACCCGGTCGATCCCGACGCCACCATGCTCGCCGGCGATGTGCGCGCGTTCCAGGATCCGTCGGGCATCATGCCGGGGGATTCCACGTTCGCCGCGGCGCTGTCGCACCTGCAGGGGATCGCCACTCCGGGCGCCGAACTGCCGTCGTCGACCGTGGCCGGCGCACAACTGGTGGCCAATGCGGAGCTGGTCGTCACGGCCGCCTCACCGGGCTGTGCGGAACTGCTCGGCATTCCAGACGAACACCTGATTGGTGATTCGTTGACCGACGTATTTCTCCGGGGTGTGCGGCGCGCCTATGGCGAACCGGAGTCCACCCTGCACTTCTCCGTGGCCCGCGGCCCTCGTGGCTCGATCACGGTGACCCTGACATTGGACAAGACGAGCGGAATTGAGTGATGGACGCCCCCAAGCAGCTCGACAAGATCGGTCGCTATCAGGTTCTCGAAAAGGTCGGCAAGGGCGGGATGGGTGTCCTGTACCGCGGGTTCGACCCGGTGCTGGATCGCGAAGTCGCCATCAAGCTGATGCTGACCGACTTCACCGAGGACACCGAGCAGATGCGGCCGCGCTTCTACCGCGAAGCCCGCGCCGCGGCTAAGCTCAATCACCGCAACATCGTCACGATCTTCGAGTTCGCCGAAGAGTCGAACACGCCCTACATCGTGATGGAGTTCCTGCGCGGCACGCCGCTCGGCGCGCGCATGCGTGAGGCGCCCCCGCTCTCCCTCGACGACAAGCTGAACATCGTCGCCCAGCTGTGCGACGGGCTGAGCTACGCGCACGACCAGGGGGTGGTGCACCGGGACGTGAAGCCCGACAACGTGTTCCTCCTCGAAGACGGGTCGGTGAAGCTGCTCGACTTCGGCATCGCGAAGCTCACCAGCTCGAACCTCACCCGCCAGGGCGATGTGCTCGGCAGCGCGTCGTACATGTCGCCGGAGCAGGTGGGCGGCAGCGACTCGGTCGATGGCCGTGCCGACATCTTCTCCACCGGCGTGATGCTCTACGAGCTGCTGTCGGGCCACAAGCCGTTCGAGGCGGAAGCGCCCACCGCCGTCATCCTGAAGATCCTGAAGGACGACCCCACGCCGATCGAGACCTACGTGCAGGGGCTGCCGCCGCAGCTCGTCTCGGCGGTGATGAAGGCGCTTGCGAAGAACCCGGACGAGCGCTTCCTGAAGGCCGACGCGTTCAGCCGCGAGCTGCAGTTGATCCGGCGCAACCTGCCGGCCGCGGGCACGGCCTCCGAGCTGGAGGAGACGCGCTTCGCGAACACGCAGATGATGAAGCAGATCCACGAGGATCTGCAGAAGCTGCGCGATCAGTCCGGAGCCACGCGCGGCACCTCGACGCAGGTCGGCGAGGCGGCGCAGCAGGCGCTCAGCGCCGCCGGCGTCTCCGACGCCGCGCCCTCAGGCAACAAGTGGCTCGTACCCGCGGCGGTGGCTGCCGTCGTCGTGCTCGGCGCGGGCGGGTACTTGCTGTTCGGCAGGCCGCCGGCGCCGCAGCAGGCCGCCGTGCAGCCCTCGGCGCCGTCCGAGGCGCCGAAGCCCACGCCGGCACCGGAGTCGACCACGCCGGCCGCCGCCACACCGGCCGCGCCAACCGCGCCGCCGAAGGCCCCGGACGTGGTGCCGGCCGCCGCGCCGAAGCCGGTGGCGGTGCCGATGGTCCCGGTGTCGATGGCGGGTGGCTATCCGTTCCAGGTGCTCGATGCCGGCAAGGAAGTGTCGGGGACGAGCGCGACCCACGAGTTCAAGGCAGCGGCTGGCAAGGCGCTCGTCGTGTCCGCCCCGAAGTACTTCCTGCGCCAGACGGTGCGCGTCGAGGGCACGCCGAGCCAGGGGTTCGAATGGTCCGCGCCGGGGCTGGGCAAGCTCGACGTGCGCAGCGCGCAGGAAACGTGCGAGGTCATGATCGGCGAGCGCAAGCTCGGGAATCCCCCGCTGGTGATTCCGGAGATTGCCGCCGGACAGTACCGCGTGGACATCTCGTGTGCCGGCGAGGTGGTGAAGAGCTACTTCGCCACGGTGCGTGCCGGCCAGACTAGCGTCGCCCTAATCAAATGAGCATGACGTCCCCCCGTCTTGTCATCGCCCTGGTCGCCGCGCTCGGCGTGTCGGCCGGCGCCCAGCAGAACAACGAGGAGTTCGCACGCCGGCAGTTCGACAGCGGCATGAGCTTCCTGCAGAACCACCGCTACTCGGAAGCGCTGAAGGATCTCCAGGCCGTTGTCGACTCGTTCGCCTCCAGCAGCGTGGCGGACAACGCCCTGCTGCAGATCGCCCAGTACCAGCTCGAGACCGCGCACGACCTCGAGCAGTCGCAGGCGGCGGTGGACAAGCTCCTGAAGGAATACCCGGACACCGACTCGGCGCCGATGGCCCACGTCCTCGCGGGCCGCATCGCCATGACCAAGGGGCGCGCCGCCGCCGACCTCGACGCGGCGCTCGCCAGCTTCGAACGCGTGCCACGCCTCTTCCCCGGTAACGATGCGGTGGCGGCCGCCGGCTTCTTCGCCGGCGAGGCGCTGCGCTCGTTCAGGCGGGATGCCGAGGCGCTCGAGCGCTATCGGCGCGTCACGATGGAGTATCCCCGGTCCATCTGGGCGGCGCGCGCGTCGCTGTCAGCCGGGTACTGCCTCGTGCAGCAGGAGAAGGCGCCGCAGGCCCTGCAGGAGTTCCAGCGCGCCCGGCAGCTCTTTCCCACCGGTCCGAGCGCGGTGGAGGCGCTGAACCTGAACTCGATCGCGTACCGCCTCTACATCCGGCAGCCCGCGCAGCCGGCGTTCGCCTTCGCCAACAAGGCGATCGGTCCCGAGAAGTCCGAGCTGCGCGATGCCACCGGCATCCAGTTCGACGCCGCCGGGCAGATCATGCTCGGCCACAAGAACGGCGTCACCACGTTCAAGGCTGATGGCTCGGTGGCCAACGCCTACAACGCGGTCGATGCCACGGCCTTCTTCGTCGACGAGCAGGAGCGGATCGTCGTGGCCCGTGGCGGTGCGCTCGTCGCCGCCCGCGGCGACTCGATCCAGTTCATGGGTCCCGGCGGCTCCGACACGCAGCTGCGCGCCGTGGACGAGATCCCCGCCGCGCTGCCGAACGAGAAGGGCGAGCGGCTGATCTCCAACGTCAAGCAGCGGAACGTGATCCGCTCGCTGCCGAACGGCAAGTTCCTCTCGGTCTTTGCGCAGGGCCAGATCGTGCGCATGGCCCGCAACTGGCTCGGCGACGTGGCGATGATCGACAAGGCCACCAAGTCGATCGTGATCGTGGACCGCGACGGCAAGGCCGTCTCGAAGATCGCCCAGAAGGGCACGGGCTACGAGCTGGACGAACCGCAGGACCTGGCGTACGACAGCCTCGGCCACCTCTACGTGCTCGAGCGCGGGAAGGGGTCCATCCTCGTGTTCGGCCCGAAGAACAAGCTGGTCGCGACCCTGAGCATCCCGAACAACGCGCCGGGCGCGCTGAACCGCGGTGAAGCGCTGGGCGTGGACGCCGCCGGCCGCCTCTACGTGTTCGACGACAAGTCTCGACGCATCCAGGTGTATCAATGAGACGCATATTCGCAGCCCTGCTGTGCACCGGCCTGCTGCTCGCCGGTGCCGGTCCTGCCGCCGCGCAGACCGACGCCGAGGTGCAGGTCCAGATGTCGGAGGCCCGGCGCCACTTCGAGGCGCTCGAATACGAACAGGCCGTGCCCTCGCTCGACAGGGCCGTCGCCATGCTGCAGGCGCGCCAGGGCGACAGCGGCCGGCAGCTCCTCGCCGAGGCGCTCGAACTCCGGGCGCGCTCGCGCTTCGGCCTCGGCGACCAGGACGGCGCCAAGCAGGACTTCGTCCTGCTGCTCAAGACCAACCCGGCCTACAACCTGAACGGCCAGGTGTCGCCCCGCGTCGTCGCGCTGTTCGACGATGCGAAGAAGATCACCGTGACGATGCTGAACCTGACGGTGTCGCCGGAGAACGCCACGGTGACGATCGACGGCCAGCGGGTCACCCCCGGCACCATTCCCGTGCTGCTCGGCGACCACACGATTG
Source organism: Vicinamibacterales bacterium (assembly GCA_046331345.1). Classification (GTDB taxonomy): domain Bacteria; phylum Acidobacteriota; class Vicinamibacteria; order Vicinamibacterales; family CAVVIG01; genus CAVVIG01. Next base: position 15,585 of record JAXLRA010000014.1, on the reverse strand, counting down.
CCGCGAGCCGCACCGGCTACAAGACCGACACGCTCACGTTCAGCGCCCTGGCCGACTCGGTGGCGCAGGCCTCCCTCACCCTCGTGCGCACGTCAGCAGTGATCGCGGTCGTGACCGCACCCGCCGATGTGGAAGTGCTCGTGGACGGCGTCTCGAAGGGACGGACCACCGCCGGCCCCCCGCCAGCGGAGTTCTCGGCCAAGGCCGCGGCCGCGGGCATCAGCGCCGCCGACCTGTCGGGCGTCCTGATGATCACCGACCTCAGTGCCGGTGCGCACCGCGTGGAGTTCAGGCGGGCGTGCTACACGAACGTCGAACGGCGCACCGAGATCAGCCAGCTGGACGACTACGTGCTCGACCCGGTCAAGCTCGCGCCGGCGATGGCCACGGTCACCGCGCAGTCGCCCCAGGCGGATACCACCGTGTTCGTCGATGGCGAGTCCAGGGGCCGGGCGCCATTCACGGGTGAACTCTGCGAGGGCACACACACCGTCGAGCTGCGGGCGCCCACGGGCCGGTACCTGCGCCGCGTGGAGGCGAAGGCGGGCCAGAAGATCGACGTCACCGGGGCGCTCCGTCCGGCGTTCGTGCTCGTGGCGAGCACGCAGACCTCACTGAACGCCGACCTGAAAGGAGCCATCGAGAAGGCCTTCGAACCGCTGCGGAGCATCACCGTCTTCGCGCCGCCCGCCGACAAGCTGGACGCCGCGCTGAAGGCCGAGAAGCTGCCGCCCGACTGGCTGGGCTACGACGCCAACCGGCGTCCGTTCGGCGTGTCCGCGGAAGTCACGTCGGCCATGCGGCGCGATCTGTCCGCCAAGCTCGCGAAGGCGTTCGACGCCCAGGGCATCGCCGCCGTTACCGCCCCGGTGCCGACCAACCGCAGCCGGCTCGTGCTGAGCCTCCTCGGCGCGGGCATCGCGGAACCGGACGTGATCGAGGTGAATCTCGATCAGCAGGAAACGGTCGCGAACGCGGTGTCCCAGATCGACCGCGCGCTCTCGTTCCTCGCGCCGACGATCGGCGTCACCGCGGTGGACGTCGTGGACCTGCCCGGTCCCGTGGTCGTGTCCGTGGATGCCGGCGGCCCCGCCGCGCAGGCGGGTCTCCAGCCCGGCGACCTGCTGGTCTCGGCCGATGCCAAGCCCGTGGCCACCTTCGCCGCCCTGCTCGCCGCCGTGGCCGCCAAGACCGGCGGTCAGTCTGTCGCGCTCGAGGTGAAGGACAAGACCGGCGCCCAGAAGAAGGTCGACGCCAAGGTCGTGATGCGTCCGCGCGTGATCGGTGTCAGCGACCAGACGCTGTTCGTCAACCGCACGCTCGTGGCGCTCAAGGCGCGGCTCAGCGAGGCAAAGGAACCGGCCGAGCAGGCCGCCATTCGCCTGAACCTGGCGGCGGCCCTCACCCGCCTCGAGTCGTGGAGCGATGCCCGCAACGAACTGCAGCAGGTGACGCTGACTGATGGTCCGGGGGTCGGCACCGGTACGGTGCAGTACCTGATTGGGCTCTGCTCCGCCCGCCTGGGCAACAGGGCCGAGGCGGAAGCGGCGTTCAAGGCCGCGGCGGCCTCGAACAACCTGCTGACCGAGGATGGTCCGCCCGTGAAGGAACTCGCGGAAGCGCGGCTCGCAGAGCTCGCGCGAGCGACCGCTCGCTGAAGACGTTAGAACTGACAATTCAGAAGTGACCTGGAGAACCTGGGAAGTGAACTTCGGAAGTTCACTTCTCAGTTCTCACTTCTAAGTTCGGCAGGTTTTCAGATCCACCGCTTCGGCGTCTCCCACGACACTGACTTGATCCCCGCGCCGCCGTCGTCGAGCAACTGACGGCTCACTTCCTCCAGCGCGCGCTCACCTGACAGAACCGCCTTGTAGCGGATGACCGTCTGTTCGCCGTGCGAGATCTCGAACGGCTCGGCGTGAATCTGGTAGTGCGAGAAGACCTGCGTGACGTGCGCGACTGGGAACGCCGTGCCGTCGGCAATGACCGCCAGGCGCATCGAGCGCGGCATGGCGTCACCACCCTGCCGGCTGAGGACCACGAGGCACCCCGCCAGGAAGAGCGCGCCGAGCACGGCGATGCTGAAGGCGCCGACGCCGCAGGCCATGCCAAGCCCCATGAGCAGGAAGAGCGCGGTGCCGTCCCTCGGGTCGTCGACCGGCGTGCGGAACTTCACGATGCTCGCGGCGCCACCCACGGCGAACGCCCTGGGCAGCGACTCCCCGATCATCGTCATCGTGAGCGCCCCCGCGACGCAGAGGAGCACGTAGGTCTGCGCCATCGATCGCGTGAGCGGCAGGTCGCGTCGCGTCCGGTGCTGCACGGCGGTGATGAGCGACCCGATGGCCGCGGCGAGCAGCAGCTTGAAGCCGTCGAGCGCAACGCCCGCTGGAAGCGTGAGCGCAGACGCCGTGGCCGCACGCGACGTGCCGCCCGCCTTCACGGCGTTGGCGGCGGCCGCCTGGAGGCGGGGTTCGAGGCAGAGCCCGAAGGCTGCCAGGGCGATCAGCGCCATGACGAATGGCGCCGGACCGACGGCTGTCCTGCGGGACGGTGACGAAGCTGGGTAGGAGGTCATGACAGGTCTTGCGTTGGGCTGAGCAAGAGTGCTGCCGAAGGAGCCCGCCGGCGCGACACGACGCTGCACGCGTCGGCGAGGGATGTCGCCGGGTGTCCCGCCAGTTTGTGGCACGGCGCTGACACTTTTCGGCAGCGACGCCTGCCGTACAGACACGAACGCCCTGGTCCGTGAAACGAGCGACCAGGGCGTCCAGGGTCCCGTCCGATTACGCGGCGCGCTTGTGCAGGCTGAAGCGGCTGGCCTTCGGTGCCGCGTTCGGCTGGGCGGAGACAGGCTTCACGACCTGTGCACTGCCGCCCACCAGGGCCTCGATCTCGGTGACCGCCGAGAGCGAGGCCTCGGCCTGTGCGTTGAGTTCTTCGCTCGCCGCGGCGCTCTCCTCGGCCGTGGCCGCGTTGGTCTGCGTCACCTTCTCCATCTGCGCGATGGCCTGCGACACCTGATCGAACCCCTGCGCCTGCTGCGCCGTCGCGGTGCTGACGGCTTCCACGAGGCGCTTGACCTCGGAGACGGCGTCCGTGATCGCCCGGATGCTGCCGGCCATCTCCTCGACCCGGTGCGTGCCCTCGTTGGAGCGGGCAATGGACTGCTCGATCAGGTTGGCGGTGTTCTTCGCCGCTTCAGCGGAGCGCTGCGCCAGCGACCGCACTTCGTCGGCCACCACGGCGAAGCCCATGCCGGCTTCACCCGCGCGCGCCGCTTCCACCGCCGCGTTGAGGGCGAGGATGTTCGTCTGGAACGCAATCTCGTCGATCGTCTTGATGATGCGCGAGATGTTGTCGCTCGACTCCTTGATGGACGACATCGACGCCACCATCGCCGTCAGCGCACGGTTCGACTCCGCCACCTTGCCGTCCACCGTGACGATGAGCGATTCGGCGTTGCGGGTGTTCTCGGCGTTCTGCCGCGACATCGAGGACATCTCCTCCATCGAGGCCGACGTCTCCTCGATGGACGCGGCCTGCTCGGATGCGCCCTGCGAGAGCGACTGGGCCGAGGAGGCCACCTGCGTGGACGCGGAGGACACCTGCTGGGCACCGTCCTTTAGGGTCGTGACCGACGCGCGGAGCGCGGCAGAGATCGTCCGGATGATGAGGGCCGCGATGGCAAGGCCGCCGAGGATCGCGAGGCCGACGCCAAGGAGCACGCCCCACGTGGTCTGGCTCACGGCGGCACCAATCTCCTGCCCGGCGTCCTGTCCGTTCTTCGCGTTCCAGTCGCGCAGCACCCCGACCGCGGCATCGTACTGCTCGTAGGTCGGCTTCAGGTGCTGCTGGAAGTAGGCCATGGCTTCGTTCTTCTTGCCCTCGGTGCTCAGGGCGAGCATGGCATCGAGGTCGGTGAGGAACTGCTTCCGCAACGGGGCGATCTTCTCGAAGTTCGCCCGGTCCTCCTCGGTCGTGATGGTCTTCTGGTAATCGTCGTACTTCTTGCCGAGGTCCGCCCGGATCACCAGGATGGCCTTCTGCGACTCATCCATGATGGCCTTGTCGGTGGCCGCCACGTGCTCGAGCCCTTCGGCATACGCGGTCTTCACCGAGGCGGTGATGGCGCCCGTCAGCGCGGTCCCCGGGAGCGCATCGAGTACAACGCGATCCGACGCAGCCTGGATCGTGCGGAGTTCGTAGAAGGTATAGGCACCGAGGATGGAAACAATCGCGATCACCGTCCCGAAGCCCAGCGCCAGACGCTTGCCGATGGTCATCTTCTGCATATGAATGAGTCCACGTATGAAGGCTGCGCAGGCGGACAGCCTTTGTTCTCTGTACGCTGCAATCGGCATACGGCTCAGCCTCTTGAAAGAGATCCGTAAACCGTTGTCAGACATACACGGAAGTGGTACCGGTGGAGCACTCATCCTTACGAAGACCCACACGCAGACACGATGGTCGTCGCGAGTCTGATACGGCGCAGAACGGTCAGGCGGGAGGTAAGGCTGGGGACGCGAGAGGAACGCGAGGAATCCGATCGTCGCCAGGCCGAAGCCTGGCGACGATCGTGTGCATGACAACCGCTACGGGCGCGCCCGGTTGCTGATCCAGACGTTCCGGTAGATGGTGCCCGGAATCGACGCGGATTCGGTGCCGCTGCGGCCGACGGGCACGCCGATGAAAGCGTAGTGCGGAGTCGGGCGGTAGGAGCCGTTCCCGGCATTCCGCGTGATGTCATAGATCAGCTTTCCACCGATGCCACCTTCGAAGACCTGCACGCGGACGCTGTTGCTCCACGTGTACTTCCAGTAGTACCAGGTGTTCGGGTCGAGGTTCTTGACCGAGATCAGCCGCTGATCGGTGGTCGGCTCGTAGCGGACCGATGTGTCGGTGGCCGACCCGTACAGGACGCGGTAAGTGATGGAGTTCGGGGGGAACCCGCTCGTGCCGCGGTACTGCACGTCGACGCGGTAGTCGTTCGTGATGTATTCGTTCGTATCGGGGTTGCCCTGCATCATGCCGAACACCTTCGACTTGTCGCCGGGGGCGTTTGCACGCAGGCCCTTGATCTCCATGGAGAACTCGCCGGCAGTGATAGTTGTCGGAATCGCGTAGCGGATATATGCGTCCACTCCGTTGAGCCGTGCGCCCTCCGAGGTGAAGGTGACCGGGCCGATCGCCTGGCCGACGGTCGCGCCGTTGAAGAGCGGGTCGAACGCCTCGCTGCCGCGGATGTAGCCACCCTCGGACGAGATGAAGGACGCCGTCGCCGACCACGGACCGATATCACTGCCGTACTCGGCGCGCACGCGCCACGTGTGGCGCACCTTGAATGCCAGTTGGACGGTCGGCCGGTACGCCAGGCTCTGCACCTGCCCGGAGTCCTGCACCATCGTCCCGGCCGGGTCGAACACCTGGAAGCGGTACGACAGGGCACCCGGCAGGGTGGCGCCGAACTTCACCGACGCCGCACTCGCGGTCAGCGTGGGCACGTCGTTCTGCTGGGCATCGCCCACCGGCGAGACGACGCCCGGCGCGGACACCTTCAGCGTGGAGCCGTCGACTCCCGCGTTCCCGCTCGCGGCGGCGCTACCGCTCGGCGACACCGGCGTGGTGGCCTGGCGGCTGCACGCGATGGCCAGGGCCAGCAACCCTGCCACTGCCGCAACTGTAACTTTTCTCGACATTCCTCTCACTCCTCTATTCCAGACGCCGACGCACGGCGCCGTTCAGTGCTCTGGTTCGGCCTCCGCGTACGCCGCGGCGGCACGTGTCCCTGTCCGTGTCGGTTCGCGTGTTCAGAAGCGCAGGCGAAGCCCGAGCCCGGCCTGGACGCCGCCGAGCTTCAGGTCCGGCACCGTATCCAGATCGGTCGTCGCGGCGACGTAACGCCCGAAGATGCCGAAGAGCACCTTCTGCGTCAGCCTGTAGTTCACCTCACCGCCGGCGTTGAAGCCGAAGGCGTTGCCCGTCTGGCTGGCCGACGAGGTGGTGACGTTCTGCGTGCCGGTCGCCACCGTCGCCGTCGCCACGTCGTGCGACACCTTGATGATCGACGGGCCGCCCGCCAGCACCAGTTCGAGCTTGCTCGAGAGCGGGCGGAAGAAGACCGCCTGGAGGTGGATCCCCAGCTGCGAGTGAGAGAGGCCCGTCGCCGTCGCCGTCACGCTCTTCGCACGGTTGAAGAAGAGGAGGTCCGGGATCGAGGCCGCCACCGTTGCATCAGCCGTGCGCGCGTTGAACATCGTCACGCCCGCCGCGATGCCGAAGGCCGGCTTCAGCTTGAAGCCGAGGGAGCCGCCGAAGACCGGGCCGTTGTGAACCGGCTGGAATGTCGTGACCGACGCGGTTTCTTCGTACAGGCTGAAGCTCGTCGTGCTCGTCACGGTGCGCTGCGTCGTCTGCGCGCCGAACTCGATCCCGGCAAACAGCTTCGGCTCGGCTGATCCCTGCGCCCGTGCCTCACGCGTGGCACCAGCCAGCAGCGCCACCGCCAGGACACCCACCATCATCGACTTCGTCACTCGGTTCCTCCCTCTTCTGCTGTCGTCTCTGTCGTTTTCCGATCGTGATCGCGAGCGCCGCCGGGCGCCTCGCGAAGGTTCCGTCCCCCGAACTCGAGGACCATGATGTTCTTCAGCCGCAGTGACACCCCGTGCGACCGCCGCGCGTCGCGCAGGATCTCCCGGATGCCCCGGAACACCTCCGCGTCGTCTGCCGGCAGGCGCGCTTCCTCGAGCGCGTCCTGGATGGTCAGCTCGAGGCGGTTGGCCGTCATCGTGTCGTCGAAGGAAATCAGCGCGCGCCCGTCGGACAGCGGCACGAGCAGGACGCCCGTGCGGCGTTCGAGCGTACGGGTGGGTGTCACCACGATCACCGCGCGCGATCCGAATGACACGAGTTCGGCGGGGGGATGCGGCCTCGCGGCCAGTTCCGGTTGAGCCAGCCGCACGATGGCGCGGCTCAGGTCGCGATCGACACTGGTGAGCGCCGCGATCACCGGCTCCGGCAGGGTCAGGGAGACCGGCCGGGACGGCTGCGCAAACTTTCTCGGCCGCCCGCGCTTCGGCGCGACTGTCTGGATAGCTGAGCTCAAGTTAACGAGAGATTATTTACACATAATCACGATTTGAAAAGTAAAAAATGTGGGTGAAATCACGGAGACCAGAACCGGACGAGCAGACGAAATGGTAGATAAATCCCTCGCTCGCCACTACTACTTGAGATAGAGCGTGTCTGTCGTTCGCTGAATTTGACGATCAATCAACAGAGTTACTACTGAAAAATTGCCGGCTCATTGTTCAGCCTAGAGTGCATGCCGGTTGTCGATACGTCGGGGCGGGAAGTGCGCTGGGTCTCTGTCCTCGAGTGGGGCGCGGGATGGCTGCTCGCGCTCGTTGCGCTGGTTCCTGTGTTCGCGGTGGTTCGGGTCTTCGCGGCGAGGCTCCACTATCCGCTCGACCTCGAGTGGTGCGAAGGCGGCAGCGCATACATGGCGTGGCGGCTCCTCCATCACCTGCCGGTCTACACCAAGCCTGGCGATGTGTTCGCCCCGTTTCCCTACCCGCCAGGCCACACGCTCGCACTTGCGCTGGCCGGTTGGCTCGCAGGGGGACTCGACTACGGCCCGGCTCGCGCCGTCTCCGTGCTGAGCTTCGCGGTGCTCTGCGCCACGCTGTTCGTGGCCGTGCGGCGCCCGTTTCCCGGCCGCTGGAATGGATCGGTGGCGGGCCTTGCCGCGGTCGCATTCGTCGCGTGCACGTTTCCCTGTCGTCGGCGGGTGGTACGACCTGATTCGGGTCGACTCGATGATGGTGGCCTGCTGCGTGCTCGCGGCGGCGATACCGGCGGCGCTGCTGCCCTATGCGAAGCACGGCGGCTGGACCAATGACATGATTCCGATGCTCGTGCTCGTCGCGCCGGCCACGATGGCCGTGGCCGCTGACCTGCTGCGCATCGAGACGCGGTGGACGCCTGCCGCCCGACTCGCGGGCGCCCTCGCGTCGACGGCGTTCATCCTGCTGCACCCGGTCCATGCCGAGGCGTTCATCCCGGATGCCGCACGCTGGCAGGCGGCGGAGCATCTCAACGCCTTCGTCGCCACGCTCGACGGCGGCCTGATCGCGCCGCAGCTCGCCTTCCTGCCCGCGCGCAACGGGCAGACCAACCCGCACTGGCACCGCATGGGGCACGCGGACCTCACCTGGAGCCAGCACACCGTCGACGAAGACTGGGCCGTCGAACGCACGCAGGCCCGCTACGCGCTGCTCAACCAGATGGACTACAGCGACTTCGGCCATGCCGTGCGCCGTCAATACCGGCTCGTCGGCCAGCTTCCCGCCGATCGCCGCGTGACGATGTTCACGGGCGGAGGGGTGGTGGATCTCGATCAGCTGTGGGAGCGGCTCCCTCCACCCGGAGAGGCGCCGGACCGCCGCTGAGTCGATGCTGGCGCTGCTCGGCGCCACCCTGGGTGGCACGGCTGCATGGTTCGGAACGGCCATGCTCGTCCCGGGCTTCTGCTGAACCCGGTCGTCGCCACCCACCCGCCAGATGCCGTTCATCTGAGGAGCCGCGCCCACTTTCTTTGGGTTCACGCCGGGCACGGCTGAGTCGTACACTACCCAGCATGGAGCCGATCACCCGATACGCCACCGTTTCCACCGCATTGGCCGCGGCGCTCCTGTTCGCCGCACCGGCAGCGCAGGCCCAGAACGAGACGGCGCTGCGCTCCGCCTTCGAAGGCAAGCGCGTCACGCTCCGGCTCGACATGCCGGGGTCGTCGGACGGCGTCGACGTGCGGGTCGGCGCGGCCCAGGTGATCGACTTCCGCAAGTACGGCGCAGACCTGAAGAAGTACGGCATCTCCCTGGCCGCGGGTGACTCGACCACCATCACGATGGTCCGGGTGAAGAAGGACCTGATCGAGTTCCAGCTGGGTGGCGGCGGATTCGGGACCTTCGGCGACGACACCAGCACGACGGCGTACCTGCCGCGCGTGGACAAGAGCTCGCGCGAGAAGGATCTCGAGCGGCGCGTGAAGGAAGAGACGGACCGGGAGCGGAAGCGGCAGCTGGAGCGCGACCTCGACGCCGAGCGCAACCGGCGCGAGCGCGAGAACCGGCGCATTGCCGCCGAGGAAGATCGGATCGAAGCCGAGAAGCGGGAACGCGTGGCGGAGCAGCGGCTGCGCGGCGGCTCGCGGTTCAACATCCGCTATGTCGATCGCGTCCCCGCGAACATCGCCCCTGAGGATGTCGTCGCGGCCCTGCGCGAGTACGTCGACTTCCGCAACGACGACCGCCGGAGCCCCGCACCGCCAGCGCCCTCCGCATCGTCGCCAACAGGTGGAGACCCGAGCCGTCTGCGCAAGGGGATGCTGCGGGCCGAGGTGGAGCGCTTGCTGGGGCGCCCGGCCCTCACCAGCGAGAAGCGAACGCCGGACTTCACGACCGTGTTGCTGACGTTCGACTCCGGCGACCAGCGCATCACCGCGGAATTCGTGGACGACGTGCTGGTGCGCTACACCATCGCGTCGCGCTGACGACAGCTCTGACTTCTAACTTCTAAGTTCTAACTTCCAAGTTCCTACCGGTCCCAGCCGTCCCAATCCATGGCGTGCTTCTCCCGGACGGCGCGCATGCTGCCGGGAAACACGCCGGCCTGCCGCGCCGACTCCCCGGCACGCAGCATGGCGCCCTCGACCGCTTTCCCCTGCGTGACGAGGTAGTCCCGAATCGCGCTGCACTGCGCGGAAAGGTCAGGGTCGATCTTTCCGTCGAGCCAGATCCCGAACCATTCGTGCGCGGCCGGTGCGCCGCGCATGGGGCGTCCCCGGCACTCGTCGCGGAACCGGCGCCACTGCGCATCGAGACTCCCGGCGGACTGCGCCAGCCCCTCAACGCGCTGCTCGTACTGCGCGAGTCCGCCCTCTCGGGCCAGATCGCTCTCCGACCGTCCGCCATCGCTGAGTGCGGTCTCGATCGACGGGTCGCCCGTCCGGTCGGCCCTGAGGACTGACGTGTTGCCGCGAATCAGTTCCGACGCGTGGTCGGTGGCGATGGCGAACCCGAGCGACTCGGCGTTGTTCATCTTGGCGGTGGTGATCCCGACCACCGCGCCGGCGCGATTGACGAGGGGACCGCCGCTGTTGCCGGGATTGATGGCGGCGTCGGTCTGGACGATGGTGAGTCCGCCGCCGGTGCGTACGGCGCTCACGATGCCGCGCGTCACCGTGCCTTGCAGGGTCCCCAGCGCCGACCCGACCGCCAGCACTTCCTCGCCGACGCGGATCTGGCGGGCCGGAGCCAGGCGCAGCACGGGGTGTCCGGACGGCGGCTGATCGATGTGGACCAGCGCCAGGTCGGCGTCCGACGCCGTCGCACTGACGGCGCCCGCGCTGGTGGTGCCGTCGCTGAACTTCACGCGCACGCTCGACGACGCGGCAATCACGTGCCGGTTGGTCAGGACGGTGTCCGCGGAGATGAAGAAGCCGGTACCGGTCGCCGGCCCAGACTCGATCGTCACGACACCCGGCATCACCGCGCGGACCACGTCCTCGCGCGGGCTGTCGGGATCGATCCCCTCGACGCCGGCGGCGCTCCCACCCTCGCGCCCGGCGCGAGCCGCTGACTCCTCACGCGTGGGCTTGAGGTCGGCGTCGCCGTACGACTTCGACGCAGGCGAGCCCTTGCGCTCCTTCGTCGTGCGATCGGCAAGCTCGGCGAGCGACTGCGCCCGCACTGCGGGCACCGCCACGACGATCGCGAGCATGACCAGGACTGATGTACGGCGGACTCTCGACATCCCTGCTCCAGGGTGCGCGGCACGGCACACGACCGCGCCGGCGCGCGCACGCGCCCCGCACAGGGAATCGGCAACCGCGCTCCGAAGATGGAGGTTGCAGGTCGGAGGTTGGAGGTTGGCCTTTCAGGTCAGCGACGCGCGGACGGCGGCGGAACGGTCCCAGAGGTTCGGGACGAAGAGGTTCGAGTAGCCGGAGACGAACGGCTTCTCCGCGCCAGTGACGGGGTCGTACACCGCGCGTCTGACGGCGCCGATGTTGCCGCCGTAGACGTGGATGGAGATGGATACGCGGTCGTCGAACGCGTTCGCAACCTGGTGGATGTCGCCGACGGTCGGCGACACCGCCACCACCTGCCCGCGCTCGAGCCGCTCGTCGCCCGTTCGCGTCAGAGCCCCGGAGACCGGATCGCGCTCGAAGGTCGTGCCGGTCTCCGCCCCCTGGAGCACACCAACGAGCCCCCACACCCGGTGGTCGTGAATCGGCGTCTTCTGGCCCGGTCCCCATACGAAGCTGACCATCGACCAGCGCTCCTGCACGTCCGCGTGCAGGAGGTACTGCTGGTAGTACTGCGGATGGGGCCGCGTCAGTTCCTCGGGCAGCCAGCCATCGGTCGTCACGAGCGCCGCGAGCTGCGGCCGGATGGCTGCGAGAATCGCAGCTTCGTCTCCGGCCAGTCGTTCGACGAGCGCGGTGGTGGTGGTGACGAAGTCGCGAAGCGGGGTGATGTCGGCCATGTGTCGAACTCTGCGTCCGTGGACGCGGTCAGGGCTATGCCGATGCTGGCGAGTCGTGCGCGCGTACCGGGACATCATACGTGACGTGCGCCCCGCGGGCAGGCACTTCGTGCGCGAGCGCCGCGAAGGAGTTGCGGTAGACCGAGTACGGCGACCCGCCCGAGTCCGTGTACGTGGTGCCGCCAGCCGGCAGGATCGCACGCGGCACGAGCAGGAAGTCCTCCGCGCCCAGCTGGAAGAACACGAGCGCAGCCGAGCCGCGGCTCCCCGACAATGAATAGACCGGCCGCGCGCTGGAGCCCTGACCGAGGCGCGCACGCGAGGCGCGCCGCAGCACCACGCTCTGGCCGTCCACCTCGACCATCCGCTTCCTGAACCCGTCCCTGCCCCGCACGGGGGCGATGGCCGCCGGCGCCACGCGCCCCCGCGCGGCCCTGACGAACGCCCGAAAGAGCGGGTCCTGCAGCAGCCGTCGCTTCTGGTTGTAGACACCGCGGGTCCGCCGCCGGTCGCGCCCTCGCGGCGCCGACGGGAACAGCGCGTGATGCCACTGCCGCACGCGCTCACGCGACACACCGAACACGGCCGCGATGTCCGCATACGACGCGCGCTGGTTCGACAGCTGTTCGACCAGGGTCGCGTAGGCACCGTGGCCGTAGCGGTCGTCGAAGTCGTGCACCCAGACGGTCCGGGTCAGCTGCGGGACGGCGAGGGCGACGGGCGAGGCTGCGTCCGGCGCGAGGCGGCTCACCACGCACTCCCTGCGACGGCCCGCACTGGATGACGAGGCAGGTCCGTCCGAACCGACGCGAGCCCCGCGACCACGGCAAACGCCAGGGCGGCGGCGGCTATGTACTCGATGTGGATGTGTGTCATCGATCTGCACCCGTGTGGAGACGCGGGAGGGAGTCGAACCCTCGGTGGCGGCTTTGCAGGCCGCTGCGTTGACCACTTCGCCACCGCGTCCTCGAAACAAAAAGAAAAAGGCCCGGGATGCGAACATCCCGGGCCTTGGCACGCGGCTGTGTGTTGGTAGAGCTCGGAAAAACTAGACTGCCAGTTCCTCCGCACGCACAGCGCGGCCACAGCCGGGACACCCGGCGCAACAACACGTGTACGCGGAACAGCGGAACATGGTCCCCAGTTGTAACGGAAGCCGGGGCCCGCCGTCAATGCGACTTGACCTGACCCGGTTGAACGTGGCCCCCTGCGGCGCCGGGCGGCCGCCGGCCGGCCCCATCAGCCCGCCATCGCCTGCGGTGCACCGCGATGGTGGGGCAACTCGGGAATGTAGTGCACCGAATGCTGGATGTGCCCGCATTCCCGGCACCGCAGCGTCAGGTGACGGACGATCGTGTGAATCTCCTGCACGGTCAGGCGGCCGCGCTCGCAGCGCGGGCAGGCCCGGCTCAGGATCGACTCGAGCGTAGGGACGGACGCATCCATAGCGTCCAGTGTGGAGAAGCGCCCCGCTCAGTACAATCCCACGAAGGTGGTACGTCAGCCTCCCGCCTCGCGGGCAGAGGTGAGGATGTCCTGATCGTCCGACCGGCCGTCCCACCACCGACCGCGGCGGACGTTGGTCAGGGTCAGGCCCGCGCGTCGGTACGCATCCAGGATGAACGCCTCGTCGATCGCCACGGCGGCCTCGGGCACCCGCAGGCTGTGCAGCCGTGCCAGCCCCGACTCATCGTCGAAGCCGAAGGACATGAAAGGCGTGCCGGCCGCGATGCCGGCCCGCGCCGGTGCGTCGAGCAGGAAGTGGCTGGCGACGCAGGTGCCTCCCGGGCGCAGCACACGGCCGATCTCGCGCAGGTAGTTGGCGACGTCGGCCGGCATCAGGTGCGTGAACACCGAGCCGAGGAAGACGAAGTCGAACTGCTGGTCGTCGAACGGAAACCGCCAGGTGCTCGCCGTGGCCGTGCCGCGCGGGTTGTAGGCCTGGCTGAAGATGTCGGCGTGATGGAACCGGAAGTGCGGGTAGCGCGCGGTGATGTCGCGCCCGCACCACGCCACCGCTTCGGCGTTGATCTCGACGCCGTCGTACCCGACCTGCAGGTATCCACCGAGGCCGACGGCGAGGTTGCCGATGCCGGCGCCGATGTCGAGCAGTCGGTGCTCAGGTTTCAGCCCGCGGCTCTTGAGTTCAGCGGCGGCTCCAGCGCACGCCTTCCGATAGGCGTCCCTCGACCAGACGCGGTAGTACAGGTGACGGAGATGCGCGGGAGGCATCAGTTCACCCGCCCCAGCCGAGACGACCTGCTCGGCGATCGACACACCGCGGTATGCGTAGTTGCGGACGACACGGGCGATCGGCCGCCCCACTCGGTTGACCAGCGACATGTTCCCCATCGAGCGTCAGTGAAGAGCGAGCCGGATGTTAGCACGGTGACCCGAGCGTCGAGCACCACGGCGCGGCGCCGGCGCGTGGCTATAATCCGTCGCCAAGGAGTTCCGCATGCGCCACGCCCTGTTCGCCGCGATCGTGTTCTGCGCCGCCATGACGGCCTCGCCGGCCCGCGCCCAGGCAACCGTCCGCACGCTCTCCACGCAGGACTATCTCGACATCCAGCAACTCTACGCGCGGTACAACCACGCCATCGACACGGGCAATGCCGAGGCCTGGGCCGACACCTTCACGCCCGACGGCACGTTCAACACACAGTGGAAGAACCGCGACGGGCTCATTGCGTTCATCCATCGCTGGGTGGAACAGTCGAACGGCGCCAACCGGCGGCACTGGAACTCGAACCTGCTGGTCACGCCGACCCCCGAGGGCGCGAACGGCAGCGTCTACCTGCTGCTGATGGATGTGGGCGCGCGGCCGCCAGCGGCCGTGAGCCACATGAAGTACACCGACACGCTCGTGAAGACTCCGCAGGGCTGGCGCTTCAAGACACGCGTGGTCAAGCCGGACCCCGAACCACCAGCCGCGGCCAGATGAGCTGAGCGGGTCCGCCGTTTGCTACGGCGGACGACGTGAGCAATGAGCTGAGCTTCGAGGGCGACCCGGAAACCGACAGCACGCGGCGGCAGATGGAGCGGTTGCTGAACCAGCCGAGCAGGGGCACGGTGAAGAAGGCTGCCGTGGCTGGCGCCACCGCGTGGGGGTTGTGGCGGCTGTTCCGCCTGCTGGCGCCCTCGTCGTGGAAGAAGAACCCGCACACACCGACGAGGCGCTAGTCCCGGCGCCGCGCAACAGTTACACGCGGCGACCAGTCGCACGACACCGGTGCCGCGCCGCGTCCCTACTTCGGGGGGAACGCCTTCGCCAGGTACTTCACGATCTGCTCGAACTCCGCCTCGGTCGCCTGCGCGCCCTGGCCGCGCATCTGGTCGACGGTCGCTTTCCACGCCTTCTCATCGTTCCCGTAATCCGCGGCCCACTCGGGGTCGTGGCACTGGGAGCAGATGCGGATCATCACGTCGCGCCCCTCGCCGGGCGGCAGCTTGGGGTGCGCATCCTTGTCCTGCGAAATCGGTGCGGCGGCGAGCGAGACCGCGACGCACCAGGGCGTCAGCAGCGCGAGTCCACGGCCGAGGCGGGTCGCGTCGATCAACAGGGCCATGAGCCACAGGATAGCGCGAGGCGTGCCGCGACCTTACGGTTTCGACGACAGCGCCTTGGTCAACCTGTACAGGAACTCCTGCCCTTCGTACAACGCATCGACGCGCAGGCGCTCGTTCAGGCCGTGCGAGCCGCTGTCCGCCACGTTGAAGATGCCCGACACGCCGTAGGTCGGAATGCCGTCGTTCCGCAGGAAGCGTCCATCGGTGCCGCCGGCTGACATGGACGGGATCACCGGCAGACCAGGCCACATGGACTGCGTCACGCGTTCGACGGCGTCGAGAAAGTCGGGCTGGACCGCCACGGCGGCCGACTCGGTTACGTGGGTGATCGGCGCCACCGCGACCTGCGCATCGGCGATCACCTTCGTGAGCGTGTCCTGCATCTCCTTCAGGGTGACGCCGGGAATGACGCGGCAGTTCACCGTGGCGGTGACCTTCTGCGGCAGCGCGTTCGGGGCGTGG
>JAXLRA010000013.1:0-171242 GCA_046331345.1 Vicinamibacterales bacterium | reverse complement strand
ATGAATCGCTTCAACATCAGACGCTCCTTCGAATCGATGACGGCATCAGTAGAAACGCCGTACATCCGACAAGCGAAAACGAGCGCCCGACTTTTTCGCCGTACGCGGGAAGGGCCGGCTGAAGCCGGCCCCCCCGAGTACCCTCAGTTCCACCAGCCTACCCAGCCGACCGCCACACCCGCCCCGCCTGCCCCGCCTGCCCCGCGTGCCCTGCCTGCCCCGCCTGCCCGGCCTGCCCCGCCGGCCCTGCCGGGCCCCGCCGGCCCGGCCTGCCCCCCGGGGCCCTTCCACCGTCAGCAGCAGCGCAGCAGGAACTCGACGAACGACTGCCAGGCGGCGGTGTCGCCAAGCGAGAACCGCACCGGGCCTGACACGGTGAGCACCAGCGCCCCCCAGATGTAGGCCTGATGAGGCCGGCGCCGCGTCAGGGTGTCGTAGACGCAGCCGACGGCAATGAAGAGCATCATGCCGGCGAACGCCCACATGGGGAAGTTCTGGTTGAAGAGCGGCGAGGAGGCGTGCATGGCCATCCTGGCAATGGCCGGGCCGCTCACGTCGATCGTTGCCAGCAGCATCAGCCGCTTGTGCGCCTCGGCCGATCGACGCCAGTAGTAGCCCGCCCAGAGAAAACCCGCGAACAGCACGAAGTCGAAGAACGGGATGACCATGAACACCCGCGGGTCCATGTCTGCCGCGCCCCCGGAACCCCGGCGCACGGCTTCGATGGCGGTCTTCAGCCCTAGGACGATCATCGCCACGCCGAGCCCGGTGAAGACGTAGCCCAGTGTCTTGTGCAGGTCACGCTTCCGGGAGGCGATGAGCGCGGACTGCAGCACGTAGGCCACCATCCAGCCGGAGAAGGCGACACCGTGCAGCACGACGAGCGGCGTCAGCGGCGGCTGCGTGCCCCCGCGCAGGAAGAAGGTCGGGCTGAAGCCGACGAAGACGATGAGGGCGGCGGCCACGGCCGCGCCGGTATGGAAGACGCGGTCCATCCTGGCGCGGTCGCGCAGGGCGGTGGCTGTTGGCAGCGGGGCGGCAAGGGTCGACATGTCAACGCTCTCCTGCAATAGGGAACCAGAGCTCGAATCCGCCGAGCCCCGTCCGATGGTCGAACGCCTCGTCGTAGCGCTCGAGGAACGAGCCTTCCACCATCGTGTAGCCGGCGTCGCTCAGGGCGTGCTCGATGATGGCGCCGACACTCGTGGCCACCGACGAGATGTGGTCGCGGTGCGTGAAGACGGCATAGGTCTGCGGCGGAATCGTCAGGCGTGCCAGTTCCGTCGGCCGCACGGGAAACTCCGAGACCTCGACCCCACACAGGTAGTCGAACGTCCCGGCATCGTCGGTGTTGTAGGTGACGCCGTAGACGACGTGACCCACCTGGCCGGGGATCTGGTTCACATAGGGAATGAGCCGGCTCCACTGCGTCGGCAGGCCAGTGATGTTCGCGTGGCGCCCGGTGATCCCGGCCAGACGCAGGCGCGGACCGTGGACGATGCGCGGCCCTTCGAGCGGACGGACCGATGGCTGGTCCATGCGGACCGGCGCCACGATCGGCAGCCCCTCGACATCACCGCGCGCGCGGACCTGCTCCGGCGTCACGCCGAACTGCTGGCTGAAGGCGCGCGTGAAGGCCTCGTGCGAGCCGTAGCCGGCATCGAGCGCCACGGCCAGGATGTCCGGCGCACCGGCCGCGAGCGCAGTGGCCGCACGGCTCAGCCGACGCCCCCGCACATAGGCGGCCAGCGGTGTGCCGAGCGCCGCACCAAAGGCCCGCGACAGATGGAAGCGCGACACGCCCGCCGCCTCGGCCACCTCGTCGAGGGACAGGTCCTCATTGAGGTGCACTTCGATGAACCACAGGGCGCGGGCGCTGACGCTCACGGGGGAGAGCATACGGGTGTGCCGCCCGAGGCATTTGATGAATCTTGCGCTTGCAGCCAGTGGACGGCGACGGGCCGGCCGAAGGCCGGGCCGCCCAGGGTCAGCGGCGGCGAACGGGGGTGAACCCGATGGCGAGCATCGTCCGCTGCTCGGCCCGGCCGAGCGGCTCCCACTGATGCACAGCACCGCGTCCACACAACAGCACCGCTTCGCCGGGGCGCAGCGGCAGCCGGCGGCGGCGATCCACGCCGTGTACGACCAGTGCAGACCCGTGGCCGGGCCGGTGTCCCTCGTGCGTGAGGACGATGTGGAGGACGGCGCCGAAGTGGGAGGTGTCGAGGTGCGGCGCGACCGCGGACCCCGGTGGGTCGTACATGTACACCGCGGTGTACGCAGGGCGCAGCATGAAGCCGGCAGCCTCGGAGACGGCAGCGCGAAGCAGGGGGTCCACCGCCAGCCGCTGGAGGATGGGGCCTGGCGCGGCGTACTGGGTGCGCTCGCGCAGCCGGCGCGGCCGGCGCCGTGCAGCCTCGCGCGTCAGGGCGCCGAGAATCTCGGGACCGACGGCCTGCCTGATGGGAACGCGGTGAACGGACGCCGGGTGCAGCGCGGCAGCCATCGCGACGGCCGCGCGCCAGGCCTCCCTCCTGCGTCCTGAACGAGGAGCGGCGCCGTCCACCGCGAGCGCGCCAACCGCCACGCGAATCCGGTCAGCCAGCCACCGACGACGGCCCCGATGGGCTCCGGCCCAGGCGCACACCTCCGCTGCCGTCGCAGACAACGGAAGGCCCACGCCGTGCGCACGAATCCGATCGGAAACCGCCGTCAGCCGGCGCGAGGCCGGTTCCCCCCGGTCCCAGCCCGCGCCCAGCGCCTCGACAAGCGCGTCCACGCCGCCCGTCGTCAACACTCCTCCCGGCGTTCCAGGCCCTGCCGGGTTCCGCGTCCCGTCCCGCCTAGACGCAGGGAACGATGCGCCGCTTCGCGCCACCCTTGACCTTCGCGGCATCGCGCGCCGACAGGTCCTTCAGGGATCGCGTAGCGCTCTTTACCGCGGGTTTCGACTTCCGCTCTGCCTGCTTCACCGACTTGGCTTTCGTCATTCGTGTCTCGTCACCCTTCAGTTCCAGCTGCCCTAGATGCAGGGAACGATGCGGCGGCCAGCGCCGCCCTTCACCTTCGCGCCGTCACGAGCCGACAGGTCCTTCAGGGACCGCGTCGCGCTCTTCGCCACGGGTTTCGACTTCCGATCGACCTGCTTCACCGACTTGGCTTTCGTCACTGGTCATTCTCCATGGGCCGAGCGCACGGCCCGACAGGACAAGCGCAATCCGCCGGCCGCTTTTTCAGCGCCCGACCCGGCCTCATGCCAGCCGACACGCGCTGGCTCTATATACACGGCTGAGGTCGAAGAGTTGGTGTCCTTGCCGGGAGCGGTACAGTTCGAGGGCCGTACGGCCACCCGGGTCCTGAGCGTCAGCGGCGGAGCTTCTCTTCGAGGACCGGGATCTGCGCCACGTAGGACTTCGGCAGGTCGCCGGCCTTCTCCAGGCTGCGGTAGCCGTCGAGCGCGGTCTGCCACGAGCGGCGGGCTTCGGACGCGAGGTCGGCACTGCCCGCCTCGGACGCCCGTTCGTGAAGGGCATCACCGAGCCACTCGTGGAACTCGAACTGCTCGGCCGGCTTGCGCGCCGAGACGTCCGCGTGGGCGCCCATGTCGAGCGCCCGGCGCAGGGCGTCTACGGCCTCGACCGTCCGCCCCAGGCCGAGAAGCGCCTTCCCCCGCCATGCGTGGGTGTCGGCGGCGTCGAACAGCTTGGCCCGCTGGTCCGGGCTCGCCTTGAACGCCGCGTCTGCGATCGCGATCGAGCGGTCGAGGGAGACGAGCGCTTCGGCGTATTTCTTCTCGCGATAGAGGAGGACGCCGACCGACTGATGCTCGCCGGCGAGGTCGAACTGACCCGAGACGTTGTTCGGATCGCGCTCGACGGCGCGTGTCTGGAGTCCGAGGGCTTCGCGACGGCTCACCAGCGCCTCGTCGAGGCGGCCGAGTTCCGCGAGCGCGGAGGAGACGCGCGCAGTGACGAGGTAGATGTTCCGTTCGGACGTCGCCACGTCCTTCGCGGTGGGCGCCATGGCCCGGGCTTCGCGCTCCGCGGCACGGAACGCCTCGAGCGCGAGGTCGTACTGCTCGCGGTAGTAATACACGTCGCCGAGGTTGCCGCGCGCCGACATCCTGGTGCGGCGCACCTCCTCGGACACGTTCGGCTGCTCCGCAAGCGGCTCGATGAGCGCGAGCGCCTGCTTGAAGCGCGCGATCGCATCGTCCTTCCGGTCGCCCCAGTTCAGCGCCACCGCCAGGTGCTGGAGCGAGGTGCTGTGCGCAATCAGCCCGAGTTCGCTCGTGTCGCGGAACTGCTCGAACAGCTGAATCGACCTGGTGTACGCCGCGACCGACTCCTCGAACTTCCCGAGGCCCAGCGCCACGTCGCCCAGCCGTGAGTGGGCAATCCCCAGCTTGCGGCGGGCCTCCACGTCGGCCGGCCTCGCCTCGTAGACCGCCTGGCGCAGCGCCAGCAGGCGCTCGTAGCTGGTGCGGGCGCCCGCCATGTCACCGAGATTGGCGTCGAAGAGGTTGCCCTGCACGTCGCCAATCTTCTGGTACGCCTCGGCGAGTTCGATCTTGAGCGGCACATCCTGCTGCGCCTGCGATGCGAGCCGGTCCAGGTAGGTCAGGGCCTGCTTCACGAGCACCTGGCGCGCGTCGGTCGAGCCCGGTACCTTCGCAATGGCATCGTAGAGCGGGCCGACCACGGCGTTCGCCAGGGATCGGACCTCCGAGAACCGCGCGTCGGCGAGCGCCCGCTCGCGCCGCGCCACCTGCGCCTGCCAGGTGGAGACCACGACCGCGACGAGCAGGCTTGCCACGGCGATCGACGAACCGGCCACGGCAGCGCGATTGCGCGACACGAAGCGGCGAAAGCGGTACGCGCGTGAGCCATCGTGCGCGAGCACCGGACGGCCATCGAGGCGGCGCTCGAGGTCGTCCATCAGTTCCGCGACGGTGCGGTAGCGGTCGGCTTCGTCCTTGCGGAGCGCTTTCAGCAGGACGGCGTCCAGGTCTTCGTCCAGCGAGCGCTTCGCGCGGAGCGCCGCAAGGCTGGGGCGTTCGGGGTCTTCACTGCGAATCGCCTGCAGCACCGCAAGCAGCGGCGACGCCGGCGACACGCTGCGATACGGGCTCGCGCCGGTGAGCAGTTCGTAGAGCAGGACGCCGAGTGAGTACACGTCGCTGGCGGTGGTCACCGTCGTCCCAGCTGCCTGCTCCGGGCTCGCGTAGTGCGGCGTGAGCACATGGACCGTCGCGGCGTCGGGTACCTGCAGCGGGTCGATCAGCTTGGCGATGCCGAAGTCCAGCAGCTTGGGCGTGCCGTCCGCGGTTACGAGGATGTTGGACGGCTTGATGTCGCGGTGCACGACGAGGCGCGTGTGGGCGAAGCGCACGGCATCGCAGACCCGCAGGAACAGGCGCACGCGGGCGGCCGTCCCGAGCTGCCGTTCGTCGCAGTAGCGCGTGATCGGCACGCCGTCCACGTACTCCATCGCGAGGTACGGCTGGCCGTCGGCGGTCGTACCGCCATCCACGAAGTGCGCGATGAGCGGATGGCTCAGGCTGGCAAGAATCCGCCGCTCGTCGCGCAGGCGCGCCACGGCGGTCTGGCCGAGGCCGGCGCCGCGGATCACCTTGATGGCGACACGCTGGACGAAGCCGCCTTCGCTGCGCGAACCGAGGAGCACGGTGCCCATGCCGCCGTGCCCGAGTTCACGCTCGATGGTGAACGGACCGATGCGGTCGCCGGCCGCCGGCGTCGGCGGTGCCACGGGCGGCGTCAGATGCAGGCCTTCGTCCGGCACGTCGAGGAACGAGCCGGCCTCGCGGTGCGCATCGAGCAGGCGCCGCACGCGGGCGGCCAGTGCGGCGTCACCCGCGGCGATCGCCTCGAGCCGCTGGTCGGCGTCGGCAGGGGCGAGTTCCAGCAGGTCGAGCAGGACCGACTTCACCCGCTCGTACGTCGGCTCCGGCCCCCGCTCAGACACCAGAGGCTCCGCCCATCGCGTCGTACAGCCACGCGCGCGCCGCGGCCCACTCGCGCTTCACGGTGCCGGTGGACGTCCCCATCATCGCCGCGGTCTCCTCGATCGAGAGCCCCGCGAAGAAGCGCAGTTCGACGAGCCGTGCCTGCCGCTGGTCGAGCGCGTCGAGCCGCGTCAGCGCCTCGTCCAGCGCGAGCAGCCGATCGTCGGGCATCGGACCCGGCACCTGCAGAATCGCATCGTCCAGCTCCAGCTTCTCGATGCCGAGCCCGCGCTTGGCGGCGTTGCGCTGCCGCGCGTGATCCACCAGGATGCGCCGCATGGCCGTGGCCGCGACCGCGAGGAAGTGCGAGCGGTTCTGCCAGTCGGCATGCATGTCGGCCAGGCGGATCCAGGCCTCGTTCACGAGTGCGGTGGGCTGCAGCGTATGTTCGCGGCGTTCGCCGCGCAGGCGCTGCACGGCGAGCCGGCGCAGTTCGGCGTGAATCACCGTCGCCAGTTCGCCGGCAGCCGCAGCATCACCCTGCTGCCAGTCGCGCAGCAGACGGGTGACATCGGAAGGAGGACCGCCGGGGGTAGGTTCGGACACGGACTCAGCAATATCCTAGCGCCGAAGCGCGCCGAACAGCCGCTCGGCCGTCAGCGGGCTGTCCAGGCGATCTGCAGCGACCCCGAAGGCGCACAGGACGTCGCGGAGCGCCTCGCGCGCCGCGATCGCCAGGAGGAGCGGCGGCTCACCCACCGCCTTGCTGCCCATCACCACCCCCTGCTGGGAGGCCCGGGGCAGGAAACGGACGTTGAACACGTCGGGCACTTCCGACCACGAGGGGATCTTGTAGGTGGCGGCACCGTCGGTGCGCAGCCGGCCGGCCGAGTCCCACACCAGTTCCTCGATCGTGAGCCAGCCGAGCCCCTGGATGAAGCCGCCCTCCACCTGCCCGCGATCGATCAGCGGCGAGATCGAGTCGCCCACGTCCTGCAGGATATCGACCCGACGCACGCGGTGGTCGCCCGTGAAGCCGTCCAGTTCCACTTCCACCACCGCCGCGCCGTATGTGAAGTAATGGAAGGGGGTTCCCCGGCCGCTGGCACGGTCGAAGCTCAGGCCCGGCGTCCGGTAGAACCCGTTCGCGAACAGCGGCACCCGCCGCCTGTACGCCGCCTCGCACACATCCGCAAACGTCAGGCGCGCCTCGCCTGGGCCGCGGACCTCGCCGTGCTGGATGTGCACATCGTGAAGCTCGCACCCGAGGATCGGCGAGGCCACGCTCGTCAGCCGCCCGCGCAGCTGCGCGCACGCGTCGACGACGGCGGCGCCGTTCAGGTCGGTGCCGGAGGAGGCGGCGGTGGCGGATGCGTTCGGCACGATGTCCGTGCGCGCGGGCATCACGCGCACGGCCTCGAGCGGCGCACCGAGCACGTCGGCCGCAATCTGCCGGATCTTGGTGGCCAGCCCCTGGCCCATCTCCGTGCCGCCGTGGTTCACCTGCACGCTGCCGTCCCGGTACAGCACGACGAAGGCACCGGCCTGGTTGAAGAAGCTCGCGGTGAACGAAATGCCGAACTTCACGGGCGTGATGGCCAGCCCGCGCTTCGTGTGCGGCGATGTCTCGTTGAAGCGGGCGCAGGCCGCGCGCCGTTCATCGAAGCCGCTTTGCTCCCTGAGCAGATCCCAGAGCGTGCGCATGCGGTGCGCTTCGCCGACCAGCTGACCGTAGTGCGTGCGGTCGCCCTCGCGGTACAGGTTGCGGGCGCGGATCTCGTCCGGCGCGAGGCCCAGGCGCAGCGCCGCGCGCGCCAGGATGTCCTCGATCACCAGCACACCCTGTGGGCCGCCGAAGCCGCGGAACGCCGTCTGCGACGTCTTGTGCGTGCGGCACACACGACCGGTCACGTCGAGCGACGGCACGTGATACGCGTTGTCCACATGGAAGAGCGAGCGGTACATCACCGCTTCGGACAGGTCGAGGCTCCAGCCGCCGTCCGACCACAGCGCAATCCGCACGTGCTGGATGAGCCCCTCAGCGTCGACGGTCGCCTCGAAGCGGGCCAGGTACGGATGGCGCTTGCCGCTCAACATCATGTCGAGCTCGCGCGGCAGGCGCACTCGCACCGGGCGCTTCGTTTTCCACGCGCCGACGGCGGCAATGGCGGCGAAGGTGGACGCCTGCCACTCCTTGCCACCGAACGCCCCGCCCATGCGCAGGCATTCGACGCTCACCTGGTGCTGCGGCACACCGAGCACGTGCGCCACACTCGCCTGCGTCTCAGCCGGGTGCTGCGTAGACGAGGCAACCGTGACACCCCCGGCCGCGTCGAGCCAGGCGATCGAGGCGTGCGTCTCGAGGTAGAAGTGCTCCTGACCGCCAATCTCGAGTTCACCCTCGATGTGCACATGTCCGGGCGCAGGCGCCGGAGCAGATCCGGAGGCAATGCGCAGTTCGTCCGTGAGGTAACTGCCCGCCGCAATCGCCTCGCGAATGGAGAGGACTGCCGGAAGCGGCTCGTACTCGGCCACGACAGCCGCGGCGCCGCGCCTGGCCTCGTGCAGCGTGTCGGCCAGCACCCAGGCGACCGGATGCCCGTAAAACTGCACCTCCTGCGGGAACAGCGGTTCATCCGCCTTCACCGGACCGATCCGCCCATGCCCGGGTACGTCCGCAGTGGTCAGCACGCTGACGACACCGGGGAGCGAGAGCGCGGGCGCCACATCCAGGCGTGTCAGGCGGGCATGCGCGTGCGGAGCGGTCACCGGCCATGCGTGCAGCAGGTTCGGGAAGCGCACCGAGAGGTCGTCCGAGTAGAGCGCGCGTCCGGACACATGCGCGTCTGCCGACTCGTGTGAGACCGCACGCCCGACGGCCTGCCGTTCCGCGTTCATCGCAGGTGCTCCCACGCAAACCGGGCGACAAGCGACTGCGCCACGGCGAGACGGAACTCACGCGTGCCCCGGTGATCCGTCATCGGGCGGAGCGTATCGGCCAGCACCGCCTGCACGCGCGCAGTCGCCGCCTCGTCCCACACCGCCCCCACCACCGCCTGCTCCGCCGCCTCGACACGCAGCGGCGTCGCCGCCACACCGCCCAGGCAGACCCGCGCAGATACCACGCGTGCGCCGGCGTCTCGCTCGACCGCGATCGCGGCGGTCACGGTGCTGATGTCGTTCAGCCGCCGCCGCGCCACCTTGTAGAACTCCACCCTAGTTCCCGGCCCTCCCGGCCCTCCCGGCCTTCCTTCTGACTTCTGAGTTCTCACTTCCACGGCCGTGATCAACTCTCCCCGTTCGAGCACGGTCTTCCTGTAGCCGGCGAAGAGGTGCGCGACAGGGATGGTGCGCGAGCCCGACGGACCGGCCACGTGCACGACCGCGTCGAGCGCCATCAGCAGCGGCGCGGAGTCGCCGATGGGAGAGGCGGTGGCGAGGTTGCCGCCGAGCGTGGCGCGGTTCCGGATGAGCGGCGATGCGAAGAGCGCCAGCCAACGCCGCCATACCGGCGGAGCGTCGACCCAGCGCTCGTCGATCTCGGTCAGCGGCAGCGCGGCACCAATCAGCACGCGGGTCCCGCTCGCGTCGAACACGCGCAACTCGTCCACCGCTTCGAGCCCGACCAGCAGGCCGAACCGCCGATCGCGCTTGTTCTGCTCGATGCCGAGGTCGGTGCCGCCGGCGATGGGCACCGCATCGGGAGCGGACGCCAGGACGTCGATGACACCGGCCAGGGTGCCAGGTCGCACGAAGCCAGCCCCCGATGACGGCTTGATGGCGGGTGCAGGACGCGTGAGCCGATCCGACAGTGCGCCGGACGCCGGCTCGATGAGCGAGGCCGCCGCGTCGGCAATCGGGCGGTAGCCGGTGCAGCGGCAGAGATTGCCCGCGAGCGCGTCGGTGGAACACGCGCCGGTCCGGCCGGGCCGGCAGTGCTCCGCCGTGAGGCTCACGGCGAACCCGGGCGTGCAGAACCCGCACTGCGAGCCGCCGCTCTCGGCCAGCGCACGAAGGGCCGCGTCCTGGCCGGAAGCCGCAATCCCTTCGATCGTGAGCACCTCGTGCCCCTCGATGAGCGCCAGCGGGATCAGGCAGCTGTTGACCACACGGTAGGTGCTGCCGGTGTCGTGCGGCCTCACGATCGCCACCGCGCACGCACCGCACTCCCCCTCGCCACAGCCTTCCTTCGCGCCGGTGAAGCCCGCGCGACGGACGAAGTCGAGCAGCGTGAGGTCGCGCTCGCCCTCTCCGAAGTGGGTCTCGACGCCGTTGAGGAGGAAGGCCGCCATACGCGCTCAGACCGCCTGCACCGCCGCGAGCGGCGTCAGCCGGATGTCGAACGTCGGCGCCGGCTCCCAGTGATACCGGCCCATCGTCCGCACGTTGTCGCCGGTTTTCGTCCACGCGTAGCCGCGCACGAGTTCGTCCACCAGGAGCGTGGCCACCTTCATCACGAGGTGCGTGCCGAGGCAGCGGTGCTCGCTGACACCGAAGGGGAAGTACTCGTCCGCACCGTAGGTACGTCCGACGAAGCGCGACGGCTTCCACGCGTCGGGCTCGTCGAAGACCGCGGGATCGAGGTGCGGCCCTTCGCGCAGCGGGAACTTCACGAACGCGAATTTCGGGATCCGGTACCCGTCGAACTCGAGCTCCTCGAGCGCCACGCGGTGAAGCGCCGTGGCCTGTTCGAGGCGCAGCGTCTCGAACACAATCCCCTCGGCAAGCGGCTGTCGCCGTTCCTCGTCCGGCTCGGCCCGGAACTGCTCGACCACCGCCGGATGATCGGTGAGCTGGCTCACCGTCCACCGGAGCAGCCCGCCCATGTCGTAGCGGCCCTGTTGCAGGGCGTAGCTGATGTTGCCGATCACCGTCTCGTCGATGTCGTCGTTCCTGTCGCGCACGAGGCGCGGCACGACGCCGTCGAGTGTGGCGGGGGACGGCTCGGCACGCAACTGGGCAATCACCTCGCGCATCAGGGTGCGCACACGCTCGAAGCACGCCAGTTGATGAGGGGACAGATGGTTCCCGGGCATCTCCGCCGGTCCCATCTCGAACAGTGCCGCCTGGAAGGCCTGGGATGTGGGATGCGAAGGTGCGAGCCCGGTCATCCACGTAACCATGGCGCGCGTCGCCACGCGTTCGGTGGCCGCGTGAAGCGGCGTCTGGCCAGGGCGCAGCGGCTCGCACCGGCCCTGCGCGAGTGTGTCCAGCACGTCGCGGACGATCGCGCGCAGCTGCGGCTCGAGCAGGCCCGGCAGTTCCGGGCGCATCCCGGCGAGCAGTACCTTGCGGTAGTGCGCGTGCGTGTCGCCGAGCATGCAGCGGATCACGCCGTGCTTCACCATCGGTTCCAGTTCGACGGAGGCCCCGAGGAGATACTTCGCGTGCTGCGCCAGCAGGCGCTTGCCGCGCTGCGCGCCGACGATGCAGACGCTGATGCGCTGGCCCCAGAGCGTGGTGAAGATCGGTCCGTACTTCAGGAAGCGGCGGTAGTAGTAGCGGTGGTCCCCGTTCTTCGCGAGCACCTCGGGACCGGGCACGCCTGGCGGCAGTGGTGGGCGCAGGCCGACCGCGCTCTCGAACACCTGCCACGCGATGTTCCCCACGGCCGACAGCGCGCTCATCCAGAGCATGATACCGCCAGTACCACGTGCGGCACGTGGCGCAACCGCGCAGAGGGTCAGGAGTTCACAGGCCGGCATTCGGTGATCGCCTGTGCCCTCCGGCAAGGCACGCCGGGCAGGCGCCTGAACTATGATCCGACTCGCACGCGCCGGAACAACAGCAGGCCGAACGGGGCCTGCCTGCTGGCACGGTTGACCCGATGGGTGACCCGCTCGGAACCTCGCCGCTGCGCTGGTGCGTGGCCATCTTCTCGGCTCGCGAAACCGCCCGCACGCTCGCGTCCACGCTCGACGCGGCACGGGCGGCTGTCTCCACCCACCCCGCCACGATCGACCTCATCGTCAACGGGAATGCGCGCCTGGCGGAGGCGCTCGCGGCGCGCGTCAGCCGGAGCGGACGTGGCTCTGCCGGGGTCGCGACGCGCGTGTGGAGCCTGGCCCTGCGCGACAAGGCGCACGCCTGGAACGCGTACGTGCACGACATCTGGCCGGGCGCCGGAAGCCCGTGCTTCATGGACGGCTGCATCACGGTCTCTGCCGCGGACCTGTCGGCCCTGCAGGCGCGCTTCGAGGGGTCGGCTCAGGCGATGGTTGCGGCAGCCGTCCCGACGGCCGGCCGGTCGGCTGCTGCCATTCGCGAACTGATGCTCCGCAACCCGCAGATTCACGGCAGCCTCTATGCGGTGCGCGACACGGCGATGGCGCAGATGCGCGCGGCAGGCTTTCGTCTGCCGCTCGGTTTCTACCGGTCCGACTCGCTGCTCGGCACGCTCGTGAACTTCAACTTCGACCCGGCCACCCACGAGTGGGACGACCGGCGCATTGCCGTGACGCGCGAGGCCTCCTGGACCATGCCGCTGAAATCGCCATGGAACCCGGCGGACGTGAGCGCGCAACTGCGCCGCATGACGCGGCAGGCGGTGGGCCGCCTCGAGGAAGCGGCGATCAAGGAGCTGTTCTACGATCGGCGCACGTCCATCGACGTCCTGACGCCGCAGCCGCTGGGGCTGGTGGACGAATGGCAGCGCCGCGTGCCCGACTCCCCGAACCGGCCGCTCATGCGTTCGCTGCTCGCCCGCGTCCGCATGGCGCACCTGCGGAGGCGCACCGACTGGCGGCGCTCGAGTGAGCCGCCGGCGTGCCTGGTCGAATCATGATCGCGCAGGTGGCGCGGGAGGTGCTCTACCAGGCGTGGCGCTTCGGCGGACGGATTGGCGGCCGTGTGCCCGCACGGGGCCCCGAGCGCGTGACGCTGCTCGTGCCCGCGTATCACGCGCAGCGGTCGAGGAACATCGATCCCCTCGTGCGTGCGGCGCTCCGCTGCGACGTCGTGGAGCGGGTCGTCATCTCGAACCACAACCCGTCGACCAGGATGGCGGAGATCGTCACTGTGCGCGACCCGCGCGTCGAGCTGATCGACACCGCCGTGCGCCGCGGGTGTGGCCACATCTGGTCGGTGATCGCGCAGCGGCCCGGCGCCTTCTTTCTCGTGGTCGACGACGACCAGCTGCTCGCGCCCGCGCAGATCACGGCACTCGCGTCTGCCCTCGTCGCCGACCCGTCTGTGCCGCACGGCCTCTGCGGCGGGAACAGCGACGGCACTTATCTCGAACGGTGCGAGGCGGAGGTCGACGTGCTCTACAACGTCTACGCCGTCACGCGCGAGCACGTCGCGACGTTTCATCGTCTCTCGCAGCAGGTGATGGCCGAGGGCCGCGTGACGCCGGAGGAGATCGAACAGTCCTGCGACGACCTCGTGATCAGCAGGACCGGAGCAGGCCGTGCGCGCATTCACGACGCGGGCTTCCTGCTCCGGTGCCGGACCGGCGGCATGCCCGGCGTCGCCATTTTCAGGGAAGCGGGCTTCGACGAGCGCCGGCACCGGTGCGACACTGCCCTGCGTGCTCTGGTTACCGGAGCCCGCAGTTCTGAGTTCTGACTTCTGAGTTCTGAATTCCCCCAACCTCCAACCTCCAGCCCCCAACCTCCTTCAAAATAGAGCGATGCACATCGACATCTGGTCCGACATCGTCTGCCCCTGGTGCTACGTCGGGAAGCGGCGCTTCGAGGAGGGGCTGCGGCAGTTCGGGCATGCCGAGGAGGTAATCGTCCGGCACCATGCGTTCCAGCTGGACCCCTCTGCCATACCCGGCGAGATCACCAGCCGCCGAGCGCGGCTGAAGGCGAAGTACGGGTTAACCGACGAGCGCGTGGCGCAGCTCGACCAGCAGATGGCGCAGACCTTCCAGTCGGTCGGCCTCACGTTCCTCGTGGGTGAGGGCACGAGCGGCAACACACGGGCGGCGCACGAGGTGGTGGCGGCCGGCGCCGCGGTGGGGCGGCAGGACGCGGTGATCGAGCGGCTCTTCCGCGCCTACTTCAGCGAGGGGCGTTCCGTGTTCGACCCCGCGGAACTGGTGACGCTTGGGGTGGAAGCGGGGCTCGAGGAGGGAGCCTTGCGCCAGGCCCTCATCGATGGGACCTACGCGGAATCGGTCGAGCAGGACCTCGCGGACGCCCGCGAGATCGGCATCACGGGTGTCCCCTTCTTCGTGTTCGATCGCCGCTTCGCCCTCTCGGGCGCGCAGCCGGCGAACGTCTTCGCCCAGGCGCTGACCCAGGCGTGGGAGTCGGCGGAGGGCGCTCGCTGACGCTCGCTAGGCCAGGCTCCGGGCTTCGTCCTCCGGAGCTTGTCGGCTTCAGACTCGAGGGCTTGTGCGCTGGCCCGGCCGTTCGCTCGGGGTCCCCGGCTTCGGACTTCAGGAACTCATGCCGGTTGGGGCCGTCCGTCAGTCGTGGGTGCCGGCTTTAGCCGGCGACTCTTGCAAGCTTCCCATCTGCTGACGAGGTCCCTTCTTTCCGTGTCCGCGGCGCTGCTGCTCACCGCCGCATCGTCGTCCACCCCGCTGGCCCAGGAGTCGGGCATGCCCCGCTCCAGCCGGGCCGACACCCAGCCGTCCACGATGGTGCACTTTGAAGGGTGTCTCTTTACGGAAACCGCGCTGACATCCCCCACGCCCGTCGTCGTCCCGATGGGAAGCGCCCAGACGTGGGTGCTGACCCATGTGAAGCCGATCTCCGGCGATGTGAAAGAGGACGACGCGAGCAAGACGACGTACGGCGTGGCGCAGGCTGAGCAGGAGCAACTCCGGCTGCTCAACGGCAAGCGGGTTGGCGTCACCGGCCGCATTACCCAGGGCGACGCGCGCCCCATGCTGAACGTCGTCTCGCTGCGCGAGATAACGGGCGGCTGCCCGGTGCTGCCGCACCTGGGATAGCGGGTCCCGGTCCGCAGAAGGGGCAGGCACTCCCCCGCCTGCCCTTTCTGCCCGGGTCACGCTACGATCCCGCTGTGCTCCCGGTCCGCATCGACATCTGCTGCCTGGCCCTCGAGGCCGAGCCGCCGCTCGTGGCTGCCGCCCGCACGCTGCTCAGCGCGGACGAAGTGTCGCGTGCCGACCGTTTCGCGTTTCCCCGCCATGGCCAGGCGTTCACGCTGTCGCGCGCGGCGCTCCGGTTGCTGCTGGCCGAGCGCACCGGCGTGGCCGCGAACGCGCTGACGTTCGAGTACGGACCAGAGGGCAAGCCGTCGCTCACCGCGGACATGGCCGGTCCGTGGCGCTTCAACGTGTCCGACTCGGGAGCACTACTCGCCTGTGCCTTCGTGCACGGGGTGGATCTAGGGATCGACATCGAGCAGCATCGTCCGCTGCGCTACCGGGAGGATCTGGCTGAGCGGTTCTTCGCCCCCGAGGAGTGCGCGGACCTGCTGGCCTTCCCGGACGACGAACGGGCGCGGGCGTTTTTCGATTGCTGGGCGCGGAAGGAAGCGTTCATCAAGGCTGACGGGCGCGGCATGCGCATCCCGCTGGACAGCTTCCGGGTGTCGCTGGAGGCGGCGCCGAGCGGGTCGGCGCTGCTTGGGTGCCGCGACGAGGAAGGACCGCTGCACGCGTGGCTCTTGCAGCCGTTCAACGTGGCGCCGGGATACTCCGGCGCCCTCGCCATCAGGGCCGCCGCCGTGGATGTGGCGATTCGCCACACCACGACGCGCGACCTGTTCGCCGGCAGCGGCCTGCTCTAACCGCTGCCGCTCCGGAAGCACCCGGCCTACTCGTAGCGCCACACTTCAGTGTGGCGAGAATCCCCTCAGCCTCAGACCACTGACAGCGCCCGGCTGCTTCGCTCCGCGCCCCGTCGACAGCCGGCCGGAAAAGCCCGCCTCCGGCGAGTGTCGGCAGCCTACGCGTGGCAACACACGGTCGCCCCGCTAGGACTTCGGCGCCTCCAGCGGTCTTTTCATGCGACCGGAACGGCCTGCGTCGAAAGGGGCGCTCCGGAAGCACCCGGCCGCCCGCGTAGCGCCACACTTCAGCTTGGCGGATCAGGCACTTGGCTCAGCCCGTCGGGACCACTCGTAGCGCCACACTTCAGTGTGGCGAGAATCACCTCGCCTCGGAGCACAGCTCGCGCCCGGCTGCTTCGCTCCGCGCCCCGTCGACAGCAGGCTCCGGAAGCACCCGGCCGCCCACGTAGCGCCACACTTCAGCGTGGCGGACCAGTGTGCAGCTGGCGTGTTGGCCTTTGGCGTCGTCGCCGGGGCGCAGCAGCCCTCGAGCACGACCGCGGGCACGTCCACGGCGGGGGCGGCGGGCCAGCAGACGATCACCGGGTGTGTGGTCAGCGAGTCCGACTATCGCAAGATGCACGACGCCGGGAGAGGCGGAGTGGTAGGAACGGGTGCTGGTGTCGGGAACGAGTACATCCTCGTGAACGCGGCCAGCGGCGCGGCCGGAGCCGCAGGCTCCACGGCCTCCACCTCATCGTCCGTGCCGTCGGCGACCGGCACGTCGGGCTCGACCGCTTCGTCGGCGAGCGCGATGGCGTACGAGCTCACCGGTTCCGGTGAAGGGCAGTTGAGCCGCTACGTCGGCCGCCGTGTTGAGTTGACCGGAATGTTCAAGGGTGGTGAAACGAGCGCCTCGGGTCAGGCGACGGGTGGACCGACTGCCGGCGCGCCGCCGCGCGGTGTGGATGTGGGTGGCAAGGACCTGCAGCTGCGCGAGTTCGAGGTGGCGTCGGTGAAGGAAGCCCAGGGCGACTGCTCGATGACCGCTCGCTAGCACGCACGTTCAGGCGACCGGTTCCGGGGCGTCAGGCTCCGGGGCCGGTCTGCCTCTCGCGTCCGGCTGCTTCGCTCCCCGCCTCGGCGACCCTTTTCGTGCGACCGGAACGGCCTGCGTCCAAAGGGGCGCTCCGGACGCACCCAGCCGCACACCTGTCGCCACTGGCAATGCCCCGCTCCCGGTGCCGGCCAGAGCCGTAGCGCCACACTTCAGTGTGGCGGACCAGGCGCAGCACGCGAGCGCGTCCGGCTGCTTCGCTCCATCGACAGCAGGCCGGAAAAGCCCGCTTCCGGCGAGGTGTCGGCAGTCTACGCGTGGCGACACACGGTTGCCCCGCTAGGACGTCGGCGCCTTCAGCGCCCTTTTCATGCGACCGCAACGCCAGCGTCGACAACGGGGCGCTCCGGAAGCACCCGCCCGCGTCAGTCCGGCTGCCCCGCCCGCCCAGCCTGCCAGCAGTTCCAGGCCTTCCCGGCCCTCCCGGCTATGCCTTCTGAGTTCTGACTTCTGAGTTCTGAGTTCTGAGTTCTGAGTTCTAGCTTCGAAACGCCGTCACCACGAGTCACTCGCGCCGCCGCCGCCCGAGTCGCCGCCGCTGAAGCTGCCCGAGTCCGAGCTGCTGCTCGAATCCGACGACGACCACGAGGACGAAGACGACGAACTGGACGAGAAGCTGCTGTCTGAACTCGAAGTCGAGGTGGCCGCGCCGGTCCCCTTCGCGTGCTTGCGCTTGTGCTTGCTGCGTTTCGCCGCAGCCTGGCCGATGGCGATGGCCTCCTGCTCACCGAAGAAGGCGTCGGCCTTGATCCAGCCGGCCATGAACATGCCGATGGCGATCGGGCCGATGACAGCGATGGCCACGTTGAAGAACGGGATGAGCGACATGATGAGCGGGATGCCTCCGAACAGGCCGCCGAAGAGGAGCGGGAAGGCCGACTTCGTGCGTGCGCCCATGCCGAGTGCGCCGGCGCCGATGGCTATGAAGAGGCCGAAGAACGGCGTCATCAGCCACATGGGCGGGCGGCTGTTCACGCTCTGGTCGAGTGCCGCGCGCTCCTCCGCCGTCAGCACGTGTTTGGCTTCGACGATGGCGGCGATGCGTTCCACCGCGTCGCGGATGCCGGTGTCGAAGTGGCCGTCGCGAAACGCGGGCAGCGCCTGGGTGCGGATGATCTCGCCGGCGAGGCCGTCGGGGAGGATCGGTTCGAGGCCGTAGCCCACCTCGATGCGGATCTTGCGGTCGCCGGTGGCGACGAGCAGCAGCACGCCGTTGTCGGTGGTCTTCTGCCCGATGCCCCACTGGTGGAAGAGCCGGTTCGCGTACTCCTCGACGCTCATGCCGTCGAGCGACGGCACCACGGCCACGGCGATCTCCGCGGACGTCTTCTGCTCCACCGCCTCGATGCGTGCGCGGAGGGCCTCCTCCACGTCGGGCGGGAGCACGTTGGCGAGGTCGGTAATCGTGCCGGTGGACGAAGGCAGTTCGGCGGCGTGCGCTGCCGGCGCGACGAGGAGCGCCAGCAGCGCGAGTGCCAGTGTGATGCGTCGCATACGTCCATCCTAGCTGGACCGCGGCGCAGTGGTGTGCAACCCCTGACGGGCAGCGTCAGGGTGTCGGTGCGGCCATCACGCTCACGACACCGGCAGCGAGGCTGGCTACCGTGTCCGGAAGCTTCCTGATGCCGTTCTCGTATGCGTTCAGGCTGTGGGGGTTGCCGTTCGTTCCCTTCACGTCCACCTCGAGGCCCACGTGCATGAACAACTCGACGACCGAGGGCACGTGCGGCACGATGTCACCCTGGTTCGCCACGCGGAGCGCCCGAGGCACGAGCGCGTTGAAGTGCTTGCGGAAGCGGACCTGGCCAACGCGCGGGCAGCCGACCGTCCAAAGGTCCACGTCGACATCGACACCGAGATTCGTCTTGACGTCGGCAGCCCCGAGCGTCGCCATGGCCCCGCCTAGGCTGTGACCCACAAAGGTCACCCGCGCACCAGCCGGCACTCCGGCGAGGCCGTCGAAGACGCTGCGGCGCACCCGACGCCACATCTGCTCGAAGCCCAGATGCACGAGTCCGAAGCCGGGCACCTCGTTCCACGGTTGCGGAATCGCGGTGAAGTTCTTCACCCATTCCTCCGGCGTCTGGGTGCCCCGGATGCCGACGAGGAACTCCGTGGTGCCGGCCATGCGGACGACGAAGCCGAAGCCGTCGGGGTTGGCGATGCCCGCCGCGATGGATGCGGCAGCCTCCGCGTCGAGCGCGCGCCTGTCGTTGTCGACGGCGGCCTGTGCCGCTGGCGACAGCACGGTGACTGAGGCGGCAGCGTCCTCGCGCGCGACGACAGTACCGAGCCGCTCCACGCCAGCCGGCAGCGTGGGCGTCTGGTTCCCGTGCGAGAACTCATAGCTCGCCCGCAGGAGCGGCAGGTACAGGTTCAGCGCGCGCGCCTTGTCGAAGGACACCTGCGACAGTCCCAGTTGCCTCGCCGAGGCTCGCCCCTCGGCACTGGCGGTCGCCGCACCAGGTGTACTGGCCGGGCCAGGCACGCTCAACGCCGCGGCCGACAGCAGCGGCGAACCGACGGGCATGTCCGCGGATGTCGGCCTGGCACTCTCGGTATCGGCGTCAGCCGCCAGGCGGATGGGTGCAGGCGCGTCCGCGGAGAGGCCGAACCAGCCTTCGCCATCTGGACGAAGCGAGTCGTGAAAGAAGCCGCGCAGGCGCGCGAGCTGCATGAGCGGCGTGTGCCCGGCTTCGGTCACGATCTCCAAGCCGATGTTCCGGCTTCGCTTCACCTGCAACTCGAGCGAGGCGTCCCCGAGTTGCACCGCCTCGATGGCCGGACTCGAGGCCTCGAGCTTGATCGCCGATTCCGAACTCGCCGACGACAGCGCGGTGGTCTTCGCCGCCGTGTTGACTTCCGTCACCACGTAGAAGTCCGCCTCCCATCGGCCTTCACCGAGGAGCGCGATCAGGCTCGCTTCGAGCGCGCGGAGATCGTCGATCACCAGCACCTCCACGCCGGCGGCCGCGAAGAACACCGCGTTCTCGCGTGAGAAGTGGATGTCGACACTCGCACGAATCGCCGCCGCTCCGGCTGCGTCCAGCTCGCCCTTCCCCACCAGCGCGACGTCCACGTTCCCCTGTGACTTGAAGCTGTAGCCGCTCTTCCCGGTCGATCGCACGACGCCGAACGTCACGCCGAGCTGTCCCACATTGCCGACGCGTTCGAAGACGTGATCCTGCATCCGCCCGTAGTCGCCGAGTGCAATCGGCACGTCGGGCGGGAAGTTGGCATGACGCCGGAGTCCCTGCTTGATCTGTTTGCAATAGTCAGTAGCTGTGCCCATGGGAGCGGAATTATAGAAGTCCGCACACGCTTGCGAGCTATCACCGAACACAAATATATTTCGCCGTACTGAAGCGGGAATTCGGCCGACCGCGTCCGTCCACACTAATCGCGCCTCGAGTATCGCGACTGTCGCACATGCTCGTCCCGGCGCCCTGTCAGAGGAGACAGCTGTATGTTCACGTACCCGTCAGGCGTGGGAACCTCCCTCGCGGCCGCTCAGTCCAAGATCGTCTCGCCGAGCCTCGAGCAGGACATGAAGTCACGCGGCGTCGCGCAGGTCATCGCCATCCTCAATCCGTCGCCTGGCGCTTCGCTCGCCCTGCACGACAGCCAGGCCGCGAAGCGCGTGGAAGGGTGCTTCCGCTCGTCGGAGCTGTCCCAGGCGAGCGCACTGAGCCTCTCGTTCTCCGGCAGCGGGGCGAAGGCGGCGGCAGCACCTGCCGTGCGTCCCTCGATCACGTTCCCGAACCTCGGTGTGGTGCTCGGGACGGTCGACTATGAAGGTCTGGCGGGGCTGCAGGCGAGTCCCGACGTCGCAGCCATCTGCGGGTCGCCGCAGTTCAGCTTGATCCGGCCGCACGCCGCGGCAGCGGTGCCGGCGCCAAAGGGGATCACGTGGGGCATCGAGCGCCTTGGCGTGCCGGCGCTCTGGAAGCAGGGGCTGTCCGGCGCGGAGATCGCGGTGGCGCATCTCGACACCGGCGTGGACGCCACGCATCCGGCGCTCAGGAAGGCCGTGGCAGACTTCGCGATGTTCGACCTGACACTCGGCCAGCGCATCGCGCCAGGCCCTGCGCCGTCCGACTCTGGTGACCACGGCACGCACACGGCCGGCACCATCGCCGGCAGGCCTGTCGCAGGACGCCACATCGGTGTCGCACCGGGTGCCCTGCTTCATTCCGGCATGGTCATCGAAGCCGGCAACGTCGTCGCACGTGTGCTGGGCGGCCTCGACTGGGCGATCGCCAGCAACGTGAAGATCATCAGCATGTCGCTCGGGTTCCGCGGCTGGTGGGAAGACTTCATTCCGATTGTGCAGATCATCCGGTCTCGCGGCATCCTGCCGGTGATCGCCGTTGGCAATGAAGGACCGGGCACGA
Organism: Vicinamibacterales bacterium; assembly: GCA_046331345.1. Classification (GTDB taxonomy): domain Bacteria; phylum Acidobacteriota; class Vicinamibacteria; order Vicinamibacterales; family CAVVIG01; genus CAVVIG01. Next base: position 150,073 of record JAXLRA010000013.1, on the reverse strand, counting down.
GCCGGTCACCGGGCAACTACCCAGCGGTGCTCTCGGTGGGGGCCGAAGACAGCATGCCGAGCGTGGCGGCCTTCTCCTCGAGCCAGACGTTCGCGCGCACCAGCGATCCGCTCGTGCCGGATCTCGTGGCCCCGGGCGTCGATGTCATTTCCGCGGCACCGCAGAACCGCTATCAGTCTATGAGCGGGTCGTCGATGGCGACACCGCACGTGGCCGGGCTTGCCGCGCTGCTGTGGGAAGCGAAGCCGTCCGCGACCGCAGACGACATCGAGCGCGCCATCTGCGAGTCGTGCCGGCTGTCGCCGTCACTGGCTCGCGACCGTGCGAATCGTGGTGAACCGGATGCGCGCGATGCCTACGCGCGGCTGACCGGCAATGCGCTGCCCGCGGCAGCCACCATGGTGGCTGTGGGCGCGCCCGTGAAGCCAGAGCGCAAGCGGAGCGCACGCACGAAGCCCGCGGTGCGCGGGAAGCGGACCGCGAAGACGGCGAAGAAGTCTGGTCCCACGCGCGCGGCATCGGCGAAGAAGGTGCCGGCCGGTGCACGGCGAGCGGGAAAGAAGAAGGCGGGAGCGAAGCGGGCGCGTACGCGCTAGTCAGCGCTTCGCGCGGGCGGACCTGGTGGCGGCGCGCTTCGACGCGGGGCGCGTCGTCGTCCGGGCGGCTCGCGTCGACGCCGGCGCGGCTTTCTTTGCGGCAGGGCGCTTCACGGCCTGCCGCGGTCCCTTCGCCGACGGTCGGCCCGACTCGCGCCCGATGTCGCCGATCGGCACCTCGTGCTTGTCGACGGGTGCGATCGAGCCCTGGGATGGCTGGCGGTTGGCGAGCGCTGACTCCACCTCAGGCTGCGCGACCAGTGCCTTCATGAATTTCGGGGATGCGGCGATGGCGAAGGAGCCGAGATAGCGGAAGACATTGACGGCTGGGCTTGCTTCGCCGGATACCTGCTGCGTGCGGCTCACCAGCTCGTGGGTGACCCGCTCCGTCTCTTCAGGCGTCGTGACAATCTGACCGGGATCAGGGCGAAGCCGCACAACGGCTTCGACGGGGCCGTCGCCCGCGTGCGTATCCATCTGCCGGACAAGTTCAGGATCCAGACGTGCGGTCACCACTCTACCGGCATTCTACACCTGCACTCCGAGGGCCAAGAGCGTCTCCGGCGTCAGCCGAAGAGCTTCTGGTGGAGTTCCCGCAGGCGCGCTTCGCGGTCTGGTCCTACGCCTAGTGCGGCCGCGTTGTCTGGCTCAGCCGTCAACGGCTCCTGACGGAAACGCTCGGAAAGGAGCCGTTCGTACTCCTCGATCTCCTCAGGGGCGGCCAGAGGTCGGTCGGCGAGGATACGCAGCTTCTGGTCGGGCTTCAGCGGTTCCATGATGAGCTACCTCGAGATTTTCGCACGCAGGCGGTCCTGCAGGAACATGCGGGTGATCACATCGTTCTGGCAGCGCTCCGGCGAGGCCGTCATATAGTAATTGTCCATCACTGCCGGCCGACCGGGATCATGCAACGCGGCGTGGTAGGACTGCCAGCCCGCTGGATACCCGATGCCGTCACGGAGCGGATCGCTTGCGATGGCCGTGCCGGCGTACGAGCTGAAGAGTGCTGGAATCGGCCGGCCCGACTTGCAGTTCAGGGCTGGCGAACTGTCCACGTACAGGTCTGCCACCTCGCCGTTGGTGTAACTCGACGCGGCGTGCTGGAACTCGTGCAGCGCGGTGAGCGAGTTGGAACTGGTGTGGATGGCGATGGTGCCAGGAACCGTGCACCAGAACCGGTGCGAGAGCGTTGCCCCGTCCAGCATGAACGCCACTCCCGCGCGCCCGTCATCGTCGCTCGTGTACCAGGCGCTGGCGCGTGTGTGACTCTCGGAGGCGGACACGGCGTAAGCCACATCCGCGCTCACGCCGTGGGCCTTGAGGAACGCCGCCAATGGCAGCCTCCTGGCCACCAGCATGTTCGAGACACTGTCCTGTGCCACGAGGGCGGTGGCGCCGCTCGGGTCGAGCCCGGTCACCCGCAGCGAGACGATGCGGACGAAGGGGCCGATGGTTGGATCGGCGAGCAGCGCCTCGGCCTGCCCTGGCAGCCGGCCGAACAGGCTGTCGACGATGTAGGTGGTAGACGCAGTGAAGGCTGCGGGCTGCGTCGTGATGGGATCGACCACGAACTGGTTCGACTTCCACGGCGCCTCGATGGCCGGGTTGGACACGATGGCGATCGTGTAGGGAGTCGGTTTCGAGATGTCGCCGGGAGCGAGAACCTTCAGTTCGACAGCCATACGCAGCACACTCCGATCGGGTCAGTGCTTTGTTGAGACGGACGCGCGCACATCTTTCTCGATCGGTCGCCGTGCCTGTCACTCGGAATGGGGGAGAATCGTCCGTCTCAGGGGCTATGTCAATGCTTCACCAATTCACCACCTGCCTGTTCCTCTCGTTAGCGCTGTCGGTCGGCACTGCCGGTGCCCAGTCGGTCCTGACGTCGGTCGTCAGCGAAGGACCGGTGTCGTACTCGGAGCGCTCGATGCTGGTCCCGCTTCGGGCGGCGTTCGCCAGGGGGGACATGGCCACCCTCAGGAGCCAGGCGACCGAGGACATCGCGCTTCTGAGCCAGGCAGCCCCGCTCAAGACCCACTGCTGCACGGCGGCCGACCACGTCGAACTGGTGTTCCCGGCGCGCGACCGCGCGGGGGCCCTCGTGCTGGTGCGGGTGCTGGTCGACAACAGGCCGGGCGACGATCCCGATCTGCCGGGGCTCAAGGGCTCGACGCGGCCGTTCTGGCAGGTGTTCGTCGCGGAACCCGGGCTGCGGCTGTCGACGGTGATTACCTCGACTCGGGTCGACAATCCGCTCGTCACCCAGGCTGGCGCCTTCGCGACGGCCGTGCTGAAAGGCATTGCATTGCCGTCGTCTCTCGCCGCGGTGCCACCGCCACCGACACCGGCCGGGGCCCCACCGGCATATACGGGCACGCTGTTTGTCTCCCTTCAGAAGGCTGAACTGCCGGATGCGAGGGCGAAGCTGGTCATACGGGACTCCGTGATTGTGGAATCGCCGCTGACCGTCATCGTGCAGCGCGGGCGGCAGATCGTCGAGCGAATCGCGGCGACGTCGGCCGATGCCTGCGTGAAGACGCTCGCCGAGAAGGAGCAGGAGGCGGTCGTGAAGACGGCGGCGCTCCCCATCTGCCAGCCCTCGAACCTGGCGCTCACCGGCTGTCTCGAGGGCTTGAAGAAGGCGACGGCGGAGGCCTACGCGGCGTACCCGCCCGCGGGGACTCCGGCGTGCTCGCAGCCAGACGCGGCGCGTTCCGTCGGTCTCGACTTCCAGGAGCTCACGGCCGCAGAGCCGAAGAACATCACCAGCGAAACCACGGTCAACAATCGTCCCACCGAGCGCCTGTCGTTTGGACTCGCCACGACGTTCATCGCGAAGAGCTATCAGAAAGACGCGCGCGTGAAGCTGCAGAATGGGACCATCGTCGTGGACCCGCTCACGCGTACCCTCGCGATGGCCGTGGTGAACTGGCATGTGCTCGGGTACCGCGCCGGGCTGCCGTCGCCTTCGCTTGGCGAGCGTCTGCGAGTGTACGGAGGCATCGCATTCGCGCCGTACGTCGGTCCGACGGCAGGCGTCGCGTTTGGCCTGACGCGCAACCTTGGCGTGACGGCGGGCGGCGGCTGGCTGGCGATCGACCGGACCAAGGGTACTGATCAGGTTGGCGCAGCCCCAACGGACAAGGTCACCCCGTTCCGCGTCGGCGTGGCGCCGGTCGTGTTTGCCGGTGCGACGTTTGGATTCCCTGCGAACTAGAGCCTCGCAGCCGTGCTGCCTGGGGGCACTCCGCGTGCGTGACTCCACCTCTGACTTCTGACTTCTGAGTTCTGACTTCCCCATGATCCTGTACGGTATCCGCAACTGCGACACGATGAAGAAAGCCCGCGCCTGGCTCGACGCGCGCGGCGTGGCGTACACGTTTCACGACTACAAGGTGTCGGGGGTCACGCGCGAGCACCTCGAGGTGTGGGTGGCGGAGCACGGGTGGGAGAAGGTCCTGAACCGTGCGGGCACGACGTTCAGGAAGCTGCCGGACGGCGAGAAGGCGGCTCTCACGTCGGAGAAGGCGATTGCATTGATGGTGGCACAGCCGTCGATGATCAAGCGGCCGGTGCTGGACATCGGCTCGCGACGGCTCGTCGGATTCGACGAGGCAGCCTGGCAAGTAGCGGTTGTGCGCTGAACCACGGCCGGGTGCAGCCCCGCAGAGGACTCTGCCAGGAACAGGGCAGCCGCTGGCTAACGGGAGAGACGCTGCCAGTAGCTGGGACGACGGCGACCGTGAGCGACCGCCACGATGAGGATGACTGCTTCGTGGAACCGGTTGACGACGCTGAATGGGAAGCGCCGGAGAAGGTAGCGCCGGTTTCCATCAGCTGCGAGACCCCACGCGTCGGGCCTCTCCATTTTGGCCAGTTCCGCGGACTCGAGCTCGGCGTTGAAGCGCCGGGCTGCGGTCGGGCTCCGCTCCGCGTACCATCGCGCAGCGCCCTCGGCGTCGGCTACAGCCTGCTCGAGGTATTCAAGCGTGCGGGCCACGGCCAGACGCCGCTTCGATACGTCGACGTGCTTCGGACCACGACACACGTCTGGCCTGGCCCGACTCGACCTCGCTCACACGTGCGCGAATCTCGTGAGCCCAGGCAGCCTCGGCGTCCTGTTCGACTTCGCCGTCCAGGCTGTCGATGAGTTCGCCAGCCAGTGCCACGCGGGCCTCTTCCGGCAGGGCCAAGGCTTCCCGCAGCAATCGCTTCGAGTCCATGACCGACCCTAGCATCGTCCCGGCGCCCCAACAAGGAACGCGAGCTGCGGGTTGCACATTTTTCGGTGGGCCTTCCCACCCATCCCGACCTGTGAGTTCTGAGTTCTGACTTCTGCGTTCTCGGTTTCTTGCGCGTCAGCGCAGACAGTCTCCCGCCGGCCTGAACCCCGCGGCCTCCGCCTCTGCCCCGCTCGCAAACACCCGCGTGCAGTTCCGGCAGTTGTAGGTCGTGCAGCCCGGCGCGTGGTAGACGTGGCTCGACGTGTTGCCATGAAACGGCCCCACCACGCCTGCCGGCGCCTGCGTCTTCATCGAGCTGACCGCGCACGCCGGCTTCGGCGCGCCCTGCGCCCAGAACCCCGCGCCGCGCTGCTGCGCCTCGCGCTGCGCTGCCGCGAGCGTGGCGTCTGACGAGTAGCGCGTGAAGTGACACGCCAGGCCGTCGCGCACCAACTGTGTGCTCACGTCCACACCGTCGACGACGAGGCGTGCGACCAGGCGGCCGTAGCGGTCCACGTCCGTCCCCCGCACCTGGACCTGCCTCGCCAGCAGCAGCACGCGCGTCTCGCGTGTCGCGCGGTCACTGAAGGGTTCGCCCCGTTCGGGGGAGTCGATGCCGTCGAGGCGGATGGTGATGGTGGCGCCGCCCGCCAGTGCGACGTGCACCGTGTCGCCGTCCAAGATGGAGGTGACCGTCCCGCTCATGCTGATGCCGACGTAGCGACGAAGATCGCCCTGCGCATGCGTGCTCGCGGTGCTGACCAGCGCGACGAGGATGATGAGGCGCGCTATCAGTCGTCTTGCGCGGCCGTACGCGAGCGAGCGCTGGTTCGTGGAGTCGACCGTCACAGGTCGATCGTGGGGTCCACCTTAGGTGGACCCCTCCCCTGCCAGTACCGCAGCGCGACGGACGATGCGGGTGATGAGGCCGGAACGGAAGTCGTAGATAAGCGACCCCTCGTTGAACCGGTCGCGCCGGATCACAACAGTCAGCACTCGCGCGAGTTGCTCGGCATCGGCACTGGAGATGGCCTCCGGGTCGCGCAGCAGTTGTATAGCCTCGTCGGTCTGCTGCCACTCACCCCACTTGAAGCCAGAGCGCACCCAGCCGTGTTCGTAGGCAGCTTCGACGAACTTCTGCACGACTTCGGACGGGACCTCCCAGGGAGTCGCGCTTTCGTCCCCCTGGCTGACGTGCGACGAGGCAGCTTCGAATTCGGAAGCCTCGAACGTGGGCAGGAACTGTGCGATGGCGTGGAGCCTCTGGTGACTCGGCATAGGTCACTTGCCGGCGAACCGTGCGCCGGAGTCGTCGTACATAATCATGTCACTCCTTGCCACGCTCAACGCCAATCGCCGTCAGAAACCTGGTGCGCCGCTTCCTTGCTGCCGAAGACGGGGCCGCACTGGACTTGTTTCGCGCCCTGAGATCGGTCCGTGCCCGCGGCCACTTGACGCTGCGCGAGTTGAAGATCGTCTGCCGGTGGAAGTCGGCCCGCGCGATTCGACACATCGAGGACAACGCGCCCCACGATGTTCACCGAATCTCGCGCCGCGCGTTGTCGAATCCTGACGAAATTCATCGCCTCAAGACGTTGCAGGAGCTGAGCGGCGTCTCGGTGCCGATGGCTTCCGCCATCCTGACGGCAATCAATCCGCGGCGCTACGGCGTCATCGATATCCGGGTGTGGAAGGTTCTCCACGGGCTTGGCGCGGTGTCCAGCAACGCCAACGGCGTCGGCTTCACTGCTGCACAGTGGTTCGAGTACCTCTGCATCATCAGGGCGCTTGCATCTGACTTGGCAACCACCCCGCGTCATGTAGACCATGCGCTCTTCCTGGCAAGTGTCGCCGCACAAAAGGGTCCTCTCTACAAGAGGCACCGAAAAGCACCGCCCTCAAAGAGAAGCCGAACGTCACGCTAGCCAGGGGCGCGGTCACTCACGGCTTGTTGCCGGGCCTCCGCAAAGTCCGCGAACAGACTACAGCGCCGCAGACGGTTGCTGATTCAGTACGACAGCGATGCGCTCGCGAAGCCTGTCTCGCCGGGCCTTGTAGAACGCCTCAAACTCGGACACACCGCCGTCGATGCCATGGAGGTAGTGATTTGACACATAGTTCTGGCGATCGCCATCCTGACTGAAAAGCGAAGTGAGCCACTCGCCTGGCATTTGAGCGCTCTTGGACTGATTCTCTGAGCCCTCTAGCAGTTGAAGATTTGCGAGGCGTTCCTTCATGTCCTGCATCCTGGCGACCTCTTCAGGACTGAATCCGAGTGCCTTCAACCTGTTGGCATGAAAGATGGCACGCGGAAAGATATGGTCGATGTGAAACTGATTCCGCGTGTCAACGAACGGAAACAGCATCGTCAGCAAGGCGAACACTTCGCGGTCGCCGTAACGGCGATCAAGCAGATCTTCAAGTTCGTCTTTGGCGAACTCCAGATTCTTGCCGCGTGTCCTCATCTCGTGCTCGATCGCTCCGGAGGGGAACACGTTCGCCACGGACGTCTGCAGGACGTCACGAATGGCACTCAGCACCACATCGAGCCCGCTGCCCCAGATACCGGGTTTGATCAGTGAGCGCAGCAGCCAGGACTTGATCAGCATGCGGTCACCGGCCTCAGACTTTGAAGTCAGGTAACCCTCGCCAGGGCCCCTTCTGTACAGGTAGTACGCGATTGGCAACAGCGCGCTGTCCGCGGTTACGGTGTCCCTCGACAAACCAAAGGTCGACACAAGCCGCACTGTCAGAAGCAGAGCCTCGGCGATTCGAGACCAATTGGCCTCAAGCACCTTCATGTTCTGCCGACTGAAGTTTTCGACCTTGAATCCAACGCTCTTGATGTCGGACAGCATCAACCCTGCCTTCAGGACAAAGTCCTTGGACAGATTGAAGCCAGCCCCAACCTCGTTAAGCGAGTCCACGAGTGTGTTGATCTCGCTTCTCGCGTCTCGCTCAGTCCATTGTGCCGTGGCGATAGACAGGAGCAGGTCGGAGTACGACAGGACGGTTCCTCCGCTGTTGGTGCGGATGAACACGTTCAGCACGCGCTCGATGCTCTGGCTGTTCTCCTCGTAAAACGCGATCACGGGAAGCTGGTGAACAACCTGCTGGAGCCTGAAGAGTGACTCGACGGCAAGCTTGTTGTTGCCAAGCTGATGCGACGCCAGGTAGACCATCGGGGCCGCAGGCTCGGCCATCGCGTAGATGTCCGGCACGGCGAACCAGAAGTGTTCATCGTCACGCTCGGCAGCCTTCTCATCGGTCAAGAACCGGAACTCATAGGCTGCGCCCTGCTCGTCAGAGGCAGGAGCGTGCAGCAGATTCAGGAAGAGGCGTTTGACTGGAAAGGCCGAAGGATTGTTCCACCACTTGTTCGGCTCCTTCACGGCGAGTGTGCCGCGTAGACCGATGTTCAGAGCAGTCAGACGCTGCTGCCCGTCCAGCACCGCTGTGACGGCCCCGGAAGGCGCGGCCCCGAGCGGGGCACAGTGGGGATTGTCACGCTGGTGGTACTCTCGCGCGAAATCGAAGAAGTCGAAGGTCGACGCCGTCTTGGGTTCAATCGTCCAGAAGAGAAACGAGCCGACCGGAAACCCCTGCATCAGGCTGTCGAACAGGCGATGGATCTGTTCTGGCTTCCAGACAAACTCCCGCTGGATAGCTGGCAGCACGTAGTCATGCTTCCAGATGCGGTCCAAAGCCGTCTTGATTGAAATTGGTGTCTGGTATGCCACGATTCCTCCACAAGGCGTACGTTCCGGTGAGCTCTAGGGCGTCGCCGGGGACTGCGGAATGAGACTACAGAAGATCGAAGGGCGTAACGATCCCGACCAAGTCGCCATCTCGACCGAAGACCAGCGCCGGCGTCGAGCCGTCCTGCTTGAGCACTTCAGTGACCGGCATGTCGAAAGGCACGGTCTGGGGCTTGATGAGACTCAGACCGTACTGGGTCGTCGCCTGAGAGACCGACGCGGTCAGCCTGGCTGTCCGGTCGTCTTTCGACGTGGCGCCACGGACCACCCGAGCAACGGCCGCATCCGAGATCAAACGCCATCCATCCGCGCCGTCGACTTGAATCGGCAGGAAGGAGTAGGAATTCTCCAGCATCTGTTGCCGAACGTAGCTGAGGGGCTGCCACGGTTGTGCGCAGACGGGCGACTTCACCATGAAGTCGCCTACGAGACGTGCATCGGCCATTAGAGCGTCCTCAAGCATGATCGCGAGTTCGACGGCATGACTCGCCAGATGGCGGGCGTACGCGCCCTGATGAAGCGCGTCATTGCGAGCCCTCTGCACGAGCTCGTAGAGTCGGCTGAAGGGCCGGTGAAGCGCTGGGAGGGCCGCCGGAACGTCTTCACTCAGCGACGACTCCAGCGCAAGCGGCTTGATGAAGTGCGCGTAAGTATGGAGGCTCTCAATCCTGCCGCTCACCATGGAACCCAAGCGTTCGACCGCAAAGAGGATCTCCTGGAAACCTTCCGCATCCTCCAGCACTGCAAGGCGCCCGGTTCTCAGCCAGTCTCGACAGAGTCGCCTCTCATCGACGGTGAGTGACCTCCCAGTGGCGACATCCTTGTCAGTCAATCCGCACCCCGATCGCTCGCCAGAACGCTTGCTCAGTCATGATTCGCGTGCCGATGCGTCTGGCCTTCTTTGCCTTGCCAGACTGCGTGTGCGGTTCGGATGTCACGAGGACGTCGAGTTCACTCGTCACGTCGGACTTCACTCGGAGGCCGGCCTTTCGCGCAAAACGCTCGGCCTGAGTTCTGGAGACAGCCTTGCCGCGGACCGTTGCGTCCAGGCCGCCGGTGAAGCACACGCTCAGACCGGTGAGCTTGGCTTGACGGACGGTAACACCGAGGGGCGACTCTACACGTTTCACATCACCTGCGGCCAGGAGTCGCGGCAACATGCGGCCAAGGCCGAACGCGGAGGCGACGCGCTTCAGTTCGGTCATCTCCGCGGTCGACACCGTGCCGTTGCGCAGGGCCGTCTTCACGAGGGTCGCCAGGTAGTCCTCGAGCAGCGTCTCCACCGTAGAACGTGCCAAGCCCCATTCAGACGCCAGTTCCAGAACGCCCTGCGCTTCCTTCGTCGTGACCACGCCATCCTCGAGGACCCGGTCAACCAGTTCGAGGAAGTCCGCATAGCGGCTCGAACTGCGCGATTCCGAGCGCTTCGGCAGGTGCTTCAGAACATCAAGCAGCGGGGATTCTTTTCTCCTTGGCGCGTCCCCCCGCTGAATGACGATGCCGCTGGCCGGCAGACGGGGCCAGGAGCGAAGTCCTGGAAGCGGAGCGTGTGGAACCAACTCGCGCAAGGATAGGCCACGTCTGTCGACCACCCGCAGGCACTTGCGGAGCAGGCGCGCCGTGGCCCTGGCATCAGCCAGCGCCTGGTGCGAGTCGGCATACGGAATCCGCAGTTCCTCACAGCAGGCGCTCAGCGTCCGGCGCGGCAGTTCGAAGCCAAGCTGCTTCACCAGCTTCAACGTGCAGAGAGCCCTGGGCTCCGGAATTCGTCTCCGCACCCGCATCAACTCCGCCCGGAGATGGCTGGCGTCGAATTTTGCGCTGTGCCCAACAAACACTGCCCCGGCGATCTGACTGGCCACGTCGCCCGCGATATCTTCAAACCGCGGTGCGTCCTTCACCGCCGTCGCCGTGATGCCGTGCACCTGGGTGGCGGCAATAGCCCGCATCGGGTTCACCAGCGTGGACCACTCGCTGAGCACCTCCCCGTCAAACGACAGCCGGACCACGGCGATCTCAATCACCCGGTCCCAGTTAGGGCGGAAGCCAGTGGTCTCAAGGTCCACCACCGCGAAGTCTGGTCGTCGGGCCATCGCTACTCCAACAGGGCGATCACACGGTTGGTCGCGGCCAGCACGTCGGCTATGTGCTGTCTGGTCTCATCATCGAGACACAGGAGGCGCGTCCCCTTGATGCCGCGCGTGAGCAGCACCCGGTAGGCGTGGCGAAGCAGGAGAGTGAAGTTGTCGCCTTTGGCGGTCCTGAGCCCGGGGTCGTAGTTGACCGTGCGCTTGCCGTCCTTCTTGCGGCCGATCCACGCGCCGTCGCGCCACACCAGGTCCTCCCCCCAGATCACCCCAACCCGCTCAAACTCGAATCCTTGAGCCGAGTAGGTGCACCCGACCTGCCCCTCGCCCTCCGCCGTGGTCGCCCAGAGCGTGTAGGGGTGCACGGAGTCTTTGTACGTCTTGTTCTCCGGCGCCTTCCGGTTCCACGGGCGGCTCCACGAGCCAATCACGACGTCGTTCACCAGCGTGCCGTCTTCGTTGGGATCTCTCCACGGCCAACAGAAGCTGGCCACCAACCTGGACGCCCCCTCGTCCCCGAGATCGAGCACGTTCTCGAGGTCGTACGGATCTCCCGCGAGGTCGAACGCGTACTGTCCCGTGAAGCTCTCCGGCTCCGGAGCCGGGAAGCCAAGCAGGTGGTTCACGAAGTTGACGTAGGCTCGCGACCCGCCGCATCGGAACTGCGACGCCAGGTCGTACTCCTTCAGTGGAATGTCGCGAGTGGCGGTCGCGCGTCGAATCAGGCTGGTGCTGCCAATTTCGTCCGGACGCATGTACTGATGCTCGTCCAAAAAGAACACCGAGACTTTTGCGGCGTTGATCAGCTCGTTTACCTGCGAATCGCGATTCCGCTCGGCTTTGGACGTGAACCGTGTGTCACTGGTCTCGCGAATGCGGTGCGCCTCGTCGACCAGAAGCAGGTCCAGCCCCATCGGCGGCGCGTTCCGGGTGTCCTTGTTCCACTTGAACAGGCCCTTGGAACCGCTGAAGGTGCCTCGCATCACCGTGGTAAACGCCTTGCCCCCGGTGACGTGCGCCGAAGACATTCCCGCCTTCAACGCCTCAGCGAGCAGTTGGACGGCGATCACGGACTTACCGGTGCCTGGGCCTCCGCGCACCAGCACCGAACTCCTGCTGCGCTTGTGCCGCAGCCTCGCCACCTCCGCCCAGATAGCATTGAACGCCAGCCGTTGTTCCTGCAGCAGATGCCACTCGTCGTCGTGTGTGAGCACGTCGACAAGGGAGTCGATGATTCGCTTGCTTGGCTTGAACTGGCCCGCCCGGACGGTCTCCATGACGCGCACACCGTGGCCGCCGCCCACCTCGCGCCCGAGCGCCTCCGCCAGACGTGCTTCATCACCACGGATGTAGAGCGGGCTTCGCGCGAGCAGACCGTTGAAGCGCGGATCCTGCAGCGCCGACGCCCCAGCGACGGTCATGTTGTGGCAGTACGCGGCCGGCTGAATGTCGAGCGCATCGTCTACAAAGGCGCTGTGGGTATCGCGCAGGTATTCGGCGTAGTCCAGCGCCTGCTCCGACGGATGTACGTGCTCGTCCTTGCCGATCAGGACGTTCAGTGCGTGCTCATCTTCGAGGTTCGCGGCGTCCCAGCGCTTCAGCTCGAGCAGCAGGCTGTTGGCGCGGCCGTCATGCCGCTGCCCGAAGAACATCACGTCGATGCGGCGTTCGGAGAGCGGCAGGTGATACTCCACCAGCACACCCACATCGTCTGTGGTGGCACCTTCGTCCGCCACGTCGGCGACCGCCGCCAGCGAGTCCTTCCAGCTCAGCACCTCGGACTCCTGCGGCGGGCGCTTGTAGAACGCCTTGAAGGCCATCACGAGCCGCTGCACCAGCACCGGGCTCCGAGCGGATTCAATGAAGTCGGGGAGTTCCCCCTGCCAGAGTTCCATCAGTGCTGTTCCGAGGGGCTGAGACGCGTGAACCCGCTCTCAACCAGGTAGGTGTAGGTCTCGTCAAGAACCGGCATGGACGGTACGAACACGACGACGGCGTCTCGAGCCCTTGTAAGGAGGACGCGGTAGGCGTTCCTGCGAAGCTGCAGGGCATCGCGGACCAGCCGCTTCAACTTGTATCCGGAGGCGTCTGTGTTCGACCACTCGCCGTTGATCAGCCGGAAGTCCGTGCCCCAGGCCAGCAGCGCCGCGTCCAGCTCGAGCCCCTGCGCCCCGAATTCCGTGACACATTCCGTCAGTCGACGGCACGAGAACGGGCTTTCATCGCCGTCTCCGTACCACGGCCCGAACTTGGTCCGCTTCGTGGACTGAAAGTCATTGTTCACGCCGAATGCCTGGAGCGACTTGTCTCGAGCCGAGGCGACGATGCCGAAACGGGCGTCAGGATTCTCCGCGTATCGCTCACGCAGGTAGGCCTTGGCCACGTGCAACTCGCGGGTGATCCGGAAATGAAAGCCGTCTCGCTCGAGCTGGGTAGCGAGCCGCGCAAGTTCGTCGCTCAGCCTGGGAGCCAGCAGCCCGGCCACGTATTCGTGCAGGTCCTCAACTCGATGCTGGCGCAGTTCTGTGTTCAGTGAGAGGGCTGGCGCCTTCCGCACCGGCACGCCCGCGCCGTCAAACTCGTGAAAGACGGCGGGAGGGGTGTGGATGTGCCACTCGCGCCAGCGCGGGTTGTTCTCCACAGCACGCCGCCACTGGACAATGCCCCCTTCCTCGCCGACATGGATCTCCTGGCCCGTGCCGATCAGCCCGATCACCACGCACCACTCGGGCACACGGTTGGCAAACTCCACGAAGAGCGCCGGCTCTGACTTGTGATGCGCCGCGTCATCCTCTTTGTGGGTGATCTTCACCATCTCGGCGTCGAACGCGCGCTGTGCTTCGTCGTACACCAACACGTGCTCTGGTGGAACGCGCTTGTCGTTCTTTGAGTAGGTCTTGACGTAGTTCTTCACGTCGCGCACGAACACGCGTCCGCCACCGCCGGCATCTTTCAGTTCGTACTGCAGCACCTGCACGAGCGGGCCATTTCCGCTCAGGAACACGGCCGGAGCCGTTGGCTTTCCGCTTCCACGGTCGATCGCCAGGTCGTCGAGGTAGTGCGCGTGAACGGCTTGGAGCCCGACGAGGGTCTTGCCAGCACCCGGAAGGCCGGTCACCAGAATGAGATGCCTGGTCTTCGTCCTGGCCGCTTCATGAACGATATCGCTGATGGTCTTGACGGTCGGTTCAGTGGCCGCGTGCGCACGTTCGATGCGCCGCAGTTGACCGCTGGCGAGCAGCTCGCGGGCTGCCTTCACCAGTGTCGGAAGTGGACGGTAGGCGTTCTCGTCCAGGAAGTCTTCACGGCTGATTGGCGGAAGGTCCAGGTCCGTGATGTCCCGGACCAGCGCGTCCAGCGCATCTGGGCCGGCAATGTGGACCGCGCCTTCCTGGCGCTGGTACCCGCGCGCTCGTGTAGGCACCAGCACCGGGATCACGGGACGACCCTCACATTCGCGGTGGTAGGACTGCAGGTCGCGCGCGTACGCGGCGGCCTGGTCGACGTCTGCCTGTGACGGCTGCAGCTTGCCTTTCAGTTCGATGACGAGCAGCCCACCGCCGACCAGCAGGATGGCATCGGGACGCCTGGATTCCAGGGGCAGCTCGTATTCGAGAATCGCCGAGTACTTCGAGGCGAGTTCGTTGGCCGACAGCACCTCCTCCACTTCGTCCTGAAGCGGCGGAATCGAATCGGCCCAGGCCCTCTCCTGCTCCGGCGAGGCATCGGCCACAAACGCCTTCAGCCGCTTGCGAACATCCAGCGCCGAGGCCTCTGCAAACTCTGGAAAGGTCGACTCCCAGCCAACACCGGCGCGACGCTCCGTCATTGCACCTCGCCGCTCACAGCCGCTGGGATGTTCCCCAGCCATTCGCCGAGTACCAGCACGTGAGCCTCGTCTGTCGCCGTGAACACGATCGGCTCGAAGTCCGGGTTCGACGCACGCAGCGTCACCTTCGTGTGCTTGAAGCCCTCGTCGCCGGCAATCGCCTTCTCGCTCTGGTAGAGGCGGAAGGTGTAGGGTCCACCGGTCAGTGGCTCGCGCCCCCGGATGGCGTTGTGGTACACGAGGAGCCGGCGGCCATTCCTGTCCCCAGCGGCGGGCGGTCCGAAGAGCGCATAGATGCCGTCCGGAATCTGCGGCTCCATCGCCCGTCCGGTGATCCTGACGACGAACATGCCTTCCGCGAACGGCGGGTGGCCGTTCCAGGAGATCCAGCTGTGAGCGGCTCTAACCAGAGAGTCCAGGTCCAGCTGCCCACCTTCGAAGTGCTGGGCCACCGAGCGGAACGTCGTGAGCGGAATACAGGTGTCGAAGTAATCGTCGGGTGCAGCCTGCACCACGGTGAACGGAAGCGTCTTCACCGCGTCTGCCGGCACGTGCGCCCGCAGCAGCTCTCGTAAGGTGCTGACCGGGTCGCAGTAGACGTACGCCCACTTGCCGTATCGCCCGCTGTTGTTCAGCGCCTTCACCCACTTCTCAGCCGCCGCGCGCTTCGCCTCGGTCCTGTTGGCGTCGTCACCAAAGATGCGGCCGCCCACGCCCTTGATCTCCACCACCACGTTGACGCCGCCCACAAGCCGGACCACGAAGTCTGGCTCGTAGTTGCAGCTCGCGTCGTCGAACCGGTAGGGGATCACCATCCCGATTCGCCGACTGTTCGGCGCAAAGCACTCCACTTCGTCCATGTCTTCGAGGACGGCGATGGCCAGCTTTTCGTCCTCGCTGCGGACGATGGCAGCGTTGAGATGACTCTTGGTCAGCTCCACCACCTCGCGGGTCGTGTGGTCGTCCACTCCGGCGGTCGTGATGTGCTCTTTGAAACGGCTCAGCACCGGGAGGAGCGGGTTCTCCCGCGTAGCCACGGCGGCGGTAATGCAGTCGCGCACGCGCTCGCGCACCTGACGCGCGTATTTCTCGAGCGCGAGTTCGCGCACGTCCAGCCCTGGTGCGAACTTGATCTTCCCGCTAGCCACGTACTGCTCGAGAATCCGCAGCACCTCCGGAAAGATCTGATGCCGGGCGAGTCCCTTGGTGCGCGCGGCCTTGGCCGCATCGGCGCCAGGTCCGGTGGCGCCGCTGAGCAGGTCGTCCACGATCAGCATTGCGATGCGAAACAGCACCTGCTGCGGCCGCACCGTCTGATAGTAGGCGTCGCGGTTCTGCTCCACGTAGTCGCCGCTCATCATCGGATTCGCGTCGTCGTTGTAGCCGCGCGTGGGGGTCAGGTACACCGTCACCGGCTCGGCGTTCACCACAATCTCCGGCAGCGTGCTAATGTCGCACTCCAGGCCGCTGTCGCGCACGTCGTAGGTGTAGCTCTGCACCAGCGGGAACCGCAGCTCGAAGCTGGCGCGTTCCTCCACCGAGTAGATGTGGCGGTAGTGCGGCGTGGGAGTTGGCTTCTCGGGGTCTTGGCCCTTGAACGGGATGAGCGAGAACGGAATGCCGTACACGTCCACGTATTCCGCCGGCAGCTTCCCGGTTTCAGGATTGACGGTGTAGTTCATGCGGCGCAGGCCGCGGCCGACCACCTGTTCGCAGAGCAGCTGGCTGCCGAACGCCCGCACGCCCAGAATGTGGGTAACCGTGTTCGCGTCCCACCCTTCCGTGAGCATGGACACCGACACGACACAGCGCACCTGCTCGCCAGGTTGACCGTGCTTGCCAACGGTGGCAATCAGCTCGCGCAGCGCCACGGCGGCCTCGTCTTTCGATTCGCCCTCACTGGTCTCGAGCTTCGCCAGCAGCTTGCTGTCGATGCGAAAGGTTCTCTTCGGCTGTCCCGGCTCGTTGCGGAACTCCTGAAGCACCTCACTGTCGCCGTACACCGTCTGTTCCACCATCACGCCGCCGGCATCTTCACGGTCCTCGACGTGTTCGCCACTCAGCTTCTGGTAGAACAGGTCGGCAATGTCGGTGTTGTCGCACACGACGATGAGCACGGGCGGAATGAAGTGTCCGCCCTGCGCTTCCTTCTCGCGGCTCCTGAATTCCACCAGCCACTGGGACGCGAGCGTCTTCAGCGCGCTCTCGGCTTCGCGATAGATGGCGTCCGGCTTCGGCCGATTCCCGATCCTGTCGACCGGATTCAGATTCTCGGTGATGTTGTGCCAGAGCCTGAAGTACTTGGGATCCGGCCGTCCCGCATCGTCAACCCTGCCCTGGTTGTCGCCAACCGGAAGGCGCGGAATCTTGACGATGCCGCACTCGATCGCGTCTACCAGCCCGAAGTCGCTTACCAGCCAGGGAAATGGGCTGCCTTCGAGGTAGCCGCTGTTCGACAGGTAGAACGGGGTGGCGGAGAGGTCCACACATGCCAGCACGCCCGGGAGCGGCTTGCCGTGAACATCCTTCCCGAGCAGCCCGCAGTTGTTGATGCGGTCCAGCCCTGCCAGCCACACCCGCGCTTCTTCCTGGTCTTCCTCAAGCCGCTTGCGCTCCTCGGCTGGAATCGCCGCCAGTTGCGCTTTGGTCAGCGAACCGGCCGGATTCGGCCGCCAGCAGTGGTGCCCTTCGTCGTTCAGCACCAGTATGGGGAGACGCGAGGCCAGCTCGCCGAGCCGGTCGATGGTGAACGCGTCGGCCGTTTCCTCGCCCTTCTGCACGACGCGGTAGCTGGCGTCACCTTCCCGGTTTTCGCTCTTCAGCGCCAGGTTGTGCCAGTTGGTGACCAGCACCTTCCCCACATTCATCAGCTCGCGGTATTTGCCGGGCACCAGCGTGAACTGGTCGTACACGTTCGACGCGTTCGAGGGATAGAGCACCTGCAGGCGCTCTTTCACCGTGAGGTTCGGGGCGCACACCAGTACCGCGTTGGGGAACTGCGTGCTGTTTGGGTTGCGGGCACGGTTCAGAAAGGCCCACGTGATAAGCATGGCCATCACCGTGGTCTTGCCCGAGCCCGTGGCCATCTTGCAGCCGAGGCGTCGCAGGCCAAGTTCGTCCGGGTTCAGCGGCCGATCAATCAGTCGCGGCCAGTTCGGGTTGTCCTCCGCTGCGAACGGCGGGCGCTCACCCTTGAGAAGCGTTTTCAGGAGCGCCTCGTCGACCTCGAACTTCTGGTAGCCCGTGCGGTTCAACCGGCCCGGAATGGCGATCTCGAGGAGATAGATCAGCGTCTCGACCGCCTCCAGCTGACAGAAGAACATGGGCCTCGCCCGCTCCGCCGTCCAGTACTGCAGCAGTTCGCGAGTGATGGAGGTCGCCCCCCGATACTCCGCGTCGCGCCAGCGCTTCACGTCCTGCCGCAGGCGATTCACCAGCTCAATCGGGTCGAACTGTTCTTCGGCGAGCAGGTCGCGTTGTCCCTGCGCTACTGCTTTCGATGTGAAGTAGTAGCCGGCCGGCCGACGGCCGGCTGCGCGCTGCGGAATGCCGTCGCGGTAGATCCAGTGTGCGTTCGGCTCCGAATACGGTCCGTTGAGAATGGGATCGGGAACCGACTGTGTAGGTTTCCAGTCTGGCGCCGGATTCTGGTTTCGCGGTCGTGTGCGCGGCGGCATGTCAGTTCAGCCGCCTGATGGCCATCACTTCATTGCCGCGAGGATCGATCACCTTCACGGCAATGCGGCTGAACTTACCCTTCTCGAAGGGCAAGGACACTGTGCCGTTGAACGCTTCGAAGAGGTCGGCGTTCGCCTGATTGCCGAGCGCCTTGGCGATCTTCTCCCAGGCATTTCTGTCCGGAAAGAACGCCTGCGTGGCGCAAAAGCAGCGGCCGTCGTAATCGCTGTCTAGGAACCAGGCGGCCACCTTGTCGGCGCCGGAGGAGCGGAGCGTATTGTCCGCCGGGTTGTAGATGTCGACGCCCTTCAGCTCACAGACCCAGCCCTCGGCGGTGGACTTCACCTCGATGTCTGGCTGGCCGAACACCGTGAACAGCTGGCTGTTCGGCGTGTTCCTGAGCAGGCCGTCCATGGACTCGTTCAGGTCCGGCCGAATTTGCGCCAGGTGGACGCGCAGCTTCGGGTGCTGCTGCTGTTCGACGATGGCGTAGGTTTCGGCGTCGAAGCTGAACCCGGCAATCACCAGGTCCGAGTAGCGCTTCGCTGCGCGGATGGCTTCTTCCACCTGCAGCGCGGTGACAGGGCCGTACTGCGGGCCGAATGTTACGGCCACCAGCGAGCCCTCTTCCCCCTTCCACTCGCCTTCCGCGTGCAGGAACGAGCCGGAGCCGTCGTCGAACAGCGACTCGAGCCGTTCGAACTGTTTGCGCTGGTTGTTCAGAAAGGTGAGGCCGTCCGTCTTCAGATGCGACAGCATGCGCGAGAGATAAGCCGACAGGTTCTGCGAGTCGGCTGCCACGCTCGCATCGTCCGGCTCGAACTCGTTTGGCGTCGGGTCGAACACACCCTTTTCGCCCAGCGACAGTTCCTCGGGGATGACGCCCTCAACGGTGAACGGCCCCGACACGCGGACGACACCCTTCACAACTTCAGGCTGATCGACTAGTTCCTCCTGCTCGGCGTTATCCGCGATGCACTTGTTGACCTCGTCCATCTTCGTGCGCCAAGCCCTGCGGTACTCGATGACCGCATCCTGCAACGCTTGCGGCCAGTCAGGATCGGTATCGAATGGGACTTCCCACTCGTACCAGCCCGCGAAGGATCGGTCGACATCGCGCCCGGTCCTCCCGTCGAGGTTATCCGGCGGTAATAACCATCGACGACGGTCAGCCGGAGAAATGGCCTTTTGTCCTTGCTCTTTCTCTTTTGCTAGTAGCTTCGCCCTAAGTGTCGCTCGCGTGCCGACGCTGATGGTGGCTAGAACGCCATTCGCTCGCTCGAGCCATCGAGCGATGTCTTTCTGGTGCCGCTGAAATATCGGGTCTAGATGGGTATTCTGAGCGATGGCACCGAGCGTAACGTGTGGCACCTTCCGATACTTGAACCCTGAGGCGGGATTCTCAGCAGACGTGCTCGGATCCGCGCCAGACAGAGTTCTGTAGTGATCGAAACGTGAGGTCAGGATGCGCTGACGAGCAATGGCAATTGCTACCCGCGAGGTATCCGTCGTTATCCATCGGCGTCCCCATTGTTCGGCAACAACTGCTGTCGTGCCGGAGCCACATGTCGGGTCTATGACCAAGTCACCCGGGTCAGTCGTCATCAGCAGGCATCGCTGAATGATCTTGGGTTGTGTCTGAACTGCGTAGACCTTCGACTCGGAAAAGCCGGCGACCGTGTCACTCCACGAGTTTAGAAGGCTGGACCATCCAAAGTCCGCGTGGAGAAGCTTGAAGTAGAGCTTTGCGCCGAGGACGAATAGGCGGTTGGCCTCCTTTAGTCGCGCCATGCCCTCAGTATTGGTTCGCCACGACCGTCCTCCCCGAGGGGTGAATCGTCGCCCTTCAAAATCGGTATCAAAGGTGCAACTTGGCGTGAAGCCTGATGACTCGAGGACGGACCTCTTGAAGATGCGATCGACTGGCTTCGCTTCCTGCTCAAGGAGTTCACGATAGTAGCCTGCTTCTTCGACAAACTTGAATTCTGAGTTATCGTCCAGCGGCTTGGCTTGAAACAGGTTGCGGTACTTCAACTCGCGCTTGTCTTTCGCGTACCACACAAGGTAGTCGTAGACGCTCTCGATTCTTCCAGATTCGAGAGGAGTCATCGTGCGGATGTTAATCACGGCCACCGCGTTCGACGCACCGAACACTTCATCGCAGATGGCTCGAATCCTGTGCAGTTGCACGTCACTAATCTGAACAAAGACTGACCCGCTGCTCGCCAACAGTTCGCGCGCAGCCGTGAGTCGCGCCGCAATGTATGACGCGAACGAGTGTGAACCAAGAGCCCAAGTGTCGCGATATGCTCGGACCATCTCCGGCTCACGGGTGAGCGAGTCGTCCTTGCCGTCTTTGACGTCCCGTTTACCAACCTCTGGCTGGAAATTGCTGCCGAACTTGATGCCATAAGGCGGGTCCATGTAGATCATCTGGACTTTGCCCGCTAGGTTCTCTCGCTGAGCAAGGCTGGTCATGACCTGCAGGCTATCGCCAAGAATCAGCCGGTTCGCCCAGTCCACGTCGTGCTTGTAGAACTGCAAGGCCTCCGCGTAGGTCTGCTCCTGGGAGCCGAAGAGCGACCGCTGCGCGTCTTCGCGCATGGCGTTCCGCAGAATCGCCTGCGCGCTGATCCGCTCATGGATGTGCAGCGCCACCGGATCGACCGTGAAGTGCCCCCGCGCGTGCTCTTCCTGCTTGCCAGCCCATTCCAGCCAGGGCTGCTCCCAGTTCTTGCCGACGGCCCGGAGGATCTCCTGCTCGGCCGCCGTGAGCTTCTCGCCCTGGCAGGCCTTCTCGACGACGGCCGCCACCTTGTCCGCTCGCCCGCTCGGATCGAACCGCAGCACCGGATCCAAGTGCGGCGAGTAGGCGTACTTCACGCGCTTCGCCTTCGGCACCGTTCCTTCAGCCTCCATCGACGCGGACGGAATGTTCTTCCGCGTGGCGCCGTCGTGCTGGTAGTGGGTCGTTTCGGTCACGCCGCTCTTCGGGGCTCGCTTGGCCATGGTGTATGGGGATCTCGGATAGTCAGTCGCCCGCCGGGGCACACGAGGCGTGCTGGCAGATGCGGTTGTACTCGCAGCCTTTGCAGCGCTCGTCCTTCGGCGCCGGCACGTACTCGGCGGCACGCAGCCGGCCCAGCCGCTGCGTCAGGTTGGTTAACGCCGCTGCGGTGGCCGCAGGCGAAATGTTCACGCTGGAGCGCGAGCCGTCTTTCAGTTCGTGCAGGTAGGCGGAGTGCACGGTGAGCCCTTCGCCGCGGCCGGCGACGGCATACACCTGCAATTGCTCTTCGTAGCGAGCCGCCCGCTCGGCATCGGACGACACCTTGTAGTCCACGATCGCCAGCGAGCCGGCGCGGCCGTCCTCGCCGTCCAGAATCACGTCCGCCCGCCCGCTCACCACGCCGTCGTCCAGATGCAGCGCGAAGGGACGTTCAACCGCCCACACACGGTGCAGGTCGTCCGCGTACTCCGCCACATAAGTAGTGACGAGCCGCCTCGCGGCCTTGCGCATGGACTGCCAGCCTGGAAACGACGCGAAGGGGACAAAGAACTCTTCGTCGGCGAGGCGCTGCAGGTCCGCCCTCTCCGGAATCTCACCGGTGTCGCGTACGGTTTCAGCCAGCTGGCGCAACACGTGATGCACGGCCCGGCCGTAGCCGAGTTCCGGAGCGATTTGCGTCTGGAAGCCGAGCACGTTGCTCAGCCGGTACCGGAATCCGCACTCCTCGAAGGAGGCCAGATCCGAGAACGAGACGTCGAGCGTCGGCTGCTCCTTCTCCGGCCCGCCCTTGCCCACCGCATCGGGCAGCGGCAGGTCGTTCGTCACCGGCGGCACCTTGCCGGCCAGCTCCACGAAGTAGTCCGACGGCTTGAACTTGTTCGTCTTGCGCTCGAAACACGAGGCATAGAGCGTGTCGCGCGCGCGGGTCATCGCCACGTAGAACAGACGGCGCTCTTCTTCGTCGCCCCCTTCGTAGCGCTGCCGCACGGCCTTCGCGAACACACTCTCGGGCAGCAGCCAGTCCTGCGCCTGCCCGGCCCGCCTGGAGGGAAAACGCCCCTGCGTCAGGGAGGGCAGGAACACCACTGGCCACTCGAGCCCCTTGGCCTGGTGCACGGTGAGGATGTCCACCGCGTCGAGGTCGATGGACGGCTCGCCCTCGAACTCCTCGTACGCGTCGCGCGCGTAGTGCAGCAGGTAGTTGTGCAGGGCTCGGAAGTAGTTGCGGCCCCGGTCGTTCGCGGCCTCGAAGGTGAGCTCGCCGTCCTGCTCCACCTGGCGCCCGCGCCGGTTCACGTGCTCGAAGTCGGCCAGCACTTCGGAGAAGCGACCCAGCGCCCCCATGCGGGCCGACCCGGCCGGTTGCGAGAGGTCGGTCTGATGCGCGCCGAGCAGATGCAGGAGCCGGTAGTAGTCGCCCACCAGGTTGACGGGACGTGAGCCCTGCAATGCGAAGGCGCGCCAGTCCTCCAGATACTCCTTGAGGTGTGGAATGGGCTTGCCGTTCCCGAACACGGTGTTGAGCCCGAGGATGATGCGGGTGAGGTCCGCATCGCGGAACTCACCGTACGATTCGTCGCGCCACTTCCCGTCCACGAACCAGGCGTAAATCTCGGCGATATAGGCCACCTCGGGCTGCATGAACAGACCGGTGCGGCCACCTGCGGTGTACGGGATATCTCGCGCGCGCAGAGCGGCGATGAGCGGCTGCGCCGAGGTGCGAACCGAACGGAACAGCACCGCGACATCACGATACTGAAACCCGCGCTCGTCCTTCAGCCGCTGAATCGTGTCCGCGATTGTTTCCGCTTCAGACACGTCGGTGGCGGCCGTCCAGGGCACCACCTGGCTCGTGCCCTCAGGTCGATGCGCCTTCATCGTCTTTGGCAGGCGGTTCGGGATGGTGCTCGCAAACGTGCTCGCCCGCTCGACAATCGCTTTGCGGGAGCGGCGGTTCGTGTCCAGGTCCACGCTGACGGCGCCCGCGCGCCGCTGCTTGAACGTGAGGATGTTGCGCACATCCGAGCCGCGCCACTGATAAATCGACTGGTCGTCGTCTCCCACGACCGTGAGCTGCACGGGAGGCGGCGAGAGCAGCTCAATCAGGCGCTCCTGCGCAGGATTGATGTCCTGGTACTCGTCCACCAGCAGGTAGCGCAGCGGCGCCAGCACGCGGTCCCTGATCGCCGGCTCCTCCAGCGCTTCCAGCGCCGACGTGATGATCAGACTGAAGGTTAGGCAGTGATGCCGCGTGAGCGACTCCCGGTACGCGGCGTAGCACTCTCCTAACGGCGTGCCGGCCAGCGCATTCGCCGGGATGAACTCGTTGGCAATCACATCCACCGTCTGCGCGAAGTCGCGAATGGGGGCCCAGTGCTTGGCTTTGAGCTTCGACAAACCCAGACGGTAGAACTCGCGTGAGAGAAAGCCCGCGTGGCGGTTCTCGTCCAGCACGTCGTAGTTGCCGTACTTCGGCACGTAGTCCTGCAGCAGCCGGAAGCAGTAGGCGTGAATGGTGCCGACGAACATCGGCCCGAGCCGGTCCCGGAACTCCGGTCCTTTCAGGTCGGCCACGCGGCGAACGATGCGCTCCTTGAGCTCGAGAGCCGCGCGCTCAGTGAAGGTGAACGCGACGATGGAGGCGGGCTCAGCCCCTTCGTTGATCAGGGCGGCCACGCGCTGCGCGATCGATTCCGTCTTGCCCGAGCCTGCGCACGCGATGACCTGGAGGTCCGCGCCGCGATGGCTGACCACTGCCTGCTGCTCTGCAGATAACTGCACGACGGACGGGGGCACGGTGTGAGTGGGATTCTACAGAACTCGCCTGGCCGGCGGTATAGTAAAGGCGTCCTACAACAAGCGGATTACGTCTATGCCTCCGACGTCGAAGACCGGCGGGCGCGGTGGTGACACGCGTCGTCGTTTTGAGCAGTGGGCCCATAACCCGCAGTGCCAGGCGAACACGCTCTCGGCCGTCCACGGCATCGAGATGCGTGCGGTTGCAAAGTTCGAGGGCGGCACACCCACCATGGGGCAGTCGCCGTTTGCCCTGGCCCGCGGACGCAACTTCGAGCGCATCCTGTTCCGGGACGGCGCATCGGCGCTGCTCGCGGAACTCGTGAAGCAGGGCGTCCTTCCCAAGGGGTCGTCAGGCTTCAAGGATTTCCGCCTGAAACTGAATGGCGGCACCGCCAGAACGCTTGAAGAAGCGCAGGCGCTCACGACGGACATCCTGCGAGTGGCGGCCACCGAGCCCGCGCGGGTGCCGGCCGTCCTGACCGGTGCCACGGTCACCATCCCCGGCAACCTCATGCTGCCCAAGGCCACGCTGGTGCTCGACGTCATCGTCTTCCGGCAACGGAAAGGCGATGGGAAGACCGAGCTGGTGGTCGGTGAGATCAAGACCTATCCGGACCGGGCCGGGTACACCGATCCTGCTGAGCTTGCTGGAGCCCGGGCCCAGGCGGGTGTGTACGTGCATGGCCTGGAGCTGGTGCTGAGCGACCTCGGACTCGAGAAACAGCTCGTGATAGCCCGCGAGGGGCTGTTGGTGCTGTCGCGGCCCGGCTCGAACCAACCGTCGGTACGCGCCAGCGAAGACCTGCGCTTTCAGTCCGAACGCGCGAAGCGTGGCTTTGCCCTGCTTCACGCCGCGGCCACAGCGGTGGACCCGCTCCCTGAACCTGAGAAGGAATCTGGCCTGCGGGTGGTGGCGGAGGCGGCCACGGCGTATGACGAAACCTGCCTCTCGTTCTGCGACCGGGCCGAGCTGTGCCGGAAGAAGGGGCTCGACGCCGGCAATGCCGCGGTGCTCGGGCGCGACGTTGCCCGCTTCCTCGGACTGACCTCCTTGCCCCGCGCCGTCGAACTGCTCGAGGGTGCAAAGCCAGCCAATGAGGCTGAAGCGGATCTCGTCCGCCGCATCACGGATGCGCGCACCCGTGGAGGCCTCCAATGAAGGGCGACGATGTGGTGCGCCGGCTGACGGCGTATGCCAAGGGCAAGCCCCTTCCGAATGGCGAGACGCTGTGGGTGCCGAAGCCTGGCAAGAGTGTCCAGCGCGACGAGATGCTCGTCGTCTCCTTCGTCCGCATGGGCGGCGAGTCGTCGCCATGGGGTGTGGCGTTCGGCACGCCGGATTCGACGCCGCAGGTGCTCACTGTACCGGAAGCCCGCACCAGGGACGATGTGGGCGGGATGATGGCCACATTCGCCCCTGAGCTGCTTGAGCACTTCCTTCACCCGCAGTTCAGCAAGGTGGGCCGGGAGGTTCGGCGCGTGCCCCGGAAGAAGCTGGAGTTGCCGGTCCGCCAGATCTGGGTCCCAACGGCGGCGCATCTGGAGATGCTGCACTGCATCGCCTACACGTATTACCGCACCAAGTACGGCCCAGCGGAGCGGCACGAGGTGCTGCAGCAGCTTTCCCGGCTGTGCGGGTGGCTGTTCCGCGAAGCGAAGCGCGTTGGACAAACGGTGACGATGGTGGCGTCTGGCGTGCTGTCGGAGGCGTACACGTTTCCGGCCGACGACCTGCGGCAGGCGCATCTCGGGTTCCTTCTCGCGTGGCTGCAGACGAAGGGCGGGCGGGCGGCACGGTCCGCAGCGGCCGACGCGGCGGAACTGGAGTCCGTATCGACGAGCCTGGACCCGGAGCTAGAGCGCAGCGACCTGCAGGAGTACGTCGAGAACTTCAACGACGCACGAACCGAGCAGGACGAGGCTGGGATGGCGAAGGCGACGCGCCGTATCCACAAGGTCCTCAGTCAGGAGCTGCTCCGGCGGTGGCACCTGACGGTGACCGCCATTGATCAGCTCGAGAACGATAAGCGCCGAGAGAACGCCTACGTTGGACGGCTGATCAGGGCGTCGCAGGACGAGCACTATCTGCAGTACTTGCGGATGGAACAGAAGATCGAGGACCGCGACCCCGAGGATGGGCCGGTGTTTACGCCGTCGCCGGAAACCGACCGGCATCCCGCTGCGGCTGGGTCCCGCTACTTCGTCAACGCGTCGTCGGCAGAACTCCGCGACCTGCTGCTGGCGCACGACGACCGAGAGCTTCAGGCGAGCATGGTGGCGGCTGGCGATGCGATTGACGGCGTGATCACCGAGATCGAGGTCGAAAAGGAAGGTAGAAAGACAACTGTCACCTGGAAGGTAACGAGTGACGGCCGGCTCCCGCTGCGCATCCGCGATGGTGCACCGTTATGCCCAGTGCGCTGGACCAATCGCGAACTCACCGTGCTCAGCATCTCGCAGCCGGATGCCCAGACCAACGAATTCGAGCTGCAGGTGACGAAAGGCTACACCCTTGAGAAGCCTGGCATCCTCCGCGCAGACGACAAGCAACTCCTCAACACGCGAGTGATGTTGCTGCCGGTTCCGATGGACGGCATCCAGCGGCGGAAGAGCGCGGCCATCTGGAACGACCAGGGGCCAGGAAACTGGCTCACACACGCCCTTCCCAAGGTGAAAGGCATGGACCTCCCAGACGACGTCGCTGAGGATATGCCGGGACTGGGAGCCCGCTCATGAGCACGGCTCACCGTAAGGCGATTGAGGCTGTCGTCAACGAGTCTCACCGCCTGTTGATCGAGCAGGTAAAAGAGGGCGGACGTCTGGCTGTGGTGAAGGCGCCCCCCGGATCCGGCAAGACCTACCTGCTGATGAAGGCTGTGGAAGCTGCGGTCAAGAGCAAGATGCGCGTGGCCATTGCCACGCAGACACGCGCGCAGTCGGACGACATCTGCTACCGGCTCGTCAGCCAGTTCAAGGTGAAACCGATTCGTTTCGCGGCGGCTTCATCCCTGAAGAGCGATCCGCCGTACGCGGTTGTCACCGACAAGAAGGAACTCCCCCAGGGACCGTGCGTGGTGGTGGCCACCTCCGCCAAGTGGGGGATGATCAAGGACCCGCAGCCCTTCGACATCCTGTTCGTGGACGAAGCCTGGCAGCTTGCCTGGGCTGACTTCATGCTGCTCGGCCATGTGGCGGGGCGTTTTGTGCTGATTGGCGATCCCGGCCAGATTCCGCCTGTGGTGACCATCGACACGGGCAGGTGGGAGACCGCCCCACGCGCGCCGCACCACGCCGCGCCGGAGCTGGTTCTCGCACAGAAGCCGCGCGACCTCCTGCCGCTGGAGTTGCCAGCGACGCGGAGGCTCCCGCACGATACCGTCGACTACATCCGACCGTTCTACGACTTCCACTTTGGGGCATGGGCGGAACCCGGTGATCGACAAGTGCTGTCGAACGCGAAGGGGCGCGACGGCATCGACAAGGCGATTGAGAAACTCTCCGCCGGCTCAGTCGTGGCGTTGACCATTCCCACGCCAGCAGAGGGACCTCCGCTGGAGCAGGATGACGAGATTGCAGAACTCGCGACGCAGGTAGCCGCCAGGTTGCTGAAACGAGAAGCGTCGGCCCGCATTGGCAGTGAGCGTCGCGAGCTCGAGCCGAAGGACATTGGCCTGTGCTCCACTCACCGCGTGATGAATGCGGCGATGGAGTTGAAGCTGCCGAAGGGGTTTCGCCGGTCATCGCGGGTGGATACGCCGGAGCGGTGGCAGGGACTCGAGTGCCCAGTAATGGTGATCGCTCACCCCCTCTCTGGCGTTGTCCGGCCGTCGGACTTTGACCTCGAGACCGGGCGCCTGTGCGTGATGGCCTCGCGGCACCAGGCTGGGCTCATCATCGTCACCCGCGATCACATCGGCCGGACGCTGGACCAGCATCTCCCGTCGGCCGAGCAGCCGCTCGGGCGACCGGATGTGGCCGGCCGTGGGCATCTTCAGCATCAGCAGTTGTGGGACAGGCTGCTGGCTCAGGACCGTGTGGTGCAGTTGTAGCCTGCAGCTTGCGGTCCCCCTTAACCCGCATCACTCGATGACGAGTAGGAGAACGCGACGTGGCGAAGAAGCGCAAGAAGGCCCAGAAGCATGAGGTCAAGGCGGAACTGGCTGTTCACGGGTTGAGCAAGGCCGGTTCCAGCCTGAAGCTGCAGATATACGCGGACTCCGAGAAGCTCGGCGAGCTCGAGATCGGCCAAGGTTCCATGTACTGGTGGGGGAACAATCGGCGGAAGAGAATGCGGATCAACTGGTCGCGGTTCGCGAAGCACATGGACGAACTCGCGTACAACTGAGTCTCCTTCACCGCGGAATTGCACTGTGCCTCCTGACCGCACTGCCTTCGTCGCCGCTCTGACGGGGCTGCTCGAACGGGCAAGCGAGGCCGGCTGGCGCTCGCTGGAGCTCACTGCCGGCGACCTGCACCGCCGGGTTGGTGGCTATCCAGGTAGACACCATCGAATGCCCGCCTGCTGTGCCGTGATGAAGTCGATGTTGCAGCCCGGGGATGACGAAGTCTTGTCGCCGCCGAGCGGCACGGGTGCGAGCCTGACCATTCGCTATCGGCTTCCCCGCATGGGGGTCGCGGCGTCCCTCGTTCGAGTTAAGCCTCGAACAGCCAGCTTGCCCATCCAGCCGGCACCCGTCACCCAACAGGACTCGGCGCGGCCTGACTCCGGCACGACCGTGGTCCTCGTCTCGTGCGTGAAGTCGAAGGGCGCTGCCCCCGCGGCTGCCAAGGACCTCTATACGTCGCCGCTCTTCAGGTATATGCGCCGCTACGCCGAGCACCACGCTGACGCATGGTTCATCCTGTCTGCGGAGCACGGGCTCCTGCATCCGACGCAGGTGATTTCCCCGTATGAACGGACGCTGAAGAAGATGGCGGCGATTGAGCGCAGGCGGTGGTCGGAGATGGTCTGCAAGGCGCTCGTGCAACGTCTACCGGCTCGGACTGACATCATCATTCTTGCGGGGGAGTCATATCGAGGTGGGATCGAGCCGTTTCTGCAGGAGCAGGGACACACCGTGGATATTCCGATGCGGGGCCTGGATTTCGGGTCACAGTTGCGTTGGCTGAAGCAGGCGACAAGCAAGTGGCCTTGACCGATCTCGAGCGGTTCTATGAACTGATTGGAGCACTCGCACATGAGCCGCACCAGGGTGTGCCGCTGGCGGCATGCACCGGGAAGTTCCCGTGGCCGGAACGAGGTGTGTACTTCTTCACCGAGCCCGGTGAGTTTCGGAGCGGCCCACCAGGCGTTCCACGCATTGTGCGTGTAGGTACACACGCGGTGAGTGCGAATTCACGCTCCACTCTGTGGCAGCGGCTGCGGGCGCACCGAGGCGACCGAGTTGGGGGCGGGAATCACCGGGGGTCAATCTTCCGACTACACGTCGGCGCTGCTCTTCTGCAGGCGCGTCACGGACAGTCGACGACCTGGGGGCTTGGCAGTTCGGCTCCGCGCCTGGTCCGCGAGAGTGAAGCCGAGCACGAACGGCGGGTGTCGGCCGTCATCGGAGCGATGCGCGTCTTCTGGCTAGCGGTCCCCGGCGAACCAAGCCCGAACAGCGTCCGGGCTGTGATCGAGCGAAATGCCATCGCCCTACTGTCGCGGCACTTCAAGCCTGTTGATGCCCCCAGTCAGGGCTGGCTTGGTCGCAGCAGTCCGCGAGAAGAGATCCGTCGCAGCGGGCTGTGGAATCTGAACTACGTCAATGACCGGCACGACCCGGCGTTCATAGGACTGATGGAGTCGTCACTCACACACGCATGCAGCTAACCTTGAGCCGTCACGGTGGAGTGCTGAAGAAATGCGCCCATACCACCAAGGTATTCGGATGGGTTTCCCGAATGGGTAAAGATGACCTCGTCTCGTCCTCTGGTCATGGCAACGTAAAGCCGCCTCGCCTCCCGCCAGCGCTCCTCCGTTGGAGTCTCGGGATCTGGGATGATTGCTCGCGAGCAGCGCGCGATCACAACCACGCTGAACTCGAAGCCCTTGATCGTCTCCATGGCAGCCAGGTAGACGCCGCCAGTGAGCAACACCCCCTCACCACTGAGAAGCCTGGTTTCCAGGCCCATCGAAGCAAGGCGCTCTCGCTCTCGAACCAGCAGCTTGGGAGAATCGTCGCGGAGCCCTGAGACAACGATGCATATGGGCGCATCGGGTTTCAACTCCAGTTGCTGCGCGACGAACGACACGATGAACTGGCGCTCCTCAGCATCGCTGGCAGCAGCCACCACGAGCGGCTTCGGCCCACTCCGGACCGAGAGTTCTGGAGACAGCCCCCTTGCCTCAGATTCTGAGAGTAGATCGGTCCTTCCGTAGGCACTCAAGAGCGCGAGCCCCGCTTCGAGAATTTCTTTCGTATTTCTGTAGTTCTTGCGCAGATACCGGCGTTCAGTAGGTTGGATGCGTACTCCAGCAGTCGCAAGATTGTGGCTCTTGGGAAACACCTGCTGGTTGGAGTCACCGCTGAGTAGCAGGCCGTTCTCAAGGCTTGGCGCCAGACTCCTCACGATCTCTAGC
Organism: Vicinamibacterales bacterium; assembly: GCA_046331345.1. GTDB lineage: Bacteria > Acidobacteriota > Vicinamibacteria > Vicinamibacterales > CAVVIG01 > CAVVIG01. The sequence goes on along the minus strand of JAXLRA010000013.1, from coordinate 119,510 downwards.
TCTACGTTTCCCAAATCCTGCACCTCATCGACAAGTACTGCGCGATATCGAAATGGGTGCGGCTCGCAGGCAAGGGCGTCGATGAATCGGTGAGCTTCCAAGGACAGTCCAGCCGCATCCACAAACCCGCCGACCGACAGATGCTCCTCATAGTGAGCGAGCGCAGCAAGCATCCGCTTACGCCAATCGACACTGAACGGAATCGACCGGCCTTCTCGTGGGGTCTGCTCGGGATCTTCATAAGCAACGCGGGATGCCAGAGCGCTGGTGGCGATATCTGTGGCACGGAGACCGCTTCGCGCCCAGATAAACTCGTCGCGAATATAGCGAATGGGGTCGACCCCATAAGTGTTCTTCAGGCTCCGCACAATTGGCTCAAGGGTTTGAAACTGCTCATCCTTCGCATAGGAGTCGTCCCAGCAGTCCTCGAGGTCCTCACCGCTCCGGTGGTCTTCCGTGAGCAGGTGCTGGGAAGCGTCGAAGAAACGAACGATTCGACCGCAGAGTTCTGCGATAGACCACGCGTCGATACGGCTTGCCGTTGCGGGCGGGCAGAGCTCTTCGAGCAAACTCTGAATCAGTGAAGCCAATGCAGCGTTCAGTGTGACAACGAGGATCCGGTCAGCAGAATAGATCCCGGCCAGGTACTTGGCCCGGTGCACCAAGACGGACGTCTTGCCGGAGCCTGATACTCCGGAGAGAGCGGCAGGGCCTGGAAAGTTGCTGGTAACAAGGCGTTTCTGGTCAGGGTGCAGGAAGGTGAGCCACTGGCGAAAACTAGCGCGAGTAAACAGATGCTCGATCTCAATCTCCGAGAGCTCTCGCAGATTGACGACGGCGTCGGAATTCACCTCGGCTCCGAGGGCTTCGCGGAACACCTCAGGGTTGTCGGAAGCGGTCGCGGCTGCGCCTGCCGCCTTGTCCAGCAGAGCCATCGCGCCCTCTGCGTGTCCATCGCGGAGCGCCAGGAGAACACTCAGCAGCAACATCTGCGCATCGCCATCGCTCGCAGCGGCGGCACAACTCTCCACGTCCTCGTCCGACGCTGTGGCCCTCAGGCTGAGCAATCGCATCATAAGGGAAGGCGAGACAGGCAGCCGGTCAAGATAGGCCTTGGGAAGGCTTGCCAAAAGCGGCTGATCTGGCGGCACCTCAAGGTTCAGTTGCCGTCTCGGCACGCTCTCCACCGTCGTCACCTCAGACACAAGGGTCAGGCGACGCGTCTGCCTGTCAACGATGACGGTCAGCCCCCGGTTCTCATCCAGCCACCGGTCACACTCTGAGTGGGAACCGACAAATAGGAGCGCGAGCACGTCAGCGTGGTGCGTGACGATCAATCGATGGTGTCCAGGCAGGTCGTACTTGAAACAGTGCCTGATCCGGTTCTCGCCGTGCTTTGTTAACCTCGCTACGCTCTCATCGGCCTCGCCGCCAAGACTCAGGACTCCGACAATCTCACGTACCTTGCGGGCGGCCTGTTGCGGTACGCCTCCGCTCCTTGACATCCTCGCTAGAGCGTCGTTGAACTGAGTCTGACGGAAGTAGATGACATCCATGGCGGTAGGCTGATCGCGGGGGGCCAATGAGTGACTTTGGATGCAGACTAAGCACTTTGCTCATACGGGGGCACTGCCCAGGCCTTGACTCGGCTCCCCTCCCGCAGAGGGAGCACTGACCCGCATGAAGGCGCCTCACAAGCTGGGGAAGGCAGAGACGATACCACTACTTCAGTTTCGAAGCGGGGGCAGCGCGCGCGAGCCCTGGTCGAGGGCATGCGCGTGCACGTGGCGGGTCGCTCGTCCACTCATCGTCTCCTCCGGTGCGAGTCGATCGCGTCGTTGGGACCCGCAGGAGGTCCGCCTGAAGGCGGACACTACGAGAACGGGTCACCGCGGACGCGGTTTGCCAGGCGAAGGGCCGCGCGGGTGCGCGGCGTGAATGAGTGGAGTCTATGAGGCGGGTGTGACAGGGCGGGTCCTACGCCAGACCTTCGCTGGTCGCGGCGTCAGTAGCGCCCGTAGGAGACGGAATACGGCATCCCCCGCTCTACAGGCGACGGCCCGCCGTGCCCATCGCGGTTGTAGTGCGCACGAATGCCGGCCATCTGGTTCAGGCCGGTGTCCGCGTCGCCCGTGTGCACCAGCCCCGTCGCCAGTGGGAACTCGACGCGCATCACCGCCAGCAGCTGCGCGTCCGTCAGCTGCCACCGCGGATTCTCGTCCAGCAGCCAGTTCTGGAACTGCATCACGCGCATGCCCGACAGCGTCCCCTCATGCGGGTGCACGCGCCACGCCAGCGCCGCTCGCATCGTCGAGACGAAGCGGTTCAGCGAATCCTCTGAGTAGACCTTCTGACGCGCCAGCTCGATCAGCTCGTCAATCGAGGATGGTCCAGAGCGGGTTCCGGACGCCGTGTCCGGCGTCCTCGGATGGTCCGCCTCGAGGCGGCCCCCACGATTTCCCGTGTCGGGCCACACGGGGCGCGCCATGCCGCTCCGCACGGACGCCGGATCGGCGCTGGCGCACTCGCCGAGCACGACGATGTGCGCCGCGAACTTCTTCCGTCCGGCACGGTCGAAGTGAATGGTGATGTGCTCGTCGTTCGACTCCAGCACCGTGCCGTCGCCGAACGTCGCGTGATGCACCCGCGCTCCGGGTTTCCAGTCCGCCATCACCCTTTCACCACCTGCAGCCGCACCACGCCCGCCTTGCAGCCGCACGCCCGCAGGAACTCGATTTCGGCGCGCTGGTGCGGACCGAGCCGTTCCTTCCCCACCTTCACCTCGACGAACCGTGCACCGACGACCCGGCCGTCTTCCTCCCACCACAGGAACAGGTCGGGAATGCCAGGCCGTTTCGGGTTGACCTCACCCTCAGGCCCGTGCCGTTTCAGGAGCTTCCTGAGCACGCCGCTCTTCGCCAGCACGCCGACAATGACCGGCACGTGAACGAACGGGGGCAACTTCCACAGTCGCGACCTGTCATCTTTCAGGCTCTCGAGCGCTGAGCGGAACTCGTCGGGCCCCAGCCCGGTCACACGGCCGGCCCGCGTCTGGATGGCCTCCAGCGTTGCCCAGGTCGCCGGAGGCATGCGGCAGGCTTTGTATAGACGTCCCGGAGTCTTCCGAGCGCACCAGCGTTCACGCACGATCTGCTCCGCGATCACAGGCCGGCGCAGCCCCTGAAACCGCAGCCTGCCACTCGTGTCACGTTCTGCAGGAGTGACCCGCTTCGACACCCAAACCTTGATATTGAGTCCGGAATCAGCCATGTCTACGTCACGCGTTTCCGCGCCGTTGCCAGCGTAACAGGGCCATGATAGTAGCTGGGCGCTGCCACCACGCCGCATGGCGCCGCAGCCCCGTGGAGACCATCATGGCCAAGGTCGTCCCCCTCCCCCGCAGAAAGAAACCAGCGCCCGCGCCAAGCTCACGCCCGCGCGCACCGCGCATCGCCCTCATCCGCCAGTTCCTCATCGTCCTCCACGAAACGAGCCCGCTCGTGTGGCGACGCATCCAGGTGCCGGCGACGTACTCGTTCTGGGACCTGCACGTCGCCATCCAGGACGCCATGGGCTGGGAAGACCGCCACCTCCACGAGTTCCGTCTGCCCGATCCGGAAACGCACGAGACGCTCACCATCGGCATCCCCGACGCAGACGGCGAGGCGCCCGATCGGCCGGTGCTCCCGGGGTGGACCGTCGCCATCGCACCGGTGCTCGACCGGCAGGACGTGCACGCGCCGTCCATGCTCTACGCCTACGACTTCGGCGACGCCTGGATGCACACCGTGATCGACGAAGGCGTGCGCCCCGCCGACGCACGCGGCGCCTACCCACGCTGCACCGAAGGCCAGGGGCACTGCCCGCCCGAAGACTGCGGCGGTCCCTACGGCTACGCCGAGTTCGTCGAGGCGATGGCCACCCGCACACACCCGCGCCACAAGGAACTCCGCGCGTGGTTCGGCAGGACCCGGCACTTCGATCCGCTCGCGTTCGATCCCGCCGCCGTGACGTTCGATGACCCTGCGGAACGATGGAAGATCGCGTTCCGAAGTTAGAACTTAGAAGCTAGAACTTAGAGCGCGTTTCAAAATGTAGTGCCCGGCTTCAGCCGGGCCCCGTCTGGTCCGCCTGAAGGCGGACACTACATCAGGTTGTGAAACGCACTCTTAGACGTCAGACGTTCAGAAGTCAGAAGTTGAAGACATAGGCCGGGAAGGAGGTTGGGGGTTGGAGGATAGTACTGCGTCTAGTACTGTCGCGCGCATGAGGCTCGTGTCGCTTGCACTCGGTGTTGCCGTATGGCTCCTCACAGGCGCGGGGCTCGCGCACGCGCAGGACCTGCCGAGGCCCGTCGGCAAGGTGAACGACTTCGCCGAGGTACTCCAGCCCGCGGACCGCGCCGCACTCGAATCCACACTCGCCGATCTCGAACGCACCACGTCGGCCGAAGTGGCGGTGGTCACTATCAAGTCGCTCTACGGGCGCCCCGTCGAGGAGTACGCGACCGCGCTCTTCAACACGTGGGGCATCGGCAAGAAGGGGAAAGACAACGGCGTGCTCGTCCTAGTTGCCGTGGACGACCGGAAGATGCGGATCGAAGTCGGCTACGGGCTCGAAGGTGTCCTGCCCGACGGCCTGTCGGGCGCCATCATCCGCGAGACGTTTACGCCGAAGTTCCGCGCCAACGATTACCGCGGCGGCATCCTCGAAGGCACCGCGCGCGTAGCCGAGATCGTGCGCCGCAACGAAACGCTCACGCCCGCGCAGCTCGCGGCAATCGACAAGGCGGCCGCCGACGCGCGCAAGTCGTGGGGCATGGCCATCTTCCTCGCCCTGTTCGTCGCGCTCGGGGCGTTCATCGCCGGCACCGGCGCGGGCGCCCGCGTCATCGTCCAGACCGTGCTCGGCGCGTTCTTCGCTCTCGCCATCCTCGGCGGCGGCTCCACGATCACACCCCTGCCGGCCGTTGGCCTGCTCGCGGCGCTCGGCATCGCGATCTTCCTCTGGGCGCTGCGGCTGGGACGCCAACCGGGCTGGCAGCAGAAGATCCGCGGCAAGACGTCCAGCACGGGCTGGATGGTGAGCGGCGCCGGCGGCGGCGTCAGAACAGGCAGCAGCGGGTCGTCTGGTTCGAGTGGCAGCAGCTTCGGGGGCGGACGTTCGGGTGGCGGCGGCGCGAGCGGCAGCTGGTAGTCGTTCCGAAGTCAGAACTCAGAAGTCAGAACTCAGAACTCAGAACTCAGAACTCAGAACTCAGACGCGCCTGCCTGGCCGTAACGATCTGGTAGCATCGGGGCATGTCCGGGCTCACCGACACCGAACTCGCACCGCTGCGAACGCTGGCAGCCGCGACCGACGGGCTGGACGTGCTCTTCCTCTACGGCTCGCGCAGCCGCGGGGACGCTCACGCGCACTCGGACTGGGACTTCGGCTTCATCGGCACATCGGCCTTCGACATGGGGGGGCTTCTCACCAGGCTGGTGCTCGCCCTCGGCACGGACCGGGTAGACCTGGCCGATCTCACGCGTGCCAGCGGCCTGCTCCGCTACCGCGTGGCCCGGGATGGGACGCTGCTCTTCGAACGCACGGCCGGGGGCGCTGACCGGTTCCGCCTCGACGCGATCCGGTTCTGGTGCGATGCCGGCCCGATCATCGAGCGTGAGTACGAGCACATCCTGGCGGCAGCCAAGCCATGAGTCTGGACCGGACCGTCCTCGCTGAACGATGCTCGGCGATCGACCGCCACCTGCGGCGCGTCGCCGACCGCCTTCCCTCGTCGGCGGAGGCACTGCTACCCGCGAGCGACGCGTCAGACTCGGTCATCCTGCACCTCTGGCAGGCCACGCAGATCACGATCGATCTCGCGATCGCCGCCTGTGTCGCGTTCAAGCTGGGCACACCCGCCAGCTACGCGGACGCCTTCAGGCGCCTCGCCGACAGCGGACACATCGAGACCGATCTCGCCGATCGCCTGTCGCGAGCTGCCGGATTCCGGAACGTGATCGCGCACGCGTACGAGTCGCTCGACATGCGGCGCGTCTACCTCGCCGCCAGCACCGGCCCCGCCGATCTCCGCGCGTTCCTGACGTCCCTGACCGGTCAGGTTCAGGGCTGAACGAGCCGGCCTCGGCCGTCACTCATCCCTTCAGATCTCGCACGCCACACGGAAACAGCCGCACGGGTCCGTCCACATGACGTGACCCCGGGCAACCCCGCCCGGCCACGACGGCGTGCCGGCCCACAACCCGCGCGCGCCAGAGGTGCCCGCCATGCCGTGCCTGTCATGGATCCGCTCGCGCCGAGTCGCCCTCCCCCTGTTCGCCGCCTGCGCCTGCACCCTGGGCCTTGCCCGCGTGTCGGCGGCGCAGGAGACCAACCCGACGGTCAGCATCTTCATGGGGTCGGCCATCGACTCGTTCGCCGCCGGTGATCTGAAGGACTACATCAACCCCGACAAGTCGAGCGAGCTGACCGAACAGCTCATTGCCGGCTTCGACTTCGAGTACCAGCTGTCCCGGAGGGGCGAACGCGGCGTCGTGCTCTTCGGGCAGACGATGCACGGCGCGAAGAGCGGCGAGGTGGACTGCACCAAGGACGGCAATGCCACGAAGGACGTGTGCAAGCTCGCCGGCTTCGACCTGCCGTCCCCGAAGCAGCCGCTGGCGATCTTCAGGCAGGCCACCACGCTGGAAGGCTTCGTGGGCCTGCGCGCGGAGTTCATGTCGCTCGGCACCGGCGAGTCGCCAGCGCGCGCCTACGTCAAGGGCCAGCTCGGGTTCCTCTCGGTCGCGGGCAAGGGCGGCGACCTCGTCGACCAGCACCAGGTGGCCGTCGGCCTGCGCCTGAACGATGGCACGTTCGAGGGAAGCTTCTTCGAGCTAGGATACGGGCGCAACGACCTCTTTCAGGACAATCACGGCCGCAAGATCGTCGACGCGCTGCTCACGTTCGGCAAGGGTGCCGACCCGAACGTGAAGCCGTTCTTCGAGATCTTCGTCGACTCCGACTTCAGGAACGGCCCGGACAACCTCCAGCTTTTCATGGGGCTCGAGGTGAACGTGCTGAAGATGTTCAGGTAGGTGCATCGTGAACGAGCCCACAGCCGCCACCCTGCTCACGCGCGCCGGCGACGACTGGTCGATCTTCCAGGAACTCGGCGCGATGGACGAGGCCGACCGTCGCGACCTGCTGCGCTTCCATCGCGAACGCGGCGTGACGAGCGCCGAACAGATCGGGCTGCGTAACAGGCTCGACGCGGCACTCGACCGCGTCGCCCTCCTCGAACTGGGCGTCGAAACCGGCGTCATCACCGAAGAGCAGGCGCGCTTCGGCTCGATCCCGCAGCTGAAAACGCTGTTCGAGCGGAGCAGCGCGTTCGTCCGCTACGCCGACAACTACCTGTCGCTCAGCCTCCGCTTCGTCGCGGAACGCCTGCAGGTGGCCCTGCCGCGGCCCGAGGTAGAGGTGAACGAACTGCCGGTTCCGCGGCCGTATCCGCCTCCGCTCGACACAGTGGCCTGCCGCGCGCGTGATGCCGTGGCCCGCTTCCTCGACACCGAACCGGCGTCCGACGATCCAGACATCAGGACCGCCCTGCTGTTCCTCGACGACTTCGCCCTGACCGACGAGTCGGCCCGGCTCGGTGTCTCGTGGAGCGGACAGGCGGCACCGGCCCACGCCGCCAGCCGCGAGCAGCGCCTCTACGAGCTGTGGGTGCGCGGCCTGGTGGACAAGGAGCTGTACGTCGAACGCTTCACGACAATCACGCGCGGTCTCGTGAAGTACGCCCGCCTCAAGGCACGCCTCTATGCGGAGATCGACCGCTACGCCGACGAGGTCGCGGCGGCCACACTGGCCCAACGCGGTGAAGTCCCTCCGCCCCGGCCCGACGATCATGCGTTCTTCGCGCGGAGCCCCATCACCGCACGCATCGGCCTCTACGATCTCTACTGGATCGCCCGCATCCTTCGCGCGGAGGTCTCGCCGGCCGGCACGGTCAGCTACACGAACGGCTCCTGGCTCGAGCTGCTCGCGAAGCGCGCGCGAGAGCTCGAGATCGGCGACGCCTCGGGCCTGCTCGAATGCGACGGCGTCCTTCGAGGTGTCCTCGACTACACCTGCGACCTGATCCAGAACGCCGTCGACATCGTCCAGGCGTTCCTCGACGATGTGGAGCAGCCGGGTGTGGCGGACCGTCCGTCGAACAGCTGGGACTGGCGGCGCGTGCACGACGAGGAGATCGACGAGATCCGGCGCGAGCGCCTCGCCCGTCGCGGCAGCGCGAGCGTCCATCGCACGGCCGTTGATGTCATGGCCGCCACAGACGGCAGCCGGCACACCCCACCGGCCCCACCGGATCGGACGCGGCCGCACGCCGGAGGCCCTGGCGGCGTCGGCTGGAGCCGGCGCATCCTCACCGGCGACCATGAGCCCGATCTCGTCGGCCTCGCCATCTCCGGTGGCGGCATCCGCAGCGCCACCATCGGCCTTGGCATCCTGCAGCACCTGCAGCAGCTGGACCTGCTGCGCCACGTCGACTTTCTTTCCACCGTTTCAGGCGGCGGCTACATCGGTTCGTGGCTGGTGGGCAACGTCCACCGCAACCGCTACTGGCTCACGGAACCGACGGACTGGTCACCGTCCATCCGGCACCTTCGGCGCTATTCCAACTACCTCTCGCCACAGCTCGGCCTGCTCAGCGCGGACGCCTGGACGATGTGGGGCAGCTGGATCAGGAACACGTTCCTCATCCAGTTGAGCGCGGTGGCGTGGCTCTGTGCGCTGATGGTGGCGGTGATGCTGGGGGGACTGGGCTTCGCGTGGCAGCCCCCGTCGAGCGCTCCGGGCCAGACCCTCCACACGCTCGCCTGGTTCACGCCTCCGCGGATCTTCGGCCACGTGCTCAACGTCACCATGCCCGGGCTCCTCGGGACGTTCGTCTGCCTCGGCGTCGTCGGCCTGTGCCTGACGTTGATGAGCAGGCTCGACCGTTCCACAGGATGGAAGGACGGCAGCGTCCAGCGATTGATCGTGGTCCCCTCCATGCTGGGCGCCGGCCTCGCCTCCGGCGCACTCTGGACCGACCTTCCGCGCACGCCCATCCTGTCGCCGCCCGCATTCAGCACGGTGTTCTTCCACGGGCTCACCACGTGGTGGTTCGGCCTGGTGCTGCTCACGCTGAGTTTTTTCGCCCTCGCGTTCAAGGCGGGCTCCGAAGCGCCCATCCGACGGCGCGTACGCCTGTCGTTCCTGTCCGCGCTGCTCTCGATTCTGGGCACGGCGCTCGTGGCCGCGGCCGTGGCCTGGACTTACAACCATCGCGACGTCTGGGGCATCACCGGATGGCACGCGTACACCTTCGGTCCATCGCTGATGCTGATGGCCCCCACGGTCGGCATCGTCCTCATGCTGGGCGTGCTCGGGCTGGACTGTCCGGACTGGCGCCGGGAGTGGTGGACGCGGCTCGGCTCGTGGACGGCCATCTATGCAGCCGCCGCACTGGCGGTTACGAGCGCCGGCGTCTTCGGCCCGTGGCTCATCCTCGCGGTGTTCGACAAGGCCGACGACCTGCCGAAGACCACCATCACCGGCGTGCTCGCGTGGCTGGGCACGGTACTCGGCGGGCTCGTGGCGGGCGACAACACGCGCTCCGAGGGCGAGACCGTCCGGAGCACCAAGGCCTGGGCCGTGTCGCTGTTCGCGCGCGTGGCCGCCATCGTGTTCATCGCCAGCGCGCTGTGCCTCGTGGCCACGCTCGTCTACATGATTGCGTTCAACCTGTCGGCCGACGGCACGTTCACGCTGGCCACGTACTGGTCGAACCTCGAGCTGCTCGACGCGCGCTGGGTCTTCCTGTTCGGCGTCGCCGCGCTCGCGATCGCGCTCACGTCGTCGTACCGCTTCGACCTGAACACCTTTGGCCTGAACCAGTTCTACAGGAACCGGCTGGTGCGCTGCTACCTTGGCGCCACGCGCTGGCAACCGGGCAAGCGGAAGCCGCACCACTTCACCGGCTTCGACGCGGATGACGACGTCGATCTGGCCGACCTGCAGCACAACCCCCTGCCGAAGCCCTGCCCGCCGGTCGAGGAACCGGAGCCGGAGGAACAGGGGCCCAAGGCAGACGGCCCCGTTCCGTTCAGGGGACCCTATCCGATCATCAACGGCGCCTTGAACCTGGGCGGATCGTCGGACCTCGCGCTCCACACGAGGCACAGCGCATCGTTCATCATGACGCCGCTGCGCTGCGGCGCCGACAGACCCTCGGTGGGCTATGCGCCCACGCGCACGCTGCAGGGCGAGTTCGCCACGGGCGTCACCCTCGGGCAGGCGGTGTCGATCTCCGGCGCAGCCGCAAGCCCCAACATGGGCTACGACACTTCCCCGCTGGTGTCGTTCCTGCTGACGATGTTCAACGTCCGCCTTGGCTGGTGGTTCCCGAACCCGGGCCGCGACGCGTGGGACGGGAACCGCGTGACCAACGGCAGCAAGCGGCTGCTCATCGAGACCTTCGGGCTCGCCGACGAGAAGAGCCGCTTCGTGAACGTCTCCGACGGCGGCCACTTCGAGAATCTCGGCATCTACGAACTGGTGCGGCGCCGCTGCGCCGTGATCATTGCGTCGGACGGCGAGTGCGACGACGACATGGCGTTCGGCAGCCTTGGCCGCGTGATTCGCATGTGCCGCACGGACTTCGCCGCCGACATCGACATCGACGTGGAGTCGATCCGCCGCGTGAAAGGCACGCGGTTGAGCCGGGCACACTGCGCGGTCGGACGGATCACCTACGCGAACGGCCGGCGCGGTTATCTGATCTACCTGAAGTCGTCGCTCACCGGGGACGAGGACGTGGACGTGCAGCAGTACCACTCGTCGCACGCGGAGTTCCCGCACGAGTCGACCGCCGACCAGTTCTTCGCCGAGGACCAGTTCGAGAGCTACCGCAAGCTGGGGCAGCATATTGCCGCCACCACGTTCCGAGGGGCGGAAGACTGCGGCAGCGTGATGCGCATGGCCGATCGGCTGAAGCACATCTGGGTGGCCGATGGCGCCACGGGCGCGGAGTTCGTCGGCAGCACCGAGGCGCTCGTCGCGCTCTGGGAACGCATGCGCACCTCGAAGGGCCTCGCCTACCTGTTCCAGCTGCTCCACGGCCTGCAGCCGAGCCAGGCGGCACAGGGCGCTCGGTCACAGGACGATGAACAGGTGGCGTGTCTCGAGCTGATCCAGTTGCTCGAGAACACCTACGTCGGCCTCCATCTCGAGGAGCACTGGGCACACCCGGACAACCAGGGCTGGGTGGAACTGTTCTCCATGTGGGCGCGCTGCGATCCCTTCCGCGCCGCGTGGACGTCGCACAGGCACCTGTTCGGCACGCGCTTCGGCTACTTCTGCCAGCAGCGACTCGGACTCGCGTAACGAAGCACGGAAGTCTCAGAACTCGGAGGGCGGAGGCCAGCGCCAATCAGACGCGGCGGGGAACGAGCAGGAGGTTCCCCGCCAGTTCCTGCTCGGTGGCCGCGATCGGGCGCTCGCGGTCAGCGAGCACGCGCCAGTCGCGCGACTCATGAAGCGCGGCGCGGATCTTCGCGCGAACCTCCGGCTCCTCTTCCGGCTCGCACACGAACAGCGTGCGGAAGCCCAGGCGCTGCGATTGCGACTCCCCAATCTGCAATCTGAATTCTGAACTCTGAAATTCCTGTGTCTGATTGTTGTGCGGCCAGCGGCACGGCCCCTCGTGCTCCCAGTGCCCGCACAGCGCAACGGTTACCGCCGCGCCGACAGCCCGCGGGTCGACGCCGGCACGCAGTTCGATCTCGGCTTCATGCACGTAGGGGTGGCGGGTCACGTCACATCAGGCTCCGGACTTCGGGCTTTGGACTCCAGCACATGTCGACTCCAGGCCGGGCGCAGCGCCGACGCGCTCGTCCAGTCAGACCAGCCTGACCGCTCCGTCAGAGAGCGGTGCGTCCAGGGGCCACACGTACGCGCAGGAAGTTCGTGCGACGGCCGGGCGGGAGCGCCTGCCACCGGCGAATCATCTCGACGAGCGCTCGTTCATTCTCGCGGCGCACGGCGGCGAGACGCGCGCGACGGCTTGCCAGCTTCTTCAAGGGCTTTCTCCAGAATGGGCAACACGGCCAGGTTGCCCGGCGTTTTCCTGAACAGGAACTCGAAGTCTACCGTTGTAACCGGCGCACCCTGGAGAGCGGCCGCTGCGTTGCCGATCAACACAGCTTCGAGACAGACCGCGTTCAGATGACGTCCGACCTCTGCGAGAAACGGAGCCGCATCCATGGAGTCTGAGTATAGCTGCGACGTGGACTGGCTACTCGAGTTCGAGCAGGTCCACCTCCCGCGGCCCGACCGCCTCGATGTACTCGCGCACCCAGTGATCCACGGCGTCCAGCGATGCACCGGTGACGATCACGTAGCCACCCAGCAGTTCCTTCGACTCGATGAACGGCCCGTCGTAGACGTTGATACCGTCACTCGTGTTGAGGTACCGCCGGCCCCGCGCGCTCGGACGCACCGTTTCGGTGGCGATGTGCAACCCGGCACGCGTGCTGTCGTCGATGAGCGCGGTGAACGCGGCACGGCGCCGCGGTTCCACATCCGCGCCCGCCTCGGTGGACGCATCGGCCTTGCGCACCACCATGTACCTGGTGGTGTCGAGCCCGGCCGGCTTCTCGTTGAACCCAAGGTCCCACGCCTCGACCACGGGCCTGATGTCGACGTCGATGTCGCCGAGCGCCTGCGCCTGCGAGGCGGCCCACTCAACCGCCTCCTCGAGCGTGTGCGTGCGCAGCATCGAGAGCGACGCCGGCAGTTCGTGCTCGCCCGTGAACGGCCCCGCAACCACCTCACGCCTGCCGCCGCGGAAACGCACCCGGACCCCACGCGACGTGGGCCCGAGCCCCTCGCCCGCCTCGAGCACTTTCGCGCGCGACATGCGGCCGATCATCTGTCCCACGCGCCCCACGAGTTCCTTCTCAGGAGCGATGCCCTGCTCCGAACGCTGATCTGCCTTGTGCACGATGATGAAACGCATACTCAGATTGCCAATCTCTGATCGCTCATTGCCAATTGGAAGGTGGAAATCCGGAGTGCCCGGTGTGGCCGGGCTGGCCGTGTGCACTCCGTGCTCCCCGTGTTAGCGCTCTTGAGCGGCCTCACGTCGGATGAACTCGATGACCGCAGGTGCGAGGACCGTGGGACTCACGTTGTGTGTCTGCCCGGCAAGCTCGCGGTGCTCCGCGCCCGGGATGGCGCCGGCCGCAGCGGTTGCCGCGTGTTTCAGGCGAGCGTCCGTTTTCGAGCCGTGCATCACGAGCGCCGGCACGCGGATGGTCCCGAGCCGCTGCCGCGGCACGCGGAAGCCGGTCATGATGCTCGCGTCGTACGGCAGCGTGTGCGCGGCGGCCTTCAGCTTCCGCCAGACCCAGGGCATGAGCCGCATCATCACCACCACGAAGGCGGGCACGCCGACCATGTCCTTCATGAAGTAGGCCACGGCGCCGCCGCGATCGCCATGCTGCAGCCGCTCGGCCAGCGCCTCGAGATGCGGCAGTTCCTTCCCCGTATTCCCATCGTCGACATACGGCGGTTCGTACGCGACCACGCGGGACACGGGAAGGCCGCTGGCCGCCGCCTCGAGGGCGAGCGCCGCCCCTGAGGAAAGGCCAACGAGCGCCGCCGTGCCGCCAGCCTGCGCGATGAGTGCGGCCAGGTCCTCTACCTCGCGCGCGGGTGAGTAGGGTGCCCTGTCGCCGCTCTGGCCGCGGCCGCGCCGGTCGTAGCGGTACACGGTGAAGTGCGGGGACAGCGCCTTCGCAAGATCGGCCGATGGTCCGAACGCCCGGCTGCAGAGTGCCCCGTCCACGAGGATGAGGGCCGGTCCGCTGCCAGACTGCTCGAATGCGATGGGCGTCCCGTCGGCGGACTCCACCCGTGTCATGCCTCTCCCCTTCCGAACAACTGGGCTCGCAGCGCGGGCCGGCGCAGCAGGAGCCCCGCCCAGATCACGAGGCCCACATACACCGGTGACAGCACGTGGGTCAGCAGCGGGTTGCCCACGCGCACGTGCGTGGCCACGGCCCCGCCGAGATACCCGGTCAGCAGCACGGCGCCCAGGAACGACGTGGACGGCACCACGTACACCACTACGCAGATCAGCGCCAGGAGACCGATGGGTACGACCAGCGCCGGCGAATAGCCCAACTGGGCGGTTCCATCGATAACTTCCGGCACACGCAGCAGTTTACCGACACTGTCGAGCGTCAGCAGGAACGCCACGACGCCGGTCAGCACCCGGCCGGTGATGCGTGGCCACCGTGCGCCGCCGCGCGAGACGGGCGGGGCGGCCAGGGCTGGCACCGGTCGGTTCAGGGTCATGTCCATATCGTCCTCCGCTGGTCTGTCGAACGGCCATGGAGGGGATCGACAAAATGCGGGAAGGCAGGCTCCGGACTTCAGACTCCGGGCTTCCGGGCTGGTCGGCTGCGGGCGCCGTATTCGGACCAGGCCCCAGCCTCTGGCCTCTGCGCCGTGCCACAATGGCGAATGGCCAGGCTGACCGTACCCGGACGTCTGCTGTTCCTCTTCATGGCGCTACTCGTCGGCCAGGTTTCCACGCTCAGCGCGGAGTCGGCAGGGGGGGTGCGATGGACCGCGCCGGCGGGGTGGAAGAACACGGGGTCGACCCAGATGCGCGCGGCCACCTACGCCGTGCCGGCGGCACCCGGCGACACGCAGCCGGCCGAATGCGTCGTCTACTTCTTCGGCGCGGGGCAGGGCGGGCCGGTCGACCTGAACATCCAGCGCTGGCAGGAGCAGTTCACCGACCCGTCAGGCAGGCCGGCAGCGGGACGCGTGAGCCACCCGACCATCAATGGCATGAAGGCGACGACGCTGGATGCGTCGGGGAACTATTCGGGGCTGGGCGGACCGATGGGGAACGGGCGGGCGGTGCCCGGCTACCGCGTGCTGGCGGCCATCATCGAAGGTCCGGGCGGCAACATCTTCGTGAAGTTCACCGGGCCGCAGGCCACCGTCGCCGCGCAGCAGGGCGCGTTCGCGCAGATGCTCGGCACGTTCAAGGCCGAGAAGTAGGACGCCAGGCTGAAGCCTGGCGCTACGTGGCTCTCAGGTCGTTCAAGGCCGACGGCAAATAGTCCTGAGCGAGCGTTTCAAAATGTAGTGCCCGGCTTTAGCCGGGCCCCGTCTGGTCCGCCTAAAGGCGGACACTACAGCTGGTTTTGAAACGCACAGCCCAAAGATCTCCGTGCTCTCGGTGCTCTCGGTGCTCTCGGTGCTCTCGGTGCCTCTGTGGCACTGCAGACCGAGGCAGGCAGGGCAGGCACGGCGGGCTGGACTGACGCACGGTCTATACTGCGGCCCATGCTGACGAGACGGGAACTGCTGCGGAGCGGAGGACTGGCTGGCATCGCGGGCTTGGCGGGTGCTCCGGCAGCACAGGCGCAAACCCCAGCGGGTGAGCGGCTGCCGCCGTCGATCGCCGCGCTGACCTCGATGCGCGAGCAGGCGCGTCCCATCACGCATGCGGAGCGGCTCGCACGCCTCGAGAAGGCCCGACGCCTGATGGCCGCGTCGAAGCTGGACGCCATCCTCCTCACTGGCGGTACATCGCTCACCTACTTCACCGGCCTCCGCTTCGGGAACAGCGAGCGGCTGATGGCCCTCGTCGTCCCGGCGAAGGGCGACCCGTTCGTGGTCTGTCCGGCGTTCGAGGTCGATCGCCTCAACGAGCAGATCCGGCAGTCGCCGCTGCAGCATGTGGACATCCGCTCCTGGCACGAGGACGAGAGCCCCTTCCAGCGCGTGGGCCAGACGCTGCGCGAGCGCGGACTCAGCACCGGCCGACTGGGCATCGAGGAAACCGCGAAGTTCGTGTTCGCCGACAGCATCGCGAAAGCAAACCCGTCGCTCACCGTGGTGAGTGCCACGCCGGTGACGGCGGGCTGCCGGATGATCAAGGACGCGCACGAACTCGAGCTGCTGCGCCTGGCGTGCCGCGCCACGCTCGCCTGCTACAAGGCGCTGCACGGCGCACTCGAACCGGGCATGACCGAGAACACCGCCCGTTCGCTCGTGGCCGCCGGCTACGCGCGCCTCGGCTTCCGCGGCAGCGTCAGCGTGCAGGTGGACACGTACACCGCGCTGCCCCACGGCTCGGAGCAGCCGCAGACGCTCCGTCCCAACTCGATCGTGATGGTGGACGACGGGTGCGTGGTGGAGGGGTATCAGTCGGACCTGACGCGGACGTTCGTGATCGGGAGCGCGACCGACAAGATGAAGCGCGTCTTCGACATCGTGGCGAAGGCGCAGCAGGCGGCGCTCGCCGCTGCGAGACCTGGCGCGACGCTCGCGTCGGTCGACGCGGCCGCGCGGAAGGTGATCATCGACGCCGGCTATGGTCCCGGCTTCACCTACTTCACCCACCGCCTCGGGCACGGCCTCGGCATGGATATGCATGAGTGGCCGTACCTCGTCGATCACAACATGTACGGGTGGGACACGCCGGTGCTCCAGCCCGGGATGGTCTTCAGCAACGAGCCGGGCATCTATATCCCTGGTGAGTTCGGCATCCGCCTCGAAGACGACATGGTGATCACCGAGCACGGTGCCGAGCTGCTCACGCCGCCGTCCACGTCCATCGAGCATCCCTTCGCCAGCTGAAGGTCCGCCTGAAGGCGGACCCCACGACTGACGCCGTCCCACCTGGTAGGCACGCGTTCGATCGCGTGCGTCAGCGTCGCCGGGATCCCGGCACACTCCGCGCAGCGCCATGCGAGTTGCCGTGAATCCGTCGCACTGCAGGTGTCGGCACACCGACACGCCGCGATTCATTAGGACTTCTGCACAGTTTTGATGCGCCCCTTCTAGCGCGGCTTTTGCTCCGTTCCGGGTCGATGCCACGGGATCGTCGGACGTGGCCAGCAGGAAGGGAGTCATGCGACACCTACTCATCGCTCTTGGGCTCGTGCTCCTGGTCGGCGCCACGCCGGCCGTGGCGCAACCCACATGGAGCGCGAGCGACTGCCAGACATGTCACGAAAAGGCCGTCGGTTCCGCGTTCACCCACACCAAGCATGCCGGCCTCGACAAGAGCTGCGCCACCTGTCACGACAATGTGGCGGAGCACTTCAAGGCCCAGACCTCGGGCGAAAAGGGCCCGATCCCGTCCATGAAGAACAAGTCGGCGCAGGACCTGAATGCGACCTGCCTGACCTGCCATGAGAAGGCCAACCAGGCCTCGTACGTGAGCAGCATGCACGCCAGGCGCAACGTCGCCTGCTCGACGTGCCACAGCGTTCACAGCTACCAGTCGCAGAAGGCGCAGCTCAAGGCCAAGAACGAGACCGAGACCTGCTTCAACTGCCACAAGAGCGAGCGCGCCAAGACGCTGCGAGCCTCGCATCACCCCGTTCGCGAGGGCAAGATGGCCTGCACCAGCTGCCATAACCCGCACGAGGGTACCCGCGAGAAGATGCTGAAGGCAGACTCGACCAACGAACTCTGCTATACGTGCCACGCCGAGAAGCGCGGTCCGTTCCTCTACGAGCACGCGCCCGTCAAGGAAGAGTGCACCTCCTGCCACGAGCCGCACGGATCGAACCATCAGCGCATGCTGGCGCAGAAGGCGCCGAACCTGTGCTGGAACTGCCACCTGACCGGTTCGGGCCACTTCGGCTCGGGCGACAACTTCTCCACCGAGAAGGGTGTCCAGGTTGCACCGGCGGGCGCCCCCACCGGGTATCCGACCGTGAACTCGCGGTTCGTCGAACGTGCGTGCCGGACCTGCCACGTGAAGATCCACGGCAGCAACTATCCCTCCGGCGCTTTCTTCGTGAGGTAGCCATGAAGCGACACACTCTCTCCATAGTGCTGCTCGCGTGTGGCTTCCTCGCCGCCACGGGCGCACCGGCCCTCGCGCAGCAGCTTCCGCCCGAACAGGTGGCGCTGCCGCTCCCGGCCGCCGCCGCAGATACCACCAAGCCGGCCGACTGGTTCGCCGGCAACTTCGACTTCCTGCTGCTCGGCCGCGAGAAGGTGGCCTCCTCGAAGTTCGAGGAGTACCGCACGGTGCCGAACGGGCCGTCGATGCCGTTCCTGAACTTCGCCGGGGCGAAGGGTACCAGCAGCTACTCCTTCTTCGCGAAGAACGTCTCCCAGAAGGATCAGCGCTACAGCGGCCGCGCCGCCACCGGCTGGTTCGGCGTGGTGTTCGACTACAACTCGATTCCCCACAACATGGGGAACGATGCCAAGACCATCCACACCGAGACGGCACCCGGCGTGTGGAGCATGAACGCCACGGCGCGCAAGGCGCTCGGCGATGCGGTGGATGCGGTCGCGACAACCGCCCGTATCTACCCCTTCTACCTGGAACTGCTCGGGCCGACGATTGCGGCCGCCGAACACTCCACCCTCGCGGCCCTGCGTCAGCGCAGCGACGTGGCGGTGAACCTCGGCAAGGCGTCGCCGTTCGACGTGACGTTCACCTACAACCGCGACGTCAAGACCGGCTACCGCGGCGCCAGCGCCGGCGACATCCTCGGCGTCGTCACGTCGTCTGTCGACGTGCTCGAACCGCTCGATGAAGTGACGCAGGACTTCGGCGTCCGCTGGATGTGGAACGGCGCGAAGGGCGATGTGCACGCGGCCCTCAACCGGAACCTCTACGTCGACAACATCACCTCGCTCGTGGTCGACAACCCGTTCCGCGCGTCGGACCTGGCCTACACCTCCACCGCAGTCCCGGGCGGTCCCGCCCAGGCGCGCTTCAGCACGGCGCCCGACAACGAGGCCATCCGCGGCGCATTCGGCGGCCAGCTGAAGCTCGCGAAGATGACCCGCCTGACTGCGGACATCGCGCTCGGCCAGTGGACGCAGAATGCCGCGTTCCTGCCCTACACGATCAACTCGGCGATCCTCACGCCGGCGGGCCTGCCCGCCAACAGCGTGTCGTCGCTGCAGCGGCAGTCGCTCGACGGCAAGGTGGACACGGCGTCGTACAACTTCACGTTCGTCACGCGTCCGGCCAAGCCGCTCACCCTGCGTGCGAAGTATCGCAACTACTCGTACAAGGACAACTCCAGCCGCTACGTCAGCATCGGCAGCACCTCCGGCTCTCCGGACCGATCCTGGACCGCGGCCGGCACGCCGACCGAGGACGAGCCGTACGGGTACGCGACGGCGAACCGCACCGACTCGAGCATCGGCCACTTCGACGCCATCGCGGCGTATGACATCGGCGGGCTGACCGTCGAGGGGTCCTACCGCAACATCAAGACCTCGTGGGTCGGCCGTGTCGGCACCTCCGGCACCGACGGCGACGAGAACGGCTACAAGTTCGCGGCCGTCATGCACGGCAACGACTGGGTCGATTTCCGCGGGCACGTGGACCGGGCGAAGCGCACGGTCAGCGGCATCGAGGCCGGCTCGGTCGCAGCCCTGCAGGGTGTGATGGCGGACCACGCCGAGCGCATCCGCACCAACGTCGGCCTGGACGTCGACATCTCGCCGATGGACAAGACCAGCTTCACGTTCGGCTACGCGCGGCGCCGGGACGACTACCCGAACCGTCCGCTCAAGGTCGCGACCGACCCGGAGACGAAGAGCGGCCTGCTCGAGGCGAGCTACGACATGTATTCGGTGGACTACGACCTCACGGCCGGCATCACCGAGTTCAGCGCGTTCTACACCTACGAGAAGATCGCCGAAACCAACCGCTGGGTCACGCTAACCTCCGGTGCCGTCAACAACCTGCTGACCTATGCCCCGTACGACAAGGGACACACGTTCGGCGTGAACGCCGTCTTCAACATCGTCCCCGAGAAGTGGGCGCTGACGCTGTTCGCGCAGCACCAGAAGGTGGACGGCTTCCTCGACATCACCGCGCGTGAAACCGGGTCGTTCTACACCCCCGGCCGCACGACGCTGATTCCGGCGGGCCAGGGCGGCGCGGCGGACATCACCGACTACGACGACATGCGCCAGACGACCGGTGTGGTCGACCTGCGCTACAACTTCGCCAAAGCGTGGAGATGGAGCCTCGGATACGCCTACGACAAGTTCACGACGGCGGATGCGTTCTCCGACGGCACGACGATCTTCCCGCAGGCGGTCCTGTTCTTCCTGAAGCAGAACGACGGCAACTACTCCACGAACGTGGCGTATACGCGGCTGTCGTATCGGTTCTAGGAATGAGGGCGTTGGTTGACTCGCCCGACCGCCCACCTGACGGTGGGCACTACGAGCGGGCGAGCCGACGGGTGTAGTGCCCACCTTTAGGTGGGCCTCACCAGACCGAAAGCGAAGGGCCGGCCCACAGGGGTCGGCCCTTTTTCGTTTTACAGGCGCCGGCTGAAGCCGGCCCCCACGAATGCCTGCCCCACGGCGGAACTCAACGCTGCACGAGTGGGGTCCACCCCACTCGTGGGGTCCACCTCCAGGTGGACCCTGCCAGCGCCTGGCCATCCATCAGTCTCACCAGCACTTCGTGTGACACTTGAGCATGGGCGAAGACCTGACCACCCTGCTGCACGACATCCTCACGAGCCGCGTGTACGACGTGGCGCGGGAGACGCCGCTCGACGAGGCCGCCGGGCTCTCCGCGCGGCTCGGACACCGTGTGCTGCTCAAGCGGGAAGACCTGCAGCCGGTGTTCAGCTTCAAGCTCCGTGGCGCGTACAACCGGATCGCGCGCCTCTCGGCCACCGAGCGCGAGCGCGGCATCATTGCCGCCAGCGCCGGGAACCACGCCCAGGGCGTCGCCTACTCGGCGCGGACACTCGGGCTGCGCGCGGTGATTGTGATGCCGCAGACCACACCCGCCATCAAGGTGGATGCGGTGCGACGGCTCGGAGCGGAGGTGGTCCTCGCGGGCGACAGCTACAGCGACGCGAAGGCGCACTGCGACACCCTCGCCGCCGAGACCGGCATGACCTTCGTCCACCCCTTCGACGATCCGCTGGTGGTGGCCGGGCAGGGCACGGTCGGCGCGGAGATCCTCAGGCACAGCCAGGACAACCTGTCCGCGGTGTTCGTGCCTGTTGGCGGCGGCGGACTCCTCGCCGGCGTGGCCGGCTACATCAAGGTGCTGCGGCCGGACGTGAAGGTCATCGGCGTCGAACCGTTCGAGTCGGACGCCATGTACCGCTCACTGGCGGCCGGACAGCGCGTGTACCTCGATCAGGTCGGCATCTTCGCCGACGGCGTGGCCGTGCGCGAGGTCGGCGCCTTCCCGTTCGCCATCGCGCAGCAGACGGTGGACGAAGTGGTCCGCGTTGGCAACGACGAAGTGTGCGCCGCCATCAAGGACATCTTCGACGACACCCGCACGATCATGGAGCCGGCCGGAGCCCTCGCGGTGGCCGGCCTCAAGCGCTGGGTTGCGCGCGGCTGGTCGGATCAGTCCCACCTGCCCCACTCACCCGGTCAGACCCTGGTGGCCGTGCTCAGCGGCGCCAACATGAATTTCGACCGGCTGCGGTTCGTGGCCGAACGCGCCGAGGTGGGTGAAGCGCGGGAAGCGCTCGTGGCCATCACGATTCCGGAGCGGAAGGGCGCGTTCCGCGAGTTCTGCCGCGCGCTGGGACGACGGGTCGTGACGGAGTTCAATTACCGGCTCTCCGGCCGCAGCCAGGCGCACATCTTCGTCGGCTGCGCCACGCACTCACGCGCGGACGCGGAGGGACTCGTCGCCCAGCTCAGACACGAGGGCTACGACGCGGTGGACCTCACCGACAACGAGATGGCCAAGCTCCACGTGCGCCACATGGTGGGTGGCCACGCGCCGGACGTCGCCCACGAACGCCTCTGCCGATTCGAATTCCCGGAGCGGCCCGGCGCCCTCGCCGGCTTCCTCGACGCGCTCGCCGGACGATGGAACATCAGCCTGTTCCACTACCGCAACCACGGCGCCGACTTCGGCCGCGTGCTCGCCGGTTTCGAGGTGGAAGACGATCAGCTCGATGCGTTCGTCGCGTTCCTCGACAGCCTCGGATACGCGTACGCGATCGAGTCGGAGAATCCGGCGTATCGGTTGTTTCTGGGCTGAAGTGAAGCGCGTTTCACAACCAGATGTAGTGTCCGCCTTCAGGCGGACCTGACGGGGCGCGGCTGAAGCCGGGCACCACATTGTGAAACGCACGTCGCATCTTCTCTCGTGCCATTCGTGGTCGTCGAGCTACATGCGCGAGGCGCGGAAGAGCGGGTCCGCGGACGCTTCGATGACCATGCGGAGGCGCGGCGGATAGCTGGGCGGAAGCGCCGACAGGAAGTCGCGCACGGTCTGTGCCGCGGCTGGCGACGAGTGGCCGCCGAGCGTGGCGTCCATCCAGTTCTTCGGGAAGAAGATGTCGCCGGTCTTCTGGATCTGCTGCAGCAGCCCCAGGCTCGGCTTGATGAACGGTTCAGCCGACTGTGCACGCAGCGGGTGATGCAGGTAGGTCAGGACGTCGAGCACCCACGGCTCGTGCGCGCGGTTCCTGGCATCGGCGAGGCTGGCGAACACGCGAGCGCGCGCCTCAGGGTCCGGATCGAGCGCCGGCATCACGAAGGCGAACCGGGCCTTGCGGTCCGGGTTCTCGGTGCGGGCGAGCTGCTGATCGAGCACGGTCTTCCAGTCGGGCACACCGCGCACGGCGATTTCGTACGCCATGGCGATGTAGTCCGGTTCCGAGAACACAAGCCCGGGCACGCTCTCGTCACGCCTCCAGACCCGCTCGAGCCATTCGACACCGGTCGGTGTCAGCGCGGTATCGCGATACGCCCGGAACCAGGCCGACTTGAGGCTCACCGTGGGCGCCGACACGATGCCCCGGTGGAGCAGCGCCTCGAGCCGTGGGGCGAGCGCCTGGCGCGTGCTCGCACCCATGAACTTCCAGTAGGCCTCGGTCGTGTACGACAGCAGCCGCTGTGCGTTGAGTTCGTCCTTCTCGACCGGCAACGCCACGATGGCCATGTAGACGAATGCTTGGGGCGACACCGCGCCGCGCAGCAGCTCCTCCCAGAGCGACACCAGCGCACTGCCGCGCGTGAGGGGGTCCGCAATCTCGTGGAGGTGCGCCAGCAGGTAGGTGCGGCTCGTGTCGTCGAGTTCGAGCTGCCCGTAGGCGATGCCCTCGCCGTTCGGCAGCACGTAGAGCGGCATCGGCTGGCCTGCCGCTGCCTCCACCACGGTCTGCTGGCCCTGGAGATGGGCCGGGAGGGTCCGGTTCCCGTCCGGGTACCCCAGCGTGACCTGGAACGCCTGGTTCCAGGTGAGCCCACGCTGGCGTGGATCGTCCTGCGTGAAGGCCAGCGTCTCGATGCGCCGGTTGATGCTGGTGATGCGCGTGCGGATCGTGGGGCGTCCGGGTTCCTCGACCCAGGCATGGCTCCAGGCCGCCAGGTCTTCAGGGGTGCGCGCGTCGAGAATCGAGATGAGGTCCGGCCACGCCGCGTTGCCGAAGCTGTACGTCTTCAGGTAGCTGCGCAGCCCCTCGCGGAACGCCTCCTCGCCGGTCAGCACCTCGAGGTTGCGCATCACGATCGGCGCCTTCTGGTAGATGATCGCGCCGTAGAGCGAGCCGGCCCCGTTCAGGTTGTCCAGCGGCTGGCGGATGGCGTTGGCGCCCGCGGTCCGATCCACGTCGTACGCCGACGGGTAGTTGGAGAGCAGGAACCGCAGCCGGTGATTCACCTGCGGGAACGACGGGTTCACGATCTTCGACGCCATGAAGTTCGCGAACACCTCCTTCATCCACACATCGTCGAACCACCGCATCGTCACCAGGTCGCCGAACCACATGTGCGACGTCTCGTGCGAGATGACACTCGCGCGGCCGAGTTGCTGGTTGACGGTGGCCGACTCCTCCAGGAGCAGGCTGCTCGCGTTGTAGAGAATCGCGCCGGCGTGTTCCATGCCCCCGAACTGGAACGCGGGCACCGCCACGAAGTCGAACTTGCCCCAGGGATACGGAATGCCGGTGTACTCCTCCAGCCACGCGAGTGCGTGAGCGTGCAGGTCGAAGATGGCGTCCCTGTTGCGGGCCACCTTTGCCGCATCGGTCTCCCGATGGAACATGCGGAACGTGCGGCCGCCGCGGACACCCGTCTCCACCGAGAACCTCCCTGCCGCAAACGCGAACAGGTAGGTCGGCAGCGGCTTCGTTTCGGCGAAGCGCACCGTGGCGCGGTCGCCTGCGGTGGTCCGGCCCGTCTCCTGGCCGTTCGCCACCACCTGCCACGCGGCAGGCACCTGCAGCTGCAGGGCGTAGCGCCCCTTCAGGCCCGGCTGGTCGAAGCACGGGAACGCGAGGTGGGCCCGTGCCGGCACGAAGAGGGTGTAGAGGAAATCCTGATTGCGGTTGAGCGAGGCGTCGCCGGCCGTGAAGCCGACGGTGATGTCGTTGCTTCCCTCGCGCAGCCCGTCTGCGGGAATGACGATGTGCCCGTTCGAGGCCGTCCAGGTCGTGTCGCTGCCGTTCAGGCGGACCGCCCTGGTGTTCGTGGCGGCGGGCTCGAAGTCCAGCACCAGCGGCTTCGTGCGGTCCTTCAGCGCAAAGTGCAGCGTTGCCGTCCCGGCAATGGGGACCGACGGACTTCCGGGAAGGTCGAATGCGAGGTCGTAGCGCAGGTCCGAGATGCGGGCCTCGCGCTCGATGGCGAGGGCTCGTGCGATGCCGGGTTCCGGCTCGACCGGTGCCGGCGTGGATGCGGGCCGACACGCGACGCCGGCCGCCACGAGAACGACCGACGTGAGAACGGCAGACCAGCGCATGAGCAGCATCTTACAGCCCATGCGTTCGTTGCGCTGCAGTTCGCGTCGTCAAGGGTCCTACACGAGCTGGCCGACGTTCACGGCTCAAGCATCCTTGCCGAAGTGCAGTGCGGGAGTGGCGGCACGGGTAAGCCGGACGGTGGGGACGGGCACGCGGCTGCGTCCCAGGCACCGACGCGCGACACGAGGCCGCGGCGCCGAGCCACGCTGACGAAGCAGCATCAGCGCTTCACCACCACGACTCCGCCCACGCCGCCGCCGGCGCTGCTGTGCCCTGCGTGCGACGCGACGTTGCGCTACGAGCGCAGCCATGTAGGCGGCGTCAGTTCGCGGCACCAGGAACAGTGGGACTACTACACGTGCCTCACGTGCGGCACGTTCCAGTTCCGGCACCGCACCCGCCGCCTGCGCCGCGTCTAGGGCGGCGTTCCGTCTCTTCCGTGCCACAATCGGCAGCGGGAGGATTCGCATGAGCAACCCCGCAGGCAGCTTCATCTGGTACGAACTGATGACGTCCGACGCCGACGCCGCCACCGCGTTCTACGCCGCGGTCGTGGGATGGCGCATCAGTCCCCCGGACCCGCATCGCACGGACGGCAAGGACTACCGGATGATCGGCCGCTCCGACGGGAAACATCTCGGCGGTGTGCTCACGATCACCCCTGACATGGGCGGCGCGCCGTCCACCTGGCTGGCGTATCTGAGCACGGTCGACGTCGACGCCACGTGCGCGGCGATTGTCGCGGACGGCGGGAAGGTCTACATGCCGGCCACCGACATCCCCCATGCCGGCCGGATCGCCATGGTCGCCGACCCCCAGGGTATCCCCTTCTACGTGATGACGCCCACGCCGCCGCCGGACATGCCGGACGCCACCAGCGACGTCTTCGACCCGTCGGCGCCGCAGCGCGTGAACTGGAACGAGCTGACGACGCCTGACCTCGCGGCGTCGAAGGCGTTCTACGCGAAGCACTTCGGCTTCGCGTTCAACGAGTCGATGGACATGGGGCCGATGGGTGAGTACGGCTTCATCGATCACCACGGCGTGCGGGTAGGTGGCATCGTCCCCCGGCAGGATCCGAAGCAGCCCGTGGGATGGTTGTTCTACTTCGGCGTGCCGTCGGTGGGAGCCGCGAAGGCCGCGGTCGAAGCGGGCGGTGGCACCGTGATGATGGGCCCCCACCAGATTCCTGGAGGCAGCTGGATCGTGATTGCCACCGATCCCGCGGGTGCCGCCTTCGGCGTCGTCGGTCCTGCGTGAACCGTGAAGGGTCCGGCTGAAGCCGGACCCCACGATCCGTCCGTGCCCCCACGTGAAGGGTCCGGCTGAAGCCGGACCCCACGATCGGTCTCTGCCCCCACCCGACCCGGCGTCGCCACACTCGTGGGGTCCGCCTTCAGGCGGACCTTCAGTTCGCAGCCCCTTGCGCGGAGCAGACGATGTCGTCGGTCCCGCCGTGCCCTTTGACCGGCTGCTGCTCATCGTCGAACAGGCGGCGCGTGCCCCGTCCCGATGCGCGGTCGATCCACACCATCAGCTCGTAGTGATCCCGCGATTCCTGGAACAGCAGACGGTATTCCGTGCCTGTGACCTCCGCCGAGCCGGTCTTCGCGGGCGTCACCGAGGTGTCGTCCACCTCGCTGGCGGCTTCCCGGATGTGGAAGACGTGCCGGATGTCGTCCGCCGAACACTCGAGGACCGTCTCCTCCACGGCGGCGCCAGGGGGCCCGCCCGCGGGCACGCAGCTGACAAGGACGGAGGGGACGGCGACGACTGAGATCACCCGCCAATGCTTCAGCATGACGTGAGACTGAGCAATTGGGTGGCCAGCGAACTCGACCGTGTTTGTCGCGCACGGATCGCACCTGGCGATGCACACGCGCCATCCTGCCGGAATGGCGGCAGCCTGCAGCCTTCGGACAGGCGTGCCAGACCTTGCGCAGGCGTCCTGCTGATGGAATCTCCGCCGGTGCCGTCGGCGTCCTACCCGATGGCTCATGGCCCTCACCAACCGCGTTCTGCTCACTGGTGCCACTGGTTACATCGGCGGCCGCCTGCTCGCCGCCCTCGAAACCACGGGGCGTCCGCTTCGCTGCATGGCGCGCCGTCCCGACGTCCTCCGTGCGAAGGCGGCGGCCAGCACGGAGATCGTTGGCGGCGAACTGCTCGACCCCACGGCGCTCGCAACGGCCATGGCGGACGTGGACACCGCGTATTACCTCGTGCACTCGATGGGGGCGCACGGCGACTACCGCCAGACGGACATCGAAGCCGCGCGGGCCTTCGGCGTCGCCGCGCGCGCCGCGGGCGTGCGTCGCATCATCTACCTGGGTGGCCTCGCGCACGACGATGGGGCGCTGAGCAAGCACCTGAAGAGCCGACTCGAAACAGGCGACGCCCTGCGCGCTGGCGGGGTGCCCGTGGTTGAGTTCCGCGCGTCGATCGTCATCGGGTCCGGCAGCCTGTCGTTCGAGATGATCCGGGCGCTGGTCGAGCGGCTGCCGCTGATGATCTGCCCGAAGTGGGTGGCCACCGAGGCACAGCCGATCGGAATCGACGACCTCCTCGCCTACCTCGTGGCGGCCCTCGACCTGCCCGGGACCGGAGACGCGACGTTCGAGATCGGGGGCGCAGACCGCGCCAGCTACGGCGACCTGATGCGCGAATACGCGCGGCAGCGGGGTCTGCGCCGCGTGATGATTTCCGTCCCGCTCCTCACGCCGCATCTCTCCAGCCTCTGGCTCGGACTCGTCACACCGGTGTATGCCAGGGTCGGGCGTGAGTTGATTGCCGGGCTGCGGAACCGCTCGGTGGTCGTGGACGACAGCGCGAGCCGGGCTTTCGCCATTCGCCCCATCGGCCTGGCCGAGGCAATCGCCCGGGCGATCAGGAACGAGGATCGCGACTTCGCACTGACGCGCTGGTCCGACGCGCTGCAGTCCGGCGGCGGGCCGAAACCGCTCGTGAGCGCGCGCTTCGGGTCACGTCTCGTCGATGCGCGCACGCTGCACGTGGACGTGCCGCCGGCGCAGGCGTTCGCGCCGATCGCCCGCATCGGCGGGCACACCGGCTGGTACTACGGCACCTGGATGTGGAAGCTGCGCGGCTACGCCGACCTGCTGCTCGGCGGTGTAGGCATGCGCCGCGGACGCCGCGATCCGGAGCGCGTCATCGTCGGCGACACCGTGGACTTCTGGAGGGTCGAAGCCTTCGAGCCGGGGCGGCGCCTGCGGCTCGCCGCGGAGATGAAGGTGCCGGGCCGCGCCTGGCTCGAATTCGAGGCGGTGCCCGATGGCAGCGGCACCACGCTGCACCAGACGGCCGTGTTCGATCCGATGGGGCTCTGGGGTCTGCTCTACTGGTACTCGCTCGTGCCCGTGCACGGCTTCATCTTCGGCGGCATGCTGCGCAACATCGCCGCGGCGTCGGCGGCACCGCCAGCGCAGGCGCCGCGGCAGGGCGAGCGCCTTCCCCACGGCGTACGCTGAACCAGGACTCGACCGCGCGCAGGCGCCGGCTTGCTCCTCAGCGCGTCACGCGCCGCAGCCCCAGGCCCGCATACACGCGCAGCGGAGCGCCCTGCGCGAACACGAGCTGCCCGTTCACCCAGACCCGGTCGATACCGACCGCCTGATCCTGCGCGTGGCCGAAGTCGGCACGATCCTGCACCGTTGCCGGATCGAAGAGCACGAGGTCCGCGGCCTGGCCCACGGCGAGCGTGCCGCGCCCATAGATGCCGACGTTGGCCGCAGCCAGGCTCGTCATCCTGCGCACGGCCTCCTCCAGCGGAAACACCTTCTCGTCGCGCACGTAGCGGCCGAGCACCTTCGGAAAGCTGCCGAATCCGCGCGGGTGCAGGCCGGTAGACTGGCCGTCGCTGCAGACGTTCGTGAAGCGCCACGCCATCAGGGCGGCCACGTCGCGGTCGTCCATGCCGCGTGCAACGATGCTGGCGTCCGGACCACCCGGTTCGGCGAGCAGCGCGAGCAGCGCATCGACGGGTGCCACCTTCCGGAGCACGGCGATCTCGGCGAGCGTCTTGCCGCGGTACTCCGGGTGCGACCGCATGTTGTTGATGATGATGCCGTCGGGCCGCGTGACGTGTTCGAGCACGAACGTCGCCTCGGTGCGGTCGGCGAAGTTGCGCTTCGGGAAGAACACGCCGAGGTTCGCCTGCCAGTAGGTGTACGGGTAGAGATCGGCGGTGATGTCCACGCCTTCGGCGCGTGCACGGTCGAGCACCGCGATGGCCCTGGCCGCCTGGCCCCAGAGGTCCAGCATCCCCAGCTTGATGTGCGACACCTGCACCGGCATCCGGTGCGTGCGACCGATGGTGACCACCTCGTCGAGCGCCTGCCAGAAGTCGCGGTCCTCGCTGCGGATGTGGCTGACGTAGCGCGCGCTCGCATCGGCAGCGGTCTTCGCCAGCGCGAGCACCTCCGACGGGTCGGCGTAGATGCCGGGGTCGTATTCGAGGCCGGTGGACAGGCCGAGGGCGCCGGCATCGAGTTCCACCTTCAGCAGCGCCTGCATCTTCGCCACTTCGGCAGCGGTGGCCTTCCGCTTCGTGTCGCTCCCCATCACCGCGTCTCGCAGCGGTCCATGCCCCGCAAACGTCGCCACGTTCACGGACGGCGGCTCGCGCTTCACACGGTCGAACAGCTCGCCCACCTTCGTGCCGCCACCGTCCTGCCCGATGACGATGGTGGTGACGCCCTGGGACAGCATGGCGGTCGCCTCGCGCGCCGTCCACAGACCGCGGTCGTGATGGCTGTGGGTATCGATGAACCCCGGCGCCAGCACCAGTCCGTGCGCATCGACCACGGTCTCGCCGGGCTCAGCCGTCAGCGCACCGATGGCGGCAATTCTGCCGTCGCGCACACGCAGGTTGCCGGTCCGTGAGGGCGCACCGGTCCCGTCCACCAGCCGGGCGTTCGTGATCAGCACGCTCGACGACGGCGCGGACTGCGTCCTGACAGCGGACGATGATGCGGAGATGAGGAGCAGGGCGAGGCAGAGCGCGAGCGGACGACGGCGGAGACGCATGCTCGGCATTGTGACTCAGCCGCAGGGCCGCTCCAAGAGCGGACTCGTCTCCTGCTCTAGGAGCGACAGGAGTGTCGGCAGGCGGCGCAGAGCGTCCGCCGAGTGGGCCAACGAGCGTCGGTGCGCTCCGCGTTACGTCAGGGACTTGATCAGCACTTTCGACCGGCGTCCGCTCTGCTCGTATTTCTCGCGCCGCGCGGGTGGCAGATCGTCCGGCGTGCCTTCGACGAAGCCGGCCTTCAACTGGAACCAGGTGAACGCCTGTGTCGACAGCGCGAGCAGGCGTGTCAGCCCGCGCTCGCGCGCGCGCTCCTCCACGAAGGCCGCGAGCTTGCGGCCGATGCCCTGGTTCTCGTGCGCGGGGCTCACGAACAGGCTGGCGAGTTCACCCGTCTGGTGGTCCGGATAGACGTGCAACGCGACGCACGCCACCGGATTGCCGTCGATTTCGAACATGAAGTAATCGTCGATCTGCTTTTCGACGGTGGCCCGCGTCCGGCGCACCAGTTCCGCCGACTCGACGGCCGGGCTCGTGAGCCGCAGAATCGCGCTCACGTCCTTCCTGCTGGCCGGACGGACAGACTCGTACTGGTTGGCGTGAATGAGCGTGCCCAGGCCGTGGTTGTCGAACACCTCGGCGAGGAGCCCCTCCTCGAGCCGGCCGTCGACGATGTGGACGCGGGGGACGCCCGTGGTGCAGGCCCGCACTGCGTGATGCGCGCGCGAGAGCACTTCAGGGCTGAAGCCGGCGCTGTCCTGCCGCAGGAGCTGCTGGAGGTCGCTCACCAGCATCTGGCGAATCGGCTGGTCGCGGTAGATCAGCCCGTTCCTCGACGACACGAAGATCAGCTTCACCGCCTTCAGCTGCGCTGCCACCGCCACCGCCACATCGTCTGAATTGACGCGGTAGGTCTTGCCCTCGCCGTCGAAGCCAAGCGGCGGCAGGATGGGGACGACGCCGAGGTTGAGGAGCGACTGGAGGAACTCGGTGTCGATCCGCTCGACACGGCCCGTGAACAGGTGGTCGACGCCGTTGATGATGCCGACCGGGTGCGACGTGATCACGTTCGGACAGGCCGCTCGCAGGTCGTGAGCCGACAACCCTTCGAGAATCTCGTGCGTCAGCCGGTTCGCCGCGGTGAGCGCCAGTTCGAGCGTGCGTGCGTCGGTGACCCCGGTGCCCTCGAGGTCCGACGCTTCCACATGCTGGGCTCCGGCGAGCGCGCGGATCCCTTCGGCGGCGCCGTGCACCAGCACCACCCGGATGTTGAGCGACCGGAGCAAGGCCACGTCCAGCAGCAGCGTGGCGAAGTTGTCGTCGCCCACGATGCCGGCGTCGATGGCGAGGATGAAGGTCTTCTCGCGGAACTGCGGGACGTACTGCAGGATGCCGCGAAGGTCGGTCAGCTTCATGCCTCAGATAGTAGCGGACTCCGGCATCGCGCTCGCTATTGGCAACCCGCTTGCGACAGCCCGGGCTGCCCTGGGGCCAGCCCGACGGGTTGACGCTGCTCGAGCGCGACCACCGTGAACTCGAGGCCTTGTTGAAGGACGGCATCGCGCTCGGCGACACGGCGATCGACGAGCGCCGGGCCCTGCTCGCACGGCTCACCCCGCTGCTGACGACGCATGAGGCGATGGAGGAGCGGGTGCTCTACCCTGCCTTGAAGGCGCACCCCGAGGCGAAGGACATCGTGCTGGAGGGTTACCAGGAACACCACGTGGCCGATGTGGTGTTGAAGGAACTCCAGGAACTGCCGCCGTCGGACGAGCGATGGGGCGCGAAGCTGAAGGTGCTGAAGGAGAGCCTCGAACACCACATCGAGGAAGAAGAGGGCGACATGTTCAAGAAGGCGCGCGCCGCCTTCGGCAAGGCCGAACTCGATGACATCGGGCGTCGGATGCAGGCGATGAAGAAGGGGATGTGAACGCAGGACCCGTGCGAGATCTCCACCACGGAGGACAGAGAGAGCGCGGAGGCATCACGAGTATGATTGCTCCGCGACCTCCGCGCACTCCGCGGTGGCGTGCTTCTCCCTACGTTCAACAGCCTGAATGCGCAAGCACGTACCAGGCGGCAATCACGCTGAACGGCACTCCGAGCATCCACGCGACGATGTAGCGCATCTGCACCTCCTGTCCTGCACAGGAGCAACATTCGATCCCGACAGTGCCATAATCCTCAACGGCTGAGCCGGTCACGGCTGCCACACGCCGGAGAGAGATGACATGAAGATGGATCGAAGACGGATGCTGGCCGCGCTGGCCTCCGCACCGGTGGCGCTCGGCGCCGGCGTCGCGGAAGCGGCGCCGATGCTGTCCGAGACGAACTTCGGGCTCACGCTCGAGAAGGCGTCGCGCGGCAACGGCTGGCTGGAGATCGACGCGGCCGCATTCGAGGCGAACATCGCCACGCTGCGCGAGATGCTCGGTCCGTCGCACGAGATCTGCGTCGTCATGAAGGCCGACGCCTACGGCCACAGCATCGCGCTGCTCATCCCCTCCATCATCCGCACCGGCATCCGAGTCGTCGGGCTCACGTCGAACGAAGAGGCGCGGGTGGCGCGCGTGCTCGGGTACAAGGGGCGCATCGCCCGACTGCGCACGGCCACGCTCGAGGAGATCGAGGACGGGCTCGTGTACGACATCGAGGAGTTGACCGGGAATCCGGTGCACGCGCGGGCCGCGGCGTCGATCGCGCTCCGCAAGGGCCGGCGGCTCGACGTGCACTTCGCGCTCAACTCCACGGGCATGGGCCGCAACGGCCTGGACCTCAGCCACGACGGGGGACGCGAGGAAGCAAAAGCCCTGATGGCCATCGAAGGGCTGCGGATCGTCGGCATCATGAGCCACTTCCCTGTCGAGGATGTGGCCGACATGCGTCCGTCGCTCGAGCGGTTCCTCGCCGAGTCCGACTGGGTGATCGAAGCAGGAGGCCTCGACCGGCGCCAGATCGTGCGGCACGTCGCGAACTCGTACGCGACGCTGAACCTGCCGGAGGCGCGGCTCGACATGGTGCGCGCGGGCGGCGTGCTCTACGGCGACTCCGACCCCGCGTTCACGCAGTTCCGGCGGATGATGACCGCCAAGTCACGCGTGGCCTGCGTGAACCACTTCTCCGCTGGCAGCACGGTGAGCTACGACCGCACGTTCAGGCTGACGCGCGACTCGTTCCTGGCGAACATCCCTGCTGGCTACTCGGACGGCTACCGCCGCGGCTTCAGCCATCGCAACCAGCCGGAACCGGACAAGGGCCAGGTGTACGTGTTGATCCGTGGCCACCGCCTGCCTGTGCTCGGCCGCGTCACGATGAACACCGTCATGGTCGACGTCACCGACGTGAAGGACGAGATCCAGATGGACGACGAGGTCGTCTTCTACGGACGCCAGGGGAGCGAGGAGATCTCGCAGGCCGAGCTCGAGACTGCGGCGGGCACGATCGGTGCGGAGCTGTACACCATCTTCGGCACGAGCATGCCCAAGGTGCTGAAGGCCTGAGAGGCTGATCATCCCGCTGCCCTGCCCTGCACCCGTCGCGGCGAACGCGCGGCTTGCCGGGTGCTGGCTGGCGTTCACCGATCGCCTGTCGCGCTCCGCCCGTGGGCGCACGCACAGTACCGCATGGTTCTTTCACATGCGGCTGGTGCCCGATGCGGGCGCTGATCATCGGGGCCGGCATCGCCGGGCCTGTCGCGGCGATGGCCCTGCAGCGGGCCGGGCTCGACATCACCATCTACGAACGGCGGCCGCCGGCCCCGGCGTGGCAGGGCTCCTGGCTGACGCTCGCGACCAACGGGCTCGATGCGCTGTCTGCCGTGTCGGCGTCCTCCGGGGTCGCGCGCGCGGGTTTTGTCACGCGTCGCATTCACATCCACAGCGGCACGGGGCGCATGCTCGGAACGGTTCCGCTCGGGCGACCGGCGGACCCGGGCCTCGACAGCCGCACGATGGCGAGGGCCGAGCTGCATCGGATTCTTCTCGACGACGCACGGAGGCGCGGCATCCCTGTCGAACACGGGCGACAGCTCGTCGATGCGGAAGTGACGGCGCACGGCGTGACCGCGCGGTTCGAGGACGGACAGGAGGTGCGCGGCGATGTGCTCGTCGGCTGCGATGGCGTGCACTCAGTCACGCGACGGCTGATCGACGCGGCAGCGCCGACGCCGCGCTACGTCGGCCTCGTGAACTTCGGCGGCTCCACACCCGGGATGTCGTGCGGCGAACCTGGCGCGTGGCACATGGTGTTCGGCCGGCGTGCGTTCTTCGGGTATGCCGCAGACGGCTGGGGAGGAACCGCGTGGTTCGCGAACGTGCCGCGGCCGCCGGTGTCGCCAGAGGAGCGGCGCGCGACACCACTCGACGCCTGGCGCGCACGGCTCGTTGAGCTCTTTGCCGGCGACGCTGGACCGATGGCCGCGCTGCTGTCGGCCGGACACCTCGAGCTGGCTGCCGACAACACGCACGACCTGCCGAGAGTGCCGCGCTGGTCACGTGGGCCGCTGGTGGTGATTGGCGACGCCGCGCACGCCCCATCGCCCTCCTCCGGCCAGGGTGCCGCCCTGGCGATCGAGGATGCGGTCGTGCTCGCGCAGTGCCTGCGCGATCGGCACTCGGTTGCGGAGGCGCTCGCGACCTACGAGCGGATGCGGCGCCGCCGCGTCGAACGCGTCGTGGCGCACGGCGCGCGTGGCAGCAGCAGCAAGGCGCCGGGACCTGTCGGCCGGGTCGTGCGCGATCTGCTGCTGCCGGTGGTGTTCCGGTATGCGGTGACCGAGGCGTCGCTGGACTGGATGTACAGCCACCACCTGGACTGGGGGCAGCGCGTGTGACCCTCATTCCTTCCTGGTCGACAGCGAGCTGGTGCGTGCTCCGGAGGGAGCCGCTACTGGCCAGTCAGAGCGCTGTCAAAGGACTTGATGAATCTGTCGTTCGTGCGTCATGGGCATCTCAGCTGTAACGCGCACGCATCCGCTGTCGCGTTGCGGCCCGGCACCGCAGGGCTTCGGTCGCTCACCTCGGGCCGGCGTCGCCTGACACGAGGCGGAACTTCTGCACGCGGCGGCCGCGGCTCTCGCCGATGAAGATGTTCCCCTTGTTGTCCACCGTCATGCTGTGGGCCGAGAGCAGTTGTCCGCCGAAGCGGCCCTGCGAGCCGAACTCGCCGACCACCTGCATGGTGTCGCGCCGCAGGATGCGCACCGAGTCCACGCCGTTCACGTAGACCCACTTCTGCTCCGGGTCCATCGACAGGGCCACGCCGTAGGCACTGCCCACGTCGGTTGTCTCGGGTGCGACGATGCCTTCCTTGACGAAGGTGCCGTCCTGCCTGAACACCTGGATGCGGTCGTTGGCGCGGTCGGCCACGTAGACCAGCTTGTCGCGTGAGAGCACGACGCCGTGCACGGTGTTGAACTGCTTCGACGGCGGCGCCTTCGGATCGTAGCGCGGCATGGGCGAGTCGTCGGGCTTCGCGCCGTACGCGCCCCAGTGGCGGAGGTACTTGCCGGTCTCGCCGTCGAACACGATGACGCGGCGGTTGTCGTAGCCGTCCGAGATGAACACCTCGTTCGTGTCAGGGTCCACGGCGACGCCGGTCGGACGGCCGAAGCGCGTCGTGTCGTTGCTGCGGCGCGCGTTCCCCAGCTGGCGCGGTGGATTCTCGGGAACGCCGAGGGTCATGATCCACGTACCGTCCTTGGTGAACTTGTAGACCACGTGCGACTCGTCGATCGTCAGCCAGACGAAGCCCTTCGGGTCGATGTAGACCGTGTGCTCGCGGCGTCCCCACATGCCGTAGGGGCCGTCGGGCGACTGCCACAGGTCTTCTCCGCCTGGGCCGACCTCGCCGTAGGTCTGGCCGAGTGGCGACCCCTGCGGGGCATGGAACATCACCGGCTTCGGCCAGCCCTGGACGACGGTGCCTTCGGTGTCGAACTCGACGACCGAGGGCGCCGGCCTGCAGCACGTGTTCGAGCCGTCGACCGCGGCGAGTTCGCGGCCGAACACGGTCCACGGGCGCTGGATGACCCAGATGTGTCCGTTGCTCGGATCGTTGCCGACGCCGCCCACCTCTCCGAAGATCCACTGGTTCGGCAGCGGCAGCTTCGGCCAGGTGGCGTCGTACTCGAACTTCGGCACGTCGCCTGCCTGAGCTACGGCCGCAGGAGCGGCGCTCGCTGCTGGCGTCGCCGCGTCGGGCGACGAGGGTTGGCTGCTGGAACCGCAGGCCACGAGCGTGGCCGTCAGGGTGCCGAGTATCGTTGCCCGAAGAGCATTCGAGATTCCTGTCACGCTGGCTCCTACACTGGACGGCCGCCGTCAGGCGGCGTCACATGCGTCTCTCGTTGCGAGCGACCTGAGTGGTCGGCGGGATGTTGTAGCACGGGAGATGCGCGTGAGCAGCGCGCGCAGCATTGCGATTTCAGTCGCGAAATCGCAATACCGCACGGCGCGTGACTGGCCCGTCGCTGACCGTGCTCAGTCTGTGTTGTTCCAGACGTCGGTCCAGAGTGGCAGCAGGTCGCGGAAGGTGTCGTCGACGGCTCGTGTCAGGCGTCGCGGGTCGGTGAGCGTCTCGCGGTCCGCGGGCAGGTGCCACCAGCGCCCCACGAAGATCCGTTCCTGCTCGATGGGATCGGCCACGGCGCTCAACCACTCCACCTGGCGCTCCGGTGCCCAGTCGGCGCGCGGCGGTTCGTCCCGCCGCTGGATCGCGCCGGCATGCGTCTTCATCCAGTCGATGAGGAACCCGCGCCACCGGCCGCCGACGGCTCGCTGGAACGTCCTGTAGAACGCAAGGACCTGCTGCTGGCCTGTCACTGGATCGCGACTCAGCCCGTGCTGGGTCAGGTTGAAGCCAAGTCCGGCGCGGATGCAGTTGCTGCCGAACGTCACCTGGCTGAACACGCCGACAGTGAACTGCGGTTCCCAGCGTCCGCCGTAGTGGAAGGCGTAGACGTGACCTGGAGTCCAGTGACTGCTGTCGCGCCTGAACAGCTTCTGTCTCTGGCCTCCGTCGGACTGCCGCGTCGCGACGATGCGCTGCGCTGTGGCGGTGTCGTTGAGGCCGAGGAGCACGGGCTCGAGGCGCGGCGTCAGGAGCGTGTGCGCCTCTGCCACCGGCTGCCGTCCAAGCGCGTCGAACGCAGCCTCGTCGAACCCGTCGGTCCGCGGAGCCCGGCTCAGCCTGCCTTTCGCCGCTTCGCGCAGCAGGTTCGCGGCGATGGTGTTCGAGGGGTTGAGCGCGAGGGCGCGTTCGCAGGCGGCGGTGCTGCGGCTGAAGTCGCCGGCGGTCAGGTAGCACCGGGCCAACCGGGTCCAGCTGTGTTCGTCCGCCGGCACGGCGGCAACGATCGCTTCGTTGATGCCGATCGCGGTGGGACCGTGATCGCCGCGCCTGGCGCAGTCGATGGCCATGCGTCGCAGTTCGTCAACGGAGGGCATGGCGAGCGATTGTCGCACGGGCGGCGCCGGCGCGAGGGCACAGCGTCTGGCGGGACATGCGCGGCCGGTCGTGCCGCCCAGGTCGTGATGAACGCTTCGACCTGCACGTTCGTGAGGACCAGGGCGACGCCACTGGAGTTGTGGCGGTCTTCGAAAGACGGCCGCTGCGGGCGCCATGACGGTCACGAAGGCAGGCTGCAATCGAGCGTCGCCGTGGCCGTAGTCGGGACACGAGTCGCGCCACCGTTGATGCCCTCTAAGGGCAGTCGGTCGATACGTTCGAAGGAATAGAAATGAACGGGAAAGAGGTGGTGAGCCAGGAAGGAATCGAACCTTCAACCCGCAGATTAAGAGTCTGCTGCTCTGCCAATTGAGCTACTGGCCCACTCGGGAGTGGTGTGGCAGTCACGCCGGGGCTTGGGGCACCGACGCAAGACCTCGATGATAACACGGCACCCGCGCGCCGCAACAGTACAGATTCGCGCGCGCCCGGAGCCTGCGCGTGCGCAGGCTGTCGCTCGAACTCGCGCGGGCCGCGTCCCTTCGGCCCGTCGAGGGTTCGCGAGACACATGCGACGCGCAGCGCGAAGCGTGCGCGAACGGCGCCGAGGCGTCGAGCGCCCCGCCTCGCGGCCCTGGAGCAGACCGCCCGACTGCTTCACCATCCTGAAGGTGCTCCGCGTCGGGCTGTTCTGGAGCGTCGTCGTTCCGGTGATCACACGCCCCTTGTACCTTCGTACACGCGCGAACAGGTCCGCCTGAAGGCGGACCCCACGAGTGCGGCCGCCCCCCAACCTCCAACCCCCAACCTCCACCCCCGGCCTCAGTCCCCCCATCCTCCATTCGCTGTCCTCCGACCTCCGACACCGCTACGGCTGACCTTGCTCCCGCCGCGCCGATCGCCGATAACCATCCTGTACCGTGCGCGCGACGTCCGCTCGTCTCCGAGCCTGCGCCGCACACACGCGTGAGCCAGCGCCTCGATCCGGCACACGTGACCTCATGGCCGACCCACGCCCCGCCGCCCTCTCTTCCGACGAGCGCATCCGTCGCGCACTCACCCTCGTCCGCCGCTGCCGCCGCGCCCTCGTCCGCGCCAACAACGAGGACGAGTTGCTGCAGGCGGTCTGCGACGCTGCCGTGTCCGATGGCGGCTACCGCTTCGCCTGGGTGGGACTCGCAGAACAGGACGGGCTACAGCGCGTCTTCCCGATCGCCCTCGCGGGCCATCACGACGGCTACCTCGAAAGCGTGGATATCCGCTGGGCCGACGTGGCGGAGGGCCACGGGCCGACCGGCACTGCCATCCGTGAGCGCCGCCCGTACTGGACCCGCTCGATCGCCACCGACCCCGCCATGCAGCCGTGGCGCGATGCCGCGCTGCGCCGCGGCTACCTCTCGTCGCTCGCCATCCCGATGTTCACCGACGACGGTGTGTTCGGCGCCCTCACGGTCTACGCCGCCGTGCCCGACGCGTTCGACGCGGACGAAGTGCTCATGCTCTCGGAACTCGCCGAGGACCTGGCGTTCGGCATCCGCACGCTGCGCACCCGCACCGCTCACCGCACGATGGCGCTGGTGGTCGACCAGATCCCGACCGTGGTCGTCATCACGGATCTCCAGGGCAACATCGAGTACGTGAACCCGCGCTTCACCGAACTCACCGGCTACACGCTGGACGAGGTGAAGGGGCGCAACCCGCGCATCCTCAAGTCGGGCGTCACGTCCGAGGACGAATACGAGCGTCTGTGGCGCACGATCACCTCGGGCGGCCGCTGGACCGGCGAGTTCCACCAGAAGCGCAAGGACGGCTCCGTCTATCTCGAGCGCGCCATCATCCTGCCGATGCACGATGCGTCGGGCCCGATCGGCAAGTACCTGAAGGTGGCGGAAGACATCAGCGAACGCACCGAACTCGAGGGCCAGCTGCGCCAGGCGCAGAAGATGGAAGCGGTGGGTCGCCTCGCAGGCGGCATCGCCCACGACTTCAACAACCTCCTCACCGCCATCCAGGGCTTCACCGAGTTCGCGATGCAGGATCTGCCGCACGGCAGCCCGCTGCGCAGCGACCTCATGGAGGTGCTGGCCGCCAGCGACCGCGCCGCCCACCTCACGCGCCAGCTCCTCGCGTTCGGCCGCCGCGGCAGCGATCGGCCGGACTTCGTGGACGTGGCGGCCGTGTCGCAGCAGGCCGAGGCCATGCTGCGGCGCCTCATCGGCGAGCACATCACGCTCAACGTGGACATCGCGAACACGGTCTGCATGGCCGTGCTCGAGCCCGGCCAGGTGGAACAGATCCTCGTCAACCTCGCGGTGAACGGCCGCGACGCGATGCCCCAGGGCGGTACCCTCAGCATCTCGGTCGGGCCGGTCACGATCGATGAGGAGTTCGCCGCGCGGCACCTGCCGCTCGTCCCGGGCCGCTACGTCCGCATCGAGGTGCGCGACACGGGCGTCGGCATGGACGAGGCCACACGCGCGCGCGTCTTCGAGCCGTTCTTCACCACGAAGCCGATCGGCCACGGCACGGGACTCGGCCTCTCAACGGTGTACGCCATCACGCGCCAGTGCCGCGGCGCCATCGACGTGGTGTCCGCGCCCGGCGCCGGCACGACGTTCCGCATCTGGCTGCCGGTGGTGAACGACCACGCCGACGTCGTCAACGCCCCGCTCGAGGCGCCCGCCATCGTCGGCAATGCCGACACCATCCTCGTCGTGGACGACGATGCGGCGCTGTGCCAGTTCACGTCGAGGGTGCTGCGCCAGGCAGGCTTCACCGTGCTCTCGGCCACCAGCCCTGGCGAGGCGCTCCTCACCGCGGAACAGCACAAGGGTGCCGTCGACCTGCTCCTCACCGACGTCGTCATGCCCCAGATCCGCGGACCTGAACTCGCCCGCCGGCTCGGCGCGACACGGCCGGGCCTGCGCGTCGGCTACATGACCGGCTACGCCGACGACGAGGCCCTGCCCGACGGCGTCGATGGCGTGCTGCTCCAGAAGCCGTTCACCCGCGACGCCCTGCTCGCGAACGTCCGCCGTCTGCTGCGGCGGGCACACGCAACCTAGCCTTCCGTGCCGGCCCGAGCCCCGGGGTCCGACCGGAACACACGGCCAGCGCGCCCAACTGCCCGCGGTTGCACACGGGCGCGTACTGCTGACTGCAGCACACCGCCATGCGTGCCGATCTACCTGTGGGGAGCACCGCGTCCATAAGCGGGCGCCGGCCTCCCGCAGAGCCAGAGCCGTGCATCACGAACTCGATCAGCCACGTCTGCCCCTCTCAGCGGAGGATCAGCTGTTCCTGCGGCATCCGGTGCCGCTGTGGGTGTACGACCGCACCACCCTCCGCTTCCTCGCCGTGAACGACGCGGCGATCGCCCAGTACGGCTACTCGCGCGAGCAGTTCCTGGCCATGCGGGTGGTGGACCTTCGCGTGTCGGTCACTGACGAGACGCTCCGCCAGCTCCTGGCGAACCCGGGGCGCCGGCGGCAGTGGCGCCACACCGGCGTCCTGCAGCACCGCTGCGCGGACGGCCGCATCGTCCACGCGGAGATCACGTCGCACGACCTCGACTTCGAGGGGCAGCCTGCCGTCGCCGTCGCCGCCTACGACGTCACCGAACGCATCGTCGCCGAGGCGGCCGCCAAGGATGCCGAGCGACGCCTGCGCGAAGCCCAGGCCCTCGCAAGTCTGGGATCGTGGCAGTGGAATCCGTCCACGGATCAGGTGACGTGGTCCGACGAGATGTACCGCATTGCCGGCCTGCGAGCCGGCCAGGTGCCGCCGGCCTTCCGGGACTACGGACAGGTTTTCACGGGCGAGGACAGCCACGCACTTGCCGCTGCTGTCGAGGACGCGCTGCTGCAAGGCGTGCCCTGGGAACTGCAGCTGACCCTTCGGCGCCCCGACGGGAGCTCGCGCGTCGTGATCTCGCGCGGCGCACCGCTTCGCGACGACACAGGCGCCATCGTCGCGTTGCACGGGACGGTGCAGGACATCACCGAGCGGTTCCGCCAGAACGAGCTCCTGCACAGCGCGTACGAGCGGCTGCAGGACTCCGAGGGGCGCTATCGCGAGCTGGTCGAGAGCCTGGACGACGTGGTGTTCTCGATCGATGCCTCGGGCACGATCCTCTACACGTCGAAGGCGGTCGAGCATTTCGGCTACGGCGCGTCCGAACTCGTCGGGCGCTCGTTCTTCGACGTGATCCATCCGGACGACCGCGCTGCCGCCGCCACGAGCTTCGGCGAGACGCTCGCCGGCAGCCGGCAGAAGCGCGAGTTCCGGGTGCTCGACAAGCAGGGGCATATCCGCTTCGTCCGGTCGTCGAACCGCGTCAGCTTCCGCAACGGTCATCCCACGATGGTCTCGGGTGTGCTGATCGACCTCACCGAGCAGCAGCGCACCCAGGAGCAGCTGCGCGCGGCAGGACGGCTCGAGGCCGTGGGGCGGCTGGCTGGGGGGGTCGCACACGACTTCAACAACCTGCTGGTCGCCATCAACGGCTTCGCGGAGATGGCACTCATGGACACCCCGGACGGATCGCAGCTGCATGCGGACCTCTCGGAGATCGTCCGCGCCGGCAACCGCGCCGCGGCGCTGACCGCACAGCTGCTCGCCTTCAGCCGCAACCAGGTCCTGCGCCCGGACTCGGTAGACCTGAACGAGATCGTCGGCACGATGGAGCCGATGCTGCGCCGCCTCATCGGCGAGGACATCGAGCTGTGCATCCACTGCGAGCCGGACATTCCGAACGTCCGGATCGACCCCGGCCATCTCGAGCAGGTGATCATGAACCTGGTCGTGAACGCGCGCGACGCCATGCCGCGCGGCGGCGTCCTCGAGATCGCCACGAGCCGGAGCGGGTTCCCCGCGCAGGAACTGCCGTCCACGATCGCGCCGGACGGGATTGCGGTGCTGACCGTCAGCGACAGCGGCATGGGCATGGACGAGCAGGTCCGCAGCCAGATCTTCGAGCCGTTCTTCACCACCAAGCCGCTCGGCCAGGGCACCGGGCTCGGGCTCGCCATGGTCTACGGCTTCGTGAAACAGAGCGGCGGCGCCATCTCCGTGCGCAGCGCTCCGGGCGAAGGGGCGACGTTCCGCATCGCCATTCCGCAGAACCGCGAAGCCACGGTCGAGGAGGCCCGCCCCTCTCGCGTGGTCAAGAGCGGCACGGAAACGATCCTGGTGGCGGAAGACGAGGATACGGTGCGATCGCTCGTGCAGCGGCTCCTGACCGGTGCCGGCTACAGCGTGCTGGCGGCCAACGGGCCCGATGCGGCCCTGCGCATCTGCCGTGAGCACAAGGGGCGGATCGATCTGCTCCTCACCGACGTGGTGATGCCGCAGATGAGCGGCCCCGCCCTCGCGGCACGCGCCACCAGCCTCCGCCCGGATATGCACGTGCTCTTCATGTCGGGCTACACCGGCAGCGAGATCACGGCCCGCGGCATCGAGGATGGCAGCGGCGCCCTGCTGCAGAAGCCGTTCAGCGCGGCGGCTCTCTCCGAAGCCGTCCGGTCCGCCCTCACGCACACCAACTGAGCCTTCGCAGTCTGCCTGATAACGGACCGACATCCCCTCCGAACGGTCGACGTCGGCGTGTTTGCTATGAGCTGTTCCGGAGGTTCTACGGAATGAAGCCAGAGCTGGACGCGCTGTTCGAGCGAATCGACGAGGTGGAGATTGCGATGATGACGACGCGGCGGCGCGACGGGCATCTGGAGTCGCGGGCGATGGCCACGCAGAAGCGGGCGCCGGGTGCGGACCTCTGGTTCGTGACGGCCGAGGGCACCGCGAAGCTGCGCGATCTCACGCACGACCCACACGTGAACCTCGCCTACTACGAAGACGGCACGCGCGAGTGGGTGTCGGTGTCGGGAGTGGCCACCATCTCACGTGATCGCGAGACGATCCGCCAGCTCTACGCCACCGACTGGAAGGCCTGGTTCCCGGACGAGGGCGACCCCAGGCACGGCACCGCCGACGACCCGCGCATGGTGCTCATCGGGGTCGACCTGCACGCCGCCGTCTACCTCGAGGTGAACAAGCCGCGTCCAGTCGTGCTCTACGAAGTGGTGAAGGGGTGGCTGACGGGCGAGAAGCCTGACGTGGGCGAGATGCACGAAGTGCGGGGCGCGTCCGAGTAAGGTCGGGTGGCTTCAGGCTTCAGGCTCCGGACTCCGGGACAGGTCGACTTCGGGGCTGACGGGCGCGCTAGCCCACCTGAAGGTGGGCACACGCACGCGCTGAATGAACCCGGAGCCGACAAGCCCGGAAGCCGGACGTCTGGAGTCTGGAGCCTTGCAGTGTCGAACTACCCTCGCAGCGCGGAGGCGCGGGCCTTGAGGAGGGCGGCGAGCGCCGCGAGGCGCTTCTTGTCCGCCCCCTGCGCCGACGCCGCTGCCGGCTCGAGCTGGGCCGCAAGCCCCTCGAGCTGACCGGCCGCTTCCAGCCCCTTCGCCGACTTCGGCGCCAGGGCATCAGCCTTGTCGAGCGCCGAGCGGACCTCGTTCGCACGCGCCTGCGGAATCGCCTTCGTGCGTCCGAGCTGGTCCAGGTACGCGCGGCCCACGACAGCCGTGTTCGGCCAGGACACCTTCGTCTGATCCTGCGGGTTGAACGTGTCGATGTGCGCGAGCGTCGCCGCCGTGATCTCGTTCTGCGACAGGAACTCGCTCGGTTTCAGGCGGAACACGTCGATGCCGCGCGCGATCTCGCTGCCGTAGATCTGCCCGTTGAACCAGTAGGCCGACCAGTAGCCGCCGAGGAAGAGCTGCTTCGCGTCGAGCGGGCCGCGGTCGAAGAAGGCGATCTCCTGCGCGTGCGCGGGGTCGGTGAAGTCGAACACCGAGATGCCGCCCTGATACCAGGCCTGCACCATGATGTCGCGGCCGGGTACCGGGATGAGCGAGCCGTTGTGCGCGACGCAGTTCTCCTGCTCGCTCTGCACGGCCGGCATCTTGTAGTAGCCGCCGAACTTCAGCTTCTTGTCCACGATGTCGAAGATGGCGTCGGCGCCCCAGGTGGGCGGGTCGATCGCGCGGCAGCGCGGCCGGGCACCGCCACCCCACTCATCGGTGAAGAGCACCTTCGTGCCG
Organism: Vicinamibacterales bacterium; assembly: GCA_046331345.1. Classification (GTDB taxonomy): domain Bacteria; phylum Acidobacteriota; class Vicinamibacteria; order Vicinamibacterales; family CAVVIG01; genus CAVVIG01. The sequence continues at coordinate 75,123 of JAXLRA010000013.1, read as the reverse complement.
TCGTTGTTGAACGTGGCCGAGTGCCAGTAGGCGAAGTTCTTGTCGACGACCTGGTCGATGCGCACCGGGTGCACTGGGTCCGAGATGTCCATCAGGATGCCGTTCCCCGAGCAGGCGCCAGCGGCGAGCCCCACCTCCGGGAACACCGTGATGTCGTGGCACTGGTTGGTCACGCTCGTCTTCTGCGTCCCCTCACCATGCGTACCGCCCATCCACAGGCCCGCAATGTTGCCGCTGTTCGGGTCGGCAAAGATGCGGGGCTTGTTGACGATCTTCGCCTCTTCGGGATGCGCGAGCGGCACCTTGATCACGTCGATGCTGAACAGCGCCGTGTTCTGGTCGTCCTTCGGATCCTTGTCGATGCAGCCTTCGAGTTCCTCGCCCGCACGAACGGGACCGGTGCCGGACCCGTAGACGTAGAGGTTCGCCGGATCCTTCGGGTCGGGCACGAGGGTGTGCGTGTGCGACCCGCGGCAGCTCTGCACGGCCGCCACCTGGCGCGGCTTCTTCACGTCGGTGATGTCGAAGATGCGGACGCCGCGGAAGCGCTCAGCCGACACCGCGGTCTGGTGCCCCTGCGTGCCGCAGTCGATGCGGCCGCGCGTCTGTTCCACCGACATGAACAGCAGGTTCTTGTAGACCGACACGTCGCCCTGCCCACCCGGGCAGACGATCGAGGCGAGCACCTTCGGGTCCTTCGACTCCTCGATGTCGTACACATTGAAGCCGTGGTAGCTGCCCATGAACAGCTTGTGGCCGTCGAACGCGAGGTCGGTGTTGTTGAAATCCAGCCGGTTCGCCTGCGCCGGATCGAACTTGGGCGGTTCAGGCTTGGCGTTGGGATCCGCCGGCTTCTCGGGCTGCTCGGCCGGAATCGGGTTGCCGATCGGCGACTCCGGATTGAAGAAGCCCGACGGTTTCGCGAGCGTCGCGACGAGCTCCATGTTGCGAATCGCCTGCCCGGCATCACGGATGCCGGCCTTCAGGCCGACTCGCGGGTCAGCCTTGCCCGTCGTTCCCTGCGCCGCCATCACGCCCAGACCGACGGACATCACCGCCGCGGTCGTCAGCGCGTATTTCCACTGCTGGTTCATTTCGAGTACTCCCGCAACATGGCGCTCATGCGCTCGATTTCCGCCGACTGGTCGGCCACGACGTCCGACACGAAACTGTAGATATCCGACGCCTGCGCCGCGCCGGGCTTCTTCATCAGCTCCTCCACCATGGTGAGCGCACCCTGGTGGTGCGCAATCATGCCCTGGAGGAACAGCTTGTCGAACTCGTTGCCCTTCGCGGCGGCAAGCTGCTGCATCTGCTCGGGCATCAGCATGCCCGGCATCATCATGTGCTCGCCGTGATGCGCATGCTGCTCGGGCGCCTGCTGACCGCGCGCCGTGAGCCACTCCTGCATCATCTTGATCTCGTCGTTCTGCGACAGTTCGATGCGCTTGCCGAGCGCCTGCATCTCAGGATGCTGCGCGCGGGTCTTCAGCAGCTCGACCATCTCCACCGCCTGGGCGTGGTGGCCGATCATGCCCTGCATGAACTCGACGTCGGCACTCGTGTACTGCACCTTGGACAGGTCGACCGCACGCACCGCGTCGATCTCGCGCGAAGCCTGTCCCGGCGCGCCGGGCTGGATGATGGGGGCCGGGGCCTGGGCCCGCGGTTGGGCCTGCGGCGCAGGCGCGGCGCTCTTGCAGCCAGCCAGGCACAGACAGGTGGCAGCGGCAGCCGCCACGAACGAGGGGAGGCGACCTGAAGACATCCTCCCAAGCTTACCCAGAAATCAGGGAATTGCAGATTTCAGATTGCAGATTTCAGATTGCGAATGGACATGGCCGATCGCAGACTCGGGGGCTGCAGGATTGTCGGTCCCTCGATGCGCAGCGCCACATCGCACTGTGGCGTGCCGCGACGCCTGACTGAAGCCTGGCGCGACTTTCAGTGCTTCCGGTACAGCAGCGCGCCGACGCAGACAACCGCCGCACCGAGGGCGGTCTGGAGCGGCGTGCCCGCGGCAAAGAGCAGGAGCATCAGCACGATGAGCGCGAGGAACACGACGAGCGGCAGCGGGTACCACGGTGTCAGGAATACGTGCGGGCCGGAGGGCTGGCCGTGGATGCGGAACAGCGCCGCCGCCGAGAGCCCGAGGAAGAACACCGCCGCCGGCACGAAGTAGCCGAGGATCTGGTCGAAGGTGCCGAGCAGCACCAGCACCGCCGCCAGCGACACCTGCACCGTCGTCCCCACCGGTGAACGGCCGCGCACCTCGTCGAACCAGTGCAGCCCTACCGGCAGCACTCCGTCGCGCACCATCGCCAGGTACGTCCGCGGCGCACCAAGCAGCACCGCAACCAGGCTCCCGGCCACCGTGATCGTGACGATGGCGGAGAGCAGACGTCCCGCCGCAGGGCCGAAGAGCGCCGCACCCGCCGCGGCCACGAACGCATCGTCGGTCAGGCCGCTGTCCTGCGGCGTCGCCAGAAGCAGCGCCACGGTCACCATCAGGTAGATGGCCGTGACGAGCGCCACGCCACCGACGAGCGCCACGGGCATCGTCCGGCGAGGTGCCTCGACCTCCTCGCTCATGCGGCCGAGATCCCACCACCCGCCGAACGCGAAGAACGCCGCGACGATGCCACCGGCGAGCGCGGCGATTCCGCCGGACATGGGGGCCGACGCATGCGACACCTGCGCTCCGCTGAGAAAACGCCAGAGGCCGGCCAGCACCAGCAGGCCAACCACACCCAGCTTCAGCGTGGCGGTCCAGCGGAGCAGGCGGACGTTCGCGTCGAGCCCGCGCAGCGCGAGCAGGCCGAACCCGGCGAGTGCCGCGATCGCCGCGAGCGAGGTGAACCTGGAGGACAGCCCGAGCGTGGCCAGCAGGTACTGCGCGAAGCCGATCGACAGCGCGGCGGCCAGGCCCGGGTCCATCACCAGCAACGCCATCCAGCCGTACGCGAAGGCTGTGCGCGGGCCATAGCCTTCGGCGAGGAACACGTAGGTGCCGCCGGCTCGCGGAAACCGCGTGGTGAGCTCGCCGTAGCAGAGCGCGCCGGCCGCTGTCAGGGTGCCCATCGCGAGCCACATGACGACCGGCAGCCACGCACTGCCAAGCGTGCGCATCATCGTCGCCGGGGTGAGCAGGATGCCGACACCGACAACCTCGCTGACCACCAACGCGACCGCGGCCCAGGTGCCGAGACGTCGTTTCACGATGGAGTGAGTGCCTTCATGGTCCACCTAAAGGTGGACCCTACGATCCACGGTGGACCCTACGATCCACGGCGGACCCCGCGATCCTGCGACGGAATCACCGGCGCCATTGGTCAGGCGGGCGGTCAGATACATCTTTCATCATGGTCGTTTCAGCAGGGGATAGACGTGACGCTGCTCCACGGGCAGGTCCGTCGGCGTTGGAGCGTCGTGCATCACGACGGCCGGGAAGAGGCGTGTCTGGGCGCCCTCGAAGTCGCGCGCCCACTCCTTGTGGTTGTAGACGCAGACCGGCAGGCAGATGGAACAGTAGTTGTGCGTGGCGAAGTACGGAAAGCACCGCCCCGTATCGACCACGTACCGGGGGTTGCCGAGATGATCGACGCCGGCCGTCGTGCTGCGCTCGTCGGGAATGGCGTTCGCCGGGCAGTACTTGCGGCAGGCGCGGCACGTGTCACAGAACTTCGCGATTCCGGCATCGATGGGATGATCGATCGCGAGATCGAGCGAGGTGACGACGCTGCCCATGCGGAACAACGGGCCCAGTTGGGGATTGATGATCGAGCCGTGGCGGCCGAGTTCGCCGAAGCCGGCCTTGAGTCCGATCGGCACATGCAGCAGCGTGCTGTCCCCGATGGGATGCTCCACCGTGCAGGCATGGCCGAGCGAGCGGATGTACTCGGCCAGCCGGATGACGGTTTCGCCCAGCGTGAAGTAGACGCGCAGGCATTCGATGGCCGACTCGCGGGACGGGACGACCTGGAACTCGCGCCAGCGCATGCGCTGCCCGACGGCGACGGCAAAGCGTCCGTCGACGCGGCGTCCGCGATACACGTCCGACGGCTCGATCTCGCAAATCCCGGCGAGGTCGGCGCCGAACTCACGCGCCTTCGCCTTGAGGTGGGCGCTCGCCTCCCCTGCCGATGCAAACGGGTGGCGCTCCGGCGCCACCGGGCCCGTGAAGCGCGGTTCCTGCTCCTCGAAGATCAGCCGCAGGTACTCGCTGACCTGTGCGATGTCGATCGTGCGCCCGCCGACCGCCTCGTACCACGCCTCCCAGGCAAAGGGTGGTGGGTTCATGCGCGGGGCGTCGACATGCTGTAGCCGTGCTGCGCGGTGAGCGCCGCGCGGGTCTTGTAGGCCGCGGGGTCGTCAGGCGTCGTCGCGCCCAGTCCGTCGACGTAGCGGTTGAACATGCAGAACGCCGCGGCGATCAGCACGGTGTCGTGAATCTCTACGTCGGTGGCGCCCTCGGCACGCGCCCGCGCCACGTCCTCCGGCAGGACGGCGCGGCCACTTTGCTGCACCTTGCCGGCGAGCGCGAGCAGCGCCCGCATCTTCGGCGAGAGGTCGGGATGCTCGGGGTTCGCGACCGCCTGGTCGACGTAGGCGTCGCCCATCAGGCACGCGGCGATGGCCCCGTGGCTCCGATAGCAGAACGCGCAGCTGTTCAGGTGCGAGACGTAGGCGGCGATCAGCTCACGATCGCCCTGCGACAGCGAGTTGGGCGCGTGCAGCAGCGCGTTGGCGAGGGCACCGAGCGGCTCGGCGGTTTCCGGCCTGAAGGCAAGCAGGGCCCTGATCCCCGGCACTTCCGGGACCGTGATGTGCGGCATGCGAGCGGACTCCTCCTAGAGAGTCCGAGCACTCTACCGGCGGGATCGCACGCGCACAATAATCCGAAACCACTATCGCACTTGCAGCTTGCCCGAGCCTTCGGTGAGCGTGTAGGCCTTTCCGGTCGCCACGTTCCTGAACTCCTCGACCTTCCCGTTCGGCCAGGTGACGACCATGCGATCGACGAGGTCGCGCGTGCCGGCACCGAAGGTCACCGGCAGTTCCGACTGCGAGAGATAGCTCGAGCCGCTGCGGACCAGGCGCGTCTGCGTGACGCCGCCGTGCATCACCTGCACCTTCGCGCCGATGGCATCGCGGTTGGACACGACGCCCCTGAGCGTGAGGCGCACGCTGCGGTTCGGCGTCTGCCTGTCGTTCCTGAAGAGCACCGCCGCCCCGTTGTTCGTCGTCAGCAGCAGGTCCTGGTCGCCATCGTTGTCGAAGTCGCCCACCGCGAGGCCGCGGCCGACACGCGGCTGCTCGAAGCCACCGCCGACCTGTGACGCCACGTCGCGGAAGGTGCCGCGATCGTTGAGGAAGAGATGGGGCGGCTGGGCGTAGCCGACGTTGCCGGGAATGTTGCGCACCGTGTCGTCGATGTGCCCGTTGGCCACCACGAGGTCGAGATCGCCGTCGAGATCCAGGTCAGCGAAGACACACCCGAAGCCGAGCCTGTTCTTCGACGCCTGCCCCACGCCCGAGCGCGGCGCGACATCGCGGTAGCGCCCGGCCTGCTCGGCACGATACAGGCCCACCATTTCACCCTCGAAGTTGGTGACCGCGATGCCAGTGCGACCGGAGTTGTCGAAGTCCGCGGCGTCCACGCCCATGCCGGCGCGTGCCTTGCCGTCTTCCGACAGCGCCACGCCGGCGGCGAGGCCGACGTCGCGGAACTTTCCATTTCGCTGGTTCCGATAGAGCTTGTTCGGCTCGGTATCGTTCGCCACGAAGATGTCCGGCCACCCGTCGTTGTCGTCGTCGAGCAGCGCCACGCCGAGCGCCTTCGAGTTCGAGTCGAAGATGCCGCAGGACGCCGTGATGTCCTCGAACGTGCCGTTGCCGCGGTTGCGGAACAGCCAGCAGGTTTCCCCGCGATACGCCTCTGGCGTGCAGTACGACTTCTGCTTCCCGTCGAGGCTGCAGAAGACGTCGCGCTCCGGCGCCCAGCGGACGTAGTTGCAGACGAAGAGGTCGAGGTGCCCGTCTCGGTCGATGTCTATCCACATCGCAGACGTGCTGAACGCCTCGCGCTTGCCCAGTCCCGCCGCCACGGTGGCATCGACGAACGTGCCCTTGCCGGTATTCCTGAACAGGCGGCTCTGCCCCACGCAGGTGATGAACAGATCGGGAAAGCCGTCGTTGTCGAAGTCGCCCACGGCCACGCCCATGCCGTAGAGCTCGACGTCGAGCCCGGCCTGCTTCGTCACGTCCGTGAACGTGCCGTTCCTGTTGTTGCGGTACAGCGCGAGCGTCGATCGCCGGCGGCGGTGGCCCGGCCAGTCCATCCCGTTCACGAGCAGGATGTCCTGCCAGCCGTCCGCGTCGTAGTCGAGGAAGGCGCAGCCGGCACCGAGGGTTTCCGGGAGCAGCTTGCCGCCGTAGGCGCCGTTGTTGTGGGTGAAGGTGATGCCCGCCTGCCGGGTGACGTCCACCAGCCGCACGCCAGCCGTGCCCTGCGCCTCGAGCAGTTCACCGAGCGTGAACGTCGCCCCGGCCAGGCCGGCCAGACCGGCGCCGAGGTCGCGGACGAACGTGCGGCGGTTCACAGCGGGTTGATGAGCCCGTTCTGCAGGGCGTACATGACGAGTTCCGCGGTCTTGTGGACGCCGAGCGCGTTCATGATCCGGGCGCGGTGCACGGCCACCGTGTTCGCACTCAGCCCGAGCTGCACGGCGATTTCCTTGTTCGACAGGCCATCGCAGATGAGCTGCAGCACTTCCAGTTCGCGCGGCGTGAGCCGGCCCCGTTCCTCGCCGGCAGCGGGCGTGCGGACGATCGCCGGGTCGACCACCTGCTCGCCGGCGTGAATGCGCTTCACCACGGCTGCGAGATCCAGGTCGAGGGCGCTCTTCAGCACGTACCCCCGGGCGCCGACCTCCAGCGCCTGGCGCACCAGCGTCTCCTCGGAGTGCATGCTGAGCATGAGCACCCGTGCCTCCGGGTGCCTGGCCAGGATCGCGCGCGTCGCCCCGATGCCGCCCATGCCCGGCATCGCGGAGTCCATGACGACGACGTCGGGCCGGTGCTCCAGGAACAGGCTTACAGCTTCGTCACCGTTGCTCGCCTCGCCAACGACCGTGATGCCAGGGTCGTCCTCGAGCATGCGGCGGAAGCCACGGCGCACAAGGGCGTGGTCGTCGGCCAGGAGCACTGCAATCGTGTCACTCATGGGCAGCCCGCGGCGTTCCGGTGGGAACGCGAAGTCGTATGAGTGTACCGCCTCCGGGCGCCGGCACAAGGTCGAGCGTGCCGCCAATCAGCCCGGCGCGTTCGTGCATCGTGACCAGGCCGAGGCTCCGGCGCGAGCCTCCCGGGGCAATGCCCGCCCCGTGGTCCTCCACCTCCAGCGTGAAGAGGCGCCGGTCCCAGTGCAGCCGGAGCCAGGCCTCCTTCGTGCCGGCGTGGCGGGCGACGTTGCTGAGGGCCTCCTGGAGGATGCGGTAGACATGGATGGACGCCGTCACGTCGAACGGCGGCAGGTCCGGCGAGCGGTCGTAGTGCAGGTCCAGCCCAAGCTGACGGGGCACGGTGGTCACATACCAGTCGACCGTGGCGCCAAGGCCGAGGTCGGACAGGATCGACGGATGCAGCGACTGCGACAGGCCGCGCACGTTCTCCAGCGCCTGCTGCGACACTTCGGCGATCTCGCGCAGGTCGGCCCGCAGCGGTGACCCCTCGGGCACCTGGCGGCCGGCGCGGGCCACCATGGCACCGATGGCCGTGAGCACCTGGCCGAACTCGTCGTGCAGTTCGCGCGCGATCTCGCGCAGGGTGGACTCACGCGCCCCCATCAGCTGTCCGGCCAGTTCGCGGCGCTGCTCCAGGAGCGAGGCCAGCGCCCCGAAGAGGCGCCGGCTCGACACGATCAGGAACAGGCCGATGCCGGTGATGGCCGCCAGCGTGGCCATCGTGAACCAGCGCACCTGCCGCTGCACGTTCGCGTAGATCTGCTGCACCTCCGCCGCAGTCTGAGCCTCGCTCTCGTTGTTCAGCACGAGGAAGCGGGCCACCGTGGTGCTGAGCGCCGCCTGCCGCGGCTGCAGGGACAGCCGGACCTGGCTCCGCGCTTCCGCCTCCTGGCCCGAGGCGGCCAGGTCGAAGATCCGCGTCGAGGCGTCCCAGAACTGGCCAACGGCGCTCGCGAGATACTGCGACTGCTCCGGTGTCCGCCGTGCGATGGCCACCGACTCCTGGCTCTTCATCGCATCGTCGAGATCGGCGCGGATCCGGTCGAACTGCGCGGACCAGGCCTGCACGGGGTACTGCTCGTCGGGATCGAGCATGTCGCGCATGGCGAGCGCGAGCTGGTTCAGGTTGCTCTGGATCCGGAGGAGCTGGAGGGAGTCGCGCCGGTTGCGGTCGGTGAGGTCGGTCTGCACCTGGCGCAGGCGCGAGATCTGCGTGGAGATGTACCACGAGTACGCCGACACGGCCACCAGCGAGACGACGAGGCCGATGAGCAGCCTCGTGGTCGGGGTGCGGCGTGGCGACAGAGGCACGGGTTAGCGATTCGCCTTTGGCGAGCGGACCGTCTCGGTGAAGTCCAGATACGTGTGCCCGGCGGCGGTCGAGAGGTGCGCCGTCACTTCGTACGAGCCGTCCGGCGTGCGCGCGGTCTCGCTCGTGTGTGTCACCTTCACGCTCGAGGGGGCCGGGCCCTTGAGCAGCCCTTCGGTGATCGGCCGCCCCGTCATGCTCTTCGGCACTGCCACGCCGAGGAGCCGCAGCAGGGTCGGGGCGATGTCGGCATTCGAGGTGGGCACCGCACTCGTGGCGTGTGCCCGGAAGTCGGGGCCGGCGGCCAGCAGGATGTTGTGGATGTCGTAGGGGCTCGAGGTGCCATGCCCCGCCACGCCGCCCTGCGTCGTCTTGCCGGGGAAGCCGTAAGCGTTCTTCTCCTCGGACCAGTTGCCGGAGATCATGATCTCCGCGGCGCGGGGGTGGTTCCACCGCGCCACGGTGAACGACAGCGTGCCGGGCACCGCGCCCTGGGCCGACCCCGGCGAACCGGGGCGCGTGAAGATGGCGCCCACTTCCGGTCGCGCCTGCAGGTCGGCCACGATCTCGCGCACCCGCGCCTGGTCCACGGGACCGCGGAAGTTGATGGCGCCTTCGCTGACCACGATGTCGCGCCCGCCGTCGGGTGTCGGCCGGCTGTACTTCGCCACGGCCTGCGCGAGCTGCAGCGTGCCGGTGTGCGTGGAGAATCCGTGATCGGAGGTCACGATGATGTTCGTGCTGTCGAACCGTCCGCGCGAGCGGAGCGTGTCCTCGATGCGCCCGATCTCGGCGTCCACGTACTTGAGGGCCTGCACCGTCGTGTCCGACCCGACCCCTTTCTGGTGTGCCGTGGCGTCGGGATCCCCGAACCAGATGGCGGTGACGTCCGACTGGAGTTCTCCCAGGCCCAGCGACAGGTAGGCATCGACCGCCCACGTGTTACGCACGTTGTTCGGCACGGCCTCTTCGGGCCCCTTGCCGACAGCCGCCAGCACCTTGGGCGCGAGAGACGGCGGATCGATGAACTCCGGATTGATCACGGCGCCGTTGTAGACGGGATGGTTCAGCAGCAGCGCGGAGCCCGGTGAGCCGGCGCTGATCACGAGGAACTTCCGCCCGGCCGCCTGCAGCACCGAGCCGAGCGTCGGCGCCGTCTGCAGCCGCCCTTCCGCCTTCTCCATCGCCAGCAGCTGCTCGTGATCGGAGGTGTTCAGCCCCTTCGTCGGGAAGGTCTTCTCGGAGTAGATGGTGTTGCCCAGCAAGCCGTGCGACTCCGGGTAGGCGCCCGTGGAGAACGACGACGAGTTCACGCGGGTGACCGTGGGGAACACCGAGTGGTGCGCCGTGAACTGGATGCCGCGCGCGCCGAGGGCGTGCAGCCGTGGCATCACGTCGGGGGTGATGTAGTCGGGCCGCAGGCCGTCCACCACGAGGAGGAGCTGCGCGCGCCCGGGGGCCTGCGCGTGAACCAGGATCGACGCCACGGCAACGGTACCGGCCATGGCGAGCAGCAGACGGCGTGTGAGGGCCATGAGGTGAGTATTACCCCATGGCCCAGCCTGTGACAGCTGGAAAGTGCCCGTTCGCCCTAGACGGGGGTGTTCGCCGGAACGGCCGACAGCGCTGTCGTCCAGACCGGGTTCCTCGCGATGAGCGCCTCGGTTTCAGCCGCTGGCTGCGGCTTCCCGAAGAGATAGCCCTGGCCGTATCCGCACCCCAGCCGCCGCACTTCGTCGCTCTGGTTGATCGTCTCGATGCCCTCGGCGGTCACCGACAGCCCGAGTTCGGTCGCCAGTACGATGACCGCCTTGAGGATCGCCGGATGCCGGCTTTCCCGCGCGATGAACGACCGATCCAGCTTGATGCCGGTGATCGGCAGCAGCTCGAGGTACGACAACGACGAGTAGCCCGTGCCGAAGTCGTCCAGCACGATGCGGAAGCCCGCGTCGCGGATGCGGTTCAGCACCTCGATCGCATGCTCGGTGTCCGCGATGGCTGTGGACTCCGTGATTTCGACGACGAGCTGCTGCGGGGTGAGGCCGGTGTGGTCCAGCATCTCGAGCAGGCGCTCGAGCAGGTCGACCTCGGAGAACTGCGGACCCGCGAAGTTCACGTTGATCCGAAGGTCGGCCGCGTGCGGGTACTGCGCCTGCCACCGACGCAGCAGGTCGCACACATCCGCGAAGAACGTCCGGCCCGCGGGCACGATCAGCCGGTTCTCGAGCAGGGTGTTCACGAACTCGCCCGGCGGCACGATGCCGCGATCCGGGCGCTGCCACCGCAGCAGGGCCTCGAACCCATAGAGCCGGCCGCTCCGCAGATCGACGAGCGGCTGGAAGAACGGGACGAACTCGTGGCGCTCCACCGCCAGGCGCAGCGCCGTGTCGAGGTGCATGCGCTCCACCACCTGGTCGCGCATCACGGCGTCGAACACTTCCGAGCGCCCCTTGCCGCCAGCCTTCGCCCGGTACATGGCCGTGTCCGCATCGCGGAGCATGTCGTCGGCATGCTTGTAGGCCGGCGAGTCGAGCGCGATGCCGATGCTGGCGTTGGTGAAGACGTTCCTGCCGCCGATGTCGAACGGCGACGAGAGCGCCCTGTGGATCCGATCGGCCACCTGCGTGGCGTCGACGACGTTGCGCACCTCGTGGAGCACGATGACGAACTCGTCGCCCCCGATGCGCCCGATGGTGTGCTCCGGCGGAAGCCCCTTCGGCGTCGCGTCGTCGCTGTGCCGCGCGACCGTGTCGCCGCTGCGGAGGCACTGGCGGAGGCGGCCTGCCACCGCACGGAGCAGCTGGTCGCCGAACAGGTGGCCCATGCCGTCGTTGATGGTCTTGAACCCGTCCAGGTCCAGGAACAGCACGGCCATGTGCGACGTGCGATTCCGCCGGGCGGTGAGCAGGCGGTCGAGCCGATCGACGAGCAGCACGCGGTTGGGCAGGCCCGTCAATGCGTCGACGATCTTGCCGTCCGTGATGTCGGACTGGGAGCCGGCCATGCGAATGGGCCGCCCCTGCTCGTCGCGGATGGCCAGGCCGCGGGTCAGCACCCAGCGGAACGCGCCGCCCTTGTGACGCACGCGGTGCTCGTTCTCGAAGTGGGCGGTCCGCCCGGCGAGGTGCTCATCGAGCTCGTGATGCAGGCGTGGCAGGTCTTCCGGGTGCACCCGGCCGAACCATTCGTCTGGGCCGTCGCCCACCTCTTCGTCGGTGCACCCGACGATCGCCTTCCAGCGGGCGGAGAAGTACAGGCGTCCGCTCTTCAGGTCCCAGTCCCACAGGCCGTCGTTGGCACCCTGCGCCGCCAGTGCGTAGCGTTCCTCGCTCGCACGCAGGCGGTCCTCCGCGTCCTTGCGCGAGAGCTGCGTCCGGATACGGGCGAGGGCCACGCGGAACTCGATCGGCTTGGTCAGGTAGTCGCTGGCGCCCATCTCGAGCGCCTGCACGATGTCGTCCACCTCGCCCTTCGCGGTGACCATCAGCACGGGCAGCTGGGCGTCCGACCAGCGGCGGCGTATGGCCTGCAGCACCTCGAGCCCGCTGAGGCCGGGCATCTGCACGTCGAGCAGCACGGTGCTCACGTGATGTGTGTCGAGGTACGCCAGCGCCGCGGCGCCGGAGTCGACCGCGACGGTCTGGTAGCCGGCGCGCGACAGGCGGCGCAGCAGCAGTTCGCGGTTCACCGCTTCGTCGTCGACGATGAGGATGGGCAGGTCGGTCGTAGTCACGTCAGGGCTCCAGCGTCGAGCAGCCGGGTGATCTTCTCGATCAGCCGCGCGAACTCCACGGGTTTCGTTTCGAACTCGTTGCAGCCCGCGTCGAGGGCTGCCTGGCGGTCGGACATCATGGCGTGCGCGGTCAGCACGATGATGGGAATGCCGTTCGTCCCGGCGTCACTCTTCAGGCGCCGCGTCGCCTCGAGCCCGTCGATGTTGGGCAGGCTCACGTCCATCAGGATGAGGTCGGGACCGTCCTTCGCGCGGGCGAGCGCCGTCAGGCCGTCCTCGGCCACGGTCACCTCGAACCCGACGCGCTTCAGGCGACGGCTCAGCATGTCGGCGTTGAAGACGTTGTCCTCGACGAGGAGGATGCGCCGGCCGGCCCCTGCGAGCGGTGTGCTCACGCCGTTCTCCGTTCGTCGAGTGACACCGGCACCTCGCGCGCGGCATGGGCCTGCCCGGCCAGCGCGGCGCTGAGCACCTCCGTCATGCGTTCGGGACTGAGCGGCTTGGTCAGGTGCGCCACGACGCCGAGTTCCTCGCCACGCTGATCGATGTCGAGCATCGAGGTCACGATCACCGGCACCGCCGAGAAGGTCGGATGCGCCCGCATCGCTTCGAGCAGCGTCCAGCCGCTGCGCCCGGGCAGGATGATGTCCAGGACCACCGCGTCGGGACGCTCGCGTTCGAGCTTCTGCCAGCCATCCTCCGCGCTGATCGCCATCACGACCCGGCACCCGATACGCCCAAGCAGGCGGCCCACCAGGTCCCGCGCATTCGGGTCGTCGTCGACCACGAGCACCGTGTAGCCGTTCGGCTCGACGGTCAGTTCGGTCGCCTCGCGTCCCTTCGCCTTCGCGGCGGCCTCGACGCCGTCCAACTCGCGCGGCAGGCGTACGGTGAACGTGGTGCCCTGCCCCGCGGCGCTCTTGACCGAGATGGTGCCCGACATCAGGCTGCAGAGACGACGGCTGATGGCCAGCCCCAGGCCGGTGCCGCCGTACTTCCGCGTGGTGGAGACGTCGGCCTGCGAGAACTCCTGGAAGAGCCGTCCCTGCTGCTCCTCCGTCATGCCGATGCCGGTATCCTCGATCGCCAGCAGCACGTCGCCTCCCTCCGCGGTGACGCGGACCACGATGTGGCCATGCTCGGTGAACTTGATGGCGTTGCTGACCAGGTTGAGCAGCACCTGCTGCACCTTGGTCCGATCCAGGCGCACGCTGCCGACCGGCGCCGGCACGTCGAGCGCAATCGTGTTGCCCCGCGCGCTCGCGAGCTGGCCGGACGTATTGACCACCGACCGCGCCACGTCGTCGATCTCGAAGCGGGAGATCTCGAGGTCCATCCGGCCCGCCTCGATCTTGGAGAGGTCGAGCACGTCGTTGATGAGCGAGAGCAGGTGACGTCCGGCGGTGAGCACCTTGCCGAGGTCGTCTGCCGCCGTGGTGTTGCCCTGATCCTCGGCGTCTTCCTTCAGCAGTTCGCTGTAGCCAATGATGGCGTTCAGCGGCGTCCGCAACTCGTGACTCATGTTGGCGACGAAGGCGCTCTTTGCGACGCTGGCCTGTTCGGCGGCGGCCTTGGCGAGCAGGAGCTGCTGCTCGGTGCGCCGGTGCTGGTCGATTTCGAGTTCGAGCGACCGGGTGCGATCGGCCACGCGCTCCTCGAGGCGGTCGCGCGCCTGCATCAGCTCGGCGTCGCGCTGCTCGATCGTCCGCAGCATCTGGTTGAAGCGGTCCACCAGCTGCCCGATCTCGTCCTCGTGCTCCTTCGAGGCGCGCACGGAGTAGTCCTGCTCCACGGCCACGGAGCTGGCCACGTACGAAAGGCGGAGGATGGGGCCGGAGATGGAACCCTGCAGCCGGCGGGCCAGCAGGTAGGCCACGAAGAACGCCACGGCCACGACCGCGCCGAGGATGAGCGCGTACCGGCGAAGGCGATCGCTGACATCCTTCATGCTGCCCTGGACCTCGAGGGTCCCGATGGTCAGCCCGTTCAGTTCGATGGGGCGGCTCACGATCAGGGCGTTGTTGCCTTCACGCACGCCGGGCGCCACCACGACTCCGCCGGGCTGGTAACCGCTGCCGTAGTCGGCCAGCGCCCGGCCATCCGGCAGGACGATGCGGGCGGCCTGGATCGAGCCGTCGCCGCGCAGGGCGGTGAGCGCCTCCTGCGCCGCGGTCGGGTCCGCGAACTGCACGGCGGCGGTGCTGCTCGCCGCCACGACGTCGGCCACGCTCTGGAGCTTCGCCGTCACCTGGGTCCGCGCGCTGACCAGCTCGTTCACCACCACGCCGCTGCTCACCAGGGCGAGCGCCGCCCCTGTCGCCGCCATGGTGACGACGGAGAGCTTGGTGCGAACCGACAGATTGGACCAGCGAGCCACGTCGTTTCCCCTCAATCGCTGAAGCCGCGGGCCGGCGTCGTCGCGCCGTGGACCCTGCGGGCGAGCGCCGCCAGCTTCGAGCTCACGCGGACGTTCAGGGCGTCGGCCGCCGCGAGGTCCACGTCGAACGCCATCTTGTTGCCGCTGACGTACATGTTGATGACCGCCCCCGAACGCTCGGCCGTCTCCTCGGAAATCGTCAGCAGCCCGCTTCCCTTGTATCGGGAGTGGATGTCCCCAATCTGCGCCCGTTCCGCTGTCGGAATGAACACGACATGGCAGGCACCGAGGTCAGGAATCGCGGCAATGGCTCGTACCTGCACACGGTGTCCCCTCACGGCATCCAGGTTGAGCGCGGTCAACTTCGCCGTAATCGGGCTGCCGTTGTAGACACACAGTTGCAGCGCGTCGGCGCCGGCCAGGCGAGCGGGTGCCCACTCGACGAACGCGATGAAGTTCCGGATGAATCCGGCCTTCACTCCGTACTCATCCACCTGCGCCTGGACGTACGCGGGTGTCGCCGCGGCCAGGGCCAGCGTGGCGATGAGGAGGAGGCGTCGGGCGCGTGTCACGAGGCGGGCTCCGTCAGCGTCCGAAGGTCGCCTGCACGAGGACCGCGCGTTCGGCCGCGGCACGCGGCACCGAGAAGAATTCGGCGACGAACTCCTGGTGGTCACGCGCCAGGAGGTTCCGTCCGACGACGGCCAGGTTGACGGACGAGAGCCGGAAGCCCAGGCGGGCGTCGGCCGTGGTGTATGCCGGCACGCCGATGATGTGCAGGCGCGACACGTGCCGGAGCGTCAGGTCGAGTTCGGCGTGCGCCGGCAGGTTCAGGGCCGCGCGCACGACACCGACGTACCGCGGCGGGTCGTCCGTGCTCGGCACGGCCGACGGGGTGCTGGACGCGTCGGTGTCTTGCCCGCCGAGCAGGCTCGCACCGCCCGTGATGCGCACGCGCGGCCGGGGACGCCAGTCGGCCGACACTTCCAGCCCGTGCCGCTGGCCACCAGCATCGAACGCGAGGGGCACGAGGGCGTCCATGTGCGGGGAGGCGGCGAACAGGTCGACTCCGGTTGCGGTCACGCCGAGGCCGTCGAGCTGAGCGCCGGCGCCGAATGACACCGTCGGTACGCTGGTACTGCGAAGCTGCTGGTAGCGCTGGCGGAAGACGCTGATGTCGAAGGACGCCACGTTGCCCACCTGGTATCGGTAGCCGCCCTCGACCGCGGTCAGGCGTTCGGCGTCGGCATTGGCGCCGAGCCCCTGGAGAAGCACCACGGCGGGCAGCGGCAGCGTCGGCAGCGGCGCCGTGAGCAGCCACAGGCGTCCGTCCGCCTCGCCGCGGCTGGGCAAACGCACGGCCCGGGACACCGCGGCCCACACCGACTGCTTGCTGGTGACCGACACGATGCTGCGCAGGTTGGGCTGCGTTTCCCAGCCGGTGTAGTCGTTGTGTTCCAGCTTCAGGCCGGCCGTCAGCCGCAGCCGCTCGCCCGCCAGCGCGACGTCATCCTGCGCAAAGAGGCTCTGCCAGCGCAGGGTGCGCGTTGCCGGCGAGAAGTTCGCCCACGTGGTGCCGGTGAGGTCGTCGGCAGACTGGCGGTAGGTCGCGCCTAACACGGCCGTCTGCCGTTGCCCGATTTGCTGCGTGCGCTGGGCCTCCAGCTGGAACGTCATCCGCTCCTCGGCGGCGAAGCCCTCGTGCAGATCCGAGTACTCGACGATGCCGTGGACGGAGGTCTGCGACGGGCCCTGCCGATGCGTCCAGTCCACCGCGCCGAAGCTGTTCGCGTGTCTCGTGCGATGGTCCACGAGGTTGACGAACGGCGGCGTGAGGCTCGGGAACGCGTATTCGTCGTTGATCCGCGTCCCGGCATAGGCGCCCTGGACCACGAGGTCGTCACGATCGGACAGCCGGCTGTCGGTCCGGATGCCGAGCCTCAGGTTCTTCCAGTCGTCGCCCTCCCTGCCGGACAGCAGTGATGCCGTCGACCCGTCGGTCGCCGACAGCGAGACGTCGGCGCGTACGGCGGTGCGCGGCGTCACCTGACTGCCTGCGGACACCGTGAGCATGCCGCGATCTTCGCTGCCCGTTGCCACCATGGCACGCCCGCCGCCCGAGGCGGTTGCCGAGCGCGTGATGATGTTGATGACGCCGTTCACGGCGTTCGCCCCCCAGAGCGTGGCGCCGGGGCCGCGGATCACCTCGATGCGTTCGATCGTATCCAGCGGGACGCCGACGACGTCCCAGATGACGCCGGAGAAGAGCGGCGTGTAGACGCTCCGGCCGTCGATGAGCACCAGCAGCTTGTTGGCATAGCGGCCGGTGAAGCCGCGCACGGACACCGACCACTTGTTCGAGTCGATGCGCGCGACGTGCACGCCGGGCACGAGCCGCAGCAGTTCAGGGATGGTCGTCGCCCCGGAGCGGCGGATGTCCTCGCTCGTCAGGACGTAGATGGCGGCGGCGGCATCCTGCAGGTGCTGGGCACGGCGGGAGACCGACGTCACGTCGACCTTCATCAGGTCTTCGATGCTCATCTGCCCGAGGTCCGCGTTGTCCTGCGCGAGCAGCGGGGAGGCCGCCAACGCCATCACGACGGCGCCCATCAGCAGGGTTCGCAGCAACTGCAGGACTGGCCGGTCTGGGTGGGAACTCATGCTGGACGCTCTCGGGTGGGCGCACACGCGCTTCTACTCTCGCAATCGGAGCCCGGATGCCAGTGCTGCAGTCCGATCGACACCTTCGGTACCTCGGCCACCACCAAGGTGGGGCACAAGGGACTATCCGACGTCCGCCTTATCGGTCAGACAATTCCTACGCTTGAGGTTGAGAGGGGCGCCTGTGCCACGGCGCGCAATAAAGGAAGGCGGCGTTCGGGCCGATGGGTGAAGTAGAGCCATCCATGCCTCAGAACACTCTTCCTCTGCCTCTCCGCATATGCGGACGTGCCCTGCTCGCCGTCCTCGTCCTCGGCGCGCTGCCGCCCGCCGCGCGGGCCCAGACACCCGGCCCGGGCGGACAGCCGCCCGCGGCCGACCAGCAGCCCGATCCAGCGACCATGTCGCTGGAGGAACTGCTCGGCATCGAGGTGGAGTCGGTCTTCGGCGCCTCCAAGACGCTCCAGAAGATCACCGAGGCGCCGGCCGCGGTCACAATCGTCACGGCTGACGAGATCGCCCGCTACGGCTGGCGAACACTGAATGACGTGATGCGGAACGTACGGGGTTTCTACGCCACGGGCGACCGGAACTACGGCTACCTCGGATCACGCGGCTTCCAGCCGCCGGGCGACTACAACGCGCGCATCCTCGTCACGATCGACGGACTCCGCGCCAACGACGCCATCTATGACGGCGCGCTCTTCGACGAGAACTTCCAGCTGGACCTCGACCTGGTGGACCGCGTCGAAATCATCCGCGGCCCCAGTTCCTCGCTCTACGGCAGCAACGCGTTCCTCGGGGTGATCAACCTGGTGACGAGGACGCCGGCTCCGGGCACGAAGAGCCTGACCGTGACGGGCGCAGGCGGGACGCTCGGGTACCGGGACGCGCGGGTGCGCGCGGCACGCAGCTTCGCGAACGGTGCGCAGTTCACCTTCGCCGGCGGCCTCGCCGACGCGGACGGGGAGGCGTCGCTCTACTCAGCGGAATACGACGCGCCGGAGACCAACAACGGCATCGCGATGGGGCTCGACTACATGCGGCGCCGCGTCCTGTTCGGGCGATTCGACCACAAGGGGCTGGTCGTGATGGGCCTCTACAACCGGTGGACCCACGGCAACCCGAACGGCGCGTACGGTTCGATCTACAACCAGCCGGCGTCGAACGAGGAAGATCACCGGATGTTCTCGCTGGCCTGGACGCGAGCGCTCGCGCACCGGTGGACCGGCATGTTCCGCACCGGCTACGACCACTACATCTACACCGGCACGTATGCCTATCCGGACGACGACGGAACCGGCGTGCAGAGCTACCACGACAACGGGATCGGCCAGACGTTGACCAGCGAGGTGCAGTTCTCGAAGACAGCGGGTCGCCACCAGGTCACCACCGGCGTCGAGCACCGCTGGAATCCGCAGCAGGATCAGGTCAGCTACCTCGGTGCGAGCAAGGTTCCCTACTGGACAGACGTGCGGTCATCCTCGACGACAGGGATCTACGTGCAGGACCAGTGGCGCGTGTCGTCGAAACTGCTGCTGAACGGCGGCCTGCGCCTGGACCACTACGGCACCGTCAAGGACCCGCTGAAGCCCCGGCTCGCGGTGATTCTCCAGCCGACCAGTTCCACAACCATCAAGGGGATCTACGGCAGCGCGTTCCGGGCCCCGGCCGCCTACGAGAACTTCTATGAGCTGGCCGGGTCGGTCGTGGCCAGGCCCGACCTGCGCCCCGAACAGGTGCAGACCTTCGAGGGCATCCTGGAACACTACGCCGGGCGCCGCCTCCGCGTGTCCGCGGGCCTCTTCCGTGTCGACGTGACGGACCTGATTGCCATGGGTACGGCGCCGCTCGACCCGTCGCTGGCGGCCTACGGCAATGTCATGGGATCGGATGCGTACGGCGCGGAGGGAGAAGCGGAGGCCCGCTGGCCGAACGGGGTGCATGCGAGGGTCAGCTACACCTATGCGCGGACGCACGATCACGACTCGAACGAGCAGTTGGTGAACTCACCCCGTCATCTCGCGCAGGGGACCTTTGCCGCGCCGATCGGACGGCAGTTCTTCCTCGCGTTCGATGCACAGGCCCTCAGCCAGAGGACCACGCTCGCGGGAACGACGGTCTCGGGCTACGTGCGGCCGGGGGTTGCGCTCACGGGTCCAGTTGGGCGACACGGACGGCTGGTCCTCCGCATCGACAACGTGACGAGCACCCGGTACGCGGATCCGGTCGGCGAAGACTTCCTGCAGGACGCGGTGCAGCAATACCGGCGCACGGGCCGCCTGCAGTTCTCCTGGACGTTCTAGCGCCGGATCAGGGTCATGCGTCGCGGACTCCTCACGCTCGCCATGCTGGCGGCCCTCCTGCTGGGCCCGGTCGGCGGACGTGTCGCTGCGCAGCCGCCGGCTGGCGCGCTGAAGGCCGCGTTCCTCTTCAACGTCCTGAACTTCGTGGAGTGGCCGCAGGCGAGCCTGCCGCCTGGCACCGGTCCGCTCCGGATCGCGATCATTGCTCCCCGGACACCGGACGACTTCGTGGCAGCACTGAAGGGCCGCGTGGTGCGCGGGCACCCGCTCAGCGTGCAGACGTACGACCGCGTCGACGTGGTCGAGGGCGCCCAGGCCATCTTCATCACCAGCGAGGCACTGGCCCAGGCGAAGACGGTCACGAAGAAGGTGGGCGGCACGCCCGTGCTCACGATGGCGGACCAGGACCTGGACGCGCCGTTCGACACCACCATGGCCCTCGGCGTGGTACAGGCCAAGCTCGCCTTCGCGGTGAACCTCGACGAGGCGGACGCCGCCGGACTGCAGATCAGCCCCAACCTGCTGAAGCTCGCGAGGAGCGTGAAGAGCGCGCGGGTGAAGACGCGGTGAGATCGGCTTCAGCCTGGCGTTCGTCTCACATCTCCCGCAGCGCGGTCGGGATGGGCAGGTTCGCCGCGCGCAGCGCCGGGAGCAGGCCACCGACGAGCCCCATCGCCAGCGCGTACGACAGGCCCAGGATCAGCAGATCGGGCGTGACGCGGAACGCGAAGGCCACCTGGCTGAACGTCTGGAAGTTGATGGTCGACGCCTGATAGCCGTTGAAGCCGACGTACGCCGCGGTTCCGCCGAGGATGCCGCCGATCGCCCCGAGCACCATCGACTCCGCCAGCACCGATACGACCACCGAACTCGTATCGAACCCCAACGCGCGCAGCGTGGCGATTTCGCGTGAGCGTGTCGCCACGGCGGTATACATGGTCAGGATCGCGCCGAAGACGGCGCCAATGCCCATGAGCGCCGCGATCGCGAAGCCGACCGTCTGGATGAGCCGCGTGAGGGTTTGCGACTGCCCGGCGTAGTACTCGTTCTCGCGCCGGATGGAGACGTTCAGCTGCGGGTTCGACGTGAGCCAGTCGCGGAAGGTGTCGAAGGTCTCCGGCGACTCGAGGCTGGCAAGGAGCGACTGGTAGCTGTTGCCGCGGCGGTAGGCCCCCTGCAGCGTCCGCACGTCGCACCACACCTCGGTTTCGCTCACGCCGCCGTCCGCCTCGAACAAACCCACGACTTCCCAGCGGTTCTGGCCCGACACGATGGTGTCGCCGACGTTGAGGTTCACGAACTGCCCGCTCGCGCCCCGCCCGGCAATCACCTCGTTGGTCCCGAAGCGGAACATGCGTCCGGCGATCACCGACACTTCGGGCCTGAGCGTCATCCCCATCGGCTCGATGCCGCGCATCGGCACGTTCGCGGACGACGCCGGGGCCGACTTCTTCGGCAGGTCGATGATCACGTACATCTCGGCCGATGTGAGGCCTACCTGCCCCTGCCGCGAGAGGCCCGGAGCCTGGCGCACGATGTCGACCTCGGTGCCCGAGAGGCCGCTGGTCATTTCGCTGTCGGCGCCGCTCCGCATCACGAGCGCTCGTCCGCGCGACCCGGACCCCTGCATGGCCGCGGAGAACCCGCTTGCGATGGACAGCACGGACACGAACACCACCACGACACCGGCAATGCCGACAATGGCGACGAAGGAGGAGTTCAACCGCTGCGGAATGGTGCGCAGGTTGAGCGACATGATGACGAGCGTCTGACGCAGCCAGTACATCGTCAGCTCCTCCGCAGCGCGTCGACGATCTTCAGCCGCATCGCCGCCACCGCCGGCATGGCGCCCGCCAGCAGGCCCATCGTCGCCATCAGCCCGACGCCCAGCCACACGTCGCGCGTGGGCAGGAAGAAGACGGCGAGCAGGCCGCCCGTGGGGTCGCCCTGCTGCGCGATCAGCCAGGCGAGCGCGAGGCCGAGCCCACCGCCGAGGCACGCAATGAAGAGCGACTCCGCCAGCACGAGGACCAGGATTGCGGGCCCGGTGAACCCGAGCGTCTTCAGGACGGCGAGTTCAGCCGTGCGCTCCCGCACCGACTGCGCCATGGTGCTCGCGGCCACGAGCCCGAACATCACGAGCACCACCGACGACACGGCGATCATGATCGCCCCGATGTCGCCCACCTGCTTCGCGAAGCTCTCGACGAACCCCTTCTCCGTCGTCGTCTTGGTTTCGGCCGAGGAGTTCTCGAACATGGCGTCGAACGCCCGGCTCAACTCCACCGCTCGCGACCCATCGTCGATCTTCACGATGTACCAGCCGACGTCGCCCTTGCCGAGGGACCGGTTCTCCTCGAGGTAGTCGTACCGGAAGAAGAACTGCGTCTTGTCCACGCCGTCCGCGCCGTCGTAGATGCCGCTGACGTTGAACTCCCACACGTCGCCGCTCTTCGGCCGGAAGATCGTGCCCTGCAGCGGCACCCGGTCGCCCACCTTCCACCCGAAGCGCGAGGCCAGATCCTTGCCGACGATGGCGCCCTGCCTGTCGTCCAGCCAGGCCTTCATCTGGTCGGGCGGCACCTTGTACTCGGCATAAATCTTCATGAACGGCTCGGGGTCGACCGCGATGTTCGCGAAGAAGTTGGCCGGATCCTGGTAGATGCCGTTGAACCAGGTGTTGTGCGTCACGAGCTGCACGCCGGGCACGGCCGAGAGCCGCGCCTGGTAGGAATACGGCAGCGGCATGATCAGGCTCACCTTGTTGATGAGCACGAGCCGGTCGAGCCCGGCGATCTCCACGCCGAAGGCGAACGAGTTCCTGATCGTCATCAGGATCCCGAAGAGCAGGAACGCGATGAAGATGGACAGCAGCGTGAAGGTGGTGCGGAACTTCCGCCGCCAGATGTTCTTCCAGACGAGCGGCAGGAACTTCATGCCGGCACATTCTCCACGAGGACGCCCTTCTCGAGGTGCAGCGTGCGCCGGGCGCGGTCGGCGGCACGGGGGTCGTGGGTCACCATCACGATCGTCTTGCCATACTCGGCGTTCAGCGTCTGCAGCAGGTCCAGGATCTCGTCGCCCGACTTGCGATCCAGATCACCCGTCGGTTCGTCGCACAGCAACAGCGTCGGGTCGGTGACGATGGCGCGGGCAATGCCGACGCGCTGCTCCTGCCCGCCGGAGAGCTGGCGCGGGTAGTGGTTCGCCCGCTCGGCGAGGCCGACGACCTTGAGGGCGAGATTGGCGCGGGCTCGCCGCTCCTTCCTCGAGAGCTTCGTGAGCAGCAGCGGCAGTTCCACGTTCCGCTCGGCGGAGAGGGCCGGCAGCAGGTTGTAGAGCTGGAACACGAACCCGACGTGAGTGGAACGCCAGCGCGAGAGCGCGCTGCCCGAGAGGTTGCCGATCGAGACGCCCGCAACCTCGATGAGTCCCTGCGTCGGCGAGTCGATGCCGCCCAGCATGTTGAGCAGCGTCGTCTTGCCGGAGCCGGAGGGTCCCATCAGCGCCAGGAAGTCGCCGTGCGGGATATCGAGGCTCACGCCCTTCAGCACGTCGACCCGCTCGCTGCCGCGCGTGTAGAACTTGTGTACGTCGCGAATCCGTACCAGCGCCGTCTCGCTCATGGTCTGCTCCGCCGTCACTTCGTCACCACCACCGCCCCGGAGGCGAGTCCGGCGGGCGGCGAGAGGATGACCCGTTCGCCGGACGAGAGACCGGCAACGATTTCGAGTTTGTCGGCATCCGAACCGCCGGTGCGCACGGCGCGGCGATCCACGACGCCTGCGTTCACGACCCAGGCGTAGGTCTGGTTGTTCTCGGTCCGCACGGCCGCCTTCGGCACCAGCAGGACCGGCCGGTCAGACGCGCCAGCGGCCGGGGCTTCCGCCTGCTTCATGAACGTGACCTTCACGCCCATGTCGGGCAGGATGCGCGGGTCCAGCTGCGCGAACCCGATGCGCACCAGCACGGTCGCCTTCTGGCGATCGGCCTTGGGCACCGTTGTGATGACGTGCCCAGAGATGTTCCAGTCGGGATAGGCGTTCAGCACGATGGTCACCGGCTGGCCGTCCTCGACGCGGTTGATGTAGGTTTCGTTCACGTCGACTTCGACCTCGAGCGACCGCATGTCGACGAGCGTGCAGATGCCGGTGCGGGTGAAGCCGCCGCCGGCTGAATTGGGCGAGACCATCTCGCCCGGCTGCGCGTCCTTCGACACCGCGATGCCCGCGAACGGCGCGCGGACGATGGTGTTGTCGAGGTTCGTGCGCTCGACGTCGATCTGCCGTTCGGCGACCCGCACCTGTTCGCGCGAGGCCTCGATGCGGGCAAGGAGCGAGTCCACGCTCGCCTTCGCGGTGTCGAGGTCGGCCTTCGTGTTCAGCCGGTCGGCCGCGAGGCGCTCGGCACGCTCGAGCGTAAGCCGGGCTTCGGCCAGCCGCACTTCACTCTCGCGCACGTTCCGGCGTGCGGCCTCGGCCTGCGCCTCGGCGAGGGCGAGCGAGGCACGGTATTGCGAATCGTCGAGCCGGGCCAGGATCTGCCCCTCGCGAATCGCCATCCCCTCCTCGACGTTCACCTCCGTGACCTTGCCGGTGATCTTCGAGGACACGGTGGCCCGCCGGCGGGCCGTGACGTAGCCGGAGGCGTTGAGCACCGAGGCCTGGACGCCGGCCGCCCGCTGTGTGACCACGGCGGTCTCGACCTCGACCGGGCGCGGCCGGTTCGCCACGCGCATGGCCATGACGCCGGCAATGGCCAGGACGGCCAGCAGCACCACCCACTTGATCCAGGGCCTGGACTGCCGTTCGGGAGGGCGCTCGATCTTGAGTGCGGCGAGTTCGTCTTTGAGAGTAGGCATCAGGGCTATGGGCAATTGGGCCGTGGGCGCTGGGCTTCGGCTCTGACAGCGGTGTTGCGGCTCCGGCTCTTGGCGTCGGCGCTGGCCGGCTTGTGGCCGCGCGTGTGCCCTCGGGCTTCAGGCCCTAAGACGGCACGCGCCGGCTGGCCGTTCCAGGTCACCCGCTTGTCGAACGGCGGTGGACGCTTTCGACCGACCCAGACTACGCCAGGCGCCGGGTCCTGTGGAGGCGGCCCGACGAATGACCGGAAAAGGGGGACGAACGGCGGCTCAGGGGAACTCAGAACTTAGAAGTCAGAAGTCAGAAATTCGGAGGTTGGAGGTTGGAGGTTGGAGCGGGACCATCTCCGGAAGCCCTAGTCCCCCTGGGCGAGGACGCACCGGTCCCGCCCCTGCTGCTTGGCGGCATAGAGCGCGCGGTCCACGCTGACGCAGAGGCCCGGCAGCGTCGCGTGGCGGGCCGCCACGGCAACGCCGAAGCTGGCCGTGACGCGGATGCCAGACAGCGGCGCACGCCCGACCAGCGACCGGAGCCGCTCGGCCACTTCCACCAGCCGCCCGTCGTCTGCCGTGTCCACCACGGCGAGGAACTCTTCGCCGCCGTAGCGGCCGAACACATCCTGGCTGCGGAGGCCCTGCGAGAGCCGGTGCGCCGTTTCCGCGAGCACGCGGTCACCCACCGCGTGCCCGTGGGTGTCGTTCACGTCCTTGAACCGGTCGACGTCGCACATGATGACGCCGAACGTGCCGTGCCCGTGGCTGTGGCGGCGCCAGGCCCTGGCGAGCGCCTCGTCCAGCCCGCGCCGGTTCAGGACACCCGTCAGCGTGTCGGTGGTCGCCGCCTGCTGCAGCCGGCGCTTCTCGGCCAGCAGCCGCTTGCCCTGTGTCAGACCCTGCCCGTAGCTGCGGGTCTTCTGGACGACGATGGAGACCTGCTCGGCGAGCCGCTGGAAGGCCGCGATGTGATGCGGCTGATAGGTGCTGCCCTGGTTGCTCGTGAAGAGCAGGAAGCCCAGGGGGGCGCCGTCGGCAATGAGCGGGCACGTGAGGCTCGACCGCGCCCCATCGTCGGCCAGCCGGTGGAGGAGGTCGCTGCTCGGGCGCGAGGCCACGAACGTGGGCAGGTCGTCGATGATGAGCGGCCGGTCGTGCCGGAGCAGCTCGTAGAAGCCGCTGTCGGCCACGGGCGACGTGTAGCCGACGGGAATGGAGACCGCGCTTTCGCGCGCCCGCATCCAGTACGCCACGGTCGAGGCGCCCCGGTCGGCGAGGAACGAGCAGATGATCCGGTCGAACGGGATGAACCCCGAGAAGCCCTCGAACATGCGGTTCAGCACCGCGTCGAGCAACTGGTTCCGCTCCACCCGGATCTGCCGGACGAGGCGGTTCAGTTCTTCCTCGCGCCGCGCCACGTCGGTCGAGATGGCCTCCAGCGTCGAACCGAGCTGTTCGATCGGGTCGACGGGCAGGTCCGGCTGGTACAGCCGGCTGGAGGGTCGCCTGGTGACCTCATCGGGCGAGGAACGCATGCCGGTTCTACAAGCATCGCCTCTGCCGCTGAGGCGGAGCCGACGCATTCGCAGATTTGTGTGTAAATCCGTAAAAGTCAGGCGAGCCCGGGAGTACAGGAGGTGTCGGCAGACCGACACCTTGACGGCCTCAAGACATCAGCGGGGCTGCCGATTCTACGGGATCGAGATCTCGCGCACGTAGTACGGGATGGTGGTGACGCCGAGCAACTGCTCGCTGCCGTTGAATATCGGCGCGAGTGCTGGTCCGGTTGCTTTGAATGACAACTGGTCCACCCGGTCTGGTGTGGACGCACTCCGCACGACGTCGCCCGCCTGGTCGATGCGGTAGGTGCGCTGGAAGGTTGGCGTCTTCGCGGACCGCAGCACCTGCTCTACGTGCACCTTCGAGACCGGGCCACGCCGGTACGCCACGCGCAGTTCCACGCGTTCGCCTGACGCCGCGGCGAAGGTCCATGCCTCCTGCACCCGCGCATGCGCCTCGGCCTCGCCGCTGACGGTCCGCTCCACGGTCGCCGTCGTCGCCGTCAGGTAGACCCCGTACGCACCAGGCCCTTCGGGCGACAGGCCGCCGGCGATCATGGTGTTCGTCTGGCCGGTCAGTGTGTTCCGGACCGGCACACCCAGCACCATGTAGCGCGAGCTCCCGGTGCGCAGCGGCTTACCCTGCGGGTCCAGCACGATGACACGCTCCATCATCGTCACATTCAGGTTCGCGCCGGGCGTGCCCGCCGCTGTAGACGGCACCGGCACCCACCCCGCCGGCAGCAGCTTCTGCAGGGCGTCCGGGTTCACCTTGAACGCGAGCGTGATCCGGTTCTCGGAACTCCACTCGGTGATGTTCTGGGCGGAGACGGCACCGGGCGCCCACAACGTGGTGAATGCCCCGAGCAGGATGGCGATGAGCACTTTCATGGGCGCCATCCTAACAGGCTTCAGGCTCAGAGCTGCCGGCTTCGGGGCCTGTCCGCTCGGGTCGGATGGTCTGGCTGAAGCCAGACCCCACGATCGGGGCCGAGGACGGCGACATCCCCTGATCCCTGATCCCTGATCCCTGCCCACTACAGCCGCCGTTCGATGGCGGCGGCCAGTTGCTCGTAGTCGTCCAGGTCGTTGTAGACGGCGGCAGCCACGCGGACGTGCAGACGCCCACGCGCGGCGCTCAGGCCCACTTCGATCCGGTCCTCGAAGAGCAGCGCATCCCTGAGAACCGCCGCATCGTCTGCCGTCGCGCCGAGCGACGCGGGCAGCGTGATCGTGCCCATCGACCCGATCATGGACGCCGGTGAGTTGAGGACCGTGCCCCAGCGCTCGGCGAGCATCTGCGCCCCGGTGAGCGCCAGGTCGTGGATGTAGCGGTAGACGGCGGGCGCACCGCCGAGGGTGTCGAAGAACGCCAGCGCCGCCGGTGCCGCCAGGTGGGCCGACGCGTCGCGCGTACCGGGCAGGTCGAACTCGGTGGTGTAGCCCTCGCCGAGCCCCCACGAGGTGACCGCCGGGTGCGTGGACGCCTGCCGTTCCGGACTCGTCCAGAGAAAGCCGCTGCTGCGCGGCACGAACGCCCACTTGTGCAGGTTGGCCACGTACCAGTCCGCGCCGAAGGACGGCACGTCGAGCGCCATGGCGCCTGGCCCGTGCGCCCCGTCGGCCAGCACGGCGACACCACGCGCCTTGAGCGCCGCCACGATGTCCGCGAGCGGCAGCAGCAGCCCCGCATCGGCCGCAATGTGATCGACGATCGCCAGCCGCGTACGCGGACCCACCGCGGCCACGAAGGCATCCACGATTGCCCCGGCCTCGAACGGGTGCGGCACGGTCACCACCTTGACCGTTGCGCCGCGCTGGCCCGCCGCGAAGATGGCCGCGCGCGTGACGCCGCCGTAGCCCAGGTCGCTGACCAGCACCTCGTCTCCGGGCTCGAACGGAAACGACCGCAGCACGCCGTTGGCGCCGGTCGTGGTGTTGTCCACGAACACCAGGTCCTCGCCGCGGGCCCCGACGAACGCCGCCACGGCCTCGGCCGCCTCGCGCAGGCGCGGCTTGGCCGGACGCCATTTGCCCACGGCGTGATCGGTCAGCTCACGGAGCTGGAATCGGCTCGGGTTACGTTCGGTCTCGTCCTGGATGGCACGCTGCGCCGCGAGCACGACGCGCGGAGTTGCACCGACTGTAGGGTGGTTCAGGTAGACGAGGTCAGGATCGAGCAGCCACTCGCTGCGAAGGACACGTCCGAAGGGCATGTTGGATCTTACACATTGCGGAATCAGAACGCAGCCGTGAAGGCCTTCGACTGCTGCGCGACGATGTCGAGGAGGTTGCCCATCGCGAGGTTCACGTCGACCAGGTGCAGCCCCCAGTTCGCGAGCACCTGCTGGCCGGCGCCGAGGTCGCCGATGATGTCGTCCACGCGCGGATCGGCGGGGTTCCCGTGCACCGTGATCTCGAGGTAGGTCGCGTTGTCGTTGGTCCGGCACGCGGCCGTCAACAGGCCGGGCACACTCACCCACGGCGTGTCCACCGCCGCGCCGCTGGACACCCAGGGCTTCACCGGGCTCGGTGTGGTGATCGTGCGCCCCTTCGCATCGAGGTACGCATGGAGTGCGCCGCTCCCGCCTGCAAGCGCTGCGGGATTGGTGCACGCGGCAGACATTCCCGCCTCCGTCACGTGGCCGAAGAGCGCATTCGCCGGCGGCGGCACCGTGGAGCGATACGTGGAGAAGGTGATCAGGCAGCCAGTGTCCGACGCTGTGCGGCAGAGCGGCACGCTCTTGAACGACCCGCCCACATCCTTCCCGGTCGGCACCTGGATGGTCACGCCCATGAGGATCGCGGACACCAGCCGCTTCTGATCCGGCTTGCCGTCGATCTCGTTGGCAATGAGCGCCTGGAGGATGAACGACCCCTGCGAGTGGCCGATCAGCACGACGCCACGGCCCTTGTTGTCGTGCTCGAGGTAATAGCGCCACGCGTCGCGCACGTCGGTGTACTGGGGACCAGAGGAGAGCGCCCCCAGTCCGCCACTCATCACCCGGCGCAACCCGGCGAGCGTAATCTGCCGGTACGAGGGCGCAAAGACCCGGCAGACCTGCCTGAAGCGGGCAAACTGCTGCGCAATGACATTCAGTTCAGCGGCGTCGGGCGTCATGTCGCTGTAGGTGCCCGCGTCGGTCGAAATCGTGGGATAGACGTAGAAGCAGTCGACCGGCGGGTTCGCCGCCGCCGTGAACGGCTCCTGCTTCAGCGACCCGTCAGCCGCCACCACCGTCGTCGACAGATCGATGTCGCAGGCGCCCTGCACACCGGGTCGG
The DNA here is from genome assembly GCA_046331345.1 of Vicinamibacterales bacterium. GTDB lineage: Bacteria > Acidobacteriota > Vicinamibacteria > Vicinamibacterales > CAVVIG01 > CAVVIG01. The sequence continues at coordinate 45,795 of JAXLRA010000013.1, read as the reverse complement.
CACAGCCAGTTCGCGTCGCGGCTGTAGTCGTTCGGTGTGGGGGAGGCCGCTGGCGCCTGCTGCGCAAAGGCGGGCGAGGCAACCGCCAGGGACACCGCCAAGAGACGACCGAGCGTGAGCACGTTCCGCACAACTCTCCTCCTCGAGCCCGGGTGTTGGCGTCGACCTCAGAACCGCTCGCGTGCATCGCGTCGCCCCTGCGGGCACAGCGAGCCGGCGTCAGTTCCCTGCGGCGCCGTCCTGCCCGATCACCACCTCGATATCGAGGTGGTTCCGGCCGTCCACGCGCGTGTAGCGGACGTCGCGGGCAATGGTCTTCATGATGTGGACGCCCAGGCCGCCAATCCGCCGTTCTTCGATCGGCAGGTCGAAGCGGGGGGCCGGGGCCTCGAGCGGGTTGTACTCCACGCCGTCGTCGTCGATGTGGACGAACAGGACGCCGGCCTCGAGCTTGAGCGAGACGTTGATCAGGTGCTCCGCCGTGTCCTCGTACCCATGGACGATGACGTTGATGACCGCTTCGTCGAGGACGAGGCGGACGTTGAACATGTCGTCTTCGGCGATCTGGTGGGTCTGGCAGAACCCTTCGAGCAACGAGAACATCCGCAGGATCTCACTGCGGTCGTTGCGAAGCGTGAAGGACAGCTCGGACGGACTCATGCGATCGGGCACCCTGGCTCGAACCCGCCCCTCGCGAGCCCAGCAGCAGGAATCTTGTGCCGTGACACGCCGAGTGTCAACAGGCCCCGTGCCTGCCGCCGGGCGATCCGGTGAACTCCGGGCAGACGGTACAGGAACCGATCCGACCGCGGCCAATATTCTGGCCATCGAGAGCAGGCCGAATCGCTGGCGTCGGGTAACCATTGCCGAGCAGTTGCGCGAGGAACTGCCCCGCACCAGGTAGGGCGGGTCCCTAGGGACGGGTCGCGAGCAGCTCCACGGGACGACCCCGCCGCATCAGGTTCCTCATCAGCGGTTCGATCTCGTGCCGCTGGAGTTCCGCGCACGAGAGGTGTCCAACCGCGTGCAGCGTGAAGCCGCGCGCGAGCAGCCAGTGCGGCAGCGCGTCGGTTTCGGCGCCGGCGGCGCGTTGCAGGAGCGGATGCCACTCCACGACGAGGGTCAACGCAGGGCTCGACAGCAGGCGGGACATGCCCTCGAGCACCTCGAGCTCAGCCCCCTCGACGTCGATCTTCACGAGTCGCGCCGGTCCGGGTACGAGATCGTCCAGCGGCGCCACCTCCACCTCGGTCGTCCCGCTCACGGTCCCGTAGCAGCTCTCGGCGTAGAAGCTGTTGACCGCACTCACCGCCCCCCTCAGGAACAGGGTCCGCCGCGCACGCTGGGGACCCGCGCCCCCGGCCACGACCTGCACATGTGAGAGCCCGTTCCGCGCCAGGTTCTCGCGCAGCAGCCCCAGGTTGTCCGGGGCCGGCTCGATCGCGACCACCACGCCGCTCGGACCGACGACCCGCGCGGCATGCACCGCAATGGCGCCGATATTTGCCCCGACGTCGACGACGGTGTCGCCCGGACGGAGCAGTGCGTCCAGCAGCGCGCGCATCCGCACGTTACCGGCCACGACCGACGCGCGAACGCCGGGTGGCCCGGGGATCCGGAGGGTCGAACCGGCGACAGGCACCATCTCCGAGCGCGCGGCGCGCAGGAGCGCGGGCAGGGCGTTCAGGTATCCGTTCAGCAGGTTCGACCTGGTCAGCGCGCACGGTGCCACGCGGCCACCTGTGCAAGCCTTCGGCCCGCAGGGCCGAATTCGTCACCTCACCCATTCGCCAGGTCACCAATCCTCCGACCTTGTGATTGAATGAAGTGTTCGACGACGCATGAGCTCTGCACCAGGACCCCTTCGCCTCGCCTTCCTCGGCTGTGGCTTCATCACGCGCGTGCACAGCCGCCACCTGAAGGCGCTGCGCCCGCTCATCGTGCCGAGCTACGCGAGCCGCGACGCGGCCAGGGCCGAGGACTACCGGCGCCGCTGGGGAGGCGCGAAGGCGTACTCGAGCTACGAGGCCGCCATCGCCGACCCCGCGGTCGATGCCGTCGTCGTCGCGGTGCCGCCGAGATACCACCTCGAGCTGACGCTCGCGGCGCTCGCCGCCGGCAAGCACGTGCTGGTCGAGAAGCCGGCCTTCCCCACACTGGCCGACTACGCGACGGTCCGCGAGGCGCGCGACCGCGCCGGACGCGTCGTCCTCGTCGGGGAGAACGATCACTACAAGCCGCTCTGCGTCACGCTCCGGCGTCTCCTGGCCGACGATGCGATCGGGGAGATGGTGTTCGCGCAGTTCTCGACCGTGGCGCTGCGGCTCAAGTCTGCCGACGACTGGCGCAATGACGAGGCGATGGCCGGGGGCGATGCCTTCTTCGAAGAGGGCATCCACTGGCTCCACATCGCGGGCAGCCTCGGTCCGCGCATCACGGCGATCCAGGGGTACCGGCCGTCGGTATCGCGCACGGGCCCCGATCGGCGCGTCAAGAGCATGATGGTGGCGTTCCGCTACGACAACGATGCGGTCGGCACGATCTACTACTCCCGTGAAATCCCCTCGGTCTTCCAGGGCCTGCGCATGTCGAAGCTGATGGGACGCACAGGCTCGATCACGTTCGAGTCGAACGGGCTCTTCGTCTTCGCGCACGGTGCCGCTGGGCTACGCGCCTCGATACCGGGTCTGCTGTACGACATCCGCGGCTACAAGGCGATGTACCGCGACTTCGCGGCGTCGATCGCGCAGGGACGCGCACCCGAGATGAGCCTGGAACGCGCGCTCGAAGACCACGCCCTGATGGAACGGATCTATGCCAGCGTCGGGTAGCGTGCGTGCCCCCCGGTCCGATCACTACGACCTCATCATCATCGGCAGCGGCGCAGGCGGCGGGACACTCGCCGCCGCCCTGGCCGACACCGGCGCCCGCATCCTCATCATCGAGCGCGGCGAGGCGGTACCGTCGGAGCCGGAGAACTGGAGTCCGGAAGCGGTCTGGAAGTACCTGCGCTACCGCACGACGGACCGCTGGCTCGACGAGAAGGGCGAGCTGTTCCAGCCTTACACGCACTACAACGTCGGCGGGAACACGAAGTTCTGGGGCAGCGTGCTCTACAGGCTGCGGCGCGAGGATTTCGGCGAGGTGCGGCATGCCGACGGCGTGTCTCCGGCCTGGCCGATCGCCTACGAGACGCTGGAACCGTACTACGCACGGGCCGAGCAGATGTACCACGTGCACGGCGAGGTCGGGCACGATCCCACCGAACCGCCGCGTGGGCCGTGGCCCCAGGCTCCCATCCCGCACGCGCCGAACATGTCGTCCGTGGTCGCACAGCTGAAGGGCATGGGGCTTCATCCCTCGCCCCTGCCCCTCGGCCTGGTCCAGCCCGGCGAAGCAGGCGGCTGCGTGCTGTGCAACACCTGCAACTCGTTCCCCTGCAGGCTCCGCAAGAAGAGCGACGCCGAGGTGTGCGCGGTGATCCCGGCCACCGCCCACGCCAACGTCGAACTGCTGACCGGCGCGTACGCACGACGGCTCCTGACCGACGCGGCCGGCCGGCGGGTGGAGGCGGTCGAAGTGGAGCACGCCGGGGAGGTCCTGACGCTCCGCGCGCCGATCATCGTGTCGTCGTGCGGCGCGGTGCACTCGGCCGCGCTGCTGCTGCGCTCGGCCACGGAGCGGCACCCGGACGGACTCGCCAATTCGTCGGGCCTGGTCGGCCGCCGCTACATGGCCCACCTCGCGACGATGATGCAGGGGTTCCACCCGCTCCGGGTGAACGGGGACGTGTTCCAGAAGACGGTGGCGGTCAACGACTTCTACCTGTCGAACCCCGAGACCGGCTATCCGCTCGGCCAGATCCAGTCGCAGGGGCGGACACACGGCGTGATGGCGCAGATCGTCGTCCCGTGGATTCCGCTCTGGGCGTACGACGCCTGGGTGGCGCGCGGCGTCGACTGGCTGGTCATGTCGGAAGACCTTCCGAATCCGGACAACCGCGTCACGGTCGAGAGGGACGGCCGGATCCGGCTGACCTACGCGCCCAACAACGAGCGCGCCCACGAGGAACTGGTGCGCCGGTTCACGCGGGCCCTGAAGCAGCTCGGGTTCTGGAAGGTGATGGCCTACTCGCACCGCACGCGCAACACGACGCACCAGTGCGGGACGCTCGTCTTCGGGACCGACCCGAAGACCTCGGTGCTCGACACCTTCTGCCGCACCCACGACATCGACAACCTCTTCGTTGTCGATGCATCATTCTTCCCCTCGTCGGCCGCGGTGAACCCGGGGCTGACGATCATCGCCCAGGCGTTGCGCGTCGCCGATCACATCCGCGCGGAGCACTTAGCGTGAAAGCACGATCCCTGAGCCACATCGGTATCACCGTGTCGGACTTCAACAAGGCGGTGAAGTTCTACTCCGAGGTCTTCGGCTGTCCGCTGGTGGGCGTGTCCGATGCGCCGCCCGACCGCGTGCGCGCCTTCTTCGGCGTGGACGGCCCGGCCCCGGCCTGCAAGATCGGCTGGGTGCGCGCGCCCGGCGGCGGCATCCTCGAGATCTTCTCGTTCGAGCCGAAGCTGCCGCCCGAGGCGAAGATCCCGTGGAACCGCACCGGCATCACGCACTACTCCTTCAACGTGCGCAACTGCCAGAAGTGGTACGACTACCTCGTGAGCAAGGGGGTCGAGTGCGTCTCGAAACCCGAGCAGTCGCCCCGCGGCCACTGGTTCTTCTTCGCGAAGGACATGGACGGCAACCTGATCGAGATGATCGACCTGAAGGGCATGCACTACGTGCTCGACTGGCTCGGTCCCCTCGGCGGGTTCCTGTTCCGCCGAGGGCGATACGCGAAGTACTACGAATAGCTTCAGGGGCAGGCCGGGCGGGCCGGGCAGGCCAGCCTGCTCACAGACAGTCCAGCCAGCCTCGCCGGCCCTGCCAGCCCACGCTTGCGCTGCACTAGAATGGCACTCACTTGCGCAGCGTGAACCCGGTCAGCATGCTCACGCGCATGCCGTCCTTCGACGGCACCACGGCGAAGTTCATCGGGATGTTCAGCACACCCGCGCGGAAGGTGACGCCTGCGGCCATCGCGAGCGCCACGCCAGCGGGTGTGATGTTCGGGCCGATGCCGAACTCGGCTCCGTCGCGGGTGCGCATGCCGACCATCCAGTTCAGGCTCGGCAGCACCACGCCCTGGTCGAGTCCACCGGCAAGCACCACCCATTCGTTCAGCACGGTCGGCCCACCCTCTTTCGAGTAGAACTGCCGTTCGAACTGCCACCCGAACTGCGAGATGGCATTCTTCACCTGGATGTCGTCCTTGGCCAGTTTCGAGACGACGCCGTCGGAGAGGAACGTGAAGCCGTAGCGCGGGCCGGCCAGGCTCAGGCGCTTTGCGACCGGGGGCGCGATCTGGGCGCTGGACGGCGCGGACGACTGGGCGAACACAGGGGCGGTGACGAACAGGAATGCGGTAGCGATCAGCAGGCGTTTCATTGGAGACCTCCTGCTGTGACAGTAGGTCTACGGGCGGTGCCGAGTCCTTCGCGGACGGCTGAAAAACCCTGAAGCGCCTTCAGGCGGCGCGGTTGCGAAGGGCGGCGAGGACGCCGGCCCACCGACCGTCGTGGGCGGGACGGAGGAAGGGGTCGAGCGGCAGGGTCCACAGCGCGCTGCCGGGAGGGGCCGACGCCAGTTCGCGGTCGACCGCCGAAATCGATGCGTCCATGTCACCACGCAACGCGTGACCGACTGCGTCGCCGAGCGCCAGTTCGGCAAGCGGAGCGCCCGGCACGGCACGGCCGCGCTCGACCAGCGAGATGAACGGCGTGCCCTGCATCGCCGAGAGTACCGCCAGGGCGCCCGGATGCAGCGGCAGGCGCGTCGTCGTTTCCAGCAAGGCCTGACGCGCGCCGGCACCATCGTCGTGCGCGTAGCGGACCGCCGCGATGGCGTAGTACGTGTTCGCACAGCACTCGCGCGCGTACAACTGCCCGAGGTGCTCGTCGGCCAGCTCGCGCTCGAACGCGGCGAGCGCCTGCGCCTCGTCGCCGCGCGCGAGCAGCAGCAGGCCGTGCAGCCAGTGCAGCGCGACGGCGCCGAACCGCCCGTGCGGCGGTTCATGGCGGCTGTCGGCACCCGTGGTCGCCGATGCCCCCAACGCCGCGAGGCCGGTGACCAGTTCTCGCTCCGCCTCGTCGAACGCCTGCCTCGCCACGTGAACGGTCGCCGCGAGCCAGTGCGCGAGCGGGAACCCGGGCAGCAGCGAGAGCGTGCGGCGCGCCTCGCGCAGGCGTTCCTCGCCCCAGCTCACGTACGCAAGCCGGAGGTGATGCCGCCAGTTGTCCGGCTCGAGCCCAATAGCCATCCTGGACGCGGCGAGCGCATCGTCCCGCCGCCCGGTACGATCGAGCACGAAGCCGAGGGTCGCCCACGCTTCGCCGTACTTCGGATCGAGCCGGCAGGCCTCCCGCGCGTGGGTCGCGGCACGGGCCAGCGCCTCCCGGTCTGGCTTCAGCTCGGTACGCGTCATCTCGAACTGCATGACACACGCGTTCGCGAGCCCCACGTGCGCCGACGCCGAGTCGGGCACACTGGCTATCACCTTCTCGAAGACCTCGCGTGCGTGGACGATCTGCGAGCGCTCGAGTGTTTCGAGCGCCGCGCGCCCCTCGATCCACGCACGGTGCGGCGCCAGCAGCGCCTCGAGCGCCTCATCGTCAGCGCGCCGTTCGACCCGCTGCACGTCCGCGGTGAAGCGGTAGCCCCGACGTGCCTGCGTCTCGATGGGTGAGGTGCCGTCCGGCCCCGACAGCGCACGGCGCAGGCCCGAGATGGCCTGCTCCACGCTGTTGTCCGTCACCGCCACCCCTGCCCACGCGGCCTCGACGAGTGCGTCCTTCGACAGCACCTCGCCGGCACGGCTCACCAGCAGCAGCAGGAGGTCGAACTGCCTCGGGGGCAGCGTGACAGGACGGCCGGCTTTCCTGAGTTGGCGCGCGGCGGCGTCGAGTTCGCAGTCACCGAACGTGAAGAGGTCGCTGGCCATGGGCTAGGGTGTCATTAGCGGTTACTGGCCGATCGCCTTGCCGTCGATGATGTCGTAGATGCGGCGCACCGCGGCGAGCGAGGGGGCGACACCCTGGCCGTACGCACCCGTGAACGCCGTCATGTCCATCCGCTTCAGCGCGTCGTCCGCCGAGGCACCGGCCTGCTTGGCGGCAGACGCCTGCTTCCACTCCTCGCGCAGGTAGTTCTGCATGTTGGTGATGGACGTGTCGATCGCCGCGCGCGTCGCGATGTGATCGCCGTGACCGGGCAGAACCAGCTCGAGGTCCAGCTTCTTCAGCGCATCGAGCGTGGCGGGATGGTCGTTCGGGAAGGCGTCGCCCTGCCAGCCGACCATGCTCTTGAAGAGGATGTCGCCGGTCGCCGCCGCCTTCTCGGAGGGCACATACACGACCAGGTCGCCGGCCGTGTGCGCCCGTCCGATGAACAGGATGCGGAACTCCTTGCTGCCGGACCACACCGACATCTGGTTGCTCACCGTGATGTCCGGCGCCTGCAGCGGGAAGTTCCCCGAGTAGACCGCAAGTGTCGCCTCCGCCGCGGCAAGCTGCTGCTGGAGCGTCGCCTTCTTCGCGGCGTCGGTCTCGGCCGCCACCTGCTTCTTCAGGCCGTCGATGCGGCCCGGCATCGGATCGGTGAAGTTCCTGAACGTCACGCCCTGGCGCGCCTCTGGCCCGAGCAGCATGCGCCGCGTGAAGTCGCTGCCGATCACGCGGACGGTTGCCGGGAGCGCCGCGTTGCCGTAGGCATGGTCGATGTGGAAGTGCGTGTCGACGAGATACTTCACCGGCTTGTCGGTGACCGACTTCACCCCGTCCAGCAGGGAGCGCGCCGAGGCCGGCGACCCCTCGGAGTCGGTCACGAGCACGTCGGCGTCGTTGATGAACACCCAGCTGGTGGAGTTGATGCCGGGTGTGCCCGGCGCGTCCGCGCGGTAGATCGTCTCGGTGATCTTCGTCATGCGGTGCCGGGCCGTGCCAGCCTGGGCCGACGCCTGCTCACCTGCCGCCATCCAGGTGAGCCCGCCACCCGCTGCCACCAGCGCACACAACACCCCCGCACGCACACCACCATGCACCTTGTTCATCACGCCTCCTGGGACGGCACACGGTACCACAGGCGACTTCCGCCAGAGGCTTCCGGCGCTAGGGACTAGGGACTAGGGACCAGGAAATTGGGACTTGGGATTTGGGACTCCCGGCATGGTCGGCTCGCGGGGTAATCGTGGGGTCCGGCTTCAGCCGCACCTTCGTCCTGTCGTAGCGCCAGGCTTCAGCCTGGCGTCAGACGCCACACTGAAGTGTGGCGCTACTCACATGAAGCCCGGAGTCCCAAGCCGTGCGTGTTCTCAGTCCTTGCGGCACACGTAGGTGTAGCTGATCCAGCCAGCACCGGCGGCGCCGTCCTCGATCGCGTGGAGCACGCGACCGCCTGCTCCAGCGACCACCCGCTCGACCACGTCGCGGGGAACGACGTGCATCTCGAAGAACGGTGCGGGACCCTCGAACCTTTGACGCAGCCTGGCGAACCACCCGGGGCGCTGCACGGGCGGGGATGCCGGAGCCGGAACGGGAGGCGGTGCGGGCCCGACGACGATCGGCACCCGCAGCGTCGTGGCTCCTCGCTGGGCGAACCAGCAGATCCGCTCCTGCACGAGATCCAGTTCGAGCAGGTACCGTCCCGGTGCGGGCGGAATCACGTCGAGGCGCACGATGCCGGACTCCCCGGGCGCGAGATCGTGCGGCAGCCTCGCCCGCCCGTCGTCGGCCACCGCCACGGCGCCGTGTTCGTCGAGCCAGTGATTCGCCACGCAGATGTGCCGGCCGCCCGGAATGTCGGCGAGCCACGGGGCGTCACTGGTATTCGTCACGCGGAGCCCGATCGTCACGCTCGTACCCGCCTCGATGCGCGACGGCAGGGTGTCGACCTCGATGCGCGCGCGGTAGCCTTCGGCCGGCAGCGTGAGGCGCGCATCGATTTCGGCATCGGTCAGGACCTGCGCGGGCACCTGGAACACCGCATAGCCGCCCGGCTTCAGCAGCCGCAGGAACTCCGCGATGTAGGCCGGTGATACGTCCGGAGGGATGTGCTGGAGCACCAGGCACGAGTGGACGAAGTCGAGGCTCCCGGTCTCGAACTGCCGGAGGTCGGGATGCGGGTTGACGACGAAGCTGCAGCGCGAGCCCAAGGCATTGTGCCGGCGCGCGACGGCCACCATCGACTTCGCCACGTCCACGCCGGTCGTGTGCTGGAAGTGTTCGGCGATCGGCTGCGTCAGCCGGCCCACTCCGCAGCCGAAGTCGAGCGCCTGTCCGCCGGACGGCGTGACGCCGTGCGCCGCCAGGATCCTGAACAGCTTCGCGACGTGCGCCCGGCCCGACTCGAAGAATTCGTCCTGCTGCCAGCGGCCGTGCTGCTTGGTCGGATCGGACAACACCCCGAAGAGCGGATCGCGCCTGCCGAAGACCTCCCAGTTCTTCGCGAGGGTCGTGAACCGTGACCTGTCCATCGCAATCGATGCTAGCAGACACGGGGCGGTATCATGGGGGCCCCGTGCCTCACTCCACTCGTTGCCGCCGCGCGCTGCTCGGACTCATGGCGACCCTCGGCGTCGCCCTGCCGGCCCTTGCCGGCCGGCAACCGGCGTCTGCGGCCGGTCCGCCCTTTACCTTTGCGGACGCCACGGCCCGCGCGGGACTCGCGTTCGTCCACGAAAACGGGGCGTCCGGCGCGTTCTGGTATCCGGAACTCTTCGGCGGCGGCGTGGCCGTCGTGGACGTCGACGGCGATCGCGCCCCGGACCTGCTCTTCGTCAATGGCAAGGCGTGGAAGCCTGGCGGTCCGAAGACGGCGCACGCCCTCTACCGGAACAACAGGAACGGCACGTTCAGCGACGTGACCCGGGGCTCCGGCTTCGACACGCTCGATGTCTACGGTCTTGGCGCGACGGTCGGCGACTTCGACAACGACGGCCGCGATGACGTGTTCGTGACGACGGTCGATGGCGGGCGGCTGATGCGGAGCACGGCGCCGGGCCGCTTCGCCGACGTGACGGCGGCCGCCGGTATCCGCAACGCCACGTTCGCGGTCAGCGCCGCGTGGCTGGACTACGACAAGGACGGGCGGCTGGACCTGTTCATCGGGAACTACGTCCAGTGGTCGCCGGCCGCGGAGACGCAGGTCCGCTGCACGCAGGGCGGCGTGCGCGGCTACTGCGGCCCGGATGCGTATAAGGCGGCGGCCCCGAAGCTCTATCGCAACCTCGGCGGCGGGCGCTTCGAGGACGCCACCGCACGCGCGGGACTCGACGACCCGAGCGACAAGGTGATGGGCGTCGCCGTGCTCGACTACAACGGTGACGGCTGGCCGGATCTGTTCGTCGGCAGCGACCGCGTGCCGGCGAAGCTCTATCGGAACGACGGCAAGGGACGCTTCGTCGACGAGGCCGTGCGGGCGGGGGTCGCCCTCTCGGAGAACGGCGTCGCCCGCGCCAACATGGGCACCGACGCCGCGGACTACGACCGCTCCGGCAGGCCCCACATCGTCGTCGGCAACTTCGTGAACGAGATGCTCGGTGTCTACCACAACGACAACGGCGCGCTGTTCCGCGATGTGGCCCCGCGCTCGGAGATCGGGCGGGCCAGCCTCCTCGCCGTGACGTGGGGCACGTTCTTCCTCGACGCGGATCTCGACGGATGGCTGGACATCTTCGCCGCCAACGGGGGCACCGACGAGTCGCAGGGACGCGATGCCCGCGCACGCATCAGCCAGACGCCGCTGCTGCTCCGCAATCGCGGCGCCGGGTCAGGCACGGGCACGGTCACCTTCGAGAACATCTCGCCGGCGCTCGGCGGGGCGTTCAACCGGCCGGTCATGGCGCGTGGCGCGGCGTATCTGGATTTCGATGCCGATGGCGACCTCGACATTGCGATGACGACGCTGGACGGACCGGCGGTGCTACTGCGGAACGACGGCGCGAACGCCAGCCACTGGCTGCGCGTGCAGGTGAGCGGCACCACCTCCAATCGCAGCGGCATCGGCGCCGAGGTGAAGGTCAGCTCGGCCTCCGGCACGCAGACGCAGGTCGTGCGCAGCGGGTCGAGCTACGCGTCGCAGAGCGAGCTGACGCTGACCTTCGGGCTAGGCGCCGACACGAAGGTGTCGCGCATCGAGGTGAAGTGGCCGTCGGGGAAGACGAGGACACTCACCGATGTCGCCGCGAACCAGGTGCTGCCGATCGTCGAGCCCTGACAGGGTCCGGCTGAAGCCGGACCCCACGAGTGCCCGGCGCCAGGCTAAGCCTGGCGCTACGACTGGCGCCTCTACGACTTCCGCGCCTTCCAAGCCGACTTCAGTACGTAGCGCCACACTTTAGTGTGGCGCATGTGTGGCGCTCGCCTATCGCGCCTCGCGGGCCTGGCGGGCGAGTTCTTCTTCGACCAGGCGCTTGAAGTACTCGAACGGCGGCAGGAACGCCGGCGGCTCTGGCGCAAGCCGGCCGTTCACGAGAATGGCGCCGGGGCCGGGGATGTCGTAGCGACGTGCTTCCTCCAGCGCCCGCCCGATGCGGTCGCGCGTCTGTTCGCCATCGACGCACGCGTCGAACCGCGCACGGTCGACGCCGACGTCCGCGCCCACCTTCTTGAACCGTGCAGTGTCGAGAGCGCCCGCGGCACCGAGCAGCGTGTCGTGGAACGCCCAGAACCTGCCCTGCAGGTTCGCGCACGCCGCCGCCTCGGCTGCGGCAATCGACGCCGGATCGTTCACCGGAAGGTGCTTGAAGACGACGCGCACGCGCGCGCCGAACATCTCGCGCACCCGCGGCAGTGCGGCCACGAAGCGGGCGTAGGTCTGGTTCTGGAAATCGCCGAACAGCACGAGTTCGACCGGCGCGGTCGGCGTCCCGAGCGCCGGGTCGTCCGGCTCGCGTGTCACCTCGACCCGTGGTGGCAGCAGCAGAATGTCGGCCCGTGTCGACACCTTCGTGAGTTCCTCCAGGTACGTCATCTTCGCGAGTTCCGGCTCCACGCGCCGCGCGAGGTATTCGCGCAGCGCCGGCCGCAGCTGGTCGATGGAAGCGCCGCGCGTCCGGTCGCCCATGCTCTGGTAGAGCGATGTCACCGCGTTGTCGGGCATCGCGACGCTCCGCTTCGGCAGTTCCTCCTTCAGCAGTGCCTCGACCGTCAGGCCGCGCGACGACGCCTCACGCGCGAGCAGCTCGTTGTTGACCATGTCGGTCAGCACCTTTCGGCGCGCATCGTAGAGCCGACGGCTCGCCACGAGGAACCCCTCGGGGTCGGTCCGCTGCCACTCACGGTCGACGTCGGCCAGCGTCAGCGCCCGATCACCCACGCGACCGACGACGTCGGAGGAGGCGGGCATGGCGCTGGCGCCGGCGGTGCCGGGCGCAGCCGTGCCCCCGGCCGGGGATGGTGCCGCGACGGCCGGCGCAGCCGCCTCGGTGCCGAGATGCAGCTCGATGGTCGCGGTGTCTCCCTCCTGCGCACCTCGCGTCACGGTCAGCAGGTAGGTCCCCTCCGGCATCATCCCGAGCGGCGCGACGGCGACCACGCGCTGGTCGAGTGCCAGCTGCAGGTTGAGCGGCACGAGGTCCAGCGTCACGAACGGACGTGCGCCGAAGCCGGACCCGGAAATCGTCACCGTGCCGGCCTGCACGTCTGGTGTCGCGCTGTTGATCGCGAGCGGACGCGCCTGTGCAAGAACACTCGAGCCACTGGCGACGAAGCAGAACGTGAACGCCGCCAGGAGGCGCAGGAATCTGGTCATCTCTTCTCTCTTCACAGAGGGTCCACCTGAAGGTGGCCCCCACGATCCACGGAGTCTCGAACCGATCGTGGGCGCCGGCTTCAGCCGGCGCGACGTGCACTCAGGGCATTTCCTCGTCCGTCCACGGCGTTCGGCACGGGTCGGCGCGGTCGTAGAGGGCGAGCCGTGCGGCCAGCCGGGCCTTCAGCGGCGCCATTCCGGCCCGGTCAGCCGCGGCAATGAGCTCGCGCTGCAGCCCCTGCGCCTCCTTGAACTGCCCGAGTTCGGCCAGGGTCATCGCGTAGGTTTCGCCGAGTTCGAGCGTGCGGCCGCGCTGCATCATCTGCTGCACGAGATCCATCGCCCTTCGGCCGTCGCGCACCGACGCCTCCGGCGACGTGGCGAGGAGCCTCGCGAGCGCGTGCATCACGACCAGGTCGCCGCCGTTCGCGGTCAACGACGTTTCGAGCATCTGCCGCGCCTCACGGTCGCGCCGCAGCTTCGAGAGCACCATCACCGCCCCCATGCGCGCCTCAGGGTTGTCGGGTGCGGAGGCAAGCGCCTCGCGGTACGCCGCCAGGGAGTCGGCCAGCCTGCCCGTCCGGCGCAGGCTCGACGCCAGGCGCAGTCGCGCTTCGGTGTAGGTCGGCCGCGCCTTCAGCGCCGCGGTGAACCGCTCGATGGCCTGCGCATGCTGCCCCTTCTCCTGGGCAATGACGCCGAGGCTGAACTGCGACGGGAAGTACTCGGGCGAGAGCCGCACCGCCGTCTCGAACTCCGCGAGCGCGCCCTTCTCGTCCTGCATCATGCTGAGGGCGGTGGCGAGCCGGTGGTGCAGCGACGGCTGGTCGGGCGCGAGCGCGAGTCCCTTGCGGAACATCTCGGCCGCCCCCTCCCAGTTCTCCTCGTCCAGCCTGCGGATGCCGAGGGTCTCGAAGCTCTGCGGGCTCTGCAGCAGCGAGTCGAGTTCCACCATCAGCGTGTCACGCGGCGCAATGCGGCCATCGCGACGCTGACTCAGGTGCTCTGACGACTTCGCGATGTCGCCAAGCGCCGCGTACGCCTGGGACAGGGGGTAGTGGGCGGCCGTCGCTTTCGGGTTCAGGCTCAGCGCCGACTCGAGGTGTGAGACCGCCGCGCGGTTGTCGCCCTTCGCGAGCGCCGTGCGCCCGGCGCCGTACTTCGCTGACACGGAGTTGGGATCGAGTTGCAACGCCCGGGCGAAGGATCGCTCCGCGACGTCCAGCTTGCCCGCGGCCAGCGACACATCGCCGAGCCAGACGAGCGAGTCCATGTCGTCCGGTTTCAGCTGCAGCACGTGCTCGAAGAGCGACTGGGCCTTCGCAAGGTCGCCGGCACTCTTCGCGAGCTGGGCCATGAAGTATGGCCACCGGTAGTCGGACGCATTGAACGACTGCGCGGCCGTGAATTCGGCCTGCGCGGCGTCTGGCATCTGTGCTGCCATGAACAGCCGTCCCAGCTCGCCGTGCGCGTTGGCCTTGTCGATGGCCGTCGCGTCTGGCCTGGCCAGCGTCGTCACCAGCCAGTCGTGCTGCTCGGTGATCTGTCGCTGCACGGACGGGACGAGCTTCGAGATGTCCGGCAGCGGTGCCGCGGCCTGGGCGGAAGCCGGGGCGTTGCCCGCCTGTCCGGTGGAACCGGGCGACGAACAGCCCGCCGCCACAAGCCCCAGCGCGAGGCACACCGCTGTGAGACTTCGCCTCACTTCCCCTCACCCTGCTTCAGCGTCGTCCACCGGTCGATCGGCACGGCGCTCCAGGTCTCGTCGCGACCGTCGGGCCACTTCACCTGGACACGGACCGGTCCGGCCGTCGCACCAAGACCCACGAGCACGCGCGGGTCGTTCGCGGACGCGTAGCTGCCGTCCGCCCGCACACGGCGCCAGAGCGTCTTGCCGTCCGCGCCCGTGACGCCCACCCTCGCGCCGAGCATGTCGCGCGGGGCGGCGGCCCCGACGGCGCGCAGGCCGACCCAGTGCTGACGGTTGCCGACGTGGTTGAGGAGCAGCCGCGCCTGGCCAGCGTCGTTGCCGACGAGGATGTCCACGTCGCCGTCGTTGTCCACGTCGCCGAACGCCGCACCGCGGCCAGACTCCGACAGGGCGAACGTGCTGCCGGCTTTCGACGTCACGTCCTCGAAGCGCCCGTTCCCGAGGTTGCGGAAGAGCAGCCGATGCTGGTCGTACGGAAAGGCGTTCGTGTGTCCTTCGAGCGTGATGATGGTGCCGTTCGCGGTGAAGGTGTCGAGCCAGCCGTCGTTGTCGTAGTCGAACCAGCTCGTGCCCCACCCGGTGTACTGCTGGCTGGCGGGACCGAGGCCCGACGCCGCGCCCATGTCGCGGAAGCGCGCGCTGCCATCGTTCACGTACAGGTTGAAGCCCTGGCTGGTCAGCTCCGTCATGAACAGGTCTTCGTCACCATCGTTGTCGAAGTCGCCAGCGTCGACGCCCATGCTCGCCTCGGCCTTGCCCTCACCAGTCACGGCCGCCCCATTCGCAAGCGCCGCCTCCCGGAAGGTGCCGTTCTTCTGGTTCAACCACAGCAGGTTGTCTTCACCATCGTTGGCCACGTAGATGTCGATCCAGCCGTCGCCATCGAAGTCGGCCGTCGACACACCCAGGGCAGGCCTCGGTCGCAGGCCCGGCAGGGCCTTCAGCGACACGTCGGTGAAGCGGCCCTTGCCGTCGTTGTGGAACAGACGATCCGGGAACCCGCCGTAGATCTGCGGGGGGCAATAGTCGCGTGCACCGGCCGGGTTCGGGCAGACGGTTTCCTTGTCGAGCCCGCGGTAGTTCACGTTGTTGCCGACGTAGAGATCCAGCGCGCCGTCACGGTCGTAGTCGACGAACGCCGCAGACACCCCGAAGCCGGGCTGGTTGGCCGTGCCGCTCGCCTTCGTGGCATCGGTGAACGTGCCGTTGCCGTTGTTCCGGTACAGCGTGTTGCCGCCGAAGCTCGTGAGATAGAGATCCGTGAAGCCGTCGTTGTCCACGTCGCCGGTGGCCGCGCCGAAGCCGAAACCGGTCGCGTTGATGCCGCTCTGCCCGGTGACGTCGGTGAACTTCAGCGACGTCGGTCCAGCAGCCGCGTCGAGGTCGTTGCGATACAGCCGTCCACGCAGCGCTGGGTCGGTATTCGCCGCGCCGAGCGGCTGCCCCTGCACAAGGTACACGTCGAGGTCGCCGTCGTTATCCATGTCGAACAGCGCCACGCCCGGCGGGAGGATCTCGGGGTAGTAGAACTTCCCCGTCGCGCCGTTCACATGGGTGAAGTCGATGCCGGCGGTTGTCGCGACGTCGGTGAACCATTCGACCGCTTCGGCGGCAGGCGCGTTCGTCGCCGCGGCGGGCGCGTCGGATTGAGGTACCGAGCCACCACACGCAGCGGTCAGCGTGAGCGCCAGAAGGCCCGCCTGAAGGCGGGCACTACAGGTCCGGCTCAAGCCGGCCCCCACGACCGACGCGGCGCGACGGCGTTCGAAACCGGTCCCTGTGGCTGCGGCGCGTTCACTCGTGGGGTCCGCCGTCAGGCGGACCATCAGCTCATCGACCACCACTGCTCCCCTGCTCGAACCGGCGCTTGGCCTCGGCGATGCGCGTGTTGTTCTCTTCATAGGTCAGCGGTGCGGACGCGTCGACACGCGGCTGGTAGCCCTCGCCTCGATACACGGGATACGCCTCGGTCCGCAGGTGCGACAGCATATGGTGCCCGACCCGCGAAGCCCGCTCATGCCGCAGCGCCGAGATGTCCACCGGACCGACGACGATGCGCTCGCCGGGCCCGGGCGATGCCTCCGTGACGAGACGTCCATCGAAATCCACGATCTGCGAACCACCGGGCCACGAGTAGGGAGGATAGTGCTTCAGCGCCGCGCCCTGGTTCGCCGCAACGACATACGCCATGTTCTCGATGGCGCGCGTGCGGTTGACGAGCGTCCACCAGTTCATCGGCTCGGTGGCCCCCCACGGGTCCATGTAGGCCGACACGCGAATGAGCACTTCGGCGCCGTTCGCGGCGAGCTGCCGGATGGCTTCCGGAAACAGCCAGTCGTAGCAGATGGCGCAGCCCAGGCGGCCGATCTTCGTGTCCGCCACCGGGAAGAGCGGTTCGTCGTACCCGGGGATATCGAGTGGGCTGCTGTGCACTTCGTAGGGGATCCAGGGATTCACCTTCCGGTACTTGTACAGAATCCCCTCGGGTCCGATGAGACACGTCGTGTTGAACACGACGCCCGGGTACTTCGGATCCTCCTCGAGCATCGAGCCGCTCTGGATGTAGACGTCGTGCTCGCGGGCCTTGGCGTGCAGGCGCTCGGTGTGCTCGTTCGGGATCGGCACGGTCAGGTGCTTCAGCAGGTCGGCCACCGACGGATACACCGGCGCGGCATGCGCGAACTCGGGGAACACGATCAGCCGTACCGGCAGGAACGGCGCCGCTCCCGCCACGGCCGCATCGATCATGTCCACGATGCGCGTGGTGCTGGCGCGCATGCCGCCGCGATGCGCCGGGTTCGGCACATCGGTCTGGCAGGCGGCCGCCGCGTATCTCAAGTGATGCATGGTCATTTCGGATCGTCGCCGAACGGATGGCGTTTCAGAACCTGATGTAGTGTCCGCCTTCAGGCGGACCTGACGGAGCCCGGCTGAAGCCGGGCACTACATTCTGAAACGCACGATGGGCATATAGGCATCACAGTTTCGGTATGGCTCGCGTGATGCGCCGCGTGTTGAACTGCTCACGATACGCCTGGTGCTCCGGTGTCTCCGGGTAGTGCTCCGTTGCCGGGTACGGGTAGCGAGACATGCCGTGGAACGGCAGCGGCTCCACCGTGTCGGGGCTCGCGGAGTTCACGTCCATCTCCTTGCTGTAGCCGTCGCCCCTGAGCAGATAGGTGCGGGTCCAGCCCGGCGGCAGGGCATCGGTCGTGGCCTCGAACTCCAGGGCCACCTCGTCCCCGGTCTTCGCGATGACGAAGTGATCGTCGGCCCTGGTCAGCAGCGAGAGCACATCGCCCGTGCGCGTGAAGCTGCCGGTGAACGCCTTCCACGGCGACGCCTGCGAGACGCGGCCGTAGTCGTACCCAGGCGGGTCCTGACCATCGGGCCTGACCTCGGCGGAGAACCCACGCTCGCGCAGGGTGGCCGCGCGCGGACCTGCGGTCTTCGCGGTGAACCCGTCCGTCGAGACCGTGTCGCCCACCTGAATCCGATCCCAGTAAATCCGCATCGTCGTGCGCAGGCGGAGTTCGTGCTCGCCCGGGCGCAGCGCCTGCGAGAGGTCGAGCGGAATGGTCTGCGGACGCCCGACCGGAATGCCGATGGCTACGTCGAGCCGGCGCCAGGCCCCTCGGGCATCACGCGCTTCGAGATACGGCTCCACGGCTGGCAGCGCGCCCTGGTTTGCCGCAACGTTGTCGCTCGAGAACGCGTAGTCGGTCCACGCCGTGAGCAGCAGGGTCTGTGGTGCCTGTGGCGAGCCGAGGTCGATGACGAGATCGTGCAGGTCCGCGTACCCACGGATGCGCGACTTCGCGAAGTCGTCCGGGTAGCGGCGGTCGAGTTGCGCGATACGGTCGGTCACGTCGTGGCCGTGCTCGTCCGTCACTCGCGTGGGCGTGTGCGGCATCCGGACACCGTGCAGCCGGTACGGCTTGGCCTCGATGGTCATGCCCTCGTTCGGGAACACCTGCACGTCCGACGGATGCGCGATGGTCATCAGCTGCAGCTGGTCCAGGTACAGCACTTCCTCGAGTTCGTTGGTGACACGGAGCTGCAGGCGCCCGTTCACGGGGACGAGCTGGTCGCCGCGGATGCGCACGTACTCCACCGGGTCCGGGTGGTTCCAGGCACCGGGCCCTTCCCAGTAGCCCATCTCGCCGCCGCCGAGGAAGTCGGTCACGAACTCGAAGCGTTCACCGTTCCACACGAAGAGAAACGGGCACGACGACGGCTTGCGATCGAGTTCCTCGACGAGGAATGGAGTGGGCAGGTACGTCGGGTCGCTCCCCTGTCCCGCCGGAGCCGTTTCCGCCTGCAGGATGCCGGAGGGCCAGAGCACGCGGGTGACGTCGGCACCGGCCCGCACGCCGAGGCCGAACACGACGTCGATCGGTGCCACGGAGGGCGAGG
Organism: Vicinamibacterales bacterium; assembly: GCA_046331345.1. GTDB lineage: Bacteria > Acidobacteriota > Vicinamibacteria > Vicinamibacterales > CAVVIG01 > CAVVIG01. Next base: position 26,807 of record JAXLRA010000013.1, on the reverse strand, counting down.
CCGCCGAACTCTCGGCGCGCGCGCTCAGGCTGCCTGCGCGCACCTGGATCTTCGAGCCCACTCCAAGCCTGTTGGTGACGCGGCCGCGCAGCTGGATGCGGACCGAGTGGTTGCGGGGGTCGCCACTGTTGCGCCACAGCCAGGCATGCTCGCCGCTCGACGCGACCACGTCGAGGTCGCCGTCCCGTTCGACGTCCGCGATCGAGAGCCCGCGCACGATGTCGCCAGCAGCCGGTGCGACTTCCACCGCGCCGCTAGTCACGTCGGTGAAGCTCGGCCCCACGTTCCGCAGCACCGACAGCCCCTTTGGCGTCTCGGTCACGAGGTCGAGCAGGCCGTCGTTGTCGTAGTCCACGAGCTGCGCCGCGCTGGCGCCGCGGGCCTCGGCCGGCGCGGACGAGAGCTTGAAGTTCCCGTGGCCATCGCTGAGGGCGAAGAGGCTGCCGCCGGTACGGCCGAAGAAGAAGTCCGGGTAGTCGTCCTTGTTGACGTCTCCTGTGGCGACCGCCGTCGTCCGCTCATCGGGTGCCACCGGTCCGAGCAGGCCGACCTCGCCGGCCACGTCGCGGAAGGTGCCGTCGCGCTGGTTCGAGAGCAGCGCGGGCGCGGCGTCGGCACTGACGACCAGCAGGTCGATGTCGCGATGATTGTCGAAGTCGGTCGGGACGATGGCGATGGTGTGACCGCGGCGATCGAGCCTGGCCGCCGCCGTAGTGTCGGAGAAGGTGCCGTTGCCGTTGTTGCGCAGGAGCTGGAGCGGTGCCGGGGCAAAGCCCGACGGGAACTCCAGCGGGCCGCCGCGCAGCCGGCGGGTGGCCGCCACGTCGGCGAGTCCGCCGATGACGAGGTCCAGGTCGCCGTCGTGGTCCACATCGACGAAGGCGGCGGTGCCGGGAAGCCCGGGATAGGCCGGCACGCGTGCCGTCCGGGTGATGTCGGTGAAGTGCCCCTTGCCGTCGTTGCGGTACAGGCTGTTGCCCGATGCGCGCAGCACGAAGAGGTCCGGCGCCCCGTCGTTGTCGATGTCCGCGCTCACCACGCCGATGCCAGGCGACTTCGACGTCGTCGTGAAGCCCGTGCTCGCCGTGATGTCGGCGGCGGTGCCGTTCGCTGACGGCCGGAGGATGCGCTGGGAGTCGGCCGAGACGAGGACCAGCTCGAACGTGCCGTCCGCATCGATGTCGACGAGGGTCTGTCCGCCCCCGAGTCCGGCGACGAGCTGGCGGATGCCGGCGTCGGTCAGGTCGGCTGGTGCGATGCGGCGTCCGAAGGCCGGCGCCGGCGCTGGTGCTGCCGTCGGCGTGACATCGGTCCTGGTGAACCGCGCCGGTGGAGTCCCCGGATCCACAAGCTCCGGTTCGGCGCCTGTCGCGGCGATGGCTTCCGCATAGCGGCCCTGCTCCAGGTATCCGGTCCCGAAGGTGACGGCGTAGTTCGCCCGGCGGAGTTCCTGGGCCTTCGTCAGCAGCACCTGCCCCTCGTCGGTCTTCCCGCTGCGGGTGAGCGCCAGCCCCAGGACGTAAGAGGCGGTGACGTGGTAGGGTTCGCGACCGACGATCGGCTGCAGGGCCATCACGGCATCGTCGTAACGGCGATCCTCGAGCGCGATCTGCGCGAGGTTGACGTTCGTGCCGATGTCCGTCGCGTCGATCTGCCGCACCTTCTCGAAGAAGCCGCGGGCATCACCGTTCCGGTTCTGCGCGCGCGCCACGAGACCCAGCACGTAGGCAGGCTGCGGTGCATCGGGCATCCGGGTGGCCGCGTCGTTCGCCTCCTTCAGCGCCTCGTCCATGTTCTGGTCGTACATGAGGGCGAGGCTGAGGTTGAGGTGGGCAATGGCCAGCGTCGGATCGACGCCGAGCGCCTGCCTGAAGGCCGCGGCCGCCTCTGGGTATTTCAGCTGCTCGAGAAGGGCAACCCCGGCATTGTTGGCGCGGTACGCGCGTTCCCGGGTTTCGCGCGTGGGGCCACTCGGCCGTGGCGGCGGCGCGCTGCAGGCGGCAAGAAGGAGCGGCGCCAGGCACAGGACCGTGGCGACGCACCACCGGCGGGTGGAATCGAGAACAGGCACAGCGTAAATGATAAGGCCCCGCCTGCCGCAAATGCGACGGACGGGGCCTTGAGGACTGGCGACTGGTCGAATTGGGTCTGGTTCGATTAGTCCTGCCTCGTGCCGAGGCTGGACGGCGTGACGTCGAGGACGTGATGGTCGATGGTCCAGACGCTGGCGGCGAAGCCGATGGCCAGGCCCATGTACAGCAGGGCCTTCTTCCCCTTGCCCATCCCGCTCTTCGAGAGCGTGCCGCCCTGGCCCTGATAGGCCGCTTCGGGCTTCGCGCCCTTCACGGGGGCCTGCGTCGCCGACGGGGCCGGAGCCTCCGTGGTCGCCGCAATCTGCTGCACGTGGCGCGAGCCGGCGCTCAGCAGCGACTCGCCGGCAAGGGCGGTCGAGGCGTTCGCCAGCGTCACCACCAGTGCCATTGCAAAAAACCGCTTCATGTATCGCTCCCTGGTGTGGTCCGCCTGAAGGCGGACACTACAGCCGCAATGCGTAGCGCCCACCTTCAGGTGGGCCTAGAAGGCTGCCTGAAGGCGGACACTACACCGGTCTGGTGTAGTGCCCACCTTCAGTTAGGCCCTGACTTAGAACTGAATCGCCGCCGTGACGCGCGCCAACCGCGGGTCCAGGAACGTCGTCGGACGCTGCCACCGGTTGGCGGCGGCGTTCAGGCTGTAGGCCGTCGTGACGTTCTGCACCGAGTTGCCATTGAGCGCGTTGTAGACGTCGAACGCGAGGCGGAGCTTGCCCCAGCCGATGTCGAGCGTCTTGTTGATGGCGACGTCGAGCTGGTTGAAGCGCGGGCCGTAGAGCGAGTTCGGCGTGATCAGGTTCACGTTCTGGGCGGCCGTCAGCGTGCTCGCCGCGCGACCGTTCTTGAACGTGATGTTGGCCGCCGTGACCGTCAGCGTGGAGTTGAGCGCCGCGCCGCGGGTGTTGCGGTAGATGAAGCTGCCGTTGAAGCCGCCCTTGATCGGAATGCTGCCGTTGAAGCGGAAGTCGGTGTTATCCGCCCACTTCGTGACGACGTTGCAGGAACCGGCGCCGTTCAGCAGGTTGCCGTAGAAGTTGAGGCCGCCGGCCGTGCCGGTGATGTCGACCGGGGTGTTCGGCACGTCAACCGTGAAGCAGCCGTTCGCCACCTGCTTGCCGGTGTCGATACCGCCGCCCACCTTGATGTTGCCCGGGAGGCGACCGTCGAGGCTCACCCACACGCCGTCCCAGTAGCGCTGCGGGAGCTTGGTGTTGCCGTTCTGGCCCACGAACTCCTTGGCGTTGGTCACGCGGATGGTGCCCTGGCCGAAGAACTCCGGCTTCACATCGTAGAAGCCGCAGCGCTGCTGGCCCGAGCCGGCGAGCCGATCGTCGGTGGGCATCGTGATGCAGAACTCGTCGTAGCTGGCCGGCGTGAGCAGCGTGTTCTCGGTCACGGTGAAGCTGCCGTCCCAGTTGTGGTTGTAGCCCACGTTGAGCGACAGGCCGTGCGTGAGTTCGTGCTGCACGTCGACGTTGATGTCCCAGAGGAAGTCGCGGTTGTCGAACTTCGCGGAGTCGTCGAAGAGCACCGACGCCGGGTTGAACTTGCCGAAGTTCGCGTTGCTCATCGCACCGCACTCGCCGTTCGGCGAGAGGTTGCGGACGTCGCAGTCCGGGATGTAGTTGCCGTTCGCGTCGGTCCAGCTGCGGAACGCGCTGTTGATCGACGAGTTGAACGGGTGGAAGCGGCTGGTGAAGTCGCCGCGGCTCAGCTGGTTGTACCGGCCGACCGACGCGCGGAGCGCGGTGCGGCCGTTGCCGAACAGGTCATACACCGCACCGAAGCGCGGGTTGATGTCGTTGTAGATCGGCACGCCCTTCAGTTCCGGCGCCTCGCGGCGCGGCACGTAGGGACCCGCTTCAGCCACCGACGCCTGGTAACCCATGCTGACGCGGTCGTAGCGGACGCCGAGGTTCAGCGTCATGCGGCCGATCTTCCACGCGTCCTGCGCGAAGACACCGAGCTCCATGTTCTGGCGGACGTTCACCTGGAACGGCAGCGCGTAGTACTGGAGACGGAGCGGCTTGCCGTTCAGGAAGTCGTAGTTCAGGCCGTCGACGACGTTGTTGCGGCTGCGCGATTCGTCGTTGAAGCCCTGCTCGTTCGTGAAGCCGACCTTCATGTTGTGCGTGCCGGTGACGTAGGACACCGAGAAGCGCTGCGCGCCGCGGCCCGTGCGTGCCTTCGGCGCGGTGAGCAGCGTGGTCGCGCCGTAGCGGAAGTTGGTGGCGGTCTCGAGAATAGAGCGGTCGTTCTGCGTGACGCCGTCTTCGGCGAAGTTCACCCAGTTCGCCGTCTGCCACGAGATGCCGGCATCGAGCAGCAGGCGGCTGCTGACCGGGCGGGTCCAGCTCGCCTGGATGACACCCGATGGCGACCAGTCCCAGCCGCGCTCGGATTCAATCGAGTTCGCGCCGGTGAACGGGCCCGTGGTGCAGCGGCACGACTTCTGGAGGTCGCCGTAGATGTTGATGCGATCCTTCGAGGTGATCTGCGCGGTGATACGGCCCGCATGGTTGCGGTACCAGTCGAAGCTCGACGCCGGCCGCACTTCGCCGAGCGAGGGATCGCCGTACGGCGTGCTCGCGAAGGGCGAACCGGGCTGGCCGGGGTAGAAGAGGGTCGGCGTGATGCCGATGCCGTTGGCCGGAACCGCGAGGCCATAGGTCGGGTTGAAGGCCTGTGCCTTGCCCTGCAGCGGGTTGTAGAACGCGCTCGGCTGCCGCACGGTGGAGCCCCAGCGCGCAACCGCGGCGAAGAACCACACCTTGTCCTGCTTGATCGGGCCGCCGAACTGACCGCCCAGGCGGTAGATGCGGGAGACCTTCGCGGCCGAGTTGATGGCGGCCGTCGACAGCAGCGTCGCATTGCCGCGCGCCCAGTCGTTCAGGTTCGATCGGACGTTCGCCGCCTGCATCGACCCGTTCGAGAAGTAGCCGTCCACGCCACCCGCAAAGGTGTTGGAGCCGCTCTTCGGAATGGCGTTCAGCGTGACGCTACCCGAACCGGACTCGGCCGTCATGCCCGAGGTTTCGATCTGCAGTTCCTGGATGTTGCCCTGGTCGGTGATGTAGCCGACGCCCGACGCGTCGTTCACGAAGTACTGGTTACGGAAGCCGTCGAAGTTAGCGCGCGTGCCGGTCTTGCCGTGGAAGAACGTGTAGTTCCCCTGGGCCGACCACGTGTCGCGCGTGCCGCCGACGTCCGCCTGCGTCGCCGCGAAGCCCGGCGTCACGTAGGCCAGCGTCTGCAGGCCGACGTTGCCGCTCGGCAGCGCCTCGAGTTCGTTGGCGTTCAGCGTTTCCTGCTTGCGCATGCTGGTGGTGTCGACCACCGGCGCCGCGCCGCTCACCGTGATGGTTTCGGAGAGCGAGCCGACCTGCATCGCCACGTTGACCGACGCCGTGAAACCGGTGCCGAGGGTGATGCCTTCACGCTTCACGGTCGAGAAGCCTTCCAGCGAGAACGTCACCGTGTAGGTGCCGGGCCGCAGGTCGACGATGGTGTAACGACCTTCACCGTCGGTCGTCACCGTGCGAACTTTTTCAATCAGGGCAGGACTGGCCGCCTCGACCGTCACACCCGGCATGGCGAGACCCGAGGTATCCCGGACGACGCCGGCAATACCGCTGGCCTGCTGTGCCCACGCCGCTGTACCCAGCGACAGGTAGCACAACCCCGCGAGGACGAACGCCACGGCTCTCGTCCAGCGCTGTTTCATCTGTCTCACTGACCCCTCCACCGAAACCACAGTCCGGCTGGACCGGCGGCTGCCGATCCCCCTCAACCACAACATGCGCACACGACCCCGTTCCGGGATCCGTCGGAGCGAACCCGACAATGCGGCTGAATCTTGTAACACGTTTGTATTAGCCGAGGTTGTCGCAAATTGTCGCAGCACTGAGGTGTCCGCCCGAGTATCGGGTCAAAAAACGAAAAAGCCCCGCTGGCCGCTTCCGCGACCGGCGAGGCTCTTCAATTGGTGACCGGGCAGGTTGGTGAAGTGAGCTGTGAAGTGGCGTGGTGATTCGACTCACCAGTTCACGAATTCACCAAATGGTTAGTCTTGCCTTGTTCCCAGGCTCGACGGGGTGACGTCGAGGACGTGATGGTCGATCGTCCAGACGCTCGCCGCGAAGCCGACGGCCAGGCCCATGTACAGCAGGGCCTTCTTGCCCTTGCCCATCCCGCTCTTCGAGAGCGTGCCACCCTGGCCCTGGTAGGCCGCTTCGGGCTTTGCGCCCTTCACGGGGGCCTGCGTCGCCGACGGGGCCGGAGCCTCCGTGGTCGCCGCAATCTGCTGCACGTGGCGCGAGCCGGCGCTCAGCAGCGACTCGCCGGCAAGGGCGGTCGAGGCGTTCGCCAGCGTCACCACCAGTGCCATTGCAAAAAACCGCTTCATGTATCGCTCCCTGATGGTCCGCCTGAAGGCGGACACTACATCGCTCGAGAGCCTGAAGGCGGACACTACACCGGTCTGGTGTAGTGCCCACCTTCAGGTGGGCCCTGACTCAGAACTGAATCGCCGCCGTCACGCGCGCCAACCGCGGATCCAGGAACGTCGTCGGACGCTGCCAGCGGTTGCCCGCGAGCGAGTAGGCCGTCGTGACGTTCTGTACCGAGTTGCCGTTGAGCGCGTTGTAGAGGTCGAACGCCAGGCGCAGCTTGCCCCAGCCGATGTCCACCGACTTGTTGATCGCCAGGTCCAGCTGGTTGAAGCGCGCGCCGTAGAGCGAGTTCGGCGTGATGAGGTTCAGCGCCTGCGCGGTCGTCAGCGTGCTCGCCGCGCGGCCGTTCTTGAACGTGATGTTCGCGGCGGATGCCGTGAACACGGCATTCAGCGCGGCGCCTGGCGTGTTGCGGAAGATGAAGCTTCCGTTGAAGCCGCCCTTGATCGGGATGCTGCCGTTGATGCGGAAGTCCATCGTGTCCTTCCAGTTCGTGACGACCTTGCACGCGCCGTCGCCCGTGGAGTTGAAGCCATTCCACGTGAGGGTCGCGCCGTCCGAGCCGTTGATGTCCTTCGGCTGGTTCGGGATGTCCACGGTGAAGCAGTGGTCGTCCACGTTCTTGCCCATGTCCAGACCGCCGCCGACGCGGATGTCGTACGGCAGGCGCCCGTTCATGCCGATGGTGAAGCCGTCCCAGTAGCGCTTCGGCAGGGCGGTGTTGCCGTTCTTCCCGACCAGTTCCTTCGCGTTCACGACGCGGATGGTGCCCTGACCGAAGAACTGCGGCTTGATGTCGTAGAAACCGCAGCGGGTCTGGCCCGCGGTAGCGAGGCGCGAGTCGTTCGGCACGGAGATGCAGAACTCGTCGTAGGCATCCGGACCGAGCGCCGTCCCGTTGACGATGCGCTGGATGGTGGTGAAGTTGCCGTCCCAGTTGTGGTTGTAGGCGAAGTTCACCGAGAGGCCGTGCGTGATCTCGTGCTGCACGTCCACGTTGACATCCCACAGGAAGTCGCGGTTGCGCTTCAGCACGTCGTCGCTGAAGGTGGTCGACGAGGGGATGAACTTGCCGAAGTTGGCGTTGCTGATCGCCCCGCACTCACCCTGCGCCGTGAAGTCCTGCAGGTTGCAGTTCGGGATGTAGTCGCCGTTCGTGTCGGTCCAGTTGCGGAACGCCGCGTTGACCGACGAGCTGAACGGATGGAAGCGACGCGTCAGGTCCGACCGGCTCAACTGGTTGTAGCGGCCGAACGAGGCCTTGACCGCCGTGCGCCCGTTGCCGAGCACGTCCCAGGCCGCGCCGAAGCGCGGGTTGATGTCGTTCCAGGTCGGCACGCCCTTCAGCTCGCTCACCTGGCGGGCAGGCACGAACAGGCCGGCCGGCAGGCTGGCTTCCGGGAAGCCCATGCTGATGCGGTCATACCGCAGGCCGAGGGTGACCGTGAGGCGCTGAATCTTCCAGGCGTCCTGCGCGAACACGCCGAGTTCCATGTTCTGGCGTTCCTGCTGGAGGAACGGCAGGGCGTAGTACTGGATGCGGATCGGCTTGCCGTTCAGGAAGTCGTAGTTCAGGCCATCCGTGACGTTGTTGCGGCTGCGCGACTCGTCGTTGAACGCCTGCTCGTTGGTGACACCGACCTTCACGTTGTGCGTGCCGGTGACATACGACATGGTGAAACGCTCGGCGCTGCGGCCCGTGCGCGCCTTCGGCGCGGTGAGCAGCGTGGTGGCGCCGTAGCGGTAGTTGGTGGCCGTCTCCAGGATCGAGCGGTCGTACTGCGACACGCCCTCTTCGGCGAAGTTCACCCAGTTGGCGGTCTGCCACGACATGCCGGCCTCGAGGAGCAGGCGGCTGGTCAGCGGCGCGGTCCACGTGCCCTGGACGACACCGGACGGGAACCAGTCCCAGCCGCGTTCGCTTTCGATCGCGTTCGCGCCGGTGAAGGGGCCCGTGGTGCAGCGGCAGGACTTCTGGAGGTCGCCGTAGACGTTGAAGCGGTTCTTCGCACCCAGCTGCGTCGTGATACGGCCCGCGTGGTTGCGGTACCAGTCGAAGCTGAAGGCCGGCCGCGCCTCGCCGAACGACGCATCGGTATAGCCGATGTTCGCGTACGGCGAACCGGGCTGGCCGGGATAGAACAGCGTCGGCGTCGGCCCGAGGATGCCCGAGCCCGGGACGTTCGCCTTGCCCTGCAGCGGGTTGAAGTAGGCGCTCGGCTGGTTCACGGTGGAACCCCACCGCGCGATGGCGGCGAAGAACCACACCTTGTCCTGCTTGATCGGGCCACCGAACTGCGCGCCCAGGCGGTAGATCTTGTCCACCTTGGCGGCCGTGGTGATGGCGGCCGTCGAGAGCAGTGTGGAGTTGCCCTGCGCCCAGTCGTTCAGGTTCGAGCGCACGTTGGCGCTCTGCATCGATCCGTTCGAGAAGAAGCCGTCGAGGCCACCCGAGAAGGTGTTGCTGCCGCTCTTCGGGATGGCGTTCATCGACGTGCTGCCCGAACCGGACTCGGCACCCATGCCGCTCGTTTCGAGCTGCAGTTCCTGGATGTTGCCCTGGTCCGTGATGTAGCCGACGCCAGAGGCCGCACCGATGAAGTACTGGTTGCGGAAGCCGTCGAACGAGGCGCGGGTGCCCGTCTTGCCGTGGTAGAAGGTGTAGTTGCCCTGGGCCGACCAGGTGTCGCGCGTGCCGCCGACGTCGGCCTGCGTCGCCGCGAAACCCGGCGTCACATAGGCCAGCGTCTGCAGGCCGATGTTGCCGCTCGGCAGCGACTCGAGTTCGCTGGTGTTCAGGGTTTCCTGCTTGCGCATGCTGGTGGTGTCCACCACCGGCGCCGCGCCGCTCACCGTAATCGTCTCGGAGAGCGAGCCGACCTGCATCGACACGTTCACCGAAGCGGTGAAGCCCGAGGCCAGCGTGATGCCTTCACGCTTGACCGTCGAGAACCCTTCGAGCGAGAAGCTCACCGTATAGGTGCCGGGCCGGAGGTCGACGATGCTGTACCGGCCTTCGCCGTCGGTCGTCACCGTCCGGACCTTCTCGATGAGCGCCGGGCTGGCCGCCTCGACGGTCACACCTGGCATCGCCAGGCCTGACGTGTCGCGCACCACACCGGCAATACCGCTGGCCTGCTGCGCCCAGGCGGGCGTCCCCAGCGACAGATACCCTAGAACCGCGAGACCGAAGGCTACGGCCCTCGACCACCTCACTCGCGAATGATTCACTGACCCCTCCACCGAAACGGTTGCCTCGGCCATCCGATACACGAACGATGTGCACCATCCCGCCTCCGGACCCTCCAAGGGCAGCTGTTTCAGGGACACAGCTGGTCCGAAAGCGCCCGACTTTGTAACACGTACGCATTACGCGACCTTGTCGCAAATTGTCGCAGCCGGCAACTTTCGCGAAGGAGATTTCGTATGTTCTCCGGCGGTTCGGATCAGGGACTAGGGACTAGGGACTAGGGACTAGGGACTAGGGATCAGGGACTAGGGATCAGGGACTAGGGACCAGGACCCGGGGACGTAGCTCGCTAAATCCCGGCGCCATGGCCTGAAAACGAGAAGGGCCGCCTCGCGCGTGAGCGCGGGGCGGCCCCAATCACCAGTCCCTGATTCCTGGTCCCTGTTCCCTACTTCGTGACCGTGACCGTCACTTCGTCGAACCCGGTCAGCGCGCCGTCGTCGGCCAGGCCGCGGATGACGTACGTGCCGGGCTGGCTGAAGGTGACCTTCACCGGGAGCTTGCCGTCTGCCGGCATCTCGGGCGGTGCCCAGATGGGGGCCCAGGGCGAGTTCGCCCCGGCGCGGGTGTCTTCCCACGGCTTGATCTGAATCGGGTCGTAGGTCACCGGCGCGTTCTCCGGCGCACGATAGGTGTACCAGGAGATGTGCAGCCCGACGTTCTTGCCAACCGTGACACGGGTCGGGGGGGCCAGCGCGGCGTTACGGAAGGCTCCGGCACCGGCGTTGGCACCAGGGGCGCCAGCCGCCGGAGCGGCAGGGGCCGCGGGAGCCGCCGGCGGCGCGGCGTTGGCGTCAGCCGCAGCGCGGCGGCTGACGGCCGCGTCGGACAGGCCGGTGCTCCGACGCTTCGGAATCCCGTCGTCGGTGACGACGGCGGAGATGGTCAACGGCTGGCCGACTTTCGCCGTCAGCTTCTTGCTGCCTTCCACCTTCACGACCGGGGGCTTGTTGGCGCGCACTTCAGGGCTGCTGGAGCCGGCACCGAGCGCGCCGGTCTCCGACGCCTTCACCACGTCGTCCACCTTGTAGTCCTCACGCAGCGAGGCATACGCCTTCTCGGTGACCCCGTTCGTGGTGAGCGTCCAGACGAGTTCGTCCTTCGGCGTGAACGTCGCCGGCACCTTGATGCGGAACACGAAGCGGTTCCGGCGCGGCAGGAAGTGCGTCGGCTGCCCCTGGTCGGGATTGCCGGGCGCGAAGTTGTTGTTGGGACCGACCGGGACGTCGAGTTCCTCTTCCCAGTTCCGGTTCATGTAGCCGAACAGGAAGTACTTGGAGCCGTCCGGCTCTTCCTCCCAGCCTTCGTAGCCGGGCGCGACGTTCTGGCCGCTGTTGTACGCAAGGGACTGTGCGCCGGCCACCGCCGGCACCACGACGAGCGCCAGTGCCGAGACCAGCGCGCGAATCTGCTTCTTCATGGCGTGCATTCCGATCTGCTAGAGGCCACATGAAAAACGCCACCACCAGGAACACCGGGGACCCGGAGACCGGGTCTCCGTGTTCACAGCGTGCCCGGTGGTGGCGTGTTTCTGGGCCGGGGTTCTACCTGCCTGCGCTTACTGGTTCTGGTTCTGCGTCGGACGGGCAGACTGCTTCATCTGCTGCGCCACGACACCGCACAGCGGGCAGCCGAGGATGATGTCCTTCCCCGGGTTCGCCGCCACGCGCGCACGCATCTCTTCCTGGAACTGTTCATCGGTCAGCGCCACGCGGTTGCCGAGGTCGATGAACATGTTCGCGATCGAACGGTTGCCCGAACCCTGCCAGTTGCGCGGATCCGGCACGTTCTTGTTCGACGGCGAGTTGTTCATGTAGCCGATGATGTGGAGGATCGTGCCCTTCGGGAGCAGCGGCGCCACATCGTCCGCGTAGCTGTAGCCACGCACCCAGTTGTGGTCGTAGCCGACGCACGACAGCGTCTGGATGTTGTAGCCCCAGATCGCCTCGAGGCACATGCGCGTGCCGGGCGCGTGCAGGTGCGGCTCGAACGAGGTGAGCTTCATGGGCTCGTTCAGCACCGTGTAGGCGTGCAGCTGCTGGTTGTTGTCCATCGCCTTGATGTCGATGTCCACACCGTTGCCGAGACCGACGAGCGCACGGCGGTAGGTCGGCTTGTAGCCCTTCGGCGCAAACTTGTAGCCGAACTCGAGGTGCGACTTGGTGTCGTGACCGTTCGAGTGGATGTGCGCCGAGTCGGACACGATGTACGAGCCCTTCTTCAGGAGCACCGCCGCCTTCGGGTCGAAGTAGTCGGGGTTGCGGCCCACTTCGTGGACCGGCCAGTTCACGACGTTCTCGCTGCCCGTGATGAGCTCGAGGTCGTTCGGCGCGTCGAGACCCACCTGCGTGCGGTAGATCAGGTGGTGCCACACGAAGCGGCCACCGACCGTCTGGCGATCCTTGGCGTGCGTGTCGACGTCGTTGACTTCCTTCACCTCGACGGCGAGGACGTAGCGGTCCTCTTCCATCGGGATCGGCACCGACTTGATCTCACCCCACCAGTCGGGGGAGTTCGCCTTGACCAGGATGTCCTCGGTCTTGACGATCAGGTCGGGCGTACCAATGCGCCACACCGAGTTGTCTTCGTAGGTCTTGGCCGCCGGCAGGTCCGCCTTGTTGCCCATCGGCGCGCCGCTGTCCGCCCACTTGGCGATCTTCGCCACTTCGACATCGCTCAAGGACGGATCGTCCTTGTACTTCTGGATGCCGATGTTCTTCTCCATGTACCAGGGCGGCATCACGCCGGCATGCGGACCAATGCCCGTGCGGGCCTTGATCGAGCGCGCCCACGGCCGCACCTCTTCATACGTGGTCAGGGCCATCGGACCCGCGCCACCCGGACGATGGCAGTTCTCGCAGCTGCGCTGCAGAATCGGCGCGATGTCCTTGGCGTAGGTGACTTCTTCGGTGATGACCGGCGGAGCCGCGCGCAGCACGTTCATGTTCGTGTACGTGCCGACCGCCAGCGCTCCCAGTACTGCGGTTCCCAGGGTGATCTGCCACCCGAACGGGCGTCCAACCTTCATGAGCCTTTACTCCTTCTGATCCGGCGCCCGACCCACCCCAGGCTGTGGGATGGCCGACCCGGTCAGATGTGCGTTTCAGGGCACCCACCGATCTGGTGCCAGCTTGCAGTTGTAGCACCTTTATCGGCGAACCGGTGTCGCAACTTGTCGCAAATCCGGCACTTCCGAACTTCCGGCAGGGCTTGGGGGGTTAAGACGGGTTGGAGCCGATGGAACGTTCCCTGCTCGGGACCAGGGATCAGGGACTGGGGATTGGGGCTGGGGCTGGGGCTGGGGACTAGGGATTAGGGATTAGGGATTAGGGATTAGGGATTAGGGATAGGGATAGGGATAGGGATTAGGGACTAGGCGCTGGGGCGGCTGGAGACGTCAGCCGCTCGGACTGAAGAGATAGGGACCGGGATCGGCGTCAGCTGATCCCAGGTCCCTGATTTCCTGATTCCTACTTCGTGACCGTGACCGTCACTTCGTCGTAGCCCGTCAGGGCCCCGTCGTCGGCCAGGCCGCGAATGACGTACGTGCCGGGCTGGGTGAAGGTGACCTTCGCCGGGATGATGCCGTCCTTTGGCATCTCGGGCGGCGTCCAGAGCGGAGCCCACGGGGAGTTGGCGCCCGTGCGGGTGTCTTCCCACGGCTTGATCTGGACGGGGTCGAAGGTCACCGGCGCGTTGGACGGCCCGCGGTACACGAACCACGAGATGTGCAGGCCGACGTTCTTGCCCACGGTGGCACGGGCGGGCGGCTGCACGGCCCGGTTCGCACGCGGCGCGGCATCGGTGCCCGCCGTCTCGGCATCCGCATTCCGGCGTCCGCGGTTTGCCACCGCGGCACCCGCCAGACCGGCGCCCCGGAACTTCGGCACGCCGTCGTCGGTGACGAGCGCCGCCACGGACACCGGCTGGCCGACCTTGGCCGTCAGGGTCTTGCTCCCCTGCAGCTTCACCACGGGCGGCTTGTTGGCCCGGATTTCAGGACTGGAGGACCCGGCGCCCAGCGCGCCCGTTTCGGACGCCTTCACCACGTCGTCGACCTTGTAGTCGAGGCGGAGTGAGGCCCACGCCTTCTCGGTCTTGCCGTTCGGGGAGGTGATCGTCCAGATCAGCTCCTCCTTCTCGGTCCAGCCGGCCGGCACCTTCACGCGGAACGTGAAGCGGTTGCGGCGCGGCAGGAAGTGCGTCGGCTGTCCCTGGTCGGGGTTCCCGGGCGAGAAGCCGTTCGCGGGTCCCACCGGGATATCCGGCTCTTCTTCCCAGTTCCGGTTCATGTAGCCGAACAGGAAATACTTGGAGCCGTCTGGATCTTCCTCCCACCCTTCGTAGGCAGGGGCGATGGACTGTCCGCTGTTGTAGCTGAGCGTCTGCGCGGCGGCCGGGGCGACCGGAGCCAGGCACAGGGCCGCCCCGAGCAGGACGGCGGTTCGAAGCTTCATCATTACTGTCATCCGACATGAAAAAGCGCCACCACGGAGGAGGCGACGACGCGGAGTGTGGCACCCCGGGTCGTCGACGCCATGCGCGGTGGCGCTGAGTGACTCCGTCCGGCTTACTGCTGCTGTTGCTGCTGGGTGGTGCGCGCGCCCTGCTTCATCTGCTGGGCGACGACACCGCACAGCGGGCACCCGAGGATGATGTCCTTCCCCGGGTTCGCCGCCACGCGCGCACGCATCTCTTCCTGGAACTGTTCCTCGGTCATGTGCACACGGTTGCCGAGGTCGATGAACATGTTCGTGATCGAGCGGTTGCCCGACCCGGACCAGTTGCGCGGGTCCGCCACGTTCTTGTTCCCGGGCGTGTTGTCCATGTAGCCGATGATGTGGAGGATCGTGCCCTTCGGAAGCAACGGCGCCACATCGTCCGCGTAGCTGTAACCGCGCACCCAGTTGTGGTCGTAGCCGACGCACGACAGCGTCTGGATGTTGTAGCCCCAGATCGCCTCGAGGCACATGCGCGTGCCGGGCGCGTGCAGGTGCGGCTCGAACGAGATGAGCTTCGTCGGCTCAGGCAGTACGGCGTAGGCGTGGAGCTGCTGGTCCTTCTCCATGCCGGTGATGTCGATGTCGACGCCGTTGCCGAGCGAGTAGGTGGCGCGCTTGTAGAGCGGCTTGTAGCCCTTCGGTGCGAACTTGTACCCGAACTCGAGGTGCGACGTGACGTCCTTGCCGCTCGAGTGCGTGTGCAGCGAGTCGGAGACGATGTACGACCCCTTCTTCAGGAGACGGGCGGCCTTCGCGTCGAAGTAGTCGGGGTTGCGACCCACTTCGTGCACCGGCCAGCTGACGACGTTCTCGCCCGTGGCCGTATCGAGGTCGGCCGTGTTGACGTCCTGATCGAGCCCCACCTGCGTGCGGTAGATCAGGTGGTGCCACACGAACAGGCCACCCACCGTGTCGCGGCCGCCGTTGTGGACCGTCGCGTTGTTCACTTCCTTGATCTCGACGGCCAGGACGTAGCGGTCCTCCTCGAGCGGAATCTGCACCGGCTCGATCTCGCCCCACCAGTCGGGGGAGTTGGCCTTGACCACGATGTCCTTGGTCTTGACGATCAGGTCGGGCGTGCCGATGCGCCAGGTGTTGTTGTCGGCCCACTGACGGGCAGGCGGCATGTCGGCCGCGTTACCGCGCGGCGACCCGCTGTCGACCCACTTCGCCACCATCGCCACTTCAGCGGCGCTCAAGGACGGATCGTCCTTGTACTTCTGGATGCCGATGTTCTTCTCGAGGTACCACGGCGGCATCACGCCGGCATGAGGACCGATGCCGGTGCGCTGCTTGATCGCACGGGCCCACGGCCGCACTTCCTCGTAGCTCGTCAGGGGCATCGGGCCGCCGCCACCAGGACGATGGCAGTTCTCGCAGCTGCGCTGCAGGATCGGGGCGATGTCCTTCGTGTAGGTCACGTCCGGCGTCGCGGGTGCCTGCGCGCCCGCCGACGGCGACAGGGACGCCACGGCGGCTGCGCTCAACGCCGCACATCCGAGCGCGATTTTCCACGTCCGTCCGAGTTTCATTCGCTGCTCCTTGCTGGTCTCGCCAGCCTTCTGGCTGGTCTGGGCCAGCCACGCTGGCCATGCTGTCCGGGCGGGCCACGCGGCCACGCGGATCGGAGCCGGCTGTCCGGCTCCGGACGCCGACACGGGTCGACGATCAGACTGGCCGCAAATTAAACACCATCTGGCCCGATTTCGGGCCGAAAAGGTTGTCGCAACTTGTATCGGCAGGCGGGAGCACGGGTTGATGGTCTACACTGCCTCGCCATGTCCGCCAAACTCCCACAGCGGTTCAGTGCCGCGCGGACGGCCGGCCCCGGCCGCGCCCTGCTGGCGGTGGCCGCGGCGCTCGTGCTCGCCGGCTGCCGGCAGGCGCCTCAACCGGCGGCGGCCCCCGGTACCGCCCTTCGGGTGTCGACGGCGTTCGCCCCCTTCAGCACGCGGCTCACCGAAGAGTACCGGCGGACCCTCCCGGACCTCGCCATCACCGAAGTGAGGTCGGCGTTTTCGTCCGAAGGGCTGGCGCAGATCGAAGCCGGCACGCTCGACCTCGGCGTCGTCCTGGCAGACGACGCGTATCGGGCCTATTTCGGCGCCACGCCAGGCGTGGGCACACCCGCCAGCGCGGTGCGCGCCATTTCCCTGCTGCAACCGCTGCCCACCTACCTGCTGGCGCGGACCGGCTCGGGCATCCGGAGCGTGAGCGACCTGAGCGGCAAGACGGTCGCGGTCGGGCCGGAAGGCAGTTCCGTCTGGAAGCTCGGCACCCTGGTCCTCAAGGCCTTCGGGGTGACCGACGCCACGGTGAAGGCCATCGGCTCGCGCGAAACGGCCGTCCGGGGGCTGCGCGACGGCAGCTACGACGCCATCATGCTGCCCGGCTACGTCTACCCGGAGGCGTTCACGGAGACACTGCTCCGGGAGGGTGGCGCCTACCTCGTGCCGATCGACGGCCCGGCCGTCGAGCAGACGCGCCGCGACTCGCCCTTCGTGCGTGTCGTGATGATTCCGCG
This sequence comes from Vicinamibacterales bacterium, assembly GCA_046331345.1. GTDB lineage: Bacteria > Acidobacteriota > Vicinamibacteria > Vicinamibacterales > CAVVIG01 > CAVVIG01. The sequence goes on along the minus strand of JAXLRA010000013.1, from coordinate 9,987 downwards.
GGACATCTATCCCGGACAGGACAAGATCGTGCCGACGGTCGGCATCGACCTGATGATCGTCTGCCGACGGGATCTCGACGACGCCCTCGTGTACCGGCTGACGCGCGAACTGTTCGAGGTGTTCCCCCGCCTGGCCCGGGTGGAGGCCACCATGCGCTTCCTGAACCTCGAAGAGGCGCCCGCCACGCCGATCCCGCTCCATCCGGGTTCGGCGCGATACTTCAGGGAGCGGGAACTCTCACGGTGAACTGGTTCACGCAGATTCCGCCGCGCCGCCTGCGCGTGATTCTCGCCACGGCCATCGGGCTCTCCGCCCTGGCGCTCCTCTCGATCGGCTACCGCGCCGTCGTCGAGTGGCAGCACGCGGCCGCGCTCGTCGCCTCGAGGCGCGCCAGCGCGGCGGTCGACCTGCTCGTATCGGCGCTCTCGCGCGACATGCGCGGCGCGCACCGCACGGTCCTGCTCTCGGTGGAGCGCGAGGGGCTCGCGCGGCGCACGACCGCCGATCTGCTCCACCCGATTACCGGCGCGTTCACGCGCTACCCCTACGCCGAGGCGTTCTTCTCGTGGACGAACGCGCCGGACCAGGACGTGGTGTTCTACAGCCGGGTGGAGCGGCGCCCGGACTGGATGACCGGCACCGCGAGCACCGCGCCGTACCCGGTGAACACCGGATCCGACTCACGCGTGGGACGCCAGCTGCTGGAGCGGCTGCGGAGCGACATGCTCCAGGGTCGCCGCTTCGGCGCGTTCACGCTGCGCATCGGGGGCGCCGAGTATCAGGCGGTCGCGATCATCACCTACGCCGACGCCGCGCACGAACAGCCGACGGCGCTGCTCGGCTACCTCGTGAACATGCCGTGGGCCAGGCAGCACTACTTCGCCGAGCTTGCGTCGCAGGTAGCCGCGATCGAGGGCCCGGACCGGGCCGTCCGCTTCGCGATCGTGGACGATGCGGGCCAGGCGGTGTTCGGGACGCCTCCGGCGGCCGCCGACGGGGCGCCGGTGGCGCAGCGCACCTTCGAAGCCGCGTTCTTCGACCCCTCGGCCGTCGCGGTGGACCCGCCGCCCGATCTCGGCATCGCCTGGTGGGTGGCGGTCGCCGAAACGCGGGACGACCCGACGCTCGCCGCCGCGGAGCGGGGGGCCCGGCGCACGCTCGCCATCGCCGCCGTGATGACGCTGACGCTGGCCGTGGGGCTCATCGTGAGCCTGCGGGCGGCGCGCGCGAGCGCGGACCTGGCGGTAATGCGGGCTGACTTCGTCTCGGCGGTGACGCATGAACTGAAGACGCCGCTCGCCAACCTGCGGGCCATCAACGAGACGCTCGCGAGCGGCCGGGCGACGCCCGAGATGATCCGCGAGTACGCCGGCATGGGCATCGGCGAGGCGACGCGGCTCACACGCCTCGTCGACAACCTCCTGGCGTACTCCCGCATCACGGATGTCGCCGACATCTACTCGTTCGAGTCCGTGCGCCTGACCGACGTGGTGCAGCGCAGCCTCCAGGAATTCGCCGCGCCCCTGCGGCGTGACGGCTTCGCCGTGACGGTCGACGTGCCGGACGACCTGCCGCCGGTCAAGGCCGACCCGAACGCGCTCGGCCTCCTGCTGAACAACCTGATCGACAACGCGATCCGCTACTCGAAGCACGCACGTGTGCTGACGCTCCGCGCGTATCACTCGGCTGCGGGCGTCACCCTGGACGTGACGGATCAGGGCATGGGGATTCCCGCCGACGACCTGGCACGCGTGACGCGCAAGTTCGTGCGCGGCCGGAACTCGGTGAGCGGTGGCAGTGGCCTCGGCCTCGCCATCGTGGATCGCATCGTGGCCGACCATCGGGGCACGATGGGGATCACGAGCGTGGAGGGACAAGGCACCACCGTATCGGTTACCATCCCAGCCGCCCAGTCATGAAGAAGCGAGTGCTGGTGGTCGAGGACGACCCGGTGTTGACGCGCGTCCTGCGCGACAACCTGACGTTCGAAGGATTCGAGGTCGAGTCGGTGGCCGACGGCGCCGAGGCGCAGGCAGTGGCGCACCAGTTCGCGCCGGACCTCGTGCTCCTCGATGTCAACCTGCCCGGGCGCTCCGGTTTCGACCTGTGCCAGGCCTGGCGCGAGCGGTCGCAGGTGCCGATCATCCTGCTCACGGCCATGGGCCAGAAGGCCGACAAGGTCCGCGGCCTGCAACTCGGCGCGGACGACTACGTGACGAAGCCGTTCGAACTCGAGGAACTGCTCGCCCGGATCCACGCCGTCCTCCGGCGGGCGCGCACCCCCGGCTCCGTGCTGGTCCTCGGCGACGTCACCGTGAACTTCAGCACGCGCAGCGCCCTGAAGGGGTCCACGGAACTCGACCTCACGCACCGCGACTTCGAGATCCTGCAGTACCTGGCGGGCCGCCCGCACACCATCGTGTCGCGCGACGAGCTGCTGCGTGCGGTGTGGGGCTATCCCGACACCGCCGCGACGCGCGCGGTCGATCACGCGATCGCCCGGCTGCGCAAGAAGATCGAGGAGAAGCCGCACAAGCCGCGGTACATCCACACGGTGCACGGCGACGGGTACTACCTCGCGCCGGACGGACGAGATCTGCAATAGGCAATAGGCGATAGGCGATAGGCGATGGGCGATGGGCCTGATCGCCACGCCGACCCGTGGCGCGGGTTGATCGCGTGACTGACGCCTCAGGCTTCGGACTTCGGACTTCAGGCTTCAGGCGTGGTCGACTTCAGGCCCGGAGCCGACCCGGCCGGGAGTCTGAAGCCAGGAGCCGGGAGCCGGGTGGGCTCGCTAGAGCCCGCCCGCGAGCCGAAGCGCGAGCGTGACGATGTCGCTCGACGCCGTAATGACCAGCGAGCCGCCGGAGGCGCGCTGGAGCGTCGCCACCTCGCGCAGCACGGCCAGGCCGGCGCTGCTGATGTAGTCCACACGCGCGAGATCGACCTGGATGGTGAGGCCCGGCGCTGCCACGTCCCACAGGGCCGCGCGCAGGTCACGCGCCCCCTCCGTACCCAGACGGCCGGCGACGATCACGGCGGCACCAGTGGAATGGGACTCGGTGTCGGTGCGGACGCTCCAGGCGTCTGGGGCTTGCGGCGCGGGCACGGTGGCTGTGGGGTAATCTTAGCGGACAGCCCCATGCCCCTGCGACTGCGCCGTGCCGGCGCCCTCGGCCTCCTGCTGACGCTGGCCTGTGCCGTCGACGCGCGCGCCCAGTTCACGGCGGCGGAGACCACCGACGCGAGCGTGCTCTACGTGGACGGCCTCCAGTCGTTCATCGCCCCGTACGCCCAGCGCACCGTCGAGAACGCGCTGGCGTTCCACCGGAAGCTGTTCGACTACACGCCGCGCGAGCGCATGACGGTGCTGCTGACCGACTTCTCGGACTCGGGCAACGCCTCGGCCGAGACCGTCCCGCACAACTTCGTGACCGCGCGGCTCGCGCCCATCAGCTTCGCGTACGAGACGTTCACCGCGAACGAGCGGATGAACTACGTGATGAACCACGAGTTCGTCCACGTGGTCACCTCCGATCGCGCCGCCGGGCGCGACCGGGCCTTCCGGACCCTGTTCGGCGGAAAGGTGGTCCCGATCGCCGAACATCCCGAATCGCTGGCCTACTACTACCTCACCTCGCCACGCCGCGCCTCGCCGCGCTGGTACCAGGAAGGCATCGCGGTCTTCCTCGACACGTGGATGGCGGGCGGACTCGGACGGGCGCAGGGGCCGTACGACGAGATGGTGTTCCGGTCGATGGTCCTCGACAACAGCCGTTTCTACGACCCACTGGGGCTCACGTCCGAGCTGACGAAGACCGATTTCCGCCTCGAGTCGAATTCGTATCTCTACGGCGGGCGGTTCATGAACTACCTCGCGTACCAGTACTCGCCGGAGTCCCTCATCCGGTGGGTGTCGCGCACCGACGGCTCGAAGGCCTACTACGCGTCGCAGTTCCGGCGGGTGTTCGGCACGTCGATCGAGCAGGCGTGGAAGGACTGGACCGCGTTCGAGCGCGACTTCCAGCGGCGCAACATCGCCGCCATCCGCAAGTACCCGGTCACGCCCTTCACCGACATCTCCGCACGGGCCCTGGGATCGATCTCGAATGCGTTCGTCGACGCGGAGGCGCAGGTCATCTACACCGGCCTCAACTATCCCGGCACGCTCGGGTATATCGGGGCCATCTCGCTCGAGGACGGCAGCATCCGCAAGATCCGCGACATCAAGGGACCGCGCATCTACACGGTCACGTCGCTGGCGTTCGATTCCCGGTCGAAGGTGCTCTTCTACACGGCCGACAACGCCGCGTACCGGGACTTGATCCGGCTCGATCCGAAGACCGGCCGTGAGCGCGTGCTCTTCCGCGACCTGCGGGTCGGCGATCTGGCGTTCAACCGGTCGGACGCGTCCCTGTGGGGGATCAGGGTGTTCAACGGCATCTGCACGCTTGTGCGGATACCGGCGCCCTACACCGAGTGGAAACAGGTCCACTCGTGGCCGTACGGCGAAGTGGTGTACGACCTCGACGTGTCACCGGACGGGTCGCAGGTGGTGCTGGCGGTCGGCGAAATCAACGGCAAGCAGACGCTGCGCACCTTCTCCGTGTCCGCCCTGCTCCGCGGCGAGGTCACCCCGCTCCACACGTTCGATCTCGGGACGGCGATTCCCTCCTCGTTCCGCTTCTCCCCTGACGGACGCTACCTGTACGGCAGCTCGTACTACACAGGCGTGTCGAACATCTTCCGCTTCGCGCTGGACACCGGGAGGATGGAGGCGCTGACCAACAGCGAAACCGGCTTCTTCCAGCCGACGGTGCTGCCCGACGGATCGCTGCTCGTCTTCCGCTACACCGGCGAGGGCTTCGTGCCGGCACGGCTGCCGGCGGTGGCGCCGCTCGAGGATCTGAGCGCGATTTCATTCCTCGGGCACGAGACGGTCGAGAAGCGCCCCGTGCTCAAGACCTGGATGGCCGGCTCTCCCGCGAGCGTGCAACTCGAGCCGATCGCCCGCGGCACACGCCCCTACCGGCCGCTGCGCCGGCTCGCACTCGAGTCGATCTACCCGTCGGTCGAGGGCTACAAGGACACCGTCGCGGTAGGCGCGCACCTCCGCTTCTCGGATCCGGTCGGGTTCAACCGCCTCACGATCACGGCCGGTGTGTCGCCGTGGGCCGGCGTTGCCGCGGACGAACGCGCGCACGTGCGCGTCGAGTACACGCGCTTCGACTGGAAGGCCCGGGCGGCCTTCAACGACAGCGACTTCTACGACCTCGCCGGTCCGACGAAGGTGAGCCGCAAGGGCTACGCGCTGTCGCTCGGGCACACGAACCTCCTGCTCTACGACGATCCGCGCCAGCTGACCCTCGAGATCAAGGGCCAGCTCTCGGGCAACCTCGATCAGCTGCCGGAGTACCAGAACGTCGCCGTCGACGTCACCCAGCTCGCCACGGCCACCGCACGCCTCGCGTATACCGACGTGCGCCGGTCACTCGGTGCGGTCGACGACGAGGCCGGTGTGCGGTGGACGATGACCGGGCGCAGCGACTACGTGGCCGGCGCGGCGCATACACGCCTTCGCGGCACGTGGGATCTCGGTGTGCCGCTGCCGGCCGGGCACAGCTCGTTCTGGCTGCGCGGGGCCGCGGGGTTTTCACCGGGGCAGGTCTCGGAGCCGTTCGACAATTTCTACTTCGGGGGGTTCGGCAACAACTACGTCGACTATCGCGACGAGAAGCGCTACCGCGAGGACACGGCCTTCCCCGGCGTGCCGCTCGACGACATCGGCGGACGGAACTTCATCAAGGGCACGGCCGAACTGAACCTGCCGCCGCTGCGCTTCTCCCGCGCGGGCCGGCCCGGGTTCTATGCGTCGTGGCTGCGGCCCGCGGTGTTCCTGTCCGGCATCCAGACCAATCTCGACGAGGCCTCGGTGCGCAGGAAGGCGATGAGCCTCGGCTCCCAGCTCGATCTGCGGCTCACGGCCATGTCGACCGTCGAGTTCACGGTGTCGGTCGGCGCCGCCGTCGTGGCCGAGCAGGGCCGCCCGCGCCGCAACCAGATCATGGCGTCGCTCACGCTGCTCCACTGAGGTCCTCGCGTGCTCGCCGCCCTCGTCGGCCTCGTGCCGGTCCTGATCTTCCTCGCCCTCCTGGTGGTGCTCGACAGCTTCAAGCTGGTGAAGACGTCTGCCGTCGCCCTCGCGATTGGCACCGGCATGGCCGTCGCCGGACTGGCGATCCCGGTGACGCAGAGCGCGGAGCGCCTGCTCCAGGTCTCGCCGCTGGTGCTGGTCCGGTACGTCGGCCCGCTCATCGAGGAGACGCTGAAGGCCGGGCTCATCGCGGTGCTGCTGTACCGCAAGCGCATCGGGTTCCCGGTGGATGCGGCCGTGCTCGGCTTCGCCGTCGGGGCGGGCTTCTCCCTCGTCGAGAACGTCGTCTTCCTGCGCGCGCTCGGCGACGCCACGCTGACCCTGTGGCTCGTGCGGGGACTCGGCACGGCGATCCTCCACGGCGGCACCACCTCGATCGCCGCCATGATCGCGAAGATGCTGTCGGAAGGGTCCCCCGATCGGCTGGCGCGTCCGCTCGCCAGCGGCTGGGCGGCGGCCGTCGTCCTGCACTCGGCGTACAACCACCTGCTGCTGCCCCCGGTCTACGCCACGCTCCTCGTCCTCATGGTGTTCCCGCTGCTGATCCTCGTGGTCTTCGAGCGCAGCGAGCAGGCGACGCGTGAGTGGGTCGGCGCGGGCCTCGACCTGGACGTCGAACTCCTGCAGCTCATCTCATCGGACACGTTCCAGGTCACGCGTTTCGGCACGTACCTCGAGGAACTCCGCGACCGCTTCCCCGGTCCGATCGTCGTCGACATGTTCTGCCTGCTGCGGCTCGAACTCGAGCTCTCGGTGCAGGCCAAGGGGCTGCTCATCGCCCGTGAGGCCGGGCTGAAGCTGCCGCCGCACCCGGACATCGCCGCCGGCCTCCGCGAACTGCGGCACCTGCGCGCGTCGATCGGCCCCATGGGGCTGCTCGCACTGACGCCGCTGCATGTCACCTCGCACCGCGACGAGTGGCACCGGTACCTGGTCAGCGAAACCGGCGATGGGCAGCTTTCGAAATGGGTGAACTGGTGAGTTGGTGAGTTGGTGAGTTGGTGAATTGGCGAATTGGTGCGTTGGTGAATAAGAGCACCGGCTCCGAGGGGACGACGTGATCATCGTGGGGAGAAGAGCCTGAGGTCCAGCGCCGATCCCATCTCGAAATATCCACGCGGGCTCGGGTGGATCCCGTCGCCGCAGTTGAAGGGCGGGCGGATGAGATCGGGGTTGGACGGATCGGCCACGACCCGGTCGAAGTCGATCACCTCCTCGAATGCGGCGCGGCCGCGGAGCCAGGCGTTGACCTCGTTGCGGATACGCGTCTTGCCCGGATCCCATCCGGAGTTCCCCTCGACTGCCGGCACGTTGTGGCGCGGGATGATCGTGGCGCCGATCGCGCGCATCCCCGCCGCGCGCACGCGCCCGGCAATGGTGGTCATCGCCGCGATCACCTGGCGCGCGGATGCCCCACGACGGATGTCGTTGGTGCCCATGAACACTACGACCGTGTCCACGCCGTGATGCGAGAGCACATCCCGCTCGAGGCGCTCCAGGCCGGTCGGGCTGTCCGGAGCCGGGTTCAATCCGTCGCGCGTGAGGGTGTTGCCGCCGATGCCCTCGTTGAGGACGGCGCGCCACCGCTCGCCGGTGCCGAGGCCGGCGCGAACGGCCGCGTCGTGCTCGAGCCCCAGCCGCACCGACAGGAGATCCTCCCATCGGTCGTGCGCGTCGAGCGTCGTGCAGGTGCCGTCGGTGATCGAGTCGCCGAATGCGGCAATCGCTCCGGTTGAGGCACTGGCCTGCACCTCGATCGACTTGAGCCACCACAGGCTCGTGAGCGTGCCCGTGAAGGGCGCCGCGCTCTCGTCCGCCGCCGCGTCGCCACTGCCGTCCGCCGTACGGTAGGAGGTGACGACCGCGCCGGTGTGCTGGGTGGGCGCGACCCGCTGGCCCGGAATGTAGAGGCTGACAGCCAGATCCTGCTGTGCCAGCACCGGCAAGGCGACCGGATCGCTCCACGCGGTCGCGCCGGGGGCGATGGTGGCCTCAGTGGCCCCGCCGAATGTCAGCGGTCGATTGGATCCGGCCGCCAGCAGGGCCCCGCGCACGCGGTGTCCCACGAACGCGCGGCCGATCCGCAACGGCTCCGCGCCGAGCGTGTTGTCGATCCGGAGCCGCACCGTGTCGCCGGGGATCGTGACGCGTGCAATCAGCCGGACGGTGGCGTTCGAGATGGCCGGAGCCGCCAGCACCTGGTGCGACGTGCTCCAGGCGGTCACCCATCGTGGCACTCCCCCGGACTGGTGGGCGCGGACGTTCACGCCCGGCGTCATCCAGACCGCGCCACTCGTCAGGATGCCAAGAAGCAGTGCCGAGCGCGTGACGATCTTCATGGCCAAATGCCCGGCCCGCCATGCAGGAGCAGCACGTCGAAGGAGCTCATCTGCGTGCCGTCCGGTGCGGGCGCGCCGTCACTTCTTCCTGAACTCCGCCGCCATCTTCGCGCGGTCGAGGGCCGTGCCCTTGATGTAGACCCGGTCGATGCGGCGCGTGTTGCGGATGTCCTCGAGCGGGTTCGCGGTGAGCACGAGGAAGTCGGCACTCTTGCCGGTGGCAAGCGACCCGAGGTCGGTGGCGCCCAGCAGCTGCGCGGCGCGTGAGGTGGCGGCCACGATCGCTTCCGACTTCGGCACGCCGGACTGCACCCACCGCGAGAGCTCGTGGTGGTCGGCCCAGCCGAAGGCATGACGGGCGTCGATGCCGGCGTCAGTGCCGAGCACGAGGCGTGCACCGGCGGCAAGGTAGCGCGGCATGTTCGTGGCCAGGATGCGCTCGCGCGTGGCGTTGGCCTCCGCCGGTCGCGGCGCGCAGTCCTTCTCGCGGATCTCGTGCAGGGTCGAGGGCGGGTACGTGCTGTCCACGAACGCGTCGCCGTCGCACGCCTCGCTCCGGTCGCCGAGCCCGATCACTGTCGTCCAGTACGGCTTCTTCTCACGCAGGAGGCCCATCAGCTCGTCGTCGATCACCTCGTTCTGCACGGTGTGGACGAGCACGTCGGCCCCGGCCCGGACCACGGCCTTCTGGTCGGCCATCTGGATGGCGTGGGCGTGGACGAGCATCCCGCGCCTGTGCGCCTCGTCGATGACCGCGGTGTAGACCTCGGGCGTCATCTTCGGGTACGTGCCGCGGCGATCGTCGACCCAGATCTTGACGTGCTTCAGCCCCTTCTCGGCCATCCCCTGGACCGCGGCACGCGCCTGCGCCCCGGTCGTCACCTCGTACACCACCTTCAGCTCACTGGTGGCCTTGATCAGGATGGCGTCGGGTCCGCCGTTCGGCGGCGCCATGCCGGGCATGAAGAAGAAGCGGGACGCGACCGGGAACTTCCCTGCCTGCTGATCCTTCACGAACTGGATGGACGCCTCGGTCGGGCTGCTGCCCACGGACTGCGTGGCGGCCACGCCGTAGTACGCCTCACGCCGCAGGTGGTCGAGCACGTTCTCCGGCGTGTAATTCTTCGCGCTCCAGCTCGTATAGCCCTCGTAGCCGATGTGCACGTGGGCATTGAGCAGCGCGGGCATCACGGTGCGGCCCGCGAGGTTCACGCGGGTGGCGCCCGGCGGCACGGCCACGCTGCCCGCAGCACCGACGGCCGTGAATGTCCCGTCCTGCACGATGAACACGCCCGACTCGATCGGCGCCGAGCCGTCGCCCACGATGAGGCGCGCGCCCTCGTAGACAACCGGCCTGGACGAGGGACGTGTCTGCGCGAGGGACACGGCAGCTGTGGCAAGCACCGACGCGAACACGGCGCACACGCGAAGAGGTCTGGTGATCATGGCTGGGGCGTTCCCTCGAAAGGCTCCCCACCCCCGCGTCCGTC
>JAXLRA010000012.1:0-185424 GCA_046331345.1 Vicinamibacterales bacterium | reverse complement strand
GTCACCGCGGCCATGATCGAGGCGGGCTCGCTCGCGCTGATTGTGCGGGCGGGTGCGGGCTACAACACGATCGATGTGGCCGCGGCGTCACGCCGTGGCGTCTACGTCTCGAACTGTCCCGGCAAGAACGCCATTGCCGTTGCGGAACTGACCCTCGGCCTGATCCTCGCGCTCGATCGGCGCATTCCCGACAGCGTCGCGGAACTCCGGGCTGGCCGCTGGAACAAGAAGGAATTCTCGAAAGCGAAGGGCCTCTTCGGCGCCACGCTCGGCCTGATCGGCTACGGCAACATCGGCCAGGAGGTGGCCAGGCGGGCGCTGGCCTTCGGTCTGCGGGTTGTCGTGTGGAGCCGTCGGTTCGCCGACGGACGCGTGAAACCGGACCTGCCGATCGAGGTGCTGGCCTCGGCGGAGGCGGTGGCCGAGACCGCGGACATCGTGAGTGTCCACCTCGCGCTCAGCAAGGAGACGCGTGGGTTCCTGGGGGCCGCGTTCTTCGGGAAGATGAAGCCGGGGGCGTCGTTCGTCAACACGGCACGCGGCGAGGTCGTGGACTACGCGGCGCTGGAGGCAGCCGTGAAGACGCGCGGTATCCGGGCCGGCCTGGACGTCTTCCCGGGCGAACCCGCCGGCGGCACGGCCGAGTTCGTCACCCCCATCGCCGCGCTTCCGCACGTCTACGGCACGCACCACGTCGGAGGCTCGACGGACCAGGCCCAGGAGGCGATCGCCGCGGAAACCGTCCGCGTCATCACCGCCTACATGCAGACCGGCAAGGTGCCGAACGTCGTGAACCTGGCCAAGGTCACGCCCGCCAGCCACATGCTCGTCGTACGGCACCGGGATCGTCCGGGCGTGCTGGCGCACGTCTTCGACCACCTGCGCGGCGCTGGCATCAACGTGCAGGAGACCGAGAACATCGTGTTCGACGGGGCCGAAGCGGCCATTGCCCGCATCAACCTCGATGCGGCGCCCTCCGACGCCGTGGCCGCCGCGGTGAAGGCCGGAAACGCGGACATTCTGGACCTCCGCGTGGTTCCGCTCTGAATCCGGTAAGATCGGGTGTTCATCCGTGGGCGCTGCCTGAGCGGTGCCCTTCCGGCCAAGGCCGGACTTCCCGGAGATTTTCATGACTACCGTGAATCGCGTGTTCAACTTCTCGGCGGGCCCCGCGGTCCTGCCGCTGCCCGTGCTCGAACAGATCCAGGCCGAAATGGTTGCCCTGCCGGGCGTCGGCATGTCGGTACTCGAGATCAGCCACCGCTCGAAGGCGTTCGAAGCGATTCTCGCGAAGGCCGAGGCGGACATCCGCACGCTGGCCAACGTGCCGTCGAACTACAAGGTGCTCTTCCTGCAGGGCGGCGCGAGCCTGCAGTTCTCGATGGTGCCGATGAACCTGCTCGGCGCCGGCCAGACGGCCGACTACATCGATTGCGGGTCGTGGGCGGACAAGGCCCTCAAGGAAGCCAAGAAGGTGGGCACGGTCAACGTGGCGGCCTCCACGAAGGGCGAGAACTACTCGCGCCTGCCGCTGCAGTCCGAGCTGAAGCTGACCCCCGGTGCGGCCTACGTGCACATGACCTCGAACAACACCATCGAGGGCACCGAGTACAGCACGCTGCCCGAGGTGGGCGACGTGCCGCTCATCAGCGACAACTCGTCGGACATGTTCAGCGGGCCGATCGACATCGCGAAGCACGGCCTCATCTACGCCGGTGCCCAGAAGAACATCGGGCCGGCGGGCGTCACGCTCGTCATCGCCCGTGAAGACCTCGTGGCGAAGTCGGCCGGCAACAAGGCCCTGCCGACCATGCTGAACTACAGCGTGCACGCGGAGAACACCTCGCTCTACAACACGCCGCCGGCCTTCGGCATCTACGTCGTCGGCCTGGTGATCAAGTGGGTGCTCGACCTGGGCGGCCTGCCGGCGATGGCGGACCTCAACAAGCGCAAGGCGGGCAAGCTCTACGCCGAGATCGACCGCAGCGGCTTCTACCGCGGCACGGCGAAGAAGGAAGACCGCTCGCTGATGAACGTCACGTTCCGCCTGCCGAGCGAGGAACTCGAGAACAAGTTCGTGAAGGAGAGCACCGCAGCCGGCCTCGACGGCCTCAAGGGCCACCGCTCGGTCGGCGGCATGCGCGCCTCGATCTACAACGCGTTCCCGGAAGCCGGCATCGACGTGCTCGTGTCGTTCATGCAGGAGTTCGAGCGGAAGAACGGATAGGCGTTTCGAAGTTAGAACTTAGAACTCAGAAGTCAGAACTCGAGACAGTGAAGGGCAGGATGGCTCATGCCGTCCTGCCCTTTGTCGTTGAGAGGCGTTCGTCGTGCCCACCTTCAGGTGGGCTGACCGGGCCGGTAGCGCCTGCGCCGTCGGCGCCGGCGACGACGCGGACGGTCGCCACCGTCGCCCTCTTCCACGGGAGCGTGACCGACCGGCTCGTCAGCGCCGCGCTCGGCAAGCACGGAAATCCAGTGCTCGACGGTCTCCTGCGTGTTGCCGTGGATTTCCATCCACGTGAGCGCTTCGCGGAAGATGCTGCGGTGCGTGAGTGCGCGCTGCGCGCGGACCGTCGCCGTCAGATCACGGAGGCGCCGCTGCAGGGCGAGGATCTGTCGCAGACGCTCGAGGTCCTTGCGGGCGAGCGGCAGGTTGCCGAGCCTGGCCAGCGGCTCTCGCGGCCGGCGGTCGTCGCTGCGTGACGGTCCGCGGCCCGGCTGCGGCGCGATGCCGAGCGGCACCAGCAGGCTGCCGAGCAGCACGGCGTTCGTCAGTGTGTCCGGCGTGCCCGCGAACTTCTGCCGGTACGCGTCCACGTTGCGGAGCGACTGCCACAGGGCGGCACCGGCGCCGTCGTGCAGCTCCATCGAGATCGGCTCGAGCAGGCCCGCGGCCGACAGCCCCTGGAACGTCTTCTCGGCCGAGCCGGCCCGCAGGATCTTGTAGTACTCCTCGATCATGCGCGCGGGGGAGGCGCTGGCCATGTCGTGGCGCAACTGCCCGATCGCGTCGTAGATCGGATCGTCGATCGTGAAGTCGAGCCGTGCCGCGAGCGCAATCGCACGCAGCATGCGCACCGGGTCTTCCTTGAAGCGCACCATCGGGTCGCCGATGCTGCGCACGATCCCGGCCTGCAGATCCTCCAGCCCGCCGACGTAGTCGATGATCGCGAACGAGCTGATGTCGTAGAAGAGCGCGTTGATCGTGAAGTCGCGCCGGAACGCGTCCTCTTCGGGTGTCCCGAAGGTGTTGTCGCGGTGAATCAACTGCGCGTCGTCGCGCGTATCCTGCCCGGCGCCCTCGTCCGGATTCGGAGTTCCGGCCGCTGCATGCGTGGTCCCGGCGTGATGCAGCTCTGGCGCCGGCACGCCGTCCTGCACGATTTCCTCGCCGGGCTGCACCTGTCGGCGGAACGTCGCGACCTCGATCACCTTCGTCCCGAACTTCACGTGGGCCAGGCGGAACCGGCGGCCGATGATCCAGCAGTTCCGGAACAGCTTCTTGACCTGGTACGGGTGGGCCGACGTGCCGATGTCGAAGTCCTTGGGGCGCCGATTCAGCAGGAGGTCGCGAACGCTCCCGCCAACGAGGTAGGCAATGAACTCCCCCTGACGCAGCCGATTCAGGACCTTGAGTGCGTCAGGGTCGATATCCGAGCGCGACAGGGTGTGTTCCGCTCGCGGTATGACCCGGGGTTCGACCATCGCCCGGCATTGTACCAAACGCCCGCACGGCGACGAATAAAGTCATGTTAGTCAGCGCGTTAGGCCGTGTGCTGCCCTGTGCTACCATCGGCCATGGTCCGTCTGGCCCTGCTGTTGGCGCTGCTCGTCGGGGTGGCCTCCCCCCTTCGCGCCGCGGACGAGAAGAACACCCTGGCGCGCGCCCGCCAGCTCTATAACCTGAAGGACTACGACGCCGCCATTGCGGCGGCCGACGAGGTCGGCAAGGCCCCGGAGAGGGCGGATGGTGCCGACCTGATCGCCGCGCGTGCCCTGCTCGAACGCTACCGGGTAGGCGCCTCCGCCGACGACCTCAAACAGGCCCGCGAACGGCTGCGTCGGCTGGCGCCAGAGCGCCTGAACGAGCGCGAGCGCTTCGAATACGTGGTGGGGCTCGGCGAGACCCTCTACTTCGAGGCCGCGCCAGGCGCGGCAGCGGCGATCTTCGATTCCGTCCTGCGGGCCGAGGGGCCGCTCCCGGACCAGCGGGATCTGGTGCTCGACTGGTGGGCGAGTGCCGTCGACGAAGATGCCCGCCCCCGCACGGAGTTCGAACGGCAGGCTATCTACGGCGCGCTCCTCACCCGCATGCGCGAGGAACTCGGGCAGCGTCCGACGAGTGCCGTTGCGGCGTACTGGTCGGTGGCGGCCGCGCGCGGGCAGGGCGATCTGCAGGGAGCCTGGGCGGCCGCGCAGGCGGCGTGGGTGCGTGCCCAGCTCGCGCCCGATCACGGAGCCGAGCTGCGGGGCGACATCGACCGCCTCGTGCAGCGCGCGGTGATCCCCGAGCGGGCCCGCGCCATCGGTCAGCCCGCCGAGACGCTCAAGGAAGAGTGGGACGCGTTCAAGGAACGCTGGAATCGCTAGCTCTTCGCTTCCGCCCAGTTCGGCCCGATCCCCACGTCCACCGTCAGCGGCACCCTGAGCTGTGCCGCGTTCTGCATCGTCTCCCTGACGAGCGCCGCCGTGTCGTCCGCACGGTCCGCCGGCACCTCGAACAGCAGTTCGTCGTGGACGGTGAGGATCATCCGCGCGCCGGGAATGCGTGCGAGCGCCGCGTGCGTGTCGATCATCGCGAGCTTGAGGATGTCGGCAGCGGTGCCCTGAATCGGCATGTTCACCGTCTCGCGCTCGGCGGCCTGGCGGATCTGCATGTTGCGGCTGCCCAGATCCGGCACGAGCCGTCGACGACCATACAGCGTCTTCACCACGCCTGACGCCCGCGCCGCCTCGAGCGTGCTGTCGATGAAGGCGCGCACCTTCGGGAAGCCGGCGAAGTACGCGTCGATGAAGGCCTGCGCTTCCTGCGGCGTTACTCCGATGTCCTTCGCGAGTGTGAACGCCGTCTTGCCGTAGAGCAGCGCGTAGTTCACCATCTTCGCCGTTGCACGCAGATCGTGCGGATCGCGGCCGCTCTCGGTGCCGAAGATCTTGAGCGCCGTCCGCTCGTGGAAATCCGCGCCTTCCCGGAACGCCTCGACCAGCACCGGGTCGTCGGCCAGGTGCGCCAGCACGCGGAACTCGATCTGCGAGTAGTCCGCCGAGATGAGCACGTGCCCGGGCTCGGCGATGATCGCCCGCCGGATTTCGCGCCCCGTCTCCGTGCGTACCGGGATGTTCTGCAGGTTCGGGTCGCTGCTGCTCAGGCGCCCGGTGGCGGCCACTGCCTGGTTGAAGCACGTGTGCAGCCGGCCGGTCTCGGGGTTGACCAGCAGCGGCAGCGCATCGACGTACGTGCCCTTGAGCTTCGTGAGCTCGCGCCACTGCAGGATGAGGCGAGGCATCTCGTGCGACTGCGCGAGTTCCTCGAGCACGTCCGCCGCCGTCGACGCCGTCCGTGTCTTGGCGTTGCGGCGCAGCGCGGGCAGCTGCAGCTTGTCGAAGAGGATGCGCGAGAGCTGCTGCGGCGAGCCGATGTTGAACGGCTCCCCCGCGAGCCCGACGATGTGCGCGTCGAGCCGGGCGAGTTCCTTCTCGAGCCGCTGCCCCTGCTGCGCCAGCGCCGCCGAATCTATGCGGACACCGGCGCGCTCGATGTCGACGAGCACCGGGACCAGCGGACGCTCGAGCCGCGCGTAGACCTCGCCGAGTTCCGCCTCCTCCAGCTTGGGCCCGAGCGCGTCCGCCATCTGCAGCGCGAGGTCCGTGCGTTCACCGGCGAAGTTGAGCGTGGCGTCCGGCGGGAGATCGACCAGCGGCGTCGCCTTGGCCCCGCGCCCGCACAGCTCCTCCTCGGTGAGCGCCTTGTATCCGAGGTGCTCGAGCGCGGTGCCTTCGAGCGGGTGACCCGAGCGCGTGGCGTCGAGCAGGTAGCTCGCCAGCATCGTGTCGAGCCCCAGCCCCCGGAGGGTCACACCGTGCCGGCCCAGCACAATGGCGTCGAACTTCAGGTCGTGCCCGATCTTCTCGATGGCGCCGTCCTCGAGCACCGGACGCAGCACGTCGAGCGCCTCGGCGACGGTGAGCTGCGGGCCGGTGTGCATGCCCGCGTGGCGCAGCGGCACGTAGCGGGCCGAGCGGTGCCTGGTCGAGATCGAGAGTCCGACGATGCCGGCCCGCATCGCGGACGGCTGATCGGGCAGGAGCCGCAGGGCCAGGCGTCCGGCGGCCCGCACGTCGGCGACGACCGCCTCGAGTCCCGCGCGATCCGTCACCAGCGCATAGTCCGTTTCCACGCTGTCGGCCGTCGGCGCGTACTCCATTGTCAGCGACCGGAAGCCGAGGTCGGTGAAGAGCGCGAAGCAGGCCTCGCGCGAGGGGCCGCGATACCGGAAGTTGTCGATGTCGAATTCGGCCGGCACGTTGGTGTGGATCCGCACCATCTCCCGGCTGTGCCGCGCATCGTCCGCATGGGCGAGAAGCGCCTCGCGATACTTCTTCTGCGGCACCTCGGCGGCGTGCTCAATCAGCGCATCGAGCGAGCCCCACGTCGTGATCAGGTCGCGTGCCCCCTTCTCGCCGATGCCCGGCACGCCCTTCACGTTGTCGATGGAGTCGCCCATGAGGGCCAGCACGTCGACCACCTGTTCCGGCGGCACGCCGAACTTCTCCTTCACGCCCGCCGGGTCGTACCAGGCCCCGTCGTCGCGCGGGTTGAAGATGCGGATGTGTTCGCCCACCAACTGGTAGAAGTCCTTGTCGCTCGTGATGATCACCACGTCGTAGCCGGCGGACGCGCCACGCGCGGCCATCGTGCCGACCACGTCGTCGGCTTCGTACCCTTCGTAGGTGATGATGGGGACGCCGAGCGCCTCGCAGGCCTGGTGGACCAGCGGGATCTGGCTGGCGAGATCGGGCGGCATTGGTGCCCGGTTCGCCTTGTAGTCGGCGGCGAGGTCGTCCCTGAACGTGCGGCCCGGCAGATCGAACGAGGCCGCGATGTACGCCGGGGCCTGCTCCTTGATCAGCTTCCGCAGCATGTTCACGAAGATGAACACCGCGTTGGTCGGGATGCCGCCGGAGTTCCGCAGCAGTGTGCCCTCGCCCGTGCGGATCTGCGCATGGTAGGCGCGGTACATCTGCGAGTTCCCGTCGATCAGATACAGCGAGGGTCTGGGGGACATCAGGAAGGCCGGGATTCACTATATCATTGCAAATAATGCGGATCCGGTCGGTGTTGGTGCTTCTCGCGGTGTGCCTCCTCTCTGCGTGCAGCGGACCCAGGAACTTCTTCCGGGAATACGAATACGAAGAGGAGATGTACCTCTCGCTCGACGGCACGGCGACGCTCTACGTGAACAGTTCGGTGGCGGCGTTGAATGCCCTGCGCGGCACCAGCCTGGACGCGAACCCGGAGACGCTGCCCGAGAAGCGCGACATCGAGGCCTACTACTCGTCACCGAACGTCGAGGTGACGCGTATCACCTTCTCGCGCCGCAACAACCGGCGCTACATCCATGTCCGCATGGACGTGAAGAACGTCGAGAAGCTTGGCGAGAGCGCCCCGTTCGCCTGGTCCACCTACAGTTTCAAGCGCGACGGGGACCTGTATTACTTCAAGCAGGAGGTCGGCAAGGCTGCCGGCAAGGATGTGGGCGACATCTGGAAGGGAAACGAGATCATTGCCTTCCGGATGCACCTGCCGAGCAAGATCGCGTATCACAACGCGGGTGCCGGCAACCTCCTGCGCGGCAACATCCTCGTGTGGGAGCAGGAGTATGCGGCCCGCTTCGTCTCCTCGCCGCTGACGATCGACGCGCGCATGGAGACGCAGTCCATCCTCTACCGCACGATCGCGCTCTTCGGCGCCACGTTCGTCGTGGTGGCGATCCTGTTCGTCGGGATCATCTGGTGGGTGGTCCGCCGGGGCGCGAAGAGACCGGCCCGCTGAAGGGTCCACCTGAAGGTGGACCCCACGATTGACCGAGGGCAGTCGTGGGGGCTGGCTTCAGCCAGCCCTCTGATCAGCGCGCTGCCGATGCCTTCGCGAGCATCACGCCCGAGGCCTCGCTCGTCTGCTCGTAGTAGCCCACGAACCGCTTCGGCTCCGGCGCGTCGTACTTCTTCAGGTTCATGGCCCAGCGGTAGGCAACCGGCTGATACCAGAGTTCGGCGGTCACCGTGAACGGCCCGTTCGACGTCCCGGCGTTCACCGTGTAGCGCACGCGGTCGCTGCCGCCGATGAAGTCGGCGTCGCCCTCGGCCTCGCCGTGCACCGCGACGTCCTTGTCGGCGGTCCGCTTGTCGAAGCCGATGGGCAGCAGGCGGTTGTCCTTCGCGAAGCGCACGGCGGTCAGCAGGCCCGTGGTCGGTGCACCGTCCGCGCCCGCCATGACCGACTCGTAGATCTGTACCTCGTCCGGCCTGGTGATGGCCGTGTGGTGCGGCTCGAACGTCGCGCCATCCTCGTCGTTGTCGTTGCCGACAATGGCGCCGTTGGCGCCGAGCGCGCCCGATTCGAACACCGCCCGGCCGGAGGCATCGCGCACCGTCACGTGCAGCCAGGCGCGGCGCGACGGATACGCGGTGGGCAGCTTGTGCCCGCCCAGGTTGGCCACGGCCACGGAGAAGTCGACCCGGCCGCCGTCCGTATTGAGGTTCTCGACGGCCACCGTCGCGGCATCGGTCTGCAGGTGCTCGATTGTGCGCTTCACCGCCGCATCCATCTCCTGCGGCATCGCCTTCACGGAGAGGTCGTTCCGGTACTTGTTCAGGATGCGCTGCATGAAGAAGTTGCCGCCGACGAACGTATGGCGCCGGACGCCGGGACGCGGCACGCCGAAGGTCGACGATGCCGGCACGTCCTCCTCGACCACCGGCATGTGGCACGACTGGCAGCTGCGCGTCGTCTTGTAGTCGCTGTGCAGCCATTCCTGATACGGGACCTGCTCCGGCAGTTCACCAATCACCTTGCCCTGGGCGTCGAGCGCCTGGGTCAGCAGCGTGTGGCACGTCGCGCAGAGTTCTGAAGCGCGGATGTGGTCGCCCTGCTGCGGCTGGAAGGCCGACGACGACTTCATGATCGTGGTGTGGCCGGTGCTCGGTTCGAACGGACCGTAGATGTGGCGCGATCCCGCCGCGGCCTTCTCGTCGATCTTGAATCCGCCGACGAAGCTGTCCCGCTTCCCGAAGTTCTCTGGCGTCACCTGGTGGCAGACCGTGCACGACACACCGTCGTCCGCCAGCCGGTCGGACAGTTCGCCGGGATCGGGCGGCAGGTGCTCGAACACCGTGCCATCGCCGCCGGCCAGCTTCGCTTCGTAGCGCATCATCGGCATGTGGCAGATGGTGCACTCGTCCTGGATGGCCGCGGCTGCGGTGGGATGATCGATCGTCTCGCGCCGTACGCCGGCCATCCAGTACGGATCGCGGCCCGCGTTGCCCATCATGCTGGTGCGCCAGTTGATGCCGATCGAGATGTCCTCACCGGCCTTCGTCGTGATGCCGTTGTGGCAGGGGAAGCAGCGGTCCGACGTCTCGAAGTGGGTGCCGTAGTCCTTGTGCGCGGTGACGTCTGCCGCCGGCTTCGCGCCGGCAGCTGGTGACTGTGCCCGCGGCGTCGTCGCGAGGGCGACGACGAAGAGTGCGGCGGCGAATGTGGTGAGTGTCCTCGTCATGGCCATGTCCCTCACCACCCCTGCAGCAGCCCGCCGTCCATCCAGTCCCACAGGCCGTAGAACATGAATTGGCGCGGCCGCCCGTCCTTGTTGTTCATCGGCATGCGGTACCCGACGCCGGCCAGCACGTGCAGGCGCTTGTTCAACGGCACCTGCAGTTCGGGGACGATGTCCCAGTTCATCGGCTCGCCCTTCACCACGTCCCGATCGCCGATGAACTCGACCATCGGTGTCCAGCGCCGGCCGTGTCCGCCGTCGGTCGCGAACATCTTGCCGATGGCGGTCCGCAGGTAGTACGCCTTGGGCACCTCGTCCTGGTGAACCGGCAGTTCGATGCCCGAATGGAACTGGACGAAGCCCTGTCCCTTGAACACCTGACCGTAGGCGAGATACGTCTCGAAGATCGTCGACTCGCCGCCCGTGCCCACCTGGCGGTTGCCCGTCGGGACGACCATCTCGCCGCCCACGCTGAGGATGGAGCCCTTCTTCATGCTGTGGGCGAGCGTCTGCTTGTAGCCGAGCACCAGGTCGCCGAACGCGGTGCCCCAGGTGCCGTTCTCGTGCGAGAAGCCGTACGGGATGGTGACCTCCCACATGGCCCGCGAACCGACCCGGTGCTCGTAGGTCACCTTGGAGTCGACGGCCGCGGCCCCCTGTGTGTTGACCGACGTGGTGATGACCGTTTCGTTCTCGGGGAACGCCTTCTCGGTGATGAGCGGCTTGGGCAGGTTCAGGTCACCGAGCGGCCAGGCCGTATCCGTGCAGAGCGTGCGCACGTGATTGATGACCAGCCCGATCTGCTCCTGCGTGAGCAGGTCCTTGAACGAGGGCATGATCTGGGAGAACCCGCGCGCAGGCCCGCCATTGGTGATGACCGCCCGCCACTGGACGTTCGATTCGACCGCCGACGTCGGGCAGTCGCTGAAGTCCGGGAACGTGTCCGGCACCTCGAACCCGCGAAGGTTGTCGGGGGCGCCGCGTCCGTCCGCGCCGTGGCAGGAGGCGCATCCCGCCTCCCAGATTTCCTTGCCGGTCTTCAGCGATACCGATGATGGGGGCTTGCCTGTCGAGGCCTGACTCTGCGCCTGGAGGTGCGCCGCGGAGAGCGTCAGCACACCTGCGAGCACCGCAGACCACGCGAGGCCTGCGCGTACGGATACAGTCATGATGTTTGCCCGGAAGACGGACCGATCGGATGAACCCGCCGAGTGTACCTCGGCGGTCGGGTGGTCGGTCGTCAGAAGTCGAGAAAGGCGCCCGGTCAGGCGGTCTTCGTGCGCCGGCCCGCGCCTCGTGCCGACGCCTTCTTCGCGGCCGGCTCGGCCTCGGCCTGGACCGCCGCGGCGGGCTTCTTCTTCGTGGCGCTGATCGAATCGAGGCTCTTGCGGAGGGCCTCCATCAGGTTCACGACCTTGGGCGGTTCCTGGACCTCTGGTGCCACCACTTCGCGTCCGGCGATCTTGGCGTCGATGATCTCCCGCAGCCCTTCCTGGTAGTCGTCGCGGTAGTCCGCGAAGTCGATCTCACCCTCGAAGGTGCCGATGACCTGCTGCGCGAGTGCGACCTCCGCGGGCTTCACCTGCTCCGGCATGTCGGTGAGTTCGTCGATGGCGTCCATGCTGCGGATCTCGCTCGCGTGGCGCAGCGTGTACATGACGAGCCCGCGTTCGCGCGGCTGCACCTTGATGAAGTACTCGCGTCCGTACAGCGCCACTTTTCCGATGCCCGCCTTGCCTTTCATGCCTTCGCGAATCACGGCGAAGGCCTCCTTCGCCACCGGGCCGTCGGGGGCGAGGTAGTAGGGCTTGTCCAGGTAGATCGGGTCGATCTCCACGTCGTCCGTGAACTTCTCGAGGTTGATGACGCGCGTGGATTCGACGCGGACCTTCTCGATGTCCTCGTCGTTCATCACGACCCAGCGCCCCTTCTCGAACTCGTAGCCCTTCACGATGTCGGTGTTGGGCACTTCCTTCTGGCACGTCGGGCAGAAGCGCTTCTGCTGGATGCGCGTCTGGCACTCCGCGTGGAGCTGGTTGAAGGAGATGGTGGCGCTCGCGTCGGTCGCCGGGAACACCTTCACCGGGATGTTGACGAGGCTGATCTTGAGGTAACCCTTCCAGGTAGGACGTGCAGCCATAGTTTTTCAGCGGACCTGCTTCCCCTTGTTGTCGATCGGGGCGATGTCCTCATCGACAGCCACCTTGAATTCCCTGAAATTCGCGTAGGTGGCCACCCCCTCGACCCGGGTGCCGTTCAGCTTGTTCTCGTAACGCTCGAACATCTCTATCGGCACCGGCAGCTCGAGACCCTCCACCTTGCCGTAGGCGACGAAGATCTGTGCCCGCAGCCACATGTCGTCGATGCCGATCTCGGTCATGTAGACCTGGGAGGTCAGCCGATCGAGCCAGAAGTGGCCGCTGGCAGGCAGGTTCTTGCCCTGGGGCGACGCCACCATGGTGCGTAGCTGCGTTTCCGTGAACGCCACCACCAGCGCGTCGGCTGGCGGCGTGAACACCGGCCGCTTCGGCAGCACGATCCGGTCGTCGTTCGGGCGAGGGTAGTTGAACTGGAAGCCCTGCTGCATCCGCCGATCGAGCACCGCCAGCGCCAGCACCGGCAGGTTGATGTTCCGCTCGATGTCGCCGATGTTGTACCGCGCGCTCTCCTGCATGATCTTGCGCGACTGCGAGGCCGTGGACTCGGACGGCGCGAGGAACAGCTTGGCCAGCCTGTCGTTCCGGTCCTTCAGCTTCTTGCCGTCGACGGCTGTCACATCCCGGAACTGCATCCAGGCCTCGGCGCCCACTGGCCGGACCAGGAGCAGGTCCGACATCAGCTCCCGGTGAATGGGGCCGGTGTAGCCGCGCTGCCCCGGACGCGCCCCGAAGCGGTTGATCGGCAGGAAGACGTCCTGCTGGTAGGTCTCTTCCGTGACGAAGCCGGCGACACGATCCGCGAACCGCTCGACATACGTGGCCGCCCTGGACAGGACCGCCGAGAGCACCGGCTGATCCGCGGGCTGGGCTACGAGGCGGACCTCTCCCGTGCCGGCGAGTGCCGCGGCCAGCGCGCCCCAGCAGACGGCCCACTTGAGCATCAGAGGGACTCTAGAAGTACCGCGTACCGTTTGCAACCGGGGCGGCGTCCGCCCCCCTCTGCCTCGATGATGCTTTTGACACGGAGTCGCCGCAGAATAGGGCGATGAAGAAGAGCGCCCTTGCCCTCGTCCTGATGTGTGCCGCGGCCGCCTGCGGTGGCCGGGAGGAGCGGCCCGCCACCGACCAGGTGCCGGGCCCGACGCCGACAGTGGCCCGCACGCCCATCGGCGACCTGCCCGATCCGGACATGGCGGCGGTCCTCGCCCACACGAAGACCCTGGCCTCCGACGAATTCCAGGGACGTGCACCAGGGACCAAGGGCGAAGACCTGACGGTGGCCTACCTCATCGACCAGTTCAGGAAGATCGGCCTGAAGCCCGGGAACACCGACGGCACCTACATCCAGAAGGTGCCGCTCGTCGGGATTACGCCCACCCCGGCGCCGCTGATCTTCAGGAAAGGCAGCCAGGAGCAGAAGCTCGCCTGGAAAGACGATGTGGTGGCGTGGTCGAAGCACGTCGCCGACTCGGCGGTGCTCGATAACTCCGAGCTGGTGTTCGTGGGATACGGCGTCGTCGCACCCGAATACAACTGGGACGACTACAAGGGGCTCGACGTCCGCGGCAAGACGCTCGTGATGCTCGTGAACGACCCGCCGGTCACCAGTCCCGACAACGCCTCGGAACTCGACCCGAAGACGTTCGGCGGACGGGCGATGACCTACTACGGCCGCTGGACCTACAAGTACGAGATCGCGATGGAGAAGGGGGCGGCTGGCGCCCTCATCATCCACGAGACCGACCCGGCCGGGTATCCGTTCAGCGTCGTGCAGTCGAAGGTCGGCGAACAGTTCGACCTCGTCACGCCCGACAAGAACATGAAGCGGCCGGCGATCGAAGGCTGGATTTCGCTCGAGCGTGGCCGCGACCTGTTGCGGCTGGCCGGCCAGGACTTCGATGCCTTGAAGGTGCAGGCCGCGACCCGCGAGTTCAAGCCGGTGCCGCTCGGCGTCCGCGCGTCGATGACCCTCGCGAACAGGCTGCGCACCATCGAATCGCGGAATGTCGTCGCGCGGCTGGACGGTCGTGACCCGCAGCTGAAGAACGAGTTCGTCGTCTATTCCGCGCACTGGGATCACCTCGGGGTCGGTCCGTCGGTGGGCGGCGACACCATCTACAACGGGGCGAAGGACAACGCCGTCGGCGTGGCGGGCATGCTGGAGGTGGCGCGTGCATTCACCAAGCTGCCGGCTCCGCCGCGACGCTCGGTGCTGTTCCTGGCCGTGACCGCGGAGGAGCAGGGGCTCCTCGGGTCGCAGTACTACTCGGTGATGCCGATTCACCCGCTGGCGCGAACGGCCGCGAACATCAACATCGACGGGATGAACGTGAACGGCCGCACCCGCGACCTCACGCTGGTGGGATTCGGCGCGTCCGAACTCGACGACTACGCGCGCGATGCCGCGGGCGAACAGGGGCGCATCATCCGGCCCGACCCTGAACCGGAGAAGGGGTTCTACTACCGGTCCGACCACTTCAACTTCGCCAAGATGGGCGTGCCCGCGCTCGATCCCGACGAGGGGCTCGACTACCTGGGAAAACCGAAGGAATTCGGGGAGCGGGTGCGCGGCGAGTGGAACGAACGCGATTACCACCAGCCGAGCGACATGGTGCGTGACACGTGGGACCTCAGCGGCGCGCTCGAGGACCTCAAAGTGTTCCTGGCTGTCGGCTACCGCGTCGCGGAGGCGGAGAAGATGCCCGAGTGGCGGCCGGGCAACGAGTTCCGCGCGAAGCGCGAGGAGATGCTCAAGGCGCGCAAGTAGCGGGGCGCGTCGGCCGCCTTCCGCTCACGTGAACTGGGCGGCGACCCGCCTCGACCACGTCATATACGCGAGCCAGCCGCCGTAGTAGACCAGCGTCCACCCGACGTAGAGCGGGGTCTCGCCCGGCAGCCTGTTGCTGGGAAACCAGGGCGTGAGCTGTGCGATGAGTTGCACCGCGGCGAGGACGATCAGCGCCGCGCGCGTCAACGTCGGCGCGCCGGGCCGGAGGTCGAGCAGCGCCCTGCCAGCCGCGAACGCCAGGGCCGTCGCGGCGAGCCGGGCGAGGAGCATGACGGCCACGGGAATCCCCCGCACGCTGATGGCGTTGAACGCACCCGCGGCGACAAGCGCGAAGCTGACCGGTTCCCACACGGTCAACAGCAGCGCCAGCAGCCACAGCAGTCCGGCGGCGCGCCCCGGTTCACGACGCAGGTCCATCATCTCGACGCTGTTGATTATCGATTAGCATGTCCCCGTGCGGCTGTACCTGGTCCATCACGGAGACGCGGTCGGTCCTGATGTCGACGTGCGTCGCCCGCTGTCCAGTGCGGGCCTGGCGTCGGTCGAGCGTCTGGCGGGCCAGGCCGCGGCGCGGGGCGCCAGGCCGCAGGTGGTGTGGCACAGCGGCAAGCTGCGCGCGAAGCAGACGGCCGAAGCCTACTGGCGGGCCTGCAACGCCCTGGCGGAGTTCAGTGCCACGCGCGACCTGCAGCCCGACGACCCGCCCTCGTGGATCCGCGACCGCCTCCGATTCGAGCCGCGGGATCTGCTCCTGGCCGGGCACTACCCTCACCTTCCCTGCCTGCTGTCCCTGCTGTGTCCTCGCGCGGACGACACGGCCGCACGATTTCCCCAGCACGGCATCGTCGCGCTCCGGACCGACGATGAGGGGGAGACGTGGACGGAAGAGTGGCGCCTCGATCCACGCACGGAGTGACAACCATGACCCGAACCGGATGGGCGCGCCGCGCCCTGGTCGCGCTGCTGCTCTTGCCTGCCGGCGCTGCCGCCCCCGCGGCGCAGGACGCCGACACACCCTATGTGGCCACCAGGCTGATCTGGCACTGGCGCGGCATCATGAACGAAGTGCTCGAGGAGTCGCGCGCGTTCGCACCCGAGGACGTCACGGATGCCATGGAAGTCTTTGTATCTCCAGGTGCCGTTCGGGCCGTGCAGGACAGGCTGTCGGAAGAGCAGTTGAAGAAGGTCGACAGGGTCGTCGAGCGCTTCGCTGTCGAAGTGGTGTCCGCCTCCACCCGGCGCGACGACGGCAGCCGCATCGTGGAGGAGGCTGCGGTGGCGGCGGGCCGCAAGGCGGTGTGCCCCGTCTACCCGTTCTGCGAATGAGCCAGCCACGAAGGCACGAAGCCCACGACGTCGAACCTCGTGTACTTCGTGTCGTCGTAGCTGTCGTCGGGTCTAGCGGATGACGAGGCCGATCGAGCCGCGCCAGAAGTCGAAGCTGCCCAGATCGAGGTTCAGCCCGTTGTCGAGGCTGCTGTCGTTGTTGTTGATCGTGCGGAAGTACCGCACGTCGCCGCGCAGCCCGACGTGGTCACTGAAGAACCCCATCGCGCCCGCACCGAGGTTGAAGCCGAAATCCTTCTTGTCGTAGTCGGGCACCAGGCCGACGCCTGAAATCTTCGACTGGATCATGCCCAGCCCGCCGGTGACATACGGACGGACCCCGGGTCCGCTCGTGCCGCCCACCGGGATGCCGATGATGAGGTTCCCCATCAGATCCATCACGTGGTTGTCCACGGTCTCACCGAACGCGTTGGGTGCCCAGCCGAAGTCCACCTCGGCGCCGATGACGCCCGCGCCCATGTACCCGGCGTCGAGACCCCACGCGAACTTCTTCTCGAGCTGGCTGTTGCCGAATGTGACGCCCGCAAACGGGCTGAGATAGCCTTCCGCGCGCGCCGGCGCCGGCGCCAAGAGCACCGCCATGACGGCCGCAGCCATCACTCCCTTGATAACCCCTCGCATCGTTCACACACCTCCATGCGCCATGAATGGCGCCTCGATGCGTGACGCTGCAAGCAGAGTGCCTCGAATTGGTTGGGATTGAAGCTGATCCGGCTTCAGATCGGGCGTCGTAGCTCGAGCGCACAGCCGCTGCAGAAGCGGTGCAGGCAGCCCAACGCGGCGGAGACGCTAGCGGTCGATCGTGATCGTGACCGGGGACACGATGCGCGCCGTGACCTGGGCGCCCGACGGGAAGACCGCCTCGCTGCGCTCGCTCGACATCACCGCGGCCCCGCCACCAGCGGCGCCGGTAGTGGCCCCGATGGCTGCCCCCTTGCCGCCGCCGATGATCGCGCCGAGGATGGCGCCCGCCACGGCACCGCCGCCGATCTTCGCGGCCGCGCCGTTCGCCGGGTCGTCTCCGTACCGGAAAATCGTGTCGGTGCTGATCGGCAGGCGCGTCCCGTCGGCCAGGGCGAGCGTGTGGAAGCGGATGCCGAGGCGCGCGCGTGTACGGGCGCGTCCGCCGCGTTCGACGGCCACGACCGACCCGAACACGCGGCTCCCCGCGGGAATCGCCACACGGCCCGATACCCGCACATCACGGACGACGCGCGCCTCGACCCGGTCCTCGATCCGCGCGCGCTCCGAACTCAGGGTGGTTTCCGTCTGGAGGCCGATCACTGAGTCCGCAGCGACAGTCAGTTCTTCGAAACTCGGCTTGGGCGGTTCGGGCGTTGCCGCCGGTTCGGCTGGCCGCTCGTCGCGGGTCTCCGCCACGGGCGCGGGTTCGAGGGCGACAGCGGCGCCGGGAATGGTCTGCGTGGACGGGGCGTGTTCGGCGACGGCCGCAGGCGGCTCCGGCCTGGCGGCGGGGGCCGTGTCGGTCCCGGCGGTGTTCCGCGGTGTCTGGACGGGGCGGGCGGGTGCGGCCACTCTCGTGTCGGCGGGCCTGGCTGCCGGTGCCGTCCGGGCCGGTGTCTCGTCGGCCGCAGGAGAGGCGGGCGCCGGACCTGGCGTCTCGGCTGCGCCCACGGTGGATGCGCTCCCGGTGGCGGCTACCGCCGGCACCAGTTGCCCGGCGGCGTTGTGCCGGGTTGCCACATAACTGCCACCCGCGGCAGCGGCGACGCACGCAACGCCGAGAGCAGCAAAGGCGAGTCGATTCGAAACCATGGGAGCCACGTCTCCTTGAACCGATCAGCGCGTACGCAAGCCACGTACCCGGCCTCTGCCGTGGGCGGCTTCGCTAAATGGCTGGAAAAACGTAGCTTACCAGAGCGGGCGGGGTTGGGAGGCTGTCATCTGCGCAGGACTGGCGGCGCCGGGCGGGGACAATCGGGGGTGATGGGCGCTAGGCGGTAGGCGATGGGCATTGCCCAGACTCCCGGCAGTCTGTCCCCGCCACCAAGAAGCAAAGGACCCGCGGGTATGACTCCGCGGGTCCTCCGATGGCGGCCCAAGGCCCACCGCCCATCGCCTATGGCCTAGTAGCGGTAGTGCTCCGGCTTGTACGGACCGTTCACCGGCACGCCGATGTAATCCGCCTGTTCCTGCGAGAGCGTGGTCAGCTTGACCCCGAGCTTGTCCAGGTGCAGCCGCGCGACCT
The DNA here is from genome assembly GCA_046331345.1 of Vicinamibacterales bacterium. Lineage (GTDB taxonomy): Bacteria > Acidobacteriota > Vicinamibacteria > Vicinamibacterales > CAVVIG01 > CAVVIG01. The sequence continues at coordinate 167,142 of JAXLRA010000012.1, read as the reverse complement.
TTTCGTCCAGGTGCTTCGGCAGCGTGTAGACCTTCTTATCGAGGTTCTGCGCGTTGGAGTGCAGTTCGAGCTGGGCCACCACCTGGTTGGTGAAGGAGCAGCTCATCACGAAGCTCGGGTGCCCGGTGGCGCAGCCGAGGTTCAGCAGGCGCCCTTCCGCGAGGATCATCACGGAGTGGCCGTCAGGGAACACGAACTCGTCGTACTGCGGCTTGATGTTGATGCGCTCGATGTTGCGCTTCTTCAGGCCGGCCATGTCCACTTCGTTGTCGAAGTGGCCGATGTTGCCGACGATGGCCTTGTCCTTCATGCGGGCCATGTGGTCGACGGTGATGATGTTCTTGTTGCCCGTGGCGGTGATGAAGATGTCGGCCGACGCGACCACATCCTCGAGCGTCGTCACCTGGTAGCCTTCCATCGCCGCCTGCAGCGCGCAGATCGGGTCGATTTCGGTGATGATGACGCGCGCGCCCTGGCCGCGCAGCGCCTGCGCGCAGCCCTTGCCGACGTCGCCGTAGCCCATGACGACCGCCACCTTGCCCGCGAGCATCACGTCCGACGCGCGGAGGATGCCGTCGGTGAGCGAGTGGCGGCAGCCGTACAGGTTGTCGAACTTCGACTTGGTGACCGAGTCGTTGACGTTGATCGCCGGGAACGCCAGCGTGCCCGCGTTCATCATCTCGTAGAGGCGGTGCACGCCGGTCGTCGTCTCTTCCGAGACACCGCGGATGTCGGCGAGGACCTTCGTCCAGCGGCCCGGGTTCTTCTTCGCTTCAGCGCGCAGCAGGTCGAGGATGATGCCCCATTCCTCGGGATCGCTGTCGGCGTTGAACGCCGGGATCGCGCCGGCCTTCTCGTACTCAGCGCCCTTGTGCACGAGCAGCGTCGCGTCGCCGCCGTCGTCCAGCAGCAGGTTCGGACCGGAGCCATCGGGCCACATGAGCGCCTGCTCCGTGCACCACCAGTACTCCTCGAGCGTCTCGCCCTTCCACGCGAACACCGGCACGCCCTGCGGGTTCGCGACGGTGCCGGTCTTGCCAACCACCACGCCAGCCGCCGCGTGATCCTGCGTCGAGAAGATGTTGCAGGACACCCAGCGCACGTCGGCGCCGAGTTCCACGAGCGTCTCGATGAGGACCGCCGTCTGCACGGTCATGTGCAGCGAGCCCATGATCCGGGCGCCCTTCAGCGGCGACTTGCCCTTGTACTCGGCGCGCAGCGCCATGAGGCCCGGCATCTCCTGCTCGGCGAGGCGGATTTCCTTGCGGCCGAACTCGGCGAGTTCGAGGTCGCGCACCTTGAACGGTTCGCGGCCGGCGGCCTTCGCCGCAGCGAAGGCGTGGGCGGTTTCAACAGCAGTCGGCATTCGGGTCTCCTTTGAATTGCAGATTTCAGCGTTCAGATTGCAGATGTCGTTGCGAGCTTTCAGATTGACGTTTGCCCGGTGGCGACGAACAGCGCCGGGCCCTTGGCTTTCGGATCGGCCGGGAGCGGCACGATCCGCGTGCGTGTGAAGCCGGCCTCGGTGAAGAGCCGGTCGACGTGTTCTTCCGAGAATCCGAGCCAGACATGGCCCATCTGCTGGCGGTAGTGCTCGCGGTCGTGGGGCAGCATGTCGACGAGCACGAGCCGGCCGCCCGGCTTGAGCACGCGCGCGGCTTCGGCGAGCGCCCGCCCGGGCTCCGGGATGTGGTGCAGCACCAGCATCATTGTCGCCGTGTCCAGGGTGTCGTCGTCGATGGGGAGTGTCTCGAGGTCGCCCCGTCGCAGTTCGACGTTCCGCTGCCCCTGCAGGCGCTTGCGGGCGGCCTGCAGCATGGCGGCTGAACTGTCGACGCCAATCACGCCGGCAACGAAGGGAGCGACCGCCGCGCTGACCTGTCCGGTTCCACACCCGAGATCGCCGACCACGGCGTCGGGGTCAGCGAACGCGGCGAGCGCCAGCAGGTGGAACCGGTCGCCGAACATCTCGTCGCGCATGCGGTCCCACTGACCGGCAGACGACGTGAAGAATTCGACAGACTTGGAGCGCCGCGCGGCCATCGCGGCCTGCAGCCGACGCTGATCCTGCAGCGCCGCGGCCGTCGGCCCGACCTGCTCCCGGACGAGCGACCAGAGGCGGCGCGTGGCCGAGTCCATGCCCTCGCGCGACATCGCGTAGACGTTGCTCGTGCCTTCGGCGCGCGCCGACACCCAGCCGGAGTCGCCCAGGGCCTTGAGGTGGCGGCTGACGGTGGACTGCGGCAACTGCAGCACGGTGCACAGTTCCGAGACGCTGAGCTCCTGGCCGTCGAGCAGCAGCAGGATGCGGCTCCTGGTGCTGTCGGCCAGCGAGGCGAGCTGATCGAGGATTACCGGCGGGCGTGCATTCATCCGTGTAGCCGGATGATAGCATGAACCTTGCGGCGGCCGATCCGGTTGATTTGCCGGCGGGCGAAATTCGCGGTGCTCGCGTCAGGGGCTCGGACCCTGGTGACAGCCAGAACTTCACGGCGATGGCCACGTCTGCGCTCAGGAACAAGGGATGAGAGCAGGGCGCTTGCGGTCGGGGTGCCGAAAGGCGCTGGCTCAGGTCGCGGGGATTGCGAACGCGCGCAGCCCTTGGAGCAGGTCAGCGGCGGTCGCCGCACGACGTCAGCGAGAGGGCAGGGACGAGCAGAGCTCGATGACGGACGGGTTGGACTGGTCGGCGCAGTACGCCGCGATCTCCTCGTCGACCTCGCGGCGCGCAGCCGCCTCGGCGTTCTCGCGGCGGGCCGCGGACACCGTGCGTTTCACCCTGTTGGTGAGGTAGACCCGCGCGAGGTTCTCGGCGGCAATCGTGAAGAACTCGCCGGCCGAGAAGGCCGCAAACGGCTGGAGCAGGGGGTTGTTGGTCACCTTGGAGAGCATGCGCTGCTGCTCCCAGTTGTAGATGCCGCCTGCCGGAGCGGGTCCACTCTTGAAATCCATCTGCGAGAGCATCTGGTCGATCATCCGCTGCTCGTCGATCTTCACGGTGAAGTCCGGCTGTTGATCCACGTTTCGCAGCTGCAGCTCTCCGGGCAGCAGCAGGCGAGCGCGAATGCGCTGCAGCGCCAGGGTGGCCGGCGCCGGGGCGGATCCGGACGGCGACACCGGACTGGAGCCTGCCGGGGCCGACGCGGGGACCTGCGCGGCCGCAGCGGCCGCACCCCCCAGCATCGTCAACAGCAGCAGAATCAGGCGCATACAGACTTAGACGCGGGTGCGGACGGAACAGCCGTGCGCGGTCCCGCTGAAGCTCGAGTGCATCTCCCGGGCCACACGGCCCGCCCCTTCCCCCGGTTACGGATTACCACAGGGCGGGTGCCCGTGGGTGTCTCCGTCCCGACTTGATACATTTGCCCGGTGCCTGAACTGCCGGACGTCATCGTCTACTGCGAGGCGCTGACCGCCATCGTCGGCGGCCGGCGTCTGTCGCGGGTTCGCGTGCTCAGCCCTTTCGTCGTGCGCTCGTTCGACCCGCCGATCGACGCACTCGACGGCCTGGTGCTGCAGACCGTCTCGCGTCTGGGCAAGCGCATCGTGCTCGGGTTCGACGATGGGCTGAGGCTGGTGGTGCACCTGATGATTGCCGGTCGTCTGCGGTGGCGCGCACCCGGCCAGAGGCTCGGGATGGGGCCGCGCATGGTGCTGGCTGCGCTCGAGTTCGAGCACGGGACCCTCTACTTCACGGAAGCCGGCTCGACGAAGCGCGCATCGCTCCATCTGGTCCGTGGGGACGAGGCCGTCCGGGCGATGGACCGGGGCGGTATCGAGCCGCTGTCCGCGCCGTTCGACGCGTTCGCTGACGCGCTCCGCCGCGAGAACCACACGCTCAAGCGGAGTCTGACCGACCCTCGCCTGTTCAGCGGCATCGGCAATGCGTATTCCGATGAGATCCTGCACGCCGCGAAGCTGTCGCCGATGAAGCTGTCGCAGTCGCTGACCGACGCCCAGATTGACGGACTGCGGCGGGCCACACAGGAGACGCTGCTGGCGTGGACCGCACGGCTGCGCGATGCGGCCGGCGCCGGCTTTCCGGAGAAGGTCACCGCCTTCCACGGCGCGATGGCCGTGCACGGCCGGTTCGGCAAGCCGTGCCCTGTCTGTGGCGCCCCGGTTCAGCGCATCGTGTATGCCGAGAACGAGTGCAACTACTGCGCGGTCTGCCAGACCGAGGGGCGCCTGCTCGCGGACCGCGCCCTGTCGCGCCTGCTGCGCGACGACTGGCCGCGGCGGCTGGAGGAGTGGTAGGGCGGCGGGGCGCCCCGCCCGCATCTTGTGGTTGCGTCAATTTATCTACAAATGTAGATTTGTAGATATGAAACAGGCCTCCGCCCTGTACAGGCTGCTCGGAGACGAGGCGCGGCTGCGCCTCCTGCGCGTGCTGCGCAAGGAGCGGCTGAACGTCACGGAGCTCACCGGCATTCTCGGGCTCGCGCAGTCCGGCGTGTCGCGCCATCTGGGCCTGCTCAAGGAAGCAGGGCTCGTCGCGGAGGAAAAGGATGCCGGCTACACGTACTACCGTGTGCCGGAAAGTGTAGTAGCCGACCGGAACAGCGCCATCTGGGCCGCGCTCGACGAACAGTTCGATTCCGCGGCGGGCGAGGCCGCCGTGCGGGCCGATGAGGCCAGGCTCCAGGAAGTGCTCAGGCTGCGCAAGGAGAACTTCGAGACCCATGGCGGGGCCGATACACGCGATGCGCGCCAGCTCGTCCCCGGGCGCAGCTGGGCCGCCTGGTCGCGCGCGCTCGGGATGCTGCTCCCGGCGCTGCGCGTGGCCGACCTCGGATGCGGCGAAGGGTACCTGACGATCGAGGCGGCGCGCTGGGCGTCCGAGGTGCTCGCTGTCGATCGCTCCGACGTCGTGCTCGCCAGGGCGAAGGCGCTGGCCGAACGACGGCGCGTCGACAACGTCGTCTGGAAGCGCGGCGAACTCGAGAAGCTGCCCATCAAGGATGCGACGGTGGACGTCGCCCTTCTCTCGCAGGCGCTCCACCACGCGGCGCACCCGGCCCGCGCGGTCGCCGAGGCCGCACGCATCACCGTGCCCGGTGGCCGAGTGCTCATCCTCGACCTTCGCGAACATCGCGAGGAGTGGGTGCGCAGCAAGCTCGGCGATCGAACCCTCGGCTTTGGCGAAGGCGAACTCCGCCGCATGCTGACCGAGGCCGGCCTGACCGACGTCCGCGTCGGCGTCGGCGCGCGGAAAGCCGGCGATCCCTTTACGGTGCTGATTGCGGCGGCCTCCAGGCCCGCGGCGGATCCGGCACTCTCGACGTCACCTGCGGACGCGCCCCGCGCGCGATCGCGTGCCTCCCGGACATGACCATGACGACCAACCGAACCAGCCTGCTCAACGACCTGCTCTCGCGCCGCATCCTCGTGCTCGATGGTGCGATGGGCACGATGATCCAGCGGCACAAGCTGACCGAGCAGGACTTCCGCGGCTCGCGTTTCGCCTCGCACGGCCACGACCTGAAGGGCGACAACGACGTCCTCGTGCTCACGCGTCCCGACGTGATCGGGGGCATCCATCGCGAGTACCTGGAGGCAGGCTCCGACATCATCGAGACCTGCACGTTCAACAGCAACGCGATCGCCCAGCTCGACTACGGCCTCGAGGGTCTCTGCTACGAGCTGAACCTGGAAGGCGCGAAGCTGGCGCGCGCGGCGGCCGACGAGTACACCGCGAAGACCCCGGACAGGCCGCGCTTCGTGGCCGGCTCGATCGGTCCGACCAACCGCATCCTGTCCATCTCGCCGGACGTGAACAACCCGGCGTTCCGCAACATGACGTTCGACCAGCTGCGGGAGGCCTTCAGGGAACAGGTCCGCGGTCTCATCGACGGCGGCTGCGACCTCCTGCTCTTCGAGACGATCGTCGACACGCTGAACATGAAGGCCGGGATCGTCGCGGTGGAGGAGGTCTTCGAGGAGAAGGGCGTCCGGCTGCCGCTGATGATCTCCGTGACCATCACCGACAGGAGCGGCCGCACGCTCTCCGGCCAGACCATCGACGCCTTCTGGGTCTCGGTCCGCCACGCGAAGCCCTTCAGTGTCGGCGTGAACTGCGCGCTCGGCGCGCGCGACATGCGGCCGTACGTCGAGGAACTGGCGCGGCAGGCCGACTGCTTCGTGAGCTGCTACCCGAACGCCGGCCTTCCGAACGCCTTCGGCGAGTACGACGAACTCCCGCCCGACACGGCCAGCGCGCTCCGCGAGTTCGCCGACGGCGGCCTCGTGAACATCGTCGGAGGCTGCTGCGGCACGACGCCCGACCACATTCGCGCCATCGCCAGGACCGTCGAGGGGCTGACCCCCCGCACAACAGAGCGTCAACACGGACCACACGGAACGAACGGAGCGCACGGAAAGAGCGATTCATCCGTGACCTCCGCGGACAAGGCGGACTCGGTGTCCTCCGTGTTGGAGCCGTTGGCCGCGACTGGGCGCTTCACTCAATTCGCCGGTCTCGAGACGCTCACGATCCGCCCCGAGAGCAACTTCCAGATGATCGGCGAGCGGACCAACGTGACCGGCTCCGCGAAGTTCGCGCGGCTGATCAAGGCGGCCGACTACGCCGAGGCGACCAGCGTGGCGCTCGAACAGGTGCGCGGCGGCGCCAACCTGATCGACGTCAACATGGACGAAGGCATGCTCGACTCCGAGCGTGCGATGACCGAATTCCTCAACTACATCGCCACCGAACCCGAGATCGCGCGGGTGCCAGTGATGATCGACAGCTCGAAGTGGTCCGTGCTCCTCGCGGGCCTCAAGTGCGTCCAGGGCAAGCCGGTGGTCAACTCCATCAGCCTGAAGGAAGGCGAAGCCGACTTCCTCGCGAAGGCCGCGACCGTCCGCCGCTACGGTGCCGGTGTCGTCGTCATGGCGTTCGATGAGCAGGGCCAGGCCGACACCATCGAGCGCAAGGTCGCCATCTGCCAGCGCGCGTACAAGCTGCTGACCGAGCAGGCCGGGTTCGATCCGACCGACATCATCTTCGACCCGAACGTGCTTGCCATCGCGACCGGCCTCGACGAGCACAACGACTACGCGATCAACTTCATCGAGGCCACGCGCATCATCAAGGCGACCTGCCCCGGCGTGAAGATCAGCGGCGGCATCAGCAACCTGTCGTTCTCGTTCCGCGGCAACGACGTGGTGCGTGAGGCGATTCACTCGGCGTTCCTGTACCACGCCATTCAGGCGGGGCTGGACATGGGCATCGTCAACGCCGGCCAGCTGGCGGTCTATCAGGACATTCCGAAGGATCTCCTCGAGCGGGTGGAAGACATCATCTTCAACCGCCGGCCGGACGCCACGGAGCGCCTCGTCGAGTTCGCAGCCACCGTGAAGGGCACCGGCAAGCGCCAGGGCCAGGACCTCACGTGGCGCGAGAACACGGTCGAGGCGCGGCTCTCGCACGCGCTGGTACACGGCGTGGTCGACTTCATCGATCAGGACGTGGAGGAGGCCCGGCAGAAGTACCCGCGGCCGCTGGACATCATCGAAGGCCCGCTGATGGACGGCATGAAGGTCGTCGGCGACCTGTTCGGCGCAGGCAAGATGTTCCTGCCGCAGGTGGTGAAGAGCGCCCGCGCCATGAAGAAGGCCGTGGCCTACCTCGAACCGTTCATGGAGGCGGAGAAGGCCCAGATCCTCGCCGCGGGTGGCACTGCAGACACGCAGGGCAAGGGCAAGATCGTCCTCGCCACCGTGAAGGGCGACGTCCACGATATCGGCAAGAACATCGTTGGCGTGGTCCTCGGCTGCAACGGGTACGACGTGGTGGACCTCGGCGTGATGGTGCCCGCCGATCGCATCCTGCAGACGGTGGTGGACCAGAAGGCGGACGTCCTCGGCCTGAGCGGCCTCATCACGCCGTCGCTCGACGAGATGGTGTTCGTGGCGCGGGAGATGGAGCGGCGCGGCATCCGCGTGCCGCTGCTGATTGGTGGCGCCACGACGAGCCGCCAGCATACGGCGGTGAAGATCGCGCCGGAGTTCACCGGCACGACCGTCCACGTGCTGGACGCCTCGCGCGTCGGCGACGTCATGTCCAGCCTCCTCAACCCGGCGCAGCGGCCGCAGTTCGAGGACTACAACCGCGGGCTGCAGGCGCAGCTGCGTGAGCAGCATGCCGCGCGCAAGGAACGCCCCATCCTCACGTACGAGGCCGCGCTGAAGAATCGGCTCACGCTCGACTGGGCCAGCGAGACGCTCCCCGCGCCGGCGTTCACGGGCCGGCGCGTGATCGACGTGCCGCTGGCCGACCTCGTGCCGTTCATCGACTGGACGTTCTTCTTCACGGCGTGGGAGCTGAAGGGGCGCTTCCCGGCCATCCTGAACCACCCGGAATACGGCACGGCCGCGCGCGAGCTGTACGACAACGCGCAGGCGCTGCTCGACCGGATCATGCGCGAGCGGCTGCTGACTGCCCGCGGGGTCTACGGCTTCTGGCCCGCCGCCTCCGAAGGCGACGACATCGTCGTGTTCGCCGACGAGCAGCGCACGGGCGAGCGGCTCCGGTTCAACATGCTGCGGCAGCAGGAGATCATCGCCGACGGTCGTCCCAACCTCTCGCTGGCCGACTTCATCGCGGACAGGAACGCGCCCGTCCACGATCACATCGGCGCCTTCGCGGTCACCGCGGGTCTCGGTGCCGACGACCTCGCCCGGGCATTCGAGGCGGAGCGGGACGACTACAACGCCATCCTGGTGAAGGCGCTCGCCGACCGCTTCGCCGAGGCCTTCGCCGCCTACCTGCACGCGCGGTCCAGGGCCGAGTGGGGCATTCTGGAACAGACCTCACCGGAGGACCTGCTGCACGAGAAGCATCGGGGCATCCGGCCGGCTTTCGGCTATCCGGCCTGCCCGGATCACAGCGAGAAGTTCAAGCTGTTCGACCTCCTGGAGGCTGGCGAGGTAGGGATTACCCTGACCGAGCACGCCGCCATGTCACCGGCTGCGAGCGTGAGCGGCCTGTACTTCGCGCACCCGCAGGCGAAGTACTTCACCGTTGGTCGCCTCGGTGAAGACCAGGTGGTGGCCTACGCCCGTCGCAAGGGGTGCTCCGTGGCCGACGCCGAGCGCTGGCTGACGCCGTCCCTCGGTTACGAGTCGCCCCGCTGCTGATCGGCCTTCCCTCCGCGGGTAGCGCGGCGCCGCCATGGCTCCTCGCTACCCGCCGTTCCTGCTCGTCCCGCACCTGCACGCCGTCACTCGCCCCTGCCTCGTCAAACTCCTGACACACTCCGGTGACCGATTTCGACACTCGATGGTCGAGAATGGGCTCCTTGATTCCTCAGGCGGCACGCTCGTACGCTGCGTTTCGCACAAAAGCGAGGCTCACTGACGTTTTCGTGACGCCGATCGAGGCCGCGTGTGCTGAAACCGCACACGCACGTCGGTGCCCGATGAAACGCCACGACACGCGGCAACACGTAAGTGCTTTAGCTCCTGTGACTTCAACTCTCTCCGACTCGAATGGTCCAACGCTTGCTCAAGGCAGGAACGCCATGAACTCAACCTGTGTTCGCTCTTTCATGCAGGCGCGAGCCGTCTGCAGCGCTCGCCGATCCCCTCTGGCCCGGGTTTCGTCCTGGGTGCTGACCGCGATCGCGATGTTCACCGTCCTTCTCCCGCATCACGCGGGTGCCGCCGATCGGTTCCGGAAGCTCGATCCGGGGCTGAATCGACGTGCGGAAGCGCAGGCGCCGAAGCGGTCCCGGGTCGTGGTCCGGCTCGAACCTGGCGCCACGCTGCCGGCCACGCTGCAGCCGTACGCCACGCAGTCGAAGGTGTCGGTCATCAACACCTACGTGCTCGACCTGCCTGACACGGCGCTGCCGGTCCTCGAGGCGCTGCCGCAGGTGGCGAGTGCCCATGAGGATCGGCCCGTCTGGGCGGCCGACTACCTCTCGACGCGCGCCACGGGCGCGAACGTGGTGCAGCAGGCGATGGACCTGACCGGTCGCGGCGTCGGCGTGGCGGTCGTCGACTCGGGCATCACCTCGTGGCACGACGACCTCACCGGCGTCATGGCCCGGATGCCGTATGGCAACCAGCGCGTCGTGAAGTTCGTGGACTTCGTCAACGGGCAGCCGATGCCGTATGACGACCACGGCCACGGCTCCCATGTCTCCGGCATCATCCTGGGCAACGGCTACGATTCGCACGGGCGCCAGTCCGGCATTGCCCCCGAAGCGTCGCTGATCTCCCTGAAGGTGCTCGACGCCTCGGGCAAGGGCACCATCAGCCGCATCCTCCAGGCGCTCGACTGGATCGACCAGAACGCGTCCACCTACAACATCCGCGTCGTGAACCTGTCGGTGGGCGCGGCGGTCACCCAGTCCTATTGGATCGATCCGCTGGCGCTCGCTGCCCGCAAGCTCACCGATCGCGGCATCGTCGTGGTGGCGGCCGCCGGCAACCTGGGTCAGAACGCCGCGGGCCAGACGCAGTACGGCGGCATCCTCGCTCCCGGCAACGCGCCGTGGGTGCTCACCGTCGGCGCCTCCAGCACCGAAGGCACCGCACGCCTGCAGGACGACGTGGTGGCTGGCTTCAGCTCGCTCGGGCCGACGCGCGGCGACTACCTGGCCAAGCCGGATCTCGTGGCGCCTGGGCGCGGCATCCTCTCGCTCGCGGTTCCCGGGTCCACGCTCTACCAGAAGAACCCCGACTACCTGGTCGACGGCACGGTCCGCACGGGCTATCCGCCGTACCTGAGCCTCAGCGGCACCAGCATGGCGGCGCCGCAGGTGGCTGGCGCGGCCGCGCTCATGCTGCAGGCCAACCCGCGCCTCACGCCGAACCTGGTGAAGGCCATCCTGCAGTACACCGCCCGTGCCGAGGCGGACTACAGCCCGCTGCAGCAGGGTGCCGGGTTCCTCGACGTCGATGGTGCCGTGAAGCTCGCCCGCTTCTACGCACGTAACCGGGCCGGGTCGCGCATGCCGGTCAGCCGCACGTGGAGCCAGCAGATCATCTGGGGCAACCAGCTGATCTCCGGCGGCTACATCAATCCGGCCGCGAACGCCTGGGCCACCAACATCGTGTGGGGCACGGCCGTCACCAACCCCGAGAACATCGTGTGGGGGACCGCGAGCGACGCGCAGAACATCGTGTGGGGCACGCTGTGCGGCGACCAGAACTGCTCGAACATCGTCTGGGGCACGGCCGATCAGAACGGTTCGAACATCGTGTGGGGCACGGCCGACAACATCGTCTGGGGCACCAACACCGCGGACAACATCGTGTGGGGCACCGGCGGCGATGTGCAGAACATCGTCTGGGGCACGAGCGGCGACAGCCAGAACATCGTGTGGGGCACGTCGTGCGGCGGCGACAACTGCTTCAACATCGTGTGGGGCACGCAGACCGCGGACAACATCGTCTGGGGTACCGCGCAGCAGGCCGCGAACATCGTGTGGGGCACCGCCGACAACATCGTGTGGGGCACGCTCGACCAGAACCACAACATCGTCTGGGGCACGGCGGCTGAACTCGGGAACATCGTGTGGGGCACTGCGGACAACGGCAACATCGTCTGGGGCACCGCCGACAACACGAACATCGTCTGGGGCACGGCCGATCCGAACAACATCGTCTGGGGCACGACCGGGAACATCGTGTGGGGCACCGCGGACAACATCGTCTGGGGGACGGCCGCCGATCCCGCGAACATCGTGTGGGGGACGGCTGACGCCGCCAACATCGTCTGGAAATCCGAACTGATGGGCGCGAATGGAGCGGGGCACTAATCATGGAGAACACGACGATGCTCTCGACTGACCTGTCCCTCGAATTCGAACGTCTCGAGCGGCCGCGGATCGACGACTGGCGCTTCGGCCTGCCCGTGCTCGCCGCCGGCGACGTGGTGCTGCGCGAAGTGCGGATGACCGACGCCTCCTCGCTGCAGTCGCTGCTGACGACGCCCGAGATGACGCGCTACATCTCGCAGCCGCCCTCGACCATCGAAGGGTTCGAGCGGTTCATCGCCGCGTCGCAGCGCATGCGTGCGGCGGGCGAGGGTGCGTGCTTCGCCATCACGCTGAAGGGCTACGACACGGCCATCGGCATCTTCCAGGTGCGGCAGATCGTGCCGTGCGAGGACGAGGCGAAGCAGTTCGGCGGCACCATCGACACGGCGGAGTGGGGCTTCGCGCTCGGCTCACCGTTCTGGGGCGCCGGCATCTTCGAGCAGGGCGCCGCGCTCGTCATCGAGTTCGCCTTCGAGCACATCCGCGTGAACCGGCTCGAGGCGCGCTGCGCCGCGAAGAACGGCCGCGGCAACAAGGCGCTGCGCAAGGTGGGCGCCGTTGCGGAAGGCATTCTCCGCAAGGCGTTCGTGGTGAACGACGAATGGCTCGACCAGATCCTCTACGCCATCGTCGCGCAGGACTGGCAGGCATCGCGCGACATGGCGCGTGCGGCTGCCGGCGCCTACATGCACTGAGCAGCGCGTTTCGACCAGATGTAGTGTCCGCCTTCAGGCGGACCTGACGGGGCCCGGCTGAACCGCCGCCGCCAGAAACACTCGTAGGGTCCGCCTTCAGGCGGACCTGCCAGGAGGGCCTGGAAGCTCAGGCCCTGCTTGCTCCGCGCGACCTGCGGTGGCGCTGGTGATCGTCAGTTTGGAAGTTCCGAAGTTCCCTTCTGAGTTCTCGGTTCCCGAGCGAGGCGTTAGCCCTTCTCGACGCCTCGTGAGGGATCTGCGCACCATTCGCTCCACGATCCCGGGTACAGCCGCGCGCCCTTCAGCCCCGCGTGCTCGAGCGCGAGCACGTTGTGGCACGCGGTCACGCCCGATCCGCAGTAGCAGACGATCGCGTCACCGGTCACCTCACCAAGCGACGCCCTGAAGCCGGCACGCAGGTCGTCGGCGCTCTTGAAGCGACCGTCTGCGAGGTTCTGGCCGAAGAAGTAGTTCGCGGCGCCGGGGATGTGGCCGGCCACCGGATCGAGCGGTTCGACGTCGCCGCGGAAGCGCTCCGGCGCCCGCGCATCGACGAGACGCGTCGCGACCGAGGCGGTGATGGCCGGCACGTCGGCCGCGGTGACCACCATCGACGCCCGTGGTGACGCCACGAACGTCCGCGCGCCACGCGTGGCGGGCTCCGCGGAGGTCGGCCGCCCTTCAGCCGTCCATTTCGCGAAGCCCCCGTTCAGGACGGCGACCGCGTCGTGGCCCAGCCACTTCAGCATCCACCACAGGCGGCTCGCGTACATGCCGTTCTCGGCATCGTAGGCCACCACCTGTGTCGCGGCGTCGATGCCCAGGCGCCCGAAGGCGGCGGCAGCGGCGTCAGGCGAGGGCAGCGGATGCCGTCCGTTGGAGCCGGTCTTCGGTGCGGAGAGGTCGCGATCGAGGTGCGCGTAGACGGCGCCGGGAATGTGGCCCGCCGCAAACGCGGCTTCGCCCGCTGTCACGTTGGCAAGATCGAACCGGCAGTCGATGAGGGCGAGCGTGGGCGAGTCCAGCAGCGCGGCCAGTGCCCCGGTCTCGATGAGCGTGGTGTACGTCATGGCGCCCACGATAACACCGGGGTGATGCGGGGCAATTGGTGAGTTGGTGAGTTGGTGAAGCCTCAGTCCCGCGCCTGGGCGGGCGCTACTCGAACCTGATGTTTGCCGGCGCCCAGGGCGTCGGCTGCCTGAAGTGCGCGAGCAGCGCCTCGTGCCGGTACGTGAAGATCTTCAGCAGGTCGCGCTTGACGAGCGGACCCACGAGCGCTCCACCCAGCATGTCGAACTCGACGTGGTCGAGCAGCAGCGTGCCGCCGCGTTCCGGCCGGAACTGGTGGGTGTGGATCCAGGTGCGATAGGGCCCTTTCAGCTGCTGATCGACAAACATGTCGGGCGGCTGATACGCGGCGATCTCGGTGAGCCACGACATCGGCAGGCCGTGGAGGCTGATGCGGTACTCGATGAGGGTGCCCACCCGCATGTCGATCGGCTGCGGCGTCCGGATGGCGAAGTGGAGCCACGGCGGCGTCAGTTGCTGCAGGTTGGCCGCTTCGGCAAAGAACGGGAACACATCCTCCCGCGGCAGGTCGACCCAGGTTTCAGCCCTCAGATGCATGGTCAGAAATACAGACGCCTCGACCAGTCCATCCGTTGCCCGCCATCGCGCCGCTGACGACGGGCCGGCGCTTCGGCGAGGCAGGCTCGTGTTACCGTCCCGACCTCTGACCTCCGGTCTCTGACCTCCCCCGGTGCCCTTCCTATAGAATGAAGCGACTACCATGGTGCCATCAGAAGACAGCACGCCGGCGGCGCCGTCCGCATCGGTCGACTTCATCCGTACGATCATCGACGAGGATCTCGCCGCCGGGAAGAACCACGGGCGGCTCGTCACGCGGTTCCCGCCCGAGCCGAACGGCTACCTGCACATCGGCCACGCCAAGTCGATCTGCCTGAACTTCGGCGTGGCGGCCGAACGCGGCGGCACCTGCAACCTGCGCTTCGACGACACGAACCCCACCAAGGAAGACGTCGAGTACGTCGATTCGATCAAGGAAGACGTCGCGTGGCTCGGCTTCACGTGGGACGCCATGTTCTTCGCGTCCGACTATTTCGAGCAGCTCTATCAGTTTGCCGAGCAGCTGATCCAGAAGGGCAAGGCCTACGTCGACGAGCTGACGGCGGACCAGATCCGCGAGTACCGCGGCACCCTGACCGAACCCGGCAAGAACAGCCCCTGGCGCGACCGGCCGATGGAGGAGAGCCTCGACCTGTTCCGCCGCATGCGTGCCGGTGAGTTCGAGGACGGGAAGTACATCCTGCGCGCGAAGATCGACATGGCGTCGCCCAACATGAACATGCGCGACCCGGCGCTCTACCGGATCCGGCGCGCGCATCATCATCGGACGGGCGACACCTGGTGCATCTACCCGATGTACGACTACGCCCACCCGCTCTCCGACGCGCTCGAGCGGATCACGCACTCGCTCTGCACGCTCGAGTTCGAAGCCCATCGGCCGCTCTACGACTGGTGCGTGGACAACCTCATCGAGGGCGACAAGCCGCAGCAGATCGAGTTCGCGCGGCTGAACCTGAACTACACGATCATGAGCAAGCGCAAGCTGCTCCAGCTCGTGCAGCAGAAGCACGTCGCCGGGTGGGACGATCCCCGCATGCCCACGATCAGCGGCCTTCGCCGCCGCGGGTACACGCCGGAGTCGATCCGGAACTTCGCGGCCCGCATCGGCGTGGCGAAGAAGGAGAACGTGATCGACGTCGCGCAGCTCGAGCACAGCATCCGCGAGGATCTGAACAAGCGCGCGCCGCGCGTCATGGCCGTGCTCAACCCGCTCAAGGTCGTGCTCACGAACTACCCCGAGGGGCAGGTCGAAGAGGTCGACGTCATCAACAACCCGGAAGATCCGGCAGCGGGGACACGCAAGGTGCCGTTCTCGCGCGAGCTCTACATCGAGCGCGACGACTTCCGTGAAGATCCGCCGAAGAAGTTCTTCCGGCTCGCGCCCGGCCGCGAGGTCCGGCTGCGCTGCGCCTACTTCATCACCTGCACCGAGGTGGTGAAGGACACCAGCGGTGAGATCGTGGAACTGCGCTGCACCTACGATCCGGCGACGCGCGGCGGCGACGCACCCGACGGCCGCCGGGTGAAGGCGACGATGCACTGGGTGTCGGCGCCGCATGCGCTCGACGTCGAGGTACGGCTGTACGATCGCCTGTTCAACGCCGAGGACCCCGAAGATGTGCCCGAGGGGCGGACGTTCGTCGACCACCTCAACCCGGACTCGCTGACGGTCATCACGCACGCCAAGGCCGAGCCGAGCCTCGCGCCGGCGCGCGCCCTCGACAAGTTCCAGTTCGAACGCCTCGGGTACTTCTGTGTAGATCCCGACACACAGCCCGGTGCCCTGGTGTTCAACCGCACCGTCTCCCTGCGGGACAGCTGGGCGAAGATCGAGTCCAGAAACGACTAGATCGACGACGAGGCTCCCGGCCGCCACCCGCATGGGTCGGGAGCGCCGTTTGCAGAGTCGCCCGGCGTGTACCCCCGGGCTCAGCGGGACGCGATTCGTCGCCACCTGAACACAGCACGCCAGGCGCTGGACGCCGGTGATCGGGCGCGCGCGCAACTCGAGGTCGAGGCGGCCCTCGCGCTCGATCCCGAGTACCTCGCCGCGAGGGCCCTTCTCGAACAGATCGCCCATGGCGCAGCCGCGCCGTTTCCGGTGGCTCCACCGCCGCGCGTGGTCGAGCCGCCGCCGGTGCCTGAACAGGGGTGGATTCGGTTCGAGGCCCGTGCCCGCGCCCGCCGCATCGACAAGCGCGCCGACGCCGCTCGGGCCGCCATCGCACGTGGCCATCTCGACAGGGCGCGCGACGCCATGGCCGAGATCAGGGACATCGACCCGACCCATCCCGAACTGATCTCGCTCAAGTTCGAACTCGACGCTGCGCATCACGCGCCCCGGCCCGGCTCCGTGTGGCGGCGCCTCACCGGTGGTGCGGCCCTGTGCGCCCTTGGGACGGCACTGCTGCTCTGGCCTGCGACGCGGGCACAGCGATCGGTCGACAAACCGGCGCCTGCCGCGGCCGATCCCGCTCCCGTCGTCGCGGACTCTCCTGCGGTGGACACGGCCGCTCTGCCGACGGACGTGGCCCTCGCCCCTGAACCAGGCGCGGACGTCAGGGCCACGACGGGCCGTGACGGCGCGCGCGAAGACGGCACCGCTGTCGCCGGAGGCGATGGCGAGCCGATCTCGCACGATGCCCCGACACCGCCGCCATCCGCGAACCAGCCGCCGGAGGCGTCGTTAGACACGCAGGGCTCGGTGCGTGCCGCCTCAGCAGACGCCGCGTCCAGGTTCGACGCGCGCGGCGGTCCGCAGCTCGACATGCGGGCCTACCGGCGCGGCGCGGCCGTCGAACCCGCCGCCGCTGTGGCAGAGGAGTCGGGAGCTACGGTTCCTGAGCCTCGCCCGCAGCTGCCTGCGCCCGAGCCACAGCCGGTGTCGCGAGCGACACCGCTGTCGACCCCAGCGTTCGCGCCTCCCGCAGCCCCAGCGGCGGTACCAGAAGCGCCTCCCCACCCTGCTCCGGCGCTCCCGCCCGTTGCCGTGCCCATCGTGCGAGACGACGAGCTGGCGAGGCGCGCACTGCAGCAGTACCGTCGCGGATACGACGCGCTCGATGCGCGCGCGGTGCAGCAGGTCTGGCCGGCGGTGGACACGAGCGCCCTGCAGCGCGCGTTCGACGGCCTGCAGTCGCAGCGCCTCACTTTCGAGGACTGCCAGATCGACCTGCGTGGTGCCGCCGCCACGGCCGTATGTCGCGGCACCGCCCGATATGTGCCCAAGGTCGGCAGCCGCGACCCGCGCGAGGACGCGAGGGTCTGGACGTTCAACCTGCGGAAGAACGCCGACGCCTGGGTGATCGCCTCCGCACGCGCCGACCGCTGACGATCACTCACCAGAGTGCGCGCGACCCTGGGGCCGATACGGAGTGCCCTGGCTTCGGCACGCGTCAGCGCGCCACCGAGTATTCGAGACCGATGAACGGCAGCACCGGCGCCCGCAGGCCGCCTTTCATCATCGGCACACCCGCCTGCGCGACCACCACCCAGGTATCCGAGAGGTTCCACTTCACGCCAGGCCCGAGCATCAGCGACTGGAGATGCGACGTGCCCGGGACCAGGCGCAGCGTGTCCACTCCCGCCAGTGTCGGGTGAGGCTGGGCCGCCAGGACGATGTCGCCGGGGAGGCCGGTCCAGCGCCCGAGGGCTTCCGCGCTCAACGTCACGCTCGGCGACAGGGCCGTGCTGACCGCCGCGCTGTACGTCAGTTCACGCGCGAGGCCTCCCACTCCGAGTCCGACAGAGGCGTGCACGGATGTGCGGTCGCCCTCGGCCGAGCCGATCGCGGACACGCGCACCGCGGTCCTGCCCGCGCCAAGCAGGTCGCGTTCACGGCCTGTTGGCAGGCGGATGTCGAACCCCGCGGCCACGCCGAGGCCGTCCTCCTGGAAGAGGCTCACCTTGCTGCGGACGAGCAGGTCTGCGAGGCCGATGGCCCGCGAGCTGACGCGAGCCTGCGTGAACGTCTGGCCCCGGTAGGTGTTGACGCGGGTGCCGTCCATGCGCAGCCAGATCACCGGTGCGGCGACCGCCACGTCCACCCTGCTGCCAAGGCCGAGGTTCACGTATCCGGTCATCACATCGGCGTCGAGCGCGAGCGTCACGGCGTCGACGTCGAACGGGACCGCCTCGTCGGCAAACCGGTTCGCCGTCGTCACGAGCGTGCCGTCCCGCAGCTGCTGGCCGTCCAGCGCCGTGAACCGCAGGTGCTGGAAGCCCAGGCCGACCGAGGCACTGCCCGCGCCGGACGTGAGCGCGCGCTCGGCGAACACCGGTCCGAACGTCTGCGTCGACCGCTCGACCGTGCCGAGCGCCGGGTTCAGCCTGTACGAAAACGCGCCGGACGTCGATGTCACCGGCAGCGTGGCCAGGCTCGCCAGCAGCGCCTGGCCAATCGTGCGGCTCGTCGCCTCGGCCGCCGCGGTGTCGCGCGCGATACTGCCCGTGTTGACGGCCTGGTTGGTGACGAGGAAGGTCAGGGCCTCCGACACGTGCTCCTGTGCGCCGGCCAGCCCGGCCAGCAGCACACACATGACAACCGCGAGAGGCGTTCGATGCTGGAAACGGTTCAGGCGCACGCCGCTCGTGATGCATGGCGCTGGCCACGCCTCGGGCGGCACGGCGGTGAAGTACAATGCCGGAGTTCCCGTGGAATATCACATCACCCAGTACGAGCTCGAGCAGGGGGCGCTCGAAATCCAGTACATCGAGGAATACTTCGGCGAGTTCCCCCGCAAGAAGACCGCCCAGGAAATCGTGGCGCGCCTCGCGGATCGGTCGCACCTGATCCTGATCGCCACAGGGCCCGCGCCGGACGACCCCGGCATGATCGTGCCGGTCTCCTACAAGGTGGCGCACGAGATCCGCGCGGACGAGCAGGACCCGAAGCTGGCCGAGCTGGTGCACCGCCTCCAGGGGCACGTCCACTTCGACGGCAGGCGTGTGCTCTATACGTGGATTGGCGGCACGCGGCGCGACTGGCGCGGCCAGGGGCACTTCCGCGCCCTCACCGAGCAGCAGGAGTTCTGGGCGATCGAGCAGGGCTTCGACGAGATCGTCGTCAAGACCAAGAACAAGTTCTACGAGATGCGCGGCACGCTCGACAGCCTGCGCTTCGAAGTCGTGAAGTACGACCGCGATCCGCTCGACAACGCGGAATCGAAGGTCTACCTGAGCAAGCGGCTCCACCCGGAACTGATCGAGCGCCACCGCAGTTCGAGGACGGTGACACAGGCGACGATCTAGAATTCACAACTGAGAACGTAGAAGTGAACTTTCAGAAGTTGAAAGTTCCGAACTTCACTTCTGAGTTCTCACTTCTAGGTTCAGAACGAAGCATGATCCCAACGACCCCCTACTCCCACCACCTGGACGGTCGCGACCCGCTCGTGGTCATGCGGGAGATGATCAAGGCCTACCCGAACCTCGTGGCCGGGTGGACAGCGGAGCAGTGGGAGACGCCGACCGGACCCGGCAAGTGGACCGTGCGGCAGGTGATGATCCATCTCGCACAGACCGAGCTCGCCCTCGGAACGCGCGCGCGCATGGCGCTCACGACCGAGAACTTCCAGGCGCAGTCGTTCGATCAGGACAAGTGGCTCGCGCGTGAACTCGGCGTCAGTGGCCCGGACGCCGCCAATACCTTCGTGGTGCTCGCGTCGATGAACCTGGCGCTCTATGCGTCACTCACCGACGCCGACCGCGAGATCACGCTCAACCACAACGAGTACGGCCCGATGACGGTGAACTGGGTGATCTACCAGGAAGCCGGACACCAGGTGCACCACTTCAAGCAGCTCTCGGCGCTGCTCCAGTCGTAGGGTCCGGCTCCAGCCGAATCTTCGCGGTCCACCTATCGTAGGGTCCGGCTTCAGCCAAACCTTCGCGGTCCACCTATCGTAGGGTCCGGCTTTAGCCGGACCTTCATGGTCCACCTGAAAGTGGACCCTACGATTGCCGCGGTTCCCTGAAGACCCCCGCCGCTCTGTCTTTCTCCACCGCGTCCCAGCTGAAGATCCGTCCGTTCATCGCGACGTAGACCCCGGGCGGAAGCGCCTGCACGAAGGAGAGCGCACTTCCGAGGTTGAAGAGTCCGTCCGAACTGCCGAACGCATAGGGGACCATCGCCCCCGTCAGCACGACGGTCTTCGCCCGCAGCGCGGCGTCGTTGCTCTGCGCGATGACACGCGCGGTCTGCACCATCGTGTCCGTGCCGTGCGTGACGACGACCCTGGACTCAGGCGCCACGCGGCACGCCTCGACGATCCGCGCCCGATCGGCGTCGGTCATGTCGAGGCTGTCCATCATCATCAGCGTGTCGACGGTGACCTCGACGCGCGAACGCCCGAGCCGCAGCATCTCGGGCACATGCGTGTCCTTGAAGAACAGCGTGCCGTTCAGCTCGTTGTACTCCTTGTCGAACGTGCCGCCGGTGACGACGATGCGGATCACTGCTGCTGGGTGTCGGTGCCGGACGCCGAGGCGTCGGCCGACAGGTAGAGCGCATTGAAGAGCATGGGGAACGTGGCGTGGGTCTGCGCGCGGTGCTGCGGGCGCAGGCCGAAGAGCACGATGTGCCCGGGCTTGAAGTCGACCGCGACGACCGCCGCACGGCCCGCCATCGCGTCCTCGCCACGCAGCCAGCCCGAGGCCACCACTTCCTCGTTCGGGTAGCGCGCGATCACGGACGCCTTGTTCGCGTTGAACCCGTCCACCAGCGTGAAGAACGGGCTGTTGTTGTAGAACCCGTACGTGTCGGCCGCCATGCCGTAGCCGAGCGGATGCGACGTATCCACCTGGATGCGGAGGATGGTGCCCGGCGCGAAATGCTGATCGCGCCGGAGGGCGCGCTTCTGATCGCGGACCGGCACCGGGAAACGGTCGACCACCAAGTCCGACGCCGCCCCTAGGGCGATGAGCGTGCCGCCGTCGCTCACGAAC
Source organism: Vicinamibacterales bacterium (assembly GCA_046331345.1). GTDB lineage: Bacteria > Acidobacteriota > Vicinamibacteria > Vicinamibacterales > CAVVIG01 > CAVVIG01. Next base: position 146,084 of record JAXLRA010000012.1, on the reverse strand, counting down.
CGCTGCAGGCTGTCGACGCCGATGTCGCCGATGCCCCCCCGGTACTCGGGCCGGATCGCCGAACCGAGGTTGCCGTCCACGATGTCGCGCGGCGCCTGGTCGGCCAGGATGATCGCGTCGAACTTGCGCCGCAGGCCGCCGGCACGCATCTCGGCGTTGTGGATGGTGGTATACGGGAACTCGTACTGCTCGAGCACCCAGCGCGTCCACCCTTCGTCGATGTTGCCGCCGGTCCAGGGCTGATACAGGGCGACGCGCGGCATCCGCACCGCCTGCTTCGGCTCGTCCGGTACGCCGGGCGGCGGTGCCTCGGTGGCCGTGAAGCCGATGCCCACGTCCTTCGCGATGTCCTCCAGCAGGGCGCGAGGCGCCCCGTCCACGAGGACGTGCGACGAGGGGGTGAACGCGATCTTCACGCCGTCCTTCAGGAGCCGGTTCACCGCGATGGCGCTGTCCGCGCCGGTGTACTCGAACGTGAACCGCGAGCCCGACCCGGTGACCTTGCCGGGCATCCTGATCGACCCGCTCATGCGGGTCAGCTTCAGGTTGGGCAGCGGTTCGTTGGCGAAGTCGAGCGTCACGCCGAACTGCATGCCGAGCGACCAGGCGGTGACGTCGTACGGCGCCTCGGGCGGCAGGTTGGGCGCGCGCCGCACTTCGGGATAGATCTGCTTCTCGAGCAGGTCCTTCGCGTACCGTGCGAAGACCTGCGTCATCGGGATGATCAGCGTGCCGGGCTCGTAGGGCTTGTCGTCCAGCTCGAATGCCTGCTCCGCCCGGTAGACCTCGACACCGCCCATCATCAGGCGCTCGGCCAGGTGGAGGGCCTCGCGCGGATCCTGCTGGAGGTCGAGCGGAATGAGGATCGCCTTCACCTGGCTGGTGCGCCCTTCCTCCACGGTCTGCCGGTTCACCTCGTAGATCTGGCGGAGCAGGGCCTCACGCCGATCGGCCGCCGCATCCAGCAGGGCCATCGTCGCGATCAACTGGTAGTCCACGATGTCGCGGAGCGTCCAGTGGCCGCCCATCCAGGGCCGCGGGTACTCGGTGCGTGGCGTCGTGTCGACCGGCGCGCCGAGCGTGCCGAGCCCGGGGACCACCGCATCGTTCGCCGCTTCGCGGGCGAAGTCGTTCGTGATGCTCGTGCGTGCGGCGGTCTTGATCTGGTCCGTCGGCGACGCAATGCGCGCGCTCGCCACCTCCGTGAGCAGGCCGATCTGGTTGTGCCACCAGCCGGCCCACGCCATCGCGCCCTGCCAGAAGTTCGTGTAGGTGGAGTTGTAGATGATGCCGTCCTTGCCCGCCGCTTCGAGTGCGGCTGCCTGGGACTGGCCGAAGATGGAGTTCCACCGGTAGATGAGCGGGTGAACGTTCGGGTTGATGGGATCGGTGGCCGGCATCACGAAGATGCGCGGGCCGCCCGCCCCCATCTGGTGCTCGTCGAGCCACACGGCCGGAATCCAGTCGTGCCACGCGACCTGCGCGACGTACTGGCTTTCCTTCTGCGTGAACATGTACATGTCACGGTTGTTGTCGTGACCGACGTACGGGTGGTAGAGCACCGGCAGCGGACTCGATTCGTACGGCGTGCCGAGGTTCTTGTTGTACCAGTCCGTAATCAGGATCTGTCCGTCCGGGTTGAGGCTCGGCACGAGCAGCAGGATCACGTTGTCGAGGATCTTCTTCGTGGCGGGGGAGTCGTCGGTGGCGAGATGGTGGACGAGGTCCAGCGTCATCTGCGTCGCCCCCACTTCGGTGGCGTGGATGCTCGCGCCGACGAAGACGACCGCCTTGCCCTGCCTGAAGATTTCGTCGCGTTCGCGCGCGCTCGGGACGCCGTTCTGGAAGTAGAGCCGTCGCTGGTACTGCTTGTAGCGGTCCAGGTTCTTGAGTGTGTCGGCCGACGCCACTTCGAGCATGACGAACGGGTTGCCGTTGTTCGTCTTGCCCAGTTCGCGGAAGCGGACGCGGTCGGACGCCCCGGCCACCTGCTTCATGTACTCGACAATCCGGTCCCACCGGGCGAGCTTGGTGTCGGCGCCGACCTTGAACCCGATAAACTGTTCCGGCGTCGGAATCGAGGGTGCGGCCGCGACAGGCACCTGCGGCCGTACGAGCGCCACCGCAACGGCGAGGCCAGCGAGGCTGGCGGCGAACCGGGCGGTGCGGCCGGCGGGCATCACGATATTTAATCGCAAAACCCGGGGGCCGGCACAAAACTCTCGGAAACCGGCCCGCGCTCGCCTGCTCGTCCGAGGCGGTGTGCCCGGGTGCCAGGGAACGCACGCTCGTCACTGAGGGCCACAGAATCATGCGCGGAATTTCCCGGATGGACGCCGTCCAGTCCCCCATCATTCCGGTCATCGGTGCGATGATCCGGGCCACGCCAGGCACCATCTCCCTCGGGCAGGGGGTCGTGCACTACGGGCCGCCCCGTGAAGCGGCGGAGGCGGTGGGAGCGGCCCTGGGTTCGCCCCTGCTGGACAGTTACGGTGACGTGGCCGGCTACCGGCCGCTCGTGGAGGCGATCACCGCCAAGCTGCAGGACGAGAACGGCATCGACGTCAGCGACGGCCGTCGGGTCATGGTGACCGCCGGCGCGAACATGGCGTTCATGCACGTCGTGCTGGCGATCACGTCGCCTGGCGACGAGATCATCCTGCCGACGCCGTTCTACTTCAATCACGAGATGGCCATCGAAATGGCCGGCTGCCGCCCGGTGCGCGTACCCACGGACGAGCACTACCAGCTTCGGCTCGACGCGCTCGCCGACGCCATCACGCCCCGCACCCGCGCCATCGTCACCATCTCGCCCAACAACCCGAGCGGGGCGGTGCTGACGGCGGACTCGCTGCGCGCGGTGAACACCCTCTGCCGCGAGCGGGGCATCTATCACGTGTCCGACGAGCCGTACGAGTACTTCACGTACGGAGTCAGCCACACGTCACCCGGGTCGTTCGCCGGCGCCGCGCCGCACACCATCTCGATGTTCTCGCTGTCGAAGGCCTACGGGTTCGCCGGCTGGCGCATCGGGTACGTGGTCTATCCCGAGGCGATGCACGCGGCCATGATGAAGTGCCAGGACACGATCCTCATCAATCCGACGATGGCGTCGCAGGTGGGGGCCGAGGCGGCGCTCAAGATTGGACGGCGCTACGCCGAGCCCTACGTGCGGGAGATGGCGTCCATCCGCGACATCGTCTTCTCGGAGCTGAATGCGCTGGCGCCGCTCGCCACGGTGCCGGCAGCCGACGGGGCCTTCTACGCACTGTTGCGCGTGCAGACCGCTATGAAGCCGCTCCCGCTCGCGGAACGGCTCATTCGCGAGCACCGCGTGGCGGTCATTCCAGGCGATGCGTTCGGGATGACCGACGGCTGCTACTTCCGCGTGGCATACGGCGCCCTGCAGAAGGCGACCGTGGCGGAAGGGATCGGGAGACTGGTGACGGGGCTGAGGGGAATACTTGCTGAGCCTGCAGAACCTAGAACTTAGAACTGAGAAGTGAACTTGAGAATCCAGAAGTTCAACTTCCGAACTTCACTTCTACCTTCTCAGTTCTAAGTTCGGTACGTTACACATCCAGTTCCTCCGCTTCTTCCGCCCGCTCCATGATGAAGCGGAAGCGGGCTGAAGCGTCCTTGCCCATCAGCTCGTTCATGACGCGGTCGGTCATGATCTGATCGGTCACTTCCACCCGGAGCAGCCGGCGGGTGCGCGGATTGAGCGTCGTCTCCCACAGCACCTTCGGCATCATCTCGCCGAGCCCCTTGAAGCGCGTGATCTCCGGCGTGGCGCGGTTGCCGCCCTTCGCGTGCGCCTTCAGGATGTGCTCCTTCGATGCATCGTCGAGGGCCCAGTGTGTCTCCTTGCCGATGTCGATGCGGTAGAGCGGCGGCTGCGCGAGGTACACCTTTCCGGCCGACATGAGCTGCGGCAGGTGCCGGTAGATGAACGTGAGGAGGAGCGTGGCGATGTGGTTCCCGTCCGAGTCGGCGTCCGCGAGGATGATGATCTTGCCGTAGCGGAGCTTGTCCAGCTCGAAGTTCTTGCCGAGGCCGCAGCCGAGCGCAGTGACGAGGTCCGAGAGTTCCTTGTTCTCGAGCACCTTCGCCAGCGAGGCGCTCTCGGTGTTGAGCACCTTGCCCCGCAGCGGCAGGATGGCCTGTCGCGCGCGATCGCGCCCCTGCTTGGCCGACCCGCCTGCCGAGTCGCCTTCGACGATGAAGATCTCGCTGCTGTCGGCGGAGGAGTTCGTGCAGTCGCTCAGCTTGCCAGGCAGGTTGAGGCGTGTGGACGTAGCGCTCTTGCGCGACACCTCCTGCTGGGCGGCGCGGCTGGCCTCGCGCGCACGCGCGGCGAGGATGATGCGCGCCACGATCGATTCCGCCACGCTGATGTTGTGGTTCAGCCAGTGTTCGAGCGCGGGCCTGATGACGCCATCGACCGCCGAGAGCACCTCGGGGTTGTTCAGGCGATCCTTGGTCTGCCCCTGGAACTGCGGCTCGGCGATGAACACGCTGAGGATGCCGGTGAGCCCCTCGCGGATGTCCTCGGCTGTCAGCGTCACGCCCTTCGGCGAGAGGTTGTGCGTGTCGATGAAGTTGCGCACCGCCTTGCCGATACCGGCGCGCAGGCCGTTCTCGTGCGTGCCGCCCGAGCCGGTCGGGATGCCGTTCACGTACGAGCGGATGTGCTCGTCGGTCGCCTCCGTCCACTGCATCGCGAGGTCGAGGCGCATGCCGTCTTCCTTCGCGATGGTGAAGGCCGCCTCGTGCACCGGCTTCTGGCCGCGGGCGGTGACCACCTTGCGCAGGAACGCCACGAGCCCTTCGGCGTGTTCGAAGACCTCTTTCGTCTTCTTCGTCTCGTCCTCGAAGGTGACCTTGAGCCCCTTGTGGATGTAGCTGGCGATTTCGAGCCGCTCGCGAATGGTGTCCGCGTCGAACTCGATCTTCGGGAAGATCGCGGCGTCCGGGTGGAAGTAGACGATGGTGCCCGTGCCGCGCGCGGCGCCGACCTTCCGGAGCGGGCCGTCCGGCTTGCCCTGCCGGAAGCGCATTTCCCAGAGCGCCCCGTCGCGCTTCACCTGCGCGACGAGTTCCTTCGAGAGCGCGTTGACCACGCTGGCACCCACGCCGTGCAGGCCGCCGGCCGTCTTGTAGTTGCCCTGCTCGAACTTGCCGCCTGCGTGGAGCACCGTGAAGATCACCTCGAGCGCGCTCTTCTTCGTCGTCGGGTGCTTGTCGACGGGGATGCCGCGGCCGTCGTCTTCGACGGTGATCGACGATCCATCCTCGTGCAGCGTCACGCGGATGTTCGAGGCGTAGCCGTTCATGGCTTCGTCGATCGCGTTGTCCAGCACCTCCCAGACGAGGTGATGGAGTCCCGCGCTGCCGACGCCGCCGATGTACATGCCGGGGCGCTTGCGGACGGGATCCAGCCCTTCGAGGACCGTGATGTCTTTCGCGGTGTAGTTCGCCGATGCCATGTATATACTTCTGCTCTTCTGGGACCTGCCCTATGAGGCGCGCGCTGCTGTGGTGTCTCCCGATTGTAGCGGCAATTCAGCTGCGGACCGCGCACGCCGCGCCGCCTGCGACGACGCGCGTACCGGTGACACCGTCGGTCTCGGCGCTGGCGCTGCGTGTCGGCATGGATCCCGCGCGCGATCGCGCCCGCTTCGTCGATGAGCTGATCAGGCGCGTCTACTCACCGCCGCCGTCGCGCGCCGTCCCGCTCCAGCTCGTGCCCGGTGCACGTGAACCGATCGGCGCCACGCCGCTGCTGGTCGACGTGCCGCTGACGCCAGACGTCTGGAGTACCGCGGTCTTCAGGGGGCGTGTGGCGCCCGAGCAGCTGCTCGCGACGATCCTGCTGGATCGCAGGGCCTCGCTCCTCTGCCGCGGGCTCCTCGGCGCCGACGATGAGACGCTGGAGTTCTACGCGGCGCATCCGCTGCTCCTGTCCTTCCTGTTCGAGCGCGCGTCGGGCGCGTTCTCGGCATTCGCATCGAGCCTCCGCGTCCACGATGGCCGTGTCGTCGTGCCCGGGGGAGCTGCGGCGCAGGCGCTGTGGGAGAGTGCGCTCCAGGTCACGGCTGCCGACCCGGAGGGGTTCATCCGTGCGCTGTTCATCGAACCCGAGGCGCGACCTGCGTATCTCTACGACGTGCTGAACACCGCCGCGCCGGAGTCGCGTGCGTTCGCGCTGGGCTCGTGGATCGAAGACGAGGGGCTCCGCGTCCGTCGCTTCCAGGCGCTGGTGGCCGCGGTGCGGACGGCGTACCGCGAGTGGCACGCGAACGACCTGCCGTTTGCCCGGCCCTTGAACGATCTCGCGCTGCTGCTGTTCCGCATGCGGACGAACGCCCGGGGCGAGCCGCTGCCGCCAGCCGAGCGTCAGTTCTGGGCGCGCGCCTTCGAGGTGAGTGCCGCGCCCGCCTCACCGCTCGAAGCTGTACCGGCGACGCACCCACTCATCGACGCCGCGTGGCTGGTACAGAGCCTCACCGGCGACATGTACGCCCGCGGCGACCGGCTCGAGCAGCTGGCCTTCGGGCAGCGAGTCTTCGGGACTCGTACCGACGCCAGCTCGGAGCCTGTGGCGGCTATCGTCCGGGAGCTGACCACGCGACGCATGCTGCTGCTCGGCCTCGACCGCGTGGGCGTGACGGACCCCACGGTGTACGCGGCGGGACTGAGGCAGGCACGCGCCGCGGCTGATGGCGGTGCCGCACGATTCTGGACACTCGCGCAGCTGCAGGGCGCCATGGCGCTCGTCGTCAGGATGGCGGCGGTCGACACGCTGACACCGAGTCAGGCCGAGTCGCTGCTGAAGACGCTGTTCGCGGTGCCGCTGGACGAGGGCGAGTTCAGGGGCGCGATGGCCGCGTGGATCGAGACCACGTTCGCGGCGCGCCTGCCGCGCGCCGCGAACTGGCAGGGACGTCTCGTGGAAGGCCTGGCCGGACGGGCGGCACCGGATGCGCCGGCGATCGACTGGGAAGGCGAGCCCCATCGCCTGGACCTGGCCTACTTCGAGCGGAAGCGGATCGAGGAGATCCAGTCGCATCAGGACGGACCGGATGTCGACGTGGCCATGGCGATCGCCCGGCTCGGGCGGCGGGCGGAGCAGGCGGCCACACCTGCCGACGGCCCCTCGCTTGTGGCCGAAGCCCAGCAGATTCTGGCGGCGTACGGCCTGATGCTCGTGCGGCCGCCGAACAACGTGCTGGCACTGGGCGTCCCGATGCCCCGCGACGGCCGCGACTGGCTGGCGCGCGCGGCTGACGAGATCGACCGTGCGGCCCGCGCCGGTGACGTCCGACGGATCAAGAGGGCAGGCGCGTCCATCACGGCTCTGGGCGACATGGTGCTGGGGCACGCGCTCCTGTCGCTGGTCTACGCGGTGCATCTCGGGGACCCCGGCGGGCCGGCCCTGCTCGGCGCGAACGTGGCGCTCCGGCACGACTTCGGCTTCGGCCGCCGGGACGGCGAGGGGCGGTCACGCGGTCCGTGGGCGCTGCCGCGCCAGGACTTCCAGCCCGGCGTGCCCTGGCATGTGGTTGGCTCGCTGGTCGGCCTCGACGTCGGCCTGGCGCCGCTGGCGCTGCGCCGGCTCAGCATGGACTCGCTGCCCGCGCCGCCGACGCTGCAGAGCATCGAGCGTGAAGCGTTCGCGGTCAATGTCGCGTTGCTGAACCCCCGGCGGCTGACCGATGCCGACCGGGACCGCCTGGTTCTGGCCATGCGCCAGGGGCGCGCGCGGGTGGCCCGGATAGTGAAAGACCCGGCGCAGTTCGGGAAATTGGAGGATGAGCTGGCTCTCGACGGATGGCGTGCGCGCACGCTGCGTTGGGTACTGCAAAACGAACCGGGTTCGTTAGAGAATCACCTCTCCCTTGCGGATCTGGCGCGGCTGGGCGATCCGGCCGCCGCGCCCGATACGTGGGGCAGCAGCGGCGTGCTGGCGTACGGCTGCCTGTGCACGCGGTTTCCGGTCACGCGCAGCTGGCGTGTCCTGTCGGGGCGAACGCAACTGGCCATGATGGCGGCATCGACGATCGACATGCACCTCGAGCTCGCACAGCGGCTTTCCGATCTGCACCTGCCCGCAGCCCTGCTGCCGTTCGTGCTGACGACCGCGATGCAGGACTTCATCGATCACGTCGACTCCGTGGATCCGGCGGACGCCCAGCCCTTGCATCAGTATCCGCGCGCCATCAGCGCCGACCTGATGGCCGACTTCATCGCCGCCACGGCAACGCTCGACGGCCCGCTCCTGCCGGCCGACATCGACGAGGACGCCGGGCGCTGATGGACGTCCGGCTGCGCGTGGTCGTGCTCGCGGCACTGCTGGCCTGTGCGGCCACGGTGCTGATCCGTGCGGGCCAGGAGCCGCTCGGATCCGGCCCGCGGCCTGCGGCCGCCCCGTCGGCAACGGCGACGCCGGCCGCCGCAGCGGATGTGGTGACCGCACCGATCACCACGCCGGAGTCCCCCGTCGTGATCACGTCGCCGAAAGGCGATGCCTACGTGAGCGGGGCCACGAAGCTCCGCGTCGCCATCGACCCCTCGCTCGTCCCGCGCGCCGTGACCTTCTATGTCGATGGCCGGCAGTTCTGCGAGCTGACCGAGCCGCCCTTCGAGTGCGACTGGGATGCCGGCACGACGATCAGCGCGCACCTGATCCGCCTGGTCATCCAGCCGGTCCAGGGCGACCGGATCGTGAAGACGCTCCGCACGAAGGGCATTGGCTACGCCGACCGCATCAACGTCGAGGCGATCCAGGTCACCGTCACGGTGTCCGACGATTCGGGCCGCTTCGTCGGCAGCATCCCGCGCGACGCCTTCACGGTGTACGAGGACGGCAAGCCGCAGCCGGTCACCTACTTCGCGTCGCAGGACGTCCCGCTCGAGCTGACGGTTGCGGTGGACATCAGCGGCAGCATGACGCCGGCGATGCCGAAGCTGAAGAAGGCGGTGAAGGATTTCCTGACCGCAGTCCCGTCGAAGGACCAGGTGACGCTGCTCGGGTTCAACGACAGCGTGTTCGCGCTGACGCGGAAGCAGACCGATCCGATGGAGCGCGTGAAGGCGGTGGACCGCCTCGCGCCGTGGGGCGCGACCGCGCTCTACGACGTCATCATCCGCGCGGTGGACATGCTCGGGCGCCAGATCGGGCGCAAGGCCCTCGTCGTGTTCTCGGATGGCGAGGACCAGGGCAGCCACGTGTCGCTCGAGGATGTCGAGCGCAAGCTGCAGGCGAGCGACGTGACGCTGTACATCATCGCGCAGGGCCGCGGGATCAGTCAGGACTACCTGAAGAAGACCATGCAGCGCCTGACGGTGCCCACGGGCGGACGCACGTTCACCACCGACAGCGTCGATCAGCTGCACGTCGCCTTCGAGGATCTCCTCGACGAGCTGTCGAACCAGTACCTCCTCGGCTACCAGCCGACCAACTACACGCGCGACGACACCTGGCGCGAAATCAAGGTCCAGGTGGACGGCCACACCAACGTCCGGGCCCGGCAGGGTTACCGGGCCGCCCCGCTCAAGTGATGCGCCGGCTCACCATCGCTGCGGTCACGCTGGCCTGCCTGCTGCCCGCCACGCGGGCCGCGGCCCAGCAGCCGCCCACGCCCGTCTTCCGTTCGTCGGTCGATCTCACGTCGGTGGACGTGCTGGTCGTCGACGACAAGGGCAACGTGGTGAGCGACCTGAGGCCAGACGAGTTCACGGTGCGCGTGGACGGCGACCAGCGGCGGGTCGTGAGCGCGGAGTGGATCGGGCTCGAGACGAAGGAAACCGCGCCGCCTCCGCCGCCGCCCGAGGGCTACTCGGGGAACGAGAACGCCACGGGTGGCCGCCTCGTCATGATCGTCGTCGATCAGGCGAACATCCGGTTCGGTGGGACACTCGGCATCCGCCGCGCGGTCAACGCCTTCATCGATCGCCTGCGGCCGTCGGACCGGGCCGCGGTCATCGGTATCGGGCAGGGCGCGCCGTCGACCCCGTTCACCGCGGACCGGGCACGCCTGAAGAAGGCGATCGAGCGGCTCGCCGGCCAGCACCAGAGTTCGCTGCTCTCGCAGTACAGCATCACGACGTCCGAAGCCATGCAGATCCAGCGGGGCATGCCGGGCGTGCTCGAACAGGTGCTCGCGCGCGAATGCGACGGCATGGCCGGTCCGGCCTTCGAGGCCTGCGCCTTCGAGGTGCAGGGCGAGATTCCGCAGAAGGCGCTCGAGGGGTCGGCGGACAGCCGGCACACCCTCACGGTGATGCGGGCGCTGCTGAACGCGCTGAAGAGCATTGACGGTCCGAAGACGATGGTGTTCGTCTCCGAAGGCTTCATCATCGACGACCAGCGGCAGGATGTCATCGAGTTGGGGGCGCTCGCGTCCGCGGCCCGCACCAGCATCTACGCGCTCAGGCTCGACGATCAGTGGCTTGCCTCATCGGCCACGGACCAGCGGGTGACGCTCGGCATGATGGACGACCGCTACATGCGGTCGGAAGGGCTCGAACTGCTGGCCAGCGCCTCGCGCGGCGCGATGTTCAACGTCACCGGGTCGGCGGAAGGCATCTTCCAGCGCATTGCGTCCGAACTCTCCGGCTACTACCTGCTCGCGGTGGACGCCAGCCAGAACGATCGGGACGGCAAGACCCACTCGGTGCGGGTGGAGGTGACGCGCAAGGGGCTCACGGTCCGGGCACGCCGCGGCCTCGTCACGCCGGTCGACGACGGGAAGCCGAAGAGCGCGCGTGATCTCGTCACGGCTGCGGTGAACACGCCCCTGCCGATCGCCGCGTTGCCGCTGCGCGTGGCGACCTTCTCGCTGCAGGGGCCCGAGCTGAACAAGGTGCAGCTCCTCATCCACGCGGATATCGGCACGGACTACGCCGCGCCGAAAATGGCCACGGTCGGCTACACCATCGTCGACGCCGACGGCCGCATGGTGGACAGCCGGATTGGCGAGGCGCGCCTGCCGCCGATCATGACCGGCGTGCCCTCTGCCCTGCAGTTCACGGCCGGGGCCAGCCTGCCGCCTGGCGACTACACGCTGAAGCTCGCGGTGAACGAAGGCGACCGCATCGGCACCGTGGAGCACGAGTTCAAGGCGGCCATCGGCGAGACCGGCGCCCTCAAGGTGAGCGACCTCATGGCCGGTGGGCCGCTGAACGGCGCCGAGGAGATGCTGCAGCCCACGGTCGGCTACTCCGTGGTCTTCGGCAATGTGCAGGGCTACGTCGAAACGTACGGCCGGGGCGCGGCCGAGGCGAAAACCACGTTCGAACTCGCGTCGAGCGAGGAGGGCGAGGCGCTGGTGTCGCAGGAGGTGCCGGCCTACTCCGCGCGTGGCGGGCTGCGCGGCATCTTCTCGAAGGCCCTGCCCGTGCGCCAGCTGCCGCCCGGCAAGTACTACCTGCGGGCCGTCATCACGCCGGCGGATGGTGGAGAGGCGCGGACGCTGACGCGTGCATTCGAAGTGGCGGCGCCGGCCGTGCTGATGACGGCCGCCGAGAGCGGGTCGACGCTCTCCACGGCCGACGTCTTCCTACCGGTCGTAGATACGGCGATGGCGAGGCCGTTCAACAAGGCCGACCTGGCGCGCAGCGAGACCCTCGCGTCGTTCCGCGAGCGTGTGGCGCCGTCGGCGAGGGCCGCGTTCGACAGCGGCGTGGCCTCCCTGACGACGGGCGACTACGGGAAGGCGGAAGCGAGCTTCAAGTCGGCGCTGGCCACCGATGAAGAGAACACGTCGATCCTGGCGTACCTGGCGGCGTCGTTCGCGGCGGCGGGCCGCGACGATCAGGCCAGCGGCGCCTGGCAGACGGCGCTGATCGACGGCTCGGACCTGCCGCAGATCTACGAGTGGCTGGCCGATGCGCTGATGCGTGAACGCCGCCTGGCGGAGGCGCGTGCGATTCTCGAGGAGGCGATGGCGAAGTGGCCGGCGGACCTGCGCTTCGTCAAGCCGATGGCCGTCATCTCGGCGACGTTCGGCCAGGGCCAGCAGGCGGTCCGGCTGCTCACGCGCCACCTCGCCGCGAACCCGAACGACGTCGAGTCGCTGCAGCTCGGCGTGGAGTGGACCTATCACCTGAAGCTGGCGCGCGCGTCCGCGCGCACGCCAGCCGAGGACCTGGCGCTGGCACGGACATGGGCCGCCGCCTATCAGCGCCTCAAGGGTCCGCAGCAGCCGCTCGTCCGCCGCTGGATGCAGTATCTCGAGAAGAAGTAGAACCTAGCCCGTCACACCCTTGTCGGTGATCTCGAGCCCGCGGTCGATGATGCTGAACGCCTCGCGCAGTTCCGCGTCGGTGATGCAGAGCGGCGGGTTCGTGTAGAGCGCGTTCCAGCGCACCAGGGTGAACAGCCCTTCCTCGCGGAAGAACTTCATCAGCGCCTGCATCTCGGGTGCGGTGCCGTTGTAGGGCGCCATCGGCTCGCGCGTCGCGCGGTTGCGCACCAGCTCGATGATGCCGAAGAGGCCGATCGAGCGGGTGGCGCCGACCGACGGGTGCTTCGCGGCCATCTCGGCGTGCAGCTGCTTCATCAGGGCGCCACGCTCGCGCACCTGCTGGAGCGTGTTGTCCTCCTCGTACGCGGCAATGCAGGCCAGTGCGGCCGCGCAGGCGATGGCGTGGCTGTTGTACGTCAGCCCGCCGTAGAACATCTTGTCCTTGAAGTGATCCGCGTGCTTGCGCCGCAGGCCGACGGCGCCGAGCGGCATGTACGAGCTGGTGATGCCCTTGGCCATCGTGATGATGTCGGGCACGACGTTCCAGTGGTTGATGGCGAACCACTCGCCGGTGCGGCAGAAGCCGGCCATCACCTCGTCGGCGATCATGAGGATGCCGTACTTGTCGCAGAGGGCGCGGACGCCCTGCATGTAGCCATCGGGCGGGACGAGGATGCCGTTGGTGCCGGTGACCGTCTCGAGGATGAAGGCGGCGATGTTCTGCGGTCCTTCGAGCGTCATCACTTCCTCGACGTGGGCGAGGGCCTGCTCGACGGTGTCCCAGCCGCGCTGCACGCCGTGGTACGGATCCATCACGCGCACGATGCCGGGGATGCCCGGTTCGGAGCCCCAGCGCCGCGGGTCGCCCGTCATCGTGAGGGCGCCGGCGGTCGCGCCGTGATACGAGCGGTAGCGCACCATGATCTTGTGGCGGCCCGTGATGAGCCGCGCGATGCGGATGGCGTTCTCGGTCGCCTCGGCGCCGCCGTTGGTGAAGAAGAAGCAGTCGATGTCGCCGGGGCAGAGCTCGGCGAGCTTGGCGCCGAGGCGCGCGCGCGGCTCGGTGACCATCGAGGGGTTCACGTACGCGAGCGTGGCCACCTGATCCTGGATGGCCTTGATGATGCGCTCGTCGCCGTGGCCGATGTTCACGGACATCAGCATGCTGTTGAAGTCGATGAACCGCTTGCCCTCAGGCGTCCAGAAGTAGATGCCCTTGGCCTTCGCGACGGGGATCGGATCCAGCGGTCCCTGCACGGCCCATTCGAAGAGGGTGTGCTGCTTGCTGAGCGCCACCATCTCGGCGCCTGACATCGTGCCCGTGATTTTCGTGTCCATGGTCCTCTCTTCGAGAGTGGTCCGCCTGAAGGCGGACACTACATCTTCCGGCTTGTTGAGGCTGGCATTTGTAGCGCCCACCTTCAGGCGGGCCTCCTGCCAGCGGTTATCCCAGCGCCCCTGTCAGTTCCAGCACCGACAGCGCAATCACCTTCGTCGAGTTCACGATGTCATCCACCCGCGTGTACTCGTCGGGCTGATGCGCCTGTTCGAGTTCACCGGGCCCGTATGCGACGCAGTGCGGTACGCCCGCAATGCGCGCGACATGCTTGTGATCGTAGGTGCCGGGGCTCGCGATGAGCTGCGCCTGCTTGCCGAGCACCCGGTCGATGCCGCGCTCGAGCGAGGCGATGACCGGTGAATCGTCCGGCGTGCGCGTCGGGTGCACGATCATCAGGTCGCGGAGCGCGTACTGCACGCGCGGCTCGAGTGCCCGCACGCGGTCCAGGACCGCCTCGACCTCACGCTTGGTCTGCTCGAATCCTTCTTCCAGCAGGAAGCGCCGATCGAACACGGCCCGGCAGATGTCGGCGACACACGGCGTCTGGATGCCGTCCACCGGCTGGCCGCCGAAGATGCCGTTGATGTTGAGCGTGGCCGACCGCGCGCCGTCCGGCACCACCGGCACCGCCGTGCGCCGCGCCGCCAGTGCGGGCATCAGTTCTTCGCGAATCGCCTGGAGCAGGCGGCCCATCCCGTCGATGGCGCTGACGCCGAGGAACGGCATGCTGCCGTGTGCGATGTGGCCGCGCGCCGCGACCTCGAACCAGTAGACACCCCGGTGGCCGACGCAGATGCGGTCCACGTTCAGCGGCTCCGGGATGATGCAGTAGTCGGTGCGCGTCGGAGACAGCCGCCCGTGTTCGGCCAGCCAGGCCACGCCCGCGAACCCGCCGCTCTCCTCGTCGACCGTCCCGCTGACCTCGACCGACCCCGGCAGCACGACGCCCGCGCGCCGGATCGCCTCGACCGCATACACCGCCGCCGCGATGCCCGCCTTCATGTCGCACGAGCCGCGCCCGTAGACCTTGCCGTCGCGAACGATGCCCCCGAACGGATCCAGGGTCCAGCCTTCGCCGGCCGGCACCACGTCGAAATGCCCGTTCAGGTGCACGGTCGGGCGTGCCTGCAGGCCGCGCCGCGTGCCGACGACGTTGATGCGGGGGTGGCGCGCGGTGTGTTCCGGACGGCCCTCGGCGGCGAAGTACTCCACCTCATGCCCGAGCCGGCCGAGATGCTCACCGATGAAGCGTGCGCAGTCCTCGTAGAACTCGCCCGGCGGATTGACGGTCGGAATCTTGATGAGGTCCGACGTGAAACGGACAACTTCGTCCGTGGACCGCTCCACTTCTGTCAGGACCCGATCGATGACGCTCGCTGCGGTCATGCCGTGTGCTACAAGCTAAGAGCCGATTACGAAACCCGCCGCCACGGAGGGCGCAGAAGATGCGGAGAAGGCTTTTCTAAAGACGCTCCGCGACCTCCGCGCTCCGCGGTGGCGCTTTGGTGTTCGGAGCCCACGCGAATACTGGCTGGGTCCAAATTCTGCTGGCGCAACTATAGTATGGGTTTCACGAGGCGCACGCACCAAGCGCGCCGCAGGACATCGTCCGAGGGTATCAGATGCAGCACACGTCGTTGCTCGTGGCACTCGGTGTCGGCCTCGCCGCCGCCGGCGTCGCCACCCAGTCCAGCGTTCGCGTGAGCGCGCAGGCCGCGCCCGCCAATCACACCATCACCGCCGTGGACCGCATCAAGGTCGGCAGCATCACGCTCAGTGAGCGCCCGACCGGCTGCACTGTGATTCTGGTGGACGGCGAGGGCGCGGTCGGCGGCGTCTCGCAGCGCGGCGGCGCACCGGGGACGCGCGAAACGAACCTGCTCGATCCGTCGAACCAGGTGGACAAGGTCAACGCGGTCGTCCTCGCGGGCGGCAGCGCGTACGGCCTCGACGCCGCGTCGGGCACCATGCGCTGGCTCGACGAACACAACATCGGCTGGGACGTCCGCATCGCGAAGGTGCCGATCGTGCCGGCCGCCATCCTGTTCGACCTGCCGGTTGGCGGGAATCCCAAGATTCGTCCCACTGCGGACTGCGGCTTCAAGGCTGCCGACGCCGCGACGAAGGATCCGGTGAAGGAAGGAACCGTCGGCGCCGGTGCAGGCGCCACCGTCGGCAAGAGCGGTGGTGGCCCGAACCGGTCGATGAAGGCGGGGCTCGGCAGCTACTCGATCACGCTGCCGAACGGCCTGCAGGTCGGCGCGATCGTCGCCGTGAATGCCGTGGGCGACATCATCGACCCGGACACGGGCCAGGTGGTCGCCGGCGTGCGCAATCCCGACGGCACGTTTGCCGACGCCCGCAAGCTGCTGCGCGCGGGCGGACCGCGCCAGGCACCGCGCGCGGGTGCGAACACCACCATCGGCCTCGTCGCCACGAATGCAAAACTCGACAAGGCACAGGCGCATCGCATGGCGCTCATGGCCGACGACGGGTTTGCGCGGGCGATCTTCCCGGCGCATACGCTCGGCGACGGCGACACGGTGTTCTCGCTCGCCACGGGCACGTGGACCGGCCAGGTCGACATCAGCCAGATCGGCGCGCTCGCGGCCGACGTCATGGCCCGCGCCATCGTGCGGGCGGCCACCGAAGCGACCGGCGCCGCCGGCATTCCCGCTGCGCGCGACCTGAAGAAGTAGCCGCCGGTCCGGACGCCTCGTGAACCTTCAGCTCGCTCTGCTGCTCGCGTATTCGGCCGGTCTCGTCGGACTCGGTCTGGTCATCGGTCGCCAGGTCCGCGGCGCGAAGGATTTCTTCGTCGCCGGCCGCGGGCTTGGCCCCGGCCTGATCTTTTCCACGCTCCTGGCCGCGAACATCGGCGCGGGCTCCACCGTGGGCGCGACCGGCCTCGGCTATCGCGACGGGCTCGCCGCGTGGTGGTGGGTCGGCAGTGCCGCGATCGGCTCGACGGTACTGGCGCTCTGGATCGGACCGGCGATGCGACGCCAGGCCGCGGCGCACGATCTGCGCACGGTGGGCGACTATCTCGAGCATCGCTACAGCGCCCCAGTTCGCGGCATCGTCGCCCTCCTGCTGTGGCTCGGGTCGCTCGCCATCCTCGCCGGACAGCTGATCGCGATCTCGACGATCCTGAACGTGGTGGCCGGCGCGCCGAAGTGGGTGGGCTGCGTCGTCGGCGGCGTGCTGATCACGATCTACTCGTCGGCTGGCGGGCTGAAGGCCGGCGCGTGGGTGAACATGGTGCAGCTCACCGTGAAGATGGTGGGGTTCTGCATCGCGCTGCCGCTGGCACTGGCCGGTGTCGGCGGATGGGCGGCCGTGAGCGGCATGACGCCGCCGGCGGCCGACTACTGGAACTTCTGGTCCGGCGGCCCGTCCGGGCTCGTCTACGTGGCGCTGCTCGGGCCGGCGTTCGTCGTGTCTCCCGGCCTGCTGCAGAAGCTGTACGGTGCCCGCGACGATCGGGCGGTGACGCTCGGCGTGGGATGGAACGCCATCGGCCTGTTCCTCTACGCCATCATCCCGGTGCTCATCGGCATGATTGCCCGCGTGAAGTTCCCGAACCTGCCGACGCCAGACTCGGCGCTCCCGATGATCCTCGTCAACGGGCTGCCGGCCGCCATCGGCACGCTGGGCCTCGCCGCGGTGTTCTCCGCGGAACTCAGCTCGGCCGACGCCGTGCTGTTCATGCTCACGACCTCGCTGTCGCAGGACCTGTACAAGCGGTTCGTCGCGCCGGCCGCGGACGAAAGCCAGGTGCTGTTCGTGGCACGCGTCACAACGGTGGTCGCGGGTGCGATCGGCACCGCGGTCGCCATCGTGTCGCCGACGGTGATTGGTGTCCTCAGCATCTTCTACACGCTGCTGGGCGTCAGCCTCTTCGTGCCGATTCTGGGCGGGCTGTTCGTGCCGCGCGCCGGCACGCGCGAGGCGCTCGCCGCGATTGTCTGCGGCGTGGGCGGGATGATGGCGGTGCAGCTGGCCACGGGCGGCAAGGGTTACGCCTGGCTCAGTCCCGCCCTGCTCGGCCTCATGGCGGCCTCGGCCGCCTTCCTCGTGTTGCTCCCTTTTAACAGGACGCAGGCATCCTGATGGCTTCGGACATGTTTCGACTGGATGGACGGATCGTGGCGGTGATCGGTGCCGGGAGCGGCATCGGCGAGGCGTGCGCGCTCGCCGCGGGCGCCCAGGGGGCCCACACCGTGTGCCTCGACCTGAAGGCCGAGAGCGCGGCAGCCACCGCCGCGAAGATCGAGGCGGCAGGCGGACGCGCGGAGTCGGGCGTCATCGATCTCATGGACTTCGAGGGGACCGAGTCGGTGCTCCAGGGCATCGCGGCGGCGCACGGGCGGCTCGACGGCCTCGTGTGCACGCCGGCGATCAACGTGCGCAAGCCGATCCTGAAGTACACGCTCGAGGAGTTCGACAGGGTCGTGAACCTCAACCTGCGGGCCAACTTCGCGACGCTGCTCGCGGCCGGCCGCCTCATGACCGCGCAGAAGTCCGGCAGCATCGTGCTGTTTGCCTCGATCCGCGCGCTGGTCACGGAGCCCGGCCAGTCGGTCTACTCGATGACGAAGGCGGGCATCGTGCAGCTGGCGAAGACCGCCGCCACCGAGTGGGCGCCGTCCGGTGTCCGCGTGAACGTCGTCGCGCCCGGCGTGATCGAGACGCCGCTCACGGCGCCGATCAAGAACAACCCGGATTGGTACAACGCATACGCCGCGAAGAGCCCGATGAACCGGTGGGGGCAGCCGCACGAGATGGCAGGCCCGACCGTGTTCCTGCTCTCCGAGGCCGCCAGCTTCATGACCGGCTCCGTGATCTATGCCGATGGCGGATGGACGGCGAACGATGGCCGGTTCATCCCGCCGGGGATGTAACGATTCGAGGACCGCTCTCGGAAGGCCCACCTAGAGGTGGGCACTACATGCTCGAGCATCGTTCGACGCTGAGTAGCTGACTGTAGTGTCCACCTTCAGGTGGACCTTTCATCACACCCGGTCGCCCTGGCCACGGCGATCGGCGACAGACTCGCAGGCCACTGGTAGACGGAAGCGGTGGCAGGACAGCGTGCCACCAAGGAGAGAGTTGATGAAGGTACGGTTACTGGCCGCCCTCTGCGTGCTGCAGACGGCGCTGCTGCTGCTCCCTGCCGCGGTCTTTGCCCAGGCGACCGGGCAGATCAACGGCGTCGTCATGGATTCGTCCGACGCTGTGCTTCCCGGTGTCACCGTGGAAGCCACCAACCTGGCCACCGGCCTCGTGCGGAGCGCCACGACCGGCGGGGACGGGCTCTACACGATTCCGCTGCTGCCTCCCGGCGACTACGACGTGAAGGCGTCGCTCCAGGGCTTCCGGTCCGCGGTGCAGCAGAAGATCCGCGTCACGGTGTCCGAGACCGCCAACATCGCATTCAAGATGGAAGTGGGTCAGGTCTCCGAGACCGTCAGCGTCGTCGGCACCGCCACCCTGGTGGAGACGTCGAATGCCACGCACGGCATCGTCATCGACAACCAGAAGGTGGTGGACCTGCCGCTGAACGGCCGCAACTTCACGCAGCTCGGCACGCTCATTCCCGGTGTCGTGGCACCGCCCGTCGCGCTCGGCGGCCAGAACGGTGACGCCACGCCCGGCGGCTTCGGCAACGCGACCGGCGGCTTCAACGTGAACGGCGCGCGCAACCAGTCCAACAACTTCCTGATGGACGGCGCCACGAACAACGATACGTTCAACACCGGCTTCGTGCTGCGCCCGCCACCGGACGCCATCGAGGAGTTCAAGATCCTCACGCACGCGTTCGGTGCGGAATACGGCCGCAACGCGGGGTCGGTCGTGAACCTCGTCACCAAGTCCGGGTCGAACCGTATCACCGGCTCGGTCTGGGAATTCAACCGCGACGATGCGATGCAGGCGCGCAATTTCTTCGCGCCCGCGGGCCAGGCCAAGCCGGTCCTGAAGCAGAACCAGTTCGGCGGCGCGGCAGGCTTCCCGATCGTCCAGAACAAGTTCTTCGGCTTTGCCTACTACGACGGCTTCCGCAACAAGACCGGCACGCTCTCGAACATTCCGGTGCTCTCGGCGGCGCAGCGCCTCGGCGACTTCTCGGCCCTCTCCACGGCCATCCGCGATCCGCTGACCGGCGTCGCGTTTCCGGGCAACGTGATTCCGTCGAACCGCCTGGATCCCGCCGCTCTGAAGCTGCTCAACGAGTTCGTGCCGACCGCCAACTCCGCCGGCAACCGCTACATCGTCGCGCCGACCGTGAAGGACAACCGCGACCAGATCGGCCTGCGCTTCGACTACAACCTCACCGACAAGCAGACGATGCTGATCCGCTACATGCGTGCGGAAACCGATCGCCTGACGCCGCGCACGGTGAACCCGGTCGATCAGCGCGCCACGGCGACGCTGCAGGACCTGATGGGATCGCACACCTACATCTTCAGCTCCTCGGCCATCAACACCGCACGGTTCTCGGTGAACCGCATCTACGCGAACCCGCAGGTGACGAGCGGCCTGAAGAACTCGGCCTACGGCATCAACCTGGCGAACAGCAATCCGGCGGCCGTCGGGCTGGCGTCGATCGCGGTGACCGGCTTCTTCACGCTGGGCGACCCGCAGCAGCCGTTCGTAGAGCGCGTGAACCACGTCTGGCAGTTCACCGACGACTTCACGCTGGTGAAGGGCAAGCACCAGGCGAAGTTCGGCGTGGACATCCGCCGCGAAGCGATGAAGATCTCGTTCATCAACCGCCCGAACGGCGACCTCACGTTCAGCGGCGGCCTCAGCGGCAACGCCGCCGCCGACTTCCTGCTGGGCCTCCCGGCGCAGGCGCGCGCGACGACGCAGCAGGCGATTCAGGACGGCTACGGCTGGCTCTACTCCGGCTACATCCAGGATGAGTACCGACTCACGCCGCGCTTCACGCTGAACCTGGGTGTCCGCTACGAGCTGCCGATGCCGTTCATCGAAAAGGAAGATCGCATCGGCGGCTTCATCACCGGCCGCCAGTCGACGGTCTATCCGGCGGCGCCGAAGGGGCTCGTCTATCCGGGTGACACGGGCATCGGCCGCGGCATCGTGCCGACCGACAAGAACAACATCGCGCCGCGCCTCTCGGCGGTGTGGGATCCGTTCGGCACCGGCAAGACCAGCGTCCGCAGTGCGTTCGGCATGTTCTACGACGCCCTCGCCGGACAGGGCGACTTCTTCCAGAGCGGCGTGCTGACGCCGCCCTTCACGCCGCTCGTCGAAATCAACACGCCGACGCCGATCACGCTCGCCAATCCGCTGGCGGCGGTGTCGGGCAGCAGCGGTCCGAACCCGTTCCCGGCGAACCTCACGGTGATCGGCTGGGGCGACGACTTCAAGTCGCCGTACTCCTACCACTTCAACGCGGGCGTGCAGCACCAGATCGGCAACCGCCTCGGTGCCGAAGCCGCCTACGTGGGATCGCGCGGGTTCAACCTGCCGATGTTCATGGAAGTGAACCCGGGCGTGTACACGCCGGGCCAGACGGCGCGCGGCGCGCGCATCATGCCGGCCTTCGCGCTGGTGCGTCCGACGTTCTCGGTGGCGAAGTCCTGGTACGACTCGTTCCAGGGGTCGCTCCGCATGCTGCCGACGCACGGCGTGAACTTCCTGGCGTCGTACACGCTGGGCCATGCGGTCGACCACGTGTCCGGACTCAACATCGGCGGTGAAGCCCGCCCGGTGCTGCCGGTCGTGCAGGGCGATCAGGCGAGCATCGACCGCGCGCTGTCGTTCGAGAAGGGCGACGCGCTCTTCGACGTGCGGCACCGCTTCGTGCTGAGCTTCGGCTATGAACTGCCGCGGCTCGAGACGAAGCCCGCGGCCATCAAGTACCTCGCGGGCGGCTGGCAGGTGAACGGCATCTTCCAGGCGCAGACCGGCACGCCGCTGACGGTGACGCAGGGCACGGTGCTCGACATCCGCTACATGACGAGCCGTCCCGACATGACGTGCGATCCGAACAACGGGCCGAAGACGGTGACGCAGTACTTCGATACGAGCTGCTTCCGCACGCTGTCGCTGGCGGAGACGGGCGATCGTCCGGGCAACGCGGGCCGCAACACGGTCCGTGGTCCCGGCTTCAACCGGACCGACCTGTCGTTCTTCAAGAACATCCCGCTGGCCAGGGAGCAGCGGCTCCAGCTTCGCGTCGAGATGTTCAACATCTGGAACCAGGAGCGCTTCGGCCAGCCGGGCGGCACGATCAACACCCCGAGCTTCGGCGTCATCACCACCGCCGAAGACGGCCGCGTCGTCCAGCTCGGCCTGCGCTACACGTTCTAGAAAGGCTCACCTGGAAGGTGGGCACTACACCTGTCACACGTGCAGATGTAGTGTCCGCCTTCAGGCGGACCCCACGACCGTCGTTCTGCTGGGGCTCTTCGTTTCAGGGTTCTTCGTAGCGCCACACTTCAGTGTGGCGCTTCTCTTTCTATGACCACACCCTCCCGCCGCCAATTCCTCCAGTTGCTCGGTGCCGCCGCCACGGGTGTCACCGGCGCGTTCGGCCAGGCGCCGGCCATCGTGCGCGCGCAGTCGTCGATGCCCGTGGTCGACTACGGCGTGGCCTCCGGGGATGTGGGCATCGACCGGGCGCTCGTATGGGCGCATGCGGACCGCCCCTCTCGCATGGTCGTCGAGTACTCCACGACCGAGAGCTTCCGCCGTGTGCAGCGCGTGCGCGGCTCCATGGCGACGCCGGACACGGGGCTCACCGCACGTGCGGCGCTGCGGGGGCTGCCTCCGGGGCAGCAGGTGTTCTACCGCGTGTCGTTCGAGGACGCGTCCAACAGCCGCGTCGTCAGCCAGCCCGTCGGCGGCTTTTTCCGCACGGCGTCGGCAACGCCTGCCAACGTGAAGCTCGCGTGGTCAGCGGACACCGTGGGGCAGGGGTGGGGCATCGACGAGGCGCGCGGCGGCATGCGTCTGTTCGAGACGATGCGCCAGGCCAACCCGGACGTGTTCATCAACGTGGGGGACACGATCTACGCCGACCAGCCTCTGCAGGAAAGCGTGACGCTCGATGACGGCACCATCTGGAAGAACCTGGTGACGCCGGCGAAGTCGAAGGTGGCGGAGACGCTGGACGAGTACCGCGGCGCGCATCTCTACAACCGGCTCGACGCGCACTACAAGCGCTTCGCGGCGGAGGTGCCGCAGGTCACGCTGTGGGACGATCACGAGGTGCGCGACAACTGGTTCCCGCAGCAGACCCTGCGCGACCAGCGGTACGGTGAGAAGAGCGTGCGTGTGCTGGCCGACCGTGCGCGCCGGGCGTTTCTCGAGCACTACCCGATTCCGCTCGAGGCGGACGGCACCGGTCGCGTCTATCGCACCATCGCGTACGGTCCGCTCGTCGAGATCTTCGCGCTCGACATGCGCCAGTACCGCGGCCCGAATTCGGACAACCTGCAGGCGACGCTCGATGCGGAGTCGGCGTTCATGGGCGCCGAACAGGTGCGGTGGCTCCAGCAGCGCCTTGCCGCGTCCAGGGCGACATGGAAGGTGATCGCGGCCGACATGCCGCTGTCCGTGGTCGTGGCGCATGCGCCGCACGAGCACGAGGCGGTCGCGAACGACGATCCCGGCGCGCCGCTCGGGCGCGAACTCGAGATCGGTGGACTGCTGCGGTTCATCAAGGAGCAGCGCATCCGGAACGTCGTCTGGATCACGGCCGACGTGCATTACTGCGCGGCCCATCATTTCCATCCGGACCGCGCCGCGTTCAAGGACTTCGATCCGTTCTGGGAGTTCGTCGCCGGGCCGGCGCACGCAGGCACCTTCGCGCCAGGGCCGCTCGACCGGACGTTCGGGCCGGAACTGAAATTCTCGGGTGTGCCGCAGGACCTGAAGCCGAACCGTCCGCCAACGGACGGCCTGCAGTTCTTCGGGACGCTGAACGTTGATGCCCGCACGCGCGTGCTGACGGTGCAGTTGCACAATCTCTCCGGCGCCGCGATCTACACGAACGAACTGTCGCCCGCGTGAGAAGGCCCACCTGAAGGTGGGCACTACAGGCGTCACGCGTGTCAGATGGAGTGTCCGCCTTCAGGTGGACCTGCGACGAGCACGACGCGGAGCACACGGCGGTTCCGCGGGACCCACGGCCCGATCCCGAACGTAGCGCCACACTTCAGTGTGGCGTGTTGCGTCTCACTACAGCCCGCCCTGCCTGCCGGGCCTGCCTTCCAGATCTCCGATGACCGCGTCCGCAGCGACGACCCCGCGGTACTGTGCCTCCTCGAAGAGCGGCAGCCCGCTCAGGTCGGAGTGGGCGTACCGGAAACGTTCCGAACCCGCCTGCAGGGCACGCCGAACTGGATCGGAGAGGAAGCCGACCGTTGGCCGCACCATCGCGTGCCCGATGCGGAAGATGTCGACCCGGCTCACGCAGCGCTCGATGTCCGGATGCGCGCGGGAGAGGTCGGCGAGGATCTGCGTCTTCAGGCTGTCCCAGCTCTGATCCAGCAGCCAGCGCCTGGCGCGCTCCGGCCGGTCGTGCGCCAGCGCGTGGTAGTAGGTCCAGACCGTGCGCGGGATGAAGCGTTTCAGGTGTTGATGCGTGGCCACGACGTAGCCGAGCGACGGCGAGTCGTAGAACACGTTGTCCCATGCCGGCTCACCCTGTTTCTCCACCGGCCAGCGGTCGAGCGTGAGGTTCGCGGTGAACCACGGCGAATACGTCACAGGGCTCTGCGGCGCGCCGTCGACGATCCGCGTCGAGACGAGCAGGGGCGCCGCCATGATAACGGCGTCGGCGGTCCACTCGATGGCCGGGGTCCGGACCCGGAACCCGCGTCCGCGTTTCTCGACGCGGTAGACAACCTGGCCGGTTGTCACGCGCGGCCCGAGCCGATCGAGCAGCCGCCTGACGATCCAGCCGTTGCCCTCCGGCCACGTCAGCGGACCCTCCTCCTCGGGCTCGCGTGCCGCAAAGTAGTACAGCCCGGCCCAGGCCGAGACGTCTGTCGAGAGCGCACCGTAGTCGTCGCGGCAGGCGTAATCGACCTGCCATCGCAGCCAGGGCGAATCGAAGCCTTCACGCTCGAGCCACGCAGCCATCGACAGCGCGTCCTCGGGCGGCGCAACCCCAGCCGTCAGGCCCGCCGCTGACGGCACCGTGAAGCGACCAGCCGCGTGCAACTGCGCGATGCGTGCCTCGAACCGGTCGAACTGCGCGCGGTCACGTGCGGTCGGCCCGACGGCGGGTTCGAGTCCGTCCTGCCAGCGGCCGTGGATGAAGAGCCGCTCGCGCGGCGCATGCACGAGATGCCGTTCGTCCCACTGCCTGCCGTCGAACACGCCCAGGTCGGTGAAGAGTTCCCGCACCAGTCCCGCAGACGCGCCGGGCACCGGCACGTAGTGCGCGCCCCACGGGTATCCCGAGACGCCGTTCTCGCCAGACCGCGCGTTGCCTCCGGCGACCGGCTCCATCTCGAGCACGACGAAGTCCGTGACACCCCGCTTCTGCAGGCGCCACGCCGCGGACAGGCCGGCAATGCCCCCGCCGACGATGACGATGGGGGAGTGCTTCGTCTCGCGAGGTGTGCTGAACGGGACACGGTCGCGCAGCTGGTGCCCGACGATCTGCGACTCGAAGACGAAGCCGCCGCTGACGCGCGGTCCGCTCTTCTGCGTCAGCCCGATGAGCGCGGCGGACAGGAACTCCCTGCGGGTGACGCCATTCACCGGTTGATGGCGCTCCATTCCTGCTCGTAGTAGCGCACCAGCATCTGGGTCGTCAGGCGGTTGGCTTCCACGGGGACGCGCGCCATGTCACCGGCGAAGGTGTAGAGCTCAGGCAGCGTCTCTGGCGTCAGGAATCGAAGGCCTGCCGGCAGCGAAGTGGCACGCGCTGGCTCGGCGCGGCCCGCCAGCACGAATCCCCATTCGCCGAACGAGGGGACGTAAACGTGATACGGAACAGCCGCAAGGCCCGCCTGCTCAACGGTGGCGACTATGCACCAGTAGGAGCGACGGGCGAAGAGCGGTGAGGTGGCCTGCACGACAAACGTGGCGTCCGGAGCCAGCCGCTTCGTCAACATCCGGTAGAACGTCGTCGAGTAGAGCTTCCCGAGCGAGAAATTCGACGGATCCGGGAAGTCGACGATCGCGAAGTCGTACACGTCCTGCCCCGACTCGAGCCAGGTGAAAGCGTCGGCGTTGATGACCGTGAGCCGTGGGTCGGTCAGCGAGCGGTGATTCAGGCGCGTGAGCTCCGGGTGGGTCGAGAACAGCCGGGTCATCTCCGGGTCGAGATCGACCATCGTCACCCGCTCGATCGCGGGGTACTTCAGCACCTCGCGGAGGGCAAGGCCGTCGCCTCCGCCAAGGATCAGCACCCGCCTCGCGGACGTCAGCGGCGACAGGCCCGGGTGCACGAGCGCTTCGTGATAGCGGTACTCGTCCCGTGAGCTGAACTGCAGGTTGGAGTTGAGGAACAGCCGCAGGTCGTCGCGCCAGGCGGTGAGGACGATGCGCTGGTACGGCGTGGTCCGCGTCAGCACGATGTCGTCGGCGTAGAGGTTGCCCTCGGCGATGTCCTGGATCCGGTTGGCCCACACCATTCCCGCGCCGAGGAGCAGGAGCGCGACGACGCAGGCGGCCTGCCAGGCGCGCTGCCGTGCGAGCGACGCACGCAGCAGCACCGTGGTCCACAGGGCGACCAGGATGTTGATGATGCCGAACAACATCGGTGCGCGCACGAGTCCGAGCTTCGGCACCAGCACGAGGGGGAACAGCAGCGACGCGCCAAGCGCGCCGAGGTAGTCGAACGTGAGCACGTTCGACACCACGTCCTTGAACTCGTAGCGCTCCTTCAGCAGGCGCATCAGCAGCGGCACCTCGAGCCCCACGAGGATGCCGACGATCAGGACGATGACGTAGAGCAGGAGCCTGAAGCTGTCGGTATAGGCGAACGCCACGAAGAGCAGGGCCGACGAGAAGCCGCCGACCAGCCCGACCATGATCTCGATGGCGACGAACTGGCGCGCGATGTCGCGCCCGATGAACCGCGAGAGCCACGAGCCGACGCCCATGGCGAAGAGGTAGGTGCCGATGACCGTCGAGAACTGCGTGATGCTGTCGCCGATCAGGTAGCTGGCCAGTGCGCCGGCGACCAGTTCGTAGATCAGTCCACACGAGGCGATCAGCAGGACTGTCGCCAGCAGGGCGGCGGTCATGCGCGCGTCAGTGAATCGCCGCGGCGATGATGATCGAGATGCCGAGGCCGAGACAGCCGATCAGCACGGCCAGCGCCATGTTCTGCCGGTCGACGATTTCCTGCCACAGCGCATACGGCGTGAGCTTGTCGAGCGCGACGAACGACAGGATCAGGATGATGATGCCGAGCAGGGCGAAGACCAGCGCGGCGAGCACGTTCGATGCGAGACCTGTGAACATGGGTCACTTTCCTCCGAACACGCGAGGGGAGCCGTTATAGAGCGACCGGTAGGCGCCGGGGTTCTGCCTGATGGAACGGGGCACGTTCGTGTTGCGCTGCGTGGGCGAGGCGAACAGGCCACGCAGGTCGGCGTAGCCGGCGGCAGCCAGCAGCGCGAGTCCGAACAGGAGATAGACAGGTGATCTCATGAGGGGTGGCTCTCAGGACGAGGACTCTGGTGCGTAATCGCTTTCCGCCCAGCGCCTCCGCTCGAAGCCGCTCTCTCGGGCGGCGACGACGATGGGCGGAAGCAGGAGCACGGCGAGCGCGATCAAGTACGGAAGGAGCGACGGCACGTCACGTCGCACCGTGACGGAGTACGTCACCTCCCGACCGGCGGTCGGGCCGGCGGGGTCCACTCGCAGGTAGTAGGTGCCGGCCGGCACACGCGGAAGCCGGACGTCGCTCGCGTTGGAACCTTCGGTCCAGCTCTCACCGCCCTCCACGCCGTGGAAGTAGCTCAGTTCCTGGGCAGCGTCGAGGGCGGTCCCGCGTTCCTCGTCGATGAGGGACAGGTCCAGGCCGAGCCAGGAGTTGTCGAGGTTGGCGTTCACGTCGATCTGCACGGTGCCTGGCGACGCCAGCGTGAATGTCGGCGTGACGAACGCCTGTTCGGCGTCCTCCGGCCCGGGACGGAAGCGGAACGTGTCGCTGAACACGCGCTCATTGCCCGAGAGCATTTCGCGGCCGACGAGAACCAGCAGGAACAGGCCGAGCAGCACGAAGAACGCACTGAAGTACCGGCGTGTCGAACCGGCGTGCGGCGAGGGCTGGTTCATGAACACGCCTGCGGGTTCTGGCGGCGAACCCGCCAGGCCGAAGGCCTGCCACACCGTTTCGGGCTGGACGTACTCGCCAGCCGACCATGTGCGCTCCCCGTCGCTCGTCTCGGCGGACAGCATCAACGGTGGCGCGACGAAGTCGTCCGTGTGCGCCACGTCGCCCGTGCGCACGCGCCATGGGAACTCGCCGAGGACGAAGTCGGTCCTCGCCTCGGCCCCCTGGAAGTGCTTGAAGTACCGGCCCCGGAACGTGGCCAGTGGTGGATTCACGCCCGTGTTGAGGTCCGGGAGGTCGTGCGCGACACGGATGTCGTTCCAGTGCCCTTCGTATTCGCTCAGGTACCGGAAGCCGCGGTAGGGGTTGAACAGCAGGTACTCCGTCCAGGAGTACGGGACGCCGTCCACCTCGATCGTCCGTCGCTGGAAGCCGATTACCTCGACCGGGTGACCGTCCCAGGTGCCGCGTGTGCCCAGCGGAATCGTGGGCGCGAACCGCTCGCGGCGCAGCGCCTCCTGGAGCACGAAGACATTGGGATCACGCGGATCCAGCAGGGCGCCGCACGAGGTGCAGGCGACGGACATCGTGTGCATCAGCGCCCGGAGTTCGACCGCGGCCCCGCAGTTGGCGCAGTTGAACCCCTGGGTGACCGGCTGCCGGCGGGCCGTCACCATCCGTCGAACACCCTGACGTTCGCGAGTGCGATCTCGTCGAAGGTCACGTGCCGACCGACGAACAGGAGCGGCGTCGTGTCGCTGAAGTCGAACGTCGCGAACTCGCCCGCGTGGCCGGCCAGGTCCACGAAGAGCACCTCGTCCTTCCCCCAGTACTCGAAGGGCAGTTCCCCTTCGACGCCGACATACCGCGCACGCGTCAGCGTCGTCACGATCAACCGGCGGTCTCCCCAGGTGTAGTACTCGCCCACGCGCACGCTGTGAGCCGGGGGGACCGGCTGTGTGGGACGCACGAGCCGCGTCGCGGTGTAGTCCAGCTGGGCGTCGGAGAGCCAGCCGCTGGAGCCATCGCCGAACGCGAGGTGCCATTCGTTCCAGCCGCCGTTGGCATACTCGTAGGCGATGCGGCCGACGACCGTGAACGGCTGGTTGTCGAGCCGTCCTGTCGTGCCGATCTGAATGGGAGAGCTGTCGAGCGGAATGTCGCTGACCTCGCCGCGGACCTCGAGGTTCACATCGTGACGGACGACGACGGACCGGCAGCTCTCGCAGGTGGTCTGGACGGCACTGGACCAGCGGAAGCGGATCGGAGCACCGCAGTTGGGACAGGCGCCGGACGGGCCGCTCACGCGTCGGCCCTCGCCGTGTCGGCATACGCGCGTGCCACGCGGCGGACGGTTGCGTGCGTGGCGCCGAGATGGTGCGCGAGGAGGGGGCGCAGATCGATCTCCGGCCGCGGCCGGCAGCAGAACACGTTCAGGCAGATCGACCCGAATTCGGGAAAGGTGTGGCAGGCGAGGTGTGACTCGGCCAGGACCACGAAGCCCGTCACCCCGCCCGGGGCCGGGAAGGCGTGCCACACCGGCGCGGCGACCGGCGTGAGCGACAGCTGCGCGACGAGGTCGGTGAAGAGGGCTTCGAGTGTCTGGCTGTCGCGCAGTGCGGCCGCATCGCAGCCGAACGCGTCGACGATCCACTCCGTGCCGATCATGGGCGGCGCTAGTATACCGCCCGGTCCACGGAGCCGGCGAAAGCCGGTTTCCGGCACCTGACGGCGTCCTCGACGCCCAGCCCGCCCTCTATACTGATCTCCTGTCAGGAGACTGCCATGTCCGTCCGATTCGTTCGCACGCCCCGCGTGCTCCCGGTGCGGTTGTTCCTGCTTGCCGCACTGGCGCTGGTGACCGTCCGTGTGCCTTCACTCTTCGCCCAGCAGGCTCGCGCCACCGATCACGTGGTGCTGGTGTCGCTGGACGGATTCGACCCGACCACCTACATGGACCCGGCACGCTTCGGCGTCGACCTGCCGACGCTGAAGGCGCTGAAGGAGAGCGGGAGCTGGGCGGCCGGCGTCGAAGTCCAGTACCCGTCGATGACCTATCCCGGGCACACGTCGATCGTGACCGGTGTGCATCCCGGCAGGCACGGGGTCTACCAGAACACGCAGCTCAATCCCGCCACGAGTGCCACGACGTGGTACTTCGATAACCGGTTGCTGAAGGTGCCGGCCATCTGGGATCTCGCCGAGGCGAAGGGGCTCTCGACGGCGGGCGTGTCGTGGCCGGTGTCGGTCGGCGCGAAGATGCGGACGCTGTATCCCGAGAGCAACCAGGCACCGCGTGACTCGACCTGGCTCGACCTCGCGCGTCGCGAGTCGACGCCCGGACTCGTGGACGCCGTCGTGCAGGACCTCGGCGGCTTCGGCCCGCGCGACAACCTGGATCCGGTGAAGCGCGACCGCTTCGCGACCGCCATGGCGACCCGCATGATCCGGACGGTGAAGCCCAACCTGATCGTCATCCACCTGATGCAGAGCGACGAGGCGCAGCACGATCATGGTCCGCGCTCGCCCGAGGCCCGCACGGCGTTCGCGAACATGGACCGTCACCTCGCCGACATCGTCAAGGCGGTGGACGACGCCGGGATCCGCTCACGTACGACGTTCGTCATCACCGGCGATCACGGGTTCTACAAGGTGCACTCGCAGTTCCAGCCGAACGTGGTGCTGCGGAACCTCGGCCTGCTCACGACCGATGCCCGTGGCCAGGTCGCCGACTGGAAGGCGCAGACGCACGGCTTTGCCATCAAGCTGAAGGACAAGGCGGACAAGTCGACCGCCGACCTCGTGGTGCGCACCTTCACCGAGCTGGCGGAGAAGCAGTACAAGGGCCTCTTCCGTGTGGTGACGCGGAGTGAGATGGATGCGCTCGACGCCGATCCCGACGCGCTGATCGCCCTCGAGCCGGTGGAGGGCTACTCCGTGCAGCCCACCGTCGATGGAGGGACGTTCCTCGCCCCGAGCATCTCGCGCCGCGGGCAGCACGGCTACCTGCCGGGCAACCCGCAGCTTCGCACCGGCCTGATCGTCGCCGGTGCCGGCATCAAGGCCGGGATCGAAGTGTCGTTCGCCCGGCAGATCGACATCGCGCCGACCATCGCAAGGCTGCTGGGGTTCGAGATGAAGGATGTGGACGGCGTGGAGATGAGCGGGATCCTCGCGCCCGTGAAGTAGGCCCGGACGGGTCCGCCTGAAGGCGAACCCCGAACGACAGGAGTCCTGGGAGCCAGGCATGAAGCAGGCATCGATCGCAGCTGTGTTGATGGTCTGTGCGGTGGCGATGGCGACCGCGCAGCAGGCCGCCGTGCCTGCGCCGCCGGTCACCATCCTCCGACCGGCGCGCGTGTTCGACGGCATGACGATGCACGAGGGGTGGGTGGTGCGTGTCCGCGGCGCTCGCATCGAGGCGGCTGGACCGGCCTCGTCGGTCGAGTCGTCAGGCGCGGGAACGCTCGACCTGCCGGGCACGACCCTGATGCCGGGCCTCATCGAAGGGCACTCGCACATCCTGCTGCACGCCTACAACGAGACCACCTGGGAGAACCAGGTGTTGCGCGAAGGGCTCGCCCTGCGAGCCGCTCGGGCGGTGAACCATCTGCGCCAGACGCTCGAGGCCGGCTTCACCACGGTGCGCGATCTCGGGACCGAAGGGGCTGGCTATGCCGACGTCGAGCTGAAGCAGGCGGTGGAGCAGGGCATCGTTCCCGGTCCGCGTGTGCTGGCCTCGACGCGTGCGATTGTCGCGACGGGGAGCTACGCGCCTGCGGCGAAGACGTTCGCGCTCGAGTGGCACGTGCCGCAGGGCGCCGAGGAGGCCGACGGCGTGGACTCGCTCACGCGCGTGGTGCGCGACCAGATCGGCCACGGTGCGGACTGGGTGAAGCTGTACGGCGACTACCGCTGGGGGCCGCTGCCCGGGGCGCATCCGACGTTCTCGCAGGAGGAGATGACGCTCGCTGTCGCCACCGCGAAGAGCGCCGGTGTGCCGGTGGCTGTGCACACCAGCACGCCGGAGGGCATGCGCCGCGCCATCCTGGCGGGTGCCGAAACGATCGAGCACGGCGACGAGGGAACGCCGGAGGTGTTCAGGCTGATGGCGGAGCGCCGCGTGGCGCTCTGCCCGACGCTGGCCGCCGGTGATGCCACGGCACAGTACGCCGGCTGGAAGAAGGGCCAGCAGCCCGAGCCGGAGCGCATCGCGAGGAAGCGCGCGACCTTCAAGGCCGCCCTCGCCGCCGGTGTCACGATTCTGAGCGGCAGCGATGTCGGCGTCTTCCCGCACGGCGACAACGCGCGCGAGATCGAGATGATGGTGGACTACGGCATGCCGGCGCTGGACGCCGTGAAGAGCGCCACGTCGACGGCCGCGCGTGTGCTGCACCTGGAGTCGGAGGTCGGCCAGGTGAAGGCCGGGCTGGTCGCCGACCTCATCGCGGTCGATGGCGACCCCACACGCGACATCACCGCGCTGCGAAAAGTGCGGCTGGTTATGAGGAACGGGACGGTCTGGAAGGGCGGGCCAGGCAGGCTGGGCGGGCAGGACTGACGAGAGACGGGCGGACCGGCCAGGCGGGCAGGACTGAAATCAGTCCCGCCAGCCCTGCCTGCCCGCTAGCCCCGTTTTACCGGTTCCCGAAGTTCTCGTCGTCGCGATTGACCGGCGGCTTCTTCGCGCGGGACGTGCTCTTCTTGGCGCCCGCGCTCTTCTTGGCTCCCGCTGCCTTCTTCGCACCGCCCGATCCCGAGCGGCTGCGCGACGAGGGAGCCGGTGTCGCCGGCGCAGCGGCCACACCGGTGCGGCCGGCACGCGCGCGCGGCGCACGCGGCTTGGCACGGCCGAGGAGTTCGGCCGTGGTGTCGACGACCGAGACCGGCTCGATCTCGATCACGTCCGGCTCCACATCGTCGCCTAGGATGATGACCGGCTGGGCGTCGTCGGCCAGTTCGGACTGCGGCGCTTCGCCGGGTTCCGCGACGTTGCCGTTCACTTCTTCCGGCTCGGGCTGCGGCACGTTCGCGGGGCGAGCCAGGTTCGGTCCCTGGAACACGCGCAGGCCGCCGCGGCGGTCGCGTTCGATGCGCACGAGGCCGTCGCGCTGGCAGGCCTTCAGGAGATCCATCAGCCCGCCGAAGCCGTAGCGGCGCTCGTCGAGGTTCCCTGCACGGAAGATCTGCTTCACGTTGCGGAGATACATCGGCCAGCGCGCGTTGGTCGCGTTGGTGAGCAGCTGCGAGGCCGCGCGCACGCCATCGGCGTTGTCGCCGAGGCGCGACGCCGGCTCCACGCCGGCAGGTGCCTGCGGTGCACCGCCCGCGTCAGCGGCCGGGGCCTCGCCCGCGGGACGGAACGCGACGACGTTGTCCGTGCCTTCGGCTGCGGCCGGCATGTCGCCTTCGAGGCGGGGCGCTGCGCCGCTGCCCTCTTCGGCGTAGGCGGGGTTCAGCTCCACCATCACGCTGCGTCCGGAGTGCTTGAGCAGGACCACGCCTGCCTGGGACAGCTTCTCCACGAAGTCGAGGAACGACGACGCGCCGTAGCTGCGCTCGGAGAACGTGGAGTCGAGCTGCAGCAGCGTGCTCTTGAGGAGACCGGTCTGCGGCGACACCTCGCGATCCGCGAGGATCTTGAGGGCACGACGCACGATCGGAATCGCCTGCGCCACCGGGAACGCCTGCGTCCCGGTCTGCACCTGCTGCGGGCCACCGCTCGTGCGGCCGGGCCGCGACGGCGCGGGCCGGCGAATCAGGTTCTCGTAGGCAATGAACTCGTGGCAGTTGCGCTGCAGGATCACGCTCGTGAACGAGCGGCCGCCGACCACGAACACCTTCTTGTCGTACTGCTTCAGCTTCTCGACGAGCGACAGGAAGTCGCTGTCGCCGCCGACGATGACGTAGGCGTTGATGTGGGGGTGCGTGAACGCCATCTCGAGGGCGTCGAGCGCGAGGTTGATGTCCGCGCCGTTCTTGTCGCCGCCGGGCGTGAGGTTGCGCTGCACGAGCCGGATGGCGTGCTGCGTGAGGGCGCGGCTGTATTCGCCGGCGCGCGTCCAGTCGGCGTAGGCAATCTTCGTCACCACCTCGCCGCGCTCCTTCAGCGCCTCGAGAATGGTGCCGATATCGAAGTGCTCCCCAAGGGTGGTCTTCACGCCGATTTCGATGTTGTCGAAGTCGATGAAGACCGCGATGTTGGTACGTTCCTGATGAGGCAAAACTGATCCTTGTAATGGATGTAAGCGCCCGTGCGGCAGCAGGGTGCTGCGGGCCGGGGCCGACCGTCAGCCGCTGGAAGTCCAGCGATCGTGCGCAGCGGTCGTAGCGCCAGGGCCCTTCACCGGGGCTCCTCAAGTCTAACTGAACTGCGCCTCCAGCAGGATCCCCCTAATTTCAGCCCAAGCCCGGCCTGCCCGGTTGGCCCCTCCCGGCCGTCCTGGACCTCCCGGCCCGCCCGAACCGCGTAACCTTCACGGTCCCACGCGTAAGGACTGCACGCGGGCGAGGCCGGCAGGGCCCCGTACTCGCGAAAACCCCAGCAATTCCGGCAGTTCCGGCCGGCAACGGCCGGGCACGAACCTCGCTATGTGTCAGGCGTGACGCTGGCGCCCCTGGGCGCCCCTCTCCCCCCGGAGCGTTATGCGGCATTGGATCTGTGTGAGTGCGCTCGTCGGTGTGCTGCTGGTTCCGGCGAGCGGTTCCGCCGCCACGGGTGCCGACGCCGCATCGGTGCAGGAGCCAGGAGCCGGGCGGCTGGTGCTGCCCAGCGCCGAGCGGCTGGCGGCCCTCACTGGCCCGGATGACACGCCTCCGGTGGTTGTCCGGACGGTTCCGGAACGCGATCCGAGGCGGGCGGTGCTGTCGTCGCTGCACGCCGTCACCGGGGTGGTCCAGACCTACGACGGCCTGCTCACGATGCGCGTGCTGAAGGCGGGCGGGTCGGAATCGAACCCGCTGATGAAGCCGGTGGTCGGCAACGAAGGCGTGATGATGGGCGTGAAGGTCGCCGCGGCGGTCGCCACGGTCATCGGCACCGAAACGCTGTGGCACGACAACCACCGCGTCGCGGCGATCGTCGCGTCGGTGCTGGCGAACAGCGGCATGGCGATGATCGCCCGGCACAACGCGCGGGTGCTGGCGAGGCTGGAAGGGCGCTAGCGGTCAGGGTTGAGCGTCGGACGCTACGTACGGGGTCCCGTTTGGCACGTTCTGTCTGGGTAGGCGAACGTGACGGCGCCCGGGGTTTCGTGCGTAGCGTCGGACGCTCAATTCACCAACTCACCAGTACCGCTTCAACACGGAACGCACAGAGTCTACGGAAGACACGGTGTCAGGATTGTTTCTGAGCACCGTGCCATCCGTGCGATTCGCTGTGTTCTCCGTGTTGGCGCTTTCGGCTGTGCGTTCTTCGCCTATGCGCTTGGTGGCTACGAGAGCGGTGGCGGCGCCTGCGGGGTGGGCCACAGCACACGCGTGAAGCCGCCGCGCTGCAGCAGTTCCTTCCCCCGTCCCCCGCGTCCCGTCACCTCGTACTTCGTCGTGCTGATCGTCTGTTCCGCGCCGCGCGTGGTTTCCACCGTCAGCAGATCCCGGTCGCCGGTCGACGCGATGAAGCCGAGCACCTTGTCCTCGTCGCCCAGCTTGATCAGGATGACGCCCTTGCCCGGGCCCGCAAGATAGTTGATCTCATCGGCCGGGCAGAGCAGGCCGCGCGCCTCCGCGGTGGCCGCGATGATGGTTTCCTTCCCGGTCACGCGGTCCACCCCGACCACCTCGGCGCCGTCTGCCGGCCGCGCGTAGCGGCGGCCCGCACGGGTGCTCACCTCGACGAAGCCGTCCAGCCCGAACCGCAGGGCGTACCCGTCGCTGGTGACCGCGACCGCGTGCACAGGTGCGGCCTCGCCTTCCACCTTCGGCTTGATGTCCCCCACGACGCGGGGGTCGAGGCTCATGGCCGCCACCACCTTCTCGCCGTCCTTGAACTTGAACAGCCGCTGGATCGGCTCGCCGTAGCCGGTGGACGCCGGGACGTCGACGAACCGGCACGTGTAGGCCGCCCCGAAGTTGCTGAAGAAGACGCACGTGGCGCGCGTGCTGCCCGCCAGGGCCGCCAGCACCTGGTCCCCTTCGCGGAGGCGCGTGGTGGTGAGGTCCTTCACTTCCTTCTGCCGCTTCACCCACCCGTCCCGCGAGATGATGACGACGTTGTCTTCGTCGATGATGAAGTCGTCGGCGGAGTATTCCTGCTCGCCCTCGTCACTGGCGATCGTCGTCCGGCGCTTGTCGCCGTAGGTGTCCACCATCTCCTGCAGTTCGCCGCGCACGATCGTCCAGCGGCCCTGCTCGTCGTTCAGGAGGCGCGTGATCTCCCGTGCGCGCTTCCGCTTCTCGTCGAGTTCGTTGCGGATGACGAGAATCTCGAGGCGGGCCAGCCTGTAGATCTTGAGCTCGAGGATCGCGTCGGTCTGCTCGTCGTCGAGCTCGAAGCGCTTCATGATCGCCTGCGCCGCGTCGGCCTTGCCTTCGCTCTTGCGGATGATGCGGATGATCTCGTCGAGCGCGTCGAAGACCTTCTCGAACCCTTCGAGGATGTGGATGCGGCGGCTCAGGGCCGCGAGCTCGTGCTCGAGGCGCTTCGTCACCACCTCGAGACGGAAGTGCAGGAAGTGCCAGAGGATCTGCTTCAGGTCCAGCCGCTCCGGCCGGCAGACCTCCGCATTCGTGTCGACCGGCACGAGGCACGTGAGGTTCACCGCGAAGTTGATCTGCAGCGGCGTGTGCTTGAACAGGTACGCCATGACCATCTTCTCGTCGGCGTCCTTGCGCATCTCGAGGGCGATGCGCACGTCCTCGGTCGAGATGTCCTTCACGTCGAGGAGCTGCGGCAGCTTGCGGCCGATCACCACGTCGGCAATCCGCTCCACGAGCTGCGACTTGTTCACCGTGTAGGGGATGCTCTCGATGTAGACGGTCTTCGTCGAGCGCGTCTCCGGGCCGATGTCCCAGGTGCCGCGCAGGCGGATGGAGCCCGACCCGGTGCGGTAGATCTCCTTGATCTCCTCCGCCGAGTTCAGGATCTGGCCGCCGGTCGGGAAGTCGGGCCCCTTCACGTACCGGCAGAGCTGCGCGTTGCTGATGTCCTCGTTGTCCATCAGCTTCACGAGCGCCGTGCACACCTCGCCGAGGTTGTGCGGCGGGATGTTCGTGGCCATGCCGACCGCGATGCCGGTGGTGCCGTTGACCAGCAGGTTCGGGATGCGCGCCGGCAGGACGACCGGCTCGGTCTTCGTGCCGTCGTAGTTCGGCCGGAAGTGCACCGTCGACTGCTCGATTTCCGTGAGCATCTCGTCGCTGATGCGGGCGAGCCGGCACTCGGTGTAACGCATGGCCGCCGCGCTGTCGCCGTCGAGCGAGCCGAAGTTGCCCGAGCCGTCCACCAGCGGGTAGCGCAGCGAGAACGGCTGCGCCATGCGGACCAGCGTCTCGTACAGCGCCGAGTCTCCATGCGGGTGGAAGTTGCCCATCACGTCGCCGACCACCGTGGCGCACTTGCGGTGCTTGGCGTCGGCCGTGAGGTTCTTCTGCCACATCGAGTAGAGGATGCGGCGCTGCACCGGCTTCAGGCCGTCGCGCACGTCGGGCAGGGCTCGCGAAGTGATGACCGAGAGCGCGTAGTTGAGGTACCTCGCCTGCGCCGCTTCGTGCAGCGGCGCGACGTCGATGCTGTTCGGGCCGCCGCTCGAAGGCGGGCGTCCCGACCCGCCCTGGCCTCCCGAGTCGTTCATGTCCACCGAGTCGAACAGGCCGGGGTCGTCAGTCTTCTTCGCCACAGCCGGTGATTGTACCAGTCACTGAATTGCCAAAGGCCAGTTGCTGATTGCTAACTGAAGGTCTGCAATCTCAATCGGCAATCCAATCTGCAATCCAATCTGAAATCTGCACTCTGAAATCTGCAATGCTTTGACCCTGTTCGCGCCGAGAGACTACGCTATGAACGCGCTTCAAAATGTAGTGCCCAGCTTCAGCCGGGCCCGTCTGGTCCGCCTGAAGGCGGACACTACACCTGGTCTTGAAGCGCGCGAGGCGGTCAGCCTTGAACGTACCCGGCGCCCTCCGTGCAGCGCGTCGGCCTTGAAGCGACGAAGACGAGATGAACAACTACCAGATTGCAGTCCTGGCCGGCGATGGCATCGGCCCCGAAGTGATGGAGCAGGCCCTGCGCGTCGTCGACGCCGCGGGGAAGAAGTTCGGATTTGCCGCGACCTGGCGCCCGATGGACGTGGGCGGTGCGGCGATCGACCGGCACGGCGAGGCCTTGCCAGCGGCAACGCTGAAGGTGTGCGAGGAAAGCCAGGCGATCCTGTTCGGATCGGTGGGCGGTCCGAAGTGGGAGTCGCTGCCGCCCGAGAAGCAGCCCGAGCGCGGCTCGCTCCTGCCGCTGCGCAAGCACTTCGACCTCTACTGCAACTTCCGCCCGGCCCGCGTCTACAAGGCGCTCACCTCCGCCTGCCCCCTCCGCGCTGATATCGTCGGCGACGGGTTCGACATCCTCGTCGTCCGGGAGCTGACCGGTGGTGCGTACTTCGCGCAGCGGCCCGACGGGAAGGGGCGCGAGGGGAGCGGCCCGACGGAACGCGCCTGGGATACGAAGGAGTACTCGCGCAAGCAGATCGAGCGCATCGCGCACAAGGCATTCCAGGCCGCGCGGACGCGCCGCCACAGTGTCATCTCGATTGACAAGGCCAACGTGCTCACGAGCATGGTGTTCTGGCGCGAGATCGTCACCGCGATCGGCAAGGAGTATCCGGACGTGACGCTGTCGCACATGTACGTGGACAACGCCGCGATGCAGCTGGTGAAGAACCCGCACCAGTTCGACGTGATGCTGTGCGGCAACATGTTCGGCGACATCCTGTCGGATGAGTGCGCCATGATGACCGGCTCGATGGGCCTGCTCCCGTCGGCCAGCCTGGCGGAGGGGTCGTTCGGGCTCTACGAGCCCGCAGGTGGCACGGCGCCGGACATCGCGGGCAAAGGCATCGCCAACCCCATCGCGCAGATTCTCTCGGCCGCCCTCATGCTCCGCTTCTCGTTCAACGAACTCGAGGCAGCGAGCGCCATCGAAGCGGCCGTGGCCAGGGCGGTCGACGCCGGCATCCGCACGGGCGACATCATGACGCCGGGCGCGACGAAGGTCGGCACGGCCGGCATGGGCGACGCCGTTCTGGCGAACCTCTAACGAGGTTCGTCTGTCTAGCGTCCCTCGAGCCGTTCGGTGAGCCGCTGGTGTCCGCTGCGGCTGACGGGAATGCGATCCCCGGTCGAGAGCAGCGCCACCCGGTTCTCGCGCTCGTCGAGTTCGACGCGCGTGAGCCGATCCAGGTTGATCAGGTACGAGCGGTGCACGCGCACGAACCGCGCCGGATCCAGCGACGCCTCGGCGTCAGCCATCGTCTGTTCCTTGAGGTGACGCCGGCCCTCTGAGGCGTACGCGACGTAATCGTCCTGCGCCTGCACGAAGTCGATGCGGTCGATGCTGAGAACCGTGACGCGCGCGCCGTCGCGAATGAGCACGCGCGACGCCGAGCCGGCCGGCGTGCGCGTGGCCGATGCGAGGGCGATGGCCGGTGACGGTTCACGGCGGGCGAGGCGCTCCCGTGCACGGGCGAGGGCGTCGGCCAGCCGTTCCGCACCAAACGGCTTCAGCAGGTAGTCGACCGCGTGCACCTCGAACGCCTTGATGGCGTACTCGTCATGCGCGGTTGTGAAGATCACCGCCACGTCGCGGCCCACCAGTTCGAGCACTTCGAACCCGTTCAGCTTCGGCATCTGGACGTCGAGAAGCAGCAGGTCCGGCGCGAGGTCCGACACCGCCTTGACCGCCTCGAAGCCGTTGGCGCATTCGGCGACGACCTCCACGCCCTCCATCCCGGAGAGATGCTCGCGCACCAGTCGCCTGGCGAGTTCCTCATCGTCCACGATCGCGATCTTGAGCAGGGGCAGGGACACGGTAGCAGCTACTCCTCTTCAGCGGGCAGGTTCAGGTCGACGCGGAACTGGCTGGGTTCGGCCACCGCGTCGATGCGGGCGCGGTCGGCGAAAGCCGTGTGCAGGCGGCGGCGGACGTTCTCGAGGCCGACACCGCCGTGGTGCCGCGACGTGACGTCCGGGTCGCGCGGGTTCTCGATGCGCAGCAGCAGCCGTCCGTCCCGGCGGACGACGGTGACGCCGACTTCGCCGCCGTCGAGCAAACCGGCGATGCCGTGCACGATGGCATTCTCCACGAGCGGCTGCAGCAGCAGCGGCGGCACCCGGCAGGCCGCGGCCGCCGGATCGATGCTCCGCGCGAGCGTGAGCCTGGCGCCGAAGCGCACCTGTTCGATCGCGAGGAACGCATCGATGAGCGTCAGCTCCTGCGAGAGCGGAACGCGGTCCAGCGCGCTCACCTTGAGTGTGTTGCGGAGGAAGTCGCCGAGGAGCACGCACATCCGGCGCGCGCCAGACGGGTCGGTCGAGGTGAGGGCACTGATGGAGTTGAGGCTGTTGTAGAGGAAGTGCGGGTTCAGCTGCGCGCGCAGGGCCCGCAGTTCCGCGTCGCGGGTCAGCACCTGGTATTCCAGCCGCTGCGCCTCGGCCTCGCGTGCCGCATCGGAGGCCGCCACCACGTGGTACACCGCCAGCGCCAGCAGGTACAGGACGACCGCCACGCCGAACAGCAGCCACTGCTGCGCCTCGACGCCCGAGAAGGGCTGGGCCGGTGTGAGCTGCCGCAGCGCCGCCCGCCAGCCCTGCACGAGCGCCAGCCAGAGCAGCCCGCCACAGATCGCCGACACCACGGTCGCCGCCCCGACCGCCGACGGCCCCGCGGTCGTCACGGGGACCGCCCGGCACACGTAGAAGGCAGACAGGCACACGAAGCCGTAGGTCACGAACGTCGGGACGACGACGATGAGCGCTTCGAAGGGCGCGCTGCCCTGGCGCGCGACCCAGAGCGACAGCACGAGCGCAATGCCGACCCAGAGCGCGACATACGCGGCGAGTCGATCGGCGCGAACGAGAATCGGGTGCATCAGCTCCGGATCGTGACGCCGCCCATGAGGACGAGCCCGCGGAGCACGAGCCGCGGCGGCGGGCCCGGCGGGATCGACGGGTCCATCATCGGTGCGGGATGCGCGACGCGCCGGTCATCGATGCCGCCGAGGATCGTGGTCGCCGGTGCCGACACGACCCAGTGCGACGGGACGAAGATTTCGCAGCCGCCCATGATGGCGACCAGGTCGATCACCGCCTCCTGTCCTGGCGGGAGAACCGCGGGGCGGTAGTCGAGCTGTGCCCCACCCATGA
Organism: Vicinamibacterales bacterium; assembly: GCA_046331345.1. Lineage (GTDB taxonomy): Bacteria > Acidobacteriota > Vicinamibacteria > Vicinamibacterales > CAVVIG01 > CAVVIG01. The sequence goes on along the minus strand of JAXLRA010000012.1, from coordinate 104,869 downwards.
ACAGGGTGACGTCGAGGTTCCGGAACCCATCTGGTGGACTCACGCGCTTCACTCCGCTGAGGACGGCAACGGCCGGACCCGCGTCCCGGCTCGAGCCGCTGGTGTCCGACTCTCCGACGCGCTCCCGGGCGGCGCGGCTGCCCTGCGTCAGCAGCCGGACGCCGACGGCAATGAGCACCACCGGCCAGAACAGGTCGAAGACGCTCGCGCGGGTGATGCCGAGCGTGTTCAGCAGGAAGAGTCCGCCGATGCCGATCCAGGCGAAGGCTCCCCATGGAACGGGGGCGTCGGTGCCAGGCCGCCATTCGCGAGAGGCGAGTTGCTGCACGCCGATGGCGATGAGGACGAGCGGCCAGAAGCGCAGGACCCGCAGGGCGTCCAGGAGGCCCGAGCGATCGATGAGCACCAGAAGGCCGAGGAGCATCAGGCCAATCCCGGCGATCACGCGCGGGGTGCCCGACCGTGGCGATTCGAAGAGCGGCGGTGTCATGGTGTGCCCACTAATTCATGCGACTACTGGGTAACGGCGACTTCGCCCATCATGACGAGGCCGCGCACCACCAGCCGGCGCGGCTGGTCCGGCGTGACGGCGGCTCCCGCCTGATCGGTCGATGCGGGTGCGTCCCAGTCGGCCGGGCCCGTTCCCTCCCGGTGTGTGTCGCGCATCCGGCCCATCAGCGCGACCATCTTCATGTCCACGCTCCAGCCCCGTGGCACCCGGATGGTCGTGCGCCCCATCGCGGTGAGCCCATCAAGCGTAATCTCGTTCGGGGCGGTCTCCGGAAGACCGCGCAGGTCGATCACGTTGCGTCCCATCAGGGTGAAGGCCTCCGCGCCCGAGAACGTGCTCGTCTCCACCCGGTGTTCGGACTGTGCCGCGATGGCCACCATCCGTTCGCTGTTCGCGTCGAAGGAGCCCATCGACCAGTTGCGGACGCCGTGCGGGCTGGAGATGAGCGCACCGATCAGGATGGCTGTCAGCACCCAGGACATGCCGCCCCGATGCCGCCGTGACGACCGGTCCCTGGGCAGCCCCGGCTGCGTCGTCGCCCCCTGGACGACGACGCTGGCGCCGTAGAAGACGATGAGGAGCGGCCAGGTCCGCTCGAAGGAGAGCCAGCCCTGGAGGCCGGCCAGCCACCAGCTGCCGGCGAGGACGTAGAACAGGCCGCGGCGGCCGCGGCGGCTGGGGAACGCGAGCCGTGCGACGCCGAACGCGATGAGCAGCACCGGCCAGATGGAGAGGCGCCAGTTGTCGGGCAGCAGGTTGGTCCGCTCGGCCAGGAGGGCGCCGCCGACGGCGACGAGCAGCGCGCCCACCACCATGGCCCCGACGGGGCGCGGATCGTCCCCCTGATCACCGAAGGTCGCACTCATGTTCATCTCAGCCATGTCCGTCCTCTACCAGCCGACCAGGTCCAGCATCACGGCCGCGACACGTTCGACCATTCGCGCCGCCACGTCCAGCAACGCGCCGGCACCCGCACCCTGTGTCGGGACGAGGCTGGCCGGGTCCGTGACGATAACCCAGGCACCGATGGCCGCTGCCACCAGGCAGACCAGGCCGGTTGCCGCTGCCGTCGTGAACATCACTTCGCCCTTGCTCATCGTGTGCCTCTTGGTCCGGCCGCCCCGAGCTGTCCGGCGCGCCGTGCCGACACTCAGACAGTAGCGGACGGGGGCCCCGGTGCTCGCCGATCCGGTGAACAGCGGTCCGGACCCGGTGAATGGCGGGTCCCGTGCGAGTTCCTGTATGCTGTCGGGCCATGAAGACACTCTTTCGTGTGGCCGCCGCGGCCGTGCTTGCCGCGCTTCCGCTGACCCCCATCGTCGTCGGTGCGCAGGACGTGCCGGCGGAGATCATGGCGTGCATCGCCAACGGCACCAAGGCTGGCCGGTCTTACATCCAGCACGCCGACCCGGCGAAGCTGCAGCTCGCGGTGAAGGCGTATCAGGCGCACTCCTCGGACTATCCGGAGGGCACCATCCTCCGCATGATTCCCGGCGAGGCGATGGTGAAGCGCGCCAAGGGCACCTTCGCGCAGAGCAATGGCTGGGAGTACTTCGCGCTGACCGTGACGCCGCAGGGCACCACCGTGAAGGCGCGCGGCTACGAGGCGTCCAATCCGCTCGGCACGTGCCAGAACTGCCACTCGGGCGCCAAGAGCGACTACGTCTGCGCCTCGGGCGGCTGCACCAACGTGCCGCTGACCGACGAGCGCATTGCGCAGATCCAGGCGGCCGATCCGCGCTGCGCGAAGTAGCCGAGATGGGCCGTTCCCGTTCCGCATTCCTCCGGGTGATGACGGCGACGTTCGCCGCGGCGCTGTGTGTCAGCGTCGCGGCACAGGCGCCCGTCCAGGTGAAGGCGACGCTTCCGGCCGGCACGCTGCCGGCCTGGGAGAAGGGCATCCAGCCGATCAACGCCGAGAGCTACTACCAGGCGATCGAGTGCGGCAAGCAGGGGGGCAACCCGGCCTGCGTGTTCTGGGACACGGGGCTCTGCAAGAATCCCGACTTCGAGATCGCCATGTACACGCCGTACAAGTCGGTGGCGTACGAGGTCTGGCGAGTCGTGAGCCAGAAGCAGCCGGCGCCGCAGCCGAACTACGCCGAGGCGCAGCGCACCCGCATCACCGTCGGCGTCACCCCGGTGCGCGGCTCGAAGAACGCGCTGACCGACTTCGTGCTGAAGCGCGGCGGCAAGCCGGTCACGCCCACGGCGCGGGAACTCTCCACGCGCCGCTTCACGTACGACTTCCCGGCGTTCGCCCCGACCGCGGCCATCACCTTCGACATGGTCGGCAAGACCGGCACCGTCTCCTGCTCCATCGACACCGCCACGCTGAAACGCATGCGCTGACGCTTGCACGCCCGGTCACGGCCCATTGCTGCGGCGAAGCAGGAGCCGCCCTGCCCGAAGCCGACGTGCCCTGCAGTGGATCCCGAAGCCTCTCGAACCACAAAGGGCGCTGAGGTGTGATCCCCAGCGCCCTTTTCTGTCTTCAGTTCTGACTGACGTCCGGAACGCTAGCTGCGCCCGACGGCGGTCCACGCGGCGGCGACCGCGTTGTACTGCGTGCTGTTCAGGCCGTAGAGGTCGCGTGCGGCGTTCAGCGTGGCCGTGCGGGCCGCAGCGTAGTTCGTGCTGGCGGTCATGTAGACCGTGAGCGCGCGGTACCAGATCTTCTCGGCCGCCTGCCGTCCGATGCCGCTCACCGACCCGGTGCCGGTTGCCACGCGCGTGTTGCCTGTGGTGCAGGTCGGGCTCGGCGAGCCGCTGGTGGTGCCCTCCGCGAGCAGGTAGTAGAAGTGGTTCGCGACGCCGGAGCTGTAGTGCACGTTCAGGGAGCCGACGGTGGAGTACCAGCAGTCGGCTGACACGCCGTCGGCGCTCGGCTTGATCATCGTGCGCAGCGCGCTCGTTCCGTTCTTGTAGAGGCGCTCGCCGATCAGGTAGTCGGGCGTGTCCTTCGGGTTGTTCGCGTAGAACTCCACCATCGTGCCGAAGATGTCGCTCGTGCCCTCGTTCAGGCCGCCCGATTCACCCGAGTAGGTGAGGTTGGCCGTGCGGCTGGTCACGCCGTGCGACATCTCGTGGCCCGCCACGTCGAGCGAGTCGAAGGGGTTGAACGTGGTGCCGTCGCCGTCGCCGTAGGTCATGCAGAAGCAGCTGTCCGACCAGAACGCGTTGTTGTAGCTGCGGCCGTAGTGGACGCGGTTGTAGGCGCCGGTGCCGTTGTTCGCGATGCCGTTCCGGCCGTGGACGTTCTTGTAGTAGTCCCACGTCATGGCCGTGCCGTACTGCGCGTCGACGCCCACGGTCTGGCGGTTCGCGAGCGTGCCCGTGCCCCACGTGTTGTCCGCGTCGGTGAACAGCGTGCCGTTGCCGGCCGTGCGGTTGTTCATGTCGCGCGTGCTCTGGTTGCCGCGCGAGGGGTCGCGCAGGCTGAACACGCCGCTGACCAGGTCGGTCGTGAGCGCCACGGTGCCGTTGAAGAAGCTGAGGCCCGTGCCCGCGGCCGCCGCCGTCTCGAGGTTATCCCACGAGCGCAGCACGCCACGGCCGTTGCCGTCGACGAACGCCACGCGGTGGAACGGTCCCTGCGCGCCCTCACCTTCACTGCGGACCTGCCAGGTGAGCGAGGCGACGCCGTTCTCGACCATGACGAGCGCGTTGCGCCGCGACGGGAACCCCGCCGGCAGCCGCATGTGCTCCATGGCGCGGTCGTGCGCCTCGTTCTCGCCGACCCGCGCGGAGAGCGTGATGGGACCGAAGCCGAGCGTGGCGTCGGTGGTGTCGACCACCGATCGCGACGCCAGGTCGACGTGCACGATGGCTTCGCCCTCGAACACGGGGACACCGCGGTAGGTCTGCTGGTAGCGCACGTGGGCCTGGCCCAGGCTGTCGACCAGCGTGCTCACCGGGACGAGCGCGTGGCCGGCGCCGAGGCGGTTCGCCAGCGATGCGGCCGCGCCGCGCGCGATCGCCTGGGCGGTCTGCTGCGGGTTGGCCTGCGCCAGCACCAGTGCTGACGACGCGAGCAGGATCGCGCCGATGTACACGAACTTCTTCATGGATGCTCCTGTGAGATCCGGGGGGAAAGTCTGGCTGAGTCTAGGGCGGCCCCGCCGTCCCGGTCAATGTCGCTCTTATCGAGAGGAAACGCCTGCGGCAGCAGGAGTGAACGGGCGGGCAGAAAGAGAAAGGGCGCCCAGGTGATACCCGGACGCCCTCTCTGAAGAACCTAGAACTGAGAACCTAGAAGTGAACTTCTGAACTCGACCTTCCGAACTTCACTTCTCACTTCTAAGTTGTCAATTCGCCGTGTTACTTCACGAACAGCATTTCCCGGTACGTCGGGAGCGGCCACAGTTCGTGCGGGATCGTCGCTTCGAGGGCGTCGCTGGTAGCGCGCAGGGCGACCATCGCCGGGACGACGGCATCGCGGAAGTGCTTCGCGTGCTTCTCGGCCGACGCCGACGAGTGGTTCAGCGCCGCTTCGAGCTTGTCCGTGCGCTTCTTGAACTCGTCGGTCAGCTTGGTCACCTTGTCGAGGAGCTTCTTGCCCTCGACCGACTTGCCGCCGCCGGCCTTGACCGCCGCCACCGCCTGGCCGACCTGCTTCGCGTACTCGAGCGCCGCTGGCAGGACGTAGCGGTTGGCCATCAGGACCGTGAGCTGGCCTTCCACGTTGATGACCTTGTTGTAGGTCTCGACCATGATCTCGTAACGCGAGTGGACTTCGCGCTCGTTCAGGACCTTGTACTTGTCGAAGAGGGCCGTGGCCTCCTTCGAGGCGAACTGCGGCAGCGCGTCGACGGTGTTCTTCAGGTTCAGGAGGCCGCGCTTCTTGGCCTCGATCTCCCACTCCTTCGAGTAGCCGTTGCCGTTGAAGATGATGCGCTTGTTCTCCTTGATGATCTTCGGCAGGAGTTCACGCGCCGCATCCTCGATCTTCTTGCCGCCGGCGATCGCCTTCTCGAGTTCGGTGGCGATGTAGTCGAGCGACTCGGTGACGGCGACGTTCAGCGCCGTGTTCGGGTAGGAGATGCTCTGGTTCGACGACACCGCACGGAACTCGAACTTGTTGCCGGTGAAGGCGAACGGGCTGGTGCGGTTGCGGTCGCCCGCGTCGCGCGGCAGCTTCGGCAGGACGCCGACGCCGGTGTCGAGCGTGCCGCCCGTCTTGGTCGACTTCGCGCCGCCCTTCTCGACCTGCTCGAAGATGTCCGTCAGCATGTCGCCGAGGAAGATCGAGATGATGGCCGGCGGGGCCTCGTTCGCACCGAGGCGGTGATCGTTGCCCGCGCTCGCGATGGTGGCGCGCAGCAGGCCCTGGTACTTGTTCACGGCGCGGATGACCGCCGAGCAGAACACCAGGAACTGGATGTTGTCGTGCGTGTCCTTGCCGGGCGAGAGCAGGTTGTTGCCCAGGTCATCGCCCATCGACCAGTTGAGGTGCTTGCCCGATCCGTTCACGCCCGCGAACGGCTTCTCGTGCAGGAGGCACGCGAGGCCGTACTTCGGCGCCACGCGGCGCAGCGTCTCCATCACCATCATCTGGTGGTCGGTGGCGATGTTCGAGGTCTCGAAGACCGGCGCGATCTCGTACTGGCTCGGCGCCACTTCGTTGTGGCGCGTCTTCACCGGCACACCCAGCGCGTAGAGCTCGGCTTCGCATTCCGCCATGTAGGCGAGCACGCGGTCGGGGATCGCACCGAAGTACTGATCCTCGAGCTCCTGGCCCTTGGGCGGCGCCGCGCCGAACAGCGTGCGGCCCGCGTTGATGAGGTCGGGACGCGACAGGTAGAAGTAGCGATCGATCAGGAAGTATTCCTGCTCGGGGCCGCAGGTGGTGATGACGCGCGTGGCCTTCGAGCCGAACAGCTTCAGGATGCGCACCGCCTGCGTGGAGAGCGCGTCCATCGAGCGGAGCAGCGGGGTCTTCTTGTCGAGCGCTTCACCGGTCCAGCTCACGAACGCCGTCGGGATGACGAGCGTCACCGAGCCGCCGCTCTTCAGGAGCCACATCGGGCTCGTCGGATCCCACGCCGTGTAGCCGCGCGCCTCGAAGGTGCTGCGCAGGCCGCCCGACGGGAAGCTCGACGCATCCGGCTCGCCCTTGATCAGTTCCTTGCCCGAGAACTCCATCACGGCCTTGCCGTCGCTGGTCGGGTTCAGGAAGGAGTCGTGCTTCTCGGCGGTGATGCCGGTGAGCGGCTGGAACCAGTGCGTGTAGTGCGTGGCGCCGTGCTCGACCGCCCATTCCTTCGCGGCCTTGGCCACGGCGTCGGCCACCGACGCGTCGAGCGGCTCGGCGTTCACGATCGTGCGACGCAGCGCGTTGTAGACGGCTTTCGGCAGGCGCTTCTGCTGTTCCGCGTCATTGAATACGAGGCTGCCGAACGCCACCCCTGCGCGGCTGGCCGGCACCGCTTCCTTCGATACGGACCAGTCGCGAATTGCGCTGATCGCTTCGCTCAATACTGCGGAACCCATCGCGTCCCCCTTTGTTCTTTCGTGGAAAAAAGTCGAGCAGATGATAGCTGCGAACCGGAGCCGGCCGTCACGCCTGCATCAGCGGCGAGATACACGGCTCCCGTTCAGTGAAGAGCATTATTCCAATTGCGTGCATCTCGTGCAAGAAAATAGCGCCAAGTTTGTCGAGAAATTTGTGAAAGCTGCATAAGTGATCGCTCGATCGTGCACGATCTGCACGAAATCATGATCGCTCGTCTTTCCATCCGAGCAGCGTCAACAGTTCCGCCAGGACCATCGCCGTCGCTCCCCAGATGACGACGTCGTCGACCCGGAAGACCGGCACGTCGAGCAGCAGTGCACCGCGTTGCATGGGCTGTTCGGTGCGGCTCGATGGAGCGAGGAGACCGCTGATCGGCACTTCGAGAATGCGCGCCACTTCGGCGTCGGACGGGGAGAGCGGTGGCGGTGCATGCGTGAGGGCGACGACGGGATGCAGGCGGAAGCCGCTGACCGGGATGTCCACCGGTGTGAGGCGTCCGAGCACGTCCAGCTGCTCGCTGGGGCACGCGATCTCCTCGCGTGCCTCGCGGAGTGCGGCGTCCTCCGCGCTCTCACCTGGCTCGATCACCCCGCCAGGCAGCGACACCTGGCCCGCGTGCCTGACGCGCGTGGATCGCACGGTCAGCACGAGGTGCGGCTCGTCGCCGATGGGGAACACGAGGATCAGCCCGGCGGCGTGGCGCAGATGCTCGGGTGAGTAGCCGGCTGGCCAGCCCCCGCGGGGCTGCGGCGCCATCCTGGCGTGGGCGGTGGCTCCCGGCAGCGGGCCGGCGAGGGCGGCGGCGAGCTGCCGCCGCAGGTCCGGGAAGGTCAGCACTCGCGCATCAGTAGAGCGTCATCTGCGAGCAGCTGCTGCGAGGCGCGGGATAGGACGCGGTCGTGACCGCCCGGGCCACTTCGGCGCCCAGGATGGCGTAGCCGTTGTCGTTCGGGTGGAAGCCGTCCGAGGAGAAGAAGTTCGACTGATAGACGCGCGTATCGCACATCAGATCGATGACCGTGACACCCTGCAGTGTATTGATTGCCGTCGTCGTCATGCGCACCGAGATGCGCTGGGCGGCCTGCTTCTGGGCGAGCGACGCGCTGGCCAGGTACGGCAGGGCGGCCATGTTCGGCAGGTTGATCACGATGATGCGGGCCGAGGCCGCACGCGACCGGATGCCGGCAATGAGCGTTGTCAGGTCGGTGCCGAACGTGGTGACCTGGCTGTCGATGTACGCCGTCGGGTTGCTGCCGCCGGCACCGTTCCCGAGCGCGGCGGTAATCGTGTTCACGTCGTTGCCGCCGGCGAAGACCGTCACGATGTCCGCATTCGAGCGGACGAACGGCATTTCCTGATCGATGAAGTTGCCGCCGATGGTGCGCCCGTTCTGCGTGCCCAGATCCTGGAACGTGCGGCTGATCACGCCGGCCGGAATCCCGAGGTTGCCCACCGTGACGGTGTAGCCCTGCGACCGCAGTTGACGCGCGGCCACCCACACGTAGCCGGTGCCATTGCAGTCTTCGAACAGGAAACACGGGCTCGTCGATCCGATGCCCAGCACGTCGCTGGCGCCCACCGCGGAATAGACCAGCGCCGCGCCCGCGGCCGGCACACCGGTTGGTGCCGTGGGGCTGCCGGAATCGTTGCCGATCCCGAGCTTTGAACAGGCGCCGCTGGCGAGGGCCAGCGAGAGTGTGACGAAACGGAGGATCCGCATTTTTGGACTATCGGCCGCTGTCACGAGGAACTTGCAACCAGAGTACCCGATGGGCTGTGTTTCTTGTGCGTAGAATGACGGGGAGTGCGAGGGGCACTCCGGACCTCAGGAGGGAGTGCCGTTGAACGCATGGCGCCAGACCGGCGCGCTCGTGTCGGCGCTGGGAACGGCGGTGTCCAGCCTGCTCGGTCCGGATCGCGGCGCTCCACGGGTCGACCTGCACGTCGGCGACCCTGCGCCTGACTTCACCCTCGACGCCTCAGATGGCCGCACCTACCGGCTCGCCGACCTCCGGGGGCGGCTCGTGGTGATGGCCTGGTTTCCCAAGGCATTCACGGCCGGCTGCACCATGGAGTGCAAGTCGCTCGGACTTTCGAAGGCGGCGCTGGGGGCCTTCGACGCGGCGATCTTCGCCGCGAGCTGCGATACGGTCGACGTGAACCGCGAGTTCGCGGCCTCGACCGGAGTCGAGTTCCCGATCCTCAGCGACGTCGGTGGCACGGTCGCCCGCGCCTACGGCGTGCTCGGACCGCTCGGCCTGCCGAGCCGGTGGACGGTGTATGTCGGTCCCGACGGCCGGCTGCTCGCCATCGATCGCGAGGTGCGGGCGTTCAGTCATGGGGCCGACATCGTGCAGGCCCTGGAGAAGTTTGGAGTTTCGCGGCGGCGCTGACGCGTCCGCCCTCACAAGCTGGCCTCCCGGCCAGGCTGGAGAATTCAGATGACACTGCTCGATCGCTTCCGCGCCCAGTCCCGCGACAAACATTCCGACCCGGCCGTCCGCCGCGCCTTCGTCGAATCGCTTCCGCTCACGGAGAAGGAAGCCATCGCCGCTGCCGCCCGCGAGGACGACGACGCGGGGGTGCGGAAGGCCGCCGTCTCGAAGCTCATGGACCCGGCGGCGCTGGCGGCCGTGGCGCGCGACGATCGCGACGAGGGTGTCCGGGGCCAGGCGCTCACGATGCTCCGCGACATCGCCCTCGAGTCGTTCGAGGAAGTGGGGCAGGCCGAGAGTCTCCAGGCCGTCGACGCGCTGTCCGACCAGAAGGTGCTCGTCCAGATCGCCAGGACGGCGACCCACGAGGCGCCGGCCGCTCGCGCGCTGGGCAAGGTGACCGAGGTGAACCATCTCGCGTCCATCGCACGGCATGCGGCCGTCGAGGCCGTGCGGCTGGACGCGCTCGCCCGCGTGAAGGCGCAGGGCGCGCACGAGGATCTCCTCGCCATTGCCCTGAACAGCGACTTCAAGGACACCGCGCTGTCCGCGCTCGAACAGATCACCGACCGCGCCGTGCTCGAGCAGGTCATCGCCCGCGGCCGCAACAAGAGTGCCGTGAAGCGGGCGCGTTCGATCCTGCGCGAGGCCGACGAGCATGCGGTCCGCGAGGCGGCTGCCGCAGCGGCCGCCGCCGTGGCCGAGGCGCGCGCCAGCGTCGAGACCCCGGAAGCCGAGTCGGTGGCGTCGCCTCACGGCGACCCGCTCGGCGCGATGGTCGCCGCCGACACCGTGATCATGTCGCGCGACGCGATCGTTCCTGCCGAGCCGCCCGCTCCAGAACCGGAGAGCGACGATGCCCGTGCGGCGCGCGAGGCGCAGGAGGCGGAGGCACGTGCCGCCGCCGAGAAGGATCGGGAGCGGCGCGCGGCGCGGCTCGCCGAACTCGCCACCGAGGCGGAAGCGGCCGCCGCCGACGAGAGCCTGCCTGCGGCCCGCAAGCGCTTCAACGTCGTGCGTCGTGAGTGGAGCGACGTGGCGCTCGGGCTCGAGGTCGATCCCGCGCTGCTGACGCGCTACAACGAGGCCACCGCCGCGATGAACACGCGCGACGCCGCCGCGCGTGAGGACGACGCGAAGGCGCGCAAGGAGGCGCTCGGCAAGCTGCACAACCTGCTCGGCCGCGTCGAACCCCTCGCGGCCAAGCCGGACATCACCCTCAAGGCGGCCGACCGCGCGCTGCGCGACGTGAAGGCCGCATTCGGCGCCATGCCGCCGCTGCCCTCCAAGCAGGACTTCGAGGACGTGATGAAGCGCCTGAAGGACGTGCAGGCGGCGCTGACGCCGAAGGTCCAGGAACTCCGCGAGGCGGATGAGTGGAAGCGGTTCGCGAACGTCGCCATCCAGGAGCAGCTCTGCGCGAAGATGGAGGCGCTGAAGACGGCCGAGGATCTCGACGCCGCCGCGCGCCAGGTCCGCGAGCTGCAGGAGCAGTGGCGCGGTGCCGCCGACGTGCCGCGTGCGCAGGCTGACGTCCTGTGGAAGCGCTTCAAGGCCGCCCACGACGAGGTCTGGGCCCGCTGCGAGGCGCACTTCACGGCGCAGGCCACCGAGCGCGCCGAGAACCTCGCGAAGAAGACCGCGCTCTGCGAGCAGGCCGAGGCGCTCCAGGATTCGACCGACTGGATCAAGACGGCCGAAGCGCTCAAGGTGCTGCAGAACGAGTGGAAGGCCATCGGCCCGGTCTCCCGCGGCCGCGAGAAGGCGATCTGGGAACGCTTCCGCAGTGCCTGCGACAAGTTCTTCACCCGTCGTCACCAGGATCTGTCCGAGCGGAAGACCACCTGGAACGAGAACCTCGCCCGCAAGGAAGCCCTCTGCGAGAAGGCCGAGGCGCTCGCCGACAGTTCCGACTGGGACAAGACGGCTGGCGAGATCCGCCAGCTGCAGGCCGAATGGAAATCGATCGGTCCGGTGAAGAAGTCGCGGTCCGAAGCGATCTGGCAGCGGTTCCGCGCCGCGTGCGACAAGTTCTTCACGCGCTACGCGCAGCGGCACGATACGGCGCGCGCGGAGCGGGTGGCCGCCCGCGAAGCCATCTGCGCTGAACTGGAAGCGCTCGGTGCGCTGCCCGAGGGCAGCGAGGCGCCCGCCGACCTGCTGGCGACCGCCCGAACCATCCGCAGCCGGTGGCAGCAGGAAATCGCGTCGCGCGGCGTCGATCCGGATCGCGCCCGTGCACTCGACCAGCGCTTCGCGTCCGCCTTCGGCCACGTCGTCACGCGGTGGCCGGCGGTGTTCGGCGGATCCGACATGGACCCGGAATCGAACCGCAAGCGCATGGAAGCGCTCGTCGCGAAGGTCGAGGCGCTCGCCGAGTCGCTCAGCGGCAAGCAGGGGCCTGCTGCTGACGGGGCGGTCTCGCCCACGACGCGTCTCGCCGCGATGCTGAAGGAAGCGCTCGCCGCCAACACGATCGGCGGCAAGGCCGACGATGACAGCCGGCTGCGGGCGGCGCAGGAGGAACTGCGGCAGGCGCAGTCGGCCTTCACGCGCATCGGCCACGTGCCCGACGAGGCGCGGAAGGCGCTGAGCGACCGGTTCCAGCGCGCCGTGCGTAAGGTCACCGACCGCACGCGCAAGCCGAACTAGCCAGACGCGCGGCGACATCACGAAGGCACGAAGGTCCCGGGCGGGGCTTCGTGCCTTTCGTGTCTTCGCGGCGGTCTACCTCGGCGCCGGCTCTGGCGCGAGTTCCCTCAGAAGCGTGGCCTTGAAGTAGCCGGGCGGAATCGTGCCCTGGCGGATGAACGCGAGGTGAAAGCCGGTCAGCGAGAACTTCTCGCCGAGCCGCTTCTTCGCCTCCGCACGCAGGTCGTAGATCGCGTCCTTTCCGAGGCGGTACGTGATGGCCTGCGTGGGCCACTTGGAGTAGCGGAAGATCGCGCGGTCCGCTGATTCACAGCTCGCACGCTTGGCCGGACTCGTGGCGCGCCCCGCGGCATCGCACGCACCCGGCAGGAAGTCGACCACCTCCGAGAAGTGCGTCACCGCATCGTCGTAGCCGAGGCGTCCGATGTGGAGGCCGGTGTCGATCTGGACGCGCAGGTCGCGCAGGAGCTGGCCCTGCAGCTGGTAGAGCCGTTCCTCCGGCGTGTAGAAGCCGTTCGGTGCGCCGGGCTGCGGTTCCGCCATCAGCGCTTCGGCATAGAGTCCCCAGCCTTCCGCGGCCATCGAATCTTCCCACATCGACGAGGAGTCCTCGACGGCGCCAGGCGTGAGCCAGCGCACGGGTGAGACGCCGCCGCGTTCCCGCGTCAGCAGCTTGTAGTACCAGTCGTGGCCGGGGAACCCCTCGTGGGCCGAGAGGTCGGCCAGCGCGGCGCGGTTGTTCGCCTGCAGGGCGGCGGGATCGTTGCCCGTGGGCGTGACGTAGTAGCGCCCGACGCCGGTTTGCTTGAACGGTGGAGCGGGATAGTAGGAGGCACCATCGACCGACGCGCGCAGTGGCGCCGGGGTCTCGACGACCTCGAGCCTGTAGTCGGCGGGTACCTCGAACAGGCCGGTCTTCCGGCTGAAGTCGACCAGCCTGAATGCGGCGTCGCGGTACCACGACACCATCTCGGCGTCGCTCTTCGGGTAGTCCTTCGAGAGCTGATCGAACACGGCGCGGACGGCGCCAGTGCCGTCGGCCGGGAGCGCCCAGCCGCGCTGCTGCCCGATCTGGCGCGCGAGCGCGATCATCTGCGTGCGGGTTTGATCGACGATCGGCAGGGCCTCGTCGAAGAGCTGTGCCGACTTCTTGTCGAGGTGGAAGTTGTTCGCGAGCGCCCAGTCGTATTCGGCGGCGCCCATGGCGTAGCGGTCGGCCGCGTACTCGGGCTTGATCGCCTTCCCGTCCGCCTCGAAGAACGTCTGCGCGATGAAGGTGCGGAACGACAGGTACGCCGTTGACGCGTCCTTGCCAGCCGCTCGCAGGTCGCGGAGGAGCGCGGCGCGCTCAGGACCCGCCGCGATGCGCGCTTCGGCGAGTGCCGGCAGTGTCTGGCTGAAGTACGTGGCGTTCGCCTGGCTGGTGTCGAGTCCGTCCCGCTCGAGCATGCGCCGGTCGGCGACGTTGCCGGACGCGACGCCTGCCTGGAGCTGGACCTGCGCCGTCTTCAGGAAGGCCGGGATGGCGCGCACGCGCGCAACGACGAGCGTCCACTCCGCAGGTGTCCCCTGCGTCGTGTCGCCCGTGGGGGTGAGCCCCTGGAGCTGCCAGTCGATGGCGCGGAACGGTTCACCCACGTACGTGTCGACGGCCCGCTCCTGGTAGCGCCGGATCTGGTGCTGGCGCATGAGGAACCGGGTCTGGGCAATGGCGACCTGCGAGTCGATGGAGACCGCGTCGGTGAGCGCGCCGACGTTCACGGCGCCCAGCTCGCGCGCGGTCATTGCCAGCCACTTGTCTTCGCTGGCGAGCGCTGCGGGAGAGTAGTCGCGGAGCGTGCCGTCGACGGTGGCGAGCGCCGGATCGAGACCGGCGCCACCGAGGTAGGTGTTGGTGGTCGGGTTCCGTTTCAGGAACTCGACTACGTACCGTGACAGCGCCGCTGTGATGAGCGGGTCACCGGCGCCCTGGTTGCCGAGTGAGCGGGTGCCGGGGACCGAGTCGCAGGCCACGGCCACGGCGACCACAGCAACTGCGCCGGCAAGGCGTGAGCGGAGCGCGCTCACTGGATTTTCAGCAGTTCGACGTCGAAGACCAGCATGCCGTAGGGCCGCTGCTGGCCCTTGTACGCGAGCGGTTCCGGAATCCAGAAGCGCGTGACCTCGCCCTCGACCATGAGCTGCACGCCTTCGGTCCAGCCCGCGATCACGCCGTCGAGCGGGAACGTGGCCGGTTCGCCGCGGTTCACCGAGCTGTCGAACATGCTGCCGTCGGTCGTCCAGCCCGTGTAGTGCACCGTCACTTCACTGCGGGAGGTCGGGTGCTTCGTGCCGGTGCCGGGCTTCAGCACCCGGTACGCCAGGCCGCTGGCCGTGCGCTTCGCATTGGAGGGCACCGCCTTGACGTCGGTCGGCGTCGTCGGCGCCTTCGTTACCGCGATCAGCTCGACGTCGAAGACGAGCATGCCCTGCGGGATGCCCGGCGCCTTCCGGCCCTGGTACGCGAGCGCTTCGGGAATCCACAGCCGGCGTGTCTCGCCAGGCACCATGAGCTGCACGCCTTCGGTCCAGCCCTTGATCACCTTGTCGAGCGGAAAGCGGACCGGCTGGTTCTGGCCGGTGCGCGAGCTGTCGAACATCTTGCCGTCGGTGGTCCAGCCCGTGTAGTGCACGGTGACCATGTCGGTCGCCGCCGGGTGGTCCTTCCCGGTGCCGGGCTTGATGACCTTCGATGCGAGCCCCGACGCCGTCTTCGCCGCGTCGGCGGGTGGTGCCGCCACATCAGGCGGAGCCGGGAGGGAGCGGGACGACTGAGCTGCGACGGTGGCGCTGAGCGCCAGGGCAATCATCAGGGTGCGCATTACGACATTCTTGCACGAAGACAGAGGCCAGGGTTGGAGGTTGGAGGCCGGAGGTTGGAGGTTGGAAGAACTCCTCCGAGTCTTGACCCAATCCACCAGCTCACCAGTTCACCAACTCGCCAATTCACCAATTGCGTGGTATTTTGACGTCGTTCCTGGCGGGGCACCCCATTGCGGCCCCTACCTGCGCCCCGAACTCGCCGGGGTGCGGATGCAGGCATGAGCGAGCACACTGCCTCGAGGAGAGGTGTGCCATGCCGCCATTCACCAAACTCACCCCCAACCTGATCGTTGCCGACGTCTCGCGCAGCCTGGCGTTCTACGCCGACGTGCTCGGCTTCTCGCGCGGGATGACCGTGCCCGATTCCGCGCCGTTCGTCTTCGGCTCCGTCACGTCCGGCGCGATCGAGATCTTCTTCAATGACCAGGGGGCCGCCGCGAAGGAGTATCCGGCGCTGGCGGCCCGCTCCATCGGTGCCAGCGGGACGCTGTTCATCGAGGTCCAAGGGATCGAGGCGTACTACGCGTCGATCAAGGACCGTGTCACCGTGACCGTGCCGCTCTTCACGCAGTGGTACGGCATGAAGGAGTTCGCGGTCGCCGATCCCGACGGCTACGTCCTCACGTTCGCCGAACGCGCGGCCTCGTAGTCCCCTCAACCATCACCGGCACGGAAGACCACGACGCTCCACGCGGGGGTCGTGGTCTTCGTGTCGCCATGGCTGTTCGGGGCAGGTCTGTGTCGACAAACATGTCGCCGATTCAGAGCGGGGCGACGAACGTGTCTCCTGCTCCTGCCGCTCCCCGCGCGTTTTCGGCGCAATTTGTCATAAGTCCTGTGGCAAGTCGTGGCGAGCCGGTTGCAGCTTCCGCTCCTTGTCGTATAACCGACCGAGCCCCGCCAGACGGCGAGGCCCGACACGAGGAGCGAGCGAATGGATGAACAGCCCGGATCGCCGATGCGCAGGCGCGACCTGCTGCGTTTGATTGGCAGCGTCGCCGGCAGCACGGTGATGTATCAGGCCATGAACACCCTGGGCCTGAACGCGGAGTCGACTTACAAGGGACCGATCAAGCTCGAAGGCAACTCGAAGGGCGCCTCGGTGCTGGTGCTGGGCGCGGGCCTGGCCGGCATGGTGGCCGCGCTCGAACTGCGGAAGGCCGGATACAAGGTCCAGATTCTCGAGTACCAGAAGCGCGCAGGCGGCCGGTGCTGGACGATTCGCGGCGGCGACACCGTGGAGGAACTCGGCGGCGAGAAGCAGCAGTGCACGTTCGACAAGGACCTGTACTTCAACCCGGGCCCCTGGCGCATCCCGTCGCACCACCACGGCGTGATGGACTACTGCCGCCAGCTCGGCGTCGCCCTCGAGCCGTTCGTGCAGGTGAACCACAACGCCTACGTGCACGCGAAGAACGCCTACGGCGGCAAGCCGCAGCGCTTCCGGCACATCAAGGCCGACTACGAAGGCGGCGTCGCTGAACTGCTCGCCAAGGCAGTGAGCCAGAGCAAGCTCGACGAAGCGGTCAGCAAGGACGACAAGGAGCTGCTGCTGCAGTCGCTGCGGAACTGGGGCGCGCTCGACGCCAACTACAAGTATGTGAAAGGCCCGCAGTCGAGCGACCGCCGCGGCTTCGAGAAGGATCCGGGCGGCGGCATCGATGCCGAACCGACGTTCTCAGAGCCGGGCCCGTTCAGCGAGATCCTGAAGTCGCGTGCGTGGCAGCAGATCGCCCAGGGCGACTCGTACTACCACCACAACGCCATGTTCCAGCCGGCTGGCGGCATGGACATGATCGCCAAGGGCTTCGAGAAGCAGGTCGGCAGCCTGATCCGCTTCAACACGAAGGTCACCGAGATCAAGCAGGACGAGAAGGGGGTCACGGTTCACTACGTGGACGCGACCACCGGCGGCAACCCGGCCACGGCGACGGCGGACTACTGCGTCTGCACGATGCCGCTGACAGTCCTCGGCCAGATCCCCGTGCAGGTCGGCGCGCCGATGCTCAAGGCAATCCAGGCGGTGCCGTACAGCCCGGGCTTCAAGATCGGCATGCAGTTCAAGCGGCGGTTCTGGGAGCAGGACGAGGAAATCTACGGCGGCATCAGCTACACCGACCTGCCCATCAGCCAGATCGGCTACCCGAGCACGAAGTACTTCGACAGCGGCAAGGGCGTGCTGCTTGCCGGCTATACCTTTGGTGTCTACGCCTACGAGTTCGCCGCACTGCCGGCGAAGGAGCGCATGGCGAAGGCACTCGACTGGGGCGCCCAGCTCCATCCGCAGATGAAGACCGAGTTCGACGGTGGCGTCTCACTGGCGTGGCACCGCGTGCCGTGGAACCTCGGGTGCTCCGGCGCCTGGACCGATGCCATGCGCGCCGAACACTACAAGAACCTCTGTGCCGTCGACGGCCGGCTCGTCCTGGCAGGCGAGCATGCCTCGTACATTCCTGCGTGGCAGGAGGGCGCCATCCTGTCGTCCCTTGACGCCATCACGCGCCTCCACAAGCGCGCACTCACCACGTAGGAGCCGACGCGATGACATCCACTCTCAACGCACTCAGGCACGCGCTGCTCGCCGGCGTGTTCGTCCTCGCCACGGCCCTGGGCGCGGCCGCCCAGTCCGCTGACGGCACGTTCTCGAGCCCGCAGAAATACGGCCCGAAGGACGGCGCCGTCCTCTACAAGACCTCCTGCCAGGCGTGCCACATGGCACAGGGCGAAGGGGCGCAGGGCGCGGGGATCTACCCGCCGCTCGCGAAGAACGTCAAGCTGCGCACCGCCCGCTATCCAACCTTCGTGGTCACCAACGGCCAGAAGGGCATGCCTCCGTTCGGGCCGATGATGGACGACGACCAGATTGCGGCGGTCGTGAACTACATCCGCACGAATCTCGGGAACGAGTACAAGGACGCCGTCTCGGCGGCGGACGTCAAGGCAATCCGCAAGTAGGGGTAAGGCAGGCCGGGCTGGCCCGGCAGGCGGGACTGCCTCAGTCCGGCCCGCCTGGCCTGCCCAGCCCGCCCTGTTCTGAGAATCAGCGTCGCTGAAGGTCCTGGAGCTTCTGCTTCAGCGACTCGAGACGCTGGCCGGCCTCGCCGAGCTTTCCTTCGGCGGTCAGCCTCTGGTAATCCTCGAGATCCTGCGCGGCACCCCGGATCAACGCGTCCGGCGTCGACGCGGCGGCGCCCGCGCCGGCTCCACCCGGCACCGCGGGTGCCGGCGTGCCTCCAGCTGGAGGCCGCGCCTGTGGCGTGTTCGTGGTGACCGATCCCAGTGTGGACGGCGCCGTACCGAACAGCGCGGCCAGCGCCGTTTCGAAATTGGGGCCGTACGCCAGGCGATCCTGCAGGGCAAGCACCACGATGCGCAGTTCGGGCATCGGGCTGCGCTCGGCCTGGAGGTAGATCGGTTCGGCGTAGAACAGCCCCTTGCCGATCGGAATCGTGATCAGCGTCCCGCGGCGCACGTGCGATCCCTGCTGGTTCCACAGCGAGAGCTGACCCGAGAGCTGGGCGTTCTGGTCGATGCGGGCCTCGATCTGCAGCGGCCCGTCCACCAGCTTGGTCTTCGGGAAGTCGTAGACGATGGCGGTGCCGTAGTGCTCGCCGTCGCTGCGACCCGCAATCCACCCGATCAGGTTGTTCCGGTTCGCGGGCGTGAACGGCAGGATCTCGATGAACTCGAGCGCGTCCTCACCCGGCAGCTTCATCAGCACGAAGTTCGGTTCGACCGTAGCCTGTGCCGCCTGCTGCGCCCCGTCGGACCGCACCTCGGCCGCGACCGTCCACAGATCCTCGCGGTTGTAGAACACGTCCGGCGTGGTCATGTGGTAGAGCCCGTAGACGGCGGCCTGCACTTCCAGCAGCAGTTCCGGATAGCGGACGTGATTCATCAGGTCGGCGGACATCTCCGACCGGTCGCGGAAGAGCGTCGGGAAGATCTGCCGGTAGGTCGCGATGAGCGGATCCTCGGGGTCGAACACGTAGAGCGACACCGAGCCGTCGTACGCATCCACCACCGCCTTGACGCTGTTGCGCATGTAGTTCAGGCGCGCGTTCCCGAGCCGGTAGTGTCGTGAATACGGATAACTGTCGGACGTGGTGAAGCCGTCCACCATCCAGACCAGGCGGCCGTCCGCCGTCACTACGATGTAGGGGTCGGAGTCGAAGGTGAGGAACGGCGCGACGGCATCGAGCCGTTCGCGGATGTTGCGGCGCATCAGCAGCCGGCTGTCCGCGGTGATGTCGTCGCTGAACGGCACCTTCGTCAGGTCGCCCCTGTCGAGCGCGATCAGCAGGCGCCGGAAGTAGCCGCCCATCTGGATGCCGCCGGTCCCCTCGTAGGTGACGAACGAGTTCGTCTCGCCCTGCGGGTAGTCGAACTCCTTCTGGTTCGTGCGCACGTAGACGTCGGTGTTCGTCAGCTCGCCGAAGTAGATCTGCGGCCGCTTGAGTTCGAGGTCCGGGACCTTGCTCTGCACGGGCATGTTGCCGAGCAGCAGATCCGGCAGTCCCTCGGGGGTGAAGCCGTTCACCGGGTTCATCGTGACGCCGTAGCCGTGCGTGTAGATCAGCTTCTCGTTGATCCAGTTGCGGCTGCTCTCGGGGAGCCGGTCGACGTTGAGCTCGCGCACCGCGAGCATCATCTGCCGCACCTTGCCGTCCACCGTGTAGCGGTCGATGTCGATGTCCGGGAAGTCGTAGTAGGTCCGGATCTCCTGGATCTGCCGCAGCGTGTCCTGCAGGGCGCGCCAGTCCCACAGGCGTATGTTCTCGAGCGTCTCGCGGTTGTTGTCGGCGTCGATGGCGTCGATGCCCGGATCGGCGGCGAACGGCACTTCGGCGATGCGGTTCAGCCCGAACGCCTCCTGCGTATACGCGATGTTGTTCGTGATGAACGGCCGCTCCCGCACCAGCTCGTTCGGCTTCACCACGAAGCTCGTGACGTAGGAGGCGATCACCGACACCAGGGCGTAGATCACCACGGCCGGCACGGCGGCCACGCCAATCCAGCGCAGCCGGGGCGCGGAGACGGCGTTGATCCAGCACGCCACCGCACCGACGACCAGCGCGATGGACACATACAGCAGCCCGGGCACGATGACGTGCGCGTCGGTGTAGGTGGCACCCGCGAAGATGGTGTGATCGTCCAGCACGCGGCCGAAGCGCCCGACGTATGTCTGGGCGGCGAACGCCAGCATGAGGAATCCCGCGGCAACCGACACGCCGCGCAGCGCCGAGTTGCTCGAGAGGCTGCTGCGCGCAAGGCCGCGCGCGCCGCCGGCCACCACCGCGAAGAACCCGGCCGCCACCGCGACGATGAAGGCAAGCGAGGTGAGCCAGCCCGCCACCAGCTGCCAGACCGGCAGCGTGAACAGGTAGAACGCGACCGGCCGGCCGAAGATCGGATCCCCCGCGCCCGTGGCCGGCACCTGATGCCAGTAGAGCGAGAACGTGGTCCACTGCCCGGCCATGCCGAGGCCGGTGACCACGGCGAGGAACGCCGCCGCCACGAGCGCGATGAGCCGGAGCACGGGCTCGACCGGCAGCCGGAGCGGTTGCCCGTTGATGAGGATGGGACCGCTGGTCAGGTCGAACTGCGCCGGACGCAGCGCGAAGTACGCCGCGTAGAGCAGGAAGAACGTGGCGCCCGTGAAGACGCTGAAGATGGTGCCCTGGAGGCGCAGGGTGCGCCAGAAGACCTCGCCGAACCCCAGCGAGTCGAACCACAGGGAATCGACGTAGTACGTGAGTGCCGTGCCGCCCCCGAAGAGCACGAGGGCAGCAGCGGCAATCAGGAAGAACCGGCCGCTCCGCCGCGGCTCGCGCGACGGCTGCCAGTCGATGGTCGTCACTTCACGCCGAAGCCGTCGATGTGGACGTTCAGGTTGTGATTGACGCGCAGCCCGGCGATGCCGGCGCCGTCGACCGCCGCCAGCGGCTGGCTGTTCACCTCGGTGCCGTTCACGAGGAAGCGCACCTTGTCAGCCGCGACGACGATGGAGAGCATGTTCGTGCCCTTGGCGGCCGCGTCGGTCTTCTTCACGGCCGCGTTGTCGGTCCACGGCACGATCGGCGTCACCTTCGCGCCGTCGCGCTTCGAGATCATGAACTTGCCGTCCTGCCGCACCAGGAAGTAGGTGTACTTCTGTCCGGCCGCCGCAAGGTCGGAGCCGCCCACGAACAGCCCGTACGCCTCGGGGTGCGCGGAGGGTTCCACCTGGTTGAACGAGGCGTGCACTTCGTAGGCACCCTTCTTCGTGTCGGCCGCGCGCCAGTAGATGCCCGCCGGTCCCGTGGTGAAGTGGATGCCGCCGCCCATCGGCATCACCTTCACGCCATCGGGCTTCGTGCTGCCGCTGTCGAGCCGCACGCTCCAGCCGGCCGGCAGGCTGCCGCCCGCCTGCATCTTGTCCATGTCGTGCTGCTGCGCCACGAGACCGGCCGCGCCGGCCAGCGTGAACGCCAGGATTGCGAGAAGCTGCTTCATTATGAAAGACCTCCCCGTCGAGTCTAGTTGATCCCGTAGTCCTTCAGGGCGTAAATGCCCTCCACCGCACCCGGGGGCAGGTCAGCCGGGACGAAGCTCGGATCGGGAATGCGGTGCTTCACCGCGGGCAGGTGCCGCAGGTAGACCACCACGGCGTGCCGGTCCTCTTCCGTGAGGTGCGAGAAGCTCGCCCACGGCATCGTGGTGTAGGGCACCACGTGTCCGTCAGGGAACGTGCCGCTCCGCAGCACCCGTTTCACCTCGTCGTCTGTTCGACGCGCCAGCCCGGTCTCAGGGTCCGGCGTCAGGTTGCGGCTCACGTAGGTCCCGTGGGCCGAGGTGACTTTCACCCCGCCGCCGGCCAGGTACTTCGTGAGGTCGGGCCCCTGCGGTCCGTTGGTGGCGTGGCAGCCGATGCACCCGATGCCCCTGACGAGCAGGCGTCCGCGCTCGGCCATCGCCCGTTCCGCTGGATCGGCAATGCCGTCGACAGGCGGCGCGGCCTTCATCATGTCCGCGCCGAACGTTTCAGGCGCGATGAGGAAGAGCGGCGGCATGTGATAGAGGAAGAGGCCGAAGCCCACGACGACCAGCACCAGCAGGGTGATGGCGGCCCGCTTGAACCAGCGCTTCATCACTGGGCCTCCGCGCGCGCGGCGGAGTTGCCGCCGAAGATGTAGCTCGGAATGTCCGCGCCGAGCATCAGCATCTGGAACTTGCTCCACAGGTACTGCGGCAGCGGTGTCCGCGTGAGTCGCGGCACCTTGTTGCGAACGGGCGGCACGGTGCGGAGGTAGGCCACGATCGCATCGAGGTCCGAGGCCGGCAGCGTGGAGAACGAGGCCCAGTCCATCGGGAAAGGCAGCATGCGCGTGCCGTCGCGAAGAATGCCCTTGGTGATCACGCGCTTGATCTCTTCGTCGGTCCAGTTGCCGAGGCCGGTCTCCTTGTCGGAGGTGAGGTTGCCCGCCGGATACGTGCCGAACGGCGACAGCTGCAGCCGAAGGCCCCCGGCGAGGTACATGCCAGGCAGCGTCCGGCGTTCGCCATCGGCCGGTGAGTGGCAGATGGGACAGGCGAGGACGTTCACGAGGTACTCGCCGCGCTTCACCGGGTTTGCGCGGTACTCCGCCTCCTGCTGCGTATAGAACGCCGTCACTTCAGCGGCGCTCATCTCCCACACGGGCGTGCGCCGCATCGACGCGACGTAGTTCGCCAGATCCCACATGTCGCGATCCGAGGCGCTGCCCTTGTACGACGGCATCGGCGTGCCGGAGATGCCGGCGCGGAAGCGCATATAGATGTCGCCGGCCGTGGCGCCGCCCCGGAACGTCCACGGTTCGGCGAGATTCGCCGCCAGCATCGGCGCGCCCCAGTCGTCGGTGAAATGCGTGGCCACGGCGCCGGTGCCGCGGCCGTCCTCGCCGTGGCACTTGCTGCACTGCAGCGTCGCGTAGACCGACGCACCGCGCGCCGTGCTCTCGGGCGACGGCGGTACCGCGGCAGCTGCCTCGATCGGTTCCGGCTGCTCGGTCGAGAAGCGGGGCGAGAGCGTCTTCACGTACTGGACGACCGCCGCGATGTCCGCCTCGGGGAGAATGCCCTGCCAGCCCGGCATCGCGCTTCCAGGCAGCCCGCGCGTCACCGACCGGACGAGGTCGGCGTCGGTCGGCAGGCTTCCTGTCTCGGTCGATCGGATCTTGTAGCGCCCGCTCGTGAAGTCGCGCGGGCGGGGCATCAGCGTGAGCGCGGCAGGACCGTCGCCCCTGCCCTCAGCACCGTGACACTCGACGCAGTGTTTCTCGTAGAGGGCGCGGCCCGGCGTGGGCTCCGTACGTGGTGCGGGGGTGCCTTGCTGCGCCCGGATGTGGGCGGTGCCCGCCGCCACCGCTGTGAGCGCAGCGAGGGCCACCGCTGCCGACGCCAGCCTGCGGGCCTGCGACGTGCGGACCTGTTCGAACGGCATGAGTCTCCTGACCGGGGGGATTGAGCGACAGATTATACGCAGCAACCCCCGGCCCGGATGTCGATTGTCCGCGGCCGTACCGCCAGCTGATCAGGGCAGGATGACGATCTTGCCGAGAGCGCCCGGAGCCAGCACCGCCGCATGCGCCTTCGGCGCATCGTCCAGCGGGAACTCCTGGCCGACCACGGGACGCAGCGTGCGGTTCTCGAGCCCCGCGACGAGCGCGGCGTGCGTGGCCGCGAGTTCCTGCGGCGTGACGTTGAAGAGGAGCATGCCGAGGATCGACGCCTCCTTGCCCATCGTCAGGCGCGGGTCGATTTCGATCCGGCCCCGGTTGCCGATGATCACGATGCGGCCGTACTTCGCGAGCAGCGTGAGGTCCTTGTCGAGGTTGATGTGCGCCGCCATCTCGAGGATGACGTCCACGCCCTTCCCGCCGGTGGCCTTCGTGATCTGCTCGAGGTACGCCGGATCCGAGTGGTCCACGACCACGTGCGCGCCGTGCTCGAGCACCGCCTGCCGGCCCTTCTCCGTGCTGGCGGTGCCGATGACG
Organism: Vicinamibacterales bacterium; assembly: GCA_046331345.1. Classification (GTDB taxonomy): domain Bacteria; phylum Acidobacteriota; class Vicinamibacteria; order Vicinamibacterales; family CAVVIG01; genus CAVVIG01. The sequence continues at coordinate 80,881 of JAXLRA010000012.1, read as the reverse complement.
AACATGCCATGCGCCCGCGCGAGTTCCACGGCTGCGATGCCGACCCCGCCGCTCGCCCCATGCACGAGTACGGTTTCAGCCGGGCGCGCGTTCGCGCGCCGGAAGAGCGAGTAGTACGCCGTCGCGTAGGGGACGCCGAGCGCGGCCCCCTGCTGGAACGTGATGTGGTCCGGCAGCCGGTGCAGCTGCGTGGGCTGGCAGAGCGCCTGTTCCGCGCAGAGGCCCGTACGCGGACCGCCCAGGTTGTCGCCCGCGATGAAGACCCGATCGCCAGGCTTGAAGGCGGTCACGTCCGCGCCGACCGCGAGCACCTCGCCCGCCCCGTCGTTGCCCGGAGTGTAGGGAAGCGGGGGCTTCGCGGCGTAGACGCCGCTCCGGATGTACGTGTCCACCGGGTTCACGCCGACCGCACGCACACGCACCAGCACCTGCGACGCCGAGGGCGTCAGGTCCGGCACGGTCTCGACCTTCATCACCTCAGGTGCACCGAACTCGCGAACGACAATTGAGCGCATCGGGCGATGCTATCATGAGGCATTCATGGCACTTGTACGGCTCCACAAGACCGTGGGCGTGAAGGTCGGCCGCGTCCAGGTGGGCGGCGGCGCGCCCATCGTCGTCCAGTCGATGACGATGACCGACACGGCGGATGCCGCGTCCACGGCTCAGCAGTGCATCGAACTGGCGGAGGCCGGTTCGGAGATGGTGCGGGTCACCGTCAACAACAATGAAGCGGCCGCAGCCGTGCCCGAGATCAAGCAGCGCATGCGCGACGCGGGCTGCCAGGCCCCGCTCATCGGCGACTTCCACTACAACGGCCACCTGCTGCTGACGAAGTTCCCCCAGTGCGCCGAGGCGCTGGACAAGTACCGCATCAATCCCGGCAACGTCGGCACCGGCAAGCGCCGTGATGAACAGTTCTCCACCATCTGCCAGGTGGCCGTCGAACACGGCAAGCCGGTGCGGATTGGCGTGAACGGCGGGTCGCTCAACCAGGAACTGGTTGTGGCGAAGATGCAGGAGAACACGGACCGCAACCTCGGGAAGGAATCCGAGGAGATCATCAACGAGTGCATGGTGCTCTCGGCCGTGGAGTCCACGACGCTGGCGATCGAGAGCGGGCTCCGCAAGGACCAGATCATCATCTCGTGCAAGACGTCGCGTCCGCGGGACCTGATCGCGGTTTACCGCGCCCTGTCGAAGCAGACCGACCAGCCGCTCCACCTCGGCCTCACGGAAGCGGGCATGGGGATGAAAGGGCTCGTGTGGTCCTCCGCCGCGATGGGCGTCCTCCTGGCCGAGGGCATTGGTGACACGATTCGCGTGTCGCTGACACCGCGGCCGGGTGGCGATCGCCGCGAAGAGGTCTACGCGGCGTGCGAACTGCTGCAATCGCTGGGGCTGCGCTCGTTCTCGCCGAGCGTGACGGCGTGTCCGGGCTGCGGGCGCACGACGAGCAGCACGTTCCAGGAGCTCGCCGAACGCATCCAGGGCTATATCCGCGAACAGATGCCGACGTGGAAGACGAAGTACGACGGCGTCGAAACCATGACCCTCGCGGTCATGGGCTGCGTCGTCAACGGCCCCGGTGAATCGAAGGCCGCCAACATCGGCATCAGCCTGCCCGGCACCGGCGAAGCGCCGAACTGCCCGATCTTCATCGACGGACGCCACCACTCCACACTCCGCGGCACCTACGAGGAACTCGCCGCCGCGTTCCAGGCGCTCGTCGACGACTACGTGTCCACCCGCTACGCGAGGAAATCCTAATCAGCACGTACGACGCGGCCCTGCGCGACGCGCTGCATCGCGTGTGGGGCTTCTCGGATTTCAGGCCTCTCCAGCGCGAGGCGATGCACGCCGTCCTCGACGGGCGCGACAGCCTTGTCGTGCTGCCGACCGGTGGCGGCAAGTCGCTGTGCTTCCAGGCGCCCGCGCTGGTGGATGCGCCACGGCCTGTCGAGCGACAGTACGCAGCGCCCGGCTTCAGCCAGGCGCCCGACACCGCCACGTTGAAGCGTGGCGCTACGGCTGTCGACGACGAACAGGAGTCCCTGTGGGACGACCTGCCGGAGGCGACCGCAGCCGGCTCGGGACAGTTCGTAGCGCCTGGCTTCAGCCAGGCGCCTGACAGCGCCACGCTGAAGCGTGGCGCTACATACGAGGCCCGCCGCGGGTTCGCGCTCGTCGTCTCGCCCCTCATCTCGCTGATGAAGGATCAGGTCGACGGCCTGCGTGTCGACGGCGTGGACGCCGCGTACCTGAACAGCACGCAGACGCCTGCGGAACGCGACGAGGTGATTGCAAGCCTCAAGGCGGACCGCTGCCGGTTGCTCTACGTGTCGCCCGAACGGCTCGTGGGCGAGGGCAGCCAGACCTTTCGCCGCATGCTGGCGCGCTGGGGTGTGCGGTTCATCGCGATCGACGAAGCGCACTGCATCAGCCAGTGGGGGCACGACTTCCGGCCGGAGTACCGCCAGCTCGGCATGCTGCGCGACGACTTCCCCGGTGCCTCGTTCCACGCCTTCACCGCCACGGCCACCGAACGCGTGCGCCACGACATCCTGACCGAGTTGCGCCTGCGTGAGCCGCTCGTCCTGGTGGGCTCCTTCGATCGGCCGAACCTGACCTACCGCGTGCTGCGCCGCGGCACCCTGAAGAAGCAGATCGAGACGATCCTCGCTCGCCACGACGGCGAGAGCGGCATCGTCTACTGCGGGTCCCGCCGCGAAGTGGAGGAGCTCGCCGAGTGGCTGCGAAGCGAGGGGCATGAAGCGCTCCCATATCACGCCGGGCTGCCGGATGAAGTCCGGGCCGCGCACCAGGAAGCCTTCCTCGAAGAACGCGCCGACATCGTCGTGGCCACCGTGGCGTTCGGCATGGGCATCGACCGGTCCAACGTGCGCTTCGTGATCCACGCGAGTGCGCCCCGGTCCCCGGAGCACTACCAGCAGGAAGCCGGCCGCGCGGGCCGCGACGGCCTGGCGGCCGAGTGCGTGCTCATCTACTCCGGCAGCGACTTCGTGCGCTGGCGGCAGATGCTCGAGCAGAACGGCGAGTTCACGGAGAGCACCCGCCTGCTGCTGCGCGACATGGAGCGCTATGCGGCCGGTACCCGGTGCCGCCACCGCGCCCTGGTCGAGTACTTCGGCGAGCAGTGGGCACGCGGCGAATGCGGGGCCTGCGACTGGTGCCTGAAGGAACTCGATGCGGTGGCCGATTCGACGACCGTCGCGCGCAAGGTGCTCTCCTGCGTCGCGCGCCTGCGCACCGGCTACGGCATGGCGCACGTGTCGGACATCCTGCTCGGCAAGGCCAGCGACAAGGTCGTGCAGTACGGGCACGCCGAACTCTCGACGTTCGGGTTGCTGAAGGGCGAGACGCCCTCGGCCGTGCGCGGCTACATCGAGCAGCTCGTGGCCGGCGGCTGGCTCGCGAGAGCTGGCGACCCCTATCCGGTGCTCCGCCTCACCACGTCAGGCGCGGCGCTGCTGAAGGGTGAGGGCTCCTGCGAGCTGTTCCGCGAGCTGCAGCCGGTGAAGGGAAAGAGCCGTCAGCGCGGTGCCGGCAGCGTCGTCTACGACGGCGACCTGAAGCTCTTCGACGCGCTGCGTGACGTGCGCACGCGCATCGCCCGCGAGCGCGGTGTGCCGCCGTACGTCATCTTCCACGACACCACGCTGCAGCAGATGGCCGCGCGGCGCCCGAAGACCATCGACGACCTGTACGACATCTACGGCGTCGGTGCGAAGAAGGCCACCGACTTCGGCGACGCGTTCCTCGACGCCATCAGGACGCACGGCCGCCCCGAATAGTCGTCACATCACCGCACCGCTCCCGGCTCCAAGGCTCAGGTAGCCGGCGGAGGTGCGCCTCTGGCTGCGCTCCGCTTGGGACGACGTGCCTGGGAAGGTAGACTGCGTCATCACCAACGCCATGTCACGCCCACCGGAACCCGGAGCGGCCGGGCAGCCGTCCGTCACGGACGCGCGGCTCGTTGCCGAGCGCTACGCGCTGCTGGTGACCAACCTGCCGGCCAGTGCCGTGATGATGTTCGATCACGACCTGCGATTCGTGCTGGCCGACGGCCCTGAGCTGGAACGCAACGGGCGGAGCAAGCACCTGCTCGAAGGCAAGCTCCTCTACGACGCGGTGGACCGGGACTTCGCGGCGCTCGTCGAGCCCAACCTGCGCGCCGCCCTGGCGGGCCATCGGTTCCACGCCGAACTCCCGTTCGGCGAACTCGAGTACCTCTACACCTACGAGCCCCTGCGCGATGACAGCGGCGCGGTTGTCTACGCGCTGGTCGTCGCGCAGAACGTCACGGCGCTGCGCCAGGCGGAGCGCTCGGCCCAGCAGAACGAGGCGCGAATCCGCGAGCTGATGGGCAACGTCCCGGGCGTGGTGTTCGCCATCGGGGCGGACCGGCGGTTCCGCTTCAGCGACGGCCTCGCGCTCGGGCGCCTCGGCTTCGCGCCAGGCGAGCTGGACGGTCGCGTCGTGGACGATGTCTACGGCGAACAGCGCGAACTGTTGCGGCACATCGACCGCGCGCTGGGCGGGCAGCGGCTGTCGGCGGACATCACCACCGACGGCGCCATCTGGGAGTTCCGGTTCACGCCGATCCTCACCGGCGCCGGTGCGGTGAGCGAGGTGCTGGCTGTCGGTTTCGAAGTGACGGAGCGCCGCCGGGCCGAAGCCTCCACCCTGCAGGCGCAGAAGATGGAAGCGGTTGGCCGGCTGGCCGGCGGCATCGCGCACGACTTCAACAACATGCTGGCCGTGATGATGAGTGCCGCCGAGGAGCTGGGCGCATCACTTCCCGACAGGCCGGATCTGCTCGAATCGTCGACCCTCATCGTGAACGCCGCCACGCGCGCGTCCCAGTTGACCAGGCAACTCCTCGCCTTCGCGAGGAACAAGCCCCTCAGCGCCGCACCGGTGCTCGTCGACGACATCGTCCGCGAGGCGTTCGGCCTCCTGAGCCGCAGCGTCGATCGGCGCATCCGGGTGATCTCGGAACTCGGGGCACCCGGCGCGGTGGCGGTCATCGACGCCGCGCAGTTGCAGACGGCCTTGATCAACCTCGGACTCAACGCACGGGACGCCATGCCGAACGGTGGCGAACTCACGCTCTCGACCGCGGTCGTCCGGCTGGAGCACGCCCTGCCGGACGCCCACGGAGGCACCGTTGCGCCGGGCGAGTACATCAGGGTGTCGGTCTCCGACACCGGCGTGGGCATTCCGGCCGAGGACCTCGCGCGCATCTTCGACCCGTTCTTCACGACGAAGGACATCGGCCAGGGCACGGGGCTCGGGCTCGCGGTGGTCTACGGCACCGCTCGGGCGCACGGGTCGTCCGTCACGGTCGAGAGTGTGCCCGCGAAAGGCACGCGCTTCGACTGGTTCCTCCCGCTCTCCACCCTGACGGTGGTGCAGGAACACCAGACGCCCGGTGTGGGGCCATCCTCCACGGGCCGCGTCCTCCTGGTCGAGGACGAGCCGCTGGTGCAGCGCGTGAATCGGCGGCTCTTCGAGACGCTCGGTTTCGACGTGGTGTGCGCCTCCGAGGGCCAGGAGGCGCTGACGCTGTTCGCCCAGCAGCACGACACGATCGACCTCGTGTTGTGCGACATGGTCATGCCGGGCATGTCCGGTCTCGACGTGGTGCGTCGCATGCGTGCGATCGACCCGTCGGTGCCGGTCGCCATGTGCAGCGGCTACTCCTCGGAAGCGCTCGACGTGCCGGACGGTGAGCTGCCGGAGATGATCACGAAGCCATTCCGCCGCGCCGACGTCGAGGCCCTGCTCGTCCGCCTCGCGAACCATCCAGGCTCGGACGTCTGAACACACGAAGGCCCGCGGCCATGACCGGCCACGGGCTCTGACGGCAGCACTCGTTACTCGAGGTGGTTCTTCATCATCTCCGGCATGCCGTTCTTGATGAAGCCGTTCACCGTTTCCGCGTGCTTGTGGAGCAGCGTCGCGACCGCCGGATCGTCCGAAGTCTCGATGACGCGCAGGCCCTTGTCGGTGTAGGTGATGCTCATGTCGACCTGGTCGGCGTGCTCGAACAGCTCCACGAAGAGCGGATCGCGCTGGTGAATGCGTCGCCCGTCCTTCAGGCGCCCGTACATCGCCGACACGTGCGTCTTGATCTTCTGCGCAATCTCCGGCGTGTCGGACTCCGTGAGCGTGTCGATCCCGTTCGGCAGCATCGTGACCGTGCGACGCACATCCGCGCGGTTCTCCAGCAGGAAGTGGAAGACCTGCATGTCGCTCATCATCGACGCGTCGCCCATGCCCGCCATCGCGCCCGTCCCGCTGCAGCAGCCGCCCGCACCGTGGTCCATCGTCTTGGCGGCGGGAGCAGCATCGTGCTTCATGCCGGCGCAGCAACTGGCGCCTGCCCCGTGCTCCATCGGCGTGGCCTCAGCCTTGGCGGCGGGAGCAGCATCGTGCTTCATGCCGGCGCAGCAACTGGCACCGGCCCCGTGCTCCATCGGCGTCGCCTCGGCCTTGGCGGCGGGAGCCGCGTCGTGCTTCATGCCGGCGCAGCAGCTGGCGCCTGTCCCGTGCTCCATCGGCGCGGCCCCGGCCTTCGCAACCGGCTGCCCGGCCTGGTGCGCCGAGTGGTCCTCGCCCGCTTTCGTGGCCTGCGCCGCCGCCCCGCCGCAGCAGCCGCCGGCTGCGTGATTCATCGCGCCGCCGCCGGAATTCCCGCAGCAGGCGCAGGCGTGGTCCGCCGCAGCACCGGCACCATGCTCGTGTTCCTGCTGGGCGCGCAGGGTCGGCGCCGTCAGTACAAGGGCTGACGCTGCAACAATTAAGGGAAGGGTGGTGAAAAGGAAGCGACGCATGATCCCTCCTGGTCGAACAGGCCTGTGAAGCCGTTGCCCGGAAGGTGCTGCATCAGGTACGCCAAGCGAGGCGTCAGTGGACCGTGTAGGGTTCGTGCAGGGCGAACGGGGCGATCTCGACGTCGAAGTGATCGCCGCCTTCGGTCACCATCGAGTAGGTGCCGCGCATCACGCCAGACGAGGTGCGGAGCGGACACCCCGAGGTGTACGAGAACGACTCGCCCGGGGCCAGCACGGGCTGCTCGCCGACCACGCCGGGACCGGTGACCTCGTCCGTGTGCCCGGTCGCGTCGGTGATGATCCAGTGCCGGCTGATCAGCTGCACGGTGTCGTCACCCTCGTTCGTGATCTTCACCGTGTAGTGGAAGAACCAGTGGTTCTGGAACGGCTGCGAGTGATCCGGCGCGTACTGGGACTCCACCTCGACCCGCACGTTGTTCGTGACGGCTTCAGACGACGAGGTGTGTCTCGACGGTTTCTTGGAAGGTGACATCGTCCTGCGAACGGTGTCCCATCATAGCAGTGGCCCGGCCATCGCCGCACCGGAGGAACCTCCCGGCGGGTTGAGCCGTCTGATAGTGTCAGCCGTCCAGCCATGATGTCCCATTCTGTGCGCCCTCCGCTTCGTCTGTGCGCAGGTATTGCCGCTGTTGCGCTGGTCGCGGCGGCGGGGATGGCCAGGCCGCTGGCGCAGTCCGACCTCGATGCCTTCATGCACCAGGTGCTCGACCAGCGCGACACCAACTGGCGCAAGCTCCAGCAGTACGTGCTCGACGAGCGCGAGCAGTTCGAGATGCGCGGACCGTCCGATGCGCCCCTCTGGGGCGAGCGGCGGGAGTACACCTGGTTCATCCGCGATGGCTTCTTCGTCCGGAGCCCGCTGCGTGTGAACGGCGGACCCGTGAGCGAGGCCGACCGGCAGAAGTACGAGCAGGAATTCCTGGACCGCGCGAAGCGCCGCGATGCGCGTGCGGACGCCCGAAGCGGGGCTGCCCCGGCCGACCCGGCCGCATCGTCTGACGCCGCGCCGCGCGACCTCGACGGCCTCATCCGGCAGTCGCGGCAGCCGCAGTTCATCTCGTCCGCCTACTTCCTGCGCTTCCGGTTCGATGCGGGGCGCTATGCGCTCGTCGGGCGTGAAACGCTGGATGGCCACGAGGTGCTTCGCATCGAGTACTACCCCGAGAAGCTCTTCACCGAGGAGCGCCGGCGCGAGATGCGCGATGAGCTGGAGGGCGACCGCAGGCGTCCCCCGTCACGCGAGAAAGACGACGAGCGGAGCTTCGACGCCGAGATGCGTCGCTTGATGAACAAGTCGTCCAAGGTCACGCTCTGGATCCAGCCGGCCTCGCACCAGATCCTGAAGTACACGTTCGACGACCTCGGGTGGGACTTCTTCCCCGGCCAGTGGCTGGCCCGCGTGGACGGCGTGACCGCGTCCATGACGATGGGGCAGCCGTTCCCGGATGTGTGGCTGCCTCGCGGGCTCGAGATGGAGGTGGGCATGCAGCTCGCCCTGGGCTCGGTGCGGATGCGGTACACCCTGGCCTACGACAACTACCGGCAACCCGACGTGCAGTCGCGGGTCGTGCCGGATCAGCCCTGATGCTCGCACTCCTGCTCACGCTGGGGTTGTTCGGCCAGCCGTCCGCCGAGCACGTGGCCGGGCTGCGCGTGCAGGGCAATACGCTGACGGCCGACACGGAGGTCATCCGCCTCGCTGGAATCGAGCTGGGAGCCTCGGTTACGCCGACGCTGCTCGATGACGTTGCCGCGCGGCTGAAGCGCACCGGGCGGTTCCAGCGTGTCGAGGTGCTGAAGCGCTTCGCCTCGATTGCCGACCTGTCCCAGATCCTGATCGTCATCGTCGTCGACGAAGGGCGCGTCGGCATCCAGCCGATGAAGAACGGCCAGCCCGCCCGCGCGGTGCGCAAGCGCGGCCCACCGCTGATGTACCTGCCCCTGCTGGGCTCCGACGATGGCTACGGCTTCACGTGGGGGGCGCTGGTGGCCATCCCGGACGCATTGGGCCCGCGCACCCGTGTGTCCGTGCCGCTCACATGGGGCGGTGAACGCCGCGCGGGCGTGGAGGTCGAGAAACGCCTGGCCGCGAACCGGTTCACGCGTGTGCGGGTGGGCGGTGCCGTGCTGCACCGGGAGAATCGTGCCCTCGGCGATGTCGATGCGCGCAGGCAGGTGTGGGCCCGCGGCGAGCGCGAAATCGTGCGGGCCGTCCGCGCGGGCGGATGGGTCGGGCTCGACGATGTCCGTTTCGGCGAGGCCGACGATGTGGTGACGCGCGTCGGCGGGGACCTGGCGCTGGATACCCGCGTCGACCCGATGTTGTCGCGGAACGCGGTCTACGTACGCGCGGCCGTGGAGCGTCTGGCGGTGCGGGATGCCGACGCGCCGCTCCGCACGCTGCTCGACGCGAACGTCTACCTGCCGGGTCCGGGAGCCAGCACGCTGGCCGTGCGGGTGTATCGCGACGGGGCGAGCCGGCCGGTGCCCGGCTATCTGCAGGTGCTGCGCGGGCGCGCATCGACGCTGCGCGGCTTTCGCGCCGGCGAGGTGGCCGGCGATTCCACGGCGGCCGGTTCGCTCGAGTGGCGCCTCCCGCTGACCAATCCGCTCGACGTCGGCAAGGTGGGCATCCGGGCGTTCATCGATGCGGCCACCGTCTACGACGCGGGTGACCACCTGCGCGACCAGCACTTCGAACGCGGCATCGGCGGCGGCGTCTGGTTCACGGCAACCGTGGTCCGCTTTGCCGTCGACGTCGCGCATGGCAGCGGTGGCTCCACGCGCGTGCAGGTCAGCTCAGGGCTCAGCTTCTGACGAACGCATTGCAGATTTCAGATTGCAGATTTCAGAGTGGCAATCAGAGAATTCACGCAGCGATCTGCCATTCAATCTGAAATCTGAACTCTGAAATCTGAATTCCGAATGTTGAGGAGCCTGTTCCGTGTCCGACTCACAGCTCAAGGTCGCCGAATCGATTGGTGCACACGTGGCGACACGCCACATCTTCCTCTGCTGCGACCAGACCACGCCGAAGTGCTGCGACAAGGCGCGGAGTCTGGAGGCGTGGAACTTCCTGAAGGGACGCCTGAAGGAACTCGGCCTGTCCGAGCAGGGCGGCATCCTCCGCACGAAAGCGAACTGCCTGCGTGTCTGCGAAGGCGGCCCCATTGCCGTCGTCTATCCCGAAGGCGCGTGGTACGGCGAGTGCGACCCGCCCGTGCTGGAGGCGATCATCCAGCAGCACCTGGTTGGTGGCCAGGTTGTCGAACAGCACCTGATCCTGCAGCATCCGCTCGTGACGCCCGAGCCCTGAGGCGCACGTTCACGACGGCGACTGCGGAGCGGACGGGGCGATTCATCAGATCCTGTTCGTGCAGCCCGGCCGGCAGCGGCACGGGATCGTGCGGTCGCCGATGATCGAGTAGTCGTAGGTGAGTTCCTCGCCGCGGCGGATGTTGCGGCCGGCGCGTATCCAGATCACCTTGTCCACCACCTCGAACCAGCAGTTCGGCGTGCAGGAGTGGTTGATGAAGCGCGCGATGTTGCCGCCGACATTGGCATCGCGGCTCCAGTTGCGGTTGACGCGGAATACCCAGACCTGGCCGTCCTTCGCGTAGCGGTCCTCGCGCTCCTCGCTCTCGCTGTTGTGAATCAGTTCGCCGGCGTAATCGATGATGCGCGCGTGCTTCGGGATGTCCTCTGCCGCGAAGACCCCCCAGCCTTCGATGCCCGACCGGCCCTGCCTGATCTTCGGCAGCGGTGCGTCCTTCTTCGCCACGTCAGCTCCGCTCCGCCGCACCGGCGGTCACGAGGGCGGCCAGCTCCGGCCAGCTCCGGATGACGAGGTCTGCACGGCCCTCCGTCGCGTCTGCGCCTGGTGCGTACCACGCCGCCGTGATGCCCGCGCCTCGTGCGCCGGCGACGTCCGTGTCGAGCCGATCGCCCACGAACCAGGTCTGCGCTGGCGCGGTTCCGAGCCGCGCGACAGCCGCTTCCACCACCAGCGGGTTCGGCTTGCGCACGGCATAGTCGGCCGTCACCATCACGAACGCGAAGTACGTGGCCAGATCGTGCTTCGAGAGTTCATGCGTGATCACCGCCGGCCCGAACGATGAGTTGCTCAGGACGCCCAGCTGGATCCCCGCCGCGCGACACGCGTCGAGCGCCGCGTGGATGCCGGGTGTCGGCACGGTTGTCACGGCTGCGTTCCAGAACGTGAGCGCCAGTGCGTCCCACGACTGCGTGAAGGTGGTGCCGAACGGTTCATGGACCAGGCGCGCCATGGCAATCCACGGCGTCTCGACGTGGTGTTCTCCGCGGCGGTCCGCCACTTCTCGCGCCACGCGCGCGGCCCGGGCCCGGACCAGGCGTCGGCGCGCGCTGTCGATCGGCGTCGAGGCGTGGGAGAGGACCGCGTCGAGTCCGGCGTCGGGGTCGTAGCGCACTTCGTCGACGAGCGTGCCGCCGTAGTCGAAGAGGATCCCGCGCGGACGCGTGCGGGCAGCGAGCAGTCCATCGGCGTCCATTCCCCATGATTCTACCGGCCGCCATGGGTCACAGGACGATGGCCCCCACGACAGCGGCCGCACCGCTGCGGTACGCTGCGGCGATGCACATCGAGCGGACGATTCAGGTCTCCACGCACGGCCGATATCTGGCGGACATCGTCGAGCGCGACGGGCCGCGGCCGCTGCTCGTCGGCTTTCACGGGTACGCCGAACAGGCGGCGATTCAGCTGGCACGGTTGCAGGCGGTGCGCGGGGACCTGCCACTGGACCTCGTCGCCATCCAGGGTTTGCATCGCTTCTACCGGAGTGGTGGCGAGGAACTGGCGGCCAGCTGGATGACACGGGAAGACCGCGATCTGCTGATCGCCGACAACGTCGCGTATGTCGACGCCGTGGTCGGCGCTGTCGCGCACGAGTTCGGCGACCCGCGCTCGGTGCTGTTCAGCGGCTTCTCGCAGGGCGCCAGCATGGCGTACCGGGCCGCCGTGCTCGGACGCGTGGTCCCGGCGGGTGTCATCGCGCTCGGCGGCGACGTGCCTCCTGAACTCACACACGCGCAGCTCGGCCGGCTCCCGCGTGTGCTCATTGGCTGGGGCGTGCGCGACGGCTTCTACGATGAAGAGAAGCGTGCGGCTGACGAGTCGAGGCTGCGTGAGGCGGGTGTGGACGTGACGGTGCTCGAACTCGACGCCGGCCACAAGTGGACCGACGCGTTCACCGCTGGGGTGGCCGCGTGGCTGCGTCCGCTCGCGTGATCGCGGTCATCCAGTCGACCACGACACGCCGGATCGCGTCGTTCACCGGCGCCTGCTTCGACGCGGTTCGTGACACGACGAGCGAGTGATCCGCGCCCTCCACGATGTGGAGTGTCGCGAGCGGGGCGAGCGGCTCGAACACCGGCCGCATCTCGTCCGGCGTGCCGAACGTGTCGCGGCTGCCTTGCACGATGAGCATGGGGCGCCCCACCTGCGGCAGGTGGGCGTCGCGCCGCTTCGAGGGCTGGCCGGGCGGATGCAGCGGATAGCCGAGCAGCACCAGGCCGGCAATCGGCAACTGCGCATCCTGGGCCGCGAGCTGCGTGGCCATGCGCCCGCCCATCGAACGCCCGCCGATGAACAGCTGGTCCCTGGCCGAGGCAAGCCGCTCGCGTACCTGCGCAATCACCGCGGCGTAACACTGCTCGAGCACAGGCGCGCGGTCGGGGATCTTTCGTCCCTGTTCACGGTACGGGAAGTCGAACGTGACGCCCTCGATGCCGCACTCGGCCAGCGCATGCATGAACGTCGTGATGGCGGGATGCGACTGGCTGCTGCCGGCGCCGTGCGCGAAGACGAGCGTGGCCACCGGGGGCGGCGTGGCGGCGTAGTGCCGTGCCGTCACGTGCCCGCCCTCGATGGCGATCGGGAACGTCTCAGGAGTGTTCGAGCTGGTCACGCGCTTCAGCCACCGTCAGCAGCTTGTTGGTTACCGAGAAGACGCCGTCCTGGTTGACGAGAGAGCGCGCGAGCATGCGCTCGACCTCGCTCTGCACGACACCGGTGAGCGTGACGCGCCCGCGTTCCACGATGATGTGGATCGGCGGGTTGGCCGAGGCAGCGTAGTTCCAGAAGTTCGCGTTGCCGTAGATGGCCCGCGCGATACGGTAGCGCAGCTGATCGTCCCACGTCGAGACCGGCAGCACCTCGAGCCGGTTGACGACCGTGTGGACCCCCTCCACCTTCGCGACCCGCTTCTCGATGTCGTTCTTCTTGTAGGGCATGGTGACCTTGCCCTGCAGCGTGACCACGCCGTCCTTCACCTCTGCCGAGACATCGTCGAACACGGTAAACCAGGCGTAGCGGTTGACGCTGGTGGCTACGTCGTTGAACACCTGCAGGTCCTTGCGCTCGGCGGGCTGAGCCATGACGCTCTGCGCGGCGAGCAGCAGGCCGGCGACGAACAGTCCGATGGACGTCTTCATGATGCGCCTCCCAGGCACGATGTGGCGACGGTCGGTGTCGCCTCTGGCAGAGGCAGTGATCAAGCAGAGTGCCACGCGTGAGCTGTGGAGATCCCGAAGGAATTCGCGCGCCGCGCCGGTGAGGCGCGATCGCTGTCACCCCGACAGGTCAGGACAACAGGTCCGGCTGAAGCCGGACCCCACGAGTGCCATGGGCGCGACAACTGCGTCCGGGGCGCTCGTGGGTTCCACCTTCAAGTGAACGACGACTGCGCATTCGTGGGGTCCACCTTCAGGTGGACCATGCAGGTGGCTCGGGCTGGAACCTCAGGCTGCGAAGGCGAGTCCTAGTCCATAGGTGATCGCGGCCTCGAGAATGCCGACGGCGGTCATCTCGAGTCCCGACGCCCACCACGGCCGCGTGGTCACCAGCGCCTTCGAGGCGCCGACCGCGAAGTGCGCCACCGTGCTGATGACGAAGGAGGCGATCACCGCCGGCATACCGACCGTGAAAAAGAACGGGATGATCGGGATGAAGCCGCCGATGGCGGTGGAGATGGTGGCCGAGATCGTCGACCGGAGCGGATTCGGGAACGACTCCTCGGACAGGCCGAGCTCTTCGTGCACCAGGGTCCTGAGGAACTGCTGAGGCTCCTTCTGGAGCCGCTCGGCCATGGCGTGCGCTTCGTCGGGTGAGAACCCCTTGAGCTGGTAGAACAGCTCCAGCTCCACGAGTTCCTCGTGCGGGTCGGCCTCGATCTCTGCCTTCTCCCGAGCGATCTCCGATTCGTAGACTTCGCGCTCCGACTTCGAGGCCAGGTAGGCCCCCGCCCCCATCGAGAGCGCGCTCGCCAGCGTGCCGGCCAGGCCCGCCGCCAGCACCACTTCGCTGCCGCCGGTGTAGCCGGCCATGCCGGACACGATGCCGAACACCGCACCCAGGCCGTCGTTGACGCCGTAGATGGCGTCGCCGATCCAGCCGGTGCCGCGCACGTGCCAGCGTTCGCGGCGCAGGATGGTGTCGAGCGCCGACCTCGGCGTCGGCATCGAGCCGCCGGCGAGCCCTCGCAGGATCACGGCATGGTCCGCTTCCTCGAGCTTCGCCTCCTCGGCGATCCGCCGGTCTTCGGGGTCCGTCAGCCGGTGCATCAGCCCGTCGTACTCGGCCTCGGCGCGGTTCTCTTCCTGTTCGAGCCGATGCAGCACCACGTTGGGATCGGAGATGCGCTGGAACCAGGTGAGGCCGCCCTCCACCGCCTGCCGGTCGGGGCGCACGCCGGTCGTCGCCTCGATGCGGGCCGCCCATCGATCGGCGTGCAGGTCTTCCTGGTCGGCGAGGCGGTTCAGGATGTCGCGGCGCTTGGGATCGCGCTCCCGTTCGGCGAGATGCCGGTAGGTGGTGGCCGCCTCGACCTCGCGGCGCCACATCTTCTCGACCGTTGCCAGGCTCGCCTTGTCGATCGCCACCGTTCCTCCCACAGGTCCGGCTGAAGCCGGACCCCACGAAGCCAGGCCCCACGAAGCCGGACCCCACGAGCCCGGCTGACGCCGGACCCCACGAGCGTCTCAGCGTGTCTGTCGCGGGGGCCACCCGCGGGCTGCGAGTCTGCGCGGGCCGCGAGTCTGTCGTGGGGTCCGCCTTCAGGCGGACCGTCAGCGTCCTAGGACGCGCCGAACTGCCCGAGCAGCACCACGGTGCCGATGCCGGCCGCGATGAGCAGCACCTGCCGCAGCGAGTTCTTGTCCACGGAACCGCGATGCAGGTCGGGGATCAGGTCGGACATCGCGATGTAGAGCATGCTGGCCGACGAGAAGGCGATGACGAACGGCCGGATGTGCGGCAGCACGCTGACCATGCCGTAGCCGAAGAGCGCCCCCGCGATGCCGGCGGCGCCGGACGCGATGTTCAGGATGAGTGCCTTGCGCCGCGAGTAGCCGGAATGCAGCAGGATGGCGATGTCGCCGACCTCCTGCGGGATTTCATGCGCCGCAATCGCGATGGCCGCGTTGACCCCGAGCGGCACGGACGTGAGCACGGCGGCGGCGATGATGGCCCCGTCGATGAAGTTGTGGAACGCGTCGCCGAAGATCACGAGCTGCGCGGCCGCGCCGTGCACGTGGCAGTCGTCGGTGTGGCAGTGGCGCAGCAGCACCAGCTTCTCCAGCACGAAGAAGACGACGATGCCGGCGAGCAGGGAGCTGAAGACCTGGCGCGGCGACAGTTCCGCGAGCGCCTCCGGCAGCAGGGCGAGCAATGCCGCGCCGAGCAGCGTGCCGACGGCGTAGCTGATCAGCCACGGGACGAGGCGGGTGCGGAGCGATTCCTTGAACAGCAGGAGCGCGGACGCGACGAGCAGGCCGCCGAACGAGCCCAGAAGGCTCAGGCCCAGGGCGGTCGCGAGAAGTGACACCGCGTCATTCTAGCTTGCGATGTAGCCCCGGCGTGCACGCACCCGCAACGAGCGGTCGCGAACCTCGACCCGGATCTCGTGCCACCGGCCGTCCCGCGGCAGCGAGGAGGCATACCCGAGTGAGTACTGTTTGCTCAGTTCGTCGGCAATGCTGGCCGTGGCCGGATTCAGGTCGCGCGAGAACCGGATGATCTCGGTGCGGCCGCCGCTGTCGTCCGTGATGTCGCGCAGGGCCGCATCGTTCACGTGCTCGTCGCTGATGTTGCCGGCCACGCCGCGTCCGGGCCCGAAGATCTGCGGGAAGATCGGATACCGGCCGCCGCCGGGCCTGCCGGGCGCTCGCGGCGGAAAGGGCGACCGCGGCTGGCCAGGGAAGCGCGGCTGCTGCGGTGCGCGGTTCCGCAAGCGGTCCTCCACGCTCTCGGCGTCGATGCCGACCGCGTAGACCAGCACTTCGCTGTCGTGGACCGCGTCGCGCACCTCGCGGAGCGTTGCGATGCTGGAGGTGTCGTTGCCGTCGGAGATGATCAGCAGCGCCTTCTTCTGGTGGTGGCCGCGCTTCACGAGCGGCAGCGACTCCAGCACGGCGTCGTAGAGCGCGGTCCCGCCGTTCGGCGTGATCCGCGAGATCGCCCGTGACAGGCGCGCCCGGTCTGTCGTCCACCCCTCGATGGGGATCGGATGGTCGCTGAAGCGGTTCAGGAAGACCTCGTCCCGCTCGTCGAGCAGTTCGTAGAGGAACCGGTCCAGCGCGCCGCGGGCATCGTCCATCTTCTCGCCCGCCATGCTGCCGCTGGTGTCGAGCACGATGCCCAGGCTCACCGGCACGCGCTCCGCGCTGAAGTAGGTCAGCTCCTGCCGCACGTTGTTCTCGAAGACCGTGAAGTCGTCCTGGTGCAGGCCCGGCACGAAGCGGCCCGCGTCGTCGGACACCGTCGTGGTGACGTTCACGAGGTCGACACCGCTCGTGAACCCTGGCAGTTGCCGGGCGTCGCCCGGCCGCGCGGGCGGCTGCTGGGCCGCCAGGGTTCCGACGGCGCCTGCCAGGGCCAGGGCCACGATGGAGGACGTACAGCGCATGGTCGATCGGCCTCCGAGGCAAAAGGTCTGCCGCGGCCGGCGTGCCGCGATCGGCTCGATTCTGGCCGAAAAGAGCGCCCTGTGTCGTGCCGTCCGGTTCTGGTGTGCTCCGCCGAGGACTGCCGGTGTCCTGCGGGCCGGGCTACACTAGGCGCCCTATGGCTACCTTTACCGGCAAGTCGGTCATCGTCACCGGCGCGACCAGCGGCATTGGTCGGGCTGCGGCCCTGGGATTCGCGGCGCAGGGGGCGAGCGTGCTGCTCGTCGGGCGCGATGAGACGGCGCTGGGCGAGGCGGCGTCAACGGCACGCGCCTCGGGCGCCACCGTGGCGACGTGCGCGGCCGACATCACGGCCGACGGCTCGGCCGAGCGCATCGTGACGGCGGCGGTCCAGGCCTTCGGCGGCCTCGACATCCTGGTGAACGCCGCCGGTGTCATCGCCACCGGCACCATCGAAGCGACCGACGATACGAAGTGGGACGCGATGATGAACGTGAACGTGAAGGCGCCGTTCCGCCTGATGCGCGCGGCGGTACCGCATCTCAAGGAACGCAAGGGCTGCATCGTGAACGTCTCGAGCGTGAACGGACTCCGCGCGTTTGCCGGCGTGCTCGCCTACAACGTCAGCAAGTCCGCCATCGACCACCTGACGCGCTGCGCGGCGCTCGAGATGGCACCGTTCGGGGTGCGCGTGAACGGCGTCAATCCGGGCGTAACGATCACCAACCTGCACAAGCGCGGCGGGATGGACGACACGGCGTACGCGGCGTTTCTCCAGCGTTCGAAGGAGACGCACCCGCTCGGCCGACCGGGTCAGCCCGACGAAGTGGCGGCGATGATCCTGTTCCTGGCGTCGGACGCCGCGGCGTGGATGACCGGCGAAACGATTCCGGTCGACGGCGGCCGCCACCTGACGTGTCTGCGGTGAGGGGAGGCCCACCTGAAGGTGGGCACGACGAGCGGTCGACCGGCCCGGTGTAGTGTCCGCCTTCCGCCGTCGCTGAAGCTTTGGCGGACCGCCGTAGCCTTGGCGAAGGCTGGTCAGGCGGACCTTGCTTTCGTCCCCTCGACGAACCGCAACCCTTCCTTCTCGCCCAGCACGCGCACGAATTTGCACCCGCCGGCCTTGAGGGCCGGTTCGGCGTCGAACAGCGGCCCCTTTGCGCCGCCGAGCAGCGCCGCGAGGCCCTCGGCGGGCATGGCGCTGATGACGAGCACGCGACCACCCGGCTTCAGGATCCGTATGGCTTCACCCACGACCGCTGCTTGAGTTGCGGTGTCGGCGCTGGCGAACTGCCGCTGGACATCGTCCACGACGACCAGATCGAAGTCGGTGTCGTCGGTTTTCAGGGCCGTTGGATCCGCAATTTCCACGTCGACCAGCACGCCCTGGCGCTCGGCGCCCTTGCGGGCCTTCACCGCGGTGGCCGTGTCGGGCACCATCGCGGACGCCCGCCCCGAGAGGCCCACCTTGGCGGCGACGGCAGCCAGCGCTCCACCGTCGGAGCAGCCAATCTGCAGGAACCGGTCGCCCATCTTCACGCCGGTCATGCCGACGATGAGCATGTACGGGTTGCTTTTTCCCCTGAAGGAGAACATCAACCGTTGATGATATAGTTTTTCTTCGTGTCTACACCTGTTGAAATCGCTCCCGCCAAGGGCAAGCTTG
This sequence comes from Vicinamibacterales bacterium, assembly GCA_046331345.1. Taxonomy (GTDB): domain Bacteria; phylum Acidobacteriota; class Vicinamibacteria; order Vicinamibacterales; family CAVVIG01; genus CAVVIG01. The sequence continues at coordinate 62,389 of JAXLRA010000012.1, read as the reverse complement.
GCGTCCTGCTCGTCGGACTTGGTGCCGTCAGCACAACCACCATCGCCGGCGTCTTCGCGATCCGCAAGGGTCTCGCGAAGCCGATCGGTTCGCTGGCCGAGATGGGCACCATCCGCCTGGGCAAGCGTACCGACGGGCGCTCCCCGCTCATCAAGGATTTCGTCCCGCTCGCGACGCTGAACGACATCGTGTTCGGCGGCTGGGACATCTTCGAAGACAACTGCTACGAGGCCGCGAAGCACGCGGGCGTGCTCGAGGAGAAGCTCCTCGAACAGATCAAGGACGAACTCGCCGCCATCAAGCCGATGCCGGCCGTCTTCGATCGCCAGTACGTGAAGCGCCTCGACGGCCCGAACGTGAAGAAGGGCACGAGCAAGAAGGATCTCGCCAACCAGCTCGTCGCCGACATCCGCAAGTTCAAGGCCGACAACAACTGCGATCGCCTGGTCGTCATCTGGGCGGGCAGCACCGAAGTGTTCCTGACCGAAGCGCCGTGCCACCAGTCGCTGGCCGCGTTCGAGAAGGGGCTCGAGACGAGCGATCCGGCGATTGCCTCCAGCATGATCTACGCGTATGCGGCGATCAGCGAAGGGCTGCCGTACGGCAACGCCGCGCCGAACCTCAGCGCGGAAGTGCCCGCCCTGCAGGAACTCGCCGCGAAGACCGGCTCGCCTGTCTGCGGCAACGACATGAAGACCGGCCAGACGCTCATCAAGACGGTCATCGCGCCCGGCCTCAAGGCCCGCATGATCGGCGTCAACGGCTGGTACTCCACCAACATCCTCGGCAACCGCGACGGCGAGGTGCTGGACGATCCGGAGTCGTTCAAGACGAAGGAAGAGAGCAAGAAGGGCGCGCTCGATTACATCTTCCAGCCCCAGCTCTATCCCGATCTCTACAAGGACATCTCCCACGTCGTCCGCATCAACTACTACCCGCCGCGCGGCGACAACAAGGAAGGCTGGGACAACATCGACATCTTCGGCTGGCTCGGCTACCCGATGCAGCTGAAGATCAACTTCCTCTGCCGCGACAGCATCCTGGCGGCGCCGATCGTCCTCGACGTGGCGCTGTTCCTGGATCTGGCGAAGCGCTCGGGGATGAAGGGCATCCAGGAGTGGCTCTCGTTCTACTTCAAGAGCCCGATGGTGCCGAAGGATCTCTACCCGGAGCACGACCTGTTCATCCAGCTGATGAAGCTGAAGAACACGCTGCGCTACATCATGGGTGAGGAACTCATCACCCATCTCGGTCGCGAGTACTACGACTGAGGACGCTCCGCTCCTGAACGACCTGGAGCCCGGCGCGGCACATGGCCCGCCGGGCTCTTCGTTTCTGACCAGTCCCCTGCGCGCCGCGCGCTAGCGCCTGCGTTCGATCTCCGCCATCGTCTTCGCTTCGCAATCGGGGCAGATGCCGTGCGTCAGGCTGGCGCCCCTGTGGCGTGTCATGTAGCGCTCCATCTGCACCCAGCCCTCCTCGTCGTCATGGATCCGGCGGCACCAGGCGCAAACAGAGAGCATCGACCGCAGCATGTCGAGCTCGACCTCGGACTTGCGGAGCGCGACGTCGTGGATGGTCAGCAGGCCGGCGATGCTGCCCACGAAGAGGAATTCGTCCACCAGCGAGGCGGTGAGGGAGGCCCAGCCGGCCGTGTCCGTCTGCATGCCGAACGTCCAGCCGGCCCGGTTCGCGGCCACGATGAAGAACGCCAGGGCCGCGGCCAGTGCCGTCCCGCTCCAGAGCGCGGCGACGCGTCCCCTGAAGCCGCGGCGGTTCGTCGCCGGCTCGTCCAGGAACAGGGAGAGCATCGGCAGGAGTGCGAGCCACTTGAACTGCTGCCACTGCAGGTCGACGGTCTGCAGGCTCGCGATCACCAGGAACGCACTGACGAGGGCGAGCGCCGAGATGCGCAGTGAGCGGAGGCGTGCGCCGAGGCGTACACCGACGACCAGGCCAAGGCAGCCGCCGCCGAAGGCGCCGATCGCGGCGGCGGAACTCGCCTGCCCCTGCGCGAGCGAGAGCACGAGCGACGCCAGCGAGACGATGCATCCGAGGAGCGCGCCGCCGAGGATGAGGCGGAGCTGCAGGGCCTCCGCCGGCGAGGTGCTGCGCGCGGGCACGAACCGGTCGAAAACGCCATCGACGGTGAACGACGGCGGGTGGCCTGTGGTCATGAGGTTCGTGCCGATCCAGGGAGCAGCGCGCGCTGCAGATTGGCGAGGTACTCGTACATCGCGGACGAACTGCCGATGAGCGATGACATCGACGGCAGCCATCGTCCCACCCCCGTGCGCCCGTCGTCGTAGAGCAGTTCAGGCGTGACCGACGGCACGATCGCCACACCGCACGCGGCGAAGAGCGCCGCGACGCGCGTCATGTGCGCCGTCGTGGTGATCACGGCTATGGGGCCGTCGATGTGGCGCTTGGCCAGCAGCGCTAGAACGTGCGCGACCTGCTGCTCGGTGGTCGTCGACGCGCCTTCGACCACGATGGCCGTGGCGGGCACGCCGAAGCCGACCAGGAGATCGCGAAGGAGTTCGGCCTCGGTTTTCGCGGGTGGCGGTCCGGGCGGGCCGCCCGTGGTGATGACGAGTTCGGGCGTGAGCAGCGCGAAGACCCGAGCCGCTTCGAAGGCGCAGTAGACCGACCGGCGCGCGAGGTAGTCCACATGCTGCCGTCCGTCGGTGTAGTGGACGCTGCCGTTGCCGATGGCGACGAGCGCGCGGATGCCATGCGCGCTGGCCGACGCGTCGATGCGGCCGAACCGCGTGCCCAGTCCGGCGATGAGCGCGGCGGCGACGGCCGGCAGGCTCAGGACCCAGTAGAGCAGCGCGAGGCCGACGATCAGCAGCTGTCCGTATCCGCGCGTGACCGGCCCGGCCAGGATCAGCGCGGCGCCGCCCACCACGCCGGCGAAGAGGAGTGACGTGGAGCCGGGGACCAGCCAGCGCTTGACGATCTCACCGAAATCCACGGGCACTCCGGAATGGGACCGCTAGTCCTTCTGACCCTCGCCCGACTTGCGGCCGCCAGTCACCTGGCCACCCTTCACGGGCTGCAGATCCTTGATCGTCTGTGGAGTCGTCCTGGACTGTCCGCTCATTACCGTCTCCTCTGGGGTCATCCTGTAAACCGGCAGGCAGCAGTGTATCAGTCCGTCCTGCCCCAACGGGCCCGCGAGGGTTCTCCTGTGCCTGCCCCGCCTGGCCGATAGACAGTCAAGGATGTCTCAGCTCATGCCTGCTCGTATCCCTCGGCTGCAGCGGCTCCGGACCATCACCCTGCCTGCGGCGATTGGGATGCTCGCGCTCGCGGCCGCCTGCTCGCACGGCGTGACGGAGCCGAGCGACACCGCGAACCAGCCGGATGCGGGCGCACCGCTCGTCTTCCGCGCCTCGCCGCTGGACGAGAGCGAGATCCGCTTCATCGTGCCGCTCGGCAACCTGAACCCGCCGGGGCACACGTTCCCATCGGACCACATCTACTTCTACAACCGCATCCCGAACACGCCTTTCACGGGTGCGGTGCCGGTGTACGCGCCCGGAGACGGACGGGTGCAGTTCATCCTGGTGAGCGGCGCGGAGTCGCAGATCGGCGTGCGCGCCGGCACGTCCATCTACTACCTCGCGCACGTGGTGCTCGATCCGTCCATCCAGCAGGGCGCCATGCTCACCGCGGGTCAACGGATTGGCGTGACCGGGTCCGTCGCCTACGGCATCGATCTCGGCGTCATGAACGAGCAGAAGACGGTCTACTTCGTGAACCCGCTGCGGTTCCCGGGCACCAGCCTGCACGGCGACGCGCCGCTGCCGTACTTCGAGGAGCCGCTGCGCAGCCGCATGTACGGCCGCGTCCAGGCGGTGAGTTCGAACCTGGACGGCCGCTTCGCCTACGACGAACCCGGCCGGCTCGTTGGAGACTGGTTTCTCGACGGCACGCCGGTGGGGGAGAGCGCCGTCGCCTCGGCGTGGCCCCGGCACCTGGCGTTCGTCTACGACAACTACGACCCGTCGCGCCTTCGTGTGGCGATAGGCGGCACGCTTCCGCTCGTGGGAGCCTTCGCCGTGGCGTCGAACGGGCCGGACCCGCGCGACATCACGCCGGGCAGCGGCAAGGTCGTCTACCGGCTGCTCCAGGCCGGCGGGGCCGGCGACGCACCCGGCGTGCAGCGTGGCGTGCTTGCCGTGCAGATGCTCGATGCCTCGACGATCAGCGTGGACGTGAACCCGAGTGCGACCGCAACCGACGTCGACCTCGGTCCGACCGCCCGGCGCTACGTGCGGTGACAAGGGCCGGCTGAAGCCGGCCCCCACGATTGAGCCCCCGACCCGGACACTCGCCGGGTTCGCTTTCAGGCGGACCTGCGGGCGAAGCCGTCGGTCGTGGGGTCCGCCTTCAGGCGGACCTGGCCTCGTGGCAGAATGCGTCATGCCACGTCACTTGCCGTTCGTTATCGGCGCATGCCTTGTCGCCGCGACCACCCTCACGCTCGCGCAGGAGCAGGTCGACCATGACATGCAGTGGAAGATCCGCCGCGAGGCCACCGAGCGCTCGCAGATACTACGGACGCTGCACTACCTGACCGACGTGTACGGTCCCCGGCTCACCGGGTCGCCCAACCTGAAGGCCGCACAGGACTGGGTCGTGACCGAGACCACGAAGTGGGGCCTGAAGAACGCCCACCTCGAGCCGTGGGAGTTCGGACACCCCGGGTGGGTGAACGAGAGGCTCTCGGTGCACGTCGTCGCGCCCGTGAAGGACGCGCTCGTCACCGAGGCGCTGGCGTGGACGCCAGGCACTAACGGCCCCGTCACGGCGCAGGCCGTGCCGCTCATCGTCCCCACGCGACCGACGAAAGCCGAGCTGGAGCGCTTCTTCGACGACAACCGCGCCAAAGTGAAGGGGCGCATCGTCCTCGTTGGTGCGCCGACGCCCGTGCCGGTCACCATTCAGCCGCCGCCGAAGCGGCGGGAGGACAACGACGTGCGCACGCAGTACAGCGCGTCGAATCTGCCCACACCGCAGCCGCCGGTGGCCCCCGCCGCGCCGACAAACGCCGACCTCGTGCCGCCCGGCCAGCTCGCCGAGCAGGTGGATCAGTTCCTCGTCTCGGCGGGGGCGCTCGGGCGCGTCAACGACGCGGGCCGCGAACATGGCCAGATCCGCGCGTTCAACAACCGCACGTTCGATGTCGCGAAGGCGGTGCCGACGGTGGTCATGCGCAACGAAGACTACGGCCGGCTGTCGCGCCTCATGGCCGACGGACTCACCGTGCAGCTCGAGCTCGACATCGTCAACCGGACCTACCCGGAAGGGCGCACCGCGTATAACGTCGTCGCCGAAATCCCCGGGACCGATCGCGCGCAGGAAGTGGTGATGCTCGGCGGGCACATCGATTCCTGGCACTCCGCCACGGGCGCCACCGACAACGCCATCGGGTGCGCGACGATGCTGGAGGCGATCCGGATTCTGCAGGCACTCGGCGTGAAGCCGCGGCGCACGATCCGTGTGGCGCTGTGGAGCGGCGAGGAGCAGGGGCTGCTCGGATCGCAGGCCTACGTGAAGCAGCACTTCGGCATGGTGGAGGATCCCAGGCCGGAGCACGCCACGTTTGCGGGCTACTTCAACATCGACTCAGGGACGGGCCGTGCACGCGGCATGAGCGTGTTCGGGCCGCCGCAGGCCGCCGCGATCCTGCGCGAGGCGACGAAGGCGTTCGAGGACAACGGCTTCTTCGGCGTCAACGCCACCGAGAGCCGCCGCAGGGGCGGCACCGATTCCACCTCGTTCAACGAGGCGGGGCTCCCCGGCATCGGCGTGCAGCAGGACCCCATCGAGTACAACTCGCACACGTGGCACACGAACCTGGACACCTACGAGCGCGTCATCGAGCGCGATGCGCAGGAGTCGGCGATGGTGATTGCCTCGGCGGTGTACCACCTCGCCATGCGCGACCAGATGCTGCCGCGCATCCCGAAGGATCGGATGCCGGCGCTGCCGCGCTGAGAACCCGGGACATCGGGTCAGAGGTTGGAGCTCACCCGTTGTGCCGCGTCACTGAATCGCGAAGTCCATCGACTGCGTGGCCTCCGGCGGACCGGTGTCCCACGCGCTCCTGGCGCGTGCCTCTACCTTGTAGCCCGAGTTGGCCGACCCCGGCGTCCACGCGTACTGGTTGCTCGAACTCCAGGCGGTGACCGTCCACGCCGATCCGTTCCAGACGGCGAATCGGTATTGATAGGGTGCGACACCCCCGGTGGGCGTTGCCGTGAAGGTGATGGTCGTGCCCGCGTTCTGCGGAGCGGTCTTGTTCGCGGCAATCGCCAGGCTGGTGATCTTCGCGTAGATGGGGAAGTCGATGCCGCCCGTGGCCTCGGCGCCCCCCGCGTTCCAGCTGCCGCGCACGCGCGCCTCGACGCGGTACGACGCGTTGGTCGACCCCGGCGTCCACGCGTAGGTGTTGCTCGTCCCCCACGCCGTGAGCGCCCAGGTGCTGCCGTTCCATACTGCCCAGCGGTATTGATACGGGGCGACGCCGCCGCTCGGGGTGGCGGTGAAGGTGATGGTGCTGCCAAGACCCTGCGGTGGGGCCTTGTCGCTCACCACCGCGACGGACGCCACCTTCGCGTTGATCGGGTAGTCCACGCTGCGCGTCGCTTCGGGACCGGCTGCGCTGCCGGCACTCCGCGCGCGCGCCTCGACTTTGTACGAGGCATTCGCCGTGGCCGGTGTCCACACGTATGTGTTGCTCGTGGACCAGGCGGTCACCGCCCAGGCCGCGCCGTCCCACACGGCCCACCGATACTGATACGGCGCCGTGCCGCCTGTGGCAGCTGCCGTGAACGTGATGGTGGTACCAGGCAACTGGGGTGCCGCCTTGTCAGGCGTGTTGGTGAGCCCGCTGATGATGGCGGCCGAAATGGGGAAGTCCATCGACTTCGTCAGTTCCGGCGCACCGGTATCCCAGGCGCTGCGCACCCGGACTTCCACCTTGTAGCCGCTGTTCACCGAGGCTGGCGTCCACGCGTACGTGTTGCTCGACCCCCAGGCCGATACGGTCCACGCCGAGCCGTTCCACACGGCCCAGCGGTACTGATACGGCGACTGCCCGCCCGCCGGCGTCGCGGTGAACGTCACCGTGGTGTTGACCGCCTGCGGCGCGGTCTTGTTGGCCGCAAGCGTGATGGCGGTCACCGTGGGCTTGGCGCACGTCGAGAGCGCGCGTGCCACGTTGATGCGGCCGCTCGTGCCCACGGTGGTCGACAGCCCCGGTACGACGTCCACGGTCGACATCAGCTGCGCCTTGAGTTCCGCCGTCGTGGCACTGCATCCCGCGAGCGTGAGTGCCGCGGCTCCGGCCACGTGCGGCGCGGCCATCGACGTCCCCTGCAGGCTCAGGTACGCGCTGCCGAGCCCCGTCGAGTAGATCGCCACGCCCGGAGCGGCCACGTCCACGGCCGTGGGGCCGTAGTTCGAGAAGCTGGCGATGGCGTCGTTGTTGTCGGTGGCCGCCACGGTGAGGATGTTCGGGTTGGTGTACGACGCCGGGTAGTCGGGCGTCGCGTCGATGTTCTGGTGGGCGTTGCCGGCCGCCACGACGAAGAGGACGTTGGCGTTGTTGGCGGCGGTGATCTCGTCCACCAGCGCCTGCGAGTAGCCGCCGCCGCCCCAGCTGTTGTTGAGGACGCGGACGTTGGCCGCGGCGCCGAAGATGGCCTTGGCCTGCAGCGCGAAGTCGATCGCGAGAATCGCGTTGGACGTCGAGCCCGAGCCGTTCGAGCCGAGGAACTTCAGGCCCATCATGCTGGTCACCCAGTTCACGCCGGTGATGCCCTGCCCGTTGTTGCCGACCGCGCCGATGGTGCCGGCCACGTGCGTCCCATGCGGCGTCGCCGCATCGTCCATCGGATCGCAGGTGCGGGTGATCGCATTGAAGCCGTGGGTGCCGGCTGCGCACGTAATCGCCTGTCCGGCGATGGTGACGGTGAACTGTGAAGGAGCGGACCACATGTTGGCGGCCAGGTCCGGATGGCTGTAGTTCACGCCGGTGTCCACGACGCCGACCACGATGGCACGTGACCCGGTCGTGATGTTCCAGGCGGAGGGGGCGTCGATGTCGTCTCCGGAGGTGCCGCCGCCTCCCCACGTGTTCACACCGGTGTTGAAGAGGCCCCACAGGTTGGTGAAGAGCGAGTCGTTCGGCAGGACGTTCGCGCGCAGCACCCAGTTGGGTTCGACGTACTCGACGTCCGGATCCTGCGAGAGCTGCGAGACGAGCTGTGCGGTGCTGAGCCGCCGCGAGCGCATCCGGTGGATGCCGGTCCGGCCGATGGTCTCGGCCTCGTCGGCCGCCGCCGACGCGGCGACACGCGCGCGCTGCTGGGCAGCCTGCGCGGACGGGCGCGTCCGCACGAGCACCTCACCGGCCACGGCCTCGCGTCCGTTGATGACGACGATCTGCCCGGGCGCCGGCGGTCCCTGCGAACGCAGGGGGCTGACGAGCACGACGGCGATGCTCGCGAGGGCGAGCAGGAAGATACTGCGATGCGGTCGGGTAGGTGAACGCATACTCATCTCGTCCGAATTCATGGCGGGGCACACGAGCCCCGCTCATCGCGGGAATCGGCAGGCCGGACGTCCCGCTTGAGCTCGGATGCGCGAGCCTTGCCCCCTCGTGCAACGGCGCACGCAGGTGCTCCGGACTTCACGGAAGCCAGGACCAGCCGGCGCCCTGAAGAGTTGCTACACTGTGCCCGGCCACGGACGGCTGTATCCTCCGTATCGCTGGAGTTCCATGCGCACGATCGTGCTGTTCATGTCCCTGGTGTGTGCGGCCTGCGGCGCGACGGCTGGCGCCACGGTCGACGGTTCGCTGGTTGGCGCCTGGCAGATGACCGGCACCACGATGACCAGCTCGATGCAGAAGAGCGGAGCCTTCTTCATGCGCATCGAGTCGGACGGCAGCTACGCCCTCGTCTCAACCGGCGGGCCGGAGTTCGTCGTGGATGCCGGCCGGTTCACATCGGCCAGCAGTGGCGGCTACGTTCGACGGATGGCGACCGGACTCGAAGACAGAGGGTCGTACGAGCGCAGTGGAACGCAACTGCGGTTCCGGTCCGCGTACGGTGAGCTGGCCGGGACACCGGCACGGGCCGGCGACGGAGAACCCGGGCTCACCAGGGTCGTCACGCTCTCGCGCATTCCGCCGCGGAACCACGTCTCCCAATGGACGGCGCGTGCCGCGCTCGTAGCGGAGTTGTGGCAGCGGGATGCGCGCCTCGAGTACGTGTCGATGACCGGCTTCGACGCGCGTGGATTGCTGACGCCAGACAGCAGCGTCACCATCGGCTTCTACTCCCGGGCGCTCGACCGTTTTCTGCTCGTGAGTCCGGCCAGGAACGGCAGCGGCGTTCCCGTGGTGTTCACGGCTCCGCGCAGCGGCCAGGTGCTCGGCCCGCGCGGAATTCCGCTGCCGATTACCGACCTTGCGCTGCTCGTCGAGCGGCAGCGTGCGGCAGGCCAGCCGGCGACGTATGCCGCAGCCGATCTCCGGTTCGTGTCCAACGGGGCAGCGCCACCGCGGCTGCTCTGGATGGCCAGGCTGCAGTCCGGCGCAGGGCTCGACCGGCATTGCCTCGACGTGGCGACCGCGCGTGCCGTCGATTGCCGTGCAGTGGCTGGCGATCCCCGCGCGGAACTGGCTGCGCTGGAGCAGCGCGCGGCGGCGGCGTGGCGCGCCATGCAGTCGCGGCTCGACGCCGGCGACGCGGGCAGCGGCGACTTCAGCTATGTGCCGCAGACCGACTTCGAGCGCTGCGATGGGCGCGGCGGCTCGCACAACGGCGTCGGGTGCTTTGCGCCGGACGGCAGCGAGATCCGCTGAGGGGAGATTGAAGCTCGTCACTCGACTCCTGAAAGGCACAACCCATGGCGCTTGTCGTCACGCTGGCGCTCGCTGCGGTCATCGGCGCCGTCGCGACACTGAGATTGCTCCGACGCCGCGACGCCGCGAAGAACCCCGATGAGGTCCTGAGTCTGATAGCGTCGGCGCGCCGGACCCTTGCAGCGTCGGCGCGGGCGCTCGAACGAGACTGCCCCGCACTGACGTCCCTGGAAGCGGCGGTCGACAGGTTGGAGACGGTGTTTCACGCAGGTCCGAGGACCGGCTGGACGTTCGACCTTGTCATCGCTGTCGATATCGTCGTGACGGCTGCCGAAGCCGCGATGGAGGCTCTGCCCGCAACGGATACCGGTCTGTATGACTTTCTGACCTCCTGCCGCGCATACCTCCGTCGTCATGGGGTGCGTCCCGAACCGCTGTGGGTCGAGTCTCGATGCCCGGCGTGCGGCTACGTGGAGGACGGCGCGCGCTGCCGCGGCTGCGGCGGCGACCTGGCCTGGTGCGACCGTGAACGACAGCAGGCCTGTTGCACCGACTGCGGAGAAGAGTTCGATGAGGTGCTCTGCCAGAAGTGCGGCAGTGCCCTTCCGGCCTCGCCGGTCACTCTCTGACGCTCACCTGACGCAGGCGTTGCTGCACGCTAAGATCGGCTCGTGCCCGTGCGCCTGAAACTCACCGCCTTCGTGCTGATCGCGCTGCTCGCCTTTGCGATCGGCTCACCGATGTCCGCCCAGCGTCCAGCCGCGTTCGTCGTCGAGGAAGCCACCATCGCCCAGATCCAGGATGCGCTGCGCAGCGGGGGCTTCACCTGCCGCCAACTGGTCGGCAGCTACCTGCGCCGGATCGAGGCGTACGACAAAACCGGGCCTGGCATCAACGCGATTGTGACCATCAATCCCGGCGCACTGGCTGATGCCGATGCATTGGACGCCCGCGCGCGCACCGGCGACTGGGCCGGTCCGCTCCACTGCGTGCCGCTCATCGTGAAGGACAACTTCGAGACGGCCGGACTGCAGAGCAGCAACGGGTCGCTCTCGCTCGTCGGATACGTGCCCGCCAGGGATGCGTTCCTCGTGCGGCGTGTGAAGGCGGCAGGGGCCATCGTGCTGGCCAAGTCGAACCTGGCCGAGTGGGCGTTCACGCCGTACGAAACGGTCAGCTCCATCCTCCCCGGGTATACCAAGAACCCGTACGCGCTCGATCGCGTGACGGCGGGCTCGAGTGGGGGAACAGCGGCGCCCGTGGCCGCCAGCTTCGGAGCCGCGGGGCTCGGGTCCGACACGGGCAACTCGATTCGCGGGCCGTCGTCGCACCAGGCGCTGGTCGGCATCAGGTCCACGATGGGCCTGACGAGCCGGAGCGGCGTGTTCCCGCTGAACCTGCTCGCCGACATCGCGGGCCCGATGGCCAGGACGGTCGAGGATGCGGCGCGCATCTTCCAGGTGGTTGTCGGCGAGGACCCTGACGATCCGGCAACCGCCGCGGCGCGGGGCCGGTCCATGCCGGACTACGTGGCCGGACTGCGGACACACCCGCTTCGCGGCGCGCGCATCGGCGTGTTGCGCCAGGCGTACGAAAGCGACACGACCGATCCCGAAGTGCGGCAGGTGTTCATGCGCGCGGTCGACGACCTCCGACGTGCCGGTGCCACCATCGTCGACCCTGCAGCGGTGAAGCTGGACGGCACCCGCCGGCAGCCCGGGATGTCGTGCATGGGATTCAAGTACGACATCAACGCGTTCTTCGCCGCGCGTGCCGGGAAGGTCCCCGTGGCCTCGCTGAGCGAGGTTGTGGCGGGCGGGAAGTTCCATCCGACCGTGCAGCGCAGGCTCGAGCAGGCGGAACAGGGGCCGTCGAATGGGCCCGAGACGCCGGCGTGTGCCGCCGAGCGTGCGTATCGCGATGCCGTACGCGGCGCCGTGCTCCAGGCGATGGACGCGGACCGCCTCGACGCGTATGTCTACCCGACCTGGAGCAATCCCCCGCGTCTCATCGGCGACCTGAACACACCGGCCGGCGACAACAGCCAGTTCTTCTCGCCGACCACGGGGTTTCCCGCCGTGCAGGTGCCGATGGGCTACACGCGCGGCCAGTTGCCGGCGGGCATGACGATCTACGGCCGGCCCTGGTCCGAGGCGACGCTGCTGGGCTACGCATACGCCTTCGAGCAGGCGACGCACCATCGCCGGCCTCCCGCGAGCACGCCGCCGCTCCCGTAAGACCAGCGGCGTGTCCGCGCGTCGCGTCTGCTAGACTTCGCCGCGGATCGCACACATGACTCCATCACGACGGCACGACACGCGCCGCCCGGCGCCGCGAGCGGCTCTCGACGCTGTTGCCGAGCGCCTCGTTCGGCCTCGCACCGCTGATGCGCAGGAGCTGACGGAGGGGACGCGTGCGCGCCTGCGCGCGATCGCGCACCGGCTGGCCCACGGACGCGACGTGTCGGATCGCCGGGGGCGGTCCGCCGGCCGGCCCGCGAGTACCACGATCCTGCTGGCGGGTGCGCGCGGCACGGGGCAGACGCTGGCGGCTACCGAACTGGCGCACGAACTGGGACGCCCTCTCTACCGCATCGACCTCTCGCAGGTGGTCAGCGAGTACATCGGTGAGACGGAGAAGAACCTCGACCGGGTCTTCGACGCGGCGGCGCAGGCCGATGCCATCCTGCTGTTCGACGAAGGGGAGGCGCTCTTCGGCAAGCGCTCGGAGGTAAAGGACAGCCACGACCGCTATGCCGGTGCGGACACCGAGTACCTGCTGCAGCGTATGGCGGCGTATCCCGGTGTCGCCATCCTCGCCACCAATGTGCCGGGGTGTCCGAACGCGACCTTCGCACGCCGGTTCGACAGCGTCGTGGAGTGCGGGGAAGGCGCGGAGTAGCGATGCGCCCGCTGATCGCATGGCGCCGCTCGTCGAAACGAGTGCACCGCTTCTGTGCTGGCCGGCTATAGCCGCCGCATACTCGAGGAACAGGAGCTCGACGTGAACCGCTACCCCGAACGCTCCACGTGGACGCGCCGCGAGGCGATCGCCGCCGCTGCGGCGGCCGTCGGACTCCTCCCTCGTACGCTCGGCGCGAAGGCGTCGCAGCCCGCCACCCCGGTGAACTTCGAGCTGCCGCCTGGCGCCTGCGACTGCCACACGCACATCCACGGCGACCCGGAGCGCTTTCCGTTCTTCGCCGGCCGCGTCTACACGCCGGAAACGGCGCTGCCCGAGGAGATGGCGGCGCTGCACCGCGCCCTGCACCTCCAGCGCGTCGTCATCGTCACGCCAAGCGTGTACGGCACCGATAACGCGGCGACGCTGTACGGGATGCAGGCACGTGGGCGCGATGCGCGTGGCGTGGCGGTCATCGACGACAACACGCCGGACCGCACCCTCGACGACATGGACCGCGCGGGCATCCGCGGCATCCGCCTGAACCTGGCCACAACGGGTATCAGCGATCCCTCGGTGGGCCGCCAGATGCTTCAGCGCGGCTTCGAACGGGTGCGGCGGTTGAACTGGCACGTGCAGCTCAACACCGATCTCGCGATGGTGTCGGCCGTCAAGGATCTGGTGGCCAGTGCACCGGTTCCGGTGGCCTTCGATCACTTCGCCGGTGCCCAGGCGCAGCGCGGGACCGGCCAGCCCGGCTTTGCGGATCTCCTCGATCTGGTGCGCACAGGCAAGGCCTACGTGAAGATCTCCGGTGCCTATCGCAGTTCGACCCAGGCGCCGGACTACGCGGACGTCGTGCCACTCGCCCGGGCCCTCATCACCACCAACCCCGACCGCATCCTGTGGGGCACGGACTGGCCTCATCCGAATTCGGTGACGCCCCCCGGGCGCAAGGCGACCGACATCACTCCGCTCCGCCAGATAGACGACGGGCGTCTACTGAACCAGCTACCCGTGTGGGCCCCGGGAGGACAGACACGCCGGAAGATCCTGGTGGACAATCCAGTTCGCCTGTACGGATTCTGACTGCCACTGCCGATCGAGACGCCGAACCACTCCTGGCCAAAGTGAGGCCGATATGCAGACGCGCGCACTGCCTCCCATTGACATCGACACCTGGCTCGCCGCCCACCCCGCGTGGACGGTCGTCACCAGCCCGAGGCCCGACGATCCCGAAGAGGCTCGCACCGAGCTGACCCGCGTCTTCAGGTGTGCGACCTTCGCCGACGCGCTCGCGTTCATGCAGGCGGCCGCGCCGTTCATCGGGCAGACCGACCACCATCCGCGCTGGGAGAACACGTACCGCACGGTCACGGTGTGGTTGTCCACCTGGAGCCTTGGTCACACTGTCTCCACGCTCGATCTGGCGCTCGCCGAACATCTCGACGCCGTGTTCAGCATGCGCACGTCAGCGCCCGAACCTCGGGGCGACTGACAACCGCGTCCCGCGACGTGACAAGGGCCGGCCGAAGCCGGCCCCCACGACAGCCGCCTGCTAGTTCGTTCGTGGGACGCCGACCGGTCGGTTCCGGAGTTAGAATCGGCCCATGTCCGACCCCAAAGTGGCCGAATTCAGCGACCTCCTGAAAGAAGATCGCACCTTCTCTCCCTCCGAGGCATTCCGCAGCAAGGCCCGCGTCAGCGACGAGAGCATCTACGCCGAGGCCGAGCGCGATCCGGAAGCGTTCTGGGCGAAGTTCGCCAGCGAACTCGAATGGTCGACGCCGTGGACCCAGGTGCTCGACTGGAAACCGCCGCACGCGAAGTGGTTCGTCGGCGGAAAGATCAACGCGAGCGTCAACTGCGTCGACCGGCACATCCATACGGCGCGGCGCAACAAGGCCGCGATCATCTGGGAAGGTGAGCCTGGCGATCGCCGCACGCTGACCTACTACGACCTCTATCGCGAGGTCTCCCAGTTCGCCAACGTGCTGAAGAAGCTCGGCGTGCGGAAGGGCGACCGCGTCGCTCTGTACCTGCCGCTCATTCCGGAACTCGCCATCGCCATGCTCGCGTGCGCCCGCATCGGCGCCGTTCACAGCGTGGTGTTCGGCGGCTTCAGCTCCGAGTCGCTGCGCGATCGCATCAACGACGCGCAGGCGCGCGTGCTCATCACCGCCGATGGCGGGTACCGCCGCGGCCAGACCGTGCCGCTCAAGCAGATGGCCGACGAGGCGCTCGAAGGCTGCCCCTCCATCCAGAACGTCGTCGTCGTCCAGCGCGGTGAGCAGGCGATGAAGATGGTGCACATCAAGGAAGGTCGCGACCACTGGTACCACCGCCTGATGCAGGATGCGGCGGCGAAGTGCGAGCCCGAGCCGATGGACGCGGAGGACATGCTCTACATCCTCTACACGTCCGGCACCACCGGCAAACCGAAGGGCATCGTCCACACCACGGGCGGCTATCTCACCGGCACCTACGCGACGACGAAGCTCGTGTTCGACATGAAGGACGAGGACGTCTACTGGTGCACGGCCGACATCGGCTGGGTGACCGGCCACAGCTACGTCGTCTACGGCCCGCTGGCGAACGGAGCCACGGTGCTGATGTACGAGGGGGCGCCCGACTGGCCGCAGAAGGATCGCTTCTGGGAGATGATCGAGAAGTACGGCGTCACGATCTTCTACACGGCGCCCACCGCGATCCGCGCGTTCATGCGCTGGGGGCTCGACTGGCCCGGCAAGCACGATCTCTCCTCCCTGCGCCTGATCGGATCGGTGGGTGAACCGATCAACCCCGAAGCGTGGGTCTGGTACTACAAGGTCATCGGCGGCGAGCGCTGCCCGGTGGTCGACACGTGGTGGCAGACCGAGACCGGCGCCATCATGATCTCGCCGCTGCCCGGCGTGACGACGACGCGGCCGGGGTCAGCGACGAAGCCGTTCCCCGGCATCAAGGCCGAAATCATGAACGAGCGGGGTGAGGCGCTGCCGAGCGGCGGCGGACTCCTCGCCATTACGCGACCCTGGCCGTCGATGCTGCGCGGTATCTACGGCGATCCCGATCGGTACGTGAAGCAGTACTGGAATCGCTGGGGCCTGGGCGTCTATGTCACCGGCGACGGCGCGAAGCTGGACGACGAGGGGAACTTCTGGCTGCTCGGTCGTGTGGACGACGTGCTCAACGTCGCGGGGCACCGCATCGGCACGATGGAAGTGGAGAGTGCGCTCGTCGATCACCCGAGCGTGGCCGAAGCGGCGGTCGTCGGCAAGCCGCACGAGATCAAGGGGCAGGGCATTGCCGCGTTCGTCACGCTGAAGGAAGGGTTCTTCGGCACGAAGGCGCACGTGGATGAACTGCGCGACCACGTCGGCAAGAAGATCGGCGCCATCGCAAAGCCGGACGACATCATCTTCACGGCCGACCTGCCGAAGACCCGCTCCGGCAAGATCATGCGCCGCCTGCTGCGCGACATCGCCGAGGGCAAGGCCGTCGGCGACACGACGACACTCGCCGATCCGTCGGTGATGTCGAAGCTGAAGACGCAGTACGAAAACGAAACCTAACGGACACCTGAATTGCAGATGTCAGAATTCGGATTGCAGAATGGAATCCCAAATTCGAATGTGAAATCTGCAATCTGAATTCTGCAAGTCTGCCGAGTTGCTGCCCATCGTCAGGAAAGCAGCAACTCGAGATCCTCCCGCTTGAGGCTGCGCACGACGCTGTTGTCCGCCGTGATGATGGCGTCGGCCAGTTCCCGCTTCCGCTGCTGGAGTTCCAGCACGCGCTCCTCCACGGTGTCCTTTGCAATCAACCGGTAGGCGAACACGTGCCGCGTCTGGCCGATGCGGTGCGTGCGGTCCACGGCCTGCGCTTCCGCGGCCGGATTCCACCAGGGATCCAGGATGAACACGTAGTCGGCGGCCGTCAGGTTCAGGCCGACGCCTCCAGCCTTGAGGCTGATGAGGAACAGCCGGCAGCTGTCGTCGCCCTGGAAGCGCTCGACCCGCTCCTGGCGGTTCTTCGTGCGGCCGTCGAGGTACTCGTACGTGACGTTGTTCTCGTCGAGCCGCGCGCGCAGGAGGGAGAGGAAGCTCGTGAACTGCGAGAAGACGAGTGCCTTGTGGCCTTCCTGGATCGTTTCGAGCAACCGCGGCACGAGGAGATCGAGCTTGGCCGACGGCGCATCGCTTCGCTCCGGGTCGATGAGGGCGGGATGACAGGCAGCCTGCCTGAGGCGGAGTAGCGCCTCGAGTACCTGCAGCTTCGACTGCTGCCACGTCGCCGTGCGGCCGAGCAGGCTGCGCCGGTAGTGATCGCGCAGTTCGTTGTAGAGCGCGCGCTGCGGGCGTTCGAGTTCGCAGACGAGCGTCTGCTCCACCTTCGGCGGCAGTTCCGACGCCACCTGCTCCTTGGTGCGGCGCAGGATGAACGGCCGCAGCGCCTGGCTGAGCAGGCGGAGTTCGTCGGTGTCGGCATCGGCCGAGAAGGTGAGCCCGAAGGCGGTGGCGCCGCTCAGCAGACCAGGGTTCAGGAACTCGAAGAGGCTCCACAAATCGCCAAGGCGGTTCTCGACCGGTGTGCCGCTGAGTGCCAGGCGGTGCTGCCCGCGCAGGAGCCGCGCCGCCTTCGAGGCGGCGGTATTCGCGTTCTTGATGGTCTGCGCCTCGTCGAGCACCACGTAGTCGAACTCCACCTCCGCGAGTGCGGCGGCGTCGCGGCGCAGCGTGCCGTAGGTGACGATGACGAGGTCGCTGTCGGCGATCTGCGGCATGCGGTCGCTGCGATCGGCGCCCGAGAAGTCCAGCACGCGGAGGCGTGGCGCGAAGCGGGCCGCCTCCTGCTGCCAGTTGAAGAGGACCGAGCGTGGCACCACCACGAGCGAGGGCTGCGGCTTCCGGCCCTCTTTCTCCCGGGCTTCGCGGCGTGCGTCGAGCAGCGCGAGCACCACGACGGTCTTGCCAAGGCCCATGTCATCCGCGAGACAGCCGCCGAAGCCGAACTCGCGCAGGAACCGGAGCCAGCCCAGGCCTTCGCGCTGGTAGTCGCGCAGGGTGCCGGTGAACGTGTCAGGCGGATCGAGTGGCGTGATCGACTCGAAGGCGCGCAGCCGTGCGCGCGCCGCCTGCGCCTTGTCGTCCCAGTTGACGGCGGGCCGTGCCGCGAGGAGCGCGTCGAGAATGGCAACCTGGTTCTGTTCGAACCGCATGTGGTCGCCCTCGCGGGTGCCGAGCGCCAGCGGCGCGAACTCGCGGATCCACTGCTCGGGCAGGATGCCGTAGGTGCCGTCGCCGAGCAGCACGGTCCCGCTCTTCTTCTGGATCGCTTCGAGCAGTTGCGGCAGCGGCACGCGCAGCTGATCGAACGACGCGTCACCGCGCAGTTCGAACCAGTCCATGCCCGACCGCACCGCGAGCTCCGGCATGGCCGTGGCCAGGCGATAGCGCCGGCCGTCGGCTTCGACGTGCCAGCCTTCGCCGACCAGCATGCGGACGATCCGCGGCACGTCCGCCGCGGCGACCTGCACGCGGTGCTTCCGCTCCCACGCGTCCCACGCCGGTCGTGCGCCAACCGCACGCAGCCGGTCCTGCGCCTTGCGCTCGAGGTCGCCCCGCCGGCGTGCCATCGTGCGTGGATCGCTTGTCGGCACCAGCGGCAGGCTGGACGACGGCTGGGCGGGTCCGCCTGCGTACGAGAAGAGCAGGTCGGCCTGCAGCAGGCGCGCTTCCTGCCGTGGCGAGCGCAGCACCAGGTGCGGCACCGGGGCCTCGTCGACCACCGTGGTCTGCAGTTCCACCGGCAGGCCGGGCTGTTCGGCGGCGCCCGACGACAGCAGTGCATCACGCAGGCGTGCCGCTTCGCCCACCGGCACCTTCAGCGCACCGCCTTCCATCAGCTGGTGCAGCCACGCGGTGGCTCCACCCGGCGCCACGCTCATGGCGGCATCGCGCGTCAGCGCCACGCCTTCGTCGAGCAGGAGCAGCACATCGGCGAGCGGGATGGTGGCGTCCTGCCGCTGCAGCGCGCCGTCCACGACGTAGACGCCGGCGTCGGTGTCGCGCGTGATCACGAGGCGCGGTTCGAAGGGGTCGCCCGTCCGCCAGGTGAGCGGCCGCAGCGGCGAGTCCTGCGGCCGGCCGTTCGGGATCCGCGTAATCGCGAGCACGCACCGGCCGGTGTCGCAGAGCAGCGGCAGCAGATCCCGGATCACGATGCCCTTGAGGTGATAGGCCGAGAGCACGTCGAGTCCGGGGCCGGTCCACGACCAGTCGTGCGCCGGGCGGGCTCCGGCCAGCCGGCCAAGGATGACGCGGTCCGGATCGTCGAGGGCCTTCACCTGTGCGGCGCTGAGCCGCGCCGGGCGCGGCACGCCCCATTCGCCATTCTGTTTCTGCTCCTGGCGCAGGAGGTGAACGACCAGCAGCATGCCCTGCCGCGACGCGGCGAGATCGATGGCGTAGAGCAGCCGGCCTGCTGGCGGCTCCTCGTCCGGAACGGCGGCCTGGGCCTGCGCGGCGATCGACGCCAGCGCCTGGCGCCAGCCGCCCGGCTTGCCGCTGCGGCGGTCCGCGGCTGGCCGTGAGCGGGGAATGTGGAACTCCGGGTCGTCGCCCGACCAGTCGTCCTCGTCGCCTTCATCGTCCAGCGGCGTGGCGACGAACTCCACGGGATCCGACCGGAGCGTGTCCGGCAGCTGCAGCACGCCGCGCGAATCGCACATCTGGGCGACGGCCCAGACGTGCTTGCACGGCTGGAGGTGATCGGTGAAGAACGGGCAGCTGCAGGTGCCGCGCACCTCGCGGTCCGCGACCTCGAGGCGCACCACGTAGTCTTCGCTTCCGTGCACCACGGCGTAGACGAACGTGGACTGCGGGTCGAAATGCACGACGGCGCCGGAGCTGAAGTACGCGGCGCCGCGGCCCCGGGATTTGGGGTCGGTGAGCGGGGCGAGCGCACGCGTGAGCTGCATGGGGAACCCCCATCATGGCGCTACACGCGTGCCCCCCGTCAAGCCCGGGCTTGCAGGTCTCTGCCACGCGCGACGCGGCGTGGTCTGCGAGGCGTGCCTGGAATTCGCGATGCGCTTACCCAGCGCAGGAACCTGCGGGCGTTCATCTTCGTCTTCGTGACTGCCGGATGTCGAGACGGCATTACGGCGTGATGGTCGTTGGTGCGCCCGGCGTGACGTGCGCGCTCACGGGCGGGAAGGTGGTAGGAGTAACGTGCACACACAGTCCCGCGTCGCGCTCGTGGGCCTCGCCTACGGCCTGGCCCTTGCGGGCCAGATTGCGCTGCTGCCCGTGGCGACAGCGGACGGCGATACGCTGACTCGCATTGCCGCTCACCTGCCGGCCTGGCAGGCGGGGCACCAGCTGCTGGCGGCCGGCGCGGCGCTGCTGATTCCGTCGAGCCTCGTCCTGTACCTGGCCCTCCGGAGTTCCGCTCCACGACTGGCCGCCCTGGGCCTCGGGTTGCAGCTGGTCGGCCTGACCGCACTCATCGGGCAGTACGCGCTCGACTTTGCCTGGCTGGAGCTGGCACGGGCCACCTCGAGGGAGTGGGCCGTGCCCGTGGCGTCGTCCCTGCGGACCAATCCCGCCGTGGTCATGCTCTACTTCAAGCCTGCCGACGGGTTCATGCTCGGCAGCATCTGCTTCGCGCTCGCGGCCCTGCGCGACCCCGGGCTTCGCTGGCGAACCGGTGTGGTGACCACCCTGGGCATCGTCTTCATGATCGGCAGCGAACTCGGCAGCCCTGTGGCGCTGCGGATCGGCCTTGGGCTCCTCGGGCTCGGCTTCGCGCTGGTTCCGCTCGGTTCCCGCACGGTGGCTGAGGCGACGATGAAGCCGCAGGCGACGTAAGGGAGGCCGGTCGAGGCCCCGCCGTCAGCCCGCGCCGGAGATGTTGTCCGCAGGGCGCGTGGCCGGCCAGCTCCAGGCCCGTGCGACCACGACGGCGGCCAGTGCCGCCTCGAGGGCCGCGAAGAACGTGTAGAAGTACCAGCTCGTGGTGACGGCGAGCAGCGTCAGCAGGAGCGCGTAGAAGGTGCCGACGACGATGTTGACCGTGCGCGCGAGGCGGACGGGCGAGAGTACCGAGAACGCGATCATCATGCTTGGCACCGCCATCAGCAGCGACGTGCCCATGAGCGTGACCTGGCTGACGGCACCGAGCGGTCCCATGTCCCCGCGCAGCATGCCGTCGAGCTTTCCCGGGATGTACAGCGCGAAGTAGTCGCAGTAGATGTAGCAGCACATCGTCGACGTCCAGAGCGCCGCGAGCTGCACCCTCGTGTCGACAGGCACGTCTCGCGTGACAGGTGTGAGGTTCCCCTGGGGCATCGGTTCTACCTTTCGACTCACGCCGCTGGGTTCGGTGTGGCCGCGTTGTGCGTGTGCCTGACGCCGGCGATGAGCAGCCACAGGCAGGTGCCGATCTCTCCGAGCGCCGCGGGCCGCGTCACCCACCGTGGAAAGAGACTCTCCGTATATCCCGGTATCAGCAGAGTGCCACACACGTCGACGATGTAGCCGAGACCGCCGAGGATCAGGAACACGCCGAGGATGCGCGGGAGCAGGCCTGACCGCAGCACCGCGTAGCCAAGCGGCAGCAGCCAGGCGCCCCAGAACACGCGGGTGATGGTGAGTCCGTTGTAGTAGCGGGTCACGCTGCGCAGCGCATCCGCCTGCAGTTGCTCCTGCGTGAGCGCGCTGGCGTAGCTCGGGTCGGCCACCAGTGCCAGCAGATCCAGCCGTGCAGAGAGGGTGACGAGGGCCACGGGCACGCTCACCGCTACGAGGGCCACCATGCCCGTGGCGGCGAGCGGGGCTGCCGGACGGAACAGTGGAAAGAGCGCGAGCGGCAGCAGCAGGAAGCTCACCTGCATCGCGATGAACGCCGCGATGCCCAGGCGGAAGAGCGGTTCCTGCGCGCGGACGGCGTCGAGCACGCTGGCTGGTTCGCCCGACAACGGCACTCGCGACGGCACGTACGCGAGCGTGAAGATGCCCGTGAGCACCACGATCAGGTAGAGGGCGCCGGCGAGTCGTCCGGTGCGCAAGGGCTCGAGCATGCTGTCGGTGTAGACGTGCGTGCCGAGGTCGAAGTTCGCCGCCCGGGTGGCAGGCCCGCGCGTGCACCCTGCGCCAACGAAGCGGGTGGGGTGCCATACGTTCAGGCATTGGTTCGCGACGCACCCGCTCGAGAGCGGTACTGACATTCGGACGGTGCAGGAACTGCTCGGGCACGCGGACGTGAGCACGACGATGCCGTATGCGCACGTCCTGAATCGTGGCGGGCTTGGAGTGAGGAGTCCGCTTGACTGGTAGAAGGATCGAAAGTCGCGATGGCTCGCAAATCCTGACGATGCCGCCTCGTCTTGCCGGCGGCGGGTGTGCATTGAACCACCGCCGTGCCGGTGCGCGCCTGACATCTTCGCTGCGAGTCTGCGTGTTAACATCCGCCTTCGAAGACGTGATCGGTCTCCGCGTGTCTGAGAGCGGCTAATGTGCTGCTGAGGGGCGACTTGGGGCGGTCTACTCAGTACCAGTTAGGCATCAAGAGGAACTGACTTTCATGGCCGTTCTGGTCGAGGCGATTTCGGTCGTCATCAAGCGAGACCGCATACAGGCGCAGTTCCCTGGAGGCTGGGATTCCTTCATAGCTTTCGTCCCGAATCAGACCCTCTGCGCCGACGGTTATATCGCTCGGGTTGGGTTCATGGTGCCCGCTGACGTCGAGGCCTTTGTAAACGCACTCGAGGGACACGGATTCGTGTATCTACAGGACGATTACGCGGAGGATTTTAGTGGTCGATCAGCAACACGGCCCGACGATGCCCTGCACCTGGCTTGAGTTTGGCCGTTCTACGGCCGGGTGCCCGGAGAGCACGTGGCCCTGGCTCGTTGGAAGGGCGACACAGAGATGCAGTTCGCCGCCCCTCGGATTGTCCTACGACAATTCGCTAAGCAAACACTTCGGATTCGTGCCTACGGGTGAGCGAGCCGAGGGTCTACGTTTCCTGCGACATGAAGACGGTCTCGATGTCTACTTCAATGATCAGACCGGGAAGGAAGTATTTGCTGCTCGCACATTGAGCCGCGATGCTCTAACATGTGCTGCACCAGACGACCGTGGCCATTGTGGGCGGCCGCTGGTGAGCGTCGACGTTAGCCGGACCGACGATGCCGTTCACCAACTACGCCCTCGACACGTTCGTGGCTCAGCAAGCTCGAGCCGTCGTCTGGTCACCGCAGCCACTTGGAGTAGAGTTCCCAACCCGAGCGATGCGGTTGGAGGAGTTTGTCTTAAGGCGGTTCTTCCAGGCTCACGTCGCTGATCAGATGGTCCCTCTCGCCTTCATCATGGTTCGACGCACGCTGGCAGCCGTTGAAGAATGGGATCTGATGCGCGACACCATCTGGGCAACTTCGAATCCGGCACTCTTACTTTGCCGCCTTGCAGCACTGCGAGGCGTGCATCGCAGCCTCCTGGCAGGCACTTGAATTCGACGGAAAGCTCTTGGTGTGAAGTTGTTCGCTCCGAGCGACGGCAGCGTCTACGAGCGCATGAACGAGATCTACACCGGACGGCACTTCGAGCCGGGGTGCTCCCAGCCGGCACTCTCCACGCGTGTGGTTCGACTCTGCGTGCGCACAGCGAAGAGCTCACTGCAACTGAGCGAACTGCGCGCCGAAGTCGCGATGCTGGGGCGAATCGCGCACAGATCGTCATAGGCCGGAAGATTGCCAACCGGCGTTTGCAGTCGACGGTGGCCGGTGTGATGAGCCTGCCGTATGCCACGTCGATGGACGTGCTGCGGGAGGGCAGTGCCCGCCTGCTCGCGTTCATCGCGACGCGTCACTGAGAGGGGCGCACGGGCAGGGCCGGGATGGCGCCGCGGCTGAAACGCGGCGTTAGACGGCGGAAGCGACTATCGGATGGGTCGCGAATGCAGCCGCAGCCAATGAGCTAGATCCTCCCGATACCGCTGACCGGCAGCGAGATCGACATCAGCCGTTCCTGCTCCTCGATGCTCGCGTCGATCTCAACGCCGTTCAG
Source organism: Vicinamibacterales bacterium (assembly GCA_046331345.1). Classification (GTDB taxonomy): domain Bacteria; phylum Acidobacteriota; class Vicinamibacteria; order Vicinamibacterales; family CAVVIG01; genus CAVVIG01. Next base: position 38,532 of record JAXLRA010000012.1, on the reverse strand, counting down.
GATCAGAAACACCTCCATCGCCGCATGGCCGATGCGCTTTTGTTGCCGTCGACAAAAGCGTGATTCGCCACCAGGGCAAGTCCCAAGGCGGCAGCCTTGTCGATGAGCGTGGGATGCAGGTCGTGGCCGTCGAAGCTCGCTTTGGGCTGGGCCAGCGCCGACTCGAGCAGGCCGAGGTCACGAATACCGCTGGCGCCACCCGATTGGGCCAGGACACGCCGGTGCAGCGTGACGACCTCACCGAGCGTGAGGTAGCGCATCAGGCCAGGCGGCGGCAGCTCGTCGTTCTTGCGCAGCACCCGGTCGGACGCAGCCTGAACGCCTCGTCCGGATCGGCGAGGAGGTCTGCCAGCGCGGCTCGGGCCAAGTCGTCGGCGACAGCGGAGCCGCTCGGCCTCACGCCGGAGCTTTTCGGCTTGCGCGTCTGGGAGTTCAAAGGCTACGTTCATGCCCTCACGGTACAGCCGCAGCCGCCGTCTAACAAGCCGCTGCAACCGACGAGCGGCGGGCGGCCGAGGCCGCCGCGGCTGAAGCGGCAAGCGTTAGCCCGGCAACACTATCGGCGACGATGCTAGGGTAATCACATGCCCGAGTTGTCGCGGTTCTTCGGCATCGTGATTCGCATGTTCGTAGAGACAGGCGCACCGCACCACCGGCGGCATTTTCACGTACTATCAGGGCCAGGCTGCGGTGTTCGCCGTCGATACGCTTGAGTGCCTGGGTGGGGAGTTGCCAATCGGCCAATGGCGGCTGGTCGAGGCGTGGGCCGAAATTCACCGGGCCGAACTGGAGGCCGACTGGGACTTGTTGCAATCCGGCCGGCCCCCCGTCAAGATCGACCCCCTCAGGTGACCACCATGTCCCACCCCATTCATCGGGTCGCCAGCTTCACGCCGTCGCGCTCTACACGATCCACGTGTCATTTTCCGATGGCACCGAGCAGCGGATCGACTTCCAGACCGGCCTCGAGGGGCCGCTCTTCGGCGCGCTACAGGATTCACGGACGTTTGGGCAGGTCGTGCTGGACCCCCGAAGCCGGCACGTTGCGTGGCCGAACGGCGCCGACTTCGATCCCGCGACACTTCACGATTGGCCCCGCGTGCGCGAAGAACTGGCTGCCCGGGCGTCACAGCGGGCTGCTCACAATCAGCGACGAGCGGCTAACACCCGAATGCAGCCGACGCGCTGCGTGTCAGATTCGGCGCGCGGCTGATTCGGCGACGTTGCGCTTCTTCGAGCACCACTCGCCTGGCAACCCATGGCTAGCATCGCGTCCGATCCCAAGACTGTCCCGACCCGCCACAGCGTCGACCGTGCGTTCTACCTGGCCATGGTCCTCGTTGGCCGTCATCACGTCGGGCTTCGGCTACAAGAACGTTCACAAGTTCATCGACGGACCTTGACCTACCCGGTGGGTCGTGCACGGCTACGTGGCCTTCTTCGTGGGGTGGTTGGTGTTCTTCACGGTGCAGGTCCTCCTGGTTCGGCAACGGAAGGTGTCGACGCACCGCGCGTGGGGCATGGCCGGCGCAGTCCTCGCGGGCATGATGGTCGTCCTTGGCGTCGTGACGGCGGTCATCACCGAGTCGCTCAAGTTCGGCACGCCCGACGCAGACGCCAGGTATCTCAGCGTGATGTTCGCCGACATGCCGGTGTTTGGCAGCCTCGTCGCCGCAGCGATCCTGTGGCGGTCGTCTCCGGCCGCGCACAAGCGGCTGATGCTGGTCGCTACGCTCGTGCTGACCGATGCGGGGTTCGGCCGCTGGCTCAGCCCCACCGTGTCCGCCTGGATCGGTGGGAGGAACTTCTGGGAGATCCTGACATTCGCCGAGGGTGTCTGGCCGTTCTTCCGGCACCAATACCTGCCGGCGCATGGCCTGATTGCCGCCGTCGGCCTGTTCGACCCTCGCCACGCGCAGGCGGTTGCACGCGGCGCATGTCGTAAGTGTGGGCCTGGCGCTTGATCGTCGATCCTGCGGCAGGGTGGCTCTATTTCCAGCCGTCCTGGTCCACCCTGGCCCAGCGCCTGATCGGGCATTGACGTCGATTCGGCGACGGCGAACACGCTTGCGCTGCACCTGCCGCCGCCGCCGTAGCGCTCGGCGCGCGCCGGTTTCCGGCGCGGGTGATCCCAACCGTTAGACGGCGACGAGTTCGACACGCTGTTCGAGCCCGAATCGCGCCTCAATCGCAGGCCATTTCGTCACAGATGCTGTGCCGTCGCTCGAGGTCAAAGGTGCCAGTGGTCTTGCGGGCTATTCCTCCCACTTCGCCAGGCAGTCCGGGCAGATCCCGTGGCTGAACATCGCTTCGGAGTGCGCGGAGATGTAATGCCTCTGCTGCTGCCAGCTCGCATCGTCGGCTCGGATCTTCTTGCAGTAGCTGCAGATTGGGATGATCCCGAAGCTGCTTGAGCTGGTTCTCGAGGCTGATGCGGAGCTCTTCCTGGGCCTTAGCCAGTCGCTCGGCCGCCGCGCGCCGCTCCGTGATGTCGGCGACGAAGACCGTGGAGGCCTGTGATGCGGCCGGCGTCGTCGCGCACCGGGGAGTAGCGGTTCTCCCAGAACGTGCGTTGCAAGCTGGCGTCGTCAGTACTCTTCTTCCCTGAGGAGGTTCTCACCGGACAGCGCGGCGTCGAAGTTCGCTTTCGCCTTCTGCCGGTCAGCGTCGTCTCCGATGACGTCCAACATGCAGGTGCCGATCTCGATCGCGCCCCAGATGGTCCTCATCGTCTCGGCGCGCCCGGGCGAACGACGTGGGCGTACTCGCGGTCGAGCGAGAAGAAGATCACCCCGTGCGGGCTCTCGAGAATGTTCTGAAGGAGCAGCAGTCGCTGTTTGCTGCGCTCGAGTTCCTGAAGGACTTCTTCTACGATTGATGGTGAGCTCATTCGGCGCCTCTCGCGTGGGGAGTTCTCTCTGCGCACGCTCACGGAGCGGTTGGCGGAGACGCGACTGGCAGTTCGACCGCGCCGCATATCTGCCTGGGTTCCCTTCTCCGCGAGAAACGGCGCGTGCGTTCGACCGCGGAGGCGGCATCGCGGGCAGTCGTCTCCCTGACATTATGACTGAACCGGGCGGGGTGCCCCAGCCGTACCCCAGGAATCGTCATAGGACGTCGTGGCTGATGGCTACGCAAGAACCCGTGTTCCGAACAACCACGGGCCTCTCGATTTCCGAGGCCGGCTCTCGCCCAATGCGCAACCGGCTGACCGCCGCTTGCAGCCGCGCGCGGTCGAGGTGATGATGAGCCGGGCCTTGGTGAAGCGATAGCATCAGCCAGCAAGCGCTCCATGTCCCCGATCATTGCGTTCCTCCACACCTCGCCTGTCCACGTGCCGACGTTCACCGCGTTGGTTGAGCTGGTCCGACCCGGAACGAAGGCGGTGCACTGCGTCGATGAGTCTCTGCTTCGTGACGCCAGGCGAGAGGGGCACGATGCGCCAGGCATCGTGCAACGGGTGCAGACGGCCGTTTCGCGGCGGCCGCGACCGGGGCACGGGTGGTCGTCTGCACATGCTCCACGATAGGCGCGGCGCGGGGAGTCCACGCCGACGCACGGCCAGTTCTCCGCGATACGCATCGATCGGGCAATGGCTGATGCCGCCGCCCGCTCGGGTCCGCGTGCTGGTCGTCGCCGCACTGCAAGCATCACTTTGCACCCACGGCAATGCTCGTTCGCGACTCTGCGCAACGGTTGCGGCGACAGGTCGACATCTCCGAACACCTGGTTCGAAACGCGTGGGCGCACTTCGAGAAGGACGACCTGACTGCCTACTGTGCCGAGATTGAGGCGGCTGTGCGCACGCTGCTGCCCGGTCCCAACGTTGTCGTGCTTGCCCAGGCGTCGATGGCACCCGCCGCCGCGAGGCTCCGGGATGCAGGCGTGCCCGTTCTGTGCAGCCCGGAACTCGGTGTCCGAGACGCACTCGGTCGCGTCGCACGTGGGGCCGAAACTGGCAGACGTTGACGATCGACGTTCGGTGGCCTCGGCGCGGCGCGCCAGGCCGCACGCGGATACATGAAACACGCACTCCATCTCGACATCGCCGGCTGCCGCCTCGCCTACTCCTGCCAGGGCGCGGGCCCTCGCGTCCTCCTCATACAGGGCGTTGGCGTGCACGGCGAGGGGTGGCGGCCCCAACTCGAGGCGCTGCTCCCTCATCACACCTGCCTCTGGTACGACAACCGCGGGCTCGGGGCCAGTCAACCGGCGACGTCCCCGCTGACGGTCCGCCGGTTGGCCGACGACGCGGCCGCCCTCCTCGATGCGGCGCAGTGGCCGGACGTCCACGTCGTCGGTCACTCGCTGGGTGGCCTGATAGCCCTGCGGCTGGCGCTCAGTCACCCGACGCGTATACGAAGCCTGTCGCTCCTGTGTACCTTCGCACGCGGACGCGATGCCGGCGCCTCCGCGCGGATGGCCTGGATCGGTCTCCGCACCCGGGTCGGAACGCGGCCCATGCGCCGCGCCGCCTTCCTCGAGATCCTGGCCCCGCCCCACGTGCTTCGCACCGCGGACTGCGCCCGGATGGCACGGGGGCTGGTCCCGCTCCTCGGGCACGATCTGGCCGACCACCCTCCGATCGAGGGCCAGCAGATATCCGCACTCCGGGGTGAGGATTGCACGGCCGAACTGCCTCGCCTGGCAGGCGTGCCCAGCCTCATCGTCGGCGCCCGGTTCGATCCCATCTCTCCGCCCTCAGTTGGCGAACGACTGGCCGCGGGCATCCCCGGGGCGCGGTATGTCCTCCTCCCCGACCAGGCCCACGGCGCACCGATCCTCGCTGCCGATGCGGTCAATGCCCTGCTGCTGGCCCACCTGCGCGATGCTGAAGCCGCGCGGCCTCCGGCCATCGATTGACTATGGTGTCCGCCGCATGACCATCGACGCCGCTGGCGTTCCCGGCTGGCTGCTGGCCGACTACGCCACCATTCCAATCGCGTTTCGGGTGGCATCGAGACTCGCCGCGACGCAAGGTGCAGGCGGGGCGTTCGTCCTTCAAGAGCACTCGGTCGCTCCAGGCTTCATCAAGGACTACGACGCCATCAGCGAGCGGCCGGCGGAATGGGCGCAGCGCTTCGACACGTCTCACTGGCGGATGTGGCTGGCGCGGATCGACGGGATTGCTGCCGGCGGCGCCACCGTCGCGTTCGGTGACACCGGCCTCGACATGCTCGAGGGGCGCAGCGATCTGGCCGTGCTCTGGGACATCCGCGTGGCACCGGAGTACCGCGGTCACGGCCTCGGCCGGGCCCTGTGCCACAAGGTCGAGGCCTGGGCTCGTGCACAGCGGTGCGCCGAGGTGGTGGTGGAAACCCAGAACATCAACGTGCCCGCGTGCCGGTTCTACGCCGCACTGGGCTTCGAACTGCGGACCGTGCGTACCGAGGCGTATCCCGCGTGCGCGGGCGAGGACCAGTTCCTCTGGTACAAGCCGCTCGAAGATCCCGCAAAGACAGTCTAGCTCTGTGATGGATCCGACGCGTGCGCCACGGTCTCGGACTGCGGCGGGGCGCGGATCATGCGAAGCGGTCGGTGGCAGTACACTCGGCACTGCGCATGTCTCCCACGGCCTCGTTCCAGCTCGCCCAGTTCAACATCGGCCGCGTCCTGGCGCCGCTCGATTCCCCACAGCTCGAAGGCTTCGTCAGCCAGCTCGACGCCGTCAACGCCCTGGCCGATCGTGCGCCAGGCTTCGTGTGGCGCTACCAGACCGACGATGGAAACGCCACGGCCGTGCGGCCGTACGAGGACGACCGCATCCTGGTCAACTTCTCGGTCTGGACCACGCCCGAGGCCCTGCACGATTTCGTCTACCGGACCGCGCACGCGGCGGTCATGGCCAGGCGCCGCGAGTGGTTCGAGCGCATGACGGACGCCGCCATCGTCCTGTGGTGGGTCCCGGCCGGTCATCGGCCCAGCCTCCAGGAGGCGGTCGAACGCCTCGAGCACCTGCGCCAGCACGGCGACACGCCGTCCGCATTCACCTTCAAGCACCTGTTCCCGCCATCCGGGACGTCCGCCGACGATCCCAGCCGCGCCAGCGAGCACCTGGAGCCGCAGGGCTAGAAACCCCCGCTGTCGAAACGCACGCGCTCAGCACGACAACCCTCCAGGCACCGACGAATCGGGACGCCCGTTGGGGGCGTGACACGGCTGTCGTCGGCCTCAAAGGAGACTGTCCAGTGAGCAAAGTCACGCCGTTCCTCATGTTCAACGATCAGCTCGAAGCCGCCATGACGTTCTACACGGCGACCTTCCCAGATTCCGAAATCAGGAACGTCGCACGCAGCGGCACGGACGGTCCGATCACCTCCGCCGAGTTCGTCGTCGGCGGGCAGGTCTTCATGGGCTACAACGGGGGCTCGTACTTCAGCTTCTCCGAAGGCGTGTCGCTCTACGTGGACTGCGAGAGCCAGGCCGAGGTGGACGAGTACTGGGACAAGCTCGTCAAGGCCGGCGCGACACCGACCGCGTGCGGGTGGATCAAGGATCCGTTCGGCCTGTCGTGGCAGATCGTGCCGCGCCGATTCATGGAGCTGATTCGCGACACGGACGCGCGGAAGGTGAAGGCGGTGATGGACGCGATGATGACGATGGTGAAGCTCGACGTCGCAGCCCTCGAGCGGGCCTATAACGAGGCCTGAGGACGCGATGGTCAGGCCCGGACGAACCCGCCAAGGCCTATTGATTCAGCCACGCAGCCGAGTACACTGCGGCTCGTCCAATGATCACCGTCTGCCGGACGTGCGGCGCGGCGCTCGACGAGCAACTGGCCGTCTGCCCTGACTGCGGAGCGCCCAACCCGTGGGCCACGCCAGATCCCGAGCAGGTGCTGCAGCAACGGGGGCTCTTCGACGCGCTCGTGGCCATCTTCCTGCTGAAGGAGGACGTGCGGCTCGAACGGACGCTGCTGGGGTGCGGTGCGCTCTGTCTCGCCCTTTCGATCCTCGAGATGCTGATCCTGAGCGCCAACACGTGGTCGGCCCTGCCGTTCGGCCAGCACGCCCTCGCCCTCGGCGCTCCGACGCTGGGCATCGCGGACGTGTCCCTCGCCGTATACGCCAACCTCGATGATCGCCGCTGGCGCCGCGTGGCTGTGTGGCTTCTTGTGATGAATCTCGTCGGGTTCATCACGATGGTGACCCTCGATTCCGTGGGAGCCCTGTGAACATGCGGCGGACCAGCGCGGTGCTTGCCCTGGTGGCTTGCGCCTCCTGCGCCTCGCCGTCTGCCGACGACCTGCGGAACGATCCGCACGGTCATCTCATCTGGGCCGCACGCCACGGCGACATCGACACCGTGCGGGCGCTTGCGGCGCGCGGCGTCGATCTGGATCAGGCCACGCGCACGCGGAGCGCCATCGTGTCCCCGGACCTGGATCACGCGAGCTGGACGGCCCTCCAGCATGCCGTGCAGAAACGCCACACCGGCGTGGTGCGCGAACTGCTCGAGTGGGGCGCGAGTCCGGACGCCACCGCCGCCGGTACCGTGAACACGCCGCTCTACATCGCCGCCTTCGATCCGGATCCCACGTCGACACGCCTGCTCATCGACGCCGGCGCCGATGTCTCCCTGACCGGGAGAGGGTTCGTCGAAGACGGCGACAGCGGCCCGGCATGGCGCCTCATCGAGCGGGCCGGTGCCAGCTGGAGTGACAGCCTCCCGCGCCGCCAGGCGCTCGCGCGTATGCACGCACTCGGGCTCGTGGAACCGCGCGAATAGGCACACACACGAGCACGAGGTGGCTGGATAGCGGAAGAGACCACACCCCAGAGAGGAGAGTTCATGACGCTGCAGTTGACGTTCCTGAAGACGGGCCAGGAGATCCGGCAGGCCGTGCAGCACCGGATTGCGCACTTGCAGGAGCGCCTCGATCGCCTGAATACCAGCCTTGACACCTTTCTCGCCGATCGGAAGAAGGTCCGCTCCTACCTGGTGCGGAGTGCGCCGCCGCAGTGGGGAGGGCACGCACGTGTCGACAACCGGTCCCTCTACACCCAGGACGAGATCTCGAGCGAGGAGAAGGAAGAGATCAGCCAGCTCTGTCGCCGGATCTTCGAGATCGAGCAGGAACTCCATCGCCTGAGGATGGTCGCGACCCACCTGAGAGACGACCAGTCGTTCGAGCTGCCCTTCGAAGACCTGGTGGCCTACGGCTTCGAAGCCCGCCTCGAAAGCGAGCAGGGATGACGCAGGCCCTAGCGACCGACGCCCCGCCAGCGCTTCGGGTCTCTCGAAGGGCGACAGCAACGCCGCAGCGGACGGACCAGGGCGGCCATGCGGCCCTGGCGAGAGTCGGTGAGAATAGGGACGTGCGGACCAGGAAGGCGTTCTGGGACGATCCCTACGCGACCTCACACGCGACCCGCGTCTCCTCTGTCGATGGACTCGACGTGGAACTCGAGTCGACGATCGTGTTCGCGTTTTCGGGCGGCCAGGAGAGCGACAGGGGCACCATCAGCGGCAGGCCGGTGCTGGCGGCACGCAAGGACGACCTCCGGATCGTCTACACGCTGCCTGCCGACCACGGACTGCAGGTGGGCGACGTCGTCGATGTCACCATCGACTGGACGCGCCGCTATCGCCTGATGCGTCATCATTTCGCCGCAGAGCTGGCCCTTGAACTCCTGTACCGGGAGATGCCGGGAGTGGAGAAGGTCGGCGCGCACATCAGCGAGGACAAGGCGCGCATCGACTTCGCGTGGCCCGTCAGCATTGCGCCGCTGCTCCCCGCCATCGCCGAGCGCGCCAATCACATCGTCGCCATGGACCTCCCCATTCGCACCGGGTTCGACGACGAGCCGAACGAGCGACGGTACTGGGAGATCGAGGGGTTTTCCAGGGTGCCGTGCGGCGGGACGCATGTCCGCTCCACCGGAGAGATCGGCACAATCCGGCTGAAGCGGAACAACATCGGCAGGGGTAAGGAACGCGTCGACATCTTCCTCTCGTGATGCCTGCAACCCCGTTGAACCCGACCCGGCTGGGACATTGAGATGGCTGTCAATCCTGACCGTCTCATCAGGCTCGCGCTCTGGGCCACGGTCGTGGTCAACGCGGTCGGCACCCTGCTGTTCGCGTCGCTCGCCCTTGGACGCCCCTCAGCGCTGATGCCCATCGACGTGCCGCGCTACTTCGCGGCGCAGATAGGATTTGTCATCGCGCTCTTCGGCGTCGTCTATGCGTGGCTTGCGTGCCAGGCGCGGATCAATCGTCCGCTGCTCGTTGTCGGAGGAGCGGGCAAGCTTGGCTTCTTCGGGCTCACGGTGATTTACGCACTGGTGGGGGAGGTGCCCGTGACTGTGGCGATGAATGCCACGCCGGATCTCGTGTTCGCCTGCGTGTTCTTCTGGTGGGCGCTGTCGCACTCTCCTGGATCCGTCGCACACGTTCATGCAGGCACGGCTGACGAGGTGATTCGATGATGTACTCGGCGATGGTGCTGGGCGCGACGGGGAACGTCGGCGGCCGCATCGTGCAACTCCTGGCCGCCAGTCCCCACTGCGCGCGCATCGTCGCGGTCACGCGCCGCAGGACCGGCGCGTTCACAGACCCGAAGGTGTCCGAACTCGTCGTCAACATGGACCGCATGGAGGAGGAACTGGCGCCTCACGCGAAAGGCATCGACCTCGCGCTTGCCGCGTTCGGCGTGGGCAAGGGGACCGCGAAGATGACCGACGCAGACGTGCGTCGGGTCGAGGTGGAGTACCCCGCAGCCTTCTGCCGCGCCGCCCGTGCTGGAGGCGCGAGGGTGGCCGGCGTGATGACCGCCGCCGGTGCCAGTTCCAGCTCGATGGTGCGCTACGCCCGGATCATTGGCGACAAGGAGAAGGCGGTCGAGGCCGTCGGGTTCGAGTTCCTCGCGCTCTACAAGCCGAGCGTCATTCTCGGCAACTCGAACACGCCTGGTTACCTGGAACGCGTGATGCCGCTGCTGCACTGGGCCATGCCGTCGAGCATGCGCTCGATCCATACGAACGACCTGGCGCGCGCGATGGTCGCACGGTCGGAGCAGGCGCTGCTCGCGCTTCCGCCGGCCGGCAGCGATGCCCGGGTCGTGCAGAAGCTGGAGTACCGGGACATGGAACCGTACTTCGTCGCTGGCGACCGCGCCGGAGCTCGGTGAGCACGATGGAACGGACACGCGTGGGAACGGTCGCCGCGATCTACCGCTATCCGGTGAAGTCGATGGCGGGAGAGCGCCTGGCCTCGGCGGACCTCGGGTGGCACGGCGTGGCCGGCGATCGGCGATTCGCGCTGCGCCGCCTCGAGGAACGCGGCGGATTCCCGTGGCTGACCGCGTCACGCCTCCCGGAGCTGATTCGGTACGTTCCCGTACGCGCCGCGACGGAGCCGGAGAGCGACCTGCCCACGCACGTGCGCACGCCCGGCGGCGACGAACTGCCCCTGCGTGGGCCTGACCTGACCGCGGACATCACCCGGCGGGTCGGTGCGCCGGTCGAGATGATGTATCTGGATCGCGGCATCTTCGACGAAGCGAGCGTGTCGGTGATCGCCTCCGCGACAGTCGACGCCATCGCCGCGCTCTCCGCGCAGCCGGCCGATGTGCGGCGGTTCAGGCCGAACATCCTTGTCGACCTCGATCGCGTGGCGCCGTTCGCAGAGGACGAGTGGGTGGGCGGCACCCTGACGTTCGGCGACGCCCCGGACGGCGCGATCGTCGCCGTAACCAACGTCGACGAACGCTGCGTCATGGTCAATCTCGACCCGGAATCGGCCCGCTCCACGCCCGAGGTGTTGAAGGCCATCGTCCGCGAACGAGACAACCGCGCCGGCATCTACGGCAGTGTTTTCCGCCGCGGGCGCATCGCTGTGGCCCAGCCCGTCTTCTTCGAGCGACGGAGCTGAGCGCATGGCTGTCGACCTCGTTCCCGCGCTCAAGCAGGACGCACCCGTCCTCGAGCGACTGCTCGAACTCTACTCGCACGATCTCAGCGACCTCGCCAACCTCCGCATCGGCGACGATGGGCGGTTCGGGTATGCGCACCTGCCCCGCTACTGGGTGGAACCGGAGCGCCATCCCTACCTGCTGAAGGTCGAGGGCCGCGCACGCCACCTGGCGCGCCCATCCGGGTCGATGGGAAGTTCGCGTGATGGAGCACAACACGCCGGCGCTGGCCTTCTGGCCACGGGCGGTCGACACGTTCGTGGTGAGGCGGGTCGAGCCGGTCCTTGTTGAGGTGGCGGGCAAGGGCCCTCGGCACGTCTTCCGATTCACGTCGGCGATAATGACGCATGCCTAAGGTCAAGGCCTTGAATGCAAAGGAGCGCGCAGCGCTGACGGACGTGCTGAGAGCCCGCTTCGAGAAACACACCGCGCGGCACCCGGGCCTGGACTGGGCCAGCATCCTGGCGAAACTGGACGCGCGCCCGGAGCTGCTGCGCTCGCTGCACGACATGGAGCAGAGCGGCGGTGAACCCGATGTGGTGCGGCTGGACGAAGCATCGGGTGCGTATCACTTCGTCGACTGTTCGGCGGAAAGTCCGAGCGGGCGCCGGAGCCTCTGCTACGACCGGGCGGCACTGGATGCGAGGAAGGAAGCCAAGCCGCGCTCGAGCGCGATGGAAATGGCCGCGGCGCTCGGCGTGGAGATCCTGACCGAGGCGCAGTACCGGCAGTTGCAGAAGCTCGGGACCTTCGACCAGAAAACCTCGAGCTGGGTGCGGACGCCAGACCGCATTCGGGCGCTGGGAGGCGCCATCTTCTGCGATCGCCGGTACGACACCGTGTTCACATACCACAACGGGGCGGAGTCGTACTACGCCGCGCGCGGCTTCCGGGGTGTGCTGACGGTCTGAGCACCATGCGGATCGTGATCTTCGGAAATTCGGGCTCGGGCAAGTCCACGCTGGCGCGGCGGCTTGCGGCGACGCACCACGTCCCGATGCTGGAACTGGACACCGTCGTGTGGGAGCCGAACCAGGTGGCGGTGCTTCGGCCGCGCGAGGCGATCCGCGCCGATGTCGAGCGATTCCTTGCTGAACACCGGCAGTGGATCATCGAGGGCTGCTACGGCGAACTGGTCGAGATGGTGCTGGGCGGGAGCACGCAGGCGATCTTCCTCAATCCCGGTCTCGACGCGTGCGTCGCCAACAATCGCCGGCGGCCCTGGGAGCCGCACAAGTACGCGACCCCGGAGGCGCAGGAGGCCATGCTGCAGCCGCTGCTGGACTGGGTCGCGGGCTACTACACGCGTGCCGACCAGTGGTCCTACGCGTACCACCGGCGCGTGTTCGACGCATTCGGCGGGAACAAGACCGAGATGCGCGATCTTCCTCCGGTCGTTTCAGGCACCAGTCAGGCGCCGGCTGAAGCCGGCACCCACGACTGACCGGCCGAACCGCACCGCAGGGCCCGGGGCCTGGCACATCCCATCAGGAATTCATCTCCCACGCGCCTCGATGCGGCCTCGTCGCAGGGCCTGTGTCCTGGAATCGTGTGCCCCGGAATCGTGGGGTCCACCTTCAGGTGGACCTATGTGAGCAGGTGGACTTATGTGAGTACGGCTATTCGAATCCGTCGCGAGTGGACTTGACCGCGGGCTTGCGCGGCAGCTTGTCGGTCGTGTTCGCCGCGTACCACGTGAACACGGCTGCCACCGTCGCCTGCTGCACGAGGTCGTCGCGCTGCACGTGATCCAGGAAGTCCATCGTCGAGTGGTGCGTGCGGGAGTTGTAGTCGAGCCGCTCCTGCATGAACTGGAAGCCGGGCAGGCCCGCGGTGTCGAACGGGACGTGATCGGTGGAGACCACGCTGCGCGGGCCCACGTAGTCGACGCCGAGGTCGCTGACCGCCTCCATCCAGCTCCGGAACTGCGCCATCGCGCCGAGATTGCCCTGACCCCAGATCCCCCGGATCTTCCCGGTGCCGTTATCGAGATTGAAGTAGGCCGCGAGCGTCGTGTGCGCCGGCTTCGCGGTGTTGTCGGCCGGATTGCCGAAGTGCTCGGCCACATAGGCGCGCGAGCCGAGCAGGCCCTGCTCCTCGCCAGCCCAGAGCGCGATGCGAATCGTGCGGCGCGGCTTGAGGCCGAGCGCACTGATGACGCGAACGGTCTCCATCATCGCCGCGACGCCCGTCGCGTTGTCGGTCGCGCCCGTTGCGTAGGCGTGCGAGTCGAGGTGCGCCCCGATCATCACCACCTCCTGTGCCAGGTCGGTGCCCGGGATTTCGGCGATGGTGTTGATGCCGTTTGGGGCTGACGCGTTCTCCGGATAGAACGTCGTCTGGATGTTCAGTTCGAGCTTCACCGGCGTCCCCTTGTCGAGGATGCGGAGAATCCGGTTGTAGTGCTCCACGGCGATGGTGGCTGAAGGAACAGGCGCCGCCACCTTCGGATCGCGGCTCCCGCCGGTTCCGGGGAACACGGTGCCGCCGTCTACCCGCTGCGTCATCCAGGTGAGATCGCTGCCGCCGGCCGAGAGATCGGACTCCGAGCCGCGCTCGACCAGCGCGACGACCCCTTCGTCGACGTAGAACTTCGCGAGCCGCTCGGCAAACGTGGGCTGGCCCGGCCGGGGCGCCGGACGGCTGGCGGGAGCTGGTGGCGGAATCGGGGTCGAGAGCGCCTCCTTCACGTCGCCGTCGTTCATGCGCAGCGTGACGCGGCCATCGAGCAGACGCACCGCACGTGCCCCCTGCGGCAGGACGATGCGGCCGCGCAGCTTGCCGGCGTACTTCTGGAAATCCGCATCGCTCCGGATATCGACCCGCACGACCTCCGCCGTCACGGGACCGTTCGTCCTGGGCGAGTAGAGGCGCGGGAACCCGACGATGGGCTGCGTCTGGGGTTCGATCATGTGCGCCGAGAAGCGCTCCACCCGCCATCCCTGCCCGAAGGCGAACCGCTCCTGATGCACGTTGGCCAGGCCCCATTCCCTGAAGCGCGCCATGGCCCAGTCGCTCGCCTGCTGGAACTGCGGGGTGCCGGTTACGCGCGGACCGTACACGTCGGCGAGCCACGACACATGGTCCATCGCCTTCGAGGTGGTCAGCGCCTCCTGCTTGATCCGAGCCACAGTGCCAAGATCGACGGGTGACTGAGCCAGGGTGGTCGCGCTGAACGCCAGCAGGAAGGTGAGCACGAGCGTGCGTCTCATGAATGGGAACTCCTGAAAGAGCAGAGGATAGCAGGCTTGGCCTGACGTCGGCCCGCCCTGAATACGGGAGCCCGAAGTCTGAAGCCCTGGCGGCGCTGGCGGGCGTCCGGAACCAGCGCCGGGCGAGCGTCGTCTATGATGGAGACCTCTATGGCTCTCATCGAAACCGTCGACCTGTGGAAGACCTACCAGATGGGTGAGGAGGAAATCCACGCGCTGCGCGGTGTTTCCATCCAGATCGAGCGCGGCGAATACGTCGCCATCATGGGCCCGTCCGGATCCGGCAAGTCGACGCTGATGAACCTGATCGGGTGCCTGGACACCCCCTCCAAGGGGTCCTACCTGCTGAACAGCAAGCAGGTCAGCCAGATGGACGACAACGAATTGGCCCGCATCAGGAACGAGGAAATCGGGTTCGTCTTCCAGACCTTCAACCTGCTCCCGCGCGCCACCGCCCTCCGGAACGTCGAGTTGCCGCTGGTCTACGCCGGTGTGCCGGCCAAGGAACGCGAGCAGCGGGCGAAGTCGGCGCTCGAGAAGGTGGAACTGTCCACCCGCATGAGCCATCGGCCGAACGAACTGTCCGGTGGTCAGCGCCAGCGCGTGGCCATTGCGCGCGCCCTCGTCAACAACCCGTCGATCCTGCTGGCCGACGAACCGACCGGTAACCTCGATTCGAAGACCGGCGTGGAAATCATGGGGCTCTTCGAGCGCCTCCACAAGGCGGGCAACACCATCGTCCTCGTCACGCACGAACCCGACGTGGCCGCCTACGCCTATCGCACCATCCACATCCGCGACGGCAAGGTCGAGCAGGACGTCCGGCGCGCGGCATAGCGGCGCGAACCTGAGAAGTCAGAAGTCAGAACTGCGGCAACCGCCGCACATGGTCGTGGGTCCGCCCTCGCGCGGACTCAGATCGCCGCGAAGTGACCGGCCCCCACCTCTTTCAGGTCCGCCTTCATGTCGAACGCTGCCGGGTCGAGCGCTGTGCGGCGTGGCGGCGCGTCCGGATCGAGCTGCGGCACTGCTGAGAGCAGCGCCTGCGTGTAGGGATGCCGCGGCGAGTCGAACAGTGACTCAGCCCCTCCCATTTCGACGATGCGCCCCCGATACATCACCGCGACCCGGTCGCAGAGGTGTTCCACCAGCCTGAGATCGTGCGCGATGAACAGGTAGGTGAGCGACAGCCGCTCCTGCAGTTCCAGCAGCAGGTTCACGACCTGCGCCTGCACCGACACATCGAGCGCGGAGACCGGTTCGTCGAGGACCACGAACTTCGGCTCGAGCGCGAGCGCCCGAGCGAGGCCGATGCGCTGCCGCTGTCCGCCCGAGAACTGGTGCGGGTAGCGTTCGAGATGTCCCGCATCGAGGCCGACGAGGTGGAACAGGTGGGCCACGCGGTCGCGCCGTTCGCTCTTCGTTCCGACGCCGTGGATGATGAGCGGCTCCTCGACGATTGCGCGTGCGCGCATGCGCGGGTTGAGCGACCCGAACGGGTCCTGGAAGACGATCTGCATCTCGCGCCGTGCGGCCCGCAGGCGAGCGGCGTCGAGGGCGAGCACGTCGTCTCCCCCGAAGCGCACCGTGCCGCTGGTTGGCTCGATCAGGCGCAGCAGGCAGCGTCCGGTCGTGGTCTTGCCGCTGCCCGATTCACCAACCAGCCCGAACGTCTCTCCGGCTTCCACATGGAAACTCACGTCGTCGACCGCCGTCACCGTGGTGTGGCGGCCCAGAAGTCCACTGCCAGCGGCGAAGCGTTTCGTCAGGTGCTCGACGTCAACGAGAGCCATGGTGCTCGTGCAGGAAGCAGCGGACCCCGTGGCTCTCCGACACGTGGAACACGCCGGGTATCGCCTGGCTGCAGGGCGCGAAGCTCTCGGGGCAGCGGGGGTGGAACGCGCAGCCCTTCGGGAAGGCGCCGAGCTGCGGAACGCTGCCAGGAATAGGCGTCAACGCCGCGCCCCGTGTCGTGCCCGGCAGCGAGCCAAGGAGCCCGCGCGTGTAGGGATGCTGCGGACGGCGCAGCACCTCCCGGACGAGCCCCTGCTCGACGATGCGCCCGGCATACATGACGGCGACGGTGTCGGCGTGCCCGGCGATCACGCCCAGGTCGTGCGTGATGAGGAGCATTGCGAGGCCGAGCGTGTCCCGCATCTCACGAAGCAGGTCGAGGAGTTCGGCCTGGATGGTGACGTCCAGCGCCGTGGTCGGCTCGTCGGCGATGAGCAGGGCGGGCCGGCAGGCGATGGCGATCGCGATGCACACGCGCTGGCGCATGCCGCCGGAGAGCTGGTGCGGGTAATCGCGCAGACGGCTGGCGGCGTTCGGAATGCGGACGGCGTCGAGCAGTTCGAGCGCCCGCGCGCGCGCCGCATCCCCGCCGGCCACGCCGTGCACGGTGAGGGCTTCGATGATCTGGTCGCCGACGGTGTAGACCGGGTCGAGCGCGGTCATGGGCTCCTGGAAGACGAACCCAATCGAGCGACCTCGCACGCCGCGCATGTCGTCCTCGGGAATCGTCAGCAGGTCACGGCCTTCGAAGTGCACGTGCCCGCCTGCAATGCGGCCCGGCGCCCGCAGCAGCCGCATCAGGGAGAGGGCCGTCACCGACTTGCCGCTGCCGGACTCACCCACGAGTCCGAGCGTCTGGCCCGCGGCGATCTCGAAACTCACCTGGTCGAGCGCCGTCGCGACGCCGCCCGGGAGGTCGAAGACGACCGTGAGGTCGCGAACCGACAGCAGCGGTTGCTGTGGCATCGGCCGCGTGGACGCCCGCGCGAGATCACCCGGCTGGAGGGCAGGCACAGGTTTTCAGATCGTCGTGGTTTCTTCGTGCTCGCCGAACACCGTGCGCATCGCGTCGGAGATTTCGCCGACGGTTGCGTGGGCTTCAACGGCAGTGATGATGGCGGGCATCAGGTTGGAACCGTCTTTGGCGGCCGCCACCACGCCGCCGATCCCGCGTGTCCACGCGTCGCGATTGCGGGAGGCCCGCAGCGCACGCGTCCGCTCCACCTGCTGGCGTTCGATGGCCGGATCCACCTGGAAGACTTCCACCGTCGGCGACTCGTCGCTCTGGAAACGGTTCACGCCGACGACCACGGTAGTACCGGCGTCGATGGCCTGCTGCGCACGATACGCCGACTCCTGGATCTCGCGCTGGATCAGGCCCGACTCGATCGCGCTCAGCGTGCCGCCGGTCTCGTCGATCCGGCGGATGATGGCCATCGCCTCCTGCTCGATCCGGTCGGTCAGCTCCTCGATGACGTACGACCCACCGACCGGGTCCACGGTATTGGCCACACCGGTTTCCGCCGCGATGATCTGCTGCGTGCGAAGCGCGAGCCTCGCGGCATCCTCGGTGGGAAGTCCGAGTGCTTCATCGAGACCGTTGCAGTGAAGTGACTGCGTCCCGCCGAGTACTGCGGCCATCGCCTGGACCGCCACGCGCACGATGTTGTTGTTCGGCTGCTGCGCGGCGAGCGTGCTGCCGGCGGTCTGCGTGTGGAAGCGCAGCTGCTGGGCGCGCGGGTTCGTGGCGCCGAAGCGGTCGCGCATGATGGTGGCCCACAGGCGCCGCGCCGCCCGGAACTTCGCAATTTCCTCGAGGAAGTTGTTGTGCGCGTTGAAGAAGAACGAGAGCCGCTGCCCGAACTGGTTCACGTCGAGGCCGGTGTCGATGGCGGCCTGCACGTACGCGATACCGTCGGCGAGCGTGAAGGCGACCTCCTGCACGGCGGTCGCGCCCGCTTCACGGATGTGGTATCCGCTGATCGAAATGGTGTTCCAGTTCGGCAGCTCCCGCTCGCAGAACGCGAAGATGTCCGTGATGATGCGCAGCGAGGCGCGGGGCGGGTAGATGTAGGTGCCGCGCGAGACGTACTCCTTGAGCACGTCGTTCTGGATCGTGCCCGACACCTTCGCGAGCGGCACGCCCTGGCGCCTCGCGACGGCGATGTACAGCGACAGCAGGATTGACGCCGTCGCATTGATGGTCATCGAGGTGGACACAGTGCCGAGCGGGATCTGGTCGAAGAGCACGGCCATGTCCTCGACGGAGTCGATGGCGACGCCGACGCGCCCGACCTCGCCCTCGGCGAGCGTATGGTCCGAGTCGTATCCCATCTGCGTCGGCAGGTCGAACGCCACGCTCAGGCCGGACACGCCCTGGCTGAGGAGGTACCTGTAACGGGCGTTCGACTCTGCGGCGGTGCCGAACCCGGCGTACTGCCGCATCGTCCACAGCCGGCCGCGGTACATGGTGGGCTGGATGCCGCGCGTGAACGGGAACTCTCCAGGAAAACTGAGATCGGCCATGTCTCGGCGTCGATTGTACCCGCTCACTGCACGGGGCTCCGCAGCAGCGCCCAGCCTCGCGTAGATTCGAAATGGCCGGGATGGGTGGGGGCGATCTGCGCGCGGCCGCTCAGTCGCGCGGGCATGCGGTTCCGTGCAGTGCTGTCCACTGCTGCGATGCCCGTAACTCCTTGACAGGGTATGTGTTTGTTCCTAGACTCGACTTACCGAATCCGACTCGACGAGCGAACGATCTGGCAGCCGACATTCCTGCGTGCAGCACACCGTGCGTTGACGCAGGTCCACGGCGTGGCGCCCCGAAGGTGATGGTGGCGTAGGAGGAAGACACATGGACGACGTCGTCAACCGGTTTGCCCGGGAGCTTGCCGACGCAATCGCCGCCGCCGTGGCCGAGAGCCCGCAGGTCGAAGCGTGCCGGGAGCGCGCCCGCGCCGCCGGCTACGACATGAAGGTCACGCTCGAAGCCGTCGTCGGCTTCTCGACGCGTGGCCAGCAGCAGTCCCAGGCGCTCACCCGTATTGCCGCTCCGTCCCGGATGGTGCCGGTGCGCAAGGGCTCCTTCGAGGTCACCGCGAACGACCGCCGCTTCCTGCGCTCGCTGCGCATCGCCGCGGACGAAACCACCGAGCCCGTCGAGTAGCGCGCGAGCGATCGTGGGCCCATCCTTCAGGTGGACCCGCACTGACCGCACACAACAAAGCCGGCGTGGAGTGCATCCGCGCCGGCTTTTGTTTTTCTGAACGCCCCAGTACGTCGCGCGACGTGTCCCCTATTTCTGAGACGCCTGCTTCGCGACACGTTCGGCGGCGGCCGCGGCCGCTGCGGCGTCGCCGAGGTAGTAGTGGCGAATCGGCTTCAGGTTCTCGTCGAGTTCGTACACCAGCGGGATGCCGGTCGGGATGTTCAGCTCCACGATGTCGGCTTCCGAGATGTTGTCGAGATACTTCACGAGGGCCCGCAGGCTGTTGCCGTGCGCGGCGACGATCACGCGCTTGCCGCTCTTGATCGCCGGTGCGATGGTGCCGTGCCAGTAGGGCAGGAAGCGCGCGACCGTATCCTTCAGCGACTCGGTCAGCGGCAGTTCCTCGGCCTTGAGATCCGCATAGCGCCGATCCCGTGACGGATGCCGCTCGTCGTCTGCGGTGAGCGGCGGCGGCGGAATGTCGTAGCTGCGCCGCCAGATCAGCACCTGGGCGTCGCCGTGCTTCGCGGCGGTTTCGGCCTTGTTGAGCCCCTGGAGCCCGCCGTAGTGCCGTTCGTTGAGGCGCCAGCTCTTCTCGACCGGAAGCCAGAGCTGATCGAGCTGGTCGAGCGCGATCCACAACGTGCGGATGGCGCGCTTCAGCACCGAGACGTACGCCTGATCGAAGGCGTAGCCGCCTTCCTTCAGCAGGCGACCCGCTTCAGCCGCTTCCTCGCGTCCCTTGTCGGACAGGTCAACGTCGGTCCAGCCGGTGAAGCGGTTTTCCTTGTTCCACGTGCTCTCGCCGTGGCGGAGCAGGACGAGCTTGTACATAAAACCTCGGGGGAAGTTAGAACTTAGAAGTGAGAAGTGAACCTGAGAATTTCTGAAGTTCGGAAGTTCACTTCTCAGTTCTCACTTCTAAGTTCGTGGATGGCGGCGTCAGCGGCCGGCGAGCGCCTTGATTGCCGCTCGCCCGGCGTACTTCGCCGCCGCACCGAGCTCTTCCTCGATGCGCAGCAGCTGGTTGTACTTGGCCGTGCGATCCGTGCGGCTGGCGGAGCCGGTCTTGATCTGCCCCGCTGCCGTGCCGACCGCCATGTCGGCGATGGTCGCGTCCTCGGTTTCGCCGGAGCGGTGCGACATGATCGTGGCGTAGCCCGCGTCGGTGGCCATGCGGACGGCGTCGAGCGTTTCGGTGACGGTGCCGATCTGATTGAGCTTCACGAGCAGGCCGTTCGCGACCTTCTCGTCGATGCCGCGCTTCAGGATCTCCGGGTTGGTGACGAACACGTCGTCGCCGACCAACTGCACCTTGCTGCCCAGCTCCTTCGTGATGAGCTGCCAGCCTTCCCAGTCGCCTTCGGCGAGACCGTCCTCGATCGAGATGATCGGGTACTGGCGAATCCAGTCGGCGTAGAGCTCCACCATCTGGGCCGACGTGCGCTCGGCTTCGCCCGACTTCTTGAACACGTAGCGCCCGCCGCCAGCCCAGAGTTCGCTGGAGGCGACGTCCAGGGCGATGAAGACGTCCGCGCCGGCCTTGAGGCCGACCTTGCCGATGGCCTCGAGGACCACCTCGACCGCTTCGCGGTTCGACTTGAGGTTCGGCGCGAAGCCGCCCTCGTCGCCGACGCCGGTGGACTGACCGCGTCCCTTGAGGATGCCGCGCAGCGCGTGGAAGATTTCCGCGCCCGTGCGAAGCGCCTCGGCGAACGACGCCGCACCAACCGGCATCACCATGAACTCCTGGAAGTCGACGCTCGAATCCGCGTGGGCGCCGCCGTTCAGGATGTTCATCATCGGCACCGGCAGGGTGTACTGCGTGGTGCCGTAGAGTGCGCCGACATGCTGATAGAGCGCCGCCTTCTTCGCGAGCGCCTCCGCCTTGAGCGCGGCCATCGAGACGCCGAGCAGCGCATTCGCACCGAGCCGGGCCTTGGTCGCGGTGCCGTCGAGCGCGATCATCGCGTTGTCCAGCGCGCGCTGATCGAACGACTGCCCCTCGAGCGCCTTCGCGAGCTCGCCGTTCACATTCGCGACGGCCTTGCGGACGCCCTTGCCCAGGTATCGGCCCTTGTCGCCGTCGCGCAGTTCCAGCGCTTCGCGCTCGCCGGTCGATGCCCCTGACGGGACCGCCGCGCGTCCCATGACGCCGCCCTCGAGGGTGACGTCCACTTCCACAGTCGGATTGCCCCGCGAGTCGAGGATCTCGCGGCCATGCACTCGGGTGATTTTCACGGTCAGGCTCCACCACCGCGCCGGTCAGCATCGGCCTCGTACCGGAGGGCCTCTTCGCTGAGCGGGGCGATGAACGGTTCGTCGTCGGCGGTGACGACCACCACACCGTTCTCAGTAACGGTGTGCCGCCGGCGATCTTCTTCGAGGTTAAAGCCGATGAGCGCGCCACGCGGGATCAGCACGTCGCGGTCGATGATCGCGCGCCTGATCCGGGCGTGCCGCCCGACGCGTACACCGGGCATCAGGATGGACTGCTCGATGTGGCAGAAGCTGTGGACCCGTACGTTCGGGCACAGCACGCTGCCGTAGATGCTGCTGCCGGAGACGATGCAGCCGGGCGAGATGACCGAATCCAGCGCCTGCCCGCAGCGCCGGCCGGATTCCGCGAACACGAACTTCGCCGGGGGCGCCTGCGGCTGGTAGGTCCGCAGCGGCCACTCCGGATCGTACAGGTTGAACTCGGGGTTCACCTGGCACAGGTCCATGTTGGCTTCGAAATAGGCGTCGAGCGTGCCGACGTCGCGCCAGTACTTCGACGCCTTCTTGTTCTCGTCGTAGAAGCGGTACGCGTAGACCGGCACCTTGTGAATCAGCGCCGGGATGATGTCCTTGCCGAAGTCGTGCTTCGTCGGCTGGCTGGCATCCTCTTCAAGGGCGCGCACCAGGACATCCGTGTCGAAGATGTAGACGCCCATCGACGCCAGCGCCATGTCCGGAGTGCCCGGAATGGGGATCGGCTGCGCCGGCTTTTCCTGGAAGCCCGTGATCCGCTCCTGCTCGTCGATGGCCACGACGCCGAACTGGTTCGCCTCGCGAATCGGCACCTCGATGGCGGCCAGCGTGACCGCCGCGCCGCGCTCCTGATGGAAGCGCAGCATGCGGGCGTAGTCCATCTTGTAGACGTGGTCGCCCGACAGGATGATCAGGTGGCGCGGGTTCTCACGGACGATCGAGTACAGGTTCTGGTACACCGCGTCGGCCGTGCCCTGGTACCAGTGCTCGCCGACGCGCTTCTGCGGCGGCAGGATCTCGATGAACTCGCCCAGTTCCTCGGAGACGATGCTCCAGCCCATGCGGATGTGGCGGTTCAGCGAGAGCGACTTGTACTGCGTGGCGATGAAGATGCGGCGCAGTCCGGAATTGATGCAGTTGCTGAGGGCGAAATCGATGATGCGATACGGGCCGCCGAAGTACACGGCCGGCTTCGCGCGGTCCCTCGTCAACGGGGAAAGGCGTTCGCCGGCGCCCCCGGCGAGCACGATGACCAGGCTGTCGTCGAGCAGGGCGGCCATAACGGCTAACTCCTCCGAAGCACGACGCGGGCCGGGGCGCCATCGGCGCCAACCACGGCGAGCGGCAGGCAGAACATCTCATACATGCCTGGCTCCACGTCGCGCAGGTTGAGCCCCTCGATGACGATCGTGCCCGAGCCGAGGAGTACGTGGTGTGCGGGTGCACCGGGCGTCTTGTAGGGCTCGACCGACAGATAGTCGACGCCGAGCACCTTCACGCCGCGGTCCACGAGGAACCGGGCGCCACCTTCTGTGACCCCGACGAAGTCGGTGTGGAACTCGGGTGACCCCCAGAGCCGGGAATTGGTGGTCTTGAGCAGGAGGCGGAGGTCTTCGCTGAGGTCGAACTCCGACAGGTCCTCGGCCGTCACCCCTCGCCTGGTGGTCAGTTCGACCACGCGCGTGCGGCCACACAGCATCTCCAGCGGCAGCGCCTCGACGCCGGCCCCATCGTCGAAGAAGTGGCGGGGCGCGTCGACGTGGGTTCCCGCGTGGGCGCTCATGTGCAGCGTCGAGACATTCGAACTGTCACCCCGCGCCAGGCGCTTGATCGGCTTCAGCCCGAACGGCGTGTTTCCCGGATAGGTCGCCAGGCTGGAATCGAGGGGAACGCTGATATCGATGAGTTTCATCGGGGGACCGTTGGCGGGGAACGTGTATAGCATAAGCAAACGACGGCGATTTGGCGCGAAATACTGCCGCGTCACGCGTTTGACTTGGCTTCGTCGAGCCTTCTATTATTGGCTGTTTTCGTATTATCGACTCTTTACTGGAGTACAGCGTTTATGGTGATTCGGCGACCCGCACTCGCCCTCGCGTCAGCAGCCTTCCTCCTGCTCGCCTCTGTGTCCAACCTTGCCGCGCAGGGTCGCCCGCTCACCAAGGACGAAGAGCGCGAGGCCAAGGCGGTCCAGAGTGCCCTCCAGAATGCCGTTCAGGGGAAGCCGACGACCAACGACCTCGGGCTGACCTTCGTTCGGGCAGACGCGCTGCAGGCCCAGGCGGACAAGAACATCATGGCCTTCGCGACCACGCTGGACCCGGCGAAGGCGCCGTCCGGCAAGGTCTTCATGATCTGGCGCGTGTTCCCGGCGGGCTTCGACCCGAAGGACAAGAAGCTCGCGCCGGTCTTCGAGAGCTTCAGCACCGCCACCCTCGAGGGGGCCAAGCCCTGGATCGGCCGGCTCATCCTCGCGCCGGCGGGGAAGTTCGACGTCATCATCGGCGCGCATGAGCTGGTCGAGGGCAAGGGCAGCAAGGCGCCCGTGTCCGTGATTCGCCAGACCATCGATGTGCCGGCGCTGACCGGCGGCGAGTTCATGGTGGCCGGGCTTTATACCTTCCGCGCCAAGAAGTACGACGCGCCGCTCGCCGACATCATGGAGCACCCGTACGGCACCCCCGAGGAGGAGAGCATTCCGCTCGACAACCCGACGCTGACCAAGGCTGAGGGGCTCCGCATCAACGGGATGGTGTTCAACGCCACGGGCAAGGTCGCCGTCGAGTACGCCGCCTACAAGGAAGGCGTGGCCGAGCCGACCAAGCGCTGGGCCGCCGCCGAGATCGATCCCGCGCGGCAGGGCATTCCGGACCGCGTGCCGCTGACCGACTTCGAGCCCGGGAAGTACAAGCTCGAGATCAAGCTCACGGACAAGGGGTCGAACAAGACCCTGACCCAGACGCTGCCCTTCTCGGTGCAGTAGGCCCCTGTCGGGCGCCTGCGCCCGGCTCGACTGACCCCAGCGGATGTCTCCGGCCGGCTGCTCGGACCTTGCGTCACGAGCGCCGGCCGACGACACTTCGCGGAGCAGATTTATGCTGAACTGGCGTCGCGCGCCTGCCCTCGTGTCCGCCGCAGTCCTGCTGGCGACCGGGACGCTGTACGCGCAGTCCGCCGATCAGCCCAAGGCATCAGCAGAAGAGCGCAAGGAAGCGCAGGCCGTCGAGACGCTGCTCAACAGCGGCCGGGCTCCCGCCAACGACCTGTCCCTCGCCTGGCTCGGCAGCGACGCCCTCCGTTCCCAGAACAACAAAGCCTACGTTCCGTTCACGGTCACGGTCGATCCAGCCGCTGTCAGCACCGGGCGCGTCACCGTCTACTGGCGCGTCACCTCCGCCGATGCGCCCGCCGTGCCGCCGCCCCCACCGCCGCGCGGCAAGCGCGACAAGAACGCCGCGCAGGCGGATGCGGTCCCCGAATACCTGAGCATCGTGCCGCTCGAGCCCGGGCAGACCGGCCCGATGCGAATCAGCCGCGCCATTTCGGTGAGTCCCGGGACCTACGAACTCGCGGTCGTGGTCAGGGAAACCGCCCCTTCGGGCAAGAAGCTCGATCGTCCGGCGCGGACCGGGATGGTTCGGCAGACGATCGAGGTTCCGGACTTCTGGAACGGTGAGCTGACCACCAGTTCGGTGATTGTCGGGAGCCGGATCGACCCGCTGCCCGCACCGCTGACACCCGCGCAGCTCTTCGAGCGTCCATATGCGCTGGGAAACATCGAGGTCGTGCCGGCGGGCACTTCACGGTTCACGAAGCGGGACGAGCTTTCCGTCTTCATGATGATCTACAACGCGAAGGTGGACGCGTCGAATGCGCCGGACGTGATGGTGGAGTTCAACTTCTTCAACGTGGCCAACGGCTCGGAGAAGTACTTCAACCGGACCAATCCGCAGGCGCTGAACGCGCAGACGGTGTCCGGACTCGACCCGGCGACCGGGCTGCCGAACGGCCAGACCGTGCCGCTCGGGGCCTTTCCTGAAGGCGACTACCGGATGGAAATCAAGGTCACGGACAAGCTGGCGGGCAAGGCGATCACTCGCGACGTGAAGTTCTCGGTCGCGGGTTCGTAAACGAAGGTTGGCGGGAACGGTCCCGCAGGTTCGAAGTACTGATGGCAGGAACAACCAGCATTCTGGCGTCGGCGGCGGTCGGCAGCCTCTTGGTTGTGGGCGTGGCGTCTGGAGCGCCGCCCCAGGGCGCCGTACGCGCCACCGCGGTGTCGGTGACGCGGCCCGCGGGCTCGGCCGCGCCCGGTGCCATCTCGGGCCTCGTGCGCGACGAGAAGGGCCAGCCGGTCGAACACGTCATCGTGTCGGCGCTCGGCGCGGTGACATCCGTGGCCGTGACCGATGCCAGCGGCCACTTCGAGTTCGGGACGCTGACCCCCGGACCCTACCTGGTTCGTGCACATCTCTCGGGCTTCATTGCGCCGCGGGCGGAAATGGTCGATGTCCGTTCCAGCGCGCGCAGCGAGTCGAGCATTTCGATCAGGCGTGAAGGTGCCGAACCGGTCCTCGCGGCCGGCTTTGGCGCCGGGCTGTTTGGCGCGCCCGCCGCGACCGAACCGGCAACGCCACCGGCGCCAGCCGCGGTGTCCGGTTCAGACGGCGACACCACCGAGACCGCCTGGCGCATCCGTCACGGTCGGCGCGGCATCCTGAAGGACGCCACGCTGCCGGCAGATTTCCTCGACGGCACCGACGACGGGGCGGGAGATGCGGGATCGCTGCTCGCGCAGCTGGCCGGCACCTCAGGCCGTGTGATGAGCCTGTTCGCCGAAGCGCCGATCTCGGGGCAGGTCAACTTCCTCACCTCGGGCTCGTTCGACACCCCGCAGCAGCTGTTCTCGACCGACGCCATCGCGCGGAACATCGCGAACGTTCGTGTCGGGGCGCCGGCGGGCGACCGCGCCGACTGGACGGTGGCCGGCGCGCTCACGCAGGCCGACATCTCGTCGTGGGTCGTGGCCGGGTCCTATGCGATGCGTGCGCCAGCCAGGCACCGCTACGACCTGGGCATGAGCTATAGCACCCAGCGCTACGACGGCGGCAATCCGCTCGCGCTGCGCGCGCTGGCCGAGGGCAGCCGCAACGTCGGGACCGTGTACGCGTACGACAGCTTCGCCCTCTCGCCGATGGCCACGGTCGCCTTCGGCGGCGAATACGCGCGCTACGACTACCTGGCGAACCGCACGCTGCTGAGCCCGCGGCTCGACGTCACGCTCACGCCGTCGGCCCACACGCGCCTCACGGGGTCTGTGTCGCGTCGCGCCCTCGCGCCTGGCGCAGAGGAGTTCCTGCCGCCCGCCGACGCCGGCATCTGGCTGCCGCCGCAGCGCACGTTCTCGGCGATGGATCCGAACGGTGTGCTCCGCGGCCAGACGACGCTCGGCGCGGCCGCAGGGGTCGAACGCGATCTCGGACTCTCCACGCTGGCGGTCCGCGGGTTCAGTCAGCGCATCAACGACCAGATCGTCACCATGTTCGGGGCCGACGTGCCTGGACAGCCGACGGCGAAGCTCGGTCACTACCTCGTCGGCAACGCCGGCGATCTCTCCGCTGACGGTGTAAGCGCGGAGTTCCGGGCCGTCATCGCCAGCCGCGTCCATGGTTCGCTCCGCTACTCGGTCGCCCGGGCGCGTCTCCTGAGCGCCGGTGACGACACGCTGATGCTGCTCGCGCCGATGGTGGCGCGCCCCTCCGCCTCCACCTCCACCTCCACCGTGCAGGACATGACCGCCCGTATCGAAACCGAAGTGCCCGAGACGGCCACGCGGGTCATGGTCCTGTATCAGCTCAGCAACGGGTTCGCCCGTGCGGGCAATCCGACCGATGCCCCGGCGCCAGCCGTCGACGGCCGGTTCGACGTGCAGGTCCGCCAGTCGCTGCCCTTCATGAACTTCAGCAGCGCCCGCTGGGAGATGCTCCTCGCGGTCCGCAACTTCTTCCACGAAACCACTGCCGACCAGTCCTTCTTCGACGAGCTGTTCGTCGTGAGGCCGCCCAAACGGGTCGTCGGCGGGGTCACGCTCCACTTCTGACGCGCGGCTGCCGTGTCCAATTCGTTGGGCACGGCGACCAAAGTATTGGATTTGCGCGTCTTTCCTGAAGAAATCTGCGTCCTTTTGACGACCGTGGTGGCGGGAGCAGCCCTACCATGTGTCCATGCTGGACGTGTCCTGTTCCCTTGCGGGCGACGGGCCGACCGGCCCTTGTGACCATGGGAACCCCTCCCGCCGCCAGCCCGTTTCACGGTGAGCCGCCGCGCTCCGCCGGGACGTTCCGTCAGGAACCCACCGAGTCGGCGTGGCGTGCGTGGGCGCGGCCGGTCTTCGTCCTCGCGGTGGTGACCGTGCTGATCTCGCTCGGGATCGCCAATGTGGCGATGCGGGCGCGCTGGCACGAGGTGGAAGACGGCGTCCTCTGGGGCCCGCGTGCCGAGGGTGTCACCGCGCTCGAGGTGGCCATCGACTCGCCCGCGGCCGTGGCCGGCATCCGACCGGGCGACGTCCTGCTCGCGGTCAACGGCGTACCGGTCGACACACCGGCCGACGTCGTGGAGTACCAGCACCGCGGCACGCCGGGCACGCGTCTGGCCTACACCCTCCTTCGCATCGGCAGCCGCGAAGCGCTGGAGGTCTCGCTGGCTGAAGTGAATCGGCCGGCGTCGATGTACTTCGTCCTTGCCGCCGTTGGCCTGTTCACGCTGATCGTCGGGGCGTCGGTCCGCCTGCGTCGTCCGCGCGATCAGGCGACCCTGCACTTCTTCTGGCTGTGTGTGGCGTTCTTCGGCGCGTTCACCTTCTCGTTCAACGGACCGTTCGACAGGCTCGACTGGACGTTCTACTGGGGTGACGCGGTGTCGATGGCGCTGCTGCCGCCGCTCCTGCTGCACTTCACGCTCGTGTTCCCCGAGCGGCCGCGTGGCAGCAGCCGTTCCACCAGTTCGCTGCTGCGGCTCCTGCCGGCGATGTACCTGCCGGCGCTGGTGCTCGGCGCGGCCCGAATCGCCGTCGTGGCACGCGGCGCGTCCGACGGCGCGCTGCTGTCGCGCGCACTCGATGTCCTGGACCGCCTGGAGCCGCTCTACCTCCTGGTGTGTGCGGCGGCGGCCATCGTCGTCCTCACGCGCGGCTTTGCGGAGATCACGTCGCTCACCGGCCGGCGCCAGCTGCGGTGGATCGCCTGGGGCTCGGTCCTCGGCGTCGGGCCGTACGCAGCGTTCTACGCCCTCCCCTGGGCGTTTGGAGCCAACCCGCCCCTCGCCCTGCAGCTGACGGCCGTACCGCTCGGCCTCGTGCCGCTCGCCTTCGCATCGGCCATCGTGCGCTACCGGCTGCGCGACGTCGAAGTGATCATCAAGCGCGGGCTGGCCTACACCGCCTTCCTCGGTGCGAGCGGGCTGCTCTATCTAGCCATGCGCAAGAGCGTCGGCGTGGTGTTCGCCGACGACAGCGATCAGCACAACTGGGTGATCGCGGCGCTCGCGACGGTCGTGATCGTGCTGCTGGCCCAGCCGGTCAAGGACGCGGTGCAGAATGCACTGGACCGCGTCTTCTATCGCGACCGCTACGACTACCGTCGGGCACTCGTCGGGTTCGCGCGCGACCTGAACTCGGACCTCGACGTCGTCCGCCTCAGCCAGCGGCTCGTCACGCGCGTCGTCGAGACGCTCGTGGTCGACCAGATGTCGCTGATGCTGGCCGACGAGCGCCTGGGCGACTTCAGTTCGATTGGCGACTTCGGTTTCCACCAGGCGGTGCCGCGGCTGTGTCGCGGCTCCTCGTTCATCCCGCGCCTCGACACCAACCACACGATCGCGCTCGACGACCCGATCTCCGCGGCCCGGTTCGACGCCGAGGAGGTGGAGTTCTGGCGCGACCACGGCATCTACTACTTCGTGCCCTGCGTCTTCGAGGGTGCCGCAATTGCGGTGCTGGCGCTCGGACGCAAGGAGTCGGACGAACCCTTCAACAGCGAGGACCTCGCGCTCCTCACGGCAGTGGCCGGACAGGTGGCGACCGCCATCGAGAACGGCCGGCTCTATCGACAGCTGCACCTGAAGGCCGAGGAACTCGGCAGGATGCGTGAGTTCAACGAGAACATCCTCGAATCGCTGGACGACGGGCTGGTCGTGTTCGACGAGCAGGAGCAGATCGTCCGGTGGAACCACGCGCTCGAGGCGTTCTACGGCATCACCCGCGCGGATGCGGTCGGCCGCCGGCTGGCGGACGTGTTCGACGAAGAGGTCGTCGAAGCCATTCGTGCGGCGCGCGAGGAGAACCCGCTCGGCGCCACGCTCTTCAAGGTGCCCCTGCAGAGCCGCGCCGTTCCGGAGGACAGCGACCACAGCGAGCCGCCGCGCCTGCTGGTCAACGCGACTGTGGTGCCGCTGCAGGCGCACTCTGGTTCGGACTCCGTGGACGGCACGATCCTGCTGCTCGAGAACATCACGGAGCGTGTGCGTCTCGAAGAGCAGCTGCAGATCTCCGAAAAGATGGCGTCCATCGGCCTGCTGGCCGCCGGCGTCGCGCACGAGGTCAACACGCCCCTCACCGGCATCTCGAGCTACACCCAGATGCTGCTCGAGAATGCGGACCCAGCCGACCCGCGGACCCAGATCCTCGAGAAGATCGAGCGTCAGACCTTCCGGGCGGCGAAGATCGTGAACGGGCTCCTGACGCTGTCGCGGCCCGGCACTCCTGGCGGCGAGCGGACGCCGGTCGACATGAATACCGTCGTCAACGACGTGTACTCGCTGCTCGAGCATCAGTTCGAGGTGGGACGCATCAAGGTCCGGCGCGAACTGGCGCAGGAGCCGCTGCTGGTGATGGGCATCGAGCACCAACTGCAGCAGGTGTTCCTCAACCTCTTCCTCAACGCGAGGGATGCGATGCCGAAGGGCGGCTGGCTCACGGTGTCGACGCGGACGGACGGCGTGTCGGTCGTGGCCGAGGTGGCGGATACCGGATCAGGCATCCCGCCCGAACAGCTGGCCCGCATCTACGATCCCTTCTTCACCACCAAGGCCATCGGCCGTGGCACCGGCCTCGGGCTGTCCATCTCGTACGGCATCGTCCGCGAGCACGACGGGTCGATCCGGTGCGACAGTGCCGTCGGCCAGGGCACGCGGTTCACGCTGAGCCTCCCGCTGACCGCGGTACCGGCCCGCAGAACGGCCGGGCGCACCTAGCGCACCACAGTCATGGCAACCACCCGCAAAGGCACCATCCTCGTCGTGGACGACGAGGAAATCATGCGCGAGATTCTCGAGACCCTCCTCAGCCGGGAAGGGTACGACGTGAAGCTCGCCTCCTCTGGCGAGGAGGGGCTGGAACTCGCGCGGGCGCTGCCGTTCGACGCGGCGCTCGTGGACATCATGATGCCGGGCATCAACGGCATCGAGACGCTCGAGGAGCTGCG
The DNA here is from genome assembly GCA_046331345.1 of Vicinamibacterales bacterium. Taxonomy (GTDB): domain Bacteria; phylum Acidobacteriota; class Vicinamibacteria; order Vicinamibacterales; family CAVVIG01; genus CAVVIG01. The sequence goes on along the minus strand of JAXLRA010000012.1, from coordinate 7,668 downwards.
TCGCATCGACGAGGACCTCGCGGTGATCATCATCACCGCCTTCGCCTCGGTGGAGAGCGCGATCGCGGCCATGAAGAGCGGCGCGTTCGACTACGTCACCAAGCCCTTCAAGAACGAGGAAGTGCTCGTGGTCATCCGGAACGCCATGGAGCGGCGCCGGCTGGTCAACGAGAACCGGAACCTGCGGCAGAACATCCAGGAGCGGTACCACAAGTTCGGCAACATCATCGGGCGCAGCCCGAAGATGCGGCAGGTGTTCGACCTGATCATCCAGGCGGCCCCCTCGCGGTCGAGCATCCTCATCCAGGGTGAGAGCGGCACGGGCAAGGAACTCGTGGCGCGCGCCATCCACGCGAACTCGTCCCGGTCCGAGCAGCCGTTCGTCGCGGTGAACTCCGGCAGCGTGTCACCCGACATGCTGGAGTCCACACTCTTCGGGCACGTGCGCGACGCGTTCGCCGGTGCGGTCTATCCCAAGAAGGGGCTCTTCGATCTCGCCGACCGTGGCACGCTCTTCTTCGACGAGATCGGCAACGTGCCGCTCGACACCCAGTCGAAGCTGCTACGCGTGAACCAGGACCGCGAGTTCACGCGGCTCGGCGGTGTCGAGAGCGTGAAGGTGGACGCCCGCATCATCGCCGCCACGAACCTCGACCTGCGGCAGATGATGGAAGACGGCCGCTTCAGGGAAGACCTCTTCTACCGGCTCCACGTCATCACGATCACGCTGCCGCCCCTGCGTGCGAGGAAGGACGACATCCCGCTCCTCGCCCAGCACTTCCTGCGGAAGTACGGCGACGAGAACCGCAAGGAGAACCTCGAGCTGGCACCCGAGGCGCTCGACCTGCTGACCGAGTACGACTGGCCAGGCAACGTGCGGGAACTCGAGAACGTGGTCGAGCGTGCGGTCGTGCTGACGTCGGGGCCGCGGATCGGCGTCGACATGATTCCCGATCACGTGCGACGGGCACCCAGCTTCCACATGCCGCAGTTCGTGGTGCCGCCCGAAGGCATTTCGTTCAAGGACGTCATCACCGACTTCGAGAAGCGCCTGATCGAATCGACGCTCGAGGCCGCCGGTGGCGTCCAGAAGCGCGCGGCCGAACTGCTGCACATCAAGCCGACGACGCTGAACGAGATGATCAAGCGTTACGACATCCGGCCCCGCCGCAAGCGGCAGACAGGCACGGACCCGGGGTCCGAGTCGGGCAGCTGAGGGCGGTCTACTCCAGGTTCCTTCGGTCGCCGCGTGTGCTCGGCGACGAGATCACGGGCAACCGCACCTCCACGACGCCTGTGCTGCACACCCTGGTTATCGGGCGTTGCGCACCTTCGCGAACACCCGCTCGTACTTCCCGAGCACCACGTCCCACCGATAGTTCCGGCGCACGTAGTCGCGGCCGCTGCGGCCCATGGCGGCGCGGAGACGGGCGTCCGAGAACAGGAGCTTCATGCACTCGACGAACTCGTCGCGGTCGGCGTACCAGAGTCCGCCGTTGCTCCGGACACAGTGCTCCACGAGCACTTCACTCCTGGCGTTGACCAGGATCGGGGTGCCCACGGCCAGGGCCTCCAGCGCGAGGAGGGACAGGCTCTCGTAGGGGGACGGGCAGACGACGACCGTGGCCGCTTCGAGTGCCTGGACGCGCTCGCCCTCGCTGAGGAGCCCGGCGAAGCGGACGGACGGGTCTTCGGGCAGTGCCATGAGCTTGGCACCCATGAGCGCCAGCGTGGCCTCGCCGCCTTCCTTGACGTAGGTGGCGAAGTACTCGAACAGTTCCTCGCACCCCTTGCCCGGATCGATCCGGCCGCCGTAGAGCGCGAACGGGCCATGCAGCCGATGCCGGCGGCGGAAGACGGCGCCGCGAGCCGTGAGGTGCGACGGGAACTCGCGTGCGGCAGCCTCGTCGGCCGGTGCGGCTTCCTCCGCGGCCGGCGCGTCCGTCCCGTTGCTCTCGGCAGCCGGGCCGTCGTCCTCCGCACGTTCCGGCATGCGCGGGTACGGCTGCTGCTGGGGGATATCGATGCCCACCCCGACGAGCTCCTCGAGCAGGGGACGATCCGGGAACTGCTGCTGGACGAACTGCCGCTCGGCGTCGGTGAGGTAGAAGATGGCCGCCGGTTTCGTGAAGACGTCCTTGAAGATCTCGAGGTAGATCGCCGGCTCGTCGTGCGCCGTGGAGACGAGGATGCTCCGGCCCGGGTTCACTTCCATGCCCATGACCGTGGTGGCGTAGAGATACGTGAAGAAGATGATGACGTCGTACTGCTGGTGGTGGCGGCGCAGGTACTCCGTGAGCGCTGGGCACCACGGGCCCTGCTGCTTCAGCCACTCCATCTCGTCCGCCCGGTTGTGCGGGTTGTTGTAGATCCAGTCCGAGTACTTGTTGAACGACTCGATGTCGCGCGTGCGCGAGCTGGCGAACCTGCGGATCGTGACCCCCTTCACCCGGTCGGCGCCCTCGGCGTACTCGTTCTTCCAGGTGACGTAGTCGCGGGCACAGGTGGTGAGGACATCGACCTCGTGCTGGGTCGCGAGCCGCTCGGCCACGAGCCGGCAGAGCTGTTCGGACCCGCCGAGAACCTCGGCGCCGTAGCGCTGGATGACAAAGGCAAGCTTCATGACTGGTAGTTGCCGCCAGAGTACGCCACCAGCGTCGAGAGTGCACTCTCGAGCCGTGCGTCGGTGAAATCGGCCAGCCGTCGACGCTGCCCGGCGATGACCTTCGCCCGCAGCTCGTCGTCGAACGTGAGCTGGCCCAGGAGTTCGGCCGCGTATTCCATGTCCTTGGGCGCGAACTGCACGCCCGCTCCGCCCAGCGTTTCCGGCACCGCCGCGGCCGAGTAGGCGAGGATCGGTACATCGGTCGCCATGGCTTCGAGCAGGGGCGCGCAGAAGCCCTCGTGTTCGCTCAGCGAGATGTAGACCGCCGCATGACGATAGTAGACCGCGAGGTCCTCGTCCGGCACGGGTCCCGTGAACACGAAGCGCTCGTTGAGCAGGCGGTACTGGGCCATCATCCCGCGGATCGACTGGTAGTACCGCGGTACCGCGTCGTACTTGCCGACGAAGATGAAGCGGTAGTACGAGTCGACGTACCGCTTGTAGTGCTCTGCGAGCTTGAGGTGGTCCTCGATCTTCTTGTTCGGGGCGATGCGCCCGACGAACAGGAAGTTGATCATGTCGTCCGTCGTGAGGATCTTCTCGAGCGCCGGACGGCGGACCGGCTGGGTCACCCGCGACACGTCGATGGCAAGCGGCAGCACGCCTGTTGGCGCAAACCCGAGGGCCTCGAGCTCGGAGCGGTTGAACTCCGACACGCCGAGCGCCAGGTCCACGCGACCGACCAGTGACGCCAGTTCCTGGCGCGCGATCGACGCCAGCCGGAACAGGCCCGGATCGTACGGCGCGAAGTAGTGGGCGGGCGTCACGTTGTGGTACTGCATGACGCGTCCGTGCGGCAGGCGCGCGAAGGCCTCCGTCATGGGCGACGGCAGCGCGTAGTGAAACAGCGTCAGGTCGCCGCGCCGCGCCGCCGGGTCCGCGAACGGGAGCACGTCGCCCTGGAGGACGTCGTCGATCGTCAGCGCGAAGATGTCCGAGTCGTGGCCCATGGCGCGCAACCGGTCGCGCATCTTCCGGGCGCTGTCACCGATCGCATCACCCTTGTGGGCCGCGGGCACCCACTGGTTGACGATCACGCCGGCTCCTGCGGCAGGGCGAAGTAGGCCGACGGGCGGTACCGGCGCACCTCCTCGAGCTGTTCGAGCGCGTCGAACTGCTGCCAGAAGTCGAACGCCACGCGCGGCGCACGCTGCCGCGGACCGCCGAGAATCTCCGAGACGAAGCGGAGCAGGGTGGCGTCGAAGTCCTTCGCCTGCAGGCGGTCCACCGCGTCGAGCTGCGCATCGACGATCGCGTCCTGCAACTCCGGGTTCGAGAGGATGCCGTCCATCAGCGCGGCCACGTACCCGGGGTCCTTCGTGTCGAACAGCACGCCCGCGCCGTCCATCGTGGCAGGCACGGCGGTGGCCGCATAGGCGAGCACCGGGATCTGCTTGTAGAACGCCTCGATGAGCGGCACGCAGAACCCTTCGTGCTCGCTGCAGCACAGGAAGAGGTCCGCCAGTTCGTAATACGCGATCAGCTCCGCATCGGAGACGTGACCCGCGAAGTGCACGTGCTGCAGCCCGAGTTCGCTGACCATGTGCGTGAGCGCCGCGAAGTAGCGCTCGAACACGCTGAACACGCCGGCAATGATCAGGCGGCTGCGCGGGTTGAAGCGGGTGTGATACGCGTGGAAGCAGCGGATCACGTCCTCGATCTTCTTGTTCGCAATCACCCGCCCGACGAACAGGATGTTCGTCCAGTCGTCGTCGAACTGCTGGGCGACGAGCCAGTCGGCCGGGTTGTCCAGGTGCGCCAGGTCGGGGACGACGGGCAGGACCGCTGTGCGGGGGAAGCCGAGCGTCTCGAGGTCCTCCCGGTTGAATTCCGAGTCGCCCAGCGCCATGTCGCAGCGGTCCACGTACGCGTGGATCTCACGGCGCCCGCGGAAGCACTGGCGCGCCAGCGTCTTGTGCACCGCCGCGAAGTACTCGGGCGGCGTGATGTTGTGGTAGATGAGCGCCATGCGATCGGGCAGGGCGTACGCCGTCCTCGACGCCTTCGACCCGATCGAGAAGTGATGGAGCAGCAGGTTGTCGGGATGGCTGGCGTCCACCAGTTCCCGGTAGTCGCGCGTCAGCGACTCGAGTCGGGGATCCGCCGTTTCCACGAAGATGTCCGACTCGTAGCCCGCTGACCGCAGGACACGCTGGATGCCGAGTACCTCGTGTCCGATCGCGTCGCCGTAGCCGAGCGTCGCGAGGACCTGGTGGACCGCCGGGCGCGTGATGCTCATCGCGCCTGGCCCGATGGACGCCTGCCGCGGTGGCCCTGGGTTCGACGCCCCTGCGACGAGCCGCTCCGCCCGTGCGCCGGTCTGCCGTGGCGCTCGTGACGTTCGGGCCGCTCCTGGGTACGCTCCGGAGACCGTTCCTGACGCTCCGCCGGTTGTGACCGGCGAGGCAGGGGTGGAGAGACAGGACCGCTCGGCCTGGGGACCGTCATCTCCGGTGCCGTCGACGGACCTGAAGGGGTGGCCGCCACCACGCCCGCCGCAGGCGGGCAGGTGTCCCGGCGACGCTCCATCCAGCCGGGCAAGGCGTCGAAGCCGCCTCCACCTGCAGACGCCGACAACTGCTGGAGCATGTCGAGATACTTGCGCTCGATGACAGGCCAGTCGTAGTTGTCACGGTAATACTGGCGTCCGTTGCGGCCCAGGCTGCCCGCCACCCACTTGTTGAATTCGAGGGCGCGCAGGGTCTCCACGAACTCCGCCGTGGTCTCGTAGTAGAGGCCGGCGTTGCTCCGGATGCACTGCCCCTTCAGCACGTCGCACTTGGCATTGGCGAGCACCGGCTTGCCAAGTGCCCAGGCCTCGAGCGCCACCATCGACAGGCTCTCGAAGAACGACGGCATGATCAGGACTTCGGCCGCAGCGATCGCGTCGAACTTGTCCGTGTCGTCCAGGAAGCCGAGGTGGCGAATTCGCGGGTGCTTCGGGATGTCGAGAATCGAGTTGCCGATCAGCACGAGGGACAGCTTGCCGGCGCCGTTCCGCAGGTACGAGTCGAAGTGCCGGAACAGGTCCCGGCAGCCCTTGTTCTCGTCGATGCGGCCGACGTAGACCGCAAAGGGGCCGCGGATGTTGTGCTTCTGCCTGAAGCGCTGCGGCTGCGGGTTGTTCGGCACCTCGGAGCCGATCCCGACGACCACCGAGGGCACCTGCTGGTTCCCCGACAGCGCCTGGATCATCGTGCGTTCCTCGGGCGAGTTGTACATCAGCGCGCGGACGCCGCGGAAGATCGGCTGGAAGATCGAAAGTCCGGCCGCCGGATCGCGTTCGGCCGTGGGCACGAGAATCGCCTTCGCGCCTGCCGCCCGTGCGCCGTGGTAGGCGTGATAGTAGCGGTAGCTGAAGAAGATGCAGAAGTCGACGGTGCCCGCGTGCTTCGCGATGTGGGCGACGAGCCCGGGGCTCGTGGGCCCCTCGGCTTCCAGCCACTCGAGTTCGTCGGCCACTGAATGGGTGGCGTTGAAGACCCGTTCCGACAGGCGACCGAACACGAGGGGATCGCGCTCGTGCTTCACCGGGAAGCGGCGGACGAGCACGTTGTTCACGCGGTCGTCACCTGCCGGCAGTTCGTTCCGCCACGTGACGTAGTCCGAGGCACACGTGGTCCAGACCTCGACCTCCGCGTGGCGCGCGAGGTGCTCGGCGACGTACCGCGCGTGCAGTTCGGCGCCGCCGTTGATGGCCTGGCCGTACCGCTGGACGACAACCGCGAGCTTCACTGCTCTGGGGTGGCCGACGGGTCCTGCGCGGTCGGCTCCTGGCTCGAGGGCTGCGCCTGTGGGGCAGGAGCCTCGACCGGTTCGGACACGGGATCGTGCGATGCGGGTTCGGCCGGATGGGCCTGGGCGCCGAATGCGTGTTCGATCGGCTCCGGGCGGACCTGCCGCACGTCCGCCGGCACCGCTGCGGCATCGGCTGCAGCCTCCGGTGCGTCGTCCGCGGCGTTCTCGCCCTCGACATCACTCTCGGTGTCGTCGGAGCCGCCCAGCTCTTCGTTGTCCGTGCCAGGGTCACCCGCTGCTTGCGGTCCACCCATGACGGCCGCGGCCGCACCGCTGCCCCGGCGTCCGCGTCGCCGCCGCCGCCGTCGGCTGCGCTGGCCCGGACCCTCAGGGGCCGGCTGCGCCTGTGCCGCGTCCGTGGCGACCGCGTCCGCTGGCGGAGCGCTCTCGGCTCCCACCTCGACGGTGGCCGCTGCCGGCGCCGGTTGCGGACGTGCCGGTGGGTCGGGCCGCTCCTGACGTTCCTGGCGCTCCTGACGATCGGGCCGTTCCTGACGCCGCGGTTCGTGGCGGCGTTCGTCGCGCCGCTCCTCGCGGCGCTCGTCGCGGCGGCCATCGTCGCGGCGTGACTCCTCGCGCCGGGCCTCGTCGCCCCGACCGGTACGGTCGTCGACAGCCGGCTTGTACACCACGGCGCTCTCGAGTGCGCGGGCGCGGCGCTCGTTGAACTCCAGGCGGCTCGCCAGCGACTCGAGCCGCATCTTCAGGTTCTTCACCTCGATGCCGAGCCGGGTCGTCTCGAGCACGAGGTTGTGCATCACCTCGTAATGCAGCTGGTCGAACGCGTACCGCGCCGCATCCCGTTTCGCCTCGCGCTCGGCCAGGCTCGCATTGAGCTTCGACTGGATGTTGAGCGCCTGAATCAGCGGATTCGGGTTGAAGAACAGCTTCAGGATCGGCTGCAGCAGCCGCCGGACCAGGCGCAGCGGCCCGCGCGTCGACTCGAACAGCGTCTGGTCTTCGAAGGCGTAGTTGGGCAGTTCCGGCGGGGCGTACGGCGGCTGCGCCTTCCGGAACTGTTCGAGCAGATCGGATCGCACGCCGCGCGGATCCAGGAACTTCTCGAGCTTCACGCTCGCGAGTTCGCGAATCTCCGCCTCGGTGTAGTCGACGCCGCGCTTCTCGCGAATGCGGGCGCGGATCTGCTCCATGATCTGCTCGACGTTGACCGCATCGGAACGTACGTTGAAATCAGGCATGGTCAG
>JAXLRA010000011.1:0-266120 GCA_046331345.1 Vicinamibacterales bacterium | reverse complement strand
GCCGCCTTGAGGCTGCCGATCTGATCGGTCGCCAGCGACGAGATCTGGGAACTCGTCAGCCCCGCGATCTGCGCGGTCGTCAGCGCCTGCATCTGCTGGGCCGAGAGCTGCGCCAGCTGGCCGGTGTCCATGGCGGCCAGCTGCGCCACGCCGATCGCGGACACCTGGCTCGCGTGCAGCCCGTTGAACTGATCCGAGGTGAGGGCGTTCAGCTGCCCGCTCGAGAGCGTGCCGACCTGGGTGCGCCCGAGCGCATTCAGCTGCGAGGCGGAGAACGCCTGGATCTGCGAGGTGGTCAGCGCCGTAATGCCGCGGGTGCCCATCGCCTGCAGGTGCCGCGAGGTGAGACCGGCAATCGCGTCGGTCGCGATCGACGACACCTGCGCATCCGTCAGCCCCGAGACCTGCTTCGCTGTCAGCGCGTGAATCTGGTCGCTGGTGTAGCCGGAGATGTCCGTCGTGGACGATATGGGCGCCGGGGTGTTGTAGAGACCGCCTGCGCTGACGATCGAGACGGAACTCATTCGGGTACTCCTGCGGGCCGGGGTGCCCGCGATGCCAGCGTCAGCGATGTCCAGACGGATTTCGACATGACTGGTCGAGTCAGTAATCGGCACCGGGTCCGGAATCCTCACGATGGCAGCGCTGCACGCACCGACACGAACGGTTGGGGACACTCTCTCAATCTGAGTCTTTGGCTCTCTCGATTTGAATCAGGCGTGCGCTCCCCATCCATTGGGGATCGTGCCGAATCAACGACTTACGGTGCGCCCACCAGTGGCGGCGGGATTGCGATGAAGACGGCGACTCGTGCAGCTCCGGACGGCTGCACTCATCGACAAGGGATGGGACCACGCCATGGGCACCACACTGCCGTCACTGTTCGTCGGCCACGGGAATCCGATGAACGCCCTCACGACCAACGCGTTCACCGACGCCTGGCGCGCCATCGGGCGTCGCCTGCGGCCGCGCGCGATTCTGGCCATCTCCGCGCACTGGTATGTGCGAGGCACGGGCGTCACGGTCAGCACCGCGCCCCGCACCATCCACGACTTCGGTGGCTTCCCGCAGGAGCTCTACCAGGTGCAGTACCCGGCGCCGGGTGACCCCGCGCTCGCGCGGCGGGTGCAGCAGCTGCTGGCGCCGCTGCCGGTCGTGCTCGACGAGAGCTGGGGGCTCGACCACGGGACGTGGTCGGTGCTGACGCACGTCTACCCCGAAGCCAACGTGCCCATCGTGCAGCTCTCGATCGATGCGACGAAGCCCGCGTCGTTCCACTACGAGATCGGGCGCAAGCTCGCGCAGCTGCGGGAGGAAGGGGTGCTCATCTTTGCCAGCGGCAACCTCATTCACAACCTGCGGACGTACGCGTGGGGCCGCCCCGACGAGGTGTACGAGTGGGCGCAGCGGTTCGAGCACGAAGCCCGCGGCCTGCTGCTCGGCGGCGACCATCAGCCCCTGGTGCAGTACGAGTCGCTCGGGCGCGACGCGCAGCTGGCGATCCCCTCCGCCGACCACTACCTGCCGCTGCTCTACGTGCTCGGGTCGCAGCAGTCGTCCGATGCGGTGCGCTTCCCGGTGGAAGGAATCGAGGGAGGCTCCCTCTCGATGCTCTCGGTCGAGATCGGCGCACCGTAACGCCCTTCCGCACGCCGTCGCCGCTGCGCAGCGCCGGGCGGCCGTTTGAACTCAACCATGGGAAGTGTTTGCTTCCTGCCCCGAACCAGCCCATCGTTGGAATAAGGACGGCAGAAATGTCTGGGCTGCTGCGGTCGGTGTTCGAAGCCATGGTCGAGGGGGTCGTCGTCCAGCGACGCGACGGGACGATCGCGTTCGCCAACCCTGCAGCCGAGCGCATCCTGGGACTGCCGCTGGACCAGTTGGCCGGGTTGACCTCGGCCGATCCCCGGTGGCGGGCCGAGCACGAGGACGGCTCGCCGTTCCCGGGCGACACGCACCCGGCCATGGTCGCGCTCGCGACCGGACGCGCCGTTCGCAGCGTGTTCATGTCGGTGCACAAGCCGGACGGCACGCGCGCGCTCATCGAGGTGAACGCCGAGCCGGTCTTCGAGTCAGACCCGGCGATCCCGGATCACGTCGTCGCCACCTTCGTGGACGTCAGTGAGCGCCGCGCCAGCGAAGCCCGTGTCAGGGCGCTCGCGGCGACGGTGTCGGACCTCTACAACCACGCGCCGTGCGGCTATCACTCGCTCGATGCGTCGGGCGTCTATCTCCAGATCAACGACACGGAACTGGAGTGGCTGGGGCTGACCCGCGACGAGGTGGTTGGCCGGCGGCGGCCCACGGACTTCATGACACCCGAAAGCCGGCGACGCTTCCAGGCGCAGTTTCCGGCCTTCACGGCGCGCGGCTCGATTGCCGAGCTGGAGCTGGAGTTCGTCGGACCGGACGGACGTGTCCGGACGGTCGGCGTCTCGGCCACGGCGGTGAGGAATGCCGACGGGACCTTCGTGATGTCGCGCTCGGTGGCGTACGACATCTCGGAACTGGTGCGGCTGCGCGGCGAGCTGGCGAAACAGCACGCCCGGGATCAGCAGGTGCTGCTCGACAACGATCTGGTCGCCGTGGCGCGCCTGCGCGACCGCGCCATCGTCTGGGCCAATGCGGCACTCGGACGGCTCCTGGGATTCGACCCCGGCGAGCTGGTGGGCCGGTCGATCCTCACGTTCCACGTGCCGGAGTCGGCAGGCCATGCAGGCAGCGATCAGATGTACACGGGCTCGAGGCAGCGGACCCAGGTGGAGATGACGCGCAGGGACGGCACACGCCTGTGGGTCGACGTCTACGAGGCGCCGCTGGGCTCGTCGGGCGAGGTGCTCGCGCTCATCGCGGATCTCACGCCGATTCACGACGCCGAGTCGAAGCTCATGGCAGCCCAGCGGATGGAATCGATCGGGCGGCTCGCCGGCGGCGTCGCCCACGAGTTCAACAACAGGCTGCAGATGATCCTCGGCGGCGCTGAGCTCGCCCTGATGAAGGTGGACGCCGATGACGCGGTGGCCGCGGATCTGCGCCACATTCAGACGGCGGCGAGGCATGCCGCGGCGATGACGCAGCAGCTCATGGCCTACGCGCGCAAGCAGCCGTCGACGCCGTGGCCCATGAGTCCGAACGACGCCGTGACGGCGACACTCGCGATGGTGGCGCCCTCCATCCCGTCCACCATCGAGGTGTGCACCGATCTCGCGAAGGACGCGTGGCCCATCCTCATGGATGCCGCGCAGTTCACCACCGTCCTCACCGCGCTCCTGCTGAATGCGCGCGAGGCCATCGAGGGGACCGGCCGCATCGATGTGCAGACGGCCAACGTGCACATGGACACCGTGCCGCCGGCCAGTTCGCAGCACGCCGCGCCCGGCGATTTCGTGGCGATCGTCGTTCGCGACACGGGCCGGGGCATGACGCCCGAGGTGGCCGCCCGCGCGTTCGAGCCGTTCTTCACGACGAAGAAGTTCGGGCAGAACAGCGGGCTCGGCCTCTCCACCGTGCACGGCAGCGTCGCGCAGCACAAGGGCTGGGTCCGTCTGGCGAGTGCCCCGGGCGAGGGATGCACGGTCAGCATCTACCTGCCGCGAGCCGTCGCGGGCCGTCAGCCGGCGACGACGGCCCGCCGGGAGGCGTTGCACACGCGCACCGTCCTGCTCGTCGAGGACGACCCCGGCGTGCAGGCCATCACCCGCGCCATGCTGCGCCGGTGCGGGTTCGACGTCATGGTGGCCGGGTCCGCGGAGAACGCGCGGGTCCTCGTCGGCGCGTCGGCCGCACCAGTGGACCTGCTCGTCACCGACGTCGTGCTGCCCGGGGCGACCGGCGTCGAACTGGCGGACTGGCTGCTCGAGGCTCAGCCCACGCTGAGCGTCGTGCTGATCTCCGCCTACTCGGCCGATGCGCTCGCCGAACGCAGCCCCGCCGTAGACAGGTTCGTCATGCTGCCGAAGCCCTTCAACCTCGACGACCTGGCCCGCGCCATCGCACGCGCGCGCGAGCGGTCGTAACGGCTCACCCCTTCGTGCACCGCGCCGTGACCGCCACGCCCCTGGGCGCGAACACGCGGGCGGCCTGACGACCCCACCCCACAGCGCGTCAGCCGGGAAGCAGGAGCGCGTTGAACGGACGACGACTCAGCGAACGGGCGCGAGGTTTTGGACGCTCGTGGCCGTTCGCGCGGGCCGGCGGACGAGGGCGAGCAGGCGCCTGACGGCGAGGGAGAGCCCGGTCCACACCAGCACGGCACCGCCGAGAGACGCCGCACCGGCAAGCAGTTGTCCGGGCCAGCCGCCCACTTCGCCGGTGTGGCCGAAGCGAACGAGCCCGCGCAGCCACGGCGCGAGGGCGGTTGCCGCATAGGGCTGCGCGTTCACGATCGCGCCACTCGTGGTGTCGAGCGAGTACTGCGAGCGCGCCACGGCGTTCCACGCACTCACGCCGGCCACCGAGAGTGTTGTCGGTGCGCCTGGACGGGACGGCCAGCGCAGCGCGATCGACGTCCACCGCGGCGTCGCCGTCATCGCGCTGGCGACGAGCAGATCGACGCTCTCGGGCGTTGCGGGCGCCGCACCGGTGCCCGGTTCCCGCCGCGCGCCGGGGCCTCCACCTGGTCCACCGGGTCGTGCCGCGTCGCGCGCACCCTCGCGCCCCGCCGGAGCGGACCCGCCAGCCACAGAGAACAGGAGTCCATTCGCCCACGGGTACGACATGACCACACCCGTGAGCGTGAGCACGATCAATACGGGCGCAGACCAGAAGCCGATCACGTTGTGCCAGTTGAAGTCGCGCGCCTTCGCCGTGCCCGCACGGCGGAACCAGACGATCGGCTTGAGGTGCTGCACGGTGAGACGCCGCGGCCACCAGAGCACGAGGCCCGACCCGGCGAGGAAGAGGAACGCGAGGTTGCTGGCGCCGGTGAGCGCGCGTCCGGTGTCGCGTGTATCCCCGGACATGGCGAGCCAGCGATGCCAGTTCTCGATGGCGCGGAACACCTGCTGGGCCTTCGCGGACGGGCTGCCGAGCACGCGGCCTGAGTACGGGTCGACGTAGACGCTGCTGCGATCGACCGTGAGCTGGACGCTCGCGGCCGGATCGGCGTCGATGGTGATGCCGCTCACATGCAGCTCGGGGTGCTCCGCGGCCACTCGTGCGAGCAGGTCACTCGTGGCGAGCCGTGGCTGCCCGGGCTGCGGCGCGACGACCCGGATGTCGCGGTCGATGAACGCCAGGATTTGCGGCTGGAATGCCAGCAGGGCGCCGGTGGCCGACATCACGAGGATGACGAGGCCCGCGGCGACGCCCGCCACGAGATGAATCCAGAACAGTGCGGTGCGGATGGGTCGATTCGCCGGTGTGCTCATGACTCCTTTGACGGGAGCCCTGTGGCGAACACGTGGCCGGGATGTGACGAATCTGCGACACGCAGGTCAGGACGGTCTGGATCTGGGGCGGCGCCGGCTTGAGCCGGCGCTCGTCACCGGTTCACCAGCTTCATGAGGTGCTCCGGATACCGCGCACCTTCAATCGAGATCTTCGCGGCCGCCGCGTCGATCTCCGCGAGGTCGGCTGCACTGAGCTGGATGGCCGCGCCGCCCAGGTTCTCGTCCAGCCGATGCCGCTTCGTCGTCCCCGGAATGGGTGCGATCCACGGCTTCTGCGCCAGCAGCCACGCCAGCGCGATTTGCGCGGGGGTGGCGTGGCGTGCGGACGCGAACGGCTTCAGCCACTCGATGAACGCGAGGTTCGCCTTGCGGTGTTCCGCGGCAAAGCGCGGGACGATGTTCCTGAAGTCCGTGCTGGCGAACGTCGTCGACGCGTCGATGGTGCCGGTGAGGAAGCCCTTGCCGAGCGGACTGAACGGCACGAAGCCGATGCCCAGTTCCTCGAGCGTCGGGATGATCTCGCGCTCCGGTTCCCGCCACCAGAGCGAATACTCGCTCTGCAGCGCCGACACCGGTTGCACCGCGTGTGCGCGACGGATGGTCTGGGCGGCGGCTTCGGACATCCCGAAGTGCTTCACCTTGCCCTGCTGGATCAGCTCGCGCACCGTTCCCGCCACGTCCTCGATCGGAACCGCATCGTCCACGCGGTGCTGGTAGAGGAGATCGATGCGGTCGGTCTGGAGGCGGCGAAGCGACGCGTCGACCACCGCGCGGATGTGATCCGGCCGGCTGTCGGTGCCGTTCATCTTGCCGTCTTCGATGCGGAAGCCGAACTTCGTCGCGATCACGACCTGATCGCGGAACGGCTTCACGGCCTCGCCGACCACTTCCTCGTTGGTGAACGGACCGTAGACCTCGGCCGTGTCGAAGAACGTCACCCCGCGTTCGAAGGCGGCGCGGATGATGGCAATGCCGTCCTCTTTGGTGACCGGCGTGCCGAGTCCGTAGCTGATGCCCATGCACCCGAAGCCGAGTGCGGACACCTGAAGTCCCTGACCGAGTGTGCGCGTCTGCATCCCTTCAGCCTAGACCATTGGTCACCTGGAGTGGGGGATGATGCCGTCATGGTCCGGCTGAAGCCGGACCCCACGATCACTCGTGCCTGAGCCTGCGATCGCTCCCTGCCTGAGCCTGCCTGGCCGAGGCGGCGAGCGGCGTGAGTGTGTTGGGAAGGCTGGTAGAGGGTGGCGGAGAGGAAGGGATTCGAACCCCTGGAAGCCTTTCGACTTCGGTGGTTTTCAAGACCACTGCCTTAAACCACTCGGCCACCTCTCCGTCCGGGTGATTGTAACTTGAAGCGGCTGGGCGGGCAGGGCTGGCCCGGCAGGCGGGACTGCATCAGTCCCGCCTGGATCGCCTGCCGTACCTGCCCTTACTAACTGTTGTCGCCGTCCAGCAAGCCGCCGAGGCCGCCGAGGATCGAGCCCTCTTCCTTGCGGCCGCCGCCGGCCTTCGAGGCGGCGTAGATGCGGTTCGCGAGGCGGCTGAACGGCAACGACTGCAGCCACACCTTGCCGGGACCGGTGAGCGTGGCGAAGAAGAGCCCTTCGCCGCCGAACAGCGCGGTCTTCACGTTGCCGACGAACTGGATGTCGTAGTTCACCGACGGCTGGAGCGCGACGATACAGCCGGTGTCCACACGGAGCGTTTCGCCGGGGCCGAGTTCGAGCGAGTGCAGCATGCCGCCGGCGTGCACGAACGAGAGCCCGTCGCCCTGCAGGCGCTGCATGATGAAGCCCTCGCCGCCGAAGAGGCCGACGCCGATCTTCTTCTGGAACGCGATGCCCACCGACACGCCGCGCGCGGCACAGAGGAACGAATCCTTCTGGCAGATCAGTTCGCCGCCGAGCGTGCTCAGGTCCATCGGCAGGATCTTGCCCGGGTAGGGTGCGGCGAACGCCACCCGCTGCTTGCCGGCGCCCTTGTTGGTGAACACCGTCATGAACAGGCTTTCACCGGTGAGCAGGCGCTTGCCCGCGCCGAGGAGCGCGCCCATCAGGCCGCCGCCCTGCGCCTGCTGGCTGCCGTCGCCGAAGATCGTTTCCATGCTGATGCCGGGCATCATGTACATCATCGAGCCGGCTTCGGCCACCGCGCTCTCGCCCGGATCGAGCTCGACCTCGACGAACTGCATCTCGACGCCGACGATCTTGAAATCGATCTCGTGCGCGCGGCGCCCGGTCGGGGGCGGCGGGATCGGCGCCGAGGCGGCCGGCGCCTGGCGGCCGGGCAGGTACTGCGCGAGCGCCGCCACATCCTTCAGCGGCGTCCACTGGCTCATGCCGGCCGTGAAGACGAGCGTGTCGGCGTTGACGCTGCCGCTGCGAATGCTGGTGATGATGTCGTCCTGACTGACCGGCCCGACCTGCTGGCCGCCAATCGCCATGTACCACTGAGGCATCTGCGTATCCTCTTCGCTACCAAGCGCCACCGCGGAGATCGCGGAGGTCGCGGAGTTTCCCTGCAGAGCAGCCCAGCTGCTCGTGCGTAACGTTGAGGGACCACCTGAAGGTGGCCCCCACGACAACCGGCCTCGGCCCCGGCTACTGCGGTTCGGTCTGCGCGTCGATGCGGCTCGCTGTCTCCTGCTCCCACTGGGCGGTGGTCGCCCCGTCGAGCCCGAGCAGCGCCGCCAGCTGCGCGAGGTAAATCCGTTCCGCACCGCTGACGCTCTCGTCCGCACGCACGATCGAGAACGCGAGCGTGTAGAGCGCCTGCTTCTCGCGGGCGTCCGTCACGCCGGCGACGATCTCACTGAGCGGCGTCACGCGGTCGAGCTCACCGAGCACGAACGCCTCGGCTCCCACCGTGCGCGCCTGCGCGAGAATCGACTCGCGTTCGTCTCCGCCCAGTGTGCCGTCCGCCCGCGCCGCCGACACCGTGAGCCGGACCATGCGGAGGATGACAGGAGGAATATCGGCGACCGGGGCTGCCGCTGGAGGTGCCGGCGCAGTTCCGGGCAGCGGTGGCGGCACCTGCAGTGCGGGTGAGGGCGGCGTCATCACGCCCTGCGGTGGCGCCTGATACGCGGGCGACGGCGCTGGTGCACCACCGCCCCACTGGCCCCCGGCACCGGCCGATTGTCCCTGCCCCTGCTGGTTCTGCCAGGTTTCGAAGAGCCCCCACGCGACACCAGCGGCCGTCATCATCGTGGCCGCGTTGACGAGGCCACCCCCGCCGCCTGTGAGGTAACGCAGGGCCTTGCCGCCGCGCTTGCGCGGCTTGCCAACCAGGGCGCCGCGTACGAGCGCGCCGAGAAGATCTGCTGGATCCATGGGTTCCATCTTACGCCCGCGCCTGCGGGGCGTTCACCACAGGAGAGACGCTCAAGCGCCGCCCCGGGTTCACGGAGCGGAGCGACGGACAATCGGACGTGGCCGAAGGGCTGCCCTCGTCAGGCCGAAACCGGCATCACGCTGACGCCGACGTGGAGGCGGTGGCCGTGCCCGCCGAGCACGACGCCGCGAAGGGGGCTGACGTCGCCGTAGTCGCGCCCCCAGGCCACGGTGATGTGACGGGTGGACGGAATCACGTCGTTCGTCGGATCGAGATCGACCCAGCCGTTCACCGGGCACCAGACGCTCAGCCACGCGTGCGACGCATCGGCGCCCACGAGACGGGGCTGGCCGGCCGGCGGATCGGTCAGCAGGTACCCGCTGACGTACCGGGCCGGCAGGCCGAGCGCCCGCAGCGCGGCAATCTGCAGGTGCGCGAAGTCCTGACAGACCCCTCGCCGCTCCTCGAGCACGCGCGTCACCGGCGTGGCCAGCGAGGTGGCCGCCGGATCGAAGGTGAACGTCTCGTGGATGTGGTGCATCAACCCGATCGCCGCCTCCAGCATGGGACGGCCCGGCGTGAAGGCGGTGCGCGCGAACGCCTGGAGTTCGGGACCCGTCGGCGTGAGCGGCGAGCCGTAGCTGAACTCGGTCGCGGGATTGAGTGGCGCCCGCCCGCGGTAGAGCAACGCGTCGCGAACCGCTTCCCACGCGGGGCTCCGCGCCTCGTCGGGTATCGCCGGGGCCCCGTCCAGTTCCACGTGACTGCGGCTCACGACCCGCATGACGGAGTAGGGCGTCAGGATCGAGAACTGGCAGAGCGTGTTGCCAAAGTAGTCCGTGCGCGCCTGCCTGCCCGACGGCTCCGGTGCGATTTCGAGTTCATGGGCGAGGAGCCGCTGACGACGCAGGGCGCGAGGCGTGAGGCAGGCGACGTGCTGCGACGTGGACGCGAGGCCGTCGTGCTCGTATCGGGTCTCGTGCTCGATGCGGTAGCGCACCGTGCTCATCGCACCACCGTCGGCCACGACACGTCGTCGACATGGCTGAAATAGCGGAGCGTGATCACGTCCGACAGCCGAGACGCCAGCCGATCGAAGGACGACAGCAGCGGTTCGAGCGAGCGTTCGCGGCCGGCGGCCGACCCGGCGTCAGCCGCCCGGCAGAGCGCGAGGACCCGGTCGGCCTCGGCAATCACTTCCGTGAGCGGAGCGTCCGGCAGGAGGCGGACATGCTTGGCGAGCTTGGCCACCTGGAAGTGCGCGGATCGGGGGTTGCGATCGTCGAACACGATCAGGTCCATCACGGACTGCCACTCGGGCCGCTGTACGTAGCGCACACGATAGGTGAGCACGCTGTCCGAGAGTTCGAGCAGCCACTCGAGCAGCCCCGAGTCGGCGTCGGACGCACGCGCCGCGCTGTCGAGCAGGGAGGTGGCGATGAACTGCAGCCGTTCCAGGTGGCGGCCGAGGCTGAGGAAGCGCCAGCCCTGATCGCGCGTCATGTGCGCCATTTCGAGGCCGCCCACGGCGACGAGCGAGATCAGCGTGTCATCGATGATGTCGAGCGCCTGGTCCAGGTGTCCGCCGGTCTTCGGCCAGCTGCCGAAGTGCTGCACCATGCGGTTCAGGACCCGCCAGTTGTCCGACGAGAGCCGATCGCGCACCGCGCCCGCGACGCGCACGGTCTGCTCCACGTCGAAGCGCAGGCTGTGCCGGTTCTCGCTGTCGAACACGCCCTCGAGGAGTTCGCGGGCCAGTGCCGCGCTCGACTGCTCACGCTCGTCGTCACTCGTGCCGTTGGGCGGCGGCAGCAGCAGTTCCTGCCGTTCGCTCACGCGGATGAACGCGGGACGCATGGCATCGGAGGACGAGCCGCCGTCGGACAGGCGGCTCAGGACCGAGCGCAGCAACCGCGCTGCATTCTCGCTGCGTTCGGCGTAGCGACCGAGCCAGAAGAGGCTCTCGGCCGCCCGGCTGGAGGTGACCCGTTCCCCGAGCGACTCGCGCGTCCGCGCCCGGCCGCCAATCGAGACGGCCGCGGCCGGAGCAGCCTCGGCCACCACCCACACGTCCTTGCTGCTGCCCCCGCGCCCGCTCGACACGATGCCGGGGTCGTCGCCGGCAATCCGGGCCAGCGCGCCGGGCATCATCCGGTAGTCGCCCTGGCCATCAGCCATCAGGAACACACGGAGCAGCAGCGCGCGCGATTCCACGTGGTCGTCCTGCCACACGGGCGCCTGCGACAACGGCAGCCATTCCTCGACCACGAAGTCGTCCGGTGTGTTTCCGAGGCGCTCTTCCCAGGCGCGCCGGGCCGAGACGTCGAGCTCGGAGGTGAACACGGGCTGCATGGCCGCACGCCCGAACGCGGGCTTGATGACACCGCGCTCCAGCCGACGCCGCGCATCCGCGAGCGCCGCCGCCTCTCCGCACCACCACGTGGCGAGCGACGGCATTTCGAGCGGCTCGCCGAGCAGTTCCTGGCAGATGGCCGGCAGGAACGCGAGCACGGCCGACGACTCCAGCACGCCGAGGCCGAACGCATTCGCCACGAGGACATGGCCCGCGCGCCAGGCCTGCACCAGCCCTGGGACGCCCAGGGCCGAATCCGACCGCAGTTCGACCGGATCGCAGTAGTCGTCGTCCAGCCGTCGGAGAATCGCGTGCACGGGTCGAAGGCCGGACACGGTCTTGAGGAAGACACGGTCGTGGCGCACCGTGAGATCGCTGCCTTCGACCAGCGGGAAGCCGAGCTGCCGCGCGAGGTAGGCATGCTCGAAGTAGGTCTCGCTGTACGGCCCGGGCGTCAGCAGCACGATGTACGGCACACCGCCGCCGGACGGCGCCTGTGCGGTGAGCGTCTCGCGGACCTGGTGGAAGAACGGCGAGAGCGGCTGGATGCCCAGCGTGCGGTAGGCATCGGGAAACACGCGCGACACAATCGCGCGGTTCTCGAGCGCATAGCCAAGGCCGGACGGCGCCTGCGTGCGCGTGCCGAGGACACGCCAGCGTCCGTCCGCCGATCGGGCGAGGTCGAACGCGACGAAGTTCAGGAAGGATCCGCCGGCCGGCTTCACGCCGTGACAGGCCCGCAGGAACGCCGGGTTCCTGAAGATGAGCGCCGGTGGCAGCAGGCTCTCGCGCATGAGCGTCTGCGGTCCGTAGAGATCCGCCGCCACGGCATCGAGCAGCCGGGCGCGCTGGCGCAGGCCGCGCTCGATCTGCGCCCACTCGGCCGCCGGCATGATCATCGGAAGGATGTCGAGCGTCCACGGCCGGCCGGCCGTCTTGTCCGTCGCGAAGACGTTGTAGGTGACGCCGTTCTCGTCGATCTGCCGGGCCACGCGCTGCTGCGCCTGCGCGCAGGTCGCCGCCGACAGGTCCGACTCCGCAGCCGCAAACGTCCGCCAGACCGGGCGCAGGGAGCCGGTATCGCCACGCAGTTCGTCGTAGTGCCCGTCCGGGACCGCGTAGTCGCCCAGCAGGGGCGTCAGCGCATCGGCGTGCCTGGCCGCCCCCTTCGCCGTCGAATCTGTCATCGGTCTCGTAATCGGGCCTGCGTCATTCGGTCCGGAGATCAAGCGTATACGGGAATTCACGCGTCCGCTGCGTCTTCTCCACGCGCAGCCGCCCCGGCGTATGCGCGAGCCGGCTGAACCTCGCCAGCCTGCGGCTCTCGGCCTCGAAGCTGTTGATCGGGAAGGTCTCGGGATTGCGCCCGCCCGGGTGCTGCACATGATATTGGCAACCGGCGATCGACCGCTCCATCCACGTATCCACGAGGTCGAAGGTCAGCGGCGCGTGCACGGGAATGGTGGGGTGCAGCGCGGACGGCGGCTGCCACGCGCGGAACCGGACGCCCCCCACGTACTCGCCATTCCGCCCCGTCGGCTGGAGCGGCACCGGGCGGCCGTTGCAGGTGACGACGTAGCGGTTGGGGGTCATGCCGGTGACATGCACCTGCAGCCGCTCGAGCGACGCGTCCACGTAGCGGACCGTGCCTCCGGCGGTGCCTTCCTCGCCGAGCACGTGCCAGGGCTCGAGCGCCTGCCGCAGCGTCAGCTCGATGGCCTGCGCGGACAGCTCACCCGCGACAGGGAAGCGGAACGCGAAGTGCGGGGCGAACCAGTCCACCTCGAAGGGATAGCCCGCGGTGCGCAGCTCCTCGATCACATCGCTGAAGTCGAGCCACACGAAGTAGGGCAGCATGAACCGATCGTGCAGGTCGGTGCCCCACCGCGTGAGCGGAGCGGTGTACGGCGCACGCCAGAAGCGGGCGATGAGTGCGCGGAGGAGCAGTTGCTGCGCGAGGCTCATGCGTGCGTCCGGCGGCATCTCGAACGCACGCAGTTCGACGAGCCCCTTGCGGCCGGCCGGTCCGTCGGGCGAATACAGCTTGTCGATGCAGAACTCTGCCCGATGCGTGTTGCCGGTCACATCCACCAGCAGGTTCCGCAGCGCACGGTCGACGAGCCACGGCGGCACGTCGCTGCCCGGCCCTGGCAGCTTCGAAAACGCGACCTCGATTTCGTAGACGCTGTCGTGCCGCGCCTCATCGATGCGGGGAGCCTGGCTCGTCGGTCCGATGAAGAGCCCGGAGAACAGGAACGACAGCGACGGGTGATTGTGCCAGTAGCTGACGAGGCTGCGCAGCAGGTCCGGGCGGCGCAGGAACGGGCTGTCCGACGGTGTGGCGCCTCCGAGCACAAAGTGGTTGCCGCCACCCGTACCGGTGTGGCGCCCATCCAGCTGGAATGTCTCCGTGGAGAGACCGGCCTGTCGCGCCTCCTCGTACAGCGTGGTGGTCTGTTCCACGAGCTGTGGCCAGGCTGCGGCGGGCTGGACGTTCACTTCGATCACGCCGGGGTCGGGCGTGATCTGAAAACCCGAGAGCCGTGAGTCGTGCGGCGGCTGGTACCCCTCGAGCAGGACACGCAGGTGTTGACCCGCGGCCGCGCGTTCGATGGCCGCCACGAGATCGAGGTACGCCTCCAGTGACGCGAGGGGTGGCATGAACACGTAGAGCACACCGCCCCGCGCCTCGACACAGAGCGCGAACCGCACCACGCCCGGGGCCGACTCTCCGCGCACCGACGCACGCGACACGTCGCCGCTGGCAGCATCTCCGGCAGCCACGGCCAGTGGCCCGGCGGCGGCGCTGCCCCGCGCGTGAGGCGCGTCCGCCTGACGCTGGGGCACCAGGCGCCCGCGTGCCTGCTGCGCTCCGTAGAGAGGGAGCGGTGCACGCGCGGCGAAGGGGTCGGGCTCGTGCACGTCGTTCCGGTCGGCGGCGGTCGACCACGGCAGTGAATCGAGCGGCAGCCGGTAGCCCATGGGCGAGTCGCCAGGGATCAGGTACATCCGCTCCGCGCGCAGGAACCACGGGCCCGTTGCCCAGCCGCCCTCGCCCGTGTGCATGAGCGGGAGCGCATAGCCAACGACCGCATCGAGGCCGCGCGTGAAGACACGGCGGAGCCGGTCCCGTTCCAGTTCGTCGTCGAGACGCGAGTCGAAGGGATCGACGTTCGCGGGCAGTCGACGTTCGCGCCAGAGGTAGTACCAGGTGTCCTCGTAGCCCGCCTGCACGTGCGCGTCGGTGATGCCCAGTTCGGCCGCGAGTGCCCGCGTGAACCGTGCGGCGTCGGCGTGCGTGCTGCCGTCAGGATTTCCCTCGTCGGCCCACAGCGTGTCGTCTGTCCACGCCGGCTCGCCGTCGGTGCGCCAGTAGCAGCCGAGGGCCCAGCGGGGCAGCTGTTCGCCCGGGTACCACTTGCCCTGCCCGACGTGGACGAAGCCGCGGCGGCCGTAGTGCCCCCTGAGACGCCAGAGAAGATCCAGCGCGCGGAGGCGCTTCGTGGGGCCGAGGGCCTGGGTCTTCCACTCGGCGCCGTCGCGATCGGTGGCCGACACGAACGTGGGCTCGCCCCCCATGGTGAGCCTGACATCGCTGGTGGCGAGGTCGGCATCGACGGCGTCGCCAAGTCGAACGATGGTCTCCCACTGGTCGTCGGTGTACGGCTTCGTCACCCGCGGCGACTCGACGATCCGCTGCACCGTCATTTGGTGGTGGAACTGCACCTCGCATTTGTCCACGGCTCCGGTGATCGGCGCGGCGCTCGCCGGGTCAGGGGTGCACGCGAGCGGAAGGTGCCCCTCGCCGGCGAGCAGCCCTGATGTGGGATCCAGGCCGATCCATCCAGCACCAGGGAGATAGACCTCGCACCATGCGTGGAGATCGGTGAAGTCCTGCGCCGGACCCACGGGGCCGGTCACCGGCTTCACATCCGCCACGAGCTGAATCAGGTATCCCGACACGAAGCGGGCGGCCAGGCCCAGGTGGCGGCACAGCTGGACGAGCAGCCACGTGGTATCGCGGCAGGAGCCGGACTGCAGTTGCAGCGTGTCCTCGGGGGTCTGCACGCCCGGTTCGAGGCGTACGAGGTAGCGGATGTCCTGCTGCAGTCGCTGATTGAGTTCGACGAGAAAGTCCACAGTGCGGCGGGGCCGCCGATCGACGGATCGCAGGTACTTCTCGAAGAGCGGCGTCTGGGGCGACAGCGCGAGGAAGGGCTGGAGTTCGCGGCGCTGCACCTCTTCGTACGCGAACGGGTACTCCTCCGCGTGCGGCTCGAGGAAGAAGTCGAACGGGTTGTAGACCGCCATCTCCGCGACGAGGTCGACTTCAACGCGGAACTCGTGGACCTGCTCCGGGAACGTGAGGCGGGCCACGTAGTTGCCCTGCGGATCCTGCTGCCAGTTGATGAAGTGCGCCGACGGCGTCACCCGCTGCGAATAGGACAGGATGCGGGTGCGACAGTGTGGTGCGGGCCTGAGGCGGACCTGCTGGGGTGACAGGGTTACGAGCCGGTCGTACCGGTACTCCGTGACGTGGCGCAGCGCGACGTGGATGCTCATGCGGGAACCTCAATTATCACCGCCTGAGTGCAGGTCCGGAGAGGGGATGATAGGCGACAAGTGTGTCGGTTTCACGCGCCCCTGCCGCCTCGGCCGGACCTATACTCCAAGGACGCGACGGTGCGTGCGTGACGCCAACCCAGGCTTCGGGATGTGCCGTGCGCCGCGGGAGAACATGGCATGAGCAAGGTGGTCCTGATCACGGGCGGCGGACGCGGCATTGGTGCCGCGACGGCTCGGCTCGCCGCCGAACGCGGGTACGCCGTCTGCCTCAGCTACGCGAAGGACCGCGCCGCTGCGGAGTCGGTGGCCGACAGCATCGTGAAGGCAGGCGGGCGCTCGGCGGTGGTCCAGGCCGACGTCTCTGTCGAAGATGATGTCGTCCGGCTCTTCTCGACGGTCGACTCGCTCTTCGGCCGCCTCGACGCGCTCGTCAACAATGCGGGCATGCTCGAAACGCAGATGCGCGTCGATCAAATGGACGCGGGCCGGCTGTCACGCGTGCTCGCGGTGAACGTGACCGGCTCGTTCCTGTGCTGCCGCGAAGCAGTGCACCGGATGTCGACGAAGCGGGGCCGGCCTGGCGGCGCGATCGTCAACCTCTCGTCAGCAGCGGCGCGGCTCGGGTCGCCCGGCGAGTACGTGGACTACGCAGCCGCGAAGGCGGCGGTCGACACGCTGACGATTGGCCTGTCGAAGGAAGTCGGCGACGAGGGGATTCGGGTCAACGCCGTGCGCCCGGGCCTGATTCACACGGAGATCCACGCGAGTGGCGGCGAGCCTGGGCGCGTGCACCGGCTGGCGGGCTCCATCCCGATGAAGCGCGGCGGTCAGCCCATCGAAGTGGCGTCGACCATCCTCTGGCTCCTGTCCGACGAGGCGTCGTACGTCAACGGCGCGATCGTGGACGTGACCGGCGGCCGCTGACGCTGCGCCCTCACGACTCGAGCACGCGGTAGCTCAGACCCACCAGCTGGAACTCGGTCGGCCGGACGAGGGCGAGCGCCATCGTGAGGTGAATCACCCCAGCGGCCACGTCCGCGTCGGTCATCGTCTGGCCACGTCCGCATCGCACCCAGAACGCCTCCTCGGGCTTGGCACCAAGGAGGGCGCCCTGCCGCCAGCAGAGGGAGAGGTAGGTCTCGACGCTCGACACGAGCGCCGACCACGTCCGTGCGTCGTTCGGTTCGAACACCACCCACTGTGTCGAGGCGAGCACGGAGCACTCGATGGCGTCGACGACGCGGCGGACACTGACGTATCGCCATTCATTGTCGTTGCCGGCAAGCGTACGGGCACCCCAGACGAGCGTGCCCTTCCCGGTGAACAGCCGTATCGCGTTCACCGACTTGCCTGAGAGATCGGTCGTGAGCCCCTGTTGCTGGGAATCCGTCATGGGCACCATGGGCCGGACAACGTTGTTGAGCGAGACGTTGGCGGGCGCTTTCCAGACCCCACGCGTGCGATCGGTGTGCGCGTAGACGCCGGCCACGGCCGCGCTCGGTGGCAGTACGAGCGGCACACCATCGATCGCCGCCCTGGCCGCGGCAGCGGCTTTCGGATCGGTGTCCTTCAGGGCGTCCAGGGTCAGCGTGCGCACGCCGTCGATCGTCACCGAGACGCTGGCGTCAGGCGTGGCAGACAGGCGTGGATATGCCGTCTGCACGAACGGATAGTAGGCCGCGCCGTGCGACAGGTGTTCCGACCAGGCCGATCGGCTGGCATCGATGAGGCGGGTGGGTACCGCTGCGGCGCCCGGTTCGGCGACGTCGACCATCGCGTTCAGCGACTGGTCGCCCTGCCAGACGTCGAGCACGGCAACGCGTCGCAGGCGCGCAGCGTGTGCGAGGAGCGCGCTCGTCACGTCGCGATAGGCCGACCACGCCGGCAGGGTCGCCGCGTCCGGCACGAGGAGCATCGTGATCGATGGCTCCTGCTCAGCGGCGTCGATGCCGGCACGAAGCGCGCCCGCGTCCGGACCCTCGGCGGGATCGCCCACGCCCACGGACACGATGAAGCAGGCCGTTCCTCCATTGTCGAAGTAGTGGCGCACGGCCCAGGGCACGATGTGCGCAGGGCAGCCGCCGTGCGGATCGACGGCCTGCACGTCCACGCCGGCCGCGCGCTGGCGGTTCGTCCTGAGCGCCACGGACACCGGCTCGATGACCGGCCCGCCGAACACTTGCTCGTAGTCGACGAGTGACGCGATCCGGGTTGGCGCCAGGAGCAACGACTCGCCGGTATCGGATTCGGCGCGTGTCGTGTACCCGATGAACACCGGTACTGCGGTGTCCTGCGCCTCTATGGGCGGTGGCCATACCGCGTTCTCGTCGATCAGGACTCCGGGAACCACTGGCTCGTCAGGCACGCTGCGAGTCTAGCCGACCTGACTTGACTGGGGAGCCGGCGAGGTTCACTCTGTGCGCACGTCTCCAGGAGGACTGCATGCGACCAGTGACAGCCGTGCTCACCACCGCTCTTCTTGCGCTCGTGTCAACCGGCGTCGGGCTGCTTGCCAGCGGCACAGGACAGGCGCCGCAGGGAGCCACCGCCCCGGAGTGGCACATCACGGCGACCGTGGCCGAGAGCTGCAGCTGTGCCGTGTCGTGCTCGTGCAATTTCGGCGGGAACCCGAACCGCATGCCGTGCGAGGGCAACCGGCTGATCTCGATCAGCAAGGGGCACTTCGGCGACGTCGACCTCGCCGGTGTGTCGTTCCTCGTGACGTTCGAGATGCGGAGCTGGTCGAAGATCTACGTCAGCGACAAGGTGAGCGACAGGCAGAACGCCGCGGTCGAGGCGCTCCTGCCGATCGCGTTTGCGGGCTTCAGGAACGGCATGCTCTCGCTCCAGAAGGCGCCGATCACGATGGAGATCACCGACACGCGCGTCCGCTTCAGCGGCCCGGAGTCGACGGTCGACATGGAAGTGATGAAGGGGTTCGGCGGGAAGCCGGTGAAGATCCTGAACCTTCCCAATCCCGCCTATCAGGACTACACGCAATTCAAGTCCACCGTCCACACGCATGCCGCGAGTGACGGCCACAAGTGGTCGCACTCAGGCACGAACGGCTTCGTGTCGACGATGGACGTAGGGAATCGCTGATTGCGACTCAGCCCTTGGTAATCCGCTCCAGTCCGCCCATGTAAGGCCTGAGGGCCGTCGGGATGGTGATGGATCCGTCTGCGTGCTGGTAGTTCTCCAGGATGGCGATGAGCGTGCGCCCCACGGCGAGGCCTGATCCGTTCAGTGTGTGCACGAACTCGGCCTTGCCGGTTCCACCCGCGCGGAACTTGATGTTGGCGCGGCGCGCCTGGAAGCTCTCCGTGTTGCTGCAGGAGGAAATCTCCCTGTAGGTTTTCTGGCTCGGGAGCCACACCTCGATGTCGTAGGTCTTGGCTGACGCGAAGCCCATGTCGCCCGTGCAGAGGAGCACGGTGCGGAACGGCAGTTCGAGCCGCTTCAGCACCTCCTCGGCATTGGCCACGAGCGACTCCAGTTCGGCGTGCGACTGCTCGGGCGTGGTGAACTTGACGAGCTCCACCTTGTCGAACTGGTGCTGACGGATCAGGCCGCGCACATCCTGCCCGTACGAACCGGCCTCGCTGCGGAAGCACGGCGTGTAGGCGGTGTACTTGATGGGCAGCTCCCGCCCGTCGATGATCTCGCCGCGGTGCAGGTTCGTGAGCGGGACTTCGGCCGTGGGAATCAGGTAGAGATCCCAGTCGCCTGCAATCTTGAACAGGTCCTGCTCGAACTTGGGCAGGTTGCCGGTGCCCGTGAGCGAGGCGGCATTCACCATGAACGGCGGCTCCATCTCGCGGTAGCCATGTTCAGTGGTGTGCAGGTCCAGCATGAAGTTGATGAGCGCGCGTTCGAGCCTCGCGCCCATGCCGCTCAGCACCGTGAAGCGTGCGCCGGAAATCTTCGTGCCTCGCTCGAAGTCGATGATGCCGAGCGCCGGGCCGAGGTCCCAGTGCGCCTGCGGCTCGAAGTCGAACGTGCCGGGCGTGCCGACCGTGCGCACGACCGGGTTGTCCTCGGCACTTCTGCCCACAGGGACCGTGGCATGCGGCAGGTTCGGCAGGACGAGGAGCGCCTGTTCACGCTGGTGCTCGATTGAATCCAGCTGCGTGCCCAGCTGCTTGATCTGCGCTGCCCGGGCGCGGTTGCGTTCCTGAATCGGCCCGGTGTCGATCCCCTGGCGCTTCGCCTTGGCGATCTCGTCGCCCGACGTGTTCTGCTCCCGCTTGAGCCCTTCGAACTCACCGATCAGCCGGCGGCGGAGCCCCTCGAGCGTGGCGATCTGTTCGAGCGCCTTGTCCGGGTCCATGCCGCGGTTGCGGAGACCGGTGCGCACGTCTTCGATATGTTCACGAACGAATGTGGGATCGAGCATGCAACCTCGCGCTCCTATTGTATAGAAGGGCCGAAATGAGTTCTGCTACGATCCCGGCGTGACGACCAGAGTACGCAAGGCCGTATTCCCCGCCGCGGGCCTGGGCACGCGGTTCCTCCCTGCCACCAAGGCACAGCCCAAGGAAATGCTGCCGCTGGTGGACAAGCCGATCATCCAGTACGGCGTCGAAGAAGCCGTCGGGTCAGGGGTCGACAACATCATCCTGGTCACCGGTCGTGGCAAGAACGCGATCGAAGACCACTTCGACGTCTCCGTAGAACTCGAAACGTTCCTCGAAGCGCGCGGCAAGAAGGACCAGCTGGACGAGATCCGCAAGATCTCGAACCTGATCAACTTCGCCTACGTCCGTCAGGGCGAACCGCTGGGCCTCGGGCACGCGGTGCTCGTCACGAAGGAGCTGGTCGGGAACGAACCGTTCGCCGTCATCCTGGCGGACGACGTGATCGATGCGCAGCCGCCGGCGGTGCAGCAGCTCGTGGACGTCTTCAACAAGGTTCAGGGACCGGTCCTCGCCGTCGAGCGCGTGCCGATGTCCGAGGTCTCCAGCTACGGGGTGATCGCGCCGAACCTGTCGGCCAACCTCGGCGAGGGGATCTACGAGGTCAAGGACCTGGTGGAGAAGCCGCCGCAGAGCGAGGCGCCGTCGGACCTCGCGATCATCGGACGGTACATCCTCACGCCAGACATCTTCCCCGCGCTCGAGGCCACCAAGAGCGACCGCACCGGCGAGATCCAGCTGACGAACGGACTGCGCGAGCTCCTGAAGACGCGGCCGATCTACGCGTGCGAGGTGAAGGGGGTCCGGCACGACACCGGCAACAAGCTGGGGTTCCTGAAGGCCGTCGTCTACTTCGCGATGCGCCGGCCGGACCTGCGGGACAAGTTCGGCGAGTACCTGCGCACGCTCGGCCTCGACGCCGCGCGCTGAGCGATCACGGGATCCGCCGGCCGGCGGATCCCGCTCCTTACTCCGACTTCGTGGTGGTTGCGGCTGGTGCCGGCGCGGCGGGCGCACTGTCACCCGACGCTGCGCTGTCGCTGCTGGTGCTGCCTTCCTTCGCCGTGCCAGCCTTGGTCGCCGAGGTCGAGTCCTTCTTCGCGTAATCCGTGATGTACCAGCCAGAGCCCTTGAACTGGATGGCGGGTGACGACATCAGCTTGTGAACGGACTTCCCGCACTTCGGGCAGGTGTCGATCGGGGCATCCGAGAACTTCTGGATGACTTCGAAGCGGTGCCCGCAACTGTCGCACTCGTACTCGTAAAGCGGCATCTTCCTGAATCTCGCAATTGGAGAATTGGTTCGTTGGTGAATTGGTGAAGGCTTGTCATTCGCCAGTTTGCCAAGTCGCCAAGTGACGGCGTCGTCGTCGGGTTACTCCAGTACATCACCCGGATTGCTGCCGAGCATCAGCTCGCGGTGGAGCCAGAACGGCGCGGTGCCGTTCGACAGCAGCGTGTCGTGGAACGTGCGAAGCGAGAACGCCTTGCCCTGTTGCGTCTTGTAGTCCTGGCGCAGCTTGAGCAGCATCATCTTACCGGCACTGTAGACGAGGTACGTCGGGTCGAAGGTGCCCCGCTCGGCTTCGCGGCGCGCGCTGGCCTCTTCGAGGAAGGCATCTTCCCTGAACATGCGCACGCCCTGCTCGACCGAGAGATCCTCCGTGTGCAGGCGGATGCCGACGATGAAGCGGACGAGGCGGATGAGGGCCTCGGCAAGCTGGCCGAGGCGGATGCTCGGATCGTTCCGCCCGAACCCGTTCTCGATCATCATCTGCTCGCAGTAGTGCGCCCATCCTTCGACGAAGGACGCCGGAGCGAACAGGATCGACTTCCGGGCCTTCGAGGTCACCTTCCGCAGGTGCTGGTAGTGCAGGAAGTGACCGGGGTAGACCTCGTGAATCGAGACCGACCACAGGGTCGGCAGGTTGTAGTCCTTCAGGTGCTCGATCTGGCGGTCGGCAGGCCACCCCGACTCCACGTCGGTGAGGTAGTAGAAGGCGCGTGTCGGCTTGCTCTCGAACGGCCCGGGCGTCCACATGCTGGCGAAGGACCAGCGGTAGAAATCTGGCGTGGGCGCGACGAGGACCGGCTCGCCGTCAGGAACGGAGATCAGCCCCTGACGCTCGAGGAAGGTCTTCAGCTCCTCGACCTGTTCCCGCCCGACCTTGACGAGCTGTCCGGGCGCGGGATGGTTCTCTTTCGTCTTCGCCCAGGCTTCGAGCGGGTCTGCGCCGCCCTTGCCCGCGAGCTGGCGGAAAGCTTCCTGAGTGGCGGCGAGTTCGCGTTCGGCGATCGCCAGCAGGCGGTCGACCGGAATGTTGATCCCTTCTTCCAGCCGCAGCTTCTGCTCGAACTTGTCCCGCCCGAGGCGGAAGGACGCACGTGCCTTCGGGGCGACTTCCTTCTCGAGATACTCGATATAGGCGGCCACAGCCTGGGACGCCTCCATCTGCGCATCCGCGAGGTCCCCGAGGAGGTGCAGGTCGTCGACGCTCGAAAAGGCGCGCGGCAGGTCGTCGTCGATGAACTTGAGCGCCCCGCGCATGGTCTCGATGCCAACCTTGACGAAGATGCCCGGCGGCTCCTTGACGTTGTCGCGAGCCGCCTGGATCAGGCGCGGTGTCTGGCGGAGCTTGGACAGCACGCGGCGCGCCCTCTCCGGCGCCGGCGCGTGGGTGAACAGGGACTGACCGGCCAGGCTGGACGCGATGACATCGGCGTAGATCTGCGGGTTCCGCTCCCACGGGCGCACCGCTTCGAGGTCGAACATGCGGCCGCGCAGATGGGACGCGAGCATGCGATGCTCGAGCGCCTCGACCTGGGTCAGGCCGTCGCGATCGATTTCCTCGAGGCGCCGAAGGTAACCCGCGAGCGCCCGCGCCTCGGCGTCGATACCGTGACGACTCAGGTCCTCGAGCAGGTCGTCGTGCGTGTGGACGCCGTCGAGCGTTGCGTGCGTAGGATGCGTTTCGTGGAGGTACCCCAGAAGGTCGTCAACGAAATGCGGGAGCGGTTCGGAAACGGGCATGGGTCCTTGGACGCAACGGGTTGTAGGGGCCTCGGGGCCGCAGAGGCGCCGGGGGCGCGCCGATCCGCCAATGGTACAATAAGGTTATACCGATGGCCGGTACGCTGTTCGTCGTCGCCACGCCGATCGGCAACCTCGAAGACATCTCGCCCCGAGCCATCAGGGTCCTGCGGGAAGTGGCCGTCATAGCCGCCGAAGACACACGCAGGACCGGTCACCTGCTGCAACGCTTCGGACTCACCACCCGAACTATCAGTTTCCACGAGCACAGCGAGAAGGGCAAGACATCCGATCTGCTTGCGCGCCTCGTCGCCGGCGAGAGCGTCGCGCTCGTCTCGGACGCGGGGACCCCGACCGTTTCGGACCCAGGTGAGCACCTGATCCGCGAGTGCGGAGCGGCGGGCATCCGCATCGAACCTGTTCCGGGCCCGAGTGCCGTGGTTGCCGCCGTGTCCATTGCCGGGTTCGGATCGGACGGATTTGTTTTTCTGGGCTTCGCCCCAAGAAAGGGGACCGAGCGCCGCGCCTGGATGGACCGGTTGGCGTCCGCCGGTGCGCTGGTATCGACTGCCGTGTTCTACGAAGCCCCGCATCGGATCGCGGCCACGCTCGGCGACCTCCACGCCCGGCTCGGATCGGTCGAAGTGGTGCTGTGCCGGGAACTTACGAAGGCGCACGAGGAGATCATCCGGGGCCGACTGGGCTTGCTGCCGACCGTCGTCGAGCGCGGCGAGTTCACAATCGTGGTCAACATCGGTCAAATCACGGAACCAAAAAAAGTGGCTGAGGCGGTGAGCGGGGACACGCTTGCTTCAGAATTCGGTGTTATGACAGAAAAAGAGGGACTCACCAGACGGGCAGCGATCTCTTCCCTGGCGAGGAGACATGGCATGGCCGCGCGAGCGGTATACGCCCTGCTCGAAGAGGCGAAGAAGTCCGGGGTTTGACCGAAACAAATTCGTTCTGATAAGGTTCGAGCGTTTTTCGGCGAGAACTCCGCCGCCCCGCGACGGACTGCCCACACCTTCATATGGCCAAGCCGCAGCGACCGCAGCCGAAATCGAAAGCCGCCCCCGCTTCCCCGACCAGCGCGCCGGCGTCGGGCCCGGGCGCAGCCTCGACTCAACCGCAACGCCGTTCCACCTACGTCGAGGCGGTCGCGCTGTACGAAAAGGGGCTCGAGGCGCTCCAGCGCCACGACTACAACAACGCGCTCGCGCTGTTCGAACGCGTACTTGCGCAGTTCCCGGATGAACGCGAACTCCACGAACGCGTGCGTCTCTACCTGAACGTGTGCCGCCGGCATGCCACCCCGACGCAAGCGACACCGCAGACAGTGCAGGAGCGGCTCTACGCCTCGACGCTCGCGCTGAACGGCGGGCGCTATGACGAGGCGATTGCCCACCTCCGCCTCGTCCGGGACGAGGATCCGGACAACGACCACGCCCTCTATATGCTCGCCGTGGCACATGCCCAGCGCGGCGAGCACGCCGAGTCGATTGCGCACCTGGAACGGGCCATTGCCCTGAACCCCGAGAATCGGGCCCTGGCTCGGCGCGATCCCGACCTCGACCCCCTTCACGACGACGACGCGTTTCACAGCGCCCTGGACCCGACCTCCCACAACCGCGGCTGAGTCCCGCCCTGCATCTCCGGTGAAATCAGGACGATAATCGTGGACGTCATGTCTGACGTTCACGTTGTCATCCTCGCCGCCGGGAAGGGAACCCGGATGAAGTCGGCGACCCCAAAAGTGCTGCATCGGGTTGCCGGCCAGCCGATGATCGAGCACGTGCTGTCGGCTGCAGCCGCCCTCGCGCCAGCATCGGTCACGGTCGTCATCGGTCACCAGGGCGATGAGGTGCGTGGTGCACTGGCGCCACACGAACGCCTCGATTTCGTGGTCCAGGAGCCACAGCTCGGCACGGCTCACGCACTCCTGACGACAGAGCCGCTCCTGCGGGACCAGACCGGTACGCTCGTCCTCCTGTCCGGCGATGTGCCGGCCCTTGGCGCGAACACCCTGAAGAATCTTGTGGATACGCACGTGGGCGCCGGCGCAGCCGCGACGGTTGTGACCGCGCACGTCGACAATCCGCACGGGTATGGCCGCATCGTCCGGGACGGCGAGCAGATTGCACGTATTGTCGAGGAAAAGGACGCGACGGAGGCCGAGCGCTCGCTGCGTGAGATCAATGCCGGCATCTACGCTTTCGATCTCGCCGGACTCTTCGAGGCGGTGCGCAGCATCGGTTCAGCCAACGCCCAGCGGGAGTACTACCTGCCGGACCTGGTGTCGATCTACAGGGGGCAGGGGCGCGCGGTGGCCACGGTCACGGTGCGGGACGCCGGCGAGATCCAGGGCATCAACAGCCGGTCCGAGCTGGCTGCGGTGGGCGAACGGCTTCGACGCCAGAAGAACGCGGCGTTGATGGCTGCCGGAGTGACGCTGGAAGATCCGCTGACGACGTACATCGACCTGGATGTCGAGGTCGGGCCGGACACGATCATTCGTCCGGGCGTCACGCTGGCGGCGGGTACGAAGATCGGGTCCAACTGCACGATTCACGCGGGCGTGCGCATTACCGCGTCAACGGTCGCCGACGGTGCGGAGGTGCTCGACCACTGCGTGGTGACCGACAGCGCCATCGGTGCCGGGGCGCACGTGGGTCCGTTCGCGCACCTGCGGGGCGACGCGCGGGTGGCGGCCAGAACAAAGGTCGGGAACTTCGTCGAGCTGAAGAAGACGCTGCTCGGCGAGGGCTCGAAGGCCTCGCACCTGGCCTACCTCGGTGACGCCGTGATCGGCGCGGGCGTGAACATCGGCGCCGGCACGATCACCTGCAACTACGACGGTGAACGCAAGCATGTGACGACCATCGAGGACGGCGCGTTCATCGGCAGTGACTCGCAGTTGATTGCTCCCGTCACCATCAAGGCGGGCGCCTACGTCGGTACGGGAACGACGGTCAGACAGGATGTTCCCTCGGGTGCCCTGGCGGTGAGCGCGGGCAAGCAGCGCAACATCGAGGGGTGGGTGGAACAGCGAAAGAAGGGCTCGTAACCTATGTGCGGAATCATCGGATACATCGGCCCCAAGCCGGTGGTGCCAGTGCTCATCGACGGACTCCGGAAACTCGAGTATCGCGGGTACGACTCCGCGGGCGTCGCCGTCGTGAGTGGGGGAGCCGTCGATCTGCGGCGGAGCGCTGGCAAGCTCTCGAACCTCGAAGACGCGATCGGTATCGACCCGATCGCCGGCGACTATGGTGTGGGCCACACGCGGTGGGCCACGCACGGTCGACCCACCGAGGAGAACGCGCATCCGCACCGCGACTGCACCGGCCGCATCGTCGTCGTCCATAACGGCATCATCGAGAACTACCTCGATCTGAAGCAGGAACTGCAGCGGCAGGGTCACACGTTCGTCACCGAGACCGACACCGAGATCGTCGCCCACCTGGTCGAACGCGAGATGAAGGACGACGGCCTGGAAAACGCCGTGCGTCGAGCCTTGCTGCTGATGCGCGGGCTCTTCGCGCTCGTCCTGATTTCGGCCGACGACCCGGAGAAGATCGTGGCGGTCCGCAACGGCCCGCCCATTGTCGTGGGGCTCGGTGATGGCGAGTTCTTCGTCGCCTCCGACATTCCCGCGATCCTGAGCCATACCCGCGACGTGGTGTTCCTCGGCGACGAGGAGATGGCGATCATCACGCGGACGGGCGTCACCTTCACCGACTTCTTCGCGCGCCCCGTGTCCGCGACGACGCAGCGGGTCCTGTGGGATCCGATCATGGCGGAGAAGGCCGGCTACAAGCACTTCATGCTCAAGGAAATCTTCGAGCAGCCGACCGCTGCGCGCGAGACGATCCTCGGGCGCGTCTCGCAGGACACCGGGCGGGTGTTTCTCGAGGAGATGAAGATCACGGCTGCCCAACTGGCGGCCGTTGAGCGGGTCACGATCCTGGCGTGCGGCACGTCGTGGCACGCTGCCCTCGTCGGAAAGTTCCTGATCGAGCAGCTCGCGCGGGTGCCCGTGGAGGTCGATTACGGGTCGGAGTACCGGTACCGCAATCCGATCGTAACGCCGAAGACGCTGGCGATCGTCATCACCCAGTCCGGCGAAACGGCAGACACGCTCGCCGCCCTGCGCGAAGCGAAGAAGGACGGTGCGTCCAGCATTGCCGTCTGCAACGTCGTGGGCAGCATGGCCACCCGTGAAACAGACGGCACGGTGTACACCCACGCCGGGCCGGAGATTGGCGTGGCGTCGACCAAGGCGTTCACGTCGCAGCTCGTCGCGCTGTACCTGCTGGCGCTGCGGCTCGGCCAGGCGCGTGGCAGCCTGACTGCCGATGCGTCACGCCCCCACATCGACGCGTTGCTCCAGCTGCCGCAACTGCTCGAACAGACGCTGAAGCTGGCTCCTGAAGTCGAGGAGGTGGCTGCCCGCTTCCATGCGCGGACCGACTTCCTCTATCTCGGACGCGGCATCAACTACCCGATTGCGCTGGAAGGCGCGCTCAAGCTCAAGGAGATCTCGTACATCCATGCGGAGGGTTACCCGGCTGGCGAGATGAAGCACGGGCCAATCGCCCTGATCGATGAGCGGCTCCCCGTCGTGACCATCGCGCCTCGCGATGCCGTCTTCGAGAAGATGATCGGCAACATGCAGGAAGTGAAGGCGCGCGGAGGCTCGGTCATCGCCCTGACCACCAGGGGTGACGACAAGCTCAGGGCGATGCTCGATCCAGCGAAGGACTTCGTGCTCGAGGTGCCCGCGGCGCCTGAACTGCTGACACCAATCGTCATGACCGTGCCGTTGCAGTTGCTCGCATACGACATCGCTGTGCGCCGTGGCTGCGACGTCGATCAGCCGCGCAACCTGGCCAAGTCGGTCACGGTCGAGTAGCTTCGTCTCCCTTCTCTCCCGGAATCTGCGACGTCGGCCCGCGCTGATGTCGCAGATTTCAGCCCCTGGGTCCGCGCTCCTGGCCAGACCGCTCCTGACCAGGTGCATCCGCGTTTGTCAATGCGCCAGCCGTGCGGCGCGTCCGGCGGAGCGCTGTACGCGCGTCGGTATACTTGTCTGAATGCACTTCCTCGACGCCCTGAATCCTGAGCAGCGCGATGCCGTGCTGCACGTCAACGGCCCGCTCCTCATCCTCGCGGGTGCCGGGTCCGGCAAGACCAAGGTGATCACGAGCCGCATTGCCTACCTCGTGGGCGACGGCCACGCGCAGCCGCACGAGGTGCTGGCCGTCACGTTCACGAACAAGGCGGCGGAAGAGATGCGGACGCGTGTCGAGGCGCTGCTCGGTGAGGATTGCAGCCGGATGTGGGTGTCGACGTTCCATTCGCTGTGCGCGCGCCTGCTCCGTCGCGAAGCCCCGGCCATCGGCCTGTCACGCGACTTCGTCATCTACGACTCGTCCGACCAGCTCTCCGTCGTGAAGCAGGCGCTGAAGGAGCTGCAGATCGACGACAGCTTCGTGCAGCCGCGCGCGGCGCTCTCGCGCATCAGCCATGCGAAGAACCGGATGGAGACCCCGGACCAGATGGCCTCGTCGGCCGGCTGGAACCGCCGCGACGAGAACATCGCGAGGGTGTATGCGAAGTACATCGCCGCGTTGAAGGAAGCCAGCGCGCTCGACTTCGATGATCTGCTGCTGAAGACCGTGGACCTGTTCGAGCAGTCGGCCGTCGTGCGGCAGAAGTACTCGGAGCAGTTCCGCTTCGTGATGGTGGACGAGTATCAGGATACGAACCGCCCGCAGTACATGCTCATCCGCCGCATCGCCGAGATGTACCGCAACCTCTGTGTGGTCGGCGATCCGGACCAGTCGATTTACAAGTGGCGCGGCGCGGACCTGAAGAACATCCTCGACTTCGAGCACGATTACCCTGAGGCCAAGACGGTCAAGCTCGAACGCAACTACCGCTCGACGCAGGTCATCCTCGACGCGGCCTCCGCCGTGATCAGCCAGAACCGCAACCGCAAGGACAAGCGGCTGTGGACCGATCAGAAGGGCGGCGCCCGCATTGTTTACTTCAGGGGCGGCGACGAACTGGAGGAGGCGGACTTCATCACGCGTACCGCGCGGGGTGGACTTGCCGATGATCCGGACGCGATGGTGGCGATTCTTTACCGCACCAACGCCCAGTCGCGCGCGATCGAAGACGCGTTGATGCGCGAGGGCATCGCCTACAAGATCGTGGGGGGCGTGCGCT
Organism: Vicinamibacterales bacterium; assembly: GCA_046331345.1. Taxonomy (GTDB): domain Bacteria; phylum Acidobacteriota; class Vicinamibacteria; order Vicinamibacterales; family CAVVIG01; genus CAVVIG01. The sequence goes on along the minus strand of JAXLRA010000011.1, from coordinate 236,798 downwards.
TCTACGAGCGCAAGGAAGTGAAGGACGCCCTGGCGTACATGCGTCTCGTGATCAATCCGCACGACGACGTGAGCCTGCGGCGGGTGATCAATGCGCCAGCTCGCGGTATCGGCAAGGGTGTGATGGACGCGCTCGAGAAGATCGTCGTGACCGACCGGCAGGACGACGAGTTTCCGCTCCTGTCCGCCGGGCTGGCGCCTGCGCCGACCGCCAACTCGCTCTGGGCCAGGCTGGTACACGGCCTTGCGGAGAAGTCGTTCACGGGTCGTGCGGCTTCGGCGCTGACGACGTTCAGGGATCTGATCGTATCGCTCACGAACATCGCCAGGCAGGACCCGGTGGCGGATACCATCGGCAAGATCCTCGACCGCAGCGGCTACCTCCAGGACCTTCGGGAGGATCGGAGCGAAGAGGGCGAAGCCCGCATCGAGAACCTTGCCGAACTCGTGTCGGCGGCTCGCGAGTACGAGGGCAGGGAACCTGAACCGAGCCTGAGCGGCTTCGTCGATCGCTTGTCCCTCCTGTCGGACGTCGATGAGGAGGCCGGTTCACGCGATGCACGTGTCTGGATGATGACGCTGCACAGTGCGAAGGGTCTGGAGTTCCCGGTCGTGATTCTGGCCGGGCTCGAGGAAGGGCTCTTCCCGCACTCGCGCTCGAACGAAGACGACGAGGAGCTCGAGGAGGAACGGCGGCTGTGCTACGTGGGCATGACGCGCGCTCGGAAGCGGCTCGTGCTGACGGGGGCTGCTCGCCGCCGGGTGTTCGGGGAATACAAGTCCAGTGAGCCGTCCCGGTTCATCGACGAGGTGCCTGCGGATTTGATCGACCGCATGGTCCCGTCGTTCTCGTCCAGCTACCAGTCCAACTTCACCGGCTCGTACGATTTCAGGCCGAATCCGTACGGGCGCGGCGGACCACAGGGACGGCCAGGCACCAAGGTTCGTGAGCAGTCGCCGGGCTACGCGTACGAGGACGAGGATCAGTCCACCGGGATGTCCATTCGTCCAGGGCAGCGTGTGAGGCACGCGCAGTTCGGTGTCGGCAACGTGATCAGCGTCGAGCCGCTCGAAGGCGACGCGAAGGTGGTGGTGCGTTTCACGGGCGCTGGCGTAAAGACGCTGCGGGCGAAGTTCGCGAGGCTCGAGCCCGCGTAGTCCCGGTCAGGGCTCGCGCGCGAGTGTCAGCACCGCTTCGATGTGGTCCGTGTGGGGGAACATGTCGACGGCGCGCAGGCTCGTCGCCCGGTAGCCGCACTGCAGTATGCCGCCCAGCTCCGCCGCCAACGATTCCGGATTGCAGGAGACGTAGGTCACACGTGGTGGCCGCACCTCCTGGAACACGGCCTCGAGCACCGCGTCGGAGCAACCCTGCCTCGGCGGATCCAGAATGACTCCGTCCCACGGTTCGGCGCCAAGCTTCGGCGCCCATTGCTCGACCCTGGCAGCGAGGAACCTGACGTTCGCTGAGGGCACGCCGTTCAGTCGAGCGTTGGCCTGCGCGTCGGTGATCGCCTGGGCATTCTCTTCGATACCCGTTACCGTCACGCCTGTTGCCGCGAGCGGCAAGGCGAAGAGTCCGCTCCCGCAATAGAGGTCCAGCACCCGTCGCGTGCCGTGCATCGATTCGACAACGTGTCGCTGGAGCACCTCTGCGGCGTGTACGTTCGTCTGGAAGAACGCCGTCGGCGAGACCAGGTAGTCGATGCCACCGAGGCGTTCACGAATGTGACTGGTGCCGGCCACGCGGAGGGTGCTCTCGCCCACCATGAACGGGCCGGGGTCCTCGTTGATGTTGACGAAGAATCCGTCGGGGGCGTCAACGGAGTTCATCAGCGCGCGTACCGGGTTTCTGAGCGACTTGTCATTCCTCGTGACGACCAGCATGGCCACGGCCTGTCTGTCGTCGGCGGTGGTCCGGACGATCAGGTGCCGCAGGACGCCGCCTCGCCCATCGGCGGCGGCGACGCCGGCGCGTTGCAGCTGATCTCGTAGCGCAAAGGCGATGCGGTTGCCGCGCTCGCTGTGGACCGGACAGTCGGCGATGGACACGACCTGCCTGGACCCGCGGCGATAGTGGCCCATGATCAGCGATCGACTTCGGGGATCCGTACCGAAGACGAACGAGACTTTCTGGCGGAAGTGGACCGGGGATGGGTCGGAAGCCGCGACGTCGAGGAACAGGGATCCGCTACCGGTCAGAGATACCGGCAGCAGTGGCTCGAGGAGCCTGCGGAGCGAGTGGGTCTTGTTGCGGAGCTGGTCACCATACGGGAGGTGCAGCAGGCTGCACCCCCCGCAGGGTCCGCTGTGCTGGCAGATCGGCGTCAGCCGATCAGGCGGCGTTTCCGTCATCCTCCGGATCGGGGCCGTCTGGAGCTGGTGTCTCCGGCGTCGCGTCCACCGCGGCAGCCGGCTCTGCCTCTGCCGTGACAGCTGGTGCCGTCGTGTTCGACTCGGTGGCGCGCTCATTGAGCTTCGCCAGGCCGACCACGCGGTCGTCGTCGTCGATGTTGATGACGCGAACGCCCTGGGCCGCGCGTCCGGTCAATCGGATGTCGTTGGCCGGCGTCCGGATGATCATGCCCTGCTGCGTCACCAGCAGGACGTCGTCGCTTGCTTCGACGTATTGCACGGCGACAACGAGCCCGTTGCGTTCAGAGGTGTCGATGTTGATGATGCCGACACCGCCTCTGGAGGTGACTCGGTATTCGTCGACATCCGTGCGCTTGCCGTAGCCGTGTTCGGTAACCGTGAGGATCGTCCCGCCCGGCTTCACCGCTTCCATCCCGACCACGTAGTCGTCGTCCCGGAGCGTGACGCCGCGTACCCCGTACGCCGTGCGGCCCATCGAGCGGACGTCGTCTTCGTTGAAGCGAATCGCGATGCCGTTTCGCGTCCCGATCAGGATCTGGCTGGATCCATCAGTGATCTGGACCGCGATGACGGAGTCGCCGTCCTCGACGCCCATCGCGATGATGCCGCCGGCTCGCGGGTTGGAGAAGGCCGAGAGGGCCGTCTTCTTCACGACGCCGCGGCGCGTCCCCATCATGATGAACTTGTCGTCGTCGAAGGTCTTGACAGCGAGCATGGCGGCGATACGTTCGCCTTGTTCCATGGAGACAAGGTTGGCGATCGACTTGCCCTTGCCGTTGGGCCCCACTTCCGGGATCTCGTGGACCTTGAGCCAGTACGCCCGGCCCTTGTCCGTGAAGATCATGAAGTACGCGTGGGTGGAGGCCACGAAGAGATGGCTCACGAAGTCTTCGGACTTCGTCGTCATCCCCTTACGGCCAGTCCCACCGCGCTTCTGCGTCCGGTACTCCGTGATGGCGGTGCGCTTGATGTAGCCGGTGTTGGTGACGGTGATGGCGACATCCTCGTCGGCAATCAGGTCTTCGATGCTGATGTCGCCGCTCTCGCCGTCGATGATTTCGGTGCGCCGCTCGTCGCCGTAGTTGTCCTTCACCGCCTTCAGCTCGTCGACGATGATCTGCATGAGCAGGCGATCGCTTGCGAGGATGGCGCGCAGCCGTTCGATGAGCTTCAGGAGTTCGGCGAGTTCATCGAGGATCTTCTGGCGCTCGAGGCCGGTGAGTCGCTGGAGTTGCATGTCCAGGATGGCCTGGGCCTGGATCTGCGACAGGCCGAAGTTCGCCATCAGCCCTTCGCGGGCTTCGGGCGGCGTCTTCGACGCACGGATCAGCGCGATGACCGCATCGAGGTGATCCAGCGCGATCTTCAGGCCTTCGAGGATGTGGTACCTCGCCTCGGCTTTCCGGAGTTCGAACTCCGTCCGGCGGCGCACGACTTCACGGCGGAACTCGACAAAGCTCTCGACGAGTTCGAGCAGGTTCAGCACCTTCGGCCGGCCACCGACGATGGCGAGCATGATGATGCCGAAGCTCGATTGGAGCGGCGTGTGCTTGTAGAGGTTGTTCAGCACAACCTCCGGCATCTCGCCTCGCTTCAACTCGACGACGATGCGCATACCGTCGCGGTCCGACTCGTCGCGCAGATCGGAGATCCCTTCGAGGATCTTCTCTCGCACCAGGTCGGCGATCCGCTCGATGAGCCTTGCCTTGTTGACCTGATAGGGAATCTCGGTGAAGACGATGGAGGTGCGGTCGCCCTTCTTGCTGGTCTCGACCGACGATCTGGCGCGCATCAGGATGGACCCGCGGCCCGTGGTGTAGGCCTGCATGATGCCGCCGCGGCCGACGATATAGCCGCCGGTCGGGAAATCGGGTCCGGTGATGATGCGAACGAGCTGGCGCAGCTTCTCGATGCGCGTCGGGCGATTGACGGGATCCTCGGCGAGGTAGGTGTTCTCGATCACCCAGATGCAGCCGTCGAGGACTTCGGTCAGGTTGTGCGGCGGCACATTCGTCGCCATGCCGACCGCGATACCTGCGGATCCGTTGACCAGAAGATTCGGGAAGGGCGTCGGGAGGACGGTCGGTTCCTCGGTCGTCTCGTCGTAGTTTGGGCTGAAGTCGACGGTCTCCTTGTCCAGGTCGACCATCATGTCGTCGGCGAGCGACTGGAGACGCGCCTCCGTGTACCGCATGGCTGCGGCGGGGTCGCCGTCGATCGATCCGAAGTTGCCCTGTCCGTCGACGAGCGGATAGCGCATGTTGAAGTCCTGCGCCAGGCGGACGAGCGTGTCGTAGATGGAGGCGTCGCCGTGGGGATGGAAGTTACCCATCACCTCGCCGACGATCTTCGCGCACTTGCGATAGCCTCGCGTCGACGACAGCCCCATCGTCTTCATGCCGTAGAGCACGCGCCGGTGCGCGGGCTTGAGGCCGTCGCGGGCGTCTGGCAACGCTCGTCCAATGATCACGCTCATGGCGTAATCCATGTACGAGCGCTTCATCTCGTCTTCGATGTTGACGGGCAGTTGCTGGGGCGCGAGTTCGGACATAGGTGATGCGGTCGTCAGCGCGTGGGGCGGCTGGCTGCCACCCCTGCGTTCCTAGACGTCGAGGTTCTTCACGTCGAGCGCGTTGTCTTCGATGAACTTCCGGCGCGGCTCGACCTGGTCGCCCATCAGGGTCGTGAACATCTGGTCGGCCTCGGTGTGGTCTTCGGCTCGGACCTGGAGGAGCGTCCTGACACCGGGGTCCATCGTGGTCTCCCAGAGCTGCTCGGGATTCATCTCGCCGAGACCCTTGTACCGGTTGATGGCGATGCCCTTCTTTCCAGCTCCGAGGAAGAACTCGACGAGGTCGTCGACCGTCTTCAGGATGATGTCCGGCTGGTCGACCGGTGGCTTCCTGGTTCTCTCTTTGGGTTCGGCAGCAAGGCGTGTCGCGTCGTCGGCCGGTGCGCCACCGATTGCTGTTCCGTCCGAGGCCGCCGCAGGCATGTCGGGGTCGGCTGGCTCGTCAGGTTCGACCTGAAGCGTGGAGATCGTCACGCCGCCATGAAGCGCCGGGAGCTCACGGCTGTTTGCGAGCAGGCTGCGATACTCCGGTGTCGTGATGAAGTCGACGCCAACAACATGCTGACGGGGATAGCCGCTCGTGCGGTCCTCGATCTGGAGCTGGAAGCGGCTGTGTTCCTCATCGCCCTGCACGGCGACTGTCCGTTCGGGCGTCGTGAGTGCGGCTGCGAGCGATTCGAGGCGCTCGCGGTCCGCAAAGTAGTCGCGGTCGGCGCCGGCGGCGAGGAGTGCCTCGACGATCTCCGGCGAGTGACCTCGGCGCTCGACCGTCTGGAGGAGCTTCTGATGGTTGACGAGGCGCTGCAGGAACTTCTCGAGGTCCTGGCCGGAGATCGGTTCAGGTGACCCGTTGATTCGAAGGACCCGGCCGCCGACCGAGCGCTTGATCAGGTAGTCCTCGAGGTCGCGCTCGTTCTTGATGTAGGTTTCGGCCTTGCCGCGCTTGACACGGAAGAGCGGCGGCTGCGCGATGTAGATGTAGCCGTTCTCGATGACCTGGGGCAGCTGGCGATAGAAGAACGTCAGGAGCAGCGTGCGGATGTGGGATCCGTCGACGTCTGCGTCCGTCATGATGATGATGCGGTGATAGCGCAGCTTCGCGATGTCGAAGTCCTCGGCGCCGATGCCACAGCCGAGCGCCGCGATCATGGTCTTGATCTCATCGCTGCCGAGCATCTTGTCGAAGCGGGCCTTCTCGACGTTGAGGATCTTGCCCTTGAGCGGCAGGATCGCCTGGAAGCGACGGTCGCGCCCTTGCTTCGCTGAACCGCCTGCGGATTCGCCTTCGACGATGTACAGCTCGCTCTGGGCGGGGTCGCGTTCCTGGCAGTCTGCGAGCTTGCCGGGCAGCGAACTTCCGTCGAGTGCGCCCTTGCGGCGCACGAGGTCTCGGGCCTTCCTGGCCGCCTCGCGTGCGCGCGCCGCGTCAATCGCCTTGCCGATGATCCTCTTGGCGACGACCGGATTCTCTTCGAGGTACTCCGCCAGTCGCTCGTTGACGATTGTCTCGACGATGCCCTTGACCTCGGTGTTGCCGAGCTTTGTTTTCGTTTGGCCCTCGAACTGCGGTTGCGGGATCTTCACGCTGATGACCGCCGTCAGGCCTTCACGGATGTCATCGCCTGACACGCTTTCCTTGAGGTCCTTGGCGAGGTTGTTCTTGGTCGCGTACGAATTGATCGTTCGCGTGAGGGCTGCCCTGAACCCCGAGAGGTGCGTGCCGCCCTCGTGGGTATTGATGTTGTTGGCGAACGAGTAGGTCAGTTCCGCGTAGCTGTCGTTCCACTGCAGGGCGATCTCGGCGTCGATAGCGTCCTTCTCGCCGTGCATGTAGATCGGCTTCTCGTTGACGACCGCCTTGTTCTTGTTCAGATGCTGGACGAACGAGACGATGCCGCCGTCGTAGTGGAAGCGATGGTTCTTGCCGTCGCGCTCGTCGTCGAGCGTGATGGTGATGCCGCCGTTCAGGAACGCGAGTTCGCGGAGCCGCTGGGCAAGTGTGTCGAAGCTGAAGATGGTCGTTTCGAAGATCTGGGTGTCGGGCTTGAACCTCACCTGCGTGCCACGCCGCTTCGTGACTCCGGCAGTCTCGAGATCAGCCGTCGGCGCGCCGCGGTGGTAGCTCTGCTGGTAAACCTGTCCGTTCCTCCAGATTTCGAGCTCGAGCGTCTCGGACAGCGCATTGACGACGGAGACGCCGACGCCGTGCAGTCCACCAGACACCTTGTAGGCGCTGTTCTCGAACTTACCGCCCGCATGCAGAACAGTCAGCACCACTTCGGCCGCTGACTTCCCGCTCTCGTGCCGGTCGACAGGTATGCCGCGACCGTTGTCGATAACGGTGACCGATCCGTCGATGTGAATGGTTACATTCACTTCGTTGCAGAAGCCGGCGAGGGCCTCGTCGATCGAGTTGTCGACAATCTCGTAGACGAGGTGATGGAGACCCGCGGGCCCGGTGGACCCGATGTACATGGCGGGTCGCTTCCGGACGGCTTCGAGACCTTCCAGGACCTTGATGCTGTCGGCTGAGTAGTCGTTGGCGTCTGGCGGGTGAGCCTGACCGCCGTCGAGTCCAGCCTCGGGACTCTCGTTCTGGGCGACTGGATTCAGGGTGTCGTTCTGCTGCTGTTCGCGTGATTCCATCAGACTCGCATCGGCATGATGACGTACGTGTAGTCGTAGCCTTCAGCCCCGACCGGTGTCATCACGGCCTGGCTCACTTCGTCTTTCAGTTCGAGGGCGACGACATCCGTCGAGACGACGCCGAGGAAGTCGAGCACGTACTGGGCGTTGAAGCAGATCTGGAGTGAGGGCCCGGCGTAGTCGACGGGCAGCGTCTCGTGCGCCTCTCCCAGTTCGGGACTGCTGGACGTGACCTCGACCTTGCCCTTTTCGACGATGAACTTGACGGCGCGCGACCGTTCGTTCGAGAGAATCTGCACGCGCTTCACAGCGGCGGTCAGGCGCTCACGCTCGAACTCGATGTGCTTGTCGTTCCCCTTGGGGATGACGCGCTCGTAAGCCGGAAACTGGCCGTCGATCATCCGCGAGATCAGCCGGCGGCCGGCGACATCGAAAAACAGGTGGTTCTCTCCGCGCTCATACGCGACGGCCGTGTCGCCTTCGGTCAAGAGACGGCCGAGTTCGCCGAGGGTCTTCTTGGGGAGGATCGCCTTCACCTCTCCTGCGGGCGCAGTTGAAGGGTCGAGAGCCACGGTCACCAGCGCGAGTCGGTGGCCGTCGGTCGCGACGAGGCTCATCGAGCCGTCCTTGATGACGAACTGGGCGCCGTTCAGGAAGTAGCGCGTGTCCTCTCCAGTGATGGCGAACTGGGTCTTGGACACCATCTCCTTCAGCGACTGCCCCGGGAGCGAGGCGGTCGGTGACGCGCCGCCGTCGGGCAGTGTCGGAAAGTCCTCCTTCGGCAGCGTCTGCATCCGCGAGTCGAACCGGTCGGCCGCGACCTTGACGCCGCTCTTGTCCTCAGCAATTCGAATGTCGGTATCCGGGAGAGACTTGACGATTTCGAAAAGCTTCTTCGCTGGGAGGGTCAGTGCTCCAGGCTTTTCGACCGTCGCCGGGCACTTGCTCCTGAGGCCAACCTCGAGGTCGGTTGCGAGGAAGGCCACTTCCCCGTCTTTCGCATCGAGAAGGACGTTTGCCAGGATCGGAATCGTGTTCTTGCGTTCCACGATGCCCTGGAAAAGTTGCAGTTCTCGCAGGAGGTCGTTCTTGCGGACGACGAGTTCCATGGCTGTGCTGTCCTTCGAATAGCTCTGGCCCGGAGGGCGCGCGAATCCCTAAGAAGAGGGAAGATCTGGAAGGAAGAATTATATAGGAAAGAGATGCGTGTTGAAAAATGTAGCTCGCGAATTAGTCCTTACAGATGAATGACTTACGTTGTGGAAAAAACGTGGGAGTTTTTTGGGGTTTTGCGGTGCGAGATCGCCGATCAGAGTTCTCAACAGTTTTTCCGCAGCCGAGACTTGGACAGCATGTGGAAATGACTGACGATCAGCGAAATCCTTCGAGAAAGCCGCTGATCAGGTTGTTGAAATCGCTGTCAGTTTTCCGCATCTCCTCGATCTTCCGGATGGAGTGGATGACGGTCGAGTGGTGCTTTCCGCCGAAGCTGCGGCCGATTTCCGGAAGCGAGGCGTGTGTCAGGGCTTTGCAGAGATACATGGCGATCTGACGAGGCATCGCGACCGACTTCGAGTTGTTCTTCGACTTGAGGTCGCCCAACTTGAGGTTGTAGTAGTCGGCCACGTATTTCTGGATCATCTCGATCGTGACGGCCTTCTCCTCGTGATCAAGGACGTTCCTCAGCACTTCCTGTGCGAGGGGAAGTGATATCTCCTGCCCGGTCAGGGAGGCGTACGCCACAAGCCGGATCAGTGAACCTTCCAGTTCCCGAATGTTGGACTTGATGCGGCCAGCGATGTAGATCGCCACGTCGTCCGCCAGGGGCACGGCTTCGGCTTCAGCCTTTTTCTTGAGGATGGCGACCTTCGTCTCCAGATCGGGTGACTGGATGTCGGCGATCAACCCCCATTCGAATCGAGATCGCAGTCGTTCTTCGAGTGCTGGAATCTCATGCGGCGGACAGTCGCTGCTCAGAATGATCTGCTTCTGGGCATCGTAGAGGGCGTTGAATGTGTGGAAGAACTCGGTCTGCGTGCCCTCTTTGCCGGCGAGGAACTGGATATCGTCGACCAGAAGTACGTCGACTGAGCGGTAGCGCTCGCGGAAGTCGATGACCCGGTCGTAGCGCACCGCGTTGATCATCTCGTTCATGAATCGCTCGGACGAGATGTAGGTGAGCTTCAGGTTGCGGTCGTGCTGCAGCACGTAATGACCCACCGCGTGCATCAGGTGGGTCTTGCCGAGTCCGACTCCGCCGTAGATGAAGAGAGGGTTATACGAACGGGACGGCGCTTCCGCGACCGCGCGGCTGGCGGCGTGCGCGAACTGGTTTGACGACCCGACGATGAATGTATCGAACGTGTATCGAGGGTTCAGGCCGACATTCGCCGGCGGGGGCACGGGCGTTCCGGCGACCTGGAGCGCGGCAGCTTCTTCGGGACCAAGGGGGATGGAGCCTGGGTCGCCGGCCGCGTCCGCAACGAAGATGACCGCCAGTTGAGGCTTCTTCACCTCGGCAAGGGCTTCCGCAATCACCCCGGAGTAGTGCTTCGTGAGCCAGTCCTTGAAGAGGCTGTTGGGAACGCGGACGGTGACCGAGCGAGGGTCTTCCTGGAGGAAGCTCGTGGGCTTGAACCAGGTGTAGAAGCTATGCCGGTTAACCTTGGTTTCAATCCGGCCGAGGATCTGGTCCCAGAGGTTCATTTATTGAGCAGTTTTGAGGGGTACGCGGACTTTCGCCTCGGCTGCTCCCGGAAAAACAAGGGTTCGAGGGCGGTGGGTTCCACGGAACGTCGATTTATCGGGGTTTTCCGGCTTCGCCTCTCCGAAAAACACGAAGAAATCAGGCGAAAAGATGAGCAGGTAGACGGAATCCTCGGATTTTCCACAGTTTTTTCCACAGGTGTGGAAATCTCTGGGAAGAGACCAAAGCTCATAGGGGTGGGAATGCGAAAGTCCGGTGTCTGACGGTGCCGAGCGAGGAAGCCGACTCTAACACAAGACGGTCGTACATTGACACTCCCGGAAACGCTTGGCTAACATTGGCAGTTCGTTTCAGTTACAGGCGACGGGTCTGGTTAGGTGTCGGCTCGCGACATCTCCCGAGCCGCTCGGGTTCGAACTCTGGACCCCGGAGAGGTCATGAAGGGTAAGCGCACGTTTCAGCCGAATACGCGCCGTCGTCGGAAGGCGCATGGGTTCCGGGTTCGCATGGCCACGAAGAATGGCCGGATCGTTCTCAAGCGCCGTCGCGCAAAGGGTCGCAAGCGCCTGACGGTCAGCAGCGAGTAGTGACGGCGGCAGGCGGTGGCGACGGCCACCCAGCCTGCTCCCGCGTCGGATACATGAACAACTTCACACGGGACGAGCGGGTTCGACGCCGAGTCGAGTACCAGCAGATCTACGACCGCGGCGTGAAGGTTCATGGGCGGACCTTCACCCTTTTCCGGTTCGTCAACGGACTTCAGGTTGGTCGCCTCGGCATTGCGGCGACTCGCAAGCTCGGCGGCGCGGTGGTCAGGAACCGCGCAAAGCGGATGGTTCGCGAGGTGTTTCGTCGGAACAAGCCGTCCTGCGGGGTCGACATCGTAGTCGTGCCCCGACGTGAGATGCTCGACACCAGCCTGGTCGATCTTGAAAGTGAATTCCGCAACATTCTCGAACGCAGCGCACGACGGGGACGCTGACGATACGGCGCCTGCGGACGCACCAACGCTGGGTGTCAGGGTGGCGCTCGTGATGCTGCGCGCCTACAAACTGGCGCTCTCTCCACTCTTTACCGGCTCCTGCCGGTTCCTCCCCTCCTGTTCCGACTACGCAGCAGAGGCTATCCGCCTTCACGGACTGCTTCTCGGGTCGTGGCTTGCCGCGAAGCGACTCGGACGGTGTCACCCACTCTGCGCCGGAGGTTACGATCCGGTGCCTCCAAGGAACTGAATTGGAACGTCGCGTCTTCGTCGCTCTCTTTCTTTCGTTTCTGGTCTACTTCACGTACCAGACGTTCTTCCCTCCCAAGCCGGCCCCGAAGCCTGCTGCGTCGAGCACTGCTCCGGCACAGGCGTCCGCCGCTGGCGGCGGCGTCGCGACGCCATCACCGGTCGAAAGCGGTGCACCGGCGCCAGCCGCGCTCGTGGGCGAGGAAACAGAACGTCTCATTACCCTGGAGACGCCGCACGTCATCGCGCGTTTTACAAACCGGGGCGCGGCCCTGAAGAGCTGGAAGCTCAAGGAATACCGGGACCGGAAGGGCGATCCGCTGGAACTGGTCGACGATGACCTGCCGGCAGGACAACCGCTTCCCTTCTCGCTGCAGGTCCCGGACGCCCAGGTGACGTCGCTCCTCAACCGCGGACTCTACCGGGTGCAGGAGTCGGAGAACCGCCTGGCCTTCGAGTACCAAACAGACGGCGGGCTGGTCGCAAGGAAAGAGTTCTCGTTCAACCCGGCGTCCTACACCGTTCAGGTCACCGTTCAGGCGTCACAGAACGGGTCGCCACTCAATCCGGTGATTCAGTGGGGACCAGGTCTTGGAGACACCGATTCGCAGACCGGGCGATACGCGGTCAAGCCCGAAGCGCTGTTCGCACGACAGGGCACCAGCCCCGAGCGGCTGGCCGCCTCGAAGGTGACCTCTCAGGCCCAGCACGACGACACGTTCGACTACGCCGGTATCGACGACCACTACTTCGCGGCGTTTGCCTTCAAGCCGGGACGCGCCAAGGTGCTGTACGAGCCGCTGCAGATTCCGGCGGCAGCCGGGTCGACAGATCCCGCGCGCGAGTTAATGGCCTTCTCCATTCAGCCTGCCCAGCCGGGTCAGCCGCTGACCTTCTTTGCAGGACCGAAGGAACTCGAAACGCTCCGCGCCATCGACCCCGTGCTTGCCAAGGCCATCAACTTCGGCATGTTCTCGGTCATCGTCGTTCCCCTGTTGAACTCCCTGAACTGGATTCATGGGTACGTCGGAAACTACGGCTGGGCCATCTTCATCCTCACGCTGCTGATCAACATCGTTCTGTTCCCGCTGAACCACAAGAGCGTGGTCTCCATGCGGAAGATGCAGGAGATTCAGCCGGAAGCCAAAGCCATCCAGGAGCGCTACGCCAAGCTGAAGGCGACGGACCCTGCGAAGCAGAAGATGAACCAGGAGCTGATGGCGCTCTATCGTGAGAATGGCGTCAACCCGGCCAGCGGGTGCATCCCCATCCTCCTCACGCTACCGGTCTTCCTTGCCTTCTATGCCTTGTTGACGACAGCCATCGAACTGCGCGGCGCGCCGTTCATCGGGTGGATTCACGACCTGTCACTTCCGGATCCGTACTACGTCATGCCCATTCTGGTGGGAGCCTCCCAGGTGCTCCAGCAGTGGATGACGCCGCAGGCGGGCGTGGACCCGGCGCAGCAGCGCATGATGATGATCATGCCGGTCGTGCTGATCTTCGTGTTCGTGACGACTCCGTCCGGAGCACTCATCTACTGGCTGGTCGGCAACGTCTGGCGTATCGGCCAGATGCAGCTCACCAACTACATCCATCCCCCCAAAGTGCACGTGGTGCGCCCCCCGGCTGAACGCAGGGTGAAGCGCGCTGGTGCAGGGAAGACCGACGCCGCAGCGCGCGAGGACTGACATGGCTGAATCGACCGAACAGATCATCGGGTTCCTGAACCGGTTCAACGACGCGATGGGCATCGCCTCCCCAATCGATGTCGAACACGGAGAGGACGGCGCCCGGCTGAACATGACCGGCGAGGAGACCGAGATTCTGGTCCGTCACCGCGGTGAGGCGTTGAAAGCGCTCCAGCACGTGGTGGACATGGCCTTTGGTCGCGACCTGCCGGATGCGAAGCGCGTGTTCGTGGACGCGCTCGGGTACCGACGGGGCAAGGATCTCGAGCTGAAGCAGATGGCGAAGTTCCTCGCGTCGAAGGTGAAGGACACGGGTGTCGATCAGCAGCTTGGCCCACTGAACCCCTATGAACGTCGGCTCGTGCACATGGCTGTCGCCGAGGTGCCCGGTGTGTTCACCGAGAGCGTTGGCGATGCTTTCACCAAGACCGTGACGATTTCGACCCGCCGTTAGCCACGTCTTCTGGAGGTGGATCGTCGACGGTCCTCCTTCACCCTGTTCCGGTGCGGTTGACCGTCGGTACTTTCGGATCGGCCGGCAGATGTTCTCCACCAATGACACGATCGTCGCCATTGCGACGCCCGCAGGCCGGGGCGCCATCGGAGTGGTGCGCCTCAGCGGTCCATCGTCGAGCGAGATCGGTTCGCGACTCCTGCAACCGAAGCAACCGCTGGAGCCACGCGTGGCGACGCTGGCCCGACTCGAGACAGAGGGCGTGAAGGATGATGTGCTCGCCACGTTCTTCCGGGGGCCGCACTCATATACAGGCGACGATGTGCTCGAACTGAGCGCGCACGGCTCTGACGCTGTCCTTCAGGGAATTGTGCAGGGGGCAATCCGGGCAGGCGCTCGGTTGGCTGCGCCTGGCGAATTCACGCTCCGCGCGTACCTCAACGGCAAGTTCGATTTGATTCAGGCGGAAGCGGTCGCCGATCTGATCGAAGCGACGACCCCAGTCCAGGCGCGAGCGGCATTCGAGCAGCTCGACGGAACCCTCACCCACGCACTGACCTCGTGCGAACAGCGGTTGTTCGAACTCGAGGCTGAAGTCGAGGCGTCCATCGACTTCCCCGACGAGGGTTATCACTTCATCGATCCGTCTACACTGGCTGCTCGCGTGGAGGGCGTGGTCGAGGACATCGACAGCCTTCTGTCATCAGCGAACCGAGGCCGGTTGATTCGTGAAGGTCTACGTGTCGTCATTGCCGGTCCGCCGAACGCCGGCAAGTCACGGTTGTTCAATGCGCTCGTCGGGGCCAATCGATCAATCGTGAGTGAGGTGGCGGGCACGACCCGTGACATGGTCAGTGAGGTGGTGGACTTCGACGGGTTGCGGGTCACGCTGGTTGATACGGCGGGACTGACGGAGTCGACAGACCCGATCGAGCGCGAGGGAGTTGCCCGGGCCCTTGATGCCGTCGGTGGCGCGACAGTAGCCGTCGTCGTCGTGGATGGCTCGAGTGCTCGCGTCGACGTCAATCTGGACACGCCGGCATCGCGCTGCGTCTTCGTAGCGAGCAAGGCCGATCTGCCTTCGCGCTGGTCCGATGCCGGCTGTCTTCCCGTGTCCGCGATCACAGGTGTTGGGCTCGACAGGCTGGTTGCGCGGATCTCGGAGGTCGCGAGCGGCGACGAAGGGTTGAAGGATAGCCCACGGATTTCCAACGTCCGCCACATCACTGCGTTGGAGCGGACGCGTGACCTGCTTGGACGGCTCGTGCGTGATCTGTTGTCGGAGAGGGTGCCGTCGGAGGAGTGCGCCCTTATCGATCTGCGCGGCGCGCGCCAGCAACTCGAGGAGATCGTCGGCCGGCGCGGGAGCGAGGACGTGCTCGCCCACATCTTCGCGCGCTTCTGCATAGGCAAGTAGGCATGACGAAACACGTGGACGTAGTCGTCGTGGGCGCTGGACATGCCGGCTGTGAGGCCGCCTATGCTGCCGCGCGCCTGGGCCGTCACGTGGCTATTTGCACGCTCTCCAGAGACACAGTGGCCCACATGCCGTGCAACCCGGCTATTGGCGGGACGGCAAAAGGGCATCTCGTTCGAGAGATTGATGCGCTCGGTGGCTTGATGGGGTTGGCCATCGACGCAACAGGCATTCAGTTCAAGTTGCTCAATCGGAGTCGTGGTCCGGCCGTGTGGTCACCACGAGCCCAGGCGGACAAAGCGCTTTACTCGGCGTGGATGCGCCACAAGCTCCACGAAGAACACAATATAGAGTGGGTAATCAGTAGAGTAGCCTCACTTATTGTGGTCAATGGTTTCGCGGTTGGTGTCACCCTCGACGATGGGACTACGCTGAGGGCCAAGGCCGTCGTGATCACGACAGGCACCTTCCTGAACGGCCTCATTCACGTTGGACCGGATCGTCGGCCGGCCGGTCGCGCCGGGGAGCCTCCCTCAGTCGGTCTCTCTGAGTCGCTCAAGGCGCTCGGCTTCCGCTGGGGCCGTCTCAAGACCGGTACCCCGCCCAGGCTGGCCAAGTCCAGTATCGATTTCCAGGCCTGCGTCGCCACCGGCTCCTTCACCTTGGAGCCGGGCGACGAGTCCCCTGTTCCGTTTTCGTTTCGAACGTCTGGAATAGATCGACCGCGAACGCCGTGCTACCTGCTCTACACAACAGAGCAGACGCACGCCATTGTTCGCAATCACATCCACCAATCCCCTCTGTTCAATGGACAGATAACAGGGGTTGGTCCGAGATACTGCCCTTCTCTCGAGGACAAGGTCGTCCGGTTTCCCGAGCGGGAGCGTCATCAGATCTATCTGGAACCCGAGGGTCTCACCTCCGACGAGATCTACGTCAACGGCTTCTCCATGAGCCTTCCCGCAGATGTTCAGCGCGCTCTCATTGCGTCTCTTCCCGGTCTCGAGAATGCGACGATGCTCCGACCCGGATACGCTGTCGAGTACGACTTCATCCAACCGACGGAACTCAGGTCGAGCCTGGAGACCAAGCGCGTTCCTGGGCTGTTCCTGGCGGGCCAGATCAATGGCACATCCGGGTACGAGGAAGCGGCGGCTCAGGGCCTCGTTGCAGGCATCAATGCAGCCAGATTCGTGGGCGGTGTCGATCCCCTCGTAATTGGCAGGGAGCAAGCCTATATAGGGGTCCTTATCGACGACCTCGTGACCAGAGGCTGCCTCGAGCCGTACCGCATGTTCACGTCGCGAGCGGAGTTCAGGCTGCTGCTCCGAATCGACAATGCTGACATTCGGCTCACGCCAACGGGCAGGGCTGTCGGCTTGGTCTCGGACGATCGATGGGATGCATTTTCTTCGAGACAATCCAGACTCGAGCGTAACCATCGTTCCCTGCAGCGGCCGGTTCGTACTCCCGCTGGAGCGACCGTTCAGGCGGGTCAATGGTTGCGTCAACCGGGTGTTGGCGTGTCTGATCTCGTGGCCGCGGGCGTGCCTCTGGAGATCGATGGCTCGCATTCCCTCAGTGATGTGGCGACGCTCGAGACGGATGTCAAGTTCGAGGGCTACATACGCCGACAGGAGGCCGAAGTGCACCGGGCACGCCGATCGGAAATGCAGCCAATTCCCGCCGACTTCTCCTTCGCAGACGTGCCCGGACTGACTGGTGAGGTTGTTCAACGGTTGACCGAGGTGAGACCAGAAACACTGGGGCAGGCACTTCGAATTCCAGGAATGACCCCCGCCGCTGTCGCCGTTCTTGCGAGCGCAGTCTCCAGATCGGTTGTGTCGCGATGACAAGTCGGGATGTTGCCACGGTCATCCGCCAACGGCTCGATGAACTGGACATCCAGGTCGCTGAAGAGGTGCTCGCTGGTTCTGTGAGCTACCTCCGCCTGCTCCAGAAGTGGAATCGGACCATTAACCTCACGGCGCTGAGTTTCGATGAGCCGCATCTCTCCGGAACAGTCGACAAGTTGCTCATGGAACCCCTGATCGGCGCCTCACTGCTTGAATCGGTTGGGTTCTCTCCGAGGGAGTGGTTCGATCTGGGATCCGGCGGAGGGTCACCAGCCATTCCGATGCGCCTGTCCTGCCCATCAGGTCGTCAGACGATGGTCGAGGCTAGGGACCGGAAGTGCGCGTTTCTCCGCGAGGTTGTTCGCCAACTAGGCCTTGAGGCTACCGTTGTGCTGAACTCGCGATTCGAGCAAATCCCGGCTTCCAACAACATCGACCTGCTCACTGTTCGCGCTGTGCGACTCGATGAGAGCGTTGGTACCCTCACGATGTCATTGCTGGCACCCAAGGGCTTCGTGCTGTCGTTCGGAAGCGAATTCCACTCGGATGGCCTGCGCCTGGTTGCTTCTCGAGCGCTCCCAGATTTGTCCACACTGTTCCTGTCACAACTGGTCAATGTTCCACGTGGAACAATCTGAGATGAGGATGCGGCGAACCCGTCTATGGCGAAGACAGTTGACCCGTCCGGTAGTCATTTCCTATCCTAGGCACTCCTCTGGAATCCGGTAACCCATAATATTCTGGGTTAAGACCTAAAATGAGCCGCATCGTAGCTGTTGCCAATCAGAAGGGCGGGGTTGGGAAGACGACCACCACCCTGAACCTTGCCGCGTCCCTGGCAGTGACCGGCCAACGCGTCCTGTTGATCGACGTGGACCCGCAGGGCAACCTGACGAGCGGTGTCAGTCTGAAGGGTCAGGCGGCTGCGGCCGGTACGGTGTACAACGCGCTGACGCAGGTCGAGCCGACCGTCGACGCTCGACCGTACATCCTGACCACGAGAACCGCCTGCCTCTCGCTTATTCCAGCCGACCGCAACCTCACAGGTGCCGAGATCGAGATGGTGCCTCTCGCGCGCCGCGAAGAACGGCTTCGATTGCTATTGCAATCAGTTCGCGAGGAATACGACTACGTGTTCATCGACTCGCCGCCGTCGCTCGGTCTGCTCACGCTCAACGCGCTGGTCGCTGCCGACGCCGTGCTGATTCCCCTGCACTGTGAGTATTACGCGCTCGAGGGGCTCGCCGACCTCTGGGGCACCATCCGACGCGTCCGCGGAGCACTGAACCCCGCGCTCGACATCGAGGGCGTGCTCTTCACGATGTTCGACGAACGCACGAATCTCAGTCAGCAGGTCGCGGCCGAGGTGCGCGCCTTCTTCAAGGAGAAGGTGTACCGCACCACCATCCCGCGCAACGTGAGGTTGGGTGAGGCGCCGAGCCACGGCATGCCGGTCATCGAGTACGACCCCAAGTCGCGCGGCGCTGAAGCGTACATCGCTCTGGCGCGAGAGGTACTCGAGCGCGCCGCTGCACCGGTGCACTGAGCGTTCCGGGCTCGCCTCAACGTCTGAACTGGTACTTTCGCGACTCGCGTAGACGGAACATGGAAAAACGACCCGCTCTTGGAAAAGGACTCAGCGCACTCATTCCCGATGCGCCGGAGCCCGCCCGCACCACGCCCGTCGAACTGGACGTCGACCGTCTGGTTCCGAACTCCTACCAGCCTCGAGGTCAGTTCGACGACGCGCGTCTGGATGAACTGGCGCAGTCCATCAAGTCCAACGGCGTGATCCAGCCGATCGTGGTCCACCGAGTTGGCGACCAGTTCCACATCATTGCCGGCGAGCGGCGATGGCGCGCCGCGCAGAAGGCCGGCCTGGCGAAGGTGCCGGTTGTGGTTCGTGAGGTTCGGTCGGGCGATGAGCGCGCGATCCTCGAGATGGCGCTCATCGAGAACATCCAGCGCGAGAACCTCAACCCGATCGATGAAGCCCTGGCCTACAAGCGGCTCGGCGATGAGTTTGCCCTGACCCAGGAGCAGATCGCGACCGCCGTCGGCAAGGACCGCGCGACCGTTGCGAACTTCCTCCGCCTGCTTCGCCTCCCTGCTGAGGTGCGTGCCGACGTCGCGGCCGGCTCACTCTCGATGGGACACGCGAGAGCTCTGCTGTCGCTCGCCAATGAAGCTGAACAGCGCCGGATCGCCAGGGACGTGCTGGCCCGCAGTTTGTCGGTCCGCGAAACCGAGTCGATTGTTCGCAAGGCTGTCGATGCCGTGGCCAAGGTCGCACCAACCGACGCCGCGCCAAAACCCGACGTGCACACCCGGGCCGCCGAAGAGCGTCTTCGCCTTCGCTTCGGTACCAAGGTCCGCATTGTTCGCCAGGGTGCGAAAGGGCGTATCGAAATAGACTTCGGCTCGGAAGACGAGCTGATTCGGTTGTTCGAACAACTCACAGGGGACGAGTAACCGCGCCAAGTGTGTAGCTTCGGTACGTGAGTACATGGTATAAACACGTGTTCCGCGCTTGTGAAACTTGGCGCAAGCTCCAACGCGCACCTGGAAAACTGTGACCAACCGAACTGCTGCCACCCGCTACGCTCGTGCCCTGCTCGATGTCGCCCAGAAGGAGCAGGTGGACCTGTCGACGATCGACACCCAACTCGCCTCGCTCGCGGCACTCGTCGAGCAGCACGATGCGCTGCGCAAGGCGCTGCTGAATCCCGCTGTGCCGGTGCCGCGTAAACGTGCCGCGGTCGAAGAGATCGTCGCGAAGGCCGGGGTGGTCCCCATTCTGGCCAAGACGATCATCCTGCTCGCGGAACGGGACCGTCTCGTGCTCCTGCCGGATGTGGCCGAGAGCTTCCGTCAGCGGTTGATGGACCTCCGCAATGTCGTCTGGGCAGAGGTCACCACCGCGGAGCCACTCCCCGCCGACCGCGTCAAGGCGATTCAGGACAGCCTCGCCACCGCGACTGGCCGCACCGTCGACATCACGACGAAGATCGACCCCTCGATCATCGGCGGCATGGTCGCACGCGTCGGCGGCACCGTTTTCGACGCCAGCGTCACCAGCCATCTGCAGCGCATCCGCCAGCGTCTGGACGCCAGCATTTAACAGAGCGAATCAATGGACATCAAAGCCGAAGAGATCTCCAAAATCATCCGCGACCAGATCGGCAGCTATGCCGTAGACGTCGACGTGGCCGAAGTCGGCAGCATCATTTCCATCGGTGACGGCATCGCGCGCCTGCACGGCGTGGAGAACGCCATGGCCGGCGAGATGCTCGAGTTCCCCCATGGCGTCTACGGGATCGCGCTCAACCTCGAAGAGGAGAGCGTTGGCGCGGTGCTCCTCGGCGAGTACACCAACATCAAGGAAGGCGACACGGTCAAGCGCACCGGCCGCATCATCTCGGTGCCCGTGGGCGACGAGATGCTGGGTCGCGTGGTCAACGCGCTCGGCCAGCCGATCGACGGCAAGGGCCCGATCAACACCAAGCAGTTCTCGCCCATCGAGCGCCTCGCGCCTGGCGTCGTGGATCGCCAACCGGTGAAGGAGCCGCTCCAGACCGGCCTGAAGGCCATCGACGCGATGGTGCCGATCGGCCGCGGCCAGCGCGAACTGATCATCGGCGACCGCCAGACCGGCAAGACCGCGGTCGCGATCGACGCCATCCTGAACCAGAAGGACACAGGCGTCATCTGCATCTACAACGCGATCGGCCAGAAGCAGTCGACGATCGCGCAGGTGGTGCGCACCCTCGAGGAAGCCGACGCGATGCGCTACACCATCGTCGTCGCCGCCGGCGCGTCAGACCCGGCGCCGCTCCTCTATATCAGCCCGTACTCGGCCTGCACCATCGGTGAGTACTTCCGCGACAGCGGCCGCCACGCGCTGTGCGTCTATGACGACCTCTCGAAGCACGCCGTCGCCTATCGCGAGATTTCGCTCCTGCTGCGCCGCCCGCCGGGCCGCGAGGCGTACCCCGGCGACGTGTTCTACCTGCACTCGCGCCTCCTGGAGCGCGCGGCGAAGCTGAAGAACGAGCTCGGTGGCGGTTCGCTGACGGCGCTGCCGATCATCGAAACGCAGGCCGGCGACCTCTCGGCCTACATCCCGACGAACGTGATCTCCATCACCGACGGCCAGATCTTCCTGGAGTCGGACCTGTTCAACCAGGGCGTGCGTCCGGCCATCAACGTCGGCAACTCGGTGTCGCGCGTCGGCGGTTCGGCGCAGATCAAGGCGATGCGTCAGGTGGCCGGCACGCTCCGCCTGGACCTCGCGCAGTACCGCGAACTCGCGGCGTTCGCGCAGTTCGGCAGCGACCTCGACAAGTCGACCCAGGCGCAGCTCACCCGCGGCGCCCGCCTTGTCGAAATCCTGAAGCAGGGCCAGTACGCGCCGCTGTCCGTCGAGCGCCAGGTGGCCATCATCTTCGCCGGCACCAACGGCTACCTGGACAACATTGCGGTGAACCAGATCAGGAACTTCGAGGCCGAGCTCTACGCGCACCTCGAGGGCCGGGCGCCCGAAGTGCTCAAGGGCATCGCCGAGAAGAAGCAGCTCGACGATCAGGTCAAGGGCGCACTGAACGCGGCCATCAAGGACTTCGCAACGCAGTTCGCCGCCCGCAAGAACGCGGCAGCGTAATGCACCACGCGGAACGCGACGGAAGCGCTGGAGCCTGACGCTAGGCTCCGGGCGCCCGCGCCGCCCGCAGTGGAGAAATCTCCGTATGCCATCACTCATCGACCTCCGCCGCCGCGTGCGAGCGGTGAAGAACACGCAGCAGATCACCAAGGCCATGAAGATGGTCGCGGCATCGAAGCTGCGCCGCGCACAGGAGCGCATCACCAACGCGCGCCCCTACGCCGTGCAGATGCAACACGTCCTCGCGAGCCTCGCAGGCCGGGTGGATGCCTCGATCCACCCGCTTCTCACGGTTCGCGAATCCGGCCCCGACAGCCGCACCCTGATCATCTCGGTCACCGGCGACAAGGGACTCTGCGGCAGCTTCAACACGAACGCCATCAAGGCGGCGGCCCAGCTGGCCGTCGGCGCCACCAACCCGGTGGCGCTCGGCATCGTCGGGCGGAAGGGGCGCGAGTACTTCGGCCGCCGCGGCTTCACCATCGAGTTCGAGCAGATCGGCATCTTCCAGAAGCTCTCGTTCGCGAATGCGCAGACCATTGCGACTCTCGCGATGGACGCCTTCAGCTCGGGGCGGGCGGACAAGGTGCTGCTCGTCTACAACGAGTTCAAGTCGGTGATCTCGCAGAAGGTGGTCATCGACCAGCTGCTGCCGATTGCGCGGACGGATCTGCCTGGCGGGACGCCCGCGGCCGAAGCCGGCGGCGACTATCTCTACGAGCCGAACGCCCAGGAGATCTTCAACCAGCTGCTTCCGCGCTATGTGGAAGTGCAGGTCTACCGCGCGCTCCTCGATTCGAACGCGGCGTTCTACGCCGCGCAGATGACCGCGATGGACACCGCCACGCGCAACTCGGCGGACATGATCGGCAGCCTCACGCTCTACATGAACAAGGTCCGTCAGGCGGCGATCACGCGGGAAATCATCGAAGTGGTGTCGGGCGCCCAGGCGCTCTAACCGGAAGTTCTCAGTAACTTCGTGGAACCAGATATGGCTGAACAGAATTTCGGAAAGATCGTGGCGATCATCGGACCGGTCCTCGACGTCGAGTTCGAGGCGGGCAAGCTCCCCGAGGTCTACAACGCACTGCGCATCCAGGCCACCGTCGCGGGCGGGGTCGAAGTGGACATCATCGCCGAGGTCGAGCAGCACCTGGGCGAGAACCGCGTCCGCGCGGTCGCGATGAAGCCGACCGATGGCCTCCAGCGCGGCATGAAGGCCCTCGACCTTGGCGCACCGATCAGTGTGCCGGTCGGGCCGCAGACGCTCGGCCGTGTGCTCAACGTCCTCGGCGAACCCGTCGACTTCCCGGATCGCCCGGTGCAGGCCACCGAGCACTGGCCGATTCATCGCGCCGCCCCGACACTCGAGCAGCAGTCGACCGAACTGAAGATGTTCGAGACCGGCATCAAGGTCATCGACCTCCTCGAACCGTACCTCCAGGGCGGCAAGATCGGCCTGTTCGGCGGCGCCGGCGTCGGCAAGACGGTCATCATCCAGGAACTGATTCACAACATCGCCATGAAGCACGGCGGTGTGTCGGTGTTCGCCGGCGTCGGCGAGCGCACGCGTGAAGGCAACGATCTCTGGCTCGAATTCCAGGAGTCGGGCGTCATCGACATCAACGACCCCTCGAAGTCGCGCGCCGCGCTGGTCTACGGCCAGATGACGGAGCCGCCGGGTGCGCGTCTGCGCGTCGGACTGTCGGCCCTCACTGTCGCCGAGTACTTCCGCGACGCCGAAGGCAAGGACGTGCTCCTGTTCGTCGACAACGTGTTCCGCTTCACGCAGGCCGGTTCGGAAGTCTCGGCGCTGCTCGGCCGCATGCCGTCGGCCGTCGGCTACCAGCCGACGCTGTCGAGCGAAATGGGCGCGATGCAGGAACGCATCACGTCCACGAAGAAGGGCTCCATCACGTCGGTGCAGGCCATCTACGTCCCCGCCGACGACTACACGGACCCCGCTCCGGCCACCACGTTCGGTCACCTCGACGCGACGACGAACCTGTCGCGCGCCATCGCCGAACTCGGCATCTACCCGGCCGTCGATCCGCTGGCGTCGACCTCGCGCATTCTCGACCCGCGCATCCTCGGCGACGAGCACTACAACACCGCCCGCGCCGTGAAGCAGATCCTCCAGCGCTACAAGGACCTGCAGGACATCATCGCGATTCTCGGTATCGACGAACTCTCGGAAGACGACAAGCTCACGGTCTCGCGCGCCCGCAAGATCCAGAAGTTCCTGTCGCAGCCGTTCTTCGTGGCGCACCAGTTCACCGGCCTCGAAGGCAAGTACGTCCCGATTGCCGACACGATCCGCGGCTTCAAGGAGATCGTCGAAGGCAAGCACGACGAGATCCCGGAGCAGGACTTCTACCTCGTCGGAACGATCGAGGATGTCCTCGAGAAGTTCCGCAAGCGGCAGACCGCCGCGGCCTGATCCTGAGAGACACCCATGGCTTCAGGGCAGTTCACGCTTCAGATCGTCTCGGCCGACCGGTCGATCGTCGACGAGACGGTCGACGAGGTCGAGATCCCTGGCTCGGAAGGCTACTTCGGTGTCCTCGCCGGCCACACGCCGCTGCTGGCGCTCCTCGGCACCGGTGAGCTCTGGTACCGGCGCGGACCGGAAACGACGTACGTGTCCCTGTCCGGCGGCTTCGTCGAGGTGCAGCCGGACCGCGTGACCATCCTGGCGCAGATCGCCGAACGGTCGGACGAGATCGACCTCGCCCGCGCGGAGGCGGCGCGGAAGCGCGCCGAGGACCGGCTCGCCTCGCTCCAACCCGACCTCGATTTCGAGCGCGCCCGCATCGCGCTGATGAAATCGCTGATCCGCATCCAGGTCGCCTCGCGCGCCCGCGTTCGTGGATGATGTAGTCACGGCCCGGCGCTCCGAGCCGGGCCGCTGCACATGCTCTCCAATCTCGCGAAGCTGATTCGCTACCGTGGGCTCATCCAGAGCCTCGTCGCACGCGAGCTCAAGGCCCGCTACCGCGGATCGGTGCTCGGGTTCCTCTGGTCCTTCATCAACCCGCTGCTCCTCCTCTCGATCTATACCTTCGTCTTCACGGTCGTCCTGCCGAACCGCAATCCCATCGCGCAGCCGTACGCCGTCTTCATGTTCTGCGGCATCCTGCCGTGGAACTGGTTCTCCTCGTCGCTGATGGAGGCCTCGGGCTCGCTGGTCTCCGGCGGGAACCTGATCAAGAAGGTGCTCTTCCCGGCAGAGATTCTGCCGATCGTGAACGTGCTCGCCAACATGGTCCACTACTTCCTGGGCCTGCTGATCCTGGTCGCGTTCCTGATTGGCTACCGGCACTGGCCGGACCCGATCGGCCTACTGTGGTTCCCGGTGGTCGTGGTGGTGCAGCTGGTCTTCACGACCGGGCTGGCGCTGTTCCTCTCGGCCCTCACCGTGCACTACCGCGACATCCGCGACCTGCTGTCGAACCTGCTGATGTTCTGGTTCTTCGCCACCCCGATCATCTACCCCTGGCAGGACGAGAACGTCCGCCAGTACAAGTGGCTGTTCGACATCAATCCGTTCACGCACCTCGCCGTGTCCTACCAGGAGATCCTGTTCTTCCCCGGACCGGTCGGCCACGCGAGCTGGCTGATGGTGATGGGCGTCGTCTCGGTGCTCGTGTTCCTCGGCGGCTACTGGTTCTTCGACCGGCTGCGCGACTCCTTTGCGGAGGCGGTGTGAACGCGATCGAGCTCGAACGCGTCTCGAAGATCTACCGGCGCTACAGCGGACGCCAGTTCGCCACGCTGAAGAGCGCCCTGCTCCAGCGCAGCATCCTCCGCGACCTCTCCGCCGCGGAGACGTTCCCGGCGCTCACCGACGTGTCGTTCCAGGTGCCGAAGGGCTCCACCTACGGCGTGATCGGCCGCAACGGTTCTGGCAAGAGCACCGCCCTCAAGCTCGTTGCCGGCATCACCAAGCCGACGAGCGGTACCGTGAAGGTCGAGGGACGCATCTCGGCGCTCATCGAGCTTGGCGCCGGTTTTCATCCCGAGATTTCAGGGCGGGAGAACGTCTTCATCAACGGCATCATGCTGGGGCTCAGCAAGGCCGAGATCCAGGATCGCTTCGACGAGATCGTCGACTTCGCGGAACTGCGCGAGTTCATCGACGCCCCGGTGAAGACCTACTCGTCGGGGATGTACATGCGGCTCGGCTTCGCCGTGGCGATTCACGTCGATCCCGACGTCCTGCTCGTCGATGAAGTCCTCGCCGTCGGCGACGAGGGGTTCACGCACAAGTGCCTCGACAAGTTCGCCGAATTCCGCCGCCGCAACAAGACCATTCTCCTCGTCACCCACTCCCTCGGCCTGGTCGAGCGCTTCTGCGACGAGGCCGTCTGGATCGACGACGGGAAGGTGATGGGACACGGCGACCCGAAGCGGATGGTCGACATGTACCTCACGGCGGTGGAGAAGGGCGAAGATGCCCTGCTCGCCACCACCACGGCCAAGGCCGTCGAGGCCGCACGCCGCGGGGAGGGCGATGCACCGCACCCTGCGGACGGCGTCACCCCGGCGCCGGACGCCGCCGCAGTCGAGGAGCAGACCGCTGCTCCTGAGTCGGACCTGAAGAACTTCTTCGAGGAAACCGAAGGCCGCTGGGGTTCACGCGAAATCGAAATCACCAGCGTCACCCTGGTCGACCACACAGGTGAACCGTCGTTCGTCTTCCACTCTGGCGACGCCATGAGCGTTCGCGTGGCGGTGCATGCGCACAGCGCCATCTCGGACTTCGTCTTCGGTATCGGGCTCTTCAATGCCGACGGTGTCTGCTGCTACGGCACGAACACCTACCTCGAAGAGATGACCCCGGTCAGCATCGAAGGTCCGGTGGAGGCCACGTTCGCCATCGATCGCCTCGACCTCGTCGAGGGGACCTACAAGCTGGACGTCGCCATCCACAAGCGCGACGGTTATCCGTACGACTACCACCGCCTCCTCTACACCTTCCGCGTGAAGTCACGCACGCACGACGCCGGCATCTACCGCCCGCCGCATCATTGGACCTTCACGGGCCAGGTCCAGTTCACCGACGAGATCGACAAGCTCGGGTAAGGTCACGCCGGCACCGCCCGTGCACGCGCTTACCCCGGAGGTGACTGCATGCACACGGAACGTTCGGCCGAAATGGACCGCTGTATCGAAGCCTGCCTGAACTGTCACGAGGCCTGCCTCGAGGCGATCCCTCATTGCCTCAGCCTGGGTGGAGCACACGCCGACCCCGATCACATCAGCACGCTGATGGACTGTGCCGAGATCTGCCGCACGGATGCCGACTTCATGATGCGGGGCTCCGCCTTCCATCACGAGATCTGCAGCGCATGCGCCTGGGTCTGCGACGCCTGTGCGAAGAGCTGCGACGC
Source organism: Vicinamibacterales bacterium (assembly GCA_046331345.1). Lineage (GTDB taxonomy): Bacteria > Acidobacteriota > Vicinamibacteria > Vicinamibacterales > CAVVIG01 > CAVVIG01. The sequence goes on along the minus strand of JAXLRA010000011.1, from coordinate 209,796 downwards.
ACTCGCGGCCGACCGGCAGATGCAGCTCTGCGCCGACCAGTGCCGCCGCTGCGCCGATCTCTGCCGCGAGATGGCCAAGGCTCGCACGCACTGACGCGCTACACTGAGGGCGTGCCGGTCCTGTCCAGATCCGAAGCCGCCGCGCTCGCCGCGCAGGCCCGTGAGTCCGGTAGGCGCGTTGTCTTCACCAACGGCGTCTTCGACCTGTTACACCCCGGCCATGTCCGGTACCTCAGGCAGGCGAGGGATCTCGGCGATCTCCTGATCATGGGGATCAACAGCGATGCGTCAGTCCGGCGGAACAAGGGACCTGACCGTCCCATCACGCCGGAGTCGGAACGCGCCGAGGTTCTTGCGGCGCTGGAGTGCGTCGATGCCGTGACGGTCTTCGACGAAGACACCCCCTTCGCGATCATCAGCGACATCCAGCCCGATGTGCTGGTCAAGGGCGCGGACTGGGCCCACGATGCGATCGTCGGCCGGGATGTCGTGGAGGCGCGCGGCGGGCGTGTCGTGCGGGTGCCGGTGGAGCAGGGCCATTCCACCACCTCCATTGTTTCCCGTATCCGCACGGGCGCCTGAGGCCTCCCATCCGCCCTACCTGATCCCCGCCCGCGTGTTGTGTACACTGGAATGTTCCAGTGGGCACCTCAACCTCGCTCAACCTCCGCGCCATCCTGAAGGCGGCCGTCGCCCGCAGCGGGCTGGACGCCCAGACCACCAGCCTGAGCGGCCTGATCGCTCCGGCAAAGGCCCTCTTCGTCGCGAACACGGCGCATGCCCTGCCGCGCGCGGTCGTCCTCCTCGTCGTGCCGAACGACAGGGACCTCGAGCAGGCCACACGCGACGTGCGCTTCTTCATGTCCACGCTGGAGGGGCAGTCGGACAGCGAGACCGAGCGGACGGTCCTGAGCTTCCCCTCGAACGAAGTCGACCCGTACCGAGGCATGACGCCGCACATCGGCGTCAGCTCAGCGCGGGCACGCGCCCTCCACGCCATCGTCCAGGGTGTTGCCCGGGTCGTGGTCGCCTCCGCACCAGCCCTCCTCCCACGGGTGAGCACACCGAGCCGCCTGATGAATGCGGCCATCGAGCTGAAGCCGGGTAACGAAATCGCGCCGACGGACCTTGGCGAACTGCTCGTCGACGCGGGATTCAGGCGCGAAGACCCCGCCGATGAACACGGGGAGTTCGCCGTCCGCGGCGGCATCCTGGATGTCTTTCCCGCGCACGCCACGGAGCCCGTCAGGCTCGAGTTCATTGGTGACACCATCGAGACCCTGCGCACCTACGACCCCTCCACGCAGCGCTCGATCAAGCCGATCGATCAACTCAGCATCGTGCCGCTCTCCGACGTGCTGGGCGACGATCGCGAGGGGTCCATCTTCGACTACCTGTCGAGCGCCCGAGACGCGCGGATCATCGTCTCCGAGCCCGAGGAGAGCGCCGCGAGCCTGGCTCGGCTGGTCGAACAGCTGCAGCGCAGCTACGACACGCTCACGTCGCGTACGAGCGAACCCGAAGAGGACATCTGGCTCGACGACGGATGGGACGACCAGGACGACGAGGGCGGCACCGAGGACCGCCCGTCGAAACCCACGCTGAAGGTCCGCACCGAGGGAAGCCGCAAGGTACTGACCGCGCCCACGGGGCGTACCGACCAGGCTCCCGCCCCAGCCCGGCCCCAGACGCCGAGACGGCCTCCGCGCTTCGTTCCGTCCGAGCTCAGGCCCCCGTCAGAGCTGTTCGTGGATGCGGACGCGGTGAAGGCCCGCCTTGCGACCGGCACCACGCTCCAGGAACTCGGCCTCGAGCCGACCGGTGATGCGCCCCGCGGCACCGTCGTCCGGTGCCAGCCGGCAATCGAATTCCGCGGACGCATCCCCGACTGGGTGTCCGAAATCAAGCGCCTCCGCTCCGACGGCGAGACGGTGCTGTTCGTGGCGAACACGTCCGGGCGGGCTGACCGCGTCATCGAGCTCCTCAAGGAATACGAGCTCTTCGCCGTCGCGGTCGACAGAGCTGACGACGCGCGCTACGCCAGCGTGCTGGTGACTACGGGGAACCTCTCGCGTGGCTTCCGGCTGGCCGAGGCAGGGGTGCAGATCTTCGCCGAAGCTGACGTCTTCGACGAGGAGAGACGCACCGACCGTCGCCGGTCCGCCAGCAAGGCCTTCCTCTCGGACCTGCGCGACCTGAAAGTCGGCGACCTCGTGGTCCATGTCGACCACGGCATCGGCGTCTTCGTAGGCCTGAAGCAGATCGGCGTCGGCGACCAGCAGCAGGAGTTCCTCGAGCTCCGTTACGCTGGCGAGGACAAGCTGTTCGTCCCGGTGGAACGGCTCGATCTCGTTCAGAAATACACCGGCGCGTCACGGCCGCCGATCGATCGGCTCGGCGGAGCCACGTGGGAGCGCGCGAAGACGCGCGTGAAGAAGGCCATGCGCGACATGGCCGAGGAGCTGCTGAAGCTCTACGCCGCGCGCAAGGCCGTTCCGGGCCATGCCTTCAGCGCCGACTCACACTGGCAACAGGAGTTCGAGGACGCCTTCCCGTACGACCTGACCGTCGATCAGCAATCGGCGATCACCGACATCAAGAGGGATCTCGAGTCCACCACGCCGATGGACCGCCTGCTCTGTGGCGACGTGGGCTACGGCAAGACCGAGGTGTCGATGCGGGCCGCCTTCAAGGCGGTGATGGACGGCAAGCAGGTCGCCTTCCTGGCGCCCACCACCATCCTCGCCTTCCAGCACGAGAAGACGCTGCGCGAGCGCTTCGCCGGCTTCCCGGTCACCATCGACATGGTGAGCCGCTTCCGTTCGAAGCAGGAACAGAAGGAGACGCTGCAGAAGCTGGCCGAGGGCAAACTCGACATCATCGTCGGCACCCATCGGCTGCTGTCGAAGGATGTCCAGTTCCGCGACCTCGGCCTGCTCGTCGTCGACGAGGAGCAGCGCTTCGGCGTGGCGCACAAGGAGAAGATCAAGCAGATGCGGCGCAAGGTGGACGTGCTCACGATGAGCGCGACACCGATTCCGCGCACGCTGAACATGTCACTCGTCGGCATTCGCGACATGTCGGTGATCGAAACGCCGCCGAAGGATCGACTCGCGATCCAGACCAACGTGGTCAAGTTCGATCAACAGGTGATCACGCGCGCCATCCGCCATGAGCTCGAACGGGGAGGACAGGTCTACTTCGTCCACAACCGCGTCGAGTCGATCTACGCGATCGGCGACCTCCTCCGGCGCCTCGTTCCCGAGGCCCGCATCGTCGTCGGTCACGGGCAGATGGACGAGGAGCAGCTGGAGCGGGCGATGCTGGACTTCGTGGCGCGCAAGTTCGACGTCCTGCTGGCCACCACGATTGTCGAGAACGGTCTCGACATCCCGAACGCCAACACCATCATCATCAACCGCGCGGACAGGTACGGCCTCTCACAGCTCTACCAGCTCAGAGGGCGCGTCGGCCGGTCGGATCGCCCGGCTTACGCGTACCTGCTGATCCCGCCGGAAGACACGCTCACGCCCGTTGCCAAGAAGCGTCTGGCGGCGATGAAGGAGTTCAGCGACCTCGGCAGCGGCTTCCGCGTCGCGGCGCTCGACCTCGAAATCCGGGGGGCCGGCAACCTGCTCGGCGGGGAACAGAGCGGACAGATCGACGCCGTCGGCTTCGAGATGTACATGAAGCTCCTCGAAGAAACGGTTCGCGAGCTCAAGGGCGAGGAGGTCGAAGACGACGTCCGCGCCAACGTGAACCTCAAGGTCGATCTGCGCATCGACGAGTCCTACATTCCGGATCAGAACCAGCGGCTCATGCTCTACCGGAAGGTGGCGTCGGCACGCCGCGACGAGGAGATCGATACCATCCTCGAGGAGGCGGTGGACCGCTACGGTCCCCTGCCGACCTCCGTGCTCAACCTGGCCGACTACGGCCGCATCCGGGTCATGGCCGACCAGCTTGGCGTGGAATCGCTCGACCGGGACGGCCGTACCGTCGTCCTAAAGTTCGGTGCGCAGTCCAAGGTGGATCCGACACGGATGGTCAACCTGGTTCGTCGGCGGGGCGACCTGACGATTCTTCCGCCCTCCGGGCTCAAGCTGTCGCTCGACGGAGCGCCGGCGTCCCGGCCTGTGGCTCCACCGGCGCCAGCGCCCAGAAGGCCAATGGGAGGCGGGCCTTCGGCCCGGGCACGCCGGTCGGATATTGCCCCGAGCTGGTGGACGGCTCGCGCGCGTGAGCAGGAGGTCCGGCCCGGGTTCTCGAAGGCTGAGATCCTGAAGCCCAGGCAGGACGACCCCCGTGCTCCGGGTGGCGTATTCGAACGGGTGGGCGGGCTGCTCTCGGAGATGCTGGAGTAGCGACGGGCCGCACGCGGCCTCGGTATTGGTACGGTGTTAAGATTCGAGTCGACAATGAATTACAGGTATTTCTCACGGCCAGCCCTCGTCGTCGCCCTCGCTCTCGCGGCCGGCACCGCGGTCCGCGGCGAGATCATCGAGCAGATCATCGTCAAGGTGAACGGCGAGATCATGACGAAGACCGAGCTCGAGAATCGTCAGATCGCGGCGCTCCGCCAGAGCGGCCAGCAGGTCGATGCGAAGACCGACGACGCCCAGTTGAAGCGGATGCTGGATCAGGTGACGCCACAGCTCCTGGTGAACGCCATCGACGAGATGCTGCTCGTCCAGCGCGGCAAGGAACTCGGCTACAAGATGGCCGACGACCAGTTCAACAGCGTGCTGGACAGCATCAAGAAGGACAACAAGATCGAGTCGGATGAGCAGTTCCAGGCCGCGCTCAAGGCCGAGAACATGACGCTGTCGGATCTGCGCAAGAGCCTCGAGAAGCAGATGATCATCTCGCGCGTCCAGCAGAACGAGGTGATGAGCAAGATTGCCGTGAACGACGAAGAGGCTCGCCTCTACTACGAGTCGCACAAGGCGGAGTTCACGTCGCCCCGGACGATTACGCTGCGCGAGATCTTCGTGAACGTGCCCGGCGACGGGCAGGCGGTCAACGTGGGCCGCGACGAAGAGGTCCGCGCCCGCATCAGCGCCATTCGGCAGCGTGCCCTGAACGGGGAGAGCTACGAGAAACTGGCCGCAGAGCTGTCCGATGCTCCGTCAAAGGCCAACGGCGGCCTCATCGGTCCGCTCAGCGTGGCCGATCTGTCCCCCGAACTCCAGCGGTTGCTCGAGCCGATGAAGGCCGGCGAGATCACCCAGCCTCTCCGCGGCGCGCGCGGCTACCAGATCCTCAAGCTCGAGTCGGCCGCAGCCGCAGAGACCAAGCCGTTCGAAGAGGCGCGCGAGGAAATCTCCAACAAGGTCTTCACCGACAAGCGCCGCGACGAGTTCGAGAAATACCTGAAGAAGATGAGGGCGCAGGCCATCATCGAGTGGAAGAACGCGGACGTGAAGAAGGCCTATGACCAGGGCCTGACCATGCCGCGCACTGGCGACCAGAGCTGAGTCGAGGGATCTCCCGGCTCAGACGACGCAGTTCCGACCGGCGGCCTTCGCCTGATACAGGCGACGGTCCGCCGTCCGCAGCGTCGACGCAAAGTCGTAGTCGTTCTCGAACTCGGCCGCTCCCGCGGACACCGTGACTGGCCCGATGCCGTGCGTGTCGAGCGACTCGACCGCACTGCGCAGGCGATCAGCCAGCATGCGGGCTGTTTCGAGCCCCACCCCAGGCAGCACCACGAGGAACTCCTCGCCACCCCACCGCACCAGGATGTCGTAGGCCCGAACGGTCCTGCGGAGCAGCGCGCTGATGTCGCGCAGCAACTGGTCTCCCGCCTGATGACCGAACGTGTCGTTCACCGCCTTGAAGCGATCGATGTCGACGAGGATGCAGCTGAGCGGCCGCTTCTCGCGTTTCGCCCGCGAGATCTCGTTCGAGATGTGCTTTTCTCCGCCGCGCCTGTTCGCGACGCCGGTGAGCGGATCGGTGGCCGCAAGGTGCTGAAGCGCCTCGATGTCGTCCGGGAGATCGAGGCTCTGCGGCTTTCGCTCGGCGACCGCCGCCGCCATGCGATCGAGTTCGAGTCCAGCGTGGCGGCCGTAGGCCGCCAGGGCGTCCACGTCCGACGCGCTCAGCGTCAGCGTCTGCGTATCCAGCACGCAGAGCGCCGCGCGAATCGACTCGCGCGTGGACACCACGGGGACGATGGCAAACCCCTTGACGGCCGCGCGTCCATCACCGCCCATCGACGCATACACGGGATGACTCTCGAGGGAGGGAACGACGAGAGGCTCGTTCGACTCCGCGACCTGGCGCAGCACCGATGCATCGACCAGTTCGTGCAGCGCCCACGCGTGCTCACCATGCCTGGCCGACACGTGGAAGGTCAGCCCTTCGTGATCGGCCACGCGCAGGTAGCTGACGCTGACGGGCATGCGGAAGCGGCGCCGCACTTCGACGGCCGCGCGCTCCACCACTTCGTCCGGCCCGACGGACACGGGGGCCTTGCTCGCGACGCCGTCGGCGGCGACCCCACCGGCGCGACGACGGTCCTCGTGCGACGGATCGAGACCGGCGAAGATGGTGTTGCGAATGGTGAGCGCGTCAGCGTCGAGGGAGAGGATGCCCGTGATGCCCAGTGACGCGGCGAGTTCCCTCGCTGCGGCACGCAGCGACTCGTGTGCCGAGACCGCGATGACACGCGTCTGATGATCAGCGGCCAGGCGCCGCATGCGCCGCACGATGGTGAATCCGTCGACGCGCGGCAGCGACAGATCGACAACCAGCAGCGCGGGCGCACCGCGCCGCGACAACTGATCGACCGCATCGTCACCATCCCGCACCATGACACTCTCGAGACGGAGGCTCTCGGTGGCGACGTGGCAGAAGGCTGTGGCGCGTGCGACGTTCGATACTGCGATGAGGACGTACGGCGTCGTCGTCGGCATGTCGCTTCAGCCGTGACGACGCGTGCCCGAGGCGCGGCAATCGCACCGGCAAGTCCGGGGTAGGCTGGGACAAGCCGGCGGCGGGACGAGTCGACCTTGGCTGTAGTCCTAAACCGTATCCCAAAACATCCATTTGGAGCGGCTAAATTTCTGGCCGTCCAATCGGATTTATATCCAAACTACGCGCCTTTTATCTCCCGGTGGCACATAACGGCACACTCGCGGCCCTGTTTCCATCGCCGGATGCACGCCGGCCCGGTTGGAACTACGATTCCCAGACTCGATGAACCGGACTGACCCGTCCCAGGCTCAGGACAGGGCCCTGTTCCAGACGGTGACGCGTGCTGGACTACTGATCCTCGTCCTGGGCCAGGCCGCCGCTGGCTATACCGACACCGACATCTGGGGCCACATGTCGATCGGACTCGACATGCTGTCGACACGACAGTTCCTGTGGGTCGATCCGTACTCCTTCACTCACGACCAGGTGTGGGTGAATCACGAGTGGCTCTGGGACCTGATGACCGCTGCCGTTTTCAGGACAGCCGGTCTGCCTGGCCTCATTGCGTTTCGCGCCGTGCTGGCCGCGGTGGTCCTCGGTCTGGCCGACCGTGCGACCCGCCGTCTCGATCCTTCCCTTCGCATCGCCGCGATCGTCCTGGTCGGCCTTGCCTGCATCGGGCAGTGGCGGAGCACGCGTCCGCAGATCGCCACACTGGCCATCTACGCCCTCGTCGTCGCTCGCCCGGACGCGTGGTGGGTACCGGGCGTCTTCCTGCTCTGGGCCAACGTGCACGGAGGCTGGCTGTTCGGTCTCGCAGGCGTCTGGTGTCAGGCGAGCCTTGCCCGCTCACAGCGTGGGGTCGCTGTTGCCGCAGCGAGCACGCTCGCCACGCTCGTGAACCCCTACGGCACCGGCCTGTGGAGTGCCATCGCGGAGGCAATGTCGCGCGGCTGGAGCGATCTGACGGAGTGGCAGCCGATCTGGCGGCTCTCGGCCGGTGTCGACGCGCTGATCCTCTGGCTTCTCGTGGCAAGCGCCACCGCGTTCCTCCTGACCCGCGTGCGACCACCTGGTGCCGTGTGGACCTGGGTCGTGGTGTCGCTCGCCGCGGCGGCCAGTTCACGCCGCCTCATCGCGCTCGCCACGCTGACTTCGGTGATCACGCTCGCGCCGCGCTGGACCCCGGCGTCGGCTTCGCCGACGTTCGAGTGGACGCGCGCCAGACAGGTCTTCGCTGGCGGCGTGACGGCGCTCTGCGTGGCGGTCTCGCTGTTCTGGACGGCACCCACGCTGCGCTGCTTTCCGCCGCTCCCCGGCTGGCACTCGCCAGAGGCTGACGCTGTGACGTTCCTCCGAGGCGTCGCTGTGACGCGCCTCGTTCCGCATTTCGACTACGGGGAGTACGCCATCTATCACCTTCGCGATCGGCTGACCGTGGCCATCGACAATCGACGCGAGACGGTGTACTCGGACGTCCGCGTGCGTGAGAACCAGCGATTCATGGACGGCGAGGACTTCGAGTACCCAGAACGCATCGGTGCAGATGCGGTCTGGTGGCCCACGAGCGGGCGCGCGGTCATCGAGGGGCTCGAGCAGCGGGGGTGGACGCGGCGCTTCGAAGGCCCGCGCACCACGATTCTGATGCGGGCGCCAGGTCCACTCGTGCACGGTGTGAACACGCCCGGAACACCATGCTTCCCGAACCCGTAGCAGGGTCGACCGCTTCACCGCGTGACGCGGAGCATCGCTGGCTCCGTGCCACGCTCCCGGTGCTCGCAATCCTCGCGGCCGCGAACCTGATCGGCCCACTCCTCCTCGCGCACGATCGTGGCGGCGACTTCGCCATGCTCTACGAGTCCACCGTGCGCTGGCTGGACGGACAACCGGCCTACGTCTCCAACCAGGCGACAACGAACCTCAATCATCCGCTCGTGTGGCTGCTGATCGCGCCGCTGACGACGATGCCGGTGGACACGGCGTTCGCGGTCTGGTCCCTGGCATCACTGCTCGTGTTCTGCGGAACCGTGGTCAGCGTCTGTCGCGCACTGGGACCGCCTGTGACCGCCCCTGAGGTCCTCGTGCTCGTGCTCGCGTTGACAGGGGCCGGTTTCGAACTCGGACTCGGCCAGATCGCCCTTGTCCTCGCCGCTCCGTTCTCACTGGCCTGGTGGTATGCACGCACGTCCAGGCCAGTCCACGCTGGAGTCTGCCTTGGCCTGCTCTGCGCGATGAAGCCGTTCTTCGGCCTCTACGCGGTGTGGTACATGGCGCGCCGTGACTGGCGAGCGCTGACGGCGCTGCTGGCGAGTGCAGCGGTCACCTTTGCGACAGGACTCGAGATGGCCGGAGTGGCCAATACCCAGCGCTGGCTGTTGAATCTGGGCAACGTCACCTGGACGTGGCACGTGTTCAACGCCTCGGTGTTCGGCGTGGCCGCTCGCGTGTTTGGGAGGCAGGACCTGGCCATTGCCGCGTCGTGGACGCCGCTTGCCGTCAGTTCCGTCGCAGCCGCCTGTGCAGGGTGGGGAGGCGCGCTCGCCGTTCTGGGACTGCTGGTCCGGCGGCTGCGCACAGCCGATCACGACCGCAGCTTCGCGCTGCTCGGACTGGCAGCGCTGCTCGTCTCGCCCCTGGGCTGGAACTACTATCTGCCGACGCTGTTCGCGCCCGTGCTCGCGTCACTGAGGCAGCAGGCGTTGCCACGGTGGAGTGCCGCTGTCGCGGTGATCGCCGTCTGCCCGTACGCCGCCATCGTCAACCGGCACTACGGCGTCGTCGGTACGCTGCTGGTCGGCCAGATCGCATGCGCCAGCGTGCTCGGGCTCTTGCTGCTCGTTGCCTCCACTAATGGGTCACGGCGCGCCGGCGAGGTTCGCCGATGAGTCCCGTCGACGACAGAGCTTGTCGCGCAGCCCTGGCACCTGAGCCGGTGCGAGCGCGGCACGACGATCAGGCAGACGTACCGTGGCCGGGCTCATGGTGATGGGAGCGGACGTACGGCACAATACTCCAAGGTCATGATCGACATCGAACCATCCCCGACCGCACTGCAGGTCGGAAGCGCCACCCTGCCTCAGCCCGTTGGCGTCGCGCCGATGGCCGGCATGACGGACTCCGCATTCCGGCGTCTCGTCAAGCGCCAGGGCGGCTGTGGTCTCGTCGTCACCGAGATGGTCAGTTCCGAGGGGCTCGTCCGCGGCATCGACCGCACGCTGGAATACGCCGAGTACACCAACGAAGAGCGTCCCGTCTCGATCCAGATCTTCGGCGGCGATCCGGACAAGATGGCCGAGGCCGCGCGCATCGTCGAAGGCATGGGCGCGGACATCGTGGACGTGAACATGGGCTGTCCGGTGCCGAAGATCGCGAAGCACAACGCCGGCTGCAGCCTCATGAAGGAGCCCGAGCACGCGGCGGCCGTGGTCTCGGCGATGACGCGAGCCGTGAAGATCCCGGTGACCGTCAAGATGCGCGCGGGCTGGAACGACGCCAACCGCAATGCGCCTGTCGTCGCGCAGATGGTGCAGGATGCCGGCGCCAGCGCGGTGACGGTGCACGGCCGGACGGCCGCACAGAGCTACAGCGGCCTGGCCGACTGGAGCCTCGTGGCGGAAGTGGCGGAGCGCCTGACAATCCCGGTGTTCGGCAGCGGCGACTGCGTGACACCGGAGCAGATCGTCGAGCGCTTGCGTGCTGGCGTCGAAGGTGTCCTCGTGGGGCGGGGCGTGCTGCGCAACCCGTGGATCCTGGCGCAGGCGTCAGACCTGCTCGCCGGTCGCGCCGCCCGCGAGATCACGGTACAGGACCGCGGGCGCTTTCTGCTCGAGTACATCGATCTGCTCCAGCACGAACGCACGCGGGAGCCGGAAGGGTTCCGCCATCTGGCGCCAGGGTCCGACCCGTCGGCAGTCGCTGGCCACCGCAGTCACGACCGGTGGGTGGTGAACAAGATCCGCGCGCTCGGCGCCTACTACACGAAGGGTGTGGAGAACGGGGCCGAACTGCGCTCGGCGCTGAACACCGCGCTGTCCATCGCGCAGCTGCGCGACCTCATCGCGCGCTTCTTCGCGCTCTAGCGGCCTTCACGGAGCGGGGTCCCGGAACCGATACTCCGGCTATCCGGGGGACCACTGAACTGCTGCTCGATCCCTGGCTCGGGAGATATAGTCCAGCTTCGATCGGCCGCATGACCTCGGAGGTCAACACGGTGCCCGACGCCTCGGGGACGCCGCTGAGCAGGACCAGCATCTGGAGTTCGAGTGGATTCACGGTTCAGTTGCTCTTATCGGCTCAGTGTGCCGCAACTTCACACCTTTCCATGAGAACTTTTCTGACGGACTTTCGCTCTGGTGGCGAAAGTTGGCGCCTGTCGAGCCGTGATTCGGGGAAGGTGCTCGCAACGAAGGTGCTGCCGGCCTTCGATTCCGAGACCCGCCGGACGGGCCTGCTGAAGCACACGTCACTCGACCCAGGCGTCGTGATGCTCATCGCTCCCACGAACGCCATCCACACGTTCTTCATGAAGTTCCCGATCGACGTGGCCTTCATCGCGAAAGACGGCCGGATCCTCAAGATCTGCGAGAGCCTTCCCGCCTGGCGGATGGCCGCCGCGTGGGGCGGTTACGCCGTCGCCGAGATGGCCGCGGGGTCGTTTGCGTCCGCGGGGATCGGCGTGGGCGAGACGCTCTGCGTCAGGCAGGGCGACCCGGGCCCCGGACGCTGAATGAATGGGCAGGACCCGGGTTCACGCGTGAGCATGCGCCCTTCTCGATCCGCCGTCATCAGTCTCGTCGTACTGGCCCTCCTGCTTGGGGGCGTAACGAGCCTCGTGTTGCGCGCCACCGCAGGCCACCTCACGTACGCGCTGGACGATGCGTATATCCACATGGCGATCGCCAGGCACGTGGCGTTCGATGGCGTCTGGGGCGTCAGTCCAGATCACTTCGCGTCGGCGAGTTCGTCCCCGCTCTGGACCCTGCTGCTGGCCCTGGCCTTCCGGACCGCCGGAGTGCACGACGTGGTGCCGCTCATCCTCAACCTGGCGTCCGCCGTAACACTGGCCATCGTGCTGGCCCGCATACTCGACGCGGACGGTTTCTCGGTGGCTGAGTCCGCTGTCACGGCTGTCGGGATCCTGCTGTTCGCACCGATCGCGTCGATGGTGTGGATCGGCATGGAGCACTCGCTGAACAACGTGTTCGTGGTCCTGGCCGCCGCTGCCGCGTCCGAACTGTCGCGACCGGTTCCCCGCGTGCGCCCGCTGACGCTCCTCTGCTTCACCGTGCTCGCCTGTGCGACCCGGCTCGAGGGCACGTTCGTCGCCGCAGGCTGTGCCCTGCTGCTGGTCACCGCCGGGCGGGTCCGGTTGGCCGCGGCCTGCCTCGCCACGGCGGCGCTTCCCGTCGTGGCCAACGGCCTCTGGAACCTGACGCATGGCTGGTACTTCCTGCCGGCGAGCGTCCTGATGAAGAGCGCCGCGACAGCCAGCCCCACATCGTCGTCAGGCTTCCTGCAGCAGTGGCTGGCCAGCACACCTCCCGCCGAATTGCTCGCGCTGGCCGGCGCGGCCGCCCTGCTGCTCGCGCGTCGCCTGTGGCTCTCGCGGGCGATCGGTACGGACGGCCTGCTCGTCGTATTTCTCGTCGCAGCGGTGCTGCACACGACACTGGCCCGCTTCGGATACCTCTACCGCTATGAGTCGTACCTGATGGTGCTGGGCGTCCTCGCCGTGGCCACCGCCGCCCACCATGCGGCGGATGCGATTGCCCGGGCGGCGCGCATCGTCGGCCCGGGTGAGGTGGTGATCGTGCTGATGATCGCGGCAACGGCAGCCGGGTCGGCGCGGACGCTGGCTTCGAACGGCGTGCTGGCCACGACCGCCGGGCACATTCATCGTCAGCAGCAGCAGATGGCCCGATTCGTCGCGCGCTACTACGACTCGGGTGCCGTGGCCCTGAACGACATTGGCGCCGTCAGCTACGGATCCCACGCCCGGATATTCGACCTCGCGGGTCTCGCCTCGCTCGATGTGACCAGGGCGCGCCGCGCCGGCCGTTTCGATGCGGCGTTCATCAACCGGTGGCTCGACGCCGGCGAGGTGCCGCTGGCCATCATCTACGACGACTGGTTCACTGGAACGCAGCGATTCGCCGATCGCTGGACGCGTGTGGCGCGGTGGGTTACCGACCAGCCGCCGCACGAAGTGGAGAGCGCCGTGACGTTCTACGCGAGGACCCCTGCCGATGCCGTGCGCCTTCGGGATCAGCTCCGCGAGTTCCAGCCCGCGCTGACGTCGGACGTAACCGTCGAGTGGGCCGATCCGCTCGCGGTGCCGTGAGGCGGCCGGCTGCGATCGCGGGAGAGGACCACACCGACCCAGAGCGCGAAGGTGCCCCAGAAGTACACCGAGCCGACCGCCGCCACCGCGAGCCCGCGCGAGCCCCACAGGAGGGGCACGAACAACGGCACCGACGTGGCCGCGAGTCCGACCAGCGCCGCGTGCGGTCTGCGATGCTGCCAGAGCGCCAGGCACGAGGGCAGCGCGAGCGGCAGGTAGTAAATCCACCCCAGGGGTGACAGCAGCAGTGCACCCAGGGTGGCGCCCGCGAACAGATGATCGACCGATCGGCGCGCGATGACGATCGACAGCCACGCCGTAGGCAGTGCCGCGACGAACCACAGCACCGACGTCAAAGACGGAGCCAGCACGGGCGGCGTGAACACAGGGGAGGCGGAGAAGCACCTGGCCGCCAGTCCCAGAATCGATGCGTTCATGCTCGACCAGGCCCACGAGACGCTCTCGAGGGAATCCAGCCACTCCAGATGTGAGGGCCAGCCAAAGGTGAGCACGCCGACCGCAAAGGTGCCGGCCCCGCCGGCGGCCGCCGACACGAGCGCCCGCCACCGCCCCGTCAGGGCCAGCCCCGGGATGAACAGCGCAAGGAACGGCTTCACCCCGATCAGCACGCCGAGCCACAGGCCACAGGCGACCCAGCGCTCGTGCCGCGCGTCGCGCCAGGCCAGCGTCAGGGCAACGAGCAGGAGGCCGGTCACCTGGCCGGTTGCGGCGATCGCATTGAGCGCACCGCCGGTCAGACTGAGGACGAGCGTGGGCAGCACCGCCGCGGCCCGTAATGGCCAGCGGAGTTCGCGCAGTGCGAGCATGACGGCCACGACGCCTGCGGCCGCGTTCACCAGCGTCCACACGACAAAGGCCGGGAGCAGGTCCAGGCGCGTCAGCGGCAGCACCAGAAGGTGGAAGTGCGGCGGGTTCATGTTCAGGAACTCACGCCACTCGCCGCCGACCAGCATCCGCGTGGCGATGTTCGGCGCGTACAGCGAGCCACCGGCCGCCCACGCTTTCGTGGCGAAGTAGAACTTGCCGAAGTCGTTGCCGTGCTGACCGAGTGCGATCCTGAACACCAGGCTGTAGTAGCCGGCCAGCACGCCCAGCAGGGCGCCAAGGCCGACCTGCAGAAGCGGATGGGCCAGCCAGCGCGAACGCGACGCCGATGGAGGTGCCGTCGTGGTCATCGTTCCCGGCCCCAGACGGCGAGCCAGTCACCCACGCGCATGGCGGATCGCACCGCGTCGCACCCGTGTCTCCACGAGCCCAACTGTACGTCAGCCCTTCCTCTCACAGGCGTCACGCTACAATCCATCGGAACCAACATGCAGGAAGACCAGCGCGCGGCAGTCGTGAACCGGCTCCGGCAGCGGCTGCTGGCCGAGGCCGCCGCCGGCGGCTGGGGCTACTACGTCGGCCGATCCCCCCGGATCGAGCCGACCAGCTGGGCGCTCCTTGCGCTGGGCGAAACCTGGGCCGGCCCCGGTTCGTGGGAGGAATTTGCGCGCCCCCGACTGGCCTTTCTCGCGAGCAGGCAGACAGCCACGGGCCTGCTGTCGGACACCGACGCGGATCTGGCGAATCTCACCGCGAACGGTCTGGCCGCCGTCCTGTGTGCGCGCCACACCAACGCGCTGCCCATATCGTCACTGCACACACGCCTCGTCGACGGCATCGTGGCGCTGCAGGGCGTGCGTCTCGACGAGCAGGACGCACGGCAGGACAACCAGCTGCAGGCCTGGCCCTGGGTGCGGGATACCTTCAGCTGGGTCGAGCCGACCGCGTGGTGCCTGCTCGCGCTGAAGCGGCTGCCGTCCGCGGCACGCATGGGACCCGTCACCGCTCGCATCACCGCCGCGCATGCGGTGCTCGAGAATCGCATGTGCAGTGGTGGCGGATGGAACTACGGGAACGCCAGCACCCTCGGACAGGATCTCCGCGCGTACGTGCCGACGACGGCCGTCGGGTTGATGGCCCTGCAGGACCGCACGGAGTCCACGGTCGTGCGCGAGTCCGTGGCGCGCCTGTCGCACGACCGGCTCAGCGAGCCGGCCACGTCGACGCTCGCCCTCGCGCGGATCGCCCTCGGGCTCCACGGACACCCCGCCGACGATGTGGACGATGCACTGCTGGAGCACCTGCCGGCCAGCGAGAACGATGGCCATGTGCAGGCCATGGCGATGGCCCTGCTCGCGCTGAGCATGACGCGCCACAGGGCCGAGGTGTTCCGTGTCGCCGCGTAGACCCGACGGCTACGGACACGGCGTCAGCCGCCGCCGGTTCCTGCAGGCCGTCCCGCTCGCGGCGGCGGCTGCGTCCGCGTGCAGTCGCCCGCCGTACCGCCGCGACGACTTCCACCGACCAGCGCGTTCGCCCGTCGCCCTGATGCCCGCTGCGAGCTACGACGGCGACCTGGCGGGGGTGATTCGTCGGGGGCTCTCGCTGCTCGGGCAGGACCTGCGTGGCCGCCGCGTGCTGCTCAAGCCGAACATGGTGGAGTACTGGTCGGACAAGGCGATCAACACCGATCCACGCGTGGTGGCTGCAGCCGCTGATGCGATGCTGCAGGCAGGAGCGGCGCAGGTCGTCGTCGGCGAGGGGCCGGGCCACCGCCGGGATATCGAGTACCTGCTGGCGGGCACCGGCATGCGCGACGTGCTGCGGGACTACCGGCTGCGATTCGTCGACCTGAATCTCGACGACGTGCGGAAGGTGCCGCTCAAGTGCCGCTATACGGGGCTCGACGCGATCTGGCTGCCCGTGAGTGTGCTCGAGGCCGACTACGTGGTCTCGATGCCGAAGCTGAAGACGCACCACTTCGCGGGCATGACGGCCTCCATGAAGAACCTGTTCGGCATGGTGCCCGGCGCCGTCTACGGGTGGCCGAAGAACCCGCTGCACTTCCACGGCATCGGCCAGTCGATCGTCGACCTCACCGCTACCATCCAGCCGCAGCTCACCATTGTCGACGCCGTGGTCGGGATGGAGGGCGACGGGCCGATCATGGGCCGTCCGCGCCCGGTCGGGTTCATCGGCATGGGGACCGATCTTGTTGCGACGGACGCCACCTGCGCGCGGATCATCGGGCTGAATCCAGAAAGGATGCCCTACCTCTCCGTAGCGGGCGAGTTCCTCGGCCATATCGCGACGGATGCGATCGAGCAGCGGGCGGAGTCCCCCGATCGCTACCGTGCGCCCTTCGACGTCATCGAGCCGATACGAAAGCTGCGCGCCTGAACGCCCCGATCCTGCACGCACGATCGGGACGACGATCCGCGCAGAGACGCGCCCGCGTGTGCGGCCGCGTGAACCGCGAAGGGGGTAGTGTTCCCAGGTGGGACCATCAGCGTCGGGGGCCGGAGCGCTCTCGCCCGAACAGCACGCACGGATCGTGCGGCAGATCGCGCTCATCCCGCTCTACGTCTGGGTGATCTTCGTCTGGTCGATCTTCGTCAGCCAGTTGCCGGCTGTGCCCGGCAACGACCGCACACACCTGATTCGCGACTTCCTGCACTTCTACGCGCAGGGGGCGATCACCCGCGACCACGACGCCGGGGCGCTCTACGACCTCGAGTCGATGGCGGCAGCGTCCGAGCGTGTGGCACCCGTGGCGGTGGGGCGCCAGTTTCCGCCGGTCTACCCGCCGCAGGTGGGCCTGCTCTTCGCACCGCTCTCCCTTCTCGGTTACGAGCGCGCGCTCTACACGTGGCTGGCGCTGTCGATGGGCCTGACCACCCTGTGCGCGTGGCTGGTGTGGCGCGCCCGGCGTGCCGAGCGGTTGAGTCGGTGGACGACGATCGTGCTCGTGCTCGGGGCGCCGGGGCTGCACTTCATGTTCTCGTTCGGCCAGGTGTCGGTGATCGCGCTCGGGTGCTTCACGGCGATCTGGCTGGCGCTCGCGCGCGGGAAGCCGTTCCTCGCCGGGCTCGCGATCGGTGCGCTGGCCTACAAGCCGCAACTGGGAATCGTGGCCGCGTGCGTCTGCCTGCTGGGAGGCGAGTGGGCCATGGTGGCGGGAGCCGCGGTCTCTGTCGCGGCGCAGGCAATCGTGGTGCTGACGTACTGGGGCACCTCGATCGTGCCCGCGTACCTGAACGCCCTCGCGCGTCTGCCGGCGGTCATCGATGCGATGGAGCCGGACAAGGCCATCATGCACTCGTGGCGGTCGCTGTTCCTCCAGCTCGGCCTTGCGACGACGCCGGCCCTGATGGCCAGCCTCGTCTGCTCGGTGGCGACTGTCGCCCTGGCCGTCACCGCGTGGCGAACGCGCGGGTCGATCGCGCTGCGCTACGCAGTGCTGGTGCTTGCCACCGTGCTCGTCAATCCGCATGTGTTCGGATGGGACCTGCTGCTGCTCCTGCCGGCGCTGTTCGTGACGTGGGACTGGGCTGAGACGGCCCGTACCCCGCAGCTCGTGTGGCTGGCGGCGGCGGTGTATGCCGCGCCGATCGTGACGATTGCGATTCCAGCCATTCCGGTCCAGTGGTCGGTGCCGGCCATGGCCGTCCTCTCGGTCGCACTCTGGCGGCAGTTGCGCCTGCAGATCGCGGCTCACGCCTGATCGAAATCCACTCCCGCGCGAAGACGCGTGAACGCGCGTGCAATGCGTGTCGGACCCGAACGCTCCGGGCTCGACCGCTCCACTGTAGCCGGTACTCAGACTGCTCGATAGACACAGTATCCGGGTGACACAGGTGAGCGCACGCCGGCAGGCGAGGTGCCTGTCATGCGTCGTCTCTGGTGAGCACCGGAATCAGGAGCTATTGCATGAAGAAGCTTGTGCTGCGTCTTGTCAACGAAACCGAAGGTCAGGACCTGATCGAGTACGCGCTGCTCGCAGCCCTCATCGCCCTGGCGGCGATGGCCGGCATGAGCGCGCTGGCGAGCGGCATCAACTCGAAGTTCGAGTCGGTGAGCTCGACCCTGGGCCGCGCGTCGTAGTCGCAGCCTGCGTTTCGTGCGCTGGAGCGGCGGTGCTGCTCCAGCAAATCCTGCCGCGTGCCGGCGTGAACCGCCGGCGCGCGAACCGTTTTCCTCTCAACCCCGGTGCACGCACAGTGACTGAGCTGGCCGGCTGGCTTTCGCTGCCACAACTGCTCGCGTTTCTCATCGCTGCCGTAGCGTGCGTGTCCGATCTGCGGACGCGACGCCTGCCGAACGCCCTCACCTTCGGCGGCGCGGCAGCGGCGCTCGTGTTCAGTGTCGCCATGGGCGGTCCGGCTGCACTGCTCGGAGCCCTGGGCGGCTGGGCCACGGGCCTCGCGGTCTTTCTTCCGTTCTTCGTGCTCGGCGGACTCGGTGCCGGGGACGTGAAATTGATGGCGTGCCTTGGCGCCTGGCTCGGAGCCGCCGACACCGTCTGGGTGGCGCTGTATGCGGCGGTCGCGGGCGGCGTGATGGCGCTGGCCGTCGCCGCCGGCACTGGATATCTCGGCGCAGCGGTCGATAACGTGTACCTACTGCTGGCGCATTTTCGCGTCGTCGGCGTGCGACCGCACCCCGAGCTGACGCTGGAGCAGGGCAAGGGACCGCGCCTGCCGTACGCCCTGCCAATCACGGCCGGGTTGATGCTGGCGCTTTGGCTTCGCTAGAGACCTAGGGCAAACATGAACCGCAATACTCGAACCCTTATCGTCGTAGCAGTGGCGGTGGTCGTGGCCGCCCTCGCGACCTTCCTGGTCAACCAGGCCATCCAGGCCCGCCCCATCCAGCAGGTGCAGGTGCCACAGACATCGGTGGTCGTGGCCGCGCACCGGCTCGACACCGGCGTGCGCCTCACCGAGGCAGACCTCAAGGTCGTGCCGTGGCCCGAGAGCGCGCGCATCCCCGGTTCGTTCACCAAGGTCGAGGACGTGGTCAGCCGCGGCGTCGTGGTCACCGTGCTCGAGAACGAGCCGCTCACCGAGACCAAGGTTGCGGCGGAAGGGGCCGGCGCCGGCCTGCCGCCGTCGATTCCTCCCGGCATGCGCGCGATTTCGGTGCGCGTCAACGAGGTGGTCGGCGTGGCGGGCTTCGTGACGCCAGGCACCCGCGTGGACGTGCTCGTGACGCTGCGTGACGGGGACAACAGCCTGACTCGCGTGGTGACCAGCAACGTGCAGGTGCTGGCGGCGGGTACGGCGCTCGAGCAGGACAAGGCCAAGAGCGGGCAGGCGATGCCCTCCTCCGTCGTCACGCTGCTGCTGTCACCCGAGGATGCCGAACGAGTGGTGCTGGCCGCGAACGACGGTGCCGTGATGCTGGCCCTGCGCAACCCGCTGGATCAGGAACCGACACGGACCGACGGCACCCGCCTCGCGAGCCTGACGACCGGTGGCGAGGTCAAGGCGCCGGAGCCGGTGCCGGCCGTCCGCGTCGTTCCGAAGCCCCGACCCGTCGTCGTGGTGCAAGCGGCCCCGCCGCCCCCAGAACCCAAGCCCTACACGGTCGAGACGATTCGCGGCGCGAAGCGCACCGAGGAGGCAGTCCGGTGATCGGCGTAACCCTGATGACAAGAACCCAGCCATCGTGCCGCGCCGTGCGGCTGCTGCTCGCGAGCGCGTTGATCTTCGCGGCGGCACCCGCGGCAGTGGCACAGGCACAGGCACCCGCAGTCGCCGCGGCCCTGCCCCGGGTCGCGCTCACCGCGGGCCGCTCGACCGTACTCGCCATCGACTTCGACATCACCCGTATCGCCGTCACCAACCCGGGCGTCGCTGACGCCGTGGTGGTCGCGCCGAGGGAAATCCTCATCGACGGCAAGACGCAGGGCACCATCAGCCTGATCGTCTGGGGTGACGGACGCCGCGTGCAGTACGACGTGGCGGTCGATGCCCCGGTCTCCGAGCTGCAGCAGCAGCTGCGCAACCTCTTCCCGAGCGAGGACATCCAGGTCACCGCCACCGAAGAAGCCATCACCCTGGCCGGCCGCGTCTCCAGCAACGCCGTCATGCTGAAGGCGGGCGAGATCGCCGAACGGTCCTCGTCGAAGACCAGCGTGATCAACCTGCTCCAGGTGCCGGGCGGCATCGACACGCAGCAGGTCCTGCTGCAGGTGCGCTTCGCGGAAATCAACCGCACGGCGATCACCGAAGCCGGGCTGTCGCTCTTCACGGGCGTGACGGGGTACAAGGACTGGATCGGTCGCTCGACGACGCAGCAGTTTGCCGCGCCGATCTTCGACGACGACAAGCTCACGTTCAGCGACTACCTGAACCTCTTCGTCTTCAACACCAAGTACAACGTGGGCGGCCTGCTGAAGGCACTGCAGGGACGGGGGCTGCTCCAGAGCCTCGCCGAGCCGAACCTGATCGCCTACAACGGCAAGGAAGCCAGCTTCCTCGCCGGCGGCGAGGTGCCGGTCCCGATCATCCAGGGCGCGGCGTCCGGCGGCGCCATCACGGTCCAATACAAGGAATTCGGCATCCGCCTGAACTTCACGCCGACTATCGCGGGCGACATGATCCGCTTGCACGTGAAGCCCGAGGTCAGCTCGCTTGACTTCGCCAATGGCGTCACCGTCAACGGCTTCCGGGTGCCTGCGCTCCAGACGCGCCGCGCGGAAACGGAAATCGAGCTGCGCGACGGGCAGTCCTTCGCCATCGCCGGCCTGATGAACAACATCACGCAGACGGACAAGAACGCGGTGCCGCTGCTCGGCAGCCTGCCCATCATCGGCAGCCTCTTCAAGAGCAAGGCGGCCCGGCAGTCGAAGACCGAGTTGATGGTGCTCATCACCCCGAGACTCGTGAAGCCGCTCGACCCGGACGAGGTTCCGGACCTTCCGACCGATCCCGCGCAGTTCATGACCGAGAGTGGCGCCAGGCTCGAAGGCGGCACCGGCACCGTGGACGCCCCGGCCGCCGGCAGACGCTGAGGGGTTCGTCCCCATCGGGAGAGGACTGTGACTGGAACGGTAGCAATCGTCGGAAACACCGCGGGTGACCTGCAGCAGCTGGTCGCGGCGTGTGGCATGCGGCCACTCGTCGTGCCGGTCGATCAGCTCGCCGCCACGCCCCGTTCCTCGGTCGGCATTCCCGAGGCGCTGCTCGTCGACGTGCGCGGCGATCGCTCGATCCTGTCGCATGTGGCCGCCATCAAGCGCCGGTATCCCTCGATGGGTGTCGCGATCGTGGCGAGGGCCCTCGATCCGGAGCTGATGCTCGAGAGCATGCGCGCCGGCGTGAGCGAGGCGATCGCCGAGCCGCTCTCCGCCGCGACGCTGCAGGCCGCGATCTCACGGATCGTCGTCCCGCAGGCCGTGCAGGTCCAGAGCCGTGTGTACGCGGTCATCGGCGCCAAGGGCGGCGTCGGTACCACCACCATTGCCGTCAATCTCGCCGCCGCGCTGGCGGCCACCCTCGACGATGCCCTGCTGCTCGACCTGAACTTCGCTGCCGGCGATGCGGCCGTGTTCCTCGGTGTCGAGCCGCGCTTCACCGTGGCCGAAGCGCTCGAGAACACGCACCGCCTGGACGAAGCGTTCCTGCGGAGCCTCGTGGTGCGCTCGCGCGCGGGCCTCGATCTGCTCGGTGCGTCACCGCGGCTCACCCCCGGCTCCATCGAACCGGCGAAGCTGCGCGCGCTGATCGATTTCGTGAGCCGCTACTACCACGCCGTCGTGCTCGACGTGCCGCGCCTCGACCTGACCCTGCTGGACGCGCTGGAGTCGGCCACCGGCATCCTCGTGGTCGTGAACCACGAACTGCCGACCCTCCGCAGTGCGTACCGGCTCGTCGCCAACCTGCGCCAGAAGTTCGGCGACCGCGTCCAGGTCGTCGTGAACCGCTCCGACAAGACCGCGGAGATCGGCCTCGAGGACATCCAGAAGACCGTGGGCGTGAAGATCCGCCACGTCTTCCCGAACGACTATCGCCAGGCCGTGGCCGCGATCAACAAGGGACAGCCGATGGCCGAGTCGACACAGGGCCGGCTTCCGGAGTCGTTCCACGCCTTTGCGCGCGCGCTGACCGGCCAGGGTCGCACGGAGGCCACACCCGAAGCTGCCGGCGGCCTGCTCGGCTGGCTCACCCCGCGCCGTTCGACGAGTTAGCGGCTCCCTTCACGAGGCATCATGGATTCCGTCGTCTCATTGCGACAGCCCCAGGGCATCGACACCCGCCGCTCCGACTACCAGGAGCTGAAGAGCCGCATCCACCAGGCGCTGCTCGATCGGCTGGATCTCGATCGCCTGGCGTACGTGAAGCGCGAGGATGCCGAGCCCGAGATCCGGTCGCTCATCGCGGCCATGCTGGACCGCGAGGCCGAGAACACGCCGCTCAGCCTCTACGAGCGCGAGAACCTCATCACCGACGTGCTCAACGAGCTGTTCGGTCTGGGTCCGCTCGAGGCGCTGCTGAAGGATCCGGCGATCTCGGACATCCTGATCAACCGGTTCGACCAGGTCTACATCGAGCGGAACGGCGTCCTCGAGCTCACTCACGTGGTCTTCAAGGACGACCGCCACCTGCTCCGCATCATCGAGCGCATCGTGAGCGCGGTCGGCCGCCGCATCGACGAGTCGAGCCCGATGGTGGACGCGCGCCTGGCCGACGGGTCGCGCGTCAACGCGGTCATCCCGCCGATTGCGCTCGACGGTCCGGTCGTCTCGATCCGCCGCTTCCGCACGGAGCGGCTGGGCGCGCAGGACATGGTCTCGCGCGGCTCGCTCACGCAGCCGATGCTCGACTTCCTGAACGCGGCCGTCGCCGCGCGCCTGAACATCATCGTGTCGGGCGGCACCGGCGCCGGCAAGACGACGATGCTGAACGTGCTGTCCAGCTTCATCTCCGACCGCGAACGCATCGTCACGATCGAGGACGCCGCCGAGCTGACGATGCGGCAGCGCCATGTCGTCCGGCTCGAGACGCGTCCACCGAACATCGAAGGGCGCGGCGCCATCAAGCAGCGCGACCTCGTGATCAACGCGCTGCGCATGCGTCCCGACCGCATCGTCCTCGGCGAAATCCGCGGCGAGGAAGCGATCGACATGCTGCAGTCGATGAACACCGGCCACGACGGCGGCCTGACGACGATTCACGCCAACACCGCGCGAGACGCGCTGCATCGCCTCGACACGATGGTGGCGATGGCGAACCTGAACCTGCCCGATCGTGCCATCCGGCAGCAGATTGCGTCCGCGATTCACCTGCTCGCGCACGTGTCGCGCCTGGCGGACGGCCGCCGCGTGGTCACCGGCATCACCGAGATCACCGGCATGGAAGGCGACGTGCTGACGACGCAGGACCTGTTCGTCTACGAGAAGGTCGGCATCAGCGAGGACGGCCGCGTCCGCGGACGGTTCCGGGCCACGGGCATCCGGCCGAAGTGCAACGAGCGGATTCTCGCGTCCGGGCGGACGCTGCCGGCGGACATGTTCGAGCACGTGACTGCGGTGCACTGAGGACGGGCCGCGACTCATGATCAACCCAATCCTCCTCGCGACTTTCTTCGGCGTCGTCGTCGTGATCGTCGGCGCCTACTGGTTCGCCGTCGGCGATGCCGAGGCCCGCGAGCAGCGCCAGTTGCGCCGCCGCCTGAAGACCGAGGACCCGAGCCTCCTCCGGAGCAACGCCGCCGCCATCCAGCTGCTCAAGCAGGAACGGCGCCTGAGCAGCATCGACCAGGTGAACGCGGCCCTGCGGTCCGCGGCGGGCGTCGTGTCGCCGGTCGAAACGCTGATTGCCAACTCGGGTCTCAACATCACCGTCAGCACGTTCCTGCTCCTGTCGGGCGTCAGCGCGTTCGCGCTCGGCCTCCTCGCCCAGTCGTACTTCCCGGTCGTGAGCGTGTCGCTGACGGTCGGGGTCATCGGCGCGGTCGTGCCCTACATCGTGGTCAACGTGTTCCGGAAGAAGCGGCTCGCGAAGTTCGAGGAGCAGTTCCCGGAGGCGGTCGAGCTGATCGCACGCGCCCTGCGCGCGGGACACGCGTTCCCCACCGGCATCAAGATCGCGGCCGACGAACTGCCGGAGCCGGCCGGCCCGGAATTCCGGCTGCTCTACGAACGCCAGAACTTCGGCGCGCCGATTCCCGAGGCGCTCCGTGCCTTTGCCGAGCGCGTGCCGACCATCGACGCGCGCTTCTTCGTCACGGCCGTGATGACCCAGCGCGAGGCCGGCGGCAACCTTTCCGAGATTCTCGACCGCCTGGCGGCGGTGATGCGCGAGCGCTTCCGCATCCGCCAGGAAGTGCGTACGCGCTCGGCGCACGGCCGCGTGAGCGCGTTCGTGCTCGCGGGCATGCCGCCGGTGCTCGCCGTGCTGATGATGGCCGCGAACCCGAAGCAGATGATGCTGATGTTCACCGATCCGCTCGGCATGAAGCTGGTGATGGCTGGCGCGGTGCTCCAGGTCGCCGGCGTGCTGCTCGTTCGCAAGATCGTGGATATCCGGTACTAGGCGGCGATCATGACTGGCATCACTCCCCTCGCTCTCGCCGCGGTGTTCGCCTCTGTCGCGCTGTTGACCGGCGCCATCGTGTCGCGGCTCCTCTCGCCTGACGACGCCGCGCGCCGGCGGCTGCGTGAGGTCACCGACGCGCCTGGCACCAAGGTGATGGTGCTGCCGGATCTCACGCCGCTCTCTGGTGACACGTCCGCGGGAGGCGGTTGGGACGCGGTGGCCGGGATGCTGCCGCGCTCGAAGAAGGAGCTGGCCCGGCTCCGGCAGCGCATGCTCCGCGCCGGCATCGAGAGCCCTGCCGCACCGGTCATCTACTCGCTGGCCGAGATCGTCCTCCCGATTGCGCTCGGCGGTGCCGTGTACCTGGCTGGTGTGCCTGCCCCGCCGGCCCAGTTGCTCGCCGTGATGGTGGCGGCGGCCGCCGGCTTCTTCCTGCCAGGCCTGTGGCTCGAACGGCAGCTGAACATCCGTCGCCGCGAAATCGAGAACGGCCTGCCCGATGCGCTCGACTTGCTGGTGGTGTGCATCGAGGCGGGGTCGGGCCTGGACCAGGCCCTCATGAAGACGAGCGAGGAGATCGCGTTCACCTACCCGGCGCTCGGCGACGAACTCCGCCTGCTCACGTCGGAGATCCGCGCCGGCAAGACGCGCATGGAAGCATTCAAGTCGCTCGCCTCGCGCACGAAGGTGGACGACGTGCGGGCCCTCGTGGCCATGCTGATCCAGACCGATCGCTTCGGCACCAGCATCGGACAGGCGCTGCGGACGCACGCGGATACCGCGCGCACCAAGCGCCGGCAGCGGGCCGAGGAGTCGGCCCAGAAGATCGGCGTGAAGCTCGTGTTTCCGCTCGTGCTGTTCTTCTTTCCCGCGTTCTATGTCGTCGTGCTCGGCCCCGCAATCGTGACGTTCGTGAACAACTTCAAGTAACCCGTTGAGAGCCACTGGAGGAGAGCTGCACCCATGAACACCCAACTTGTCATCGTCGCCGCGATGCTCATCGTCGGCATCATGTACCTGATGCGCCGCCGTGCGCGCCTGAACAGGGAAGACTGAGTGCGCGACGCGGCCACGCCGGCCGGTCGTCGAGTCGCGGCTACGGCCATCGCCATCTGGCTGGTGGTGGCGGGAGGCCGCGCGTATGCGGCCGCGCCAGCGGGCAACCCTGCATCGAACGGGGCGGCCACCGCTGGTGCGGGCGCCGGACGGCTCGAGCAGGCACGGCGGACGCTCGCGCTGGCCATCGCGCAGTACGCCGCGGCGAAGACACTCGACACCGAACGCCGTCTGGCGGAGGCCTACCTGGCGGCCGACGTCGCCGACCAGGCGCTCGACTACTTCTCGGCTGCGCTCCGCCTTGATCCGCACGATGTCCGTTCGCTCGAGGGCACGGCCCGGATCTGGCGCGACTGGGGCTATCTCGAGTCAGCGCTGCCGCCGGCGTATCGCGCCGTGTTCTGGGGGCCCGACTCCGCGTCAGCGCGCAACACGCTTGGAACGGTGCTGCTGCGCGCCGGTGCGCTCGATGCGGCCGCCGCACAGTTCACCCGTGCGCGCGAACTGGAGCCTGCCTCAGCGGTTCCGATAAACAACCTGTGCTACCTCGAACTGCAGCGCGGCCGCGCGGAGGCCGCCGTGCCACTCTGCCGGGCCGCCGTCGATCTCCATCCCGCCTCGCAGATCATGCGGAATAACCTGGCGCTTGCCCTCGTGCGACGCGGTGCCTTCGCCGAGGCGCGCGACGTCAGCGGGGACAGCCTCGAGCCGGCGCTGGCCGCCTACAACGAAGGTGTCGTGTGGCTCGCCGAACGCGATCCGCGTCGTGCTGTGGAGGCGTTCGGCCGATCGCGGCGTGCCGATCCGTCGTTCCGTCCCGCCATCCGGACGCTGCGCCAGCTGTCGACGCCAGGGAAGGACGCCGCCCGATGAGCCTTGCAGACGTGACGATGCTGCCCGCGCCGAAGTCGCTGGAGGAGACCGGCCTCCCGCTGGAGATGGTCTACCAGCTGGTGGCCAAGACGCTGCACGTGGGCGGGGCACTGAGCGGCATGGAGCTGGCGGCGAAGCTGGGCGTGTCGTTCGCGGTCATCGAGCCGTGCATCGACACCCTGAAGCGCGAGCGGCTGGTCGAAATCGCGGGCGGTGCGATCGCGCCGCAGTCCTATACGTATCGGCTGACCGAAGGCGGCCATGGCCGCGCGGTCGACTTCGCCGAGCACAACCAGTACATCGGGCGCCTGCCGGTCTCGCTCGCGCACTACACCGAGTACCTGCAGCGTTTCCATCGCGCCGTGCCGCCGAACGTGACCAGGCACACCGTGCGTGAGGCGTTCAGGCACATGGTGCTGACCGACCGGGTCCTCGATCAGCTCGGTCCCGCCCTCGCGGCGCGACACTCGCTGTTCATCTACGGACCGCCTGGGAATGGCAAGACCCGCATCGCACAGGCCCTCGGGGCCCTGCTGCCAGGCGAGATCGCCATCCCGTATGCCATCGCGATCGAGCACGACATCGTGCGCGTCTACGACCCGATGAACCACACGCTGGCGCCAGACGCCGAGGCGGCCGCTTCCCCGGTGTTGCGCAGCCTCGCGATGGATGTCTCGCACGACCAGCGCTGGGTGCGCTGCACCAGGCCGATCGTCACCGTCGGCGGCGAGCTGACGATGGAGTCGCTCGAGCTCGGCGTGGTGCCCGGCACCGGATATTACCGTGCCCCGCTGCAGACGGTGGCGAACGGAGGGCTGCTCGTCATCGACGACTTCGGCCGCCAGCGCATCGCGCCGGGCGAGATCCTGAACCGCTGGATCGTGCCGCTCGAGAGCCGCGTGGACCACCTCGTGCTCCAGAGTGGCCAGAAGTTCGAGATCCCGTTCGAGACGCTCATCGTCTTTGCCACGAACCTGAACCCGCTCGACCTGCTGGACGAGTCGTTCCTGCGTCGCATCCGCTACAAGGTGTACGCCGAATCGCCCTCGCGCGAGGACTTCATCCGCATCTTCCTCCGCTGCTGCACGGAGCGGGGGCTCGCGTGCGAACGCAGCCTGGTCGAGGAGCTGATTCGCCAGGAGCTGGAGCCGCGGCAAGTGCAGCTGCGCGGGTGCCAGCCCCGCGATCTGATCGAACACGCGTTGTCGCTGGCGGCGTACATCGAGGCGCCGAACAGGCTCTCGCCCGAGCTGCTGTCCGCTGCGTGCGCCACCTATTTCCTCGGGGATGAAGCGGCCCCCGACAGCCACTAGTCCGCGCATCGTGCCCACGCGACGTGCCCTCCCGGGCGTGCTGCTCCTCTGCCTGCTCATGCCGGCCGTGGCGGCCCGCGCCCAGGGCGACATGCCGCCCGGGGAACGTCACACACCAGCCTCGGCGCTCACCATCACCTCGCCGCTCGGCCGCACCGGACTCGTGATGCGCGTCCGCATCGTCGCGCAGGTGACGCTCGCGCCGGGGGCGCTCCTCTCGCCGGTCGACTTCTACGTGGACGGTGTGAAGGTTGGCACCGTGGCCGACGGTCCTCCCTACGCGGCCGAGTGGCTGGACGAGAACCCGTTCGAGCGCCGGGAGATCACCGTCAGGGCCTCCGTGTCGGACGGCCCTGAACCGCGGCTGCTCACGGACACCGTGAACCTGCCGCCGTTCGAGGTCGTGGAGAAGGCCGAGGTGACGGGCGTGCTCCTCGAGACGTCGGTCTTCGACAAGGCGGGCCGCTTCGTGTCCGACCTGCAGAAGCCCGCGTTCACCGTCACCGAAGACGACGTCGAGCAGGCGATCGACTTCATCACCCGCGAGACGGTCGAGACCGACATGCTGCTGCTGGTCGACAACAGCCAGAGCATGGCCCGGCGGCTGGACTACGTGCGTCGCGCAACCGAACGCCTGGTGAGCGGCATGCGCCCGAAGGACCGCGCGATCGTGGCGCCCTTCAACGCCCACATCGGCAGCATCACGGGGCCGACCAGCGACCCGCTGACGCTGCGCCAGGCGATCGGCGCCATGCAGGCGGCGGGCGGCACGGCGCTGCTGGACGGGCTCGTGGAGGCGACGCGATTGCTGGGCGCCTCGACCGGACGCCGCGCGATCGTGTTGATCACCGACGGCTACGACGAGAACAGTGCGTCCACCCTGGACGACGTGCTGCGCGCGGTGCAGGAGTCGCAGGTGACGGTGTACGGCATCGCGATCGGCGGTGTCGCCGGCATCTCGCTGAAAGGCGAGACCACCCTGCGCCGGATCGCCGAACAGTCAGGCGGCCGGGTGTTCTTCCCGGCCAGGGAATCCGAGCTGGTGAGTGCGTCGGAGACGATCGCCACCGACACCCACAGCCGGTACCTCATCACGTATACGCCGGCGAACCAGCAGAAGGATGGTCGCTGGCGCAGCGTGGCGGTCCAGGTGCCGGAGGGGTTGCGCGTGCGCACGCGCGCCGGGTACTACGCGCCGCCGCCGCCGCCGATCCGTCCCACGATCGAGTTCACCATCCAGGACGCGGGCCGCAACTACATGGACGTGACGGCGGCCGACCTCGACGTGATCGAGGACGACCAGGTGCAAACCGTCGATACCTTCCAGGAGGCGGTCGATCCGGTGTCGATCGTCCTGACGCTCGACTCGAGCGGCAGCATGAAGAAGAGCGCCGATCTCGTGCGGAGTACGGCGATCGACTTCGTGCGGGCCGTGCGGCCGGAAGACAGCCTTGCGCTGATCACCTTCGCCGACAAGCCGCGCTTCGAGCACGTCCTCGGGACCAACCGCGCCTGGAGCATCGACGCCATCCAGAAGTACGCGGCCAATGGGGGGACGGCGCTCTACGACGCGCTCTGGAATTCGCTCCTCCACCTGCGCGACGTCAAGGGCCGCCGGAGCATCGTGCTCCTGAGCGACGGCCGCGACGAGAACAATCCCGGCACCGCACCCGGCAGCACGCACGTGTTCGACGAGGTACTGGCGCTGCAGCGCAAGGTCGGCGCGACGATCTACGCGGTGGGGCTGGGGGCGAAGGTCGACAGGCCCGTGCTGGAGCAGCTCGCCACGGTCTCTGGCGGCCAGACCTACTACGCGGACGACGCCGCGGGGCTCGGTGTGCAGTTCAAGCGGGTGGTCGACGACCTGCGGCGGCGGTATGTCCTCAGCTACTCGTCGTCGAATCGCCTGGCCGATGGCAACTGGCGGAAGGTGGAGATCCGATCGCGTACGCCGGGGCAGGTGGTGACGAGCGCCGGCGGGTACTTCGCGCCGACCGAGTAGGCCGGCGGCCGCCGTCTACTGCCGGCGGTTGTCGCGGAACTCGTGGAACGGCAGGTGGCAGTCGTGCTGCGACAGGAACGCGAGGAAGCGCTTGTAGTCGGTCTGCGGCAGGTGCAGCAGTTCGACGAGCTTGCGGTAGCTGCCCTGCGTCTGTTCGAGGCCGCGCCGGATGATCTCGCGCACGTCGGCCTTCGTCAGCTCCCGGTTGATGAACCGCGGATGGACCACCGTCCAGAAACTGCGGCCGCCGTGCATCATCTCGTCCCAGGCGGCATCGGCGGCGAGCCATCGCAGGTTCGCACCGACCTGCGGCTCGGGCGTCTTGGCGGCCTCGGTCGGCAGCAGCACGGACCGGAGCACGCTGGGCTTGGCCTCGTGCAGTTCGGTCGGCAGGTGATGCAGCGCGATCGGGCCCTCGATATTGCGCAGGGCCAGGCGTTCCGCGATGTTCTTCAGCTCACGCACGTTGCCCGGCCAGCGGTACGAGAGGAGCAGCGCCTCCGTGGCGGACGACAGGGGCGGCACCTCCTGCCCCTGCTTGCGGCAGTACTGCGTGAGGTAGTGCGAGAAGATCTCGAGGATGTCGCGCCCCCGCTCGCGCAGCGGCGGAATGGGCACCTGGATCACGTTGAGGCGGTAGTACAGATCCTCCCGGAAATGGCCGGCGGCAATGCGCGCCAGCAGGTCCCGGTTGGTCGCCGCGATCACCCGGACGTCCGTGCGCTGTTCCACGCGGTCCGAGCCGACCGGATGGATCTCGCCGGTCTCGAGGAAGCGCAGGAGCACGCCCTGCATCCGCGGCGACATCTCCCCGAGTTCGTCGAGGAACAGCGTGCCCTTGTCGGCCAGCACGGCCAGGCCGGGCTTGTCGCGATAGGCGCCCGTGAAGCTGCCGCGCACGTGGCCGAACAACTCGGATTCGAGGAGTTCGTCCGGGAGGCCCGCGCAGTTCACCGCCAGGAACGGGAAGCGCCGCCGGGCACTCCGTGCGTGCACCATCCGCGCGACCACTTCCTTGCCGACCCCGGTTTCTCCACGGAGCAGGACCTTCGAATCGGACCGTGCCGCCGACTCGATGTCGGTACGCAGCTGGGCCAACGCCGGTCCGCTGCCAATCAGCAGGTGACCGTCGACCGCGTCAGGAGTTCCAGTCTGCGTCTTGATGGTGTCTGACATTGGTCAGGTTCGAGAGTCGACACATTCTATATCGCGATGGTTCCCGTGGCCCTCTAGCGAACTCTTTGGTCGTCTGTTGTTGGCTGCAAATCGCGCCGTTGCGTGAAAAGTCCGGAAACCATCGAAGGTCTTCCGAGTGGAGCCATAAGTCGCGCCGAAGCCCGAATAACCGCACACCACCCGTCCCGCGCTTTCAGGGTCTGCTAGGAATTCGCCCGAAATGGCGCTGGCCAATCGCTTGCAATTCCACCGGGGTTATCGGCGCCTACCCGGAATGAAAACACCCAGTACAGACCGCCGTGTCTACGAGCGGTACGACGTTGTCGGTGCGCTTTGGGGCGTGCTCGAAATGCCCGAAGTCGCCCGCGTGCTCAATGCCAGCACCACCGGACTCCTCATCGAAGCGGCCCTCAGTCCCGTCCTTCACTCCGTCCACGCGGTGCGCCTGGCCATAGACGGCGAGCCGGTGCAGATCGATGCGGTGGTTCGCCACTGCCGGGTCGGATCCGAAGGTAAGCACCTGATCGGACTCGAATTCCGCGACATTCCCACGTCCCTCCTGGCATCGCTCGAACGCCTAAGCGCCGATAAGCAGATAGAAGTCATCGACTTCGGCACCTCTAGGTCGTAGAATGGCTGACAACTCCGGCCGATAAGTTGGCCGGGCGCCGACGGTTCCCCCAGATTCGAACAGGAAGTGTTGTGACTCACGCTGAGCAATCGGCGGTCGAGCGCCGTCGTGCGCCCCGTGTGACCGTCCCGGACGGTGTCGTGGCCGGCATTGCGACCGCAAACTCCGTCCGCGTCGTCGACATCAGTCTCGGGGGCGTGCTGCTGGCGTCGTCGAAGTCGGCGACGGTCGGCGCCAGGGGCCGCCTGTCGTTCACGATCGGGGGCAATCCATTGGCCGCCGAGGTCGAAATCCGCCGCGTGTCTGCATCGCCGGATGCCTCGGGCTTCCGGATCGGTGCCCGGTTCGTCGACATCACGCCCACGCAGCGTGAGGCGATTGAGCGCTTTGCCCGCTCATAGACAGGAGCGAACGTGAGTCCTGCCGTCGTCAAGTCCACCGTCCAGCTCATTGGCCGCAGCCCTGACATCATCGCGCTCCGCCAGGAGATCGAGCGGGTGGCCAAGTCGGACGCCAAGGTGCTCATCACGGGGGAGAGCGGAACCGGCAAGGAGATCGTGGCGCACGCGATTCATTCGAGCTCCCCGCGGGCCTCGAACGTCTTCGCACCGGTGAACTGCGCCGGCCTGCCCGAGACCCTCCTCGAATCGGAACTCTTCGGGCACGTGCGCGGCAGTTTCACGGGCGCCTACCGGGACAAGCCCGGCAAGCTCGAGGCGGCCCACAACGGCACCGTGTTCCTGGACGAAATGGGCGAGATGACGCTGCGCATGCAGGGCATGCTGCTGCGTTTCCTCGAGACCGGCGAACTGCAGAAGGTGGGCGCCGACGGCGGCGGGCGAACGGTCAACGTCCGCGTGATCACGGCAACGAACCGCAATCTGCGCGACATGATTTCGCAGGGGCTGTTCCGCGAAGATCTCTTCTACCGCCTCAACGTCATTCACATCGTGGTGCCGCCGCTGCGCGATCGGCGGGATGACATCCCCCTGCTCGTTCAGCACTTCATCACGCGCTTCAAGGAAGCCAACGACTCTCCAATCCAGGAGATCGCGCCGAGCGCGATGAAGGCCCTCGTCGACTACTCGTGGCCGGGCAACGTGCGTGAACTCGAGAACGTCATCGAGCGCCTCGTGGTCACCGTCCAGCGCTCCATCGTCCACCCGGACGATCTGCCGAGCGAGGTTCGTGCGCACGACCCGGTGGCCCTCCGCCCCAAGCGGGAGCGGCGCCGCACCGTGGCCGACGACCTCTACCGGCGTCTGGTCGAGAACAAGGAGTCGTTCTGGACCAGTGTGTATCCGCTCTTCATGGACCGCGAGATCACCAGGACCAACGTCCGCGAAATCGTGCGGCGCGGACTCGAAGAGGCACGGGGCAACTACAAGATCGTGGCGCGCCTCTTCAACATGGAGCCGCGCGACTACAAGCGCTTCCTGAACTTCCTCAGGAAGCACGACTGCCAGATTCCCTTCAAGGAATACCGCTGATTGCCGGCGGGTCGACAGGTCGATCCGCCCGGGCCGCCGTTCCTCTGGAAGATCCGTCCAGGCCCTGAGGGCATCGAGCGCCTGATCGGCCTGCTGGTCCTGCCCCATCCGGAGCACGACCGACATGGAGGGGTGTCTCTCCGGGCCGATCTGCACCCACGTCAGGTTCGCATCGGACAGGATCGACACGACTTCGGCCCGCCAGGCGTCGCCGCGGCGACCCTGGATGAGTTGCCCATCCAGCATGGCGAACAGCGAGTCGTTCCGCGAGAGGATCTGCTGATTGGTGATGGCGGCTGTCAGCGCAGCCTGGCTGTCGATGTGTACATCAATAAGACGCGACTGATTCACGGTTACCCTCCTGGGGGGGTGGCTGGTGCCCGCGATCGAACGTTACCGTGCATCCTAGAGCAAAACCCGAACCACCTCATCGGGTTTGATGAGGCTTCGCCCCCGGACCGCTGTGGCTGCGGGTGGCGGGGACCGCTGATGGGAGTTCAGAACGCCGGTGGAGCCGGGCGGGAGCGGCCGAGCGCGGCCAGACGGGCGGCCAGATTCCTGGGGCTGTAGATCAGCACTTCGAGCGGGGCCAGGGCGAGGAGCGCCCGGAGTTCGCGTCCGCTGGGCGCGTTCGGGTGTGCCCCGCGCAGGAGCAGGGCCGCAGCGCTGACGGCGCCCGTGCCGAAGGACAGCACCAGCAGCGAGAGCGCGGCCGTTGGCCAGGTGAACCAGCCGGCGGCTGCGCCGGCGAGGGTGGCAGCCACTACCCAGAACTGGGCGATCGGGGTCACCAGTTCCGACTGGAGGAAATAGGCGAGCGCGCGGACACCCACCGAGCGCGCCGCATCGGGCCCCCATGTTGCCGCCTCGAGCGCGGCCCGCTGCCGCTCCGTGGTGTGCGCCCGGGCCGGGCTGGCTGCCGTCGTGCCGGCCTCGCCGAAGGTTTCGTCGTGCCTGACGAACCGGCGTTCATCGTGCCTGACGAACTGCTGGAGCCGGAACATCATGTCCAGGTCCGGGTTCGCCGCCGTCGTCGAGAACCCGCTGGCCTGCAGCACCGCATCGCGGCGCCAGATTGCGACGCCGTCGTCGGGGCCAAGTCCGTGCCGCAGCCGGCCCCAGAACAGCCGGGTGAACATCAGCGAGCGGATCGAGCGCAGGCGCTGGAACCGCGCCTCGCGGTCGGGCGCGATCCGATCGTCCGGCACGCGTTCGATGTGGCTGCCGACGCCGACGATGGAAACCGGGTCGCGCAGCGCGGGCGCCATGGCCCTCAGCAGGGCCGACCGGTCGAAGGCGACGGTCGGCGGCACCACGGCCACGAACCGGTACCGCGCCAGGTTCACGCCGCAGTTCAGGGCATCGCTCCTGTGCCGGCGATCCTTCTCGACCACCATCAGCCGGCTGTCGTGCAGGCTGCGGAAGATGCGCCGAACCGCCGCTGTCTCGAGCGTGCGCCGATAGAAGAATTCACGCGATTCGAGCTGCCACTCGTCGCCAAGCCGGCTCACGTCCGCCGGCGCGTCGACGACGACGATGACCTCGAACTCCGGGTAGTTCAGCGCCAGCACCCGCGCGATCGCCTCACGTGCGTGCGCCCCGTCGCCCACCGGCATCACGACGCTGACCGGCATCGTCAGGCGGGAGGCCGCCAGCGCCTCGTACGAGTCCGACGAATCCTCACGTCGTCCGCCCGTCCGCAGCGCGGCGACGACGCTCGAGATGCTGACGACCGCGAGGTAGGCGAGTGCCACCAGGACCGACAGCGTGACGAGGGCCTGCGCGGTGGTCATCAGACCGCCTCCACGTGTTCGAGGCCGATCGTGTCCAGCAAGCGGCGTACGCGAGGTCCGACAATCGGCCCCGCGCGTTCGACGAGCGATTCGGTGAAGCGGACGCCGCCTGCCGCCGCGATCCGCCGCAGCATGGCGACCTTGGTGCCGGCGGGGTTGTCGCTGGCCGCCTCGAGCATGATCAGGCTGTCGAGCACGCCGAGGTTCTGGACCACTTCCGCCGCGCCGTTGCGCACGAACTTGTCCCGATGATCGAGGCAGCGCACGAGGATGGGCCAGACTTCGGACCCCATCATCTCGAGCGATTCGCGTGCCGCCAGGCGGACCCACCAGTCGCCATCGCCGAGCAGCGACGAGACACGGTCGGCCTGGTCGACCCGTCCGAGTTCGCCGAGGGCGCGCACCGCGTGCGCACGCACATACGGGACGGGGTCCGTCAGCAACTGAATCGCGCACTCGCCCGCATCGTCACTGCCGACGAGGCCGAGCGTCTGAATGGCCGCCTTGCGCACGCCTGGATCGGCATCGTGTGTCAGGTCGGCCAGCATCGCCTCGACCGGTTCGTGCGGATACCGGGCGAGCAGCGTAGCGGACCACTGGCGGACCACTGCCTGCGGATGGCGAAGTGAGGCGGCGAGGCGCGCGCCGAGATCCTGCGGAGACTGATCGAGGTAGACCGCCACCCGGGACGCAGACAGCCGTGGAGACTCCAGCGCGGCAAAGAGCAGATCGACGGCGTGCGGATCGTGCGAGCGGCCGAGCAGCGCGAGACCGGTCGTCGCCACATCGACATCGAGGTCTTCGGTGGCCCGCGCCAGCAGATCGAGCGCCTGCGCATGGCCGCGCCGCGCGAGGATCCGCAGGGCGGTGATGCGTCGCCACCTGTCGCGAGACGAGGCGTGCCCTGCCGCGTCGCGCGCAAGGGCGTCCAGCCCCCACCGCTCGTTGATCAGCAGGACCAGGGGATCGAAGGCGTGGTCGGGCAGCTCGCGCTCGGCCGCCGCGTGCATGAGCAGTTCGCGCGTGCTCGAACCGAGGATCGGGCGGATGGCGGCGAGCCGCGCCTCGACGGGAGCGCCGTTCAGCGATTCCAGCGCGGTGAGCGTCTCTGCCAGCGTGGCCCGCGTCTGCTCGCGCCTGGACTGGACCCGCAGGATGTACGCAGCAAGCGCAAGCCAGGCGGCACCAGCCACCAGCGTTGCCGCGAACAGGACGGAATCGAGCCACATCATCACAGACGGATCTCTCGGATGGCCGGCCGTAGCCGGCAATACCCGCTCACCGTATCGGCCGCAGACATCCCCGTCATTACCAGCGCGAGGTCCTCATCGGGTGGTCGTCTGCGCGCGTGCCGCGCGCCCCTGTGCCCTGGCCGCCGACTTCAAGCCCAGCATGCCCTTCAAGCGCTCGAGCAGGCCGAGGCCGTCTCCCGCCGGCCTGTCGATCTTCTCCAGGATGTCGAGGCACTCGTTGACCGATGAGACGGAACCGATGCCGAGCTGGCGGGCGCTGGAGGGAACCTTGCCCTCGTCGCCGCGCCAGACCAGGATCGCGCGTGCCTGCGAGTCGATTGCCACGTCGAGGCAGTTCTCGGGCCGGTCGTCGACCAGGACATCGAGCGCCAGGGCGGACGCAATCTTGCCGCGCGATCCGTGGACCACGAAGATCGACGGCGTCTCGTAGCCCTGCGCCATCAGCCACCGATAGCTCTGCGCCTGAGCCGTATCGCCGCGCGTTTCCGGGCGGCTGGTCACGAACATCAGCTCCCACTTGCGTTCCTGGACAAGCCGGTAGAGCCGCGCCAGTGAGCCGGGCTCGATTTCGGCGAGCGACTCCCACCAGTTCTCCTGATCGCAGACCGCGTTCCAGAGCTCGCGCTGCTGGCGTGACGACAGGTTGCCGATGGAGATGCGCCCCTCGTCGGCACCCGGGGCGCCGGCGTCGGGATCCGGCGCGCCCGTGCCGTCTCCCTCGGGCGAGGCGGAGCGGGGCACGGCGTTCGCGTCGATGTCCGGGAACAGACGTCTGGCTTCGCGCGCGAGCGCGCTGTGCATGTCGGCAACGGTGCCGTCGAGGTCGAAAGCCAGACGCATGGAAGGTGCTGGGAACAGTGTAGCCCCGTGCCGGGACCACGGATGGTCCGTCGGACACACGAACCCCTGACACCGGGGGTTATCGGTTGACCCCGAGGCGGGCATCACCGCCTCCACGGCTATGTCATCATGAACCCGGCATCGTCACCGTCCGATAACAGACCCATGGCTCCCCTGTCCTCACACACGCGCGTCACCGTGCCCGACCACGTCATTACGCGGGTCGTCGGCGGCCGGACGGTGATCCTCGACGTGCAGTCGGGGCGATCCTTCACGCTCGATCCGATCGGGTCGCAGGTGTGGGCGCTCCTGGAGCAGACGGGCACCCTGTCGGGCACGATCGAGGCGCTGCAGCGCCAGTTCGATGCCGAGCCGGCACAAATCGAACGCGACGTGACCGAGCTGGTCGAACGCCTTGCGGCCGGATCGCTCCTCGCCCTCACCGAGTGACGCCGGCGCGAGCACGATGAGTTACGAATCCATCTCGTCGCAGGGGCGCATGGCCTTCGACGCCGTACGCAACGAGGCGTACTGGGCGGCGCTCGCGCGCGTCGTGACGCCGGACAGCGTCGTGCTCGACCTCGGCGCCGGCACCGGCATTCTCGGGCTGCTCGCCGCCCGGCTCGGCGCGAAGCGTGTCTACCTCGTCGATCCCTCGCCCATCATGACGCTCACGCGTGACATCGTGGCCGCGAATCACCTCGAGGACCGGGTGATCTGCCTGGCTGGTCGGTTGAGCGACGTCGAGATTCCCGAGAAGGTCGATGTGATCGTCTCGGTGATGACAGGGAACTTCCTGCTGACCGAGGATCTGCTGCCCGTGCTGTTCGAGGCGCGCGACCGGCACCTCAAACCCGGCGGACACCTCATCCCTGATGCGGCGGTCATGGAGGTCGCGCCGGTGTCGTCTCCCGGGATGCACGCCCGCCACGTCGGGTTGTGGTCGACGATGCAGCACGATGTGGACCTGAGCGCCTGTCGCCTGTCCGCAGCGAACTCGGTCCACTACCTGCCGGACCCGCTCCCTGAGTTCCGGTTCCTGACCGATCCCACGCCGATCCTCGAGATGGACTTCATGACGGCCGCCTATGAGCCACTCCACGCCACCGTCGAGCCGACGGCGACGGAATCCGGCGAGTGCCACGGCCTCTCCGGCTGGTTCAAGATGCGGCTCGGTGACCAGTGGCTGACGACGTCGCCCACCGCGCCCAGGCTGCACTGGTCCCCCGCGTACCTTCCCGTCGATCCGCCGCTCCACATCGAACGCGGGTCGACCATCGCGATCGCCCTCGACCGGCAACCCAAGGGCGACTGGTCGTGGCGGGTCCGCGCCGGCGGCGACGTTCGCCGGCATTCGACGATGCTGGGCGCGGCTGTGACTCCGGCCCTGCTCGACAGGGCCTCGGCGCAGTACGTTCCGGCTGCCACGCCGGACCTCGTGGCGAGCGCCTTCGTG
This sequence comes from Vicinamibacterales bacterium, assembly GCA_046331345.1. Lineage (GTDB taxonomy): Bacteria > Acidobacteriota > Vicinamibacteria > Vicinamibacterales > CAVVIG01 > CAVVIG01. The sequence goes on along the minus strand of JAXLRA010000011.1, from coordinate 171,262 downwards.
CTGTCGCAGGTCGACGGGCTCAGCAACGTGTCGGTCCTCGCGAAAGCGCTGTGCGACCGCTTTCCCAGCCAGTTCGCCGACGAGGCCACGGCGCTGGAGTTCGTCCAGTTGACGGTGGCGCGCTTCTGATGACACCGATGGCTCGCGAACCGCGCCGCTTCGTGCTCGCGCCCGACGTCATGCTGCAGGACGGCAGTGGCGAGGCGATCCTGGTCAAGCTGGATCATGAGAGCCTCTTCGCCCTCAACGAAACGGGTGCGCTCGTGGCGCGGCGCCTGATCGAAGGCGACGACGTCGACACCATCATCGCCGACCTCGCTCGACGCTACGACGCAGCGGCGGAGGCCGTCGCGCACGACGTGCGCGCGCTTGTCGACGCGCTGACCGCGCGCGCCCTGATTGTTCCCGTGGAGTCCGACTGACGTGAGCATCCGGCAGCCCATCGTCCTCCCCGGCTGGTACGCGGCGTTCGCGCCGGAGGCCTCCGGAGCACCCGTCCCGGACGGGGCCGTCCGCCTGGGCCCGCTCACGGTGTTCCGCGCGCCCGAAGGGTGCGAGTACCGCACTTTCGGCGACCCGCGCGAACCCGGCGTCGTCGTCTACGACGGGTACCTGTTCGAGCGTCGCCGCCTGAGGGCGGAACTCGGGCTCGATGCCGTCGCCTCCGACGCCGCGATCGCGGCCGCGGCCTACGAGCGATGGGGTGCCGACGTCTTCGATCGGCTCGATGGGTCATATCTCCTGGCCATCTGGGACCCGAGGGAACGGCGGCTGCTCGTGGGGCACGATGCCCTCGGCCATCACCCGGTCTACTACGCGGAAGAGGCCGGCGCCTTCTGGTTCACCTCGAACATCAAGGCGCTGCCGCGGTCGGGCGCCGTCGCACGCGAGGTGAACCGCGTGTCGCTCGCCCTCGCCGCCATGCTCTACTGGCCGGGCGCCGGCGAGACCTTCTTTGCGCGGGTGCGCCGCCTCGGGCCCGGCCGCCACCTCGTGGTCGACCGTCAGCGAGCGGTCCGCACGGTGGAGTACTGGAGCCCCTACCCGCCGGACGAGCAGCCCGAGCTGAGCGAGCGCGACGCCTGGGATCGCTTCGAGTCCGAGCTGCACGCCGCCGTCGAACGCAGCATGGAGCTCGATCCCGACAGCATCATGCTGAGTGGCGGGCTCGACTCGGTCACCATCTCGGCGCTCGCTGCTGAATACGCCACGGCACGCAATCTCCCGCTCGTCACGGCCGTCACGAGCCGGCGCGACTCACCACCGGCGCCGGAAGAAGCCATGCAGGCCGCCGTCACGAGTGCGATCGGGATGCGCCACCTGGTGGCCTACGAGTCGGAGTGGAGCCAGGGCCAGTCTGGAGTCGACCTGTCGCTCGCGCTGGCGTCCGAGCTCCCAGGTCCGTCGCGGGTCTACTGGGTCGGCCAGTACGTGAACTTCTACCGGCACACGGTTGCCAACGGCCTCACGGTCGCCTTGACCGGGTCGGGGGGCGACAACTGGGTGGGCGTCGCCGATGCGTTCGCCGCCCATGCGATGCGGACCTTGCGGTTCGGCGCGCTCGTGCGCCACTTCCGTTCGTGGACGGGCACCGGTGGCCTCAGCCTGAAGGTGGCGGCGCATCAGGTGCTCTGGCACGGAGGGCTGCGGCTGCTGCTCGATTCGGCTGCGGCGCGGTGGGCCCCGGGGTTGAAACAGCGCTACCACGTGCGGCGCGCCAGCGAACTGCAGCCGGCCTGGCTCTCTCCGGACCCCGCCCTGAAAGAGGCTGTTGCCGACACGCTGTACCGCCAGCGGTCGGCGTCACTCGATGCGCGCGGCCGCATTCCCCGAAACTTCTACCGGCACGCGCTCCGGGCCGAGGTCAACCCGTATCACCTGTTCGAGTTCGAGGTGGCGTTCTACATCGACGCGATGTGCGGACTCCGGCAGTTGAGCCCGTACCACGACAGGCGCCTCGTCCAGTTCCTGGCGAGTATTCCGCCGCAGGTGCTGCTGCACGGCAACAGCTACAAAGGCATGCTCAGGGAGGTCGCCGAGAAGCGGCTCCCCAACCTCGGGTTCCGGCAGCAGCAGAAGACATTCCCGGTCGAGCTGGAGCAGGCACTCTACCGGGAGGTTCGCGAGCCGGTTCAGGCCGCCTGGCCGCACCACAGGCTTGCGCGTCTCGATGCGCTGGGTGTCATCGACGCACAGGCGGCCCGGCGCGCGTTCGGCCCCGCCACCACGGCGATGCACGCGCTGATCAACATGTACAGCCTGATGAGCGCCGATATCTGGGTCGGCGCCAATGTCGACGCCTGACGTGAATCGGACTGTGTCCGAATTCATACAGAATCATGGCGGCCCCCGGGGCTGACGTCCGGGTTCCTCTGGATGGCTCTGCTAGAATACGACCTAATCAGCACCACCCCCAGAGGTGCGGTCACTGGAGACTGGACGATGGTCAAATCGAATTCTGAAGCCCGGCAGAGCTGGAGTGCACCACGGCTCGAAGAGCTCGGGAACCTGCGGACGCTCGTCAAGGCAGCCCAAAACAAGTCCCAGCCAGAAATGGACAGCACGGGGGGATGTGAGGGCATGTTCGGCCTGCGGTGCAGTCCATCGATGTAGGGCCGAAACCGGACCGTCAGGACTGGTTTCACGCACGGATCGAGTGGCTCGGCCATCTCGATGCCGAGGAAACGGCTCCGGCACTGCGCCCGGGCGCCAGGCACCTCGCCACGTTTCCGAGTAACGAATCCGACCCTACCGAAGCGGATTGTCACGCCGTCGACGACCAGATCTGGATCTGGCAGCCAGGCGTCGGGGCGGTCCGCTTTTCGTTGAACGCCCCCTGCCTGTACGCCTACCCGTGGCCCGGCGGTGACGAGGAGCACTTCCGCTTCACCGTCACCCACACGTGGCTCCCGAGCATACTTCCGCTATGGAAGCGGCAGGTGCTTCACGCGAGTGCCGTGGCGTGCCCAGCCAGCGGTCTTGCCGTCGCATTCACCGGGCCCACCCATGCCGGCAAGTCCACGACCGCCTATGGCCTGGCGCGCGAGGGCCGGTGGCTGCCGATCTCGGACGACACCATCGGCTTCACGGTCTCGAACGGCGTGGTCGACCTGTATCCGCTGCCCAACGCCCCGCGCCTGCGGTCGGCGACGGCCAGACACTATGGTGTGTCGTCCGCTGACGCCGAGCCGCTGGCCTGGCCGGATACAGCCATCCGCCTCGGGGCGGTCTACGCCCTGGACCCTCTCGACCCCGATTCCGACGCACCCGTCGCCGAGTTCGTCCGTCTTCGTCCGGCCGACGCCGTTCGTGTCCTGCTCGAACAGGCCTTCACTCTTTCGTTCGAACTCCCGAAATACAATCAGCAACTGATGACGGACTACGTCGCACTGGCGACGGCGACTCCGGTGTTTCGGCTCAGCTATCGGCGATCGTTCGATGTCGTGGATGAGCTGTTTCGTGCAATCCAGGCGCATCTGGCCCGCGAAGCCGGACTCTCCTGCGACACCTCCGAGCATCGCCACCCGGTCTGACTCGTCAGGCAGGCTCGTTCCGTGCCGCCGACCCGAACTGCCGAACACACCTCCCCGCCGGGGAGGCTCGCGTCCCTTTTCACGTCGCCCGCCGACGTCTGGCTGGCCGTCCGCGTGATCGCCTGGGCGGCGGTCCTGCCGCTCCTGAAGCGGATCATGCCGCTGCAGGCGCTCGCCTCCAGGATGCACGGGTCGCCGCAGGCCACGGACCGCAATCCTGCGCGCGAGCGGCGCATCCTCGCGTTCGCGCGCGGCGCGGCCCGCCTCGTTCGCTGGCGATCCGGCGGAAACTGTCTCGAGCGCGGGCTGATTGCGTATCGGTACCTCGGACACGCGGGTGCGAAGCCGGTCCTCGTGGTGGGCCTGGACGTCGAAGCCGGTAACCTGCTCGGTCATGCCTGGGTGCTCATCGACGGCCGGCCAGCGGGCGAGTCGGCCGCCAGCCTCGCGAGATACGTCCCTGCATTCGCGTTCGATCCCGACGGCAGGCTGACGGCCCTGCCGGAGCGTGGCGTCGAAGAGCGCGGCTCCCGATGACTCCGCCGTCCTCCGTCCTCCGCGAACTCCGCCGCCTGGTGGCGGCAATCGTCGAGTCGTCGCCCAGGCTCGCCGCCGCGACCATGGTCCTGGCCCTGGCCGTCGGCCTCTTCGAGGGGGTTGGGCTGGTGGCGCTGGTGCCGCTGCTGCAGCTGGTCGGCCTCGACACCCAGCAGGGCGCGCTCGACTCGGTGCTGCGGATCTTCCACGCCCTCTTCGCCGCCGTCGGGCTGGTGCCCACGCTTCCCGTGGTCCTCGTCACGTACGTGGGAATCGTGGTGGTGCAGCAGGTGCTGGCCCGCGCCGGTTCACTCGTCCAGAACCAGCTGCGCGAGAACATCGTGCACCAGATGCGCACGCGCCTCTACCGCGCGATCGCGGGCACCCGATGGGTGCATTTTTCCAGCCGCCGCGCGGACAGCTTCACTGATCTGCTTACGCAGAAAGTCGACCGTGTGTCGGACGGGGCGTACTACCTGCTCGACCTCGTCGTGACCGGCATCGTCGCACTCGCGTATGCCGTGCTGGCGTTTCGCGTGTCCCCGCTGCTCACGAGCTTCGTGTCGATCTGCGGCGTCGCCCTGCTCGCCGTGCAGCGCCGCCGGTTCGCGCTTGCGAGGGCGGTGGGCGGCTCGTACTCGGACGCCATCACCAGGCTCCACGCCGCTACGGTCGATCATCTTGCCAGCATGAAGATCGCGAAGAGCTACGGCGCCGAAGCGCGTCATGCCGATGTGTTCGCCCGCCTCTCCGCGGATCTGGGCCAGACGAGCCGGATCGCCATCGACACGCTGGCGGTGACACGGGAGTGGATGGCGATCGGCTCCGCCGCGCTGCTGGCCGTGCTCGTCTACGTCGCGCACACGGTCCTCGCCATGTCGACCGGGTCGCTCCTGCTGCTGGTCTTTCTCTTCGCCCGTCTGGTGCCGAGGCTGACGGCGTTGTACGACAAGGCACAGATCCTCCTGGTCGACCTGCCAGCCTTCGAAGCCGTGACCCGCGCGGAAGCCGAGTGTCTCGCCGAGGCAGAACCGGCGGCAGATGCCCACGAGGCGATCGTGCTGCAGCACGGTGTGGACTGTCGCGGCGTGACCTTCTCCTACCGCAGGGACGCGCAGGCGGAGGCCCTCGCCGATGTGACGCTCCGCGTCCGGGCGCACGCGACGACCGCCATTGTCGGCCCGTCGGGCGCGGGCAAGAGCACCCTGGCCGATCTGCTGATGGGCCTGGTGACGCCGGATGCCGGCTCGATCGAAGTAGACGGCGTCGCTCTCGAGCCCGCCCACCTGCTCTCCTGGAGAAGCCGCATCGGCTACGTGGCGCAGGAAACCTTTCTCTTCCACGACAGCGTCAGGGCCAACCTGGTCTGGGCGAGTCCCGGCGCAACCGACGACGCGATCTGGCGCGCGCTCGAGCAGGCGGCGGCCGCGGACTTCGTGCGAAGCCTGCCGCAGGGGCTCGACACGATGGTGGGCGACCGCGGGTTGATGCTCTCGGGTGGCGAACGGCAGCGCCTCTCGCTCGCGCGCGCGCTGCTCCGCGAGCCGCAGGTGCTCATCCTCGACGAGGCGACCAGTTCGCTCGACTCCGAGAACGAGCGGCGCATCCAGGAAGCGATCGACCGGCTGCATCACCAGGTGACGATCGTCGTCATCACGCATCGCCTGTCGACGATCCGGTCGGCCGATGTCATCCATGTACTCGAGGCCGGGCGGGTCGTCGAGAGCGGAGACTGGGCCACGCTCGTCGCCGGCCGCACCGGACGTTTCCGGGCCCTCTGCCAGGCACAGGGCATCGATGTGCCCGCGGCGCCCGCCGCCGGGGTGGTGTGATGGCGCCGCAGTCGCCCGCGTCGGATGTCGACGACCTCATCGCCTCGCTGCTGCGTGGCGACGATCTCGATCGGCGCGCCATCAAGGCGTGTGGCGCCAGCGCGCTCCACGAGGCCGCGACCGCACACGGCGTGCTGCCCCTCGTGGCGGACAGGCTTGCCCTCGCGCCGGAACTGCCGGTGGATCTGCGCGAGCTGTTCCTCGAGGATCTGCACCGCGCGATCGCCATCGACATGGCGACCGAGGCCGAACTCATCAGGATGTTCAAGGCCTTCGCCCGGCGGCGCGTGAGCCTGCTGCTCTTCAAGGGGAGCCACCTGGCGTACACCCACTACGCCCGTTCGGAGCTGCGCGCGCGCATCGACTCCGACATCCTGATCGACCGTGCCCACAGGGACGTCGCCGCGTCGATCTTCGTCGACGACCTGGGGTACGAGGCGCACGTGACGCCCTCCGGCGACCTGAGCGCGACGCAGACGACATACGTGAAGTACGCCGACGAGGTGGCGGTTCACCAGGTCGATCTCCACTGGAGGCTCGCCAGTCCGCAGGCGTTCGCGCACGCGCTGACGTTCGAGGAGCTGCTGGCGCAGGCCGAACCGCTCCCGGCGCTCGGACCCTGGGCACGAGTGCCCGGCGGCGTCCACGCCCTGCTCATCGCCTGCCTGCACCGCGTGGCGCATCATCACGACGAACCCGACACGTTCAGGTGGATCTACGATGTCCACCTGATCGCCTCGGCGTTTCGTCCCATCGACTGGGCGCGGTTCGCCGACCTCGCGCTCGAACGCGAGCTCTCGGCGATCTGCCTGGACAGCGTGCTGAAGGCCTCACGCTGGTTCGGAACCGTCGTCCCGCCGGCGTTCGCCAGGGATGCGAGGTTCGCGCGCGCGAAGGAGGTCGAGCCGACCGCGGCCTATCTCCTGGGACGGCCGAAGGCACGCGCCCTCGTCGACGATCTCCGCGCACTTCCGGGGTGGGCCGACCGTCGCCGGCTGCTCGGCGAACACCTCTTCCCGGCCGAGCGCTACATGCGCGATGTCTACGCGCCGGGAAGCCGCCTTCCGCTCCCGCTGCTGTACGTCATGCGTGCGCTCCGCGGGATCGTGCCGTGGTTCCGCTGATCCGGGCCGGACGCCTGCTGCACTCGTGGTGGTGGCGGACGTGGATCGCCCTCGCCCTCGCGAACCTGATCCTCGGGTTCGTCATCTACCGCGACATCGATCTCGTCACGATGCACCGCTGGACCAGCGCGTGGCTGTTCCAGGGCCTCGACCTGTTCGCGCAGGCGGAGTGGGGCGTCGACTATCCGCCGAACGGAATCGTCGTGCTGTCCCCGATGGCGCTCCTCACGCCGCACCAGGCCGGGTTCGTCTGGGCCGGGCTGTCACTCGCGCTGGCGGCGCTCGCGCCGGGCCTCGCGGCGCGCTGCGTGCGCGACGACGCACCGGCAGCGGATGTGGCGGTGCTGACCGTGACGTTCCTCTGCTGGAGCGGCGTGCGGACGGTGCTGCAGTTCACGCTCCTGCCGCTCGTGCTGGCGCTCCTCGCGTGGCGGCTCGCGGACAAACGGCCCTGGCTGGCCGGTGCGGCGCTGGGTCTCGCGGTGATGAAGCCTCAGGTGGCGCTGCCCATCTGTCTCTGGGTCCTGCTGCGAGGTCGCTGGCGGGTACTCGCCGCCGCCGCGGCCACGGCGGCCGGACTCCTTGCGGTCTACTGCCTTCGGGTCGAGGGCAGCCCGGTCGATGTGCTTCAGGGATGGTTGCGTGCGATCGCCGTGGTCTACACCGGGCCCGACCGGATGACCGGCTTCTCCGAGCTGAGCGCCCTCATGACCAGCGATGCCGCGGACACCTGGGCGCCGGTCCTCGCGGCCGTTCTCTACGCGGGCGTGCTGGCCGGTGCGCTCGGTGAACAGCAGCGGGCGACGGCGACCGGCCGGCCGGCGCGGTTCCTGGCGCTGCCCGGCATTGCCGCCGCAGCCACGCTCCTTGCGTTCAGGCACATGTCGCTGGCGTTCGTGTCGCTGCTGCCGGCTGCGGCGTACCTTCTGCTCGACGGTGACACCACGACGCGCGACCGTCGGGGCCCGCTCTTCTGGCTGCTGCAGGCCTTCATGATCGTCGACCTGCCAACCATCCAGCGGCGGCTCGGGTTCCTCGGCGTGTCGCTCGGCCCGGTGGACGTCGTCTTCCGCCACGCCGATCGCCTCGCCATCGCCGGGCTGTTCGTCGCGCTCGTGGCGCTGCAGTGGATGGCGATCGATGCACGTTCAGGCGCGCCGGTGCAGGGCGCCGGCGACGCAGCGTGATCCTCGCGGGTCAGCGGACGTCGATGACCGTCGTGGACGATTGCCGGGTGGCCGGGAGGTAGAGGGCCAGCGCCAGGACGACCACGAAGACCGCCGCGTTGCCGGGCAGCTGCAGGCTGAACTCGATGCTCGACTGCACCGCGATCGCCACGAGGCCGATGATCGCCCCGACCCTTGGCCAGTAGGACCCCGGCTCGCGGTCGGCGGTGAACCGATGACGGGCCGACATCCAGACGCCGGCGATCGCGGTCAGCAGGAGCACCCCACCCACGGCGCCGCACTCCACGAGCACCTGCAGGTAGTCGTTGTGCGCCTCCCTGAAGTGTGCCGCTCCGGGCTTCTGGTAGAAGATCGTGGCGGTACCGAAGGAGTCGAGCCCGCTGCCGAAGAGCGGGAACCCCCGGAGCACGTCGAGCGACACGGTCCAGATCGAGATCCGCAGCTGTGCCGAATTCGTCTCGGTGACGAAGCGGCTGATGGCCGCGTCGGATCCCGCGTACAGCGCGCCGAGCATGACGAGTGCGCCGAACCCCGCTGCCACGCCGGCTGCCACGCGGCCCGATCGGGTCCGGCGCCACACCGCGACGCCCGCCAGCAGCGTCATCAGCGCCAGGCACGCCATGGCCGAGCGCGAGCGCGTCATCAGCAGGGACACGATCATCAGGAGTGCCGCGGATCCGAACATCAGCACCCGTCCTCCGCCCGGCGACGAGAGCCAGACCAGCCAGCGGTCCACGCCTCCGCGCGGCGCGCCTTCGCGCTCGAACGCATCCATCGCCAGGCCGAGCGCGAGCGGAATGACCATCAGCATCCAGCCGCCGAAGTGGTTCTTGTTGACGAACGGCCCGAACGGACTCGTCAGCAGGCTCTCCGGCGTCCAGAAGCCGTAGATCTTCATCCCGTTGTAGGCCACCTCGCCGAGGAGCGCCTTCTGCGCGATGCCGGCGATCGCGAGGATGCAGCCGATGACGACGAGGGCCCGCGTGAGGCGTCCTGCGGTCGTCCGCGAGAGGCCGCGCAGCAGGCCGGCAAGGAACGTGGCGAGCGCACACAGCAGCAGCAGACCCGTCCGCGTGGCATCCGGGGCGATGGAGATCGGCCGGCGCGGTGCGGCGACCGCGGCACCGGTGTCCGCCCCCGCGTTGAACGCGAAGCCGAGATCGTAGGCGGCGAGGAAGCGGACCGTTGACGGGCTCAGGCGCTCGAGCCACGGCCTCGGCAGGGGCACCTGCTGCAGGAGGGCGAGCGCCGCCAGCCCACCGATGCCGACCCAGAGCAGCCGGTTGACCGTGAAGACCGGGCGGTCGCCGCGGAGGAGGCCGAGCGCGCCCACCGCCGTGGCAGCCAGTGCGAGCGGTACATAGGCCCATTCGTAGACGGCGCCGAACGCGAACGTGCCCCACGCCACGACCGCGAGCGTCGCGGCCAGCAGCAGGAGCGACCCGCGCGGGCGTGTCGATCGCGAGCGGTGCCGGTCAGCGTGCGGGGAGTGCAGCGACGCGGGAGACAAAGGCCTTGAGGAGCAGCCGGCGGGCCGGCGCGTGCTTGAAGAGCGCCGAAATCAGCTCGCGGTGCCTGTTGAAGCGCGCCGTCTGCCGGATGATGGGCATGACGCCATTGGTGCGGGCGAGATCGAACATGCCGTCGATGTCCTCGTCCTCCATCGCTTCGGCCGCCTCGCGCAGCGAGAGCTGCGCATCGAGCTCCGGTCCGAGGCGCTGCCGCCACTGGCGCTCGTATTCGCGCAGCGTGCGGGCGCCCAGCTGGTCGCGCCTCAGCGCGTCGCCGAGGACCCGCGCAGCCAGGTCGGCGCTCACGAGGCTGTAGTAGATGCCGCCGCCGGTCGTGGCCTTGACCAGGCCGGCGGCGTCGCCCACGGCGAGCACGCGATCGGTGTAGGTCTTCGAGAGTGGCGCGAGCGGCAGCATCTTCTGCCGCGGTGCCATCGCCTGGTCGCCGCCGTACGCCAGCCCCCACCGTGGTGCGACGCGCGTGACGAACCGCCGGAAGCAGGTGGCGGCGTCACTCTCGCCCATCAGCCCCACGCGCGCGTAAGGTTCCCCGTCGCGATCCACCGGCACGACCCAGGCGAAACCCTTGGGTGCCACGTCGTGCCCGAAGTGCACCTCGACGTCGCCTGTCCGCTCGGCCTTGAGTTCGAGCTGCGCCGACCGCAGGAACACCGTGGGCAAGCCGAGCCCGAGCCGGCGGTGCAGCGCGTAGTTGGCGCCGCAGGCCAGGACGCAGGTGCGCGCCGCAAACACGCCCTGCTCGGACGTGGCCACCACGCCGAAGTCGGTCATCTCGAGGCCGGTGATTCGGGTGCCCAGGCGGACATCGACGCCGGCCGCGACCGCCCGGTCGTACAGCCCGGCGTCGAACACGGCACGGTCGATGACGAGGGCTTCGGTCGTCGGCGTCGTGTAGGAGATGGTCAGCCCCGAGGGGGCATGGAAGCGCGCCGTCGACAGGCGGTTGAGGATCGAATCGCGCGGCACATCGAACTCGTCGAACGCTTCGACGGCCAGGACGCCGGTGCAGTGGACCGGTTGTCCGGCATGGCCGTGCTCCTCGACCAGCAGGACGTCGTGCCCCTGTCGGGCCAGCAACGCCGCTGAATACAGCCCACCCGGGCCGCCACCTATCACGAGTACGTCATGCATCGCGAGTCTATGAAGTATGCACCGGACCGTTGCCCGTCACAACGCGACGCTGCAGACGTTTGCCCACCGTGCCGCAGCGGGCGGTGTGCAGATCCGAGCCGTCCACTGACGTATCGGACGCTGCGGCGCGCACCCACAGTTGCGGGCGCAATCAGGTCGTCGTGGCCGGCTCGATGCGCGAGGCTGGGGTCCGGCGGCCGGGAGGGAAGATCCGTGGTTCGAGGCGCGCCCGGAGCGCCAGTGCCGGTTGCTCCACGCCGTAGTAGCTCGCGGCCGCCGCCAGGAAGGAGGCCGCGACCAGGAACGGCCACTGTCCGGCGGCGAGGCTGCCCGGCCACGGTCCCCAGCAGAAGAGCTGCTGCCAGAGATACAGGCTGTATGAAAGGCGCCCAATCCACTCGAGCGGAGCAGCACCCAGCAGCGGCGACACCATCGTCACCGGACCCTGGGCCACGGCGGTGACGAGCCCCCCCACCGCCAGCAGGGCGAGCGTCTGCGCCGATCCCGAGCGCTCCAGCGCCGGGAGCCCGGCGAACGCCACCACCGCGACGACGGCGGCGCAGGCGAGCACGACGCCGGTACGCACGTGCGGCGAACGCATGTCGAGTGTTCCGGGCGTGAGATGCCGGAGTTGCGCGAGCACGCAGCCGATGAGGAGCCCCTGTCCGCCGGCCGCCGTGACGCCGAAGTGGACCACCGGCAGGGCGCGCCAGACCGAGAGGGCGCCGACCAGTGCCAGCGTCGCCGCCAGGCGCACACGTCCCCGCAGCACCAGGAAGGCGAATGGCCACGTGAGATAGAACTGCTCCTCGACCGCCAGGCTCCAGTAGTGCGCCAGTTGCGGATCGCCCCCGACACCGTAGGCGTTGCGGATGAAGAACAGCGAGTAGAGGAAGTCGCGGCGTCCGATCGCCAGAATGCCGGCCAGCGTCAGCACGAACATCACCGCGATGTAGAGCAGCGCCGGTGGCAGGATGCGCAGCGCGCGCCTGAAGTAGAAGCGGCCGAGGCTGATGCGTCCGTGCCGGGCCTCCTCGCCGAGCAGCAGCCACGTGATGAGGAAGCCGGAGAGGACGAAGAAGATCTGCACGCCGAAGGATCCGCGTTTCAGGACCTCGGCGACGCCGGGCCACTGCCCGAACGTGCCCTGGCTGCACAGGTGATGGAAGATGACCAGCAGGACGGCGATGGCTCGGAGTCCGTCCAGCCCTGGCAGGCGGCTGCGTGCGTCGGTCACGGCCGTGGCGTCGTGAGTTTCCACACCATGATGCCGTCCTCGCTGGTGAAGAACGGCCTGCCGAACTTCGATTCCCCGATCACCTCGGAGCGGGAGTTGTTGACCATGCGCGGGTGCATGAACCGGACGGTCTCCCAGTCGAACATCGGGTGCAGGAAGATGCCGCCGTTGTAGAAGAGATACTGCACCGGGGAGCCCTTGGCCCGCGCCTCCTCGAAGAGCACATCGAAGGCGTTCCTCCCGCTCGTCATCCGCTCGACCAGCTGGCGGTTGGAGGTCAGCATGTCCGCCGCAATCACCTCATTCCTCGTGTAGAAGCCGACGGTGCCTGGCCACTCGGAGATGAGGAGCACCGACCGATCGATACCGAGTTGGCGCACGATGCGCAGGGTCTTCAGGCCCGGCAGTTCGCGTTCGTCGGGTGGATGCAGGCGCGTGGCGAAGAGCGCGGCCGCGAGGAGCGCGACAGCACCCCACTGCGCGGCCGGGTCCAGCCAGCTGTCGCGCAGCGCCCGGAGCGCGCAGGCCGCCGACCACGACAGCAGCAGGATCGGCAGCACGTAGTACCAATACCAGTCCGTGAATCCGGCCGTGAAGAATCCGGTGTAGACGGCGTGCAGCGCCGTTCCGGCCACGAGCGGATAAATCAGCGTCTGACGGTCGGTCAGCCGCGTCGCCATGGCCGCCGCCACCACCACGCCAAGGGCGAGCGGGAACCACCCGAAGGGCACGCTGTAGCCCGAGAACATGATGGCGGGTCCGCCGAGAAAGCGCAGGCCGCGCACGAAGGGTTCCGGGAAGGACGACTTGAGGTAGCCGCTGATCGGCGTGAGGCCGCCGAACCACACGGTATTCACCGCGAGGTAGATCAGTGCTGGCGCTGCGCAGGCCGCCGCCGCGATGACCACCGTGCGCAGCGACCGTCGTCGTGCGACGTACCAGAGCCCGAATGCCGCGACGTAGAACATGTTGTCGAGACGCGCCAGGAAGACCGCGGCCATGGCCAGGCCGATCAGCGCGGGCCGCGGCCGGTCGTCGTCTTCGGTGACGGCCAGCCGGGCCAGCAGCGAGTGCGCGAAGAACGACAGGTGCGCTTCGGAGTAGACCAGCCCGAAGATGGACAGGTAGACGAGTTGCGGAAACACGAGCGCGGCCTTCGACAGCCGGGCGCGCTCGGCCACCACCAGCCAGTTGACCGCGCCGGCGCCGAGCAGCAGCAGCACGAGCGGGAAGCCGAACGGACCCTTGTAGAGCGCGTCGATGGAAAAGAGCGAGACGATCCAGGCATAGGCGCCGAAGACGATCGTCCAGAGGGGGTGCACGCCGTTGGTGAGCTCCGTGCCCCAGTAGCTCTGGACGCCGCGCAGCGCGATGTTCCGCGCGATGATCGCGTAGAAGTAGCAGTCCTCGGCGATGAAGGGCAGTGTGTTGTAGGTCCAGAAGCCGCCGGCCAGCGCCAGGACCGCGATGACCGGGAGCAGCGGGAGCAGGCGCGAGCGCACGCTCATACCTTGTCGCCGCGGTGTTCCCAGCGTCCGCGGAAGGTGATCCAGAACGACAGCAGGATCAGGCGCACATCCAGCCAGAAGCTCTCGCGCTTCGCGTACACCCGGTCGTAGCGGAACTTGTTGCGGCGCGCCACGTCACGCGGCGCATAGATCTGGGCGACGCCGGTCAGGCCCGGGCGCATGCGGCAGCGCTCCGCATACCCGGGAATGTCCTCGAGCGCCACGTACTCGCCGCCGGTCGCCTCGATTTCCCCAGGCCGCAGCGCACGCGGTCCGACGAAGCTCATGTCGCCCTTGAAGATGTTCCACAGCTGCGGCAGTTCGTCCATGGCCGTGGCACGCATGATGTGCCCGATCCGGGTGACCCGCGGGTCGCGTTCGGTCGCCTGCAGCGCGCCGGAGATCGCCTCGGCATTGGGCACCATCGAGCGGAACTTGAATACGAGGAACACGCTTCCGCCCTCGCCGACGCGGTCCTGCGTGAAGAACACCGGGCCACCGTCCTCCAGCTTGATGAGTGCGGCCAGCGCCAGCCAGATCGGCGACGACACGACGAGGCCGACGCCGGACAGCGCGATGTCCAGCAGCCGCTTGCCGAGCGGCACGTGCACAGGCGGCAGTGCCGCCTGCCCCTTGGGCGCGGACTGTGGTTGAAGGACGGCTGTACTCACGGTCGACTCATGCTCCTGCCTGCCCGGCGCGTGCCCCATCTGCTGCTGGTATCGGCGTGCCCGCCGCGGCGCGATACAGGCTGGTCGTCTGCTCGACCAGGCGGGCAATCGAGAACTGCGACTCGACACGGGCGCGTCCGGCCTCGCCCATCCGCGCGCGCAGCCCGGGATTGTCGAGCAGCGTCCGGATGGCCGTGGCGAGCGGGTCGACCTGGCCGGGCGGTACCACCAGCCCCGTCTCGCCGTGCTGGTTCACCCACGGTACACCGGACGGCAAATCCGTGCAGATGACCGGCTTCCGGCACGACATGGCTTCGATCTGTACCATGCCGAAGGCTTCGGCCCTGGTGACCGACGGAAGCACGAACAGGTCGCACGCGTTGTACAGCGCGGCCAGTTCTTCGCTGGAGGCATTGCCGGCAAAGCGCACCCGGTTCGCCACTCCGCACGTGTGCGCGAGGGCCTCGAGTTCGACCCGGAGCGGGCCGTCGCCCACGATGACGGCGCGGGCGTTCACCTGCGCGAGCGCCCGGATGAGGACGTCGACCCCCTTGTACGGCACCAGCCGGCCGACGAACAGCACCAGGGGTTCGGAACCCTCGGCACGAATGGCATCGACCCGCGCGCTGATGGCGGGTGTCCGCGCGTGCTGATCCGGGTCCAGCGCATACGGAATGACCACGCACTTGTCGCGGAACGGCTGGAGTTCGGCCGCGTGCTCCGCCACCTGCGGCGATGCAACCACGATGCGCGCCGAGAGCCGCAGGATGCGTCGCAGGAACGGGCGGTAGAACAGCTTGTATTTCCACGCCGGGCGGACCACCTCGGCGTGCACCCAGAAGATCACCGGGGCGCGCGGACGCATCAGCGCGTGCGCCACGAGCGCCACCGGGTTGGGTTCGTGAATCACCATCACGTCCGCAGGCTGCCGCCGCATCCAGTACGGGAAGGTCGGGCAGACGGCCACGGCACCGACCCGCGTGAGCGCGCCCACCCGTGTGACGGGCACGCCGTTCACGGTTTCATGCACCGTCTCACGCGACTCGTTTGCCACGAGCACGTGGTTGTCCACGGCGCCGCGTTCGGCTTCGGCGAGCACCTGGAGCACCTTCTCCATGCCGCCGCGCGCGGGCGGATAGAACTTGCCGACGTGCAGGACGCGGAGGGCCATCAGGCCACCACCTGTGCGGAGGTCGCGCGGGCACCGGCGGCCACCGTGTCGTACAGCGCGGTCATCGCTGCCGCGTAGGCGCGCCAGGAGAAGCGTGACGCCGAGGCCACGTTGCGCGCCCGCGTGGCCGCCTTGTGCTCCGGCGACGCGCTGCCGTCGAGGGTGTTCCACACGGCCGCACACCACGCCGAGGTGTCGGCCAGCGGAGCGTACGCTGCCGCCGCGCCGCCAACCTCGCGGAACACCGGGAGGTCCGTCGCCACCACCGAGGTGCCGCACGCCAGGGCCTCGGCCACTGGCAGCCCGAATCCCTCGCGAGACGACGTGGCGAGCACGACCGCCGCGTGACGATAGAGGGCGCCCAGCTGGGCGGTGGTCAGGAAGGGGACCTGCACGATGGCATCCGCAAGCCCAAGGGACTGCGCCAGCGCCTCCTGTGCGGGCGTGAACGAGCCCCCCGCCTTGAGCAGCCTGACGCGGGGGTCGCGTGCGCGCAGCGCCGCCACGATCTCGAGCAGGCGGTCGATGCGCTTGCGCGGGATGCACGTCCCGACGTGCAGGAGATCGAGATGACCGTCGGGTTCGCCGAGCAGGCTGCGCACGAACGCGTCGGCGTCGCGGTTCGCCTCAGGGGTCAGTTCCGGGTGCACGCCGTTCCACACTACCTGCACGCGCTCCGGCTCGACGAGGCGGAACTGCAAGAGTTCGTCGCGAGTGGCCGCGCTCGGACAGGCCACGATGCGCGCGGCGCGGAGGCCGCGGTGAATCCGGCGCACGAGCGCCAGCGGCAGGCGCGAGGTCGTCAGTTCCGGGGCCACGAGCGGCAGGAACGCGTCGGCATCATGACAGGTGACGATCGTCCGCTCCGCCGGCAACGCGTGGACCACGTGCGCGTAGCTGTGATCGATCACATGGAAGACATCGAACTGTGCGGCGCGTGCCCGCAGCCACGCGGGGTAGTCCGAGAAGCGGCGGACGTAGCGATCCATCCGTGCCACCCGTCCCACCCGTGTCAGCAGCGACGGTGTCAGCGACGGGCGGAGCAGGGCCACGTCCAGATGCGACGCGGCGTCCGGCGTCAGGTGCGCCATCAGCATGTCGGCCACCAGGTCCATGCTGGGCCAGCGCTCCTCCAGCAGGTCGGCCACGATACCGACTCGTGTCCGCCGATCAGCCATGGTGCCCCAGTGACGGCTGCGTGGGCGCCGCGGTCCCGGCCGCTTCGTGCACCACCCGCTCGAACACGGCCGCCAGATCGCTGAACGCCTTTGCTCTCGACCAGTCGCGCTCGACCATGGCCCGTCCTTCGAGCGCCTGTGCACGCGCCGCCTCGCGGTGCTGGCTGACCCACAGGATCTCGCGCGCCATGGCCTCGGCATCGCCCACGGGCGTGAGCCGCGCGTAGCCGGGCAGCGTGACGGCCATGCCGCCCACGTTGGTGGCCACAACCGGAATCGCACAGGCGAGGCCTTCCAGCGGCGAGAGGCCAAGGCCCTCCTCGAGCGACCCTTGCGCGACGAGGTCTGAGGCCTTGAAGAAGTCGGCTACTTCCTTCATCGGGTGTACGGCTTCGCGTCCCATCACCCACCGCTCGACGTCGGGCAGCCCGAGTGAGCGTGCCGTATCGAGGAACTGCCGGAATCCACCACTGAGGTTCAGCAGGACGGCGTCCAGCCCGCGCTCGCGCGCCAGCGCCGTCGCGCGGAGCACCGTCTCGGGATCCTTCTCGTGGCTGATGCGGCTCGAGAGGAAGATGACGAACTTGTCTTCCGGCAGGCTCCACTTGCGGCGCAGTGCGAGCTGTTCGTCCGGAGTGGCCGGCGTGAAGAGCCGCGTATCGATGCCGTAGTACCCGCCCGGGTCGGTCCGCCGGCAATACTGCGAGGCGATCCCCTCGAGGTACCGGCCCAGGACCACGCACGTCGAGGACAGCCGTCCATTGACGGTCATCAGCGTCCGGATGATCGCCTCTCCCGCGAAGGCCACGACCGGGCCGATCTGGCCGCGCCGGCGCCGGCAGCGGAAGTACTCGACCGGTGGGAGCGCCATGGTCGTGACTACGGGGACGCCGCGCAAGGCGCCCACCACGGTCGCGTTCAGCGACCCGCGCAGCAGTTCCTGGGACAGGATCACGTCGAACTCGCGCGCGTGCGCCCAGAGCCACGAGCACGAACGCGCCTGGTACGACAGCCGGCCACCGTCGATCTCCGCGACGGCGACCCTCGCGCCGCTGTCCTCGACACGCTGCCTGAGCCCGCTCGACCGGTAGTGCCCCGTCGGAACGCAGAGCGTCAGCTCGGCAATCTCGCTGAGCCCGGTCACGAACCGGATGTCGGTGAACCCTTCGACGAAGAAGAGGACCTTAGGCTTCGGCATGGGATGCGCGGGGCGCGCCCGGAGTATCGGCACGAACGGAGCCGGCCAGCACGGCCGCGCTGCGGCTGATGTCGAACTGCTCGGCGTACAGCCGACGCGCCGCGGCGCCGAGCGCCAGGCGCCTCGGCCGATCGGCCAACAGGGCATTGGTGACGGCGGCGAGGCGGGCCGGGTCGACGCCGTCCGCGAGCGCCACCGCCGGCTGTGCCGCCCAGAGAGCCTCTGTCAGTGGACCCGTGTTGCTGGCCACGCAGGCTCCGGCCGCCAGGGCCAGCAGCATGGACGTGTTGCGCGCCGTGATGCCGTCCGGAAACGGCTGCAGCATGATGGCGCACTCGCGCATCCGGCTGACCACGCTGCCGATATCGAGGACGCCGGTGGCCATCACGCGGCCCGCCAGATCGGGGTAGTGCCGCACGAACTGATCCCGATACCGGTCGCCGTCACGGCCCATCAGCAGGGCGGTGGCCTCGCTCGTCGTGCGCAGGGCCGCGGCCAGGGCCGGTCCGAGCATGGCCGTCACCACCGGGGAATGCGTGCTGAAGTGCCCGATGACGGGCGCAGGCGTCGCAGCCTCCGGCGCGTCCGGCGCGTGCGCCGGCACCC
Organism: Vicinamibacterales bacterium; assembly: GCA_046331345.1. GTDB lineage: Bacteria > Acidobacteriota > Vicinamibacteria > Vicinamibacterales > CAVVIG01 > CAVVIG01. Next base: position 152,817 of record JAXLRA010000011.1, on the reverse strand, counting down.
CGTCGGGTGCGGGAATCGCGAGCCAGGCCAACGGCGTCTGCCGGCGCGTGTAGCGGCGGACGAACGGCTCCCAGCTCGGCGTGCTGATCCACACGTGCGAGGCGGCACGACCGATCAGCCAGAGCATCACCTTCTCGACGCTGGCCGCGACCACATGAGAGGGGGGCCACGTCACCCTCATGTACGGCTCGTGCACCATCACGTGCAGATCGTCGCCGCGCACGCGCGCACGCCAGGCCAGCCAGGCGGCGAAGGGCAGGTTCATGGACTTCCACCCGTAGCCGTGCGGCACCCACTGCACGAACAGCCGCCGCCGAGCGAAGGCATCGAGCGCCCGGCCCGTGCGGACGCAGTCGCGCAGGGAGAACGAGCCGAGCCGCCTGTGGACCACGACCCCGTCCGGCCCGGTCTGGTCCCCCTCGTGCCCGGGACCCCAGACGTGCACCGCTTCTCCCGCGCGCACGAGTGCCGCAGCCACCTGCTGCGAGTACGCGGCGACGCCGCCGATCTGCGGCGGATACTCGCACGTGATGAGGTGCCACGCCTGCGGTGCGCTCATGACACGGCCGCCTTCGTCTGAATGTGCAGCAGCCGGTCATACGCATCCCCGATACGTCCGGCGGCCCGATCCCACGTATACCGCTCGACCGCGTCGCGCTGCGCCGCCGTGCCGAGGGCTCGGCGCAGGCTGCTGTCGGCGCGAAGCCTGTCGACCGCGTCCACGATCGCCTGCGGCGCGCGGATCGGAATCAGCAGGCCGTTGCGCCCGTCGTCGATCACATCGCGCATGCCACAGACGCGCGTGGTCACGATCGGCAGCCCGCTCATCATCGCTTCCATCAAGGTCAACGGCGTGCCCTCGAACAGGCTGGGGAGCAGCAGCAGGTCGGCGCGGGCGAACGCGTCGGCCGTCTCACGCTCGTTCGACGTGCGCTCGCACCGCACACGCGACCGGAAGCGTGCGCTGAACGCCGACAGCACGACCTCGTCCGGCACACCGCCGCCAAGGACGATGAACTCGAGCTCAGGCGAGCGGTCCAAAAGCGCCTCGACCGCCGGCACCAGGTCTTCGATCCCCTTGTTCTTGCGCCAGGTGGCCGCGAAGAGCAGCCGCCGGACAGCCGAATAGTCGCGGCCCGCGACGGCCTGTGCGTACACGCTGTCAGCCCCCGGGACCATGCGCGTGGTGCGCTCCGCCGGCACCCCGAAGCGGGTGCGGAGATACTCGCGATCCTCCTCGTTGAGGCAGAGGACATGGTCGGCATGCCGCAGGTTGTAGCGCGACTGCCAGAGGCTGGTCGCCGGGTAGACCACACGGGTCTTGCGCGAGGGCCCCTCGCGTCCCAGCCGCGCTTCCTCGAGTGCCAGCTCCCAGGCGCGCTGCTCCACGCCGTGCGTCGTGACCACCACACGAGGTGAACCGGCCGCACGGCGTCGCAGGAGCGTGACCAGTGCGCTCGGCTCGTGGATGTTGACGATGTCGTAGCGCCGGCCAGACGCGGCAGCCGCCCGCACGTGCGAGAAGACCGCAGCGGGGAAGAGGACGCGCCTGAGAGTGGCGCGCCCCTGCACGTCCTCCGCGTGGAGGTACTCCGTCTCGTACCCGCGCGTGGCCAGGCGCGCATGGATGAACCGCATGATCCGCGTCATGCCGCCCTCGCGCGTGCCGGGCACGTCGTGCGCGACGAGGACTCTCACGACACGAACCTCGCGCCGAGCGGCCGCGCGACGACACCGTCGAACACGGCCAGCACCTGCTCCAGGTGTCGATCGAGCGACCACTGCGCGGCATACCCGGCCGCGTTTTCTCGGACGTGCCGGGCCAGGCCCGGATCGAGAAGCGCACGCGCAATGGCCGCTGCAAGCCCCGCGGGGGTCGGTGCCGCACCGGACGCCAGCGTGCCGGTGATGCCGTCCTCGAGCCACTCGGGAATCCCACCGACAGCGAACGCCGTGACCGGCACCCCGCGCACCAGCGCCTCGAGGCCCGTGAGACCGAGCGGTTCCGGCCAGAGGCTCGGCATCACGACGAGGTCCGCAGATCGGAGCAGGGCTCCCGTATTTCCCCTCGGCAGCCAGCCCCTGAAGTCCACCGCAAGATCCGTTCGGCCTCGGGTAACACGCCGAGCCGCCTCACGGCACGCCGCGTCGTCAGGACCGGTACCGGCCACCACCAGTTCGAGCGCCGCCCCGATGGCGGCCTGCGCGCCGGGCAGGGCGTCGATGAGCACGCGGCAGCCCTTCAACGGATCGAGCCGTCCCGCAAAGACGAGCCGGTGTGGGGGACGGCCGGTTCGCACCTCGGCGGCGTGGTCGCGCGGCGGTGCCACGACCGGCGGCACACGGTGCAGGCGATCGACCGCCACGCCGTGCGACAGGTACTCGCGCCGCATGTGCTCGGAGAACGTCAAAACGGCTGCGTACCGGGGCAGGTGCGCCCGGCGCGCCGACTGCCGGCCGTACTCGGTCCACATCGTCAACGGGTTGAGGCCGCCACACCGGCGCGGATAGAACTGTGCGAGGCACGCCGGCCCGAAGCGCCGGCTGCACGGCGCCACGGCGGGCGCGGTGTGTGTCTTCGACCCCGTGATGCAGGTGCCGTAGTAGTTGTGCGCAAAGAACACGGCCGGGGCCACGTCCTGAAGCGCCTGCTCGCAGTCCGGATCGACGAGACCATGGACGAACAGCACGTCCGGCGACCACGCCCGCAGCGCGGTCAGGTCGCGCTGCCCGTCCGCCCATCCGCCCGCGAGCGGTTCCACGCGCGAGGGTACGGCAATCGCCGGCCGCTCCTGCGGCGTGTGCCCCTCGGCCCAGAAGGCCAGCTGGTGCCCGGCGGCATCCAGCGCCTCGAGCATCTGCGCGATGTAGGTCTCTGCGCCGCCCACGTGGCGGTCCGACCAGTTGATAAGCGCGATCTTCATGGCCCGCCCAGGTGCTTCACCGCGCGCCGGCCTTGCGGGCGACGATCAGGCTGTGAAGACCGAACCACTTCAGCGGACCGACCCCGTCGAGCGCCGGGAAGCGCACGGGGGGGCGTCCCGGCCACGGCGCGTAGTGGCCGATCGACTCGATGCGTTCCACCTTCAGCCCCAGTGCCCGCACCCAGGCGCCAGTCCGAGGCAGCATGAGGAAGCGGTTGATTGGCTGTCCCTCCTCCGTAAACGGCCGCCCGACCACGCGCAGGTAGCCGCGATAGAGCCCCATCGGACCGAAGTAGTTCGGCGCCGTGAGATAGAGGCGGCCACCGGGGCGAAGGACCCGTGCGAACTCGGCCAGCGCGCGTCGAGGGCTCGGCAGGTGTTCGATCGTTTCGCAGGAAATCACGGTGTCCATGCTCGCATCGCCGAACGGCAGCTGCTGGGCATCCGCGACGTTCCAGGTGACGCGGTCGATGCCGGACGCGCGCGCGAAGCCCAGACCCTTGGTCACGGCCGTCACGGAGAAGTCCGCCGCGACGACCACGGCAGGGCGGGCCGGCTGCGTCGAAAGCCAGCAGGCGAAGCCGCCCCTTCCGCACGCAATCTCGAGGATCCGTCGTCCCGCCAGGTCTTCCGTGTGCAGGCGCTGCTGGAGCAGCGTGTGCCACGGCGTGTCGACCCTCGTGTCGACATCGTACCGGCCGTGCCAGTCGTCGTAGGACGCCTGGCTCGCACTCGTCGCGTTGGCCGCTGGTTCGCTCATGTCCCGTCCCTATGCCGCGTACGCCGCAAGACACGCGTCCACGACGCGAGTCCAGGTGAACTTCTCCAGCACACGCTGACGCGCCGCCTCGCCCATGCGTGCCGCGAGCGCCGGATCGCCAGCCAGCGTCGAGAGGACGCCCCGCAGCGCGTCAGGATCGTTCTGCGGAACCAGGAACCCGTTGACCCCGTCGTCGATGATCTCCGGGATGCTGGCGACCCGCGTGCCGATGGCTGGCGTGCCGCACGCCATGCCTTCGATCAGCGTCTGGCCCAGCAGCTCGGGCACGGCGGTGTGATGGCCATACATCGTGTCGTACACGCTTGGCAGCACGATGCACAGTGCGGACTGGTAGGCGCGGACGATCGCACGGTCGTCCCAGTCGTGGTGGAAGGACACGTCCTTGCCGGCGGCCAGCCGCCGCAGATCGTCCAGGTACTGCCCGTCCCGCACCTGGCCAACGATGTCGAGCGCCAGGCCGGGTGGGAGCGCGCGAACCAGCGAGTCGACGCCCTTGTGGGGCAGCACGCGACCGACGAACAGCACGCGTCCCGTGCGGGCCACATCGGCGGGAGCGAACTTGGCCGTGTCCACGCCGCCCCAGATGACGCGTGCCGTCGGCAGCCCGTCGTGCCCGAACACGTGGCGGCTGTACTCGCTGATGTGCAGGTGCCCGTGGAACCACGCGTCGGTCGAGACGTAGGTCGAGATGTCGAACCCTCCGCCGCCAAGATCGGAGCAGAACACGCGCCGGCCCGTGAGCCGCGCCGCCGCGGCCGACACGCTGCTCGTGACGATGTGCTGCTGGTGACAGTGAATCACGTCGGCGCCGAGCACCGCGGGCAGGAGCTTCAGCGAGAACGGGTTCGCCGCCTGGCCGCGCACGTGCCACGGCGACCCGATCACGCGGACGCGAAGCCGGCCGGCCTCCTCTTCGCGCGCACGGTTCCCGAAGGTGACGAGCGTCGTCGGCACCCGGTCCGCCATGTGACGGGCCAGTTCGAGGACGTACCGCTCGGCACCGCCGATGATGCCGTCGTCGGCCGTGAAGAGCGCGGGCACGGTGTGCACGACCCGCGGCGGTCGTGAGGCGGCCGTCACGGCCGCGACACCGGCGAGACCTCGTGCGCATGCCACGCAAAGTCGGCGAGCACGACGCCGGACTGCGTGGCGCTGGCGCTCGCGGAATACGGGTACGGCATCACCGAGTTCACTTCGAAGGTGCACGCCTGCGGGTAGTGATCCACTACCTCGCTTTCCGTGCACAGGAACAGGTCGACGTGGTACCGCCCCGGCTTCAGCCAGGGCTGCGTCACCACGAGCTCGCCCTCGATGGCGTCCGCGTCGGTGATCCAGCAGCCGACGAACCGGCCATCCATCTGGACGACGTCCATTCCCCGCTCGTCCACGATATGCGCCGACGGATAGAAACGGCCGATCGTGCCCTTCGCGCGCCTGATCTCGAACGTGAGGCGGTGCGAGTCGGACGGTCGGGCTGAACTGCTGGCCATCTGCACCCGGCCGAACCGGTAGTCGCCCGTGCCACGACGGCGGGCGGGGTCGGTGTCCCCGCCAGCGGCCTGCGCCGCGAACTGGCGCCCGTAGGCGGCGATCGCCTCTGCCGGATCGCCGACGAACGACACGCGTCCGGCGTCGAGCACGATCCCGCGCGAGCACAGCAGGGAGATCGAGTGCATGTTGTGGCTGACGAAGATGACCGTCCGGCCGTCGGTGCTGATGTCCCGCATCTTCCCGAGGCACTTGGCCTGGAATTCCGCGTCGCCGACCGCCAGCACTTCGTCCACGATGAGGATCTCGCTGCGCAGGTGCGCGGCCACGGCGAACGCCAGCCGGACGTACATGCCGCTGCTGTAACGCTTGACGGGCGTGTCGATGAAACGCTCGACACCGGCAAACGCGACAATGGCGTCGAACTGCTCGCGGATTTCGCTCCGCGTCATGCCCAGCATCGCGCCGTTCATGAAGATGTTCTCGCGGCCGGTCAGATCCTGGTGGAAGCCGGTGCCCACCTCGAGGAGGCTTCCGACCCTGCCGTGCAGGTCCACCTCGCCAGTGGTCATCTCCGTGATCCGCGAGAGCACCTTCAGGAGCGTGCTCTTGCCGGCGCCGTTCCGGCCGATGAGACCGACGACGTCGCCCTGTTCGATGTCGAAGCTGATGTCACGCAGGGCCCAGAACTCGTCGCGCGCGTCACGGGCGAACGGATTGCGGGCGCGGCGCATGAGCGCCTCACCGAGGGTGGAGGACTTCTGTGCGCGACTGAGCCAGTAGCGCTTTGCCACGCCCCTGGCGCTGATGGCAACCGGCTTAACGGGCATGGCTCACGTCCCGTGTGGCCACATGGTCCAGCCGCCCGGATCGGGCCGTGCCTCGCGCGCGCACGGCGGCTACACCCTCGCGAATGCGGCGTGAGTACAGCCCACGAAGGCGGAGCAGGCTCAGGAGGCGGCCGTGCATGCTCTCGTACGCCAGGCGGGCAGGTGCGCCTTCCGGGCTGCCGAGTGTCTGCAGCCGCATCGCGAGCACCGACTGCGCCGCCCGCAGGGCCTGCCACGGCCACGACCAGCGCAGGCGGTCGGTCAGCGTCCACGCGCCGGTGTGGCGCATGGCGACGTAGTACGCGTCGAGCAGCGGTGTGCCGGCCCCCGCGCCCCGGTAGAGCCGCTTGATGTACGACCAGGTCAGGCGCGAGCGGCCGATGGCGTGCGTGAGGCGCAGACGCGGGTCGTACCAGAGCCGCCAGCCGGCCACGCGGAGGCGGAGGCACAGCTCGGAGTCCTCGCCGGCCATCAGCGACGTACCGATCCGTCCGGCCAGCGCCGGCTCGACGCCGCAACTGCCGGAGTCGAGCCAGGCCTGGCGGCGCACCACGAGCCCGGCGCCCCAGAGGAGTCCACGCGAGTCGGTGATGTCCCCGGCTTCCGTGCCCTGCGGGCCGATCGCCAGATTCGCCGCAACGGGCGGCAGCCAGGACGGCGGTTCCGTCTCGTAGTGGGCGGTGTTGCACCCGCCGCAGGCGCCCGCCTCGGGATGCGCGGTCATCACGTTGACGGCCGTGGCGACCCAGTGCGGATCGACCCAGTTGTCATCGTCGATGAATCCGACGAGATCGTAGCGGGCCATCGCCACCCCGCACGCCCGTGCGGCGGCGACGCCGGGCTCGAGTTCACGGGCGACACGCAGCGGGACGGAGGAGACGCGTTCCCAGGTCGCGCGCGCACACGCGGACGTGTCGTCGGTCGAGTTGTTGTCGACCACGATCAGCTCCCAGGCGATGCCCTCGGGTACCTGCTGCGCGGCGAGATGTTCGAGTGTCGGGCCAAGGCGCCCGGCCGCGTTGAACGCCGCGATGATGACGGAGATGCCGGTCATGGACGCCGCACCTCAGATCACATCCGCGACGCGGCGCTCGGCCCGGCGGAACACGGCCGCGCCGAACACGAAGATCAGCGCGCTCGCGATCACCGCGTACGCGACGCCGGCGGCCGAGGGCGGAGCGGTCCCGAGGACCGACCAGCGGAAGCCATCGATCAGGCTGGCGAGCGGATTGGACAGGTGATACCAGAACCGGTACGCCTCCGGGATGCGGCTGACCTCCCATGCCACAGGGCTCGCGTAGAGCAGGAATGGCACGAGCAGCGGGAGCAGGTACTGGACGTCGCGGTAATCGATGGTCAGCGCGGCGGCGATGAGTCCCGCGCCAAGCGCCAGCACCAGGACGAGCACGATCCAGATCGGTACGAGGAGTGCGGGCCAGCCGGGGCGGATCCCCACGAACGGCAGGATCGCCAGCAGCACGACTGCGGGCACGGCGAAGTCGACGAGTGTCGAGGCAATCGTCGAGAGCGGCAGCACCAGTCGCGGGAAGTAGACCTTCGTGACGATGCTGGTGTTGCCGATCATGCACGTGGCCGTGCGCGTCAGCGTCGAGGCGAAGACGTTCCAGGCCAGCAGCCCCGTGAAGCTGAAGACGAAGTACGGCTGGCCGGACGACGTGGTCATGCCGGCGACGACACCGAAGACGAAGCTGAAGATGCCGGCGGCAAAGAGCGGCTGGATCACCACCCACAGCGCGCCGAGCAGCGTCTGCCGATACCGCAGCTTGACGTCACGCTCGGCAAACGCCGCGAGCAGGTGCCTGAAGCGAAGGAGCTCCGGGATGTCCAGGCCCACCCAGCCGCGCGAGGGTCGGAGTCGGGTCGTGGTCACGAGTGTGACCCGTGCGGCGAGGTGCGCCCGTCGGGCTTGCCGGCGCGCAGGCCGAGTGAGGCCCCGTGCAGGCCGGCCGCGCACGACCAGAAGAGCACGCCCATCTGCGTATTGAAGATTGGTCCCGCCATCGCGAGCCCGGCGATGAAGACCTGCAGGGCCACGGAAATCAGGGCGAGATCGGCGATGACGGGATCCGGCGACTCCGCCAGCCTGAAGGCGGCGAAGATCGAGATGAGGACTGCGCCCCCGTAGAGGAGCCACATCGGCAGGCCGCCGTCGAGCAGCCATCCCGTGAGCTGGATTTCGACGTGAATCGGCGCGGCGCGGAAAGCGTTCGGATCGCCGAACGTCGTGTTCATCATGCCCCACCGGCCCACGCCGGCGCCGAGCGGGTACTTCGTCAGCAGGTCGCCAAGTGTCTCGCTGAGAAACGAGCCGCGGTTCTGCTGGAACACGCCGACGGCGCCCTGCTGGGAGATGCCGACGAACCGCTCGTTGACGACGTCGCCGCCGAGCGACGTGGCCCAGAGGAACGACCCGACGAGCACCGCGCCACCGCCGACCATCAGCCAGCTGGCCCGCCCGAGGCGGCCGAGCTTCAGGGTGATCAGGGTCAGCACCATGGCGGCGGCCACGATCATCAGGAAGACCGACCGGACCTGCGTCAGGTACACCACCGCCACACCGACGAGCACCGCAGCGAGCGCGCCGGCCGTCTGCCAGGGTGTGGTCGCCCGGAAGGTGAGGCCGAGGCCCAGCACTGCGGCTACGCCACCCGCGACAGCCGCGCCTCCGGGCACGTCACTGAGTCCGGGCGGGCGCGTGATGATGCGCCCGTCGCTCCCGACATACGTGAGTGAGCCGAGGTAGTCCTCGCGCAGCTGCGTACTGAACTGACCCGGCAGGAACCGTTCGGGCGCATACACCTGCAGCACGCCGAGTCCGGCGCTCACGAAGTTCATGAGGAAGACGAGCACCAGCATCTGCTGGAACTGCTTCGTCGATCGAACCGCCTTGGACATCCAGAACATCGGTGCCGTGATGGCCAGCTGGAAGATGCACTGGGCGATGCCCGCGCTCATCTGGGACGTCGGGTGCAGCAGGTTCAGCGTGAGCAGCAGCAGGGCGCCAATCAGCGCGCCCGCCCCGGCGGGCTGCCAGCTGCGCACGTGCCGGGTGACGTAGTACCCAAGCGGCAGCAGCGCCCCGATGTACGGCATGGCGCGCACGTACGTGCGCAGCGGCTGGGTGCCCGGGGCGAAGAGGACCGCCGCCGAGAGGAACTGCAGCACGAGAGAGGCCGTGACGATGACGTCGAGGTGGTCGTACGTCTCGCCCTGCTCGGCCCGCGGTGCGGCCTGCACCGGCCGCGCCGGCGCCGTGGCCGCCCGGCCGGGCTGCGGCGCGCGGACACGCGCGAGCCGCCGCGCCGTGGCGTCGGACATTGCCTGATCGATATCCGACAGGGTGCGGTCAGCCATGGGCCACGAGCTCCTCGATGACGGCCTCATAGGCCGCCGCGCTGCGCCTGATGTCGTAGTCCGCGGCGCGGGCGAGTCCGGCACGGCCGAGCGCCTCCCGTTCGGCGCGCGAGCCGAGCAGACGGCAGATGGTCGACGCGAACGCCTCGTCGTCCACCACGAGACCATAGCGGCCGCCGGAGAGCACTTCGAGGCTGCCGGGGTTCGACGAGGCGACGACCGGGGTGCCGCACGCCATCGCCTCCACGTAAGGCAGGCCGAATCCCTCGTAGGTGGAAGGCGAGGCGTACACCCACGCGCGCTGGTAGAGTGCGGCGAGTGCCGGGCGTTCGAGCCCCGTGTGATAGTGCACGCCGTCAGCGGGTTCGCCGGGCGTGCACACGAGATGCAGCTCCGCATCCGGGAACGCCGGCCTGATCTCGCGCTGGAACCGCTCGAGCAGCCACGCACCGCGCTTCCGGCCGCCCATCGCACCGACGAACAGCACCATCGGCGTGGCGCTGCGTTCGCCGTCGGCTGGAGCGAAGACGTCGAGGTCGATGCCGTCGGGGATCACGCGCCGAACGAACGGATTCGAGACGCGCGTGTTCTCGCTGATGCCCACGGTGCCGCGCTGAAGCCGCGCCGTCAGCAACTCCTGGACGTAGACGCCGTACTGCAGGACCGTCCGGCCGATCGACGTGGCGGACCGCGCCTCTTCGCGCGCGCTGCCGTGCATCACCCGCACAACCGGCTTGCCGGTGAGTGGCAGCAGCAGGCTGTCCCCATGGGCGACGATGGCGTCGAAGCCGGTGTAGCTGGCCAGCAGCGCGATGGCGTTGCCGAGATAGCCCATCGTAATGCGTCGTCCGAGCCAGCTCGTGACGAAGGCGCGGAGGGGCAGGCCTCGCACCTCGTACCGTGCGTCGGGCGGTGCCGGGTCGTACGAGAAGACCGTGACCGCGTGTCCACGCTCGACCAGCGCGTTCGCCAGGTCGTGCGCCACCTGTTCGATGCCGCCGCGCTTCTGCCCGGGGCAGGGCAGGCCGTAGCTGAACACCGCCAGCCGGTACGACCGTGCGGTCGGCCGTGCCGCCACAGCGGGGGCATGGCTGTGCGCCGATGGCTGCGGCAACGCGGAGTGCTGGAGGGCCGGCATCATGCGGCCTCTTCGCGCGCGGTGCCGAGGTGGGCGTACAGCTCGGTAATCTCGCGCGAGACGCGCTCCGGATCGAACTGCCGGAGCGCCGCGGCATGTGCGGCCGCGCCGAGTCGCCGCCGCCGCGGTTCGTCGTCGATCAGGCTGGCCACGCGGGCCGTGAGCACATCGACCTGCCCGGTGGGATAGACGAGTCCTGTCTCGTTGGGCACGACCAGCTCCGCGACGCCGCCGTCGCCGCTGATCACGACCGCCCGTCCAATGGTCATCGCCTCGGCGATCACGAGCCCGAACGGTTCCGGCAGGGTGCTCGCGTGCACGACGACGTCCAGGCTGCGAAGTGCGGCCGCGGCGTCGGTGAACCCCGTGAGGCCGACGCGGGCTCCAAGACCGAGCCGCTCGACCTCGGCCCGAAGTTCCGCCATGGAGACCTGGCTCGCCTGCGTCTCGTACAGCGGCCCGCCGACGATGTACCCGCGGACCGGTCGTCCTGGTGCAAGGCGGCTCAGCATGTCGAGGAACAGGAGGTGCCCCTTCCATCGCGCGAACGTGGCCACCAGCCCGACGCGCACCGTGCCTGGCTCGGCCGGCGGAAGTCCGGCCAGCGCATCCAGGTCGGCAGCTGCGCCATCGGGCGCGAAGCGTGACAGATCGACCGAATTCCAGATCGTGCGCACATCGACCGACGGGCCGAGCTCACTCCGGATGTCAGCTGCCACATGTTCAGAGACCGCGACGACGGCACTGCACCGCGATCGGAGCGAGCGGATGATGCGGCTGGTGACGGGACGTGCGCTCGGGTAGTCGTGGAAGTGCCAGATGAGCGCCGCCCGCGACGGTCGGGCCAGCGCGCCGAGCACGTGCATCTTGATGCCGTTCGAGTGCACCACGTCGGGCGCGAAGGCCGAGATTTCCGCGCGGAGCTGCTGCGCGTACCGGATCGTGGACAGGCTGCCGCCGACGGCCAGCCGCGCGAACCGTGCCCAGGTGCCGGCGGAACCGAGGCCCGCGTCGCCCAGCTGCGCGAAGTCGCGCGGGAACGGCAGCACCCTCGTCGTGACGCCGAGCGCCCGTGCGCCGTCGGCGAGCGGACCGTCGTTGCCGACGATCAGCCCGAGCGGCCAGTCCGGCCTCGAGCGCCGGACCAGGGCGAGGATGTCGAGCAGCACGCGCTCGGCCCCGCCCATGGCAGACGTCGGTGTCAGGTACAGCAGACGCACGGCCGCATGCCCTGCTACTGCGGCTTGACGTAGTAGCGGGCGTACTCCTTCTTGTAGTACGTGGAGTAGTAGTGCGAGTGGCGATGCACGTCGGCGCGGTTGAGCATCGAGCCGATGACGTTCGCGTTGGTGGACGTCAGCTGGTCGATGGCCGTGCGGGCGGCGTTGCGGTTGGTCTGGTCGGCGCCCACGACAAAGACGACGCCGGTCGCCTTGTTGGCCACCACCATCGAGTCGGCGACGACGAGCACCGGCGGGGTGTCGAGCACCACCCAGTCGAAGTGATCCTCGAGGGCGCCGAGGAAGTCGACGAAGCGCGGCGAGCTGAGGAGTTCGGCCGGATTCGGCGGGATGTGGCCGGCGGACATCAGCCAGAGGCCGTTGACCTTCGACTTCTGGATCACCTCGCTGGCCTTCGCGTTGCCCGTCAGCAGGTTCGACAGGCCCGGTTCCTCCGCCGCCTCGAAGATCTCGTGGACGCGCGGCCGCCGCATGTCGGCATCGACCAGCAGCACGCGCAGCCCGGTCTGCGCGAGCGCGATCGCGATGTTGGCGGAGCAGATGCTCTTGCCTTCACCAGGCCCCGCGCTGGTAACCACGAGGGTGCGCAGGCCGTCCTCGGCCGAGGAGAAGAGCACGTTGGTGCGGACCGTCTTGAACGCCTCCGAGAAGCTCGGCGCGTCCACGTCCGTCAGGAGCGGGTTCACGGAACCCTTGCCCTTCGGTACCGCCGGCACCATGCCGAGGAACGGCACGCCGAGGTAGGCCTTCAGGTCCTGCGGCGTCTTCAGCCGGTTGTCCATGTAGTCGACGAAGAACACCAGGCCGAGCGCGAGTGCCAGGCCGGCGACCAGCGATAGCATGACGGCGCGGCGCAGGTTCGGCGAGATCGGTGAGGTCGGCACGCGCGCGGCGTCGATGACTCGGATGTTGGTCGACTTGCGCTCGCTGGAGATGCCGGTCTCCTTCGTCCGCTGCATCAGGCTCTCGTAGAGCTGCTTGTTGCTCTCCACCTCGCGCTGCAGCACGCCGAACTCGATGCCGGTGCGGTTCTGGCTGAGCGCCTCGGCCTTCTGGTTGTTGAGCGCGCTCTGCAGGCTCTGCTCCTCGCTGAGCGCGGCCTGGTACTCGTTGCGCACCGACTCGACGACCTTGCCGAGTTCGAGCTTCAGCTTCGCGTCGGCCGATTCGATCGACGCCTTGATCTTGATCATCTCGGCGTGGCGCTCACCGTAGCGCTCCGCGAGCTGCACCTGCTGCCGCTGCAGGTCCGAGAGGTCCGATCGCAGCTTCTGGATGTAGTCGTTGGCCAGGACGGCCGGGAAGGTATCGAGCTTGCCGCTCACCTCGGCCGACTTCAGCTGGTTGTAGACCGCTTCCTTGTTGATGCGCTCCGTCTTCGCCTTCGTGAGGGCCGTGTTGAGGTCGCTCAGGCGCTGTACCACGATGTTCGAGGCGCTGTCGGCGACGGAGACTGCGCCGTTCTTCTCGCGGTACGCCTGCAGGGCCGCCTCGCTGGCCTCGAGCGCCTTGCGCTGTTCGGTCAGCTGCTGGCCGAGCCAGTCGGCGGTTTCCTTCGATTCAGAGAAGCGGTACTCCATGCTCTGCCCGATGTAGGCGCGGGCCAGGGCGTTGGCGGCCTTGGCGGCGAAGTCGGGGTCGGTGGACGTGTAGAGGATGTCGACCAGGCTGCTGTTGCGGACGGGTTCGATTGAAACCCCGCCCTGGAACTCGTCGATCTTGCCGGCCTGCTCCGCGGTTTCGTCGGCACCGCGCGGCTCGGCCGGGCGTTCGGCCGGGGCGGGCGTGTCGGCGCCGACCAGTCCCTTCGCGCCGTGATACGCAGCCGAGGCCCCCATCCGGGCGAGCGCAATCGGGTCGAGCGGCATCGGCGCCTCGACCGGCTTGCCGAGCGGCTCGTTCCACATCTTCAGCTCGTCGATCGCGCGCTTCGCGAGGCTGCGGCTCTGCAGGATGCGGTACTGCGTCTGGTAGAACGCATCGTTGAACCAGCCGTCCTGCGACTGGAACATCTGGTCCAGCGTGGCGATCGTCGGCGTGTCCTTGTCGATCAGCAGCTGTGTCCGCGCCTGGTAGAGCGGGACCTCGCGCACGGTGTTGAGGACCCCGACCACCGCGACCACGAGGAACACGGGGATGGCGATCCAGCGCCGCTTGTACACGGTCCGGACGTAGTCCATGACGTGACGTTCTTCGGGCGTGTGATGGTGCGCCGCGGGCGACGAAGGCTTGTTGTATGGAGTGGGCATGATCGTTCCTAGAAGAACCGCTCGCGGACGATGATCGTGTCGCCCGGCTTGACGACGTCGGTCAGCTTGGCGCTGACCTCGACTTTCTTCCCCTGCTCGGTGCGCTGGATGCGGATGCGGTTGTCCGACCCGCGATCGGTCAGGCCGCCGGCCAGCGAGAGCACCTGGAGGACGGTCGTGCCGGGGTCGACGGCGTAGGCGCCGGGCGACTTCACCTGGCCGGCCACGAAGACCGACTGCGCCTTCGCGATGTTCAGGGTGTCGCCGTCCTGCAGCGGCAGGTTCAGCGTCATGTTGCCGCCCTGCAGTTCCAGCAGGTCGACCCTGATGATCTCGCTCGGGTCCTCACCGGGCTTGGGGTTGCGGCGCGGGCGCACGATGGTGGCCTCGTGCCCGGCAGTCGGGGTGGTCGATCCCGCACGGGCAATCGCCGCCAGCAGGCTCATGTCGCCATTCAGCTGGTACTCACCGGGTGAGCGCACCTCGCCCATGATCAGGATCCGCTGCGAGCGGTAGTTCTCGATCGCCACCGCCACCTGTGGGTTCTTCAGGTAGCCGTCGGCCAGCTTCACCTTCAGCTCCTGCTCCAGATTGCGGAGCGTGAGGCCGGCGGCCTTGATCCGTCCGAGCTGCGGGAAGGTGAAGGTGCCGTCCTGGTCGACGGTGTACTTCCCGGAGAACTCGGCTTCTCCAAAGACGGTGACCGCCACCACGTCCTGGGGACCGACGATGTAGTCGGTGCCCTGGGCGCGGAGCGGACTGACGGACGCGATCAGGAGTGCAAGGCCGAGGAGCAGTGTTCTCATTGAGGCAACCCGTAGGTGAGTGACCCGCCCAGGCGGAGGCCGCTGTAGTTGCGGGCGGCCGTCAGGCCCATCGTGCGGCGGTAGTAGTTCACGTCGAAACCGAGGCGCAGGGTCTCGCCGACCCGGTACCCGACGCCGCCGCCGGCGTACCACGGCCGGTCGACGCGTTCGGGAAGGTTCGGGAGCGTCACGAGGTTCTTGTAGGCGAGCCGCTGCTTCGCGCCGCGCGCCACCACATCCCACACGTGCGTGATGCGCTGGGTGACCTCGCCGCCGATGTCGGTCAGCACGTAGAACGGCTGCTCCTGTTCGTACGAGTAGGAGACGTCACGGCCGATGTTCAGCGCGAGCCGCGTGGCGGCCACGGTGTACTTGGCGCGGATGGTGGCCACGACGCCCGAGTAGTCGGGCACCGTGCCGCTCAGTGTGGTGAAGCGTCGCATGCCGACGAACACCTCGCCGGAAATCAGCGCCTGCGGCTGCAGTTCGAACCCGGGCATCACGCTGTAGCTGTCCGTGTTGCGGACGACATCCTCGTCGAACCGGTCCTGCACCGCCCGGGTGCGCACCACGAACGTGGTGAGCGGCGTCAGCTTGAACCGCGCATCGAGCTGCTCGATGTCGCTGTGGTGGTTCAGGCGTGTCCCGAGGTCGATGCCGAGGAACGTCTGGTTCTCGTCGTACTTGGACCAGTCGCGCGACGCCGTCAGGACGAACGTCGTCTTCGACGACGCATTGATATCGGTGCCGAAGGTGACGGTCCGGCCGTCCAGCCGGGCGCGCGAGTCGATCTCGAAGCCGGGGCGGTCTTTCGTGTTCGAGCGGCGCCCCGTCACGAAGGGCACCAGCCGCACGAGCGGGAACCGCCAGGTGCCCTCGACATTCGTGTTCCAGGCGCGCTGGTTGTCGTAGGTGTGGAAGTACAGATACTGGCCGCCGGCCTTGCCCACCAGCCTGGAGCGTCCGGCGCGCAGCACGATGTCGACGTTCGGTCCGATGGCGGCCGTCGTGTCCTTCTTCGGGTCGGACGCTTCGTTGAACACGTTGTCGTCCGTACCGAGGTTCGACAGCTGCAGCGTCGGCGTGAAGCCGAGGGGCCCGAACCGGAAGCGGGTGGCCGTGAACGGATCGCCAGCCTGCTGCTGGGCGTGCGCGTGCGCGGCGCCGCCAAGGCACACGAGTGCCAGCGCGATTACGCGCAGTGGGGAACGCATAGATACCAGATGTCGGGGGAGGAGGCGTACGTACGACAACGTACCCGCGGAGCCATGTCCGCAGGTACGTCAGGGGGATTTTTCGACTGACGTCGAGTGGGGCTGAGGGTTAGCGCGCGGGGCTGGCGTCGCCGCCCGCCACGATACCGGCCGTCACGCCGGCGGCAGCCGCTGCTCCGACCAGCCACCAGGCAGCCGGAATCTTGCCGCACTCGATGAACACGTCGCTCTTGACCGCCTGCTTCGAGAGGTCGAACGGCCCTTCGGTGCAGACCACGTCGCCCTTCTTGTTGACCAGTTCGACCAGGTAGCTCTTCGTGGTCAGGTCGGTGAGCGAGAAGGCGCCCTGGTTGTCCAGCGAGGTGCTCTTCGCGTACTCGCCCTTCGGCGCATTCACGTCGCGCGCACGGACGGTGTAGTCCGTGTACGGCTTCTTGGCTTCGTCCTTGGCCGTACCCGCCAGCGACGCGCTCTGCCCGTACTGGCCCTGCGCACTCGGCACCGCCGAGGCGGCGACCGTAAGCGCCAGCGCGATTGCTACGAACCGTTCGTTGATCATTGTCAGTCGAACCCTTCTGCCGTCTTGTGTGCCGGCATCGCTGAATGAGCTCTGGGGGAGCAGACTCGGCTTTCGGCTCCTTCATAGTCGCCGGGCCGGGCGTCCCGGTCAAGGGATCCCCAGAGGGATGTGTATCGGGGACGGGACGGCTGTATCGTTCAGGATACATCAGGCCTCCCGTCCGGACTTGCCGCGCATCAGATTGAGCCGGCGCATCTTGCGGTACAAGTTCGTGCGCTGGATGCCGAGCACCCGCGCGGCTTCGGCGATCCGGCCATGCTGGTGCTGCAGGACGGCCGCGATGTAATCGCGCTCGAACCGCGCACGGGCCTGCCGCAGCGTGGCGTCGAACCCTGACGGGCTGAGGCTGCCTTCGAGTTGGGTGTGCGCCAGCACGTCTTCCAGTCGGATGAGACCCTGTGGCACGAGCAGCAGCAGGCGCTCGAGCAGGCTGCGCAGTTCGGGGGCATTCCCGCGCCACGGCAACGCGGCGAGGAGCGTCAGGGCCGGCCGCGTCAGGGTCTTAATCGGCTTGCCGTTGACTTTGCACAGTTCCTTCAGGAAGTGCGTCGCCAGGACCGGGATGTCTTCCTTCCGTTGGCGCAGGGCAGGGACATCGAGCCTGATGAGCGCGAGCCGCTCGTACAGGTCCGGGCGCAGCCGCCCTTCTTCCAGGGCGGCGTCGATGGAGGGGTCGACCGATGCGATGGCCCGCACATCGAGCGTCTCTGGATCGGGCCCGTCGCCGATGAAGACCTCCCGGTCGCGCAGGACGCGCACCAGCCGGGCCTGCACGCGCGCCGGCAGGTCCACCACGTTCTCGAGGAACAGGATGCCGCCGTCCGCTTCCCGAAGCCGGCAATGGTCGCCGATGCGCTCGAGACTGCGCCGTTCTGGCGGCAGGCTCGCCCCGCGCTTGGTCAGCACCCCGAACAACTGGAGTTCGATGTCTTCCGGAGCCGGACCCGAGCAGTCCACCTTCACGAAGGGCGCGTCGGGATTGGGATCGTGCGAGTGGATGGCGCGGGCAATCATCTCCCGGCCGGTTCCGCGCTCGCCGCAGATCAGGATGCCGCACCGGCCTGCGGCCGCACGCTGCACCAGATCCATGACCTGCCGCATTGCCTGTGATGTCCCGACGATGCCGTAGGAGGCGGAGTCGACGGGCCGGGCAGGCGGCGCGCCCGCGAGGGAGGCCTGTTCACGGGCGTTGGCAACCAGCGCCTCGAGGTCGCGGGCCGAGGCCGGGCGCGGCAGCACGTCGAAGACGCCGGCACGGATGGCATCCGCCGACATCGACGGCCGGTCCGGGTCGGCGACCCCGATGAGCACGGCATGCGGATGCTGGGTGCGGACGACTCGGGCGGTCCGGAGGGCCTCGCCGTTCTGTCGGAGGTCGATCACGCACAGCGCCACGGACGAGGGGACCGCCTGCGCGAGTTCAGCGGAGTCGACCGGGACGGGCAGATATCCCATGGTGCGCAGGAGTTGCGCGAGATCTTCCTGTTCTGCGGGTCCGGCCACGACGAGCGCGGCACGTTCGGCGAGGGTGGCGGTGGTCGTGATCACGGCTTTGGCGGCGCGGTCGCGCCGGTTCCTGCCGGATCGGTTTCGATCCGGTCGACAGTGCCCGCCTTGTAAATCAGGCGGCGGTCAGGGGTACCGCGGCCTGTCGTGTCGAGCGCCAGCACGCTCAGCGCCCCGCCCTCGTAGGTCTCCCACTTGTCGATCGCGCCGTTGCCGTCGGTATCCTCTTCGGTCCTGGCGAGGACACCCGCCGTGAAGAATTCCTTCCGCGATACCTTGCCGTCGAAGCGGGTCGATTCCTCGATGCGCTCCAGCGAGGGGTCGACTGCGTCCGCGGGCGCGGGCGGCGGAGTCGGCACGCCCTCGGTGGTGTGGAACTCCCACCGGTCGACCTGGCCGTCGCCATTGCGGTCGACCTCCACGCGGACCACCCGGATGCCGTCCATATAGCCCCAGGTGTCCGGACGACCGTCGTTGTTCCTGTCGTATTCGAGCTTCTGGAGTCGGCCGGCCTTGTCGTATTCCGCCTTGAGGTGATCGTCGCCGACTGGCTGCGCGGTCCGGGTGGTGGCCGGTGTTGCATCGGTACATCCGGCGCCGACGCCGCTCACGAGGAGCGCCGCGGCGAGGGTGCCGAATGGTGCGAATCGATGCGATATCGACACGGTGACTCTCCCCGAAGACAGCTTCGCCGGTACTGCGGTCTCAGTCGTCGACCGCTCACACGAGGGTGCAGACCGTCACGAGAAATATCGGCTGACGAGGCTGTCTCAAATAGTGCCGGGGGGACGTACGAAATGATACAACCGGTTGACCGCTTCCGGTACATCAAGCCGATCGACTCCGGCCTGGCGCTGATAGAATGTGCCATTCCTCGCCAATCCGGCGTGAATTGCCCGGTTTCGCGACCTTCGGAATCCCATTAACGCCGTGCGCAGTGTATCCGAACGGCCACTCAGCCGTTAGACCGCCGGCGCCAGCGGGCTTCCGACGTAGCGGTTGCGCCCTCCGCGCTTCGCCCGATAGAGCGCCTCGTCGGCGCGGGCGATGAGCGATTGCGGGTCGTCGCTCTCGAATGCCGTGGTCACGCCCAGGCTGATGGTCGGGGACAGGGTCACACCCATCGACGCGACGGACAGGCTCGCGATTTCCGCCGTCAGGGTGGCGGCAGCCCGCTCGGCGCCGGCGTACGGGGTGTCCGGAAGGATGACGACGAACTCGTCGCCGCCGTAGCGGCACTTGATGTCGGTGGCCCTGAAGAGGGTGACCAGGCGCCCTCCCACAGCGGAGAGGATGGCGTCTCCGGTCAGATGGCCAAAACGGTCGTTGACGCTCTTGAACTCGTCGACATCGAACATCATCAACGAGAGCGGGCGTCCGGTCCGGCGGGCGCGCTGCAGTTCGGCGTGCAGGGCTTCGAGGGCGTACGCCCTGTTGAAGCATCCGGTCAGGCCATCACGGATACTGCTTTCGCGCGTCTGGGCCAGGAGCTGGCTGTTGCGGATGGCGATCCCGAGCAGGGCGGCCGCGGCCGCGAGGGCCTGGCGCTCTTCGAGGGTCAGCGCCGGGACGTTGCGCACTCCCACCACGCCCACGGCGTTGTCGCCGACGATCATGGGCAGGCAGAGATCGCTCCCCACCACCACCCCTTCGGCCTGGGAGGATTCGTTCGTGCTGCTGCCCAGCGCGGCGGTGGCCAGCGCCTCGAGTTCGTCGCCCGGGCGCTGTGCGCCGGCGGTGGCATCCCGCATCGGACCGGCCCAGCCGTCGGGCTTGCGCGTCAGCATCCACAGCTCGCGGTCATGCGCGAAGCCAGGCATGTAGCGCCAGAACACCTGGCGCGTCGCGGCCGGGTCGAGGGCACTGCCCAACGCCCGGCCAAACGCGACCAGTTGCTCGAGTTCGGCCGACCGCGCCCGCGCCTGTGCCGCCTCGGCCGAGGCGGCAGCCTCCGCGGCCCGCGCCTGCTGGCGCTTCCGGTACTGGTGAAAGGCAAAGGTGCCGACGAGGACCGTCAGGCCGGAGAGGAGGTCGATGTGATAGCGGAGTTCGACATCGCGCGCGGCATCCACCAGGATGCGCAGCGGCTGACGGAACATCACCAGCGTGCTCGCGACCAGCGCGATGGCCAGCGACGTATCGTTCTTGTCGATCAGCCGCACGAAGGGCTCCCCTCACGGCGCCGCTGACCGGTTCGGATATGCGCGCTCAACTCGTTTAGCCGTATCGGTAGGGCTCGAATCGAAGATTAGCGCTCCCGTTGTCAGGAGAATCAGGCGGCTGGCGTCCGATTCGACGACTGAAGTCTGACAAGTCGCGAACAGGCAGACTTTCATCCTCCCGATCGATCTCGAAGGGCCGCCACCGCCTGCCCGTCTGCACAGTTTGGGAGTCAGACCGGCCGATACAACAGGCGGGCGGCCAGTGAGTTAGTCAGGGATGTGCCCTGACGCCGCGCGTACCGGCCGATCCATTGCATAGGCAGAGTGTTCAACCCGAATGATCAACACCGTTGATGAGCCCTGCCTGATCGGCCGGAGTGCGGCCATCGAGCAACTGCGCCAGCTCATCCAGCGCGTTGCCCGATCGGACGCCAAGGTGCTCGTCACCGGCGCGAGCGGCAGCGGCAAGGAGCTCGTCGCGCAGATGCTGCACCAGGGCAGCCCCCGTGCCGGACAGCCATTCGTCGCGGTGAACTGCGCCGGCCTGCCGGACGGACTCCTCGAGTCGGAGCTGTTCGGCCATGTGCGAGGCAGCTTCACGGGGGCGTATCGGGACAAGCCGGGGAAGTTCGAAGAGGCGCACCGCGGGACGATTCTCCTCGACGAGGTCGGCGAGATGTCCCTGCGGATGCAGGGTCTGCTGCTCCGGTTCCTGGAAACCGGGGAGATTCAGAAGATCGGTGCCGAGGACGCCCCCGGACGCGTCGAGGTCCGGGTGGTGGCGGCCACCAACCGCGACCTGCGGCAGCTGGCGGAGGAAGGACGCTTCCGGCCGGACCTGTTCTACCGGCTCAATGTGATCCACATCAAGGTGCCGCCGCTCCGTGAACGCCGGGAGGACGTGCCGGTGCTCGCCGAGCACTTTCTACAGATCTATACGTCGCGGCACGGGAGTCCGCTGCGGACCCTCAGTGACGAGGCGCTGGCGGCGCTCAGCGCTTACGCCTGGCCCGGAAACGTCCGAGAACTTCAGAATGTGGTGGAGAGACTCGTGCTGACGGCGCAACAGGCCATCGTCGGCCCCGAAGCGCTCCCGGCCGACATTCGCCGACCGGTCGAACCGACCAAGCCGCTCTTCCGGGAGCGGCGGCGAACCATCGCCGATGAACTCTATCGGCAGATGAAGGAAGAGCGGCTGTCGTTCTGGGCAGCCGTGTATCCTCTTTATCTACAGCGGGACATCACTCGTGGGAACATCCGTGATCTTGTGCGCAAGGGGCTGGAAGAATCCCGGGGCAACTACAAGATCGTGGCGCGCCTCTTCAATCTCGAGGAACGCGAGTACAAGCGGTTCCTGAACTTTCTACGCAAGAACGACTGTCAGCTTCCCTTCCGGGACTACAGGTAAGGCATGTCATCCATTCGTACGGTCTCCCTCATTGCGGCGCTCCTTGTCTCCTTCGCTCCTGGCGCGTCCGCGCAGTCCACGGCTCCCGCACGTCCGGCCACCCAGGCCGGTGCCGTGCCGCCCGGTCAGACCGTGCCGACCGCCGCGCAGGCCCCGGCGGGGTACACCATCGGCACCGACGACCAGCTCTCCGTGATCTTCTGGCAGGAGAAGGAAATGTCCGCCGACGTGACGGTCCGGCCGGACGGCAAGATCTCGCTGCCGCTCCTGAACGAAATCGAGGCCGCGGGCAAGACGCCCGAGCAGCTGCGGCAGGTGATCGAGGAGGCCGGGCGCAAGTTCCTCCAGGAACCGGCCGTCACCATCGTGGTGAAGCAGATCAACAGCCGGAAGGTGTTCATCACGGGAATGGTCGGCCGCCCCGGCCCGTACCCGCTGACCACGCCCACGACGGTGCTGCAGTTGATCGCGACGGCCGGCGGACTCCAGGAATACGCCGACAAGGAACACATCGTCATCGTGCGGTCGGAGAACGGGCGGCCCGCGTCGTACCGCTTCAACTACAAGGAAGTGATCCAGCAGAAGAAGCTCGGACAGAACATCGAGCTTCGCGCGGGTGACACGGTGGTGGTCCCGTGACGATGCGTCTCCTGGTCCTCGCGGCGGTGCTGCTCACGGCGGTACCGGTGTGCGCGCAGGACCCCGCGGTCCCGGCCCCGACCGGTGACGGCACGACCGCAACCCAGCCCCCCACGAATACGGGCGGCGGCAACACCCGGCAGATCGTGCTGGACGCCATCGGCGCCGCGCTGAACGGCCCCACGTGGAATGCCGGCATCCAGATCTTCGGCGGCTACAACCAGACGAACCTCGGCCAGGCGGCGAGCAGCTCGACGACGCTGAACTCCTTCATCCGGAGCGGCGTGACCGCTGGTGTCTCCTCACAGCTGTCGACCGTCTTCAGCGGCCGCAAGTCGACGTTCGGCCTGACCGGCGGCAGCTCGACGAACTACTTCCGGTCCACCGACCGGTTCATCACGAGCTACCACGGCCAGATCAGCCAGTCGTTCAAGCTCGGGTCGGCCTCCAGCTTCAACGCGGGCCAGTCCGTGAACCTGGCGCCCTACTACGCGCTCAACCAGTTCCAGGGGCTGCAGACGTTTGCCGGCACCGACCTGTCCGCACCCATCCAGGGCGGCGTGACCTCCGCTGTCGGCGACCTGCGCCATCTCCGCTACGGCGTCACGGCCGACTACTCGCACCCCTTCACGGACCGCACGTCGTTCACGATGAACTACTCCGGCGACGTGTCCTCGCTGGGCGGCAGCACGCCGAACCTGATTTACCAGATGGCGGGCGCCCAGCTGGGCCGCACGTTCAAGAAGGGACTTGGCGTCCACGCCGGGTACGGCTACTCGCAGATGAGCTTCCGGACCACGGGCCAGAAGCAGGGGTTCCATCACCTCGACATCGGGCTCAACATGAACCGCGGCCTGTCGCTCACGCGCCGCACCAAACTCACGTTCGGCACCGGCACGGTGATGAACCGCAGCCTGAATCCCGGGCAGCTGGTGACGAGCACCGGCACGACGCCAGCCACCGGGACGTCGGGCACGACGACGACCGGGAGCACACAGGGCTCGCACCTCCTGTTCAACCTGACCGGCAGCGTCAACCTCGCGCACGACTTCGGTCGGTCGTGGGTCGCGCAGGTCAACTACGGCCGATCGTGGCAGATACTCGACGGCACGTTCGTGCCGTTCATCGGAGACACGATCAACGGTGGCCTCAGCGGTCGTATCGGCTCGGCGCTGACCCTTGGAACCAACGCCGCCTACATGTTCCTGGGGCAGCAGTCGTCACAGACGACCAACCAGAACCTGTCGAGCGGCAACGCCCTGGCCGGAAACGCGTTCCTGAACGTGCACATCAACAACGCCATCAACGGGTTCGTGCAATACGGCTACTACCAGCAATCGCTCGACCTCAGCCAGCTCGGCCTGAACCTGCCGAGCCGGATCACGCGCCAGACGGCGCGTGGGGGGCTGACGATCGCATTCCGTGGCCGCTGACGAGGTACTCCTGTGATTCCCGGAAAGACGCTGGAACCGAAAGACCTGCTCAACATCCTCAAGCGGCCCAAGATCATCCTGATCCCCACGGTGATCGTGACGGCGGCCATGGCCGGCTTCGTCCACAGGCTGCCTGACATGTACCGCTCCGAGACCCTCATCATGGTGGTCCCGCAGCGCGTGCCGGACAGCTACGTCCGCTCGACGGTCACCACCACGATCCAGGACCGCCTCCGCTCGTTCAACCAGCAGATCACGAGCCGCACGCGCCTCGAACCGGTCATCCGCGAGTTCAACCTCTACCCGGAGCAGGTACGCAACGGGTTGATGGAAGACGTGGTCGACCGCATGCGCCGCGACATCGCGACGGAAATCATCCGCAGCGACGCGTTCCGCATCAGCTTCCTCTACGGTGACGCGCGCACGTCGATGAAGGTGACCGAGCGCCTGGCGTCGATGTACATCGACGAGAGCCTGCGCGAGCGGGAGGTGCTGGCGGACAGCACGAACCAGTTCCTCGATTCGCAGCTGGCCTCCGCGAAGGAGCGGCTGATCGAGCACGAGAAGAAGCTCGAGTCGTACAAGATGCGCTACTCGGGGCAGCTGCCCACGCAGGTCACCTCGAACCTCCAGGTGATGCAGAACGCGCAGATGCAGATCCAGTCGCTCGTCGACTCGCTCAATCGCGATCGCGATCGGCAGCTCGCGCTCCAGGGGCAGCTCTCGGACCTCGGCATGGCCCCGTCCGACGACCCCAACGCGCCGCCGAGACCCACCCCGTCGCCGGCGCTCGCCGCACCGGCCTCGTACCAGGCCCTGCTGCTGGCGCAGAAGACGCTCGAGCAGCTGCAGCTCCGCCTGACGCCGTCGCATCCTGAAGTCGTCCGGCAGCAGCGCGTCGTGGCCGACCTCGAGAAGAAGGTGGCCGACGAGACGACGATCAACGCGCTCGCCGCGGCGAACGCCGCGAAGCAGCCGACCTCTACAACGATCGACCCGGCGCAGATCGCGAAGCTCTCGCGCGTCGAGCAGATGCGCATCGAGCTCGAGTCGCTGAGCAAGCAGATCGTCCAGAAGGAGTCCGAAGAGGCGCGGCTGCGCGGCGTGATCGCCGATTACCAGTCGCGCGTCGAGTCGGCGCCGGCGCGCGAGTCGGAGATGACCGAGCTGATGCGCGACTACGACACGCTGCAGCGCTCGTACACGCAGCTCCTCGCGAAGAAGGAAGAAGCGCAGGTCTCGGCCAACCTGGAGCGCTACCAGATCGGCGAGCAGTTCAAGATTCTCGATCCGGCGCGCCTGCCGGAGAAGCCGTACAGCCCGGATCGTCCCCGCCTCTGGGCGATCGGGTTCGGCGCCGGCCTGCTGATCGGCCTGCTCCTCTCGGCCTTCATCGAGTACCGGGATGCCTCGCTCAAGACCGACGCGGACGTCGTCGCGACGCTCACGCTGCCGGTGCTGGGGATGATTCCCGAACTGATCACCAGCGAAGTCAGGCAGACGCGCATGCGACGGCGGCGCCTTGCCTGGGGCGCGACAGCGGGCACGGCCGCCCTCGCTGCCGCCGCCGCGGCCTTGTGGGTCCTGAGGATGCGATGAGCGACGACACCCTTTCCATCTTGAAATCCGCCACGCTCCGGCCGGCCTCGGTGCCGATCGGCACGGCGGAACCGTGGCAGACCGTTCCACTGGCTGGCAGCGGCGACGATGCCGCGGCGCTGGCCGAGGAGCGCCTGCATGCGCTCGAACTGGCGCGCCAGGGCCGCCTGATCGTCAACACGCAGACGACCCCTGCCGCCATCGAGCAGTACCGTCGCCTCGCCGCCGTGCTCTATCAGGCGCAGGAGAACCGGAACCTCAAGACGATCCTGGTCGCGAGCACCTTTGCGGCCGAGGGCAAGTCGCTGACCTGCGCGAACATCGCCCTGACGCTGAGCGAGTCCTACCGGCGCAAGGTGCTGCTCGTCGACGCCGACCTGCGGCGCCCGACCCTGCACGACACCTTCGAAATCCCCAACCTCGCCGGGCTGTCGGACTGGCTGCGCGGGGAAGGCGCGGGCAAGATGCCGCTCGTCGAGATCACGCCGAACCTGTCGCTCCTGCCGGGTGGCCGACCCGATCCCGACCCCATGGGCGGCCTGGCCTCCGAGCGCATGAAGCACCTCCTGGCGTTCGCCGCCGAGCGCTTCGACTGGGTCATCGTCGACACGCCGCCGGTGGCGTTCCTGCCGGATGCCCACCTGCTCTCGGCCATGGTCGACACGGTGGTGTTTGTCGTGGCGGCCGGCCAGACGCCGGCGCCGGCCGTGCAGCGCGCCGTCGAAGAGGTGGGACGCGACCGCATCATCGGCGTCGTGCTGAACCGCGTGGAGTCGGTGACGCTGAATCGTTACGGACAGTCGGCCTACTACGCCCGGTATCGCTACGCGCTCCCGGAAGGCTCAAGGGAAACACGCGACTGACATGTGGACGCGCCGCGTCGCCATGCGTGTGTTCACGCTGGCGATCTTCGAACATCTGATCATTCTCCTCGCCGTGCTGGCGAGCGCCTGGCTGCGCCTGGGCGAGGAGGGCTGGCCCACCTTCCTGGTGGAGAACGGTCTCGCACGCACGTGGTTCGTTGCGATCGTCGTCCAGCTCTGCGTGTACTTCACCGATCTGTACGACTCGCGCAGCTACGCCGACCCGGCCGAGTTCTTCATCCGGCTGATCAACGGGCTCGGTGCCGCGGCGCTGCTGCTGGCCGTGCTGTATTTCTGGCTGCCCGGGCTGGAAATCGGCCGCGGCGTCTTCCTGATCTCGGCGCTGCTCATCATGGCGTTCCTCGGCGCGTGGCGCATGTCCTCGCGCTGGGCCACCGGCCGGAAGGCGCGCGAGCGCCTGCTCCTCGTCGGTACGGGCCCGCAGGCCGTGGCCCTCGCGCGTGAGCTGTTCGATCGGCGTTCGGAACTGGGCGTGGAAATCGTCGGCTTCATCGACATCGATCCCGGTCGCGTGGGGGCGCCGGTCCTGAACCCCGGCGTCATCGGGGCCATCGACGACATTCCCGCCATTGCGGCCGAGCGTGAGGTCAACCGCGTGGTCGTCAGCGTGGCCGACGCGCGGGGCAAGCTGCCGATGGACAAGCTGCTCCGCATGAAGCTCGGCGGCGTGCAGTTCGACCACCTCGCCTCGGTCTACGAGGAATACACCGGCAAGATTGCCATCGAGAACCTGCGCCCGAGCTGGTTCGTCTTCTCGAACGGCTTCCAGAAGAAGGCGTCGGTAATGGTGATCAAGCGCGCCTTCGACATCTTCGCCGCGAGCGTCGGCCTGCTGATCGGCCTGCCGATCATGATCGCGGTCTACGCCGGCGTGAAGCTGACGTCCAAGGGACCGGCGCTCTACCACCAGACACGCGTGGGTCACCACGGCAAGCACTTCGTCGTGCACAAGTTCCGCTCGATGCGTGTGGACGCCGAGGCGGCGACCGGCGCCGTCTGGGCGACACAGAGCGACCCGCGCGTGACGCCGATCGGCCGCTTCCTCCGCCGCACGCGCCTCGACGAGATGCCGCAGCTCTGGAACGTGCTCGTCGGCGAGATGAGCCTCGTCGGTCCGCGTCCCGAGCGGCCCGAGTTCGTCGAGAGCCTCACCCGCGAGATCCCGTTCTACGGCGAGCGCCACGAGGTGAAGCCGGGCGTCACCGGCTGGGCCCAGGTGCGCTACACCTACGGCGCCAGCGTCGAGGACGCGCTCGAGAAGCTGCAGTACGACCTGTTCTACGTGAAGAACTTCACGTTGGCGCTCGACCTCCTGATCGCGTTCAACACGGTGAAGACCGTGCTCCTCCGCCGCGGAGCCGCGTGATGCCCGCGACCGCCCTCGTCAATGCGATGACGATCGACGTGGAAGAGCACTTCCACGCGAACGTCTTCGACGGCACACCGGTCCGGGCCATCCAGCACACGCTCGCCAGCCGCGTCGAGGCGTCCACCCGCCGCATGCTCGACCTGCTCGACGCCGCGGGCACGAAGGCCACGTGCTTCGTGCTCGGCGTGGTGGCCGATGCGCATCCGGACCTGGTCCGCGAGATTGCGCGGCGCGGCCACGAGATCGCGTCGCACGGCTACGCGCACCAGCTGGTCTATACCCAGACGCCCGACGAATTCCGCGACGACGTGCGCCGCGCGAAGCTGACGCTCGAAGCACTCTGCGGGACGATGGTCCGCGGCTACCGCGCGCCGAGCTACTCGGTGACCGAGCGCTCGCTCTGGGCCCTGGACGTGCTCGCCGACGAAGGCTACGACTACGACGCGAGCATCTTCCCGATTCGCCACGATCGGTACGGTATTCCGCACGCACCCCGGCATACCTACGTGCTCGAGCAGACGGGCGGGCGTCTCGTCGAGGCGCCGCCGTCCACCATCAGGCTCGCGGGGCTGAACCTGCCGGTCGCCGGCGGCGGCTACTTCCGCCTGCTGCCCTATGGGTGGACCCGCTTCGGCATCGACCGCCTCAACGCGCTGGAGCAGCGCCCCGCGATCTTCTACACGCATCCCTGGGAGATCGACCCCGGGCAGCCGCGCCTCCCGCTGTCGCGGCTGCACGGCCCGCGTCACTACGCCAATCTCGATACGACGGAGTCGAAGCTGGTGCGCCTGCTCTCCGACTTTGCCTTCGCCCCGCTGGAGGCGGTCCTGACCACGGCAGGCACCCTCACCTCACGTACGGGCCAACCGCAGGCTGTTCCCGGCGTTGCCGCTGGTCTCGCCGCCACCGCGATCTGATGACCCCGAGCACGACGTCCGAACATTCCCCAGAGCCGGCCACGGCGACCGCACCGCTCACGCTCGACACCCAGGTGTCCGAGGCCGAGTGGGACGCCTACGTCAACGCGCATCCCAAGGCGGTGTGCTACCACCTGTACGGCTGGCGCGGTGTCATCGCGCGGGCGTTCGGGCACGACGCCTTCTACCTGGCCGCACGGCGCGCGGGCGCCGTCGCCGGCGTCCTTCCGCTCGTGGAGATGCGCAGCGCGATCTTCGGCCGCTTCCTCGTCTCGTTGCCGTTCGTGAACTATGGCGGCGTGCTGGCGGATGATGCCGCTACGGAACGGTTCCTGTTCGACCACGCGGCGGACCTGGCCGCTTCGCGCAAACTCGACCACGTCGAACTGCGTCACTTCACACCCCACTTCCCCGAGGCTCCGTCGCGCCAGCACAAGGTGACGATGCTGCTGCCGCTCGCGCCGGATGTGGAGGCGATGTGGACCGTGCTGGACCGCAAGGTGCGCAACCAGGTCCGCAAGGCCGAGAAGAGCGGCCTCACGAGCGCCGTCGGCGGCGCCGAACTGATCGACGCGTTCTACCCGGTGTTCGCCACGAACATGCGCGACCTCGGTACGCCGGTCTACGCCAGGCGGCTGTTCGAGGAGGTCTTCAGGGCCTTCCCCGACCGCACGCGGATGTTCATCGTCCGCGCGGCCGACGGCCGCTGCGTGGCCGCAGGCGTCGGCCTCCGCTTCCGCGACACCGTCGAGATGCCGTGGGCCTCGTCGCTGCGCGAGTTCAAGGCCGCCAGCCCGAACAACCTGCTCTACTGGGAAGCGCTGAAGCACGCCATCAGCACCGGGGCGAACACGTTCGACTTCGGACGCTCCACACCGAACGAAGGCACCTACAACTTCAAGGCCCAGTGGGGCGCCGAACCGGTGCCCCTCTGCTGGGAATACCGGTTGCTCAAGGGGCAGGCCCTGCCCGACAGCAGCCCGAAGAACGCGAAGTTCTCGCTCGCCATCTCCATCTGGCAGCGGTTGCCACTCTGGCTGGCCAACACGGTCGGGCCTGGCATCGTGCGGTCCATTCCCTGAACCCGTGACGACGATCGAGGCGCTCGCCCGCCGGCCGGCCACCGGTTACATCGTCCCGATGGCCACGTTCCTGGTGCTCACGGGCCTCGAATCCTACGTGCCGACCGCGTGGTACCCCTGGTACTACGCCGCCAAGATCGCCATCGTGCTCGCCTGCCTGCTGATGTTCCGCGCACCGCTGGCGGACCTGCGGCCCGATCCGCGTGTGCTGCCGCTCGCGGCGCTGACCGGACTCGCCGTCTTCGCCCTGTGGGTCGGGATCGAGAAGCTCGTGCCCTACCCCCACATCGGATCACGCGTCGGGTTCAATCCGTTCAGCGAGATTCAGGGGAGCGCGGCGCAGTACGCGTTCGTCGCGGTACGGCTGTTCGGGCTGGCGGCGGTGGTGCCGGTCATGGAGGAGCTGTTCTGGAGGTCGTTCCTGCTCCGTTACCTGACGCACGACGACTTCGCGTCCGTGCCGGTGGACGGCTTCTCGTGGACGGCGTTCGGAATCGTGGCCGTGCTGTTTGCGAGTGCGCACCCGGAGTGGCTGCCGGCGGTGCTGACGGCCGCCATCTACGGCCTGCTGGTGCGTCGGACGGCGAGCATCTACGCCGCGGTGGTGGCACACGCGACCACGAACGCGGCGCTCGGCGTCTACGTGCTGGCCGCGCAGGACTGGGTGTTCTGGTAGGGCGCCCTGGCGGGTTCCCTCACATCATCGGCGTGACGAGCCTGTTGTACACGGTGCCGATCGTGCGGCCGATGCCGTACCCGATGACGAAGGCGTAGACGAAGCCCACGATCGCGCCGACCACGCTGACGCTGTATCCCGGCATGTAGACCGAGAGCAGGTTCAGGTGCTGGCCCACGCGGACCCCGCCCCGCGCGACGAGGACCACGGTCGCGAAGAAGAGCCCGAAGCCGAACACGGATCCGAAGGCGATCCCCCATCCCTGCTCGTTGAAGCGGACCAGGGCCTTCTTGATGATCTGGATTTCTTCCTGCTGCAGTTGGTCGGTCATGGAGCCACCCGGCTAGATGTGATCGAGGAAGTCCTGCGTGAGGTCGGACTTGGCTCGCACGAAGAAGATCCACACGGCTGTTGCCAGGTTCCGGACGAAGGCCAGGAACCAGCCAGCCACGAAGCCCACGAGGAACGCCCAGGCGAAGCCGATGAGCACCCCGGCGGGCGACACGGTATATCCGTAGAAGTAGTTCGACAGCAGGTCGATCCGCGGCGCGCCCTCGGGCTGCAGGAGGAACTGCAGCCCCGTGACCAGCGCGACGAGTGTGCCGAACGTCAGCCCGGCGGCGACGCCGAGCGCACGCTTGTGCACCGGCGCGAACGCCAGCGTCATCGATTTCTGCAGGTCCTTGTCCATTGGTGCGTCTGCCATCGTCCGATCCCTTCAGTAGCCGTCCGGCCGGCCAGGTGCGACTGGGACCCCGGCCCCCATGATAGGACGTATCGGTCGGTCCACCCTCATCGACGCCTGGTGAATTCGTGTGCCGCCCGCGCAGCGGTGCGGACGGCCCTGGCCGAGCGCCGGGCCACCAGGCCGGCGCGGAAGAGCGGTGAACCCCAGCCGGCCAGCCCGCGCGCCGACTGGAAGTAGAACATGTCGATCCGCGGCAGCGCCTCCGCCACGTCCTTGGGTCCGAGCGGACCGTAGTCGGTCGTGCAGGCGCAGGTGTAGAGGTTCTGGGCCACCTTCCGCGCGCCGGGCGGTGCCTCCCCGTAGGGGTACGCGAACGTGGCCGGCATGGCCCCGTATCGGGCGTTCAGGTCGTGCGCACAGCCCGCGATCTCGTCCACGAGGTAGGCCGACTCGAGCCCCATGAGCGACTGGTGCGTGCGCGTGTGGCCGCCGAGCTCCACGCCCTCGGTGCGGATGCGATCGAGCGTGGGCCAGTCCATGAGCGGCAGGGTGGGGATGCCCTCCACCTCCTGTCCGCGCCACGCGTTCGTCTTGCCGACACGCTGCGTCACGACGAAGACGGTGGCCGGCAGGCCATGGTCCCGCAGCAGCGGCCACGCCTCGGTAGCGAAGTTCGCGAACGCATCGTCGAACGTGAGTGCGACCGCGTCCCGCTCCGTCGTGCGCAGGAGTTCGAGCAGCGGCAGCACCCGGACCCGTCCGGAGGCGAGCCACGCCACCTGCCGGGCGAACGCGTCCGGGGACACCGAGATCGGTGACCCCGAGGTGTCAATCGAGTGGTAGGTCAGGATGGCCCGCATCAGGATGCCGCTCCCGCCACGGCTGGCGTCCGGCCGCCGGGGCCGTCCGCGCGCCTGGAGAGTTCGCGCTCGATGATCTCCAGGTATCGGCCGATCACCGCGTCTTCGCTCCAGTGGGCGGCCACGGCCGCACGGGCAACGTCGCCGAGATGGCGATCCTGCCCGGCCCGGCCCGACCATTCCCGAAGGGTCGCCGCCAAATCCTCGTTCGACCCGAAGATGGCGCCGACGCCGGCGGTCCTGATGAGTTCGGGCAGCGGTCCGATGTCGCGCGCAATCACCGGCGTCCCCTGCGCGAAGGCCTCGGCCACCACCAGCCCGAAGGTTTCGTAGCAGCGTGAGGGCACCACGGTCGCCACGGCGTGGCGGTAGTAGGCGGCGAGGCGTTCCACCGGCAGGCGTCCGAGGAACTGCACGCGCGGATGCCCGGCGGCGAGCGCGCGCAGGTCGGCTTCCTGCGTGCCGTCGCCGGCAATCAGCAGGTCGGCACCGCAGTCGGGCGGGAACGCGCGAATGAGATCGTCGATGCCCTTGATCGGTTCGAGCCGTCCGGCGAAGAAGAAGTACGGGCGGGCATGCGGCGACGGACCCTCGAACGGCTGCTCGGGCAGCGGGACGAAGTACGGCACCACGTCCATCTCGCGCGGGAAGCCGTACTCCCGGTGCTTGCGGCGGCTGAACTCGCTGCGCGCGATGAAGACGTCCACGTTCGCGAGCGCGCGCGTGAGGGTCCCGGTGTAGCGCCAGAGCTGCGGCGGCCGC
This sequence comes from Vicinamibacterales bacterium, assembly GCA_046331345.1. Taxonomy (GTDB): domain Bacteria; phylum Acidobacteriota; class Vicinamibacteria; order Vicinamibacterales; family CAVVIG01; genus CAVVIG01. Next base: position 120,206 of record JAXLRA010000011.1, on the reverse strand, counting down.
TTCGACGCGAGGACGCACCGCAGGCAGTCGCGGGTGTCGCACGCTTCGTCCGTGTACTTCCAGAGCACGTGGCTCGGGCAGACCAGCCAGTGTTCGTGCGCCACGTAGAGCCGCACGGCCTCGCGGCCGAACCCGAGCAACCCCGGCCCGCCGACGAGCGACATGTTGTTCAGCAGCACCACGTCGAAGCGGCGCTCGCGGTCGAGGCGATCGAGCGCTGCGCCGTGCACGACGGGGCGTCCGAACTGGTGCGTGAGCAACGGCGAGAAGTTCCCGAGCCGGCTCTCGAGGGCGATGACCTCGACGTCGGGATCGGGCGGTGGCGGCTCCGGGTTCCTGCCGTTGGCCACCGAGTGGAACGCGTCGCGATCGTAGATGACCGTGACGTCGTGGCCGCGTCGTGCCAGTGCCCGGGCGGTTCGCTGCACGTCCACGGCATCGCCGCCGAAGCTGTAGGGAGGATAGAAGGTCGTGAGCGACGCGATGCGCAGGCGCTTCATGCCGCCTCCGAGCCGCGCACGGACGACGTGCCCTGCGCCGCGGCGACCATCGCGCCGCGCCGTTCACGTGTGAAGCGGCCGTCCCCCCGTCCGTTGGCCCCGCACGTGGCGTCGACCCCGACGGTGGTCACGCGCCGGCCCCGGCGGCTGCTTTCTCCGGCTCCAGCCGCTGTTCCTCGTGGTAGTCGGTGTCGGTGTTGACACTCCAGATGTCGTGCGACGCGAGCCCCTGCATGTTCTGCACGGCCATCATCGCGGTCAGCATGGAGTGATCCTGGTTGTTGTACTTGTGCATCCCGTTCCGGCCGACCGTGTGCAGGTTCGGGATGGCATCGATGTGTGCCCGGACGTTGTCGAGATGCCCACGATAGTCCGCGTCGTAGATCGGATAGGCCTTCGGCATGCGGATGACCGCACCGTCCACGACATCCGAGGCCTTCGCGAGCCCGAGCTCCTCCAGTTCCCGCGAGGCCTGCGCGATGAGCGCCTCGTCGGAGCTGTCCCAGAGCCCATCGCCCTTGAAGCAGAAGTACTCCATGCCCAGGCACGTCATGCCCGGCACGGGCACCATCGCCTGGCTCCAGTTGTTGAAGTTCTGGATGCGGCCCACCTTCACGCCCGGCGTGTGGATGTAGATCCAGTTGTCCGGGAAGAGGTTCTCCTTCTGCAGCATCAGCGCGACGACGAGGAAGTCGCGATAGCGCAGCCCCTCAGCCGCGGCACGCACCGGCTCCGGCACGGCGGGCGACAGCGCACGCACGAGCGATCGCACCGGCATCGTCGAGATCACGTGGTCCGCCTCGAGGCGCATCTCGCCGTCCGGAGACTCGACGAGCACCGACGTCGCGCGCCCATCGGCGCCGACCTCGATCTGCTTGGCCCAGTGCTTCATCAGCACGCGGTTGCCGCGCTGCTCGATCTTCTCGGCGGCCATCTCCCACATCTGGCCCGGGCCGAGCCGCGGGTACTGGAACTCGTGGATCAGCGTCTTGATCCCCGCCGCGCGCCGGTTCAGCGGCGTGGCGTTCAGGATGGCCTTGGCGAGCGACAGGCCCTGGATGCGCTGCGCCGCCCACTCGGCACGGATCTCCGTGCACGAGAGGCCCCAGACCTTCTCCGTGTAGGTCTTGAAGAAGATCTCGAACAGCCGCTTCCCGAAGCGGTTCGTGACCCACTGTTCGAAGTTCTCCTCGACCGGATACGGCTTGTAGTGCCACCACATGTAGCTCAGCACGATGCGCACGGCGTTGATCACGCCGAGGCCGGAGAGCGCATTGGCCGCCTTCAACGGGTAGTCGAAGAACTTGCCGTTGTAGTGGATGCGGGACATCCGCGGCACCGAGATGAACTCGTCTCCGAGGATCTCGTGCCACAGGGCTTCGACCGGGGCAATCTTGGTGAAGAAGCGGTGGCCGCCGATGTCGAAGCGGAACCCCTTGTACTGCGCGGTGCGCGAGATGCCACCGACAATATCGTCGGCTTCGAGGACCGTGACGGTGTGGCCGGCCTTGGTCAACTCGTACGCCGCCGTCAGACCGGCGGGTCCACCGCCGATGACGACCGTCCGGTCGCCCGGGCGAAGTCGACTGACCTGACGAGGCGCGCTCATCGTCCCCACCTATGTGGGCAGGACGACGGCTCGCTGGCGACGGAATGGGTCGGCTGGCGTTCGGGCATCGGCAACGGGGTCACCCGGTGGTGACACCCCTGATTGTCGGGCGGATACACCTGCAACATGAGATGCGAAGAACGTTAAGCATAGCGCACTGGCTTCATCGGCGAGGTGACGCAGCCCGCAAAATTCGTGAGGGTCCCATGGACGCGCGCAGGTTCACAGCCATGCAACCGGCGGGCATGCTGTGCGCGGGCGCTTCCGTCGATAACTAGCGGTGAGCCCGGCGACGATTTGGCTACACTTCACTGTGACCCGACTGGCCGGGCTAGGCCGGGCCCAACCTCTCTCTGATTGTGTCTATCACCCGCGTGTCCGTTATCGTGCCGTTTCACCGCCACCTCGCCGTGCTGCGGCGTGTGCTGGCGCCGTTCGCCGCCAGGGCGCCCCATGTGGAGCTGATCGTGGCCGCGGACGGCCCCATCGAAGACTGGCGGCCGGTGGCCGCTGAGTTCGGCGCCCGTGGCGTCGAGCTGCCTGTGCGCAGCGGCCCGGCGGCTGCACGCAACCGCGGAGCGGCCATTGCGGACGGGGAGATCCTGGTCTTCGTGGACGGCGACGTGATCGCGGCACCGGACGCGGTAACGCGCATGGAAGCCGTGCTCGCGGACCCGGGCATTACTGCCGTGTTCGGCGCCTACGACGAACACCCGCCCGACCCGGGCTTCTTCTCGCAATACAAGAACCTCAGTCACGGCTACGTGCACAGCAACACCGGAAACCGGGCGCTCACGTTCTGGGCCGGACTCGGCGCCGTGCGCACCGCGGCGTTCCGCGCGGTGGGCGGGTATGACGAGCGGTTCGATCATCCCTGCATCGAGGACATCGAGATCGGCTACCGCCTGACGGCCGCGGGCGCGACGATCGCCATTGATCCGGCGATTCAGGGCACGCACCTGAAGCGGTGGACGCTCTGGTCCAGCGTCCGCTCCGACATCGTCGATCGCGGCGTTCCGTGGACACAGCTGATGAACCGTGTCGGGGCCACGCGGCAGACCGACCTCAACCTGACGCGCACGCTCCGGCTGTCCGTCGTGGTGAGTTACCTGCTGGCGGCGGCCGTCGTCCTGGGCGTCGCGTGGCCAGCGGCCTGGTTCGGTGTGCCCGCCGCATTCGCGGCGCTGGTCGCCCTCAACGGACCGTACTACGCCTACTTCCTCCGGGTGCGCGGCGGCTGGTTCGCCGTCCGCGTGGTGGCCGCGCACGTGCTGCATCACCTCTGTAACGGCGTCTCGTTCGTCGCGGGCACGCTGCTGTATCAGGCCCGGCGTCTCGGAATCGACCTGCCAGGCAGCCTGCCCCTGGATGCCATGCCGGCGCCTCAGGCGGCTGCACTCGAACGATGAATGTGACCTGGAATCCGGCCACCAGGCGGTGGCTCTTCGGTGTGGTGTGCGTCGTCGCGGCCGTGTGGCTCACGTCCAGAGGACTCGGCGACGAGACGTTCGTCTCCACGCACGGCGACCCGCCGCGGTACATGATGAACGCGATGTTCATGCTGGACCTCCTGCGGGATCACCCGTTCGGGTCCCTCGATGAACTCCGGGAGTATTCGACGCTGTACTACGCGCGGTATCCCGCGCTGTCGCTGGGGCATCACCCGCCGTTCATCTCGATGGCGCAGGTGCCGTTCCTCGCGATCTTGGGCCCGTCGATCACGGTGGTGCGCCTGCCGATCATCCTCATGTTCGCGGCCGGCGTCCTCTGCCTCCACCTGCTCGTCACCGACCTCTTCGATGAGTGGTCGGGCGGCGCGGCGGGCCTGGTGATGGCGGCCAGTCCCTCCCTGGTCTACGAGACGCAGGCGGTCCTGTCGGACTCGGTCGCGGCTGCCCTCACTGTGGTCGCCGCCTACTGCCTGCACCGCTACCTCGCGACGGAGCGGCGCGCGATGCTCGTGGGGTTCGTCCTCGCGGCCGTCTGCGCCGTGCTGGCCAAGCCCAACGCGGTCGTCGCCTACCCGGCCTTCCTCGCCTACGCGACCGCCAGGCTCGGGTGGCGTCGGCTGCTGCAGCGCGACTTCCTGGTGGCCGGAGCGGCGATCGGGCTGCTCGCGGGCGGATTCGTGGGTGCGACCATTGCCGTCAGCGACTTCAACGTGGGACGCTCCACCCAGATGATCCGTCTCGCGCTCTTCCGCAAGCCGGCCCCGACGCCGACGGCTTCCGCGGCGCCCGCCAGTGCCCCGGCAAGCGCCCGGGCCACGGTCCCGGCCGCGGCACCGCCACCGCTACCGCCTCCGCCGGTGCGCCTGGGGCCGACGCTGATGCGTGTCGCAGCGTTCACGCCGCACGCCCTCGCCGTGCAGCTCTCGGCGGTGACGGCCTTCATCGCGGTCGGTGGCCTGCTGTTCCTCGTCGGCGCGCGCGGACCGGCGGCCTGGCTCTTCGGCGTGTGGGCGGTCACGGCGTACGTGTTCGTGGCGCTGTTCACCCAGCGCGTGGAGATGGAACGATACGGCGCGTACTGGCTGCCGTCGCTGGCGGCCGGTGTGGGCTGGCTGACGCTGCTCGCGCGGCAGCGATCCGCGCGTGGCGTCGTGGCCGCGGCAGTGGTCACCATCGCGCTGCTGTTCGAGGTGTCGGCCGGCGCGGCGGTGCGCGTCCACGGCCTGTCGGGATACGAAGAGGCCGCTCGCTACGTGCAGGAACATCCGCGCGGGACCACGGTGATGTTCAGCGGCGACTTCGACACGGGCTACTTCGTGTTCTTCACGAGAAAACACGATCCCGGCCGGCGCGCAATCGTGCTGCGCAGCGACAAGATCTTCACGGTGTCCAGCATGCGCCGGCTGGCGCTGGTCGACCTCATCGATTCACCCGCCTCGATTGCGCCGACGTTCGCGCGCCTCGGCACCGGCTACATCGTCATCGAGGATCAGAAGAGCCAGTCGCCCGTGCTGGAGTGGGTCCGGCAGGAGCTCCACAGCGATCGCTACATCGAGCGCCTGCGCGTGCCGATCGATACCCGCGACCTCCGCCTGCAGCACACCGACATCGTCGTCTACGAGCCGACGCACGTCTCCGATCCGGCGCCTGACGCCAGGCTCGATCTGCGGCTTCCTCTTGTCTCGAAGCAGTTCGACGTGCCGCTGGCGGACCTGATCGCCCGCAAGCACCTGCCCTGATCGACGCGTCGCCGCGGCGCTAGGACACCCGGCGGACCGGGAGCCGTTGCGGCGCGAACGGTTGTGGCGGCGTCTTCGCGAACGGGGACAGCGACAGGCCGGGCAGCCGCTGCTGGAGTGCGGCGTCAACCGTCCACTGCAGGGCGATGGTCAGGCCGATGATGTGCCAGAACATCTCCACGTATTGGAAGTTCAGGAACGTGCCGGCCACCGAGTACGCAACCAAAGACGACTCGAACGCGGCGCCGAGGAGGCCGAGCTCCGCGGGAATCTCGCCGCGTTTCGCGAGCCGTTGCGCCCGCGCGGACGCGAGCCACGCCATCGACAGGTTCAGGATCATCGAGAGCAGGCCCAGGTAGCCCATCTCGCTGAGTGCACCGAACCAGGAACTGTGCACCGCGCGATTCTTGCCGTAGGCGCCATCCGTCGTGTCGTACGCGGGGTACGCGGGAGGGAACGCGCCCGGGCCGACACCGAAGAAGTTGTCGTTGGCCATCCGCACGGCGACCTGCCAGAAGAACAGGCGAGAGGCCGCAGAGTTGTCGTACTGGACCTCGCCGTCCATGTTCTCCTGGCCCCGCACCGTGTTCATGCGGTTCCAGTACTCCTGGGGCAGCGAGAGTGACACGACGGTGGCGACGGTCACCACGGCCACGAGGGCCGGCAGCCGCTTCGGTGAACGCCAGATGAACACGAGCGCCATCGCGATCGCCGCGAGGAAGCCGCCGCGCGAGTAGGTGGAGAGGCCGCGATAGAGCACGCCGATGGTCATGAACCAGTACAGCCAGCGCTCGTACTTGTTCTTGGTGAGTCGCGCCAGGACCAGGAAGAGCGGCACGAGCATCATCATCGCGGCGGCCACCCCGTTGTTGTCGCCGAACATCGGAATCGAGTTGTCGTTGCGCGACCCCGGGGAGAAGATGAGGCGGGCCCAGCCCTGCTTGGCCTGCTCGAACCCGAGCGACATGGAGATCGTGATGAGGATGATCCGGAACCGCTCGGTCGTCGAGCAGAGCAGGGCCATCAGGTAGGTCACCAGGAAGGCCTTGCTGATGTCGCCCGTCAGGCCCTGCGACAGCCGGTACCAGCGCGACTGCTCGGTCGCGATGAGGGCAATCACCAGGAACGAGAACAGCACCACCACGCGCCGGTCGACCTTGAAGCTGATCGACGACAAGCCGACCCGCAGGAACAGGTACACGCCGGCCACCATCGAGAGCGGCAGCGTCATGAACACCGGTGTCCACGCCCAGCTCTCCGGCCGGAAGTACGCCAGCCACAGGTAGAGGACGAGCGCCTCGACGGGACCACGCAGCGCGTATCCCGCGAACCCGATCAGCAGCGTGATGATGAAGACGACGCGAAGCATGGTGTTCCTAGGGCGATCTTATGCCGAGCCGACGAGGCGCCGGACGCACCGATGCCTGATCCCTTCATCGGTTCCGGGCGAGCCGGAATCCACAGCGCCGCCCCCTGAACCGGTGCGCCGCTGTGTATTCGCGTGCATTATCGCCTGACGGCGAGGCTCGGCGATCGATCACCCCGCCAGGGCCGCCATCAGTGGGGCCAGCCGCTGGTCCCAGGACATCTGCTCGAGCCTGGCCGTGGCGGCCATCGCCTGCCCTTCACCTGGCGCCAGGCCCAGCAGCTCCAGCACGGCTCCGGCGAAGGCCGACGGGTCGGCGGCCACCCGGCACGCGCTCCCCACTTCGGGGGGCAGGCCGTCGGCGACCTGCGGGGTTACCACGCAGGGCAGGCCGGCCGCAACCGCTTCCAGCACTTTGTTCTGGAGACCGCGGGCCACCAGCAATGGGGCCACCGACACCGACGCCGACCACAGGTAGGGGCGGACATCGGGCACCGTGCCCGTCACCCGGATGCCGTGCTGGCCATCGAGCGCGCGCACCGCCCGGCTGGGGTTCATGCCGACCAGCGTGAAGGTCGCGTCCGGCCGCACGGCCCGCACCCGCGGCCACACGTCGCGCGCGAACCACAGCGCGGCCTGCTCGTTCGGCTGATAGTTGAAGACGCCCGCGAAGACCACGTCCGGCATGCGCGCCGTCGTCTCCCGCGGGCGGAACGTCGTGACGTCGATGCCGTTCGAGAGGACGTCCACGCGCGCGGTGCTGTTGACGTCGAGCATCGACTCGCGCTCACGCGCATTCACCACGAACGTCACCCGTGCGCGTGCGCTGGCCGTGCGTTCGAACGCGCGGAGCAGCCGCGCCTCCCGGGCGTAGACCCACCGCATCGGCCAGGCCGAGGTGGTGCTGAGGGCCCGCCACTTCTCGGAGTCCACATCCACCATGTCCAGCGCGAACGGCACGCCCGCCAGCGGCGGCTCGAGCGCGAGCCGCGCCATGCCCGAGCAGTAGGCCAGCACCACATCGGGCGGGGCGGGCGAGCAGAGGCGTTCCAGGCACGCCCCGAGCTCGGGGCTGTCGAGCAGCGCGTGGGTCATCGAGATCCCGGACGGCAGCGCGGCCAGCGCCGACCACGCGTTGTGCACCCGCGACACGCGGGCGAGCTCGACGCGCCGGGCGACAGACCTGACCCCGTCCGCCTGCGCCGCTTCCTCATCCGAGTGCACGAGCGAGAGCAGATCGACCGTGGCGTGCGCCGCCAGGTGCGAGAGCAGGCGGAACGAGCGGATGCGGTCGCCGCGATTGGGCGGATACGGCAGCCGGTGCGTGAGGAACAGCACCCGCACGGGCTAGCGGCGCTCCTTGAGGACGCGGGCCGGTACACCGCCAGCCACCACGTCAGCGGGAACCGGCCGCGTGACCACGGCACCCGCGGCGATCACGGCGTTCGCGCCGACATCCTCGAGGACGATCGCGCCGGTGCCGATCCAGGTGCCGGCGCCGATGCGCAGCGTCCGCAGCCTGCCGGCCTGCTCGCGGATGGGGATGTCGGGGTCGGCGGTGCCGTGTGTGTCCGGACCGCTCGGAATGTGCACCGACGGCGCGAGCAGCACGTCGCGTTCGAGCACCACGCTGCCGAGCGAGCAGTTGGGCCCGATGTAGACGTTCTCGCCGAGCCGTGCGTCGGTCTTCGAGAACACCGATCCGAACTCGACGGTGACCGACGTGGCGCATTCCTCGAGCGCGAGCCAGAGGAACGCGCGCCGCATGAAGACGCCGGTCACGCCGGGGATCAGCGACAGCATCTGCGTCGAGCCGAGCAGGGCGCGGTCCGCCCCGAACACCAGGCTGCGCAGCCGGAACGACAGCCACGCGGGGAGGACCAGTGCGAGCGACAGCGTGAACACGACCTGCTTGATGAGTTGCCGCATGTCAGCTCCAGCGCAGCCAGCCGGTCCGTCGCGGCCGTTCGCCGGCCGCGAGCGCCCGGTAGATGTCCTCCACGCGGCGCATGCGCGTGCGGAACGACAGTTCGTGCTCGACCCTCCGCCTGGCCGCGATGCGGCGCGCCGTGGTCGCGTCGCTGTTGCGCAGCGCGTCGGCGATCGCCCCGGCGAGCAGGTCCACGCGTCCCGACGGCACGATGAGCCCGTGCTGTCCCGGCAGCGCCACCTCCGCGGTGCCGCCTGCCGCCGTGGCGACGATCGGCGACTCCATCGCCATCGCCTCGAGCACGGCGTTCGGCGTGCCCTCGTAGTCCGACGCCTGGACGAACAGGTCCATGGCTTCGTGCACGGCGACCACATCGTCCACGTGCCCGAGCAGTGTGCAGGCACCCGGGAGCGTGGCGGCGGCCCGCGCCGACAGCGACGCGCGTTCGCTGCCGTCCCCGGCAATCATCAACCGCAGCGCCGGGAACTCCCCGCGGAGCCGCGCCACGGCATCGATGAGGATGTCGAAGCGCTTCTGCGGTTCCAGCCGGCCCACCGCGCCAATCACCACATCGTCCGGGCCGAAGCCGAACCGCGCGCGGGCGGCGGGCACGCGCGCCGGATCGCGCATGAAGCGGTCCGGCTCGATCGCGTTGAGGATCACGTCCACACGGGCCGGGTCTGCGCCGGCGCTCACCAGTTCGTCGCGGATCTGCCCGGACACGGCGACCAGGCGCGGATACATGGCGAGCAGCTTTCGATCGAGCGGGTAGTACACGCGCCGCTCGCGAGGGCTGTGACCGGTCCAGCCGTGGACCGTGGCCAGCGGGACGACCGGCTCGCGCGCGGCCAGCAGCAGCGCCAGGAGGTCGGTCTTGTACTCGTGGGCGTGCACGATCGCGATGTCGCGCTCGCGGATCAGCTGCCGCAGCGCCGGCCAGATGGACCGGTCGAAGGAGTGGGCTTCGAGCACCTCGACGTAATCCACGCCGAGCGCCCGGGCCCGTTCGTCCAGGCGGAACTGGGCGTCGCGGCGATCGCGGATGTAGCAGACCGTCACGGCCACGTCGCGCGGGTCCGACTGGGCGGCGCCGAGCATGATCGTCTTCTCGGGGCCGCCGCCGGTGCCGCGGACGCTGCGCAGTTCGAGGACGCGGATGGGCGGCACGTCAGCCTCGCTTCCGCGTGTCGTGGCCGGTGCGCACGACGAGCGCCAGCGCCCGCGCGGTGGTGTAGGTGAAGGCCACAGCCAGCGCCTGGACCGCATCGGCCACCAGGCTCCCGGCGCCCTGACGCTGGCTCACGAGCGCGAGCCAGCGGAGCCCGACCGTTGCGACGATCAGCAGCAGGCCGAACCCGATAACGACGCTGCGCATCCACGGCAGCAGTACGCCAGCGACAACGAACGCGAGGCCGGCGAGGTGCAGCAGCGGTAGCAGGATGCCCGGCAGCGCGCGGAGGGTGCGTGGTCCGCGCAGCGAGACCGTGAGGTTGTCGCGGCCGCGCCAGAGCTCCCCGAAGAAGAGTGCCTTCAGCGTGGCGGGGTCGCCATAGTGGATGCTGGCCATGCGGTCGGTTTCGACCAGCCGTCCGCCGCTCGCCACCAGGCGCTGGCAGAAGTCCACGTCCTCGCAGGTCTCGAGCGCGGTGTCGAACCCGCCGAGCCGCGCGAACGCCTCCGCGCGCACCACGAGGTTCCCGCTCGGGAGCCATCCGGTGTCGTGCGTGCCGGGCTTGTGCCGCCGCAGGCGGTCGTACATGCGCTGGACCCAGGTGCCGTCGGGCGGCGGATGGTACTGCGCACCGGCCGCCGTGACGCTGCCGTCGGCCATCATCGCGAGTGCGGCGGGCATCCAGGACGGCGCCAGGGCGTGGTCGGCATCGATGAAGGCGAGCAGCGGACTGCGGGCCTCCGCCGCCGCGGTGTTGCGCACGACCGACACCCGCAGGCCCGGCAGCGCCAGCACCCGGGCTCCGGCTGCGCGGGCCACGTCGGCCGAGTCGTCGGTCGATCCGTTGTCGGCGACGATGAGTTCGTACGGCTGGCTGCCGCACGTGTCGTGAATGGACGCCAGGCAGCGCGAGAGACGCCGGGCGTCGCTCCGCACGGGGACGATGAAGGTGAGGGCGGTGGAGGTCACGCGCGCGCCACCCGGAGGGCCATCGCCGGGCGACGGATGGTCACCCGATGCTCCCGGCGTCGTGCTGCTGCATCCAGAGCTCGATGATCAGGAGCACCTGGAGGAGATAGCTGTGGTCCGAGCTGCCGGCGCGCGTGGCCTCCGCGAGGGAGGTCAGCGTCTGGCGCGAGACGAGCGCCTGCACACGGGCGTCGGCGCGGAGCAGTTCCTGCTCGACGCTGGTCAGGAGCATGCTCCGCATCCAGCCGTCGAAGTTGTGGTAGTGGCGGTAGCCGTAGACGTTCAGCCGCTTCAGCGCCTCGCCCATCTTCTCGAACACGCGCTCCTCGAGCGGTCCCGCATTCACGCGCGCACTGGTGTTCGAGTTGCGGATCCGGAGCAGGTCCGACCCGCCCGCCGCGACCAGCCGGCGATGGATGGCGGTGCCGTCCCGCCACGCCGCCGGCGCGCCGAGCAGCGCCGTCAGGAAACGGATGTCCAGGTACGGCAGCCGTACCTCGCGGTGCACGCGGAACAGGTCGAGCGACGGAATCGTGAACCGGCGGTTCAGCTCCCGCACGTACAGGAAGCTGCAGGCCTCGGCCGGTGAGAGCCCGGTGCCCTGCAGCGCCTCCGCGAACGAGGCGCGCGAGCCGTCGCCGCCGCGCGCGTAGGCGGCCGGCGTCAGGATGTCGCGCAGGGGCAGGTGCGGCGAGACGTAATTGGCCCGGGCCGAGAGATACGGCACCAGCTGGTCGGTCGACTGCATCGCGTGCACGCGTGCGTCGGTGTGCAGCGGCCAGGCGAGGGTGGCCTTGGCCAGTTCGCCCCCGTGCCCCCGAAGCAGGACGTCGATCCCGGTCTCTTCGAGGAACGTGACGGCCAGCATCTCGGTCAGCCCGTGACTGAGGTACATGCCGTCGGTCAACGACACCATCTCCCGCATGTTCGGGAGGAAGTCCTTCAGGTACGAGGCGTTCAGCTGGAAGAACCGGTGCTGGGTTCCCGCGCGTGCGGCGAGCTGCGCGCCGATGACCTGGTCGGCGCATCCGTCGACACCAAGCGTGTAGGTGCGCAGGCGGCTGCGATCGCCCGGAATGGCCGCCAGCAGTCCGCGGCTGTCGAGTCCGCCCGAGAGCGACAGGCCGAGCACGCCCTCGCACGTCGCCGCATCCGACACGACCTCACGGAAGGTGGACTCCAGCCGTTCGTAGTACTCCTCGATCTGGTTCGCCTTGGTGTGGAACAGCGACTCGAGCCGTGCGTACGTCGACACCGCGGGCGCGGCCCCCTCGGTGAACCGCAGCACGCTGCCGGGCGGCACGAGCGTCACCTCGGTGGCCAGTGTCCGGTTCCCGAAGATCGCCCCGATGGTGAGGTAGTCGGCGACGGCCCGGGCATCGACGGTGGGCGTGATGCGCGTGGCCGCGAGCACGGCGCCCACTTCCGACGCCACTACGATGCCGCCCGCCTGTTCGGCCCAGTAGAGCGGATAGCTGCCGAGCGGGTCGGTCGCACACGCCAGCGTCCGCGTGGCCGGGTCCAACACGGCGAGGCAGAACTCACCCTGGAGCCGACCGATGAAGTCGAGGCCGTCGCGGCTGTAGAGGGCGGTGAGCAGCGCATCGACGCCGGGCTCACTCGCCATGGAGGCCCGGAGCGCGCGCTCGTTGTGCAGCACGCCGTGGAACAGCACGCGGGGGGCCGCGGTCACCTCGTCGCTGGAGACCGTGGCCGACCGGTTGCGCCAGACGTGCGCGAGCCACATCGAGCCGGGGGCGTCCGTGGTGGTCCGCGCCGACAGACCCGCATGGCGGCGCAGGTGCGCCAGGCCGCGGTCGAACCAGCCGCGCCGCAGGTCCGGCTGTCCGGCTCCGGCTACGCCGAGCAGTCCCGGCATCTCACCGGCTCCCGAGCGTCCACAGCGGCGTCATGCCCACCGGCTCGACGTTGAACAGCGAATAGAGCCCCGGGATCGACGTGAACATCAGCAGCAGGAACACGGCGGTCGTGAGCAGCGTGTACGCGAAGAAGCCCTTCTGCCGGTACAGCCGCTCCGGGTTCTGGACCGGGCTGTCCGGCTCCAGGCCCAGGTGCATGTAGTACGCGAAGAGCCCCGCAGCGAACGGGCTGAAGAGAATCAGCTCGAGGTGATAGCGGACGATGAAGATGCCCGCGAACAGGGCGCAGCACGTGGCGTAGAAGAAGAGGCTGACCAGCAGGCGCCCCTCCGTGTAGAACCCGAAGGACCGGCGGTAGGACGCGGCCACCTTCGGATCGCCGATGTGCCGGTACTCGGCGAAGCGCTTCATGGCCATGAAGAACGCGCCGACCATCCAGTAGGAGATGACGAGCGAGATCGGCGGGACCGCTTCGGTCACCAGCGCGAACCATCCGAGGAACAGGCGGATCGGGTTGTTGATGGATTCGCTCAGCACGTCGACGTACGGCCACTCCTTGGTGCGGATCGGCGGCACGTTGTAGAGGACGCCCATCACCCACAGCCACACGGCCGAGGCCAGGAAGTAGCCGTTCAGCGAGCGTGCGAGCCCGAAGCCGATCGCCGCGAGCGCCAGCCACTGGATGTACGCGTAGGCGGGCTTCACCTTGCCCGAGGGCACGGGACGGAAGCGCTTCTCGGGATGCAGCTTGTCGTTCGGGCCGTCCAGCAGTTCGTTCAGCGTGTAGTTGCTCGAGGCGACGAGGCACGTGGCCAGGATGGCGACGAACAGCTTGCGCAGGCTGTCCGCGTTCATCACGTCCGGATGGTAGAACCCCGCCAGGACGATGCCGAGGAGCATGAACGCGTTCTTGAACCAGTGATCGATCCTGGCGATCTGGATGTACGGCATGACGCCGTGTCCACTGGTTTCAGTCGTCTGCATCGTCGATGACACGCGCGAGCCTTTCGAGCGAAGGGAACACGGCGGCGGCATGGGCCGGTGGCACATGCCGTGGCGCGCCGACCAGCGCGCAGGGCATGCCCGCCGCCTGCGCGCCTTTGAAATCAACTTCGTACCGGTCGCCCACCATGAGCACCTGGTCGGTGGGCAGCCCCCACGTCTCCGCCGCGACCCTGAAACCGCGCGGATCGGGCTTGAAACGGTTGATACCCGGATCCGACGAGCAGAGGATCGGCGAGAACCGGCCGGCGAGGCCGAGAGCCTGAAGCTTGTCTACGGCCGGATAGTCCGAGAGCAGGCCGACCTGGACGCCCGCGCGCGCCAGCCGGTCGAGCAACTCCAGTGTACCCGGTGCGAGCTGGCTGCGAAGGTACTTAAGCGGCCGGCGGATCATCCACTCGTCGACCAGCGCCGCCACCGTCTCGTGGGAAAGCCCCGACCGCCGGGCTGCAATCGCCACCTGCGCGTCGGCCAGCGAGCCGGCCTCCGCCTCGCGCCCGCGGAGTTCTTCCTGTGCGTGCCTGTAACTGCGCAGCGCGCGCAGGATGCCGGCCGCGGCGAACGGTTTCCTGAGCGGCAGGGCGGCGAGTTCGAGCGCCATCCTCATCTGTATCGGCTTCTGGGCGTAGAGCGTGCCGTCCAGATCGAACAGAACCGCGCGAATTTCCAATCCAGGCTGATACGGATGTCTGATGCGGCCCCGTGCGGCCGTCGTCGCGCTCACGAACCGATGACCTGCTGGAGCAGGCCGCGAATGCGCTCCGCATCGACGACCAGCACCTGATAGGCCCAGATGGCCAGCAGCGCCGCCGCGCAGACGCCGGCCCCGGCCCGCTGCCAGATGGCCGCACGCCGGATGGCGGGCCAGCCGTGGGTGACGAGCGCCACCGCGAACACGCCGAGCACGGGCATCAGCGGCATGTGGTAGCGCGAGTGGCCGAAGGCGAGCGCGTGCCCGCCCAGTACGCCGAGCAGCGGCAGCAGAACGGTGACGTGCTCGCGCCAGCCCGCGGGCGTCAGCCACGCACCCGCCACGCCGATCAGGACGACAGCGACGTAGACGACGATGATCACGACCGAGGCCAGCACGCCGAACCAGCGCGGCGGCGCGAACAGGCCCTGTCCGATGCCGGCGGCGAACTCGCGTTCGAGACCGAAGAAGTCCGAGACCTTGATGACCGACCGCCGCAGGGTAATGGCCGGGTTCTCGGCCATGTAGCGCAGCGCCCGGCTCTGGGCCCACTTGTCCTTGTCACCCTCGGTGAACTGCGTCCGGCCGGGGAAGTCCTCACGCAGGGCCCACGCCCAGTTCTGCTCGCCCTGCAGGTTGACCGCGTCCCACATGCGATCGTCCGGCGTGTGCTCGTAATTGCCCATGCGAAGGTTCAGACCACCCATCGTATCGACGACAGTGACCACGCCCTGCAGCTTGGTGTTCCGGATGGCCCACGGACTGAGGACCACCACGTGCCCGGCCAGCACGAGCGCCGCGAGGCCGACCCTGGTGGTCAGGCGTCCCGGAATCAGGAGCACGAGCGCCGGACACAGGACGAGCGGCACCGGCCAGATCACGCTTCGCGTGAGCGCCGACAGCCCCAGCACGGCTCCCGCGCCAAGGGCCACGCCGGCCCCGGGCCGGCGCACGAGGCGTGCGAGCAGCAGGATGGCACCCACGAACACGCAGGTGAAGAGCGTCTCGGTCAGGATCGTGAAGTCGAAGAAGATGAGCGACGGATAGAGCCAGAAGACGACCGCCGAGAGCCTGCCCACACGGGGCGTGAAGAGCTCGCAGCCGAGCAGGTAGACGAGCCACGTGGTGAGGCCCGCCAGGACGATGTTCACCACGCGCACGATCTGGAAGTGGTCGACGCCCGTGACCGACCAGAGTGCGGCCACCATACCCGGAAAGAGCGGCGGGCGGATCGACGTCGGCGTCGTCGCACTCATGCCGTACACGCCGTCCTGGACCAGCGTGCGCGCAAGCTGCGCGTAGTGCTGCTCGTCCACGATGACGGTGCCGAGCCCGGTGGTCTGCGTGAGCACGACCAGGCGGAATACCAGCCCCAGGGCCAGGGCTGCCCAGATCCAGCGCCCCTCCCTGCCGCCCGGTTCAGGTGTCGTCATCGTGTCGAGGTCCGTGTCGAGATCGTGCGGTCTATCCGCGTCGTGTTGCCGGCCCGATCGCGCACGGACACGGTGATGGTGGCCCGCTCGGGCACGGTGACTGGCGGCGTGACGGCGAGGCTCCAGACGCTGTCGGGCCCCGCCTGGAACAGCGGGCCGAGCTCCGTGCCAGGCGCCTTGCCGTTGATCGGGAAACTCGCCTTCACGGACAGGCTGCCCGGTGCGAGTCCGGAGTAGTAGTCGAACGCGCCGACCCTGATCTCTTTGAGCGGCGTGGGCGTATCGGGATGCGCCGGCACTGAGAGCGTGAGCGTGGGCCTCAGATCGTCCTGGAACCAGCCCCGTCCCTTCAGCGCCGGAATGGGCGACGTCACCGGCACCCCGAGATCGACCCAGCGGGCGATGGTCAGTTGCTCATCCGGTGTGAGCGGTGGCACCCCGGAGCCGGGCGGCGGGCAGATGCCGCCGGTGAAGTCGAGGTCCACCTCGTTCGGTTTCGCGCCCGGCGGCAGCGTCTTCGGATCGCCAGGGATCGACTCGGTCGGGAAGTCGTCGTTCGTCCACCCGTCCAGGCGGCGACCGAAGACCTTCCACACGAGGAGGCTGCGCCGGGCCTGGAACTCGCGGATGTAGCGCGAGCGGTTCGTGTGCCGCCACTGGCGGCTCGGCAGGACCGACGGGATCCCGAAACGCGCATCCTTGTCGCGAGCGAGGCGGTTGTAGGTGTTGTCGTAGCCGTCCACGATCGTCTCGTCGTCCAGCGCAAGCCGGGCTTCCTGGCGCCCCGACACCGAGTGGCACTGCGTGCAGGACCGCTGCAGGATCGGCTTGATGTCCCGGTAGTACTCGACATCGAGCGGCTGGTATGGACGGTCGACGACCGATGACCCCGAACCCGTGCGGCTGATCAGCGGCGTCGTCCGCGTCAGGTCGGGCACGCGATAGTCGGGTTTCGCCGCGGCGGTCTTCTCGAACGCGGTCGGCTGCTGCGAGTGCGCGTGGCATCCGCCGCAGTCGCTGCGGGTCTCGCCCGGCCGCAGCTGGTGCCAGGTCTGGGACATGTTCAGCACCAGGCCGTCACGGTCGAGCGTCTGGAACGTGAACGGCGTGTCGGCGGGAATCCGGGCGAGGAAGCTCGTGTCCGGATCGCCGTTCTGATCGCGCACGGGTTGTCCGGCCGCGTTCACCTTGCGCAGCGGAATCTCGCCGATGATCCGCAGCCGTTCGTTCGCTACGCTCGTGAACCCCGAGTTCTGGCCCGTGGGGGACCCGTAGCTGCGGTGCGTCTGCGTCTCCATCGTCAGGATCCGCACGGCGTAGATGTCGTCGTCGCTGTACACGCCCGCTTCGGCCCCCTGCCACCGCCAGTTCGAGCTGATGTCGTTCTCGGTCGTGTTGAAGGGGTCCAGGTTCTTGAAGCGGCTCACGCCCACGCCGGGCGCCGTGTCGCGCCTGTAGAACGTCGAGGTTCCCACGAGGCCGAACGGGGCATCGGGTGGCAGCAGGGGCGAGGGCGGCGAGGGCCGGCGCGACAGGTCAGGTGGCTCGTCGATCCCGTAGATCGCCCGGTACGGCACGACCGGCTTCGGCCAGATTTCGTTGTAGGCCGGATCGTTCTTGAGCAGCACGAGCGACGACGGCTGATCGACCGGCTTGCCGCCGCGGAGCAGGTAGAGCCCGGCGTCGTAGTAGGGCACGCGCACGGGGCGCGTGAGATGATTCGCCGGCCCGGGCGACCACACGAGCAGCAGGTCGTTCTCCGGCGCACCGGCCGGGTGCATCACCTTCCCGGCGAACTGTCCGTCAGCCAGGCGCGACGACGCCTCGTCGCGGTCGTGCGCGAACCGTGTCAGCGAATAGAGCCCGTAGGGCGAGAACGGATAGCGGTTGAAGTACTGCCTGGCCCCGCCTACGCCGTCGTGCACCGGCGGATTGGAGGGATCGCCGGGGCGCGCCCGTCCGAAGGCTGGCGTGCCGGGCGGCGCTTCCGGCGGAAACGCCAAGAAGGTGCCAAAGCCGTTGTTGTTCGCGTTGTAGTAGCTGGTGACGACGATGTGCCGGTTGGAGAGTTCCGCGTGGCTGTGGAACACCTGCGTGTACGAGAGTCCGCTCATGAGCGGGCCCCAGTTGCGCCCGTCGGGCCAGATCGACCACAGGCCCCACAGCCGATCGTCGTGCGCGCCTTCCGACTCGTACGACGAGAACATCACCCGTCCATCGGACAGCACCGCCGGGTGCAGCGCGCTCCCCAGGTTCATGAAGCCCACCTCCTCCACGTTCTTCCCGTCGTCGTCCATGACGAAGAGCTGGAAGTTGGGGAAGGTGAGGTCCTTCGTGGGGAGCAGGCCGTTGCGGCTCGAGCTGAACATGACCCGGCCGCCGGGAATCGGCGTGGGTCCCAGGTTGAAGACACCGTAACCGAGGTACACCGGGCCGGACGCCTTCTTGTCGAAATCGTTCGCCCCCCACCTGTCGACGCCGGTGTTGGGCGTCCATTCCTGGAAGGTGAGGCGCACGGTCTGGCGGGTTCGCAGGTTGATCTTGTACAGATCGGCGCCGGCCTTGGAGGCGTCGTTGCGCTGCGTGTTGAGCGCGACCCGCCGCTGGTCGTGGAAGCGGGCGTAGTAGATCCACTGCGCGTCGAACGAGACGGCCGGATCCGCGATGGCGCCGTCGCCACCGGGAACGAGGACCTCCTCCGTCCCATCGGGGTGGAGCAGCATCAGGTCCGAGCCGGCCGGCATCCGCGTCGGGGTCGCGACCTCGGGCAGGCTGACAAGCCTCTCGTCACCAGCCCGTGGTGCTCTTACATAGACTATGTCGTACGATAAGCGGGCTGGCGGCTGCTGGCCGCCAGGCGCTGCCGACAGCAGAAGGCTTGCTGAGAGCAGGACGGCTGGGACTGTACCCCACGCGTTAGCCATGCGCGATGAATCGACGCTTATAGTACAACTCTGGAACGTCCCGGCCAACCGGCCACCGATCCGCCTGATAGCAAACGCACCGTGTCCGAACTCCACACTGCCCCTCGGATTGCGCGTCTCGCGCTGAACCGGGAAACGGCGGGCCACCCGCGGCGGTGTGAACCTGTCCAGCTTGGCCTGCCGCTGCCGGCAGGAGCCGTCACCGACCCATCCACGTTGCGTGTCTCGACGCCCGAGCACCGGGCCGTGCCCGCGCACGCCCGGGTGGTGGACCGCTGGTCCGACGGCTCGGCGCGGTGGGTGCTTCTCGAGCTGGCCCTCGATGCGGACGTCACAGCCCTCGAACTCTCGACGCACGCCGCAGGCGAGGCCCCGGCCGTGCCGGCTTTTCCGACGCTGCAGGTGGCGGGCGAAGGCCAGACGGTACGCGTCGACACCGGGACCCTCCAGGCCGACCTGACTCCGGGGCTGCCGTTTCCGCTCGGGCGGGTCCGTCGCTCGGGGGCGGCGGTGGCCGACGAGGCGAATTCCGGCCTCCGCGTGGAGTTGGCACGCGGCGGCGTGGTGGACTTCGACATTGCCGCGGTCACCGTGCGTTCCGCGTCGCCGCTCCGGGCTGTGGTGGCCGTCACCGGAACGGCGCGAGGCAGCGCGAGCTGTCCCGTCCAGGTGGAGGCCAGGCTCGAGTTCTTCGCCGGCTCCCCCGTGGTTCGCATCGACACGACGCTGCGCAATCCTTCACCGTCGCAGCACCCGGGCGGCTGCTGGGTCCTTGGCGACGGCGGGTCGGTGCTCGTGCGATCAGCCGTCTACAGGGTCGCGCCTGTTGGCGGCATCCGCCGTGTCAGGGCGCAGGTCGATCGCACCCGTACGGTCGAGGGCGCGCCGCCGTTCGCGCTGCACCAGGAATCGAGCGGTGGTCCCGCGTGGAACAGCCGCGTGCACTGCAACAGCCGCGGGGAGGTGACGCTCCGCTATTCCGGCTACACCGTCGAGGCGCAGGGACAGTCGCAGCGCGGCGACCGTGCTGAACCGATCGTGACGGTAGACAGCCAGGCGGGCCCCCTGAGCCTCGCCGTCCCGCGATTCTGGCAGCAGTTTCCCAAGGGCCTCTCGGTGGACGCCGGTGCGATCGTCTGTGCACTGTTCCCTGCCGACGCCGCTGAGCCGCACGAACTGCAGGGCGGCGAGCAGACGACCCAGACCTGCGTGGTGGCCTTCGGTGAGGATCCGGTGTGCGCCCCGCCGCTGGGGTGGATTCATGCCCCGACGGTCGCCTCGGTCGATCCCGCATGGATTGCCGCGACCGGAGCCGTGCCGTTCCTGACGCCGCAGTCGGCCGAGCGGTGGCCCGAGTACACCCGCCTCGTCGAGACGGCCCTCGATGCCGACAGCGGATTCGTCGCCAAGCGCGAGCGTGCCGACGAGTACGGATGGAGGAACTTCGGCGACCTGCCTGCTGACCACGAGTCGGCGCACCTGCCGCCCGGCCAGATGAACATCTCGCACTACAACAACCAGTACGACGCGCTGGCCGCCTTTGCCGTCCACTACCTGCGCACGGGGGACCGGCGCTGGTTTGGGTTGATGTGCGACCTGGCGTCGCACGTGCGCGACATCGACATCTACCACACCAGTGGTGACAAGGCGGCGTACAACGGCGGGCTGTTCTGGCACACGGATCACTACGTGGATGCCGGCGCCTCCACCCACCGGACGTACCCGGCCGGATCGTCGGGCGGCGGACCGTCCAACGAGCACAACTACAACACGGGCTTCCTGCTGCACTACCTGCTGACCGGCGACGAGCGTTCGCGCGACGCGGCCATCGGGCTCGGCCAGTGGGTGCTCGACATGGACGAGGGATCGAAGACGGTGTTCCGGTGGCTCGCGGGCGGCCCGACCGGCCTCGCCAGCGCGACCGGGTCGCCGACCTACCACGGTCCTGGCCGGGGCGCCGCCAATTCGATCCTGGCGTGCCTCGTCGCGCATCGTCTCACCGGTGAGGCACGCTTTGCCGCCAAGGCGGACGAACTGGTGCGCCGGTGCATCCATCCGGCCGACGACCTCGACGCCCGTCGGCTCGATGACACGGAGCGCCGCTGGTACTACACCGTCTTCCTCCAGGCGCTGGGCGAGTACCTGATCGACCGCCAGGAGCGCCGCCAGTTCGATGCGATGTTCGACTACGCGCGCGCGAGCCTGCTGCACTACGCGCGCTACGTGGCCGACGTCGAGAAGCCGTACCTGGACACGCCGGAACGCCTCGAGTATCCGACCGAGACCTGGGTGGCGCAGGACTTCAGGAAGGGCGATGCCCTCTTGTGGGCCGCCTACTTCGCCACTGATGCGAGCGAGCAGCGCCGTTTCCTCGCGGCCGCCGATCGCTTCTTCGACTACGCCGCGCCCACGCTGCTGGGGATGCCGACGCACACCTACACGCGTCCGCTCGTGCTGGCGCTCGGCACGGCCTGGCATCGGCCCTGGTTCGCGACGCACGCCCTGCCTGCGCCGGCGCCGGCGGCCTTCGTGCCCCCGCCGATGCCGCCGGCGTTCGAACCGCAGAAGCAGGTGGCCCTCAGGCGAGCGCGGTGGGTCGCGGCGCTCGGCGGTGTGGCGCTGCTCGCCGTGCTGGCGGCCGGCATCCGGCTGCTCCTGCTCACCGCCATCCCCTGACGCGGCGCCCGGCCGCGCCCGACGCTTCCCGGCCCTCGAGCCGATAAGATCGGGGTCCGGCCGGCGTGCTGCGCGTCGACTCGCGAACCTTCATGACACAGCGTCCACCCACTGAAATCGTCGTCAGCTACGATGCGCCGCCAGCCATCGGCGGTGCGCATCAGTGGTTGTACGAGGTGTATCGCCGGTGGGCTGCGCCTGTGACGCTCCTGGCCAGACCACCTGTGGGCGATGCGGATGAGATCGCGCGCGTGCGGGCCTTCGATGCGGCCCCGCACGGCGCCGTGCGGTTCGAGCGCACGCTGGTACCGGTCCCGCCTCTCTCACTGACCGGCGTGGCCGGGTGGCGGGCCGTGGCCAGCCACCTTCGCAGCATCCGCCGGGTGGCCGCACCAGGCGCGCCGGTCCGTGTCCATGCCCGCTGCGTGGTCCCCGATGGTCTCGTCGGCGCGCTCCACAAGCAGCTCCACCGCTCGACGACACTGGTGACCTATGCACATGGGGAAGAGGTCACGGTCTTCCGCTCGAGCCGGCTGCTCTCGTGGCTCGCGTCCTACACCTACCGCGCATCCGATCTGGTGATCGCCAACTGCGAGAACACGCGTCGCGTCGTGTCGGAGTTGTGTCCGGAGGCCCGCATCGCCGTGGTGCACCCGGGTGTGGACCCGTCGCAGTATGCCTGTTCGCAGGACGACGTGCGGGCGACCCGCCGCGGGTTCGGGTGGCCAGAGGGAACATTCGTGCTGGCGACGGTCGCGCGGATGGAAGCGCGCAAGAACCAGGCGGGGGTCATCCGCGCGGTCGCGCGCCTGCGGTCCGAAGGGCGCCCCGTCGCGTACGTCTGCGCCGGCGGTGGCCCCGAGAAGGAGCGGCTGCAGGCGCTGGCGCGCGAACTGGGCATCGCCGACCTCGTGCGTTTTCCCGGCGTCGTGTCCGATCGCGAGAAGGCGCTCACCTTCGCCGCCTGCGACGTGCACGTGATGGCGTCGGTCGACGCGGAGGGCACGTTCGAAGGCTTCGGCATGGTGTTCATCGAGGCGGCCGCGGCCGGCGTGCCGTCGATTGCCGGAGCCACGGGCGGACAGCGCGAGGCCGTGCTCGAGGAGATCACGGGGCTGGTCGTGGATGGCAACGATGCCGACGGGCTCGCCGCCGCCATCCGCAGGCTCGTGGACGATCCCGCCCTGCGTGCGCGCATGGGGCAGGAGGGGCGTCGCTGGGCCATGGAGCACGACTGGAGTGCCGTGGTGGAGCAGACGCGCCGCCTGCTGGACGACGACGCGCGATAGCTACGACGCGGGTGTCAGCAGGCGCGGGCTTGCGGCCGCGATGAAGTGCGGATTCAGGATCGGCCGGCTGAGCCCGTAGCGGACAGGCGCACCATCCACCCCCACCACCACGCCGCCGGCAATCTCGAGCACCGCCTGCGCGGCCGCGGTGTCCCACTGGCTGGTGGGACCGAACCGCGGGTAGACATCGGCGAGCCCTTCGGCAATGCGGCAGAACTTCAGCGAGCTGCCCACCGGCACCACGGTGTGGGCGCCCGCCTGCGCGAGCCAGCGCGCCAGGGAGTCGTCGCCGTGCGAACGGCTCGCGACCACGCGCAACGGTTCGCCCGCCGGCCTTGGCGCGACGCGGATCTCCGTGGTGACCTCGGCGGTCCGCCGGCGCGCGGGTCCGCCGCGGACGCCGTAGAACAGCGCGTCGAGCGCCGGGGCGAGGACGACGCCTGCCACGGGCGCACCGTCCTGCACGAAGGCGATGTTCACCGTGAACTCGCCGTTGCGCTTCAGGAACTCCTTCGTGCCGTCCAGCGGATCGACCAGGAAGAACGTGCGGGGATTGCCGTGCTCGCCCGACGACGATTCCTCGGACAGGATGAACACGCCGGGGAAGTGGCGTTCGAGGCCGGTCCGGATGATGGCATCGGCCCGCAGGTCCGCTTCGGTGAGCGGCGACGCGTCGGCCTTCTGCCACGCGGTCACCTCGCCGGCGTAGACCGACATGATGGCCCGGCCGGCCTCATCGGCAATGCCGCAGAGGACGCGCAGCGCCGCCTCGTCGAGCGGGGCCGGCTCTCCGGCGCTCATTGCGGATTCAGGGCGCGCATGAGCTGCTCGACGCACTCTTCGGGCGAGATGCCGGCGGTGCGCAGGCGCACGTCGGGCTGTTCCGGCGGTTCGTACGGGCTGTCGATGCCGGTGAAGTTCTTCAGCTCGCCGCGGCGCGCCTTGGCGTAGAGCCCCTTCACGTCGCGCTCCTCGCACAGTTCCAGCGGGGTGTCGATGTAGACCTCCACGAACTCGTGCGGCTCGAAGAGGCCGCGCGCCATCCGGCGCTCGCCCTTGAACGGCGAGATGAAGCTCACGAGCACGATCAGGCCGGCATCCACCATCAGCTTGGCCACTTCGGCCACGCGCCGGATGTTCTCCACGCGGTCGGCCTCGGTGAAGCCGAGATCGCGGTTGAGGCCGTGTCGCACGTTGTCGCCGTCGAGCAGGTAGGTGTGGTGCCCGTCGGCGTGCAGGCGCTTCTCGGCCAGGTTGGCAATCGTCGACTTGCCGGAGCCGGACAGGCCGGTGAACCAGATGCAGCGCGCCACCTGGTGCTTCTGCGCCGAGCGGGCGCGCTTGTCGAGTTCGAGCGCCTGCCAGTGGATGTTCCTCGCGCGTCGCAGCGCGAAGTCGATCATCCCCGCACCAACGGTCTCGAAGGTCAGCTTGTCGATGAGGATGAAGCTGCCGAGCGTGCGGTTGGCGGTGTAGTGCTCGAAGACCAGCGGTGCGCTCGTCGAGAGGTTGACGACGGCGATCTCGTTCAGGCCGAGGGTCCGCGCCGCGAGGTGAGCTCCCGTGTTGACGTCCTCGCGGTATTTGATTGCGGTGATGGTGGCCGTGACTTCCTTGCACCCGAGCTTCAGCAGGTACTGACGGCCGGGGGCCATCGGATGCTCCGCCATCCAGAGGAGCCGCACCTCGAACTGGTCGGCCACTTCCGGCGGCGCATCGGCCGCCACGAGCACGTCCCCGCGGCTGGCATCCACCTCGTCTTCGAGCGTCAGCGTGACGGCGTCGCCGCTCGCCGCGGCCGCCACCTCGTCGAAGCCCGCGATGACCGATCGCACGCGCGTCTTCACGCCCGAGGGCACGACGCGGACGGCGTCGCCCGGATGGATCGACCCGCCTGCGATGCGGCCGCAGAAGCCTCGGAAATCCAGGTGCGGGCGGTTCACCCACTGCACGGGCATGCGGAACGCGCCCTCCGGCTCGCCCGCGTGCAGGTTGATGGTGTCCAGATAGTCCATCAGACTCTGCCCGGCGTACCACGGCATGCGGCTGCTCGTGGTCACGACGTTGTCGCCGTCGAGCCCCGAGAGCGGGATCGGCTGGATGGTCGCAAACCCGAACGGCTGGGCGAACGCGCGGTACTCCGCGACGATCGCGTCGAACACGGCCCGGTCGAAGTCGACCAGGTCCATCTTGTTCACCGCCAGCACGACATGGCGGATGCCGAGCATCGCCACGATGCGGCTGTGACGGCGCGTCTGGGTGAGGACCCCCTTGCGTGCATCGATCAGGATGACGGCGAGGTCGGCCGTCGAGGCCCCGGTCGCCATGTTCCGCGTGTACTGCTCGTGCCCGGGGGTGTCGGCCACGATGTAGCGCCGGCGGTCGGTGGCGAAGAAGCGGTACGCCACGTCGATCGTGATGCCCTGTTCGCGCTCGGCCTGGAGGCCGTCCACCAGCAGCGCGAGGTCGAGCCGTTCACCCTGCGTGCCGTACTGCCGCGAGTCGCCCTCGAGCGAGCGCAGCTGGTCGTCGAAGATGTTCTTGCTCTCGTAGAGCAGGCGCCCGATCAGCGTGCTCTTCCCGTCGTCCACGCTTCCGCAGGTGATGAAGCGGAGGATGTCCTTGGCCTGCTGATCGGCCAGGAACGAGGCGACGTCGGTGGTCGGTGTCCCGGCCATCAGAAGTACCCCTCCTGCTTCTTCTTCTCCATGGAGCCCGGCTCGTCGGTGTCGATGAGGCGGCCCTGGCGTTCGGAGGTGCGGGCGATGAAGGTTTCGGCGATCACCGCGTCGAGCGTGTCGGCGTCGGACTCGATGGCCGCCGTGAGCGGCCAGCAGCCGAGGGTACGGAAGCGCACCTTTTTCATCTCGGGCTTCTCGCCCGGCGCGAACGGGAAGCGGTCGTCGTCCACCATCAGGAGCTGGCCGCCCCTGGTGACCACCGGCCGCTCGGCCGCCAGGTAGAGCGGAACGATCGGGATGTGCTCGGCGTGGATGTACTGCCAGATGTCCAGTTCGGTCCAGTTGGACAGCGGGAAGACCCGGATGCTCTCGCCTTCGCAGATGCGGGTGTTGTACAGGTTCCAGAGCTCCGGACGCTGGGCCTTCGGATCCCAGCGGTGGCCGGGCGCGCGGAACGAGAAGACCCGCTCCTTCGCGCGGCTCTTCTCCTCGTCGCGCCGCGCTCCGCCGAACACCACGTCGAAGCCGTGCATGTCGAGCGCCTGTTTCAGCGCCTGCGTCTTCATGACGTCCGTGTGGTAGTTGCTGCCGTGGGTGAACGGCCCCACGCCCGCGGCCAGCCCGTCCGGGTTGGTGTGCGTGATGAGGCGCATGCCGCTCTCGCGCACCATGCGTTCGCGGTGCGCGTACATCGCCTTGAACTTCCAGCCGGTGTCCACGTGGAGCAGCGGGAAGGGCGGCGGCGCCGGGTGGAAGGCCTTCCTCGCGAGGTGGAGCATCACCGAGGAATCCTTGCCGATCGAGTACATCATCACGGGGTTGCGGCCCGTGGCCACGGCCTCCCGGATGATTTCGATGGATTCAGCTTCACGAGCCAGCAACGGGTACTCCTGCCTGTCGACCTGGCGAGCGCCGGCTCACCGCACGACGGCGGTCGAAGTGGTGACGGTGAATGTCGGGGCGAGTTCCACGCAGCCTGCCGCGCGGTTGCGCTCGACGATGGTGAACGTCGAGATGCCGTCGATGACGATCTCCGGCCAGCGCGCATGCGGCGTCGCGTCGAAGAGCGACAGATCCACGCGGTAGGTGCCGCGCAGCAGCGAGGCCCGGAAGGTGATCTCGGTCTCGATGGTGTCGCCCGGCTCCGCGTCGTGCGGCAGCGCCTGGTCGGCGGTCGAGAGCCCCTTGAACATGATGAGGCCGTCCGATCGCATGACCCGCAGCGACACGCCGAAGTTCGAGAACCCCTTCCCGACACGGAGCGTGGTGCGCAGCGTCAGCATCGTGTCCGGGGCGACCGGCGCATCGACGGTCCGGCCCTGTGCGTCGGTCAGCGTGGCCGCGGCCACGTCGACGTCCGGATGCGACACCGAGAAGGCGCGGAAGTAGTGCGCCAGCACGTCCGACGTCGCGCCGGCGATGGGCGACTGGGACGGCCGCAGGAGAATCGACTGGTCGCACAGGTTTGCGACCGCCTGCATGTTGTGCGAGACGAAGGCGATGGCTGCGCCGGACGCGCGGAACTCCAGCAGTCGCTCATAGCACTTCTGCTGGAAGTTCACGTCGCCGACCGCCAGCACTTCGTCGATGAGCAGCACCGACGGCTCGAGGTGCGCGGCGATCGAGAATCCGAGCCGGGCGTTCATGCCGCTCGAGTACCGCTTCACCGGCGTGTCGATGAACGGCTCGAGCCCGGAGAACTCGACGATGGCGTCGAAGTGACGCTGGATCTCCCGCCGGCGCATCCCCATGATGGCGCCCTGCAGGTAGATGTTCTCGCGCCCGGTCAGGTCCTGGTGGAAACCGGCCGCGATTTCGATCAGGGCGCCGACGCGCCCCGACACCCGCGCTTCGCCGACGGTGGGCTTCAGGATCTTCGTGAGCAGCTTCAGGACGGTCGACTTGCCGGCGCCGTTCTGGCCGATGATGCCGAGCGCCTGGCCCTGCTTCACCTCGAAGGAGACGTCGCGCAGGGCCCAGAACTCCGACTCCTGGAGGTCGGTGTCCTTCGGCCGCGAGAACAGCTTCTTCGCGTAGTTCGGGATCAGGTCGCGCAGGCTGTCGTGGCGTTCGCCACGCCGGAACTTCTTCCAGACGCCGTCGAAGACGATGGGGGCGCCAGCCACGTCAGACGTTCTCGGCGAAGGAGAACTCCGCCCGGTGGAAGGAGAGCCAGCCGAACACCAGGGCGGCGAGCGAGACGACGGTCGCGACGGCGAAGCCGCGTCCGGGCCCGACCCCGAGCAGGATGACGTTCCGGTAGGCGTCCACGATCGGCGTCATCGGATTGAGCGCCAGCACCATCCCCAGCTTGCCGCCGATCGTGTTGACCGGGTAGACCACGGAGGTCGCGAACATCCAGACCGTGATGGCGACCTCGAAGAGGTACTTCACGTCGCGGTAGAAGAGGTTGGCCATGGACACCATCAGGGCGACACCGGCGGTGAACGCCACGTGCACCAGGACGATGACCGGCAGCCAGACGAGCGAGGCGCCCGGGGCAATCCGGTAGTAGGCCATCAGGGCGACCAGGACGGCCGCGCTGACCAGGAAGTCCACCAGGCCGACCAGGACGGTCGAGAACGGGAAGATCTCCCGCGGGAAGTACACCTTCGACACCAGGTTCGTGTTGCTCGTCAGGGACGACACCGAAAAACGCAGGGTCGAGGCGAAGAAGTTCCAGGCCCAGAGCCCGCAGAAGGCAAAGACCGGGTAGGGCACGGGCGTCGGCAGCGGCGCCACCCGCGTGAAGATGACCGAGAACACGGCCGTATTCACGAGGGGCATGAAAATCGCCCACCCGAAGCCCATGACCGTCTGCTTGTATCGCAGCAGGAGGTCCCGAAGGGTCATCTGGTACAGCAATTCCCGGTAATCGAACTGCTCCGTCAGCATTTCCCGGAGATCCGCGCTCACACTGGCCCGCATACTGGTCTCTCGATTATAAGGTCGGCCGGCACGCCCCGTTCAGTCCGTCGTGCCGCAGACGACTGCTACGTCGCATATCGGCAGTTCTGCACCGAAGCGTTGGTCTTCAATCGATGGGATGTTAGGAAAGCATCGCCTCGACGTAGTATGTAGTGCGTTCTCATCCCAATCGGGTGTCCGGTCCGGTCGTGCAGCGAGCCGCAGGTGTGCGCACCACTGTGTCCGAACCCACGTTGCGGGAGGGACGTTCGCGAACCACTCATGCCAGGCATTTGTGCGCACGTAACGCAGCCCGGGAACGAGGTCGGGCCTCGCATCCAACGGATGCTGGACCGCATGCGTCCGTATCCGTGGCTCCACGCCGACTCGGTCATCCGGGAACGGGAAGGCGCAGGGCTCGGACAGGTCGGCCACGCGGGCCCGGCCCGCTGCCCGCTGTTCGTGGACGGCGACGACTGCGTGGCGTGGGACGGCGAGATCTACAACATCGCCGAGGAGCGCGCCCGCCTGGCCGGCGCCTCCGTCGCATTCCAGGGTTCCGAAACCGGCGAGGTTCTCCTCCGAGGCTGGCAGACCGAGGGCCATGCGTTCCTGGCCCGGCTGAACGGGCTCTTCACCTTCGCCGTCTGGCGCGGTGCGACGCGTACCCTGACGCTCGTCACGGACCGCTTCGGCCTGCGTCCCCTCTTCTACGCCTCCACGCCTGGCGGGTTCGTCGCGGCGACGGCGCTTCGGGCGCTGCTCTCCGTTCCCGGGGTGGACCGCAGCTGGTCTGACGCCGGTGTCGGCGAGTTCTTCGCCTTCGGGCACTTCCTCACCGACCGGACGTTCTTCGCCGGCCTGCGCCAGGTGCCGCCGGCCACCGCCCTCACGGTGCAGCCTGACGGTCGCGTCGACACACACCGCTACTGGGAGCCCTCACTTGCGCGTAACCGGGCTCCCGAAGCGGATCAGGTCGCGACGCTCGACGCCCAGCTGACGCGCGCGGTGGAAATGCGGGCGCGGCCCGGCGAACGCCTCGGCATCTCGCTCTCGGGCGGCCTCGATTCGCGCACGCTCCTCGGGCTCGTTCCCGGCGATCGCCAGATGCGCTCGGTCTGCCTCGGCATCGACGGCGGCATCGACCACCGCAGCGCCGCGGAACTCGCCCGCATTGCCGGCGTGCCGCACGTCGCGTACGTGCTCGGGCCCGGGGTCCTCGACAACTTCGAGGAGAACCTGCGCCAGATGGTGCTGCTGACCGACGGGCACTACCTGGATCAGGGCATCGTCATGCCGACGATGGAGACATACCGGCAGCAGGGGATCGATTTCCTGCTGCGCGGCCACGGTGGCGAATTGCTCCACATGCGGAAGGCCTACTCCTTCTCGCTGGACGACACCGCCCTGTCAGCCACCACGTCCGGCCTCGAGGCCTGGCTGCGGCGCCAGCTCACGGCGCACATGCTGAACGGCGTGCCGCCGGACGTCTTCAATTTCGACGTGCATGCCATCGCGAGGCAGTCGCTCAGCGAGGCGCTGGCCCAGACCCCGACGGGCGAAACCCCCGTGGATTCGGTCTGGCCGCTCGTCATCTCCGCACGCCTGCACCGCGAGACGTCGCTCTCGGTCGAGATGTTCGGATACTTCGCCACCGTGCGGATGCCGTTCCTCGACAACGACGTCGTGGACACGCTCCTCGCGATGCCGCCCCACATGAAGCTCGGCGCGCAGCTCCAGGTGGAGATCCTGCGGCACCGCAAGCCGGCCTTCCTCGATGTGGTGAACTCGAACACGGGGGCGCGCATGGGGGCGGGCCCCGTGGAAACGGCCGCGGCGTACGCGTTCATGCGGATTGCGGCGAAGCTGGGCGTGAAGGGCTACCAGCCCTACGAACGCCTCGGGCTGTGGCTGCGCCGCGAGCTGAAGCCGATGGTCGACCGCGTGCTGCTGTCGGACGCGTTCCTGCAGCGCGGTCTCTTCCGCGCCGATGCCGTCCGCCGCGTCGTCTCGGAGCACTACGGTGGCGCGAACCACACCTTCCTGCTGATGTCGCTCATCTGCTTCGAACTCGGACAGCAGATGCTCGAGAACCACACGCGCGACTGACGGCGCGCGTCAGCGCCGCCCGAGATCGTTCGTGAGCGCGGCGAACCGTGCCGCGCCGTCCGTCGCCAGCCACACCCCCACGCACGCACCAGCCACGCTCAGCAGTACATCGGTGACGTCCGGATAGCGGCCGGTCACCCATCCTTGCGCGTACTCGATCGGCACCGCAATGAGGGCCGCCAGCACCGCGCCCCGCACGTAGGCCTGTCCGGCGGCTCCACGGTTCGACAGGCCGACGAAGAACCCGGTGGGCAGATAGAGCAGCAGCAGCTCGAAGGTGTGGCTCACGGTCCCGAAGGTCGTGTAGGCGTAGTAGTTCAGGAACGGAATCCACTGCACCGGCTGGTAGTGCCCGGCCAGCGTGAAAGGGGAGAGCATCTGGAGCGCCGCGCCGGCGGCCGAGCCGACCGCAACAGTGGCGGTGAGCGCCCGAACAGGAACCCGGCCGTTGAGCGAGGCCCAAAGGCTGGCGCCCGTGACAGAGCCGGCGGCCTTGAAGAGCGCCGAGGCGAGCGCGGGCTGACGGCCCGCGATGATCACCTGACTGGCCTCGAGCCCCGTCGTCACCGCGACCGACGCGAGCGCGCCGGCCAGGAGCGGCGCCGGCACGCCCAGCGCCTGAAGCCAGCGGCACAGCGCCCCGGCAAAGAGGGCGGCCTGGAGTGAGGCCGTCACCTCGTCGTTGATGCCGTCGAACTGCCACGGGTCGCGCATGAGGAGGCGAACTTTGTGTCCGGCCGTGCCCACGTCCAGCGTGACGTCGAACGGCTGCCACGCAGACAGGGCGACGACGCCGAGCAGCACCAGCATCGGATAGAACGTCGCATCGTCCAGCCACCCGGCGCGAACGGTGCGGGAGAGTGCGCCGAACGCCATGCCCCGGCCGAGGAGGGCGGCCAGTGCCCCGGCCGCGGTACCTGTGGTGTTGGTGATCACGTCGGTGAGCGAGGAGATGCGGTCGGCCGTGAAGAGCTGCAGCACTTCGACGCTGGCGCTCAGGAGCGCGCCGGCCGCGGCAATCACCGCCACGCGCCACACGGCCGGTCCGGGACGGCTGGCCAGGAACCCGAGCACGCCGAACGGCACGAACAGCAGGATGTTCTGCACGACATCCGGCAGCGAGAGCCGGTCTGCGGCGCGCAGGGCCCACGGGGTCGTGAACGGCAGGCGAGCGAGCCGGTCGGCCACGACGTGACCCGAGCCGTCGAAGGCGAATGGCAGCGTGGTGCCGTAGACGATGAAGAGGGCCGACGCGAGCCAGAGTGCCAGGACGAGGCCGTCCGCCCGTCGTGTCACTGTTGACCGAGCCACCGCTCCAGGGTCCATGCACTCCAGAGGGCGTAGCTCTCGTCGCCCGCACCGCTGCGCTGCCGCTCGAAGCGGCGCGAGAGATCGGCAAGGTCCACGAGGCCGGCCAGCCGCGCGGATGGACGGAGGACCTCCTCGCGGAATCGGTTCGCGTAGTCGCCGCCGATCCACGAGCCGATCGGGACCGTGAAGCCGCGCTTGGGCAACGACCAGAGCGCACCGGGCAGCCGGGTGCGCGCCAGCTGCCGCAGCAGGCGCTTGCCTTCGCCGCCCACCTGCTTCCGGGAGGCGGGGATGCGGAACGCCAGTTCGACGAGCCGGTGATCGAGCAGCGGACACCGCACCTCGAGGCTGTGGGCCATGCTCATGCGGTCCACCTTCACGAGCGGGTCGTTCGGCATGTACACCTTGAGGTCGGCATACTCCGCGCGCTGGACGGCATCGTTCGACGGGCACTTCCGGTACGCGTCCGTCACGGTGGCGTACACCGGGCTGGTGGCCGGATCGCGGCTCGGCGTCTGGCCAAGCAGCGTGCGGACATCCGCCGGCTTCAGGAACGAGAGGTCGGCGTAGTACGCCCCGGCATCGTCGTGGCCCAGGTTCTCGAGCAGCGTGCCGACGCGCAGCGGCCGCGGAAGCGACCGCGAGCGCGGCCAGCGGGCGCCGAGCCACCCGAGCGCCATCGACCGCCGTCCGGGCAGCCAGCCGCGCACCGACGCCTCGATGGCCAGCGGGCGATAGCGGAAGTCGTAGCCCGCGAAGGTCTCGTCACCGCCGTCGCCGCTCAGGGCCACGGTGACGTGCCGGCGTGCGGCGCGCGAGACGTACCACGTGGGAATGGCCGAGGAGTCCGCCATCGGTTCACCGAGCCGCTCCACGACGGGCGCGAGCACCTCATCCAGGTTGGGCGCAATCTCCTCGGCGTGGTGGCGGCTCCCGAAGTGTGCGGCGACGAGGCCGGCCGCTTCGAGCTCGTTGTGTCCGCGGTCGTCAAAACCGACCGAGGCCGTGACGAGCCGATCCCCGAGCGCCTCCGCCATGTACGACACGATGAGGCCGGAGTCGATGCCGCCGCTGAGAAACGCGCCGAGCGGCACCTCGCTTTCGAGCCGGTCGTGCACCGCGACCCGCAGCGTCTCGTCGATGCTCTTCAGCAGTTCCGGTTCGGAGCGGTGATCTGTGTCGAACTCGCGGACATCCCAGTATTCGCGGGTCTCGATGCGGCCGTTGGTGATCCGCATCCAGTGCCCGGGCGGCAGCTTGCTCGCATGCTTGTAGATCGTCGACGGAGCCAGGAAGTACCCGAGGGCGAAGTACCCTTCGAGCGCACTCAGGTCGACGTCGTTGCGCCAGCCGGGCGCGAGCCGCAGTGACGGCAGCTCACTGCTGAACGCGAGCATCCCGTTGTTCACCGTGTAGAAGAACGGCTTCTTGCCGAGCCGGTCGCGCGCGGCGAAGAACGTCTGCGTGCGCGTGTCGACGATGGCAAAGGCGAACATGCCCTCGAGCCGATCGACGCACTCGGGGCCGAACTCCTCGTAGGCGTGCAGGATGGTCTCGGTGTCGGACACCGTTCGGAACTGGTGGCCCCGCGCTTCCAGGAGCGGGCGCAGGTCGTGATGGTTGTAGATCTCGCCGTTGAAGACGATCCAGCACGAGCCGTCTTCGTTCGACATCGGCTGCCGTCCGCCCGCCCGGTCGATGATGGCCAGGCGCCGCTGGGCGATGATGCCGGTCGGCACCTCGTGGATGCCTTCGCCGTCAGGCCCGCGATGGCTGATGGCGTCGTTCATGCGCTGGACGAGCGGGCGCGTGCCTGGCGGAAGCGGACCTTCGATCGAAACGACGCCACAGATACCGCACATCAGCCTGCTCCCAGCTCCTCGTAGACGGCCGCATAGTCGCTCACCATGCGGTCGAGCGTGAAACGGGTCTCGACCCGCTCCCGGCCTGCCGCTCCCATCCTCTCACGCGCCGGCCGGTCGGCGGCAAGGCGGCGCAGGGCTGCGGCGCAGGCCGCAGCGTCCCTCGCCGGAACGAGCAGGCCGCACGAGTCGTCCACGACCTCCGGTGTCCCGCCAACCGCGGTGGCGAGGACCGGCAGGCACGCGGCCATGCCTTCGAGAATCGTGAGCGACACGCCCTCGCTCACCGAGGTGTTCACGTACACGTCGCAGCCGGCCAGCCAGCGCCGCGCGTCGTTGCGGTGCCCGAGGAAGCGGACGCGCGGGCCGAGCCCGAGCGCGGCGGCACGCGCCTCGAGGGCCGGCCGCTCCGCGCCGTCGCCGATCACGAGGAGGAGCATGGGCACGTCGGGCGTGGCATGCACCGCGTCGAGCAGCACGCCGAGGTCCTTCACCGGATCGAGCCGCGCGACCGTGGCGAGCACCAGCGTGTCGTCGCTGACGCCGAGCGACTGGCGGACCTCGGCCCGCTGCTCCGGAGGCGGCACCGGACCGACATCGATGCCGTTGTAGATCACGCCCACCGCTTCGGGCGCGAACCCCTCAGCCACCACGTGAAGGCGGACGTCGTTCGAGACGCCGAAGGAGCGGGCTGCCGTCTGGCGCAAAAACCAGTTTGCCAGCCGGCGTTTGCCCGACGGCCCGGCATCCGAAAGCCGGCCATGTTCCGTGAAGACGATCGGCGTGCGCAGTCCCGCAAGGCGGGTGCAGGCGCTGTATACGAACGGCGAGTAGTGGTGCGCGTGGATGACGGTGGCGCGGTGGTGCCGCGCCACGCCGGCCACGGCCCGGCCAATCGATGGATGGAAACCGGGCGGCCGGTGCAGGGCGTGGACCCGGATCCCCTTGCCTTCCACTTCCGCCGCCCACGCGCCCTCATCGTCCAGGCAGCAGATGGCCGTGGGCGTGCGCGCGTGGAGGCGTGTGGCGAGTTCGATGACGAGGCGTTCGGTGCCGCCGGGATTCAGGCCGAGGACGACCTGCAGGACGCGGACATCGCTCACAGCGATGCCAGCGTGCTGCGCGCCTCGTCCGCTCCCGGGAACGCGCTCTGGAGCCGCAGCGCGGTCTCGAGCGAGGCCTTTGCCTTCACCTTGTCACCGGCCTTGGCGTACGCCATGCCGAGGTGATAGTGGAAGCCGGCATTCTTCGGGGCGCGGTCGGTCGCTTCCTTCAGCGCGGTGATGGCCTGCTGCAGCATGCCCTTCTTGTAGTAGATCCAGCCCAGCGTGTCGTTCACTTCCGGACGCGTCGGCATCTTCGACTTGGCGGTCTGGGCGAACTGCAGCGCCATGTCGATGTTCTCGCCCGACTCCAGCATGATCCACGCGAGGTTGTTGGCGGCGACCGCCGCGTTCGGATCCTTCTGCAGGATGGTCTGGTAGCGCGACTTCGCGTCGCCCGTCCTGTTCTGCGCCTCGAGGATCATGGCCGACATCGTGGAGGCCGCCACCGAGTTCGACTGCTTCGCGGCGAGGGAGTCGAACTGTTCGCGCGCCTGATCGAGCTTCTTCTGCGAGAGATAGAGGCTCCCGAGCATCTGGTACGCCATCAGGTTCTGCGGGTCGATCTCGACCGCCTGCCGGAACAGCTCTTCGGCACGGGGCATGTCGTTCGCCGTCGCGTACGTCCGGCCGGCCAGGAGCAGCAGCGTGACGTCGCGCGGCGAGACCTTGAGCGCCTCGTCGATGCGGCCGCGTGCGGCGTCGACGTTCTTGCCGGCGACGTCGATCGCGACCATCCCGTTCAGCGCTTCGACCGACTTCGGGTTCAGCTCGAGCGCCTTCGCGAAGTAACCGCGGGCGCCGGCGAGATCCTTCTTGGCGAGCATCAGCGAGCCCATCGTCGCCTGGACGTCGGCGACGTTCGGGTTGCTGGCGAGCAGCGCCTTCATCTCGGTTTCGGCGCGCGCCGTCGATCCCTCCGCGACGAGGGCGCGCACGAGCAGCAGGCGCGCGCCGCCGTTCTTCGGATCGGAGCGGACCGCTTCCTCGGCGAACTGCCTCGATGTGGCGACGTCGCCCTGCTGGAAGTGGATCTGCGCGAGCTGTGCCTGTGCGGCCGCGGCGCGCGGATTGAGTTTCAGGGTTTCCTGGAAGGCACCGATGGCCCTGGTGGGGTCGTTCTTGGCCAGGTAGACGAGCCCGCGCAGGTACTGGATCTCCGCGGAGAAGGCATCGACCTTCGCGGCGGCCTCGGCCGCCTGCAGCGCTTCGTCGAGCTTCTGATCGTTCAGCAGGTAGCGCGCCTTGAGCACCATCGCCTTGGCGTTCTGGGGATCGGCGGCGAGGATGGCGTCGACCTGCTTGTACGCGCCAGCCTTGTCCTGCTTGTCGAAGTCGATCGCGGAGAGGCGCAGCTGCGCCTCCTTGCCTACCGCCTTGTCGCCGGACAGCTCCTTGAAGAGGATGGCCGCCTGGTCGGCCCGGCTCGTGAGGATGTAGTAGTCCGCGAGCTGCAGCTTGGCGTCCGACCCGTCAGGTGCTGCCGCGGCGGCCTTGAGATAGTCCTCGGCCTCCGCACGGCGTCCCGTCGAGAGCATGAAGAGCGCCATGGCCCGGTTGGCCATCATGTCCTTGGGGTTGACGGTGAGGCCGCGCTTGAGGGCCGCCTCGGCTTCGTCGCGCCTGTCGGTCGACCAGTAGAAGTTCGCCAGCGCCAGGTGCGGCTGCACCATCGCCGGGGCGAGTTCCACGGCGCGCTTCAGGGCCTCTTCTGCGGCATCGCGATCGCCACGGGCCACCTGCAGCGCACCGAGCGTGGCGTAGGCGCGCGTGTCGTTCGGGTCGATCCTGATCGCTTCCTCGATCTCGCGCACCGCGCCGTCGACGTCCTTCAGGCCCGCGAGCGAGTTGCCCAGCATGATCTGGGCGTCCACGTCGTTCGGGTTCTTCTTGAGCAGGTTCTGCGAGCGCGTGCGCGCGTCCTCGAACTGTCCGAAGAGCAGCTGGAAGGTGATCGCACGCACCTGGACGTCGTGGTTGTCCGGCAGCAGGTCCGCGGCGCGGAGGTACTCGCGGTAGGAGTTCGGCACGTCGCCGACCTTCCCGAAGGCTTCCGCCAGCTTGAGGCGCGACTCACCCGAGCGCGGCGCCTTCTGCACGGCGTTGCGATACTGGATGATCGCCTCGCTCAGCTTGTTCTCGGCGAGGAACTTGTCGCCGCTCGCCATGTAGGCCTTGCGGGCGGTTTCCGGGTCGGTCGAGCACCCCACGGTGAGACCGACAACGAGCAGGGCCGCGCGAATCGCTCTGGTGCGTGACATGGTGTGATCCACTCAGGAGGGCAGGTAGCGTCCGAGCAGCGGGTAGAGCGTCTTCGCAAACGCCACGGCGCGCCCTTCCGCTGCTGCTTCGTCACTCTGAATCGGCACGACGATGCGCACGAGGGCACCGTCGGTGCGGTTATGCCGAATCGCGTCGAGCACCAGGTAGAACTTGCCCCAGTATTCGCTCGCGATGACCCGGCCCTGGCTCTGGTACCAGTACAGCACCATCTGCCGGTCGAGTCCCTTTTCGATTACGTATCGGTTGACCGTGATGGTTTCCTCAGCGCTGTCTGCCGCTTTCCGGACCGGAATCCCGATGCGATCGAACGACACCGGGCTCCAGCCGGCCCCGGGCAGGCAGTTCAGCGGGGAGTGCATGGTGTCGCCCTGCCGCTGGCTCTCGTAGTAGCCGACGTAGAGCGTGAGGGCGCCACCGGTCGCGTCGGAGTACACCCGGCTGATGTATTCGTCGACGCCGAGTACCGCGAGCGTCTGCGGATCGAAGTCGGGCGCCTTCTGCCCCTGCCACGTGTCGATGAGCAGCGGACAGGAGCTCAGCGGCTGCTTCACGGGCACCGGCTCGGCCCGCATGACGAGGGCGAGATAGCCGGCGGTGGCGAGCGTCAGCGCGGCAACGGTCAGCACGCGGATCGTCGGTTTCATGAGGGCACCGCCTCGGTGCGCGCCGCGGGCGGCAGCGGGAACAGCCGGTAGAGGGCCTGCTGCACGGCGAGGAGCAGCACGAACGCAATCACGAACACGAGCCACCCGGAGAAGGTGTGGAGGAAGCCGGTCGCGGCGTCGGCCCCGACATAGGCGGCCGCCACACCGGTGCCGGCCACACGGATCCCGTTGGCCGCGATGGCTACTGGAATGGTGCAGAGCGCGATCGCCACACGCATGGAGAGCCGCGAATCGGAGAAGTAGCCGAGCACGATCCCGAGCGTGAGCAACGAGACCAGCGAACGGATGCCGCTGCAGGCCTCCGCCACCTCGAGCGTAGTGGTCGCCAGAATGATGAGGTTGCCTTCCCGCAGCACGGGGATGCTGAACGCGCGCAGCGTCCACTCACCGAAGCGGGACGCGAGCAGCTGCAGCGGGAACGCGATCTCGTTGAACACGATCGCGGGCAGCGGAATCATCAGCAGCAGGAACCCGATGGGGAAGGCCAGCAGGCGCAGGTGGCGCCACCCGCCCACGTAGAGCGTGATGCCGGCGACGAGGCCGACGATGGAGACGCGCGCCAGGAAGAGCTCGGCACCGAGGGTACCGATCACGAGCAGGCCGAGGCTGCCGACGACGGCCAGGAGCCCGAGGTTGGAGGGTTTCAGCGGCTCCGCGAGTACCGTATCCCGGCGCTCCCAGGCGAAGTACAGCGCCAGCGGAACGATGAAGAAGCCGTGGGAGTAGTTGTCGTCGTTCGCCCAGTCGTACAGCAGCTTGTCGATCACCCGCCAGTAGGCGAGCACGAATCCGGCGAAGGCGGCCGCAACCGCCGGGATCCAGGTCCGGTTCGACATAAAAACAAAAGGTGCAGTAAACGATTGTTCGTTTACTGCACCCTAGTCTAACTGCGATTCGTGCGGCTCTGGCGAGTTCAGGAAATCAGTCAGCCTGACCCGGCGCCGGAGGGAAACGCCGGGAAACGGCGACCAGCTCCCTTAGTTCTGCGCCTGACGAGCCTTCGCGCGGCGGCGCGCGAAGCCTGCCACACCGACGAGGCCGGTGCCGAGCAGGAGCATCGAGGCCGGTTCCGGAACCGGCGGCGGCGGGTTGAAGTCACCCGAGTAGCTGCCCGAGTAGGTGGTGGAACCGCCACGGGTCACCAGCGTGCTGAGCGAGGGCGCAGGCCTGGCGAACTGGAACGTCATGACCACCGTCGGCTGCAGCGCGTTCAGCAGCATCTGGTAGTTGGCGCTCGGCGTCAGGCCGCTGTAGACGAAGTTGGTCAGGTTGACGGTGCCCAGCGTGTTCAGCGTGGAACCGACGCCGACCGTGGCAATGTCGACCCAGTTCAGGTCGGCCGTCAGCGTGCCGCCGCCAACCGCGTCGGTCAGCTGGAACTTGCCGTTGGTCGTGGTGACGGCCGCGGTCGAGACGCCAGAGGCCGTGGTGATGGTGCCAACGGTGAACGACCCGAGAATCTGGCCGACGTTGCCGACGATGCTGTTCGTCAGCAGGACGTTGGTCAGGCCGAGGTTGTCAACCGTGAACCCGCCCGAGAACGAGAACGTGCTGTTCGTGCCGAACACGATCGTCGAACCGGTCTGGTTCGAGAAGTCGAACGCGATGGTGGAGGCCTGGGCGTTGCTCGCCGCGCCCACCATCATCAACACACCTGCAAGAAAACCTACGAACCGTCGCATCTAGAACCTCCGTTACTGCGCTTAGCTGAAAACCGTTGCCCGATACTTAGCAAGCATCGATCCGGTACGGACCGGGCCTGGTCTCCAGATGAAGCCAAGCTTACCTACTCGTTCATGTAGAACGACTTACGGACGCATTCCGAACGAACCGATCACGGCGCCAGGCGCCTGGAACGGCGTTCGAAGTTTTATGTTTCGGAGACTTTCGTCGGTACAGGCCACGCCTTGAAGACTGGCCGGCTGAAAAGTCCACGAGCGTCAGAATGTCCGCTGATGCGGAGATTTTAGGTGATCCTCACGCAGACCGCACAGGTCTTTCTTGCAGTCCCTTCGGTATAGACACGTAGTCGCTGCGGGCGATGTTGGTGGAAACTATGTGAAACCCAATCGTCAGCCGGCTTCGGTACAGACCTTGCGGAAGCGCGTCGAGCCCGCAGATCTGCCTCTGCGCCGCATATCCATAAGCCTTTGTGAGCCCGATAAGCAGTCTGGAAATGGTACCCGTACGCGCGGACGACGCCCTGAAGCAGCGGCTGGCAGGACTCCCGGACCAGGGGGACCTCTGCCCGGAGCCCGGAACCCCGGGCCCGGCCTTCGAGTGTCCGATCGCGCAGCCGGTCGCCAGCAGGCTGTCGGTTCGCGTCACCGTCAGGACCCGCGCCGGCATCCCGCTCGCCGCGTCAGTGGTCACGCTCCAGCCCGGAGCTGTCCGTGTGTCCG
Organism: Vicinamibacterales bacterium; assembly: GCA_046331345.1. Lineage (GTDB taxonomy): Bacteria > Acidobacteriota > Vicinamibacteria > Vicinamibacterales > CAVVIG01 > CAVVIG01. The sequence goes on along the minus strand of JAXLRA010000011.1, from coordinate 80,253 downwards.
TGCCGTCCCTGCCGCTGCTGGCCATGGAAGGCTACGCACACCTGAAGACGGACGAGCGACAGGGCATCGTACGCCGCGTCTGGGCCCGCCGGGGCTTCGTCACGCTCGAAGAGGCCTAGCGTGCTCGGTCCGCTCTCCCGCTCGCTGTCATACAACCTCGCCCGCCGATCGGGCCGGGGACAGCCGCGTCCGCTCAACCTGACGTTCAGCGTCACCTACCGGTGCAACGCGAAGTGTCGCACGTGCAACGTGTGGAAGAAGCGTGTCGAGGACTTCACGCTGGCGGAGTACACGCGGCTGTTCGACGTCCTCGGTCACTCCCTGTACTGGGCGACGTTCAGCGGTGGTGAGCCGTTCATCCGCCCCGATCTCATCGACATCGTCATCGCCTGCTACGACCGGTGCCGCCCGTCCATCGTGACGATTCCGACCAACGGCCTGCTGCGCGAGCGCATCGTGCAGGGCGTGGCACGGCTGAGCCGCCACGCGCCAGACCTGCAGATCATCATCAACTTCTCGCTCGACGGCATCGGCACCCGGCACGACGACATCCGGTGCGTGCCTGGCAACTACGAGAAGCTGAAGGCCGCCTACCGCGAGCTCCGTGCCCTGAACCTGCCGAACGTGAACGTGGGCATCCACACGGTGGCCTCGCGGTTCAACGTGCGGGAGATCCCCGCGATCCGCGAGCACGTGCGCACCGAGTTCGGCCCCGACTCCTTCATCAGCGAGCTTGCCGAGGAGCGGCTCGAGCTCGACACCATCGGTGAAGACATCACGCCCTCCGCCGACGACTACGGGGCCGTGGTGCAGGACCTGGTGGCCGACATCGACCGGTCGCCCGCGCGCGGCTTCGCCGCCATCATCGGCGCGTTCCGCCGCCACTACTACCAGCTGGCGCACCGCACGCTCGTCGAGCAGCGGCAGGTGCTGCCCTGCTACGCCGGCATTGCCTCCGCGCAGATTGCGCCGAACGGCGACGTCTGGACCTGCTGCATCCGCGCCGAGTCGATTGGCAATCTCCGCGACAGCGGGTTCGACTTCGACGCCATCTGGAACAGCCGCGACGCCAACCGCCTCCGCGCCAGCATCCGCCGCGGCGACTGCTTCTGTCCGCTCGCGAACGCCGCCTACAGCTCGATGCTGTGCGACCCGGCCAGCCTGGTGCGCGTGGGCTGGCAGTGGATGAAGCAGCAGGTGGTCCCGAAGGCGGTGGCGTCATGATCCGCTGCACCGTCGGCGTGATGGCCTACAACGAGGCGCAGAACATCCAGCACGCGCTGAACGCGGTGCTCGCGCAGGAACTCTCCACGGTCGACATCGTCGAGGTCCTGGTGATGGCCAGTGGCTGTACGGACGACACGGTGCCGCTCGCGAATGCGGTCGCGCGCGACTTCCCGATCGTGCGGGTGGTGGCCGAGTCCACGCGGTCGGGCAAGGCCGCCGCGATCAAGCAGCTGATGGCGATGGCCCAGGGCGAGGTCGTCGTGCTCGTCGGCGCCGATACGCTGCCGGAGCCGGGAGCGATCGAGCAGCTGGTGGGGCCCTTCGCGGATGCGACGGTCGGCATGACCGGGGCGAGGGTCGTGCCGCTGAACGTGCCCGACAGGTGGCTCGGATTCGCCGTGCAGATGCTGTGGCACGTGCACCACCACCTGGCCCTGCGCCGGCCGAAGCTCGGCGAGATGGTGGCGTTCCGCAACATCATCGACGATTTCCCGGAGGATACGTCGACCGACGAACCGGCGATTGAGGCGCTGGTCGTGGCGAAGGGCTACCGCCTCGTCTACACGCCGGACGCCGTGGTCTACAACCGCGGCCCCGAGCGCGCCGACGAGTTCCTGAACCAGCGTCGCCGCGTGTTCGCGGGCCAGGTCCGCCTCGCCATGCGGTACGGCTACTTCACCTCGTCGCTCAGCGTGCGGCATGTCCTGCCGCTCGTCTTCGAGGCGCTGGGCAGCTATCCGCGGTTCCTGCCGTGGACCATGGCCGCGATGGCGGTCGAACTCTGGGCCCGCCTGCTCGGCCTGTCCGACGCGCTGCGCGGCCGCGAAGACGTGGTGTGGCGCATGGTCGACAGCACCAAGTCCGTGGTGACGACCGCCGAGCACCCGCTGACGCTGATCTCCGTCCGCTGGGCACCGGGCACGCTCGACGGGATGTCGTTCCTGAACGACCTGCGCCGCCACTCGGAACCAGCCGGCTCCGTGTTCTGGTGGGACGCAACGAAGGGCGAGATCCTGCTGTTCGTCGGCGGGCAGTCGCCCATCGAGTGGTTCGAGGAACGGGTGGCCGCCGCGACACGGGAACACGTTCGTCCGCGGCCGGTCTACTCGAACACCGCGAGCAAGGTGAGCGTGTCGTGGGTGAAGCCCGCCGACACGCAGCAGCTCGTCGAGTGCCGGCTGGTCAAGTTCACGACGCCGGCCGTGAGCTAGCCTCCCGTGCCGTCCGGAGGTCTCACGCTCGTGACGGGTGCCGGCGGCTTCATCGGCCGTCATCTCGTCGCAGCCCTGCACGCGCACGGCGTCGCCGTACGCGGGCTCGTGCGCTCGACGACCGATGCCACCGCCATCGCACCCTTCTGCACCGACGTCATCGTCGGCGACCTCGACGAGACGGACACGCGGGTCCGTGCCGCGGCCGGGGTGCGGGCGGTCTATCACTTCGCCGGTAAGCTCTTCGAGCCAGGTTCGGACGACGCGGTCTACGAGCGGCTGCACGTCGATGCCACCGCGCACCTGTTCGACCTCTGCACGAGCGGCGGCCCGCTCGATCTCTTCCTGCACTGCAGCACGACCGGCGTGCATGGACCGACGACACAGGGACCCGCGCGCGAAGACGACGCGGGTGCGCCGTCGAATGCCTACGAACGGAGCAAGGCCCGCGGTGAGGCCGTGGTGCGCGAGCGTGCCGCGAGAACCGGGACCCCGCTCGCGATCGCCAGGCCCGGGCTCGTCTATGGCCCCGGCGATCGACACCTGCTCGGGTGGTATCGATCCATCCGCGACGGCTACTACCGCGTGATCGGCCCGGGTACGAATCACCTGCACCCGATCTACATCGACGACCTCGTGCAGGCGGTGCTGCTGTGCGCCGATCGTGCGACGCCGGCCGGCCGTGCCTACCACCTGGTCGGTGCACGGCCATACACGATGCGCGAACTGTCCGACGCCATCGGTGCCGCGGTGGGGCGCCGTGTGCCCGCGATGCACCTGCCGGCGACGCTGGCATGGCTCGCCGGCGCTGCGTTCGAGCTGCTGCCCGTGTCCCGGCGGCGCCTGCCGCTCTCGCGCACGCGCGTGACGTTCCTGCTCCAGAACCGCGAGTACGACGGAGCGCGCGCACAGGCGGAGCTGGGGTTCACGCCCGGCATCGCGCTCCCCGAGGGCCTCGCACGCACGGTCGCGTGGTACCGCGAACACGGGTGGCTGTGATGCGCGCGTCCGTGATCATCCCGTCGTACAACTCCGAAGCGACGATTCGCGCCTGCCTGCGCTCGGTGTGCGCGCAGGACCTGGGCAGTCCCTACGAAGTGTTCGTGTTCGACAGCGGCACGGACGGCACAGCAGCGATCGTCGAACGGGAGTTCCCCGGCGTTATCCTCATGCGCGCGTCGCAGAAGACCGATCCCGCGCGTGGACGGAACCGGGCGGTCGCGGCCTCCACGGGGGCGGTGCTGGCCTTCATCGACTCGGACTGCATCGCCGAACCGGACTGGCTGCAGCGCCTCTGCACCCTGATCGAGAGCGGGTACGACGGCGCCGGCGGCGCCATCGCGCCGGTGAACGGATCGAGCGACGCCGCCTGGGCCGGGTATTTCACCGAGTTCCGGGAGTTCCTGCCGGGCGGATCACCGCGCGCCGCCACCTATCTCACGATCAACAACGCCGCCTACCGCCGCGACACGTTCCTGCGTGCCGGCGGCTTTCCCGAAGACTACTTCCCGCAGGAAGACCAGGTGTTCTGGACCCGCCTGCACCCGCTCGGTGCGCGGATCGTGATGGACCCCTCCATCGTGGTGCAGCACCACCACCGCACCGAGGCCGGGGCCTTCCTGCGACACCAGTACACGATTGGTCTGGCCAACGCCCGCGTGGTGCTCGCGCTCGGCCTGCAGGGTACCGCGCTGGCCTCGCGGCCGGCGCTTGCGCTCCTCGCGCTGCCCCTGCTGACGAGCTATCGCTTCGCACGCACCTGCGCCGCCTGCTGGCGCCAGGAGCGCGCCATCCTGCTGCGGCGTCCGTCGATTGGCGTCCTCTGCTGGCTCGGCATGTGGTGGTGGGGCGCCGCCTTCGTGCGCGGCAGCCGGGCCGCCCTCAGGAGTGCGGCGTGATGGCCACGCAGGTTGTGCAGGTGGACTGCGCGTTACCGCCGGAGACCGTGACGCTGCGTCCGGACGTGGACGAGGCCCTGATCGTCTTCTGCGGTCCCGCAGGTCCGGTGGGTCAGGCACTCGTCCCCAGGCCTGCCGACGGCAGGCTGACGCAGGCGCACCTCCGCCATCCCGGGCCCGGACCGTCCGCTGCAGCTTCCGACCCGGGCCAGCCGATCAGCGTGGTCATCTGCACCCGGGAACGGCCAGACGACCTCGACCGCGCGGTGCGTGCTGTGCTGGATGTCCTGCGCCCCGGCGATCAGATCATCGTCGTCGACAACAATCCCGCGACGGACCGTACTGCCGCCGTCACCACACGCCTGGGTGTCACGAGAGTGGTCGAGCCCGGACGCGGGCTGAACCGCGCGCGAAACGCCGGGTTCGCCGCAGCCCGTCACGAAGTGGTGGCCTACGTGGACGACGACGTGGTGGTGACGCCGTTCTGGCGGCACAATATTGCACGCGAATTCTCGGCCCCACAGGTCGGGTGTGTGACGGGTCTGGTCCTGCCGATAGAGCTGGAGACGGAGGCACAGGAGCAGTTCGAGGTGTTCTCGGCGCATCGCCGGACCTTCGAACGCCGCCAGTACTCCGGGGCGGCCGTGGTGCCCTCGCGGGCCGACGTGGTCGGCATCGGCGCCAACATGGCCTTCAGGCGCGGCGTGCTCGTGGAGCTGGGCGGCTTCGATCCTCGGCTCGATGCGGGCACACGCGCACGGGCCGGTGGCGACACTGACATGTTCGCGCGGGTACTCGAGGCCGGCCACGACATCGTGTACGACCCGCAGGCCCAGGTGTGGCATCGGCACCGCCGCACCATGCCTGAACTGCGCGCGTGCGTGTTCGGCTATGGAGCCGGCACGTTCGCGATGCTGACGAAGCGGGTTGTGGAAGACGGCGACCTTCGCGCCCTCGAGACGGCGGCGCGCTGGGTGGCCGGGACAGCCTTGAAGGTTGTCCGCCTCAGGGTGACCGGTGCCCCCGCGCCCTACCTCCGGCTGAACGTGGCCGAGTGGGCCGGGGCGTGCTGCGGCCCCCTGTTCTACGTCCTCGAGACGTGGAGTGTGCGGGCGGAGCGGTGAACGACAACAGGACACGCCGCGGCGGACCGGCTGCGGCTGGCAGTGAAGGAGAGACATGGCGCTAAGCCCCGCAATCGGGTCGATGAGTGAGAGCACGGGACACTTCGTCGACACTCTGTGGACCCTCGTGCAGCGTGACATCAAGACACGCTACAAGGGATCCGCGCTCGGCATTCTCTGGGCCCTGCTCACGCCGCTCGGCACGGTCGCCGTGTTCCAGTTCGTGTTCACCAGGGTGATCGATGCCGGGGTCCAGCACTTCCCGGTCTTCCTGTACTGCGGCATCCTGCCGTGGACGTGGTTCCAGTCGTCGCTCCAGTTCAGCTCGAGCGTCCTCCAGGACAACCGCGATCTCGTGCGCACGCCCTTCTTCTCGAAGCCGCTGCTCCCCTGGACCGTCACCTGCACGAACTTCGCGATGTACCTGCTGGCACTGCCGGTCCTCATTCTCCTGATGGTGTGGCAGGGCATTCCGGTGACGAGCGCGGTCGTGATGCTGCCGGCCGTCTGGTTCACCCAGTGGGTCCTCAGCATCGGCTTCGCCATGCTCATGGCGTCCATCGGCATCGTCATCAGGGACTGGCAGCACCTCATCTCCGTGCTGCTCGTCTTCTGGTTCTACCTGACGCCCATCTTCTACGACGTCGCCACGCTGCCGAAGTCGGTGGCCCCGTGGTTTGCGCTGAACCCCATGACCACCATCGTGGAAGCGCACCGCGCGATCATCATGCTGGGCCGTGCGCCCGACTGGGTCATGCTCGGCTCGGTGCTCGCGGCCGGTGTCGTGCTCTCGGTCGTCAGCCTGGTCGTCTTCCGCGCGCTCGAAGAGAGCTTCGTGGACCGCGCGTGAACGCCAGCCCGGGCTCTGCCGGCCGCTGCCACTCCGGAGCCTGACGCCGATGCGCGTCTCGGTGGTGCTCTGCACGCACAACCCCCGGGTCTGGTCGTTCGACCAGGCCCTCGCCTCGCTCGCCCGCCAGTCCCTGCGCGAGTTCGAACTCGTGGTCGTCGACAACGCCTCCACGCCGCCGCTGCCGCTCGACCGGGTGCGGGCGCCGTTTGCGTCCGCCGGGTCAATCGACGTGCGGCTGACAGCCGAACCGCGCCCGGGCCTGACCGGGGCGCGGTGCCGCGGGATCGCGGAGACGACCGGCGACCTGATCGTGTTCGTGGACGATGACAACGCGCTCGACGCGGACTACCTCGAGGCCGCCTGCGCCATCGCCGCTGCGGAGCCCGAGGTCGGGGCGTTCGGCGGTGTCGCGCGGGCGAGCGCGGCGCTTCGCATCGACGCCTGGAAGCAGCCGCTCGTCGGCCACCTGGGGATACGTGACAACGGACCCACCGCAATTACCTCGCGAGAGCCTCACTGGGGGCCGTGGGAGCCGATCGGCGCAGGCATGGTGACGCGGCGCGCGGTCGCCGAGCAGTTCGCGCGCACGGTCGCGCAGCAGCCCGGCTCCTCGGCACTCGGGCGCCGCGGCGCGCACCAGATGAGCGGCGACGACGCGCTGATGGCGCACGCCAGCTATGCGCGTGGCTACAGCTGTTCCTACCAGCCGGCGCTGAAGCTCACGCACCTCATCGAGCCATCCAGGCTGGACGCATCCATGCTCGCCCGCACCATCTACGGCCACGGGCGCTCGCACGTGATCCTGGAGCGCGTGCTGGGCCGCCCGGTCGAGCGGCCGGGGCTGGCCTGGCTCCTCACCGAACTGCCGAAACGCCTCGCGTGGCGCTGCCGCAAGGAAGGTGTGCCCACGGGACTGCTGTCCTGGTGCTGGGACCTCGGGTACGCCCGTCAGGCCCGGAGCGACGCCTGATGCGCGTCTCGATCGTCGTGCCGTCGTTCAATCCCGGGCCGGTGCTCGAACGGGCGCTCGCGTCACTGGTGTCGCAGGCCGGCATCGACCTCCAGCTGATCGTGATGGATGCCGGCAGCACCGACGGGTCGCCCGCGATCCTCGAGCGGTTCGCGCCGGACATCGACGTGCTCGTGCGCGAACGCGACAACGGGCAGGCCGACGGCATCAACAGGGGGTTCACCCACGCGGAGGGAGACATCTTCGGATGGCTGTGCGCCGACGACGAGCTGATGCCGGGGACGCTGGCCCACGTTGCGTCGCTCTTCGAGGAGCATCCCGCCGCCGACGTCGTGATCGGCGCCTGCGAACGGGTCTTTGCCGACGGCACGACCTGCATCACGCCGGCGCGGGCCGACACGTGGGACGTGATCGGCATGCAGAACGTGATCGATCAACCCAGCGTGTTCTGGCGCGCAGGCCTTCATCGCCGGCTCGGGCGCCTGGACGACTCGTACAATCTGGCGTTCGACTGGGACTTCTGGTGCCGGATGCGCGCGAGCGGAGCGCGCTTCATCGCCACGGACCGGGTGCTCTCGCGGTACTACTTCTCCGACACGAACAAGAGCGGCAGCTCCGGGCGCGGGCACGTGCGGGAGTCGTTCCGGATTCTCCGGCAGTACGGCCCGCTGTCAGGCGGGCTCGCGTACGTCTTCCTCGGGCTCTATCACCTGTTCGATCTGCACGGCTGCTACGACCGCCCGCCGACGTGCGGACCGATCAGGCTGGTGCTGCACCGCGCCACCCTCGCCCTGCTCCGGCTCACGCTCGGGACACGGCTGGCGTACGGCTACAACTGGCAGTTCGCCTCGCGCCAGGAGCGCGGGCTGCAGTGGTGGTGAGGCGAGCCACGCCGGGCGGCTAGCCGTGCTGCGCCGGGCCGATGATGGCGTCCCGCAGGACGCGCAGCGGTCCGGTGATCTTCCAGCTCAGGCTGCCCTTGACGACCTTCAGGTTGCCGTCGGCGTGATACCAGTTCGTCCGCGCTTCTTCGAGCTGTGCCCTGGTCTGCGCCAGGTCACGCGCCAGCTGGTCGATCGTCGAGCGGGCCTCCTGCTCGCGGGCCCGTGCGGCGTCGGTCTCTGCCCGGGCACCGGCCGCATCGCGCACGGCATCCATGCGTTGACGTTCCTCGCGGTTCAGCTGAGTGGTGAGCGCACCGACGCGCCTGCCGATCGCCTCCAGGTCCGACCCGAGACGCGCGATCGTCGCCTGCACCTCCGTGAGCATGGCCGCACGCGCCTCGCCCTCGGCGCGGCTGGCGGCGAGGGCGGTCTCGGCGTCCGCCCGTGCGGCAGTCGCCTGACTCACCGCAACCTCGAGGTGCGTCCGGGCGCCGCGCTCGCGTTCCGCGATGGCCGCCATGGCCTCGGATTCGGCGCGCGCCGCTGAGAGCGCCGTGGCCTCCGCGCGGGCGTGTTCGACGGCGTCGTCCTTCTCGCGCGTCATGGCCGCCAGGGCGCCGCGCGCCTGTTCGAGGGCGGTCGTCAGTGCGGTCGACTCGGCGTGCGCCGTGGCGGCGGCCACGTCCTTCTCGATGGTCAGGGCCGCCAGTGCCGCGGTCCGCGCGGCGAGCGACTGACGCTCCTGCTCCAGTGCGGAGGCGAGCGCGGCCGACTCGGCGCGGGCTGCCGCGGTTGCGGCGACGGCGGCCTCCTTCTCGGCGGCCAGTGCGGCTGCGGCCGTGGCCTGCGCGGCCTGCGCCTCGCGAACCTGCTCGAGCGACGCTGAGAGGCTCTGGCATTCGGCTCGGCTGGCGGCCAGGCCCAGCGCGGCGTCCTCCCGCGCGCGGTCGACGCCGGCCAGCCGCGACTCGGCCTCGGCGCGCCGGGCTGCCTCGATCTCGAGGCGTGCCTCGAGGGCACCCAGGCGGGTGCTGACCGTGTGTGCGTCCTGGCGTGTGGCCGCCCACTGCTGCTCCAGCGCGGCTCGCGCCTCTTTCTCCGCCGCGGCGGCTGTCGTCAATGTGCCCACCTTGAATGTCTCCGCAAGAAGCTCGGCCCGCTGCGCCGTCAGTGCCGCCTCGAGCTCCGCGATGCGGCGGTGCAGGGCGTCCTGTTCTGCCCGCTGGGCCGCCTGTTCCGCTGCGCGCTCCTCGCGCGCGCCGTCGAGTGCATCCGACGCCGTGCGCTGCTGCGCCGTGATGCCGTTGAGCCGTTCCTCGAGCGTGCCGACGTAGGCACGCGATGCCCGCAGTTCCCGCTGGTAGTAGTCGCGGTCGGCGCCTGCGGCGAGCAGCGCCTGCACCAGCGCATCCGTCTGCCGGGGAACGTCACGCGGCGCTCCGGAGAGCACGGTGAGGACGAGCGGCATGGCGACGGTTTCCGTTGCTGCCTGGAGCGCGCGCTCGTACGGCGTGAAGAGCACGCGCTCGAGCGTCTCGTTGTCCACGACGCCGTAGGCCGACAGGTTGAGCGCACGCGGTCGGCCAGGACCGGCCGGCTCGAAGCCGTGCGCGTGATAGAAGAGGACGGGCCGGCCATCGGCCATCGGACCGTGTCCCGAGTCGGACACGATGTGGCGGCCGAGGTTCCACGGAGCGAGGTTCGCTCCGGGATGCTGGATGACGACCACCTCGGGGAAGCGGTCCGGCCATCGGTCCAGATACTTCTGGTCCGCGAAGCGATCGCCGTCGAGTCGGTCGTGGCACCACGCGAGGCACTCCTCGCGCCACAGGTCGAGGCACGCCAGTCCCGCGGTGTCCTGGCGGAAGGTCACCCAGCCGACGTTGAACCGTCCGTATGCGATCCGATCGGCGATCTCAGGCGAGAAGCGATGCTCGATGATGGCGACGGAGCCCGGGCCCAGTTCCTCGAACACCGGCTGCGGATCGGCGAGGAAGAACAGGTCGGCATCCACGTAGGTGAGGCGCGTCGATGCCGCACCCGAGCGGAACAGGTACCGCGGAAAGCAGGGCGTCAGCGTGAAGTAGTACTCCACGCGGCTCCGCGTGGCCCTGGCCGTCGCCAGCTCCGCGTCATCGCCTTCGAGGGCAGCCAGCGGATGCAGGACGACGTCGGCGAGCTGCAGCGCGGACAGGACGGCTTCGCAGGCCTGGTCCAGGCAGAGCACGTGGAGCACGGCATCCGGGCGGTGCGCCTTGAGCGACCGCCACATGGCAAGGCCCTTCGCCGCGTACCGATGATCGAAGTACGTACAGAAGTGCTCGGGCATGGAGCGTCCTGTGATTGTGCCACGGCCTGCCGGCCCGCCGGCGCTTCTCTGCAGGCATCTACGCTGCGATGCAAAGGAACTTGGCGGCGTCGTGCCGCCCCGTGAAGAGAGACGCGACCGCTACGGTATAGTGGCCTTACTCAGGGCACTGCGCCGGGTTCCGTGCGCCTGCTGCCGTACGCCTCACGAGGTCACATGGAAGAGCGCGGGGCCGGCCCCCTCCCCACCAATTCATCGTCGTTCCGCCTGCTCGAGACGGACGCGGTCGCACCACGGCCTGGGACATCGATCGTCGCCGCGTGCATGAACCGCGAGTACAACCTGCTGCGCGTGCTTCCGAGCTGGCGGGCGCTGCCGGTCGACGAGATCGTCATCGTCGACTGGTCGTCGGATACGCCGCTCTGGCCGACGCTGCGGGACATCGGCGATCCGCGCCTGCGCTGCATCCGCATCGACGGCGAAGCCCGCTGGAGTGCGTCGCTCGCGCTGAACGTCGGCATCCGGATGGCGACCCATGCGCTCATCGTGAAGCTGGATTGCGACGTGAGTGCCACGCCCGACTTCCTGGCGCGCAATCCGGTGGCGCGCGGGGAGTTCGTGCGCGGGTTCTGGAAGTCGGCTGTCGACGCGGGCGAGCCCGATCAGGTCCACACGCACGGGAACATCATCGCGTTCAAGGAGGACTACCTCGCGGTCGGCGGATACGACGAACGGATCGTGACCTACGGGTGGGAGGACAGCGACATGTACCTCCGCCTGACGCTCGACCGCGGGCTGGCGGCAAGGGTCATGGACCTGTCGTCGCTGCGCCACCTCGAACAGCCGGCCGGATCGCGCGTGCTGTTCCAGGCGGTCGATCGGCAGAAGTATCTCGGCCTCTACGAATCGACGGAGCTCGAGGGCGCCACCAACAAGTACGAAGCGTTCATGTCCGGCTCGTGGACCGCCGGCTTCGCCGCGCACGACTACGCGTGCCTGCGCGAGAGTGAACAGCTGGTCACGGGCCGGAGGCTGACGACGAACCGCACGTCTGCAACCGGGGTCCGCTCCATTGCGGGCGCACTGGCCGCGGCCGAACTGCTGCGGTGGTCCGACACGCTGTCGTTCCTGCCCGACGCCGTGCGTCGGCACGTGGATCTGGGGCACCTGCTCGCCGACGCCCATCGTCGCTCCCGTGGGGAGCAACTGGTGAAGGCGCTGACCGCGCGTGAAGGCGTGCACTTCGTCTCGGCCACCGAGCCAGCGGTGCAGGCGGCAATCGTCCAGACGCTGGTGCGCGTGGCGCAGGACCGGCCGGACGTCGACGGACCCTTCCTGCTGGTGTCCGAGGGCAGCTGGGGCGAGGCCGATCTCTCCGGGACGCAGGTGTTCGAGGTGCCCGCGGACCTGCTCGAGGCGCTCGCCACGGCGTGCGCGCGTGACACAGCCGCAGGGCTGGCGGGTCTCGACCGCGCGTCACGCGAGACCGGTGCGTCCTGCCACGTGCGGGTCGACAGTGCCACGCTGGTCGACGAAGCGATCGCCCGTGCGGCGTGGCTGGCGCAGACGCAGTCGCCGCGCTACACCACGCCGTCCGCGCCGCTGCGCCGGAGCGCCCTGGTCAGCAGCCTGTTCGACGAGCGGAACCTGTTCCGCTTCGTCGAGTACGTCGCCTGCCTCGTGCTGAACCTCCAGGTCTTCGAGCGCCTGGTCATCTGCTACGAGTCGAGCAACGGCCTGCTGCTGTCGGCCATCGAACGGCTGACCGCGACCTCGAACATGGCGCTCGGGCGGGTCCTCTTCGTGCCCTACGGCGCGAGGCCGACGTTCCAGCAGCTCTTCGATCTCCAGTCGGTGCTGCCCGACGATGTGCTGCTGGCGGTGGCGAATGCGGACGTGGCGTTCGATGCGTCGCTGTCGAAGCTCTCGGGGATGGACCTGACCGACACCGTCGCGGTGCTGAGCCGCTGGGAAGTGGCGAAGCCGGGCGAGTCGCCGAGCCTGATTCGCTATCCGAACGGCACGCCCAACGTGCTCTCCGCCGACGCGTGGATTGCCCGCACGCCGTTCATCCCCGACTTCCGCCTGGACTTCGAGATCGGCACGCTGCAGTGCGACTCGTTCATCAACAACCAGCTGGGCAAGTCGGGCCGGTACCGCGCGATCAATCCGTGCCTCGACGTCTGCATCTTCCATGTGCACGACGAGCGGTTCAACACGTCGGCGCAGAAGCAGGCGCGCAACCAGCAGGACATGGAGGCCCGCTACGAGGCGGAACGCCTCCGCAACGGCGGCGAGGATCCGGTCCGCGGCCTCGCCTGGTGCGTTGCGGCGACTACGCTGCGGCGGACGAAGCTGACCACGTGGCGCCCGTACGGCGTCGTGCTGAACCTGTCGAGCGCGGCTGACTTCGGCAGCCTCGTCCTGCTCGAGATCCTCAGGCGCGACCTCCGCGCCATGCCGGACGTCATGCTGGTGCTGGCCCTCCGCGAGCCGGACCTGCACGGCACGGTCGGGCGCCTGTTCGAGCGGTACCTCGCGTTCGTCGACGCCGACAACGCGATTCTCGACATCGCCGAGACGCGCCCCTTCACCCCCGCTTCGGGCGGGCCCGTCGCCCGGCGCGTGGAGGTGGCGGCGCTGGCCTCTGCCGCGGCCGAGCCGGACGCCGACACCCGTGCGCGCCTGCTGCGCGACACGCTGTTCGGCGGAACGGCCACTCCGGATTGCACCCGCGCCGAAGTGGTGGCCACGTTCGACACCGACGCCCACATGGCGCTGCTGCAGGCGCTGGCGCAGGGGCGGACCGAGGTGTTCCAGACCATTCAGGCGTTCGTCGACACGCTCGAGCCCTGGGCGGCCGAACGTCGCATGCTGACGCCGTACCTGTTCGACCTGCGGACGGTGGAAGCGCAGCGGGCGCGTGCGGCGGCTGCCCCGGGTACGCCGCGCGTCACGTTCGTCACGTCGCTGTTCAGGGGCGGTGAATTCCTGCCGGGGTACCTCGAGAACGTGGTCGCCGCGGCGCACGCGGCGGGTGGGGAAGTGATCCTCATCGACGCCAACAGGGACGATCGCGACGGCCCCGTGGTCCGCGCGTTCCTCGCCAGCCACCCGTATGCCGCCCGTGTCCTCGACTACGTGCAGCTCGAGCAGGACCCGGGCCTGTACAACTGCTGGCGCCTCGCCATCGAACGCGCCCGTGCGCCCATCATCACCAATGCGAACCTCGACGACCGGCGTGGTCCGTGGCACACCGCGCATCTGGTCGACGTGCTCGAGGCGAACCCCGAGTTCATGCTCGCCAGCGGCAGCATTGCGTGTGTCCGGACGGACGGACCTGCCGGCTGGTTCCGCCTCGTCGACACCGAGGTGTGGTTCCACGGCGAGGGGTCGCGGCCGATCGGCCTGCAGGATCTCTACATCGAGGACGAGCACGGGGAGATCCGCTCCCGCTGCGTGCCGCACTGCATGCCGGTGTGGCGCAAGGAGCTGCACGCGCGTCACGGGTACTTCGACGAGGAGCGCTACGGCACGAGTGCCGACTGGGCCTTCTGGCTGAAGTGCGCGCGCGCCGGAGAGCGGCTGTATTTCGACGAACGTCCCTTCGGCCGCTACTTCATGAACGCAGAGTCCCACAACCGCCGGAACGACATCGACGGCCAGAAGGAACTGCGGATCATCGAGGACATGCTCGGACGTCGCCAGCAGAAGGTCACCAAGCAGTAGGCGCACAGCGAGATGGCGGTGGAATACCTGACGGAGCAGCGCAACCCCTACGAAGGCCGCCCGGGCCGCGCGTTCTGGCGCACGGGCGTGGCGTCGTGCGTCGGCACCGAGCCATCGGATCTGTACCGGCCCAAGTGGCCGATCACGCGCAGCACGCGCATCACGACGGCGGGCAGCTGTTTCGCGCAGCACATCACCCGCACGCTTCGTGATGTCGGCTGCCACGTGATCGATGCCGAGCCACCGCCGCAGCAGCTGCCGGCCGACCAGCACGCCGCGTTCGGCTACGGGATGTACTCGGCCCGCTACGGGAACATCTACACCGCCAGGCAGCTGCGCCAGCTCGTGGAGGAGGCCTACAACGCCAGGCCCGTGTCGACCCTGAGCTGGGAACGGAACGGCGCCTTCCACGACGGGCTCCGCCCCGGCGTCGAGCCGGAAGGACTCGGTTCGCCAGACGAGGTCTACGCGCACCGTGTCGCCCACCTGGACGCGGTCCGCCACGTGTTCTGGGCCGCCGATGTCGTCGTGTTCACGCTCGGGCTGACCGAGGCGTGGGTCGATGTCGCGTCGGGATCGGTGCTGCCGGTGGCGCCTGGAGTGGTCGCCGGGCGCTTCGACCCGGCTGCCACGGCGTTCCACAACTTCGGGTACGAGGAGATCAAGGCCGACCTCCTCGCGTTCATGGCGAGGGTGCGCCAGTGCTCGAGCGTCGCCACGCCGCGCTTCCTGCTCACCGTGTCGCCCGTGCCGCTGACGGCCACCGCCACCGATGGCCACGTGCTCACCGCCACGATGCACTCGAAGGCGGTGCTGCGTGCCGTGGCAGGCGACCTGAGTGCGACGGATCCGGACGTCGACTACTTTCCGTCCTTCGAACTCATCTGCAACCCGTGGCTCGGCCGCGACTACTTCGCCGCGAACCGGCGATCGGTGACCGCCGCGGGAGTGGACGCCGCCATGCGCACGTTCCTCTCGGCACACGGCCTGGGCGGGGACCGGGCCATCACCGATGCGCCCGCCGCGCCCGCGCCCGAGCGGTCGGCAGACGACACGCCCATGCGCGTTGTCTGCGAAGAACAGCTGCTCGACATCATGGAGCGCGCGTGAGGCTGCTCGTGCTCGGCACGTCGGATGCGGGCGCGCTCCTGCGCGCACACCTGAACGATCGCAGCCTGCTGGCGCACTGCGACGAGGTTGGCTTCTTCGCGATTCCCGGCGGAACGGGGCCGGACGTGGAACTGCGCGGCGACAGGCTCGCGGTGCGGGACGGAGTGTCGGACCACGCCGCGTTCAAGTGGCCGTCCTGGCTGGAGCTGACATCCCTCCGCGAGTGGGACGTGGTTGTGATCAGCGCGCTCGGCCTCGTCGACACCGGCTACGCCTACGACTTCTGTGGTACGCAGCAGGGCCTGCTCTTCGACTGCCGGCCGCGCGCCACAGCGCAGCTGCCACTCGTGTCGCGCGCGTGCTACCGGTCGACGGTCCACGCGATGCTGGCCGGGCATGCCGGCGTTCGCTTCGCCCGCGACCTGCGGGCGGCGCTTGGCGGCCGGGTCCTCATCCAGCCGACGCCGCTGCTCTCGTCCGACGTGCCGGAACACGAGGGCTGGCCGCTGACGCGGCTCTACGAGGAGGCCGGACGCGCCAACCGGTTCTTCACGGAGACGCGCCTCGCGTTCCTGGAGCAGTTCGCCGCCGGGATCGGCGCAGAGCTGCTGCCGATTCCAGACCCGACGTGGCTGCGCGACGGGTTTACGCCCGCAGCCTTGATGGATCCGCGCGACGGCGTCCACGGGAACGAGCACTACGGACGCCTGGTGCTCCTGCAGATTGCCGAACGCACCCTGACGGCGGTCGGCACTGGACGTTCCTCGTGAGGGTTGGTGCGCGGGGCCATGCGGCCGGATGCCGCGCCGCGTGACGGCTCAGGAGTCACACGTGCGCTTCACCATCGTCACGCCGTCGCTGAACCAGGGTGGCTCGATCGCCCGGACACTCGAGAGCGTCCTGTCACAGGACGGCGACTTCGAGATCGAGCTGTTCGTGCAGGACGGCGGCTCGACCGACGGCTCGGTCCAGACCATTCGCGAGTACGCCGACCGGGTGGAGCGCGGCGCGTGGTCGGGACGGTGCCGCAACCTGCGCATGACGTGGGTGAGTGAGCCGGATCGCGGCCAGACCGACGCGATCAATCGCGGCCTGCGCCGCGCCACCGGCGACATCGTCGCGTTCCTGAACTCGGACGATACCTACCTGCCCGGGGCCCTGCAGGCAGTGCAGACGGCGTTCGCCGAACGTCCCGAGGCCGACTTCATCTACGGCGACGGTGACGTGGTGGACGGCGCGGGACGCGTGCTGTGGGAGTGGCGCGGGAGGCCGTACGACCAGGCCACCATGACCACGTACTACTTCATGTGGAACAGCTTCACGAACTTCGTGATGCAGCAGGCTACCTTCTGGCGGCGCGGCGTGCACGACCGCATCGGCCTGCTCGACGAAGGCTTCCACTACGCCATGGATGCGGAGTACTGGACCCGCGCATCCGCAGCCGGGTTGCGGCTGGAGCACCTGCCGCTCCGGCTGGCCACCTTCACGATGGCCGACGGTACCAAGAGCCTCTCGAGCCCCACCGTGTTCTGGCCGGACTACCTCGAGATCTTCCGGCGCCACAGGGGTGCCGCGTCGATGGCGTCCTACCTCGGGTTCTACTACTACAACCTCGCGCTGAACCGTGACCTGGACCTCGATGCCGTGCTGCCCGCCGGGCGCAGCGTCTTCGAACGCTGGCGGGGTCTGGATGCGGCAGAGCAGCGCGAACTGCAGCGGCAGGGGACGAAGGGAGAGGCGCTGGCCAGCCTGCTGCTCTCACGCGACCTGCTGGCCGCGGGGCGTCCCCGCGAGGCGCAGCAGATGTTCCGCCGCGGGTCGCTGCGCACGCGTGAGCGGATGGCGTGGCTTGCCGCGACGGACTATCTCGTTGGGCGCCTGCTGGGCCGCCGCATCAGGGCCGCCCTCGACGGCTGGCGGCGCGACCTGGCGATTCGTTACAAGCGCGACCGGTACGACTGCCGCCACGACGTGACGCCCCCGCGGGGCGCGGGTCACGCATCCTAGCCGCTACGCGCCCCAGTGCGCCTCGAAGCGCTGGCGGGCTACGCGCTGCTCGCGTTCGTCGGTCAAGGCCGCCAGGTAGAACTCCTGGAGCAGCGCGCGATTGTTGGCCACGATCGCGTCCAGAGCCGGCCGTGCCACGTTGCCCGCGTCGGCGGTGAACTGCTCCAGCACGCGGACGATGGTGGCACGGTCCTCGATGTGCGCCAGCGCGCTGGCGAGCGACTGGTTCCCCGACAACGAGTCGGACCGCTCCATGTAGAAGTAGTCGCGCGCATCGACGAGGGCGACGCGGCGGGCGAGATGCGCGAGGATGAACGCCGTCAGGTTGTCCTCGCCGACGAGGCGCGTGCGCGGAAAGTACGGCGTGGCCGCGGTCCACAGCGCCCGGCGGTGCAGGTACAGCCACATGCAGGGGTAGAACGCCGCGTTGAGGTAGTCCACGCCCGACTCGAACACCTGGTCCCCGGCGCGGATGTCCGTCGTCCACACCGGTTCAGCCGTGCGGCTGTCGAAATACACCTGTGCCCCACCGCGAACCACGTCGGCGTCCAGTTCCACCGCGCGCCGGTGCAGCACGTCGAACATGACCGGCGACACATAGTCGTCGCTGTCGACATACCCGACGTAGGCACCGGTGGCTGCCTCCACGCCGGTGAGCCGGGCCATGTGCAGGCCGGCATTCTCCGGATGCGTGACGACCCGCATGCGCCGGTCTGCTGCTTCGTACGCACGCAGGATCGCCGCACTTCCATCCGTCGACGCATCATCGACCGCGATGACCTCGATGTCCCGAAGCGTCTGTCCGAGCAGGGAATCGAGGCAGCGCCGCAGGTAGGGCTCGGTGTTGTACACCGGCACGATGATCGACACCGCCGTCACAGGACCGCCTCGTCGTACGCCCAGTCCAGCGGTTTATCGCCGAGGAGCGCTGCGACATACGAGAACGTCGATCCGCACGAGCCGATGATGCGGGCGGTCCGCGCCAGGCAGAACAGGTCGACGACGGCGTCCTGGATCGCCTCCACTTCGCGCCGGTCGCGGCTGCGCTTCGGGTAGGTTCGTATCGCGTAGCGCGTGGACAGGTGTGCTTCCTCGGCCGCGTCGTCCGTGGCGAGGAAGAACGACCGGGCGTCGCCGCGCTCGCGCGCAGCCGTCATCAGCGACTCGAAGGCCCACGTCGGGCTGGCGGCAATCGAGTCGACGTGGTCGGTCCGGCGGATGTGCACGCCGATGGTGGCGTCGAATCCGGCGGCGACACCGTCGATGCGTTCGCGCAGGGCGGCGATCGGGACGAACGCGCGGAACGCGTCGGAGTTCGGAAAGAAGCGGGCCCACGTGCGGATGACGACGACGGCATGCGGCCGCAGCCGGGTGATGTCGCCGAGGCTCGTGTGCATCTCGCTGTTCGGGATGCCGGGGTACGGCGGTACGGTGTGGTCGATGACGAGCGCGCCGGCCTGCGAGTGAATCAGATCCTCGACCGCGTCCTCGGTGTCGACGCAGGTGAACACGACGTCGCCTTCGAACGGTTCGAACAGGGCCTCCGGTCGTGCGCCGCAGGCGTCGTTGACGACCCACGGTACATGCAGCGTGCGGCCCAGCGCCCTGGCGAGGGCGATCCCGGAGTCGATCACCTGCATGCGATTGGCGAGACCGCCCTGGGCGTCGACGACGATCATGGCGCGCTCAGGTCCACCTTGAAGCCGCGCTTGGCCCCCTCCTCGAACGCGAACCCGCACCTGCGGAGATACTCCCGCAGCGGCGCCTTGTAGTGCCGGTTCTTCGCGTCGGCCGTGAGCCAGAGGAACTCCTGGACGACGGCCGCGTCGAGGAACGGGTAGCGGCTCTCGACGCCGAACGCGCCGCCCGTGTACTCCTCCTTCATCAGGTAGCTTTCCTGGCAGCTGTAGTTGAAGTTGCGCCAGAGCTGCAGCGCCGCGGGGAAGTGCCCCTTGAGTTCCGACTGCTCGGGCCACGGCGAGTAGTCGCTCATGATCTCGTCCGCGCCCTGGCCGGACAGCAGCACCTTCCTGCCGTCGCGCTTCGCGAGGCTCGACATCGTCGCCACGCCCAGGGCTGCCCCGTCGTCGAGGATGTGCATGCCGCTGAGATGACCGTCGTAGAGAATCGTGTACGGCTCGTTGTCGATGTGCTCGCGCAGCCACGGCAGCAGCGCCCGGTCGGGACGGAACTCCTCGTACGGCACACGCGCCTGCCGCCAGCGGAGCACCTCCATGTCTTCGTCGCCCACGTAGATGTAGGCCTTGAAGTCGACGCCGAGCCGCAACAGTGCGCAGGCGATGCCGCCGCTGTCGTATCCGCTCGACATCCCGATGAAGCAGCGTGGCACGGCCCGCTTCCGGACCGCCGCCTCGAACGCCGCAATCCAGTCGTCGTACGTCTCCTTCTTCTGCTCGAGATCCCAGGTCCGCAGGGCCATCCGATCGAGGACGACGCCCTCGAGGTCGGTGACCAGAATCTCATTGGGCTGCGCCGGTGACCCGCCGACGCCCGATCGGTAGCTCGCGCATGCAGCGCCATTGATGAAGAGCGGCTTGGTCTTGAACGGATCCGTGACGAAGACGGCGCGCCGCTCGGCGAAGTCGTAGAGGGCAATCGCGAACTCCCCTTCGAGCTGTCGCGCGAAGGCCGGCCCGTACTTGCGGTACAGCGGAATGATTACCTCGCCGTCGGTGCGCACGAACGGCTGGTTGTAGATCTCGCCGTTGAAGACACAGGCGATGTCGCCGTCGACGAAGGGCTGCGGAGTGAACGCACCCGTCACGTTCAGGAGGTTATGCGTGAACGAGAAACGGTCGATGACCGCGACATTCGTACAGTCCGGGCCGCGCAGGCGGATGCGGCTGTTGTCACCGCCATCCTTCGAGACGAGGAAGCCGCACATGGCGTCACCGCCTGCCGGCGGTTGGCGCGCCGCTGCCGTACCGCGCGCGCAGCTGTCCGTACAGGCTGTCAGGTGGTGAGGCCGTGATGTCGATGCCGGCCTGTTTCCACATCTGGTTCCACGTGTGCAGGGCGTGCGACCCCGCGAGGCGCGCGAGGTCACCGCCTGCGGCGGCAATCTGCGCGTAGTCCACCCAGTCGATCGGGTTGAAGGTGGACGAAGGCACACGGTGCGCATCGAGGCCGAAGCGGGCTACCGCGGTCGTGAAGAGCTGCGGGCCGATCTGCCCCCATTCGAGCCGGTCCTTGTCGGCGGCATTCACGACATCGATGCAGTGCTGGAGCACGGGGGCGCCGGGTGGGCACGTGAACGCGCACGTGGCGCACGTCGTGGTGCCGTCGTTGTCGACCTCGGTCGCGATGACATAGGGTGCGTCGAAGTCGAACGGCCGCAGGCAGATGAGATCGAGGTCGACCCACCAGCCGCCCCGCTGGTGCAAGAGCACGTACCGGAACAGGTTCGAGAAGGCCGAATGGCTGCCGGCGCCGAACCCGTGCTGGTAGGTGAAGATCGCCTCTCGCGGGAGCACGGTCGCAGCGTCGATCACCACGGCGCCCTCGGGCACGGAGCCGACGTCGTCGTAGGCAAACAGGTGATAGGGGTGACCGTTGGCGAGGAAGGACTGGATGCTCAGTCGCTGCAACTCGCCCAGCGGCTTCCCGATCCACAGGCTCTGCATCACCATCAGGGGGCGCTCCGGCGGTCGCTCTCCTGTTCGTCCATCCAGTAGAACGTCCGGTAGAACTCGAACAGGTCCGCGGCCAGGTTGCGCTGGACGTCGGCCGGATGCACGAGCGGCGCGTCGAGCGGCTTCGACGGGACGTTGCAGAACGGAGCCGTCGGGTCGGTGGTGTGGGCGGTGTCGGACACGCAGCCGATGTAGGTCACCAGGTTGCTGTTCGGGGCGAGTTGCAGGCCGCCTTCCCGCCACATCGAGTACGCCCACTGGTAGTCCCAGGCGTCGACGTCGCCCCGCGCGGCCTCGTTGATGCGGTCGCGCCAGTAGTCGGCGATCTCCTGGATCGGCCAGATGCGTCCGAGCACCTCGGCGCCCGCCTCAGGTCCCCACGTGGTCAGGTCGGGGTCGAAGTGCTGCATGGCACGGCGCCACGAGGCCCAGCCCCACGTGCCGACCCCGTGCGCGAAGTAGTAGCTCGCGTCGCCCCGACGGCGGCCGAACTGGAAATTGCAGCCCGTGACCATCATCACCCGCGCGTCGTCGCGGTAGCGGGCGAGCATCTCGTCGCAGAACGGGAAGAAGTCCGGAGCGGGAAGCGTGTCGTCCTCGATGACGATCGCCTCCTCCGCCAGCTCGAAGGCCCACTGCAGCCCGGAGGCAATGCGCTTCTTGAACCCGAGGTTGGTGTCCGCGAGGTTCAGGTGCACCCTGCACGGCCACGTCGGCTTCGTGACGAGGTCGCGGATCTCCTGGCACTTGCGCGCATCATCCGGGCGGTCCGGGTGCGGACCGTCCGCCACGATCAGCAGCGTGGACGGCTGCGCCGCCGCGATCGCCTCGAAGACACGCGCAGTGGTCGACATCCGGTTGTAGACGAAGAACACGACGGGCGTTCGGGTCATGGCGGGTTCAGCGCGTTGCGCGAGACTGCTGCGCCGGGCGGCCGGTCAGGCCGTTACCGCCTCGTGCGCCACGAACCAGTCGTAGGTCGACGCCACGCCGTCGCGCAGCTTGATGCGGTGCTGCCAGCCCAGCGCGTGCAGGCGCGACACGTCGAGCAGCTTGCGCGGCGCGCCGTCCGGCTTGCTCCGGTCGAAGGCCAGGGTAGCCGACGGGTGCACCACGTCGCGGATCAGTTCGGCCAGCTCGCGGATCGAGAGGTCCTCGCCCACGCCGATGTTGATGTGCATCGGCTCGTTGTAGTGCTGCATCAGGTAGAGGCAGGCCGAGGCGAGATCGTCCACGTGGAGGAACTCGCGCCTGGGCGTACCGCTGCCCCAGATCACCACTTCGTTCTGGCCGCTGACCTTCGCGTCGTGGAACTTCCGGATGAGTGCCGGGAAGACGTGCGAGCTCGTCAGGTCGAAGTTGTCGTTGGGTCCGTACAGGTTCGTCGGCATCGCCGAGATGAAGTCGCACCCGTACTGCGTGCGGTAACTCTGGCACAGGCGGATGCCGGCGATCTTCGCGAGCGCGTACGCTTCGTTGGTGGGCTCGAGCGGCGCCGTGAGGAGGTACTCCTCGCGCATCGGCTGTGGGCACTCGCGCGGGTAGATGCAGGAGCTGCCGAGATACAGCAGGCGCTTCACGCCGTACAGGTGGGCGGCGTGCACCACCGTGGCGTGGATCATCATGTTGTCGTAAAGGAACTCCGCCGGACGCGTGGAGTTCGCCATGATGCCGCCGACGGTGCCTGCGACCAGGAACACCGCCTCGGGGCGGTTCGCGCGGAACCAGTAGTTCACCGCCGCCTGATCGCGGAGATCCAGCTGGTCGCGTGTGGCTGTCAGGAGGTTGTCGTACCCCTCCGCGAGCAGGTGACGGACGATGCCGGAACCCACGAGTCCGCGGTGACCGGCGACGAAGATGCGAGCAGAGCGATCAATGAGCATGGTTCGAACAGTCGTATCGGCCGGCGCCTGACGCCTGTTTAGGTGGTAATCAACGATGCCACATCGGCCGGCACCGTGGAAGCGCCAGGCAGCTAGAGGCTGCGTCGCGGTGTGCAATGGCCGGAATGAAATCGCCAACCGTCGGTCCGGAAAGGCAGGAGTCGGGTGCCGATCCCTCCGATAGACTGTGAAGGCCGCATGACCCCGGACACGACCCCGATTCCCGCTCCGATGCGTCGGAGCTCCAGGCACCGTGAGACCACTGACCTTCGGCTGCGTGTGCTCTCGCTTGTCGGCCTGGCGGTGGCGCAGGCCGTCGTCGTCGGCGTGACCGGCAGCGGCATCACCCGTATCGTGGCCGTCGCCCTGCTGATCCCCAGCCTGGCGTCGCGCATCCGCGTGCTGAGCGCCCTGGCGGCGTTCATCGTGGTCAACTTCGCCGTGCACAGCCTGACGTTGCCGCCGTCGCTGCCCTGGCGGCTGGCCCACCTGGCCGTGTTCGCGGCGTACGCGGCGGTCGGGATGGCCGCACTGATCGACCTGATCGCGCGGGTTCGATTCGCGCAGGCGTTGATCCTGACCGGCGGACTGGGTGCGCTGTTCCTGGCGAGCGACGTACTCGCGGGCACGCGTGTCACGCCGGTGATGCGAGCCCCGCGGTACCTGACCGGCACCGGAAACGCCGCGCCGGACGAGGTGTTCGGCGGCGTCTACCGTCCGTACGGCGAGTGGCTGTCGCAGTATCCCGACGATCTGCAGGGCTACCTCGCGCCTCCTGCGTCCACTGGTGAACGTGCCCGCGGTCCGTTCACCGTCGCGTATTCGACGAACGCGCTCGGCTGTCGCGGCCGGGACGCGGTCATCCCGAACCGGAGAACCGAGCGCCGCGTGCTGATCCTCGGGGGGAGCAGCGCGTTCGGGATTGGCGTCCGCGAGGAAGACACGCTGGCCGAACAGCTGGCGCGCCGGCTCAACACGCCTGCGGGACGAGGTGGGCCGGTGGTCGTCCTGAACTGTGCGCTGGCCGGCGCCGGGACTCACGATCAGCGGATGTTCTACGAGCAGGTGGCCGGCCGGTACGAAGCCGACGTCGTGCTGCTCGTGATGAGCGAACGCGACAACCTGTCGGCGCGCGACGACATCAGCCGTGGGTACGTGCACACGCCGGGATCGCTCGAGGCGTGGTTCACGCTGGTGCGCCTGCTGCAGTGGTCGAGGCACGAAGGGCGGCGTGCTGCCGACTATGGCCCGATCGGCGACGAGGTGAAACAGCTGCACACCGCGGTCGAGACTCGCCGCGGCCGGCTGGTGGTGGCGCAGTTCCGGATCGACCCCCTCGCCGGCCCGTGGAGCGACCTGCAGGCGGCCGTCACGCGCGGCCTTGCGGGCACCGGGGTGCCCTCGGTAGACCTGGGCACGACGCTCACCGCGGACCCAAGAGTGCACGATCTGCGCGTGCATGTACTGGATCCACGGCCCAACCACCGGGCCCACGCGCTGGCGGCCGAGGCCCTGGCCCCGGTCTTCGCGCGCGAGCGGTTGCTCGAATAGGCATTCGCAAGCCGGACCGTGCACCGGGCCGGTGCACCTACATCCGTCTCTTCGCGCCACAGAACCTTAGTGTCCGTTCATGTCAGTATAAAATCTCAAAGCTCACTGACCGAAACCTCTGATATGGCCACGTCCCTCGCAGCGCCGAGCGGTGTCTTCAGCCGCACGGACGACCCTGATCTCACCGGGGTGTATGTCAAGAAGGTGGGAAAGCGGTATTGGCTGCAGCAGCAGCTCCCGCCGACGCTCCAGCACACGCTCGTGGCGATGGTGCGGGGCGCGGGTGCCGTGCCGTTCTGGGCGCTGCGCGACGTGTCGTTCAACATCACCGCCGGCGAGTCCGTCGGCCTGATCGGAGGGAACGGCGCCGGCAAGTCCACGTTGCTGCGCCTGATCTGCGGACTCGGGCGACCCACCTCGGGCCAGGTCGACGTGCGCGGCCGCGTGGCCGCCCTGCTCGAACTCGGCATCGGGTTCAATCCGCACCTGACGGGTCGCGAGAATCTCTACGTCTCGGCGGTGCTCGGCGGCCTCCGGCGCCGCGAGGCCCGGCTGCTGTTCGACGAGATCGTCGAGTTCGCCGAACTGGGCGACTTCATCGATCAGCCGCTGCGCATCTACAGCTCGGGCATGCAGATGCGCCTGGCGTTCTCGGTCGCGATTCACGTCGATCCAGCCGTCCTGATCGTCGACGAAGGCCTGTCAGTGGGCGACGCGCATTTCCAGCAGAAGTGCCTCGACCGGATCGAGCAGTTCCGCCGGGCCGGCAAGACCCTCATCATGGTGTCGCACGACATGGCGACCGTTCGCGCGTTCTGCACCCGGGCGATCTGGCTGCGGCGCGGACGCCTGGTGAGCGACGGTCCCGTCGAGCGGGTGGTGAGCGAATACGAGTCCGTCAGCCAGCAGGATTCGCTGAACGGACCGGGTCCTCTCACGGATGTCTCCGACAGCGAGTAAGGCCGGGGCATGGCACTCGCCCTGGTGTTCCTGGCGGCACTGATCCTGTACGCCGTCACCGCGGCCCCGACCATTGTCTGGGGCGACAGCGCCATGTACGTGCTCGATGCGGTGGAGGGGGCCGTTCGCGCGGGCACGGCGAGCACCCATCCGCTCTACATCGAACTCGGCCGTCTCGTGGTGCGTGCACCCGGCGATCCGGGACACAGCCTGGCGCTCCTGTCCGCGGTATTCGGCGCTGCCGCCGTGGCGCTGGTCTTCCGCATCGGGCGCCAGCTCGGAGCGTCCGCACCCGCGGCCGCCATCGGGGCAGCGGCGCTCACGGTCTCGCACGGATTCTGGCTGCATGCGGTGATGCCCGAGGTATACACCGCCAACGCGTTCTTCCTGCTGGGCACGATCAGCCTGCTGCTGTGGTGGCGTGAGACGGGCCGAGCCCTCACGCTGGTGGCCGCAGGCCTGATGCTGCTGCTCGGCCTGACCAATCATCTGGTGCTGGCGGTTGTCCTTCCCGCGGCGGCGGTCTTCATCGTCGTCGAGCGGCGAGCGCTGCTGCGCAAACCGATGACGTGGGCTGTCGCTGGTGTCGCCGTGGCCTGTGCCGGCGTGGCAGTGGCCCTCGAGTACGAGCGGGTGGCGGGAATCGTCCACCGGATCTGGGTGGGTCCGCCCGGAATCTCCGACTACTTCCGCCTGGAACTTCCGATCTCCGCGATGATGCGCGAGGCGGCGCTCTACGTGGGCTACCTCGGCTACCAGTTTCCGACCATCAGCCTCCTGCTCGGGCTCGTGGGCCTGCGCACCCTTGTCAGACGCGACCGGGCGGCGGCGGGATTGCTGCTCGGCATCGCGGGCCTGAATGCGGCCATCTTCATCCATCACACGGCGTGGGCGAGCCAGGCCAAGTTCGTGTTCTACATCTCGGACTACGCCATCTTCGCGGTCTGCTGCGCGCTGGGCGCGGACTGGATCCTGGGCCGGATGTCGCCCACTGGCGTCTCGCGCACCGTGTTGCCGTGGGCGGTCACGATTGGACTGCTGACTGCCGCGGTACCGCCTGCCCTGTACGCGGCCGCGCCGCGGGTCGCGGCGTCGCTCGGGTTGCGCCAGGCGACGGAAGCCCGGCTGCCGTACCGAAACGACGCCGAGTTCTTCCTGAACCCGAGCAAGCGCGGCTACGATGGCGCGAGGCGGTTTGCCGTCGAGTCCCTGACGACGGCGAGGCCTGCGGCGGTGATCTACGCGGACTACACGCCCTTCAGCGTCCTGGTGTTCCTGCAGCGCGTGGAGGGCAGGCGCCCGGACGTGACGCTGCGGTACCAGGCGGCGCCGGGCTCGCTCGACGACCGTGTTGCCGTGCGCTGGGAAGACGGCGCCGGCGGCCGCCGGCCGATCTACATCGCGTCGCGGACGCTGGATTACTACGATCTGTCAGGGCTGACCGGTTCCTACGACCTGGTCCCGGTCGGGCCCCTGCTCGAGGTACGACCACGTGAATAGCTCACGGCTGCCAGCCGCCCTGCTGGTGCTCGGTATCCTTGGCGCACAGGCCTGCTCACGGGGCGAGACGCCGGACGAGGCCATGCGTCGAGGCGACGCCCTGTTCGCGCAGAAGCGCTACAGGCCCGCGGCCCAGGCCTACCGGGCCGTGGTGGCGGCGCAGCCCGGCAACGAAGCCGCCCGCGCCAAGCTCGGGGAGGCCCTCGCCGAGGCGGGCGATCCGGTGCGCGCCGCGGATGTGCTGCCGAACGACGTGAAGGTCCAGGTCGACGCGGCCATCGCCCGGCAGGGCAAGTTCCGCTTCGACGACGCGAGGACGATCGCGAATCGCGTACTCGAGACCGAGCCGGACAACGCACGCGCGCTGGTGGTCCTCGCGGATGCGACCGCGATGCTCCCGAACACGGTGTGGCCGATGCAGGAACTGGCCGAGCGGCTCGGCAACCCCGACCGCTTCGAGGGGCTGCGCCGCGACGCGCGTCCGCCCGTGACGCGCGCCAACGACCAGCGCGCCGAGCAGTTGTACAAGCGCGCGCTCGAACGTCAGCCCGATCTCCTGGACGCGCGGCTCGCCTACTCGAACTTCCTGTGGACGACGGGTCGGCGGGCGGAGTCGGAAGCGCACCTCCGGGCCGCCGCCGAGCAGGCACCCGATCACACCGTCGCCAACTTCGTCATCGGCGCCCTGTATGTCTCGATGAACCGCCTGGACGAGGCGCTGCCGTTTCTCGACCGGGCCCGGCAGGGGGAGGGCCCCGGCCGGCGCAGCGCCACGCTGCTGATCGCCGACCGCGACCTCAGGACCGGCGCGGCAGACGAGGCGCACGCGATGCTCGAGTCGATGCTCGAAACGGACGATCAGGAAGGCGACGTCTCCATGCGGCTCGCGTCGCTCGAGGTCCGGATGGGCCGCCCGGCGGACGCCGCACGGCGGCTGACACGGCTGCTGGAGCGGAAGCCCGGACTGGGGCCCGCGCAGATCATGCGGGCGCGCCTGCTCTACGAGCAGGGCAATCCGGACCAGCGCTTCGTACGCCAGGCCCTGCAGCTCGATTCGCAGTCGAGCGAAGCACACCTCCTGCTCGGTCGCCTGCTCGCCGATGCGGGGCAGACCGACGAGGCGCTCGACGAATACGGGAGCGCCGCGAGGAGCGCGCCCGGTGATGTACGGCCGCTGCTCGCGCTCGCCCGCATGTCGCTGGAAGAGGGGCGCGTGCCGCAGGCGGTGTCGCACGCCCGCGCCGCCGTCCGGCTCGCGCCGGGAGACAAGGACGCAGGCCTGACACTCGTCAGTGCGCTTATCGCGGTGCCCGATCTGGACGCGGCAGGTGCCACGCTGGCCCCACTCGCGGCGGCGCTGCCGAACGATCCTGAGGTGGCGATCACCGAAGGACGGCTGGCACTCGCCCGTGGAAACGCCGGGGAGGCCAGGGCCGCGTTCACGCGCGCGCTGGCGGTGCGCGACGACCTCCACGAGGCGCTCGACGGCCTGGTGACCGCCGAAGGGGCGCAGCCCACGCCGGCGACGCTTCACCGCGTGGAGTCGGCCGCGCAGGCGCACCCCTCGGACCCGGACCTGCGATTGCTGGTGGGACGGATGTACCGGGCCATGCGCGACCTCCCTCGCGCCGAGGCGGCGCTGACCGCGGCGCAGCAGCTCAATCCCACACACGTGCCGGTGGCGCTCGCCCTCGCGTCGGTGTTGCGGGAGCAGCAGAAGACGGATGCGGCCGCTGCCGCACTCGAGCGCGTCCTCGTGCGGCGCCCGGCACGCATTGCCGACGTGCGGGTGGCCCTGGCGAATCTCTATCTCGATCTGGGGCGCCAGCGCGACGCGCAGAAGCAATACGAACAGCTGGTGGTCGAGCTGCCCGGCGCGCCGCAGCCCGCGATGGTGCTGGCCTCGATGTATCTCGACCAGAAGGGCGATCTCACGCGGGCGCTCGAACTCGCCCTCGTCGCCAAGCGCAGCCGTCCCATGGATTCCGAGGTCGACCTGCTGCTCGGCCGGATCTACAACGAGAAAGGGCAGGGGAGCCTGGCGGTCGTGTCACTGCAGCAGGCGGTCAACGCGAAGCCGGACAACGCGCTGTATCACTTCCACCTGGGTGCGGCCTTCGAGCTGTCGGGCAGTCTGTCGAAGGCGAGGGTCGAATACGCCCGCGCCCTGCAACTCGACCCGAATGTGCCGGGAGCCGAGAAGGCGCGGCAGATGACCGTCGGCCGGCGCTGAGCCGTCAGCCTTTTCGGAGGCGGTACCCGATCAGCAGCAGGCCGGTTCCCAGCAGCACCAGCCCCGCAGGCTCCGGGACGGGAGGTGCCGTTGGCGGAGGCGGCGGCGCGCACCCGTCGACGGTCAGGCATCCCCCGCTGGTGAACGTGCCTCCGCCAGGCGAGAAGATGTTGAAGTTGCGGCCATTGCTCCTGTTGAACGCTGCACGGATGTTGCCCTGCAGCGCCGCGGGCAGCTTGTCCTCGAACGTTGTCTGGAACGTCCAGGCCAGGACCATCCCGCTCTGGATGGCGCCGTAGCCCCCGCCCGTGCCGCCAGGGCTCCATTCACCGCACACGGCGTCGGACGCGTTCGAGCTGCCGCTGCACTGGTTGGCGTTCAGGCTCTGGTCGACCGCAAAGCTCCACGCCTTCTTCCACGCGGGGTCCAGCACGCCGTTCGCGTAGAAGCCGGTGTAGCCGGCGGTCTCCGGTTCGGCCGACGGATTCGAGACGACCCACTGCACCGAGTCCAGGTAGCTGCCCGCGTAGTAGTTGCTGGTGCCGCTGAACGTCGCGGTGAGCAGCACGGCACAGGTGGAGCAGTGATCGCCGATGGCCAGCGTCCAGGCGACGCTGGAGATCGCCGCATTCTGGGCGACGCCGCTGCCGCGATAGTTGTCGTAGATCGTCAACGTGGAGGCGTCGGCGGCACCCGGACGAACGAGCGCGCACACGAGGACTACGGCGGACACCAATGAACGCAGCGGCACGGATTCTCTCTTTCAGGGGCGAGGCGAGCCGGGACCATCCGGACGCGCAGGCCCTCAGGAGAGCAATCGGCGCCGTGACGTCAGAATTGAATCGGGTACGGTCGAGCTGGAAGAGCGATCAGGGAATCTCGAGGCGCTCGATGTAGCGGTAGAGCGAGCGGCGGCTGATGCCGAGCACCCTGGCGGCCGCGGCCTTGTTGCCGGCCACCTGTGAGAGGGCGCGCACGATCTCTTCACGCTGGGTTGCGTCCGTGATGCTGTCGAGCGACGCGTCGCCGCTGCTCCTGTGGGCCACTGCGTCCGGTGCGGGCGCGTGAGCCGCAGGCGCCGGTTCGACGCCGGTCGGCACGGTGCTCATGGCGGTCGCCATCTCGCGCTCGGTCACGATGCGGCTGTCCGTGAGGATGCAGGCGCGCTCGATGACATTCCGCAACTCGCGGACGTTGCCGGGCCAGAGGGCCTGCTGCAGCAGCCGCTCGGCCTGGGCGGTGATGCCCTTGATGGGACGATTCAGCTTGGTCGAGAACTCCCGCACAAAGGACGCCGTGAGGTACGGAATGTCGTCGCGCCGATCGCGCAGCGGCGGAATGTGCAGCTCGATGGTGCTCAGGCGGAAGTAGAGATCGCTCCTGAACGTGCCCTTGCCCGACGACGCCCGGAGGTCGCGATTGGTCGCGGCGATGGCGAACACGTCCGACTTCCGCGCCTCGAGCGACCCGACCCGCTGCACTTCGCCGTACTCGACCGCACGCAGCATCTTGGCCTGGAGCGGCAGCGGCAGCTCACCAACTTCGTCTAGGAAGATCGTGCCGGCGTCGGCGTGTTCGAACAGCCCGACCTTCGTCTCGGTCGCGCCGGTGAACGCGCCACGCACGTGCCCGAACAGCTCGCTCTCGAAGAGGGTTTCGACGACGGCGGAGCAGTTGACCGTGATGAGGCGGCGGTCCTTGCGCGGCCCGAGGCGGTGCAGGGCTTTCGCGACCAGTTCCTTGCCGGTACCCGTTTCCCCGGTGACGAGCACCGTGCGGGCGTACGGCGCGAACCGCCGCACCGAATCGAACAGCTCCTGCATGGACGGGCTGCGCCCGATGAGGCCGTAGAACTCGAACTGGCGCGCCACGTCGGCGTCGATGCGCAGGAGCGTCTCCCGGCGTTCGAGGCTTTTCCGTACGGTGACGAGCAGATCGCGCAGGCGATCGATCTGGAACGGCTTGGAGATGTAGTCCAGGGCGCCGGCCTTGATGGCCTCGACGGCGGAATCGATGCTCCCGGCGCCGGTCATCAGGATCACCTGCGACTGGGGGTCCGCGGCCTTGATTTCGCGCAGCAGGCTCAGGCCATCGATGTCGGCGAGCCCCACGTCGACCAGTGCGCCGTCGGGGCGGATGTTCGGCAGCGCGGCGAGGGCGGCGCGGCCGTCCGATTCGCGGACGACGGTGAAGCCGAGGTCGCTGGCGACACGGTCGATCAGCACGAGCACCGCCGGGTCGTCGTCGACGACCAGGAGCGTTGGTGCCTTGCCCGATTCCGCGATCACAGGTTCGTCTCCGCTGCCTGCGTCATGTCAGCGATACCATCCGCGCAGCGTGTACACCACGATGCCCATCACCTCGTGGGCGGCCAGCCCGGTTTCCCCCAACCCCTTATCGGACGGAAGGAGCTTCGTCCATCCCCTTCCTGCGTTGAAACTCTCGGGTTCGCGCGCGATGGCCGGAATCGTCTCGAGGCCGACGGCCCGGAAGGTCCCGAGCGAACGGCGCATGTGGAACTGTGAAGTGACGAGCACCAGCTGATCCACCGGCCGGCGAGCCAGCATCTCCTTGATCACCACGGCTTCGTCCCGCGTATTCCGGGACCGGTCCTCGACAACGATACGATCGCGCGGAATGCCGAGCGAGACGAGCGCGTCGGCCATCACCACGCCGGCGGACTGCGCGTTCTCCGAGACGATCCCCACGCCACCGGAGCTGATGATGTAGTCGGCGCCGACGAGGTGATAGACCCGCGCCGCTTCCAGCAGGCGGGCTGCGCCAATCCGGTCGGACACCGCGAACTGCCGTCCGTCCCAATCCAGGGCGCCGTAACCGCCGGACCCGAGGAGCACGATAGCCGTGCGCCCGGGCGGCACGGCCGAGCGGCTGAGGGGCTCGAACGGTGCCGCCATCAGCACCCGCAGGTTCTCCGAGATCACCTCCGTGCTGGCCAGCCAGTAGAACAGGGCCAGCGCCGCCAGCACCCGGCGCGCCACACGAGAGCGAGGAGACCAGGTGGCCCAGGCGGCCGCGACGATCAGGAGAACGATCGCGCCGCCGCCGGAGAACACGAAGTAGCCAAGTTGTGCCGGCCCCACGCGTCTACCGTCGCCGGGGTGGCTTGGGACGGTCGCTCCGACCCTCGCCGCCAGGCGTGTCGGAGGGGTCGGGCCGCTTGCGCCAGTCGTTCTCACGCTGACCACGGCCGTCAGGGCGCGGGGTCCATGGCCGTTTGCCTTCGGCGCGCGGTTTGTCGGACCAGGGCTTGCGGTCGCCCTGCGGCCGATCATCGCGGCGGGGCCGATCGCTCCGGGGGCGGTCGCCCTCGGCGCGCGGGGGCTTCGGCGTCCAGGGGCGATCCCCGTCCTGGCGCGGCGGCTTCGGGGTCCACGGCCGCTTGCCTTCGGCGCGCGGTTTGTCGGACCAGGGCTTGCGGTCGCCCTGCGGCCGATCGTCGCGGCGGGGCCGGTCGCTCTGGGGCCGGTCGCCCTCTGCGCGCGGGGGCCTCGGTGTCCAGGGACGATCGCCGTCCTGACGCGGCGGCTTCGGGGTCCACGGGCGCTTGCCTTCGGCGCGGGGCTTGTCGGACCAGGGCTTGCGGTCGCCTTCGGAACGGGCGTCGCGGCGTGGGCGATCGCTCCAGGGGCGATCCCCGTCGGCGCGCGGGGGCTTCGGCGTCCAGGGCCGGTCGCCGTCCTGACGGGGCGGCTTCGGGGTCCACGGGCGCTTGCCTTCGGCGCGGGGCTTGTCGGACCACGGTTTGCGGTCGCCTTCGGAGCGGGCGTCGCGGCGTGGGCGATCGCTATAGGGGCGATCCCCGTCGGCGCGCGGGGGCTTCGGCGTCCAGGGCCGGTCGCCGTCCTGACGGGGCGGCTTCGGGGTCCACGGGCGCTTGCCTTCGGCGCGGGGCTTGTCGGACCACGGTTTGCGGTCGCCTTCGGAGCGGGCGTCGCGGCGTGGGCGATCGCTATAGGGGCGATCCCCGTCGGCACGCGGGGGCCTCGGCGTCCAGGGACGATCGCCCTCCTGTCGCGGCGGCTTCGGGGTCCAGGGGCGCTTGCCTTCGGCGCGGGGCTTGTCGGACCAGGGCTTGCGGTCCCCCTCGGAACGCGCGTCGCGTCGCGGACGTTCGGCGGCGGACTTCTCCCTGACGCGCGGCCGTTCTGCGGGAATCGGGCGCTCGACGGCCGGTACGGGTGCGTCGGCCTGAGGGCGCGCATCCTGCTCGCTGTCTTCCCTCGGCGGGCCGAACTTCTCGGCCCGGCGCTCCGCGCGCGGACGCAGATCGCCGTCCCGCTTCGGCTTCTTGTCGAAGCGGGCACGCGGGTCCTTGTGCGAGCCGCCCGGGCGCCAGTCCTGATCGCGCCGTTCGCCGAAGGGACGGTCCTGACGGCCGGCCCACTGCGCCTGTTCGGGCGAGTCCCACAGCTTGCCCCGCGCGAAGTACCGCAGGGCCACATCGTCATTCTTGCGGCGCAACTGGGCGAGCGTCGGCAGCAACTCGTCCTGTTCCTTCGCGCGGAACGCCGTTGCCTTGCCGTCGATCAGAATCGTCCAGTACGCAAAACGAGGAGGCATAGGCCAGCGTAGCACCCTGCGTCAGGATTTGGTCATTTCCTCATCGCGGCCCCCCCGAGGGCTTCCTGGCTGCGCGCCTAGCGGATCAGGTCGCCACGGGTGCGGTAGTTGTGCGCCGCGATCGTGACGTACGCCGAGTTCAGGACCACCATGGTGACCAGGGCGGCCGCACGGTTGCGCCGCCACAATCGCTCGCTGAGCAGCACGACGGCCGTGCCGGTGCCCGCCTTCAGCAGCACGAGCCGTGCAGGGTGGCCGAGAGCGCTGCGCATGAGGGGATTCGCCTCGCGGGCGCCGGCGCCCGTCGCGCTCAGGGTGGAGTGGACGTCGACGGCCTGCAGGCCCGCGAACGTCACGTAGAGCGGCAGCAGCAGTGCGGGTCGCTGGGCCGGACGCTCGTGTTCCTGCGCCGCGGCCGTCGAGGCGGGCAGACCGATCAGCAGCAACTGCATCCACAACACGACCACCACTCCGCGCACCATGCCTGTCCTCCGCTCGGAGACAGGTCAATGCGGGTGCCAGCAGCGGAATGCGCGAAATGGACGGAAACGGGGGTGGGCCGGGCTGGATGTGGGTGCCGGCCGGGGATGCGAGCGGAAAAGCTTTGGCGCTTATGAGGTCAGCGTTGCAGCCGCTTGATCTTCTCGACGAGCGTGGTGCGCTTGAGGTTCAGCAGCCGCGCCGCGTGCCCCTTGTTGCCGCCGGTCCGCTCCAGCGCGAGGTCGATCAGGTTGCGCTCGATCCCGCTGACCAGCTGATCGAGATCGAGTCCATCCTCGGGAAGGAACACCCCGGCCTGCGGGGCCTCGCTCTGCGCCGACCCGATCTCGGGCGGCAGGTCGTCCACTTCGACCTGCCCGCGGCTTCCGCCAAACGCGACGGCGCGCTCGAGCGCGTTCTCGAGCTGGCGCACGTTGCCGGGCCAGCTGTAGGCCATGAGCGCCCGCATGGCCTCCTGTGACACCGTGACCGCAGGGCGGCCATCGGCGCGGAGCTTGTCGAGGAAGTGCTGCACCAGCAGCGGTACGTCGTCCTTCCGCTCGCGCAGGGCGGGCAGGCTCACCGGGATCACGTTGAGGCGGAAGTACAGGTCCGCGCGGAACTGCCCGTCCGCGACCATCCGACTGAGGTCGCTGTTCGTGGCCGCGATCACACGTACGTCCACCTTCACGGTGTTCGAGTCGCCGATACGTTCGAACTCCCGCTCCTGCAGCACGCGCAGCAGCTTCATCTGCAGCGCCGTGCTCATCGTGCCGACTTCATCCAGGAACAGCGTGCCCTTGTGGGCCTGCTCGACGCGTCCCTGCCGGTTGCCGATG
Organism: Vicinamibacterales bacterium; assembly: GCA_046331345.1. Classification (GTDB taxonomy): domain Bacteria; phylum Acidobacteriota; class Vicinamibacteria; order Vicinamibacterales; family CAVVIG01; genus CAVVIG01. The sequence continues at coordinate 45,252 of JAXLRA010000011.1, read as the reverse complement.
GCGCCGGTGAAGGCGCCGCGCACGTGGCCGAAGAGCTCGGCTTCGAGCAGGGCTTCGGGAATCGCACTGCAGTTGAGCGCGACGAAGCGCTGGGCGCGCCTGGGGCTGTTGTGATGGATCGCGCGCGCCACGACCTCCTTCCCGGAGCCGGTCTCTCCGGTGATCAGGATCGTGCTGTTGGTGGGCGCGACCGTCTCGAGCAGCTGGAACAGCTTCTTCATCGCCGGGCTTCGCCCGACGATGCCCTCGATGCGATAGCGCGCGTCGAGCTGCGCCCGCAGGTAGGCGTTCTCCGATTTCAGGCGCCGCTGCTCCAGCGCCGCGTCGAGCGCGTGGGTCAGCTCGTCGATCTGGAACGGCTTGCTGACGAAGTCGGCCGCGCCCCGCTTGATCGCCTCGACGGCGTCCTTCACGGTGCCATATCCCGTCACCACGATCACGACGATGTCGGGGTAGCGCTGGACGGCGGCGTCGATCACCTCGCTGCCACTGATGCCCGGCATGCGCAGGTCGGTCACGATCGCGTCGTACGCGAAGTCGGCGAGCCGCGCCACGGCCGCCTCGCCCGAGTCGGCCTGGTCGACGACGTAGCCGCGATCCGCGAGCTGTTCGGCGACAACGGTCCGCAGCGCGGGCTCGTCCTCGACGAGCAGCAGATGCTTGGGCGATTCAGGCATGTGCGGCAATTACGGTTTTGGGGTGATGCGGTGTCGCGAGCGGCGCACTGTGTCCGGTTTCGTCACGCACGCAGGATTTTTCTCCCGTGCCTCTTTTCCTCGCGCCTGCTTCATCCGAATAAATGACCAAGTGGCCGGACATGCAACTGGCCGAAACCCAGGGCGGCTCTATTGAGCTGCCGTGATTGCTCCGATACCCTTGCTGGAGGCAGAAGCCGTGGAACGAAAGACGATCTCGATCATGAAGGCCTGCGAACTTGTCGGCGTGAGCCGTCGCACCATCTACAACTGGCTGTCGTCGGGCAAGATCGAATATGTCCGCACCGCCGGTGGTTCGGTTCGCATCTTCGTCGACACCCTGTGGCGCGACCCGCATCATGCTGATCGTCCGGCGACCGACGCGGTGTGGCACCAGGAACAGCGGAACCAGGCCTGATCGGTTCCGTGGCCGAACGCGACTGGCAAGAGGGGCGCGACGTGACTGATACGCCAGAACTCCGCCTCCTCTTTCACCGCCTGAACAACCAGCTCGGCATCATCCTCGCCCACGCTGAGTTGCTCGAATCGAAAGTGACTGATGCCCCGAGCCGCGCGCGCGCCTCCCAGGTGGTGGCGAGCGCGCTCGAGGCCATGGGCACGATCAAGGACCTGCGGCAGCACCTCTCCTCGCTCCCCGTCGACGCGCAGTAACTGCGCCTTTTCGCCAGCTCCCCATCCAAATTTTGTCAGTGGCGTCGTCAGAGTATTGACGATCTGCCGTCATTTTGCGTCAAGACTCTGACGCATTTCACAGAACCACCCGCGGCGCGCTGCGTGCGAGCCGTTTCGGGACACGTCGGTTAAGTCACTGTGTTGCATCATGATACAGGAACGTGTCTGCTCGGGATGCACTGATTTAGCGCACAGACTCTGCCTTTGGTACCGAGGTTGCGATAGTGGTCACCAACCGGAAGCACAACGAACTTCCGAATCAGGAGACCAAGCAGATGCCCGTTCTTCAAGCTACCGCCTCCCAGGACCGTCGCATTGTGGCCGGACTGCCATTCGTCGAAGCGCTGGCCCGTCGCATGGCGGCGTCGATGCCCAACTCAATCGACATCGGCGATCTCATCCAGGACGGGGTGCTGGGTCTCATCGATGCCGCGAACCGCTTCGACGAGGCGCGCGGGATCAAGTTCGAGACCTTTGCTGAACGGCGCGTCCGCGGCGCAATGATCGATGCACTCCGGAAGGACGCGTGGCCGCGCGGCGTCCGCCGCCAGCGGCGGGAGCTGGATGCCGCGCGTGAAGCGCTGCGCCGCGAACTGGGGCACGAGCCGTCGATGGCCGACCTTGCGGCCCGCGTCGGGTCGGACGAGAAGCGCCTGAGCCGCACCATCGTGCGCATCAACACGATCGAGGCGACGTCGCCGCTCGCGAGCGGGGATCATCTCGACGAGAGCAACCTGCCGACGGTGCTCGTGCCGTCCGAGCCGGACGCGCCCGATGCGGCCTACGAGAAGAACGAAGTGCGCGAGCGCATCCACGCCGCGATCGCCGCCCTGCCGGCGCGCGAGCAGAAGGTCGTCAGCATGTATTACTACGCTGAGGCCACGATGAAGGAAATCGGCGCCGAGATCGGCGTGAACGAGTCGCGCGTCTCGCAGCTGCATGCGCGCGCGATCAAGCGCCTTCGCGATTCGCTCGGCGAGTTCGGTCCGCAGCACGTCATGGCGATGCGCGATGCGCTCGTCGACCTGGCGTCGGTGCGGCCGTCCATGGCCAAGGCCAGCCTGAAGCCCCGCGTCCCGGCCAAGGCTCCGGGCGTTCCCGCGCAGGTGCTCAGCTACGCCGCCCCGCGCCAGCCGCGCGTCGTGGCGCCGATGAAAGTCGCGCTCCGTCCGCGCTACCGCGAAGCGGTGGCCGCCGCCCGCTAGTCCGCGCCGTCACTCGTCAGCCTGTGTCGCTGCCTGCGTATGTCAGGCGGCGGCGCAGGCGCCGTTCACCCGCCAGCCAGTGCCTCACGGGCCGTCTTCACGAGATCGGACAGCCTGAACGGCTTTGCCAGCCACCGGCATCCGGATTCCTGCAGGAACTGCTCGGCGTCGGCCGCCACCACGTCACCCGTCACGAAGATCACCCGCTCGCTCATCGCCGGCGCATGCGTGATGAGCCGCCTGTAGAAGGTCGGCCCATCCATCCGCGGCATCTTCAGGTCGCACACGACCAGGTCGAAGGCCCGGGACGCGATCCGTTCGAGCGCCTGTTCGCCATCGGACGCCTGTTCGACGACGTGGCCCGCATCCTGGAGTGCCGCCGAGACAGCCGCCGCCAGGGCGGCTTCGTCGTCCACCACGAGGATCGTCGCCTTCACTGGGCCGGCCGCCGCCGCCGTGCGCGGACGCGGCTGGGGGGTCGCCGGGATGCGCGCGCCGGAGATCGGCAGCTCGACGAAGAACGAGGCTCCCGAGCCCCGCGATGACTCGAGGCGAATGCGGCCGCCGTGTTCGCTGACGATGGCATAGGCGACCGTGAGGCCCAGGCCCGTGCCCTTCCCGACCTCCTTCGTCGTGAAGAACGGGTCGAAGATCTTCGACTGCACGTCGCCCGGTATCCCCGGGCCGTCGTCGTTGATCTCGAGGATGACGCACTCCCGCTCGGCGTCATGCCACGTGCGCACCACCAGCATTCCCCGGCCGTTGGCCGAGAGCATGGCCTGCTCCGCGTTGATGATCAGGTTGAGGAGCACCTGCTGCACCTGGTGCGAATCGGCGAACACCAGGGGCAGCCCGGCGGCGAGCGCATCGATCACCGTGATGTTGGTCACGCGCTGTTCATAGGCGCGGAGCGCGAGCGTCTCGCGCACGACCTGGTTCACGTCCACCATCGCCCGCGTCGTCTGCCGCTTCCTCGCGAACGTCAGCAGGTTCCGGACGATGCGTGCTGCCCGCTCGGACTCGCTGAGGATGATCTCGAGGCCCCGCTTCAGCGTCGCGTCGGAGGCTCCGCGAGGCGACAGACGCTCGGCCCAGGTGAGGATGGTCGCCAGCGGATTGTTCAGCTCGTGCGCGACACCCGAGATGGTCTGCCCGAGTGCCGCCATCTTCTCGGCCTGCAGGAGCTGGTGATAGATATCGCGCGTCTCGTCGTCGAGCTTCTTGCGCTCGCTCACGTCGCGCATCAGCGCTTCGATGCGGAGACCCTCCGGGATCCGCTCGGAGGTCGCGGTGATTTCGACCCAGACCGACGACTCGTCGTTGCGCTTGAGGCGGACGAGGTGACTGACGAGGGAGCCGTCGGTCTCGAGGCGTTCGATCAGGCTCGAACGCGCCTGGGCGTCGTAGAAGTGTTCCGGATCGAACGGGCGGACGTCGGAATCGGGGGTTTCTGCGCCGTAGCCCAGGATCAGCTTGGCGTGAGGGTTCGCCGCGAGCGTGGTGGTGACATCGGCACCGATGGTGCCGATGTACACACCTTCATGGACCGCCTGGAACAGCCGCGCGAACGCGGCAGCCCGATCGTGCACGTTGGCTAGTGGCTGTGGGCCGCGCCGGCTGCGGGCGGGTTCGGCGTCGGCGTCATCGTCGGGGCGTTCGGCAGGAACTCCCGCTCGATGGCGGCACGGATCTCGGTGACGGAGGCACCAGACGCCAGCAGCTGACGCGAGCGCGTGGCGACGTCGATGCAGACCGCGCACTCGAGGCCGTGCGGCTCCCATTCGAGCACGTCGCCGTTTGCGGCGCGCGAGCGCACGAAGCAGTCGTGATTCCCCTTGTGGCCGCCCTGCTGGCAGCCGCAGAAGCACGGAACGTAGCTCGAAATCTCCGGGTGCTCGGCGGCGAACTGGAACGCGGCGGTGACCACTTCCGGCGGCCGCGGCGGGGCGTAGCCGTTCGTCGGGATGGGCGGGTAGGTCGCCTGCGAATGGGGGCCGAGCGCGGCGATCGCCTTGGTCTGCGCCTCGATCTCCGGCGTCGGGATCGCACCGGCCTTCACCGCGTCTGCGGTGTTCGGCGGCGTGGTGCTGACCGCGGACGTCGCCGTCTGCGAGCCGCCACCAGCGGGGGCGGCGCCTCCGCATCCGAACGTCATGAGGCCAAGCGCCAGGGCGGCCGCGGCAGTCGTCGCTTTGGTATTCATGGGCGACATTCTACAGTGTTTGGATTCATGTCACCCACTTCGCACACCGGTCGGGCCTACCTCGCGTGGGGAGCGGTCTGTCTCCTGTGGGGCACGACCTACCTGGCGATTCGCATCGCCCTCGAGACGGTGCCGCCCATGCTCCTGGGCGGCGTTCGCTGGACGGTCGCCGGCGCCATCATCCTCCTCGTGCTCCGTGCCCGCGGCGAGGCGTTGCCCACGCGCGACACGTGGCCCTCGCTTGCCCTGCTCGGCGTGCTCCTGATCGGTTTCGGGAATGGCGGCGTGGTGTGGGCGGAGCAGACGATCCCGAGCGGGCTCACGGCGGTGCTCGTTGCCGTCGTGCCGTTCTGGATGGTGGGAATCGAACGGATGTCCGGGTCGGCTGAACGCCTCGGTGCGCGGCGGCTCATCGGCCTCGTGACGGGATTTGCGGGGATCGTGCTGCTGGTCTGGCCCGAACTCGAAGCCGGACATGGCCCCGGTGTGGTGCTGGGCGTGATCGCCACGCAACTGGCCTGCGTGGGCTGGGCGATCGGGTCGAGCTACTCGAGGCGTCGTCCGTCGAGCGAGAACATCCTGGCGGTGGCCGCCAGCCAGATGCTCTTCGGCGGACTCGCCATGTTCGCGGCAGGTGTGCTGCTCGGCGAAGCGGGCGCGATGCATGTCACCGCCAGGAGCGGCGGCGCGCTCGGCTACCTCATCGTGTTCGGCTCGCTGGCGGGCTACACGGCCTACATCTACGCCCTCAAGCACCTGCCGCTGGCTACCGTCTCGCTCTACGCCTACGTGAACCCGGTCATCGCCATGGTGCTCGGCACCCTCGTGCTGGCGGAACCAATGAGCCTTCGCGTGGGCGTGGCCGGTGCCGTCGTACTTGCGGGCATCTCCCTGGTCAAGAAGTGAAGACGGCAGCCGCCGCATCAACCTGAGGCATGCGGCGGTGCCGATGCGTCCGCGCTAGACCACGCGGCGTCCACTGATGAGCCGCACCAGAAACAGCACGATGGCAATCACCAGCAGAACGTAGATGAAGTTCCCCATCGTGTAGCCGCTCACCATTCCGAGCAGCCAGAGCACCAGCAGAATGATCGCGATCGTTTCGAGCATGCGTCCTCCCGTTCAAGTTGGAGGCGCAGGCTGCAAGGCGGATGCCCGACGGCCACGCGGCGCGACGGACGAGCCGGTGAGGCGACTTAGGCGGCTGGCGGTTCGGCGGCCTGCGGCGCGGCCAGGGCGAACGTCATGGTGCCGTCGATGACGCGCACGCCGTTCACCCGGGCGATGCCTCGCAGCAGACCCATGCGGTTCCGCAGGCGGATGACGGTCGCTTCGATCTCCATCACGTCGCCCGGGTAGACCGGCTTGCGGTAGCGCACCTTCTGGATGCCGGCAAAGAGGGGCAGGCGCGAGCGGTTCTCGGGCTTGGCGAGGATGAGGATGGCCCCGACCTGCGCAATCGCCTCGGTGAGAATCGTCGGCGGCATGACCGCGCGGCCGTCGGGCCCCTGCCAGAGATAGCGCTCGTTGTGCGAGACGTTCTTCAGGCCGACGATGCGCTTGTCTTCCTCGAACTCGGTGATGCGGTCCACCAGCAGGAACGGGTAGCGGTGCGGCAGGATCCGCTCGATGGCGGCGTGGTCGAGGGGGAGGGTCAGGTCCATTGCTGTCGTGCGATTATACTTTGGCCCGGACTGGCTGCCGAACCCTTGCCGAACTCCACTCCTCCGCCGACCTCACCCCAGGACCTCAGGGAAATCGTCATCACGCTCTTCGAACTGGGGCGGGAGGTCACGTCGGTCCTCGATCTCGAGGAACTGCTCCAGAAGATCCCGCAGCTCGTCTCGCGGCTGACGCACTTCCATGCCTTCGCGGCGTACCTGCTCGACGAGAAGGCCGGTGTGCTGAAGGTGGCGTACTCGGTCGGCTACCCCGAGTCGATTGCCCGGACCCTGCGGCTCAAGGTGGGCGAGGGGCTGGTCGGTACGGCCGTGCTCGAAGGCAAGCCGCTCGTGGTGAACGACGTGCAGGCCGACCCGCGCTACGTCGAGGCGGTTCCGGGCTCGCGTGCGGAACTCGTCGTCCCGCTGCGCCGCAAGGGCCGCGTGATCGGGGCGCTCAACCTGCTGAGCGACCGGGTCGACCAGTTCACGGGCACCGACGAGATGATCATGCGCCAGTTCGGCGCGCACGTGGCGGTGGCCATCGAGAACGCGCGGCTGTTCGAGGACGAACGGCGCTACGCGAACACGCTCGAGACGCTGGCCGAGATCGGGCGCGAGTTCGCGTCGATCCTCAATCTCGACGAACTCCTCACGCGCATCGCCAACCTGACGAAGCGCGTGATCGACTACCGCACGTTCGGCATCCTGCTCGTGAACGAGGAAACGAACGAACTGGAGATGAAGGTGGCGGTGCGCTACGGCGAACAGGCCACCGTGCCCCGCATCAAGGTGGGGCTCGGGCTCACCGGCTACGCCGCGCTGCACAAGACGCCGGTGCTCGTACCCGACGTGTCGAAGGACCCGCGGTACATCAGCCTCGTGAAGGACGCGCGCTCGGAGCTCGTGATTCCCCTGCTCCTGAAGGATCGCTGCATCGGCGTCTTCGATCTGGAGAGCCCGGAACTCGACGCGTTCAAGAAGAGCGACGAGGAGATCCTGACACTGCTCGCAAGCCAGGCGGCCGTGGCCATCGAGAACGCGCGGCTCTACGAGACCATTCGCGCGAACGAGCTGCGGCTCGAGAAGGAAATCACCTTCGCGCAGCGCGTACAGGCGGCGCTGCTGCCGACCGAGCTGCCCAAGCGGATGAAGCACGTGGACGTCGCGGCGCGCTTCGAGCCGGCGCGGGAGCTGGGCGGCGACCTGTACGACTTCCTCGCGCCCGAGCCCAACAGCCTGGTGATCGCGGTCGGCGACGTGTCGGGGAAGGGCGTGCCGGCGGCGCTCTACGGAGCCTTCGCGGGCGAACTGGTGCGCTCGCGCACCTTCCGCCGGCGCTATACCACCGACAGGTCAGGCCCCGCGCAGGTGCTGGCGTCGATGAACACCATCCTCTACGAGCGTCAGCTCGAGGAGTACTACTGCACGCTGATGTACGCGGTGTTCGACTTCAAGCGGCGCATCGTGACGCTCGCGAATGCGGGCCTTCCCTATCCGGTGCGCAAGCGAGGGGGTTCGTTGGGAGAGCCGGCATCACAGATCGAACTGCCGGGAGTGCCGCTCGGATCGTTCTCGGGCTCCAACTACGACGAGCTCGTGCTCGACCTCAAGCCGGGCGATCTCTTCGTCTTCGTCTCGGACGGTGTGACCGAGGCCCTCGATCCGCTGATGCGCGAGTTCGGCAACGAGCGGCTGCTCGCGACGGTGGACCAGCTGCACGATCGGCCCGCCCGCGACATCGTGGACGGGATCTTCTCGACCGTGAACGAATTCCGCGGCGAGATGCCGCCGAACGACGACACGACCGCCGTGGTGGTCAAGATTACGGGCTGAGCCGCGGCCGGCGCTACCGGGCGATCCGCATGCCTTCTTCCCGGATGTGCAGCCCGAGCGCCTGTCCGTTGAGCACCGCGACGTCTTCCACGCGGCCCCGCACGATCACACGTGCGCCGCGCGCGGGAATGCGCGACCCCTGGGAAATCACGGTAAGCTCACCGGTCCCGTCGTCCACCTTGTAGAGCCGGAACGGCACCAGCGGAATGCCCCAGGACGACGTGACGACGCCGTCGATGCGAACCATCCGATCCTGGAAGCGGCCCGGATTGTCCTGGATGTCGGCGACGCGCAGATCGCGCAGCGACCCGGCACACGCGGTCAGGCTTACCGTCATCACCAGGGCCATCATCAGTCGTCCTGCGTTCGCCATCGCGATCCCTCCGTTGTCTGCCGCGTGTCGCGTCGGGCGGCCTGACGCACGGTCGTCCGTGCGATCGCAGCCGCAATGCCGCATCGGGCCGTGGACGTGTGCGGAGGGCGAGGGCGGTGCCAGCGCCTCGTGAACCCATTCCCCGCTGACCCGACGCGGCTGAGGCCAGAGTCTTCAAGTTACGTACCCGATCCGTTCCAGGCGGTTTGACGAAGAATTGGGGGAAATTGGCGAGCGGGGGCGGTGGGCGATGCGCGTGGGGCGTCCTGTCGGGGCGACTCAGGCGCGGGAGCGCGCCCACTTCTCCGGACACACCCTCACGGTCCGGCTGAAGCCAGCCTCGCGCACGGGCGCCGCCTCTGATCAGCCCGGCAATTCCGCAATGCGCAATCTGAAATCTGCAATCTGCAATCTGAAATCCGCGATTCAGTAGACGCCGAGATAGCGCTCGGTTTCCCAGGGTGAGACGTGGCGGATGTAGTCGTGCCACTCCTCGCGCTTGGCTTCGAGGAAGTGCTCGAAGAGGTGTTCGCCAAGCGTGTCGCGCACCAGGTCGTCCTTCTCGAGTTCGTCGAGCGCCTCGTTCAGGTTCCCGGGCAGCTCGTCGATCCGCAGGTGCCGCCGCTCCCGGTGGCTCATCGTGAAGATGTTCTTCGTGATCGGCGGGCCCGGGTCCAGCTGCTTCTCGATGCCGTCCAGGCCGGCACGCAGGACCACCGCGAGCGCCAGGTACGGATTGCACGCGGGGTCGGGCATGCGCAGCTCGATGCGCGTGGCCTCGCCGCGTTCCGCGGGTACGCGCACGAGCGGGCTGCGGTTCTTCTCCGACCATGCCACGGCCGTGGGAGCCTCGTAGCCGGGCACCAGCCGTTTGTACGAGTTCACCAGCGGGTTGGTGATGGCGCAGAAGCCCTTCGCGTGCCGAAGTACGCCGCCGATGTAATGGAGGCAGGTGCGGCTCAGCTGCATCGGCGCGTCGGCGTCGTAGAACACGTTCCGGCCGCCCGAGAAGAGCGACATGTGCGTGTGCATGCCCGAGCCGTTGATGCCGTAGATCGGCTTCGGCATGAACGTGGCGTGCAGCCCGTTCCGGATCGCGATGTTCTTCACGACGAAGCGGAGCGTGCTGATGTTGTCCGCCGCCGTGAGGACGTGGTCGTAGCGGAGGTCGATCTCGTGCTGGCCGGGCGCCACCTCGTGATGCGCCGCATCGACGTGCAGCCCCATCGCCTCGAGTGCGAGCACGATCTCGCGCCTGACGTCCTCCCCCTGATCGACGGGGCTCAGGTCGAAGTAGCTGGCGGCATCGTGCGACTCGGTGGTCGGGCGGCCATTCCGCGACTGGAACAGGAAGAACTCGGCTTCCGGACCGGCCCGCATCTGCACGCCCTGCGCGTCCGCCAGCCCGATGACCCGCTTCAGCGCGGTGCGCGGGCATCCGACGAACGGCGTGCCGTCGGGGTTCACGATGTCGCAGATGAGGCGCGCCACCTTCTCGCCGCCGGGACCGGACCACGGGAACACGCAGAAGGTCGACAGGTCCGGCTTGAGGTACATGTCCGACTCTTCGATCCGGACGAAGCCCTCGATCGACGAGCCGTCGAACATCACCTTGCCGTCGAGCGCGCTCTCGAACTGCCGGTTCGGAATCTCGACGTTCTTGATGGCGCCGAGGATGTCAGTGAACTGCAGGCGCAGGAACTTCACCTTCTGCTGCTCGGCCAGTTCGAGCACCTGGGCTTTCGTGAGTCCAGGCTGCGGCGTGCGGGCTGTCATGGTCCGATTCTCAGCTCGGGCGATGTCCCAGGTCTAGCCGATCGCGCTCTGGACGTCGGCTGGAGCCGCCGCAGCCGAGGCAGCGGCCGGAGCCAGCAGCCCCGCCAGTTGTGCGGCGAGTATGGTTGCCAGTGCCCGCGTCGCGTCGGACTGCTCGCCGCCGTCGCGGATCTCGGCGGTCATCGCGCCGATGCAGCCCTCTGAGGTCACCAGCGGCGCGACGACGGTGCCGTTGGCGCCGTTCGGGCGGGCGCCGACGACCTGGATGTCGCCCGTGCGGTACGCTGCCGCCGCGGCGTTGTCTGCCGTGCGCGTCAGCGTCGGAATGCGGGCAAGCGTCCTCTCGCTGTAGCCGTGGGCGAGCACCGGCCGCAGGTCCGCTCCGGCGGCACTGCCGAGCCACACGATCAGGCCACGCGCATTGAGGGCCGCTGCCGCCTGTTCGAGGAGCGGGGCAAGCTCGCCGGCTTCGCGTACCCGGCCGAAGCCGGTGCAGATCGCCGCCATGCTGGTGAGGGCACCCGTGGCCGGGGCGGGTGAGGGTTCCCGCCGCGCTTCCTCGGTCCGGTGGGTGAGGGGCTCGTGCAATGACAGCCCCGAGAACTCGTTCGCAGGAGCCGCCTCCTCCTCGTCCGTGCTCTCAGCCGCCGGCACGGCGGGCCGTGCGAGGGCCAGCAGGAGGAGGGACAGGGCCGCGAACCCGGCTGCACCGCCGGCGGCATACACCAGGCGCTGCCGCTGCGCGGCTTCGAACGTGTCCAACGACTGCTGTTCGGCAGCCAGCGCGGCGTCGAGGTCGGCGACGGCGCTGCCGATGGCCTCGGAGGCGTCACCGAAGATCGCGTCGGCGGCCGCATGGAGGTCCTCAGAGGCGATGTGCTCGCGGACGGTGCGGTCGACGCGGCCGAACTGCGTCAGCGTGGTCGAGGCCTCGAGGAGCAGCGGCGCCGCCGCCGGGCTCGTGGCCGTGGCGCGCAGCGCGTCGATGCTGGTCGATGCTGTCTGGACGTACGTGGAGACCTTCGCGTACCAGTCCGCAGGGTCCTGGCCCGTGGCGACATATGCCTGCTGTCCGGCCTGGGCATCGTCGAGCGCGTCGGCGGCGTCCCGCGCGGTGGCTTCGAACGCGCGCAGCAGCGTCCGCCGCTGGTCGACGGTCTTCTGGGTGGTGACGGTAAAGAACGCCGCGGCACCGAGGGCGATCCATGCGAGGGCGCTCAGGGTCAGTCTTGCCGGACGTGATCGCATCGTGGGAACCTCTAGGGCGCTCAGAGTACCACGGAACGCGCAACACCTTGCCCTGTTTGGGGTACGCTCCCCGGTCACGGCCCGCGCGACCCTCGCGGATTGCTTAGGTCCATCCGATAGGATCCTCAAATGCGTCGATATCTCTCCGCAGTGCTCTGTGTCCTCGCCACCGCGGCCCCGGCTATGGCTCAGTCACCCGCGCCTGCCCGCGCACCCGAGCCGGCCATCCGCCGCTGGTTTGAGTTCCAGCAACTGGTGTTCAGCACGAGGTACCGGCTGATCCGGAACAGTGCGGACGTCAACACCTCGAACCACATGCAATACCGGGATCAGATCAGGTTCCGGTTCAACCTGGATCCGAAGAAGCGGTACACCGTGAATGTCGGTGCGTTTTCCGGCACGCAGTACATCGCGTCGTGGAACAACCTCGGCCCTGGCACCGGCACCTTCGACGGCAAGAGCGTCTACATGCGCCAGTTCTTCTTCTCGGCAGCCCCCGTCACGGGGCTCGAGGCGCAGGTCGGCAGCATCTACCCGAATCGCGGCGAGGACACCGAGTACACCACCTACGACGATGACGGATGGGTGACGGGTGGACGCCTCAGCCTGCGGCGCCCGAAGGATCTGTACTTCGACGAGGTTTCGGTGACGCACGGGACCGTCGCCTCGATCGGCACCCCGAACCTCTGGAAGCGGTGGGACGACATCAACGACACGAACTACACCCAGGTCCTGGTCGACAAGCGCTTCTCCCCGCTCGTCTCCGCGTCCGTCGACTACACGCGCCACGCGTCGCGCGACACGCTGCGGGCCGGGCTGGCGATGCGGTTCAGCGCCAGGGCGCTCGTGCAGAACGTGCGATACGAGCAGTACATCCGGACGACCGATCCTGGCTCTGGCGCGGGGTTCTCGCTGGCCGCGGAACGCACGTTCAACAAGTGGGCGAGGCTGCAGGCAGGCTACGTGACGGTGGACGAACGCTATGGTGGACTGAACGCCGACCGCATCCAGCGCGGACGCCGCTTCTTCGGAGTGGCGAACTTCACGATCCACGGCCCGCTGGCGGCGCAGATCTTCGCGACGCATGCGCTCGACGCGCCGTACTCGATCTCGAACAAGACGCGCTTCGATGCCGTGCTGTCGTACGACCTCGGCGCGTTCCTGCGGTCGGCGGGGAAGTTCTAGGACCGGCTGGCGGGGCTGGCAGGGCGGGCTGGACTGAATTTGGGCTGGACCGCATGACAGTCCCGCCTGCCGTGCCTGCCCAGCCTGCCTTTCAGTTCTGACTTCTGAGTTCTGACTTCTCGGTTCTACGGTGCCTTGGGCTTCATCACCACGTAGGTCGGCAGGCCCGAGGTCTTCATGTACTGCATGACCTTGGCGACCTCCGGGTCGTCGGGGTTCTCGGCCTGGTACTTGATCTTCACGTAGCCCGCCAGCGCCTCGTTGACGACCGGATCCTTGAGGGTGGTCTGGTCCATCACCAGGCAGTTCTTGCACCACGTGGCCCACATGTCGATCAGGACCGGCTTGTTCTCGCGTTTCGCGATCGCCAGGCCTTCGGCCAGTGAGGGCTGCCAGCCTTCCTTCAGTTTCTCCTGCACGCTCGAGGCGACTTCGTCGGCGTTCACCCATCGGCTCGCGAACAGGTTGTAGGCCTCGTAGCCGTAGTAGAGCGCCGTGCCGATGATGATGACGCCGAACACGTGCTTGATGGTGTTCATCCACGCGCCGGGCTTCGGAAGCGCGGCGATGCCCGCGCCCGCGATCGGCCACGGAATCGCCATGCCGAGACCCAGCACGAACGGGAGCGCGAGCGCCGCCGTGGTGCCGGCTGCGTAGAGGTTGCTCGAGAAGAGGACGACCTGGATGACCACCGGTGCCACGCACGCGCCGGCGAGCAGCGCCGCCACGGCGCCCATCGTGAACGCGAGCGCCATGGACCCCTGGCTTCCGCCGGTCTTCACGTTGGTGGAGAAGCGGGAGAAATCGATGTTCACCACGTCGAACATCGCCAGTCCGAGGAAGACGAACAGCACGGCGATGCCGAGGTTGAACCACGGTGAGGCGTTGATGGTGCCGAACGAACTCGCCGTCAGCACGACCACGAGGCCCAGGACCCCGTAGACGACCGCCATGGCCGCGCCGTAGGCAAGGCCGAGCATGAAGCCCCGCTGCCGCGAGCCGGCCTGCGCACCGGCGCCGATGATGGCGAGATTGATCGGGATCATCGGCAGCACGCACGGCGTGAGGTTCAGCGCGAGGCCGCCGACGAGCACGATCAGCAGGATCGCGAGCGGCCCCTGGCCTTCGAGCATGCCCTTCTCACGGACGCCGTTCTCGGCGTTCTTGACGAAGGTAAGGAAGTCGGCCGTCGGCAGGTACCCGAACGTGGTGCCCTGCTCCGAGAATCCATCGAGCGCGGCAATGGGGTCCGCGCCGGCCGGAGCCGCGCCGCCAGGCGCGCTGGCGGTCGTGGTGGGCGCCGCACTGCCTGGGACGTCCCCGGTCCCGAACGCAATGGTGCTGAAGACGTCGCCGTGCGCCGCCGCCGACGCGCTGCTGCCGACGGTGAACTGCCAGCCGGTTTCCGCCCGCGTCGGGATGTAGCACATCGTCTCGTCGCAGGCCTGGTAGCGGAGCCGCGCGGGAATGGTGATCGGGCCGGCCGGGACGCTCGCGTCCACCTTCAGCACCGCCCCGATCGCGAACTCGCGCTCGAAGACACTGAGCGGCTGGTCTGCGCCGCGCTGCTGCAGGTCGGTCGGCTTCGGAAAGACGATTTCCTTCAGCGTGACGCCGGGGGGCAACTGCTGATCCGGCGCCGGCACCGTGAGGACCACCGGGATGAGCATGGGATCGCGGGGCTTGTTCGAGTTCATGTGGTAGCCCTCAGGGAGTTGCACCTGCAGGACTACCCGAACCTCTGAGCCGGGGGCGACCGTTTCCGTTTCGACGAGGGGGGTGAGTTCCGCCTTGGCCGGACCACGCTGGGCGTGGAGCGGGGCGGCGGCGAAGAGCGCCAGCCCCGCCACGAGAGAGGCGAGCTTTCTGAGCATGAGAATCCCGTGGCGGGCCGAGGCCCTTACTTCACTTCGTTCAGCCGGATGACACCCGGTGCCGGCGGCAGCGCCGACGAATCGACCGAGCCCTTGACCGGTGGCAGGTCCTGGTAGAGGAACTCCCACTTCCACCGCTCTGACGGATTAGACGCCTCGAGCCAGGTGGCGGCTGACATCGGCCGCTGGAACGCCAGGCCGGGCAGGCCCTGGAGGGGCGCCACGCCCGCCATCCGCGCGGCGATATCCGAACGGATGTGCGCACTCGCCGTG
Source organism: Vicinamibacterales bacterium (assembly GCA_046331345.1). Taxonomy (GTDB): domain Bacteria; phylum Acidobacteriota; class Vicinamibacteria; order Vicinamibacterales; family CAVVIG01; genus CAVVIG01. The sequence goes on along the minus strand of JAXLRA010000011.1, from coordinate 30,230 downwards.
TAGCCGAGCGAGACGCCCAGCGCAGCCGCCAGGTTGACCAGCACCTGCCAGTCTTCCATCGCATCGCCCGGGGCGTTGATCGCCTTCGACGTGCCCTGGAGCACGCCCTGGTCGTTCGTGTACGACGCGTCCTTCTCGACGAAGGATGCACCGGGCAGCACGAAGTCGGCATTCCTGGCCAGCTCGGTCATCAGGACGCCCTGCACCACGAGCAGCGGCAGCCTGCCCGACTGCCGCGCGGCGACGATCCAGCCGGTGTCGCCGATGCTGCCGTCCGGACCCGGGTCGAAGACGTAGAGCGCGGCGACCGACCCTGCCTCGACCGCCGTGCGCAGGGCCGACACGTCCGCCGGACCCTGGGAGTCGGCTACCGTTCCGGGCACGAAACCGAACAGCCGCGCGCCGTTCACGTTGGGCGCATCCACTGCCGGAACCTTGAACTTCGTCCGCTCCGGCTGCTGCTTCGGGGTCGTCCGCCAGCTGACCGCGACATGCTTCAGGCCGTCGGCGCCCAGCAGTTCGTCGGTCAGCCGCCGGATGAGGAACAGCTCTTCATGCGACGCGTGGGCCGACACGAGGAAACGGACGTCGCCCTTGCCCGACGTCCCAGCCGCCGAGAGACGGTCGGCCACCTTCGCGACGGCGTCGCGGTAGGTCACCGGCTCCAGGGTGCCGGCGGTGCTGCGCGCCAGGGGCTTGCTGAGGCGGTTGTCGCCCTCGATCCACCCGAAGTCGAACCGGCCGATGTCGCACATCCAGTAGCCGTTCACGTCGGGGTTGAAGCGCGGCGTCATGCGGACGAGGCGCGAGCCCTTCGCCCACTCGGGCTTGGCCTTGATCCAGGCGTTCGTGTTGCAGCCCTTCGAGCACATCGTGCAAATCGTGTCCGCGACGTTCGGGTTGTCCCACGGACGCGACTTGAAGCGGTACTGCTTGGTGGTGATGGCGCCGACCGGGCAGACGTCCATGAGGTTGCCCGAGATGAGCGAGTGCACACCCTCGTCGCGGAAGGTGGCGATCTGGCTGCCGTTTCCGCGGTTGATGACGCCGATCTGCGCGTCGCCCTCGACCGTCTCCATGAAGCGGATGCAGCGCGTGCACATGATGCAGCGCTGGCGGTTCAGCATGAGGGTGGGGCCGAAGTCGACGTCGCCCCGCACACCCTCGCCGTCGAACACGCGCCGCGGGAACTCCATGCGGCTCTGGTCGTTGCCGAAGCTGTACGAGTAGTCCTGCAGGGGACACTCGCCGCCCTTGTCGCACACCGGGCAGTCGAGCGGATGGTTCACGAGGAGGAGTTCGAACACGCCGGAACGGGCGGCCACCACATCCTCGCTGCGCGTGTGCACCACCATGCCCTCGGCGGCGACGGTCGAGCAGGAAGTCTGGAGCTTCCCCATCTTCTCGACCTTGACGATGCAGACGCGGCAGGAGCCTTCGATGCCGATGCCCGGGTGATAGCAGTAGTAGGGGACCGAGATGCCGGCCTCGATGGCCGCCTGGAGCACGGTCTTCCCCTTCTCGACGGTGATCTGACGGCCGTCGATCGTCAGCGTGACGGATTCCATAAGCCTTTGATTCTACCCAATGTAGCGGACGCCCGCCGGATCGATTTGCCGGGCTGGCCCGACCGGGGGGCCGGTCTCCCGGAGCGCCTACCGCACGGTCCTGAACTCTGCCAGGGCCACGTCCTTCCGGCTGATCGTGGCCGACCGCAGCGGACCGTCCACCGGCACCCGCATTTCCGTGACGCGGTCGTCGATCGGGACCAGGACCTCCCGGGTCTTGCCGTCCATGAACGTCAGGGTTACCAGGGCCGGCAGGTCGAAGATCTCGCCGGTCTGTTCGAACCGCAGCACGGCGACCTGCCCGCCGGCCTCGGCAGGCTCCACGCGGGACGAGAACGCGATATCCGGCAGGCTCGTGCCGTAGATCCACCGCTCGAAGTACCGCTCGAGGTTCCTGCCCGAGACCTGCTCCATCGCCAGCCGGAAGTCCTCGGTGCCCACCTTGCGGAAGCGGGCGCTCAGGTAGAACCGGCGCAGCCCCTCGAAGAACACGTCGTCGCCGAGGTACTGCCGCAGCATGTGCAGCACCATCGCGCCCTTGTTGTAGACAATGGCGCGGAAGGCGCGTCCGTTGTTCTTGATGTGTCCCACGCGGTAGCCCAGGTAGACCGGCCCCTGCCGCGTCTCGTTCATCGCCCAGCGGCGCATCCGCCGCAGCACCCCCTGGAACACGTCAGGGCCCCTGTTCTCGTTCGCGTACAGCGCGGCGAAGTACTGCGCGAAGCTCTCGCTCAGCCACTGCTCGTGATAGTTCTGCCAGCCGACGCCGTGTCCCCACCACTGGTGGGCGATCTCGTGCGCCATGAAGAACTCCGGGTAGCTCTCGAAGGCGGCCGGGTCGTTGCGCCACACCAGCGGGCTGTTCGGCAGCGGCTGGTTCAGCTGCGCGAAGTAGGGCGGGCTGTGACCGCCGGGGGTCAGGTTCTCCACCAGCGCGATCGTGAAGCTCGGGTATGGTGAGTCGCCGATCACCGACCGGTAGAACTTGACGATGCCGGTCGCGCGCGCCAGGGCCTGACGCCCCTCGCGCGTCTGCCGGGGGTTCGCCTCGACCGAGAGCGTCATGCGCGCCAGCGGTTCGGGACCGTCGAGGACGTCGTCGGCCGCGGCGCCGGTTTCCGCCGCGCCCGTGGTGAACGCCACGTCGGCCCGGTCAGCCGGGACGAACCGCGAGACGATGAACGACAGGTAGCGTGCCGGACGCTTCGCGTCGAACACGTACACGTGCCGTGCCGCGCCCGGGTTATCCCGGTCGATCAGCACCTGCGGCGGGCCGGCCGGACTTCCCGACGCCACGCACCCGAACGCGATGGGGACGCTGATGCGAATGTGCGCCGTGGCGTAGTCGGTAATCGTGGACTGCGGATACCAGAAGCTGCGGTTGCTGTAGAGGAAGCTCGGTTCCGCGCGCGGCACCGAGATGTCATCGGGGAAGCTCATCGGGGGCGGCGGTGCGCCTCCGCCGCCGTCCTGCTCCAGATCCAGCGTTTCGCGATCGGGGCTCTGCGGCTCGAGGCGTCCGACATAGCTGACGGTGAGCGTCAGTTCCTCGTTCTCGTTCAGGTACGACGGCAGGTTGATCAGCAGCGTGTTCTGGTTGGTGACCCGCAGGTAGAACAGCCGCCCGAACCGGTCGCTGGTGAGCGACCGGACATTCAGCGAGTCGGCCAGTTTGATCGTGAGCTGGCCGGTGCCGCCGGCCCGTGCCTTGAGCCGCATCTTCGTGCGGCCGTCGATCCACTGGCGATCCGGCAGGGCGGTGAGGTCGATGTCGTAGTCCAGCACATCGAACGCCGCGAGGTCGTCCTCGTTGTAGAAGCGTCCACGGGCAGCCAGCTTCTCCTTCGAGGCATACAGCGCGATGTTGCGCTTGCGCCGGCGCTCGAAGAGCGAGATGTCCTCGGGTTCCGATGCGGACCTGGCGTAGGTCAGCGTGTCGTACTGCTTCGTGCGGAGTTCCGCGAGGAAGTCGTCCGATCCCGGGAGCAGCGTCCAGGCGTCGCGCGTCAGGTCGGCGAGGTCCACGGCGAACGACTTGGGCGATTCCTCCGCGAAGACCTGCTGGGCCCGCTTCAGGAGGCGCGCGTCCACCGGGCGTTCGACCAGGGCGTCCGGCTCGTAGTGCTGGTCCGGCGTGCCCACGCGGATGAATGCGGCGTCGAAGCGCGTCTCCAGCACGTCGGCGCCGGAGAAGATGCGGACCTGCCCCTTCTCGGTGTCGGGGCCCGGCGCGAAGTGCATGTCGCCGCGTCCCACGATGACGAGCCCCGTGACCCCGCGCTCGGTGTCGATGGCAAACGCCGAGCCCTCGGTCACGGTGAGCCGGAGGTCTTCGGCGTCGATCGTGAAGTTGCGCAGGTCGTACTGCTTGGTCGCGTCCAGCGTCAGCCTGAACAGGTTGTCCACGGACGAGATGACCTGCTGGCGCATGATCGCCCACGTGTCGCCCGACCGGCGCAGGAACAGCTGCCAGGTCGCCACGCGCGCGCGGTTGCCGAACTCGATGAACGCGTCGAGCGTGACGCCGTATACGTTTCCGGGAATGCCGCTGATGCTCAGCGTGGTGCGTTCGCGCTCCTGCACCACGACGCGGGTGGCGCCGGGGAGCAGTTCGGCGTTGGCGAACGCCACCGCATCCTCGCGGCTCCCGAGCGGGCTCTCGAGCGCCGCGAACCGCTCGGCGTCTCCCGACATGATGATCGGCTCGAGCTGCCGCAGGAATACCTGCAGCGTGGCATCGTCGTCCGGGCCCTGCGACGCGTCCTGCGGCTGAGAGGTCTGCTGCGCCTGCGGCGCCTGCGCGGCGGTGGCTCCCGCCGCACAGACGGCGGCGTTCAGGGCGATCGCGATCGCGACGACGCCAGCGGCCGGGACGCGGAGCATCAGTGGATGATTCCCAGTTCCAGCCCGACGGCCTTGAAGGTGTCGAGGGCGAACTGGAGTTCGTCGCGTGTGTGCGTGGCGGTCACGATGGTGCGCACCCGCGCCTTGTCGCGTGCGACGGTCGGGAACGCGATGCCCTGCGCGAAGACGCCGGCCTTGAAGAGCCGATCCGAGAGGGTCATCGCGAGCGCGCCGTCCCCGACGATGACCGGCGTGATGGGGCTCTCGCTCAGGCCGGTGTTGAAGCCGAGTGCCTGCAGCCCCGCCTTGAAGAAGCGGGTGTTCTCCCAGAGACGATCGATGATCTGCGGCTCCTCGAGCAGGAGGTCGAGCGCGGCGATGCACGTGGCCGCCACCGAGGGCGGGTGCGACGTGGAGAACAGGAACGGGCGCGCGCGGTGGTACAGGAACTCGACGAATGCACGGTTGCCCGCGACATAGCCGCCGAGCGCCCCGATCGCCTTCGAGAGCGTGCCGACCTGGATGTCGACGCGTCCGTGCATCCCGAAGTGGTCGACGGTGCCGCGGCCGTTCGCCCCGAACACGCCGCTCGCATGCGCATCGTCGACCATCATGATGCAGCCGAACTCCTCCGCGAGATCGCAGAGCGCCGGCAGCGGGCCGAGATCGCCGTCCATGCTGAACACGCCGTCGGTGATGAGCAGCTTCCGCTGCGACGCGGGCAGCGCCTGCAGGACGGTGCGTGCCGCGTCCACGTCCTTGTGCGGAAACACCTTGATCGTCGCGCGGCTCAGCCGGCAGCCGTCGATGATGCTCGCGTGATTCAGTTCATCGGAGATGACGACGTCGTCCTTGGTCAGGACGGACGAGACCGTGCCGGCATTGGCGGTGAATCCGCTCTGGAACACCACCGCTGCTTCCGTCTTCTTGAAGGACGCCAGCCGCTCCTCGAGCTCCATGTGAATCGACATGGTGCCGGCGATGGTCCGCACCGAGCCGGACCCGACGCCATACCGCTCGATCGCCGTGATGGCGGCCTCGCGCAGCCGCGGGTGCGTCGTGAGGCCGAGATAGTTGTTCGAGGAGAGGTTGACCACCGCGGTGTGGTCGAAGGTGGTCTTCGCCCGCTGCTCGTCCTCGAGCACCCGCAGGCGCCGGTAGAGTCCCTGCGCTTTCAGCGAGTCGAGTTCGTCTGCGAGGTAGGACAGGGGGTCCTGGCGCATGGCGACAGTATCCCCCAAACGTCGAGGGATTTTCGCGGGTGTCACGCGCCGCGGGGACCGGTGGTCGACGCCGTGGCGTCAGCGCCCGTCGGTCTGCGAAGCCTGAGGTTCTTGCGTGGTCAGTACTGGACGGTCAGGAAGAGCACCGTCCAGGGCAGGATGGCGACGGCGAGGTAGAACAGCGACAGCAGCGCCACGACGAGGTGGATCCGGCGGAGGTGGAGGATCACACCGAGCCCGACCGCAAAGAGCTTCGTCAGTGCGAGCCCGGCACCGACGCCGGCCACGGTCACGGCGGTGCTCACCAGCGGATTGGCTTCGATCGACAGCCCCCAGATGTGCACGCCCAGGTAGGTCAGCGCGCCGTCCAGCCCCTGGACGATGACGAAGAGCAGCATGGCCACATCGCCGAACAGGCCGTGCGGCCAGTCGAGTCGGTGAGCCAGGGTTGTCTGCTTCAAGGCAACGGTTGCTGACATTTGTCCGCCGGTCAGGGAACTTGTGAGTCTCCGAGCACGCATTCTGCGTGCGTTTCCCCACTGTAGTCAAAAGTCAGACCAGAAGACGATGCCCCGTCGGTCCACGCTGCCATCACACCCGGCGGGTACGGGGCGTTGTGCGGTGGTGCGCAGTGGGATGCAGCGTGTGGGCGCCGGTGCCATGGGGTCAGCGGGCGAGGTCGAGCCGTTCCTGCTGGCGGTCGCGTTCGTCGAGCAGTTCGGCGATGACCACCTGGATGATCGCGGCGCTCGGCACGGCGAGCACCGCCCCGAGAATGCCGAGCAGCGAGCCCCCGACCAGCAGCGCCACGATGACGAACACCGCGCTGACGCCGACCTGTCGTTCCATCACCTTCGGAACGAGGAGGTGGTTCTCGACCTGCTGCTGCAGCAGGAAGAAGAGCACGGTGAGCAGGGCGGTCTGGGGAGAGACCGTCATGGCGACGAGCACGGCGGGGACGGCGGAGAAGATCGGGCCGACCACCGGGATCAGTTCGCCGAAGGCGGCGATGAGCGCGAGCACGTAGAAGTACGGCACACCGATCAGGTACAGCCCGATCGCCGCACTGAGCCCGATGGTGCCGCCGAGAATCAGCTGACCGCTGAGCCACGCGCTCACCTTCGTCGAGATCTTCTGCGCGGCGTCCTGCACCCGTGGCCGGTCCGCCCGCGGGAACAGGCGCGCGAATCCCGCAAACAGGGAATCGGATTCCACTAGCAGGTAGAAGGTGAGAATCAGAACGGTCACGAAGGCGAGGATGGCGGCCAGCACGGTGGACACGGCGCCGGCGACGGTCCCCACGGCCTGGCCCGGACCCGGGGCTGTCCGGACGGCCTCACCCAGCGTCAGCGGATGGTCGAGCAGGCCGCGCGCTACCAGGTACTCCTGCGCGTGAACGAGGAGTTCGGGTGCGCGCCGCCACAGCTCCTGGGCCTGCTGCACCAGCGGCGGAACGACCAGCAGGCCGACGAGGGTGAGCACCCCGACAATCGACAGATAGATCAGGAGAATGGCGAGCCAGCGGGGCAGGCGCCGCGTGCCTGGCGCTGCCGCATGCTCGATGTGGTGGACGAGCGGACCGAGCCCGGTGGCGAGCAGCCCGCTCACATAGATCACGAGCAGCGCATCGCGCGCGGCCCAGAGCGCGAAGAGCACCGCAGCCGCGAGCGCAGTCGTGAGGACCGCGCGGGCGACCGCGGCGGTTGTCACCGGAGGAAGTCCGCGGTGTAGTCCGCCATCAGGCGGTACACCGTCGTGAGCTCCTCAGGCGATGCCAGAAAGACAATACGCAGATAGCCCTCCGACGCGGGCAATCCAAAACCCGATCCATACACGACGAGCACGCCGGTCGCGCGGAGCAGGCCGAGGACGTACTCCTCGTCGGTGCGGCCCGGCGGCAGCGGAATCCGCGGCATGGCGTAGAAGCCAGCCGTCGGCGTCATGCAGGTCACGCCCGGCATGGCGCGCAGCGCATCGGCCGTCAGCGTGGCCCGCAGCTTCAGGTCCGCGCGGAACTTGAGCTGGTGCGACTTGTCGCCGGTGAGCGCGGCCGTGACCGCGTACTGCATGGGTACCGTGCTGCAGAGGCGCCCGTCCGCCAGCTTCCGGATGGCCGCGGCCACATCGTCGAGCCGGGGCGACCGTCCGATCGACAGCCAGCCCGTGCGCCAGCCCGGGGCGAGGTACGCCTTCGAGAGGCTGGAGAACGAGATGATCGGCGCGTCCGGATCCAGGAGCCCGAGCGGTGCGACCGGCCCGTCGTAGCCGAGGTCCGCGTAGACCTCGTCAGCGAGGATGGCCAGGCCGTGCTTCTCGGCGAAGGCGAGCAGTGCCTTCCGCGCCTCCACCGGGTAGGTGGCGCCGGTCGGGTTGTTCGGATCGATCACGACGATCCCGCGCGTGTTCGGCGTGATGAGCGTCGCCATGTGATCGAGGTCGGGGATCCATCCGCGCGAGGGATCGCACCGGTAGTACTTCGCGTGCGCGCCGAGCTTGGCGATGATCGCCGTGTAGAGCGGATAGGTCGGCATCGGGACGAGGACTTCGCCCTCCTCGTCGAGCAGCGCGGTGAGCGCGAGTTCGATTCCCTCCGAGGTCCCGGCCGTGATGAAGACCCGATCGGCGGTAATCGGCCAGCCGTTGGCCGTGTGTTCAGCCGCGACCGCCTCGCGGGCCGAGGCGAGTCCGGCCGACGGGCCGTAGCCGTTGTGCCCGTCGCGCAGGGCCTTCTCGACCGCTTCGACCAGGTGCAGCGGCGGGGCGAATCCGAACGACACGGGGTCGCCGATGTTCAGATACCGGACCTTCGTGCCGGTAGCCTCCACGCGCTGAGCCTCCACCACGATGTTGCGGATCGCATAGGAGAACTGGCTGACGCGCTTGGAGACAGGAATGGCGGTATGGGTCGGACTCACCCCGCGATCTTACAGCGGGACGCAAGCCCGGTCGGTGTGCGCGTAATGACGAGCGGGTCAGGTAACTATTACACCCCCGGGAAGGCGCCGATCGGGTCAAAGTGTGTAGGATTTGCACTATCAGGCACTCCCCGGCGGCTCACGTGCGACCCTGACTTTTCGTCAACCTGTTTAGAATCAGCGCCTTGTCGACTTGGCAGTGCATTTGGAACATAGACCGGCGATGACGCCGCTGAAGCTCATCTGGACCGCAATGGTCGTCGCCGCGACGTTGCACCCTGGCGTGGAGAACGTCAGGGCGCAGCAGCAACCGGCTGCGCCTGTCGCGCCCACCTTCAAGTCCAGCGTCGACCTGGTGCGCGTGAGCGCCACGGTCCGGGACAAGAAGGGGCGCTTCGTGCGGGACATGACGGCGCGTGATTTCGAAGTGGTCGACGGCGGCGTGCCGAGGACCATCTCGGAATTCAGACACGACGACTCGTCCGTCAGCGTGGCGCTGCTGTTCGACGTGAGCGGCAGCATGGAAGCCCGGATGGGCCAGGCGCGGGAAACCGCCGAACACATCCTGAGCTGGTTGAACCTCGAGGGTGACGAGGCGGCAGTGTTCACGTTCGACACGCACCTCGACGAAGTGACGCCGTTCACGGCCGGCCTCCGTCGCCTGCCGCAGGGGATGGACACGCTCTCGCCGTTCGGGGCGACCTCGCTGCACGACGCGGTCGCGACGACCGCCCGGCGGATCGCCGAACGTGAAGGACTGCGCCGCGCGGTGGTCGTGCTCACCGACGGGCGCGACAACGCGAGCCGGCTGACCCCCGGCGAAGTGTCCGGCATCGCGAGTGCGATCGACGTGCCGGTCTACGTGGTCGGCATCGTGCCGGCAATCGACAACCCGTCGGCGGATATCTCGACGACGAGCTACGAGCGCTCAGCCCTCACCGGTTCGCTGAGCGACCTCGCCCTGTGGACCGGTGGCCGCGCGTTTGTGGCGAGCACCATCGCCGAACGCAGCCAGACAGCGCGGCAAATCGTGGACGAGCTGCGGCATCAGTACTTGATTGCGTTCGAATCGAGCGGAAATCCGGGGTGGCACCCGCTCGTGGTCCGTGCCAGGGACAAGGACCTCACCGTGCGTGCCCGGAGTGGCTACTTTGCGGGGCAATCCCGCCCGGTTTCTGACTAGCTCTGTATCAGGAGGACACACACATGTTCCGGAAGCTCTTTCTCCTCATCCCCATCGCCGTGTTCGCGGTCGGCGGCTCCACCGCATGCGCGACGAAGAAGTTCGTGCGGACCAGTGTCGGTGAAGTGAACGACAAGGTGGATTCGCTCGGCCGTTCCCTCGAGGAGACGCAGGAGCGGACGCGGCAGAACGAGGCGAAGATCGGCGACGTCGATCAGCGCGCGCAGGCGGCGGCTGGCCAGGCGAAGCAGGCGGCCGATCAGGCCAACAGCGCCGCCGGCCAGGCGGCCAACACCGCGAACACCGCGGTCGCGAAGGCCGACGCCGTGGACAAGGCCACCAAGCGGATGGTCTTCGAGGTCGTCCTGAACGAGGACCAGGGCAACTTCAAGTTCGGCAAGACCGACCTGCCGGATGAAGCGAAGGCCCGTCTCGACGAGATGATCACGCAGATCAAGGCCGACCCGAAGGGGGCCTTCTTCGAAATCGAGGGCCACACCGACGACATCGGCGCCAAGGAACTGAACCAGCGCCTCGGCCTGGAGCGCGCAGAGGCCGTCAAGATGTACCTCTACGAACACCACCAGATCCCGCTGTTCAAGATGAACGTGATCAGCTTCGGTGAAGAGAAGCCGGTGGCGCCGAACAAGACCAAGGAAGGACGCGCGCAGAATCGCCGCGTCGTGATCAAGGTTCTCGTCTAGCGTCGTCGACGATGGCGGGCGCCTTACCCCCCGGAGGGTGCCCGCCGGTTTTGCCCGTCAGCCGTCCGTGCGCCCGCAGGCGCGCGCCCACTCGCGCAACGCCCGCTGGCGTTCGACCGCCTCGGCTTCCCCGCCGAGCTGATCGACCGGCCAGGGCAGCCGATACGACCAGTTGCGGTCGCTCACCGTGGCCGGCTCGTTGATGCGGTCCGCCCAGCCGAAGACATCCTGAATCGGAAACAGCACGATCGCCGACTGGGCGCCGAGCAGGGCCTGGACCAGCACGTCGCGCACGTGCGGGACGAAGGGCTGCTCGTGCAGGCTGCCTTCCGGCGCGAGCGCCGCGATGGACGGAATGGCTGCGACCGCACGGCGCTCATCGTCGCCCGCCTGGTCCCACCAGGTCCGCAGCGGCTCGGTGTCGTGTGTGCCTGTGGTGGCGACCGATACGGCCGGGTAATCCGCAGGGTCGCGGAACGGCTGGCCCTCGGAGTCCCACTCGCGCTCCCACCTGAACACCCTGAACCCTGGCACGGCCATCCGTTCGAGGGACCGCCGCACGAAGTCCGGTACGACGCCGAGGTCTTCCGCGATGATCTCCGCGCCGGGCGCCCTGAACAGCGCGAGCACGCGCTCGCCGAGCGCCACCTGATCGTGTTCGTCCGCTGGAGCGAAGGCGGCATCGCCCTGTCCGTCGCGCGGCCGTGAGTACGTGCGATAGAACCCGACGAGGTGGTCCACGCGGTACCCGTCGAAGAGCGCGGCGCTGCGCCGAGCGCGATCCTCCAGCCACGCGAACCCGGCCTCGGCGAACGCGGGCCAGTTGTACGCCGGCATGCCCCAGTCCTGCCCGGTGGCGCTGAAGGCATCGGGCGGCACGCCGACGGAGCGGTCCAGGTGGAAGTTCGCCTGGTGTGCCCACACATCGGCGCTGTGGAGATCGACCATGAAGGGCAGGTCGCCGAAGAGGGCCACGTCGAGGCTGGCGGCGAGAGCCCGAGCGCGGTCCCACTGCTCGCTCGCGATCCACTGCACGTACTCGTAGTACCGGACCTCGTCGGCCAGTGCGTCCCGCGTGGCTGCCAGCGCGGCGGGGTCGCGGCGCCGCACGGCCTCCGGCCACTCCATCCACGCGACTCCGTGCTCGCGATCGTGCAGCGCCCGGAACAGCGCGTAGTCTGCGAGCCACCACGACTCGCGTTCGACGAAGGCGGCGAGTGCCGCGGCACGGTCGGACCCGCGCGTCGACACCGCCGAGGCGAAGTGCCGGAACGCGGTGCGCAGCGCGCGTTCCTTCACGGGCCGGATCCGCCCGTATTCGACGGTGGCGGCCTGCCGCGCCTGTTCGATGGCGGCGCGGTCGGCCCCGGTCAGTGTCGACCATCCTCCTGCCTCGACGAAGTCCGCCACATCGTCCATCGCGATGTAGATCGGGTCGATGGCCATGGCGCTCATCGCCGAGTACGGCGACTGCGTGCCCGAGGCCATCTCGTTCAGCGGCAGCAGTTGCAGGATGTGCTGGCCGGCCTCCCGCAGCCACGCGGCCAGGTGGGCGATGTCACTGATTTCCCCGATGCCCCAGCTCCGGCGCGACGGCGCGGAGAACAGGGGTACGAGGACACCGGAGCGGCGGCGCAGCCTCATGCGTGCGACGCCCCTTCCACGCCGGCGAGCAGGCGCGACACACCTTCTTCGAACACCGGCTCGGGCGGCAGCAGGCTCACGACGAGGTACGACTCGGTGGCGAAGTCGAAGAAATACCCGGCGTGTGCGAGCACGCCATGGTCGGTCAGCAGACGCAGCATCAACTCCTCTTCCGGCATCATCGTCGGCACACGGATGACCGCGGACCAGCCGCCTTCCGCATGGAGCAGGGTGCATGCCGGGCTCGCAGCGACGAGCGTCTCGCACCGGGCGAGGTTGCGGCGTACGCGCGCCTGAATCTGGTGCCGCACGTCGGCGCCCCGTTGCAGCAATGCGGGGGCGGCGAGCTGAACCGGCGTCGACACCGACAGGTAAGTATCGCAGGCCAGTTCGAGTGCGGGCATGGTGGCCGCGACCGCGTCCGCTGGTCCGCTGACGGCGATCCACCCGAGCTTGGCCTGGGGCAGGCCGATCGACTTCGACAGGCCGCCGAGCGTGAATCCCAGCACGTCCGGCCGAGAGCTGAGCAGGCCGCGGGGCACGCGCATCTCCGGCTGCAGTTCGTAGTCGGCGAAGACATCATCGCTGATGACCGCGATGCCGCGCGCCGCGCACGATGCCGCCAGACGCGCGAGGTCCGCGTCGCTGACGTAGTTGCCCGTGGGGTTGTTCGGGTTCACCAGCAGGAGTGCCCGCGTCCGATCGTCGATGGCGGCGTCCACGCTCGCGGTGTCGACGATCCAGCGGCCGTGATACTCGAGCCGGTACGGTACGGCGCGCACGGCGTCGAGCCGGGTCAGGTGCTCGAACAGGGGGTAACTGGGCTGCGGCACGAGCACCGCATCGCCGGGGTCGCACAGCAGCTTGAAGATCAGCGAGTACGCCTCGCTCGTGCTGGCCGTGAGCGCGAGTTGCGCCGCAGGCATCGCGATCCCGCGCCGGGCGAAGTCTTCCGAAACCGCCTCCCGGGCGGAGCGCAGGCCCAGCGCGTCGGGGCGATACGCGAGGCCACGGGGGTCGGCCAGCGGCGCCAGCAGATCGTCGGGATAGGTGAAGCCAGCCCGCGTGGGGTTCGACTCGGTGAGATCGATGAACGGTTCGCCCGAGGCGCGCCGTGCGCCGATCGCCTGAGCGAGTGCGTTGGCCGCGAGGCTGGCCGGCAGGCGCGACGAGAACCTCACGGCAGGATCTCGATCGACTCGATGACGTCGCCTTCGATGATGCGGTCCACCACGTCCATGCCGTTCAGGACCTGCGCGAAGACCGTGTACGTGTGGTCGTAGCGCGGGTTGTCCACGAGGTCGATGAAGATCTGCGCGTCGCCCGTGTCCCGCCCGCGGGTCGAGATGCCGAGCGCGCCCCGGACGTGGGGCCAGAGTCCGACCTCATCGCGCATGTAAGGCGAGTTGCTGATGTACTCGTTCGCGCCCGGGCTGCCGCCCTGGATGATGCCGTTCGGGACGATGCGGTGGAAGGTGAGCCCGTTGTAGTAACCCGACTCCGCGAGCTGGGCGAAGCGGAGCACTGTGGCAGGCGCCTCGAGCGTGAAGAGCGCCATGTCGAACGTGCCCACATCGCGCATGACGACGCGTGCGCGTGGGGACGCGAGCCGGCGCAGATCGGCCGCGTTGAGTGGGGCCCCGGGGAGCGTGCCCGGTTTCGGAATGCGAGGGGCGGCGCCGAGCGACGTCAGCGTGGCACGCAGGGCGGCCCTCGCGTCCGCGGCGCCAGGACGCCCGTCGCTCTCGGCCCGCTGCAGGGCGGTCTTCAGGGCGGGGATGGCAGCCTCGGGGTTCGGCGACGAGGCGAGGGCGCGTGCGGCGACGCGCACCACCTGGTGTCCTTCGCGGGCGAGTGCCGCGACGAAGATGGGGTCCGCCTCGTGTCCCGCCAGCGTCGAGAGCCCGTTGAGTGCCACTTCCACGACGTTGTCGTCGGCGTCCTGCGCCAGGCGCTCCAGCGGCGGGCGCAGCGACAGGGCCGCGGCGGCACGCGCGGCATACATCCGCAGCTGCCACGTCTTCGCGCCGAGGAACGGCACGAGTGCGGGCCCCGCCTGATCTGGCGCGGCAGCGGCCAGCGCGAGCAGCGCGTGCGCGGCGCGGTGCCAGTTGCGTGGGGCTTCAGCGTCGGCGAGGTCGGCCACGGCCTGACCGAGATAGGCGAGCGCCGCAGGTGATTCGCTGCACCCGGCAAGCTGGTCGATGGCCACCATGGCCACCGTGATGTCGGGATCGGAGACTGCCGTGAGGGCCGGGTCGCAGGCCTCGCGTGCGCTGCGGGTGCGCATCGTGCGGAGCGCCTCGATTCGCACCATCGACGCCGGATCGTTGAGCCCCCGCGCCACGACCGCTTCGGTGCCCGGCACCAGCGCCGCCCGCACGGCCAGTCGCCGCACCTGGGGGTCGGGGTCGGCCGCGACCGCGGAGACGGTTTCCGCATCCGCGGCGTTCAGTGTGGTCAGGCTCTCGAGGGCGAGCCTGCGGACGCGTGCGTCGCGCAGCAGTTCCTGATCGCTGCGGTCGGGCGTCCGCCGCGCGAACTGCCGCAGGAGGTCGATGAGAGGAGGACCGACCGGGCGGAGTGTTCGATGGAGGCGCGTGAACGCCTCGAGCCCCTTGGCTACCCCGAGCCGGTCCGTGTTCGACGTGGCCTGTGCGGCGAACTCCAGGAGCGTGGCTTCGGCCCTGGCCGCGTCGGCCGCCGCCGAATACGGCAGCCGTGCGATCGACTCGCACAACGCGGCCCGCACGCTCGCCTCGGCCTCGACCCGCAGGCGCGCGATGAGGGTCGCCTGCAGGGACGCCAGCGCGGCGGCCGGAGCCCCGCCCTCACGCCACCCGCCGGCCGCCTGAGCCGCCGCGTTCGCGGCTTCGGCGCGGACCTCCGGCTGCGAATGTCGAAGGCCGCCGACGATGTCGGCAATCAGCGCGGGCCGCTCGAGGCGGCCGAGCGCACGCAGCGCCACGCGCGCGGTCTGGGCGTTACCGCTCCGCGC
This sequence comes from Vicinamibacterales bacterium, assembly GCA_046331345.1. Taxonomy (GTDB): domain Bacteria; phylum Acidobacteriota; class Vicinamibacteria; order Vicinamibacterales; family CAVVIG01; genus CAVVIG01. The sequence continues at coordinate 15,151 of JAXLRA010000011.1, read as the reverse complement.
GCCGCTGCGCAGCACGGCGAGATCCCGGGGCGAGGCTGCCCGGCGGTCTTCAGCCTGGAGGATGGCGAGGCGTGTCGCCGGGGCCTGGCCGAGGGCCACCTGCGGCGAGAGCATGGCCAGCGCGACACCGATCGCGGCAACGAGAGGGCGCATGGGGAACAAGGATAACGGGTCGCCGGCGGATTGCGGGCCTCAGAGGCTCACGGTGTGCTGATGCGCCGCAATCGACACCGTCCACTGCTTCTCGGCGCGAATCCGCTGCTGGAGCGCCTCCAGCGCGGTCGGCTCGCCGTGGACGAGATACGTGTGCGCGGGCGGTGCCGCGAAGCCGCCCAGCCACCGCAGGATCTCGTTGGAGTCGGCGTGTGCCGACATCGAGTTCAGGTGCGCGATGGTCGCGGCCACGGGAACGTCGCGCCCCTTGATGCGCACGACCGGCGCTCCCTCGAGCAGCGCGCGCCCGCGCGTGCCCTCCGCCTGGAAGCCGACGAAGAGCACGGTGTGCTTCTCGTGCGGCAGGACGGCCTGCAGGTGGTACAGCACGCGTCCACCAGTGGCCATGCCGCTCGACGCAATGACGATGGCCGGCTGACGTGAGGCGACGAGGTCCTTCGACTGCTGGGCGGAGGAGACGGTCGTCATGCGCGCCGTGCAGAACGCGCTCACGCGCCTGGCTTCGGGCTGCACGTCGGGATCGAGTTCGTCGGCGTGCTGCGCGTAGAAGTGCAGCGCCCTGGCCGCCATGGGACTGTCCACGTAGACCGGGAGCACGGGAATCTGGCGACGCTCCTCGAGGCGCTTGAGCCAGTAGATCACTTCCTCGACCCGGCCGATGGCAAATGCCGGGATGACGAGCTTCCCGCCTCGCGCCGCCACCGTGTTCACGATCCCGGCAAGGGCCGCCCCGTCGTCGTCCGGATGATGGACGCGGTCGCCGTACGTCGATTCGAGCAGCAGGACGTCCGCGTGGGCCACGGGCGCGGGATCGGGCAGGACCGGTCGGCCGTAGCGGCCGAGGTCGCCGCCGAAGACGATCGTGCGCTCGCCCACACGCACGCGGGCGAAGGACGAGCCCAGCAGGTGGCCGGCATTGATGAACTCGACCTCGATGCCCGGCGCCACCGGCACGGGGCGTTCGTAGCCGACCGGCTGCAGCAGGCGCAGCGCGCGGTCCGCGTCGTCGGTCGTGTAGAGGGGCAGTGCGGGGTGGTGTTTCGAGTACTGATAACGGTTGGCATCCCGCGCGTCCTCTTCCTGGATGCGCGCGGAATCCGGCAGGACCAGCGAACAGAGATCCTTGGTGCCTGGCGTGCAGAAGACCCGGCCCCTGAAGCCCTGAGCGACCAGCCTCGGCAGGTAGCCGCAGTGGTCCAGGTGCGCGTGCGTGAGGATCACTGCGTCGATGGAGGACGCGGATACCGGCAATGGTTGCCAGTTCTGCTGGCGCCACGCCTTGGCCCCCTGGAAGAGGCCGCAGTCGACGAGGACCCGCCGCTCGCCGGTGTCGAGCAGGTACTTGGAGCCGGTGACGGTACCGGCTGCACCGAGGAAGGTCAGCGACGCCATGCTCCGACTATACGGCAGCCGGACTGTTCGAGTTGGGAGAGTGCGGGTGAGGCCGAGGTCGCCTGTCCGGCAGACTTTGTTCCCGGCAGGCGCGGACCTGATCCGGGCCTGCGCGAGAGTCCGCCGGCTAACTGACCGCTATGCTATATTTTACGCCTTGCATTCCGGCGTGCCGTCGACGCCGCCGGAATTTCGGCAACGTTTCGTAATAAGAGTCGTGCGCGGCTGAGCGTTGAATGGGACGCCGTTTCAGTTTATCTTTCACGCTTCGCCACGCACACGCCGCTTCGCATCTGTTTTCTCAGTCAGCCTGATCGACCAAGTCAGCCCTGAGAGGTGATCCTGCAATGGAAGAAGTCAACATGACGGAAGAAACGCCGACCAACCCCACGCGACGGAACTTCATCAAGGGAGTCATCGCAGCGGGTGCGGCGGTGTCTTCGGCCAGCTATCTGTTTCGCACGAATGCGTCGGGCCAGACCACCTCGGCTCCGGGCAGTGTGGAGCGCCTGATCTCGCTGTCGGTCAACGGCCAGGAGCGCCGGGTCGACGTGATGAAGCAGGAGACGCTCGCGCAGACGCTGCGTTACAAGTTGGGGCTCACCGGCACCAAGCTCGGGTGCGACCGCGCCGAGTGTGGCGCGTGCACCGTGCTGATCGACGACGTGCCGCACTACGCGTGCTCGGTGCTGACACACACGGTGCGCACGAAGAAGATCACGACGATCGAGGGGCTCGCCTCGGCCGATGGGACGCTGCACCCGGTGCAGCAGGGCGTGGTCGACGAGCAGGGCTTCCAGTGCGCCTTCTGCATGCCCGGCTTCGTGATGTCGGCGGTCGGGTATCTCAAGACCAACCCGAACCCGACGCGCGAGCAGCTGGCGCACGGCGTCTCCGGCAACCTGTGCCGCTGCCAGGACTACGACAAGATCCTCACCGCCCTCATGAAGGGCGCCGAGCACATGCGGGGGGCCTAGAACGTGGCTGAGAACACCAACAAGCTGATCGGACAGAACTACACGACGCCAGACCTTGTCGCCAAGGTCACCGGCAAGGCGAAGTACGCGGAGGACTACCGCGTCGACGGCATGCTGTGGACGAAGCTCATGCTGAGCCCGATGCCGCACGCGCGGATCACGCGCCTCGACCTGAGTGCCGCGCTCGCGATGCCCGGCGTGAAGGCCATCGTCACGGCCGACGACCTGCCGGAAGCGCAGGGCGGCGGCACGCTCGGCGAGGGCGTGCAGGCCAGCACCCAGGGCGAGAAGATCCTCACGAAGGAACCTGTGTACGAAGGCGAGCCGATTCTCGCCGTGGCGGCGGTCGATGAACTGACGGCGGCGGAAGCCATCGAGAAGATCATCGTCGAGTACGAGCCGCTGCCGTTCGTGGTCGACCCGATCGAGAGCCTCCGTCCGGGCAGCCCGAACGCGCGCACGCAGGGCAACTCGTGGTTCGTGAAGCCGGCGGCTCCCGCCGCGGCGCCCGCCGCTGGTGCGGCGGCGGCTGGTGCAGCCGGTGCTGCCGCGCCCGCTCCGGGTGCAGCCGCAGCCGCGGCCGCGTCACCGCAGGCCGGTGCGGCCGCAGGGGCGTCGAATGCCCCGCAGGCCGGCACGCAGGGCTCAGGGCCGGCAGCGGCCGCGCCCGCCACGGGTGCTCCGCCGGCAGCCGGTGCCGCAGCTGGCGCCGCAGCCGCAGCCGGTGCAGCCCGACCGGGCGGTGCGCCCGGTGGCCGCGCGGGCGGTCCGCCCGCCGGTGCGCCTCCGCGTCCCGAAATCCAGGAATGGAAGTGGGAGCAGGCCGATTTCGACGCGGCGAAGGACGGCCACATGCCGATGGGCAAGCCGGCGCCGGGCAACGAGTGGACCTGGGGCAACATCGAGGAGGGCTTCAAGCAGGCCGACCTCGTGCTCGAGGAAACCTTCGTCAGCCAGTCGACCGGACACCAGCCGCTCGAAACCCGCTCGGCGATGGCCTACTGGCAGAACGGCAAGCTGTTCCTGCATGGCTCCACGCAGAGCACGGTGCAGACGGTCGGGTCGGTCTCGCGCTGGGTCGGTATCCCCGGTAACCAGCTGGTGCTGATCAGCGAGTACACCGGCGGCGGCTTCGGCAGCAAGATCCCGGGCGCCATCTCCATGGCCATCCCGGCGCTCCTCTCGAAGAAGGCCAATGCGCCCGTCATGATGCGCATCAGCCGCGAGGAAGAGCACTACATCGGCCGCGCCCGCCAGGGCATCCACTCGCGGATCAAGGTCGGCTTCCGCAAGGACGGCCGCATCACCGCGGTCGATCTCTACACGGTTGGCGACAACGGCCCGTACGAGGCGCAGGGCGACTACCGCTCGGCGGCCAACACGCTGTCGCTGTGCTACCAGCCGATGAACATGCGGTGGCGCGGTGTCACGGTGCTCACCAACACCCCGCCGCGCACCTCGCAGCGCGCACCGGGCGGCATGCAGGCCAACGGCCTCATGGAAGGCGTGATGGCCAAGGCCGCGCGCAAGCTCGGGCTGGACGAGGTCGAAATCCACCGCATCAACGCGCCGGAGGGCAAGGCGAAGTTCGGCCCGCCGGCCGCCCGTGGCCAGCAGGCCTACGTCACCAGCTGCTTCATGAAGGAAGCGCTCGCCAAGGGCGAGGAGCTCTTCAACTGGCAGGAGAAGAAGGCGCGCAGCGGCAAGCGTACCGGCACCAAGGTGCGTGGCAGCGGGGTCGCGGTCAGCGCTTACTCGGGCGGTTCGACCGGCTTCGACGGTCTCTTCATCATCAAGCCGGATGGCCGAATCCAGTTCCAGTCGGGCATCGGTAACCACGGCACGCACTCGGCCTTCGACGTGCACCGCGTGGCGGCCGAGATGCTGGACGTGCCGTGGGAACTGTGCGACGTCGAGTTCGGCAACACGGGCAAGGGCCTGCCGTGGACGTCGATTTCGGCCGGTAGCCAGACGACGCACGCGATGACGCGCGCCGCACACGCGGCCGCGACCGACGCGATCAAGAAGCTCCAGGAAATCGCCGCGAAGACCAAGGGCGGCAACCCGGAGGCCTACAAGGTGGCTGGCGGCAAGGTGAGCGGCCCCGGTGGCAGCCTCACGCTGGCGCAGGCCGCACAGAAGGCCATCGAGCTCGGTGGCAAGTACGACGGGCACGAACTGCCGGCCGACATCAACGCCTTCACCAAGGCGGGCGCCGCGCCGCACGTGGGCAAGGGCCTGATGGCGGTGGCCAAGGACAACTACCCGCGCGACGGGCAGACGCAGTCGTTCACCATCGGCTTCGCCGAGGTGGAAGTGGACGTCGAGACCGGCAAGTGGGCCATCCTCGAGTTCGTCACCGTGGCCGACGTCGGCACCGTGATCAACCCGCGCAGCCTGAAGGGTCAGGCGCACGGCGGCATCATGCTCGGCATCGGGCACGCGCATGCCCAGAAGTGGGTCTACGACCAGCACTACGGTGTTCCGCTGGCGAAGCGTTTCCACTACAATCGCCCGCCGACCATCCTGGACAAGCCGATCGAGATGAAGTTCGATGCGGTGAACCTGCCCGACCCGGAAACACCGGTCGGTGCGCGCGGCATCGGCGAACCGCCGGTGGGCGCGGGCTACGGCGCCGTGATGAACGCCATCGCGGCGGCGGTCGGCGACGAGGTGTTCCGGCGCACTCCGGTCACGCCAGACGTGATCCTGATGGCGCTCGAGAACGGTGGTCAGAGACAGCATGAGGCCCTCACGGCCCACATCTAAATAGTTGGTCAGCTGGTCGCCTGCGCATCCCGCCGTGCCGCGCACGGGACGGGGTGGCAGGCCACCAGGTGAGCACACCTTTTCAGGAGTGAGATTGATATGGCCGTGATTCGCGACATGATGCCGGTGTTCGAACTGTTCCAGCCGGCGAACCTGAGCGACGCACTGAGCCTGCTGGATCAGCACAAGGCCGATGTGTGGGTGCTGGGCGGCGGGATGGACTCGTTCGACTGGCTGAAGGACCGCACCAAGCGCGTGAGCACGGTGGTGGACCTGAGCCAGGTGGGCGAGCTGCGCGGGATCAAGGAGGCCAACGGGGGCCTCGAGATCGGCGCGATGACGACGCTGACCGAGGTGGTGACCCACCCGGTGGTGAAGGCGAAGTTCAGCCTGCTGTCGGAGGCGGCGGAGATGGTGGCCTCGCCCCAGATCCGCAACCAGGCGACGCTGGGCGGGAACGTCTCGCAGGACACGCGCTGCTGGTATTACCGGAGCGGGTGGTCGTGCTACCGCGCGGGCGGCAACATCTGCTACGCGGATACGCCGACGGCGATCAACCGGGAGCACGCGATTCTGCAGCAGGACCGCTGCGTGGCGGTGAGCCCGTCGGACACGGCGCCGGCGCTGATTGCGCTGGACGCGGAGTTCGTGATCAAGAGCGCGGGCGGGGAGCGGGTCGTGAAGGCGGAGGAGTATTTCCTCGGGCCGCAGATCGACATCATGCACATGACGGTGCTGCAGCCGGGCGAACTGCTGACGGCGATCCGGATTCCGGCGACGATGGCGAACGCGTCGTTCTACTGGGAGAAGGTGCGGGACCGCAACGTGTGGGACTTCCCGCTGGTGAACGTGGCGGCGGCGCTGAAGGTGTCGGGCAACACGATCAGTGAAGCGCGGCTGGCGGTCGGGGCGGTGGCGGCGCGGCCGCTGCGGCTGACGGCGGTGGAAGCCGCGGTGGCCGGCAAGGCGCGGACGGAAGAGACGGCAAGTGCGGCGGGCGAACTGGCGATCGAGGGCGCGACGGCGCTGCGCTACAACGCCTACAAGATTCCGCTGATGCGCAACCTCGTCAAGCGCGCCATCCGCGGCAACGCACAGGCGACCACGTAACACCCTTCTGGAACGGATGATTCAGGCGTAACGGCCAGTCGGTTCCGGGCACACTGCCCGGAATCGACCGGTCGTGGCTCGTTGGAGGCAGATATGGATTTCCTGACGTGGGGACGTAACCCGTGGGGGCAACGGATCCTCACGCACATCTCGTGGGACCTGTTCTGGGCGGCACTCTTCGCCGGACTGATGTTCCTCGTGGCGCATGCCAGCTACATGATCCTGTCGTCGAACAGGAAGCGCGCCAAGGCTGAAACCGACGCCCTGGAAGCGGCCAACAAGGACCTGCCGGAGATGATCACCCGGCACAGCTTCATGGCCCGCATGTTCCACTGGGTCATGGCGTTTGCCATGTTCGCGCTGCTCCTCACGTCGTTCCTGCCGATCGTCGGCATCCGGTTCGCGTGGGTGGAGTGGCACTGGATGGCCGGCCTGCTGCTGACCGCGTCGATCATCTACCACATCATTCACGCCACGTTCTTCATGGACTTCTGGTCCATCTGGATCGGCCCGAAGGACATTCCGGACTTCCGCGCGGAAATGGCGGCTGAACTCGCCGGATCCGACGACGGCCCGAAGACCGGCAAGTACCCGCTCGGCAACCGCCTCTACCACCTCGCGCTCGTGGTGGTCGGCCTGTCGGTCTCCATCAGCGGCATGATCATGATGTCGCGCGTGCGCCAGCCGATCTTCACGCGCAACCCGTACATCATGGCCGACACCACCTGGGGCTTCACCTACGTGCTCCACGGCGCGTGCGGCATCGCCCTCGTCGGCCTCGTGATCGCCCACGTCTACTTCGCGCTCCGTCCGGAGAAGTTCTGGATCACGAAGTCGATGATCTTCGGCACGATTACGCGGCGCCAGTATCTCGAGCACCATGACCCGCGCCGGTGGAACGTGCGTGGTTCGCAGGCTGGTCGTTAAGTGAGCCAGACCGCCGAACTGCTTGCCCATGCCCGCGCGGAACTCTCCGCGCGGTGCAACACCGTCGAAGAAGCGTACGAGTTCATGCTGGCCTACGCCGGGCAGGGACTCGCCAGCGACTCGGGTAGCGCCAAGGGAACCCAGGTACGTGAGTACCTCTCGAAGGCGGAGGCCGCCCTCAGCGGCCTCTCCGCCGTCGTCGCCAGATTCGCCGGCGCCGAGGGGAACCCTGAACTCGCGCCGTATGCGGCGTTCATGACCGTGATCGATGCCGACGCGCGTGCCTCCCGCGCCGCCATCGCCCTCGTGCTCGCCCAGGCGACGATCAGCTCGCAGGTCATCGACAACCTGAACGCGTCGATTCACCTGCGTGCCCTCCTGACAGACCTCTTCCTGATCGACGAGGTCCTGAAGGGCGTCAAGTAACACAAGGCAGGCAAGGCTGGCTGGGCGGGCAGGGCCGTTAGGGTCCGGCTCACGACTCAGGCCAGCCTGCCCCGCCTGCCGTGCCAGCCCTTCCCCATGGACTTCCTCTCCGCACTCCGCTCCGGCTCGCCGGTCTTTGCCGCGGAACTGCGTCCGCCACGCGCTGAACTCGAGTCAGCCGAGGGGATGGATGCCTGGATCGATACCTACCACGCGGTCCGCCGCCTCACGCGCGAAGGCACCTACGTCTTCCTGACCGACAGCGCCGTCGGCGCCGCCGAAGAGGACAACCTCCGTCACCTGGTCACCAACCTCCAGCGGGACGTACCGCGCGAGCGCATCGTTCCGTTCATGACGTCGAAGCACACGCTGGAATACTGCCTCGCGTATGCCGACCGTGCGCGGCAGAGCGGCTTCCCGGCGCTGGTGGTGCTTGGCGGTGACAAGGCGGTCGGCACGCCCCGGTGCGTCGAGCACGCCTGGGAGCTGCGGGCGATCATCAGGAAACACGACCCGCAGCTGACCCTCGGGGGCTGGGCGAATCCGCACGCGAGTGCCGAACGCCAGGTCGACTTCCTCCTGGAGTCGCACTTCAACGCCGAGTTCTACCTGACCCAGGTAGTGAGCCATCACGACATGCCCGCCGTCGAACGCTTCCTGCAGGAGACGACCCGGCGACGTGTGGAGGTTCCGGGTGTCTTCGGTGTCTTCTACTACCGAAGTGCGAATCCGAAGACGCTCGGCGTCCTGAAGGGCTTCCTGCCCGTGCCTGCGGATGGCCTGACGAAGGAGTTCGCCGACGGCGCGACACCAGATGATGTCTGTGCGCGGACCATCCGGAGCCTCATCGACGCCGGCGCCCGCCACTTCTACATCAGCAACCTTCCAGTGCTGCGCGCCCAGCAGGTCCTCTCGTCGATCTTGAAGAAGGCCGGCGTTCAGGCCTGAGTCCGACGTTTCACACCGTTCACCGTCAAGAGGTCGGCGACGATGCTGGCCTCATCCAGGTTGCCCACGATGTAGGTGCGCGCACCAGGACTTCGCTTCACCAGCGTTGGGGTGAACACCACCGCGTCCTCGTCGCCGGCCTCCGGATCCGCGGCCAGATCCCTCACGGTGAGCCGCACCCGGTCGGCGTCGAACTCGCGCAGCACGCCCTGCACCAGGCGGAGCGCGCGCTGGCACTTCTCGGAGGCCGAACTCGTATACAGCACCAGTTCCACGACGCCGCGGGCCCTCGCCGTGGACCCGCCGTCCTTCGCCACGCTACGGGCCGCCGCCCGGGGCGCAGTGGCGCGGCGCCTGCGCGTGATGGCGACGATGACACCGATGCGATCGAGGAAGACGTCGAGATCCGCCATCTGCGTCTTGCGCAGCACGCGGATGTCGGAGGGTTCCTCGAAGTCGTGCCCGGTGAGGATGATCGCGGCACTGCCCGACAGCAGTCCGGAGTCCGTGGCGGTGCGGAGCAGTTCGAACCCGTTGCCGTCAGGCAACAGCAGGTCCACCAGCACCAGGTCGTAGCGACTCCCGTACAGCGTCGCCAGTCCGTCGGCCACGCTCCCTGCCCAATCGACGTCGTGCCCGCGTGAGCCGAGCGCTGCGGCGACGAACCCTCCGAACACGTGGTCGTCGTCGATCACCAGCACCCGGCCGGCGACGCCGGCGTTCAGTTCCTCGACACCTGCCCCTGAGCCTGTAGGCGCGTCGTACATCAAGTCGGCACCCCCGATTTGCCTGCCCATGCGTTCAGCAAAGGGTTTGCCGGATCCAGCTCAGCGGCGCGCCTCCTCAGGGCTGAGCTTCTCCACCTGCAGGCCCCCTGGGCCGATCTGCAGCCGGTAGGGGTGCGTGTCGTGATCGGAGCCCCGCATCTTCACCACGCGCATCCGACGATCGAGCTCGTAGGTGTCGGTCGAATAGTCCATGGCGAGGATGGAGTCGGCCACCGTGGACATGTAGGGCGCCGTGTGGCTCGCGGACTCGCCAGCCATCACGGCCTGCGTCATCAGTGCGCTCCGCCCATGCTCGCGGAGCAGCGACGCCAACCCGATGACGAACTGCCGGAAGCCCTTCTCCGACGAGGCGTGCTCGATGGAGGAGATGCTGTCCAGCACCACAAGCGAGGGGCTGAACTCCTCGAGCCCCGACCGGATGCTGACGAGCAGATCCTCGAGGCTCGTCGACTCCGGATAGCGACAGCTGATCCGCAGGTGGCCCGTGTTGATCAGCGCGGTCATCGGCATGCCGATGGCCTCGAAGTTCCGCACCAGAATCGGGCGGGGCTCCTCGAACCCGTAGTAGATCACCCGTTCTCCGCGCAGCGCTCCGGCCCTCGCATACAGCCCGGCCAGCATCGTCTTGCCGCTGCCCGTTGGGCCGCGCACGATGGTGAGCGAGTTCCTCAGCCAGCCGCCGCGGGTCATCGCATCGAGTCCGGCCACGCCGCTCGAGAAGCGCTCGATGGACGCCACCTCGGGCCGCTCACGCGGATTCTGCGGAAAGATGACGAGCCCGTGCGTGGTGATCGTGCACGGATACTCACCCTTGAAGTGTCCGCTCCTGCGGTACTTGTTCACCTCGATGGACCGGCGCCGCCGATCGCCGTCCACCGCGTTCCGGAGAATGACCACGAGGTCGCACACGAAGTCCTCGACCCCGAGCGTCGTCAGGCGGCCGTAGTCCTCCGCCGACTCGGCCAGGATGATGCCGGTCACTCCGAGACGGCGGAATGTGTGGACGAGCTGGAAGAACTGGTTGCGCAGTTGCGCTTCCGCGGGCCGGGGACTGAAGAGCGCGGTGGCCGAGTCGATCACCACCGCACCCACGTGGCGTTCGGCCACGGCGGCTTCCAGACGGTGGACGAGTCCGAACAGGTCGTAATCGCCGCTCACGAGCGTCGGGCCGTCGATGGGCCGGGCGAGATCGGAGAGGAACAGGTAGCCCTCATCCCGAAGCTCCTCCAGGCCCAGGCCCAGCGACTCGCCGGTCGAGAGCAGATCGTCGCTCGTTTCCTCGACTGCGAGCACCAGCGTGGGGATGCGCATTCGGGCGAAGTGCGCGGCCACCTGCAGACCGAAGATCGTCTTGCCGGTGCCGCTGCGCCCGGCCACCAGGGTGGTGCGCCCTTCAGGAACGCCGCCGTGTGTCAGGATGTCGAATCCCGGGATGCCTGTCGTGAGCTTGTCGATGGCCATCAGGCTGGCGCACTCCGTTGATATCCAATCATCGCCACTCGCAAGCCTACGCGATGGCGTGACGGATGTTCAACGCAGCTCGGCCATCGAGGGCCCGGCAGGCGCGACGGAAAGCCACGGGCGTCACCTCAGGTGGCGACCGCCGTCGACGCGAATCGTCTCGCCCGTGATGAAGTCGCTCTCGATCAGCGCCAGCACCGCCTTCGCGATCTCGTGTTCCCCACCCCACCGGCCGAGAGGCGTGGCGTCCTCGACCGCCTTGTACTCCTCCGGCGAGGTGCCAGGCGGCGCGACGATCGGACCGGGCGCGACCGTGTTCACGAGAATGTTGTCGGGTGCGAGTTCGAGCGCCAGAGCCTCGCTGAGCGCCCGGACGCCAGCCTTCGCCACGTAGTAGGGGACGAAGCCGAGATAGCGGGGACGGCCACTGGCGGCGACCCAGTCGCTGAAGTTCACAATCCTCCCGCCGCCGGAACGACGCATATGCGGGATGGCCCCCTGGGCGCAGAGCCAGGCGGCTCGCAAGTCCACGTTCACCACGGCGTCCCAGTCGGCGAGCGTCAGGTCGCCCATCGGCTTGTTCGTGTAGACCGAGGCCATGTTGATCAGCACGTCGAGCCTGCCAAGGGACGCCACCGTATCCTCGACCAGCCGGGCGCATGCGTCCGGCTGCGCCAGGTCCGCCTGGAACACCGCGGTCCGGCCGCCGAGCGCCTCGACACGTGCGGCCGCGGCACGGGCCTCCGCCTCGGAGCGCGCGTATGACAGTGCGACGCTGCCGCCGCGCGCGGCAATGGCTTCGGCGACGACGGCGCCGATACGCCTGGCACCGGTGATGAGCGTGACGGAGCCTCGAAGGTCCATAGGAGTTCAGATTGTAGATTGCAGAATTCAGATTGGAATCGCCGATTGCAGGTCGGGCTACAATCGCGCCCACCGCGCGGTACACGCCAGTCGACCGGCGCCGCGCACCGGGCTACTCTGAAATCAATCTGCAATCTGAACTCTGAAATCAGACATCTGCGATTCCTGGAGTCCGTTCATGGAGACAGTCGGGTTCATCGGCCTTGGGGTCATGGGGCGCCCCATGGCGAAGCACATACTGGCGAAGGGCTATCAGGTCATCGTCTTCAACCGGAGCCAGCCGTCCATCGACGAACTCGTCGGAGCTGGCGCCGTCGGCGCGACGTCGCCTGCGGATGTCGCTGCTCGCGCCACCGTCGTGATCACGATGGTGCCGGACACCCCCGATGTCGAGGCGGTGCTGCACGGGCCTGGAGGCGTCCTCGAGACCCTGCGGCCAGGTTCGGTCGTAATCGACATGAGCAGCATCTCTCCGGTCGCCACGAAAGCGTTCGCCGCCGCCGTTGCGGCGAAGGGCAGTGCGATGCTGGACGCTCCGGTCAGCGGCGGCGAGATCGGGGCTATCAACGGCACGCTGTCGATCATGATTGGCGGGAATGCTGACGCTGTCGCGCGCGTGCGGCCCATCCTCGAAGCCATGGGCAACCCCGAACGCATCGTCCACGTCGGGAGCGAGCCAGGGTCAGGGCAGATCTGCAAGGTGTGCAACCAGATCGCCATTGGCGGCGCGCTCGCTGGCGTGAGCGAGGCGTTCGCGGTCGCGCGCAAGGCTGGTGTCGACCCGGCGAAGGTGCGCGAGGCGCTGATGGGTGGCTTTGCCGCCAGCCGCGTGCTCGAAGTACACGGCGAGCGGATGCTCAAGGGCAACTACGTGCCGGGCTTCCGGGCGAGGCTCTACCAGAAGGATCTGCGGCTCGCGAACGAGACGGCGGGCGCGCACGGTGTCTCGATACCTGCCACTGCCGTCGTGACGCAGCTGCTCAACGCACTCGCCTCTGCGGGAGGCGGCGACCTCGACTACTCCGCGCTGGGCACGGTCCTCTTCGGTCTCGCGGGCCTCGACAAGACGAGCTAGGACTGGCGCGCATCTCGCAAGGTGGGGACGGCATGTCCTCACCTGCGACCCAGCCCAGCCCGAGCCCGGACCGCCGGCGGCTCGGGGCCGAGCACGCGGCATTGCGACGCCACCTGCGCGAAGCCGACCGCGAGCGCTACGAGCGCGAATGGGACCCCGCCCCGGTCGAGGGGCGACGGTCCGAGCGTCTGCGTGCCGGCAGCCTGCTTCCCCTGGCGACCTGCGCCGTCGTTGGCATTGCCATGATGTCGGCCGGTGACGCCGTGAGGCCGCGGCCGTCCGACGTCAGCCCGCCGCCGGCGCGCACCACCGACTACGTGCTCCCGTCTGCACCAACGCAGGCGGACGCGCCAGTCGCCGCGACCGCAGTGCCAGCACGGTCCATTCGCAGGGCGCGCACGCCGCGAGCCGCATCGGTCCACCGGGTCAGGCGCGCCGAGCCTCGTGCCGAGCAGAAGCGCGGCTTCCGGATCCGGTTCAAGTGGGACAAGCCCTTCGGGTGAGACGCGACGAGCGACAACTGTCGCCCGCTCTTCCGACGCCGATGTCGCCACGCGAACTCCGCGATGCGAGGTGCGATAATCGCGGCTGATGGCCACCCTGCATCCGTTCCGCGCCCTTCGCCCACGACCCGAGTCAGCCGCAGCCGTGGCCTCCGTGCCCTACGACGTCGTCAACACCGAGGAGGCGCGGTTGCTCGCGGAAGGCCACCCCTCGAGCTTCCTGCATGTGTCGCGGGCCGAGATCGACCTGCCCCCTGGCGTCGATCCGTATGCGGACACCGTCTACGCGCGTGCCTTCGAGAACTTCACCACGCTGACGCAGGAACACTTCGAGCGGGAGGCCGAGCCCAGCCTCTATTTCTATCGCCTGCGGATGGGCACGCATGAGCAGATCGGCATCGCGGGCTGCTTCTCGATCGACGAGTACGACCGGGACATCATCCGCAAGCACGAGCGCACGCGTCGCGACAAGGAAGACGACCGCACCCGGCACATGATTGCGCTCGGGGCGCAGACCGGGCCGGTGTTCCTGACCTATCGGGCCACGGCCGACGTGAACGACATCTCGCGCCATGTCGTCGCCGGCAATCCCCTCTACGACTTCACGGCTCAGGACGGCGTGCAGCATACGCTCTGGCGCGTGCAGGGGGCTGAGCGCGACGCCGTCGTGGCGGCCTTCACCCGCATCGACACCCTCTACATCGCGGATGGCCACCACCGTGCCGCGAGCGCGGCTCGCGCGCGGACCGAGATTGCCGAGGGACGGGCGACCGCGCATCCGTCCGGTGACGGCGCGGATTTCAGGACCGTGCTGGCCGTGGCGTTCCCGCACGATCAGGTGCAGATCCTTCCCTACAACCGCGTTGTCAGGGACCTGGCCGGCCTGAGTGCGGAGCAGTTCCGCGTTGCCGTCGCGGATCGGTTCTCGATCGCGCCTGGTCCGGCGGTTCCCGGGCAGCAGGGGCAGATCAGCATGTTCCTGGAAGGCAGCTGGTACACGCTGACGCCGAAGATGGCGCCCGATCCGACCGATGCGATTGCCTCGCTCGACGTGAGCGTCCTGCAGGACAAGCTGCTGGCTCCGCTCCTGAATATCGTGGACGTGCGCACCGACAAGCGCATCGACTTCGTCGGTGGGGCACGCGGCACGGGAGAACTCGAGCGCCTCGTGCGCTCGGGCAGCTTCGCCGTCGCCTTCTCTCTGTACCCTGTGTCGGTGGCCGACCTGATGGCTGTGTCGGATGCGAACGCCATCATGCCGCCGAAGTCCACCTGGTTCGAGCCGAAGCTGCGCGACGGCCTTCTCCTCCACGTCATCTGAACCATGAAAGTACTCATCGCCGACAAGTTCGAGCAGAGTGGCATCGACGGCCTGACGGCTGCCGGATGCGAGGTGCTCTTCCAGCCCGACCTGAAAGACGACGCGCTGCGCGACGCCATCAGCCAGACGCAGGCCGACGTGCTCATCGTCCGCAGCACCGCGGTCACCGCGGCCATGATCGAGGCGGGCTCGCTCGCGCTGATCGTGCGGGCGGGTGCGGGCTACAACACGATCGATGTGGCCGCGGCGTCACGCCGTGGTGTCTACGTCTCGAACTGTCCCGGCAAGAATGCCATCGCCGTTGCGGAACTGACCCTCGGCCTGATTCTCGCGCTCGATCGGCGCATTCCCGACAGCGTCGCGGAACTCCGGGCTGGTCGCTGGAACAAGAAGGAATTCTCGAAAGCGAAGGGCCT
>JAXLRA010000010.1:0-334571 GCA_046331345.1 Vicinamibacterales bacterium | reverse complement strand
TGGGCCGCCGTGTCGACTCCGGCGCCGGCCTGTGCGCAGTCCAGCCTTCCACCGCAGGTGACGCTTGAGGACGCTGTCCGGCTGGCGTACGAGCGCAACCCGATACTACAGGCAGCGCGCGCCTCGATTGAAGTCGCCACGGCGGATCGCGTGACCGCTCGTGCCCGCCCGAACCCGGCGGTAACTTTCGATTCAGTCGGACGCCCCCCCGCGGCGCGGCCGGCCGTGCCGGACGATCACGAATACCTGATCCGCGTGGACCAGGAACTCGAGACGGCCGGCCGTCGACGCTTGCGGCTCGAGGCCGCCGCGACCGGCGTTCGGGTCGCCACCAGTCAAGCCGAGGACGCGCAGCGCCGCGTCGAGCTCGATGTCCGCAAGGCGTACTTCCAGGTCGTGCTGGCCAAGGCGGACCTCGAAGTCGCTCGCACGACGCTGGCGGAGATTGAGCAGATCATTTCCGTTAACCAGGCTCGTTTCGCGCAAGGAGAAATCTCCGGCGGCGAACTGCGCCGCACGCAAGTCGAACGCCTACGCTTTGTCGATGACGCCTTCGCGAGCGAACTCGCCCTCAGGAACGCCCGCGCGGCGCTGCTCACGCTGCTGAATGCACCCGACCTGGCCCAACCCATCGACGTCACCGACACCCTGGCCGTGCCGCTCGCGGTGGGGAACCAGGGCGGCGCGCCTGGCCCGGGTCTCGACGTGTCCAGCTTGCGTGCGCGCGCCGTGGCCGAGCGACCCGACCTCCAGGCGGCCGCATCGGCCGTGGAACGCGCGGATACCGAGACTCGTCTGCAGCGCGCCCTCCGTCGTCCCAACGTCACGGTTGGCGGCGGATACAGTCACCTCGGCGGCTTGAACACCGTCGCGTTCGGCGTCACGGTGCCTGTGCCGCTGTTCAATCGCAACGCCGGTGGCGTCGCGCGAGCGGACGCCGAGGCGCGCGTGGCGCAGCACCAGCGTGACGCCGCCGCGCTGACCGTGGCCCTCGACGTCCAGCAAGCGACAAATGCCGTGGACGTCAGTCGCACGCGCGTGGCCGCGATCGAACGCGAGTTCCTGACCCCCTCACGCGAATCACGCGACATCGTCCTGGCGGCCTACCGCCTGGGCGATGCCAATCTCATTGATCTGCTCGACGCCCAGCGCGCCTACCGCGACACGCAGCGGACGTACAACCGCGCGCTCTTCGATCGACAGATCAGCCTCGTGGAACTGGCAGCCGCCATCGGCAGCCCCCTGACGCAGCCCTGACGGACGGCCTTATGACCACAGCAGAATCCCCGATGTCTGAACGACCAGGTATCTCGCCGCTCGCCCTTCTCCTTGTCATCATCGTGACCGCCGTCGTGGCAGGCAGCACGGTGTGGCTCCTGGTTCGACCCTCTCGACCGGCACCGACCCAGGAGACCGCTGCGCCGGCCGCGGCGACGGTCGGCACGGTGACGATGACGCCGGAGGCGCAACGGAATGCGGGCCTCCAGGTCGCGACCGCTGAAACCCGCCGCGTCCCGTCAACGATCGACGTGACCGGCACGGTGACCGCACCCGATACGAGCGTGGCGCATGTGCGCCCGCTCGCACGCGGGCTGATCGAGCAGGTCTCCGTCCGGTTGGGTGAGCGCGTCCGCAAGGGTCAGGCGCTCGCGACCTACGACAACATTCAGTTGGGCGAGTTCGTCGGCGAGTACCTCAGCGCGCGCGCTGTCCTGCGCCAGTCGGAGTCCGATCTCGAGGTGAAGCGCAAGGTCGTCGAGCGCGGTCGCGCGCTTATCACGCTTGAAGCGATCGCCCAACAGACGCTCGAGTTGCGCGAAGCGGAGTTGAGGACTGCGGAAGCAGCGGTGGCACGGGATCAGGCCTCCGCATCACGCATCGAGGAGCAATTGCACCGGTTCGGCCTTGATGACGGCGACATCCGGCAATTGGCCCCGACCGACGGTGCCAGCCCCCATCGGGTGGCCTCGCATGCCGTGCTGCGCGCCCCCTTCGACGGCGTGATCACCAAGTACGACGTGGCCGTGGGTGAGGTCGCCGAGCCCGAACGGGAGCTCTTCACGGTCACGGACCTGTCGACGGTGTGGGTGCTGGCGGACATCTACGAAAAGGACATCGTCAAGGTCGGTTCCGGTGGCGAAGCCCTGGTCCGCGTGGACGCCTTCCCAGACCGGGCGTTTATCGGCAAGGTCGATTACATCACCGACCTGATCGACCCGGCGACCCGGACCGCGAAGGCGAGAGTCGTCGTCGCTAATCCGGATTCCGCGTTGAAGCTCGACATGTTCGCCCGCGTCCGGATGCCGACGTCGGAGAATCGCCAGGCGGTCATCGTGCCTGCCGCTGCGATCCAGGCTGTTGATGGGCAGTCCGTGGTGTTCGTCCCGAAAGACGACACGCACTTCGCCAGGCAGAACGTCGAGGTCGGCACCACGGCCGGCGAGTTCGTGGAGCTCCGCTCCGGCCTGGCCGCCGGCGAGCGGGTGGTGGCGGCTGGCAGCTTCTACCTGAAGACGGCGCTGCTCCGCGAACGCATCGGCGGCGAATAGGGAAGGCGACGGGTCATGCATCGTCTCATCGATTTCTCGCTTCGCAACAAGTTCATCATCCTCGTCCTGACGGCCGTGCTCGTCGGGGTCGGGGTCTACTCGATGCTCCGGCTGCCCATCGACGCGGTGCCGGACGTCACGCCCAACCAGGTGTTGGTGCTGACACAAGCCCCTGGCCTCGGTCCCGCGGAGGTCGAGCGTTTCATCACCTTCCCAGTTGAGACCGCGATGAGCGGCCTCCCTGGCATCACCGACATCCGCTCGATTTCGCGGTTCGGTTTGTCCTCCGTTTACATCTACTTCGAAGAGGGGATGGACCTGTACTTCGTCCGGCGCCTGGTCATGGAGCGGCTCCCCGAGGCGCGCGAAGCGATTCCGGCGGGGCTCGGCACGCCGACGATGGGCCCGATCAGCACGGGGCTGGGCGAGATCTTCCAGTTCGAGGTGCGAGGGGCGAAGGGCCAGTCGTTGATGGACCTGCGCAGCATCCTCGAGTGGGACATTGCGTTCCGCTTGCGATCCGTCCCGGGCGTAGTCGAGGTGAACTCCTACGGCGGAGAACTCAAGACCTACGAGGTGCAGCTCGACCCCGACAAGCTGGTGTCATACAAGGTGCCCCTGAATCGCGTCTTTGAGGCGCTCGAGCAGAACAACGCCAACGCGGGCGGCGCCTACCTCGAACGGGCGCAGGAGCAGTACGTCATCCGCGGCGAAGGGCTCGTGGAGCGCACCAGCGACATCGACAACATCGTCGTCAGCGCGGCGCAGGATGGTACCCCGGTCTATATCCGCAACCTGGGGCAGACGGTGCTCGCGCCGCAAGTGCGCCAGGGCGCCGTCACCCGAGACGGGAATGGGGAGACCGTGACCGGCGTCGTGATGATGCTCATGGGCGAAAACTCGCGCGTCGTCGCGAGTCGCGTCCGAGACGCATTGGACGACATCAAGAAGAGCCTGCCGCCGGGGGTCTCCGTTGAACCGTACTACGACCGAACCGCGCTGGTGCAGAAGACCATCGGCACCGTGCAGAAGAACCTGATCGAAGGCGGCGTGCTCGTCATCGCCGTGCTGCTCCTGTTGCTCGGGAATGTGCGAGGCGGGCTGATCGTCGCATCAGCCATCCCGCTCTCGATGCTCTTCGCGTTCACGGGGATGGTCCAGGCAGGTCTGTCAGGCAACCTGATGAGCCTGGGGGCTATTGACTTCGGCCTGATCGTCGATGGCTCAGTCGTGATGATCGAAAACATCGTCCGTCGACTGAGCGACGCGAAGGCCGGTCAACCCCGAGAAGAGATCATTCGAGAGGCCGGCCGGGAAGTGGCCCGGCCCATCTTCTTCGCCGTGCTGATCATCATCATCGTGTACCTCCCGATCCTCACGCTCGAAGGAGTCGAGGGGAAGATGTTCCGGCCGATGGCGCTCACGGTCGTCTTTGCGCTGATCGGTTCGTTGATCCTCGCGCTCACGCTGATGCCCGTGCTCGCGACGCTGGCGTTCCGTCGGCACACCGAGGAGCGGGAGCCGCGCGTGGTGCACTGGGCCAAGGACCGTTACCAGCCGCTGCTAGCCTGGACGCTCGACCATCCGCGGCTGACGGGTGGCGTCGCCGCGGGGATCTTCGTGCTGTCGCTGGGTCTCATTCCGTTCATGGGGTCCGAGTTCATCCCTCGTCTGGACGAAGGAGCGATTGCGATCCAGGCGTGGCGTCTGCCCAGTGTCGCGCTCTCCGAATCGACGGCGAGTACCACCACCATCGAGCGGACGTTGAAACAGTTCCCGGAGGTCGTCACGGTCGTCTCGCGAACGGGCGTCGCAGAGATTCCCACCGACCCCATGGGCATCGAGACGAGCGACATCTACGTCATTCTCAAGGACCACGCCGGGTGGTCGACGGCGACCACGCGAGAGGGGTTGATTGACAAATTCAACGAAGCCCTCGAACGCGACGTACCCGGCAACGTGTTCAGCTATTCGCAGCCGATCGAACTGCGCGTGCAGGAGCTGATCGCCGGGGTGCGCTCGGACGTGGCGATCACGGTCTTTGGCGACGACCTGGAGCAACTGCGCAAGACGGGCGCGGATATCGTCGCCGCCGTCGACGGCGTGCCAGGCGCTGCGGACGTGAAGCTGGAACAGACCAGCGGGCTGCCCTACCTGCGGGTGCGGATCCGCCGCGACGAGATCGCGCGGTACGGCATCAACGCGGCCCAGGTGCTCGACGCCGTGCGGACCCTCGGTGGACGTCCTGTAGGGGAGGTGCTCGAGGGCCAACGTCGCTTCCTGATGCAAGTGCGCTTCGATCGCGACCATCGGGCCGATGTCGACGCCATCGGGAACATCCGGATTGCCGATTCGCGCGGACGCATGATCCCCCTCTCCCAGCTCGCCGAGCTCGTGTTCGAAGAGGGACCCGCGCAGATCAGCCGGGAGAACATCCACCGCAAGATCAGCATCGAGGCTAACGTGCGCGGCCGCGACCTCGGGAGCTTCATCGCCGATGTGCAGCGTGCCATCGGGGCGCGGGTGCAGATGCCGCCGGGCTACTACGTCGAGTATGGCGGCCAGTTCGAGAACCTCCAACGTGCCACCCGGCGGCTGAGCCTCGTCGTACCGCTGGCGCTTTTCCTCATCTTCGTGCTGCTCTACACGACGTTCAACGCCGTGAAGCCGGCGCTGCTCATCTACTTCAACATTCCGATCGCGGCGACCGGAGGGTTGGTGGCCCTGTTCCTGCGCGGCATGCCGTTCAGCATCTCTGCGGGCATCGGCTTTATCGCGCTCTTCGGCGTGGCCGTGCTGAACGGTGTCGTCATGGTGTCGTACTTCCGCGAGTTGCGTGACCAGGGACTGACGGTCGACGAGACCGTGCGTCGCGGGGCGGAACTGCGGCTG
The DNA here is from genome assembly GCA_046331345.1 of Vicinamibacterales bacterium. Classification (GTDB taxonomy): domain Bacteria; phylum Acidobacteriota; class Vicinamibacteria; order Vicinamibacterales; family CAVVIG01; genus CAVVIG01. The sequence continues at coordinate 329,130 of JAXLRA010000010.1, read as the reverse complement.
CGGCCGGTGCTGATGACGGCGCTCGTGGCAGGGCTTGGCTTCATTCCGATGGCGGTGTCGACGAGTGCCGGAGCGGAAGTGCAGCAGCCGCTGGCCACGGTGGTCATCGGCGGACTGATCACCTCGACCACGCTGACGCTGCTCGTGTTGCCGGCGCTGTACCGCTGGTTCGAACGTGAACGCCCGGAGGTTGAACTATGAAGCTATACGAAGTCAAAGCCATTATTCGCCCCGAGCGAATGGACGACGTCGTGCAGGGACTGCACGAGATTCCCGAACTGCCTGGCGTCACCGTATCGCTGGTCCGAGGCCTGGGCCGGCGGGTCTGGACCCAGCCAGTTGGTGATCGTGAGTACGGGGAAACAGAGATGGTGAAGCTTGAGATCGTCGTTACAAACCAGCTCCTGCCGCGTGTAGTCGGCGCGGTCGAGCGCGCCGCTCACACCGGCCGAGCCGGTGACGGCAAGGTGTTCGTCTCTGAGATTGCGGACTGCGTGAACATCCGCTCCGGACGCCGCGGCGCGGAGGCCCTGTGAACTCCGGCGAGCAGACGCGAGGCAAGCACGCTCCTCCTGAGACTGTCGACGACGCGGGATGGGACTGGTCGTCAACGGTGGTGGTCCTTCTGGGGGTGACAGCCCTGCTGATGATCACCCTGTCCATGTGGGTACGACACTAGTGGCGAACCTTCGGCTCGATCTCCCGGTTCTGCTGCCTGAGGCGCCAGACGCGAAGGACGCCTGCGTACGGCGCGTGGAGGAGCTGCTGCAGCAGCATGACGGTGTACTGAGCACTCACGTGCTCGACAGCGCAGCCGGATCGAAGCTGTGCATCCACTTCGACCCAGACAGGCTGACCATCGAGCGAGTGGAACAAATGGCCCGGCTGGTGGGCATGAGTGTGCACGAGCGTTACGGTCACGGCGTGTAGCCGTTGCGACTGGTGGCCGGCGAGGATGCCGGCCGTCGACTCGAGGATCAGGTCCTTGACCTGGATGGCGTGATCGCGGTGTCTGCGAACCAAGCAGCGCAGTCAATCTTTGTGGAATTCGAGCGGGCCCGATTCGTGCCGGCGTCCCTCGAGATCCTGCTTGGGTCGCTCGGGGCCGCGGTGGGACCGACGACCTCCTGGTACGCGCGCAACCGCGAACTGGCCTGGAGTCTGACGGCCGCAAGTCTCCTGGCGGCCGGATTGGTCATCAGCCGGACAGTAGGTCTCGGCTGGGCCTCGCTCGTGGCCTATGCCTTGTCGTATGTCTTCGGCGCCTTCGATCTCTTGCGTCACACGGTCACGGGCATTCGGAAGGGCCGTGTCGCATTCGATATCGATCTGCTGATGTTGCTGGCCGCGATCGGCGCCGGCGTGCTCGGCGAGTATGCAGAGGGCGCATTCCTGCTGACGTTGTTCTCGCTCGCGCATGCACTCGAGCACTACGCACTCGGGCGGGCTCGCGCGTCGATTCGCGCCCTCGCAGAGTTGGCCCCGACGATGGCGTGGGTCGAGCGAGGAGGTCGGGTGGAAGAGGTTGGAATCGAGACTGTCCGCGTGGGCGAGCGGGTCCTCGTGCGGCCTGCCGACCGCGTCCCGTTCGACGGGAGGATTGTGAGGGGGCGTTCCGCACTTAACGAGGCGCCCATCACGGGTGAATCCATGCCGGTCGACAAGACAGAAGGCGACTCCGTGTTTGCCGGGGCGATCAACGGCGAAGGAGCGCTCACTATCGAGACGACGACCGCTGTCGGCGATCGCGCGCTCGACCGCGTCATCAAGCTCGTCGAGGAGGCCCAGACCCAGAAGGCGCCCACGCAGATGTTTACCGATCGCTTTGAACGGGTGTTCGTGCCCGTCGTGTTGGTTGCCGATGTCCTGCTTATAGCCCTGCCGCCGCTCCTTGGAGTGTGGGACTGGTCAACCAGCCTGTACCGTGCTATGGCGCTTCTGGTCGCGGCGTCGCCCTGCGCGCTGGCGCTGGGAACGCCCGCAACGGTACTGGCAGGGGTGGCGCAGGCGGCCCGTCGCGGCGTCCTGATCAAGGGCGGCATGCACTTGGAGAACCTTGGTACCGTAAGGGCGATCGCTCTGGACAAGACCGGCACGCTCACCACGGGTCGGCCGGAGGTGACCGACATCCTCGCGTTGACTGGTGTCGACGCGCGCGAACTCCTCAGCCTGGCCGCCGCCGTTGAGCGCCAGTCGGCACATCCGCTGGCCGCGGCCGTCGTAAGGAAGGCGGTCACAGACAACGTTCCGGAGATGTCCGCCTCGGATGTCGTGAGTGTGACAGGCCGCGGGATCCGCGCGCTCGTAAGTGGGCAGTTGGTCGAGATCGGCAATCCAAGGTATTTCGAGGACTCGAGTGCGGTACTCCCCTCTGAGATTGGGGACCGTGTGCGGGCACTGCAGGAGCGCGGGTATAGCGTGATGATCGTGCGACGAGCGGAGCAGTGGCTCGGCGTTGTCGGCCTGGCGGATCGTCCTCGTGACGCAGTCCGCGAAGTGCTTCAGCGCCTACGCGCCGATGGGATCAGGCACATCGTGATGCTCACAGGTGATCACCAAGGCGTCGGCGCGGCCATCGGCCGAGAGGTAGGTGTCGACCAAGTAAAGGGTGAATTGCTACCAGACGACAAGGTAACTGCGATCAAGGCACTCCTGAGCGAGTACGGGCGCGTCGCGATGGTCGGGGATGGCGTCAATGACGCGCCAGCGTTGGCGCACGCCACCGTCGGAATCGCGATGGGGGCGGCGGGTACTGCGACCGCGCTCGAGACGGCGGACGTCGCCCTCATGGCTGACGACCTGAGCCGCTTGCCGTTCGCCGTCGGGCTCTCTCGGCAAGCGCGGGCGATCATCCGACAAAATCTCCTTGTGTCGATGTCAGTGATTGCGGCGTTGGCTATCACGGCTGTGACCGGTGTCGCTGGGATCGGTGTCGCGGTCGCCATCCACGAAGGCAGCACGCTGTTGGTGATCGCGAACGCGCTTCGTCTCCTCATGTACGAGGATGGAAGCCGGTCATAAAGATGAACGAGGTGTGTGCGACGCAGCGCGTGACGACCTGCGCCTTCCTCCTGCTTTTCACCGCTGCCTGCGCCAAGCGAGCGCCAGAGCCAGCTGGTGTCCCTTCTGGTCTGCCGCACGTGTCCTGGATCATCATGCACGGTGACCGCGACAACCCGGATTCGGAGTTCGCGTGCCAATCCACCGGACCGCGCGAATGTGTGCTGCCAGCGAGTCGTCCAGGGGCAAGAGTGTTCTCGGAGGTGCACTTCTACTTCCACGGTGCGGGCGCCGAGACGACCTATCTCGGGACGTTCAGTGCCGACTTTCTGAACGACGGTGACGCGGCTCACGCCGAATCAGCGATCAAAGCGTCAGTGCGTGGCACCGAGGAACTCGCGAACCACTCGATCATCGGCGTCGTGACGCAGACTGCCGGTCGCTACAAGCTGCGGCTGGCGCTGGACGCGCAGACTCAGACGGCGACGACTCCGATTGCGGAAGAGGTGGCGGTGGAGGTGAGGTAGTCCGGCGTGGATGGTCGGTGTCCTTGCCTTCGCCTCGTCGGCTGCTGGCAGTGAAGATCGTGCGTCTCGTGCCGCGGCAACCCACACCGCCAGTGCGCGACGCATGCGCGAGAGTCGGTAAGCTACGCGGCCAAATTAGCGTTCTTCTAGATCAGGGAGCGCATGACGCTCAGTCAGAGGAAGCGGCGGCCTAGCGTTGAGCATCCCAGATCTTCCTGACTTCTGCCTCAAGTTGGTCTTGCCGCGCCTTCACCCAAGGGGCGTAGTGACGCTCGGTGATCTTGATGGAACTGTGGCCGAGGAGCTTCGACACGCTGTCGAGCGAGACGCCCTTGAGCAGCAGCGAGACCGCAAACGTGTCGCGAAAGCGGTGCGGATGGCACCTGGCGACCGGCGGAGCGGCCGTCTCTCCGACTTTCTTGAACACACGGTCCCAGCTCTTGACCATACTCTCACGCTGGCTGCTGCCATCGTAGAAGAAGTACCGCTCATCGTTGTTCTCGAGGGCGCTGAGGGACGTGACGACCTCCGGCGGCACCGGGCAGTACACCGGTGTCCCGGTTTTCTGCTGGTACAGGAAGAGCTTGTCGTCCGCCAGCCGCTTCCGCTCCAGGCAAGCAGCGTCCTGCATGCGCAACCCGGAGTATCGAAGCAGGAGGATCATCGGCTCGATGCGCGGGCCGTATCGGCCGAACCCGTGCATCTTTCGAGCGGCCTCAAGCAGGCGGTTCACCTCCTCGTCGGAGTACGGCAGCGTGGGGCGGTGCGACACCTTCGTTGCCTTGAGCGCCGAGGCCGGGTTGCGTTCCATCCAGCCGGAGTCGACGCAGAACCGACAGAACGCGCGCAGGTACTCAAGGCGCTTGGCTGCCGACAACGGCGAGTACGTCCAGCCGTGGCGGAAGGCGCGAAGCCGGTCGACGGTGAGATCGCGCAGTTGCCGGAAGCCCTTGCCCTTGCAGAACGGAAGCAGCTTGCCTTCGAGGAGTTCGCGGCGCTTCTGAATCGTTGTCGCCGCCAGGTTCCTGGTCTCAGCTTCCTTCAGGAACGCGGCGACGGCCTCGGCAATCGACGGAAGCTCAGGCTTGAGCACTCCGATGCGGCCCGACGACTGCCATTGGTGAACGCTGGTCGAGGCGGCCGTCCAGTTGGCGGTGTTCATGCTCCGGCGCACCGCCTCGCCGCCGATCGAGCCTTGCACCCAGATCGGGCAATGGCAGCGCGTCCACCGGTTGCCCTTGCTGGCGTGAGGGCATTCTGCGAGGTGCCGACGGTAGAGGGCCAGCGCGCCTTGCGGCATGCTACGAGGGTAATACGACCCGAGAATCCGCGTACGAGTTATGTACGGCCATCTGAGAATTTCGTAGTTTCTGGTGATTCGATAGCTGAGGATCTACCGCACTTCTCAAGTGTCTGAGATTCGAGTAGATACGAATCCCACCCTCTCCGCCACTCAATAAACTCAATAGCCGCAACAGCTTCACAGACCGCCTCGCGGTTGTGTGTACCCAATACGTTCCAAACTAGATGTTGAGGCGTGGGTGGGATGGTCCACCCTGCTGGCCTGTGGACAACTGCACCTTGCAGAATCCTTCTGGCGTGGTTTGATTTGGACATGTGCTCGTGTCAATCACGCGTTGTGACGACACTGACCTGATGCTGGGATGCTCACGCAGAACCAGCTACGAGCACAAGACACCGTGGCGGAAAAGGTAGACGCTAAGTTCTAGGAGAGGCGTTGCGAAGTGAACGGCCTGTGCCTTCTCATCCCAGGTGCAAATCCTGGGCGGTGTCCAAGCTAGTGACAAGCGGGTGCTGAACCACGCCCTAGACTTCAGCTGTCCCTTGCGCAGCTGAACAGAATTCGTTGGCTGCCAGGGTCGCAGACCCAGACTCTTCGAAACGGAGACGTCGACCAATTTGATTCCACGAAGTCTCTCACTCGCCGTATCCAGAACTCCTCGGGAATGGGTGGATGCAGGTGGTAGTAGGCAAGTAGTTCGATGGGGTGTTCGGTGTCATATCGTTTGGCCCACTTCGCTTCTATTCTCTCTGCCGTAGGGTCGCCAATTGACGCAGCGGCTTCTACCTGAAAGAACGGACCTGGCCCAAAGTTTCCGCGAGAGATTCCGACTGAACGAACCACGCTGGCTAGGGCTCCAGTCGGTTGCACATCTCCCTTCACTCCGTCCGGTAGGGCGTTCAGAAATTCGAAGAGGTCAGGCGTAACCGTCTCTCGCTCTCTCAACCTGGCAGTCGGCTGGTAGCGAATGTATAGCAGGCCGTCGCTGAATTTGGCTGCTAGAGGTTGACCGCGATGCTCATGAGCTACGTCCAAAGACTTTTGCAGGCGAATCTGATTTCCCACCAACTGCGCCCAATCGCCTTCAACGATTTCGACAAGCTCGAAGGCAACGGAGCTACCGTCATCCAAAACGCAGAGGATGTCGGGCTCTGGCGGTCGACGACTCTCAATCGAATCTTGGCGCGAACGGGGCGCTCGCTCGCAGTTTAGGAACGCGGAGAAGATTCTTCGTTCCTCCGCCGCTTTCTGCTCCTCAGCATTCATGCGGGGATTCTAGCCCTCGGCCGTGTTCCTGATACGTTCCAAAGAGGCGGGTCTGATGCGGCTTCTGCGGTTGGTGCGGCAGCGGAAATCCTTTAAGTCCTTTGCTTTCAACAGCGGGGCAAGGAGCGAATCCCACCCTCTCCGCCACTCAACAAACTCAATAGCCGCAACAGCACTAGGTCTGGTCGAGGGCGGTGTCGTAGGGACAGCAGACGTGAAAGTTGCGTACGCAGCCTTCACCGTCGCCGAACTCGGGATGTTGCTACCTCGCCACGTTGGGTGTTATCGGGGGGACGACGGCAACGAAGACGGCGACAACGAAGAATCGTGCTGTCTCAACTTCGCCCCAGGAGACCACTCCAAGTACCAGCATTGTCAGTGGGCTGAGACCGAAGCCGACGCCCGCGCGAGAATGCTGGTTCACCTACTGCGCGGCGTCCGGAGAACGCTTGTGCCCAAGAATGGCTGATTGCAGGCTTTGAACCATCAGCTCGTCCTGAATCTTCGCCATCTCTGAGACAACGTGCAAGGCGATGCCAGTGACCGACTGAAAGATGGCCAGCTTTGGGTTGGCGATGACGTAGTCCGAGCGCGATGTGCTTGGGTCTGTGCCGGGTACGGGGTCCGGCCAGGCGTGGCCAAATGTGTCCGAGAAGTTCCTCCTCACATCCTTGTTCTTGAAGTGCTCGACGAATCTAAAGTTCGTGTCCTTCGCGTTGTGCACAAGCCTGTTCCTAAGGTTGCTGAGCGCTCGCATCGCCTTTCGGTCTGCGTCAGTGGTCAGCCCCAGCGCCTTCGTCATTTCGATTCTGGCGCTCATTTCGACCTGTTCGGACAACACTTCGTCCAACTCGTGCTTGCGAAGGTGCACCACCAATAAGGCACACACCGCCGCTTCCAATAGAGCGTGTGACTTCACTACGAAGGACCAGTCGTCCTTGTCGAGTAGGAGGTCTGCAAGGAAATCTTCTCGTAGCTTGAGGATGTGAGAGAGCCTCTTAAGGCCTTTGGTAATGGTCTGCGCGTCTGCCGCTTCGTTCTCTTTGTTCTCTTCAGGCTGGGACATGGGCGCCAGTCCTAACCAATCAGCCTGACGTGTTCGGGTCCACCATACCTCTTCACTTGGACCTCGAACGTCTCAAAGCTTTGCTCGGCGATTCGGAGCATTGTCTCTGCCGCGTCTAGCCACGTAGAGGTCCAAACCGTCGAAGAAGACCCAGACTTGGCGTCGGCCAGCAGGAAGTCGTCAACATCGTCAAGGTGATTGAAGACGGATGTCTGAAGAAACTCCTTAGCGCGCCGGTCCTTGAGACGGGAGTTCAGGTCTACCACCCTTTCGCGGAGAAGCCTTGAACGTGCCTGTAGTCCGGTGCGTTGTTCGGGAGCGGCCATTCGCCGATGATACGTCCAATTCTGCGAGAGGCGAGTGAGCCATTAAGCTGCGAGGGTCACCAAGACTCAGGACGGCCGCCGAGGAGCAGCCCGTGTTCCAATTACGTTCCAAACAGGAGCGTCTGATGCGGCTCCTGCGGTTGCCGCGGGAGCGGAAATCCCTTAAGTTCTTTGTTTTCAACATCGGGGCAAGGAGCGAATCCCACCCTCTCCGCCAACCTTCGCCAGACACTCACTACGTTCGTGGCTACGGTTGGCAGGCCACGTTCCCGCTAACACTCGCGAAGGATGTCCTCCGCAGCCAGCGAGCGGCGCTCACTTCTGGGCTCGAGTCGCTGCCATCCACCTTCGCTCGCATCGCCTGTCTTCGCGAGCGATAGCGCCCTCCGAGCCCTTCACGGCACCTTGTCCGTTGGCCCGTAGCCGTGTTTCCGGTTCCACTCGTCGTTGTATTTCTTGATCGAGTCGGGATCGACATCGCGACGCGCGCTTCCGCGTGCTATCCAGCAGAAGAGTCCGGACAGCCCGCCGAGGAAAATCGCCCACGTCTGAACCGCAATCCAGAATGGCCCGCCTGCCGTCATCGACACGAACGCGCCGATGGCGACGCCCACGGCTGCGCCGCCCGCGGTCCACACGAGTGGGCGAGCGTCGCGGTGGTACGCGCCCGTGCGCTTCGCGACGTTCGCCATGAACCACAGTCCGCCACCGAACACGAGTCCACCGACGATGGCGCCGCCAAAGCCTTGCCCGACAATGCCGCCGAGCAGCGCGCCAATCAGCGCGGCGGAGACGCCCCAGCCGGCAAGGTTCCCCATCCCGGCGGCGATCTGTTTGCCCTCGCCAACAGGCGCGCCCCAAATGCCCTGGCGAGTGCGCTCGCGATCGGCGTCGACCTCGCGATCTCTGACGATTTCTTCTGATCGGTTCATGTGAGCACCGCACCGCAATCCGGACAGGGTTGAGACTGGTCGGCCTCACCGTAGCACAGTGCGTTGCTGTGGCGATGCCTCGAAGTCGACAGACGGGATCTTCTGTGCCGGGTCAGTCACTCTGCCTGTTGGTTCGCCAGGCCTGCCTCTACAATACGGACGGCGAGCCTGGTCATGCGGCACGCAACAGAGGGAGCACATGGGCGTAGCAGTGATCGTCGGGGGCAGCAGCGGTCTCGGCCGCGTGATTGCCGAGCGGCTCGCGCGCAAGGGCGAACAGGTGATCGTCACCAGCAGGACGGCGGCTCGGGCCGAGCAGGTCGCCGCAGAAATCGGTCACGGCGCGCAGGGGCTTGGCGTGGACCTGTCGCAACCGGCGACGATCGCCGAGTCACTCGCGTCGGTGACGACGGTCGATCACCTGGTGATTACCGCGATCGAACAGGGCGCCAACAGCCTGAAGGCGTTCGACATCGACCATGCGGTGAAATCGCTCACGATCAAGCTCGTGGGCTACGTCGAGACGGTTCGGGTGCTTCGTCCGCGCTTCAGCCCCGACGCCTCGGTCGTGCTCTTCGGCGGTGTCGCCAAGGATCGGCCATACCCGGGCTCCACGATGGTCACTACGTTCAACGGCGGCGTCACCGCCCTCGTGCGAACGCTGGCGATCGAGATTGCGCCGCACCGCGTCAACGCCGTGCACCCGGGTGTCGTCGGCGACAGCCCGAAGTGGCGAGCGGTGACGAATCATCCGGCCGTCGCGCGTACACCAATCGGCCGGCTCGTGACGATGGACGAGGTGGCCGATGCGACCGAGTTCCTGCTACGCAATTCCGGCGTCAACGCGCTCAACCTCGTCGTCGATGGCGGCCTCCTGGTGACCTGACCGTCCGCTGGCGGTGCGCAACGAGCGAGCCACTGGTGTGGCTGGAGGGTGCGTGTCAGGGCCTGCGCTCGCTCCGGTGATCTGACTGGAGCCGTGGCCGTCGAAGGGCACCCTTGAGTTCAGCACTCGCTGAGATTCACCGCGATGTGCACAGCCAGCCCGCCCTCGGCGGTCTCCTTGTACTTGCTGCTCATGTCGAGCGCCGTCTGACGCATCGTCCGGATCACTGCGTCCACGGAGACCCGGGCCTGCGCGGGATCGCCGTGGAGCGCAAGCTGCGCGGCGGTGATGGCTTTCACGGCACCCATGGTGTTGCGCTCGATGCACGGAATCTGCACCAGGCCGGCCACGGGGTCGCATGTGAGTCCGAGGTGATGCTCCATCGCGATTTCCGCCGCCATCAGCGCCTGCCGCGGTGAGCCGCCGAGCGCCTCGGCGAGTGCAGCCGCGGCCATCGCCGACGACACACCGATCTCGGCCTGGCAGCCGCCCATGGCCGCCGAGATCGTCGCGCCCTTCTTGAACAGGCAGCCCAGCTCCGATGCCGTGAGCAGAAAGCGGACGACCGGGTCATCGCACCCGTCGTCAGGCGTCACCGACCGCGGCGAGGGCTTCGATACGTCACAGAACGTCGTGTAGTAGTGGAGCACGGCGGGCACCACGCCGGCTGCGCCGTTGGTCGGTGCCGTCACGACACGTCCGAAGCTGGCGTTCTCCTCGTTCACCGCCAGCGCGAATGTACTCACCCAGTCGAGGACGTAGCCGAACTCGCGCCCACTTGCGCGAATGGCGTCAATCCATGCCGCATGGTTCAGGGAGGTCCCGTCGCCCTTCAGCAGACGCCGTGCGCTCGCGGCCGCCCGTCGGACCACCTGCAGCCCGCCCGGCAGTTCGCCGTCAACGTGGCACCCGTCGTAGACCGATGCCTGCATCACGCGCCAGCAGGCGCGCAGCCCGGCGACCGTATCGGCGTCGCTGCGCCACCGTCGCTCGTTCTCCTGCACGACACGCCAGATGGGCCAACCGGTCTCGTCGCACCACCGCAGCAGGTCGGCGGCCGTGTCGATCGGGAACGGCAGCTGAATCGGCACGCGTGCCGAGTCCTCCTCCCCCTCGCGCTCGATGAAGCCGCCGCCTGTCGAGTAGTAGGTCTCCTCCACGGACGTGCCGTCGCGCAGCGTGGCGATGAACGTGAGCGCGTTGGGATGACGGGGGAGTGCACGCTCGACGTGGAACTCGATGTCCTCGTGTGGCCGGAAGCGCACGCCTTCACCCTGACCGCCCAGCGCAATCTCGCCGGTCACCCTCACGGTGTCGATGCGCGCGAGCAGTTCCTGCATGTCGCAGGTCACAGGATCGGCGCCGAGGAGTCCGGCCTGCACGGCGACGTCGGTGCCGTGCCCCCGTCCCGTCTTTGCCAGGGAGCCGAACAGCTGCACCCCGATCGCACGCACCTGCGGGAGGGATTCGCGGGTGTTCAGGCGGCTGACGAAACGCTGTGCCGCTCGCCAGGGACCGAGCGTATGCGAACTCGAGGGGCCGATCCCGATCTTGAAGATGTCGAAGGCGGAGAGACGTTCAGCTGACATCAAGGGCAGCGTAACCAGGCACCCTCCCTGTTCGCTAGGTTTCCTGCGCCCCGCGTGCCATCAGGATCTTGCCCGAGCGCACCAGTTCGATGACGCCGTAGGGCATCAACAGCTTGATGAAGACGTCGAGCTTGGATGTCCCTGCCGCGCAGCGCAGGATGACGGAATCGACGCCGAAGTCGCTGACCGTCGCCTTGAAGCTCTCGGCGATCTGCAGGATCTCGGTGCGGTCACCCACCGCCGCCTTGAGCTTGACGAGCGCCACTTCGCTTTCGATCACCGGCTGACCGGTGTGATCGATCGCATGCACGACGTCGATCAGCTTCTCGAGCTGCTTGATGATCTGCTCGAGCGTGTCGCGATCGCCGGAGCAGGTGATGGTCATCCGCGAGAACTCGCCCGGCGTCGCGTCCGCGCCCTCCACGGAGAGCGCCGGCGACACGACCAGCGACTCCATGTTGTAGCCGCGACGCGAGAAGACGAGCGAGACGCGCACGAGCACGCCCGGCTTGTTGCGCACGAGCAGCGAGATGGTGTGGAGCGGCGGCTTGACGATGTCGACAACTTCCCGGCGGCGCGGAGCCTTGCCGGGATCGAGTTCGAACTGGGCGCCGCGTGGTTCGGTGTTCAGTGCCATGTAACCCTCGTAAATGAATGCAGACCAGCGAAGGCCCGGCCGCTACGTCGAACCCGACGGCTTCTCCATCTTCGTCTTCGGCTTCTCGACGATCATCCCCGACAGCGGTGCACCGGCCGGGATCATCGGGAAGACGTTGTCTTCCTTCACCACTTCCGCCTCGATCAGGCACGGGCCGTCGTTATAGGCCATGGCCCACTTGATCGCCTTGTCCACGTCGCCCGCGCGCGTCACGCGCCGGCCCGGAATGTCGTAGGCCGCGGCAAGCTTGATGAAGTCGGGATTCCCCTCGAGATCCGCGCCGGAGAGGCGGTTGTCGAAGAAGAGCTCCTGCCACTGGCGAATCATGCCCAGGTAGCTGTTGTTGATGATCAGGATCTTCACCGGCACCTTCTGGAGCTTCGCGGTCGCCAGTTCGCACAGGGTCATCTGGAAGCCGCCGTCGCCGACGACGGTCCAGACCGGCTTGCCCGTGGCCATGGCCGCGCCGATCGCGGACGGGAACCCGAACCCCATCGTTCCGGCGCCACCGCTCGAGATCCAGTGGCGGTGCTTCGTCGTCAGGCAGAACTGCGCCGCCCACATCTGGTGCTGGCCGACGTCGGTCGTGATGATGCAGTCGCGTCCCCCGAGCTTGTCGAGGCGATCGACGACGTACTGCGCGCGCAGCCCGCCCTTCTTGGGATACCGCAGCGGGTACTGCTTGCGCCAGCCCGCGATCTCCTTGAGCCAGTCCGCCGTGTCGAGCGTGTCCACGAGCGGTTCCAGTTCCTCGACCGCCAGGCGCGCATCGGCGGCCAGGCTCACGTCGGGACGGACCACCTTGTTGAACTCGGCCACGTCGATGTCGATGTGGATCTTGACCGCCTCGGGGCAGAACTCCGACAGCTTGCCGGTGATGCGATCGTCCCACCGCGCGCCGATGGCGACGATCAGGTCGCAGTGCTCCACGGCACGGTTGGCGTAGGCCGTGCCGTGCATGCCGAGCATGCCCAGATGCAGCGGGTGATCCTCCGCGCAGGCACCCTTCCCGAGCAGCGTGTTCACGATCGGCGCGTTCAGCTTCGTGGCCAGCTTGAGGATGGCCTCGCCGGCGTCCGAGATGACCGCCCCGTGCCCCACGTAGAGCACCGGCTTGCGGCTCTTCGCCATCAGGCTGGCGGTCTTCTTCAGCAGCGCGGGATCGGGGCGGCCGGGCACGTGATAACCCGGCAGGCTGACCGTCTCGACGAGGGGCGCGGCGCACAGACCCTGGGTGATGTCCTTCGGCAGGTCGATGAGTACCGGACCGGGCCGGCCCGTGGTCGCAATGTGAAACGCCTCCCGCATGACACGGGGGATGTCATCCGCGTTCTTGACCAGGTAGCTGTGCTTCACGACCGGATAGGTAATGCCGGTGACGTCCGCTTCCTGGAACGCGTCCTTGCCGAGCATCGACGTGATGGTCTGGCCGGTCAGCACAATCATCGGCACCGAGTCCATCAGCGCCGTCAGCAGCCCGGTCACGCAGTTGGTCGCGCCGGGCCCGGAGGTGACCAGCACCACGCCAGGCTTGCCGGTCGCCCGGGCGTAGCCGTCCGCCATGTGCGTCGCCCCCTGCTCATGCCGGACGAGCACGAACTTGATCTTGGAGTCGACGAGCGCATCGAAGATCGGCATCGCCGCGCCGCCCGAGTAGCCGTACACGACCTCCACGCCCTCGCGCTCGAGGCACTGGATGACTTTGTCGCCGCCGGTTGTGGCCCTTGTAAGCATGGAATACCTTCGTCGATGGTCATGGGCGCTATCGCAACATGACCATTTCAAGGTCGAATGTGATGAGTTGCGTGTTTGTCGAGCTACGAACCAGCCAAATGTTGGCGCAAGTCGTAGCTGTCTACGACGCGAGCTATCCAATCATGCATCAAAATCGAGAAACATGACATGCAAAGTTGCGATTCGAGTCTGAAACGACCGTTTTGGCCCAAAAGTCAGACTCCGGCTGGGTGGTTGAGGCGGCAGGTGCCTTGGCGGGAAGTGGTACATTGCGCCGTCCCGTCAGCCACCACGCAGCGGGCCCAGTTCCGATGAACAAAGTCACCGTCATCTCCACGAGCGTGCAACCGCGCCTCCGCCTGTGCCTGGTTGCCAGCGAACCGATTGCCGCCGGTGAACCGATCCTCTCCTGGACGCCAGACCAGGTTGGGCCGGAGCGCACGTGGCGCACCGTGCAGGTGGGCCGCGGCCAGCATGCGCGGACCGACCTGATGGATTACGTCGAACACAGTTGCCGGCCGAACGCCCGTCTCGCCATCGACGAGATGCAGCTGGTCGCGCTGCGGGCGGTTGCTGCGGGAGAGGCGATCACCTTCTTCTATCCAGGCACCGAGGTGGAGATGGCGCAGCCCTTCACGTGTACGTGCGGGAGTGCCGAGTGCCTGGGTGAGATCGCGGGGGCGTTCTACCTCACGGCCGCGCAGATGCGAGCCGCGCTGGCGGCTGGCTATTGTTCGAGCTTCATCGAGGCACAGCTCCAGCGGCTGCTGGCGCTCCAGTTCACGGTCTGACCGCCGCACTTCCGCGGTCGAGGGCGCGCTGCGCGATCGTGCGGATCACGTCCTCATACGACAGGCCTCCGGCTTTCGCCGTCGCGACAAAGCCCGACTCCGGCCCGATGTCGGGATTCGGATTCACCTCCAGCACGAACACCGCACCATCGTCGCGCACCCGCACGTCCACCCGACCGTAGTCCCTGAGCCCCATGGCCGACGCAGCCGCCATCGCCACGTGCCGGAGGCGCGCGGTCAGGTCTGACGGCAGTTCCGGCCACGACACCGCACTCGTTCGATACGCCAGCGACTCAGGCAGCCACTTTGCCGCGTAGGTCAGGATGCGAGGATGCTCGGGTGGATACCCGGCGAAGCTCACCTCTTCCACCGGCAGCACGGTCCATGCGCCAGGCGCGGTCGCCAGGAGGGCCACCATGAACTCGCGGCCGTCGACGAACTCCTCCACGAGCACCGGCGCCTGCAGTTCGTTCAACAGGAAGGTGACCCGCGCGCGAAGCGCATCGAGCGTCTGCACGACCGACCCCTCGTCTATCCCGATGCTCGCATCCTCGGCGAGCGGTTTGACGATGACCGGGAACTGCAGGTGCGCAGCCGCCTCCACCGCTGCCACGGAGTCGACGATGCAGGAAGGGGCGGTGGGTACGTCGTGCGAGCGCAGCACCGCCTTGGTCAGACCCTTGTTCAGCGCCATGCCAAGCGTGAGTGGACGAGATCCGGTGTACGGCAGGCCGGCCATCTCGAAGAAGCCCGCCACGCACATCTCGAGCTCCGCCCGTCCCTGCAGCGACTCACAGCAGTTGAAGACCGCATCCGGCCGTTCGGCGAGGAGCGACGTGAGCGAGGCGACATCGTGGACCTCGAATGCGGTCGCGTCGAACCCCGCGCGCGACAGCATGGTGCACACCGCCTGCACCTGATCGAGGACGCCTGTCTCGGACGGGTCCGGCGCCGTCGCACCAGTCGCCGGTGACGGCGTCAGCGCCGACGCGTGCTGTCCGATGGGCCTGACGGCCGGCGCGTTGTACACCACGGCCATGCGTGTCATTGGCAACCCTCGACGTGTGGTCCATCGGACCGGACACCGTCTGCGTACGCAATCAGCGTGGACGGCAGCTTCAGGAGCAGCGGCATGATCGCCACGGTCGCCACCGCATCGATGACGATGCAGAGCGTGAAGCCACCCTGCTGGTAGATGCGCGCGCCAAGCAGGTCGCCAATGGTCCACGCGAGTCCGAGCGCAGACACACCGAGCATGCTGGCGGTTCCTTCGAGTGCAGGCGGGCAGGCACGTGTCAGCAGGTCGAGGAGTGCGATGGTGCCGAACCCGCTGCAGAGGCCACCCAGCGCCGCGGTTGCCAGCGCAAACGGCACACTCGTGACGAACAGGAAGAGGAAGCCCGGCAGCACGTTCACCAGCATCGCGGACCACAGGAGCGTCTTCAGCGGCAGGCGCGTGCACAGCACGCCGTAGAGCGCCGTGGCCGCCGCCATCGCCGCAAAGGTGATGGCGCGACACGCGCCGAATGCCTCGCTCGAGATGGACAGCTTGGCTGTGAGGTAGAAGAAGAACGGCGTGCCCCATCCGGGCGAGAAGCTGTAGAGCAGCAGAATCGCGAGCACCGCGGCGAACCCGCGCGTGTGGAGCAGCGACGTCAGGCCGAGTGTCTCTCGGGGCGCACGCGTCGGGGCCGGGTCAGGCGGGAATACCTCAGGAGGTGCCCAGACGCCGAAGACGGCAATCAGCGCTGCCACGGCTGCCGCCACGGCGAATGTCGTCTGCGCTGACGCGTGTCCGGCGAGCCATCCGCCCGCCAGCATGGCCGCCACACTGACGAGGCTGTCCGCCATTTCCACGACCGCACTCAGGCGGCCAGAGGCGAGATGCCGCTGGGCCACGGTGGTCAGCAGCGCGCTGGCCGAGGCATCGAACATCTGGAATGCGACCGCGATGACCACGGCGCCAGCCGCAAGGCGCATGAGCGAGGCCGGCGCGCTGGCGAGCCACACGTAGCCGCAGGCGGCGGCCGCCGCGACGAAGAGGAAGTGTGCACGATCGCCGAAGCGCGCCGGGCGCCAGCGATCGCGAAACGCGCCGAACAGGAATCCCAGGTGACCCGGCACGGCGATGGCCGCGCCGAACCAGGCGACCCACTCGGGCCCGCGCCCGAGACCATCCCTGAGCAGATACAGCAGCGGCACCTGGACGAGGCCGCCGTTCGGATCCGCAAAGCCGCCGACCACGGCGAGCAGTCCGAAGTAGACGCCGGCGCGCCGGACGTCCGTCACGAAGCGTGCATCCGCGCGACGGCCGACGCCACGATCTGCTCGATCACGTATTCGCGCGAGAGCCCCACGTTGTCGGCGAGCACGATGAGGTCGGACACCTCGTGCAGGCCGGCGATCGGGTTGCACTCGAGGAACGACGGCCGCCCGTCGCTGTCACACCGGAAGTCGAGGCGCCCGCCGTCGCGCGCCCCGATCGATCGCCAGATGTGCAGCGCCATCTCGCGTGCCTCCGCGGCCGCCGCGTCGGACGCGATCCGGTAGCTGACCTTGCCAACCCAGTCCTGCTTGTTCCTGTACGAGTAGCCGTGCGGCTCGGCATGCTTCGAGAGCAGCACCTCGAGGACGCCGATGGCGCGCGCGCTGGCACCAGTGCCGAGCACGCCCACCGTCAGGTCGCGACCGGGCATGAAAGCTTCCACGATGACCGGTTGATGGAAGCGTGCGCGGAGGTCGGCGTACACACGCCGCAGTTCGTCAAGGCTGGTCACGCGTGATGCCGCGGACACCCCCACGCTGCTGCCGCCGCCGACGGGCTTGGCGAAGAGCGGAAACGGCATCGACACCTGCTCGACGTCGGACGCCTCGCGCAGCACGGTGAACGGCGGCGTGCGAAGGCCAAGGTCGCGCACCACGTGTTTCGTGAGCCCCTTGTCGAGGCCAAGTGCCATCACGGAGGCGTCGGAGAACGTGTAGGGGATCTCGAACGCATCGAGTAGTGCCGGCACCTGGGCTTCGCGTCCCAGCCCGAACATTCCTTCGGCGTAGTTGAACACCAGATCCCAGCGCGCGCCAGCGGCGAGCCGGGCGACCAGCTCCTTGATACCACCGATCCGATCGGTCGAGTGTCCGAGGGACCGCAGTGTCGCGTCGATGGCGTCGATGGTGTCGGGCGCGTCGAACTCGGCCGTCTCCTCCGGGCTGAAGCCTTTCGCCAGGTAGTCGGCGCGAAGGTCGAACGTGATCCCGATGTTCACGAACGGTGCGCTCCCTTGGTGTCGGGGAACCGGAAGACTTTGCCTTCGTAGTTCGTCAGCAGGATGTGATCGCCGTCGCGCACAAGCGTCGAGTCTGGCAGCACGGCCACCTTGCCGCCGCCGCCAGGCACGTCGATCGCGAAGGTGGGCACTGCGTACCCGGTCGTATGGCCGCGCAGGCCGCGCACGATGTCGAGCCCGGTCTGCACGGCCGTCCTGAAGTGTGCCGTTCCCACGACCAGGTCGGCCTGATAGAGGTAGTACGGCTTCACGCGGAAGCGCAGCAGGCCGTGAAAGAGTCGCGTGGCTGTCTGCAGGTCGTCGTTCACGCCGGCAAGCAGCGGCGTCTGGGAGCCGAGCGGGAGGCCCGCATCCGCGAGCCTGGCGCACGCCTGCTGCACTTCCGGCGTCAGTTCGTCCGGATGCATGAAGTGAATGCTCATCCAGAGCGGATGGTACTTCTTGAGAATCGAGACGAGCTGCGGCGTGATGCGCTGCGGCAGCACGGCAGGGATCTTCGAGCCGATGCGGAGGAACTCGACGTGCGGAATCTGCCGGAGCCGCGAGAGCAGCCACTCCAGCCTGTCGTCCGAGAGCACCAGGGGGTCGCCGCCTGACAGGAGGACGTCGCGAATGGTCGGCGTGGCGGCAATGTAGTCGATCGCCCGCTGCCACTGCGTGGTGCTGAACACGTACTCGCCGTCGGGCGGCCCCACCATCCTCGAGCGCGTGCAGAAGCGGCAGTACACGGCGCAGGTGCCCGTGACGAGGAACAGGACGCGATCGGGGTAGCGATGCACCAGTCCTGGAACCGGGCTGTCCGCATCTTCACTGAGCGGGTCCACGGCTTCGTCAGGCGTGCGCACGAACTCCTGCGTCGCCATCAGCATGGTGCGGCGCAGCCCCTGCTGCGGATTGGCCGGGTCGAGCAGGCTGGCGTAGTACGGCGTCACGGCGACGGGCAGACCGTCGTGGTTGCGCCGCATCGCCTCCGTCTCGTCCTCCGACAACTGGAAGACGCGCCCGAGATCGGCGGCGGTTTTCAGGGAATGGCGCAGCTGCCAGCGCCAGTCGTTCCACTGGTCCGCGGTGGCGTCAGGGAAGTGCACCTGGCGGAAGGCATCGCTGCGGGCACTGACCGCAAACGTATCACCGAGAGGTTCAGGCATAGTCGTTCCTGATGATGGCCATGGAACGCCCGGATTATAGCCGTCGCGCGGCAGGAGCCCGAGCAAGAGCCCAGCGACCGTGTCGGTCGCGCCCCGTCATCGCGTTGCCGCGGTCCCCTCACACCGCAGGTGTCGGTCCGAGGCGATCGAATCCCGGCTGGCTGCGCGTCGAACCGCGAAATGCCCACACGGCCAGCGCCGCCAGTGCCGCGAGCACGGCCCACGAGTGCGGGCCGTACCACAGGGTCGGACTGACACCCACCATCCCGCTCTGTCCGGCGAGGCGAAATGTCGACACCAGCACCACCAGCGTCAGGAGGCCGCCGTGGTTGGCTGCCCATGCCAGCGCAATTCCCATCACCACCGCGAGCGGCGCTTCCAGCATGGCGTTCTCTCCGCCGAGCGTGAGCAGCATCCCAACCAGCGCCGTCACCACGACAGCCACCGGTGGCCGCGTGACGGCGCGAAGGCCGACGACCATCGCGAACAGCCAGAACGCCTGCAGCAGCGCGTCGGCGCCTGCGGCGACCACGGCGGCCGTCGGCGCAAACCTCGTGAACACACCGCCCGCACGCAGCAGGACGGTGAATCCAGCGATCGGCGTCTCCCCTGGAACCTGGGCGACGGTGGGAAGCCCGCTCGTCAGGTGAAGCAGCAATGCCATCCAGGTTCCGCACGTGAGCCCCAGGAGCAACTCGCGGTGGACGCCCGAATCATGGACGCGTCCCTCGAGCAGGCGGGCCCAGCCGACCATCAGTGACGGGACATGGCGCCGGCCGAAGGGTTCGATGGCGACGTAGGCGAGCCACATCACCAGGCCGATGGAGCCTGCCTGGCCCCACGCCGAGAACACAAGGTCTACCGGGGCGAATGGTGTCCCGCTGGCCAGGTGTGTCGTGAGCAGGCCGACGATGACGCTCGAGCCTCCGGCGACGGCGGCGACACGAAGCGCGCCGCGCCGGTCACCCCGACCCGCGCGGAGATTCCGCCGGCCCAGTTCGACGATCACCGCGAGCATGGCCAGGATGAACAGGGCCAGTGCAGCCTGTTGCACGCGAAACGACGTGACGGCGTCCAGAGAGCGCGTGCTCAGTTCGCTCCACGGTCCGAGGACGACCGCCGAGACGAGGTGTCCGCCGAACCACGCCACGCTCACCCGCCACCGCACTTCGGGGATGTCGCCTCGGGTACCTTCCCACTCGCGCCTGACGTCGAACGGCATGAGCGGCGTGAAGCGGGGTTCGACCTCGGTGAACCGCGCCAGCTCGAGCCCCGCCGCGGTGAGTACCTCATCGAACGTCACGACGGGCGAAGGCGGGCCGCGGCGCCAGGACGGCGGTGAGGCGACGAAGCTGCGCAGCCGCGCGGCGCCGTCGAGTTCGACCACGATGTCGTCCGCCCCATTCGACAGCGCCGGCGTCGTCGCCGTGATGAGTCCGCTCACGTGCTGGGCGACGATCGGCACGCCTGACCGCCGGTAGGTCGCGACGACGGGCGGTCCGATCTGGGCCAGCCGTGCGCGCCACTCCACGGACGACATGTGGTCGGCCATCCACCGGAGGAATTCGTAGTCGCGTTCGATCCATGAGGTCTCGTCGCGCGCCGGGGCGTCGTAGCCGAACCGGCGAACGACCTCCTGCGCCCGATCCTGCAGGACGTCAGGGCTTCTGGTCATGGGGGCGAGGCCGAGGTCGGTGGAGTACGGTGTGATCGCCGTTACGCCGGCCAGCGCCACAAGCGTCGCGCTCAACAACGTCCACGCCATCCGTCGAGTCAGCAGGCCTGCGCCACCTGCCGCCGCCACCATCGCAGGCGAGGGCGTTTCGCCGGCCGCAATCGCCAGGGCCAGCGGATCGCCACCCGGCAGGGCCAGCGCGACCTGCGACGCCGACGAGGGGCGCGACGTTGGATCCTTCGCGAGGCAGCTGAGGATGACCCGCTCCACGACCGGATCGATGTCGCCCACGTGGGTGCGCAGGCTCTCCGGCTGTGATTCGGCGTGGGTGCGCCGCCATCCCTCCAGGGTGTCAGCCGCGAACGTGCGGGTCCCCGTGAATATCTCGTAGAGCACGAGACCGAGGGCGTAGATGTCGCTCCGCGTCGTGGCGGGTTCGCCGGACAGCTGCTCGGGCGCCATGTAGGCCGGCGTGCCGGCGAATTCCCTCGTCACCGGCGTGCCGGCGACGGCCAGGCCGAAATCGGTGATGCGTATCCGTCCGTGCCCGTCGACCATGACATTGGCCGGCTTGAGATCGCGGTGGAGCACGCCCTGCTGATGCGCTGCCCCCAGTCCGGCGCAGAGTTGCCGCGACAGCTCGAGTGCCTTGGGCAGCGGCAACCGGCCGATGCGCCGCAGCAGCGTGGCCAGGTCCTCGCCGTCGACGAACTCCATCGACAGGAACTGGCGGCCGTCGATATCGCCGACGTCGAACACCCGGCAGACGTGCGGATGCGAGACCTGTCGCGCGATGCGCACCTCGCCACGCAAGCGTTCGAGTGCGATCGAGTCGCCCGCGAGGTGGTCGGGGAGGAACTTGAGCGCGACCGGCGTGCCGAGGACGAGATCGTCGGCCCGATACACTTCGCCCATGCCGCCGCGGCCGAGCAGGCTGACCATCCGGTAGCGTCCGCCAATCACCTGGCCCGGTGTGAACCGCGCGGCGGACCCCGACGCGTCCGCCTCGCTTCGCACGACGGTGATGTCGGCCGACCCGCTCATGGCGGACCATTCTAGCCAATCGCCCGCTGCACTCGATTCAGGCGCCGGAATCCGATGGGCGGCGAGTGGCCTCAGGGGCGGCCAGCCGGCTCGCGCTGTGCACTTCTGAACAGCGGAATCACGGGGGATCCGCGAAGCTCTGCGGCGAGGTCTTCATCATGAGTGCCAGCCGCATCGCCAACGTGCTCCATCTCCGTCGTCACCGCGCAGAGAAGCGCCGCAAGCTCCGCGCACGCATCGCGGCCGCCCCGGTCGTCGCACGCGCCGCGCTCGAGGCGCGCATCATCCGCACCTATTCCGCGTTCCACATCGTCGCCCGCCCGAAGCCGCCGGTCCAGGCGTGACGTACGCCGGAGAACCTCTGACACGCGGTGACGCGGCTGATGAGCGTCGCCCGTGAAGTCGCGTCCTCGGTGAGACTTCGTCCGTTCGTACCACAAATATCGTCGTTGGGCGCGCCGTCGCGCCCGCGCGCGCCACAGGTCTACCGCGTATACTGGCCGCCGCTGAACGCAGCGTCACGCGGAGTGGCTGATGGAACGTCCCGCCCTGCCAGTACCAAACCGGACCCGACGCCACGACGCGACGGGGCCTGCATCGCCAGTTGCCGCTGACCAGCGGCCGGCTGGATCCCGTGGAGAGTGCATCGTGCCCCATCACGCGACCGCGCATCAGGGCTCGGTCATCATCGGCGAGAGCGCGCCCATGCGGGCCGTGGCCGAGCAGATTCGCGTCTGTGCCCAGAGCGCCAGCACCGTGGTCATCACCGGCGAGAGCGGCACGGGAAAGGAGCTGACTGCGCTCGCCATCCACGAAGCCAGCAGCCGGCGGCTCGGCCCGTTCGTGCCCGTGAGCTGCGTGCTGTTCAACGACACGCTGATCGAGTCCGAGCTCTTCGGGCATGAGCGGGGGGCGTTCACCGGCGCGATCCGCGAGCGGGCCGGCCGATTCGAATCGGCCCGGGGCGGCACCGTGTTCCTGGACGACATCGACGACGTCCCGCTGGCCGTGCAGGTGAAACTGCTGCGGGTGCTCCAGAACCGGACCGTCGAACGGCTCGGTGCGACCCGCCCGACGCCCGTGGACGTCCGCATCATCGCCGGCTCCAAGCGCGACCTGGGGCAGATGGTGCAGGACGGCCTGTTCCGCGAGGATCTCTTCTACAGGCTCAACGTCCTGACGCTGACGCTGCCGCCGCTGCGCACGCGCACCGGCGACATCCCCCCGTTGATCGAGCACTTCGTCGCCCGGTTCGCGGCCATGCGCTCGAAATCCGCGCCGCGGCTCGACCCTGAGGTCGCGTCCCTGCTGAGCGGCCACGACTGGCGCGGCAACGTGCGGGAACTGGAGAACGCCTGCGAGCGCCTCGTACAGACCTGCGCGTGCACCACGATCTGTCGCGACTGTCCCTCGCTGCCCATGCTCGCGCACCAGGCGCCGGCACCGCGAGCCTGTGGACCCGCGACCGCCACGCGCGAGGAGGCAACCGTTC
The DNA here is from genome assembly GCA_046331345.1 of Vicinamibacterales bacterium. Lineage (GTDB taxonomy): Bacteria > Acidobacteriota > Vicinamibacteria > Vicinamibacterales > CAVVIG01 > CAVVIG01. The sequence continues at coordinate 306,409 of JAXLRA010000010.1, read as the reverse complement.
ATCTCGACGACGAGCTTCGCGCGCTCGAACGACGCCTCATCGAATGGGCGCTGACCAGCGCCGCCGGCAACCGCTCGAAGGCGGCGCACCTGCTCCACATCAAGCGAAGCACGTTGTGCGACCGCATGCAGCGCCACGGCCTGCTCTGGCCCCCGGCCGCGAGTGGCGCGCAGGACGCAGCACGAGGCACCCCGCCGTCGTCACGCCGGCTGTCAGCCGTCGGACTGGCCCGGGGGACAGTCAACGACAGCGCAGGCTGAGCGCTCGCCTACTCGCCACGCGGCCGACCGGGTCTCGACACGATCAGCACCGTCCCGAGCACCAGCATCCACGCCGGCAGCACGGCGTTGTTCACCGCGGCCAGCGTCGCCACGGCCGGCGTCAGGTTGCGCAGCATCGCCAGGAACCCCAGCGCACTGGCCCCGACCCCCGTGGCCAGCAGCCACCGCCGCCGACCGCCGCTGGTGAGCACGAGCGTCGCCATGACGAAGAACGCGTTCAGGAACAGCTCGCCGGCGAACTCGCCGATCACGCTGCCCAGATAGAGGTTGGCCGCCGCGAACTGCGCCGCCATCGAGGCGCGTGCCTCGACCGATGCTCCGCTCCACGCCTGCGCGAGTCCCCAGTTGAGCGTCGGCCATCGCATCAGCCCCGTGAGCATCGACACCGCGCTGAGCGTTGCGAGCCAGCGGACGATGCGGCCGCGGCGCTCGTCGGTGAGGGCCGCCACGCCGCGAGCGGTGGGCACGAGCAGCAGCGGAATCAACGCATAGAGCAGCCACACCGCACGGCCGATTGTCCCGAGCCCAAGCAGGGCAGGGAGCACGACGTCTGCGGGACGCTCCAGCACCGCGGGATAGTCGAACGTCGCGCCGAGGTAGCCGAACACCACGCCGAACAGGACCGTCGCGACCAGGAGCGACAGGCCGCCGACAAGCGCCTGCCGCGACCGAACATCCGCGTTCTTCACGCTACACTCCCCATCACGATGCGCGAGGCGACGCTGGCCACCTCCCTGGTGATTGATTTTCTCGGCTTCCTCGAACGCCATGGCCATCCAGCCGCCGACGTATGCCGTCGCGCGGGCATCGACGCCGAGCTCGTGCGGCAGCCCAACTCGCGCGTGCCGGCGAGCGTCATGGAGCGGCTCTGGCCGCTGGCCGAGCAGCTCACCGGTGATCCCGATGTCGGCCTGCACTCCGCCGAGTCCTACAACCCCGGTGCGCTCAACATCGTCGGCTACGTGATTCTCAGCTGCCGCACCGCGGGCGAGGCGCTCGATCGGCTGGCCCGCTACGCGCCGCTCCTCAACGACGGGCTCCAGGTCTCGCTGGTCGACGACGGCGTCCTCACGTCGTGCCGGTTCGCGGCTGATTCGAGTGTCGACAGCTTCCTGCATCGCTCACCTCGCCATGTCATCGAAACGCTCGCGGCGGGCATCGCCGTCACACTGCGCCGGCTCGCGGTGCGCCCACTCGAACCGGTGACGGTCACCTTCCGTCACGAGGCGCCCGCCTCGGTCGGTGAACATCTGCGAATCCTCGGAGGCACCGTTCGGTTCGGTCAGCCCGCGGATGCCGTGGTGTACAGTGGCGACGCGCTGGAGATTCCCTTCATCTCCGCCGATCCCGCGCTCCTGGACGTGTTCGAGGGGGATGCCCGCCGCAAGCTCGACGCCCTGGCGCTGCGCGGCGGCGTGAGCGGCCGCGTGCTCGCCTTCCTCGGTGCACGCCTGAAGGGTGCCGTCCCTCCGCTGGCGGAGGTGGCGTCCGCGCTCGCCATGAGCGAGCGCTCGGTCCAGCGCAGCCTCAGCGAGGAACAGACCTCGTACCGACAGCTGGTCGACGAGGTCCGCAAGAGCCTGGCCCTCGAGCACCTCGCACGCCCCGGGACGTCGGCCACCGATGTCGCCTTCCTGCTCGGCTTCTCCGAACCGAGCGCCTTCACGCGGGCCTTCAGGCGCTGGACCGGATCCGCGCCGACGGAGTATCGGGCGCTGCCCGGCTGAGACCAGGCTGGGACGCTCAGCAACATGCAGCTGCGGGCGTGACATCGACCCTCTCGTACCGCGCCTCATCGCCCCCACTCCCAGCCTGCATGCAGCGAGGCGTTGGGTGAGCGCTTCTCCACGTGGTAGCTCGTGCCCTTGATCGCCGTGCTGCCGGACACCACCCGGTTGTAGGTGAACGCCGCGGTCGGATAGAGGTAGAAGTGGCGGCCCACGTGGACGTAGTAACCCGCGGTGAGCCCGACGCTGAGCGGGCGGAACCTCGTCTCTCCGCCGAGCAGGGCCGAGCGCATGCGCCAGTTCTGGTTCAGCGCCACGGCGCCGATGGCGGGACCGCTCTTCATCGCGCCCCGGAACCGGTAGGTGACTCGCGCCACCTGCAGCGATGTGACCGTCGCGTCCCATCGGGCGGCGTCGTAGCTGGCGTCTCCACTCACCAGGAACGACGGCACCTCGTAACGGCCAACGCCGAAGGCAAACTGCAGCCTGTTCGGGAGGGTGACGCTGATGATGCCCGAGTAGCCGGGCAGGCCGTAGGCCAGGACATCCGCCTCAGCCGCGATGGAACCCTGTGCGGGTTGAGCGAGAACAGGTGCGGTCAGGCCGAGCAGGCCAACCAGGACGACAAGGGCACGGAACATCGGCATCTCCTCGCGCATCACGTTCGCGGCGACATGCCGCGATGAACGGTGCGCAACGAGAATCGCCCACGCCGCCGCGAAGACGAATGACGCCACGCGCCAGTCGCTTGACCCGGCGCGCCTTTCGAGCGGACGTGGCGGCGTTTCCACCGCGGCTGTCTGGAAGCCTGTCCCGCAGGGGTGCCACCCGCGTCGTCCCGGTGTCAGCGCCGTCCGTGAGTGGCGCTACAATGCGCACCGCCGGCTCAGGCGCGTCCGGAATCATGGCGGCGCGTCCCACCGGCCGCCGTGTGATCCCAGAGGTGCATCATGAAGCGAGCGCGTGCTCTCGTCGCCGTCGCCGTCTGCCTGCTGGCGCGTCCCGCCTTGGTCGCCGCACAGACACACGAGGACCTCGTCAACGACGGGAAGAACCCCGACAACGTGATCACGCAGAGCATGGGCCTGCATCGGCGAAGCTACAGCCCGCTCGCGCAGATCAACCGCTCCAACGTCGCCCGGCTCGTGCCGGTGTGGAGCACGAGCCTGATGAACGACGCCGGCGAACTGGCCGCCCCCACGCTCTACAACGGCGTCCTGTACGTCGTGAACGGGAAATGGACGTTTGCCATCGACGCCGCGACCGGCAGGCAGATCTGGCGCACGCCGGTGGACGTCGACCCAGGTGTGCAGCGCGTCGCCATCTTTGGCGCCATCAACCGCGGCGCCCCCACCATCTTCAACGGCAGGTTGTTCCGAATCACCATCGACAACCATCTCGTCGCACTCGACCTGAGGACAGGCAAGCAGGTCTGGAACCAGGTGTTCGCCGACTTCAGGGAGGGCTACACGGCCACGGGCGCCCCCATCGTCGCCAACGGCGTCGTCATCTCCGGCATGGCCGGCGGGGAGTTCACGACGCGCGGTTTCCTCGACGGCTGGGACCCCGAGACCGGAGCGAGGCTGTGGCGGCGCTACACGGTGCCCGCGCCGGGCGAGCCCGGTGCTGAGACGTGGCCGCAGGGAACCGACGCCTGGAAATACGGCGGCGGGGCCACGTGGCGATCGGGTTCCTACGATCCGCAACTCGACCTGGTCTACTGGGGAACCGGCAATGCGGAGCCATACGACCCGCGGCCGCGCGGCGCACTCGACAGCCTCTACACCTCCAGCGTCATCGCCATTCGCCCCAGGACCGGCGAACTGGTCTGCCACTACCAGTACACCCCGAATGACGTGTACGACGTCGATGGCATCGATGAGCACGTCCTGGCCGACATCACCGTGAACGGGCGTCCGCGCAAGGTGATGATCCAGGCCAACAAGAACGGGTTCCTCTACGTCCTGGATCGCACGAACTGCGCGCTCATTGCCGCACATCCCTACACCACCGTGAACTGGGCGTCGAAGGTGGACCTCGCGACCGGCCGGCCCGTGCTGACGGACCTGTACCGGCAGTTTCTCGCAGGCGAAGAGGTGCAGATCTATCCGCAGCGCGGCACCAACGCGACGCCCATCGCCTTCGACCCGACCACGGGCCTGGTCTACATCAGCTCGTGGGACATGCCCCGCATCCAGAAGATTGCGCCGGCGAAAGAGCAGGTGCTCGGCCAGAACTCCACCGGTGTCACGGGCCGGGTGCCCGCCTTCAAGCCCGGTGATGTGGTCGGCCACTTCGTGGCGATGGATCCCCTGACCGGCGAGAAGAAGTGGGACGTGCCGCTCGCCGACATGCCGGGCTCCGCCGGGATGCTCGCGACCGCGGGAGGACTCGTCTTCACCGGGAAACTGACCGGCGAGTTCGTGGCGCTCGATGCGGCGACGGGGCGCACGCTGTGGCAGTTCAAGACCGGCTCGAGCGTGAACGCGACGGCCATCACCTACACGCTCAAGGGCCGGCAGTACGTGACGGTCGCCTCCGGCCTCGGCGGCGGGCTGGCGCGGCGCTTCGCCGCCGCAAGCGTCCCGACCGGCGGGTCCATCTGGACCTTCGCCGTCATGGACGAATAGCCATCAGCAGGAGCCGGGGTCAGCCTGCCCTCACGTGACGGGTGCCGGATCAATCGGGAGCAGGACCGTACTGTCCGACGCGCGCCGCCCTGCGTCGCCGTGCCTGCCTGTAGAACGCGGCGCCGATGATGACGGCCGCCCAGCCGGCGAGCAGCGGGGTAACCGCCTCGCGCATCGCGGTGCCGATGACGAGGAAGTCGGGCCCGCCCGTCTGCCAGTACGTCCATTCGGACGCGAGCCGGGTTGCGAGGACGCGGCCGCCCGATGTGAGCACGATGATGGCATCCCCGGTGTCGGGGTTGATACGGACCGCCGCGTTGATGGCCGGTTCGTTCTGGCCATCGTGGCCGAACACGAAGGCGCCCGTCGCTGTCGGGGCGTACAGCATCGTTCCCAGGCCCCAGATGTCCGCGCCGAATTGCCGGCCGTGGGGCTCGCGCATACGGCGCTGAAGTTCGGCATCGATCGGTGCGCCGGGAACGTTGTTCAGATGTGCCTGGACCCAGCGGACCATGTCGGCGACACATGTCGAGAAGCCGGTCGCCCCAGCGGCAGCATACTGATACGTGGGCGCCGCGCGGCCGGCCACGTCATACAACCTGGCGGCATCGGCCGTCGCCGGATGCTCGAAGCTCGAACACGACAGCTGCAACGGAGCGAGCACGGACTCGCGCATGAAGGCGGCAAAGGGCCGCTTCGACACCTCCTCCACCAGCAGCTGCAGGATGAGATAACCGCCCCCTGAGTACTGCCAGCGCGTTCCGGGGGCGTATCCGACAGCAATGCTCGCTGGCTGTCCGGTGGACGTCCGCGGTGCCCTGAGCGTGTCTTCGAGGGTGGGCAGCGGCTCGTCGAGACGGTAGTCGCCGAAGCCGAGTCCGTCCGTGAGCCCTGCCGTGTGGCTCAGAAGGCGGCGCGTCGTGACGCCGCTGTTGTCGAACGTACCCGCGGGCAGTGTCCATCGCGTAAGGTACCGGGACACCGGAGCGTCGAGGTCGATCTTCCCGTCACGCGCGAGTTGCATGACGCCGACCGCCGTGATCCACTTGCTCATCGAGGCGACCGGAAAGACGGTTTCCCGGTCCACCGCATCGACGCCCGCGTAGTACTCGTCGGCCACCTGGCCCCTGGTCAGCAGTGCGACAGCCACGCCGCCATGCGGCTCCGACGACACCATCGTCCGGACGGCTGCCATGAACGCAGGCGTGTCACCGGAGCGGGCGAGCCCCCGGTGCCACCAGCCGGCGAGGACGCCGTACCCGACGAGGGCGGTCCACGCGAGCATCGCCCCCAGCCCACACGCAATGACGGTGCTTCGCTTCATCGGAAGATCGGGGTTCTCGGCATGTCGGTGGATCGGCTGACGACGAGGTCGTCTGTGGATCGTGACCGGTGAATTGGACGACGCCGTTCGAACGGCAGTTCCCAATCAGAGGAGAGGTGTGGCGGTGCCGATCTCGGAGCGCGCCCCGTATCGGCGCACCCCGGGACCCGTTACAGCGGGACGGAGAGACCGTGGCGGTCGATGCGCACCGCCCCGATAGCGAGGAGTGCCGTGGCGTAGACGGCCGCACCGGCGACGAGGCGCGCGGTCCACGGCCACGCCGCGCCGGCCACGACGACCGCGGCCATGGCCACGCACCCCGCGCCCGGCTTCGCAATGCGGCGCCAGTTCGGAAGCCGCAGCCCGAACCTGGTGCCGTCGTAGAGCATCAGTCCGGCCATGAAGACGTCGGTGAGCACCGTGGCCCACGCGGCGCCCCGGCCTCCGTAGCGCGCGATCAGCACCCCGTTCAGGATCGTGCTGCAGATGGCCCCGTAGGTCATCGTCCGCAGAAGCATGTCCTGCCGGTTGAACGCGATGAACACGTAGAACCACGCGACGCGGAAGGCGGCAAACGGCATCGACCACAGCAGGATGGTGAGCAGCGCGCCGCTCCGGGCGTACTGCGGTCCATAGACGCCGACCATCAGATCCGCGGCGAGGAGCGTCCCTCCGACCGCCATCGGGAACGCAATGGCCAGGCTGCGGAGCGTGACGTTGTCGATGACCTTCTGGGCCTCCTCGACGCGGTGCGCTGAGCGGGACATCGACGGCAGCGCCCCCGTCGAGTGGGCGACGATGACGTTCGAGACGAAGCTGAGGACCGCAAACGCCGTGGCGTAGTAGCCCACGTCGTCCCTCGTCCACATCAGGCGCAGGATGATCAGGTTCGCGTTGTAGATGGCGAGCCCGAGCAGCGTCTGCACCGTGACGGGCATCGCGCGACGCAGGACCGGCCGTGCCTCGGTCCAGCCGGCTTGCCACTCAAGCCGATGTCCCTGCCGGACCAGGAGACCCGCCAGCATCGTCACGTTGAGCAGTTCGGCCCCGGCCAGGATCAGCGGGAAGCGCCACACGTCGCCCGAGGCGCGGACGAAGAGCACCACGCCGAGCAGCGACAGGGTGTCGCTCACCACCCGCCAGATCGCCACGGGCGTCGCGTGCTCGAGGCCCAGGTGGACCCACCGCGTGCTGGCGGCCACCGGCACCAGGGTGAGGAAGTAGAGGAGGAAGGCGAGGCGCTCGAGACCTTCGAGCGCGACGGAGGCCCAGAGCGCACCGATCGCCACCATCCCGACGGCGATCTGCATGCGCACGCTCAGCAGCACCGAGGCGAGGTGCCCCACGCGCTGGCGCTGCTTCGCGACCTCGTCGATCCCGACGGTCTCCACGCCGAAGTCGGCGACCTTGGCCAGGTACATCGACGCACCGCTCGCGAGGGCCACGATGCCCCACGCCTCCGGCGACACGGCGCGCGTCACCGAGATCACGGCCAGGAAGGCCATGATGCGCCCGGTGACTTCTCCGATGATCAGGACCAGCGACTGGTGTCGAAGTCTGGGCGGCGCGGGGGCCGCCTCCGTCTGGGTGGTCACGTTGGACCGAATGCCGCGGCGTCGCCGATCACTTGATGGCCAGGAAGCCTTCGAAGCAGATGTACTTCATCACCGTCGTGACGTCGACGAACCCCGCGCGGCGCAGCAGGCCCAGGTTGCCCTCGGTCGAGAACGGTTCGAGCACGCCCTTGAGGCTGGCGGTCTTGTTCAGGATCTCCTCGGCCGAGAACCCGTTCTGCGCCTTGAAGTCGTTGTAGAGCGAGGTGGCGATGTCCTGGAACCGCGCATCGGGGGCGCGGACCTTCTCGAAGAGGAGGAAGGCGCCGCCCCAGTTGAGGCGTTCGTAGATCCGGTTGATCAGTTCCTGGCGCTGGCGCGGGGCCACGAACTGCACGCAGTAATAGGACACGATCAGGTCGGCCTTGTCGAACTCGTAGGTGAGCGCATCGGCGGTTTCGAGCGTGACGTTCGCCTGCCCCTGGCAATGCTCCCGGGCCTTGGCGATCATCCCGTCGACCGGGTCGATGCCGATCCAGCGGACCGACGGCTTGCGGGCATGGTGTTCGGCGAGCTGGCGAATCAGTTCGCCCGTTGACACCCCGATCTCGTAGCACGTGCTGTCCGCATGGACGAAGTAGTCGCTCAGCGCACAGACGAGCTTGTGCCCTTCGTCGTACAGCGGCACCGACTGACGCACGTGGTTGACAAAGGTCTCCGGGACCTTGCCGTCGAAGCTCCAGCTCGCCCGGGCCGTCTCGATGTTGTCTCCGACACGCATGACCGACTCCTATCCTCCACTGCCCCGTAGTGCTATCGGCCGCTCGGCGCCCGGACCCCAGTTCAGGTATAGCCCCCCGGCCCACGTCGTGGCAATGCCGCCGTTGCCCACGATGGCGGAGGGGATGCATCCGCCGCCGGCATTCTGCACGCGTCTGCAACTGACCTGGGAAATTCGCGGTGCAGCGGGACGTGCTGAACCCGTAGAATAGGGCGACCCTGGATCCATTATGACGAACCCCGTGCTGATCGTCACCGGCCCCACCGCGATCGGAGGCAGCATGACCGCCGACGCCGGTCAGGGCCTGGTCGCCGCCGTTCGCCGCCAACTCGGTGTCATGCGAGCGTCGAGCAGTGTCTGGCTCGATCTCGGTCTCAAGGCCGTCAGTGCCGAGTTGCTCTCGGCACGCGCGTTCTACCAACGCTCCGGCGCCTACAAGAACGCGTCGTACAGGCCCGCGGTCGAGCGGTACTTCGCCGAGCAGTCCTACTTCAGCTCACCGGAACTCACGGAAGTCGTGCTCGCGGGCCTGCTGCGCGATGCCGGCATCGGGTTCATCGTGACGACGTTCGGCGAGCTGGCCGACCCGGTCAAGCGCGACACGCTGCTCGCGAAGACCGATTGCGTGTTCCTCTCGAGCACGCTGATGCGCGACCTCAGTGAGATGGACCCGCTGGTCCGCATGTGCAAGCGCCCCCACAACCGCGTGGTGGTCGGCGGCGCACTCGCGTCGCTGCTGCACGGCTCGTGGCCCGGGCACCCCGACGTGGCCATCCTCGCGGTCGGCTACGGCGAACTGCTCGTGCCGGTGATCGCCGACTGGATCAAGAGCGGCTACTCGACGATCAAGGCGCCGAAGGGCGGGCGGGTCACGACCATCGGCGGCAACACCGTCGTCTACAGCGGAAGCCCGGACGAGAAGAGCCTCGACTGGCTGCCGACGCCCGACTGGAAGTACGCCGAGGAGTACCACGGCCGGCCGTTCGAACTCGTGCACTACGAATCGGTGCGGGGGTGCCCGTATCGGTGCGCCTTCTGCAACTACCCGTTCCTCTTCGACGACACGGTCTTCCGGACGAAGTCGGCCCGCAGGATTGCCGACGACTGGATGCTGTACGCCGCCGGCGGCGCCAAGGTCGTGAACTGCCTCGACAGCCTGTTCACCATCCCGCCGAAGCGCCTGAAGGAACTCTGCGAGATCCTGATCGCGGCCGGTTCGCCGATCCGGTGGACGTGCTACGCGCGCGCTGGCGATCTCGCGGTGCCGGGCACGGCCAAGATGATGAAGGACGCGGGCTGCACCCTGGTCCACGTCGGGTACGAGTCGGGCAGCCAGGTCATTCTCGACAACATGAACAAGAAGTCGGGCGTGAAGGAGAACGTGGCGGCGCTCAAGAATTGCCGGGAGGCGCACCTCACGACAGCGGCGTCGCTGGTCGTCGGGTTCCCCGGCGAGACGGAGTCCACGCTCGTGGAGACCGTCGATCGGCTCGCGGACAGCCCGCCCGATCTCTTCTTCGCGGGCGGATTCAACACCCGCATGGAGAAGATGCCGGTGCTCGAGGCGGCGCAGCGCGAACGCTTCGGCCTCGTGACGCAGAGCGACCACCGGTCGTCCGCGCCCTACTGGCGTCATGCCTCCCTGTCGTGCGACCGCGTGCCCTCCATGCTGCGCTGGCTCAATCACACCCTGATCGAGAAGCGCGTGGCGCTCGAGGGCAGCATCTTCTACGAGGGCCTGCTCGGGTTCCGGCACGAGGAACGGGAGGATCTGCTCTCGTTCCAGGCCGACATCCTCAAGCACGCTGGCGTGCTGCGGGCCGGTGGTGCCGTGGCGCAGCGCGTCATCGAGGCGGCGCTGCGCTTCGACCTGCGCCGGAAGCTGCAGGATGCGCCCCCGCAGCCGACGCAGCCCACGCCGGCGACCGCGTAGCCAAGTCCGGTGCGAGCCCCCTACTTCGGGGCCTGGGCGCGCACCGGGCTGATCATGATGTGCGCGCCGGCCGTGCCGGGATCCATCAGCCACGGCACGCCCGGCAGCGGCTTCGTCGGAAGCCCGGTCGTGGCAGCCGTGGCATACGGCACGTAGACGACCCACCGGGTGTAGGCATCGGCCACTGTCCCCGTGGCCGCATCGAACGACGTGCCGGTCAGCACCGTCAGGAAGCCGTCCTTCGGGATCGACAGCTTCTTCGCATCCACCTCCGCATAGCGGGTATCGTCGCGCTTCCGATCGTCGGTGATGCCCTGCGCCGTGAGCTCACGGCCCCGCGCCATGAAGGGCTCCAGATCCTTGTGATAGCACGCGACGTTGAACCCGTCGATCTTCGGGTTATCAGCGAGGCACACCAGTTCGTTCGTGCCCGCGCGCAGCGTGGTCAGCGTGCCCGCCGCGTCCCAGCCGAGCACCCGTGCGCCCGCGCGCCGATCCTCCGGCGCGGCCAGCACGGCGCCGGCAATCTGTGTGGGTGGCGGTGGAACCTCCTGGGCGAGAACGGGGGAGGCAAGCAGGACGAAACCGGCAAGGATGCGAGCGGCGTTCACGGGCGACTCCTTCTGTGCCGGTGCGGACCGGCGAGCGCGCAGCACACAGCCTGTGCTGCCACGTAGGCGAAAGTATATCCACGTAGGGAGAAGGATCGGCGCGAGCCGTCAGCCCCGGATCCGGAAGTTCCGCATCATCCCCATGTCCTCGTGCTCGAGGATGTGGCAGTGATACAGGTATAGCCCTGGGTGCTCGGAGAAGGTTACCTGCACGCGCACCGTCTCTCCGGGGAGGACGACGACGGTGTCGGTCCATCCCTGATCGTGAATGCCTTCCCGTAACGCATTCTCGCTGCCGCCGCTTCGCGACAGCACCCTGAACTGGCGCCCGTGCATGTGAATCGGGTGCGCCATCATCATGCCCATCGGGTTCGGCTGGTTCACGAACTCCCAGATGTGGGTGGAACCAGGGGCGACGGTCTCGGCCGCCGACGCGTCCTCCATGTCGAACGTCCGGCCATCGATCAACCAGTTCATCTGCATGAACGTCAACGGTACGCGACGGACCGGGGCAGTGCTCGAGGGTTGGAACCGGTCGACGGAGAGCTGTGCTGGCGCCCGATACTGCGGCCCCTGGCGATTCGACAGGCGCAGTGTCGCGAGCACGAGCGGTGCACCCTGCGGCACGGGCGAGGTCTCGCCCATCATGCCGGCGCGCCCCACCGCCGCCGCGGGGAAGCCGACGCTCTGCAACTGCACCTCGGTTCCCGCCTGCCGCTGCGACAGATCCAGGAGCACGTCTGCGCGCTGACCCGGGGCGAGCGTGAGTGTACGCGTCGCATGCGGACGCGCCAGCAGGCCACCATCGGTCCCGATGACGGTGAACGGCGCCTGATGGCTCCACGCCAGCTTGTAGAAGCGCGCGTTCGACCCGTTCAACAGCCGGATGCGGTAGGTGCGACGGTCCACGTCGATCGTCGGCTGGACCCGGCCACTGACCAGCATCCGGTCGCCCAGCCACCCGTTCATCGTTTCCATCATCTGCGCCATGCCGCCCCCGCGCATGCCGCCGCGGCCACGCCCGCGCCCCATGCCGCCGCCCATCGCCTGGCCACTGGCGTAGACCAGCTGGTTGCTGCCATCGAAGCGGCGGTCCTGCAGTGCGAAGAGCAACTCCCCGTCGCCGGACGGCAGGCCGAGCGCGTCCTCTTCGGGATCGGACACCAGGAACAGGCCGGCAAGGCCGTGATACGCCTGATACGCGGTCCGCATGTGCGGGTGCGGGTGATACCAGTTGGTGCCGGCCCGATTGGTCACCGCGAAGTCGTAGACATACTCGCCGCCGGCGTCCACGGCCAGGCGCGGATGACCGTCGGCCTTCTCCGGCACATCCAGCCCGTGCCAGTGGACGATGGACGGTTCGGCGAGCTGGTTGCGGAACCGGACGCGCACCCGCTGGCCGCGCTTCACCCGGAGCGCCGGACCCAGGTAGGAGCCCGGAATCGGCTGCACCGTGCCCGATGGGCCCTTGATGACCCGGGCGCTGTAGCGCCACAGGTTCGTCGGCGCCCCCGGCAGCAACTGCGCCGTGCCGGGCGACGCCGTCAGCTCGAGCTCGACGTCTGGTGCGGCGACGCCCGACTGGGCGAACACCGTGTCGATCGACAGCAGGCCCGCGGCGTGCGCCGCGGCGGCGAGAGGAGAGGCCGCCAACAGGCGGAGAAGATCACGGCGTTCGATGTGAGTCATGGGTCTGCTCGTCCGACCGGCCGCCTCGTGCGGCCATGGCAGCCCCCTCGGCGCGAGCGCGCTGCTGCGCTAGAGATGCGAAGGCTGGCGTTTCGTGACGAGCATTGCGTCCGAGGCCAGGAGCGACCTCCACGGACACACCGTTTCAGCGGGGCGACAGTACCGCGCCATCACTGCAGCGGGAAGGTACCGATCGCGGCCGCCGCCTCGCCAGAAGCGACGCGCGTTCAACGCGTGTCGCCGACGAGGTCCCGGTACTGGGGGTGCCGTTCGATGTAGTCGGCCACGAACGGGCACAGCGGCACCACGCGCAGGCCGTGCTCCCGCGCGAATGTCAGCCCCGCCACCGTCAAGCGGCTCGCGATCCCGCGTCCCTCCATCACCTCCGGCACGCCGGTGTGGAGGAACGTGATGGTGCCAGGTGTCTCTCGGTAGGTGAGCACCGCGGTCTCCCCCTCCTGTGTCACCTCGAACTGATGCAGGGCGTCGTTCCGGACCACTTCGACGTTCGCCATTCCCTCTCCTGTTCCTCGCAGCGACGGGGTTCCGCCTCCCGCACTCTAACAAGGACCGGGCCGCCGACCCGCCGACTGCGACCCGGCTGGACAAGCCATTTGAATCCATATGGATGAGTCTTCATTGGTTCGGCCCGTGCAGCGTGAGTTCACCGGATCGACCCTGTGAACGATCGGCTACGATCACACTCCGCAGTTGCAGCTGCGGCCGAAGCGTTCGGCGACCGTCCGGCATATGGACCTCTCCAGGGATACGCACGCTGAATCCGAACGAGTGCAGGCCCTCGACGCACTCATTCCCGACATCGTCGTCGAGGCCACGGGCGTGGGCATCGTCCAGTTCGATCCGGCGGAGCGCCGCGTCAGCCTGTCCGCCCGCGCCCGCACAATTCTCGGTCTGAGTGAGGGCCAGGATCCCTCGCTCGAGCACCTGTTATCCCTGATTCATCCGGACGACCGCACCCAGGTCGAGCAGGCCGCGGCCGCCCTCGGACCAGGTGGATCGGGCGCCTGTGTCGTCGAACACCGCATCGTCTGGCCGAACGGCGCGACACGCTGGCTGCGTTCGCACGCGGCGATCGTTGACGCCGGGCGCGACGGGGGGAGACGAGCGCTGCTGTACCGCGGAGCCATCCTCGACATCACCCCCGAACGACAGACTCTCGCACGCGCGGAGCACGTCCGGGAACTCACGGCGGCTCTCGCGAAGGCGGTCCGCGCGTCGGATGTGATCGACGCCGCCGTCGAGCTCGGCGGACGTGCGCTTGGCGCGAGCGGCGGCGCCGTCGCGCTTCTCGTGGATGATGGGCGGACGTTCGAGATGGTGGCGGGGCCTGGAATCAGCCCGCATGTCGCCTCCGAGTGGCAGCGCTATGCGCGCGAACCCCAACTGCCTGCCAGCCGCGCGCTCGCCACCGGCCAGCCCTGCTACAGCCACACGCGCGAAGAGTATGTCGCGGCCGACCCCCGCTTCGCGGCCGTGGCCGACGCGCTCGACATCCAGGCGGATGCGACGCTGCCGCTGCTCGTTGGCGACGGCGCACTCGGCGTCATCAGCTTCATCTTCCGCGAGCCCCAGCGTTTCGCGGATGCCGACGACGTGTATCTGAGGACGGTGGCGGAGCAGTGCGCGCAGGCGCTCGAGCGGGCGCGCCTGTTCGAGGCCGAGCACGCGTCGCGCGAAGCCCTGGCTGGCGCCAATGCGGAAGCGCGCGCCGCCGCCGATCGCGTGCAGCTCGCGCTTGCGGCCGGCGCGATCGTCGGCACCTGGGATTGGGACCTCGTAAGCGGCGAGATCAGCGTCGACGAGCAGTTCGCCGAGAACTTCGGGCTCGACCCCGCGCTCGGCCGCACCGGCCTGTCGATGGACGTCGTGATCGCCACCGTGCATCCGGACGACCTGCCGGGCCTGAGGCAGGCGATCCTCGATGGCATCGCTCGTGGCGGACCGTACAGCCGCGAATACCGCGTGCGCCGGCTCGACGGCACGTATCGCTGGATTCAGGCGAACGGGCGCGTCGACCACGCGGCCGACGGCACACCGGTCCGCTTTCCGGGCGTCCTGCTCGACGTGGAACGGCGCCGTGCGCTGGAAGCCGAGCGCGACCGCGCGAACCAGCTGCTGCGCGCCTTCGTCGATGCCGTGCCCGGCGTCGTGTACGCGAAAGATCGCGAGGGGCGCATGCTCGTCGCCAATCGAGGCGTAACCGAGCTCATCGGCAAGCCGCCGGAGGCCTACCTCGGAAAGACCGATCTCGAGACGCTCGAACACAAGGAGCAGGCGGCCGCCATCATGGCGACCGACCGCCGCATCATGGACGGCGGCATCACCGAAGCGCTCGAGGAAGAGGTGAGCTTTCCGGACGGGCGCCGCGCTGTCTGGCTGTCCACCAAGGCGCCGTTCCGCGATGCAGACGGGAACGTCATCGGGCTGATCGGGTCCTCGCTCGACATCACGGCGAGGAAGGACGCCGAGCAGGCGCTCATCGAAGCGGGCCGGCGCCGCAATGAGTTCCTCGCAATGCTCGGCCATGAGCTGAGGAATCCGCTCGCGCCGATTGTCACGGCGTTGAAGCTGATGGAGCTGAAGGGCGGCGATACGTATCAGCGCGAGCGCGCCGTCATCGCCCGGCAGGCGACGCATCTCTCGCGCCTGGTCGACGACCTGCTCGACGTGTCGCGGTTCCTGCGCGGCAAGATCGAGATCCGGCGCGAGCCGACCGATGTGGCGGCCCTGGTGCGCCAGGCCCTCGATTCGGTGGGCGAGCTGCTCGCGCAGTACCGCCATACGCTCGACGTGCACGTACCGCCGAGTCTGATCGTGTACGGCGATCCCACCCGGCTGACGCAGCTCATGGTGAACCTGCTGACGAACGCCGCGAAATACACGCCGCTCGGCGGCCGGATCGGGGTGGAGGTCCGCCAGGACGAGGGGGACGTCGAGCTGCGGGTCTCGGACACCGGGATCGGGATGACGCCGGAGTTCCTGCGCACGGTGTTCGAGCCGTTCACGCAGGCTCCCCAGTCGCTCGACCGCAAGTCTGGCGGGCTTGGCCTGGGGCTGTCGATCGTCCGCATCATCGCGGCCGCGCACGACGGCACCGTGGTGGCGCACAGCGACGGCGAGGGGCAGGGCAGCACATTCACCGTCAGGCTGGCCCTGCCTCTCGCGGAGCCAGGCCGCTCGAGCGAGAGCGTGGCAGCAACCCGGTCGGTCACCCCCCGCCGTGTGCTCGTGGTGGACGACAACGTGGACGCCGCGGATTCCCTCGCGGCCGCGCTCGAACTGTCGGGGCACGCGACGCAGGTCGCGTACGACGCGGCATCGGCGCTCGACGCCGCCGCGACCTTCCTGCCGGATGTGGCCCTGCTCGACCTCGGCCTTCCCGGCGTGGACGGCTTCGAACTGGCGCAGCAACTTCGCGCGCAGCCGTCCCTGGCCCGCCTGATCGTCCTCGCCGTGAGCGGCTACGGGCAGGAATCCGACCGCCAGCGGACGCGCGAGGCCGGCTTCGATGCCCACTTCACCAAGCCGGTGGCGCTCGACGCCCTCCTCGACGCCATCGACGGGGCAGCCCGCTAGCCGATTCGGGACGAACAGCCGGGCCCAAGGAATTCACGGTGACGTGAGGACCACCGGCGAGTGCCGGGGGCGGCTCAGGGGCGCGCACCGCATCAGCGGCTGCTGGACTCTGCAGGCTCGTACGTCACCCGGAGCACCCCGTCGGCCATCAGGTCGTTCGCCACCAGCCTCAACCGCGACCGCGGCCCGGCGAAGTACGGCGTGCCCCGGCCGAGCACCACCGGGTGCACGTACATCCGGTACTCATCAATCAGTCCGAGTTCGGCCAGCGCCTGCGCCAGCGTCGGACCCGCCACTTCGATCTCACCCTGCCGCTCAGCCTTGACCCTGCGAAGCGTGGCCTCCACATCGCCGTTGACGAGCGTCGCGTTGGGACCGACCGACGTGAGCGACCGCGAAACAACCCACTTGTGCTGCGTCCGCCAGGCCTCGGCGAAGGCCCGCTCATCGGCGCTCCACTCCGGCTGCTCGTCGTCCCAGTAGCGCATCACCTCGTACATGCGGCGGCCGTACACCGAGCCGGTCTGCCCACGCGCCTCCTCGACGAAGTGCTGGAAGAGCGCCGGCGCCGGTGCGAACGCCGTGTGGTCGACGTACCCATCGAGGGACTGGTTCATCCCGAACACGAACTTCGCCATGACATGTCCTCAGCGCTGGTTCGCCAGCGCGCCTGCGGCGGTGTACACGTTGAACAGGATGCCAGACGGCAGGGGTGTGCTGCTGGCGAGCGTGAACGCCCGCGGCGGCGTGCCCTCCGGAAACAGCCGCTTCCCGGTGCCGAGCAGGACCGGGTTCACGATCAGCACGAGTTCGTCGGCGAGTCCGTGTTCGATCAGGACCGAGGGCAGCGTCGCACTGCCGGAGACGACAAGGTCGGGGCCGTCGCTCGCCTTGAGGCGCCGGACGTCCGCGGCGAGATCAGGCCCGATCCCTTCGAAGGGGCCCCAGGCCAGGCTCTCGGGGCGATGGGTCGCCACAATCTTCGTGGCGGCATTGAGCCGATCGGCCATCGGGCTGCTCGGGGCACCCGGCCAGTACCCGGACCACTGGTCATAGGTCCGTCGGCCGAGGAGGAGATCGAATCGGTCGCCGTAGGCGGCCAGCAGGAGATCGCGCCCCGCCGGAGTGCGATAGGGGGCGGTCCAGTCGCCGTAGGGGAGGTGCGTTGCGCCGGGGCCGCCGATTTCGATGATGCCGTCCAGCGAGATGTGTTCGAAGATCCTGAGTGTTCTCATTCCGTTCTCCAAGTGCCGATGCTGCCGGCTGAGGGGTGGTCGAACGGTGCCGACCGGAATCGACACCGCTCGTGGCGGCTTGACTCAAGGCCTGCTCCTCGACAATTGTCTGGGGCCGGGAAGATGCCGGTCCTCGATCTCGTCCGCCACGCCGTCCCGGTCCTCGAGTTCTACCTGTTCGGGGGCGTCATCGAGCGCTATGCGCTGCTGACGGCCTTCGACCTCGCCCTCGGCATCATCGCCATCGTCGCGATGACGCGGTCGGACGACGACCCCGCGTTCGTCGACCCGCGTTCGCGCGCGCTCCCTGCCCAGGCCGCGTCCGTCGCCATTCTTGCGCTGCTGTTCGCGGCCGCTGCCCTCCTCGTGGCCCTGCCGATTGGCATGCCGGCGTTCATCTGGAGCCTCGCGAACGGCCTGGACTGGAAGGCGCTGCTGACGTCGCCCGGCCTCTGGACACAGGTGCTGTTCATGTCAGGCAGTGCCGCGCTGCGCGCGCACCTCGCGTTCACCGCCACGACCGCGGTGCAGGGCGAACGTCCGGTCGAGGACGCCGACACCCGCCGCGCCGCGATCGGCGCGAACCGCGAGCGGTCCCAGGCGGCCAATGCCGCTCAGGTCACGCTGATCGCCACGTTCGTAGCGCTCTGTTATGTCCTCATGACGTTTCCCGGAGATCGCGTGCTGAACCTCCTGCCGGCGCTCTACTCGGGGATGCTCGCGTTCTACGACGCACGGCCCGATATCGGCGAGCGCATCTTTCCGGAGCTGTGGCGCCAGCCGCGGCCTGTGCGCGCGGACGCCGCCGTGAAACGCCCTGCCGGTCGAAAGCGGAAGCGATGACGGCGGGGCAGACGCCACCTCCGCCTGCTAGACTGCTCGCGTCGCATGGCCACTGACCCGTCCACGCTGCGCGGTGTCGTCAATTCCGCGATCATCGGCTTCTGCCTGATCGCGCTGGCGTGCGGCTTCCACGCCGCGTTTTCGCCAACGGTGCGCGTGAACTGTCCTGCGCGCACGGCGGCGGCGCCGGACTGCGAACTGCGGTGGCTCGTCGCGTTCGATCGGCTCACGGTGCGGTATGTCCCGCTGCCGGGACTCGGCCCTGTCGGCGAGATCGTGAAGACGGCTCCCAGCCGCTCTGGCGGGGCGACTACCTTGTATCTCGACACGACGGCCGGCCGCGTCCGTACCATCCTCTGGGGTGGTCACCCTGTCGAACTGCAGGGGCTGCGCGATCCGCTGCGCGCCTACCTCGCCAACCCGCAGGCCGGGCCGATCGAACTGACCATGTGGCCGAGCGAGGCCCCGATCCGCCTCATCTCCAATACCATCGTGGCGATCGGCCTGCTCTACTGGGTGTCGATGCCTTTCCAGCTCGCAGGCATCCTGGCCAGGCGCCTGCGGTCGTAGCCGCCGCGGCGCCCCAGGATTCTGGCGCCGGGCTACGCGGAGTCGCGCAGCATGATCAGCAGCATGCGCGACGTCTCCACTGCGCGGACGGCGTGCGGAATACCAGCCGGCATCAGCGTGATTGTGTCCGGCGCGGTGCGGACCTCCGCGCCGCCGATCGTCAGCACCAGCGATCCGGAGAGCGTGAGCACCAGGGCGTCGAACGGTGCCGTGTGCTCCGACAGGTCCTCCCCCGCGTCGAACGCGAAGAGCGTGATGTTGCCGGCGGCCGTGCGCGCCAGCACACGGCTCGCAATGCCGTGAGCCGTCGGGGCCACCAGCCCGGACAGCGCGTGTGCTTCGCCTGCGGTCAGTGTGCTGGCCATGTCCTCATCCCTCCCTCATCCCGCCTGCACGGTAGCGCAGGGCGACGGGCTCTGGCGAACGGCCGATAGCGGGCATCGCCTGCCGAGGTGGTCGCAAGCGCGATCGGCGCTCCAGCGCGGCGATACGCCCACAGGGTTGGTGCGCACGCGGGCTCCCGTTGAGGCACACTAGCGCGGCGAGGATCACATGGAACCATTCGAGGCCTACCACGGACGGACGAGTCAGCAGCATCAGGAGGCGTTCAACCGCCTCTCGGGCAGCGGATACCGGATGATCGCGCTGTCGGTCTACGGCGACCCGGGCAGCCAGCGCTACAACGCCGTCTGGGTCCAGCGCGGCGGTGGCAGCTATCTCGCCTTCCACGACGTGCGGGCCTCCGACTACCAGTCGCGGTTCGATCAGGCGGTCGCGACCGGCCGCGCGCCGGTGCTGGTTACCGCGACCGGCAGCGGGAACGGGGCGATCTTCGCGGCGGTCTTCGAGGCGGGTGTCCGCGGCGCGTGGGTGGCGCGGCACAACCTCAACCGCGCGGCATTCGAGGCGGCGGACGTGCAGGCGACGGCCGCCGGCCTGACGCTCCGGTCGATGAGCATCTACGGCACACCAGGTGCCGAACTCTTTGCCGGTGTCTGGCACACCAGGCGTTCCGCCGGCTACAGCCACCTCCGCACCCTCACGCCGTCCGGCGACTACCAGGCGGTCTTCGATGCGGAACTGACGATCCCGTATGCGCGGCCGGCACTGGTGGCGGTCGGCCCGGGCCAGAGCGTCGGCGCTGTCTTCCGCAACGACGTCGTCGGACCGTGGGCGGCGCGTCACGGCATGACGGCCGCGACCTACCAGCAGGAGTTCAACCGTCAGGTGGCCGCCGGGCGATGCCCGATCAGCATCGATGCCGCGGGGAGCGGCGCCTCGGCCCGCTTCGCCGCGGTGTTCGCCGAGCGCGACGTGCCGCTCGATCGCCAGTGGACCGCCGTGGGCCAGCGTCCGGCGGAACTCGCGGGCGTCGAGACCCTCGTGCAGAACTTCATGCTGCGGTACGGCGTGCGCGCGGCGCAGCTGTCGATCGCGCGCGATGGTGCCGTGCCGTTCGATCGGGCGTATACCTGGTCGGAGCCCGGGACGCGGCAGACCGGCAACCACGATCGCATGCTGCTCGCGAGCAACAGCAAGATGTTCGTGGCCGCGGCGGTGCAGTGGCTCTACGACAACGGCAGCCTGGCGTCCACGGACGCGGCGTTCCCGCTGCTCGGCTTCAGCCGGCCTCGCGACAGCCGCTGCGACCAGATCACCGTCCAGCAGTTGCTCGATCATCGGGCCGGCTTCGCGAACAGCCCGAGCGATGTCACCTACGACATGCGGCAGGTGGCGCGCGACCTGGGCCTGTCGCGTCCACCACAGGCCATCGAGATCGCCCGGCGTGTCTACGACACGCGCATGCTTGCCACTGCCCCGGGCAATACGTACAGCTACTCGAACATCGGCTATCTCGTGGCCATGGCGGTCGTGGAGCAGGTGAGTGGACGGGCGTTCTTCGACTTCGTGCGCCGGCGCCTGCTGCAGCCGCTCGGCCTCACGGAAGTGGCCCTGTGCCCAACGCCCGGACCGTCCGGACGGCCCGCGGACCAGGTCATTCCCGAAGACGACGGCCTCGGGCTGACGACGATCAATCCGCAGGCGTCGACGTTCGTGGCGAACGTCTTCGGGGGCGACGGCATGTTCAAGGAGAGCACCGTGGGGTCCTGCGGCCTCGCCTCGTCGGCCACGGCGCTTGCCACGTTCATCGGCACGCACGCCGTCTGGGGCAACGGCGGCCGGATGACGGCGCGGCGCTACGGGTCCACGCCAGGCTGCCGCTCGGCGGCGGTGTCGAAGACCAACGGCGTGGACTGGGCCTTCATCATCAACACGCGTGTGGGCATCGACGACACGGCGTGGAACGCCCTCATCGATGCCATCGACGTCGCGCTCGACGGCTGGCGGCGCAGCCGCGTCGTGGGCCGCCTGTCGTCGACCTCCGCGGTGCGCATTGCACGGACCCGCCGTTCCGGCTGACCCCGCGGGTCCGCCAGCCCTCGCCTCGACGCCGCTAGGTCGAGGCGGGCGGCGGCGCCGCGGCGTCGAGGCGTGCGGCGAGCACGCGGTCCACGCGGTGGCCGTCCATGTCCACGATCTCGAAGTGGTGCTGGCTCCACTCGAAGCGGTCGCCCGTGCGCGGAACGCGGCCGAGCGCGAGCATCGCCAGGCCACCGAGCGTGTGGTACTGCTGCGGCCCTGCGTCGCTCAGCAGCCCTTCGTCGTCCAGCGTGCGGGCCACGGTGGCGATTTCGAGCGCACCGTCGAGCAGCCAGCTGCCGTCGGCCCGCTGCACGGCGGACGGGTCCTCCGCCGGATCGCCCGGCAGGTCGCCGACGATGGCGGCCACGACGTCCATCAGGCTGACGATCCCCTCCACCCCACCGAATTCGTCGACCACGAGCGCCACCGGAATGTGCGTGCGCTGGAACTGCTCGAGCAGCGCCATCAGCGTCATCGTCTCCGGCACGAACAGCGCGGGTTCGGCGAGCGCCGGCAGGTCGACCGGCCGGTCGTCGAGCATCACGTCGAGGACGCGGCTTGCGCGCACCACGCCGATCACCGTGTCGAGTCCCCCGTCGCAGACCGGCAGCACGGAGTGCGGCCGCTCGCGCAGCGCACGCAGGTGGCCGGCACGGTCGTCGTGCACGTCCAGGAACACCACGTCGGCGCGCGGCGTCTGGATCGCCTTCACGGGGCGGTCGTCGAGGTTCAGGACGTTGGTGACGAGCGTGTGCTCGGTTTCCGCGAACACGCCTTCCGCGGCCCCCTGCTCCAGCATCACGCGCACTTCGTCGGCGGTGACGCCGGGCTGCGGTGTCTGGCGCACGCCGAAGAGGCGGAGCACGCCGTCCGTGGATACGCTCAGCAGGCTGACGAGCGGCCTGACCGCCGACGCGAGCAGTGCCATGGGGCGCGCGATGAGGCTGGCCACCGCTTCGGGCTGCGTCAGCGCGAGCCGCTTCGGCACCAGTTCACCGATGATGAGCGACACGTACGTCAGAGTGATCACCATCACGGCCAGCGAGAGGGTCGCCGCGTACGGCGCGAGGAGTGGGACGGCTTCGAAGAACGGCCGGATGCGCCCCGCGATCGACGCTTCGCCGATGGCGCCGTTCAGGATGCCGATGCTGGTGATCCCCACCTGCACGCTGGACAGGAAGCGGGTGGGCGAGGCGGTCAGCGCGAGCGCATGCCGCGCGCCGCCGCTGCCGGCCTCCGCCATCTGCGTCAGGCGGGCCCTCCGCGAGCTGACGATGGCAATCTCGGACATTGCGAAGAGTCCGTTGAGCGCGATGAGGGCGAAGAGGAACAGGAATTCAGGCATGGAGGTCCGCTCGTCCGATCGACACGCCGGGCACCCGGTATCCGGCACCCACGATGGTACGGCACCAGTCGTCGGCTGCGGTAAAGTCCGAAGACGGACAGGAGGACAGGTGGCCGGACATCGGATCTACGCCATGAGTTTCGCCAGGGTCTACCCGGCCCTGGTGGCAAAGGCGGAGCGCAAGGGACGAACGAAGGGTGAAGTCGACGAGATCATCGGGTGGCTCACGGGCCACAGTGCCGACACGCTTCGCGCCGAACTGGAGCGCGGCACGACGGTCGAGGCGTTCTTCTCCAAGGCGCCGCGCCTGAATCCCCTTCGCAGCCGCATCACCGGCGTCGTCTGCGGCGTCCGCGTCGAGGAAATCGAGGAGCCGACGATGCGCGAGATCCGCTACCTGGACAAACTCATCGACGAACTCGCGAAGGGCCGCCCGATGGGCAAGATCCTGCGCGCGGGCTGACATGGCCATCCGCGGTACCATGACGTACTGCTCATGACTTCCATGCCCCGCATCACCGTTCTCGGAGCCACTGGCGCCCTCGGCAGCACCGTGGCGCGCCTCGCACTCCAGGCGGGCGCCGATCTCTCGGTGCTCGTCCGTCGCGCGGACCGGCTCGCCCCGGACCTGCGGGCACGCGCACACGTGCTCGAGGCCGACATCAGGCAGATGCCGTCGGGGGCGCTCGCGGCCTTCGCCAGCGGTCACACCGCGTTGATCTCCTGTGCCGGCTTCGTGACCGAGGGTGAGCAGTTCGTCAGCCTGGTCGACACGATCGTCTCCGAGCTGGAGTCGCTCGACGCGGCTGCGGGACCGGTGTGCTGGTTCCTCGCGGGACTGGGTCTGCTCGACCTGGACGCCACCGGCCGTCGAGGGGTGGACCTGCCGCCGGTGCGCGCCACCTACTGGCCGCACGACAGCAACTATCAGCGGCTGCTGCGGTCGCCGCTCGACTGGCGGCTGCTCTGCCCAGGACCGATGGTGGACGCACCCGCTGTAGGCGTCTCCAGCCTGCGCGTCTCGGTAGACAGGCTGCCGACGCCGATGCCGGACGACGCCGCCGCGCTGACAGTGGAAGGACTGATGCCGCTGTTCGGCGCGCGGATTCCGGAGATGATCATTCCCTACGCCGACGCCGCCGCGTTCATGCTGACAAATACCACCGCCCACGGCGCGTTCACGCACAAGAGGGTCGGGCTCGCGCTGCCGGAGGGCATGCGCGGACACGAGGAGCAGTGGACGGCGGCTACTCCTGGACGAACGTAACGTCCCACGAGCTTCCAGTCCGCCGCACTCGCCAGTCAGTTCAGGTTCAGAGCGACCGGCGGTCGCGCGTGCCTGGTCCTGCGTGCTGGTGCTGCTAGGTGGCAGCGCGCAGGGTGACGGACACCGTCGTCCCCTCGCCGATTGTGCTTGTGAGACTCAGCCCCCCGCCGTGGTCCTCGGCGATGCGCGCCGCAATGGCCAAGCCGAGGCCGTGTCCACCTGACTGGGCTCGCCGCCCGCGGACGAAGCGCTTCGTGATCGTTCCCAATTCATCAGGCTCGATGCCATCGCCGCGGTCGACGACGGCCACTATCACCAGGCCGTTCCCGGCGTGCCCCGTGAGCCTGACTGCGCGCTCGTGGGACGAGTAGCGGATGGCGTTGTCCATCAGGTTGTTGAACAGGAGCATCAGCGCGGTGCGGTCGCCGTGAACCGATGGCAGGTCGGCGGGCGCCTCAACGGTAACCATGAACCCGCCTTCATCGATCTGCGTCTCGAACTCGCTGCGCACGTCCTCGAGCAGCGTCCGGATGTCGAGTGGATGGAACGTGTAGACGTCGGCCACGTCCGCAATGCGCGAATACGCCAGCAGGTTTTCGACCAGGCGGTTGAGGTGCTTGGCCTCGGCGATCACGATCTCGCCGTAATCTCTGAGACTGTCGCTGCCAGAGACGCGCCCCCTCGCGAGGGTCTCGGCCGCTGCCCGGATGGTCGCAATCGGTGTTTTCAGCTCGTGCGTGACGGTGGCGACGAAGTCCGACCGCAGTTCGGCCAGCCGATGACTCGACCGCTCGGCACGGGCGGTCAACGCAAGGCCGACAACCAGTGCCACCGCGGCCGCGAGACCGATCAGGACCGTGCGATTCGCGCCCCGAATCGCCTGCGACAGTGTCGGATCGTTCTCGGCCGACACCTCTACGGTCCATAGGGCGCCGCTTGGCTTTCTGAACTCGGGAACGGAGTCGGGATCGAAGAAGGTCAGGCTGAACTGCCTGCGGGTTGTCAGCGACGCCTCCTTGCCCAGTGGCGTGCCGGCAACCTGACGTCCTTCGTTGTCGCGGACACTGAGTGTCAGGCCCTTCTCGTCTCCTCCCCCTATCGTCCAGACCTGGCGGGCCAATTCGTTGACGTAGTGCTGCCGCGCCCAGCTCAGGTCCACCGTGAAGCCGACCACACTCCGGAGCCGATCGCGGAATGCATCGGTGTACCCCAGTCCGGCCACTACCTGATACGGACGGCCGCCAATCTCGATTTCGATCACCGACACGCGCCGCCCCCGCCTCGCATCATCGTTCACTCCCGAGGTGAGCGCTTGAGCCACGACCGCCTGCTGTTCGATGATGACCGGGAATCGACTCGGTCCGGCAGCCGTCTTCATCCAGGCTGGGCGTCGGTCCGCACGGTTGAAGAACGTCATGCGCTCCGGCGCGTCGGTGCTGTTCCACGCGAAGAACGTCTCGGGGTATGGATACCGGGCGAAGGCGCTGGCAACCAGGGTGGTGAGCTCGTACGGACGCTCCGCGTCGAAGTGCTCCCAGTCCGGTCCCGTGAGCACGGACACCTGGACTCCGCGCATGTCGCGGGTCAGCGCTTCCATGAGGAGGTCGGCGGCCTCGTTGGACCGGCGCTCGGCCTGCTGGACCGAGCTGTCGCGCCACTCCTGGATGGCGTGATACCCAAACCACGAGATGGCGGCAATCGAGAGTCCGATGCCGACGAGGAGCCATTCCACCCGGTTGCGCAGAGCGCGTCTGGTCGCATGCACCACGGCGTGCCTAGACTACACGAAGCCCCACCGCGCTACTTGTGGCCGCAGAGGGATCGGCGGTATCGTGTCCGGCCGATGTTGAAGAAGCGCATCCTGATCGTCGAGGACGACTCGCGCCTGTTGCGGATCCTCCGTGACAACCTCATCTTCGAGGGCTACGACATCGACTCGACGAGCGACGGTCACGCGGCGCTGGCTCTGGCCAAGGACTTCTCGCCCGACCTCGTGGTGCTGGACGTGATGCTCCCGAGGATGAACGGGTTCGACGTGTGTGCGGCGCTGCGCCGCCGCGGCAACACGCCCGTGCTCATGCTGACGGCACGGACCCAGAAGGCCGACAAGCTGCGCGGGCTCGATCTCGGGGCGGACGACTACATCACCAAGCCGTTCGACCTCGATGAACTGATGGCGCGGGTGCGGGCTATCCTGCGGCGGACGCGGCCGAGCGCTGACACGCTGCGGCTCGGGCGTCTGGCGGTCGATTTCGTCAGCTACACCGCCAGGCTCGGCCCGAGCAGCATCCACCTCACGCATCGCGAGTTCGAGATCCTCAAGTACCTGAGCGAGCGGCCTGGTGTCGTGGTGCACCGCGACGAACTGCTGCGCGAGCTGTGGGGCTACCAGAGCACACCGTTCACACGGTCGGTCGACCACGCGATCGCTAGGCTGCGCAAGAAGATCGAGCCGGACAGCGAGCATCCCCACTTTATCCACACGGTGCGTGGCGACGGCTACATCCTGACGCCCGAAGGCAAGGCCAGCGGCGCCGGTCTCTAGCTCCGGTCTGAGACAAACCGAGACACAGGATCGTTGCAACCCCTCGAATAATGCCGACACGGTGGGCGCTTACGTTCGCCGTTGAGGAGTCGAGATGAAACGACTTGTGCTGGCTGCGCTCGGCGGGCTCCTGGCCGGGCTGGCCTGGTCGCTGCAGGGCGTTGGCGCCGTGGCCAACGACCCGCTGACTTGTGACGTGTCGGGCTACAGGCCCGGCCCCGGCCTCACCGCGGCGTCGAGCGGTGACGTCCTGACGGTGTCGTGGCAGGGCGACGGCACCGAGGAGGGACGCGTCCGCTTCGCGGTGGCGAGCGGCACGCCAACGGTCCTGGATCTGTCCATGCGGCCGCGCGGGGGCGCGTGGTCCACCCTGCTGACGAATGCCGTGCCCGACGTGCGGGTGATCTCGGGTATCAGGCGCATGAGCAACCAGCAGATGAGTCCGCTGCGAGGGCTCGGCGTCGAGCTGACGGAAGAAATCGTCAGCCGCTTCCGGTGGGAGCCGTTCTGGGACGCCCCGCTCGATCTGGCGCAACCGTCAGGACGTGGCGGCAACCCGCCGCCTGCGGTCGGTGTCGGCGGACAGCCCGGTCTTCCGCGCGACCCGAGCGAGATCCGTCGCGACGCGACGCGCTTCCACGTGAGCGGCTGCTCGGTCACGTCGAACGGGGGCCGACTCGAGGTGACGTTCCCCGGGGTGACCCTCGGCGTGTTCGAGGGCAGCCTGCGCTACACCTTCTTCCGTGGCACCAATTTGATTCAGCAGGATGTGCTGGCGACGACACGCTCGCAGTGGGTGGCCTACAAGTACCACGCGGGCCTGAAGGGGCTGCGGCCCGACGCGGCGACACGTATTGCCTGGCGGGACATCGCGAACAACTGGCAGGAATACAAGTTCGGCGGCGTGCCGAACGTCGACGAGGTGCCGCTCGCCACGTCGAGCCGCGTCGTGGTGATGGAGAAGAGCGGCAGCGGGTCGGTGGCGGCCTTCCCGCCCCCTCACACGTTCTTCTGGGCCCGTGAAATCGCCATCAACCTGGGTTACAACTTCTACCAGCACGCGCCGGACGGGACGTTCTCGTTCGGGGTCCGCCAGGCGGACCACGAGGACGACTCAGAGAACCAGGCGAACTTCGCGCTCTACAGCGCAAGGCCCGGGACCACGCAGCGGATGACGGTGTTCCTCTACCCGACCCGCGAGACGGCCCAGCGGGCGTTCGACGGCGCGCTGACCTTCACGCACGGCGATCGCTTCAAGCCGGTGCCAGGCTATCAGGTGATGAACCATCACTACCACATGGACCTGGGCCAGCGTCTCGGTCAGGCCGGCAGTCTCGACGCCTACATCCCCGATCTTGCCGCTATCCGCGCCATCGGCGTGAACATCGTCAGCCAGATCGACTCCGTGAGTGGAGGCGTCGAAGGCACGCCCGAAGGCGCGGTCTTCCCGGGCATGCCGCCGGTTACGCGCTCCGCGACGCCCCAGCCGCCGCCTCCGGCGCGTGCTGCCGCGCCACCTGCACAGCCAGGTGCCGGTCCGGGCGGACGTGCAGGCGGACCGGGTGGGCCAGGTGGCCCCGGGGGCGGATTCGGCCGCGGCGGTGACCCGCTCCTCATCCGCTACAACTCTATCGAAGGCGCGCGCCGGCATTCGGACAGGAACTTCCTGGTGATGCCAAGCCAGGAGTACTTCGGCAGCCCGCTCGGCGGGCACACCGACCTGCTCTTCTCGCACCCGACCTACTGGGTGTCGGGCCGCCAGCCGGGCCAGCCGCTCGTACGCGAAGACCCGAAGTACGGGAAGGTCTACCAGATCGGCAACGCCGACGACCTCATGGAGATGGCGAAGCGTGAAGCGGTGCTGATCAACATGCCACACCCGCGCACGAAGGGATCGACCGGCTATCCCGATGCGGTGAAGGACCTGCCGTTCTTCGCGGACCCGCACTATGAGGGGATTGGCTTCCGGTGGGGCATGGGCATCGACCGGTCCGAGGTGCGCCTGTGCGAGTATCGCTGCCTTCCGCTCCTCGACGACATGAGCAACTGGGTGGCCGACAAGGCGATCCCGATGAAGCATGTCCTGGCGATCTCCGAGGTCCGGCATCAGCAACCCGGGGACGACCTGTACTCGAGCGCGCCAGTCAGCTATGTCAAGGTGGCTCCGCCGGGGCCTGATGAATCGCACCTGGTCATCGACGCGCTGATGCGCGGCGACTCGTACGTCACGTCCGGCGAAGTGCTGATGTCATCGTTCGCGGTGCAGGGTGGCGGTGCCCAGCGCAGCGTGGTCGCGGACCTGGAATGGACATTCCCACTCGACTTCGTCGAAGTGGTCTGGGGTGACGGGCAGCGCACGAACCGCAAGATCGTTCCGACGACGGACCTTCCGGCGCACGGGAAGAAGCGGATCGAGGTGCCCTTCGACGCCACGGGGCAGAAGTGGGTGCGGTTCGCGGCATGGGATACCGCTGGCAACGGAGCCACCTCACAGCCTGTCCGGCTCACGGCAGGTGCGGCGACGCGTTGAGACGTGCGGGGCTGCGACAATTTGAGACGTGTAAACGCCCGCACACCACCATAATCGCCCCGTCATAGGTTCCGG
This sequence comes from Vicinamibacterales bacterium, assembly GCA_046331345.1. Lineage (GTDB taxonomy): Bacteria > Acidobacteriota > Vicinamibacteria > Vicinamibacterales > CAVVIG01 > CAVVIG01. The sequence continues at coordinate 277,449 of JAXLRA010000010.1, read as the reverse complement.
CTCGCGCTGCGAGCCGATGGAGGCGTCATGAAGGTGTTTCTGGCAACGGTCGGCGCGTGCGTCATCGCGGTGACCGCGCAGGCCGAACCGTTGAACTGCGACATGTCCGGCTACAAGGCCGTTCCCGGGCTGTCGGCGGCCGTCTCGGGCGAGACGCTCACGCTGCTCTGGGACAGTGAGCGCGCGGAGCAGGTACGCCTGCAACTCGGGATCACCAGGGGCACACCCACGATCCGCGAACTCGCGGTGCGTGCGCGCGCCGGGCAGTGGGCCGTTCTCGGTCGGGATCTGGCTCCGGAGTACCGGGTGGTGTCCGGCCTCCGCCGGATCACGAACCAGCAACTCGTTCCGCTGCGCGAGCTCAAAGTGCCACTGACCGACGAGGTGGTCGAGAAGTACAAGTGGGACGCCTTCTGGGATGCGCCGCTGGATCTTTCCGTGCCCGCACCTCGAGGCCCTGGCCGCGGCGGCCCACCCCCCGGCGGTCCCGGTGCTGCACCGGCGGGAGGCCGCGGTGCCAATCCTGGCGCACCTCCCGGAGACGCGCCACCAGCAGGCTTCGGGGGGAACCCGCCGCCTGCACAGGGTGTGGCGAGCCAGCCCGGACTTCCGCGCAAGGCGGACGAGATCCGTCGCGCGTCGGCACAGTTCGCGGTGTCGTCGTGCGCGGTGAAGACGGACGGCGCCCGTGTCGAGGTCACCTTCCCCGGTGTCCGCATCGGCAGCCTGTTCGAGGGGCAGCTCGTCTACACGGTCTACAAGGGGTCGGGCCTCATCGAGCAGGAGGTGGTCGCCTCCACGCGTGAGCGGTCGCTCGCCTACAAGTACGACAGCGGCCTGTCCGGCCTGGCCATCGCCCCGACGTCGAAGGTGCTCTGGCGCGACACCTCGAACAACTGGCAGGACTACAGCTTCGGTGGCGCGAAGAACGACGTGCAGGTGCCGCTCAAAACCAGCAACCGCATCATCGTCGCCGAAGCGGCCGGTGGGTCGATCGCGGCGTTCCCGCCGCCGCATCGCTTCTTCTGGTCGCGAGAAATCGCCATCAACCTCGGCTACAGCTGGTACCGGAAGGACGACGGCGGGAAGTATGCGATCGGTGTACAGCAGCCCGAGCGCGAGGACCCGTCGGAGAACCCGGCGAACTTTGCGCTTTACAGTGCGCGGCCAGGTACCGCGCAGCGCATGCCGGTGTACTTCTACGTGAGCACGCAGCAGGGCAAGGCCGCCATCGACTCGGCCCTCGCGTACACGCGGCAGGACCGCTTCAAGCCGCTGCCCGGCTATCAGGTGATGGCGACGCACTTCCATACGAGCAGCGTGAGCCGCCTGCTCCAGATGGGCGGCGTCGATCAGAAGCTGCCGGACCTCGAAGCCGTAAAGGCGGTGGGCATCAACATCTTCGGGCCGGTCGACGGCGGGCGCCTGCAGGGCGACCGCCTGCAGGGGCAGGCCACCTATTACGAGATCGCGCGCCGGCACTCGGACAGGAACTTCCTGTTCATGCCGAACGAAGAGTCGAGCGCAGGCGAGATCGGCGGCCACGAGGACGTGCTCGTGCCGAAGCCGGTGTTCTGGGACTACAACCGCCCGGCAGGCACGCCGTTCATCGAGAACCACCCGAAGTACGGCAAGGTCTACCACGTGGGCAGCCCGGCCGACATGATGGAGCTGGCGCGCCTCGAGAACTTCCTCATCTACATGCCGCATCCGCGCTCGAAGGGGTCCACGGGCTTCCCGGATGCGATGAAGGACACGCCGCAGTTCAATCACGACAACTACCGTGGCATCGGCATGCGCTGGGGCATGGGGCTCGATGGCTCCGAGACGCGCCTGTGCGAGATTCGGTGCCAGACGTTGCTCGACGACATGAACAACTGGGTGGCGGACAAGCCGGGGCCGCTCAAGTTCGTGCAGGCGATTACCGAGACCTACGAGAACCACCCGGGCGACGACATCTACTCGAGCAATCCGGTGAACTACGTCAAGCTGGCCTCCCTGCCCGGTCCTGATGACTGGTCGCCGGTCATCGACTCCATGAAGCGGGGCGACTACTTCTGGTCGTCGGGCGAAGTGCTCATTCCGACGTACGAGGTCAGGGGGACCGGTACCCAGCGCACGATCGTGGCCGACGTGGAGTGGACCTTCCCGCTCGACTTCGTCGAGGTGGTCTGGGGTGACGGCACGAAGACCGATCGCCAGATCATCAAGACCACCGACCTGGCGCCTTTTGGCACGAAGCACTTCGAAATCCCCTTCGATGCCACCGGCAAGAAGTGGGTGCGCTTCGCCGCCTGGGACACGGCCAGCAACGGTGCCATGGTCCAGCCGGTGCGGGTGAACCCCCGCTGACACACTGACGCCGATCTGTTCCATCCACGCCCGGGCCGCTCGCATGAGCGGACCCGGGCGTTGTCGTGTACGGGCACGTGGTACCGATGACATTCGACGATCTGCATCGGGCGCAGGTCCCCTCCACGCTTGAGACAAACTGCGACGCAGGCGCCTGAAACCACATGCGATAACCGCAGCCGGATCTTGGTCCGCTCAGAGAGATCGGCGTGCCAGATGGGGCGGAGTGCTTTCAGGAGTGAGGACATGAATCGACTCAGCGGAATACTTGCGGCGGCTCTGCTGTTGCTCAGCCCGTGGGCGGGCTACGGCCAGAGTTCGACGTCGAGCACGGTGTACGGGGTGATCAAGGACGGGACGGGGGCAGCCCTCCCTGGCGTCACCGTGACGCTTACGAGCCCTCAGCTACAGGTGCCAGCCGTGGACACCATCTCGGGCACGGACGGGACGTACCGCGTCACCGAACTGCCGCCCGGCGTCTACTCGATTGCCTACCAGCTCGAGGGTTTCACGAAGAGCGTCCGTTCCGAGGTGCAGCTCACCACAGGGTTCATCGCGAGGATCGACATCACGCTCTCCATCGGCGGCCTCGAGGAGACGGTGACGGTCAGCGGGCAGAGCCCGATCGTCGACGTGTCGTCGACGAGCACGGGCGCCACGCTCACGCGCGACTACGTCGAGGCGATTCCCCGCGCCAAGGAATTCTCCGCGCTCCTGACGATGACGCCGGGGGTCGTCGCGAACGGCGCGCCGGACGTGGGCGGCAGTTCGCTGACGGGCCGCTACCAGGTGGACGCGTTCGGCGTGCAGGCACAGCCCAAGCTGTCGGTCGAAGGCATCAACACGACTACCGGTTCAGGCAACAACTCCGCCGTCGTGTTCTCCAGCTACAACTTCGACGAGGTGAAGGTCTCCACCTCGGGTGCCGACGCCGAAACCTCCACGCCTGGCATCAGCATCGTGGCGGTGCTCAAGTCGGGCAGCAACACCTTCAAGGGCTCGTTCGAGACGTCGCTCCAGCGTCCTGAACTGCAGGCCGAGAACATCGACGATGCGATCCGTGCGCAGGGCGTGACCGCAGCCAGCGCGCTGAAGTACTTCTACGGCGTCTCCGCCGACCTCGGCGGCCGCATCGTCCGCGACAAGCTATGGTTCTACGGCGGCTGGAACCGCCAGACCCGCGTCGAGAACCAGTTCGGGTTCGTCGAAGGCCCAGGCGCGGACGGCGTGTACTTGACCGGAGACGAACCGGCGGGCCTCGTGCACACGACGCTGGCGGGCGACACCGAGAAGCTCTCCTACCAGATGTCAAAGAAGGTCAAGCTAATCGGCGTCTACCAGCGCGGCACGAAGGTCCTGCCCGAGTTCAACGCGGGCCGCTTCGTTCCACGCGAGTCGATGGACGACTACCTCGATCCGACGTGGGTCTGGAAGGGGGAGATGCAGGGCACGCTGTCCAACCGCGTGCTGGTCAACGTGAACACCGGCTGGGGTGGCTACGTGGCCGACCACAATGGCATCCGAGGCGCGAAGAAGTTCTTCGGCGAGGACAAGCTGACCTCGCTCGTCAGCCGCCAGTACCTGGAGACCGGACTCATCACCGGTCCGAGCGTGTCCGTCGACTATCGGCCCAGGAGCCGCTACCAGCTGGACAGCAGCGTCACCTACTTCCCGCTGCGGGAGGTGCTCGGCCACCACGAGCTCAAGGCTGGTGAGTCGATCTACTGGGAGAACACCTACACCAGGGACCCGAGCCTGCCCTGGGGCAACTTCCGTCTCAACTACGACGTGCTGAACGGCGTCAAGAACCAGCCGTACAGCATCACGATGTACAACTACCCGGTCGACCCACGCAACCGCATGAACACCTATGCGGGCTTCGTGAAGGACACGTGGCGTATCACCCCGTCGTTCACCGCGAACCTCGGCCTTCGGTACGAACTGCAGAACGCCTTCCTGCCCGCGCAGGCCTATCCAGGCAGCAAGGAGTGGCCGACGGTGTTTCCGGCGGCGTCGTTCTCGAAGGTCGACGTGCTGACGTGGAAGAAGCTGATGCCGCGCATCGGCATCGCCTACCAGGTATTCCCACGGTCGGTGCTCAAGTCGACGTGGGGTGTCTACGCCAACACCGCGGGTGACGACTTCGCTGAAACCTACAACGGCAACGCCGGGGCAAGCGCCGAGTTCCGCTGGCGCGATCTCGACGGCAACAATACCTACACCCCGGGTGAGGTGAACCTCAATCCCAACGGGGCAGACTTCATCTCGATCACCGCCGGCGGCAACAACATCATCAACCGCGAACTGAAGCAGCCGACGACGACCGAGTTCACCACGGCCTGGGAGCAGGAACTGGCGAAGTCGATGGCGATCCGGTTCCAGTATGTCTACAAGGACGTGAAGGACTCGATCGGCACCATCAACGCGCTTCGTCCGTACGACGTGTATACGAATGCGATCACGCGCGTCGACCCCGGCCCGGACGGCATCCTCGGCACCGGCGACGAGGGCAGTTCGGTCACCCTCTACGACTACCCGACCGCGTACCGCGGTGCGGCGTTCGTGGGCAACATGCGCTCGAACGCGCCGGCGCCGAACACCTACAACACCATCGAGATGGGCGCCACCAAGCGCATGTCGAACCGCTGGTCGGCCAACTTCTCGTATTTCGCCACGAAGAACCACCAGCTGATTACGGCCGTTCCCGCGAACCCCAACCAGAACGTGAACAACATCGACAATACCTGGGTCTGGGGCACGTCGCTGAGCGGCGTCATCCAGATGCCGAAGAAGTTCATGCTGGCGGCCTTCCTCCAGGCCAAGTCGGGTACGCGCGGCGAACGGACCTACGTGTTCCGCTCGATCCCGAACCTGAGCACCATCACTCTGCGACTGGGAGAACGGGGCACGCTGAACAACCCAGACTTCGTCACGCTGAACCTCAAGGCGAGCCGCAAGATCCGCTTCGGCAAGACCAACGACATCGACCTGACGTTCGATGCCTTCAACGTGTTCAACGCCAACACGGCGACGAACATCACCAAGGCGTCGGGGCCGACGTACGGCTACCTGACAGGTGTGCTCGCCCCGCGCGTCGCACAGGTCGGCGTCAAGTACAGCTTCTAGAACGCCGCGTCTCGCAGGCCGCGTCGCCGCGGAGGATGGCCCTCCGCGGCGGCGTGCACCTTAGTGTTCCTGCGTCGCCTTCCGAAGACCAGCACGGGCGGTCGTATTCTCCGGTTCGAGGGCGAGCGCCGCAGTGAACTGCCTGGCTGCCTCGCCGGCACGCCCCGCCTCGAGTTCGAGTAGTCCCAGATTCACATAGATGGACGCGTCGGCTGGTGACTGCTGCAGCGCCTCGCGCAGCGTGAGCCGCGCGCCGGCCCTGTCGCCCTGGCTGGCCTGGACCGCGCCGAGCAGGTTGAGCGTGTCTGGATCCCGCGGCCGTTCCTGCCGTGCCCGTTCGGCGGCCTGCCTCGCTTCCGCGAATGCCCCGCGCATGAAGAGCACGCTCGCGCGGTAATAGCTGGCGTGTCCGCCCGGCGCCGCATTCTCGAGCTGCGTCACGACCGAGGCCAAGGCCTCGGCGTTACCCGTATCCGCGTGCAGCGCCGCCAGCGCCTCGAGAAGAGCCACCCGCGGCTCTCCTCCGTTCGCCAACGCCCCCTGCAGCAGGCGCGTTGCCCTGTCGTGGTCGCCGAGCGTTGAGAGCAGTGTCGCCATTGCAACCGTGGCGGATGCGTCGAGTGGCCGTCGCTGGAGCGCCGCTGCCAGGCGACGTGACGCCTCCTGCACGCGACCGGCGGCCACGGCAGTGGTCGCGAGACCCAGCAACGCGTCGCTGTTCCCATCGTCGACGTTCAGGGCACGTGCATAGTCGTCGAAGGCGGCCACGTACACCCCCATCCGGCTGTACATCGCGGCCCGGTTCGTCCATGCGACCGCGTCGGCCGAGGCGCGCAGGGCACGGATGTAGTCAGGCAGCGCTCCGCCGTCGCTCGCGGCGTGCACCAGTGCCGACTGGCGTGAGCCGGATCGCATGAAGGCCGCGCGCGGCGCGGTGAACTCCAGCGCCATCCGGTCGTCAGTTTGCCGGGTAGCCCCGGCTGCAAGCGTGCGCAGGGCCTCGGGGCCACCGGCGAACAGCGAGACGAGCGCGAACGGACTCCGCACCTCGACACGGGCTAGGTCCCCAGCCACCGCCGGCCTCGTCCAGCCGCGCTCGATCGTGGGCAGCCTCGCATCGAGCGGGTCGTCGCCGGCCACGAGCAGCATGTCGGTATCGCCGATGGTCCACAGCGTGCCCAGCGGAAACACCTCTCGGAATGTCGCAATAATCGACCGGAAGTCCTCTTCGCTGATGTCGTAGGTGTGCACCCACTGGCAGACGATGCCGCCGGGTGCGAGCCTGCGGCGCATGTCGACGAAGGCCTCGTGCGTAAAGAGCGCCGCAACCCCGGCGAGCCAGGGATTGGACGGTTCCGAGATGATCACGTCGTACTGCTGCGCCGACAGTGCCAGGTGGGAGCGCGCATCGCCGACGATAAGATGCACGCGCGGGTCGTCGAGCACCTGCCGATTTTCGGCGGAGAACAGTCGGGAGGCGGCCACGACCTCCTTCGAGATCTCCACGACGTCGATACGCGACGCCGGGTGTGTCGCCGCCGCCGCTGCCGTGACACCGGTGCCGAGTCCGACGACCAGAACCGTTCCGGCTTTTCCGTGGACGAGTAGCGGCAGCTGAGCGGCCAGCGTCTGGGTCAGCATGTCGCCACCACTCGAGCCGTCGACCTTGCCGTCGATCGCCAGCGACGTGCGGCCCGCGAAGCGCGTCACCGAGACCGTGGCCACCGATCCGTCCCGGTAGTACAGCAGCTCACCCGCTTTGAGTACCGACGCGACGTCCAGATCGGGGTTCACGGCCCGAGAGTACTTGTAGACGCCGCGGGCGAGGAGATCCAGGTCCCATCGCATCGGGGTCAACGCGGCACCTGCCGCGAGGATGCCCAGCACCCCGGCGACGGCGATGCGAACGGCGCTGTTGACGCGCGGCAGCAGCGTGGCCGTGACGAGCGCCCCACACATGAGGAGCAGTGCCGGAACGGCGACGAGCGTCCCTTCGACGCCAAGACGCTCGACGGCGAACGGCACCACCAGTGCGCCGGCGACGGCGCTGGCGGCGTTGACGCCGTACGCGAGTCCTGCACGCGGCGTGACGCCGCTGTCGCCCTGGAGCGTCCGGATGATCAAGGGGAAGGTCAGACCGAGCCCCACGGCGCCTGGCAGCATCACCAGCAGCACCGAACCGAGTCGTGCCATGACCCTCCAGTCGAGTTCCGGCGGAGCTGCCGCAAAGGACTGCGCGAGCCACACCGGCACCCAGGTGCCGAGTGCGTCGGTGCCGTACCAGATGGCGGCGGCCGTGACGGGGAGGGCGCAGGCCAGCAGCACATTGGGCCGGGGTCTCGTGAGCCCGTTCACGAGCGCTGACCCGAGAGCAAGGCCGACGATCATCGTGGCCACCGTGCCCGCGAAGGCATAAGTACTCGGGCCCAGGAGCGGGCCCGCCGCCCGGCTCCACGCAACCTCGAACAACAACGTCGCGAAGCCGCTGACGCTGGCTGTCGCCAGAAGGCCCAGCGCCGCGGACCTGGACGGGACTGACGTTGGCGCTGAGGTGGCGATGGCTCTCGCGCGAGTTGTCGCACGCGCGCCTAGCGGTGCACCCGCGTCGACGTGGCGGATGAGGCGCCACGCAGTGACGGCCGCGCCGCAACTCGCGGCAACACCGCACGCCATGGTCATCCTCAGCCCGAGCGTCGGTAGCAGCACGAAACCGGACAGCAGTGCGCCGAATGCCGCTCCTGCCGTGTTGGCCGAGTACGCCGTGACGGCCCGCGACGGACTGATGGTGACCGCGAGGGGGAAGGTCACCCCCAGCACCGCGGCCGGCAGTGCAACGGCGGCGAGGCAGATCGCCGTGCGAACGCCGATGAAGACGCTCCCGCCACCGCCGTCTGCGTAGAACAGTCGCAGCAGCGGCGCGGCGGCGGGAAGCACCAACGGTGTCAGCGTGGCATAGGCGGCCACGACGGCCTCGGCGATCGCGTAGACGCGGAGCGCACGGGCAGGGGACAGGTTCGCGACGCGTGACGCGCCGGCGCTCGAGCCAACGGCTAGACCGGCCATGAAGCCGGCCACGACCGCAGTCACGGCTGCGGTGGTGTGCCCGACCAGCAGCGTCATCATTCGAGTCCAGGTCACCTGGTAAATCAGTCCAGCGATCCCCGACAGGGCATACGCGGCGATGAAGGTGCGGGACCAACGGCGTGACGACATGCGAGCACTATGGGATAAGGCCCGCGAAATCGTGCCGTCTGCGACAAATTGAGACAGAGCGGGTCGGGTGCAGGCGTAAGGTGATCGCACCTGTTATGCGGCGGCTGGCCCTTCGCTCTGAGGTACGCCTCCGTATCCTTGCCGCGCTCACGGTCGCTGCCGTCGGCTGCGCCCCGCCAGCAGAGGCGCCTCGTCCGCGGCCCGTGCTACGGCTGAGTACCGGCCCCCAGGGGGGGGGATTCTTTCCACTGGGGGCGGAACTTGTGGCGCGCCTGTCTCCGCGCATGCCCGGTGTCGAGCTGCGTTCCGTGGCAAGCGCCGGCGCAGTGGACAACGTCGTCGCCATCCAGGGAGCGGAGGCCGACCTCGGATTCACGTTTGCAGATGTCGCCTACATCGGCTTCAGCGGACAGCTGAAGCCGGGACAGATGTTCGATCGCATGCGCGGCGTGGCCGTGCTGCAGCTGACACCCATTTCACTGGTCGTCCGACCGGATCTCCATATCCGAACGCCGGCGGACCTGCGGGGGCGGACGGTCGGCGTGGGTCCGCCAGGCAGCGGAACCGCGCTGACCGCAAACCTCATCTTGCGGAAGTACGGGCTGGACGCCGACAGCGTCCACCTCGAATCCATAGGATTCCAGGAAGCCTCCACCCGCCTGCTACGGGGCACGCTCGATGCGATGTTCGACAACGCGATCAACCAGGCAGACTCCCTGCGGCGGGCCATCGAAGGTGGCGCCAGACCAGTCGCTATCGAAGGCACGGTCGTCGACGAACTGCGCCGCGAGTATCCATTCCTCAAACTGGCGAGCGTGTCGGCCGAGATGTACCCCGACCTCGTGACAGACGTGCACACGATAGGGGTCGACGGCGTGCTGATCTGCCGACGTGACCTCGATCAGGGAATCGTGTACGACCTGACTCGGCACTTGTTCGAGACCTGGCGTGGGGCGGACGGGCGGAATGCGCTTGGTGCGCTCGACGTCGCCGAGGCCGCCGCGACCCCCATCCCCCTGCATCCTGGAGCGGCGCGCTACTATCGCGAGCGCGAACTCTCGCACTGACGCGCGGGCTACGCGACAAACTGAGACATGCGCGTCCGGCGGCGTCGGATACGGTGTCAGCCGATGACGAGCCGTTCCCTTTTCCGCAACCTCTACGCGCAGGTTCTCCTCGGCATCGCTCTGGGTGTGGTGCTCGGTGTCGTCGCGCCGTCGTACGCGGCCGCGCTGCGGCCGCTCGGCGACGGCTTCGTGAAGCTCGTGCGGATGCTCATTGCGCCGATCGTGTTCACCACGGTCGTGACCGGCATCGCGCAGGTCGGCGCGATGAAACAGGTCAGCCGCATCGGGCTGCGGGCCGTGGCGTACTTCGAGGTCGTGTCCACGCTGGCGCTCGTCATTGGCCTGGTGGTGGTCAACATCCTCAAGCCGGGTGTTGGCATCGGATTTCATCCGACGCAGGGCGACGTCCAGTCTGTGGCCGCGTACACGAGCGCGTCGAAGCAGTTGAATGCGGTCGACTTTCTGCTGCACGTGATCCCGGACGCCCTCGTCGGCGCCTTCGCCCAGGGTGAGGTCGTGCAGGTGTTGCTTCTTGGCATGCTGTGCGGTGCGGCGATGATGCGCATCGGCGCGCCCGTCCGTCCGGCCGTCGAGCTGTGCAAGATGGCCTCGCAGATTCTGTTCGACGTGGTGGGCATGGTGATGCGTCTGGCACCGGTCGGCGCGTTCGGTGCGATGGCCTTCACGGTCGGGAAGTACGGCGTCGGCACGCTGCTCTCGCTGGCGAAGCTGATGGCGGGTGTGTACCTCACCTGCGCGCTCTTCATCATCATCGTGCTCGGCAGTATCGCGACCGCCACAGGCTTCAGCCTGACGCGGTTCCTGCGCTTCATCGGCGAGGAAATCCTCATCGTCATCGGCACCTCGTCCTCCGAGACGGTCCTGCCACGGTTGATGAACAAGCTCGAGCGTCTCGGGTGCTCGAAGCCGGTCGTGGGCCTCGTGGTGCCAACGGGCTATTCCTTCAACCTCGACGGTACGTCCATCTACATGACGATGGCGGCCATCTTTCTCGCGCAGGCGAGTGGTGTCCACCTGACGCTGCTGCAGCAACTGGGCCTGTTAGCGATGCTCATGCTCACATCGAAGGGGGCGGCCGCGGTGACCGGAGGGGGGTTCATTACGCTGGCCGCGACACTGGCCGCCTTCCCGACCATTCCTGTCGCATCGCTGGCGCTGCTGGTCGGCGTGGACCGGTTCATGTCAGAGGCGCGCTCGGTGACGAACCTTATCGGCAACGGCGTGGCGACACTCGTCGTCGCGCGCTGGGACGGTGAACTGGACATGACCCTGGTGAACCAGGTGCTCGCCGGCGAGCGCCGGACCGCTGACTGTGTCGGTGCGACGCCTGACGAGCCGCTGGTGGCGGCCGATGCGCAGCGTGCCGGTGCCTGACGCGGCAGTCCTCACCATGCGGTCAGGGCACGAACTTCGCTACGCGCACGGCGCGTCCGTCGGCCGGGGCTACACTGTGGACCCTGGAGTCGACCCGATGCAACTGAGATCGAGGTGGGCCGGTAGCCTTCTGCCGGCGCTTTTCGCAGGCGCCCTCGTTCCTGGCGCTGCGGGCGTTGGATGCCGATCGACGACGGCGACGCCAACGCCGCCGCGCCCGACCGTGCGTCTGGCCACTGGACTGCCGGGCGGTGGCTTCAACCAGACGGGCGCCTACTTTCAGAGCGAGTTCTCGAGGCTGCTGCCCGACCTGACTGTCGAGATCGCGGAGACGAGGGGCGCCATCGACAACGTCGAGGCGATCGAGCGTGGCGAGGCCGACCTGGCGCTCACGTATGCCGACGTGGCCTACCTCGCCGTCTCGGGACGGCTCGAGGGGCATCAGGTGCCGTTCCGCAACCTTGCCGCCGTCGCGGTCCTGCCGACCGCCGCCCTCCACATCCTGGCCTCGCCAACGTCTCGTATCGTGGCCATCGGTCAGTTGCAGGGGCGCCACATCGGATTCGGCGGACCGACTAGGAGCGGCTCCGCGATGACGGCCCGTCTCGTGATGGACGCATTCGGGCTGACAGCCGACGCCCGCGGCCTCGACAATGCCTCCTTCGACCGGGCGACCCGGGAACTCAGCACAGGCGCGCTGGATGGATACCTCCAGATGGGGCAGCCGCCTGTCGCCTGGGTCGGGCGCGCGCTCGCTGGCGGAGTCAGGTTGGTGCCCCTTTCGCCCGCGCAGGTCCAATCCCTGGTGTCCCGCTACCAGTTCCTGCGCCCCTTTGTCCTTCGTCCCACAGACTATGCCGAACTGACCTCATCGGTGCAGACCGTCGGCGTCGAAGGGCTGCTTGTCTGCCGGCGTGATCTCGGCACCGAACTCGTCTTCCGTCTCACGCGCGCGTTCTTCGAGATGGAGCGACGCCCTGAGGTCACGGGCGAGATTCCGTGGCGCGACGCCAGAGCGCTTGCCACACCCATTGCCCTGCACGATGGGGCGGCGCGATATGCCCGAGAGCGTTCACTGCGCTGACCATGGAACACTTTTCTGAATCACCGACGCCAAGTCCTGGCTACAGCATCGCTCTGCGACTGAAGCTCACGAACCGCCCTGGGATTCTCGGGCGTCTGACGACGTTGATCGGTCAACTCGGCGGCAACATCGACGCCATCGACACGGTGGAGGTGGGGCACGAGGAGATCACGCGCGACATCACAGTGAACGCCGTTTCCGAGCGTCACGCGGACGACATCGTCGGTCAGGTGCAGCGTATCGAGGGGGTTCGCCTCATCAATGCCGCTGACCGCACGTTCATGGTTCATCTGGGTGGAAAGATCGAGGTGAATGCGCGAATTCCTCTGAAGACACGGGCCGATCTATCGATGGCGTACACGCCAGGGGTCGCCCGGGTGTGCGAGGCGATTCACCGGAATCCGGAAAAGGCATTCACGCTCACGATCAAGCGGGGGATGGTGGCCGTCGTCACGGATGGAACCGCCGTCCTCGGGCTGGGCGACGTCGGCCCGCTTGCAGCCCTCCCGGTGATGGAGGGGAAAGCGATGCTCTTCAAGGAGTTCGGGGGGGTGGATGCATTCCCGGTGTGTCTCGACACGAAAGACCCCGACGAGATCGTCAGGACCATCGCCTGCATGGCCCCCGCCTTTGGTGGCATCAATCTCGAGGACATCTCCGCGCCACGTTGTTTCGAAATCGAGCGACGGTTGCAGGAGCGTCTCGAGATTCCGGTGTTTCATGACGACCAGCACGGCACCGCGGTCGTGGTGCTTGCTGCCTTGACCAACGCGCTCAAGGTGGTCGGTAAGCGCATTGACGACATCAAGGTGGTGGTCAGCGGCGTCGGCGCGGCCGGCACCGCATGTACGCGGATCATTCTGGCGGCTGGCGTGCGTCAGGTCGTTGGCTGCGACGAATGGGGTGCTGTCTACCGTGGCCGGCAGCACCACATGGACGAGGCCAAGGCGTGGTACGCCGACCATACCAACCCAGGCAACGCGGTCGGGACGCTTCGCGAGGTACTGAAGGGAGCTGACGTGTTCCTTGGACTGTCGGCGCCGAATGTGCTGGACGCGGACGCTGTTCGTACGATGGCGCCATCGGCGATTGTATTCGCGATGGCGAATCCCACTCCGGAGATCATGCCCGAGGTGGCTGCGCCGCACGTTGCGGTAATGGCGACGGGACGGTCCGACTATCCCAACCAGATCAACAATGTGCTCTGCTTTCCGGGCGTGTTCAGAGGAGCGCTCGCCTGCCGCGCGACGAAGATCACCGAGTCCATGAAGCTTGCGGCTGCGGACGCCATAGCGAGGACGATTCCCGATTCCGAATTGCGCGCCGACTACATCGTGCCGTCAGTCTTCGACCGAACTGTCGCTCCGGCCGTCGCGGCGGCTGTGGAAGAAGCGGCATACGAGTCGGGTGTCGCCCGCCGGCAGCGCTGACCGATCGCGACCGGGCGAGCACCGCCCGGCATCGACCCTCATACCTTGACTGTCTGCTCTGATAGGGCGCCGCGCCGACTGACGCGTGCCTGCACAAGCAGGAACGACAGCGTGGCGACGACACCGGCGAGCATCACGAAGAGCTCGATGCCAGGACCCTGTGCTCCGGGGTTGGTGAGGAAGATGGCCACGAACAGCGGCGCGACGAACTGGTTCAGGAACAGCAGGCCGAAGACGATGCGGTTGGAGAGGCCGGCGCTGAGGAACTGCCAGAGAAAGAGCCGCGGGTTCGAACAGACGGCGGCGACCGCGTACAGGCCCATGCAGATCATCTCGGGCGGGGAGATGCCGACGCGCGGGTCGGCGTGCATGCTCAGGTAAGTGGGATTGCCGAGCAGGTAGCCGAGCAGGCTCAGCCCGCCGGGCACGAGGGCCAGGTGGATGAGCATGTCGTCCATGATGAACGCCTGCCTGGGCGTGTCGCGCAGTTCGATCACGAGGTCGTAGGCGCAGAACAGCACGAGGCCGACCGACGTCATCACCGACGTGAGCACCAGGTCCGGGAACGTGGCCCAGATATCCGGCGGCGTGGCGGCCAGCATGACGATGGAGGAGGCGTTGCCGCCGAGGACCAGTCCCGTCATCGCGAGGCTCAGCACCATCGGCCAGGTCTCGACGTGCAGCCGGAGCTGACGCGTCAGCACCATGAGCAGCAGCGACAGTGCCGTGAACGGCGACATCACCGGTGACGTCGTCGTGTAGAACAGGGGATGGCCGGTGAGCCAGGCGGCGATGATGCCGAGGCAGCCGGCACCCAGGACGAGGTCGAACGCGGTGGTGACGCGCAGCTGGGTGCGCGCGAGCGGCACGAAGTCGAAGAAGTCCCCTGGTCGCATCGGCGACCTCCTTACGGATTCAGGCTCAGCTTCCCATTCGGCTTGTCGCACGGGGCCGTACGCATCCGCATGCCCGCACGATCGCTCCACACCAGGCGCTGCGCATTGTATGCGAGCGGCGCGTCGGGCACATCACCGGGCCGCAACCCGTCCCCCCAGTCGGGTGGACAGATGGCGGTGAACGCCGCCATGCCGCCGGTGCCTCCCTGGAAGCGCGGGAATCCGACGGCGAGGAGGGCGCCGGTGGGCGGCACCTTGTCCAGGTTCGCGACACCCTCGGCCTGCATGTAGCCGTTGTTCATCAGCCAGTCTTCGCCGATCAGCGTCGGCGTGGAGTCGGTGTCCAGCGGCTCGTGTCCATGGAAGAGGATGTGACGTTCCAGGTGGAGCAGCTTCAGCGCCTCCAGCGATACGCCTGGAAATCGGCCATCCTCGGGCTGGAACCGGGTGCCGTCGGGCCAGCGCGTGTACCAGTCCGATCGAACCATCACGACCGACCCTGCCGGGATGCGGCCGTGCGTCGCCTCCCACATCGTGATGTCTGCCGCCGTGAGGTGGTAGTTCACGTCCTGCTGCACCTGTTCGGCGATGGAGATCACCACCAGTTTGCGGAGCGCGAGTGTCGGCGGCAGTTCGTCCACCGCCGGAAAGCACGGATGCCAATGGGCCGGCGGATCGAGCTGTGTGCCGAGCTGGTCCGCCGTGAAGCGGTAGTCCGTGGTCTCGAAGCCGGTCTGCTCGTACGTGAACGTGGTTTCCGGACTCCTGTCATCGAGCCGGCCGCGTCCGCGCGCGAAGCGGGTGCCAGCCGGAAACCCTTTCCACAGCGGCATGTCCGGCGACAGCACGTGGGAGAGCGAGATATAGCGGGCGCGGGCGAAGGTGGCGTCCCACGCGCCCCACAGGTCACCGCCCGCGGGCACGGGTGGTGTTGCCGCTGACGTGGCCGGCGCGTTCGCAGGCGGGCGGCAGCCCAGTGCGAGCGCGGAGCCCAGTGAGGCGAGCCCGCCGAGGGTGACGAAATCGCGTCGATGCATGGTGGTTCATTGTGACGGCACTGCTGATGAGCTGCGCCCGCCTTTTTGCCGAGTTCGGCTATCTTCGAACGTCGGCGCCCGGCGGCGTCCGGGAGGAATGGGTGCCAGAGCGGCGTCAGGCGTACGTGCTGAAGCTGAGTGAGGCGATTCGGTCACTCACCGACGCGGAGCAAATCCAGGAAGCGGCCGCGCGAGTACTCGGTGAGGCGCTGCACGCCAGCCGGGCGTTCTACTTCGCCGTCGAACTCGACGGCGGGCGCTGTTATCACGTCGTGGAGCGCGAGTACTTCAACGGCCCCGACCTGCCGAGTGTGGTCGGACGCCACCTCCAGGCGGAGTACGAGGGGGCGTTCTACCAGGGACTGCGGCAGGGGCGGACATCGATTCTCAGGGACCTGATGACCGTGCGCACGCCGCCCGAGGAACTGCAGCAGTTCCTCGCGCTGGACATCCACGCGTTCGTGGTCGTCCCCATCATCAAGGACGGGCACTACGTGGCGGCGTTCGCGGTGAACGACAACCGGCCGCGCAAGTGGACCCCGCGCGAGGTGGCGCTCGTCGAGGACACCGCGGAGCGCACGTGGGAGGCGGTGACGCGGGCGCGGGCCGAAGCGGCCCTGCGCGCACTCAACCGGGAGCTCGAACAGCGGGTGCAGGCGCGCACGGCGGACATCGCGGCGCTCCTGGCACGCCTCGTCACCACGCAGGAGGAAGAGCGGCGGCGCATGGCCCGCGACATCCACGACCAGCTCGGGCAGTCGCTCACCGCGCTGCGCCTGAACCTCGAGGCGCTGCAGCTTCGGATGCAGCCCACGCCGGAATTCGCCGAGCAGGTTGGCCGGACGCAGCGGCTGGCGGCGGAACTCGATCAGGCCGTCGACTTCCTCACCTGGGATGTGCGGCTGCCGGCGCTCGATCTCGGCCTCGGCGCGGCCGTGCGCAGCCTCGCGCTCGGGTGGTCGCAGCGCTTCGGCGTGAAGACGGTCGTCGACGTGGCGGACGACGCACCGCGGCTCAGGCCCGACGTCGAGGCCAATCTCTACCGCCTGACCCAGGAGGCGCTGCACAACGTGCTGAAGCATGCGCGCGCGTCGAAGGTCCGGGCCAGCCTTGTGGTCGAAGGCACGGAGCTGGTGCTGCGCATCGAGGACGACGGCCATGGCTTCGACGTGGAGGCCACCAGGCGGCGGCGCGACGCCTCCGGGCTGGGCCTCATCAGCATGCGCGAGCGCGCGGCCCTGGCCGGGGGCTCGTTCGACCTGCGATCGCAGCCGGGCGCCGGCACATCGGTGATTGTGCGGCTGCCGCTGCCGTCACCCCGCGCTATCCTTCATCCCCATGACAAATCCTGAACGGCCCCGGCCGGACTACACCTCGGGCCCCTGGCGCATTCGCGCGACGATGCTCCCTGATGGCCACGCGGTGCGTGAGTGGTGGATCCATGACGGCCGACTCAGCGCCACACCGGTGCCCGGCGCGGCTGATCTCCCTGGGGCGTGGATGCTTCCCGGCGGGCTGGTCGATGCGCACGTGCACCTGACGATGAATTTCGGGCGGCGGGTGCCGGAAGCCGACGGCAGCGACGCGCTGGTCGATGCCAACGCACAGGCGCACCTGGCGTCCGGCGTCCTCGCGTACCGTGATGCCGGCTGCGCCTGGGGTGGTACGCCGGTGGGCCGCGAGGGGCGTCCGGCCCTCCAGCGGGCGGGCCGCATCCTCGCGCCGCCCACACGTGGCTATCCGAACATCTGCCGCTCGGTCGACGCGGCCGGCCTCGAAGCGGCGGCGATGGAGGAACTCGACGGCGGAGCCCAGTGGGTGAAAGTGCTGGGCGACTTTCCGGATCACACGGGCAACTGGTTTGCCGCTCCCGCGAACTATCCTGTCGAGGCGCTCGCGGCCGTGGTGCGTGATGCGCACGCGCGCGGCGCGCGCGTGATGGCGCATTCCACCGGACTCGGCGCGGCAGACCTCATACGGGCCGGCGTGGACTGCATCGAGCACGGCATGGTGCTGACCCCGGACCTCGTCCGCGAAATGGCCGACCGCGGCATCGCGTGGTGCCTGACGCTGACAACGGCGTTGAAGCACGTGGGGCCGCTGATGACGCAGCAGACCCCCGTCGGCGAGTACATCCGCGGGGCGATGAACCAGGTACGCGAGCGCCTCGAACTCGCGGCGTCACTGGGCGTGGCGCTGCTCGCCGGCTCCGACGAAATCGGCGTCGGTGGCCTGCTCGACGAACTCGAATGCCTGACGCGTTACGGGCTGAGTAACGAACAGGCCCTCGCTGCCGGTTCCACATCCGCCCGGCAGTGGCTCGGGCTTCCGGAGGTGACCGCCGGTGCGAGCGCCGACCTGGTGCTCTACGACCGCGACCCCCGTCTCGACCTGCACGCACTGAGAGCCCCCTCGGCCGTCGTGCTCGCGGGGAATCCGTGCCCGGCGTGAACAGCGGGATAGGAGCGGCAACATGAGAGCCGTCGTTCACCACGCCTACGGCCCGCCCGAGCGGGTCCTGTCCGTCCGCGACATCGAGCGGCCGGCCGTCGGCCCGACCGAGGTTCTGGTTCGTGTGCGGGCGGCATCGGTCCACCCCGACATCTGGCACGTCGTCACCGGCACGCCGTTCGTGCTTCGCCTCATGGGCAACGGCGTCTCTCGCCCAAGGCTGCGCGTGCCCGGCTCCGATCTCGCCGGGATCGTCGAACAGGTGGGCGCGCGCGTCACGCGGTTCACGCGCGGCGACGAGGTCTTCGGCGAGTCGACGTCGTTTGCGTGGAAGAACGGCGGGGCCTTCGCGGAGTACGCCGCGGTCCAGGAGGACCTGCTCGCGTTGAAGCCCGCAACGGTCACCTTCGAGCAGGCTGCCACGGTTCCCACCTCCGGGTACATCGCGCTCGCGAACCTCCGCGGCATGGGCCCGCTCGCGGGCAGGCACGTGCTGATCAACGGAGCCGCCGGCTGCCTGGGGTCGCTGGCGATTCAGATGGCGAAGGCGGCAGGCGCACGCGTCACTGCCGTGGATCGCGCAGACACCCTCGACATGATGCGTGCCCTCGGTGCGGACGACGTCATCGACTACCGGGTGAGAAACGTGCTCGATGGCCCCGAGCGCTACGACGCCGTCCTCGATGTGGCCTCGACGCTCTGGTTCGACGTCTGCGCGCCAATCCTGGCGCCGGGAGGCCAGTACGTCCCGATCGGGCACGCGCACTTCGGCAGGGCCACCGGCCGCATGGGCGGGCGCATCGTCGGCAGCCTGCCCGCCTTCGTGGGGTTGATGGTGCGCGGGATGATGGACGCGGAGAAGAGGAAAGGGTTCTCCATGCTCGGCAAGCCGGAGGCGATGGCGGCGCTGGCTCGGCTGCTCGAGTCCGGCCAGCTCACGCCCGTGGTTGCCCATCGCCTTCCGCTCGAGGGCGTCGTCGAGGCGATGACCTGGCTGGCAGAGGAGCGGGCGGTGGGGAAGATCGTGCTGGCCCCTTGAGGGCTCATCCCGCGGCCATCCCGGCGTAGGATGAACGGCGTGCGTCCCCGCCCCCATCGCCTTCGAGTTCCCGCTGCCCTCGCCATCGCGCTCGTTACATGTGCGCTCGGGTGCGGCAGGACGACCGCCCCGGCACCACCCGATGCGAAACCGGCTCGTGCACCAGCTGCCAGCGCTGCTGCTGCACCGGGCGCGCCCAACGTGCTCGTCATCATGCTGGACGATGCCGGGTACGGGCAGACCGGGACGTTCGGCGGGCTCATCCCTACCCCGACACTGGACGCGCTCGCGAAGGACGGACTCCGCTACACGCGGTTCCATACGGCCGCGCTCTGCTCGCCCTCGCGCGCGTCGCTGCTGACCGGCCGCAACCATCATGCGGTGGGGATGGGCACCATCACCAACTGGTCGACGGACGACCCGGGCTACACGGCGTCGATCCCGCGGTCGGCCGCGATGATGTCCGAGGTGCTCCGCGGCCACGGCTACGCCACGGCGAGCTTCGGCAAGTGGCACCTCATCCCCGATCCGGAAACGACGTTCGCGGGGCCGTTCGATCACTGGCCGACGCGACAGGGCTTCGACTACTTCTACGGCTTCCTCGGCGGTGAGACCGACCAGTGGCATCCCGAGCTCGTGGAGAACACCGAGCCCCGGCGCATGACGCCGCCGGCAGGCCGTGACGCCGACTACACGCTGACCGAGGACCTGGCCGAGCACGCGCGCACGTGGCTGCTGCGGCAGAAGTCGCTCGCGCCAGACCGGCCCGTGTTCATGTACGTGGCGCCGGGCGCCGTGCACGCGCCGCTGCAGGCGCCGAAGCGGTACATCGATCAGTTCAAGGGGCGCTTCGACATGGGGTGGGATCAGTACCGCCAGGCCGTGTTCGAGCGGCAGAAGCAGCGCGGCGTCATCCCCGCGAACGCGGAACTGACCCCGAGGCCGCCCGAGATTCCCGCATGGGACTTGCTCGACCCGGACCGCAAGCGCGTCGCCGCGAGGCTGATGGAAGTGTTCGCCGGCTTCATGGCGCAGACCGACTACGAGATGGGGCGCATCATCGATGCCTTCCGGCAGGCCGGTCAGCTCGACAACACGCTCATCGTGTTCATCGCCGGCGACAACGGCGCGAGCCTCGAAGGCAGCCTCGACGGCACCGACAACATCATGGAACTGGTGAACGGTGTGGCCACGCCGCCGTCCGAGGTGCTGAAGCACCTGGACGAGATCGGCGGTCCGCAGTCGAACCCGCACTACCCGGTGGGCTGGGCCTGGGCCGGCAACACGCCGTTCCAGTGGGGCAAGCGGCTCGGCTCACACCTCGGCGGCACGCGCGACCCGATGGTCGTCTCGTGGCCCGGGCACATCAGCGACGCGGGCGGCGTGCGCTCGCAGTACACGCATCTCATCGACGTGTTCCCCACGATCCTCGACGCGGCCGGCATCCAGCCGCCGGCGTCGGTGGCGGGCGTGGCGCAGCAGCGCGTGGACGGTGTGAGCTTCCTGCCGACGCTGGCCTCCGCGACCGTACCCGAGCGGCACGTGACGCAGTACTACGAGATGCACGGCAACCGATCGATGTACGACCGCGGCTGGGTGGCGGCCCGTCGCAGCGGCCTGCTGCCGTGGCTGCCCGCGCCGCCGACGGGCACGCCCGAGCCGGCGTGGGAGCTGTACGACATCGAGCACGACTACTCGCAGGCGCACGATCTCGCGGCGCGTGAGCCGGAACGTTTGAATGCGCTGGTGCGGATGTTCGACGAGGTGGCGGCCGACAACACCGTGCTGCCGATCAACCCGGACTTCGGGAGCCGGGTGCATCCGAACCCTCCGCCGCCGGGAGGCCGGCCGTTCTACACGTTCTACGCGGGCACGACGCACCTCTTCGATGCGACGGCGCCCGCCACGCGGAACCGATCGCACCGCTTCACGATCGATGTCGACGTCCCGAGGAGCGGTGCGGACGGTGTGCTCGTGGCCGACGGCGGTCTCTCGTCCGGCTACACCATCTACGTGAAGGATGGTCGCCCGAGCTACACGTACAACTACTTCCGCCGCCGGGTCACCACCATCACGGCGCCGGATCGGCTCCCTCCGGGGCCGGCGCGGATCGAGCTGCGCTTCGCATACGACGGTGGCGGGAACGGCAAGGGCGCACAGGTTACGCTCCTGGTGAACGGGAAGGATGCCGGGTCTGCACGCCTGCCCGAAACCGTGCCGGTGATCTACAGCTACGACGAGACGTTCGACGTGGGGCAGGACAGCGCGACGCCCGTGGGGCCGTACGAGGCGCCGTTCGCATACACAGGGACGATCGTGAAGGTGGAACTCCGGACCGATTCGGGGCGATGAGGTCCACCTGAAGGTGGACCCCACGATCCCTCGGCTCGGCAGGGTCATGGATCACTCGTGGGGTCCGGCTTCAGCCGGACCTGTCAGTCGATGTCCTTGACGGTCCTGAAGCCCACGTGGTTGCTGGGTGTCGACGGCTCACCACGGCCGCGCGATCCGACCATGTAACGCGTGCAGTACTGATCGGTGCAGAGGAACGAGCCGCCGCGCTGTACGCGCTTCGCCACGCCAGGCTCCGCGGGATCGATGGAGGACTGCGGCCCGCGCGGGTCCTGCGCCACCCGCGCCTGCGCCGCGAGCTGGCGATAGTAGTCGGGCCGATACCAGTCGCTGACCCACTCCCACACGTTGCCCGACATGTCGTACAGGCCGTAGCCGTTCGCCGGGAACTGCGCGACCGGCGCCACGCCGCGGTAGCCGTCGCTGGCGGTGTTCTTCGTGGGGAAGGTTCCCTGGAAGATGTTGGCCATCCAGGTCCCGCCCGGGGTCAGCTCATCGCCCCACGTGTACAGCTTGCCGTCGAGTCCTCCGCGCGCCGCGTGCTCCCACTCGGCCTCCGTCGGCAGGCGGCGGCCCGCCCACTTCGCATACGCCTCCGCATCCTCGAACGCAATCTGGACGACGGGGTCGGTGTCGTGGCCGGCGATGGTGCTGGAGGGGCCCGTCGGATGGCGCCAGTTCGCACCCGGCACGAGGCGCCACCAGCCAGCGGGATCGTTCAGGGACACGGGATGCTCCGGTTGCGTGAAGACGACGCCGCCCGGCCGGAGCTGTGCCGCGGGCACACCGGGGAAGTCGCGCGGGTTGAGCGGGCGTTCGGCGACGGTGACGTAGCCGGTCGCCTTCACGAAGCGCGCGAACTGCGCGTTGGTGACCGGCGTACGGTCCATCCACACGCTGCGCACCGACACGCGGTGCACCGGCCGTGCATCTTCCATCGCCTCGGTCCCGCCGTGCGGCTGCCCGCGCGGGTCGGGCATGCCCATGGCGAACTCGCCGCCGGGAATGCGCACCGTCCCTGCCGGTGCTGCGTTCTGCGGCGACGCAGCCGCGAGGGAGGCGGTGCCTGCGAGCGCGACTACCAGCGTGCGGATGAGGGTGGACGAAGCGAGCACGATCGCGATTGTAGCGTCGGACGCGCGCGGAACCGGCGGCCGGGCGTGTCATTCCGCCACGGGTCCCTCCATCGCCGAGCCGTTGGGGCCTGTCGAGGGCCTCGAACGATCGCCGTTGCTACGCCGTCGTCACACGGCAGTCACAGCCCGTCGTTATCCTGCCAGTTGAGGAGTCGCGAAGACTCGCCAGTCGCCCGGGACCTCACCAGGAGCCGCGCCATGTCCAGGAATCTGCCGCCGTCCGCTCGTATCGCCGCCACCTATGACCGTACGCGCCAGGGTCTGACGAGGCGTCAGCTGTTGAAGATTGCCAGCATGGCCGGCGCAGCCGCCGTCGCTGCACCCGTCACCTCTGAAGGCCTCCTGGCACAGGCGCTGTTCGGGGGCTATCCGTTCACGCTCGGTGTGGCGTCCGGCGATCCGCTTCCGACGGGCATCGTGTTGTGGACACGCCTGGCGCCGAAGCCGCTCGAAGGCGGCGGCATGCCGATGCGCGACGTCGAGGTGAAGTGGGAACTCGCCGCTGACGACCGCTTCCGCACCATCGTCCAGCAGGGGACGACGGTGGCCCGGCCCGAACTGGGCCACAGCGTACATGTGGAAGTGGACGGGCTTGCGCCCGGGCGCGACTACTTCTATCGCTTCTTCAGCGGCAGCGAGGTCAGCCAGATCGGACGGACCAAGACCGCGCCCGCCCCTGGTGCCTCGGTCGAGGCGCTCCGCTTCGCCGTTTGCGGCTGCAGCCACTACGAGGTCGGCTACTTCACCGGCTTCGGCCACATTGCCGACGAGCATTTCGACTTCATCTTCCATACTGGCGACTACATCTACGAGTATCGCGCCGACGGCGGGCGTGACGAGTCGCGCGTCAGGCAGCATCACGGTGACGAGATCTACACGGTGGTGGACTACCGGAACCGCTACGCGCAATACAAGATGGACCGTAACCTCGCCGCGGCCCACCGCTCCGCGCCCTTCATCGTGACGTGGGACGACCACGAGGTGGACAACAATTACGCGGGCACGCACGACGAACACGGCACGCCGGCCGAACTCTTCCTGCTACGCCGCGCGGCCGCCTACCAGGCGTACTACGAGGCGATGCCCCTCCGCGCCTCGACCATGCCGCACGGACCGGACATGCGGCTCTATCGCCGCCTGCAGTTCGGGAACCTGCTCGACCTCAGCGTGCTGGACACGCGCCAGTTCCGTTCTCCGCAGGCATGCGGCGACGGGAGCCATACCGGTTGCGCCGAAGCCGATCGCGCTGACCGCACCATTCTCGGTGCCGACCAGGAGCGGTGGCTCTTCGACAACCTGGCCAACGCACGCGCGACATGGACCGTGCTCGGCCAGCAAGTGCCGACCTTCGCCCGTGACGCGGGCGGCCTGGCGCCAGACGGGCAGTTCTCGATGGACAAGTGGGACGGCTACACCGCCGCACGTGCGCGCCTCTACTCGCGGCTCACGGAGACGAAGGCACCCAATCCCATCGTGCTCTCAGGTGACGTGCACCTGCACTACGGGGCCGACCTGAAGGCTGACTACCGCAACCCGAAGTCCGCCACGGTTGGCGTGGAGTTCACGAACACTTCCATCACCTCGAATGGGGACGGCTCGGAGACGCAAGGGGGCTGGGACCGCATCAAGGCGGACAACCCCCACATCCTGTATCACGGTGCTCGCCGGGGTTACATCTCGTGCACCGCGACGCCACGGACGATGCGCGCGGACTTCAAGTCCGTGGACCGGGTGACGGTGCCCAACGAGCCCATCCGCACATCTGGGGCTCTTGTGGTCGAGGCTGGACGTGCAGGCGCGTCCAGAGGGTGACATCGCCCGGGCCGTCCTGCCCTCCCTGCTGCGGCGACCCGGCGTGCTGACTGCGAAGCTCCAGAAGGCGGTTCCGCCGCGCTAGAAGCGGGCCCGAATCCCCGCCCAGACGCGCAGCGGCGCGCCGGGCGCGACGAACGTGGAGCGGTAGAGCGGGAACTCGCCGCTCACCGCCGGGAAGGGGCGCGCGATGAAGGTGCCGCCCGGCGTGATGCCGGTCGGGCCGAGCTGTGCCGCGGTGGCGTACTCGGTGTCGAACAGGTTGTTGACCTGGCCGAGCAGGTCGATGCGGCGCGACGCCTCGAACCGCACGCCGAGGTTCACGACGGCGTAGCTATCCACCGTGCCCTCACCGAGGTAGTAGACCCCGTCCGCCTCGTGCTCGTTGTTCTCGTTGCCGCGTGCGAACGAGCCGCTGGTGCTCACGAGGCTGGCGTGCAGCGTGAGGCGGCTGCCCAGCTGCAGGTCGCTGAACACCTTGGCCATGTGGCGCGGAATCAGGGGAATCTGGTTTCCCGGCTCGACATCGATCAGCCCGTCGAGCCCGCGCAGCCCGACTTCCGCCTCGTCGTTCGAGCTGTTGCTCTCGCCGTTCAGCGTCTCCTCGCTCTGGTAGGTGGCATCGAGGAAGGTGTACTCGGCGCCGAACCCGACCGCGCGCACGCGCGTGCGCGCGCCGACCTCGATCCCCTGGCGCCGCGTGCGGCCGACGTTCGTGAAGTAGCCGTAGCCGGTCTGCTCGGAGGCCACGAAGTGGATGTCGTCGCTGTTGGCCGCGCGGAACACTCCCGCATGCCACGACATCGCGCCACGCGTGCCGCGCAGGCCGAGTTCCGCCGTGCGCGTCACGACCTGCTCGAGCGGCGGGTCGCCCGCCATGGCGTTCGGCAGGCGGCAGGGCAGGTCCGGGTTGGCGCAGCCGAGTTCGATCGATGTGGCCGCCCGGTTGCCTTCGCTGTAGCCGGCGTAGAGGTTCACGCGGGGCGAGAGGTCGACGGTGAGGCCAGCCGCGGGGTTGAAGCGCGTGTACGTGTGGGTGCCGTCGAGCGACTCCTCGCCGCCGCCCGGGTTCAGCTGGTCGCGATTCTCGATCGTGCTCCGGTTGAAGCGGCCCGACAGCGTGAGATGCGCCTTCGTCCCGACCGGCAGCGTGTTGGTCGCGAACGCGCTCCACGTCCGGATGGCGCCGTCCAGCTCGACGCGCGTGTCGAACGGCACGCCGTCCACGTCGCCGCCGGTCACCCCATCGGCGAACGCATCGAGCCCGACGATGCTGCGATCGGTATCGAGATAGCCAAGCTCCGACGACTGGCCGAAGCGCACGGCGCTGACATCGAGTGCCGCGCCGGCCGTGAACACGTTGACCCCCTGGCCAACCGCACGCCGGTGCGTGAGCTGGCCCGTGAAGCCGCCATTGTGCTGCGTGGACGAGGTGCGGTTGATGAGGCCCGTGCATTTCTCACCGGGCTCGTCGTTCAACAGCACGTCCGCGATGCACCGCCACTTCGGGAATGGCGTATTGGCAGCATTGGCGCCGGACAGCGGAAAGCCCGTGTACCCCGCGCGCGTGAGCGCCGCGATCTCTGCGGCGCCCGGCTGGTAGACGGACTGGTCGAGCGACCCCTCGTTGATGTCGCCGTTCAGCGTGCTCGTGCGCAGGTCGCGGTAGTACGCGTTGCCCTGGAACGTGAGCGCGGCGGCGAGCCGGCGCTGCACGGTGAGGGTGAGCAGCGTGGAACGGTTCTCGGTGGTGTCGGGCTTCGTGTAGATGCTGCTGTAGTCGCCCTCGAGCAGGCGGAACTCCTGGAGTCCGTTGCCGTTGAGCGTGTTGTTCGCGTGGCCGGCCGACAGCGTGACATCGAACCGCTCACGGTGGAACGCCACCTTCCCGAACAACTGGCGCACGTCTGAGGGCGACTCCTCACGCCAGCCGTCCTCGCCGAAGAGCGTGCCGGCGACGTACCAGTCGAACCCCTTGGACGTCGTCTGCCCGCCGTGCTCGACCTCGACGTTGCGGCGAAGGAAGTCGCCGAAGGTTGCCTGCACCGTGGTGCCCTGGAACGCACGCCCATCCTTCGTCTGCACCGACAGCGCCCCGCCAAGCGTGTTCAATCCGAACAACGGGTTCGACCCCGGCATCAGCGTCGTCGACGAAATGGCGATGCGTGGGATGAGATCCCAGTTCACCGTTTCGCCGAACGGCTGGTTCAGGCGCACGCCGTCCATGTAGACCGACAGGCCCTGCGGCGTGCCGAGGAGCGGCGACGCCGTGTAGCCGCGGTAGTTCACGTCGGGCTGGAATGGGTTGTTCTGGATCTCGTTGATGTGCACGCCGCTCAGGTTCCGGTTGAGGAAGTCCGAGAGGTCGGCGGCACCGCTGGCCTCGATGTCGCGCGAGGTGGCCGTCTGCACGGGCGCCGGCACCTGGTTCGCCGGGAGTTCCACGCCTGGCAGCGGCACCACGCCGACCACCGTGACGTCGAGCTCCGTCGTGACGGTCTGCGGGCCCGATTGTCCGCTGCCCTGCGCCGCGGCGCCTGTGGGTAACACCGACAGCCATGCGAGCACCAATGCCTGCGTGAACCAGTGGCGGTGTGTTCCTGAGCGATCGGCGTGCAGCGGCGAATCGAACACGATGTCTCCCGGACGTGGAATCGAACTGTGAGCGGGTCTGAACTGGCGGCTCTCCTTGAATATTCCCGGCCGACGCCGTTTGTTCACCCTATTTTTCTTTCCTGGGGGCCGCCGCGCCAAGGCGGGCGCGTGGGTAGAATGCCGACTGGTTTCATGGCCGAATCCATTGCGCAGCCCGCTGCACTGGGCCTCACAGCCAGCACCGATACCGACGTCCGCTCGACTGGTGACGCCGAAGCGGTCGTACTGCGATTGTTCGACACCCATGCGGGCGGTCTTCGCCGATACGTGTGCCGCTGCGGCCTCACGCCGGATGCCGCGGACGACGTGGTGCAGGATGCGTTCGTGGCACTGTTCCGACACCTCCAGAACGGCGGGAACGCCGACAACCTGCCGGGGTGGCTGGTGCAGGTCTGCTTCCGGCTGGCGCTCAAGGCGCGACACCGATCGGCGCGACGTTCAGCGCAGGAGCAGCCGCTCGACGACGGCGCGTTCGACGTGCCGGATTCCGAGCGGTCCGTGGAGGCGCGCCTGTTGGACCAGCAGCGGCGCCAGTGGGTGGCGGCCGTGGTGCAGGCGCTGCCCGAGCGCGACCGCCAGTGCGTGTCGATGCGCGCCGAGGGCGTGACCTACCGCACGATTGCCCAGGAACTCGGCATGTCGCTCGGCGGCGTCGCCAAGGCAATTGCCCGTGCGGCCGCCCGCCTCTCACGGGGGATCAAGGAGTGACCACGATGTTCAGGCGATCGCATCCGGCCGACCATCTGCTCCTGCTGCGACCGGGCGACGCGTTGCTGCCGGACGAGTCCGCGCGGGTCGACGCGCACCTGGCGGGGTGTCCGCGATGCCGTGTCCGGCGGGCGCGGCTGCAGCCGGTGCCTGCCTCGATCCAGACTGCGCGGGCCGTGCCGGACGACACGCGAACCGCGCACCATGCCGCGTCGCGGGAGCGCCTGCAGGCGACCCTGCGTCGCGCCGCTGCCGATCGCGGCGACGGTGCGTGGCGCATCCCGGCGTTCCGCTGGCTGCCGGTCGCCCGCTCGCCGCTCCCGCTGGCGGCGGCCGTGCTGCTGGCCGTGCTCGGCCTGCAACTGGCACTGCCGCTCCGTGATGGGGCGTCCGCTGACACGCGGGCTGAAAGAGACGCGCGTCCCGTGCCGGTCTTCACGCCGGGGGCGGTGTCGACGCTCGACGCGAGGGCGCTCTGTGCGGGCGCGCGTCCGTCGCGCGTGGTCTCGGTCGAGGCGCGCGACCAGGTGCTGGCCGAGTACCGCATGCTGGGAGTTCCGCCGGACGCGTACGAGCTCGACGCGCTGATCACGCCTGAACTCGGCGGCACCACCGCCCGCGCGAACCTCTGGCCCCAGCGCTACGACGCCGTCTGGAATGCGCGGGTGAAGGACGGGCTCGAGTCGCTGCTGGCCGCGCGCGTCTGCGCGGGGACCATGCCTCTCCAGATCGCGCAGGACGCGCTCGCGCGCGACTGGATTGGCGCCTACCGGCACTACTTCCGGACCGACGCGCCGCTGCCGTCACATCTCGCTGCCGTCGAGTTCGACGACGAGTTGACGGTCGCCGAGCCGGCGTTGCCGGGCCTGCCTTCCGGCGCCACCCGGTTCCGCCTCGCTCCGCGAACCGTGCGGCTCGCACGCCCGGCACCGGCCGCGGCGTGGCATCTCGTTGCCGGCCAGCAGCGGGCACCGATCGCCCCGTCGCTGTCCACGACGCTGTCAGCCGCGCTCTCCTGAGGCGCCCTCTCGCGATCGCGACAACCGCCGGACGGACGATCCCCGCCGGCTACGGCTTCACCGGACGTGAAGCGCTGTCAGTGCTCCAGCCCCAGCGCCCAGCGGATCCCGCCGACGACGTGCGCGCGGAAGACGGCGTCGTGCGCCCAGATGTCCTCGCGGTGGCCAAGCGTGGTGTAGAACGTGCGCCCGCGGCCGGCGTTGACGGTCCACGCTTGCGGATAGTCGCCCTTCGGCACGTTGGGAATGTCGGACAGGTCCGTCTTCTCCGTGTCGAGGCGCAGCAGCACGTGCACCCGGTCGCGTGAGAACGGCATCAGGATGTGCAGGCGCCCGACCTGCGAGATGTTCTCGGTCGGCCTGCTCGCATCCCACACCGCATGGCCGAACTCGTAGAACTCCTCGTTCAGCGGCCAGGTGCTGCCGAGCATGCGGGTCGCCGGGTGGTTCTGGTCCTCGACGGAGAGGACGCCGACCTTGCCCTTCGCGATCATGTCGGTCGGCACGATCGACCGCAGGTAGTAGCCGCCCAGGATCTCACCGAACTCGGGGTAGTCGTACAGCGTGAGGGTGGCGCAGTGCGTGCCGATGAGCGCCTTGCCGTTCTTCACGAAGTCGACGATCGACCTCCGCTGTGCCGGCGTGAACGGCAGGTTGCCGTTCGTCATCAGCATCAGCCCGTCGAACGCGTTCAGGTACTCGGGCGTGAGAAACGACATGTCCAGGTTGCGCGAGTCCTGCTTGTAGCCCTGCAGGGCCGTCACGTCGAATCCCGCCGTCTTGCCCCAGTCCGTCACGGCCTCCTCGGCGGGCGCCAGGCTGGGGTGCTTGTACAGGCCCGCGTGCGTGAGGAAGAGCAGCTTCTTCCGCGGCGTCGGGGACTGGGCGCGTCCGTGCGCCGTCAGCAGGACAGCGGCCGCGAGGATGGCAATCGTGAATCTGGTCGGCATGGCGAGTCTCCCGCGGTCCGCGCGTCGCGGACAGGCGCTTACCTGGCGGTAAGTATCGAACGCAGAAGTGCGTACTTCAACCGCGATCTCCCGCATGCCTACGATCGGACGGGAGGCAGCTGATGCGGATTGCGTTCATGGGACACGGCAAGGTGGGCGGCGCGCTCGCCACGAACCTGACTCGGGCGGGGCACGACGTGGTGATCGCGGATACCGGGCGCGGCGGACCGGAACCCGGTGAGCCGGCCGCGGGGATGAAGCTCGTACCGGCCGCCGACGCGATCGCCGGCGCGGAGGTGGTGTTCCTGGCCACGCCGTTCACCGTGAGCGAAGCACTCGTCGGCACCTACGCGGGCGCGCTCTCTGGGAAGGTGCTGGTCGACTGCACCAATCCCGTGGGTCCGGGCGTGACGCACGGACTCGCCAGCACACGCTCCGGGTCGGAAGCGCTGCAGGCACAGGCGCCGGAAGCGCGGGTGGTGAAGGCCTTCTCCATCTACGGCTTCGAGAACCTGGCGGACAACACCTACCCCGGCACCCCCGTGCGGCCGGCGATGTTCTACTGCGGCGACGATGCGGAGGCGAAGGCGACCGTGGGTCGCCTGATTGCGGATCTTGGCTGGGACCCGCTGGACGCGGGCGACCTGAAGCAGGCGCTGCACCTCGAACACATGACCCTGCTGTGGGTCCGCATGGTGCGCGCGGGTGGCCACTCGCCCCGCCTGGTCTGGGCCGCACTCCGGGGCTGATGCCGGACGGCGGAACCGAGGGCTCCGCTCCTTACCGGTCCACGCGCTTGCGCCGGTAGAGCGAGCCCCACGCACGGAGCTCGTCGATGACGGGCACCGTGGTGCGCCCGAGCGCGGTCAGCTCGTAGTCCACACGCGGCGGAACGACGGCGTGCACCGTGCGGGTGATGAGCCCGTGCTGTTCCAGTTCGCGCAGCTGCTGCGTGAGCATCTTGTGCGAGATGCCGGTGAGTTCGCGGCGCAGTTCGTTGTAGCGCCAGACACGCTGGTTCAGCCGCCAGAGGATCGGCATCTTCCACTTGCCGCCGATGACGAACAGCGCGAGCTCGACGGGGTTGTGGTACGTGTGGCCTTCGAAGGTGAACGCGGGCACATGCTCTCCTTTCGGTGAGTATGGCACGCGAAAGTGCATACTTCACGTCAGGCCCATGTGCTCCGTATCGTTGGCGAGAGCTGCCGAGGAGGAGCCACATCCCATGAGCCTGAAGGATCCCAACGTCACGAACCCTGCCCGCCGCAAGCGCATCGCCCTGGTGATCGCCAACCCCGCCGTCTCGACGAGCACCGGCTGGCCGGTCGGGTTCTGGTGGTCTGAACTGTCGCATCCGTACTACGTGTTCACCGAGCAGGGGTACGAGGTCGAGATCTTCAGCCCCGACGGCGGCGCCTGCACCGCCGACGCGATGAGCGACCCCAATGATGCGAGCGGCTACAGCCGCACCGATCTGATCTCGCAGGGGTTCATCCACACGCCGTCCCTGCACGCGCTCGTCGACAGCACGCGCCGCGCCGCCGACATCGACGTCCAGGCCTTCGACGCCATCGTCGTGGCCGGAGGCCAGGCGCCGATGTTCACGTTCGAGCAGGCGTCCGCGCTGCAGAAGGTGTTCGTCGCCTTCTACGAGGCTGGCAAGGTGGCCTGCGCGCTGTGCCACGGCACGGCGGTCCTCGCGTTCGCCCGCCTCTCGAATGGTGAGTACCTGGTGAAGGGGAAGACCGTGACCGGGTTCGCGAACGTCGAGGAGGACTTTGCCGACAACGCGGTCTGGTCGTACGGCCTGCTGCCGCGCGACAGGCACGTGATGCCGTGGCGCATCGAGGACCGGCTGAAGGCGCTCGGGGCCAACTTCGTCCAGGCGGGGCTCTGGCGCGGATTTGCCATCAGGGACGGCAACCTGATCACCGGCCAGCAGAACTTCTCCGGCGAGGAAACCGCCCGGATGGTGGTCGCGGCGCTGGGGCAGTAGGCGCGGCGCCGGTCGCGCGGGAGGGCGGTTTTCGCGGAGAATGGGCGGGTGAACCCACGCCTCATTCCCGCTGCCCTCCTTCTCCTCTGTCTCAACGGCTGCGCGTCGGCTCCCGTGGCGTCGTCGGTCCCGCAGCCGTCTTCCGGCAGCGCGGCCGCACCGGCAGCGTCCGGCCGCCAGCAGTGGCTCGACATGTTTGCCCGTGGCTACTTCCCCGGCCGGAGCGGCCAGGTGTTCGTGGTGCCGAAGGAGAAGTGGTTCGTCACCTCGCACGACGATCTCTACAAGTTCATGCACGGCTCGCCGTGGGAATACGACACCCACATCCCGCTGCTGCTCTACGGGGCGCCGTTCGCGAAGGCCGGGCAGTACGCCTCACCGGCCAAGCAGCAGGATGTGGCGCCGACCGTGGGCGCCCTCATCGGGGCCACGCCGCTGCCCACCTATACGGGCCGTGCGCTCACCGAGGCGATTGCGACGGGGGGCGCGCCACCCCGGGTCGTCACCGTGATGGTGATGGACTCGATGCGCGCCGACTACTTCGACACCTACGCGAGCGTGATGCCGACGCTGACCCGGTTGCGGAAGGAAGGCGCCTGGTTCAGCAACACGCACACCGTGGTGCTGCCCACGGTCACCGGCGTGGGCCACGCCAGCATCGGCACCGGCAGCGAGCCCCGCTTCCACGGCATCGTCGTCAACACGCTGTTCAACCGCACGACCGGCAAGGAGCAGGACGCCTACTACCGGCTCGACACGAAGGAACTGATGGCGCTGACGCTGGCTGACGAGTGGAACCTCGTGACCGACGGCAAGGCGGTGATCATCGGGCAGGGTGGTGCCATCCGCGCCACCGCGGGCCTCGTCGGGCGCGGGTCGTGCCTGATCAGCGGCAAGAAGATCCTGGCGGCGAGCTATGGCGGCCCCGACGGCGGGTGGGAGACGAGCGAGGAGTGTTACACGAAGCCCGAGGTGCTCGAGAAGTTCAAGGGACGCGACGTGTGGCAGAAGGCCGGCGGCCAGTGGATGGGGCACGACATTTCCAGCGCCTCGAAGTTCCGCGCGTCAGCGCTGTTCCAGCAGTACGAGGCTGAAGCCCTTCGCGCCGTCGTCGATGCGTCGAGTGTCGGCGCCGACGAGGTGACGGACCTGGTGTTCGTCAACATGAAGGGGCCCGACTACACGTCGCATGCGTACGGGCCGGATTCGCCAGAGATCCGCGCCACGCTCGCGGAACTCGACAAGCAGGTCGCGGCGTATCTCGAGCTGATGGACAGGAAGGTCGGCAAGGGGCGCAGCCTGCTGGTGATCACTGCCGACCACGGCCAGCCGCCGGAGCCGCCCCAGGGCGGGCGCGTGTACCTCGAGGATTTGATCAAGCAGCTGAACCAGCGCTTCGACCCCGAGGGCAAGATCATCAACTACTACAACGACGCGGCGAACAACCAGCTGCATCTCGACACCGCGCGGCTGCAGCAGCGCGGGTTCTCGCTGAAGGACGTGGCAACGTTCCTCGAGGGGCTCGATGTGTTCGAGGCGGCGTTCACCGAGGACGAAGTCCGCGCCGCGCAGGCGCGGCTGCCGCAGGTGCGCTGAGGCGCGGAGCGCTGTCAGTCCGGCTCTGGCACACCGGCGAGCGCCCGAGTGATTGCCGCGGCAGGCACGTTCCGGCAGCCCGTTGCATTCTGGCCGCACCACAGTGGCGAGAAGTCGCTCGACCCTTCCGACTCCGCCTTCGCGCGCACAGGCGCGAGGGCGGTGGCTGCCTGCGGGAAGGCGGGCGCCAGCTGGCTGATCGGACCGAGTTCGCGCATCACGCGGTTGACGATGCTGCGCGCGGGGCGGCCGGTGAAGATGTTGGTGAGCGCCGTGTGTGCCGTCGCCGGGCTCCCGAGCGCCGCGCGGTGGACTGCCGACGTCCTGGCCTCCGGGCACAGCAGGTACGTCGTCCCCACCTGAACGGCTGACGCCCCGAGCGCCAGCGCTGCGCGCACCCCAGCCGTGTCGGCAATGCCGCCCGCCGCGATCACCGGGACACGCACCGCACCCGCGACCTGCGCCACGAGGGCCATTGTGCCGAGTTGCCGCGTGAGATCGTGGGAGAGGAAGAGGCCGCGGTGGCCGCCTGCCTCGAGCCCCTGCGCGATGATCGCGTCCACGCCGTGCGCTTCGAGCCACAACGCTTCCTCGACCGTGGTGGCAGAGGAGAGCACGCGGCTGCCCCACGCGTGCACCGTCGCCATCAGGTCCTCCGACGGCAGGCCGAAATGGAAGCTGACCACTGGAGGCCTGAACGGCGCGAGCACCTCTGCCGCCTCGTGCGAGAACGGCCGCCGTGCGGGCAGTTCAGGCGGTTCCGCCTCGGGAATGCCGAACTCCTCGTAGTACGGCTGGAGAGCCCGACGCCACGCCTGCTGCCGCCCGGCGTCGGGCAGTGGCTCCGCGTGGCAGAAGAAGTTCACGTTGTAGGGACGGCTCGTCCCCGTCGTGAGCGTCACGAGCTGCGCGTGCAGCGCGTCCAGTGAGAGCAGCGCGCACGGAAGCGAGCCGAGCCCGCCGGCGTTCGACACGGCGATGGCGAGGTCGGCGCCCTGCGAGCCGGCCATGGGCGCCTGGATGACGGGGAGTTCGATCCCGACCAGCTGCGTGAAGGACGTAGGCATGACGTCTCCTGTCCTGCGGGCGTCCGGGCGGACGAATCAGTGTGCCTGAGCTGTTCCGAAGAGTGCGCGACCGAGTTCGCGCCGCAGTGCCTCGTCCTTCACTTCGTCCACCTTCTGCTTCGCGGTCTGGTACGCGTGATCCGGCGTGTCCTGCTGCAGATCCCGCGGGTTCATGCCGAGCGTGAGCAGGGCCGAGCCGAAGTCGGTCTGCACGTCCTCGCCGTTGGTGACGAGCTGCTCGTGGAAGTAGGCGGTCGACGCGCTGTTGGCAGCGATGTCCGGCGCCTGCTGCGTCGCGGATGACGTCGTCGCATTCGGCGACGACGTGGAGGTCTGCTGAGGCCCGCCGCAGGCGAGTGCGGATGCCAGCGCGACGGCTGAGATAGGGACGGTGGCGCGAATCCAAGGCACGTCGCGATTGTACTCAGTCGCACGGATTCTCCTCGTGCGCGGCGTCAGAGCGCCTCGTAGCGAATGTCGTCGACGACGATCGTCTCCGGGCCGACCGGTGTGCGGACGATGACCGTGTCGCCAATCTTCGCCTTCAGCAGTGCCGTGGCGAGCGGCGAGCGCCACGAGATGCGTTCGCTGCCGGCATCGAGCTCGTCGGTGCCCACGATCGTGACGGTGCGTTCTTCGCCGTCGGCGTTGGTGAAGGTCACCGTGGCGCCGAAGAACACCTGCTCGGGCTTGCGGGCGGAATTGTCGACGACGACGGCGCTGTCGAGGCTCTTCGAGAGGAAGCGCAGCCGCCGGTCGATCTCGCGCAGGCGGCGCTTGCCGTAGATGTAGTCGCCGTTCTCGGAACGGTCGCCGTTCCCCGCGGCCCATGCCACGGTCGCGACCATCTGCGGCCGCTCCACCTTCCAGAGGTGCAGCATCTCCTCGTTCATCCGGCGGAAGCCGCCCGGAGTCATGTAGTTCTTGAACGTGCGCGCCGGCGTCGGCTTCGGGTCCCTGATCGTCACCACAGACAGCATGCCACGGCCGGCGTCAGTTCGCGTCGCTCGAGGGGTCGAAGGCCTCGTCCAGCCGGTTGCCGTGGAGGAAGCGCTTCGTGTCGGCGGCGACCACGCCGGACAGCATCAGCAGCGAGACGATGTTCGGAAGGGCCATGAGCGCGTTGGCCACGTCCGAGAAGTCCCACACGAAGTTCAGCGAGAACACCGAGCCGGCGTAGACGGCGGCGACCCAGACGATGCGGTAGGGCACGATCGTTCGCTTGCCCCAAAGGTACTCCGCCGCCCGTTCACCGTAGTACGACCAGCCGAGGATCGTGGAGAACACGAACGTGAGCAGGCCGATGGTGAGGACGAGGGGACCGAACTCCGGCATGACGAGGTGGAAGGCGGCGCTCGTCAGGTCCGACCCGCGCAGGGGACCGAGCTCCGCGGGCGCCCGCATGATGCTGGTGACGAGCACGAGCCCGGTCAGCGCGCAGATGACCACCGTGTCCCAGAAGGTGGCCGTGGCCGAGACGAGCGCCTGCCGCACGGGATTCCGCGACTGCGCCGCAGCCGCGACGATGGGGGCCGATCCGAGACCCGACTCGTTCGAGAACAGGCCGCGGGCCACGCCGTAGCGCGCCGCCATCGTGATCGACGCCCCGACGAACCCGCCGCCGGCTGCCGTCGGCGTGAACGCACTCGTGACGATCAGCTTGATCGCCGGCCAGAGCAGGTCCGCGCCGGCACCGAGAATGACGAGGCAGCCGATGACGTACCAGGCCGCCATGAACGGGACCAGGATCTCGCAGACACGCGCAATGGACTGGAGCCCTCCGAGGACGACGGCCGCGGTCACGGCCGCCATGATGGCCCCTGTGATCCGCGGGTCGAGGCCGATGGTGCTGCTGGCCATCGTGGAGATCGAGTTCGCCTGCACCATGTTGCCGATGCCGAACGACGCAATCACCGTGAACAGCGCGAACAGCACGCCCAGCCACCGCATGCCCAGGCCACGCTCGAGGGCATACATGGGGCCGCCGAGCATGGTGCCGTCGGCCGTCCGCACGCGATAGCGGACCGCGAGCAGCGCCTCGCTGTACTTCGTCGCAGTGCCGAACACGCCGGTGATCCACATCCACAGCACGGCCCCGGGCCCGCCGAGCCCGACCGCCGTCGCGACACCGACGATGTTGCCCGTGCCGATGGTGGCGGCGAGCGCGGTGGTCAGCGCCGCGAACGGGCTGACGTCGCCGGTGGCGCCCTTCTCCTTGGTGACCGACAGCTTCAGCGCGGTCCACAGGTATCGCTGGACGACGCCGGTCCTGATCGTGAGGAAGATGTGGGTGCCGATGAGGAGGATGAGCAGGGGCGGACCCCAGAGCCATCCGTCGATTGCCGTGATCCAGCCGTGTACGACGTCAACCATGTGCGTGCAGTCCCGCGGAGCAGGGGCGTGTCAGTAAACGCGCGGAGGTCAGCCGCCCTCGAGGGACCGCCGCGCGAAAGGCAGGTCGTGCGGGCGCCGCGACCACACGGCGTGGCGCGCAGGCCTGACCTCCGGAACTGACGAACATCCCTCAGCCGACAGCCGAACAGCCAACCGGGTTGGCGAGGTTGCCGACGATTGTGACACAGGGGAGCGAATCGGCAGGCAGGGCTGACACAGGTTCAGGTGCACGGGGCGGGTCTGGCGGGTAGGACCGTGGCAGATGGGGCGGGGAGGACTGCGGTGTGACGGTGGACGGTCCCACCAGCCCTACCCTTTGTCGTCAGTGCTGCATCGGCACGGCGAGGACCCCGTGGTAGACGAACCACGCGCCCATCACGAGCACGAACACCTGTGCCAGCCGGTTGAGGAGCGCGCGGCGCCGGACGATGAGCGCGTCGGCGAGGGAGATGCCGACGAGCGCGGGCGCGGTGCCGAGGCCGAAGAGCACGAGTCCGGCCGCGCCGACGGCTGCGCTGCCGGTGGCCATCGCGGCCACGACGGCGGAGTAGAGCAGGCCGCAGGGCAGCAGGCCGAGCACGACCCCGAGCGCATAGGGATGACCGGGCATGCGGCGTCCGAGCACCGAGGTGAGCCTGCCGGCCCACGCGCCTGGACCGCTCGCGGTCTGGAGTGACACCAGGCTTGCCGCACCGGTGATGATGAGCGCGGCCCCGGCAAGGATGGCGGCGGCCCGCTGAAGGCCGACCAGCGCCCCGGCCACCTGCAGCGCGCTGCCGACGGCGCCGCCGAGCGCGCCGAGCAGGCCATAGGTCGTGAGGCGCCCGGCGTGATACCACGCCTGGGCGACCCACGGGATGTGCGCGCCGGCAGGAAGGGAGTAGCGGCGCGACACCATGAACACGAACGGCGTACACATCCCCACGCAGTGCGCGGCGCTGCCGAGCACGCCGAGCATCAGGAAGGCCACCAGATCGAGGTGGCTTCCGGCGGCCATGGCGGCAGTGTGGACGTGTTGGTGCATCACGAATCCTGAACGGGTCCGGCTAAAGCCGGACCCCACGATCGATGGCGCCGAGGATGGTCCGCCTGAAGGCGGACACTACATTCCAACCCCCAACCCCCCGCCTCCGCTGAAGCTACGGCGGGCAAGCAGACCTCTGACCCCTAGTGTCTGATCCCTAGTCCCTAGTCCCTAATCCCTGCTCCCCCGCCTTCGCTCGCGCTACGGCGGGCAAGCTGATCCCTACGAGTGATAGTGCAGGCACTCGGCGAGGCCGGGGTCCTTCAGCGGGATCGGCGCGTGGCGCTGGAGCGCCCAGTTGAACACCAGCATGAAGAGTCCGATGAAGCCGAGCGTGCCGAGCAGTTCGATGACTGGCAGGTGCGCGTGCGCGGCTGCCTCACCGTGGCCCACGGCCGGCGCCACCATCAGATAGAGCTCCCAGAACTGCGCGAACAGCACCAGCGACGCCACTGGCACCAGGCGCGCGGGCGAGCGCTTCGCGTCGCGCGGCAGCATCAGCAGGAATGGCACCGCGAATTTCAGGAGCGGCAGCACCATCATGTACGGCATCCACCCGTTGTCGAGCCGGCGCAGGTAGTAGACCGTTTCCTCCGGGATGTTCGCATACCAGATGAGCATGAACTGGCAGAAGTAGATGTAGGCCCAGAAGCCGGTCCACGCGAACAGCATCTTGCCGATGTTGTGCAGGTGATGTTCGGTGAGGAACCCCTTCATCGCGCCGGAACTCACGAGCAGCGCCGCGACGAGCGTGATGAACGCCGTCCCGCTCTGCGACACGTCCGTGAACACGAGCACGGCGAACATGGTCGAGAACCAGTGGGCGTCGAGCGAGAGCAGGAAGTAGAAGCTCATCACGCTGAACGACAGCGCGAAGATCACCAGGAACAGCGCCGACATGGCGCGGTTCGAGTAGGAGGCGCGCACGCCGCCTTCCGTATCCTGCCTGCGCGACGCGCCGACGATGAGCGCGGCGAAGCCGACCCAGAGCAGGATGCTCACCACGCCGAAGACGGTGAACATCTGCATGTTCAGGAACGGCGCCTTGTGGGTGAGGACCTCGTCGGCCTGCACCGCCTCGAGGTTCGTCCAGTGATACAGCGTGCCTGCGCCGGCCATCACCGCGAGGGCGAGCACACCGCCCGGCAGCAGCCACGCGGTCATCGCCTCCGGCACGCGGCGCATCGTGACCGCCCACGTGCCTCCCGCGAGGTTGACGATCGCGATCCACGCGAGGCCGAAGACCCCGAGGCCGAGCGCGAAGAACGCGCCGATGAGATACGTGCTCCACGCGAGGCCGAGATCGCCCGTGGAGAACGCATAGCCGATGGCGGCGGCTCCCGCGAGGACGCCTGCACCGGCGATACCGGTCATGACCGAAGGCAGCCCCACACGCTCCGGCGGCGTGGGCAGTGTGTCGACGTGCGCGCTCATGACTTTCCTCCGGCTGCGGTCGGTGACTGCGCCTGCCCCGCCATAGCGCCTGCTGTTGTTCCTGTCGCACCAGCAGGCGCGACGGCGGGCGGCGCGACGGGTTCCTCGGACTGCATCTGCCTGATGTAATGCACCACCGACCAGATGTCCTTCTCGTCGAGCTGGCGCGCGTGGCTCGGCATCGAGCCCTGGCCGCGCATCGGACGATGGAAGATCTCGCCGTCCGGCCAGTCGCGCACGCGCTGGGTCATCAGGCTCGGCGGCTTCGGGAAGAGCAGCGTGAGGTTGCCGTCGCCCGCCCCACGGGGACCGTGACAGGTGATGCAGACGTTCTCCCACACGAACCTGCCGTGCGCGATCACCTCGGGCGAGTGCTCGAGCGGATTCTTCAGCGCGAGCCCGGCTTCCACGGCCTGCGCCTGCGTGAAGGGATAGGGCGTCTCGTCGACCGCG
Organism: Vicinamibacterales bacterium; assembly: GCA_046331345.1. Taxonomy (GTDB): domain Bacteria; phylum Acidobacteriota; class Vicinamibacteria; order Vicinamibacterales; family CAVVIG01; genus CAVVIG01. The sequence goes on along the minus strand of JAXLRA010000010.1, from coordinate 237,763 downwards.
ACGGCGCCTACCGGGGCTTCCATCAGGCCGGTGGGCCGGCCACCGAAGATGTCGGCCCGCTGCGGCTTCAGCTTCGGCTGGTCGATCATGTCGAGCCGGTTGCCCTCGGTGTGCGGCGTTCGCCCGGCCGGCAGGCCCAGGTCGCAGCCCGCCGTGGGAACCACGACAGCCGCCGCCAGAATCAGCCTGGCCGTCAGGCTACGCATGGGTCCCTCCTTCACCGGTGACCAGCCGGACGTTGCCAGCCCCCAGCGTCTGCACGAACGACTGCGCCGTGTCGGGCTGCCACTTCGGGTCGGTCGCCGAAATCCAGAGCACGAAGCGGTCGCCGGTCGCGCCGGTCTTCACCGCGTTCGGCGGCTGCGGCACCGTGTCCTTCTTGCCTGCCACCACCGCGATGATGGCGCTGCCGATGGCGGCGAAGAGCACCATCAGCTCGAAGGTGATCGGCACGAACGACGGCCAGGCGAAGTGCGGTTTGCCGCCGAAGTTCATCGGCCAGTCGTAGACCATCACGTAGTTCTGCAGGGCCTGCGCCGTGGCGACGCCGGCCGCCGCGAGGCCGAGCGTGGCCCAGGGCACCCACGAGCGCTTCTGGCCCATGGCGTCTTCCATGCCGTGGATGGGGAACGGCGTCAGCATGTCGAAGTGCGTCCACCCGGCATCACGGACGCGCTCGGCCGCGGCGAGTGCATCGCCGGGCTGGTAGAACTCCCCGAGTACGCCGGTCGTCGATGTTGGCGTCATGGCGTCAGACTCCCTGCACCGCGGCGCGGCTGGTGCCCAGCGGCGCCCCGCTCGCAACCTTCGGATCCATCACACCCTTCACTTCCGAGATCGCCACGACCGGCAGGACGCGGACGAAGAGGAGGAACAGGGTGAAGAACAGGCCGAACGACCCGATGAGAATCGAGTAGTCCCAGAACGTCAGGTGATACATGCCCCACGACGAGGGCAGGTAGTCCCGGTGCAGCGACGTCACCACGATGACGTAGCGCTCGAACCACATGCCGACGTTGACGAGGATCGACACGATGAAGAGCACGAGGGTGTTGCGCCGCAGCGGCTTGAACCAGAACACCTGCGGGATGATCGCGTTGCAGGTGAACATGATGGCGTAGGCCCACCCGTAGGGACCGAACGCGCGGTTCTTGAAGACGAAGCCCTCCCAGCCGCTCGCCGAGTACCACGCCATGAAGAACTCGGTCACGTAGGCGAAGCCGACCAGCATGCCGGTGAGCATGATGATCTTCGCCATGTTCTCCATGTGGTTCAGCGTGATGTAGTGCTTCATGCCGAAGTAGCCGCGCATGAAGGTCATCAGCGTGATCACCATCGCGAAGCCGGAGAAGATGGCGCCGATGACGAAGTAGGGCGGGAAGATCGTCGTGTGCCAGCCCGGAATCACCGACGTCGCGAAGTCGAACGAGACGATGGTGTGCACCGAGAAGACCAGCGGCGTTGCCAGCGCCGCGAGCACCATGTAGGCCGACTCGTAGTGCCGCCACGCGCGATGCGAGCCGTTCCAGTTGAAGCTCATGGCGTTGTAGAGCTTCCGGCGCCACGGGTGCGTCGCCCGGTCGCGCAGCGTCGCGAGGTCCGGCAGCAGGCCGAGGTACCAGAACGTGAGCGACACCAGGCCGTAGGTGGAGATGGCGAAGATGTCCCACGCCAGCGGCGAGTTGAAGTTCACCCAGAGCGGGCCGCGCGCGTTCGGATATGGCACCAGCCAGTAGGCGAACCAGGCGCGTCCGAGGTGGATGACCGGGAAGATGCCGGCGCACGCCACCGCGAAGAGCGTCATCGCCTCGGCGGCCCGGTTGATCCCCGTCCGCCACTGCTGGCGGAAGAGGAACAGCACCGCCGAGATGAGCGTGCCGGCGTGGCCGATGCCGATCCAGAAGACGAAGTTGATGATGAACGAGCCCCAGCTCACCGGCTGGTTCACGCCGGCGATGCCCATGCCGGCGTAGAACAGCGTGATGAGGGAGAAGACCAGCACGCCGAGGCACGTCAGCGCGACGGCAAAGGCGAGCCACCACCGCGTCGTCGGGAACTCCTCGGCGGGCAGGCAGATGTCGTGGTCGACATCGGCCCAGGTCTTCGCGCCCGTGACGAGCGGCTCGGGAATTTCCACGTCGCCACCGTAGGGCCCGGCGCCCGCCAGGACGATCGGACGACCGGTGAGCTGGCTGTCGTCCATGACCGTGGCGTACGGACTCACGTCATGCCTTGTCATTGCGCACCTTCGTCAGGTAGGAGATCGCCGGCTTCACGCCGACCGAGTCGAGCAGTCGCATCGCGCGCGGGCTCGAGGCCTGCGCACTCACACGCGAGTCCTTCGCGTGCAGGTTCCCAAAGGTGATGGCCTTCGACGGGCACGCTTCCATGCACGCCGGCACCACCGCGTCGTCGGGCAGCTGATCCGGGTTGGCGCCGTTGCGGATGGCCTCGGCGCGGGCGAGCCGGATGCGCTGCACGCAGAACGAGCACTTCTCCATGACGCCGCGGCTGCGGACCGTCACCTCGGGGTTGTTCTTCAGCTGCATCGGGACGCGGGTGTTGAGTTCCGCGTTCTTCGCGATGCGCGGGACGAGCCAGCGGAAGAACGTGCTCTCCTGGCGCTTGCTCATCTCCCAGTAGTTGAAGCGGCGGACCTTGAACGGGCAGTTGTTGGCGCAGTAGCGCGTGCCCACGCAGCGGTTGTAGATCTGCTGGTTCAGCCCGTCCTCGCTGTGCATCGTCGCCGAGAAGGGGCAGACGCTCTCGCACGGCGCGTTCTCGCAGTGCTGGCAGAGCATCGGTTCGAAGAGCGTGTGCGGCTCCTCGACCACCTCGAGCGGTGCATCCCACACGGCCGCGTCCCAGCCGCCTTCCTTCGGCGGCGCATCGTAGTAGCGGTCGATGCGCATCCAGGCCATCGGACGGCCGTCGAGGATGCCGTGGCGGCCGACCACCGGGATGTTGTTCTCGGCCTGGCAGCCGACGACGCACTTGGCGCAGCCGGTGCACTTGCTGAGGTCGATGGCCATGGCCCAGCGTGCCTTCGGGTACTCGTGTTCAGGCCACGCGGACTCGCCACCCTCGATCTGATCGGTGCCGGCTTTCGCGTTGGCCTCGAACGCCGTGAGCGTCGTCGCGGGGACCAGCGGTCGTGCCTCGCGGTCCAGCACTTCGGAACCCTGACCAATCGCGAGCCGTTCGTTGCTGCCAATCGGGCGGAGCGTGACGACGAGGCCAGAGGCGACCACCGTGCCGTTGGCGCGCTGACGCAGCGGGAAGGCGTTGGCGCCGATGTTCGCGCCAATCGCGCCGCACAGCGTGCGTCCGAGGCCGAGCGGCAGCGCCACCTGGTTGGTGTGCATGCCCGCGTGCCGGTACGCCGGCGCCACGATCTTCGCGTGGCCGGCGTCCACCTCGACGAGGTCGCCGTTGGCCAGCTTCATCTCGTCGAAGCGGCGCGGGGCGATCGAGAGCGCGCCACCCCAGGCGATGCGCGTGATCGGGTCCGGCACTTCGTGCAGCCAGGCATTGTTGCCGCGGCTGCCGTCGTGCAGGGCGAGGTGCGGGTAGAGCTGGAGTTCGATGGTGTCGGGCGCCGCCGGCTTCGCCGCCGTGGCGAACGCGGCCATCGCGGCAGGGTTGAACGCGCGCGGCGCGGCCTGCTGCGCGGGTCCGTGCCAGGCCCCAGCCCGGAGCACGTCGTTCCACGCGGCGTCGAAAGCGGGCGTGGTGGGGTCGGCACCGAGGCGTGCGGCCCACGCGGCGCGCAGGTAGTGCCACGCCACGCTCGTGCTCGGCAGCCGCTCGGCCGTGCCCACCGGGGGAACCGGCAGCTGTTTCGTGGCGCTGGCCACCGCGGCCAGGGCCGCCGGATCGCCAACAGCCGCAGCGAGGTCGACCAGCACGTCGAGCAGCCCGCGCGTGTTGCCGAGCGGCTGGATGACCGGCTGCTGGATGGCCACCGCGCCGCCGGGCAGCGAGGCGTCGCCCCAGCACTCGAATGGATGGCTCAGCGGCGCGACGAGGTCGGCGAGCGCTCCGGTTTCGTCCACTCGGTCGTTGAGCGAGACGATGAACGGCACCTTGGCGAGCGCCTCGACGACGTTCACCCCCGCGGGTGCGTCGTAGACCGGGTTGGCGCCCGCGAGCAGGAGGAGGTCGACGCCGCCCGAACGGAGCTCGTCGGCGAGTGTGGCCAGCGCGTCGGCGTGGCCGGGCGCGGGGACCACCGCTCCTGCCTCGTCGAAGAGCCCGGCGTCGAACGCGCCGAGCGTGATGTTCAGCACGAGCGCCGCGGTTTCGAGCGCCACACCCGACGCGGCCGTGCTCGCCGGGCCACCCGACAGGACAATCGCATGGCCTGCCGCCTTCGCGAGGTCGCCGGCCAGCCCCTTCACTGTGTCGGCCGGAATCCCCGTGGTGCCGGCTACGGCGTCCACGCTGTACGGCGCGAGCGCCTGTGCGACGTCGGCGTTCCCGGCCAGCGGGCCGAGGCTGCGCGTCACGATCAGCTCGTGGGCGAGGGCGCAGGCGACACTCGCGAGGTGCGAGTCGCGCACGCGGACGCGGGCGTCGGCGTTGGCGCCGGTGAGCGAGAGCCGGCCTTCGAGCTGGATGAACCGGCTCATCGGCCGCTTCTCCGCATCGTCCGGCGTACGGCGCGTCGCGAAGTCGCGATCGAGGCCGGCGCTCGTATCGTCGAGGAAGTCCGCCCCGAGGCCGAGGATCAGGTCGGCCGCCACCAGGTTCGGCCTGGCCATGCCCGGGAACCCGAACGCCTGCTCCCACGCTGTCGCCGCGGCGTCTGCGGCGATGGGCGTCCACGCGACGTGGCGCATGCCGGTCTTCTCGCGCAGGGCGGCAATCGCGGAGGCGACCGCCGGGCTCTGCACCGGACCGGTGAGCAGCACTACCTTCGGGCCCGCCTGCTTGAGGCGCTGCACGATCTCGGCGGACACCGAGTTCCACGCGATAGGCGTGGCGGTGTCGGGCTTGCGGCGGATGGAGACCGGCGACGTGGCGCGATCCGGATCGTAGAGATCCATCAGCCCTGCCTGCTGCCGCATCGTGATGCCGCGCCCGCTCGTCTCGCTGGCGCGTGGCGCGATCAGGATGGGGCGTCCTTCACGCGTGCGGACCAGCACGGGCGTGCCGTCGAGCACCGTGTGGAAGTAGCGGGCCTTGCCCATGCCGTCCACGAGGTTCTCGGGCATGTCGTGGAAGGGCACCGAGTTCTCGGCCGGCACCTCGCACGCGGTGCTGGCGAGCGCCGCGGCGGCCGCGGCCGCGGTCGAGAGGCGGAGGAACTCACGCCGTTCGATCCGGACTTCCTCCGGCGGCGCAATGAAGTCGTGTTCGTTCATGATCGGTTCCCCTACCGGTGACACGCGATGCAGTCGGTGGACGCCTTCATCTCGGGCTTCCGGTGGCAGTCGAGGCACCACTGCATGTTGAAGTTCTGCTGCACCGAGACGATGTCCATCTCGGCGACCTTGCCGTGGCACGTCTGGCACGGCGGCATCGCCTTGCCCTGCGCGTCGACCCGCGGCAGCTTGAACTCCCCGCCCGTGTTCTTCGCGTTCAGGTGCGCGGAGTGGTCGAAGTAGACGAAGTCTGGGAGGTCGTGGACCTTCACCCACGGAATGGGTTCGCCGCGGTCCCAGTACTCCTTCATCTTCAGCACCCACTCGCGGTTCAGGCCGACGGTGGAGTGGCAGTTCATGCACACGGCGGTCGACGGCAGCGTGGAGTGCCGGCCCTTGTACGGCATCGTGTGGCAGTAGACACACGGAATGCCGAAGCCGCCGACGTTCGTCTTCTCGCCCCGGTCATTGACCTGGATGACGGGTTCGCCCGCCATCCGCTTGTGTGAGAACGCGATCGGCTGGCGCGGCTCGTACCCCTTCCGCACGTTGCTGAACGCGTAGCCCAGCCCTGCCACCACCAGCAGGGCGATGACGGCAACGGCGATGCTCCTGACCTTCATTCGCGGACTCCCGTTGTGGAGGCGGACAGGTTCGCACCCGTCCCGCTACGACCCGGCTGCTCGTCGTCGAAGAGAATGCGGACGGCGGGCGTATCCAGGTCGTCGAACTGGCCGCTCATCGCGGCCCAGATGAAGAAGCCGACCGCGGCCGACGCGATCAGCAGTGCCAGCGGCAGCAGGACGAAGATGGTCTCCATCTCAGGCTCCCAAGGGATCCCGCGTCGACCGTGTCACGGGGCGGCCTGCCGGGGCAGCGAACGTCCGGCCGAGCGACGAGGACAGCACGACGGTGAGGGACGAAAGAGGCATCAGCACCGCGGCGAGCAGCGGACTGACGAACCCCGCAAGGGCCAGCGTCGAGACGCTGGCGTTGTAGATCAGCGAGAATGTGATGTTCCGGCGGATGACGCCGCGCAGCCGGCGCGAGCCGACCATGACATCGAGGAGCGGACGCACCCCTTCGCGCGTGAGGACGATGTCCGCGGCGACGATGGACGCGCCCATGCCGCCCTGGACGGCGATGCCGACGTCCGCGAGCGCGAGCGCCGCGGCGTCGTTCACGCCGTCGCCTACCATCACGATCGAACCGATGCTGTTGGTCCGGCTGAAGCCGGACCCCACGATCGCCGCCACGAAGTCCTTCTTGGCTTCCGGCGTGAGGCCGCCGTGCACATCCGCCGGGTCGAGGCCGAGGTCCGCGCCGACGCGGGCGACCACGTCCGCGTGATCACCCGACGCGATGCAGACGTGCACGCCGCGGCGCCGCAGCTGCTCGACCGTGGTGCGTGCATCGCGGCGGAGCGCGTCGCCGATGCCGGCCACGCCGGTGACCCGGCCGTCCACGGCAATGAACACGGGGCTCAGGCCGTCGGCGAGCATCAGGCGGGCAGCCTCGTCGATCCCGCTGGCGTGCACCACCCCGAAGGTGTCGAGGTAGGTGCGGCTGCCGACGCGGACCACGTGTTCGTCCAGCCGTCCCGAGATGCCGAGCCCAGGCGCTTCGACGACCTGCTCGACGTGCCGCACGAGCCGCAGCGCGCTGACCCCCACGTGCTGGAAGGCGCGCGCCACCCGGTGGGAGGACTGCGCCTCGAGTGCCTGGGCCAGGTCCATCGCCAGATCGCTGCCGTGCCAGCGCACGACGGTCGCGTGCCCTTCGGTGAGCGTGCCGGTCTTGTCGAGGATGACCGTCTGCACGTGCTGCAGCCGGTCGGTGGCATCGGGGTTCTTGATGAAGATGCCGGCCCTCGCCGCGCGCATCAGCGCCATCGACATGGCAAGGGGCACCGAGAGGCCGAGTGCGCAGGGGCACGACACGACCAGGAGCGCGACGACGCGGGCGAGGCCGGTGTCGAGCGTGCCCTGCCAGGCGCTGACGGCGAGCATGGCGGCAGACGCCACCAGCAGCAGCGTGACGAACCGGCGGGCGAGCGCATCGGTCTTCTGGAGGAGCGCCGGCTTCTGGGCGAGCGCGTCCTGCACCACGGCGAGGAGCGCACCGACGCGCGTGCCCGCACCGGCCGCATCGACGCGGACGAGGAGACGGGCACCGAGGTTGGTGGCGCCGGCGTGCACCACGTCACCGGCGGCCACCGGCACCGGCGCCGACTCTCCCGTGATCACCGCATTGTCGAGCGCCGACTGCCCGGCGAGGACGACACCGTCCACCGGCACCAGCTCGCCGCTGCGCACTTCCACGCGGTCGCCAGGGACGAGGCCGCTGAGCGGGACTTCTACGGAGGCGGCGTCGGGACCATCGCCGTCGATCCGGCGGGCGAACTCGAGGAAGGCGACGCCGCGCAGGCTGTCCGCACGCTCGAGCGCGGCACGCTGGGCGCTGCGCTGCAGCTGCCGTGCGCCGAGCAGGGCCATGGTCAGCATGGCGAGGGAGTCGAACCACAGGGAGCCCTGGCCCCTCAGCACGTTGATGGTGCTGGCGAGGGCGCCGATGCTGATGCCGAGCGCAATCGGCAGGTCGATGTGGATGATCCGGGCACGCAGGCCGGCCATCGCCGTCTGGAAGAACGGGCGTGCCGAGAAGCCGAGGACCGGGACGAAGACCGCCAGCGAGAACCAGCGGAAGAAGCCCTCGAAGTTCGAGGCCATGCCCGAGTACTCGCCGGCGTAGAGCGCGCCGGACATGAACATCAGGTTCATGGCGCACGCCGCGGCGACGCCGAGGCGCGCGAGCGCGGCGCGGTCCTCCGCGCGGCGGGCGTCCTGCATCTTCGACGCCTGGTGGACGTGCGGTGTGTAGCCAAGGCGATCGAGCGCCCGGCCGATGGTCGAGAGCTTCGTCTGTGCGGGCCGCCACGTGATTTCCGCCACCGCGCTGCCGTAGTTCAGGCGCACGGCATCGACACCGCCCAGGACCGACGGGAGTTTCTCGACCAGCCAGACGCAGGCCGTGCAGTGCACCCCTTCGAGGTAGAGCCGCGTCCGGCGCCGCTCGCCTTCGTCGGCGTCGCTCGCGGTGCCCTGCACCAGCGGGTCGTCGAAGTCGTCGAAGCTGCGGCCCGACACCTTCGCCGGTTCGAGCGCGCCCTGCTGCTGGTTGACGAGCCGGTAGTACTGGTCGAAGCCCCACTCGCGGACGAGCGTGTGCACCTGGCGGCAGCCCGAGCAGCAGAACTGCTCGGCCTCCTGCGCACGCACCAGCGACATCGGCACCGCCTGGCCACAATGGGCGCAGGCCGGGGCGATCGCCGGTCGCTCGTTCGGGAGGGCGACGAGGCTCATCGGGCGCTGGCCTCCGTGGAGTCGGGCGCGTCGGCGGGAACGCTGACGCGGGCGGCGTGCACGAAGTGCGTGGCCTGCTGATGCGTGTCGATGCGGAATTCCCAGGCGCCGGGCTCGTCGATGCGGACGAGCGTGCGGTAGCTGCCGTGGGCGTTCGGCAGGGCGACGAGTTCACCGCGCTGGGTGAGCCGCGCGTCGGCCGGCCGCACGACCATCAGCTGTCCGGCCAGGCCGTCCACAGGCTGGCCGCTGCGGTCGGTCACGATGACGTCCACAGGACGCGGCATGCCCGGGTAGTGCGGAACCCCCTGCGCCAGCTCGTAGCGGACGTTCCAGCCAAGCTGGCGGCTGGCGTCCACCACGGCCTCGTCCGCATCCCACGCTTCGGCCGCCTCGTAGTAGCCCTGGATCGGGCGCGGCGCGTCGGGACGCGTGGCCACCCACACGAGCACGGCACAGGCGACCACGGACATGGTGAGGTGCCCGCCGATGTAGATCGGCCAGCGGTAGTCGGAGATCAGCCGGAAGAGTTTCATTGCGCGGCACCCGTGTTGGTGAAGGGACCGAGGAGCAGGAATTCGATCTCCTGGCGATAGCCGCGGTCGGACGTGACGAGGTACTTCACGGTGGCCTGCCCGTTCACGAAGAGGCTGCGCGGCACCGTGGCGACGGCATTCACGGTCAGCACCTTCTCCGCGTCGACGACGATGGGCGACTCGCTGAGAACGAGCGAGATGTTCTTCGGCTCGACCACCTCCACGGAGAACCGCTGGCGCTCCTGGGACTGGTTCGTGAAGCGGATGCGCTGCTGGTTGGCGACGTCGCCGCTGTTCAGCATCCGGTACGGTTCACGCCCGCCCCGCACCACCTCGACCAGCGCCTCGGCGCGCGTGAAGATCAGCGCGGCGAACGTGCTCCACGCGATGAGCATCAGCGCCAGGTAGATCAGGTTGCGCGGCCGCAGCAGGCGCGACTGTCCGCCCTTCTGGGCGCGCTCGGAGGTGAACTTGATGAGGCCGGTCGGGCGACCGAGCTTCAGCATCACTTCGTCGCAGGCGTCCACGCACTGCGCGGTGCCGATGCACTCCACCTGCAGCCCGCGCCGGATGTCGACGCCGGTCGGGCAGGCCGCGACGCAGGCGCCGCAGTCCACGCAGGCACCGAGCCCGGGAGCCTGCTCGCGCGAGCGGGTCCGCGGCTCGCCGCGCTGCGCGTCGTAGGCCACGAGCAGCGTGTCCGGATCCGACAGCACGTTCTGCAGGCGGCCGTAGGGGCAGGCGATCGTGCACATCTGATCGCGGAACCAGCCGAAGTCGAACAGGATGGCCGTGCCGACGAACGCGATGGTGAACATCGGGCCGGTCCACTGCGCGGGTGCGTGCAGGATGCCGGGGATCAGCGCCGACCAGCTCGTGAAGTACGCCACGAAGTTCGTGGCCATCACGAGGGCCACGAGGGCGAAGGCGCCCCACTTCATGGCCTTGATGCGGATCTTCCGTGCGTCCCAGGGCTGCGCGTTCAGCCGCCGCTGGTTCATCGGGCCCCCCTCGATGAACGCCTCGATCGGGCGGTAGAGGAACTCGAGGTAGACCGTCTGCGGACAGCCGAAACCGCACCACACCCGGCCGAACGTGGATCCGACGAAGAACACGGTGACGACGACGCTGAAGCCGAAGGCGAACAGCACGAGGTTCTCGGTCGGGTGGAAGGTCGACCCGAAGAGATGCGTGCGCCGGGAGGCCAGGTCGAAGAAGACCGACGGATACCCGCCGACCGGAATCAGCGGCAGGGCGAAGAACAGCACCATCAGCGCCCAGGCGATGACGCGCCGCTGCTTCCAGTAGTGCCCCTTGTGCACCACCGGATGCATGAACTTCCGCTTGCCGTCGGGGGAGAGGCTGAACAGCATCTCCTCGGCGGGAGCCATCTCGAACACCACGCTGTGGCGCGGCTCCGGCTTCGGCTCGCGGACGTGCGGTTTCTTCGCGTCGGTGACGACCGTGCCCATGTCACTTACCCGGGAGGGCCTCCGCTGCGAACACCTCGCCTTCGGGCGCTCGCGGGTTGGGGGGATTCGATCCCTGCAGGCTGCGGACGTAGGACACCACAGCCGCTAGTTCCTCTGGACGCAGGGCGCGGCCCCAGGGCGGCATGCCCTTCGCCGGCCAGCCCTTGGCGACGGTCTGGAAGATCTGCTCGACCGACCCGCCGTGGATCCAGCGATCGTCCGTGAGGTTGGGGCCGATCAGGCCCTGGGCCTGTTCGCCGTGGCACGGGGAGCACGAGCGCGTGAAGCGCGCGGCACCGGCGTCGAGCACGGCGGCGTTCGTCGCGCCTGCCAGCAGTTCAGCCGGCTTCGGCGGCACGAGCGGGTTCGCGTCGAAGTAGGCCTGGACCGACGTCACGGCGTTGGCCGTGTCCTGGCGGTACTCGGCGTCCATCGTGGTCTCGCCGAAGCTGAGGGCGAAGTACATCAGGTAGACGGCGGAGAAGATGAGCGACCCCCACCAGATGGCCATCAGCCAGCCGGGCATGGGGTTGTCGTACTCCTTGATGCCGTCGACTTCGTGTGCGACGCGGTCGTCGTACTGTGCCATGGCGTCTTTACCTCACCCGTGGAGCGCGGTCTGCTCGCGCGTCCCCTCAGTCCCATCGTTCAGCGCCATGCGCGCCCGTGCGTCGAGGTCGTCGACCCCGTGCCGGAAGGCGCGGATCGACACCACGAGGTAGACCGCGACGAAGAAGAGCAGCGAGCCCACCGACAGCGTGGTCGACAGCTCGGTGACCAGTTGATCGAAGAACATGGCTACTTCGCTCCCGTGTTCGCCGCCGTGACGGCGGGCGGTGCCGGCGCTGCGGAGGCGGAGTACGGTGCCTGGATCTCAGGCCGCTTCCACTTGATGTCGGTGCCGAGCCGCTGCAGGTACGCCGTGAGCGCGATGATTTCCTTGTCGGCGAGCCCGGTGGGGCCCTGCTGCGACTCCACTTCCTTCGCGATGGCGTCCGCCTGCGCGTGCATGGATTCGATCGCCGTGTCGATCTGGCCGTCGGTGTAGGGCACGCCGGTCGTGCGCAGCGCGCGCATCTTCGCGCCGATGAGGCTCGTGTCGTAGGCGCTCGTCAGCAGGTGCGGATACCGCGGCATGATCGAGCCCGGTGTCGTCGAGCTCGGCTGCTGCATGTGCCGCACGTGCCAGAGCGAGGGGTACTTGCCGCCGACGCGGAGCAGGTCGGGCCCCGTGCGCTTCGAGCCCCACTGGAACGGGTGGTCGTAGACGAACTCGCCGGCCTTGGCGTACTCGCCATAGCGCTCCGTCTCGTAGCGGAACGGGCGGACCATCTGCGAGTGGCAGTTGTAGCAGCCCTCACGGATGTAGATGTCGCGCCCCACGACCTCGAGCGGCGTGTAGGGGTGCACGCCGGCGATCTCCTTGATGTTCGACTTGTTGAAGAACATCGGGATGATTTCAGAGGCCGATCCGACCGCGAGCGCCAGCGCCGTCAGCACGGTGAAGGTGACGATGCGGGCCTCGAGCATGCGATGGAAGCCGTGGCGGATGGCGTGCTGGAAGGCGTAGAGCGCGTAGTCCCACGTGTTGGCCGGGGTCGTGGCACCGGGCGCGCCGGAGTCCATCACCATCGGCGGCACCGAGACCTCGGGCTCGACCGCGTAGTCGGCCGGGGCGGTGCGGATGGTCATCACGATGTTCCAGGCGCACAGGACGAGGCTCGAGAAGAAGAGCAGGCCGCCGACGAGGCGCACCTCGTACATCGGGACGAGGCGGAGCACGGTCTCGATGAAGTCGGGGTAGACGAGGCGGCCGTCCGGTTCGAACGCGCGCCACATGGCCCACTGCGTGATGCCGGCCACCCACATCGAGATCTGGTAGGCGATGAGCCCGATGGTGCCCATCCAGAAGTGCAGCGTCGCCATCTTCGGGGAGTAGAGCGAGGTCTTGTAGAGGCGCGGGATGACCCAGTAGAGGATGCCGAACGAGATGAACGCGTTCCAGCCGAGGGCGCCCGCGTGGACGTGGCCGATCGTCCAGTCCGTGAAGTGCGAGACCGCATTCACCGACTTGATCGACATCATCGGCCCTTCGAAGGTCGACATGCCGTAGTAGGTGACCGCCACGACCATGAACTTCAGGATCGGGTCTTCACGCAGCTTGTGCCACGCGCCGCGCAGGGTGAAGAAGCCGTTCACCATGCCGCCCCAGGAGGGCATCCAGAGGATGAGCGAGAACAGCATGCCGAGCGTGGAGGCCCACTCGGGCACCGCGGAGTAGTGGAGGTGGTGCGGACCGGCCCAGATGTAGACGAACACCAGCGACCAGAAGTGCATGATCGACAGGCGGTAGCTGAAGACCGGCCGTTCGGCGGCCTTGGGCAGGTAGTAGTACATCAGCCCGAGGAACGGCGTGGTGAGGAAGAACGCCACCGCGTTGTGGCCGTACCACCACTGCATCAGGGCGTCCTTCACGCCCGCGTAGGCGGGGTAGCTGCCGAGCAGCGAGTAGGGCACCGCGATGCTGTTGCCGATGTGGAGGATCGCGACGGCGACGATGGTCGCGATGTAGAACCAGATGGCGACGTAGATGTGCTTCTCGCGACGGATGGCGACGGTGCCGAAGAAGTTCACCGCGAAGGTGACCCAGAGCACCGCGATCAGGATGTCCAGCACCCACGGCAGCTCCGCGTATTCCTTGCCCTGCGTGTTGCCGGTCACGAGCGCCAGGGCCGCGAACACGATCAGCAGCTGCCAGCCGTAGAAGTGGACGGCGGTGAGCGCGTCGCTGAAGAGGCGCGTCTTCAGCAGGCGCTGCATCGAGTGGTACACGCCGCCGAAGATCATGTTGCCGCAGAACGCGAAGATGACGGCGTTCGTGTGGAGCGGGCGCAGCCGGCCGAACGTGAGGAACGGCGCGAAGTTCAGGGCCGGCATGAAGAGCATGGCGGCGATGAGCACGCCCACGAGCATGCCGACGACGGCCCAGACGAGAGCCGCGAGGAAGAAGAGCCGCGGGTAGCGGTCGTCGTAGCGTACGGTCTGGCTCATCGAACCCTCATCACACAAGGCTGTGCGCGGCATCACCGATGACACCTGCGCGGGGAAGCAGAGCGGTGGGCACACGCATATCGGAAGGCGAGCCGAGCGGGCGCCGGGAATCCGGCAGCTTCGTTGTTTGATGGTGGGAATCGCAAAGAGCACGCCAGCCGAGCTTTGTGCCTCTTTTCACGAAGTGTCGCGGAAATCGGTTTCAGCGGATCCGATGACGCGGAGACGACGTGCGGAATAGCCCACACCGCTGCGGAAAATTCTTCGCGGTGTGGCGTGCCGGCGAACCGGCAGCGTGTGGCGCCGTGTGGCGGATGTAGTCTGAATGCAGTAGCTTGCGCGGGCGCTGCTGGAAAGCCGTCAGCGTTCCGAACTGAGAAGTGAGAACTTAGAAGTGAACTTCGGAAGTTGAAGTTCGCAACTTCACTTCCAGAGTTCACTTCTTACTTCTCAGTTCTAAGTTCTTCTCGCTACGCCCCCGGTCCCCACTCGACGCCGCCGTCGAGCGGGCGAATCTCGCAGGTCAGGTCGAACTCGTCGCCGTGCACCTTCAGGAAGCGCTTCGTGAACTCGATGGCCTGCGCCATCGACTCGGCTTCGAGCACGGCGTAGCCGCCGATCACTTCCTTGGTCTCGGTGAACGGTCCATCCACCTGGCTGATGTCGCCGTAGTTCGACCGGACGCGCACCCCTTCCTTCGTCGGCCGCAGTCCGGCCGTCCGGATGAGGTACCCCTCCTTGATCGCCTCTTCCATCAGCACGCCCATGTCGCGCATCAACCGCTCGCTCGGCTTCTGCCCCTTCTCTTCGAGTCGAATCATCGACAGAAATCGCATCTGGTCCCTCCCGGCTACCACGTGGTGCCCACTGTAGCGCGCCACCGCGGCGCTTCACTGGATGGTCGATCGGCCCTCCAGGCGATCGACACAGGCACGAGGGGCTGGCGCAGACGGGGCTGGTCGGGCAGGCAGGGCAGGCGGGGCTGGTGGGGCAGGCAGGGCTTGTCGGGCAGGGCAGGCAGGGCAGGCGGGGCTGGCAGGGCAGGCGAGGCAGGCAGGGCTTGTCGGGCAGGGCAGGCAGGGCAGGCGGGGCTGGCAGGGCAGGCGAGGCAGGCAGGGCTTGTCGGGCAGGGCAGGCAGGGCAGGCGGGGCAGGCTCGGATGGTGCGGCGAAGGCGGACCCCACGAGCGCAGACCTGACCGGTCACTCGTGGGGTCCACCTTCAGGTGGACCTACTTCGATCCGAAGAGCCCGCCGAAGAAGTCGCCCTGGTTCCAGGTCGGACGCGCCGTCTCCTGCGCCACCTGCCAGCCGGTGAGGAAGTTGAGCTTCGCGTGCGACGCGCCGGCCTCGAAGTCGAATGCCTGCGACATGTCGTCGTTCGGCTTGTGGTAGACGTCGCGGCGATACGCGGCGTTGATCGCGGCGCCGTCCTTCGACGGGTCGCCGGTGGTGAAGCCGCTCTTGATGAAGAGCGACGGCACGCCCTGCCGGACGAAGCTGAAGTGGTCGCTGCGGATGAACAGCGCCTGCTCGGGGATCGGGTCGGTGCCGATCGCCATCCCGAGCTTCTTCGCGGCGTTCGTCACCGGGACCGACAGCGACGAGTGCTGCGCGCCGTAGGGGACGATGTCGAGGAGCGGGTGGTACATGAAGGGCATGTCGAGGGTCAGGTCGGCGACGATCCCGTCCTTCGCCACGGTCGGATGCCGGGCAAAGAAGTCGGATCCGAGCAGGCCGCGCTCTTCAGCCGTGACGAACAGGAAGACGATCGAGCGCCGCGGATGCACCGGCAGCGCGGCATACGCGCGGGCCACTTCGAGGACGATGGCCACGCCGGACGCGTTGTCGTGGGCGCCGTTGTAGATCGCATCGCCGTTCATCGGCACGCCGACGCCGAAGTGATCCACGTGCGCCACGTACACGACCGACTCGTTCTTCAGCGCCGGGTCGCTGCCCTCGAGCGTCGCCACCAGGTTCGCGCTCTCCACGTCCTTGTGCGTCGACTTCGTCGTCAGCGACACCTTCGCTGGCAGGTCGAAGGCCTGGGGCGTGCTCTGCTTCGCCGCCTCGAAGACGTTCTTCATGGGCGTCGGCGTCCCCGCGAAGAGGAGCGCCACCGCGGGGTGGTTCAGGCTTGCCGAGCCGCGCAGCGCCGGGTCGCCGCGGTTCGGCTGGCCTGCGGCGTCGATCCACGCGTAGCTCCCCTGCTTGCTCGTCGCGACGCTCACCTCCCAGCGGAAGCGCGGGTCGTCCGGGGCGGAGAAGGTCAGGATGCCGATGGCGCCGCGCTTCAGCGCTTCGGCCTCCTTCACGGCACCCGACGAGTAGTACGCGCGCTCGTTGCTCGGCAGCTTTGCCGGTGCGCCGCTCAGGATCGCGACGACCTTGCCCTTCACGTCGATGCCGCCGGCGTAGTCGTCATAGCCGAGCGCCGGTGCACTCACGCCGTAGCCGATGAAGGCCACCGGGGCACTCTCGATCGCCACGTCTTCACGCAGCGGATCGGCGCTCAGCAGGAAGTCCTTTCCGTAGACGAGCGCTTTCCTGCCTCCCGCGCCCTGGATGCTCATCGCGCTCGCCTCTTCGACGACGACGCTGTTGCGGAGCGGCACCTTCTGCCGGAAGCCGCCGTTCTCGCCGCCAGGGGCCAGGCCGTAGCCCTTCACGGCGTCCTCGACGTACTGCAGCGCGTGCTCGTAGCCGGCACTGCCGGGCCCACGGCCTTCCATGTTGTCGTCGGCCAGGACGGTCATGTGCTGCTTGACCTGGTCCGCCTTCACGCCGGCCAGCACCGTGGCGATCTCGGGCGAGTCGATCGTCAGCGGCGCGGCGGCTGGCGTCGACGCCGGGGGTGCAGCACACGCGCTGGTCAGCGCCAGCAGGGGCAGGATCAGCAGGGAGCGGGAGCGAAGCAGGCGTGTCATCAGAACCGTCCTCGGGTTGCGGGAGCCAGGTGTTGCGAGAACGGTAGGATACCGGAGTCTGCAGGAGAAGGGCGGGCAGGCCGGGAATCCATCGATTCCCGGCCGTCCTGACTCTCCCCACCCTCCCGAGGATGATGATCAGGCGTCGCAGCGGCCGGCGAGCCCCACCGACTGCGGCTTCGACTTGTGCCCGGCGGCCTTCATCACGCCCGGGACGGTCGGGTCGGTCACGAAGGAGGTCCATCCCTCCTCGTTCCAGTCGAAGATCACCCACACGCGATCCGATTCGGCCGGATCGCGGAAGACCATCGCTCCCTTCGACCCGTGTTCGCGCCGCTTGTCGGCGCCAGCCGTCGAGAACACCTTCATGAACTGATCGAAATCTTCCACGCGCGTCGTTGCGAGAATCATGTCTCTCTCCTTGGATAAACTGTTGAAGCCGACATTGCGGCTGATGAAGGCAGGTTCCGAAATCAGAAGTCGTGTCCGCCTTCAGGCGGACCTGACAGAGCCCGGCTGAAGCCGGGCACTACATTTCGAAACCCGCCGAGGTCACACCGGGAACGACATGTGCGGCTCAGGCGCCGGCGAGCGCCGGCACCAGCTGCTCCTGTGGCTCGACGATGCCGAGGTCCCTCACGATGTGGAACTGGCCCTGGCGTGCGCGCGCGATATACATGTGCAGCCGCGCGTGGTGCTGGCCGGGCACCATGGAGGCCGGCCCGCCCGGGCCCTCCGCGATGCGCGCATGATCGAGCGCCGCCACCACGGCGGACTGATCGAGCGAACCGGCCTCGGCGACGGCGGCGGCCCACAGCCGCAGGCCGCGGTAGAGCCCGGAGCACGCACTGCCGCCGGTGAACTTCGCCGCGCCCGGATAGAGCGTGTCGTACTGCGTGAGCAGCTTCTGGCTGAAGGGATCGCTGACTTCCTCGTAGTAGTCGAGGCAGCCCCACAGCCCCTCGACGTGCTCCTTGGGCACCATGTTCAGGAAGTTCTCGTCGAAGTAGGTGCAGACCAGCTGTCCGCCGCGCGCCTGGAAGCCGGCTTCGTAGAGCCCCTTGAAGAACGGCGTCACGCCGGGCGGCACGATGGTGTTGAACACCACGTCGGCACCGCTCGCCATGATGTGCTCCACCGTAGCGCGGTAGTCCATGTGGTCCATCGGGTAGTACTCCTCGCCGACGATCTCGCCGCCGTTGGCCACGACCACCTCGCGCACCCGCCGGTTCATGATATGCGGCCAGATGTAGTCGGCCGAGGGCAGGTAGAAGCGCTTCGCGCCGGTCTCCTTCATCAGCCACGGGATGAACGGATCGACCTGCTGTGCAGGCACCGGCCCGGTGCAGAAGATCAGCGGATCGGCCTCCTGCCCCTCGTACTGCTCCGGGTAGATGTAGAGGGTGCGCCCCTTCGTGACGGCCGCGGCCTTGATGGCCTGGCGCGTGGAGCTGTAGATGCCGCCGAAGAGGACGTCGACGTGGTCCTCGTCGACGAGCTTCGCCGCCTTCGCCGCCGCGACCCGATCGTCGGTCGCGCTGTCCTCGAGCAGCAGCTCGAGGGCGCGCCCGAGGAGTCCGCCCTTGGCGTTGATGTCGCCGATGACCATGCGCGCCACGTTGGCGTTGGCCAGCCCGACGAACGAAAGCGGTCCGGTCTGGTCCGCGAGCATTCCCACCCTGATCGGCCGGGCGCTGTGTCCTGCTGTCGATCCCATGCTGTCGTCTCCCTTATGAGCGCGGCGGCTGCCGTGCAGCGGGCCGCGCGTTGTGTGGTATGAATGCTGCGCCCGCCGGCCCAGGCCGCACATCGGGAGAGTTCCCCATTTTGTCGACGCCCCTTCGTCTCGGTGAATTCGTGGCCACGCTGGCGCTGGCCCAGGACAACGCGTTCGGCCAGCCGCTCGAATCGCAGCTCCGGTCGTGCCTGCTGGCCACCTGGCTGTGCGATGCGGCGGGAGTCGACGCCGGCACCCGCGACACGGCGTACTGGGTGTCGCTCCTGCGCTACGTCGGCTGCACGGGCCACGCGCACGAAGTGGCGACGCTCTTCGGTGACGAAATCGCGATTCGCGCGCAGACGCTCGTGCACGACGCCGGCAACCCGGCGGAGGTGATTCGCGACGTCATGGCCTTCGCCACCGCCAATCGCCCGCCGGAAGAACGCGACCAGGTGGTGCAGTTCATCCAGCAGAACGCGCGCGAGTGGGCCACGCACAACTTCTCCTCCGGCTGCGAAGTGGGCGACATGCTCGTGCAGCGCATCGAGTTCGGGCCGGAGGTGCGCGAGGCGCTCCGCTTCACGTTCGAGCGCTGGGGCGGCACCGGCTATCCCGCGCACGCGAAGGGCACGGACATTCCCCTGCCGATGCGGGTGGTGCACCTGAGTCACGACATGGAGGCGATTGCGCGCCTGTTCTCGGCCGACCAGGCGATCGAGGCCGCCCGCGACCGGCGCGACCGCACGTACGATCCGGCGCTCGCCGATCTCTTCGTCGAACACGGACGCACCTGGCTGGAGCGGCTGAAGGCGATCGAGCCGTGGGATGCCGTGATGGCCCTCGAGCCCGAGCCGCGCCGCGTGCTCGACGGCGAGGCGCTCGACGCGGCCCTCACCGTGGCCGCCGACTTCATCGATCTGAAGTCGCCCTACATGAACGGGCACAGCCGGCGCTGCGCGCAGGTGGCCGCCGACGCGGCCCGTGTGCTGGGGCTCCCCGAGGAGGCGATTACCGCGCTCCGGCGCGCGGCGCTCGTGCACGACTTCGGCACTACGGCCGTGCCGAATTCAATCTGGGACAAGAAGGGGGCGCTGACACGCGCCGAGTTCGACCGCGTGGAACTGCACCCGATGCTCACGGAGCAGATGCTGCGGCGGTCGCCGGCGCTCACCGGCCTGAACGCGGTGGCCGCGTCACACCACGAGAAGTGCGACGGCTCCGGCTACCACCGGCGCCTGCGTGCCGACTCCAGTGATGTGGCGGCCTGCGTCCTGGCGGCGACGGAGGTCTACGTCGGGATGACGGCCGACCGCGCCGACCGGCCCGCGCATCCACCGGCCGAGGCCGCGGCCGAACTCCGCCGGCTCGAGGCGCAGGGTGCGCTGGAGCCGCGCGCCACGCGCGCCGTCCTCGTGGCCGCCGGGCACGGCGAAGGCGACGCACCGTCGCGCCCGCGGGCGAGCAACCCGGGTGGCCTCTCGAAGCGGGAAGTGGAGGTGCTGCGCCTCGCCTCGCGGGGGCTGACGACGAAGGAAATCGCCGACCGCCTCTTCATCTCGGCAAAGACCACCGACCACCACATCCAGCACATCTACAACAAGATTGGCGTCTCGACCCGCGCCGCCGCCGCCCTCTGGGCGATGCAGAACGCCGTGGTGAGCTGACCCGTGAAGGTCCGCCTGAAGGCGGACCCTACGATCACCCGTGCTTGATGGCGATGGTCTTCAGCGTCGTGAAGCTGTAGAGCGCCTCGAACCCCTTCTCGCGGCCGTGGCCGCTCGACTTCACGCCGCCGAAGGGGAGTTCCACGCCGCCGCCGGCGCCGTAGTTGTTGATGAACACCTGGCCGCAGCGCAGCTTGCGCGCGAGGCGCAGCTGCCGGGCACCGTCGCGCGTCCACACGCCGGCCACGAGGCCGTAGTCGGTGCCGTTCGCCAGCCGGATCGCCTCGGCCTCGTCGCTGAACGGCATGGCCGCGAGCACGGGCCCGAAGATCTCCTTCTGCGCGATCTCGCTGTCGTGCGGCACGTCGCGGAAGAGCACCGCCTGCTGGTAGAAGCCGGCGGAGGCCGCGTCGGGATGCAGGGTGCCGCGCGCGGCGACCGGGATGTTCGCCGCTTCGGCCTTCTGGATGAACCCGCGCACCACGTCGTACTGCTTGCGGTTCACGAGGGGACCCATCTCGAGTTCGAGCGCGGGCGGACCTGCGCGCAGTGCGCCGAAGCGCTCGGCCAGCTTCTCGAGCACCGTTTCGTAGATGCCGCGCTGAATCAGCACGCGGCTACCGGCTGAACAGGTCTGCCCCGCGTTCTGGATGATGGCATTCACGATCACCGGCAGTGCCGCCTCCAGATCCGCATCGTCGAACACGAGCTGGGGCGACTTGCCGCCGAGTTCGAGGGTGACCGGGCAGTGCCGCTTCGCGGCCGCTTCGGCGATGAGCCGTCCGGTACCCGTGGACCCGGTGAACGAGATGTGATCGATGCCCGGATGCGCGGTCAGCGCCGCGCCCGCTTCGGCGCCGTAGCCGGTGACGATGTTCAGGGCACCGGCGGGGAAGCCGATCTCGGCGGCCAGTTCGGCGAGGCGCAGCGTGGAGAGGCTGGCGTCTTCCGCCGGCTTCACGACGCAGGCGTTGCCGGCGGCGAGCGAGGCGCCAACGGTGCGCCCGAAGATCTGCATCGGGTAGTTCCACGGGATGATGTGTCCCGTCACGCCGTGCGGCTCGCGGATGGTGAGGACCGTATAGCCGGTCTCGTAGGGGAGCGTCTCGCCGTGCAGCTTGTCGGCCGCGCCGGCGTAGTACTCGAAGTAGCGCGCGAGCGCGGTCGCGTCCACGCGGGCGGTCTTGAGCGACTTGCCGGTGTCCAGCGCCTCGAGCTGCGCGAATTCCTCGTTGCGTTCGGTGACGGCTGCCGCGAGCTTCGCCATGAGGCGTCCGCGCTGGGTGGACGAGAGCCGCCCCCACGGGCCGTCGAAGGTCTCGCCGATCGCGGCGCGAGCGGATGCCACGGCCTTCTCGATGTCGGCCGCGGTGCCGCGGGCAATGGAGCCACAGGTCGTACCCGTGCTCGGGTCGACCACCGGGATGGTGTCGCCGTTCGTGCCGGGCTGCCAGGTGTTGTCGATGAAGTGCTGCTTCTGCATGAGGGAACAATTGTCCCTCACTGACGAACGATCAGGAAATTGGTGACTGGGCTTCTCCGCGCACGGGCCTGTGAAACCTATCACTGCTGTCCGTCACATCCGGGTGGCGGCACCCCTCCCACGGTGGTATCGTGCCGCCTTCCCAGCCAGGGACAACCGTATGCCGACTGACAAGACCATCAAGCACGTGCTTGGCTCGAGCGAGCTGACCTGCCTGTTGCCGCTCAAGGCCGGCATCATCCCGAACATACTCGACACGCACACGTATGCCGCGCGCGCCGTCATCGGACTGCGCCTGCTCCACACCCTGCGGCTGCAGTCGCGCGAAGTGCAGCGCGTCCGTCCCATCGTCGACGCCGTCGATGCCATCCGCAGCATCTACGCGTTTTCCTTCAGCATCGTCGACAACAAGATCCTCCTGTCGGTCACGTTCGACAAGCCGTGGGAACCGTACATCCGCATCATCTGGCGCGACCTGGGGCCCGTACTCGACCTCGTCCTGTGCAACTGCGAGGGCTACGACCAGCCGGCGCTCGAGCAGGGCTACGACAGGTTCGTGGCGTGGATTCTGGCGAGGCAGGTTCAGGCGGAGTTCTTCTTCGCACAGGGACGTATTTCGGTCGACGACCAGCGGTATCTCGCGGACGTCGAACGGCTGGCCCGTGACGGGGGGGCGTCGCTCGACCTGGACCTGGCGACACTCCAGGTGAAGAACCCGGTCGTGGAGGCCATGGAGACTGCGGCGACGCATCCCGGGGATGCCGTGCAGCAGTACTCCGCGCTGCTCCTCGCCCTTCACGGGCTCCGCGACATGTACGAGGGCGACGACGCGAAGTTCCTGGCGAGTGCCGCGGTGCTGCTCATGCGCGGCGTCACGGAAGCTGTCGCACCCCCGCCATCCGTGCCGCCATCGACCTCGCCGACGCCGACCATCCTCGATGTCGTCGAGCGCGCGCTGGGAGCAGAAGTGGCGTGGTTCAAGACCCTGCAGCCGTCCGGGAGGACCACGGCCACTCCGCGGACGCCTCCGGCGCCTGCCGAGATCCAGGGCGGCATCCTCTCGGGCTACCGGGGGATGACCCATGGCTGCGTGCTGCTCTGGCGGATTACGAAGCCGGAGGACATGGGCCGGTTTCTCCCCGCCATTCGCGTGACGGCTGCTGATGGCCAGAACGGCGTCGACCTCGTGAGCAACGTGGCGTTCACGACAGGTGGCCTCAGGAAGCTTGGCGTGCCAGACTCCGACCTCGCGCGTTTCCCGAAGGAGTTCCGCGAAGGGATGGCCGCCCGCGCCGGGCTGCTCGGGGACGTGCGGGGGAACCACCCGGAGAACTGGCCCCTGCCCGCCATGAACTGGCGACAGGGGAGGCTGGTGCCGCCAACTGGGGAGCGGGTCCACCTGTCGAGTGTCGACATGGTGATCACGCTGCGGGCGAGGACGCCAGGACTTCCGGATGACGACGCCGACTGGTTCTCGAAACACACGTTGCTCAACGCCGAAGTCGCCCGGCTGGCCGGACTCCCTGGTGCCGAACTCATGTCCGTGGAGTTGATGCGCACGTACCGACCGGTGAAGGGGGCACAGGAACCCTTCGGGTTCAGGGATGGCATCAGCCAGCCGTGCGTGGCGCCCGGCCAGCGCGACGACGTTCCGTACGGCGACTTTGTCGTCGGCCACGAGAACAGCCGTCACGATCCACCGTTCGTGGAACGGGGGAAGGCGTCGCGGCTCGGTGAATGGGAACAGGGATCCCTCATCGACAACGGCTCCTTCCTCGTCGTTCGCAAGATGCGGCAGTACGTGAACCGGCTGCGAGACGTTGCCGACCAGGCCGGCTCGCGCGCGGACATCCTCTCGAAGATGGTGGGACGTACGCCTCTCGGCGTCCCGCTGGCAGATCCGTCGAAGAACCCCAACTCCACGAACACCGTGCTGAACGACTTCGACTACACCGCGGACGGCAAGGGCCTGAAGTGTCCGTTCGACTCGCATGTCCGCCGGACCAACCCGAGGACGGACAATCCGAAGGACCTCGAGGAGCCGAAGATCCCGCGTATTGCCCGCCGGGGCATGAGCTACGGCCCTCCCACGCTGTTCGACGACGCCCCGGAGCGCGACTCGACCGGCACCCGCTTCGAACCCGATCGCGGCACGATGTTCATGGCCTACAACGCCAGCATCGCCGAGCAGTTCGAGGTGATCCAGCGCTGGATCACCGGCGGGAACAGCACCGGGCTGTCGAGCGCGCAGGTCGATCCCCTGATGCGCGTGCCCGACGCGGCAGCTGGCGACTACACCTTCCGCTACGTCGACGGGAGCGGCACCGTGTGCCGCGTGAACCTCGGCAGCGACCCATTCGTGACGCTGGAGTGGGGCCTGTACCTGTTTGCCCCGTCCATGAACGCCCTCGATCAACTGGCACGGGCTACCCGGAACCCTGCGCGCAACGCGCAGCAGGTCGCCATGGGCGCGGTGGTGATCGCGCAGCTCAAGACCGAGGCGGACTGGGCGGCCGTGATGGAGGACCTGATTGCCAATCGTGCCGGCATCCAGTCCGCCGTGCTCGCGGCGATCACCGCGTTGCACGGCGGCGTACTCCGGACTCCGTACGGGGTGATCGTGACGACTCGGGATCTGCGCGACCAGGTTCTGCTGCACGACGACATCTACTCGGTGAAGGCCTACCTGCCGCGCATGCAGGCGTCCGTGGGGCAGGGCTTCCTCGGCCTCGACTCGACCGATCCCTCCTATCAATTGCAGTCGAGCGGTCCCAACTCGATCGTCGGATCCGTGTCGCACGACGAGGCGTTCGCCGAGGCCCGGCGGGTGACCAGCGGCCTCCTGACGGCGATCATCACCGCGCAGCCGATGAAGCCGGCGAGAGTCAGGCTCGAGAGCGTTCTCGACGCGGCGCTCGCTGCGCTCTGCAGGGCCTGGTTCGGCGTTCCCGACGGCGTGCTCGTTCTGGGCGGAAAGCCGGCGAACCCGTCTGCGCCTGCGGCGGTGCACCTCCCCTTCCATTCACTGGCGCCGTCACGCTACATCTTCTCGTCGCCGCATCCGCGCGCGGAGGTCGAGGCCAAGGGAGAAGCGCTGGGCGCGGCACTGCTCGAAGCCGTGCGCACCTTCGTGGCCGCGCAGCGCGGGAATCCGCCGGCGCAGGGCTCGCTGGGCGCGCAGCTGTTCGCGTCCATCCCATCCGACGACCTGCTGGCTCGCACCATCGTCGGGATGGTCGAAGGGTTCCTGCCAACCGTGTACGGCAACCTGATGAAGGTGATGAACCTCTGGCTCACAGACGAGACACTCTGGACGGTGCAGCACGCCTATCGTGGAGCTGGCGCTGACCGGGCTGCCGCGGAACTGCACATCATGCCCGCACTCGGGCGGGCGATGCAGCGTCGTCCCGTTCCGGATCTCCTGTTCAGGACCGCGACCAGGGCGACCACGCTTGGCGGGGTGCAGATCGAACCCGACGACGTGGTGGTCTCGAGCATCGTGGCCATCACGGAGCCTGAGGAGGCGGCGGGAGGACACGACGTGACGCCGGTGTTCGGCGGCGACCGGCGCCTGCCGCCGGGCGTGTCGAGGCCGACCCATGCCTGTCCGGCGATCAACATGGGACTGGGTGTGATGACAGGTTTCCTGGCGGCCGTTCTCGATGCGGGGGAGATCCGAACGACGCCCAGCTTCCTGGTGATCACCGTGGAGCCGCCGCCAGCTCCCGTTCCATAGCGGCCTCGTGCCACCGCATGCCCAGCGTGCGGAACATCGCACGCGCCTGGTCCACCGCCGCACGCCCCTCGCCGGGCTGCGCGGCGCGGAGCAGGTCGATCCCGATCTGCGCCAGCGTGACTGCTTCCTCGTGCTTCGACCGCCGCCGCCGCGACGCCGCGAGGGCCGCATCGAGGTAGTGCCGCGCGGGCTCGGGGGCGTGTCCGGCGTGCGCCATCCGGGCCAGCGCCCGGTAGGCCATCGACTCGCCGAGTGAGTCGTGCACCCTGGCCCGTGCGAGCGCCTGCTCGATGTAGGAGCGGGCCTTGTCGAACTGGCCCGCGTCCACCATCGCCGTGGCAATCCACCCGTGGTTCAGTGAGATGTAGAGCCGCTTGTCGCGCTCCTCGAGCCACTGCGTGGCCTGGACCAGCTCGTCGATGCGTGCGAGGTCTGGCTCCAGCCGCCAGCGTGAGTAGCCGATGAGCACGGCGGCCATCGAATGGACGTAGAGGCTCTCGATCCGGTCGGCGATGGTCTGTACTTCGTGCGCCGTGTCGATCGCCTGGTGCCACTCGCCCCGCCAGACGTGCACCGCGCTCTTCCACGCCAGCACCGACGCCTCGACCGGGCTGTTCCGGCCGCGGATGACGTCCATCGCTTCCGCGAAGCAGGCGTGCGCCGCCTCGAAGTCGCCGCAGTCGGCGAGCAGGCCGCCCTTGCACGCGAGCGTGTACGCCATGCCGACCGCGGGACGGGTGCCGCTGCGATGCCGGCGCTTCACGTCGGCCGCGAGGTCGAGCTGTTCGAGCACGCCGTCGTATTCACCGGCGGCGCCCTTCGCCTGTGCGAACGTCGATCGGATCTGGACGTTCAACGCGTCCAGTTGCGGCGAGGTGCCGGCTGCCCGTGCCGTCGTGCAGTGCGCCGCCGCGCGCTCACAGTGCTCGAAGGCCGCGGCGAGGTTGCCGAGCGCGTAGTGGATGTAGCCGAGCCAGTACTCCGCCCGCGCCAGTTCCGCCTCGTCGTCCAGCTCCTGGGCGATGGCCAGCGCGTCGCGGAAGATCTCGAGGTGTGCCCGTGTCGGGTCGTAGACGCAGGCGACCCCCATGCGCTGCGCCAGTTCGAGGTAGCGGCGCGCCGCGTCGGGTGACGAGTGCAGCGGGCGCAGGTGCGTCAGCGCGACCTGGTACTGGTGGCGCGCGCGGTCCAGTGCGCCGGCCGCCAGGGCGCGGTCGCCTGACTGCTCGGCGTACTTGATGGCGCGCGGGGCATCACCCGCGGCGTTGAAGTGGTAGGCGAGCGAATCCGTCGCCTGGTCAGACCCCTGATCCACCTGCTCGAGCAGTTCGCCGACGCGCAGGTGTGTCTGGCTGCGCTCGCGACGCCCGACCGACTTGTAGATGGCGTCGCGCGTGACGCCGTGCTTGAAGCGCAGCGTTCCCTGGAGTTCGCCCTCGAGCATGAGGTCCGCGGTCGTCAGCCCGACGACCAGCGGGTCGGTCGCCTTGTACCCGCTGACGCGTTCGAGCAGCCACGTCGGGACGATGGTGCCGATGACGGCCGCGGTGCGCGCGAGCCGCACCTGCTCCGGCGGCAGCAGGCTGACGCGCGCCTCGATCAGCGCCTCGAGCCACGCGAGGCTGTTCCCGGCCGGCTGCGCGTCGTCCACGAGCCGGTCGGGGGAGGCCACGTGGCAGAGTTCCTCCACGAACAGCGGATAGCCGCCAGACTTCGTCGCGATCCGGGGAATGGTGAACGGCTCGAGGTCCGGACGCAGCGTGCGGATCGCCTGGATCGTCTCGGCCAGCCCCAGTGGGTGCAGCGGCAGTTCGTGCGCACCGGCCCCGTGCGGATCGACCGGCAGCAGGAAACGCGTGGCGCTCACGATGAGCAGCGGCACGTCCTTCAGCGCCAGCAGCGCGCGCAGCATCTGGCGGCTCGCATCGTCGGCCCAGTGCCAGTCGTCGATGAAGATCACCTGCGGCCCCTGGGCCGCGAGGTCCTGGATGTGGGCGCAGAACTCGGCGGGGGTCAGCGGGCCCAGGTGCGGCGGACGCTCGCTCCCGGCGGATGCCCGGAGCATCTGCACGAAGGGCAGCAGCGGCTGGGCTGACGGGTCGCTGTCGCAGTACCCGCGGTGGACACGGCAGCCGGCGGAGGTGCCGCTCGTGAGGAATTCCTCGATCAGCCGCGTCTTGCCGAGTCCTGCTGGTCCAACCACGTAGACGAGGCGCGTGGTGCCGGCGCACGCCTCGCGCAGGTGTCCGTCGAGCACGGTGCGCGCATCGCTCCGGCCCACGAACGGCGTGAGCCCCCGGCGCGACCGCGCCTCGAACCGGGTGTTGGTCGAGGAGAGGCCGAGCACCTGCAGGGCCGGAACGAGCCCGGCCTTGCCGGAGATCGCCACCGAGCCGCGGGGCTGCACCTCGAAGAAGTGCTGGTCGCTCCCGAGCGTCACCTCGCTCACGAGGATCTCGTCGCGCGCGGCGGCATCCGAGAGTTTCGCCGCCAGGTTCGGGGTTTCGCCCACCACCGCGTGGCGCCCCGGGAACAGGTCGTTCTCGATGACGAGAACCAGCCCGGAGTGGACACCCGAGTGCAGCGTCAGTCCCGAGGTGCCGCCGGCGCCGCGGAAGGGCGCCTTGCGGATCACCGCGTGCATCTCGAGCGCCGCCTCGACCGCATGCCGTGCGTCGCTCTCCGTCGGCTCGGGATGACCGAACATGGCGAGGAACCCGTCGCCACTGAAGTCGACGATGGTGCCGCCGTGCCGGGGGACGATCTCGAGGCACTGGCGCCGCAGGTAGTTGAGGACGTCGAGATAGTCCTCCGGCTCACCTGAACTCGCCAGCAGCGTCGAGTCGCTCAGGTCGGAGAACAGCATCGTCAGCGTCCGGCGCGGCGGGGACTGCGGGACGCGGTCGTCGGGGCGCGGGGCCATGGCGGTGCCCCATCATACGGCCGGACGGCCGGGGCCGCGTCAGCGGGCGTGATACAGTTCCTGCCTCCCAACCAGGCATACGGACACGCGCATGGCACGGCCCATTACTGTCGACCTGTTGACGCACGCGCCCCTGTTCGCGCGGCTGCCGCAGCCGCTGCTGGACGACGTGGCCGCGGCGTCGTCGCTCATCGCCCGCCCGAAGGGCGCGCGCATCTTCGAGGAGGGCAGCGCGTCCGACAGCTGCTACCTGCTGACGGCGGGACGGGCGAAGGTGGTGATGTCCGGCCCGAACGGCGCCGAGATCACCATCGCCATCCTGCTGCCGTACGCACTGGTCGGAGAAGTGTCCCTCATCGACGGCCTGCCGCGCAGTGCCGGGCTGGCGGCGCTCGACGACTGCCGGCTCGTCCACATTCCCGGGCGCGCGTTCCAGGCGCTACGCCGGCACCGTGAGTTCGACGCCATGCTGCTGGTGCACGTCACGAGCACCCTGCGCCGGGCCACGGATCAGCTTCGCGCCATCTACACGTTCGACTCCGTGGAACGCGTCGCCTGGTCGGTGGCGCAGATGGCCATGGCGAAGGGGCTGCCCGCCGGGCGCGAAATTGCCATCCGGCCGAGGCCCTCGCACCGCGAACTGGCGGAACTGACCGGCTCATCGCGCGAAACGGTCAGCCGCGCGCTGCTGCGGCTCCGCACGATGCGCTGGCTGCGCTGGGACCGTGGCGCGTTCTACATGGACGTGAAGGCCGCACGGCGCTACATGCCCACCGCGCACGCCGTGGAGCACGCCGACGAGGCTGCCCGGGTCGGCCTGCGGGCCGTCTAGCGCCGGCTAGAGCACTTTTCCTGAAGGACGTAGTGTCCGCCTTCAGGCGGACCACACTCGGCCCGGCTGAAGCCGGGCACTACACACACCTGGAAACCGGTCTAGTTCGGCCGCGTGGCCGCCTGCGGGCCCCGCCGCTCGAACGCGTTGAGGGGGCCGATGAAATGGCGCCCGACTGCGCCGAGCACCGACCGCCTGTCCAGCCCATCCCGCTCGAGCGCGTGCCGCAACTGCGTCAGCGCGCGGGAGAAGCGGCGATACAGCTGCCTTTGATCGACGCCCATCTCCCGGGCCGCGGCGGCAATCGTGAGGCCCTCGTGGAAGAACAGCAGGAGGAGCACCCGGTCCTCCGCTGCCAGGCGGTCGAGCGCCGCCTGCAGCCGGCGGTTCGTCTGCGCCAGCAGCCGCCAGGCCTCGCGGTCGGCCACCCGCCAGTCGGCGCTGACCGGCGTGGCCGGCTCCCGCTCGATGCAGGTGTCGGGCACGAAGAACGGCCGGAGCCTGGCCTTGAAGCCGGCGTGATACGCCTCGAGCACCTGCGTGTCGAACTCGAGGCGGTAGTTGGTGCGGAGCACGGCGCAGGCCTGGTCGAAGCTGAGCCCGTCGCGCGTGCAGAGCCGTTCCAGCAGCACCACCCACACCCCCGCGCGCCGGCTCTCGGCGGATGGCCGCCACTTGCCCCAGGCCGCCACGCGGGCGTCCAGGTACAGCCGCCTGATCACGGTGGTGAGGTAGGTGCGCAGCGAGCTGCGCCGGCCGAACTGCCGCAGCACGGAGTAGTCGTGCTCCATCAGGTGGACGAGCACACTGGACACGAAGTCGGGGATCTCGGTCGGCGACAGGCGGTGCGCGCGGGCGACCGTCTGCGCCAGCCGCATGATCGATGTCACACGCTGCTCGATGAACGCGTCGTACTCCGCGCGTGGTGCGTCGGGTGCCGGAACCGCCATCTTTCCCGAACTCCTCATGATCGTCTGCTCCTCGACCGAAGCGTCCGCCGCAGGCGCCGGGCCGTGGCGGAATGGTCAGGAGTGACGATAGGGAACGGGAGCGTTCCGGGATGTGACGCACGTCACACGCGATGTGTGATGCCCGTCACGGGCGACGACGAGTGGTGGCGAGTGGCGGGTGGGTGAGGCGCCACGCTGGAGCGTGGCGCTACGTACGACTGCGCGGGGCCGTGCGTACGTAGCGCCACACTTCAGTGTGGCGCCAGGCCGACTACTTGGCGGAGTAGCGCGTGAACGCCCCGCCGGCCTGCACGAACGAGTTCGGGCCCTCGGCGGCGAAGATGGTGCCGTCGGCATCCACCGCGACGCCTTCACCGGCCACACCCTGCTGGTTGCGATCCTCACGCTCGAACGGCCCGACGAACGCCACCACGCGGTCCTCCGCCACCGGTCCGATGCGGACGCCGTTGCGCCAGTTCGGGTGGTTGAGCGGCGCGGACTCGGAGTCGATCGCGTAGAGCGTCTCGCCCTTGATGAACAGGCCGCTCACGCGGCTGAACGTGTAGCGCGACTCGAGGTAGTTGCCGTTCTGGTCGAAGATCTCCAGGCGGTGGTTGCCACGGTCGGCCACCCACAGGCGGCCGCGCGAGTCGAACACGAGCGCGTGCGGCGTGCGGAACTCGCCGTGCTTCGTGCCGATCTTGCCCCAGCTCTTGATGAACTTGCCGTCGGGCGAGAACTTGCTGATGCGGCTCGTGGCGCCGCGCTTCAGGCCGTCGGCAATCTGCTGCGCCGTGATCATGCCCTGCGCGTCGTGGCCGTCGGCGACGTAGATGCTGCCGTCCGGACCGACGACGACGTCGTTCGGCTGGTCGAACTGGCCGTCCGCGTTGCCCGGCTTGCCGGCAATGCCGAGGCTCAGGAGCTTCTCGCCCTTCGGCGAGAACTTGTGGACCTGGTGCCCCTTCGTGCCGGCCTTGTTGCCGGAGAAGTCGGCCACCCACACGTTGCCCTGCCTGTCGACCGAGATGCCGTGCGGCGTCACCATGACGCCCTTGCCGAAGTTGGCCAGCACCTTGCCGGTCTTGCGGTCGAACTTGAAGATCGGATCGACCGGGTTGGTCTCGCAGTCCACCGGACCGCCACCCGCGCCGCCCGACGCACCGGCGCCGCAGCGCTCGTAGGCGACGACGTTGCCGTCGGTTGGATCGATGTCGATGCCGGCCGTGGTGCCCCACTTGCGGCCCGCGGGCAGTTCGCCCCAGTTCTTCGTGACGACCGGGTTCGGGTTGGGATAGCCCTGGCCGGTCACCGGGTTGCCGCCCGATGCGGCCTGGCCCTGCGCGGACGCGCCGAACCCACCCGACACCAGCACGGCCACGGCCAGTGCGCTGCCCGTGCCAAGCGCGAGGTGCGCGATACGTGTCATGGACATAAGACTCCTCGGAAAGTGCGGCCGACAGAAGCCGGCCGATGGTCCGTTAGTAAAGCGGACGTAAAGGCCTCGCGCAAGAGAATTCGCCGGGGCAGGAACGCCGGGCGGAACACGACGGTGGTCTGGCTCTGCGGTGGCATATCATCCCAAGCGAGACGCAACGGACAGGAGCGCGGGACGGATGATTATCTACGGCGTGGCGCTGCTGGCGACCTGCATGGTCGTCGGCACGTTCATCGGTGACTATCTCGGTGTGCTGCTCGGCGTGAAGGCCAACGTGGGCGGTGTCGGCATCGCGATGCTGATGCTCGTGGCGGCCACCGGCTCGAAGCGCCTCCGGTCGCTCGTCGAAGGCGAATCCGGGGAAGGCATCCGCTTCTGGGCGGCTATGTACATCCCGATCGTGGTCGCCATGGCCGCCCGGCAGAACGTGGTGGCCGCGGCGCGCGGCGGCATCCTGGCCATTACCGCCGGCATCGCCGGCACGGTCGTGACCTTCGCGCTCGTGCCGGTGCTGAGCCGCATGGCGAAGCGCGAGGGCACGGTGCCCGTCCCGGATCGCGACGAGGCGCGCTGATGGCCATTCTCGAAGCCACCCTCAAGGCCAACGGCCTCATCTTCGCGTTCGCGCTCGTGGGCGTCACGGTGTGGATCTCGTACAGGCTGTCGGCCCGCCTCACTTCGGGGCGCGTGCACGGCTCGGCCATCGCCATCATCATCGGCCTGGTCATGGCGTGGGTCGTGGGCCACTGGACCGGCGGGGAGAACGGCGTGGCCGATGTGCCGATTCTCGCCGGCGTCGGCATGATGGGCGGTGGCATGTTCCGCGATTTCGCCATCGTGTCCACGGCGTTCGGCGTGCACGTCGGCGAGTTGAAGAAGGCGGGCGTCGTCGGCGTCATTTCCATCTTCCTCGGCGTGATCGTCGCGTTCATCATGGGCGCGCTGGTTGCCGTGGCGTTCGGGTACCGCGATGCGGTGGCCATCACCACCATCGGCGCCGGTGCCGTCACCTACATCGTCGGGCCGATCACGGGCGCGGCGATCGGTGCGAGTTCGGACCTGATGGCGCTCGCGATCGCCGCCGGCGTCGTGAAGTCGATTCTCGTGATGGTCGGCACGCCGATGGTGGCCAGGCTGATCGGGCTCGACAATCCCCAGTCGGCCATGGTCTACGGCGGGCTGATGGGCACGACGAGCGGCGTGGCCGGCGGGCTCGCCGCCACTGACCCGAAGCTCGTGCCCTACGGCGCGATGACCGCCACGTTCTACACCGGCCTCGGGTGCCTGATGGGCCCCTCCGTGCTCTACTTCGCGGTCACGGCCATCTTCGGGTGATGGACGTTTATCTCATCGACGGCACCTACGAACTCTTCCGCCACTTCTTCGCGGTGCCGCAGGCGCGCGACGCCGAGGGGCGCGAGGTCGGCGCGGTGCGCGGCGTGCTCACCTCGCTCCTGGGCATGATGACGGTGCACCGCACGCACATCGGGGTGGCCACCGATCACGTCATCGAGTCGTTCCGCAACCGCCTGTGGCCCGGCTACAAGACCGGCGCCGGCATCGACCCGCTGCTGTGGCAGCAGTTCCCGCTGCTCGAGGAAACGCTGGCCGCCCTCGGCGTGGTGACCTGGCCGATGGTGGAGTACGAAGCCGACGATGCCCTGGCGGCTGCGGCGGTGCGGGCGGCGGCGGACCCGCGCGTGGAGCGCGTGCTCGTGTGCACGCCGGACAAGGACCTGGCGCAGGTGGTGCGCGGCACGCGCGTGGTGCAGATGGACCGGCGCGCCCGCACCACACGCGACGAGGCGGGCGTGATGGCGAAGTTCGGCGTGCCGCCGGCGTCCATCCCGGACTACCTCGCGCTCGTGGGCGATTCGTCCGATGGCTATCCCGGCCTCGACGGCTGGGGGCCGAAGTCGGCCGCCGCGGTGCTGGCGCGCTTCGGCCACATCGAGCAGATTCCCGACGACTGGCGCGAGTGGCACGTGAACGCCACGCGTCCGGCCGCCATCAGCGCCACGCTGGCGCGCGACCGCGCAAAGGCGCTCCTCTTCCGCGACCTTGCCACGCTGCGCACCGACATCGACGTGTTCGGCTCGGTGGACGACCTCTGCTGGCACGGCCCGACGCCGGCGTTCGCCCCGCTCGCCGAGCGCCTGCACGCGGCGAAGACGGTGGGCAAGCCGCCGTCTCCGCGCAGGGCCGGCTGAAGCCGGCCCCCACGGCAGCACCTGCCGGAGGCTCACTCGTGGGGTCCAGCTTTAGCTGGACCTGTAGCTTCGGCCGGACCTGCAGCCGCACGCGCAGCCGCGGCTTCAGGCGTACCCTACCAGGATGTCATCGCGCCCGGGTTCCTCGAACACTCCTGTCGGTTCCGGCACCGCGGTGCGCCGCGCGAAGTCCTTGCCGGCCGCGGCATTGCGCGCCGTGCGGGCGTGCCAACGCATGGCAGGCCGCTTGCCACTCCCGGCCTTCATGTCTCCTCGCCGCCTGCCTGTCCGCCTCGTGCTGCCGCTCGTCGGCTTCGCGCTCTATGCCCTCGCGGCGGTGCCCGCCACCAACGATCCGCCGTTCGCGCTCGTGCAGCCCGGGCTGCATACGCTCGCGAACACGTATTCGAACGCGTGGGGCGACGTCGACAACGACGGCGACGTGGACCTGGCCGTCTCCACGCAGCGCGATGGCATCCGGCTGTTCCGGAACGACGCGGGGACGCTCGTGAGCGTTGGCGCCTCGCTCGGCCTGCCCGAGGCAAACTACGAACTGCGCGGCGTGAGCTGGGGCGACTACGACGGCGACGGCTTCATCGACCTCCTGGCAGGCCCCATCGAGAAGAACAGGCTGAGCCTGGTGTTCCACAACGACGGCGGGCGGCACTTCACCGAGGTGGGGGCGGCCATCGGCCTCACGATGCCGAACCGCTCGGCGCGCCAGACGAACTTCGTCGATCTCGACAACGACGGCGACCTCGACGTGTATGCGACCGACCGGGCCGGCGCGAACCAGGTGTATCGCAACGATGGCGGACGCTTCACGCAGGCGTTCGTGGGGCAGGGCGTGAGCGACGTGCGCGCCTCGGTCGGCTCGTGCTGGTTCGACTACGACAGCGACGGCGACCTCGACGTGTTCCTCGCCAACCAGGCCGGAGCCGCCGACGCCCTGTGGCGCAACGACGGCGCCACCTTCACTGACGTGGCGCCTGCGCTCGGGCTCACCGGTCCGCACCGCACCGCTGAGGAAGGCGGCGTCGGCTGCGCCGTGGGCGACTACGACAACGACGGCGACTTCGATCTCTTCGTGGCCAACTACGGCCGCAGCCAGCTCTATCGCAACAACGGCGACGGCTCGTTCACCGACGTGGCGCCCGCGGTCCATCTCGACGTGGAGAACCACGCGGTGAGCGCCGACTGGGGCGACTTCGACAACGACGGCGACCTCGACCTGTCGATCATGAGCTACGACGGTCCGGCCGGGCAGCAGCAGCCGAAGGACGCGCTCTTCCGCAACGACGGCGCGCAGGGCTTCGTCAACGTGATCGATCGCACGAGTCCGCTGAACCGCGGCGACCACGGCACGCAGTTCGTCGATGTCGATGGCGACGGTGGCCTCGACCTCTCCATCACCGACGGCTACAGCCCGGAGGGCGGACACTTCCTGTTCCACAACACGCTACCCGCTGAGGCGAAGGCGCGCAGCCTCGCCGTGCTGGTGCTCGATGCGCAGGGGCACTTCACCCAGGTGGGCGCCGAGGTGCGCGTGTTCGACGCGCGCGGCCGCGTGCTCGCCTCCCGCCAGGTGGTGTCCGGCGGCGGCTACAACAGCCAGCGCACCGGCCCCGTGCACGTGGGGCTCACCAGCCTCGCGCCGGTCACCGTGGAGGTGACCTTCATGGGCCAGAAGGGCCGCACCACCCAGCGCGTACCCGGCATCCGTCCCGCCGACTACGCCCGCAAGCCGCTCATCGTCCGCCGCACGGCCCAGTGACCGAGTCCGCGCCGCACGTGCGGGCGGTCATTCGCGGGCCGCGATTCGTGGGGTCCGGCTTCAGCCAGACCCTCCCGCGAACATGCTCTACCCTGATCCCATGCCCAGCCCTGCAGACACCCCGCTGCTCGACGCCATCCTCGACTCCTGGGACCGGAACAACCGCATCCTCGTGAACCTGCTGCACCTGGTGCCGCAGGACCTCTTCGACGCGCGCCCGGCCGAGGGGAGCCCGTCCATCGCGGAACTCTTCGGCCACATCCACTACGTGCGGCTCGTGTTCGTGCAGGAGGATGCGCCGGACGTGGCGCGCCCCGTGCCGGAGCAGGAGTACGTCGCAGGTACCGACGCCGCGGCGTTCGAGCAGATGCTGCACGAGAGCGCCGCCGCCGTGCGCGACGCCGTACGCAGCCGCGTCGAGACCGGCCGCGCGACGGACCGGCACTACGACCACCCGATCCTCATGCTCCAGCACCACATCTGGCACGAGGGCTACCACCACGGGCAGATCAAGCTCACCCTCAAGCTCGCCGGCCGCGCGCTGTCCGACAAGGCGGTGGGTCGCGGCACGTGGGGCGTGTGGATGCGCAAGACCAGCGCCTGACTCCTGCAAAACCACGACTGCGCGCTGGGTGTGCAGGCGTGCGTCACGTCGAGCCGTGGCAGGCCGTCGCGGCATCCGGTGATGACCGGACTGAGCCATCAACCTTCGTGTGAGGGCGCCCGATTAGAGCGGTGAAGGCTGACTCTTCCGGAGGCGCGACATGAAGCTCGGCACGATGGTCTTGTTGGTGGCAGCGGCACCCGTGGCATTCCTCGGTGCATCGCTCACGGGGATGTACTACCGGTCGTCCTCCACGAGCGCGGAAGCACAGGTGGTGGAGAAGTCGCGCGCCATCGTCCTGGCCGCCGAGTCGACCCGCGAGGAGATGGCCGACAAGTGGCACGAGGGCATCTTCTCCGCCCAGCTGCTGCGCCAGTGGGCGGACCAGGGGAGCCGCGAGAAGATCCTCGCGGCCGTGCCGGTGGTCACCGCCTGGCGTGCCGCGATGAAGAAGGCGGCCGAGGGCGGCTACCAGCTCCGCGTGCCGAAGCTGCAGCCGCGCAACCCCGCCAACGAACCCGACGCCGTCGAGGCCCGCGTGCTGAAGATGTTCGAGGGCGGCACGCTCACCGAACACTTCGAGGTGGATACGGCGAAGAACGCCGTGCGCTACTTCCGGCCGATCCGCCTGACGGAGGAATGCCTGCTGTGCCACGGCGACCCGGCCACCTCCGCGGCAGTGTGGGGCAACGACAAGGGGCTCGACCCCACGGGCGCGCGGATGGAGGGGTGGAAGGTCGGCGAGGTGCACGGCGCGTTCGAGGTGGTGCAGTCGCTCGACGCGGCCCAGGCCGCGCGGGCACGCCTGATGTGGCAGTTCGTCGGCGTCGTGGCGGCCTGCCTCGTCGTCGGCCTGCTGGGCATGGCGTGGGTGATGCGACGCCGGTGCCTGGCGCCGCTCGAGGTGGACTTCCACAGCCTGAGCGAAGGAGCGGCGCACGTCGTGGCCGCGGCGAACCACGTGGCCGCCTCGTCGCAGGCACTGGCCCAGGGCGCCACCGAGCAGGCGGCGTCGCTCGAGGAAACGTCGGCCTCGATGGAGGAAATGGCGTCCATGACGCGGCGCAACGCCGAACACGCGAGGCAGGCGGCCGAACTGATCATCGCGGTGGACGACGGCGTGCGCGACTCGAACGCGGCGCTAAGCCAGATGGTGCACTCCATGAAGGAGATCGCCGACTCCAGCGGCGAGGTGTCGAAGATCATCAAGACGATCGACGAGATCGCGTTCCAGACCAACCTGCTCGCGCTCAACGCTGCCGTCGAGGCGGCGCGCGCGGGTGAGGCGGGGATGGGCTTTGCGGTGGTGGCCGACGAAGTGCGCTCGCTCGCGCAGCGGTCGGCGGAAGCCGCGAAGACCACGGCCGGCCTCATCGAGAACTCCGTCTCGAGGGCGAAGACCGGCGAATCGCAGGTCCAGCTCGTGACGCACGCCATTGCCCAGATCACCGACCGGGTGTCGCAGGTGAAGTCGCTCGTCCACCAGGTGAGCGAGGCGAGCCGGCAGCAGACGCAGGGGATCGACCAGGTGGCCTCTGCCATTGCGCAGATGGAGAAGGTGACGCAGCAGACCGCCGCGACCTCGGAAGAGACAGCGGCGGCGAGCGAGGAAACCAACGCCCAGGCGCTGGCGACAATGGCCACCACGCGCCGGCTCGAAGCGTTCATCGGCGTGCCGGCGGCGGTGGCGGCGGCCCGCGAACGCGAGGCGGCCCGCACCGCGACGACCGACGAAGATGCAGCGATCCGCCAGCGGCTCTCGTCGCGACAGCTGCGCAAGGCGGCGTAGCAGCCGGGGCGCGGCTGGTCCCCGCGCCCCGGCCGGTGCACGGACGGTCCGGTGATCCACAATGGGTCTCCCAAGGAGACCCGATGCGCCTGCGTCCGTTCGTCGTTGCCTCTGCATGCGCCCTGGCGCTGCTCGTGGCGGCTGGCCTGTCCCTGCAGGCCCAGCCGTCCGGCGTGCCGGTGGTGCTGCTCTCGATCGACGGCATGAAGCCGGACTTCATCACCGCCGCCGATACCTACGGGCTGAAGGTGCCCCACCTGCGGAAGCTGATGGCGGACGGCGCG
Organism: Vicinamibacterales bacterium; assembly: GCA_046331345.1. Taxonomy (GTDB): domain Bacteria; phylum Acidobacteriota; class Vicinamibacteria; order Vicinamibacterales; family CAVVIG01; genus CAVVIG01. Next base: position 199,643 of record JAXLRA010000010.1, on the reverse strand, counting down.
TATGCCGCGGGCGTGCGCGGGGTCGCGCCGACCGTCACTTACCCGAGCCACACCACGCTGGTGACGGGTGTGTCGCCCGCCACGCACGGCATCCTCAACAACTCGCCGTTCGACCCACTGAACACGAACGGCGCCGGCTGGTACTGGTACGCGCAGGACATCAAGGTGCCGACGCTGTGGGACGTGGCGGGGCGCGCCGGGCTGGTGACCGCCAACGTGGACTGGCCGGTCACCATCGGCGCGAACATCCGCCACAGCATCATCCAGTTCTGGCGCGCGCCGATCGCCGTGCCGCCCGGCAGCACCGAGGATCACAAGATGCTGCGCGCGCTCTCCACGCCGGGCCTGCTGGATGAAGCCGAGCGGGCGCTCGGCCTCACCTATCCCGCCGGCTACCAGTACACGCCGGCCGACGACGGGAAGCGCGCGAAGTTCATGGCGTGGACCATCGAGACGAAGAAGCCGGACTTCCTGACCGGATACCTGGCATCGCTCGACGAAGCGGAGCACGAGCACGGCCCCTACGAGAAGGAGACGTTTGCCACGCTCGAGCAGCTCGACGCGTTCGTGGGCGAGGTGCGTGCGGCGGCGGAGCGCACGTGGGGGCCGCGTTTCGTGCTCGCCGTGGCGAGCGACCATGGCCACATCAAGACCGACCATGCCGTGCACGTGAACGCGGCGCTGCGGAACGCGGGGCTCATCGACGTGGATGCGAAGGGCAACGTCACGGCGTGGCGCGCCTTCGCCTGGCTCGCCGGCGGCTCGGCCGCCATCGTCCTCCAGGACCCGTCGGACCCGCAGGTGCTGGCGAAGGCCAGGGCTGCGGTGCAGGCGGTGCGTGACGATCCGAGCCACCCGATTGCGCTTGTCGTCGAGGGGGCCGATCTCGCGCCCACCGGCGGGTTCCCGGGCGCGTCAATCGTGGCCGGCCTGGCGCCAGGGTTCCGCACGGGCACGGCGCTCTCGGGCGCGCTCGTCACGACGGCGGCGGCGCCGGGCGGCACGCACGGCTTCCTGCCCGGGCCCCGCGACATGGAATCCAGCTTCTTCATCGTCGGCGCGGGTGTGCCTGCCGGGCGGAACCTGGGCACCATCGACATGCGCGACATTGCGCCCACACTCGCCGCGAAGCTCGGCGTGGCGCTGCCGACGGCGCAGGGGCGGAACAGGCTCTGACGCACGGGGCAGGGCAGGCCTGCGTCACTCGTAGGGGCCGGCTTCAGCCGGCCCTTCGGAATCGTGGAGTGTCTGAATGACAGCGCATGTGCCGCCGGCGGTGGCGCAGTTCGTGGCGGGGCGGAACCGGATGTCGTACCGGAGCGAGGGAGACCTGCTCGCCGCTGATCTCTACCTTCCGCCGGCGTACGAGGCGGGGCGTCGGTATCCCACCATCGTGATTGCGCGGCCGGCCACGGGGGTGAAGGAGCAGACGGCGGGGCTCTACGCGGAGCGGCTGGCGGCGAAGGGCTTTGCCACGCTGGCCTTCGACGCGCGCGGGTTCGGCGGGAGCGAGGGGCGGCGCTTCGTGGAGGATCCGGCGCGCATCGTCGTGGACATCCGCCGGTCGATCGACTTCCTCGAAACGCTGCCGGTGGTCGACCGCCGGAACCTCTTCTCGGCCGGCGTGTGCATGGGGGCGAGCTACGCGCCGTGCGAGGCGGTGGACGATGGGCGGGTGAAGGCGGTGGCGTCGATCACGCCGTACCTCACCATGCACGTGGACTACCCGGCGCTGTTCGGCGGGCGCACCATCACGCTGGCCATGGCGACGGTGACCGACCTGGTGGTGCGGGCGTGCGCGGGCATTGGCCTGCAGCTCTACTCGTTCGCGGTGCCGCCGAACCGCTTCCTGGCGCGGCTGCCGTGCACGCTGCCCATTGCGGCCGGCATGCGCGCCTACTATCCCGAGGGGCAGCCGGGCTACCGGCCCACGTGGCGCAACCGCCTTAACCTGGCGTCGCAGCTCCCGATGATCCGCTACAACCCGTTCGAGTTCGCGGCGCGGGTCGAGAAGCCGTACTACATGGCGTACGGCCTGAAGGGCTACTCGCCCGATCAGCTCCAGCGCTTCTTCGACGAGGTGCGCACGCCGGCGGCGGACAAGCAGCTGCGCGTGGTGGACGGCACGCACTTCGAGATGTACTACCAGCCCCGCTTCGTCGATCCCATCGTGGACGACGTGGCCGCGTTCTTCGGCCGCTACGTCACCACGCGTACGTAGCGCGGGCCGGGCCGGGAACTGCTGCGCCCGCTCGAGGCTGGGCCGGACTGTTGTGGGGGGCGGCACGGCGGGGCTCCCTCGTGGGGGCCGGCTCGCCGAAGCCTTGGCGCAGGCGGCAGGCCCTCCGGGCTCGGGCCACGGCGACACGACGGGCACGAAGGCCGGCGCCGTGGCGTCGGGCCTTCGTGGCGTCCTGTGGTGGGTCACGCCTGCGGACTCAGTGCCCCGTGTGGGTCGCGTGGTCCGCGTGGGACTTGTGCGCCGCGCAGCTCACCTTCGGGTTGAACGGAGTGAAGACGCCGTTCGGGTTGTTGCGGTAGATCCAGACGTGCCGGTCGTAGTGCGGGGCGAAGTTATGCGCCTCGTCGAGCGTGGTGGCCGGGTCGTCGATCATCGTGTCGTAGGGCACGCCGTGGAACGACGGCGGGGCGGTATGGCCGGCGGCCTTCCAGGCGTCGGCGAACACGAGGTTCTCCACGCCCACCAGTTCCATGGTGCCGTTGGCCTGCGGCTCGTAGAGGAGCACGGCGGGCTTCGTGAAGTCCGTATGGGTGCCGGTGCCGCTCACGCGCGGGTTGGGCGGTGCGGTAACGCCGAGCAGGTCCGGCCGGAAGTAGTGGACGCCCATGGCGCCCACGGAGGCCGGCTGGCCCATCATGTCGGCGGTTTCGCACATATTGAACGGATCGCGGATGTAGCCCTCGGCGAGGGCCACCTTCTCGTCCTTGAAGCGCGCGGCGGCCTTGCGCACCTCCTCGAGCGTGGGTTCCCCCGGGGCGGGCTTGGCCTTCGGCCCCGCGGCGCCGGCGAAGGTGCCGGCGGCCAGCACGGCCACGAACGTTGCTGCCACGAGCCTGAACGCGTTCTTCATGATCTCCTCCACTGATGTGGATGCCGGACACGGTGTGTGCCGGCGTCTGATCACGAACGCGACATGCGAGGGAGAACACCGCAAGTTCTTGCGGAGTCTCCTTGGTGATTGTGGGCTGGGATAAGGGAGACGCTGAGGCGCAGATGGACCTGGCTGGCCGCCAGGAAAACCTCAATTGTGACCTTGAGCTAGTGAACGCGGGTATTGTTCGCGGCCAGGCGAGTTCGGTCGCTTGAATCCGTCGAGATGAAGCTCCAGAGGGCCGCTGGATCGAATGGAGCAAGGATCGCGTCAAAGGTCAGTTCAAGTCTGGTTGCAGAGTCGGCACTGACGTTCATCTCTTCGGCAGCGCTTCGCAAACGCCGCAGCATCGAGCGAACCTCGTGCGCTTCAGTCCTAGTCAAAAGAACGGCGAGTTCATCTTCCCGACCATGCACCAGCAGATCGCCTGTCGACAGTTCGCAACGGAGGCGCTCCGCAAGACGAGAGACGAGAAACCTGTACCTCTCCTGGTGTCGCGACGTTAAGGCCTTCGCATTCTCGATCCGTATCGTCACTACGCCGGCGATCGACGTCGGGTTCCGTTCCTGCGTCTGAAGATCCCCGGAGTAATCGGACCGCAGGGGATTGGGCAGAGGGCTGGATGGTACAAAGTCAGACGCCAGTAGCGACAAGAGGCGCATTTCCGCTTCGCTGAACGGCGAATCCCTATAGATAGTCAACACTCCTGCGCTTTCCTCGTAGCTCCTTAACTCCACGCTGGCAGCATGGGTGAGACCAAGGGAGCGCGCACTCTCACCGAGGTCCAGCACAGGGTCCGAGTTTTGGATGGGATGACCGTTCGCTGCAACCCAGCCGCTGAGCCGCTGGCCTACCGTGATTCTCACCGCGCTTACGGCGGAGTCTGACAACCCGAAAGAGTCTCTTATCTCCAGTTGGTTTGTAGTTGGATTTCTCTCGAGACGAAGAGCTGCTCTGTGCGGCACAGCAAGACGCAGAGCCTCCAGAAGGTGAGTTCTGTCGCCGTGCGCTCTCGACGGTAACTTAGGCCGAGCGTCACGGCTTGCACCTTCGACGGCGAGCAGAAGCTCTCCGCGAGCTCCGGATTGCGTCCTGCCAAAGTCGAACAGTGTTGCTTTCTCCGATGAGCGTTCGTTGAGGATGTCGGGTCTGATGCTGTCATGGATGCGAACGAACGTATCGACAACGAGGGGATCGTACATGGAGCCACGTCTCTCGTTTAGGATTGCGATCGCATCTTCGTTGGTCAAGCGAGCACGATAGGGTCGGTCCGATGTGAGGGCATCGAAACAGTCAACGACCGACAGAATCCTTGCACCAATTGGAATGTCCGTGCCGGACAGGCCGTCTGGATAGCCACTGCCATCCCAGTTCTCGTGGTGATGCCGGACTATCGGAACGACCGGATACGGGAACTCGATCGCCGAAAGGATCTCGGCACCGATGCCAGCATGGAGCTTCATAGTCTCGAACTCCGCTGGCGTCAGCTTTCCTGGCTTGTTGAGTATGTACTCAGGTATCGCCAGCTTTCCCATGTCATGAAGCAGGGCCGCGGCTTCGATCGCCTTGAGCGTGGTCTGATCGGAAACCCCCACATGGCTTGCCAATCCGACCGCGTAAGCTTGCACGCGCCGAATGTGGCCATGCGTAACCTGGTCTTTTGCATCAATCGCCATCGCCAGCGTTTCGATGGTCGAAAGGTAGAGCCTGTTGAGCTCCGCAAGGTGGTTGTAACTGTCCTCGGCGCGTCCCATCGCCGTTCTGAATGTGAGATACGACACGACCAGCAACGGCACTATCACTGCGAGTGTGCTCAGTTCAAGGCGCTGGGTGTACGTGACGATCAAGGCTGCCAGTGACGCTCCGCTGAAGTAGTTGACGGAGAGCCAAGCAAAGTTCTTCCACCAAATATGAAGCGATGGTCGCTGTGTCTCAAGGCCGACGGCTACCGCCACCAAGAAACTGTTGAGTATGAAATACGCCGCCGTGAAGGCGAGCAGAGGAACGAACAACTGGGGAAGCGGTGTGAAGACTTGGCTGTAGGGCTGGATTCCGGAAAGGAGGTAGAAGGCCTGTCCCGAGCACCATATCGCCACCGAAGGCGCGGCGAGATTGAAGAGCAATCTATACGTCGGTCTCCCTTGAGGCTTCATCCACAACAGGATGACCAAGCACTCCAGAAGTACGGTCAGGGTTCCTGCTTCTGCACCAAACAGCAAGACCGAAGCGAAAACGAATGCTTCAGAGACCGAAATGTAGGCGTTGATCGACGGAACCTTGACCGAGAAGGACCCTGTAAGGACTGTCAAGCCGGCCAGAATCAGCCATTCAGAGCCGATCGCCGAAACAAGCAACGAATGGATCGACAAGCCGAGGACGAGAGCGCCCACCGCCACGACCGCGTAAACGTATCCCCGAACGATTGGCCGGAGTGCAGCAAATTGTTCCATTAAGCCTCGAGCTCACGCTCAGACCGATGGGTTATCGGTTCAATCGCCCCAGATAATTACCTTGTCCATGTTCCGGTCCTCTCTAAATGACGTCGTGCCGCAAGAATTTGCTCAGATGATGGTGTCAGCACTGCCCCAGATGATGGTGTCAGCACTGCCCCAGATGATGGTGTCAGCGCTGCCCCAGATGATGGTGTCAGCGCTGCCCCAGATGATGGTGTCAGCACTGCCCCAGATGATGGTGTCAGCACTGCCCCAGATGATGGTGTCAGCACTGCCCCAGATGATGGTGTCAGCACTGCCCCAGATGATGGTGTCAGCGCTGCCCCAGATGATGGTGTCAGCACTGCCCCAGATGATGGTGTCAGCGCTGCCCCAGATGATGGTTTGAGCACTACCCCAGCCAACGGACCCTTCGTCGCGCCGCCCCGCTGCGCCAAGAGTGTGCTCGGCATGCGATGCACTAACTCGAGCGCCGATTCCTTCGGCGAGTGCCAGCAAGGCTTTGTTTGCGAACGCGATTCCAGTGTGCTGCGAAAGCTCCCCATCGACGACAGTGTCAGGCACCTTGGCGGAGTGTTGCGTGACCTCCCGTGCAGCAACTGAGCTGAGCAAACCCGCGCCACTCCAGATCAATCCAGTGCGGTCCGTTTGCGTGCTAGCCAATTGGAGGAGCAGCCTAGCTGGGATAGGCTTTAACCGAGGCTTCGAATCGACCAGCAGCGCCACCGCTCCGCTCGTCACCGCGGCCGCCATGCTCGTGCCAGAAAGCGAGATGTAGCCGGCATTCGCGGCGCCCGCCACGTGCTTCTCGGGATACCGCGTCGCCAGGTAGGAACCCGCCGCCTCGGCCGACACCAGCTTCGTGCCCGGCGCCACCAGGTCCGGCTTGATCACCATGTCGAACAGCGTCGGCCCATGCGAACTGTAGGGCGCCAGCGTGTCGTCGCTCCGCTTCGCCGTGCCGTGCTGGTCCACGGCGCCCACGGTAATCGCCGCCGGGTCGTTGCCCGGCGAGGTGATGCCGCCGAAGATGGTCTTGCCGTCCTTCGTCTGCCCGAAGTTCCCCGCCGCCGCCACCACGATGAGGCCGTTCGAGACCGCCCGCTCCACCGCCTCGCACAGCGGGTCGTCCTTGTAGCTCTGCAGCACCGGCGCGCCCAGCGAGAGGTTGATGACGCGGATGTTGTAGGCGCGCTGGTTGTCGATGGCCCAGTCGATGGCCTCGATCACGTCGCTCATGCGCCCCGCACCCGTGCCGTCCAGCACCCGCAGGTTGATGAGCCGCGCCGCCGGCGCCACCCCGATGTAGTCCGCCGTGTCGGCCGTCCGGCCCGCCGCGCCCGCAATCAGCCCCGCCACGTGCGTGCCGTGGCCGTAGGCGTCGCTGCCGTCGCCGCCGATGAAGTCTTTCGTGGCCACGATGCGGCCGGCCAGCGCGGGATGCCGCGCGTCCATGCCGCTGTCGATCACCGCCACGCCCACACCCCGCCCGGTCACGCCCCGCATCGTCTGCGTGCCTGCCCACACCTGATCCGCCCCGATCCCCTCGGTGATGATGCTGCTGGTGTGCACCGGCGCGTCGGACGCGAGGTGGTCCACGCCCGGGTCCTGTGCCATCGCGTCGAGCTGCCCGGCATTCACCCCGAGCACCGCCCCGCCCTTGAGCGACCGCCGCACCCGCACGTTGTACCGCCGGGCCAGTGCCGCCACTTCCGCCTGCGTGCCGTGGACGATGACGTCGATCGACTGGGAGCCCTTCGCGAGCCGCTCTTCCAGGTCCTGGCCGAGCCGCGCCCTGTGCGGGGCAGCCGCCGCCGGCTGAACCGACAGGCCGGCAAGCGTGGTGAGCGCCAGGGCGAGGACGGCGGAGTGGACGGGTCGAACGAAGGTCATCACGAGCTCCCGGTGGTAAAGGTGAGGGGTGGGTCTGGCTGGCACCCAGTCCCCCTGATGAGCTGAGCCGTACTGCCGATAACTGAAGCGCGAGGCGTAAACGGCAGGCCCGCTCCCGCGCGTATAAAGGAAGGGCACGAGCAGTGCCGCCGGGCTCGGCACGGTCGGGCTGCCCGCTCTAACCTGTTGCAGTTAGGGCAATTTCTCCCGCATCGTCCGATAGAGGCCCCCGCGCCGTGTCAGTACACGGCGGACAGCATCTTGGCTGTTGAGGTGTTCGGCAGCGGACACTCGAGCGTTTTCCGTAATCTGCACCGCGCTGCTGAGCACGGCAAATGTCCTACCCGGGCCGTGGCCAGAAAACTGGCCATCCGGTCTGTTTCCGAACTGACTCATACGTGCGCGCCCCGGCGCGCTTAAGGGGATGCGCCTAGCTGGGGGCGGGAAAGCCCGCTGCGCACGCTGGCCCGGCCATGCCCGCCGGGCCGCGCGCGGAGTGGTCGCGCGCCCACGTGACGGATGGCTGGATCTCCGCGCCCGCACGCTCGTCGTCCCACCAGAGGGGTTCCTTGCCGCGATGCGGCTGATGCCGCGAACCCGCACTTCGCGGCGCTGGCGCCACTCACGTCGAAGTCGCAATAGGGAAGGGAGCCGACGCCAGGCTGGCGTCGTCGGGGCAGGCCGCCTAGTCGAGGCGAACCAGGAGGCTCGCGAAGTCGAGGAAGTCCTCGAGGCGCCCGGTCACGATCCGCTGGACCATGGCGATGTCCAGCTTCCGGTCTTCGCCGGCGCTCACGCTGCGCCGGTCCGCTCGCGCGCCCACGCCAGCAGCTTCGCCAGCGGCCACGTGTTGATGACGCGCCCCTTTGGCACGCCCGCGAGCCGCGCGTGGGCGATGGCCGTGTCCGCGTACGCGAGCTGGTCCGGCGCGTGCGCATCGCTGTCCAGCGCGATGAGGCAGCCGGCGTCGACCGCCCGCTTCGCGAGCGTGAAGTCGAGATCCTGCCGCGAGGGGTCGCCGTCGATCTCGATTGCCACCCGGGACGCCGCAGCCGCGAACACCGCGTCTCAGTCGGCGCGCACGCCGGGCCTGGAGGCGAACATCCGCCCGCGCGGGTGCCCGAGGATGTGCACGGCCGGCTGCGTCGCCGCGGCGATCATCCGCGCCGTCTGGTCGCGTTCCACGCGCAGCGCCGAGTGCGGCGAGGCGACGACGAGATCCAGCGTGCGGCGCTCGTCGAGCGTCATGTCCACCTCGCCGTCGGCCGTGATGTTGGCTTCGATCCCCTTGAGCATCGTGAAGCGCCCGGCGTACTCACGGTTGAGGGCGTCGATCTCGGCATGCTGCCGCCGCAGGTCCGCCATCGACACGCCGTGCGCGATGGGCAGGCCATAGGAGTGGTCGGTGATGGCGCAGTAGCGATACCCGCGCGCGAGGCACCCGTCGATGAGCGCCCGCAGCGGTTCGGACCCATCACTCCACGTGGAGTGCATCTGCAGGTCGCCGCGGTAGTCCTGCCGCCGCGGTCCGCGCAGCGTGGCGTCCCGCAGGGCCGCCATCACCTGCGCCCGGCTGAGGAAGTGGTCGCGGAGCCCGCGCGACCGCTCCACCTCCGTGGCCCGCGGGCTCGCCGCCACCGTGTCGTCCACGATGGCTGACCGGCCGGTGCGCAGCACCTCGAGGATGATGCGCGTGGACGAGGGGCCGATGCACGGAATCTTCCTGAGCGTGCCGTCGGCCTGCAGGTAGTCCTCGATCGGGGCGTCGAGGTCCAGCACGGCCGAGGCCGCCCGCTTGTATCCCCACTTCTTCTGCGTGGACGCCTGCACGGCCGCCAGGTCGCGGAGCAGCGACGCGATGAGGCGATTGGTGTCCAGCGGCTCGGCCACAGCCGGCTCAGAGCAAAGGCAGCGCCCACCGCCAACCTCTGGCAGAATGTGCGGATGCGACTGACGGGTGTGCTTGCCCCGTTGCCGACGCCGTTCGACGAGGCCGGCAACCTGGACATCGTGCGGCTGAAGGCGGCGCTGCCGCGCTGGGTGGCGAGTCCGCTCACCGGCTACGTGCTGCTCGGCACGAACGGCGAAGCCGGCTACCTCTCGGACGACGAAGCCGACCGGGTGATCGGGGAAAGCCGGGCGCTGATTCCCGCAGGCAAGACGATGCTGGCGGGAACGGCGCGCGAGTCGACCGCCGCGGCCGTCGCGGCCGCGAAGCGGGCCGCCGCGCTGGGGGCCGACGCCGTGCTGGTGCGCACGCCCTGCTTCTTCAAGGGCCAGATGACCGGCGCAGCGTTCGAACGGCACTATACCGCCGTGGCCGACGCGTCGCCCGTGCCCGTGCTCCTCTACAACTTCACCGCCGCCACCGGCGTCACCCTCCAGCCGGACACCGTCGCCACCCTCGCCGCCCACCCCAACATCGTCGGCATGAAGGAGAGCGGTGGAGACATCGCGCACATTGCCGACCTGGTGGCGATGACGCCGCCTGATTTCGCGGTGCTGGCCGGGTCGGCGTCCACGTTCTACGCGGCGCTGGGTGCGGGTGTGAAGGGGGCGATTCTCGCGCTCGGCGCGCTGCTGCCGGACGCGTGCGTGCAGCTGTTCCAGCTGGCGCAGGCCGGGCGCATGGACGAGGCGCGCGCGCTGCAGCGCCAGGTGCTCCCGCTGGCCCGCCTGATTTCCACCGGGCACGGCGTGCCCGGGCTGAAGGCGGCGCTCCGGCTGACCGGCATCGACGCCGGCTGGCCGCGGCTGCCGCTCGCGCCGGCCCCAGAATCGGCTGTCGCTGCGCTTCGTTCCGCTCTCAACACCTTCGAGGACACCTTCGCATGAGCCTGCTGCCCGACGTCGATCGCATCCTGCTCGGACCCGGACCGAGCCTTACGGCCCCGCGCGTGATGCGCGCCATGGCGGCGCCCACGGTCAGCCACCTGGACCCGCTGATGCTCGCGCTGCTCGACGACGTGCGGGCGCGGCTGACGCGGCTGTTCCGGGCGCCGGAAGGCAGTTTCGCGTTCGCGGTGTCGGGCACCGGCACGTCGGGCATGGAAACCGTGGTGGCGAACCTCGTCGAACCGGGCAAGCGGGTGACCGTGGTCGTGTCCGGCTACTTCGGCGATCGACTGGCGCAGATGTGCGAGCGCTACGGCGGGACGGTCACGCGGCTGAACGTCGAGTGGGGGCGTGCGTGCGATCCGGCGGCGCTGCGCGCCTCGCTCGCGCAGACACCGGCGGACATCGTCGCCTTCGTGCACGCGGAGACGTCGACCGGCGTGCTGAACCCGGCGAAGCAGCTGGCGGCGGTCGCGCATGAGCAGGATGCGCTGGTGATTGCGGATGCGGTCACCTCGTTCGGCGGGCATCCGCTCGAGATCGGCGCGTGGGGCATCGACGCGTGCTACTCGTGCACGCAGAAGTGCCTCGGGGCGCCGTCGGGCCTGGCACCGGTGGTGTTCGGGCCGAAGGCGCTGGCGCGCAAGGTCACCTGCCGCAGCTTCTACTTCGACGTCACGCTGCTCGAGGACTACTGGGTGCGGCGCAAGTATCACCACACCATGTCGTCCACGCTGGTCTATGCGCTCGACGAGGCGCTGGCGATCATCGAGGAGGAAGGGCTGGAGGCGCGCTGGGCGCGGCACGAGCAGCACCACCTGACGCTCATGCAGGCGCTGAAGCCGCTCGGGCTCACCGTGCTGCCGCCGGAGGGCGAGCGGCTGTGGACGCTGAACGCGGTGAAGGTCCCGGACGGCGTGGACGAACTCGCGGTGCGCAAGCACCTGCTCGAGGCCTTCAACATCGAGATCGGCGCCGGCCTCGGCCCGCTGGCGGGCAAGGTGTGGCGCATCGGCCTCATGGGTGCCAGCTCGCAGCCTCGGCTCATCCTGCTGCTCACGGCGGCACTGGCGTCGGCGTTCGCGAAGCAGGGGCGTACGGTTCAGGTGTAGCGCCTGGCGCTCGCGACCGACATTCTGCAGAGTGCAGCGCGCGGTCGGAGCACGGAGGTCAGCGTGAAGCGGGTCGGGCAATGGATGGCGGGTGGAGCTGCGCTGGTGTTCGCGTGCGTGGCGTACGCGTACCTGACGCTGCCCGACGTCCGCCCGCTCGCCACGACCAACCCGGCGTCCACCGCGTTCATCGACCTGCGGGCCGCGGAGGCGCGGGCAGCCGGGAAGGAACTGAAGCGCCAGCAGCGCTGGATCGGATACCGGCGGATCTCGCCCACGCTCACGAAGGCCGTGCTCGTGGCCGAGGACGCCGCGTTCTGGTCGCACGACGGCGTGGACTACGACGAGCTGCAGAAGTCGATCGAGCTGGACTGGGAAAAGGGCCAGATGATGCGCGGGGCGAGCACCATCACGCAGCAGCTGGCGAAGAACCTCTACCTCTCGCCCTCGAAGAACCCGCTGCGGAAGTTCCGCGAGCTGCTGATCGCGCGGCGGCTCGAGGCCGAGCTCACCAAGACGCGCATCCTCGAGCTCTACCTGAACGTCATCGAGTGGGGCGACGGCATCTACGGCATCGAGGCGGCCTCGCAGGCCTACTTCCGCAAGCCGTCGGCGTCGCTTGCGCCGAGTGAGGCGGCGCTCCTCGCCGGCGCCATCATCAACCCGCGCGTGCTCAACCCCTACAAGCCCACCAGGCGTCTGCTCAACCGCCAGCAGATCATCCTCAGGCGGATGGGTTCGGTCCAGCCACCGCTCGCTGCAGCGTCAGCGGATCGCGACGAGGAAGATCGCCAATCCGCGCAGAAATAGTCGCGGCTGAGCGGGCTGCTCAGCTTGACGATCGCTTCGACGTGACGATAACGTCCATAGGTCGATTCCATGCACCACTAAATCGGCCGAGCTGTCAGGGCGATCACCAGACCGCCAGGCGACTCGTGTGGACGGCCTGACAGCGGATGTCCAGGCGCAGCCATGATCAACTATACGGACCGCCTCACGCTGCTGATGCGCGACATCGTGTCGCGGGTACCGGCCCTGTCGTTCATCGACATGGACGAGGTGCTCGTGTTCGCGCGCTTCGGGCGGGTGCATACCGACGGCGCGTTCGCCACCTGCCACTGCCTCAGCCTGCCGCCGAGCGAACCCGGCTACTACTTCTGGCGCGACCGGCATACGGGCGCTGTCACCAGGCGTTCGGAGTGGTTCGTCACCAAGAGCCCGACCGTCACCCTGCACGGCCGCGCGGTGAAGTACCTCATCTCGTTCTCGCTGCCGCGCTACTGTGACCAGTCGCTCGAGCGCTCACGCAAGGAGCGGTTCTATCGCCGCGCGAGCGACGCGTGGATTGCGAAGCTCGATACGGTGGTCCACGAGCTCTATCACATCGATCCGGGCCTGCAGGGTATCCGCCGCATCGAGCGGTCGGACGGGAGCTACGCCGCGCATTGCCACACGCCCCAGTTCTTCGAGGAAGTGGCGGCGATGGTGACCGACTACCTGGACTCGCAGCCCGACCCGTCGGCCTACGACTTCCTGCGCGACGATTTCGACACGCTCGAGGCGCGGCACGGCGGGGTGGTGGCCACGAGCTTCTCGCAGTTCCCGTCGTACCCGCAGCGCTTTGCCGAGCGGCTCGCGGAGCAGCCTCTCTGCGAGGGGACGATGGCGGGGGTGGACGTGGAGCCGTGGCGCGTGCGCGCCCCGCGGCGCGTGCACTACACCGAGGCCGACCTGCACGTGCGGCACTTCACGCTGGACACCTCGCGCAAGCAGCTGCCGCACAGCCGTCGCGCCATCGCGGCCGCCTGACGACGCGCGCCGCACCGCGCTGACACCGGGCGCCACACTAAAGTGTGGCGCTACGACGTGTGGCGCTGCGACCGGGCGGGCGTACGTAGCGCCAGGCTTCAGCTTGGCGACGCGCGGTCAGTTCGCCTCGAGCATCCGCTTCACGCCAACGAACCGCCGCTTCCAATAAGGCAGGTCCATCGACTCGATGCGCACGACGCCGCGCGCGTTCGGGGCGTGGACGAAGTGGGTCTCGTCCAGCACGATGCCGACGTGCGACACGTGCTTCGAGGTGGTGGCGAAGAACACGAGGTCGCCAGGCTGCAGTTCGTCGCGCTTGATCTTCGCGCCCTTCTGGAACTGCTCGCGGGTGTCGCGCGGCAGGTGCGCGCCCACCTGTGCGAACACGTACTGCGTGAAGCCGGAACAGTCGAACCCCGCGGGATCCGCACCCCCGTTGCGGTAGGGCACGCCGCGCAGGCCCAGGGCTGTCTGCACGATCGTCTGGGCCAGGGTGAGGATGGGTTCCGGACGGTCGGCGGGAGGCAGTGCCTCGGGCGTCAGCTCCGGAGGGGCCGTGACCGGGCGCTCGACAATCGGGACCGGCGGCGACGGCATCGGGAACGGATACGGCGTGCCGCCCGAGGCGCAGGCACCCGCGAGCGTCGAGAGGGCGATCGCCCCAAGCAGCTCGAGTCTTCGTCGCATCCACACCGGCATCGGGCTCCTATCTTATCGGCCCGACGGGGTCCTGTACCAGCTAAACGCTGATGACCTCAGTGGTTACGGCCCGTCGTTCCTTGACACCTCGTCAGCCCTCGGGCACAATCGACGGCAGTTTCGGCGGAGTCGAAGGGAGAAAGATCGCGAAGCGGTTATGGAACAGACGCTTCTCCTGAACGCGTCGTACGAGCCCCTCAAGATCGTCGACTGGCAGAAGGCGGTAACGCTGTGGTGCCAGCGAAAGGTCGAGGTTATCTCTGTGTACGACCGCGAGATCAGGGGCGTCTCCATCAGCTTCAAGCTGCCCTCGGTCATCCGCCTCCTCCGGTTCGTCAAGGTCAAGCGCCGCTTCGATTACGTCCCGTTCTCGCGCGCCAACATCTACGCGCGCGACGACCACAAGTGTCAGTACTGCGGAGAGATCTTTCCCACCGCTGAGCTGACGTTCGATCATGTGGTGCCGGTCGCCCAGGGCGGCCGCAAGGACTGGGAGAACATCGTCACGTGCTGCGTGCAGTGCAACCGGACCAAAGGAGGCCGGACGCCCGCGCAGGCGGGCATGCACCTCTTGCGGGTGCCGAAGCGTCCTGATTCCACACCAGCGATACGAATAACCGTGGGACTCAGGAACGCGCCCGAGAGCTGGCGCGATTACCTGTACTGGAACGCGGAACTCGACGATACCTAGGCGTTCCCGCGCTCCTGCGGTCCCTGAATCCCAGCTCCCTCACCGATGCCCACTCCGCGGATCTCCCATGTCACGCCCGCCTGCACGACGCCCGGCGGACGGATCACCCTGCACGGCTCCGATTTTCCCGTTGGCCTCTCACGTCCCGACGTGCGTGTGGGCGACGAACCGGCCCGCGTGGTCTTCGCCTCGTCGTCGGAACTCGGGGTCGTCGTGTCCGCCGCGACCAGCGGCACACAGCCGGTGCGCGTGGCGGGCGAGGAGACCGGGGCGACCGTGCAGGTGGCGGTCCCGATTGCGAACGGGCTCCACCAGGTGGACAGCCCGGCTGTCGATCGGTTCCGCACGATCTACCTGACCTACAGCGGCACGCGCGGCCAGCAGGTGCCGGTGTCGCTGTTCCGGCTGCCGTACGGCGGCGGGCGCGAGAGCTTCTCGTCGAACGTCACCAATCCCACGAGCCTGGCCATCGGTCCGGACGAGGCGCTGTACGTGTCGAGCCGCTTCGAGGGCGCGGTCTACAAGATGGACCCGGACGGGAACGGCGAAGTGTTCGCCACCGATCTGGGCATCGCGTGCGGGCTCGCGTTCGGCCCCGACGGCACGCTCTTCGTGGGCGACCGGTCGGGCACCGTGTTCGAGGTCTCCACCGGCGGCCGGGCACGGACGATGGCGACGCTGCCGTCGAGCGTGGCGGCGTTCCATCTCGCGCTGGGGAACGACGGCCTCTACGTGACGGCGCCCACGCTCTCGGCGCGCGACGGCGTCTACCGCATCACGTTCGGCGGCGAGGTGTCGCTCGTGCAGAGCGGGTTCGGGCGTCCGCAGGGGCTCGCGTTCTCACCGGCGGGCGACCTTTACGTGGTGGACGCGCTCGCGGGTGTCAGCGGGCTGTACCGGGTGGTCGATGGACGTGCGCCGGAGCTGATCGTCTCCGGCCCCCGGCTCGTCGGCCTCGCGTTCGACGAGGACGACATGATCCTCTGCTCGGGCGACACGGCGTACCGGCTGCCGCAGCCTCCCGCGCACGAGGGGTGACTCACAATCTCAGGTGGCTTTGCGATCGCGGAAGAAGAGGATGGTTCCATCGGGGACTCCTTCGGCGGCGGATCGCCAGGAATCGAACATGTGGTGACCGTGATTCGACGGTGACCGGAGGTCTCATCTGATGTCACGAGTGCGGGTGTATCTCGGATGTTCGCTCGACGGCTGCATTGCCGGCCCCGGGCACGACATCTCGTTCCTCGGTGAACTGCCCCCGGAGGCGGGGCCCCATGCGGGTCTCGGGTTCGAGGAGTTCCTGGGCGATATCGGCGCGCTCCTGATGGGACGACGCACCTACCAGGTGCCGCTCGATTACGACGCGTGGCACTACGGGGACCGCCCCGTCCTCGTGGCGACCCATCATCCGCTGCCTCCCGCGCCCAGGGGCGGCATCGCGCGCGCGGTCCAGGGCCCCATCGCCGACCTGATCGCCCAGGCCAGGGAGGCCGCCGGCGGCAAGGACGTCTATCTCGACGGAGGGGACATCGTCCGGCAGGGGCTCGACGCCGGACTGGTCGACGAACTCTGCCTCACGTTCCTGCCGGTCGTGCTCGGGCGAGGCATCCGCCTGTGGGACGGTCTGGCGAACAGGAACAACCTGGTCTTCGATGCACCGGTGATGCACGGAAGCCGGATGCTGCAGATCACCGCACGCGTGGTGCGCTGACCACCAGGCCCGGATCCATCGTCCGGGCCGCCACCAGTTACAATCACCCGCATGCTGCAGCTCTTCCGGCGCAAGCCGATCGCGGATTTGATGGCGTCCACCGGGCCCGGTGCGCTGAAGCGCACGCTCGGTGCGGGCGACCTGATCATGCTCGCCATCGGCGCGGTGATCGGCGCTGGAATCTTCGGCGCCATCGGCACGGCGGCGGCAGGGCAGGTGGGCCCGAACGGCGAGGTGATCCGCTACGGCGCGGGACCGGCGCTGATCTTCTCCTTCGTGCTGCTCGGCGGGGCGTGCGCGCTGGCGGGGCTCTGCTATGCGGAACTCGCCTCGATGATTCCGCAGGCCGGCAGCGCCTACGCGTACTCCTACGCCACGCTCGGCGAGCTGGTGGCGTGGATCATCGGCTGGGACCTCATTCTCGAGTACGCCGTCGGCAACGTGGCCGTAGCCATCTCGTGGGGCGACTACTTCAACACGCTGCTGCGCGGGGCGGGGATCGACATCCCGGTCTGGCTGACGACCGGCTATCGCACAGCCCTCCTCAGCTCGGACCCGGCGATTCACGGGTTGCTCAACACCGCTCCGCGGGTGCTCGGGATCCCCATCCTCGTCCACCTGCCGGCCGTGGGCATCGTGGCGTTCATCACGTGGCTGCTGCTGCGCGGCGCGCGCGAGAGTGCGACCGCGAACAACGTGATGGTGGTCATCAAGCTGGTGGCCATCGGGCTGTTCCTGCTGGTCGGCGCCTCGCACCTGAACTCGGCGAACTACACGCCGTTCGCCCCGAACGGGTTCACCGGCATCCACCAGGGCGCGGCGATCGTGTTCTTCGCCTACATCGGCTTCGACGCGATCTCCACCGCCGCCGAAGAAACCGTGGACCCGCAGCGCAACCTGCCCATCGGCATCCTCGGCGGGCTGGCCATCTGCACGCTCATCTACGTCATCGTCGGCATCGTGCTCACCGGCATGGTGCCGTACACCGAACTCGCGGTGGCCGACCCGCTGGCACGCGCGCTCGAACTCGCTGGCTTCAAGGCGATCGGCGGCATCGTGGCGCTGGGCGCGGTGATCTCGATGTCGGCGGTGCTGCTCGTGTTCCAGTACGGGCAGCCGCGCATCTTCTTCGCGATGGCGCGTGACGGCCTGCTTCCGCAGTGGGCGGCGCACGTGAATCCGAAGACGCAGGTGCCCTCGACGACGACCCTCGTCACCGGCGTGTTCGTCGGCGTGTGGGCGCTCATCGGCGATGCGGCGGAGACCTACGACCTCACCAACATCGGGACGCTCTTCGCCTTCATGCTCGTCAGCATCGGCGTGCTCGTGCTGCGCTACACCGAGCCGGACCGGCCTCGTCCGTTCCGCGTGCCGTTCGTGTGGCCCGTGTCGCTCCTGTCCGCGGCCGGGTGCCTCTTCATCATGCGCGGCCTGCCGTACACGGCGTGGGAGCGGTTCGCCATGTGGCTGGCGATCGGCCTGCTCATCTACGTGGTCTACGGCTTCCGGAACAGCCGACTTCGTACGCAGCAGTCGTAGGGGCCGCCTTCAGGCGGCCCGCCAACATTTTGCTGAGCTTCAGGCTGGGGTCGCGTTTATGCTCCCCCGACTGGGACGCCCGCGACGGGTGTCCCGAGCCACGAGGAGCGCAGATGCCGACGTATCTACTCAAGGTGCAGTACAACGCGGACGGAGTGAAGGGTCTGGTCAAGGACGGTGGCACGACTCGCGTCAAGGTCGTGACCGGGCTCATCGAGGGGATCGGCGGCATCGTGAAGGCGTTCTATTACGCCCTCGGTGACGCCGATGCATACCTCATCGTCGAGACGAAGGCGCAGTCCGATGCGCTCGCGCTCTCGATGGCCGTGAATGGTTCGGGCGCCGTCCGGATCAGCTCGACGCTGCTGGTGGATCCGGCGGAGGTTGATGCGGCGGCGAAGAAAGTGCCGGCCTACCGCGTGCCGGGAGCGTAGATTCTCCAGGCTGGACGGGCGGGTGGGGCTGGTCGGACTGTCCAGTCCCACCAGGTCCCCCTGTCGACGCGCTAGAATCAAGGTTTCAGTACTCGCGCGGAATCGAGACAGAGGGACCATGGCGCACGACTGGATTGCGGTACGCGGGGCACGCGTCCACAACCTCAAGAACATCGACGTCGACCTGCCGCGCCACAAGCTCGTGGTGATCACCGGCCTGTCGGGCTCCGGGAAGTCGTCGCTCGCGTTCGACACGATCTACGCGGAAGGGCAGCGGCGCTACGTGGAGTCGCTGTCGGCGTACGCGCGCCAGTTCCTCGAGCAGATGGAGAAGCCGGACGTCGACCTCATCGACGGCCTCTCGCCCGCGATCTCCATCGAGCAGAAGACCACCGGATCGAACCCGCGCTCCACGGTCGGCACCGTCACCGAGATCTACGACTACCTGCGCCTGCTGTTCGCCAGCATCGGCGTGCCGCACTGCCCGAACTGCGGCAAGGAAATCTCCAGCCAGTCGCTCGAGCGCATCGTCGACATGGTGATGCTGTATCCGCAGGATTCGCGCATCAATGTGCTCGCGCCGATCGTGCGCGGGCGCAAGGGCGAGTTCAAGAAGGAGCTGGCGGCGCTCCGCCAGCGCGGGTTCACGAAGGCGCGCATCGACGGCCAGTTCCGGTCGCTCGACGAGGACATCAAGCTCGATCGCCGGAAGAACCACTCGGTCGATCTCGTGGTGGACCGGCTCATCGTGCGCGGCGGCATCGAGCGGCGCCTCACCGAGTCGGTGGAAGTGGCGCTGAAGCTCGCGGACGAGATCGTCGTCATCAACTCGTTCGAGCACGACGACCGGCTGTTCTCGCGGCGGCTCGCGTGCGTCGACTGCGGCATCAGCGTGCCGGAGATGACGCCGCGTGCGTTCTCCTTCAACTCGCCGCACGGCGCCTGCCCGGAGTGCCAGGGGCTCGGCTCGCTCGTCGACTTTGATCCGCGGCGCCTCGTGCCCGATGAGTCGCGGTCGCTGAACGATGGGGCGATCCTGCCGTGGGTGAAGGGCGACAGGAAGCTGGTGAAGGAGGCGCTGCAGAGCCTCAGTGCCGACCACGGCATCGACCTGACCGTGCCGTTCGGCAAGCTGCCGAAGAAGCAGAAGGACCTGCTGCTGTTCGGCACGCCGAAGGGGAGCCCGGTCTCGTTCGAGGGGCTCGTGCCGAACCTGCGGCGCCGCTACGAGGACGGCACGTGGGCGGAGCAGGCCGAACTCGAGCCGTACCGGGCCATGCGGCCCTGCGCGACGTGCCACGGCCTGCGGCTCAAGCCCGAGAGCCTCGGCGTGCGCGTGAAGGGGAAGACGATCGCGGACTACGTGGATCTGCCGATCTCCGAGGCGCTCGCGGTGTTCGACGCGTTGCAGCTGACGGACCGCGAAGCGATCATCGCGGAGCGCATCCTGCGCGAGATCCAGGAACGCGTGCGATTCCTGCACGATGTGGGGGTCGGCTACCTCACGCTCGGGCGCAGCGCCGCCACGCTCTCCGGCGGCGAAGGGCAGCGTATCCGCCTGGCCACGCAGATCGGCGCGAACCTCACGGGCGTCCTCTACGTGCTGGACGAGCCGTCCATCGGCCTGCACCAGCGCGACAACCGCAAGCTGCTCGGCACGCTGGCGCGGCTCCGCGACCTCGGCAACACCGTCATCGTCGTCGAACACGATGAGGAGACGATTCGCACGGCGGACTGGGTGGTGGATCTCGGTCCCGGCGCGGGCGAGCACGGCGGGCACGTGATCTTCCAGGGCACGGCCGCCGAGCTGATGCAGGACGAGTCGTCGATTACCGGCGCCTACCTGACGGGCACGAAGTCGATTCCGACGCCGCGCACGAGGCGGACCCCGAAGGGCGAGATCGTCATCCGCGGCGCGCGCGAGAACAACCTGAAGAACGTTGACGTCCGGATTCCGCTCGGGGTGTTCACGGCGGTGACCGGCGTGAGCGGGTCGGGCAAGTCGACGCTCGTGAACGACATCCTCTACAAGTCGCTCGCGCGGACGATCTTCAGGGCGGCGGACGAACCGGGCGCGCACGATCGCATCGACGGCATCGAGCTGGTCGACAAGGTGATCGAGATCGATCAGTCGCCGATCGGCCGGACGCCCAGGTCCAACCCGGCCACCTACACCGGGCTCTTCACCTTCATCCGCGACCTGTTCGCGATGATGCCCGAGGCCAAGCAGCGCGGCTTCAAGCCGGGGCGCTTCTCCTTCAACGTGAAGGGCGGGCGGTGCGAGGCGTGCCAGGGCGACGGCGTCATGGCGATCGAGATGCACTTCCTGCCGAACGTCTACGTCACGTGCGAGCAGTGCAAGGGCCGCCGGTACAACCGCGAGACGCTGGACATCACCTATCGCGGAAAGTCGATTGCCGACGTGCTCGAACTCACGGTCGACCAGGCGCTGCCGCTGCTCGAGAACTTCCCGGCGATTGCCACGAAGCTCCGCACGCTGCAGGACGTCGGCCTGGGCTACGTCGCGCTCGGGCAGTCGGCGACGACGCTGTCGGGGGGTGAGGCGCAGCGCGTGAAGCTCTCGAAGGAACTCTCGCGCCGCGGCACCGGGCAGACGCTCTACATCCTCGACGAGCCGACCACCGGCCTGCACTTCGAGGACACGCGGAAGCTCCTGGACGTGCTCAGCCGGCTGGTCGATCAGGGGAACTCCGTCGTGGTCATCGAGCACAATCTCGATGTCATCCGGACGGCGGACCATGTCATCGACCTCGGTCCGGAAGGGGGCATCGGGGGCGGCCGGATCATCGCCGAGGGGACGCCGGAGGAGGTCGCGCGGCGGGAGGCGTCCGCTACCGGGCGCTACCTGGCCGAGCTCTTCTCGGCCGAGACCGGGCGGCCGGTCCGGACGGAGGCGGTCTGACGTGGGCGGCCGGGCAGGCTTCGCTGAGCTGGCCCAAGGCGTGTGGTAGAATCACCACGCTTTTCAGCGAAAGCCCTGTGGCCGTCGAGCCACAGCCCAGGCTGAGTCGTTGGCGAACATACAGGCGAAGATCGGCGAATTCACACGATGATCGGCGCGTTCTCGACCCGATTCGCGGAATGACGAATCGGGCACCACATTTGCTCAGCTCGTCTGTGCATGTCCCCGCTCGTTGAGAGAAACATGGACGCACAGCGCACGCTTCGTCGAGCCATCTCCTGTGTCGGCATCGGCCTTCATTCCGGGAACAAGGTTCAGCTCTCGCTGAAGCCGGCTCCCGCCGATTACGGCATCCGCTTCCGGCGTTCCGACCTCGGGGACAACGAAGTCCGGGCCAGTGTCCAGCACCTCCGGGGCATCAACCTCGCGACCGCGCTCTCGTGCAACCAGGTCTCGGTCGAGACCGTCGAGCACCTCCTGGCTGCGCTCGTCAGCATGAGCATCGACAACGTGCTCATCGAGCTGAACTCGCCGGAAGTGCCGATCATGGACGGCTCCTCGGCGCCGTTCATCTACCTCATTCAGGAAGCTGGCGTGAAGACGCTGGGTGCGTCGCGCCAGTACCTGAAGATCACGCAGCCGATTTCGCTCTCGAAGGGCGACAAGCGCATTGCGCTCTACCCGTCGGAGCACTTCAAGGTCACCTACAGCATCAGCTACGACCACCCGCTGCTGCGCCACCAGGCGCGCACCATCACGATTACCGAAGACAGCTTCATCGAGGACATCGCGCCGGCGCGCACGTTCACGTTCCTGAAGGACGTCGAGATGCTGCGCCAGAACGGCCTCGCGCTTGGCGGCTCGCTCGACAACGCCATCGTGCTCGGCGAAACGGGTGTGCTCAACAACGCCCTCCGGTTCGACGATGAGTTCGTGCGGCACAAGATTCTCGACGCGGTGGGCGACCTCGCGCTCGTCGGCTATCCGGTGATTGGCCACCTCGTGGCGCACCGCGCGGGCCATGGCCTGCACACGGAGTTCGCGGGCAAGATTCTCGAAGCGACCGACTGCTGGACGCTCGTCGGCAGCCGCACCGCGGATGTCGCCTCGGCCCCTGCGGGTGTCGCGGCTGCGGTGCACGCCGCGCAGTAATCTCGCCGTAGCGCTGAAGGCGTGGAGGCGGACGGACCCCACGATTAACGCCAGACGGCCGGCTCATCGCCGGCCGTTTTCATTTTGCGGCAGGCCACTCGGGCACTGTTGCCCTCGAACTCCCTTCAATCCCCCAGGCAATCCGATTCGCGGTTCCAGCCGTAGTGCTGATCGGAGCGACCGCATCCCGGCGCTGACGCCGGGGTCTGCTCCCCAAACGGAATCGATAGATATCGAGGAATCGGAGGGGGATCGATGAAGAAGTGGGTGACCTTTGCCGTTGTGCTCGGAGCGCTCGTGGGCCTCCAGTTGACCAGGACCGGAAAGGCGTCGAGCCATCGCGAGGCGCCGCTGATCAGCCAGGACCCGACCGCCGACAACACGGACCTCTACGCGTTCGTCAGCCCGGATGCCCCGGACACCGTGACGATCCTCGCCAACTACATTCCGCTCGAGCAGCCGGCTGGTGGGCCGAACTTCCCGGCCTTCGACGACACCGCGCTCTACGAAATCCACATCGAGAACAGCGGCGACGGCCTGGAGGACGTCTCCTTCCAGTTCCGCTTCAAGACTGAGACGCGCAATCCCGACTCGTTCCTCTACAACACCCTGCCGATCTCCTCGCTCACCGATCCGAGCTGGAACCGCCCGCAGACCTACTCGGTCACGATGGTCACGCGGGGCCCCGGCCGCTCCGATCGGGACAAGGTGCTGGGCACCGGCATCCCCACGCCGCCCGACAACATCGGCCCGCGCTCGACGCCCAACTACCCGGCACTGGCCGCCGCGGCGGTGCGCACGCTGCCGAACGGCGTGAAGGTGTTCGCCGGACAGCGGGACGATGCGTTCTTCGTCGACCTGGGGTCGATCTTCGACCTCGGCGGGCTGCGTCCCTTCAACGCGGCGCACCTGCTGCCGCTCCCTCCGGCGCCAGGCAAGGACGGTGTCGCCAACTTCAACACCCACACCATCGCGCTGCAGATTCCCAAGGCGCTGATCGTGAAGCCCGGGCGTCCGTCGATCGGCATCTACGCCACGGCGAGCCGACAGCAGATGCGGGTCCGTCGCCAGGGGCGGGAGGACGACGGCTACGACGACTCTGGCCGGTTCGTGCAGGTGTCGCGGCTCGGTGAGCCGCTGATCAACGAAGTGATCATCCCGCTGGGCAAGAAGGATCGGTGGAACCGCACCGACCCGTCCGACGACGCGCAGTTCGAGAGCTATTACCAGAGTCCTGAACTGGCCCGCCTGGTGAACACGCTGTATGGCAGCGCACTGCAGCCGGTGGACACGACGAACCGTGCCGACCTCGTGGCGATTCTGCTGACCGGTGTCCAGGGGCTGAACTACACGGGACCGGTGAAGGCCGACTTCCTGCGGCTCAACACCGCCATCGCACCGACCGCCGCTGTCGGCGCCGGCAGCCCGCTGGGCGTGCTGGCTGGCGACCTGGCCGGCTTCCCCAACGGTCGTCGCCTCGAAGACGACGTGGTGGACATCGAGCTGAAGGCGGTGGCGCAGGGCTACGGACCGTTCCTGAACGGCCTGCTCGGCCTGCCGAACAAGAGCCCGAACAACCTGGTGGGCGATGGTGTCGATGCGAACGAGAAGTCGTTCATGCCGACGTTCCCCTACATGGCCACTCCGCACCAGGGCTACGAGGTCCCGTAGCGCAGCACGAAATCGCCAGCACGGATGACGCTGAGGACACGGAGGAAAGCCTTACCCGTCTCCGTGACCTCAGCGTCCTCCGCGGTAGCGCTTTGTGGAAAAGCTTTCGTCGGGATCACGGATGAGGAGACGCCTGCTCATGAAGAGACTCTGGCTTGCGTGTGCGATCGTCGTCGCTGGCGTGGCGATCGGCCTGCTGCCCCGGCCGTCGCTGGCAGGCCGCATCAGCACGGCGGACGACACACAAACCACGATGGCGCCAGGCGTTGGCATGCCCGGCGGCCCGCCGACCTCTGCCGACGGCCTCGCGACACGCGTGGCCGAGATGGAGCAGCGGCTCGCGTCGCAGCCGAACGATCTGGCGTCCGCGGTGCTGCTGGCGGACGCCCTGCTGCGGCAGGCGCGGGCGTCGAACGACGGTCGTCCCGCTGCGCGGGCGGCTGACGTGCTGAAAGCCGCCCTGAAGTCATCGCCCGGCACCTACGACGCGCTCCGCCTGCTCGGCGCCGCGAACCTCTCGCTCCATCGGTTCGACGAGGCGCTGGAGGTTGGCGAACGTGCACGGGCCATGCGTCCTGCCGACGCGTGGAACTACGGTGTGATCGGTGACGCGCACCTCGAACTCGGCGACTACGACAAGGCCTTCGAGTGCTTCGACGAGATGATGCGGATGCGCCCGTCGGCGGCCGCCTACGCGCGCGTGGCGTACGCCCGCGAGCTGACGGGCGACCTGGACGGCGCGCTCGAGGCGATGCAGACGGCGTTCGCGTCGGCGCCGCCGCAGGACGTCGAAGGCCAGGCGTGGACCGCCACGCAGATCGGCGAGCTGCATCTCAAGAGGGGACACCCCTCCGACGCGGAGCGCGAGTTCAGGCGCGCGGTCTTCCTGTATCCCCGCTACCCGCTCGCCATGGTGGGCCTGGGCAAGGTGCGCCTTGCCGTGGGCGACCGCGAAGGGGCACTCGCGGCGTTCACCGACCAGCTGTCGCGCACGCCCACGCTCGACCTCGCGGCGCGCATCGGCGACCTGCACGCGGAGGCCGGGCGCGCGGCCGACGCGGAACATGCCTACGACCTGGCCGAGCAGCTCGCGGGTCCGCCCCCTGCCCAGACCGAAGCGAACCTGGCGCTCTTCCTCGCAGAGCGTGGCCGGAAACCCGATCTCGCGGTGCGGATCGCGGAGGACGTCGCCAGGCGCCGCCATGACATCACCACCGATCACGCGCTGGCCATGGCGTACTTCCGGGCGGGCCGGCTCACCGACGCATCGGCCGCCATGGCGCGCGCCCGCCGCACCGGCAGCACGGACGAACGCCTCCTCGCGCACGCGCGCGAGATCGAGCAGGCGGCACGCGCGGCCAGTCGCTCCTAGCTCGAGTACGACGCTCGCCACCACGGAGGGCGCAGAGGACACGGAGAAGACGTTCTCACCAGGTTCGTCTCCGCGACCTCCGCGCGCTCCGCGGTGGCGCTCTCGGATCACGCATCCATCGGTGAGTCTGGTGTCTCCTCTCTCTGCTATCCTCATGACTCGCCAAGGACGTCACGACCATGTGGCGTCTCTTCTCTGAACCATGTTCTGGATCCTGCTGGCGATCGCCGGCTCATCACGAACGGCGGCAGACGATCAGGTCGCGCTCGAGCGCATGGCGCGCGGCGAGCACGACGCGCTGGCCGAGCTGTACGATCGTCACGGACGGCTGATCTACTCGCTGGCGCTGCGCATCCTCCGCGATCAGGGCGACGCCGAGGACATCGTCCAGGACGTGTTCTCGCAGGCGTGGCGCCAGGCTGCGCGGTTCGACGTCACGCGCGGCAACGTGGTCGCCTGGCTGGTGACGATGACGCGGACGCGGGCGATCGATGTGCTCCGGCGACGGAAGGTCAGGCCCGAGCTGGTGCACACAAAGATGCCCATCGATGTCGCCGACGGATCGGCTGGCCAGGACGTGCGCGTCGAGTGGCAGCATCGTGCGCGCGAGATCCGGCGTGCGCTCGGCACGCTGCCGCACCTTCAGCGGATTGCGATCGAGCTGGCCTACTTCGACGGACTGTCGCACAGCGAGATTGCGGAGCAGCTCGAGGTGCCGCTTGGCACGATCAAGACCCGCGTCCGGCAGGGACTCCTGAAGATCCGCGACTGCCTGGCAGGTGCAGGGGCATGACCGAGCACGAACACACCGAACTGCGCGAGGCGATCGGCCTCTACGTGCTCGGCGCCCTGGGCGCGGACGAGCGGGCGCTCCTCGAGGCGCATGTCCGCACGTGCGAGGCGTGCGCCGCCGAGGTCGTGTCCCTGGGCGGCGTTGTGGATGCCCTGCCGCACGCCGTACCGCTGGTCGAGCCGCCGGCGTCGCTCCGCCAGCGTGTGCTCGCGGCGGCGGGAGCACAGCAGCCTGCGGCCACCCTGCCGTTCCCGAACCCGTCGTCCACGCCCGACGCGCGTGCGGCGGCGCCTCGGGCTGGCAACGCGTCGGCCTGGGCCGGCTGGCTCGCGGCGGCGGCCATGCTGCTCGCGGCCGTTGGCGCGGGCCTCTACGCGCGCACGTTGCAGCACCAGCTGGACGACGCGCAGGGCCGGCTTGTCGAGGCGGTCGCCAGGCTCCGCGTGTCCGAAGCGCGCCTGGCGGCGGCGACGCAGGATGCGACGACCGCGCGTGCGAGCCTGGCGCTGCTGACTGCGCCCGACGCCGTGGATCTGAAGCTCGCCGGTCAGGGGCCGGCGGCGCGTGCGAGCGGCCGTGCGTTCATCAGCCGTTCGCGCGGCGTCCTGTTCGCGGCCACGCAGCTGCCCGCGCTGCCGGAGAACCGCACCTACCAGCTCTGGTACCTCACTCGCGGTGCCCCGGTCAGCGCCGGTCTGGTCAAGCCTGACCCGCAAGGCAACGTCACGACATCGCTTCCAGTCGGGGCGGACGCACCCGCGGAGCCCGCCGGCTTCGCGGTGTCGATCGAGCCGGACGGCGGCGTGCCCGCTCCGACCGGAGCCATCGTCCTGGTCACGCAGTAGTTTCAACGCGCCGCAAGTCGGGAGACCTCGTCGATGAGACGCGGGAGCGCGCAGCCGGCGTACACTCGACCTCATGCTGAACGCGGTCGCCGACGATCTCGCCCGCACCATCGAGCAGGCCACGGATGAACTCCGCGCCATCGACCAGGCGACCGCCGCGTCGAAGCCGGCGTCGGGTGCCTGGTCCATCAAGGAAATCCTGGGGCACCTCGTCGACTCGGCCGCCAACAATCACCACCGTTTCGTGCGGGCGCAGCAGGTCGAGGCGTTCTCGTTCCCCGGCTACGAGCAGGAAGCCTGGGTGCGTTCACAGGGCTACCAGCACGAGCCGTGGACAGACCTCATCGAACTCTGGCGCGCGTACAACCGCCACCTCGCGCACGTGATACGCCGGATACCCGAGGCTGCCGCCTCCGTGCCCTGCCGCATCGGCACCGGAGAGGCGGTCAGCCTCGGTTTCATCGCCGAGGACTACGTGGTCCACCTGCGGCACCACCTGACGCAGATCCGGGATCGACGCGCCGGCGACGAGGCGCGCCGCGTCCACCGGCGATGGGATGTTGCTGAATCGTGAGACACCGGTGGGCCGGACTTGACGCAGAATAAGCGGGTCCAGGAGTCCTGTGCCCGGGCTTTCTCCGCAGCGATGGAGTCGCTCATGTCCGCAGTCCGCACCCTGCTCTGTGTCCTGCCTGTCGTGCTCGCCATGTCCCACATCGCCGGGGCGCAGGCCCCCGCGCCACCCACGCCCGAACAGCTGAAGATCTACGAAACGTTCAGGGCCTGGCTCGGCGTGCGCCCCGAACTCCGGGAAGCAGACGATGAGAAGGTGTTCACACTGTACGCGCAGGAACTGACGAGGCAGGGCATGAGCGACGCATCCGTCCGATCGAACATCGAGACCGTGCGCAAGGTGGGCGACCGCGCCGAGGTCGAGCGGTGGAACCGCATCCTCACCGCCGAGAACCCCACCTTCAACACGGCGCCGAACGCGTTCCTCGTCGACATGATCAAGGGCGTGAAGCCCGGGCGCTCGCTCGACGTCGGCATGGGCCAGGGGCGCAACACGATCTATCTCGCGCAGCAGGGGTGGACCTCGGTCGGCTTCGATCCCGCCGAGCGTGCCGTCGACGCCGCGAAGGCGCAGGCCTCGACGCTGGGCGTCCGGATCACCGCCACGGTGGCGAAGGATTCCGACTTCGACTGGGGCACCGCGCAGTGGGACCTGATCGTCCTCAGCTACGTCGGTGGTCGGGAGCACGTGGCCAACGTCCAGCGGTCCCTGCGGCCCGGTGGCATGGTCCTCCTCGAGGCGTTCCACCGCGACGCGACGAAGAGCGGCCCGATCGGCGGCTCGGTGGTCTTCGACACCAACGAACTCCTCACGCTCTTCCCCGGCTTTCGCATCGTCCGTTACGACGACACCGAGGCACCCGCCGACTTCGGCCGCGGCACGACACGCGTAGTGCGGCTGGCGGCGATCAAGCCCTGATCGCCGCATGACCATTCCGCATCTGCTCAATCTCGGCGTCCACATCGGCGTGGGCATCGTCGGGATGGCGCTTGGAGCCGCGCAGCTCGTTCTGGGGAAGGCCGGCGAGCGTCATCGACGCCGCGGACGATGGTTCATGTGGGCGGCGCTCCTCGTGACCGGCAGCGCCTTCATCGGTCTCGTCGCCTTTCGCTTCCTGCCGTTGTTCGCGGTGCTCACGCTGCTGGTCACCTACGTCTCGGTGAGCGGCTGGCGCGTCGCCCGCACGCGTTCGGCAGGGCCGCAGGGTATCGACCTGGCGTGGACGGTACTCGCCGCCGCGGCAGCGACGGCACTGGTGCCCATCCTGATCGAGGCGCCGCACGTCGGCAGCAGCCGGCCCGTGGTGGTGTGGTCGGCCCTTGGTGCCCTCGCCTTCGTCCTCGCCTACGATGGTGCGCGATGGACGTTCCCCCGTGCGTGGTTCCAGCGCCTCTGGCTGCCTGAACACATCTACAAGGTGGTGTCAGCCCTGTCGGGGATGGTGTCCGCGTTCGTGGGAAACGTGGTGGAGTGGGGGCAACCCTGGTCGCAGGTGGCGCCCTCCGCCCTCGGGCTGTTCCTGATTGCGTACTTCATGACGCAGGCCGCCACACTGAAGTGGCGCTACGAATGAGTTCGCTCCGAGAGCGTGTGGGATCTGACTTCTGAGTTCTGACTTCTGAGTTCCCCTAGATCACCCAGAGTCCCTGCGTTGTGGTCGGCGAGCCGCACTTCTCGAACCACTCGACCCCTTCGCTCACCATGTCGAACTTGAGGACGTAGCGGCCCGGCTCGGGCAGTTCCTTGAGGTGCACGTCCAGTTCAGTGACGGCACCGCCAGGAAGCGGCTTCGGCAGGTCGGCTCTGGCGAAGTCGAGGTTGATGAGCGAGCCGTCCTGGCGACAGAGCTGCGCGCCGAGACGGACGAGGCGACGCCCCTGCGCGCCGTCGTTCGGAAAGGCGCGCTGGCTGAGGTTGCGGACGCGGGTGCGCACCGTGAGCGGGCGTTTGCCACGGCCGATGAGCGGCAGCCCGAAGACCGTCTTCACCTCGATGAGCGCGCGGGGGGTGGCGCCGGGGATGGCGTTGCCCAGGTTGCTGTCGTCCCACGTTTCACGGCGAATGGCTTCGTAGTCGGGCGAGCCGGGCACGAACCGGCGCGAGAACGAGTCCTCGGGATGGTCCGTGATTTCCCAGCACAGGCGGTCGATGCCGAGCTCCTTCGCCATGTCGCGCGCCTGCTGCATCTCCTCGTCCGAGTCGTTCCACTTGAAGAGGATGTAGCGCCAGTTGAGGAAGGGCAGTGAGCGGCCGCTCTTCTGCTTCTCGTCAGCCATGGCGCGCAGGTTGCGCAGCGCCACGTCCAGCTTGCCGCGGCGGCGGTACTGCTCGTAGCTCTCCTGGCGCGCGCCGTCGATCGAGAAGGTCACTTCATCGATACCGGAGTGCACGAGCCGCCGGGCGTTCTCCTCGGAAAGTGCGAGTCCGTTCGTGCTCGTGTACAGGTAGATATGCGGGTAGTGCGTCTTGATGTACTCGCACATCTCCACCGCGCGCTTGTGGAGGAACGCCTCGCCGTAGTTGAAGAAGTCCAGCCGGTTCAGGTGCGGGCCGACCTCGTCCATCACCCGCTTGAACAGCTCGAAGTCGAGCATGCCCGCTTCGCGCGTGCGCGTGATGCCGCTCTCCGGGTTGCAGCACGCCTGGTTGCACGAGATGTTGCACGCCGCCGTGCACTCCACGTACATGCGCCCGGGGAACGGGCCCGCGTCCACCGGGCGGACGCGCGGCGCTTCGTCCTTCTTCAGCGGGAGCTTCAGCGCGCAGTCGCCGCAGAACTTCGAGCCGCCGTTGTTGAGGTCCTCGCGGAGCTTCGTGATGGTGGCGCCGGTCCACGCATCGCGGACGCCGCCGGCGCGCGCATCGCCGAGCACGCGCCGCCCGTAGGGGTCGGCGCAGCCGCAGACGAAGCGGCCATCGCAGAGCATCACGAGGATGTCCCACGGCCAGGTGCAGCGGAAACGCGTGGACAGGAAGTTCAGGGACACAGGACCGCTTCCTACTTGCGGGACAGCTTCTTCATGTACGCCTCGAGCTTGTCGTTCTCGTAGCGCACGGTGTTCAGGAACAGGCTCTCGACGAAGTAGGTGCGACGTTCCTCCTCCGTCATCTGGTCGATCAGGTGATGGATCTCCTTGATCATGTCCTCGAAGGTGCGGTCGAGCGCCTTGCGCGCCGTCACCTCGCGGTAGAGGAGTTCCATGATGGCGAGCAGGTCGCCATCCAGCGTGACCTCGGATCCGGTGGTGGTCGTGATCGTACGCATCGCCTTACGCCCCGAAACTCTTGAGCGCGGTCGCTTCGTCGGTGAACAGCGGGATGAAGTTCTGCGTCCCGGTCATCGTGAGCATGGTTTCCACCCGCTTCTGCACGCCGGAGAGCTTGATGCGGCCGCTCACGCCGGAGACGGTGCGGTAGAGGTCCATGAAGCAGCCGATGGTGGCGCTGTCCACGTAGGTGACCGGGCTCACGTCGATCAGGATGTTGCGCGCGCCGGCGGTGATGAGGCCGGACACGGTACTGGAGAAGTCCGCCAGCATCGGATACATCATCCGGGTTTCGCCCACACGCACGATCGAGACGGCGCCGGACTGATCGGTCTTGAGGTTCATCGCTAGGCTCCAGTGCCGGACCGGCTCGCGGGAGACGAGCTGGTCGGGCTGTAATCGTCGCCGCGCAGCCGCTTGATCTGGCGGGCGAGTTCGTTGCGGCCGCGGTTGATGCGCGACTTCACCGTGCCTTCCGGCAGGTTCAGGCGCGTGGCAATGTCCTGATAGGAGAGTTCCTGGATGTCGCGCATGAGCACCGCCGTCCTGAGCGACTCCGGCAGCGAGGCGAGCGCCTGGCGCAGCAGCGTCACCCGGTCCTGCTGCTCGAGCGACGCCATGGGGCCGGGCTCGTGCGACGTGGGCGACAGCTCGTTCGCGTCCACATCCCGGTCGATCGTCTGCCGCTCCTTGCGGACGCTGCGGTAGTGGTCGATGCACAGGTTGCGGCTGACGCTGATCAGCCAGGTCTGGAAATTGGCGCGCCTGTCGAAGGTGCCGAGCGACTTGAAGATCTTGACGAAGATGTCCTGGGTCAGGTCTTCCGCCTCGTCGTGCTTGCCCACGAACTTGTACGCGACGTTGAACACCCGCCGCCAGTGCAGGCGGACGATGCGTTCCCAGGCGGCCTGGTCGCCGGCGAGGCACCGCTGGATCAGCGCTTCGGTGTCGTCCGGCGCAGTGGAAGGTTCGAAGGACATAACGGCAGACGCAGGGTCACATTATGTCAGGTGGTATAGTCGAGAGTCGACCCGTGACTGGAATCGCTCAACTCGCCGGTAACCTCGTGTGCGACGGCGTCAGCCTGCAGGCCATTGCCGACGCCGAAGGCTCGCCCGTCTACGTCTACAGCGCCGCCACCCTGCGCCAGCGCTTCACGGCCCTGGACGACGCCTTCGACGGCTACCCGCACGCGCTCCACTACGCCCTCAAGGCCAACTCGAACCTCGCCATCGGCCGCCTCCTGCAGGCCCTCGGCAGCTGCGCCGACGCCAACTCGGTGTGGGAAATCGAGGTCGCGAAGCGGATGGGATTCCAGCCGCACCAGATCGTGTTCACGGGGGTCGGCAAGTCGCCCGCGGAACTCGAGCAGGCGGTGCCCCTCGGCCTGAAGGCCATCAACGTCGAATCGGCGGGAGAACTGGCCCGTATCGAGGCCATCGCCCAGCGGCTCGGCACGCCAGCGCGTGTCGCCGTGCGCATCAATCCCGATATCGACGCGAAGAGTCATCCGCACATTTCGACGGGTCTGAAGATCAACAAGTTCGGCGTGCCGGTCGACGCTGCCCGCGAACTCTTCGCCACCCTGAACGGGCGTCCGTTCCTGAAGCTGGTGGCCGTGCACGTGCACATCGGCTCGCAGGTCACGAGCCTGGATCCGCTGCGCGGCGCGGCGCACTTCGTCGCGGGCATGGCCACCGAACTGGCCTCCCAGGGCATGCCGCTCGAATACGTGGACGTCGGCGGCGGGCTCGGCATCTCCTACGACGGCGGGCCTGTGCTGGACATCCGCGAGTACGTGCAGGCCGTGGTCGACGCCGTGCGCCCCACCGGCCTCCCCATCGTCCTCGAGCCGGGCCGATCGATCGTCGGCCCCGCGGGGGCGCTCCTGGCCCGGGTAATCGACATCAAGCCGCGCAACGCCGTGAGCCAGTTCGCCGTGATCGACGCGGGCATGACCGAGTTGATGCGTCCCGCACTCTACAGTGCGTTCCACCGCATCGAGCCGGTGCGCGAGTCGGATGAGCAGCCGACGCACTACGAGATCGTAGGTCCGGTCTGCGAGAGCAGCGACGTGGTGGGCCGCGACCGCATGCTGCCGCCGCTCGCGATCGGCGACGTGCTGGTGATCCGCGACGCTGGAGCGTACGGCGCCGCCATGTCCTCCAACTACAACCGGCGTCCGCTGCCGCCCGAGGTGATGGTCGACAACGGCACGTGGCAGGTGATCCGCCGCCGGCAGACGGTGGACGACATGCTGACGCTCGAATCCGCTCCGGCGCCGGCCGCCACCCGCTGACGCCGATGGCCGGACATCTGATCGCCTTCGAAGGGCTCGACCAGAGCGGCAAGCAGACGCAGGCCGAACGCCTGCGTGACCGGCTCACCGCGATGGGCCGCACCGTGCAGCTCGTCGACTTCCCCGACTACACCACCCGCATCGGCAGCGAGATCGGCAGCGCGCTCGCGGGCGACCGCGAGTACGGGGCCGACGTGATGCAGCTCCTCTACGTGGCGAACCGCTACGAGTGGCGTCCGCGCCTGCAGCAGATGCTCGACGCGGGCACGTTCATCATCTGCGACCGCTACCTCGCCTCGAGCGTCGCCTACGGCGAGGCGTTCGGGCTCGACGCGGAGTGGCTGATGGACATCCAGAAGTTCCTGCCGCGTCCGTCGCTGACCATCATGCTCGACATCGCGCCCGAGACGGCGGTGACCCGCAAGGCGACGGATCGCGATCGCTACGAGCGCGATCTCGCGCTGCAGCATCGCGTGCGGGCCTCGTACCATCGCCTGGCGGCGCGCGACGGCTGGCTGCTGCTGAACGGCGAACGGTCGAAGGACGACATCGCTGCCGACGTCTTCACGCACGTGGCGTCGCGACTCGCGCTGCCGTAAGCGCGAACACCTCCCGCACCCCCGCATCCTTCAGCACCACCGCGCACGCCTCCAGCGTCGCGCCCGTCGTCCTCACGTCGTCCACGAGGACGACCGTGGTGCCGGCGAGCGCGCGTACGTGGCGCGTGGCGCGAAACGCCCCGGTGACGTTGGCGTGCCGCTCGGTGGCGGGCAGGGCCGTCTGCGTGTGGGTATGGCGGGTGCGCGCCAGGGCGTGGACGACGGGCAGACCGAGCTGGCGGGCGAGGTCGGTCGCCTGGTTGAAGCCACGCTCGCGACGCCTGCGCGCGTGCAGCGGTACGGGCACCGCCACATCACAGGCGCCGATCAGCGGCGCACCGGCCTCGCACATCAGCGCACCAAGCGGGCGCGCCAGGGAGCGCCGGCCGTCGTACTTCAAGGCGTGGACGATGCTGCGAAGCGTGCCGGTGTAGGGGCCGACGGCACGGGCCTCCTTCACGGCAGACGGTGTCAGCGCGCAGTGGACGCAGAGGTGCGGCGGCTGCGTCGGATCGCCCACCTGAAGGTGGGCACTACAGGACGCCGGACCAGGCGGTGCACCGCAGCGCGAGCAGAGTGGAGGGATCTCGCGTTCGACCTGCTGCCAGCAGGTGCTGCAGACGCAGCCGCGGGTAGGGTGGGGGAGCGGCTGCCCGCACGCGGCGCAGGCCGGCGCGAGCAGCACGCTGATGAGTCCGTCCAGGCAGTCGCGCAGGAGCGACCGCGCTGGCGGACCTACTCGGTCTCTTCCTTCAGCACCTTCGCCTTGATGCTGCGCTTCGCCCGCACCGGCCTCTTCGGTGGCGCGGCGTCCTCCGCGCCGTCCTGGTCGACGTCCGCCGTCGGCTCCGCCGTGCCGTCGGCCGGCACCTGTTCCGCGTTGCCCCAGAGGCGCTCCAGCCCGTAGAACGCGCGCGTCTCCGGCGCGAACACGTGGACGATGAAGTCGAAGTAGTCGAGCAGGATCCATTCGGAGCGGTCGTAGCCTTCGACGTGTGCCGGCTTCTCGCCCTGGGCCCGCAGGGCCTCCTGCACGCCGTCGGCAATTGCACGAATCTGACGCGCGTTGGTGCCGGAGCAGATCACGAAGAAGTCGGTGAAGCCCTGGGCCTTGCGCAGGTCCAGGACGACGAGTTCGTTCGCCTTCTTGTCCTCGGCTGCCTGTACGGCGAGCTGGATGGACGTCGGGATCTTCGGTGCCTTCTTGCTGCGCTTCTCAGTCTTGGCCATGCAACCTGCCTGCCGCGGCATCGGCCGCTGCGGTTCCTGCTCTCCGGTCCGGCGTCTGCGAACGATAGAGGCCGTGCTGCGAAATGTGCTGTGCCACGCGAGGGTCGAGCATGCCGTCCGTCGGCGCACCCTGAGCCAGGTGTGAGCGCAGGGCCGTGGACGACACGTCGGAGGTGGCGGCGTCGATCAGGAGGATCGACGGCGTCTCGGGTATCTCGACTCCGGGTCCCATCGCCAGCATACGGGGCGCCAGCGCCGGCAGCTTTGCCGGCAGGGTGGTCACCGAAAACCCCGGGCGTGAGACCACCACGAAATGGGCACGATCGAGGATCTTCGGGTAGTCGCGCCACATGGTGATGTCGGCGAACGCGTCGGCGCCGATCAGGAAGAACAGCTCGTTCGCGTGGTAGCCGCGCTCGTGGAAGCGCCGGAGTGTGATCGTCGTGTACGAGGGCGCCTCGTGCCGCAGTTCCAGGTCGGAGGCGCGCCAGCCGTCGCGGCCCGCCACGGCGAGCGCCACCATCGCAAAACGGTGGAAGTGCGACGTGAGTGGCTTGGGCCGGTGCGGGGGCACGTTGGCCGGGATGACGAACACCTGCGTGAGCTGCAGCGCGGCCTGCGCCGCGCGTGCGAGGTCGAGGTGTCCCATGTGAACGGGGTCGAAGGTGCCGCCCAGGAGGCCGACGCGACGTGTGCTCATTCGTGCTCTGGCGTGTCGTCGGGCTCGTCGAGTGCCAGGTCCGCCGCCTCAGCCTCCCGCGCCGCCGCCAGCTCGCGCCAGACGGCTTCGAGCAGTCCGGGTACGCCCGTACCCGTGACACCCGAAATACGGAAGAACGGCAGGTGCAGCGCCTTCGCACGCGCTTCGACGGCGAGCGCCCGTTCCTCGTCGTCCAGCGCGTCGATCTTGTTGGCCGCAATCAGCTGGGGCTTGGCGGCCAGGTCCGGCGCGAAGAGCTCGAGCTCCCGCCGGATGATGTCCATGTCCGAGACCGGGTCGCGCCCGGAGCCGCTCGACACGTCCACGAGGTGCACGAGCACCTTGGTGCGTTCGAGGTGGCGGAGGAACTGGTGTCCGAGCCCCTGGCCGCGGTGCGCGCCTTCGATGAGGCCGGGCACGTCGGCGACCACGAAGCTGCGGTCGTCGCTCAGGCCGACCACACCCAGGTTCGGCGTCAGCGTCGTGAACGGATAGTCCGCAATTTTCGGCCGTGCGGCGGAGATGCGCGAGATGAGCGTGGACTTGCCGGCGTTCGGGAACCCCACGAGGCCGACATCGGCGAGCAGCTTCAGCTCGAGCCGCAGCCACTTCTCTTCGCCGTCCTCGCCGGGCTGCGTCTTGCGCGGGGCACGGTTCGTCGACGTGGCGAAGTGCGCGTTGCCCAGGCCGCCGCGGCCACCCTTCGCGATCAGCACCCGGTCGCCGTCGTGGGCCAGGTCGGCCACGAGGCTCGGCGCGTCGGCCAGCTCGCCCGTCCGGTCGTACACGAGGGTGCCGACCGGCA
The DNA here is from genome assembly GCA_046331345.1 of Vicinamibacterales bacterium. Taxonomy (GTDB): domain Bacteria; phylum Acidobacteriota; class Vicinamibacteria; order Vicinamibacterales; family CAVVIG01; genus CAVVIG01. The sequence goes on along the minus strand of JAXLRA010000010.1, from coordinate 163,125 downwards.
CCTGGAGGGTGAGGTCTTCGCCGCCCTTGCCGGTGCGGTTGGAGCCTTCGCCGTTGCCGCCCCTCTGGGCCTCGAACTCGGGATGGAACCGGAAGTTGATGAGGGTGTTGATGTGGGCGCTGGCGACGATGTAGATGGAGCCGCCGTGGCCGCCATCGCCGCCACTGGGACCGCCGCGAGGTACGTACTTTTCGCGGCGGAACGCCAGGCAGCCTCGACCGCCGTGTCCCGCCGTGACGTGAATATCTACTTCGTCGACAAACATCAAATCATCTGGTCATCTGGCGCCAGGCTGAAGCCTGGCGCTCCGTACCGCGCGAACGCGCCAGGTGGCCAGATTCAGTGGCCGCTAGTTCGACTCGACGGGGAGGATGCTGATGAAGCGACCCTTCGCGCCGTGATCTTCGAACCGCACCTTGCCGTCGATCTTGGCGAAGATGGTGTCGTCCTTGCCGCGGCCCGCGTTGAGCCCTGCGTTGAAGCGACGGCCACGCTGGCGCACGATGATCGTGCCGCCGGTGACGATGTTGCCGTCGTGCGCCTTCACGCCAAGGCGCTGCGAGTTGGAGTCCCGACCGTTCCGGGAACTGCCCTGACCTTTCTTATGAGCCATGACTGAACAACCTAGAGAACGATGTCCGTGATGCGGAGGCGCGTGTAGGTGGCGCGGTGACCCTTGGTCCGGCGCATGCCCTTGCGGCGCTTCTTCTTGAAGACGCGGATCTTCGGGCCGCGCGCTTCACCTTCGACAACGGCCAGCACCTTCGCGTTTGCCACGAACGGCGCTCCGGCCACGACTTCGCCGCCGTCTTTCTCGACGAGCAGCACCTGATCCAGCGTCAGTTCGGCTCCCGGCTCTCCCGCCGTACCGTCCACGAGCGCGACGGCTCCGGGAGTCACCTTCACCTGACGTCCACTGGTCTGAACGATTGCGTACATATTCGGCACCTGTGCAAAGGGGAAAGTGTACAGCCTTACCCGCGCGATTGCAAAGGTTTATACGAGGACCGGCGGCGCTAGCGGAAATCCTGTGCGACGCTGACCGAGGTGCCGTTGACATAGACACCACAGCCCACCTGCGTGTAGTTGCCGGAGAGGATGCCGTAGTGCTCGCCTCCCGGTCCGACGGCCCACATGCCTGCGAGCCCTTCCTTGATGACGTCGCGGACCGCCAGGTTCGTCCAGTGGAGGAGTTCGGTTTCGGCCATCGCCACGCCGCCGCCGTTGGTCGTCCGGAAGTACTGGTGCGGCACGCCGGCCGCGTGGTCGTGCTCGGCGGCCTGCGCGGCGAAATTGTCGAGCGCGTCGGACCGCCCGAGGGCGGGACGGCCGATGGTGGCGCGGTAGCGGTTGATCTCGTCCACGCAGAGCTGCACGTTGCCGGCGATGCTGGCGGGGGTGGGGGGCGACGGCGCGGCCGGCATCGCGGCACATCCCGGCAGGCACAGGGCCAGGCCCAGGGCGGCGAGGAGCCGCTGGCGCCGGTCGCGACGCGACGAGCCGGAGTGCCTGACGTGCATCGTGCGAATGGAAGTGTAGCCTGCCCGGGTGTTCACAGTACAGCGACCCATCCGGTGTTATCGGCCGGACCCGGCCGCGGCTGTGGCCCCTATTTCAGCAGGACGCGGGTGCCGCGCACCTTCTGGCTGCTGAGGGTGCTGAGGAAGTTCGGCACCAGCCGGTCCATCAGCTCGAAGTACGACGACAGGGCGGGGGTGCTCTGCTGGACGTTGTAGAGCACCTCTTCGCGGTAGCTCTCCGAGTACATCGTCGCGCCCGACCGGCCGTCGATGAAGATGAACTTCGGGCGGAGCATGAACCCCTTGCGCTCCATGTAGGTGCGTGTCGGGATGACCTGCCGGCGGCCGAACGAGTCGTACTGCTCGACGTCGCGCGAGACGAAACCGGAGCGTGACTGCGGCGTGAAGAGCACCGTGCCGGTGACGATGAGCGGGTTCTGGTACTCCTCGCCGATGCGCTTCCAGTAGGTGGTGTTCGCGAACAGGCGTTCGTAGGGCTCGAGGTCCTTCTCCTCGCGGATGCGCGGGGGCAGGGCGGTGCCCTGGGCCGGCTTCTCCTGCGGCGCCGCCGCCACCTCCTGGGTGGGCGGCTCGGCGCTCGAGCGGTTCTGTTCCTGCGCGATTTCGACCAGGGGCATCACGTCGGCGTCGATGATGCGCAGCCCCGACTTCGCGCGCAGCTGGCTGCGGAGCAGGCGGACCGTTTCCTGGTTGGTGTCGACGTCCTCGGTGCCGCCGGTAACGAAGCCCGCGATGAGGATCCGCTGGAACGGCGTCACATCCAGCTTGGGCTGGATCGGTGTTTCGATGGGGATTTCGTACGACACCGGGCCGCAGGCGAGCAGGGTCGCCGTGGCGGCCGTGGCGAGCAGCAGCAGCCCGCGGCTACGGTTTGTCCTTCTCGGCTCCGGTCCGGTCATTGATTTCCTTGAACAGCTCGTAGTTCTGGCGGATCTGCACGTTGTTGGGGTCGATCTCGAGCGCCCGCTCGTAGGCCTTGCGTGCCTTCTCGAGTTGCCCCTCGTGCTCATAGGCGACGGCCAGGTTGTTGAGCGCCTGCGCGTAGGTCGGATCGAGTTCGATGGCGCGTTCCCACCGGTAGATGGCTTCGCGCCAGAGGCCGCGCTGGGCGACATCGATGCCGAAGGCCACTTCCGAACGGGCGTCGCCGCGCTTGTCGGCCAGGGCCGGGGTGACCAGCAGGGGCACGAACACGGCGGCGACAACAGCAGAACGCAGGGTGATCATGAGCCGGATTGCCCTCACTATAGCCACTCGGTTCCGCGCGAGGCAAGGCATTTGGGCCGCATCAGACGCCTCAGCGGAGCAAGCAGGGTGCCACGCAGGATCGACGAAATTCCTGCGACTTTGCACGGAGTCGTGCCCCCGGACTTTCGAATCGCGGCGATCCCTGTCACCTTCCGTCGCGACAGTGGACGCTATACTTGACGCCGGTCGGGCCCTCCGCGATGCAGCGGTCGACCGGCGTGCGCGCCGGCGGACCGCCGGAGCTTCGCATGCCTCCGCGCGCCGACCTGATTGCGCTGTCGCTCCTGCCCGTCTGGCGGTGGCGCACCATTGCCGGACAGCTTCGCAGCGGCCTCGCGCCGCTCGACATCCTTCACGAGCACTGTGCTGATGCGGTGCGCCGCCGCGGCCGCCTTCCGGCGTGGGCCGACCCGGCGCGAGCCGTGGCGCTCGGCCACGCGGCCCTGGCGCGCGCGGCGAACAGCGGGCTGCTGGGTATCGGCTGGGACGAGCCGGGCTATCCGCCGCGCCTGCTCGAGATCGTCGACCCTCCGCCCGTGCTCTGGGTGGCGGGGCGGCCCGAGGTGCTCGCCACCCCGTCCGTCGCGATCGTCGGCTCGCGCGCGGGCTCGGCCTATTCGCTGAGCGTGGCCGAACGGCTGGCGGCCGACCTAGCGGATCGGGGCGTCACCGTCGTCAGCGGACTCGCGCGCGGGGTCGATGCGGCGGCGCATCGCGGTGCCGTGAGCGCCGGCGGCGTCACCGTGGGTGTGCTGGGCTGCGGCGCCGATGTGATCTACCCACCGGAGCACGCGGTGCTGGCCGCGGCCATGCGCGAACGCGGCGCGGTCGTCAGCGAAATGGTGCCGGGCACGGTGCCGAAAGCCATGTTCTTCCCGCAGCGTAACCGGGTGATCAGCGGGCTCGTGTCGGCCGTGGTGGTGGTCGAGGCCGGCGAGAAGAGCGGCTCGCTCATCACGGCGCGGCTGGCGCTGGAGCAGGGGCGCGATGTGCTGGCCGTGCCCGGGAACGTGCTGAGCGGCAGGAACCGGGGTGGGCACGCCCTGCTGCGCGACGGCGCCCGGCTGGTCGAGACCGCCGCGGACGTCATGGATGAGCTCGGGTGGGCCGACCGGCGAGCGGCGCCACGTCCGGACACGGCCGGCGGCGGGGCGTCGGCCGACCCTGTGGTGGACGCCCTGCTGCCGGGCGAACCGGCGGATTTGGGCCAGATTTCGACGAAGACGGGCTTGTCGGCCGCCCGGTTGCTGCCGCGGTTGCTGGACCTGGAACTCCAGGGCGTGGTCAGGCGGGCGCCCGGGGGGCGTTTCGTCCGGTTTGACAGTCCGTGCTAGGGTGACAGGCAGATGGCAAAGACACTCGTGATCGTGGAGTCGCCGGCGAAAGCGCGGACGATCCAGCGGTTCCTGGACAGCAACCTGTACGACATCCAGGCCAGCTTCGGACACGTACGCGACCTGCCCGAGTCGGCCGACGAGATTCCTGACGAGATCCGGAAGAAGAAGTGGGGACGCCTCGGCGTCGACACCGACAACGACTTCAAGCCGTACTACGTGGTGCCGAACGACAAGCGCAAGCACGTGGCGGCCCTGAAGTCGGCGCTGAAAGATGCGAGCGAAGTCTTCCTGGCCACCGACCCTGACCGCGAGGGGGAATCCATCAGCTGGCACCTGAAAGAGGTGCTGAAACCCAAGGTTCCGGTCAAGCGCATCGTCTTTCACGAGATCACCGAGTCGGCCATCCGCGAGGCGGTGAAGGACGCGCACGACGTCAACGAGAACCTGGTCCGCGCACAGGAAAGCCGCCGCATCCTCGACCGCCTGTACGGCTACACCCTGTCGCCGGTCCTGTGGAAGAAGGTCCAGACCGGCCTGAGCGCCGGGCGTGTCCAGAGCGTCGCGGTCCGGCTCATCGTCGATCGGGAGCAGGAACGCATTGCGTTCAAGACGGCGCTCTACTGGGACCTCGAGGCGAAACTGTCCGGTGAGGGACGCGAGTTCACCGCCACGCTGGCTCGTGTGGGCACCGAGCGGGTGGCGAGCGGCAAGGACTTCGACGCCAACGGCGTCTTCATCGGGAAGAACACGCGGGTCATCACCGGCGAGGCGGCCGACGCGCTGCTCGCGGCCCTGCGGTCGAACCTGCCGTGGCAGGTCACCAGCGTCGAGGAGAAGCCCGGCTTCGAACGGCCGGCGCCGCCGTTCACCACGTCCACGCTGACGCAGGAGGCGAGCCGCAAGCTCGGGTTCTCCACCGAGCGGACGATGCAGGCCGCACAGCGGCTGTTCCAGGACGGCCACATCTCCTACCACCGCACGGACTCGACGACGCTGAGCGAGAAGGCGCTGCACGAGTCGGCGGCCGCCATCCGGGACATGTTCGGCGACAGCTACTACTCCGGTCCGCGCCGCTACGCCACCAAGGTGAAGAACGCGCAGGAAGCGCACGAAGCCATCCGTCCGTCCAACTTCGGCGCCACGCCGCAGCAGGCCGGACTCTCCGGCGACGACTTCCGCCTCTACGAACTCATCTGGAAGCGCACGATGGCGTCGCAGATGGTCGATGCGCGCGTGCTGCGCACCACTGTCGAGATCACCGGGACCGGCCCGAACAACGAGCCGGCCGTGTTCACGGCCTCCGGCAAGGCGATCGAGTTCGCCGGCTTCCGCCGCGCCTACGTGGAAGGCAGCGACGATCCGGCCGCGGAACTCGAGGATCAGGAAACCGTGCTGCCGAAGCTGGCGCGCGGCGCCCGCATCAATGTGGCCGGCGCGCAACCGGCTGCGGATGTGGCGCTCCTCGGCCTCGAATCCAAGAAGCACGAAACCACGCCGCCGGCGCGGTTCACGGAAGCCTCGCTCATCAAGGAACTCGAGCGGCTCGGCATCGGCCGTCCGTCGACGTACGCGGCCACCATCGGCACGATCGAGCGGCGCGGCTACATCTTCCGGCAGGGCAAGGCGCTCGTGCCGAGCTACACGGCCTTCGCTGTGACGCACCTCCTCAGCTCCCACTTCGGCGATCTGGTGGACTTCGAGTTCACCGCCGAGATGGAAGAGGACCTGGACGAGATTTCCAACGGCACGCGCGACTGGCTGCACTTCATCGAGCAGTTCTACCGCGGCACCACGAACCACCGCGGGCTCGAGGATGCGGCGAAGCAGGCGGAAGAGCAGGCGGAGTACCCGCTCATCGATGTCGGCGCCGACCCCGAGTCGGGCGAGCCGATTCGCGTGCGGATCGGGCGCTTCGGCGCCTTCCTGCAGCAGGGCGAGGGCGGACCCGGAAAAACGGCGTCGCTGCCGCCGAACCTGGCGCCGGCCGACCTCACCGTCGAATACGCGCTGAAGCTGATTCGGGCGAAGGCGGAAGGACCGCGCCTGCTCGGCGTCGACCCGGCGACGGGCCAGAACGTCTACGCCATCCACGGACGCTTCGGCGCCTACGTGCAGCTGGGGGAGACGCCGGACAAGGGATCGAAGGAGAAGCCGCGGCGGTCGTCGCTCATCGGCGAGATGACGGAGTCGTCGGTCACGCTCGAGGAAGCGCTCAAGCTGCTGCAACTGCCGCGTGAGCTCGGCGTCCATCCCGAGTCGGGCGAGGTCGTGCTGGCGGGGCTCGGACGGTTCGGCCCGTACGTGAAGCATGGCGACGATTTCCGCTCGCTCGAAAGCGAGGACGAACTCTTCACGTGCGACCTCGCGCGTGCGCTGCAGCTCTTCGCGGAGCCGAAGCGGTCGCGCAAGCGTCAGGCGTCGAAGAAGGTGATTGCGCTCATCGAGCGTCCGGGCGCGGAGCCGCTCCAGGTCCTCGAAGGTCGGTTCGGCCCCTACGTGACGGACAAGGAAACGAACGCGTCGGTCCCGCGCGGTGTCGACCCGAAGACGCTCACGCTCGAAGCGGCGAACGATCTGCTCGAGGCGCGCCGGTCCGCTCCGCCGCGCGAGGGACGCGGCCGTGGCGTCAAGAAGGCGGCGAAGAAGGCCGCGGCCGCGCCGAAGGCCAAGGCGACCGGGGTGAAGAAGGCGGCGAAGAAAGCCGCCGCACCGAAGAAGGCACGCAAGGCAGCCGTCACGTCATGATCCGCATCATCGGGGGCGGCCTCGCCGGATGCGAGGCCGCGTGGCAGGTGGCGTCAGCCGGCCTGCCGGTCACGCTGTACGAAATGCGTCCGCAGCGCGGCACGGCCGTGCACAAGACGGATCGCCTCGCCGAACTGGTCTGCAGCAATTCCTTCCGCGGCGACAAGCTCGACAACGCCGTCGGACTCCTGAAGGAAGAGATGCGGCGGCTCGGCTCGCTGGTCATGCGGGCGGCCGAACAGAGCCGCGTCCCGGCGGGTGCGGCGCTCGCGGTGGACCGCGAGGTGTTTGCGGCCGCCATCACGGAGGCCATCAGCACCCATCCGCTCATCACGGTGGTGCGCGACGAAGTGCTCGCGCTGCCGGCGTCGAGCGCGACGGACCCGGTGATCGTCGCCACAGGTCCACTCACGAGCGAAGCGCTCTCGGCCGACATTGCCCGCCTGATCGGCGGCAGCAGTCTCTACTTCTACGACGCCATCAGCCCGATCGTGCTCGCCGAGTCGATCGACCGGACGAAAGTGTTTCGTCAGTCGCGGTGGGACCGATCCATCAGGGCAGGTGGGACTGAGACGGGGGCTGGCAGGGCGGGCGAGGCTGGCGGGACCGAGGTTGCGTGTGGCGTGGACGACGGGCAGGGGGATTACCTGAACTGTCCGTTCACGAAGGACGAGTACGAGCAGTTCTACGAGGCGCTGATCCACGCCGAGTCGGCCACGGTGCACGACTTCGACAAGGAGCGGTTCTTCGAGGGGTGCCTGCCGATCGAGGTGATGGCGCATCGCGGGAAGGACACGCTGCGCTTCGGGCCGATGAAGCCGGTGGGGCTCACCGATCCGAAGACCGGCCGATTCCCCTACGCGGCGGTGCAACTGCGGCAGGACAACCTGGCGGCCGATCACTTCAGCCTCGTGGGGTTCCAGACGCAGCTGAAGTGGGGCGAACAGGCGCGCGTGCTGCGGATGATCCCCGGTCTCGAGCACGCCGAGTTCGTGCGCTACGGCATGGTGCACCGGAACACGTACGTCAACGGACCCACGGTGCTCACTGAAACCTGGCAGCTGCGCAATCACCCCACGGTGTTCTTCGCGGGGCAGATGTCGGGCGTCGAGGGCTACGTGGAGTCGTCGGCGTCGGGCCTGCTGGCGGGCCTGAACGCGGCCGCCCTGGCGAAGGGGTTGCCCACGTCCGCGCCGCCGCGCACCACGGCGATTGGCGCACTTGCCTATTACGCCTCGCACGCGGATCCGGCGCACTACGAGCCGTCGAACATCACGTTCGGCATCATGGAGCCGCTCGAGAAGCCGCCACGCGGCAAGGCCGACCGCAAGGTGGCCATGTCGAACCGCGCCCTCGACGAACTGGCCGTGTGGATGCGAGGCAGGGTCGCGTGATCGAGCACCTGAAGGCGTTCCTCAGGTTTCTCACCCTCAATCGCAACCTGTCTGCGCACACGGTGCGCGCCTACGACAGCGACCTCACGCAGTTCCTGGGCCACGTGGCGGCCGAAGCCGACCTCAAGAAGCGCGACCTCGCGCCCGAGGCGCTGGATCGCGCGGCCATCCGCTCGTTCCTTGCATGGCTGCACGCCGAAGGGCAGTCGCGAGCGACCGCGGCGCGCAAGCTCGCCGCCATTCGCACGTTCCTGCGCTACCTCCGGCGCGAGGGCATCTACAGCACCGATGCGGGCTCGATGGTGGCGACGCCCAAGCGCGAAGTCCGGATGCCGGCCCATCTCTCCGAGGACGAGATGGCGAAGATGCTCGACGCGCCAGACGACGAGCAGCCGCTCGGGCGGCGCGATCATGCCATCCTCGAACTCTTCTACGCCTCGGGCCTCCGACTGAGCGAGCTGGCCGGCGTCGACCTCGACGACGTGAACCTGGCGGGGCGGATGGTCCGCGTGCTCGGCAAGGGTGGCAAGGAGCGCCTCGTGCCGTTCAACACGACGACGGCCAAGGCCATCCGCGCCTGGCTCCAGGACCGCGAGCGCTACGTACGCAACGGGAACATGGACGAGCGTGTGGTCGGGTCGCGCGGCCGCGACCTGCGGCGCACATCCTCTCGGCGCCAGCGCGAGCCGCTATTCGTCAACTTCCGCGGGGGCCGGCTCACGGTTCGCAGCATCGATCGCCTGGTGCGGAAGTACGCCGCCGTGACCGAGCGCGACGGCGTGAGCCCGCACGCGCTCCGGCATTCCTTCGCCACGCACCTGCTGCAGCGCGGGGCGGACCTGCGTACCATCCAGGAACTGCTCGGCCACTCGCGCCTCAGCACCACGCAGCGCTACACGCACGTCAATGCGGCGCAGCTGCTGCAGGTCTACAAGGCCGCACATCCGCGAGCCGGCGCCGCGAAGACGGGCCACGAAGCCACGATCGACACGAAGGACGACGGAGCTGAGTCAGGGGAAAAGGGCGGAGAGCGGAGGTCCACCTGAAGGTGGACCCCACGAGTCTCGTGAACCTCGCCGCCCTACAACAGTGGCATCCGCTACAACACCTCGTGCCGTCGCGGCCCGCTCCTACGAAGCGGCGGCGATGGGCGGGTCGGGTGCCTGCAGGTGCACCGACCGGCGGCGCGGGAACTCGATGCCGAGCGTCTTGATCTTGTAGTTCATGACGCGCGGGCTGATCGAGAGGAGTTCGGCCGCATCCTTCTGCACCCAGTTCGACATCTTGAGCGCTTCCACGAGCGCGAAGCGTTCGATGTCGTCCAGCGGGATGCCGGTCGGAGGGATGCGCACCACGGGCGCGTGCTCGCGTCCCATCCCGGCTGACGTCGACTCCCCGAGCCGGAGGTCGTCCGCCGCGATGGCGCGCCCTTCGGCCAGCAGCATCGCGCGCTCGATCGTGTTCTCGAGTTCGCGGATGTTGCCGGGCCAGTTGTAGCGCATCAGCAGTTTCTGCGCGTCCGGTTCCAGCCCTTCGATCTTCTTCTTCAGCTCGCCCGCGAACTTCCGGATGAAGGAGTTCGCCAGCGGCACGATGTCGTCCTTGCGCTCGCGCAGCGGCGGCATCTCGATCGAGACCACGTTGAGGCGGTAGTACAGGTCCTCGCGGAACTGCCCCGCCTGCACCATGGCCGGCAGGTCGCGGTTCGTGGCGGCGATGAGGCGCACGTCGACACGCAGCGTGCGCGTGCCGCCCAGCCGCTCGAACTCGTGCTCCTGCAGCACGCGGAGGATCTTGGCCTGCGTGCTGGGGCTCATGTCGCCGATTTCGTCGAGGAACAGCGTGCCGCCGTCGGCCTGCTCGAAGCGGCCGATGCGCTGCTTGTCCGCGCCGGTGAACGCGCCCTTCTCGTGACCGAACAGCTCGGACTCGAGGAGGTTCTCCTGCAGGGCCGCGCAGTTCACCTTCACGAAGTTCCGCGCGGCGCGCAGCGAGTTGTGGTGCGTGGCGCCGGCGATGAGCTCCTTGCCGGTACCCGTTTCGCCGCGGATGAGGACCGTCGTGTTGCTCTTCGCCACCTTGCGGACGATGTCGAGGACGCGCTGCAGCGCGACGCTGGAGCCGACGATGCGGTCGAAGTCGTAGATGTCCTGCTGGGTGCCGCGGAGGTACTCGAGCTCGTGCTTCAGGCGCCGCATCTCGAGCGCCTTCTCGATCTTGACCTCCATCTCCTCGATTTCGAACGGCTTCTGCACGTAGTCGAAGGCGCCGATCTTCATCGCCTCGACGGCCGTGTTCACCGACCCGAACGCCGTCATCAGGATCACGGCGGTCGTGGGATGCAGGGCCCGCGTGGTGCGGAGGACGTCCATGCCGTCGCTGCCGCCCATCTTGAGGTCGCTCAGCACCACGTCGAAGTGGCTGTCGTGCAGGCGTTCGATGGCGGCGTTGCCGTTCGAGGCTTCCTCCACTTCGTGGCCGGCTTCCGCCAGGCCACGAGCCAGCCCCCTGCGGAGCGCATCGTGATCGTCTGCAACGAGTATTCGACCCATAACGCGTAGCCTCGTGTCTATTTGAACCAGCTCGACTTCGACGACACCGGGAGCGTGACGCGGAAGCGCGCGCCCTTCCCGGGTTCGCTGCTCAGGTCGATGCGCCCGTCATGCGCGTCGACGATCTTCCTGACGATCGGCAGCCCGAGCCCGGAGCCGGTCGTCTTGGTGGTGAAGAACGGGTTGAAGATCCGGTCGCTCAACTCCGTCGAAATCCCCGGCCCATCGTCGATCACGTCCACGACCACGGCCGGGGCGGGAGGCGGTGCGTCGGCATCGGCCTCTGGCTCGACGACCGCGAGGCCGGCGCGGAGCTGCACGTGTCCCTGGCCGTTCATCGCCTCGAAGGCATTGGTCAGCAGGTTGGTGAAGACCTGGCACAGCTGGTTGTCGTCGCCGTCCATGAGCGGCAGGCCGCGCGCGACGTCGAGGTCGATCCGGATGTCGCGGCGCGGCACCTTGCTTTCCGCGTTGGTCACGGACTGCTGCAGCACCTGCGCGATGTCGATCTCCTCCACCTGCAGCCGGATGGGCCGCACGAACTCCAGCATCTCGACGACGATGGCGTTGGCGAGCTTCGCCTCGCTGATGATGTCCGCGAGGATGGCGTGCGCGTCTGGTGAGTCTGGCACCTGGCGGCGCAGCAGGCCGGCCATCACCTCGATGCCGGCCAGCGGGTTCTTCAGTTCGTGGGCGATGCCGGCGGCCATTTCGCCGAGTGACGCCAGGCGATCCCGGAGGCGCTCGCGCTCCTCCATCTGTTCCACCTGCGTCAGGTCCTTGAAGAACAGCACGGCGCCGATGGTGCGGCCGTCCTCGTCGCGCACGAGCGAGAGCGTGTAGCCGATGACGCGGTCGAGATCCTTCAGCCGCAGTTCCGCGCGGTTGGGCAGCGTCGACATCTCGAACGAGCCCGAGAGCACGCGCACGAGTTCGGGGCGCTGCCGGAACAGGTCGGCGAACGGGCGGCCCACGTCCGTGGCTCCGCGTGTCAGCGCGAAGATGCGGTACGCCTCGTCGTTCATGAGCGCGAGGCGGCCGTCGCGATGGATCGCGATGACGCCGTTGCGCATGCTGCCGACCAGGTGCCGGAAGAAGCGGTCGTCTGGGTGGACGGCCATCTCGCCTGCGTCGAGGGCGGCGTCGGTGAGCGGCGTGCGGCGCCTCCGGGCGTGTTCAGTTGACGGGCGGGTGACCGGCATACACTTCAGCTCGAGTCTGCCGGGGCAAGCGGTGTACCCGCCTCGGCATGCGTCGATCGTGCTGAAAACGGCGAAAACTGAGGCTGCGACCGCGGTCGTCGACCGGGCCGTGCTTCAGAACCGTAATCGGCTGACGGATTTGTTATCGGTCGCTGGTTGCGGCCAAATCAGGGTCGGACTGGAGGTCTTCCCAGCGTTGCATCAGCTCGCCGACCTTCCACATCAGGGCCTGATGCTCGTCGGCGGCTTTCTGGGCGGCGGCGCGGTCGTCGTAGAAGCCGGGGGCGGCCATGCGGGCTTCGAGGTCGCGGATGGCCGCTTCGGTCTCGGCAATGCGCCCTTCGAGGCGTTCGACTTCGGCCTTGCGGGCCGACTCGGCCTTCATCTTCTTCCGCAGTTCCGCGTCGAGGCGTTTCTTCTCCTCGCGTGAGGGCTGCGCCGGTTGTGGGGCGGCCGCGGGCGCGGCGCCCTTCGCCTGCTGCGTGGTGGCGGGTGTCTGCTGGGGTTTGGCCGGCTTGCTGGACTGCGCCTTCTGCGCGGGCGCGTGTGACGGAAGCTGCGGGGCCTCCGGATGTTCCTTGTGCCAGAGGAACTCCTTGTACGTGCCCGGGTAGACGAGCACGCCGCCACTGCCGACCTCGATCACCTTCGTGGCGAGCCGCTCGACGAAGTAGCGGTCGTGCGAGACGAAGATGAGCGTGCCGCCGTAGTCGACCAGTGCGTCGAGCAGCACTTCCTTGGAATCCAAATCGAGGTGGTTCGTCGGTTCGTCGAGGAGCAGCGTGTTCGACGGCCGGAGCAGCATGCGGGCCACGGCCAGGCGGGTGCGTTCGCCGCCCGAGAGCACCTTCACCCTCTTGTAGATGTCGTCGCCCGAGAAGAGGAACCCGCCGAGGATGTTCCTGATCATCGGCACCATGTGCAGGGGCGACCCCGACGACAGCGTGTCGTGCACGGTGGGCGTCGGGTCCATGCGCGTGGCTTCGTCCTGTGCGAAGTACTGCCGCACGAGATTGTGGCCTTCGACGAGCTCGCCCGAGTCCGGTCCTTCCTCACCCGAGAGCATGCGCATCAGCGTCGACTTGCCGGCGCCGTTGTGGCCGACCAGCGCGATGCGGTCGCCGCGTTCGATGTGGAGGTTCAGGTCCTTGAACACGACGAGGTCGCCGTACGCCTTGCGCACGTGCTTCAGCTCGAGGACCGTGCGGCCGCTCTTCTCGCAGACGGGGAAGTTGAAGTGGATGCGCTTGCGTTCGGGCGGCACCTCGATCGGCACCACCTTCTCGAGCATCTTGATCCGGCTCTGCACCTGCGACGCCTTGGTCGCCTGGTAGCGGAACCGGTCGATGAACATCTTCACGCGCGCGACTTCCTCGTCCTGCTCGTGCTTCGCCTTGCGCAGCTGGTCGATGCGCGCCTCGTGCGCCACGAGGTAGTCGCTGTAGTTGCCGACGTAGTCGGTCAGCGTGCGGAAGCTGAGGTCGGCGATGCGCGTGACCACCGAGTCGAGGAAGAAGCGGTCGTGCGAGACGAGGATGACCGCGTGCGGGTACGCGTTCAGGTACTCCTCGAGCCAGTTGCGGGCTTCGAGGTCGAGGTGGTTCGTCGGTTCGTCGAGCAGCAGCAGGTTCGGCTGCGTGAGGAGCAGCTTGGCGAGCGCAATGCGCATCTGCCAGCCGCCGGAGAACGTCTCGGTCCGCTTCTCGAAGTCCGCGCGCTCGAAGCCGAGACCCTGGAGGACCGTGGCGGTCTTCAGCTCGATGGCGTAACCATCGCGCAGCCGGAAGCGGTCCTGCAGGTCGCTGTACCGCGTGAGCATCGCCTCGTGCTCGGTGTCGGGCACCGCCGGATCGCCGAGCCGCTCCTCGAGGTCGTGCATCTCGGCCTTCATGGCCAGGAGATCCGCGAATGCACTGCTCGCTTCCTCGAACACCGACGTGCCGTGATGGTTCAGCCCATCCTGCGGCAGGTAGCCGACCGTCGTGGCCGACGGCATCAGCACGGCGCCCGAGTCGAGTTCCTCGAGCCCGGCCATCATCTTCAGCAGCGTGGTCTTGCCGGCCCCGTTCGGCCCGCAGAGGCCAACCCGTTCGCGGTCGGTAATCTGCCAGGTGACGTGGTCGAAGAGGGTGCGATCGCCGAAGGTCTTGGTGAGCTCGGAAAGCTGGATCATGTTGCAGCGGAAACACTTACTTTAGCACGCCGCTGCGGCGCGCACTCCGGGGCGATTGGGCGGGCGCGGCTAGCTGTCGAGCGCCTTGGCGGCCGTGGAGAGCACCTGCGGCACGCGGAACGGCTTGGTCAGATAGCCGGACACGCCGAGGTTCACGGCTTCGATCGCGGCCGACTCGGTGGAGTAGCCCGTGATGATGATGACCGGCAGGTTCGCCTTCTGGCGCTTGGCCTCGCGGATCACGGTGAGGCCGTCGATGCCGGGCATGCGCAGGTCGGTGATGAGCAGGTCGTACTGGTGCTGACGGAGCTGGTCGAGTGCGGCACGTCCGTCGGTGGCCGCGTCCACGTCGTATTCCACGAGCGAGAGCGTCTTCACCAGCAGTTCGCGCACGCTCGCCTCATCGTCCACGACAAGGATGCGCGGACGGCCCTGGATGCCGGCAGGCCGATCGGCCTGCACCGGCGTGTCCATCACGGGAGCCGGTGTCACGGTGCGGCTCATCGGCCGGGTGTGCTGGCTGTCCAGCCACGCGTCGATGTCCGACTTGCGGAAGCGCCACTGGCGACCGACCCGGACCGCGGGGATCTTGCCTGCCTTGATCAACCGATACACAGTCCGGAGGTTGACCTGCAGGTACTCCAGCACCTCTTCGGTTGTCAGGAAGGTTTCGTCAATCATGCTGGTCCACGCGTTCGACGTGCGCCGCGGTGCTCCCGGGCGCGCGTATTCCTGTCGAATGGCCCGCCACGTTCCGAGGTTATCACCTCGGCCGTCCGTCGGCGCGAACCACTGTGTTGATGCGTCATCAGGTCGTCAGGCGCACCTCTCCCTCCCGGGAAGACACGCCGTCCCAGCCCTCCTTCTCCCTTGCCGCGAGTGGCGAGGGCGAGCGGCATTGCTGTCGAACCTGTGTTGTAACTAGTCCATAGTGTCTCACGACTTTCTGGACTTAGAGCGGCTGACTTTGTGGCTTTCTGCCCGCGGCTGCACGAAACCAGACGGAGCCGCGCGTCAGGTTTCGCGTTCGCGCGCTACTCGCCAGGGATGGCGCGCTGGGCGAGCACCGGCAGCAGGTCGCTGGCGACGATCACGCGGGCCGCAGGGCTCCCGGGACTCGGGGGCAGGTCGGTGATGGTGAACGCATACGGGCCGCCGAGCACGGTGTCCGTCAGTTCGCTCACGGCGGGGCCTTCGAGCGGACGGGCCAGGGTCTCGAGCCACCCGGCGACTTCGCTGCCGACGACGCCCGCGAGCGGCCGACCGGTCAGCGCGTCCACCGGCAGATGCACCGCAGTGGCGAACGAGCGGTTCGCGCGGACGATGCACCCGTCGGCGTCCACCACCACGATGAGATCGACGATCGACGCGAACAGCTGTTCGAGTTCCTGGCGCGTGCGGATCACGTCCTGCACGAGGTGCACGCTCTCGATGGCGCTGCCGAGGCGGTGACCGAGTTCGTCGGCGCGGGAGAGCAGCGCGATGTCCTCGCCGGGCTCCACGCGCACCCCCTCGCAGGTGACGACGCCGAGCGCGCGGCGGCATCCGCGGAGCGGAATGGACAGCAGGCTCGTGGCGTCGGTCACGGGACCGGACAGGCCGGCCTGCTGGCTGCGCAGGGCCACCGCCGCCGGCGCGAGCGGATCGTCCGCGCGCACCACCTGCGGCGTGGTCATCAGTGCCGCGTCGGAGGAGGCGAACGTCACGACCGACCGCCGGCCACGATCGTGGAGCCACACCGTCGTCCGGTCCGCACCGAAGAGTCGCGTCACCGCACGGCAGAGAGGCACGAGCGCACGGGACAGATCGAACGATGCGGACAGCCGCTCCGAGAACGTGTCGAGGAGCGCGCGAACGTCCTGCTCGAACTCGTGACGCTGTCGCAGGTTCGTCAGTTCGAGTGCGACGAGGAATCCTGGCTGGAGATCGCTGGTTCGCAGCGCCTCGGCGGAAACCTGCGCGTCAGACGCCAGACCGACGGCGAGCATGCCGACGCGGCGCGTGTCGACAGCCAGCGGCACGAGCGCCACCGCGCGTGCGCCGATCTGCCGGTAGAGCGACGGCAGCCGGTCTGCCGCGTCGTTCACCACCACCGGATCGCGCCCGGCAAAGATCTGGGCGACCACGGCGGCCTCGGGCTTGTCCGGGGCCCACGGTTCGTGCGGCAGCGCATCGAGCCCTGCGCCCGACGTCACCTGCAGGTAGCCGCTGGCTGGGTGCGGCTCGAACAGCAGCGACACGGAGCCGCCGGTGACCTGCAGTGTGCGCTGGTGCAGGAGCGAGACCGCAGCTGTCCGCCCGCCGCCGCCCGCGAGAAGGGCGAGGAGGGACTGCACGGCCGCGCCAGCCGCGCTGGGCGACGTATCCATACGGGTTCCGGCGGATTGTATCGTGGCTAACCCCTGTCCTATCAAGGGGCTGCTGGTAAGATCGACGGCGTCCTTCCGGCCCGGACCACCCCGCGCACGGCGCGCCGACCTTCGTACAGGCCGCACGAAGGCCCCCGCCGTCTAACCTAGCAGTGGCTGGCCGGTAGCGAACGCGTAACGCATGACCTCGACGGATGAAGAACTGGTCGCCCGCTCCATTGGCGGCGATCACGACAGTTTCAATCAGCTCATCCTGCGATGGGAGCGGCCGATCTATGCCCTGGCGTATCGAACGATTGGCCGGGAGGAAGAGGCGAGGGACGTCTGCCAGGAAACCTTCCTGCGTGCGTTCCGGGCGCTGCCGAAGTTCAGGCGCGAAGCCAAGTTCTCCTCGTGGATCTACCGCATCGCCCTGAACCTGTGCCGCGACTGGGCACGCAAGGAGCGCCGGGCTCCGGTGGTCCAGGCGCCCGAAGACATGGACCTCATCGAGATGGCGGCGGCGGCGGAACCGTCGGAGTCGATCGAGGATCTCGTCGCGCGCAAGAACATGGCCGAGCGGGTCGAGCAGGCGATGGCCAGGCTCCCCGAAGAGCAGCGCACCGCCATCGTCCTGAAGGAATATCACGGGCTCACCTTCCAGGAGATTGCCGATCTCCAGGGATGCCCGTTGAGCACGGTGAAGACACGGTTGTATCAGGGGCTGTCGGTGCTTCGGCGCGAGCTGGCCCGCAACCCCGGTCGAGTGGCCTGAGATGATGAACGACGCCCTTTGCACCTACGACGGACGCCGCGACGAAGTGCTGGTCGCGTACCTGTACGAAGACATCGAGCCGGCTGAACGCGAGGTGTTCGAGCGTCACCTCGCGGGCTGCCTGCCGTGCCGGACGGAACTCGACGCGCTGTCCGACGTGCGGGTCGGGCTGGCCGAGTGGGCGGCGCCCGAAACGGCGGCCGGCATCGGCGGCACGGCGCCCCGGGCTGCCCTCCGGATCGTCAACACGGGGGCCGAGGCCGAACGGCCGAAGCCTGGCGGCTGGCGTGTGCTGGCCGACGCCCCGATCTGGATGCAGGCGGCCGCGGCCATGCTGGTGGTGGCGGCCTCGCTGGGGCTGGCCAACATCAACGTCACGATTTCACGGCAGCAGGGGCTGACGCTCACGACCGGCTGGCTCGGCGCCCCCTCGCGCGAGGCCATCGAGTCGCCGCGGCCGGCAGGGTCGGTCACGCCGGTAACCGCCGCCGACGAGACACGCGAGCTGCGTGAGCAGGTCGTGGCGCTGCGCCAGGAACTCTCGCAGCTCAAGGCGCAGCCGGTGGCGGTGGATGCGAAGGCGGTCGACGCGGCGGTCACACGCCAGGTGCAGGCGCAGCTGCAGGAGCGCGACCGCCGGCTGCAGCGCGAGATCTCGCTGCAGATTGCGGAGATGGGGCGCGATTTCCAGGTGCAGCGGCAGTCGGATCTGGCGCGGGTCGACCGGGTGCTCGGTGTCTACCAGAACCGCACCGGCATGCAGGTCATGCAACAGCAGCAGCAGCTGAACAACCTGCTGCAGCGCGTGTCGGAGCAGCGGTAGGGTCCCGGGCGGACCTGCAGACGAAGGACAGAAGCGAACCATGCGCAGAGTGATGTGGTCCACGGTGGTGATGGTCGGCCTCGCGGCGACGACGTCGGCCCAGGGCGGGCCCGCCGCCGGTGCGGGCGCCGCGGTGCAGGCCAACGATGTGGCGGCGGCGCAGCAGAAGCTGCGCGAGGCGCGCTACCAGATCGGCCAGATGGAACGGCTGCTCGAGGGGGCCGTCGAGCACGGCGCGGAGGTGATGCGCGACCGGCTGCAGGCCATCATGCCCGCCGACATGCTGCTCGCCGAGAACGCCCGCGCCCGTGGGTTCAGGCTCGATGGTTACGGCGTCTTCTTCGATGTCGAGGTGCCCGACCTGGGCGGCACGCTCTGGAGTTTCCAGTCGCTCGACAGGGACCTCGGGCTCGAGACGGCGCTCCAGACGCTGCGGCAGGCGGCCGGCAACGACGTCGACGCTCAGCAGGCCCTGCGTCGTGTGGAATTGCAGGTATCACCCGGTCGCCGGCCGGCGGCCGGAGCCGGCGGGGCCGGCCCGGTGCAGGCGGGCAACTCGGCGCCGGTCCCCGCGGCACCGCCTGCGGCGGTCGACCCGGTGCTGAGTCATCCCGACGAAGCCTACCGGACCGAAATCAAGGAAGCGCTGATCGACGCGATGCTCGAGCACAGCCGCAGCCTCGCCATCGGGCCGAACGAGTGGCTGACGGTCGCGGCCCGGCGCACCGACGACCGCCCGCGCCTCACCATCGACACCGATGCCCGCACCGTCGTCCTCAGCGTGCGCGGCTCCGACCTGGCGGCGTTCCTCGGCGGCCAGATCACCCCGCAGGAAGCGCGCAACCGCATCGAAGTCCGGGTGTTCTAGCGGTCCGGCTGTAGAATGGCGGCATGCGCGCATTCTGCCTGACGCTGCTGCTGGCCCTGACCGCAGCGGCCTGTGGTCCGAAGATCGACCTGAAGTCCGTCCTGAAGGTGGAGAACGTCTCGACCGGCTGGGCCGATCTCGGGGTCGTCAACGGGCAGAACAAGATCGTCCCGTCCATCACGTTCACCTTCAAGAACACGGGCGGCGACACCATCACGACGCTGCAGGGCAACATCATCTTCCGCCGCGTGGGTGAGGACGAGGAGTGGGGCGCAGGGTTCCTGCGCATCACCGGCTCCGAGGGGCTCGCCGCCGGCGCCGCCACCAAGTCCTACACCGTCAACTCGACGCTCGGGTACACGAGCACCGAACCGCGCGCGCAGATGATGGCGAACAAGCAGTTCGTCGATGCACGCGCCCAGGTCTTCGCGAAGTACGGCTCATCGCAGTGGACGCTCATCGGGGAGTTCCCGGTCGAACGCCGCCTGATCGCCAAGTAGCCGCCCGGCCGCACGCGTGACCGACCCCACTGCCCCATCACTCGATCGGCGGCTCGGGCCGCTCGACGCGGCGGCCATCGTCGTCTCCAACGTCATCGGCGGCGGCATCTTCTTTTCTCCCATCATCGTGGCCGGCATGGTGCCCTCCGCGCGGGGCATCCTGCTCGTCTGGTTCCTCGGTGGTGTCCTCGCGTTCGCGGGTGCCATGGCGTACGCCGAGCTGGCGGCCCTTAGGCCGCGGGCCGGTGGGGAGTACGTCTACCTGCGTGAAGCCTTCGGGCCGTTGACCGGGTTCCTGAGCGGGTGGACCTCGTTCGTGGCGGGCTTCTCCGGCGCGATCGCGGCGAGTGCGGTGGCGCTGGCCGAGTACATCGGGCGCTTCGCCCCCATTGCCGGTGACGGGACGCCGCTGCTGACCGTGCCGCTGCCCTACGTGCCGATCGTCGTCTCGCCGAAGGCGCTCGTGGCGCTGGCTGCGATCGGGCTCATCACCTTCGTGCACCTGCGGGGGCTCGGTCCCGGCAAGCTCATTCAGAACCTGCTGGCCGGCGCGAAAGTGAGCGCCATCCTGGCGTTCCTGCTCGTCGGGTTCGGCGCCGGGCACGGTGTGAGCGCGCAGATCGTGTCCGGCGGCGACGCCACCTTCGCCGGCGTGCTGCTGGCGCTCGTGCCGGTGATGTTCACCTACTCGGGATGGAATGCCGCCGCATACGTCGCGGAGGAGGTACGGAACCCGGGGCGTAACGTCCCGCTCGCGCTCGGCCTCGGCACCGCGGCGGTGGTGGTCATCTACCTCGGCCTGAACGCGCTGTATCTCTACGCGATTCCAGCCGGCGCCCTCGCGGCAGTGAAGGGCACGCTCATCGACGGGGTTGCCGAGCAGCTGTTCGGGTTCACCGTCGGCAACATCATCGCCGTGTTCACGATCGTCAGCATCGGCGCGAGCATCAGCGCCATGGTGCTGGCCGGGCCGCGCGTGTACTTCGCGATGGCGCGCGACGGGCTCTTCGCGGCGCCCGCGGCGCGCGTGCACCCGCGATTCCGCGCACCGGTGAGCGCCATCCTCGCCCAGACGCTCTGGAGCAGCGTGCTCGTGCTCTGCGGGTCGCTCTCGCAGCTCGTGAGCTACACGGGGTTCGCCGTGGTGCTGTTCTCGGGCATCGCCGTCGCCGCGCTCTTCGTCCTGCGCCGGCGTGAGCCGTCAGCCGTCCGCCCGTTCAAGGCGCTCGGGTATCCCGTCGCGCCCGGCGTCTTCGTCGTCGCGAGTGCGCTGATGCTGGGGAACGAAATCTGGAGGAACCCGGCGACGTCGGTCGCCGGGCTGGGAATCATCGCGCTCGGCATTCCCATCTACGCCTGGTTCAAGGCGCGGTACGCCTAGCGGGTCTGTGCGGACGCCGGAGGCGCGGAGGACGTGTGGTGTCCCGGCTCGGGACCGTACTCCGCGACTCCGTCTTCTGCTGGATGGCGATTCCGACGCGTGTCAGTTGCTCGCGTCGTCGTCCCTGTCGTCCGTCTCACCGGCGCGACGCATCTCACCCTTGTAGGTCACCGTGCGGTCCGGAAGGATGCGCACTTCGAACGACAGCGGATCGTAGCCGTCGAGCCTGATCTCGATGCGGTGTGGGCCGGGCTCGAGCCGCAGCCGCTGGAAGACGCCGTCGTAGTCGTCGACCGCGCCCGCGTAGTAGCCGTCGACGAACACCTCGGCCTGCCGCGGCGTCACCTTCAGCTTCAGGGCACCTTCGGCGTAGTACCCGTAGCTGTAACCGCCGGGGTAGGGATCGTAGCCGTAGCCCCACGGATCGTACCAGCCGTAGTACCCGCCGAGCCCCAGGCCGCCCCAGCCCCACGGATAGTACCCGCCGTAGTACCCGCCGCCGACGATGATGGTGTCGCCGCCGCGGGGGCCGTCGCCGTCGCGCCGCTCGACTGCGGTGCCGGTGACCGGCCGTCCCTCGCGGGCGCGGCTGCCCGGTCCGGCGACCGCCGTGCCGCCGCTGTCGCCGGACGTCGAGCCGCCAGTGCTGCGCGTCCGGGTGCCTCCGCTCGATCCGTCTGCGCCGGCGCCGCGCGTCACCGCGCCGCCACCGGACCGCGACCCGCCGTCACTGCTGCCGCCGCTTGCCGACCCGCCCCGCGGCACGGCCTGACCGCCACCGCCGCCGCTCCCACCACCGCTCCCGCCGCCGCGACGATGCTGTTCGGCGCGCACCTGGAGGGTGCCGGCGAGGACCGGCACCGCGTCGGTGAGCGTCGCCCCCGCGCGGTCGGGGATGTCGTTGGAGGGTCGCGCCGAGGCCGGCGTGGCAACGGCGAGCACACCCGCGGTGACGGCCAGCGCCGTGGCCAGGCGGGTGGCGCGTGTGGCGGCCGAACGGACGGGCTGAAGGAATGTACGTGTCATCGGAAGACTCCACGGCACCAGAGAGCAACCGGGCTGCCAGTACGAACGCCCGGATTCAGGCCTGTTTCGCTCACTCGGACCGGATGGGTTCGCGCGTTGTCCTGAGCCGAGTTCAAGGCCCGTCCCGTTTTCTTGACACCCTGATCTCCGGGCCGATACAGTCAGAAAACCCGCGATGCTTCACAGCACAACCATCCTCGCCGTGCGTCACCGCGGCCAGTCCGTGATGGCTGGCGACGGACAGGTGACCTTCGGCCAGACGGTCATGAAGCAGAGCGCGAGAAAGATCCGGCGCCTCTACAACGACCGGATTCTGGCCGGCTTCGCGGGCTCGGCCGCCGATTCGTTCTCCCTGTTCACCCGCTTCGAGGCCAAGCTCGAGCAGTACCGGGGCAACCTCGAACGGTCCGCGGTCGAACTGGCGAAGGACTGGCGCAGCGATCGCATGCTCCGCCGGCTCGAAGCCATGCTGATCGTGCTGGACCGGAACGATACCTTCCTGCTGTCGGGCACCGGGGATCTCATCCAGCCTGACGACGGCATCGTCGCGATCGGTTCCGGTGGGCCCTATGCGCTCGCCGCGGCACGGGCGCTGGTGGGGCATACCGAACTCGACGCCCGGACCATTGCCGAGACCTCGATGCGGATCGCCGGCGAGATCTGCATCTACACCAACACCAACATCGTCCTCGAAGAGCTGTAGGCCGTGCCGATTCTGCTGCCGGAGAGCTCGCAGTCTGCCACGGAGGCGCTCACGCCCCGGCAGATCGTGGCCGAACTCGACAAGTACGTCGTGGGCCAGAAGGCGGCGAAGCGCGCGGTGGCGATCGCGCTGCGCAACCGCATGCGGCGGCAGAAGCTCCCGGCCGACATGGCCGAGGAGGTCGCGCCGAAGAACATCCTGATGATCGGCCCGACCGGCGTGGGCAAGACCGAGATCGCGCGGCGCCTGGCGCGGCTGGCGCAGTCGCCGTTCATCAAGGTGGAAGCCTCGAAGTTCACTGAAGTGGGCTACGTCGGGCGCGACGTCGAGTCGATGGTGCGCGACCTCGTGGAACTGGGCGTCGAGATGATTCGCGCCGAGCGGCTCGAGGAAGTGCGGGCGAAGGCGCGCCAGAATGCCGAGGAACGGCTGCTCGATCTCCTGCTGCCGCCCACGCGGCCGCTGACTCCGGGCGAGGAGGCCGCCTCGAAGGAACACGCCCACAATTCGGGAACGCGCGACTGGTTCCGCGAGCAGCTGCGGGACGGTCGCCTCGACCAGCGCGTGGTCGAAGTCGAGGCGCGCGAGAAGGCGTTTCCGGCGTTCGAGATCGTGTCTGGCGGGTCGGTGGAGGATCTCAGCAGCAACCTCACCGACACGATGCAGGGGCTCTTCCAGGGCGGACGGTCGAAGAAGCGCAAGCTCAAGGTGCCCGAGGCGTGGGAGTACCTCACGCAGGAAGAAGAGCAGAAGCTGATCGACATGGACAGCGTGGCGCGTGCGGCCATCGAGCGTGTCGAGCAGTCGGGCATCATCTTCGTCGACGAGATCGACAAGATCGCCGGTCGCGAGGGGTCGCACGGACCCGAGGTCTCGCGTGAAGGCGTGCAGCGCGACATCCTCCCCATCGTCGAAGGCACGACGGTCAGCACGAAGCACGGGATGGTGCGCACGGACCACATCCTGTTCATCGCGGCCGGGGCCTTCCACGTGTCGAAGCCGTCGGACCTCATTCCCGAACTGCAGGGGCGCTTCCCGATCCGTGTGGAACTGGAGGCGCTCGGGAAGGACGAGTTCGTCCGCATCCTCACGGAGCCGCGCAGTGCCCTCGTCAAGCAATACACCGCGCTGATGGCCACCGAGGGCATCACGCTCGAGTTCACCGCCGACGCGGTGAGCCAGATCGCCGAGTTCGCCACCGTGGTGAACGAGCGCACCGAGAACATCGGCGCGCGACGCCTGCACACGGTGATGGAGAAATTGCTGGACGAGGTGTCGTTCGAGGGGCCGGACCTCCTGGAGAAGCACGTCGTCATCGACGAGGCCTACGTCTCGCGCATGCTGGCCGACGTGGTCCGGAACGAAGACCTGTCGCGGTACATCCTGTGAGTCGTCGAACCGTTCGCGCCGGACTGCTGGCGGCCCTGGCCGCGTCGGTGCTCGCCGTGGCGTGCGGCAAGAAGGGGCCGCCGCTTCCGCCGCTGGTGCTGCTCCCGAAGCCGCCTGCGGATATCTCTGTTGTCCGGCGTCCCGGACAGGTGGACGTGCGGTTTCGCGTGCCCTCCGGCAACACCGACGGGAGTGCACCAGCCGACCTCACGCACATCGAGGTCTATGCGCTCACGGCGCCGTCCGCCGTCAGCGCGGACACGGTGGTCCGCGAGGGCAAGCGGGTCGCGAGCCTGGTGGTGAACGCACCGAAGGATCCGGACGCGCCAGAGCCGAAGACCCCCGCGCCGAAGGGGCCCGGCCTGGAGCAGAACGATCTGACGACCTTCACGGAGACACTGCCCGCAGGCGCGTCAACCGAGTACCGCAGCTACGCGGTGGTCGGGGTCAACACGCGCGGACGTCGCGGGGCGCTCTCGCCGCAGCTGGCCGTGCCGCTGGTGGCGGCGCCGGCCGCGCCAGCCGCACCGCGCGTCAGCTACGACGACAAGGCGGTCACCGTGGCGTGGGATCCGGTGAGCACGGAAGGGCAGGCCATCGCCTACACGGTGTATCGCACCGGGCCAGCGGCCACCCCGCTGACGCCGACGCCAATTGCCGACGCGTCTTTTGCCGATGCCGGCGTGGCGTGGGGCGAGGAGCGCTGCTTCGAGGTCCGGGCGGTGCACGTGATCGACACCGTGCGCGTGGAGAGCGCCCCGTCTCCCCAGGCGTGCGTCACGCCGCGGGACACCTTTGCGCCGGCGCCTCCTGAAGGCCTCGTCGGCGTGGGGTCGGAAGGGGCGATCAGCCTGATCTGGACGGCGAGCCGGGAGGCCGACCTCGCGGGCTACCTGGTGCTCCGCGCCGTCGCGCCGGCAACGGACATGGTGGCGGTCACGCCGGCCCCGATCGCCGACACGAACTTCCGGGACACCGTTCCGGGCGGCAGCCGCGTGACGTACGCGGTGGTGGCCGTGGACAAGGCGGGCAATCGAAGCGCGCCGTCGGCGGCGGTCAGTGAAACGGCACGGTAATCCAGTGCTGATGGCCGAATGCTGATGGGCGACCGGGAAATTCCCGCACGCAGCCGCGAGGTGCAGTTCGATTAGGATGCATCGATCCATTTAGCGTTCAGCACTCGGCAATTTGCATTCAGGTGTCTTTGGTATGGAACGACTGTATCGGGTGTCACGGGGCGGTGAGGTGTTCTACGCCGTCGAGCAGGGGGGCGTGCTGCGGCGCGCGCTGCCGAAGGGGCGCAGCATCTTCGATGGCCATACGGCTGGCGCCGAGGTCGAGGGCGGGCTCGGGGCGGTCACCGTTCACGTGCCGGTGGTGCCCTCGAAGATGATCTGCGTGGGGTTGAACTACAAGGACCACGCCGCGGAGATGAAGAAGGTCATTCCGCCCGAGCCGCTCCTGTTCACGAAGCCGCCGTCCTCCATCCTGGATCCAGGCGCTGCCATCCGGATTCCGCCCGGCGTCGGGACGATCCACTACGAGTCCGAACTGGCGCTCGTGATCGGGCGCCGCGCCCACCGGGTGACGGCGGCGAACGCGTGGGACTACATCTACGGTGTCACCTGCCTGAACGACATCACCGCGCGCGACATCCAGAACAAGGAGACGCAGTACACGCGCGCCAAGGGTTTCGACACGTTCGCCCCGTTCGGTCCGTGCGTCGAGATCGGGGGCACGCGCGGTCCGCGCAAGGTCGAAGGGTTCGTCAACGGTGAGCAGCGGCAGAACGGCACCACCGCCAACCTCATCTTCCCGATCGAGTTCCTCATCGAATACATCACCTTCGTCATGACGCTCGAGCCCGGCGACATCATCTCGACCGGCACGCCGTCCGGCGTGGGTCCGATTGTTGCGGGCGACGTCGTGAGCGTCCGGGTTGAAGGCGTCGGCGAACTCGTCAACCCCGTCCAATCCGAAATCTGAAATCTGCAATCTGCAATCTGAATTTCTGCAATTCCCCCGAGGCTCCCATGAAGCTCTTCATCGACAGCGGCAATATCAAGGACATCGAAAACCTCTGCTCGCTCGGCATTATCGACGGCGTGACGACGAACCCGTCGCTGCTGGCGAAGGAGACGGGCGACTACAAGGCGAACCTGAAGAAGATCTGCGGCATCGTGAAGGGCCCGGTCAGCGGCGAGGTCATCTCGACCGAGTTCGACGCCATGATGCGCGAGGGACACGACATTGCCGCGCTCGACGAGCACATGGTCGTCAAGCTGCCGCTCACCCGCAACGGCATCAAGGCGTGCGCCGCGCTCTCGTCGGAAGGCATCCGCGTGAACGTGACGCTGGTGTTCTCCGCGGCGCAGGCGCTGCTCGCCGCCAAGGCGGGCGCCACGTTCGTCAGCCCCTTCGTCGGCCGCCTGGACGACGTGGGCCAGAACGGGATGGAGCTGATTCGCGAGATCGTGCAGATGTACGACAACTACGAGTTCACCACCGAGGTGCTCGTGGCCAGCACGCGCAACCCGATCCACATCGTCGAGGCGGCGAAGCTCGGCGCGGACATCTGCACCTGCCCGCCGGCGCTCATCGATTCGCTGTTCAATCACCCGCTGACCACGATTGGCCTCGACAAGTTCCTGAAGGACTGGGAGAAGGCATACCCGTCCGGCAAGTAACCTGACCCGACTGCGAGCACCCGACACGATGGATCCGATCACCGTTCTCGACGATCTCGAGCGCCGCGCCGAACAGGGCGGCGGCGAGGATCGCATGCGCCGGCAGCACGAGGCCGGCAAGCTCACGGCGCGCGAGCGCATCGACCTGCTGTTCGACCCGGGAACGTTCGAGGAGGTCGACAAGCTCGTCACGCACCGCTGCCTCGACTTCGGCATGGCCGAGCAGCTGATCCCGGGGGACGGCGTGGTCGCGGGCCACGGCCTGGTCGATGGCCGGCAGGTCTTCGCCTTCGCGCAGGACTTCACCGTGTTCGGGGGATCGCTCTCGGAAACGAACGCCGCGAAGATCGTGAAGGTGATGGATCTCGCGATGCGGCTGGGGTCGCCCATCGTCGGGCTCAACGATTCGGGCGGCGCGCGCATCCAGGAAGGAGTGATGTCACTCGGCGGCTACGCCGACATCTTCCTGCGCAACACGCTCGCCTCCGGGGTCATCCCGCAGATCTCGGCCATCATGGGGCCGTGCGCGGGCGGCGCCGTCTACTCGCCGGCCATCACCGACTTCAACGTGATGGTGAAGAACACGAGCTACATGTTCGTGACCGGACCGGACGTCATCAGGACCGTCACGCACGAGGAGGTCAGCAAGGAACAGCTCGGCGGGGCCATGACGCACAACGCCACGAGCGGCGTCGCGCACTTCGCGGTAGACGACGACCGCGAGTGCATCGGGCTCATCCGCGACCTGCTCTCCTTCCTGCCGTCGAACAACGTGGACGACGCGCCCCGCCAGGCGCCGGTGGCGGATCCGGATCGGGCCGTGCCGGAACTCGACACGCTGGTGCCGGCCTCGCCGAACCACCCCTACGACATGCTGGATGTGATCCACGCGGTGGTCGACGAGGGGTACTTCCTCGAGGTGCACCAGCACTACGCGAGGAACATCGTGGTCGGCTTCGCGCGGATCGACGGCCGATCGGTCGGCATCGTGGCGAACCAGCCGGCGGTGCTGGCGGGCGTGCTCGACATCGACGCGTCGGTGAAGGGCGCCCGCTTCGTGCGCTTCTGCGACGCCTTCAACATCCCGCTGGTCACCTTCGAGGACGTGCCCGGCTTCCTGCCGGGGACGGTGCAGGAGTACGGCGGCATCATCCGGCACGGGGCGAAGCTGCTCTACGCCTTCGCGGAGGCGACGGTGCCCAAGGTGACCGTGATCACGCGCAAGGCGTACGGCGGCGCGTACTGCGTCATGTCGAGCAAGCACATTCGCACGGACTTCAACTACGCGTGGCCGACGGCGGAAATCGCGGTGATGGGGCCGGAGGGGGCGGTCAACGTGCTCTACAAGCGTGAACTCGAGGCGGCGGCCGACGCGATTGCCGCGCGTGCCGAGAAGGTGTCCGAGTTCAGGCAGAAGTTCGCGAACCCGTACGTCGCGGCCTCGCGCGGCTTCGTCGATGAAGTCATCCACCCGCGCGACACGCGCCGCAAGCTGATCGCGGCCCTGCGGAACCTCGAGAACAAGCGGGACAAGAACCCGCCGAAGAAGCACGGCAACATCCCGCTCTAGCGCGCCTGATTCTGGCCGGGAGGCCGGACACGTAAGTGCCGGTGCTACAATACTTAGCTGTCTAGCCCCTTAGGTCGGTCCTTGCGAAAAGTCCTCATCGCCAACCGCGGCGAGATTGCCGTGCGGATCATCCGCGCCTGCCGCGAGATGCAGATCTCGCCGGTCGCCGTGTATTCGGAGTGCGATCGGAGCGCGCTGCACGTGCGCTACGCCGACGAGGCGTATCCCATCGGCCCGAGTGCGCCGCGCGAGAGCTATCTGCGGATCGACAAGATCATCGAGGTGGCGAAGCGCTGCGGGGCGGACGCGGTGCATCCCGGGTACGGCTTCCTGGCCGAGAACGAAGACTTCGCGGCGGCGTGCCGTGATGCGGGGCTCACGTTCATCGGCCCGTCGCCCGAAGCCGTGGCGCTGATGGGCAGCAAGACGGCGGCCCGCGAAGTGGCCGTGAAGGCGGGCGTGCCGGTCGTGCCGGGCACACCCGACCCGCTCGGCGCCGACATCGCCGACGCCGAGATGCTGACCATCGCCGACCGGATCGGCTACCCGCTGCTCGTGAAGGCGGTGGCTGGTGGTGGCGGCAAGGGCATGCGCACCGTGACCGGTGCGGCGGACCTCCTCGCGGCTGTCCGCGCGGCGCGCTCCGAGGCGGGGACGGCCTTCGGCGATCCGGCCGTCTTCCTCGAGCGGCGCATCAACCACCCGCGCCACATCGAAGTGCAGCTGCTGGCCGACCATCACGGGACGGTCCTGCCCTTCGTCGAACGCGAGTGCTCGATTCAGCGGCGTCATCAGAAGGTGGTCGAAGAAACCCCGTCGCTCGCCGTGACACCGGACCTGCGGCAGCGCATCACTTCGGCGGCGGCCGCGGTGGCTCGCGCGGCTGGCTACACGAACGCCGGCACGATCGAGTTCCTCCTGGATCAGGACGGCCAGTTCTACTTCCTCGAGATGAACACGCGCCTGCAGGTCGAGCATCCGATCACCGAGATGGTGACCGGCGTCGATCTGGTGCGCTGGCAGATCCGCATTGCCCGCGGCGAGAAGCTGACGCTCGACCCGTCGAAGGTGCTGACGCCGAACGGGCACGCGATCGAGTGCCGTATCTACGCCGAGGATCCGGACAACAACTTCCTGCCGTCGCCCGGACGCATCCAGCACCTGCGGGTCCCGAACGGTCCAGGCATCCGCGACGACAGCGGTGCCACGGCCGGCCTGGACGTGCCGATCTTCTACGACCCGATGATCTCGAAGCTGGTGGCCTGGGCCGAGGACCGGCCTGCCGCGGTCGCCCGCATGACGCGAGCGCTCGGCGAGTACGTGGTGACCGGCATCAAGACCACCGTGCCGTTCTTCACGTGGCTCTTCGCGCAGCCGGAGTTCCACGCGAGCGCGTTCCACACCACGTATCTGGACGAGATCCTGAAAGCCCGCAACGGTCGTCCGTTCGTCGAACCGGACGCGTCGGCCGAGACGCTGGCCGCCGTGGCTGGAGCGCTGCAGATCGTGCTCGCGCCCCGGGCCGCCAGCGGGTCCACCCCCGCGCCGGTCGCCACCGAGCCGGTGGCCGCGGGAGCGACGCGCTGGAAGACGCGCGCGCGCAGCGAAGGGTTGCGCTAGCCGTGCGGTACGATATCGAGGTCAACGGCCGGGTTCGGCAGGTCACGGTCGTCCCGGAGCAGGGGCAGTTCGTCGTCACGCTGGACGAACACCGGTGGGTGGTCGACGCCGCGCAGGTGGCGGGCCACACGCTGTCGCTCCTCATCGGCAACGGAGACGCGGCGATGGTCAGCCACGAGATTCCCGTGGCCGTCGACCCCGTGTCGAAGCAGCACCTGTTCGGCATCGGTCCGGTGCCGGTGCAAGTGAGCCTGAACACCCGGCGCCGCTACGGCCGGAAGGACGAGGGCGGCGCAGACGGGTCGGGGCCGCAGCGCATCGTGGCACCGATGCCGGGGAAGGTCGTCCGCGTGGTCGGCAAGGTGGGCGACGCCGTGTCGCATCGGCAGCCGGTCGTCGTCATCGAAGCCATGAAGATGGAAAACGAGCTCCGCGCCTCGCGTGATGGCACCATCACCGAGGTGCTCGTGCAGGAGGGACAGTCGGTCGAGGCCGGCGTCCTCCTCGCGATCATCACCCCGTCGTAAGGATACGTGGCACTGTTCACCAGGCAGCGCGCCCTCAAGGTACTCCGGTACGTCGGCATCGGCCTGGCGAGCACCGTCGCGATTCTCGCGATCGCGATCTTCGTCACCCTTCGCATCGATCTCGGTCCGTCCATCCGCGGCCTGGCGGAACGGCAGGGATCCAGCCAGCTGAAGCGACCGATTCACATCGGCGGCCTGTCGATCCGCATTGCCAACGGGCGCTTCGAGGTGGACGACCTCGTCATCGAAGGGCTGAAGCCGGACGACCGCCCGTTCTTCGTGGCAAAGAAGCTCACGATCGCCATGGACTGGGGCAAGCTCGTCCAGCGTGTCCCCGAGTTCATCGTGGCCGATGTGGAGCTCACCGACTGGCAGATGCTGGTCGAGAAGTGGCCGAACGTCGACAGCTTCGTGCGCTTCCCCCGCCGCAACGGGCCTCCAGGGCCCCGCCGGTTCGTCACCACGGTGAAGTACGTCCACGCCTACCGCGGACAGTTCACCTACGAGGACCACGAAACTCCCTGGGGCATCGTCGCGCCCAACATCGACATTACCGTCACCAACAGCCAGGGGTACAACGGCACCGCGGTCTTCAAGGGCGGGCTGGTCACCATCCAGAACTACGTGCCCATGTGGGCGGACTTCGACGCGCACTTCTTCCTGGATGGTGCGAAGCTCCACATGGACCGGATCGACATGGTCACCGACGGTGCAGTGAGCAGCGCCACCGGTGATCTCGACATGGGCCAGTGGCCCGAGATGACCTACCAGGTGAAGTCGCGGGTGCAGTTCCAGCGCATGCGCGAACTGTTCTTCAAGGACGAGCCCTGGAAGCTCGACGGCTTCGGTGACTACGCCGGCGTGTTCCATCTCTACAAGGGCGGCTACGACCTGACGGGCGACTTCACGTCGCCCGTGGCCGGGCTGTACGACTACCGCTTCCCGGACCTGTACGGTTCGCTGCACTGGAACCGCAAGTTCTTCAAGGTGTTCAACGCCGGCTCGAAGTTCTCGGGCGGGGACGCGCGGTTCACGTTCGACATCGCCCCGCTGAGCGACCCCATCAAGCCGACCGGCCGCTTCGACGCGACCTATGCGAATCTCGACCTCGCCGAACTGACCGACTTCTATCAGTTCGCCGGCGTGCGCTTCGGTGGACGGGCAACCGGACACAACCTGCTCGAGTGGCCGATGGGCCGCTTCACCGAGCACCGCGGCGGGGGCGAGATCACGGTCACGCCGCCAGCCGGGGCGACGCTGCAGGGGCTGTCGCTCGAGGAGGCGCGGACGCTCGACGCGAATCACTCCAGGCACGAGTGGGGGCCGTTCCTGCCGCAGCCGCTCGCCCTGCACATCCCGATCGGGGGCCAGGCCCGCTACACCTACGGGCCAGACACGGTGGAGGTGGCCGGCGGACAGCTGGCCACCGAGAAGACCTTCGTCACCTTCGAGGGGCGCACCGCGTGGACCGAGAAGGCCGACCTGCGCTTCCATGTGACGAGCGCGGACTGGCAGGAGAGCGACCAGGTGCTGGCCGGCATCCTCACCGACTTCGGCTCGAAGACCGGCGCGGTGGCGTTCGGCGGGCGCGGGGAGTTCGACGGCGGCATGACCGGTCCGTTCCGCAGCCCGCGGGTGGAAGGGCTCTTCCGCGGCGAGGACATGCGGGCGTGGGACACGCTCTGGGGCGACGGCTCCGCCCACATCGTCGTCGAGAACAGCTACGTGACCGTGACCGACGGCCTGATCCGGAAGGACGATTCCGAGATCCGCGCCGAGGGGCTGTATTCGCTGGGCTATCCCCGCAAGGACGGTGGCGAGGAGCTGAACGCCCGCTTCCGCGTCGCCGACCGCGACCTCGACAGCCTGCGCCACGCGTTCGAACTGGACGACTGGCCGGTCTCGGGGAAGCTGAGCGGCGAGTTCCACCTCACCGGCAACTACGAGACGCCGCTCGGCTTCGGCGCGATGACGATCGACGATGGTGTCGCGTACGACGAGCCGTTCCAGAGGGCCGCGGCCTCGATCCGTTTCGATGGCCGTGGTGCGCGGCTCGACGGGCTGACGATCGCCAAGGCGACCGGGCAGGTCACCGGCGCGGCGTACGTGGGCTGGGACGGCACCTACTCGTTCAACGCGGATGGCCGGCGGGTACCCGTGTCATCCGTGGCCCTGCTCGCATATCCGAAGCTCGCACCCACGGGGCAGATCGAATTCACGGCTGCGGGGAGCAGCACGTTCGAGTTCCCGCGCTACGACGTCCGCTACCGCATCAACGACTTTGCCGTGGCCGGCGAGCCGGTCGGCCTCGTCACCGGCACGCTCGGCCTGCGCGGGACGCAGGTCATCGGCGAGGCGGAGGCGAACTCGGACAAGCTCGCGCTGACCGCGACGGGACGCATCTCGCTCGAGGTCGGCGACGCATACGATGCCGACCTGACGTTCCGGTTCCACGACAGCCCGCTCGACCCGTATGCGCGTGCCTACATGCCGAAGCTCGCGGAATCCACCAAGGCGGTGGCGAGCGGCACGGTGCGCGTCAGCGGTCCGCTCGAGGACATCAATCGCCTGAAGGTCGACGCGTCGGTCGATCGGCTGGAGATGACGCTGTTCGATTACGGCATCCGCATTCCGAGCCCCATCAAGCTCTCGATGGACAGGCAGGTGGTCCGGGTGGAGAACTTCCAGCTCGTCGGCGACCAGACCCAGCTCGCCATCGGCGGCACGGTGTCGCTCGGCGACGAGCGGGTCGCGCTGCGCGCCAACGGCGACGCCAACCTCGGCATCCTGCAGGGCTTCATGCGGGACGTGCGCGGCGCCGGGCGTGCGACGCTGACTGCGGCGGTGGACGGCCCGATGTACGAGCCGAACTTCAGCGGCAGCGCCGTCATCACGGACGGCCGCGTGCGCCATTTCTCGCTGCCGAACTCACTCGAGGGGATCAACGGTGCCATCCGCTTCGACTCGCGCGGCATCCGCCTCGACGACATCACGGCGTCGATGGGCGGCGGGCGCGTACAGTTCGGCGGCCGCGTGGCGCTCGACGGCTACCTGCCGGGTGACCTGAACGTCACCGTGCGCGGCGAGGACATGCACCTGCGCTATCCCGAGGGCATCCGTTCCACGGTGGACGCGGACCTCTCCCTGCGCGGCAACGTCCAGTCGCCGACGCTCGGCGGGGTCGTCCGCGTGAAGCAGGCCACGCTGACGCGCCGCATGGATCCCAACGGCGGCCTCATGAGCTTCGGCGGAAACCGCAACGCTGGCGTCGACCTCGCGCCGACCCCCGCCGCGTCGTCGGTGCCGCTCCGGTTCGACCTCGAGCTGGTGGTGCCGTCCAGCCTGCGCGTCGAGAACAACCTGGCGCGGCTCGTAGCCAGCGCGGACCTGCAGCTGCGCGGCACGTACGATCGTCCCGTGGTGTTCGGCCGCGCCGAGGTGGACCGGGGCGAGATCACCTTCGAAGGCCGGCGGTACGTAGTGACGCGCGGGAACATCGACTTCACCAACCCGTCGCGCATCGAGCCCTTCTTCGACATCGAGGCGCAGACGCGCGTCCGCGTGCCGTACCAGACCTACCAGGTGATCGTCCGGGCCGTGGGCACGATGGACCGCCTGCAGCCGGAGCTGAGTTCGGACCCGCCGCTCCCGGCTCCCGACGTCCTCGCGCTGCTCTTCAGCGACGTGCGCCGCAGCACCGGCGCGGGCGACGCGGAACTGCGCGCCCTGCAGAACCCGAACGAGCGCCAGCGCGACATCCTCACCACCCGGGCGACGCAGCTCCTCGCGAACCCGGTGTCGTCCGAGGTCGGCCGCGTCGTCGAGCAGACATTCGGCGTGGATACGTTCCAGGTGACCCCGTCGCTGATCGATCCCTACAATCAGTCGACCGGCCGGGTGAACCCGTCGGCCCGCGTCACCATCGGCAAGCGCATTTCCGACCGCGTCTACCTCACGTTCTCGCGCAGCCTGAGCAGCTCGTTCAACGATCAGATCCTCCTGCTCGAATACGACGAGAGCGACCGCCTGTCGTGGATCCTCTCCCGGAACGAGGACTCGAGCTACTCGATCGAGATGCGCGTGAGGCACGACTTCTGATGCGCCGGCTTCGCTGCCGTGCGGCCCTGGCGGCCGCGGTGCTGCTGCTGGCCGTGGCGCCCGCTCGTGCCGACGTCACCGACTACATCGGGAAGCCGGTGGTGTCGGTCGCCGTGCGGAGCGAAGGGCAGGCCATCACCGACCCCCGCATCCTGGCCCTGGTCGAGACGGCGTCCGGTTCGCCGCTCGCGATGCGGCAGGTCCGTGAGTCGCTGACCCATCTCTTCAGCCTCGGGATCTACGAGGACGTGCAGGTTCGGGCATCGGCCACGGATACCGGGGTCGCCCTCGTCTTCGACCTGGTGCCCATTCACCCGGTGTCGCAGATCGACTTCTCCGGACCCGACGGACCGGGCATCGACGAGAACGCGCTCCGCCAGCTGCTCTACGAACGCTTCGGGCGTTCCCCGCGCGCCGCGCGCGCCGACGACATGGCCCGCGCCATCCAGGACGCGCTGCACGACGATGGGTACCTGCGGGTGCGGGTGACGCCGCGTGCCGAGGTGCGGCACGACCCCGAGGAGACGGCCCTCACGTTCGCCATCGATCCGGGCACGCGCGCACGCGTGGGCACCATCGCGGTGGAAGGGAGCGCCCTTCCCGCGAACGGCCTGCTCGGGGAACTCGAACTGGCGACCGGGCAGCCCTACGAACGCAGCCGCCTGGCCGCGCGCACGGAGCGGCTGCTCCAGGAGTGGCGGCGCAAGGGCTACTACGAAGCCAGGCTTGCCGTCACCCCGGCGTTCTCGGCCGACGGTGCGACGGTGAGCCTCCGCATCACCGCGATCCAGGGGCCGATCGTGAAGGTGGTGTTCGCCGGCGACCCGGTGCCCGCGGATCGTCGCGACGACCTCGTCCCCGTGGCACGTGAAGGGTCGGCCGACGAAGACCTGCTCGAAGACTCGAGCAACCGCATCGAGGAGTTCTTCAGGTCCCAGGGCTACCGCGACGCGTCGGCTCCACATTCCCGTACCGAGCAGGACGGTGCGCTGGTGCTGACCTTCACGGTGACACGCGGCGCCCAGTACCGGGTCGCGTCGGTCGACATCACGGGGAACAGCACGCTCAGGTCGGACGAACTCGCCGCACGCCTGCGTGTGCGGGCCGGACAGCCTTTCTCGGCGGCGGCGCTCGACGCCGACCTCACGCAGCTCGAGGAGCTCTATCGGCGCAGCGGATTTGCGGCCGCGCGCATCGAGGCGAGCACGAGTCCGGCGGCCGGCGCGACCGAGCAGCACGTGCCGGTGGCGATCCGGATCCAGGTGTTCGAGAACACGCAGACGCTGGTGAACTCGGTGCGCATCGAAGGCAACCAGGCTGTCGGGCAGGCCGACCTGCTGTCCGGCCTGTCGCTGGTCGTTGGCCAGCCCTTCTCGGTGGCACGGCTCGCGGCCGATCGCGATGCCATCGAGCTCAAGTACGCGAACCTCGGCTACCAGAGCGTGACGGTCGAGACGCGGCCGGGCCTCGGCCCTGACTCGCGGACCGCCGACGTCGTGTTCGCCGTTCGTGAAGGCCCCCGCACCTTCATCGACCACGTCCTCATCGTCGGCAACACGAGGACGAAGACGGAGGCCATCGAGCGGGAACTCCGCATCAAGCCGGGCGAGCCGCTCGGGCTCGAGGCGCTGAGCGAGAGCCAGCGCCGGCTCGCGGCGATGGGGCTGTTCCGGCGCGCGCGCATCACGCAGCTCGGACGCGGCGACGAGCCGCGCCGGGACGTGCTCGTCACTGTCGAGGAAGCGCCGCTCACGACCGTGGGATGGGGCGGCGGGTTCGAGGTGCGGTCGCGTGTCGTGCAGTCGAGCGACGGCAACGTGGCCTCGGAGAAGCTCGAGTTCGCGCCCCGTGCGTCGTTCGAGGTGGGGCGCCGCAACCTCTTCGGCACGAACCGCTCCGTGAACCTGTTCACGAGCGCCAGCCTCTACCCGAAAGACTCGCCGGTCTTCGCGAACCAGGAGCCGTCGACCGCCGGCACCATCGGGTGGGGGTTCCCGCAGTACCGCGTGCTGGGGCAGTTCCGGCAGCCGCGTGTCCTTGGGTCCACCGCGGACCTGCGCGTCACCGGCACGCTGGAGCAGCAGATCCGATCCAGCTTCAACTTCTCGCGGCGCAGCGTGTCTGCCGACCTCGCGGTCCGGCTGTCGCGGCGGGTGAGTGCCAGCGGCGGCTACCAGATTCAGCGGACGCGGGTGTTCAACCAGAAGGTCGATCCGGCGCAGCAGCGCGACATCGACCGCCTGTTCCCAAAGGTGCGCCTCTCATCGTTCCTGGCGTCCGTCGTCCGCGACACGCGCAACGATCCGGTCGATCCGAACAGCGGCCTGTATCTGAGCGCGAACGGCCAGCTGGCCGGACGGGCCATCGGGTCTCAGGTCGGCTTCCTGAAGTCGTTCTTCACGGCGCAGACCTTCCGGACGCTGCCCGGCCGCCGCGGCATCGTGTTCGCGGCCAGTGCCCGCCTGGGAGCCGCCGTGGGCTTTCCGAACGACTCGGGCTCGCGCGACCTGCCGGCGAGCGAACGCTTCTTCGCGGGCGGCGACACCACCGTGCGCGGCTTCGCGCTCGACCGGCTCGGCGTCACGCATACGCCGCTGCGGGAGTCGGACACGATCGATGCAGCCGGCTTCCCACTCGGCGGCGACGCGCTCCTCATCCTGAACGGCGAGTTCCGTGTCCCGGTGCGCACCGCCGTCAAGGTGGTGGGATTTGCCGACGTGGGCAACGTGTTCAAGACGGTGTCTGACCTGCACGTGACCGACCTGCGCCCGGCGGTTGGCGTGGGCTTCCGCTACAAGTCGCCGGTGGGACCGCTGCGCTTCGACCTCGGGTTCAAGCTGCCGCGCCGCGGCGACGAGTCGCGCACGCAGTGGTTCATCACGTTCGGGGAGGCGTTCTGATGCGGATGCGCGAGCCAACGTCGGCGTGCGTGGCCCGTGCGGGCCGCCGCGCCCTGCAGATCGTGCTTCTGGCGCTCCTGGGACTCGGCGCGAGTGCCGGGCCGGCCGGTGCCGCACCCGACGAAGTCATCGACCGCGTGCTTGCCGTGGTCAGCGGAGAGGTCATCACGCTCAGCGACGTGCGCGCCGCGCGCGAACTCGGCCGCGTCACCGTGACCGACGCCGGCGATCCGGTCCGGGCGGTCCTCTCGCAGCTCATCGATCGTGCGCTCGTGCTCGACGAGGTGAACCGGTTCGCACCTCCGGAACCGGCAGCCGCGACCATCGATGAGTCGCTCGACG
Source organism: Vicinamibacterales bacterium (assembly GCA_046331345.1). GTDB lineage: Bacteria > Acidobacteriota > Vicinamibacteria > Vicinamibacterales > CAVVIG01 > CAVVIG01. The sequence continues at coordinate 125,376 of JAXLRA010000010.1, read as the reverse complement.
GCGTGGTTGCGCGGGCCGATTCGCCGGCCGCCTTCGAGGCGATGCTGGTGAGGCTCGGCATCGACCGCGCCTTCGTGCGCGACCTCCTCCGCGAGGACCTGCGGATCCGCGCCTACCTCAATCAGCGCTTCACGGCCGACACCATCGAGCAGCAGCGCGCGATGGTGAACGACTGGGTCGCCGGCCTCCGCCGGCGCGCCGACATCGTCGATCTGTACAGGAAGTGAGGCGCCACACTGAAGTGTGGCGCTACGACAGCTTGGTACGTAGCGCCAGGCTTCAGCCTGGCGTGCTCATCTCGCAAGCGCGAGGAACTGCATCACCTGGAGCAGGTTGAAGCCGGCGTGGCTCACGACCGGAGCCACGATCGATCGCCGCTTCAGGTAGACCACGCCCCAGAACGCGCCGAGCGCGCCGGTGACCAGCACCGCGTCGCGTCCCTCGTAGTAGTGCCCGAGGCCGAAGGCGACGCTGGTGAGCACCAGCCCGACGCGCGCGCCGCCGAGCCACCGCTCGAACCGGCCGATGAGGAACGCGCGCTGCGCCTCTTCCCGAAGGCCACCCGCCACGACGACCAGCAGCACCAGCAGCAGCACGTCGAGCGGCGTCTTGATGGCGTCCTGGAACGGATTGCGTCGCACATTATGCAGCCAGGGCCACATGGCCTGCAGCGACAGCATGAGGACGACGGCGAGGCCGAACGCGAGAAAGAGAAGAGGGACGCCGTACCGCACCTCGGCGCCGATCGGCCGGGAGCCGAGGAGTTCGCTCACCGGATCCTCGCCGCGCGCGCGGATGAAGAACGCGATCAGCACGAGTAACAGCGCGGTGTCAGCGAGCGAGACCGCCGCGACGTACGGCATGCTGATCGTTGTCGGGCTGGCCGGCCTGATGCCGAACGTCGCCAGCGTCTGTGCGAGTGCCAGCTGGGTGGGAAAGCCCGAGCAGAGCACCACCTCGAGGAGGGCCGTGGCCCGCTCCGCCCCGGTCGGCGCTGGCGCAGGCGCCGGACCAGGCGGGTCGGAGACGGGCAGGCCGGGGTCCGGCGCGTGGGCGTCCATGTGCGTCATGCGTAGTGTACGCCCCGCGTCAGTGCTCAGCGCGCGGCCACCCGCACCACGAGCGGCTCGGCCAGCTTGACCGAGACCTTCGTGCCCTGGGACAGGCGGACTTCTTCGCCGCGCGTGGCCATCACGGCCGCGCCGCCGGCGCCGGCTCCTGCGGCCGTGCCCACCGCCGCGCCCTTCTTGCCCCCGATGAGCCCACCGACGATGGCACCGCCCACGGCGCCGCCGCCGACCTTGACCGCATCATTCTTCTTCGTGGCTTCGGCCACCCGCGTGATCGCGGGCGCCTTGAACGCGTACTTCTCGCTGTCACCGGTCCGGGTCAGTTCGGTGAAGCGGAAGCTGAGCTCCGCGCGTCCCTTCACCTTGCCGGCGCGGTACACCTCGGTCACCACGCCATTCACCGCGCTGCCTGCCGGCAGCACCACCGCGCCGTCCACCTCCACATTGGCGGACAGCTTTCCGGAGACGGGCTGATCGACCTTGCTGCTCTCCGACGAGATGGCCGAGTCCAGCACGACGGCCAGGGGCGTTCCTGCCGGGATGGTGACCTCAGTTGCGGTGGCCGCCGCTCCGGCCGCACCGGCTGGCGTCGTGGCGCTCACGCCGTTGAGCGCGGTGGTCGTGCTTCCGCCGGCCGCAGCCCCGGTTGCTCCTCCCGCTGCGGTGGTTCCGTCCAGCGCCGACGCCGGCGTGCCGCCCGGGGCCGGCTGGCCCGCCGCGCCCTGGTCCGCAGGCTGCGAACAGGCCGCCGTCATCATCGCCAAAACAAGCACAACAATTGCAGTGAGTCGCATATCAGCCTCTCCTCCTGGTGGGTCCGATTCGTGCCTGACCATTGTAGAGGCTCTTGTTCAACGACTTACAAGGACGAGGCCTGAGCTTGCACTGCTACCCGGTGCCGCTCACAATGTAAAAATGACACTGCTCGGCGCGACACCTGCTACCCAAAACGCCGTCGCCGAACGCGTGCTGATCGTCGAGGACGATACGTCGGCCCGCATCGGTCTGGAACAACTCGTTCGCAGCTGGGGCTTCCTCGCGGAGTCTGCGGTCGATGGCGAGGAGGCCCTCGAGAAGGTCACCTCGTTCCGTCCGGCCATCGTGATCACCGACCTGTTCATGCCCCGGCTCGATGGACTCGGCCTGCTCCGCGCCCTCCAGGCGCAGGGGGCCGACGTCACGACGCTCCTGCTCACGGCCCAGGGCACGGTGGAAACCGCCGTCGAGGCCATCAAGGAAGGGGCGTACGACTACCTCACGAAGCCGGTGGACATCCAGCGGCTCAAGATCCTCCTGGACAAGATCGTCGAGCGGCTGGAAACGCTTCGCGAGGTCAAGGCGCTGCGCCGCCAGCTTCGCGAGCACGGCACCTTCGGCACGATGATCGGCAACAGCTCGGAGATGCGGAAGATCTACTCGGTGATGGAGCAGGCGGCACCCACCAGTGCCTCCGTGCTGATCACGGGGGAGTCGGGCACGGGCAAGGAGCTGGTCGCCCAGACCATCCATCAGCTCAGCCCGAGGGCGGGGTTCCCGTTCGTGGCGATCAACTGCGCGGCGATTCCCGAAACGCTGCTCGAGAGCGAGATCTTCGGCCACGAGAAGGGGGCCTTCACGGGCGCGGCCGATCGGCGCCAGGGCTGCTTCGAGCTGGCCGACCGGGGCACGCTGTTCCTCGACGAAATCGGGGAGATGACGCCGGCAACGCAGGTGAAGCTGCTCCGCGTTCTGCAGGAGCGCCGGTTCCGCAGGCTCGGCGGCCGGAACGAGCAATCGGTCGACGTGCGGGTGATCGCGGCCACGAACGTCGATCCCGCGGATGCCGTCGCCAAGGGGAAGCTGCGCGAAGACCTGTTCTATCGCCTGAACGTGTTCGCGCTGACGCTGCCGCCGCTGCGCGAGCGCAAGGACGACCTCGCGCTGCTGGTGCAGGCGTTCGTCACTGAGTTCAACACCCGCAACCAGAAGTCCATTGCCGGGGTCGATCAGCAGGCCATGCGCATGCTCGAGCAGTACAACTGGCCGGGCAACGTGCGTGAACTGCGCAACGTCATCGAGCGGGCCACCATTCTCGCGCCGGGACCGTTCATCGAGCCGCGGCACCTGCCGCCAACGCTCCTGAACGAGCCGCTCCCGCAGAACCAGCCGCAGGTTGCGCTGGCGCCGGGGACGACCGTCGAAGAGGCGGAGCGCCGGCTCATCATGATGACGCTCGAGCACACGCGCGACAACAAGACGCGTGCGGCGGAGATTCTCGGGATCAGCCTGAAGACGCTCCACAACAAGCTGAACAAGCTGCGCCTGCGGCCCAAGAAGACGTTCGAGGAGTAGCGACGCGGGCAGGGGGCTGGCAGGGCAGGCCTGACTGAGGAATGATTCAGCTGGAGGCGATGCCGGGTGCGCCTGAAGCCGACCCGCCCGGACGTCCGGAGCCGGGAGCCCGAAGCCTCGTGGATACCGCATGCGTTTAGGCATCAAGGGCAAGCAGGTACTCGGCGTCACCATCATCGTTGGTGTCGTCGTGGTCGCACTGAGCGTCATGCATCTGGCGCAGCTGGCCAAGACGAGCCTGGACGACAGCGGTGCGCGGGCCGAGCTGCTGGCCAGCGCCATTTCGTCGCGCGCGAGTGCGGTCCCGATCGAGGATGACCCGTGGCAGGCGCTGCATGCCGACGCCGCGCTGCGCGCCATCCTCGAAGCCAGCCTGAACGACCCTGCGGTCACCGTCGCGGCCATCGTCAACCCCGAGGGGGTGACGGTGCTCAACGCCGAGACGAGCCAGGAGGGGCAGCCGCTGCCTGCGGCGGCGGACCTGAAGGAGCTGCTCTCACGTCCGGCGTTCGCCCAGCTGCTCGCCATCTATCGCGATCAGGGTCGTAATCTCGATTACAACCAGACACTCTTCCTGGGCGACCGGGCCATCGGCTCGATCCACATCGGCGTGTCCACGCTGCTGGTGCGCCGCGACCTGAACCGCTCGCTCGGCCCGGCGGCCCTGACGACGCTGGGCGCGCTGGCGGTGGCGGTGTTCGGCGCGTCGATCCTGGCGCAGCTGATCCTCCGGCCCATTCACGTCATCAAGGGCGGCCTGACGCGGCTGGGCCGGGGCGAGGCCGGCGTGAAGCTGGACCTGCCGCCAGACGAGTTCGGGGAGCTCGGCACCTTCTTCAACACGGTCAGCGCCAAGATCGCCGCCGACCGGTCGCAGATGGCGGGGCAGGTCGCCAACCTCGAATCAGCCGTCGAGCGCCTGGAGGATGCCGTGGCCATGCTCGGCCCCGACGGACGCCTGCTCTTCGCGAACCCCGCCATGCGCGCGCTGCTGCCCGACGCGGCCGTCGGCGCGGAACTCGGCACGCTCGGCGGCAGCGAGAACCCGCTCCGGCGGATGGCGGACGACACCCTGCGCACGCGGCAGTCGCGCGGGCCGATCTCCGCGACGTTCACCGACGCGAAGGGAGAGCCTGGCGAACGCCTGCTCCTGGCGCACCCGGTGATGGACGCCGCGGGCTCGCTCGTCGGGGTGATGCTCATCGCGCGCGACGTCGAGTACCTCGGCCAGGTGGAGTCGACGCTGCGCTACTCGCGGAAGCTGGCAGCGCTCGGGCGCCTCTCAGCCGGCGTGGCGCACGAGGTGAAGAACCCGCTCAACGCGATGATGATCCACCTCGAGCTGCTGCGGCAGTACGTGGCGCCGTCGGCGCTCGCGTCCGCGCGGGGGAGCGGACGGGGACCGCTGGGCATCGACGCCGCCTCGCCAGCAGGGCCGCCGCCTGAAGCGCTGCAGCACGTCGACGTGATCGCCAGCGAGATTCGCCGGCTCGACGAGGTGGTCCAGGGATTCCTGAAGTTCTCGCGTCCCGAAGATCTGAAGCTGCAGCCGGTCGATGTCGCCGAGCTGATTCGTGAAACCGTACCGATCCTCGCGCCCGAGGCGGAGCAGCGGCGCGTGCATGTCGCCGTCGAGACCGACGGCACGCCCGAGGTCAATGGCGACCCGGCAATGCTGCGCCAGGCCATCCTCAACCTGGGGCTCAACGCGTGTCAGGCGATGCCGGACGGCGGCACCCTGCGGCTGCGCTGCGAGCCGTACCGTGGACGCCGCGTGCGCATCACGGTGACGGACACCGGCATCGGCATCAAGCCCGAGCACCTGCAGCGCATCTTCCACCTGTACTTTACGACCAAGGAGCGGGGCAGCGGCATCGGCCTGTCCATGGTCTATCGCACGGTGCAGATGCACGACGGTGAGATTGAAGTACAGTCGACTCCAGGGAAAGGCACCACGTTCACGATCCTGCTTCCGCAGGCGTGAGGCGGACACAGGCATGGCAGAGCACGCAGCGCACACCCGCACGGCCTCGACACACCCGAACCGGCACCGAATCGTGTCGCTCGGTGTGCTGACGCTCGTCGCGCTCTGCGCGGCCTGTGCGCACAAGCCGGTGAAGGCGGTCGCCGAACTGCCGCCGCTCGACATGCCGGCGCCGCCGCCACGCGTGGTGGAAGTGGCGGAGCCGCAGCAGCCTCCGGTGGTGGCGCTGCCGGACGAACCGCGGACCACGATTCGCACCAGGCCTGCCCAGCCGGCACAGCGCACCGACGCCCCGCGTCCGGCTGAACCGCCGAAGACCGACGTGATCGTGGCGGAAACGCCGAAGCCTCCGGCCGACGAGGCGCCGAAGACGCCGCCGACGACACTGCAGACCACGCCGACGCAGCGCGAGGCCCAGGTCGAACGCCGGGTGAACAGCCTCATCGCGCAGGCCATGAACGACCTGAACCGCGTGAACTACCAGGCGCTCACACCGGACGCACGCAACCAGTACGACACCGCGAAGCGTTTCGCGACGCAGGCCCAGGAAGCGCTCCGGGCGCGGAACCTCGTCTTCGCCAACAACCTCGCCGACAAGGCCGCGGGGCTGGCCGCCCAACTGCTCGGGCGGTAACGTTCCGAACTTCACTGCTCCAGTTCTCCAGTTCACTTCTGACTTCTGACTTCTAAGTTCGAACTTCGAAGTGCCCCGCGCCCCTGTCGAGTTCCAGACACACGGCGCAGACCCGTGTCGGCGGATGGACTCGAGGGTATGCGGCGGCGCAGGTGTCCTCGGTGTCGCCTGGAGTGAGCCGCTGAGCCACCCCGCCTGACCGCGATAGGTCACCAACTGCCCATACCGTGAAGCACAACCGTTCACGGGGTAACACTTTCTCTACACGGTCGGCCGGGCGAGTCTTCGAATCCGGCCTGAATCTGCGCTGCGCACGCTGGCACTGCCATTGCTGACTCTGGAAGTAACCTCGTTCCTCCGGCATTCTGCGGGAGGGCACACAACCTTCCACCACATCCTGCCCTGCTCCTCGGGAGGCGTCGAAAGACAGCCTCCCACCCGCCATGTACGGCTCTTCCTCCGGAATTCCTCAGGATTCCGTGCGGATGCAGGTTTTCAACAGGTATCCACATCTTGCGACTGCCCTAAAAGAAAAGCACAATATGTGGTGGATCCACGCTTGACAACCTCGTTACAGGGGGCGCATATTGAATCCCCTGACGCGACACGATGCGCGGGTCGCGGGAGCATCCCAGGTTCCCGAGACACACGCCTCCGCGGAAGGTGTTACGAAGCAGATTCGGTCATCGCCGCAGCTTCACAATTTTCTAGAGACAAGTCGATCGGACCCCCGGGGCAGGGGTGCTCGATTGCTTGATCCGGGCTGGTCCCGGAGCAAACGGAGCAGGACATATGAAGGAAGGCGCTGCCTACCAGGCTGCCGCAGCCGGTCAGCAGACAGTGGAATCGAGCGGGTCGTCGTCAGCCGTGGCGCCCTTCGTCGAGACCGAGAAGCCCAAGAGCAAGAAGGCCGCGGCGTCCGCGCCCGGCCTGGCGTTCCCGCGCTTCTTCACCGAAGCCGGTGTCGACCCGTTCGATGAAGTCGAATGGGACCTCCGCTCGGCCGTGATCGGCAACGAGAAGGGGGAGGTGGTGTTCGAGCAGCGGGACGTCGAGATCCCGAAGGCCTGGTCCCAGCAGGCGACGAACATCGTCGTGTCCAAGTACTTCCGCGGCCAGATCGGCACGCCGGAGCGCGAGCGCAGCGTCAAGCAGCTGATCGGTCGCGTCGTGAACACCATCACCGAATGGGCGCGGGGGCACAAGTACTTCGCCTCCGAGGAAGACCTGAAGGCCTTCAGCGACGACCTGAAGCATATCCTCGTGTACCAGAAGGCGGCGTTCAACAGCCCGGTCTGGTTCAACTGCGGCTTCGAGAAGGCGCCCCAGTGCTCGGCCTGCTTCATCAACTCGGTGCAGGACACGATGGACTCGATCCTGACGCTGGCCCGCACCGAGGGCATGCTGTTCAAGTTCGGCTCCGGCACGGGCACCAACCTCTCGCCGATCCGCTCGTCGAAGGAACTGCTCGCCGGCGGCGGCACCGCCTCCGGTCCGGTGTCGTTCATGAAGGGCTACGACGCGTTCGCGGGCGTCATCAAGTCGGGCGGCAAGACGCGCCGCGCGGCGAAGATGGTCATCCTCAACGCCGAGCACCCGGACATCGTCGACTTCATCAACTGCAAGGTCGAGGAAGAGAAGAAGGCGTGGGCGCTGATCGATGCCGGCTACGACGGCTCGTTCACCGGCCCGGCCTACTCGTCGGTGTTCTTCCAGAACTCGAACAACAGCGTGCGCGTGACCGACGACTTCATGCGCGCGGTGCTCGACGACTCCATCTGGGAGACGCGCGCGGTGACCAACGGCGACGTGGTCGACACCTACCGCGCCCGCGACCTGATGCGCCTCATCGCCGAGGGCACGCACGTGTGCGGCGATCCGGGCATGCAGTTCGACACCACGATCAACGAGTGGCACACCTGCCCGGAAACGGACCGGATCCACGGCAGCAACCCGTGCTCCGAGTACATGTTCCTGAACGATTCGGCGTGCAACCTGGCGTCGATCAACCTGATGAAGTTCGTGAAGGACGATGGTGAGTTCGACACCGTGGCCTACAAGGCGTGCATCCGCACCCTGATCACGGCGCAGGAAATCATCGTCGACAACGCGAGCTACCCGTCGCCGGCCATCGAGAAGAACAGCCACGCGTACCGTCCGCTCGGCCTCGGCTATGCGAACCTGGGCGCGCTGCTCATGTCGCGCGGCCTGCCGTACGACAGCGACACCGGCCGCGACTACGCGGCGGCGCTCACCGCCCTGATGACGGGCGAGGCCTACGCGCAGTCGTCGCGGATCGCGCGCGACCACGGCGGCCCGTTCTCCGGCTACGAGAAGAACCGCGAGCCGTTCCTCCGCGTGATGCGCAAGCACCGCGACTCCATGCGCGACGTCAACCCGCGCAACGTGCCGACCGACCTCTACGCGGCCGCCAAGACCGCGTGGGACGATGCGGTGGAGCTCGGTGAGCAGCATGGCTACCGGAATGCGCAGGCCACCGTGCTCGCGCCGACCGGCACCATCGGCTTCATGATGGACTGCGACACGACCGGCGTCGAACCCGACATCGCGCTCGTGAAGTACAAGAAGCTCGTCGGCGGCGGCATGATGAAGATCGTCAACCAGACGGTCCCCATGGCGCTCCGCAAGCTCGGCTACACGCAGCCGCAGGTCGACGCCATCATCGACTACATCGACCAGAACGAGACGATCGAGGGCGCCCCCGGCCTCAAGGACGCGCACCTGGCGGTCTTCGACTGCGCCTTCAAGGCGGCGAAGGGCCAGCGCTCGATCCACTACATGGGCCACATCAAGATGATGGGCGCCACGCAGCCCTTCATCTCGGGCGCGATCAGCAAGACCGTGAACGTCCCGAAGGACGCGACGGTCGAAGACATCGAGATGGCCTACATCCAGTCCTGGAAGATCGGGGCGAAGGCGATCTCGATCTACCGCGACGGCAGCAAGCGCACGCAGCCGCTGAACACGTCGAAGAACACGCCGACCGACACCGTGTCGCAGGCGGCGGCGTCCCTGGTCACGCAGCCCGTGCGGCGCAAGCTGCCGGACGAGCGCCATGCGCTCACGCACAAGTTCGACATCCAGGGGCACGAGGGCTACATCACGGTCGGCCTGTTCGAGGACGGCCAGCCCGGCGAGATCTTCCTGGTGATGGCGAAGGAGGGCTCGACGATTTCGGGCTTCGCCGACGCGTTCGCGCAGGCCATCTCCTACGCGCTGCAGTACGGCGTGCCGCTGGCGTCGCTCGTCGACAAGTTCAGCCACGTCCGGTTCGAGCCGAGCGGCATGACCCGCAACCCGGAGATCCGGTTCGCGAAGTCGATTGTCGACTACATCTTCCGCTGGCTCGCGTCGAAGTTCCTCTCGCCGGAAGCGCAGTTCCACGCCGGCGTGAACGGACGCGATCTCGACGAGATCAAGGCCACGGCTGCGGCGCCTGCCGCGGCGGTCGAAGCCCCGGCGGCCTCGGCTCCCGTGGCGGCAGCACCCGCGCAGGCCGGTCACTTCTCGACGATCCAGAACCAGGAGGACGCCCCGCCGTGCTCCACCTGCGGCTCGATCATGATCCGCAGCGGCGCCTGCTACAAGTGCGTCAACTGCGGCAACACGAGCGGCTGCGCGTAGTCACACGTCCGCCTGAAGGCGGACCCTGCGAACGCACAAGGGCGGGTTCCCTCACCGGGGCCCGCCCTTTTTTGTTTCTGACCGACAGACCGACCTGCCCCACGTGGAGCAGCCACGCCTGCCTGGCCAGCCTTGGCTGCCGTCAATCGTGGGGTCCGGCTTCAGCCGGACCATCCGTCAGTGCACGTTGACCGGATCCATCCCGCTCTTCTGAATCGCGGCAGCCGCAGCCGGCGACGAGAGGTGGTCGACGAGCTTCTTCGCCGCGTCGAGATGCGGGGAGCCCGCGACCACGGCGGCCGCGTAGGTCGTGACGTACTGCACCTCCTCGGGGATCGTCCCGACGAAGGTCGTGTGCGCGATCGGCAGCACTTCGCTCACCTGCTGGAGGCCGATCTCCGCTTCGCCCCGCCCGACGAGCGCCGCGCCATTCATCGAGGTCTTCGCCCGCATCTGCTCGCCGATGCCCAGCTTCGGGAACAGCGTCGTCGTCAGGTAGACGCCGCTCGTGCTGCTGGACACCGCGACCGACTTCGCGGCGAGGAGCACCTGCTTCAGCTTCTCGGGCGTGCTGATGTCCGGCTTCGGCGCCCCCTCGCGCACCACCATCCCGATGAGCGAGCGCCCGAGATCGACGTCGGTGCCAGGCACGATCCGCTTCTCGGCGATGAGCGGACCGAGCCCCTCGCGGGCGAGGATGACAACGTCCGCCTTCTCGCCGCGCCGGAGTTTCGCGCCGATGGTGTTCGGGCCGTCGCCCACCGAGCCGCCCGTGGTAGTGGTGACCTTCAGCCCGTTCGCAGACTCGAATGGTGGAACAAGCTCACGATAGGCAGCCGAGAACCCGCCGGAGATGATCACGTCGAGTTGCGCGGAGGCGATGGCCGGCACGCACAGCAGGGTGACGGTCGAGAGCAGGACGACGAGCCGTGCACGCATGACGGAACTCCTCTCCAGAACGAAACGCGCCTCGGTCGATGGCGCAATGCACAGCACGTGGACTGCGTCAGGCACGTAGTGCCGGCTTCGGCCGGCCCTGTCAGGTCCGCCTGAAGGCGGACCCCACGGCTGGTCTCGCAGCATCCCGCGGCTGGTCTCGCAGCCTCAGCCAAAGCGTCGGAGGCCCGCCGCCGCTCCAGCGACCGACGAGTACAGTGCGGCTGGTTGAACGCGCGGCCTATCGCGACGCGGCGGCGCAGGGCCCGGTGGTTTCCGCCGTCGGTCCCGTGCACTCGTGTCGTGTGCCGGGTCCCTGTCCGAAGATCATCACCACGGCGTCGCCCTTCCCGGCGCGGGCACCGTCGTAGTGCACTTCGCGGCCGGTGTGCTGGACGAACGTGCCGGCTCCGAGCGGAACCGTGATGGACTCGGGGTCGAACCGCGCGCCGGTCGCCACCCACCACGTGCCGCTCATCACCATGATGTAGCGGTCGTTCTCGTGCCAGTGCGGCCGGCTGAAGTTGCCCGGATGGAAGCGATTCAGCTGGATATAGAAGCCCGGCTTCGACGGATCGCCGAAGAGCGTGGCGGTGTCGGTGCCGGCGAGTCCGGCGGCTGGCCCCCACTTGATGTTCTCGGGCGCCATCACCTTCAGTGCCGCGGCATTGAGGCTGCTCACCGGCGGAAAGCCCTGCGCGGCGCCGACGATGTAGCCGGCGGTTGCCGCACACACGAGGGCGCCTGCAATCAGCATGCGTTTCAGCATCATGCTTCCTAGTTCGTCACCACGCACGTGAAGTTGGCCGCATCGTCGATGCTGCCGGTGCCGCTGTAGCGCGCCTGCTGCGGGTACGGGCAGAGCGGCCGCGTGCGCGTCACGGTACCGTCCACCCGCTTCGAGGCAATCATCTGCGCCGGCGGCGTGCCGTGCTCGACCCATTGTTCGAGCGCACTCACCGCATCGAAGGAGTCCGGCCCGTCGCCACCGCTGCAGTGGCCCATGCCCGGCACCATGAACAGCCGCATCCAGTCCGGCGACGACGCGGGCGCCTTCGTGGCGGCGAGCGCGGCCTTGTAGAAGTTCACGCTCGCCTGCGGGGCGATGCTCGGGTCGGCCCACCCGTGGTAGGTGAGCAGCTTGCCGCCGCGCTGGGCGAAGCGCGTCAGGTCGGGATTCACCGCGGCGAGCACGCCGTTGCCGGCCTTGTCCGCGCGTGCCGTGTCGCGGTCCAGATTGAAGGTGCGCCAGTTCCAGTCGGGATTGTCGAAGACGACGTACTTGTACTGGTCGGTTGCCGTGTCGTACGCGTTGGGACCGGCAAGCAGGCGCGACCATCCGAGTTCCGTGCCCGGTTCATAGGTGGGGAACACCGCCTCACCCTTCGCCGTTTTCGGGCCGGCCATGATGGTGCGGACGGTCTTCACCTGTGCCGCCGTGAGGCACGACGCGCCGTCACCGGCCGGGCACTGGATCGACGCCGGGTCGAACGTGCAGCGTGTCGGGTTCTCGAGCAGGCCGTCCTTCGCGCCGTCCAGCGCATCGCACTGCGCGAGGACGGCGTTGTGCAGCACCTTCTGCTTGGCTGGCGGCACCACGCTCTCCTCCGATGCGAACATCACCTGCGCCATCCAGATGCGCCAGGCGTCGAGGTGCGCCTTCGGGTTGGCCGCCGCGCCGGCGATGATGCCGTCGAAGTCGTCCGGATAGCGCGAGGCTTCGACAATCGCCTGGCGTCCGCCCGTGGAGCAGCCGTTGAAATACGACAGCCGCGGAGCCGTGCCGAAGTACTCCGTGATGAGTGCTTTCGCGGCCACCGTCATCTCGTGTTCGGACCGGTACGCGTAGTCGATGAACTTCTGCGGGTGCCTGTAGGCGAAGCGGGCCCCCTCGGATGAATGGCCCGTGTCGGTGCTCACCGACGTGTAGCCGCGCGACACCGCGGACGCGAGGGCGGGGTAGCTGATCGTGCCGGCCCACCCGCCGTTCCCGACCGCCTGCAGCTTGCTGTTCCAACCGGATTCAGGCAGCCACACTTCGACCTTGATGTCGGAGTCGGCCGAGGGGGTGAGCGTGAGCGCCACACGGCAGAACGCCGGGAGCGTGCTGAACGCGGCCGTGCCGGCCGGTCTCCCGCCCGGCGGCTGGAAGGTGCCGGCTGCCACGGTCTCGGCGGTATCCACATGCCCGCCGGCGAGGCGGAACGTCCGCAGGTCGGCGCAGCTGCCGGCCGCGGACACTCGTGCCGGCGACGCGGCTGGCAGCGCCAGCGCCGCCAGGAGGGCCGCCGTGCCGGTCGCGGAACACAGGTGAATGAGGTGTGCCTTCACAGTGCCGCGATTGTCCACAATGACGGCGCAGGGGACAACTGATAAAGAGAGGACGCCACGATTGCCTGTCCGTCACGGGCAGGCGGGGCGGGGAGGGCTGGCCGGACTGAGGCTCTCGTCTTCCCCAACCTCCAACCTCCAACCCCCACCCTCCGGCTTCCGCCCCGACCTCTGCTAGAGTGCCGTGCAACCTGGAGGAGCGATGGCCTGGAACGGACAGCGGTGGGCAATGGCGATGGTCGGTGTCGGACTGGCGGTGTCCCTGACGGCCTGCTCGTCGGCGCCGTCTCCAGCGGCGGAGGCGCAGTCCACCATCACCGCGTTCGAGGGCGCGCGCATCATCGTGGGAGACGGCACGCCGCCCATCGAGGACGGCATCATCGTCGTCGACGGCGACCGCATCGTTGGCGTGGGTACGGCGAAGACGGTGGCGGTGCTCGACGGAGCCAAGCACGTCAGCCTCGCCGGCAAGACAGTGATGCCGGCCATTGTCGATGCCCACACGCACCTGAGCCAGGGGATGGACGCGCTCACCGCCGACCTCGAGCGGCGCGCCTACTACGGCGTGGCCGCGGCGCTGAGCCTGGGCCAGGACAACACCGACGTGCCGTTCCAGGTGCGGGCGCAGCCGATACCCGGAGCCGCCCTGCTGCGGACGGCTGGACGCGGCATCACCATGCCGGAGCCGGGACGGACCGAAGCGCCGTACTGGATCACGACCGAGTCCCAGGGGCGCCAGGCGGTGCGCGAACTCGCGCAGAAGAAGGTCGACATCGTGAAGATCTGGGTCGACGACCGCAGCGGCCAGTACAAGAAGCTGCCGCCGGAACTCTATGGTCCGATCATCGCGGAGGCGCATGCGGCCGGCCTTCGGGTGACCGCGCACATCTACAACCTGGCGGATGCCAAGGGGCTCCTGCGCGCCGGCATCGACGCCTTTGCCCACGGCATCCGCGATACCGACGTCGATGAGGAAGTCGTGGCGCTGTTCCAGGCGAAGCCGGAGTTCGTGCTGGTGCCGAACCTGCCGGAACGCGGCGTGGCGGTCGACATGAGCTGGCTGTCGCAGAGCCTGTCTCCCGAGGATGCCAGGCGGGTGCAGGACGCGGCCGTCGACAAGGCCGATGCGAAGAAGCTCTTCGACATCCAGGCGCGCAACCTCGCGGCATTGAGCGCCGCCGGCGTGACGATCGCGCTCGGCACGGACGGCAACACGCCGTGGGGACCGCACGCCGAGATGGCCGACATGGTGGCGGCCGGCATGACGCCGGCGCAGGTGATCACTGCCGCGACGAAGAACGCGGCGGCCTTCCTGCGCATTCCGGAACTCGGCACGATCGCATCAGGCAAGCGCGCCGACTTCCTCGTGCTCGACGCCAACCCGCTCGAGGACATCACGAACACGCGCCGCATCAACGCGGTCTACATGAACGGCGTTGCGCTCGACCGCTCCGTGTCGCCCATGAAGGGGAACTGACGCGCACGAGGCTGGGAGGGGCAGGAGCGGACGGGCCAGCCAGCCCTTCACTGTCCCAGCTGCGCGCGGCCGGCGTCGATCGCGGGCTGCGTCGAGCGGATGATGTTCCATCCCTCGCGCACGCGGCGCACGACGTCGGCGGCGGTGGTGGCGGTGATGGCACAGGCGACCCGGTGCGCCTTGCACGCGGCGAGCACCTTCTGGAAGCCCGCCTCCACCTCCGGTGCCCCCGGGCGCACGCCGAGGGAGTGCGTGAGGTCGTTCCCGGCACCGAGGAAGATCGCGCCCACGCCCGGCGTCGCGGCAATGGCCTCGACATTGGCGAGCCCCTCTGCCGACTCCACCATCACCATGGCCAGCAGATCGCCGTCGGGATTGAGCGGCCAGAGATCCGCGTGCCGCTCGTACTCATCGCCGCTGACGCCCCAGATCCACGTGGCGTTGCCCGGTGCCGCGCCCCTGATGCCGTTCGGCTCGTAGTAGCGCGACCCCTTCAGCTGCGGATAGCGCATGCTCTTCACGGCAGCGAGGGCCTGGTCGGCACGGTCGACGCCGTTGAAGATGACCCCGTGCAACCCGATGTCGAGCGCCTGCTTCACCACCCACTGCGATTGATCGGCCTCGGGCGGAAAGCGCGCGAAGAGGGCCACGTCCGGCTGCAGGTTCCCCTTGCGCAGGACAGATGCGCGGTCCGACATGCCCATCAGGAACATGTGCAGTCCCGGCATGTCGAGCGGGTTGTGCTCCATGTCCACCTACACGAAGTCCACCGCCGACCGCGCCATCGTCCGCGCGTTCGGGAGCGAGAGATCCCCGGTGCTCAGGCCATAGACCGTCTTCCCCGCGGCGAGCTTCGCGATCACCGGGTTGAGGTGCAGGCGCTGGACGATTTGTTGCGCGTGCCCCGTGAAGGGCATGGTGGCCAGTGCGGCGAGAGTCGCCAGGGCCAGCCCGGTCACACGGATGTTGCGGATCTGCCGGTCGTGTCGTCCTGTTCTCAGCATCGCTGGCTCCTCGGGCTCATCTTGCTGCGCGTCGCGGTGCGTGTAGAATGCGCGCCATGTTTGCGGCAGCTCTCGTTCTTGCAGCGTCGACCGTCTGGGACGGTGTCTATACGGCTGAGCAGGCGGCACGTGGCGGCACCGCCTACACGGCCAACTGCGCCATCTGCCACCGCCCCGACCTGCGCGGCGGCGAGGGGCGCGCGCTCGTCGGCACCAAGTTCTTCGATTCGTGGGGCGAGGATACGCTCGACAGCCTGTTCGCGGTCATCCGCCAGCGGATGCCGGAGAACAGGCCCGGCTCGCTCGACGAGGCGACCTACCTCGACATCCTCGCGTTCATCCTCGAACGCAACGAGTATCCGGCCGGCACCACGGCGTTGACTGCCGCCGCGCTCAAGGACATCCAGGTGGTGGGGAAGGAGGGACCGAAACCGGTGCCCAACTTCGCCCTCGTCCGCATCGTCGGCTGCCTGCAGGAGAAGTCGCCCGGCAACTGGCAGCTGGTGCGGGCCAGCGAGCCGGCGCGCACCCGCGACCCTGCGCCGTCGAAGGGCACGGAGCACGAGAAGTCGCTCGCGGCGCAGCCCGGCACGCAGGCCTTCGACCTGATGGACGCGTACGAGGAACCGAATGGTCACGCGGGCAAGAAGGTCGAGGTGAAGGGGCTGCTCATGCGCGGGACGCCCAACAAGGTGAACTTCAGTTCGCTCCAGGTGCTCGCTCCGTCGTGCGCGCCATGATCGGGAGGCTGCTGGCGCTGCGATCGTGGCCCGGATTCAGGGCGATGCGCCGCCGCGAATTGTCAAAGCTTGTTTGTGCGTGCGCGATCGTGGCGACAGCCGCGTGCGGCTCGGGGGCCCCAGGGGAGTCCGCGGCCCACCCGGTCCTCCGCTACCTGACGCCGGCCTCGCCCGGCGCGTTCTCCGCGGGCCTCACCGAGGGTGTGCAGTCGGCCATGCCGGACGTGCAGGTCGAGTCGGTGCACACCTCGGGCTCGCTCGTCGTCCTGTCCTCGCTGCAGCAGGGCAAGGGCGACTTCGGGTTCTCGCTGGCCGACGTGGCGTACATGGCCTACCGCAAGGGGCTCGACGGAGAGGCGTTCCCGCACGACAACCTCAGGGCCGTGGCGGTGCGCTGGATGAGCACGATGTACGCCCTGGTGCCGCGGGATGGTCCCATCCACAGCGTGAGCGACTTCAAGGGGCTGCGCGTGGGGATCGTCGGTCCCGGCAGCGCCGGCGAACTGCTCACGCGCCTGCTGCTCGAAGCCCACGGCCTGACGTACGACCAGCTGCGGCCGGTGTTCAGCGAGCCCGAGCGGCTGGCCGCGCGCATCAAGGCCGGTGAACTCGATGCCGCCATCTACCCCGCGACACCGTTGAGCGACGTGAACACGCTGATGGAGACCTACGGCCTGCGCGCCGTGGAACTGGACCGCGACGTCGTGCGCCGCCTGCAGGCGGAGTATCCCTTCGTGAAGTCGGTGTCGCTCGAGAGCGGGCTCGTCGGCTCCAGCGGACGCCTGAGTGTCGGGGTGGACAGCGTGCTGGTCACCCGTGCCGACCTGGACGAACGGCTCGTCTACGGCCTCACGCGCGTCATCCACTCCATCCTCTCGGACATGGCCCGCACGCAGCCCGGCGTCGATCCGAACACGGCCGCCGCCGCGCCGATTCCCCTGCATCCGGGGGCCGCCCGCTTCTACCGCGAACGACAGGTGCTCAACGAGTCGTGAACATCCGCACGTGGTTCCGGCAGTCCGCTGCCGAGGATGCCGACGGCGACATGCGCCAGTGGCGCACCGCCACGGCGGTGGCCGTGGGCCTGTGCCTGGCGACCGCGGCGCTCGTCTGGCTCGCGTGGGTGGCCACGCGGCAGTGGCAGCGCGGCACCGAACTGCTGCAGGAGCGTCGGGCGGCCGAGGCCCTCGCCCTCGCCCATGCGGCGGTCGTGCGCGACATGCGCGGGGCCTGGGTCAGCTTCCTGGTGGCCGTTGACCCGCCAGCCCTCCAGGAAGATCCGCCGTACGAACTGCTGCACCGCTCCGCGCAGACCTTTGCGCTCTTCCCGTACGTCGAATCGGTCGTCGTCTGGCGTGCTGACGACTCGGGCGATGCGCAGACCTATGCATTCATCCGGTCCGATCGCCCTCCCGCATGGGCAGAGGGGGGACAGCGCGACGATTCCTTCCCCGTGCTGCTGCTGCGCGACCCGAAGCCAATGGCGCAGCCGCTGGACGAGGCGCGGCGGGCCGATACGTCCGCCGGACCGTACTCGTTCATCGAGACCGCCATCGGCGGTGTGCCGTACCAGCTCGTGACGCATGCCTTCACCGAGTCCGCCCCGAGCCGTCGCGTGAACCGCGTCGTGGCACTGGTCATCAACGTCGACTGGGTGCGGCGCAATTACTTCGGTCCGATCCTCGAGCAGATCGCAAGCATCGGCGGCGTGAACGACTCGGTGGCGTTCTCGGTGGCCGACCAGGCGGGTGAGGTGCTCGCCGCCACCGGGCCGGTCGCGTCGGTCGGCACCGACTCACAGCGACGCTTCCCGCTGCTCTTCATGGAGTCCACCGCGCTGCGCACCGCCTCGAAGCCGAGACCCGCGGTGCAGGAGTTCGCGGTCGTCGTCCGGCACCTGCCGGGGACGACCGGCAGTGCCGTGCTGACCGGCGGCTCCCGCATCCTGCTGCTCATCGGGCTCGCCGCGCTGGCCAGCGTGGCGGCCCTGCTGCAGACCGTGCGCGCCGTCCGGGGCAGTGTCCGTCTCGCGAGCATGAAGTCCGAGTTCGTGTCGGCCGTGACGCACGAACTGAAGACGCCGCTCGTCACCATCCGCCTGGTCGGCGACACGCTCGCACGCGGACGCTACGCGTCTCCCGAAGCCATCCAGGACTACGCGCGGATGCTGTCCGAAGAGGCGGCCAAGCTGAGTCAGTCCATCGACCACCTGCTCACCTACGCCCGCTACAGCGAGGAGATGCCGCGTGCGGCCGCCTCCCTGGTGCCGGTCGCGGACATCGTCGAGGACGCCGTGGAGCGATTTCGCACCACGATGGCGACGCGCGGGAGCCGTCTCGAGCTGGACATGCCGGGCGACCTGCCCCAGGTCTTCGTGGACGGGCGGGCCGTGAGTCAGGCGATCGAGATCCTCATCGACAATGCGCTGAAATACAGCCTCGATCCGCCGGTGATTACCATACGGGCCAGGAACGAAGGGGCGTTCGTGCGCCTCACCGTGGCCGACCGTGGCATCGGGATTCACGAAGACGACCTGGCGCGGGTGCAGGAGCGGTTCTTCCGCGGCCGCAACGCGCCGGCGAACGGCAGCGGCCTCGGCCTCGCGATCGCCGACCGGGTTGTCCGGCAGAACGGCGGAGAACTGCGCATGGAGAGCACGCTCGGTGTGGGGACCGAGGCGCATCTGCTCCTGCGGACGGAACGGGCATGACGGGAAAGCGGATTCTCATCGTCGAAGACGATGCATCGATCGCGCGGATGATCCGGGACAACCTGGAGTTCGACGGATACCGGGTCGAGTGGTCGCAGAGCGGGAAGGATGTGATCCAGCTCGCCGACTCGTTCAGGCCGGATCTCGTGCTGCTCGACCTGAGCCTGCCGAACGGCCTGGACGGGCTCGAGATCTGTCGGAAGCTGAGCCAGCGGCCCGAGCGGACGCCGATCATCATCCTGACGGCGAAGGCGGCGAAGGAAGACCGCGTGCGCGGGCTCACGCTCGGCGCCGACGACTACGTCGTCAAGCCGTTCGCCCTCGACGAACTGCTGGCACGCATCACCGCTGTCCTGCGCCGGGTGAAGCCGCGGCTGGATCGGGTGACGCTCGGCACCGTGGAGGTGGACTTCAGGCGGCTGCGCGTCGCGAAGGGGACGACCGAGATCGCGATGACCGACCGTGAGTTCGAGGTGCTGCGGCACCTGGCCGAACGGGCGGGCGCAATCGTGAGCCGCGACGAGTTGCTCCGGCTGGTGTGGGGCTACTCGAACACGCCCACCACACGCACGGTCGACAACTTCATCTTCCGCTTGCGCAACAAACTGGAACCGGATCCCCACCATCCCCGGTATATCCGCACCGTGCATGGCGACGGTTATCGCCTGACGCTCGAAGACTGACCGTTTGTTGCGTGCGGCGCCGCCCAACCGTGCCGCACGTCGCGCCCCGAAGACAATTCGTGACAATTGAGCCGTTGCGGGTGTCGACAACGGCTCTCTACAATCCGCGTCCCAGCAGCACGCGACTCAGGGCCGCCGTGTGCCTACGGCATTCCGGGGACGGGTGTGTGGGAAATCGGGAGGGCAGATGCAGAAGTGGGTTGGGCGGAAGTGGATGGCGCCGCTGTGCGCGGCGGTGATGTGCGCCGCGCTCGCACCAGGGCTCTCGGGCCAGGGCGCCGCGCCGAAGCAGACGAGCGCACCGGAGATTCAGTTCGATTCCGTGCCCGACTTCATCCGGTTGCCTCCCGGGATGAACTTCGGCGAGGTGCCCGGCGTGGCCACCGACTCGAAGGGCAACATCTACGTGTTCTCCAGGTCCGGCGCCACGGGCGGTCCCGCGTACGGGCCGACCGCCGCTCAGCTCCTCGAGTTCACGTCGAACGGTGAGTTCATCCGCGAGATCGGCCGCGACCTCTACGGCTGGGCGTTCGCGCACTCGGTGCGCATCGACAAGAACGACAACATCTGGGCCATCGACAAGGGCTCGGACATGATCATCCGGTTCAACCAGGCGGGCCGCGTGCAGTGGGTGTTCGGCCGCCGCAAGGAATCGGCGGACGGCGCGGAGCCGTGGGAGCACACCAACCCGCCCGCGCCGCCCCGCGACGGCAGCTTCCGCCAGCCCACCGACGTGGCCTGGGACTCGCAGGGCAACATCTACATCACCGACGGCTACATCAATTCCCGCGTCGCGAAGTACGACAAGAACGGCGACTGGGTGAAGTCGTTCGGGGAACCCGGCACCGGCCCCGGCCAGTTCCGGACGCCGCACGCGATCGCCATCGACAAGAACGACAACATCTACGTCGGCGACCGCGGCAACCAGCGGGTCCAGATCTTCGACACGAACGGCAAGTACCTGCGTGAGTGGAAGATCGAGATCCCGCCGGACTACAACACCCGTGCGGTGAACGGCGAGACGCCGAAGGCGCCCTCCACGCAGGGTGTCGGCGCCCCGAACTCGCTGTGCATCACGCCGGGACCCAACCAGGTGCTGTTCCTCGGAGAGAGCACCTGGCCCGCCCGCATCTTCAAGGTGACGCTCGACGGCAAGGTGCTCGGCGTCATCGGCAAGTCCGGCCGCAACCTCAAGCAGTTCTCCGGTGGCCACGCCCTGGCCTGCCCGTCGGAGAACGAGATCTACGTCGCCGAGAGCTCCAACTGGCGCGTGCAGAAGCTGATTCTGCATCCCACGTCCGCGCAGATGTCGACCGCGGGTCGATAGGCGCGGGAGAACCACTCATCGCAAGACGGAGGGCGCATGCCGTCCGCTCCAGCCGTATCCCGGCTGGGGCGACGGACGTGCCAGGTGTGAGGCGCAATGTCGCCGTGCGCGTGTGCCTGCTCGAGGCGCATGGCGGGTACCCCGCAGACACGCGGGGTCGATGTTTCAGGAGGTTCGATGAAGCGCTGGTCTGAGATGGTCCGTCGTACGGCTGCATTCCTCGTGCTCGTGATGCTCTCCGCCTTGCCTGCGTTCGCGCAGCAGGGCAGCGGCATTGCCGGCACCGTGAAGGACGACAGCGGCGCCGTGATGCCCGGGGTCACGGTCGAAGCGTCCAGTCCCGCCCTGATCGAGAAGGTGCGCTCGGCCGTCACCGACGGCTCCGGGCAGTACCGCATCATCAACCTCGTGCCCGGCACCTACACGGTGACGTTCACGCTGCCCGGCTTCAGTACCCTCAAGCGCGACGGCATCGAACTGACGACGAACTTCACCGCCACCGTCAATGGCGAGCTGAAGGTCGGGTCGCTCGAGGAGTCGATCACCGTCTCGGGCAGCGCCCCGCTCGTGGACGTGCAGAGCGCCGCGGTCTCGCAGCAGGTGACGCGTGAGACGCTCGATGCCATTCCGACCGGCCGCAGCGTGCAGGCCGTCGGCAAGATCCTCCCCGGCATTACCACGAGCGGTGGTGAGCGCGGCGGCGTCGACGTGGGCGGCACGGCCGGCTTCCAGTCGGTCACGCTCAACTCGCACGGCTCGCGCGGCGACAACGTCTACCAGATCGACGGCATGACGGTGCAGTCGGGCATCGGCAACGGCACCTCGCCGCAGTACTACAACGAGGGGCAGTTCGAGGAATACACCTACACGTCGAGCGGCATCCCGGCGGAGGTCGCGTTCGGCGGCGTCCGCATCCAGATGACGTCGAAGGAAGGCGGCAACGCGTTCCACGGCACCGGCCTCGCGCAGATCGAGCCGTGGCAGAGCAACAACTTCACCGACACGCTGAAGAACGCGGGCCTGCGCGTGCCGGACGCCGTGATCAAGCTGTGGGACACCTCGTTCTCGCTCGGCGGTCCGGTCATCAAGGACAAGCTGTGGTTCTTCACCACGCACCGTTTCAACGGCGGCGACTTCCTCGTCGGCAACAGCTTCTACCGTGATCAGGCGGTCTGCGATCAATACGGCACGAAGAAGGAGAAGGCGAACAACTGCCAGGGCGTGGACGACAACTACGAGCTGAGCAACATCGGCCGCCTCACCTACCAGGCCACGCCGAAGAACAAGATCGCCGGCTTCTACTCCAAGGAGAACAAGCAGCGCGGTCACCGCGAACTCGCGGCTGGTGTCTCGCCGGAGTCGTCGACCCCGCAGGACATGCGCCTGTCGTATTCGGCGGCCATCAAGTGGACGGCGCCACTGACGAACAAACTGCTGTGGGACGCCGGTGTGTCCCAGTACTACCTGGGGTACACGTTCGAGTACCAGGACGGCGCGCAGTACTACAACAACATCGGCTACCAGGACACCGTGCTCGCCACCCGGTGGGGCGCGCGGCCGGGCGGACTCTTCCGCCGCAACAACTGGAAGCGGTATCACTCCGCGTCGCTCGCGTACGTCACCGGGTCGCACGCCATCAAGGGCGGCGTCCAGTACAACCACGCGACCGAGTACTCCTACTACAACGTCGATCCGTGGCACATGGTGGCCGTGCTGCGCAACGGCGTCCCGACGTCGGTGACCGTTGACAATACGACGGTGAACAACCGGCCCGGACACGATGAGGCGGCGTTCTTCCTGCAGGATCAGTGGACGGTGAAGCGCCTGACGATCAACCCCGGCATCCGCTTCGACTGGTTCCACCCGTGGGTCGGGGCGCAGGACGCGGCGGCGAACCCCTGGGTGCCGGCCCGCCAGTTCGCGGCGATCGACGACATGCTGGCGTTCAAGAACTGGGCGCCGCGCTTCAGCGCGATCTACGACGTCTTCGGCAACGGCAAGACCGCCGTCAAGGCGAACGTGAGCAAGTACATCTCGATCCTCGGCAACGGCCAGGCCGACCTGTACAACCCGCTCGGCGTGCTGACCGACTCGCGCACCTGGACCGACCGGAACGGCGACCTGTTCCCGCAGTACTCCGAAGTCGGGCCGAGCACCATCAGCAACTTCGGCACGCGCGCCCCGCGCCTTCAGGATCCGAACGTCGAGCGCGAGAAGCAGCTCGAGTACTCGGCCTCGGTGCAGCATCAGCTCACCAACAAGGTGGCGCTGACCGCCGGCTACTATCACCGCACGTTCTACGACCTGAACCAGACGGTCAACACGCTGGTCAACCCCCAGACCGACTACACGCCGGTGCAGATTGCCGATCCGCGCGGGAACGGCAAGACGATCACGATCTACAACCTGCTGCCGTCGAAGTTCGGCCAGACCAACTTCGTGGACAGCACCTCGTCGAAGAACCGGCTGTACTGGGACGGCATCGACCTGTCGGCGCAGGGCAACATCGCGAAGGGCGGGCGTGTCTACGGCGGCGTGTCGATGGGTGGCCGCTCCCAGGACATGTGCGACATCGTCGACCCGAACTTCACCGGGTCGCTGGCGAGCCCGGTCTACGGCAAGACCTTCTGCAAGCAGGACGAGCCGTGGCGGCCCATGTTCAAGCTCGGCGGCAACGTGCCGCTGCCCTTCGACACGCAGTTCAGCGGGTCGTTCAGCAGCTTCCCGGGGAACTCGCAGAGCATCACGTACAACGTGAGCAAGGCGGTCTTCGCCGCGGCGGCTCCCGGCCAGACCCTCACGCAGACCTCGGTCACGGTCCTGCTGGACGATCCGTCCAACCCGGACAAGTACTACGACCGCGTCACCCAGCTCGACCTGCGGTTCGCGAAGAAGGTGATGCTGCCGGGCGCCAAGCGCCTGATGCTGCAGTTCGACATCTTCAACGCCACCAACGGCAACCCCGTGCTGGCGGCGGTGACCTCGTATGGTCCGACGGTCTACCGGCCGAACACCATCATGCAGGGTCGGCTGTTCCAGCTCGGCGGACAGATCTTCTTCTGATCGGCGCCTGAACGCTCCACCACGGAGAACGCGGAGCCTGACCTACGGTCTGGTTCTCCGCGACCTCCGCGGTGGCGCTCTGGTCAGGCACCCCGCATCGGCCCGGTCCGCCAGAATCGGGCCGGGTCGGCAGGAAGTCTGCCCTTCCGCCAACTATTACAACTGATGACATCTTCAGCCCGGAATATCCCTCACACTGTCTTGCGGCGCCGAGCCCGGGGTGTGTGGGTCTCCCGGTGGCTCCGAGGCATTCGCGTATGAAGCTGACCTGGTGGGTTCGTCTGGCGCCGATCGTGCCGCTCGCGCTCCTCGTGGCGTGGTCCGGCAGCCACGTCCGAGGGCAGGTGCCGAACGGCGGGACCGCGAACGGCGAATGGCAGACCCACGGCGCCGACCTGCGCAGCACCCGCTACGCTCCCCTCGACCAGATCAACGCCAGCAACTTCAACAAGCTCGAGGTCGCCTTTCGGTTCCGGACCGACCAGCTCGGGCCGCGGGTCGAATACAACCTGCAGACGACCCCCCTGATGGTGAAGGGGGTGCTCTACTTCACGGCCGGCACGCGGCGCGCGGCGGTGGCCGCCGATGCCCGCACCGGCGAAATGCTCTGGATGCACCACATCAACGAGGGCGAGCGCGGGGCGGCCGCGCCGCGTCAGCTCTCGGGGCGCGGTGTGGCCTACTGGACCGACGGGCGCGAGGAGCGGATCGTCTACGTGACGCCCGGCTACCAGATGATCGCGCTCAACGCGAAGACGGGTGTGCCGATCTCCACCTTCGGCAAGGACGGCATTGTCGACCTGAAGCAGGAGAACGACCAGCAGATGGACCTGGTGAAGGGCGAGATCGGGCTCCACTCGCCGCCCCTCATCGTGAACGACGTGGTCGTCGTCGGCGCGGCGCACCTGGCGGGCGGGTCGCCGAAGAGCCGGACGAACGAGAAGGGCTACATCCGCGGCTACGACGTGAAGACCGGCAAGCGCCTGTGGATCTTCCACACGATCCCGCGCCCGGGCGAGTACGGCAACGACACGTGGGAGAAGGACTCGTGGGCGTACACCGGCAACGCCGGCTCGTGGGCCAACCTCACCGCTGACCCGGCGCTGGGCCTCGTCTACGTGCCGATCGAGTTGCCGACCGGCGACTACTACGGCGGCAACCGCCCGGGCAACGGGCTCTTCGGTGAGAGCCTGCTGGCGCTGGACATCAAGACCGGCAAGCGCAAGTGGCACTACCAGCTCGTGCACCACGGCATCTGGGACCACGACATTCCGTCGGCGCCGATCCTGGCCGACCTGAACGTCAACGGCCGGACGATCAAGGCCGTGGCGCAGCCGACGAAGCAGGCGTGGGTCTACGTGTTCGACCGCGAGACCGGCCAGCCGGTATGGCCCATCGAGGAACGTCCCGTCGAAAAGGGCACCGTGCCGGGTGAGTGGTACTCGCCGACGCAGCCGTTCGTCACGAAGCCGCCGGCGTTCGACCGGCAGGGCATGAGCGAGGACGACCTGATCGACTTCACCCCCGAACTGAATGCGGAGGCCCGCCGCATCATCAAGAATTACCGCATCGGCCCGCTCTTCACGCCGCCGGTGGTCAGCCAGTGGCCCGGTCCGCTCGGCACGATCCTGATGCCGGGGTCGGCTGGTGGCGCCAACTGGATGGGCGGCGCGCTCGACCCCGAGACGAACTACATGTATGTGTACTCGATCACCGAGACGCGCATCTACGGGCTGGTGCCCGCGGACCCGGCGCGCACGGACTTCGGGATGGTGCAGGGGCAGGCGCGCAACCCGAATGCGCCGCCGCCCGCTCCCGGCGCCGGCCGTGGCGGTGGTGGCGGCGACGGCGAGGGGGGCGGTGGCGGTCTCACCGTACAGGGGCTGCCGATCATCAAGCCGCCGTACGCGCGCATCACGGCGCTGGACCTGAACAGGGGTGAGCTGGTGTGGCAGGTGGCGCACGGCGACACGCCGGACCAGATCAAGAACCACCCGATGCTCAAGGGGCTGAATATCCCGAAGACCGGCCGCATCGGCCGCATCGGCGTGCTGGCCACGAAGTCGCTGCTGATTGCCGGCGAGGGCGGGTTCTTCACGGCGCCGAACGGCAAGCGCGGCGCGATGCTGCGCGCCTACGACAAGAAGACCGGCAACGAGGTCGGGGCCGTGTACATGGAAGCGCCGCAAACCGGGTCGCCGATGACCTACATGCTCGACGGCAAGCAGTACCTCACCGTCTCCATCGGCGGCCCTGGCCATCCGGCGGAACTGGTCGTCTACAGGCTCGGTTCGTAGTACTGGAACGTGTCAGCGGTGGTGTGTCGTAGGCCGTTCTCTTCGAGCGTGTTCCCAAGCGATGTAGTGTCCGCCTTCAGGCGGACCACGCCAGGCCCGGCTGAAGCCGGGCACTCCGCGGTGGCGATTCTGATGGTTCTTCGTCATGCAGCCGGCGCGTCGCCGGCGATAGGGTAGGTGAGTTGATGTCGCGATGGTCAGCCTGGACGCTGGGATGTGCCGCCGTCATTTTCTGGACGGCGTACTCGGGAGTGGGCCAGCCGCCGTTGCTTGCCCAGTCGGCCGCCCCGAAGATGACGCGAACGCAGGCTGGTGCGCCCGCGGCGGTGAAGCCGGCGGTCGCCCGCGCGGCGGCCGTGCAGGCGGCCATCGAGGACGACCCGGCGTTCCGCAAGGCCACGCTGGACAAGTACTGCATCACCTGCCACAGCACGCGGACGAAGACCGCGGGCCTCGTGCTGCAGGACATCGACGTGCAGGACATCGCCGCGAACCCCCAGCTGTGGGAGAAGGTCGTGCGCAAGATGCGCGACTCGGCGATGCCGCCCCTCAACTCCCCCAGGCCCGACAAGGCGTCCTACGACCGGTTCGCCGCGCACCTCGAGGCGCGGCTCGACTCGGCGAAGATGAATCCGGGCCGTCCCACGGTGCACCGCCTGAACCGGGTGGAGTACGTCAACGCGATTCGCGATCTCATCGCGCTCGATATCGACGGCAACTCGCTGCTGCCGGCCGACGAGTCGGGCTACGGCTTCGACAACATCGCGGACGTCCTCTCGGTGACGCCGGGCCTGCTCGAGCGCTACATGTTCGCGGCGCAGAAGATCAGCACGATGGCCATCGGCGACCTGAAGACGCGGCCGGTCATCACCACGTACCCGGTGACGGCGGCGACGGTGCAGGACCGCCGCATGAGTGACAACCTGCCGTTCCGCTCGCGCGGCGGCTCGGTGTTCACGCACTACTTCCCGACCGACGGCGAGTACACCGTGCGGCTCAAGCTGCGCCGGGCGTTCAGCAACGCCGGCACGATCGGCTACAACAACAAGGAACGGCTCGACGTGCGCCTCGACGGCGTGCAGGTGAAGCTCTTCAACGTCGGCGGCGAGTGCCCGCCCGACCGGATGAAAGAGCCGCAGTGCGTCATCCTGCCCGGCGTCCAGACCAGCTCCGAGTACTCGATTCACCTCGACGACAACCTCGAGGTGACGTTCCCCGTGAAGGCGGGCCGTCACGAGATCGGCGTGTCGTTCGCCGAGAATTCGTCTGCGGCCCAGGAGGGCGCGGCGAGCCGCTTCGGCAGCAACCTCATGGCACTCGACCGGATTCTCGTCGAGGGTCCGCTGGCGGTCACCGGCATCAGCGAGACGCCGAGCCGCGCGAAGATCTTCACCTGCCGTCCGGGCAAGGGGCTGGACGAGGCCGCCTGCGCGGAGAAGATCGTCTCGACCCTCGCGCGCCGCGCCTACCGCCGCCCGGTCACCGCGACCGAAGTGCAGACGCTGATGACGTTCTACAAGAGCGGACGCTCCGACGGCGGCGACTTCGACTCGGGTGTCCAGTTCGCGCTCGAGCGCCTGCTGGTGTCGCCGAACTTCCTGCTGCGCGTCGAGCGCGATCCGGCCACCGCGCAGCCGGGCACGCCCTACCGCATCAGCAACCTCGAACTGGCGTCGCGCCTCTCGTTCTTCCTCTGGAGCAGCATCCCCGACGACGAGCTGATCACGGTGGCGGCGGCGGGCCGGCTGTCGAACGCCGTGGTGCTCGAGCAGCAGGTGAAGCGCATGCTGGCGGACAAGAAGGCCGACCAGCTCATCTCGAGCTTCGCATCGCAGTGGCTCTACCTGCGCGACCTGAAGAAGCTGGTGCCGGACCCGGCGCTGTTCGCGGTGTTCAACGACAACCTGCGGAACGCCATGGTCACCGAAACCCAGATGTTCCTCGCCAACGAGATGCGCGAGAACCGGCCGGTGTCCGACCTGCTCACCGCGAAGTACACCTTCGT
This sequence comes from Vicinamibacterales bacterium, assembly GCA_046331345.1. Taxonomy (GTDB): domain Bacteria; phylum Acidobacteriota; class Vicinamibacteria; order Vicinamibacterales; family CAVVIG01; genus CAVVIG01. The sequence continues at coordinate 97,139 of JAXLRA010000010.1, read as the reverse complement.
CAACGAGCAGCTCGCGAAGTTCTACGGCTACCCGAACGTCTACGGCACGCACTTCCGCAAGGTGGACATCCCGGATCCGAACCGCGCAGGGCTGCTCGGCCAGGCCAGCATCCTCACGGTGACGTCCTACGCCACGCGCACGACCGTCGTGCAGCGCGGCAAGTACATCATGGCCAACATCATGGGCACGCCGCCGCCGCTGCCGCCGCCCAACGTGCCGCCGCTCTCCGACAAGGGCAAGGGCGGAGTGCCGGCGACGCTGCGCGCCCGCATGGAGCAGCACCGCGCCAACCCGGTGTGCGCCGCGTGCCACGCCCGCATGGACCCGCTGGGCTTCGCGCTCGAGAACTTCAACGCCATCGGCCAGTGGCGCGAGACCGACGCCGGCTCGAAGATCGACGCGTCGGGCCAGTTCCCCGACGGCACCAAGTTCAACGGGCCCGCCGAATTCCGGCAGGCGCTGCTGGCGCGCCGCGACCTCTTCGTGCGCACGTTCGCGGAGAAGCTGATGACCTACGCCCTCGGGCGCGGTCTCGACTACTACGACCAGCCGTCGGTCCGGAAGATCCTGAAGGCCGCCGCACCGACCGATTACACGTGGTCCTCCATCGTTCTCGGGATCGTCAAGAGCACGCCGTTCCAGATGCGCATGCCGCGCGAAGCCGAGGCGCCGGCCGCATCGGTGGCCCGCTTACAGTAGGAGAGTCATCCATGAGCCCCATGATCCACACCAGCAAGCACCTGCATCGCCGGACGATTCTCCGCGGGATGGGCGCGGCCATTGCGCTGCCGTTCCTCGATGCGATGACGCCGGCCTTTGCGGCGGCTCCGGCGCCCATCCGCCGGCTCGGCATCATCTACGTGCCGAACGGCATGTGCATGCAGCAGTGGACGCCTACGGCCACCGGCAATGGTTTCCAGCTGACGCCGATCCTCCGCCCGCTCACGCCCTTCCGCGACCAGATGACGCTGCTCACCGGCCTGGACAACGCCGAGGCCGACGGCCATCCGGGTGACGGCGGCGGCGACCACTCGCGCTCGCAGGCCGCGTTCCTCACGGGCGTCCACGCCAAGAAGACCGAGGGCGCCGACATCCAGAACGCGCGCTCGATGGACCAGATCGTCGCCGAGCAGTTCGGCAAGGAGACGCAGCTGGCCTCGCTCGAAATCGGCCTTGAGATGAACGAGATCGCCGGCTCCGGTGAGGACGGCTACAGCGCGGCGTACAGCGGCGCGCTGGCGTGGCGCGGCCCGCACGATCCGCTGCCCGTCGAGGCCGACCCGCGCGCAGTGTTCGAGCGCCTCTTCGGGGCGAGCGAGAGCACCGACCGCGCGACGATGAACGCGCGGATGCGGCGCAACCGCAGCATCCTCGACTCGATCACCTCGGAGCTGAACGCGCTGAACCGGAACCTCGGGGCGCGCGACAAGTCGAAGGTGAACGAATACATGGAATCCATCCGCGACCTGGAGCGCCGCATCCAGCGCGCCGAGGAGCAGGGCGAACGCGAGCTTCCGCAGGTGGCGCGCCCCGCGGGTGTCCCCGACACCTACGAGCAGCACGCGTACCTGATGTTCGACCTGATGGCGCTGGCCTACCAGACCGACCTCACCCGCGTGGTGACGTTCCTGATGGGACGCGAGAAGAGCGGCCGCGCCTACCCCGAGGCGGGCGTGCCCGATTCGCATCACTCGGTCTCGCACCACCAGAACCGGCCGGAAATCATGGAGAAGGTCGCCAAGATCAACACCTTCCACATGAAGCTCTTCGCCCACTTCCTCGAACGCATGAAGGCCACCAAGGACGGCACGGGCACGCTGCTCGATTCGTCGGCCATCGTGTACGGCGCGGGCATGGCGGACAGCGACTCGCACTACCACCACAACGTGCCGATCATGCTCATGGGCGGCGCGTCGGGCCAGATTCGCGGCGGCCGTCACCTCGAGGTGCCCAAGGGCACGCCGCTCACGAACCTGCACCTGACGCTGCTCGACAAGCTCGGGGTGCCGGTGGAGAAGCTGGGCGACAGCACCGGCAAGCTCGAACTCATCAGCCAGGTCTAGGGCCGCGGACGCAGACGAGCGGAGACAAAGCATGCACGTGAACAAGTCCGTTATGGCCGGCTGGTGCCTGGTCACCCTGCTCTCGGTGGTGCCGTCCGCACTGGCCGCCGATGACGCCAGGCTGGCCAACGCCGCGCGGCGGCACGACCTCGATGCCGTCCGTGCGCTGCTGAAGCAGCAGGTGAACGTCAATGCGCCGCTGCCGGACGGGGCCACCGCCCTGCACTGGGCCGCGCAGTGGGACGACTACGAGATGGCGAACGCGCTGGTAGTGGCGAAGGCCGACGTCAACGCGGCCGACGTCTACGGCGTGACGCCGCTGTCGCTCGCCTGCACGAACGGGAGCGCCCAGATCGCCTCGCTCCTGCTCCGCGCCGGCGCCAACCCGAATGCGGCCCTGCCGTCCGGCGAAACCCCGCTGATGACCGCGTCGCGCACGGGGCGTCCCAAGGCGGTGAGTGCGCTCATCGAGCGCGGCGCCGACGTCGAGGCCCGCGAGAAGACCCGCGGCCAGACGGCGCTGATGTGGGCGGCCGCCGAGAAGCACCTGGAAGTCGTCAACATCCTGATCGACGCGGGCGCCAAGGTGAACGCGCGCTCGAACTCCGGCTACACGCCGCTCCTGTTCGCCGCCCAGCGCGGTGACACGGCCGTGACCGAGGCCCTGCTCAAGCACGGCGTCGACGTCAACGAAGCCGCCAACAACGGCATGACGGCGCTCGTGCTCGCCATTGCCGCCGGCCAGCTCGAACACGCGAAGTGGCTGCTCGACAGGGGCGCAGACCCGAACAAGGGGCCCGGCTACACCGCCCTGCACCTCATTGCCGGGGAAGCGGGCGAGGTCGAGGGGGCCGAGGGCGAAGGCGAAGAGGCCGACAAGCTCTGGGGTGAGCCCAAGCAGGCGTTCATCAAGCTGCTGCTGGCCAAGGGTGCCAACGTCAACGCGAAGGCCACGCGCAACGTGCGCGGACCGGGCACCAACGGCGTGACGCCGTTCTGGCTGGCGGCCTGGGCGGCCGATCCCGACTCGATGAAGCTCCTCGTCGCCAACGGCGCCGACCCCAAGGCGGCCAACCCGCAGGGGACCACGCCGCTCATGGTCGCGGCGGGCGTCATCCACGAGGCCGGCGGGCCGAACGTGTCCGAAGAGCGCGCCCTCGAAGCCGTCAAGCTGTGCGTCGAGTGGGGGAACGACGTGAACGCCCAGAGTGTCGGCCACGGCGAAACGGCGCTGCACGGCGCCGCGTACCGCGGCATGCACGGCGGCGCGAAGATCGCGAAGTTCCTGCTCGACAAGGGCGCGAAGGTCGACGTGAAGAACAAGCGCGACTGGACGCCCTACATGCTGGCCGAGGGGCTCTACTTCTCGACCTACAACACCACGAATCTCGAGACCGCCAAGGTGCTCAAGGACGCCGGCGCCGCGCCGTTCCCGGCCGGCTTTCCGACCAACACCGGCATCCGCTCCTCGGAAATCTGGTACGAGCCCGGCTTCGAACCGGCCACGCTCGGCTCCGAGGGCGCGTCCCGGGTGAAGTAGCCGCATCCGTCGAGGAGGGCTGGCTGCGGCCGGCCCTCCTGCACACCCGCCCATCTCCCTTCTCTCGTGCTCCACCACCGGCCACGGATCGGACTCGGATAAGATGGCGCTTCGCGCGCGGCCCGAGCGGCCGCTGGCGCGCCACTACTGGAGAACAGCGTGCAGAGCAGCGCAGCGGTCAAGACGACGGCCCAGGACGGCGAACTCGACTTCGACGACGTGAAGCGCCGCGTCGGCGCCATCTTCGTCGGCTCGATCGGCAACCTGGTGGAGTGGTACGACTTCTACGCCTACTCCGCGTTCGCGCTCTACTTCGCCAGCGCGTTCTTCCCGGGGAGCGACCCGGTCGTCCAGCAGCTCAACGCGGCCATCCTCTTCGCGATCGGCTTCATCGTGCGCCCGGTAGGCGGATGGTTCTTCGGCCACCTCGCCGACTCGTACGGCCGCCGCAACGCGCTGATGTTCTCCGTGCTGCTGATGTGCTTCGGCTCGCTGATGATCGCCGTGACCCCGTCGTATGCGAGCATCGGCCTCGCGGCGCCCGTGATGCTGGGGCTGGCGCGCCTGCTCCAGGGGCTCAGCCTCGGTGGCGAGTACGGCACCAGCGCGACCTACCTCAGCGAAGTGGCGGACGAGAAGAACCGCGGCTTCTACTCGAGCTTCCAGTACGTCACGCTCATCGGCGGGCAGCTCACCGCGCTCCTCGTGCTGCTGCTCCTGCAGCAGGTGTTCCTCACGAACGAGCAGCTGCGCGCGTGGGGCTGGCGCATCCCGTTCTTCATCGGTGCGCTGCTCGCGCTCGTGGCGCTCGCCATGCGGCGCAACCTGCACGAGACCGACGACTTCAAGGCGGCGAGCAGGATCGTCAAGCGCGAGAGTTCGATCAAGGCGCTGATGCGCTACCCGAAGGAAGTGATGGTCGTGGTGGGCCTCACCATGGGCGGGACGACGGCGTTCTACACGTACACCACGTACATGCAGAAGTTCCTGAAGCTGTCGGTCGGCCTCACGGACAACCAGACGACGCTGGTGACGGCCGGGTCGCTGCTCTTCGCGCTCATCCTGCAGCCGACCTACGGCGCGCTGTCGGACCGCGTGGGGCGCAAGCCGCTCCTGATCTGGTTCGGCGTCACCGGGACGCTCTTCACGATCCCGATCCTCAACACGCTGCAGGCCACCAAGAGCGGCGTCGTGGCGTTCCTGCTGATTGCGGCGGCGTGGGTGATCGTGGCCGGCTACACGTCAATCAATGCGGTGGTGAAGGCGGAACTGTTCCCGACCGCCGTGCGTGCGACGGGCGTGGGACTGCCCTACGCCGTGACGGTGTCCATCTTCGGCGGCACCGCCGAGTCGATCGCCCTGTGGTTCAAGTCGATCGGTCACGAGAACTGGTTCTACTTCTACCTGACCGGGGTCATCTTCGCGTCGCTCCTCGTGTACGCCACCATGCGCGACACGCGGCACGAGTCGGCGATGGGGCGGCACGTCTAGCGTCTACTTGACCGCCTCGCCGATCTCCTTGCAGATCTTGACGAACGCCGCGTCGATGTCGGCCTCGCTGAGGCCGGCGAGCGGCTTCCTCGGGTCCAGCACCGCCTGGTAGCGCTCGATGTCCGTCTCCTTGTAGGAGCACGCGCTCACGGCGAACCAGAGCACCTTCAGGCCGGACTCCTTCGCGGCCGCCAGCAGGGGAGGCACCTCTTCGTCGGTGATGAAGTCCGACGCCAGGAAGTTCGGGCTCACCACCAGCACGGCGACCTTCGCGGTGGCGAGTGCGCGGCGGATCTCTTCCTTCCACGCCGCACCCGGCTTGATCTGGGTGTCGTCCCACACGGCCAGGCGCCGGCGGCGCGTGAGCGGCTTCAGGTGCACCTGCAGCCGCTTCAGCCACCTGGCGTCTTCGTGGCTGTAGCTGATGAAGACGCTGTCGCGTTCCACGGCGCTGTGTGAGACGGGCTCCGTCGCGCGCGTCGGGCTCGTGCCGGTGCCGTCGACTCCCTTGATCCAGTAGCGCTCGTATCGGCGGCCCTGCGGCTGGTCGGGCTTCTTCAGCTCGAACTCCTCGGGGCCGTCGGCCTCCACGAACTGACGCACCGCCTTGAACGTGCGCTTGTCGACCAGGATCCGTCGTCCGCCACGGGCGTCGCGCGTGAGGTGGGCCGCGAGGTTCACGCCGGTACCGAGCACCGTGAAGTCGCGCACGCGGGCCGTGCCGATCGACCCGAGGATCACCTCATCGGTGGCGATGCCGACGCCGATGTCCAGGAAGTCGAGCGAGGCATTGGTCGTCGCGTCCCAGCGCTGGCGCATGACGACCATCTGGCGCGTCAGGAATTCGGCGCAGCGCACCGCCCGCGCGGCCGTGTCTTCGCCGCGGAAGATCGCCAGCACCGCATCGCCGATGAACTTGTTGACGATGCCGCCCGCCGAGAGGACCGCGCTCGCGAGTTCGGTCAGGTAGTCGTTCATGACCGCCTGCACCTGCTCCGGGCGGTCGAGTTCCTGGCACAGCCGGTTGTAGCCGCGCATGTCGGCGAACATCACCGTCAGCGTTTCGCTATGGGCTGGCCGGCGGAGCGCCGCGAGCGTCTGCAGCGCGTCCGAACCGCTGCCCTGCGATTCGTACCAGCCCATGTGCGCGAGCACGTCCCTGACGAGCGTGGCGTTCCGGAGCGCCACCGCTGCCTGGCCGGCGAAGTGCTCCAGCAGCACGACGTCGCGGGTCGAGTAGTTGCCGCCCTGCTTGTTCAGCAGCTGCATCACGCCGAGGCGTTCGTCGCCGACGGTCAACGGCACGCAGATCATCGACTCGGTGGCCGACTGCGTGGCCTGATCCACCCCCTTGAAGTGCTGCGCGTCGTTGGCGAGCGCGTCCTCCTTCAGCGAACGTCCGCTGGTGAACACCTGGCCGGCCTTGCTGCGGTCCAGGGGAATGCCCTTGGTGCGGGTCGCCCCGAACTCCCGGAGCAGCATGGCCGACGATCCGCCGACCGCCTCCGCGAAGTACAGGTCCTTGCGCTCGGGGTCGTAGAGGATGATGCTGCCGTCGGGCGATCCGGTGAGGCCGCAGGCGCGCGCGAGGATGCGCGGCAGCAGGGCGCGCAGGTCGAGCACCGCCGCCAGGTCGCGGCTCGAATCGACGAGCGCGAGCAGGTCCTCGGCCGTGAGGGGCTGGGTGGTGGTCTGGTTGTCGCTCATGCGCGCACCGTGGCTTTGGTGCGGGAGTGTACTACGGTCGACAGGTGCGATCGCCGTCCGTACGTAGCGCCAGGCTTTAGCCTGGCGTGGCGCGCGCCACAGCGAAGTGTGGCGCTACGGGACCAGCTCGCGCCGTCCCGGGACGTAGCGCCAGGCTTCAGCCTGGCGTCGACTGTCCCGACGTGCGCTCAGTGCCTGTGGTGCGCGGGGCTCGGCGTCCCCACGTCGACCCATCCCATCAGGCCGCCGTCGGCGTGGTCCAGCACGTGGCAGTGGAACATCCAGCTCCCTTGACGCTCGTCATAGCGGACCACCAGCTTCACCGTCTCCTCGAACGGGACGTTCACGGTGTCCTTCCACGCGAGCGGGTGCGTCGGCTGGCCTTTCGCGTCGAGCACCTGGAAGAAGAAGCCGTGGAGATGGAACGGGTGCGACCACTTCGTGGTGTTCGTGATCGTCCAGACCTGGGTCTCCCCGGGCCGGGCCGTGATCGGCCGGTTGGTCATGAAGGGAACCCCGTCGATCCCATAGCTGAAGGTGCCGTCCGGTGCCTGGCCAACCGTGAACGTCACGGTCACGGCCGTGGCTCCCGTGGTGTCGAGGGGCGCAATCGCGCGCGCCGTGCGCGGCCGCGGCGCCGCTGCCAGCGCGGGCTCACTGGTGAGGGCAATCCGCATCAGGTCGTCGACCGGTGGCCGCGTCTCCACGCTGCCGTAGCCTCGGTTGTAGAGGAGCGACCGGAGCATGAGCTCCGAGCCCGGCTTTCCGGTCGGCGTCACGATGACGTCGGCCCGCTCGCCGGGACCGAGCACGACCGTCTCCTGCGTGACCGGCGCCTCGATGAGGCCCCCGTCCACGCCGATGATCTGCAGCGAGTGGTCGTCCAGCGATACCTCGAAGAAGCGGCTCTTGGCCGCGTTGACGAGGCGCCAGCGCTGGGGCGCACCGGCCCGTGCGGTGATGCGGGGCACCTCGCGCCCGTTCACGAGCACGTGATTGCCTTCACGCCCGAAGACCATGCCGGCCGTCCCGCCGCTGTCCGGCGATTCGAGCGCGCCGTCGTCTTCCAGGGCGATGTCGCTGAGGACGAGCGTCAGCTCATCGGAGACCCCGACTCGCTCCGCCGGGTCCTCGACGACAATCGCCCCGTAGAGCCCGAAGCCGACCTGTGCGGCCGACATGACGTGCGGGTGGTACCAGAACGTGCCGGCATCGGGCACGGTGAAGTCGTAGGTGAACTCGCCGCCGGTGGGCACGGGCGGCTGTGAGATGTCCGGCACGCCGTCCATCTGGATCGGCACACGCAGGCCGTGCCAGTGAATGGTGCTCGGCTGCGGCAGGTGATTGGTGAAGTGGACGATGAGGCGATCTCCGGCCCGCGCGCGGATGACCGGGCCCGGGATGCCACCGTTGTAGGTCCAGGCCTGCACTGTCAGCGTCGGGGTGATGCGGACCGGCGCGACCCGGGCATCGATCTCCACCTCGACGATCCGTGGATCAGGATTGCGGTCCTCCGCATCCGCCACGCGCACCCCGTCGTCCCAGCCCGCGGGCTGGAGCGACTGGGCAGCGGCGTCATACGCCAGGCTGGGGAGCAGCGCCAAGACAAGCGAACCGCTGGCCAGGACGCGAGCGAACAAGGTCATCGGGTTACCGCGCCGAAGGACGGCGGGAGATCGGCGTGGGTGTCACGCAGAATCTCGGCAATCGCCTGCCGGTCGGCTGGCGTCAGCGCGTTGTACGGGGCCGACCTGTCTGCGCTGGACAGGACCTCCCACAGGCGTGTGTAGATCGCCTGCTTCGCGACAGCCGGCAGGGCTGCGAATGCGGACGAATCGATCATGTAACTGCAGGGATACCTGAACAGCCGACCCTGCAGATCGAACTGCCGGAGCGACCGTCCCTTGGTGTCCACCCGGCCGCGCGCCACGAAGCGCTCGGCGAACCCCGAGGTGCCGCGCACGGGGCGCACGAGCGGCGCTTCGTCGATGAAGAGCAGATAGTCGACGACCTCGTGTGCCACGTAGGCCAGCCGGTCCCTGCCCGCCGTGGTCAGGGCACCGGCGGCGGTGGCGACACGCGCTTCCCAGCCGATCCACGTGATGAGGTTCGCCATGCGCGACTGGTGTTCGAGCACCATCAGGGCGACCACGTCGCTGGTGTCGGTCGGGTAGCCGCTGAGATCGAGCTGGTCCCTGAGCGTGGACAGCACTGGCGCCTGCGGCGTGGCGCGCGAGGGGACGGGGCGCACGACAGGGAGGTTGCCGTAGTGGTGGGTCGGTGCGGCTGCGGCCGTGACGAACCAGCCGCCCCAGCGCTCGGTGAACGGCGTCCGGTGATCGGTGACGAGTCCGCTGGCGTACGCCTTTTCGTCCGCCATCGGGAAGGTGCTGATCACCTGGAAGCCGGGCACGCCGAAGGTGTCCCAGATGTCGTGGCAGAGCAGGCATCCGTTGTCGCGCGTGAACCGCGGCGCGTCGCTCGCCTTCTGGTCGAGGGTGTAGAACACCACCCCTTGTTCCGGATCGTGCACCGCGACTTCGAGAGCGTCCGCGCCGCGCACCCATCCGACCGCCAGGTCGTCGTCGAAATAGAGGGCGCGCGGATTCCTGAACGAGATGTGGTCGGCCTGCGCGCTCGTCTCCGAGAACACGAGCAGCTGCGAGTCGATCGGCAGGCCGGTGGCTGCCAGCACGCCGCGCAGGTAGCCGCTGGCGGCGTCGAAAGGCAGGCGTGCGGTGCCGCGGGCGAGATCGTCGTTCAGCCTCGCAATGCGGTCGTGCGTCGGGCGCGAGGCGTACTCGATGGCGGGATGCGTGAGGGGCATTCCGAACGCGTCCGGACGGGCCTGCGCGAGCAGCGACGCGGCGGCCAGGGTGGACGCCGCAACGAGGCCGCACGCAACCGCAGCGCGATGCATGGGTGCATGCTAGCACCCGAATACAGGCGCCGTATGACCGCGATCATATGGAGTAGGATCCGCGCGTCATGCGCCTCGCCCGCGCGCCCCTGGGGCCCGCCGCGTTCGTGTGCGTCGCAATCGCAACGATTGCGCTGTCGGAGGTGCCGGCATCCCCCCAGCGTGTCGATCCGCGCGTGACATTCGCGAAGGATGTGGCGCCAGTGCTCGTCCGGCGCTGCGCGGGATGCCATCAGCCCGGCGGGTCCGCCCCGTTCAGCCTGCTGACCTACGAAGACGTGCGCCCGCGCGCCTCACGCCTCGCGGCCGTGGTGCAGGCCCGCCAGATGCCCCCGTGGAAGCCGGACCCGGGCGTGGCCGCCTTCCTTGACGACCGCCGGCTCACGGACACCGAGATCGCGCTGCTCGTAGGGTGGGTGCGTGACGGCGCCGTCGAAGGCAACCCCGCGGATCTGCCGCCGGCGCCGCTCACGGCCGGCGGCTGGCAGCACGGCGTGCCGGACCTCGTGCTCGAACTCCCGGCGTACGACCTGCCCGGTGGAGGGACCGACGCGTTCCGCAATTTCGTCGTGCGCGTGCCCGGGCGCGGGCTGCGCTACGTGCGAGGGCTCGAGTTCCACCCGAACGGGCCGCAGGTGCACCACGCGAACATCTTCGTCGACCCGACACCGACCTCCGGACAGCTCGACGAGGAGGACCCGCAGCCCGGCTACGACGGTGTCGTCCCCTTTACCGCCGCGTTCCCGGATGGGCACTTCCTGGGATGGACGCCAGGACAGGCCGCGCCGCTGCTGCCGGCCGGGCAGGGCTGGCGCCTGCCGGAGGGCGGTTCCCTATTGGTACAGATGCACCTGATGCGCGGAGAACAGGCGTCGCGCGTGCAGCCGGTCATCGGGCTCTACTTCTCGTCGACCGCACCGGCGCGTGTGCCGGCGATGCTCCGGCTGGGACGCCAGAATCTCGATATTCCACCCGGCGAGCGATCGTATGTCGCGACCGACAGCTACGTGCTCCCGGTCGATGCGCAGATCGTGGCGGTGCAGCCGCACGCCCATCACCGCGCGCGATCGGTCCATGCGTGGGCCGACCTGCCAGACGGAACCCGGAGGGATCTGATCCGGATCAGCGACTGGGACTTCGCGTGGCAGGACCTGTATCGCTACGCCGAACCGGCGTGGCTGCCGCGCGGGGCGCGGCTCACCGCTGAATACGTGTTCGACAACTCCGCCTCGAACCGGCGCAACCCCGACTCGCCGGTCCGGCGCGTGGTGTGGGGGCAACGATCGTCGGACGAGATGGCGGATGTGTGGGTGCAGATGTTCACGCGCACGCCGGCCGACCTCGCCGTGCTCGCGCCTGACCTGCGGCGCAAGATGGTGCTCGAAGACGTGGCCGGCCACGAACTCGAACTGCGCTCGCATCCCGATGCGGCGATCGTCCGCAACGACCTGGCGGTGCTCTACCTTGAACTCGGGCGGCCGGTGCAGGCGGCCGTGCACTTCGCGCAGGTGGCCGCCCGTCAGCCGGGCTCGGCGGTGGCGCACTACAACCTGGCGGCGGCCCTCGACGATGGCGGGCGAACGGAGGAGGCGTTGGCCCAGTACGAGGACGCGGTGCGTCTCGATCCCGGCTACGTGAAGGCACTGAAGCGGTTCGGGACCGCGCTGCTCGTGGCCGGCCGCGCGGCCGAGGCCACCGTCCGGTTGGAGGCCGTGCTGCGGCTCACGCCGGACGATCCTGAGGTTCTCAACAACCTGGGGTTCGCGCAACTGGCGTCGGGGGATGTGACAGGCGCCACCGGGTCGCTCTCGCGGGCGGTGCTCCTGCGGGCTGGCTACGCGGACGCGCACTTCAATCTCGCGCGCGCACTGGAGCGCGCGGGGCGCGATGCCGACGCCGTTGCCCATCTGCGCGAGGCGCTCCGCGGCCGGGCCGACTGGGCTCCCGCGCTCGCGGCGCTGGCGTGGGTCGAGGCGACGTCAGCAGACCCTGGCGTCCGCAACGCGCGGGACGCCGTCGCGCAGGCCCAGCGTGCCGTGCGTCTCACCCAGCGGCGCGACGGCGAGGCACTCGCCGCGCTGGCGGCGGCGCTGGCTGCCGACGGACGGGCGGGGGAGGCCGTGCGCACGGCGGAGGAGGCGCGGCGTGTCGCTCCGGCAGAGGTTCGTGCGAAGATCGACGCTCGCTCCGCCTCTACCGCGCGGGCCGGAGCCTTACGCCGGCCGAACGGTAGCGAGCCTGGAACTGAGAACTCAGAAGTCAGAACTCAGAAGTCAGAACTGATGAAGCAAGCAGTCGTGGGGTCCGGCTTCAGCCGGACCTTGTGAGGACGCCATGAGCACATCACCCATTGCCACCCTGAAAGCGACTCTCGCGGCCGACCGCGCCGCCCTGCTGGCAGCGGTCGAACGCGTCCCCGCGGACCTGCGCTCCACCCGGCCGGCCGAAGGCCGCTGGTCCGTCCAGGATGTGCTCGAGCACCTGGCGCTCGTCGAGGGCCGTGCCCTGATGCTCCTGGGCGCGCTGGTGGCGGATGCGCCGCCGCTCGAAGGCGCTGCAGGCGATCCCACCGCCGTCAACCGCGCGCTGCTGAGCAATCGCGCGATGAAGATCACCGCGCCGGAGCCGATTCAGCCGACCGGCGGGCTGACGGCGGGGGCCGCGCTCGAGTCGCTCGAGCGGACGCGAGCGGCCCTGCTGGCGGCGATGGACCAGGCGGAAGGGAAGGACCTCTCCAAGGTGTCGCGCCCGCACCCGGCGCTGGGGCCGCTCGACGGTTACCAGTGGATCGGCTCGCTCGCGGGGCACGAGATGCGGCATACCCTGCAGATCGACGAGATCCGCGCGTCGCTCGTCGGAGCGTAGCACCGAGGGCCGGGACGACGATCCCGGCGCCCCGTCTTGAACTACGATCGCGGTGATGGCTCGGCTCGCCCGCTACTGCTGGTTCGTCCTCATCTACAACTTCGCCGTGATCGCGTGGGGCGCCTACGTGCGCGCCACCGGATCCGGGGCTGGCTGCGGTGCGCACTGGCCGCTCTGCAACGGGGAGATGATGGTGCGGCCGGCGTCGGTGGAGCAGGCCATCGAGTTCTCGCACCGGGTGACGAGCGGGCTCGCCCTCGTCACGGTGGTCGTCATGGTGCTGTGGGCCTGGCGGATCACGAAGCCCGGACATCCCGCACGGCTCGGTGCGGGGCTGTCGCTCGGCTTCATGCTGTCCGAAGCGGCGCTCGGTGCGGGCCTGGTGCTGTTCGGGCTCGTCGACACCGACTCGAGCCCCGCGCGGGCCTTCGCCGTGTCGGCCCACCTGCTCAATACCTTCCTGCTGCTGGCCTCGCTGACCCTCGCGGTCTACTGGACGTCGGGAGGCGCGCCCTTGCGGGTCGACTTCTCGAGGCGCAGCACACGCAGCCTCGCCCTCGGCGCCCTCGTCCTGCTCGTCGTCAGCGTCGCCGGCGCGGTCACCGCCCTGGGGGATACGCTCTTCCCGAGCGGGACGCTCGCCGAGGGGCTGCAGGCCGACCTGTCGTCCACCGCGCACTTCCTCATCCGCCTGCGCGTCATCCATCCGGTGCTGGCGGTCATGGGCGCCATGTACACGGTGTTCATCGTCTGGCCGCTGGCCCGCGGCTCCGCACGCCTGCAGTCGCGGGGCTGGACGCTGACGGGCCTCGTCGTCGCTCAGCTGATCGCGGGGGCCGTCAACGTGGTGCTGCTCGCGCCTGTGTGGCTGCAGCTCGTGCACCTGCTGCTGGCCGACGCGGTGTGGGTGACGTACCTGTTCTTCGGGGCGGACGTGCTCGCCGGCGAACGTGAAGTGGCCGCCCCGGCGACGAGCCGGCTGACGCCGGCGCTCCACAACTGATGGCAGCGAGACCCGCCACACTAAAGTGTGGCGCTACTCACTGACGAAGCCCATGCCCGCCACACTGAAGGGTGGCGCTACTCACATTCAGTGTGCCGCTAACTCACATTCGGCGGGGGCGGCTACTCACATTCGTGGGGGCCGGCTTCAGCCGGCCCCTGCTCACCGCCGCGGGGCCTTCGGCGCCTTCGGTGCGAAGGCATTGCCGAAGTAATCACCCTCGTACCAGCGGGGCGCCTCGGGCGCATCCGCCAGGATGCGCACGGCACGGTAGTTCAGCTCCGCGAACTTCGCACCCGCGTTCCAGTGGATCGGCAGGTTCACGTCGTCGTCATAGTGGTGGTACTGCGTGTTGAGGTAGGTGGCCCACGCCTTGTCGCCGCCGTTCGCCATGCCTGTCGCGAGCATCACCGCCGGCACGCCGACCTTCGCCATCGCGTAGTGGTCCGAGCGCACGAAGATGGTCTGCTCCGGCATCGGATCGGGTGACAGCGTCACGCCCATCTGCTTCCCCGCGGCGATGAACGCCTGGTCGAGCGTCGAGTGCGTGCCGCCGTAGGCGACCACGTCGGTGAAGTCGTAGAGCAGCAGCGGCATGTCGAGGTCGATCGCCGCGACGATGCGCTCGGCGGGCACGGTGGGATGCCGCGCGAACCACTCCGCGCCGAGGAGCCCCTTTTCCTCGCCCGTGTTCCCCACGAGCAGGATCGACCGCTTCGGGCGCGTCGGTGCGTTGGCGAACGCATGCGCCACTTCGAAGAGCGTGGCCACGCCCGCGGCGTTGTCGAGCGCACCGTTGTTGATGCGGTCGCCGCTCGTGGCCGCCTTCTCGATGCCGATGTGGTCGACGTGGGCCATCAGCGCGACGTACTCGTTCTTCAGGACCGGGTCGCTGCCCTCGATGACGCCGACGACGTCCGGACTCGAGTAGCGCCGGACGGCTGTGGAAGCGGTGAGTTCGATCGAGGCTTTCAGCGCGAACCCCGCCGGGCGGGCGGCCGGCTTGTCGGCCTCGTCCAGCACCGCGTCCAGCGTCGACGGTGCACCCTCGAAGAGCGCGGGCGCTGCGGCGGGACTGATCATGGCGCCCGCCTTGATCCGCCCCGTGCCGCGCGCCGGCGTCGACGCACCGGCCGGGTCGTCCAGCACGGTGCCCGGTCCACCGCGCCGCCTGATCATCTGCGCGAACGGGAAGGTCTTCGCGGCGGCGCGTGTCTGGATGGTGAGCAGGGCGATCGCGCCGTGGTCGGCCGCCGTCCGCCCCTGGCGTGCGTAGAGGTGCGCGGCCACCTCGGAGTCGATGCCGGTGAGCGGTGCGCCGAGGACGAGCACCGCCTTCCCCTGAACGTCGAGCCCTTTGTAGTCGTCGATGCCGAGCGCGGCATCGCTGACACCGAAGCCGGCGAACACCACGTCGGCCTTGACCGTGACCGTGCCGCCCTCCGACGAACCGCCGATGGCGGCGTCCTGGCCGTCGCGCAGGCTCTTCGTGCCCTTCGGTGTCCTGATCGTCAGCCTGGGTGTGCCGACCTGTGTCACCTCGGCCAGAGCGACCGGCAAGTAGTAGCTGCCGTCGCGGGCGCCCGGTTTCACACCGAGCTGGGTGAACTGGCTCGCGACGTACCGAGCGGCGATCTCATGGCCGCGGGCGCCGGTTTCGCGCCCCTCGAGGAGATCGTCCGCGAGAAAGGTGACGTGCGCCTTGAACCGCTCGGCGCTGAACTCCGAACCCTGCCCGGCCAGGGCTGGCGAAAGCGCGGCCGAGAGGGCCAGGGCCGCGATGCATGTCTTGGTCGTCATTGCTCAAGTATGACGAGGTTTCGGTGCGCGCTGTTCGTGGAGCGAGGTCCGGGTGAAGCCGGACCCCACGATCGTCCCGTTCGTCACAGCATTCCCGAAGCCGACAGCCGTTCAGGCCACCGTCGTTTCGTCCACGCGGTCCAGCCCGGCTCCCACCGGCTCACCGAGGAACTCGACCCACGCGCGCTTCATGCAGGGGTAGTGCGTGGCTGCTTCCACGAGCGAGAGGAACGACTCGACCGTTTTCTCGAGCCGGCCCTGGAGCGCGGCATCCGCCAGGGCACCCTGCTCGTTGAACGCCTTGTGCGCCATGGCGAGCGAGAACATGTCGGGGAAGATGCGTGCGCCCATGTGCTCGAACGGCACGCGCAACGCCCAGAGTCCGCGGTTGCCGCCGGCCATCGAGGGCGACGCCGACAGCAGCAGGCCGTGCTTGCCGTCGAACGGCTGCGGACGGAAGCGCGAGGTCCAGTCGATGAGGTTCTTCAGCACGCCAGGCATCGACGCGTTGTACTCGGGCGTGGCGATCACGAAGGCATCCGCCGCCGCGAGGCGATCGCGGAACGCGTGCGCCCCGGCAGGGATCCCGCTTTCGCCTTCGACATCGCCGTCGTACCCGGGGACGTCGAAATCGCTGAAGGCCGCGAAGTCGACCTCGACCTGGCGCCCTTTCGCGTAGTTCGCGACGAGGACCGCGAGCTTCTGGTTGAGCGAGCCGGTCCGGTGAGACGCGGCGAAGACGAGCACCTTGAGGGGACGTTCAGTGGGTGGGGTCATTCAGGATCTCCAAATCGCTAATCGCGAAGCGCCAATCGCTACAGTGAAGCGCAGCTGTCCATGGAGCATCGCAAGCGAAGGGCCAGTGGCTCAGCCCGTACAAGTTGTTGATTTACAAGGAAGGACGCCGGCCAGGGCTCCCGCGGTTCGCTCAGAACGAGCGGTCGTGCCTATCAGAATGAGCGAGCCAGCGAGTCTTGAGGCTCCCGGCTTCAGGCTTCGGGCTCCAGCGCGGGTCGACTTCGGGCCGGAAGCCGACGTGGCCGGAGCCTGGAGTCCGCAGCCTGAAGCCCTTCTGGCGTCATTCAGCGTACGGGCACGCCACAAACCGGCCGTCCTTGAACTCGAGGGGCGGCATCTGCTGCGCGCAGCTGTCGCGGGCGATGGGGCAGCGCGTCCGGAACGGGCAGCCCGACGGCTTGTTGATGGGCGAGGGGATGTCGCCGGCGAGCTTCGCCTGACGCTCGCGCCTGGCGCTCGGGTCGGGTCGCGGCGCCGACTCCAGCAGCGCCTTCGAGTACGGGTGCAGCGGGCGCTGGTAGATGGTCTCGCCGTCGCCCATCTCGACGATGTGCCCGAGGTACATCACGGCGATGCGGTTGGAGATGTGCCGCACCACGGAAAGGTCGTGCGCGATGAAGAGGTAGGAAAGCCCGAGTTCCTCCTGCAGGTCCTGCATCAGGTTGATCACCTGGGCCTGCACGGACACGTCGAGGGCACTGACCGGCTCGTCGGCGACGACGAGCTTCGGGTTCGTCGCAAGGGCGCGCGCGATGCCGATGCGCTGGCGCTGCCCGCCGGAGAATTCGTGCGGATAGCGGCTGGCCTGCTCGACGGAGAGGCCGACCCTCTGGAGCAGCCAGGCGACCCGACCCGACTGCTCGCTCTTCGAGAGCGTCGAATGAATTGCCAGCGGCTCGGCCACGATCTGCGTCACCGTCTTGCGCGGGTTCAGCGAGGCGTACGGGTCCTGGAACACCATCTGGATGTCGGACCGGTACGGGCGCATCGCCGTGCGGCTGAGCGCCGCGAGATCCACGGCGCCGCCTTCGCGGTGATACACGATGCGTCCCGACACCTCGACGCCGTACGCCATGGCGCTCAGGATGTTCACGATCGCGCGCCCGACCGTCGTCTTGCCGCAGCCGGACTCGCCGACCAGGCCAAGCGTCTCACCGCGGCCAATGGTGAACGACACGTCGTCCACCGCGCGAACCTCGCCGACGCGGCGCAGGAACACGCCGCCCGTGACAGGGAAGCGCACGCTGAGGTGCTCGACCTCGAGGATGGTGTCCTGTGGTGTGCTCATGTCAGCGGGAGGGATACAGGTGGCACCGGACGAAGTGATCCGGCTCCATCTCGATGAGCGGCGGTTCCTGATCGGGACACGGCTCGAAGCGCTGCGGGCAGCGCGTGACGAACTTGCAGCCCGGCGGCATGTCGAGAATGCTGGGGACCGTGCCGGGAATCACGTTGAGGCGGCGCGCGCGCTCGCCGCTCACGCGCGGGATCGATCCGAGCAGCCCCTGCGTGTAGGGATGCAGCGGGTTCTCGAACAGCCGCGCGACCGGCGCCACCTCCTGGATCTTCCCGCCGTACATCACCGCCACGCGGTCGCAGGTTTCGGCGACCACCGAGAGGTTGTGCGTGATCATCAGGATGGCCGCGCCCGGACGCCGTGCCTTCAGCGTGAGCATCAGGTCGAGGATCTGGGCCTGGATGGTGACGTCCAGCGCCGTGGTCGGCTCGTCGGCGATCAGCAGGTCCGGGTTGAGCACGAGCGCCATCGCGATCATCACGCGCTGCCGCATGCCGCCGGAGAGGTGATGCGGATACTGCGTCAGCCGGCGTGCCGCGTCCGGAATGCCGACTTCGGTGAGGATGTCGACGGCGCGCCGGTTGGCCTCGTCCTGCGACACCTGCTCGTGCTGCAGGATGACTTCGGTCACCTGCATCCCGATCGTGAAGACCGGGTTGAGCGAGGTCATCGGCTCCTGGAAGATCATGCTGATCTCGCTGCCGCGGACCTTCCGGATGTCCTCCCAGGGGAGGGCGAGCAGGTTGCGTCCCTTGAACTGGATCTCGCCGCCCACGATGCGCCCCGGCGGGCTCGGGATGAGCCGCAGCACCGACAGGGCCGTGACGCTCTTGCCGGACCCGGACTCGCCGACCAGGCCGAGTACCTCGCCCGCACGGATGTCGAGGTCCACGCCGTCGACCGCCTTCGCCACGCCGGCTTCGGTGTCGAAGTAAGTGCGCAGCCCGCGAATCGAGAGCAGCGTTGCAGGAGAGGCCGGCTGTGTCATCGGAGTCGTGAGTACTCCCGCGGGTCGAACGCCTCGCGCACGGCTTCACCGATGAAGACGACGAGGAGCAGCGTGACGAACAGCACCGCGTTCGGATAGAAGACCAGCCACCACTTGGTGAGGTTCTCCATGCCCTGGCCGATCAGTTCGCCCCAGCTCGGGGTGGGGGCCGGGAGTCCGAATCCGAGGAAGTCCAGCGCCACGAGCGAGCCGATGTTGGCGACGATCACGAACGGGGCGAACGAGACGACCGGCGTCAGCGCGTTCGGCAGGATGTGGCTGAAGATGATGCGGCTGTCGGACACGCCGGCCACCATCGCCGCACCCACGTAGTCCTTCACCTTCTCGCGGTAGAACTCGCCGCGCACGTAGTACGTGATGCCCATCCAGTTGAAGGCGGACATGATCACGACCAGCAGCCAGAACGACGGCTGCGCCAGCTGGTAGTGCCCCGGCAGGTACACCGGGACGATCACCGAGCTGATGATGATGATGGTGTAGAGGAACGGAAGCGACGACCAGATCTCGATGCCGCGCTGGCCGAGGATATCGAGCTTCCCGCCGAAGTAGCCGAGCATCGCCCCGATGGCGATGCCGAGCCCCTCGCCGAAGAGCGTCACCACGATGGCGAAGGTCATCGAGATGTTGAAGCCGTACGCCAGGCGCACGAGCACGTCGCGCCCGCGGTCGTCGGTGCCCATCAGGTGGGTCCGCGACGGCGGGTTCGGCGGCGCGCCCGAGTCGTCCAGCAGGGCTTCATTGGGGCCGAAGGGGATGATCGGCATCAGCACCCAGTTGCCCTTGCCCTCCGCCTCGAACTGCTGCTGCACCTCGCGGTAGTCGGCCTCGCCGATCGCCTGGATCCCGAAGTCGGTCGCCGCGTGATACGACGTGATGGGGAAGAAGTACTGGCCGTTGTAGTGGACCAGCAGCGCCTTGCTGTTGGCGATGAACGGCAGCGCGAACGAGACGAGGTACAGACCCGCCACCAGCAGGAACGAGTAGTAGCCGCGCTTCAGCCGCCGGAACTTCCGGAGGCGCTTCCTGAGGATGGACTCGGACTGGCTCATTGGAAGCGGATACGCGGGTCCACCAGCGCGTAGATGATGTCCGAGAGGATGTTGCCGACGAGCATCAGCAGGCTGCTGATGACCAGGATGCCGAGCGCCACCGGGTAGTCACGCTGCAGGATGGCCGTGTAGCCCAGGTACCCCATCCCATCGATGTTGAACACGCGCTCGATGAGGAACGACCCGGCGAGGATCAGGCTGATCGCGTGGCCGAGACCGGTGACCAGCGGGATGAGCGAGTTCCGGAGCGCGTGCACGAAGATCACCCGCCGCTCGCTCAGGCCCTTCGCGAACGCGGTCCGCACGTAGTCCTGGCCGAGGTTCTCCATCAGCGAGTTCTTGGTGAGGATCGTCTCGGTGGCGAACGCGCCGATCATGTAGCAGATGACCGGCAGCGTCATGTGGTGCAGCTGCCCGGTGATCTTGCCCCACACGCTCAGGTACTCCCAGTTGTCGGGCCGGAAGCCGCCGAGCGGGAACAGGTTCCAGAAGCTGCCGCCCCCGAAGAGCACCAGGAGGGCCGTGCCGAGCGCCCACCCGGGGACTGCGTAGCCCAGGAAGACGATCACGCTGCTCATGAAGTCGAACGTCGAGCCGTGCCGCACGGCCTTGATCACGCCGAGCGGAATGCAGACGACGTAGCTGAGGATGAAGCCGGTGAGCCCGAGGAAGATGGAGATCGGGAAGCGCGACTTGATCACGTCCCACACCGGGTCCTGGTAGATGTACGAGTTGCCCAGGTCGAGGTGCAGGACGTTCCACAGCCAGATGCCGTAGCGCACGTGAATCGGCTTGTCGAACCCGTAGTAGCGCCGGATCTCCTCGATCTGCTCCTCGGGCAGCGCCGTGCTGCCGCGCCCGCTGATCGACGATCCGCCGCCGCCCCCCGCGCCCCCTTCGGTCATGGCCGCCATCTGGTAGCGCATGATCTGCCGTTCGACCGGGCCGCCCGGCACGAACTGCATCACGACGAAGACAGCCAGCGTGATCCCGAGGAAGGTCGGGATGATCAGCAGGAACCGGCGGATGAAGTACGCCGTCATTTCGCCGCGGCCGCCGCCTTCTCGCGTTCGCCGAACTGCTTCCAGTACGGCACCTCGGTCTGGCCGACCGGCAGCTTCATGCTGTTGTCGCCCATCGCCTTGCGCAGGTCGGCTTCCTTCTGCGGGTCCGCCCACCAGAGCGTCGGGATGTCGCGGTAGTCGCCGATGCGCGTGAGCACCCCTTCGGGCATCCCGAACTTGTTCCAGTAGGCGAGGCGCGTGAACGGCGCATCCCAGCCGAGCGTGTACTGGTACGAGTTGGCGAGGATGCCGTCGATCTCCTGGATGATCGCGGCGCGCTTCTTCTGGTCGTATTCGACGTCGTACTGCTTCAGCAGGGCGTCGACCTTCGCGTCCTTGAAGCCGGTGATGTTGTTGTTGTTCGCCTGGTCGGCCAGTTCCGAGCCGAAGGAGGTTTCCGGGTTCGGGAAGAGCAGGCCGCCCCACGCCATGCTCACCATGTCGAAGTTCCGGTCCATCACCAGCTTGAAGAGCGTTTCACCCGTCACGAGGCGGAGGTTCAGGCCGATGCCGACCTTGCGCAGCGCTTCCTGGTAGACCGTGAGCCAGGTTTCGTTGCCTTTGCTGGCGTACAGGATCTCGAGCGAGAGCGGCTGCCCGTTCTTCACCAGCCGTCCCTGGCCATCGCGGCTGTTCCAGCCCGCCTCGGCGAGGAGCGCGAGCGCCGCCTGCTGGTCGAACGTGTTCTTCGGGTTGTTCGGGTTCTCGTAGATGCCGCCCGCGTAGTACGAGTTCTGCGGCACGTACTCCTTGAAGAACAGCTTCTCGATGAGCTCGTTGCGGTCCATCAGCAGCGTCAGCGCCTTGCGCACGCGGATGTCGCTGAACGGCGCCTTGCGCGTGTTGTAGGCGAGGCCCGAGATGCCGCTGGGGTTGTCGTTGTAGATCTTCCGCTTCTGGATGAGGCCGCGCTGCACGCGGTCGAAGTTCATCTCCTCGACCCACTCGCGCGAGACGTTCACGTAGTAGTCGTCGATGTCGCCCTTCTTGAACATCTCGAAGGCGAGCTTCTGGTCGCGCACGACCGTTTCGCGGATCTCGTCGAAGTTGTTGAGGCCGACGTTGCGGCGGGCCTTCTCGGCCCAGTAGTCGGTGCGGCGGCGGATGGTGACGCTCTTGCCCTTCACGATGTCGGCTTCCTCCACCTTGTAGGGGCCGGAGCCGGGCAGCATCTTGAAGTTGTAGTCCTTGAGGTAGGCGGCGCCGTCGACGGTCTTGAGCAGGTGGCCGGGCATGATGGCCATGCCTGAGAAGTAGAGGAAGTTGCGCCAGTTCTGGACCTTGCTCTTGACCGAGACGATGTACTTGCTCTCGGCGACCGGCTGCTCGAACTTCCCGAACGTCATCTGGTTGCTCGGGTCCTGCAGCCCCTTGTCCATCTTGAACTTCCAGCTCGCCACCACATCGTCGGCGGTGACCGGCTGGCCGTCGGCCCACTTCGCGTTCGGGTTGATGCGGAAGCGGTAGGTGCCCTTGTCCGCAGAGATCTGCCAGTGGGTGGCCAGGGCCGGGATGTAGTCGAGCGTGGTCGGGTGGACGTTCAGCAGCGACTCGTAGACCATCGGCCCGATCATGTAATTCAGGGCCGTGTTCGACTCCGGACCCTCGACGCGTAGCGTGCCCGGGAAATCCAGCACGTATTCGCGGAGGACGCCGCCCTTCACCGCGCGCGGGTCGCCGACGAGGTCGAAGTCGGCGTTCGTCTCCCAGCCCTCACCGGTGAAGCCCTTGCCGCCCTGCGCGGCCGGTACGGCCGGGTCGGCCCCTTCATCGGCGTTGGGGTGCACCGGGTAGGCGTTCTTGTCGGTGTTGACCGGCGCGCTCGGCGCAGCGGTGGCCGCGGGCGCGGGCTGGCTCGACTGGCTGCCGCCCCCTCCGCCGCACGCCGCGGCTGACACGATCAGGGCTGCTGCAGCACACGCAACAAGTGCTCGTCGCACGGGTAAGAGTCCTTTCGAGACCACCATCGAAACCTGCGCATCAAAATGCGCCACCGCGGAAGTCGCGGAGACGCGGAGTTTTCTGGCAAAAAGGGCAAAGCCTGACGCGTCAATCTTAAGGGGGAAATGCCCGAATGCATCCCGGCCCGCCCTAAGATGTCTCCCATGGACTATCTGACGATGGGGCGGAAGATCCTGGCGGAGCAGCCGTTCAGCCAGCTGGTCGGCGCGGAACTGGTCGCGGCTGGCCATGGGACGCTGGAAATGCGGGTGCCGTTGCGGCCGGAGCTGTTTCAGCACTACGGATTTGCGCACGGCGGCGTCATTGCCTACCTGGCCGACAACGCGCTCACCTTCGCGGGCGCCATGGCGCTCGGCCGCCCCTCGGTGACGGCCGAGTTCAAGATCAACTTCGTCAGGCCCGGCACGGGCGAGTCGCTCCTCGCCCGCGCCTCCATCGTCTCGAGCGGGAAGACCCAGGCGGTGACCCGGTGCGACATCTTCTGCGTCGCGGCCGGCGCCGAGAAGCTGTGTGCCACTGCCCTCGGCACTATCGCGCCTCTCGGTCTGGCACCTGAGCCGCCGGCGATGTAGGTGCCTGGAGGCTTCCGGCTCCGGGCTTCGGGCTCCGGGGCTCGTAGGCTCCGGGCCTGAAGCCGACCATGCCTGAAGCCCGAAGCCGTGAGCCTGGAGCCTGTCGTGGCTGTCGTGCGTCCCCTCAGTTCGTCGACGCCGGCTCGGCCACCACCGAGTGTTTCTGCTGCCCAATCCCCTCGATGGTGCACACCGCGGTGTCGCCGGCGCGCATCCAGCGCGGTTCGGCGCGCTCGATGTTCGTGCCGGCGGGGCTGCCGCCCGACACGATGTCGCCGGGGGCCAGCGTCAGGATGTTCGACGCATAGGACAGCAGCTCATGGATGTTGTGGTCCATGCGGTTCGTGTTCGAGTCCTGCATCACCTCGCCGTTCAGCGTGAACGTGTGGCGCGTGTTCATCGCGTTCGGGAGGAACTCCTTCGGCACGATGACCGGACCGAGCGGCC
This sequence comes from Vicinamibacterales bacterium, assembly GCA_046331345.1. GTDB lineage: Bacteria > Acidobacteriota > Vicinamibacteria > Vicinamibacterales > CAVVIG01 > CAVVIG01. Next base: position 73,551 of record JAXLRA010000010.1, on the reverse strand, counting down.
CGAACGTGTCGTGGTTCTTGCCGATCAGCCAGTCCGAACCGCCCATCTTGCGGTCGCCGCGGCCGCCGCGGTCCGACACGTCGATCTGAATCGTGTAGCCGAAGATATGGTCCGCCGCCTTGTCGATGGAGACGTACTTCGCGGTCTTGCCAACCACCACGTCGAACTCGCACTCGAAGTCGATGTTCGTGCGGCCGCGCGGCATCATGATCGGGTCATTCGCACCGATGACGACGGTGGGCGACTTCTGGAACAGGTAGGGGTTGTCGCGCGTGTCGTCCGGCTTGCGCTCCCAGATGCCGGGTGCTGCCACGGCCTTCGCCGCGGGTTCAGCGCGCGCGCCGGCGCGTGCCTGCTGTGCCGCGATGCCGGCCGTGTGCTCGGTGTAGTTGCCCCCGGCGTTCAGGATGAGCGTCGGACGCACGGGCGGCAGCGCCTTGAGGCTGTCCATGGCGTAGACGAAGCCGGGTGCGCCGTCAGCCGGAATGGCCTTGGCGAGCGCGACGAGCCGATCCTTCCAGCCCGCGTCGTACTTCACGATGAGGTCCTTCAGGTCGGCAGGCAGCGCCAGCTTCGCGGCGGAGCTGTTGCCGTTCTCGAACGCCGCATTGGCCTGCGCGATGTCGACGACCTGCGTGTCGCGCAGCACCAGGCCCATGATCGCCTTGCCCTCGCGCTCGAAGGTGCCGAGCTTGTAGGGCACCACCGGCCCGTCCTTGGCCGCCAGGGTGGCACCGCCACCAGACTGCGCCGTTGATGTCTCGCTGCACGCGGCCGCGCTCACGGCCAGTGCCACCGCCAGGATTCCGCCACGCACGTATCTCCGATACATCGCCAACCTCCGGATCTCTGACCCGCTGACCACGTTCCGACCCTCGACGTCTGAGGTCGGAGTTCTGAGTTCGCACTTCGAGCTGCTGCCCCTGAGGGGTGCTCATTTTACGGAAATCTGACGCCGCCGGTAGGATGTTTTCACATGGCTCCCGATCCGTCCTGGCTCCTGGTGCCGCACGCGGTGTCGTCACTGGTGATGGTGGGGATCATCTGGTTCGTCCAGGTGGTGCACTATCCGATGTTCGCGCACGTCGGAGCCCTCGAGTTCGCCGCCTGGGAGCAGCGCAACACCCGCCTGACGACGTTCGTGGTCGGACCGCCGATGCTCGTCGAGGCGGCATCCGCGGCGGGCCTGCTGGTGCTGCGCGCCGGCCGCCTGTCCCTCGGCGGTGCGGTCCTCCTCGCGGTCATCTGGGTGAGCACGTTCGCGATACAGGTGCCGGCGCACGGCAGGCTCGAGCGCGGGTTCGATGCGAGCGTCCATCGCCGCCTCGTGTCCACCAACTGGATCCGCACGGCCTGCTGGACCCTTCGCGGTGCCCTGTCCGTCGTGATGCTGCTCCGGGGGTGACGCAGCTGTGCTGTATCATCGCCCGCGCGACGGGCGGTGATGCCACGCCGCGAACACGGAGGACGATTCAATGAAGGCAGACGACCGGCTTGTGTTCTGGGGCGTGACCCTCGTGTTCCTGTCGCTGTTGACCGGCCTGCTGCTCGTCGCGGCGCCGCCGTTCGTGGCGAATCCCCGCGGCGTCCTCGCCGGACATCTCGAGGCTGCCATGAACGGCATGCTCCTCGTCATCGTCGGGCTGTTCATCGAGCGGGTGCGCTTCTCGCCGCGGCAAGGCACGCTGTGCCGCTCGCTGCTGCTCTACAGTGCGTACGCCAACTGGCTGTTCACGACGCTCGCGGGCGTCCTCGGCACGCGCGAGGCAACCCCGCTCGCCGGTGCGGGGTACGGGGCAGGGCCGCTGGCCGAGCGCCTGATCCTGATCGCACTCGTGACCGTGGCGCTGTCGGCCCTCGCTGGCGTGGGCCTGCTGGTGCACGGACTGCGTCCAGGCCTGCGGCAGGCCTGAGACAGCGGACACTCGACACGACGCGGAAGTCGTATCCCGCCACAGACATTCCCACGCAAGTCCACAAGTCAGTCTGAATTCAAACGAGACCGCATCCATTCATTGGCGGCGGTCTCGCGTGCGCCTTTTGTGATCGCCTGTTCCAGTCAGGTGCACGCCCGCGCGGACCCGCGCGCGTTCTCCCCGCCACGACGCCGATTCGACAAGAGGCACGGCGCTTGCCTCCGAGCCCGGCCGTATCCATCGTCGCTCTTCGGGACTGGCGTTTCGCGGACGCCAGCGCGCGTGGCCGGCCGTCTGCGCGGGAACAGGGCGAATGAACGACTGACGCGGGCTCGCAGGGGTTCCAGACATGCCGCATCGATATCGAGTCTTCATCCGGGCCGTGACCATCGCGCTGACGCTTCTGACATCGTTGACCGTCACCGCTTCACGGCTGGGCGCCACACCAGGACGGTCGAGGGCGGTCGTCGCCCCCGTGGCGCCACCGGCCGTCGCGCCTACGGACATCACCGCCTCCGCCGGCTCTGGGCGGGTGACCGTCACGTGGGCTCCTGTGCCAGGAGCCACCGGGTACCGGTTGCTGCGCGCCGTGGCGGGCATGTGGGAGACGGTCCCCTTCGTGAAGATCACCTCCACCGCCTACACCAACACGGGGCTCGCCAACGGGGTTGCCTACGGGTATCGCGTGGCGGCGGTGAACGCCGGCGGCACCGGACCGTACTCGCTCGAGGCGAGTGCCACCCCGCTGGCCGCGCCGACCGCGCTCGTCGCCACACCAGGCAACACAACGGTCGCCCTGGCCTGGGCACCGGTCACCGGCGCGTCGTCATACACCGTGTTTCGTGGGACGACGTCGACTGCCTCGGGGATGGCGGTGGTGGGCCAAGGGCTCGCGGCGCCCGCCTTCGCGGACAGCGGGCTGACGAACCAGACCTACTACTACTACCGGGTGCGAGCGGACGGTCCGAACGGCAGCAGCGCGCTCTCTGTATCAGTGAAGGCTCGCCCGATGCCGCCACCGCCGTCGGTTGCGCCCGATCCGCTGACCGGTGCGGCGGGCAATGGCAGGGCAAGCCTCACGTGGACCGCGGTCCCGGGCGTCTCCGGCTACAAGATCTACCGGACCACGACCGGTGTGTTCGATACCCCGCCGATTGCGTCCACAGCATCGACGTCTTATACGAACACCGGGCTGGTGAACGGCACGACGTATCTCTACACCGTCGCCGGCTACGGCATCGGCGGAATTGGGCCGCAGGCCGTGCCCGTGTCAGTCACTCCGCTCGCGCCACCGCCGGCACCGACCGGCCTGACCGCGACAGCGGGCGACCATCAGGTGAGCCTGTCCTGGGATCCCACGCCCGGGGCCGCCAGCTACGACGTCTTCCGGTCTGCCACGTCGGGGCGGCAGGGACGCACGCCGATCCTGACCGGGCTCACCGTGCCGTCCTTCACCGACACGAACCTCGAGAACGGGCCGACCGTGTTCTACAAGGTTCGTGCGGTGAACGGCGGTGGTGCCGGTGCGCTATCGGCCGAAGCGAGCGCCAGCCCCGAAGGGTCTCCGCTGGTCGTCACCCCCGAAACCACCGCCGCCTTCCAGTTGCTGCGTCACGCCACGTGGGGACCCCGGCCGCAGGAGATTGCGCTCGTCGCCGCGGGTGGCCCTGACGCGTTCATCGCGTCGCAGATGGCGGTGGCACCGTCCGACTACCCGGATGCACTGATGACGCAGCCCGTGGAGTCGGTGCAGGAGCAGATGATGGCCAACGCCCTTTCGGGCGGCGATCAGCTGCGCCAGCGCGTGGCGTGGGCCCTTCACAAGATCTGGGTGGTCTCGGCCGTCGAGGTCGGCTCCTCTCCGGCCCTGGTGACCTACCACCGGCTCCTGCTGCGGGACGCATTCAGCAACTACCGCGACCTGATGCGCGACCTGACGCTGAACCCGGCGATGGGATCGTTCCTCGACATGCTCGACAACCGCAGCCAGGCGGTGAGCGGCGTGCCACCGAACGAGAACTACGCACGCGAGCTGATGCAGCTGTTCACGCTCGGCATTCCGACCCTGAACCCGGACGGCACCCCGGCGCTGGTCAACGGTCAGCAGGTGCCCGCCTACACGGAACAGGACGTCAAGGAGCTGGCGCGGATGCTCACCGGCTGGACGTTCGGAGACGGCGATCCCGCCACCGTTCCCCGCTGGTTCGGCCGTGAGAACTACCGGGTGCCCATGGAGAACGTCGCCCGGTATCACGACAGCGGCGCGAAGCGCTTCCTGGGGACTGACATTCCGGCCGGGCAGACGGCGGACCAGGACCTGCAGCAGGCGCTGGACCTCCTGTTCGCCCACCCGAACGTCGGGCCCTTCGTGAGCCGCCAGCTCATTCAGCAGCTGGTGACGTCCAACCCGAGCCCGGCATACGTCGCGTCCGTGGCGGCGGTCTTCGCCGACAACGGCGGGGTGCGGGGCGACCTGGCGGCGGTCGTGCGCGCCATCCTCACGCACCCGGAAGCCACGGCCACCACCACGACGAACGGCAAGCTGTCGGAGCCGGCGCTCTTCGTGGTCTCGATCCTCCGCGGACTCGGCGCGAACGTCGCCGATCACCCGTTCATGAGCGACCGCGCGGAGCAGATGGGCCAGAAGGTGCTCTACCCGCCGTCGGTCTTCAGCTACTTCTCGCCGGGCTACCGCGTCGCGGGCACAAGGAACGCCGTCGGTGCGCCGCTTGCCGGACCCGAGTTCCAGATCCTGACAGCGGTCACGGCGCTCGAGCGCGCCAACTTCGTTGCGGATCTGCTCGGCGGCCACTTCGGCACCGACGTCATCGTCGATCTGTCGCCCTTCTCGGGGCTGGCCCGCGACCCCGGTGCGCTCGTCGATGCGTGCAACCTTCAGTTCATGGGGGGACGCATGTCACCCGAGGAACGCGCGGAAATCATGGTCGCGGTCCGCGCGACACCCCAGACCAATCTTCTTGAACGTGCACGCACGGCGCTCTACCTGACGCTCGTGGCGGCCCAGTCGCAGATCGACCGCTAGGACGCGGAGGAGCAGAACATCATGCGCAAGAACAGACGCGAATTCCTGAGGAGCTGCTGCCAGCTCGGTGCGGCGAGCATCACCGCGCACCTCGCCCACCTGGCGCCCATTTCGCTCGAGGCGCAGTCCGCCTCGGGCTACAAGGCGCTCGTGTGCATCTTCCTGTTCGGCGGCAACGACGCCAACAACATGGTCGTGCCCATCGACTCGCGGTACGCCGCCTACCAGGCGATGCGCGGCGGTGTCGCCCTGAACGGCTCCGTGCTGCTGCCGGCGGGCGGGAGCGGCTTCGGCCTCCACCCGTCGCTGATCAACATCAAGCGGCTCTACGATCAGCAGCTCGCGGCGGCCGTGTTCAACGTCGGCACGCTGTTCGCGCCGGTCACGAAGAACACGCTGTCCACCGTGCCGCTGCCGCGCAACCTCTACTCCCACTCGGACCAGACCCAGCAGTGGCAGTCCGCCGACCCGAATGGTGGATCCACCGGCTGGGCAGGGCGGCTCAACGATCACGCGCTGCTGCACAACACCGGCACGCTGCCGCCCGGCATCAACCTGAACGGCGGCAACGCGCTCTTCCTGGCCGGCCAGAGCACGCGGGGGCTGAACTTCTCGAATGCCGGCTCCTATGGGCTGACCACCTTCGGCGACTCGACGTCGATGGCGGCCCGGCTGGCCTCACTGCAGCGGGTGCTCACGTTCGACAGCGGCGTGCAGCTGGTCAGCGCCGCGAACGGTGTGCTGACGGAGTCCATCCGGTCCGCGCAGGAGATCAACGCGGCCATGGCCAGTGCGCCGCCGCTGCCGGTGACCTTCCCGGCGACGAGCCTCGGCGACCAGCTGGCCCAGGTGGCGCAGATCATCGCCGTGCGCGGTGACCTCGGCATGACCCGCCAGATCTTCTTCGCGGGTCTTGGCGGCTTCGACACGCACGACGACCTGCTCGCCCGGCACGCCCAGCTGATGACGACGCTCGACGAAGCCGTCGGCGCGTTCGTCACGACACTCGAACAGCGAGGATCGATGGGCGAGGTGACCGTCTTCACCGAGAGCGAGTTCAACCGCACTGGCAACCCGAACGCGAGCAACGGCACGGACCACGCCTGGGGCAGCCACCACCTGGTGCTCGGCGGCGGGGTGGCGGGTGGCGTCTACGGCACCTTCCCCTCGCACGTGCTCCGCGGGCCGGACGACGCGGGCGACCGGGGCGACTGGATACCGACCACGGGGCTCGACCAGTACGCGGCGACCCTCGCGCGGTGGTTCAACGTGCCGGAAGCGGCACTCGACACCATCTTCCCGAACCTCGGGAACTTCTCACCCCAGACGCTCGGTTTCGTCTGATCGGCCCGTCCGCACGGCTCGCCCACCATGGGCGGGCCGCGCGGTATCATCAGCCAGGAGCCGACAGCCAGGCGCGCGGTCTGCCCGGACGTCCCGGAGTCCGCGCGGGCCCGGTCCGTCGGTGCTGGGGTGCTGTGATCGAACTGGTTGTCGCGCAGTCGGCGGAGCAGTTCAGCCAGGGGCGGGCGCTGTTCCAGGAGTACGCCGCCCAACTGAACGTCGATCTCTGTTTCCAGGGGTTCTCGGCGGAACTCGACCGCCTCCCCGAGATGTACGGGCCGCCTCGCGGACGCCTGCTGCTCGCCCACGACGATGGTGCGCTGTGTGGCTGCGCTGGGGTGCGACCCCTGACGGCCGACCCTGCGGCGTGCGAGATGAAACGGCTCTACGTGCGCACGTCGGCGCGCGGGCAGGGCCTCGGGCGTCGCCTCGCCATGGCCTCGCTCGACGCCGCGCGCGACATGGGGTACGCGCGCATGGTGCTCGACACGCTGCCGCGCATGACCGAGGCGCTGGCGCTGTATGCCTCGCTCGGGTTCACGCCGATCGACCCCTACTACACCAACCCCATCGAGGGCGTCGTCTACCTCGAACGCCGGCTGTGATCGACGCCACTGTCGTCACCGGCCTGGACTGGTTCTGGATCGGCATTGCGGCCACCGCGCCGCTGCTCGGAGGCCTGCTCGTCGCCTGGCCGATCTGGCTGTGGAAGCAGTCCATCCTCGGCAACATCGCCGGCAGCATCGTCGCCTTCGGGTTCGCGATCGCGATGATCATGCGGGAGCGGACCGCGCTCGACCTGGCGGTCAACGCCTGCATCGAGGCCGGCACCACGTGCTGGCCGGACCCGAGCGCCTTCACGCGTTTCGCACTCTATGCCTTCATCGGCCTGGCGCAGGTGATTGCGATCTTCACCATCTCGGTCAGCGTCGAATCGCGCGAGCGCCGGAAGCGCTACGCGCCTGAATGGCGCTGAGGCGGTGTAAGCTGAGGGTTTGTGAAGGACTACAGCGTCAGCGTGCAGATCGCGGCGCCGCCCGCCACCGTCTGGGGCGTCATGAGTGACATCGAGCGGTGGCACGAATGGACGCCGTCCATCACGAGCGTCCGCCGGACCAATGCCGGCCCCTTCAGGATCGGTGCGCGTGCGCGCGTGGAGCAGCCACGCCTGCCTGCGGCCGACTGGATCGTCACCGCGCTGCACGAGGGGCGCGGGTTCGACTGGGAGAGCCGCGCACCGGGCGTGCGGGTCCTCGCCCGACACGTCATTGAGCCGACCGTCGGCGGCAGCCGTGTCACCCTCAGCGTCCAGTACAGCGGCATCTTCGGCGACCTGATCGGCCGCCTCACGGCGAGCCTGAACCGCCGGTACATCGCGCTCGAGGCCGACGGGCTGAAGCGCCGGGCGGAGGCCCACGGCGCCGGTGCTTGAAACCCTGCAGGCGTCCGGACTGGCCAGTACCATCGGGCAGTCGCAGGTGTGGCTGGCCTCGCTGAGTGCGTTCCACCTGATTGGCTTCACACTGGTCATGTCCGCGGCGCTCGCGACCAACCTGCATCTGTCGGGTGTGCTGCTGGCCGATCGGCCTGCCGTGGAACTGGTGCGGCCGGCGACGCGCCTCCTCCTGGCGGGGCTCGCGGTGTCGGTGTTGACCGGCGCGCTGATGTTCCTGCCCCGCGCCGCGTCCGCGGCGGCCAATCCGATGTTCCGCTCGAAGCTCGCGCTGCTGGCGGGGGCGACGGTCCTCGCGCTGGTGGTCCAGCCGCGCCTCACGGCGCGCGCGACGAGGCCCGGCGCCGGCGGTCGCCTGCTCGGCGCCGCCGGGTTGCTGCTGTGGCTCGGCGTGGCGCTCGCCGCGTGCGCCTTCATCCTGCTCGAGTAACCCGATGGACACGCTGCAGTGGCTGGAAGCCACTCCACTCGGCACGATGGTGCGGGAGTCGCTCTACGGCTTTCCCATCATCGTGGGGCTGCACATCCTCGGCATCGCGCTGTCGGTCGGCACGCTGCTCTGGTTCGACCTGCGGCTCGCCGGCGTCGTGCTCGGCACCGTGCCGGTGCGCCGCGTCTACCGGCGGCTGATCCCGTGGTCGGCGGCCGGCTTCGTGATGATGATCACGACCGGCGGGATGCTCTTCACGGGGTACGCGGTGGCGGCGGTGGGGAACACCTTCTTCCGGGTGAAGATTGCCGCGATGGTGCTGGCCGGCGCGAACGCGCTCTACTACCACCTGGTGACCGAGCCCTCAGCGGCGTCGTGGGAGTCGGACGCCGTGCCCCCGGCCGCCGCGCGCCGGGCGGGCTACGTCTCGATGGCGCTCTGGGCCGTCGTGATCCTGTGCGGCCGCATCATGTCGTACACGATGTTCTGATCCCTGATCCCTGATCCCTGCTCCCTAGTCCCTAGTCCCTGTTCCCTGATCCCTGCCCCCTACTTCCGCCTGAACACCACGACGTCCGATGCGAACGTGACGCGGAGCGACGTGAGCGCGTCGATGCGGGAGGATGCGCTCTGACGTCCGCCGCGGTAGGTGCCTCGGAGGGCGAGGAGCAGGTCGTCGCGCTGCAGATCGAACGCCTGGCTGACGGAGGTGCGCGAGACCTCGTCGAACGGGCCGGCATGTTCGAGCCGCAGCGCCTCGACGCGGTCGCGTTCGACCGCAGTGCCCTGCACCGCTTCGCGGAGTTCGATGAGATCGTCTGGAGCCGGAATGGCCACGACCAGATGCCCGCCTGGGACGAGTACGCGCCGGCACTCCTCGGGGTTGCGGCGTGCGTGGACGGAGAGCACGACGTGGACGCTCTGGTCCAGGAGCGGCAGGCGGCGGTCGGCGTTGGCGACGAGCCACGTTGCCGCGGGGAATCGGCGGGCGGCCAGGGTGGCGGCGGCGGTGGAGAGATCGATGCCGACGGCGCAGACAGCGCTTGCGGACATCAGCGCGCCGAGCGTTTCGCCAGCGCCCGAGCCGAGTTCGACGACCACCGACGCGCCGGGTGTCGTGAGGGCTGCGACTGCCGACGCCACGGTGTCCACGGCGCCGCGGCCGATGCCGCGCGCGAGCAGGGCGGCACGCGCCTCGACCGACTCACGGGAGTCGCCGGCGTCGGCCGATTTCCGGTCCTGCGGCTGCAGGAGGTTCACGTAGCCGGCGCGCGCGGTGTCGAAGGTGTGTCCAGCGGGGCAGACCCACACCTGCCCGCGCCGTTCGAGCGGCGCATGGCAGGTGCGGACGGTACAGGAGAGCGGGGGACGGATACGGCGTCAGCCCTTGACGTAGACGGTGATCTTGCCCGCCTTGTCGAACGCCACGACGTCGAACTTGTCCTTCTGGCCGCTCGGCACTTCCATGCCGGGAGAGCCCATCGGCATGCCGGGGACGGCGATGCCCGCGATTGCAGGCTTCTCGGCCAGCATCTTCTTCACCGCGGCGGCGGGCACGTGCCCTTCGACGAGGTACGCGCCGACGACACCGGTGTGGCACGACTGCGCCGCAGCAGGCACACCGCGCTCTTTCTTCACCTTGTCGATGTCGTCGACGTTGACCGCCTTCACGTCGAAGCCGTTGGCCTGCATGTGCTCGACCCACTTCTCGCAGCACCCGCAGCTCACATCCTTGTAGACGGTCATCTGCGGTTTGGCCTGGGCGGACAGGCGGACGCCCGCGGCCAGCGGCGCTGCCGCCGCCAGGGCCATGCCGAGCAGGGACCGACGGGAAATGGTGTGTTTCATACGATCCACTCTACACCTCCGTTACCTGAGGTTCACGGCGGAAAGCGCGGCGCGCACCGAGTCCTCATCCTGCTGGGAACTGGCCCCGCTTGCAGCGATGGCCCCGACGGTGAAGCCGCCACGCACGATCGGGAGGGCCCCCTGCAGGAAGCGGAAGCGTCCGCCGCTCGACTCGTTCATGGCCTGCGTGACGGGGTTGGTCTGCCGGGCCACGAGCGCCGCGCTCGGCTGCCCGTAGATGGCGGACAGCATCGCCTTGCCGATCGCGGTGTCCGGCGTGGCCGCGCCGGCGCCGGGCATGCGGGCGACGGCGATGACGTCACCGCGCTGGTCCACGACTGCGAAACTCAGGCGGTAGTTCTTCGCCGCGGCTTCCTTCTGCGCGGCGTCGATGAGGGTGAGGGCGTCCTGCAGGGTCATCGAAGGCGTCTGCTGCGCAAGCGCCGGGACCGAGGCCGCCCCTACGACGGCGCACGCGACGGCCACGCGCCGGACCATGCGAACGAGGGTGCCGACCATCATGATGGGCATCCCTCAGAACGCCGCGAGGGCGGCGCGAACCGCGTCCTCGTCCTGCTGTGAGGAGGCGCCGCTGCAGCCCATCGCGCCGATCGTCTGGTTGTTCTTCTGGATCGGCAGGGCGCCCTGGATGGGATAGAGGCGGCCCTGTGCGGCGGTGTTGAAGTTCTGGAACATCGGCGTGCTGCCGAACTGGATCATCTCGGCGCTCGGCCGGCCGAAGGTCGCCGAGGTCAGCGCCTTCCCGCGCGCAACATCCGTGGTGAAGTAGCGGGCGCCGTCCATGCGGGTCACGGCCACGAGATCACCACGCGAGTCGACGACCACGCAGCTCAGCTTCACATTGATCTTGTCCGCGGCAGCCTTGGCGAGTTCCATGGCCTTCAGCGCCTGGGCCAGCGTGGGGCCGGGAGTGGGAGCCGGGGGCGCGGCCGCGGGAGCCGGCGGTTGCTGCGCATAGAGGGAACCAGCCGTGAACGTCGCCAGCAGCAGGCCGGCGGCGAGGGAACCGATCGTCATTCGGGAACTCCTTGGACCTTGTGGAAAATTTATGCCTTCCCTGAGTCTAGATCAGGGGGCCGGAGAGGCGGCAAGGGCGGGAGGGCGCCTCCCGGCGCTATGAGGCGGGCTGGAGCAGTGTCCGGGCGATCGCCGTCCACTCGTCGTCCAGCGACGAGGTGCATTCGGGACGGGTGGCCCGCGTATACCAGTAGCGTGCGTTCCACGCGTCGCCTTCGCGGCGGTGCAGGTAGGCGTGCACCCAGGCTCCGTCGCGCGTCTCGATGTCCTGCGCGATGCGGTGCGCACGGTCCCAGTCGCCGCGCTTCTCGTGCCAGAGCGCGAGGAGCAGCGGACCGACCGGCGGAGGCGTGGCGGCTGCGGTGGAGGCGGTGAAGTCGTCGAGGGTCACTGTGCTAGATTCCTCAGTCTACTTTTCCAAAGGCCTCTCGAGGAGATCCGCATGAAGCATGTCGTGTTCGTCGTTGCCGGTGTGTTGTTCGCTGCCAGTTCCGCCGTGGCCCAGCCGCCGCCCGGCCAGCCGCTGACGCTCTCCGCGAGCCTGAACCGCGGGTACAACACCGTGAAGCAGAACCTGACCGAGATGGCGACGAAGATGCCCGAGTCCGACTACGGCTTCAAGCCGGGCCCGGCCGCGGAACTGCGGACCTATGGCCAGCTGTTCGCCCATGTGGCCACGTCGCAGTTCGGATCGTGCTCGGCCGCGCTGGCGCAGCCCAACCCGAACCAGGGGCACAACCTCGAGCAGGAACTGAAGACCAAGGCCGAGTTCCAGAAGGCGCTGGCCGACTCGTTCGCGGTGTGCGACCGGGCCTTTGCGGCGCTGACCGACCAGAACGCGCTCGAGTTCGTGAAGCAGGGCCAGAACGAGATTGCGCGCGCGGCGCTGCTGGCCAACGTGGTCTCCCACAGCAACGAGATGTACGGGACGGGCGCGGTCTACATGCGCGCCAAGGGGATGGTGCCGCCCTCAACCGAGCGGGCCACCGCAGCTGCCGCGGGCCGCGGCACGCCCGGTCAGTAGCGCCACCACCCTCGTCAGCCACAGAGGCACAGCGCATGAGGAGAGCATCCCGTGCGTCCGTGGCTCTGTGGCCCCGGACGTGTCTCCTCACCGTCACACGGTACCGCTACACGCGGTTCTTCTTCCCCTCGTCCGCCAGCGCACTCCCCACCAGGAAGAACGCCAGCACCGCACGGCCCACCTGAGGTGTGAGCCCTGACTCGAGGTGCGCAGCCGTATGGACCTCGAGCGCCTGCAGCGCGAGCATCGCGGCGATCGCAATCGCGAGTCCGCCCGGAATGCGCACACGGACGAACGCCGCGGAGAGCACCAGCAGGGCGCCACTCAGCAGGATCGCCGCCTCGGCCCAGAGCTCGATGCGGGCGCCCTGGATGAGGTCGACCACGACCCAGATGGCAGAGTAGGTTCCGTACGCGAACATCCCGAGAGAGGCCAGCGTCAGCACGCCTAATATTTGCACACGTGCGGCGCCGCGCTGCTGCGCCGCTGCGGCACAATGGGCACATGACCAGCTGCTCGCGGCTGCGGTACCTGGAAGCGCATCCTCGGAGTGCCGTCGCCTGGCCGGCCGACCGCCCGCTCGCCGGCACCCTGGTCCTGCTGCACGCGTTCCCCGTCGGCGCGCGGATGTGGGAGCCGCAGCATGCGATCGCGGCGTCCGGATGGCGCGTGGTGATGCCGCAGTTCAGGGGCTTCGACTGTCCGACGCCGGACGGCGCAGACGCCCAGACGCTGGACGACTACGCCGGCGACGTCTCGGATCTGCTCGACACGCTGAGCGTCTCGCGCGCGGTCATCGGCGGGCTCTCCATGGGCGGATACGTCGCCTTTGCCCTGTATCGCCGTCGTCCCGAACTCTTCAGCGGGCTCATCCTCGCGGACACGCGCGCGGAGGCCGACACGCCGGACGCACGCACCAATCGCCAGCGCCTGATCGCGCTGGCCGGCAGCGGCGGCGCGGCGGCGATCGCCGATGAGATGGTGCCGAAGCTGCTCGGTGCCACCACACGGGCCACACAGCCCGCTGTCGAGGCGCGGCTGCGTGCCCTCATCGGCGCCAACAGGCCCGCGGCGATACAGGCCGCGCTCACAGGCATGATGACGCGAGACGAGGCGACCAGCCTGCTGCCAGCGATCGATGTCCCGTCTCTCGTCATCGTGGGCGAAGAGGATGCCCTGACCCCGCCGGCCCTGAGCCGCACCATGGCCAGCGCGCTGCCCAATGCCACGCTCGCCGTGATTCCTGGCGCCGGGCACCTGTCGAACCTGGAGCAGCCACAGGCGTTCAACGCGGAGGTGGAAGGGTTCCTCGAGAGCATGCAGGCGCAGACGCCTGGAAACCCATCTCCAATCTGAAATCTGCAATCTGCAATCTGAAATTCCATCGTGAGCCATGAGGGAGGTGTCGTGCAGATATCGGTGAGCCGGATCAGGGTGGAGTGGCGGCTGCAGTTGCCGGCGGTGCTGCTGGCCATTGGTGTGCTCGGCGGCGCCATGCAGGCGCAGGACGTACCGTCCGGCACGAGGCAGGACCGCTTCGATGAACTGCTGGACATGAACGTCCGCGACGGGTTCGTCTACTACCGTGCGCTCAAGAGCGAGCGCGCGAAGCTCGACGGATACGTCGCATCGCTCGCCAGCACGCGGCTCGAGAGTGCGTCGCCCCAGGAACAGGTGGCGTTCTGGCTCAACGCGTACAACGCGGTCGTGCTGCAGACGGTGGTCACCCATTACCCGATCCCGACCCGCACGAAGGAGTACCCGGCAGGCAGCATCCGGCAGGTGCCGGGCGCGTTCGAGCGCGAGACGCATCGACTGGCCGGGCGGACGCTCACGCTGGACCAGATCGAACAGACCGTGCTCCCGGCCTTCCACGACCCGCGCGTGTTCTTCGCGCTCGGCCGCGGCGCGGTTGGGAGCGGCCGCCTGCGCAGTGAGGCCTACGCGGCCGACCGGCTCGAGCAGCAGCTCGCCGAAGACGCCGCCGAGTGCGCGAGCCGCGCCCAGTGCGTGCAGGTCGAGGCGTCGCAGGACGTGATGCGCGTGAGTTCCATCTTCTCGTGGCGCCGTGACCAGTTCGTCGAGGCGTACGCCGACAAGGCGCGCACCGGGTTCTCCGGCCGAAGCCCCGTCGAACGCGCCGTGCTTGCGTTCATCGATCCGAAGATGCTGACCGCCGAACAGGACCTGCTGAAGAAGAACACCTTCCGCATGGAATACATTCCCTTCGACTGGTCGCTGAACGACCTCACGGGACGCGGAGGACGGTAGGGAAGTTAGAAGTTAGAACTCAGAAGTCAGAACTGCGTCTGCCACGACGGCACGATGTCACGAAGACACGGGCGATTCCTTTCGGTGCTGTCTTCGAGTCATCGTGGCTAGAATCACTGCATGAATCTCGATCTCCAGGACAAAGTTGCGATCGTGACGGGTGGGAGCCGCGGGCTGGGGCTCGCGAGTGCGCGGGCACTGGCCGCCGAGGGGTGCCGCGTGGCGATCTGCGCACGCGGAGAGGCGACGCTGTCCCAGTCCGCTGCGGACCTGCGACGCGTGGCCGGAGCGGAGGATCGGATCCTGCCGATCGTCGCCGACGTGTCATTGCCGGCCGACACCGAGCGCATCGTCTCGCAGACGATCGAGACGTTCGGACGCCTCGACATCCTGGTCAACAACGTCGGGCTCGCGCGCGGTTCAACCATCGTCGACACGAAAGACGACGAGTGGCAGGAGGCATTCGACCAGACGCTCTTCCCGGCGGTTCGCCTGTCACGACTCGCGGTGCCGCAGATGCGCCGGCGCGGGGCTGGCGCGATCATCATGATTGCGTCGATCTGGGGTCGCGAGTCCGGCGGACGGATGACCTACAACGCCGTGAAAGCCGCGGAGATCAGCCTGGCGAAGTCGATGGCGCAGCAGCTCGCGCGCGACAACATCCGCGTGAACAGCGTCTGCCCGGGCTCGATCTCGTTCCCGGGCGGCTCGTGGCACAAGCGTCAGCAGGAAGATCCGGCCGGCATGGCCGACTTCGTCCGCCGCGAACTGCCGTTCGGCCGCTTCGGCACGGCCGACGAAGTGGGCGATGTCGTCGCGTTCCTGGCGTCGACGCGCGCGAGCTGGATCAGCGGCGCCTCGATAACGGTCGACGGCTGCCAGTCCAGGTCGAATATCTGAATTGCAGATTTCAGAGTTCAGATTGCAGATTGGACTGGCGGGGTCTCCTGTCCTGGCCACCGGGACACGGCGCTCACAGAAGCGCCCCTGAGGCTCTCTGGGCCGCTGCGGCTCTAGCCGATCCCGCCCGTCCGACCTGCCCGGTGTGTCAGTTCCGGCGGAACGCGACCCAGTACACCGGCAGTCCGACCAGGATGATCGCGAAGGTCACGAGCGTGGAGACCGGCTCGCTGATGAGCGCGTTCCCCAGGAAGCCCACCACGGCGATGAGGAAGACCGCCGGCACCACCGGATAGCCCACGGTGCGGTATGGGCGCGGCATCTCCGGCCTGAGCCGGCGGAGCCGGAAGACGCCCGCGACGCAGAGGCCGTAGAACGGCCAGATCGCGATGACGAACGTCTCGGTCAGCGCCTCGAAGCTGCGGCTGAACACCAGCAGGATCGACATGGCCGCCGTCAGGAGAATCGCCACGTGCGGCGTCTTGAACCGCGGGTGGACCGACGCAATCGACCTGAAGAACAGCCCGTCGTCGGCCATGGCAAAGAAGACGCGTGGTGAGCCGAGGAAGTCGGCGTTCAGGGCGCCGAACGTCGAGAGTGCCACCAGCATGGACACGAGTGCCGCGCCCGCGGGACCGAGGATGGCAGTCATGGTGTCGGCGGCCACGAGCGGCGAGTGCGCGACCGACGGCAGCGACAGCACATAGACGTAGCCCACGTTGATCATCACGTAGGCGACGATGACGCCGAGGGTGCCGCCGATGATGGCGCGCGGCAATGTGCGTTGCGGGTCCTTCACCTCGCCGCCGGCGAACGACACGTCGCCCCAGCCGTCGTAGGCCCAGAGCACGCTCACCAGCGCGAGCCCGAAGCTGCTCACCGTGACCGGGGCGCTGGTGGCGAAGTTGGACATCGTCCCGCCGTGCGCGCCGCCGAGCAGCAGGGCGATCAGCGCGAGGCCGATCAGGGCCACGAACTTCGCGCTGCTCGACAGGTTGACGATCACCGCGCCGATGCGGGCGCCGATGATGTTCGCGCCCGCTGCGAAGATGATGGCACCGGTGGAGACGAGTTCGGCGGTCAGCACGTGCGTGGCCGGGTCCACGCCGAGCATGCGGAGCGTGTACTGGCCGCACGCCAGGGCGATGCCGCCGATCGCCGACGCGCGGAGCAGCACGAGCTGCGTCCATCCGAAGAGGAACGCCGTGGGGCGGCCCCAGCTCTCGCGCAGGTACGCGTAGTACCCCCCCGATTCCGGGAACACCGCCGCCAGTTCGGCCAGCGACAGCGCGCCGGCCAGCGCGAGCAGCCCACCGACGACCCACAGCGCCATGAACAGCGTGGGGTCTCCGACTTTCTGCGCGACACCCGCCGGCGACCGGAAGATGCCGGAGCCGATGGTGATGCCAATGACGATGGCGGTGGCGCTGGTCAGGCCGAGCGTCCGCGGGAGGCGGTCCGACTGATGAGTCACCGGGGGAGTATACCCGCGTGGCGGCGCCTCGATGAGCGCCGCGCTACGCGGGCGGTACCTCGTTGTTCTCGCTGGCGGCCCGCTCGGTCAGGGTCGTCAGGCGAGAGGGGGCCCAGTCCGAGAGGCTTTGCCATCCGCTGTGGGCCTCGGTGCCTCCACCATCCGCTGGAGGCGGCAGGAGGGACGTGTTCGCGGTGGCCATGATCGCCGCGACCAGTTCCGGCGCCACGGCGTTCGCAATGACCGCGACCTTGGCCGGCAGCGTGAGCACGAGTTCGGCGTCGCCGTAGCGGGCGGCATCGAGTACCTGCGCGGCCGCGCGGCGTCCGTCGATCGACGCGACTGGGATCGAGTCCGAAATCGCAAACCACGTGAACTCGTCGCGATGGTTGCCCTTGAACCAGGCATTGAACGGCGAGCCGGTGCGCATCATGCCGGGGCAGACGGTCGTGACGTGGATGTCGTCCTTCGCCAGTTCGCCGCGCAGCGAGTCCGAGAGGCCCGTGAGGGCGAACTTGCTGGCGCAGTACGGCGTCAGGTGGGGCACGCCGATCTTGCCGCCGATCGACGAGATGTTCACGATGCGCCCTCCGCCCTGCTGCCGCATGGCCGGCACGGCAGCGAGGGTCGTGTGGAGCGGGCCCCAGAAGTGAACCGCCATCGCTTCCTCGAAGTCGGCGTGGTCCATGTGGTCGATGGGGCCCACCTTCATCACGCCGGCGTTGTTGATCAGGAGGTCGATGCGCCCGTGATGGTCCAGCGTCTCGCGGATGAGCCGCTCCGCCTCGTCCCGCCTGCCGACATCGCACACGACCGCATGCACCTTGGCGCCGCGAGCCGTGAGGTCTGCACGTGCCCGGTCCAGTTCCTCCTGGTCGCGCGCCGCAATCGTGACGTGCGCCCCTTCCTCCACGAGCTGCCGCGCCATCAGCAGCCCGAGCCCCCGCGACCCGCCCGTGATCAACACGATGCGCCCGCGGAAGTCCATCCGTCGCGCCGCGCGAAGCCCGCGACTGAGCAGTACCGTCCCGAGAAGGACGGCTCCGGTGGCCAGAGCCGTCTGCTGTGCCTTGTTCATGGCGTCCGGTGACAGCAAGGGAGATACCGGCCTCAGGCCGACCGTGTTTCGGTACTTGATCGCCCGTGTACGCGGCTGCTACGATTTCGGTGAATTTTCGCCGCCGCACGGCACCCGGGTGTGTCGGGTCGACAACTGGAACTGGCCCTTCATGAACGAACTCACGACCACCGACACACGCGTGCGCCGCCCGGGCCGCGACGGTGCGCTCGATGCCGCCCTTGATCGGCTCGCGCCCGGCCGCGTACCGGACCGCCCGGATAACCCCGACGGACATGTCACGGCCGTCAGGCAGATGCCTGCCGTGCCGGCTGAATGCGCGCCGTTTCCGGAGGCACTCGAGCAGCGCCTGAAGGGGGCCCTCGAATCGCGGGGCATCTCGCAGCTCTACACGCATCAGGCCGAGGCGATCGGCCACGCCCTGGCGGGGCGCAACGCCGTGGTCATCACACCGACCGCGTCGGGCAAGACGCTCTGCTACAACGCGCCCGTCCTCAACGCCATCCTGCAGGATCCGTCGAGCCGGGCGCTGTATCTGTTCCCGACCAAGGCCCTGGCGCAGGATCAGCTGGCGGAGCTGCAGACGCTCTGTGAACACATCGCCTCGTCCACCGGTGAGCAGATCGGGGTCTACACCTACGACGGCGACACACCGCAGGATGCCCGGCGGACCATCCGCTCGCGTGCGCACCTCGTTCTCAGCAACCCGGACATGGTGCACTCAGGCATCCTGCCGCACCACCCCAAGTGGGCGAAGCTGTTCGAGAACCTCCGCTACATCGTCATCGACGAACTGCACGCGTATCGCGGCGTGTTCGGCAGCCACCTGTGCAACGTGCTGCGCCGGCTGCGGCGCATCTGCCAGCACTACGGCTCGAACCCGGTGTTCCTCTGCTCGTCGGCCACGATTGCCAATCCGCGCGAGCTGGCCGAGCGGCTCACCGAGCAGCCGTTCGAGCTGGTGGCGCGCAGCGGCGCCCCTCGCGGCGAGAAGTTCTTCGTCTTCGTGAACCCGCCCGTGGTGAACCAGCAGCTCGGCATTCGCCGCTCGTACCTGAGCGAGACACGGCGGGTGGCCTCCGAGTTCCTCAAGCGGAACCTGCAGCTGATCGTCTTCGCGCAGAGCCGGCTCTCGACCGAGATCCTCACCACGTATCTCAAGGACGACTTCGAGTCGGAGCCCGGCCAGCCGGAGAAGATTCGCGGGTACCGCGGCGGCTACCTCCCGCTGCGCCGTCGCGAGATCGAGAAGGGGCTGCGCGAGGGGAACGTCCGGGCGGTGGTGTCCACCAACGCGCTCGAACTCGGGATCGACATCGGCGCGCTGGACGTCTCGGTGATGGCCGGGTATCCGGGCACCATTGCCGCCACCTGGCAGCGCGCCGGCCGTGCCGGCCGCCGGGCGAGCCGCTCCGCCGCCGTCATGGTGGCGAGCAGTGCGCCGCTCGATCAGTTCATCGTGCGCAACCCGTCGTACTTCTTCGACGCGTCACCCGAACGGGCGCTCATCGACCCGGACAACCTCCACATCCTCGTGGACCACGTGAAGTGCGCGGCGTTCGAGCTGCCGTTCACGCAGACGGAGCAGTTCGGGAAGCACGACCTCCAGGAGGTGCTGGGGATCCTCGCGGAACAGGGCCTGGTTCACCGCTCGGGCGGGAGCGACGATCTGGACAACCCGTCGGACGACGGGCAGTGGAACTGGACGAGCGAGTCGTATCCGGCGGACGCCGTGAGCCTGCGCTCCGTGTCGTCGGACAACTTCATCATCGTGGATACGACGCACGAGCCGCGCGTGATCGGCGAGACGGACTTCACCAGCGGTCCGTCCACGCTGCACGAGAAGGCGATCTACATCGTCGAGGGCACGCTGTACCAGGTGGAGAAGCTCGACTTCGAGGGGCGCAAGGCCTACGTGCGGGAGATCGACTGCGACTACTACACGGACGCGATCACGTACAACCGCACGACGATCATCGACACGTTCTCGGAGCCGGCCGTGCCGTCGCACGGCGAGGTGCATGTCGTCTCGCGCGTGGTCGGCTTCAAGAAGATCAAGTTCTACACGAACGAGAACATCGGTTCGGGTGAGCTGGACCTGCCCGAACAGCAGATGCACACCACGTCGTACTGGCTCACGGTGCCTGCGGAGCTGATGGGGGTGCTGCCGTTCGCGACCGACGACCGCCGTGACGGCGTCGTCGGCCTGTCGTTCGCGATGAAGCAGGTGGCCCAGCTCCTGCTGATGTGCGACGGGCACGACATCGGCATCTCCCTCGATACGGAGGAGCAGAGCCCGCGCATCTTCATCTACGACAACTACCCCGGCGGCATCGGCTTCAGTGCGCCGCTCTACCGCATGCACCACGAGCTGCTCGCGGCGACGCAGCGGCTCATTGCCGAGTGCCCGTGCGAGAACGGCTGCCCCGGCTGCGTCGGGCCGATCGGCAACACCGGTCCGCTGGCGAAGACCGCGGCCCTCCGCATCCTCGATCTGCTGCTCACGGATCGGCTCGCCGCATGACGATGGATCCCGCGAAGCTGCGCGATCGACTGCGAGGCATCGTCAAGCCGACCCGGCGGGAGCCCGCTGATGCCGGGTCCCCGCAGGCCGCTGGTGCGACCCCGGTGCCGGCTGAAGCCGGCACCCACGATCCCTCGGACGCACTCGAGGGGGTTCGCTCGGCCCTCGCGGACGCCGGTCTCGCGCACACGATCGCCTCGGCCGATGGCGCCGGCTTCAGCCGGCCCGCCGCGGACCTGTCCGGCGCGCCTGAGGCGGCCGCAATCGTGGGGGCGGGCTTCAGCCGGCCCATCATGGACGGCCTGGCTCCCCGGCCATCCTCCCTGCCGGAGCGCGCGCCGGCCATGCGCGTGGCCAGTAGAGTACTCGAGCGCGTGCTGGGCGGCGAATGGCGCGAGGCAGGCAAGGGGCGTTCGTTCGTCATCACGCGCCGTTACGAGGCCGATGCCTCCTATGGGCGGCACCGCGTCGGCGACCTGGCGGCGCAGCTCGAGCGTGCGCAGGCGTCGGCGCAGCTCCTGAGCGCGGGTGCGCCACGCGTGCCGTTCCTGTTCTTCGACCTCGAAACCACCGGCCTGAGCGGCGGCGCGGGCA
Source organism: Vicinamibacterales bacterium (assembly GCA_046331345.1). GTDB lineage: Bacteria > Acidobacteriota > Vicinamibacteria > Vicinamibacterales > CAVVIG01 > CAVVIG01. The sequence goes on along the minus strand of JAXLRA010000010.1, from coordinate 52,614 downwards.
CGCACGCGTTCCTCGTGGGTTGCTCCTGGTTCGAACCCTCCGGGGCGTTCGTCATCGAGCAGCACCTGATGACCGACTACGCGGCCGAACGCAGCATGCTGACGCTCGTGGCGGACGACCTGGCGAAGGCCGGCGCGCTCGTCACGTTCAACGGCAAGTCGTTCGATGCACCGGTCATCGAGACGCGGTATCTCTTCCATCGCCTGACCTGGCCCTGCGGCGATCTCCCGCACGTGGACGTGCTGCATCCGGCCCGCCGGTTCTGGGGCGGTGATCCGGCTCTCGGCTGTTCACTGATCGCGCTCGAAAGCCAGTTGCTCGGTGCCCGCCGCGTCGGCGACGTGCCCGGCTTCGAGATTCCGGAGCGCTACTTCCGCTTCGTTCGCAGCGGCGACCCCAGCCCGCTCGCGGACGTCTTCGAGCACAACAGGCTCGATCTCCTGTCGCTCGCCGGGCTCACCGCGCGGCTGCTCCAGCTGCTGGCGAACGGTGCCGGTGCGACCGACGATGCGCGGGAGGCGCTGGCAGTGGGGAAGGTCTACGAACGGGCAGGCGAGCACGGGCGCGCCTGCCATGCCTACGAGCGGGCCGTGGCCCTGGCGTCAGAGGCGATGGCGCGGGGTGAGCGTCGACGGTCGGCGGTCGAGTGGATCTGGACGCCGGCCGGGATTCGCGTCGAAGCCCTGCGCTCGCTGGCGGTCGGGGCGAGGCGTGCGCGGCAGTTCACCGACGCCGCCGGCTGGTGGCGGCGCCTGCTCGAGGTGCCCGGCTGCCCGCCGCCGATCAGGCGTGAAGCAACCGAGGCGCTCGCGATCCATCATGAGCACCGGGAGCGCAACCTCGAGGCTGCGCGGATGTTTGCGTTGAAGAGTCTGGAAGCGGGGTCGGAGGCGGCGTGGGGCGATGCCGTGCGGCATCGCCTCGCGCGCATCGAGCGGAAGCTGGTCAGCGAGCGGCCGCTGTTCCCTTCTTCGCCTTCGCCGCAGCCTTGCGGGCCTCCGACGTCTGGACGCCGAACTTCTTCGTGAAGCGCTCGACGCGGCCTTCCGTGTCGATGAGCTTCTGGCGACCCGTGAAGAACGGGTGGCAGCTCGAGCAGATTTCGAGGTGCAGCTCCTGCTTGGTCGAGCGGGTCTGCCAGGTCGCGCCGCAGGCGCAACGAGCCTCGACGTCGTGATACTTCGGGTGGATACCTTCCTGCACAGCGAACTCCTTGGGCGTTTCCGGAAACCCTGAGTATACCACCGGTTGGATCCGTCCCCGGTGGTCTGTCAGGCGATGGGCTATGGGCGGTTGGCGGGTCCTGGGCCTTCGGATCTTGAGACGGCAGCCCGAAGCGCCCGGGTTCACGCCCAGCGCCTATCGCCCATTGCCTATCGCCGGATCCGGCTCAAGCCCTGTCCCACCGATGGAATTCGAGCGCCTCGGCGGTTCTGGGCGGGAGCCGCTGGCCGTCGCTCGCCGCCAGGTTCCGCTCCACGTGGGCGACCCGCCGCATGCCCGGAATGGTGGTCGAGACGGCCGGGTGCTCCAGGATGAAACGGAGCGCCAGCTCGGGCAGGTCCATCCCTTCCGGCACGAGCACATCGAGGCGCTCGACCCGCTCGAGCGCCTCGGTCAGCCGCTCCGGCGTGAAGTAGGTGTTGCGCCAGTCCCCCTCGGGCCAGCGCGAGTCCCTGGTGAGCGTGCCCGTGAGGCTTCCCTCGTCGAACGGCACCCGCGCGATGATGGCGATGTTGTGGGTCTGGCAGTACGGGAACAGCACGTCCCGGGCGGCCTGGTCGAAGATGTTGTAGACCACCTGGACGCTGTCGATGAGCCCGGTCTCGAGCGCCCGCATGACGTTGGTCGGCTGCCAGCGGTTCACGCTGATACCGAACGCCCGGACCAGCCCCTCTTCCTTCAGCGCCCGCACTGCGGTCTTCCACCCGTCGTCATCCGTCCAGGTGTCGCTCCAGACGTGGAACTGCTGAAGGTCGATGGTGTCGGCGTCCAGGTTCTTCAGGCTGATCTCGGTGTACTCGCGAATGTGATCCGCCGGGTAGGCGTCGTGGGCCGGATCTTCGGCACGCGAGGGCCAGCGCATGTTCTTCGGGGGGATCTTGGTGGCGATGCGGATCGGGGCGTGCGGATACCGGCGGCGGGCCTCGCCCAGCAGCCGCTCACTCCTGCCCTGCCCGTACACCCACGCCGTGTCGAAGAAGGTGCACCCGAGCACGACGGCCCGGCCCAGGGCCTCCAGCGACTCCTCGTCGTTCGAGCCGGTCCAGCCGCCCATGCCCCACATGCCGTACCCCACCTCGGACACGCTCCAACCGGTCCGGCCAAACTGCCTGTAATTCACAAGGACTTCTCCTGATTGCCAATTGCTGAATGCTGATGGCTGAAGTGAAGTTTCATTTGGCAATTAGCGGTTCGGTTCGCTGTGTCCGCAGCGGTGCCGCAGGCGGTAGACCACGACACGGCGGACATCGACGTCTTCCTTCTCCTCGATGAAATAGCAGGTGCCGGTGGTCCAGGGGGCCGCGGCGGGCGAGTCGTCGCGGCTCCGTACCACGGTGACGCTGGGGGTCGTCAGGCTGCTGAAGCGCCGCACGATGTCCTGGCCGTCCGCGTCGCTCGCGGCGAAGAGCACGTTGCGATGCTCGAGCGGTGCCGCCGCCAGCTGATCGAGCCACCACGCGTCGCTGACGACGGGGAGGCCGGGGCTGCTGAGCCGCGCGACGGCATCGGCCAGGCGTCCGTAAGTGGCTTTCGTCCCGCGCAGGGTGCGATAGGCCGAGCGCTGCACCCACACGCCGGCGGCGATGAGCACCACGATGAGCAGGATGACGGTGGCATGGTGCGGCAGTTCCTGGAGGGTGTCCGCAGCGAGCAGCACCAACGGCACGTAGGCCGCCAACAGGTACCTGGGGGCCCACTGGCCTCCACCATCGTTCGGCGCGATGAGCAGCGTCAGGAGCACGGTGCCCGCTGCCGCCACGAGAAGGAATGGACGCTCGTGCCGATCGCTGTCGCGGAGCAGGCCGGCGACCGCCACCACCGCCGCCGGGGCCACGCTCCAGAAACTGGCGGCATTCAGGGGCCCGCGACTGTTCCACCGTGACGGCATCAGCCACTCCCGGGCGAACGCGAGCCGCTCGGCGGTCCAGTGCTCGCCGATGAGCCCGGCGTTCGTTCCGACGTGGCCGGGTACCCACGTGCCGAAGTGCAGCACGGTATAGACCTCGAGTGGCAGCAGCGCCACGAGCATGCCGGCGCCGGCGACGGCCAGCGACTGCCAGGACGGGCGATGGACCAGCAGCCGTGATCCGGCAACGAGCGCGACGACGAAGCAGGCCGCCTCGGCGCGAAGCGTCGTGGCCGCGCCGAAGAGCGCGCCAGCCGCCAGCGTCGGGAGCACCGCGCTGTGGCGTCCAGGTCTGCGCCGGGCGGCGTCGAGCAGCAGGGCCGCTCCGCACGTCACCAGGCCGGCCGCCGGCATGTGCTCCCAGAATTCGAGCCCGTAGAACAGGAACGGAGTGCCCAGCGCCGCGGTGCCCGCGATGAGCGCCATGTTGCGACGGGGGTCCAGCGTCCACCCGAGCCAGGCCACGGATGCGAGCGTGAGGATGAAGCCGAGCGCAGGCAGCACGTAGAGCCCGCGGACCCCGAAGGTCCGCAGGAACGGCGCCGACGCCAGCGGAAAGAACTCGGAGGTCACGGCATGCGAGTGGTCGCCGTGCACGGAGAAGAACTGCTCGACGTGCGGGACCGCATCCGGGCCGATGCGCGGGAGCGGGATGTTCAGCGGGTGAGCGGGGAATGCGAGGGCGTTACGGGCGGAGAGCAGCTTGACGCCGGGGTCGCCAACGAAGAAGGTGTCGGGCCGCAGTCCGGATGACAGGACCGCCAGCCCGGCCGCGGCGGCCGCAAGAACGAGGACGAGGCCCCGGAGCTGCTGACTAAGCACGGGCTCAGGATAGCAGGGGGCTTACGGCAATTGGTGAGTGGGCGAGTTGGCGATTTGGTGAATGGCGTTGGTGAGTTCCTGCCGTCGGCCCACCACGTCACGAATTCGCCAGATCGCCAACTGCCTGAGCGATGTCCCTTCGCTACTTTCCCGAGGACATCGCTGAGAGAAACTCCTGATTCGTCCTCGTCTTGCCCATCTTCGAGAGCAGCAGTTCCATGGCCTCGACAGGCGAGAGTGGCGTGAGCACCTTGCGGAGCACCCACACACGGTTCAGGTCTTCCTTCGGGATGAGCAGTTCTTCCTTGCGGGTGCCGCTCTTCTGGATATCGATCGACGGGAACACGCGGCGGTCCGTGAGCTTCCGATCGAGGTGGATTTCGAGGTTACCCGTGCCCTTGAATTCCTCGAAGATCACTTCGTCCATGCGTGAGCCGGTGTCGATGAGCGCGGTCGCCATGATGGTGAGCGAGCCGCCTTCCTCGACGTTCCTGGCGGCACCGAAGAAGCGCTTCGGGCGCTGCAGCGCGTTGCTGTCGACACCGCCCGAGAGCACCTTGCCCGACGGCGGCACGATGGTGTTGTAGGCGCGCGCCAGGCGCGTAATCGAGTCGAGCAGGATGACGACGTCCTTCTTGTGCTCGACGAGGCGCTTGGCCTTCTCGATGACCATCTCGGCCACCTGCACGTGCCGCTGCGCCGGCTCGTCGAACGTGGACGAGATGACCTCGCCGCGCACGCTGCGCTGCATGTCGGTCACTTCTTCCGGGCGCTCGTCGATGAGCAGGACGATGAGGTAGACCTCGGGGTGGTTCTTGGTGATGCTGTTCGCGATGTTCTGGAGCAGCATCGTCTTGCCGGTGCGCGGCGGCGCCACGATGAGGCCGCGCTGGCCCTTGCCGATCGGCACCATCAGGTCGAGCACGCGGCCGGAGAGATTCTCGGCCTCGGTCTCGAGCTGGATGCGGCCCTGCGGGTAGAGCGGCGTGAGGTTCTCGAAGAAGACCTTGTCCCTGGTGCGCTCCGGCGGCTCGAAGTTGACCGCCTCCACCTTGATGAGGGCGAAGTAGCGCTCGCCCTCCTTCGGCGACCGGATCTGTCCGGACACGGTGTCGCCGGTGTGCAGATCGAACTTCCGGATCTGCGAGGGCGACACGTAGATGTCGTCGGGGCCGGGGAGGTAGTTGTAGTCGGGAGCGCGGAGGAAGCCGAAACCGTCGGGGAGGACTTCGAGGACGCCTTCAGAGAAGATGAGGCCGCTCTTCTCGGCCCTGGCCTTGAGGATCTCGAAGATCAGCTCCTGCTTGCGCATGCCGGTGGCACCCGGCACTTCGAGCTGCTTCGCGATCTTGGTCAGGGCGCCGACGCTCATGTCCTTCAGCGTGGCGAGATCGATGCGCTCGATCTTCTCGGGCTTGTTCTCGCCCCCGCGTCCAGCCTGTGCGGCCCCGTTGCCCTTGGCGGGCTGCTGGTCCTGTTGGGCGGTGGTTACGGCTGCCGGCTGTTCGCCAGCCTGTCGATCAGTTTCCACAGTTCGTCCAGTCCTTCACCGGTGACGGATGAAACCGGCAGCACGGTGTCTTCGAATACGGATTCGAGTTCCCTCAGCGCGCGGATCCGTTGTCCGCGCGGCAGTTTGTCGGCCTTGGTCCCCACGATCGCCGTCGGAGCCGCCCGGTGCAGCCATTGCCAGGCTGCCCGGTCGTTGTCGAGCCCCGGGTGTCTCACGTCCACGAGCAGGATGGCGCTCGCGCGTTCGCGTGCGAAGAACGCCTCGGTCAGCGCCTCGAAGGTGGTCGTTTCCGGCTCCTTCGCGCGCCGTGCATATCCGTAGCCCGGGAGATCCACCAGGTAGAACGGCGCGGCGGCGCCGCGCTGCACCCGGTAGACATTCGCCAGCCGCGTCTTGCCCGGCTCGGCACTCGTTCGCGCCAACTTCTGGCGAAGGAGTGCGTTGATCAGGCTCGACTTGCCCACGTTCGACCGTCCGACCATGGCCACCTCGGGGAGGCCATCCTTCGGGAAGTCGCGCGGGCCCGCGGCGGAGACGATGAAAGAGGCTGTGACTTTCAAGGCTGGCGGGGCGGGCTGGGCAGGCTGGACTGTCTTGCCAGCCCTGCCTGCCTTGCCTGCCCTTGTCAGTGCGTAATCGTGTCGTCGACGTCCGCCGTCTCGACCGGTTCGGGCTGCGCTTCGGCAGGGATCCGACCCGTGAGCGGGTCCGTCAGGGCGATCTTCAGCACCTCGTCCATCGTCTGGACCATGTGGACCTTGAGCGTGTCGAGCACGTTCTTCGGGATGTCCGCCAGGTCCTTCTCGTTGTCCTTCGGCAGGATGATGGTGGTGATGCCGGCGCGATGCGCGGCCAGCAGCTTCTCCTTCACGCCACCGATCGGCAGCACCTTGCCCCGCAGCGTGATCTCGCCCGTCATCGCCACGTCCTTGCGGACCGGCACGCGGGAGAGCGCCGAGACGAGCGCGGTGGCCAGCGTGATGCCCGCCGACGGCCCATCCTTCGGGATGGCGCCTTCGGGCACGTGCACGTGGATGTCGTTCTTGCGGCTGAAGTCGACCGGCAGCCCGTACTCGTCCGACTTGGTGCGGACGTAGCTCATGGCGGCCTGCGCCGACTCCTGCATCACGTCGCCGAGCTTGCCGGTGAGCGTGAGCTTGCCGCGGCCCGGCATCAGCGTCGCTTCGGTCACGAGGATCTCGCCGCCGACTTCCGTCCAGGCGAGGCCCGTCGCAATGCCGATCTCGTTGGTCTCCTCCGCCATCGTGCTGCGGAAGCGCGGAACGCCCAGGTACTGCGTCACCTTGTCTGGCGTGATCTCCTCGGAGAACGTCTTGCCCTCGACGACGACCTTGCGCGCCACCTTGCGGCAGATGGACGCGACCTCGCGCTCGAGGTTGCGGACACCGGCTTCACGCGTGTAGCGGTTGATGATCGTCTGCAGCGCGTCGTCGGTGAAGGTGATGTTCTCCTTCGTGAGGCCCGCGCCCTCGATGGCCTTCGGCGCCAGGAAGCGCTTGGCGATCTCGACCTTCTCGATCTCGGTGTAGCCGGCGAGCTGCAGCACTTCCATGCGGTCCCGCAGCGCCTGCGGAATCGTGTGGAGGACGTTCGCCGTGCAGATGAACATCACGTGCGAGAGGTCGTACTCGACGTCGAGGTAGTGATCCAGGAACGTGCCGTTCTGCTCCGGATCCAGCACCTCGAGCAGCGCCGCCGACGGGTCGCCGCGGAAGTCCATCGACATCTTGTCGACTTCGTCCAGCAGGAAGACCGGGTTCATCGAGCCGGCCTTCTTCATCATCTGGATGATCTGGCCGGGGAAGGCGCCGATGTAGGTGCGGCGATGCCCGCGGATCTCCGCTTCGTCGCGCACGCCGCCGAGCGACAGGCGGACGAACTTGCGGTTCATCGCGCGCGCAATCGACTTGGCGAGCGAGGTCTTGCCGACGCCGGGAGGCCCGGAGAAGGTGAGGATGGTGGCCTTCGGCTTCTTGACCAGGGCCCGGACGGCGAGGAACTCGAGGATGCGCTCCTTGAGCTTCTCGAGCCCGTAGTGGTCCTCGTTCAGCACCTCTTCGGCGTGCTTCAGGTCGCGGCTCTCGCGGGTCTTCTTGTGCCACGGCACCGCGATCAGCCAGTCGAGGTAGTTGCGCGAGACCGTGGCCTCGGCGGACATCGGGGGCATGGCTTCCAGGCGCTTCAGCTCCTGGATGGCCTTCTCCTCGACCTCCTTCGGCATCTTGGCGGTCTCGATCTTCTTCTTCAGCTCGTCGACCTCGTTGCCCTTCTCGTCCTTGCGCCCCAGTTCCTTCTGGATCGCCTTCATCTTCTCGTTGAGGTAGTACTCCTTCTGCGCCTTCTCCATCTGCTTCTTGACGCGAGACTGGATGCGGCGATCGACCTGGAGCTTGTCCACCTCGATCTCGAGGATGCCGGCAATGCGGTTGAGGCGTTCGATCGGCGAGATGATCTCGAGCAGGTTCTGCTTCTCGTCGACGCCGACGAGGAGGTGCGCCGAGATCGTGTCGGCGAGCTTGCCCGGGTCGTCCACGCGGACCGCGGCGACCATGGCGTCGTAGTTCAGGTTGTTCGAGAGCTTCACGTACTGCTCGAACAGCGAGACGACGCGGCTCATCGTGCCTTCCACGTCGCCGCTGGTGTCGCGCTGCTTCGGCAGCACCTTCACCACGACGCGGTAGAAGCCCTTGTCTTCCTTCCACTCGATGGCGCGCGCGCGCTCCACACCCTCGACGAGCACCTTGATGTTCCCGTCGGGCAGCTTGAGGCTCTGGACCACGTTCGCCACGCAGCCCATCGTGTAGATGTCTTCCGGCTGGGGATCGTCGATCGAGGCGTCGTGCTGGGCCGCCAGGAAGATGCGCTTGTCCTTGAGCAGCGCGTGCTCGAGCGCACGCGTCGAGCTCGGCCGCCCGATGACGAACGGCATCATCATGTGCGGGAACACGACCACATCACGAAGCGGGACGATCGGCAGGGTCTCGTAGACTTCGAGGGTGTTTTCCATGGGGGATACTTGAGATTCAGATTGCAGAATTCAGGCTGCAGATTGGGGCCTGCTGACGCCGGCCACCGGCCGGCTGACCCCATCTGCAACCTGGAATGCTGTGCAGTCTTCCAATCTGAAATCTGAACTCTGAAATCTGCAATTCAGGAGAGAAGCGGGCGCTAGCCCGCCTTCTCGATCAGCGTGATCGGCTTGTCCTTGGCCAGGACCACTTCGCGCGTGATCGTGACCTCGCGAACCTTCTTCTGGTTCGGCACCTGATACATGAGATCCAGCATCAGGTCTTCGATGATCATGCGGAGGCCGCGCGCCCCGATCTTGCGCTCGAGTGCCGACTCGGCAATCGCCTCGAGGGCATCGTCCGAGAAGCGCAGCTTCACGTTCTCGTATTCGAACAGCTTCTGGTACTGACGCGTGATCGCGTTGCGCGGTTGCGTGAGGATCTGGACCAGGGCTGCCTTGTCGAGTTCGTGGAGCGTGCCGATGACCGGCAGGCGGCCGACGAACTCGGGGATGAGCCCGTACTTGATCAGGTCCTGCGGCTCGAGCTGCTCGAGCGAGGCGCCGACATCGCGCTGCGCCAGCGTCTTCACGTCGGCCTTGAAGCCGAGCGTCTTCTTGCCCACCCGGCGCTCGATCGCCTTGTCCAGCCCGACGAAGGCCCCCCCGCAGATGAAGAGGATGTTCGTCGTGTCCACCTGGAAGAACTCCTGGTGGGGATGCTTGCGGCCGCCCTGCGGCGGCACGTTGGCGACCGTGCCCTCGAGGATCTTCAGGAGCGCCTGCTGGACGCCCTCGCCCGACACGTCGCGGGTGATCGAGGGGTTCTCGTCCTTGCGGCAGATCTTGTCGACCTCGTCGATGTAGATGATGCCCTGCTGCGCCTTCTCGATGTCGCCACCGGAAGCCTGCAGCAGCTTCAGGATGATGTTCTCGACGTCCTCGCCGACATACCCCGCCTCGGTCAGCGTCGTCGCGTCGACGATGGTGAAGGGGACGGAGAGGAGCTTGGCAAGCGTCTGGGCCAGCAGCGTCTTGCCCGTGCCGGTCGGACCGATGAGCAGGATGTTCGACTTGCTCAGCTCGATGTCGTTGCGGCTGCGCGGCTGCTTCTGGATTTCGATGCGCTTGTAGTGGTTGTAGACCGCGACGGCGAGCTTCTTCTTGGTCCGCTCCTGGCCGATGACGTACTCGTCCAGGAACTTCTTGATTTCCTGCGGTGTGGGCAGCGAGGACCGCGTGCCGCGGTTCTCGAAGCGATTATCGTCCGCAATGATGTCGTTGCAGACTTCGACGCACTCGTCGCAGATGAAGACCGTGGGGCCCGCAATCAGCTTGCGGACATCATTCTGGTCCTTGTTGCAGAACGAGCACCGGAGAACCTCCGCTTCGCCGCTCTTCTTCACCATTGGGGGCTCCTACGCCCTTTTGCGGATGACGTCATCGATAATACCGTATTCCTTGCCCTGGTCGGCCGTCATGATGTAGTCGCGCTCCGTGTCTTCCTGGATGCGCTTGTCCGACTGGCCGGTGTGGTGGACGAGGATGCCGTTCAGCCGTTCGCGCATGCGCAGGATTTCGCGCGCGGCGATGTCGATGTCGGTCGCCTGGCCCGCCAGGCCCGACATGAGCGGCTGGTGGATGACGATGCGCGAGTTGGGCAGGGAGAAGCGCTTGCCCTTGGCCCCGGAGGCGAGCAGCACCGCCGCCATGGACGCCGCCTGGCCGATGCAGTAGGTCTGCACGTCCGGCTTGATGAACTGCATCGTGTCGTAGATCGCCAGCCCCGCCGTGATCGACCCGCCCGGGCTGTTGATGTAGAGCAGGATGTCCTTGTCCGGGTCTTCGGCTTCGAGGAACAGCATCTGCGCGATGACCAGGTTGGCGATGTTGTCGTCGATCGGCGTCCCGATGAAGATGATGCTGTCCTTCAGGAGGCGCGAGAAGATGTCGTAGGCGCGTTCGCCGCGGTTGGTCTGTTCGACCACCATCGGGACGAGCTGGGCACGGGGATCGGGCAGCTGATGACGCATAGGCCTGTGCGGATTCCGTCTCGGAAAACTCGTACTGTTGTCGGGGAAACGGGCGCGAGCGGGGAGGCTTTACTTCCCCGAAATTGTAGCACGCGCCATCACGTAGTCAACGGACTTCTCCCGGCGTAACCCTGCGTAGATACGGGAGATTCCGCCTTCCTTCTCGAGCTGGGCACGCACCGCGGCCGACGTCCGTCCGGTCCGCTCGGCGTACCGTCCAATCTCCTGCTCGATCTCTTCATCGGTCACAACGAGCGATTCCTTGCGGGCAATCTCGTCGAGCACGAGGGCGCCGGCCACGGCCTCCTTCGCGGTCTCGCGCTGGCTTTCACGGAACGCGTTCCAGTCGATGCCGGCCTGGCGGGGGTCGATGTTCTGCTGCATCAGCCGCCCGGCGAAGTCCTCGAGGCGCCGGTCGATCTCGCGGTCGACCAGGGTGGCCGGGATGTCGAACGGCACGCGGGCGGCGAGCGCCTTCAGCAGGTCGCCCCGCAGGTCGTTCTCCGACGAGTGCATGGCTTCGTGCTCGAGGTCGGCACGGACCCGGGCCTTCAGCGCGTCCAGGTTCTCGAAATCGCCCATGTCCTTGGCGAACTCATCGTCCAGCTCCGGGATGGTGCGGCGCTTGATGGCCTTCACGGTCACCGTGTAGCCCACCTCGGTGTTCGCCATCTCGGCGTTCGGATAGTCGGCCGGGAAGGTGAGGGGGAACGACTTGGTGGCGCCGGCCTCGAGGCCGAGCAGCTGCTGGTCGAAGCCGGGCGGGTTCGCGGCCGCGCCGAGCTCGATGGCCACGTCCTTGTGCGTGTCGGTGGCGCCGGCGGCATCCGTCCGCTCGATGTCCACGGTGACGATGTCGCCGTCGATGACGCCGCGTCCCTCGATGGCGTCGTAGCGGGCGGCGCGCTCACGCAGCCGCTGCATCGCGTCGTTCAGCGCCTCATCTTCCACGGTCGCCGGCTTCTTCGTCAGGGCGATGGTGGCCAGGTCGCCCACCTCGAACGGCGGCAGCGTGTCGAAGGTCGCCGTGAAGGTGAGGGCGCGTCCCTCTTCGATCACCACCTCGCGGACATCGGGCGTGCTGACGGGCTCGACCCCCTTCTCACGCAGCGCTTCGTCGAGCGCGCGGGGAACCAGCTCGTGTGCGACGTCGTGCATGATCTGGTCGCGAAAGCGCTGGCGCACGACGCGGGAGGGGATCTTGCCGGGGCGGAACCCCGGGATGCGCGCCTTCCGCCCGTAGTCGCGGGCAATCCGTTCGATTTCGGCGTCCACGAGGTCGCTCGGGAATTCCACCGACAGGGTCTTGCGGGTTTCGTTGACGTCGACGAGTTCGGCTTTCATCGCTGCTCGAGAAAAGAGAAAGGGTTGGACAGGACTGCTGGAAGAGCTCAGGGTTTGCTGGCACGCGAAGCCGGGAGAACAGTGCGGACTGCTGACTTCTGAATTCCAGGTTCCTGCTGTGGTGGGAGCGGAGGGACTTGAACCCACACGGACTTCCGCCCACGGGCTCCTAAGACCCGCGCGTCTGCCAGTTTCGCCACGCTCCCGACTCCCGACCCCTAACTGTCCCCTGCAAGCCGGCTTTCGTCAACCTGTTTTCTCTCCAGCTTTCGCCGTGTGTTTGCTGCCCTGGCCGGGCCCCTGCACACCTGGCCGCTTATCGGAAGGACGATGCGGACGCAGCAGCGTAGGAAGGACTCGCATAGAATCTTGTCCTCGTGACTCATCCATTCACGTTTCATGGCGTACTGCAGCGGGTCGAGCGCAACGGTGAACTGCGGGTCGTGCCGCATCCCGAGCGGCCCTCCACGCTGCCGTGCCCGACCACGGGCCGACCGCTGAAGATCGCGGCCATCGACGCCAACGCTCCCGCCCTGTGCCCGTCCTGCATGAAGACCGGCTACGGCGCCTTCGTCTCGTTCGTCAGCGACCTGCGCATGGCGTACGCATGCCCGGAGTGCGAACAGATGCTCTGGACCGCGGGGGTGTAGAGGAACTCAGAACTCAGAAGTCAGAAGTGAACTGGAGAATTCCAGAAGTGACGTTCTGAAGTTCCCTTCTCAGTTCTAAGGTCTCACTTCGGAACGCGTGATGTTCGTGATCACGTACTCATCGACCGGTCCGCGCCGTGCCGCGTTGCTGTTGATGGCACGGCGAGCCGGCACCTTCAGGGCCGTCAGGCCGGCACTGCGGGCGTCGGCGTTCCCGTCGTAGAGTTCCGCGATCAGCGGCGCCGTGGAGTTCGAGAGCAGGATGTGGCAGCCGCGTCCCGCCAGCTCGACCACCATCCGCTGGAGCGCCGCCTGCTCATCGTGTCCGAACCGCGGCGCCGTATAGGCGGTGAAGTTCGCGGTCTGGCTGAGGGGCGCGTAGGGCGGGTCGATGTAGAGGAAGTCGCCGGCCTCCGCCGTTGCCGCCACGTCGGCGAATGACCCGAGCCGCACCGAGACGCCTGGCGCCCGCAGCGCGTCCGACACCCGCTGCACCCGCTCGCGCTCGGCAATGCGCGGCTTCTGGTACCGGCCGATCGGCACGTTGAACGCGCCCCGGGCGTTGACCCGGAAGAGCCCATTGAAGCCGGTGCGGTTCAGGTAAATCAGCATCGCCGCCAGTTCGGCGGTGTAGGTGATGCGGCCGTCCGGTTGACGCGCGGACTCCCGCAGGGGATTGAAGCGCGCGTCGCGCACGTCGTAGTAGTGTGCGCGTCCCCCCTCGGTGTGTCCGGCCGCCAGTGCCTCGAGTGCCGCGGCCACGCCGTCCGGATCGTCCCGCACCACCTGGTAGCAGCCCACCAGATCGGGGTTCGAGTCGATGAGCACCACCGGATGACCGTCGAGCCGCCCGTGTTCCCACAGGTCGAAGAACACGGCCCCGCTCCCGAAGAAGGGCTCGATGTACTTCCCGAACGTCGCCGGGTAGTAGCGGCGAAGGGCTGGCAGCAACTGACGCTTCCCACCCACCCACTTCAGTAGAGGTCGAACGGACATGTCGAATTGCCGATTGTAGATTGCCGATCCCGGATTGCCTAGCCAGGCTCCTCCAACCTCCAACCTCTGACCTCTGACCCCTGACCCCTGACCTCCATCCTCCTAGAATGAGTGCGTGCGTCTGCGGCTTACCCTCATCGCGCTGGCATTGGCGGCGCTGCTCGTGCCGCTGCCGGCCGCCTTCGTGGAGCGGGGCTATTCGACGACGGTCTTTCCGCGCCTGCAGCGGGTGCTGACCGGGCTCTCCAATCTGACGGCGGTCGCGTGGTTCGACGTGCTGCTCGTGGCCACGCTGGTCTCGCTCGTGGCGCTGTTCGTGCGCGACCTGCGCCGGTCAGGCCCCCTGTCGGCCCTCGGCAGGACCGGCCTGCGCCTGGTCACCGTCGCGGCCGTTGCGTACGTGGCCTTTCTGGTGACGTGGGGTCTCAACTACCGGCGTGTGTCGATGCCGTCACGGGTACCGTACGAGGCCGCGCGCATCACGCCCGACGGGGCGGCGGACCTGGCCCGTGAAGCCGTCGCCCATCTGAACGCCGCGCACCCGGCAGCGCACGCCGAAGGCTGGCGCGACCTGGCGGTCGTCGATCCAGCGCTGGCCTCCGTGTTCCGTTCGACACTCGAGCGGCTCGGGCTGCCATCGACGATCACGCCAGGCCGTCCCAAGATCAGCCTGCTCGATCTCTATTTCAGGCGCGCCGGCGTCGCGGGCATGACCGACCCCTACTTCCTCGAAACCCTCATCGCGAGCGACACGCTGCCCTTCGAGCGCTCGCAGGTCGTCGCGCACGAATGGGCCCACCTGGCCGGCATCACGGACGAAGGCGAGGCCAACTTCGTGGGGTGGCTCACCTGCGTCGGAGGCTCGGTGCCGGACCGCTACAGCGGCTGGCTGTTTCTCTACAGTGAAGTGATGAACGGCCTGCCTCCGGCGGTGGCACGCCCCATCGCGGCTACGCTGGGCGAGGGACCCCGTGCCGATCTTCGTGCGATGCGTGAACGCCAGGCACGGGAGGTCAGCCCCCGCATCGCCGGTGCCGGGTGGCAGGTCTACGACAGTTACCTCAAGGCGAACCGCGTGGAGGCCGGCACCGCGAGCTACGCGGAGGTCGTCCGATTGGTGCTGGGGACGGGACTCACGGGAAGTTAGAACTGAGAACTCAGAAGTGAACTTGCGAACTGAAGTTCTCCGGTTCTCCAGTTCACTTCTAACTTCCAGGTTCTGAGTTCATGGAACGGGCGTCGCCGCCTTGATGGGCGTGTCGCGCCGGTCGCCCTTGTAGAAGACCCGTTCGAGGAACAGCCCCGACGCCGGCGCGGTGAGCTTCGCCGGCAGCTCCGAGCGGCCCTCCAGCAGGCGTGCGGCCGCGTCGGCGGTCATCTCCCCGCGACCCACCGCCACCAGCACGCCGACCAGGCGCCGCACCATGCGCCACAGGAAGTGCGAGCCCTCGACACCGACGAGAATCAGTGAGCCGTCCACCACGAAGTCGAGCCGCTCGAGGAGGACCTTCGTCGAGGCGTCCTCGTCCTGCCGGTCGGCCACCGCGAACGCGCCAAAGTCGTGCATTCCGACGAAGGCCTGCGCCGCCGCGCGCATCGCCTCCACGTTCAGCGGTTCCTTCACCCACCAGACATACGGCTTCGCAAACGCCGTGCGCCGCGTGGAAACCTGGTACAGGTAGCGTCGGGCCACCGCGTCATGCCGTGCGTGGAAGCGGTGCGGCACGACCAGCGCCGACAGGATGTGGATGTCCGCCGGCAGTTCGTCGTTGAGCCTCCGCTTGAGGGTCTCGGCCGGCAGGCTCGTAGCCACGTCCAGATGGGCGACCTGGGCCAGCGCGTGGACGCCGGCGTCGGTCCGCCCGGATCCGTAGAGCTCGAAGTCCCTCCGGCCGGTGATCTCACGGGCCGCCCGATCGATCTCCCCCTGCACCGTCCGGGCGTTCTGCTGGATCTGCCAGCCCGAGTACTTGGTGCCGGCGTATTCGATGGTCAGCTTGAATCGGGGCAAGGGCGTGGGGAAGTTAGAACTTCGAAGTTAGAAGTGAACTGGAGAACTCGAACATTGAGCGAGGCGGGGCTCCGAGCACGTCTTCAGCGTATCCGGCAATCCGTCTCAATTCTAAGTTCTAAGTTCTCACTTCTAGGTTCGGAACGGCCTGTTGGTTGACTTCCGCCCTGCCGATATGGTCTTGTAAGGGCAGTCTCATGAGCCGCGCAACCACCCTCACGTCCCTCACCACCCTGGCGATTCGCCGGGCCGGGGCGACGTCTGCGCCGCTTCCGACCACCCTGCTCCTTACCATCGGCAGCCTGCCGCTGCCGCTCAGGATCCATTGCACCGGGTGATGTAACCAAGTTCCAGGGATCAGCGATTCCAGAGGGCCATCACCCGCAAGGGAGATGGCCCTTTTTCTTTGTCAGCACGGTTTTCGACAGGCACGGAGGACACCATGAACGCCCATATGACCACCACAACCGACGACGCCACCCGCCAGGAACCGGTGGGGGAGCAGGACACCCCGGCGGACACCCGCCAGAGCGCGCCGGACAGCGACGACCGGTACCCGGAAGAAGCCGGGTACGGCTACGGCGTCTAGGCGTGGTACGCTCTCACGACACCTGAATTGCAGATTTCAGATTGGAATTCAGGGCACCCCGGTTCTGCCGTGGGCAGGCTCGTGGAAGAGCCACGAACGGCACTGAGGAAATCTGCAATTCAGACTGCAATCTGAACCCTGAATTCTGAAATTTGAGACGGAGTTCTGCTGTGGCTTCGAAGTCGAACGGTATACCTGCGCGCGTGGCGCTGATGGGCTTTGGCACGGTCGGGCAGTCTGTGGCCCGCATCCTCTGTTCAGGGGAAGTGCCGCAGGTCCGGCTGACCCATATCTTCAACAGGAACGTCGACCGCAAGAAGGTGGACTGGGTGCCCGCGTCGGTCACGTGGACCGAGAACGCTGAGGACATCTTCGCCAGCGACGCCACTATCGTGATTGAAGTGGCCGGCGGCATCCGCCCGGCCTACGACTGGGTGAAGGCGGCCCTGCAGTCCGGCAAGTCGGTGGTCACCGCGAACAAGCAGCTGATGGCGCACCACGGCGCCGAACTCCTGGACCTCGCCCGCTCGAAGGGGCTCGAGGTCCGGTTCGAGGCGTCGGTGGCGGGCGGCATTCCGGTGCTGCGCGCCCTCCAGGAAGGGCTCGCCGGCGACCGTCTCGTGGAGGTCCGCGGCATCCTGAACGGCACCTGCGCCTACATCCTGAGCCGCATGCAGCACGAGCCGATCTCGTTCGCCGAGGTGCTGGCCGATGCGCAGAAGCTCGGCTACGCCGAAGCCGACCCGAGCGAAGACCTCGATGGGGCCGACGCCGCCGCCAAGCTTGCGATCATCGCGGCGGTGGGGCTGCGCCGCCCCGTGCGCGTGAGCGACATCGCCACCAAGAGCATCCGCCCGATCGAAGCCGTGGACTTCATGTACGCCCGCGAACTCGGCTGCACCATCCGCCAGATCGCGCGCGCCTCGGCGGAAGACAACGGTGAGGTATTCGCCGCCGTCCGTCCGGCCCTCGTGCCCCTGACCTCGAACTACGGCCGCATCGAAGGCAGCCAGAACATCGTCACCGTGCGCGGCATCTTCGGCGGGGAGACCTCGTTCTCCGGCTCGGGCGCCGGTGGCTCACCGACCGCGGTGGCCGTCGTGTCCGACGTGCTGTCGGTGGCCGGCCACGGACCGGTGGCGCCCGCCGCCGCGGAGCCGACGGCGTACCACAAGGTGAAGGGCGACTTCGTTGCGCCCCACTATGTGCGCTTCACCGTCAACGACAAGCCCGGCATCCTGGCGTCGATCACCAATGCGTACGCCAAGTTCGGCATCAACATCGAGGGCGTCCTGCAGCTGCCGAAGTTCCGCCGCGATCGGCTGCCGTTCGTGACGACCCTCGAGGAGTGCCCCGAGTCGGTGCTCGAGCGTGCCCTCGCCGAAGTCTCGAAGAGCGATTACCACGTCGTGCCGCCGCTGGCGTTGCCGATCTTCGCCTGACATGGCCAAGGCGCATGCATTCAGCGAGGTGGTCGAAGCTGAAGGCCACCTCATCGACTCGCAGATCCTGAACGTCGTCTTCGACACGGTGGTGAAGCACAACGCGTCGTTCGACGTGTTGACGTTCAACATCGGCCGCCAGAACGACGAGCCTTCGTATATCTCGATGCGGATCTCCGCCGACACGGAGAGCGGCCTCGACGATGTGCTGGAGGAACTGGTCGCACTCGGCTGCCGCCTGGCCGACGACCACGACGCCGTGACGCGCGCGGCCGACCGCGACGGCTGCGTCGCCGACGACTTCTATTCGACGACGAACCACAAGACGCTCGTGCGCGTGAACGGTCAGTGGACCGAGGTGCAGAAGCAGCGCATGGACGCCGTCGTCGTCATCGAGGGTGAGCAGGCGACCTGCCGCAAGCTGCGCGACGTGCGCAAGGGCGACCTGGTGGTCTGCGGCGTGAACGGCATCCGCGTGAACCCGGAGTTCCAGGAGCGCGACCGCCACGGCTTCGCGTTCATGACGAACGAGATCTCCTCCGAGCGCCGCGTCGAAGTGGGCGTGGCCCGCATCGCCGCGATGATGCAGGAGGTCAAGGCGGCCGGCGGGAAGATCGCCGTGGTCGCCGGCCCGGTCGTCGTCCACACCGGGGGCGGGGCGTACTTCCAGGACCTCGTCAGGGCCGGCTACGTCGACGTGCTGCTGGCGGGCAATGCGCTCGCCGTGCACGACGTGGAGCAGGCGCTCTTCGGCACCTCACTCGGCGTCGACCTGAACACCGGGAAGGCCATCGAGGGGGGCCATCGCCATCACATGCGCGCGATCAACACGATTGCGCGGGCAGGCAGCCTCAAGGCGGCCGTCGAGCAGGGGGTCCTCACCTCGGGCGTCATGTACGAAGTGATCAAGCACGAGGTCGACTTCGTGCTGGCGGGCAGCATCAGGGACGACGGTCCGCTGCCGGACACGATCATGGACCTCCGCGTGGCGCAGGACCGCTACACCGAATCCCTGCAGGGCGTGAAGCTCGTGCTCGCGCTGTCGACGATGCTTCATGGCATCGGCGTCGGGAACATGCTGCCGTCGTGGGTCCGCATGGTGTGTGTCGACATCAACCCGGCGGTGGTGACCAAGCTCGCCGACCGAGGCTCCTCACAGACGATTGGGATCGTCACGGACGTCGGCCTGTTCCTGCACCGGCTCGCGCAGAAGCTCAAGGGCTAAGAGGCCGGGAGGGCCGGGACGGTCGGGAGGGAAAAACAAAACGGCGCGGAACCCGTGAGGGAACCGCGCCGTTTGTCTGTGAGCGAGCCGAAGCCAGGAGTCTTCAGTTCTGACTTCTGACTTCTAGGTTCGAACTTCCTTTAGTTTCCGCCCGGCTTCGCCGCGAGGAACTTGATCCCCTTCAGCTCGTCGGTCGAGGTGGACAGCTCGGCCTGGCCGACCGGGATGTTCATCTTGCGGAGGATGTACGCCAGGATGTCCGAGTTCTGCTGCCGGCTCAGGCTGCCCGGCGCGTTCTGGGGCATCGAGATCCGGATGCGCTCGTAGAGGTCGCCCAGCGACAGGTCGTTCCAGTTCGCGGTGAACTCGCCGCCGGTGAGGCCGGGAGCCATTTCGCCACCTGCCAGGTCGGGACCGTGACAGCTGGCGCAGTACTGTGCGTAGAGACCTTCACCGCGCTTCGCCTGAGCCTCGGTGTACACGCCGTCCCACTGTGACTTGCCCTGAGCGGCGACGGTGCCCGCGCTCATGGCGCCATAAACCAGGGTTCCTGCAAGTGCCAGAATCGCAACTGTGAACTTCATGTGACCTCACCCGTTCAGGGCCAAGTAGGTGTCAAACCGAATTTCCCTATCTTAGCAGGGTCTGACGCCCGGCCCGCCGCTCTGGACGACGGAATCTGGACCATACGCCCCGGTTGCCACCGTGCCCGGAAACTTCCGCGGATTTCCGGGTGCTGCCCCGTCGCTCGCACGAATCAGGGCGCTGGCGGCGTCGCATCACGGCGACACCGGCACCAGTGCGGCGATCGTGCCAACACGGAATCGGCAAAGAACGGCCATATTTCCCCGACTCCCTGAGCGTGACCTGTCACGTGGACACCGTTCCCAGTCCTGATCCCTGATCCCCGTTCCCTAGTCCCTAGTCCCTAGTTCCTATCCCTAGTCAGTCCCTAGTTCCTATCCCTATTCCCTGGTCCCTGACCCCGCGCTCTGCTCCTGCCGCGTCCGCATGACCGCCAGCGTGAGACCGACGGCGAAGACGCCAATGACACACGAGTAAATGAAGAACGCCGCGTAGCCCGCGCCGAGTGCCGCCGGGCTGACGCCGGAGCGTTGTACCGCGCCCGCGAAGCTCTCCGGTGGAAGTGCGGCAAAGAGGGAGCGGAGGGAGCCAAGGGCGCCGCCCGTGTCCGCCGCGCGCGCTGCGCTCTCCACGAAGCGACCGGACTGCGAGGCGATGAGCCGTCCCGGCAAGGCGTAGAGCGACGAGAAGAGCGCGTATTGCGTGGCGGTGAAGCCCTCGGTGGTGAGGCTCGACATGTAAGCGATGAGGCACGTGCCCGCAACGCCGCCGAGTGCGTTGTCGATGCTGATGGCCACGAAGAGCGCAGGAACGTCGTGGCCCCGCGTCGCCAGCCAGAGAAAGACGAGGTTGCTGAGCGGTCCGCCGAAGGCGCCGATGAGCAGCGCCCGCATCAGCCCGAGCCTCGCCACGGCGTAGCCTCCGGCGAAGACGCCCGCCATCGTGGCGACGACGCCGAAGACCTTTCGCACCTCTGCGACTTCGGCCAGCGAGAAGCCGAGGTCCAGATAGAACGGGTTCATGATGTTGAGGACGAAGTCGCTCAACCGGTAGACGCAGACGAGCGCCAGAATCAGTGTGGCCCGGCGTCCGTAGCGTGCGAAGAAGTGGCGCAGCGGGTCGCTCAGGGCCGCCGCGAGGTAGGTGCCCGGGCGCGTACGGCGGCCTGGGACCGGCGAGATGGCGACGGCAATCACGGCAAACCCGGCGAGCACGGCGAGCAGTTGCCACCAGATACCGGTGGGCGATTTCCAGAGCGCGGTGACGCCCTGCGCTGCCGCGTCGAGCCCCGCTCCCTGCGCCAGCGACGCCAGCATCGAGGCGTTGGCCGTCAGGCCTGAGCCGAGGAGCACGGCGCCTGCGCCGATGATGGCCAGCCTGGCTACCCACTCGACAGTGTCAGCTCCCGCACGCCTCGGCACGTTGTCCAGGGCCAGTGCCCGGATGGCGTGCGCGGCCTCGCGCGGGGCGGCCAGCGTGGCGAGCACGCTCGTGCCCATCAGTACCGCCATCGTTCCATACGCGAGCGGCCACCCGACCGATTCAGCGAGCAGCAGCGGCACGGCGCCGGCCACGATCATGGCGCCGCGATAGCCCCACTGATAGGCGGCGGCCATGGCGCCCTGCCGCGACTGGTCGGCGACTTCGATGCGCCACGCGTCGATGACGATGTCCTGGGTGGCGGACCAGAAGCCGACGAGCACGGCCGTGGCCGCCATCAGTCCCAGGTGCGTGGTCGGCTCGATGCTGGCGATACTCGCGAGACCCGCAATCATCACGACCTGCGCGAGCAGCATCCACGAGCGCCGGTGTCCGAGTGCCGGCGAGAGCCACGGCACCTGGGTTCGGTCGATGAGCGGTGCCCACAGGAACTTGAACGAGGACACCAGCGTCGCCAGGCTGAAGAACCCAATCACCTGCAGCGAGAGGCCGACCTGGCGGAGCCACGCGGACAGGGTGTCGAAGATCAGGAGGTACGGAAGTCCGGCCGCGAATCCGAGCGCGACCATCACGAGTGTCCGCCGCTCGGTAAAGACGGAGAAGGCGCTCGGCGAGGCAGCGGGAGCGGGCGCTTCTGAAGGGGGTTCCGAGCGGGGCGGTGCGGTCAAGGCCTGATGCTAGCGCAGAAGGTCCCGGGGCGGAACCCGTCGGTCCGTATGACGGCCGTCATACCGCACGTCTCCCGTAGGGTCTACGTTCTCTGGCACCGCGCAGCGTGGGATGGCCGGGCACGGGGGCCGCCAGCTTCGCGACCGGCAACTGCGGGTTCGGGGAACTGGAGACATGCCATGGCCCACGCGACAGCGGAAAGTGTGCCCCCTCGGAGCTGGAACCTCTTCGAAGCCGAGTGTCCGGAGGTGGCCGCCGCCTACGACGCGTTGAGTTCGGCCTGCCAGGCGTCCGGACCGCTCGACCCCAGGACTGTCGCCCTCGTGAAGCTGGCGGTCTCCGTGGGGGGGCACTGTCAGCGCACCATTCACGCGCACGCGAAGAAGGCCTTGCGCGCTGGTGTGGACGCGGCCGCCGTCCGTCAGGTCGCGATGGTGGCGCTTCCCACCATCGGCCTTCCCGCCGCGCTCGATGCCCGGCGCTGGATCGAAGAGAGCCTCCAGGAAGCCACTGCACGCTGAGGCGACCATGCAGGCCGATGCCGATCGCGCAGGCGTGGGGCAGGGCTGGTGGGAGGGCCGCGAGGCCCAGAGCACCAGCTACTGGGAGTCGAACTTCCCGTGTCGGGCGGCGTGTCCGGTGAATACCAACGCGGGCGGCTACGTGTCGCTCATTGCCCAGGGACGCTACCGCGAGGCCTACCTGCTCGCACGCGCGCCGAACCCGCTCGCGTCGATCTGCGGCCGGGTCTGCGCGCATCCGTGCGAGGCGGCCTGCCGCCGGGGCGCCATCGATCAGCCGATCGCCATCCGCGCGATGAAACGCGTGATCACGGAACGGTTCGGGGTCGAGAGCCTCGCGACGCGGGAGGAGATCCTGAAGGCCGTCGAGCGTCCACGGCTACCCGCGCCCTCGCCCGGGCGTGTGGCCGTGATCGGGGCCGGACCTGCGGGCCTGGCCTGCGCGCACGATCTGGCGCTGATGGGGCACGGGGTCACGCTGTTCGACGCCGCGCCCGTGGCCGGCGGGATGATGCGGCTCGGCATCCCCGAGTACCGCCTGCCGCGGGAGCTGATCCGGCAGGAAGCCGACTTCGTCCGCGACCTGGGCGTCGAGTTCAGGCTTGGCGTCGAGATCGGCCGGGACATCACGCTGAGCGCCCTGCGTGCGCAGTACGACGCCGTCTTCCTCGCCGCTGGCTGCCGCAAGGGCAAGCTGCTGAAGATCCCGGGCGCCGATCTGCCTGGCGTCGTGACGGCCGTGGACTTCCTCGCCAACCTGAATCTCGGCATCCCGCTCGATATCGGTACGTCCGTCGTGGTCGTCGGTGGGGGCAACGTGGCGTTCGATGTGGCCCGCACCGCCCGGCGCTACGGCGGGACGTCCGAGGACGGCGAGGAGCATCACAACCTCGCCATCGACGCCGCGGTGGCGGCGTCGCGCGCGATTGGACGCCGCGTCACGCTGGTGTCGCTCGAATCGCGGGACGAGATGCCGGCCGACCCCGAGGAGATCGAGGAGGGCTCGCACGAAGGCGTGCACCTGCTCCATCGCCGCGGCCCGAAGGCCATCCTTGGCGACGGGCGGGTGCGGGCGCTCGAAACCATCGATGTGGCGCGCGTGTTCGACGAGCAGCACCGCTTCTCGCCGCAGTTCGTCGAGGGGTCCGAACAACAGATTCCGTGCGACACCGTGATCCTCGCGGTCGGTCAGATTGCCGACCTGTCGTTTCTCGGGAATGACCACGGGCTGACCACGACGCCGCAGCAGACGGTGCAGGTGAACCGGGACACGCTGGCCACGTCGGTGCCTGGCGTCTATGCGGGCGGCGACCTGGCGTTCGGCCCGCGCATCATCATCGCGGCCGTGGCCGACGGCAGGCGTGCGGCGAAATCGATCGATAGCTACCTGACGGGCAGGACCGACGCGCCGGCGGAGTACCGCGTGCGGGTGTTCCCGACCTTCGGCTACTCGCATCCCTTCGCGGCCGGCGACTATGAGTCGACGCCGAGGCAACGCGTCCCCGTGCTGCCGATCGAGCGACGGCAGGCCCGCGAAGAGGTGGAACTCCCACTCACGCTGGAGGAGGCGCGCGCCGAAGGGTCGCGCTGCCTGCACTGCTGGGTCAACACGGTGTTCGACTCGTCGGCGGCGCAGGGGAGCGAGTGCATCCAGTGCGGCGGGTGCGTGGACGTGTGCCCGGAAGCCTGCATCGACCTCGTGTCGTCGTCCAGGGTGACGACAGGCGAGGCCGGCGCAGTCGCCAGCCTGCCCTACGCCACCGCTGCGGTACCGACGCGCGGTGCGGTGCTCATCAAGGACGAGACGGCGTGCATCCGCTGCGGGTTGTGCGCGCGGCGGTGTCCTGCCGGCGTGATCACGATGCAGGCGCTCTACCGCGCTCCGGAAGCGCCGTTGATGCGCCTTGCCGACCGCTTGCTCTGACGACAGGAGGACCTGTGCCACTTGTTGACGATCTGCAGATGCCCCTCAACGACGACGAGCGCGGACGGCGCTCGCTGCTCGGCATGCTGACGGGCGGCGCACTGGCCGCGGCCATCGGCGGCACCGGCGTCACCGCCGTCCGTTTCCTCTGGCCCGAAGTGCTCTTCGAACAGGAGACGCGCTTCACGCTCGGACGGCCCGAGGCCATCCCGCAGGGCACCGTGCTCGTGCTGCCCGAGCAGAAGGCGTACGTGGTGCACGGCGAGGCCGGACTCTTCGCGGTCTCGGCCACCTGCACGCACCTCGGGTGTCTCACCCGGTACGAGAAGGAGAACAACCGGATCTTCTGTCCCTGCCACGGCAGCCGGTACGACACGGCCGGCAACGTGACCAACGGCCCTGCACCGCGTCCGCTGCCCCGATTCGCGCTGACGCTCGAGAACGGCGTGCTGGTGATCGACGTGGGCCAGGTCGTGGCGACCGACGCGGTCGTGAAGGTGTAGCGATGCGTCTCGCAGACACGCGCGTCTATCGCTCGATCGTGCGCCACGGGTTCCCGGACTCGAACCGGAACCGCTCGCTCGTGGTGTTCACGAACTTCTTCCTGCACATCCATCCGGTGAAGGTGCGCCGCCGTGCCATCGCGTTCGCGCAGACCTTCTATCTCGGCGGACTCTCTGCCGCGACGTTCTTCATCCTCGCCGTGACCGGCGTGTTCCTGATGTTCTATTACCACCCGTCGGTGCCGCGCGCCTTCGACGACATGAAGGACCTGCAGTTCGTGGTCTACATGGGCGTCTTCCTCCGCAACCTGCACCGCTGGGGTGCGCACGCGATGGTGGCGCTGGTCCTGCTCCACATGCTGCGGGTGTTCTTTGCCGGGGCGTATCGCCCGCCACGCGAGTTCAACTGGGTGCTGGGCGTCGTCCTCCTGCTCTTGACGATCCTGCTCTCGTACACCGGCTATCTGCTGCCGTGGGACCAACTGGCGTACTGGGGCGTCACGGTCGGCACGAACATGGCCGACGCCGTGCCGGTGCTCGGGAAATACACCAAGTTCCTGCTGCTTGGCGGCAACCAGGTGAACGAGAACGCGCTGCTCCGGTTCTACGTGCTGCACTGCGTCGTGCTGCCCGGCACGCTGCTCACGATGCTCGCCGTGCACATCTGGCGAGTGCGCAAGGACGGCGGACTCTATCTCGACGAGGAGTCCGACGCCGACGTCCCTTCGCTATCACCGACCGTACCAGGAGCCTAGTCATGGCGACACGAGGCCCGGCCTTCACACTCGACACGGACGACAACGCCAGGCGTGCGCCGGTGCGGCTCGTGGTTGTCCAGGGCGATCGTCGTCCGGCTGTCGACGGCGCAGACGACGACCTGGTGATGACGTTTCCGCACCTGGTGGTCCGGGAGCTGATCGCGCTGCTCTCGCTGTCCATCGTGCTGGCGCTACTCGCTACGTTCTTCGACGCGCCGCTCGAAGAGATCGCCAACCCGATGAACACGCCGAATCCGGCGAAGGCGCCGTGGTACTTCCTCGGGTTGCAGGAGTTGCTGCACTACTACCCGCCGATCGTCTCGGGCGTCCTGATTCCAGGGATGGTGGTGACCGCGCTCGTCGTGATCCCCTATTTCGACATCAACCTGAAACGTGAGCCGTTCTGGCGCGAGCGGCGGCATCTGAAGCTGGCCTACACGTGGGTGGTTGTCGCGGCGGTCTCCGCCCTGTTCCTCTTCACCGGCAGCCACCCGGTGTGGCCCATTGTCGTGCCGCTGTGGGCGGTGGCCATGGCGATGTCGATCCCCGCCCTCATCACCCACGAGCGCGGCATGGCGGGCTGGCTCGCCCACCGGAGCCTGGCGTTCTGGGTCTTCACCTGGTTCGTCCTGGCGGCGATGGCGCTGACGGTGATCGGCGTCGCGTTCCGGGGACCCGGCTGGGAATTCACCCTGCCGTGGCGAGACGGGATCTACTGACGTGCGTCCCCTGTCCATTCGTCCAGGTGGCCTGAGCGCGGAACGCCTGCTGTGGGTGCTGGCCGTGCTCGCGCTCGTGTTCGTGGCCGTGCTTGCGGTGGCGCCGGTACGGCCATACCTGTCTGAGTGGCGCTCCGTGCAGGCCGACTACAACCGGCATGCGGTGGGCGCGGGGCAGCCGCCGATCGCGGTCCGCGTGCGGCAGATCTGGAAGCCGGCCCTTGGCGTGGCGGACCGCTGCACCAGCTGCCATCTCGGCATGGGCGGCGTGGCCGAGCCGATTCCCGGCAGCCCGGTATTCGGGGCGCATCCGACCATTCCGCACGACCCGCGCGAGTTCGGCTGCACGGTCTGCCACGGAGGCCAGGGCCGAGCGACCACGAAGGATGCCGCTCACGGTGTGGTCTCGCACTGGGACGATCAGATGCTTGGGCCAGAACACCTGGGGGCGGGCTGCGCGAGCTGTCACGACGAAGTGCCCGCGGCTTCCACCGCCACACTGGCGGAGGGGCGGCGGCTCATGGAGCAGTTCGACTGCCTCGCCTGTCACAGGCTCGACGGCCGCGGTCGTGGCGCAGGCCCCGACCTCAGCACCGTGGCGTGGTCCGGGTACGCGGCGGATTGGTATCCATCGCATCTGGCGAAGCACGACGCGAACGAGTCGCCGGAGTGGCGGACGTCGTTCGGCCCGGTCGATGCGACAGCCCTGGCGACGGTTGGCCGCTTCCTCTCCACGCGTGTCGGTGCGCCGCAACTCGTCGAGGCGCGGGCGCTGGCGTCGGAGCGTGGCTGCCAGGGCTGTCACCAGTTGAACGGCGCCGGCGGAGATGAGGGCCCGGCCCTCGACGCCGTGGGACGCAAGCCGGCGGGCGAGCTGAACTTCGCCCGCGTGCGAGGGGCGCGCACCTACGCGAACTACATGCGCCAGCACCTGCTCGATCCCGCCGGGGTCTTTCCGGGGAGCACGATGGTCCCGCAGGACTACTCGGACGAGGAGGTCAGCCGCCTGTTGACCTGGATCTCGTCGCTGCGCACGCGCGAGGTGCCGACCTCGTTCCTGCCGAAGGATCGGATCCGCCGACGTGTGCTGCACGAGGGCGGCGCGCCACGCACGGCCGGCGAGAACTTCGGCGCGTTCTGCACCGCCTGCCACGGGCAGCGCGGCGAAGGGCGTTCGGCTGCCGGAGCCGAGGCGCGGTTCCCCGCGATCGGCACCGCCGACTTCCTGAACGTGGCGAGCGACGCGTTCATCACGGACACCATCGTCAGCGGACGGCCTGGGCGCCGGATGCCGGCTCTTGGTGCGTCTGGCGGCCCGCTGGACCGCGAGGCCGCGGCCGACCTGGTGCGGTGGCTTCGTGCACGCCTTGCGCCGGCGCCGACCCTTGCTGGGCTGATGGCGCAACCGGTGGATGCGGATCTCGGAGCGCGCGTGTATCGCGCGGACTGCGCGGTCTGCCACGGCGATCGCGGAGAGGGGACGGCGCTCGGCACGCCGCTCGCGCCGGCTGATCGACCGCTGTCCGCTGATACGGTCTACGCCGCGCTGGTGAACGGCGTGCCTGATACCACCATGTCGGCCTATGGCGACAGGCCCGCGGCGGCGTTGTCGTCCGTGCTCCGCGTCGTGCTGGCGATGCCGCGCGGCTCGGCGCGTCGGGCGGACTGGACCGCTGGCGCCGGCTCGGCCGAGAACGGGGCCGACCTGTACGGGCGTCACTGCCTCGGGTGTCATGGCCCGGCGGGCGAGGGGCGCACCGGGCCCGCCCTGGCCAATCCCGGATTCAAAGCCGCCGCATCGCCGGCGTTCATCGCCGCCACGATCGCGCGTGGCCGTGCCGGAACACCCATGCCCTCGTTCGGTCGCGACAGCGCCGGCTTTGCCCGGCTCTCGGCCACCGACATCCTCGACCTGACAGCTTTCATTCGCGAGCGGCTCGGCTCGACGCCGCGCGCCACAGGAGACCGCTGATGGATCGCCGCGCATTTCTGCAGGCCGCATCACAGATGGGATTCGGGGCGCTCGTGGCGAGCGGCACCGCCGCCTGGGCCCTCGAGACCATCGCCAACCCGCTGGCGCAGTACCCGAACCGCGGATGGGAGAAGGCGTATCGCGATCTCTTCGCGGTCGACGACTCGTTCGTGTTTCTCTGTGCCCCGAACGATACGCACAACTGCCTGCTGCGAGCCTACGTTCGCAACGGCGTCGTGACACGCATCGGCCCGACGATGGGGTACGGCGAGGCGACCGATCTGCTGGGCAACAAGAGCTCGCACCGCTGGGATCCGCGCTGCTGCCAGAAGGGGCTCGCGCTCACCCGCCGCTTCTACGGCGACCGCCGCGTCCGTCAGCCAGCCGATCTGCAAGGCTGGCGCGTGGGTCGACAAGGGCTTCCCGCGCGACGCCGACGGTCGCCCACCGGCCGAGTAACCTGCCGGGGTGGATGGCTGGGTGACCGCCACCTGGGACGAAGCGACCGACATGGCCGCGCGGGTGATGAAGAACATCGCCGAAACCTACTCGGGTGAGGCGGGCGCGAAGAAGCCGCTGCGCAGCACTGTGAGAAGGACTCCATCGACGCGATGCACGGCGCGGGCACGCAGGCGCTGAGTTCAGGGGCGGCATGCCGCTCCTCGGCGTCACGCGTGTGATGGCGATGTACCGCATGGCCGGCTCGATGGCGTTGATGGACGCGAAGATCCGCAACGTCGGGCCGGACAAGGCCCTCGGCGGGCGCGGATGGGATAACTACCGTGGCACACCGACCTGCCGCCCCGGCCACACGATGGTCACGGCACGCAGACCGTGGAGTTCGACCTGCACTCGGTCGAGCAGTCGAAGCTGGTGCTCGTGGGGGCATGAACTGGATCACGACCAAGATGCCCGACGCGCACTGGCTGACGGAAGCGCGCCTCAAGGGCACCAGGTCGTCGATTGGTGCGAGCAGTACGCGCCACCGCGCACAAGGGCGATGAGGTGCTGGTGGTGCGCCCGGGCACGACGCCGGCCTTCGCGCTGCGTCGGCTGCCACGTCATCATGCGCGAGAAACTGCACGACACGGCGTTCGTCAAGCGGTTCACCGACCTGCTGCCGTCGCATGGCTCGACACGCTGAAGATGCTGAAGGCGGGCGACCTGCAGGGAGCCGCGCCGCTTGCGCCCTGACCAACTTCACGCGCGTGCTCGCGCGCCGAACGAGGCACCGCCTCCTCCGGGCACGCACCGCGAGCAGTTGCTCCCAGTCGCCCTGCGGCGCGCAGTGGGGCGACGCCGTGGTCTGGGATGCCACGAAGAAGGCACCGGTGCCGTTGACCCGAGACATGGTCGGCTCGTTCTTCGACAAGGCGAAGATCGATCCGCAGCTCGAAGGCGAGGTGGAGGTCACGCTGGCCAACGGTTCGAAGGTCCGCTGCCGGCCGGTCTTCGACCTCGTGCGAAGCATATCCTCGACAGCTTCTCGCCGGCTGCCACCGAGGAGATGACCTGGGCGCCGAAGGCGGCAATCGAGTCGCTGGCCCGGCAGGTGGCCGCGGCACCGACGAAGACGCTGATGGCCGTTGGCATGGGCCCGAACCAGTTCTTCAACAACGACCTGAAGGACCGGACGCAGTTCCTGCTGGCGGCGCTGACGAACAACATCGGCCACATCGGCGGCAACATCGGGAGCTACGCGGGCAACTACCGCGTGGCGCTCTTCAACGGGTTGCCGCAGTACATGAACGAGAACCCGTTCGACATCGAGCTGGATCCGGCAAAGCCGTCGCGTGTGCGGCAGATGTGGCGGCAGGAGTCGGCCCACTACTACAACCACGAGGACCATCCGCTCAAGGTCGGCAACAAGATGTTCACCGGCAAGGGCCACATGCCGACGCCGACCAAGTCGCTGTGGTTCGCCAACGCCAACTCCATCCTCGGCAACGTGAAGTGGCACTACAACGTCGTCAACAACCAGCTGCCGAAGATGGAGATGGTGGCGGTGAACGAGTGGTGGTGGTCCACCTCGTGCGAGTACGCCGACATCGTCTTTGCGGTGGACTCGTGGGCCGAGATGAAGCAGCCGGACATGACCGCGTCGGTGACCAATCCGTTCCTCCAGGTGTTCCCGGCGACGCCGCTGAAGCGGATCTTCGACACGCATGGGGATGGCGAAGTCGTGGCGATGGTGGCGTCGAAGCTGGCCGGCATCACCGGGGACAACCGGTTCCTGGACTACTTCAAGTTCATCCGGGAGGGGAAGGCCGAGGTCTACCTCCAGCGCATCCTCAATGGCAGCTCGGCGGCGAAGGGCTACCAGATCGAGGATCTCCACGCGAAGGCGAAGAACGGCGTGCCCGCGCTGATGATGACCCGCACGAACCCGCGCAACGGCGGCTACGAGCAGACGCAGGACAGCAAGCCCTGGTACACGCGCACAGGACGCCTCGAGTTCTACAGGGACGAGGACGAGTTCATCGGCGCCGGCGAGAACCTTCCGGTCTACCGTGAGCCGATCGACTCGACGATGTACGAACCCAACGTCATCGTTGGTGCCGAGCATCCGTGCTTCAAGCAGGAAGGGCCCGAGGTCTACGGGTTGAACGTGAACGACCTGTCGTGCGAGACGCGCCAGGTCCGGAACGTGGTGAAGCCGTGGAGCGAGGTGGCGAAGACGCAGCATCCGCTGATGAAGGACGGCTACCGCTGGGTCTTCCACACGCCGAAGTACCGCCACGGCGCGCACACGACGCCCATCGACACCGACATGGTGGCGGTGCTCTTCGGTCCGTTCGGCGACCTGTACCGCAGGGACAAGCGGATGCCGTTCGTCTCCGAGGGGTATGTGGACATCCATCCGGAGGACGCGAAGGAACTGGGCGTCCAGGATGGCGACTACGTCTGGATCGATTCCGATCCGTCTGACCGCCCGTATCGCGGATGGAAGAAGAGCGACCCGGCGTACGAGGTGGCGCGGCTCATCTGCCGCGCGCGGTACTACCCGGGCACGCCGCGCGGCATCACGCGCATGTGGTTCAACATGTACGCCGCCACGCCAGGCAGCGTGAAGGGGATCAAGGCGCGCGCCGACGGCCTCGCGAAGAACGCCGACACGGGCTATCAGGCGATGTTCCGGTCGGGCAGCCACCAGAGCGCCACGCGCGGATGGCTGAAGCCGACGCTGATGACCGACACGCTCTCCCGAAAGGAGCTGATGGGCCAGGCGATGGGCCAGGGCTTCCTTGCCGACTCGCATTGCCCGACAGGTGCGCCGCGCGAGTCGATCGTGAAGATCACACGGGCCGAAGAAGGCGGCATGGACGGTCACGGGTTGTGGCGTCCGGCCTCCCTCGGGTATCGCCCCGGCTACGAGAACGACGCCGTGAAGCGGTTCCTTCGCGGCGACTTCATCAGGAAGGGTTGAGCCATGGCACGTGTGCACAACTGGCAGCTCGGTCGGGACATGAGCTACTGGTACTCGGAGTCCCGACCCAAGCGGCAGTTCGCCGGCGTGTTCGACATCAACAAGTGCATTGCCTGCCAGACCTGCACGCTGGCGTGCAAGACCACCTGGACGAGCGGACGCGGCCAGGAATTCATGCTCTGGAACAACGTCGAGACCAAGCCGTTCGGGTACTACCCCCTCGGGTGGGACGTGCAGCTCCTCGACCAGTTGGGACCCCAGACGTGGGACAACGGCACGTACACGGGGCGCACCGTCTTCGAGGCGGCGCCTGCCGGTGAACGGGTCCTCGGGTGGACGCCGCAGTCGATGGACTACGCCTACCCGAACCTCGGTGAGGACGAGATCTCCGGCGCGGTGGACAAGGGGGCCGCGCTCACCCTGCCGCAGCAGATCTGGATGTTCTACCTGGCGCGCATCTGTAACCACTGCACGTATCCCGCCTGCCTGGCGGGCTGCTCGCGGTCATCGATCTACAAGCGGCCGGAAGACGGCATCGTGGTGCTGGACCAGCAGCGTTGCCGCGGCTACCAGGAGTGCGTGCGCGCGTGCCCCTACAAGAAGGTCTACTTCAACCCGTCCACCGGCACGAGCGAGAAGTGCATCGCCTGCTTCCCGAAGATCGAGCAGGGCATCCAGCCGCAGTGTTTCGTCAACTGCATCGGCAAGATCCGGCTCCAGGGCTGGGTGAGCCCGCGTGAGCAGGCGCGCGAAGACAACCCGATCGACTACCTCGTGCACGTGCGCAAGCTCGCCTTGCCGCTCTATCCGCAGTTCGGCCTCGAGCCCAACATCTACTACGTGCCTCCGGTCAACGTGCCCGACCCGTTCCTCATCCAGATGTTCGGACCCGATGCGCCAGCGGCGGTTCGCACCTACAGGAACGCGAAGAACGACAGGACGCTGCAGGGGCTCTTTTCACTGTTCGGGTCGACCGAGCGGACGATCCCGTTCTTCAAGATCCAGGGCGATTTCGCTATCGCGCTGGACGACAACCACCAGGAGTTCGCACGCGTGCCGCTCTACGAGCCCGTCCACGTGCGACCCGCGGAAGACCGGCTGTACCAGATCATGCGCGGCAACACCACGTAGCGACGGTGACGCGTGCGCAGGCTGGACGTGGGTGCCAGCACATGGTCCGCCTGAAGGCGGACACTACAAGGCCACTGACCCGGCGCACTTGTAGTGCCCACCTTCAGGTGGGCTGCTCTCTTCTCGAATGGATGGTGGCGTCATGGTGAAGACGCGTCTCGTGCTTGTGATCGCGGCCCTTGCAGGGGCCTGTTCGAGTGGACCTGTGGTGGATACGACGCAGGTGTCGGCTGCGCGGGTGAATGGTGCGCTCCCGGTCGGCGATCCGGGCGCTGCCGCGTGGCAGGCGGCTCCGGAGTATCCGGCGGCCTTGATGATGCAGGACGTGACCGAGCCGAGGCTCACGAAGCCGGGTGTCGGCGTCGTGCGCGTGCGGGCACTGCACGACGGCACCACGGTCGTCTTCCGCCTGCAGTGGGATGATGCGACCCGCGACATCATTCCTGAATCGGGCGTCAGCTCCGATGCCGCCGCCGTGCAGTTCGCCGTGCAGGCCGGCGCCGACGTCCCGAACGCGGCGATGGGCGAAGCTGGGAAGCCTGTCGAGATCTGCTACTGGAAGGCGGTGTGGCAGGACGATGCGGAGCGGCCGGCGGGGATTGACCGCGTGGCGGCGCTCTACCCGCGCATGGCGGTGGACGCGTATCCCTTCAAGCAGAACTCGTCGGCTGCCGAGGAGATGGCCACCCGCTACGCCCCGGCGCTGGCCGCGGGTAATCCGATCACGAAGCGGCCACAGACAGGCGCCGTTCAGGAACTCGTCGCGGAAGGCTTCGGCACATCCACCGTTCCAGACGCGCAGCATGCGTCGGGCACGGGCGCGTGGGTCGGGAACCGCTGGTCGGTCACGATTGCGCGACCGCTGAAGGAAGGCGAGGGGCGCGCGAACCTCGAGGTGGACCGGAAGACGTACGTCGCGTTCGCGATCTGGGACGGCGCCGAGCGGCATACCGGCGGTCGGAAGATGCGTTCGGGATGGGTGCCGTTGCTCGTGCAGGGCGGTGCGAAATGAGTGCGACGATGGCCTCGTCCAGTGAGGTGACGGAATGGCTCGCACGGGCGAGCCTGCTCCAGTTCGCCTCGCTCGCGCTTCAACCGCCGTCGGCACATTTGATCGGCGAGATGCGGGCGCTGGTGCCGTCGCTGCCAGAAGAAACCGCCGCGCAGGCGTCGACGCTGCTGGCCATGCCGCTCGAGGAGTGGGAGCCCGAATTCTTCAGCGTCCTCGGACCGGCTGGATGCCCCTCGTCCGAATCGAGCTACGAGCGTGCCGCACAGGCGTCGCGTGGGCCGCTGCTCGCGCGTGTCGCGGCGTTCTACGACGCCTTCGGCTACGCGCCCGAGCGCCTGCGCGAGGTGCCCGACCACATCGCGAATGAACTGGGCTTCCTGTCCTTCATCGCGATGAAAGTGGCATTTGCGATGTTCGAGTCGAAGCGCGACGAGGCGACCGTGGCTGCCGACGCCTACGAGACGTTCCGCTCCCGGCATCTGTCGGTGTGGCTTGCGGATTTCGTCGAGACGCTTGCTGGCACCGGCTCGCCGCATTTCGGCGCCGTTGCGGCCCTGGTACGCGATGTCGTTCGGCTGACCGACCGCACGAGCGCCTGAAGCGCGCTCAGTGCGCCGCGCCGTCGACCCCCTCGGTCGCGAACGGCAGCGCCAGGCCGAACGGCAGGAACGCCAGCTTGTCGTGGTCGACGAAGGGATACACGCCGGCCTCCGGGACCCGGAACTCCAGCATGGCTCCCGATCCCGCGGGCACTGCGGCGGTCTGCACGTGATCGACGCGCGGGGTTCCCGCATACACGCGCTCGAAGAGCGAACCGATGATGTGTGCGGACGAGACGCCTGGTCCGACATTCACGAAGTAGATGCGGACGAGATCGCCAGGTGCGACGCGGACCGCCTCGTTGTCCAGGCGCCCATTGAACATCACCAGGAACGGATCGTTCTTCGCGGTGCGGGCCGGGTCCGTCCCGGGGATGCGGCCGTTGGCGTCCTGCGCGCCGTACACCGCATCCTCCACGACAACGAGTTCGCGCGCCGGTCGCAGCGTTTCCCCGCGAGGGTAGACGATCATCGCGCCGTGGAGGCCGCTCTTGATGTGCAGGTCGGTGACCGGCCCTGCAGCGCAGTGGTACATGAACACCCCGGGCGTATCGACGCGGCTCGCCAGCGTCAGGGTCGTGCCCGGTGGCGTCGGGCCATAGTGACGCGCATCGATCTTCATCGCATGTGAATCGAGGCCGTGCGACGTTGTCCCGCTGTTGCGGACGTGGATGGTCACACTGTCGCCTTCACACGCTTCGATGGTGGGGCCTGGAACGTGGCCGTTGTACGCCCAGGCGGAGAAACGAAGGCCCATGCCGAGTTCGACACCGTCCGTTTCCACGACTTCGAGGTCGAACACCTTCTCGCGAGGTCCCGAGCAGGCCTTCTGCTGGCCGGCGACCGGTGGCATGTTGCGGGTCGACAGCCCGGAGGTACCGGTTTGGGACGTCTGGACCGGTGACGCCTGGTTACGCTGACAGCCTGTCACGACGCCCGATGCGAGCAGAACCAGAAGAATCGAACGGATGGTCATGTGCGAGTCCTTGGTCAGAGGTAAGCCATTCGGTGGCACGCACGCAGTCTGCCGGTCGCGTCAGGTCGGCGGTATGACCGTCGTCATGTGAGGGACGCACACAAAGAAAAAGGCCCGCCGGGGGTGTTCCCCAGCGGGCCTTCTCTGTCCGACGCCGTAAGGCTTCTGGCTTTGGACTCCAGGCTTCGGGCGTCGTCGGCTACGGGTCTAAAGCCGACCCGGCCTGGAGCCTGAAGCCTAGAGCCTGAAGCCCGTGTGCGTTAGTTCCCCGAGCGAAGCTCGCTCTGCGGCAGCGCGTAGGCGATGTACTCGCCGGTGTAGTTGCCGCCGGAGACCGCCACGATGATGTACTGGCGGCCGTTGACCGAGTAGGTCATCGGCGAACCGGAGATGGCGGCCGGCATGAGGACGGCGCCGACTTCGGCACCGGTCTTCTTGTCGTACGCGCGCAGCATGGCGCCGCGGCCGCGTCCGGGCGGCGCGGTGATCTGCGGGTCACCCGCAACGGCCACGGTCTTGGTGACCATGATGCCGACGCTGCTGCCCTGGCCGGTCTTCGGGATGTTGAGGCCCTGCAGCAGCGGGTGGTTGCGGACGTTGTCCGGCGTGTCGCCGTGCGGCACCTGGAACAGGAGCTTGCCGCCAGCGCTCAGGTCGATGGCCGCGATGACGCCGTATGGCGGCTTCACGATCGGCAGACCATCAAGGCCCTCGGTGAGTGCCTGACGGCCGCGTGCACCGGGGAACTGGATGCCCGCAGGTGCCTGGGCTGCGGCGGCACCGGGGCCGCCAGCGCGTCCTGCACCAGCGCCTGCCGCCGGGGCAACCGGCGCACCGCCGGGCTGGCCGGTCCCACGCAGGCCGTAGTTCGGTTCGGCTTCCCACCGCGGCTTGCGCGGGTTCTGCGCGTTGAAGCGATCGGCGCGCACCTGCTCGAACTCTTCTTCCTCATACTTGCCGATGGCCACGTTCGTGTTCATCGCCTGGGTGTAGAAGATGCCGGTTTCCTGGTCGAAGCCCGAGCCCGGCCAGTTCACGCCACCGTTGGTGTTGCCGATGTTGATCGAGCCGAGGCGCGGATCGTTCGGGCCGAGTGGCGGAACGTACGGCGACTGCTCCCACCGGAACTTCTTCAGGTTCTCCAGCGCGCGGGCGCGCAGTGCCGGCGTGAAGTCGATGAGGTCGCTCTCGGCGACGAAGGTGCGCGAGTAGGGCGGCGGGTTGGTCGGGATCGGCTGCGTCGGGGAGGTCTTCTCCGTCGGCATGTTGGTCTGCGGGACGGCCACTTCCGGGATCGGCCAGATCGGCTGACCGGTGATGCGGTCGAACACGTAGAGCCAGCCCTGCTTGGACGGCTGCGCGAGGAGCTTGCGCGGCTGGCCGTTGATCGTGGTGTCGATCAGCAGCGAAGCCGACGAGTTGTCGTGGTCCCAGAGGCCGTGGTGGATCTGCTGGAAGTGCCACTTGCGGACGCCGGTCTTCAGGTCGACCGCGACGATCGACTCGGCGAAGAGGTTGTTGCCCGGGCGGTTGCCGCCGTATTCGTCGATGGTCGGCGTCTCGACCGGCAGGTACGCCATGCCGTTGCCGCCAGCGGTCGGGTCGACGCTGATCTGCGTCCACACACCGACGTTACCGGTCCACTCCCACGAACCGTTCTCCCAGGTGTCGTTGCCGAATTCACCGGGGCCCGGGATCGTGTTGAAGCGCCAGATCTGCTTGCCGGTCTTCACGTCGAAGGCGCGGACGAGGCCCTTGGCGTTCGTCGAGTAGCGGTAGCCGAGACCCTCGAACATCGACGAGCCGATGATGATGGTGTCGCCCGCGACGGTCGGGGTCGAGTGGAGGCCGATTTCGCCCTTCTCGAGGTCGAGCTGCTTGTCCTTGCCGATGACGACGCCGACCTTGAGGTCGAGCACGCCATTGGTGCCGAAGGTCGCCACGGGCTGGCCGGTCTTCGCGTTGAGCGAGACGAGGCGGTAGCCGGTGGTGACGTAGAAGATGCGCTCGTCACCACGGCCGTCGGTCCAGTAGGACAGGCCGCGGCCGGAGAGCTGACGGGGCGCCCAGCGGGTGGCGCGCTCGCCCTCGTCCATCGAGTACATCCACTTCATTTCGCCCGTGGCCGCATTCAGGGCGACGACCGCGCGGCGCGTGCCGGCGGTGGCGTAGACGGTGCCCTTCACCATGATCGGCGTGCCCTCGAGCTTGTTCTCGGGGCGCGGACCCAGGTTGTCGGTCTTGAAGCGCCAGGCGACTTCGAGCTTGCTGAAGTTGCTGCCGTTGATCTGATCCAGCGGCGAATACTTGCTACCCGCGAGATCGGCCGTATACATCGGCCACTCACCGTTCTTCGTGCTCGGCTGGCCGGTATTCTGGCCCTGGATGCGAGGCGCGAATGTGGCGACGCCCAGCGCGAGCAGGGCAATCGCCGGCACGAGGCGTGCCGCGTTTCGTTTCATGGAGAACTCCTCAAAGAGAACTGCGCGAACCGTCAGAGATGTAAGGAAATTATAGGCTCGACCGAGTCGCGCCAGTTCCGAACTTTTACACGGTAGTCCGGCCGGTGCCGAGTTGCAAAGGGCGAGTTGTGGCGTCGGGGAGGTCGGGGACTGGGTCAGGGACTGGAGGTTGGAGGGTGGGGGGCGGAAGGCGGGAGGGGCTCTGGACTTCAGGCTTCAGGCTCCGGGGCGGGTCGACTTCAGGCCAGAAGCCGACGCCGCCGAAGCCCGGAGCCCGAAGCCCGGAGCCTGGTCACTGCCGAGCTCAGTTACCCGTGCGAGGCAGCTCGCTCTGCGGCAGCGCGTAGGCGATGTACTCGCCCGTGTAGTTGCCGCCCGAGACGCCGACGATGATGTACTGGCGGCCGTTGACCGAGTAGGTCATCGGCGAGCCGGTGATCGGGGCCGGCATCAGCACCGTGCCGAGCTCGGCGCCGGTCTTCTTGTCGTACGCGCGCAGCATGGCGCCGCGTGCCCGTCCGGGCGGCGCGGTGATCTGCGGGTCGCCCGCCACGGCCATCGTCTTGGTCACCATGATGCCGACGCTGGCGCCCTGGCCGGTCTTCGGGATGTTCATCCCGCGCAGCAGCGGGTGGTTGCGCACGTTGTCCGGCGTGTCGCCGTGCGGCACCTGGAAGAGCAGCTTGCCGCCCTGGTTCAGGTCGATGGCCGCGATGACGCCGTACGGCGGCTTCACGATGGTGAGGCCGTCGAGCCCCTCAGCCAGCGCCTGCCGGCCCGTGACCAGGTTGTCGCCCACGCCCGCCACCGGACGGCTGGGCGGCGCGGCACCCGGCTGGTTCGTCCCGTAACGGCCGTAGTCGGGGTCCGCCTCCCAGCGGGGCTTGCGGGGGTTGCGTGCGCTGAACTTGTCCGCGCGCACCTGTTCGAACTCCTCTTCGAAGTACTTCCCGATCGAGACGTTCGTGTTGTTCGCCTGCGTGTAGAACGTGGCGGTCTCCGGATCGAAGCCCGAGCCCGGCCAGTTCACGCCGCCACCGGTGTTGCCGATGTTGATGCCGCCGAGGCGCGGGTCGTTGGGGCCGAGTGGCGGCACGAACGGCGTCTGCTCCCAGCGGAACTTCTTCAGGTTCTCGAGCGCGCGGGCGCGGAGGGCCGGGGTGAAGTCGATGAGATCGCTCTCCGCGACGAAGGTGCGCGAGTAGGGCGGCGGGTTGGTCGGGATCGGCTGCGTCGGAGAGGTCTTCTCCGTCGGCATGTTGGTCTGGGGCACCGGCTTCTCCGGGATCTCCCAGATCGGCTGGCCGGTGATGCGGTCGAACACGTAGAGCCAGCCCTGCTTGCTCGGCTGCGCCACCAGCTTGCGAGGCTGTCCGTTGATGTTCGCGTTGATCAGGAGCGACGCCGACGAGTTGTCGTGGTCCCAGAGGCCGTGGTGGACCATCTGGAAGTGCCACTTGCGCACGCCGGTCTTCAGGTCCACCGCGACCAGGCTCTCGGCGAACAGGTTGTTCCCGTGGCGGTTGCCGCCGTACTCGTCGATGGTCGGCGTTTCGACCGGCAGGTACACCAGGCCCGCTTCAGGGTCCGCGCTGATCTGCGTCCAGACACCGACGTTGCCGGTCCACTCCCACGACCCGTTCTCCCAGGTGTCGTTGCCGAATTCACCGGGGCCCGGGATGGTGTTGAAGCGCCAGATCTGCTTGCCGGTCTTCACGTCGAAGGCGCGGACCAGCCCCTTGGCGTTCGTGGAGTAGCGATAGCCCAGTCCTTCGAACATCGACGACCCGACGATGATCGTGTCGTTGACGACGGTGGGGGTGGCATGGAGGCCGATTTCGCCCTTCTCGAGATCGAGCTGCTTGTCCTTGCCGATGACGACGCCGACCTTGAGGTCGAGGACGCCGTTGGTGCCGAACGTGGCGATCGGCACGCCGGTCTTCGCGTTGAGCGAGACGAGGCGGTAGCCGGTGGTGACGTAGAAGATGCGCTCGTCACCACGGCCGTCGGTCCAGTAGGAGAGGCCGCGGCCGGAGAGCTGACGCGGCGCCCAGCGGGTGGCGCGCTCGCCCTCGTCCATCGCGTACATCCACTTCAACTCGCCCGTGGCCGCATTCAGCGCCACGGCGGCCCGCCTCGTCCCGGCTGTGGCGTACACGGTCCCCTTGACCATGATCGGCGTCCCTTCGAGCTTGTTCTCGGGACGCGGACCGAGGTTGTCGG
This sequence comes from Vicinamibacterales bacterium, assembly GCA_046331345.1. Lineage (GTDB taxonomy): Bacteria > Acidobacteriota > Vicinamibacteria > Vicinamibacterales > CAVVIG01 > CAVVIG01. Next base: position 12,910 of record JAXLRA010000010.1, on the reverse strand, counting down.
TCTTGAAGCGCCAGGCGACTTCGAGCTTGCTGAAGTTGCTCCCGTTGATCTGATCGAGCGGCGAGTACTTGCTGCCACTCAGGTCGGCCGTGTACATCGGCCACTCACCATTCTTCGTGCTCGGCTGGCCGGTGTTCTGGCCCTGGATGCGTGGGCCAAGGGCAGCCACGCCGACCGCAACGAGCGCGATCGCTGGCAGCAGCTGCATCGCAGTACGTTTCATAGGCGACTCCATTCAGGAAAGACGGCCGAATCGTCGGGTGCGGGGGACGGTCGAATGCGGGATTATAGCGAGGCCCGCGCCGGATGGAAGCCGGAACCTGCCCGCCGCCAGGTCCGGCCTCCGCTTCGCGTCGGGACTAGGCGCCGGCCCCCTGCCAGACTTCGTCGGCGCTGCCGCCGTAGATGCTGGGGACCTTCCCGCCCATCGGGCGGAGGTAGGTGGCGAGCTGTCCCCGATGGTGGACCCCGTGCACGAGGCAGAAGTTCACGTACACGATGGCCGGATTCTTCATCCCGAAGAAGTCGATGACGTCCGTGAACTTGTGGTCGGGCAGGGCCAGCATCTGCTCGAGCTTTGCCGGGAAGGTGTGCTTGTACCAGTCAGCCAGTGCGGACGGTGTCGGCGCCGCGGCCTTCAGCGCGTTCTCGGCCTCGGGGTCCGATCCGAACGCCCCGTTGATGATCGCGTCGAGGAACCACACGTCGGCCGCGGCAAGATGAGTTGCCAGGTCCCACGCCGACCGTGCCTTCGGGTCGGGTTTCCACTCCTTGTTGGCGTCTGGAATGGCCTCGATGACCTTTGCGGTCGTCATCCACTCGTGCTGCAGCTGCATTCCAATCACATTCACGGCGGCGCGCGCTTCCTGCGGTGTCATGCATCCCTCCTGGTGTGAGAAGGCTGCGACTATAGCGCGGGCGGGTCGTGCCGGCGACAACACGGTTTCGGCCGGCCGTTCACGTGAGCGTAGAATGCGCGCGTGAACACGACGTCACAGATGAGATGGGTCCAGGTGTGTGGGGGAGTCGCGCTGGCGGCACTGATTGGTGCCAGCCTCGTGGCGCAGCAGGCGTCGCCGCCTGGCGCGCTCGGCCCGTTGCCACCAGCCCAGCCCGCGTCGACCTTCGATGTCTACGAGAAGTCGATCGTGGACCTGCTGGCGGCGCAGCGGATCGGTACGGTGACCTCCCACGACCTGGTCGAGAAGTATCTGGCGCGCATCCGCGCGTACGACAAGGCGGGGCCCGCGCTGAACGCGATGATTGCGCTGAATCCGCGCGCGCTCGAGGAGGCCGACGCCCTCGACGCCGAGCGCCGCGCGGGGCGCGTCCGCGGCCCGATGCACGGCATCCCGATCGTCGTGAAGGACAACTACGCCACCACGGGCATGCCGACCACGGCCGGTTCGCTCGCGCTCGCCGGCTTCCAGACCAACCGTGATGCGTTCATGGTGCGGCGCCTGAAGGACGCCGGCGCGGTCATCATCGGCAAGACCAACCTGCACGAACTCGCGTACGGCATCACCTCGATCAGCTCCGCGGGTGGCCAGACCAGGAATCCGTACGATCCCACACGGAATCCCGGCGGATCGAGCGGCGGTACCGGAGCGGCAGTGGCCTCAAGCTTCGCGGCGGCCGGCATGGGCACTGACACGTGCGGGTCGATCCGGAACCCGGCGTCCGAGAACAGCCTCTGGGGCCTGCGCGGCACCCTGGGCCTGTCGAGCCGGGGCGGCATCGTTCCGCTGTCGCTGACACAGGATATCGGCGGTCCGCTTGCGCGGACGGTGGGCGACCTGATTCTCATGCTGGACTACACCGTGGGTGAGGATCCCGCCGATCCCCTGACGAAGGGCGCCGGAGCGCACATCCCGCGGACCTACAACAGCATGGTTGGGGATGCCGGGCTCGGCGACGTCACGATTGGCGTGCTGGCCCCGCTGTTCGGAACTGCGCCCGAAGACGACGAGGTTGGACGGATCGTCCGCGAAGCCGTGGAGAACATCCGCTCGCTCGGCGCCGGCGTCGTCGAGATTCCGTTTCCGCGGCTGGACGAGGCACTGCGCGACACGAGCGTCATCAACGCCGAGTTCAAGTTCGACCTGCAGGACTTCCTGGCACAGTTCCCGGCCGCGCCGGTGAAGACGCTCGGCGACATCCTGCTGTCCGGCAAGTACTCACCGGCCGTGGAGTCGGTGCTCAAGCGCGCGAACGAGACGACGGCCCGGGAGTCGGACGCGTATCGCCTCGCGCTGTCGCGCCGCGAGCAGGCGAAGCAGGCCGTGCTCGAGGTGATGAGCCAGAACAACATCACGGCGTTCGTCTACCCGACGCTGCGCCGCAAGCCCGCGCTCATCGGCCAGCCGCAGGCCGGGTCCAACTGTCAGCTCAGCGCCACGACCGGTTTCCCCGCGATGAGCATGCCGGCGGGCTTCACCGCGGATGGACTACCTGTCGGCATGGACCTGCTCGGTCAGCCGTGGAGCGAGGGAAAACTGCTGAAGGTGGCCTTTGCCTACGAGCGGCTCGTCGCACCGCGCAAGCCGCCGAAGACGACGCCAGGGGGAGTCAGGAACTGAGACTGGCTGCAGGCTGGCGGGACAGGCGAGCCGAAAGAAGAGCCGCGCCCTCCGTGTTAGCGCTCTGATGCCTCGAAGGCGTTGTCCGCGGCGTCGATGTCGCGCTTGAGGGCCGCGCCTTCGCGGCCGTCGTACTGCACGAACGTCGGCAGCAAGACCGCCGCGATGACGGCGCCGACCACGCAGAGCACCCCGCCCGACACGACAGAGGTCCGAAGGCCGAACGCCGAGGCGACCAGCCCTGCCTCCGCATTGCCCAGATACGGACCGGTGAGGTAGCTCAGCATCTCGATGCTGGCCATCCGGCCTCGCAGGCGGTCGGGAATCGTCTGGTTCCAGATCGTCATCCTGAAGAGGCCGCTGACGTTGTCCGCGGCGCCGGCGAGCGCCAGCATCACGAGCGCAAACCAGAGGTTCGTCGCCAGGCCGAAGAGCACGATCGCCACGCCCCAGACGATCACGGCGAGCACGATGGCCAGCCCGTGTCGATGCACCCGGGCCGTCCATCCCGACGTTGCGCTCACGAGCAGCGGTCCCACCGCCATCATCGAATAGAACCAGCCCACCGCCGCGCCGGGGAACTGCTCGGCAATCGCCGGGAAGAGCGCGATGGGCATGCCGAAGAACATCGCGATGATGTCGAGCACGTAAGTGCCGATCAGTTCCTGGCGGCTGCGGGCGTACCGCCACGCCTCGCGAACGGCGTGCAGGCTCGGCTTCTCCGCGCGCGCCGAAATGGTGACCGACTGGATGGAGAACACCGCGGCAAGCGACGCCGCGAACGTGACGGCGTCGATCGCGTACGCGACCGTCGCGCCGAGGCTGCTGACGATCAGCCCCGCGAGGCCCGGACCGATGATGAACGTCGTGTTGTAGCGGATGGCCTGCAGCGCGGCGACCGCCGGCATCTGTTCGAGCGGCACCAGGCGCGGCGTCAGCGCCTCGAGCGCCGGGCGATGCACGGCGTTGAGGCCCGCCACCAGGGCTGAGCAAACGAAGAGGACCCACGCGGCCGGTGCCGGGCTCGCGGCGTTGGCGGCCAGCGCGACACAGCACAGCGCCATGCCGATCTCCGCGGCGAGGATCAGCCGGCGCCTGTCCATCGCATCGGCCAGCGCGCCGCCGACGAAGGCCAGCACCAGCGTCGGCACGAACTCCGCCACGCCGAGCAACCCCACCGCGAGCGACGAGTGCGTCAGGGCGTACATCTGCACCGGCAGCACCACGTAGCTGATGGCCGTGCCGAACAGCGACACGAACTGCCCGATGTAGAGGAGCCGGTAGTCGCGTGCGCGGAGCGGCGTCAGGTCGACAGCGAGGGCACGAAGATTCGGCACGCGCGACAAGGATATCGCGCCTCACGGTCGGAGGTTGGAGGTTGGGGGTTGGGGTTGGGGGTTGGGTTGGTGGGGAGGCGCCGGCCCAGCGAATGTTCCGTGCAGCCTTGGGCACGCGCCTCTTGATGCGAGTATGTAGGTACTCTATATATAAGAACGTGATGTCAATCCTGAATCCGTCCATCAAGCGGGGCAGTTCGGAACTGGCCGTGCTGGCGGTGCTCGAAAGCGGTCCGCTCCACGGCTACGAAATCGCGCGTCGCATCGAGGCCGAGAGTGACGGTCTCCTGAAGTTCACGCTGGCGTCTCTCTATCCCCTCCTCTACCGGATGGAGAAGCGCGGCTGGACGACCGCTGCCTGGGAAACCACATCATCGGGCGTGAAGCGCCGCTGTTATCGGCTCACGCCCGCCGGCAGGAAACAGCTGGCCCACACCCGTCGCGAGTGGGACAGCTTCTTCCACGCGCTCACACGGGTAGGAGGGCTGAGCCGTGCCTGATTTTCCCGCCATCGTCCGCGAGCGCCTGGCGCTCCCGAACGTCGACCCGCGGCCCGCGGACGACATCCGCGCGGAACTCGCGGCCCATCTCGAGGATGCCTACTCCTCGGCAATTGCGCAGGGACACTCGGAGGACGAGGCCCTGCGCCTCGCTCTCGAACAGGTGACCGACTGGACGGAACTGGCGCGGCGCGTGAGCGCGGCCACGAACGGGGGAGGATGGATGAGCCACCACATGCGATCACTCTGGCTGCCGGGTCTCACCATGCTCGGATGCGCCGCAACGATCCTGCTCGCCGTCGGGTGGCTCATGCCGGGAGCCTGGTGGGCAAGCCGATCGGCGGCAACGGACATGATGGCAGCGGGGGCTGGCATCCTGCTCTACGTGATGTTCGGTGCAGCCGGCGCCGCCTGGTCGAGGCGGGCGGGGGGCACCTGGCGCGAACGGCTCGGGGCCGGACTCCTTCCCCTCGCGCTGCACATCGCGGTCGTGGGCGCGGCGATACTCGCCAGCATCGCCACCGAGTTCCAGCGGCATCCCGGGCATGCACTGAACCCCCAGTTGCGCGTGCTGTTCGTCTTCGTGGTCGTGCCGGCGCTGGCGCTGGCAACCGGCGCCGCGCCGTTCCTTCGTCAGGCTTCGCGCGCCGCACGCGCGTAGGCGCGGCGCCGCTGGCGCGGCCTCACGCGTGGGAGGGCGCCTTGCGGAAGCTGACGCCGTGCGCCTCCGGACCGAGGCCGATCACGATGCAGCCGACGACCAGCGCGAACGCCGCGAAGCCGCCCATCGAGACGGCATAGGAGAAGTGCTCGCCGAGCATGGCCTCGATGGGTGGCACTACGCCGGCGCACAGCATGCCGAGCTGATAGGCGAACCCGGGCAGGAACCCACGGAGGTGGGCGGGCGAGAGTTCGTTCATGTGCGCCGGAATGACGCCCCATGCGCCCTGCACGAAGAACTGCATCAGGAAGCCGCCCATCACGATGAGTGCGGAACTCGGCGCCAGCACCCACAGCGGAATGACCGCAAGCGCCCCGAGCGCTCCGCCAATCATCGCCTTCCGCCGGCCGTAGCGGTCGGATGCGCGCCCGATGACCAGGCCGCCGAAAATCGCCCCCACCATCGACAGCATCGTCGTCAGCGCCACCTGGCTGGACGTGAACTGCCGCTGCTGCTGCAGGAAGGTCGGATAGAGATCCTGCGTGCCGTGCGAGATGAAGCCCATGGCGGTCAGCAGCAGCACGAGGTAGAGGAAGCGCTTCCAGGCCGCAGGCATGGAGCGGATGTACGAGCCCCAGTCGGTGCGGTGCTCGTGCCAGGCCTCCGACTCTTTCACCTTCGTGATGACCACCACCGAGAGAATCGCCGGCACGCCGCCGAGGAAGAACATGTAGCGCCACGCGTTCACCGGGTCGGCCGCCTTGAGGGTCGGGTACAGCACGAGGAACCCGAGTGCGGCGAGCAGGTTGCCGAGGGAGTACCCCTGGTGCAGCAGGCCGGACAGCACGCCACGCCAGCGCGCCGGCACGCTCTCGAGCACGAGCGACGCGCCGATGCCCCACTGGCCGCCCATGCCGATGCCGAACAGGCCGCGAAGCACGAGGAACCACGTGAAGGAGGGCGCCAGGCCCGACAGGGCCGACATCAGCGCGTAGAAGATGATGTTGACCGTCATCGAGATCCGGCGTCCGAGCCGGTCGGCCATGACGCCGAACACGAGCGCGCCGACCGGACGCATGGCCAGCGTCGCCGTGAGCGTCCACGTCAACGTCGTCCGCGTCTCGCCGAACGCGGCGGCCACGTCGGTCAGCATGAACGTCAGGACGAAGAAGTCGAAGGCGTCGAACGTCCACCCGAAGAAGCTGGCGCCGACGGCGTACCACTGGGCTCTGCGGTCGGCGGTCGGGCTCGGGTGCTCAGACATCGCGCCGGATTATACGGGCGTGGGGGAGGTTGGGGGTGGAGGTTGGGGGTTGGAGGTTGGGGAAAACGAAAGGCCCGCCGGGGTGATCCCCAGCGGGCCTTTCTCGAACGATCAGGCTTCAGGCTCCTGACTCCCGGCTTCAGCGCATGTCGACTTCAGGCCGAAGCCGTCCATGCCGGAAGCCTGGAGCCCAAAGCCCAGAGCCGGCGTTCTGCCGGGCTCAGTTGCCCGAGCGAGGCAGCTCGCTCTGCGGCAGCGCGTAGGCGATGTACTCGCCCGTGTAGTTGCCGCCCGAGACGGCGACGATGATGTACTGGCGGCCGTTGACCGAGTAGGTCATCGGCGAACCAGAGATCGCGGCCGGCATCAGGACGGAGCCGATTTCGTGGCCGTCCTTCTTGTCGTACGCGACCAGGCGCGCGCCACGGGCGCGGCCCTGCGGCGTCGTGACCTGCGATTCGCCAGCGACGAGCATGGTCTTGGTGACCATGATGCCGACGCTGGTGCCCTGGCCGGTCTTCGGGATGTTCATGCCGCGGAGCAGCGGGTGGTTGCGGACATTGTCCGGCGTCTCACCGTGCGGCACGCTGAAGATCAGCTTGCCGTTCTGGTTGAGGTCGATGCCGGCGATGACGCCGTACGGCGGCTTGGTGATCTGGAGACCATCAAGACCATCCGCCAGGATCTGGCGGCCCGTCAGGCCCGGGTTCGGCTCGGCCGGACGCGGCGCGGTCGGCGCGACAGGAGCGCCACCGGGCTGGTTCGTGCCGTACTTGCCGTAGTCCGGATCGGCTTCCCACCGCGGCTTGCGCGGGTTCTGCGCGTTGAAGCGGTCGGACCGCACCTGGTTGAACTCCTCCTCGTAGTACTTGCCGATGGCGACGTTGGTGTTGCTCGCCATCGTGTAGAAGGTCGCGGTCTCCGGGTCGAAGCCCGAACCCGGCCAGTTCACGCCGCCTGCGGTGTTGCCGATGTTGATGGCGCCCGGACGCGGGTCGTTCGGACCAAGTGGCGGAACGTACGGCGACTGCTCCCACCGGAACTTCTTCATGTTCTCCACGGCCTTGGCGCGCAGCGCCGGCGTGAAGTCGATGAGGTCGCTCTCCTTGATGAAGGTGAGCGAGTAGGGCGGGGGGTTGGTCGGGATCGGCTGCGTCGGGGAGGTCTTCTCCGTCGGCATGTTGGTCTGCGGGACGGCCACTTCCGGGATCGGCCAGATCGGCTGACCGGTGATGCGGTCGAAGGTGTAGAGCCAGCCCTGCTTGGACGGCTGCGCGAGGAGCTTGCGCGGCGCGCCGTTGATGGTGGCGTCGATCAGCAGCGAGGCCGACGAGTTGTCGTGGTCCCACAGGCCGTGGTGCACCTGCTGGAAGTGCCACTTGCGGACACCGGTCTTCAGGTCGACCGCGACGATCGACTCGGCGAAGAGGTTGTTGCCCGGGCGGTTGCCGCCGTACTCGTCGATGGTCGGCGTTTCGACCGGCAGGTACGCGAGGCCGGCGACCGGGTCGACTGAGATCTGCGTCCAGACGCCGACGTTGCCGGTCCACTCCCACGACCCGTTCTCCCAGGTGTCGTTGCCGAACTCACCGGGGCCCGGGATCGTGTTGAAGCGCCAAATCTGCTTGCCGGTCTTCACGTCGAAGGCGCGGACCAGACCCTTGGCGTTCGTGGCGTAGCGGTAGCCCAGTCCTTCGAACATCGACGAGCCCACGATGATCGTGTCGCCCGCGACGGTCGGGGTCGAGTGGAGGCCGATTTCGCCCTTCTCGAGATCGAGCTGCTTGTCCTTGCCGATGACGACGCCGACCTTCAGGTCGAGGACGCCGTTGGTGCCGAACGTGGCGATCGGCACGCCGGTCTTCGCGTTGAGCGAGACGAGGCGGTAGCCGGTGGTGACGTAGAAGATGCGCTCGTCACCGCGACCGTCGGTCCAGTAGGAGAGGCCGCGGCCGGAGAGCTGACGGGGCGCCCAGCGGGTGGCGCGCTCGCCCTCGTCCATCGCGTACATCCACTTCATCTCGCCGGTGGCGGCGTTCAGGGCCACGACCGCACGGCGCGTACCGGCCGTCGCGTAGACCGTGCCCTTGACCATGATCGGCGTGCCCTCGAGCTTGTTCTCGGGACGCGGACCCAGGTTGTCCGTCTTGAGGCGCCAGGCGACTTCCATCTTGCTGAAGTTGCTGGCACCAATCTGATCGAGCGGCGAGTACTTGCTACCCGCCAGGTCGGCGGTGTACATCGGCCACTCGCCATTTTTCGTGCTCGGCTGACCGGTGTTCTGACCCTGGATACGTGGCACGAACGTGGCCACACCCAGGGCGAACAGGGCAATTGCCGGCACAACGCGAACCGCGGTGCGCTTCATCATTCAAACTCCTCACTGACTCCACAAACTTCGGAAACGGGCGTCGGATTATAACCCTGACGCGCCCCCCGATTGGCAGAGAAGGGGCGGCCGGGGCCCGGAGGGCGGGAAAGACTGGAGGGACGGGAAGGAGCGGCCGGTCGGAAGGCCGGACGGTTGGGCCGGCGGTTGGCGGAGGCCGGGCGGCCGGCGGGACGTGATGCCCCGCCGGCTCCGGTTCGGCGCTTAGAACTTCAGCTGGGCGGCCAGTCGGAGGGTGCGGGGCTGGAGGATGTCCAGCGGCTGACCCAGTGACGAGCCCCAGGTGATGTTCTGGTTCTTCACGTAGGAGGAGTTGGCGATGTTGAAGATGTCGGCCTGCGCCGAGATCTGATAGCGCCCGAACCTGATGAGCTTCCGGAGGCCCATGTCCACCTGGTTCTGGCGGGGATAGTACTGCTGGCCCGGTGCCACGAGGTCCAGCACGTAGCTGGCGAGCGTCAGGTTCGGCACGACCAGTTCACCCGGCCGGCAGGGCGCCTTGCAGTCCGCCGCGTAGCGCGTGGTGGCCGAGAGGTTCCAGCGCGTGAAGAGCGGCGCGCCACTGTAGCTCTGGAACGCCAGGTTGGCCTGCACGCCCCACCACGGGAGCGAGTACGAGCCGGCCAGCTTGATTTCGTGCAGGAAGGGCATGTCGAGCTGGCTCTGATCGCACCAGTGGAAGTCCGGCTGCGGCTGGTTGCTGGCGGCAATGGCGGCCGTGCCGGCGTAGCGCCCCTGGTTGCTCTCGATCGCGTCGCACCGCACGTCGATCAGGCGGTCCATCGTCCAGCCGCCGAAGAACTGCGCCCCGCGGATGCGGGCGTTGAACCCGAGCTGCATGCCGTTGTAGGTCCGGCGGCGCAGGTCCGAATCCGTCGAGTTGAAGTCCGTGCGATCGACGTTGCCCCGGAGTGCCGGATTGAGGTTGTACACCGGCAGCACCTGCCCATCGAGCGGGCTGACGACGTTCACGATCGTGTAGTCCGAGGGCTTCCAGCCGTTGTTCTGGGTGCGGCGCTGGTTGTAGGTGCCGCGCCGGTAGTAGCCGACGTTCATCGAGAGGCCCGGCGTGAGCTGGTGCTGGAACGACGCCGTGTACTCCAGGTCGTACTCGCGCTTCATGTCCGCGTCCGGACGGATGGTGGTCACCGGCAGGCCGAACGCCGCGTTGTTGCTCGGACCGATCTCGTTTTCCTGCGCGACGTTGTCGCCGTTCAGGTCGCGCCAGGTGCGGGTGTCGCTCTGGAGCTGGAGCGGGTTGTAGCGCGCGGGGAACCCGGTGGTCTGGCCCGCCATGTACTTCCCGAAGCTGGCCTTCACCGCGGTCCTCGCGTTTCCGAACACGTCGTACGAGAGGCCGAGCCGCGGCGCCACGTCGAACCAGTTCGGCATGCCGCTGATGCCGGCGAAGTTGCGCTGCGGCGCGAACCGCCCGGCGTTGGCGGTCTGGTCCTTGATGTCCGCCGAGAACTTCTCGAACCGCACGCCCATGTTGAGGGTCATGCGGCCACGGGTCCAGGCGTCCTGGACGAAGGCGCCGAGGTTGCCGTTCAGGTACTCACGGGCCCGGATGGGCGTGTTGTAGACGCGGACGGAGTCGGCGACGCCGTTGCGATAGAGCTGCACCAGGTCGCCGTTGATGTCGTACTCCGTCATGTAGTCGCCAAACGTCCAGTTGAAGCCGGTCTTGAACGCGTGGCTGCCGGTGACGTAGGACACCTGCGTGGTGACCGTGTTGGCGATCGGGTCGATGCCCGCAGCCGGAGAGATGCGCCCGTCCCAGGCCCGAAGGGAGATGAGGTCGCTCTTGCCCGTGCGGGTGTACCACGCGGTGGCGCCCCGGTCCTCCTGCACGCCAGGCTGGTAGCGGGCGGTGTAGTACTCCGAGTTGATGGAGTAGCCCGCCTCGAGGAGCAGCCGGCTCGTCACCGTCGACGTCCATTTGAGCTGGCCGGTGTAGTACCGCGCGTTCTCCGGGTTGCGTCGTCCCGGGGTGGTGTCCCACTCGGAGATGGACCCGGCGACGGCTTCATGCCCTTTGAACTTCGGATACCGGTCGTGGTACGCGCTGAACTTGTTCTTGGGGCTGACCTGCCAGGTCAGGCGCAGCATCTGGTTCTGAATCCACTGGTCCTCGATCCCCGTGCCCACCTCGCCCGTCTTGGCGAAGTAGCTGCCGGGAATGATCGAGTCGGTCGCGATCCGCCGCCAGCTGGTGAAGAACCAGAGCTTGTCCTTCGCGATCGGGCCGCCGAGCCCGAAGTTGATGTCGCTCAGCTTGTCGACACGTGAGCCGGTACGCAGGCCGCGCGCGATCAGTTCGGGCGTCACGTTGTTGGCCTGCAGGTTCTTGTTGCTGCCGCCGACGAAGGCCTGCCCGTTGAACGTGTTGCCGCCGTCCTTGGGAATCATGTTGATGCGCACGCCACCGGTGGAGACATCCGACGTGATGCCGCTCGTCTGGTAGGTGACTTCGGCCATCGCGGCGTCGCTGAAGTACGCCTGCACCTGGCCGTCGTTCATCAGGCTGTTCACGTTCATCCCGTCGACCTGGAGCGTGGTGTCGGTCTGGCGGGAGCCGTTCACCGTCATGTAGATCTGCTCCATCTGCTGGTTGCCGCCGACGTCCGTGTTGCTCATGCGGACGCCCGGCATCAGGGCGGCCATGCCCGAGTAGTTGCGGGCGGTCGGCACGGAGTCGAGCAGCTCGCGGTTCACGACGACGCTGCGCTGCGTGCTCTGCACGTCGACGAGCGGCGCGGCGCCGGTCACGGTGACCGACTCCTGGAGGGAGCCGACCCGCATCTCCGCATTGATGGTGGCCGTGAAGTTGGCCGGGAGTTCCAGGCCTTCCTGGCGGTAGGTGTTGAACCCTTCCAGGGTGAAGGTGACGGTGTAGGTGCCAGGACGGAGGTCGATGATGGTGAATCGGCCCTGCTCATCGGTGGTGGCCGAGCGGACCTTCTCGATGAGCACGGGGCTGGCAGCCTCGACCGTCACGCCGGGCATGACGGCCCCGCTGGTGTCACGCGCGAGGCCGGAGATGGCGCTCTGGGCGTGGGCGGACGAGGCGGAAAGGACGAGACACGCCAGTGCAGCGACGAACAGGGACCATGTCGATGGACGCATATACCTCCTGCAACGCTCAACGGAGCACTCCCGACGCGCGAGTGTTGTCGGGCGCCAGACCTTAGCACGGGCCTCACGGGCTGGCACATGGTTTTGAAACAATTTTGTCGCCGGCTGGCGAGGCGATCCGGGAAACCGGGAGGGCTGGATGTTGGGAGGAGTCGGGGGCCGGGGAGGTTCCCGGCTCCAGGCTTCGGGCGTGGTCGGCTCCAGCCATTGTCTGGCCGGAAGTCGACACGCCCTGGAGCCCGGAGCCCGGAGCCTGAAGTCAGGAGCCCGGGCTAGTTGCCCGTGCGCCGCAGTTCAGAGGACGGCAGGGCAAACGCGAGGAATTCGCCGGAGTAGTTGCCGCCGCTGACTTCGACCACCATGTACTGGCGGCCGTCGACCATGTAGGTCATCGGCGAGCCGCTCTGGGCCGCCGGCATCAGGACCGCACCGACTTCCTCGCCCGTCTGCTTGTTGTAGGCACGGAACATGGCGCCGCGGCCGCGGCCCGGCGGGGTCGTGACCTGCGGGTCGCCCAGGACGACGAGCGACTTGGTGACCATCAGGCCGACCGAGCCCTGCTGACCGGTCTTGGGGATGGTCAGGCCCCTGAGGGCCGGGCTGTTGCGGATGGCATCAGGCGTGTCGCCGTGCGGGACGCGCCACTTCATGTCGCCGGAGTTGAGGTCGATGGCCGCGAGGACGCCGTAGGGCGGCTTCACGATCGGCAGCCCGGACACGTCGTTCAGTGCCGGCACGACCGGCAGCTTCTCCTGATCCGCGGCGGTGATGCCGGCCGCGCGCAGGCGCGCCTCGCTGGCGCTGACCGGCGGCGCATCCGCGGCGCTGCCGAAGCCCGGGCCTTCAGCCACGCGGAACGCCGTGCCTTCGACGCCCGACACGTAGTCGATGTCCGAGAAGCCCTTCGGCGGCTTGCGTAGCGAGCCCGCGGTCACGCCCGCGTTGGCCGCCTGGATGTACGCCACGTGGGTCTCGGGGTCGAACGAGGAGCCGGCCCAGTTCACGCCGCCGCCGGTGTTGCCGATGTTCACCGTGCCCAGCC
>JAXLRA010000009.1:0-387970 GCA_046331345.1 Vicinamibacterales bacterium | reverse complement strand
ACGCGTCAGTCACACCCGCCGGACTGATCCTGACACCGGGTCACCGGACAATCAGCTATCCTTCCCGCCGTACGACTGAGAACGACCATCTCGTGAAAGAGAGGGCTGGGATGCAGGCGACGATCCGTACGGCCGTCATCGTTGCGACAGTGCTCTCACAGGCGGCAATCGCCGCGGCGCAGCCTCCACGCACCACGTCGGAACTCGCAGACGACGCGCTGGCGGCGAGACTCTGGCAGATCGCCGTGGCTACCGGCACGCGTATCGGGTTCCAGTCAATCGAGCCCGTCAGCCCCACCTCCGGCGCGCTGTGGGACGTCCTGGTGGACGCAGCACGTGACGCCGCCACCGCTCCAGCCCCGCACAGGCCCGTCATCGACTCATCGCTGGACGACGCAATAGACATGGCCATTGCCGCGAACCCTCGTTACGAGTGGGGCCGGCTCGGGTCCTTCGTGGTGGTGCGCCCAGCGGGATCGTGGAACGATGCGCACGATCCATTGAACCGGCCGGTGCGCCGGTTTCACGCCGAGCGATCCACCGACATCGGCATGCTGAGTGGCATCGGGAACCTCATTCACAGAGGTCAGTACATCGAGCACCCCATCGGCGCGGCGGTCGTCTCCCCGTTCTCGGTGGAGTCCGGCTCGATCGTGGATGTCCTCAACGCCCTCATCGAAACCGCCGACCTGCCGTTCTGGCAGGCCGGCTACCGACTCCAGCCGCCTGAGCGGCGCAGCAGCCGTGTCGACCTGCAGCTGATCCTGGCGAAATCGACAGGCATCCAATGTGCCTCGGGCAGTCGGAGCCCGGAGGGCGCGCCATCGCATACGGAGTCGAACTAAGCCGTGCCACTCGACAGCGACTTCGCCCCAGGCGTTCCCTGCCATGTTCTCGCAGCGGAGATCGACCGTCGCCTCGCCGGTCTCGCGGACTCCCGCAGGGCTTGGACGGACGCTTGCCGTCTGAGAATGCCCACGCGCATGCGGCTCCGGATCGCTCGCGCACACCTCGAGGGCGACACAGACACGATCAACAGGGTCAGCGCCGTGGCAACTGTCCGTTTCGCAGTCGCTTTCGCGCTGATCCGGACGGCGCTCGCCTTGTGGACCGGCCGCCAGATGGGCGCGGAAGACGGCTTCATGCTGGCGGTTATGTCCGCGTGGTTCTGGTTTGTCCTGCGGCACTGGCAGATTCCGGCTGCAGCGATTGACGCGTGCTCTGCCATTGCGAGAGAACTTCAACCGCGCAACAGCCACTGACCCGGTCACGATGAATGATGTCGACACGCGCCGGCTGTCCGAGTCGACCCGCGGGAAGCCCTACTCCGTGAGGCGCAGAAGGCCGCCGACGCGACTGTGGACGTCGCCCACCCCTGCCGTGGTCCTCAACCGGGCCGGCGCACACTGAGCGACCAGGGGCACGGCCCGCCAAGGAACCCACCGAGCGTCCCGACCAACCGATAGCCCTGTGCCGCTGCGAGTGGGATGGTCACGGAGTATCGGTACGGAGGTCCGGCGACACCATAGGCCCACAGCGCGCCGACGGAGCGTCCAGAATCAGTCTGCAGGGTGAAACCGAAGTCCGTATACGTGCCAAAGGCAACGCAGCCAACCTGGAGGTCCAGGGTCAAGTCGCTCGCACGGTGTGGCTGGAACGTGTAGTCGCCGGGCCAACCGCTGATGGTGTTGCGGACCGAACCGGAGCTGAGGTCGGTGGTCAGCGTGCCAGACCACGCCGCGGTGACCACGGAATTCGGGACGAGGGCGATCGAGAGCGACCGGTCCCGAGGCAGTACCACCACCCACTGCCCATCGTCGTAGCCGTTCTTCTTGAACTTCAGCGCGAAGCCACCGGACCCGACGACCGGAAGCGTGGCACGTCCCTGCGCGTCCGTGAGAAACGTCTGTCCATCGAGTGCCCCGCCGACGGCTTCTACTCGCGCATTCGCCACGGCGACCTGCGCGGTCGGCTCGCTCTCGTGGACCGACACGTCGATGACATAGCCACAGGTGACATCACGCGCGTCGAACACGTCGCCCACACGGACTTCTATGCGCGCTTGCCCACCGCCCACACCTGTCAGGAGCCCGCTCGCGGAGACGCGACACGCAGCCTCGTCCGAGGAGAGCCATACCGCCTTCTCCGTGACGTCGCTGGTGTCCCCCGAATCGAAGCGCCCGGAGGCGGACAACTGGACGGAATCTCCTGGGGCGACGATAGCGGGAATGCCGACGATGGCGATGGCCGTGAGGATGGGGGTGACGACAGGTCGGCTCACCGAGCCGGTGGGAGACGGGCCGACAGGGACAGATGATGTCGACTCGCCTCTGCAGGCGGCGACCATCGCCGCCAGAACAAGAACCATGGCGCGCATGCGGCAACCTCCGCGGGCCATCCCAAGAACTAAACCGAATCTTACTGCCGTGTCAGCCCCTCAACCAACACCGAGTGGATGCCTACTGCGCCCAGAACCTGCGCCGGGGCGTGAAGTCACGGGCAGACCGGCTATCTGAACCGCCCCTTCGCGCCGACAGATCGATGGAGGTTCGATGGAAATCAACAAATTACGCGAGCAGATTGCCAAGCGTGCAGCGGCCTTCGAGGGTGCTGCGCCAGCGGCCGATGCGGTGGCCGTCGCCGACCTCCCGGCGGCGCAGGACGGGGCCCGGCCGGCGTCGCGCGGCGGCGCGAAGGCCTTTCACGACACGCTGCGCACGCGTGTCGGACGCATCGAGTCGACGCTGAAGCCCGGCGAGCGGGTCGAACTGACGCACGACGTGCCCGACGGACACTGCTACGTCGAGCAGGTCGAGTACCACGGCGACGACATGCTCGTGTTCACCGGGCATCTGGCCAGCGGCCATCGCTGCACGGTGTTCGTCCACGTCAACGCGGTGAATCTCTGCCTCACCACGTCGAACGTGATGGACGGCGAGCAGCGGCAACGCGTCGTGTTCCGCGGCGACGGCAACCTGATCGACTGAGCCGCACGACGCAGCCGCACGCGGTCGGGCCGGGGCGCTCAGGCGACCCGGCCGGTCACCGCATGGGCGCGCGCGCTGTAGGTAATCCGTCCGTCTGCCCCGGCTGGAAACCGGCGCCGCAACGCGGACTGGAGTGCGTCGGTCTGCTCCGCCGGCAGGGTCTTCAGCATCGCGCCCGCGCTCGGCGCGCACAGCAGCGTCTCCCAGTAGTCCGCAAAGTCCGCGAAGGTACGTTCGACCGTCAGGACACGCGTCTCTACGTCCACAACGCCTGCATCGCTCCACAAACCGGCCAGTACGTCCAGGCGAGAGGCCTCCGGATTCGGGGCCTTCGGCGGCTCGAGCCCGAGGCGCCGCAGTTCCTCGACCATGCCCGCGTACGGAAAGCCCTCACCAGGCATGTCCCACGCGTAGGCGCTGACAATCCCGCCGGACCGGACCACACGCACCATCTCGGCGACGCCCCTGGGTGGCTCGGGGACGAAGAAGATCACCAGCGGCATCACCGCGGCATCGAACGTCGCGTCTGCAAACGGGAGCGACATGGCGTCGGCCTTCCGCAGATCGACCGCCGCATCCCCGAACCGTGCGCGCGCATAGGCTAGCTGCGCCTCCGACGGGTCGATGCCTGTCACGGTCGTGGGCTGGCAGTCGTCGAGCAGGAGTTGCGTGAAGGCGCCGTTGCCGCAGCCCACGTCGAGCCACCGCAGCCCCGGCGGCGGTGCCAGCCACGCCAGGAACGCGCGGCCAACTGCCTGGCTCCAGACACCCATGTAGCGCTCGTAGCCGGCGCCGTCCTCGAATCGAATCTGCGTGCCAGTCATTGCATGCCGCCCGGTGTGCTGTGTCCGGCGCTACGACAGGTCGCCGTTCGCCGTCTTGGAGAGCGCGTCGCTGAACTCACTCTGTCGTGGGGTGAGCACCGGCATCTCGGGCTGGGTCCGGGCCTCTTCGGCCCGCACTTCGTCCTCCAGCGTCTGCTGGAGGTCCCGGCTGGCGCGCTTGAACTCGTTCAGGGTCCGCCCGAGCTGCCGACCGATTTCCGGAAGCCGGCGCGGACCGAACACCACGAGGGCGATGATGAAGATCACCACCAGTTCCGACAGACCGATCGAACCGAACATCCTGCACTCCCGCGGTGGAAGGGTCGGGTCCCGCAGGGGGAACCGATGGGGTACACTGCCGTCCAGAGAGTATCGCATCTCCGTGGAGGCCACGCCTGTGCGCCTCCCCTTCGCCGAGGTCGTGTCATGCGCGCGCTGGTCGTGATCGCTCACCGCTGGGGTGGGCTCGCCGTATCGCTGGTCTTCGTCGTGTCTGGCGCCACAGGCGTCGTGTTCCTGACAGGTGGTCCGCAACTGCTCACGAAGATCACCGGACGCCTGCACGAGTCGCTCGGACTGGGACGTGCGGGCTCCATGCTCGTCGGCATCGCGACAGCGGTTGGCCTGCTCCTGGAACTGAGCGGACTCTATCTCTGGCTGAAGCGACGGTCGATCTCAGTCTCGTTCCGGGGCGGGCTCTATCGCGCCGCGTTCGACCTGCACCATGCCGTCGGCGCGCTCGGCTCGGTCTTCATGATGGTCATCCTCGGCAGCGCGGTCGCGTACTTCTTCGTCCTCCCTCGGGACCAGTTCGCCGAGACGGTCAACACCTTCCATCACGGCCGCGCCTTCGGCACGCCCGTGAAGCTCCTGTACGGGGCGGCCTCAGTGGGATTCGTCGTGCAGGGCGCGTCGGGCGTCCTGATGTGGGCGCGCCGGACGAAGCGGCTGTAGCCGCGGAGACGAGGGGGGCTGGTCAGGCCAGGTCGGAGTAGTAGGTCGACGCCGGGTATTCCGCGCGGGCCAGTTCGCCCCGGCAATAGTCCAGAATCCGGCGCTTGATGTCCGGCGTGACATCCTCGTGCCGCTTCTCGCGGCCGCTCGCCAAAAACTGACCCGCCGCCACGGAGTACATCGACGGCGGCGACATCTCGAACGCCTCTTCGTGCGCCTTCATGTAGGCGAAGCTGGTGCGCTCGACGACGAGGTCGCGCTCCTGCGGCGTCAGCTGGTGGCCGAGGAACGCACAGATGCGATCCAGCACCGGGCCGAAGTCGCGAACCATCTCCTCGTAGTGGACGAACAGTACGTTGTCGTGGCGCTGCGCCCACCGCCAGTAGCCGTCCACGTGCCGCACCCAGGGCAGCCAGTACATCCTGTCGGAGCAGTACCAGTCGGCGAGCGCCGCCACGGGCGGCAGCAGCGGCCCGATCATCGTCCTGTTGAAATCCACGATGCTCGCAAAGCAGCTGACCGGGTGCCGCGCGACGTAGATGTACTTGGCCAGCGGCGAGTACGGGCAGAGTTCAGCGGGCAGGTGCGTCTTGATGATGCGAACCGCCGGCTCGCCGACGAGCGGCGCGTCGGCCATCGACACACCGTGCGTCGCGTCGATCCACGGGCTGATCGTGTAGATGTGCGATCGGCGGCTCTCGGGCTCGAAGGTGCCCGCGCCGTGGGTGACCACCTGGTGCACGATCTGTTGCATCCAGGTCGTGCCGCAGCGCATCTGGGTGGCCACGAACACGTCCTGCGCGGTCGGCACGTACGCCTTGGCCGCGGCGAACACGTCAGGCGTGGCGACCTTCTGTGGTCCCCACACGCCCTCGAACTCGAAGCCGGGAAGGCCCTTCTGGGACTTCGCCCCGCCGCTGAGCAGCTTCATCAGCGGCAGCGTCGGCAGCGACAGCAGCCTGATCCGCTGCTTGAGGGCGCGTCGTTTCGAAACCGGCAGGCTGAAGTACGCGGCGCCCGCTGTCTGGCGCTCCACCCACCCGAAGAACCACGTGAGGTAGACGACGTTCGCGACGAGCAGCGCGATCGCGGCGGCCGCAATGGCCAGCCAGCTCATGAGCGCTTCTGGTGGTCGGCGGAGTCGGACGAAACGGTGTGGCTCTCTGCCTCGGAGGGGCCGCCCTTGCCGAGCATCCGCATGACGAAGCCGAGCACCCGGTGCCAGAACATCAGCAGGAAGCCGGCCATGGCCGCCAGCGCCGACGTGAGCGGCAGGAACACGTCAGGTCCGATGTACATCAGCACCCAGGACCAGACGTAGTCGGCGTGGAAGGGAACGACAGTGGCAAACAGGTTCATTGGGGTTCTCGCGCACTCGCTACGACAACGACACCGGGGGTGACGTCTCTAGAATACCGCCTCTGCGATGCGAACGGCATTCGCCATCAAGGTAAACGTAAGGTTCTTCGCCGGGAGGAACGGAAACGTCGCCCCGTCCACGAGCAGCAGGTTGCCGATGTCGCGACTCTCGCACGACGGCGTGGTCGTGAAGGGCGCGGCATCCGCGGTCATCGGCAGCGTGCCGGCATAGTGCACGCTGGCACCCATCGGGCGAACGTGGACCATCCCGGGCGGCACGATGCAATTGAGTGCACGCAGCGCACGCTTGACCCGGCCCAGCGCGGTGGCAATCCGTTCCGGTTCGGCGGCGTCCGGCGTGTACCCGATCCGCAGGCGCGGCTGCGCATCATCCGTCAGCTCGATGTAGCTGTCGTCACGACGGGTGTCCCTGAAGTTCACGTTGACCAGGCCCAGCGCCGCGTGCAGCGCGCGGAAGATCCGCGTGGATGCTCCGAGCTGCAGCGGCAGCCGCTGCACGAGCGGATGGACCAGCGCGGTCTTCAGCGTGGTGATCTGACCGTGGACGTAGTCCTTCGCCGACGGATATTCGAAGCCCAGCCCCAGCAAGTGGTACTGATACGTATCGGGCGAGAACGCCTGGCCGAGCATCCCCAGGTTCACGAAGGGCACCAGGAGCTGCCGGTTATCCATGAGCCCCGTCAGGCGGACGTCGCGGCCCGCCTCGCGCCGCATGGTGGCGAGGAAGATGCGGGTGGACAGCAGCGTGCCAGCGGCAAGCGCCACGCGGTCGGCACTGAACGCGCGCTCCTCACCCGTCTCGAGTACGGTGCCGACGACCCCGGCGATGCGCCCGCCCTCCCCGAGCGTGAGCCTGGTGACCTCGATGCCGGGCACGTATTCGAACGTGTCGTAGGTCAGGCACTCCCGCAGGGTCTGGGAGGGCGTGTAGAGGGAACCCCGCGGACAGCCCCAGAGGCAGCGGCCGGAGTAGTTGCACGGTTCGCGCTGGCCGAGCGGCTGGCTGATGGTGGCGACCCGCGAGCGCCCCAGGTACACGCCCTCACGGTTCATCCGTTCCTTCACGCGTCCGTAACGGGCGACGAGCGCTTCCGAATGCCGATCGAGCCGCAGCGGCGGCTGCAGATGGTCGTGCATCGGCATGAACCGCACGAGGTCGTCCGCGTCGCCGCTCACGCCGATCCGCCGGGCCACCTCCGAGTAGTGCGGGGCCAGGGCATTCGGTGCAAAGGGAAAGTCGACCGTCTCCTCGGGCTTCAGTGGATAACAGCCGCCCGTCCAGGCCTCGGCCAGTCCGCCCCCCGCGAAAGAGAACAACGGGGCGAAGCCGCGGCTGGTGTGGTCGAACCCGGCTGGCGCGTCGAAGACGTATTCCTTGCTCGGTGGAATGCCGTAGTACTCCTCGTTCACGCCCGGCAGGTGCACCGCTTCGTAGCCGCGCCCGAGGAAGTACTCCGTCGGGTCGGGCAGGGAGGACTTCAGCCCGTCGAGCGACACCGCGGGCAGCACGTGGGGCTGCCCGCGCCGGCCGACGTCGAGCATGCGGACGCGGCCGCCCTTGCGGAGCACGGTCAGCGCGAAGTGCACCCCGCTCGCGCCCGAGCCCACGACGGTGACCGTCGGGGTCATCGCCCTCCCCCGCTCATCAGCCGCATCGGCAGCAGGACCGCGATGCCCAGCAGCGCGCCGAGCACCGCGCCCACCGAGGTCGTCACCAGGCGAACGAACATCACGCCGGGGCTGCCGAGGCTTGCGTCGATCCGCGCGTGGAACGGCGCCCGGCTCTCGAGAATCGCCAGCAGCATCACCAGGCGCTTGCGCAGCGCCGACGCCGGCGCCAGGAGCGCCGCGTAGCCGTCGGCCATCCACACGCGCCACGCGCCGCCGGCGGCGAATGCCAGCAGTCGCGCGTCGAACGCATCGGCAGGCTGCAGGTCCGGCACCCGGGCGACCGCATTCTCGTAGGCGCGCAGCACATGCGCGTCGGGGTCGACGCCGAGCAGGTGCCTCGTGAATGTGCGGCACTCGGCACGGAGATCCCCGGCCTCGGCGACACTCGGCGCTGCGGAGTCGCCGAGCATGGCTGCCAGCGGCTGCAGGCCCGCCTGGAACGGCGCCGTGAGCGGGTGTGCGCCGGCCACGCCATCGAACGCGAATGACGAGAGCTGCCCGGCGGTGACGGGCAGCAGCGCGCCGAGCCCCGCCTGTTCGGCCAGGCGCAGCGGCAGGCGGAACAGCGCGAGCGGCAGATGCATGACGGGACCCTGGCGCCCCAGCCGTGCCGTGCGCACCGCCGTGAGCAGCGCCTCCATCGTCAACACCTCGGGCCCGCCGACCTCGACGGTCTGGTCGCCCAGCGTGTCCAACCCGGCCGCCTCCGCCATCACCCGCGCGACGTCGTCCACGTGCACCGGTTGCACACGCGCGCGGCCCGGCCCGAGGACCAGCATCACCGGCAGCGTGGCAAGCGTCCCGAGCGAGGCAAGGATGGGCGCGCCCGGCCCGAGGATGATCGCGGGCCGCAGGATCAGGAACTCGAGGCCCGAGGTGCGCACCATCTCCTCGGCCCGCCGCTTCGCCTGCGCGTAGTGGTAGTCGGTCAGGTCGGGAAACGTCACCGCAATCGAACTGACGAGGATGAACCGGCGGACTCCGGCGCGGCGGCATTCGTCGAGCAGGATCTGGGTGGCCGTGGCATTGATGCGGTGATGATCGTCGGCCGAGGCCTTCCCCGTCGCGGCCGCCAGGTGCAGGACCGTGTCGCATCCCGCGAGGGAGCCGCGGTAGGTGTCGGGCTGGAGCAGGTCCCCCGTCACCACCGTCACGCCGTCCGGCACGTCGGCGCGGGGCGTGCGCATGAGTGCCACGACCGGCCGGTTGCTGGCACGGAGCTGCGCGAGCAGCCGCCGTCCGACGAAGCCGGCGCCGCCGGACACCCAGACCGGTCCGCCCATCATCAGCCCAGGCGCGCGTGGTCGGCTGCCGACGCGCCCAGATTCTCTTCGATCACGTACATCGGGCGCGGCTTCACCTCGTTGAAGATGCGGCCGAGGTACTCGCCCAGGATGCCGATGCAGATCAACTGCACGCTTCCCATGAACAGCATCGCCACCATGATCGTGGCCCAGCCTTCGACGGTGTAGCCCATCAGCTTCTGCACGAACACGCTGAGCAGGTACAGCACCGCGAGCACCGCGGCCACATACCCGAGCCAGGTGGCCAGCTTGAGCGGCGCGGTCGAGAAGGACGTGATGCCGTCGAATGCGAACTTCAGCATCTTGCGCATCGGGTACTTCGTCTCGCCGGCATAGCGGGGATCGCGGTGGTAGAGCACGCCGGTCTGCCGGAAGCCCACCCAGCTCACGAGGCCGCGCACGAAGCGATCCTTCTCGCGCAGTTGCTTCAATTGATCGACGACACGGCGGCTCATCAGGCGGAAGTCGCCGACGTTGGCCGGGATCTCGATGTTCGACAGGCGTCCCATCAGGCGGTAGAAGGCGGACGCCGTCATCAGCTTCACGGCCGTTTCGCCCTCACGCTCGGATCGCACGCCATAGACCACGTCGAACCCGGCGCGCCACTGCTCCACCATCGACGCGATCACCTCGGGCGGGTCCTGCAGATCGGAGTCGATGATCACGACGCAGTCGCCCTTCGCGTGATCGATCCCGGCGGTAATCGCGATCTGGTGACCGAAGTTCCGCGAGAACTTCAGGACGCGCACCTTGGGGTTGGCGTCCGCGAATCCGCGCAGCAGGTCGAACGAGCCGTCGCGGCTCCCGTCGTCGATGAAGATCAGCTCGTACTCGAGTCCGGCGAGCGAGGCGAGCGCCGCGCTCGCCCGGTCGTAGAACGTGCGGATCCCCTGCGCCTCGTTGAACACGGGCACGACCAGCGAGACCAGTCCGCCGCCCCGGCCAGGATCGCTAAAGGCCATGTGCTTTCTCCAGTCTGGCGCCATATCGCCAGAGCACCACCACGAACGCCATCGTACCGGCAATCAGCAGGGCCGGCACCCACCAGTTGCCCAGCCACGGGTTCCCGGGCGCCGACGTGAGGCTGAGCACGCGGTACCACGGCAGCTGGATGCCTTCGTCGAGAAACAGGCGCCACGAGCGCACGACCGGCTCGCGGAACACCGTGAGCACCCACGAATGCACCAGGGTCACGCCGGCCACGGCCACCCTCGCCGACGCCGGCAGGCGGCGCCAGGTATCGGCAACCGCGAGCAGGAGGAACGGCACGAGCGGAATCAGGTACCGGAACCCGCTGTTGAACTGCAGCCGCGAGTATTGATTCGCGGAGGTGAAGAGCAGGAACACCCACCACGTCACCAGGAGCCAGCGCCGCTCGACACGCGGGAGCACAAGGGCCTCGTCCCGCACGCCCCTGGAGGGCCACAGCGACAGCAGCAGCAGCGGTCCCCAGCTGTACATGCCGTAGTCCGAGCCGATCAGGCTGTCGATGAAGATCTCCGGATCGGGCAGCGTGAACCCGCGCGCGCCGACGTTGGTGTAGATGTTCTGATCCGGCATCCAGTACTGACCCGGCAGGAACGGGTTCCCGTACATGGCCCACTGGCTGTACAGCAGGAACGCAATGGGCGGGAGGCTGCCGAGCACCATCGGGTACGACTCGAGGATCGCCGTCCACCACGACGCCTGCCTCGCGCGCGTGACGACGAAGTAGCCCCAGAGCAGCGGCAGGATGATGACGCCGACGTAGTCCGTCGCCAGCGTGAGCCCGCCGAAGAAGCCGGCCAGGGCCAGCTGCCGGACGCTCAGCCTGTCGTCCGCACCGCGATCCCACAGCACGCAGAACGCGATGAACATCGCGTACATCACGAACATGTTGTGGTTCAGCGTGGACTGCCGGAAGAACAGCGGCGTACAGAAAGCGCCGAGGAACGTGATGACCGACGCCTCGGCCGGCGAGAGGCCCCGGCGACGCAGGACCCCGAAGAAGTAGACGAGGAACGCCGCGGTGATCGGCGCCATGAAGAAGACGGAGGTGACGACCGTGGCGGCACCGAACCGGAGGTCGAGCCCGCGCTCCTTCACGAGACGGAAGAAGTTCACGCGATTGGGCTTGTCGATGCGATAGTCGGCGTCCTTCACGCCTTCGCGCGCCACCTTGGCCTTGCTGTACTGCTCGAGACGGCTCAGCACCGGTTCGAACACGAACAGCGGTACGGCGGCCAGTGCGGACACCAGCACCTGGTTGCCGATGACGGAGTGTCCATCACGATGCCGGAAGATGTCGGCGTGGAACCCTTGATACTCATCGACGCGGAACGTCCCGTGCTGGACGATCGAGAACGCCGGATAGTGCTCGCGCACGACGTTGGTCGCGAAGTGCAGCGAGTAGACGATCCAGATCACGAGGAACAGGCGCCAGCGGCGCGAGGCCAGGACGCTCACAGCCCCTCCACCTGGTGGGCATCACACACCACCAGGTCGCCGCCGCCCAGGGTGCCCGGGAACGTCTGCGCCGGCGGACACCCCTTCGTCAGCGCCTGACGCAGCGACGCGTCGACGATGTAGTCGGTGAGGGTGATGACCACGAGCGCGCGGCTGCTCTGCGCCGTGAACGACCGGAGGTCGTCGAGCGACGCCAGGCACGGCCACGCCGCCTTCTTGCCGTAGTAGAACTCGAGCGGCCAGCAGGCCGGTCCGGCGGACGCCACCTTTGCACCGGCGCGCTCGGCCGCCTCCAGATACCTGACGGCGCCGTCGAAGTCCTGCTTCGGCAGGTCGTAATTGCGCGGGAGCGCCGCGACCGAACCGGTGGCCAGCAGGATCGCGAGGCCGGCGGTCAGCGTCGAGGCGGCCGGAGCCGTCCCGCTGCGGAGGCGCGCACCGAGCGCGTCAGCCAGCGCACCGAGCCCGCGTCCGACGAAGATGGCGGCCGCCCCCGAGAGGAAGAAGAAGAACCGCGGCCTGAGGGGCTGCTGCAGGCCGATGACGGCAGCGGCCGTCACGAACGCCGGCACGACGAGGAGCGCGAACAGCAGCGGCGAACGACGCCACAGGCTCAGGGCGCCGAGGAACGCCACGGCGCCGCCGGCGATCGCCGCGGGCACGCCGGCCCCGGACAGGACCGAGCGGATCGCTTCGGCCAGCGCCCAGCTGCCCGTCGCCACCTTGGCCGTCTCGACCGGCCGGTTCTCACCCAGGTGCAACAGCAGACCGGGAATGAACGGCGCATACAGGGCCAGTGACACGACGCCGCCGGCGACCCACGTCCACCAGATCGGCAGGAGGCCGTCACGCATCCGCTCGCGAACGGGCCGCCATCCCGCCGCGTAGCCCACGAGGATGACCGCGACGTGCCCCGCCACCACGAACGCCATCGTCAGGTGGGTGTAGATCCCTGCAGCACAGGCGAGCGCGTAGCCGACGTGGTCCACCCGGCGCCCGCCCGACACGGCGCGGAGCAGGTACCACGTGGAGAGCAGCGCGAAGAACCCCATCATCGAGTAGCCGCGCGCATTCTGCGAGAACCAGATGTGGTGATAGGACGTCGCGAGCACCAGGGCGCCGGCCCAGGACTCGAGGTGACCGAGCGCTGTTTCGCCGAGGACGTACGCCATCCAGACGCAGCCCACACCGAAGAGACAGGCCGGCAGGCGGAGCGCCCAGGACGATTCCCCGAAGAGCGACACCGACAGGTGTGCGAGCACGCTGTAGAACGGGTGCGTGTTCACGCCGGGAAACCTCGTCACGATGTCGAGGAACGGCAGGCGCACGGAGTCGACCAGGGTGACGATCTCGTCGTACCACAGGCTCGAGCCGAGGCCGATGAACCGGAGGATCGCGGCAAGGGCCACCGTGGCGAGCACGGCGCCGCCCGCGGCGCCGCTAGTCTTCGACGACATGGTCCTCGAACGACGTGCGGGCCCTCGCCCACGCCGCCGTATCGAACGCTCCGTCGTCCGACAGGCACTGGACGAGCGCGTAGGCCATCGCCATGGTGTGATGCGTGTTGTCGTGCGCGAAGAGCCCCTGCCGGCCGAAGGTCACGAGCCCGCCGATCGTGCCGATCCAGCGGTCCACGGCGTCGAACGCCTCGCGGTAGCCGCGCGTGTACAGCGGATAGGCCTGCGGCAGTCGGCGTGTCTGCACCTGGAGCACACGCGGCACCGGGCCGAGGCCCGCCGTCTCCAGATCGCGCACCATCAGGCGCCCGAGTTCCTCGTCGGAGGCCGACCACTCGGGGTCGTCGACCGCACACGGCAGTTCCGCGCAGAGCACCGTCCGCCCGGGAGCCGAGGTCAGCGAGTAGTTCTTCGGCTCGGACAGGCGGCTGATGCGGATCGACGATTCCGGGAAGTAGTGCGCGTCGAACTCGGTGAACTGGTTCGTGTCCAGCGTGAGATAGATGAGCACCATGGCGCGCGACCGCAGCCCGCGCACGGCCTCGAGCGGCGCCGGCGGGCCATCCGTGCGGACGAGCCCGGCCAGGGCTGTGACCGGAATCGTGGAGAGCACGAAGTCGGCTGGGAACGTGCGCGATTCACCCGCAACCGTCGCCTCGATGGCGCGCACGCGGCGGCCCTCCGCCGACACGCCGGTCACCTGCGCCTCGAGGTGCACCGTGGCGCCCCCCGCTGTCGCCCCCGCGTGCAGCGCGTCGCTGATCTGGCCGAACCCGAGCCGCGGATAGTAGAACCGGCCGGCTCCGGCCGGGCGCTTGGCGCCGGGCAGGGCGCTCAGCACCTTGCGCACCATCTTGCCGAGGGAACTGTTCGAGATGCGCCGCTTGGCCTGCTCCGGATCGAGCGCCTCGGGCGCAAGGCCCCAGATCTTCTGGGCGTAGGGAAAGTAGAAGTCGCGACAGATGGTGCGACCGAGTCCGCGCTCCAGGATCGACGCGAACGTGGGTTCGTCGGATGGGCGCGTGACGAGCTTCGCGGCGCTGTCCGCGATCACACCAGCCATGAACGACGGCGGCAGGCCGGTCAGCAGGTCGAACGGCTTCAGCGGGAAATGGACGAAGCGCCCCCGGAGCCGGATGCGACCGTGCCGCGGGCGGTCCAGCAGGTCCGCACCGAGCAGGCTGCGGATATCGCCCATCACGTCCGGCGGGGTGACCGGGTGCAGCCGGTGGCTGCCGAAGTCGACCGGAATCCCGTCGACGACGAAGCTGCCCGCGTTGCCGCCAACCCGGGCGCCGCGCTCCAGCACGGTGACATGGCGCCAGCCGCGACCGGCGAGCTTGTAAGCGGCGGCAAGGCCGGCGGGGCCCCCTCCGAGGATGACGAACGACGGCTGTGCGGACGGCGCCACTAGGAACGCTCCATCGATGCCGGCGCAGCGAGTGCGACGCTCCACAGCATCCGGATAGTCACGAAACCGATGAGCCCGGCGAAAGTCGTCGCGGCCTGCCCGCGACTGGCCGGGGGCAGCGCCACGCCAGGCGGAGTCGGCAGCACGATACGGATCGCGACCAGCGGGACCACCGCACCAACGACCCAACGGACCATCAGGCTAGTCCTTCGGGCCGAACGGCTGCTGGAGCTGCAGGCGCGCGATCATGTCCGCGAGCAGTCCGACGGCCCAGATGTTGATGGCCGACAGGAATGCCATCACGGCCGTCTCGGACAGGTTCTGGAGGTAGATGTCCTCGATGAGCTTCGCGACGCCGGCAAGGAACGCGACCGCGCCCACCGGCAGGAACACCTTCAACGGGTTGAAGAGGACGATGGCCCGCACGACGAGCAGGATGAAGCTGGCGAAGTGCGAGGCCCGGATCTTGGACTTCCCCGCGCGCTTCGCGTAGTCGATCGGCTCGTAGACCACGTTGTGCCCCTGCGCGACCATCGCGAGCGTGATCGTGCTCGTGAACGAGAAGCCGCTCGGGCAGAGGTGCATGTACCGCAGCAGGGTCTCGCGCCGCATCACCCGCTGGCCCGAGTTGAGGTCCGGAATCCGGCGCCCGACGAGGAAGCTCGCGAAGTTGTTCAGGATCCACTTGCCGGGACGGCGAATCCAGGCCACCCCGTCCGACGACAGGAGCCGTGAGCCGACCACCATGTCGGCGCCGTCGAGGCGGTTGTAGAGCCGCGGAATCGCGTCCGGCGGATACGTGGAATCCGCATCCATGATCATGATGGCCGGTGCGGTCGTGGCCATGATGCCGGTCTTCAGCGCCGCGCCGTAGCCGCGGTTCCAGCCGTGGCTGACCACCTTGACGCCGCACGCCGCCGCCTTCGCCGCGGTGTC
The DNA here is from genome assembly GCA_046331345.1 of Vicinamibacterales bacterium. Classification (GTDB taxonomy): domain Bacteria; phylum Acidobacteriota; class Vicinamibacteria; order Vicinamibacterales; family CAVVIG01; genus CAVVIG01. Next base: position 372,601 of record JAXLRA010000009.1, on the reverse strand, counting down.
GTCGGTCGACCCGTCGTCGACGACCACGATCTCCGATGTGCCGGTGAATGCGGACAGGACCTCTCGCACGCTCGCGAGGGTGTCCGTGATGCCAAGCGCCTCGTTGAACGCGGGCAGGACTATCGCCAGGTCAGGGGGGATCGACGGGTTCTTCTCGGACATCAGCATTCAGCGCACCACACTGCCGTATCGGCTCGGGACGTGCGCCGTCGCAGGCCGCACCGCGTCGCGGAACGGCATGGCACGAAAGTGTCCGAATTGGTCCAGGGCTTCCCAGGGGAATGCGCGGGCGTCACGCGCCATCGATTCTACGGCACTCGGACGGCAGTGACCACCACCTTCCCACGTTCGCCGGGCAGTCGTGGGAAGGTGGATGGCTGGCGGTTCCGGACCCGGTCAGTTCGAGCGGAGGCCGGCCTGTTCGACAAGGCCGAGTTCCGGCAGGTCGCGCAGGTCCCGGACCCGCTCCGGCGGATAGCCCAGTTCCTCGAACGGCATGCGGCCCTCGCCCTTCGGGGCGTGGCAGGACCGGCACGACACCGCGTTCTTCGTGATGGAGTGATTGAGCATGAGCGTGGCATCCTGCCGCATCCACTTCGGCTGCAGGTCGCCCGAGAACGGAATCGTCCAGCCGTTCTCGATGCCCATGTACCGCATGAAGTCGTCCATCATGTATTTCTTGAACATCGTGCCGTACATCTTCTGGATCAGCGGGTCGGCGACCGCCTTCAGCACCGCGTCCTTCGGCTTCCCTGTCTCGTAGTAGACGTTGTAGTCGAACGGCATCAGCATGCCGCCGAACGGGCCCTGGTTGCCCATGTCCTCGAACATCTTGGCGTTGAAGCGCTTGAACGGCGCAATCTTCGAGGTGCCCCGGCGGCCGAGCGGCCGGAACGTCCGCTCGTAGTAGGCGGCGTAGTCGAAGCCCGCGAACGGCGCGTCCGGGGTCGTGACGAACGCCCGGTAGAGCCCCAGGCCGTTCGGGTTGTCGCCGAGGGCGCCGGCCATGAACGTGCCGTCCCCGTTGTGCCACCGGTAGACCAGCCCTTCACCCGGCTTGCCGCTCCGCAGGAGGTCGCGGTAGACCCAGATGCCTTCCTCGTCGTTGAACACCGGGTCGGTCCAGTCGCGCAATACCACGTTGTCGTCCGTCAGCGAGGCGATGTGGCACGTCTCACAGGCGAGCTTGTCGGTGTGTGCGTTCAGGAACGCGCGCGTCGTCGTGTTCTGGATGTGGGGCGTATTCGTGTGGCACTTCTGGCAGCTCACGTCGACACCCGGGAGGTCGTTGCTCACGAGGTCCGTGCCGCGGGGCCCGCGCGCGATGGCGTGCCCGTGCGATTCGTGGCAGTCCAGGCACTGGAGGCCCGCCTTGTAGTGCACGTCGGCGTCCCGGGTCGGATTGCCCCGCTTCGCGCCGGGATGCAGCAGGCGCCGGTTGATGTACCCGAGATGCTGCGCCGCCTCGTTCTTCTCGTACATGTCTCCGCCGTGGTTGTGCTCGTGGCACCGCAGGCAGGTGTCGGACGTGGGCCGCCCCACCGCCATCGCGGCCTTCATCGAGCGATCCTGGTTCCAGCGGTACCGGCCGTTTGCATCCTTCACCACGTACTTCCGGTCCATGTCGTACGCGCTCGAATGGCACATCAGGCAGTCGGTTGCGTTGAATTCATCGTCAGTGGGTGTGTACCCGGGGAACATCGTGCCGGTGATCGGACCGTACTGACCGCCGGCATGGCACTGGCCGCATCCATCGCTCCGCAGTTCCCCGCTCTTCGTCTTGACGAGCGTGGCCCACCCCGTCCAGGTGAACGACCCGGGGATGCCGCATGCCCGGTCGATCTTCCCCATCGGGATGCCTTCGACCTGCCTGCCGTTGAAACCGTAGGTGTTGAATCCCGAGAACTTGTTCAGGCCGAAGTGCACGCTCTGCTGGATGTTATCGCGCGTGTTCACCTTCGTGTAGCCGCCGTGCCCATCCCTGATGGTCATCTCGCGGTGGCACTGCAGGCAGGTCTCCGGGCCACGGTATTCGCGGATACCCGCCTTCCTGAACCGCTCGACGTGATCCAGGCCGATCGCCCGGCCGAAGGTGGCGACCCGTCCGGCCAGCGCCTTCGCCACCGCCTCGTAGACCGCCGCATTCTGCGGTGCCGGATCCACCGAGGTGTACTGCACGCGTGAGGATTGAAGGTCGGCGGCGATCGCCTCGAACTCGGCGTCGGTCACGTGCTCGACCGCGAACTGGATGTGTTCCGGACGATGCTCGGCCGGGATCGCCAGGTTGACGAGCCGCGAGTAGTTCACCCAGCCCACCAGCCCCACCACCACCGCTGTCAGAGTGAGACGCACGACCCACCGGCCTGCCCTGGTACTCATGATGGCTTCCCCCGATCGGACATCAGCCGTTCGTACTCGAGCGGGTGCTCGTGCCTGATGTCATGTTCCGAAATCCGCCCCGTCAGCCACACCCAGCTCATGGGGAACTTGTCGGGGTTGTAGTGCACGTTGTAGAAGTGCCAGACGACGATCGCGGAGATCGCGAGGACCGCTTCATCGCTGTGGGCGATGTAGGCCATCGGGATGGCGATGTCAGGCAGCCGGTTGCCGAACCACACCGGGAACCAGAGGATCAGCCCGGAAATCATCATCACGGGCAGGCCCCAGAAGACCGCGAAGTAGTCGAACTTCTCGCGGAAGCTGAAACGGTCGTAGTCCGGGAGCGTCTCCCTGCGACCGAAGTAGTAGCGCGAGGTCTCCCACCAGTCCCTCGCGTCCTTGGCGTTCGGAATCATCGGCCACGCCTCGCGGAATCGGAATCCGCTCCGCGCCAGCAGCACCACCAGGTAGACGAGATGAGCCGCGCCGTCCGCAATCATGAGGATGGCCGCCCCCCGGTGGATCTGCCGGGCGACACCAAGTCCGCCGACGACGGTGTACAGCTCGCCGAGCCAGGCCACGCCGGGAAACCGCATCGGGAGCCCGGTGAGCGCGAGCAGCGTGAAGCTCACGATCATGGCCAGGTGCTGGATCCGCTGCAGCCGGTCGAAACGGATGAAGGAACGTTCGCCGTGCGACAGGGCCGTCATCACCGCTCCTCCCGGCGCAGCATGCCGCGCGCCGCTGCCGACACGCCACGGCGCAACCTCGACGCCCAGGCGAACTTCTTCTGCAGGTCGAGCACGATGCCGACGGCGAGCATGGCCATCGTTCCCGAGGTCAGCAGGCGGAACATCCACTCTTCGGCCACGAGCAGCGGTTCCTTCCGGATACGCAGGTCCAGGTGATTGGCCCCCGACACCGCGAAATTGGCCTGCGCGCCCGGGTGGCAGGTCTGCCCGCAGGTGGTGGGCAGCGCCTGCGGCGACACGGAGGAGCGCGGATCCGACGCGGGCAGGATGCGATGTGCCGTGTGACAGTCCTGGCAGACCGCCGCTGTCGTAGACCCGAAGGTCACGGCCTTGGAATGGAAGCTGCGCCGATAGGAGGCCACCGCCTCGGTGTCCCGGCCAGCGGCCGCCATGCGTCGCGCATCTTCATGACAGGTGAGGCACGGGGCCATTCGGGCTCTGGGCGCGAGCCCCCGCACCGGCATGATCGCGTGCGGGTTGCCCCCTCCGTGGCAGGTGAGGCAGGACGGCACGGTTCCACCGGCGGCGCCGTCGCGCGCGTGCGCGCTGGCCTTGAAGTCGGCCATCACGCCGCGGTGCGTGTAGGGCTGCCCTGACGGGCCGGTGGCGTGACAATCCTGATCGCAACTGACCGGCTGCCGGGGCGATGCCGTGCGATGCGGATAGGCGCCGACATCCTGATGACACTGCTGGCAGGTCACGCCGGCGTGGACCGAGTGGCGGTACGCCTCGAGCGGCACGCTCAGTACCTGGACCGGCCCGTCGGCCGCCTCGCGAACGGCGAGGTTCTGCAACCCGTGGCAGACGTCGCAGCGGCTTGCCGATGTGTCGCGACCCGCCGCTCCCGCGTCCTTCGCGGGGAGAGCCGCCGCGAACACACACACCACGATGAGGGGAACCGCCCGGTTCATGACCGATGCTCCGGTTGAGTGATGCAGGCATGTGTGACGGGGTGACAGGCCCCCTCGGTCACGGCTCCCGCTGGACCGGTATGATCGACAGGCATGTCCCGGCTGCGCCTGCTGCCCGCCGCCTGCCTCCTGGCCGCCTGTGCGGCGTTCTCGCCGTCCGCGGCCGCCGCGCAGGACGACGTGGCGGCGATCGAGTCCAGCGGCACCTCTTGGACGCCTCGCGCCGGGATGCCGGGGTCCCATCGCTCCGTTGGCTCATGGACCGTCATGATTCACGGCGACGCGTACGGCCTCGCGCTGAAAGAGTCGGGCAGCGTGCACCACCGCGGAAGCGGCGTCGCCAGCGTGAACTGGTTCATGGGCTCGGCAACACGCGAGGCCGCCGGCGGGCGCCTGACCCTCCGCGCAATGGCGAGTGCGGAACCGTGGACGATGAGGCTATGCGGATACCCGGACATGCTCGCCACAGGCGAGGTGTGCGAGGGGGACTCGATTCACGACCGGCAGCATCCGCACGACGTGCTGATGGAGCTCACGGCGAGCTACGACAGGCCGCTCACCCGCCGCGCCCGCCTTCAGGTCTACGGCGGACCTGCCGGTGAAGCCGCGCTCGGGCCGACCGCATTCCTGCACCGGGTGTCGGCGGCGGGCAATCCGATTGCGCCGATCGCGCACCACTGGCTCGACTCGTCGCACGTCACCTTCGGCGTGGTGACCGCAGCGGTCTATGGACGACGGTGGAAGGTCGACGGCAGCGTCTTCAACGGCCGGGAACCCGACGACCGGCGGCGCAACGTCGAAACCGGACGGTGGGACGCGTGGTCGGCTCGCGCGACCGTCGCCCCGTCTGCGAACGTGGTCCTGCAGGTATCGGGCGGCCATCTCCCCGAGGCAGAAGCCGGACTCGGCACGCTTCCCCGTCAGGATGTCAGCCGGCTCACGGCGTCGGCCTCAGCGGTTCGTGGAGGACCTGGCGGACGCGTGCTCGCGGGGACGCTGGCGTGGGGAGTGGTGTGGGGGCAGGTCAACACCGGCTACTCCGTCGCTTCGCAGGTGAGCCATGCGGTGCTCGCGGAAGGGAGCGTCGATCCCCAGGGGCCGGACCACTGGTTCGGCCGACTGGAGATCGCCGGGAAGCCTGCGCACGACCTGCACGCCGAAGAGTTCGTGCCGTCCGTGTTCACCGTCGGCAAGGTACAGCTCGGCTATGCCCGGGCTCTGCGGACGACGGGCGGCGTACGGGTGTCTGCCGGAGCCACGGTGTCGGCGGGCCTGCTGCCGCCCTTGCTCGCCCCGCGCTACGAAGGCCGGGTTGCGCCGGGCGCGGGGGTCTTCATCCGCATCGCTCCATCGGGCGCCGCGACCTCCCACACGACGCACGACCACTGACCGCGAGCCCGAGGCGGCCCTGTTCGCGGTCCCCGGCTCGGGGGCCCGGAATGGCCGCACCTGCGCCGGGCAACTGGCCGTAGAATCCCCTCGTTCCGATTCCGGAGCCACAGCACGGGAGCGCATGGATGAGAGGTCTGTTTCTGACGGCGGCAGTTGCCGCCGTTGCGTTCGCAACCTACGGAAGCGCTCAGTCGACCTACGGGCACTGGTCGGCGTCGGAACTGCGGACGCGCGATGCGGCGCTGTCCAAGAAGGTGGGCGCCGACCACTCATCGCGCGAGACCCTTGCCGACTACGGCGATCATCGATACCGGCTGCTCTATCGCGATGCCGACGGCAACCCCGAACAGCACGACGCCATCGTCGACACCGTGTTCGTGCAGAGCGGCGAAGGTGTGCTGCAACTGGGCGGGACGATGGTTGGCAAACGGGCCGGCGCCGGCCCTGGTGAGTACCTCGGTACGCGCCTGGACGGCGGCGAGCGCCATCCGCTGACGGCCGGCGATGTGGTGCATATCCCCGCTGGCATCCCGCACGCGTTCCTCGTCCCGGCCGGCAAGCACATCACCTACGTGCTCGTGAAGTTCCCCGGGAAGTAGCCGCGGCGGCGTCCGCGGCAACGGCCGGTATGACCGGCGTCATACCTGACGCGGGGGCCGCAGCCTAGGCTTGGCCTGGAGGCATCCACCGTGGCCAGGCCGTATATCCGCCGTCCGCCGACAGATGCGCCGCGCACACGCCGCGCGGTCCAGGTCGCGTTCCTGCTCCTGAACGTGGCCATCGGCGTGCTGTTCTACCGGTGGGTCGCTGATGTCGAGCGCGGGCTGGAACCGCTGGTGTCGCGGCCACCCGGCGTCGAGGGCTGGCTGCCGATCGCCGGGCTCATGAACCTGAAGCTCCTCCTGTTCACCGGGCGCGTGCCGGAGGTCCACCCGGCCGGCATGTTCCTGCTGCTGGCGTTCCTGCTGATCTCGCTGCTCTTCCGCCGAGCCTTCTGCAGTTGGCTCTGCCCCATCGGCACCCTGTCCGAGTGGCTGTGGCACGGGGGCCAGGAGATGTTCGGACGGACGTTCAGGGTGCACCGCTACGCGGACATCCCCCTGCGCAGCCTGAAGTACCTGCTGCTCGGGGCGTTCGCCTGGGTCGTCGCGTCGATGTCGGCGGACGACATCGCCGGCTTCCTCGCGAGCCCGTATGGGCTCGTGGCCGACGTGAAGATGCTCGACTTCTTCCGGCACGCCGGCGAAGCAACGATCGGCGCCGTGTCGCTGCTCGTCGTCCTGTCCGTGCTCAGCAGGAACGTGTGGTGCCGGTATCTTTGTCCGTACGGCGCACTCGTGGGACTGGTGTCCATGGCCAGTCCCGTGCGAATCGTCCGGAGTGCCGACGCGTGTATCGACTGCGGCAAGTGCGCCAGGGCCTGCCCCTCGTTCATCCCGGTTGACACGCTCAGGAGCGTGCGCACCCCGGAGTGCACCGCGTGCTTCTCGTGCGTGGCCGCCTGTCCGGTGAATGAGGCGCTCGAACTGCGCCCGTTGTGGAGCATCCGTCGCCTGTCAGCCATGTGGGTGGCGGCTGGCGTGGCGGCGGTCTTCCTGGCGGTGGTGGGTTACGCGAAGCTCACTGACGGATGGACCGGGCACGTGCCGGAGCCACTGCTGAGGGAACTGGTCCAGCGGGCCAGTTCCATTCAGCACTAAGACTCAGAGGAACCAGGGCACGGCGGCGTCGGCGCTCACTTCGACGTCGCCCGTGCGAATGCGGTAGCTGGCCTCGACCGGCAGGACGAAGATGCGGTTCTCTCCGGCCGAGGCATCACGGGCCACTTCCATGATTTCGTTGATGGCGTCCGGCACCCAGGCCTCGGGCATGACCATCTGGATTTCCACGCGGCACGACGCTGACGTCGTACTCCGTGCCGCGATAGGACACGCGATGCCGCTGCTGGGTCGACGGCCCGCGCACGTCGGTGATGGTCATCCCCGCGATGCCGACCGCCAGCAGCGCATCGAGGATGGCCGGAGACCGATCGGGCGAGGTCACGACCCGCAGCAGCATCATATGCAGCGACTAGTCGGCCAGAGCGGGACTGGGCGACCGCCCCGGGGCGAGCCCTGCCCCCGGACGCTCGAGCACTTCGGCCGCGTCCATCCCGCCACCATGGACGTAGGCCTCTTCGCCGTGCGCCGCGAGATCGAGACCGACCGCCTGCTCGTCCGCACTCGCGGTGAGCGGCATGACGAGTCCGACCAGCTTCAGCAGGACGAAACTCATGACGCCGCTGTAGGCCGCGGCCGCCGCGATCGCCGCGATCTGGATCCCCACCTGGCCGGGGTTGCCGAAGAGCAGGCCGTCGGCCACGCCGTTCATCGCTTTCTGCGCGAAGACGCCGGTCAGCAGCGCACCGAAGGTGCCGCCGACGCCGTGCGCGGCGACGACATCCAACGAGTCGTCCAGGCTCGTCTTCGCGCGCCAGAGAATCGCGAAGTAGCTCGGGAACGCGGCGAGGGCGCCGAGCGCGATGGCGCTCATCGGACCAACGAAGCCGGCCGCGGGGGTGATGGCCACGAGGCCCACCACGATGGCCGTGCCCGCACCGACGGCCGTCGTCTTCTGCAGGCGAACCATGTCGAGCAGCGCCCACACCACCAGCGTGCCGGCCGGGGCCAGCATCGTCGTCGTGAACGCGAGCGCGGCAATGCCGTTGGCCGCCAGCGCGCTCCCCGCGTTGAAGCCGAACCAGCCGAACCACAGGAGCCCGGTGCCGAGCAGCGTGAACGGCACGTTGTGCGGCGCGAGCGCCACCTGCTTGAAGTCCTTGCGCGGCCCGATGACCAGCGCCGCCACGAGCGCGGCCGCGGCCGCGTTCACATGCACGACGGTGCCGCCGGCGAAGTCGAGCGCCCCCATCTTCGCCAGGAAGCCGCCGCCCCACACCCAGTGCGCCACCGGGGCGTAGACCACGATCGACCAGATCGCGATGAACGTGATGTAGGCCGGGAACTTCATGCGCTCCACGATCGCGCCGGAAATCAGCGCCGCGGTGATGATGCAGAACGTGCCCTGGTAGCACATGAACAGCAGGTGCGGGATGGTGCCCTGCGCCTCCAGCCCCACGCCGTGCAGCAGCAGGCGCGAGGTATCGCCGATCCAGTTGTTCCCCGGGGCAAACGAGAGCGAGTAGCCGATGACCGCCCAGAGCACGCCGACGAACCCGAGCGAGATGAAGCTCATCATCATCGTGTTGAGCGCGTTCTTCGGACGGACGAGCCCTCCGTAGAAGAACGCGAGCGCGGGGGTCATCAGGAGGACCAGCGCTGTGGAGACAAGCATCCAGGACGTATCTGCGGCGTTCATCAAAAGCACCTCGCAAAGAGGCCCGCTGGGCGCGGGACCGTGAAACATGACCTCGACGTTCAGGCTGTGCCCCTATAGGGCAACGCCGATGCCACGCACGGCTGCTGCAGCGCGGACGGATTCGAGCCCGTTTTCTAAGGATTCCAATACAAGTCGCCCGCTCCCGCCGCGGCTTGCTGGCTACAGAATTGTTGGACGGCGGCCCCTCGACGACCTGATTGTCTGAACGGGGCGATGCGGCGGGATTGGCCGGCGGCCCGGACGTCGGGCCATGAGCGACCGGGTCGGCCCGCCTCGAACAAAGTTGTCGGATTCGAGTAGCCACCAACAATTGCGTCAGCAGCGGCCGGGATGCAGCGGCGGCGCCGTGGCACCGAGCGGGTTCGCGGGGCTGTTAGGATGGACGCACCGAACGCATGACGCCTGACCTTCTCGCCCAGGGCCTGCTCTACTACATCGTGTTCCTGTTCTCCACGACGCTGCACGAGGCGGCCCATGCGTGGGCGGCCATGCGCGGCGGCGACTTCACCGCGTACCACGGTGGCCAGGTGTCGATCGACCCTACGCCGCACATCCGCCGCGAGCCGTTCGGGATGCTGATCCTGCCGCTGATCACGACCCTCACCTCGGGGTGGCCGTACGGCTTCGCGAGCGCCCCGTACGACCCGCGATGGGCGATGCGGTACCCGAGGCGGGCCGGCTGGATGGCGATCGCCGGTCCTGCGGCCAACCTCCTGCTGGTGGTCGCCGCGATCATCGTGATTCGGGTGGGCCTGTTCGCCGGGGTGTTCTACGCGCCCGACTCCGCCGGCTTCGGGCGCCTCGTGGCCACGGACGCGGGAGGCGTGTGGCCCGGCCTGGCGGCGCTGACGAGTGCCGTGTTCTCGATGAACCTGCTGCTGGCGACCCTGAACCTGATCCCGCTGCCGCCGCTCGACGGCAGCGGCGCCATCCTGCTGTTCATGAACGAGTCGACGGCCAACCGCTACCAGGAACTCATCTGGACCTCGCCGGCGCTCGGCATGGTCGGGATGCTCGCGGCCTGGCAGCTGGTGGACCGGGTCTTCGCTCCCGTCTTCTGGGCCTTCGTCCACATCACATACCCCGGGGCGGGATACGGGTGAACTGGGCTGGCGCGGCGGGCAGGGCTGGCGAGACTGTGCGTCCTGAGGCCAGCCTGCCGCGCCTGCTCCGCCCGCCCTTTCAGACGGTCCCGCCTTAACGGGCCTGAAGCGCCTGCCGCACCGCGTCGGCGGTCACCCGGTAGTGCGAGCCGTGCCAGCGCACGGTCCCTGCCTGCAGCACGAACACCTGGGGCGACTCATGCCTCACACCCAGCCGGGCGGCGACCGCCTGCGACACGGGGCGTGACCGGAGCACATCCAGCAGGTGGATCTGGACGCCGTCAGCCTCGAGCAGGTCGCTCAGCTCGTCGAAGGCCATGGCACTCGTGCCACAGGTCGGGCTGTGCTTGAAGAGGACCACGGGGGCGGCGTGTGAATCGGCGAGCAGTGCGTCGAACTGCTCGACGGTCGTCAGGGTCGTGAAGCCGGTTGCGGGGGTCGAAGCCATGGGTTCCTGCCGGGTGTCGGTGCGACCTGCACCAACGGGTTGGACGTCGTCTTCAGTATCGCCGATCCGTTCTGGCGGCCCCCATCGACTTACGGTTTACCAACGCTCCGCTTATGCAGTACCCTGTCGCCCCGCCTGTCAGTGCGTCCACCCCGGCCGCGCGCTCACAGGCCTGGTGGCTGGTTCTACGTTCGTGAAACGGAGGTCTTTCGTGAAGCGTGTGCTCTTTTCCTGCCTGACCCTCGCCTTCCTGGCGGCGCCTGTGGCCGCACAGACGGTCCCCGAGCTCCCGTTCGAGCCGGTCAAGGACTTCTTCAAGATGCCGAATGACGTGCACTTCGGCGAGATCGGCGGCGTGGCCGTCAACTCGCAGGGACACGTGTTCGTCTTCCACCGCGGCAACGTGACCGGCGCCGCGTACATGGCGCAGGCGGCTCAGCTGCTGGAATTCGACAAGGACGGCAAGTTCCTGCGCGAGATCGGCAAGAACAACTTCGCCCTCGCCTACGCGCATGCCGTGCGCATCGACAAGCAGGACAACATCTGGATCGTCGACAAGGGCTCGAACATGATCGTCAAGTTCAGCCCCCAGGGTCGCGCGGAATGGATGTTCGGCCGCCGCGGTGAGTCGTCGCACTTCGACGCGCCGCCCGACTACGCCTCGCAGCTTGCGGGTGTGCTCAAGCGCGCCGGCGTGGACGTGAAGATTCCCGAGAACAACAACCCGCGCAACCCGATCCCGGTGCACCGCGACAACGTCTTCAACCAGCCGACCGACGTGGCGTGGGACTCGAAGGGCAACAGCTACTTCACCGACGGCTACGTAAACTCGCGCGTCGGCAAGGCCAACGCGAAGGGTGAATGGGTCGGCAGCTGGGGGTCGCTCGGCAGCGGACCTGGACAGTTCGACACGCCGCACGGCGTGGCGGTCTCCCCGAAGGACGAGATCTACGTGGCTGACCGCGGCAACCGCCGCATCCAGGTGTTCGATACCGAGGGCAAGTACCTGCGTGAGTTCACCATCGACGTGCCGGTGGACACCAAGCGCGGCAAGATCGTCTACGGCGCGGAGACGCCGAACGCGAAGACCGGTTCGCAGGCGCCGGGCGCGCCCGACGCGCTCTGCATGACGCCCGGTCCGAACCCGGTGCTGTTCGTCGGCGACCTCTACCCGAGCCGCATCTACAAGGTGTCGCTCGAGGGGAAGGTGCTCGGCGTGTACGGACAGCCCGGCCGTAACCCCGGCGAGTTCGGCTGGATCCACGCGATTGCGTGCCCGTCCGAGAACGAGATCTACGTCGGCGAACTCATCAACTGGCGCGTCCAGAAGCTGGTGACGAAGAAGTAGGGCAATTCGCGCAGCCGCGATGGCACGATACGGCACGGTGGTGCCGTCGTGTCGTCGTGGCGGCGCACGCAGGCTCAGCTGTTGGCGGCGAGCAGCAGTTCGCAGAAGCCGGCCATCGCGAGGAACATCGCGAGGGCAATGCGCAGGGTGGTGTCGACAATCGCGACCTTGTCACGCCAGCTGAGATTCGCCGTATCCATGCCGCCTCCCGTATCAGGCCTCGTTCCGCTTATCGACGCCTGACCAGCACTGCGACAGGCTCTGCCGGCTGGTGGAGCAACTTCCCCGCCACACGGCTCCCCCAGCTTCCAACCTCCAACCTCCAACCTCCGCTGGAGACCTTGGACCTCAGAACAGGAACTTCACCGCAAGTTGGACAACGCGTGGGTCGAGTGCGGTCGTGATGGAGCCGAACGCCGCGGAGCCGAACGTCCCGTTGGGTGCGCCAAGGGCGGGCGTGTTCGTGATGTTGAAGGCTTCGGCGCGCAGTTCCAGCGCGCGCGTGGCCTGGAGCGGCACGCGCCTGGCGAGCGCGAGGTCGAGGTTGCGGAAACCCGGCCCACGCACGGGGTTGCGAGTGGCGCTCCCGAGTGTGAACTGCGGCGCGGTCGCAAAGGCCGCGGTATTGAACCAGCGGCCGACCGTACGCTGGTCAGCCGGAAGCGCCGGATCGCCGATCAGGTTCGGACGCTGCACACCGAACCCGGCAAAGGCGTTGTCGTTCGTCGACTGCGTCACCGCGATCGGCACCCCCGACTGGAGCGTGAGGATACCGCTCAGCGACCAGTCATTGACGAACGCGCCGAGCCATGATGGCACCGGGCGGCGTCCCCGTCCGAATGGCAGGTCCCAGGTGGCCGACGCCGCGAACACGTGCGGGATATCGCCCGTCGAGTAGTCGCGTTCCAGCTTGCGGTTGTAGCTGTCAGCCACCGGGTAGTTGGCAATAGGCCCAGTGAGAATCGACGCGTCGAACACCGAGGACGCATCGTCCATCAGCTTCGAACGCGTGTAGGCGACGAGATACGAGAGCCCGTGCGACAGGCGTTGCTGCAGGAGGACCGAGACGCCCTTGTAGATCGTATTGCCCACGTTGTTGCGATAGAGGCTCACCGTCGTGTACTGCGGGTAGGGCTTGAGCAGTTGGGCCAGCGGGATCGTCGGATCGCCGAGCGACGACGAGCGCGGGATGATGCCGAAATACGGGTTCGCCACGCGCTGGGTCAAGGTGCTGCCGAGGGCGAGTTGGTCGGCCGACAGCTGGTTCACGTTCGAATCGGGGATGCCGACGTGCGTGATCTTCGAGCCGAGGTACGCGATCTCGGTGGTGAGGTTGCTCGTCAGGTCGCGCTGGAACGACGCGCTCCACTGCTGCACGTAGCCCGACCCCAGATCGCGGTCCACGGCGAACACGCCCTGCCCGAGTCCCGCGTCGGGCGTCAGCCCGACCGGCGCGACGCTCGGCCCCTGGGCCAGCGTGAACGCCGGCACGATGTTGTCCAGCGTGCGCTGCGATACGGTTTGCAGGAACGGGAACACGGGCGTGGTGAACGGCGTCGTGATGCCAGCCTGTTCGATCCAGACCAGGCCGTAGGCCGCACGGACGGCCATCTTCTCCGTAAGCTGCTGCACCAGGCCGAGGCGTGGACCGAAATTGTTCTTGTGGAGTTGGCGCGCTGCACGTGGCACGCCGTTCTGCCCGGCGTACTCCAGTTCTTGCGTCTGCAGGTTGAACACCGCAGTCTGATTGTCGGCCTCCGTCGACGGGAAGTTCAGCGTGTACCGCAGGCCCGCGTTGATCGTGAGTCCGGCTGAGACCCGCCAGTCGTCCTGGACGAAGTACTCCTGGAAGTGCGCCCGATTCCGGATCTGGGCCTGCTGGAGGTCGATCGAGAACTGCTGCACCTGCCCGAGGAGGAAGCTGGCAAATGGGGTTCCCGTGTTGGCGGTGCCCGGCAGGTCCGTGAACAGGCTGCTGAACGTGAACGCCCCCGTGGGCGCCGGTGGCTGGATGACGTTGAGGCGCTGCCAGCGAACGTCGGCGCCGAACTTGATCGAGTGACGGCCCTTCAGCCAGCTGAAGGTGTCGGCGACCTGCGTGACGCTCGTGCTGAAGTCCGTCGCGGTGTTCGACGGGGAACCGAGCTGCTGGTAACCCGTGATCAGGATCGTCGGCAGGGTGTTCGGGAACCGTGCCGTCGACGGGATCCCGGGGATGCCGAGCACGGAGGAGGCCGAGCCCGCCAGCGTCGCCGCAGACCGTTCGACATGCCGCCGCGTGTCGCCGATCCGGAGCTCGTTGAACATCGTCGACGACAGCGTGTCCTGGTAGTGCGACGCGAACGAGTACGAGATTGTCTCCTGGGGGCCTAGTGTCCCGGTCGTGACGCCGCTCCCGTCCGGAAGCGGCGTCACCGGGATGAAGGTCTCCGCGAAGCGCGTCAGCCGGCCGAATACGTGGTCGCCACCCGCGAACTGACGGTCGAGGCGCAGGCTGAACTGATCCTGATCCTGCGTCTCATCATCGACCCGGCGATAGTTGTTCGCCGTGCCGCCGCTCGTGGGCAACGGATACCGCGCAAGCAGCGCGGCCGCGACGGGATCGAAGCGCGTGACCGGGATCGCGCCGTTCGGGAACGCCGTCCGTGTATTGCCCACCGTCGTCGCGGGGTCGTAGATGGCCGGCACGCGCCCGCCGATGGCTTCCGTGAACACGCCCTGCCGCTGCAGGACAGTCGGCACCGTCGAAATCACCGTGCGGCCGATGGTCTGGCGCTGCCCCTGGTAGTCGAGGAAGAAGAACGTGCGGTCCTTCTGCAACGGACCGCCAAGGACACCGCCGAACTGGTTGCGGCGGTATTTCGGCTTCACGGGGTTGGTGGACGCAAAGTAGTTCCGCGCGTTCAGCGACTCGTGGCGCAGGAACTCGAATGCGCTCCCGCGCACCTGGTTCGATCCGGACTTCGTCGTGAGGTTGACGACACCGCCGTTGAAGCGCCCGAACTCGGCAGGCGGGCTGTTGCTCTCGATCCGGAACTCCTGGATCGCGTCGATGTTCGGGAAGAACGCCACCTGCCCGGGCTCTGGCTGCAGCACCGAGATGCCATCGAACAGGTACTCGTTCGTGCGCGGACGGCCACCGTTGATCCGCGGGAGCGAGGAGTTCGGCGGGAGCGCCACACCGGGCGCCAGCCCCGCCAGCGTGATGAAGTTGCGGCCGTTCAGCGGGAGCGCCGTGATCTTGGCGTTGTCGATGACCTGGCCAAGGCTGGCGGACGTGCTCCGCAGCATCGACGCGTCGCCGACGACGGCGACCGCCTCGCTGACGGCACCGACCTGCAGCTGAAGATCCAGCCGGACTGGTTCTCCCGTGGCAACCGTCACACCGCTTCGCTCGATCGGCCGGAATCCGTTCAGCTCGACGCGGACGACGTACGTGCCAGGCGTCAGCGCCGCAAAGGTGAAGCTGCCGTCATGCGCGGACACGGTGAGCCTGGTCCGGTTCGTCGACGACGCGACGGCCGTGACGGTGGCGCCTGGCGCCGCGGCACCGTCCTGCGACGTCACCACACCACTCAGCGTGCCTGCCCCAACCTGCGCCAGCACGCGGGTCGTCGTCAGCCCTCCTGTGCCGAGGCACACCAGCCCCGCCAGGACCATGTCACGCAAGACCATCTCACCTCTACCTATGACGCGCACTGTATATCGCGCCTAATCGATTTACAAATCGTCCTAATCTGCGCCAAGTCGAGATGATACGATTGCGCCCGAATGCTGACGGCAGGTGATACGATGCAGCGCGATGACCAGACGGAGTCGAAGGCAATGACGCAGCTGACGGTGCGTGCCGCCGCGGAGCGGCTCGGTGTGGGGTATTCGACGCTGAAGCGATGGGTGCTCTCGGGCCGCGTTCGCACGACGCAGACGGCAGGCGGACATCACCGTATTGCGGAGGCCGAGATCGACAGGCTCCTCGCCCGCCACGCGCCCGACACGGGCGCACCCTCACGCCCGCGCGTGGACGACGAGTCGATCGCCGACCTGAGCGCACGTAACCGGCTGCACGGCTACATCGAAGAGGTACGTGTCGACGGCCTGCTGGCCCAGATCCGCATGCGGGTCGGGGATCAGACGATCACAGCGGTGGTCACATCCGACGCCGTGCGCGCCTTGAAGTTCAAGCGCGGCGACGACGCGATCGCGATCGTGAAGTCAACCGAGGTGATGGTGGCTCGCTCGCGTACCGCGAGCGACGCCCTCAAGACCGCGACGAAAGCGCCGCGGCGAAAGCCTCGGCCGTAACAGGCGTCGCCATTCGGGGGAACACCTTCTCCATCAGCACGCGGTGCACCTCGGGATCGGCGTCTGCGCAGCAGTCGCTGATCACGTGCATCGTGTAGTCCAGGTCGGCGGCCGCCCGAATCGTCGACAGCACCACACCACTCGTCGCGATCCCCAGGAGCACCAGGTGCGTGCGCCCGAGGGCGCGCAACACCACGTCCAGGTCGGAACCCGAGAACGCGCCGACTCGCTTCTTGATGCATACGACCTCACCCTCGAGCGGGGCGACGCGGTCGTGAATGGCTGCGCCCGGCGTGCCGGACACGAACGCGCCCATCTGCCGGATCCGGGCGAACACGCCGCGGTCCGGAACCTCGGGATGCCCGGGGCGGAACTGCACGGCGACGTGCACCACGGGGATGCCGGCCGCTCGCGTACACGCCAGGACTCCAGCCGCGCGCTCGATCACCGCCGATTCCACCGGCACGAGACGCGTCACGATGTCGTTCTGGAAGTCCATGCTGAGGACCACCGTGTTCGCCGAATCGAACTCGACCATGTGTGTCCCTTTCGCTCTGCCCGCCCGCGGGCGGAGGGTGGCGCCTACTTCGCGCCGCCGATGGACCGGGCGAGCGCGGCGCGTGCCGTGTTGAGCGCGTACGTCGCGCCGACCTCTGCGTCGGCCGCGGTCGCCACTTCGTTCTGCGCCTGAATCACCTCGAGGTTGCTCGTCACGCCAGCCGTGAAGCGTGTCCTGGCCAGGCTGAGTTCCTGATTGGCGAGCGTCACGCGCTCCCTGGCGACGGCCAGCTGCTGCTCGGCTGCCTGCACGTCGAGGAACGCCGTGCGCACTTCAGCCTCGATGCGCTGGGCCATGTCGGTCGCTTCGGCCTGCCGCTGGCGCAGCGCCGCCTGGTTTTCCACCTGTCGTCCGATGCGGTCCTGGTCGAACAGCGGCACGCGCACGCCGACCGACATCGTGTAGGTGCGCCGGGCGTCGGCCGGGTTGGAGCCGATGGTGCCGTAGTCGGCGCTGACCCGCAGCGACGGCAGGGCGCTCCCCTTCGTCGATGCGAGCGTCGCCTCCGCGGAGCGGACGCGCGCGAGGCTCGCCTTGTAGTCGTCGCGAGCGGTCGCGGCCTGTGCGAGCGCCTGTTCGACCGTGGCCACCTGCGTGGGCAGCATCAGGGCCGAATCGGCCAGCTGCAGCTTCTGCCCGGTGGGCACACCGATCGCCCGTGACAGCTGCAGCAGCTGCTTCGCGTAGTCGTTCTCGGCGGCAATGAGCCGTTGCCGCTGCGCCTGCACCTGGACCTGCGCGCGGATCACGTCGATCCCGGGCGCGGCTCCCGCGTTGCGGAGAGCCGTTGCCTGCGCCAGCAGCGCCTCCGCCGTGGCGACTTGGGTGCGCACGGCCTGGATGCGGCTCTCACCGGCCACCGCCTGGAAGTACAGGTTCGTCACGACGTAGGTCACGACGTCGCGGGCGTTCGACTGGTCGAGCCGCGCCGCCTCGAGCGACGCGTCCTTGCTGCGGATGTCACCGCGCGCACTCAGGTCGAGGATGGGCTGCGAGGCGTAGACTCGCGCATCGAACAGGTTGAATGGCCCGACGACGGTGGGAAAGCCGGGAAACGCGGACGAGTCGAAGCCGAACGCCGCGAGGTTGCGCGTCTGGCGCACTTCGTCGACCCGGAACTCGACGCGCGGCAGCAGGTCGCGCAGCGCACGGACGCGCGCGCCGCGGGCGCTCTCGACCTGCTGTTCGATGTTCACGAGCGACAGGTTGAACTGCAGCCCGCGCTCGAGGGCCCGGTCAAGGGAGAGAGACAGCGCATCAGGCGTCACCGTGCCCTGCACGAGGCTTCCGGAGAACGCCGCCGGCAGGCCTTGCGCGCCTGCGGCCACTGGGGCCATCAGCACGGCGGTCGCCAGCGCGACGGTCCGCAGGGCCGAAGGGCGGCACGCACCGTTTCCCGACACCGGCAGGATGAGGGCCCTCATCGCGCGTCCCGATCCGCCGCCGTGCGCGGCGCGACAGGCGGCAGCGGCGCCACGGCGGGCCGCTGCACGAGGTCCGCGAGGATGTCGACACAGTGCTCGACGCCCACGATGCTGGTGTCGAGCGTCACGTCGTACAGCGTGGCGTCGCACCAGTCCTTGTTCGTGATCGAGCGCACGAAGCCGGCCCGCGTCGCGTCCGAGTCGCGCGCCACCTGCTCGGCCGCTTCTCGATCCGTGAACCCGTACTCGTGCATGGCCAGCGTCACGCGGTCCCGAAGCGGCGCGTGCAGGAACACGCGCAGCACCTCGCGCGAGTCGCCGAGCACGTGCGCGGCCCCGCGCCCGACGATGACGGCCTTGCCCTGTTCCGCGATGCGCCGGATCACCTGCTGCTCGATCGCGAAGAGCTGCGATTCGTTCACCGACGGCAGCGTCGGCGGGATGAAGGGGGTGTCCGGCGAGCCGAGCGCGAAGAGCGTCCCCAGGCGCTCCCAGATGCTGGCGGTGCGCTCCTCGAGCGGCTCGAGGTCGGAGGTTTCGACATGCAGGGTGCGCGCGGCCTCCGCGAGGATCTCGCGGTCGGCGTACTGGAAGCCGAGACGCTGCGCGAGCGCCTTGCCGACGCGCGCGCCGCCACTGCCGAACTGACGGGAAATTGCCACGATGGTCGCCATGGGTCGCTCCTACTTCGCGTCGCCGACGAAGACGGTGACGTCGGCCGACAGCCCCGGCTTCATCGGGGCGTCCGGCTGCGTGGTCCAGACGAGCCTGACGGGCACGCGCTGCACCACCTTCACGAAGTTGCCTGAGGCGTTGTCGGGCGGGATGAGCGAGAACCGCGATCCGGTGCCGCCTGCCAGGCTCTCCACCTTGGCCTCGAAGGTCCGCCCTGGGTAGGCGTCGATGGTGATCTCGGCGCGGTTCCCCGGACGCATGCGGTCGATCTGCGTCTCCTTGAAGTTGGCGACGAGGTAGGTGCTCAGCGGCACGAGCTGGGCGAGCGGCTGCCCTGCGGACACGATGGCGCCCACACGCGCGCCGAGCTGCGTGACGAGGCCGTCGGCCGGCGCCGTGACCCTGGTGTACGACAGCTGCAGTTCGGCGAGCTGCAGCGCCGCTTCGGCCGCCTTGATTCGCGCATCGGCCAGGGACGCCGCGGACTGCGCTGTCTCGATCTGCTGGGGCACGGGGGTCGTCTGCGACACGCGCGCCCTGGCTTCGGCCACCCGGCTCTCGGCTGAACGCTTGCCTTCCTGCGCCGCGACGACGTTGGCCTGGGCCTGTCGCAACGCGGCGTGGGTCGCGTCGGCCGCGAGCTGCGCCGCATCCAGCTGCTGGCGCGCGATGGCGTCGCTCGCCACCAGCTCCTTCGCACGGGTCAGGTCGCGATCGGCCTTGTCCACCTCCGCCTGCGCGCGGACCACGGCGGCCTGCGCGACAGCAATCTGCGCCTCGGCGGCCTGCACCGACGCGAGGGCGGCGGCAACGCCGGCCTGGGCACTCTGCAGCCCGCCGCGCGCCGAGGCGGACACCACGTGCTCCTGCGCGTGCGCGCCGGCCGCCTGCGCCTTCGCCGTCTCCAGCTCGGCACGCGCCTGCGCCGCACGGGCGGTCAGGTCGGCGCTGTCGAGTTCGATGACCACGTCGCCCTTCTTCACTGGCTGGTTGTCCTGCACCAGGACCTTGCCGACCAGGCCGGGCACGCGCGAGGTCACGGCCACCACCTCCGCCTCGACCACCGCATCGTCGGTGTTCTCGCGGTTGGCGGTCGCAAAGCTGTAGGCCCCGATGGCGCCGACCACCACGACCAGCAGCGCCAGCAGCACCAGGAATGCGCGCCTGCCCCTGGACGGCGGGGCCGCACTCTCGTCTCGAACCACGTCAGCACTCATGAGTTACATCTCCAGATGGACGTCATCGGCGCCGGGCTTCTTGTCGTCGGCCTTCGGCACGCGCAGGAACAGGGTGAGCGGCAGCACGAGCAGGAAGAGCGCGCCTGCCAGGATGAAAATGTGTTCGAAGGACAGGACCATCGACTGCCCGAGGGCCGCGCCGTTCATCGCGCGCAGCGCCGCAGCCTTGGCCGACACCGCGTCGTAGCCGCGAGCCATGAACGAGGCCTGCATCGCCTGCAGCCGCTGCCACACTTCGGGACGCGTCAGCGTCAGGTGCGGCTCGATGCCTCCGCGCGCCACCACCGCATAGTTGCCGATCATCGTCGAGAAGATCGCGAGCCCGATCGCGCCGCCGATCTGGCGCAGGAGCGAGCTGAGGCCCGTGGCGTCTGCCATCTTGTGGCGCGGAATGTTGGCCAGCGCCAGTGTCGTCAGCGGCACGAAGAGGCAGGCGAACGCCAGCCCCTGGATGATGAGCGGAATGACGATGTCGGACTGGCCCGACTCGAGCGTCAGGTGACTCAGCATCCAGGAACTGGTGGAGAACATCACCACGCCGACGGCGATGAAGAGCTGTGGCGATGACTTCTGATAGAGCCGGCCGACCAGGGGCACCGCCAGCATCATCGCAATCACGCGCGGCATCAGGGAGGAGCCCGACTGCACCGCCGAGAACCCGAGCAGTTCCTGCATGAAGATCGGCAGGAGGAACATGTTCGCCATCAGCATCGCGAACATGAGGCCGCCGACCGCGGTGCCAGACAGGAACACCGGATCCTTGAACAGGCGCAGGTCCACGGCCGGATACGGCGCGGTCAGTTCCCGGATCACGAATGCGGCCAGGGCAAACACCGCGATGATGGCCACGGCGGTGATGCGGGACGAATCGAACCAGTCGTCCCGGCTGCCTTCCTCGAGGAAGTACTGCAGGGCCGCGAGGCCGATCCACATCAGCATGATGCCGATCCAGTCCAGGTTCCTCCGCTGCTTCTCCGCCTCGCGCTTGTTGTGGGCGAGCAGCTCGGGATCTTCATGGACGAAGCTCGCCACCATGAACAGCCCCAGCACGCCGATCGGCAGGTTGATGAAGAAGATCCAGGACCAGTGGTAGTTGTCGACGATGTAGCCGCCGAGGGTCGGGCCGATGGCGGGACCGAGCATGACCGCCATGCCGAACAGCGCCATGGCCATGCCCTGCTCCTTGGGCGGGAACGTCTGCCGCAGAATCGCCTGCTCGGTCGGCTGGAGCGCGCCGGCGCCGAAACCCTGGATGACGCGGTAGATCACGAGTGACGTGAGCGACGTCGCGAACCCGCACAGCAGCGAGCCGAGGAGGAAGAGCACCAGGCACGCCATGTACACGTTCTTCTGCCCGAACTGCCGGCTCAGGAACGCGGTGAGCGGCATCACGAGCACGAGCGCCACCGCGTAGCCGGTGCTGATCGCCGTGATCTCCTGGAGCGTGGCGCCGACCGACCCTCGGATGTGCGGCAGCGCGACGCTGACGATCGAGGAGTCGATGGCGCCCATCAGGGTGCCGAAGCTGATCGAGATCGTCACCAGCCACTTGTTGACGACAGGACGGGCTGGAACGACGGGAACGGCCGGCGCCACGGCTGGGGCGGCGAGGGCAGGTGAACTCATCGCGCAGCCCCCCGCAGGAAGAGGTCGACCAGGTCGCCCGCCCGAACGGCCAGCGGCTGCCGGGTGGTGAGGGAACTCAGCGCCACGCCGCGCATCATCCCGACGAAGATCGCGGCGTACAGGGCCGGGTCGCCCTTCTTCAGCACCTTCGACTTCATGCCCTTCTCCATGATGCGTTCGGCGCGTTCGAGCAGCTCGTCGAGGAGCGTCTGCTTGCGCGTGGCCGCCTTCGCGTCGAGGCCGCGCTGCCCCACTTCATCCTGGAGCACGTTGAACAGGAACCGGTTCGATTCGACGTGCCGGCTCAACGCTCCCACGAAGTGCGTCAGCTCCGTGTGGAACACGTGCGCCGCATCGCCTGACGTTCCGGGTGACTTCGCCCCGGGATGGCCCCCGCCGTCGAGTTCCTCGAGCAGGGAGCGGGTCCGCGATTCGAGGAGCACGGACACCAGCGCCTTGCGGTCTTCGAAGTAGTTGTAGACCGTGCCCACGGCGACACCGGCGCGGGCGGCGATGTCCTCCATCCGCGTCTGCACGCCGCCGTCCGACCCGAGCAGGTCGGCCGCCGCCTCGAGGATGGCCTCGCGCGTGGCGGTCCTGAACTTGATTCGCAGGCTGACTTTCTGGTCAGTAGATGAATCGAGATTCACAAGACGAGTATAGCCTCATCCAGGCGGCCGCTGGCAAGTACCGAGCTCGGGTCGGCCCGGGAACGGTCGTGCTACGTTGCAGCGAAGGCGTAACACGTGATACATCACTGCGCGTGGCACCTGTTCGAGAGGCGCACGACGCCGCCCATCGCTGGCTCCTGCTCGCCCTGCAGCTGCCGGCCCGACCCACGAGTGCCCGGGTGAAGGCCTGGCGGCGCCTGCAGCAGCTGGGCGCGGTGGCGGTGAAGAGCGCCGTGTACGTCCTCCCCTACTCGGCCCAGGCCCTCGAGGACTTCACCTGGCTCCGCGAGGACGTCAAGGCCGACGGTGGACAAGCCACCGTGTTTGCCGCCTCATCGGTCGCCGACGTGGAGGACGCCGCCATCGTTGAACAGTTCCAGGCGGCGCGCACACTCGAGTACGAAGCCGTGCGAGCGGCACTCCGGCCATTCCGGCAGGCACGGAAGAGCACCGTGACCGCGCGGCCGGACCTGAAGGCGGTGCGAGCCGTGCGCGATCAGTTCGAGCAGGTCCGCAGCCGCGACTTCTTCGGAGCGCCGCTCGGCCACGAACTCGACGCGGCGCTCACCACCCTCGAGCGGGCCGCCCGCCCGTCGCACACCGCCGCGCGCCACGCGCGCACCGCCGGCACCGTGGACCCCGCGAGCTACAAGGGTCGCAGCTGGGTGACGCGGCCGCGGCCGGGCGTGGATCGCTTCGCCTGCGCGTGGCTCATCAGGACCTTCATCGACCCCGGCGCACGATTCGTGTTCGCCGAACGCGCGGCAGACCGGGACGATGCGGTGGCGTTCGACATGTACGACGGCGGGTTCCAGCACCGTGACGATCGCTGCACCTTCGAGGTGCTGCAGACGACCTTTGGCATCGCGGACCCCGTGGTCACCCGGTTGTCGGAGCTCGTGCACGACATCGACCTGAAGGACAACCGCTACCGGGCACCCGAGGCGCCAGCCGTCGAACTGCTGATCGACGGCTACCGCCGGTCCACGACAGACGACCACGAACTCCTCACCAGAGGCATCACGCTCTTCGAAGCCCTCTACGAGGGCTATGCGGGCCGGTCGGCGCGGCTGCAGAAGACGCGCACGACGCGGCCGGACCCTCGACGCCGGCTGTCGGCACGGGCTGGCTGACCAGGCACAGGCAACGTGGATTATTCGAGAAGAGTTGGCGTCAGCCGCAGCGACGACGTCATGAGCACGGGCATTCAGACGACACCCGGAGTCGTCTTCCAGGAGGGAACGTGAGAGTGAGAGACACCGTCACGCTGGCCGTCGCCGCCACCGCGTGTGCGTCCACGCTGCTGCTCGCGCAACGGCCGTCGACCGCGGGTGCACCGGCGCCGTCGAGTGCGCCTCCAGCCGCAGCGGCGGCACAGGGAAGTGCTGCGGCGTCCGAGCAGCCCCCCGCGACCGCCTATGTCGGCTCGCAGGCCTGCCGGCGCTGCCACATGGCAACGTATGAGCGCTGGTCGAAGACCCGCATGGCCAACGTCGTCCGCGATCCGAAGGCGCACCCCGAGGCGGTCCTGCCCGACTTCAGCACGCCTGATCCTGTGGTCACGTTCACCCTGAACGACGTGGCGCTGGTCTACGGCAGCAAGTGGAAGCAGCGCTACTTCAAGAAGGTGGGCAACGACTACTACCCGCTCGGCGCCCAGTGGGACGTGACGAAGAAGGTCTGGCGCCCGTACCTGGTCGCTCCGAACACGGACTGGTGGGTGCCGCACTACCCGGCCACGAACGACGGACGGCCCACCGGTCCGCTCTGCGACGGCTGTCACTCGGTCAACTACGACATCCGGACGAAGACCGTCACCGAGTGGAACGTCGGCTGCGAGAAGTGCCACGGCCCGGGGGCGGACCATGTCCGGCAGCCCTCGGTGGCCAACATCACCAACCCGGCAAAGCAGGACTTCGTGCGCGCCAACGACACCTGCATCCAGTGTCACTCCCAGGGCCAGCCGCTCAGTAATCCGAAGCTCGGGCAGTACTACGACTGGCCGGTCGGTTTCCACCAGGGTCGGAACCTGAAGGACTACTGGGAGCTCGAAGAACACAAGCTCGGCGAGACGAGCTTCACGCACTTTGCGGACGGCACGGCCCACAAGAACCGGATGCAGGGAAACGACTTCGTGCAGAGCGTTATGTATCGCCGCGGCGTGACCTGCTTCAGCTGCCACGACGTCCACGGCACCGGGAACGACGCCGACCTGATCAAGCCGGCCCGCGATCTGTGCCTGACGTGCCATGGACCGTCGTCGCCCAATGGACCACACACGGCGACCATCGAGGACCACACGCATCATGCACGCGGCAGCGCGGGGAGCGACTGCCTCGCCTGCCACATGCCGAAGGTCGCGCAGACGATGGGCGACGTGAACGTCCGGTCGCACACTTTCGCCTTCATCACGCCGACGATGACCGACGAGTTCAAGGTGCCGAATCCGTGCACGTCCTGCCACACGGACCGGAGCACCGAGTGGGCCCGGACGGCGCTCAAGGGCTGGTCCACCATGTCTCCCTGGAGGGTGCAGTAGCGCAGCCACTGAATTGACAAGTTCTTGGCATCACCTTGACACACGGGTGAGCCACCAGGGCGATTCTCATGGGGACCGGTGCGGCGTGCGCGTCGCACCATCCCCCAGGTCCCTGGTGCCTGGCCCGCTTTGCCTGAGGAGAATGCCCATGTCCTGCCGTTCACGCTCGCTCGTCCCCGTCCTCCTGGCGATCGCCGTCACTGCCGGTGCCTGCTCGAAAGGCACCACGGGTTCGCCCCTGGCACCCTCGCAGCCTGCAGCGCCGGCCGCCCAGAGCCCGTCACCAACACCGGCCGCTGTAACCGGAGCCCGCGTCTCGGGCGTGGTGCTGAGCGGCGCGCAGGCGGCAGGTCTCTCCGCGATGAGCGCCGGTCTCGGCAAGGTCACGGTGGCCGTCAACGGGACGTCCATCAGTGTGGTCAGCGACGACAGCGGCGCGTTCGCCCTGCAGAATGTGCCGGCCGGCCCGGTCACGCTCACCATCACCGGGACGGGCGTGTCGGCGCAGATCACCGTCGGCACGGTCAATGTGAACGACGACCTGAAGGTCACCGTCCGCCTGAGCGGTGCCTCGGCGGTCGTCGACGACTCACGCCACCAGAGCCCGGACAATCAGGTCGAGGTGTCCGGGGTGATCACCGCCGTGAACGGCAGCTCGTTCACCGTCGGCGCGGCAGGCACGGTCGTGTCGGTGCCAGCCGCGGCGGTGATCACGAAGAGCGGGGTCACGGTCCCGAGTTCGACGCTGGCCGCCGGAGCGCGCGTCGAAGTGCACGGCGTGCTGTCTGGCAGCCTGGTCGTCGCATCGCGCGTGAACATCGAGAGCGCGGCCGGCACCAACGACGACCATGGGGGCGCCTCCGGCAACGACAGCAGCCACGACGCCTCGGAAGCCAAGGTCACCGGAGCGATCGTGTCGATTTCGACCGCCTCGTGCCCGAGCATTTCCTTCACCGTGGGCACAACCATCGTGACGACGAACGCGTCCACCAACTTCGATGATGTGCGCTGCGCGAGCCTGGCGAAGGGCGACACCGTGGAAGTCGAGGGGGCGCGTCAGTCGAACGGCAGCATTCTCGCGTCCGAGGTCAAGAAGACCGGCGGCGCATCGCCGTCCGGCGGCTCCTCCAGCGGTGGCTCGAACTCCGGCAGCGGGTCCAACTCGGGAAGCGGATCGAACTCGGGCAGCGTTTCTGGCTCGGGCCGCGGCCGCGACTGACCCGTCACCGCCGGCATCGGACGCGGCGGACACCATCGCCACGGCCTGTTTCGAAGCGGGCCGTGGCGAACCTCACCACCCTGTCCCGAGCGGGCTGAGCTACGCCGCGACGTCGAGCAGGTGCCGGCAGCCGCAGCTCCGACCCTGGACCCGGCCCGCGGCTGCCTGCAGTTCCGGGATCTGGCCCTGCAGCCCGACGACGCCCGCGGTCAGTTCCTCGAGTTCGGCGGTCGCACGCGTCAACTGCTCGAGGATCCGGTCCAGCATTTCGTGGAAGTGGGCCTCGCCCGCCAGGCCCGTCGAGTGGATCTTGCCCACGAGCCGGACGCAGGAGATGCGGCGCAGCTCGGCGCTCAGGTCGGCTTCCATGCGCAGGAGCGTCGGGATCGGCTCGCTGGCGCGCGTCACCGCCTCGGAGATTCGCCACACGCTCGAGCGGAACGAGTCGCGCAGCGTGGCAATGTCCGCCCGTGTCATGCGACCCTGATCGGAGTGCACCCAGTCCGCCCCGGACGCCGCAAGCTCCCGCAGGAAGAACATCGTCATCTCGACCTGCAGCTTGGCGGCGTTGATGCTGAACGCCGTGTCGCGCAGCGACGACGTGAGCGTGAGGAGCTCCCGCGTGATCACCTCGATGGTGCCCGTGCTCTCCTTCGAGAGCGCCGCGAGGTCCTGGGTGACGACCGAGAAGGCTTCGCCTCCGCGCTCTTCGGAACACGACCCAATCAGGGCGTTGAGCGAGACCAGGTGCATGTTCGCGGCGAGCTCACGCAGGAACACCGCCTTGCCGTCCAGCCCCTTGATGACCTCGAGGAAGGTGCCCATGCGCGAGAAGAGCCCGCCCAGCTCCGTGTCGACGCTGCCGCACTCGTCGAGCATCACCTTCAGTTCCTGGTCGCGCTGCGATTCGCGGGCACGCACGTCGGCCGGCCGCTTGTCCAGGAGCGCGCGGTGGCTGGCGAGTTCCGCCGCGAGGATCGTCTGCATGAAGTCGTCGTAGCTGTTGAAGCCCTTCGACTTCAGCGCGTCGAGCAGGAACGTCGTGGCCAGCTGCATCCCGGTGCGCCAGGCGCCCGGAGCGGTGCCGACGCTCTTCTCCACCGCGAGCATCTGCTTGTAGACGCTGTCGACGACGCCGAGCACGGGCGTGGACGGCTTGAACCGGACCGACAGGTAACCGCGGTCGATGGGCACCACGAGCACGACCACCCAGTAGTGGCCGCCATCCGCGGCCATGTTCTTCACGTAGCCGGCGAAGGGCTTGCCAGCCTCGAGGTAATCCCAGAGGAGCTTGAAGACCGCCTGCGGGATGTCGGGATGGCGGATGATGTTGTGGGCCTGGCCGACGAGCTTCTCGCGTGAGTACCCACTCACCCGCACGAAGACATCGTTGCCGCTGAGGATGACCCCCTTGGGGTCCGTCGTCGAGAAGAACAGCTCGTGGTGGTCGAACTGTCGTTCCCGCCCGGTCGGAGCGAAGGTCGGCCGCGCCATGGGTCGGGTGGGTAATCGACCCCACGATGACCCTCTTGAGGCATTCCGTCCTACAACTCCTTGCAATCGAACTCATCCGGGAGGACGAACGCGCGAGGCCGGCCTACTTCTTCACGTGCCGCTCCAGCATCTGGCGCCGCACCACCGCGCCGTAGACGTTGCCCTGGGCGTCGACGCCGAGCCCCTCGGCGCCCGAATGGTCGGCACGCGTCGGCTCCATGTCCTCGATGAAGGCGGTCACCTTGCCGTCCCTGGCGCTGCCGATACGGATCCCCTTCCGGATCCCCATCAGCTCGTGCGCTCCTGTGTCCGGACCGGACTCCGAGTCGGCGACGTACATCGTGTCGTCCTTCGTGATGGAGATCCCGCTCGGCCGGCCGAACTGATGCCACTGGGTGATGAAGGTGCCGTTCTGGTCGAAGATCTGGATGCGATTGTTCTCGCGGTCGCCGACGAAGAGGCGCCCGCGTGAGTCCATCGCGATGGTGTGGGGTTCGCTGATCTGCCCCGGTCCGCTGCCCTTGGTGCCGAACTCCTTGATGAACCGCCCGTCCTTCGTGAAATGGACGATCCGGTTGTTCTTGCCGTTCCGGTGCGAGTCGGCCACGAAGATGTCGCCGTTCGGCGCGATGAGGACGTCGTTCGGCTGATCGAAGAGGTCCGGTCCCGAACCGCTGATGCCCGCCTTCCCCAGTCGCATCAGTTCCTTGCCCTCGGGATCGAACTTGATCACCTGGTGCCCCTTGCCTCCGCCACCCCTGGCATCGGTCACCCAGAGGTTGCCCTGCGGGTCCACGGCCGCCCCGTGCGGGAAGTTGAACAGGTTCTCTCCCCACGCCTTGAGCAGCGTGCCCTGCGCGTTGTACTTGAGGATGGGCGGCTCGGACCGGCCCTCGCACGAGTTGGCGTTGCAGCGCTCGATTACGTAGATGATGCCCGTGTCCGTCACTTCCACAGCGGTGACGGCGGGCCAGGTCTTGATCGAGGGTGGAAGCTCGCCCCAGTCGCGCGTCGTCCTGTAGGGCTGCGGCAGGTCGTTGCGGGGCGCACCATCCTGCGCCAGTACGGCCCCCGCCGCTGTCAGAACCAGGCTCCACGCGAACACCGCTTGCCGCACCATGTACGCCTCCATACTGGCGCACAGCATAGTCGAAGACACCCCTCGCGGGGCTCCGAAGGCTCTCGTCAGCACCGCCCCTACGCGCGGAAGGGTCGGCCGGAATCGGACGCGCGGGTCGAACGGGTGGGTGGGGGAAAGAGGCACGTGCGGCGGTCCGACCGACTGGCGATCGGACGCGCCACCGTGTGAGGGATCAGAGCTTCATCAGCTCCGCGGTGAACTCGCTCATCATGGCCGCCGTGGCCTTCTGCTGTGTGGCGGGGCAGCGCGTGAGCGCCACGCGGGCGGCCCGGTCGATCGTGCCCTTTCCGGCGGGCTGGTTCGCCTTCGTGCCCGCGGCGGTCAGGTTCAGGTGCGCCACGCGACCATCAGTCTCGTTCGAGGTGCGCTTCACGAGCTTGCGCGCCTCGAGGCGCTGCACGATGCCGGTCACCGTGCTCGGATGGAGGTGGAGCACTGCGGCCAGCTCTCCCGCCGTGATGCCGGGCTGCGCCCCGATCATGCGCAGGGCAAATCGCTGGGGCGCGCTGATCCCCATCGTGTCTTCCATGCGCTTCGACGCGCGCTCCAGCGCGTGCTCCAGCTGCCAGACCGTCTGCAGGAACTGCAGGGCCGGATCGGCCGGAGCCCCGGCGTTCCCGTTCTTCGCGTGGCGTTTCACCATAGTGAGTTCTCGTTCTCTCCCTGTATCCCAGCGTCGCGCCGGCTACGACGCCCCACCGGCTCAGCTAGAAACATACAGGATCACATTCACGCGACGAAGCGCATTCTGGTCGTTTTCAGAATACGAAAGCCCACTAACGAACTTTGTAAACCAAGCAACAAACGCGTCCGTCTTCCCGCCCTCCGATTCGACATCGCTGGATGAACGCTGGCGGTCTCAGTGGCTGCCGCTGAGCAGGGCACGCACGCGCGGCACGACCTGGGTGGCGTAGAGCTCGATGCTGCGCAGCAGGCGTTCATGGGGCAGCGTGCCGTTGCTGTACTTCATGTCGAAGCGCGAGAGGCCGAGCGCGCGAGCGGTGGCCGCGATCTTCCGCGCGACTGTCTCGGGCGCGCCCACGCACAAGGCTCCATCAGGTCCGCACTCGCGCTCGAACTGCGCACGGGTCACCGGGGGCCACCCGCGCTCCGCCCCGATGCGGCCGAACATGGCGGCGTAGTGTGGCCAGAGTTCCTCGCGCGCCTGCTCGTCGGTCTCCGCGACGTGCCCTGGCGAGTGCGCGCCCACGGGCAGCGCGGCGCGGCCGAACTGCGCGAGGGCCCGGTGATACAGATCGACCCACGGCGCAAAGCGCTGGGGGTTGCCGCCGATGATCGCGACCATCAGGGGCAACCCGTGCCGGGCCGCGCGTATCACCGAGTCGGGACTCCCGCCGACGCCGACCCACGTGCGCAGGCCCCGCTCGGTCGGCGGGTAGACGCGTGCATCGCGCAGGGCCGGCCGCGTCTTGCCGGACCACGTCACCGATTCCTCAGCGAGGAGGCGTGCGAACAGGTCCAGCCGCTCCTCGAAGAGCACGTCGTAGTCGGCGAGTTCGAAGCCGAAGAGCGGAAACGATTCCGTGAACGAGCCGCGTCCCAGGATCACCTCGGCCCGTCCATTGGACAGCCCGTCCAGCGTGGCGAACCGCTGGAAGACGCGCACGGGATCGTCGGTGCTGAGCACGGTGACGGCGGACCCCAGCCGGATCTGCGAGGTGCGCCCGGCAATCGCCGCCAGCACCACTTCGGGGGCCGACACTGCGAAGTCGACCCGATGGTGTTCGCCGACCCCGAAGAAGTGCAGGGCGAGCCGGTCGGCCAGCACCGCCTCCTCGACGATGTGGCGGAGCACCTGCGGGTGCGGCAACGGACGCTCGCTCGTGTCGAGCGTCACGTCGCCGAAGGTGTCGAGTCCGAGTTCGAGCATGTCGCGCGTCGTGGTCACGACGCCAGTGTACCCGACGGCTCAGGCGGCCATCACGGCGCCGCGCGCCGCCACGTCCCGCCGGGTGCGCGCGTGCGCGTGCTTGATGCGCCGGCGATCGTCGGGCGAGAGTGACGGGTCGGCCGTGGCGCTGGCGAACACCCGCTTCGCCTCGCGGTGACGCCCGGCCTTGTGGCACGAGGCAATCAGCACGGCATAGCACGCGCCGTCCACCAGCCCTCGGCCCTTGGCCTCCTCGAGCACCCGCCGCGCCGCCGCGAACTGCCTGACCTCCAGGTGTGCCCGAATCGCCGTCAGCGTCAGGCGCGACGAAGGGTGGCCGGCCGCACGCGCCATGGACAGGACGGCGTCCACCCCGGCGAGGTCGCCCACCGTTCCGCAGGCGGTCGCCAGCGCCGTGAACGCCGGCGGACTCAACTGCCCGTCATGCTTCGCCGACTCGAACGCGAGGCGCGCCGCGCGCAGGTCGCCCACGACGCCGTAGGCCGCGATCAAGGCCGGATACGTGAACGCGGTCAGCGCGCGATCGGCGCGCGCCTGGTCGAAGATGCGCCGGGCGTCGGCGATGCGGCCCGCGCGACCGTGCGCCTTCACCAGCGAGGTGTAGATCGCATCGGTCGCCACGCCCGCCGTGCGCGCACGCACCAGCGTGGCCTCCGCCGCCTGGACATCGCCACGGGCCAGGTGACACTCCGCGAGTTCACTCAGCACGTACCCGTCCATCGCCCCGAGCGCCATCGTCCACTCGAGCGTCTCGCGTGCGACCTCCACCCAGCCATGCGCACGCACGACATGCGCGAGTCGTGACATGGTCCGCGTGAAGTACGGCCGATCGTCGAGCGTGCCCTGCAGCGCCTGCGCTCGCGCCGCGAGCGTCCGCACCATCTCCCGCACGGCGCCCACGTCGGTGAGATCACCGAGGCGGACCGTGCACTCCCCCACCATGTCGAGCGCGGCTGCGCGTTTGTCCTGGGTTGTCATGATCTAGTCCGCCACCCGTGAGGGGCCACCGTCGATGAGCCGGAGTGACTGCCGGATGGCCGAGCCCTCTGCCGGCGAGAAGTGTCTCTGCTGGATCAGCCTGAACTCGGCGGGCGTCCAGTGCGCCCGCATCAGCCCGATCGGCGAATGCGAGCGGTCGGGCATCAGCAGGTGCGCCACCTCGTGCGAGATGATGCCGGCCAGCACCTGCGACGGTGCGACGCGTCCGTCCTCGGCAATGGCCCGGGTGCGCGGGCCCACGACGAAGGCGATGCGTCCGCCGCGCTCCCTGGTGATCGGGGCGTAGCCGGCCACCTGCTCCGGCACGCGGAGGCGTGCAGCCATCTCGCCCGAGAGCACGACGATGGTCATCGTGGCCTGGGGGTCGTCGGGCCACGCCTGCAGCCCCGCTTCGATCTCGGCCGGCCGCACCAGCGCACGCCAGTCGAGGCGCACGCGAATCCGCGAGTAGGTATCACTGACCTGACGCTGGGCCTGCTGCAGCTGCTGTTCGTCGAAGCCGGAGTAATCGTGGATCCGAATCGACACCGCACTCATCGTTTCGCGCGGGGCCGCGGTGAGCGCAGCGGGCGCAGCACCGAGGAGCAGCAACATCAACACCGAACGCCGGGACAACATGGTCTGTGAATCCTCCTTGCCGTCATCCACTGAGCAAGAGGTTCGCCACGCAGGCGTTCGGCGTTTTTCCCAGCAATTCCGCGATCCGCACCCGAGCCAGGGCGACACAACTGTCCGAACGACCCGGACGCGGAGTCACAAATGTCTGGCGGGATCGTGCGTGGAAGACGGGCGCTAGTTGTCGGCGCGAACCGTCTCACGCGCCAGCCGTGCCACTCCCCTGCGGATGATCTCCGCCTCGGCTCTCGAGAACGCACGGCTCACCGAGAAGCGGAAATCGAGGGGCTGCCAGTTGGCCTTCATGAGACCGTCGTGGGAGTGCGGCCTGTTGGGCATCAGCAGGTGCGCGAGTTCATGCGCGATGACGCTCGAGGCGATCCTGGGAAGGCCGACGCGCGCGGACATGGCGATGCGCCGGGCCCGGTCGGCGACCATGAAAGCGACGCTCCCGCCGCCGACGGGGTTCACCGCCGCGTAGCCGGCGACCTCATCCCGGATGCGGATGCCGCGCGCCATGTCCTCGGTGACGATCAGGACGGACAAGGTGGCCGGAGGATCACTCGGCCAGCCTTCGAGTCCCGCCTGCACACGGTCGGGACGCACGGCCGCGCGCCAGTCGAGCACGACGCCAACCGCGCCGTAGATCTCCGACACCTGCTCCTGTGTGTCCCGGAGGTCTGTCTCGTCGAGGCCGGCGTAGTCGTGGAGGCGGACCGAGATGTGGCGGGATGTGGCGTCTGCCGAGGCCGCAGCAGCCGCGCCGGCGCTGCCGGCGCTCGCCGCCGGGTCCGCCATGATCGCTGCTGCCATTGCCAGTGCCGCCAGCACGCCCATGAGAAACCTGTCCAGCCGCTTCCAGAGCAAGATCGACTCCCGCACCTACGGCCGCGGCGGCAGGGCCGATCGCTCGGAAAACAGCGCGACGGTCGAGGCCGCGGCGTCAGCCGCCCGCCCATCCGCCACGCGGCGGTGTCGGAGGCTCGACACCGTTCACGGGAACGCACGGCGCACGCCTCGGCCGCGGCGCACGCCTGGCGACTCAAGGGCGTGGCGTTCGCGCCGATTGCGATGGATAGCGGGGTCTCTCGGTTACACTCGGCGCGTCGTGCGTAACGAAAAGGACCCGTCCATGCCCATGCTCCGCCGGGCCGTGCGCGCAGGCGCCTGGCTCGCGTGCCTGCTGCTGTTCTCTGCGCCTGCCGTGGCCCAGCCAGCCCGCCCCTCCCTGCGCATCGTCGTGATAGAAGGCGAGGATGCCGTGAACATCATCCAGCAGCGGACGGCCGTCGCGCCGGTGGTCGAAGTTCGCGATCGCAACGATCAGCCGGTGGCTGGCGCCATCGTGCGCTTTGCGATCCGTACGGGACGCGGGTCGTTCGGCGGCGCACGCACGCTCGCGGTGTCGACGAATGCGGCGGGGCGCGCCACGGCACTCGGGTTCGTCCCGGAGAGCGCGGGCCCCATGCAGATCGCCGCGACCGCCTCGTTTCAGGGGCAGACGGCCGCCATCACAATCACGCAGACCAACGTGCTGACGGCGGCGCAGGCTGCCGCGGGCGGCGGTGCCGCAGCGGGCTCAGCCGGCGGAACGACCGCGGTGGCAGGCGGTGCGGCCGGGGGCGCAGCGGCCGCTGGTGCAGCGGGCGCGGGCGGCGCGGCTGCCGGGGCTGGCGCGGCTGCGGGGATCGCTGGAGGGCTGTCGACCACCACGCTGGTGATCGCCGGTGCGGCAGCGGCAGGCGGCGCCTACGCCGTGAAGACGGCGGTGGACAAGGCGGGCGAACTGACCGGTACCTACGACTTCCAGTGGGACCGTGTGTTCCGGAACAACCAGGTGGGTGCCCTCGGGTGCAGCTACACCGTCCGCTCCCAGGGGACCGCCCACTTCATCCAGAACGGCAGCGGCACCTCGTTTTCGGCCACGTTCGGCATGGACGGCACCGAAGGCATCATCGCCGGCACTTGCGCAAACGTGGTCGGGAGCTCGGTCTCGTGGGGCCGGAGGTTCACGCTCACCGGAAGCGAGAGCGCGTTCAGCGGGAGCGACACCAGCACGGGCTCGTTCCCCGGAGGAACGATCGTGGAGACCGAAACCGTCTCGGGCTCGCTCGCCGGAGGCGTGGCCACGATCACCGTGACGAAGAGCGACGTCGTATCGGGCGCCGCGGACACGGGCCGAGGCACCGGTACCACGACGATCACGTTGCGGTAGGCGGGCGCGACGTCACTCCCGCCGGAGTGCGTCCACCGGCTGGAGCGCGGCAGCCCGCCTGGCCGGCTCGACGCCCGCGAGGAGCCCCGTGAGCGCCGACACGACGAGCGCCACCAGCGCGGCACGCCACGAGACGTAGGTGTCCCAGCCGGCCAGCGACGTGATGCCCCGGGCCACGACGACGCCGGTCAGCAGTCCCGCAAGCCCTCCCCCAATCGTCATCACCGTCGCCTCGACGATGAACTGCCGCGCGACGCTGGCGGTGGTGGCGCCGACGGTGCGCCGGACTCCGATTTCATGTGCGCGTTCGCTGACCGACATGAGCAGCACGTTCATGATGCCGACGCCGCTCACGAGGAGCACGAGGCCGGCGACGCCACCGACGAGCGCGGCGAAGAGCCGCTGCGTCCGGGTGCGCTCCGCGAGCAGTTCGCGCGGCACGATCACCGAGGCCTGGCTCACACCACGTGCGTCCAGCGCACGCCGCAGCACGAGGCCCGCCTGTTCCACACGGGCGCCGCTGTCGAGCCCGAGCCAGATCTCGTCCGCCGGCTGCGTCGGAACGGCGGCGATGCCGTGGCCCGTGAGCGTCGGAAGCGGCACGAAGGCCGACTGGTCGACTGCGTGCCACGCGAGCCCGCCACCCCGTTGCGTCGTGCCCTGGCGCGCGAGCACGCCAATCACCAGGAACGCGTCCGGTCCGACGCGCACCCACTCGCCGACCGCGCGGCGCGTCCCGAACAGGGCCCTGGCGAGGTCCGCGCCGAGTACGCAGGTCCGCGTGCTCCGGTCTCCTTCGACGGCCGACAGGAACCGCCCCGCCCCGAGCTGCAGCCGGACGATCTCCGCGAACGACGCCTCGACGCCGAGCACCGACGCCACCTGCCGCTGCCCACCGGCCGCGATCGGCAGCTGCCGCTCCACGACCGCGGCGTGACGCGTCACCGCCGGAACCACGCGCTCGAGCGCACGCGCATCCGCCACCGTGAGCCCGTGCCACTGCACCGGGTAGGCACTCGACCCTTCGCTTCGGGCCACCAGGTTGTCGAGCCCCAGTCGCTCGACGTCCGCCAGCGCCTGCCGCTCGGCGCCAGCCGCGACGGAGGTGACCGCGACGATGGCCGCGACGCCGAGTACAACACCCAGCACGCTGAGGGTCGTGCGCAGCAGGTGGACCGACAGCGCCTCGCGCGCCTCGCGCACGGCGTCCGTCCACTCAGCGACGGGAAGCAGGTGTTCCTCCGCGCTGCGCCACCGACGCTCCGCCTGCGTCCTCAACCGGCGCGTCGAGCACGACGCGCTCCCCTTCGCGCAGCCCGCTTCGGACGGACACAAACCGTCTGTCCGACGCACCCAGTTGCACCACGCGCTCGCTGAAGGCCCTGCCGTCGCTGACGCGCACGCGAGCCACGCCCGCGTCGACGGCCACGGCCGCAAGCGGGACGAGCAGGGTGTCCTGCTCCTCTGCCACGCGGATGTCAGCCCGCGCGCTCATCTCTGGCCGGAGGCTGTCTTCTGTCTCCTCGACGTCGATCACGAGCTCGAACCGCTTGTCATCGAGCGGACGATCCGGCTGCGCCGCGGCGACGGTGCCAACACGGACGACGCGGCCACTCAGCGCCAGTCCAGGAAAGGCTTCGATGTGCACGGCGGCCGCCTGGCCCGCACGCACCGCCTGCACCTCCGCCTCGGCCACGCTCGCCTCGACCGTCATGCGCGAGACTTCCGGGATGGTGACGATGGCCTGGCTGGGCGTGACGCGATCGCCCACGCGCACCTTGCGGCGGGGATTGGCACTCAGCAGCGTCTCGTAGACGACGAGCCCGGGCCCGCGGGCGACGAGCCGGCACCCCTCCAGCAACCCCGTCAGCGTCGTCAGGCGCGCCTCGGCCTCCTCGACCCGGCCCACCATCGACTCGACCTGCGCCCGCTTCTGGGCGAGGGCGACCTCGGCGCGCTGCTGTGCCCGCGGCTGCGCCAGGCGCTCGACGACGTCCGCGCGCTTGCGGGCGAGCTGGAGATCCTGCTCGGCCTGGTCGAGGTCGCTCTGCGTCCGCGAGAGTTCGTCGCGGGTGATGAATCCTCGTGCAAGGAGGGGGCGAAGCCCTTCATACGTCTCCGACAAGCGATCGCGCTTCTTCTCCGCCAGTTGCAGGCTGGCCTTCGCTTCCGCGAGCGAGAGCGCGCCGTCGCCCTCCGTGGCCATCTGGACCGCAGCCTCCGCCTCCTGCCGCTCGCCATGGGCAGCGAGGAGGTCGAGCCGGAGCTGCCGCAGTTCCTGGCGCTGCCGCTCGATGTCACGTTCGAGTTCGCTCGTATCGAGGCGCACCAGCGGATCCCCGGCGGCGACACGGGCGCCCTCGTCCGCGAGCCAGACGATCTCGAGCTCACGTCCGGGCACGGGCGACCGGTAAGTGATCGACCGCACCGGCTTCAGCGTGCCGGTCACGGTCAGGTCGGAGGTGAGCGAGCCGCGCGTCACCGGTGCCGTCAACGGCGCCGCATCGCTGCCGCGCCCCAGGCGCCAGAGGCCGAGCACAGCCACGACGACCGCGGCAACAGCGCCGAACCGGCGCAGGGCTTTCACGGCTGCACCGGCAGTGCCGCGGGCTGGCCGAAGTCGGTCCGCGGCGCAAGGATCCCGAGCACCGCGCGCAGCCGAATGGCGGCCACCGCAGCGTCTGCGCGGGCCTGGACGCGACGGCTCTCCGCCTGCAAGCGGAGCCCCTCGGCGGCGATGACATCCAGGTTGTTCGACAGTCCCCGCTCGTTGCGGATGCGTGCGACCTCGGCTTCCTGCCTCGACAGGTCGACGCTGGCGTCGGCAGCCGACACCGCGCGGAGCAGCCGGTCGCGCTCCCGCATCGCGCGACGCACGTCGTCTGCCACCTGGCGCTCGGCCAGCGCGAGGTCGCGGCGGCGGCGACGGTCCTCGAGGCGCGCGTTCTGGAATTCGATCAGCTGCGCGGTCCGATCCGGCGGCGCGGCAATGGTGAAGAACGTCGCGAACGTGTAGCCGTCGAGCCCGAAGCTGCGGGCGAGCGTGTCCGACGTTGTCCGCCGCGTCAGCGCGAGGTTCACGTCGACCTGCGGCAGCAGCTGGTTCCGCGAGT
The DNA here is from genome assembly GCA_046331345.1 of Vicinamibacterales bacterium. GTDB lineage: Bacteria > Acidobacteriota > Vicinamibacteria > Vicinamibacterales > CAVVIG01 > CAVVIG01. The sequence continues at coordinate 335,148 of JAXLRA010000009.1, read as the reverse complement.
ACCTGATGCGCCGCTCGGCGTCGTTCACATCGGCCTGCCGGCTTCGGAGGTCGAGCCGTGTCGCCAGCGCCGTGGCGACCGCCCGCTCGCCGTCGGGTACGTCAGGCACGGTGCGGATCTCGGGCTCGATCTCGAACGGGGCCCCGGCCTCTCGGCCCATCAGGAACAGCAGCTGGTCGCGTGCGTCCTCGACAGCGGACTGGGCATCGAACAGCTGTCCTTCGGCCTGCGTCACGAACTGCTGGGCCCGGAGGAGGTCGAGTTGCGAGACCAGGCCGGCGTCGAGCCTCGCTTCGGCGGCTTCACGCAGTTGACGGCCACGCTGCACACTCTGCCGTGCCACCTCGACGAACGACTCCTGCGCGAGCACGCGGTAGTACGCCGTGGCGACGTCGACCGCCACCTGCTGCTCGGCCAGCGCCTGCTGCCTGAGCGCCTCCTCGCGCCGCGATTCGGCGCTGGTCAGCGCCAGGCGGCTGACCGAGCGGCCGAAGCCCTTCAGGAGCGGCTGCGTAATCGCGACCGTCGTATCGGCGTTGTAGAAGCGGATGTCGCTGCCCGCGCTCGTGCCGGGGATCTGGGAGGTGGCGGTGCCGACGCCGACGCGCACCTCCGTTCCCGTCACGAAACGCTCACTGAGATCCACGCGGTAGGTCTGGCTGCTGACGTTCGTCTGGCCAAACGAGCCCAGGATGTTGGGCGTCACCCTGGGCTGGAAAGCGCTGCGCGCGAGGCGGATCCCCAGGTCCGCCGACGTGACGGCGTCCTGCTGGGTGGCGAGCCGGTCGTTGCGGGCGAGGGCGGCGGCCACCGCGTCGGCCAGTGTGAGTCGGGCCGCGGGCCCGCCGCTCGCCTGCGCGGAGGCGGGCTGCGACGTGGCCAGTGCCAGGGCACAGGCTGCGGCGGCCACCAGGCAGGCCTTCACCCGTGGCACTCCAGCGTGCGGGCAATCGGCGCGATCTGCTGCAGGTAGGCGCGCGCGTTGCGCGCCTCCTCGATGTCGGCATTCAGGCGCAGCATCTGCTCGTAGCTTTTCTGCGCCGACACCAGGGAGTCACACGAGGCGTCCAGGTTGAACAGGTCCCGGTTGATGTTGCCCAGCAGGAACCACGCGATGGGATCGGACGGGGCATGTCGCAGCGCGCGCTGGCAGTAGGTGCGCGCGCGGAGCGGGTTCCCGACCTTCTGCTCGGTGAGGCACAGCCCCAGGAAGCCGGCGCTGCGCAGGCCGTTCCAGGCGACGGCCCGGTCGGCGTGCGCACGGTGGCCGACACCGAATCCGATGAAGTGAAACGCCAGCCGTGACGCGGTGCCGCTCGCGAAGTTGGTGAGATCGATGAAGGCGCGGTAGTCGTCGCGTGCCTCGGCGTAGAGCCGCCGCTGCGGTTCGCCTCGCGGCATCGAGGCTGCACGCTGCCGCCGCGCATCGGCACGCCACAGCATCGCCTGGGCGTTGGTCCTGTTGCTGGCGAGCGCCAGTGTGGCCTGCTCGATCGCCTGCGGCCAGGCCGCCTTGTCCCAGTACGCGCGCGCCAGCATCGCGTGCGCCTGGTCGTCAGCCGGCGCGCTCCGCAGCACCTCGACCAGCTCACGGATCGCCTCGTCGGCGTCGCCCCGCTCGATCAGGACCGCAGCCAGCGCGGTGCGAACCTGCCCGTCCGTCGCATCGATCGCCAGCGCCTGGCGGAACGCCGTCACGCTCCGGTCGAACTCACCGAGCAGCTGCCAGGTTTCGCCGAGCCGCTGCGCGGCGCGCGCAAAGGCCGGATCCTCGGCCAGCGCGCGCTCGAACAACCGCGCCGCCCGCCGGAGGTCCTCTTCACTCTGGGTGCGATCGGCCGGCACGAGGTTCAGGAGACTCAGCGACGAGCGCCGCGAGAACAGCAGCCGCTCACCCTGGTCGTTCAGGTCGGCGGCCTGGGGGCGCACGCGGCGCGCGTAGCGGACCCGCAGCGTCACCGCCACGTCCTGCCCGGGCGCGATCATCACCTGCTGCCGGTCGGGTTCGTACCCGGCCCGCTCCCCCACGAACTCGTGAAGGCCGGCGCTCAGTCCGGGCACGGTCAGCGTCGCGCCTTTCGAGACAACGCCGACGCGCGTGCCGTCGACGTAGACGGTCACCTCGTCCAGGTTCGCCTCGACAATCGCGGTGCCGACCATCGACGGCGCCGTGTCGCCAGAGGCCAGGCACTCCTTCGCCACGCCGAGGAGCATCCCCGGCTCATAGTCTCCGCGCGCCGTCGGCGTCTGCGAGAGCTGTCGCTCCCGCGCGTACCGGCGCACGTTGGCGCGCACGAACCCGACCAGTTCGTCAGCGGTGATGCGGCCGTCGCACGGGTCGTTGTCCGCGTAGCCGCGGAACGCCTGCACCACGAAGTACGTGTACAGGCCGAAGCCGGTGGCCAGCGCCGGGTCCTCGTAGCTCTGTTCGTTCCCACCCGTGGCGGTCAGCGTGAGGAACCGCGACGGCAGGCGGTTGAACGTGGCCTCGAGGGACTCGTTGCTGGTCTCCGCGTTGATCTTGCCCGAGTGACAGGCGTCGGCCAGCAGCACCTTCCAGTTCGCCCGCACCTTGTCGGCGAGCACCTCGCCGAGCCGGTCCATCGGGTAGGCGGTCTCCGCCAGGTGCTCCGGGTCCACATCCCACGGCGCCAGGTAGCCCTTGTCCTGCTGCACGAAGCCGTGACCGGCGAAGTACACGACGACGCGATCGGCCGGCTGCGCCACCGACGGCAGCCAGTCCTCGATCGCCGCCCTGACGTTGGCCAGCGTGGCGTCGCGTCCTTTCAGCAGGCGGACGTTCTCGGGCGGGAAGGCTCCGCCTTCCTTGCTGATGAGGACGCGGTACATCGCGTCGGCGTCCGACTCGGGAAACTGCAGCTGCCGGCTTGCGTCGAGCTTCTCGTAGTGCGCCACGCCCACGATCACGGCGTAGCCCCGCGGCACCGGTGCCGGGGTGGTGTCTGCCTCGAACAGAAGGTCGCGCCCGGCCTGTCCGGGCGCTGGCGCAGGGCGTGCGGGTGGCTGCTGCGCCGACGGCGCGACCATGGCCATCAGCACCAGCAGGCACAGGACCGCCGCGCGGCGACTGCACGTGCCGATCATTGCGCGTGCACGAGGGAGATGGTGACCGCGACGGCCGCGGCCAGTTCATCGCGGTTGACGACGTACTGCACCTGGGAGGCTGTGCCCTTCGGTCCGCGCTGGCTGGAGTCCTTCTCGAACACCAGGTCGCGTGACGCCAGGCGCTGCCGCATGTCTTCGACCGCCTTGGCAGGCACGCTATCGCCGCGGCGGGCGCCACGCGTGAAGCCGGGCATCTCGGCCAGGCGCTGGCGGCTGAACACCACGAAGAGCTCCTCGGTACCCGGGGTCTCGTCGAAGCGGAACCAGCCGTTGTCGGGCATCTGGTACGGCGAACCCGCCGTCACCGCATTCGAGCCGCCGTTGATCTGCTCGCTCGGGAAGACCACGGCCCAGCGCCGCGACGACCCCTGCATGGCGATGTAGAGGAACCCGTCACTGTTCGATTCGAACGCCAGCCGGACGCGGTCGCCCGAACGGAACGTCCGCGCCGGATCGACTTCGACCTCCTCGCCAGACTCGAGCTTCTGGATCAACCGCCACCGGAGGCCGACGTTCTTCGCGTCAGCCGCGCTGAAGGCCGCCTTCGCCCCGGCCGGCGTGGACGGGCTGTCCGCCGCGGCGGGTGCCGCAGGAGCCGGCGCCGGCTCGTGCACGGTCGTTGCGGCTGAAGGTGTCCGCAGCGCCGCCGCAGGTGACGCCGGTGGGACCACACCGGACGCAACGGGCGTCGCGGCCGGAACAGGTGGCACGGCCTCTCCGGAGGATGCGCTGGTGGTCGTCACCGGACGCTGAGCATCCGTGATCGACGACGCGGGACTCGTGGCCGCGGTCGCCGCCACATCCGGGGCCGGACGCGTCTGCCAGTACACGCCGGCTCCCAGAGCCACCACGGACACCGCCGCAACGATCGCCGCCACTGGCGTGCGGCCAGCGGGCGGCTGGTGCGGTTCCGGAACTGTGGTGGCATCGACCGCCCGTGGGAGCCTGGTTACCGTCGGTGCGGTCCCGCGGGCCGGCGCCGTGGCCAGGGTCGCAGCATCGGCTCCGCCACTCGCCGGGGTCGGTCGCCGCGCGCCGGCATCGAAGGCCGCGAGGTCGGCGCGACGCCCGTCCAGGACCGCCGTCACCGCCGCGCGCATCTCGGGCGCGGACTGGAAGCGGTCGTCAGGCGACTTGGCGATGGCCCTCTGCACGAGCTGCTCGAGTTCGGGGAACGTCTCCCGCCATGCACCGTGCGCCGGGGCGGGCGGTTCGCTGAGCACCTTGATCAGCACGGCGGAGATCGACTCACCGTCGAACGGCCGTCGCCCTTCGAGCAACTCGTAGGCGAGGACGCCGGTCGAGAACAGATCGCTGCGTGCATCCACGCGCTCGGCGCGCAGCTGTTCCGGGGACGCGTAGTGCGGTGTGCCCATCACCGACCCGGTCATCGTGATCGTGTCGGCCGTCGCCACGCGCGCCAGTCCGAAGTCCAGCAGCTTCGCCGTCCCCCCGGGGAGCAGGTGGACGTTGCGCGGCTTGATGTCGCGGTGCACGACGAGTTCGCCGTGGGCGTGCTCGAGCGCATCGAGGATCTGCACGAGGATCGACAGCTTCTCCCGGAGCCCGAGGCTGTCGTCGTCGATGGCCGTCGCGAGGTTCGTCCCGCGGAGGTACTCCATCGCGATGAACGCGCCCCCCTCGTACTCACCTACCTCGTAGACCGTGACGATGTTGGGATGCTGGAGCCGGGCGCAGGCCTGCGCCTCCCGGTAGAACCGGTCGACGAACTCCTGCCCTTCCATATCCGCGCGCACGGTCTTGATGGCAACGTGGCGCCTGAGTGTGGGATCGAAACCTTTGTAGACCTCGCCCATGCCGCCAGCGCCCAGCCGCTCCTCGATGGTGAAGCGGCCGATGCTGCCCGGCAACGGGCCTGCTTGGGGTTCCATTGGAGCCGAAGTATAGACCGGCAGAGGTGCACCGGCGTGCAGCCTTAGCGTTCCCTCCGGCCCAGGGCCTGGCCGAGCGCGGCCAGGTAGTCGGGCCTGGCCAGCTCGACACCACCGAGGCTCGCCAGGTGGTCGGTGAGCCACTGCGTGTCCAGGAGCCGCATGCCGCTCGACCGCATCAGCTCGACCAGCCCGACCAGGGCCGTCTTCGAGGCGTCGCGCTGCCTGTGGAACATCGATTCGCCGGCGAAGAAGCCGTTGATCCGCACACCGTAGAGGCCGCCCGCGAGTGCGCCGGCCCGGTCGAACACCTCGACCGAATGCGCCCACCCGAGTTCGTGCAGGCGGACGTACGCGCGAACGAAGGGCTCCGAAATCCACCCGTCGGGCCGCCGCGGGTCGGCACAGCCGCGCATCACCGCCTCGAAGCAGGTGTCCACCCGCACCTCGAAGTGCTTCATGCTCTGCCGGAGCGAGCGCGTGACGCGGAGGCCGTCGAGCGGGATGACGCCGCGCGGGTCGGGCGACCACCAGCCGAGCGTGTCGCCGAGCCCGGTCACGACCATCGGGAACAGCCCGCGGGCGTACGCGTCGATGATCGTCTCGGGCTCCAGGTCGGCGCCCCCGGCAACCAGGTCCTGGTCGGGCCACTGGTCGGGCTCCGGAAAGTGCCAGCGGCTCGGGCCGAGCGGCTGTGGCGTCGAGGTCCAGGTCACGGCGGTCACGGTCGATCGCATCTTACCGTGCGCACCACACGCCGGTTCCCGGGCCGACGCACAACCCCGGAGACATGCGATACGCTGTATTCATGGCAGACAGACCCGGGCGCCAGGACCAGACCGGCGGCGCCGTCCAGGAGCGGGTCGAGGAACGCATCAAGGAGCCCTCGCTCTTCAACGTGGTCCTCCTCAACGACGATTACACCCCGATGCAGTTCGTGGTGGACGTGCTCGAAACCCTCTTCCAGAAGACACCGGCCGAGGCCTACCGCGTGATGATGCAGGTGCATCTCCAGGGGCGGGGCGTCGCGGGTGTGTATCCCTGGGAGGTTGCCGAAACCAAGGTGGACTCGCTGCTGACGCTTGCGCGCGAGGCCGGACATCCGCTGCAGGCCACGATCGAGGACGCCTGATCATGTTCTCCCCCGCACTCGAAGTCATCCTCAACATCGCGTTCCGCGAGGCCATCTCGCGCGGCCACGCGTACCTCACGCTCGAGCACCTGCTCTACGCGCTGGCGCACGACCCGGACGGCGAGCGCATCCTCGGCGCCTGCGGGGCGAACCTCCCCGAGCTGAGGCGCGAACTCGATCAGTACCTCGACGAGTCCATCGAGCGGCAGAAGCGCGGCGCGGCCAAGGATCCGGAACAGACCATCGCCTTCCGCCGCGTGCTGCAGACGGCCATCCTCCACGTCCAGAGCGCCCAGCGCGAGGAGGCCAACGCTGGCGACATCCTCGCCGCCATGCTGCAGCAGCCCAAGACCTACGCAGCGCAGCTGCTCACGGAGCACGGCGTCACGCGCCTCGACATCCTCAACTTCATCTCGCACGGGATTGCGAAGACGCCGCAGGCCGGGAGCGCGTCCGACCCCGAGAGCGGCCCCGAACCGGCGCACGGCGGCGACGGGCGGACGTCGGCCACCAATGACCCGCTCACGGCGTATTGCGTCAACCTCACCGACCGCGCGCGCCAGGGCCAGCTCGACCCGCTCATCGGCCGCACGCAGGAACTCCAGCGCACCATCGAAGTGCTCTGCCGGAGGCGCAAGAACAACCCGGTGTTCGTCGGGGATCCCGGCGTCGGCAAGACCGCGCTGGCCGAGGGGCTCGCCGCGCGCCTCCTGAACGACGATGTGCAGGGGGCGCTGAAGGACGCCGAGGTCTACTCGCTCGATACCGGTGCGCTCCTGGCCGGCACGCGCTTCCGCGGCGACTTCGAGGAGCGCTTCAAGGCGGTCGTCAGCGCGCTCGCCGCCCGCCCGCGTCCGATCCTGTTCATCGACGAGATGCACTCCACCGTCGGCGCCGGGGCGGTGTCCGGCGGCACCATGGACCTGGCGACGATGCTGAAGCCGCTGCTCACCCAGGGCACGCTGCGCGTCATCGGTTCGACGACCCATGAGGAGTTCAAGCACATCGAGAAGGACCGGGCCCTGGCGCGCCGCCTCCAGAAGATCGCGGTCGAGGAGCCGTCCATCAGCGAAACGGTCAGCATCCTGGCGGGGTTGCGGGCGCGCTACGAGGCCCACCACGGCGTGCGGTACACCGACGCGGCGCTCGATGCCGCGGCACGCCTGGCCTCACGGCACCTGCGCGACTACAAGCTGCCCGACAGCGCCATCGATCTTCTCGATGAAGCGGGCTCGGTGACGCGCCTCCAGGCGCTCGCGGCCGCGGCCGCCGCCGCACCCGCCGCCAACGCAGACGCCACGGCGGTCGCGCCGCCCCCCGAGACCGATACACGCCCCGTCGTCGATGCTCCCGAGATCGAGAAGGTGGCCGCGCGGGTGGCGCGCATTCCCGATCGCCAGGCGACCGCGTCCGATCGCGACCGGCTCAGGAGCCTCGAGGAATCGCTGCGCCGCGTGGTCTTCGGGCAGGACGAAGCGGTGCACCTCGTCGCGCAGGCGATCAAGCGCTCGCGCGCCGGGCTCGGGCAGCCCGAGCGGCCGGCGGGCTGCTTCCTCTTCACCGGCCCCACGGGCGTCGGCAAGACGGAACTGGCCAAGCAGCTTGCGCTCCTGCTCGGCAACGAGTTCATCCGCTTCGACATGAGTGAGTACATGGAGAAGCATGCGGTCGCGCGCCTCATTGGCGCCCCGCCCGGCTACGTCGGCTTCGAACAGGGCGGCCTGCTCGTCGACGCCGTCCGCCAGCATCCGTACAGCGTGGTGCTGCTCGACGAGATCGAGAAGGCGCATCCGGACATCTACAACATCCTGCTGCAGGTGATGGACCACGCCACGCTCACCGACAACTCGGGCCGCAAGGCGGACTTCCGCAACACGGTGGTGATCCTCACGTCCAACGCCGGCAGCCGCGAGATGGGATCGGCGTCCATCGGTTTCGGCGACACGGGCACGACGGGCGACGACACGCTGTCGAAGCTGGCCGCCGGCAAGGCGAAGAGTGCGCTCGAACGCGTGTTCAGCCCGGAGTTCCGGAACCGGCTCGATGCCATCGTGATGTTCAAGGCCCTGTCGCCGGATGCGATGGAAACGATCGTCGAGAAGTTCATCCTGCAGCTCGAAAGCCAGCTCTCCGAGCGCAAAGTGGCCATCACCCTGACGCCCGCCGCGCGCACGTGGCTGGGCAAGGCGGGATACGACCGGGTGTTCGGCGCCCGTCCGCTCGCGCGCGTGATCCAGAAAGAGGTGCGCGACGTGCTCACCGACGAACTGCTCTTCGGCGCGCTCGAACACGGCGGCACAGTTACCATCGACGCCGCGGACGACCGCCTCCAGTTCAGCTACGCGAGCGCCGCACCGACCAGCTAGTCTCCGTCAGCGACGACAAAAGACATCAGGGGCAGGGCCAAACGCGCCCGACCTGGTCGAACTTCGCCCTCGGCAGCCCTCAGTAACGGCCGAATATTTCCTGACCATCTTTCATTTGAGCGGACATTCCCGCTCCGGTGTAGATTTCTTGGTCATGCACAAGTCCCTGATTGCAAGCCTGCTCCTCTCGGGCGTGCTGCTCGCGTCGACCGGTTACGCGCAGAGCACCGCCTTCGCTCCTCGCCGCGCGCAGACGTTCAGCGGAAGTGTCGGGCAGCCCCTGGCCTCCGCGACGGCGTCGGGCCTCGCCGCGCAGATCTCCAGCTTCCTGGCGCAACGCGGCCTCTTCGTTCCCGCCTCCTCCCTCGTCGTCAGCGGCGACGCGGTCCGGGGCGCGAACGGTGTCCGCATCTACAGGGTGTCGCAGCAGTTCGGCGCCCTGCCGGTGTACGGTGTATCGGGCAAGGCCACGGTCTCGGCGAGCGGCGACCTGGTATTCCTGACCCAGAACTTCGCGACCGGTACGCCGTCCGTGGCGGGTGCTGCCGTGCCTGAATCGCAGGCCCTGCGATCGGCCCTCGCACGGATCTATCCGGGCGAGAACATCAGCGTCGGCGCAGAACGGAGACAGGCCAACGGCGTGGTGTTCGACCGCACCCCGTTCTTCCACTCCTCCCCCCGCGTCACGCACGTCCTGTTCGAGGCCGACAATGGCTCGCTCGAGCGCGGCCTGACCGTCGAGACCTGGAGTGAGCAAGGGAACCGCCTCCACGAAACCCTGGTCGGCGCGGCGGGTGCGGTGCTCGACGTGGTGTCGCGCACCGCGTCGGATTCGTACAACGTCTTCGTCGAAGACCCGTCGAAGGGGGCTCAGACGGTGGTGAATGGCCCGGGTGCCGGGAATGCGCAGTCGCCGGCTGGCTGGCTTGCGGGCACGCAGACCACGAACCACATCATCGGGAACAACGCCGATACCTACCTGGACACCGACGACAACAACAGGGCCGATGCCGGCGGTACCGCCGTCGCGAACGGCTCGTTCAGTACCGTCGCGGATCTCGGCGCGGCGCCGAACACGTCGGGGAACAAGGCGGTGGCGGTCCAGAACCTCTTCTTCCTCAACAACGTGATGCACGACGATCTGTATTCGTACGGCTTCACGGAGGCGAACGGCAACTTCCAGGCGAACAACTTCAACAACGGGGGCCGTGGTGGCGATCCGGTGCTGGCCGAGGCGCAGGACGGCGGTGGCACCGACAACGCGAACTTTGCGACGCCGAACGACGGCAGCAGCCCCCGGATGCAGATGTACCTCTGGACCGGAGCCGGCGCGACACACGAAGTGCAGGTGGGCGCGTCCGTGTTCGGCGCCAACGGCGCCGCCTTCGGCCCGGCGCTGACCTCGACGGGCGTCACCGCGCCGCTGGCGGCCATGGTGCCGGCGGATGGCTGCACAGCCGCGACGGTCAGCCTGACGGGCCGGATGGCGATCATCGACCGCGGCAGCTGCAACTTCGACGTGAAGGTGAAGAACGCCCAGGCGGCCGGTGCCGTCGCCGCCATCGTCGCCAACAACCAGGGCGTGAACGAGTCCTTCACGATGGGCGCGGGCTCGGTGAAGCGCGTGACGATTCCGTCGGTGATGGTGGGCAAGGCGGACGGCGCGACGCTGAAGACGCTGGCCGGCGCCAGCGCGACCGAGCGCATGAAGGCCGTGCAGCCGCTGCAGATTGACGGCGCGGTCGACTCCGACGTGGTCTTCCACGAGTACGGCCACGGGTTGACGTGGCGCATGATCGGCAGCATGAGCGGCGCCCTGGCCGGCGCGGTCGGCGAGGGCGCGAGCGACGTGAATGCCTTCCTGCTGAACGGCGATGACCGCATCGGCGAGTACGCCGCGAGTGACCCGAACGGCATCCGCCGTGCGCCCTACGATGCCTACACCAACACCTACGCCTTCGTCGGCAGCGGTACGGGCAGCTACGAGGTCCACAACGACGGCGAGATCTATGCGGCCGCGATGTGGAAGTTCCGGACGCTTGCAAACGCGGCCGGTCTCACCGACTCCGACGTCCGCCGCATCTTCGTTCGCGGCATGGACTACACGCCCGCGGCGCCGGCATTCGAGGACATGCGCGACGGCATGCTCAACTACCTCACGACCGAGTCGCAGTATCCGACGGCGGTCTGCCCGATCTGGAACGCCTTCGCGCAGTTCGGAATCGGCGTCGGCGCGGACGGTGCCGTCTCACGTCGTGGCACGGTGACGATCACGGAAAGCTTCACCGTGCCGTCGTCCTGCCAGCCCTAGGTCCCACCCTCGTCGCCACGCTGTGGGCACGCGCGGCGCCGGCCTGTGTCAGGCAGGCGCTGCGCGCCCCGCAGAGGTGGCGCCTCTCAGTCGGTGTCCTTCTGGTGCGCCGCATTCCGGAACGCCAGGCTGCGCACCGGCCGTCCCCACGCCGCGCGAATGGACGTGGCCGCCTCGGGGTCCTTCTCATCGAGGCTCGCCGCAAGGGCTTCGAGCTTCACCGACATCCGTTCCACGCGTGCCGCATAGTGCTCGTCGTCACCCCGCCGCTTGATCGACTCGCGCAGCAGCGCAGCCTTCTCCACGAACTCCACCAGCGCATCTGTCCAGGCCATACGGTCAGAGTAACTCAGGGACGGGGATGGAGGTTGGGGGTTGGGGGCTGGGGGCTGGGGGCTGGAGGTTGGAGGTGCCTTCAGCGATCGGCAAGTCGAAGCAGCAGGGGGAAGTGATCGGACGCGGCGGCGACGTCCGGGTGTGCCACGACGTCGCAGGACTCGATCGTGGCAGCCTGTGCGGCCGGCACGAACGCATAGTCGAGCCGCACGTGCGGATCCCAGGTGGGCATCGTGTAGCCCGGCAGCTCAGGGTGGCAGCGGCGGTAGGCATCTTCATAGCCGGCCCCGAGCACCGTGGCGACCGTCCGCCAGCGGACGCGCCCCCCGGTCGCCCACAGCAGGGGGCGCAGGCGCAGTGGCAACCGGCGCCGATCCAGCGACGCGCCGGGAGCCAGCGTGTTGAAGTCGCCAGCCAGCACGTGGAGGCCCGGCGTGCCCTGGCCGATCGCCTGCAGGACGGCGCGCAGTTCGAAGACCCGCCGCTGCTCGGTCCAGGCGGCGTGCACCGCGCTCAGGTGGACACCGAAGACGCGGAGCGGATGCGTGGCAGGCTGCACCTCGAGAAACGCGTGGCGTGAGACGAGCGGCCGATGCCACGCCGCGTGCGCCACGGGATGCCGGCTGATGAACCCGAGCGACTGCCGGTCGAACGCCCGCCACTCGGCCATTCCAGCCGCCCGGGCAATCACACCGATGGCCGCCGGCCGCGTGGCCTCCTGCAGCAGCACCAGATCGGGCGCGCACGATTCGATGACGCGCGCGATGCGCGCCTCGCGCCCTACCCCTCCGCGGAGGATGTTCCACGTAAGGAGTGTGAAGCTCACGACCCCTTCGGCTTCTCGAACAGCACGAGGTACGGCTGATCGAGGAGATCGCCCCTGAACCGCAGCACGATCTCCCGGGACGCCTGGATATTGACGGGACGGTGCACCAGCCCCATGAGCTGCTCGCGCAGCGGCACCAGGAGCGGTGCGATATCGGGATCGTCCGTGCTCAGCGGGCGCGAATGGACGCCCGGGACGAAGAAGCCTGTTGCCGAGAAGAAGCCGAGCACGTCGGCACCGACGAGCGTCAGGTCGAGATCGCTCGTGCCGGGGCCGTCGGCATCGAAGGGCGCGCCGTCACGCCAGCGCGATCCTGTCAGCGCACTCCCGCGCAGGACGACGGTCGTGCCGGGGGGAATGACCGCGTCGATGGCACGGCAGAACGCCTCGAACGCCGACTCATCGTTGCCGAACGCGAGCCGGAGGACGTTCGCCCGCTTCTGCCCGTCGGTGAGTCCGCCTTGTACATCGGCCACGCTGGCCGCTGTTACAAACAGCGGACCACCCGGGCGAGTGGCACGGTCGCGTCAGTTCTTCCGGGCGAGGTCGTACACGATCTCGTACGAGAACCGCACGAACCGGTAGATCTCGGCTTCGAGCACGCGCTCCTGGTCGCTGTGCGCGGCGTAGCCCTTCGCCGCGTCCTCGAGGTCAGCCGCGGGCCCGATACCGAAGCACTGCTGCCCTTTCACTCGGGTCTGCGCCATGTCGGTCGCGCCGGTACCCATCATGGGAATCGCCACCGTGTCGTAGTTCCGGGCCACGGCCGACTGCACCACCTTGAACGCCTCCGAGTCGAGCCTGGCAGGCGCCGGGATCGGCCGCGAGGTATTGGACGTGTAGCGAACCGTGACCGCCGGGTTGTTGATCACCTTCTTGACGGCCTCGAGGAATGCCGCGGGATCCTCCTCCGGCACCATGCGGACGTCGAGCGTCGCCTTCGCCTCGGACGGGATGACGTTCGACCGGTAGCCGCCGTTGATGATCGTCGGCGAGATCGAGGTGTGGAGCATCGAGGCGTAGCGCGGCTCGTTCTTCTGGAACGAGTCGTGGGCGGTTGCCGCGGCGGCCGCGTCGCTCCCGAGCACCGCCCGGTACCGCGCGGCATCGTCCGGAGACGACACCGTGGCCATCAGGCGGAAGAACTCCCGGCTGGTGTCGTTGAAGAGGAAGGGCACGCGCCACGAGCCAAGCGCCGCCACCGCCTTCGAGAGCTCGACGATGGCCATGCCGGCGAGCGGTGCGGATCCATGGCCGGATGGCCCCGTCGCCACGAGTTCGATCCCGCGCGACACCTTCTCCTGCGCCTGAATCGCGGCGAACTTCACCGCACCGTTGACACGCGTGACGTTCCCGCCCTCGGCGAAGCAGTACTCCGCATCGATGAGGGGATAGTGCTCGGCGACCACGTATCCGATGCCGACGCCCGTGGACCCTTCCTCGCCCGCCTCCACCAGGAAGATCACGTCGCGGTCCAGCTGGACGCCAAGACGCTTGAGGGTCAGCAGCGTCATGAGCCCGGCCACCACATGTGGCTTGTCGTCGAGCGAGCCACGGCCGTAGATGTAGCCGCCGTCACGCGTCGCGCTGAACGGTGGGAACGTCCACTTCTTCGGGTCCACCGTCACCACGTCGCTGTGCCCCATGTAGAGCACCGGCTTCTTGCGGCCACTGCCCTTCAGGCGCGCGATCAGGTTGGGACGCTTCGGATCGGACGCCACCGTCTGGACCGGGATCCCCTCCTTCTCGAGAACCGCCTTGACGTAGTCGGTGACCAGGTACTCGTTGCCGGGAGGGTTCTGCGTGTCGAGCCGCAGGATGGCCTGGAAGTGCTGCAGCGTCTCGGCCTCGAGCGCCTTCCAGTCTGGCTGGCGCGGCGCCTGCGCAGAGAGGTCGGCATCGGTCGACGCCGCGAACACGAGGGCTGTGAGGAACGCGACGACGGTCGCGCGGTACCACCGGCGGGCAGGACTCAGCATGCGGCCGAGTCTAGCACGCGTGTCCGCGCCTCAATCGCGCAGGCGGGTGTGCCCTGCCGCGGCACAGACCGCTTCGACAATCCTGTCGATATCGTACGGCTTGCCGATGATCTCGAGCACCTCTTCTTCGGCGGCGTCCGTCAGTTCGGCGACGCGTTTCGGGTTGGTGCTGGTGACCACCACACGCGGGGAGCGAAGCGCCTGCTCGCGCAGGTGCTGGAGGAATCGCCAGCTCCGATCGTACGGCGGCACCACGTCGTACAGCACGGCGTCCGGCTGGTGTTCGTTCAGGAACTCGACGAGGCTGGAGTCGCCGCGCTTGATCGCATCCACGTGGGCGGACACCACCACGAGCCCCGCCTGTTCGAGCGCCATCCGCAGGAGCTCGACGACATCGTCGTTACTGTTGAGGACGGCCACCACCGGCACGTGCGTCGACATGCCGGAGGCCAGAGCAACACGCGTTCCCGAACCTCGACGTTCCGAACCTGCTATCGCACTGGCGCGGCGGGGACCCAGTGCGGGACCACGTAGGCGAAGAACAGCGAGATCACGCCCATCACCGCCATCAGCAGCACGCTGTGCTTGATCGTGAAGCGGAACAGCCGGCTTTCGTCGGCGGCAGTCATCCCGGTCGCAGCCACGGCGACGGCAATGCTCTGGACCGAGATCATCTTGCCCATGACGCCCGCGGCCGAGTTCACCGACGCCGTCAGGATCGGATTGAGGCCGAGGGCGTTGGCCGTGACCACCTGCAGGTTGCCGAAGAGCGCATTCGCGGAGGTGTCGCTGCCGGTCAGGAACACGCCCATCCAGCCTACGACGGCGCTGAAGAACGGGAAGGCGCCTCCCGTCGAGGCCAGCGCCAGGCCGAGCGTCGAGGTCATCCCCGAGTAGTTCATCAGGTAGGCCAGGCCGAGCATCGACGCGATGGTCAGCATGGCGTAGGAGAGCTGCTTGAAGGTGTCCTTGTACGCCTTCGCAACCCGGCCGGGCGCAATGCCGAGGAAGAGCGCAGCGGTGAGCGTGGCGAGCACACAGGCCGTGCCCGAGGCACTGAGCCAGTTGGCCGTGAACACCGCGGCATACGGTGCGGGCGCCGCCGTGACGGGCGGCACGCGCATGATCTGGTTGTGCAGGCCCGGCACGAGGATGCCGTTGAGCGTCTTCGGATCGAGGCCGAACGACGCCGGCAGCAGGCCGTTGGTCCAGGTGTCGATCGCCTTCTTGATGCTCGGTTCGCCCCACGCCAGCACGTAGACCACGAGCAGCAGGTATGGCAGCCACGCCAGGGCGAGTTCCCGCCCGCTGTGCGTGGCCAGGGCGGCCGTCGCCGGGCGATCGCCTTCCAGCCGCATGATGCTCGACGGCTTCCACAGCTTGAGCACCGCGATCATCACGATGATGCAGGTGAGCGAGGAGACGATGTCGGTGAGTTCGGCGCCGACGTAGTTGGACACGAGGAACTGCATGCCCGCGAACGACACGCCGCAGGCGATGATGGCCGGCAGCACTTCGAGTGCACGCTTCCGGCCCACCATGACGAACAGGAGGTAACCGGGGATGAACACCGACACCATGGCGCACAGACGCCCGACCATCGCGCTGAGCGCCGGCGCCGGGAGCCCGGTGACGTTCCCGAGGGTGATGACCGGGATGCCGATGGAGCCGAACGCCACCGGCGCGGTGTTGGCGAGCAGGCAGATGCCCGCCGCATAGAAGGGATCGAAGCCCAGCCCGGCCAGCATGGCGCCGGCCACCGCCACCGGGGCGCCGAATCCCGCGGCCCCCTCGATGAACGCGCCGAACGAGAACGCGATGAACATCGCCTGCAGGCGGCGGTCATCGGTCAGGCCGCCGACCGAGTCCTTGATGATCTCGAACTTGCCGGTGTCGACCACGAGGCGGTACAGCATGATCGAGCTGAACACCACCCACGCAATCGGGAAGAGGCCGTAGGCCGCACCGTAGACCACGGAGACGATTGCCAGGTTCGCTGGCATCCCGTAGACCGCGAGCGCCACCACGAGACCGGAGGCCAGCGCCGTCAGCGCGGAGAGCCAGGACGGCTTGCGCAGGACCCCGAGCATCACGAAGAGCACGATGATCGGCACGGCGGCGAGCAGGGCGGAGAGGCCGAGACTGCCGGCCAGCGGTTCGTAGTTGTGCTGCCACATGAGGTTCGAGGTCTCCAGACGCTAACAGGTCCACTTCGCCAACTCGCCACATGGCCGACGCACGACGTGCGTGCGTGAGCTCCAGTTGAGTCGGTCCAGAGTTATACCTGAAATGTCGCGTCCGGTATCATCGAATGTGATGCGTGCGGAGGCAGATACGTGAGCGGCACCAGCGATGCGGCAGCGGAGGCACGACTGGACGTGTGGCTCGACGTCGCGTGTCTCTTCAAGACACGGTCGGAAGCCCAGAAGGCTGTCAAGAACGGGAAGGTGTCGGTCAACGGTCAGCCCGTGAAGGCGCACCGGATGGTCAGGCCGGGCGACGAACTGGTGATCGGCCGTCCGTTCGGACGCAAGCAGACCATCGTCGTGAAAGGGGTGACCGACGCGCACGTCTCGAAGGCAGACGCGCGGCTCCTGTACGAAGACCGGACGCCGCCCCCCACCCCGGAAGAAGTGGAGATGCGGCGTCTCGAGCGGATGTACCGAGCGGCGGTGACGCCTCCCACCACCCCGGACAAGCGCGACCGTCGCGCACTGCGCCGGATGAAGGAAGGCGGCTAGCTACTCAGGTCGGTTGCCGATGTCGGTGCCGGTGGCGCCGGTGCCCGAGCGGTAGTTCCTGGTGCCGCCGACCTCCGTGCCGGTCCCTCCGGTTGTGCTCTCAGTCACGTCGCGCGAACCAGAGTGCTTCGAGCGGTCGTGCTGTGATCCGCCGACCATCGACTCGTCGGCCTCGGGATTCCTCGTCTCGTCGTCCGCAGGACGGTCCTCCCCCGGCTGACGCGGCTCGACCGGATTGATGTCGCCCAGAATGTTGCCCATGGTTCCTCCTCGCGGGCACAGATTGCAGGGCTGGTGCCATGCTGGCGACCTCTGCGCGTGCAGGGCCTCGAGGTTCAGCCGTGCTGCAGCCGGGCCATGACGCGAAGAACCTCGGCAACGGACCAGGCCTGTGCCACGCACCCGCGTGGTGTGAAGGGCGCATCCGCATCGAAGATTTCGCTGATCGTTCCGATGCACGCGTCGCCCAGGTGCGCGCCGAAGCCCTGCAGCGCCCGCCGTGCCCCGGCGATGTCATCCGGGAACACACGGAGCCACGCGTCGACGAAGGGACCGACCAGCCATCCCCAGACCGTCCCCTGGTGATAGGCCGCGTCACGCGTGCGCAGGTCGCCGTAGTAGCGCGGCTTGAACTCGGGATCCCCAGGGGCCAGCGAGCGCAGCCCGACCGGGGTCAGCAGCCGATCGCGGACCACCTGCATCACCGGCGCCCACCGTTCACGCGCCAGCACCGGATGCGGCAGCGCGATCGCCAGCACCTGGTTCGGCCGGCACTTCGGGTCGACACGCTGGCCCTCGCCGTCGACCACATCGTAGAGGTAGCCGCCGGCGTCGTACCAGAACCGCTGGTTGAACGAGCGATACGCCTGGTCCGCGTGGGCCAGGTAGGCCCGGGCCGCGGCCTCGTCTCCACGCTCGCGCGCCCACGCGCCCATCAGGGACAGGGCGTTGTACCAGAGGGCGTTGACTTCGACCGCCTTCCCGCGCCGCGGCGTCACCACCCATCCGTCGACCTTCGCGTCCATCCACGTGAGCTGGTAGCCCTCTTCCCCCTGACGCAGCAGGCCGTCCGCGTGGTCGACGTGGATGCCGAACCGCGTGCCGCGCAGGTGCGCGTCCACGATGCTGACGAGCGTCGGGTAGATCGCGTTGAGCGTCAGCCGATCGCCCGTGACGGCCACATACCGCGCCAGCGCATGGAAGAACCACAGCGTGGCATCGGCGGTGTGGTACAGCCCGTCCTTCTCCCCCTCGGGAAACATGTTGGGAATCAACCCGTCTCGGACGTAGTGGGCGAACGTGCGGAGGATGTAGCCCGCCTCCTGATGGCGGCCGGTCGTGAGCGTCAGCCCCTCGAGGCTGATCATGGTGTCGCGGCCCCAGTCGGTGAACCAGTGATAGCCGGCGATGACGGTCCGCACCTCGTCGCCGGCGGCACGGGCCCGTGCGGCCTCCTCGTGACGCCCCGCGGGCGTGATGATGAACTGGTCGGCCGCGAGCACGAGTTCCGCCCCCACACCGGACTGGACCGCCGGGTCGGCCCTCGTCAGCAGCCGGAGGCGACGCGCCTGCTCGGCGGCCAGGGCCTCTTCGCTCGTGAGCACGTTCATCGTCTCGAACGGCTCGGTCGAGGCCATGAGGGACGCACGCCGGCCGCGCTGGAGCGTGACGCGGAAGTAGCCGGGGCTCCAGAGGTCGCCAACCGCCTGGTAGCCGCGGCTCTCTTCGACCGGGTACTGCACCTGATTGAGCCGGCGGCCCTTCAGGGTGAAGGTGGGGTCGTCGCCGGACGCCAGCAGCCGCAGCGGGGGCAATGGCGAGTGCGTCAGTGCCAGCTCACAGCACTCACCCACCGCCCGGAATTCGTAGGGCCCTCCGAGCGGCTCGCTGACAGGACTCTCCTGCGCGCGGAAATTGACGGAGGGACGCAGGGCCAGCTCGACAGAGTCGGCGCCGTCCACCAGTTCGTAGAGCACGTGCACCGTGTTCTGCATGTGCGAGAGGAACACCCGCCGCTCGAGCACGACGCCGTTCAGGCGGAACCGCCAGACCGGCAGCCCCGACTCGAGCCGGAACGAGATGAGGAACTCGGAGCCTGCCGCACCAGCGGCGCCACCCACGCGTTCGCGGCCGCCGAACTCGATCCGGCGACCGTCGCGGTATCGCAGCTGTTCCGCGACGTGACTCAGCATCACGATGCGCCCATGCGGCGCCGGGAGCGCGGCGATCAGCAGGCCGTGGTAGCGGCGCGTGATGACACCGCCCACAGTGCCCGATGCGTACCCGCCCAGCCCGTTGCTCACGAGCCATTCGCGGGTGGTGTTGGCCTCATCGTCCGCAGGATCGACAGGCCAGTCGAGATGACGAACCAGCGCGTTCACGTGTGACGCTCTCCTATGCCGTACGGCGCCTGGGCCCTGACGACGCGCGATCCCCCGCCGGCGATGGTCGCAGCACGAGGGCGCTGTCTGCCGGGATACACCAGCGGCCCTCGGGCCAGAGTGGCGGCGTACCGAAGCCTCCATACAGGGGGTCGAGGCTCGACCACTCCAGGGACCAGCCGCACCCGGACGGCGGCGCCACGAGCGGCTCCGCGAGCGAGGCGCGCTGGAAATCCGCGCCGAGGTTCACGAGCAGCAGCCGGTCCTCGATCCCGCCCATCATCCAGCGCAGGAAGAACACGGTGTCGTTCAGCGCGGCCCCGTCCACGACGCCCCGGCGCAGGACGCTGAACGCGGTCGTCTCGCGCCGAAGCCGGAGCAGATCGCGGTGGAGCCGGTACGTTGCGGCGTGCGCCTGGCGATCCGCGAGATTGAGCTTCGAGCGCCAGAACGTGTCTTCGGCAGCCGGGTCGTCGAGCCCCGCGCGCGACTCGAAGTCCACCGCGCTCGGGAACTGGGTCAGGAACTCCGCACGTCCGGCCTTGACCTTCACCGCGAGGTCCGGCTCGTGATCCGCGAAATAGAGAAACGGTCCCGAGGCGTCGAACTCCTCCCCCTGGAAGAGCATCGGCGTGCCGGGCGCCAGCAGCAGCAGTGCCGTCAGCGCGCGCACACGCGACGGGGTGCCGACCTCGTGCATCCGCCGTCCGTGCACCGAATTGGCGACCTGATCGTGATTCTCGAGATAGGTGACGAACCGCCACGGCTCCAGGTCGAGACCGGGCGTCCCTCGCGGCGCGCGCTGCCAGTGATACCACTGGCCCTGGAACAGGTAGCCGTACTTCGCGGCGGCGATGAACTCACCGCTCGTCCCTCGCGTGTCTGAGTAGTACGCCTCCGACCGTCCGGTCAGCGCCACTCTCGCACTGTGATGGAAGTCGTCGTTCCACAGCCCGTCGAGTCCCATCCCGCCGTCGTGTTCCGGGCGCACGAGTTCCACGTGCTGCGGTTCGTTCTCGGCCACCACGATGATGGAGCGCGTACCGGCCTGCCGTCGCGCGTGGGCCGTCAGCTCGGCGATGATGTGCCGGGGTGAGGCGTCGAAGATCTGCTGCGTCGCATCCAGGCGCAGCCCGTCCATGTGGAACTCGTCGATCCAGTAGCCGGCATTCGCCACGAAGAACTCGCGCACGGGAGCGGACGCGGGGCCGTCGAAGTTCAGGGCATCGCCCCACTCGTTGTCGTAGGTCGAGCTGAAGTAGTCCAGCGAGAACTGCCGGAGGTAGTTCCCCGAGGGCCCGAGGTGGTTGTAGACCACGTCGAGGATGACGCCGAGGCCGACGCGGTGCGCCTCGTTGACGAACGCGCGGAGGTCGTCGGGCCTGCCGTAGTGGTGGTAGGGCGCGAACAGGTCGACGCCGTCGTAGCCCCAGCCGAAACGGCCGTCGAACTCGACGATCGGCATCAGTTCCACCACGGTGATCCCGAGCGCCCGCAACTCGGACAGCTCGCGGGTGGCGGCTTCCAGCGTCCCTTCCTGCGTGAAGGTGCCGACGTGCAACTCGTAGAGGACCTGCCCCTCGAGCGTCAGGCCGCGCCACCCGTCGTCCGTCCAGTGGAATGTCGCGGGATCGACGATCTCTGAGGCGGCGTGCGGCCCTTCCGGCTGGTAGCGCGATGCCGGGTCCGGATACAGCTTCTCGCTCTCGTTGATGCGGAAGGCGTAGCGATCGCCCACGGCGCCGTCGGTCTCGACGTGCCAGTAGCCCTGCTGTTCCGGCTCGAGCGGCACGGTCCGGCCTTCGATCTCGAGCGCGAGCGTCCGAGCCGCCGGAGCCCACACGCGGATATCGACACGACCGGGGCCGACGACCTCTGCGCCGACGGGCAGACGGCGCGCCCGGCGGTCGAGGTTGGATGGTGACGCAAGCGGGCTGGTACCTGAGCGGCGCATGTCCGCTCAGGTCGTAGCAGGAACGGTGCCGCGCTGGCTCCGCGCGCCTACCGCCCGAACAGACCTTTCAGCCGCCCGCCCAGCGACCTGAAGAACCCCTGCACGGCCCGGGTGGCGCGCTGCTTCAGCGTCCCCTGATGAATCGGGCACAGGGCCGACGGGATTTCGTCGATGTCCTTGAAGTACTCGACGTAGGTCGGGCACTCCTCGACGGGCCGCAGGTACGAGACGGCGCACATCTCCTGTTCGTGGATGCCCGGCGGGACGACGAAGTCCTGCGCTGGCCGTGCGCGCGCGATGCGCTTCATGAAGTCGGACCAGATCGGCACCGCGACGCGTGCCGCATACGCCTCGCGTCCGATCGGGGCGGGCGTATCGAACCCCACCCAGACCACCGCCACAATCGAACTCGAGAAGCCGGCGAACCACGCGTCGTGATACTCGTCCGTCGTCCCGGTTTTCCCGCCGACCGCGCCGCGCACCCCGAGAACCCGCGCCTGGTTGCCGGTCCCCCGGTCGACGACGTCCCGCAGCATGGCGAGCATCTGGAACGCCACCGGTTCGGCGAGCACCCGCTCGCGGCTGATGTCCCTCGTCAGTACAGCCTCGCCGTTCGCGTCGACGACCGACGTGAGGGCGCGCGGGGCGACCCGTTCGCCGCCGCCCGGGAAGATGGTGTATGCGGAGGCCAGGCCGAGCGGCGTCACGAGCCCGGTGCCGAGCGCCAGCGACGGGACGCCCGGCAGGTCAGCGAGGCCAGCATTCGACGCGAGCTTCAGCACAGCCGACGTGCCGACACGCTGCTGGAGGTCGACCGCCGCCGCGTTGTTCGAGTCGATGAGCGCCGCGCGCAGCGTGAGTTCGCCCGGATGATCGCCTTCGGCGTTGCGGGGCGCCCACTCGGGATCGCCGGGCGCCGGTGCCTTCACCGTGTCCAGGTTCTTCAGGACCGTCACGGGCGAGTACCCGCGTTCGAGCGCCGCGGCGTAGACGAACGGCTTGAAGGTCGACCCGGGCTGCCGGCGTCCGCGGGTGGCCCGGTTGAACGTGCTTCGGGTGTAGTCGCCGCCACCCACCATGGCGAGGATGTCGCCAGTCCTGGGATCCAGCGCCACGAGCGCCGCCTCGAGCCCCTTCTTCCCGAGCCGCTGCAACCCCGCGCCCACGGCCTTCTCCGCCGCGTCCTGGACGGCGCGGTCGAACGTGGTGTGCACCTGCCATTCCGGCGGGTGGTCGCCTCCGAACTCGCTGCGGAACTGCTGGCGGAGGTATTCCTTGGCCCACCCGCTCGCGCCTTCCCGAGTCTGGCGGTAGTCCTGGATGCGCGGTCGCACGCGCCGCGCGGCCGCCTCCTGGTCGGGGGTGATGAACTGCTGCTCACGCATCTGCGCGAGGACCACGTGGCTGCGCTCGAGGGCGCCGTCGTAGTTGCTCCACGGCGACAGCGTGGACGGCGCGCGCACCAGGCCGGCGATGAGCGCCGCTTCCGGCAGGGTGAGGTCCCTGGCGGGCTTCCGGTAGAGGTGCTGCGCCATCGTCTCGACCCCGTACACACCGGCGCTGAGGTAGACGCGGTTCAGGTACAGCTCGAGAATCTGCGGCTTGGTGAGCTCGATCTCGAGCATCAGCGCAATCAGCGCTTCCTTGCCCTTGCGTCCGAGCGTCCGTGCGTTGGAGAGGAACAGCGTGCGCGCGAGTTGCTGCGTCAGGGTGCTGCCGCCTTCGAGGCGGCCCCCGTCGGTTACCCCGCGGAAGACAGCGCGCGCGATGCCGATCGGGTCGATGCCGGGGTGGTAGTAGAAGCGCCGATCCTCGATGGCGACGAACGCATGCTGGAGATCGGGGGCGATCGCGTCCAGGCTTACGTCGTGCCGCTGCTCGTCGAGCCTGAACCAGGGCTTGCCGTCGGCCGACAGGAACGTGGTGTCGCCGACACCGCGCGTCAGCCCGTGCACCTTCACCGCGTAGCGCGACAGCCACCAGACGGACACGCCGCCACCCACGATGAGCAGCGCCAGGAGTGCGTAAGCCGCGATGGTCCAGACGCGGCGCGAACCCGGAAGCTGCATGCCTACTCGTCCGGCTCGTTCAGCAGTTCGTTCGCGCGGCGCTCGGACCGCGTCAGCGCGGTGCGCTCCTGCCGGCGCGCGTACATCAGCGCCACGCCGAAGATCACCACGATCAGCCCGAGCGACAGCCACTTCGGGATTTCCCAGTGGATGTAGCCGATGGCATGGAGGTACTCGACCACGAGCTTGAGGCCGACCCACGCGATGATCACGAAGGCTCCGTCGACCAGGGGCGGGTAGCGCTGGACGATCGCGAGCAGCTGCCCGATCACGAGGCGCATCATGATGATGCCGAGGATCCCGCCGGCGAGGATCACCCAGATCTTGTTCGACATCGCCACGGCGACCAGGATCGAGTCGATCGCGAACACGATGTCGGTCAGTTCCACCTTCACCACGGTGGCCCAGAAGGGTGAGAGCCCCAGCATCGACGTGGCCTTCGGTGGTGTCTGGCGCTCCTCGGCCCCGCCGCCCTGCGAGAAGTGCTGGAAGACGAGATACAGCAGGTACGCCGCCCCGGCCAGCTTCACCCAGGACAGGCTAATGAGGTAGACCGCCAGCAGCGTCGCAATCGACCGGAACGCGAAGGCGCCGAGGATGCCGTAGCGCAGCGCCTTCTGCTGCTCCTTCCGCGGCAGGCCGAGGACGAGCACGGCGAGCACCATCGCGTTGTCGGCGCTGAGGAGCCCCTCGAGCGCGACGAGGAGGGCCACGGTGACGAGGTCCGACGGCTGGACATGGACGAGGAACGGCAGAGAAGACACGTCCCGCCAGTATAGCGACCCAACGTTGACACGCTTCATATCAAGGCGTAGAGTTGGATCGAAGCAAGGTTCTTCCCTCACGAGGCAGTCCTGAACGCCATGGGCATCGACGACGACTATTTCTTCATCAGCGTCGCGGCACGGATGCTCGGCATGCACCCGCAGACGCTCCGGAAGTACGAACGACTCGGCCTGATCCAGCCGAGCCGCACCATCGGCAGCATGCGGGTCTACTCGCGCGACGAACTCGAGCGGCTGAAGGTCATCAAGCGGCTCGTGGATGATGCCGGCATCAACCTGGCGGGCGTGCAGCGCCTGCTCTCGATTGCGGAGGTCGTGCAGCGGATGCGGCCGCTCATGCGCGACGAACCGCTCTCCACCCGCGAGGCGCGGCGCCTCACGCAAGAGGTCGATCAACTCGCTCGGCTGCTGGGGTTCGACTGATGGAGTTCAAGGACTACTACTCGACGCTCGGGGTGCAGAAGGGCGCCACCGAGAAGGAAATCAAGCAGGCGTTCCGGAAGCTCGCCCGGAAATACCACCCGGACGTGAATCCGGGCGACAAGGCCGCCGAGGCGAAGTTCAAGGAGATCAACGAGGCCAATGAGGTGCTCAGCGATCCCGACAAGCGCCGCAAGTACGACGAACTCGGCGCCAACTGGCGCGCCTACGAACAGGCCGGCCCCGCCGGCGCGGGCAACCCCTTCTCGCAGGGGGCGTGGAACGTCAACTTCGGCGGCGGACAGCGACCCGGCGGAGGCGGCAGCTACCGGACCGTCACGCCGGACGAGATGAACGAGATGTTCGGCGAGGGCGGCAACCCCTTCTCCGACTTCTTCCAGACCTTCTTCGGCGGAAGCGCAGGCAGCCAGCAGGAGGACACGGGCCGGCGCGGCCGGGGTCGAGGCCGGGGCGCGAAGGCGGGACGCGACGTCGAACAGGAGATGGAGCTGTCGCTCGAGAACGCCTTCCACGGCACCGAGCTGCACCTCTCGGTGAAACACGACGGCCACGCACGCACCGTGAAGGTGCGCATCCCGGCTGGCGTGGGCGACGGCTCGCGGGTCCGCATTGCCGGCGAGGGCGAAATCGGGTCGGGCGGCGGTAAGTCGGGCGACCTGTACCTGCGGATCCGGCTGGCGCCGCACGCGAAGTTCGAGCGGAAGGGGCGCGACCTTTACACCAGGGTTCACGTGCCGCTGACCACCGCCGTGCTGGGCGGTGAGGCGGAGGTGACGACGCTTGCAGGGAAGACGCTGCGGCTGAAGGTACCGGCCACCACGCAGAACGGCCAGACCTTCAGGCTGAAGGGCCACGGGATGCCCGCGACGAATCGTCCCGAATCCGGCGACCTCTACGCCACCGTCGAGGTCCAGTTGCCGAAATCGCTGACGCCGGATCAGCGTCGTCATTACGAGGCGCTTGCGGAGATCGACAAGGGAACGCAGTCATGAACATCAACAAGTACACCGAGAAGGCGCGCGAGGCCGTCGCCGCCGCCATCGAACTCGCCCAGCAGGGCAACAACCCGCAGCTCGAGCCCGAGCATTTGCTCGCCGCGCTCGTGGACCAGCGCGACGGCATCGTCCCCGGGCTGCTGCGGAAGCTGAACGTCGAGCCGGCCACCGTCAGCAAGGGCGCGAAGGACCTGCTGGCCAAGCTGCCGTCGGCGTACGGCGGCGCCCAGCCCGGCATGTCGCCGCGCACCAAGCTCGTCACGGACCAGGCCCAGGCGGAAGCGGACCGGCTGAAGGATGAGTTCGTCAGCACGGAACACCTGTTCGTCGCGATTGCCGACGAGAGCGGCCGCTCCCCTGCCGCCCAGTTCCTGAAGGGCCTGGGCATCGGCCGCGACCGTATCTTCCAGGCGCTGACCAGCATCCGCGGGTCGGCGCGCGTGACCACGGAGAACCCCGAGGGCACTTACCAGGCCCTGGAGCGGTACGGGCGCGACCTCACCGAATTCGCACGCAAGGGCAAGCTGGATCCGGTCATCGGACGCGACGAGGAGATCCGCCGTGTCATCCAGGTGCTGTCCCGCCGCACGAAGAACAACCCGGTCCTCATCGGCGAACCCGGCGTCGGCAAGACGGCCATCGTGGAAGGGCTCGCCGGCCGCATCGTCCGCGGCGACGTGCCGGAAGGGCTGAAGAACAAGCGCATCGTCGCCCTCGACATGGGCGCCCTGGTCGCCGGGGCGAAGTACCGGGGCGAGTTCGAGGAGCGGCTGAAGGCCGTGCTCAAGGAGATCACGGACTCGGGCGGCGAGATCATCCTCTTCATCGACGAACTGCACACGGTGGTCGGCGCCGGTGCCGCAGAAGGCTCCATGGACGCGTCCAACATGCTGAAGCCCATGCTGGCGCGCGGCGAACTGCACACCGTGGGCGCAACCACCCTGGACGAGTACCGCAAGTACATCGAGAAGGATGCGGCGCTCGAACGGCGGTTCCAGACGGTGCTGGTCGGTGAACCGACGGTCGAGGACACCATCAGCATCCTGCGGGGTCTCCGCGAGCGGTACGAGATCCACCACAAGGTGACCTTCAAGGACTCGGCACTGGTGGCCGCCGCGGTGCTGTCGAATCGGTACATCGCCGACCGCTTCCTGCCCGACAAGGCGATCGACCTCGTGGACGAAGCGGCGTCCAAGCTCCGCATGGAGATCGACTCCATGCCCGTCGAAGTGGACGAAGTGGAGCGCCGGATCACGCAGCTCGAGATCGAGCGCGAGAACCTGCGGAAGGAAACGGACCGGGCCTCAATCGACCGGCTGACCCGGCTCGACAAGGAGCTGGCGGACCTCAAGGAGGAACGCGCGCGTCTCACTGCTCAGTGGCAGCTCGAGAAGGATGCCATCCAGGGCACGAGCCAGCTGAAGGAAGACCTCGAACTGAAGCGGAACGAACTGCAGAAGGCGACGGCCGCCGGCGACTACACGAAGGCGTCCGAGCTGCAGTACGGCCAGATTCCGCAGCTCGAACAGAAGATCCGTGACGAGGAGGCGCGCCTCGCCTCGGGCAGCGGTGGCCAGCGCATGCTGAAGGAAGAGGTCGACGAGGAGGACATCGCGGAGGTCGTGAGCAAGTGGACCCACATCCCCGTGAGCCGGCTGATGGAAGGCGAAATCCAGAAGCTGATTCACATGGAGGATCGGCTCCACAAGCGCGTCATCGGACAGGACGAGGCGATCGTCGCCGTGTCGAACGCGATCCGGCGCGCGCGGGCGGGGCTCCAGGATCCGAACCGGCCGCTCGGCAGCTTCCTGTTCCTGGGACCGACCGGTGTCGGCAAGACCGAGCTGGGTCGCGCCCTGGCGGAGTTCCTGTTCGACGACGAGCAGGCCATGGTCCGGATCGACATGTCGGAGTACCAGGAGAAGCACACGGTCTCGCGCATGATCGGCGCCCCTCCCGGATACGTCGGCTACGAGGAAGCCGGCCAGCTCACCGAAGCGGTGCGCCGGCGTCCCTACGCGGTGGTGCTCTTCGACGAGATCGAGAAGGCGCATCCCGAGGTGCTCAACGTCCTGCTCCAGCTGCTCGACGACGGGCGGTTGACGGACGGCAAGGGGCGGACGGTGGACTTCAAGAACACCGTCGTCATCATGACCTCGAACCTGGGCAGCCAGTTCATCTCGGAGCGGTCGTCGCTCGAAACCGGGACGATCGACGAGGGAACCCGGCGCCAGGTGATGGACGCGCTCCGCAACCACTTCAGGCCGGAGTTCCTGAACCGGGTGGACGAAATCATCTTCTTCCACGCGCTCGGGAAGGCGCACATCTCGCGGATCATCGACATCCAGATCGGGGGCCTGCTCAAGCGGCTCGAGGAACGCAAGATCCGTGTGCAGCTCACCGACGCGGCCAAGGAGGAGCTGGTTCGGGACGGCTACGACCCGGCCTACGGCGCGCGCCCGCTGAAGCGCGCGATTCAGCGGCGGGTCCTGGACCCGCTGGCCCTGCAGGTGCTCGAAGGGCGTTTCGGCGAGGGCGACACCGTGACGGTGGATGCCGGAGCCGGGGGCCTGCGGTTCGAGAAAACCGCCCTGGCCGACGCGGGGGCACAATCCCGCGGCGGCGGCACGAGTCCCGTGCAGGCATAATGAACTGAGGAACATGTCGTCCAACAATCCGACTCCGCGCTTCAACCCCCGGGGCGGCGACAAGAAGGGCCCACGGCCCATCGGCGGTCGCCCCGGCATGACGCTCTGGTATGGGCTGGCGCTGCTGCTCGTGCTCGGCCTGGCCCAGATGTACTGGATGACGCCACAGGGCAAGACCATCCCGTACAGCCAGTTCAAGGAACTGGTGAAGAGCGGCGGCGTGGTGGAGGTCACCGTTGGTGACATCAACATCCGCGGCACGGTGAAGGAGCCACTGCCGATCCCGAACAACCGCACGACGAAGGACTTCGTGACGACCCGCGTCGAGGACGCGAAGCTCACCGAGGAACTCGAGGCGCGCGGCGTCAAGTACAGCGGCGAGACCAACAACCGGTGGCTGCCCGAACTGCTCGGCTGGCTGGTGCCGCTGCTCTTGTTCGTCGGCATCTGGGGCTTCTTCTTCCGCCGGATGAGCGGCGCCGAAGGCGGCGTCATGTCGTTTGCCCGCAGCAAGGCCAAGGTCTTCGCGGACGACGAAGTGAAGGTGCGGTTCGCCGACGTCGCCGGCGTGGACGAGGCGCGCGAGGAACTCAAGGAAGTCGTCGAGTTCCTGAAGACGCCGAAGAAGTACACGAACATCGGCGGCCGGATCCCGAAGGGCGTCCTGCTCGTCGGGCCTCCCGGCACCGGCAAGACGCTGCTCGCCCGCGCCGTGGCCGGCGAAGCGCATGTCCCGTTCTTCTCGCTGAGCGGCTCTGAGTTCGTCGAGATGTTCGTCGGCGTCGGTGCCGCCCGCATCCGCGACCTGTTCCAGCAGGCCGAAGCCAAGGCGCCCTGCATCGTCTTCATCGACGAACTGGACGCACTGGGCAAGGCGCGCGTGCAGAGTCCGGTCGGCAGCCACGAGGAACGCGAACAGACACTGAACCAGCTCCTCGCGGAGATGGACGGCTTCGATTCGCGCAAGGGCGTCATCATCATGGGCGCCACCAACCGCCCTGAAGTGCTGGACCCTGCCCTGCTCCGCCCGGGCCGGTTCGACCGGCAGGTGCTGGTGGACAAACCGGACGTGAAGGGGCGCGAGGCGATCCTCCGCATCCACGTGAAGGGCGTGAAGGTGTCCCCGAACGTCGACATCCGGGTGGTCGCGGCGCGCACGGCCGGCTTCGCGGGAGCGGACCTCGCGAATCTCGTGAACGAGGCGGCGCTGCTCGCGGCCCGCGGCGACAAGACCGAGGTGGGGCCGCAGGAATTCGAGGCTGCCATCGAACGGCTGGTGGCCGGGCTCGAACGCAAGCGCGTGATGAGCGACAAGGACCGCGAGACGATCGCGTATCACGAGACCGGGCACGCCGTGGTGGCGTCCGTCGTCGAGGGGATGCATCCGGTCCACAAGATCTCGATCGTTGGTCGCGGGTTCGGCGTCCTCGGCTACACGCTGCACCTGCCGACCGAGGAGCGCTACCTCTCCACGCGGCGTCAGCTGATGGGGGAACTGGCGGTGCTGCTCGGTGGACGCACGGCCGAGGAACTGACCTTCGGCGAGGTCACGACGGGCGCGCAGAACGACCTGCAGCGCGCGACCGACATTGCCCGCGCCATGGTCTGCGAGTTCGGCATGAGCGAGGCGCTCGGGCTGATCAACTACGACGGCAACAAGCGGGCGAAGTTCCTGGACGTCCCGATGCCGCAGGAGCGCGGCCTCTATTCCGAGGAGACGGCGCTGAAGATCGACTCCGAGATCAAGCGCATCATCAGCGAGGCGCACGACATCGCCACCCGCGTGCTCACCGAACGCCGTGAGCAGGTGGACCTCATCGCCAGGCGCCTGCTCTCGGTCGAAGTGATGGAAGGCGACGAGCTTCGCCAGGTGCTGGGACTTCCGCCGCTGCCGAAACCCGAAGAGAAGCTGGTCGAAGGCGTGCCGGAGATCAGGAACTAGGGTCGCCGGAAGGCGGCCCCTCCTGCTGTGCGGCGGTATCGCTTCCACGAGTTCGTCCTCTCCCCACGCCGTCGCGCCCTGCTGCGCAACGGCGTGGAACTGCCGCTCATCCCCCGCTACTTCGACCTCCTCCACTTCCTGATCCAGCGTCGCGGCGACGCCGTGCATCGTCGCGACATCTTCGACGCCGTCTGGTCCGACGTCATCGTGTCGGACAGCGCGCTCAGCCAGGCGATCCGCACCATTCGCCGCGTGCTCGACGACGACCCGAGGGAGCCGCGGTTCGTGCGGACCGTATCCCGTCACGGCTATCAGTTCGTATGGGCCGATGTCGTCGAAGAAGCCGACACGGCGGACGAGCATTCCGCGGCCGTGACCGACCAGACGGCGGTTCGGCAGCCAGCCGCCACGCCGGCCGAGCCCCCCGTTTCGAGCGACGACGCCATCGAGACGCTGCTGGCCCGCATCCTCCACCCCGGAGCGGACGACGAGGAGCAACGCGATGCGGCGGAACGGCTGCATGCACTCGGGACGCCTGCCGTGCTGGCACGCCTCGACGCGCGGCCGGAACACGCACGGGTCCGCGCGCTGCTTCGCGACACCAGGTGGGACACGCCGCTGGCGGGGCCTGTTCCCCTGCTCGGAACGCCACGCGCCGCGCAGGCCATCGGGCACCTCGTCACGCTCCGGCTGCGGCGCGCGGCAGGACTGGCGGCGGCGCGATGGGTGCGCGCCGCCACGGGTGGCGCACTCGCGGGCGCGGCCGGGGGCACGCTCGGCGGCACACTGCTCGTCGCGGTGGGCGGCAGCGCCACGCCTTCGACGGCGGTCCCGGTGCTGGCGGCCATCGGATTCATCTGCGGGGGGCTCGCCGGGGCCGGTGTCGGTGCCGGCATGGCGGCCGCGGATGCCATCCTCCGCTCGGGGCGAACCCTCGGGCTCGTCGTCGGTGGCGCCGCGGGAGGCGGGGCCATTGGGCTGGCGATTCAGCTGGAGAGCCGCTGGCTCCTGCAGTTGCTCGTGAACGCGGCGCCGCCGATAGGCGGCGGCGTGGACGGATTCGTCCTCGGTGCCGCCACGGCCGCCGGTTACGCGCTGGCCACGTCCCGCATGACGGACGGCTCCCCGGCGCCGCGTGGGCGCGCCCGTGCCCGGGTCGCGCTCGTCACGGCGGCCTGTGCCGGGGCCGGCGCACTGCTGCTCGCCGCCACCGGGAGGCCTCTCGTGGGCGGCACCGTGCACCTGATTGCCAGGGCGATCGGGGGCCACGAGCTGTTCGGCCCGCTTGGCGCCCTCATCGGCGAGCCCGATTTCGGCGTCGTCACGGCCGCGCTGATCGCGAGCGGAGAGGGTCTGATCTTCGGCCTCGGCGTCGCGCTCGGCCTGACGCGACGGGGCTGACGCGCGAAATCAGGCGCAATTCCGCCCGCTCACGGAAATCTCACAACATGCTCAGCCGCTGCTGAAGACTCAGCCGGGCAACGCGGGCACGCTCCTCGCGGAGGTTGCTCATGGAAGCCGTTGCCCTGACCCGTTCCGCCCGCTCGCTCACGATCCACCTGGCCACCACCCGCCCTACCGAGTTCATCGACGTCACCGACCACCTGCTTCGGTTCGTGCGCGACGCTGGCGTCGGCATCGGGGTCCTCACGCTGCAGACCAGGCACACAACCACCGCCGTGGTGGCCAACGAGGGCGAACCGCTGCTGCTCGGCGACTTCGAGCGGATGCTCGAACGCACCGTTCCCGCGCGGGAGCGGTACTGGCACGACGAGATGGCCCTTCGCCCCGGGGTCGCCGCCGATGAACCGATCAACGGCCATGCCCACTGCCGGGCCCTGCTGCTCCCGTCGTCGATCTCGCTGACGGTCGTGGGCGGCATCCTGATGCTCGGCCGGTGGCAGCGCGTGTTCTTCGTCGAGCTGGACGGCCCCCGCGAACGCGAGTGCTCCGCGGTGCTGCTCGGGGAGGGCTGGCTGTGAAGGTCCGGATGATTCTCCCGGCGCTGACCGAGGCCACCAGCCCGTTCTGGCGCCCCATCAAGTACTCGCTGTTCCCGCCGCTCGGGCTCGCGACGCTCGCCGGCTACCTGCCGGACGATACCGACGTGGCGCTGCACGACGAGCACGTCGACGGTCCGGCCGTGCCCGAGGCTGCCGACCTCGTCGTCATCCAGGTCTACATCACGTCGGCGAAGCGGGCTTATGCCCTGGCCGATCAGTATCGACGCCTGGGTGCGCACGTCGCACTCGGCGGCCTGCATGTGACGTCGATGCCCGGCGAAGCCGCGGCGCACGCCGACACCATCTTCCTGGGTCCGGGTGAGGACACCTGGCCGCAGTTCCTCGAGGACTTCGCGCGAGGGGCACAGAAACGCGAGTACCGGTCCACGGTGCGCACCCTGGACGGCCTGCCACGGGTCCGCCGGGATCTGATCAGGCGCCATCTCTATCTCGTCCCCAACTCCATCGTCGTCTCGCGCGGGTGCCCGCACGTCTGCGACTTCTGCTACAAGGACGCCTTCTTCACCGGCGGACGCGGGTTCTACACGCAGACGGTCGATGCCGCGCTCGCGGAGATCGAGCGGCTCCCCGGTCGCCACCTCTACTTCCTCGACGATCACCTGTTCGGCGATCGCCGCTTTGCTGGCGCGCTCTTCGACGGCATGCGCGGCATGGGACGTCTCTGGCAGGCAGCGGGCACGGTGAACTCGATTCTCACCCCGGGCCTGCTGGAGAAAGCGGTGGCGTGCGGGCTCCGCAGCCTCTTCGTCGGATTCGAGACACTGGACGGCACCAACCTCGCCGAACAGCGGAAGTACCAGAACCTCCGGCGCGACTACTCGGCCGCCGTGCGGCGCCTCCACGATCTCGGCGTGATGATCAACGGCAGCTTCGTCTTCGGCATGGACGAGGACGACCCGTCCGTCTTCGAGCGGACGGTCGAGTGGGCGATCGGGCAGGGGATCGAGACCGCCACGTTTCACGTGCTGACGCCCTACCCGGGCACTGCTCTCCACCGCCGGATGTCGGATCAGGGACGCATCACCACCAGCGACTGGGACCTGTACGACACGCGGCACGCCGTGTTCCGGCCGGCGCGAATGACCGCCGCCCAACTGGAAGCCGGCTATCGATGGGCCTATCGGGAGTTCTACCGGTGGGGCTCGATTGCGCGCGGCGCTGCCGCGCACGACGACGTGACGGGGATCGTCCGTCACGCCGCCTATGCCGCGGGATGGAAGAAGTTCGAGCCGCTGTGGGACCTCGTCATCCGCACGAGGCGCACAGCGATGATGCTGCCCTTACTCGAGACGATTCTCGCCGGTAAGGTCCGCCTGAAGGCGGACCCCACGAGTGTCATCCCACGCCCGGAGCCGACCCGCGCTGGAGTGTAGTGCCCGGCTTCAGCCGGGCCGAGTGTGGTCCGCCTGAAGGCGGACACTACATCGTTATCTAGGCTTCGTAGTTGACGCTGCCCCCGACGACCGTGCGCACGATCTTGATGTCCTTGATCTTCTCCGGATCGATCGTGTGCGGGTCGTCGGCCAGGACGACGAAGTCGGCGAGCTTGCCGGGTGTGATCGAGCCCTTGATGTGCTCCTCCTTCGACGCGTAGGCGCCGTGGAGGGTGTTCACCTTGATGGCTTCCTCGACGGAGATCTTCTGGTTCGCGCCCCAGGTCTTGCCGTCCCAGCCCTTGCGCGTGACCATGCCCTGGATGCCCATGAGCGGCGCGAACGGACCCGGCGAGAAGTCCGAGCCGGCCGCGGCATGAACCCCGGCGTCGAGGAACGACCGGTAGGCCATGCTCCGCTTCATCAGGTCTTCGCCGTAGAACACGAACTTGTCCGTGTTGTAGTAGGCGTAGGTCGTGAACATCGCCGGGATCGCGTCGAGCGCCTTGATGCGCCTGACGAGGTCGTCGGTGATGAGCGTGCAGTGGGTGATCTTCGGGCGCGTGTCCTTCATCGGGAAGAGCTTCTGCGCACGCTCCACCGCCGTGAGGAACATGTCGATCGCCACGTCGCCGTTCGCGTGGCAGTTCACCTGGATGCCGGCCCGGTGCACCTTCTCGATCCAGGCGTTCAGCGTTTCCTGCGTCTCGGTGACGTTGCCCTTGTAGCCCGACTTGTCGCCGGGATACGCGACGCTGAGCGCCATGGTGCGCTCCGAGAACGACCCGTCGACCGTGTGTTCCGAGGTGGCGCCGAACTTCACCCACTCGTCGCCGAAGCCGGTCTGGATGCCGCTGGCGATCATCGAATCGAGCACGCGGCCGTTCGCCTCGTAGCTGACCCGGTGCAGCAGTTCGCCGCGGCGGCGCACTTCCTGGATCGCCGCGAGATCGCCCCCTTCGTGATGCACGCTCGTCAGGCCATAGCGCACGAACTGCTTGGAGATGTGCGCGATGCCGTTCCGGCCGCGCTCCTCGATCTGCGCCGGCGTATAGGTGGGCCGCGTGCCGACGTTGTTGAAGGCGCTGCGGGCCGTGTCCGTGACGCGGCCGTTCAGCTCACCCTTCTCGTCGCGGTCGTAGGTGCCGCCGGCGGTGTTCTTCGCGTTCCGGTCCAGCCCGGCCATCGTCAGCGCCTTGCTGTTGTAGTAGGACGTGTGCCCGCCGCGATGGCGCACCACGACGGGATGATCGAGCGACACCTCATCGAGGTCGTGGACGTTCAGCTCGCGCTGCTCCTTCACCTTGGTGTCGTCGAAGAAGTAGCCCTCGACCCAGGTGCCGGGCGGCAGCGTGCGCGACTTCGCGCGCAGCTTGTCAATGATGCTCGTGATGGTGACGAACTCCACCTCGAACGGATTGCCGACGAGCACCTCGTACAGCAGCGTGTCGCCGCCGGCGTGGTTGTGGCAGTCGACGAACCCCGGGACGATCGTCATCCCCTTCGCGTCGTAGGTCGTCGTGTCCTTGCCCGCGAGCCCCTTGATCTCGTCGTTGGTCCCGACGGCGATGAAGCGACTGTTCTTCACAGCGAACGCCTGCGCACGCGGCATGCGCGTGTCCACCGTATAGACCTTGGCATTGAGCACGATGAGGTCCGCGTTGCCGGCCTCCGCGCCAGCCGCCGCGGCGACCGTTGCCGTAAACCAGGGTCGGCCGAGGGACCCGGCCATCACACCGGCTGTCAGTCCCATGAAGTCTCTGCGCGTGCGCCGTTCGCTCATCGTCTCTCCTCCGACAGGGAATTGCGTCTGAGGCGGCATTACAGCCCTGAAGTGGCGTCACGGTCAACACAAAGAAGCGCGAGGGACAGGATGGTCGGAACACGCGCGGCAGGCGGGCTGGCTCGGCAGGCAGGACTGCGTCGTCTGCCCGAAGAATTCCTCAGGATGTCAGGCGCGTGAGATACAGCAGCGAGCCGCCAATCCACACGGCGTAGAAGCCGCCGAAGATGAGCAGGCCGAGCCGGACCGGCTCGACGTGAGCGGGCCTCCCCTTCTCCTGCGTCACCGAGTAGGACTGGAGCGTCATCAGCGACGCCGGCAGCACCAGATACATGCGGCTGTGCGTCTCCACCTCAGAGTCGCCAGCGCCGCGCTGCGTGGACATGCCGACGACGATCCGTGGTCCCCGGCCGAGATGGGCGAGCGCTGCGTCCGCGTCGGCCCAGCGGTCGACCACCGAGAACCAGGTGAAGAACATGACAGGCACGACCCACAGGAGCGCTGCGGCCGCGCGGCCCGTGGCGAGGCGTGCCCATTTGTCCTGCGCTCGCAGGGGCCGAGGCTTCCGGGCCGGAGTGGCGTCAGAACTCACTGCCACCGCCTCCGCCACCCGACCGTCCTCCCGTGAACGACGGGTCGGCGGGCTCGTGCGGATGGCGCTCCGGCAGCGGTTGCGCCGCCACCGACACGAGGCTGACCGCCTGGATGGTGGCCCCTTCGCTCTCGATCAGTTGTCGCGCCGTGAAGCCGTTGCGCTCCCCGTCCGTGCCGGCCGCGAGCCAGCGGCGCAGGACGAGCGCCACGGCGATCAGCAGCACGCCGAGCAGCATGGGATCCCAGGGCTGCCGCGGCCATCCGAGGTACGACTTGTTCGTGAGCACCGACGCGAGTCCCGAAGCGAGTGCGATTCGCAGCAGCAGCGGATCGCGGTCGGCGACGGCGAGCCTCACACCAACGACCGGCAGAATCCACGTCAGGCCCCACGTGCCCCAGTGGAACCAGCGGTCCACGCCCCGGCCGAACGGCTCGAGCAGGATCTGGGTGTTGAGGGCCAGGTAGGCGCCGGCGAGGGCCGCCGCCCGCAGCACCTCGGTGTCGTCGCGCCGCACGTCGTTGTCGGCGCGCCGCCTCGCCCGTGAGGCAGCGACGAAGGCACCGGCGCAGACGAGCGCTGCGAAGAGCCGCTTCGCCTCCGTGCCGATCGACGAGAACGCCATCGGGAGCAGCGCCGCGGCGTAGAGCGCGCCAACGGCCACGTACTGGAGTCCGAAGCGCCGATAGACCTCGACGCCCATGGCGGTCACGGCCACCATGGCGAAGAACCACGCCTGGCTCCCGGAACTGTTCGAGAACACTTCGGTGGAGAGCAGGCCCACGGCAAAGGCCGCCAGGCCCACGGCGCCCACGGCCAGCGCTTCTTCCACGCCATGCCGGTACAGCTTCGCGTCCCGCACGAGGACCGTCGCCGCGCCCAGGGCGGCTGCCGCCAGGAGACCGCACATGATCGACACGGCGACTTCCGACCGGATGTCGGTCACCAGGAATGCGAGCCCGACGGCGGCCGCGCCGGCAATGACCGTGAACACCGCCAGGCCGAGGCGCAGCATCAGGCCCGTGCGGCGCAGGTCGGTTGTAAGGTCGGCCCGGAGCGCCTGCTCCTGTTCGGTCGAGAGCAGCCCCGCCTTGCGCCAGTCCTTCAACCGGCGCGCGAGCGCCACCCGCACTTCATCGGCGACCGCGTAGCGCCTCATGACCGCCGCCCCATCTGGCGCGAGAGGGTGACGAGCCAGAGCACCATCGTTCCGGCCGAGAGCACGACATACAGGAACGACGCCTCGATGCCCGGCGCGTACGGGAGCACTTCACGGCTGATGCAGATGTAGCCGGCGCCCGCGCCGTAGACCACGAAGCTGAACCGCCGGAACCGGAGGCCCCCGACCACGCACAGGGCCGACGCGAGGATCGCCAGGGGGAACCACGGGAGCAGGCCGTCGCGCTCGAGCACACTCCAGGTCAGGGTCGAGAGGACGACGATGGCGGCCACCTGCAGGTAGGTTTCGAGGAAGTGCCGTTTCACCCGCAGCTGCCAGGTCAGCGCGCCGAGCGAGGCCACCACCACGCCGTAGAGCAGCGCCATGACGCGCACCGGGTCGTCGCCGAACCAGTGGAGGCGCGTGAACCGGACACCGAACCAGCCGCCGAGCGTGGACAGGCCGAGCGACAGCACGAAGCGGTTGTCGAATCGATAGGCGGCGGCGAAGTAGACCAGGGTCGACGCGAGCAGGTAGTAGTCCCACTGATCCTGCAGCAGCGTGAATCGGTACTCGACGTACCCGAGTTCCACGCCCAGCACCAGGCACCCCAGATACAGGACGTAGTCGAAGACGAGCGTTGGTGAGGCGACGTGTCCGGGCTCGTAGGGCCGCCCCTTCGCGAAGGCCCAGGCGAAGCAGCCGACGACCAGGGCGGTGGCGGGAAGGAGGATGGCGAGGTCGCCCCACCTGTCGGAGTAGGCACGCGCGGTCCAGGCGAGGCCACCGGCAAAGGCGAGGACGCCCAGGTACAGGAGGGCGTTCAGTTCGACGAACAGCGAGATGCGGCGGCGGGTGACGATCGCGGCGATCGCCTCGAACTGGGCGGGCGAGATCCGGCCCGCGTCACGCCAGCGTTCGAGGTGCTCCTGCGTCGTCTGCACGATGCGTCCTGTTTCAGGGGCGGGGCCGGCCGAAGCCGGCCCCTGCGGATGAAAAGCGGTACGGCCTACTGGGCGACGCAGCGTTCGGGATTGACGGACTTGGGCAGCACCAGCGGATTCGCGGTGATCGGTCCCATCTCCTTGAGCTGATCGAAGGCAACCTGCTGGAGCTTCTTCACTTCAGCGGTCGAGAGCCCCAGCTCGTAGCCCGAGCACTCGTTGTCACCGAGCGAGCGCGGGTCGCGGCCCGTGACGCTGCCGAACACCATCAGCGCCTCGAGGTAGTAGCCGAAGGTGCTCGCGTGGTAGTTGTCGTAGGTCCAGAGGTTGAACTTGCCCGCCTCGATCCCGTCGTAGGGATTGGTGTCGGCCAGTCCCGTCGACATCGCGCGGTTCCAGGCGTCGCCGACCGGAATGACCTTCGCGTTCGCGCCCGCGGCAGCCTTGTCGTACGCGGCCCGCACGTCCTTCCCCATCTGCTCGATGGGCGACCCGTTCCAGGCCCCACGGGCCGGATAGGTTTGATCCGCGCGCGACCAGGTGGCCGTGAGGTAGTAGTTCACCTTCGGGTTCTTGCCGCGGAGGAAGTCGCCCATCTGCTTCGCGGTGTTCACCAGTTTCGCCGGGTCCCTCGGCTTGTCCGCATCGAGCGTGCTGTAGCCGTGCGCGACGACCGTGTCCCACCCGCGACGGCCGATCACCCCGAGCTTGTTCTCGAGGTGGAAGTCGATGCCGACGCCGCCGCGCGTCTCCAGCGCCACCTCGTAGTCGAGGCCGGCCTGCTGGGTGAACGACTTGAAGAGCGCCGGCACGCCGCCGATGCCCTCGTTGTTCAGGTCGGTCACCGTGTGGTTGCGATAGAACCGCACGGCCGACCCCGAGCCGAACGTGAAGCTGTTACCGATGAACAGGATGCTTTCGCCCGCGGCGTATCCCGTCGAGCCGAGCGCCAGCACGAGGCCGGCCGCCAGGGCCATGGTGAATTTCATGAACTGGTCTCCCTCTGACCGGCGCGCACCTCATGCCGCCGGAAGCGGCCAATCATCCCACTGAGCGTCGCCCGGCCGCAACGGTTACGGCACCACTGCCGCGAGCGCCGCCTCGAGATCCCCGCGCCTGAACGGCTTGCCCAGACGCGGCCCGGTAAAGCGCTCGAGGAAGATCTGCGCATTCGCGGTGAAGGCGCCACCCGAGCAAATGATGACGCGGTGCGCCAGACCGGGATGGTGCGTCGAGAGCCATTCCACGAAGGTCGGACCGTCGCAGTCGGGCATCGTGAGGTCGCACAGGATCGCGTCCCATCCCTGGTCTCCTTCGACGATGGTCTGTGCCATCGCCCCGCCGAGAGCCAGCGTCAGGGAGTACTGCTGCCCATAGAAGCGCTGATAGGACTTCAACAGCAGCGGCTCGTCGTCGATCACGAGGAGGCGTAGCCGCGACCGCGGCGGCGGCGATCCCGGGGAGACCGGAGCGCCGGCAGCCGGTGCGTCCGCAACGCGCGCGACCGGGAGCGACAGGCGAAACACCGACCCGTGCGCTACACGGCTCTGGAAGGTCAGCGTGCCCTGGTGCCGCGTGATGATGTCCCGGGATATCGACAGTCCGAGGCCGGCCCCCAGCGTGGCAACCTTCGTCGTGAAGAACGGTTCGAACACGCGCGACGCATGTTCGTCGGCGATGCCGGCCCCCGAATCGCGGACCTCCACGACAATGCGGTCACCTTCCAGCCGCTCGTCGATCCTGACCTGATTGCGACCAGCGTTGCCC
The DNA here is from genome assembly GCA_046331345.1 of Vicinamibacterales bacterium. GTDB lineage: Bacteria > Acidobacteriota > Vicinamibacteria > Vicinamibacterales > CAVVIG01 > CAVVIG01. The sequence goes on along the minus strand of JAXLRA010000009.1, from coordinate 295,582 downwards.
TCAGGGATGGACTCGGCGGCGTTCATCAGCAGGTTGGTCAGCACCTGCACGAGTTCCACGTGATGGCCGAGCACGCGCGGCAGCGGAACGGAGTCACGCACCAGCTGCGCGCGCGTCTCGATCACCCGCTTCGTCATGCGACAGGCATCGTCGACGACCGCCGCGATGTCAACTGGCGCCAACGGCTCTGGTGCGCGGTGCGCGAGCGTCTTCAGCCCGGCGACGACCTCCACCACTCGGTCGATGCCGTGCGCGGCTTCACGAAGCATGGACGCGACCTCGGCGTGCGACAGCTGCGCCCCGAAGGTCGACCGGCCGGACCCATCCACATGCCACGCCTCGAGCAGTCCATGCAGATTCGTCAGGGCGAAGGCCGCGGGGTTGTTCACCTCGTGCGCGACGCCGGCTGCCAGTTGCCCCACGAGCGCGAAGCGCTCGGCCGCGATCGCGCGCTGGCGCATCGACTCCTCCAGGGTCCGCTGGCGAATGAGCTCCTCGGCGAGCATGTTCAGACCACCGGAGATGCCGTCGAGCAGTTGCGTCCCGTCGCCGACGAAGAGGCGTTTCTCGAAGTGGCCGGAGGCCAGGCTCACGAGCATCTCGAGAATGCCGTTCAGCCGGTCGAGCTCAGCGGGCGTGTGCAGCGCGCCGAGGTCCTGCCGTCTCTGGCCGGCCGTCAAGTCCTGACGCTCCGCAGCCAGGCGGTTGCCTCGTGGAGGGAAGTGAACAGCCGCGTTGGCACCAGTGGCTTGTTGAATCCCAGGTAGAAGCTCCCCAGAACCCGGCTCAGTGGTGACGCGACCACCAGCGCCACGGCATTGGCTACGGTCGACGCCTCCGCGCCGGCAAACAGCGACCTCGCCTCGGGTGCCTGTGAGCGAATCGGTCGCAGGTCGATCACCGCAGGACGGGCCACACCTCCGGTGAGCCCCTGCGCCACGGCCAGGTTCTCCCTGGCGTCGGCGGCACTGACGTCGGCGGCGTCGAGGAAGCGGGCGTGCAGGAGATCGTCGACCCAGAGGTGGCAGGTGCGTGTGAGGCGCGCTTCCGGGGGCGGTGCGGAATCATCGTCGGGAATCACGGCGGCTCCGTGGATGCGCAGTCGATCGCGGCAGCGCCGCGGCGATCCTATCGTCGATACCGGCGCCCATCAACTCGACCATAGCAACGGTGATGTCAGCGTCGGTACCGCGAGTCGAGCCTGAGGCCGTCCTCCAGGGGACGCACTTCGATGCTGCCGAGGCGAGCCGACGGCCAGCCTTCCGCGATCCGCCGAGCCTCCTCCATGCTGGAAGCGTCGAACAGGAAGAAGCCGCCGAGCTGTTCCTTCGTCTCGGCGAACGGCCCATCGGTAACGGTGGCGCGTCCTGCCCGCACGCGCACCGTGGACGCCGTGCGGGCGCTCTGGAGCGGCCGCGCGTCGATGAGCCGCCCGCTCGCGCGCAGCGCTTCGACGTACTGCAGTGTTTCGTCCCTGAGGGCGTGCCACTCGGCTTCGCTGAGCGCGTTGAGCACCGCCTCCTCCTCGTACGCGAGTCCGATGAAGATCATGCCGTGGCTCCCGTGACCGCGGCGCGGCGCGCCGCATACCCTGCCGCGCGCGAGTCATCCCCGCGGGCGCGATAGAGGTGCTCGAGTTCCTCGAAGACGTACGGGTCCGGCGCGCCGGCCGCGTCGCACTCGGCCTCGAGCGCCAGTTGCAGGGCGAGGGCCTCGTCGAGACGGTTCAGCGCGCGCAGTGTCCAGGCCACCATCCAGCGGCCGACCCTGGTGCCCGCAGCATCCGCGCCACCTTCGGTCCGGAGCCGCACCGCCGCCTCGAACTGGACGAGTGCGTCGTCAAATCGCCCCAGTTGATGGAGGCCATATCCGAGGTTGTGTCGCAGCGGCGCCTCCCAGCGGCGGGCGTCGGGCTGGGACGACGCGGTGGAGACGGCGAGGGCCGCCTCGGCCCACTTCACCTGATCGGCGGGCGCGGGATCGACGAAGGCCAGCATGTGAATGGCGTCGATGACGAGGTTGTCGAGACCGGCCGACTGCGCCACCTCCCACGCCCGGTGGTACTCCCGGCGCGCGATCGATGCTGTCTCCTCCGTCTGTGTCTCGGGTGGATGCGTCGCTGATGCGTACGTCCGGCCGAGTTCGAGGTGATACCGCGCGCGGGCCTCCCCGCCAGCGGCGTCGAGGTTGGCCGCCACGAGTGCGAGTTCGGTCCGCGCCTGCTCGAAGTCGCGGCGCAGCCCGAACGTGCGCGCAATCTGCGTGCGCAGGATCAGAGAATCGTCGCCCTGCGCCGTGGCCAGTTCGGCGCGGAACCGCGCTTCACTCAGCGCCGGGTTCGAGAAGTCCCAGAGTGATCGGAAGTCGACAGCCATGGACGCCGATCAGCGGGTCTGCTTGTAGGTGACGCCGACGATCTTCGCCCAGGTGCCCTTGCTCATCACCTCGACGTCCATCGTGCGCCCGCCGCCCGGTGCCTGGCGGAAGGTGAAGCGCGCCGGCGTCGATGCACCGCCCGCGTCGCGGATCGAGCCGGTCCAGTTCCACACGCCCTGGCTCAGCGTCCCCGTGGCGGCGGTGATGGCCCCCGTGTTGTCGGTCCCGTGCACGGAGTACTGCTTCTTCGCGGGGTCGTAGGAGAGGATGTAGATGCTGTCGGTCTCGCCCGTCGCGTCCTTGAGCGTTTCCCGGCACACGATCGCGGGTCCCCCGGAGAACCAGGCACAGGTTTCGGTGCCGGTCGCGGCACTGTAGGCCCCCGTCGGCGTGGAGCGCGACTGCCCCTGCACCGTCCACTTCCCCAGGAAGAACCCGAGCTGGCTGCCGTCCGTCCCGTTGCCCTGCGCCTGCAGCGCCGCGCCGCCGAGCCAGCACACCGCCACCACTGCCATCGCCCGTATCCGCATCACGCTCCTTGTGTGGCCACCATCGTCCGTCGGGCCGCCCGCGGCCGACCTGCTGCGCACGGCCGGCAGCATCCCTGCCGGCGTGCCCGACGATTGTAGCGAAACGGACACGATTCCCGTCAGCCGTCGACCGGGTGCGCGGGCGTGTCCAGCGTCAGCTGGTAGAAGGCAAGGTCGAGCCACCGGCCGAACTTGAAGCCGGCCTGCCGGATCGTGCCCGCGTGCTCGAATCCGAGCTGCCGGTGCAGGGCGATGCTCGCCTCGTTCGAGGCGTCGATGCCGCCGATGAGGAGGTGGTAGCCCTGTTCCCGCGCCGCGGCAATGAGGCGCGTCATCAGCGCGCGCCCGACGCCGCGCCCGCGCGCGTCGCGGTGGACGTAGACCGAGTGCTCGACCGAGTACTTGTACGCCGGCCGCTCGCGAAAGGTGCCGTAGCTCGCAAACCCCAGCAGCCGTCCCTGTTCGTCCACGGCCCCGATGACCGGGAAGCCGCGGGCGCGCTTCGCGGCGAACCAGGCGGTCATCGACTCGGCCGGCCGCGGTCGGTAGTCGTAGAGCGCGGTGGACGTGAGGATGGCGTCGTTCAGGATGTCGAGAATGGCGGCGCCGTGCGCCTCGAGCGTGCAGTCGACGAACGTCATAGCGTCTTTCCCATGCGGACCAGCGGTACCGGCACGCCGCCGCGATCGTCCAGGATCCGCTCGATTGGTGCGTAGCCGCAGGCCTCGTAGAGCGGTACGCCGGCGAGGGTGGCCATCAACTCCATGCGGCGGAACCCCTCCGCACCGGCGGCCTGCTCGCAAAGCCCGAGGATGTAGCGCCCCACGCCCCGCCGCGTGTGCGAGGGATGCGTGTACATCGCGCGCGTGCGGGCCGCATCGCGCGCCGGGTCCAACAGGGCGGGCTGGCGTCCCGGCGTCTGGTCGCCGCCATACAGCGTCGCGCGCCGGCTCCATCCCCCGCAGCCGACCAGTGTGGCCGCGTCCTCGACCATGAAGTACGTGCCGTCGTCGATCAGCTGCGTGTCGAGCCCCATGATGGCGCGGCTCGAGGCGATCTGGCCCGCGTCGAGGAAGGGCTTCTGGAGTTCGCCGATGGCAGCGTCCATCAGGTCGCGCAACCGCGGGCCGTCGCGGCGCGTCGCCACCCGGTGCGTGAAGGTGTGCGTCATGTGCGCGCCCGGAGGAGTTCCTGCAGCTTGAGCGTGGTCGCCCAGTTCCTGGTGGTGGCCTCCCGCCCCAGCTGCCCGAGCAGCGCCTTCGCCGCCCGGCTCTCGTGAATGCCGTTGACGCAGTGCAGGTACGCGGCGCGCGTCCCGCGGTGGAAGCGCTCCGGCGGCACGAGCCGCTCGCCGACCGCACCGAGCGGCGCCAGGCTCCGCGCCTCCTGCACGAAGGCCACGAGCATCCGCGAGGGATCGACCGACGGCTCGGTGAACGGGTTCTCGCCGACGATGGCATCGAACTCTGTGGCGGACTTCACCACCACCGCCACATCGACCGCCAGTGCCGCGGCGAGCGTGTCGTGAATCCGGGCCGCCAGCGTCGCCGGTACCGCGCGGGGCGCCGTGAACACGGCGTTGCCACTGTTCAGGAGCGTGGCCACGTCGGCGTAGCCGAGCCCCTCGAGCAGCGTTCGCCACTCGGCCATCGGCACGCGGTTCCCCTTCCCGACGTTCACGCCCCGCAACAACGCCACGTATGCGCCCATGGGGATTCACCCTACGACGCGAGGGGCGCCGCTGCAACCGAAACCTGCCGCGCCGCGGCCTCGACGGCCGAGCGACAACGTTGTGCCTCACGGCGCGCGCGATGCACGCGGCAGGAGGCTGGGCAAAGCAGGCATAATCTCAGCATGGACGTTCTCATCATCGGGGGAGGGGTCGTAGGCGTGTCGTGCGCCTACGAACTGGCGAAGCGCGGCGCGTCGGTCACGGTACTCGAGCGCGATCGGGTTGGACATGGCTGCTCGTTCGGCAATGCAGGCTGGCTCACCCCCTCACAGGCGACGCCGCTCGCCAACCCGTCGATGGTGTTCAAGTCGTTCCGCTGGATGCTCGATCCCGAGAGCCCGCTCTACATCCAGCCGCGCCTCGATCCCGGGTACCTCCGCTGGCTCGTCGAGTTCCTCCTCAACTCGCGCACGTCGAAATTCGTGCCCGGCACGATGGCCCTCGTCGCGCTCTGCAACGCCAGCGTCGACATGTGGGAGGCGCTCGCGCAGCGGAACCCCGCCTTCAGCAGCTTCGAGCGCCACGGCCTGCTGGCCGTCTACGAACACGAGGCCTCGTTCGCCGCGGCGGTGAAAGCCAACGAGCTGATGGCGAAGGCTGGCGTGAAGGTGGAGCGCTGGACGGCGGACCAGGTCCGCGATCGCGAGCCGGCCATCATCGGCACGACGGTCGGCGGCTACTTCTTCCCTGACGATGCACACTGCAAGCCGTACGAGGCGGTGAGCGTGCTCGCGGACGAGGCGCGGGCGCTCGGGGTCCGCTTCGTCGAGCGGGCCGACGTCTTCCAGGTCTCCTCGCCCGGATCAGGGCCGCGTGTCGTCAAGAGCACGGCCGGCGAGTTCAGCGCCGAGCGGATCCTGCTCGCGGCCGGGTCGTGGTCCGAAGACCTCGGGCGCATGCTGGACCTCCGGATCCCGGTGCTCGGCGCGAAGGGCTACTCGCTCCTCGTGCCGAAGGCGAACCCCCATCCGAAAAGCTCGATTTACCTCATCGAGCGCAAGGTCGCCGTCAACCCGCACAAGGACGCGCTCCGCATCGCGGGCACGCTGGAACTGGTGAAGAACGACTTCTCCATCAACACGCGCCGCGTGGACGTCATCATGCGTGGGGCGAAGGGCATGCTCAACATCGGCGACCAGCCGGTGGTCCAGGATCTCTGGCGCGGCCTGCGTCCGTGCACGCCCGACGGCATGCCGGTCATCGGCCGCGCGAAGGGACGCGGCGACATCTGGATTGCCACCGGGCACCAGATGGCCGGCCTCAAGACGGCGCCCGCGACCGGCGTGCTCCTCGCCCAGTTGATGACCGGCGAGACGCCGAGTTTCGACCCCGTGCCCTTCCGCGGCGATCGCTTCTGACGTGGACACCAGCGCCCGGTGTTGCCGGGCGCTGCACCAACCCCTCCGGCATAGGCGTGTCCCTGCGCGCCTACATGAATTCCCTTAGCGCAACGCAACTTGCGTGCTCGCGCAAGGCGACAACGGTGTCGGTTCGAGCCTCTTCTCCGGACAAATTCGTAGAAACTGATCCAACCTGGCTTCAAGATTCCGAACAAATCAGCACTTTTACGAAAAATCAGCCCGCGATCCCGCGGGCCGCGCCACTAGAATCACTTCCCATCGGCGCGACTAGCCCGACCGTCATCACGACGGTTGCGGTTCGATGCGGTCGCGCCTTCGGACACATCAGGAGGAAGAGTTGATGCGGAGGCTCCTATTCGGGCTGCTCGCGGCGTTGTTGTTCCTTGGGGCGCCGACCGGGCTGTTTGCCCAGTCGTTCCAGGGCGGTATTCGTGGTGCGGTGAAGGACTCGGGCGGTGTCATCCCCGGTGTGGAAGTGACGCTCACCAACGAAGCGACGAGCGTTGCACGTAACACCACCACCAACGAGGCGGGCGAGTACAACTTCCCGAACCTCGCTCCCGGCACCTACACGCTGAAGGCCGTGCTCCAGGGCTACAAGACCTACCAGCGCGCCGGGCTCACCGTCGGCACCCAGCAGTTCCTCACGCTCGATGCGACGCTCGAAGTGGGCTCGCTCGACGAGACGATCACGGTGACCGGCGCGGCGCCGATCATCGAGACGTCGAACGCGTCGACCGGCACCCGCCTCGACGCCGAGGCGCTGCAGACGCTGCCGGCCGCCGGCCGCAACGCGTTCATGATCGGCTCGACGGTCCCGACCGTCATCGCCTCCGGCGACACGCAGTACAACCGCCAGCAGGACCAGACGAACTCCTCGCTCGTCTCCCTCGGCGGCGGTACGCGCCGCGGCAACAACTACGTGCTCGACGGCGTGCCGGTGACCGACCTGCGCAACCGCGCGTCGGCCAACCCCACGATCGAGGCGCTGGACGACGTGAAGGTCCAGGTCCACACGTATGACGCGGAAATGGGCCGCACCGGCGGCGGCGTGTTCAACACCACGCTCCGGTCGGGCAGCAACCAGTGGAAGGGATCGGGCTTCATCCAGAACCGCCCGATCTGGGGCCAGACCAACAACTACTTCTCGGAACTCGCGGGCGTCGCGAAGCCGCAGAGCCCGTACTGGCTCGGTGGCGGCGGCCTCGGCGGTCCCATCGTGAAGAACCGCACGTTCTTCTGGTTCGCCAGCGAGAACTACTCGGACACGCAGACGCGTAACGCCAGCGAACTGATGCCGACCAACCTCGAGCGCGCGGGCGACTTCTCGAAGACGACCAACGCGTCGGGCCAGCCGATCACGATCTACGACCCGCTCACCCGCCAGCCGTTCCCCGGCAACGTCATCCCGGCGAACCGCATCAGCCCGGTCGCGGCCGCGATGCTGAAGTACCTGCCGGCCGCCGACATCCAGGTGGACAACGGCTCCGCGAACTACACGCGCACCTCGCTCATCAAGACCACCGGCACGCAGCAGTACACGGGCAAGGTGGAGCACAAGTTCAGCGACGCCGTGTCGCTGACCGGCTTCTACCTCTGGAACAAGTCGGACGAGCCGTGCGCGAACTACTTCTCCACCGGCTCCGGCTTCGCCGACCAGAAGGATCCGAACCGCTTCGCCGACCCGGGCGACTACCTGCTGAAGCGTCGTCCGTGGATCCTGGCGCTGAACAACACCTGGGTGCTGAACAACACCACGGTGCTGTCGCTGCGCTACGGCCAGACCGACTTCCCGGACAACGACAAGCTGACGGTCGACTTCGACCCGTCGACGCTCGGCATCTCCTCGACCTTCCTCAACCAGATGGCCGTCAAGAAGTTCCCGAGCGTCCGCGTCCGCGGCTACGACTCGTTCGCGGGCCAGACGCTGGGCGCCATCAACCCGACGGATCGTGACTGGTACTCCACCAGCGCGAACGGCACGCTCTCGAAGATCTTCGGCACGCACAGCGTGAAGGTCGGCGCCGACTGGCGCAAGATCGGCCTCGACTTCTACGCTCCGGGCAACGGCGCCGGCTTCTTCGACTTCGACAAGGACATCACCTCGTCGAACGGCGGCAACAGCAGCACGACCGACGGCAACGCGTTCGCCGCGTTCCTGCTCGGCCTGCCCTCGGCGCTGTCGAACCGCCAGAGCTCGATCACGCTGTCGACCCCGGTCAACATCTTCACGAGCTACTACGGCGGCTACGCGCAGGACGACTGGCGCATCAACAACAAGCTGACCGTCAACTACGGCCTCCGCATCGAGCACGAGACCGGTGTGGCCGAGAAGAACAACAACTTCACGGTCGGCTTCGATCGCACCGCGACCAGCGCGCTCTCCTCGGTCGTGATTCCGGCGGACACGCTGGCCGGCGCGGCGGCGCGCTCGGTGGCTGGCGGCCTGATGTATGCCGGCGTCAACGGCAACCCGACCACCCAGGGCAACCCGCCCAAGGTGAAGTGGTCGCCGCGTGTCGGTGCGGCCTACACGGTGGACAGCAAGACGGTCCTCCGCGGCGGCTACGGCATCTACTGGGCGCCCTACAACTACCCGGCGCCGAGCAGCTCGGCCAACAACTACGGCCAGGTCGGCTTCACGCAGAACACGTTCCTCGTGCAGTCGTCCACCAACCCGACGACCACCCTGTCCAACCCGTTCCCGAACGGGCTCATCCCGGTGAGCGGCAGCTCGAACGGCCTCCTCTCGGGCGTCGGCAGCACGATCAGCTACGTCGACCAGACGTCGACCGCGCCGCGCGTGCAGCAGTACTCCATCGACATGCAGCGTGAACTCGGGAACAACCAGTCGGTCACGCTGAGCTACATCGGCTCGAAGGGCGATCACCTCAGCCTCGGCGGCTCGAACGACGCCGCGGTGAACATCAACCAGCTCGATCCGAAGTACATGGCGCTCGGCGCCGCGCTGAACGACAGCCTGCCGAACCCGTTCTTCGGCAACGCGAACGCGGGTCCGCTCTCCACGCAGGCCACGCTCAGCCGCCGTCAGCTCCTCCGTCCCTTCCCGCAGTTCCTCGACATCAACGCCCGCCACGTGCTCGAAGGCAAGAGCAAGTACGATGCGGTCGTCGTCGAGTACTCGAAGCGCGCCACCGGCATCTTCGGCGGCCGCGTGAGCTACACCTGGAGCCGCCTGATGGACAACCAGGTTGCGGAAGGCAACTTCTACTCGGCCGGCGGCTTCAACCCGCTGAACAACTACAACTACATCGCCAGCATGCCGGCGTGCACCACCACGAACGCCGCCGCCTGCTACAACCCGGACGCCGACTGGGCCACGAGCCTCCTCGACGTGCCGCACCGCGTGATTCTCGCGCCGGTGGTGAACCTGCCCTTCAAGAGCAGCAACGCCATCGCCAACGGCATCATCGGTGGCTGGGTGATCTCGGGCGCCATCAACCTGCAGGCCGGCTTCCCGCTGTCCGTCCAGCAGAGCGACAACACCGGCACGTTCTCCGGTGTGCAGCGTCCGAACCTGGTGTCCGGCGCGGACCTGGCGACGAGCGGCAGCTATGAAGACCGCCTCGCGTCGGCGCTCCACCCGACGGCCACCTGGATCAACCCCGCGGCCTTCACGACCGCCGCGAACTTCACCTACGGCAATGCTCCGCGCACCATCACCGACATCCGGACGCCGAGCACCTACAACGTGGATGCGAGCTTCATCAAGAACGTCCGCTTCGGCAGCAAGACCGCGCAGCTGAAGATCGAGACGCTCAACCTGCTGAACCGCGTCCAGACCCGCGCGCTGAACGGCCGCAACACGGTCGGCACCAGCAACTTCGGCCAGACGAACGTGCAGGCCGGGTTCATGCGGATCATCCAGGTCATGGCGCGCTTCAGCTTCTAGGCACCACGACCGCCCCTCGCCCGGGTCGCAGGTTCATCCCTGCGGCCCGGGCTTTTTCTTTTTCGCATCCATGTCCACTTCACTCGCCCGCACCGCGCTGCTGGCCAGCGCCCTCGGCATCGCCGGCTGCACCGCCCAGGCCCCGTCGACCCCGGCCGCCGAGCCTTCCCCCACGTTCGACATCGTCATCACCGGCGGCCGCGTCGTCGATGGCACCGGCGCCCCATGGATGAATGCCGACGTGGGCATCAAGGGCGACCGCATCACGGCCATCGGCGCGCTCGGTGGCCAGACGGCCACGCGCCGGATCGATGCCACGGGCCAGGTCGTGGCGCCAGGCTTCATCGACATGCTCGGGCAGTCCGAGTTCAACGTCCTCGTGGACGGCCGCGCGGCGAGCAAGGTCACGCAGGGCGTGACGACTGAGATCACCGGCGAGGGCAGTTCCATTGCGCCGCTGAACGATCGGCTCTTCAACGACTGGGCCGCCACGTTCGACCGCTACAAGCTCACCATCGACTTCCACACGCTCGACGAGTACTTCAAGCGCCTGGAGACACGCTCGCGTCCCGCCATCAACCTCGGCACGATGGTCGGCGCAGGCGGCCTTCGCTCCTACGTGATCGGCGACGGCCAGCGCGAGGCGACGCCGGCCGAACTGGAGCAGATGAAGGCACTCGTGGCGCAGGCGATGGAACAGGGCGCGCTCGGGCTCGGCACCTCGCTGCAGTACGTCCCCAGCCGCTTCGCATCCACCGACGAGCTGGTGGAACTGGCGACCGTCGCCGCGAAGTACGGCGGCATATACATCTCCCACCAGCGTTCCGAATCCGGCCAGATCGACAGTTCGCTCGATGAGGTCTTCACCATCGCGCGACGCGCGAAGATTCCGGCGGAAGTGTGGCACCTCAAGACCGCCTACAAGGCGAACTGGGGCCGCATGCCGGCCGTGCTGAAGCGCTTCGATGATGCGAGGGCGGAAGGCCTGGACGTCACGTTCAACATGTATCCGTACGACCGTGCGTCGAACGGGCTCGATGCCTGCCTGCCGCTGTGGGTGCGCGAGGGCGGCCTCGAGCCGATGCTCGGGCGCCTGAAGGACCCTTCGCAGCGCGACCGCATCAAGCGCGAGATGGCCGACCCGAACGTGAAGGAGTGGGAAAACCAGTGGTACGGCTCCGGTGGTGCCGCCGGCGTCATGCTCTCGGCCGTCGTCGAACCTTCGCTGAAGGCCTACGAGGGTATGAATTTCGAGCAGATCGGCGCCGCCATGAAGAAGGACCCGCGTGACGCGGTCATGGACATCGTCATTGCCGATCGCGGGCGGAGCGACGTGATCATCTCGATCATGGACGAGAAGGACGTGCGCACCGCGCTCGCCCATCCGTTCATGGCCATTGGGACCGACTCCGGCGCGCGTGCGGCCGACGGGCCGCTGTCCGGCTCGAAGTCGCATCCACGTGGCTGGGGCTCGTTCCCGCGCATCCTGTCGAAGTACGTCCGCGAGGAGAAGCTGATGACGCTCGAGGAGGCGGTGCGGCGCTTCACGTCGAGGCCGGCCTGGCGGGTGGGCATCAGGGACCGGGGCATCCTGCGTCCCGGCATGAAGGCCGACGTCACGGTGTTCAACCCCGCCACGGTCCGCGACGTCGCCACCTTCGAGGATCCGGCCCGCTACGCTGAAGGCATCTCGTACGTCCTCGTGAACGGGCAGGCGGTCGTCGATTCTGGCAAGATTACGGAAGCCCGGCCTGGCGAGGTGATTCGCGGTCCCGGCTATACGAAGCAATGATCAGGAACCTGGCCGGCCGGATTGCGCTCGTGACGCTGCTGCTCGTCGTGGCGGCGACGCCCTGGGCGCAGGCACCGCTGATCGGCCGGCTCTCCTTCCCCACCTCCGCCACGGGCCGCCCGCAGGACGCCTTCGAACGCGGCGTCCTCTACCTCCACAACTTCGAGTACGACGACGCCATCATCGCGTTCCGGGAGGCGCAGCGGCTCTCCCCGGGCTTCGCGATGGCCTACTGGGGGGAAGCGTTCGCGCAGTGGCAGCCCCTCTGGTACAACGAGAGCCCGCCGAAAGCCCGCGAGATCCTGAACCGCCTCGCGCCGACTGCGGCCGCGCGCGCGGCGAAGGCACCGACCGCCCGCGAGAAGGCCTACCTCGCGGCGCTCGAGCAGTTGTTCGGGACCGGGGACAAGCTGGCACGCGCACGCCTGTTCGCCGACGCGCTAGGCGCGATAGCGAAGACGTACCCGGCAGACGACGAGGCGCAGGCCTTCCAGGCGCTCGCGCTCCTCGCCACCATTCCCGAGGGCACGCGGCGACCCGAGGTGTCGCTGCGCGCCGGCGAGATTGCCGCGGCGCTCCTGCAGCGCAATCCGCAGCACCCAGGCGCGGCGCACTACATGCTCCACGCCTACGACGACGGCAGTAACACGGCGAAGGCGCTGCCGGCCGCACGGGTCTACGCGAAGATCGCGCCGCAGTCGAGCCACGCGCAGCACATGCCCTCTCACGCGTTCCTCCCGCTCGGCATGTGGGAAGAGGCGTCCGGCTCCGATCGCGCCTCGTGGGAGTCGTCGGTGAACTGGGTGCGCAAGTCCGGGCGGACCATCAACCAGCAGGACTTCCACAGCCTGTCCTGGCTGCACTACGAGTACCTGCAGCAGGGCCGCTTCACGAAGGCACAGGAGGTGGCCGGCCTGGTCGCACGCGCCCTCGAGGACACCCTGAAACTCGGCCCGAAGGCCTGGCTGGCCGGCCCAGGCCATGGCGCCATGGCGAGCGAAATCGGCCGTGGCTACGACGCCGCCGGACTGCGCAACGAGCTGGCCAACATGCGCGCACGCGCCATCATCGAGGGCGCCGACTGGCACCTCATGAAGGGCAAGGCGACCTTCGACAACGTGGACGAACTCGCCACGCTCGGCCTCAGCGCCGTGGCCAACGACGAGTACGGCAAGGCCGACACGGTGGTCGGCGAACTGCGCAAGGCGATGGCGAACGCCCCCGACCGCGACGCCGCCGAGGTGGCGGCCATCATGATCGACGAAGTGTCCGCGCTGCTCGCCATCGCGCGCGGCCGTCAGGCCGAAGGGCTGCTCACGCTCTCGCGCGCGGCCGGGCGCGAGTATGCGCGCCGGAAGCCGATCGCGCGGCCGTATCCGCCGAAACCGGCCGGTGAGCTGTATGCCGAGGCGCTAGCGGGCCTCGGCCAGCCTGCCGCGGCGGTTGTCGAATTCCAGAAGGTGCTGGAGCGCCTGCCCCGTCGGCCTGCCGCGCTGCTGGGGCTCGCGCGTGCGGCGGCCGCCGCCAGGCAGCCGAGCCAGGCCCGGGCTGCGGCGACTGAGTTCCTGACGCTCTGGCGGCTCGCCGACAACGCGCGTCCCGAACTCGCCGAGGCCCGCGCGCTCGCCGGGCGCCGCTAGAAGCTGTACTTCACGATGCACCAGATGGCGCGAAAGCCATCACGCCAGCCGATTTTCTTGCCCTCGTCGTAGGTGCGGCCCGAGTACGAGATGCCCACCTCGTACACCCGGCAGCGCCGCTTGGCGATCTTCGCCGTCACCTCGGGCTCGAAGCCGAACCGATCCTCCTCGATCTGAATCGACTGGATCACCTCGCGGCGGAACATCTTGTAGCAGGTTTCCATGTCGGTGAGGTTCAGGTTCGTGAACGCATTCGACATGAGCGTGAGGAACCGGTTCCCCACTGAATGCCAGAAGTACAGGACGCGATGGCACTCGCCGCCGGCGAAGCGGCTGCCGTAGACGACGTCGGCACGTCCGTCGAGGATCGGCACGAGCAGCTTGTGGAACTCTTTCGGGTCGTACTCGAGGTCGGCATCCTGCACGACCACCACGTCGCCCGTGGCCGCGGCGAACCCGGTCCGGAGCGCCGCCCCCTTTCCGCGGTTGACCGGGTGGTACTTCCGCACGAGGTCCGGGGCATCCGGCAGCGACCGCAGCACGTCGCCGGTGCCGTCCGTCGAGCAGTCGTCGACCACGATGATCTCGGTCGGAATGTCCACGGCGCGCACGCGCGCGATCAAGGTCGTGATGGTGGACGCCTCGTTGTAGACCGGGATGACGACGGATAGGATCATGAGCGCTGGTCGGCTTCTAGTATTCCACAGGGTGGAGCGCCGGCAGTGCGTCGGCACCCGGCCACACGCCGCATGGACGCGCGGGCGGCGCGTCGGCGTCCCTCGAGGCCTATACGGCGTCGATCTCGACTTCCCTCGTGTAGTAGTAGAGCCCGAGGCGCCGAGCGGGGATGGCCGGGTCGGCCACGCTGAGCGCGATCTGGTAGCGGCCCGGGCCCTCGGGCAGCCACTCGTGCGACCAGAGCGCCCAGCTCCCGGGGTTCGCGGTGGCGGGCACGTCGGCCACGGGCACGAACCGCTCGCGGCTGCCGAACCGGATGGTGAGCGGCGGCTTCGGAGCGGCCCCGCCCCAGCGCAGACCAATCACCCTGTAGAGCAGGCGGTCCGCACCATCTCGCCGCACCTGCCACTGTTCCACGCGAATGGGTGTTGCGGCCAGTTCGATCCTCGGCGGGGCGTAGTCGCGCGCTGCACGAGGCACGCCGGCCTGGTGCGTCCGCGTGGAGAACTCCATCATCTGCACGGTCGCCGGCTCGTCCTCGCCGACCCAGTCGATGCGGGTCACCCACTTGATGCAGCTGCAGCCGTAGTAGTTCGGGACCACGAGGCGCACGGGCGCGCCGTGATCCGCGGTCAGCGGGGCGCCGTTCATGCCGACCGCGAGGAAGGCACCGGTCGCCTCGAGCTCTTCAGGGGTGAAGACCCAGCTCGCCCCTGGATTCGATGTGACCGACGGTCGCCGCTCGTCGTCGAAGCCGGAGATGCGCACGCGACGCGCCGCTGGCGTGCGCGTCACGCGCTGCAGGACCGCGGAAACCGGGACACCGTTCCACGCGGCGGCACTCAGCAGGCCGAAGTTCGCGGGGTCGGCGTTGCCGGCGCACTCGAGCAGCCGCACCCCCATGTCGCGTGCGTCGCGCTGCATCAGATCAATCGAGACCGCCTGCTCGGCCGAGACCAGCCCCCCAAGGGCCACACGCCAGCCCGCCGGAGCCGGCAGGTCGGGCGAGTGCGCCGAGCGGATGTAGAACTCCGCGGTCGGCGTCACGAGCCGTGACGGGTCCACGCGTGAGAGGTCGGTGAACTGGCGTGCGTCGAGCCCGTCTCCGAGCAGCGTGTGAAAGGGCGGCGTGGGACGTCCATCGAGCCGGCCAAGCGGCATGGTGCGAACCAGGCGCCCGCCGGGCACCGCGCGCAGATCCTGCGCGTCGAGCCACCGCTCCATGGCGAGGACCACGCCGGTTGCGGCCGAACCGGTCAGGAACTGCCGGCGGCTGATCGTCATCGATCGATCATAGCCGTTCGATAGACGACCTTCTCGCCCGGCATCAGGGCTCCGCCGACCAGGCCTCCAGGCAGCCCGACGACGACGGCGCCGATGGTCGCCGCCTCGCGCGGCGAGGACGGATGGGAGGACAGCCGATCGATCGCCATCAGGGCGAGCGCGCCGGTCAGCATCCCGATGACGGCGCCCGTGCGCAGATGGCTCCCGCGCAATCCCACGCGCACGACCTGCAGCACCTCCGCCGCCGGGATGGTCACCTGCTGTCCGTCGCGCTGCACCACGATGGCATCGGCGCTGACACGGACCAGAGGACCGGTCACGTGGGTGGCGTCCGCGCGGGTCACCGCCACATGCTGCCCCGGTGTGAGGATCTGCTCCAGCGACGTCCAGCGACCGACGGGAGGCGTCTGTGCCGACACCGGCGTCGCCCACAGGAACAGGAGATGGAGGATGAGGACAAGCGCGATCGAACGGAAGCGCGACCTGATTCGCATGTCAGCCTCCAGCGAGGGCCCGTGGCACGCGCCCTCCTGATCAGTGTACGCCTCCGCATACCGGTGCGTCGTCCGGACTCACTCACGGCATGCCGGCGGGAGCCGATCACTTCCGGGCGCGACGCTGGCGCAGCACCTCGTACACGGCCACGCCGATGCTTGTGGAGAGATTCAGCGAACGCACGAGGGGTGAGGACATCGGCAGGGTGACGACACGGTCGGCATGATGCGCCAGCACGGCATCGGGAAGACCGGCCGTTTCGCGTCCGAACACGAGCACCACATCGTCCGATGCCGCGAGCTGGGCATCCCAGACGGGAACGGTCCCCCTGGTCGAGAAGAAGAACGCGTCGCCCAGCGCAGGGAGTGCGCGCTCGAAGGTCTCCCAGTCCGGCCACACGCGCAGGTCCACGTGCGGCCAGTAATCCAGGCCGGCCCGCTTCACCTGCTTCTCGTCGAGCGAGAAGCCGAGCGGCTCGATCAGGTGCAGCGTGGCGCCGGTGGCGAGGCAGGTGCGTCCGGCATTCCCCGTGTTCCAGTGAATCTCGGGGTGGACGAGGACAACGTGAATGGCCACGACGCTCGCAGGCGGTTACTCGAGCGGGACGCGTTCGAACGCGCCGGTCGGGCTCCGGCGTGTGAGCGCGAAGGTGAACCACGGCGCGGGTGAGGGCACGCGTCCCCCCTCCTGCGTGACGGTCAGGATCGCGTCCATCAGGCCGTCCCGGTTGACGTCGCGGAACGCCACGTCGGTGAGCCGCAGCCCCGCCGCCCCGCTGCCGGGCGGCTGGAACGCGCAGCGCACGAGCCCGTTCCTGGCGGTGGCCGTGCCGATGAACAGCGACGCCGACAGGCGGCAGCTGGCAGGCTCGATGCGCAAGGGACGGCAGTCCAGCGTCAGCCGATGCGTCGCCTCGTCCGCCTGCACCAGGAAGCGGGCGTAGCTGACCTGCGGGGGCAGGGTGCCGCCGGGTGCGCATGCCGACGTGTCGCGCGTGCGGACGCGCGCACAGAGATCGCTCCACTCGGGCGTGTTCTCGCCGCGGCAGCGCAGGTCGAAGGGGATCAGGTCGAGCGACAGCGACGTGAAGCTGGCGCGGGACACGAAGTCGCGGGTGGCGGATGCGGTCCCCAGGGTAAAGGGCCGGGCGCGTTCACAGTAGCGGGCCGCGGCGGTGTACTGCTGCTCGAGCGCGGCTGACCCTCCGTTTCCGTATTGTCCGTAGGCCTCGGTCATCGCCCGGCAGTCAGCCGGAAGGGTGAACCGCATCTGGAAGCCCATGCCGCGGTCGAGGGTGACCGCCGTTGCGCCCTGTGGCACGACCGCACCGGTCGGCAGCGCCCAGGAGAACTCGACGATCTGCATCGCGAGCGGCTGCGAGGGGTTCTGCGCCGACGCGGGCCTGCCCCCGCACAAGGCGATGCAGGCCATCACGCAGAGGAGGTAGCGGCAGGTGCGCGTCATGCACGCGGCGTTTTCTGCACCGCCAGGTCCAGCGCGGGCACGGCGCCGCGAGGGACGGCTCGCAGGCGAGGTGGTCCGCCGCCACGCATCGAGCGGTGCGGATACGAGAGTTCCCAGCAGCGGCCGTCGGATGGGTCTTCGTAGAAGGTCGCCCCGTCGGCGGTGCCCAGGGGCGTGAGCCAGGATTGCACGAGCAGCGCAATGCGGTCGCAGGCCGCATCCCGGATGGTGCAGCCGCGGTCCGACATCCATTGCCCGTCGATCTGGGTTTCGTCCGGCCGAATCACCGGACCATTCTAGAGGCTCCGGGCCTCGGCGAGCGATCGCAGATCCGGTTCCACCCAGTGGCGTCTGGCGGCAACCGAGAAGAGGACGTCGCGCGAGTAGAACTGCAGCGCCACGTCGCGGGCCGCGATCGGACTCGCCAGGAGGCGGCCCGCCCGATCCTCCATCGGGAGATCGGCCGGGAGCGCGTCGCAGAACTGCGCGATCAGGTCGACGTACAGGCGGGTCATCGTCTCGTGATAGCCGCGGCTGTCGGAGTTCGGCGTGCCATGGCTGTCGTTCAGGCGCCGGATGCCGGTGCGAAGACGTTCCAGCGCCCCTGCTGCCCCGAACTGCTCGACGTGCCAGAGCCCAACCAGCAGGTGCGCCTGGTGCGTCCAGGCCTCCTTCGGCAAGGTCGCCGCGACGAACGCGGCGGCGAGCGGTTCAAGGTTCGTGTAGTCGTTGGTGTTCACGGCATCTCCCGTCATGTCGGCGCGGTCTTCATCATCGCCTCCGCAAGGCCGTCTCGCACCACCCGAGTGCAGCCGGCAGGTCCGGCGTGTGAACGAGCACCGACGCTGCGTGCCTCGTGAACAGGGCCGAGGTGGCCATCAAGACGACTGACCGACACTGGCCGCAGATTCCTCGGGAAGGATCGCCGTCAGCACCATCGTGCCGGTGACGTTCGCCGTGGTGCGGAACATGTCCGGGATCGTGTCGACCGCCAGCAGGATGCCCATGCCTTCGATCGGCAGGCCCGCGACTGTCAGCGCCGGCACCATGGCGATGATGCTGCCGCCTGGAATCCCAGGAACCGCGTAGGTGGCGGCGACCACGGCCAGGATCACCGAGGCGAGTTGCAGCGGCGTCAGCACCACGCCGTAGAGCCGCGCCAGGAAGACGACGCCAACCGCCTGGGCGACGGCAGCCCCGAAGTGGTACAGCGCCGCGGCGAGCGGCAGGATCACGGCCGTTGAACTCTGCGGCAGGCGCGCCTTCTCGGCGCTCTGCAGCATGGCCGGCAGCGCCGCGAGCGATGAGCGCGAGGCAAACGCAATCGCCTGCGGCGGGGCGCAGTACGCGAGAAACGCGCCCGTGCGCATCGGGCCGGCCACGATGCCGAGCGGATACAGCAGGACGGCTGCAGCCACCACCGTGAGCACCACCACGAGCACGACGTAGGCGAGCACGGCCCCGGCGGCCGACCAGCCGAGCCGCGCCGCCAGCGGCACCGCGAGGGCGAACACGCCGACCGGCGCGATGGCGAGGATACGGGCCACCATTTGCTGCATCACCTCCGCCACGCCCTCGACGACACGGAGCACGGGGTCGCGACGAGGCGCGGGCACCTGCGCGAGGGTCAACCCGAAGAGGACCGAAAAGACGATGAGCGGGAGCATGGCGCCGTCGGCAGCCGCCTTGATCGGATTCTGCGGCACCAGTTCGATGAACCAGGACGCGATCGACGGGGCGCCGGATGCTGACCCCGCTGCCGCCCCAGACGCGCCACGAAGCGCGAGGGCCGCCGCCTGGTCGATGGCCAGTCCTGCCAGCACGCGCTCCGCGATGAGCGCACTCGCGACAGCCGCCACGGTCAGGAGCGCGAGCGAAATCCCGAGCGCGCGAGCACCGGTCCGTCCGAGGTTCGCGGACGCACCAGCGGAGCCGATGCTCGCGATGAGGAGCGACGCGACCAGCGGCACCGCGGTCATGCGAATGAGGTTGACGAAGATCGTTCCGGCGGGCGCGAGCACGCCCAGCACGGCCTGCACGGCCGCCGACTGGCTGCCCGCGACGAGCAACCCCAGCGCAAAGCCGAGGACCAGGCCGACGAGGACTCGGAGCGCCAGCGTCATGCGGCGGCCCTACGGCACACGCTCGAAGCGCTCCGGCAGGGCCGGCAGGTATGCGGGCGGGCTGTCGTACATGAAGCCCTGCAGGAGTTCGATCCGGGATGTCAGCGTCAGCGACTGCTGCAGCCCGAGCGCGTTCCTCCAGGCCGTGAAATCGGGACCGTTGCCACCTTCGAACACGGCGCGGTCCGGGTTCGTGATCGCATCGCGATGCGCGGCACTCGCGAACCGGGTGAGCGTGACGACTTCGTCGTAGTCGACGCTGGGCGACGTAATGAACTGCAGCGCCGACCGCCCCTGCGAGTTGCGGGTCGAGCCGTCGCCAGGGTCGCTCGGGTAGACCACCTTCCACTGGCCGATCGGCCGCGCGCCGAGCTTCTGCTGCCAGGGCCAGACGCTGGCGACGGTCGCCGCCTCGAACTGCGCATAGGACCCGCGCCGGATGCGCTGATACCGCAGTTCGAGAATCTCCTGTCCGGGCTGTGCGGCGCCGGCGCGTACGGGAATCACGGGCGCACTCGCCGACGGCCGCTGGCCGGACTCAGCAAGGCGATACCGTTCCGGAACCGGCGGCATGAACATGGGAGCGTCAGGGGCGATCGTCCCTTCGAGGAAGTACGCGCCCGCCGATCCGACCTCGAAGTTCAGCCGGTCGTTGATGCCTGACTGCCCCTTCTCCCAGGCGGGACCGTCGCCGCCGATCGGCGCCTGGTTCCCGGAGCGGGTGCCGAGCCAGTGCTGGAAGCTGGCGTACCGGGTGAGCCGGTACACGTCCTCGGTGTCGCCCACCGCTGCCGGGTCGACCACCTTCCACTGCCCCACCACGCGCGCACCGATGCGGTCGAAGTACGGCCAGAGGCCATCGCGGCTGTATTGGAAGAACGGCTCGTGTCCGCCCTTCTTCAGGCGGTGATTGCGGAGCACGTCGAGTTCGCGTCCGGGCTGCGGCACATCATTGCGGACCGGCCGCGGTGGCTGCGAACGCGGCGGCGACTGCGGCGTCGTGGCCCGGATGCCGAGTGTAGCCAGGGCCACAATCCCGGTGACCAGAAGGATCCTCGCGCGTGTCATGGATGCGAGGATTCTCATCCGGGCGCGTCGCGAACTGCAAGCCACCCGCAGCCCGTCGTCGTCAGGACGCGTCGGCGGGTTGATGCGACACGGATCGAAGCCTGAGGTTCCACACCATGACAATGCCTGCGACGGTCATCACGGTGGCCGCGAGGCTTCCCTCGGGACCGAGGCTGCCGCCCGAGAGATACGCGGGGCCCGAGAGTTTCAGCAGTTTCCACCCGGCGAGTTCGTGGCCCGACACGTTGAGGCCGAGCAGCGGACCTTCCACGAAGTTCCAGCCGAAGTGGATACCCAGCCCGGGCCAGAGGCTGTTCCACCGGATGCGGGCCAGTCCCAGGAGGATCCCGGCGAGGAAGAGGTTCAGTCCCGGAATCGGATCGAGGATCGCCGCCGGGCCGTGCACCAGCACGAACACCACCCCGCTGACGACGAGTGCCACCAGCGCGGGCGTCCTGCGCAGCAGTGAAGGCAGGAGGTATCCCTGAAAGAGGAGTTCCTGCGTGAAGGCATTGATGAGCGTGGCGACGGCGGCAATGGCCAGCGTGGCTGCAGGCACCACCGGAACGGCGAGCCACGTCGCGACGCCAAGCGCCAGCAGGATACCGACGGCGGCGGCGATGATGGCGGCGCCGAGCACGGTGCTCAGGGCGAACGACTGCGGCGCGCCGCGCAGCGCCAGGCCGATCGCCTGCATCGGTTGCCGATCGACAAACCGGTTCACGAGCAGGACCGAGGCTGTCGCCGCCACCGCGGCCACGGCCTCAATGAGCACCCAGGTAGACGGCAGGTCCGCAACGCCGCGCGCCGTCAGGCGCGGCATGACCAGCACGAAGAACGGGCTGATCGCCGCTCCCCACACGGTCAGCATCAGGAGAAACCGCCACGCGACGGCCCAGGCCACACCGAGCGAGCGACGCAGCATGATGGAAGAACGTGCGGGAGGTCGGCTGGGTAAACCGCTCAGGCGCGGCGCGCGCCGCGCACGTGCTGCGCGATCAGCGGCGCCACGAGGTCGGCGTGCCGCATCCCGAGATCGTGCTGCCCACCTTCGAGCACCTGCAAGTCCGAGTTCGGGATGAGCGAACGGAGGCGTTCACCAATCACAATCGGGCTGATCGGGTCGTCGTCTCCCCAGAGCAGGAGCGTCGGGATCGTCAGGGTCTGCGCGAAGGCAGAGAGGTCGCGCGCGTCCTCCGCAAGCCAGCGCGGAATCCCGGGGTACGCCTCGAAGAAGGCCGGACGCCAGTCGGAGACACCGAGGTCGTCCGTCCGCACGCCGCCGGACGTGGCAGTCAGGACCAGGTGGGTGATGAACTGGGGCCGGCGCTCCGCGACGAGCAGCGCCACCACACCACCGAGCGACTGCGCCACGAGGGCGGTCGGCCCGTCCAGGCGTGCCGCCACGGCGTCGGCCAGCGCGTCCAGACTGTCGGCCGCATCAATCGGCCCCTCACCGCTCGCCCACGGATAGCGCAACAGGTCGGCGGGAGCCACCGACGAGAGGCGCGTGGCCACTGGCTCCCAGAACGCGGCCTCGCCGCGGATGCCTGGCAGGAAGATCAGCTTCTCGGGCGCGCCGGTCGTCGTCATGCTCCGATGATAGTGCAGCAGGCAGCACGGAGGGCGGGCAAGGCAGGACAGGCGAGGCTGGCAGGACTGCCCGGTCACCGTACGATCGTCTCTTCACTCACACTCCACTGAGCGTGACGAAGTAGCCGTCGGGGTCGCGCAGCGAGAACTCCAGCGTGCGCGTGTTCGGATTCACATGCGGCTGTTCTTCCAGCGCCGCGCCGTTGGCGTGCGCCCGCGCCACCGCCGACTCGACGTCGTCCACGCGGAAGAACAGCAGCAGCCCGTTGCCGGGTGTGGCGAGTGCGGGGCTCGTCAGGGTGGGATGCCCGTGCTCCTCCCAGGCGTGCAGGCACAGCAGCACCGTGCCGTCCGGATCCACAACCTGTCCGAAGTAGTCGTGCGCGGGCGGAGCGAGCGGCAACCCGAGGAGCGACTGGTACCACGTCACGCTCGCGGGCACGTCGTTCACGCCGATGATCGTCCAGAGTCTCGTCATGGCCGGCACTCACCTTTCAAGGCGCTCACGTGCCGCCAGCATCCGCGACCTGACCACGAAACGCCGTGGCCGGTCGCCAGGTGGTCAGGGCCACCGCCAGCGTGGCGCCCTGCACACCGAGCACGAGCAGCACGCACGCGAGCCAGCCACCCCGCTCCCAGAAGAGCGAGGGCAGCGATCCGCCGAGCGTGCCTCCGAGGTAATACGACATCGAGTACAGGCCGACCGCCAGGCCGCGGTTCGCCTTCGTGACGACGCCGATGTAGCTGCTGGCCGTCGCGTGGGCGATGAAGACGCCGCTGCCCACCAGCGCGAGGCCCACGACGATGAGCCAGACCGGTGCGGCGAGCGTGAGGAGCGCGCCGAGCCCTCCGACACCCATGCCGAGTGCGAGACCGGCACGATGCCCGTAGCGGTCGACCACCTTCCCGGCGATCGGCGTCACCGCCGCCCCGAACAGGTACACGATGAAGATCCATCCGAGTGCCACGGTGCCCAGTCCGTACGGCGGCGCTTCCAGGTAGAACGTCACGTAGGTGAAGGCCGCCACCTGCGAGAACAGCACGCAGAAGCCCACGATGTTGGTGGCGACGAGCTGTCCGTTGCCGAGGAGGTGCGACACGGACCGCACATAGGACACCGGCAGGCCAGACGCGGCGGACGACGCCTGTGCCGCTCGTTCGCGCGGCAGCCACTTCGCAATCGCCGCCGCTGCAGCCACGTTGGCCAGCGCGAGCACCACGAACGCGGGCTTCCACCCCCACGCCGAGGCCAGGAGCCCCACGAGCGCGCGGCCGCAGAACCCACCCACCACTGTGCCCGAGACGTAGGCCGCCGACGCGCGGCCCGCGTACCAGTGCGGATACTCCTCGTGGATGTACGCAATCGTGATCGCGAAGACGCCCGGCGTGACGAGCCCCTGCACGAAGCGCCAGAAGATGAACTGCCACAGGCCCGACGCCGTGGCCGCCAGTCCGGTCGCGGCCGCGAGGATGAACGCCGCGTAGACGATGACGCGCTTGCGCCCGACCCTGTCGGCGACACGCCCTGCCACGGGCGCGGAAAAGGCCACGGCCAGCGTGGCAGCGGTGATGGTGAGGCTGACGTCGAAGTGTGAGGCGTCGAACACCCGCATCAGCAGCGGGAGCAGCGGCTGCGTCGCGTAGAGCCCGAGGAACGCGGTGAAACCCGCCATCACCACGGGGAAGACCGGGGGACGGCTCGCTGCAATTGGTGACTGGGCAATCTGGTGAGTTGGTGAGTTCAAGACGCGCGGCTCCGCCTCTCCGATGCGCGACTCACCAATTCACCAACTTACCCAGTCACCAACTGCACGCGTCAGTGCCTAGCCCATTTTCTGCATTGCGGACAGGAAGTCCTGGTTCGAGCGGGTCTTGCCAAGCTTGTCGAGGAGCAGTTCCATGGCTTCGACGCCCGAGAGCGGGTTGAGCACCTTGCGCAGCACCCAGATGCGGTTGAGATCCTCGCGCGCGATGAGGAGTTCCTCCTTGCGCGTGCCGCTCTTCTGGATGTCGATGGCCGGGAACACGCGCTTGTCCACCAGCTTGCGATCCAGGTGGATTTCCATGTTGCCGGTGCCCTTGAACTCCTCGAAGATGATGTCGTCCATGCGCGAGCCGGTGTCGACCAGCGCCGTGGCCATGATCGTGAGCGAGCCCCCCTCTTCGATATTGCGCGCGGCGCCGAAGAAGCGCTTCGGCTTCTGGAGCGCATTGCTGTCGAGACCGCCCGAGAGCACCTTGCCCGACGGCGGAATCACCGTGTTGTAGGCACGCGCCAGGCGGGTCACCGAGTCGAGCAGGATGACGACATCCTTCTTGTGCTCGACGAGACGCTTCGCCTTCTCGATGACCATCTCGGCCACCTGCACGTGGCGCTGGGCCGGCTCGTCGAACGTCGACGAGATGACCTCGCCCTGCACCGACCGCTGCATGTCGGTCACTTCTTCGGGCCGCTCGTCGATGAGCAGCACGATGAGGTAGACCTCCGGGTGGTTGGTCGTGATCGACTGGGCGATGCTCTGCAGCAGCATGGTCTTGCCGGTGCGCGGCGGCGCCACGATGAGGCCGCGCTGGCCCTTGCCGATCGGCGTCATCAGGTCCATCACACGGCCGGCGAGGTTCTCACCGGAGGTTTCGAGCTTGATGCGCTCCTGCGGGTAGAGCGGCGTCAGGTTCTCGAAGAAGAGCTTCTCGCGCGCCTGGTCGGGCGCCTCGAAGTTGACCGCCTCGACCTTGATGAGCGCGAAGTAGCGCTCCCCTTCCTTCGGCGGACGAATCTGGCCGGACACCGTGTCGCCGGTCTGCAGGTCGAAGCGCCGGATCTGCGAGGGCGACACGTAGATGTCGTCGGGCCCGGGCAGGTAGTTGTAGTCCGGCGCGCGCAGGAAGCCGAAGCCGTCGGGCAGCACCTCGAGCACACCCTCGGAGAAGATGAACCCGCTCTGCTCGGTCTGCGCCTTGAGGATGTTGAAGATCAGGTCCTGCTTGCGCATGCCGGTCGCGCCGACGACGTTCTTGTCCTTCGCGATCTGCGTGAGCTTCTGGATGCTCAGGTCCTTCAGATCGTTGAGCCGCAGCGTCTCGCCGCCCTTCTGCTGGGGCGCGGCCTGCTTCGGGGCAGGCGGCTGGTCCGGCGCCGGGGCTGGTGCAGCGGTGGCCTCAGCCTGGTTGCCGTTCGATTCCGTGGGAGACGAGCCGTTGGGGGTGCGCCCGGTGGGCTGGCGCTTCTGGTGAGTAGGCATGACGTTCGTGGTCGGTCGTTAGAGGTTGACGATTACAGGGCGTACGGATTCTGGCCTGCCGCCACAATGCTGCAGGCCACGATGGGCTTGATGTTCAGGTGTCGGGCGCGGTCGATCAGGGCATCGCTCTCGGAGCCGGGGTTGAGCCACACTTCCGGGATCTGCTTCTGCGCAACCTCGGCGATGACCAGCTCACCGATCTCCGGTGGCACGTAGAAGGTGGCCATGTCGATCGCGCCCGGCACGTCGAGCACCGATCGGTAGGCCTTCAGGCCCTCGACCATGGTCTCGGTCGGATGAATCGGCACGACCGTCGCTCCCTCGCGCAGGAAGGCACGAACGGCCTTGTTGCCGAACTTCTCACGGTTGTTCGAGGCGCCGATGACGGCGACGACTTTTGGCATTCCGGCTCGCGCTTCCTGATGGTCCGGCTGAAGCCGGACCCCACGATCGGTCACTTCCATTCCGGCCCTGCCCGTGCGCCCCTCTCAGTGATGCGTCGCGATGAACGCGAGCAGGCGGGCACTGCCCTCCCGCAGCACGTCCATCGACGTGGCATACGACAGCCTGACGAAGCCGGGTGCGTCGAACGCTTCTCCCGGGGTGACGGCCACACGCGCGTCGGCCAGGAGCGCCTCGGCAAACGCGTTCGACGAAGCGAACCCTGCGTCTGCAAGAACGCGGCTCATGTCCGGGAACATGTAGAAGGCGCCCTCCGGCCGCACGATCCGGATGCGCGGGTCCGCCGACAGCCAGCCGAGCAGCGCATCCCTGCGCCTGCGGTACTCGTCCAGCATGGCACGCACCGGTTCCTGCGATCCCGTCAGCGCCTCGGCAGCCGCCTTCTGCGTGATCGACGACACGTTCGAGGTGGCGTGGCTCTGCAGCGCGTGCTGCGCCGCGATGACGTTCGCGGGGCCGATCGACCAGCCGCAGCGCCAGCCCGTCATGGCGTAGGCCTTGGACGCTGAGCCGCAGATGACCCCGAGGTCGCGTGCATGCCGCTCGATGACCGCCGGCAGGTTGTGCGGCACCGTCTCGTAGATCAGCTGCTCGTAGCAGAGGTCGATGACGATCCAGATGCCGCGGCGCGACGCTTCCTGTGCCAGGCGCGTCAGCTCGGACTCGGCCATGAGCGCCCCGGTGGGATTGCACGGGGAATTGATCACGATGCCGCGCGTCTTCGGCGTGACCGCGTCGAGGAAGAGCGACGCCGTCAGCGCGAAGCCGCTCTCCGCTGTCGTGCGAACCAGTACGGGGGTCGCATCGGCCAGCTTGACCTGCTCCACGAGCGTCGGCCAGCCCGGGACGTGGGTGATGACCTCGTCACCCTCGCCGAACAGCGCGAGCATCGTGTTGTAGAGCGCCTGCTTGCCGCCGGCGGACGCGATCACGTCGGACTCGCGGTAGTCGACGCCGTAGTCGGCCCGGTATCGGCTGAGGATGGCGCGCTTGAGCTCGACGATGCCGCCGACCGGCGTGTACTTGGTGAAGTCGGTATCGATGGCCTGGTGCGCCGCGGCCGTGATGGCAGGCGGCGTCGGGAAGTCGGGCTCCCCCGCCCCGAAGTCGAGCACCGCCACGCCCTCGCGGCGCAGCCGATCGACCGCCGCGGTCACCTTCATCGTGGGTGACGTGGCAATGCGGGACGTGCGTGTGGCGAGCTGGGTCATGCCGTTGGTGCCGGGTTCAGGCGGGTGTTCGGGCGGCGAGTTTCCGCCGGAGACGCTCTTCGACCATGTCGGGCACGAGTCCGTGGACCCGCCCGCCGAGCCGGAAGATTTCCTTGATCAGCCGGGAGCTGGTGTAGGTGTACTGCTCCGCCGGCATCAGGAAGATGGTCTCGATCTTAGCATTCAGCCGCTGGTTCATCAGGGCCATCTGGAACTCGAACTCGAAGTCGGACACCGCCCGCAGGCCGCGGACGATCACCTGGGCCTGGCGCTTCTCGACGTAGTCGACCAGGAGGCCACCGAAGGTGTCGACCTCGACGTTCGGCACGTCCCGGAAGACCTCGCGCGCAATCTCCACCCGTTCCTCCATGGTGAAGAGCGGCTTCTTCTCCTCGTTCACCAGGACGGCCACGATGATGCGGTCGAAGAGGCGCGCCCCGCGCGTGATGATGTCGACGTGCCCGTTGGTCAGGGGGTCGAAGGAGCCTGGATAGACCGCTAGTGTGGGCATGCGTAAAAGGCCAGGGCGCTGTCGCCCGACACGAGATCGCGCGTGAGCGTCAGTCGGCCAACGGACTCGGGAACCGGCGCACGTTTCGCATGTTCGAAGACCACGAGACCGTCGGGCGCCACGAGCGCATCGACGCCGGCCAGGGCATCAGGGGCCGGATGATCGTACGGCGGGTCCAGCAGAACGAGGTCGAACGGGACGAACGACGCGCTGCGAAGCATCTGCTCCACGGCACGACCCGCCGACGCGCGGATGATAGCACAGCCCTCCGTCACGCCGCATTTCGCCAGGTTTCCTGCAATCAGGGCCTGGGCCCGCCGGTCCTGTTCGACGAAGGTGGCGTGGGACGCCCCACGGCTCAGCGCCTCGAGGCCGAGCGCCCCGGTGCCGGCATAGAGGTCGAGCACCCGGGCGCCCCGGATCCGCGGCGCGAGGACGTTGAACAGCGTCTCACGCAGGCGGTCGGACGTGGGACGCAGCCCGTCCCAGGAGGGTGCGTTCAGGGTGCGTCCCTTGAACGTCCCGGCGATGATCCGCACCTAGCCTACCTCCATCAGCTTGAAGCGGCTGGCCCAGGACCGCAGCAGGTCCGCCAGCACCCGCGGTGCGGGCGCCGCCTCACCGAACCAAGCCTCGACGTCCAGTTGCGCCTCCTCCAGCAGGTCACGATCCCGGTTCGGGTCCACCATCCGGAACGTGGGCATGCCCGCCTGGCGCGTCCCGAAGAAGTCGCCCCAGCCGCGCAGCGCCATGTCTCGCTCGGAGATCTCGAAGCCGTCCGTTGTCTGCACCATGGCGGTCAGCCGCTCCCTGGCGTCGGGCGACATGGGCGTCTGATACACCAGCAGGCAGGCGGACTGATGCGCTCCCCGACCGACGCGCCCCCGCAGCTGGTGCAGCTGGGCCAGCCCGAAGCGTTCGGCGTGCTCGACCACCATCACGGTGGCATTCGGCACATCGATGCCGACCTCGACGACGGTGGTCGAGACCAGGAGGTCGAGCTGGTGCGCCACGAACGCCTGCATCACGCGGTCCTTGGCATCGCCCTTCATCTTGCCGTGCAGCAGACCCACACGGAACTCCGGGAACACCTCGTGCTGCAGCGTATCCGCCATCGCGGTTGCGGCCTTCAGGTCGACTTTCTCCGACTCCTCGACGAGCGGGTAGATCACGTACGCCTGGCGCCCCGCCTGCAGTTCACCCCGCAGGAACGCATGCACCTCGTCGCGCCGCGCGTCGGGCACCATCGATGTCCGGATGGGCGACCGTCCCGGCGGCTTGTCGCGGATCGACGAGACGTCGAGGTCGCCGTAGAGCGTCAGCGCCAGGGTGCGGGGGATCGGCGTCGCCGTCATCACGAGGACATCCGGGTGCAGCCCCTTCTCGCGCAGCGTGGCGCGCTGCATCACGCCAAACCGGTGCTGCTCGTCGATGACGACGAACCCGAGCCGGCTGAACGTCACGTCGCCCTGCACGAGCGCGTGCGTGCCGACCACCAGGTGGATCGCCCCCGACGCAATCTCCGCGAGCTGCTGGCGTCGCGCCGCCGACGTGGTGGACCCGGTCAGCAGCGCCACGCGGAAGCGCGCCGTGGAGAGGAGCTTCGAGATCGTGGCGAAGTGCTGCTCCGCCAGGATCTCCGTCGGCGCCATGAACGCCACCTGCAGTCCGTTCTCCATCGCGACCACCGCCGCGATGAGGGCCACGATGGTCTTGCCCGCCCCCACATCGCCCTGCAGCAACCGGTTCATCGGGTGCGTGCGGCGCATGTCGTCGACGATGTCCTTGAGGGCCGACCGCTGGCCCTCGGTCAGCTTGAACGGCAGCACGCGGCGGGCGCTCTCCCGGATGCGGTCGTCCACGACCACGGGGATCGGCTTCTGTTCGGCCGTCACCATCCGGCGGCGGGCCGTCATCCCCTGCTGGAAGAGGAACGCTTCTTCGTAGATCAGCCGGCGCTGCGCGGGCGACGCGAAGGCATTGAGCTGCTCCAGGCTCACGTCGGACGGCGGAAAGTGCGTGGCGTGCAGGGCGGCGAGGCGCGTCGGCAGGTTGCGGCGCTGCCGGGTGCGCTCGGGAATGGGATCGCGCAGTTCTGGCGTCAGCCGCTGCAGGGCCTCGTGCACCAGGCGCCGCTGCTGCTTCGGCCACACGGCGCCCGCCTTTTCATAGATGGGGACGATCCGTCCCGTGTGCAGCGTCTCCCCGCCCTCCTCGTCGTCGATCTGCTCGAAATCGGGGTTGGTAATCTGCAGGCCGCCGTGCCCGCGCATCTCGGCGAGGCCGTACACCACCAGGTGCTGCCCGGCCTTGATCTGGTTGGCGAGGAACTTCTGGTTCAGCCACGTGAGGAGCATGCTGCCACTCTCGTCGCTGAGGATGACCTCGAAGATCATGAAGCCGCGGCGCCGCGTCGGCCGCAGCGCGGCGTGCACGACGCGGCCGGAGAGCGACGCGCGCGTGCCGGGACGCACCGAAGCAATCGGGAGCATCCGGCTGCGATCTTCGTAGCGGAGGGGAAAGCGGAACAGCAGGTCTTCGATGGTGTGCAGGCCGACGCGCGCCAGGTCGGCCGCGCGCTTCTCGCCCACCCCTTTCAGGAACTGCAGCGGAGTGGCGAGGACGTCTTCACTGGGAGCCCGGGACACGGGCTGACAGTGTACTTCCCGGAACTTGGAAGTTAGAACTGAGAAGTGAACTCGAGAAGTTGGAACTTCAGAACTTCACTTCGGAAGTTCACTTCTCACTTCCAAGTTGTGAATTCTATGGGTTCCTCGCCCTGTTCGACTGACGGGCGCGCATGAGCAGTTCGACCTTGCGGCGCTCCATCTGCTCCTCGAACACGCGGAACCGGATCCGCTGGCGTGTGTCGAGCACCTCGTCGATGCCGTTCATCGCGTCGCGGACCTCGTTCGCCGTGCGGGCGTCGATCTCCTCGAGCGCGCGCAGCTGCGTCCGCGCCTGCGCATCGTCCAGCGACGCCGCCGACTCGAGACGCCGGAGGTCCTGCAGGATGCGGGCGCGGTCGGCGAGGCCCTTCTGCCGGGCCGCCTGCAGCACCCGCACGCGCGCGAGGAACCTGGGATACTGCTCGTCCGACAGCTGCAGCTCCTGCTGGGCCTGCATGACGACGTAGGCGTCGAAGAGCCGCTGCACCTCGCCGGGCGACACCCCTTCCTGCGCCAGCGGTCCGTTCCTGCGGGGCAACCGTCCCTGTGCCGAGGCCGCGCCGGCCAGCAGCACCAGCGCCGTTGCCATCGCCGCACTGCGAATGAGGCGTCTCATGACTACAGCGTTCCCATTTCCTCGGCGAGCAGCCGCCGCAGTTCGGCCCGCTCGTCCGCATCCAGTTCCGACAGCGCGCGGTCCGCGGCCCCGCGAGCCCCCAGCCCGAGTTCGGGCAGCGCCGACTCCACGTCCAGATCGCTCGTCAGGTCGGCCACCAGGCCGATCGACGGATCGTCCTCGAGCGCCGGCAGCGGCTCGAGCGCGGGCACGTCACTGAGCGCCGCCTGCGCCTGCGCCGGGTCGGTCACCCGACCGTCCGGGGTGGGCGACACCTGCACCGCGACGACCAGCGCGACCGCCGCCGTCGCAGCGGCCACCAGCACGAACGGGCGCCGGGTCCACGCCTGCCACCAGCGCGGCGCCGGCACCGCCTCCGCGGCGACCGCCTCGTGCACACGCCTGGACAGGTGGTCCCAGAAGAGCGGCGACGGCTCGGGCACGTCGGTGTCGACGGCAGCCTGCCACGTGGCGCGAAGCTCCGCCAGCTGCGTGCGGCAGGCCTCGCAGCCGCGCAGGTGCGGCACGGCGTCCTCGCCGACGGTGCCGTCGAGCAGGTCTACGAACGTCTCGGGAGACAGGTGCGACATGGCTACAGATCTCCCAGTATTTTCTTCAAGTTCTGAAGGGCGTGGAAGACGTTGGCCTTCGCCGCGCCGACGCTCGTGCCCAGGGCTGCCGCGATCTCCTGGTGCGAGAGTTCCTGGTAGGTGCGCATGACGAGCGCCGCCCGCTGCTTGTCCGGGAGCTGGGCCACGGCGGCCCGAACCCGCTCCGCCCGTTCGCCGCGCAGCAGCCGCTCGGTCGGCGTCTCGCTCGAGGTGTCCACGTGCTGCGTCTCGTCGATGGGCTCGACCTTTGGTGTCTTCAGAGCCACCCGGTTGAGGCAGGTGTTCACCGCAATCCGGTGCAGCCAGGTGCCCAGCGCGGCGTTGCCCTTGAAGTTTGCCAGCCCGCGGTACGCCCGCAGGAAGACGTCCTGGCTCAGGTCGCTCGCGTCTTCATGATTGCCCATGAACCGGTAGCAGATCTGGTACACCGGCCGCCGGTGCCGGGACACGATGAGATCGAAGGCGCCGGGCGTGCCCGCCAGGCAGGCCGCAATCAGGTCGGGTTCGGGAAGCGCGTCCAGCTCCGCCGCCGGACTCTCGACCTGTTCCTGCCTGACGACCGTCACGTCCCAGTCTGCTCCTGAACCGCCGTTCAGCGTCAACGTCAGCGAAGTGGCCATAAGGCTTACGTCGGGATTAGACCGGCGCAGCGGCCCGATGGTTTAAGGGAGGCATCAGCGGCGGGCCACGACGGCGTAATCCATGTACGAGAAGAGCCGTCGATTGAGCTTCTTCGCGTGGTCGTTGATGGCATCGACGACCGGCACGACGCCCGCGGCGAAGAAATCGGCCGGCAGTTCCACGAGCGACAGGCGGTCGTCCTCCGACACGGGGGCGCGGAACTGCACGTCGACGCTCGAGAACCCGCTCGCCTGCACGAGATGCCGGAGCGTGTCCGGGTGCAGGGGGTGCTGGTGGGTCAGGTCGCGGATATAGGTCTCGAAGAACGCCATCCAGCAGTTCGGGTTGATCGTTTCGAGCACCAGCGGGGCACCCGGAGCCATGGCGTGGTACGCCGCTTCGAGGAACCGCGTGAGGTAGGCAGGCGTGAAGTGCTCGACCACCTGAATCGCGATGAGCCCGCCAAGGCTGCCGTCCGGCTGGCTGGAGACATACGCCAGGGCGTCGCCGAGGGCCACGTCGAACCCTCGCCCGCGGCACAGCTCCACCATCGCAGGGCTGACGTCCACGCCGCGCACCGAGACGCCGCGCTCGCGCAGGGCGTCCAGGAGTTCCCCGCGGCCGCACCCCACGTCGAGCACGTTCGTCGCGCCGGCGAAGATCGGTACGTACGCGTCGACACGGCGGCGGATCTCGGACGAGGCCCCCCTGAACTGGTCCTCGAACGCCACGTACGTCAGCGAGTCGACCGTGCCGGTGAAGGCGCTGGTGCCCGCCGGCGGGGCGGCACTCGCGGGGACCGCTGGCGCCGCGGCGCCGGGTGATGGCGGCGCGATGGGGCGTTCGGCGTCGCGCTTCAAGGCGAGGAGCCGCTGTTCTGTCAGGACGAGGCGCTTGCGGATCTCGTCGCCGCCCAGGCTCCGGTCCTTGCTGTCCACGTAGACCGTGATCGTACGGAGGTACTCGAGCAGCAGGTGCTCGAACCGGATCAGGCCATCGGCATGTTCGCGCAGCGCCTGGACGAGCATCCCCAGCGACGCGGCCGTCTCCTCGTGGGCAGCGACGTTGCGGTTCAGGTGATCGGCCACGGCGCCGTTGAAGCGCTGCTGCTGCTCGAGCGCGGGTCCGACGATCCGCCAGACGAAGCGCCCGAGCCGCCCGCGCCACGACGTGTCGAAGCTCGGCGGTCCCTCGGGCAGCGTGTTCCAGGCCGCATTCACGTCCGGCAGGCGCGAGGGGTCGTAGGGTCGCGGTGGCCTGGGAAGGGAGGGTGCGGGCTGCAGCGCTCGGTCGAGCGCGGTCAGGGCGGCGTTGTAGAGCCGGTCCGCGTCGAGCCGTTCGCGCTCGAGCCTGGCCAGGAGGTCTTCGACGGTCTGCTGATCGGTCACGCGCCTATGAGACTAGCACTTGGGCCCACGGCCAGCCATCAGCGCCACGACCTCGTCGCGGGTCGGGAGGCCGCCGCGCGCGCCAAGTCCGCGGCAGTTCAGGGCCGCGACGGCGCTCGCGTAGGCGAGGATATCCTCGAGGTCGCCGTCCGGCGCCTGCAGGCACGCCGCCGCGAATCCGCCGCGGAAGGCGTCGCCCGCCCCGGTGGAATCGATCACAGGAACCCGGTAGGCCGGTGTCCGGATCTCACGCCCCTGGCAGAGGGTGAGGCTGCCTTCTTCGCCGAGCGTCACCGTCACGATCGGGGCGTGATACTCGTCGGCGATCGCGGCGAGCGCACGGCCCGGATCCGCGAACCCGGTCAGCGCCGCCGGGAAGTGCTCCGCGGCGATGATGGCGTCGATCTGTCCAAGGAGATCGCCGATGCGGTCGCGCACCTTCTCGACATCGATGATCGTGGGGATGCCCGCACCCCGGGCCATGCGTGCGGCCATCGTTGCGGCCGGCGTCTCGTGGCAGTCCACGACGAGCAGGCGACCGGACGTCACGGTGTCCGCTTCGAGGCGTGCCGGGTCGATCGCGAGGCCGGCGTCGCGTTTCCACAGCACGGTGCGATGCCCCGTCGAGCGCTCGACGATCACGACCGCGAACTGGCTCGTGGAGCCGGGCACGTACCACGACGCGCTGACATCGACACCGTCCGCGGCGAGCGCCTCGCGTCCCATCACCGCCAGGTCGTCGTCGCCAAAACTGCCGATGTAGCGGGCGCGCCAGCCCAGTCGGGCGCAGACCGCCGCAGCCGTGGCCATCTGGCCTCCGGGCATCCGGACGAACTGTTCGAGCCGCTGCTTCGAGTTCCAGGCCGGGTACTCCGCAACCAGGGCCACCATGTCCATGCTGTTCAGGCCGACGGTGACCACGTCGAACGGTTTCGGGCTGGAAGGAATGGCGAGCGGGAGCCTCATCAGGGGAATCGTAGCTGGAACGTCGCTGAGGCGGATGTTAAGATTCGTCGGTTCCCCCAGATGACAGCGTTGTCTCTCCGGCGGCGGTCCCGGCCGTGATCCACCCTGTTCGCCGGCACGGAGTGCTGCTGGCCCTCCTCCTGATCCTCGTCGCGGCTGCGGTGGTCCGCTTCTGGGGACTCGGGTTCGGGCTGCCGCACACCCAGGCACGCCCCGACGAAACGCACATCATCGAAGCCGCCCGAACGATGCTGTCGGGTCGGCTCCCCCGCTTCTACGATTACCCGTGGCTGTACATCAGCCTCGTCTCCGTCCTGTACGTTGGGTACTACATCTGGGGCGCGGTCGCCGGCACGTTCCACTCGCTGGCCGACATGGTGGCGAGCTGGCCCGCGTACTGGCCGCCGTTCTTCCTGCTGTCGCGGGCGCTCGCAGCCACGTTCGGCACGGCCACGGTCTACGTGGTGTTCCGCCTGGGGCGCCGCCTGTGGGACGACACGACGGCGCTGGTGGCCGCGGCCTTCATGGCACTCGCTTTCATCCATGCGAGGGACTCGCACTTCGGGACGACGGATACTGCGCTGACGTTCTTCATCGTGCTGTCGGTCGGCCTGCTCATGGGCGCGCACCAGAGCGGCCGCCATCGCGACTTCGCGCTGGCCGGGGTCGCCGGCGGCCTCGGAGCAGCCACGAAGTACAACGCGGTGCTGCTCATCGCGCCGCTCGTCGCCAGCTACGTCATCAACATCGCGCAGGCTCCCGACAAGGCCGCGGCAGCCCGGGACCCGCGCCTCTTCACCTACGGCCTGCCGTTTCTCGCGGCATTCGGCATCGGCATCCCGTTCGTCGTGCTCGACTTTCCGAACTTCATGCTCGCCATGCGCGAGCTGCAGAGTTCGATGGCTGGCGGCGATCCACGGCTGGGCCTGCAGAACGGCTGGGTCCATCACTTCACCTACTCCCTGCACTACGGGCTGGGCGCGCCGCTCCTCGCGGCGTCGATCGCCGGCTCGATCTGGCTGGTCGTCCGCATGCCGGCCGTCGGCCTGCTGCTGATCGCATTCCCGGCGGCCTACTACGGCGTGGCCGGGAGCCTGCGGAACCTGTTCTTCCGCTACACGATTCCGATGGTGCCGTTCCTGTGCCTCGCCGCCGCGTGGTTCGTCACCGCGGCCGCTGCGTGGCTGGCGGAACGGACCGGACGGCCTCGCGCGCTGCAGGGCGCGGCGACGCTCGGCCTTGCGGCGCTGGTCATCGCGCCGTCGGCGCTGAACACCTGGCACTTCGACCGCATCATCGGGCAGACGGACAACCGGGTGCTGGTGTCGCAATGGTTCAGCGTGCACGTCCCCGCGGGCAGTTCGATCGTCCAGAGCGGATCGCGATACGGACTCGCCCAGTTCGAGCGGCGGATGAACTTCCAGGAGTGGACGTGGGACGGGGCGAGCCTCACGTTCAGGCTGAAGGGGCGTCCCACGACCGGCACGCCTGACTGGATCGTCGTGCAGGACTCACCGCTGCCGAGCACCACGCAGGATCAGGTCACGCAGTGGCTCGCCGGCGACTATGTGCTGGTCACGACGTTCAAGGCGCTGAACCTGCGGGACGACCTCGTCTACGATCGACAGGACATGTTCTACGTCCCGTTCTCGGGCCTGTCGTCCGTGACCCGGCCGGGCCCGAACTTCGCGGTCTACGCCCGGCGCGATGCTGCCTTCGATGCCACCAGCCGCTGAACACGCCGGCCGCACGCGGCTGTCGTGGCGCGCGTGCCTCGCCACCCTCGCGCTGTTCGCCGGACTCGCCGTCGTACACCTGTGGCCGCTCGCCTCGGCGCCCGGCACCCTCTCGCGCAATGACAACGGCGACTTCGTCCTGCACGAGTGGATCATGGCGTGGGTCGCGCACGCGGTCGCGACGAACCCGCTGCACCTCTTCGACGCCAACATCTTCTACCCCGAGCCTGGCACGCTCTCCTACTCCGACCATCTCTTCGTCCAGGGAATGCTCGGGGCGCCGCTCTTCTGGGCCGGCGCGGATCCGGTCCTGGTGCACAACCTGGTGCTGATGGCCGGCTTCGCGCTCACCGGCTGGACCACCTGCCTCGTGATGCGGAAGTGGACCGGCTCGTGGACCGCCGCCATCGGCGCGGGGTCGCTCGTCGCGTTCAACTCGTTCTCGCTGACACGGCTCCCGCAGATCCAGGACCTGCACATCGAGTTCTTCCCGCTGGCGCTCTACGCGCTCGACCGGCTGCTCTCGGAACCGCGGCTGCGGCATGCGCTGTCGCTCGCGGGCTGGTTCGTCCTGCACTCGCTCACCGGCACCTACGTGATGGTGTTCTCGAGCCTGTCGCTGGCGGCCGCCGCCCTGGTGCGCCCGTCGGACTGGGCCGGCGCGCGCTTCAGGACGGTGGGACTGTACGTCGGCCTCGCGGCTGGT
The DNA here is from genome assembly GCA_046331345.1 of Vicinamibacterales bacterium. GTDB lineage: Bacteria > Acidobacteriota > Vicinamibacteria > Vicinamibacterales > CAVVIG01 > CAVVIG01. Next base: position 258,794 of record JAXLRA010000009.1, on the reverse strand, counting down.
GTCGCCGTGCTGCTCCTCACCCCCTTCCTGCTGCCCTACTACCGGGCGAGCGCCGAGGTGGGCCTGGGGCGGTCGCTCGAGGAAACGCAGCGGTTCTCGGCCGAACTGACCGACTACTTCGCGGCCGCGGGCCGCGTGCACTTCGACATGCTCCAGTGGAGCCGCCCGTATTTCCAGGGCGACGCGCTCTTCCCGGGGTTCGTGGCGCTCGTGCTCGCGGGCATCGGCGTCGCCATGCATGGACTGCGCGACGTACGGACCCGCATGCTCCTGGCGATCGCGTTCGTGGCCTTCGCGCTGTCCTTCGGGCCGGCGTTCCCCCCGTACCGCGTGCTCTACCGCATCTACCCGCTCCTCACGGGCATTCGGGGCGCCGTCCGATTCGGGCAGTTCACGCTTGTCGCGGTCGGCATGCTCGCCGGATTCGGCATCGCGGCGCTGCAGCGCCGGCTCCGCCCGCAACTGGCCGCCGGCGTCTGCCTCGCCTGCGTTGTCGCCGTGAATGCCGAGGCGATGCGCGCGCCGCTCGGGTACACGCCGTACGCGGGAACCGCCCCGATCTTCGAGCGCCTGCGCGATCTGGGGTCGACGTCGGTCGTCGTCTTCTTCCCGTTCTACGACTCGTCGCGGTTCCACCAGAACGCGCCGTTCATGCTGGCCTCGGCCGCCACCCGCACCTTCCATCCGATGCTGAACGGCTATTCAGGCTTCAAGCCAGCCAGCTACTACGAGCACGTGAAGCGTCTCGCCCCGTTCCCGGACCAGGCGTCGGTCGACTACCTGCTGAGTCTCGGCGTCACGCACGTCCTGGTGGACGGCCGGAACATGCGGCCCGCGCAGCTCGAGGCCCTGCCGAATTTCCCGGAACTGCATCTCTGGCAGACGGACGGCAACCTCCGCATCTACCTGCTGACGCGCAAGGACTGAGGCGCCAGCCCGCCTACACCACGGGCGACAGGACGGCCAGGTGAGCGGTGGTCGCGCCTTTGACGGCCCAGATCGGCAGGCGGCGATCGAAGGTCGCGAGCACGCCGTCATGCTTCACGGCGAGACCAAGCAGATACACATCGGTCAGTTGCTGGGGCCCGATGACCGCGTCGCTGTCGAAGGTCCCGGCATCGCCAAGGCTGAGTTCGTCCGTCCAGAAGTGGTGATGGCCGCTGGCGATGAAGGCCTGAAGCCCTTCGAGCATGCGCGGGGCGGTGATGAGTTCCCGCCCCTTCGACAGCGCAACCGTTGTTCGCACGAACCCGACCTCGGTCAGCGGGCAGGTGGCCCACCCCGATGTGCGCTGGCCGGCAAACCAGCCGTGCGCCACGTCGTGATGCACGTGGTCCGGGTCGAAGAGTGCGACCAGGACGTTGACGTCCAGCAGCGCAACCTTGCCGCTCATGCCTGGTCGAGGACCTCATCCACCATCGCCGGCGTGACAATCCGCCCGGCAACCGGCGCCAGCAGCGGGACGCCGTTGCGGACCGTGGCGGACCCCTTCTCGGCGTCGAGGCCCTTGCGCGCGAGCAGCGAGATCATCTGCCCGGCTGTGAGCCCACGTGCAGCGCCGAGCGCTTTCGCCGCAGCCAGCACGTCGTCATCGAGGTCGAGCGTGGTGCGCATGGGCAAAGCATCACGCATCACGCATCACGAATCAACATCGTTCTTGGGGAGCCTCGTCTTATGCGGGCGAACAAAGAGCGAGAATTGCATTGATCTTCGCTTTTGCTTTGCATATAGTCGCGAACAGCTCAGGAGGCGAGCCCATGCTCCCACTCACAAAACGGCAGCGCGAGATCCTCGATTACCTCAACGAATTCATCCAGCAGCACGGGTATGCCCCGAGCCTGGAGGAAATCGGACGCCGCTTCGGGCTGTCGTCGCTGGCCACCGTCCACAAGCACCTCACCAACCTGCAGGAGAAGGGCTTCATCAAGCGCGCCTGGAACCGCAGCCGTTCGGTCGAGATGGTGCAGGCGCGCACCGGCGGCCGCGCGGTCGAACTGCCGCTCCTCGGCTACGTCGCGGCGGGGCTCCCCATCGAGGCCGTGGCGTCGAACGAAACCATTGCAGTGCCGGAAGACTTCGCCGGCAAGCGCGACACCTACGTGCTGCGCGTCCGCGGCGACTCGATGATCGACGAGCAGATTCGCGACGGCGATTTCGTGGTGGTGGAAGACCGGAAGACCGCGGAGAACGGCGAGATGGTCATCGCACTGCTCAAGGGCAGCGACGTCACGCTGAAGAAGTTCTATCGCGACAACGGCCGCATCCGGCTGCAGCCGGCGAACGTCACCATGCAGCCCATCTTCGCCGACCCCGACCACGTCCAGATTCAGGGCGTCGTGGTCGGTGTCATGCGCAAGTACTGATCGGAAACGAACCGAGAACTCAGAAGTCAGAACTCAGAAGTCGCGCTGCCGGACGGCTCGGGCGAGTCCGCCGTCGTGTCAACTTCAGAGTTCAGACTTCAGAGTTCGGAGTTCGGATACGATCCCCTCCATGTCCGACAAGCCCAAGCAGATCAACTTCACCATCGTCCCGGCCGACACACCGGCAGATCAGCCGCGCACTTATTCGAACTTTTGTTCGATTGCGCATACGCCCTTCGACTTCACGCTCACCTTCTGTGAAGTCATGCCGCTCTCGGACAAGGAGATCCGCGAGGCGGAGTCGGAGCACGTGGTGAGGGCGCCTGTGCGGGCGACTATCGTGGTTCCCCCGCAGTTCATCCCGAACCTGATCGGCGCGCTGCAGGAGCATTTCCGGGTCTATTCCGAGTCGTACAACAACGTCGGCTGGAACAAGGGCGGCCCGATCCACTGACATGACGTCCACCCGCGAGGCCGTTGTCGTTTTCGATCTGCTGGACGAGCAGCATCCGGGCGCAGACACGGAACTGCACTTCCGCAATGCGTACGAACTGCTGGCGGCCACCATTCTTTCGGCGCAGTCGACCGACCAGCGGGTCAACATGGTGACGCCGGCACTGTTCGAGCGCTATCCCACGCCCGCCGCGCTCGCGAAGGCGACGCCTGAAGAGCTCGAGCCACAGATCCATTCCACCGGGTTCTTCCGCGCCAAGTCGAAGGCACTGATCGGGATGGCGACCGCGCTCGTCCAGGATCACGGTGGCAACGTGCCCTCCGACATGGACGCCCTGACAGCGCTGCCGGGTGTGGGCCGGAAGACGGCCAATGTGGTCCTTGGCCACGCGCTCGGCGTGCCAGGGCTCCCGGTCGATCGCCACGTGCTGCGCGTGTCGAACCGCATCGGGCTCGCCGAGGGCGAGGACGCCGAGAAGGTGGAAGCGCAGCTCTGTGCGCTGCTGCCGCCCGAGCGATGGACGCGCGCCTCGGACTGCCTGATCCTCCACGGCCGCCGCGTGTGCAAGCCCAAGCCGCTCTGCTCGTCCTGCCTCGTCCAGGCGCACTGCCAGTTCTTCCGCTCGGCCGACGCCCAGCAGGGACGGGTCGCGAAGGGGCTCAAGGGCGCTGGCCAGGCGAAACGTGTGGCCAAGGCCGGCAGGGCGGCCACGCAGGGGAAGGTCCCCGCGGCCGGTGGCAAGGTCGCGCGGAGCGCAGGCGGGCGGCGCAAGGCCGGCGCGGCTGGCGCGCGGCTGGTGAAGCCACGGAAGAAATCGAAATGACGCGTGCGGAGTTCGAACGCGCGGTTGCGGAAGCGCTCACGACGATCCCGAAGCGGTTCCGCGATGCCATGCAGAACATCGCGATCATCGTCGAGGACGAGCCGGACGACGAGGTGCTGGAGGAGCTGGGCGCTGACCCCGACGACACCCTCTTCGGGCTGTACACCGGGACACCGCTGACCGAGCGCCAGTGGGGCCACGGCAACGCGCTCCCGGATCGCATTCTGCTCTTCCAGGGTCCGCACGAACGCGAGGCCGAAGACGAAGACGACCTCATCATCTCGATCGGCGAAACGCTCATTCACGAGATCGGGCACTACTTCGGGCTGAGCGAGGAAGAAATCGAGCACATCGAGAACGAATACTGGCGGGGAGATGCGCGCGCAGACTGACTCTGGTGAGCGCCGACGTCCCGTCGCGAAGAAGCGCTTCGGCCAGAACTTCCTCGAGCCGGTCTGGGCACAGAAGGTGGTCGACGCGATCGCCCCGCAGTCCGGCGACACCTTCATCGAGATCGGCCCCGGCCCTGGCGCCATCACCCGGCTGCTGGCCGCACGGGTGCGCGCGCTGGTCGCCTGCGAGATCGACCGCGACCTGGCGGCGGCGCTCCAGGCCGAGGCCATCCCGTCCGTCCACGTGATGGTGGGCGATTTCCTGCACGTGGACCCGGGAACGCTGACGGGCGCCATCGAAGCGGCGGCGCCGGGTGCCGATCGCGTGCGCGTCGCCGGCAACCTGCCCTACAACGTGGCCTCGCCGATCATGTTCCGCCTGGTCGAGCTGGCACGCGGCGGGTTCCCGCTGCACGACGCCACGATCATGCTGCAGCGTGAAGTGGCCGACAGACTGCTGGCCGCGCCCGGTTCGCGCGACTACGGAGTGCTGAGTGTGCTCATTGGCCATCGCGCGCGGGTGCAGCGCCTGCTCAACCTGCCGCCCGGCGCCTTCCGGCCCGCGCCCAAGGTGCACTCGAGCGTCGTACGGCTGACCTTCGCAGCGCCCACACCGCCGGTGTCCGACGAGACCGTGCTCGCCGCCATCACGAGCGCCGTGTTCTCGCGGCGCCGGAAGACGATGGGGAACGCCCTGCTCGCCCATGGCGGCGTGACGCCCGTGACGGCCGCCGGGGCGCTGGCCCGCGCCGGAATCGACCCGGGCCGGCGGCCGGAGACACTCTCCATCGCCGAGTTCGCGGCGCTGGCCGACGCGGTCGCCTCCACCTGAACCGATTCGCCCCCCGCCGGAGGCGAGGTCCTGTGCTATAGTTTTCGAGCTATCTTGTTCTACCGACGCGTGTTGTCGGTCAGCCCGCCTTACTCATTTCAGGCGCGCCCAGCAGCCTGATCGAGCTGCCGCACTGGCGGCTCCCATCGTGCGAGACCGTCCTGCCAGGGACGAGGCCGCCGGTGGTGTGTCCAATCTGACTTGATGCTCGAAATCGTACCGCTCGGTGGACTCGGTGAATTCGGCATGAACATGCTGGCGCTCACGTACGGTGAGACGACCATCGTGATCGATGCCGGCGTGATGTTTCCCGATCCCGAGTTGCTCGGCGTCGACCGGATCATCCCGGACCTCACGTACCTGCAGCAGAAGGGCGGCGCCGCCGCGCTCGTGCTGACCCACGGGCACGAGGACCACATCGGCGGGGTGCCGCACGTCGTTCCCCACATCAAGGGCGCCATTTACGGGACACCGCTCACCCTCGCGCTCGTGGAGAGCAAGCTGCGCGAACACGGCCTCGAGGAGACGCCGACGCAGGCGGTGCGGCCGCGCGACCGCGTCACCATCGGGCCGTTCGAGATCGAGTTCATCCGCGTCACCCACAGCATGCCGGACTGCGTGGCGCTGGCGATCCGGACACCGCTCGGCACCATCGTGCACACGGGCGACTTCAAGATCGACCAGACCCCGATCGACGGCGAGCACTTCGATCTGCACCGCTTCGGCGAACTCGGGACCGAGGGCGTGCTGCTGCTGATGGCCGACAGCACGAACGTCGACCGCCGCGGTTTCACCGGTTCCGAAACCGAGGTCGTCGACGCCTTCGAGGAGATCTTCACGAGCGCCGAAGGCAAGCTCGTGGTGTCGGCCTTCTCCTCCAGCATCTACCGGATGCAGCTCGTGGTCGACCTCGCGGCCCAGTTCGATCGCAAGGTCGCGTTCGTCGGCCGCGGCATGAACGAGAACTCGGCCATCGCGCAGCGGCTGGGGTACCTCCGCATTCCGGCCGGCGTGCAGATTCGCGACTCCGAGGTGATGAACTACCCGGCGCAGGATGTCCTGTGCCTGACCACGGGGTCGCAGGGCGAGCCGATGTCGGCCCTCTCACGCATCGCCGTCGACGATCACCGGCACGTCAAGCTGACCGAGGACGACACCGTGGTGATTTCCGCGAGGGCCATCCCGGGCAACGAGAAGTCGATCGGGCGCGTGATGAACCACCTCGCGCGCCGCGGCACGCACGTGATCCACGAGGGCACGAAACACGTCCACGTCTCGGGTCACGGCAGCGAAGAAGAATTGAAGCTTGTACTGTCCCTGGTAAAACCGCGATACTTCATACCGGTCCATGGCGAATACCGGCAGCTCTCGCATCACGCGCGGGTGGCGAAGCGGGTGTTTGCCGGCCGCGATCCGCGGCCCGAGATCCTGCTCGCCGAGAACGGGGACATCGTGACCATCGATCTCGAGGGGGCTCGCATCTCGGGCAAGGCGCCGGTCGGCCGCGTGCTGATCGACGGCACGCGGACCGGCGAGATCGGCGACGAAGTGCTGCGTGACCGGCGCCACCTGGCCGAGGACGGGCTCGTCGTGCCGGTCGTGGCGGTGAACAAGCAGAACGGGTTGATCGAGGGTGTGCCGGACATCATCACGCGCGGGTTCGTGATGGAGAACAGCCAGGAACTGCTCGCCGACGGCGCGCGGGTGCTCGCCGAGGTGTTCGAGCAGGCGAGCCTGGAGGAGCGCACCGACCAGGGGATCATCAAGGAGAAGCTGCGCGTGGAACTGCGGCGCTTCTTCCGCAAGCGATCAGGCCGGCGCCCCTTCGTGCTGCCGGTGATCATGGAGATTTGACGGACGTGAAGGGATCGACCATCTCCCGGCGGGCCAGCGAATTCGTCGGCGTGGCGCTCTTCGCGGCGGCACTGTTCTGGATCGTGTCGCTCGCGAGCTACGAGCCGAAGGATCCCGCGTGGTTCTTCAAGGTCGGGGAAACCGGGGTCACCGCGAACTTCGCCGGCCAGGTCGGCGCGTTCCTGGCGGAGCTGTCGTTCCAGCTCGTCGGCTACGGCGCCTTCACGATCCCGATGGTCCTGATCGTCCTCGGCTGGAACTACTTCTGGTGCCGCAGCGTGGATGCGCCGGGCACGAAGGCGTTCGGCGGGGTCCTGCTCTTCGGGTGCATCAGCACGTTCCTCAGCATGGCGTTTGCGCACACGGGCGCGGCCGGCATGGCGTCGCACACCGGGGGCGGCTACCTCGGGCAGTGGCTCTCGCTGGAGATGATCGCCTACTTCGGGCAGACCGGCTCACTCATCATCCTGCTGTCCCTGCTGTTCATCGCGATCATCATCTCCACGCAGTTCTCGTTCGGCCGGGCCTTCGCCGCCGCCTTTGCCACGACCACGGGGGGCGCCACGCGGGCTGCGGCGTCGTTCCAGGAGTGGCGCGAGACCCGCGCGCGGGACAAGCAGCGCCGCGAGGTCATCGCCAAGCACACGAAGAAGGCGGGCGCCGACCCGGCCGCCGTGAACGCCATTGCCGATGTGGGCGCCAAGGCGGTCCGCCGGCGGTCCGCGCAGGAAGCCGGCGAGCAGGCCGCCGCTGGCGGGGCCGCCACCGCTCCGGCGCCGGCCCCGGTCGCGAAGGCTCCGGTTCCTCCGCCGCGTCCCCGCGTGGCCGTGCCGACGCCTCCGCTGCCCCTGCAGGATCCCGAGCAGACGACCAAGGCCCCCGCGGAACGGCGCGTCGGCGACTACATGCTGCCGCCCATGGCGCTCCTCGATGCGCCGAAGGCCGAACGGAAGATCGACGAGCGGGAACTGATGGCGAGCGCCCGCCTGCTCGAGGAGAAGTGCCGCGAGTTCTCGGTCGAGGGGTCCGTGACGCAGATCCATCCGGGTCCGGTCGTCACCACCTACGAGTTCAAGCCCGAAGCGGGCGTGAAGTACTCGAAGATCACCGGCCTCGCCGACGACCTGTGCCTCGCCATGCAGGCCGAGTCGGTCCTGATCGACCGCATCCCTGGCAAGTCCACCGTCGGCATCCAGATTCCGAACAGTCAGCGTGCGCCGATCTCGCTGCGTGAACTGCTGGAGTCGGAAGCGTACGAAGACTCGGGCGCCAAGCTGCCCATTGCCCTCGGCAAGACGATCCACGGCGACCCGTACGTGACCGACCTCGCCGCGATGCCCCACCTGCTCATTGCCGGTTCCACCGGCACCGGCAAGTCGGTCGGGATCAACTCGATGCTCACGAGCATCCTCTACCGCGCCACGCCGGACGATGTGCGGCTGATTATGGTCGACCCGAAGCGGCTGGAACTCGGGATGTACGAAGACATCCCGCACCTGCTGACGCCGGTGGTCGTCGATCCGAAGCAGGCCGCGAATGCCCTGCGCTGGGCGGTGCGCGAGATGGAAGAGCGCTACAAGACGCTCGCCGCCGAAGGGGTGCGCAACCTCGAGCAGTACAACCGGAACATCCGCCAGGCGATTGCCGAGCGGCGGACGCCCAAGGAGGGCGGCGAGTACCCGAAGCCGCTCCCGATGATCATCGTCCTCATCGACGAACTCGCGGACCTGATGATGGTGGCGGGCAACGAGGTGGAACAGTCCATCTGCCGCCTCGCGCAGATGGCGCGCGCCGTCGGCATCCACCTGATCCTCGCGACGCAGCGGCCGTCGGTGGACGTCATCACGGGCCTCATCAAGGCCAACATGCCGTCGCGCATCTCGTTCCGCGTCGCGTCGAAGATCGACTCGCGCACGATTCTCGACAGCAACGGCGCCGAGCAACTGCTCGGCAGGGGCGACATGCTGTTCCTGCCGCCGGCCTCGTCGCGCGCCATCCGCCTCCATGGGCCATACATCTCCGAGCAGGAGAGCGCGAGGCTCGCGAGCTTCCTGCGCAAGCAGGGCAAGCCGACCTACGACGAGACGATCACGGCCGAGGAGAAGACGGCGGCCGAAGGCGGGATCGACATGGAGAAGGACGACCTCTACGACGAGGCCGCCCGCATCGTGGTGTCGAGCGGCCAGGCGTCGATCTCCTACCTCCAGCGCCGGCTCCGCATCGGATTCTCCCGCGCGGCACGCCTCGTGGACATGATGGAGATGGAAGGGCTCGTCTCCCCGGCCGCCGGCGGGAAGGCGCGCGAGGTCCTGGTGGACAAGGGCTACTTCGAAGAGGTGGACGCACAGCTGCGATGAAGGGGTTGTACCGCGCCTGCACGCTTGCCGCCCTGGCTGCCGGCATCGCCGGCGGGACGCGACCGGTGTCGGCCCAGGTGACCGCCGCACATCCCCCGGCCGCGCAGCAGTCCGCAGCCACGGCAGACGCCCTCTTTGCGGACGCCTCGGCGAAGGAAGCGGCCGTCCGCAAGGTGCTCAACGCCCCGCCGCTCCAGCCCACGCTCCTGAAGGCCATCCGCACGGTGGTGAGCGACTACGAGAACGTCGTACGCCACTACCCCGCCTCCGGCTACTGCGACGATGCCCTGTGGCGCGCCGCCGCGCTGTCACGCGAGGCGTTCGAGGTGTTCGGCGAGTCGCGTGAACGCACGGCCGCCATGCGCATGCTCCGGCTGCTCGCCTCGCAATATCCCTCCAGCAAGTTCGCGAAGGCAGCGCCCGAGCAGGTCGCCTGGTTCGAGGCACATCCGGCCAGGGTGACCACCGCTCCGGTCGTCGCGGCCGCCGCGCCCTCCCTTCCCGTGCCCTCGCAGAAGACCATCGCAGACCGGACGCCCGCCGTCCCGGCGGCACCGGCCATCAGCGGTGCCGCGGCCGCACACGACACCGACGGCGCCAACAGGCCTGTGCCGCAAGCGCCAGCCGCGGGCCCGCGGCTCGTCAGCATCAAGGGCATTCGCCGGGCGGTCATGAAGGATCTGGTACGGGTCGTCATCGAACTCGACGATGAGGTGACGTTCCACGATGAGCGCATCGATGGTCCGCCACGCGTCTTCGTGGACCTGCCGTCGACCCGGGCAAACCTGGCACTCATCGATCAGACGCTCCGCTTCGATGCGGACAGCGACATCGTCCGGCAGATCCGCATCGGGCGTCACCCGAACGCCGTGACGCGCGTCGTGCTGGAGGCCGCTGGAGTCTCGAGCTACAGCGTCTATCCGCTCTACAGCCCATTCAGGCTGGTGATCGACTGTCTCCGGGCGGCCCCCCAGGTCGCCGAGGCCCCGGCCGCCCCGCTCATCCCGCGTGAACTGCCGAAGCCGGCGCTGACGGCGGCGGTCACGGCAACCACGCCTGTCGTCGACGCCCCGGCGCGCCCGGTCACGCCCGTGAGCGTGGCGCCTCCCGCTCCAGTCGCACTGCCTGTGCCGACGGTGCCTGTGCCGCCGCTGGCCACCTCACCTGCCGCGGCCGCCACCGCTCCACCCGACGGGCTGCCGGCGTGGGCCATTGCACTGAAGAAGGAACCTGCGGCCGACCACACGGCGCCGACCCCAGCGCCCCCCCTCGCCCCGGCCCCCAAGGCGCCGGACAGGAACCTGAGCGGCGGGCTGTCCATCGCACGTCAGCTCGGTCTCGGCGTGTCGCGGATCGTCATCGACCCCGGTCACGGCGGGCACGACCCTGGCGCCAAGGGGCCCGCGGGCACCGAGGCCGACCTGGTGCTCGACGTCGCCCTGCGGCTGGAGCGGCTGCTCGCGAAGGTTCCCGGCGTCGAGGTGGTGCTCACCCGGCGCGAGAACGAGTTCGTCTCGCTGCAGGAGCGCACGGCGCTCGCGAACCGCGAGACCGCGGACCTGTTCCTGTCGATTCACGCGAATGCCAGCAGCGTGGCCGCTGCGCGGGGGGTCGAGACCTACTTCCTGAACTTCGCGTCGACGCAGGGCGCGGCGGCGGTCGCGGCGCGCGAGAACGCCACGTCGGGACAGGCCATGGGCACGCTGCAGGACGTCATCAAGTCGATCGCCCTCAACAGCAAGCGCGACGAGTCGCGCGACTTCGCCACCTACGTGCAGCGGGAAATGCTGGCGTCGCTCCGCACAGCCAACACCTCGGTGAAGGACCTCGGCGTGAAGCAGGCGCCATTCGTCGTGCTGATCGGTGCGGAGATGCCGAGTGTCCTGGCGGAGATCTCGTTCATCACCAACCCGCAGGAAGCGCGGCTGCTGAAGACGAACACCTACCGGCAGAAGATCGCGCAGGCCCTGTTCGAGGGCGTGCGGAAATATCAGGCCTCACTCAAGACCGGACTCGCGGTCGCAGCACAGCAGAACTAGCATCGCAGGCACGCGTCACGGCCTTCGCCGACGAGCGGGTTACAGCGGCCCAGCCTTGCTCCGGGCCACGTAGTCGATTTGGAATACACGCGTAGGCGCAATACCTATCGCTCTGCTACACCTCCCTCCCTGATCGAAACACGCCTAGTGTGTTTTTGTGTTGAAAACAATCCTGACTGTCGCATACCATCCATCAGCCAATAAGGCCCAGCTTATAAGAGACACTCGGCGCGTCACCACGAAGCATCGCTTCTACGCTGCGTTCCCTCCGAGCTGCATCCCAGCTACGACGTCGAATAGAGCTGCGGCAGTCTGTCTGCCGCAGTTCCCTCGATCTAGTGACGGATTCAAAGTGGCCTGTAGGCAAGAACTGTCAGCGGCCATGGCATCGCGCTAGATGTGTCCGTCTAGAAGACTGGCGTCGAGGTGGGGCTCGCGGGACGGAGTCGAACTGGTATGTTCCACGCGCAGCGCGGGGCGCGCAGTCTTCGAAGGAGACGCACATGACAGTGATAAGAGCTACTTCCCTAGCAGCGGTCTTGACCTTCTCAACGGTTAGCAGTGCGATGGCGCAAGCCGGTGGCTGGCTCAGCGTCAACGCCACGATGAATCAGCCAGCGACGAAGTCGGTCACTCAACGCGATCAAGTGCCGTATCGCTCCGAGTTCTTCACCAGCAGCGGCGATTACACAATGAAGGGAAAGCCGTCGTTCGATATTGCTGGCGGCGTTCGCTTCACGCGGCAGCTTGGGATTGGAATCGCGGTGTCGCAATTCGCTGATAACGAGCCGGCGCAGATCAGTTTCTCGGTTCCTCATCCGGCTCTATTCAACCGCCCAGCAAACGGCAGCGGAGAGACCAGCGCCCTTGAGCAGAAAGACACCGCGGTGCATATCGAAGCCCGATACACGGTAAACACCCCCCGTGCGAACGTGTCGGTGTTTGCCGGCCCAAGCCACTTCAGCTCGACTCGTGAGTTGGTCAGCGATTACACCTACAGAGAACTACTGCTCACGCCGTCGCTCACCTACACGGTGACGTACACGGGCGCGACAACGACGAAGGACAAGATGTCGGCGTGGGGCCTGAACGTGGGAGCAGACGTTGGCTACTTCTTCACCGAGAAGGCTGGCGTCGGTATGCTGGTGCGGTACTCAAAAGCGAATGTCGATCTTCCGAACGAAATGACGCTGACCTCGAGCGACTCGGACAAGCTTGGCGTTGGTGGATTGAGCATCGGCGGCGGTCTTCGGCTGCGCTTCTGAAGATCGACGCCTCAACGTTCGACGTGCAGCGGCGGTCAGAAGCCGCCGCTGCAACAGACACAGTCTACTTGCCGATTACTAGCTTCAGGCTGCCACGCACACCGCCCAACCCGGACTCTTCCGTCGCGGCCATAGCGCCGGATGTTCCACCCACCGGCACCAGGCTCCACGCACATTCGGCAACGGTGGCAAGTCGCCGCGCCAGGCGCTTCTCCAGACCGCCAATAACCTTGTAGCCTATGTGCCTTGAGACCATTCGGTCTTCTGGCACCGTGCCCGCACCTTCCGGGCCCTCAACCGCGCGATAGACGCCCGCGCCGACCGCTGTGTGCCAAAATAGCTGACCCAGCGGTCGCCGCAGTCCAACCACTGCCTCAAACGCTGTCAACGTAATCCGGTTGGAAATCCCCACTCGGTAAGTGCTCGTCTCGAACGGGACAATGCGTTCCCCGCTTTTGCTGGCGCGTAAGACCGATACGCCTCCGAAGAGCCCCGACGACGTCCTATAGTTGGCACCAACCCCAACCCAGATCCCGCGGGCATCCCCCGTCACCGCGCGAAAGGCTTTCGCGGCCGAGAAGCGTTCCACGCCGATCTCGCCGGATCCGGATACTCCAGACATCTGTGGATTCCTCGCGCGGCCTCCGGCGATACGACGCATGCGTGCCCGACTGGTGAGGATGGACTGAGCGGAGCCGATGACCTCGACACGTGAGACTGCCACGAAGCCGCCATCTGCCGGTGCTCCACCCTTCGGTGGCAATCGCACCTCGTACCAGTCTCCCTGACGTCCCACCAACTCAAGTTCGGTCCCGGCGTCCACGATGGCAGCAGCAGAAAAGAAGCCAGGCCGCCACACAGGTGTCTCATCGTCGAGCACCCGGAGCCGAGCTTGGGCAAATGCCGAAGAGGATAGCAGGGTAACAACTCCGAAGATGACCCACCCAAGGATTTGGCTGTCGAAACGCCGATGTCGTGGCATGCGCGTGCCGTTCATCGGAGCAGCCCCACCCCGAGGAGTGCCGCTCGAGGCTGTGCCAGTCCATATCCATACTCTTCATCTTGTCCAGAACTGCCGAGGTCCTTTGCCGTAGCTTTCAAGATGTGTTCGATGGCAGCTCCGTTTGTCACACCCTGCGAGTACAGCAAGGCAGCGACCCCGGCGACGTGTGGAGACGCCATCGAGGTGCCCTGAAAGCCCTGCTCCTGGTATCTGTCAAACCGAGGAACCAGAACCGCCTCGGGATCGGAGTCTGCGGCGCTCACGGTGACCTGCCAGATAACGCCGGCCGCACCATCACTTCGAGAGTCGCCACCGGGTGCTGAGATTTCGAGGCTGCGCCCGACTGATGAGTAGAAGGCGCGCTTGAGCGTCCGTCCCACCGCACCAACCGACATCAGCCCCCCGAGTTCAGGCGCATATCCGGCCGGAAATTCCTCAGCGTTCCCATCCTCATAGGAGTTGCCATTCGCGACCGCTACGAAGACTCCTTTTCCGGTCGCGTATGCCAGCGCATCCCTAAGAGTCGCCGAACGGCTGGGTCCTCCCAGACTGATGTTGATAACGTTCGCACCGTTGTCGGCCGCGAACCGGATCGCAGTTGCGATGGCAGATGTGGAACACCCGCCTGCATCTACGGGGACAGTGCCCCTGAACCCGCTCGCGGAGAGCACGAACTGCACCTCCCAGTGCCCAACACACGCCTTAAGGGGCATGATTCTGGCCTGATAGGCAATCCCGGCTTCGGCGAGCCCATTGTTCGTGTCCTCTCCGATCGTCGACGCGACATGGGTGCCGTGTCCATCCATGTCAAGAACCGGTCCGCTCCAGAACGCGAAGTCGGTCGGAGAAACGAATCGAGCGGTGTTCAGGTCGGGGCTCACCGCAAATGGGATGGACAGCGACTCGTTTTGTTGCCCGTTCCACACCACAAAGGGATAGGAGGCGGTCGTCGTTGTGATCCCGTAGTCGATAATGGCGACCGTTGCCGTGCGCCCGCCCGGATTGAGGTCCCAGGCTCGCGGCATGTCCAGCGCGGTGAGATTCCACTGCCGGCTCCCAAATGAGGGGTCATTTGGTGTGGAACGGTGGCGATAGAGGTAGTTCGGTTCCGCGAAATCAACCTCGGGCTGGCTGGCCAGCTTTTCGGCAAGAACCTCGGCATTCATTTCCTGGGAATCGCGGTAGGTGGCGACATCCCCCGCCCAGGTCAGCGCAGTTGAATCGGGTCTGGCGCGGAGCGCACGCAATGCCCGGTCGATGTCTTCTGGGCTGGAGGCCGCCTTGAACTTGACAAGCACCTCTCCAGGGATATAGCCGAGCCGCTTCCGGCTCGCGTCCAAGAGACTCAAGGCCCGTTCCGGCGTCAGTAGCAACGGATACGCCGGCGCCCACGCCTCCTCGGCGCGGGCACGTATGAATAGAGCCGCCGAAAGAACCGTCACACACGCTGTCAGGACGCCCAGCGACCGTGCATGCGTGTGAAACGTACGGCTCTCTTGTTCGTGCCCCCGCTGGGGCTGTCGTCCAGTCATGCTCACCGTCTCCCGGGACATGCCCTGGCCAGGGCGTCCAGAATCGCCGCCAGCTTCTTTCCGTCCACCGACCAGGTCTTGTCGCGCCCGTTTGTCAGCCTGATGTGAAAGGCGCCGCCGAATCTGCCTGAGTCCCACTGCGCCAAGTCGCCACATGACGCGTCGAAGCTCTCGAGCTTCGTCGCTCCGTTCCTGTCACGCGAGTCATATATCACGCGGCCCTTCGACACGATGAGGTCCTGGCTGCCCTGGTACCTTCCAAGGTCGAAACGCGCCTGCCAGTCGGCATCCGCTGAAGGAGTCGCGGGTGGAGGCGGGGGCGGGGGTGTCACTGGCGGCGGTTCTTTCGGTGTCGGTGTCTCTTCGATGTCGATTGTTGGTCTATCGCTTGACGTGCGACTCTGCGCATGCGCCGCGGATGCGACGGCCAGGATGAACATGAGGCCGAGGAGAGCACCAACCACACGACGCGTACTCGTCGCGATGAACAGATCGGACGGACACGCTCGCCATGGTCTGGTGCGCCCGTCACACGAACACGTCATTGAGAACCTCCGGGTGGTTGGCTGAATAATAGGTAAAAACGGCCCCGCAAGGAAATATGCTTTGCACTAGACTGATGCCCATTCGACGAAGTTTATGAGCGACGACTACTCGGTACTCGATCGAAATGGAGTGTCCGACGCCGCGCGATATCTCGCCAAGCACGGTGAGGCACTTCACCGTCTGCTCGCGCTTTCGCAGACCGTCGAAGACACGGGCCGCATCCGGCGAACTTTCGGCCTCGACCTATTGAGGCCCGATGCCAGGGAACAGGCGGCGGCTGTGGATCGTCTCCGGGCATTCGAGGGGTCGCGAACCGCGAGCTTACTCAGGGCGTTACCGTTTACATCACAGCAGTGTGCGTTCTTCGCACTGACTTCCTTGGCGACCCGCTCCCTCTCCACCTTGAAGCGCGCGATCGCAGAGGATCCTTTGAGCGCGAGGGGTGATGCCGCCATACGTGATCTCCTCGATCCACGGCGCTCGGGTGACACGGCTGTCCGACTGCCCGTGGTCGGCGCGAACGTTATTGCGAAGGTGGGTCAGCTTGGCGTCGCCAGAATGCGAATCCGGCAAACGCTCGGGCCCGGTCTCGATGAGGCCGGCGAAGCCCGCACGCTCGACCGCGTCACCGGTCAACTGAACGACCCCTCGACCTTTCGACCACTGCTCAAGCTGCCTGTGTCCACGACGACCCTCATGGGCCTTCAACGCTTGGCGACGATGGCCTCCGCTTCGACGGGAGACCCAGCGCAGGCGCCCCACATGCCAGGGCATCAGCAGGATCCTCGTCTCGGAGCCTTGGACGAGGCCGAGCGAAGACACTTCAGGAATTTCTGTGTGCGCTTTGGAATGTTGACAAGCAGGCCTGGCGCTCGACTGGCTCTCGAGCGTCTGTTTGCGCTTTCCTCCATGAAATCGTCGATCCGACTGTCGAAAGAGCACTTGCAAATCAACCTGACAGATGCGCACGCGGGAAAGGCGCTCACCGCTCACCTTGCCTCCCCTCACGTCGACAAGTTATTCAGGATCGGCGCGAACCACTCACTCACCGTGCCTCAGGGCCGGATCATGTTCAGGCGGGTCGTCTCCATGGAAGACGGGTTTGCCGTCGCACGCCAGGCCTCGGTCGATCTCACCAGCCGCGACAGTTCGGAACGCCTGGCCGCATTCGTTGACCACGTCAGGCGCTCCGACCTTAGCCGCCTCGCACCAGAGAGTCCGTCCGCGTTGAGCGGTCTGGCTGCACTAGTACAGATGGCTTCTCATCTAATGCCTGACTAGCGGCTCCTGTCCCAGCCGCGTTACAGCCACATACGACAAGCCCCCGCACAAACGGAACGAGGCACCGGATCGGTCCCGGC
The DNA here is from genome assembly GCA_046331345.1 of Vicinamibacterales bacterium. Classification (GTDB taxonomy): domain Bacteria; phylum Acidobacteriota; class Vicinamibacteria; order Vicinamibacterales; family CAVVIG01; genus CAVVIG01. Next base: position 241,973 of record JAXLRA010000009.1, on the reverse strand, counting down.
AGAATGGCGTGACGATAGGTCCGTCGTCGCAAGCGGGACGACCTGGAACTCCAGACGCCGTTTGCGTTGGACCGAGGCGCCGCCAATACCGGCGGCTGGCACTTCAGCGCTCGCGTCCCCGCTCAGTAACGCATCGCTGTCGCGAGTGGGTCTGCGCCATACTGGTTCGCGCCGAAGTCGCCGCGCTTGAACAATAGGAGACACCCCAGGTAAATGTTGTAGAACGGAATCAGCAGCAGCCAATAGTGCGAACCCGGGCGGCCGATATCGTGTAGGCGCTTCACGGCCTGGAAGGCGCAAACGACCTGTATGGCCACGCCGAACACGATGCCGACGAAACCTCCCGCCGCTCCGGAAATGTCGCCCGTCCCCCCGGCTGCCAGGATCATTCCGATCGTAAACGCGCATATGAACATCACGATGTAGCCTGTGACGGCGATCGCGAGGCAGGTCCAAAAGTAGCGGGCGCGGTTGTATCGCCCCTCCATCGAGAAGAGCGAGAAGAAGCCGGTCGGCGCCTGCCCCGGTCGATCGAAGGCGAAGGCGTTCGGCCGGTGCTGGCGGGTCACGGGTCGAGGGTCCACAGCAGAGTCGACGGCGCGGACAGCCTTCCTTGGGTCACCTGCGCCGGCGTCAGCAAGCACGGGCGGACGAGGCTGGGGCTGCGAAAGTAGGCGGCTGACCGGCGTCCACGACGACATGCCTGTGGCCCACACCAGATCTTCTGCCGACACATTGCCCTTCGCGACATAGTCACGGAGTTGGCTGAGAGTATAGGGACCGTACTGCTGCCCGTCGCGGGTCAGCGTGTAGCGCGTGTCGGACATCTGGGGCTCCAAGAAAGAGAATCGAGACCACGCGTGGGTCGTCGTGTCAGCCGGCGGCGGTGCGCTCGAAGCCGCCGTCTTCACGCCTGCGAAACCTGTCGACGCCGCCGTCAGCCCTGAGAACGTAGAACGCGGCGACTCCAGCAAACACCACAGCCAGCTGTTCCTGGCTACATGTGGGAACGAAGGCGCTGAACACGCGCGCATCGTAATAGCGAAAGTAGAGACGTTCGCCACTTTCAGTCTGCACCTTCAGGAGGCGACGGAATTGCGAGGCGACATCCGCCGGGTCGTCTGCTGATTCGCAGAGCACCGCATGCGGGCCAACCCCGTTGAAGGCGTCCGCGCCCGGGCCAGCCACCGGCGCGGACCCGAGCTGCAGCAGCAGTGCGCCGAGCGCATCGTCGAGCACCACCGCGGAGTCGGCCGACACGTCCGATTGCGCGAGGGCGCGATCGAACAACGCGTAGAGGATGGTGCCCATCACCTAGACCAGACGGCGCAATTCCAGGATTTCCTCACGGAATCCTGGCACGAACTGCGGGCTCATCGTTCGGCCGCCACTGCTGGCGGCGGTGGCGCTGTGCCACAGACACAGGCCGTAGCGACTGCACGCCCTGAGGAACTGCCGCCTCGCCGTGAAGCGCTGCGGGCTCCCGAGCACCGCGCTCAACCACGACAATCGGCGAACGATCGACGTCACAATCCCGAGATGCTCCTGGGTAATCAGCCCCTCGGCAACTGCGAATGTCAGGTGGCGCCGCAGGATGGCCAGTTCGCGTCGCATCAGGTAAACGACGAAGCCGACGAACACGGCGAACAGCGGCATCCAGAACATGACGTAGGCGACCAGGAAGCCGCCGCCACCAAAGACACCGGCAATCAGGTTCCAGAAACCGTGGAGAACGACAGCCACGACGAACCCGCCTATCGGGAGAAGCCAGTCGAGGTGTGGACGCCGATACTCACGGGCCAGTCCGAAGCCGATGCCCGTCATCGAGGTATAGAGCGCATGTCCGAAGGGGCCAAGCATGCCGCGTATCACGAACGTCCCGATGAGTTGCCCGTGGTTCAAGGCATTGCCGTAATACAGCACGTTCTCGACCGTGGCGAACCCCAGCGCAATCATGCCGGCGTAGACGATACCGTCCAGCATGCCGTCGAAATCCTTGCGCAGGAACAGCACGATCAGGAGAAGCCCTGCGGCTTTGCTTCCCTCTTCCGCCAGCGGCGCCGAGATGACGGCGCCGAGAGAGTTCGCCAGGCCCGACCCAACGAGTACTCCGGCCACTTCACTGAACGTCGTGTTCACCACGAACGAGAACGCGGTCGCGACGCCGGCGCCCCAGGCAAAAGCGCCGGCCAGCGCCCAGGCTGGCTCGGGATCGTACCGGTCCAGCCACAGCCACAGCGCGGTGTATCCGACCACGGGTATGAACGCGACGATCGTGGCGGCCAGCGCAGGGAAGAATCCCAGCTGTCCGGCCGAGAAGGTCAACATCAGGAGCGTCGCAAATGCTCCCGCCGTCAACATGGCCGAGCTGACCCAGCTTCCTCGATCGGCTGGTATGGCTACGGCCGCGAAGGGCTGGTAGAAGCCGAAGTTCTGCGCGGCGCGCCCCGTGATATGTGCGCGGCTCGCGGCTCGCTCCGGGGACACCCGACGTCCCTTCAGCAGATCGCCAACCGCAATTCCGTGACGGCCGAAGACGACAAACGTGGATGGAAGGACGCGCTGCGGCGCGCCTTCAAGGCGCCGCCATCCGCCGCCACTGCCGATGAACGTGCCGTTCCTGGAGCCGAGGTCCTGCAGCCACAGGTCGCCTCCCTCGTCCACATCGATCCGCGCGTGGCGGCTGCTCACCGAGTCGTCGCGGAGCACCACCGTATTCCGTGCGTCTCGTCCGATGTCGAAGCTCGCTCGTCGTGGAGTGGCCATAGCGCGCGTCTGCGGTGCGGTCGATGAAAGATAGCTCTGGGCTGCCGAGCGACCCTAGCGTGAGTACGCGTAGGCCGATTCGCGGGGCTCACCTGATGTCTGCGAGACCAGCCAGCGAACGAACCAGCAGACCGTCACGGGCATCGTCACGAGCCCGGCGCAGCCCAGGGCCAGCACCAGCCCACGCCAGAGCATCTGCAGGCCCGTGCCGCTGAAGCGGCCCTCGTGTGAGGATGACCGCACGTGGCGGGTCACCCAACGCAGTTGTGCCACTGACACCCACGCCCACCCGACAATCGTCAGCATCGACACCAGCAGCAGCAACTGCCAGCCAAGCCACGTCCAGAAGCCGCCCGAGAACGCGAGTCGTCCTCCCGAGGGCGACTCGACGTTGGCACACTCCCACCTCGTGATCAGGAAGCCGTTCAGGGTGCCGAGCACCTGCATGAGCACCGCCCACAGGATCGTGAGCACGGCGCCCACGGCGGGATGTTCGCTCGTCAGGGCGGCGATGACGATGTTGAACTGTTGCAGCACCGCGAGGGCGAGCACGGCGCCGAAGGACGCCCAGAGCGGTCCCACGCCGCCCACGAATCTCGCTCGTGCCCCGTGGATTGGATCCACGTTCGAGACGAACCAGCGCAAGCCGCGCTGGATGGCCCATGGAATTCCGAAAAATGAGATCAGCAGCAGGAAGAAGATCACGCCGTCGCCCGTGAACAGGTCGCGGGCGCGTCCCGCGAAGCGGAACGCGATGGGACCCGCCAGCGGCGGCGACGAGAACCGCGGAAGATCCACAGTAGCCGCTGCGCGAGGGGCGAATGACGGCGCCTCGCGCCTTGGTGCTCCTGCTTCGGGCGAGGGCGGTCTACCTACAACTGGGGGTGCCGGCGGGGCTGCCATACCAGCGGGCCCCACGCTGTTGAACAGCGAGCTGACCGGTCGCCACTCGGGCCAGCCTTCGGTCCAGATCAGATCGGACAGCGTGACAAGCCCCTGGGCGTGGTAGTCCCGCAGTTGCGCCAGCGTGTAAGGGCCATAGCGCTGCCCGTCCCTCACCAAGCTGTACGTCTGTTGACCAGTCATTTTTCCGTGATCATATGAGCGAAGATGGGAATTGCAGCTACCAAATTGCAATCATCGCAACGCCACGGAACGATGTGTCACACGGCGCGCCTCGCTGCTTCATGCTCCTCCGACACCCCGAAAAGCTGTTTCAATTTGGCTGGCCACCGCCCTAATGTCGGAGCGCTCGGCCTCATTCAACCTGGGCTCGTTGGGCAGCGCAACGATTACGGCATGCGCTTCGTGCAGAAATTCCGACGAAGACCCGCTCGCATACCTGGACGCCGCCGCCACTCGATCAGCGAGCGACGTGCATCCCCGCTCCCTCAGGGTCGCTTCCAGTTCCAAGAGGAACGCAAGCAAGTCTGAGTTGTTTCGTAGTTGGGTTGTTCGCATTTTCATTCCTGCTATGGCATGTGGAACCACTCGATACGTACTGAATTAGGCGGAACTACTGCTTCCATGGCCCCGCCCTGGTTCGAGCCAATTGCTGGAGCCGGGCGCGTGACAACCGGGGCGCCGGGCTTCAGCGTCGCCTTCATAATCCAATCGGGCTTTGCCGCAGAGGCCCCGCCTGGCATCCCGAGTTCTGCCGCGTGGTTGGTCGCAGTCGCAGGGTTGCGCAGGGACCAGAACTGAGCGTCCGCAGTATTCTGCACTCCGAGTTGACCTTGACGGTAGAGCGGCGCGCCCTGCTTGACGTCACGCAGCGCACTTAACGCCTCAGGGGTTTGGGCCTGGGCCGCTTGCCCGTGCGGGGTCGAGACGGTTCCTTGGCAGCCGGAAAGCCCAAGCGGATCGACCCACGAGAGCGGGTTCGCGACGTAGGCATAGGCGCGATTGCCGCCACGCAGTCCAAGCGGATCCGCAGAAAGGTACTGCCCCAGACTCGGTTCGTAGTAACGCAGGTAGTTATAGTGAAGTCCGGTCTCGACATCGTGCCACTGCCCCTGGAACCTGGGCGGAGAGGTCCATGACCGGGTCGTATCAGTGTCCACACGACCCCACGTCGTGTGTCGGCCGGACCACTCGAGGCGCGCGCCTTTGCCGAAATACTCGGTTGGCGTTCCAATCCTGTCGGTAACACACTCGTAGATAGAGTCCGCACCAAGCTCGGCTACCGGCTCGAAGCTATCCGGCAGGTGAATCCACGACTTCGGTCCCTCCGGTCGAACTTCGCAAGCGATGACCGACCCGTCCCAGACGTAGTCGGCCCGCTCCATAGGACCTTCCTTGGACAACCGGCGACCGAACGCGTCGTAACGGTACTCCCATCGTGTCGAAACACCATCCAGGACGCCGGTGAGCCGTCCGTCTGCGCTCCACTCGTACCTCGTGTCTCGCCCACGCTGGACCCTCCTGCGGAGACGACCGTCGGCATCCCACTCGAACTGCGCATCGCCAGCACGAGCGAGACGGCCATCTCTTCCAAATCGGCGCTCCTGGCGGAACTGCATCGAGACGTGCTGGTTCGGCGCCCCGCTGGTCTGTGTGTATGCGGCGGAGATGCTACCGGCTGCGTCGTACCAGAAACGCTCCCCGCCTTTGGCACCACGATCCGCGGCAACGACCTGGCCATCCGCGTCGTATTCATACCGGCTCGTTCCCCACCGAGCGTCACGCGATTCCGCCGGGTCGCCGTTGACGTTGTATCGATAGCTACGCTCGACCAGCCCTCGCGTTGGCGAGTCAGTCCCCTCGACGCCCGCCCACTGGCCCGTTAGTCGATTCATCTCGTCAAACTGCTGCCGCAGCACGAGTCCGCCACGCATCCGCCGCTCAGTCTGCCGGCCGGCCGCATCATGCACGAACTGCAGTAGCTCTTCGTCGCCGACCCTCAGCCCTGACACTCGTCCGTCAGCATCCCACAGCCACTCGCAGACGTGACTTGTCGTGGTCCGCTTGACTCTCAACCCACGTCGATCGTACGCCGATTCCACGACGTGGCTGTTCTGCACATCACGCAGAACGCGACCGTAGGCATCCCTCTCGAAGGTAACAATGGCGTCTGGGTTGACGGCCGACACTACGCGGCCCAGCGAGTCATATTCGTAACGCGTTTCGCCTTCTGCAAGTCGGCGCACAAGCTGACCGGCTGCATCGTGCTCAAACGTTATGACCTCTCCGACGCCGTTGACCCGTCGAATACAGAGCCCGGATGCGTCGTACTCGAAGCGCTGCACGCGCCCGTGAAAATCCTCCTCGCCGACGACCTGCCCGGTTGCGTTGTACTCGTAGCGCCATCGTTGCCCGATTTCGTTGGTGACAGTCGTCAGACGCGCCTCAGAGTCGTAGCCGAGTCGCAGCGTCCCACCCGACGGCTTCACCACTTCGCGCAGCAGGTCGAAGACTCCGTACCGATACTGGTACGCGTTCCCATCTGCACCGATTCGCCGGGTCAGGTTCCCTTCTGCGTCATACTCCCACCTCAGCTGACTGCCGTCTGGCATCGTTGCTGCCGAAAGGTTTCCGAGCGCGTCGTAGGCGAACTGCGTTCGATGCCCCAGCGGGTCCGTCTGTTCGACCACGCGTCCGAAGTCGTCGCGTGCAAGCGTGGTTCTGTTCCCCTTCGAATCCGCCGACCACGCCAGCAAGCCGCGCGAGTCATACCCGAACTCCCGGGCGAAGCCTTCGGGGTCGATGACGCGTACGGCGTTTCCGCGCTCATCGCGTTCGTAGGTCCACGTGGCGCCGTCGGGACCTGCTGCCGTAACCAGGTTGCCCCGTTCGTCGTAGGTACGTTTCCAGAAGTTCCCGGCAGCATCGGTCAGCACCTCCGGCAAGCCGAGACTGTTGTTTTGGAAACGGGTCAGCCGATCGAGGCCATCGCGAACTGCGGACAGATTCCCGGCGGCGTCGTAACCCCACAGGAACCCGCGTCCCGCGTCATCGATCTCGCTCAGCTTTCGCGAGTGGTCGTCCCACGCGGTTCTCGTGACGAATCCACGCGCATCGCGCTTTTCGAAGACCTGATTCCGCTCATTGTAACGATAGGTGCTGACGGCTCCCGTGGAATCGACCACGGTGTTCGTTCGGCTGGCGTCATCGTAGGCGAAGCGGTAGTCGTACATTCCGTCGGGACCTGGCGACCGTACAGCCCGCCCACGTTCGTCGTATTCGTACTCGAACCAGGTGCCCCTGCGGTCCTCCCAGCGAGTCATACGCGCGTCGGCGTCGTACCGGTATCTGAACGGCAGCCCACTGCCATCGATCACACCACACAGCCTGCCGAACTCGTCGTACTCGTATCGGACGAGTTCTACACTGCTCCCGTCCTGCGTGCGGAGCGCGACGCGCCGCAGTTGTGTTGGCGTGGAATCTACGATGAGAAAGTAGCCGCCGTTGTGCTCGACTGTTCTGAGAACTCCTGAAGGGTCGTAGGAGAATGCGATCCGGTATCCGTTCGGATCCTCGATCGCGGAGAGCAGCCATCGATCTGCCACTCGTTCTTCGAATCGCAGCGTCTTCCGCTCGGCGTCTACAACTTCGAAGCCGCTCGCACGTCGGCGAAGCCGAACCTTCGGAACGTCCGCGTGCACACACCAATCGGTGCTCTCCGCGTCCGCCCGCTCGAACACCACCCACTGCCCGTCCCCGCCGTAGAACGTGGCGCGCTCTCCTTCGTCCTGCACCCACTGCGTCCAGTTGCAGGTCCATCGAGGCCCGACCGAGCTCGAGTGCGGCAGCGCCGACGAATAGGTTCGCTTCAGTGCAAGTGGTAGCGCTCCTGGTAGCTCGAAGTCCGTCTTCCACATGCAGACCGCACCGGAGACGGTATCAACCGGCTCGCCGACGCAGTTCGACGGATTCGGCGCCTCACCGTGCGTCGCCCTCGCCGCGCGGCCGGCTGTTCCAGCTTCACCCTCCGCCGCCCGTGCCAGCCGCCGTGCTCGGCGAGCCCAGAGCCCGCCAATACCTGCAGTGACGGCACCGATCGTTGCGCCAAGCACCGCCGCGTGCAGCAGCTCGCCAGGAGCAAGGGCCCTTCCGCGTATCAGGGCGTCGGCGCACGTTTCTACGGCTGCCCCGATACCGCCGACAAGGCCGCCGCCTGCGACAGTTGCAGCCAGCCCGGAGCCGAGGGCACCCACGACCGGTGCCATCGCCACGCCAACCGCCGCACCCAGAAGACCGACGGTCCCGCCGATGAGCGCTTCGCGCCCGATCTTCCCCCACTCGAACGGCTTGTCGGGATGCTCCCTGTGCTGCCGGTACATCTCGACGCCCGCACCGATGGCCGCGCCAATGGCCGCGCCCGCCAGCAGGATCGGAATGAACTCGCCGCTGGGATCGATGCGGTTCAGCGGATCGCCGTCGCAGTAGGCGTACAGGTTGAAGCTGCCACCGGCAAATCCGAGCGGATCGGGCGAGAGGAAGCGACCAATCTCCGGGTCGTAGTATCGACGGACGCTGTAGTGCAGTCCGGTCTCACAGTCGAAGTACTGCCCGGGCAGACGCAGCGGCTGCTCGACCTTCTCCACCGACACGTGCGCCAGTCCGAACGCATCGTACGCCGCACGCCAGACGACCGCGCCGCGGGCGTCGGTGGCGAGGAGCGGCTCGAACCGCCGGCCGTGATGGAGAAAGGACGGGATGCCATTGTCGATGAGTGCCAGCGTTGCCGCGAGCTCGGGGACGATGACGTGCTCACGCTGTCGCGTTCCGGTGGACGAGATCGTCGTTTCGCCGAGCAGCTGAATCCCCGCCCAGGTGTAGTGGGTCACGGTGTCGCCGTGCGTCCTGCTGACACGACGTCCAACAGCGTCGTACGTGTACTGCGTCGTGCCGTGCGGCCCCGACACCTCCATCAACCGCCCACGTCCATCCCACCTGCACGCCACCGCGCCGAGCGGGCCGCCTCCCTGCTGCAGGTTCCCCGAATCGTCGTAGGCGTAGGTCTCGCCGTTGCGCTGGAGCAGCTCGTGGTTCGCCCCGTAGCGACACGGCACGCCAGCGTCTGTGACGCGGTTGCCCACCGCGTCGAGTTCGAATCGCTGCTGGACACCCGTTCCGTCCGTCGCCGCGCACAGCCTGCCGTCTGCGTCGTACTCGTATCGCCGCTCGACACCCTGCTCCGCCTCCGACACGACGCGGTCGCAGACGTCGTAGGCCCACGCTACGCCGAGAAGCGACTCCGCGCCATCGCGACGAACGACCAGCCCGGACTGCATCCCGGCAGCCGTCGATTCACGCAGGATTTCGACACCATTCGCGTACGACAGGCGCGACAACGGCCCGGCAGGCGCATACTCGAAGTCCACGCGACCAGCCTCGCGCGACACCACCGCGCGCAGGCGCTGCTCGCCGTCGCGTTCGTAGTCGATGGCTCGGCCGTCCGGCGCCGTGATGCGGATCACCGCGCCCACTCGGTTCCGCTCGTAACGAACAGTGGAACCGTCGAGATGCTCCGCTATCAGCCGTCCGGCGTCGTCGTACTCGAGCGCGAGCGTCGAGGACTCGGTCGTCACCTTCGACAGGCGCTCCCCCTCGAACTCCACCCGCGTCCACGTGCCGTCTGCGTGCCGAATTTCACGACGACCGGCCCGCTCGTCGAGCACAATCGAATAGCGCGGCTGCCCGTCCAGGCTCACGGAGACAGAGCCGTCGGGCTCTGCCTGGTACGCCTGCGTTCTGCCGTCCGGCCACAGAATCGACTGCAGCTGCCCGTCCACGTCGTATTCCACGTGGGTCGTCGCACCGCTCGGGTCCACGATCCGCGCGGGAAGCCCTGAGTGTGCGTACTCGAATTGTGCGGTGTTCCCACCCGGTGAGGTGACGGCCACGAGGCGCCCACCATCGTCTCGGGTAAACCGGGTGCGCCGGCCGTCCGGGCGCTCGGCGGTGGTGAGCTGCAGCTCTGCATCGAAGGCGAGACGCGAGGTCGCGCCGTCGGCGCGGGTGACGGTCGAGACGCAGTCATTCGCGTCGTACTCGAACGCCACGCGGAATCCGGCCGGATCGACCATCGCGGCGAGACGATTGTCAGAGTCGAACTGAAGGCCGAATTCCCGACCCGTCGGTGTGGATAGGCCGATGGCGGAGTCTGCAAACTGGGCCACCGAACGCCCGCCTTCCGCGTGGACGACTTCGAGCCGACCGACGGCCGCGTCGTAGCCGGCGTTCTGGCCCTCACGCCGCAGTTGAGATGCAAGCCCTTCGCGAAGTCGGTGACCGGACCGCTCTCCGAGCAGCCTCAACTGATCGGCGCGAATCACTAGCATGGGTCATCCGCCACGTCTGCGCCCGAAGCCGTGCTGGGCCGCTGCTTCATGACCTGCTCATCGGTCTCGGCTCTACACAACACGAACAGCCACGGTCTCAGCGGGCACCCGTTGCATCGATCACAACGCTCATAAGGCACTGCGGTCCCCTCTGCGCGAATCCGAAACGCAGCTCCACTCCCGAATCACGGTACACCAGATACAGAGGCGAATCCGGCGGCTGGTCAGGATTCGGGACATTGATCTCTCTCTCAGTTCCGAATCGCTCGAGTACTCGATTCTTATCGAGGCACGTCGCGGCGCTCACCTCCAGAACAAGAAGGCCGTGCTTGGCCTCAGCCTCAGCGGAGGGGACCCGAAGCTCGATGCGATCGAGGAGGCCGTCAGAAGAACGTCCTGAACGGTAGACGGAGAAGTAAGTGTTTGACTCGGACAAGACCCTCTGGAGTGGCGCTCCGGTGACTTCGGTGACGGCCTCGGTGCGAAGGGGCCGCTGGGCGAGGGTCTGCACAAGGTCTAGCAACCGGTCCTCGTTTGGCATGGTCTGAGAATCCTTAGGCACCGGGGAGCCAGCCGCACAGCCAAGTAACGCGGAAAGGCCGAGAGTCACGACGAGCCATCTTGCATGGGACAATCGGCCTTTCACAGCTTCCTCTTCGGCGCGGTAGTGGTCCTGTCGTAGTGATCTGCAAAGGGCTTCGAGTAGTAGTCCTTATACGTCTTCGTCGTGTCATTGCTCGGATGTTCCGTGTCGGCGAATACAGTCCCGATTTCCCGCCTTGCCTTGTCACGGTCCTTAGCGTCGGGATACTTTCTTGCGATTCTCTGATACTCCCTTCCTTGGGTACCAGCGATCCCAATGTCGGGGCCGCCGTTCTTCCTAATCTCATCGCGGACGTCGATGTTCATGAGCGTTGCTTCGCCCTCGTCCTTGAGGCTCGCATTCACGTTCCTGCTTACGTACTCGTCTCTGGTCAAGCCGGCCGGAGGAACGTAAGGGTCTTTTTGGTACAAGGCATGGCCGCTCTCGTGCGCCAGCGATTGCGCCAACGTCGCCGGGCTGCCTTTGTCGTTGGCGTCAACCGTAATCACTTTCTTGGCTCGATCAGCGAACGTGCCCTTGCCGGCAGCGCCGAGTCTGATAGTCCAGCCGTTCTTCTGCAACTGTTCGAGGTTGGTCCTGAGAGTGGGCGATTGGTTGATGATCTTATCTGCTCTGTCCCCGAGTCCTGACTTGTACGGTCCCGCTGTTGTTTCTGGTCCTTTCGGCGCTGGGGCGGTGTGCACCGGCGTCCCCGCGGCCGCAACCCTGCCCGAACCTGCCCCGGGGGTCGGCGTGGGCTGCTGAAGGGCCGCCTTGGCTTCAGCCCAGCGCTGATTTGCCGCAGCCTCCTCGGCGGCCCGAGCCGCCTCCGCTCTTGCGGCAGCCGCCCGCGCACATGGTTCGCAGAATCCGGATCCGCTACCCGCCGCATTCGTCGCCGTGATCATCTGCGGCATTGGCAGCGTCGGCGTGGCGTTGGACTGCCCGTTGTTCACCGCGCGCACGATGCCGGGCGCGACACCGTCGGTGAGCGCCATGAGCGACTCGAGGATCGGCGTCTCTCCATCTACATCGATCTGCATGGACCTGCCGAGGATGATCTGCACGATCTTGGTGCAGGGCTTCAGTCCCGGCCCGATCTGCGGGCAACCGATGATGAACGCCTTGAGCAGGTCCTGGTCCGTCAGCACAGGACTGTCCATGACGTGCATGGACCGCATCGGCATCGGGATGATCATCACCGTCCCGCCGTGCACGCACTGGAGCGTCGCTCGCTGGTTGAGATACATCAGCGGCGGAAGTCACCCGCGATCTCCGTCCGGAGCGCGGACGCCTGCGGGCCATCAGGGCCAACCACAACCAGGTACCAGAAGGTGGCCTGACAGGTCAGCGCGACCTGAATCGGCCCCCTCAACCCCATCTTGTCGCCGGCGCCGTTCGTCTGCACATCGACACCACGCGCCTGAAGGATCTGGCCGGCCTTCTCCCGGCATCCCGCCTGCGTTTCTCCGCTGGCCAGTGGACCCTGGCTTGCGGCAATCGCCGGCCGTCGCTGGCCAACAGCACTGTTCTGAGCAGTCAACCTGTCGACCTCCGCCTGCTTCGCCGCCAGCGCGTCGTCGGAGAGACGCTTCGCGCGGAGACTGTCCTGCAACTGCTGACGGACGGTCGTCAATTCCGCGCCAAGCTGCTTGGACACGTCGTTGCCGTTCATCGACCGCTTCAGAGCATCGAGTTCCCGCTGCTGCGACGTGAGGGCGTCGTCTTTCTCACGAAGTCGCTGTTCGAGTTCGATGACTCGCGGACTCGGGCCCGGTGGCGGCTGAGTGGACGTCACGTCGGTAAGCTGCACGATCGGCGCCGGCGTTCCGGTGGTGCTACGGAGGTTTTCGAGCGACGCTTGCAAGCGGACGACGTAGAATCCGAGTCCGGCAACGGCCACAGCCAGGATCAGCAGTACAGGGATCCACAGTGCAGGCGCCAGTCCGGGCGAGGACGTCACGGGAGGCGTTGGCACCTCCGTTCCAGGCTGCGTTGGGGCGTCTGGTTCAATCTCAGGCGGCTGCAGTTCTCGCTTCGCCTGCTTGAGCGCGCTCTGGAATTGGCCGGCGTCCTGGAAACGGTCCTTGGGCTGGATGGCCAGTCCGGTCAGGACTGCGCTGACGAGGGACGGCGGGAGGTCGGCCACCAGCGTCGCTGGCGAAATGAGCGGGTCGGCCAGACCCTCCACGACACAGCCATAACGGACCGTGGACTTCTCGGGGTTCGTTCCGGTGAGCACCCTGTAGAGCGTCGCCGCGCAGGCGTAGATGTCCACCGTTGGGCCTTCGCTCTTGAGCCCGAGGCACTGCTCATGGGGCGCGTACTCAACGGTGAGCACCCCGGTTAGTGCGCGGCTGCGCTCGCCAACCTCCTGACGTGCCGCGCCGAAGTCAATCAGCAGCGGAGCGCCGTCGCTGCGCAGGAAGATGTTGTCGGGCTTCACGTCCCGGTGCATCCACCGACGGCCATCCACGGTGGTCTGATGGACATGGCGAAGGCCGTCCAGCACGGACAGCATCATTTCGATGGCGGTGGCCGGAGGCATGCGCGAGTTCCGGTCCATCCACTTCCCGAGGTCCTCCCCGTGGTAGTAAGGCATGACGAGGTAGGCCGTGTCGTTAGCCCGGAAGTGGGTCAGAACACTGACGACATTCGGGTGCCTGAACGCGTTGAGCGCTTCGGCCTCCTTTTCGAAACGCTCGAACCCGTAGTCGAACGGCGACCGATAGTTCGGCGTATGGGGCCGTACGGTACAGCCGTTCGAGATCCGACCGGCAATCTCGCGCGGCAGGTATTCCTTGATCGCCACCTTGCTCCCGGTCGAGACGCGCCAGGCAAGGTAGGTGATGCCGAACGCACCCGTGCCCAGCACCCTCCCAATGATGTAGGTGTCATCCGGCTGGCTGTCTGGAGCCAGCGAACTGCCCATCCGCAGCACGAGGTGGGAGATGTCCGATTCCGAGTGATAGTCGCAGGTGCACGACTCGCCGGCTTCGAGCGGTTCGAAGCAAGCCGGACAGAGACCTTCGAGCACTGTCATACGTCGCTCCACAAACACTCTTGAGTAGCGCTCACTGATCTCGCCTCATGCTGTCGACCAGCCTCTTCGTTCGTTGCGACCAAACATGTGAGTGTCATCGAGGGCCACGTCGCTCACTACCCGACGCGTTGGCAAAACAGCGCTCCGAGCTGTCGAAAAGCCTGATAGCCCCTCTGAAGTCGCGGACGCGGACGTTCAGACTCGCCAGAGCGCGACCAAATTCGTCACGACAACGTTTCGGGCCCGCGTTGAAGTTCGGGAGGCTCGCAACCTGATGCTTTCGCAGATACGCCTGCGCCTCCTCCCGCAGCTTGACCTCTGACACACGCGCCAAGTACCGGCCCAGTCCTTCCGGATCTTCCCGCACCAACCGGAGAGCCTCGTTCAAGGCAGTCTCATCATTCTGCGGATTACAGTTCCGGTATCGCGCCAGGTAATCCAGGTATCCACGTTCGGCTCTATCCCCGGGGCGAGCGGCATCTCTGAAGGCATCGGACGCCGTTGCACAGCGTTCGCGCCTGTCCGCGATCGGAGGGGCGGGGATGGCCCTTGCCTCGCCGCGCGCCGCCCCGGTCTGCAATGGACCGGACGGCGCCGTCACGTTGGGGCGCTCCCGCGGTGCCGGCGCCGGCGCAATCGGGGGCGCGTCCATGGGGATCGTTGTCTGAGGCGACGCTGGCGCCTTCACGCCCAGGTCGTGGTCTGGCTGGGATGGCGGCGGTGGAGGTGCGATCGAAGCCGCGGGACGCGGCGCCATCGCGTCCTTGAAAGCCCTCGTGGCGTCCACGTACCCATTCCGGGCACTCACGAGGAGGTTCACGCCGCGCGCCGTGTTCCTCTGTTTGCCGCCGAACGCCCCCTGGCCGTCCGTTCTGGCTTTCTCGGCCCTTTTGAAATACTCCAGGCCGCGTCGTAGCTCGTCCTTGTCGGCTGCCGGCGCCCGTTCCGCGGCGGTCCTGGCGAACGACGCGTCGCCGCGCGCACGCTCGATTTCCTTGGTGGCCGCGCGAATGGCGTCCGCACCATCTCGGCACTGGCCGGCCACGCGGATGAAGGCGACGATCTCGTCGAAACCCGCCTTGGACGCACGCGTCCACTCGGCCGACGCGTTCGCGCAGGGATCCTTGGCGGCGCCGGCTCCCAGGCGCTTTAGTGAGTCCAGCGCATGGCGTGCGTCTGCTTCATACAACGACTGGGGATGCGACTGGAGAAAGCCTTCGATGTCGCGTTGCTTCGTCGTATCGAGCGCGAGCCAACTCTGTATCTCTTTGACACGACCGTCGACGTTCTTCACCTGCGGGCACTTCCCGGTGTCGGCGTCGGTCTTGAACCGCTCGAGGATCTCCTCGCTACGCGAGCGCTCGGCGCGTTGCCATTCGGCCTCGCATCGTAGCGCTGCCGCGTCGAGGACGACTGGCTCGGCCGGACCTTTCGCGGGGATGTCGGCCTCTTTCGCTCCGGCTGCCGGTCCGGGTCCGGGCTTCTCGTCCCGGGAACGAAAGGGCATGTGCGCTCCCGCCCAGACCACAGCCTTTCTGCCCACTTCGGTCCAGAGGGCCGCCGCAACAGTGATCCCAAGCAGCAACACGGCCGCCACCATACCAGCGGCCATGATCAGACGGCGGTCGGTCTCGGCGCTTCGAAGGCTTGTGGGCAAATCGCTGCCGCTGACTCGAACGGCGATGGCCGAGTAATTGTCGCTCTCCGCTGTCGACCGGTGAAGCACTCGGCGTTCCAGATAGCCGGTCCAGACTTCTGCTGAACCGGACTTGGCCAGATCGACTTCCATCTCGGCTTCGTAGACCGATTCCCAGAAGCCATCAACACAGAGCAGGAATGCATCGTTCTGGCAGAGGCGCACGGCCTGCTTCAGCACCGTCGGCGTGATCTGGCCGTCGTTGCCGATCGCCTGGAACAGTGTGCTGCGTCCCTTGTCCCCGCGAATCTGATCCGCCCTGATGTCGCCGTGTTCTGCCCGCGCCTGAGAGGCACTGTGATCGCGTGTCTGGAAGATGTTCCTGCCGCGTCGAAAGTGGTAGAGCCGCGAGTCGCCCACGTGACCCCAGACGGCCTGGCGCGCGTCTGCCAGGAGGACGACCAGCGTAGTGGCGATGTGTCGAAGATTCGGATCGCTCGCCTTTCTTTGGCGCACTGCCGCGTGAGCGCCAAGAATCAGCGCTTCGGCCGCACGTGACGATACCTCCGGCCGTGCCCGGAAGGCCTCGAGCACCGTCTGCACAGCGACCTGCGCAGCCACTTCCGATCCGTGGTGTGCCCCCAGCCCGTCCGCGACGACCCAGCACGCAAGGTCGCCCATGCGGACCGAGCCGCAGGCGTCCATGTTGATTTCGCGCCCTCCCGACCTGGACAGCGTGGACGTATCGAAGTCGGTCATCTCTCCTCCGTGCCGCTCACTGGGACGCACCTGACACCGCCATGATCGTAATGTTGTCCTGCTCGACCACACGGCGCGCGAGGACGGCCTGCAGCATCGCCTGGCACGACGCACGGAGATCGGCCCCACAGAGGGCCCCGATTTCCCGATCGGACAACACGCCAAACAGCCCGTCGCTGGCTAGCAGCACCCAGTCGCCGTTCTGCAGCGTATATGGCGACACGTTGCGATCCGCACGCGGCCCAGCCGACATCCCGAGATAGCTGGTCACCGCCTGGGGGTCGATTCGCCCGGCGTCTGTTGCGGGGGTCAGCAGCGAGTCCTCCTGGTGTGTGTGGTCCACAGTCAACTGAAAGACCCGTCCTTGTCGCACGAGGTATGCGCGACTGTCGCCTGCGGAGATCCAATAGAGATCGCGTCCGAGCACGACCGCCGCGACCAGTGTCGATGCCGCCGCACCCTCGGCGTTCAGGGACCGCACGAACCCGAGCACGGCCGCATTGGATTCGGCCAGGCTTCGCTCGAGCGCCTGGGTGATGGTCTCGTGCGCGTCCTTCCGCGCGTACGCAGCAATGAACGCCCGTACACCCGTCTGAGCAACCTCTGCACCGTGCTGCAGACCGCCCATCCCGTCCGCGAGCACGCCGAGGACGCCCGCATGTGCGAGACGCTCGCGTTCCTGCGGGTACGAGAACCCGAAGGCGTCCTGCTGTTCCTCGCGCCCGCCGATGTCCTGGGCGTTCGCCACCTGGTACTTCATCAGCCGAGCCCACCAGAATCCAGGAGCACACGCAGTTCGATTCGGCCGACGCGAATTGTGTCGCGGTGCTCGATCGCTCTCGGTGCCCTGATCGGAACACCATTCACCAACGTGGAACCCGTCGGCGCGACATTGCGCAGGTAGGCGTGGCCATCCGCCCAGGTCACTTCCGCATGCTGATCCGCGACGCCTTCCTCGCTTTCCAAGCGAACGTCGCAGCCCGCTCCACGGCCAATCAGGAGTCGGTCACGTAACTGCGCCTGGTAGGCGCGCCCGGAGTCCCGGCCGCCGACCACAATGAATCGGAGCGACGCCATAACAGGCGCTCTCGGAGGAGGCGGCGGTGGTGCCGTCACCGCAACCGTGCGCTGAATGTCGAAGGCGACGTCCACCTGTCGAGGAGGCTCTTTCTTGCGAAGCTTCAGTGCGACAACCACAACCCCGCCGACCACCACGAGCCCAAGTACCGCCACGATCAAGATGCGGCGCCAGTTCACTGCAGGCCGTTCAGCGGGTGGCGGCGGCGAAGGGGGCGGCTGGACGGTCACCATGCGGGACCGGCTCCGCAGGACCCCGTTCGACAGCATTACTTCGACCCAGAGTTGCCGCGCGACGCCGTCGGCCTCGCATGGCTCACAGTCCGCTTCGATCACGTAGGCGCGCCGAATCGCGTTCCGCATGCGGTCGTACATCACATCGATCGGACGCGAGGCCAACGGCTCGCACACGCCGTCGGTCACCGTCGCCAGGCGTGCCATCGTCTGGCCGCAGGCCGGTGTGCCACGGGTGGTGGCGGCATCAATGGCGAACAGAGGGGCACCTTCCTGCTCGAGTGACCGGACGACATCGTCTTCGCGAAACCCGGAGTCCTGTGCCGTGTTCTTGCCGTCACTGAGCAGCACGATGGCACGCCGCACCGGCAGGCCGGGCGTGGTACTCCGGACCAGTTCTGCGGCCTTCGCCAGAGCCTCATACAGGCGTGTGACCCGGTCTGTGGCCTCCAATTGATTGACCACGTCCAACAGCGGCCCCTGCTCGGCGGTAAATCCCTGCCGGACGGACACGGCATCGCCGAAGGTGACCAGCGCCATGCGATCATTCGCAGTCAAGCCTCTGATGAGCCGCTGCAACGCGCGCACCCGCTCGGCGTGCTGGGCGGCGGGCAGTGAGCCGGACACATCGACCAGCACGACGTACGCGACGCCGTCGGACGCATCGAACTGCCGCACCGAGACTGTTTTCAGGAGCATCGGCGCGTGCACGGCCAGCTGCGCGCTCGTCAGGCCATCGACCGGCAGCCCCCGCTCGTCCAGGATGTCGGCCAGCGCGACGAGCGTCGCACGACCGTCGCGATATTCAACCGCCCACTGCTGGAGGGAGACTTGATCGCGTGCCTCGGCCAAGCAGACGCCGGCCAAGAGGCCCACCAGGGCCAGCACGAAGTGTCGGAGGCTCACAGCCGCCCACCGCCTCGCGCTTTGCCGCTCATGTCCCATACGAAGCTCTCGCCGCAGAACGGCACGAACACCAGTTTCGATTCGCCCAGCATGATTACGTGGAAGGGCAAGAGCTGCGCGTGGTCGACCACCAGCTTGAAGTTGTCGACACCCGGTTCGCCGCTGTTGTCATCGATCCACACGAGGCTCTGCCGAGTCCCAGCCCTGAGGAGGAACTGATTGCTTCTGGGGTCGTACACGATGAACGCGTGCTCGCGTCCGTGCACGGCCTGATCGTCACTCAGGCAGACCTTCTGGTCGGCGTCGCGGCCGATGGAGTTGTTGCCCCATCGAACGCGGAAGTCGCGGCCCATCGCCGGACCGGCAATCGCGACCAGCCAACCCACGACCGGGTCCAGCGACAGTGCAGGCTTGGTTCGCGCGGCACCGGGCATGGGCGGCGCCCCGGGGTCATCGCTACGCGTCTCGGGGCTCGAACCTTCGGCAAACGGCCACGGGATTACTGTTCGTGTCCGGCTCCGGGGTGCTCCCTGTCGCGCCTGCGAACCTGGCGGCGGGGGTGGAGGCGGTGGGGGCGGCGGCGCAGCTTCCGACTCCCAGCGACCTCCCCGACCGTAGCTGGGTGCAGCGGTCCCCAGGTCTAAACCCGGCAAGGGGCAGTACGGGCACCGGGTGTTTTCTGTTGGGTCGTAGTCGTGAAGGCCTTTTTCGCACAACATGTCGTGAACTCCCTGAGTCGAACCCAACGTCCGACCGCGTTACCAGAAATATCGCGCCACCACCAGGACGAGCACCACGACGGCGGTGACCGCCGCAATCACCGTCGTCGGCTGCAGGCCCGGCTGCGCTATAGGTGCCGCGCCCGCCTGAGGCGCGGATGGCCACCCCTGCGTGTCGAACAGCTGAAGCTGGAACGCTGACACCGATGAGAACCGCTTCGCCGACTCGAGTTCGAGCGCTTTCATCAGCGCTTTCTCTGCCTTCGACGACATCTCCACCGGCGGGTCGAGTCGACTCGGAGGCATCAGCACGGCCGCCTGACTTCGCTGGGGTGCCGGTGGGGGCGTCAGGCCCGTGCACGCGCGGTAAAGTGTGGCGCCGAGACTGTAAATGTCCGTGAAAGCGCCCTGATTCCTGCCGAGGTACATCTCGAGCGGCGCATAGCCCTCCTTGAACAGCACCGTGTGCGTCGATTCGCCGATCGCGTTCCGGGCAGCCCCGAAATCGATGAGGATCACGCGCCTGGTCAGCGTGAGGTAAATATTGTCGGGGCTGACGTCGCGATGGAGCACATTGCGGCGGTGCAAGTGTCCGAGGGCATCCATCACCGGCACCAGGATGTCCCGCGCCAGCGTGAACGGAATCCGCCCGCCCTTGTGATCGAGGTATTGCGCCAGCGTGATTCCCTCGAGATACGGCATCACGAGATAGCCAGTGCCGAACGTCTCGAAGTACCCCGTCACCTTCACGATGGACGGATGCTCGAAGCTCGCAAGCGTTTCAGCTTCCTCGCGAAAGCGCTGCAGGCCGTGCTTGAAGAACTCCGCGGCCTTTCCGCTGCGAGGAACGACCTGCTGCGTCGCTCTCGAACGCCCGGCGAGCTGCGTCGGCATGTACTCCTTGATCGCGACGCGCGTGTCGTCCTGGCCATCGACGCCAAGGTCGATGCACTTATAGGTGATGCCGAAGCCGCCTTGTCCAAGGACAAGCCCGACAAAGAAGCGACCATTCAGAACCGTGCCTGGCTGAAGGGCATCCGGCTCTGGCTCGACGTGTCGTCTGTCGAACATACACGCTAAGCAGACGCCCTCAGACACCGCTCTCGCGAGACATCGCGGGCAGATGTCCCGTAGGCCGACGGGACCCGACACCTGTGGCTCCGGAGTGCCGTTCACGATCGCCTGTCTCCGAATTTGGCCAACAGGTCGGCCATCACCTGGAGGACTCCGCGATTCTCGGGCGGCTCCAACCGGGGATCGGAAGGCGCCACCGCAACGAAGTACGCGCCTAGAAGTCTGTGCGGATCGTTCCTGGGGGCCCCGAGTGCTACGTCCCAGAGCGGACGGGTACCGCTCAGCACCCAGCGGCGCGTCGGCCCGAACTCACTCGCGACACCGCGCTGGCCCGGCGTGGTGATAACGCCGATGCCGTACCTTGAGTTCGTCATCGGGCCCCTCGCTGCCTCGGCGGTGAACTTCGCCCAGGCAGGTTCCGTCCGCCGCTGCCCATAGTCTTTCAGGTCGCTTCGTCGGCCCTCATCCGCTCGCAGCGCACGCGGGTCCACCACACCGTACTGATCGGCCTTGGTGTAGAGGATCGCGACCTGCGCCCCTGCAGCCCTGTCGAGCAGCCGCTGCACCGCGGCGGCGACGAGTCCGATTCGTCCGCTTTCGATGTCGTCAGGAGCCACCGCCACGAGGAGCAGGTCGGTGGCGCCTGCGCTGGTCGCGGACAGGTCGGTCTCATGGCTGATGTCGTACACGTCGAGTGCCAGTGGCACCCGCTGCCCCCCGGCCAGCACTAGCCTGCCGGTTCTCCCGCGGCCTGTCTCTGCGGCTGCAGGTTCGGACAGCTCGATGCTCCCGGCGACACGACGTCCGGCCTCGCTCCCGGTCAGCGCCGGGAGCTGGCTCACCAGGGTCGACTTGCCAGCACCAGTCATCCCGAGCATGACGATGTTGTAGCGGGCGGGGAGCGCCAACGCCATCCGGCGCGGCACTTCGGTGGTCTGGACCGATGGTTTCACGTCCGCAAGGACGTCGGCCGTGAGCGTTGATTGCACGTACTGAACGACACGCGAGGACGCGCCGCCGCTTCTCGCATTCTTCGCATCCACAGCGCGCCGATTCAAGAGGTCCGCGCACCGCTGGACGGAGTCCGGAGCCTGCCGCACGATGTCGGAGACATCCGACACCGCGCGCAGTAGCCAGTAGAACGCCACCGGTCCGGCCCGACGCTGCGCCGCATCCCGTTCGATGAGCTCGCCCAAGCACGCGGCAGCCATGGCTGCGGTGCCGCGAGAAGGCGGTGCGTCCGGTAGTCCGCTGCTATCGAACGCGCCTCCTGTGGTCGCCTCTAGCACCGCAACCGTCACCCACGCCGTCGTACGCGCCCAGGCAGACGTGCGGACGACAGACGTGGAACGAAGCAGCTCGGAGAGCTCCCTGAACAGGGCCTCTGACCGCTCCGTCGAACGGCCCACACCACGTGCGCGGAACAACTCCTCCAGCCATTGCCGGAACATCTCCGTTGGCGCAAAGTAGTCCACGTCGCGTGTTGCCAGCCAGTCGACGAGGTTTCGCACTGCAGAGACGAGCTCGGTTCCGCCGGATACGCGAGGCGCGGACAGCCGTTCCGGCAGGAGCGCCGCTAGCCGAACTGGCAGGTCATGCCCGGGCGCGTCGGTCAGCGGCGGCTGCTTCAACGCGCTCCTCGCGTCAGCGGCTGCTTCCGAGCCCGGCTGACTCAGCCGCTGCTCGAGCCACTTCACGTAGCGCAGCTCGCGAGCCAGCCTCGGAATCGTGAGCGCCGGCCACTCGAACAGCAGCCGGGACAGCGCGGCATGCAGCACCGACGAGGTGGCCCCACCAGCATCGACGGCGGCTTCTGCCTGCAGCAGCAGGTCGTTGAGCCGGGTCCGGAGTGGCTGCACCCACTCGGTCCACTTCGCATTGTGCGGCTCGATGGCGCCGAGGTGACGCACTGGTGGACGCAACGCCAGGTCCAGCCCTCCTTGTGAGGAAAGAACGTAGCGACCGAGGTAGAGACTGTGCACCTGATCGGGATCGAGCGATGGCGGCTGCGGCGCAGCCGCGTCTTCGCGGGTGACGCCGCGAAGCCGAAGCTTTGGTGGCATGTCGGTCTTGTCGCCATCGCCCTCGCGCCTCGGATTCACGTCCACCCAGAGATCGAGAATGGTCACGCGGTCGGCCGCGGGACGCCTAGGATCCACGGGTAGGGCCACCACGATGTCCAGCATCTCTTCGGTGCGGAGCCAGACCGGTTCACCAGCCGGCGTCACACCTTTGAGTCGGCACACCGCGAGCCGACAGGACGCATTCATCGGCTCGGTCGTGAAACTCGTCTTGAGGTTCAGGGACTCGACGCCGAATGCTCCGTCGTCGGCCGACGCACAGCGTGCCAGCAGGAAGTCCTCGAGGCCGAGCAGGTCCTGTGCGCGGAGTTCCTTCTGCGGATGCCATTCGGGCCACGGGCGGTCTACGAGTCTCATGGAACTAGACCATCACCAGTCGTGCGTCGATTCGTGAGCGCGCACCACGGTCGAGATGCAGCGTGCGCGCATCGAGCACGCTGCCCATTGGGAGCAGCAGGCGGCGTTTCGTCACGTCGGCCTCCTGCGGATCGCCGGTGTATCGCAAGTGAATTGGCATGCCGCTGGCTTCGAAGAAGAACGACGGCAGACCGGCCGCCGTCACGTCCGACTCTGCTTCTCCGTTCCAGAGTTCGACACGCTCCTCCACCGTCAGCCCCTTGCCTTGCAACTCGCGGTACAACAGCTCGATGAACGCCTGATGCCACGCGTCGATGGCCGGCTCGCCATCGGGCGTCGTCGCCGGAAGCGGCCACGGCCGAATCCACGCGTGCGCCATCAGCAAACGCTCGGCGCGGCTGTGGTCGAAGCGATTCTCCGCGTGGGACCGGGACGGAGCCAGCACGTGCTCGCGCAGGAAGCCCGCCATCTGCGAGTCCTTGATCGGCTCCACGATCGCGTCATTGATGACTTGAAAGGTCCCGCTGAACGCGTTCGCGTTCCGTGAGGGCTCGGTTGACATTCGCCAGTCGTAGGCTCGTTCAGCGCGAGCCAGACGAGCTCGAGCAGCGCCGGTTCGGCCAGGGCCCTCGTCCGGCGGGAACAACGCACACAGGTCGCCCGAAAATGCCGACACGACGTCCTGCGTCCACGGCGGCCCAGGGAGGCGGCCGGCCGCGAGCAATTCGGTTCGCGTCCGGTCGATCGGATGGTCCCGATGCCAGAGTCTCAACTCGATGGCGGTGGGGTCGCCCTCGTCCCCAAGCAGACCAACCGAACCGCCATCCAGCCAGACGTCGCGAAGGACCGGTTCGTCGCACAGGCGATTGAGATGCGTCGCGGCCGCGTCTCCCCCACGTGCAGGTTCGAGGCCAGCATTGGTGCGAACGCGCGAGCGAAGTCGATAGCCCTCCCTCGAAAAGTAGCTGCGGCTCACTTCGCTGTTGTCCCAGCCCCGCACCGGAGGGAGGAATGCCCCGCCGGTCAGATGACCGTACGGGCCTCCGGGGCGCAGTCCCGCACACAGGTCTGCAGCCTGCTGCGGGGTGAGATCCACGCGGACTGGATCGAGGAATACGAAGGTCGCGTCCCGGGCGGGCTCCTGCTTCACCTGGGTGTGGCCGGTCTCCTGTCCGCTCACGACATCGAATCCGGCCGCAACGATCCGGAACATGCGGAAGGCGTAAGGGTCCAACCGCGTCTCTAGCCGCAGCTCGGACTGGAAGACGAACCGCTGTCCCCTATGCCAGAACTGCTTGCCGTCGAGCGTATTCAGGTCCGTCCGCGGGGCGAGCGCGAACGCCCTGAGCGCCGCGTGATTGATGTTGACGATCTTGTTGATATAGCTGAACAACGCCTCCAGGTTCGGACTGCGCAGCACCGCGTCGGCACCTTCGATGTCGATCGACATGGGTCGGCGCGACGAGAAGTCGGCGCTCTCGGAGAGCCCCATGCTGCGCGCCCAATGCCAGAGCGTTTCGTCATACTCGCGCAGCAGCAGCCAGGTGTACCAATCGCTCATGAACGCCCCGTCACAGGCCCTTGCCTGTGTAGACCGTGCCGTTCTTCATGCGGATCTCGGCGCCGTCGGCTTTGATCTGGAGCGGCTTTCCGCTCGTGACGTTTGTCTTCTCCTCGACTTGCACTTCCAGAAGGTCATCGACGATCACGGTCAACTGCCCGCCGGTCTTCGCCCACACCTCCGACGTGCGGATCCGGTACTTCGACTCGAGGTACAGCGAGAGCGACTTGATGTCGGTCTCCTGTGAGCGCACATTGGCCAGGGACACGATCGACTGGTCGAACCGGCCGTTCCAGCCAAGGAGCACTTCAGTCTTCACTTCGGGTGGGAGATGGAAGCCACGCTTGCCGGTCTTGCCGGAGTAAAGGGTGCCAAGGCGAACCTCGAGGACATCCGAACCCGACTCGAAGCCGGCCAGCTTCACCTTGATCCACGGCCCCATCCGCGTCGACTCCTCCACGAGGCCGAGGCTGTTCCATGTCGGATATCGGTCCACGGGAAGTGGCGGGGCATTCTCCATCTGGGGCGGGCCGGCATGCACCCAGGTTTCCCAAGCGAGCGCCTCGTCGCCCTTACTGTACAGGCGGTCTTCGATCTTCCAGACCATCGCACGCTCCGGCGTGGTGAACCTGGGCAGGTCCTGCTTCCGCCAGACGCCCCAGCGGCCACTGTCGAACGCCCGGCGCGGTCGCCATTCGACGGCCACAGGATAGGTGCCATGGGGATACGCGGGCACCGGGCGGTGTCCACGCGCCATTCCGAAGTCGAAGCGCTGTTCGCCGTCACGGTCGGGACTGTCGTCGAATTCCACGAGTCGGCTCGACACGGCGCCCCACTCCTCGTAGGCCTTCCGGCTGCCTGGCGTGATGATCCATTTGCCGTCCGTGCCCTGCGCTTCATCGACGCTCCCGACGACGACCAGAGGCAGCCACGACGGCGCGCGTCCCGTGATCAGCTCGGCCTGCTCCATCACGTGATGGACGAACTGCCAGTCCGACATCCCGTCCTGCACGATCGAGTGGTGGGCGCCGTCCACGAACCGGACACCTTCGAGCTGCGGCTTGAGCGCCTTGACCGGCTGCGCCACGTGCGCGAAACGGTCCAGCAAGTCGGCGAGGTTCTGCACCTTGTGGACGCGCCGACGTGGCACGAACGGATCAGGATTCCCGACGCTGGTCGACTCAGCCTCGATCTCGAGGTATTCGATGAGACCCTGCGTCACGCGCCTGGCGCCGGTCACGAGCGCCGCAGGCGCGAGTTCTCCGCCGCCGGCGCCCGTCCACTGCGCACTCACCTGACACGGCCCCGCCAGTAGGGCGGCCCGCACCTGCGCGGGAGCCGTGCCGCTCATGCTCTCGGACCGAGCGGCGACGAGGAACCGCCAGCGAACGGGACGTCCGAGCTCACGATGCAGGTGCACCTCGCTCCCCGTGAGCGTCGGACCGCCGGTGATCCCGATCTGACAGCGCCATGGGTGTTACGTGAAAGAGACCTTGCGGTGGAAGCCGGGCTTGAACACGAACGTCCCCACTTCGACGGTGTTCGGGTCCAACTGTGTCTCGACGAACTGCTGATAGCTGTCGTGCTCCAGAAGTTCCTGCGCCGTGAAATCATCGACTCTCAGCCGCTGGATTTCCGCCTGCGCTGTCGATCGGCTGAGTTCCGACAACTTCGGCAACGCGAGTCGCCTCAGATCGCCGTAGGACTCGTCGGCATAGAAACGATTGAGGTTCGCGCGCGTCACCTCGATGTCGCCCTGCGTGAACGTGACTGTGAACGTCGGCATCGCGTTCTGGCCACGCATTTCCTTGTTGAGGTCGATGGCCTTCTGGAGGAAGGAGTTCTCAGGCCCCCTCAGCGCGGCGAACCGCACCGCCGTGTCGTCCTTGGCGGACACGAGCGCGCGAAAGCCGAGCAACTGCTGGGACGACCCTCCCAGTGAGTACTTGTAGTCGTCCTCGAGCGCGCACCGGCGGAGCTCCGCTGTGCTCGAATTCGTCAACGTGATGGGTGAATCGTGGGAGTTCAGGACTTCCTTGTCCATCTGGAACTCGAGGAGGCGGTAGCGCTCGCGTCGAGTCACGCCCGCCTGGACGTTGACCAGGTCGATGTTCTCGAACTTGTAGCTGCGCTCCGAATCTGCGAGTTCGAGCGTGCCCCTGGTCGCTCGTCCCTCCGCCCCCATGTTGACAGGGTTCTCGAAGCGCGTGCCCGCCTCCATGCGGTCCCACAGATAGACATAGAACTGCCCCTGGAATCCGTTTTCCGGAGTGAAGCACGCCGAGATCCGATACCCCTCGACGTTCTTGTACGTCGAGCCGTCGAAACTACCTTTCAGGAAACCCATCGTTCCTCCTTGGACACCACTGTCAGGGGAGTTCGGCCCGTCGCCTGGCCTCGTTGAACCACGCCACGTCCTGGACCACCGCCTTTTTCTCAGGCTTGAGAATGGCCACGCTTTTCAGCTCGATGACCGCTTGCGGATCATCAGTCGCCTGAGCGGCGGCATTTCCCGCCGCTGCCGTCGGACGTCGGGCCAGGTTCTGCTGCATCGCAAACCAGGTCGGTTCTCCAAGGACGCAGCGCTGGATCTCGACGGCCGAGTTCTGCCAGACCAGCGTTTGTGCCAGCTCCTGCTCGGTCCAGTAGAACGACGGCCAGTATTGGGGCGCGCTCGGCATGGGCTTGTCGCCTGCAGCCGTTGCAAGCATCGTCAAGACGAGATACAGGTAGAAATCGACCGCAAAGGAGTACGGCGCATTACTGCCGTCGCCCCACACCACGCGGTCGAGGCTTTCCCGCATCGAGGCGACGCTGCTGCCGATAATCTGGAACCGCGCCTCGCCGCGCCCAATCAGGTTGTCGGTGTTCACCTGCTGCTCTGGCTGACACAGGAAGTGCGCCGAAAATACGTACCCGGCCGGGAGGAACGTCGGGAACGGATCGCCCTTCCTGTTCATGAAGGGTGATGGCCCGACGATCAGCACCGGAGCCGGCACGCGGGTCGTCCCCTCTCTCAAGGTGCGTCCGATCGCGACCCAGTCGTCGGCCTGATGACTCGTCGAGAGACAGATGGGTGGCAAGACCAGGCGGGCATTCTCGTGCGCCAGCGGAATCTGCGACAACTGCGCAAGGAAGGTCTCCTTGTTCGCATCGCTGCCTTCGAACGCCGCATCCGTCATGTACACCAGGCCCGGCGGAATGGTGTTCTTCGAGCGAGGCTTCTGGAGCTTGCCGGCACGTAGCCGTTCCCCGCCGGAGCCCGGTGTCAGGTTGTCGGCTCCCAGCCAGTCGACGAATTCCGCGGCCGTCGCGTTGACCACGATGACCTCAGCACGCTTATCGATGGACACCGTATCCATCAGGTACTTGACGCCGCGCAGTTCGGAGACGAACGCCACGGTGTTCTTCAGGTTGGTGTGCGCCTGCGCCTTCAGCGTGGTGCGAAGGTTGGTGATGCCCTTGCCTTCGAGCACCGCGTCATCGAAGTACTTGGTGAGCGACCGCTCCCGGATGAAGTCGCGTGCGTCCGGGTTCTCCGGGTCGATGTGTTCCACCATGTCAATCAGCATGTGGTGGAGGTTGCTGCACATCTTCCCCAGGCCGATCTCTTTCTGGAAGAGCAGCATCATGTTCACGAGGGTCATCCGATCGACCTTATTCCGGAACGTCAGCTTGTCGGGATTGCTGACATATCGTGTGTAGATCAGGTGCAGGACCTTCTCGAACACGCTCACGTCGTTCTTCACGCGCAGCAGGAACTCCGGATCGCGCTCGAGGAGTTCGGTGGTCACCTTCCTCGCCATGGCTGCCACGTTCTTGCGCTCTTCGGGCAAGGCGCGGCTCAGGATGTCGTCCACCTTCGACTCGATGGCGTCCGTAATCGCATTCCTGTCGCCGAGGTCTTCCGGTTCAGCATCGTTCGCGGCGCCGCCCGGCGCGGACGATGGTCCAGACGCCCCAGACGCGGCCGCCAGAATCGACTGTCGCGCCGCGTCGGGGCCGTCCGACGGGGTCCCCGTGCCGCCTACCGCCGCGGAGCCGGCTGCCGCCGCAGCGGCGGCCGTTGCGCCCGCCGCACCGATCCGCTCAATCTGCTTCTCGAGGCTCGCCTGGGCGATCTGCTCGACTGGCGCGGCAATCTTGGCCTTCGGCTGCTCCGTGCGCGACGATGAGTCGCCCGCGGTTTCGCTGCGCCTGAGCGCCGAGATCCGGCCAGGGCCCGCGGTGCGCCCCGTTGACGAGGGCGTGTTCTCCAACAGCGTGTGCATCTCGCGTAGCACGTCAAGTTCCTCGGTCAGGCGTCGGACGACCTCGGGTCGTGCCAAAGCCTCCAGGTAGCTCTTGAGCATCCGCTGCTGCACCGCCCCCTTGTTCTTGATCTGCTTCGACTCGGGGTCGATATTCTGCATGAAGTAGTCGAGGTGTTGCTCCGCGATGTCGCGCACCATGTCTTGGTGCTTGTCATCCAGGAACACGGCGCTCAAGTACGCGGCCATGCTCTCCTGCTTGAAGATCCGCCGCAGCATCTGGGCAGACAGCACCGGACGCTGATAGAGCGTGGGGCACAGAACATCCAGCAGGATGGTCTGCGATGCCGAGATGAATGCCTTCTGGTAGTCGCCGCCGAGCTCGGTACCCGAAAGGCCGCGGAGCAACCGTCGTCGGTCGCCGTCCTCACGCAGGTCCTTGGCGAGCTGACGGAGTTCGTCCGGCAACCGCCCGAGGTGCGATTCCGCCTTCTCTCCGTCCTCCACTACCGCAATGAGCAGCGACTCGAAGTTCGCCGTTAGCGCCGCGGAGAACTTCCTGCGCTCTTCACGGCTCGCCCGCCGCACCGGCTCGGCCACTCCGAATTCGGCATACTCGCGCAGCACGATGTCGCGCACTTTCGCGTCCCGTCCGTCCTCGTCGGTGGAGGGAATCGCCTTAACGACGTCGATGTCGTAATAGGCAGTGAAGACCCACTCGAGAACCATCGACAGGAGGACCTTGCTTCGGAGAATCTGCCGCATGCCGTTGAAGGCGTCGCGCGCCTTCTTGAAGTCCTTGATCAGGTTCGGCTTCAGCACCGAGCGCGCCTGCTGCCCGAGCGACCGGCCGCCAAATCGCATCGCGGCGAACATGTCGTACTTCTCTTCCAGGAGCGCGTCGCGGAAGGCCGTGATGACCTTTACGAACGATTCGCGCGACTTCGAACCGGTGGATGCTGCCAGTTCGCCCCAGGGCTCGCCGCTGAAGTCCAGCCCCTCCAGGGAGAACGGCAACTGCGGGTTCTCCGCAAACAGAAAGTCGATCAACCGCTCAGGCAATCCCGCCGGCAAGGCACCGCCGGCTGCATAGGCGGGCATCCCGTTCTCGCGCGCGCAGATCCCGAGCAACGCACTCAAGGCATCGACAATGTCCGGCACTCGAGGCTGGAACTCGCAGAACTCTGTCAGGTTGCGGCGAATGATGCGGAAAATGCCCTTGCCGGCTTGCTGATTCCCCTCCTGCAGCAATTCGTCGACGGCGGACGCCCCCTGCCCCTTAAACGCCGGCTGGTTCGAGTTGCTCGTGGCGCGCCAGAAGAAGTAGTTGTAGTCGTCGATCGTGGACGTGCTCTCCTCGTCCTCGCCTCCGGCTGGTACGAACTGCTCGATCATCGGAATGTCGCCCGGACGCACGCGCTCGGCAATGGCGGGCCGCAGCGTATCCACGAACGTCTGGAAGTTCATTTCCTTGATGGCAGTGAACGTTCCTGGCGCGTACGCATCCGCGATGTCGCGCCTGTTCGTGAACAGGTAGACATCGGGGTCCGGCCCCTTCCTCACGTTGAAGCGACCGACGACGAACAGCCGATGCTTGATTCGAGACAGTGCATCGATGTCGATACTGTGTGCCTGCAAGAACTGCTTGAGCATCCGTGGGCTCCTGGGCCGTTGTGCGTACCTGAGGTGAGAGTGCTAGGCGATCGTGGATGTATGAGGCGCCGCGGCCGCGTCGCCTCTCCGCTTCGCGCGGGCGGACAGCCACTGCTGGAGCGCGCGTTCGAGCCGTCTGGCCGACGTACCACTACTGTCGCTGGCTGAAGCCAGGATCCCTTGCCGCTCTCTTGGCACGTCAATCTCAGACGGGAGAGGACGCCGGCTCTGTTGACGCCTGGCTGCGATCATTCCTTCGAGGATCGCCTCGAGCGCGCGGCCGGACAGCGGCCTGAACAGCGCAATGCGGTCCAGCCGGTCGACGAGGGGGGGCGTCCAGATTCCACCCAACTGCGTCAACGCTGCGCGCAGAATCTGGTCTTCATTGTCAGCGCCCTCGGCGGCGTCCCGCGCCAGTTCCGGCAACTCGTAGACAGCATTCGATGTCATCACGAAGATGCACTGTGAGAAGTCGACCGCCCTGCCCTGAGAATCCTCGCCACGTCCGTCGAGCACGGCCAGCAGCACATCAGCAAGGGAAGGATCGGCTTTCTCGATCTCGTCCAGCACGACCACCGAGTAGGGACGCATCAGGACGCGGGTGAAAATCGTGGGAGTCTGACCAAATCCAATGTATCCAGGGTCAGCTCCCACGAACTTGTTCCTGGCGCTTTCCCCTTTGAAGTCCCCCATGTTCAACGTGATCACCGAGCCGCGGTCGCGCATCACCTCGCCGGCGATCGACATGGCTAGCTCGGTCTTGCCCACGCCGGGGGGGCCGAGGAAGAGGAACCGCCCACGAGGCCGCCTTGCATCCACCCATCCCGACGCATGAAGGGCAAGCCAGCTCGTCACGGCGTCCACCGCGTGATCCTGGCCATGCACCTGCGTACTAAGCCGCTGAGCCAAACGCTCGTAGTAGTCATCGCGATCGTCGACGAGGTCGTCAACCGGGATTCCGGTCACCTCACTAAAGAACAAGGCGACGTCATGGCCGGTGACCGTTCGTGAAACACTCTCGGCACTGCCCGCAGTCTGGACGTCATAGATCTTGTTAGTGACCGCCTCTCCGATGAGATTGATTGCTTTTCTGGGCAGCCGGTCGGCCTTCTGATAGGTAGACGTGACACGAACTGACGTTTCTATCGCGCCGTCATCGATGGCAATACCCAAGTCTCTGGCTTTCGACGACAGCAGGTTCGCCTTGGCTCCCCGAATCACCTCGATCGCAGTAGCCTCGTCCGGCTCTGGCAGCAGAATCTTGCGGAACCTGGAACTCATCGCCTCGTCCGATGCGATGAAGCGCGAGTACTCTTTGTCGGTTGTCACGCCAACGCACCGAAACAGCCCATAGGCCATCGGCGGCTTGAGTGCGGTCGCGACAGAACGCGACGCTGGATCGTCCGTATCCAGAAGACGATGCACTTCTTCAAAAAACGGCACAATGGTGGGGTTCTTTCTGAAGAACGTCAGCATCTCTTTGACGCGCGTTTCAAGGTCTCCCCGGCCACTCGTACCCCGCATTACGTCAGCCGCCTCGACCATCACGACGGTCCAGCCGTCCATATCCGTCGGAATCAAGGGTCTGGTCTTGTGAACGATGTGCCAGGCAAATCCCTGGATGAAGGCGGACTTACCAACACCGGGCTCACCCACGACGGCAGCCGAATAGCTCATCGAACTCAGCACCACTGCCAGCCGGCGCAACTCCGCCCCCATCCCGAACAGCGGGCAAGCCCTCCAGAAGCCCGCCCGGGCCATCGCTGTGACATCCGTTCCGAATCCGAGAGATTGCAAGGTGAAGTCGGCCCGCCGCACAGCCTCGCGGTCAGGTGCCGGCGCAAGCGACTCGTGCGTAAGACCGACACTCCGACAGACTTCCTGCGTGCGGGCGGAGATGGGGTCCAGTTCGATTCGTGGCGACAGGCAGGCAGCGAGAAATACCACCGGCGACACCTTGGCCGCGCCGGAGTCGCGAGCGAGGCTCAGCGCAGGCTTGGCCAGGGCCGGGAGTTGGAAGGCGAAACGTCCCGGCGCGGGGTCGCTCGGGAGCGACGCGAGTTGCTCGGCTATGGCCACTCGAGCCCGACGACGGACGTCGTCGTCGACGCGGAGGCGGATGGACTCCTCTTCGACGAGCCTATCCACGAGGTGCGACAGATAGACACCAGTGTTTGCGGCTTCTGCCCTCGCTATCGCCTCACTGATGACACCGATCAACGCAGGAGTGGCAGTGTCTCTGAGAAACGTACGAAGGTCGAAGTCCGTGTCCATAAGACCGTCAGTGAATGCGGCTCACAGGCCCGTCCGCGGTGCCGCACGCGCAATAGGTATTGTCTTTAGAGGTCAGCGTTTATATCCGGATCGAAACCGAGGATCAATAGCAATCGATGACCCAATAGACGGACACCGATGCTACGTGGACACCCGTGAACGGCCGGTTTCAAGCTCATATTCAACCGTCCAAGGGCGAAATCCGCACCGCTTTGAGACGCCTATCACTGGCGCGTGCCACTTTTGGTGTAGGCGCATCGCCTGCACGCACTGGTGCTGCGCGATCAAGGCCGACGAGTGGTTGGACTAGGTGTGCATCCCCTCGGTCGGCTCTCGGGATTTCAACAGCAAGCGCGACGAGTCGCGCGACTTCGCCACCTACGTGCAGCGGGAAATGCTGGCGTCGCTCCGCACAGCCAACACCTCGGTGAAGGACCTCGGCGTGAAGCAGGCGCCGTTCGTCGTGCTGATCGGTGCGGAGATGCCGAGTGTCCTGGCGGAGATCTCGTTCATCACCAACCCGCAGGAAGCGCGGCTGCTGAAGACGAACACCTACCGGCAGAAGATCGCGCAGGCCCTGTTCGAGGGCGTGCGGAAATATCAGGCCTCACTCAAGACCGGACTCGCGGTCGCAGCACAGCAGAACTAATCAGGCGGGGTCGGCAGGCGGGGCTGAACAGGCGACGAACGCCCCGACCTGCGAATGCGGGGAGTCCGGCCTGGAAGGTCTGCAGATCTGGCGGGCGTCTGGAGCCGGTGATTGGGAGACCTCCACCGGTCCAGACTCCGCTGCGTTGACGCCGCCTACGCCTTGCGGAAGCGGCGCGAGTATCGAACGAGACCGAGCAAGCCCACACCAACGAGCATCAGGCTGGCCGGTTCAGGCACGGGGGGCGGTGGCGGCGGCGGTGGCGGCGTGCAGTTGCCCGTGCACGTGAACGACCCACCGCCGGGCGAGAAGATGTACGCGTTCTTGTAGGCGCCCGTTCCGTTGTTGATCTGGTTGGTGTTGAACGACGCCCGGATGTTGCCGCTCAGCAGCGTCGTCAACTGCGTGCCGAACGTCGCGTCGAACGTCCACTGCAGCTGGGAGGTGTTCGACGTGATCTGGTAGCCGGGCCCGGTCGAGTTCCATTCGGTACACGTCGACACCGACGACCCGTTGCCGCAGCCGTTCGCGTTCAGTACCGACAGCGTCGTCGTCCAGTTACTGGTACCGCCGGCCGTCGTGCTGGTCAGGGTTGGCGTCGCGGTAGGCGTCACGTTGGGACTGCTGATGTCCCACGCGACGGCGTCCACGAACCAGCCGACGTACGACGAGCCCGAGGCCACGTTGATCGTCAGCGTCACCGCGCAGGTCGTGCAGGCGGTGTTGAGGTCCAGCGTCCAGTTGCCGTTCGTGCCGTCCTGGATCGCGAGGATGCTGCTGGCCCGTGCGCTGCTCGCGGTGAACACACCGACGATGAGGGCCAGACCGAAGATGAAGGATCGAAGTTTCATACCCTGCGCCGCCTCCCTCACGGGAACTCGAGGTTCTGGATTGCTGGAGACGGCTCAGGCCTTCGCAAAGTCTCGGCCAGCCATGGATAATCCTGGCTAAATAGGGTAAAGCAACGCATCCACTGGAGTTAGGAAACTGCTTGGAAAGCGCAGCCTGCCAGGTAGTCAACTAAATGGATTACTTATGTGTACCGCTGGGCGCAAAGGGAAGCTCAGCAGCAAGTCCAGGCGCCGTTCAGCGCGTGATGCTGCCTGCCGGTCCGTCTTCGCCCGGGCGCTGCTGCGAGGCAGACGGGAACGGGTCGCCAAACCACAGGCGGTACACGTAGAGACTTCCCGCGAAGAGCAGCGCCAGGAGCACGGCGCTCAGCACCAGCAGGCCGACCAGCCCCAGCGACCCGATCAGCACGTCGGCCAACCCTTCGATGTCGCTGGGCGGCTGGATGATCTTGACGACGAAGCCGTCGGTCGGGGCCTGTTGCGGCTGCTGGAGAAGCATCACTTCCACCCATCCGTCGTGAAAGGGAGTTCGGCGAGCGTCCGCACCGCGACACCCGTCGGTCCCTTGGGCTGGTACGGCTTGCTGTCGTCGACCCATGCCGTGCCGGCGATATCGATGTGGGCCCACGGGAGGCCGCCCGTGAACTCCTTGAGGAACGCCGCGGCCGTGCTCGAACTGGCGGGACGCCCGGCGGTGTTGATCATGTCGGCGATGTCGCTCTTCAGCTGATCGCGGTGATCGTCGAAGACCGGGAGTCGCCACATGCGATCGCCCGCCCGGTCGCCGGTCCGCCGAACGAGATCGACGAACCAGTCCGGTCCGCCGAAGACTCCGCTGGTCGTCTTGCCCAGGGCGACGGTGATCCCACCGGTGAGCGTGGCCACATCCACCAGGTGCGTGGCCCCGAGCTGCCGCGCGTACCAGAGCGCGTCGCCAAGCACCAGCCGCCCCTCGGCGTCGGTGTTCACCACCTCGACGGTCTTGCCCTCCGCGCTCCGGAGGATGTCGCCCGGCTTGAGCGCCCGCCCGCCCGGCATGTTCTCGGTCGCCGGCACGACGCCGATGACGCGAATCGGCGCACCGAGGCGGCCGATGGCCCGCATCGCGCAGGCCACTGCCGCGCCGCCCGACATGTCGTCCTTCATCTTCTCCATGCCGTCGGCCGGCTTGATGGAGATCCCGCCCGAATCGAAGGTGATGCCTTTCCCCACGAGGGCGAGAACGGGACCCGACGAGACGCCGGCGGGGGTGTAACGGAACACCATCAGCTTCGGAGGCTCGCTGCTGCCCCGGGCGACGCCGAGGAGCATGCCCATGCCGAGCGACTCCATCTCCGCCCGCTCGAGGATCTCGGTTGCGATGCCGCCTTCCGCGGCGATGGCGGCGGCGCGCTCGGCGAAGACGGACGGCGTGAGGGTGTTCCCCGGCTCGTTCGTGAGGGCGCGCGAGAGGTTCGTGCTCTCACCGAGCAGCCGGCCCTTGGCCGCGGCGCCTTCGATGCGGCTCGGGCTCTCGGGTGAGGAATCCCGGAGATCCGGCACCACCACCGAGAACGACACCGCTGACCGCGGCGGTTGCGCGGAGGTCTGATACGTGGCGCCGACGAATTCCGACAGGGTGAGACCTTCGGCGATCGCCTGCGCGAAGCCGGCCACATCCACGTCGCCTGATGGCGCGGCCTGTCCGGGCCGCAGCACGAATCCGGCCGAGCCGACGCGCCGTGCGTGAGCGGTGGCACCGGCCGCTGTCGCCACGCGCCTCGCCGTGCCCGCCGTGAACGCCGCCTCACGACCGGCTCCCACGAGCAGCACGCGTGTGGCGGCCCACGCCCCGTTGACGACCGGGGTCAGGAACTGTTCGTACGGCTTGCCCGTGAACTCGCCCGACGCGATCGCGCGTGCGACCTCGCCGCCCGTCGCGGGGTCGAGCCCGGGCACTGCGCCGGGAAGCTCGCCTTCGAACCACGGAAGCACGAGCAGGTCGACAGGGGCCGCGGCGGCGGCGCCGAAGGAGCAGGTCAGTGCGCGCGAGGTCGGTGCGGACATTGGGCCCATTATCGCGTGAACGCGGTTGCCGCGCCCACCGACCCACCCGTACAATCTCCCCAAGGCCCGCCCCCCTGCCTGGTGTGAGGAGCCCGATGGGAAACCTGCGTCGTATTGTCCTGGCCGCCGTTGCGAGCGCGGCCGTGTGCCTGCCCGCCGTCGTCCTCGACGCGCAGCAGCGGAACGAGAAGCCGTCGAAGGAACAGGAAGCGAAGCGGCCCAAGATGTCCATGCGGATCAACCCGCAGGTCGCCCAGGCCCCGGCGCGCGTGACCCTGACCGTGGAGCTGACGGGCGGCGCCGACGACTTCGAGGAGTACTACTGCCCCACGGTCGAGTGGGAGTGGGGCGACGACACGACCTCGGAGTCGACCACCGACTGCGAGCCGTACGAGGCGGGCAAGAGCCAGATCAAGCGCCGCTACACCACGCAGCACCAGTTCCGTCGTCCGGGCAACTTCAAGATCTACTTCCACCTCAAGGCGAAGGACCGCATTCTCGGGTCCGCCACCTCGAACGTCCAGATCCAGCCCGGCCTGCAGAGCGGTCCGTTCTAGGGTGAAGGGTGCAGGTCCGGCTGAAGCCGGACCCCACGAATGTGGCCGGCCGACGAACAGAGCCGGACCCACGAACGTAGCCGGACCGACAACAGATCGAGCAGGACCACATGGTTGAGAGGGCCGGCTGACAGGGGCAATCGTGGGGTCCACCTTCAGGTGGACCTCATCGAATCGGGCGGCGTCAGCCAGATCTAGACGACTGAGTAGGCCAGCTCCTCCACCCCGTCCTCTCGAATCCTGAACAGGCGCAGTTCCTCCCCCTGCTCCCCCACACCGGCAATGAGGTGCAGCACGCCGAAGTAGCCGCACTCGGCGATGTCGGTCTCCGACGGGTACGCGGGTGTCCTTGGATGGGAGTGATAGAACCCGATCACATCGAGTCCGTTGCGCCGCGACTCACGCATCGCGGCGATGTGGTCGATCGGGTCGAGCTGGAACCGGGTCGGGCTGCCGGCAAGGTTGCGGGCACGCGCGTGCGACGTAATGGCATCGCCGCGGCCGATGAGGACTCCGCAGCATTCGAGCGGAGCCTCGGCCCCGGCGTGGCGCCGGATGTCGGCCAGCACCTCGGCGTCGATCGTGATCACAGGATGCGGACGGTCGTGCTCACAGCGCCTCGACGGCCATGGCGATGCCCATGCCGCCGCCGATGCACAGTGACGCGACACCGTACCGCAGCTTCCGCGCGCGCAGCGCATGGACGAGCGTCGTGAGCACGCGGGCACCAGACGCGCCGATGGGATGCCCGAGCGCGATCGCGCCGCCGTTGACGTTGACCTTCGCAGGGTCTACCTGCAGTTCGCGGACGACCGCGACCGACTGCGCGGCGAACGCCTCGTTCAGTTCGAAAAGATCGATGTCGGCGAGCGACAGCCCCGCACGGTCCAGCACCTTGCGGACCGCGGGCACCGGCCCGATGCCCATGATCTTCGGGTCCACCCCCGTGGACACGTAGCCAAGAATCCTCGCCAGCGGCCTGGTGCCGACCTTCTGCGCCTTCGCCGCACTGGCGATGACCAGCGCCGCCGCACCGTCGTTGATGCCGGATGCGTTACCCGCGGTCACCGTACCGGTCTTGCTGAAGGCCGGCTTCAGCTGCGCGAGCTTCTCCACGGTGGTTCCGGCGCGCGGGTACTCGTCCACCGCGAACATCACCGGGTCCCCTTTTCGCTGGGGAATGGCAACGGGCACGATCTCGTCCACGAAGGCGCCCGCCTTGATGGCCTCGCCTGCCCGGCACTGGCTCTCGGCCGCGAAGGCGTCCTGATCCTCGCGTGAGACGCCGAACCGGTTCGCCACCTCCTCGGCCGTGATGCCCATGTGAATGGCGTTGATGGCACAGGTGAGGCCGTCTCCGATCAGCGAGTCCACGGCTTCCCCGTTGCCCATCCGATAGCCCCAGCGCGCCTGCTTCAGGAGGTAGGGCGCGTTGCTCATGGACTCGGTGCCGCCCGCGACGATCGTGTCGACGTAGCCCACGCGGATGGCCTCCACCGCATGCACCACGCTCTGCAGGCCTGAGCCGCACACGCGGTTCACGGTTTCGCCGGGCACCTCCTGCGGGATGCCGGCCTTCAAGGCGGCCTGACGCGCTACGTTCATCCCCGCGCCGCCCTGCAGCACACACCCGAGGATGACGTCGCCAACGTCCTCTGCGACCACACCGGCACGACGCACGGCTTCCCTGACGACCACGGCGCCCAGGTCCGCGGCCGACAGGTCCTTCAGTGCGCCGCCGAAGCTTCCGATCGGCGTCCGGCAGGCGCTGAGTACGACGACTTCGAAGTCCTTATTCAAAGGTGCCCACCTTCCCGGCGATGACGAGCGGTGCGCCCGTCGCCGCCTGCACGTGCTCGACCGTCGTGTCCGCTGCGATCTCCTTCAGCACGAGCCCGTCTTTCGTCACGTCGATCACCGCCAGCTCGGTGACGATGGTGTTGACCACCTTCAGGCCGGTGAACGGCAGGGTGCACTTCTCGAGGATCTTGTGCCCGCCGTCCCTGGTCGTGTGTTCCATGGCAATGATGACGCGTTTGGCACCGGCCACCAGGTCCATGGCGCCGCCCATGCCCTTCACCATCTTCCCGGGGATCATCCAGTTGGCCAGGTTGCCCTCGCGGTCGACCTGCAGCGCGCCGAGCACGGTGAGATCGATGTGACCACCGCGAACCATCGCAAACGAGTCCGCGCTGCTGAAGTACGCGCTGCCGGGCAGTTCGGTGACCGTTTCCTTGCCGGCGTTGATCAGGTCCGGGTCGACCTCCGCCTCGCTCGGATACGGGCCGACGCCCAGCATGCCGTTCTCCGAGTGCAGGGTGATGTCGATGCCGGCCGGAACGAAGTTCGCGACGAGCGTCGGCATGCCGATGCCGAGGTTCACGTAGTCGCCATCCTTGAGTTCGCGGGCGATGCGGCGAACGACGCGTGTGCGGATGTCTGGTGCACTCATGACTGGCGGACCGTGCGCTTCTCGATGCGCTTCTCGTAGTGTGTGCCGACGATGAGGTGCTTGACGTAGATGCCGGGCGTGACGACCTCGTCCGGGTTCAGGGCGTCTGGCTCCACGAGTTCCTCGACCTCTGCGATGGTGACGCGGCCGGCCGTGGCCATCACGGGATTGAAGTTCCGTGCCGTACGCCGGTAGATGAGGTTGCCGAGGCGGTCGCCCTTCCAGGCCTTCACGAACGCGAAGTCCGCGGTGATGGGCGACTCGAGCACGTACGGGCGGCCGTCGATGATGCGGGTCTCCTTGCCTTCGGCGGCCAGCGTGCCGTATCCGGTCGGGGTGAAGAAACCGCCGATGCCGGCGCCTCCAGCCCTGATGCGCTCGGCGAACGTGCCCTGGGGTACGAGGTCGACCGCGAGTTCCCCGCTGAGGAACTGGCGCTCGAACTCCTTGTTCTCGCCCACGTAGGTCGCCACCATCTTCCGGACCTGGCGCGAGCGCAGCAGCACGCCGATGCCGAAGTCGTCGACCCCGGCGTTGTTGCTGATGACCGTCAGGTCGCGCGTGCCACGCTCGCGCAGGGCCTGGATCAGGTTTTCGGGAATACCGCAGAGACCGAAGCCGCCCATGAGGATGGAGGCTCCGTCGGGAATGAGTGCCACGGCAGCATCGGCACCCGACAGCACCTTGTTCATGCGCCGATTATAGCTGCGACCGCTTCACCAGTTCGTCGCGCCACCGCGCGGCGTCGGCGAACACCTCCGCGATCGACTGGCCGTCCTGCAGGTCGTCACGCATGGACTGCAGCACCGCGATGAAGGCGTCCAAGGCAGGCCCGATCTGGTCCGCATTCACGGCAGCCACGTCGCGCCAGATGTCGGACGGGCTGGAGGCCAGCCGCGTGCTGTCCAGCAGGCCGCGTCCAGACAACGCCAGCCCCTCGGTGCCAACCTCGTTGCCTGCCACGGCCATCAAGGCGCTGATGGCCAGCTGAGGCAGATGGCTCACGAAGGCGAAGACCCGATCGTGCGCCGCAAGGGTCATCACGCCCGGCGTGGACCCGAGCCCCGTGGCAAAGGCGGAGAGCCTCTCCACCGCGGCGTCCTGCGACGCGGAGGTCGGGGTGAAGAGCCACGGCCGGTTGCGGAACAGGTCCGCCCTGGCGTTTTCGAACCCGCCGACGGCGGCCCCCGCAATCGGGTGCCCGGCCACGAACAGCCCAGGCCCCTCCAGCGACGCGGCCACGTCGACGATGTCACGCTTGGTGCTCCCGACGTCAGTGACGATGGCGCCGGGACGAACGACGCGCATCACCTCAGGGAGCAGCAGGAGGTTCTGTCGAACCGGCGCGGCAAGCACGACCAGGTCCGCCGGTGCCAGGACATCCAGCGACACGCCTGCCGCGTCCACAGCCCCGGCAGCGAGCGCCGCCTCCACGACGCCGGCGCGGTCCACGCCGACCAGCCGCACCGACGGCCAGACCTCGCGGACGGCGAGCGCGATCGACCCGCCGAGCAGGCCCAGGCCGACGAGGCCCACGGTGGCGAATGGGGGCGTCACGGTGGGAGCTGAGGCGTCAGAAAGCGGGGTCATCGACATCGGAATTGCAGATTGCAGAATTCAGATTGCAGATTGACCTGCAGATTGAGTCGCAGCATGAACCGCAGTATTTCCAGTCTGCAATCTGCAATCTGAGATCTGCAATTCACGTGTCTTCTCATTTGCCCCAGCCGCGGCGCGGTGCCGGCTCGAGGCAGATGCTGCGCCCGATCGCCGGAGCAATGATGCGGAGTTCGGCCATCAGCCGATCGAACTGCGCGGGGAACATGGACTGGGCGCCGTCGCTCAGCGCGTGGTCCGGATCGCAGTGCACCTCGACGATCAGGCCGTCGGCGCCCGCCGCCACGGCGGCGCGGGCCAGCGGCGCCACCATGTCGCGGCGTCCTGCCCCGTGGCTCGGGTCGGCGATCACGGGGAGATGGCTCAGCTTCTTCACCATCGCAATCGCGGAGACGTCGAAGGTGTTCCTGGTCGCCGTCTCGAACGTGCGAATGCCGCGCTCGCAGAGGATGACGTCCGTATTGCCACCGCTCAGGATGTACTCCGCCGACAGCAGCCACTCCTCGATCGTGGCGGAGATGCCCCGCTTCAAGAGCACCGGTTTGCGCCGGTGACCGAGTTCCCGCAGCAGGGTGAAGTTCTGCATGTTGCGAGCACCGACCTGGAAGATGTCGCAGTAGCGCTCGATCAGGTCGATCTGGCTGATGTCCATCACCTCCGACACCAGCGCCAGGTTCTCGGCCTTCGACGCGTCGCGCAGCAGGCGCAGCCCTTCCTCGCCGAGGCCCTGGAAGGAGTACGGCGAACTGCGCGGCTTGAAGGCCCCGCCGCGGAAGATCTTCGCGCCCGCCCGGCGGACGGCGGCGGCCGTGGCCTGCACCTGCTTCTCGCTCTCGGCGGAGCACGGCCCGGCCATCACGATGACCTCGTCGCCGCCTATGCGGATATCGCCGACCGTGACGACCGTCGGCTCCGCCTTGAACGTGCGGCTCGCCAGCTTGTACGGCGAGGAGATGCGCACCACCTCGTCGACGCCGTCCATCAACTCGATCAGCGCCGCGTCCGGCCGTCCCTGCCCTACTGCGCCCAGGACGGTCCGGCTGACTCCCGTCGACTTGTGCACGTCCATCCCCATCTCGACGAGCCGGTTGACCACCTGCTCGATCTGGGTGTCGGTCGCGCCTTCCTGCATCACCACAACC
Organism: Vicinamibacterales bacterium; assembly: GCA_046331345.1. Classification (GTDB taxonomy): domain Bacteria; phylum Acidobacteriota; class Vicinamibacteria; order Vicinamibacterales; family CAVVIG01; genus CAVVIG01. The sequence goes on along the minus strand of JAXLRA010000009.1, from coordinate 200,400 downwards.
ATGACGTTCCTACACTCCCTGGTCCGGCTTCGGCGCGCTGTCCTGCGCCGGCTCCTGCTCTTCTCCGTGAATCAGGCGGCGCTCGAGGCGGCGGGCCTCGTCGATGATGCGCTCGAAGAGCCGCGCAATCGCGTCCGGCCCGAGCGGCCCCTCGGTCGCGATGGCCCTGACATGCGCGAGCACCTGCTTCTCGCGATCCGGCTGGTAAATCGCCATGCCGGTGTCCTTCTTCAGCCGTCCGATCTCGCACACGCAGCGGGCGCGCTCGTTGAGGAGCCGCACCAGCACTTCGTCCACGCGATCGATGTCGTTGCGCAAGTCGTCGAGCGTCGCCATACGTCTATGCCTTCACGGGCACGCAGGCCGCCCGAAGCGCACCCACGTAGTTCTCGACCTTCGTGATCAGATCCGGGGACGCGCTCGCCTCGGCAATCAGGTTCACCAGCGCACTCCCCACCACGGCCGCGTCGGCATACGCGCCGACCTCGGCGACGTGCTCGGGGCGCGAGATGCCGAACCCGAGCGCCAGCGGCATGTCGGTGAACGTCCGGATGCGGCGCACCATGTCGGCGGCGCCGGTCGCCACCGTGTCGCGCGCACCGGTCACGCCCAGCCGCGAGATGCCGTAGAGGAACCCGCGCCCGAGCTCAGCCGCCTTGCGGATCCGGGCGTCGGTGGTCGTGGGGCTGAGGAGGAAGATCGTGTCGAGCCCGGCACGCGTCAGCGCGCCCCTGAAGTCGTCGGCCTCCTCGATCGGCAGGTCGAGCGCCAGCACGCCGTCGACACCGGCGGCCGCGGCCCTCGAGGCGAACGCGTCGAGCCCCATGCGCACGATCGGATTGGCGTAGGTGAAGATCACGATCGGCGTGGAGATGTCCTTCCGCACCTGCTCGACCAGTTCCAGCGTGGCGCGCATGCTGCCGCCAGCCGCCAGTGCGCGCTCGGTGGCGCGCTGGATCACGGGGCCGTCGGCCAGCGGGTCGGAGAACGGCACACCCACTTCGAGCACATCGGCGCCGGCGCGTGCGAGCGCGCGGAGGATATCGGCTGCACGGCGCAGGTCGGGGTCGCCGGCCGTGGTGTAGGTCACCAGGCCGGGACGGCGAGCCGCTCGCAGGGCCGCGAAGGTATCAGCGAGTCTCGACATACTTCTCCATCGTGTGGACATCCTTGTCCCCGCGCCCCGAGAGGTTCACGAGGATGACGGACGAGGGGCCGAGCGTGCGCCCGAGCTGCTGTGCGTAGGCAATCGCGTGCGACGACTCCAGCGCCGGCAGGATGCCTTCGAGCCGGGCGAGCGTCTTGAAGCCCTCGATCGCTTCCGCGTCGGTGATGTATGCGTACTCGGCGCGGCCGATGTGCCGCAGGTACGCATGTTCAGGTCCGATGGCGGCGTAGTCCAGGCCAGCCGACACCGAATGCGTCAACTCGATATTCCCGTCGTCGTCCTGGAGGATGAACGTGCGGGTTCCCTGGAGCACACCCATGCTGCCGCCGGCGAACCGCGCGGCATGGCGGCCCTTGGCAATCTCCTCGCCGCCGGCTTCCACGCCGATGAGGCGCACACCGGTGTCCGCCACGAACGCGTCGAAGATGCCCATGGCGTTGCTGCCGCCACCAACGCAGGCCACGACGGCCTCCGGGAGGCGGCCTGCCTGCTCGAGAATCTGCTTCCGCGCCTCACGGCCGATCACCGACTGGAAGTCGCGCACCATGAGCGGGTACGGGTGCGGCCCGAGCGCGGAGCCGAGCAGGTAGTACGTGCTCGTCACGTTCGTCACCCAGTCGCGCATGGCCTCGTTGATCGCGTCCTTGAGTGTCCGGCTGCCTGCGTCCACCCCGATGACCTGCGCACCGAGCATGCGCATGCGCACCACGTTCAGCGCCTGGCGCGCCATGTCGTCAACGCCCATGTAGACGTGGCACTCGAGGCCGAGCAGCGCACAGGCCGTGGCCGTCGCCACACCGTGCTGGCCGGCTCCGGTTTCGGCGACGATGCGCTTCTTGCCCATGCGGACGGCGAGCAGCGCCTGTCCGAGCGCGTTGTTGATCTTGTGCGCGCCGGTATGGGTGAGGTCTTCGCGCTTCAGGAAGACGCGGGCGCCGCCAGAGGCGGCAGACAGCCGCCCAGCCTCGTAGAGCGGCGTGGGCCGGCCGACGTAGTGCTTCAGCAGCGCCGCCAGCTGGCTCTGGAACGTAACGTCGTCGCGCACGGCGAAGTACGCCCGCTGAAGTTCCTCGATCGGTTCGACGAGCGTCTCGGGGACGTACTTGCCGCCAAAGGGCCCGAAGTAGCCGCGCTCATCAGGGTCGCGGCGAACAGGAGTCTGCATGGTCATCACCGCGCGCGGCACGCCGCGCGCCTCTTTTCCTCAATCAGCCGCGCGGCAGGCCGCGCAGCGCCTCGAACAGGGCCCGGATGCGTTCCGGGTTCTTGATACCAGGGGCGTCCTCGACACCCGACGACACATCCACGCCGAACGGCCGGACCGCCTGCACCGCCTCGACCACGTTCTCGGGACGGAGGCCGCCCGCGAGGATCGTCCGCCGCGTGGCCGCGGCCCGTGCCGCGGCAGCCCAGTCGGCCTTCCGGCCCGTACCGCCATAGCTCTCACGGTCGTCGGCGTCGACCAGCAGCGTGACGCGCGCGGGCCAGCCCGCCGACAGCACCTCGTCGACGCGGCCCGTCGCCTTCAGCACCGGGAACCGGATGGCATCCAGCACCTCGGGCTGCTCATCGCCGTGCAGTTGCACGGCGCCGAGGCCGGCCAACTCCGCGACGACGTTGACGCGATCCGCCGGCTCGCTCACGAACACTCCGACCGGCGTCACGAACGGCGGAAGCGACCGGACAATGCTCCGGGCCACCTCCGGCGCCACATAACGCCGGCTCCCCGGCCAGAAGATGAAGCCGATGGCCGAGGCGCCGCATTCGACGGCCACCTGCGCGTCCGCTTCCCTCGTGATGCCGCATACCTTCACGAACATCAGGCACCGTTCAGCAGCGTGGTCAACGCCGCGCCGGGATCGGGGTCGGTCATGAACCGCTCACCGATGAGGAACGCCCCGTACCCGAGCGCGGACAGCCGCGACAGATCGGCCGACGACTTCAGCCCGCTTTCACTCACCGCCACGACACCCTTCGGCATCTGCGCCACCAGGCTCTCGGACGCGTGCACGTCCACGGCGAGCGTCCGCAGGTTCCGGTTGTTGACGCCGATGATCGACGCGCCGGCATCGATGGCAATTGCGAGTTCCTCCGCACTGTGGACCTCGACGAGCACGTCGAGCCCGAGCGAGGCCGCGGTCTTCGAGAGTTGCACCAGTTCCGCGGGCGACAGTGCCGCCACGATCAGCAGCGCCGCATCCGCCCCCAGCGCCCGCGCTTCGAGCAGCTGATACTCCGACACGATGAAGTCTTTCCTGATCAGCGGCGTCGTGACGGCAGCCCGCACCGCCTCGAGATGCGCCGGCGCACCGTCGAAGAAGGTCGGCTCGGTCAGCACGGAGATCGCCGCGGCCCCGGCGCGCGCATACGAGGTGGCAATCGCCACCGGATCGTACTCGGCGCGCAGCACGCCCTTCGACGGCGAGCGCCGCTTGCACTCCGCGATGATGTTCCAGCGGTCGGTGCGCGACAGCGCGCTCGTGAACGCACCCGGCCTCGGCGTGCGCTGCTCGGCCCGCCTCGCCAGTGCCGCGAGCGGCTCCCGCTCCTGCCGCACTTCCGTGATCCGCTTGGTGGCGGCGACGATCGTGCCGAGCAGGTCGGCGGTGGCGGACGACGGCTCGATGCTCATCGTCCGGCTCCGGCCACGGCCGCGTCGGCCTGCGACAGGGTGACGAGCCGGGCCAGCGTGGCTTTCGCCGCACCGCTGTCGATCGCCCTGGCCGCTTCGTGCATCCCCGCACGAATGGGCCAGCACGGCCGGCGACGAACAGCGCCGCGCCCGTGTTCAGCAGCACGACGTCACGCGTCGGGCCGGTAACGCCGTTCAGGACGCCCTCGATGATCGCCGCGTTGTCGGCGGCGGACCCGCCCCTGAGCGCGCCCGGCGCCGCCTTGTGGAGGCCGAAGTCCGCCGGGTGCAGATAGAACGTCTTGACCGCGCCGTTGCAGCACTCCGAGACCTTCGTGTAGCCGGTGGTCGAGAGCTCGTCGATGCCGTCGGCGCCGTGCACGACCCACGCGCGTTCCGATCCGAGCAGCATCAGGCTGCGCGCCATGAGTTCGGTGAACTCCGGCCTGGGCACGCCGACGATCTGCCGCGACGCGCCCGCGGGGTTCGTCAGGGGCCCGAGCAGGTTGAAGGCCGTGCGCACGCCGAGCGCACGCCGGGCCGGGCCTGCGTGCCGCATCGACGGATGGAAGGTCGGCGCGAAGAAGAAGCCGATGCCCGCCTCGGCGAGGCACCGCTCGACAACCGGCGGTGCAGCGGAGACGTTCACGCCGAGCACCTCGAACACGTCGGCACTGCCGGAGAGGCTCGAGACCGAGCGGTTGCCGTGCTTCGCCACGCGCACGCCAGCCGCGGCGAGCACGATCGCGGAGCAGGTGGAGATGTTGAACGTCCCGGACCGGTCGCCTCCCGTCCCGCAGGTGTCGAACACCGGATCGAACCGGCGCGACAGCGACACGGCATGGGCGCGCATCGTCCGCGCGAGGCCGACGATTTCCTGCGGCCGTTCGCCCTTCATGGCGAGCCCGACGAGGAAGCCGGCGATCTGGGCCTCGCCCGCCCGGCCTTCCATGACTTCCGCCATCGCCGCGGAGGCTTCCTCAGCGGTGAGGTCGTCGTGACGTATGAGCTTGTCGATGAGTGTCTGGAACATCAGTCCAACCGCCCGTCGAGAAAGTTCCGGAGAATGCGATGGCCCTCGTTGGTCAGGATCGACTCCGGGTGGAACTGGACGCCGTGAATCGGCAGCGTGCGGTGCCGCAGCCCCATGATCACGCCGTCGTCGTGCGTGCGCGCCGTGACCTCGAGGTCACTGGGGAACCGGTCCGGTGAGACCACCAGCGAGTGATACCGCGACGCCTGGAACGCGCCGTCGATGCCGGTGAACACGCCGCGTCCGTTGTGTTCGATGGTGGACGTCTTGCCGTGCATCGGCGCCGGCGCCCGGACCACCGCTCCGCCGAACACGGCGCCTATCGCCTGATGGCCGAGACAGACCCCGAACATCGGCGTCGCCTCGCCCAGGTCGCGAATGACATCCATCATCACACCCGCGTCCTCCGGACGGCCCGGTCCGGGCGAGAGCACGATGCGCTCAGGCGCCAGCGCCCGGATGTCGTCCACCGTCACCTCGTCGTTCCGCCTGACCACGACGCTGGCACCGAGTTCGCCGAGATACTGCACCAGGTTGTAGGTAAACGAGTCGTAGTTGTCGAGCACGAACACCATCACACACCCACCACGGATTGCAGATTGCTGATCGCAGATTGCTGATTGGAGCGGCAGAGTCCGCACCGCCAGTCCCAGTGCGCTCCCGCGCGCGACACGCGTCGCCTCGCTGCCTGCCTCCCACTAATCTGCAATCTGAATTCTGAAATCTGCACTTCCATGTCTCAGAGCCCTGCCTGCGCGAGTTCGAGGGCCCGCATCGCTGCCTTCGCCTTGTCGCGCGTCTCTTCGAACTCCGCAGTCGGGTTCGAGTCCATGACGATGCCCGCGCCCGCCTGCACGAAGGCCTTGCCGTTCGACATGATCACCGTGCGGATGGCGATGCAGAAGTCGAGGTTGCCCGCGAAGTCCAGGTACCCGACGGCGCCGGCGTAGAGGCCGCGGCCGCCCGGTTCGAGATCGCGGATGATCTGCATCGCGCGCACCTTCGGCGCCCCGGAGACGGTGCCGGCCGGGAAGCATGACGCGAGCGCGTCGAGCCGATCGCATTCGCCCGACAGCGTGCCCTCGACGACCGAGGTCAGGTGCATCACATGCGAGAAGCGCTCGAGCGCCATGAACTGCGGCACCCGTACCGAGCCGTAGTCGCAGACACGGCCGACGTCGTTGCGGCCGAGGTCGACGAGCATGACGTGCTCGGCCCGCTCCTTCTCGTTCCGCTTCAGCTCTTCGCCCAGCCGCTGGTCTTCGTCCTCGGTCCGCCCGCGGCGTCGTGTGCCAGCGATGGGGTGCGTCTCGACGCGTGCGCCCTCGACACGCACCAGCATCTCCGGCGACGAGCCCACCACCGACACGCCGGCCATGCGGATGAAGTACATGTAGGGCGACGGGTTCACATGGCGCAGCGCCCGGTAGACGGTGAAGGGGTCCGCGCCGACCTCGGCCTCGAACCGCTGCGAGAGCACGACCTGGTAGATGTCGCCGGCGGCGATGTGGTCCTTCGCCACGCGCACCTGTTCCTCGAAGCGCTCGCGGGTGAAGTTCGACGTGAAGGTCAGCGTCTCGGCGTGCGCCCGCCGGGTGACCGACAGGTTGCGTTCCAGTTCCCGCTCGAGGAAGCCGATCTTCGCCACCGCGAACTGATAGAGCGACTCGAGGTCGTCGTCAGGCGTGATGCGGGCGTTGGCGATGATGAGGATGCGGTGCTGCACGTGGTCGAACGCGAGCACCGTATCGAACAGCATGAACCCCGCATCGTCGGCGCCGTCGGGTGCCGCGCCGAGGTCGCCGAGCACCGGCTCGAACCACGACGAGGCGCCGTAGCCGAAGTAGCCGACGGCACCGCCCGTGAAGCGCGGCAGGTCGGGCACGAACGGCGACCGGTAGTCGGTCATCAGGCGGCGGAGCGTGGCCAGGAACGGTTCGGCCGTTTCGGTCACTTCGCCGGCGCGCTCGATGGTCGTGCGCCCGTTCGAGGACCTGAGCGTGAGGAACGGATCCTTGCCGAGGAAGGAGTAGCGTCCGACGTGTTCACCGCCCTCCACGCTTTCGAGCAGGAACGCGTAGTCGGCGTCCTCGGCAATCTTCAGGAAGGCGGAGACCGGCGTGAGCAGGTCGGCCACCAGTTCCTTGCAGACCGGCACGAAGGTGCCGCGCTGGGCCAGTTCCGCCGTTCTTCGAGGAACTGTTGCGTGATTTTCATGAGGCGTTGAACTCCGCAAGCTGCGCGTCCGCAGCCGCTCGCATGACACCGGACGGAGGCTGGACTCCGGTCCACCATTCGAACTGGTGCTGCGCCTGGCCGACGAGCATGTCCAGCCCGCCGATGGTGTCACAGCCGGCCGCGGCAGCCTCGCGCATCAACTGCGTCGTGGCGGGGTTGTAGATCAGGTCGTAGACGAGGCCGTGGCCGAGCGCGGCAGCCGGGACCGGACTGGCCTCGACCTTTGGGTGCATCCCGACAGGCGTGCAGTTCACCAGCAGGTCCCACGAGCCAGCTGCGGGAGGCAGTGTCCCGACGTGCGCACCGGCCACCTGCGCCACTGCGGCCGCCTTCGCCGCGTCGCGCGCGTGGATCGTCACGATGGCCCCTTCGGCGGCGAGACCCACGGCCACGGCGCGTGCGGAGCCGCCGGCACCGAGCACCGACACCCGCATGCCACGCAGGACGAGCGTCCGTTCGCGGAGCGGCTGGAGGAATCCGGCGACATCGGTGTTCCGCGCCGCCCAGCCCGCGCCGGCCGCCTTCAGCGTGTTGAGGGCACCAACCGTCCGCGACAGTTCGTCGGTCTCGTCGACCTTGCCGAAGAGCGCCACCTTGTGTGGAATCGTGACACTCGCGCCCTGCACGCCGAACGCCCTGGCGAAGGCCAGGAAGTCGTCGACGTCAGCCGCGGGCAGCGGCAGGTACACCGCATCCAGGCCGGCGGCGCGGAATGCCGCGTTGTGCATGGCCGGTGACACGGAGTGCCCGATCGGGAACCCTGTCAGTCCATACACGGCGGTCGAGGGACCGATGGACCGGAAGCGGAACTGCTCGAGCAGACGATGGGCCGAGATCTGGCCGACGTCGCGGACCGCTCCGGCGTAGGTCCACGCCGAGCCGAAGCGCTGCGCGAGGATGCGAGTCGGGAGCCCGGCGTCGCCCATCGCGATGAGGACGAACGCCTGATCGGGCGCGAAGCTGCGGCTCAGGTCGAGCAGCGTCACGCAATCCGAGAGCCTGGCGGGGGTCACGGCGATCTTGACCACACCCGCACCGGTCGCTGCCATCGCGCGAGCCTGCCCCGGAAGGTCGGCGCCCATCCCGGAGAAGTCGTGCGACGAGAGGACCACGCGCGGCCCGAACTCGCGGACCAGGTCGTCGAAGCCCGCGCGCCACTCGATGTCGACGTACTCGGCGCCGAGTTCGAGGGCCTGCCGGAGCAGTGATTTCCGCTCGGGCTCGCTGCCCTGGAAGCGCCCACCCTCCCACGACGCGCGGCACGTCAGGATGACGGGCCGGGTTCGCCCGGCGAGTGCCGCCGCCACGTCAGGGTCGCTGACGTGGTCGAGCCGCAGTTCGATCAGGTCGGCCTCGGGCACGAGGTCGCGCTGCCGCCGGAGCTCAGCGGTCGTGGGCGCAGTGATGGTCACGCACAGGCGTGGAGTCGTAGTCACAAGTCCAAAAAAAAAAGCCTCTTCAACCCGTGGCTGAAGAGGCAGTGAAATCGTCGCGTGGTGGCAGCTCAGGCCAGGGCGATCGCCTCTTCTGATGTGCACCAATACCACCACGCCGACGGACCGACGCCCGCGCCGTTGAACAGGTTGGTGAGATGAAGAGGTGCGTGACCAGCCACGAGAAGTCTGGACGATAGCAGAACGGCCTTCGCAGTGTCAACGGGGAAAGGCCATTTCTCCTTGACCAGTAAGCACTTCTCTCCTATAACCGAAACTTGATCCCTATGAACATCCGACGCGTTGCCATCGCACTCAGCCTGTCGTTGCTTGCCCTTTCGACACTGCGCGCAGCAACGCCGCAGATGAGCATCGACGACATCCGGCCAGGCATGGTCGGCATCGGCCACACGGTGTTCAGCGGCACCCAGGTCGAAGAGTTCAAGGCCCACATCATCGGCGTCATCGAGAACGTCATCGGGACGCAGCGCAACCTGATCCTCGCCAAGCTCGAGGGCGGCCCGCTGGCTGAGACGGGCGTCATCGCCGGCATGAGCGGCAGCCCGGTGTACATCGACGGGAAGCTCATTGGCGCCGTCTCCTATGCGCTCGGCAGTTTTCCGAAGCAGCCCATCGCCGGCATCACGCCCATCGCCGAGATGACCGATGCCACCGCGATGAACACGGCGCGGCCCGCGGGTGCACGGGTCCACGTGCAGTTCCCGCTCGAACCTCAGAGCCTGCTCGCGTCGTTCCGCCAGGCGATGCAGTTCAACCGTCCATTCGCCGAACGCGCGGGTGACGCGCAGCTCGTGGGCGTATCGAACGTGTCGGGATTCGGGGCGGAGGTCGGCACGATGCTGCGGCCGATTGCCACGCCGCTGGTGATGTCCGGTTTCGAGCCGCCGGCCGCCGACGCGCTGGCGTCCACCTTCCGCAACGCCGGCTTCGTGCCGATGGGCGCGGGCGCCGCGGCCCTGCGGCCAGGCATGGCCGAGTTCAGCGGCCCGCTGAAGCCGGGCGACGCCGTCGGCGTCACCTTCGTCAGTGGCGACCTCGAACTGGGAGCCACGGGCACGGTGACGCACATCGACGAGAATCGCGTCTACGCGTTCGGTCACCCGATGTACAACCTCGGGCCGATCGACTTCCCGATGACGCGCGCCTACGTCTACACCGTCCTCCCCAGCCTGATGTCGTCGGCGAAGCTCTCGAGCACCGGCGAAATTATCGGGGCGTTCAACCAGGACCGCGCCACCGCCATCGCCGGACGCCTCGGGCCCGGCCCGTCGCTCATGCCGGTGACGATGACGCTCGACGCCGACCGCGCAAGCAGCACGCGCAGCTTCAAGTTCAGCGCCGTGAAGGATCAGCTGTTCGGACCGCTGATGACCTACACCGCGCTGGTGAACACCCTCACGTCCTACGAGCGCCAGTTCGGCACCACCACCTACTCGGTGCAGGGCCGGCTCAAGCTCAAGGGGCACGACCCCATCCTGCTCGACAACATGTTCGCGGGCGAGAACGCGGCCTCGAACACGTCGGCGTACATCATCGCGCCCGTCACCGCGATGGTGAACAACGACTACGAGAGCGTCGATCTCGAAGGGCTCGAGATTGCGGTGAAGTCCAGTGAGCAGCCGCGCTCGGCTCAACTCGAACGCGTATGGCTCGACGATCCGCGCCCACGCCCGGGTCGGACCGTCCCGCTGAAGGTGCTGCTCCGCAGCTACCGCGGCGAGGACATCATCCAGACGATCCCGATCGAGATTCCGGCCAACGCGCGCGGCACGCTGGCCCTCACCGTCTCCGACGGGCAGCGCCTCAACCAGACCGAGCAGCGCGAAGCACGCGTGGCGCAGCCGCGCACCGTACCGCAGCTCGTAAAGGCGCTCAACCGGACCCGGCGCAACAACGTCATCTACGTGAAGCTCATGTCGTCGGACAACGGCGCGGTGGTGGCGGGCGAACTCCTGCCGTCGCTGCCACCGTCGGTGCTGGCGGTCATCGAGTCCGACCGCAGCGGCGGCAGCCCGAATGCCCTGCAGACGGCCACGCTCGGTGAATGGCAACTCCGGACCGAGCAGGCCATCAGCGGCGTCCGCTCGCTCACCATCCAGCTTTCCGCGAACTGAGCAGTCCCTCGTTCGCCTTGCAGAGACACACGATGGCTACTTCCCTGTTCGCGCGGCGCGCGCTGGCCGCGGCTGTTCTGATTGCCTGCGCCGGCGGCGCGCTTCGCGCCTCGTCGCCGAAATTCTTCACGGCGACCACCCAGCCCGACTTCCTGAAAGGCGATCTCGAGAACCTCTCGGTCGACTCCCGCGGCCAGCTGACACTGGGGCCGGCGTCCGAGACCGTTTACGAAACGCCCTCGCCGTTCCTGTGGACGGTGGTTCCGGCGCCGGACGGCTCCCTCTTCGTCGGCACCGGCAACGACGGACGGGTCTACCGCATCGACCCGCAGGGGCGCGGCTCGCAGTTCTTCGACACGACCGAGCTGGAAATCCATGCGATCACGCCGGGCCCGAACGGCGGCATCTACGCGGCCAGTTCGCCCGACGGCCAGATCTACAAGGTCGACCGCAACGGACGCGGCACGCCCTTCTTCGATCCGGCGCAGAAGTACATCTGGGCGCTGGCCACCGACGCGAAGGGCAACGTGTACGCCGCCGCCGGCGAGCGGGGCGTCGTCTACAGGATCACGCCTGAGGGGACCGGCTCGCTGTTCTACGACACGAAGGCGACGCACGCCACGGCACTCGCGTTCGACAAGGCGGGCAACCTGCTGGTCGGCACGGAATCGCCGGGGCGCGTGATCCGCGTGGACGCCGAGGGCAAGGGGTTCCTCCTCCTCGATACGCCGTATCAGGAAATCCGCGCGCTCAGGTTCGACGACAAGGGCACGCTCTTCGTCGCCGCGGCCAACGGCCGTCCGAACAGCGGCAGCGCCCCCGCCACACCGGCGGACAGCACGCCGCAGCAGACGTCGGGCGCCTCGGGCGCCGCGCCGGTGGCGTCGGTCTCCGTCTCCACCGAAATCACCGCCGTCGTCGTCGACGGCGGCAGTGCCAGCAGCACGGGGAGCACGCGCCAGGCCGCAGGCGCGTCGAAGGGCGGCATCTACCGGATTGCGCCTGACGGGCTCTGGGACCTGCTCTGGGACTCGCGCGAGGACCTGCCCTACGACCTGACCTTCGACGCCGAAGGCCGCGTCGTCGTGGCAACCGGTGACAAGGGCAAGATCTACAGGCTCGACGGCGACCCGGTCCGGCCGGTGCTGCTCACGAGAGCCGGAGCGAGCCAGGTGACGTCGCTCTACCGCGACAGCCGTGGGCGGATGTACTTCGCGACGGCCAACCCCGGCAAACTGCTGCGTCTCTCGGCCGAGCGCGCGCAGAAGGGCACGTACGAATCCGAGGTGCGCGACGCGGCGCAGGTGTCGTCGTGGGGAGCGATCAGCTGGCGCGGGCTCGCCACGGGGACCAACCGCATCGAAGTGGCCACACGCAGCGGCAACACCGAGACGCCCGACGACACGTGGAGCGCCTGGTCGGCCCCCTACGCCACGTCAGGCGCCCCCATCGCGAGCCCCAAGGCGCGCTATCTCCAGTGGCGGGCTGTCCTCACGGGCTCCGGCGACGGGCCGTCGCTCACCTCCGTCACGGCCGCCTATCTGCCCCGGAACGTGCGCCCTGTCGTTCGAACCGTGACGATCAACCCGCCCGGCATCGTCTACCAGAAGCCGTACAGCACGGGCGACCCGGACCTGGCCGGCTTCGACAATCAGACAACACCCGAGCGCAAGCTGACGCAGGCCGCACAGAACCAGGGTTCCGGCTCCTCCGTCGGACGCAAGACGTATCAGAAGGGTCTGCAGACGCTGCAGTGGCGTGCCGACGACGAGAACGACGATGAGCTGGTGTATCAGGTCGAGTTCCGGCGTGAAGGGGAAACCAGCTGGAAGGTCCTGCGCTCCGGGCTCACGGAGAACATCCTCGTCTGGGATACCACCACGGTCCCCAACGGCACCTACTTCGTGCGCGTCGTCGCGTCAGACGCTCCGGCCAACGCCGGCGCCAGCGCGCTCTCGGGCGAACTCGACAGCGCTGCGTTCGACATCGACAACACGCCCCCGAGCTTCTCGGCTCCGGCGGCACGGCTGGACGGCGCCCGCACCATCGTGGCCATCGACATCCGCGACGACCACTCGCCGATTTCGAAAGTCGAGTATTCGCTCGACGGCGAGGAATGGAAGCCGGTGTTCCCCGCCGACGGCATCGCCGACTCCCGCGCCGAGCACTACGACATCGCCATCGACGGTCGCATCGGACCGCGCGGCCTCACGCTGCGCGCCATCGATGCGATGAACAACGTCTCCACGACGCAGGTCGAGGCCCCGGCGGCTCGGTAACGCCTGATTGTGGCTGGGACCGTTGTAGGTCCGCCTTCAGGCGGACCGCACGGCGAGGCGCAGGCCAAGCCCACCTGAAGGTGGGCGCTACATACGCGACGCCTAGTTGTGGCTGGGACCGTTGTAGTGTCCGCCTTCAGACGGACCACACGGCGAGGCGCAGGCCAAGCCCACCTGAAGGTGGGCGCTACATACGCGACGCCTAGTTGTGGCTGGGACCGTTGTAGTGTCCGCCTTCAGGCGGACCACGGTGAGGCGCAGGCCAAGCCCACCGAAGGTGGGCGCTACATTCGCGGCGCCTAGTTGTGGCTGGGACCGTTGTAGGTCCGCCTTCAGGCGGACCACACGGTGAGGCGCAGGCCGGGCGCACCTGAAGGTGGGCACACGCATACGCTGCGCGTGGTTGCGGCTGGGACCGTTATAGGTCAGCCTTCAGACGGACCTCACGGTGAGCCGGCAGGCAAAACAAAAAGGCCCGGACTCCTGAAGAGGAACCCGGGCCTTTGTCGTGTCGGTGCGCGTGTTGCTCAGGCGATGGTGCGCGGCGAACTGGCCGGCAGCACGATGTCCACGCGGCGCTTGCGCGGACCGGGGACACCCGTGGGAGTCGGGGTACTCACCACCGGAACCGGCAGTTCGAGCGTGGCCAGCTTCGGGGCGCGCACGGTGGTGTTCGCGACCACCCAGACCATGTTCACGGCGATGGGCAATCCCTGCACGCGGGCCGGCTCGAACCGGGCCAGCGACGCCGTGCTGAGGAGCGTGTCCACCGTTTCGGCCTCGCGGCTGCCCGCCTTGGGCGTGCGGCCGCTCGGCGAGTGCCACTCGAGGCTCGCAATGCGCCCTTCGCGCGTGAGAACCGCCGACAGCGTGTAGGTGGACTCGTCCGTGCCGGACGCCGCGGACAGGAACAGCTGGTCGAGCGCACGCGGCATGAGCATCCGCGCATCCACCACGACCGGGTTCTTGTTCATGCCTGGCGCGTATTCGTCGACGGTGGCCACCTTCGGCGACGCCACCAGGTTGACGATCGCGGCGAGCGAGTCGGGCCGTTCGCTGGTGGCGAACCGCATCATGCTCATCAGGATGAAGACGCAGAACACCGTGGCAGCGGCGGCGCCGAGCCCGGCGTAGACCATGTGCGAGTCGTCCAGGACTTCGCGGATGCGCGCCGGCCAGGACACGCGCGCCTCGGCCTTCGCGCGGGAGATGACGCCCGCCTCGAAGGTGACGCGGTCCTGCTGCTCGAGCAACGACTGTCCCGGCGCGGTGGCGCGCACGAGCCCGCGCATGAGGCGCAGATCCGCAAAGACCTCCGCGCACTCGTTGCACCACTCGAGGTGGGCGCGCACGGCAATCTGATCCCCCACGGCCAGTTCGTCGTCGTGATACTCCTCGAGGAGCGGCCGGGCTTCTGCGCAGATGAGGACCTTCATGCCGTCCTCGCTTCCCGGAGACCGGCGCGCAGCGTCTGACGGGCGCGGGTCAACCTCGACTTCACGGTTCCGACGGCGACGCCGAGGGAGAAGGCGATTTCTTCGTAGCTCAGGCCATCCACTTCCCTCAGAACGATGCAGGTGCGCTGATCGAACGGCAGCGCATCGAGCGCGCTCTGGAGGCGAACCGCCAGTTCCTTCTGGGCGAGGATCCGGTCGGGACCCGCTTCGGCGCCACACTGGAAGTCGCCGTGCGCCTCGACGTGCGCATCGAGGGAGACCTGGTCGGCCCGGCGGCGCCGGCGCCAGAAGCGGTGCCGGTTCCGGGCCTGGTTGACCGCGATGCGGTAGATCCAGGTGCGGAGCGCCGACTGGCCGCGGAAGGTGGCGATGGTGCGGAAGACGCGGATGAACACATCCTGCGAGAGGTCGAGCGCTTCGTCGCGGTCGCCCAGCAGGTTCATGGCCAGCTGAACCACCATGCGCTGGTGTTCGGCCACGAGTTCGGTGAATGCGGTTTCGTCCCCGGCCGCGCAGCGCTGGATGAGCGCCGCCTCGCGGACGCCGATGTCTGACCAGTCGACTGCGCCAGCCTGCTTCACATCGAACATGTTACCGGAGTTAGACCCCGCCCTTGCGTGAAAGTTCCCTGACATCCGCAGCCGCTGCTACCATAACCCCCGGTGAAGCGCGTACTTGCACTGATCCTCGTGCTGGGCGCCGTGGCCATCTCCGGCGCGCTCGCCTACCGCGCGGCCGCCCGCGACCGCAGCTACCGGGTGCTCGTCGCCTCGGGCGAGGCGGCCATGGCCGCGGGCGACACGCTGGCGGCGGTCGAGGATTTCAGCGGCGCCATCGCCCTCCGTCCCGACGCCATGCTGGCCCACCTCCGCCGGGGTGAAACCTACCGGCTCAGAGGCGATTTCGACATGGCCGCCCGCGATTTCCGGGCCGCGGCCCAGCTGGATCCGACCGCCACCAGACCGCTCGAGACGCTCGGCGACGTCCTCTACGAGCAGGAACGTTTCAAGCGCGCCGCGGAGACCTATCAGGAACGACTGAAGCTCGACGACCGTTCCGCAGGCATTCGCTACAAGCTCGCGTTGGCCCACTACCGCGACGGGGCCACTAGCGAGGCCCTGAACGACGCCAGGTCTGCCCGGGCACTGGACGACCAGCTGGCGGACGCCTACTACCTCGAGGCGCTGTGCCTTCGGGACCTCGGCCAGGTGGACGCCGCCGTCGCCGCTCTCCAGGCGGCCGTGCAGCGCGGACCTGGTCTGGTACCGGCGCGCGAGGAACTGGCCGACCTCTTCGCCGTGACCGGACGGTACGCCGACCAGATCGAGCAACTGCAGGTCATTGCCGGGCTGGACAGCCGCCAGCCGCAGCGACAGGTCGCCATCGGCCTTGCCCAGGCCGAGGCTGGCAAGCTGGACCTCGCGGTGGCCACGCTGACCGCCGCCGCCGAGCAGGCCGGCGACCAGTCGGCGGTGAACACGGCGCTCGGACGGGTGTGGCTGCAGATCGCCGAGACGCGGCGCGACCGCACGGAGGCTCTCGGCAAGGCGCTCGAGGCGCTCGAGCGCGCCGCCTCGGCCCTCAACGCCACCAGCGAAACCAAGGCGCTGTATGGTCGCGCGCTGGCTTTGTCCGGGCAGGCCGACGCGGCGGAACAGGTGTTCCAGCAGGCCATCGAACGGTTCCCCGTCGACGCCACCGCCTACCTGGAACTGGCCGATGTGGCGGAGCAACTGGGGCACGCGCCTGTGGCACGCACCGCGCTCACCAGCTACGTGGCCCTCACGAGGTCGGCGCAGGATGCCGGTGGCCTCGCCGCCCGCATCGGCCGGCTCGCGGTGAAGGCGGGCGACGCGGCCGGCGCGATTTCGTGGTTCCAGAAGGCGCTCGATGAACGGCCGGACGACGTGGCGGTGATGACGATGCTGGCGGAGGCGCAGATGGCGACCGGCACACTCTCGGAGGCCCGCGCGACCGTCACGCGAGCACAGTCGCTCGAGCCGGCCAACGCACAGATTGCCGTGCTCGATCGGCGGCTCAGAAAAGCCGGCGCGTAGAAATCGGGAATCGCGGCTAGCGATGTCCCCGAGGGTCGATCCGGTCGCGGAGTCCGTCCCCCAGGAAGTTCAATCCGAGCACGAGCACCGCCATGGCGAGCCCCGGGAACAGGGTGAGGTGCGGCGCATCGAGGATATGCGCCCGCCCGCCGCTCAGCATCGTTCCCCAGCTGGGCGTCGGCGGCTGCACCCCGAGACCGAGGAAGCTGAGTGATGCCTCGCCGATGATGGCGCCGGCCATCCCCAGCGTCGCCTGCACCACGACGGCCGGCAGCGCTGCGGGAATCACGTGGATGAACAGGATCCGCAGGGTGCCTGCGCCGAGCGCGCGGGCGGCGAGCACGTATTCGAGTTCCCGGGTCTTCAGCGCCTGCCCGCGCACGAGCCTGGCGTAGCCCACCCACCCGATGATGGTGAGCGCGACGAGCACGTTCACGAGGCTCGGGCCGAGCACCGCCACGAGGGCGATGGCGAGCAGCAGTCCGGGAAACGCCATCAGCGTATCCACGATCCGGCTGATCACATCGTCGACCCTCCCGCCAAGGTAGCCCGCGGCGGCTCCGAGCAGCGTCCCCACGCTCGCCGAGGTGACGACAACGGTGAGGCCGACGAGGAACGAGATGCGCGCACCCGCGAGGACGCGCGCGAGGATGTCGCGTCCCAGCTCGTCCAGGCCGAACGGGTGCGCCAGCGACGGCAGCGACAGGCGGAGCGCGAGGGCCTGCTGTGATGGATCCCACGGGCTGAGCCAGGGGCCGATCACCGCCGCGAGCAGCACGGCCCCGACCATCGCGCTCCCGAACTTCAGCACCGGTGCCGCTCACTCATAGCGGATGCGCGGGTCCAGGAACCCGTAGATCAGGTCGACGATCAGGTTCATCGTCACGTAGGTGACGGCAATCAGCAGGATGCAGCCCTGCACCGCCGGGTAGTCGCGCGCGCCGATCGACTGCACGAGGAGCCGGCCGACGCCAGGCCACGCGAAGATGGTCTCGGTGATCACCGCGCCCGTGAGCACCGAGCCGAACTGCAGCCCGACGACGGTGACGATGGGGATGAGGCTGTTGCGGAGAGCGTGCGCCACCACGGCCCGGCGCAGGCTGACGCCGCGGGCCCGCACGGCGAGCACGTAGAGTTCGCGCAGTTCCTCGAGCAGGCTCGCACGCGTCATCCGCGCGAGCATGGCAGCCAGCGGCGCGCCCAGCGTCACGGCCGGCAGCACCAGGTTGGCGAGGGTGCCGCGCCCGGAGACCGGCAGCCAGCCGAGCCAGACCGAGAACACGATGGCCAGCAGCGGGCCCAGCCAGAAGGTCGGCATCGAGATGCCCACGAGGGCGAGCGTGGTGGCGGCATGATCGACCACCGTGCCCTGCCGGACGGCGGCCAGGATGCCGAGAGGCAGCGCGATGACCATCGCCACGAGCATGGCGGCGGCCGCCAGTTCGAGGGTGGCCGGCATCCGCTCGGCGATGGCCGCCGAGACCGCCTGGTTCGTCCGCAGCGAGACGCCGAGGTCGCCGCGCACCGCACCCGCCGCGAACGAGAGGTACTGCGCGTAGAGCGGCCGGTCGAGCCCGAGCCGCGTGCGCATCTGCGCCACGTCCTGCGGTGACGCGCTCTCGCCGAGCATCGCCTGCACCGGGTCGCCCGGCACGAGATGAATCAGCGAGAAGACGAGCGTCGCCACCCCGATGAGGACGGGGATGGTGAGGAGCAGTCGCTTGATGAGGAACCGGGCCACGCGCGCGACTATTCTGCCATCACGCGCGCGGTTCCCGCCCTGCCCGGCCCTCCCGGCCTACTTCGGCGCAATCGTGAGCTTGTGCGCCTGCGCCTTGTCCACCGCGCCACGCGTGAACGGCAGGTTGTAATACACGCCGTCGGCCAGGTGCGTCCGGAGGTTGCCATAGTACGGGCTGCCAGGCTGGGCCGACTGCCCCGGTGCGTTGGTGGCCATCGTGCGATCCAGGTTGGTGAGGTCGATCACGCGGCGGAAGTTCGCGCCGGTGGCGTTGACCGAGTTGAACCCGCCGGGCCGCTCGATCGGCTCGAGGCTGAACGCCTCCACGAACATGTGCGGCAGCTTGCTCTCGTTGATCCGGCCGTAGCGCCACTGCGTCCAGTCCGCGCCCCAGTCCTTGGTCGCGCGCGCAATGGCCTGCGTCAGCCCCTCCTCGATGAGCGCCTGGCGCTCGGACCCCTTCGCGTCCACCGCCTTGCGCCCGGCCTCGCTCGTCGACCAGCGCACGTAGATCGCCGCGGGCACGGAGGTGGCGGCGAGCACATGGTCCCAGCCCTCGATCATCCCGCGCGCCTTCTCGGCATCGGGGTTCGACGCCTTCCAGCCCTTGAAGAGCGGCGCGTCCCGTTCGGCCCGCAGCGAGTAGGCATCCTGCTGCATACGCTCCATGTCGGCGATGTCGATCTTCTTGCCCGACGCAATCTGCTGGTCGAGCATCTGGCGGATGCGCGTGATGCGCGACACGTCGACGTCCGTGGAGACGTTGTAGAAGACCGGCCGTCCCTTGAACTCCTTCGGATGCGACTGGTCGTTGGCCGTGGCGATGTAGCCGCGCGCCGGGTTCATCTCGCGCGGCAGGTCGCTGCGGAAGCCCTTCCATTCGTACTTGCCGGTGCCGGGGACCGGCAGCCGGCCGTTCCAGCCGTCGCGATCCGGCGTGAGGCCGGTGATCTGGAACGCGATGTTGCCCTTGTTGTCGCCGCAGATCAGGTTGTGCGTCGGCATCTTCCAGAACATCGCGCGGTCGAAGAAGTCTTCGCAGCTCGTCGCCTGCGCCAGCTTGAGGCTGCCCTTGAAGGCGGCGGTCCCGGGTTCCTGGTTCACCGACTTCGCGGCAAACGCGAGGTGGTTCACCGGATCCTCATAGAACACCGGGCCGTGCTTCGAGAACTTGACCTCGACGACGCGGGGCTTGTCCTCACCCTTGACCTTGATCTCCTCGGCGATCACCTTCATCGGCTCCCACGCGTCCTTGTATTTCGTCTCGTTCGGATTCGCGGGGTTGGTCTGCTCCACCACCACGTCGACCATGTCGGTCCCGGCAAAGGTGAAGCCCCAGGCCATGTTCTCGTTGTTGCCGGCATCGACGCCGACGAACGGCGGCTCGCCGCCACCGATGACGTTCCAGCCCGGCGCGTTCAGGTGGACGAAGTAGCGCAGCGACGGCATCTCGATCGTCCGGTGCGGATCGTTCGAGAGGATCGGCTGGCCGGTGACGGTGTGCTTGCCGCTGACCACCCAGTTGTTGCTGCCGTCCATGTCCTGCAGTTCAGGCATGAGCCGCGCCGCCTGCACCTTGGCGTTGAGCGCGCGGTACGGCTCGACGATTTCGGGATCCGGCAGGGCGCCTGGATCGAACGGATTGCCGTCGCCCTTCCGGGCGGCGGCGAGCAGCTCGTCGGTGAACCAGTTCAGGTCGAGCCCCTCGGGCACGGTGAGGTCGTCCCACGGATCGGGCGCCGACCGCTTGTTGGCTTCCTTCACGCCGAGCTTCTTCGCCTGCAGCGCCAGCTGGATCTCCGCCACGCCGTGATAGCGCACGCTGTCGATCGCGAGGTTGGCCCAGCGCAGCGTCACGGTCTTCGCGGTCCACGGCTCGGGCTTGAGCCCCGTCAGCTTGAACTCGACCGGCAGGTTGTCGGCGTTCTCCGCGACGTAGGCGTTCAGCCCGTTCGCCCAGGCGGTGAAGAGGCGCTCCGCGTCCTTGTGGTACGAGGTCCACTCCTTCTCGTCCCACGGTCCGCGGAACATCATCTGCCGGGCGCGGATGTCGTAGTCCACAGCCTTCGGGCCGAAGACCTCGGCCAGGCGCCCCTCGCGCCAGCGCCGCCACATCTCCAGCTGCCAGAGGCGGTCCTGCGCCATCACATAGCCCTGCGCAAAGAACAGGTCGTCGTCGTTCTTCGCGTAGATGTGGGGGATGCCCTGCTGATCGCGGACGATCTCCACCGGCTCCTTCAGGCCGGGCACCTTCAGCTCACCGTCGATCTTCGCCAGCGACTGCGTCGCCACGTCCTGCAGCGAGGCCGGGGCTTTCGGGGTATCCGCCGCGGGCGCGCTGCACGCGGCCACGAGACAGGGCAGCAACGCCACGCCGAACGCGACGAGCCGGTTTCTGGTGACGGACATGAACTCCTCCACTCGCTCCGGCGCGACGGCACCGGCGGCAAACGGGCGGGATCATGACGGGGGGCGCGAGCGGTGTCAATGACGCTCGCCGAGGGAAGGCAGGCAGGGCGGGCAAGGCCGGCTGGCCTGAGGAGAGGTCAGTCCCGCCTGCCCTGCCGGCCCCGCCTGCCCATCAGCGAGGCCGCCGTGCGACAATCCCCTGCAGTTCCTTATCTGCATCTGTCCGAGTCGAGGTGTCTATGAAGCAGCAATTCGTGATGGCAGCGACCGCGTGTGCGGCGCTCGCGATGGTTGTCTCTGTCGCGGCCCAGGGCCAGCAGGCCGCCGCTCCGCCCGCCAAGCCCCGCGGGGCGACGGCGCCGCCGGAACAGGCGAGCGTCAAGCCGGTGAACTTCCTCCCGAACCCCTACGAGACCGTGCGCAACTTCGGTCCCCTGCCGAACGGACGGAAGTGGGGATCGGTCAGCGCGGTGGATATCGACCCGGACGGCAAGAGCATCTGGGCGGCCGACCGCTGCGGCAGCAACTCGTGCGCCGGGTCGACCGTGGACCCGATCATCAAGCTCGACGCGAACGGCAACATCCTGAAGATGTTCGGGGCCGGCCAGATCCTCTGGCCGCACGGCATGGACGTGGACAAGCAGGGCAACGTGTGGGTGGTCGACGCGCGCGTGCCGACCGCCGACGAGTTGAAGAAGTTCCCGGACTGGGCGAACAAGGGGAACACCGTCCTGAAGTTCAGCCCCGACGGCAAGCTCCTGCTGACGCTCGGCAGCGGCGGCAAGACCGGCAACCCGCCCGAGGCCTTCACGGAACCGAACGACGTCGTCGTCGGCCCGGACGGCAGCATCTACGTGTCCGAGTCGCACAGCGCGCAGTTCATCGACGCGCCGACGCCGGAAGCGGTCGGCCGCATCTCGAAGTTCTCGCCCGATGGCAAGTTCATCAAGAGCTTCGGCAGCTACGGCTACGGTCCGAGCCAGTTCCGCGGCCCGCACTCCCTCGCCTTCGACTCGAAGAACCGGCTGTTCGTCGCTGACCGCGGCAACCGCCGCATCCAGATCTTCGACCAGGAGGGCAAGCTGCTGGACACCTGGTACCAGTTCAGCCGTATCTCGGGCATTCACATCGCCGCGGATGACACGCTCTACGCCATCGACTCGGAGTCGGACGACAACTTCAATCCGGGCTGGCGCAAGGGCCTTCGGGTCGGCAGCGCGAAGACCGGTGAAGTGTGGTACTTCGTGCCGGAACACGTCTCGAAGCAGGCGTCCGGCATGGGCGGCTTCGGCTCCATGGGTGAAGGCGTGACGGCCGACGCGGCCGGGAACGTCTACGCCGGCGAGGTGGGCCCGATTCAGGGGCTGACCAAGTTCATCCCGCGCCTCAAGCGGTAACACGCGGGGCCGCCGCTCCAGACCCCGACAGCACTCACACGGGTTCAGGCACTTCACCTCGCCTGGACCCGTGTCCTCTCCCCCACGTCACACGGCACGCCCGGGTTCCACCAGGCCGTCCGCAATCTCCAGCCGGGCAATCAGCTTCGCGAGCCCCTGACGCGAGACACCGAGTTCGCGTGCAGCCCGGCTGCGGCGTCCACCCGTACGCGCGAGCGCGGAGGTGATGAACGCCCGGTCGAACGACAGCCGCGCCTCGTCCAGCCGAAGCGGGCCGGGTCCGCTTCCGGTGAGCGCCGGCGGAAGGCTCGCGGGCAACACGAGCCCCCGCCGCCCGCAGCGCACCGCAAGCGCCGCCAGGACGTTCTGCAGTTCACGCACATTCCCCGGCCAGTCGTGCCGCGCCAGCGCATCGAGCGTGGCAGGCGCGAGCACGGCCTGGCTTCCGACACGGCCAGCGGCATCGCGCCAGAGGTGTTCTGCCAGTATCGGGATGTCTTCGCGTCGGTCGCGCAGCGGCGGAATGGTGATGCGCAGCACATCGAGCCGGTACAGCAGGTCGAGACGGAACCGTCCGGCCGCCGTCTCGGCTCGCAGGTCGCGATTGGTGGCGGCCACCAGACGGGCATCGACACGCCGGCTCACGTTCTCGCCTACGCGGCGGACCTCACCCTCCTGGATGGCCCGCAGCAGCTTGGCCTGCGCACGCAGCGAGAGTTCGCCCACTTCATCGAGGAACAGCGTGCCCCCGTTCGCCTCCTCGAAGAGGCCGCGCCGCTCGGACACGGCGCCGGTGAACGCTCCGCGCGCATGGCCGAACAGCTCCGACTCGACGAGGTCGTCCGGCAACGCCGCACAGTTCATCGTGGCGAACGGACGGTCGCGGCGAGGCCCCGTCTTGTGCAACAGCCGTGCGACTAGTTCCTTCCCGACACCGCTCTCTCCGTCCACGAGCACGGGAAACGGCGCAGACGAGGCGCGATCGATGGCGCTGCGGATGTCGTGCGCGGCGGCGCTGATGCCGAGGAGTTCCGCCATGCGCGAACGGCGGTCCGTGGCGCGGGCCGCCTTCACGGCGGCGAGCGCCGGGCCTGCCGCCGTGGCTCCGGTCGAGAGCAGCAGCGCAACGTCCGGCGCATGCCAGCGCGCGCCCGCGGGCCACACGGCGACGAGAACACCGGCGCAGCCACCGGCACACCGCACGGGCACACCCGCCTCGGGCCTGGTCCCTCCCCCATCGTCGAGCACGAGTTGCTGCGCGCTCGCCACCCGTGGGGCAAGCCGGCCGTCGGGACGCTGGCCGTCCGCGCCAATCAGCGTGTAGTGACCGGCGTCGTCCGCGATGAGGAAGCCAACGCCTGCAGCGCCGAGCCGTACGCGCAGCCGCGCGCACACAGCCGCAAGCACGGCCCGCTCGTCGGTGGCCACGTGGCAGCACTGCAGCAGGCCGACCAGGTCGTCGGCCGTCGCGGTGCTGCCCGCACTCGCCTCCTCACGCGTCGGACCGAACAGGCGAAGCCCCGCGAGGCCGGTCGATTCCGCGCAGGCCACTGCGGCACGCGCGGGATCCGACGCCTCGAGGAGCGCCTTCAGGAGCGCGATCCTGGCGCGCACCAGCGTGTGCAGGTCGGCTGCAGGCGTGCGGCCGTAGCGCGCCAGCACCTTCAGCGCGGTCGAGCGGTCGCCGAGGCGTCGGGCAGCCTCGGCGCTGAGGAGCCGCAATCGCGCGGCAAGCAGCGGCGCGTGGGCACGCCGTGCGTACGGCAGGGCCTCAACCACGATGGCGCGCACACGCGACAGATCTCCGGCAACGAGCTGCACCTTGGCACAACACTCCAGCGCGTGACCGAGCAGGTCGGCATGGCCCAACACCACCGCCCGGTCCCGAGCCTGGGCGACGAGCGTGACGGCGTCGGCGAGCCGACCCGTCGCGGCCGCAACCGTACTTCGCATCAGCCACAACCGCACGAGCGAGGGTCCGGCCTCGCCCGCGGGTGCGGGTTCGCCAAGCGCCAGCCGCTGCACCGCCTCTCTGTCCCTGCCCTGCCAGTGCAGGCAGCGAGCAAAGGCTGCCAGCAGGTCCGTCGCACATGGATGGCCTTCACTGAGTGCCGCGGCGAGCGCCGGCTCGATGATCGCCTCGGCCGGCCCCAGCTGCCCATCGTCGATCAGCAGCTCCGCACGTACCAGTGCAGACGCCAATGTGTGAGGCAGGCTGTCGGCGGCGCGCGTCCACACCCGCGCGCCATCGAGAATCTCGAGTGCCGCCGCGGTGCGCCCTCGCCGCCGCAGCGCCGCGGCGAGGTGCAGGCTCAGGTCGACCGCCTCGGTCCATCGGGATCGCCGCGCCAGCGCGTGCATCACCTGCCGCGCGAGCCGCTCGCCAGGACGATGGCGTCCGGCCGTGAGCAGTGCGGCGGCCTGCGCCACCTGCTTCCGCAACCGCACGGCGTCGCCCGGCGCGGGCCACGCGCGCCGGCTCGATTCGCCGACGTTCCCGAGGATCTCAGCCACGGTTCCTCCCACGCTCCCAGCGCCGTCCTCTGCCGCGCGGCGGCCACGCCCCAGGCCCGCCGCGCCGGCGTCAAGCGCGGTACCAGGCAGGTCCGCTCCGAACAGCAGCCGGTTGAAACGCAGCTCGGATCCGCGTGCGCGGCGAGCGGCGGTGGCGATGCTGCGCACGTGCTGCGTCGCAACCCGCGGCGGCACGACCGACGCCCTCAGCCGATCGGGCGTGGGGGTCGTGAGGCTCACCGTGTGCACCCGCCGAACGACGTCCGATCCCACGAAACAGGCGACGTGCCCACGCCCTGACCGGAGCGTTCCCTGAAGCAGCGCCTGCCAGCCCCGGACGGCGCCATCAGTCGACAGGACCATCAGCGACCGGCCCCTCACCATCTCGAACAGCCCGTCGCTCAGCAACCGCGCGGAGACCGGCACACGCCCGCCAAGCCGTGCGGCCCGTGCCAGCTGACACACCACCCGCCTCACATCGGACCCTTGCGGCAGCCAGATGCCGACGGCGCTCGGGATCTGTCGTTGCGATTCCAACAGGTCGAGCACGCCAGCCAGCCGGACATCCGGCACATGGAGCCGGCCACACAGGTCGGGCAGCGGGCCGCGCGAAGTCGTGGCGAGCGCGCTCGCCGTTGCCGCGTCGACCCGACGACCAGCCGCGGCGCCGGGAATCAACACGGCCCGGTCACCGGCGGCCCCGACCGTGACGGCACCTTCGGGCGCGCTGCGATCGTTCGCCGCCAGGAAGCGACCGGCTGACCGTGCGGCCAGCGTGGCCGAGGAGGCGGCGCCGGTCCACGGCACCGTGGCGCCCCACGCCTCGAAGTGCCCCGTCTCGCCGACGACGCCGTAGTCCACGAGCGGCGCGAGCCGCGCGTGGCTCACAGAGAACAACCAGGCACAGCGCTCGGACCACGCCGCTTGATCGCTGACACCGCCAGCGGTCGACATGACCAGCGTGACCCGCACTCCCGTCGCAAGATCCCAGGCACACCCGCTGCTGTTGCGCACAAAGCGATCGGCGATCAGTTGCACGCGACCTCCTCGGAATCCCGTCGCTGTGCAAGATTGCGGCCGGCTGTTCTACGCCACAACCACTCGTGCCGTGCGCACAGGCGACGCAGATTTTTCGGATAGAATGAGGCCCAGATGCTGCGATTTCTCACCGCCGGCGAGTCCCACGGACGCGCGCTCGTCACCATCCTCGAAGGCATTCCGTCCGGGCTCTCCATCGACTTCGCGGCCCTCACCGCGGAACTCCGCCGCCGCCAGGGCGGGTACGGGCGAGGGCGGCGCATGGTGATCGAATCCGATCGTGCCGATGCGCTCAGTGGCGTGCGGCACGGTGTGACCACCGGCGCGCCGATCGCGCTGATGATTCCGAACAAGGACTGGGAGAACTGGCAGCGCACGATGGCGGTCGAGGCGCCGCCGACCGCGGAGACGCCGGGCCACGACCGCCCGACCGTGACGCGGCCCCGCCCCGGCCACGTGGATCTCGCGGGTGTCGTGAAGTACGACCACACCGACATTCGCAACGTGCTGGAGCGCGCCAGCGCACGCGAGACGGCCTCGCGCGTCGCCGTCGGCACGGTGTGCCGCCAGTTCCTCGAGGCGATGGGCGTGCAGATCGTCAGTCACGTCATCAACATCGGCTCGGCGTCGATCGGGAACCCGCTGTCCGTCACCTTCGAGGACGTGCTCGCGATTCCCGCGGATTCGGAACTCCACTGCGTGAGCCGCGACGTCGAGCAGGCCATGAAAGCGCTCATCGACGCCACGAAGGAGGCCGGCGACACGGTCGGCGGCAGCTTCGAGGTGATCGTGCGCGGGCTTCCCGTCGGTCTCGGCAGTCACGTGCAGTGGGACCGCAAGCTCGATGGACGCCTGGCCCAGGCGCTCATGTCGATTCAGGCGATCAAGGGTGTGGGCATCGGCATCGGTCCGCGAGTATCGGATCTGCCCGGCTCGCAGATCCACGACGAGATCCTGCCGCTCGCCGGCACCACGACGCATCCGGAAGTGCCTGTCTCACGCCCCACGAACAACGCGGGCGGCCTCGAGGCGGGGATCACCAACGGCGAGGACCTGCGGGTCACCGGTTACATGAAGCCGATCGCCACGTTGATGAAGCCGCTCCGCTCCGTGGATCTCC
The DNA here is from genome assembly GCA_046331345.1 of Vicinamibacterales bacterium. Lineage (GTDB taxonomy): Bacteria > Acidobacteriota > Vicinamibacteria > Vicinamibacterales > CAVVIG01 > CAVVIG01. The sequence goes on along the minus strand of JAXLRA010000009.1, from coordinate 173,749 downwards.
AGACGCTGGAACTCAGCCCGGCGGCGATCGAACGCAGCGACACGTGCGCCGTCACCGCCGCGGCGGTCGTCGGAGAGGCGATGGTGGCCATCGTGCTGGCGGAGGCGATGCTCGAGAAGTTCGGCGGCGACTCGATGCCGGAAATCCTCGACAACCTGGCCAGCTACCGCGCGCGCACCGCCGCGCGCTTCACCCGCGCCTGACGGGCCTAGCGCCCAGCGCCCATGGCCTTTCGATGATCCGCCCTCTCATGCGCTACGGCGCGAGCGTCCTCCACGGACCCGCGCGTCCAGTCGACGCCGTCACGCCCGAGATCGATCGGTTGATCACCGACATGATCGAGACCATGTACGCGGCCCCGGGCATCGGCCTTGCCGCGCCCCAGGTCGGCGTGCCGCTGCGCATCTTCGTCGTGGATCTCTCGGTGGGGCGCGACGCCGGCGGGCTCATCGTCATGATCAACCCCGAGTTCGTGGAACGCGACGGCATGCAGCTCGAGGAGGAAGGCTGCCTGAGCGTGCCGGGGTTCAACGCCACGGTGGTCCGGCCCAAGCGTGCGGTCGTGAAGGGGCTCGACCGCGAGGGCAACCCGCAGCAGATCGAGGGCACGGACCTGCTCGCCCGCGCCTTCCAGCACGAGATGGATCATCTCGACGGCACGCTGTTCGTGGACCGGCTCCGCGGCATCAAGCGCGAGATGATCGTCCGCAAGATCCGCAAGCTCACGAAGGCCGGCAAGTGGTGACGAGCAACGGCCTCAAGGTGCTGTTCATGGGCACCCCGCAGTTCGCGGTGCCGACACTCGACGCCCTGCTCGCGTCCAGGCACACGGTGGTCGGCGTGATCACGCAGCCGGACCGGCCGCGCGGGCGTGGGCAGAAGGAAACGGCAGGCCCCGTGAAGGCACGCGCGCTGGAGGCCGGGCTGACCGTCCTGCAGCCCGACACCCTGAAGGCTCCCGACGTGCTCGAGGCGATGCGCGCGCTCGGCGCCGACATCGGCGTGGTAGCCGCCTTCGGCAAGATCCTCAGCCAGACGGTGCTCGACATCCCGCGGCTCGGCATGATCAACGTGCACGCCTCGCTGCTGCCGCGCTGGCGCGGCGCCGCACCGATTCACCGCGCGGTGATCGCGGGTGACGCACGCACCGGCGTCACGATCATGCGCGTGGTGAAGGCGCTGGATGCCGGGGCCATGCTGGCCACCGTCGAACGGCCCATCGGCCCCGCCGACACCAGTGAGGATGTGGAACAGGACCTCGCCGCGCTGGGCGCGACGCTGCTGGTCGAGGTGCTGGACCGGCTGGCCGTGGGTCCGGTCGAGGAGATCCCGCAGGACGAATCGCTCGTCACCTACGCGCATCGCCTCACGAAGGAGGACGGCGTGATTGACTGGGCGCGCCCCGCCGAGGCGATTCACAACCAGATTCGGGGCCTGCACCCGTGGCCGCACGCGTTCGCGTACCTCGAGGGTCAGCGGTTGATCCTCTGGCGGTCCACCTGGTCCGCGGAGTCGGCGTCGGCGGCGCCGGGCACGGTGCTCAACGCACAGGGCGACAGCCTGAGCGTCGCCACTGGCGCGGGCACGCTCCACATCACGGAACTGCAGGCCGAAGGCCGCCGCGCAAGCGGCACGCGCGAGTTCCTCGCCGGGCGGAAGCTGGTGCCCGGCAGCCGCTTCACGGCCCAGCCATGATTGCGCCGGCGCGCGTCGCCGCCTACGAGATCCTGCGCCGCGTGTCGAACGGCCGCGCGGACCTGCCCGGCGCCATCGCCGGCGTGCGCCCCTCGCTCCCCGACGAACGTGACCGCGCCCTCGCCACCGACATCGCCACCGGTGCCGTCCGCTGGCGCGGCGCCCTCGATGTCCTGATTGCCAGCGCCGCGACCCGCCCGATCGCCAGGCTGGACGGCGAAGTCGTCGACATCCTGCGGCTGAGCCTCTACCAGCTCCTGCACCTGACACGGGTCCCCGCCTCCGCGGTGGTGGACGACGGGGTGCAGTTGACGAAGAAGGCCGGCAAGAAGAGCGCGTCGGGATTCGTGAACGCGGTGCTGCGCGGCATCTCGCGCAACCGCCAGCACCTGCCGCTCCCGCGCAGGCCCGACAATGGCTCCGACAGGGACGCCGCTCTGGACTACTTGAGCATCACACTCTCTCATCCGCGCTGGCTGGCGGAACGATGGTTCGATCGGGTCGGCTTCGAACGGACCGAAGCCTGGATGCGCTTCAACAACGAGCCGGCCCCGCTGACGCTCCGCACCAACCCGCTGCGGACCACGCGCGTCGACCTCCTGGAACATCTCGCGGCGCTCGAGGTGCAGGCGCACGCCGCACGCTTCGCCCCCGACGGCATCATCGTCGACGAGGGCAACCTGCAGGACGAGGTGGCGCGCGGCGAGTTCGTCGTGCAGGACGAGGCGTCGCAACTGGTGGCACTGCTGGCAGGCCAGGAACCCGGTCCGCTCGTGCTGGACACCTGCGCGTCGCCGGGCGGGAAGGCCACGGCGATTGCCATGACGCTCGACGTGGGCGCCCGGCTGGTCGCGTGCGACGTGCGCCAGAAGCGCATGGCGCTCCTCCGCCGGACCGTGGCGGCGTCCGGCGCACTGAACGTCCGGCTGGTGCAGGCCGATGCGACCCGTCCGCTGCCCTTCTCGCGGCCGTTTTCGACCGTGATCGTGGACGCGCCGTGCTCGGGCCTCGGGACGCTGCGGCGCGACCCGGACATCCGCTGGACGCGCGGCCCGGAATCGCTGGCGGCCCTGGCCAGCGCCCAGCAGCGGCTGCTGGCCAACGCCGCCGCCGTGGTCGAGCCGGGCGGACGGCTCGTCTACGCCACGTGTTCGAGCGAGCCGGAGGAGAACGAGCAGGTCGCCCGGGCGTTCCTGGCGGCGCACCCGATGTTCACGCCCGTTCGCGCGAATACCGCGCACCCCGCAGTGCTGCCCGACGTGGTGGACAGGGCCGGGCACCTGCGAACCGAACCGGACCGCCACGGGCTCGAGCTCTTCTTCGGGGCGGTGTTCGAGCGCGCCCGCAACCTGTAGTACGCTTTGCAGTTCATGGCCTTCAGGTCGCGCGTCTGGGGCGCGGGAAAGCTGCTGGTGCTCGTGGGGGCGCTCGTCGCCACCTATGTGCTGTTTGCCGCGGCGGCCATGCGTGTCGCGCTCAAGTCGCGCGAGGTTCAGGTACCGAATCTGGTGAACCGCACCGCCAACGAGGCCACCGCCATCGCCGGCCAGCTCGGCCTGGCTGTGAAGCTGGACGACACGCGCCGGGCCGACAACCGGGTCGCCGCCGGCCGGGTCCTCGCCCAGGATCCCGCCCCGGGCACCGTGTCACGCGAGCAGCGCAGCGTCCGGCTCTGGCTGAGCAGCGGCCCGCGTTCCGCGCGCGTCCCGGCGTTGACGGGCGAAAGCGAGCGGACCGCCCAGATGCGCCTGGCGCAGGACGGCCTCGAACCGGCGGTCATCAGCGAAGTCCGCTCGGCCGCGTTCGGCTCCGACATCATCGTGGCGCAGGACCCGCCGCCCAATACACCCGGGTCGACGGTCTCCGTCCTGGTCAACCGCGCCGAGCAGGCCGCCACCTTCGTCATGCCCGACCTGATCGGGGTGAACGGCGAGCGGGCGGCCACCCATCTCAGGCAGCACGGATTCCGCGTGGCGGTGGTCGCCTCGTCGCTCTATCCGGGCGTGGCCGCCGGCATCGTCCTGCGGCAGAATCCCCAGGCCGGGTTCCAGATTGCCCCCGGCGAACCGATTTCGATCGAGGTCAGCCGGTGAGCGTCCAGATTGCCCCGTCCATCCTGTCAGCCGATTTCGCCGCGCTCGGCGCGGCCATCGCGCGTGTCGAGCGCGCTGGCGCCGATCTCATCCACGTGGACGTGATGGACGGACACTTCGTCCCGAACATCACCATCGGACCGCCCGTGGTGAAGTCGCTGAAGCGCGTGGCCACGCGGCCGCTCGACGTGCACCTGATGATCTCGGAGCCGGACCGTTACATCGAGGCCTTCGCCGCGGCGGGCGCCGACATGCTGTCGGTGCACGTGGAGGTGCTGCCGCACCTGCACCGGACCGTGCACGCGATCAAGGCGCTCGGGGTGAAGGCCGGGGTGGTGCTGAACCCGTCCACGCCGGTCGGGTCCCTCGAGGAGATCGCCGCGGACGTGGACTTCGTGCTCGTGATGTCGGTCAACCCCGGGTTCGGCGGTCAGACTTTCATCGCCCGCAGCGAGTCCAAAGTAGCGGCGGTGCGTGCGCTGCTCGACCGCGCGGGCAACACGGCCGCGCCGATCGAGGTGGACGGCGGCATCGACATGAAGACAGCGGCCGGGGTCGTCGCCGCCGGCGCCCGCATCCTGGTGGCCGGCAACGCGATCTTCGGCACGCCGGATCCCGAGCAGGCGACGAAAGACCTGAAGGCACTGGCGAACGGGGCGGTGCCGGCGGGAAGCCGGTGAACCAGGCCGCCGCCAGCCACGCATCGTCGTGCCGGGTTCGGGTGCGGTACGCCGAAACCGACAAGATGGGCGTGGTCTACTACGCCAACTACCTCGTGTGGTTCGAGGTGGGGCGCACGGAGTGGCTGCGCCAGGCCGGCTGGAGCTACCGGGAGATGGAAGCCGAGGGGTTCGGCCTCCCGGTCATCGAAGCGCACTGTGGCTACAGGCAGTCGGCGCGCTACGATGACGAGTTGGATATTCGCGCCCGGGGGACGCTGCTGTCGCCCGTGCGGGTCAGGTTCGATTACCAGGTAGTACGGACACCGGACGGGGCCGTGCTCGCTGAAGGACACACCGTCCACGCATGCCTCGACCCCGAGGGACGGCCACGGCGGCTGCCTCCGAGGGTCGTTGCGATTTTTCCACGAGGCGCATGAAGGCACTCATCACCGGCGTAGCCGGCTTCATTGGTTCGACCCTGGCCGAGCGGCTCGTCCGCGCGGGCCACGACGTCGTTGGCATCGACTGCTTCACCGATTACTACCCGCGTGAATACAAGGAGCGCAACCTCGCGTACCTGCGGACGATGCCGAACTTCCGGTTCCTGGAAGCGCGCATCCAGGACGTGGACCTGAAGGCGATCCTGGCCGACCGGACGCACGTGTTCCACCAGGCCGCGCAGGCCGGTGTGCGCAAGAGCTGGGGACGCGACTTCGACATCTACACCACGAACAACATCGAGGCCACGCAGCGGCTGCTCGAGGCGTGCGTCGGATCGTCCATCGAACGGCTGGTCTATGCGTCGAGTTCCTCGGTGTACGGCGACCTGGTGCAGATGCCGATGCGCGAGGACGCCCTGCCGCAGCCGGTCTCGCCGTACGGCGTGAGCAAGCTGGCGGCCGAGCAGCTCTGCTACCTCTACTTCGCGAACTACGGCGTGCCCACGGTGTCGCTGCGCTACTTCACGGTCTACGGCCCGCGGCAGCGGCCCGACATGGGCTTCCACAAGTTCCTGCGCGCCACGATCCTCGGCCAGCCGATCGCGGTCTACGGCGACGGCGAGCAGACGCGCGACTTCACGTTCATCGACGACATCGTGGACGCGAACATCGCGGCGGCCGAGCGGGGCGTCGCCGGGCGTGTATACAATATCGGCGGCGGTTCGCGGGTGTCCCTGAACCACGTGCTCGAGATCGTGGGGCGCGTCTCTGGCCGGCCCCCGATCATCGCGCGCGAAGAGGCCCAGAAGGGCGACATGCGCCACACCTACGCGGACACCGAACTGGCCCGCAGGGACCTCGCCTTCAGCCCCGCCTACGACCTCGAGCGCGGCCTGGCGGCGGAACACGCGTGGCTGAGCGGAATCCTGGCATCATGATGGCTGTGCTCCGTCTTTCGTCGTCTCTTACACTGCTCGTCGCGGCGACCGCGCTCGCGACGGCGTGTGCCTCGGCCAGCGGCCGACGGTCCGCGCCCCCGGGAACGGCGCAGCCCGATCAGTTCCTGTTCGAACGCGGCAAGGACAACCTCGAGCGGCGCAAGTGGCTCACCTCGCGGGAATACTTCAAGCAGGTTACCGAAACCTACACGCAGAGCCCGGTCCGTCCGGACGCGAAGCTGGGCATCGGCGACACGTATCTGGGTGAAGGCTCGGCGGAAGCCCTGGTCCTCGCCATCGCCGAGTTCCAGGAGTTCCTGTCGTTCTACCCCACGCATCCGCGCGCCGACTACGCGCAGTACAAGCTGGCGCTCGCGCACTTCAAGCAGATGCGCGCCGCGCAGCGCGACCAGACCGAAACGCGCGAGGCGGTCCGTGAGTTCCAGACCTTCGTCGCGCGATACCCGAACAGTGCGCTGATGCCGGAGGTGAAGAACCGGCTCCGTGAAGCCAAGGATCGGTTGTCGGAAGCCGAGTTCGAGGTGGGCCGCTTCTACTGGCGCATCCGCTGGTATCCCGGCGCAATCGATCGCCTCTCCGCCCTGCTGAAGGACGACCCGGAGTTCACGGCCCGCGACGGCGCGTACTTCTACCTCGGCGAGTCGCTGATGCAGGTGAACCGGAAGGCGGAAGCGCTGCCGCTCTACGAGAAGCTGGTCGCGGAGTTCGAGCAGAGCGAGTACCTGCAGGGTGCCGTGCAGCGCATGCACGAAATCAAGACGGGCGACGAGACGCTCTCGACGGCTGGCACACCGCAGTTGCCCGCCGCTGGACCGGCCGCCGCGAAGCCCGCGCCTGGCATGCCCACCAGTGCGCCGCCGAATGGCAGTGGCGGCTCGGGCGTCACGGCAAACCCTCGCTGACGGAAGTCAGAAGTGAGAAGGTAGAAGTGAACTGGAGAACTGGTGAAGTCGAACTTCCGAAGTTCACTTCGCACTTCTCAGTTCTAACTTCCCCCTAGGTCAGTTCTAACTTCCCCTAGGTTTTCGGTATCAGGAACTTCCCGAACCGGCGGAAGTAGTCGGCCGCCGAGACGAGCGCGGTCAGCACCACGACCCACAGCGCGACCTGGCCGATCACGGCAAAGCCGTGCAGGTGATCCTTCCCCAGGATCAAGGCCAGGATCGCGACGATCTGCGACACCATCTTCACCTTGCCGAGCGGAGAGGCGGGCATCGCCGCCCCGCGTGCGTGTGCGAGGGAGCGCAGGGCCGTGACGGCGAACTCGCGGCCGATGATGATGGCCACCATCCAGGCCGGCGCCAGGTCCATCTGCACCAGCGAGATGAAGGCCGCAATCGTGAGCAGTTTGTCGGCGAGCGGGTCGATGAACTGGCCGAGTTCCGTGACCTGTCCCCGGCGGCGGGCCAGGTAGCCGTCGAGCCAGTCGGTGATGGAGGCGAGCCCGAAGATCGCCGCGCCCACCAGCTCCTTCCGGATGCCGAAGATCATCCGCCCCTCGAACTTCGTGAGCAGCACCACCACGAGCAGCGGCACGAGGAAGATCCGCGTCACTGACAGGGAGTTGGGGAGGTTCATGGAGGTGTGGTGCATGATAACATCGCTGATTGCCTATGAAGGCGATCATGCTCGCAGGGGGCAAGGGCACACGCCTCCGACCACTGACGATTCACACGCCGAAGCCGATCGTGCCCATCTTCGAGCGGCCATTCCTCCACTACCAGCTCGATCTCCTGAAGCAAGTGCCGGAGATCGACGAGGTCATTCTCAGCCTCAATTACCAGCCGCGCCGGATCGAGGAGATCTTCGGCGACGGCAGTGAAGCCGGGCTGAACATCCGCTACGTCGTCGAACCCGAGCCACTCGGCACGGCCGGCGCCGTGAAGTATGCCGGTGAGTCGCTGCACGAGTCGGTTGTCGTGTTCAACGGCGACGTGCTCACCAACGTCGACCTGAAGGCTGTGCTGCAGCTCCACCGCGAGCGCAAGGCCAAGGCCACCATCGTCCTCACGCCGGTCGAGAACCCGACGGCGTACGGGCTGGTGGAGACCGACGCGCAGGGCAACATCCAGCGCTTCCTCGAGAAGCCGAGGCCGGACGAGATCACCTGCGACACGATCAACGCGGGCATCTACATCCTCGAGCCGGATACGTTCGACCGCATCCCGAAGGGTCAGCCCTGGTCGATCGAGCGGAGCTTCTTCCCCTCGCTCATCGAGCGGAACGAAACGTTCGTGGCTTACGTGTACCGCGGCTACTGGATCGACATCGGCACACCGGAGAAGTACACCCAGGTGCACCGCGACATCATGGACGGCCGCTGCGTGGCCGCCCCGTTCGCGGGCGCGCCGGGTACGGCGTGGATCTCACCCGGTGCACGGGTGGAAGACGGCGCGGTCATCGAGGGGCCCTGCTTCATCGACGACGGCGCGGTGATCAAGGCGGGCGCGAAGATCGGCCCCTACTCCGTCGTCGGCAAGCAGTGCCACGTCGAGGAGCACGCCACCATCGAACGCTCGATCCTGTGGTCCAGTTCGCGGATCAGCCAGGAGGCGTCGGTGCGCAACTCGATCATGGGGCGTCACTGCCACATCGGCCGCAGTGCGTCGCTGGACAACGGCGTCGTGCTGGGAGACAAATCCGTCCTGACGGACTTCTCGCGCCTCTGAGCGAAGTCCGCAGGTGAAGTTAGAACTTGGAAGTGAGAATTGAACTTCGGAACTTACTTCCAAGTTCTAAGTTCTAACTTGTGAATTCCCCGGAGTCCCCTTCATGTCCCTTTCGATCAACACCGACATCTTCAAGGCCTACGACGTCCGCGGGACGTATCCCGACCAGGTGAACGAAGACGCGGCGCGCGCCATCGGCGCGGCGTTCGTCAGCTACCTGAAGGCGCGGCGGATTGCCGTCGGGCGCGACATGCGACTCTCCTCCCCCTCCGTGGCGGCGGCCTTCATCGACGGCGCCACCTCGATGGGGTGCGACGTCGTCGACTACGGGATGATCGCGACCGACATGCTCTACTTCGCGGTGGCGAAGGGCGATCATGACGGCGGCGTCATGGTGACCGCCTCGCACAACCCGAAGCAGTACAACGGCATGAAGATGGTGCGCCGCGAGGCGTTCCCGCTCTCCGGCGAGGAAGGCATCTCCGACATCCGCGAGATGGTGACGAAGGGCACGCTGCCTGCGCCGGCCGCCACGCGAGGCACGGTGACGCAGGCCGACACGCTCGACGCGTATGTCGACCATGTCATGAGCTTCATCGACCCGTCGATCATCAAGCCGTTCAACTGCGTGCTCGATGCCGGGAGCGGCATGGGCGGCCTGGTGGCGCCGAAGCTGTTCGAGAAACTGGCGTGCAAGACGACGAGGCTGTGCTTCGAGATCGACGGGCGCTTCCCGAACCACGAGGCCAACCCGCTCATCGACGAGAACCGTGTCGACATCACCGAGCGGGTGATCGCCGAGAAGGCGGACATCGGCATCGCGTGGGACGGCGACGCGGACCGCTGCTTCTTCATCGACGGCAGCGGCGAGTTCATCTCGGGCGACTTCATCACGGCGCTGCTCGCGGAGGCGTTCCTCCTCAAGCACCCCGGCTCCACGATCATCTACGACCTGCGCGCCAGCTACGCGGTGCGCGACATCGTGGCGAAGTACGGCGGCACGTCGCTGATGAACCGCGTCGGCCACGCGTTCTTCAAGCGCCGCATGCGCGAGACGAACGGCATCTTCGGCGGCGAAGTCACGGGCCACTACTACTTCCGCGACAACTTCTTCGCGGACAACGGCTTCATCCCGGCGCTGCTCATCCTGGAGCTGATGTCCAAGAAGGGGCAGAGCCTGCGGGATCTGCTCGAGCCGCTGCGCGCCAAGTACTTCATCTCTGGCGAGATCAACACCAAGCTGAAGAGCATGGCCGACGTGGCGCCGAAGCTGGACGACATCGGCGCGAAGTACGCCGACGGCCACCATTACCATCTCGACGGCATCTCGGTGGAGTATCCCGACTGGCACTTCAACGTGCGCGCGTCGAACACCGAGCCGCTGCTCCGCCTGAACCTCGAGGCCACCACGCCCGAGTTGATGGCCCAGAAGCGGGACGAAGTCCTGGCGCTGATTCGAGCCTAGCGGATTGCTGAAGGCTAATCGCTGATTGCTGAATGGATTGCGGAATCGCCGGGGTCTGCTAGAATCTCTGGTGCCGTGGCCAGATCAATCAGCAATTAGCAATTGGCGATCTGCAGTTAGCGTTTCCGATTGCGGGCTTAGCATAGTGGTAATGCTCTGGCTTCCCAAGCCAGCTAGACGGGTTCGATTCCCGTAGCCCGCTCCACTTCTTTCGAGAACAATACAGTCTGTCGGCGCGCGGCGTTGGGCACGGAGCCGGCGGGTTGCTAAGCTTGCCCTCGTGCGCCAGAACCATTTGCTGTGGCTCTCGTGCCGGACGTCCACCTCGCCTTCACCAGCCGACCTCGTCGCCCCGGCAGGCGGCGTACTGCCCGTGGACATCGCGAAGTACGTCTACCGCGAACCGGGCGACACGGCCATTTCCATCCACGGCTCGAAGCTGGGGGGCGGCTATACCGGCACCTCCAGGCTCGACAATCGGCAGCACGGGTTCGCCCAAGCATGGGCGTACGTTCCAGAAGACCTGGTCGGCATTCGCCACATTCTGGTTCGCGCGTATCACCGCGGATAGCTGCCTGCGATGTACCCCTCCAGATACTCGATGGCTTCGCGTTGCGTCGCGATGATGAAGCCCACCAGATCGCCGATCGAAATGACACCGACAACCCGTCCGTTCTCGAGCACTGCAAGGTGGCGGACGCGGCGGGCGGTCATCGTTTCCATGCACGCGGCCAGCGTCGCCTGCGGCGCGACGGTCACAACCTCTGTCGACATGACGTCGAACACGGGCGTGTACTTCGAAGCCCGTCCCTTCAGTGCGAGGTTCCTCGTATAGTCGCGCTCCGAGAAGATGCCGACAAGCCGGTCGCCTTCGAGGACCAGCAGCGCACCGATGTTCCGCTCGGCGAGTTGCGTGATGGCCTCGTACACCGTCGCATCGGGCGAGATCGAGAATACGGCGCGGCCTTTGACGCTCAGGATGGCGGCCACCGTGACAGAGGTACCGACAGAGGCAGCTGGGGGAGACATGCTCATGACAGATCCTCCTGGGACGGTTGTGACGGCCGAGAGGCAAAATGCTGCGCCCGGGTCCGCCGCAAGTCAAGCCCGGCAGGACGTCATCGGTCAGCGACCGTTCGCCTCGTCGGCCACCTGCGCGGCGCCGGCGACCGCCATCGCCCAGATCTACACCGTGTCCAAACCTGGCTTCGGTGCGCGCGGCGCTGGGCAAACGGCGATCGAACACCGTGGCTCATCGAAGGCGGCAAGGGTCGAGGCCGCTGGCAGCGCAATTCCAGCTCCGGCCCGATCCCTCGCGCACGAGGGACAGCCACACCAGTTACGACCCGACACTGAGCGCACGGAACTGATCGCGTGCGCAGTGTCGGGCTGGCTGAGCGAGCCCTAGAGGCTTGACGCCTTGTGCAGCGCGCCAGCCAGGTTGTTGAGCGCGAGCTCCAGGGTCTTTCGAGACGTTCCGACGTTCATGCGCATGTGGAAGTCGCTGCCCTTGCCGTAGCCGTGCCCTGAGTTCAAATGCACCCGCGCGTGCTGCACGAGGTGGCGCTCGAGCATCTGCTCCTTGGTGAGCATCGGCGCCCCGGCAGCCTGCGAGCGGTTGTGAGCCTCGGTCATCTTCGCCAGACCGATTCTGTCGGCATATTCCGTGAAGTCGAGCCACATCAGGTACGTACCCTGGGGCTTGTGCGTCTTCACGCCCGGCAGCTTCGAGTTCACGAAGTCGTTCGCAAAGCTCGTGTTCCCGTCGATGTACGCGACCAGCTGCTCCAGCCACTCCTCACCCTCGGGCGTGTAGGCGCCGAGGTTGGCGATCAAGCCAAGGGTGTTCAGGTCGGCCCGGTGCTGCACCTTGATCCGTTGGAGGTAGTCGTTGTTCGTCGAGAACAGCCAGCCAATCTTGTGTGCGGCCAGGCCAAAGGACTTGCTCGCAGCCTTGAACGTGACGCTGTTGTCGACGACCGCCTTGTTCGGCAAGGTTGCAAAGGGTGTGTACTTCTGGCCCTTGGACACGAAGTCGCAGTGGATCTCGTCGGCCAGCACCACCACGCGGTGCTTCAGGCAAATCTCGCCGATCCGGAGCAGGTCGGCCTGGCTCCAGCAGTTGCCCGTCGGGTTCTGGGGGTTGCAGAGAATGAAGGTATTCGTATCGACGCCGATCTGCCGCTCGAATGCCTCGAAGTCGAACGCGAACGAATGATCGGCGTTCCTCTTGAGCAGGACTTCCTCCGGGAGCGTCTGCGTTGCGGTGAGGTCGGAGTAGAAGCCGTTGTAGGTCGGTGTGGTCAGCAGCACTTTCGTGCCCTTCGGCGAAAACGCCTTGAGCGTGGCGACGATTCCGGGATGCACCCCCATCGAGATGACGATGCCGGCCGGGTCGATCGTCAGGCCGTAGTGCTTCTTGTTCCACGCAACCACCTGGTCCGCGATCTGACCGGTGATGACCGTCGTGTCGACGTACCCCCAGTTCTCGTGCTCGAGGCGTTTCCGGAGGGCGGCGGTGATCGACGGCGCAGCCTTGAAATCGATGTCGGCGATCCCCATCCCGACCTGAATCGAGTCCTTGCCGTACTGCCTGATGATGGAGTCGTACTTTGTCGACATCGTGCCGAACCGGTTATACGGGGTGTCGAAGTCGTACTTCACTCCCGATGCGGCAGGCAGCCCGGCCGTCACGACAGAGGCCGCCGACGCGCTGCTCCCGACCGTGCCGTAAAGCGCCGTCAGACCCGCGCTCCGCAGGAACGCCCTGCGTCCCAGTTCATGATGTTTCGCCATCATCCCCTCTCCGCTTCGAAAACGAACCGGACCACACGGCCACGTCGGGGCACCGCAGTCGGGCACATGCTAATCCAGAGCTCCTCGCATCGCCCGACGAATTCTGACAATCCTTGTCTCGTCGGCGCTCCGCTAAGTGGAAACCCCATGTCAGGCACGTCGGGCCCACTGTTCTGGCGCGCGCTTCTTCACGGCGCTTCTGCCGGGATTGTTGTAGGCTCTTGGCCGGAGCGCGACGCATTCGTCGCACGCCACTCTTCCTGAAGGATGGAATCGACGCTATGACCACGCTTTTGAAGCACATCCCCACGCTGCTCGCGGCACTCGTGATGAGTGGGCCGCTGCCGGCCTCGGCGCAGTCTGCTGCGGACAAGATCGCCGAAGCCACCAAGATCCTGCCGTCCGACCTGCGTGCTGGCGCGACGGTCGTCACCTACGATGCCGCGACGGGTGCACGACAGGTGCTGCGCCAGGGGACCAACTTCATCGAGTGCCAACCGAAGATGGCCGATGGGTTCGCGCGGTGCTACAACGCGTCGGCGGGACCGCGGCGCGATCTCGAGGCCACGCTGCGAGCGCAGAAGAAGACCGACGAAGAGATTCAGGCAGCGGTCGCGGCAGCCGTCAAGGAGGGGACGCTCAAGCCTGGAGCACCCGGGATGTCGTACCGCCACTACGACAAGCGCGACCGCATCCAGAACCTGTGGGTGATGTCGCTGCCTAACGCCACGCCCCAGTCGGTTGGCGTATCGACGGTCAGCCAGCGTAGCGCCGCACTGGAAGGCGACGGACTGCCGTGGATGATGTTGCCGGGCACGCCAGGGGCGCACATCATGATTCCGATCAATCCCGCGGCGACCGTGACGACCGTGACGGATCAGGCACCCGATCCGATCTCACAGGCGGTGCTCCCTCTGCCCAACGACCTGCGGGCGGGCGCTACCGTCTACAACTACGACCCCGCGACCGGCGCACGCAAGGTCCTGCGCGCCGGTACCAACGGCATCGAGTGCATCCCGCGGAATCCTGCTGATGGCTTCACGTGGTGCTACAACGCCATCACGGGACCGAGGCGCGATCTCGCGGCCAGGCTCCGCGCACAGAAGAAGTCGGACACTGAGGTGACGGCGGCTCTGGACGCGGCGACGAAGGATGGCACCATCAAGCCGACGCCATTCGGGACGATGTCGTACCGCCTCTACGGCAAGAAGGATCGCATCCAGCTGCTGTGGGTCCTGTCGGTGCCAGGCGCGACACCGGAATCGATTGGAGTGTCGGAAGGAAGCCAGCGCGACGAGGCGATCAAGGGACAGGGCGTTCCGTGGTTGATGCTGCCTGGCACACCGGGAGCCCACATCATGATTCCCATCAACAAGTAAGCCCGACGGCACGCGGATCGAGCTTGAGCGCCGCGTACTTCGCGCGCGCCACGCGACGGTCTTGGATTCCGTCTCCGGCAGACCCACGCCCAAGTTAGCGGAATCGTGGAGACGGATAGACCCACGCGGGTAGGGCCGGCGTCGGCGCGCCACCGTCGCGCCGGCGCCGCTCAAGCGACCGCCTGATAGCCAGACGTACGCCCTGTTCAGTCGAACGCTCATCGCCAGTCATGTTGGACTCGTGCCTCAGACAGAACGAGGTGACGTCATCCACGAACCGTCGGCCGACATCGCTCTCGAAGGCACGGAGCATCCGGCCGGCCAGAAGTCTTCTGAATCGAGAAACGCGATCAGTTCGCCGGCTGCGATCTCGCGGCCCCGATTGCGGCCACGGCAGGTCCGGAGTTGTTCTGCCACACGGGCTCGCCCCCGGGCCAGGTCCGTCCAGGCCACTCCCCCGTCCGGTCCGTGGAACCGTCGTCGACGACGATGACCTCGAGCGGCTGCCGCATCAGCGTCCATACCGACGCAATGGCCCGCCCGACGAATTCCCGTCGATTGAAGGTCTCATGCACTCGGGATGCTGGTCGAGCAGACGTCGCTGATGGGCGAGACGACCGGGTGCCCAGAGATCGTCGTGGTCGATGAACCCGATGAGCGTTCCCCTCGCGGTCTGCCGTCCGTGATTGAGTGAGCCGGCCTTGGCCACCTACGCCTTCGGCTTCAGGAACCACTCGAACGCCTCGGTCACGATCTCGGCCGGCGCCCCGTGTCCCCCTTCGTACTCGCGGTAGAAGATGTCGTAGTCCTGCGCCTTCAGGTCGGCCGCGAACCGTCGTCCCGTGCGGTCGATCGGCATCGCGCGGTCCTGCGTGCCGTGCGACAGGAAGATGTGCGGCTTCCCCTGGCGGCGGAACGTGGCCAGTGTACCGGCCGAGAAGATCATCAGGTGGTTGAACGTGTCGCCGTACGCGAGGCCCATGTTCAGCGCGTAGTTCGCGCCGTCTGAACTGCCGCCCAGCGCCAGGCGCGAACGGTCGACGGTGAGCACCTCGGCGACCCAGCGGAAGGCCATGCCGATGAAGCGCGAGTCGGTGTCGAAGCCGGGGCTCTCCATCCCCCAGGTAACGTCGCGCGACTCCGGCGCGAGGACGATGACACCGAAGCGTTCGGCCAGCGAGTAGACGGTGGTCAGCCGGTCGGCGTCGCCGCTGTAGCCGTGCAGCATCACGAGCATGGGCATCGGTGTGCCCTTCCGGTAGGCGGTCGGGACGCAGACCATCCCGTCGCGGAAGTCGCTCGAGATGCCGAGGCGCGACAGCCCGATCGGGATGTCATCGCCGGCAACCGGGATCGGCTCGGCGGGCGGGCGCTGCGCGAACAGGCGGGCGGCCCCGGCCAGTCCGAGCAGGCCGGCTGCACCAAGGGACACGAATCTGCGTCGATGCATGAAGCCTCGGTGGGAATGGTAGTCGATCGAAACGCCGACAAGCCTGTTGCTCACGGCACGCCGCATCAGTTCGGCGCCTCCGCCGCCCGGACTTCGGCGAACATAGAGAGCGATGGCCATGGGAGCACGACAACCTCGACCGCTTTGCGTGACAGGACCTGCCGCCTTCCCCCGCCAAATCCCGCCACAATCTGGCACCACAGCTGTTGGCCCGACTTTGGCTTATACCCGTGTTGATTCACCCGCCGGTGGATCAGGAGAGACGACGCCGTGACGATGGGAACACTGAACGTGGTGAGGCTGGGTGCGGTCGCGCTGGTGAGTGGCGTCCTGTTCGTCGCATGCGGGTCAGGCTCGGCGTCCAAGAGCGGCGCCGGCACGATGCAGCAGATGCAGCCGGTCAGCGAGGAACTCGCCGCCAAGGCCCAGAGCGGCTGCTGGTTCAAGGTCAAGAACCGTTCGAGCAAGAGCGAGGAAGTGCGGCTGTGGAACGCGGCCACCTCGATGGGGTCCAGGACCGAGCGCCTGGGTGAACTGCTGATCGTCACCGGCGCCCTCAACCCGCCGGTCCACGAAGCCCGGTACTACGGCTGCTCGCTCTTCGAGTACACCCAGGGCTCCCCCGTAGTGATGACCGCCACGGCGTCCGCGAACCCCGTGCGCGCCGACAACCTCATCCCCTACGGCTTCTCCAAGGATGGCCACAAGGAGCTGAAGTAGCCGCGTCGCTGGCGTGCGCCGGCTACTGGCGCGTCAGCGTGATGAACGTGCTCGTGGCCGGCGTGCTGGCCTGCACGCCGGCCTGGATGCTCGACAACTGCATCGCATAGGTGAACGTGCCGGTGATGGTGGTGCCGGCAGCGGCGCCCGAGAACGAGGTGGTGTAGGTCTGGTTGCCCCCAATCGTCGCGGGCACACCCGAGTCTGACCGCTGGTAGCGCAATGCCGACAGCGGCTGCCCGTCCACAGTATCGATCTGCGGGCCGACGGTGCTGTTCGGCCTGACGGTGCCCTGGCAGCTCTGGGCAACCAGCGTCTCGGACCGCGTCGTCTCGAAGTGTCCGGTTACGACAACACCGCTGTCGTTCGCACTGAGGTCTGCGCGCATGGCCAGCGCGACCGACACCGTGAAGGTGCAGGTGCCATTGACGTTGCCCGGGGCCGTCGTCAACCCCGAAGAGTTGTGCGTTTCGACGAACGAGTACGAGGCGGTGCCGGTATAGATGCCTGTGCCGGGTCCGCAATTCGTGCAGCCGTCTCCTCCGAGCGCCTTTGCTGCAGCAAGCCCGCCACCGACGGCCGCCGCACCCGACACCACGAGCGTCGTCGCCGACAGCCCACCGCCACCGGCCGCACCGCTGGCCGCTGCGCCAGCCCCCGTGCCGCCCCCGGCTCCCGCACCGGCAGCGGCGACTCCCGCGCCGGCGGCACCCGCCGCCGAGGTCAGCACATTGGTCTGGACGATCGTGGCAACAGCAGTCTGTCCCTGGAACGACGCGGTCGCACCGATCTGAAGCGAACCGCCCCCTGTGGGCGTCAGCCCGGATGCCGTGGCACGACCGGCGGCGTTCGTGGACACGGTCAGCGAACGCGCACCGCCGAACGTCGCGCGGCCACTACGAATCGCAAACGTCACCACTGCACCGCTCACCGGCTGGTCGTTCCGGTCGCGCACCTCGACGATGGGACTGACCGCCGTGCGCTGCTGGATGACATTCACGGCATCTTCGCCTTCGATGACCACGATCTTGAGGGCCGTCGGGGCCGTTCGCGCGGTCGTCTGCCCCTGGGCGGACTCGACGGCCGTGCGTGCGAGTACGGTGCCTGAACCCACGCACCAGACAGCGATCGCCGCGGCGAGCACCAGCCGACTCGGCCTCTGTTGCCGCGCCAGAGCGGAAGATAGCGCAAACGATCGGGGGTCGAGCGGGGCGCCGTGGGGCATGGCGGCGGATTGTACGTGAAGCTCGACCGGTCAACGGAGCCATTCACCTCCGCAGTCCGAAAGTCCGCCCGTCGTTCCCGTGCCGGGGCATCGGAACACGACGTCCCGGACAATTTCGATGACGGCCCCAGCGCGGTGGCCTCGCGCTTGCTCTGTGGATGGGCCTGAAACGCGAGGTTCTTCCTGAGAAAACCTTGGACCGTGAGGCGGAACGGTTGAAAAGGGCGCTCGAAGATGTTCCCGCGGTCGGCGACTACTCCGTGTGGAAGCAGCACAACGGCGCGAAGTATTCGGCTATCTGGTCGAGATGGTCGCCAAGGTCCCATACGGGTCACCATGGAGGAGACGGGCGACGAACTCGACACCATGCCCGACGGTGGCCCCTCGATGCCGCGTTGCCACGCGAAGGTGTTCCGGGCAGCCGGAGGCTCGCGACCGACGAGGCGGGGAGGCACGCCGGGGCAGTCCGCGCTATCGTATAGGGGTGGCCCGCGCGTGCTGGGCCATCATCCCCGAATCGACCACTGATGCTGATACTCCCCGGCGCGGCCGCGCTGTCACCGTTCCGCCTGCAACGTCTCCTCGCCCGGCTGGCCCCCCTGGCCGAGGTACGCAGCCTCGGTTCGCGGTTCGTGCACTTCGTGGATCTCGAGTCGGACCTCGGCAGCGAGGACCGGACGCGTCTCGAACGGCTCCTGGAATATGGCCCGCTGCGCGCCCCGGTCGACGAACGCGGCACGCTCTTCCTCGTCGTGCCCAGGCCCGGCACCGTCTCTCCCTGGTCCAGCAAGGCCACCGACATCGTCCGCAACGCGGGGCTCACGGCGGTCCGACGAGTGGAACGCGGTGTCGCCTACTACGTCGACACTGTCGCGCCACTCGACGCGCCGGCGTACGCCGCGGTCGCCGCGCTTCTGCATGACCGCATGGTGGAGTCGGTCCTGCCCCATCTCGACGAAGCGGCGCGCCTCTTCGAGCAGGGCGAGGCGCGCCCGCTCGTCACCGTCGACATCCTGGGCGGAGGACGCGAGGCGCTGGCGCAGGCGAACCAGGAACGGGGCTTCGCCCTGGCCGCCGACGAAATCGATTACCTCGTCGAGGCATTCAGGGGACTCGGCAGGAACCCGACCGACGTCGAGCTGATGATGTTCGCGCAGGCGAACAGCGAGCACTGCCGGCACAAGATCTTCAACGCGAGCTGGACCATCGACGGGCAGGAGCAGGCGAAGAGCCTGTTCGCCATGATCCGCAACACGCACCAGGTTGCGAGCGACCCGGACGTGCTGAGTGCGTACTCGGACAACGCCGCGGTGATTCGCGGATACCAGGCGCGCCGGTTCTTCCCCGAGCCGGAAACCGGACGCTTCGCCTTCCATGATGAGCCGGTGCACATCATGATGAAGGTCGAGACGCACAACCACCCGACCGCGATCGCCCCGTACCCCGGTGCGTCCACGGGGTCGGGGGGCGAGATCCGCGATGAAGGGGCCGTCGGCTGCGGCGCGCGGCCCAAGGCGGGGCTCGTCGGCTTCAGCGTGTCGAACCTCAACGTGCCCGGGCTCGAACAACCGTGGGAGCACGGCTACGGGAAGCCCGACCGCATCGTCTCGCCGCTCCAGATCATGCTGGACGGTCCGATCGGCGCGGCCGCGTTCAACAACGAGTTCGGGCGCCCGGCCATCTGCGGCTACTTCCGGACGCTGGAGCAGCCCGACGGCGAGCGCGTGTGGGGCTACCACAAGCCGATCATGATCGCGGGCGGCCTGGGCAACATCCGCGAGGCCCACGTCCACAAGCGCGACATGCCGGCCGGTGCCCTGCTGGTCGTCCTCGGTGGTCCCGCGATGCTCATCGGGCTCGGCGGCGGCGCCGCCTCGTCGATGACCTCTGGCGCGAGCGACGCCGACCTGGACTTCGCGTCGGTGCAGCGCGACAACGCGGAGATGGAGCACCGCTGCCAGGAGGTGATCGACCGGTGCTGGCAGATGGGCGACGCCAATCCGATCCGGTTCATCCACGACGTGGGCGCGGGCGGCCTCTCGAATGCGCTCCCTGAACTCGTGAAGGACGGCGGCCGCGGTGCACGGATCGACCTGCGGCGCATCCCGAGTGCCGACGCAGCGCTCTCCCCGCTCGAGATCTGGTGCAACGAAGCACAGGAGCGCTACGTCCTGGCGATTCAGCCCGCGGACCTCGACGTGTTCGAGGCCATCTGCGCGCGTGAACGCTGCCCGTTCGCCGTGGTCGGCGAAGCGCTGGAGGAACCGGGCCTGCACGTGGGCGACACGCAGCTCGGGGGCGCCCCGGTGGACCTGCCGCTCTCGGTGCTCTTCGGCAAGCCGCCGAAGATGAAGCGCGCCTTCAGCCGCCAGTCGCCGGTACGCGAGGACGTGCGCCTCGACGCGGTCTCCATCGCCGAGGCGGCCGAGCGTGTCCTCCGGATGCCGGCCGTGTCCAGCAAGGGGTTCCTCGTCACCATCGGCGACCGCAGCGTGACCGGCCTCATCCACCGCGACCAGATGGTCGGCCCCTGGCAGGTGCCCGTCGCGGACGCCGGCATCACGCTGACCGGGTACGACGGCTACACGGGTGAAGCGATGGCGATGGGCGAACGGACGCCGCTCGCCATGATCGATGCGCCCGCCGCCGGTCGCATGGCCGTGGCCGAAGCGATCCTGAACATCGCCAGCGCGCGGATCACGTCCCTCCGCGACGTGAAGCTCTCGGCCAACTGGATGGCCGCTGCCGGCCAGCCGGGCCAGGACCAGGCATTGTTCGACACGGTGAAGGCCGTGGGCATGGACCTCTGCCCCGCGCTCGGCCTCGTGATTCCCGTGGGCAAGGACTCGATGTCCATGCACACGCGGTGGTCGGAAGCCGGTGAGGCGAAGGCGGTCACCGCGCCGCTCTCCCTGATCGTGTCGGCATTCGCGCCGGTGCCAGACGTGCGCCTGTCCGTGACGCCGGAGCTGCGCACGGACATCGATGCCGACCTGCTGCTCATCGACCTCGGGGCCGGACGCAATCGCCTCGGCGGGTCGGCCCTGGCCCAGGCCTGTGGCCAGATCGGCAGCAGCGTGCCAGACCTCGACGATCCCGGCCGCCTGAAGGCGTTCTTCGAGGTGATGCAGGGCTGCCTGCGCGACGGCCTGATCGTGGCCTATCACGACCGGTCGGACGGTGGCCTCTTCGCCACGCTGGCAGAAATGGCGTTCGCGGGCCACTGCGGCGTCGACGTGGACCTCACGGCGCTCGGATCAGACCCGCGCGCCGCGCTCTTCAGCGAAGAACTCGGCGCCGTCGTCCAGGTGCGCAGGGCGCATGTGGCCGATGTAACCGGCCGGTTCGCGGCTGCGGGCCTCGGTGCGATGACGCACCGCATCGGACGCGCGACGGCCGGCAGCCAGGTCCGGTTCACCAGCCACGGCGAGCCGTGCTACGAGGCGTCGCGGGTCGACCTGCACAGGGCCTGGTCGGAACTCAGCTTCACGATGCAGAGCCTGCGCGACAACCCCGCGTGCGCGCGCGAGGAGTACGACGCGCTGCTCGATGCGGATGCGCCGGGCCTGCAGGCCTCGCTCACCTTCGATCCGGCACAGGACGTCGCCGCCCCGTTCATCAGCGTCGGCGCACGGCCCCGCGTCGCCATCCTGCGGGAGCAGGGCGTCAACAGTCAGTACGAAATGGCGGCAGGCTTCGAGCGCGCCGGCTTCGATGCCTTCGACGTGCACATGAGCGACATCCTCGCCGGACGCGTCGACTTGGCCACGTTCAAGGGGCTCGCGGCCTGCGGCGGCTTCTCGTACGGCGACGTACTCGGAGCCGGAGAGGGCTGGGCCAAGACCATCCTGTTCCACGCACGGGCCCGCGATCAGTTCGAGGCGTTCTTCCGGCGCGACGACACCTTCACCTTCGGCAGTTGCAACGGCTGCCAGATGGTGGCGAACCTGCGCGACATCATCCCCGGTGCCGCACACTGGCCGAAGTTCGTGCGCAACGCGTCGGAGCAGTACGAAGCGCGGGTGGCGCTCGTGCGCATCGAGCAGAGCCCGTCGCTGCTCTTCGCCGGCATGCACGGCTCGGTGCTCCCGATCGTCGTCGCGCACGGCGAGGGCCGGGCCGAGTTCCGGAGCGACGCCGCACTGCCTGCCCTCGAAGCCGATCGGGGCGTGGCCCTGCGGTGGGTCGACTCGCGCGGCCGCAACACGCAGGTGTACCCCGCGAACCCGAACGGTGCCACCGCCGCCATCGCGTCGGTCACCTCCGCGGATGGCCGCGTCACGATCACGATGCCGCATCCGGAACGCGTGTTCCGCACCGTGCAGAACTCGTGGATGCCTCCGGGCTGGGGCGAAGACGGCGGGTGGATGCGCCTGTTCCGGAACGCGCGGGTCTGGCTGGGCTGAGCAGGCCTGCGCCACCCCGCCCGGGGAGCCTAGTCGAGCACATCCCAGCTCGACATGATGAACTGCCCGGCCGACACGACACCCTCGCCGCGGATACGCTGGCCCACGAGCGCCTCGATGGCGGGGTCCGAGAACGGATGACCGCCCCGGCGCCGCAGCGTGTACGGCCCGTCGGCGGTGACGAGCACCGCGGCGTCGTGATCGCTCTTCGAGCCGCGGTTCACCGCCCTCATCTCGACACGCCCCTCGAGCACCATCCGTCCCTGCCTTCCCGTGGCCGCGTCGCGTGGCCGACGCGGCTCGCCGCCCGACGCTAGCGGCTGTGCACGCGCCGCACGTGCACAATGCGTGCGCCCTCGACCGTGGCAATCACCGCCGTGACGGCGCCGCCCGGCGCGCGCTCGCCCAGCATGACATACACCGCACGCCCGCGCTGCGAGGGACGAAGGCGGCCAATCTCAGGGGTTACCGGGCCCGACGGGAAGACCACGCGGTGACTGGTGATGCGGGCCTTGCGCAGACCGGATTCCCGCGCGGCCTTCGCGAGGAACGCCTTGACCCTGGCGGGGACGCGCTGTTCCGTCTGGACCGTGGCCCCGACGGTATGGGCGAGGTTGCTGCCGGTACGAACCAGACGTTCACGCCGGAACCGGCGCGCCTCGGGCTGCAGTGTTCCGGTCGCCAGCGCCCGCTGCACGGTCTTCGATCGCGAGAACGCATGGGCCGTCGGTGCGATCGGCTGCAGCGACGGATCGCCCAGCAGCACGAACTGCACGGCGGTCTTGAGATCCGACGGGTCCACGTGGGAGAACTGCGCCACGAATCGCTGCCGCGCCTCGAGCGCGGCGCGCCCGAGCGACCCGCCCTTCATCACCACTTCCATGAAGTACTGGCAGATGAGGTCGGCCTGCCCCTGCCCCTCCGAGGGTCCGTAGGCGATGGTCGTACTGCCGAAGAATCCGTAGGCACCGGCACCGAGGTAGGTCGTGGAGATTCCGGCCTGTCCCTCCGTTTCGGAGGGGTCGTACTGCTGCGCGCCGTAGCAGCACTCCGCGGCAATCACGGAGCCGGCCGTGACCCGCGTGGACAGGTGCGCGGCGGAATGGGCGTCGAAGAACTTGCCCTTCGGACCTTCACCGAAGAAGAGGGGCGACAGATCCGCCCCGTGGCAGTTGATGAAGTGCAGGCGCGGGGTGAGCTGCGCCTTCGTCCAGTTCGGGCCCCCGGCTGGCGACGTGAGCACCTGCGCGCCGGCGCCAAAGAGGTTGCCGACCGACTCGACCGTCGACTTCTCCCAGACCCTGGCGCTGATGGCGAAGTGGCCAGAGTACGAGGACCGCGGGCGTGAGGCATACGTGGCGGCCGTCTTCAGCAGCTTGAGCAGATACCCCGGCTCCGTGGCCTTCACCACGTCAGGCAGGCGCCCGACCACGCGCGTCGGACCGACGAAGTCCTTCGGGTTCCGGCTGAACGCCGCCTCACACGCGTACGGCAGATCGCTCGGCACGTGCTCATCGTCGTCGCCATCTTCCCCGTGGCCCATCGGGTTGGTGAGGAGGATGTGGGGAATGACGTCGGGCGCACCGAGCAGCAGGAGGTAGTCAGGCGTGTGGTGCCCGCAGACCGCGTCGACCGCGGCCTTCGCGCCCTTCTCGTCGGAGGCCCGAGTGACCGCCTTGCCACCGACGCGCGTCATGTCGGCTGGTGAGTCGATCGCCAGGAGCGCGGTCCGCAGCCCGCGCGCACGGTCCGCGGCGATCAGCGCCGTCACGGCGGCCTTCACCTCCCTATACCTGGGACCATACTTGCGCTGCAGCGCAGCGACGTTCGTCACGATCACCTTGTCGACAGCCATGTCTCACGTCCTTCGCAGTGGGAGTTCACGTTGGGCCCGGGCGCGCGCACGGACATCAGGTTGAAACGCCGCCCCGTGCCGAATCGAACGAGCGTCCATCAGCCGGGTCAGAACTCGAGCCGCAGCCCGAACTGCATCTGGCGCGCTGGGCGGGCGCTGAAGATGCGGCCGAACTGCGGGCTGAACGCAATCCGGTTCGGCACGTCGAGATTGGTGCGATCGAGCAGATTGTAGACCTCCCATCGCATCTGGAGGCGGCCGCCGCCGCGCACGGTCACGCTTCGCTGGAGCGCCACGTCGACGGAGCCGTATCCAGGTGCCCGCACAGAGTTGCGGGGCGCACTCCCGAAGGCAAACTGCGGCTGGAGCGCGAAGCACGCCGTGTTGAACCACTGGTCGACCGTACGGCCGCCCCCGCGATTGGGATCACAGACCTGATCCGGCCGCTGCGCCGGCCCGGGGCCGATGTTCGCGCGGTCCGTCGCGATGTTCACGGTAAAGGGCGCTCCTGACTCCAGGAGCGCCACGCCGCTCACGCGCCACCCGCGGGTCAGCGTCGTCAGCCATCCACCGCGCGGCAGCGCGGGCACGTCCCAGCTGGCGCTGGCCACCACGCGGTGACGATGGTCGAAGCTCGCCACGGCATGCTCGGCCGTCATGTCCCGCACGTTCTGCGGCAGGTTCACTTCGTTCGTCGTCGGTCCGGGATCCGACGCGTCGTCGACCGCCCTGGACAACGTGTAGGCAACGGATCCCGCCAGGCCACCCGCCATCCGACGCTGTGCGCGGGCCGTCGCGCTGTTGAAGCGGGAGTAGCCGTCCCACCGGATCGCCGTAATGCTGGAGAGTTCCGGCACGGGCCGCCGGCCGGCGATCGGTCCGGGGCCCGGCTCCGGCACGTTCAGCACGGTGGAACTGTCCGCGCCGACGATCGCCGACCGCAGGACGCTGAGTTCGACCACCGTGTGGTCACCGATCTGCTGCTGAACCGAGGCCGAGTAGTTCTTCGCGTATTCGGTGCGGAAGTCCCAGAGCATCGTGTTGCCGCCGATGGTGCCGGTGGCCGGGCCGAGCAGTGCCGATCGGGTCTCGGCAGCGGGCACGAGCGCGTCGCCGGCAGCCGCCACCGTCTTGGCGAAGAAGAACGGCAGCGTCTGCGCCAGGGCCTGCTGCACGCTGTAGGCCCACTGGTTCAGGAACACGCCCGCTCCGGCGTTGACGACGGTCCGCTGCGAGTCGCCGGGCATCCAGACAACACCCAGACGTGGCGCGAAGCGGCGATAGCTTGGCCTCAGGAGCCCGCGCGTCCATCCGGCATCCGCGGAGGTCACGTACGGAATCGGGATCTGAGCCAGCAGATCCGGCGCGGCCGCGATGGTTCCGGCACGGTCGCTCGCGATGACGAACCGTCGACGCTCGAGATCCACGGCCGAGAGCCGGTTGCCGACGTCGGTCATCTGTCCGTTCAGTTCATAGCGCAGGCCGTAGCTGACCGTCAGGGCGTCGGAGGCGCGCCACTCGTCCTGGGCGTACGCATGGAGCCATGTGCTTCGGCCGCGCTCGTCGGCCCGGCCGATGCCGACCTGCGCTGTCGCGGGATACCCGAGCAGGAAGTCGGCAAACGCATTGCCGGTCCACTGCCCCGTGAACGAGAACGTGCCACGCGCGTTCTGCGGATTCTCGGGGTTGAACCAGAGGCTGAAGAGATAGGCGCCCATCTTGACCCGGTGCCGTGTCTTCTCCACGAGCAGGTTCTCGTACACCTCGACGCTGCGGTTGTCGCGTGCCACGAACGACGGTGGGTCGCCGATCGGGCTGAAGAGGCCGCCGAAGGTGACCTGCGGATAGCCCATGTCACGCGGGTCGCTGGTCACGCCCTGCAGCCCCGACAGGAGGGCGAAGTCGACGCCGCGGTTCACGCTCTCCTGCCCGCCCGCCGCATGAAGATACCCGGCCCGCAGTTCGTTCAACAGGCGGGGCGAGAACGTGTGCGTGTAGCCGAGAGCGGCGTTCTCGCTGCGCGTCGTCAGGATGCGCCCGAAACCTGGCACGAGCGCCTCGTTCAGGGCCGATGTCCCGAAGGGTTGCGTCTCGCGCACGCGGAAGGTGGTCAGGCGCGCGTAGAGCCTCTCGTTCGGGCCTGGGGCGTCGTCCAGCCGCAGGCTGAACTGGGTGGACGGACTTCGCGATTCCCCGGTGGCCACGAGATTCTGGACCGCCCGCTCCGCGGTCGGCGCCGGCACCCGCGCCAGCAGCAGACGCGCAACAGGGTCGAGGCGGTCTGCCGGCAGCACGTTGCCAGCGAACGCGCGGCACGTGCCGTCCACGCGACGCGTCAGCGGGTCGCAGAGCGCCGTGGATATCGACGAGAAGTCGCCTCCGCGCAGGGCCGCCGCCGGAACCGAGAAGGCCTGGGTCAGTGCCTTCCGCGTCCGCTGTCCCTCGACGCTGGCGAAGAAGAAGGCACGGTTGGTCCGCAGGGGACCGCCGACGGTCATTCCGAACTGCTGCTGGTTCGAGGCCGGCACCGGGCGGGACCGGTCGTCGAAGCGGTTGTGCGCGTCGAAACGCGCGTCGCGGAGGAAGGCCGACGCCGTGCCGCGCACCCGGTTCCCACCCGACGCCGTGACGACATTGATCAGCGCGGACGCCTTGCCACCGAACTCCGCCGGATACATCGTCTTCTGGACCTTGACATCCTGGACGGCGTCGAGCGACGGACTGATCACCAGGTTGTTGAAGTACTCGTCGGTGACCTTCACGCCGTCGAGCAGGTAGATGTTGTGCCCACCCCGCTGCCCGTAGACGGCCGGCAGCGGCCCCACCTGGCCGAGAGCAGCGCCGCGCGTACCGCCAGGGGGCAGCGCGACGCCGTCCGTGAGTTGCGCCAGCTGGATCACCAGCCGTCCGTTGACCGGCAGGTCGCGCAACTGCCGCTGGCCAATGACCTCCGCGACCTCCGCAGTCGAGGCCCGCAGGAGCGGAGCGTCGCCCGTGACCTGGATCGATTCCGTGAACTCCCCGAGCGCGAGCCTGAAGGCGATGTCGGCATGCTGACCGGCCTCCAGTGTCAGCGCGCGCTCCGTCCGCCTGAAGCCCGCCTGTTCGCAGCTGACGAGATAGTCGCCCGCCAGCAATCCCGGCAGCACGAATCGACCGTCGGCGTCGGAGCGACGCTCGGTGCGGAGCCCGGTGAGCGTGTGCACGGCGACGACCAGTGCGGCGGGCAGCGGGAGTCCTGATGCGTCGGTCACGCGTCCCGAGAGGTCGGCCGCGTTGTACTGGGCGCCAGACACCGGGACGCCGGACAGCACCAGCAGCACGGCCGCGAGGAGAGCTGTGCAGAGTCGAGGCAATGCCACCGAATCTCCCTCGCCCCGGAGACGCCGCGACGCCGCACCGCGCAAGGCCGGGCCGCCGGGGGTGGGCGGATTCTAGGCGATTCCGCGGTCCCGGGTGGCAACTCCGCAGCGCCTGACATTGGCGGCCCGATGGCGGCCTGCCCCGCCCGGACGTCAGCTGTGCCTCGCATACCCAAAGCCCGTGCTCTGGTTGTATCGTCTTCTGACCATGCCGCGCCGCCACACGCTCCCCCGCCCCGCTGCCTCGTTCGTCATGCTGGTCCTGCTCCTCGCCCTCGCCGCTGCGGCAGGACCGCAGGCGCAGGCGCGCCTTCGCTCGCGTGACCTCGGCGTGGCGCCAGGCGTGCTACCCCCGGGTCCACTGAATGCCATCACGGACGTGAAGGGCGTCCGGGTGGGTCAGGTCACGCTCATCGAGGGAGATGCGGTGCGCACGGGCGTCACGGCGGTGCTGCCACATGGGGGCAATCTCTTCCAGGACAAGGTGGGGGGCGCCGTCTTCGTGGGCAACGCCTTCGGGAAGCTGGCCGGCTCGACGCAGGTGGCCGAACTCGGCACGATCGAGACGCCGATCGTCCTCACCAACACGCTGAGCGTCGGCACGGCGATGGACGCCGTCGTGCGGTACACCCTGTCGCAGCCCGGCAACGAGCAGGTGCGTTCGGTCAATCCGCTCGTGGGTGAAACCAACGACGGCGGCCTGAACGACATCCGGGGACTGCACGTCACGACGGCCCACGTGCTCGACGCGATCGGCCGCGCACGCGACGGTGCGGTCGACGAAGGCACCGTGGGCGCCGGCACCGGCACGATGGCCTTCGGATGGAAAGGGGGCATCGGCACATCATCACGGACCGTGCGGGGCGGCTATACCGTGGGGGTGCTCGTGCAGACCAACTTCGGCGGCAACCTCACGATCGGCGGCGTCCCCGTCTACAAGCTGCTGCAGCCGCCGACGCGTGCGGCGCTCGACGCCGAAGACGCGCGCCGCCGCGCGGGCGACGGCTCGTGCATGATCGTGGTGGCAACGGATGCACCGGTCGACGCGCGCGACCTGCGCCGGATTGCCGCGCGCGCGGTGTTCGGCCTCGGGCGGACCGGGTCGTCGTACAGCAACGGCAGCGGCGATTTCGCCATCGCCTTCACCACGTCCACGGAGATGCGGAGCACGTTCAACGCCACCGACGCGCGCAGCCGCCAGGTACTCCCGCCCGACGCGATGTCTCCCCTGTTCGAGGCAGCGCTCGAAGCGACCGAAGAGGCGGTCTACAACTCACTCTTCAGGGCCACGAGCGTGCGCTCGCGCAGCGGCAGCGCAGAGGCACTGCCGATCGATCGGCTGCGGCCGCTGCTCCAGCCGCGCTGATGCCAGGCGCGTGGAAGGGCCGCCTGAAGGCGGCCCCCACGACCGCCCGACCTCACGAGGAAGGGCCGGCCCGAGCCAAACGCAGTAGCCTCGACACGCGGTCGACAGCCGTGGGGTCCGGCTTTAGCCGGACCCGACATCCTGCGCGACAATAGAAGCAGTGACCGACCAGAAGCGTCCGCTCAAGACCCTCGAGCGGGTCATCTCGAAAGCCGGCCTCGGCTCCCGGACCGAGGCCCGCCGCTGGATTCACCAGAAGCGGGTCCGCGTCAACGGGCGGATCGTCGAGAATCCGGACCACTGGGTGGACATGGCACGCGACCGCGTGCTCTTCGACGATGCGCCGCTCGAGCGGCGGAAGCGGCTCTACATCCTGCTGTACAAGCCCACCGGCTACATCACGAGCTACAAGGATCCAGACGGCCGGCCCACGGTCTATGAACTGATCAAGGACATCGACACGTTCATCTCACCGGTCGGGCGCCTCGATCTCGACACCTCGGGCCTGCTACTGATGACGAACGACACGCAGTTGGCGGAAGCCGTCACCAACCCAGACTCGCACGTGCCGAAGACGTATCTCGTGAAGGCGTCGAAGGTCCTCACCGACGACCAGCTGCAACAGCTGCGCGACGGCATCACGCTCAGCGACGGACCGACACGTCCCGCCGATGTCACGCGCCTGCGCGACTCGGGCAAGTACACCCACTTCGAGATCACGCTGACGGAAGGCCGCAACCGGCAGGTGCGCCGCATGGTGGAGGCGCTGGACGCGAAGGTGCTGAAGCTGGTGCGTGTGCAGCTGGGTCCGCTGCGGATCGGCCAGCTGCCCATCGGTAAGTGGCGCGAACTGACGCCGGACGAGGTGGCGTCGCTGACGCCCGGCCGGCGCGGGCGCTAGCCGCGTTACCGATTGGCGTCGCGGATAATCGCGGCCACCTGCGTCAGCCCGTCGTCGAGGCCGCGCACCACGTCGGCCCCGTGTGTCGCGGGCAGGCTCCCCGTCAGGCCGCCCTTGCGCGCGAGCAGCACCTGCGCCAGGACCGGCGCGCGCTGGTAGGACAACGTGGCATCGGTGACCGAGTAGATCGCCCAGTCGTAGCGTGAGATGCACATGCCAGTCGGCATGACGGAGGTCATCACGCTCACGTGCACGTAGGTGTCCTCGTCGGCGTTCGTCGAGACCTTCAGGCCGATGGCGGTGAACGGTTTCGCCGCGGCGGCCTCGAGTACCGCCCGGGTGACGCCGCAGTTGACCGCCTGCGTGCTCGGCTCCTCCACCACCAGCCCCAGCTTTGCAAGGCCACTGAACTCGGAGCCTGCGCGGGGCACCACGGGCCGCGGCGCGCCGGCGGACGCGGGGCCGGACGGCGTCGGACCGTCGCCCGCACGTGTCAGCGCAGGAGCGGACGCGTCGCCGCGCACGTAGAGGCGCCGCACGACGTCGCCACTGCCCCGCTCGAGGAACTGCACCTCGACACGGAGCGCAGTGGCGCCGTCCGGACGGGTGTAGGTGTACCGGATCTGCCTGAGGTCGGCCACGGCATAGAGCACGACGAGCGAGCCGCCGTCGCGCCTGGCCGTGGTGAGCACGGATGCGCCGCCAATCTGCAGGGTTTCGGCGCGCCCATCAGGGTGGAACGTGCGGCTGTTGCCCTGCTGGTCCGTCAGCGTGACCGTTTGCTCGGTGTCAACGATCGTCAGGCGCGTCGGCGGAAGGCGAACCTCGTCGGTCAGCACCTGCCGGCGCTGGGCGGCGTCGTAGCTCTCGCCCTGCGGACGCAGGGCCGGCAGCGCGCCGCCACCCGGGCCACGGCGGCCGGCTCCCGGCTCACCCCGGCCGATCGGCGCGAAGTCGGCATCGAAGCCCACTTCACGGGGAAACGCGCTCGCCTCGCGATCGATGGTCCACGTGCCCGACAGCGAGCTGTCGGCCTGCGCGCGGACCCCTTCGATCGCCGGCACGGCCCCGGCCAGGCCGAGACACAGGGCGAGCGGACCTCCTGCTCGCAGCAGGACACGGGACAGCCGGACATGCATGGTGCCAGCTTACTATTCCCGGCGCCTCATGCCGGCCCGGCCTTGCAGGCCAGGTTGGCCCTCCGGGCCAGCGTTACCCCTTCGGATTGAACCGGTAGCCGACCCAGGGCTCGGTCACGAGGTAGCGCGGGTTCGACGGATCCGGTTCCAGCTTCTTGCGCAGCTGGCCCATGAACACACGCAGGTACTCCGGCTGATCGTGCGAGGCCTGCCCCCAGACCGCCTCGAGCAGCGCGGCGTGCGTCAGGACGCGGTTCGGATGACGCGCCATGTAGACGAAGAGGTCGAACTCCTTCGGTGTCAGCCGCACCTCGTTCCCGCGGGTGTGGACGCGGCGCGCATCCATGTCCACGCGGAAGTCTCCGGCCTCGAACGACGAGGGCTCGACCACCGGCGGCTGCCCGCTGCGGCGCAGGGTGGCGCGCACCCAGGCCATGAGCTCGTCGTGGTCGTACGGCTTGGTGACGTAGACGTCGGCCCCCGCGTCGAGGGCATCGATCTTCGACGGCGACTCACTGTTCACCGACAGCACGATGATCGGCGTCGTCGAGGCCTCGCGGATGCGGCGGCACAGTTCCACGCCGTCCATGTGGGGCATCCGCAGGTCGGTGATCACCAGGTTGGGATCCCACGCCTTGAAGTCGGCCCAGGCAGATTCGCCGTCGGCGGCGGTGTGCACGTCGTAGCCCTGGCTGCTCAGCACCGTCTTGAGCACCCGGGTAATCTGCGGCTCGTCGTCGACCACGAGCACCTTCGAGCCTTCGCGTTCCATGCGTGTCTCCTATGCGCGAACTGAAACTGTCTGCTGCGCGGCGCCGGGATGCATGTCCGGCGGTACGCAGATGAGCCTGATCGAGACACACGTGCCGCGACCGCCGCGCGCGCCCTCGATGGTGATTTCGCCAGCCTGCGACTCCACGAGCCGCCTGGCGATCGGCAGGCCGAGGCCAATGCCGCTCCGGCGCGGGTCCACCGACTCGCGCCCCGGAATCCTGAAGAACTTCTGGAAGACCTGCTCCCGCAACTCGGGCGGAATGCCGGGGCCCTCGTCCTCGACCGTCAGGCGCACGTGCGCGTCGCCGTCGGGCGACGCGGTGACCGTGATGGTGGTGTTCAGCGGGGAGTACTTGCTGGCGTTGTCGAGGAGCGTGTAGAGGGCTTCGCCAATCGCCGACCGGTCGACCGCCACCGGCCGCAACCCGGGCGCGACGTTCACGACAACCCGATGGCGCCGCGCCACCGTCGACGCGCGCGCCACGGCGTCGTCCACGATCTTCTCGACGCTTTCGGCATGAAGGGTATGCGGCTGCGAGATGTCGGGACGATCGGCGACGGTGAGCCCCTCGATGAAGCGATTGAGGCGGTCCGACTCCTCGTCGATCACGTGGAGCAGTTCCCGCCGGCTCGCCTGCGACAGCGGGCTCGATTCCACTTCGGTCGAGCTCAGCATCGCG
The DNA here is from genome assembly GCA_046331345.1 of Vicinamibacterales bacterium. Classification (GTDB taxonomy): domain Bacteria; phylum Acidobacteriota; class Vicinamibacteria; order Vicinamibacterales; family CAVVIG01; genus CAVVIG01. Next base: position 141,713 of record JAXLRA010000009.1, on the reverse strand, counting down.
GTCACCGAGGCCTTGATGGCGGTCAGCGGCGTCCGGAGGTTGTGCGTCAGTGCATCGAGCAGCGCCGACTTGAGCTGCTCGTTCCGCCGTGCCGCCTCCGCCTCGCTCGCCCGTTCGAACGCGGCCCCGAGCTGCTGGTAGAGCTGCTCGATCTCGCGCTTGCCTTCCTCGAGCTCCTGCTGCCGGCGTTCGGCCCGCGCCGACAGTTCGCCGACGATGATGGCGGTCATCGTGAACGTGCCGAAGGCCACCCAGTCGTTCGGGTCCTCGATGAAGAGTCCGGTAGGAGGCAGGAAGTAGAACGAGAACGCCAGCGCCGCACAGACCGACGCCAGGAGCGCTGGTCCCACGCCGAGCTGGCGCGCGATCAGGAGCACCGCGAGCAGCAGGATCGGCGCAGCCGCGCCGGCCGTGATTGCTGGAATCGCAAACAACAGCTCGGCAGACACGCCGATGACGACGATGGCGGCGACATAGGCCAGAACCCGGCCCGTGCGCGTGGAGCGGCGAAGCACCACCGCAATTATAGGACCCGCTCAGCCGCGGAATCCTTCATCACGCTTTTTTGATGACCTCGCGGTCCGTACGAGCGCCGAGCGGTTGCTGATGAGCTGAGAGGCCGGAAGGCGGGGTCCGCGAGCCGGCAGGTGTCAGTAGCCGGCAGGCGCCTGGGCCGAGGGCTTTTCCCCTTTGGCCTGCTGGACGATCTTCACGCCCGCGCTCGCACCGACGCGGGTCGCGCCCGCCGCCACCATCGCCTTGAGGCCGTCCAGATCGCGCACACCACCGGCGGCCTTCACGCCCATGTCGGCGCCGACCACGCGGCGCATGAGCGCCACGTCAGCGGCCGTGGCGCCGCCCGACGCAAACCCGGTGGAGGTCTTCACGTAGTCGGCCCCTGCCGCCTTCGACAGCGTGCATGCCGTGACCTTCTCGTCGTCGGTCAGGAGGGCGGCCTCGATGATGACCTTGCTCAGCGCCCCGCACTCGCGGCAGGTGGACGCAACCGCTTCGATGTCCCGCTCCACGGTGCGCAGGTCGCCGGACTTGAGCGCGCCGACGTTGATCACCATGTCGATCTCGCGCGCACCGTCGTAGATGGCGCGGCGCGTCTCGTACGCCTTCACGTCGGCCGTGGTCGCCCCGAGGGGGAACCCCACGACGGTGCACACGCCGACGCCGCTGCCGGCCAGCAGGCGCGCCGCCGTGGCCACCCAGGTCGGGTTCACGCACACGGTGGCGAACTTGAACTGCGCGGCTTCGCGACAGAGCTTCTCGATCTCCTCCCGGGTCGCATCCGGCTTCAGCAGCGTGTGATCGATCATCGACGCCACGCCCTCCGGCGCGCCGCCCGTGGCCAGGACGCCGACGCGCGAGGCCCCCGCGTCGATCACGCCCTGCAGGCGCGTGGGGCAGCACTCCGAGTCGACGGCGTGGCAGCTGCAGCGTGGCGCGCGGGTCGCCTGCGCCGCCGACAGTTCCTGGACGATGAGGTTGATGAGTCGCTGGAGTTCGTCGCGTGTCACGGTGTGCTAGCCCCGGCGCTCGAGCGCGCTGATCTTGGCAAGACGGCGGATGTAGCGTGGTTCGCGGATGGCGGTGGAGAGCCACGTGGTCACGATGGCCTTGGCGTCGTCGATGGTCAGCAGCGTGGAACCGAGGCTGAGGACGTTGGCCCCGTTGTGCTCGCGCGAGTAGCGGGCGATGGTCTCGGTCGTGGCCATGACGGCCCGTATGCCGTGGATCTTGTTCGCGGCCATGGCCGACCCGATGCCCGCCCCGTCGATCACGATGCCTGCGTCCACCTCGCCCCGCGCCACGGGCCTGGCCACCGCCTCGGCGATGTCCGGGTAGTCCACGGCATCCGTCGTGTCGGTGCCCACGTCGGCCACCGCGAGTCCGCGGCCCCGCAGGTGCGCCACCAGCGCCTTCCGGAAGGCAATGCCCGTGTGGTCGCTCCCGATCGACACCGATCGTACGGTGGCCGCCGGCACGAGCGACGCCGCGTCCGCAGCCACCGCGCCTTCGCCGGTGACGGTGATGCGGCGCTCCCGCAGGGTGTCTGCGGCGAGGGGCGTGACGTGCCCGCCCTTCGCCAGCACGACGGTCTCGCCGCGCGGGAGGAGCCGGGCGTCGGCCTCGGTGATGATCTCGAATCGCTTCACGCGGTACACCGGGTTATCATGCAACACCTATGGTCGATCGTCGTCCGTCCCGCGTGTTGATCAGCGAGGAGCAGCTCAGGGCGCGCGTCGCCGAAATGGCGCGCACCATCCGGGCCGACTACCCCGAGAACGTCCACATCATCGCCGTGCTCAAGGGCGCCTTCATGTTCATGTCGGACCTGGTCCGCCACCTGGAAGGCAGCGTGTCCATGGACTTCATGGCCGTGTCCAGCTACGCGAAGGGCACCACGAGTTCCGGCGAAGTCCGGCTGGTGAAGGACCTGGACACCGCGCTCGACGGCAAGGACGTCCTCATCGTGGAGGACATCGTCGACACCGGGCTGACGCTCACCTACCTGCAGGACATCCTGCGCGCGCGCAACCCGCGCACGCTGCGCACGGCGTGCCTGCTCAGCAAGCCCTCGCGCCGCAAGGTGGACGTGGCCGTCGAATACGTCGGCTTCACGATCGAGGACCACTTCGTGGTCGGCTACGGTCTTGACTACGCCGAGCAGTACCGCAACCTGCCGTACATCGGCCTCATCGAAACCTAGTCCGAAATGGTCCGCCTGAAGGCGGACACTACTCCTGACTGCCGCCCTCCGCCCTCCGTAGTGCCCGCCTTCAGGCGGGCCATCCGGGCGGTGCGAGTCCGCGATGCCACCTTCAGGTGGGCCGTCCTGGCGGCTCACTGAACCGCGTCCCGGACCTTCTGCGCCAGCGCCTTCGCCTGGGCAAGCACCTCGGCCTCGCTGAGCGTCGCCACCTTCCGGTCGCGCATCAGCACCTTCCCGTTCACGATCGTGTTCCGCACGTCGTCGCCGCGCGTGACGTAGACGAGGTGTGACACGGCGTCGTAGAACGGCGTCTGCCGCGCGGCGCTCATCGAGACCGTGATCAGGTCGGCCCGCTTCCCCGCTTCGAGGGAGCCGGTGAGGGTGTCCATCGCGAGCGCCTTCGCACCGCCGATGGTGGCCATGTCGAGGGCGACCTGCGCGGGAACGGCGGTCGGACTTCCAGACGAGAGCTTGGCCAGGAACGACGCCTGCCGCATCGCCTCGAACATGTCGAGGTCGTTGTTGCTGGCAGCCCCGTCGGTGCCGAGCGAGAGGTTCACGCCCGCGGCCAGGTACTTCAGCACCGGCGCCGCGCCGCTCGCGAGCTTCATGTTGCTCTCCGGATTGTGCGACACGCCGATGTTGTGCTTCTTCAGCACGGCGATGTCCTCGTCGGTCACCCACACGCCGTGCGCCGCCACGGTCTTCGGCCCCCAGAACCCGATCGACTCCAGGTAGCCAGCCGGCGTGTTCTTCTGCTGCTCACGGGCGGTCTTCACTTCGTCCTGGGTCTCCGCGAGGTGGATGAGGACCGGGACGTCGTACTTCCGGCCGAGCGCCGCGGTGGCCTGCAGCGTCGCCGTGTCGAGCGTGTACATCGCATGCGGCGCCACGGCCGGCAGGATCAGCGAGTCGCCCTTGAACGCCTTGATGAAGGCCTCGGCGCGCGCCAGCCCCTCGGCCGGGGTTTTCGCATCCGCCACGGGGAACTGGATCACCGTCTGCCCGAGGACGCCGCGCAGCCCCGCGTCGCGCGTGGCCTTCGCAATCTCCTCCTCGAAGTAATACATGTCGGTGTAGGTCGTCGTGCCCGACTGGATCATCTCGAGGGCCGCGAGCTTCGTGCCGGTCCGCACGAACTCGGGAGACACGGTCTTGGCCTCGGCCGGGAAGATGTACTTCTGCAGCCAGTCCATCAGCGCCAGGTCGTCCGCGAGCCCGCGGAACATGACCATCGGCGCATGCGTGTGGGTGTTGATCAGGCCGGGGAGCACGATCTGATCCCGTGCCTCGATGGTCTGCTGGCCCGAGTATTTCGCCTGGATGTCCGCGGCTGGGCCCACCTCGACGATGTCGGTGCCGTTGATGGCGACGGCGCCAGGGGAGAAGACCTGGCGGGTGTCGTTCTGGGTGAGCACCGTGCCGCCGATGACCACGAGCGAGACAGCGCGGCGCGCGCCCTGCGCGGACACCACCACCGTCGCGGCCACGAGCGCGAGGACGACCGCGAACTGTGCACGCATATGGGGGAAATTGTATAGTGTGGGACAGTGCCGGTCCATATCGTCGATCACCCGCTCGTGCACGACGCCCTCGTCGAGCTGCGGGACAAGAGCACGGTGCCGGAGCAGTTCCGGCGCTCGGCGACACGCATTTCCGTGCTGCTCGCGGCCGAGGCCCTGCGCGACGCCCCGTCTGAGCCGGTCACCGTCGTCACGCCAATTGGCCCCGCCTCGGGGCGCCGCCTGCGTCACAACGTGGTGGTGGTGCCGGTACTGCGCGCGGGCCTCGGCATGCTCGATGCGGTGCTCGAGCTCGTGCCGGATGCGCGCGTCGGCCACATCGGCCTGCAGCGTGACGAGGAAACCGCGGTCGCCTCACGCTACTACTCGAAGTTCCCCAACGGGCTCGACGACAGCTACGTGCTGATGATCGATCCGATGCTGGCGACGGGTGGCAGCGCCGTCGAGGCGCTCAACCTGATTCGCGCCGCCGGCGCCTCCCACATCCGCATCGTCTGCATCGTGGCAGCGCCGGAGGGAATCGCCATGGTCGAGCGGCATCATCCAAACGTCCACATCTACACGCCGGTGGTCGACGAACGGCTGAACGAGCACAAGTACATCGTGCCCGGCCTCGGCGACTTCGGCGACCGGTTGTACGGCACGCTGTAGACACGCGATAACGCGTCTGCTGGAGGGCCCGTGTCCGAGCCTCACGCGAAACACCAGCCCGACGACCGCCGCACGCATGCGCGCGGGCAGCAGGAAACCTGGAGCACCTCGCTCACCAGGGTGTCCCCAAACGCGATCCAGGTCCGCGGCTACAACGTGGACGAGCTGATGGGACGGCTCTCCTTCGCGGACGCGGTCTACCTGCTGCTCATGGGCGAGTTGCCCACGCCCACCATCGGCCGCATGCTGAACGCCATCCTGGTGTCGGTCATCGACCACGGCGTGACGCCACCCTCGACACTCGCCTCGCGCAACGTCGCCGCCAGCGGCGCGCCGCTGAAGGACTCGGTGGCGGCCGGCATCCTCGCGTTCGGCCCGTATCACGGCGGCGACATCGAGAGCTGCATGCGCTTCCTCGATCAGGGGCTCTCGCTCGTCAGAAGCGGCTACTCCCTGGAGGAATCGGCCGAGCAGCTCGTCGTCGAGTCGCTGGTCAAGGGCACCACGCCGCCGCCCGGCTTCGGTCATCGCCTGCACACGCAGGACCCGCGGTCGCCGCGCCTGTTCCAGCTGTGCATGGAACTCGAGCTCGAGGGCGAGCACGTGCGGATGCTGCGCGCGATCGAACGCGCGCTCGCGGCGCGCCAGGCGCAGTACGGCCGGCTCCTCCCGGCCAACGTGGACGGCGCCATCGCCGCGATCTCCGCGGACCTCGGCTTCAGCTACGAACTCGGCAACGCGATCTTCCTGATCTCCCGCCTGCCGGGGCTCATCGCCCACGCGCACGAAGAACGGACCCGCCACGCGCCGATGCGCCAGATCGACCCCAAGGATCACGTCTACGATGGGTCGAGCGAGCGACGCTTGCCGGAAGGCCGCAAGTAAGAGACCGACCCGGTGTGCCCCACGCCTGCTGACTGGTCCCGTGTTTCGCAGCTCGTGGCGGACGCCCTGGAGCAGCCGCCCGCCGACCGGGAGCGCTGGCTGGACACCGCCTGCGCCGGCGATTCGGACCTCCGGCAGGAAGTGGCCTCCCTGCTCGCCGCGCACGACAGCGCCGGCGGATTCCTGTCGGCGAGCGCCGTCGAGGCACCCGGGATGGCCGGCGCGGTGATGCATGCCACGCGCGAGGCCCAGACACTCCCTGCCGGACGCACCGTGGGGCCCTACCGGCTCGTGCGCGAGCTCGGTCGCGGCGGCATGGGCATCGTGTACCTCGCCGTCCGTGCCGACGACACGTTCGATCGCGAGGTGGCCATCAAGGTGGTGCGGCGCGGCCTGGCCGACGATCGCGAACTCCGTCGCTTCGATGCCGAACGACGCATCCTCGCGGCACTCGATCATCCCAACATCGCGCGGCTCATCGACGGCGGGCTCGAGCCGGACGGGGTGTCGTACCTGGTCATGGAATACGTGGATGGTGTGCCGTTCGATGCGTACTGCGAGTCTCACCGCCTCCCGCTCCAGGATCGCCTGCGCCTGTTCCGCGACGTGTGCGCGGCAGTCTCCTATGCGCACCGGCGGCTGATCATCCATCGCGACATCAAGCCCCAGAACATCCTCGTGACTGCCGACGGCACGGCGAAGCTGCTCGACTTCGGCATTGCACGACTCGTGTCGGGGGACGACGCGGCGGACAGGACCCGCACGGCGCTCCGGGCCTTCACGCTCGCGTATGCGAGCCCCGAGCAGGTGCGCGGGGAGCCGATGACGGTGACGAGCGACGTCTACTCCCTGGGTGTCCTGCTGTATCGCACGGTCACCGGCGCGCATCCCTACGGCAGCGAGGAACGTTCGGACTCCGCGTACATCCACGCCATCTGCGAGCAGCCGGTTGTCAGCCCGATGACGGCCGCACGGACCGCCACAGGTCTTCCCGTCTCCGAGGAACTCGAGTGGGTGATCCTCGCGGCGCTGCGCAAGGAACCGGAACGGCGCTACGCCGGCGTCGAACAGCTCGCCGACGATGTCGGCCGGCTCCTGGACGGCCTTCCCGTGCAGGCGGCGCCGGATTCACGGACGTACCGCGCCGGCAAGTTCCTGCGCCGGCATCGCGTGGCCGCGGGCGCGGCGGCCCTCCTGGCCGTCTCCCTGCTCGGCGGGGTCGGCGCCACGCTGTGGCAGGCCCGGGAGGCCAACCGGGCCCGGCAGCTCGCCGAGCGGCGCCTGGCCAACGCGCAGCGGCTGGCGACGGCGATGGTGTTCGAGGTGAACGATGCGCTCGAACAGGGCACCACGGCCGCCCGGGCGCTGCTGCTGACTCGCGCGTCCGAGCAGCTCGACGCGCTGGCCGCCGAAGCGGGCGACGATGGGGACCTGGGCGAGACGCTCGCGGTCGCGTATCACCGGCTGGGTGATGTCCTCGGCCAGACCGGCTCGGCGAACACCGGCGACCGTGCGGCGGGACGCGCCAGCCACTACAAGGGCCTGGCGCTCCGCCGCGCCATCGCCGCCCGTCGCAGCGCGAGCCCCGACGCACGGCAGAACCTGGTGCGGAGCCTGATCCTGACGACCTACGCCGAGGACGAGGTCGAGCCGTCGCTGCGTCTCGCGCACGAGGCCGTGGACGTCGCGGAGCGCCTGGTCGCCGACGTCCCGGCGCCGCTCGCCTACCGCCGCGCCCTGGCCAACGCGTATTACACGCTGGGCTCGCAGTTCAGGGCCATCGGTGACAACGTGCAGGCCCTGCCGGTCTTCGAGAAGTCCGCGCCCTTCTTCGAGGCCGCGCACAGGGAAGCGCCCAGCGCGGACACCAGGCGGGAGCTGGCGCTGGTACACAAACGGCTCGGCGCCATCCTGCTGGACACCGACGCGGTGCCCCAGGCGCTGCCACACCTCGAGGCTGCCGTGACGCTCGACGAGGAGGGGCTTGCGGCAGCGCCGTCCAGCTCGCCGCGGCGCCGTGATCTCTCCACGTCGCTCACCCAGCTGGGTACCGGACGCCAGCGGCAGGGCGACTTTCCGGGTGCAGTCGCCGCATTCGCGCGTGCGGTCGAACTGCGGGAAGCCATCTTCCGGGAGGACCCGAGCAACATCCAGGCCCCACGCGATCTCTCGAGCGCGCTGCGCTACCTGGGCGAGGCCAGCGCCCAGGCTGGACACGCCGACACGGCCGTCCCGATGCTCGAACGCGCGCTGGCGCTGGTACGCGTGATCCGCAAGGACGACAACTTGCGGGCGCTCGTCTTGCACAGCCTGGCCGTCACGCTGCGCCTGGCCGGACACCCCGCGCAGGCCATTGCGCGGTGGCGCGAGGCGCTGGAGGCGGACCTCGAACAGATCAGGGGCCAGCCGGAGAACCTCGCCTTCCGCCGCGTGGCCGCAGCGGCGGTGTCGGAACTCGCCGGCCTGCTGCGCGAGCAGGGGACGCCGGGCGCCAGGGCAGAAGCCTGCAGGGTGCTGACATCGGGCATGGAGCTGTTCGCGCCGGTTCTGCGGACGCCGGACCCGGGCGACACCGACGTCATGGCCGGCCTGCGGGAAGCCGCCGTCGGATGCGACGTCGGCTCACCCACGACACGCTAGGCGAGGCCTGACGGCGGCGAACTGGACAGCTCGCGGTACAACCAGGCGCGGGCAACCACCCAGTCGCGCTTGACGGTGCCGGTCGACACGCGCAGGACATCGGCTGTCTCTTCGATGGTGAGCCCACCGAAGAAGCGGAGTTCCACGACCTGCGCCTGTTGCTGGTCCATGGCCTCGAGCCGCGTCAGGGCCAGATCGACAGCCAGGGCGTCCGTGGCATCGACCGGCGCCGGTGCCACGGGGTCCAGCGCATCGAGCAGCAGCATGGTCTGTCCGCCGCCGCGCTTCAGCCGGCGCGCCTCCCGCGCGTGGTCCACCAGGATCCGCCGCATCACGCGCGCGGCCAGGGCGAAGAAGTGGGCGCGCCCCTGCCAGTCCACCGTGCCTGCGTCGGCCAGTTTCAGGTAGGCCTCGTGAACCAGCGCCGTCGGCTGCAGGGTGTGGCTGCGGCGTTCCTGCGACAGGTAGCGTGCGGCGACGGCGTGCAGTTCCCGATAGACGAGCGGCATCAACTGGTCGAGCGCCTCGGCCCGTCCGCCCTGCCACTCCCGCAGCAATCTCGTGATGTTCGACGCGTGATCCACTTTGCCGTCCGCTGCCGCTTATCAGAGTAGCAGCCTTGCACCACGTGTGCCCGGCCTGCGGGAACACGCCGTGCCGTCGCGTAAAGCAGCCACTTTCCAACCCCGAGTCGGCCAGCACCACCGTCGCGGCGCCGCCGCATGCACGGACGCCCGTCGCGCGACGCCCGCCCGGGACGGCGGCCGGGAGCGCGCATGAAGCTCCTGCTGACCGGTGGCACCGGCAGCGTCGGCGTGGAGTTCCTCAGGCAGGCGCTCGCCCACCGGACCTACGACGAAATCGGCGTGGTCGTCCGGGCAGACACGGACACGGCCCTTGGCGCCCGGCGTCAGACGCTCCTGCGCGACGTGGGCATCGGTGCCAAATCGCAGGCGGCCGCCACGCTGCGTCTGCTGCGCGGGGAACTGACGACGGAGCGGCTTGCGCTGGCGGACGCGGATGCGGCGTGGGTCGGCGCGGAGGCCACGCACATCATGCACGCGGCGGCACTGACCGACTTCAACGCCGACCTGCGCCTGGCGCGGCAGGTGAACGTGGACGGCCTGCGTCACGTGCTCACGCTGGCGCGGGGGGCGAGGCGTCTCCAGGCGCTCGCGCACGTCAGCACGCTCTACGTGGCAGGACGACGCACCGGCACGGTGGGCGAGGACGACCTCGATCACGACGCAGGGTTCGTGAACCCGTACGAACAGTCGAAGTACGAGGCCGAGCAGTACATCCGCACCCAGTGCGTCGACCTGCCGATCGCCACCTATCGCCTCTCGCTTCTCATGGGACGCGCCTCGGACGGCTACGTGCACCGCACGCTCGAGGCGCACAAGATGTTCGAGCTGTTCCTCTCAGGTCGCGCCACGCGCATCCCCGGCGCCCCGGCGAACACCCTGGACATGCTCCCGACAGACTACGCGGCGCAGGTGCTCCACACCCTGTTCGCCCGGCACTTCGTGGCCGGCGAGACCGTGCAGATCTCCGCGGGCCACCGCGCGGCCACTGGAGCGGACCTGGTCGAGAGTTGCCGGCGCGTGCTCGGCACTCCGGAGTGGGACGTCGAGTGGATCGACGAGTGCGAATGGGCCCAGCTGAGGGCTGCGGACGGCGCCGACCAACTCTCGCCAGCCGCCTTCTGGATGTTCGACGTGGTGGCCGACTACCTGTTCCTGTCGAAGCACTTCGTGCGGGACCGCGTCGACGCCCGGCTCGGCGCCGCAGCAACCGCGCCCGCCGCCCCGGACTACCTCCCGCGGATCGTCGAGGCGCGGATGGCCTGCAACTGGGGGCGCGCGTGAGCGGCGCACTCTGGACCGCGTGCTTCGCGGCGGCCCTTGGGAGCGTGTACGCGGGGCTCGCCCTCCACGTCGCCGGCGACCTCGTCGTCAACCTCGCGACCGTCGTGGCAGGGGCCCTGCTGCTGGTGGCGGAACGGATCTGGCCCGACCAGGCGGCGTGGCTCGACGCCGACGACGACCTCTGGCACGACATCGGGCACTTCTTCCTCGGGTTCGCGCTGGGCGCCTTCGGCGGCGTGGCCCTGGCGCAGGCGTTCGTGCCTGCGGCGGCCTGGCAGGTCTGGCCGTCGGACTGGCCGCTGGTGCTGCAGGTACCGCTGGCGCTGTTCATCGCCGAGTTCTTCCAGTACTGGCAGCACCGCCTGCTGCACAGCGTGCCGGCACTCTGGTGGGTGCACATGCTGCACCACAGCGCCACGCGCATGACGTTCCTGAAGACCACGCGCATCCACGCCCTCGACATCGGCAGCGGCGCGTTCCTCACGACAGCACCGCTGCTCGCACTCGGGGCGCCCCCGGCCGTGCTCCTCTGGGCCACCGCATTCGGGAACTTCACGGCGCAGCTCCAGCATTCGAATGTCACCCTCCCCACGCCGCGATGGGTGAATGCGATCGTCGGCACGCCGGCCACGCACTGGCTGCACCACTCCATCGACAAGCGCGAGGGCAACAGCAACTTCGGCATGAACCTCATGCTGTGGGACCACATCTTCGGCACCTACATCCCTCCGTCGGAGACACCCTGCATCACCATCGGCATCGACCCGAATCCCGTGCCGCCGACGTTCATCGGGCAGCTGCTGCTCCCGTTCCGCGGGCTGCGGCGCACGCAGGAACTGGACAGCAGGGAGTCAGGGATCGGGGTCACGGACTAGGGACTAGGGACTAGGGACTAGGGACTAGGGACTAGGGACTAGGGACTAGGGATTAGAGATCAGGGGCCAGCGACCAGGGCCAGAGGTCAGGGACTTGGGGGCAGGGACTTGGGGGCAGGGACTCGGGATCAGGGTTCAGGGACTAGGGACTCAGGGATCAGGGCAGAGACCCGGGGATTCGGGATCAGGGACTCGAGGCGGAGACGAGGCATCGGTGATGAGTGAGGCGGGCGGGGGCGGAGGGACGGGGGCAGCCACGGAGACATTCGTGGGGTCCACCTTCAGGTGGACCAACCAGGACGTGCGCGTGAACGACACCCAGCGGCGCATCGTCATCGCGCTGCTGGTGCTGGCGGCCCTCGGCGAGGCTACGTACTGGACCACGTTCTTCGGGACCGACGCCCTGCGGTTTCCTGGCGTCGCCTGCTTCCGGACGTTCGACCTGTCGTTTCCGGCGGCCAACGCCTGGACGACCATCGCCGCGTTGCTCGGCGCCACCGGACTGTGGCGACGCGCACCGTCCGGCGTCCTCTTCGGCATCGTCTGCGGCAGTTCGCTGATGTACCTGGGCCTGGTCGACGTCGTGTTCTTCACCCAGAACGGCTTGTACGCGCAGCCGGATCCAGCGATCTACGGAGAGATGGCCGTTCACGCCACCTGCTTCACGGTTGCGCCCGCGGTGGTGTGGTGGCTCTGGCGGAACCGGCGCGGCCTCGGGGTCTGACGGGGGGATGGCCGATGGGCGCTGGCTTCAGGCTCCGGGCTTCAGGCTGCGGGACAGGTCGGCCTCTGGCCAACCGCTGACTTGGGACTTCTGCGTTCGCGGTTCGATGTTGTAGAATTCGAAGTCTCCCCCGCCGGGGCGCTTAGCTCAGTTGGTTAGAGCGCATGCTTCACACGCATGAGGTCACTGGTTCGAATCCAGTAGCGCCCACCACTTAAACACATACGCTTCAACAAGATAGGCGCACACGCCAGAGCCGGGTCGTTTTCGAACCCCGTGGCGGGGGTGCATTAGGGGTGCTCGGCCGCGTGAACTGTTGACGCGGCCTGCCATCGTTTGCGTATAGTCGGGCGACTCCACATCGAGGTGTGGCGGGGGGGAGCAGGTGAAGACGATTCTCGCGTTGATGGCAGCCGCCACGTTGCTCGCGTCCGACGCGCCAGCACAAACCTTCACAGCCGCCGTGATGGACCGCCAGAGCAGCGAATCGCGCTATTCGTACGTCGTCCCAGGGCGAGTACAGACCCAGTCTTTCGGGCTGGTGGACTGCGGGGTTCTCGGCAACTCGGTCAATTGCTCGGGCAGCAGCACGGGAAGTGCTGTCGTAACACCACCACGCCCGATCGCATATTCAGTCATGGGCGCGACGCTCACACTGGGGTTGCCTGATGGGCGAGTCGTTGTCGTGAACTGCGACAGCAAGTATGCGCTCCGGTTCGACTACATCAACCGGCGGAGTTGCCGCGTTCCACTGGCAGACCGCGTCAGCGTTACGTTCAACGGGGATGCTGCCAAGCTTTCGTGGTCGGTGAGCCTCGACGGCCGGAAGGCTCAATCTGAAACCTACAAGATCCTGGGCATCATCGAACCGGAACCAGCCCCACCGACGCCGCCGAAGCCGTCAAGACTCGCTCCCCCGATCCTTACGCCGCTCGACACGGCTAGGAGGAACGACGCCCGTGAATCGCTGGAACTCCTCCCCGTGACGCCAGTTCCAGAGGCAAAGGCGGATTCTCTTCCGTTCAATGGTCCGGCGAGAGTCATGGTGCGATTCGTTACGCCAGTCAAATTCCCCGATCGGATGGACTCAATCGTTGTGGTCGAGAACCTCGAAACGGCACCGCTGCAGCGTTTCATGGTTGAAGTCAGATACCGCTCGGTTCAACCCACAGCCGACGCCGCAAGTGGCCGCATAGCCCCCGAGATTGCCGCGATCGGTAGCTTTGAATTGCCCACTCTGATGCCGCGCCGACCGATCACGCTGCGAATACCACACCGAGTGGTTCCAGGCCTTACCACTGAACGGCCGGAAATCGTGGCCAAGCACGGCGGCGGCGGCGTCACAGTCGTGTCGCCCAGAGACTAGAACAGCCAGGGTTCATCTCTGGCCAGCGCAAACGCCGCCGGTCCGCTTGGAGTTAAACCGGCCACTGCCTTGGATTGTTTGTGGGGCGGAGGTCGGCGAGATCGCGGCGTTGCAGCGCCGCCCATTCCGGCGCCAGGACGACGAGCAACGTTTGGGGACAAGGGCGGTGCTGAAATGGTTCTGGAGCCTCACGTCTTCACTGAAGCCTAAATTCGACGGGAAAGTCGAATGGCGACGGTGTGATGTCACCTGACGGGAGAATCTTCTCCCCATTTCTTCTCTTTTGATAGTTGAACTCTCCCCAGACTCTATCTATGTCGAGCACTCTTGCATTTCTCATCCCGTTCCGAGAGTAGGGCTCGCTTTCGCTGTCTCCTCCCTGCACGGCAGAGACCATTTCTGATTGGAGCGTAAACGCGTTTGCGACGTCTGTGTTTCCTAGCGCATAGCTAGCAATGATCTCGTTGTTGCGACGCATCTCCCACTCGTTCCCTCCCGAGGAGATTTTGATCAGGAATTCACCCTCTCTCAGCGTCGTGTGGTCCCTATTCTGGGCCGTGATTTCAATCTCGCCCCGATCCGGAACCCTCAGGAAGCCCCTCGTGTAGTCATTGACCGCTTCAAACGCCCGAATGATGTAGTCAAACTCCGGGTTTTGCCTAGGGTCGGCATACTGAGACAGGCGTCCATTGGGGTCGCTGACGACGTACTTGGATGGCTGTGTCCGCCAGGTTTGGTTCACGCCTTGATTGCCTCTACCTCTGTACGCTTCGATGAAGTGCTTGGGCTCAAGGTTTGGATGGGAAGCCGGCTTGAATAGCTTCTCCCAGCTTGGGAGATCAGTCGTCAGTGTTGTGTCCCCGGCAATGGTGTAGTTCGAGTAGATTGAGGGCACCAACTGCGACGATGTTCGGCTGTCGCTCGCGTCCATCCCAACTCTGACTTCGCAGGTCCCTACAGGAACTAGTACGCCTTCTGCATTCGTCTTGCCACTAGCCTTGGAGCCGCCGCAAATTGCTGTGTAGTCGACGGTGATCGGACTCCCGCTAAAGGTCTCGGTGGCATTTACCGTCAGTCGCGCTTGCGTAGGTGCCGCCACCGTGCCGCTAGAGCCCCCTGCGTTGCCAGAGTTTTGCGTCGGACTCGTGGACCCGCCGCTACACGCGATAGCAGATGCAAGGGTTGCACTACTCAGAGCGGTCGCAAGGGAACGTCCAAACGCATCGAGGGGCGCGCGCGTCATCAAAGGCCTCCACAACGAGGGCCCAAGCCATCGTGGCAAGCGGGCTTGAACCTTTCGCCGGGCATTCTATCTAGGCAAGCATGAATGTCCAACGCGGTCCCCCTACCCGACGCTAGGACGCAGTGGCGGTACGGCATTCAACGCAGCGGCTGAACCTCCCGGTTGCTATCCCCAGCCAGGACGCGCGCTCGCATCATCGATAAGCAGACGCGCAAGCTTGCCACCCGTGGACGTTTACATCCGCGACGGCATTCCCTTGACCGGCGGGACAGCTGCGTCAACCCAGGTCAGAATCGTTGAGCCAGCGGTAGGTGATTATCGCGGGCCCAGCAAGAGCCGTTGAATCTTCGCCAGCAACGGGCCGACCGAACACTCTGGACAGCAGGTACGTCTCCAAGTGGGGTGCCCGCCCCGCCAGCATGCGACGCTTTGCGCTCTGCCGATACTCTTGGGAGTCGAAGAACCCACCCCAGAACTCTTTGAGCGTGCGGGTAGCGACGTTCGGCACACCTTTCGGTCGTCCAGGCCCGCCGCGCCGCAGTCCGCTGATGTTTCTGGCCACGAATTTCCTCGAACTGTTTAATCGTCAGCGCGCTCGGGACAACTAGGCGCTTCGCGTGTTGTCCAGCAATCGGCGACGGCGATTGCGGCGTCAGGTTCGGCAGGATGAAGCGCGACCAGCACTGAGTCCTGAAGACCGCTGCGGTAGCGCATCAGAGTGTCGGAGCAAACCAGCGTGCCCGCCATCGAAGCGGACTTTGAGGTGTAGATGCTAACGCCCCGGCGCTCCCAGACAGCCTTGATGTCCAGAATGCCGTTTCGCGCGCGCCAGAAGGCTTCTGAGGCCCGCAGTTCTCGCCGTTCGATCCCTCCGGTCATCAGGACGTGCGCGTGCCACGCGCCGCTGCGCGTGCGCTCTGGCGCGTAGACCCAGCCGATTGGCCTCCGCACTGTCCGCGCCGTCAGATTGCACCAGTCGAACGCTTCCCGGTCTACGAGGTCGCGCTTGGAGTGGGCCCGGTTCGGGTCGAACGTCAGGGTACAGAACCACTCCCACGGGAAGCGCCCCAGGTAGTCGTCCCACGCGCGCCGCACGTTGTGCGGCTTGATCTTGTGCCGTCCCTTCCACTCCGCTGCCAGATTCAGCGTAGGCCACTTCGTCGTCAGTGCCATTAGACACACCTCGGGCAATCAAGAGTTGAAGGTGATCGGCCACCGCCGCAGCAGTGGCAAGGCAGCAGCTACCGCCCGGCTCACGCGCCCCAGACCACCCACGCGCACGGGAACGCGCACGTGCAGACGTTCACCGGTTCATGGCGAACAGGTGAGCGGAGATCGCAGAGTCAGCGGTTGCGGAACTCGACGCGGTGAGCGTCAAGCCATGCGTCCAGGTCGGCTACGCGGTACCGGATGGAACGGCCAACTCGGATGAATGCGGGGCCACGCCCCTTCGACCGGCAGAGCCGGAGATAGGCCGTCGAGAAGCCGACGTAGTTGGCGGCGTCGTTCTCGAACAGCGTAGCGGGGGTTGGCGCTGCGCTGGTCTGCGCGGCGGGGCGTGAGTCTGGTGCGCTCGTCATCACGGATCCAGCGTACGGGTAGCGCGCAGAATGACTGTGCTATCTATAGCGCCGATCTTTGCCTTGCGATCTTTTTACGACACGCGCCGCATCAGGGTCTGGACGGCCGCAGCCTTGTGCTCCGGGGCGAGATGCGCGTAACGCAGCGTCATCTTGATGTCGGCGTGTCCGAGCAGTTCTCGCACCGTGTTCAGGTCCACGCCAGCCATCACGAGATTCGACGCGAATGTGTGGCGGAGGTCGTGGATCGTGAAGTTCGTGATCCGCGCGGACTCCATCAGCGGCCCCCACGCGTGCTTGATGTCTTCCAGCGGCTTGCCCTCGACGCGGCCGGGGAACACGTAGCCGTCACCGCCAGAGAGCTTGCGCCAGTCCTTCAGCACGGCAAGAGCCTCATCGTTCAGGTTGACGTAGCGAGTCTGACCGGACTTCGCCCCCTCGCCGCGCACCGTCACGAGCTTGGTCAGCAAGTCCACATCCGCCCATCCCAGATTGAAGACCTCGCCCTTGCGGAGTCCGGTATTCAGGGCCAGCAGCACAATCGCGGTGACGTGGTCCCGCCCTTCCGCGTCGTACTCGGCATAGCCCCGCGCACGCCGCCATGCGTTCGCCTTCTCCCGGCGCGCCTTGCGTGCCTCGTCTCGCTTGGCCAGGGCGTCGCGAAGGCGGGTTTCCTCGGCGGCGCTGAGGAACCTCACGCGGCCGGTCTTGTCTTCCTTCAACTGCTTCACGCTCTTGAGGGGGTGCGCCGGAATCATGCCCCACTCGACCGCGCGGGACAGGGCGGCGCGAAGCGTTGTGACGTAGCTGTTCACGGTTGCCGGTTTGGCACCTGTGGACTTCAGCCACTTCGTTCGCCAACTCTCCACAGTGAACGCCGTGATCTCATCGAGCTTGCGGTGATTCAGTTCGGCAAACACCGTGCGGAGACGACGCAGCGATTCAGCACCCCGCTTGTGGTGCTCCAGCACCCACGGCTCATAGTCGTCGTCCAGAAAGGCGCTGAAGGGCTTGCGGGCCTTCTCTGCGCGCTTCCGGGCGACAGGGTCCAGCCCCCTCTTGTCGGCGTTCAGGTGCTCCCACGCCTTGTCTCTGGCCTGCTCCGGCGTCAATTCCGCCACCGGCCCGATTGTCATCGCGCGCGCACGTCCCAGTTGGACCCGGTAGACGTGCCTGCCCGTCGCCCGGCAGCGGATCATGAAACCGGTGAGCTTGGTGTCACGGATGTCCACGTCGCGGGTGGGAAGCTTGCGCGTCAGTTCAACAGTGATCTTCCGGAGCATGGTCGAGTCCTCAGGCGCTGAACGGATGCCCCACCTGTGGAATTGCACCCTTGAGCGGATTCGCTGGGGTGCAGTGGGGGTGCAGCGGACGTGGACGACGGTAGCACGCGCTAGTACTGCGTACAACGTGAATCGCAGTGATTTGCTCAGTGATCTCGCTGATTTGTGTCAGGTCGGAGTACGGCGATCTACCGTGTGCTAGTAGCTGAAATCCTTCACACGCATGAGGTCACTGGTTCGAATCCAGTAGCGCCCACCACTTAATCCACACAATACAAACACTTTAGCTGCCTGTATCGGCTTTGCCCTGCTGGACGACCGAAACGTCAGGGGTGCATGAGCGCTGCGGGAGCGTGGCCGTGTCGCAGTGGCCGGCGGCGGACCAGAGCCGTCAGTGGCTTCCTGGCGTCGACTGTGCGCCCATTCGCGGCAGCAGGAAGGAAACGGCTGTGCCCCTGCCGACCTCGCTTGATATTTCCAGCCAGCCGCCATTCTGAAGGGCGCTTCCGTACACGGTAGACAGGCCGAGTCCGCTGTTCCGTCCGAACCGCTTCGTGGTGAAGAAGGGTTCACACGCTCGTTTCAACACGTCGGGCGACATTCCAACGCCCGTATCACGCACCAGGATCTCCACGAAGTCGCCTGTGCGACCTTCGGCGGTGCGCTCGGCACGTTCCGGATCAACCGTGAGATTGCCGACGTGAATGGAAACGCGCCCGTCTGCCGCGATCGATTCGATGGCGTTCATCACGAGATTGGCGAGCGCTTCGGTGAGTTGCGCGGGGTCGATCCGCACCGGCCACACGGCGTCATTCGCGTCGAGGGCCAGTTCCACGCCCATCGGCAGCAGGGGCGTCAGAAGCGGGAACCGAGCCTTCACCGCCGAGCGGAGGTCGGTCACTTCAGCCACGCCGTGCTGCTTTCCAGCGTAGGCCATCAACTGCCGGGCAATATCAGCCGCGTGCCGTGCCGCTTTCTGAATCTCGTGAAAGTCCTGCGCGGTTGCTTCGCTGACGCCGGTGTCGAGCAGCGCCAATTCAGATATTCCGAGCACCGTCTGCAGCTTGTTGTTGAACTCGTGCGCGACTCCACCAGCCAGGCGACCAACGGACTCCATCCGCCGCGCCTCCATCATGCGCGCCTGTGCATTGCGAATCGCCGTGAGATCGGCGAAGAACGCCAGGGCGTCGTCCGTGCCGGCCAGCGGCGCTCCGTAGAGATCGACCCAGATACGTGAACCGTCTTTCCTCACCAACTCGGTCTGCTGGCGGAAAGCACCCGTCGCGCGCACCTGAGCATAGAAGGACTTGCCTGTGGCCTCGAACGCAGAATCCTCGGGATACGTCACGCGGGTTGACAGCCCGACCATCTGCTGCGGCTCATAACCGAACATGGCGGCGGCAGCGCGATTGACCCAGACGAAACGGCGGTTCCGCAGTCGCGCGATGGCGACGACATCGTTGTCGAGCATCGACTCCATCTCGTGGGTCCTCTGCATCAGTGCTTTGCGGAGTTCGTGCAGGTCCGAGATGTCATACATGACGGAGCGCGTCCTCAGGAACCGCCCGTCTTCAGCCGTAACTGACGAGGCTGTCACGCTGACACGTCTAGTCCCGCCACCCGGCCTGACAATGTCGCACTCCACCCCGTGAGTCTCATGTCCGGCGCGAAGCTCAGCGCAGTGCGCCGGAAACGTCTCGCGACTTTCCTCGGTCATGAAATCAGACGGGCTCTTGAGGCCGATGACGTCTTCGCGCGACACGCCCAGCCACTCGAGCTCGGTCTGGTTGATCTCCAGATACCGGCCGTCAGGGCCGAGCGAGTGATAGCCGCACGGGGCGCGATCGTACAGGTCCGATACCCGAGCAGCCATCGCCCGAAGCTCGTTCTCCGCGGCTCTCCTCTTCGTGATGTCGAGGAAAGTCGTCACCGCATGGGTCACGCTCTGAGCCGTGCTCCAAAGCGGCTCGGAGTTGATCTCGATAAGTGCGCGCGAAGCGTCCGCAGGACGGTGAACTGCCATCACGACGCCGCGTACGGGTTTACCCGTCGCCAGGGCGACCATCGCCGGATGGGTCTCGCCCGGAAACGGCGTACCGTCCTCGTGCTCTGCCTTCCACCGGGGGTCCATCGATGTCCGACCGGACATCTGGTCGGCGGTCAATCCGAGGATGCGTT
Organism: Vicinamibacterales bacterium; assembly: GCA_046331345.1. GTDB lineage: Bacteria > Acidobacteriota > Vicinamibacteria > Vicinamibacterales > CAVVIG01 > CAVVIG01. The sequence continues at coordinate 122,175 of JAXLRA010000009.1, read as the reverse complement.
CGGCGGCAGCGTTCGCGTGGATGATGGCTCCGCCGCGCTTCTGCACGACGACGCCTTCCTGCATCGCGGCGAAGACGGACGACAGCATGGCTTCGGTCTTTGCCAGTTCGCTGCGGGCAAGCCGGACCGCCGTAATGTCCGTGACGGACATCACGGCTCCATTCACGGCACCACCAGCATCGATTACAGGCTGGACGCTGGCCTCGAACCAGGCACCCGTCGGCAAGCCGAACACCTGCTGAATTGTCCGCCCCGTCCGAATGGCCTGGACGGGCGCAAAGTCATGTGGCGCGAGCGGCGTTCCGTCCTCCGCCAGCATCATCGAACGCCGCTCGTGACTGGCGAGCCGCGGCAGATCCCCTTGGCTCAAGCCGAAGGAGCGAGCGGCCGCGGGGTTGATCCAGACGGCATTCGCATCGCGGTCGAAGTACACCAGTCCTACGCTGCTGTTCTCGGCGCAGAGGCGCGCGAACTGCCCAAAGGCCGGGTTCGCCTGGCCCTGATGCGTCACGGCTGCGGGCGTGGGTTCATCCACCGCTGGTGCCTCACTGTCGATCCTAGCTCTACAGTGTCATCAAAATTCCGACAAATGACTCAGGCCGGAGCGGTGGGTCAGGTCGGAGCACCGCGAACCCGTCCCGACGTCAGAACTCAGGCGTTAGAACTCAGAACTCGCGTGCAGACCAGGCGGCGCCGTCTCCACCAGTCCCCCGGCAGCCGTCCGGAACGCTCGTCCACCCGGGCGCATATAATCGGGCCACATGCGCCCGCCCGCACCGCGCACCGCGCCCGCCATCGAACACGACCTGGTCTTCGCCCACGGCATCGCCTCGCTGGCGACGCTGCTGTTCGCGGCCAGTTTCGGCGTCATCGCGTCCCTCGAACTGCTGTGGCCCGACCTCACGGGCGGCACGGCCTGGCTCTCGTGGGGGCGGCTGCGCTACGCGCACACTCAGGGCATCCTCTTCGGCTGGCTGGTGAACGCGTTCCTGGCGTTCCTCTATCACGGCGTGCCGGTGCTGAGCGGACGCCCGGTCATGAGCCGGCGCCTCGGGCAGTGGCTCTTCGCACTGTGGAACCTCGCGGTCGTGGTGCCGGGCTGGCTGCTCGTGCTGTCCGGCGTGAGCCAGCCGCTCGAGTGGGCCGAGTTCCCGCTGGTGATCGACGCGATGATCGTCGTCTGCTTCCTGATGGCAGCCGTGCAGTTCCTCCCCGGCTTCTTCAGGGGCGGCGTGGAGTCGCTCTACGTGTCCAGCTGGTACGTGCTCGGCGGCCTCATCTTCACCCTGCTCGCGTACCCGATGGGCAACCTCGTGCCGGAGTTCGTGCCTGGTGCGGCGGGTGCGGCATTCAGCGGGCTCTGGATTCACGACGCCGTGGGCCTGTTCGTCACGCCAATGGCGCTGGCCATCATCTACTTCGTGATTCCGGCGTCGATGGGACGGCCAGTGTTCAGCCACTTCCTGTCGATGCTCGGGTTCTGGCTGCTGTTCTTCCTGTATCCGCTGAACGGCACGCACCACTACGTGTTCTCCGTCATCCCGATGCCGGCGCAGGTCGGCGCGGTGGCGGCTTCCGGACTCCTCGGCGTCACCGTCCTCATCGTCGTCACCAATCTGTTCCTGTCGATGCGAGGCGCAGGGTTCCTGCCGCGGGATCCGGCGCTGCGCTTCATGGGTGCGTCGACGCTGTTCTACGTGATCGTCAGCGTGCAGGGCGCGCTGCAGGCGCAGATGTCAATCAACCAGACCGTGCACTTCACTGATTGGGTGATCGGCCACGCGCACCTGGCGATGCTCGGCTTCGCCAGCTTCGCGGCCGCGGGCGGGCTGGTCTACGCGTGGGAGCGCCTGCCGGGCCGGCACTTCAACCGCCCGGCGATCGAGCTCGCGTGGTGGCTGCTCACCATCGGGGTGATCGTGATGATGTCGGACCTGACGCTGGCCGGCCTGCAGCAGGGGGCGTTCTGGAAATCGGGCGCGCCGTGGCTGGCGGCCGTCACCGCATCGAAACCGTACTGGGCCATCCGCTCGCTCTCGGCCATCCCGCTCGTTGGTGGGTTCATCGCGCTGCTCGTCGGGTTCACCACGGGTCCGCAGTCCGGCGTGAGCGCTGACGTGCCCGCCGACACCGTTGCGCCGGAGTTCGCATGAGCACGACGAACCGCACCGGCAGCGCCCTCCGCACTGCCTACTTCGTTGCCAGCGTGGCGGGCATCGGGTTCTTCATCCTCTCGGTACTCCTGCTCGGCTACTGGCCGAAGCGCGTGCTCGACGCCGATGCGAAGGCCATGGCCCCTGCCGCCGCCCTGCCGCTCAGTGCGAGCGAGCAGCGCGGCCGCGCGATCTACGCACGCGAGGGCTGCGCCTATTGCCACACGCAGCAGGTCCGCTATCTGGAGTCGGACGAAGCGCGCTTCGGGGCGCCGACACTCGCGTGGGAGACGCGGTTCGACTACCCGCACCTGTGGGGGACGCGGCGCATCGGCCCGGACCTGGCGCGCGCGGGCGGCAACCATTCCGACGACTGGCACTATCAGCATTTCTTCGCCCCGCGCTCCGTGGTGTCGCTCTCGGTGATGCCCGCCTACCCGGGCCTCTTCGACGGTGCCTCCACCCGGCCGCGGCAGGATGCGCGCGACCTCGTCGCCTACCTGAACTCGCTCGGCCGGGCGCGCGAGCTTGCGGCCCCGGAAGGCGAAGCCCACGCGCGCGAGGCCTGCAACTGCGCCGACGACGAGATGATGCAGATGGCGTTTCACGGCCCGCTCAACGCCAACCCGGCGCGCACCCGCCGATCGCGCGAGGTGCCCGCGCTGCCAGGCGCAGCCGACGGAGCCGCCGGGGCCAGGCTCTACGCCGACCACTGCGCGTCGTGCCACGGACCCCGAGGCGCGGGCGATGGTCCAGGCGCCGCCGGTCTCTCGCCGGCTCCCGCCAACCTGGCCGACCACGAGTACACCGGCGCGCGTGTCGCGCAGGCCCTGTGGAACGGGGTGTCCGGCACCGCCATGCCCGCGTGGCGCGATCACGCCCCGGCCGATCTCGCCTCACTGGTCGCAGCCGTGCAGGCGCTGCACGCCCCCTCCCAGGACCCGGTTCCCGCGGCGGAACAGCTCGAACAGGGTTCCCGCGTCTATCAGCAGCACTGCGCCCAGTGCCACGGCGCCCGCGGTGATGGACTGGGCACGGCAGCCGCCGCGCTGGCGGTGGCGCCGGCCGACTTCACTGCACAGCGCGCCACGCTCGCGCGCGCCGCCGCTGCCATCAGGCGCGGAGTGCCCGGTACCCCCATGGCCCCGTTCACGACCGAACTCTCCGATGCCGACGTGACGGCCGTTTCGCACTACGTGCGGGCGTTCTACACCGGCCGGACCGGAGCGGCGCAGCCATGATTACGAACCTCATCGTCGGGGCATCGCTCGTGCTGACGGGCCTGTTCGCGCTCGCGTGGCTGCGCTCGCCGGCCCTGCGCGACCGCATCGAGGAGCCGAAGCACCAGTTCCAGGACAGGCTGCAGGCGCACGAACGCCGTCGCCACGAGGGCAGATCATGACCGAGCAGAAGGGGCTTCGGCCTGTTCATCGGCGCCGGCGCCGTCGCCGGGATTGCGGTACTGGCCGTCGGCCTGTTCGCCGCCTCGGGTCTTCGCGCACGGAGTGCCGACCGATCCACGCCCTCCCACGCCACCGAGGAATACGGACGACGGCTGGTGGCTCACACGGCCGAACTGCTCGGACCGGACCAGCCCGACGCGAGCCTGCAGTACATCAACAGCCGCCTGAACTGCGGCTCGTGCCACCTGGAAGCGGGCGGCGAACCGGGCACGCTCACGCTGCAGCAGACCGACGACCACTACCCGCGCTTCTCCGGCCGTGCGGGCGTGATGACCGACATCGAGGACCGCATCAACGAGTGCATGCAGCGGAGCATGAACGGCAAGCCGCTGCCGATGGGCAGCCCGGAGATGATCGCCATCGCGTCCTACCTGCGCAGCCTCAACGCACAGTACACGGCCACAGGTGCCACGGGCCGCAAACCCTCGGAGCCAGCGGCGTTCAAGACGCCTGCACGTGCCGCGGACCCCGAGCACGGACGCCAGGTGTTCGAGAGCCGGTGCACGGTGTGCCACGGCGTCAACGGCCAGGGCCGCCTGGCCGCGGAAGACCGGCGCAAGGGCTACCTCTTCCCGCCGCTGTGGGGACCCGATTCGTTCAACGACGGCGCCGGCCTGCACCGCGTCCTCACCGCCGCCCGGTTCATCAAGGCGCGCATGCCGCTCGGTGAAGCGACGCTCACCGACGACGAGGCCTTCGACGTGGCCGCGTTCATCAACGTCCAGCCGCGGCCCCAGATGCCGAACCTGGAGCGCGACTACCCGGACCGCACGACGAAGCCGGTCGACAATCCCTACGGCCCGTTCGCAGACACGTTCCCCGAAGAGCAGCACAAACTCGGTCCGTTCCAGCCGATCGAGGCGTACTACAAGTCGCTGAAGCCGAAGTGACGCGCGGTCGCGTCCGTCAGTTCGCGCACACAGTTCACCGCGAGCCGCGCTAAGCTGTCCCGGACAGACGATGGCCGACACGAGCCTGCGCGTATTCATCTCCTACGCCCGGAGCGACGGGAGCGCCTTCGCCGAGGAACTGATGGCTGGCCTCGAGGCGGCGGGGTTCGACCCGTTCCTCGATCGTCATGACATCGGCGGCGGTGAGGACTGGGAGGCTCGCCTCGTCAACCTCCTGCAGCAGGCCGACACGGTCGTCTACGTGCTCACGCCGGCGTCGGTGCGGTCCGAGCGCTGTGCCTGGGAGATCAAGCAGGCCGAAACGCTCTCGAAGCGCGTCATTCCGGTCGTGGCCATCGACGTGCCGGAGGCCGACACCCCCGAGCCGCTCCGGCGCCTGAACTACGTCTTCTTCTCGAAGGGGCACAGCTACGGCGCCTCCCTGCGCGAGCTGGCGTCGGCGCTGCGGACCGACCTCGCCTGGGTGCGCGAACACACGCGGCTGGCCGACGATGCCCTGCGGTGGCATCAGCGGGATCGTCCAGAGGATCTGCTGCTGCGCGGGACAGACCTGAAGGCCGCGCAGGCCTGGCTGAAGGCGTGGAAGCCCGGTGCGCCCGAGCCCACGCAGTTCCATCGCGACTACATCAACGAGAGCGACGCCGCCGAGCAGCTGCGCACCAGCGCGGAGCAGGCGCGTCTGGCCGAGCGGCAGGCCACGCTCAACGAACTCGGGCGCCGCACGAAGATCGCCGGGGGGCTGGCCATCCTGCTCCTCATCGTCGCGGCAGCCGCCGGTGTCTACCTCTGGCGGCAGCAGGCACAGCTCGATGCGCTGACCGACGAACTGCACGAGGCCCAGCTGCAGCTCGAGGCGAAGACGCAGGACGTGGAGAACGCGGCCACGAGCCTGCGCGCGATTCTCCCGACCGCTCAGGCCAACGCGGCGGGACGGCCCGCCCCACCAACGGCGCCCCGGCCCCTGCCCGCGCCGGCCCCGTCGAGCGGCGGCCGCTCCGGCGCTGCAGGGGGCGCTCCGCCCCCGTCGGCCATCACCGCCGCGCCCGAGCCCACGTACGTGCCCCCGGTGGCGACGCCCGATGGCGCGCAGACGCCAGCGCAGAGCGCGGTGCAGGCGGCGGTGCGTCAGGCCTACGTCGATCTGGGCTGGGACATCGACGTGTTCTGGTGTGAGAGCGGCGGTGAGCCGAACCGGACCCGCGCCCAGAGCCTCGTCAACCTCCTGACCGCCGAGCGCGGCCGGCAGGTCGAACGCGGAGGGCCCATCCCGAACAGCCTCGCCTTCCCTGTCGGTCGGGTGCGCCTGCGGGCACTCACGCCCGCGGTCAACGCCCGCGACGGCTACCGGGTCTCGACCGACGAGGTCCGGGCGGAGCAGGGCGAAGAACGCCAGTCCGCGGCGCTGCGGGCCTTCGCGGCGGCGAGCGGGCAGCTCACCCTTGGCGAGCAGCGCTCAGGAACGAAGACGGTGTACTACCTGAGCGTCTTCATGTGCAGCGCGAAGTGATGCGAGGCTCACGCCCGCGCGACTGCCGGGGTCCGCGGGGCCGCAGGCCCACCCACCGCCGGCGCGCCCAGCGGCCGGCGCTCGCCGATCTGCTGGCGCCACATCGCGTAGTAGAGGCCCTTCTCGGCCAGCAGCTCCTCGTGCGACCCGGCTTCCACGATGGAGCCGCGCTCCAGCACGAAGATGCGGTCCGCGTGCATGATGGTCGAGAGCCGGTGCGCGATGAGGATCGTCATTACATCCTGGCTCGCGCCGACCTCGCGGATGGTCTGGCCGATTTCCTCCTCGGTCAGCGAGTCGAGGGATGAGGTCGCCTCGTCGAACACGAGCAGGTGCGGGCGACGCAGGAGGGCGCGGGCGATGGACAGTCGCTGCTTCTCGCCGCCCGACACCTTCACGCCCCCTTCGCCAATCACGGTGTCGAGCCCGTTCTGCGCGCGGGCGAGCAGCGTGTGGCACGCTGCCTTGCGCAGCACGTCGAGGCATTCCGCGTCGGTCGCCGATGGATTCACGAAGAGCAGGTTCTCGCGGATCGTGCCCGAGAACAGCTGCGTGTCCTGGGTGACGAAGCCGATGCGCTCGCGCAGCTGGTTCAGGTCCACCGTGGACGCCGAGTGCCCGTTGTACAGGATGTCGCCGGACTGCGGCGGATACAGTCCCACCAGCAGCTTCACCAGCGTCGTCTTTCCGGCGCCTGACGGGCCGACGAAGGCGATGGTGTCGCCGCGCCGCACCTCGAACGAGATATCGGTGAGGGCGGGCGACGACGCGCTCTGGTGCTGGAAGCCGACATGCGCGAAGGTGAGCGTCTCGAGCGCCGGCAGCGCCACCGGCTGGTCGGGACGCGGCTCCTTCTTCATGTCGAGGATGTCCTGGAAGTTCTTCAGCGACACCTCGGCTTCGCGGTAGATGTTGATGATGTTCCCGAGTTCCTGCAGCGGCCCGAAGATGAAGAACGAGTAGATGAAGAGCGAGAAGAACTGCCCCACCGTGATGGCGCGCGTGAAGATCAGGTAGAGCATCAGGAACATGATGCTCGTGCGCAGGAAGTTCACCACCGTGCCCTGGATGAAGCTCAGGCTCCGGATGTAGCGCACCTTCTTCAGTTCGAGCTGGAGGATCTTGTCGGTGGTGCTGTTCAGGCGGGCGATCTCCTGCGGCGCGAGGCCGAGGCTCTTGACCAGCTCGATGTTGCGCAGCGACTCGGTCGTCGCACCGGCGAGCGCCGTCGTCTCTGCGACGATCACCTTCTGGATCGTCTTGATCTTCCGGCTCAGGACCGAGCTGAGGAAGCCGAGCGCGGGCACCGTGAGGAAGTAGATCGGCGCAATCAGCCAGTGCACGCTGAAGGCGTACGCCATCACGAAGATGATCCCGACCAGCGACGTGAACAGGATGTTGATCGAGGCCGAGATGAGCTTCTCGACGTCCGTGCGCACCTTCTGCAGCTTGCCGAGCGTTTCGCCGCTCCGCTGATCCTCGAACACCGAGTACGGCAGCTCCAGCGAGTGACGGATGCCGTCCGCATAGATCTGCGCGCCAAGCCGCTGGGTGATCACGTTGATGAAGTAGTCCTGGAAGTTCTTCGCCACGCGCGAGACGAACGCGACGCCGACGGCGGCCGCGAGGAGCACGCTCACGCCGCGGAAGAACTCGCCGGTCGTGTACTCCGAGAAGCGCGTTGCGTACTCGTCGATCACGTGGCGGAAGATCAGCGGATCCAGCAGTGAGAAGACCTGGTTGATCGCCGCGAGCACGAGCGCGAAGACCACCAGGGTCCAGTAGCCCTTCAGGTAGGAGACGAGCAGTTTCATGTGTCCTCGATTGTAGTCTCGCCACACTGAAGTGTGGCGCTACGTACGACGCCCTGCGGGCACGGCCGGCACGCCCTGAGAGCGCGCGTACAATCAGCGGCGTGTCCCAACCGCGCCCGCTGCCCCTGCCCCGCGCCGTGCTCTTCGACCTGTTCCACACGCTCGTGAGCATCCCGACCCCGGAGTCGATGGGGTTCGACTCCATCGGGCAGATCCTCGGGGTGCCGCCGAAGGAGTGGGAGCGGCTCTTCTATCAGGAGGATGTGTGCGGACGCGCGCTCGGCGACGTGACGGATGCAGTCGAGGCGATGCGGCGGGTCACCCACCTGCTCGACGCGACGGTTGGGCACGACCGCATCCATCGAGCCGTGGAAAGCCGTCGGCGCCGGCTGGAAGTCGCGCTGATCCAGGTCGATCCCGCGGTGCTCGACGCCATCGACCGCGTGCGCGCCGCGGGCATTCGCACCGCGCTCATCTCGGACGCGGGCGCCGACGATGTGGAGTGCTGGGAGGAGTCGCCGCTGCGGGAACGGTTCGACGTCACCTGCTTCTCGTACGCGCTACGGATGCGGAAACCCGATGCCCGCATCTACCGGCACGCGCTGGACACGCTGGGTGTGGCGCCAGCAGACGCGCTCTTCGTCGGCGACGGCGGCAGCAGTGAACATCGAGGTGCGCGGGCGCTCGGCATCGGCACGGTACTGGTGACGCGGCTGGTCGGCCAGTGGTGGCCGCATGTCATCGAGGAACGCCGCGCCCACGCCGACTGGGAGTTCGAGGATGTGCCGGCGTTCGTCGACGCGCTCGCGCTGGCAGACGCCGTGAGCCGCTAGCGTAGAAGGCGCATCCTCAGGTCCACCGTGGTGGAGCGGTTGTCAGCCGTCCTGGCCGGTGCGAACTACGGCAGTGTGCGCAGGTAGGCGACGATCGCCTCGGCGTCCGGCGCGGCGAGGGTGAACGCCGGCATCGGCGGTTCGGCCGGGCTGCCATGCGGGCTGCGGGCGGTCTGCAGGAACCGGGCGACCCCGTCCTGCCCCCAGCGGATCCACAGCGGGCTGGTGGACGACAGATCCGGCGTCCGCTTGCGCCAGTCGTTGGGCGAGCGCATCGGCAGCGCCGCCACCATGGCGCCCTTCATCCACTTCGAGCGATCCAGTTCACCGGACTCGGTGCGGGGCGTGTGGCACTCCGGGCACCGTGCGACATGCTCGACCAGGTACTTGCCGTGCTCGACCGGGCTTCCCTCGGCGAGCACCAGACCGGTCGGGACGAACCGGAACGGCTCGACCGCAATGGCCGGGCGACCCTCGACGCGGGCACCGGACGCCGCACACAGTACCGCTGCTACCGCAATCGCTGCCAGACTCGACGCTCTCCGCACGATGTAACGCTCCCCCGAAGCACGGACCACAGGCACCAGAGAGTCTACCGCGTCTGGCGTCGACTTGTGGAGGGGCTCGCCAGCTCGTGCACGCGGCCGCTGGCGCCCCGGGCCGACGCCCGAGGTGCCAGCGCCATGCCTGCGGGCCGTCAGGGGCGCCCGCGGAACCACCCGCGCACGGCAAACCCGAAGCCGACGAACCAGTCCGGCGCGTCCGCGGTGACGCCGCGGCCCGCTTCGACATCCAGCTGCGCATTCGCGCCGAGTGCGTGCGAGACGCCTCCATTGAGCGTCCACCCGCTGGCCTGTCCCGGTCCCATCGGCGTGAAGCCGTACGCCTCGAAGTAGCCGCCGAAGCCACGCGGCAGGTCATGCGCCATCGAGAGGCTCACGGCCTGCTGCAGGTAGCGCCCGTCCTGGTCCGGCGCCGAGGTCATGTTGTAGTTGCCGCTCAGGTCGACGCCGGCGGGCAGCGAGCGTGCCCAGGTCAGCTTCAGCGTCGGGACCACCACACCTTCGGAGAACGAGGCCGCGCCCGTCGGCAGCGACGCCATGGGGATGATCGCCATGTCGAAGCCGGCCCGATCCTGTTGCAGCAGTTTCACCTTCGCGCCAACCTCGACGTCCGAGAGCCCCCGGATGCCGGTGGGCCCCTGCCGCTCCGAGGTGAACCCGTCGCTGCTCAGCCGCAGTTCGACACGCGACGACAGGCCGATTCTCACGAGCGACGACGGGAGGGTGAGGTCGCGGACGTGGTCGGGGCCCTGGCCGTCGGCCTCGATCGACAGTCCTGTTTCGAACTGGACGCGGCCCGTGCCGACCACCTCGCTGGATTCGGTGAAGTCGGGACGGTCGGTCACGAGATCCTGCGCGGCGGCAGCGCGACTCAGCACGCACACAGCGGCACAGGCATACACGGCGTAGCGACGGACGGATCCAGGCATGGTCCACTCCCGGGGATCGGACCCGGCGGCCGCCCTCGCCGGCGGAGTGCCGCGCGAGGGGCCGCTCCCGGCCGTCCCACATTCGTGGAACGGCAATCGGGAATGGACGGATCCGCTGGATGGCCGGAGTGAACTGGCTGGCTAGCGAGATGCGTTCGGGCGAACCGACCGCCTCAGGACAACTGCGACTCGAGGAACGCCAGGTGCGCGGCAATGCGCTCGGCGACCTGGCCCATGCGGTCGGCCCCGACGTGCCCCGCGTTGCGCTCGATGCTGAGCAGCACCGGCGACGGCGCTGCCTGCCGCGCCTGCAGCACAGCCGCCATCTTCCTCGCATGCAGCGGGTCCACGCGATCGTCATGGTCGGCCGATTCGAACAGGACGGCGGGATACGCGCGAGGAGGGGCGTCGACGGCCCGCCGATACGGCGAGTACTGGTACAGCGCCTCGAACTCGGCGGCATCGTCGGCCGATCCGTACTCGGGGATCCAGGTGCGGCCGGAACCGCTCAGGTGATAGCGCAGCATGTCGAGCAGCGGCACCGCACAGAGCACGGCGCGGAACAGCTCGGGCCGCTGCGTGAGCGCGGCCCCCACGAGGAGCCCGCCGTTGGAGCCGCCGGAAATGGCGAGGCGCGCCGGTGAGGTCCACCCTTCGGCGATGAGGTACTCCGCGGCGGCGATGAAGTCGTCGAACACGTTCTGCTTCTTGAGCCGCATGCCGTCGCGGTGCCAGCCGTCGCCGTACTCGCCGCCACCGCGCAGATTGGGAATCGCGAACACGCCGCCGCGCTCGAGCCAGACGGCGCGCATGGAGCTGAAGGACGGCGTCATGTTCACGTTGAACCCGCCGTAGCCGTACAGGATGGTGCGGTTCGACCCATCGCGCGGAGCCCCACTCCTGTAGAGCAGGAACATGGACACCAGGGTGCCGTCCTTCGACCGGTACTTCACCTGCTCCGTGCGGACGTCCGACATGTCGAGGGGCGGGCTTACCCGCGCCCATTCGCGCGTCGCCCCGGTCGCCATCGACGTGCGGTAGATCACCGCGGGCTGCGTGAACGACGAGTACGACACGTAGGCGTCGTCATCATCCGGATTGCCGGTCAGGCCGCTGCACGACCCGTGCGGGGGGATCGCAATCGTCCGCACCGGCGTGCCGTCCAGTTCGAACACGCACAGTTCGCTCGCGGCGTTGCGGAGGTAGTCCACCACGAGCCGGTTGCCGGCCAGCCACATGGACTCGAGGGTGGCGTCGCTCTCGGGGATGACCTCCCGCCACTGCTGCCGTTCCAGCCGCGCCGGATCCGCGCAGAGCACGCGGAAGCGCGGCGCGCCGTCGTTCGTGTGGATGTAGAAGCGGTCGTTCCAGACGAAGACGTCGTAGAGCGCGTCGGTGCCGGACACCAGCGTCTGCCACGCCCCGCCGTTCACGGTGCGGTCGAGCACGAAGAGATCCGTCGAGTTCCAGCCGCGCTGGATGGCCACGACGAGCCACCGGCCGTCACGCGAGACGACACCGTTGATGAAGGTCTTCGCATCGCCGGTCGCGGGGTGGACCACCACGTCGCCGGCCGGGTCGGTGCCGAGCGCGTGGAAACAGACCTCGGCGAAACCGGGACGCTCGGCCACGGTCACCGCGCCGCCGAGCGGCGGAATCCGCGTGTAGTAGAACCCGCTGCTGTCCGGGAGCCACGACGGAGCGTAGTACCGCGTGCCCGGCAGGACGTCGGCCAGGTCCACGCCCGCGGCCACGTCGCGGATGCGGGTCACGCTCTCGTCGGAGTTGTTCTCCTTCACGCTATAGGTGCAGTAGCGCCCATCGCGGCTCGGCACCCAAGGACCGAGCGCGGCGTCCATTCCGAACGCCCACGTATTCGGGTCGAAGAGCACCTGCTCGGCGCCGTCTTCGCCGTCCTTCCAGTAGACGATCGCCTTCTCCCGATCCGCGTGGCGCCGCGCGTAGAAGTACCGGCCCTTGCGGTGCACCGGTGCGTAGAGAACATCGATGAACAGCAGGTCGCGGAGGCGCGCCAGCATCGGCGCACGGGCCGGAAGGGGGTCGAGGATGCTGTGTGCGTGGGCATCCTGCAGGTCCATCCACGCGCGCACGGCCGGGCTGTGTTCGTCTTCGAGCCACCGGTACGGATCGGACACGCGCCGTCCGTGCAGGTGCTCGACCACGTCTACCGTGGGTGTTGAGGGCAGGCTCGACATATGACGGTCATGGTGCCACACCGAGCGCGGCCGTGCGGCCGCGCCTGTAGGACCGAGGCGTATCCAGGATACGGAGGTTGACACGCGCGTGAACGGTGTGGCCTACTCTCAAGACCATGTTCACCGCCATTCTCCACGTCATGTCGTGCGTCCGGCCGCAGGCCGGCACGTATGTCGATAGACACATGCGCAGGTGAACCGTCTGCAAGACGCGGCCTTTTCGAAGGGCCATCACCTGTCGCAGGTGATGGCCCTTTTTCTTTTGGCTCGCGATCGTTTCGAGAACAGTCATGACAACCGAACTGAAACCACCGGAGGGAAGCCGCCTCACGGCGTCGCTGCGGCTGGTGCTGGCCAGATACTGGCGCCAGGCGAGGAAGACGCCGATCATGTCCACGGCCGCGGTGCTGCTGCCGGCCATTGCGGACATCCTGAACCACTACGCGCCGCCGCTCGTCATCGCGCGGCTCCTCGGCCGGCTGGGCCGGAACGAGACGCTCACGTGGCCCGACCTGCTGCCGTACATCCTGACGTTTGCCGGGCTGTGGATCGCCGGGCAGGCATGCTGGCGCATCGCCACCATCCTGATCACGCGGGTCGAGGTCCGCGGCCTCGAAGCGCTGTACCTGGAGGCGATGGACGAACTGCTCGCGAAGGACCTGACGTTCTTCCAGAGCAACTTCTCCGGCTCGCTCACCAAGCGCGCGCTCGGCTATGCGCGGCGGTACGAAGACGTGTTCGACGTGCTCGTCTTCATGATTGCGCCGACGATGCTGCCGCTGGTGTTCGTGGCGGCGGTGCTGTGGCAGTACTCGCCGTGGCTGATCGTCGTGCTCTTCTCGGTGCTCGTCATCACGGTGTCGATCGTCATCCCGATCGTGCGCCGGGGGCGGGCCCTGGTGGACATCCGCGAGGCGGCCTCGAACACGCTGGCTGGCCACCTGGCGGACTCCATCACCAATGCGGAAGTGGTCCGCGCGTTCGCGCGTGAGGATCACGAAGCGCGCATCCACGCGGCCAACGTGGGCGACTTCGGGGCGAAGACGAAGCGGTCCTGGGACTACCAGAACTTCCGCATCGACATCGTCACCTCCTCGATGTTCGTCACGACCAACATCCTCGGGCTGGTGACGGCGCTCGCCACGCGCGGCACGACCGGGGCAAGCCTGGAGGCGGTGTTCATCACGTTCAGCTACTACTCCACCGCCACGCGCGTGATGTGGGAGTTCAACCGCATCTACCGCGTGCTGGAGACGGCGTTGACGGATGCGGCGCAGTTCGCCGATCTGCTGCTCGACCCGCCGGTCGTGAGCGATCGGCCGGACCCGGTGCCGTTCACGCCGGTCGACCACAGCATCGCCCTGCGCAACGTGAGCTTCCGCTACAGCGACTCGCAGCCCCTGCTGTTCGAGGGGTTGTCGCTCGACATTCCGTCGGGTTCCAAGCTGGGACTCGTCGGGCGTTCCGGCGGCGGCAAGACCACGCTGACACGGCTGCTGCTGCGGTTCTCCGACGTGGAGGCCGGGCGGATTCTCATCGGCGGAACGCCCATCGACACCGTGCCGCAGACCATGCTGCGGCGCACGATTGCGTATGTGCCGCAGGATCCGTCGATGTTCCACCGCTCCATCGCGGACAACATCCGCGTGGGGCGGCCGGACGCCACGGACGCGGACGTGCGCAGGGCGGCGGAGCTGGCGCACGCCGCCGGCTTCATCGAGTCGTTGCCGATGGCGTACGACACGATGGTTGGCGAACGGGGCGTGAAGCTCTCTGGCGGGCAGCGCCAGCGCATTGCGATCGCGCGCGCCATCCTGAAGGATGCGCCGATCCTGATCCTGGACGAAGCCACCAGCGCGCTCGACTCCGAGAGCGAGGCGGCCATCCAGGATGCGTTGCTGACGCTGCTCGAAGGGCGGACGGCACTCGTCATCGCCCACCGGCTCTCGACCGTGCGCCGGATGGACGAGCTGATCATCATGGACGGCGGCACCATCGTGGAGCGCGGCTCACACGATGCGCTGCTGGCCAGGCACGGGATCTACGCCGGGCTCTGGGCCCACCAGTCCGGCGGGTTCCTCACCGAGGACGCCGCGTAGTCGCGGCGCCCTACTTCCCCTGATACCTCGGGGGCCGGTTCTCCGCTTCGGCGCGCCGGCCCTCGAGGAAATCCTCGGTCCGATACAGGGCCGCGTACTGCGCCCCGAGTTTGCCCAGCGCATCGGCTTCAACCGGGTCGATCACCTGATGGGCGGAGGCGAGCGTCGCCTTGATCGACAGCGGCCCGCACCCGGCGATCTTCCGGGCCATGGCGATGCCCGCCTCGAGTGCCGCCTGCCGGTTGGGCGCGACCTGCTGCGTCACGCCCATGCGGTACGACTCCTGGGCATCCCAGTGATCGCCCGTCAGCATGTAGCGCATGGCATTGCCCCACCCGGCCTCCCGCACGAAGCGCACCGTGGCGCCTCCGCCGGGGAAACGGCCATGGGTGTTCTCGTCCTGTCCGAACCGCGTGTCCGCCGACGCAATGCGGATATCGCAGGCGAGGTAGATCTCGTGCCCGAGGTTCCAGGTGTCGCCGTGCACGACCGCCACGATCGGCTTCGTCCGCTTCGGGCCGGAGGAGTTGCCGAGGATGTCGAGCGCGACCGCCGTGCTGGTGACACGGGTGCCCGACACGATGCCCTGCTGCGACGCGTCCACGTCGATGCCGCGTGAGAAGTTGTCCCCGTGGCCGAAGAGCACCAGCGCCCGCAGCGACGGGTCGTGCTCGTACTGGTAGTACAGCTCACCGAGCTTCAGGCGCGTCGGCGGATCGATCCGGTTCTGGATTCCGGGACGGTTCAGCCCCACGAGGACGATGTCGCCCCGGCGCTCGGCCGTGACGGTATTGGCCGGCGTCAGGGGGATATCCTGCAGCGTGGTCTGCGGCTCCGTGCCCGGCGCCTGTGCGGCCGGCGTCTGCGCGCGTGCGGTTGCGGCCACCGCGACCATTGCCGCGCTCTTCATCAAGGCGCGACGTCCGACCTTCCCTGTCTGTCCAGCCATGCAGCCCTCCGTTCGCCTTCTCTCCGATGGCCCTCGTGCACCGGCGACAGCCCGCCTGAAGGCGGGCACTACGAGCGTGCCGGTTCCTGGCCTTCCCGGCTCTCCCGGCCTTCCCGGCCTTTCCTAGAACCCGACCTTCAGGAATGCGTTGAACGCACGCGGCAGGTAGCTGACGCTGGCGCGCGTCGCGAGCCCGCCGAACGTCTGGTAGGTGTAGGAGCCGACGTTCGACCGGTCCAGCACGTTGTAGGCGGTGGCGCCGACGGTCGTGCGGATGCCGAACAGCGTGACGTTCTCCTGCGCCGAGAGGTCGAGACGCTGGTAGCGCGGCAGCCGGCCCGTGTTGATCGAGGAGAAGAGAACCCGATCGACGGTGAGTCCGACGGGCAGGAGCACGGCGTCGATGCCGAGCCCGCGCGTGTACGGGCGGCCGCTGCCGAACCACCATGTGGCGGCCACGTTCAGCCCGCGGTACAGGTTGACGCTCTCCACCGCTTTCACCCGGTGCCGCTCGTCGTCCGGTGCGGCGAACGACAGCGCCTCGAGTCCCGGGAACAACTGCTCCGACTGGCTGAGCGTGTAGCTGATGGAGCCGTTCTGCCTGGGCGACCGGTGCTGGAAGAGCACCTCGACCCCTCGCGCCGTGCCAGCGCCGGCGAAGAATGCGGCGGACGGCGAGAGCGGCGCGTCGCCCGGGGTGAGGCGCGGGGCAAACCAGGTCAGGTTGTCGAAGGTGCTGCGATAGAGGCTCAGGTCGAGCAGGACGTACCGATTACGGAGGCTGGCGCTCGCGCTGGCCCGGCGGGACTGCGCGACAGGCACATCGGCACCATCGGCCAGCGTCCAGAACGTGCGGTTCCCCTGCCAGCGATCCTCCTGCAGGACGGTCGTGGCCATCTGGCTGCCGTGCGCGTAGCCCGCCTTCACCTGCAGGCCCGGCAGGAGTTCGACGGTCGCGCTGACGCGCGGCTCGGCGAAGGTCTCACCTGTCACGTCATACCGCGTGATGCGCACCCCCGGAGCGATCGTGAGGCCGGCGATCGGCGTCCACGTGTCCTGCACGAAGCCGGAGGTCGTGCGACCCGTCTGCGCGCGTGAGAGCAACGTCACGCTGCGCGGCGTGTAGATGCCCGACGTGGACTTCACGGCGGCCGACGTCGAGGCGGAAAACGACATCGTGTACTGCGACAGCGATCCGCCAAGCAGGACGGTATGTGCCGCGCCGAGCCCGACCGTCGTCGTCAGGCTCGCGGTGCGGTCCTCGATGTCGTTCGCCGACCCCTGCGCTCCGGCCGCGCCGCGTCCCACGTCATAGGAATAGTCCAGATCCGTCAGCACGCTCGTGAGCGCGTTCGCGTCTGCACGGGTCGCCGACGAGTTCGAGCGGCCGAAGGTGACCTGCGTCTGCGAACGGGTGTTCCAGACGTGCGTCCACGAGCCGCCGACGCCCCGGTTCTCGCCGCGCTGTTCGGCGCTCACACCCAGTGTCAGGCCGTCGGCTCCATTCGACAGGGTCGAGGTACCCGCCACGTACGTGAGACTCGAGACCAGGGTGCTCACCCCGAGCGAGCCGATGGTGTCGATGGTGTCGCGTCCGTTGTAGAAGGTGGCCGACAGCCGGTCGCGCGACGTGGGTCGGAGCGTCACCTTCCCGTTCAGGTCGTCGAACTCGGAGTCTGGCGTCGTCTGGTAGAGCACGCCGTTGGAGGAGAAGAGCCCGGCCAGGTTCCTGTACAGCTCGGTGTCGACCGACTTGCGGCCCGCCACGAGGAACGACGCGCGCGAACCGGCCGATGCGCTCAGCATGCCGCCAGCACTGATGCCGCTGATGTCGGCGTAGCCCGACGGGCGCACGGTCTCGCGGTCCTTCCCGACCACATGGATGGCGCCGGTCAGCCGTCCGCCGCTCTGCGGCTCGAGGGCGTCCGGCGAGAACTCGACACGGTCGACCGCATCCGGGTTCAGGGCGCCGACATAGCCGGCCAGATGATCGCTGTTGTAGAGCGTGAAGGTGTCGAGCGAGAGCTGGGTGTTCCCGGGCAGGCCGCCGCGCACGAAGAGCCCCCCCGTCGCGTCCTGGGTCCCATCGGCGGACGGCAGGGACCGGATGACCACCCGCGCGTCGCCCTGCTCGAACGACGGCAGGGTGCCGGCGTCCTGCGTGCGAACGGCGATGGTGCTGGATGCACCTGACGCGGAGAGGATCGGCACATCACCAGGCGTCGTGATCGCCTGGCTCGTGGCTCCGACACCGAGCATCACGTTCACGGTCGCCGGCGCGCCTTTCGGAACGGTCACGCTCAGCCGCCCGTCGCTGAACCCAGGCGCGGTGACCAGGAGACTTACTTCCTGATCGGTCCTGAGTCCGAGCAGCGAGAAGGCCCCCGACGCATCGGCAACCGTCGCGACGTCGGCAACGTCGAGCGCGACCCGGGCCCCTGGCACGGGAAGCCCGTCGCTCGACAGCACGACACCGCGGATGCCGCCATTGCCGCTCGCATCGCCCAGCGCTCCCGCGGCCTCGACGGTGATATCGACCCGCTCGGTCGAGAGCGAAATCAGGGCGACTCGCGAGGCCAGCGGCTCTTTCGCAATCCCCTGCCGCACGCTGACGCGCGACCAGGTTCCTGGCGTCACCTGCTCGATGCGGTAGGTGCCGTTGGCGTCGGTCTGCGTGGAGAGCCCCTGCGGCGAAATGGTGACCGTCGCCCCCGTGACCGGCGCGCCGTCCGCCTGCCGGACGATGCCGGTGACGACGACCTGGGCCCAGGCCGAAGTCGACACAAGAATGGAGAAGACGGCCAGCCGGGCCGCGCGCCAGAAGGAGTGGGATCTGTACATGTCGTCCTATCAAACTACCCGGAGCGCACCGGTTTTGTGAAATTTCTTGGGCAGCCCGGTGGGCCCCATGCGTTTCAGCATCGCGCGGAGCGTGCCCCCGGGGTCGCGCGCCACACCCCGCCCCACCTCGCCAAGGAGCCGAGCCGCCTGCGCCGCGTTGCCGTTGGCGCGCGCCAGCGCCTCCTCGATGGCCATCCGCTGGAGGGCGGCGACCTCGGCCTTCAGGTTCATCTCGCCCGCCTGGATCTTGCGCACGAGCGCCTCACGATCGACCGCCGAGTCCGAGGTGGTGCGACCGCCCTTGAGGATGCGCCGTGGCAGATCGGAGAGCAGCACCTCGCGCCCGGCCCGCTTGAACACGAGGGTCTCGTAGATCACGTTGCGCAGTTCCCGGATGTTGCCCGGCCACGGGTACGCGGCCAGGGCCCGCATCGCGGCCGGCGCCACCTGCAGCATCGGCTCGCTCCCCTGCTCTTTTGCGAACCGCTCGACGAAGAGCGACACGAAGCGCGGGAGGTCGTCGATGCGCTCACGCAGGGGGGCCAGGCGAATGGTCACGGTGGCGAGCCGCTCATAGAGGTCGTTGCCGAACAGGCCGGCGTCCACCAGTTCGCGCAGGTTCTGGTTCGTGGCGGCAATGACGCGGAAGTCGACCTTGTGCCAGTCGTTCTCGCCGAGGCGCGAGACGACGTGGTCCTCGAGCACGCGCAGCAGCTTGGCCTGCGTCTCCGGCGGCGTCTCCTGGATCTCGTCGAGGAACACCGTTCCCCCTTCGGCCGCCATCAACTGCCCGTCGTACCGCTGCACAGCCCCCGAAAACGCCCCGCGCGCGTAGCCGAAGAGCTCGGCTTCCATCAGTTCGTTCGGAATCGCGGAGCAGTTGATCGCCACCAGCCGCCGCTTCGCCCGTGGCGACCAGCTGTGAATGAGGCGGGCCATGACCTCCTTGCCGCTGCCCGTTTCACCCGTGAGGAGCACCGGCATCGCCGTGCGGGCCGCGCGAACCGCACGGGAGAGGGCGCGCCGCGACACCGCGCTCCCCATCACGAGGTCGGCCGACTCCGGCACGTCCGGCTCCGGTTCCGCCAGTTCGAGGCAGCGCGCGCCCAGGACCTCGGCCGCACGCCCGTCGGTCCCGCACACCACGGCATATGCCCCGGCCAGCGTGGCCTCAGTCGCCACGTCGTCGCTCACGTCGGCGGCGGTGAGCCACACCCACGGGGTGGACGGGATGCGGCGCGGCAAGGTGCCTCGCTCCGTTGCGACGACGACGACGCCGGCGGGTTGGTCGACGCGCTCGCCGGCCGTGGAGACACGGACGCCTGCCTTCTCCAGCGCCGCGCGAAACAACGCCGACGGGGCGGAGCCCCGCCACGAGACGACCGCATCGCTCTTGACCATTTCGCGATTTAAACACTGGGACGCCGCGATTTCAATCGTGTTAGTGATCGCGACCGATGCTTTTCCGGCCATATTCCGCGAGCCTGAGCTGGCCCAGCCGGTGCACCTCTTCCACGCAGGCAGTCACGACCGACTGCTGCGGAGGAGACGACATGCAGATCTCGACGTTCTGGATCACGGTCATCGCGGCCGTGGTTGCGCTGAAGGTGCTCGTGCTGATCGTGATGCTGCTCGGCACGCGGGTGATCGCGGAGGACGAGTCGGGCCTCGTCATCAAGCGCTGGGGCCGGCCGCTCGCGCCGGGACGCATCATCGCGCTCGATGGTGAAGCCGGCTATCAGGCCCGGATGCTCTCGCCCGGCTGGCACTTCTGGCTGTGGCGCTGGGCCTACAAGGTGGAGCACGTGCCGACCATCGTCGTGAAACCCGGCGAACTGGCGCTGATCGTCGCGGCAGACGGCGCGGCCATGCCGTCCGAACGGGTGCTGGCGAGAGCGGTGGCGTGCGACAACTTCCAGGACGCGGATGCGTTCCTGCGCCGCGGTGGTGAGCGCGGCCGGCAGATCGCGATGCTGACGTCCGGCACCTACCGCATCAACCCGGCGCTCTTCGAGGTGGTCACGCCCGCGAATGCGGCGGCCCACGGCGTGAGTCCGGTCGACCTGCACGTCTACCAGGTCTCGCCCGATCGGGTCGGCATCGTGACGATGCTCGATGGGCATCCGATCGCCTCGGGCGACCTGGCCGGTCCCCTCGTAGCCGGCCACGAGAGCTTCCAGCGCGGGCAGGCCTTCATCGACGCCGGGGGCTGTCGCGGCCTGCAGGAAGAGGTGCTGCTCTCCGGTTCCTGGAACCTCAACCCCTGGCTCGTGCAGGTGGAACAGGTGCCGCTGACGGAGATCCCGATTGGCTACGTGGGCGTCGTGGTGAGCTACGTCGGCCGTGAGCACCTGGACGTCTCGGGCGACACGTTCACGCACGGCGACCTCGTGGAACGCGGACGCAAGGGTGTGTGGGTGGAACCGCTGCTCCCCGGCAAGCATCCGGTGAACACGCGCGTCATGAAGGTGGAACTCGTGCCGACCACGAACATCGTGCTGAACTGGGCGCAGAGGACCGAGGCGCATCATTACGACGAGCGGCTCTCGTCGATCGTCGTGCGGTCGAAGGACGGCTTCTCCTTCACCCTGGATGTGTCGCAGATCATCCACATCGGCATGAAGAACGCGCCGCGCGTCATCTCGCGGGTCGGCTCGATGCAGAACCTGGTGGATCACGTGCTGCAGCCCACGGTGGGCAACTACTTCCGCAACTCGGCGCAGCAGGTCACGGTGCTCGACTTTCTGTCCGCCCGGACGACGCGCCAGCGCGAGGCGTTCGCGGACATCCAGGCGGCCATCGCCGCCTACGACGTGGAATGCATCGACACGCTCATCGGCGACATCGTGCCGCCCGTGGAACTGATGAAGACGCAGACCGACAGGAAGATCGCCGCCGAGCTCGAGGCGACCTACGACGCGCAGCGGGAGGCGCAGGTGAAGCGTCAGGCGCTCGAACGCGAAACCGCCGTAGCCAACATGCAGGGCGACGTCGTCCGGTCCGAACAGGCGGTCCGGATCGCGAAGCAGAATGCGGAAGCCGCGGCGGAGCACGCGCGTGGGGAGTCCAACGCGACGCGCCTGCAGGCCGAAGGCAAGGCGGCAGCGGTGCGGCTGCAGGCCGAGGCCCAGGGTGCGGGCGCGCGGTTCACGGGTGAAGGCGAGGCGGCGTCGATCCGCGCCGTCGGCGCGGCCAAGGCGGAAGCCTACAAGGCCGGCATCGAGGCCGTCGGCGCCGACGGGTATACGGCCATGCAGCTCGCCGCCATCCTCGGCGAGCACAAGGTGAAGCTGGTGCCCGACATCGCCGTGACCGGCGAAGGCGGCAGCGGCGTCCTGAACGTCATGCTCGCGCGGCTCATCGCCGGAAACACGATCGGCCAGGCGTAAGCGCCGGACAGCAGACGTGAAAGACTCGAGGGTGAGGGGATACGACGAAGGCGCCCCTCACCCTCTCGCATCCCACCAACCCACTCACCAATTCGCTGAGAGTGCGTTCACAGCCAATGTAGTGTCCGCCTTCAGGCGGAGCTGACGGAGCCCGGCTGAAGCCGGGCACTACGCTTTGGACGCACGGTCAGATCTCGCCTCGCTTCGCGAAGCCGGCGATGTTCTCGCCGGCACGGAACGCGAGGGCCATGATGGTCATGGTCGGCTGGCCGCGCGTCGACGTGACCAGGCTGCTGCCGTCGCAGATGAAGAGGTTCTTCACGTCGTGCGTGCGGTTGAACCGGTCGACCACCGACGTCTTCGGGTCGTTCCCCATCCGGCACGTGCCGAGCAGGTGCACCGAGTTGGTCTGCGGCTCGATCGGATCCGGCCAGTGCTTCGATGCGCCCGCGGCCTCGGCCAGCTGAGTGGCCTTGTCCACGAGGTACGCCGCATTCTTCAGGTCGTCCGGGTGATCCTTGTAGGTGACGCGCATGGCCGGAAGCCCCCAGGCGTCCTTCAGCGCCGGATCGAGCGCGACGCTGTTCGCCTCAACCGGCAGCGACGTGCCGTGGCAGCCGAAGAACATCGAGTGGGTGTACTGCTGCGCCAGCGCGCGCGCATACCCTTCGCCCCAGGTCGGCGAGCCGGGCGGGAGTCCGCCGAGCGCAAACGTGATCGGGTACTTGCCGAAGCGCGCGTCGATGCCGCCCCCGCCGTAGTAGCCGCGCTTCGGATCGCTCTCGTAGAAGTCGAGCACGATGCGGGTGTTCTGCACGCTCTTGTGCTCGTTGAGCGGCTGGTCGAACTGCGCGTTGACGCCGTAGTAGGTGTTGAACATCAGGTGCTTGCCCACGTAGCCGCTGCTGTTCGCCAGGCCGTTCGGGAAGCGCGTGGTGTGCGAGTTCAACAGGAGGCGCGGCGTCTCACCGCCGTTGGCACAGAGCACGACGGCCCGGGCCCGCTGGAGCTGCAGGCGCTTCTGCGCGTCGAAGTAGGACACGCCACGGGCCTTGCCGTCCGCGCCCATCTCGACCTTCGCGACGTAGCTGTTCGGGCGGATCTCGCACTTCCCCGTCGCTTCCGCCACCGGGAGCATCGTCGCCATCGACGTCGACTTCGACCGGTACTCGCACATGAAGAACAGGCAGAACCCGCAGTGCTGGCAGGCCGGCCGGCCGTTGTAGTACTGCGAGTTGATCGCCATCGACGCCGGCTGCGAGTGCCAGCCGAGTTTCTGGGCGGCGCGGTCCATCAGCACGCCCGAGGATTTCACCGGCAGCGGAGGCATTGGGTACGGCTTCGACCGCGGCGGGTCGAAGGGGCCGGGCACGCCCGACACGCCCATCTCCCAATCCACCTTCGTGTAGTACGGCTCGAGGTCCTCGTAGCCGATGGGCCAGTCCACGAAGTTGGCACCCGACACCGACCCGAGGCGGCTCGATTCATTGAAGTCGATCGGGCGCAGCCGCCAGACGTTCGCCGTGAAGTGGGCGTTGCTGCCGCCGACCAGCCGTCCGTAGACTAGCGCCTGCTGCGTCTTCGCCTGCGCATCGGGCGTGGGCCGGAAGGTCTGCGGCTGCAGGGCGGGATCGTTCGCGAGCTTGTTGCGCATGAACGTCCCGAACTCGTCGTGATCGAACTGGGTTTCCGTGAGGCGGGGCCCCTGCTCGAGCACGACGACGGTGAACCCGGCGGTCGAGAGTTCCTTGGCGATGATGCCGCCTGCGGCACCGGACCCCACGATGACGAAGTCGACGACGTCGCTCGGACGAAAGCGCGCGGCTGGGCGGCGCGGTGGCTCCTGCATCATGGTCAGTCCCTCCCCGCGGGCTGCGCGTCGTAGTAGCCGAACGGCGCCTGGAAGCGCGGCTGGTGGTCGAACCCGATCATGTGCCAGCCCGCATAGTCCTGGTTCCCGCCGTAGGTGGGCAGGCCGAACGTGCCGACGATGGTGTCGAAGCGCGCCATCTGGAAGAACGGGGTCTGCTCGACGTCGCGCAGCACCTCGTCCTGCTGCGCCGGAGGCAGCCTGTCGAACGTAGCCCCCGCCTGCTTGGCTGCCGCGCGGCGATTCAGGTCCGCGACACCGGCGGCGTACGCCGCTTTCTGTCCGGCATTGAAGGTGGCGAGCGCACGATCGATGAAGCGCGCCGCGCCCACCTCTCGGGCACCGGGGCGTCCGTCCACCGCGGGAATGATTCGGCTCACGAGCGTCTCGACGACCGCGCGCTGCGCTGGCGTCAGCGCTGCGGCGACGGCAGCGCCAGTGGCAGGAGCCTGATGTGCGGCAAATGCGAGTGCGTCCTCTACCTGCAGCAGGTCGGCGGTGGCCCAGGCCGCGCCTGCGGCCATGGCGGCGCGCAGGAACGCGCGGCGATTCTGGATGTCCAGCATGGCCGCTGATTATGGCCCAGGCCGGCGCGGAACGGCGCTGTCGTTGCGTAAAGATGAGGTGACCGGGTTAAGCGTGCAGACTCCGCCGAGGCAGTGCTGGACGGGAGACCGGGGTTCTCCCGTACGGACCGAACCTGCCGTTGTGCTAACGGCAGCGCTGGATGACCGAGTACGAGCCGCCCTTGACGTCGTCGCGCTTCTTCGCGTCGAGGTCCTTGATCGCGACCTTGCGCACTGCCACCTTGGTCTTGCCGGCCGACTTGGCGGCCGTACGGGCCTGCGTCTTTGCCATGTGTCTCCTCCGGGATAGTCGCACCGATGCGACTCAGGGGGAATGGTACCACCAGCGCAGCTAGAATCCGGGCTGGAGCATGCCAGCCTCGTATCGCTTCGGATCCGGCACCTCGCTCTCGCTCAGGTCGCTCGGCGCCGGGTGGGCCGAGGTCGTGTGGGCGGAGAGCGGGTCCGCGCGGTTCGCCGCGGAGGTGCCGTCGTCGGTCGCGGCGCGCCTGCTCCGGCTCGGGCCGGCGTTCACCCGCGAGCAGATGGCTGAAGCCGCTGGCAGCCGGCGCCTCGCCGGCCAGTTGTTGTCGCGCCTGCGCGCACACAGACTCCTCCACGTCACGGGCGGCGATACGCCGAGCCTGAGTGAAAGGCCGGTGTACCACCACGTGCCACACGGAGTGGTGACACTGGCCTACCGTCAGGGGTTCATCGACGCCAAGCCCGCTGGTTTCGGCGTGTCCACATCGGCCCGTCGGGCAACGGCCGCGGCGAGGGGCGAAGCTTTTGAACGGCACGCGCTCCTGCGCCCTGACCTGGCCCGGCCGGAGCCAGATCTCCGTGGACTGCGGTCAGTGTCGGCAGCACACGGGGTGCTGTTCGACTTCCTGCGCGATACGGCGCCACTCTCCTCTGCCCGCTTTCCCGCAGCCGTGGATCGCGTGTCTCGATCGTGCACGACAGGCGAGGGACGAGGTCTGTTCCCCGGGCAGTGGATCTATCCGGACGCGTCGCCCGCCTCGAACAGCAACGGCGTCGCCTCGGGGCCGACGCTCGGTCGAGCGACGGCGGCCGCACGCCTCGAATTGATCGAACGAGACGCGCTCCTGCGCGCTTGGTACGGCGTGCTCGCGTCACGCCCGCTCACGCCGGATGAACTGGCGCGCACGGCACTCCGCACGCTCCGCGCGAAGGCGGCTGCGGTGGGGCTGGACACCCATTGGTTCGCGCTTGGAGGTGAGCGCACCTGGACGGTGACCTGTGTCTTGAGCGGTGTGCGTGCCCCGCACCTTGGCCTCGGTTCGGCGGCACGACCGTCCCTTGAAGACGCGGCCAGCAAGGCGTTCTTCGAAGCCGCCGGCTCGCATCTGGGGCATGTTCTCGCGCATCGTGAACTGGGCCCACGCGTCTTCGCAGGCCTGGCGGCGCGGACGAAGACTGGCGTACCGGGAGCCGTCCATCGCAGCCTGTTCGAAACGTTCTGGGCTGCGCAACCGGTCGAAGCCGTGCAGGAACTCACGCGGCGCTTCTCACGACCGCACGTCGGCGCCACGCATCGCCTGACATCGTCGCGATTCCGCTGGCTCGATCTGACGCCCCGCACCGCCAGCCACCCGCGCGTCGTCCGGGTTTTC
The DNA here is from genome assembly GCA_046331345.1 of Vicinamibacterales bacterium. Taxonomy (GTDB): domain Bacteria; phylum Acidobacteriota; class Vicinamibacteria; order Vicinamibacterales; family CAVVIG01; genus CAVVIG01. The sequence goes on along the minus strand of JAXLRA010000009.1, from coordinate 96,435 downwards.
CATCCCGACGCGGCGCCGCTGCCGAACACGATGGCGCAGGTGAGGGTGCTCGAAGGATTGCTCGGGGTCCGTGGCGACGGAGTGCCGCCACCCATCGCGTGACGTCGGCGGACCCGGCGACGTGCGACCGCCGCCCAGTCCGGCCCGTCCTGCCCGCCCTCTCTTCAGCGATGGAACGCGCTCCAGTTGCCGGTGCGGCCGTCCTCCTCGAACGTGCCGCTGATGCGGGCGCCATCGACGGTACCTGTGTAGCTGGCGCCGCCGGCCTTGAACGCGATCGCCTTGCCGCGAAGCCGGCCGTTCTCGATCGGATCCTTGCCGAGCGTTCCGGTCACGAACTGGAAGCGCTGGGTCAGCACGAGTTCGCCGCGCGTGGACCGCCACGAACCGCCGGCTGGTGCCGGCACGACCCAGAACAGGGCCTTGCACCAGCGCTCACACGGGCCGTCGATGCTGACCGTGTCGTCAGGCTCCCACTCGCCCATCGGGAACGTGTTCGACACGACGCGGGTGCCGGGAGGCATCTTCAGCAGCGTCGGCCGCAGCTGCAGGTTGAGCGACGGCAGGAGGAACGTGAACACCACCGTCGCGTCCGAGAAGTCCTTCTTGAAGATGTCGCCGCGGACGAACCTGGTCAGCTTCTCGACGCCGGCCGCCTTCGCGTTCCGCTTCGACACCTCGACGAGGTTGCCGTCGTACTCGATGCCCGTTGCGCGCACGCCGCGTCTTGCGGCCGCGATGACGGTCACCCCGTCGCCGGAGCCGAGATCGACGAAGCGGTCCTTCGGTGTCACCTGCGCCATGTCGAGCATCTTCTCGATGAGGGCCGCCTGCGACGGCACCCACTGGACGTCCTTGCCCTTCTGGTTCAGCACCGGCTCGACAGGCACCGGCTTCTCCTGTGCGCTGGCACCAGCCGCACACAGCAGGGCACACCCGAGGACGACCGCCTTCAACACACGCGCACGCATCCGAGCCACGCAGAAATGGTACGACAGCTCAGAGGCGCGACACGTCGAAGGACGCGAGCGGGCGGGTCATGAACGCGGCGTACCGGCCAGCGGCATCTGCGAGCGCCTCGATGATGGGCCGGCGGACAGGAACGGCCAGGTCGATCTGCATGGCCACACCGGCCCGTCCGATCTCGCGCCGCCAGCGGCCGGCCACCTGCCCGTCGAGCAGCACGATGCGGCTGAGCAGCCCGTCAGCCTTTGGCTCGCGGAGCAGGCGCTTCGCATCGACGACATGGCGCGAGTCGGTATACGCCACGACAAGCTCGTCGAAGGGTTGCAGGAGGTGCGCGCGAGGCTCCGCCTCATCCGGCTCCTCGTCTGACGTCCAGTCGAGCAGGTCGAGGTCGCCCACCCGCACGGGCCGAAGTTCGGGACAGGCGTCCACGGCGGCGCGGGCGTCCGACGCGGAGAGCCCGCTCCACCAGCGGAAGTCGCGCAGGGTCGCGGGCGCGTGGCTGCGGAAGTATCGCCGGCCGAGTTCGGCGAGCGCCTCCGCGCGGGTGAGGCGCGTGGGTGGGCACCGCCTGTCGCAGGCGGTGTAGGTCTGGTGGACTCCTGCGGGCACCCCACTGCACACGATGCCGTCGAGTTCCGCGTGCATGAGCAGGTGACCGACCGTCCAGCCCGACACCTCACCCATCCCGTGCGTCCGCAGTCCGGCCGTGATCTGTGCCCGCGTGTAGTGCGCGCCGCTCTTCATCAGGGCCGCGATCGCCGCAACGCCGCGCGCCACCACCGCCGGCGTCAGGCCGCCGCGTGAATCGAACGGCACCAGCTTCCGCTTCACGAGCGGCCCGCTCAGCGCGAGCATCCATCGCAGGTCGTCAGCCGCAACGAAGTGCCAGGTGGGCCGCAGCACGTGCGTGCGCAGGACACTGCCCTCCGCCACTGCCGCGTCGACGGATGCGAGGGTCGCCCCTGTGGTGCGCTGTCCGAGTGACCAGCAGGCCAGCTGGTACTCCTGCGACTGCACCGCGCCGCTCCATCGCACGGCCTCGGCTGGAGAGGCGTGCGCCCTCCCGCCCAGCCGCTGCCGCGCCATGCGAAGGCGCCACTCGCTCGAGGTCTGCTCGTGCCGGAGACATCGGACAATTATCCCGTCGAGCCGGCCGGCCGCGGGGCGAATCTTGCACCGCCGGCGGCTCATGGCAAAAGCAAAGCGCGCAGCAGGCACACGCAAGGTTTCCGATCCGAATAGCAGAGCCACGGTCTCGGGCCCCACTGAGCCGTCCGCATCGCGGTCAGGTTCGGACGCACTCACGGCCCGCCTGGCGGGCACGGACGCTCTCTCGGCTGACATGCCGTTCAATCCGCTGAAGGACTCCGAGTACGAACCGGCGGAACTCGCTCCCGACGCCGGGCGGCCGCACTCGCCTGACGACGACGTGGTGACGGCAAGCACGGTCCAGGAAACCGTCGCGTCGGACAAGGTGGGCGACGGGACGCCGCCCATCGGCACGAACCACACCAACGACACGCTCGACCGGGTGCGCGCCGACTCGACCGGGCAGCGCCTCACCACCAACCAGGGGGTGCCGGTCGCCGACAACCAGAACTCGCTGAAGGCCGGGCTCCGCGGGCCAACGCTCCTCGAGGACTTCATCCTGCGCGAGAAGATCACGCACTTCGATCACGAGCGGATTCCCGAGCGCATCGTGCACGCCCGCGGCTCGGGCGCGCACGGGTACTTCGAGTGCTACGAGCCCCTCACGAAGTACACGCGCGCACACCTCTTCTCGGAAGCCGGACTGCAGACGCCGGTGTTCGTCCGCTTCTCGACCGTGATCGGCGAGCGCGGCTCGACCGATACCGCCCGCGACGTCCGCGGCTTCGCGACCAAGTTCTACACGCAGGAGGGGAACTGGGACCTCGTCGGCAACAACATCCCGGTGTTCTTCATCCAGGACGCGATGAAGTTCCCCGACCTGGTGCACGCCGCCAAGCCGGAGCCGCACTTCGCGATGCCGCAGGCGGCCACCGCCCACGACACCTTCTGGGACTTCGCCTCGCTGATGCCCGAGATCACCCACATGCTCATGTGGGCCATGTCCGACCGCGCCATCCCGCGCAGCTACCGGACGATGCAGGGGTTCGGCGTCCACACGTTCAGGCTCGTCAACGACGCTGGCGAGTCGCACTTCGTGAAGTTCCACTGGAACCCGACCGGAGGCACGCACTCCCTCGTGTGGGACGAAGCGGTGAAGATCTCGGGGGCGGATCCAGACTTCCACCGGCGCGACCTGTGGGAGGCCATCGAAGCGGGCGCGTTCCCCGAGTACGAGCTCGGCCTGCAGATCTTCACCGAGGAGCAGGCTGAACGCTGGAGCTTCGACGTGCTGGATGCCACCAAGCTCGTGCCCGAGGAACTGGTGCCGGTGCGCCCCGTCGGCCGGATGGTGCTGAACCGCAATCCGGACAACTTCTTCGCCGAGACCGAACAGGTGGCGTTCTGCACCGCGCACGTCGTGCCGGGCATCGACTTCACGAACGACCCGCTGCTGCAGGGACGCATCCACTCGTACGTGGACACGCAGATCTCGCGGCTGGGCGGCCCGAACTTCCACGAGATCCCGATCAACACGCCGGTCGCGCAGGTGCACAACAACCAGCGCGATGGCATGCACCGCCAGACCATCAACCGCGGACGGGTGTCGTACGAGCCCAATTCGCTCGCGGGCGGGTGTCCGTTCCAGGCCGGGCAGGCCGGGTTCTTCTTGTATCGCGAGCCGATGACGCAGGACGCCGACAAGGTGAGGGGCAAGGCGCGGCGCTTCGCGGAACACTACGCGCAGGCGCGGCTGTTCTGGGAGAGCCAGACCCCGATCGAGCGCGCCCACATCGTCAATGCGTTCCGCTTCGAGCTGTCGCGCGTGCAGACGCCGTCGATCCGCACCCGGATGGTGGCCGGCCTGCTCAACGTGGACCCGACGCTCGGCCGCGAGGTGGCGAGCGGGCTGGGCCTGCGCGACCTCCCGGAGCCGCTGCCGATGGTCCTGCCGGACGCCGTCCAGAGCGAGGTGACGCGGTCGCCCGCGCTGTCGCTGACCGCACGCCCGGGTGACGGCGCGCTTGCGGGACGCCGGGTGGCGGTGCTGGTCGACACGGGCGTCGACGCCGACGCGGTGCGTGCCGTCGAGGAGGCGCTGCTGGCGTCGGGGATCGTCTCCCGGCGGGTCGGCTCCGTACTCGGACGCGTGCAGGCGGGGTCGAGCGAACTGGAGGTCGACACGACCGCCGAAGCGATGCCGTCGGTGCTGTGGGACGCCGTGGTCGTGGCCGCCGGCCAGCCCGCCGTGGCGCCCGATGGCCGGATGGTGGAGTTCGTCCGGGATCAGTACCGGCACTGCAAGCCGATTCTCGTCCTCGGCGACGGCACGGCGCTCCTGCAGGCTGCCGGCGTGCCGCCGTCTGCCTCGGCCGACCTCGGCGTCTTCGTGATCGGGAGCGGCAGCGCCGCCGCGACGGCGCCCGCGTTCATCACGGCCATGGCCCGGCACCGGTTCTACGAGCGGGAGACCGATCCGCCGATGGTCTGATCGGGCACGCGACAGGTTCCGGGCTTCGGCCCGGGGCCTGTCGAGCGTTCACCCGCGCTGCCACCGTGCGAGCACGGCGGGCGTGATCCGGCGGGCACGCCGCAGGAACCGTTCCGTTCTCAGCGCTCGACGCTCCTCTGCCGGGTTCCAGACGAATCCATACCCGTCCCGCAGCGTGGGAGGCAGCCAGTGCACCGTGAGGCGCCGCAGCATCGCTGCGCCCGGCCCCAGGGCGCGCATGGTCTGGGCATGCAGGATGGCCGTGGCGAGTTCGCGCGCGTCCGGGCCGACCGCCAGGGCGAGCGCCAGTTCCTGCGCGACGAGTGACGTCAGGCGGTCGTACGTCCGGGGCACGCGCTCGTCCGCCGCTCCCAGGCCGATCGCGATCGGCGCGCTCTCGCGGCAGTACGCGTCGCGCTCGGCGGCGGTGAGCGGACGCACCGTCCGTTCGAACACCAGCATCGTGGTGTGCAGCATGGTCGCGTGGACCCAGAGGAGCAGGTCGGTATCCTCGGCCGAGTACGGCGTGCCGGCCGGCCAGGGACCGACGGTCTCCCGCAGGCGTCCGTGGACCTGCACGTGCACGTTGCGGATCCGGGTGAGGACGGCGTCGACCGCTCGCGCGTCGCCGAAGGTCAGGCCGAGCATCGCGCGGACGGTGGCGTGGAGCCGCCGCGCAGGAGCCAGCGCATCGTCGCGGAACGTGCTGTGATCGCGGACACCGGCCGCGATCAAGGGATGCGCGAGCTGCATCAGGATGGCGGACGCCCATCCGAGCAGGACGACGCGCTCGCCATTGATGGCCCTCGCGACACGCCGGTCGTCGTCGCCGCCACGCTCGCGGGCACCACCGCCCGGGTCAGCCGGGCGCGCCTGGCCAGCCTGCATGCAGGTAGCATAGGCACAGTGCCACTCCGAATCGAGACGGACGCCGTCACCCGGCTGATTCAGCACGTGAGTCATCAGTGCATCATGCCGAGGTTCAGGTCGCTGGCCCAGGCGGACATCAGCGCCAAGGCCACGGACGGCGACATCGAGGACATCGTGACCGTCGCGGATGAAGAGGCGGAAGCGGCGCTGACGCAGGGCCTGCGCACGCTCCTCGACGTGCCGGTCATCGGAGAAGAGGCCGCCGCCGCTGACGCCTCACGACTCCGACTCCTGGACGACGAGGGGGCGCGGTGGGTGGTGGACCCGCTCGACGGGACGAAGAACTTCGCGGCTGGAAACGACGGGTTCGGCGTGATGGTCTCGCTCGTCGAACGGCGGGCCGTGCGCGCCGCCTGGGTTCACCTGCCTGCACGGTGCGAGACCTTCGTCGCCGAACAGGGTGGCGGCGCCCAGCTCAACGGTGCCGCGCTCCGCGTGCCGGACACGGCGCCGGCCGCCAGACCGCGCGCATCGTTGTTCGTGCGCTTCATGCCTGACGACACGCGCGAGGTCTTCGTCGCCCACGTATCGCCGCACCTCGAGAGCGCTGCCGCGTGCGGCGCGGCGGCGGTGGAATACACCGACGTGTTGCGGGGCCGGAAGGATCTGGTCGTCTACTTCCGGCTCCTCCCCTGGGACCACGGTGCGCCGGCGCTGGTGCTCCAGGAGGCGGGCGGCGTCGTGACACACCTCGATGGAGCGCCCTACACCATCGCCTCGCAGAACCAGGTCACCATCCTGGCGCGCACACCCGAACTGGCAGCCCGCGTACGCGCGTGGGCAGGAGCACGGCCATGACCCATGTCCCCCCGACTGTCCTGGCGGTTGCCCGCGATGCGGCCCACCGTTTCAGCAAGGCCACGGCCGATCGGATTCATCTCGTTCAAGGGCTCGGCGTCCAGGGGGACGCGCATGCCGGCGTCACGGTGCAGCATCGATCCCGCGTGGCAAAGAATCCCGGCCAACCCAATCTGCGGCAGGTGCACCTCATTGCCGGCGAACTGCTCGCTCAACTGCGCGCAGAAGGCTTCCCGATCGAGCCGGGGATGCTCGGCGAGAACATCACCACGAACGGCATCGACCTGGTCGGGCTCCCCACCGGTACGCGGCTGCGCATCGGCTCGTCGGCTGTCGTCGAGGTGACCGGTCTCAGGAACCCGTGCGTGCAGATCGAGAACTTCCACGAAGGACTGCTCTCGGCTGTGCTCGAACGCGACGGGCAGGGGCACGTGCACCGCAAGAGCGGCGTGATGAGCATCGTCCTCAGCTCGGGCGATGTCGTGCCGGGCGATGCCATCCAGGTCGAACTTCCCGCCACACCCCACCGTCCGCTCGAGGTCGTCTGAGCCGATCTTCGGGCTCAGGCGTGAGTCCGGCACATCACGTGCAATCTCCAGCGTGACTGACAACTGGAGGGATGCATGTCACGCAGATTCGCGATGATGACCAGCAGCGCCGCCCTGGCGGCCGCGCTGTGTGCAGGTGCCGCCGCCGCGCAGAACCAGACACCCCAGCCGGGCACGACGCAGCCGGGCTCGACGAGCACGTCTCAACCGACCACGGGTGGCACGGGACAGAGCAGCGGCCGCACCCCGACAGGCACGAGCGGGACGACCACCACGCAACCCGGCAGCGTGTCGACCACACCCTGCGTGCCGGTCACAGGCGCGGCCACGGGAACCGCGAGCAACACCACCGGAAGCCCGGGCACGCCGTCTTCGGGCGGCTCGACGCCTGGCACGGTCGCGGGCTCGACGCAGAGCGGCTCGGCTGCCGCGAACGATCCGCATAGCCGCGTGAACAGCTCGACCGGCACCACCACGTCGAGCAACGGCACGACCAACAGCGCGACCGAAGCGGGCCCGCTGGCCCAGAGCGGGTCGCCGTCCGCTGCCGCCGCGGCGCAGCAGTCGGGCCCGAGTTCGACGACAGGCACGACCGCACACAACACAACCGGAACGACCGGCTCGACGCCTGGCAGCGTCGGCACCAGCGGAACCGCCGTGCCCTGCCCGCCGAGCGGGAACGTCACGCCGTCGACGACGCCGCCCGCGACGGGGGTGACGAGCGGCACGCCCACGCCGGGCAGTTCGCGTGGAACCGGCTCCGGGACGCTCGGCAGCGGAACGAGCACGTCACCCGGGGCGAGCACCGCGACGACTCCGGGAGCGGGCTCGAGTTCAGGCACGCCACGCTAAGCCTGCCGGCGTGAGGGGCAACGTGAGGGTCCACCTGAAGGTGGACCCCACGATTGCTGGCCTGAAGCCCCCACGATTGCTCGCCGTGAAGACCCCACGATTGCTGGCGTGAAGCCCGCACGATTGGTCGCGTGAAGACCCCGCGACCGTCCTCGACAGGCCCCCACGACCGGCCCTCGACCAGCACGAACGACCAGCCGGCTGGGCGCACGGCGAGGTCAGGGGTTCCCTACTCGCGGTACAATCCGGCCACGATGGCCGATCGTTCCATGCTCCCGTTGAGCTACGACGAGGAGTCGCAGCGGCGCTTCATGTTCGAGGCGCTGGCCGAGAGCCAGCAGGCACTCCCCGCCTGCCACCCGAACCCGCCCGTCGGGTGCGTGATCGTGCACGGCCAGACCATCGTGGCGCGGGGGTTCACCGGCGCCCCGGGCATGCCCCACGCCGAGGCCGCGGCCCTGCTCAATCTCGGCGAGGTGGACGACCCCGGGGAACTCGCGGTCTTCGTCACCCTCGAGCCCTGCGCGTTCGTCGGCCGTACTCCGTCGTGCGCGCGTGCGCTGGTGATGTCCGGCATCCGGAAGGTGTATGTCGGGACCCTCGACCCCGACCCGCGAAACAACGGCGCCGGCATCGACATCATGCGGCGGGCCGGCATCGACGTCCGCGTCGGCGTGCTCGAAGCGCACGTGCTCGCCTTCATCGCGCCCTACCTCGCCTCGGCGCAGCACCCCTAGGCCATGGACGACGCGTTCTGGGTGACCTGCCCCTACTGCGGCGAATCGGTGGAGATCTACGTCGAGGCGGATGTCCGAGGCACCTTCGTCCAGGACTGCGAGGTGTGCTGCAACCCCTGGCGGCTCCGCATTGTCGGACGCGGTGACGACCGGACGCTCGACGTGCGCCGCGCCGACGGCTCCGAATGAGCGCACCCGCCTTCACGCCGGGGCAGCGGTGGATCAGCGTCAGCGAACCGGAACTCGGGCTGGGTGAGATCAGGAGCGCCGGCCCGCGCACGGTCACACTCTGGTTTCCAGCGACACGCGAGACCCGTCAGTACGTGGCCAGCGACGAGGCGCCGATCAGGCGCGCCGCCTTCCGCGCGGGCGATACGGTCGCGTCCAGAGGCCACGGCCCGACCACGGTCGTGTCCGTCCGGGAGCAGGACGGACTGCGCTACTACACCGTCGACACCGGCGAGTTCTGCGAGACGGAGCTGAGCCACACGCTCAGCTTCAGCAGTCCGCTGGAGCGGCTCTTCGCCGCCCAGTTCGACGCCTCCACGGCATTCGAGACCCGGCGCACGGCCCTGGTCCACCAGCACGAACGACGGAAATCGGAGGTGCGGGGGCTGGTCGGCGGCCGCATCGACCTGCTGCCGCATCAGCTCGGGATCGCGGCGGAGGTCACGTCGCGGCTGCTGCCTCGCGTGCTGCTCGCCGACGAGGTCGGCCTCGGCAAGACCATCGAGGCGTGTCTCATCGTGCATCGGCTGCTCCTCACCGGGCGTGCGAGCCGCGTGCTGATCGTCGTGCCGGAGACGCTCGTGCACCAGTGGTTCCTCGAACTGCTGCGGCGCTTCAACCTCTGGTTCCACATCTTCACCGAAGCCCGCTGCGTCGCCATCGAGGATGCCGACCCCGGCGCCAATCCGTTCCTCGACGACCAACTGCTCCTCTGCGAGCTGACACTCTTCACCGAGAATCCGGCCAGGCTCGACCAGGCCGCCGAGGCCGGGTGGGACATCCTGGTGGTCGACGAGGCGCACCACCTCGAGTGGACGCCCGCCGCCCCCGGCCCCGGCTACGCGGCGATCGAGCGCCTGGCGCGGGTGTCGCCGGGCCTGCTGCTGCTGACCGCCACGCCCGAGCAGCTCGGTGTGGCCAGCCACTTCGCGCGCCTGCGGCTGCTGGATCCGGACCGTTTCGTCGACCTCGAGCAGTTCGCCAGGGAGTCCGCGGAATTCCGGCAGGTGGCGCATCTCGCGCAGTTGCTGCGCGACGGCACCCCGCTCTCGACCAGCGATCAGGCGTCGCTGGCCCTCGTGCTCGGCGAACCGGCCAGCGCCATCGCGCACGGGTTCGCCGGCGCAGGTGCGGCGGCGGTGCGGGCCGAGTGGGTCGACAGGCTCCTCGATCAGCATGGGACCGGCCGCGTGATGTTCAGGAATACGCGCGCCACGATCGCGGGCTTCCCGAGACGGATCGCGCGCCTCACCATGCTCGACTCCGCAGGCCGCGCGTCACGCGAGGCGTTCGCCCGCGAATGGCAGCACGACCTCGGGGAGCCGGACACCACGCGGCAGGTCCTCGGGCCCGACGACCCGCGTATCGAGTGGCTGCTCGCCACGCTGCAGTCGCTCGGCGATCAGAAGGTGCTGGTGATCTGCCGCTCGCAGCGCAAGGCGCTCGCGATCGAAGCCGCGCTCCGGCAGCGCACCACGATCGCGGTCACGGCCTTCCACGAAGGCCTGACACTGGTGCAGCGCGATCGGGGCGCCGCGTCGTTTGCCGAGCCCGACGGGGCCCGGCTCCTCGTCTGCTCGGAGATCGGCAGCGAGGGACGCAACTTCCAGTTCGCGCACCACCTGGTCCTGTTCGACCTCCCGCTCGACCCGGCGCTGCTCGAGCAGCGGCTCGGGCGGCTCGATCGCATCGGCCAGACGTCCGATATCCACGTGCACGTGCCGGTGGTGCGCGGTACCCACCTCGAGGTGCTGGCGGCCTGGTACCACGAGGGGCTGGATGCCCTGCAGCAGCACGTGCCCGGCGCGCGCGAACTGCTCGAACGCTTCGAGCCCCGCATCCGCGACCTGGCCACGGCCATGCCGCGCGCGGCGGCCGCCGTAGCTGGCGACCTTCCGGCGTTCATCGACGAGGTCCGGCGTGCCCGCGAGGAAACGGCGCACCGGATGGAGGAGGGACGGGATCGGCTCCTCGAGTGGAACTCGTCGCGCCCCGCGCAGTCGTCGCGGGTGGTCGACGCCATCCGTGCGCAGGACGCGGACCGTCGCCTGGACGACTTCATGCTCGCGGCGTTCGACCTCTTCTTCATCGACGTCGAGGAGATTGCCCCGCGGACCTTCAAGCTCGGTTCCGCCGGCGTGCTGGTCGACGAGTTCCCCGGACTCAAGGCAGAAGGGCTGACCGTCACGCGGGATCGTGCGCGTGCCCTCGTTCGCGAAGACCTGCAGTTCCTCACGTGGGACCATCCGCTGACCACGGGCGCCATCGACCTGCTCCTCGGCTCCGAGAAGGGCAACTGCGCGTTCGCCCGGTGGCCCGACGCATCGAAGACGACGCTGTACCTGGAGGCGACATTCGTCCTCGAGTGCGTAGCGCCGGGTGCGATGCACGCCGACCGCTTCCTGCCGCCAACACCGCTCACGGCGGCGGTGGACCACCGCGGCCACGACGCCACGGCCCTGCTGGCGGCGGCCCCGCTCGCCGCCCCACCCGGCCTCGCGGGCGCCCGCGCGCTCGTGGTACGCGAAGACGTCCGCGACCGCCTGCTGCCGCGGATGCTCGAGCGCGTGCGCGAACTCGCCGGCGCACAGGTGCCGCCCCTCATCTCGGCCGCGCGTGCGGCGATGCACGGCCAGCTGACACACGAAGCCACGCGACTCCGCGAACTCCAGGTCCTCAACCGCACGGTTCGCGACGAAGAGATCGCCTTGCTCCAGGAACAGCAGCACGCCCTGGATGCCCTGCTCGGTGCCGCACGCCTGCGGCTCGACAGCCTCCGGCTCGTGCACCGGGGGCCGGCGCGGTGACGTGGTTTAGCGGTACCATCTCCCCCATGCCGCCGCCGATGTCACCCCAGGAGCCGGGTCGCCCCGGTGCCGTTGTGACGTCTGAAGCTGCCTCGCCGAAGGCTGCGCGCCCGGGATCCCACAAGACGCGCGTCATCTTCATCGACCTCGCGCGCGCGCTGGCGGTGGTCTTCATGCTCTACGGCCACACGGTGGACGCCCTGCTGGCTCCTGCCTACCGCACCGGCTACCTTTTCGATGTCTGGCAATTCCAGCGCGGGCTCACGTCATGCCTGTTCCTGCTGCTCTCGGGGTTCGCCTTCAGCATCGCCACCGCGCGACACTGGTCGTCGCACCTCACGCTGTCGCCGGCCCTGCTGAAGCGGATGCGCCGCTTCCTGCTGTTCGTGGTGATCGGCTACGCCATGCGGGCCCCGCTGGCCCCGCTCAGCCGGATGGCCACGGCGAGCGAGGCAGAGTGGCGGACGCTGCTCGGCGTGGACGTCCTCCAGCTGATCGGTGTGACCTTCATCGGCGTGCAGGTCCTGGTGCTGCTCTGCCGTTCGCGGCGGGTGTTCGGCGCCGTCACCCTGGCCCTGTCACTCGCGCTCGTCGTCGCGGCACCGTGGGCCTGGACCACGGACTGGTCGGCGCGGCTGCCGGCTGCGCTGGCGGCTTACCTGACACCCGCGACCGGCTCCCTGTTCCCGCTGATGCCCTGGTCGGCGTTCATCCTCACCGGCGCGGCGCTGGGACAGCTGTATGCGCGCTGGGGCGCGGCGCACCTGGGGCAGTACGCCACGCGCGCCCTGCTCGTACCGGGCGCGCTCAGCGTCTGTGCCGGTACGGTGCTGAACGCCTACCAGTTCCAGATCTTCGGCGCCGGTGCGTTCGCGTGGGTGCCCGGCAACCTCCTGCTCAGGGCCGGCGTGTGCCTGGCGATCGTCGGCGTCATCGCCCAGGCCAGCAACCGGCTCACCCAGCTGCCGCACGTCTTCGGCGCGGTGGCCCAGGAGTCGCTCCTGATCTACGTCCTCCACCTCTTCATCGTGTTCGGCTCCGTCTGGGCTCCGGGTTTCCTCAACATCTTCGGCCCCACGCTGACGCCCCTCCAGCTCCTTCCGCTCATCGTCCTCCTCATCTCGACGATGACCCTGGCGGCCTTTGGCTGGAACCGCCTGAAGCACACACATGCCCGCGTGGCGCGCTGGACGACCGTCGTGGTGGCAAGCCTGCTGGTCCTGCGCCTGATCGGGTAACCCTCCCGGCTTCTTCCTCATTGACAGGGGCGGGCCGCCGACGTACAACCGCGGGTCACATGGCGGCCCGTCGCGGGCTGAAAGGACACATCATGAGCGAGCGGTCACGGCGCGAATTCCTGCGGGCATCGCTGATCGGAGCGGGCGCTGCGTGGGCCACGGCCAACGCGGGCGGGATTGCGGAGGCCTACGCCTTCGTGCAGCAGTCCACGCGCGGAGGGGCCACACCAGCCTTCGGCTTCTTCACGGCGGCCCAGGCCGCGGACGTCGAGGCCATGGCCGCCCAGATCATTCCGACCGACTCGACGCCGGGCGCCCGCGAGGCGCGCGTCATCGTGTTCATCGACCGCATCCTCACCACGTTCGAGAAGGACGCACAGGCCGACTACACCAAGGGGCTCGCCGAACTGGCGGCCCAGACGAAGCAGCTGGTGCCGGCGGCAACTTCGTTCGCGTCCCTCTCCTCCGCCGACCAGATCAAGGTGCTGACGGCCATGGAGAAGGGCGCCTTCTTCAACATGGTGCGCACCCACACGGTGACCGGCTTCTTCGCCGCGCCGTCGCACGGCGGCAACCAGGGCAAGGTGGGCTGGGCGCTCGTGCACTACGACGACTCGCTGAAGCACACGCCCCCCTTCGGCTACTACGACGCCCTTCCCGGCTCCACGAGCCGCTGACCGAGGAGACACGACATGGCTCAGTTCTCACCGAACACTGAGGTCGATTTCGTCGTCATCGGCTCCGGCGCCGGCGGCGGCATCATGGCCAAGCAGCTCGCCACGGCCGGCTTCACCGTCGTCGTCCTCGAGCAGGGCGGCTGGGGCAAGTACGGCAAGGAGCACGAGTACACGAAGGACGAGTACCTGAACGATCAGGGCGGCATGGACTACCAGCTGATGAGCGACCCGGTTCGTCAGCCGAACACGTTCCGCCGGACCGAGAAAGACAAGACCGTCCCCGGTTCGCACAGCTACGGCTGCGTGGTCGGCGGCGGCACCGTGACGTACGGCGGCAGCAGCTGGCGTCACCTGCCCTGGGAGTTCAACGAGGCCACGGTGACCGGCGGCGTCTCGGGCACGGGCCTCCAGGACTGGCCGCTCACCTACGAGGAGCTCGAGCCGTACTACGTGCAGGCCGAGTGGGAGATGGGCATCTCGGGCATGCGGATCGACTCGCCCCTCGTCGCGCCGATGTCGAAGGACTACCCGGTGCCTCCGGTGCCGCTGAAGGCGTCCGGCGCACTCATGAAGATGGGCGCCGCCAAGATGGGCCTCACGGTCGTGCGCGGACCGCTCGCCGTGATCTCGAAGGACTACATGGGGCGCTCGGCGTGCGTGAACTGCGGCATGTGCTCCGGGTTCGGCTGCCACGTCAAGGCACGTTCGAGTTCGGCGGTGTCGATGCTGCCGCTGGCCGAGAAGACGGGCAAGTGTGAGATTCGCGTCCGGTCGTACGTGCACGAGATCACCGTGGACTCCACGGGCAAGTGCACGGGTGTGGCCTACTTCGACGCCGACAAGCGCGTCGTCCGCCAGCGCGCGAAGACGGTGATTCTCGCAGCGAACGGCACCGAGTCCGCCCGGCTGCTGCTGCTCTCGAAGAGCCAGCGCTTCCCGAACGGCCTCGCCAACAACAACGACGTGGTCGGCCGCTATCTGATGCTCGGCAACACCGTGAGCGCGAACGCGCTCTTCGAGCACCCGCTGAACGACTACAAGGGGCTCGTCACCGGCGCGGCCATCGTCGACTTCGTGCCGAGCGATCCGAAGCGCGGCTTCTACGGCGGCGGCCGCATGACGGCGCGTGGCTTCGACACGCCCATCAACTACGCGCTGCGCGGCCTGTCGCCGGGCACGGCGCGCTGGGGCGCCGCCTACAAGCAGGCGCTGCGCGACGAGGCGAACCACAAGATGACGATCACCTCGTTCGTCACCCAGCTGCCGCTCGCGTCGAACCGCGTGGATCTCGACCCCGAGGTGAAGGACGCCTGGGGGCTCCCGGCCATGCGCATCACCTCGCAGAGCCATCCGGACGACATCAAGGCGATGGAGTTCTTCCGGCAGAAGGGGCTGGAAGTGCTGCAGGCCGCCGGGGCCACGAAGACCTGGGCCGCGCCGGTCAACGATGCCCGCGGCAGCGCGCACAACCGCGGCTCCTGCCGCATGGGCAACGACCCGAAGACCTCCGTCGTGAACAAGTACCACCGGGCTCACGACGTCCCCAACCTCTTCATCGTCGACGGCAGCACCCTCGTCACGGGCGGCCGCAACCACCCGACGATGACGATTCAGGCGCTGGCGTTCCGTGCGGCCGAACACATCACGAAGGCGGCGAAGAACGGGACGCTCGCGAAGCTGTAAGATCGCGTTCGTGCCACGACTCACGACCCTTGCCGGCGCGGTGGTCTCCCTGATCATCGCGCCGGCGCTCCTCCTCGCGCAGCCCTCGCTCACCCAGATCGCCGAGTTCATCGCACCGGAAGCGGGCCAGGGCGTCGCCGTCGATGCGTCGCACTTCTACGCCATCGACAACACGACGATCGCGAAGTACGACAAGAAGACCGGCGCCCTGGTGAAGAAGTGGGCGCAGGACAAGGGCGGCCCGCTGATCCACATGGACGGCGCCATGGTCCTGGACGGGAAGATCTACGCGCCGCACTCCAACTACCCGGCCTGGCCGATGACCAGCTCGCTCGAAATCTTCGATGCCGGGACACTGGAGCACGTCGGGTCGCACAGCTTCGGCATCAACTGGGGTTCCCTGACCTGGGTCGACTTCCGCGACGGGTTCTGGTGGATGGTGTTCGCGAACTACGACCAGCCGTACGGGCCGGACCGATCGAAGTACGGCAACAAGCTGAACACCCAGCTGATCAAGTTCACGCCGGCGTTCCAGATGGTCGAAGCGTGGGCGCTGCCACGCAGCATCCTCGACAAGTTCGACGTGATGAGCAATTCAGGCGGCTCCTGGGGCCCGGACGGGTATCTCTACCTGACCGGACACGATCTCGGCGAGCTGTACAAGGTGCAGCTGCCGAAGGCCGGGTCGGTCCTGGAACTCGTGGCGACACTGCCGATGAACATCCGCGGTCAGGGCATCGCGTGGGACCGGAGCCAGCCGGGTGTCATCTACGGCGTGATCCGGGCCACGGCGGATGAACGGGCCAGGGGGATCGGGAACAAGGTGGTCGCCTTCACGGCGAACGATCTAACGAGGTAACGATCGCCCGAAGTAAGATCGTCCCATGTCGCTAGACGAGCGTGCGTTCTTCACCGACCGGCCCGAGTCCCGTCCCGGGCACTACACCTGCCCGAAGTGCCGCCGCACCAACGAGTACCACGTCCGCTGGGTGCGTCGCGTGAAGAAGGACCGGATTCCGCAGGGCGCCGACGAGCAGGACCGGGCGCGCTTCGCCAAGCTCCGCGACTACCTGCTGCGCCTCGACGAGGATGTGGTCTGCAAGTCCTGCGGCAAGAAGTTCGAGATTCCGTCGCAGCACTCGCTCCTCTTCGTCGACCAGCTCGCCGGGCTGCCGAACGAGGACGAACTCGAGGCCGAGATTCGTGCGGCGTCCGGCGAAACCGAGCCGGAACCCGAGAAGAAGCCCGCGCTGCCGGCCCGCTTCACGCGCAAGTCGAGTGGCTGGAAGTAGCCACCCTGCCAGGTCCGCCTGAAGGCGGCCCCCATGAGTGCCCTGGCGGGGAGAACTCCGCGCCTCCCCTGCTGATCTTTCCCCGACAGTTGCCGGGAACCCGGCGCACGTCACCAACTTTCGGCCGCATGCATCTGTCCGGTGGGTGGTACTGGTTTCGCAGTTCATGCGGGCAGTACGACCCGATTCGACGGAACGAGGTGCATCATGCTGCGATTCCTGCGGTGGCCAGCGGTGGCGGTTCTCGCGCTCTCCGTGTCCGCCTGCGCCACGATGAACGTGAGTTCGCATGTGGAGCGGGGGCTCGACATCAAGCAGTACCACACCTGGGACTGGTCCACTCCCGACGCCCTGCCCGAGAACGACGCCAGGCTCGATAACTCCTTCTTCAAGGATCACTTCCAGGGCGCGGTCGAACGCGAGTTCAGCGCCCGCGGCTTCTCCCAGACCCTCGCCGAGGGAGACGTCCCGGATCTGCGGGTCCACTACCACGCCAGCATCTCCTCGAAGCTGCAGGTGAACACCGGCGACCAGACTACCGGCGCCTGCTACGACGAGAACTGCACCGTCCGGGTATTCGACAACGAGGTTGGCACGATCGTCATCGACGTGGTCGACGGCCACACCAACCGGCTGATCTGGCGCGGCTGGGCGCAGAACCCGGTCCACGGTGTCCTGGATCACCAGCAGAAGTTCCAGGCGCGCATTCAGGAAGCAGTGACGCGCATGTTCGCGAGGTTCCCGAAGTCGGTCTGACCGGTCCACGGAGACACGGCGGCTCGATGCGGATGCGCGAATGGCGCGACGGAGGGTGGTCATGCGAACGATGAGATGGACTCTGGGGCTCCTGCTGCTTGCGGCGGCGACCGCGTTCTCGGCCTGTGCGCCGGTCCGCGTCAACGCCTCGCTCGAGCGCGGGATGGACTTCACTCACTACACCAGCTACACCTGGGCCGAGGAAGGCATGTTCGGCACTGGTGACGCGCGGCTGGACAACAACGAATTCTTCGAACGCCGGCTCCAGGCGAAGGCCGACGAACTGCTGGCGGCCAGGGGGCTCGAGAAGACCACGGCGGCGACGGCGGCGCTGGTCATCCACTACCACGCCAACGCCACGCAGAAGATCGACGTCAACGCGCTCGACCGGCCGTATGGCTACTGCGAGGACTGCCACTCCAGCATCTACGACGCGGGCACGATCACGCTCGACTTCGTCGATGCGAAGACGAACAGGCTGGTGTGGCGCGGCTGGTCCGACGGGTCGCTGGAGGGCATCGACCACCAGGACATGATCGAATGGCGCGTCGACGACGCGGTGACGAAGATCCTGGGGAAACTGCCGCGGCTCTGACGCTGCGGAATTGGCAACCTGGAAGTTAGAAGTGAAGTTCTGAAGTTCACTTCTAACTTCTAAGTTCCAAGTTCTACGTTGTCCTCATCAAGTACTGCTGTTCCCTCAGCTCCCGGCTCAGCCGTGAGTACCGCACGCGCCACGGTTCGAAGTGGCGCCCGACCAGATCCAGCAGTTCCGCCCGCTTCCGCTGCTTCGAGAGCACGGCGGCCCGCCTGAAGAAACCCGACCCCAGTTCGGCGTACCACCGGATGTTGTGCCGCTGCCGCATCTGCGCCTCGAAGAACCCGGACAGCAGCAGGCACTGGGTAGCTGCAATCTCCAGCAGGTCGCTGTCCGGTTCCACACTGCCCCCGAGAATGAACTGATCGAAGACCGCGGTCAGCGTGGCCGGCGTCGGCATGTCCAGCCCGGCCTGCGTCGAGACCTGGGCGTAGTGCGCGAGCACGCTCGCGGTGTAAAGCAGTTCCTGCTGGTCCACGTCGGCGCCCGAGACATCCTTCAAGCCGATGAAGAAGAACTCCAGGGCCTGACGCTCTGAGGTGGCGAGAAGGTCGGACAGCGGTTCCATCGGCTCCTCCTTGCACAGGCTATCGGCAACGGCCGTGCCCGCCATGAACGCCGGGGCAGGCCTGGGCAGGCCGCTCGCTCCGGCTGAAGCTCGGCCGAATGCCCGGCCAGACGGTCGTGTCCCCTATAATCGGTGCGCGGAGATTCGCGTGACCCGTTCGCTTGTGTGTGCCCTGGTGGCCCTCGTGCTGGCCCCGCTGGCCCTGATGGCCCAGTCGGTCGCCGGCTTCATCGACCCGATGCCGACGGCCCGGCTGAGAACGCTCTTTCCCTCGGCCACGATGTTTACTCCCCGTGGGGAGAAGGATCCGCTGTATTTCACGGCCTACGCGGCGGACCCGGCCAGGGTGAAGGGGGCGAAGCCGCTCGGGTGGGCCTTCTGGACGGTCGACCTGGTCCCCGGAGAACTGGGTTACCACGGCCACATCCACATGCTGATCGGGATGAACACCCAGGGGCGGATTACCGGCGTGATCATGGACCGGAACACCGAACCCTACGGCGACATCTCGATCAACAAGCCGGAGTTTCCGCTGCAGTTCAAGGGCAAGAGCATCCGCGACCGGTTCGAGGTCGGGCACGACGTCGATGTCACGTCCCGCGCCACGATCTCGGTGCGCGCCGCTGCCCGGGAAATCCGGGAAAGCTCACGGATGGTGGCACGTGCTGTGCTGACACCAGACGCCTTGCGGTAGAAATGCCCGGTTCTGGTCGATAATCCGGAAGCAGACACCCGGCGGCCACTCCCAGCCCGGTCGATGTGTGGCTCTGCGGGGATGGCTCGGGACGCATTTCGGAGGTGGAGGATACGATGATCGCTGGACTCGCCCTGGCAGCGGCACTGCTGCAGACCGCGGCCCCTGCCGCCCAGGCCCCGGCCGCGCCTGCAGCGCCGGCCCAGAGACGGCCGGCCCCGGCGGCGAACGGTCTGGCCCTCCAGGTCCGCGTGACGGACCGGACCGGCACGCCGGCGTCCGGGGTCACGGTCAGCCTGGAAGGACCCGCCAGCCGCGAGGGTACCAGCGACGCTACGGGTGCCGTCCAGTTCCGGACGCTGGGCGCCGGCACCTACCGCCTGCGAGCCGAGGGAGAAGGGTTCATCACCCTCGAAAAGGAAGTGACACTGCGGGCCGGTGCGACCGCCCCGCCTGTCGAGTTCGCCCTTACCCTGGCACCGCCCCCGCCGCCGCCCCCGCCCCCGGTGGCACCGCCTCCGCCGCCACCTGCCGCGCCGGCGCCGAAGGCCGGCGAGGCCCGGGTGCTGTCGATTGCCGACCTCGCGGAAAAGAACCTGAGCGGCCGCGAGCCGAGCAAGCTGGTGCCGGTCGCCTGTTCGGGGCTGGACAACACCCAGATGATGGTGCTGCGCGAGAGCGTGAAGGCGCCTGCCAACGAGGACGCCGACCTGACGATCTACGTCGTGGCCGGTGAAGTGACGCTGAACCTGAATGGGCGCGACCAGGGCCTGCAGTCGGGCTGGTACGCCATGGTTCCGCGCGGAACGGCCCACGCACTGACCCGCAAGGGGCGCAATCCGGCGGTCCTGCTGCTGACCGTCGGCGGCCAGCCCTGCAAGTAGAATTCGCAACTTGGAAGTGAGAAGTGAACTTCAGAACTTCACGTCCCAACTTCACTTCTTACTTCTAAGTTCTACCTTCTCTCGTCGGCAGTCTCCACCCTCACCGTCATCGACAGCAGCGCGCTGGCCACGCTCACGACGAGCGCACCCCAGAAGGCGGGCCAGAAGCCGTCCACGTGAAAGCCGATACCCAGCGCCGCCGCGATGCGGCTGGTGAGCATCAGCATCAGTCCGTTCACCACCAGCGCGAACAGGCCCAGCGTCAGCAGGATCAGCGGGCAGGTCATCAGCTTGAGCAGCGGACGGATCGTTGCGTTGATGATGCCGAAGATCAGGGCCACGACGAGGAACGGCAGCGGGTCGCCGGCATAGTGCACGCCGGGCACGAACTGCGTGGCGACCCACAGGGCGATGGCATTGACGGCAAGACGGATCAGGAACGACATCAGCCTCCCGCAATCTTCGGCACGAAGTAGACCTCGCTCGTCGGCAGCAGCGGCTCGAACTCGGCGTCCGTCCGCACGTCGCCGTCGATGGCCACGGCGAGGTCGTCGAGCTGCCCCTCGAGCCCGGGGAACTGCCGGCGCAGCACGGCGAGCAGTTCCCGGACCCTCGGCGCATCGATCGTGACCTGCGCGAGGCCGCCGGTGTGCGACATCAGCGCGCTGGAGAAGTGCACGACCGCCACTACCGTGCCTGCGACAGGCGCTCCAGGACGCGCGGCGGCGACAGCGGCAGGTCGGTGAACCGGAGCCCGGTCGCGGCGCTCATCGCGTTGGCCACCGCCCCGAGCGGCGGCACGATCGGCACTTCACCCACGCCACGAACGCCATAGGGATGTCCGGGTGTCGGCACCTCGACCAGAATGGTATCGATCATCGGCAGATCCGAGGCCACCGGCATCCGGTAGTCGAGGAAGCCGGCGTTCTCCATCACGCCCTGGGCGTTGTAGATGTACTCCTCGTTGAGCGCCCAGCCAATCCCCTGGGACGCCCCACCCTGCATCTGCCCCTCGACGTAGCTCGGGTGGATGGCCTTGCCGACGTCCTGCACGGTCGTATAGCGGACCACGCGGCTGCAGCCCGTGTCCTTGTCGACCTGAAGGTCGCAGATGTGGGCGGCGAACGCCGGTCCGGCCATCGGCGGATTCACCGACGCGCGGCCGATGATGGGACCGCCGGTCTTGGCCAGCTTCGCCGCCAGCTCGGCCACCGTGAGCGGCTGCCGATCGTCCGACGGGTTCAGCGGCACCACGCGGCCCTGCTCCCAGCGCGTGTCCTCGACCGGTACGTTCCAGATCTTCGCGGCCCTGGCGCGCAGTTGCTCGCGCACGTCGCGCGAGGCCTCGACGACCGCCATGCCCGTGGCATAGCAGGTTCGGCTGCCGGCCGTGATCTCGGTGAAACCGGCCGTGTCGGTGTCGGCCACGCTCGGCCGCACGCGCTCCACCGGAATGCCGAGTTCCTCCGCCACCATCAGCGCCTGGGCGGCGCGGGTGCCGCCGATGTCCGGATTGCCGGTCACCACGGCCGCGCTGCCGTCGGCCCCGAGCGTGACGGTGGCGCTCGAGCTCATGCCGGCGTTGAACCAGAAGCCGCACGCCAGGCCGCGTCCGGTGCCCGCGGCCACGGGGCTCTTCCAGTGATCGCTGTTGCGGACCTGCTCCAGCACGTCGTGGAAGCCGATGCGCGCGTACTTCGGGCCGTAGGGCGCGTTGTCGCCCTCCTTCACGGCGTTCTTCACGCGGATGTCGACCTTGTCGAGCTTGAGCGTGTCCGCGATCTCGTCGATCAGCGACTCGGTCGCGAGCGCCGCCATCGGCGAACCCGGCGCGCGGTACGCCGCCACCTTCGGCTTGTTGACGACGATGTCGTAGGCCTCGATGAAGAAATTGGGAATGTTGTACGGGGCAAAGGCGCACATCGCCCCGGCGCCCGACGGCGAGCCGCGGTACGCGCCCGCTTCGTAGTAGAGCGATGCTGACGCGGCGACGATCGTGCCGTCCTTCTTCGCGCCCATCTTCATGCGGATCTTCGTCGCCGACGTCGGCCCCGACGCGCGGAACACTTCGTCGCGGGTCATCACCATCTTCACCGGCCGCTGCGTCGCCCTGGCCAGCACAACGGCGAGCGGCTCCAGGTAGACGGGAATCTTCCCGCCGAAGCCGCCGCCGATTTCGCTCGGCGTCACCTTCACGTTCGCCGCGTCCAGTCCGAGGATCATGGCCGTGGCGTCACGCACCAGGAAGGGTCCCTGCGTGCTCGTCCAGATGCTGATGCGGCCGTCTTCGTTCACGCGGGCCACGCAGGCATGCGGCTCGATGTAGCCCTGGTGGCTGGTCGGCGTGCGGAACACGCGTTCGACCACGACGTCCGCCTCGGCGAAGCCGGCCTCGAGGTCGCCCCGCTTCAACTCCATCCGGCCCGCGACGTTCGTCGGCCCCTTCTGCTCAATCGGCGGCCTCGCGTGCGTTGTCATCGTCTCGTGCAGGATCGGTGCGCCCGGTTCCATGGCGCGGTCCACGTCGAGCACCGGTTCCAGCACCTCGTACTCGACCTTGACGAGCGCCGCGCCTTCGCGGGCCGCGGCAAGGCTGGTGGCCGCGACAGCGGCGACCGCGTGTCCGTGGTACAGCGCCTTGTCGCGCGCCAGCAGGTTGTCGCTCATGTCCTTGAGGTCCATGGCGCCTTCACCCATGCCGAGCTTCGCGTCGACCAGCGGCACGTCCTTCCCGCTGATGACGGCCTTCACGCCGGGTACGGCGAGCGCCCCGGAGCCGTCCACGCGCAGGATGCGCGCGTGCGCGTGCGGGCTGCGGACGACCACGCCGAACAGCATGCCCGGCAGCGACAGGTCGGCGCCGTAGTTCGCGCGACCGGTCACCTTGTCGACGCCGTCGTGGCGGACCGGGCGCGTGCCGATCGCGGTGTAAACAGGCTCGCTCATACCGTGGCACTCCTCATTTCAGCGGCGGCGTCGAGCACCGCGCGGATGATCTTGTCGTAGCCCGTGCAGCGGCACAGATTGCCGGCCAGCCAGTAGCGGACCTCCTCTTCGGTGGGATTCGCGTTCACGTCGAGCAGCGCCTTGGCCGCGACGATGAACCCGGGCGTGCAGACACCGCACTGCAGGGCCGCTTCCTTCAGGAAGGCCTTCTGCAGCGGATGCAGGACGGTGCCCGAGGCGATCCCCTCGATCGTCGTCACCGAGCACCCCTGCGCCTCGGCGGCCAGCACGAGACACGAGGCAACGACGCGGTCGTTCACGATGACGCTGCAGGCGCCGCAGTCGCCCGTGCCGCAGCCTTCCTTGGTGCCGGTCAGCCCGAGCCCGCCGCGCAGCGCGCTCAGGAGGGTTTCGTCAGGCGCGCAGAGGAATTCCGCCGGTTCGCCGTTCACGGTGGTTTCGATATGGAGTTTCGACACGGCTAGAGTCCCTTCGCGCGCGATGCAGCGACGAGCGCCACCCGCTTCGTGAGCACGCCGACCACCGTTCGCCGATAGGCCACCGTGCCCCGCTTGTCGTCGATTGGCTGCGCCGCCGCACTCGCAGCGGCGGCGGCCCGTTCGAGCGCCGCCTCCTCCAACTGCGAGCCCACCAGCGCGGCTCCGGCGTCGGGCACCAGGCGCGCCGTCGGCGCGACGGCACCGATGGCCACCCGGGCCGCGGTGCAGGTGCCGCTGGCGTCGAGCGTGAGCGCCACCGCCACGGACGCCACCGCAATGTCCATCTCGGTACGCGGAATGAGCCGCTGGTACGCGTCGGCGGTTCGTGGCGCGGGCTTCGGCAACCGCACGGACACCAGTAGCTCACCGGGGGCCAGCACCGTCCGGCCCGGCGACACCACGAACTGCGCCACCGGCACCTCGCGCTCGCCTCCAGGGCCGGCAATGCGGGCGGTCGCACCCGCCGTCAACAGCGCGCAGATCGAGTCGGCCGCGGGCGATCCGTTACAGAGGTTGCCGCCAATGCTGCCGCGCGACTGGATCTGGGTGGAACCAATCAGCCGGACGCCGTCCACCACCCCGGGGAACCAGGCGCTGACGACCGGATGGCTGCAGATGGCCGCGGCGGGCACGGCAGAGCCGATGACCACGCTGCTGGCGTCCGCGGCTATCGCCGTGAGTTCCGGAATGCGTTTGACGTCGAGGAAGACGGTGGGCCGGCGTGCGCCCGATTGATACTGCACCAGCAGGTCGGTGCCCCCGGCGAGGACCCGCGCGCCGGGATCGGCCGCGAGAATCCCGACGGCACCGGCGATCGTCGCCGGCGCTTCGTAGCGTGACGTGTGCATCACGGGAGCATATGAAAGCGCGCAGCCTGAGGCAAGCCGCCGACAACCGCAGCGTCGGCGATTCGTCACGATCCGGGCGGCCGCCATTCATGCCCCCACGAATTCGCAGGAGAAACGCCGGCACCGCGAGGCACGTGGTTTGCTCACCACCTCGACAGGCGCGTCGTGCGAAGCGGAGTCTGGAGAGTGCTGTCGGTGGCCGGGATCGTGATGCTGGGAGGCTACGGGTGCGCGCGCTCGCCCGTCACGCCGACATCGACGGCCACCACGGCACTCGACCTTACGGGGAACTGGGCCGGCACGGCGAGCGACACGTCGGGGTTCGGCGACCTGCGCTGGCACCTCGAACAGACCGGCAGCACGGTCACCGGGCAGATGGACATCGTCGATCGCGGGATGGACATCACGGGCCGCGGCCGCGTGGATGGCTCGGTGCTGGAGCAGAAGTTCCAGTTCACGCTCACGATCACGGCCGGCGGCTTCGATGCGCCGATGGACGGCTGCGAGACGACCGTGCGCGGCGAGGCCATCGCGGGCGCCACGTCCATCAGCGGCACCTACGCCGGCCGCAGCACCTGTGGCGGCGCCATCTACTCCGGCCAATTGGTCCTGAGGCGGTTATGAAGCGCGCGCTATCCGCCCTGTTCCTGGCCCTGCTCGTCTTCAGCCCGCTCCTGGCGCAGTCACGCCCGGGCCTGCTCGGTCCGGCCGCAGCCGACGCGCTGTTCGACGACGCGTTCCTGCACGACATCACGCTGACGGTGAACACCCAGGACTGGCAGACGCTCAAGGCCAGGTACCTCGAGAACACCTACTATCCGGCCGACTTCCGCTGGCGGGACAACGTGGTGCGGAATGTCGGCATCAAGTCGCGGGGATCTGGCAGTCGCAGCGGCACGAAGCCGGGCCTCAAGGTCGACTTCGCGAAGTACACGACGGACCAGACCTTCCTGGGGCTGAAGTCGATCGTCCTGAGGAACAACACGCAGGATCCGTCGGGCATGCGGGAACGCATCAGCATGCAGCTGTTCCGGCGGCTCGGGCTCGCCGCCTCGCGCGAGGCGCACGCCCGCCTGTTCATCAACGGCGAATTCGTCGGCCTGTACACCATCGTCGAGCCGCTGGACAAAGTGTTCCTGAAGCGCACGTGGGGCAACGACGCCGGCTGGCTCTACAGCTACGAGTACCCGCCCGATGCGAGCCCCTTCCTCTTCGAGGATCGGGGCGACGACCCGGCGGCCTACGTGCCCGTGCCGTTCACGCCGGAAACCAACAGCAGCGACCCGCGCGGCGACGTGGTGGTCGACTGGGTGCGGGCCATCAACGACCCGCGCGACGCGGCATGGCGTGACATCATCGGCCCGTTCATCGACCTCGGTCCCTTCCTGCGCCATGTCGCGATCGAAGCCTACCTGGGCGACGACGACGGGGTGCTGGGGAACTGGGGGATGAACAACTTCTATTCCTACCGGATGCCGGGCACGACGCGCTTCAGCATCCTGCCGTGGGACAAGAGTGACGCCTTCATCTCGGGCCCGTACGCCTCGGTGTGGCACAACATCACCGACGTGCCGCCCGAACAGCAGAACCGCCTCGTGAACCGCGCACTCAAGTACACCGACCTGCGCAAGGTGTGGCTCGACGCGCTCGAGGAGTGCGTCCGCACCTCGCTCGAACCCGATGAGGAGTTCCCGGCGTCGGGCGGCTGGCTCGAGCGCGAGATCGAGCGCGAGTACCAGCAGATTCACGCAGCGGCGCTGACCGACCCGGTGAAGCCCTTCACGAACGAGCAGTTCGAACAGGCGGTCGAGGACCTCCGCACGTTCGCGCGCGAGCGGCCGGGGTTCGTCAGCGCGGAAATCGCGGCAGCCCGGTAGCCTCCCGCGCACGCCACGGCATCCCGTCTCCGGAGCGGCCGCGGCCGGCCAGCACCAGCCGCCTGCGCCCGATCCCGCCAGAACCTGACGCCAGTCCGGCCCGCCCTTGTGCCGGGTCCATCCCGGCTCGACCGTCCGCACTCCCGCCGAAAAATCGGCGGGGGTGGGGGTTCTTTCGCGTAGCCCCCCGGGGATCTCGAAGAAAACCGGCCTGTTTTCGCCTGGATGGACCCGGCACGGAGTCTGCTCAAGGGAGGGCAACAGGTTGATTCAGGAGGAGGGACCCCATGTTTGACGAACTCGTAAACCGCTGGTGGATCGTGGCAGCTCGCGGCGCAGTCTCGGCTCTGTTCGGCGTTGCCGCCCTCGTCGCCCCGGATGCGACGCTGGCGTGGCTGCTCAGGCTGTTCGGCCTCTTCGCCCTGGCCGACGGTATCTTCACAATGGGTGCGGGCCTGGCGGTGAGCTGGCTCTCGCTCTTCCTCGAAGGATTCGTTGGTATTGCAGTCGGTCTGGTGACGCTGTTCGCGCCCCAGAACTTCGTGGAGTACTGGCTGGTCGTCAACATCGCGGCCTACGCAATCGTGACGGGCGGCATCGAACTGGCCGGTGCGGTGGGGCTCAAGGGCAAGGCCCGCGGCACGATGGTCACCGGCGACTGGATGCTCGGCCTGAACGGCGCCATCTCGCTGCTGTTCGGCATCGCGCTCCTCTTCAACACCACGATGGCTCCGGCCACCCTGATCATGATGCTGGGCGGCTTCGCGCTCGTCTCGGGCATCCTCCTGCTCGCCTTCGCCTTCAACGTGAAGGGCTGGCGTCAGGTGCTCGGCTCGCCGGCTGTCGCCCTCTGAGGCTGCACCGGGCCGTTCGCGCTCGAATGTGAGGGGCCAGCGTCAACCGCCCCTCACGCCATACGGACTCTGCCCGGCCGCTGCCTCACCCGCAGCGGCCGGTTGTGTTTTTGGGACGGTTCCCTGCCTGCCCATGGAGGCCCTCGGTGAACGCCGACCTTCTTGCCCTGCTCGTCGCCACGCTGGGCGCGGCGGGCATCGGCGTGGAACGGCAGCAGTCGGGCCACGCCAGCGGCGCGGGTGCACGCTTCGCGGGTGTCCGCACCTTCACCCTCCTCGGGCTCGTATCCGGGCTCGCCGGCACCCTCGCCCAGTCTGGCCAGACCTGGCTGGCGGTGGCCCTCGTTGCCGGCCCTGCTGCGCTCGTGGTCGTTGCCTATGCACGCGCGTCGCAGCACGATGTCGATGCCACGACGGAGGTGGCCGCGTTCGTCGTCCTCGCCGCGGGCGTGATCGCCGGCCTGCGGTTCATTGCGACTGCAAGCGCGGTTCTGGCCGTGACCGTGCTCCTGCTGGTCGAGAAGTCGCGGCTGCATGCGATGGTCGCGCGGGTCGACGACGTGGAGATGCGGGCGGCGGCACGGTTCGGCGTGATGGCCGTGGTGGTGCTGCCGCTGCTGCCCGAGGGGCCATTCGGACCGCTGGACGGCATCCGGCCGCGCGGGCTCTGGCTGCTGGTCCTCTTCTTCACCGGCCTGAGTTTCATCGGATACCTGGCCCGGCGCATCGCAGGCGCGGCACACGGCTATCCCCTCACAGGCGCGCTTGCCGGCATCGTGTCGTCCACGAATGCCACGGTCACCTTCGCACGCCTCAGCCGGGCCGGCCAGGCACCGGCCATCACGCTCGCCACGGGCACCGTGGCCGCGTGCACCGTGCTCTTCCCGCGCGTGCTCATCGCATCAGCCGTGCTGGACGCGCGCGTCGCCGTGGCACTCCTCCCCTACCTGCTCCCGCCATTCCTGCTGGGCGTGCTGACCATCACGCTCTGGCTCCGCGGCGACGACGACGAGGGGGAACCGGGAGACGCGAGCGTGAACCCGCTGCAGGTGTGGCCGGCGCTGCAGATGGCGGCGACGTTCCAGGTCGTGCTCTTCGGCGTGGCGCTGGTGCGCGACTGGCTCGGCGCGGGGGCCCTGCTGGCAACAGGGGCGGTGCTGGGGCTGACAGACGTCGATGCGCTCACGCTCTCGATGGCTGGCGGGGTCGCAGGCGGCATTCCAGTCGACACGGCCGCCACCGCCATCGTCGTCGGCATCCTGGCGAACTCGGTGATGAAGGCCGGCATCGCACTCATCGTCGGCACGCGCGAGTACGGCCAGCGCACCGGCGGTACGCTCGCGGCGATGGGTCTGCTGCTCGGCGGCGTGCTCGTCGTCCTTCGGTGACCACGCGGGCCTGCGCTCCACTTAACACAGGACCACGCGAGCCGGCTGGACCGTAGCGGTGCAGTGCGATTTGACCGTGCGGGGGCGCGCTTCCGGACGACAATGCTCCGCATGTCACAGAGCCCGCGCCGATTCGAGTAAGGCATGCCTGACAAGGAAGTGGCCCTCCAGCCACCGCAGGCATTCCTGATCCAGTTGCTGGTCATCCTCGCGCAGTGGGCCTCTGGAGTGTGGCTCCTGCCGACACTGCGCACACCTCCGGGACCGACGACGGTGGGCTGGGCGATGTTCGTGCCCTGCGCCCTGGCCTTCCTCCTCGGCAAGCGGTGGATGTTCAGGTTCTACACCAGGCACAACGCGAGTCCGATGTTCAGGAATCACGCGAAGGCACTCATCACCGCGTTCCCGTTTTCCGCCGCACGCAATCCGTTCTACCTCATCGACTTCCTGCCGTTCCTGGGGCTGACGCTCCTGCTGGGCACACTCGACCCGCTTCTGTTGCACCTGCCGCTCTTCTTCCTGTTCCTGGCGTTCTACGTGGTGCCGAGGGAGGAGACGCGTCTGCAGCGTGCGCACGGCGAGGAGTACGAGCGCTACAAGGCTCGCGTCAAGCGGTGGGGTGTGTTCTGAGCCTGTAACGAGCGAGGCCTGCGGAATGTCGACGCAGGCCCCGCCGTCCCGGCCCTACTGCACCAGCGCGTCGTAGACCCGCTTCTTCGGCACCGGCGGCAGGCGCCCGGGCCCGCCCGGAACGCCGCGTCCGCCCGGCCCACCGAAGCCGCCGCGGCCGCCGCGCTCCTCGTTGTCCGTGCGGTCGTCGGTGCGCTGCGCGTCCTGGCCCGTGTCGAAGATGACCGTCAGCTGATGCGTCGCCGGGTCGACGGCGTAGGTCTCGGTCGCCTTCCCCCGGCCGAGCCCGGTGATTTCGGTGACGAGCTTGTCGCCGTCCCACCGCGTCCTGCGCTCGATGCCCGAACCGAGTTCCTTGATCTTCGAGTTGTCTGGCGCCAGGCGCGTCGTGCGGCCGTCGCCCGTGGTGACGATCACCATCGACTCGGTCGCCGTGATCGTGAGCCGTTCCGCCGGCATCACCACGTCGCGCACGGCGTTCATGCGGCGCTCCATCTCCTCGCGGTCCATGCCGCCGCGCCCTCCGGGACCGCCGCGTCCGCCGCCACCGAAGCCTCCGCCGCCGCGGCCACCACCGCCGCCAAAGCCGCCTCCGGGGCCGCCACCAGGGCCACCACCGGGCCCGCGGCCGCGCCGGCCACCCTCGCGGTCGCCGCCCTCGGGCGGTGCGGGTGGCGCATCGGAAAGGTCCTTGTTCAGCACCCACGCCCCGACGATGGGCGGAACCTTGGCCTGGGCGGCAGGCGCCGGTTGCCAGGCGACGAGGGTGGTGCCGAGCACGATGCCGAGGACAGGGGCACGCATCATCACGACACGATTATCGTGAGACGCGGAGGAGGGAGGGGTGAAAAGTCGGTGACAGGGACAGGACCCGGTCCTGCCTGCTGACGCCGACGCCCGTGAATCAGAGCGTCGGGTCAGATGAAGAGCGCGTCCTCGTCGTCGGACGAGCGGGTCCGGGGCGGGCGGTTCACCATGCCGCGGCGCAGCGAGTCCAGCACCGCGCGGAAGCCGACCATGAGCGCGGCCCCTTCGCGAGCCGGCGCGGAGATGGCGGTCTGGATGACGCCGAGGGTGTCCTCGAGCTTGAGCGCCACCTCGCCGAACAGCTTGTCCACCCGCTCCACCTGGGCCGTCGCGAGGTTCGCGGCACGAGCCGCGTCCTTGCCGATCGCATTCAGGCTGGCCAGCAGCGGCGAGAGTTCGCGCTCCACCTGGTCCGCGAGCCGGCCGATTCGCTTGGTGAGCATCCCGGCCGCGATCAGCACGGCAATCTGCATGACCGCCGTGGCCAGGGTTGCCACGGCAATCACGCCGAGAAAGAACTCAGACCAGCCGCTCACGCGTTCTCCCGCGCCCTCGCCTGCTGGTAGGCCTCGCGCCCGCGCTCGATGGCGGACGACAGCGTCTCACGCCCCTGATCGAGGATGTCGCGCCCCTTGGCAGCCGCCTGCGCGGCGCGTTCGCGCCCTTCGCGCGCCTTCTCGCCGAGCATCTCGCGCGTTTCGCTGCCGGACTGCGGCGCATAGAGCAGGGCCACGGCCGCACCGCTGACCGCGCCAAGGATGAACGCCAGCAGGATGCTTCCGGTTCCCGCGCCTTCGTCTCTCGCCATTGCCGTTCTCCCTAGAACACGCTGACCTTGATATTGAGGAACTTT
The DNA here is from genome assembly GCA_046331345.1 of Vicinamibacterales bacterium. GTDB lineage: Bacteria > Acidobacteriota > Vicinamibacteria > Vicinamibacterales > CAVVIG01 > CAVVIG01. The sequence continues at coordinate 65,893 of JAXLRA010000009.1, read as the reverse complement.
CGGGGATCTTTCCGGATATCGGCGACCAGCGCTCGCACGTCGGCCACCGCTCCGTTCATGTTCTCATACAACTGCTTATCTTTCAGCAACTGGCCGGCCGTCCCCTCGCCCGCGTTCAGCTTCGCGACGAGGCCATCGAGCTTCTCGGTCATGGCGTTCAGCCTGTTGAACAGCGCGGGGTCGGTCATCAGCTTGCCCGCCGTGCCTTCGCCGCTGTTCAACTTCGCCACGAGGGCGTCCAGGTTGCTGGTCGCCGACGTCAGCGACTTCGACAGCGTGTCGTCCTTCAGGAGCTTGCCGAGGCTGCCCTCGCCGTTCGCCAGTGCCTTCGTGAGCGTCTCCACGTTCTTCAGGGACGCCTCGAGCGCGTTGGCGGTCGCCGGGTCGTTCAGCAGCTTGCCCACCGACCCCTTGCCCTGCTTGATGCCGTCGGTCAGCGCGCTCGCCGACGCGATGAACGCATTGAGCTGCGCGTAGAGCGCCTCGTCGGTCATCAGCTTGCCCACGGTGCCCTTGCCGCCGCGGATGTCGTGCAGGATGGCCGTCAGTTCGGCAATCCCCTGGCTCGCCGAATCGGTCATGTCGGACATGACCGCCACGGGCCGGCCCTGCGGCACGTAGCCCCAGTCCGGAATCGGCGTGCCCGCCGCATTCGGCGTGATGTCCACGGCGCTCTGCCCGAGCAGCGAGACCGACCCGAGGCGCGCGACCGACTTGTCGGTGATCAGCGGGCGGTTCTTCTCGTTCACCTGGAACGTGACGTCCACGTCCTCACCGCTCAGCTCGACGGCGGTCACCGTGCCGACCTCGACACCGGCGATGCGCACCGGCGAGCCGGACGCCAGCCCGGCCACGTTGGTGAACTTCGTCTTCAGCGAATAGCGCTGCCAGGCGAACCCCTTGGTGCCGGTCAGGCTGAAGATGAGCACGGCCGCGATCGTGATGGCGACCACCGTGAGCACGCCAATCTTCAGTTCCGACCACGCCAGCGATCTCGTACGAGGCATGTACCAATCCTAGGAAAGAAACGACCTGATATAAGGGTCCGTGGAGCGCCGGAGCGCCTCCGCATCCCCCTCGAACACGATGACGCCGTCCTTCAGCATCATGAACTCGGCCTCGCGCTCCTTCTCGGGCGTGGCGCGCACGATGCGCACCGTCCCGTCCGGATCCCGCACGGCCATGTGCGTCGCCACGTAGAACGCATCCCGCAGCTGGTGCGTGACGACGATGGAGCTGACCCCTTCGAAGTCGCGCAGCTTGACGATCTCCGCATCCACCGTCAGCGCCGTAATCGGATCGAGCCCGGTCGTCGCTTCGTCGTAGAGCAGGATCCGCGGCTTGAAGGCCATCGCCCGCGCAATCGCCACGCGCCGCCGCTGGCCGCCGGAGAGTGCCGACGGCATCTTGTCGATGTGCTCGGCGAGCCCGACGAACCCGAGCACCTCCTCGACCCGGCGGTCCGCCTCGTCGAGCGGCATGTCCGACTCCTCGTAGAGCTTGTAGCCGACGTTCTCGCGCACCGTCAGCGAGTCGAACAGCGCCCCTTCCTGGAAGATCAGCCCCAGGTCGGCCCGCACCGCCATCATCTCGCGCTCGTTCAGCTGGTCGACCCGCTGGCCGTTCACCCAGACCACGCCGGCATCCGCCTTCAGCAGCCCGGTGATGATCTTCAGCGAGGTGGACTTCCCCGACCCGCTGGCCCCCAGGATGATCTTCGTGTGCCCCCGCTTCAGCATGAAGCTCACGTCGCGGAGGACGACCTTCTCGTCGAACGCAAGCTCCACGTGGTCGAACACGACGACCGGTGCCCCCGGTTCGTCGAGCACGGCCTGCGCCGTCGATGGCATCTCGTTCGGTTCAGACGCCATCTCTAGTACAGCAACGCCACCAGGATCTGGTTGACGAAGAAGTCGGCCGCAATCACCAGCACCGACCCTGCCACCACCGAGAGCGTCGTCGCCCGGCCGACCCCGGCCGTGCCGCCGCTCGTCCGCATACCCACGTGGCAGGCCACGGTCACGATGATGAAGCCGAAGACGAACGGCTTCACGAGCCCCATGCCGTACACATCCTGCATGTAGAGGCCGTCGCGCACCGAGGACCAGTAGAGGCCGCTGTTCACCTGCAGCTGGAACCGGGCCACCAGCCACCCGCCGGAGATGCCGACGAAGTCGGAGATGACCGTCAGCACCGGGGTCATCAGGAACCCGGCCAGCATGCGCGGCACGACCAGCTTGCGGATGGGATCGGTGCCCAGCGCCCGCAGGGCGTTGATCTGGTCCGTGACCATCATCGACCCGAGTTCTGCCGCGATGCCCGACCCGATGCGACCGGTGAGCATGAGCGCGGTGAGCACCGGACCGAGCTCCTTGATCATCGACGCCCCGACCAGGCGCCCGACCACCGCCCTGGCGCCGAACTGATCGAGCGTCAGTCCGCTCTGGGCGGTGATGGCCATGCCGGTGAAGAGCCCCGTCAGCAGCACGACCGTGAGCGAGCCGATCCCCACGGCATCGAGCTGTTCGATCAGGTCGTGACGGTAGAAAGGGCGGCTGAACGTACCCCGGATACCCGCCCCGATCAGGCGGATGTATTCCTGGACTTCGAGGGCGGCGTTCTTGGACCAGTTTTCGACGAACGAGGGCACGCGGTCAGTGTCTCCGGGCGGGCCACGGAAGCCCGAGGTCGGCGTCGCGCAGGCGTTTGATGTCGTCGCGCAGGGCGGCGGCTTTCTCGAAATCGAGGTTGGCGGCTGCAGCTTTCATCTTCTCCTGCAGACGCGCAATGTGGGCGTCGAGTTCCCCCTGGGTGCGGAAAACCTCGGCGCCGTCGCGTACGAGCATCGGCGTCGTCATGTAATCGCGTTCGTAGACGCTCGACATGACGTCGTCCAGCTGGCGGACCACGGACTGGGGTGTGATGCCGTGCTCCTCATTGTAGGCCTGCTGCATGGCCCGGCGACGCTCGGTCTCGCTCATGCACGCGCGCATCGAGTCGGTCACCGTGTCAGCGTACATGATGACCCGCCCGTTCAGGTTCCGGGCCGCGCGGCCGGAGGTCTGGATCAGCGACCCGCTGGAGCGGAGGAACCCCTCCTTGTCGGCATCCAGGATGGCCACGAGCGACACTTCTGGCAGATCCAGCCCTTCGCGCAGCAGGTTGATGCCGACGAGCACGTCGAACTCGCCCTTGCGCAGGTCGCGCAGGATCTGCACCCGCTCGAGCGTCTCGATGTCCGAATGGAGGTAGCGCACGCGCACACCGAGCCCCTGGTAGTAGCTCGTCAGGTCCTCCGCCATCCGCTTTGTGAGCGTCGTCACCAGCACGCGCTCGCGCCGCGAGACCCGGTCGCGGATTTCGGCGAGGAGGTCGTCCACCTGCCCCTTCACCGGCCGCACGTCGATGGGCGGATCGATGAGTCCCGTGGGACGGATGATCTGCTCGACCACCACGCCCTGCGCCTTCGACAGCTCGTAGGGTCCCGGCGTGGCGGAGACAAAGATGGTCTGCGGGGCGCGCTGCTCCCACTCGTCGAAGTTCAGCGGGCGGTTGTCGAGCGCCGATGGCAGGCGGAAGCCGTACGAGACGAGCACTTCCTTCCGCGACCGATCGCCGAAGTACATGCCGCGAATCTGCGGCACGGTCTGGTGGCTCTCGTCGACGATGAGGAGGGCGTCGGGCGGGAGGTAGTCGAAGAGGGTCGGCGGCGGCTCACCGGGTGCACGGCCGGTCAGGTGCCGGGCGTAGTTCTCGATGCCGTGGCAGTAGCCGATCTCCTTGATCATCTCGAGGTCGAACATCGTGCGCTGGTGGAGGCGCTGCGCCTCGAGGAGCTTGCCTTCGTGCTCGAGGAATCCGCGCCGCTCCGTCAGTTCGGCCTTGATGGTCTCCACGGCCCGGCGCGTGCGGTCGCGCGGCGCCACGAAGTGCGACTTCGGGTAGATCGCGATCTTGTCGTGCCGCTTGATCGTCTTGCCGGTGAGGGGATCGAAGGTCGCCAGTTCGTCGATGTCGTCGCCGAACAGCTCGATCCGCAGCCCCATCTCGTCGTACGACGGGTAGACCTCGATGATGTCGCCACGCACGCGGAAGTTGCCGCGGCTGAAGTCGTGGTCGTTCCGCTCGTACTGAATCTCCACCAGCTTGCGCAGCACCTGCTCGCGGCTGATGCGCTGCCCGCGCTCGAGCGGCAGCAGCATACCGTAGTACGCCTCGGGCGAGCCGAGGCCGTAGATGCACGAGACGCTCGTCACGATGATGACGTCGCGGCGCTCGAACAGCGACCGCGTGGCCGACAGGCGCATCCGGTCGATCTCGTCGTTGATGGTGGCCTCCTTCTCGATGTACGAGTCGGTGGCCGGGACGTACGCCTCGGGTTGGTAGTAGTCGTAGTAGCTGACGAAGTACTCGACCGCGTTGTCGGGGAAGAACCGCTTGAACTCCTGGTAGAGCTGCGCCGCCAGGGTCTTGTTGTGGACCATGACGAGCGTCGGCCGGTTGACGCGCGCAATGGTGTGCGCCATCGTGAACGTCTTGCCCGATCCGGTCACGCCGAGCAGCACCTGGTGCTGGTCGCCGCGCTCGAGGCCGTCCACGAGTTCGCCGATGGCCCGGGGCTGATCGCCCGCCAATTCGAACTCGGACACCAGATGGAAGCGGTCGTGGATCGACGGCATACGAAACGCTCATCGTACTACACGGCCTGCCCAGCCCGGCCAGGCCGTCGGACGGGCTCCGGCAACGATTCCCGGATGTGTCACGCCCGGGGCACCTCGGCTTTGTATAATCGGGGCTTGGACGCCAGATGCGCTGTTTAGCTGTCTGCCACGACGAGCTGGTCATCAGGATGCTCGACGAGATCCTCCTCCCGGGGTTCGAAGTCGAGTTCATCGTGGAGAACAAGCCGCTCGCCCGCCGCCTGCACGATGCCGGCGTGGCGGTCACCGTCGGCGACCCCCGGCGCACCGACACCTTCCTCAAGGCCGACCTCACCCCCGGCACCTGCGTCATCATCGAAGACAACGGACGACGAAGTCCGCGCAAGATCCTGGAAGCCGTGCAGGATGCGGGCGGCACGCTGGTGTACCTGCTGGGGATCGGCGCCGCCGCGTCGACGAAGCGGACCGAGGAGTTCCACGACGAGTTCCCCGACGTTGCCTACCTGGCGATGTCGGAACTGTTCGGCAACCCGCTCGTCACCGAGGTGAGTCGCTCGCTGACACGCGCGCGGGTGCAGCAGTACCAGCGGTACCTGAGCGACGCGGATCGCGTGCTGATCATGCTGCACAACGATCCGGACCCCGACGCGATGGCCAGCGGCCTCGCGCTCCGCAACGTCCTCCGGCGCACCAAGCAAACGGCCATCATCGGCGCGCTCCAGGGGGTGACCCGGCCCGAGAACCTGCGGATGCTCAACCTGCTCGACATCCACGTCGAGATCATGACGCCCGAGACGATCCGCGAGTTCGATCGGGTCTGCATGGTCGACGTGCAGCCCCACTACTTCGGCGGGCTCATCGACCGGGTCGACCTGGTAATCGACCATCACCCCGAGCAGGCGGGTTACACCGCGGTGTTCAAGGACGTGCGGGCCGACTACGGCTCCACCTGCACCATCCTCACCGAGCACCTGCGCGCGGTGGACGTGAACATCTCGGAACGCACCGCCACGGCGATGCTCTACGCGATCAAGTCGGACACGCTCTTCTTCAACCGCCAGACGAACCGCGTGGACATCGAGGCGTTCTCGTTCCTCTACCCGCTCGCCGACGCCGCGATGATCCGCAAGATGGAAGGCGCGGAAATCACGTCCGAGCGGCTCGACTACGTGCTCACCGCACACCAGGGCGGACGCCTCGTCGACCAGGTGTTCTGCACGTTCCTCGGCTCGCTCCCGCGCGAGGACTTCATCCCCTACATCGCCGACTTCTTCCTCCAGCTCGAGCACGTGAAGTGGACGGTCGTCGCGGGCATCGTGAAGGAGTCGCTCGTGATCTCGGTGAGGAACCTGGGCTACACCAAGAACGCGGGCGAGTTCACGCGCCGGTTCTTCAGTGACATCGGCAGCGCCGGCGGCCACCGCGCGATGGCGAAGGCGGTCGTGCCCGTCCAGGCGTTCCGCGACAAGTTCCACGTCGACGCCACCACGGAGATCGGACCGCGCCTGCAGGAACTCGTGCTGCAGTTCATCCACGAATCGCCCGCGACCGAGCGACGCAAGGAGCCGGTTCGGCCCTGAACGCCACGGCCTCGCTCTCAGGCTCCGGGCTTCTGGCTCCAGACTCCTGGCATGGTCGGCTCCGGCCTGAAGCCGACGGGCCCCGAAGCCTGTAGCCCGACGTCGGAAGCCTGTGCTACGCGAGCGCCTGCGTAAGGTCCGCGAGCAGATCCTCGACGTCTTCCAGTCCGATTGAGAGGCGCAGCATCCCCCTGGTGACGCCGGCGGCCGCCAGCTGCTCGTCCGAGTGCCCCCACTGCGACGTGAGCACCGGCAGGCTGACGATGGTCTCGACACCCCCGAGGCTGGCCGCGCGGGTGATCACGCGGAACCGATCGAAGGTCCGCACCGCCCTGTCGTAGTCGCCGCCGAGATCGAGGCACACCATGCCGCCGAAGCCGGTCATCTGGGCGCGCGCAATCGCGTGCTCCGGGTGTGACGGCAGGCCGGGATAGAACACCTGGCTCACCCGTGCGTCCTTCGCCATCGCCTCGGCGATCGCCTGGGCATTCGCGTTCTGGCGCGCCACGCGCACGGCGAGGGTTTTCAGGCCGCGGCCAAGGAGATAAGCAGGCGCCGGGTCCATCACCGTGCCCAGCAGCCGGCGGGCCTTCTCGATGGGGGCGATGAGCGACGCCGGGCCCGCGACGACGCCGGCCGTGACGTCGCTGTGCCCGTTCAGGTACTTCGTCGCGCTCTGCATCGCGAGGTCGACACCGAGGGCCAGCGGCTGCTGGTTCAGCGGGCTGGCGAACGTGTTGTCGAGCACGCTGATGACACCGCGGGCCCGGCAGGCGGCTGCCACGCGACGGATATCGACGCACCGGAGCGTGGGGTTCGTCGGCGACTCGAACCACACCACACGCGTCCGCTCACCGATGACCCCCTCGAGCGAGGCCAGTTCCTCGGGGGAGACGAACCGGGTGGTGATGCCGAAGCGGCTGAGCAGATCGTGCAGCAGGTGCAGCGTGCCGCCGTAGATGGCCGCCGCGCAGAGCACTTCGTCACCGGCATTCAGCAGGCCGACGAGTGCGGTGGCACTGGCCGCCATGCCCGACGAGAACAGCAGGGCCCGTTCTGCGCCGTCGAGCCGCGCGAGCGACTCCTCCACCGCCACGACTGTCGGACTCCCGTAGCGTGAGTAGAGGAACTTGTCCGAGCGCCCCTGGTTATAGGCAATCACCTCCGCTGCGTTCGAGAAGACATACGTCGTCGTCTCGACGATGGGCAGTGTCAGAGGCTCGGCGTTCGGCGCGATGCGATTTCCGCCGTGGATCAGATCGGTGTTCTTGGACATAGGCTTCTGGCTCCAGACTTCAGGCGTCAGGCCGTGTCGGCTTCAGGCCCGGAGTCGACATGCCCGAAGCCTGGAGCCCGCAGCCCGACCCCGTGCAGTGGGCGGCCCCGCGCTAACGCACCGCCCCGACGTGCTCCCCACCCGCGCCCACCACCGGTTCGATGAACTGGTGATAGGCATCCTCGTAGCCACGGCTCATCAACTCGGTGAGGTTCTGGCGGCGGTCGGAGCGATCGTCGAAGCCGCCATCGAAGTCGAAGGGGCCTACGGGATTGTGCGCCGGACGGATGACGAAGAGGCGCGGGTCGTCGGCACTCCGGCGCGCCAGGGCGTCGCGGACCGCCGCCGCCTCGGCCGACCGGGTGTACTCCCCGAGGCGCCCGCGGCCATCGAGACGCGGCGCCGCGAGGGCGTGCGGCCCGGGCGACTCCGGCGCCGCAGAGACCAGGATGATCTGTTCGACGCCCAGTTCCGCCAGTTCCTGCAGGAGGCGTTCGAGCGAGCCCGGCCGATCGCACAACCGGTGCGTCTCTCCGCGCCAGTAGGCGTCCGGCTCGAAGCGGATCTCGTGCAGGTCGGATGCGAGCGGCAGCGTCAGCGCGCCGGCCACGCCGTCGGCCAGGTGGTCGCGCGCGATGCCGGAGAGATCGAACACTTCCGCCCGCCGCGTTTCGGCGTCCTGCGTCAGCGGGCGCCGCACGAGGTCGCGGCGACGGCTGTCGGCCACCAGCGCGAAGACGAGGTCGCGCCCCGCATCGACGTCGTGCGCCACGATCACCAACTCGCGGTAGCCCGGTTGTCCGAGATTCTCGGCGAGCAGTTCGGTGTAGCGACGCGCCAGTTCCACGCGCGAGGGGATCCTGAGCTGGGCCGCGCCGCGGACGAGATTCCAGATCGCACCCCACGCGTGCCCGATGGCGAAGTCGGCGCTGAGTGGCGCCGGAATCATCCGCCACCACCAGGGCCCGCGCATCCGCCGGGCCGACGACGCCCTGCGGATGGCACTGATGGCCGCCGTGCCGCCGGCAACGCCCAGTACGAGCACCGCCAGCCGGGGCAGCCATGTCGGGAACGCGGTCGGGGCGAACGCCGCCTCGGCGATGCCGAGGTACCAGGCCGCCAGCCCTCCGCCAGAGAGCCCCACCATCTTGAGGATGAAGTCGATTGGAAAGACGACGAGGCCGAGAGCCACCGCCAGCAGGGGCACGGCCACGACGGCCACCGCAAGGACGAGCGCGGCGACGAGCATGCGCAGCGTCGGGCGCCAGGCGTAGAGCCTCCGGACGCCCGGCGTCTGCCAGAAGCCCTTGTCGCTCCAGAGATGCTGGGCGCCGTCAACGGCCGTGAACAGCGCGCCGACCACGCCGATCCCACGGCCGGCCGACACGTCGAGCTTGACGCCCGCTTCGTGCAGGGCCCGGACCACACCGGCGTGATAGGCACCGGCCGTGCCGGTGCCGGTGAGCAGGAGAGCGGTGCGTCGCTGCGGAGAGTACGACTCCGCCTGGGTGACGGCGCCGCGAGCGGTCATTCAGGCAGTTCGTCGTGGATGGTGTACAGGCGGTCGATCTCGAACTCGCGGATGCCGCCGGGCGTGGTGACCTTCACCGTGTCTCCAGCTTCCTTGTTGAGGAGGGCCTTGCCGATCGGCGACGTCGTCGAGATGAGCCCCTTGGGCGCGTCCGCGTCTTCCGGCATGACGAGCTGGAGTACGAGTTTGTCGCCGTTGCTTTCGGTGACGTGGACGGTCGACCCGAAACCGACCCGGTCGGCGGGGATCCGGTCGGTGTTCAGGAGGTGGATCTCCGACACACGCTTCTGGAGCATGCTGATGCGCGCTTCGACAAGCCGCTGGCGTTCCTTCGCCGCCGCGTACTCCGCGTTCTCACGCAGATCGCCGAGTTCGCGGGCGCGCTTGATTTCCTTCGGAAGCTCGAGCTTCAGCTCGCGGTCCAGCGCCGCGATCTCGTCGTCGAACTTCTTGATCAGCCGGTCTTTTACCGAAACGCTCATGGTCTGTTGAGAAGATATCACAGTGCTATGCTTCGGCTGTGCAGCGGATTACGAGCCGCCAGAACCCGATCGTGGCGGAGTACAGGGCTGCCGCGCGCGGCGACGCGGGTGCACCCATGCTGCTCGATGGCGCCCATCTCGTCAGCGACGCCGTGGCTGCGGGCCTCACCCTTCAGCACGTCCTCGTCGCCGCGGACGCCCCCCTCACCCGCCCGGAGATCGCGCGGATCCTCGAACGCGTCCCCGCAACGGTCAGTGTGGCCGACGCGCACGCGCAGGTGATGGACGCCGTCAGCCCCGTCCGCTCGAGCAGCCTCATCGTCGCGCTGGCCGACCGCCCTGCCTCGAACACGTCGGTGTTCACCGGGAGTTCGCCGCTGGTGGTCGTCGTGTGCGATGTGCAGGATCCAGGAAACCTCGGTGCCATCCTCCGCGTGGCCGAAGGGGCCGGTGCGACAGGAGCGATCGTGGCGGGCCAGAGCGCGGACCCGTTCGGCTGGAAGGCGCTGCGCGGCTCCATGGGCAGCGCCCTGCGCCTGCCGATCAGGCGTAGCGCCAGCGTGGCCGACGCGGTGCGGGAGAGCCGCGCGCATGGCGCGCGCGTGGTCGCTACCGTCCCCCGTGGCGGCACGGCGCTGTTCGACGCCCCGTTCACCGGCCCGGTGAGCCTGCTCATCGGCGGCGAAGGACCGGGGCTCCCGCCGGAGGTCATCGAGCATGCGGACATGCGGGTGACGATCCCGATGGACGCCCCGGTCGAATCGCTGAACGCCGCAGTCGCAGCCGCCGTGCTTCTGTACGAGGCACGGCGCCAGCGAACCGTGGCCGTGTAATCTGCGCAGTCGAGGGGCCGGCTTCAGGAGTGGTCCACCTACAGGTGGACACTACCCCTGCCACGCACCCGTAGTGCCCGCCTTCAGGCGGGCCATCGCGGGGTAGCAACAGGTCCGACCTCTGTGAACTCCCCGTCTTGAGTCCGTGTTCTCCGTGTTAGCGTTTGTGTGATCGCAGGTCACTGATGGACTCGCTCTTTCCCGACGACACCGCTGACAACCAGGCCGTCTCCACGTCATCGCCGCTTGCCGAGCGCATGCGTCCGCGCACGTTCGACGAGTTCGTCGGCCAGGAAGACCTGCTCGCACCTGGCCGCCCGCTGCGGGAGGCGATCGAACGCGACCTCCTGCAGTCGATCATCCTCTGGGGGCCGCCCGGTACCGGCAAGACCACGCTGGCGCGCATCATCGCCGAGACGACACAGGCGAAGTTCGTCTCGTTCAGCGCGGTACTGTCGGGCATCAAGGAAATCCGCGAGGTGATGAGCGAGGCCGAGCGCCTGCGCCGGTCCACCGGTCGCCGCACCATCGTCTTCATCGACGAGATTCACCGCTTCAACAAGGCGCAGCAGGATGCCTTTTTGCCGCGCGTCGAAGCCGGCGACATCGTGCTCATCGGGGCCACCACCGAGAATCCCTCGTTCGAGGTGAACGCCGCCCTGCTCTCCCGGTCCAAGGTCTTCGTCCTGAAGGGGCTCGAGGCTCCCGAGATCGAGTCGATTCTGAGGCGGGCGCTCACCGATACCGGGCGCGGCCTCGGCGCCCAGCACGCGGAAGTGGACGCGGATGCACTCTCGGTGATTGCGCAGCTCTCGAACGGCGATGCGCGGTCGGCCCTTGGGCTGCTCGAACTCACGGTGGGCGCGGCGCCAATCGTCGACGGCCGGCGGCGCGTCACCGCGGAACGCGTCCAGCAGACGATTCAGCGCAAGGCGCTCCTCTACGACAAGTCGGGCGAGGAGCACTACAACCTGATCTCCGCGCTGCACAAGTCGATGCGCAACAGCGATCCGGACGCGACGGTCTACTGGCTCGCGCGCATGGTGGAAGCAGGCGAGGACGCGCTCTATATCGCCCGGCGGCTGGTCCGCTTTGCCTCGGAGGACGTCGGCAACGCCGACCCGCAGGCGTTGACGGTGGCCGTGGCCGCGAAGGAAGCCGTGCACTTCCTCGGCATGCCGGAAGGCAACACTGCCCTCGCACAGGCTGCCCTCTACCTCGCGACTGCCCCCAAGAGCAACGCGGTCTACAAGGCGTACGGGGCGGCGGCGGAGGCGGCGCAGAAGGACGAAGCGTCACCCGTGCCGCTGCACCTGCGCAATGCGCCGACGAAGCTGATGAAATCGCTGGAGTACGGGAAGGGCTACCGGTACGCACACGACGAGGCGGATGCGGTGGCAGACATGTCGTGCCTGCCACCGAACATCGAGGGGCGGACGTTCTACCAGCCGCCGGAGCGCGGCTTCGAGAAGGAAATCAAGCGCCGGCTCGACGGCTGGGCCGAAATCAAACGGCGGCGCCGAACGAGCGAGTGAACAGCGCCTCGATGGCGGCGCGGCCGTTGTCGGCCAGGCGGCGCGTGCCGGTGCCGGTGAAGTGCGGATGCGTGATCACCGGGCCGTCGTCCGCGGCGCGCTTGCTGAACGACTCGCCATCCCACGAGAACCAGGCGTCGTGGTCCTGGTCGAACACGTGGAGCGGCTTGTTGCAGATCTTCGCGAACTCCGCGCCCCACCCCGTGCCGCCACGCACGGTGCCGTCGTCCAGCACGGTGCCGATGACATAGATCTCCTGCCCGTTGTTCACCTGGTACCAGATGGTCTGCAGGACCTTGCGGATGGTCGGCGCGTCCGTGTAGCGCCGGTGCATGAGTTTCGACACGTACGCGAGGCTGACGTCACCGTTCTGGAGTTCCTCGTGGTTGAGTACGCGGACACCGCGGTGCCGGAGAATCGGGTGTCCCTCGAACGTGAAGTTCACTTCCTCGATGCCGTGGCGTTCGGCGCAGGCGCCGAATTCGGCCTCGGCGCCCGGGGCGCCACCTGAGAAGAGAATGCAGTCGCTCGGAGTCATGCGGCCATCTTAACCCGCCTTCGCGCCGGCGTCGCACTCCCGCTGCCGCGACGGCGGTTCAGCGGCACGACCCGGCGATCTTCCTGCCGCTGGCCGCCCGCTACGACGTCACGCTCGTGATGCCGGTGGGTGCGGCGGAGTGCGCGGCCGAGGAGTCGTTCGATCGGCTCGAGTCCGTGGCTCGCCACGGGAACGTCTGCCTCGCCAGGGTCAGCGCGTCAGCCGCCGGCCCGGCTCAGTGAGTGGGCTCGGGCAGGACGGCCGCTGGCGCCGCAGCCGCGCTCAGGGTGCGGTCGGAGGGCGGCTCCTGCGCCGCTCCCGAGGTACCCCGCCGTGCCGTAGTTCGTGCGACCCTGGTTGTCGTTGGAATACAGCTCGAGGAAGCTGGAGCGCCGCTCGCGGAGCAGCTGAACCGGCAGCAACCCCATCTCGCTCTGCAGTTCCTGCTTCACTTCCGCCACGAGGCGCGCGCGGGCCGCATCGGCGGGAGTGGCGGGCGCCTCGGGCGCCGCCGGCGCAGCGCTTCCAGAGGTGCCGGCCGTCTGCACGGCCGGGCGCCGCGTGTGCCCGATCTGGCTCCGCACCTCGGCGCGGATGGCATCGAGCTTCGCGTCGTATTCAGCACGGTCGGCGGCATCGCCCGCGCGGGCGTGGAAGTCGCCAAGGAGGAAGAACGCAACGGCGGTCGAGATGATTGCGACGACGGACAGGAAGCGGCGCGACACCATGACGGACTCCAAGTTCGGCAGCTAAACCACCCGGCATCCCCGGATGTCCGTGGCTTACAGCTTTGCGCTTCAGCGGCGGCTGAATGGCCTTTTTCGCTTGGGCAAGCGTGGGTTATGCAGTTGCTATCGGCGACGTGACGCCACAGTAACGGCCTGCGCGAGAGGCGGTCACGCTGAGCGGGCTGAACTTTCTGTTGGAATTGCATGTTTCAGAATGCAGGCTGCAGATTGGATTGCAGATCGACATTTCAAGGCTTCCGATCTGACTTCCGCAATCCGACATCTGCAATGCTCTAGATTCGTTCGAAGTTCTTCTCGATCTCGCGCTTCGTGAGGCGCAGCATGACGGGACGGCCGTGCGGGCATACGGTCGAGTATGCAGTCGCCCGCAGTTCCTCGAGGATGTGCATCATCTTCTCGTAGGTCAGCGGGTAGTTCGCCTTCACGGCTGCGTGGCACGCGGTGGTGGCGGCAATGTGCTGGAGGGCGTCCTGGACCTTCGCGCCGCGATCGAGCCCCTCCAGATCCTCGGCGAGCGCCCTGAGGGCCGTCGCGCTGTCCTCGGTGCTCAGTAGCGCCGGCACCGCCGACACCCGCACGGTGCCCTCACCGAACGGCTCCACTTCGTACCCCAGCCGCGCCAGCGCTTCGGCGCGCTCCACCAGCGTCTGCTGCGCGGCGGACGGCAGATCCATCAGCAGCGGCACGAGCAGCCGCTGCGACTCGAGGTCGCCGGCCGTGAGCCGCTGCATCACCCGCTCGAACAGCACCCGCTCGTGTGCCACGTGCTGATCGATGATCGAAATCCCCTCGTCGTCGATGGCGATGATGAACGTGTCGCGAAATTGCCCGAGGGGAATCATCGGGCGCACGTCTGGCGCAGTGCCGGTTCCGGCGCTCAGCGCCGCAGCGGCCTCGGTGAATTGCTGAGTGCTGATTGCGAATTGCTGCTCGGGATTGGAGGAGTGCTGATTCGTGTGCAGCCCTGATCCCTGATCCCCACTCCCTGGTCCCTGGGCTCCCCCAACCTCCGACCTCCCCCCTCCAACCTCCGGGTACGGCCTTACAGGGTATGCCGTCGTCGCCGCCCCTGGCACCCAGCGGTTCGGGAAGCTGCCGCCGCCGAGGATGCCGGGGATGGAAGGCGCGTACGGGCGGGAGACCATCGTCTCCTGCCGCAGCTGGATCTCGGGGACGCCGCCGGCGCCGAGGGCGTCCATCAGGCCGCGCCGCACGACCTCGTGGACGAGCGACTGTTCGCGGAACCGTACCTCGGCCTTCGTGGGATGCACGTTCACGTCGAGCGCGTCGGCCGCCATCTCGAGGAACAGGTGCACTTCCGGACTCCGCTCCTTGATCGAGGCCATGCTGTAGGCGTCGATGATCGCGTGCGCGATGGTGCGGTCCTTCACGATGCGCTTGTTGATGAAGACGTTCTGGGGCCCGCGCGTCGGTCCCTGCTCGGCCAGCGCGGCGATGAAGCCGAACAGCGTGATGCCGCCCGCCTGCTTCTTCACCTCGAGCAGATCCGCGCGGTCTCCGTACAGCTGGTACAGGCGGTCGCGCAGCGTCGCGGCCGGTGGACACTGCAGGACGGTGCGCGGACCACTCGTGAGGGTGAACCCGATCTCGGGATAGGCCAGCGCGAGCTGCGTGGTAATGCGGGAGACCTGCGCGGTTTCCGCACCGTCGGACTTGAGGAACTTCCGGCGTGCCGGCAGGTTGTAGAAGAGGTCGTTGACCTCGATCACCGTCCCGGGCGCGGCCGGCACCTCGAGTTCGGCGGCGATCAGCCCGCCGTTGACGCGAATCTCGGTGCCGCTGTCCCGCTCCCGCGTGCGCGAGCGCAGCACGAAGTGCGACACCGAGGCGATCGAGGGGAGCGCTTCACCGCGGAAGCCGTGGGTCAGGATGGCGGCGAGGTCGTCGGCCCGACGGATCTTGCTGGTCGCGTGGCGCTCGATCGACAGCCGCGCGTCCTCCGGGTCCATGCCTTCCCCGTCGTCCTCGACCCGGACCTGCTTCTTGCCGCCGAGTTCGACGTGGATGGCAATGCGGCGGGCGCCGGCGTCGATGGCGTTCTCGACCAGTTCCTTGACCACGGACGCCGGGCGCTCGACCACCTCGCCCGCGGCAATCTGGTTGGCCAGATCGTCCGGCAGCCTGTTGATGCGGCCCATCTCAGATCCAGCGCTTCCGTCGGAAGTACACGAGCATGGCCACGACGATGACGGCCATGACGACCATCACCTCCCAGAACTGCGCCCCATCGTTGCCCGGGAGGTGCGGCAGCGCGATGTTCATGCCGTAGATGCCGGAGATCAGCGTGAGCGGCATGAAGACGGTCGTGAAGACCGTCAGCACCTTCATCACCTCGTTGAGGCGGTTGCTCACGTTCGAGAGGTACGCGTCGAGAATGCCCGTGATGCGGTCCTGGAAGATCATCGTGTCGTCCGCCAGGCGCTGCAGGTGGTCGTACAGATCCCTGAAGCGGAATGACATGTCGGTGCTGATGTCCACGAAGTCGCGACGGGCCAGCCTCGACACCACGTCACGCTGCGGCATCAGGATGCGGCGCAGCCCGGACACGCGGCGCTTCTCGCACAGGATCTTCCTGATCGTCTCGGGGTTCGGGCGGTCGAAGGCTTCGGTCTCGAGCGCGTCGAGGCGGTCCTCGAGCTTCTCCACTTCCGGCCGGTAGTGGTCCACCATCATGTCGACGATGCGGTGGAAGAGCGCGACCGGCCCCTCGGCCATGATCTTGGGATTGCGGACCGCGTTCTCCTGCAGGTCCGCGATCGAGCGCGAGCGCCCGTTGTGGACGGTGACCAGGTAGTTGTGGCCGATGAAGAAGTCCACGTCCTGCGTGCCGAAGTCCTCACCCTCTTCGTGGAACGCGATGCCGTGGAGGATCGCGTACAGGTAGCCGTCGTAGGCTTCGATCTTGGGATAGTGGAGTTCCGCCCGCGCATCCTCCACCGAGAGCGGGTGGAACGCGAACGTATCGCTGAGGATCAGCATCTCCGGGATGGACGGCGCCGCGAGGTCCACCCAGAGAAAGGTGTTCGAGGAATGATTCAGCCAGACCCGGTCGATGCTCTTGACCTGCTCTGTCTGCCCGTTCCGGTTCAGAAAAATGGTGACCAAGGCGATGACTACAAATGCTCTAACACGGAATCCACGGAAAACAACTAGAGGTCACGGAACCGCTGGGTGTGCCCATTCGATCCCGTGACCTCCGTGTCTGACGCAGTGCCCTCCGTGTTAGGGCCTTTCAGTTCTGACTTCTGAGTTCCAGGTTCTCACTTCGGAACGCGTCAGTCGCCAACCTTCACGGACAGCGCCGCCTGGGCCGCCGCGAGGCGTGCCACCGGGACGCGGTACGGCGAGCAGCTGACGTAGTCCAGTCCGGTCTTCTCGAAGAAGTGGATGGACGCCGGGTCGCCTCCGTGTTCACCGCAGACGCCGACCTTGAGTTCCGGCTTCGTCTTGCGGCCGAGCGTGACGCCCGTGCGGACCACGGCGCCGACACCCTCGGTATCGATCGTGGCGAAGGGATCCTTGTCGAGGATCTTCTTCTCCTGATAGACCCGCAGGAACTTGCCGACGTCGTCGCGCGAGTAGCCGAAGGTGAGCTGCGTGAGGTCGTTCGTGCCGAACGAGAAGAACTGGGCCTCGGCCGCCACCTGATCGGCGGTCATGGCGCCGCGCGGCACCTCGATCATCGTGCCGACCATGTACTTAATCTTGATGCCCTGTTCCTTGATGACCAGCGCGGCAATCCGGTCGACCACCGCCTTCTGGTCCTTCAGCTCCTTCACGTGCCCGACGAGCGGGATCATGATCTCGGGAACGATCTTGAGCCCTTCCTTGTTCAGCCTGCAGGCCGCTTCCATGATGGCGCGCGTCTGCATCTCGGTGATCTCGGGATAGGTGATGCCGAGACGGACACCGCGATGGCCGAGCATCGGGTTGAACTCGTGGAGCTGCTCGACACGCGCGAGCAGGTGCCGTTTCTCCTCGAGTTCCTTCTTCTTGCCGTTCCCCATTTCGAGGCGCGCGATCTCCACCATGAGGTCTTCCCGCTTCGGGAGGAACTCGTGCAGCGGCGGGTCGATCGTGCGGATGGTGACCGGCGAGCCCTTCATGGCCTTGAACACGCCGTAGAAGTCCTCGCGCTGGAGCGGCAGCAACTCGTCGAGCGCCGCGCGGCGGTCGGCTTCGTTGTCCGCCAGGATCATGCGCTGCACGACCGGGATGCGGCCTTCACCGAAGAACATGTGCTCGGTGCGGCACAGGCCGATGCCGCGCGCCCCGAACTTGTAGGCGATCTCCGCCTGATCCGGCAGGTCCGCGTTCGCGCGGATCCCCATGCGGCGGAACTTGTCGGCCCACGTGAGCAGCTTCTCGAACCGCTGGTAGATGTCCGACTCGGACGGCTGCATCTGGCCGTTGATGACCTGCAGGATCTCACTCGGCTTGGACGCCACCTGCGCGAGCTTCACTTCGCCCGACAGGCCGTCGAACGAAATCCAGTCGCCTTCCTTGATGGTCTGGCCGCCGACGGTGAACTGCTTCGCGACCTCGTCCACCTCGATGGCGCCGGCACCGACGATGGAGGGCTTGCCCATCTGGCGGCCGACGACGGCAGCGTGTGAGGTCATGCCGCCCGTGGCGGTGAGGATGCCCTGCGAAACGAACATGCCGTGGATGTCGTCCGGCACCGTTTCGCGGCGGACCAGGATGACCTGCTTGCCCTTCTGGGTCCATTCGACCGCGTGGTCGGCCGAGAACACCGCCTGGCCGCTCGCGGCACCCGGCGACGCCGGCAGCCCCTTGGTGGCCACGGGGATCTTCTTCCACTCCGCCGGGTCGAAGCCGGGCGCGAGCAGCTGGTTCAGCGACTCCGGATCGACGAGCAGCACCGCCTCCTTCGGGGAGATGAGCTTCTCCGCGACGAGGTCGGTGGCGATCATCACCGCCGCATGGCCCGTGCGCTTGCCGCTGCGGGTCTGCAGCATGTAGAGCTTCTCGTCCTGAATCGTGAACTCGAAGTCCTGGATGTCCTTGTAGTGCTTCTCGAGGCGCGTCGTGATGGTGCGCAGCTGCTTGTAGGCCGCCGGCATCACCTGTTCGAGCTGCGTGATCGGCTGCGGCGTGCGCACGCCGGCCACCACGTCTTCACCCTGCGCGTTGATGAGGAACTCGCCGAAGAACTCCTTCTTGCCGGTGGCGGGGTTGCGCGTGAAGCCGACGCCCGTCCCCGACCGATCGCCCGTGTTGCCGAACACCATCATCTGGACGTTCACGGCCGTGCCGATGTGGTCCGGGATGTCGTAGATGCGGCGATACTCGATGGCGCGCGCGTTCATCCAGGAGCGGAACACCGCGTCGCGGGCGGCCTTCAACTGCTCCATCGGATCCTGCGGGAACGCCTTGCCGGTCTTCTTCTTGACGACGCCCTTGTAGCGCTCGACCACCTCACGCAGCGCGATCTCGTCGAGTTCGGTATCGAGCTTGACGCCCTTCTCCTCCTTCACGCCCTCGAACTCGTGCTCGAACGCCGCCTTCGGAATCTCGAGGACGACGCTGCCGAACATCTGCATGAAGCGGCGGTAGCTGTCGAACGCGAAGCGGCCGTTCTGCGTGCGCGCCTTGAGCCCCTCGACCGACTGGTCGTTCAGGCCCAGGTTCAGGATGGTGTCCATCATGCCGGGCATCGAGAACTTCGCGCCGGAACGGACGGATACGAGGAGCGGGTTGCCGTTCGACCCGAGCTGGGCGCCGGCCGCCTTCTCGAGCTTCTTCAGGTTCTCGGCGATCTCGGCGTCGATGGCAGCCGGGATCTTCCCCTTTTCCTTGTAGTAGATGGTGCAGACGTCGGTGGAGATCGTGAAACCGGGCGGCACGGGCAGGCCGGCATTGGTCATCTCGGCGAGGCCGGAGCCCTTGCCGCCGAGCGTGTCCTTCATCGTGCGATTGCCGTCTGCCTTACCGTTCCCGAAGAAGTACACGTGCTTCTGGGACTTGGCGGCCTTCACCGGCCCTGCCGCTTTCTTCGCAGGGGCCTTCTTCTTGGCGGCGGGCGCCTTCTTCGCAGCTTTCTTGGCCATCATCGACTCCGTCGGTCGTCTGGATTCAGAACGAAAACGAATGATTGTAGTGCAGGGTCTCGGGTATCAGCGGCTTTCCTCCGGGGCGATTTCCGAGATGTCGCCGCCGGTCATGAGAATGGTGTCGCGCAGGGTGGTCAGCAGCGACAGGCGTGCCTCGCGCAGCGCCGGATCGTCTGCCATGACGAGCACGTCCACGAAGAACGTGTTCACCGGGGCATGCAGATGCCCGAGCTGGCTCATGGCGTCGAGGAACTTCTCCTCGTGGAGGAACTGGCTGATGCGAGGCCACCGCTGCTCCAACTCAGCAAGCAATGCCTGTTCCGCTGGCTCGCGCAGGGCGGTCCGCAGTTCCTCGAAACCCTTCGGTGCGCCCGGTCCGGGCGCGAAGTCCTTAGTGATGTTCTTGACCCGCTTGAACAGGACCGCCAGCGCCTCGAACCCGGCCGCCTTCCGGGCGTGCGCCAGCGCCTGGACGCGCCGCAGCACGTCGTAAGGCGTCAGCGTCGACGGATCCTTCGGCAACACGGCCCGAATCTCGTCGTACTTGAACCCGCGCCGTTCGAGCAGGTAGGCCTGCCGCTCGGCGAGGAAGTCGAAGACGAGCGCCTTCCAGCCGTCGTCCTTGGTGACGATGGCACCGCCGTATCCGTCGAACGCCTTCTCGACCAGGCCCTTCAGCGGCACACGACGGGCGATGCCGGTGGTCGCCTGCAGGTCGGTGAGGATCTTGATGGCGGCCTGCGCCGCCCGGCGAAGACCGTAAGGATCCCTCGACCCCGTGGGTTTCTCCCCAGCGGCAAACAGGCCGACGAGCGTATCGATCTTGTCCGCCAGCGACACCGCCGCCCACGTCGTCGCAGCCGCCCCGAGCTGCGCCTTCGAGGGCGCGGCGTCGGCTTCGACACCAATCGGCAGGTAGTGGTAGTAGATCGCCTTCCAGACCGCTTCGGGCTGTCCTTCTTCGCGCGTGTAGATGCCGCCCATGGTGCCCTGGAGTTCGGTGAACTCGCGGACCATGTCGGTGGTCAGGTCAGCCTTGGCCAGTCGTGCTGCCGTGGCGGCCTGGGCCGCCAGCGTCTCACCGGCTCCGAACGCCTCGCCGGCGATCCAGCCCGCCAGCGCTTCGATCCGCGCGGCCTTCTCGCCGTAGCTCCCGAGCTTCTTGTGGAACAGGAGCGTGCCCAGGCGGGCCAGCCTCGACTCGAGCGGCGCCTTGCGGTCCGCCTCCCAGAAGAACCGGGCGTCGCGCAGGCGCGCCGACACGACCCGCTCGGCGTTGCGGGCAATCGTGCGCTCGTTGTCCGGCTCGGTGTTGATGACCGCCAGGAACGCGTTCTTGAGCTTGCCGTCCTCGGCCTCGACCGGGAAGTAGTGCTGGTGGTGAATCAGCGTCGTGGTGAGCACTTCCTCGGGGAGCTGGAGGAATTCCGGCGCGAACGTGCCGGCCACCACCGACGGGTACTCCACCAGGTCCGGCACCTCGGCGAGCAGCCCGGACTCCTGCCGCACCATGCGGCTCACGCGTCCCTGGAGCCGCTGCGCCTTGGCGTCGAGTTCGCGCGCAATCTTGTTGTGCCGCTCGCTGCGCTCGAGGATCACGAAGTTCTCGAGCAGGCGTGCCTTGTACTCGTCGAACGAGCGAACCTTGATCGATCGGCCCGCACGGCCACTGGTCGTCAGGAAGCGGTGACCGTAGGTGACGGCGCCCGTGGTGACGTCCTGGACCGAGCCGCTCTGCGCACCGGGTGGACGGCTGATGCCGAAGGGCACCACGCGGCCGCCGTAGGTGAAGAGGAGCCAGCGAATCGGCCGGCCGAACGGCAGTTCGCCCTTGCCGTCGTCCAGCATCGCGTCCCACTTCATGGCCTTCGGGAACGCGAGCCCGCGCAACGTGCCACCGAGGACCGACGGCAGCACGTCCACCGCGGCCTTGCCGCGCTGCTTCTTGCGGAAGGCCAGGTAGACCCCCTTCGGCGTCTCCACGCGTTCGAGGAGCGCGACGTCGGTCCCGTTCTTCGCGGCAAAGCCCGCGGCGGCCGGCGTCGGCGTGCCGTCCTCCTTGAAGGCGGCGGACACGGGCGGGCCGTTCAGCACCTCTTCGAGGTCGGTCTGGCGCTCCGCCAGCTTGGCGATGCGGACGGTGAGCCGGCGCGGCGTCGAGTAGGTTTCGACCGGCGTTTCCGGCGCGAGCCGGTGTTCCTTCAGCTGCGCGATGACCACATCGCCGACCTGGTTGGTGAGTCCGGGCAGCCAGCTCGCCGGAATTTCCTCGCAGCCGATTTCGAGGAGCAGTTCGCGGTCCATCTCAGGCCTCCGCCTTCACGGCGGGTTCGCCGACATAGGCCTTCGCAATCTGCAGCGCCAGCTGGCGCACCCGCAGGATGTAGGCCGTCCGTTCCGTGACGCCGATGCTGTTGCTCGAGTCGAGCACGTTGAAGAGGTGCGAGCACTTGAGGCAGAACTCGAGGGCCGGCAGCACCAGGTTGCTCCGCAGCAGCATCTCGGAGAAGGCGTAGTTCCGGTCGAACATGTCGCGATGGAAGGCGCCGAACTCCTCCCGCGGGAGGTCGACCTGGCCGAACACGTAGCGCGACTGCTCCACTTCCTCGCGGTGACGCACGGCCCCGTACTTCACGTCGGCGCCCCACTCGAGGTCGAACACGCTGTCGACCTTCTGGAGGACCATGGCGATGCGTTCGAGACCGTAGGTCAGTTCAGCGGAAATGGGCGAGAGGTCGATGCCGCCCGCCTGCTGGAAGTAGGTGAACTGCGAAATCTCCTGGCCATCGAACAGCACCTGCCACCCGGTGCCCCAGGCGCCAAGCGTGGGCGACTCCCAGTTGTCTTCCTCGAACCGGATGTCGTGCTGGCGCGGGTTGATCCCGCACGCCTCGAGGCTCTCGAGGTACAGGTTCTGGACGTCGTCGGGAGCCGGCTTGAGGATGACCTGGAACTGGTGGTGCTTGAACAGGCGATTGGGGTTTTCGCCGAACCGGGCGTCGGCCGGCCGGCGCGACGGCTGGACGTACGCCACGTTCCAGTGCTCGGGCCCGAGCACGCGCAGGAACGTCTCGGGGTGCATGGTGCCTGCCCCGACTTCGAGATCGAGCGGCTGGTGCAGGACGCAGCCTCGTGAAGCCCAGAACTCCGACAGCCTGAGAATGAGACCCTGAAACGTCATCGTCGCATCTCGCGCAACACTCGCGCGGACTTCAGTTCCTTTTCGAGGTGCATCGCGATCTTCGTGCGATGCAGGGCTTCCAGTTCGCGCAGCACCGTGGCGGAGACCGCCACGTCCTGCAACCCGATCGGGGTGCAGGTGCGCGCCGCGTCGAGAAAGGCACGGGCGCCGGCCGACGCGCGCGGGTCGGCCTCGTAGACTCCCTGGAGCCGCAGCAGCCAGTACTCGAAGTACCGCGCCAGCGGCTCGACGGCGGTTCCGGCCGCCAGCGCCTCCACGACGGACACCCCCAGCCGGAACAGCGTTTCGTTCGGGTCGTTCTCGGGCGCCCACTCGTCGATGAGCTCGGCGAAGTACCCGACGTGGCCGAGCGCCTCACCCGCGGTCGCCAGCATCCGCAGCGGCGACTGCGCCGGGGCGATGTCCTCGACGAACACCAGCTCCCGCCGCTCACGCTCGCGATAGGTGACCCGCCCGCTGGTCATCGGCTCGAGGGCGCCCCCGAACCGGCGCCGGCTCTGCCGCGCATTCTTCGCCACCCCTCGCTTCTTGCCGCGATCGCGCGTCAGGAACACGATGATGCGGTCGGATTCACCGAGCGAAAACGTCCTCAGGATGAGTGCGTCGGCGGTGAACAACGGCATTCGTTGGGAAGCACTTCACTGTACTACAAGAATGAATCCGTAAGGAGGGCGGGGTGGGCGGTGTGCCGGCACCCGGCCGGGGGTGCTGGCACTCCGGAGCCGCCGGGACCATGAAGCCGGATATCATGGCCGGACACACCGTGAGTGCGGACGCATCTCCAGGAACACCGGCGGCATGGCTGGCCAGCCGGTTCGAATCGGCGCGCGGGCAGGGCTCCGGCAACATTCCGTCGATGGAGGGGCTGCGCGGTTTTGCCGTGACCCTGGTGTTCTTCGTCCATTACATCAGCCAGGTCGAGCCCTGGCTGGCATCCGCCCCGAACGTCGTCCGGTTCGCGAGGTCGCTGCAGGTCGTCGGCAACTCCGGCGTGGATCTGTTCTTCGTGTTGAGCGGCTATCTCATCTACGGCACGGTGCTCTCGCGTGAGCAGCCGTTCCTGGCCTTCATGCGACGCCGGGTCCGCCGCATCTACCCGGCCTTCCTGGCCGTGTTCACGCTGTATCTCGTGCTCTCGCTGGCGGTCCCCTCGGAAAGCAAGCTTCCCGCAGGCGCTGGCCCGGCGCTCGGCTTCATCGTCCAGAACCTGCTGCTCCTGCCCGGCATCTTTCCGCTCGAGCCGCTGATCACGGTGGCGTGGTCACTGAGCTACGAGATGTTCTATTACCTCGTGACCCCACTGGCCGTGGCCGGTCTGGGCATGCGCAGGCTCACCGCGTCCCGCCGGCTCGCCATCGTGGCCCTTCCGGCTGCCGCCTACGTGGTGCTGTCGCTGGCTGGGGTCCTGAACGGGCTGCTCGTCCGGCTGATTATGTTCATCGCGGGCATCCTGCTGTTCGAGGCCCTCAACGACCTCCGCTGGCGCCCGCTGGGCCCTGGCGCCACGCTCGCGATTCTCGTGGGTGGACTCGCCGGAACCCTGATCCGCATTCACGGCGTTGTGGGCTCGCTGCTCTACATCGCGTTCGCGTTTCCCGCGTACTTCGCCCTGTGCCTGGCCTGCTTCGGGGCTCCGGCCAGCTGGCTGCCGCGCGCCTTCTCGTGGACGCCGCTGCGCTGGCTCGGGAACATGAGCTATTCGTACTACCTGATTCACGGCCTGACGCTGAAGGCCGCCTTCAAGGTGGTGGCGGTGATCCTGCCGGCGACGGCCGGCGGCGCCTGGGTGTTCTGGGCACTGCTCGCGCCGGCGTTCGGCCTCACCCTGCTGACATCCGCGGCGCTGTTCCTCGCGGTCGAGCAACCGCTCTCGCTGGCCCCGTCTGCCGCCCGCGCGGCGCGGCGCTCCGCGGCGGCGCAGGCCGTCTGAGGCGGCCGCGCCCTAGCTCCGCTCCGGCCGCCCGACGCCCATCGACCCGAGCTGCCGGTCGTCGTCGCGCCAGTCGCTCTTCACGCGGACGTGCAGGTCGAGGAACACCTTCGTCGAGAAGAACTTCTCGAGTTCCTCCCGGGCCGCGGTGCCGATCTTCTTGATCATGTCGCCGTTGCGGCCGACCACGATCGGCTTCTGGCTCTCGCGCTCGACGACGATGGTGCAGTAGAGGCGCAGGATGTCCTTCGGCGTCGCGGGCTCCTCGAACCGGTCCACGACGACCGCGCTGGAGAAGGGGATCTCGGAGTGCGTGAACTGCAGCACCTTCTCGCGGACGATCTCGGACGCCATGAAGCGTTCCGGCTGGTCGGTGAGGTAATCCTCGGGATAAAGTGCCGGGCCTTCGGGAAGCGCCTTGATCAGCGTTTCCTCGAGCCGGTCGACGTTGAGGCCCGTTTCGGCGGACACGGGCACGATCTCGGCGAAGGTGCCGTTCTTCGCGAACTCCTCGATGACCGGCAGCAGCTTCACCTTCTTGATCAGGTCGATCTTGTTGAGGATGAGGAAGACCGGCTTGTGCACGTCCTTGAGCAGGTCGAACACGTAGCGGTCGCCGCGGCCGAACTTCTCGGTCACGTCCACCACGAGGCCGATGATGTCCACCTCGCCGATGGTGTCGCGCGCCGCATCGACCATGCGGACGTTCATGCGGTGCAGCGGGCGGTGGATGCCGGGCGTGTCCAGGTAGATCACCTGCGCCCCGGGATAGTTGCGCACCCCGAGGATGCGGTTCCTCGTGGTCTGCGGCTTGTCGGACACGATGGCGAGCTTCTCACCGACGAGTCGGTTGAGCAGCGTGGACTTGCCGGCGTTGGGCCGGCCGATGAACGATACGAACCCGCACTTCACAGCGTGCGCTCCCCTTCCGGCGCCAGCGCCGCTTCCTGCTTCTTCGTCATCCGCACCTTGCTGACACGACGCCGATCCACCTCGAGCACCTCGATGTGCAGGCCGTCGATGTCCATCTGCTCGCCGACCGCCGGCACACGGCCCACGTGGGTCATCAGGTAGCCGCCCACGGTCTCGAAACCCTCGCGCTCGATCTGGACGCCGAGCCGCTGCACCACTTCGTCGATGTCCACCTTGCCGCTGAAGAGGAATCGTCCGCCCCCTTCGTCGACGATCGGCTCGCTCTCCACGTCGTACTCGTCTCGGATTTCCCCGACGATCTCCTCGAGCATGTCCTCGATGGTGACGAGCCCCGCGGTACCGCCGTACTCGTCGACGACGATGGCGATCTGTGTCTGCTGCCGCTGGAACTGCTTCAGCAGTTCGGGGACGCGCTTGCTCTCCGGCACGACCACCGCCGGGCGCAGCAGCGGCGTGATCGGGCGCGAGTCGTCGCGCTGCGGGAACTTCACCAGGTCCTTCACGAAGACGAAGCCGGCGATGTCGTCCAGGTTCTCCCGGTAGACCGGGAATCGTGAATATTCCTGCTCCCGGAACAGCGCCAGCAGGTCGCCCACGCTCGCATCGGCCTTGATGGCCACGATGTCCGGGCGGGGCGTCATGATTTCGCGCACCAGCGTGTCGCCGAAGTCGACGATGCTCTGGAGGAGCCGGCGCTCCTCGCCTTCGATGATGCCCTTCTCCTCGGCCGTGTCGAGATACGCGCGCGTGACCTCGCCGGACTGATCCTGCTCCTCGTCGGTCTGCGCCGGCGTCGGCTTGCGGGTGGGGACGGCCCGCGCCGTCCAGTGCGCGATCGGCCCCATCACGCGGGCAATGGGCCGGAACGACGGCAGCAACGCCTCGAGCACGCGCTCCGGGTCGCCGATGACCAGCAGGCGCGGCAGCACCACCTGGAACACGGCGATGAACAGCGCGACGCACGCGAACACGGTGACGAGTGCCGGCGGGCCGACCACGCCGAAGGCGCGCGCGAGCAGGACGGTCGCGACGGCCGTGATCACGGCGAGGAGCAGGCGCACCGGCGCGAACAGCAGCACCGGGTCGTCGAGATACTCGCCGAGGGAGCCGGGCCGCGCGCTGCGCTCGGCCAGCAGGCGCAGCGACAGCCGCATCAGCGCGCTGAAGGCCGCGTCGATCGTGCCGAGGTAGACCGCGGCACACGCCAGCAGGAAGAGGGTGAGCGGAATCATGCCCGTTCGATCAGCC
The DNA here is from genome assembly GCA_046331345.1 of Vicinamibacterales bacterium. GTDB lineage: Bacteria > Acidobacteriota > Vicinamibacteria > Vicinamibacterales > CAVVIG01 > CAVVIG01. Next base: position 39,300 of record JAXLRA010000009.1, on the reverse strand, counting down.
CCTCGCGGAGGCCGCCCTTCCGGCGCAGGCGGCGTTCGAGCCGGGCCATGTCGCCGGAGTCCGTTTCATGATCGTAGCCGAGCAGGTGCAGCAGGCCATGGAGCGCCAGCACCCGCAGTTCGGTCCACTCCGGATGCCCGGCTTCGCGCGCCTGCCGCTTCGCCACGCCGCGTGCGATCACGATGTCGCCGAGGTGTCCGCGCGCCCGCTGGTCCGGCTGAAGCCGGACCCCACGGCTCTCAGCTGGGCCTCCACGCCCTCGGCCGCGGGGTCCGCCTTCAGGCGGACCTTCTGCCGGAAACGACAGGACGTCGGTCGCGTAATCCTTGCCGCGATAATCGCGATTGAGCACACGCACGCGTGCATCGGGCACGACGGCCACATTCACCGCCCCGCGGGCCGACGCCGGCGCGACGCCGGCCAGCCAGCGCGCCAGCGTGCCGCGCAGCGCCCGCCCCCGTTCGTCGGTGACGCTCACCCGCAGCCGCGGACGCGCGCGACGTTGGTCGCCTGGAGCCATGACGACTTACTCGGAACGGGGCGCGCCCGCTGGGCGCGGCGTCCCGTTCCCGTTCGAATACGCCTCGTAGGCTTTCACGATCTGCTGCACCAGCTTGTGACGCACCACGTCGCGCTCGTCGAAGTGCACGAACGAGATCCCCTCGATGTTCCCCACCACCCGGATCGCCTCGATGAGCCCGGAGGTGCGGCCCGTCGGCAGGTCGATCTGCGTGATGTCGCCCGTGATGACCGCCTTGGAGCCGAAACCGAGGCGCGTCAGGAACATCTTCATCTGCTCGGTCGTGGTGTTCTGCGCCTCGTCCAGGATGACGAACGAATCGTTCAGCGTCCGTCCGCGCATGAAGGCAATCGGCGCGATCTCGATCGTGCCGCGCTCGAGGAAGCGCGCGACACGCTCCACGTCGAGCATGTCGTACAGCGCGTCGTAGAGCGGACGCAGGTACGGGTTCACCTTCTCGGTCAGGTCGCCCGGCAGGAATCCGAGCTTCTCGCCCGCTTCGACCGCGGGGCGCGCGAGGATGATGCGGCTGACCTTCTTGTTGATCAGGTACGCCACCGCCTGCGCCATGGCCAGGTAGGTCTTGCCGGTTCCGGCGGGGCCCACGCCGAACACGATGTCGTTCTGCTCGATCGCGTCGATGTACTTCCGCTGGTTGATCGTCTTCGGCGCGACGCGCCGCTTCCCTGCCGGGGTGAGGCTGCCCTTGACGAAGTGCTCCTGCAGGTCGACGTCGGCGTCGCGGGCCACGAGGTCGGCCGCGGTCTTCACGTCCGCGTTCGACACCTTGTAGCCTTCGCGCGCGAGCGCCGCCAGCTGGGTGACCACGCGGTTCAGCTTCTCGGGCCCGCCGTCGTTGCCATCGACCACGAGCTCATTGCCCTGGGTGCGGATCCGGACGCCGAGAACGGACTCGAAGTGCTTGAGGTTCTCGTCGTACGTCCCGAAGAGCCACGACACCGCGTCTTCAGGGACGGCAATGCGCTTCATCAATGTCCCGCCAAGGTAACAAGATACATACCAGCCCTATTTCGCGAGCTTGATGTGCAGCTCACGCAGCTGCTTGGCGTCCACCGTGGACGGGGCGTCGGCCATCTGGTCCGTGGCCGTCGCCGTCTTCGGGAAGGCAATCACCTCCCGGATGGACGACTCGTTCGCCAGGATGGCCACGATGCGGTCGAGGCCGAGCGCGATGCCACCGTGGGGCGGCGTGCCGTACTCGAGCGCCTCGAGGAAGAAGCCGAACCGTGCCTTCGCCTCTTCGTCGGAGATGCCGAGGCGCTTGAAGATCCGCGCCTGCATCTCGGCGGAGTGAATACGGATGCTGCCGCCGCCGATCTCGCTGCCGTTCAGCACGAGGTCGTACGCCTTCGCGCGGACGGCGCCGGGGTCGCTCTCCAGCTTGTCCGCATCCTCGTCCATGGGCGAGGTGAAGGGATGGTGCATCGAGTACCACCGGCCGTCCTCCCCGCTCCACTCGAGCAGCGGGAAGCCGGTGACCCACAGGAGTTCGTACTTCTCGGGATCCAGCAGGTTCTCGCGCTTCGCGATCGCCAGCCGCAGCTGCCCGAGCAGCGCCGAGGTGGCGTCGGCCGGGCCGCCGGCGAGCAGCACGAGGTCGTCGGCCCCCGCGCTCATGCCCGCGATGGCCGCGCGGAGCGACCCTTCGCTGAGCGCCTTCACCGAGCTGGTGGGCGGTTCACCCGGACGCACCCAGATGAGGCCCCCGAAGCCGATCTGCTTCGCGAGGTCGACGATGCCGTCGATCTGGTTGCGCGTGTACTTGTTACCGCCCGGAATCGCGAAGCCGCGGATCACGCCGCCGTCGGCGATGAACTGCTTGAACACGCGGAACTCGGAGTCGGCGAACGCCGGCGAGACGTCGTGAATCTCGAGGCCGCAGCGCAGGTCCGGCTTGTCCGAGCCGTACTTCGCCATCGCCTCGGCATACGGCATGCGGCGGAACGGCGCCTCGACGGTCTTGCCGATGCACGCGAAGATGCGCTGGATGACCGGCTCGATGAGGCCGTACACCAGGTCCGGCGAGGCGAAGGACATCTCCACGTCGACCTGCGTGAACTCGGGCTGGCGGTCGGCGCGCAGGTCCTCGTCGCGGAAGCACCGCGTGATCTGGAAGTAGCGGTCCATGCCGCCGATCATCAGGATCTGCTTGAAGATCTGGGGCGACTGCGGCAGCGCGTAGAACTCGCCGGGATGGACGCGGCTCGGCACGAGGTAGTCGCGCGCGCCTTCCGGCGTCGACTTGGTGAGGATCGGCGTCTCGATTTCCCAGAAGCCGTTCCGGTTGAATTCCTCGCGAATCGCGAATGCCACCTTGTGGCGCAGCCCGATGTTGCCCTGCAGGCGCGGACGACGGAGGTCGAGGTAGCGGTACTTGAGGCGCACGTCCTCGGAGACCGGCGAGTCCTCGGCAATCTGGAACGGCGGCGTCTTCGCCTCGTTCAGGATGCGCAGTTCACCCGCGAGCACCTCCACGTCGCCCGTGGCGAGCTTCGGATTCACCGTCTCGGGCGAGCGGCGCTCGACCAGGCCCTTCACGCCGACCACGAACTCGGGACGCAGCTTCTTCGCCTGCGCGAGCAGCGCGTCGTTGTCGCGGAAGACGACCTGCGAGACCCCTTCACGATCGCGGATGTCGATGAAGAGCACGCCGCCGAGGTCGCGCACGCGGTGTACCCACCCGAGGAGGGTGGCCTGCGTGTCGAGATCGGTGGTGCGGAGTGCGCCGCAGGTGTGTGTACGGACCCAGTCGCCGAGCTGTTCTGCCATGTCGCTTAACTCGCCTCGATACGGACGCGCCTGGCGATCTCCGTCGCCGCGGTCGCGCGTGGTACGGCTTCCTGCTGCCGTGTCTGCAAATCACGGACGGCCACTTCACCCCGCGCCCGTTCGTCCTCGCCCAGGATGGCGAGCACCGGCGCGTTGCGGCTCGATGCGTACTTCAGGGACCGATCGAGCTTGCGGCTGCCCTCCGGGAACATCTCGACGCGGAGCCGCTCGGCCCGGAGTTCCGAGGCCAGGCGCAGCGCGTCGGCGCGCAGGTCGTCGGACAGGAACGTGACCATCACGTCCACCGGCCCGCGCGACACCTTCGCTGGAAACATCCCCCGTTCGGTCATCACGACGATGATCCGCTCGAGGCCGAGCGAGAAGCCCGCGGCCGGCACGTCGCGGCCGAGGAACATCCCCACCAGGTTGTCATAGCGTCCGCCGCCACCCATGCTGCCCTGCAGGTCGGGAACGGCGATCTCCATGATGGCGCCCGTGTAGTATGACAGCCCGCGCGCCAGGCTGGGGTCGATGCGGATCCGCCCGTGCGCCGGCCCGCCGTCCGCCAGGCTCACGGTGGCCTCGAGTTCGTCCATCGCGGTCGGCCCGGCATGGTGCGACTGCACGAAGGCACGAATCCGCGCGAGCATCGAGTGCGGCTGCGGATCGACCGCCGTCGCCCCGCTGAAGAACTCCAGGCAGGCCCTCGTGGCGGACAGGTCGACGCCGCGCTCGGCCAGTTCCTTCTCGACGCCGGCCGTCCCGATCTTGTCCAGCTTGTCGATCGCCACCAGCGCGTCGCCGTGCAGGGCCGCAGGCACGCCCGCACACTCCATCAGCGCGCTGAGCACCTTCCGGTGGTTCAGGCGGACAGTGAAGTTGTCGAAACCGAGCCGGCTCAGGACCTCCGACACGGCGCCGATCAGCTCCGCCTCCACGACCGGCGACGTCGATCCCATGGCGTCGATGTCGCACTGGTAGAACTCGCGGAAGCGGCCCTTCGCCGGCCGGTCCGCGCGCCACACCGGCTGGATCTGGTAGCGCTTGAAGAAGCGCGGCAGCTCCGCCTGGTACTGCGCCACGACGCGCGCGAGCGGCACCGTGAGGTCGTAGCGCAGCGCCAGGTCGGCCTCGCCGCTGGCCTCGTGCTCGCCCCGCTTCAGGATCTTGAAAATCAGCTTGTTCCCTTCCTCGCCGTACTTGCCGAGGAGGGTCTCGATGTTCTCGTACGCCGGCGTCTCGAGCGGCTCGAAGCCGTAGCTCTCGTACACGTCGCGGATGACGCGCATGACGTACTCGCGCCGGCGGATGTCCTCCGGCAGGAAGTCGCGCGTGCCGCTCGGCGGCTTGGTGGAGAGAGTGCTCACATGTAATCCAATCGATACCCGACGTACCGATCGGCGTACATCTGAATCTCGTCGAGATCCGCGTCGCTGAGCGTCCGCCGTACCTTGCCCGGGCTGCCCATCACGAGCGACCGAGGCGGAATCTGCATGCCTTCGGGAAGCAGCGTGCCCGCCGCGACAATCGACCCGGTCCCGACCGTGACGCCGTTCAGGATGATGGCGCCCATGCCGATGAGGCACTGGTCCTCGATCGTGCAGCCGTGCACGATGGCCCCGTGGCCGATGGTCACGTCGTTCCCGATGGTCGTCGGGTGCGTGTCCTTCATCACGTGGATGATGGTGCCGTCCTGGACGTTCGAGCGGTTCCCGATCCGGATCCGGTGCACGTCGCCGCGGATGACGCAGAGCATCCAGACACTGCTCTCCTCGCCAATCTCCACATCCCCGATGACCTGTGCGCTGTCGTCGATGAAGGCGGTCGGATGCACGCGGGGCAACTGTCCCCGGTAGGGCCGTAACATTCCCGACGATTATAGCTGGTCAGGCTGCAAGGGCTGGCTGGGCTGAGGGGGAAGACCGTCCTGCCTGCCTGCCCGTCCCGCCGCGCCTGCCCTCATGAGCGCTGCCCGGCGTCACCGCAGCGCGAGCAGGTGGTCCCTGATGGCCCGCACCTGCTTCTGGCCGTCCTTGTCGAGCGGCTCGTAGAACGACTTCGGATAGTCCGGCCAGAACGTCGGCATGCGGGTGCCCGGCAGGATGGCGCCGGGGTTGCGCAGCCAGGCCAGAATCCAGTCGGGCTGCAGGCGCTCGCGAGCCATGCGGAGGTCGGGCGCCAGGTTCGACGTCGGCTGGTCCGTCGGGATGCTGCCGAGCACGTGGCACTGCTGGCACTTCAGCAGTTCGAACAGTGCCTGCCCGGACGCCGGCGTCACCCCCGCCGCCGCGGCCGCGGGCGTCGGGTTTTCTGGCGCGATTCCCCGGAAGTAGTTCCCCACCTGCGCCACCTCATCGTCCGAGAGATGGAACGTCGGCATCCGCACGGCGAGCCAGGGGCGGATGGTCGTCGGCTCGTGGAGGAAGCCGGTCAGCCAGGCAGGCTGGACGCGCGACCCCTCTGGCGTCAGCAGCGGAGGGCCGAGCGTGGGTTCGGCCACGAGCGACACGACGTCGCCGCCGTGCCCTTCGATGACGTGGCAGCCCAGGCAGTTGCGCTGCGCGGTGAGCGCCCGGCCGCGCGCCTTGGTGAGGTGCCACGGCGTGCTCAGCGCATGTCCCTCGCCGGAGCGTCCGGCCAGCGCGGTCAGGGCCAGCGCCGCCTGCTCCGCCTCTCGCGGCCCCAGTGCGAGCATCGGCTGTCCCTTGACCGGGACCGCGGCCGCAGTGTGCACGGCGGCGTCAGGGCCGCGCCACACGGGGCGCGGGCGGAGCGGCACGTCCGGCTTCCGGTCTTCTACGCCCTCGATGACGTGGCACCGGGCACACCCAAGCGAGGCGATGACGACCCCGCCAGCGGCCCGCTGCAGCGCCTCGCCCGACACGCGCCGCGCGCCATCGGCGACAACCGGCTGCTTCCCGTACCGTGCGATGACCTCGAGGAGCCGGGCGTCGTTGCTCGCCTCTCCCGCCGGTGTGGGGGACGGCCCTCCGGACAGGCTCCTGAGGTACGCCGCGACATCGGATGCCTCGTCGAGGCTCAGCCTCAGGCTCGGCATGCGCGTAGCCGGGCTGTAACGGTGTGGCTCGCGCACCCAGTCCACGAGCCACGCGTGACCGGCCTTGCCGGCGAGCGCCTGCAGCGGCTGTCCGAACGTGCGCCGGACGCTCGTCGCCTGCCGGTCCACCTCGCCCACCACGTGGCAGCCGAGGCACCCGACCGATTCGACGAGCTGCCGGCCTCGAACCGCGTCGCCCGACGATGGGTTCGCGACCGCGGGCGTGTAGGCGTCGGGCTGCCCGAACAGGTAGGCGGTAACCGCGTCAATCGCAGCCAGATCGATGGGGTCCGGGTTCGACCAGAACCGGGGCATCCAGGTGGCCGGCTTGACCGCCTGCGGGTTCTCGAGCCAGGCCCGCACCCACTCGGGCGTCAGCTTGCCGCGGATCCGGCGCAAATCGGGACCACGCTTCGTCGTCGCGGGCTGGCCCGGCAGGACGTGACACGCCTGACAGCCGCCCCGGTCGAGCAGGGCGAGCGCGTCACTGATCCCGGGCGCACCGGGCTGCACCACCTCGCCCTGGTGGCACCCGACGCATCCCGCTTCGGTGCGGCCCACGGGCAGCATGCCCGCTGCGGCCGTCAGCGGCGTCCAGCGGCGACGGACGCCGGGCGTGCCGGCCTCTTCGCCGGTCCGCAGGGTGGAGTGCCCGGCTCCCTCGAAGGTCGCCGCGTACTCGTCGCCCATGTGGCACGACGCACAGCCCACGCGCGACGGGGGATGCGGCGAGGCGGCGCCGACGTAGCTGGCGAACATCGGGTGCGTGCGGAACGGAGCCGGGTACTTCTCGAGGCCCGGCGTCGCAATGCCGATGTGACAGGCCTGGCAGCCGGTGCCGCGCTCCGGCCGCGCGTCGGGAACGCCTTCGAGGGTGGTCGTCCGCGAAACGGGCACCATCGGCGTATCCCGGAGCGCCGCCCGCACGACGGAGGTGTCGCCCCAGCCAATGCCCTCGGCCAGCGCGGCGGCCTCGGCGTCGAACGCGGCCTTCTGCGCGCCCTGGGACAGGCGCGCCTGGGCCTGGACCCGCAGCAACCGTCCGCGGTCGGCCTGGCGTGCCGCCTTCGTGGACTCCGCCAGGCGGATCTGCCGCTGCAGCGCCGCGAAGTGCCGACGCTGCTGTTCGATTTCGGGAAGGGGACGTCCGGCGAACCAGACCACGACCGCCGCGGCCAGCACGGCCGCCAGGGTCGTCAGGCGTGGGGACAGGGTCAAACGCACGACGAAATGCTAAATGCGAATCGCCACTTGCTGACGTGATTGCGAACTGATCAGTTGGCCAGTCGATGCGGCCCAGGCAGGCCTTTGCTTCAGACGAGCACTGGGCAATTCGCGATCAGCGATATTCAGATCTTCGGGAGTGTCACGCCGCGCTGCGCCTGGTACTTCCCCGCCTTGTCCTTGTACGAGATGTCGCACGGCTCGTCGCCCTGGAAGAACAGCACCTGGGCGATGCCTTCGTTCGCGTAGATCTTGGCGGGCAACGGCGTGGTATTCGAGATCTCGATCGTGACGTGCCCTTCCCACTCGGGTTCGAACGGGGTGACGTTCACGATGATGCCGCAGCGGGCGTAAGTGGACTTGCCGAGGCAGACGGTCAGGATGTCGCGCGGGATGCGGAAGTACTCGATGGTCCGAGCGAGCGCGAACGAGTTCGGCGGGATGATGCAGACGTCCGCCTTGATGTCCACGAACGACTTCGGGTCGAAGTTCTTCGGGTCCACCAGCGTGTTGTGCACGTTGGTGAACACCTTGAACTCGTCGGCGACGCGGATGTCGTACCCGTAGGACGACACGCCATACGACACCACACCTTCACGTGCCTGGCGCTCGACGAACGGCTCGATCATGCCGTGTTCGAGAGCCATGCGCTTGATCCAGCGATCAGCCTTGATGCCCATGTGTCAGCGCCGCAACCACGCGAGAACGAGTGTCAGGACGATACTCACCACGATGGACGTGGTGAGCGGGAAGTAGAACGAGACCGGCCCCTTGCGCACCGCGATGTCGCCCGGCAACCGGCCGAGCGGCAATCCCAGCATCATCGCCGCACCAATCGCGGCAATCAGCAGGCCGATTACGACGAGCGCTTTCCCCATGGCGGTGCGCCCAAAAGCTCAAACACGGAGTTCACGGAGGTTCCACGGAGGGGCACGGATTCCTTTCTGAAGAACCGCGTTCTCAGTCCGTATTCCGCGTCCTCCGTGTTAGTGCCTTTAGATCAGATCAACGCCGGCGAAGAAGTAGCCGATCTCGAACGCGGCCGTCTCCGGCGCATCCGAGCCGTGCGTCGCATTGCGCTCGATCGACTCGGCGAACTCCTTGCGCAGCGTGCCGGCATCGGCATTCGCGGGGTTCGTCGCGCCCATCAGCGTGCGCCACTTCTTGATGGCATCCGGCGCCTCGAGCACGAGCACGATGGCGGGACCGGACGACATGAACTGCTTCAGGCTGCCGTAGAACGGCCGCTCGCTGTGAACGGCGTAGAACCCGCCGGCCTGCGCGTCGGTGAGGTGCACGCGCCGCATGGCGCGGATGGTGAACCCTTCGTCTTCGATGCGCTGAATGATCTTCCCGGCGAGCTTCCGCTCGACGGCGTCGGGCTTGATGATGGCAAGAGTACGCTGAGACATCCGGAAATTATACACAGCGGAAATTGCTAATTGCTAATCGCCAATTGCTGATTGGAAATGCAGCACGGCCCCTCCGACCCGCCCGAAATGGCCCAAAACCTTCCGTTCCTCCTCTGGCGCATCGATTGCGTTCGATGCGGTCGATGGAACCCCGGCATCTGAAAGAACGCGCGATGCGATTTGCCGTCGGGATGACGGCGTTGTGTCGCGAGGCCTACGCGGACTGGCCTGGCCGTCGCCTCGCAGACCAGATGTACCGCAGTTCAACAAGTGTTGCGGCAAACTATCACGCCGCCTGCCGGGCCAGGTCTCGGAAGGAATTCGTCGCAAAGCTTGGACTGGTTGTCGAGGAAGCCGAGGAGACCGTGTTCTGGTTGGAGTTCGGCGCGAAAGCCGGCCTGACGGACGGAGCGCGGACCGCCCCCCTCATTCGCGAGGCGCGTGAACTCCTCGCCATCTTCACGGCATCGGCAAAGACCGCCGCCGAGACGCCCCGTGGCCGCTGATGCCCTCCGTACTTCCCCCTTCACTTCAGCAATTAGCGATTGGCGATTCGCAATAAGAAGGGCCCGGCAGTCGTGAGACCACCGGGCCCTGATGTCGACAGCTACGAGGCTCGCGCTACTTGCCGAGCAGCTCCTTCATCGCCGTGCCCATGTCCGCCGGGCTCTTGACCACCTTCACGCCCGCGGCGGTCAGGGCCGCCATCTTGTCGGACGCGGCGCCGGAGCCGCCGGAGATGATCGCGCCGGCGTGGCCCATGCGGCGTCCGGGCGGTGCGGTCTGACCCGCGATGAACGCGACGACCGGCTTCTTGAAGTTCGCCTTGATCCAGGCGGCCGCCTCTTCCTCCGCGCTTCCGCCGATCTCGCCGATCATGATCACCGCTTCGGTGGCCGGATCGTCCGCGAACAGCTTCAGGGAGTCGATGTGGCTGGTGCCGATGAGCGGGTCACCACCGATGCCGATGCAGGTGGTCTGGCCCATGCCCTGGCGGGACAGCTGGTGGATCGCCTCGTAGGTGAGCGTGCCGCTCTTCGAGACGATGCCGATCGAGCCTTCCTTGCAGATGTGGCCCGGGATGATGCCGGCCTTCCCGATGCCGGCAGAGATGACGCCGGGGCAGTTCGGGCCGATGAGCCGCGTCTTCGGGCGCGACTTCAGGAACGTCATCGCGCGCATCATGTCGAGCGTCGGGATGCCTTCAGTGATGCAGACGACCAGGCCGATCTCGGCGTCCGCCGCTTCCATGACGGCATCGGCCGCGAACGGCGGCGGCACGAAGATGACCGACGCGTTGGCGCCCGTCTTCTCCACCGCTTCCTGCACCGTGTCGAAGACCGGCCAGCCCTCGTGCGTCGTGCCGCCCTTGCCGGGCGTCACCCCGCCGACCACGTTCGTGCCGTAGGCTGCGGCCGCCTTCGCGTGGAACGTGCCCTCGCGACCGGTCAGGCCCTGGACGATCAGCCGCGTGTTCTTGTCAATCAGTACTGCCATTCGGTTTTCCTAAGAGGCTTCAGGCTCCAGGCTACAGGCTTCCGGCACGTCGGCTTCAGGCCTGGAGCGAAGGCCGGAGCCGACACGGCCCAGAGCCCGAAGCCCTGAGCCTTCGCCGTTTCAGCCAGCCAACTGGACGACCTTGGTGGCCGCCTCGCCCATCGAATCCGCCGTCGCGAAGTTCATGCCGCTCTCACGGAGCAGGCGCTTCCCTTCCTCGACGTTCGTGCCTTCCATGCGGATGACGATCGGCACCGGCACACCGAGTTCCTTCACGGCCGCAATCACACCCTGGGCGAGCACGTCGCAGCGCAGGATGCCGCCGAAGATGTTGATCAGCACCGCCTTCACGTTCTTGTCCGACATCAGGATCTTGAACGCGTTGCGGATCTGCTCGGCGTTGGCGCCGCCGCCGACGTCGAGGAAGTTCGCCGGCTCCCCACCCGCCAGCTTGATGATGTCCATCGTCGCCATGGCGAGGCCGGCGCCGTTCACCATGCAGCCGATGTTCCCATCGAGGTGGATGTAGTTGAGCGAGAACTTGGAGGCCTCGATCTCGAGGTGATCCTCTTCGGCCAGATCGCGGAGGTCGCGCAGGTCCTGGTGGCGATAGAGGGCGTTGTCGTCGAAGTTCACCTTCGCGTCGAGCGCCAGCAGGTCGCCGTGCGCCGTGACCACGAGCGGGTTGATCTCGACCATCGAGGCATCGGTCGCCACGAACGCGTCGTAGAGCGAGCCGACGAGCTTCACGAGCTTGTTGACCTGCGGGCCCGGCAGCCCCATCGCGAACCCGAGCTGGCGCGCCTGGAACGGCACGAACCCGGCGCCCGGATCGATGTAGACCTTGTGAATCTTCTCCGGCGTGGCCGCCGCCACTTCCTCGATGTCCATGCCGCCTGCGGCGCTGGCCATGAGCACCGGCTTGCCGGACGCACGGTCGAGCACGATGCTGAGGTACAGCTCGCGCTCCATCTGCAGCCCTTCTTCGATCAGCACGCGCCCCACGACGCGGCCTTCCGGACCGGTCTGGTGCGTGACGAGCGTCATGCCAATCATCTGCTTGGCAATGTTCTCGGCTTCGTCAGGCGACTTGGCGAGCTTGACGCCGCCGCCCTTTCCGCGGCCGCCGGCATGAATCTGCGCCTTGACGACCACGACGTGACCGCCAAGACGCCGGGCGATGTCGCCGGCTTCGGTGGCGTTGAGGGCTACTTCGCCGCGCGGAACCGGCACGCCGTACCGCGCGAGGATGGCTTTGGCTTGATACTCGTGAATTTTCATGTGTGAACGCGTTAGAGGGCACCTGATGCTACGTGCCGAGCTTGTCGTTCGTCAATGGCCGCACGGCCGTTCGTGACGAACACGGCGGCCGGCACGGCGCCGACCGCAGCGCCGGAGACGGAGGGCGAGCTGGGCCGCAGCCCGGCACCCTCGAGCGGCGGGCCACGTCGAAACGGGTGTCAGCGCACGCGTCCGGAATGGGCTGGCACCCGTGCAACTTGATGTAAACTCTGCGGTTGATGTCTTCGCGCATTCGCGTCTTCGCCACGTCCGTCGGCACGAAGCTGCTGATCGGCATTACCGGCCTCGCACTCTTCCTGTTCCTTATTTCCCACATCGCCGGTAACGCGCTCATCTTCCTCGGCCGCGACACGTTCAACACGTACTCGCACACCCTCACGAGCAACCCGCTGATCCCGGTCATCGAGATCGTGCTGGTGCTCATCTTCCTGGTGCACATCTACAAGACCGTCACGATGTTCCTCGGGAACCAGCAGGCCAGGCCTGTCGCCTACCAGAGCAAGAAGAGCCAGGGCGGGCCGAGCCGGAAGTCCTTCTCGTCGTCCACGATGATCGTCAGCGGCCTGTGGCTGCTCATCTTCGTCGTGCTGCACGTGAAGACGTTCAAGTACGGCGCGTACTACCCGGTCGAGGGGATGGAGGAGGTTCGCGACCTCTATCGCCTGGTGGCGGAGAACTTCCGCAGCCCGCTGATGGTCGGCTTCTACGTCGTCAGCATGCTCATCGTGGGCTCGCATCTCTGGCACGGCGCGTCGAGCAGCCTGCAGTCGCTGGGGCTCGACCATCCGCGCTGGACGCCGCGCGTCCTGGCGCTCGGCAAGGTGTTCGCCGTCCTCATCGGCGGCGGGTTCCTCCTGATCACCCTTTACGTGCACCTCTTCGCCGGGCAGGTGGGTCAATGACACTCGATTCCAAGATTCCCGCCGGCCCGATCGCAGACAAGTGGGACCGGCACAAGTTCGACATGAAGTTGGTCAACCCGGCCAACAAGCGCAAGTTCACGATCATCGTCGTCGGCACCGGGCTGGCGGGCGCCTCCGCGGCCGCCTCGCTCGGTGAGCTGGGCTACAACGTCCTGAGCTTCTGCATCCAGGACAGCCCCCGCCGCGCCCACAGCATCGCGGCCCAGGGCGGCATCAACGCGGCCAAGAACTACCAGAACGACGGCGACAGCATCTACCGCCTCTTCTACGACACGGTGAAGGGCGGCGACTACCGCGCCCGCGAGGCGAACGTCTACCGGCTCGCCCAGGTCAGCGTGAACATCATCGACCAGTGCGTGGCGCAGGGCGTCCCCTTCGCGCGTGAGTACGGCGGCCTGCTCGACAACCGCTCGTTCGGCGGCGCGCAGGTGTCGCGCACGTTCTACGCGCGCGGCCAGACCGGCCAGCAGCTCCTGCTCGGCGCCTACCAGTCGCTGATGCGCCAGGTGCACGAGAAGTCGGTGCGGATGTTCGCCCGGCGCGAGATGCTCGACCTGGTGCTCATCGACGGCAAGGCGCGCGGCATCATCGTGCGCAACCTGGTGACCGGCGAAATCGAGAAGTACGCGGCCGATGCGGTCTGCCTCGCCACCGGCGGCTACGGCACCGTCTACTACCTCTCCACCAACGCGGTGAACTCGAACGTCACGGCGGCGTGGCGCGCGCACAAGCGCGGCGCGCTCTTCGCGAACCCGTGCTTCACGCAGATCCACCCGACCTGCATCCCGGTCTCCGGCGACCACCAGAGCAAGCTCACGCTCATGAGCGAGAGCCTTCGCAACGACGGCCGCGTCTGGGTGCCGAAGAAGCAGGGCGACACGCGTCCGCCGGAGCAGATTCCGGAAGAGGAACGCGACTACTACCTGGAACGCAAGTACCCGAGCTTCGGCAACCTCGTGCCGCGCGACGTCGCCTCCCGCAACGCGAAGCAGGCGTGCGACGACGGCCGCGGTGTGGGCGAGAGCGGCCTGGCGGTCTACCTGGACTTCAAGGACGCCATCAAGCGCGTCGGCCGGGACACCATCAAGGAGAAGTACGGCAACCTGTTCCAGATGTACGAAAAGATCACCGACGAGAATCCGTACGAAGTGCCGATGCGGATCTACCCGGCGATCCACTACACGATGGGCGGGCTCTGGGTCGACTACAACCTGATGAGCAACCTGCCGGGCCTCCACGTGCTCGGCGAGGCGAACTTCTCCGACCACGGCGCGAACCGCCTCGGCGCCAGCGCGCTGATGCAGGGGCTCGCCGACGGCTACTTCGTCATCCCCTACACCATCGGGCAGTACCTGGCGAGCACGCCGCTCCCGAAGGTGACGACCGACCACGACGCGTTCAAGGAAGCGGCCGACAACGTGCAGCAGCGCATCAACAGCCTGCTCGCGGTGAAGGGCAGCCGCGGCATCCGCGAGATTCACCGCGAACTCGGGCGCATCATGTGGGACGACGTCGGGATGGCGCGGACCGAGGAGAGCCTCACGCGCGCCCTCAGCAAGATCCCCAAGCTCCGCGAGGAGTTCTGGCACAACGTCTCGGTGCCGGGATCTCCGGACAACCTGAATCAGAGCCTCGAGTACGCCGGCCGCGTGGCCGACTACCTCGAGTTCGCCGAACTCCTCGCGCTCGACGCACTCGAGCGCCGGGAATCGTGCGGTGGCCACTTCCGCGAGGAAAGCCAGACGCCCGACGGCGAGGCCCTGCGCGACGACGAGCACTTCACGTACGTCGCGGCATGGGAATTCCAGGGTGTCGGCAAGCGCCCCGAACTCCACAAGGAAGCGCTGGAGTTCGACGAGGTGCATCCGACGCAGCGGAGTTACAAGTAAGGCCTCAGGCTCGAGGCTCCGGGCTTCAGGCGGCGTCGGCTCCAGTAGCAGACGCCCCAGGCTCCGGAGCCGCACAGCCCGAAGCCGACTGGCCGGGAGCCCGACGCCGGGAGCCCAGAGCCTGAAAGGGATTCAACCGTGAGACTGAACCTCAAGATTTGGCGCCAGTCCGGTCCTAACGCGGCCGGCCGGCTCGTGGATTACGTCGCCGACAACATCTCGACCGACATGTCGTTCCTCGAGATGCTGGACGTCGTCAACGAAGGCCTCACCAAGAAGGGTGAGGAATCGATCGCGTTCGACTCCGATTGCCGCGAGGGCATCTGCGGCATGTGCAGCCTCGTCATCAACGGCATCCCCCACGGTCCGGACCGTGGCACCACGGTGTGCCAGCTCCACATGCGCCGCTTCAAGGACGGCGACACCGTCACGATCGAGCCGTGGCGCGCGCGCGCCTTCCCGGTCATCAAGGACCTCGTCGTCGACCGGAGCGCGTTCGACCGCATCATCGCCGCCGGCGGGTACGTCTCGGTGAACTGCGGCGGCGCGCCGGACGGCAACGCCATCCCGATTCCGAAGGACGTGGCCGAGGTCGCCATGGACTCGGCCCAGTGCATCGGCTGCGGTGCCTGCGTCGCCGCCTGCAAGAACGCCTCGGCGCACCTCTTCATGAGCGCGAAGATCTCGCAGCTCGCGCTCCTGCCGCAGGGGCAGGTGGAACGGCAGCGGCGCGTGATGGCCATGGTCGAGCAGGCCGACGCCGAAGGGTTCGGCAGCTGCTCGAACGAGGCGGAGTGCGAAGCCGTGTGCCCGAAGGAGATCCCGATCTCCAACATCGCGCGCATGACCCGTGAATACGTCAAGGCCGTACTGGCCGCGAAGTAACAGGAGACCTGTCGATGACGAGACGGATGACAGTCGGCGCCGCCTTCACGGCGGCAGTCGTGGTGGCAGCCCTCGGAACCATGGCGGCGCAGGCACCCCAGTTCAAGCGCACGATCCTGCAGCAGAAGGACCTGTCGGCGCCCGGCCGCGAGGCGGTCATGGCGGCGGTCGAGTTCCCCGCAGGCAGCGAGACGGGCCGTCACACGCATCCGGGCGAGGAGATCTCCTTCGTGGAGGCCGGTCCGTTCGTCCTCGAGGTCGACGGGCAGCCCGCGAAGACGCTGCAGACCGGTGAGCCGTTCTTCGTGCCCGCGGGTGTCGTCCACAACGGCCATCCCGAAGCCGGCAAGACCGCCAAGGTCGTCGCGACCTACGTCATCGAGAAGGGGAAGCCGGTCTCGACGCCGGCTCCCGCGAAGTAGCCCGTTCCCGTCATTCGAGAAAAGGTGCGACCCATGAGACGTATTCTGGCCACCCTCGCGCTCGTCAGCTTCGTTGCGGCCGCCCCGGCGTTCGCCCAGGCACCGCCGGCCGCGCCTGCAGCACCGAAGAAGATCCAGGTCCTGATCATCTCCGGACAGCAGGTCGCGCATAACTGGAAGGGCACGACCCCGCTCCTGCGCAAGGCGCTCGAGGACACCGGCAAGTTCGAGGTGCGCGTCACCGAAGAGTTCCGCGGTGGCGGTCCCGAAACGCTCGCGCCGTACGACCTCGTCGTGCTGAACTACTCCGGCGGCAACCGCCCCGAAATGCGCTGGGGCGACAGGGCCGACGCGGCGCTGCTGGACTTCGTCCGCAACGGCAAGGGCCTGGTCGTCTACCACTTCACGATGCAGTCGTTCGAGGGCTGGGCGGAGTTCGAGAAGCTCGCGGGCGCGAACTGGCGTCCGAACTTCGGCCACCACTCGGCGCCGCACGACTTCACGATCACCGTCACCGACCAGCAGCACCCGATCACGAAGGGGCTGAAGGTGAAGTTCGATCAGCAGAAGGACGAACTCTACGCGAACCTGAAGTGGCAGCCGGCCGGCCCGTACAAGGTGCTCGCCACGGCGTACGACGACCACGCGCTCTACGCGGCGAGCCGTACGGATGCGCGCGCGCCGCAGCCGCTCGAGGGCCCGGGCAAGGACGAGCCGATGCTGTGGGTCAGCGACTACGGCAAGGGCCGCGTCTTCACCACGGCGCTCGGCCACGACGTCGACCAGGTCCAGACCCTCGCCTTCACGACGACGTTCTCGCGCGGCGCGGAGTGGGCCGCCACCGGCAACGTGACGCTCCCGATTCCGCCCGCGCTGGCCGCCACCCCGCAGGCCGCCTCCGCAGCCCCGCAGGCCACCGCACCGCAGACGGCGGCCGCCCAGGCTCCGCTGCCGGAGGGCTACGTGCCTCGCGGCACGCGCGTCGGCCAGTCGTCGGCGCCGGGCATGAAGGTGGCGGACCTCGGCACGACCGGCCGCACCTACCGCATCAACCTCTCGAAGGGCGATGAGGTGATGACCGCGCTCACGCAGTTCGCCGAGAAGAACAACATCCGCAACGCTCACTTCACCGGCATCGGCGCGCTCTCGAAGGGGCTCTTCTCCTGGGCCGACACCGATCGCGGGAACGCGATGAAGAAGATCGAGCTGAACCAGGAAGCCGAAGTGGTGTCCCTCGTGGGCAGCATCGAGCGCAATGCGCAGGGACAGCTGAACGTCCACGCGCACGGCTCGGTGGCCTACCAGGACGGCACCATCCACGGCGGACACTGGTGGGAAGCCTACGTCGGCATCATCGCGGAGATCTTCGTCAGCGAGGAATCGCCGGCGGTCACCGCCTCGAACTGAAGACCCTGCCCTCGACGCCCCGCCCGGTCCTCGGGCGGGGCCGCATTCCTGGACTCGCCAACCTCGCGCCCGGTCGGTATAATCGCCCGCCGGCGACAGTTCGTTGCCCGCACGGTGCGTCGTCCGCACCGCGGCGGCGCGCGGCGTCTGGCCCATTCCCGTGAACGGAGAGACTGACATGAGCGGACGTTTCCTGATTGGTCGGTGGCTACTGTGCAGCGCCGTCGTGGCCCTGCTGGCCGGCACCACCGCGTCGAGCCAGACGCAGAACATCCCCCTGAGCGCGTTCAAGAACATCCAGCCCGAGGACATGAAGGCCGAGCGCGGGAACCAGGTCGTGCTCTTCGGTGATCCGAGCAAGCCCGGCCTCTACGTTGTGCAGATCACGTTCAAGGCGGGCACCGGGAGCCGGCCGCACTATCACGACCAGGACCGCCTCGTCACCGTCGTGAAGGGGACGTGGTACGTGCACCTCGGTCCGGAGTCGGACACCTACGCGCCGGAGAAGATGACGGCCATGAAGGCGGGCAGCTTCGTGTACCACCCGGCGTTCGGCCACCACTACGACGGCGCCCACGAAGAGGACGCCGTGGTGCGCATCGTCGGCATGGGCCCGGTGAAGACGGTCAACCTCGAGGCGCCGAAGTAAACCAGACGCCCGGTCCGCCCTGCGGACTCCGGCCACACGTCAGCAGGCAGATGCCGGATTTCCGGCATCTGCCGCCGCTCCGTAAGCGCAACCCCTTTACCTATCTGTATTTAGATACCGCTCGCACGCATTCTGCTGTAGCCAGGCGTGCTCGAGCTCGGCTACGATTCCCCTACTTCGATAGCAGCGCCGTGCCTGGTGTGCATCGTCGATCGAGCGTGGAGTGCTGTACTCCGCCCGATCACGCTTCCGAAAGGAGACGTGCATGTTCGGTTCGAAGCTGTTCGTCGGCGCAGGCGCACTCGCGGTCGCTTCGCTCGCCCTCCCCTCCGTGGCATCGGCGCAGGCCGGTCGCCAGGTGACGTTCTCCAAGGACGTCTCTCCCATCTTCCAGGCCAAGTGCCAGTCGTGCCACGAGCCCGGTTCGATCGGGCCGATGTCGCTCGTCACCTACCAGGACGCGCGGCCGTGGGCCCGCTCCATCAAGCAGCGCGTCGAGACGCGCCAGATGCCGCCGTGGCACATCGACCGCTCGGTGGGCGTGCAGCACTTCAAGAACGACATGTCGCTGACCGACGAGCAGGTCGCGACCGTCGTCGCGTGGGTGGACGGCGGCGCCGTCGAAGGCAACCCGGCCGACTTCAAGCTGAAGAAGCCGCGCACCGAGCTGTACTGGCAGGCTGAAGCCGACGGCTACGGTCCGCCGGACCTGATCATCCGCGCGCCGGAACAGACGATGCCCGCGGTGCACCAGGATGAATGGTGGCGCCCGGTCAGCGACATCCCGGTGACCGAGCCGCGGTGGGTGCGGATGGTCGAGATTCGGCCGTCCAACATCCAGGCGCGCAAGATCCTGCACCACTCGATCGCGTACCACATCCTGAACAAGGAGAACGCGGGCGCCGTCAACACCGGCGTCACGTCGGGCGGCCTCCAGCTGAACAGCGCCAGCGTCAACACCATCACGATGCGTCCGCAGCTGATGGAATGGGCGATCGGCAAGGGCTACGACCGCTTCATGGACGGCACCGGCAAGCTGATCATGCCGGGCGAGAAGATCTCGTGGGACCAGCACATTCACGCGGCCGGTGAAGCGATCACGGGCGGCTCGGAACTCGGCCTGTGGCTCTACAAGAAGGGCGAGGAGCCGACCAAGCGCAGCTACCTCACGTTCTTCAACGGCCTGAAGTCCGGCTTCAGCGCGCTCGACATCGCGCCGAACTCCATCGCCGAGAGCGAAGGCTTCAACGTCCTGACCGAGAACACGATCATGACGAACTTCCAGCCGCACTTCCACCTGCGCGGCAAGGCGATGCTCGTCGAGGCGATTCTCCCGAACGGCGTCACGCAGACCGTGAGCTACGTCCAGGACTTCAACTTCCAGTGGATGACGAACTACATCTACAAGGACGAGGCGGCCCCGGTCTTCCCGAAGGGCACGATCATCCACATCAAGGCGTGGTTCGACAACACGAAGGCGAACAAGAGCAACCCCGACCCCGAGCAGTGGGTGGGCTGGGGCGACCGCACCGTCGATGAGATGTGCCACGCGTGGATCAACGTGGTCTACCTGACCGACGAGGAATACAAGGAACGCGTCGCGAAGTACGGCGTGGGCGTGACCAACGGCGTGAAGCCGGCGGCGCGCACGCAGCAGCAGTAAGACCGAAGCGGCGTACCTCAGGGGACGCCGCCTGACTGTCCGCACCCGACAACGCGGAGGCTCTCATCCAGAGGGCCTCCGCGTTTGTCGTTTCGGCGTCTCCGTCCAGAGCGGCCTGCTGCTGGGCGGTCAGCGCACCGGGTATCCGGGCGTCGCTTTCACTTCCGCGATCTGCTGGTTGTGTCGCAGGTTGTGCAGCGGAATGTAGAGGACGAACTGATAGGCGTTGAGCGGGTCGAAGATCGGAAACAGCCCCTTGGTGAGATGCTCACGCAACGGCAGCTGCGTGGTTTCGGCGAACGCCCTGGTGCGTGCACGGCGTTCGCGGAAGCCCGCCAGCACCTGGGTGCGGGTCATGGGCGCGGTTCCCAGCGGATTGAGCGATTCCGGTGCCTGGACCTTCCGGCTCCGATCGGGCAATGCCCGGAGCAAGAGGGGCGTCTTCCCGGCGGTCTTGCCCTCCCACTCTGGATCGGCGGGGCTCCGCATCGCGACCATGGCCTGCTCGAAGAGGTAGTCCTCGGAGATGAGGATGTGCCGGGCAACCTCGCCGACGGACCAACGGTCTGGTCCCGGCTTCCAGTTCCACTGAGCGTCACTCACGCCGTCCAGCAGCCCATCGAACTCGCGCTGCGAACGCTCGAGCGTCTCGAGCAGGGTCGTCCGTTCCTCGCTCGTGATGCGTGGGTCTGGCGCGGCAACCGACGGAAGCGGAATCGAGGTCGCCAGGATCAGCATCACTGCACATGCGGTACGTCTCATCATCCCTCCACGGTCGGCCCGGCCCCTGCCGAACCCTCGGTCGCCCGGCGGCTCAGCGCGGTTCGACTTCGACCAGTTCGAGCGGCTCGGACCCGGCGGCCAGCGTGGCTGGCGCCTCGCCCGCAGGATGCCACCTCCAGGCACCGGGCCCTTCCCCACCCCGCACCACCACGCTGACATAGCCGTTCGGGTGCTGGTGATCCGGCACGGACTCCCCGGCCGTCATCCGCACGCGCGTGATGCGCACGCGGGCGTTGCTCAGGACCGGCACATGCTCGGTCTGGGGCACGTCCTCGGCCCCGCCACGATCAGGCGCGCGAAGTTCCACCGCCACGATCCGCATCGGGCCGGTGTTCTGGTTCGTCAGGATGTGCGAGTACCCGCCGCGTGCGTAGCCGGCGAACCCCACTCGCGCCTGCCCCTGCGGGCCATCGATCCCGGACACGATGGTCACGGCCACGCTGTCGTAGGTGTGCGTATGGTTCTGGGAGACGTAGAGCGGGGGGAGCAGCACATCGAGCACCCGGACGAACTCGTTGGTGAACACCAGGCGGTGCCGGGGCTCCTGCTCGATCGGCACGGCGGAAGGGTCGATGCCCGGGGACTGCTGCGCGCGGAGTGCGGGGCCGGCAGCCAGGGCCAGCAGGATGAACAGGGCGCGCTTCACGCCTTCGAAGAATAGCACGCGCCCCGCATATACTTTCCGGGCCGATGACGTTCCTCGCCGCCCTTGGAGGACTGAGCCTGCTCCTCGCGTGCGGCTTCGCCCTGCGTCTGGGCATCCCCCTGCTCGGCCGCCTCATGCTGCCCGTGCCGCTCCTGGCGGGATTCGTGGGACTGGCGGTCGGCCCCTATGGCCTCAACCTGGTGCCCGCCGGCATCTCCGCCACGTGGACGATGCTGCCCGGGCTCCTCATCAACATCGTCTTTGCGTGCCTCTTCCTGGGCGCGCCGGTGCCCTCGCTCCGCGCCATCGCGCGGACGGCCGGCCCGCTGATCCGGTTCTCGCTGGTGAATGCCGTCGGGCAGTTCGTGCTGGGCCTGCTGCTGGTGTGGGCCGTGCTCACGCCGATCTTCGGCGTGCATCCGCTCTTCGCGGTGCTGATCGAAGTGGGCTTCTCCGGTGGCCACGGCTCGGCCAGCGCGATGGGGCCGGTCTACGCCCGCCTCGGCTTCCCCGCCGGTGGCGCGCTCGGACAGATGTCGGCCACGCTCGGCATCCTCACGGGCGTCGTCGGAGGGGTGCTGCTGATTCAGTGGGCGGCGCGGCGCGGCGTCACCCGCGCCCTCGACGGCTCCGCCCAGGGCCTGCGTGCGCTCGGCGGCGCGCTCGTGCCGCAGGACAAGCGGCCCATCGCACTCGGCACCGTGAGCCCGACCGTGCTCGAACCGCTCACGCTGCACCTCGCCGTGGCCATGCTGGCCGTGTTGATCGGCTGGGGCCTGCAGTGGGCGCTGAGCCGCGTCCACCCGGCCTTCGAGAGCCTGCCGATCTTTCCGCTCGCGATGCTGGGCGGGATGGCGATCCAGCACGGCGTCGAACGGGCAGGCGCCGCGGCGTGGCTGGATCGCGGGACGTTCCAGCGCCTCACGGGTGTGTCGCTGGATCTGCTGGTGGCCGCAGCCGTGGCCACGATGCGCCTCGACCTGTTCGTCCAGAACCTGCTGCCCTTCATGATCCTGATGGTGGCAGCGATCGCCTGGTGTGTGGGGTCGGTGATGTGGCTGGCTCCCCGTCTGCTGGACGAGGACTGGTTCGAACAGGCGATCGTCACCTACGGCACGCTGACCGGCGTGGCCGCAGTCGGCCTCATGCTGCTGCGCATCGCAGACCCGCACCAGAAGACGACCGCGGCCTCGGCATTCGCGGCGCGCTCGATGGTGCTCTCGCCGCTGCTCGGGGGCGGGCTCGTCACGGCCACGATGCCGCTGCTCGTCATGCAGTTCGGCGTGCTGCCGATGCTGGCGACCACCACGGCCGTGATGGTCGCGGCGTGGGTCTGGCCCGCGCTCAGGCGACGGCCGGCGGGAAGCGCGCGAGGGTAAAGGTCGCGAGCGCCTCTGGCCTCGAACCGGACAGCGCCCACTCGGCGAGGTGCGGCGCGGCGGCCGGGGCGAGCGCCCAGCCGTGTCCGGTCCAGCCGCAGCCCACCAGCACGTTGGCGCAGCCGGGGACCCGGTCGATGATCGGAATCTGGTCGAGCGCGTTGGTCTCGGCCCGGTCCGCCGTGCCGTGCGCGGCGGCGAGGTGCCCGATCGCCGGGAACAGGCCGACGGCTTCCGCCCAGTTTCCGGCGATGTTGGCGTCGTTCGTTTCGCCGCGCCCGGTCTCGTGATTCAGGCGGCCGCGCCATCCCCCTGACAGCATCACCACGTTGCCCGGCACCATCTTGAGTGCGACAGGCCGGCTCACGTGGCCGACGTAACTGTGAAATGGGGCCACCTCGGCCGGCGTCGACAGCACCACCTGCGGGTAAATCGTCCAGATCGGGAGCACACAGCCGAAGGCACGCGAGAGCAGGTCGGCAGTGCCACCGTTGGCCAGCAGCAGCAACTGGCGCCCGATGTCGACCGTGTCTCCATCCTTCAGGTGGACGCGGACCGCGCGACCGCCCTCGTGCTCGACGTTCACCACTGTGGCGCCGGTGCGGATGAGCGCACCAGCACGTTCGGCCGCGCCCGCGTAGGCGCGCGTGGTGAGGTTGTGGTCGGCCACACCGTCCATCGGCGCATGCAGCGCGCCGAGGACGCGTCCTGCCACGCCCGGCTCCACGTCGCGAAGCCGCGCCCCGTCCAGATGCGTCGTCGGGATGCCGAGCGCGGTCTGGAGGCGAGCCCGGACATCGGCGTGGCCGACGTCGTGATGACGTTCGTAGAGCTGCAGGTGACCGATGCGCTCGTACCCGGTCGGCGCGCCGAGCGTCTCGTGCAGGGCGGGCCAGCGTTCGTAGGCCTCCCGCATGAGGGGCAGTTCCCGGATGTCGCGCCCGTTGGCCCGGACACCACGCTTTCCCGCCCCGCCTGACGCGCCGGCGGCGATGTCTGCGGCGTCCAGGACCACGACCGACGCGCCCCGGCTGGCGAGCACCCAGGCAGTCGCCACCCCGTAGATGCCGGCACCAACGACGACGAAATCAGCGCGCATGGGAACCCCGAGGCCCGGTGGGGCTACAGCACGGGAGGAAACAGCGAGGCGATCGTCGTGACGCCACGCTCCGCCTCCGCCCGGTCCGCGATCGCGGTCTCGATGTCGTACCCGTAGTAGTCGCTGTCGCCCGTGACCTGGATCAGGAACCCGTCGCGCCGCGGCAGGAACGAGACCCCGTTGTAGCTGACGCCGTAGTTGATGTCGGCCTGCGGGATGAGTCGCGTCAGCTGTCCGCGCACCGGCACGAGCGAGTTGTCGCCCATGAGCGCGCGTGCGGCGTACCCGGTCGCGTTGACGATGGTCTTTTCCTTGATGCGCTGGAAGTCGTTCGGCGTGTGGAACTCGGTGATTTCCACCTTGCCGCCGTTCGCCTCGAAATCCTGCATCTGGATGCGCTGGTACGACGCGAGGTTGAACATCAGGTTGCTGTTGCGCCGCACGTAGCGCTTGCCGAACGGGTGCATGCCCGGCAGGAATTCCTGGCGCTTCGGCATCAGGTCGGGTGTCAGCTCCCGCTGGAGTTCCGCGAATTCGGGACGACCGGACGCTTCGCGCTGACGCGGTGTCTGGGAGTCCGAGATACCGTAGCTGTCGATGTACTCGACCGGCGTGCCCGCAACGCCGAGGAAGGACTGGAACGTGCCGTGGGTTTCGCGCGCCACGCGCTCCCAGGTCTTCTTGAACTCGGGCGTCACGTGCTCCTGGAGCGCGATGCGCGAGTCCGGCGTGTAGCTGCCGGTCGCCCACGACGACCGGATGTTCGGCGCCAGCTCCTTCGCGTAGAGCGTGACGTGGAGCCCTGCGCGCTGGAGCTGGAGCGCGGTGGTCATGCCGATGGCGCCTGCACCGATGACCGCCACCTCGCGCTCGCCCGTCTTGAGGACCAGCTCGGTGGCGAGCGTGCCGTAGCCCCAGGACAGCGACCAGCCGCTCCCGCCGTGCCCGTAGTTGTGCACCACGGTCTTGTCGCCGATCTTCTCCACCTCGAGCCGGGGACCGGCCGCGCGGAACGGACGCGTGCAGACCGTGATGCGCGTGACGCGGTCCATGCCGATGCGCAGGGGCGGCAGCACGAGCCGCGGCGCCTGCGGCGTGGCAATGGCCTGCGGACCAACACGGCACCCTTCGAACACGCCGAGGGCGGCGACCGCACCGGCGGCTTTCAGGAACTGGCGTCGTTCAATCTGTCTCTTCATGGCTCCTCGTCGGGACGCCTCATTGTAGCCGCCCCGCGCGCGCCTTCAACCCGGGCACTTCGACGCCGGACAGGAATGTCGGGGCCGCAGGTCCCGGTTGGGGGTCGGAGGTTGGAGGTTGGAGGTTGGAGGTTGGAGGTTGGGGGTTGGAGGTCGGAGGTTGGAGGTTGGAAAAGCAAAGGCGGGGCGGCAGGCCTCAGGCCTGCGCGTCCCGCCTCTGTAGCTGACGGCGAACTGTCGTGGGTGACGACGTGCTGTCGTGGGGTCCACCTTCAGGTGGACCCTCGAACGCTAGACGCCGATGACGTCCGTGAGTTCCTTCACGGCGCCGGCCGACTTCTTGAGCGCGGCCTCTTCCTCGGCGGTGAGCTTGATCTCGATGATCTGCTCCACACCGCGGGCGCCGAGCTTCACCGGCACGCCGACGAAGAGGTTCTTGATGCCGTATTCGCCCTGGAGGAACACGGAGCACGGGACGATCTTCTTGGTGTCCTTCAGGATGATCTCGACCATCTCGGCGGCCGCGGCGCCGGGCGCGTACCACGCGCTGGTGCCCACGAGCTTGGTGATCTCGGCGCCACCGTTCGCGGTGCGGTCGCAGATCGCCTTGATGCGCTCGGGCGAGATGAGCTCGGTGATCGGAATGCCGGCCACCGTCGAGTAGCGCGGAAGCGGCACCATCGTGTCGCCGTGGCCGCCGAGGACGAACGCGTGGATGTTGTCCACCGACACGTTCAGTTCCATGGCGATGAAGGTGCGCATGCGCGCCGAGTCGAGCACGCCGGCCATGCCGATGACGCGCTCACGCGGGAAGCCGCTCAGGCGGTAGACCGCCTGGCACATCGCATCGAGCGGGTTGGCCACCGGCACGATGATGGCGTTCGGCGAGTACTTGATCACCTGCTCGGTGACCGCCTTCATGATGCCGAAGTTGACGTTCAGCAGGTCGTCGCGGCTCATGCCCGGCTTGCGCGGCACGCCCGAGGTGACGACGACGACGTCCGAGTTGGCCGTCTGCGAGTAATCCGAGCCGCCGATGACGCGGCTGTCGGACCCGGTGATGGGGCACGCCTCGAGGATGTCGAGCGCGACGCCCGCCGCCTTCTGGTCGGCGATGTCGACGATGACGACGTCGGCAAGTTCCTTGTCGGCAATACAACGGGCAACGGTCGCGCCGACATTGCCGGCTCCGCCCACGACGGTGACTTTACGGTTCATGTGAATAGCTCCTTCCCTGGAGCCGACGTAGCCCAGAGCCTGGAGTCGGGAGCCGGAAGCCTGCGAGGCTTCGGACTCCGGGCTCCCGGCTTCTGGCCCGGCCGGCTTCGGGCTACATGTTCTTGATAATCTCGTCGCCGAACTCCGAGCACTTCAGCTCGGTGGCGCCGTCCATCAGTCGGGCGAAGTCGTAGGTGACGCGCTTGGAACCGATCGCGCCGTCCATGCCCTTCACCACCAGGTCCGCGGCTTCGGTCCAGCCCATGTGGCGCAGCATCATCTCGCCCGAGAGGATGACCGAACCCGGATTCACCTTGTCGAGGTTGGCGTACTTCGGCGCCGTGCCATGCGTCGCCTCGAAGATGGCGTGACCGGTGACGTAGTTGATGTTGCCGCCCGGCGCGATGCCGATGCCGCCGACCTGCGCCGCGAGCGCATCCGACAGGTAGTCGCCGTTCAGGTTCAGCGTGGCAATCACGTCGAACTCGTCGGGACGGGTGAGCACCTGCTGGAGCGTGATGTCGGCAATGGCGTCCTTGATGACGATGCCCGCACCCGGCTTGCCCTCGGGAATACGGCACCATGGCCCGCCGTCGATCTCGACCGCACCGAACATCTCCTTCGCAACCTGGTAGCCCCAGTCGCGGAAGGCGCCTTCGGTGTACTTCATGATGTTGCCCTTGTGCACGAGCGTGACGCTCTTGCGGCCGGCCGCGATGGCGTAGCTGATCGCGCTGTGCACCAGGCGTTCGGTGCCGAGCGAGCTGACGGCCTTGAGCCCGACGCCCACCTGCACGCCGACGTCACGCTTCGGGGCGCCGATGCCCTCGAGCTGCGACTGCCAGCCCGTGGAGGCCGCATCCGTGCCGAAGCGGATCTTCTTGAAGTCCTTCGGGAACTCCTTCGCGAAGAAGTCGAGGATCTTCTGCGCCTCTGGCGTGCCGGCGGCGTACTCGATGCCGGCGTAGATGTCTTCCGTGTTCTCGCGGAAGATCACCATGTCCACCTTGCCCGGGTTCTTCACGGGTGAGGGCACGCCCTTGTACCAGCGCACGGGGCGGAGGCAGACATAGAGGTCGAGCAGCTGGCGCAGCGCGACGTTCAGCGAGCGGATCCCGCCGCCGACCGGCGTGGTGAGCGGTCCCTTGATGCCGACCAGGTACTTGCTGAAGGCTTCGACGGTTTCGTCCGGCAGCCAGTTGTTGAACTGCGTGAAGCTCTTCTCTCCTGCGTAGACTTCCATCCACGCGATCTTCTTCTTGCCGCCGTACGCTTTCGCGACGGCCGCGTCGAGCACGCGCACGCTCGCGCGCCAGATGTCCGGCCCGGTGCCGTCGCCCTCGATGAAGGGAATGATTGGATTGTCGGGAACGACGAGCCGGCCATTCTGTCTGGTGATGGCCGCGCCGTCTGCCGGCGGAGTGAGTGAAGGAGTGTTGGACATAAGCGAAATTCAGAGTGCCGACTGCTGATTGCCGATTAATCCGCTCGCCTGCGGCGGACACCGCGCTGTTTAGGTCAGTTCCCCCGACCGCGCCCGACGATTCCACAGGTTCTGTGGAAAAGTCTGTTGAAAAGGGGGTCCGTTTACGCCCTTGTGACGGATCAATCCGAGTGTTTTAGCGAATTGCACCATGCTGGGGCGAGCGTACTCGAACCGGACGCACCGACCGAACAAAACCTCCGGATTATACTATCGGGCGGAGGGTCAACGATGCGATCACTGCTCGCGTTGCTTGTCGCAAGTGCCACGCTGTCTGCCTGGACGGCTGGTGTGTCAGCACAGGGTGCCGCGCCGGCCGGCCAGCATGAAGCCGGAGCGCACACACACGCCGATGCGGCCGCGGTGAAGAATCCCGTGAAGCCGACACCGGCCTCGGTTGCCGCCGGCAAGACGCTGTACGGCGCGCAATGCGTCACCTGCCACGGCGAGTCGGGGAAGGGTGACGGCAAGATGGCGGCGGCCATGAATCCGCCGAAACCGTCCGATCTCACCGACGCGAGCTGGAAGCACGGGTCGAGCGACGGCGAGATCTTCACACTCATCCGCGACGGCGCCAAGGGTACCGGCATGCGCGGGTATGGTGCGCGGATGAAACCCGACGACATGTGGAATGTCGTCAACTACCTGAGAACGCTCGCTCAACCAACGGCCAAAAAATGAAAATTGTAGTTTCCGACGACCTGCCGGAGTCCGCCCTCTCCATCCTTCGCACCGAAGGCTGGGAGGTCGACGCACGCTCCGGTCGTAAGCCCGAAGACCTGGCGAAGGATCTCGCCGACGCGGACGCGCTCATCGTCCGCAGCGCCACCAAGGTGACGAAGGACCTGCTCGCGGCCGCGCCGAAGCTCCGCATCATCGGCCGCGCCGGCAGCGGCGTCGACAACATCGACATGCCCTCGGCCAGCGGCAAGGGCGTGCTCGTCGTCAACGCCCCGGGCGCGAACAGCATCGCCGTGGCCGAGCAGGCCCTGGCGCTGATGCTGTCCCTGGCGCGCTCGGTCCCCGCCGCGGACCAGGCGATGAAGGCCGGCAAGTGGGAGAAGAAGAAGTTCATGGGCACCGAGCTCCGCAACAAGGTGCTCGGCGTGGCCGGCCTCGGCCGCATCGGCCAGGAAGTCGCCATCCGCGCGAAGTCGTTCGGGATGACGATCATCGCCTACGACCCGTACATCTCGGCCGACGTCGCGGCCTCGCTCGGCATCACGCTGAAGTCGCTCGACGAGATCTGCGCCGAAGCCGACTATCTCACGCTGCACATGCCGTCGACGGCGGAGACGAAGAACAGCTTCAACGACGAGCGGTTCGCGAAGTGCAAGAAGGGCATCCGCCTGATCAACACCGCGCGCGGCGACCTGATCGACGAAGCCGCCCTGGTGCGCGCCATCGAAGCGGGCATCGTCGGCGGCGCCGGCCTGGACGTGTTCCAGAAGGAACCGCCGGTCGAGTGGACGCTGCCGCAGCTCGCCAAGGTGGTGGCCACGCCGCACCTGGCTGCATCGACGGAAGAAGCGCAGGAGCAGGTCGGCCTCGACACCGTGAACGCGGTGCGCGACTACCTGAAGAGCGGCGCCGTGAAGAACGCCGTCAACTTCCCCGCCGCCGTGCCGGCCGACGAACTGCAGCGCCTGCAGCCGTGGCTCAAGCTGGCTGAAGGGCTCGCGTCGGTGGCCTCGCAGATGGGGCCGGCCCGCGTCGACCAGATCGGGCTGCGCTACTACGGCGGGCTGGCCGAGAGTTCCGCCGCCTCGCTGCTCGCGTCGAGCGCCGCGGCCGGCGTCCTGCGTCCGATCCTGTCGGGCGGCGTGTCGGTGGTCAACGCCCGCGCGGCCGCGAAGGAACGCGGCATCGAGATCACCGAAACGCGCAGCACGCGCGCACGCGACTTCGCCAGCCTCGTGTCGCTCAAGCTCCACACGGGCGACGGCGAGCGCTGGGTCGAGGGCACGGTGTTCGAACCGAGCACGCCGCGCCTCGTCTCCGTCCGCGGCATCAACGTCGATGCCCCGCTCACCGGTTCGCTGCTGATCATCTCGAACGACGATCAGCCCGGCGTCATCGGTGAGGTCGGCACCATCCTCGGCAAGCACGGCGTGAACATCGCGAACTTCGCGCTGGGCCGCAACGAGACCGGCGCCATCGGCATCGTCAACGTGGACGAAACCTCCACGCAGGCGAACGCCCTGGCCGCGGCCGTCGATGAAATCCGCAAGATCGGCGCCGTGAAGGACGCCTGGCTGGTCCGGCTCTGATCACGGGTTGAGCCGAACCAGAAGTTAGAACTCAGAAGTTCGGCACAGTGAAAGACCGCGATGAGGGCGGAGGGGCAACCTTCCGCCCTTTTCGTTTGTCCGCACCGCCGTCAGGCTCGCGCCGCGATCCGCAGCGCACCAGGCACAACCCTCGCCTCGAGCCGCGTCCCGCCCCCACACGGTTCGCCGTCCACGTGAAAGTCCATCGGATGCTCGCTCTCGATGACCACGTCGGTGATCCGGCGCGTCGAGACACCAGGAGCGCGGTCGATGCGCCCAGCCAGCAGCCGTGGAATGTTGAGCAGCGTCCGCGCGCGTGAACGCTCTCCCGCCACCACCAGGTCCAGGAATCCATCGTCGGGCCGCGCCGTCGGCGCGATGCGGACGCCGTTCCCGAACTGCGCCGAGTTGGCCAGCGTCACGAGGAACGCCGGCTGCGGGGCTCCGCCGTCGATGGCGTAGGCGGCGCAGCGGTACCGCGGCAGTTCCCGTGCGGTGAGGCGCACGTACCCGCGCAGCCCCCTGCTCCTCGAGACGCTCGCATCGAAGAGCTTTGCGATGTGGGCATCGAAGCCGATGCCCGCGACACTGAAGAACCAGCGGCCGCCGAGCTGACCGGCGTCGATCTGGCGCGGTGCACGCGAGAGTGCAGCGTGCAGCGCCGCGGTCGGGGCACGCGGCACGTGGAGTTCCCGCGCCAGGCCGTTCCCCGACCCCGCCGGGACCAGGCCGAGCACCGTGCGGCTCGTGACCAGGACCGACGCGACCTCGTTCATCGTGCCGTCACCGCCCCAGGCGACGACCAGCCGGTCGCCGCGCGCCGCCGCGGCCTCCGCCAGCGCGGTCGCATGGCCGCGTCCGGTGGTCAGGAGCACGTCGCCACGTTCGCCGTGCGCGTCGAGAATGGACTGCGCCAGACGAGCGCGCGCCGCCGCTTCGCCGGGCGTGGCACCGCCCGACACGGGATTGATGATGATCGAAACCATGAGGCCCGCGACGCGGGCTAGTGGAGCGTCAGCGTGGACGCTGCGTCCGTCGTGAGGTCGATGAGCTGCACCGCATCCGCCGACACCTGACCGACGCGGAACCGATCGCGAATCGACTCACCGGGCTTCACGAGAAACACATCGCCGAGCCCCGAGACGATTGCCGTGCGCACGACGCCGTCAGGCCCCGCATCTTCCGCGACACCGATGAGGCTAAGCACAGGCGGAGGCGGCGCCACCGGCACGTCGGCCACGGGCGCGGACGCCGCGGTGCTACGCACGATCCCAGACGGCCCCCGGCGCGGAGCCCGCGCACGGAAGCGGAAGAGATCGCGGGAACGGGTGGGGGTGGCCGTGGGACCGAGCCGCTCGTGCAGCCGTCCGACCTCGGACTGCAGCGACACCATCGACAGCTCGAGCGCCGAGGTCCGCGGCGGCGCCAGGGGCACCACGGGAGGGCGCACACCAGAGGTCGAGGCCGAGGCGAACCAGCTCGCGATCGCCAGCGCTGACACGCCAAACCAGACGATGCGTCGGACGTTCATGCCGATGCGCGGATCGTAGCACGACGTCGCGACGACTGTGCTACTATTCGTCGTGCACCCTGCATCGACTGATTCTGCGGTCGATCCTACCCGTCCGCTCGAAGTCGTCGCCGTCATTCCCGCCCGATTCGCCTCTACACGCTTCCCCGGAAAGCCGCTCGCCGACATCGATGGCCGTCCGATGATCGAACACGTGTACAGGCGCGCCGCCGCCTCGCCCGCGGTGTCGCGCGTGATCGTCGCCACCGACGATCTCCGGATCGCCACGCGAGTGACCGGGTTCGGCGGACACGTCCGGCTCACGCGCGCCGACCATCCGACCGGGACCGACCGCCTGGCGGAGGTCGCCGCCTCGCTGGACTGCGACATCGTGGTCAACGTGCAGGGCGACGAACCACTGCTGGATCCCCGGGCCATCACCGAACTGGTGGCCCCTTTTTCGGACCGCAGCGTCTCGATGACGACGCTCTATCGCCGCATCACGGACCCCGCGGAACTCTCGAACCCGAACATCGTGAAACTGGTCACGGATCGGTCGGGCTACGCCATGTACTTCTCGCGTGCACCGATTCCGCATACGCGCGATCCGCGCGGCGGCTATCCGCCGCTCTTCCGCCACGTGGGCGTCTACGCCTACCGTCGCACGGCACTGATGGTGCTGGCATCGCTCGAACCGACGCCGCTCGAACGGGCGGAGTCGCTCGAACAACTGCGCGCCCTGGAGCACGGCATCCGTATCCGGGCGGTCGAAACCTCATACGACTCGATCGGTGTGGACACGCCCGAGGATCTCGAGCAGGTGCGTCGACTCCTCCAGGCCGGCACACACCCCAACTGACTGACTTCCATGTACGCGCATCCGGGTACCCGCTCATGACGCCAACCAAGGCAACCAAGTACATCTTCGTGACAGGCGGCGTGGTCTCGTCGCTCGGCAAGGGTCTCGCGGCGGCTTCCATCGGCGCGCTCCTCGAGGGGCACGGCTACAAGGTGTCGATGCAGAAGTTCGACCCGTACATCAACGTCGACCCCGGCACGATGAGTCCGTACCAGCACGGCGAGGTCTACGTCACCGACGACGGCGGTGAGACGGACCTGGATCTCGGCCACTACGAACGCTTCACGCACGCGGTCCCGTCGAAGCAGTCGAACTGGACGACCGGCAAGATCTACCTGAGCGTCATCAACAAGGAACGGCGCGGCGACTACCTCGGTCGCACGGTGCAGGTCATCCCGCACATCACGAACGAGATCAAGGACGCCATCCGCGCCGCCGCGAAGGACGTGGACATCGCGCTCATCGAGATCGGCGGGACGGTCGGCGACATCGAGAGCTTGCCCTTCCTCGAGGCGATCCGCCAGTTCCGCCAGGACGTCGGCCGCGACAACACGCTCTACATCCACCTGACGCTCGTCCCGTTCATCGGCGCAGCCGGTGAGCTGAAGACGAAGCCGACGCAGCACAGCGTCCGCGACCTGCGTTCGATCGGCATCCAGCCGGACATCCTGCTGTGCCGCACGGACCGGTTCCTCGACCCGGACCTGAAGCGGAAGATTGCGCTGTTCTGCGACGTCAACGAGGAGGCGGTGATCACCGCCAAGGACGTGCCGAGCATCTACGAGGTGCCGCTCGTGCTGAAGGCGGAGGGGGCCGACCGGATCGTCCTCAAGTACCTCCACCTGCCGGAAACCCAGTCGGACATGCGTCCCTGGGAAGACCTGGTGGACCGCATCAAGCACCCGACCGACGAACTCACCATCCATGTCGTCGGCAAGTACGTGGGCTACGAGGATTCGTACAAGAGCCTGAACGAGGCGCTCTACCACGGCGGCTTCAAGCACCAGCTGAAGGTCAACATCAAGTGGATCGAGGCGGAGGCGCTCGAGGAGGCGAACGGTGCGTCACTGCTCGCCGGATCCGACGGCATCCTCGTGCCCGGCGGCTTCGGCGATCGCGGCACGCGCGGCATGATGGTGGCGGCGCGCTATGCCCGCGAGCACAGGGTGCCCTACTTCGGCATCTGCTACGGCTTCCAGATGGCGACGGTCGAGTACGCACGGAACGTCGCCGGCCTGACCGACGCCGACACGACCGAATGCGCGCCTGACACGCCGTACAAGGTGATCTACAAGCTGCGCGACCTGCTGGGCGTCGACGAGCTCGGCGGCACCATGCGCCTGGGCAGCTATCCCTGCGAGCTGGCCGAGGGCTCGCTGGCGCGGAAAGTCTACGGCGAGGCCCTGATCCACGAGCGCCATCGCCACCGCTACGAGTTCAACTGTCAGTACGAGCAGGCACTCACCGAGGGCGGGATGCAGATCTCCGGGCGCTCGCCGGACGGCAAGTTCGTCGAGATCGCCGAGGTGCCCGGACACCCGTGGTTCCTCGCGGTGCAGTTCCACCCCGAGTTCAAGTCGAAGCCTACGCGCCCGCATCCGCTGTTTGCCGCGTTCGTCGAGGCGAGCTACCGGCACAAGACCGCGGCTGCCACCGCCGCGACGCCGTCCGAAACGGTGGCCTGACGTGCACGCAACGCTGGGCGACATGGTGATCGGCGCGGGCCGGCCGATCATCCTCATGGCCGGGCCGTGCGTGGTCGAGAGCGAAGCGCACGCGATGGGGCTCGCCGAGGCGCTCGTGGACATCACGCGCCGGGTGGGCATCCCGTTCATCTTCAAGGCGTCCTACGACAAGGCGAACCGGACCTCGAACACCTCGTACCGTGGGCCCGGCATCACCGAAGGCCTGCGTGTGCTGGCCGCCATCAAGGCGGCGTTCGGCGTGCCGATCGTGACCGACATCCACGAGGCGCACGAGGCGGCCGTCGCCGGCGAGGTGGCGGATGTGCTCCAGATCCCCGCCTTCCTGTCGCGGCAGACCGATCTCATCGTGGCGGCGGCCCGCACGGGCCGCGTCGTGAACATCAAGAAGGGGCAGTTCCTCGCGCCGAAGGACATGAAGCACGCGGTGGCCAAGGTGACCACCGAAGGCAACCCGAACGTCATCGTCACGGAGCGCGGGACCAGCTTCGGCTACAACAACCTGGTCGTCGACATGCGCGGGTTCCCGATGATGCGCGAGCAGGGGATCCCGGTGATCTTCGACGTCACGCACAGCCTGCAGCTGCCGGGCGGCGGCGACGGCGTCACGGCCGGCCTGGCGCAGTACATCACGCCGCTGGCCTCCGCCGGGGTCGCCGCGGGCGTCGACGGCCTGTTCCTCGAGGTGCACGAGGAACCGGCGCGAGCGAAGAGCGACGCGCAGAACGCCCTGCGCCTGGATCTGCTCGAACCACTCCTCCGCCGCCTCATGGCCATCGACGCCATCGTCAAGGCCGGAGGCACCGCGGCGGGAGCGGCGGACACCCGTGGCTGATCTCGACATCGCCCGCAAGGTGCTCGAAACCGAGGCCGCCGCGGTCCTCGCGCTCGTGCCGCGGATCAAGGGCGCGTTTGGGCAGGCGGTCGACCTGCTGGTCGGCTGCCGCGGCCGCGTCATCCTGACCGGCATGGGCAAGTCGGGCATCATCAGCCGGAAGATCGCCGCCACCCTGACGAGCACCGGCACGGCCTCGCTCTTCCTGCACCCGGCAGAGGCCGTACACGGCGACCTCGGGGTCATCCAGGGCGACGACGTGGTGATTGCGCTGTCGTCGAGTGGGGAGACGGCGGAAGTGCTCCGCCTGCTCGAGACGATACGTCGCGTGGGAGCGAAGCTGATCGCGATGACCGGCGTCGCCGGCTCGACGCTCGCCGAAGCGGCTGATGTGTCGATCGACTGCAGCATTGCCGAAGAGGCGTGCCCGCTGAACCTGGCGCCCACGGCCTCGACAACCGCGGCCCTCGCCATGGGCGACGCCCTCGCGATGACGGTGCTGGTGGCCAAGGGGTTCCGGCCGGAGGACTTCGCGAACCTGCACCCGGGCGGCAAGCTCGGGAAGCAGTTCATGCGCGTCGAGGCCCTGATGCACGCGGGCAGGGACCTGCCGCAGGTGGACAGCCACACGCCGATGCGCGAGGTGATCTACGAGATGTCGCGCAAGGGGCTCGGCATGACCTGCGTGGCGGGAGCCGACGGCGAGCTGCTCGGCATCATCACCGACGGCGACCTCCGGCGTCTGATGGAACGGGCCGGAGACACGCTGACGCTCACCGCGGCCGATGTGATGACGCGCAACCCGGCCACAGTCGAACCGCGCACCCTCGCCGCGCAGGCGCTGAACGTCCTGGAGCAGCGGAAGATCACCTCGCTGGTGGTGGCAGAGGGCAATCCCAGACGAGCCGTGGGTGTCGTGCACCTGCACGATCTGTGGCGGACGGAGATGGTGTGAGCCTGGCGGACACGGACATCGACAGGCGCGCGGCACGCGTGCGCATGATTCTCTTCGACGTGGACGGTGTCCTCACCGATGGCCGCGTCGTCATCAACGGCGACGGCAGCGAGAGCAAGTCGTTCTTCATCCGCGACGGCATCGCGATGGTCTGGGCGCAGCGCGCCGGCATCAAGGTGGGGTTCCTCTCGGCCCGACTCTCCCCCACCACGCCCCATCGTGCCGCACAGCTCGGCATCACGCTGGTCTACCACGGTGTGTCGAGCAAGCTGGCGACCTACGAGCGGATCCTCGCCGATCACAGCCTCACCGACGACGACATCGCGTACATGGGCGACGACGTGGTGGACCTCGCGGTGCTGAACCGTGTGGGACTCGCGCTGGCGCCCGCCGACTGTGTCGACGAGGTGCGATCGCGCGCGCACTGGGTGACGCGATGCGCCGGCGGGGCCGGCGCGGCGCGTGAGGCGATCGAGCGGATCCTGCGCGTGCAGGGCCGCTGGGACGGGATCGTCGAGGCCTACCTGAACGAACCGGCAGCGCTGGCCGACGCGTCCCGCCCATGAGCGAGTACGCCCCGCTGCTGGCGGCGCTCGTGGCGCTGCTCGCCGGACTGACCATCGGGAAAGCCTGGGAACGCTACAAGCTCAGGGACGGGACCTGGGTCGACCGCCGCCGGATTCGCGAGTCGCCGCACTACATCCTCGGCCTGAACTTCCTCGTGGCCAACCAGATCGATCTGGCCATCGATCAGCTCACGGCTGCAGCCAGCCAGGACGCCAACGCCCTCGAAGTGCACATGATCCTGGGGAACCTGTACCGGGAGAAGGGGCAGGTCGGCAAGGCGATTACCATTCACCAGACGCTCCTGCAGCGCCAGAAGCTGAGCCGGATGGAACATGCCTACGTGCTGTTCTGCCTCGGGCTCGACTACAAGCGCGGCGGCTTCGTCGACCGCGCGCTCGACGCCTTCAACGATGTGCTGCGCCTCGACCCGCAGAACGCCTACGCCCTCGAGAACATCCAGAAGCTCCACGAGGAGCAGCACCAGTGGACCGAGGCGTACGACACGCGGCAGCGCCTGACGAACCTGGCCGCCATCGAGTCTCGCCCGCAGAGCCAGTCGATTCTCGCGTTCCTCGAGAACGAGATCGGCCTGGAAGCGGTACGCCGGAAGGACCATGTCGAGGCGGTGCGCCGCTTCCAGTCGGCGATCGAACTCGACGCCCGCGCAGTGCCCGCCTACCTGAACCTCGGCGACCTCAGGCTGACACAGGGAAAAGACGACGAGGCGGCGGAGATCTGGAACACGCTGGTGCAGGTGGCACCGGACCGGGCCTACCTGGCGTTCGACCGGCTCGAGGCGCACGCGGCCAGGGCCGGAGCCCCGGAGCAGTTCACCGCGCTGTGCGAGCGCCTGATTGCGGAGAACCCGCAGGACTGGCGCGCCAGGCTCGCGCTGTCGCGGCATCTGGCGGCCGCTGGCCGGCCCGCTGATGCCCTCGAACTGCTGTTCGCGGCCCTGGTGCAGAATCCGCACTCGCTGAGCGTGCACCAGGCCATCTGGCAGACGCTCGGCGAACTCCGCCACCCGTCAGCGTTGATGGAGCGCTACAGCGACGTGACGCGCCACGCCGTGTTCTACCTCGACCCGCACGTCTGCATGAAGTGCCGGTACCGCAGCACGGAACTGCTGTGGCAGTGCCCGCACTGCCACGACTGGAACACGTTCGTGGAAGAGCGCATCGCGCCCGCACAGGAACGCGCCAGCTGAGTCGTACACCTGGCGTTTGGACGCACTCGAACGTAGCGCCAGGCTTCAGCCTGGCGTTCACCGCGCCAGTGCGAGCAGTTCCCGCAGCACTGTCGCGACCTGCGCGTCGGTCTCTTCGAACGTTCCGTCGGTCCTGATGACGTAATCCGCGCGCCTGGCCTTCTCGTCGGCTGGCAGCTGGGCCGCGAGCCGCTGCATGGCGGCGTCCGGCGACAGGCCGCGCTCCGCCAGCCGAGCGAGCTGCATCTCCTGCGGGCACACGGTGGCGACGACCTTCGCGAACTCCGCGGCGTGGCCGGTTTCGTACAGCAGCGGAATGTCCACGACGGCCAGCGGTCCGGCGCCGATGCGTTCGAACCCGCGGACGGCTGCGGCGATCGCACGGTAGACGGCCGGGTGCACGATCGACTCGAGCGCGCGCCGCGCCGCGGGGTCGGCAAACACGACGGGGCCGAGCTTTTGACGATCGACCGCGCCGTCCGCGGCCAGCACATCGCCGAAGTGCGCGGCGATGGCGGCGGTGGCTTCCGTGCCGGGCGCCATCACGCCGTGCGCCAGTTCGTCGGAGTCCACGCACGGCACGCCAAGCGCCTGCAGCCTGCGCAGGACGTAGCTCTTGCCCGTGGCAATTCCGCCAGTGAGTGCGACTGTGAGCATGACGACTCTCTCGCCAGGCTGAAGCCTGGCGCTACGTTGCGTTGTGGCGGCCTGTCGTGGGGTCCGCCTTCAGGCGGACCTTCAGGCATTATCTCGCCTCGAGCCGCTCCCGGGCCGCACGGACGGTGTTCTTCAGCAGCATGGCGATCGTGAGCGGACCGACGCCACCGGGCACCGGCGTGAGCGCTCCGGCCACCTCTTCCACCTCGGGATGCACGTCACCGAGCACCAGGCTCCCGCGCTTCTCGAACGCCGCCCGACGCTTGTGGCCGACCGGGAACAGCGACTCGATCAGTGCGCGGTCGGACACCGGCGTGGTGCCGACATCGATCACCGTCGCCCCCGGCTTCACGAAGTCCCGCGTGACGAACACCGGACGCCCCAGCGCCGCGACGAGGATGTCGGCCTCCCGTGTCACAGCCGCGAGGTCTTTCGTCCGCGAGTGACAGATGGTGACCGTCGCGTGCCTGTTCAGCAGCAGCAGGGCCATCGGCTTGCCGACGATGTCCGATCGGCCGATCACGACGGCGCGCTTCCCGGCGATCTCGATGCCCGACTGGTCCAGCATCTCGATCACGCCGGACGGCGTGCACGCCACGAGCGCCGACCGACCCTGCACGAGGCGGCCGACGTTGGTCGGGTGGAAGCCGTCCACGTCCTTCGCGGGATCGATGGCGTCGAACACGCGCCGTTCCGCGTCTGGTCCCATGGCCTTCGGCAGCGGCGACTGCACCAGGATGGCGTCGTGTGCCTCGCTGCGGTTCAGCCGATCGACGAGCGCCAGGAGTTCCTCCACGCTGGCAGTGTCCGGGAGCCGCTCGAGGTCGGCCCTGATGCCCGATTCACCCGCCGACTTCAGCTTGCTGCCGACGTAGAGTTCCGACCCGCCGTCGTTCCCCACGAGCACGAGGGCAATGCCGGGCGGGCGTCCGGCGGCACGCGTGAACGCCTCCACTTCGGGGCGCACCGATGCGCGAATGGCCTGACCAACGGCAACTCCATCCAGCAGACGAGCGGGCATTACGCGGCAGCCTCCACTTCGAGCCGCCGCAGCGAGTGCGGACGGCCGAGCACGACCAGTTTGTCCCCGCCCCGGATCGCAGTGTCGGGCTCGGGGTTGAAATCCATGTGGCGATCCTGGCGCTGGATGGCCACCACGATCACGCCGAAGCGCTGGCGCAGGTTGGCGTCGAGCAGCGACTTGTCGACGAGCGACGAGCCCTTCTCCACCGTGATGTCCTCCATCGCCAGCTCGAGGTTGTCCGAGCTGGTGGCGAGCGTCATGAAGT
>JAXLRA010000008.1:0-491451 GCA_046331345.1 Vicinamibacterales bacterium | reverse complement strand
CCTCGGTCGAGGTCAGGTGTTCGAGGATGAGCGGCGCGCCGGTCTTCGCGAGTTCCGTCAGCAACGCGCCGTAGTCGATGCCTCCCCGGCCGGGCACGGTCTCGCGGAAGACCACGTTCTTCTCCGGCTGTTGCCAGATCAGATCCTTGCCGTGGCACGACTTCACCCACGGTCCGAG
Organism: Vicinamibacterales bacterium; assembly: GCA_046331345.1. Taxonomy (GTDB): domain Bacteria; phylum Acidobacteriota; class Vicinamibacteria; order Vicinamibacterales; family CAVVIG01; genus CAVVIG01. Next base: position 491,273 of record JAXLRA010000008.1, on the reverse strand, counting down.
GATCCTGAAGCACTCGCGGATGAACTCTCCGCTGCCGTAGTAGCGGTACGGCGAGTTGATCGCGTTGAACACGTCCATGTGCACCGCGAACGCCGGCCTGTCGATCGCCTTGATGAGCGCGAGGTAGGACTCGGGGCCGTCCGGGAGGTTCCAGCCCTTCATCTCGAGCGTGAAGCAACTGCGGGTCGGCCTCACGGCATCGAGGATCGCGCGCACGTTCTCGACGGTCGCATCGAAGAATTCCTGGCCGAGATTGCGGGGATGCGGGCCGGACAGCGTGGCTCCATCGAACGAACCTGCCACGTTGACGCAGCACAGGGCACCGACCGCCTCGGCGAGCGCCATCTGGTGCGTCACGTAGGCCAGGTGCTCTCGTCTCACCGCGTCGTCCGGCGTCAGCATGTTCCGCCACGCGCCGACCTCCGCGATGACGACGTCGTGCCTGGCGAAGGCGGCGGCGATGGACGCGATGCGGGCGGTGTCGGTCACCGGCACATCGGGGCAGACGGCAGCCCTGTAGCCGAGGCGCCGATGTTCGGCGGCAAGCGCCTCCGGGTCATCCGTCGGGAAGAACACGTCTGCGCCGACGGCCAGCGCACGTCTCATCACGGTTGTCACCTCACAGGCCTCGCTGCGAGAAATACGCCTTCGTCGTCTCGAGACACCTGAACGCGTGCTCGGCGTAGCCCATCTCGCGCACGCGCGCCGTATGCGGCAGTTCGATCGAGCACACCACCGGAGGCAGGCGCCGCATGATGGCAGCCACGTCGATCCCGCCCTCGCCGAGATAGAGCCGCTCGTCGCGCGCGGTATGAATCAGTGCCTGGTCGGTCGCGTCCCACGGCACGGCTCCATCGCAAACGTGCACGAAGTGCAGCAGGTCGCGCGGCACCCCGTCGAGTTCGGCGAGCGGTACCCGTGAACGGGAGCAGTGCAGCATGTCGACAAGGATGCCGACGTTCGGCTGACGCGCCGCGTCGAGGAAGTCGCGCGCGTCCCTCAGGGTCTTGAGGTTCGCGAAGGTGACGAACTCGAGGTCGATGGTGAGGCCGAGCGGCCGCGCCAGTTCGCACACCGTGGCGAAGGCCTCGAGCGCGAACGTGCGGTCGGCGGTCCAGATGCTCGAAATGACGCGCTGGGCCCCGAGCGCCGCACCGACCTCGAGCGCGGGCTGCCAGCTCCGCGCATCCACGCCGTCGCCGATCCGTGCGAGTTCGATGTCGTGCACGCGCAAACCGGTGGCGGCGAGCGCCGTACGGGTCTGCCGCAGGAGCACGGGGTCGCGGGCGAGGTCGAACACCGGCTCGCCCGGCAGGTTCATCGAGATGGGGCGCAGGCTCACGAAGTCGTAGCCGGCACGCCCGGCGAGGTACGTCATCTCGGGCGGTGGGCACCCGAACACGGTCAGGTACGCGAGCGAGAATGTCCGTGCCTGCGGCACGCCAGGCGCCTGCGCTGCGTGCGCGCCCGGCGATGCGGCCGCAGCCAGGCCCGCGAGCGACGCCTTCAGGAACCCGCGCCGGTCAACATGCGCCACGGTAAACGCCTCGGCTCGCGGTGCGTGAGCCTGTCATGAGCCACCGAGACACCAGGGGCACAGAGAACACAGGAGGTTCAATACAGGCTTCGTCACTGTGACCCAGTGCCTCTGTGGCCAGGACGAGAGAGTGTCCCCAGTCCTCAGCTGCAACTTCCCAGTGCTGATTTCGGAACGTCAGTTCGCGCCGGGAAACGGCCGCGGCGTGGCGTCGCCCTCTGTCAGCCCCAGCGCCCACTTGATCGCTTCGAAATACATCTGCGCCACATCGCGGTTGTCCCACGTCTCGGACGCGTGGCCGAGCGAGGAGTAGAACACGCGCCCCTTGCCGTAGGTCTTCGCCCACGCCAGCGGGAAGTCGCCGTCAGTACGCCGATTGTTGGGATTCGCCGGCATCTTCGACACGTCGAGCCTGAGCAGCACGCGCATCCTGTCGCGCGCGAACGCCTTCGGCTGGTAGAACTCGTCGACGAACGGGAACGACGGCAGGAAGTGCTTCGTCGCCGGGAACGACGGGTCCTCGTTGATGATCGTGCCGGGCGCCGTGTTCCACGGATGGTCGTCGTAGCGCGCGCCGAGCAGGTCGCCGAACTCCGGCCACGACTCGAACGCCGTCATCGCCACGTGCGCGGCCACGAACCCCTTGCCCTGATCCTTCACGAAGGCAGCAAGTTCCTTCTTCTGCTGATCGTCGAGCGGCACGTCCCTGTGCCCCAGGAAGAAGATCGCGTCTACATTCGCGAGGCTGGGTCCGCCGCTTGCCGGACCGCCGGTCGTCATCAGCGGCTTGTCCGCCACGATGTTCGAGTCGGTGCGAATGTAGGTGTCGTACGCGCCAGACTCGTAGCCGAGCCGCTCGATCACCGCCAGCGCGTGGGACGTGGAATCGTGCTGCGCGATGCCGTTCCGCGTATCCGCCCACGCGAGGACGGTCTTCCGCACTTTCGGCCGCTGTGGACCACGACCGGGGCCGCCGCCGCGCCCACCGGGGCCGCCCTGGCCAGGACCGCCTCCCCGCTGGGCGTCGATGACGGAAGCGGAGAGGAACACGACAGCGAGCAGTGCGACGACCGGCGTTGCAACACGTATCAGAGACTTCATGATGCCACCACAGGTGTAGTGCCCGCCTTCAGGCGGGCCCCCAGGGCCGGCTGAAGCCGGCCCCTACGAAGACACTCGCCAGGCTGAAGCCTGGCGCTACGTACTCAGGGTCTGAAGCCGAACCCACGAACCCAGGGCGGGCAGAAGCCGATCCCACCAACCCAGGTCCGGCTGAAGCCGGACCTCCACAAGACTGTCACCGGCCGATGATGATACGGTCGCGGACGCGCTGCACCTTCGCAAAGTCCAGCCCCGGCACGTTCCGCAGATCGTCCACGCCCTTGAACGCGCCGTCGTGCGTCCGCACCTCGACGATAGCCGAGGCCTCGGCGGCGGTGAGCCCGAGCACGAGCGCCAGTTCTCCCGCCGGCGCCGCGTTCACGTCGGCCCGGCCGAAGTTCCTCGACAGATACTCGGTGATCTGGGCCGCGTCGGCCGGTGTCCCCGCCGACGCGCGAGCCAGCATGTCGGCGGTGACACGCGTCCAGTCGGCCTGCGTCCGCCGCGTGCCGACCGCCGTCGAGGCGTCGTGGCAGCTCGACGTGCAGTAGCGCTGCACCAGTTCGCGGCCCGCGCCCGCCGGAAGTGTCCCCGCCGCAGCGCCGTCGGCCGGGCGCGTCGCGGCCGCCGCACGCGGCGCAGACGCGGCCGACGCCCCCGCCGTCTGGCGCGAGGCCCCGGCCGCGGGCAGCGCGAAGGCGACGATCTTCGTGCCGGGCGATGAGTTGATGAAGCTGCCGCCGCCAGCCGCCGCCACCACAAACTGGCGACCGTCGCGGCCCATGAACGTCATCGGCACCGAGTGCGCGCTGGCCTCGAGCGCGGTCTCCCAGAGCATCTTCCCCGTCTTCGTATCGAACGCGCGGAAGCGCTTGTCGTTGCTCGCGCCGACGAAGATGAGGCCGCTGGCCGTCACGATCGGCCCGCCCATGTTCAGCGCGCCCGTGCCGTCGATCCCCTTCGCCTTCAACTCCTCCACGAACCCGAGCGGCACATGCCACGCGATGTCGCCGGTGTTCACGTTGACGGCCACGAGTTCGCCGAACGGCGGCTTGTTGCAGGGAATCTTGTTCTGCGGGTCCCAGAACCGGCCCACAGGGCCTCCCCACGGTGTGGTGCGCACCCAGGTCGTCGCACCGGACCGGTCCCTGCCCTGCTGCATCTTGCCGACCTGGCCCATGTTCATCACGTTGGTGATGGCCAGGCCGAGCGTCGGATCGAACGCCACGCCGTTCCAGTTACCGCCGCCGATCGTGCTCGGGAAGGTCACCATGAACCGGTCGGGTCCCGCCGGCGTGAACGGCCCCTGGGTGTAGAGATTGTTCTTCGTCCAGAGTTCCTTGCAGTACTGAGCGTGCTCGGGCGTCAGGTCGTAGAAGTCGGTATCTGGATTGAAGTCGATGCGGCCGATCGGTGCCGGTTTCACGGGGAAGGGCTGCGTGGGCGACGACTGTTCGCCAGGCACCGTGCTCTTCGGCACCGGCCGTTCCTCGATGCCGTAGATCGGGTCGCCGGTGAGGCGGTTGAAGATGAACAGCATGTTCGTCTTCGTCACCACCGTCAGGGCCGGAATCGTCCGCCCGTTCTGCTTCACGTCCACCAGGGTGGCCCCCGCCGGCAGGTCGAAGTCCCAGAGATCGTGGTGGATGATCTGCTGGTACCACCGCATCTTCCCGGTGTTCGCGTCGAGCGCGATGATCGAATTGGCGTAGAGGTTGTTCCCCTTGCGATCGCCGCCGTAGTAGTCCGACGTCGGCGACCCGGTCGGCACGAAGACCATGCCGCGCTGTTCATCGATCGTGAAGAAGGACCACATGTTGGTCCCCGAGCGGTTCTTCCAGCTCTCGCCTTCCCACGTCTCGACGCCGTCTTCGTCCTTGCGCGGCACCGTGTGGAACGACCACAGCAGCTTCCCGCTCTTCACGTCCCAGCCACGGATGTCGCCGTAGAGGCCGAGCGACGGCGACTGCTCGCCGTTGTTGCCGCCGGTGATGATGATGTCCTTGTAGATCGCGGGCGGCGAGACGAGCGAAATGCGCCCGTCCACGTCGCCGACGATCCCGGTCTTGAGGTCGACTGAGCCGTTCTGCCCGAACGTCGGGACCGGCTGGCCCGTCTTCGCGTCGAGCGCCACCATCCGATCGCCCACGCCGCTGATGATGCGCGGCGGTGCCGTCCGGTCGCCCGGCCAGTACGCGATGCCACGGCGGCTCACCACGTCGGCCCCGTCGTACTTCCACAGGACCTTCGCGGTTTCCGGCTCGAGTGCGTAGATGCTCGAGCCGACGCCGAAGTACATCATGTTGTTCACGACCACCGGCGTCAGCTGCAGGTTGGCCGTGCCCGTATCGAACTCCCACGCCTTCTCGAGCCGCGACACGTTCGCCGCGGTGATCTGCGTGAGCGGAGAGAAACGGCGGCCGGCTGCGTCGCCGTCGCGTGCCGGCCAGTTGCCGGACTGCGCGTGGACCCCGGCGAGTGGCAGCGCGCCGGCCAGTGCGGCCAGCGCCCCCCAGACGAGCGCGGAACGCCGTTTCCTCTCCATCAGAAATCGACCTTCAGCGCGAACTGCATGATGCGCGGATCGCCCGACGCCTGAATCTGGCCGAAGGCCGCCGAGTTCAGCGACGTCACCGGCGCGTTGTAGTTCACGTGGTTGATGACGTTGAAGATCTCCCAGCGGAACTGCAGGCGCTGCGCCCCCAGCCTGAATGTGCGGGTAACCGCCAGGTCGTTCTGGAAGTTGCCGGGATTGAGCACGCTGAACGGAGCCAGGCTGCTGAACGTCCCGGCCGCGGGCAGGGCGAACGCCGCGCGGTTCAGGTAGTTCGCCGGGGTGCCATCACCATACGGGTTGTCGAGCACCTGCACCGCGCGGTCGCCGCCGACGCCGGTGAGCGACTGATCGGTGCCGAGCGTGATCGTCGAGCGGTTCCCGGTCTGGTAGCGCACGATCGGCGACAGCTGCCAGTCGCCGAAGATGGCCTTCGTCGCGGCCCCGCCGAACGAGGGCACGCGGAAGACAACCGACGTGTTCCACACATGGCGGCGATCAGAGGCGCAGTACGAGTAGTCCGCATCGGGGTTGTTCGGATCCATCACCGTCGGACCGGTGATCTCGGTTGTCGCCGGATCGCTCATGCACTTCGAGAGCGTCCAGTTGGTCAGGACGCTGAGGTTGTTCTTCAGCCGGCGCTGCAGCGACAGCAGCATGCCGTTGTAGTTCGCACGGCCCGTGTCGTCGACCTGGCCGATCGTGCCGTAGAACTGCCCCTGCGCCTGGTTTGCGAGGTAGAGCACGCGCCGCTGGTTGGTGTTGCCGGTCGTGGCGCCCGCGCTGTAGACGGCCGGGTTCAGTTCGGTGGCGCGCCACAGGTGGCTGCTGTGGTTGCCCAGGTAGCTCGCCGTCAGCAGCCAGTCGCCGAACTGACGCTGCAGGCTGACGTTCCACTGCTGCAGCTGCGTCGGCTGCAGGTTCAGCGGCGTGTTCACGTAGACGCCGAACGCCGGGAACGCAGCCGTCTGCCAGTTGGTGTTGAGGGCCGGGAACGGGTTGCCGCCGGGATAGCCGAGGTACGGATCGGTCAGGCCACCGGCCGGGTTCGAGATGGTGAGCTGCGCGCCCCACGGCGGATTGTTGGAGAAGCGCGTGTTGAAGAACAGGTGCGGCGTGTCGTAGAAGACGCCCCACGCGGCGCGAATGCTCGTCTTGTCGTCGCCGGTCGGCTGCCAGATCATGCCGAGCCGCGGCGCGAAGTTCGCCATCTTGCCGTGCGTGGTCGCGTCACCCGGGTAGTCCGTGTCGCCCGGGAAGATCAGCCCTGCGGGCGCCTGCGGATAGACCGTGCTCTTCAGTCCGGCATCGAAGCGCGCCCGGTCGAAGTGGCTCACCCAGCTGTACGTGTTGCGCAGCGGAATGAAGGGCTCCCAGCGGAGACCCAGGTTCAGCGAGAAGTTCGACCGGACCTTCCACTCGTCCTGGACGTAGGCGCCGATGTAGTCGTGGTTGTCGTAGTCGAACACCGGATTGCCCTGGAGGAAGCTGCTCGGGCGGCCAATCAGGAAGTCGGCCAGCGACAGGCCCGAGGTCTGGCCGTTGAACGTGAACGCGCCATTGGTCGGACGGTTGTTCGAGGTCTCGATCTTCGTGTGGATCCAGTTGGCGCCGGCCGAGAGCTGATGCGAGCCGAGCACGTAATCGACGTCGTCCGCAATCTGGATGCCCTGCGAGTTGAAGTAGCCAGGGTTCGTGCCGCCGGAGCCGAAGTTGAAGCCGTTGCCCGTGACGCTGAAGCCGACGTAGCCGGGGATGAGGCTCGAGATCCTGCTGCCCAGCTCGGTCGCGGTGAAGTACGGCGGAAGCGTGCGGTCGTTGATCGTCTGGTTGTACGTGAAGCGCACGGCGTTCACCATGCGCGACGACGGGATGTAGTTGTGGCCAACCAGGAAGGAGTGCACCTGGTTGGTCTGGCCGGTGCGGCTCAGCGTCAGCACGTTCTTCCCGTCATAGGTCGCCGGGTTGTCGTACTTGGCATACATGTACCGCGTAATCATCGTCTGCTTCTGGGACAGGTTCAGGTCGATCTTGCCCAGGCCCTGGTGCTCGGTGCTGTTGTTCGGGATCCCGAACTGGACGCGCCCGCAGGGGTCGGTGGCGGTCGGCAGGTACTTCGCCATGTTCAGCGCGACCGGATTGAGCGCCGACGCGTCGACCGCGTTGTTGACGAACGGGGCGCGCAGCGTAATCTGGCGGCCGCCGTTGCAGGCGGGCGAGGCCAGCGCGGTGAAGTCGCCCGCCAGCATCGCCGCCGTGGGCACGTAGCGGATCGTGGTGGCCGGGTTGCTCTTCTCGACTCGGCCCTGGTAGGCGCCGAAGAAGAAGATCTTGTTCTGCTGGATGGGACCGCCCAGGGTGCCGCCGAACTGGTTGCGCTTCAGGCTGTCCCGCTCGGTCGCGAAGGCGTTCCGGGCGTTGAAGTGGTAGTCGCGCAGGAACTCGAACGCGCTGCCACTGAACTTGTTGCCGCCCGACTTCGTGACGACGTTGACGGCCGACGCGGCGTGGTGTCCGTAGCGGGCCGGCAGCGAGCTGGTCTCGACCTTGAACTCCTGCAGCGCGTCAGGCATCGGCGTCGGCAGGTTCAGGTTGTTGAACGGGTCGTTGTGCGTGCCGCCGTCCATGATGTAGGTGATGCCGTTGGCCTGGCCGCCGGCCACGGAGATCGTCACGGTCGGGAAGTTCTTGTTGGTGTTGAGGTCGCCGGCCGGCGCGCTCGTGGCGAGCCCGGACAGGAAAATCAACTCGGTCGCCTGGCGTCCGTTCAGCGGCATCTCGACGACGCGCTGGTTGTCGATGACCTGGCCGACGCCGGTGGACCGGGTCTCGACCATCGCGGCCGCTGCCGTGACCGTCACCATCTCGGAGACGGTGCCGACCTTGAGCTGGACGTCGATGGACGGGTTGCTGCTCACCTGGAGCACGATGCCGTCGCGCACGTAGGTGCTGAAGCCATCGAGCACGGCCTTGAGCTGGTAGGGTCCGACCGGCAGGTTCGGCAGGACGTACGCGCCTTCCCCGTCGGTGACCGCGGTGCGGGCCAGACCCGTATCGGTCTGGGTCATGGTTACGGTCACACCGGGCAGGACGGCCCCGCTTTCATCCTTCACGATGCCGGAGACCTGCGAACCCGAAACGGCCTGTGCCATGGCCGAACCGGCCATGAGCATCCACAGCACGGCCGCGCTGACGAAGAGTTGTAACGCCCTCACCTTGCTCACCTCCGACGTTCCCGTCACCATCGACACCATCGACGCCGCGTCCTGAAACGCGGCAGGTTGGACACACATCCGATTACGGGTCGGGAACGCTATCACCCGGTGAGGACGAGCAACAGGTTGTAACGGTGCCGCTACCGTAACAGCCTCGCGTTACATCCGGGGGGTCTGGATAATCGGTCCCTTCGAGGGGGGCGACCGGCAGGTGGGAGTGCCCCGCGCAGGATGGAGATGCATGGCACCGCGTGAGATCACGGCCGAAGAAACCGCCCTCGTCCAGGCGCTGCTGGCGAACGCCCGGCGCGCCATGGCGGCGATCGACCACTACGACCAGGCGCAGGCGGACCGGCTGTGTCAGGCGGTCGGCTGGGCGGCCGGCAACGAGGCCACGGCCACGGTGCTCGCCCGGATGAGCGTGGACGAAAGCGGGCTCGGCAGCCCCGAACCGGGACGGCGGGGCAAGGTGCTCGGCATCCTGCGTGACACCCTGCGCCAGAAGAGCATGGGCGTCATCGAGGAGATCCCCGAGAAGGGGATCGTCAAGTACGCGAAGCCGGCGGGCGTCATCGCCTCGCTCATCCCGGTCACGAGCCCGTACGTCACGCCGATCGGCATCGCCATCTACGCGCTGAAGTGCAAGGACGCGGTGATCTTCGCGCCGCACCCGGGCAGCAAGCGGACGACGAACGAGACCGTGCGCCTGATGCGGGCGGCGCTGAAGATGCTCGGCGCCCCGGAAGACCTGCTCCAGTGCATCGAGAAGCCGAGCATCCCGCTCGCACAGGAACTGATGGCCCAGTGCGACCTGACGGTCGCGACCGGCGGGCCACCGATGGTGAAGGCGGCCTACAGTTCCGGCAAGCCGGCCTACGGCGTCGGCGCCGGCAACGCCACGATGGTCATCGACGAGACGGCGGACGTGGTCGAGGCCGCGCGGAACAGCGCGATCAGCAAGACGAACGACCACGGCTCCGGCTGCTCCGCCGACGGCAACCTCATCGTCGAGGCCTCGATCTACGACGCGTTCCTGGAACGGCTCCAGGCCGAGGGCGGCTACCTGCTCAGCGCCGACGAGAAGGAGAAGGTCCGGGCGATCTACTGGGACGAGGAAGGGCGCCGGACCGCCGATACGATCGCGCGCGCCGCCTCAGTCGTGGCGGCGAAAGCCGGCATCACGCTGCCGGCCGGCAAGACCTTCCTCATCGCCCAGGAAACGCAGATCGGCAAGGCGCACCACTTCTCGAAGGAGAAGCTGGGCACGGTGGTCGCACTCTTCAAGTACGAGGGCGGGTTCGACGGGGCCCTCGAGAAGGTCCGCCAGATCTTCAAGGTCGGCGGGCGCGGGCACTCGTGCGGCATCTACTCGTTCGACGACGAGCACATCCACAGGCTCGCGCTCGTGGCACCCGTCAGCCGCATCATGGTGCGGCAGATCCAGTCGCGCGCCAACGCCGGCACCTTCACCAACGGGATGCCGATGACCTCCAGCATGGGCTGCGGCATCTGGGGCGGAAACATCACGAACGAGAACGTGTCGCTGAAGCACTATATGAACGTCACCTGGGTGAGCCGGCCGATTCCGGAAGACAAGCCGTCCGAGCAGGAACTGTTCGGCGAGTTCTACAACACCGTCATCCCCGCGTAGGGAGCAATACGCAGGCGCCCGCGCCTGCGAGAGGCCATGGCCATGAGTTCAGTCGCCCATCCTGTCGCCGAACGCGCCGCGTCCGCCCAGGGCACCCGCATCGCGTCCTACCTGCTCACCGAGTACCTCGAGCGGATCGGCGTCGAGGTCGTCTTCGGCCTGTGCGGCCACGCGAACATCGCCTTCCTCGAGGCGCTGGGCCGGAGCCGGATCCGGTTCATCAGCACGCGGCACGAACAGACGGCCGCCCACGCCGCGGACGGTTATGCGCGGGCGACCGGACGCGTCGGGGTCTGCCTCACGCACCTCGGCCCTGGCCTGACGAACGCGGTGACCGGCATCGCAAACGCCTCGCTCGACTCGATCCCCATGGTCGTGATCGCCGGCGACATCCCCTCGTACTACTACGGCCGGCATCCGCACCAGGAGTTCAACCTCCACCAGGATGCCGACCAGTCCCAGATCTGCCGCCCGTTCTGCAAGCGGGTGTATCGCGTCGACCGCGTCGAGGACCTGCCGCGCGTGATGGAGCGCGCCTTCCACCTGGCCCAGACCGGCCGGCCCGGGCCCGTGCTGGTGTCGGTCCCGATGGACGTCTTCTCCGCCGACCTGAAGGTCGATGCGTTCGACAAGGTCCCGCCGCAGGTCGCGAAGATCGGCATCGACCCGGCCACCGCCGAGCGGATCGTCGACGCGCTGGCGAGCGCAGAACGCCCTGTGCTCTATGCCGGCGGCGGAGTGCTGTCGGCGGGTGCCACGGCCGCGCTGGCGGAGCTGGCTGAAACGCTCGAAGTTCCCGTGGCCCACACGCTGATGGGCAAGGGGTGCCTCCGCCACGACCATCCCCTGCTGCTCGGCCAGACCGGCTTCTGGGGCACGCCGATCTCGAACGATACCTGCCGCACGGCCGATCTGATCGTCGCCGTCGGCACGCGCCTCGCCGAAGCGAACTCGAGCTCGTGGGACGAACGCTTCACCTTCTCGATGCCGCCCACGCGACTCATCCACATCGACGCGGACCTTGCGGAGATTGGCCGCAACTACCCCACCGAACTGGGCGTGGTCGCCGACGCACGCCTGGCGCTCGAGGGACTCGCCGCCGCAGCGCGCGGCCGCGTGCCTCGCGACCGGGGCGACCTGCGGGCGCGCATTGCGCGAGGCCGTGCGGAGTTCGCGTCCAACTGGGCCGACCAGTGGAGTTCCAACCAGTACCCGCTGCGTCCCGAGCGCATCCTCAGCGAACTGCGCAAGGCGGTGCCCGAGGACGGCTTCATCGTGACGGACGTCGGATGGAACAAGAACGGGGTCGGACAGCAGTTCCCGATCACGGTGCCTGGCACCTTCGTCACGCCAAGCGGCCTCGCCACGATGGGCTTTGGGCCCGCCGCCGCGCTGGGCGTCAAGGTGGGCCAGCCCGATCGGGAGTCGGTCGCGCTCATCGGCGACGGCGGCTTCGGCGCGAATCCGTCGGTCATCGCCACCGCCATGGAAGCCGGGCTGAAGGTCATCTGGCTCGTGATGGACAACAACGCCTTCGGTACCATTGCCGGCCTGCAGAAGATGCACTACGGCACGGAGTTCGGCTGCATCTTCGAATGCGAGGGCCAGCCGTATCACGTGGACTATGCCGCAATGGCGCGCGCCTACGGCGCGAACGGGGTTCGTATCAACAGCGCCGATGAACTCGGGCCAGCCCTGAGGGCCGCCATCGCGGCCGACAAGCCGACCGTCATCCACGTGCCCATGGAGAACGCTCCGACGCCGACGCCCGGCCACTGGAACATCAACGACATCTACCGCAAGGGCGAATAACAAGGCCGAGTCCCGGCCATCCTGACTGTCCCGGCCCTCCCGGCCGGCTGTTAGAATCCCCGGGTGTCCGCCACATCGGTCCGTTCCGCCGTGTCCAGCCAGCCCGAACTGACCGCGGTCGCCGAACAGCTCGAGCGCGTGCTCGCGAGCGCGTCGTTCCAGCAGGCCGATCGCCTGCGCCGCTTCCTCAAGTTCATCGTCGAGGAAGCGGTGGCCGGGCGCGGCAGCGACCTCAAGGAGTACGTCGTCGCGGTCCGCGTCTTCGAGAAGGAAGATTCGTTCGATCCCAGGACCGACCCGCTGGTGCGTGTCCAGGCGCGCCGGTTGCGCGCCCGGCTGACGCAGTACTACACCGATGAGGGGCAGATCGACCCCGTAATCATCGACCTGCCGAAGGGTCGGTACGCCCCGACGTTCAGGACGAGAGAGCGGGCTACCGTCTCCAGGCGGTCGGTCGACACGGTGCTGCTGGCGGCCAACACGGTGTCGGTGCAGCGCTTCGTGGATTGCAGCGCGGACAGCTCGCTGGAGTACTTCTGTGAAGGCCTGCGGGAAGAGATCCTGCACCGGCTCTCCGGGCTGACAGCGCTGCGTGTGCTCTCCACGCCGTCCGCACCCGATGTCGCGCCGATGACCACGGCCGCGCTCCTCGTCGCCGGCAGCGTGCGGGCGGCCGGCAACCGGGTGCGCGTCACCGCGCACCTCGTGGAGGGCGCGAGCGGCTGCTATCTCTGGTCGCATTCCACCGATGCGTCGCTGGGGGACCCGCTCGCATCGCAGGAACAGGTGGCAGCCGCGATAGCCGCCCACCTGCCTGAACTCGCGCGTTCCGCCTCCAGCCGCACACGCACCGAGAACCTGGCGGCGCACAATCTCTGCCGTCAGGGGCGATACCACCTGGAGCAGCGGACCGAGGAGGGGTTGACCCGGGCGGTCGAGTTCTTCGAGCGCGCGCTGGAAGAGGATGCGCGGCACGCATCGGCCATGAGCGGACTCTCGGATGCCTACTCGCTGCTGACGCACTACGGTGTTCGCTCGCCCGTCGACGTCTGGGCACGTGCGGCCTCGGCGGCCGCCACGGCGGTCATGCTCGACGACACCTCGGCCGAAGCGCACACGTCGCTGGCCCATGCCAAGTCGACACAGGACTGGGATTGGCCCGGCGCCGAGCGCGAATTCCTGCGCGCCATCGGGCTCGACCCCCGGTATGCCACGGCGCGGCACTGGTACGCCATGTCCTGCCTGGTGCCGATGGGACGACTGGAGGAGGCCCTCGAACAGATTCTGCTGGCGCAGGCGCTCGACCCGGTGTCGGCGATCATCGCCCGCGAGGTCTCACTGCTCCACTACTATCGCCGCGACTTCGAGTCGGCGCTCGAGCGGTGCGACCACGTGGTCGAACTTAATCCGCACTTCTCGCCAGCCTATTGGGCCCTGGGCCTCATCCAGGAACAGCGGGGGGAACCGGACGAGTCGATCGCGGCCTTCCAGCGCGCCGTCCAGCTCTCACCCCAGAGCCCCCGCATGCAGGCGGCGCTGGCGCGCGCCCTGGCCGTCGCCGGCAAACGCGGGGCGGCCACCGAAGTCCTGGCCACGCTGAACGAACTCGCCGGACACCGCTACGTGTCGCCGGCCGACGTGGCGCTCGTGCACTTCGCCCTCGACCAGACGGCCACGGGCTTCGAATGGCTCGAGCGGGCCTGCAACGAGCGCAGCTTCGAGATGGTCTCGATCAAGGTGGACCCGAAGTGGGACAGCCTGCGCGGAGACGGGCGGTTCGAAACGATCGTGGCGCGAGTCGGGAGCCGATAGAGGTCAGCTCCGCTCAGGCCTGCCAGCTCCGCCAGCCCGCACGCCCCCTGGCGCTCACCCTTGTCGCTCCCGGATCAGCTCCACCAGAATCTCGACTGCGTGCACATAGCCGCGCCAGCCGAGTCCGCAGATCATGCCGTTCACCACCGGGGCGATCACGGACTGATGCCTGAACGGCTCGCGCGCGTGGATGTTCGAGAGATGCACTTCCACCGCGGGCAGGTTCACGCTCGCGAAGGCATCCCGCAGGGCATAGGAGTAGTGGCCGTAGGCGCCCGGATTGATGACGATGCCCTGCGCCCAGGTACGGGCCTCCTGCACGGCATCCACCAGGTCACCCTCGTGATTCGACTGAAACGGACGGACCTCGGCGCCGAGCGCGGCGGCCCGCTCGTTCACGCGCTGGTTGATGTCGTCCAGCGTTAGCGTGCCGTAGATGGACGGCTCACGCGAACCGAGCAGGTTGAGGTTCGGCCCGTGGAGCAGCAGGATGCGTGTCATGTGCGGCCTCTGGCGCAGCACCCGACCGCCATGATCGCGGTGCGCCCTCATGCTACATGGCGGCCGTCGCCGCCGGCACTGTTACGGTGTCGCTACGGTAAAACCACCCGTTCGGTGCCAGCCCACGCCATAATCACGCGTCATGCTGACCCCCTGGCGCACGGGCATCGTGCACGCTCGCGACGGCGAGATCTGGATTCGCGGCCGGAACGTCACTGCGCTGATGCAGCAGGCGACGTTCACGGACACCATCTTCCTGCTGCACAGGGGTGAGTTGCCCACGGCACGCGAGCGGCGCATGCTCGACGCCATCCTGACCTCGGTGGCGGACCACGGAGCCAACGCACCCTCGTGCGCGACGGCCAGGCTGTCGGCGTCCGGCAACCGCCAGTCCGTCTCGGCCAACGTCGCGGCCGGGCTGCTTGCCATCGGCGACGAGCACGGCGGCGCCGGCGAAGCCTGCATGGTGCTGATTCAGGCTGGACTCGCGCGGGCGCTCGAACAGAACGGATCACTCGCCGAAGTCGCGGACGCGATGGTTGCGGAGAGCCGGACCGCCGGACGCCGGCTTCCCGGGCTTGGCCACCGCGTTCACACCGTCGACCCGCGCGTCGAGATCCTCTTCGCGCTCGCGACCGCCGACGACGGCCAGGAGCCCGCGCCCGTGCAGTTCATGCGGGAACTGCAGCGCGCGGCCGCTGCCGCCATCAAGCCGCTGCCCATCAACATCGACGGGGCGCTGGCGGCGCTGCTGATCGTGCTCGGCTTCCCGCCGCAGGCCGGCAAGCTGCTCTTCATCGTCGGCCGGGTCGCGGGCCTCACGGCTGAAGTGGCCGAGGAGTACGCCCGGGAGAAGCCGATGCGTATCAGGATTCCCCTGGATTACGACGGCGTCCCGCCAGTGGCGGACTGACGATAGCCGCATCTCACCGGCACATGACACAGATGACCGCACCGGCAGCCTCAGCGGCCGGCAGTTCCGCCCCGCGCACGCACGTGCGCTGGTTTCCGGTGCTCGCCCTCATCGCGTTCGGCACGATGCTGAACTACCTCGATCGCACGGTGCTCGGCATTGCCGCCCCGTCGCTCACCCGGGATCTCGGGCTCACCGCCGCCATGATGGGCGTGGCGTTCTCGGCGTTCTCGTGGAGCTATGCACTCCTGCAGATCCCGGGCGGCATCTTCCTGGACCGTTTCGGCACGCGGTTCACCTATACCGTGGCCCTGGTCGGCTGGTCCGGCTGCACGGCGGCGATGGGACTCGTCGGCAGCCTGCCGCAACTGGTCCTCACGCGCATCGGCGTCGGCATCTTCGAGGCGCCCTGCTTCCCGGCCAACAGCCGCGTCCTCGCCTCCTGGTTTCCGCAGCACGAGCGCGCGCGGGCGAACGCCACCTACTCGGTTGGCCAGTACGCCGGCATCGGCTTCTTCAGCGTTCCGCTGTTCCTCATCGCCCAGCGCTTCGGCTGGCGCGGCCTCTTCGCCATCGTCGGCATTCTCGGCGTGCTGTTCGGGTTGCTGTGGTGGCGCGTGTACCGCGACCCGAGCCAGAGCACGTCCGTGAACGATGCCGAACTACGGTACATCGAGGCCGGGGGCGGCGGTGAGTACAAGGGGCAGCGCCTGGACTTCAGCTGGAGCCAGATCGGTCGGCTGCTGCGCTACCGGCAGATCCTCGGCGCGTGCATCGGCCAGTTCGGCGGGAACTCCACGCAGGTGTTCTTCCTCACCTGGTTCCCGACCTATCTGGTGACGGCGCGCGGCATGACCTTCATCAATGCCGGTCTGTACGCCTCGATTCCGTACGTGGGCGCCGCGATCGGTGTGCTGACCGGTGGCTTCCTCTCCGACTACCTGCTGAAGAAGACCGGCTCGGCGAACATCGCGCGCAAGCTGCCCGTGGTGACCGGCCTGTTCCTCGCGTCCACGATCATCGTCGCGAATTACGTGCCGGCTGGCAGCAACGGCGTCGTCATCGCCGTGATGTCGCTCGCGTTCTTCGGCCAGGGGATGACGAACCTCGGCTGGACCGTGCTCTCCGACATCGCACCAAAGCAGGTCATCGGTCTCGCCGCGGGCATTTTCAACTTCAGCGCGAACGTCGCGGGAATCATCACGCCGCTGGTGATCGGTGTCGCCCTCGGCGCCTCCGGCTCCTTCGTGGGTCCGCTCATCTACATCGCCGTGGTCGCCCTGCTCGGCGCGTTCTCGTACATCGTGCTCCTCGGCGACATCAAGCGGCTCGAGTGGGAGAAAGAATCCTGAACATTGCCATCAGCCATTGCCCATGCCCGTTGACCAGCTCCAGCACGTGAACATCCGCTGCGTGAACGCCGCGCGCTCGCGCGACTTCTACGTGGACCTGATCGGACTCGTGGATGGCGACCGTCCGCCGGTGGGCGGTGTCGGCCACTGGCTCTACGTGGGCGGCGTGCCGGTCATTCACCTCACCGAGCGCACAGCGGCCCACGGGCCCGCGATCGTCGGGAGCGGCACCATCGATCACATCGCCTTCCGTGGAGTCGACCTCGAGGGCACCCGTGCACGCTTCGAGGCGGCAGGCGTCCAGTACCGCCAGGACGTCATTCCACGCAACGGCACGATCCAGTTGTTCGTCCACGACCCCGACGGCGTGAAGGTCGAGCTGAACTTCGAGCCGGACTGACGGGCTGAACATCAGATTGCAGATTTCGGATTGCAGATTTCAGATTGGAAGCAGGCAGGGTCAGGGATCACGGACTGGGATCAGGGACCAGGGACTTGGGAGTCGGGACTAGGGATCAGGGACTAGGGATCAGGGACTAGGGATCAGGGACTAGGGATCAGGGACTAGGGATCAGGGACTAGGGATCAGGGACTGGGGACCAGGGATCAGGACCCATTGGATCCGGGATCAGAACCAGGGATCAGGTCGGGGACAGCGGAGCGCGGCGGCAGAGACACTCGTGGGGTCCGGCTTCAGCCGGACCTGTGAGAGGCCACCTGACATGTCGTCGAGCGATGTGTGGCCACATAGCGGTACACCCGCCGGCCCACCGCCGGCACGCCAGGCACACGGAGGAGTGGCGCAACCGGCATCAACAGCGGGACGTGCCAGGCGATGGTCCTGAACCCGTCGAAGCCGGCGGTCATGCCGCCGTCGGCGCGGACGACATGCATCTCGTCCACGCAGCGGTCGCGAGGGACCGCGGGATACATCTGCTCCAGTTGATCCCAGTTCGCGTTGATGTCCACCCACCGGAGCCGTCCCAGCCAGTCCAGACGCCGCAGCCCCCCCATCGTCCGCGTGCAGAGTCCGCACCCGCCGTCGTAGAGGACGTCCAGGACAGGCGCAGGCGGCCGCATTCCGCGATTCTAGCGGACGGCTGCCTCACTGACGCCCCGCGCACGGTGATGACGCGCAGAAGCCCATGCGCGCCGGGTGCACCGGCGAAGCCTTCCTCGGCTTTGTCAGGCAATCGGCGGAACGGTGTCGCCGTTCACTTGCAGCACGCGTGGCGCACCGCCGCCGAGCTGCAGCACGCTGATGCGCGCCGGCATGATGTCGAGCCGCTGCACGAAGTCGACCGGCATTCCCAGGAAGTACAGCAGGATGGCGCGCAGCGTATCCGCATGCGAGAACACGGCGACGACCTGATCCGGATGCCGCTCCTGCAGATCCAGCAGCGCGTCGACCGTGCGGCACTGCACGTCGAGCAGCCCCTCTCCCGACGGTGGACGCGTGGCGCCGCGATAGGCGTTGTAGAACTGCCAGTGCGGGTCCGGCGCGATGTCGGCGAACGTGCGGTTGGTCCAGCCGCCGAAGTCCACTTCGATGAAGCGGGGCTCGAGCTGGATGGGGAGGCCGCGCGCGTCGGCCACGGGCTGCGCCGTTTCTCGGGTGCGCTCGAGCGGGCTCGCGTAGATCGCGTGGAGCGGAACCATGCCGAGCCTCTGGGGCAGGCTCGCCGCCTGGTCGCGCCCGGTGGCATTCAGGTGCACCCCGGCTTCGTGTCCAGTCATCACGTGGCCCACGGCATCAGTGAGGCCGTGGCGTATCAGCAGAAATGTGGTCATGGGGTGCGCACATCAACGTGGCGGTCGGACCGCACATGTCAGCCCGACCACAACCATGATAGCGCCCGATGTTCGGCCTCGACCTGGCGACCGCCGTGGCGCCCCGCCAGGGTCGCCGTGGTCACGGTCAGTTCGTCGGGGTCGGCGCGCCGGCCGGCGGGAGCGGGTCGGGAACCCGGTTGTGCACGGCCGGGATGCTCCGCAGGTAGGCGTACACCGCCTTCAGGTCGTCGTCGGTCATCCGCGCGTAGTTCGGCCACGGCATCGGCGGCAGGATTTCGCGCGAGGCGCCCATGTGGCGCCCGGTCCGGATCGCCTTGATGAACATCTCCTCGGTCCAGATGCCGAGGCCGGTGTTCTCGTCGGGCGTCAGGTTGGCCGTGAAGCTCACGCCCCACGGGCCGGAGTGCGCGGTGCCGGTCGCCGCAATCGCGGCGAGCCACTCAGGACTGGCGAGCTTCGTCGGCGAGGCAATGACGAACTGTTCCGGATGCCCGGACAGCATGCGCGACATGTCGGGCTCCGGTCCCTTCGGCCCCATCTTCAGCGGGGTATGACAGTCGTTGCAGCCGCCGACCGTCACGAGGTACGCGCCGCGCGCCACCTTCGCCGAGTCGCTCGCGGGCGACGCCTGGGCACTGGATTCCGAACACGCCGCCGTCATCAGGGCACCGGCCAGGACCAGTCCCCCACCCACCATTGCTACCATCTTCGTCGTCATCGCGTACTCCTCGTTCGTCAGGAACATCTGGCGTCCACCGTCGGCCGGTGTCGCCGCTGACTGATAACGCGACGTGCGCGCAGAAAACCCGCAGACGGGACGGCAGGTCTGGTTGCAGGGCCGAGAGCCGGGCAAGCCGGGTCGGGCCTCCACCCGCCGTCCAACCTCCAACCTCCAACCTGGCTCGAGTTCTGAGTTCTGAGTTCTGAGTTCTGCCATGATCCACTCATGGAGCAGCGGAGATACAGCGCGGGCCAGTCCGTGGAGGACTACTGCCGCGCGTGCAAGACCGATCGCCTGCACACGATCGTCGCGGTGGACGGGTCGTACCAACCGATCCGCGTGGTGTGCGGGTACTGCGACAGCGAGCACAACTATCGCGGCGGGCCACGCATCGATCTCGATCCCGGGGCGCATGCAGGCGGGAGTGGGGCGGCGCGCCAGCGTCCGGCACCCTCAGCGCCCGCAAAGGCACCGCTGCCGCTGGTCAGCGAGCGGGAAAGGACAGGTCCTGGAATGACACTGCCGAACGGCACCGACGATCTCGAACTGCTGCTGCGCCGCATCGTGCGCGAGGAGGCCGGTGTCACGCCGGTCGTGCCGGCCGACAAGTGGCGCGGCGGCACGCTCGTGCTGCGCCCGGGCACGCCAGGCCTTCAGGAGAAGTCGATTCCCATCGAGTCGCTCTTCCACAAGATCGTGATGATCCGCAATCGCCTGCGCACGCTCGAGCAGCAGGTCAACGCCTCCGACCTGCCGGACGATGCCAAGGTGAAGCTGCAGAGCTACATCACCGGCTGCTACGGCTCACTGACGACGTTCAACGTGCTGTTTGCGGAGGAGGACGACCAGTTCAGCGGGACGGGGGGCGGGGACTGACGGGGGCAGGCCGGGCGGGCTGGGCAGGCAGGACTGAAGCGATGACGACCGGGCGGCGAGACGCGATACAGTCCCGCCAGCCCGGCCAGCCCCGCCTGCCTTACTTGCCCATCTCCTTGTAGATCGCTTCGATGGCGGCCTTGAGGCGCTCCTGCTTGTAGCCGGCGTACTTCGCGGTGACCTTGCTCTGGGCGAGGGCGTCCGCGGCGGTCTTGCCGGCGTTCGCAGCGGCCTGCGTCTCGGCCACGAGATCGGCCATGTAGCGCTGGAACTCCTGCAGGTCGGCCGGCTTCGAGACGACGGTGTGGCCGGGAATGATCGTGTCGGCGTCCTTCAGGGTGTCGATCGCCTTCTTCAGCGTCGCCGGCCACTGGATCCCGCTGGCGTCGTTGCTCAGGTCGATGAGCGGCGCGTCCTTCCACGCCCACATGTCGCCCATGGCGGCGATCTTCAGCGTCGGGAAGTACACGACGGTGTCGCCACCGGTGTGCGCCTTGCCGAAGTAGTACAGCTCCACGCGATCCTTGCCGCTGCCGATCGTCAGCCGGTCCTTGTAGGTCTGCTTCGGCAGGAACGCGGCCTTGTCGCCGGCGAACGCCGGCATCTTCGCCATCAGCGCCTTGGTGTTCTCGTGCGCGACGATGTTCACGCTGGCCGGGAAGCCTTCGTTGCTGCCCGTGTGGTCGCCGTGCGTGTGGGTGTTGATGAGCGTGGTGATCGGCTTGTTCGTCACCGCCTTGATCTTGGCGATGATGTCCGGGCCGTAGCCCGCCAGCTTGCTGTCCACCACGGTGACGCCGGCGTCGGTGACGAACACCGACACGTTGCCGCCGGTGAAGCCGCTGCCAGGCACCGACGAGTTGATGATGTAGAAGTTGTCCTTGACCTTCTCGAGGTCCGGCAACGCCGCACGCTGCTGCTGGCCGGCGAGGCCGACCGAGAGCGCACCCACCGCGACCAGCGCACCAAGTACTGCTGTCCTTCGCATAGTTCCTCCAGGCCCCCGGCACACCGAAGGCCACCTGTCCTGTCCGGGACCGGCGACGCCGCGTCGCCGAAGTGGCGGCAATTATATCGGACTATTTACGAATGGTCGGATGCACGTAGCCCGCGGGCAGCACCTTGTCCTGGTCCGGACGCACGCTCAGGTAGTTCACGTGGTCCGGCACCTCGGTCCAGCCGTGCGGCACACCGGCCGGGATGACGATCACGTCACCGGTCTTCACGCGGCGCCTCGTGCCGTTCTGGATCGGGCCCGTGGTGGACGGACCGGCCAGCGTGGTCACGACCTCGTTGTCGGCCGGAAACGCACGCGGATTGGCGAGGGTCCCGCCGGTGACGAGCGTGCCCTCGCCTGAAATGATCACGTAGGTGTCGGTGACCTGCGCGTGCACCAGGCCGTTGATGGGTGCGCCGGGTGTGTCGGTCGTCTTCCCCCGGTGCAGGACACCAACGGCCAGGTTGTATCGACCCATGTCGACGACCGTGATCTGCTGGTCGCCCTGCGGCGCAGTGATCGTGGAGAGCACCCGCTGCACTTCAGCCGCGTCGATCGCCACCGCGTCGTGTGGCGGCGCCTGCGCCGAAAGAACCGGCCCGGGCAGCACGCAGGACACTCCGCACACGGCGACAGCCACCTTCATCGACACGGTCATGCTTCTGGTCCTCCGCTGAAGCGGTCGTTGGGGCCGGCGTGCGCCGGCCCGACACCTCTTACATCGTCGCGCGGTTGCAGCCGTCGATGAACGCCCGCTTCACGTCGCCCGGACGGTCGAGCAGCTTGAAGAACTGATCGAGGTAATTCTTCGCGTCCTTCCGGTACCCCTCGTCGAGCTGCGGCACCGTGTCGTACAGCGCGAGGATCCCTTCGCGCATGCCCTTGAGGCGTGTCAGGTACGGGGTCAGGTCCTCGGCCTTGAGGCACGGGCCCCGATACAGGCGTTCGCGAACGGACGGCAGGTTCAGCGCCACGGCCGGCACCGCGTAGCGGGCGTTCACGACGCCGGAGTAGTCGAAGTCGTACGGCACGGGGTAGACGGTGCCGTTCGCCGCGCGGACGAGGATGATGTTGTGCAGCTTGGCGAGCGACAGGTCGGTGTTCCCGATCATGTACTCGAACAGGCCGATGAGGTTCATCGCCTCGGCGTCGACGTGCCCGAAGGTGAGGTTCTGCAGGTCGCTCACCTCGCCGCCCATCCGCCTCGCCACATCGTCGTCGTCCTCGAGGAAGAGCCCCGCACGTGTGGTGATCGGCTTGTTGTTGGTCGAGTCCACGTAGCTGGCCGTGGCCAGGCGGGCCCTGAAGGACCGCTGCGTGATGCGGTTGAAGATCTTGTAGACGAGGTACTCGCGGTACGCGTACTGCTCGTACGAATCGACGTCGCGGCAGTGCGTGCCGAGCTTCAGCGACTTGTGCCCGTCGAAGACGGTGCCCTCTCCCCGGTTGGGGAACTCGATGCGCAGCGGCGCAAACGTGCAGGTCGTCGAGAGCCGCCGCGAGTGCCCGCGGGTGCGGATGTTGACCTGGATACGGTCCTCACCACCGTTCCGGTTGCCGACGACGAGCGTCCCCGGAAACACCTTCGTGCTCTCGGGATTGCGGTCGCGATTCACGGCCTTGAAATCGGCGATGAGCGTGATGGGCAGCGGTTCGTCCCCCGCAAACAGCGCGCGCTCGAGCGCCGCGCGCTGCCGCTTGAGGCGATCCTCGAGCGTGTCGGCCGCCGTCCTGACGGCAGGTTCCTTCTTCGGCGCGGGCGTCGCGGCCTGCTGCCCATGCAGCGGCACGCTGCCGGCCGCGAGACACACCGCCACCGCACCTGCACCAAGCACACGAATCGCGCGCATTCCTGCAGACTTGACCACCTGTTTCCTCCGGGAAAGCGAGGGCATTCTAGCATCGGGGCGCCCACCTGGAGAGACCCGCTCCCTCCGCGCCGTGCAGGCGCCCGGCGCTGTCGCAGGCGTCAGCCCACGTAGCCGTTGCGGGCCCGGACCTTGTACGCCCCGCCCTTCACGTGCACGCGAATGCTGTGGAACCGGCCATCCGGTGGCCGCGTCGACCCGAAACCGATGAGGTACTGGCTGTTCAGTTCCGTGGCGATCTGCTCGAGGGCATCCGACACCTCGGACGTGTCGTGGACGATGCGGGTGCGGCCGCCGCTCTGGTCGGTGATCTGCGCGAGCGTCATGGGATTCACGGCGGCGTTGATGGGCCGCCGACCCGCCGAGTCGATCCCGATGGCGTAGATGAAGAGGTCGGAGCGCCGGAGCGCCGTCCGCAGGTCGCGCAGTTGCGTGTCGGACGCCGTGTCGGCGCCGTCCGACAGCACGAGCAGTGCGGCCCGCTGCCGGTGCCGGGACTCGGCCAGCGGGAGGGACGCCATGATGGCGTCGTAGATCGCCGTGGATCCCCATGGCCTGACAGGACCGAGCAGCCGTGGGGGCGCCGTGCGGTCGTTCGTCCACTCGGTGAGCACCTGCTGACGATGATTGAAGGTGACGAGCGAGAATTCGTCGTCCGGGGCCAGCAGGTCGGCGACGAAGTGGCCGATCGCCTCGCGCGCCTCCTGGATGCGCCGGCCGTACATGCTGTCGCTGGCATCGACGAGGATGCCGAGGCTCACAGGAACCCGCTCACGGGTGAACTGCGTGATGTCCTGCAGCAGTCCGTCCTCGAAGACCTCGAACTGGTCGCGAGGCAGGTCGGTTACCAGCCGGCCGTCGGCATCGGTGACCGTGACCGTCACAGTGGTCAGGCGGACCGCCGACTTGAAGTGGGGGCGCTGGTCTGGGGTCGTCGCGAGCGGTGGCGCCTGCGGGTGCGCACGCGGATATCCGGTCGCCAGCACGACGATGGCCACGGCACCGGCAATGAGGGCCCTCCCCTTCGGCGCACCCATGGGCGGCATTGTAGTGGAATAATCGTGCGCGCCATGTCGGCCGTCCGCCGCGCCTGCGGGATCGTCATCATCGGGCTTGCCCTGCTCGTGACGCCACGTGCACAGGAGTCCGCCGCCGACGAGTACCGCGCGCTGCTGGCCCGCTATCGCTCCGTCGATTCGCGTGGGGCTGTCCAGGCGCTGTCGGAACAGGACGACCGCTGGGTGACCGACGCCGTGAACACCGTCCTTCGGCAACCGGACGCGTGGACCGCCTCCGACGCCGAAGCCGCGGCGCTCCTCCACACGGAAGTGGTGGTCGGCAGCTGGGTTCTGCCCCAGCACGCCCCGGCCCACCTGGCAGCGGCGCGCCGCTTCATCGACATCAACCGCGGGCGCACGGTCCCGTCCGGCTTCCGCCGCCAGTGGCTACTGCTCGTCTCCTGGTTCTACCAGTCGGAACTCGACTTCGGTGCGCTCGTGCCCTGGCTCGACGACCTGCGCACGATCGCGCCGGACGATCCGGAGTTCGCCCTCGCCGAGGGGACGTTCTACGAAACCCTCATCTGGACGGGGAAGGTGCCTGCGGACTGGGCGTGGAACGGCCGCTCGAAGACGCTGTCCCCGATCGCCAATGGATCCCAGGAAACCATTCTCACGCGGGCAGCTGCGCGCTTTCGCGAGGCCGCGGCTTCACCCGAGGTGCACGACGCGGCCGCCGTGCACCTCGGACGCGTGCTGGCGCTGCTCGGTCGCGCCAGCGAGGCCCGCGACGTCCTGCACCCGCTCACGACCGGCGCGGCTGAGCGCCGCTGGCGCTACCTGGCTGCGTTGTTCCTGGCCCACGCCGAGATGACGGCCGGCCGGCACGAGGCGGCAACCGGTGCCTACCAGCTCGCGGCCACGATGATGGCGGGCTGCCAGACCGCGCAGCTTGGCATGATGACCGTCCGGCGCCTCGCGGGCGACCTGCCCGGGGCGGCAGACCTCGCACAGTCGCTGCTCACGCGCCCTGAGCCCTGCGACGATCCGTGGTGGTTCTACCGCTTCGGACAGCCGCCCGATCGCGCCCCCGGCCTGCTTGCCGCCATGCGGGAACCGCTGCTGCACCCATGACGCGGCGACTCGCCTTCATCGGGGTCGTGCTCGCCACGGCCACCCTCGGCGCGCAGCAGCCCCTGTTCCGGGCGGGCGTCAGCGTCGTGCGCGTGGACGTGCTGGCGACCGATGGGGGGCGGCCCATTCCGGGGCTCACCGCCGCCGACTTCTCGGTGCTGGACAACGGCGTCGAACAGACGCTCGACTCGGTGACCGGCGACGTCGAACCGCTCGACGTCCTGTTTACCTTCGATCGCAGCGCGAGCACGCGCGGCGACACCATGATTCGCCTGCGCGAATCAGCGGCCGCGCTCCTCGACGCCCTCGACGCCGACGACCGGGCCGGCCTGCTCACCTTCAACCACATGTTCCAGCTGCCCGTGCCGATCGGGCCAGTGCCCGCGGTGAAGGCTGCGCTCGACGGCATCGAGCCGGAAGGCTCGACCGCGATCCTCGACGCCTCGTCGGTCGCCCTGGCGCTCACCGCCACGAGCACCCGTCGCACGCTGGTGCTGCTCTTCACCGACGGCGTGGATACCCTCAGCTGGCTTCTCGAGGACGCCGTGCTCCTGGCCGCGCGGTCGTCCGAGGCCGTCCTCTACGCCGTGACGCTGCCGGAACGGCGCGGCTTCGCGCAGTTGCTGCCGGGCGAGGACGCCCAGATCCGCCGGCTCGCCGAAGCGACGGGCGGCCGCATGCTCCGCGCTGCCGACCCCTCGCAGCTACGGGACCGCTTCTCCGAGATTCTGCGTGAGATGCGCGCCCGCTACGTGCTCACCTACACGCCGTCTGCGCCCGATTTGCCCGGCTGGCACGCACTCACCGTGAGGCTGAAGACCCGCAAGGGACGCGTCGCGAGCCGCGCGGGATACACCGTACCCGCACCGACCCGGTCTCCGTGACCTGCTAGCCGGGGCGCGTGCCGAACCTCAGATAGAGCGTCGGCACCACCACCATGTTCAGCAGGGTCGAACTCAGGAGTCCGCACAGAATCACGATCGCCATGGGTGTCTGGATTTCGCTGCCGGACTTGTCTCCTCCGAGTGCCAATGGCACGAGCGCGAGCGCCGCAGCCAGCGCGGTCATCAGGATGGGAATCAGCCTCTCCCGCGCGCCCCGCTCGACGGCCTCACGGAAGTCGACGACCCCTTCCTCGGTAATCAGGTGCCTGATGTGGGATACGAGCATGATCCCGTTGCGGGTCGCGATGCCGAACAGCGTGATGAAGCCAATCATGGAGGCCAGACTCAAGACGCCGCCGGCCAGATAGACACCGACCACACCACCGATCAGCGCCAGCGGCAGGTTGAGCATCACCAAGAAGGCGTCTCGTGGCGAGCCGAACGCCAGGACCAGCAGCATGAAGAGGGCCGAGACGACTCCGACGCCAAGGATCATGAGCCGTCGTGACGCGCTCTGCTCGCTCTCGAACTGACCACCGTACTCGACACGGTATCCGGCTGGCATCGACACCTCTCTCGCCACTTTCGACTGCATCTCGTCGACAACACTGCCCAGGTCACGACCGGCCACGTTCGCGGAGATGACGATGCGGCGCTGGACGTTCTCGCGGAGGACCATGTTGGGTCCCAGTTCACGCCGCACATCCGCCACTAGTCGTATGGGGATCGCTCCGCCGGAGGGCAGATTGACCGGCAGGTCCGCCAGGCGCTCGAAGTCGGCCTGCGCCGACGGCTCGAACTTCACGACGAGGTCAAACGCAACGCCCCGATCGAAGACCCGTCCTACCGTGGTTCCCGCAAAGCTCGTCTCCACGGCTGCGGCCACATCATCTGCTCGCAGGCCATACCGTGCGATCGCCGGGCGGTTCAGGACGAACCGGACGAACGGCACGTCCATCTGTTGCTCGAGCGACACGTCGACGGCTCCGGGCACCGCAACCATGACGTCGCGCACCCGCTCACCAAGGCGACGCAGCGTCAGCAGGTCGTCACCAAAGACCTTCACCGCGATGTTGGCCCTGGTCCCGGACAACATGTGATCGATCCGGTGTGAGATCGGCTGCCCGACCGTGACGTTGGTCCCTGGCAGGGTCGAGAACCCTCGCCGAAGGTCGGCGAGCAGCGCCGCACGTGAGCGCCCCGTGCTCCGCAGGCCGACGTCGATCTCCGCCGCTTCGACACCCTGGACGTGTTCGTCGTACTCCGCGCGACCGGTACGGCGCGCAGTCGCCACGACCTCGGGTTGCGACAGGAGGATCTGTTCGACGCGGCGTCCAATCTCATCCGACTTGGCCAGAGAGGTTCCAGGAAGGGTATTCGCCTGGACGGTAAGCGTCCCTTCGTGGAACTCGGGGAGGAACGCCGTCCCGGTCCGCATCACCCCGAGCGCGGCCGCGACCAGCAGGGCGAGCGACACTGCCATCACCGCCCACGGATGGTCGAGGGCGTGCGGCAGGTCCTTCGCGAAGCGCGACTTCAGCGTGCGCGAGAGCCACCCGTCATGGCCGCGCAGGATCGACGTCGCTTCAGGGAGGAACGCGGCGCTCAGGGCGGGCGTGACGACGATTGCCACGAGCAGCGATGCCAGGAGCGACACGATGTAGGCAATGGCCAGCGGTGTCATCAGACGTCCCTCGACCCCGGTCAATCCGAAGATCGGGAGGAACACGAGGACGATGATTACCGTGGCAAAGACGATGGACGTCCGGATCTCGAGCGTGGCATCGCGCACGACAGCCGACGCGGGTTGCTGTTCAGCAACGGGACGACCGGCATTCTCACGCAGGCGACGCACCACGTTCTCCACGTCGACGATTGCGTCGTCGACCAACGCGCCGATGGCGATGGCCATCCCTCCGAGCGTCATGGTGTTGATGGTGGCGTCGAACGCCCGCAGGACGAGCACCGAGGCCGCCAGGGACAGCGGCATGGCGGTCAACGTAATCGCCGCCGCCCTGAGGTTGGCCAGGAACAGCACCACGATGACCACGACCAGCAGCCCGCCGTCGCGGAGGGCGGCGACGACGTTCTCCACGGCCACCTCGATGAAGTCGGCCTGTCGGAAGATATTCCGGTCAATCGTCATTCCCTGAGGCAACTCTCGCTGGAGTGCGTCGAGCTCGCGGTCGAGTCGTGCCGTCAGTTCGACCGTGTTGGCACCCGGCTGCTTCAGCACACCGACGATCACAGCTGGCCTGCCGCTGCGGGAGCCTTCCCCGCGCTTCAGCGCCGGGCCCTCGCGCACATCCGCCACATTCCGGATCAGCACCGAGCGTTCGCCGCGCACGGCCACCACGCTCTCGCCGATGTCCTCCACGCTCCGTACGCGTCCGATGGTCTGCAGCACGTACTCCTGAGGGCCCTCCATGAAGATGCCGGCAGAGGTGTTCTGGCTCGCACCGCGGGCGGCCTCGAGCAGTTCGTTGACGGTGATGTTGTTGGCGCGCAGCTGCTCCGGGTGCGCGATGATCTGGAACTGTCGTTCGGCTCCGCCGATGGGCGTCACCTGCGACACCCCCGCCACGGCCAGGAGCCGGCGACGGACGACGGTATCGGCGACGGTGCGGAGCGTGAGCGGATCATCCTGTTCAGAGGAGATTGCGAAGAACAGGATTTCGCCCATGATCGACGAGATGGGGGCGAGGATCGGGCGCTCGGCCTGCGGCGGCAGGCTGCTGCTCACGAGCGCCAGCTTTTCGGCAACCACCTGGCGCGCCATGAAGATGTCAGTGCCCCAGTCGAACTCGACCCACACGACCGCAATGCCGACGGCCGTGGCTGAGCGCACGCGGCGGACACCGGAGGCGCCGTTGATCGCGGCTTCGATGGGGAACGTGACAAGGGTCTCCATCTCGTCCGGTGCCATGCCTCGTCCTTCGGTCAGGATGGTGACGGTAGGCGCGGTCAAGTCCGGAAAGACGTCGACGGGCATGGTGCGCGCCGTCCACGCGCCTGCGGCGGCGAGCAGGACGGCGAGTCCGAGCACCATCCAGTGATGGTCGATCGACCATTGAATCAGTCGCTTCATCGCCGCACCTCAGTGGACGTGGCCTTCGGCCGGCAGGCCCTTCGCGGCCGACGCGAGCTGCACATCGTATGCGCCGCGTGTCACTACGCGGTCTCCAGGCTTGACGCCGCTGCGGACGCCGACACTGTCGCCGTCACGTGCGGCGATGTCGATGAAGCGGCGGACGAACTGCTCACCGCCTTCCTGCACGAAGACGTAGGGGCGTCCCGCCTCGACAAGAACGGCCGCCGACGGCACCACCGGCAACCGCTCCCGCGCATTCGTGTAGAGCACGGCCGTCACCGGCTGACCGATCAGCAACTGTCCCCCCGGATTGTCGACTTCCATCTGCAGCGGCAGGGCCCGCGACGTCGGGTCGATGACGCCCGGATCGTGCACGTGGTGCGGCTCGAGGACCAGGGGCGCTGGAACACCCGGCAACTCGATCGCGACGCCCACCGCGCCTCGCGCCGCCTGCACATCGGGTGGTGGCACCTGCACTTCGAGCTCGACGCGATCCGTGCGGACGATCCGGAACAGCGGTGCCCCTTCCTCGTACGCGGCACCCAGCGTCACCCTCACGTCGGCGAGACGCCCAGCCAACGGCGCCCGCACGGCGAACGCGTTGCCCGCGCCCGCGCCCCCGCCCGAACGCAGCGTTTCATCGCGCTGTGTCAGGCGGGCGTCGGCGGCCCGCTGACGAGTCTCGGCAAGGGACAGCGCGCGGCGCGCATCTTCGGCGCGCCGGCCCGGCACGGCCTTCTCGGCCACCAGGCGCTCGGCACGGGCGAGTTCGGCTTGCGCCGCCTCCACCGCGATCCTGGCTTCGGCGGTGTCGGCGACGAGGGTGGCGCGATCAACGCCGCCGGCGAGGCGCGGTTCTACGTGACCGAGGATCTGTCCAGGCGTCACCAGGTCCCCAATCGACACGAGCCGGTCAGCCCGGAATCGCCCCGCCGCCGGGGCGGCCACAAGCGCTTCGCCTCCAGGCAGCGGGTGGATGCTGGCGGTGGCCCTCACCGCGTGTCGCACCTCGCCGTCGACGACTGCAGTCGTCGCAAACGGATTCGTCCACTGCTGCTCCTTCAGGTACGCGATCGCCGCCGCATCGTCGGGCTGTCCCTCGCCGGCATCCTTCTGCGCAGTGGCCACATCGGGGAACACCGTGATGGTTCCCAGGTCGTGCCGGTCCGTCAGGTCTGGAGATTCCAGGACGAGCGCCCACGTGTAGCGGCCAGGGGAGGGCGGCACATCCTCGACGCGAAATGCGCCTGGCCGGGAGGGCTTTGGCCCGACAAGGTTCGTGGCCGCCCCGCCCGACGCGGGAGTGAATTCGAGGCGGGCACGGCCTGCGGTGACAGGGGCGAAGTCCGCGAGCCTGGTCAAATGGATCGCAAAGAGCGCCTTCTGCTGCGCGACGAGCGGCGGGTACTCCATGAACAGTTCAGATGTCGCTGTCCAGTGCGTGACATCCAGCGTCGGCAGCGCATCGTGCGCGGCTTGCGGCTCGGGGGTCGCCGGACGGCTGCACGCCGTCAGCCACAACGACAGACCGATGGCGGTCAAGGTGCTCAGGCGTGCGGTCATTGCGGCATCTCCCATCCGGACGTGAAATCCAGTTCGATCTCGGATTGGCGCACCGCCAGATCCAGTTGTGCCTGACGCAGCCGGGCCGAGGCGCCGAGGCGATAGGCATCGAGCAGTTCGAGGATGCCGCGTTCACCAGCGTCGTAGCTGACCTGCGCAATCCGCTCGAGCTCGGTCGCCCTGTCGATGGCGTCACGTCGATAGCGTGCCGCCGCGATTCGACGCTGGATCACCGCTTCGCGGAGCGCCAGGACTTCACCCTTGAGCGCCGCGCGGAACGCGGCGGCCTCCGATTCGGCCTGGGACGCGCGCGCGAGCGCACGTGCACGCTCAGGACGGCCGCGGTCGAAAAGCGCCACGCTCGCCTGGATGCCAATGAGGGGACCAGTCGCCCCCGAGCCGACGGTGACACCACCGCCGTCGCTGCTGCCGGCCGTCGACGACTTGGTACCGAGCACCACTTCCGGCTCCGGTAACTTGCGCCGGTCCGCCGCTTGCGCTGAGAAGCGCGCCGCAGCGACGTCATGTCGATACGCCGCCAGCAGGCCGCGGCGGGTTTCCGCCCGTTCGAGGAGGGCCTCCAGGGCCGGCACGTCACCGGAATCGCGCGGAACCTGGGCGCTCACCACCGCGACAATCTGCCGTGGGTCGCTCACGTCGTCGATGTACGCGGCGAGCCTGGCCTGCGCCTGAGCTCGATCCGTCGATGCCACCACGAGGTCGCTCTCGACATCGAGAACTTCGCGTTCGGCCCGCAGGCGGTCGAATCCCGCCGCATCGCCGGCCTGCTCACGGCGGGTGAGAATCTGGCTCAACTCGCGCAGGTGATCGTGCATCGCGCCCAGATGCCGCTCCCGGGTCTGGGCCGAGACGAGGTCGGCAAACGCCAGGCGCACGTCCGCCCGCAACCGCCGCACCTCGTCATCGGCGCGGCTCTCCGAGGCGGACACGAGGGCCGAGGCGGCCAACCTCTCGAGCGGACGGCGCCCGGTAACTGGCAGAGACTGCGAGACCGAGGCGTAGTACTCGGTGACGCCGGCGACCGCCTGGCGCTCGACGCTCACACGGGGGTTCGGAAGCCGGCTCGCGTCCAGCGCCTCCGCCCGGGCAATCGCAATCGCACTGTTGATGGCCCGCACGCGGACACTATCCGCGGTCAGCCGGGCCAGAACGTCCGCCTCCGTCAACGCCAACGACTGCGCGCCCGCCACAGCACTCCAGCAGGTACACGCTACCGTCGCACAGAGCACAGCTCCGCGCATACACCCTCACGAACGAAAAGTGGAACAGGACACACGACGGCTGACGCCGTCAGGACCACGCTAGACAGCGAAGGCGGGAGGACCGCGGCGGGCGTAGAGGCGCCCCCAGGGAGGGGCGTGAACGTGTACGGCGAGCGGGGGCACCAGCCGGGTACGGATCGGCGCCGGCAGCGGCAGCACAGGAGTTCCGGCGTCTGCGTTGTCTTCGAGCGCTGGCGTCACCGGATGCGACGGCTCGAATACCTGGCCGGAGAGGTAGACCGGGTCCGCATCGTGGTCGATGCTGGCGCGGTCGTGGTCCTCGATGTGGTCGGGGAGGTGCACGGCGTAGTGGCGGTGCACGTGTGCCGACGCATGACTCCGTTCGAGTGACGCATGCACGTGCTCGGACGGCAGCGCCAGCCAGCCGAACAGGCTGATGACGGCCAGAAGAGCCGCGAACCGGCGCAGACCTGCACGCTGCATCACCGCGCGATTATCTGGAAGGCCCGCGCGGTTTGCAAGGCCGCCCGTTTGCCACGGCCTCGCTCTCCTGCCGGTCAGTGAGCGTGCCCCAGCTGGTCGACCGCCGCGCGCACGCCTGCGGCCAGGGTGCTCGCTGGCCCGGTGCCCCAGTAGTGGAGGAAGAAGATGGCGGGCTGCGTCTCCGTCATGTGGTGGTGGATGGCCACGACATCCAGTCCATGACCGCGCAGCGCCTTCAGCACGGGCGTCACCTCTGACGCGACCATCGCCACGTCACCGGCCACCGCGGCCTTGGCGTCCGTGCCGACGAATGCCGCCCACGTGTTCAGGCCCATCCGCGCGTTGATCGGCGCGCCCATCTCGCTGACCTTCAGGTCGTCTCGCCCGATGGTGATCTTGTAGACCGCTCCGGTCTGTTCACCCTCCGTGCCGATGGTCTTCGCGAGCGCAGCGGTGTTGAGTCCGGCGGGTGTGCCGGGAGCCGCGGGCGCCGCCGCAGGCGCCGGGGCAGCACCTGCCGCGGGCGGAGCCGGAGCGCCTGACGCACCGATTAATGCGACCGCGGGCTTGAGCTTCTGGGCCAGCGCGTCGGCCGTTCCCATGCCGTGGACGTGCATATAGAAGATGCGGGGCTCTTCCCAGAAGAAGTGATTGTGGAGGGCGGTCACATCCAGCCCCTGCTCGAGGAGCGCCGACATCACCGGATTGACTTCGTCCTGTGTCAGCACCAGGTCGCCCATGAGGACTTCGTGCCCCCCGGTGCCCTTGGTCATCGCCACCCATCCCCCGAACCCGAAGGGCGTGGGGGTGGCGACGCCGGCTACCGTGACCTTCAAGTCGTTTCGAGGGATGTTGACCTTCAGCACGCTGGCCCTGTAGTCGCCCTGCTTCCCGAGCGTCGAGAGCACGCGCTGGTACTCCGCGGGCATCTCCTGCGCCGCCAGAGGTCCGGTCCACAGGATGCCGAGTCCGATCGTCACCACGAGCGAGCGCAGGTTCCTCACATTCCCTCCGTGGACAACCGCCGGGTCTGCCCACGTCGATTAAACACCTGCGCCCGGGTGCCGATGCAAGCTGTGCCGGGCGAGGCACAGCCTGCGCCGCAGCCCGGCTAGCGCGCGTTCTTCCTGAGGTAGATGTTGCCGTTGAAGGTGCGCAGTTCGAAGTCGGGACCGCCGCCGTTGATGGACCCGAAGATGGAACGGTCCATCTCGATCCGGTACTTCCCCTTGTCCTTCGGGTCGTCGTCGCGGCCGCGTCCACGGTCGTCACGGCGCGAATCGGGGGTCTGCACACGCGGCGCCGCTGCCGACGTCTGCACGTCGAAGTCGGTATACACATCGCCCCGATCGCTGCGCAGCTTGAGGTTGGCTTTCGCCGCCGCAGGCAGCGTCACGTCGACGTTGCCGTTGAACGAGGTGAACGACATCGGCTTGCCCGCCGGCACCTGCCGCAGGGACGCCACGACCCGACCGTTGGTGGCATGCGCGATCACGGGGCCGCTGACATCGGTGATGCGGATCGACCCGTTCACGTTGTTCACTTCGATGCTGCCCGAGATCCCCTCGACCGAGACCTCGCCGCCGTTGACCGCACGGACCACCACGCTGGTGGCCGGAGGCACCTGCACGACGATCGTGGAGGCATTGCTCCAGACGGGCGAGGAGATGCTGATCACGTTGTTCTCCTCCTCCGCGCTCACGCCCGCGGGCTGTGTCAGCCGCCGCATCCCGTCAGTCGAAGGGCTGTCGTCGCTCCCACGTCCGCGGTTCCGGCGCTCGGCCTGACGCTCGATCTCCCGTTCCCGCTCCCGCTCGCGCTCCCGCTTCGCATCGTCGTCGCTGCCACGGGATGTGGTGACGATGACCTCCTTCGCGGTTCCCGGCTTCACGGTGACGCTGCCGCTCAGCACGCTGACGCGGACGGTGCCCGGGCGCGACGGGTCGCTGAAGGGGACCGTGAGCTGCGTGGGTGTCGACTGGGCGCGCGCGACGCTTCCGAGCGTCAGCAGCGTGCACAGGCTGAATGCGAGTATCTGAATCCTGTTCATATGAGTCCTGGTGATTCTAGGGGTTGGCCTTCCGGACGCGGACATCACCGTTGAGCGTTTCGAACGTCAGCTCGGGTCCGCCGCGTCCGACGCGGACCGACGTGAACCGATCCGCCCGGTAGAGGACGCGTCCGCCCTTCCGCTCCCGTGTCGCCGTCTGCGTCGGCAGGGTCGTGGTGTCGAAGTCGGTATACAGCCCGCCGTTGCGCGTCGTCAGGTGCAGGTCGGCAGCCAGCGACGGCGGCATGGTGACATCCACCGTGCCGTTGACGGTCCTGAATGTGGTGGGCGATGCCGGCGGCGCCGTGAACGACGCCTGTACCGACCCGTTGACGGTCGTGACGCTGCCCGCGCCACGGACGCCGACCATGCGGATGGCGCCGTTCACATTGCGCACGGTGAACGGTCCGTCGGTGCCGTCGATCCGCACCTGCCCGCCGTTCACGCCGCAGACATCGAGCGTCACCAGCCTGGGCACGCGGAGTTCGAGATCGACACGCACGCGTGTCCGTTCCCGGCGCTCGTACTGGCGCTCGTCGGTGCGCTCGAGGTGGCAGCCGCAGTGGCTGCTGTCGCCGCACACCAGCAGGCCGGCGCTCTCCTGCCTGAAATCCGGCTGCGGCGCCGGGTCGCCCGCCACCTGCCGCTCGATCACGCGGGTCGCCGTGACCGCCACATCCACCCGGTCCTCGGCGACGATGCGGATGTCGCCGTGGAGGTTGCTGACCTGCAGCGCGCGTGATGTCTGCGTGCCGGACCAGGACAGCCGCCGCGTCAGCGTTTCGGGCGCGGCGTCCTGCGTGGTGGCGGTCCATGCCGCAAGGGTCGGGACGACGCTCACGACGGCCACGAGCGCAGACACCATGAGATTGATGCACCAGGCAATCACGGATACACCTCCCTACGAAGCGAGCCGGCCAAGGCCCCACTGCGCGCGATCGCGCACCGCGGCATCCACGCTCGTGTCTGCTGCGAGTTGCCTGAAGAGCGCCGGGGCATCGGGGTCGCGGGTTTCCACCATGAAGTCGATCGCCGCCACCTGCAGCAGCGGCGCGGTCTTGTCGTGGACCGCCTCCCGGGCACCGCTTCGCACCTCGCTGCGGTCGCTGAAGCGGCGCAGCGCGTCGATCGCGGCCAGGCGGACATTCACGTTCGGATCGTGGAGCAGCGTGTCGAGGAGGGCGCTCACGACCTCGGTGTCGGGCCGATCAATCTGCGCGGTCCAGTTGACGCCGCGCAGGCGTTCGGTGGCGGACTGCTGCTGCATGAGCGAGAGCGTCAGCATCTGCCGCATGTCGCGGAGTTCGCTCCGCACTTCGGCGATCTCCGCGGCCGGCTGGACGGCTGGCGCCGTCGGCCACGCCCGGCCAATCAGCACGCCGGCCAGCAGGAGCGAGGCGGCCATGGCCATCTGCACGAGCGGCTCTCGCGTGAATGCCGACAGGCTCCACGTACGCCGGACTGCCGGGCGGGATGCGGGCCGCCCGGCCTCCGACGCGCGTTCCGCCGCCACCATCGCGGAGAACCGCTCGCGCATCCGTGACGAGGGCACCATGGACGCCGGCAGCCGGTCGAGCGCGGTCCACAGCGTGTCGAGCCCGGCCACCTCGGCCTGGCACTCCGCACACGTCGCGAGGTGCTCCCGCACTGCCGAGACCGTCGTGGCCTCGGCCGTTCCCGCGAGCACGTCAGCGAACCGCTCCCTTACTTCTGCACAGCGCATGGCGCATCCTCGAGTCTGAAGAACACCGTTCGTAGCTGTTTCATGGCCCGGTGCACCCGGACCTTGACCGCCCCCACCTCGATGCCGAGCAACTCGGCAATCTGGTCGTAGGGCATGCCGTGATACCGCGCCAGGACCAGCAGTTCGCGCGGCTCGTCCGGCAACTGGCCGAGCGCACGCTCGAGCTGCCTGGCATCCACCGCCTGCTCCAGCTGGGCTGCCGGGCCTGGCCCGATCGCCGCCACCTCCATCGCGTCGTCCACCGGCGCCGCCAGCGGCTGCCGGCGCCGGAAGTGGTCGGCCCTGGCGTTCCGGGCGATCCGGAACAACCAGGTCGCGAACCGCGCCCCCGGGTCGAACGTGTGGCGGTATTTCAGGATCCGCACGAACACCTCCTGCACCAGGTCCTCGGCCGCGGCCGGGTCGCCGGTGGTCCGGCTGAGGAACTGGAACACCGGCCGGTGGTGTCGTTCGAACAGTTCGCCGAGGGCGTCCAAATCGCCGCCCTGCACGGCGCGCATCAACAGTTCGTCGTTCACGTTCTGCTTATGACTACTTGAAGGGGGCACGGAGGTTACAGACGGAAACAGCAGGCCAGGCGATCACAGGCCAAGGTAGTTGGCGACTTGGCGAATTGGTGACGTAGCGAATTGGTGAGTTGGTGGGCCGGGGGATTGGTGAGCGACCTGCTGAGCCTGCCTCGCCGCCGCGCGGCTCGCGCTCGAGCGTGAAGGCCGGTACGCACCACGGGCCCGCCGGTGGTCTGGCGAGCCCGTGGCGTCAGGTTCGGTGAGCCGGCGCGAATGCCGCGCCCGGGGCCTTACCTGAAGAGGTCGGTGCGGATCGTCGTCGTCCGCAGCGGGTCGACGTAGACCTCGTAGACCTGCGGTTCGAGTCCGGGCGCCTCGAGTTCGATGGTGTGCGGCCCGACCTCGAGCGTGAGGCGCTGGAAGACACCGTCGAAGTTGTCGACCACACCAGCGTAGTAGCCGTCGACGTAGACCGCCGCGTCGCGCGGCTGCACCATCAGGCGCACGTCGCCGTAGTAGATGCGCGCGCCGTAGGCATACGGCGCGCGGTAGCCATACACGCGGCCGGACCACTGCGAACCGTAGAGATACCCGCTGCCCCAGCCGAAGTAGACGCTGTAGTTACCACCGGGGCCGTAGTAGCGGCGCGGCGCCGGCCGGTAGACGCGGGGCGCGTAGCGGTAGTAGTCGTCGCGGTCCCGGTAGACCCGGTACCGGTCGCGGTCCGCGCGGTAGCGATCGTTGTCCGCCCGATAGCGGTCGTTGTCGGCGCGGTAACGGTCGTTGTCCGCCCGATACCGGTCGTTGTTGGCGCGATCGCGGTCGGCGTTCGCACGCTCGCGATCGCTCGGCGTGTAGCGAGGGACCGCCTGGCGGCGCTCACGGCTGCCGTCCACCTGGGGCGGCGCCGACTCGCGTTCTCGCTGGGCCGACGGGCGATCGTCCGGACGGGTGCCCTGCGCGCGCGACCCGCGATCCTGGCCGCCTTCGCGGCGCTGGGCCGCGCCGCCGTCGTCACCGCGGCGCTCCGAGGACCCCTGGCTCGAGCGTCCATTCCGGTCGCGTCCTTCCCGGTCGCGCTGACCGGCCTCGACCGTCCATCCACCAACGCTCATCGCCACCATGAGCGTGCCTGCCGCAACGAGCGTCTTCTGTAGCTTCATCGTCGTCCCCCGGAACCGCAGGGTCGTGACCCTGACGCTGCCTACAGGGGCAGCTTCCATGCCACTCCAGCGTACTGTGATTTCTGGCCGAATTCCTGTGGTTTCGCGCGGGCTGGCCTGCCGTTGTCCTCCTGACGGGTCAGCCGCAGGAGACGCAGGACATCGGCTCTCCCGGATGCCGACCTGTGCAGACGGCTCAGCCCAGTCGGGCGGGGGAACCCGACGGCCGCACCCGGCGCCCGCTGGGTTACGGCGTGTAGCTGACGACCCGGTTACGCCCGAGGGCTTTGGCGCGGTAGACCGCCGTGTCGGCCGAGACCACGAGGTCGTCGAGTCCGGTGGTGTCCGGCCCGCGGCTCGCCACGCCGGCGCTGAGCGTCACCGGTTCGCCGGTACGGGCCGTCGTGGACACCCGCTCGGCCACGCGCAGGCGAAGCTGCTCCGCGAGCTGGTGCGCTTCCTCCGTTGTCGTGTGCGGCAGCAGGATGACGAACTCGTCGCCGCCCCAGCGGAACAGCAGGTCCTGGGGCCGGAGGATCGCCTGCGCTTCGGCCGTGACGGCCGTCAGCACCCGGTCGCCGGCCCCGTGCCCGTGGCGGTCGTTGATCCCCTTGAAATGGTCCAGATCGAAGCAGACCATCGCAATCGGAAGGCCGAGGACCCGTGAGCGCTCTTCCTCG
Source organism: Vicinamibacterales bacterium (assembly GCA_046331345.1). Lineage (GTDB taxonomy): Bacteria > Acidobacteriota > Vicinamibacteria > Vicinamibacterales > CAVVIG01 > CAVVIG01. The sequence goes on along the minus strand of JAXLRA010000008.1, from coordinate 453,026 downwards.
CGCTCGAACAGGCGCACGAAGGCGCGCCTGTTGAACGCGCCGGTCAGATCGTCGCGCAGGCTGATGGCGGCGTGCTGCTGCCCCGTATCGGCCAGGGCTGCGGTGAGCGCCATCGTGCTCAGGAGAAGTGCGCCGACGAGCACCACGAGAAACGTCTCGATCTCGCCGAGCCTGGCCAGCAGCGGCTCCACGCCGGGCTCGGCGGCCGTGGCCGTGAAATGCGCACGCGCGAGCAGCCGCAGCCCGAACAGCGCAAGACCGGCCAGCGTCGCCCAGCCGAAGGCGAGCAGCAGCACGGTGTTCCTGGGCGTCAGCTCACGCTGGGGCGCGCCGAGGCGCCGCACCGCCCACCGGTGTGCGCTGCTCCACGTCAGCCACAGGGCCGGCGCCACCAGCAGCGCCAGCTGCGCGAGGTCGCCGAAAATCCACCCTTCCCAGAGGCGCTGCCCCTCGGCAATCGTCAGCCGGTGCGCCTCGTTGTAGAGCATGATGTCGAGCGACGACGCCGTGACCGCGATCAGCGCGGCGGCCAGGAAGCGCCACCAGTCGCGATACTCCGCGAGCGTCAGGCGCACGTGCAGGATGGTGGAGAGGAACCAGAGGAGCACGACTTCGGCCGGCGTGCCGAGCGCGAACAGCGCCGCGCGCCCCGGATCCAGCCCTCCTGCGAGGCCGCTGACGAGCGTGGACAGGTAAGCCGTGGTGGCACCGTAGGTCGGGCCCAGCCAGAACGCCACGAACGCCGAGATGGCCACGGGCGGATAGAGCGTGAAGCCCACCGTCCTCGAGCCGATCGGCACGGGCATGCCGCTCCAGTTCATGCGGGCTTCCACGAACGCGAAGGCCACCGAAACCGCCGTCGTCAGCAGCCAAGCCACCCAGACCGGAGTGGCCTTGGGGTTGCGCGCCTCGACGAGGAAGTGGCGGATCGGCCACCAGGCGATGCTTCCGGGATTCCGGCGAGCGGCTGGTGCTGTGGCGAGCGGGTCCACGGCCATCAGCGTACTCCCGGTTGGGACCGGCCGGTACACGCGGTCAACCGGTTCAGGGCGGGCGAGAGCATGCGATATCGACACAAGAGTACGCCAGATGCCGTTCGTGACGTTCGGCCGGGGGGATGCGCGGCTTTCCTACCCTGTTAGAACGCCGGCGCCACGAAGGCCGAACACGGCGTGCGCCACCGGTGACGCCGCTGCACGGGTATGCGACGAACTTGTCCGTTGTTCTGCGACCCGGCCGTGGTCTAGTGTCTTCGCATGCGCATCCGCTCCGTTCCCGCCACCCTCCTCGGACTCGCGCTGGCGCTGCTCGCCTGGGAGGCGAGGGGCGTCACGCAATCGCCGGCCTTCGACATCGTCATCAGCGGCGGACGCATCGTCGACGGCACGGGCAGCCCGTGGTTCCAGGCCGATGTCGGCATCAAGGGCAACACCATCGTGGCCGTCGACACGCATCTCACCGCGACCGGGGCGAGGCGCATCGACGCCACAGGACTGGTGGTGTCACCCGGCTTCATCGACGTGCACTCGCACTCGGAAGAGGGACGCGAGGGGCAGGACGCCATTAGCAACCCGGCCGCGGAGAACAACGTCCGCCAGGGTGTGACGACGATCATCGCAAGCCCCGACGGCGGTGGCTCGGTGCGCGTCGGCGACTACCTGGCCAAGGTGGCGGCGGCGAAGCCGGCCGTCAACGTCGGCACCTTCATCGGGCACGGCTCCGTGCGGGGCGCGGTCATCGGCCAGGCCGACCGCCCGGGCACCGCGGAGGAACTGGCGCGGATGAAGGCCCTGGTGCGCACGGGCATGGAGAAAGGCGCCTTCGGGCTGAGCACGGGGCTCTTCTACGTGCCGGGCAGCTATGCCCCGCTGCAGGAAGTGATCGATCTCGCGGCCGTCGCCGGCGAGTTCGGAGGCATTCACCAGTCGCACATGCGGGACGAGACAGGCAAGGTGCTCGACAGCGTGCGCGACACGATCGCGATCGGCGAGCAGGGGCACCTGCCGACGCAGGTGACGCATCACAAGATCATCGGCAAGGCCAACTGGGGCAGGAGCGTCGACACGCTGCGGCTGATCGACGAGGCGCGCGCCCGCGGCGTCGATGCCACCATCGACCAGTATCCCTACACGGCGTCCAGCACGTCGATTCAGGGCGGCCTGTTCCCGGCGTGGGTGCAGGAGGGCGGTCGCGAGAAGATGCTCGAGCGCCTGCGCGACGAAAGCCAGTTGCGGCGCACGCTCGCCGCGGTGACCAGTTCGATCCAGAACGATCGCGGCGGCGGCGACCCGGCCAATATCGTGCTGGCGGCGTGCGGGTTCGATCCGACGCTCGCCGGGAAGAACCTCGCCCAGATCCTTCGCGAACGCAAGCGCCCGGCCACGCCCGATCAGGCGGCGGACCTCGCGGTCGAACTGGTGCAGAAGGGCGGCTGCTCGGCAATCTACCACGCCATCAGCGAGGACGACCTCGTCCGCATCATGAAACACCCCGCGACGATGATCGCGTCGGACGCGGCGCCGGGCATTCCGACCTTCGGCAAGGACGTTCCCCACCCGCGCGCCTACGGCACGTTCGCGCGCGTGCTCGGCGTCTACGTCCGCGAGAAGAAGGTGCTCTCCCTCGAGGAGGCGGTCCGGAAGATGAGTGCCTTCCCCGCCAGCCGGATGGGCCTCGCGGACCGCGGCGTGCTCCGCCCCGGCATGAAGGCCGACATCGTCGTCTTCAATCCGAACACGGTGATCGACAAGGCGACCTTCGACAAGCCGCACCAGTACGCGGAGGGTGTGTCGACGGTCCTCGTGAACGGGGTGGTGACGCTGGCCGACGGCAAGATGACCGGCGACCGTGCGGGTCGGGCCTTGCGCCGGCACTGACGGGGTCTGGAGGGGTGGAGGCCGACGCCTGCCTCGCGCGGGCGAGTGCAGGCGATCGGCCGCCAGGGGCGTGCGGGAACTACTTCGCGGCGTCCTTCTTCTTCGCGCTGAACGTGCCCTGCGCAAGGCCGCCGAAGTCGGCCGACCCATTGATCTGGCCGTCGGCCAGCGTCCCCATGTAGGTGATGACCATCGGCTGGCCCTGGAAGTCGACCGTGAGGACCAGCGTGACCTTGCTGCCCACGACGGCGGCGCTGTCGTACGGACGTTCACCCTGCGGGCTCTTGGCGATCGCCTTGACGGTGTCGCCGTCCTGCTTGAACTCGACGGTGTTGGTGTTCTCCCCCACCGGCGACAACGTGGTCAGTTCCCACTCGCCGAAGACTTCGGGCGAGGGGAGGGTCTGCGCCAGCGGCAGGGCCGCGAGCAGCACCGACAGAATCGCTGCCATTCCAAAACGCTTCATTCCTTCAAGCTCCTTCGATTCATCCTAGCTGGTCCGGAGGACCTGGTCATTCAACTTCTGATCGCCCACCGCAGCTTCGCGGAGGTCGACCGCGGATTGGATCGACGTTCGTCCGGGCCCGCACGTTCCACGGTGTCCGAAACCTGCGCGTAGGCGCCGGCCTCGAGGCCCGCCTTGAATGCCCGCTTCACGCGGCGATCCTCCCCCGAGTGGAAGGTGAGAATCGCCACCCGTCCACCGGGCGCCAGGCAGTCCGGCAGGTGGCGCAGGAACGTGTCCAGCGCCGTGAACTCGTCGTTGACGGCGATACGCAGCGCCTGGAACACGCGACGCACGCTGTCATCCACCTGGTCACCCGCCGGGAGCGATCCGCGCACGGCGTCGGCCAGTGCCGCTGTCGTGTGTATCGGCGCGAGGCGCTGCCGCGCCAGCAGCGCCCCGGCCAGGGCGGCGGCGTCCGGCTGATCCGCATGCTCCTCGAGGAGCCGCGCCAGCTTCCTGGCGTCGAGCGAGGCGAGCAGCGCGGAGGCCGGCTGGCCGCGCTGCGGGTTCATGCGCAGGTCGAGCGGCCCCTCGTGCTTGAAGGTGAAACCCCGTGCAGGATCATCGATCTGCATCGAGGACAACCCCAGATCGGCCAGCACCGCATCGACCGGCGGCAGCCCCTCGTCGGCGAGCACGCGCGACAGCCCCGCGTAGTTGCTGCGCCTGATGCGGAGGTCCGCTGCGGAGTAGCCCTGGGCCCGCAGCCGCGCCTCGGTCTTCGGCAGTTCGATGGGATCCACATCGAGCGCCAGCACGCACCCACCGGGCAGGACGGCGTCCAGCAGCGCCGCCGTGTGCCCCCCGTAGCCGAGGGTGGCATCGACCACAACCTGCCCGGGCCGGAGGCCGAGCACCTGCAGGATCTCGCGCACCATGATCGGGCGGTGCGTGCCCGCGGGCGTCTTGCCCGACGCCAGCACCTTCGCGACATCGTCGCCGTACCGCTGCGGGTCGCGCTCCTTGTATTTCTCGTGGAACGCGCGCGGGTGCGAGCCCTTGTACCTCGGGCGCCTGACGTGCGGCTTCTGGTCTTCGGCGCTCATGCAGCCTGACGTCGACCGGCTCCGCGGTGCGGAGTCCGAAGCCGGACACCTCGCCTCAATGAATCGCCGCGGCCGCCGCAGCCGCCTTGTCGTCCGCCGACGGGCGACCGCGCAGCGGCACACGGCGGAGGAACACGTGCAGCAGGATGGCGGCGCCCATGATCACGGCGCTCCAGAAGAAGATCTCCTGCAGGCCGTGCATCAGCGCGTTCTTCACGTCGAGGAAGAGCGTCTGCAGCAGCTGCAGGCCGCCAGGCGTGCGGCTGAACATCTGCTCGAGCTGCGGACGCACCTGCACCAGCAGCAGCGGATTCTCGAAGTACTTCAGCGCCTGCTCGGGCACGCCGGCCGGCACCGACCGCAGGAACTCGTTGTGATACTGCGTGAGCATCACCGAGCCGAACGCGGCCACGCCAACCGTGCTCCCGATCGACCGGAAGAAGATGGTGGACGAGGTGGCGGCGCCCATCCGCTCGCGCGGCGCGACGTTCTGCACGGCGAGGGTATAGACCGGCTGGAGAAAGCCCATCCCGAGTCCGGCCAGGATCATCGCGAACGCGACGTAGCTGCGTGCGGTGCTCGCGTCCATGCGCGCGAAGAGCGCCATGCCCGCGGCAATGAGAATCGAGCCCGCGATGCCCTGTGCCTTGTACTCGCCCGTGCGGGAGATGAGCTGGCCCCCGATGATGCTGGCCACCACGGTCCCCATCAGGAGCGGCGTCAACAGGTTGCCCGACTGCGTGGCGGAGACGCCGAGCACCCCCTGCATGAAGAGCGGCAGGTAGATGATCGTGCCGAACATGCCCATCCCGAGGATGAACGCCGCCGCGGAGCAGATGGCGATCACCGGATGGGAGAAGAGTTCGAGCGGAATGATCGGCTCCGCCGCGCGCGACTCGACGAAGAGCAGCGCCGCCAGCATCACCACCGACAGCACGATCAGCGACACGACGCGCGTCGAGGTCCAGCCGTACTGCGTCGCCCACGTGAGCGCCAGGAGCAGCGGCACCACGGTGCCGATGAGGGTGGCGAAACCGCCCCAGTCGAGCTGCCGGCTCGAGCCCTTCGGCTTCATGTGCGGGAACTCGAAGTGGATGGCGGCAATGGCAATCGCGCCGACCGGCAGGTTCACGTAGAAGCACGCGCGCCACGACCAGTTGTCGGTGAGCCACCCGCCCAGCGTCGGCCCGAAGATCGACGCAATGCCCCACAGCGCCGCGAACAGGCCCTGATACCGCCCGCGCTCGAGGGGCGAGAAGATGTCACCGACGATCGTGAAGAGGATCCCGGTGACCATGCCGCCGCCGATCCCCTGCAGGCCGCGGAACAGGATGAGCTGGCCCATGCCGTCGATCGGCAGGAACGTCAGGTCGCCGGCCGCGCCGCACAGCGCCGACGCCACGACGAAGAGCAGAGCCCCGAGCATGAAGAACGGCTTGCGACCGTACCGGTCCGACAGGCTGGCGAAGATCGGCACCGACACGGTGGACGACAGCAGGTAGATCGTCGCCACCCAGGGATAGCGATCGAACCCCTGCAGCGAGGCGATGATTCGCGGCTCGGCGGTGCCGACGATGGTCTGGTCGATGGCGGCCAGCAGGGCCGCCAGCAGCAGGCCGGTCATCGTGCCGACGAGCTGCGGGCGGGTCAGCCGCAGCAATCCCGAGGTGACATACACGGGCTCCGACGCCGTCGTCATTACGCTTCCCTTCTGCGCTCCAAAAACAACAACGGCACGAAGGCCATGGAGACAGCCCCCGTGCCGCGATTCTGAACCGTACTTCGCTAGTGCTTGTGCTCGATGAGTCCGAGCGTCGCTGCGGTCTCGCGCTCGAAGTCGATCTCGATGAGCACCACGGGCTCGGTGCCGACCACCCAGCCGTCGTGCCCCGGCGCAATCTCGACCACCTGGGGCGCCTTGAACTCGACGACGCAGCCGTCAGCGTACTCGATGTGGATCTCGCCGTGCGCCAGGAAGCCGACGTGCGCGTGCATGCAGAGGTCAGTACCGGTGACCGGCTTCATGTCAGCCGCCCAGTGGAAGCCGGGCGGATAGATCATGCGCTTCACGCGTGCGGCGCCGGCACGCCCAACTTCGAGCTGGACGTGTCCGATGTTCCGCAACTCCGCTCCCTTCAGCGGCGCGAACAGCGCCGCGGTGCGCGCGGCCGGCTTCGCAACCTTCCGGACCTTGCGCACCGTCCGCGACGTCGCGGCTTTCGCCTTCTTCGGGGACGGGCGAGCGGTCCGGCGTGCCGGGGCTGCCGTGCGCGACACCTTCTTCTTCGCTGCGGGTCGTTTGGCCATGAGGTCCTCTATCGCCGGCTGAGGTTCGCGGGCGGAAGGGGAATTATACGTGCGGGCAGCCCGCCCTTTCACCGAAGACTCCGTCAGAAGCGGAGCAGCCGGTTCACCTTCACGACGAACGCCCGGTTGCGCAGGGCGTCGACACCAGCGCGCTCGACGGTGTCGTAGTCATCCGTGTAGACGACGAACACTTCGCTGCCCGGGCGGTACTCCCAGCGGAACCGGAGGTTGCTGCCGACCGAGGCGTTGGTCGAGTTGTACTGCACGATGCCGCTCACATAGATGCGCGGCGTCAGGGTATAGGTCGCCCGGGTGCGGGCGACCTTCGCGGTGAAGGAGCCCTCCTTGAGATCGACCCAGTCGATCTGCACGCTCGGTTCGAGCGAGACCTGCGGCGTGACCTGCACGCGGGCCGCGCTGACGCCGAAGGTGGTCTTGTCGCCGTCCCAGAACGACCCCTTCTCGAAGAGCACCGTCCCCGAGTACTTCCGCTGCTGGCCGCCCTGGTACTCGAGATGGGTCGTGTGGTAGTTGTAGCCGCCCACCGGGAGGCGGATGCCGGTTGCGATGGCAAAGGGCGCCACGAGCCGCTCGTATTGCGGCGTGAACGACGCGATGGCCAGGTCGCTGTTGGTGAACTCCGTCTGCACCTGTGCCACCACCGCGCGCGTGTCGAGACGGTTCGTCGTGTTCGTGGTGTAGTTCAGGCTGCCCTGGAACGTGAACCGGCGGACGTGCGGAATCCCCTTCGGACGCGGGCTGAAGCGCACCATGCCGTAGTTGCGCCGCATGTCGAGCCGGCGGACGAACCCGATCTCGGGGTTGAAGTTGCGTCCAACTTCGAGCCGCTCGGCCTGCACGCCGTAGCGGTCCGCGTTGTAGTCGAGATTGGCACGGTAGCTGGTGTCGTCGCCGTCCCTGCCGTCCGTCCGGGTCCTCGCGACGTAGCCGTCCATGCGCAGGTTCTGGTAGAAGCCGAAGGCCGCATCGACGCCGTAGCCATCATTGCTGCCCGTCTTTCCGACGAGCGTCGTCCTGTGCGTGAGCATCGCGCCCACGCTGCTGCGACGCAGGATGTCGCGCTTGACGCGGAGCACGCTGAAGTTCGCCGACTCCACGTTCACCGCCGCGTCGTCGGCGGTCTGCACATTGAGGGCGCCGATCGAGAACTTCCCCGCCTTGCCCGTCATGCGCCCGCCCGCCTGGATCGGGATCGAACGGCCCGCGTCCAGCCCGATGCGGCGGCTGAAGAACAGGTACGGCGTGTCGCCGACGCCGGCGTTCAGCCCTGAACTCTGACGCCCGGCGAACGCGAAGATGCCCTGGCCCTCGAGGAAGAAGTCGCGCTTCTCCGGGAAGAACAGGTTGAAGCGCGTGAGATTGACCTGCTGCTCGTCCACCTCGACCTGCGCGAAGTCGGTGCGGACGGTGAAGTCGGCGGTGAGGTTCGGGGTGATGCCGTACTTGACGTCGCCACCGATCCGGGCCGCGAGATCGTTCGTCACAATCGGCCTGGCGGTGTTGTCCGTGGACACGCTGGAGATGGCGTACGGCTTCAGCTCGATGTTGGGGCCGACCGCCGGCACCTGCAACCCGACCAGCGTCGCCGCGGACGAGACCTTGAGGATGCCGCGGAAGGTCGTCATCGCGCGCGGGATCTGGGTGAGGTGCGACCACTCGTTCTTCCAGCGGACCACCCGCCGCAGGTTGATGCCCCAGGTCTGGTCGCGTCCGGGCCCGTACCGGAGGGACTTGAACGGGATGGCCATCTCGATGGTCCATCCGCCGTCGAAGCGGCCGGTCTTCACGTCCCAGATGGTGTTCCAGTCGACGTTCGGCGGATTCTCGTCGGTGATCTGGCTGTCGGCGAAGCCGCCGATGGGATTGGCGTAGAACAGGAACGCATTCCGCCGGTCGTGGTATGTGTCGAGGAGCACCGCGAACGTGTCGTTCTGCCGGAGCTGGTTGGTGTCGCGCCGCATCTCGTTCGCGACCATGCGCTCGGGATGCGTGTCCCAGCACCGCGCCGACACGTAGATGTTGTCGTCGTCGAAGAAGACCCACGACTCGGTCTTCTCCGTGGCAGGCTGCCCTTCATTGGGTTCCTGCTGCAGGTAATCGCTGATGGCCTCGGTCTCCGCATAGGCCCGTTCGTCGAGCCGGCCATCGATGCGGATGGCACTCGGCACACGCACCGCCCGCACGGTGACATGCCCGGCCGTGTCCCTGGAGACCACGGCCGGCGGCACCGGCGGCGGTGCCTCTCCGGGAGGCGGCGAGGCTGGCCGGCCCTGGGCGAAGAGCATGAGGGCAGACGCGCAGACGAGCACTGGAACGCCGGCAACGGCGCGGATGAATCCGGAACGGTTCAGCATGGATGAGAAGCATCGTAGTGTGTCACTTGCATTTCGCAAGTCACTCACGGCCGCTATCTGGATCCTGATAGACTGTCGCGACCATGCCGGCACCTTCCGCGTCGCGACGCACCGCCATTCCGAAGCGCTCGCTGTGTCCGGTGTCGAGAACGCTCGACGTGCTGGGCGATCGCTGGTCACTGCTGGTCGTGCGCGACCTGATGCGCGGCAAGAAGCGCTTCGCCGAGTTCCTCGACTCGAAGGAAGGCATCACGACCACCACCCTGACCGAGCGCCTCAGGCGTCTCGTGCGGGCCGGCATCGTCGAGAGCCGCCGCTACAACGAACATCCGCCCCGGGTGGAGTACGTCCTCACGCCGAAGGGCGAGGACCTGCGGCCCATCATCCGGGCCATGGTCACCTGGGGCGTGCAGCACGCTGGCGGACGCGCGCCGTCGCCGCTGCCCCAGGCCACGACGCACTGATGGCTGCGCGCGACGGGTCGCGGGAGGCGCGCCGGCGGCGCGAGCGAACCGCACCGGCCCCCTCCACGACAGCGGCGGACTCGCCGGTGGATCGCTCGCTGTGGTGGACCGCCGTGGGCCTGGCGCTCCTCTGCTGCGCCGTCTACAGCAACAGCCTGCACGCCGGCTTCGCCCTCGACAACCGCCAGTTGATCCTGCGCGACCCGCGCGTCCACGAGGTGTCGGCCGAGAACCTGCGGCTGATCCTGCACCACAGTTACTGGTGGCCCTACGGCGAGAGCGGCCTCTACCGGCCGCTCTCCACGCTGAGCTATCTCTTCAACTACGCGGTGCTCGGCAACGCCGACCGGCCGCTCGGTTACCACGCCGTCAATCTCGTGCTGCATGTCGTCAATGTGCTGCTGCTGTGGCGTGTCACCGCGAGAATCACGTCCGGGCGGTGGACGGCGGCCGTCACCGCCGCCGTCTGGGCGGTACTGCCGCTCTCGACCGAAGCGGTCACCAACATCGTCGGGCGTGCGGATCTGATGGCGGCGACGACGTCGCTCGGCGGTGTGCTGCTTTATCTCCGGTGGCGCGCTCGGGCGAGCCGTCCCGGTGCGGCGGCTGGAGTGCTGGTGGCAGCGACCATCGCCGTGGTCGTCACGCTCGGCACGCTGGCGAAGGAGAGCGCGGTGGCGGTGCTCGGCGTGCTCGCCGTCATCGAGATCATCTGGTGGCAGGGATCGGCGGGCCTGCGCCGTCTCGCGGTCCTTGGTGCGGCGTGTGCACTGCCGCTCGGGTGGTGGCTCTGGCAGCGCGGGTTGGTGCTTGGCGCCGCTGTCGCCCCGGAGTTCCCGTTCACCGACAACCCGATCGCGGGCGCGCCGTTCTGGCTCGGACGGCTCACCGCGGTGCAGGTGATGTGGCGCTACATCGCCCTGCTGGCCTGGCCCGCGCACCTCTCGAACGACTACTCGTATCCCCAGATCCCGCTGGCGGCCGGCACCGCAGCCGACTGGGCCTCGGTGACACTCCTCGGCATCGGCGTCCTGGCGGCGCTGTGGCAGGCGCGGGCCCAGCGTGCGGTGCTCTTCTTCGCCGCCTTCGCCTTCATCACGTTCCTGCCGGTGTCCAACCTGCTCTTCGCCACGGGCACAATCATGGGCGAACGCCTCGTCTACCTGCCCTCGGCCGGCCTTGCGGCCCTCGTCGCCGCAGGGCTCGCCCACGCGCGCACCGACACCGTCCGGGCACATGGCGCCACCGCCGTGGTCGTCCTCCTGGTGATCGCGGGCGGCGTGCGCGCCTACGCGCGCAACCCCGACTGGACGAACGACGTGACGCTGTGGCGGAGTGCGGTCGCGTCGGCGCCCCGCAGTGCGAAAGCCCACCGGGCGCTTGCCGAGGCGCTGTACGACGCCGACCCGTCGCACGCCAATCTCGACGAGGTCATGCGGCACGCCGACCAGGCGGTGGCGCTCCTCGAACCGCTGGACGACCGCCAGAACACCTTCCAGGCGTTCCGTCAGGCCGGCGCGTACTACCTGGACAAGGTGTCCCAGGTGCAGGCGGCCGGCACGCCCGCCACGAGTCCCGACGTGAAGCGGCTGTACTCACGCGCGCTCCACCTGCTCGATCGCGCGGTGGTGATCGCCCGGCACGCCGCGGAGCGGACGCCCGGCTACAGCGTCGAACCCGAGGCGGATGCCCAGCGGCTGCGCGCCGTCGCGATCCTGGGCCTGGAGAATCCCTCCCTCTCGCTGAACGCCGCCAAGCGCGCGCGCGACCTCTCGCCGCTCCACCCGATGGGCTATCGGCTGTCGGCCCAGTCGCTGCTCGCCATGCACCGCGAGGAAGAGGCGGTCATGACGCTGCTCACGGGCAGCATCGTCTCAGGGGATCGTGGGCTGGGTCAGGATGCGATGACGCTCTACGCTGACGGCGCCGACCCGCAGGGGTGCGCCGTCGTGGGGACCGGAGCCGGCGCGGCGCTCGACCCGCAGTGCCCAACCGTGGTGCGGCACTCGTGCATCGCCTCCGCCGCCGCCTACCAGATCCTGAAGAAGGCAGGCCACGCCGACCGCGCCGAACAGACGAAGCAGACCGCACTCGCCACCTTCGCGTGTCCGGAGAGCCTCATGGACCGGACCAGCTCGCTCGTCCCGTAACGCCGCGCACAGACCCGTGCGCTCGCGCCAGTGGCGTCGCGGCCCTCCCCGATCAGCGGTTCACGGCCTTGAACGCGAACTGCCGCCCCATCCCGGTCGTGGCCAGCTGGATCCAGAGCATGGCCAGGTTCTCGAGCAGCGCGGCGTTGCGAAGCGGCCCGGCATCGAGTGAACGGTAGCCGAGTGCCACGCCAAGGCCCATCACCGTCTGCTTCGCGTCCTCGTCATCGCCGGCGACCATCATGTCCGCCGCCATCCCACCGACCATCGGGTCGTCGTGCACCTCCGCACCGAAGTGACTGAACCCCTTCACCACGCGAACGCCCGGGCACGCGGCGGCCAGCGCCGCCGCCATCGAACCCTCGGCAGGAGGCGCCCACACCGGTCCGCCGTCCCAGCGCAGCGGGTTCGTGCAGTCGACGAGAATCGTCCCCGGAGCCAGGTGGAGGTCGCGGGCGGAGCCGAGCGCCACGGTGGCAGGCACCGTGAGCAGCACCACCTGCGCGCCGACCACCGCCTCGCGCGGTGACGCCACACGGACCTGGAGGGGCTGCAGCTTCTCCTGCGCTGCCGCCACGTCGCGCGCGCCGAACGTGACCGCGTACCCGAGCGCAGAGATCCGTCGCCCGAGCGGCAGCCCGACGTTCCCGGTGCCGATGATCGCAATGTGCGTCGCCTGTGTCATGGCTGACACTCCATCACAGGGCCGCGCCGCGCGCAAGCCGCCGTGCCATACTCAGCGCCGGACTCCCCCGATGCAGCCTGAACCGGGCATTCCCCACGCACGCGCGCTCGAACGGGCGCAGCGGATCAGCCGCCTCCGGTACGACCTGCACCTGCGACTGCCGGCGGAGTCCGAGCAGCCTGTGACCGGGCGCATGACGCTCACATTCGAGTTGAGCGACACTTCGCGCCCGCTCGTCATCGACTTCGCGCCAGGGCATATCGTCATCGGCGAAGACCAGCTGCGCGCCGGCGAGAACCGCATCACCATTTCGTTCGAGGCCGGTGACGGCCCGCTCAACCGGCGCGAAGACCTGCTCTACTCGATCTTCGTGCCGGCTCGTGCCCACGAGGCCTTTCCGTGCTTCGACCAGCCGGATCTCAAGGCGCGATGGACGCTCACGCTCGATGCGCCGGCAGCGTGGCAGGTGGTCTCGAATGCCGGCGCGTCGGAGGCCGTGGCGCACATCGACGAGGCGGGCGCCCGGCGAACCGTCACGCGCTTCGCGGAGACGATGCCGATCCCGACCTACCTGTTTGCGTTCGCCGCGGGCGACTTCCACGTCGAGGAGACCGTGCGCGAGGGGCGGGCCATGCGGCTCCTCCACACCGGGGTGGAGGCCGGACTCGTCGCACGGAACCTCGACCTCCTGTTCGACGCCCACGCGCACGCGCTGCGCTGGCTCGAGGCGTACACGGCGATCCCGTACCCGTTCGACAGCTTCGACATCGTGCTCATCCCCGCGTTCCAGTTCAGCGGGATGGAGCATCCCGGAGCGATGTTCTACAACGCCGCCTCGCTGCTCCTCGGGCCTTCCGCGACGCGTGAGCAGGAACTCCGTCGGGCGAGCCTGATCGCCCATGAAACGGCGCACCTCTGGTTCGGCGACCTGGTCACCATGACGTGGTTCGACGACGTGTGGATGAAGGAGGTCTGCGCGAACTTCATGGCGGCGAAGATCGTGCACCCGGCGTTTCCGGATCTCGATCACGACCTGCGGTTCCTGCACACCCACTACCCAGGCGCGTACGACGTCGACCGCACGGCCGGCACGCATCCCATCCGGCAACCCCTGGCCAACCTCGCCGATGCCGGCTCGCTCTATGGCGCCATCATCTACCTGAAGGCGCCGATCGTCCTGCGCCAGCTCGAACTCCGGATCGGCGCGGACGCCCTGCGCGATGTCCTGCGCACCTACCTGGCGCAGCACGCCTACGGGAATGCCTCGTGGACAGACCTGATCGGACTGCTGACCGAGCGGGGCCTCGACGACCTCCGCGAGTGGAGCCGCGCGTGGATCGACGAAGGGGGCCGGCCGCACATCAGCCTCGAGCGCACCGACGACGATGGACGGGTGGTGGAGGCGCGGCTGTGCTCGAGGGACGCCAGGGGAGCCCAGCGCCTCGATGTCGCGATCGGACGCCTGCCGCGCGTGGACCACGTCAGCCTGTGGTTCACCGGTGAGGCGACACTCGACGCCGTGGTCGGCCGGCCGCGGCCCGACTTCATTCTTCCGAACGGGCGCGGGCTCGGCTACGGGCGCTTCGAACTGGACCCACACAGCCGGCAATGGCTGCTGGCCCGCCTTCGTGACGTGCCCGACGCGCTGACGCGCGCATCGGCCTGGCTGACGCTGTGGGAGGCCATGCTGCACGGCGAGGTGCCACCGGAGGCGCTCCTCGCCACGGCCCTCGATGCCATCGATCACGAGACCAACGAGCTGAACCTGCATCAGCTGCTCGTCGGTCTCGAACGGCTGTTCTGGATCTTCACGGACACCCGGACCGACGCCGGCCTGTGCGCGGACATCGAGCATCGGCTGCGCGCGCTCGTCGACCAGCGTCCACGCCCGGGCGTCCGGGCCGCGCTCCTGACGACACTGCGGGTGGTCGCCACGACCGCGCCGACGCTCGCGTGGCTGCAGGAAGGCTGGCCGGGGGACGCGGCGCCTTCGGATCTGCCGATCGCCCCGGGCGAGCGCCTCGCCATTGCGCTCGAACTCGTCGTGCGCGGCGTCTGCTCCCTGGAGGACGTCACCGCACGACTGGACCCTGCGCTCGATGCCGAACGGCGCGGGTTTCTCGCATACGTGGCACCAGCACTCGCGGAAGGCGACGACCGCCAGGGCGGATTCATCGACGCACTGGCAGATCCCTCCGCCCGGCGGCCGGAGTCGTGGGCCATCGAGGCGCTGCGGTGGGTGCATCATCCCTGGCGCGAGTCCGTGGCGCAGCGGCACCTGCGTCCGTGCCTCGACCTGCTCGGGGAAGTGGCGCGAACGGGCGACATCTTCCTGCCGAAGCGCGGGCTCGACGCTGTGCTCTCAGGGCATCGTTCGCCAACCGCGGCAACCGCCGTGCACGCGTTCCTTGCCGACCTTCCGCGTGACTACCCTCCCGCACTCCGCCGGATGGTGCTGGCCTCCGCGGACCCACTGTTTCGTGCGGCGGCAGATTCGGGTTGGTCCCTGCCTTCAGTTCTAACTTCTAACTTCTAACTTCTAACTTCTAACTTCCTTAGCCCGTGTCCTCTCCAAGCAGCGAACAGCGACCGGAGAACAGGACAACCACGCGGCGAAAACAGGCGTCACCAAGTAAGATCGCAGGTACACACGTTGCACTGCCGGGTTGCACGCCGACCCGTGGACCTTCTCATGCGACACACGCTGCTCTGCGCGCTCTGTGCGCTCCCGCTCGTGACCGGCTGCGTCAAGGCCAATCCGCCGACCGACACCGGCGATCCCGTCGTCACGACACCCACCGCGCCCTCGACGGGCACCACCACGCCCACACCGACGACGCCCACGACACCAACCACCACGACGACGCCGACGGCGCTGTCGTACAACCAGGACCTGAAGGCGCTGTTCCAGTCCGACTGCGTCTCCTGCCATGGCTCCTCCCGCGCTGACGGCAACTACCGGATGACGACGTACCAGCAGGTCATGACCGCCGTGGTCGCCGGCAGCGCGAGCAGCCGCCTTGTCCGAGTCTCGCTGTCGGGCGGCAGCATGTATCGCTACTGGAGCGGCAGCACGGCCACGCGCGCCGCGAAGGCCGAGCAGGTGCGGGCGTGGGTGGTCGACAACAAGGCACAGGAAAACCGATGATTCGACGGGGTCTCTCGCTTCTGCTCTGCACGATCGCCCTCGCCCTGGCGGCGGCTCCGGCATCCGCCAAGGACGTGCTCAAGCCGGCGCCCGACGTGACGCTGCGCACCCTCGATGGCCACGACGTCCATCTCGCGAGCCTCAAGGGCAAGGTGGTGCTGGTCGACTTCTTCGCGAGCTGGTGCATCCCTTGCCGCAAATCGTTTCCCGAGATCGAGGCGCTGCATCACGAGTTCGCGTCGAAGGGCCTCGTCGTGCTGGCGGTCAACGTGGACGAGGAACACAGGAACGCCGAGATGTTCCTCGAGAAGTACCCGCACACCATGACCATCGTCCTCGATCCGAAAGGCGCCGCGGCCGAGGCCTTCAAGGTGAACGCGATGCCGAGCACGATGATCCTCGATCGCAGCGGGCACATCCGCTATACGCACAAGGGCTATACCGACAAGGTGATCGCGAAGTTCCGGTCCCAGGTCGAGGAACTGCTCGCGGAGGCCGAGTGATGACGACGCGGACGTTTGCGTGCCTGACACTCGCCATCCTCGCCGGACTGGCGGCCGCGGGCTGCGCCACGGTCCAGCCGTGGCAGCGGGGGATGCTGGCGGACTCCTGCATGATCTTCGACGCGAACAGTGCGACGGCCTACATGACGCACTGGCAGGAGTCGCGCGAGGGATCGATGGGTGGCTTCGGCGTGCAGGGCGGCGGCTGTGGCTGCAAGTAGGCGCAGGGTCCTCGTCACCGGCGCGGCCACCGCCGCGATGCTCCTGGCGGCTGCGGGATACAACTGGGCCCAGAACCAGCTGGACATGTCGTTCCACGCGTTCCAGGACACGCGCGGGGTGACCGTGCTCAGCCCCGATGCGAACTTCTCGAAGGACTTCAGCGACCGGACCAACCTGAAGGTGAAGTTCGGCGTCGATGCGATCTCCGCCGCGTCGGACTCGTGCGCGCGGTGTCATCCGGGCGGCGCGAACAACGGACGCGTCGTCAGCAGCGTGAATCTCACGCGCAAGTACGGCGACTCGAAGGTCACCGTGGGTGGCGAGTTCAGCCGCGAGATCTTCTACACGGCGACCACCGGGCTGGTCTCGGTCTCGCGCGACCTGAACAGGTCCAACACCACCGTCGCGAGCGGATTCGCCTTCTCGCTGAACCAGCCGCAGCTCCATCCGAGCGAAGCCACCGAGAACCAGCGGTCGATCGACGCCTACGTGTCGGTCACCCAGTCGTGGACGAAGCGGACGGTGACGCAGGTCGGCTACGAGCTGAACCAGATCAACGGGTACCAGACCAGTCCGTTCCTGCGCACCAGGGTGAACGGCGTAATGACGCTCGGCAACTCGCCCGATGCCCGGACACGGCAAGCGATCTCCGCACGCCTGCGCCAGGCCATTCCAGGCGACACCTTCCTCGAGGCGGACTACCGCTGGTACAAGGACAACTGGGAGCTGCGCTCCGACACCCTGGCCCTGGGCCTCTCCCATCACTTCGGCGAGACGGTCGTGGGCGGCGGCACGTGGCGTCACTACACGCAGACGGGCGCCTACTTCTATCAACCGTCGTACACGGGAAACCCGACCTACTTCACGGGCGACTTCAGGCTCTTCCCCTTCGATTCGAACAGCGTGACGGGGCGCCTGGAGATCACGCCCAAGAACGGCATCTTCGCCATGCCGTCCGGATCCACGCTCACGCTGCAGTACGAGCGCTACAAGTCCACCACCGGCTTCGTGGCTGGCATCTTCACCGGCGGCGTGCGGATCCCTTTGAAATGATCACCGGGCGAGGCACTCGCCCGGTGCGTTATCCCGCCAGTCTCACCCTGCCTCCTTGTTTCTGAACCTCGTGACACGACTCCGGTACGTCCTGGCGCTCGCACTCGCAACAGCTGTCCTGGGCGCCGTCGCGCAGGCACAGGCGGATGCGGGGCGCACCCGCCTCTTCAGGTTCCTGATGGGGACGTCCGTGCGCGTCGAACTGTCTGGCGGCGATCCGCTCACGCGCGCCGAGGTCGCACAGGAGGCGTTCGCCGCCGTGGCGGAAGTGGAGCGGCTCATGAGCGACTACCGGAAGGACAGCGAGCTGTCGCGGCTGAACGCGACGGCCGCGTCGGGCCCGGTCGTGGTCAGCGGGCCGCTCTTCGCGGTGGTGACGGCTGCGGAGCGCGTGCAGCGAGCCAGTGGGGGCGCGTTCACGGCGGTGGTCTCGGCACACGACGTGGCGCGGCCGGTCACGGCGAACGCGGCCGACCACACGATCCGCTTCGCGCACGCAGGCGTGCGCCTCAGTCTCGACGGACTGGCGAAGGGCTTCGCGGCGGAGCTGGCGGCGGCCAGCCTCAGCCGTCGTGGCTTCTCCGGCACCGTGGACATCGGCGGTGTGCAGTACATGGTCGGTCTGCCCGTGGGCAAACGCGTGTGGAGTGTCGGCGTCGCGGACCCGGTGCAGCGGGATGCCCTGCTCGGGGCACTCGACGTGGTGGCCGGCGCGGTGGCCACGGCCATGCGCCCGCCGTCCGCGCACACCGCCGGCGGGACGGAGCCGGCCGCGCTGCGCACGCTCAGCGCCACCGTGGTGTCGAATGACGGCACGCTGGCCGACGCCCTGTCACGGGCCGCCGCCATGATGGCCCCAGAAGAGGCGCTCCAGCTGCTCGCGAGGTTTCCGGACACGTGGGGGCTCGTCGTCGCACGGCAGGCCGATGGCCGCCTGACCACCGTGCTGTCCGCGGGCCACGCCTCCGCGTTCCACCCGTCGGCGGTGCGCTGACCGGCAGGCGGGCCAACAGACGAGGCAGCGATCCACATCCCCGGATCCCGTGTACCCCATACGCAATTTTTAGCTCCCTGATCTCAGGGACTCAGGTTCATACTTCCCACCCTACATAGCGGGCGTCGGCTGGTCCGGCCAGCGACGTCCGAGTACGTCGTCTTATCTCGCGCGCAATCCTCGTCGTCGTTTCGTTCGGTTTCGGTTGCCACCTGACAGCAACACACCTGCGGAAAGGATTGTGGAATGTCGAGACAGATCGTCCGTACCCTGAAAGCCGCCCTCCTGGCGGTGGGCCTGTTCGTCCTTGCGCCCTCCGTCGCCCATGCGCAGAGTTCATTTACGGGAGTTGTGAAAGACACGTCCGGGGCCGTGCTGCCCGGCGTGACCGTGGAGGCCGCCAGCCCGGTCCTCATCGAGAAGACCCGCTCGGTCATCACGGACACCACCGGAGGCTACCGCCTGACGGACCTCAGGCCCGGTGTCTACTCCATCACCTTCTCGCTGGAGGGCTTCTCGACGGTGAAGCGCGAAGGGGTTGAACTCCCCGCGAACTTCACGATGACCATCAACAGCGACCTCAAGGTGGGCTCACTGGAGGAAACGCTGACGGTCACCGGCGCGGCGCCCACGGTGGACGTGCAGAGCACGACCAAGAGCCAGGTGCTCAACCGGGAAGCGCTCGACGCCATTCCCACCGGCCGCACCATCCAGGGCATGGGACAGCTCATTACGGGCGTCTCGCTGAACATTCCCGACGTCGGCGGCTCGCGCGCCATGCAGCAGACCTACATGTCGACGCACGGCCTGGGCGCGTCGCAGACCACCGTCCAGGTCGACGGCCTGCTGGTGAACGGCCTCGACGGCGACGGCGCGGTCCAGAACTACTTCAACAGCTCGATGTCGCAGGAGATGGTGTACACGACCTCCGGCGCGGGCGCTGACGTCTCGGGCGGCGGCGTGCGCCTGAACATGATCCCGCGCGACGGCGGCAACGTGTTCAACGGCAGCCTCTTCTCCGGCTACCAGAACCAGAGCTTCCAGACCAGCAACCTCACGGACGACCTGAAGAAGCGCGGCGTGAAGACGCCGGACGGCATCGAGAAGCTGTACAACATCGAAGGATCGCTCGGTGGTCCCATCAAGAAGGACAAGATCTGGTTCTTCGGGTCGGCCCGCACCTTCCACCTGAACACCCTCCCGGCCGATGCGCTGGTGGCGATTCCCGGCACGGCGCTCCCGAACCGGGCGCCCATCCCGGGCACGGAACGCGGCATCGACCATCAGAGCATCAACAGCTTCCAGGCGCGCATCGTCTGGCAGCTGAGCCAGAAGACGAAGCTGTCGGCCTACAACGACCGCCTGCTGAAGAACCGCGGCGCCGACATGACGGCCGGTGTCGATCCGGCAACCGGCTCGGCACAGTGGAACTCGCCGATCTACACCACGGGCTCGATCAAGGTGGCGTCGACGATCTCGAGCCGCATCCTCGTCGAGGGCGGGTTCTCCACGAACGTCGAGCGCTACAACATCTTCATGCAGCCCGGCATCAAGAAGGAGCGCGGCACGCCCGAGTGGTACACGCAGGTCTACAAGACCGACTCGGCGCTCGGCACGCAGTGGAACGCCGTGAGCCAGACCTACGGCCGCTATCCGGATCGCTACACCTTCGGCGGGTCGGTGTCGTACGTCACCGGGTCGCACAACATCAAGGTCGGCATCCAGGACACCTTCGGCAGCTACCGCCGCACCGACGACTCGAATGGTGACATCCGCGCGGTCTTCCTGAACGGCGTGGCGACGACCGCGACGATCCTGAACTCGCGCGTCGAACGCTACGACCAGCTGCACGCCGACATCGGCGTCTACGGTCAGGATTCGTGGACGTTCAACCGCCTGACCGTGAACTACGGCGCGCGCTTCGAGCACTTCGCGCACGGCATCCCGCTCGAGACCTCGCCGGCGGGCCGCTTCACCGCGGCGCGCACCTTCGGCCCGATCGACATGCCGACGTGGAACAGCATCGCCCCGCGCGGCGGCCTGGTCTACGACATCTTCGGCAACCAGAAGACCGCGCTGAAGTTCAGCATGGGCAAGTACATGCAGGCCGGCTCCACCGGCTTCTCCGAGAGCTACAACCCGCTGCAGCTCACGGCCGCCTCGGTGGCCTGGACCGACGCCAACGGCGACGGCGTGCCACAGGGCGAGCTCGGCTGCGTGTACCAGACCGCCGGCTGCGAGATCAACCTCGCGCAGCTGCCGACCGGCTTCGGCATCGCGAGCCTCGCGAACTTCGACCCGGACATCAAGCGGATGTACAACGTGGAGACCGCCGTCTCGGTGCAGCACGAACTGCTGCCCCGCGTGTCGGTCACGGCCGGCTGGTATCACCGCGACTACCACAACCTCCGCCGCCGCGACAACACGCTGCAGTCGTTCTCCGACTACACCAAGTTCACGCTCTACAGCCCGATCGACGGTTCGCCGATCGAGTACAACAACGTGAGCTCGGCAAAGCGGTCCGCGATCAACTACGTCGATCGGACGGCCGGCAGCGACCGGAAGATGTGGTTCAACGGGTTCGAGTACAACTTCAACGCCCGGCTCCCGCACGGCGCGAACCTGTTCGGCGGCGGCATGAGCGAGAAGGTCATCGCCCAGGTGTGCGACGAGCAGTCGAACCCCAACCTGCTGCTCTACTGTGACCAGACCAAGAGCGGCATCCCGTTCCGCACGCAGTTCAAGATCGCCGGGTCGGTGCCCATCATGTGGGGCTTCCAGGCCGGCTTCTCGCTGCAGAGCCTGCCCGGCTACGGCTTCGGCACCGGCGCGCTCGCCGGACGCGAGGGCGGCCCCACGGGTCCGACCGGTCAGCCCTCGGCCACGCAGTTGAACACGCCGAACGGCGCGGGCACGGTGTGGCTGATCACGCCGACCACCACCTACAACGCCTCGAGCCCCTGCGTGGCGCAGGGCAAGTGCTCGGTCGGTCAGCTTGTCGACCCGGGCATGACCGTGGCGTCGCTCTCGGTGCCGCTCATCGCGCCGAACACCGAGTTCGGCGACCGCATCAACCAGCTCGACTTCAACGTGACGAAGACGATCAAGGTCGGCCGCATCAGCGTGCAGCCCAAGTTCGACCTCTTCAACGCGCTGAACGTCTCGCCGGTCTACGCGGTGCGCGGCCTGAACTTCGGCACGACCGCCTACATGCAGCCCTCGTCGATTCTCGTGGGCCGCGTGTTCCAGCTCGGCGCCATCGTCAAGTTCTGACGCGTCGCCGCTAGAACGAACGCTCCACCACGGAGGACACGGAGACCGCGGAGACCTTCCTTCACAGAAGGCTCCGCGACCTCCGCGCACTCCGCGGTGGCGAGCTCTCAGTCATCAGCCTTCGCCCGCCGCCCGGCCTTCACCCGGCTCCGCACTTTCTTCGTCTCGATCCGCCGCTCTTTCGAGGCCTTCGAGGGCTTCGTCTTCCTGCGCGTGCGTGGACGCTTCGAGGCGGCCAGCAGCAGTGCGGCCAGGCGCTCGCGGGCGGCCTCACGGTTCTGCGCCTGCGTGCGATGCTCACGGCTGTCGATGAGCAGCACGTTGTCGCCCACCATCTTGCTCCCGGCCATCGTCACCAGGCGCTGACGCATGTCCGGCGGCAGCGCAATGGCGTCGAGGTCCAGGCGCAGTTCGACCGCCGTGGACACCTTGTTCACGTTCTGGCCGCCAGGCCCGGACGCACGCACGAAGCGCTCGTCGAGGTGACGGTCGTCGATGCCCCACTGGGAGAGAGACGGGGTATCCATGGTCAGGGATCAGGAACTGGGGATCAGGGATCAGGGCATGGGAGATTTCAGAATTCAGATTTCAGAATGGCAGCCCCGAGTCGAAGCTCAAATCTGCAATCTGAAATCTGCAATCTGCAATTCAGGAGTCACTCGACCGGCAGCACCGGGGCGCCTGGGGGCCGCGAGAGCGGGTCGTTGAGAATCTTCTGCAGCCGCTCGATCGACGCGCGGTGAGCCTCGAGATAGCGCAGGTTCTCCTTCGCCACGGTGTCACCGTCGGCGGGCGGCGTGGCCCGCGGTCCGATGACCGCCTCGATCTTCTGCTTCACCTGGAGATATCGCGGCTCGATGCCCTGCAGCCTCGCCAGTTCGATGTCGCGCTGGCGGAGCGTCCGCGCCTGCGCGAGCAGCGGCTCGGTCGCGGCCGACACTTTCTCGGCGCCGCTCTCGACCCGCTTGGCCACCTCGAGCGCGTGCTTCTCCGCGTCGGTCAGTGTGCTCAGCATCGCGGAGGCGCCGCCCATGATGGCCACGTACATCTGGTAATCGGCGGCGCTGATCGGCGTCGTGTCGAGGTTGGTGGACGAGTCGCCCCGCGTCACCGTTCCCGGCGTTGTGGTCTCCACCAGCTTCGGGCGTTTGTCGACGCCTGGCGCGGATGATTCGGATGAGGTCGAGGCCGGGCTCCCGCCACCACACGCGGCGACCGTGCACACCAGCAGCGCACCCACTGTCATGAATCGCATCACAGCAGGATTGTCGCATAGCGGGCGCTGCGGCCAGCCGTCACTCCTGCGATTCGGGCGCGTCCATCCCGGGCAGGTCCATGTTGCTGCGCACGGCTTTCGGATCCGGCGGCGGGTCCTTCGGTGCCTGCGGCCCGGGATCGCCGTCGCCCTGGGGCTCGGGTTCCACGACGTCGTGCACCTGGCGGTGGTTGGGTGGCACGGGGTTACCCACGCGACACCTCCGCTTCCAAGGTGGCCGTGTCCGGCGCGCTCTCGCGGTTCGCCCGCGCATCTTCGCTCGAGTCGGTCAGCCGGTAGGGCCGGTACCGCTCTTCGAGCCACGGGTTGAGCCCCACGCCGCGACGATCGAGCAATTCGGTCGCAACCGAATCCATCAGCGGCTTGAAGTGTTCCGGATGCCGCACGGCTGCGCCGCCAAGCGCGTACCAGATGTCGGCGAGTTCGCCGTCCTCGAAACTCTGAAACCGGATGTCTGTCATGCGTCGCTCCTCCGTAGACCCGGCGGCAACGCAAGACGCGATCCGTCAGTTGGCGGACGCGGCGGTGTGATCGTGGTGGAGGGGCCCCACAAAAAGAAAGGCCGGCGGTTTCCCGCCGGCCCTTCCCACTCAGTTGGGAGCGTCTACCGACTGCTCCCGGTGGTGTCTGCCATGCATGCACCTCCCGGCCGCGACCAATTTTGGGTGCCTCCGGAATCGGAGGCCGGGGTCGCTAATGAGCCTATTGTTGGCGCCGCGACGCGAAATGCGCCTGCGACGGTGAACACAAGGTAACACGCAATCCGCACGTTGGCGAGCACAGCCTCACGGGAACTCAGAACTTAGAAGTTAGAAGTGAACTGGAGAAGGGAAGTTCTGAAGTTCCCTTCTCCAGCTCTTCAGTTCACTTCTGAGTTCTGACTTCTAAGGTCTGGGTTCAAGAAAAAAGGGCGGCCCCCCTCTCGAGGAGCCGCCCCAGTTCTGACTTCTACCTTCTGAGTTCTAGCGTCGGAACGTTAGAAGCGGACGTTCGCGCCGACCTGAACCGTGCGCGGGTTCAGGATCACCGACGGCACGTTGTAGGCGGCCGTGCCGAAGTTGAGCCCCAGCACGCTGGTCACGGGCGCCACGTTCAGCAGGTTGAACATGTCGAGCTTGGGCTGGATGTTGAAGCGCCCAATCTTGATGTTCTTGGTGAAGTTGATATCGAGCTGGTTGATGCGGTCGCCGTACTCCGTCATCGGCGCCACCAGCGGGACGTTCAGCGACGACTGCGTCATGCCCGGATCGACCAGCTGGCCCACCGTGCACTTGCCCTGCGCCACGCAGGGGCTGCTGGCGGTGTACGCCGTGGTCCGCGTGATCTGCCAGACCGTGCCCACACCGGCCGGCGGGTTGTTCGTCGTGATGCCCGACGGCCCCGACACACCGGCCAGCGCATACTGCGCCTGCGTGCCGTAGACGTACCCGGGCAGGCTCTGGAACGCCACCCCGAAGTTGATGCCAAACTTGAGCGGCACGGACCCGGCCACCTTGAACTGCGTGCGGAGCGGAATGCCGGTCTGGCTCTGGTCGCAGTACAGCAGCAGGTTCGGGTTCCACCCGTCGTCACAGGTGTTGGTGAGGATGCGCTCCGACATGCCGCCACCGAACAGGTTCACCTTGCCGATGCGCGCCGTGAAGTTGTATTCGAACCCGTTGTACTTCATCGAGCGATCCGGGGCGTTCTGGTCCACCAGGTTCGTCGCGAGCTGCGACGCCTTCGCGGCGGCCACGTTGAAGTACTGGATGGGCGAGCCGTCGATCGGGCTGTAGAGCGTGAACGGCGTGAAGTCGCTCAGCGCCACACCGGTGTTGAAGCGACGGCGCAGGTTCCGGTAGTCGCGGTGATACCACCCGGCGGTCAGCGAGATGCCGCGGAAGATCTCGTGCTGGATGCTCGCGGAGGACTCGATGTTGTACATGCGCTTGATGTCCGGCGCGTAGGCCACGGGGGCGACGACGCCGAAGTTCGCCGGGAGCTGGCGCGCCGTGGTGGCGTTGCCAGCCACGTTGATCTCGCAGCCAGCCGACAGGTACACGCAGCCCAGTTCACCCTGCGGGTTGCCGTCGCCGTTCAGGTCGGTCCAGGCCACGCTCTGCGTGGTGAGGAGCAGCGGGTTCTGCGACTGCGAGAAGCCCACCGTGCCGGCCTGCATGAACTTGCCGAAGCTGGCCTTCACCGCGGTCTTCTGGTTCCCGAACAGGTCGTAGATGATGCCGATGCGCGGGGCAATGCTCTGCCAGGTCGGCATCTCGATCTCCGAGAACTGGCGGGCCGCCACGAAGCGGCCGGCGCCCGACTGCTCGTTGGCGACGCCGTGCTTGAACACCTCGAAGCGCGCGCCGTAGTTCACGGTCAGGCGCCTGATCGTCCACTGGTCCTGCGCGAACAGGCCGAGGTCCATCTTCAGCTTGTCGGTGTAGTCGACCGGCGTGTTCAGGATGGTGACCTGGAACGGCACGCCATTCTGGAACTGGGCGCGAAGGTCGCCGTTCGCCGTGCGCGTGTTGCGATAGGTGCCCCAGTGGTCCTGCACGCCGACACGGACGTTGTGGGCGCCCGTGACGTAGGAGACCGCCAGCATCAGCGCGAGGCTGTCCGGATACATGCCCTGGTTCGTGGCACCGGCGCCCCACGCGGTACCGCGCGCCGTGTCCGTGCGGTTGATCGTCGTGTACCAGGCCGGATCGCTGCGTTCCTTGGCGAGCCCCTTCTGGTAGATGGTGTTGTAGCGCTCGAAGTTCGTCGAGAACCCGGTCTCGAGGAAGATCTTGCTCGTCACCGTCGAGGTGAACTTGATCGAGCCGGTCGTATAGATCGGCGAGTTCCAGATGATGCCCGCCGTCGCCGGATCGAAGCCGGCCGTCATCGCCGACCCCCGGTTCTTCAGGAGGCGGTCGTTGTAGATCGCCAGCTTGTTCTTCTGCGACAGCTGGAAGGTCAGGCGCGCCTGCACCGAGCGGATGCTCTGCGGGTCCACGCCCTTCTCACTGGTCGGTGTCGGCGCCACGAAGTTCGAGCCGGTGCCCGCCTGGCTGTAGAAGGTGTTCGCCGGCAGCGTGTCGAGGATGAAGTTGCGCGCCGAGCCGAAGAACCACAGCGTGTCCTTCTTGATCGGGCCGCCCAGGGACGCTTCCGTGTTCCACAGCTTGCCGATGCCGTCCGCCGTGCGCACGCCGCGCTTGATCAGGTCGTCGGTCACGTTGTCGGCCTGGAACGACTCGTTCTGGAAACCGGTGAACAGGCTGCCCGAGATCGTGTTGCCGCCGTCGCGCGGAATCATGTTCAGGCGGACGCCGCCACCGGAGACGTCCGCGTTCGCGCCCGCGGTCGTGTAGACCATCTCCTGCGACATCGAGCTGTTGAAGTAGTTCTGCACCGCGCCGTCGACGTCGAGGCCGTTGACCATGAGGCCGTCGACCTGCACCGTCACCTGCGACGCCCCGGCGCCATGCGCCGACATGTAGGTCTGCTGCATCGCCCGGCTACCGCCGACGTCCGGCGAGTTCAACGACACCCCGGTGATGAGCTGGCCCATGCCCTGGATGGTGCGGCCCGTGGGGATCGCGTCCAGCGCTTCGCGGTTCAGCACCTGCGACTTCGTCGTGCTCTGCACGTCGACCGTCGGCGCCGCGCCGGTCACGGTCAGCGTTTCTTCGAGCGCACCGACCTTCAGTTCGGTATTGATGGTCATCGTGAAGTCGGACGAGAGCTGCACGCCCTCGCGCTTCACCGTCGAGAACCCTTCGAGCGAGAACGTCAGCGAGTAGGTGCCGGGCCGGAGATCGACCAGGCGGTAACCGCCGTCCGCGTCGGTGATCACCGACCGCGTCTTCTCGATGAGCGCATCGCTTGCCGCTTCCACCGTCACGCCGGGCAGCACGGCGCCCGACGTGTCCTTCACGACGCCCGTGAACGCACTCTGGGCCTGGGCAAGGGCCGGCAGGGCCAGCAGCGCCAGTGCCACGAACAGCGCCTTGATGTTGGAACCATTCCTCATTCCGAATCCTCCGCGTCTGTACACACCGAACCGACAGGGGACCGACCGACAAGGGGAACGACGGGACCAGGGGTCTGCCAGCACGCAGCGCCATCCAGCGACCGGCGCGACAGTATGCACCCGGCGAACCGGCGGCATATGTAGGGAACATCCCTAATGGGCCGGTGTGTTCCAATTGTCTGGATCTGGAGGCGGACGGGGTGGAAGTTAGAAGTCAGAACTTCGAAGGGAACTGGAGAAGTGCACTTCAGACCGTGAGCTCTCCGTTTCGTCAGTTCACTTCGGAGTTCTCAGTTCCAAGTTCCGTGTCGAACGAAAAAAGGGCGGCCCCTCGTGAGAGGAGCCCCCCTTCTTGGTCATTCCTGCCTGCCCTACCTGCCCAGCCAGCCCGCAGGCTCGCTGGACGATTCAGGCGAGCCGGTTAGAACCGGACGTTCGCGCCGACCTGGAACGTGCGCGGGTTCAGAATCACGGACGGGACCATGTAGGCCGCCGTGCCGTAGTTCAGGCCGAGCACGCTCGTCACCGGCGCGCGGTTCAGGGCGTTGAACAGGTCAACCTTCGGCTGGATGTTGAAGCGGCCAACCTTGATGTTCTTGGTCAGGTTGAGGTCCAGCTGGTTGATACGGTCGCCGTATTCGGTCATCGGCGCCACCAGCGGGATGTTCAGGGTTGCCTGGGTCTGGCCCGGGTTGACGACCTGACCGACGGCGCACTTGCCCTGCGCGACGCAGGGGCTGCTCGCCGTGTAGGTGGTGGTACGGGTGATCTGCCACACCGAACCGACACCGGCCGGCGGGTTGTTCGTCGTGATGCCCGACGGACCCGAAACACCCGTGAGGGCGTACTGGGCGGTCGTGCCGTAGACGTAACCCGGCAGGCTCTGGAACGCCACACCGAAGTTGATGCCGTACTTCAGCGGCACCGAACCGGCGATCTTGAACTGGGTCCGGAACGGGAGGCCGTTCTGCGACTGGTCGCAGTACAGCAGCAGGTTCGGGTTCCAGCCGTCGTCGCAGGTGTTGGTGAGGATGCGCTCGGACATGCCGCCGCCGAACAGGTTCACCTTGCCGATGCGCGCGGTGAAGTTGTACTCGAAGCCGTTGTACTTCATCGAGCGGTCGGGGGCGTTCTGGTCGACGAGGTTGGTCGCAATCTGCGAGACCTTCGCCGAGCTGATGTTGTTGTAGGTGATCGGCGAGCCGTCAACCGGGCTGAACACCGTGAACGGCGTGAAGTCGCTCAGCGAGACGCCCGTGTTGAAGCGGCGGCGCAGGTTGAAGTACTCACGACGGTACCAGCCAGCCGTGACGGAGACGCCACGGTAGATTTCGTGCTGGATGCTGGCCGCGGTCTCCAGGTTGTACATGCGCTTGATGTCCGACGCGTAGGCCACCGGGGCCACGACGCCGAAGTTCGCCGGGAGCTGACGCGCCGTGGTGGCGTTGCCTGCGACGTTGATTTCGCAGCCAGCCGACAGGTAGACGCAGCCCAGTTCACCCTGCGGGTTGCCGTCGCCGTTCAGGTCCGTCCAGGAGACGTTCTGGCTGGTGAGCAGCAGCGGGTTCTGCGACTGAGAGAAGCCCACCGTGCCGGCCTGCATGAACTTGCCGAAGCTGGCCTTCACCGCGGTCTTCTGGTTCCCGAAGAGGTCGTAGATCACGCCGACGCGCGGCGCGATGCTCTTCCAGGTCGGCATGTCGATCTCGGAGAACTGGCGGGCGGCCACGAAGCGGCCGGCGCCCGACTGCTCGTTCGCCACACCGTGCTTGAAGACCTCGTAGCGCGCGCCGTAGTTCACGGTCAGGCGCTTGATCGTCCACTGGTCCTGCGCGAACAGGCCAAGGTCCATCTTCAGCTTGTCGGTGTAGTCGACCGGCGTGTTCAGGATGTTGACCGACTGCGGCACACCGTTGATGAACACCGCGCGCAGGTCGCCGTTCGCCAGACGCGTGTTGCGGTAGGTGCCCCAGTGATCCTGGATACCGACCTTCACGTTGTGCGAACCGGTGACGTAGGAGACCGACGTCATCAGCGCGAGGCTGTCCGGGTACATGCCGTTGATGCCGGCGCCGGCGCCCCACTGGGTGCCGCGGCCGCTATCGGTACGGTTGATGGTGGTGTACCAGGCCGGATCCGTGCGCTCCTTCTGCAGGCCTTCCTGGTAGATCGTGTTGTAGCGCTCGAAGTTCGTCGAGAAGCCGCTCTCGAGGAAGATCTTGCTCGTCACCGTCGAGGTGAACTTGATGGAGCCGGTCGTGTAGATCGGCGAGTTCCAGATGATGCCCGCGGTCGCCGGGTCGAAGCCGGCGGTCATGGCCGAACCACGGTTCTTCAGCAGGCGGTCGTTGTAGACAGCCAGCTTGTTCTTCTGGGAGAGCTGGAACGTCATGCGCGCCTGGACGGAGCGGATGCTCTGCGGATCGACACCCTTGCTGCTGGTGTCGGCCGTCGGCGCCACGAAGTTGCTGCCCGTGCCGGCCACGCTGTTGAAGGTGTTGGCCGGGAGGGTGTCGAGGATGAAGTTACGCGCCGAGGCGAAGATCCAGATCTTGTCCTTCTTGATCGGGCCGCCGAACGCACCTTCCGTGTTCCACAGCTTGCCGATGCCGTCCGCCGTGCGGACGCCACGCGCAATCAGGCTGTCGGTGACGTTGTCACCCTGGAACGACTCGTTCTGGAAGCCCGTGAAGAGGCTGCCGCTGATCAGGTTGCCGCCGTCGCGCGGAATCATGTTCAGGCGCACGCCGCCACCGGAGACGTCCGCGCCCGCACCTGCGGTCGTGTAGACCATTTCCTGCGACATCGAGCTGTTGAAGTAGTTCTGCACCGCGCCGTCGACGTCGAGGCCGTTCACCATGAGGCCGTCGACCTGCACCGTCACCTGCGACGCGCCAGCGCCGTGGGCCGACATGTAGGTCTGCTGCATGGCCTTGGACCCGCCGATGTCAGGCTGGTTCAGGGAGACGCCCGTGATGAGCTGGCCCATGCCCTGGATGGTGCGGCCCGTGGGGATCGCGTCCAGCGCTTCGCGGTTCAGCACCTGCGACTTCGTCGTGCTCTGCACGTCGACCACAGGGGCGGCACCGGTGACCGTCAGCGTCTCTTCGAGCGCGCCGACCTTCAGTTCCGTGTTGATGGTCATCGTGAAGTCGGACGAGAGCTGCACGCCCTCGCGCTTCACCGTCGAGAACCCTTCGAGCGAGAACGTCAACGAGTAAGTGCCGGGTCGCAGATCGACCAGGCGGTAACCGCCGTCCGCGTCGGTGATGACCGAACGCGTCTTCTCGATGAGTGCGTCACTGGCAACTTCAACCGTCACACCGGGCAGCACGGCGCCCGACGTATCCTTCACCACGCCCGTAAACGCGCTCTGGGCGAGGGCCGTCATCGGCAGCAGGCAGAGAGCTGCCAGCGCCATGAACAGCGCCTTCCTGATGGAGCCAATCCTCATTCCACGATCCTCCCGGGGGGTTCTCGTCGTCACCTCGAACTACCGGCGTACCGCCCCGAACCAGCACGCCGTCGCCCCGGGTACACACCTCCCAAGGCAGCACAAGAGTATGCCCTGTTCCGGGGCGTCCCCGGGCGTGAAATGACTGCAATGGGGTAGTCAGGATTCGGTCGTATCCAAAAGGATGGATGGCAGGTGAGGCCGGGAAGGCCGGGAGAGTCTGGACGGCCGGGAAGTGCACATCTCCGCGGTTCCTGGCCCTCAAGGGTCTCGGCGCTACAGGCCCTCCTGGCTTTCCCGGCTGTCCCGGCCTCGCGTGCCGTAGAATCTGTGCCGCGAGGTGCAGGCATGATGCAGCGACTGTGGAAAGCCGCCGGATGCGCGGCGGCTGGCGCCCTGACCGTTCCGTTCCTCCTGGTCACGACCGTCGAGGGACAGCAGGGCCGGAAGGTGCCGGATCTGCAAGGCACCTACGACGTGGCGACGATGACGCCGATCGAGCGGCCGGCTGAGTTCAAGGGGCGCGCGAAGCTGACGCCGGAAGAGGCGAAGGCCATGGAGGAGTACGAGGCGAAGCGGCAGGAGGCCGCGGCGGCCCCGGACGACCCCAACCGTACGGCGCCACCGGTCGGCGGGGACACCTCCCCCACCAAGTCCTACCTCGAACAGCTCTGGCGGGGCGGCGGCGGCGTGGTCGGCGGCTACAACCAGTTCTGGGTGGCGATGGGCTCCACCGTCATCAAGATCAACGGCGAGTACCGGACGTCGATCGTCGTCGATCCGCCGGACGGGCGCATCCCGCCGATGAAGGCCTCGGCCCGGGAACGCAACGCCGCGTACGCCCGGCGAGCCGTGGCCCCGGGAGCCGACGAGTCGAGTTCGTCGGCCGGGCCGGCCGCCGCCTTCGACAATCCGGAGGCGCGCCCGCTGGCCGAACGCTGCCTGCTCGGCTTCGGCTCCACGTCGGGCCCGCCCACGCTGCCGAACTACTTCTACAACAACCTCAAGCAGATCGTGCAGACGCCGACGTCGATCATGATCCTGAACGAGATGGTGCACGACGCTCGCGTGATCCGCCTCGATGCGAAGCACCTGCCCGAGTCGGTGCGCCGCTGGAACGGCGACTCGATCGGCCACTTCGAGGGCGACACGCTGGTCGTCGACACCACCAACTTCACGGACAAGACGCAGTTCCAGGGGTCGAGCGACAAGCTGCACGTGGTCGAGCGCTTCACGAAGATCGATCCGAAGACCATCCTCTACCGCTTCACCATCGAGGACCCGGAGACGTGGGATCGGCCCTGGACCGGCGAGTACCCCTGGGTGCAGACCGACGAGCTGATGTACGAGTACGCCTGCCACGAAGGCAATCACGCGCTCGAGAACGTGCTGCGCGGCGCGCGCTCGCGCGAGAAGGAAGAAGGCGCCGCGCCGCGATGACCCGTGCCGGACTCGCCTGTGCGTGCGCACTCGCCCTGCAACTCGAGGCGTGCGCCCAGGCGACACCGGAGACGATCACGCTCTCCCTCGTCGGCACCAACGACATCCACGGCGCCCTGCTCGGCCCTGACGGCGCCAACGGCCTGCCCGTCTTCAGCGGCTACCTCGCCAACCTGCGCGCCGCACGCGCGCGACTCGGGCGCGGTGCTGCTGGTGGACGCCGGCGACCTGCTCCAGGGCACGCTCGAGTCCAACATGGACGAGGGGCGCACGATCGTCGACGCGTTCAACGCGCTCGGCTACCAGGCCGCCGCCCTCGGCAATCACGAGTTCGACTTCGGGCCCGAAGGGCCCGCCGCAACACCGACAGACGGACCAGGTCCCGCAATGCCGGAAGGACCTGCGGGCATCGGGCTTCATCCAGACCCGGCCGCACCCGCAGTCGTGGGGTCCGGCTTCAGCCGGACCAACCCCAGCCCGGCAGAGAATCCCCGCGGCGCGCTGGAGGCCCGTCTCCGTCAGGCACACTTCCCGTTCCTCGCGGCGAACCTGATCGACACACGCACCAGCCAGCCGGTCACGTTCCCGAACACGTCGCCGTCCGTCGTGGTGGAGATCGCGGGCGTCCGGGTCGGACTCGTCGGGCTCATCACCGAGCCGGCGCTGACCTTCACCGCTGCCCCGAACGTCGCCGGCCTGGCCACAACCCCGTTGCTGCCCGCCCTCGTCGAACAGGCCACCCGCCTGCGTGCCGAGGGCGCGACCCTGATCATCGCCGTCGCCCACGCCGGCGGGCGCTGCACGCGGGCAGGGGCGCTCGACGACCTCTCCTCCTGTGAGCCGGACGCCGAGATCTTCCAGCTCGCCAGCGCGCTGCCGAAGGGACTGGTCGATGCCGTCGTCGCGGGACACCGTCACGACCCGCTCGCGCGCGAGGTGAACGGCATTCCCATCATCCAGTCGGGCTGGGGGGCGCGGACGTTCGGACGGGTCGACTTCACGATCGACCGCGCCTCGCGGCAGCCGCGCGCCCACCGCGTGCACCAGCCGCAGCCGATCTGCACGCACGTGACACCGGGCCAGGATGGCTGCGCGACAGCCGATGCGCCGGGCAGCCGCGCCGTCGAGTACGAAGGCGCGATCGTGGCCCGGGGCGGCGACCTCGCAACCCTGGTTGCGCCCGCCGTGGACGCGGGCAGGGCACGACGCGCGCTGTCGCTCGAGTCGGTGTCGAGCGTGCACCTGCCGCACGACGAGTCGGGGCAGAGCCCCGCCGGCGATCTGGCCGCCGACTGGATGCTCGCCCTCGACCCTGCGGCCGACGCCGCCCTGACGAATACAACCGGTTTCCGGTCGGACATCGCCGAGGGCCCCTTCACCTACGGCGCGTTGCACGCCCTCATTCCGTTCGACAACCAGCGCGTCGCCATCGCCCTGACGGGCGCCCAGCTGGCGCGGGTCATCGAAGGGAACCTGACACGCAGCGGCAGCATGGTGGTGCTGGGCGGCGTGCGGGCCGCGGCGTCCTGCATCGGCGGCGCCGTGCGTGTCTCACTGCATCGTCTGTCCGGCGCCCCGGTAGCCGACCACGAGCGCCTGCGCGTCGTCACCACGGACTTCCTCTCCACCGGCGGCGACGCGTTCCTGACGCCGGTGATGCCGGTCCAGGTGCTCGAGCGCAGTTCGGGCATCCTGCGCGAGGAGATCGCCGCGTGGCTCCAGGCCCACCCGGCCTCCTGGGGCGCAGACCTCCTGAACCGCCCGCCGCGGATCTCCGGCGTGCCGTCCCGTCCCATGGCGTGCGGAGGGAAGTAGGGGGCAGGGTCGGGGGCAGGGCCAGAGTCGGAGGTTGGGGGTTGGAGGTTGGGGGGAAGTCAGAAGTTAGAACTTAGAAGTTAGAAGTTGGAAGTTAGAGAACAGAGGTCAGGGGTTCGGGCCAGGGTTAGGGGGCGGAGGTCAGGGGCGGCGGTCGAGAGGAGTTGCTCGCGGACACTCGTGGGGTCGGCGGTCGAGAGGAGTTGCTCGCGGACACTCGTGGGGTCCGCCTTCAGGCGGACCAGCACCTGCGCTCAAGCTCGTCCATCCTGATGCCTCGCCGGTTCGAGCCGATATTGCGGGTAGGGGGCCTGTGTGCGCAGTCGCGCGCCAGTGTCGCCGATGCGGGGATGGCATGATGAGCAGCGAGTGGCAGAAACCACAGAGCACCGGGGAGACGCAGGCCTGGATCGACTGGCTTGACTCCGGCGCCTGGGAGCGGCTGCTCGACGCCACCACCGCCATGATCCCCGCGCTGGCCGTCGAAGTGGCGCGCATCGCCCAGGATCCGGACGTGTCCGCGATCCGGCTGACCCAGGTCATCAGCAAGGACCCGGTCATGGCGGCCAACGTCGTTCGGCTCGCCAACTCGGCGTTCAGCGCGTCGGCCACCACCATCACCTCGCTCAGCGATGCGGTGGTACGCGTCGGCACGCGGGCGGTCCGCCAGTTGGTGACCGCGAGCTGCATCACCTCGAAACTCCGCAACCCCAGGACCTACGGTTCCGCGGCGCGCGAACTGGTGGATCACTCCATCGGCACCGCCTACCTCGGCTGGCTCGTCGCCGACCGGGTGGACGACGACTCGGATGCGGCGTTCCTCTGCGGGCTGCTTCACGACATCGGCAAGTTCGTGATCCTGAAACTCGCCCACGAGGATCGCCCGGTGCCGGCGTCGATGACCGAGGCGCGCCTCGCGCAGTGCATCGAGTCGCGGCACGCGGCCATCGGCGGCAAGGCGCTCTCGCGCTGGCAGTTCGCCGACGAGATCAGGCTCCCGGTGACGTTCCATCACCAGCCGGCGGAGGCCCACGGCCATCTGCCGCAGGCGGCCATCCTCTACGCGGCCAACCGCCTCGCCCACCGGTACGGCTTCGGCTGCCCCGCCGTTCCCGAATCGCCGCTCGACGACCCGACCTTCGCGAAGCTCGGGCTCGACGAGGCGTTCCTCGCGGAACTCGACGCCAAGGCCCCAGGGCTCTACGAAGTGGCGCGGAAGATCGCCGCCTGACCCTCCCGACCTTCAAGCTTCAGTTCCCCCACGCCGATTTGTGTGGCAGCCATGCCGCCCGTTGCCGCCGCACGCCGCGAAGTGAGAGACTGCGCAGACATGGGCGCGGCGTGGCAGAGTGCATCGCAGGGCAACGGATGGATCGCCTGGCTCGACGACGGCGGGTGGACCCGGTCGCTCGATACGTTCAGCCCGATGATTCCGGCGCTCGCGGTGGAGATCGCATGGGAAGTTCGCGATCCTGAAATCTCCGCGGCGCGGCTCGCCCACGTGATCGGCAAGGATCCCATCCTCGCCGTCAACGTCGTCCGCCTGGCGAACTCCGCGTTCAGCGCCTCCGCCACGACGATCACGTCCATCGACCAGGCGGTCGTCCGCGTGGGGACGCGCGCGGTCCGCCAGCTGGTGATGGCCGCCACCCTCACGGCGCGGCTGCGCAACCCGAAAACCTACGGCGCGAACGCCAGGCAGATGGTAGACCACTGCGTCGGCACGGGCTACCTGGCGTCGTACGTCGCGGAGCGGCTTGGTGCCGATCCGGATGCGGCCTTCCTCTACGGACTGCTGCACGACATCGGGAAGTTCGTGATCCTCAAGGTCGCGCACGACGACAAGCCGATCCCGTCCACCATGGGACAGGCGCGCTTCGAGGCGTGCCTCGCGTCGCGTCACGCCGCCGTCGGCGCCAGGGCGTTGCAGTTGTGGCGCTTTGCCGACGAGATCCGGATGCCCGTGGCGTGGCATCACGAACCGGACCTGGCTCCGGCGCACCAGCAGGGCGCCGCGATCGCGTACCTGGCCAACCGCCTCGCCCACCGCTACGGCTTCGGCGGCACGCCGGAAGAGATCGACCTCATCGCCGATCCGGTCTTCGTGCGCGCCGGGTTCGACGAGGGCTTCCTCGAACGTCTCGACGCCCGCGCACCCCAGCTGCTCGAAGTCGCCTCGAAGATCGCGGCGTGAGCCGATCTGAATTCTGCAATATCATCGCGGCCATGTCCGCGTTCACCGCGTTCCGCATCTTCTCGGAGCACGACCGCACCGTCGCACGGCTGACGCCGATGACCATCGACGACCTGTCGCCGGGCGGGGTGGTCGTGAAGGTCGCGTACTCGAGCGTCAACTACAAGGATGCGCTCGCGGGCACCGGCGCGGGCAAGGTGGTGCGCCGCTTTCCCGTGAACGGCGGCGTCGACCTCTCGGGCACCGTGGTCTCGAGTACTGATGGACGGTTCGCGCCGGGAGATGCGGTGATTGCGACGAGCTTCGACCTCGGCGTCTCGCATGATGGCGGCTTCGCCGAGTACGCGCGCGTGCCGGCCGACTGGATCGTGCCGCTCCCCGCTGGTCTCTCGCTGTTCGACGCCATGGCCATCGGCACTGCGGGCTTCACGGCTGCCCTCTCGATTGTCGAGATGGAGCGCAACGGGCTCGCGCCCGGTTCGGGTCCGGTCATCGTCACGGGCGCCACCGGCGGCGTCGGGTGCATGGCGGTGCAGGCGCTCGCCGCGCGCGGGTACGACGTCACCGCGCTCACGGGCAAGGCCGAGGCGGCCGACTGGCTGCGGATGCTTGGTGCCAGCCGCGTCGTGCTGCGGGCGGACCTGCAGATGGGGACGCGCCCGCTCGAGAAGGCCACCTGGGCCGGAGCCGTCGACGCCGCGGGCGGCGAGATCCTCGCGTGGCTCACGCGCACGATGATGGTCGGCGGCACCATTGCGAGTTCGGGACTCACCGCCGGCCACGACCTGCACACCACCGTGATGCCGTTCATCCTCCGGGGCGTGAAGCTGCTCGGCATCGACTCCGCCACCTGCCCCATGCCGCTGCGCCGCGAGGTCTGGTCCCGGCTGGCGACCGACCTGCGTCCGCAGCACCTGCCCGAGACCACGACGACGATCGGACTCGACGGGCTGAGCCGTGCCTTCGACACGCTGCTCGCCGGTGATGCGCGTGGACGGTTCGTGGTGCGCGTCGCGTAAGGAACTCGACGCCGCACGATAAAGAGTTCGGAAGCGCGCGGAGTTGCGCGCGTGCACCGTGCGGCGGACGCTATACTCGCGTCCGCCCGCGTGAAGATCCTCCGCGGGTCAACCGCAAGAGGAGATCCCCTTGAAACGTATCGCACTGGCACTACTCATCGCCGTGGGCGTAGCCGCGTACGCCCAGCGTGGCGCCGTGGAAGCCCAGCAGGGTCCCGGCCGTGGCCTGAGCCCCGAACAGCAGGCCGCACTCCAGGCGCAGACCGAACTCGAGAAGAACACGCCGCAGATTCCGTACGACGCCACCGAGCTGCCGCTGATGCCGACCGGCAACACCATCGGTGAGACCGAGGGCGTGGCCATCAACTCGAAGAAGCATCTCTTCGTCTTCACGCGCACGGGCAATGCCGGCCCGGCGCGCGGCGCGCAGGCCGCGCACCTCTTCGAGTTCGACGAGAAGAATGCCTTCGTGAAGGAATGGGGCCAGAACTCGTACGGCTTCTCGTTCGCGCATGCCGTCCGCGTCGACAAGGACGACAACGTGTGGGTGGTCGACGAGGGCTCGAACATGGTGATGAAGTTCAACCCGCAGGGACGGGTCACCATGGTGCTCGGGCGCAAGGACGAGGCGATCGACTACCTCGAGGAGTTCCTCGAGGATGCCGCGCACACCGAGCGCGGGCGCAACGCGCGTCCGGGCGCGGGCGCGGGCCGCGGCGGCTCATTCGGCCGGCCGACCGACGTCGCCTTCGACACGCAGGGCAACATCTTCGTGGCCGACGGCTACGACAACTCGCGCGTGGCCAAGTTCACCAAGGACGGCGACTTCGTGAAGTCGATCGGGTCACGCGGCACGGCGCCCGATCAGTTCAACACGCCGCACGCCATCACATACGACAAGAACGGGCTGATCTACGTCGCGGACCGCGGCAACAACCGCATCCAGGTGTACGACCCCGACCTGAACCGCAAGGCGATCTTCAGCAACGTGCGCGCGCCGTGGGCCGTGTGCGTCACGCCGCCGAACGCGCAGGGCGAGCAGTTCCTCTACTCGGCCGATGCGGGCGGCAAGATCTACAAGCTCTCGCTCGACGGCAAGCTCCTCGGCTGGTTCGGGACGCTGGGCAAGAAGGTGGGCCAGTTCTACTGGGTGCACCAGATGCACTGCGTCAGCGAGAACGAGCTGTACACGGGTGAAGCGCAGAACTGGCGCGTCCAGCACATCGTGCTGAAGCCGGCGAAGTAAGCGGAGGCCATCTGCCGGCAGGTGCGACGCGTACCTGCCGGCGCTCCGCCTCCGCGGCGTCAGGCTTCAGGCTTCAGGCTCCTGGCTTCAGGCTTCGGGGG
The DNA here is from genome assembly GCA_046331345.1 of Vicinamibacterales bacterium. GTDB lineage: Bacteria > Acidobacteriota > Vicinamibacteria > Vicinamibacterales > CAVVIG01 > CAVVIG01. The sequence continues at coordinate 414,874 of JAXLRA010000008.1, read as the reverse complement.
CTGGTCGGCCCGGGGCCTGAAGTCGTTTCGTAGTGCCCACCTTCAGGTGGGCCGCCCAATGCGGTTCTCGTGCCCTTCGAGGCAAGCGCTCACATCAGGAACGCACGCAATGTTTCGACCTCCCGCTCCAGGGCAGCCTTGAATGCCCTCGACCGGGGGGCGCTTCCGCTGACATATCCCGTCTCTACGGCGAGCAGTCCACCCTTCACGCTCGCATTCGCCCACCCGATCACGTCGTCCTTCCACAGCAGCGGCAGGGCGTAGTACCCGAGCTTTCGTTTTGCCACGGGCGTGTACGCCTCGAAGCGGTACGCCCAGCCCCAGAGCAGCTCGAACCGCCGCCGGTCCCACACGATCGGATCGAAGGGCGCCAGCAGGCGGACGCGGTCGTCAGGTTCCGCGCGGCCGGGTTCTTCGGTCGCAGGCCAGTACCAGTCCACGCCGTCCACCCGTGCGTGCGCAAGCCTGGCCTTCGCGCGCACCAGCGCACGGCCGATCCGCGGCTCGAGTTGCGGCGCGCCGTAGCGAACGCGGCGCGCGAGCATGGACAACGTCGCAGCCGGCAGCGGCGCATACTTCCCCACCAGCACGTCGATCAGCGTGTCGAGCGCCGCGTCGGCCGCGTCGGCGCGCGGCCGGGTTGGCGGCGTCAGAGACGCCCCGTCGCGCACGGCGTAGAGGCGTATCCCCTTCTCACGCCCGACCACGCGAAGAAGCCCCCGATAGTGCAGGCTGTCCAGCAGCAAGGTGGTCGCATTCGAGGAGCCGCCCCAGTAGTTGGTCGCCCGGCCGTGATCGAAGTGCCCGTCTACCTCGCGGGGATGCGCCTGGCGGCGCGCGCGGATGAAGTCCAGCACCGCCTCCGCCCGCGCACGTCTGGCCGCTGACCATCGCCCCGCCACCGCGCGCGGATGCATGAGTGCGTGCACGCGCGGCGTGACGAAGCCGTAGTTGATGAAGAAGTCCTCTTCGACGTGGAGCGTCGCGTACTGCCGCTCCAGGTCCGACGCGCGGTACCCCGGCACGCGATGCCTGAGCGCCAGGTCCTGCGCACGCGCCGGCGCCTGGATGGGATCGGCCTGCACGAACCCGAACGTGTCGAGCGCGTGCTGCAGGTCGCGCCCAACGAACAGGCTCCGCGCAACGGCATACCGCCGCAGGTCAGCGAGCGTCATCTGGTTGATCTGGGGTCAAAGCCGTTAACGCGGAGGACGTGGGCCGCTCGTAGTGCCCACCTCGAGGTGGGCTCCTCTGGCCCGGCTGAAGCCGGGCACTACACCTGCTGCGCTCCCCGTCACTGCGGGGTGTACCCGTCGGGCAGCAGCTCGATTGCCACGGCGCGGTTCGGCGTGTTGGTACCGGCGAGCGCGGTACCGGTGCGGAAGGTCGCGAGGACGCGGTAAGCCGGCTTCTGGGCACCGCAGGCAATCGCGGTCGGCGAGTCCTGGCGGTAACTGAGGAACTCCACCTCGTCGAAGCTCTTCACCGCCAGGCGCACCGGCCCGCTCGCCGCGTCCACCTGCAGCACGATCGCGCCGCGCAGGCAGTCGACGGTGGAGAACGTGCCGAGCACGCGCGACTCACCGGGTTCCATCGCACGCAGGGTCGGGATGAAGCCACCCTGCTCGGCGGTGGCGCGGGGCGCATCGGGCGGTGGCGGAGCCGTGCGGCGCGCATCGGCAGACGATGCCAGCCGCCTGGCCGCGGCTTCGGCATCGGCCACCCGCTGAATGGCCTTCCTCGCCGCCTCGCGCACATCGTCGCGGCTGGTCCGGGAGGCCAGGGCGTCCAGGGAACTCGTGGCCCCCCTGTAGTCGCCATTCACCGCCATCGCCTGGGCGAGCAGGAGCCGGTACTCCTCGCGCGACGGCGCGGCCTGCACCACGCGCTGCATCAACTGCACGGCACGGGCGGTGTTCGCACCGCTCCCCATCTCCACCTCGGCGAGCGTGACCAGCGTGGACACGTTGTCGGGCTCGATCTCGAGCGCACGCGCCAGCACGGTCCGCGCCTTGCGGTACATCTCGTCCTCGTCGGCCAGCCCGCGATCGGCCCGGCGCGTCAGCGCGCGGCCATAGGCGCTCTGGATTGCCGCATCCGCCGGCGCAAGCGTCGCGGCCTTCTCGAGCAGCGGGAAGGCCGCCGCTTCGTTCCCCGCCCGCAGTTCGATCAGTCCCAGCGCGCTGAGCGGCTTCGCGGCAGACGGACTCGCCTGGAGCACCCCCGTGAGATAGGCACGCGCATCGTCCGCACGATCGATGCGCGCCATCATGTCGCCCAGGTAGCCGGCCGCCTCCTCGTCGGCCAGCGTGCGGGCAGGCGTCAGGCGCGTGCTCGAGATGCGCTCGTCGAACTCCACGCGCAGCGCGCGGAACTGGTACGCGCGGGTGTACTGGCGCAGCTCACGATCGAGGGCCGCCGGATCACCGAACGCGCGGCTGAACGCGTCGGCCGGAGGTGTGCCCTCCGCGATCGACGTCAGGTAGTTCTTGAGCTGACCGGACCGGGCGGTCCCGCCGAACGTCAGGTAGTGCACCAGCGCCCAGGACTGCGCGTAGAACAGGCTGCGCCGGTCGCCTTCGTTGTACAGCGGCGAATCGCGCTTCACCGCCGCGAGTTCGGAGACGGGCATCAGCGCCGTGGCGCCCTGCAGCAGTTCGAGGTTCTCGCGCGACGGCTTGCCGATGTTCGCCGTACGGCCGCCGTTCGTGAGTTCGAAGGTCTGGTACAGCTCGGCCAGCCCCTCGCTCGCCCAGATCGGCACGTCGCCCACGCTGCTGCCGACCATGAAGTGCGCGTACTCGTGGAAGATGATCCCGTAGGCCTCGGCTTCCTGCTCCGCGTTCACCGCGATGTAGTTGCCATCTTCCGACCCCACGAAGTAGCCCGCCACGCCAACCGGGCGTCCCTGATAGACCGGCCTGAACGGGGAGAACGACCGGGCACTCTCGAACACGACGACCACGGTCGGCACGGGCGAGTGGGTGGTGTCGGCCGACACCACCTTCCCGACCACGTCGCGGAACTGTTCGAGCTGCTGCGCGATGAGGCGGATATCGCGCTCCGGCGCGTCCCCCACGAACGTGAAATGTTCGGACGTGAATCGGGTCCACTTCGCAAACGCCGGTGCCGGCGACACGACCAGTGCCCAGGCGACGATGGCGACGGACAGGGCTCTCTGCATCACTCAGTCCTCGAGGCGGTGCGCACGAGGCGCGGCGCCCATCCGCCAGGCCAGCAGTGCACCGGCAACCGCGACGCCAACGAGCACCTGCCGCTGTGCGGTCCGCGGCAGCGGGTCGCCGGCATCGCGCAGGTCCATCCGCCATCGGGTCACGGCCGAACGCTCGCGCGCATGGTTCCACGCCTGCTCCTGCAGGTCGTGTTCGGCCACCGCGTCCCCATCGTCGTCCAGCGCCATGGGTAACTGCTCCGGCATGAGCGGCAGTTGGTGACGCGGGTCCGCCGCCCAGTTGAGCACGGTCATCCCGAGACTCCGCCCCTGTTCAGGCGGCCATCCGAACACGACCACTGCGGCGACCACGCAAACCAGCACCCACTGCGACGTCGACGGCTGCACGGGGCCATTCTATGGGAACTCACAACTCAGAACTCAGAACTCAGAACTCAGAAGTGAGAAGTGAGAAGTGAACTGGAGAACTGGCCCTGGGGCCTGAAGCCGACCGAGCCCGAAGGCCGGAGTCCGAAGCCAGGAGCCTATTGTTGAGACCGGCAGGGCGTGCCATGCTTCCGGACGAGGATTCCCGAATGTCCATCTCCCTGATCGTGAACGGCGCCGCGCACACGCTCGACGTCGAGCCTGACATGCCGCTGCTCTGGGCGCTCCGTGAACAGCTCAACCTCACCGGCACCAAGTTCGGCTGCGGCATTGCCGCCTGCGGCGCCTGCACGGTGCACCTCGACGGACGGCCGGTCCGGTCGTGCACGCTGCCGATCTCGGCGGCCGACGGTAAGGTGGTCACGACGATCGAGGGGCTCGCCGACGGCGCGACGCTGCATGCGGTGCAGCAGGCGTGGATCGAGCACCAGGTGCCGCAATGCGGCTACTGCCAGTCCGGGATGATCATGGCGGTGGCCGGGTTCCTCGCGCAGAATCCCAGCCCCACCGACGAGGACATCGACGCCGGCATCACGAACATCTGCCGCTGCGGGACGTTCGCGCGCATCCGGACGGCAATCCACACGGCCGCGAAGGGCGCGACCCCGAAGACCGAAGGAGCGGCGTGATGAACAAGTGGACACGACGCACCTTCATCGGCGCCGGCACGATTGCGGGCGGCGGCTTCCTGCTCGGTGTCGGCGGCTTCACCTTCGCCCCCGGCCGCCACACCGTGGTCTCCGCGGACGCCGCGGACAAGGGACAGCTGACGACCTGGGTCACCGTCACGCCCGACAACGTCGTCACCATCCTGATTCCGCACTGTGAGATGGGCCAGGGCACGACGCACGCGCTGGCGATGATGGCCGCCGAGGAGATGGAGGCCGAGTGGAGCACCGTGCGCGTGCAGGAGGCGCCCGCACTCGACGAGTACGCGAACGGCTACGTCATCCGCGCCGCCGGCGGCGACTACATCCCCGCCGTGATGGCCCGCGGTGTGGACTACGGCGCCTACAAGCTCGCGCAGTGGTTCGGGTTCCAGGTGACCGGCGGCTCGACCGCCGTGCGGAGCACGGGCGAGTACGGCATGCGCCTGGCGGGTGCCGCCGCGAAGGAGATGCTGCTCACGGCGGCCGCGCAGCAGTGGCAGGTCAACGTCGCCGAATGCGTCGCGAAGGCTTCGCGCGTCTCGCACGCCGCATCCGGCAAGAGCGCGACATTCGGCGAGCTCGCGAAGGCCGCCTCGGCCCTGCCGGTGCCGACGAGCCCCGCGCTGAAGGACCCCGGCGCGTTCACGCTGCGCCGCACGTCGACGCCGCGCCTCGACATCCCGTCGAAGGTCAACGGCAGCGCGCAGTACGGCATCGACTTCTCCATCCCTGGCATGCTCTACGCGGCGGTCGAGATCGCACCGGTGCAGGGCGGCAAGCTCACCGCGGTGGACACCGCGCCGGCGGAGTCCATGCCCGGCGTGAAGAAGGTGGTGAAGCTCGACGAAGCCGTGGCGGTGGTGGCCGACAGCTTCTGGCGCGCCCGCCGGGCCCTCGCGGCGTTGAAGCCCCAGTTCGACGACGCGGGACACGGGGACGTATCGACCGCCTCGATCTTCGGGGACTTCGACAAGGCGCTGGGGCCGGCGCCGGAGATGCCGTCAGGCGCGGTCAAGGTCGTCACCGCCGAGTACCGGGCGCCGTTCCTCGCGCACGCGGCGATGGAGCCGATTGCCTGCACGGCCAGGGTGGACGCGAACGTCGCCGAAGTCTGGGCCGGCGTGCAGGATCCGCTCAACGCACGCTCGGTGGCGGCGAAGGCGCTCGGCCTGGATACCTCCCAGGTGCACCTGACGAACTTCCTGCTCGGCGGCGGGTTCGGCCGCCGGCTGCCGTTCAACTTCGACTACATCGACCTCGGCGTCCGCATCGCGAAGGCGATGTCGCCGACGCCGGTGAAGATGATCTGGACCCGCGAGAACGAGATGCAGCACGACTACTATCGTCCTGCCGCCCTCTCGCGCCACACGGGCACGCTCGACGCGAACAACCTGCCGACGTCGGTCGCGTCGAAGTACACGGGACCCGGCGACGGTGAAGCCGTGGCCATGCCGTATGCGATTGCCTCGAAGGATGCCGACGCCGTGAAGTCGCCGCACCACGTGCGCGAAGGCCAGTGGCGTTCGGTGAACAACTCCCAGCACGGCTTCTTCAAGGAGTCGTTCATCGACGAACTCGCGAACGCGGCCGGGGTGGACCCGTTCGGGTTCCGCCGCGCACTCCTCAACGATCAGCCGCGCTTCAAGGCCGCCCTCGAGAAGGCGGCGGAGATGTCCGGCTGGGGCACGCCGCTGCCAGCCGGCGAAGGACGGGGCATCGCGGTGTGCGAGAGCTTCGGCTCGATCGTCGCGGAGGTCGTTCACGTATCGGTGTCGCCCGAAGGACGCCTGAAGGTGCTGAACGTCTACGCCGCCGTCGACTGCGGCGACGTGGTGAACCCGGACAGCGCCACGGCGCAGGTCGAAGGCGGCATCGTCTTCGCGCTCTCGGCCGCGCTCCTGAGCGAAGTGAACATCGCGCAGGGTCGGATCGTCGAGAAGAACTTCCGCGACTACCCGATGATCCACATCAACGACGTGCCGCGGATCCACACCGCGTTCCTGCGCTCGAACGGGCTCCTCGGCGGCCTCGGCGAACCGGCGGTCCCGCCGTTGGCGCCGGCACTCGCCAACGCGATCTACGCCGCCACGAAGATCCGCGTGCGGGAACTCCCCATCCGCAAGACGCCGCTGAAATACACGGTGTAGGGGGACTGAGGAACAGGGATCAGGGACTCGGGATCAGGGATCAGGGGACGGAGGTTGGAGGTTGGGGGTTGGAGGTTGGAGGCTGCCGCGGCGGCCAGACCCTGCCAGCCTTACACGCCGGCCGGCGTCATAGCCGCCCGCCTGGCGGCCTGCCGGCGGTGCATCATCACGCGACGTGCGGCTTCCCAGACGTTGCCCACCAGCACGCCCGCCAGCAGGTAGAACACGACGCCCATCAGCTCGTAGGTCGCGTACGCGATCACGGCGACCAGCGTGCCGTAGATCAGCTGATCGCGGTAACGCGTGGGCGAGGTCGGCGGGTCCGTCAGGATGAAGAACGCGAAGAAGAGCACGGCGTGGAGGTCCGGCGCGATGAACACCTCCGCCACGTGCGCCGGGTCGCCGACGAAGGCCGCCACCGTGAAGAGCGCGTAGTAGACCCCGAGGAACACCAGCACCAGCGGCGCCTTGTTCACGCGCCAGGTGATGAACCCGCCCGAGAGGAACAGCAGCGGCAGCGACGAGGCCAGCGTGAGATCGGGCAGTGCCCCCCACCAGCTGTGGCCGGCGTCGAACGCGTAGTACGCCCCTACCAGGGCAAGGGCAGCCGGGTTGAACACGTTCGCAGACGGCGTCCGCACGACGTACTTGAGGGCCACGGCCGCCGCGCTGCAGGCCGCACCGACGTACCAGGGTTCGTGCGGGCTCATGAGCATGCCCACGAGCATCCCGGTCAGCACCGCACCGCTCGGGAACTCCCACCGGCGCTTCCGCCAGCGCAGTAGCGGCACATCCACGAGCGCCGCGGCACCGATCGCGGCACCGAGGCCCGGCCACGCGAGGCGGGCCGCCGGCACCACGTTCGCGGCGGCCACCAGCGCGCCAAGCAGCAGGATGAGCAGACCCTTGGGTGTCCGGAAGAAGCGCGCCAGTTCGCGCCTGAGGCGCCGCGCCCTGGTCGTCATCGCGCCTTCTTGAGCGCGTCTTCCACGGCGTAGTAGAACGCGTCGGCGCTCTCGGTGGCGCCGGAGACGAAGTCCACCTCCGCGCTCTGGCGGCTGACCACCTGGGGGGGCAGCTTGGCGATCCAGTCGCAGGTGTAGCGGGTGTAGCAGCCCGTGATCTCGGCGGAGGTGATCCGCCCGTGCTCCACGATGATGGTCGCCTGGATCTCCCCGTGCCGGCAGTAGCCCCACCCGGTGTAGGTCCCATCGCGGAAAGGCGCGGGGCTCTGGGCAGCTGCCGGTGCGGGCGGCGCGGCGGTGTCCGCGGCTGGCGCGCCGGACGCGGTGGCCGGTTCGCCAGGCATCGAGACTGCCGATGCGGCGGTCGCCGGCACCGTCGCGGCGCTGGCGGCCGTCGCCAGGGGGGCGGGCTCGGGCGCGGCATCGGCACGCGGAGGGGTCGCCGCGGTCACAGAGGCGGCCACTGCCGGCCGCACCCCCGCCGGCCAGCTCACCGCACCCGTAGTCCGAGGCGTGGCTGCGGGTGCGGACGACGGCGCCGCCGTGGCAGGAGCGGGGTTGGCGGCGTCGGTGACAGGGGCCACCGAGGTGAAGCGCGCCATGTCCAGCACCTGCTGGACATCTGCCGTGTGCGCGGCTCGCGGCCGGCTGCTGGTGCGGGTGAGGCGCTCGGCGGCCTCGTGGGTCCGGACATAACCGGCCATGAAAATCAGGGCCACCCCGACGCTCGCGGCCAGGAGCCGGGACGGCGCCACCCGCGACGAACCGGCGGACGAGGGCGCCGGGGAGGGGGGCGGGGCGTGCGGGGTCACCCCAACAGGATACGTCCGGCCCCCAACATCTGGTGGAAAAGGGTTCGCCAGGGCGCAGAAGGGCATTGCCGAACGGACGAGACCAGACTAGACTCTGCGCAGCAGAGATCTCGGCCCGGCGTGGCCGGAGGAAGTCTGTCCGACGTCGAAAGGATCGATTCATGTCCCGTTCCCGAATCTGGTCGATGCTGGTGATTCCGGTGTTCGTCCTGCTTGCCGGAGGCAATTCACCCGCAGCCCAGACCCAGCACGCTGACGCGGCCAAGCCCGCGGCGGCCCCAGCCGGCGACGACAAGGTCGCGCGCGGCCGCTACATCGTCGAAGAGGTCGCGATGTGCGGACGCTGCCACTCGCCGGTGGATCAGCACGGCAACCGGGACACCACGCACTGGCTGCAGGGTGGCGCCGTCGGTCTCGCGCCGACCGTGGCCACGGACAACTGGGCCATCGTGGCGCCGCGCATCGCCGGCACGCCGCCCGGAACGGACGAACAGATCGTGCACCTGCTGATGACGGGCGAGTCGCGCAACAACGGCCGCCAGCTGCGGCAGCCGATGCCGCAGTTCCGCATGTCCCAGTCGGATGCGGAATCGGTGCTGGCCTACCTGAAGTCGCTCGGCGTGCACGGCGTCACCACGCACTGACGTTCCGAACGCCATGTGGCAGGGTCCACCTTCAGGTGGGCCTCGCCAGGCCCGCCTGAGGGCGGGCACTCCAACTGATTGACGAAGAAGGGCGGAATCACCCGGACCTCGGTCCACGGTGCCTCCGCCCTTTTCCATATACCCACCAGGCCGGCTGAAGCCGGCCCCTCCGATCGTCACGTCATCGATTCGTGCGTGGTCCGTAGTGCGGCGCGTCCTGCCCCACTTCCAGGGCACCGAGGTCCGGCGCGCTGCCCGTGAACCCTTCCGTGATGCCCGCGAGCGGCGTCCCCTTGTCCACGGCCACCGACCCGGGCTTCAGCCGGAAGTCGAGATCGTCGGCCTTGTAGACCTTCTGCACCGTCGCCTTGTCCTGCGCGTCGAGCCTGGGCACCTTCTGGAAGATGTCGTAGTCCACGAGCACACTGTGGGTGTCCTGCTTCGTCGCGGCCGCGAACTCCGCCAGCGAACCGAACGACGTCGCCGGCTGGCGCGGCGCGCCGGGCCGCAGCGAGGAGTAGTCCGCGCCGTTCACGTCCGCAGGCGCCGCCCAGACGAACGACGTCCTGGCGCCCGGATTCTGGCGGAAGCCGTTGTAGTCGGACGTCGTGTACCCGGTGAGCGAGTTCACGTTGAAGATCGCCTCGGCCGAGTTCTCCCCGAGGAACAGGTTGTTGCGCCAGTGGACGTTCGAGGTCGCGGCGGCCGACGTCTCGGAGAGGATCGTGTTGTTGTAGAACAGCACGCCGGCCGACCCGCTCGTGAGCCGCGTCGACCCGCCCGGCAGGTGATAGCCGATGTTGCGATACCAGTAGACCGGTCCGCCCAGCTCGGGCTGGTTGCAGAACGCGTGCGAGGCGGAGTTCAGCATCAGGTTCCGCATGATGCGGATGTTGTGCATCCCGCCGTCGGCCTCGAACGGGTTGTCGTGGAAGTTGGTCATGAGGTTGTTATAGAAGTCGATCGAGACCGGGCGCCGGTCGCGATACGACTTCCCGGGATACTTCACCGCGCCCTGCGCCTCCGAGCCGTCAGGATTCCCGTAGGTCTCGATGTCGATGCCGTCGTGGAAATGCGCCACGTAGTTGTAGGCGATGACGTGGCCCGGCCCGTACACCTTCACGGCCACGTACGACGCCATCACCGGGGGGAACTTCTGCCCGTCCACGCCGTTGAACGGCACCCAGAACGCGCCGCTCCAGCCGATCACGTGGTCGGGGTCGTCGCGTCCGATGAACGTGTTGTCGGCAACGTAGAAGTTGCTGGAGCCCGAGTAGTTGGTCCAGACGCCGGCGCCCACGTTCTCGAAGCGTGAGTGCTTCACGGTGAGCCCCTTCGCCCCGAGCAAGAACTGCGTGCCGGCGAGGATGGCGTAGTCGGCATTCCTGAAGGTGATGCCTTCGAAATACGTGTAGTCGGCCGCACGCACGTCGAACAGCGTGAAGTTGCCGGCCCCGTCGAAGATCACCTCGCCGTCACCCGCGCCCTTGATGGCGATCGGCCGATCCTCGGTGCCATCCGCCGTGAGGTAGTAGGTGCCGTCCAGCGGCACCGTCCGGTTCACCAGGGGATCGTTGGTGTACTCGAGGCGGTTGTACTTGTAGAGCCCGGCGTGCACCAGGATGGTGTCGCCCGCCTTCACGCGCGGCCGCCCTGCCGTGGCCCAGTCCGTGCCCGAGCAGGTGAGGTTGTACGCGCACATCAGCCCTTCGAACGCCGGTTCGACCTTCGTGCCCTTGAACCCGGGCGGATAGACGTGGAACACCCGGCCACCCGCCGCCGGCTGTGGCTCGCGCCGCGTGCTCACGCTCACCACCCTGACCGGCGTGCCGACGATGCCGTCGGGGTCGGTGGCGGTGAAGCGGACCTCATACTCGGTGTGCTCCTCGAGGTCGAGCACGCTGCCCGCGAACATGTTCGGTGCGATCACGTCCAGCTGGTCGCCGTTGGTGATCCGTTCGCGCTGCACCCGGAGCAGCGGCAACCCGTCCCGCCAGGTGGTGGTCCCCTTCTTCCGGTAGGCGACCGCGACCGCGCCGTTCCGGTTCTCGTCCCCGTCGATCAGCCACTCGAACCCCAGGTTGATCAGGGTTGGCGGGTCTACGATGAGCTCCCCGAGCGACAGCCGGGCGCTGGACGGCCCCGGACCGGCCGGCTGGGCGGCAGCCGCCCGGCGCGTCTGCGCCTGCGCCCGCACGCCGGGAGCGTTCCAGAACCATCCGGAAATGGCGACCGCCGCAACCGTCAATGCGAAGGCCGTAGACCGCATATGCCTGAGCATGGCTTCTCCTCGAGGACAGGAAGGCGCGTGATGGCGCGAAGTGTAGCGCGCCTCGCGTGGCTGGGGTACGATGACGGGCGGTCCAGACGCCAACTTTCCGTTCCTGCCCTCCCTGACGTCGTGGTGACGCCGAGGCACGGCCGGACTAGCCGAGTCGGCAAGTATCGACGTATCCTGCGTCCACATATGCAGCGAACCAATACCGAAGACCCGAATTACTACCACCGGGTCGTCGATTGCCAGTGGGCCTGCCCGGCGCACACGAACGTGCCGGAGTACATCAGGCTGATCGCCCAGGAGCGGTACACCGACGCGTACATGCTCAATCGCGCGTCGAACGTGTTCCCGGGCATCCTGGGCCGCACGTGCGATCGTCCCTGCGAGCCGGCCTGCCGGCGCGGCCGCGTGGACGACAAGCCGGTGGCCATCTGCCGCCTGAAGCGCGTGGCTGCCGACCACAAGGGCGAGGTGAAGCACCTCATGCCCGAGGCCCCGGTCCAGAAGAACGGGAAGAAGGTCGCCTGCATCGGCGCCGGTCCGGCGTCACTCACCGTGGCCAACGACCTGATGCCGCTCGGGTACCAGGTCACGATCTTCGAGAAGCTGCCGCAGCCCGGCGGCCTCATGCGGATCAACATCCCCTCGTTCCGCCTCCCCGCCGACGTGCTCGACGACGAGATCGGCTACATCGTCGACATGGGCGTGGAGATGCGCTACAACTCGCCCGTCTCCAGTATGAAGGCGCTGCTCGACAGCGGCGAGTTCGACGCCGTGTTCGTCGGCAGCGGTGCGCCGAAGGGCAAGGAACTGAAGATCCCGGGCCGCTACGACACCGACCAGGTGTTCATCGGCATCGAGTGGCTGCAGAACATCCACTTCGAGCACATCAAGTCCATCGGCGAGCGCGTGCTCATCATCGGCGTGGGCAACACCGCGATGGACTGCTGCCGCTCGTCGAAGCGCCTCGGCGCCAGGGACGTCAAGGTCATCGCGCGCAAGACCCGCAAGTACTTCAAGGCCTCCCCCTGGGAACTCGAGGATGCCGAGGAAGAGGGCATCGAGATCGTCGAGAACCTGCAGCCGGTCCGCTTCATCGTCGAGGACGGGAAGCTCACGGGGATGGAGTTCGACCAGTTCCGCTCGGAAGAGCGGGACGGCCAGCTGCACCAGGAGATCATCGGCCGCACCATCATCCCGTGCGATTCGGTGATTCTCGCCATCGGCCAGGACAACTCCTTCCCCTGGATCGAGCGCGAGATCGGGATCGAGTTCGGGAAGTGGGACATGCCGGTCGTCGACAAGACGACGCACATGTCGTCGCGCCCCGGCGTGTTCTTCGGTGGCGATGCGGCCTTCGGTCCGCTGAACATCATCTGGGCGGTCGAGCACGGCCACCAGGCGGCCATCTCCATCGACCTGTTCTGCCAGGGCAAGCCGGTCACCGAACGTCCGCCGGCCGGCCAGACGCTCTCCTCCACCAAGATGGGCCTGCACGAGTGGGCCTACAGCAACAACTACGACAGCTCGAAGCGGCAGAAGATGCAGCACGTCGAGCTGTCCGAGCGCTTCCTCACCATGGCGACCGAGGTGGAGAAGGGCTACACGCCCGAGCAGACGCGCGCCGAAGTGGAGCGCTGCCTGAACTGCGACGTGCAGACCCACTTCACCGACTGGCTCTGCATCGAATGCGATGCGTGCGTCGACATCTGCCCGGTGGACTGCCTGGCCATCAGCGTCAACGGCGAGGAGCCGGTCCTTCGCGAGCGCCTGCTCGCCGAACCGGCAGGCGAGACCGACCAGGCCATCTTCGTGTCGGGCCTGCTGCGGCAGACCGGGCGGGTGATGACGAAGGACGAGAACGTCTGCCTGCACTGCGGCCTGTGCGCGGAGCGCTGCCCCACGCACGCGTTCGACATGCGCAAGTTCGCCCTCATCTATCCACACGCCGGCGCGAAGCTGCTGCCGATGGTGGCTACCACGTAGCGGGAGCCGGCTTCCATGAGTCGCGTCAACGAGTTCGCTTTCAAGATCGCCACCGCCAACGGGAGCGGGTCGGCGTCGGCCAACAGCCTGATCATGCAGGCCATCTTCCGGATGGGCGTGCCGGTCACGGGCAAGAACGTCTTCCCGTCGAACATCCAGGGCCTTCCCACCTGGTACGAGATCCGGGTGAGCGGCAGCGGCTACACCGCGCGCACCGCGAGCTTCGACCTGATGGTCGCGCTCAACCCGGCCACCTACGACAAGGACGTGAAGGAAGTCCCGCCGGGCGGGTGGCTGCTCCACGACTCCACCTGGCCGCTCGACGATCGCCTGCGCCGCCCGGACATCACGCTGCTCGGCATTCCGCTGGCGCAGATGTGCAACGAAGCCTTCAACGGCGTGCGTGAGCGCATCCTGATGAAGAACATCGCCTACGCGGGCGCGCTCGCGGCGCTGCTGGGCATCGATACGGACATCATCAAGGCGCTGCTCAAGGAGAAGTACGGCAAGAAGCCGGCGCTCATCGAGTCGAACCAGAAGGCGGTCGACCTCGGCTACAACTTCGCCACCGAGCACTTCCCCTGCCCGCTGCCGACCCATCTCGAGCCGCTCGACAAGACGAAGGACTCGATCCTCATCGACGGCAACACGGCGGCGGCGCTCGGCTGCGTCTACGCCGGCGCCACGGTGGGTGCGTGGTACCCGATCACGCCGTCCACCTCGATGATGGAGGCGTTCAAGCGCTTCTGCCAGAAGTACCGCCGCGACACGGCGGCGAACGCCAACCGCTTCGCGATCCTGCAGGCGGAAGACGAGCTCTCGGCCATCGGCATGGTGATCGGTGCGGGCTGGGCCGGCGCGCGGTCCTTCACGCCGACCTCGGGCCCCGGGATCTCGCTGATGAACGAGTTCCTCGGCCTGGCGTACTACGCCGAAGTGCCGACGGTCGTCTTCGACGTGCAGCGCACGGGGCCGTCCACCGGCATGCCGACGCGCACGCAGCAGTGCGACCTGATGATGTGCGCCTACGCCTCGCACGGCGACACGAAGCACATCTGCCTCTACCCGTCCGACCCGAAGGAGGCCTTCGAACTCGCCGTGGCGGCCTTCGACCTGGCCGAGCGGTTCCAGACCCCGGTCTTCGTCCTCACGGATCTCGACATCGGCATGAACGACTGGATGGTGCCGATGCTGCAGTGGGACGACAGTTACCGGCCCGATCGCGGCAAGGTGCTGAGCGCCGAGCAGCTCGAGGCGGCCAAGAGCTTCGCGCGCTATCTCGATATCGACGGCGACGGCATCCCGCAGCGCTCCCTTCCGGGCACGCATCCGAAGGGCGCGTACTTCACGCGCGGCTCGGGCCACAACAAGATGGCCGGGTACACCGAGGACGCCGCGGAGTACACGGAAGTAGTGGACCGCATCGCCCGCAAGATCAACAACGCGGCGAAGGCGGTGCCCCAGCCGGTCACGGCCGGCAGCGGCACGAACCGCTTCGGCATCCTCACCGTCGGCGGCTGCCATGCGGCCTGCGTCGAGGCGATGGACACCCTCGCCGCCGAGGGCGTCAACCTGGACTTCATGCGCGTCCGCGGGTTCCCCTTCGGCGACGATGTGAAGACGTTCCTGGAACAGCACGACGTCACCTTCGTCGTCGAACAGAATCGTGACGGGCAGCTGCGGAACCTGCTGACGCTCGAAACGGGCGTGCCCGTGTCGAAGATGGAATCGGTCCGGTACTACGGCGGCTTCCCGATGAGCGCGTCTCACGTGCTGGCCGGCATCCGCGCCCGCCTGGAGAAAGTGGCATGACCTACATCCCGAAACCCAAGGTTCACCATCCCTCGCTCCAGAAGAACGAGATCGGGCTCACGAGGCGCGATTACGAGGGCACCGTCACCACGCTCTGCGCCGGCTGCGGGCACGACTCCATCACCGCCGCCATCGTCCATGCGTTCTGGGAGCTGTCGATTGCGCCGCACACGGTGGCGAAGCTCTCCGGCATCGGCTGCTCGTCGAAGACGCCGGCCTACTTCCTCAAGGAAGCGCACGGCTTCAACAGCGTGCACGGCCGCATGCCCTCGCTGGTCACCGGCGCGAATGCCGCGAACGGCGACATCACGTACATCGGTGTCTCCGGCGACGGCGACTCGCTCTCGATCGGCCTCGGCCAGCTGTGCCACGCCATCCGCCGCAACGTGAACGTGCTCTACGTGCTGGAGAACAACGGCGTCTACGGGCTCACCAAGGGGCAGTTCTCCGCATCAGCCGACCCGGGCTCCCTCAGCAAGAAGGGGGAGGCGAACACGATGGAGGCGATCGACGGCGCGCTGATGGCGCTCACGCTCGGCGCCACGTTCGTGGCCCGCAGCTTCTCGGGCGACAAGGCGCAGCTCGTGCCGCTCCTGAAGGCCGGCCTGAAGCACAAGGGCTTCGCGTTCATCGACGTGATCTCGCCGTGCGTCACCTTCAACGACCACGAAGGGTCCACGAAGAGCTACGCGTACACGCGCGAGAACACGGTCGAAGTGGTGTCGGCCGACTTCGTCGCGCCGGCCCGGGCGATCGTCACCGCCTACGATCCGGGTGCGGTCCGTGAAGTCACCATGCACGACGGCAGCACGGTGCGCCTGCGCAAGGTGGCGGAGGACTACGACCCGACCGACCGTGACGTCGCCTACAACTACATCCGCAAGAAGCAGGGTGAAGGCGAAGTGGTGACCGGCCTGCTCTACATCAACCCGGAGAGCAAGGACATGCACGCCCAGGCGGGGACCGTGTCCACGCCGCTCGTGCAGCTCCCCTACGATCAGCTGTGCCCGGGCTCCGTGGAACTCTCGAAGCTGATGCGGAGCTTCAGGTAAGAAGCGCGAGGGGCAGGTCGGCTGGTCGGGCAGGTGGGACGGAGGCCGTCCGACCAGCCCGTCCCGCCTGACCTGCCCGCTCACCCACCCGGAACGCACGCCAGCGGCCGGCCGTCCTCACATGCCCTCCGACGAGATCGTCCTCAGCATCCTGGTCATCACGCACAACCAGGCATCGCTGCTGCCCCGCTGCCTCGACAGCATCCTCGCCCAGCAGCTCCGCGTCCCGTACGAAGTGATCGTGAGCGACGACAGGTCGACCGACGGCACGTGGGCGGTCGTCGAGCGCTACGTCGCGGCGCACCCGGGGATCGTCCGTGGGTTCCGGGTGAACTCCGACGCCTGCTCACCCGCCGACGCCGCGCAGCGGTGCGGCTACAACGTGTCGCAGGCGTACTCGCGGGCGCGCGGGCGCTTCTTCGTCAACGTCGATGGCGACGATTTCCTCCGTGGGACCGACGTCTACCAGCAGCAGATCGACCTGCTCGAGCGCCACCCCGAATGCAGCATGTGCATGCAGAACATCTGGGTGGTACAGGCCGCCGCGGCGATCGAGGAAGGCGATTTGTGGGGCCCCGGCGACGAATTGCAGACGGGCCAGGTGCTTGGCGCGGCCGACTTCATCCTCGGTTCCAGGCGGGTGCTGAACCAGGGCTACCTGACGCGGCGCAACGACAGCGTCGACCCGGTCGCGCGCTACGGCAAGTTCTTCGACGACACGGTCATCACCTTCCACCACCTGCAGTTCGGCGACGTGGTGTACCTCAACCGCGCCGACTACGTCTATGTGAAGTACCCGACATCGGTCGACTCGTCGCTGCGGGGCGACGACCGCGAGGTGATCTACGGGTTGCTGCCGCTGCTGCACACAGCGTTGGTGCCGCGCTTCGCCGGGCTGTTCCTGCAGGCCGACCTGGAGGCGCTGCTGCGGCTCCTCGAGCTGAACCTCGAACGCCCGCTCCAACTGGACGCACAGACGCGGGCGGTCCTGGCGGAGTTCCAGGGGTTCGTCTTCCGCCACGTGTGCGATGGTGAACACGCGGGCCCGGCCGCGCGGGCGCGGCTGGCCCGGGCGCTGCGCCTGGGACGCGCGGTCCTCGAGGGCGGTTCGCCCGTGCCCGTCACGCTGCGCCGTTTGTACGGCGTGCTGATCGGGAGCGAGGCGGCGCGGCAGATACCGTCCGCGCACTGGGAGTGCCCCGCCGATGCGGGCACGGTGAGCCGAGGCTAGTTCGGCTTCCAGTTCACCCGCACGGTCAGCGGCAGCGACGCACCGCGACCGTTCTGCACGCCCATCAGGAACTTCTGGCCGTCCGGCATGGCGTCGTAAGTCGAACCAGCCCCCTGTTGGCCGATGTTCGTCACGGGTGGTCCGAACGGGGTCTTGAAGAGCGTGATCGCTTTCTGGATCGTGAACGTACCGTCGGTCACGACCGAGACCGCGATCAGCTGTCCGCGCAGATCGACGTAGAACAGCTCGCGGCCATCCTTCCGCCAGCGGGGAGCCGCGCCGCCTTCGGCGGAGACCTGCCACCGTCCACCGGCCGGATCGGGCCAGGTCTGGACAATGATTTCGTCGCGTCCCGACTCGTTCGACGTAAACGCCAGCCACCGCCCATTCGGCGAGAGTACCGCTTCACCCTCGAGGAACTTGCCCTGCCGGTACGGCTGCAGCTTCTTGTCGCCTGTCAGCATGACGCGCCAGAGATTCCACGCGGTGTCGCCACCGGGAGCGACACGCGCCAGCACCATCTCGCCAGTGCCATGCCAGTCACGGGGAGAAATGTCCGCGCCCTCTTCATAGGGAAGCAACTGCTGCTCGGGGACCGCGCCATTCGCAGGCTTGACGAAGACCGTGGCCTGGTTCGGGTTCCCGGGAGGATGGCGGTCGAAGGCGATCTGCGTCCCGTCGGGCGACCAGACCGGGTGGTGATCCGGCGCCGGGTCGGTCGTCAGGCGTGTGCGGATGTTGCGCTGGAGATCGTAGGTCCAGATGTCTCCCCCACCGGTGGCATCCCCGAAGGCGATCTTCGTCCCGTCCGGGGAGAGCCGGAACGGACCGGGCACGGTGGCGGCCTCGCCAAGTGGCTGGCGGGCACCCGACCTGTCGAACCAGGTGAGCTGCCTGGCCGGCGTCTGCTGTTCACCGGAGCGGTAGATGATCGTGCCGCCCGCCGACACCGCGAAGCTGCCCACTTCGCCTCCCGCCTTTGGGACATTCTGTGCGACGGTGACCGGGTCTCCGGTGAACGAGAGGGTGTTCACATCGAAGGGACGCGCCATCAAGGTCCGATCCTGCACGTAGAACAGGCGGCCGTTCGCGTACGCGGCGTTCGAGTCCGCGTCCATCAGGCGGGTCACCTCTTTCTTGCCGAGCGTGCCAACGAAGAGTGCGCGCTTCTTCGGGTCGGACTCGCTCCACTCGAGGAACAGGAACCGCTGACCGTCGGGCAGGAACTGCGGCGCGTCATGGTAGTCAGCCACCTTGGGATCGAGGGTGGTCACGTCCGTCAGGTCACCGCCGGCGGCCTTGATGCTCCGCAGCCCGTGCCCGTTCGACGCGAAGAGGATCACCCCGTCCGTGTTCCAGGTCGCCCCGCCCGGCTGACCATCGACCTTCGCCAGCACTTGCGTGGTCCGGGCGACCACGTCGAACCGCGCGAGGGAGCCCTCGACGACGTAGGCGAGTTGGCGCCCATCGGGCGACCAGACCGGACCGATTGCGGTGCGGCCGCTGTTCGTCGCACCCGGTACGGCCTGCGGCTGCGCGTCCTCGAGACGGCGCGTCCAGACGGCCTGACGTCCGTCCGTGCCGACTGCCGCGTACGCGATGGACCGACCATCGGGTGACAGCGCAATGTCGTTCGAGTTGTACATGGGCCCCATGTCGATGTCGAACCGCACCTCCGGCGGCTCGACCGGTGCGGGACGCATGCGCCACGCCACACCACCGGCGGCCGTCGCAGCCACGACCACGGCAACGGCCCAGAAAGCCCGTTCGAAGGTCGCGCTGCGGGACGGCGTGGCCGGCACCGGTGCGACCGCAGCCTCCACCTCGTCGTGCGCGTTCGGGTGCAGGGCTTCGTCGATGTCGAGGCGGGCGACGCCGATGTCGGTGAGGCGCTGCTTGCGATCCTTCTCCAGGCACCGGCGCAGCAGACGACGGATCGGTGGGGGCGTCGACGCGGGGACTGGCGCGAAATCGACGTCGCGCTCGATGACGCGCGCGAGCACTTCCGTGGTGTCGTCGCCCTTGAACGCGCGACGCCCGGTGAGCATCTCGTAGAGCACGCAGCCGAATGCCCAGATGTCGGTGCGCTTGTCGACCGCCTTGCCACGCGCCTGCTCGGGACTCATGTACGCGGCCGTCCCGAGGATGACCCCCAGCTGCGTCATGGCGGGAGTCGTGATGGTGGCCGACAGATCCGAGATGCGCGCGGCCGTCGCCGTCGGGTCGACGGCCTTGGCGAGCCCGAAGTCGAGCACCTTCACCGTGCCGTCAGGGCGCACCTTCACGTTCGCGGGCTTCAGGTCGCGGTGGACGATCCCCTGCTCGTGCGCCGCCTCGAGTGCCTCGGCGATCTGCCTCGCGATCGGCAGGGCTTCATCGAGCGGCAGCGGCCCCGCAGCGAGCCGATCCTCGAGCGTGGGGCCCTCGACCAGTTCCATCACGAGCGCGGTCATCCCGTTGCCGCGTTCGAGTCCGTAGACGTGCGCGATGTTCGTGTGATTGAGCGACGCGAGCGTCCGCGCTTCGCGCTCGAACCGCGCCATCCGGTCCGCGTCCTGCGCGAACGCCAGCGGCAGCACCTTCACGGCAACCGCACGGCCGAGGTTGCTGTCGGTGGCTTTGTAGACCTCCCCCATGCCGCCAACGCCGATCTGGGTGGAGATTTCGTACGAGCCGATACGCGAGCCTGGGGCTACGGACATGGGTGGGCGCCGCCTCTGATTGATTGATGAGGGGCGATCTTATCCCACGCGTCCTGCAGTTCCGGGAAGGGCGGCAACGAAGGCGGGCCGGGCAGGCACGGCAGGCCGGGCTGATTCAGTCCTGCCTGCCCAGCCAGCCCCGCCCGCCCAGGTGTCAGATGTTCGCCGTGAGGGGCTCGTGCGCGACCTTCCCCTGCTCGAGGGCGAGCAGGATCATGTCGGCCATGATCGGCGCGCGGCGGAAGACGTCCGGTCCGACGGCGTTCGCAATCGCGTTCGCCACTGCGCCGAAGCCGGCGCCGACCGGCGCCTCACCCATGCCGCGCGAGCCCACTGGCGTTTCCGGATCGGGGATGTCGGTGGCCGCCCACTTCATCGAGTTGATCGGCAGGTCGAGCACCGACGGCGGCTTGCTGTTGTACCAGCGCTTCGCCAGCCCGACGCCGAAGTGCTGGTCGTAGACGAACCGCATGCCCGTGGCGTGGCTCACACCGAGGATGAAGCCACCCCAGAGCTGGCCGCCGAGCACGCGCGGGTGGATGACGGTGCCGCAATCGAGCACGGCCACGAGATCGAGCAGCTGATAGCGCCCGGTCTCGACATCCACTTCCACTTCGGCGAAGCCGGCCACGTAGGACTTCGAGACGCCGTCGCGCCCGTAGTTGTCCTTCGCCACGCCCATCAGCCCCTGGCCGGCCAGCGCCGTCGCCGAGGTCTTCGTGTAGGTGTTGATGTCCTGCGGCAGCTCGTGGCCATCGTACTTGCCCCCGAGTTCGATGGCCTTCTTTGCCGCGTCCGCGAGGGACATGCCGCGCCCCCCGCTGCTCACCCGCTCGTTGGCCACGGTGTAGCTTTCGGGTGAGCCGCCGAGTGTCTTCGCGGCCACTTCCTTGAGCTTCGCAATCGCGTCCATGGCTGCCGCGTGCGCCGCGCGTGGCATCGCGTGCGACGTCTGGCTGCCGCCCTGGCCGCACGTGTTCGGGAAGTAGCGTGAGGTGTTGCCCCACGCCACGTCGCACTTCTCCCACGGCACGCCGAGCAGTTCCGCGGCGATGCGGTGCGAGTCGAACACCGACTCGGTGCCGAGGTTCCCGATGCCCGACTGGATGGCCACCCGGCCATCCGGCTTGATGACGAGCAGCCCATCGAACCCGATCGACCCGGCGGAGTACGTGCTCAGCGCCACGCCGACCCCGCGCACCTTCGAGCCGGTGCGCTTGCCGCCGGTGTTCTTCCGGTTCTCCCAGTCGAACAGCTCCGCGCCCTTGGCGAGCGCCTGCCGGGCGAAGGCGCTCGTCGCGTACTGGCGCGTGCCGCGCGCGTTCGGCCCGCCGAAGCGCGCCTTGCCTTCAGGGGCGTTGATCGTGTGGATGGCCAGCTGGTCGATGCCCAGCTTCGCCGCCGCCTTCGTGATGACCGGCTCCATCAGCGCAATGCCCTGCAGCCCGCCCGGGGCACGCTGGGCGCCGCGTGGCGGCGTGTTGGTCAGCACCGTCGAGTAGCGCCACCGCATGGCGAGCGGCTGATAGGCCAGCGAGATGTGATCCCCGGCGGACCGCCCGTCGGACACGGCGTCGTACGGCCCGTTGTCCACGAGCGCGAGCCCGTCGATCGCGGTGATGCGCCCATCCTTCGCGAAGCCCACCTTCACGCGCGAGTGCAGCGCCGGACGCGCGCGCCCGATGAAGTACTCCTCGTCGCGCGTGATGCGCATCATCACGGGCGCGTTGGCCTTCTTCGAGAGCAGCGCCGGAATGACCGTGAACACCGAGCTCGACCCCTTGCTGCCGAACCCGCCGCCGGTGTACTCGCTGATGATGACGACGTCCTCGGGCTTCACGCCGGCCCAGCGCGCGACAGCGGCCACGGTGCGCATCACGCTCTGCGTCGAGCAGTGCATGTAGAGCTTGCCGTTCTGCCAGTAGGCCATCGCGCTGCGCGACTCGAGCGACACGTGGCTGGTGTTGGGGCCGACGAAGGTCTCGTCGAGCACCAGGGCCGCCTCGGCGAAGCCCTTCTCCAGGTCGCCATAGCTCCACTCGTCGGTGGCGGCGCCGAGGGGCAGCTGGCCGTCCGGCGCGTTCGCGAAGTCGGCCTCGGTCCACTTGATCGGCTTCGGTTCCGGGTTCCCGGTCTGCCCGGCCGGCGGGCGCACCCACACGTTCCCTTCGCTGCGGGGGTTGTCGCTGCCGGGACGCATCGCCTCGAGCGGGTCGGTCACGAACGGCAGCCGCTCGAACTCGATGTCGATGGCTTCGATCGCCTCGGTGGCCGTGAGTTCGTCGACCGCCGCCACGGCGAGGATCGGCTCCCCTTCGTACAGCGGCTCGTTCGTGAGGCCGCGCTCGCTGAGCGTGCTCGCGATGATCCCTTCGCCGAGGTTCGCGCCGGCAACCACCGCCGGCAGGTCGTCGACGGTGAGAATCGCCTTCACGCCAGGGATGGCCATCGCGCGGCTCGTATCGAGGCGGGCGACGCGCGCGTGCGGCATGGGGCTCAGGAGCAGCTTGGCCCACAGCATGCCCTCGGCCTTGTAGTCCTCGGCATACTTCGCGCGCCCCGTGACCTTCGCCACCAGGTCGGGCGTGATGTAGTTCTGTCCGACGAGACGATGAGCTTTCGTATCTGCCACGGACGCCCCTCCAGAAATGCAGTGAAACATACGCTTTCCTTAGCGGGGTGTCCATACCCAGGAGGCAGGACGGGGGCTGGGGGCAATCAGGGACTCGGGATCAGGGATCAGGGATCAGGGATCAGGTTGGAGGTTGGGGGTTGGAGGTTGGGGGTTGGGTGGGGTTGGAGGTCAGGAATCAGGGACTTGGGATCAGGGGCACGGGCGTCCCGGCGATCGGTCATCTGGAACACCGGATTCGCGATTAGCATTAGCAGCGAAGGAGTCGTGATGAGCACACCTGTCCACCAGAGCCGCCGTTCGTTCATGTCCGTCCTGTCCTGGCTGGGCCTCGCTGCCCTGCCGGTGTCCGCGGCCGAGGCTGCGCAGGCCGCCCCCACCGGGCAGGGGTTCGACCTGGGCTGGGTCGACGAGCTGAAGGGACAGCACATGCAGGTGTTCGACATGGCGGACACCGACCCGGCCGGTGAGCCGCCGCCGCTGCGGCTGCCGCGCAACTACATGGACGCGTTCCGCGATGTCTACAAGCAGGAACATCCGCAGATCCGGACGGTCGTCGGCATCTCCGGGCGGGCCTTCGCCATCAATGCGTCCGACCGGCTGTGGGAGAAATACGCCCTCGGCGAACGGTCGAAGATCATCGACCCGACGACGAAGCAGCCGGCCATCCGGAACATCTACCTCGACGACCCGACGCTGGGCGTGAAGGCGCTGCAGGCGCGTGGCACCATCTTCTGGCAGTGCGCCATCGCCCTGAACGGCACGGCCCAGCAGCTGGCCACCGCGCGCAAGCTCCCGGTGGCCGAGGTGCGAGCCGACCTCGCTGCCGGCCTCAACCCCGGCGTCCGCATCGTCCCCTCGCACGTGATGGCGCTCGGGCTGGTGCAGGAGAAGGGGATGACGTACGTGAAGATCTGAAGTGCAGATTGCAGATTGCAGATTGCAGATTTCGGATTGAAGGCGCGGCAGAGCCGCAGGGCTGCCTGACTTCTGCCATCAATCTGAAATCTGCATTCTGACATCTGCAATTCCCGTATACTGCGCCGATCTCGGAAGGCCGTCTGCAGCGGCCGCATGAAGGAGGACGCATGGCAGTCTCTCGTCGCAGCTTCGTCAAGACCATCGGGCTCGGCACCACGGCGCTGTCCACATCGCTCGTGACCACTGGCGCCAGCGAGGCGCTGGCCTTCACCGGAGAGCCTACCGCGGCTGCGGCAGCCGACACCTCGTCCATCATTCGCCTGAGCAACAACGAGAACAATCGCGGGCCCGGGCCGAGCGCGCTCGACGCCGCGCGCAACAGCGTGGGCGTCCGCAACGGGCGCGGCTATCCGCCCGACTCGGTGAACGAACTGACGGACGCCATCGCCGCGATGTGGTCCGTCCAGCGCGCCAACGTGATCGTGGGCACCGGCTCCGGCCCAATTCTCGAGGGCGCGGTCCGGGCGTTCACGGCCCCGGACAAGCACCTGGTCACCGTGGCCCCCACGTACGCCACGTGCGAGAACATGGCGAAGCGCATGAACGTCCCCGTGAAGCTGATTCCGGTGGACAGCAAGTCCATGCAGCTCGACCTCGATGCCATGGCGGCCGCGTCGAAGGGTGCCGGGCTCGTCTACATCTGCAACCCGAACAACCCGACGGGCCTGGCGCATCCCGGCGCCGCCATCGAGGCGTTCGTCCGCAAGGTGAAGGCCGACTCGCCGTCCACCGCGATCCTGATCGACGAGGCCTACATCGACTACGCGAAGGACCCGGGCGTGAAGACGGTGAAGCCGCTCGCGATGGAACTGCCCGGCGTGTTCATCACGCGCTCGTTCTCGAAGGCGCACGGCATGGCGGGGTTCCGCCTCGGCTACGCCATCGGGCAGGAAGCCACCGTGCAGGCCATCCCGAAGGTCTGGCAGCTTGGCAGCATGAACACGCTGACCGCCGCGGCCGGCATCGCGTCGCTCAAGGACACGAAGCACATCGCGGATGAAGTGGCCGAGAACGCGCGTGTGCGCGAGTTCACGATCAAGGCGTTCCGCGACATGGGCTACCCCGTGCTCGACTCCCAGGCGAACTGCATCTTCGTCGACGTGAAGGGCTCCGCGCCCGCGTTCCGCGACGCGTGCCTCAAGCTGAACGTGCAGGTGGGCCGCGACTTCCCGCCCTACGAGAAGACCTTCAGCCGCATCACGCTCGGCACGATGGACGAGATGAAGCAGGCGGTCGAAGTCTTCCGGCGCGTGCTCACCTCCAAGGCCACCGCGCAGCAGTAGCCGGGACGGCGGACGACCGGGAAGGACACACGCGCGCCGCACCAAGGTGTGGCGCGCGTTCGCCCCCTCCTTGGGCGATACTTCCTCTCATGCCTCTCTCTGCCAGCCACCGCTTCTTCGATACCCTGAACCACGACTACGCCGCGGTCCACAAGGCGAAGGAAGACCTGTTCTGGTCCACCTACATGGGCCTCTCGCACGACGATGGGGCGTTCGCGAAGGCGGAGCAGGCGTTCAAGGACTTCATCTCCGATCCCGGCCGCCTGCGGGAAACGCGCGAACACGCGACGGCGGTGGCCGCCGCGCCGCGCAACCCCGAACGCGACGCGCTGCTGCACGGCCTGACCGGCTGGCAGGCGCTCTTCGAGGCGCACATCATCGAGAACGACGAGGGCCGGCGCCTGATGCACGAAATGGTCGAGGCCGAGGCGGCGCTCTTCGCGAAACGGCGCGGATTCAATCCGCAGCACCTGAACGAACAGGGCGAACTGGTCGATGCCACCCTCGGTGCCCTCCTCATCAACGAGGGGACGAACCCGCTCGAGGAACGGCGCAGGAGTTCGTTCGAGGCGCTGCGCGGGCTCGAAGGGTGGGTGCTCGACAACGGCTTCCTCGAACTCGTCGCGCTGCGCAACGCCTTCGCGCGCACCGCGGGGTTCCCGGACTACTTCGAGTACAAGATCCAGAAGAACGAGCGGATGTCGCGTGCAGAGTTGCTCGCCATCCTCGACGACTTCACCTCGCGGACCGACGCCGCCAACGCGCGCACGCTCGCCGAGGTCCGTGCCCGGCACGGCGAGTCGGGCACCGCGCCGTGGAACTTCCGCTTCCTGACCACGGGCGACGTCACGCGGCGGACCGACGCATACATGGGGTTCGGCCCCGCGCTCCGCCGATGGGTGGAGAGTTTCCGCCGCCTGCGCATCGGCTTCCGCGGCGCCACCATGCAGCTCGATCTGCTGGAGCGCGCGGGCAAGCACCAGAACGGCTTCTGCCATGCGCCGATCTGCGCGTGGACCGACGCCGACGGCCGCTGGATCCCCGGCCAGATCAACTTCACCTCCGACGCACGGCCGGACCAGGTGGGCAGCGGCCAGCGGGCCATCACGACGCTCTTCCACGAAGGAGGGCACGCCGCGCACTTCGCGAACGTGACGCAGAACGCCCCCTGCTTCTCGCAGGAATACGCTCCCACCTCGATGGCGTACGCCGAGACGCAGTCGATGTTCTGCGACAGCCTCCTCGAGGACGCCGACTGGCTCAAGCGGTACGCTCGCAATGCGGGCGGCGACCCGATGCCGGACGAGATCATCCGCGAGGTGATCTCCAGCCGGCAGCCGCTCAAGGCGTATGACAACCGGACGATCGCGGTCGTCCCCTACTTCGAGTCGACGCTTTACGCGATGAGCGAGGCGGCACGCACGCGTGAGGCGGTGCTGCAGCTCGCGCGCGACACCGAACGGCAGGTCCTCGGCATGGAGAGTCCGCGGCCGATGCTGGCGATTCCGCACCTGCTCAACCAGGAATCCGCCGCGTCGTATCAGGGGTACCTGCTCGCGCGGATGGCGGTGTACCAGACACGCGCCTTCTTCATCGACCGCGACGGGTACCTCACGGACAACCCGGCCATCGGTCCCTCGCTGGCCGAGCACTACTGGCAGCCGGGCAACAGCCGGACGCACGGCGAGACGCTGCGCAGCCTCACGGGCGAGGCCTTCTCCGCCGGCGCGCTGGCGGACGAGTGCAACCGCTCGGTCGACGAAGCCTGGACGCTGGCGCAGGCGAAGATCGATTTCGTCGCCGACTTCCCCGACCCCACCGATGCCGCGTCCTCGCTCGACGCGGTCATCCGGGTGGTGCACGGGGCCGAGGTGCTCGCCGACTCCAGTAACGGCGAGGACGCGATGTGCGACACCTTCGAAGCCTGGGTCGCGGCACACTACTAGGCCATCGGCGCTGGGACATGGGCCGTAGGCCAGGTCAGGGTCTGGGGTCTGGGCTCCGGACTTCTGGCTCCTGGCCGGGTTGACTTCAGGGCCGTCTGAGTGGCGCATCCGTAGTGCCCGCCTTCAGGTGGGCCATCGCGCCGGTCCACTCGTTCCAATTCAAACGATGAGCCGGTCCGCGCCCCGTTGCCTCGGTCATGCGGTCGGTGTAACCTGCCCAACCTGGGAGGGGCGCACACTGTGGCGAACGTGACGAATGCGACGAATCCGAATCAGGCGTTGTGGGAGAAAGGCGACTTCACGCACATCGCCGCGACGATGCGGGAGAGTGCGGACGCCGTGGTGGACAGCCTCGGCATCACGCCGGGCCTGGACGTGCTGGACCTCGCCTGCGGTGATGGCGACACCGCCATTCCGGCTGCACGGCGCGGTGCGAACGTGGTGGGCATCGACATCGCGCGGAACCTCGTCGCGGCGGCCACGAAGCGGGCGGCGGAGGCTGGCCTGCAGAACTGCCGGTTCCAGCACGGCGACGCGTCGAACCTGGTCGACGTGGCCGACCACAGCTTCGATCTCGTGCTCACGATGTTCGGGGCGATGTTCGCGCCGAAGCCGTTCGATGTCGCCCGCGAGATGGTCCGCGTCACCCGGCCCGGCGGCCGCATTGTCATGGGCAACTGGATCCCGAATGATCCGACGCTGGTCGCGCAGATCCTCAGGATCAGCTCCTCGTACTCACCGCCTCCTCCCGAGGGCTTCATCAGCCCGATGACGTGGGGCGTCGAGAGTCATGTGCGCGAGCGGTTCGGCGCGGCGGGCATTCCGCCGGAACGGATCGCGCTCGACCGGGACACCTACACCTTCACCGCGCCGTATTCCCCGAAGCACTTCCTCGAGGAGTTCCGCGATTTCTACGGACCGACGATGAACGCGTTCGCGGCGGCGGAGGCTGGCGGGCGGAAGGCGGATCTGCAGCGCGAGCTCGAGGAGCTGTTCGTCAGCCAGAACAGCAGCGGCTCCCCGGACCGCACGCGGATCTCGGCGACGTTCCTGCGCGTGACCGTCACAGTCTGATTCAGGGCGCCGCGCAGGCAGGGTCTGCGCGGCGTCTCCCTCCCGTGCCGCCGGTGCTCAGCGGATGTTGGTGGTCTTCTCGCCCACCTTGCTCTGCTCCGCCTTCATTTCCGTGGCGCGCGACTTGTGCGGGAACCCCATCACGGTGACCGTCGCCTGGGGCTGCAGCTGGTCGCGGGCGACGCCTCTCGCCTGCATGCGGGAGGGCGGCGCGAGCACGGCGTGCCAGACCTTGCCATCGACGTCCAGGTCCACGAACGCGTGCGGGTTCTCGTAGCCCGATTCCTTGATCACGCCGGTCAGCGTGAGCGGCTTCCTGCTGTCGTATTCGCCCCACCCATGGTGAGCCAGGATGGTGGCGCTGGCCGGGACCAGCAGGGCAACGGCGACCGCAGTGGCGATGCGCGAACGCAACATGACGCTCCTCCTGGCGTGATGATACGCGCAGCCGACGGCACGGCGCCTCGGCGGTACCGCGAATGTCGCCACACCGCCCTGGGGCCTCTGCCGTACCTCGCAGCGCGACCGAGCCGGACTTGGTAAACTGGCTCCGCACGCGCCCATAGCTCAGCTGGATAGAGCACCGGCCTTCTAAGCCGGGGGTCGCAGGTTCGAGTCCTGCTGGGCGCGTTACCAGCTTCAGAATGTCTAGGAAAACGGTATAGTCCGCGTCCCGTCAGGATCCGTCACCCACCTTCAGGACCCTTCAAAGTCCGCGTGGGCAGGCGCGTGGGCGTCCGCTTCTGACCATTCGCGTGGCGGTCGCGTGGGCAACAACTCGACTGCCTCACCGAACAGGAGCGGCGGGAGTGGATTGCACGGGCGTCAACAACGATGGTTGAATCGAAGTGCAGAGCGAAGCGACCGGCACGGGGCGAACTCCCCTGCTACGACGCTAGTCAGGCGCAGCCCGAGTGACCACGCCTGACCACGCCGCACCGTCTGCTAGCCGTTCACCAGTGCCTTGATTGCAAGGCGATTGAACTCCAACGCCTTCCAGTCATCCGCCAGTTCCCGTAGCAAGTCATCATCGACTTCGAACAGCCAAGCCTTCCGTCCGTTGAACGTTCCGAGTCTCCGGTTGAACCTGGCTCCTGACCGAAACGTGACGTAGGGACGCTGGTTCGACTGTCCCCTAGATTTGACTCGCTCAATTCCGACCAGCTTCTTAATTCCACCGTTCACATCTTCGATGATGGCGACGAGCGTGTTTTCCCTTAGGGCTCCTGCCGAGAAATCTGAAACCGGAATTCTGTTCTTCATGATTACTCCCCTTCGAATTATTCGGGTCCGTCGAATGACGCTCGTATACACGTCGGGTGTGCTCATGAAGTTCAGAATTCGATTTAATTGATTCGGTTGAATTGAGAATTCGAAATCGAACGTGTGGTGCCGGGGAAGGCAGGGCGGGCGGGAACGTCGGCGGAACGACGATGAGGTCAAGTTAACACCGGTCGGTCGATGCTGGCAACCGACCTAGAACTCTGACGTGGCGGTCCGCCCGGACCCCGTCCTCATTCCTCATAGAAGAGCACGTCCAAGAAGGCGGCTCTGCCCTCACTGATACGCCGCTCAGTTTCGTTGCGCGGCTTCGGATTGTTCCACCACTCGCAATCTGCGAGACGCTGCACAATGTGTGACCAGTAGCGTTCGTAGGTCATGCCGGTGCTTGGCACCGCGAACGCCTTGCACATCTTCCGGCGGTTCCGTTGGTCAAAACACACGAACATGTCAGGTCGCTTCATTGCCAACAGGCGTGTTGCGGTGCTGATGAAGTTTTCACTGAACGACTTCTGAAACTCTCGGACAAACCCGTCGAAATGCGCCTGAGTCAGTTGCCCCGACTTAGGAATCTGGTCCAAGGCGCGGGAGATGTTGGGGTCATTTCGTCCGATGTGCTTCCGAAAGATTCCGTTTCCCATCATGCTGCCGAACAATCCCGCGTCTGCTCGACCGGCATCAAGCGGTGTGGGAAGACCCGCGATGTACTTCCGCTCATCCGGATGCATGTCCCCGAAGTGGTCGTGTGTGTCGAACAGCCGCCGTGCGGTATTCAGAACTTCAAGACGCCCATCGAAGTCTGGGTCCTGACGTACGTCACGGACGAACTGTTCCCAAGATGTCGTTGCAATCGGAACTTGGAAAATGGGTATCGCAGGAAGCTGACCTGTCCCGCCGTAGGCACCCGACAGGCTCTTCACCTTCGCTTGTTGGTGCCGCCAAGTTGTGCGATAAGCCGCCAACTCCGCCGGACTGAACGGCTTCGCGGTCGCCCAACACTGGTCAATCAATTGACGAGCCTTCAGCAGGGTCTCTGCCGCACCACTATCGCGGGACGACAGCAGGACGGTCGCCTCTGTGTTCTGGCTGAAAGCACTGGATGTGAAGTTCGCACTTCCGACCAGCATTTCCCATGACGCAGGACTGTCGAAGAACAGATACACCTTCGGGTGAAACGTGCCATCTGGCTGGTGAATGAATCTGACCGCCGGATGGTCCATCAACGCGTCAATGAAGTCGGGATGAGTCTGGTAGAAGTGAAGCCCGACCACCAACCGATTCAGCCTTGCCTTGGCTACGAGAAGTTGTTCGAACGGCTCCGAACCCACGCCCGCCCACGCGGTAGCCCACTCTATCGCCCTGTAGCTCTTGATGAGACGAGCAAACTCCTTCCGCAAGCCGTCACCGGTGACAAGGAGCTTCACTGTTTCCTCACTGAGCCGAGCACGATGCCGAAGAGCAACATCGCAGCAAATAGACCTAAGCCGACCGCCGCGACCGCAACAGAGACAGCTGCGAGACCAAAGAAGAACATGGCGACCGACACTAATGCACGCGTTCCGGTGATAACGCTAATGAAGAATGCGGCTACCCCCGTCACAACCGACAAGAATGCGAGTGCGAAGGCTTTGGTTCCGACCAGAGCCAGCACTGCGCCGGGAATTCTAGGCTGCGCCTTCTTAGCGTTCACACCCACGTCATCCGCGAGTCTGGTTCCATTCGCATCCACGAATATATCCAGATTGTGCTGACGATAATCCGGTGACAAAAAGCAGGAGCACACTAGCCATCGACAGCGTTTTCGCCATTCGGTTGCCTACATCCAATCCTTTCGTATCCATGACCGCACTCGACGTATGACGACAACTACACCATCTGCGTCAGGACCCAAGCGTCTAACGCTGCGGCAGTCCGGACCAATTCCGGGAATACCAGCAATGCCGCATGCACGGCATCGGGCGTAACGGGCTGGATGCTGACCGGATGCCCCGCGTCGTTTCGAGCCGAGCGAATCTGATTCACCAGCGGCGCCCAACAGGCGTCGTAGGACTCTCTGGTCGCCTGCGCCTGCTTGCGGTCGATAGTGTCGAAAATCTTGGTCAGTGCGTCTGTGACCGTCTTCAGTTTCCATTCCGTGAGGCTCTTGGGGACGGGGCGCTTGAGCGTCTCAAGCCGGTCAACCACCCGGTCTCTCAATTCTAGAACGACGCTTTCCGCCGCTACCCCTACCATCACCGCCGCCGCCTTGAACCGCCCGTCTCGATAGCACTCAAGTCCTTCATGAAGGTATGACTCGGTGATGGCATTCAGGGAAGCGATTGAATCTAGATGCCGTAGGTACCCCGCAGGATTCGTCGGGTCTCTGGTGAGGTTGGACAATGCCATACGCCCCCGCCGCGTCAGGTGGAAGAATGGCGGGTCGGGATTCGAGAGGTTCAGTCCCCAAGCCAGAACCCCTGTCCGGAACAACTCGCCCCATTCCGTGAGCAAAGATTGCTCAAGTTCGCGGTTCTCGTATTGGGGGAATTGCAATGCGACTTTGGTGCGGCTCAGGACCGACTTGCTCTGCAAGGAGCCGTCGTGTTCTCGCTGCAAACCGTCGATGACCTTCAGCAATTCGTCACGGATGCTATTCGGCGGATGCGTCATAGTGCCTCTGCTTTAGCTGACCGGGTCCAACCGTCCATCGTCGGTCTTGCCGCTCGTCCTGAGCTTGCAAATGCTGGAACGCAGCTACCTCGGTGGCAATGAACCGCTACAGTCATTCCGCCTTGCGTCCATCAGCATCAACCGAGTGTCATCGCCGTTGAGTTGAGCTTTGGCGATGTAGAGCATTCCCGTAGGCGTGATGAAGACGTTTGCCGGGTCGCGGTAAAGAGCGGTAATCACCGGCTCCAGCACATCACTGTCGTAAATCGGAAACAGCTTTCGACGGAGTTCCTCTCGCTTGACTGGCGACAACCCAGTCTCGCGTTCCCACGTCAGAAAGGAGTGTGACTGCCCGCTCACGAAACCTTCAATCCACAGAACCCTCCCGGACTTCGGCAACTCACCCCAGTACTGCCCCCACTTGTACGGGACGATGGCACCTTGTCCACAAGGCTGGGACTGAGGCAGAGCAAGTGCGGTAGTAGTAGTAAGAACCGCAAAGCAAATCGCCAACCCGGTACGCGTCAGACGATTCATGTCGTCACCTATGAACGAGTGTCAGATGGCATCGACTTCACGGCAAATATCGCCGCTCAGCATGCCGTCTGAGTCTAGGTTTGTTTCTTCGTTAGCTCTTCAGCGGCTCGTTTCGCCTCCCGCATCGCAAGCAGCCACTTCTCACGCTCTTCGTCCTCTCGCCGTGCCTTCAGTTCACGCTGAGTCATGGGCACTTCGGTCTGGGATGGCGACCGTTGAACTGTACCGGGCGGGAACTGGGTCAACGAGCTTTCGACCGGCTTTGCGGTGTGCTGCTTAATGGCACCTTGCCACGGCGTCTCCGATGGGCTGCCCGCCTTCTTCCGCTGAAGTTCTTCGAAATCCACAAGGCGTAACTGCTGTTGGGTCTCTTCGGGTAGGTCCAGTCGTCGGAACCAAGCTTCGTCTTCAAGGCGATGCCGTTTCTTGGGCTCGGGAGTGACCGGCTTCTCTCCGACGGGGCTGAAGACAACACATGCGCAGGACTCACAGTGAAGTCCGTGCTCATGCCATTCGAAGTCGTGACCACATGTACACGCCCAACCCGGCTTTGGGTCAATCCATCCGTCGCGCTTGGCACCGCGAAAGGCGCGGTCAAACTCCTTGGCGGCTTCTCCGACCAACATCCCGGATGGCACGGTCTGCACCAGTGCCGCGAGTCTGGCGCGGAACACGCCGGGGTTGGTCACGGCGTTGATATCGCGCAATCGCTGAAACAGTTCATCGTGAGTCATCACCAGCACCCGCCGTTAGACTTCACTCCACATCAGAGTCCCAAACAGGACGCACTTGTTTCCGGTCGTTTTCCTAATCTTCGTCGTGAAAATAGTTTTGGTCGAAGTCCAGCACTTCTACCTGTCGCTCGACCCGCACCCCGATGTGGTGTCGCAACATGAGGTTCAACAACTCGTCCCCATCAACGAGCACGACCTTCACGTTGTAGCCCCGCTGCACGAATTCCTTTGCGTTCGCATTGAACTTGCTTGTGGTGATGAAGATGCCTTTCGTGACTCCCTGACCCGTCATTGAGCCGACGAACGCCTGAATGGTCTGCCGGTCGATGGCTCGGTCTGGTGCGTATCGCTTTGCCTGCACCACGATTTGGTCCAGTCCGAGCGGGTCCTGATTAACCCTGCCGTCTACTCCTTCATCGTTTGCGCGACCGAGATGCTGCGCAGCGTCGGCTCTGGACCCGCCGTACCCCATAGCGATGAGTACGTCGAGCACAAGGTGTTCAAAGAAGGCAGGCGACTGCTCCAAAATGGCGGTCAGCAGGCGGTCCTTCAGGTCGGCGTTCAGCGTGGTGACGGCGTTGTCCAGAGCTTCAAGCGGAGTGGTGTGGTTCTCCGGTGGCTCATGACCATCGGTCTCCGGGGCGTCGTCATCCGTGTGCCCCCACGCTGCACGCCATCCGGGTAGCGCCCGAAGTTCCCGCTCCTTGATGTCGTGGGGGTGTTGCGCCAGAAATGCCCGTCCACGGTCTGTGATGCGGTAGGTGCGGGGTGCAACCTTCTCAATCAGCGACCCTTTGGTCAGGAACGTCATCGCCCAGCCCACGCGGTTTCGGATGTACGTAGACTGCCCGCTCGGAATTCTGGCTTCACGTTCGTCGCTGGTGAGATTGAACTGGTCCGCCATGAGAACGCTGGCGTCTTTGCGCGTGATGTCTTGCGATGCCGCGACACTCAGAAGTGGTCGCAGCATTTGCTCGTACGTCGGGATGGGCATCCGACCCTCATTGACGTGAAGGCGTCCGCCCGTGCTGGTGGCGCTGACGCACTTTGAAGAATTTGGCGGGAATGGTACCACGCCGTTTCGTCGGCGCTGGATGAGCGGACACCTGTGGCGTCCAAACCGTTCCTGATGAGAAGAATCACTGGTTCATTGAATGAACCACAGTACCAGTTGCGCCAGACACCCCCAGAAGTGATTTGCCAACAAACCCTTTAAATATAGTTATTTACCGTTAACAGAGCACTCGCCACATGAGATACTGTCTCCCGTTGGCGGCTGGCTTCGTGCCAGTCTTTTCGTGCCGGGTCGAACTTCCCGCATAGGGAACGCACTCCAACCCTTACCTGCGCAAATCGCACCTGTCTCTTGATCTCACGCGGTAATGCGTGCGTCTCAATTGATGCGAATCGACTTTGAGACCCATGTGGCTCCGTTCATCGATGCGCCAGAACCTAAGGTCGTTATCCCGGTAGGCAAAAAGGGAAAGGTGGCTATTCAATTCTTGACGGCTGACGGTATCGCTGCGTTCAAGCTCTTCAAGAGAGTGGGAGCACAAGGGAAGTTCTCAACCCACTCGTTCTACAAATCGTGGCACCTAGCGTGCGAACAAGCGTCCGCTCCTAAGTTCAAGCCGTATTCACTTCGCCACACGTTCGGAACACTTGCGCGGAAGTACGCGGACCTGTCTGACGTGCAGAATATGATGGGACACACTAGCCCTAAGACGACGGCGCGGTATGCGGACGTGGACAACGCGAAGTTGATTTCAGCGGCGAAGGCGATGGAATCGGCTTGGGAGCGGGCGCGTGGGCACGTCGCGTGGGCAGTTCAGCTTGATGCTGAAAAGAAAGGCGGTTCTGCCAGATAGCACTGCCCTTCTAAGCCGGGGGTCGCAGGTTCGAGTCCTGCTGGGCGCGCCACTCGGTCGCGTTGCTCCCTCGCGCCGCCCACCAGCCGTGCTCCGGTTCGGCTTTCAGCGGGCGACAAGTGTTGACCGCCCCGTTACCGCGCTGACGCTGGTCCTTTACCCCGCCTCCATAGAGTGCCTACTCGAGACCACGAACGGTCTCGTCTTGCACGAACACTCCCATGGAGAGACGAGAGATGCACAAGCGCGCCGCGATCGCACTGGGGCTGGTACTGACGGCAGCCCTGCCCCTCGCTGCAGTAAGCACGAGATTCCCGATGTTCGAACCGCTGACCAGTTCAGCGGGACCGCTGCCGATCGGTGGCCCAGAGGAGGCCATGCCCATCACGCTCGCCGGCGCGAAGTGGCTCCAGCGCACCGTGGCCGACCGCGCTACCCAGAACAGCCTCGTGCCGAACTCGAACTCCGGCAACTGGGACATGATTACCTCGAACGAGACCGGACCGAACGCGGGCCGCTATCTGTTCATGCCGTTCGAGAGCGGGCTCGGCGGCGTGCAGCGCGTCGATCGCGCCGATCCCAACTACAACACCCGAACGGTCACCATCGTGGCTCCCGGCACGCAGGGGTTCGTCGCTGGTGATGCCTCGCGCTGGGCACCCTGGGGTGGCTACCTGACGGCCGAGGAATCCTGGGGTACCGGCAGCACGAAGGGTCGCCTCTTCGAAGTGACCAACCCGCTCACCGCTGGCCCGGATGGTGGCACATTCGTGTGGCGGCACATCATTCCGCGTGTCTCGCACGAGGGGCTCGCCTTCGACAGCAACCGCAACCTCTACTTCGTCGATGAGCTCAACGGTGGTTCGATCTACAAGTACGTCCCCGTGAACCCGAACGCGACCACTGGCGACGAGTACTTCGCCGCAGGCCAGACCTTCGCGCTGCGCGTCGGGGCTGGCGGGCAGTTCGAAGGGAACAACGGCCCGGCCATCACCGGCAATGCCGCGTGGATCGCCATCACCGACGTGAACGGCGGGCCGCTCGCCGGCGTCTCGACGGTACTTCCGGATCTCACCATCGACGGACGCGCCTCGGCCGACGACAACGACGTGCTCGCCACGGGCTACAACCGTCCCGAGGATCTCGAGATCCAGACCCTGTCCAACGGCAGGCAGTACCTCTACTTCACCACCACCGACTCCGACGTGAATGCGACCGGCACGGACGGCACCAGCCGTGTCTACTGGCTGAGTATCTCGTCGCTCGAAGTGCAGTTGTTCGCCTCGCCGCAGACCACCGAGTTCACCACCCGCCTGCCGGTCGGCGGCGGACTGCGCAATGCCGACAACCTCGCCATCGATGCGGCCGGCAACATCTACATCGTCGAGGACCGGAACGGCGGGCAGGACGACGACATCTGGTTCGCGCGCGACCTGAACAAGGACGGCGACCTCTTCGACGCAGGTGAAGGCCTGGCGCGCTTTGCGAGCAATGGCACGCAGGGCTCGGAGTTCACGGGCCTGTATTTCGACCCCACCAATCCGAACCGCGCGTTCGTGAACATCCAGCACCCGTCGAGCGGCGTCGACCGGCTGATCGAGATCGCCGCCGCACTCGGGTGGAACTAGGGCGACGCCGCTCGCCCATCGCGTGCCGCTGACGGCGCGGAGGTCGCGGACAGAGCCTCTCGGGCCTGCCGCGCCCTCTGCGCGTCCGGCGGTCGCGATTAGTGTGTCAACAACCAGACGACGACGTTCACGCCGAGGGCGTAGCCCTTGGGAGAGAACCGGACGAAGTAGTCCTGGTTGTCCCCTTCCCGTTCCCAGCTGTCGGACACGTCGGAGTTCATGCTCACCAGCACCATCAGCCGCTGCTGATCGTCCAGGATGCCGTAGTAGTGCACGGGGGCCGGCCCGATCTCGGAGTCCTGTCCCGTGCGGAACCAGGAGTTGATGGCCGGAATCTGCGGCAGCCGATCGAGCCGGTAGAGCACGCTGAACATCGGGTAGTCGACGTCCAGATCGACGATCGGGTAGCCCGGGAGAATCTTCGTCAGGTTCGGACGGATGAGATCGAAGTCCGGATCCCAGTTGTCGTCCAGCCACAGGAACCCGCCCTTGAGCAGGTACTGGCGCAGGCGCGCCGCCTCGTCCTCGGTGAACTCGTTGTTGGCCGCGTTCTGCATGCGCACGATCGGGCAGTGGAACAGATCGGGGTCCATCGCCGTGAACTGCGCGAACCCGGGGTTGCCGTTGTTCCAGTGGCTCGGCTTGATCGTGGTGAGTTCAGCGAGGCGCTGCAGGAAGTTGTAGTCGCCGTTCGGGTAGTCGTCGCCCCAGCCGGATTTCCTGGCGCGGCGCACGTTGCGGTAGCGGAGCCGGCAGAGTGTGAAGCCGTCCTGACGGTCGGGCAGGCCGAAGTTGATCGGCGTCTGGAGGTTGTAGCCGCCCCGCCAGATGTTCACCTGCGCATCGACCAGCCCGGCCGCGCCGACCAGCACCAGCGCCGTCAGGCACGCGAGCGCGAGACGGCGCCTGATTCGCGCGCGCGACGCACCGCCGGGCTGCCGCATCATGCCGGGAGTCTCATGGATCGCCGTCGACCGGCCGATTATCACCCAGCTTCGCTGCCACCGCACCGAGGCGCGCGCCCGCCTCGAGCGCGACGCTGATGTCCTACGCCGTGACGGTCAGTTCGCCGCTGTCGTCGCTGGTGGCCGCCCTGGCTCCGGCCTGCGCCGGCGCCTCCGCGCGCCCGAAGGTGACGGAAAGGTACACCCGCACCGGCTCGGGAATCGCCGGCTGCTCTACCGCTCCTTCGCACGCGACGACCCACTCCTGGAGGGCAGCCAGCATCTCGGGCGGCACCGACGCCCATTCGGGCTCGGCTCCGTCCGCCCCGAAGAACATCAGCTGCCCCTTGCGCAGGTCCGCCAGCACACGGCCGGCCGCCGTCGTCCGCCCACGAGGCAGATCGATGGTGTAGATCCTCGTCAATCGCTGCGTGACGTCCATGTCTCCCCCTTTGCGTCAGCTCGGCCGCTGACGATCCATCGGACGCACATCCGCGAACTCGCGGAGCGCGTGAATGGCTGCCTTCTGTCGAGCCGTCGCCGTCTGCTCGAGCGCGAGCCCGACGGCGAATTGCCGGAGCCCGTCGTCCACCGCGAGCCGCCTGACCACGCGGGCGACGAACAGCAGCGGCGGTCCGGCCCGCAGGTGGAACCGGAACTCGTGCGTCTCGCCCACCTGCAGTTCGTGATCGGTGTGGATCAGCAGGCCCCCTTCGCTGATGTTCACCAGGACCACGCTTCCCGCGGTGTCGGACTCCCCCTGTATCCGCGAGATCAATTCCAGGCGTTCAGTCATCGGATGTGCTGCCGGACTGTCCGCGCCGTGTCCCTGAGAGCCATTCGCCCAGTCAGGAATCTGGCTTCACGGCCAGTGATTCATCGCCGCGGACGGCGATCGGGTTCATCTCCGGAGCCGCGCCACAGGCCCCCGCCACGCGGGTTTCCTGCGGTTTTGCGCTCCGACGGCTGACGCCGAAGCACAACGCGCCTCCGAACGGCAGCCGAAGTCCTCCTGCAGAGCAAGAATCGTGTCCGGCACGTCCATCCCTCGCGCGTAACCCGCGGCGCGCGCCCGGGTATTCACACACATGCGAAGACTCGCGGCCGCCGTGCTGCTGGCCCTCACCTCTGCCGTATCCACCGACGCCGCTGACGCCACGCGCCCGGTCATCGTGGTGCCGCCGCTGACGACGGCGCCGCGCATCGACGGCGTGCTGGACGATCGCGCCTGGGAGTCGGCGCCGGTGCCGACGACCGAGTGGCTGTCGTACAACCCGCTGCACGGCGACACGATCGCGCAGCAGACAAAGGTGTGGGTGGCGCACGATCAGGACGCGCTCTACGTCGCCTTCCAGTGCGACGATCCCGAGCCCGGCCGCATCAAGACGTCGGTCTCCCGCCGCGACAACATCGGCGCGGACGACTGGGTGGGGCTGAGCCTGGACGCCACCGGCCGCGGGCAGCTCTCGTACCACATGATGGTGAACCCCAACGGGATCCAGCTCGACATGCTCAACAGCATCTCGGGCAACGAGGACAGTTCCGTGGACTGGGTCTGGGAGAGCGCCGGCCGCCTCACCCCGACCGGATACGTGGTCGAGATCCGGCTGCCGCTGCGCAGCATCCGCTTCAGCAGCGGAGACGATGTGCGGATGGGCGTGCTGTTCTGGCGCAAGGTCAGCCGGACCGGCGTGTCGGTGGCCTGGCCTCCACTCGAGCCGTCGAAGTGGGTGTTCGAGACCCACGCGTCCCTCCAGTTCGCGCACCTGGACGCGCGCCTGCCGCGCGATGTCATCCCGAGCGTGAACGCGTCGATGCGCCAGGATCGGGCCACGCCGCAGGCCTGGGGACCGCGCTCGCAGGTGCGCGATGTCGGTGTCAGCGCGAAGCTGGGCCTCACCACGCAGACGGCGCTGGACGCCACGCTGAACCCGGACTTCAGCCAGGTGGAGAGCGACGCGTTCCAGGTGGACGTGAACCAGCGCTTCCCGGTCTTCTACTCCGAGAAGCGGCCGTTCTTCATGGAGGGTGCCGGCATCTTCTCCCTGCCCGGCCAGAGCGGCGACAACAGCCTGCAGCGCGCCGTCCACACCCGCCGCATCGTCGATCCGATTGCCGGGGCGAAGCTCACGGGGAGTACGGGCCGGCTCACGTTCGCCACGCTCACGGCGGCCGATCAGGCGCCGGGCAAGGCGCTGCTGCCTGGCGATGCCAACTTCGAGCGCGACCGGCTGGTGAACGTCGGCCGCGTGCAGTACAGCCTCGGGCCCAGCGAGTACGCCGGCGGCATCGCCACGGACACGGAATTCGCGGGCCGTTCGAACAGGGTCGGCGGCGCCGACTTCTCCACGCGGCTCTCGGCCACGCAGCGCGTCGAAGGGTTCCTCCTAGGCTCGTCCACGAGGGACCGCGACAGCGCGCGTACTCAAGGCCTCGGCGCGACGCTCGGCTACAACTACAGCACGCGCGCGATGTCGGCGAGCGGGTCGTTCGAGCACTACAGCCGGAACTTCCAGATGGACACCGCCGTGCTGAACCGCGTGGGCATCACCAGCGGATGGGTGTACGGCGACCACAACTTCTACCCGCGAGGCACGCGCGTCGGGTGGATTCGCCGCGTCACGCCGTTCGCGTTCACCCAGGGCGGCCTGGACCGCGTGGCGGACGGACGCGACTGGATTGCCGTCTCCGGTGTGCGCATGAACTTCACGCGGCTCGGCTTCCTGCGGGTGGACAGGACGTGGGGCTTCGAGCCGTGGGCGGGCCGGCGTTTCGCGCGCGGCGGGTTCCGCGCGTGGGGCAACGTGCAGCTCTACCGCTGGTTGAAACTGGACGGACGGATTGAAGGCGGACGGGCGACGTTCTACGACCCGGTCAACCCGTTCGAGGGGACGCGCCGGCGGCTGAACGGCGGCTTCGTGTTCCAGCCCAACGGCCGGCTGACACAGACGGTGTCGCTCGACCAGGTGACCTTCGACAACCGGGCCACGGGCGACCGCGTCTACACCGTGAACATCATCAACACGAAGACGGTGTGGCAGTTCACGCGCGAGTTCCTGCTGCGCGGCATCGTCCAGTACGACAGCTCACGCCACCGCGTCCTCACGGATACGCTCGCCTCGTACGAACTGCGTCCGGGCTCGGTGTTCTACGCCGGATACGGGTCGCTGATCGAACAGCGGGCGTTCCAGGACAACCGCTGGCGGCTCGGCGAAGGGCCGTTCCAGGAGAGCCAGCGCGGCTTCTTCGCCAAGGTGTCCTATCTCTTCCGGATGTGAACGGCGGCCACGCGCTTGCACTGTCCTCAGGCGTGATCGAAGCCGAACTGCACGATGAACGGTTCGTCCTGTACATGCTCGGCGTCTGGGAACGCGAGATGGACGATTTCGCGCGGGGCCAGGCCGCCGCACGTCCGGAGGCCGACGCCAGCTCAGCCCGCGAACTGGTCGACCGCAGTGACGCCAACCGCTATCTCACCGTGGCCAGACGCGTCCAGTCCCGCCGCCCCTCGCGGTAGCCCGTCCCTGCCCCAGGGCGTAGCGGCGGGCGTCCGTCACATTCGCCCCTGCCCACTCGTCTACCGGGCATGAGCCACACATTCGTGCCTGGCCGCCGCATCCTGGCGGCCGTCGTCCTCCTGCACCTCGCCATCACGCTCGTCCACCGGACCTCGCACGTCCAGGCGCGGGTCCCGCTGTCGGCGGGCGGAACGGCCTTCGTGCTCGTCGTCGTGCTCGCCCTGCCGCTCGTTGGCCTGGCGCTGTTGTGGCGGACGCCGAGGTCCGGCGCGGCGCTGATTGCAGCGGCGATGGCCGCGGCGTTCGTGTTCGGCGTCGTCAATCACTTCGTGCTGGTCAGCCCCGACCACGTCAGCCACGTCGACGTCGCGATGGCTCCGCTCTTCGGGGTGAGTGCCGCCGGGCTGGCACTGACCGAGCTGGCCGGCGCCGCGCTGGGGGCCACCGCCCTCATGAGGAGGGTCCGCGCATGAACGTCCTCATTGCCGGAGGCACCGGCGCGATCGGCCTGCCGCTCGCGCGCGCGCTGTTCGCGGCGGGCCACCAGGTCACCGCGCTCAGTCGATCCACAGCCAGGCATGCCGACCTGCGCGGGACCGGCATCACCGCGGTGGCGGTCGA
Source organism: Vicinamibacterales bacterium (assembly GCA_046331345.1). Taxonomy (GTDB): domain Bacteria; phylum Acidobacteriota; class Vicinamibacteria; order Vicinamibacterales; family CAVVIG01; genus CAVVIG01. The sequence continues at coordinate 373,280 of JAXLRA010000008.1, read as the reverse complement.
CGCGCTGGACCGGGTCGCCCTCAGGCGAGTGGTCGAGCGGGCGCACCCAACCCACGTCGTGCACCAGCTGACCGCGCTCCCGGAGGGCGGCCCCCGTCGGAACTCGGAGATCGAGGCCACCAACCGTCTGCGCATCGAGGGGACGCGGAACCTGCTCGACGCCGCCATCCACGCCGGCGCCGAGCGCTTCATCGTCGGCTCGTTTGCGGTGCTGGGGGCCGGTGGACGCGAGGGAGCGGCCTCCACGCGAACCTCCGCCGTGGACGCCGTGCAGTCGATGGAGACACAGGTGCTCGAGGCCACGCGTCGCGGAGCCATCGAGGGCCTGATTCTGCGATACGGCCTGTTCTATGGGCTCGAGGCGGGATCGACGCGTGCCATGCTCGCGATGGTGAAGGCGCGACGGCTGCCCGTGCCGCGCGAGGATCATGGCGTCCTGCCGATGATCCACGTCCAGGACGCCGTGCAGGCGACGATCCGCGCACTGGACCACGGCGAGGCCGGTGCCGTCTACAACGTGGTGGACAATCAACCGGTCAGCATGACGAGACTCATCGACGCCATGGCGCACGAGGTCGGGGCGCCTCGCCCGTTCCGGATTCCCGTGTGGCTCATGCGCCTGCTGGCCCCGCTGCCGGCGCGCATGTCGCGCATCCAGCTGCCCCTCTCGAATGCCGAGACCCGCGCCGCTCTCGGCTGGTCGCCGATGTACCCCACAATCGACGACGGGGTGCACGCGCTCTCGCGGGCCGGTGCCTGACGATGGCGCAGCACCGTCACCGCGGAGTTCGCGATGCCGAGCAATCGGCAATCAGCGAGTAGCCATTGGCCATGTCCACATCTGACATCTTCCAGTCCGATCGGCCGCGTCTGTTCTCGATCGCGTATCGCATGCTCGGGAGCGCGAGCGACGCCGAGGATGTGCTGCAGGACGCGTGGCTCCGGTATTCCACGGCGGACCGCGACGCCGTTCGCTCGCCGCAGGCCTTCGCCACGACCATCGTGACGCGGCTCTGCCTCGATCGGCTGAAGTCCGCGCGCGCCACCCGCGAGCAGTACATCGGTCCGTGGCTGCCCGAACCGGTCCTCACCTCGACCGCGGATGGTCCGGACACGCTGGCGCAGCGCGCCGAGTCGGTGACGCTCGCATTTCTGGTGATGCTCGAACAGCTCGCGCCGGACGAGCGGGCGGTCCTGCTGCTGAAGGACGTGTTCGGCTACGACCACGGGGAAGTGGCGGAGATGCTCGGTGTCTCGCCGGAGAACTCCCGCCAGCTCCTGCATCGTGCGAAGCACAGGCTGCAGGGACAGGAACAGCCTCCCCGGGGCACGTTCGATGCGCGACGCGCCGTGGCGGAGCGCTTCACGCGCGCATTCGCCACGGGCGATGCGCCCACGCTCGCCTCGCTGCTGCGCCACGACATCGGGCTGTGGAGCGACGGCGGCGGCAAGGTGAGCGCGGCCAGGCGTCCGCTGCTCGGGCTCGACGAGGTCGTCCGCTTCCTCGTCGGCCTGCACCGCACGAGCCACCGGCCGGGCGTGCCGCAGGGCCAGTGGTCCGGCCGGATCGTCGAAGTGAATGCCGAACCGGCGCTGCTGATCTTCGACGCGGGCGTGCTCGTCAGCGTGTTCGTGCTCACCGTGGAGGACGAGCAGGTCGCCGCCATCCGTGTCGTGCGCAACCCGGACAAGCTCGGCGCCCTGGCGCGACAGCTGGGATAGCCGCTCGCTACCGCGCCAGATGCGCGAGCAGGTAGACCGTCGCCGGCTGCGTGCCGGCCTCGTCCACGGTGAATCCGGCGTCCTGGAGTTCGTTCCGCCACCGCTGCATGTTCTGCGCGGTGCCCCAGTAGCCGCCGTGGATGGACGAGGGAATGGCCATCCGCACCCACACGTCTGGATTGAGGCCGACGATGAGGAGTTGTCCGCCTGGGCGGAGCACGCGTTCCACCTCGTGCAGCGTCTGCCTGATGCCTGGCCAGTCCAGGTGGTCGAGCGCAGCCACGCTGATGGCGGCGTCGAACGTCCGGGGCTCGAACGGCAGTGTCCGCATGTCCGCCACCTGGACGCTGAGCCTGTTGCTCACGCCCGCGCGCGCGGCATTCCGCTGCAGCCGATCCGGTGTGTTGTCGTCGATGCCGTAATACCCCTCGTACCGGTCGAGCGCGGTAACCGTCGCATCCGGCCTGGCCAGCAGCACGCCGATGCTGGCCCGGCCCGACCCTGCGCCCAGGTCGAGCACCCGGCTCGGTCCACCCGGCAGGAACCGTTCGGTCGGCAGGCGCTGCGGCACGTTGATCTGCACGGCGTGATGCATGGTCACCATGCCCTCGAGCCCCCAGACGGCCACCGCCGCGGCGACGAGCCGCGCCCAGCGTGGCCAGGCGAGCCGCCACGCAGCCACGAGCGCCACGAGAGCGCACGCAAGCACCAGCGCGTGACCGAGCGTGTAGGGCCAGGAGTATCCGAAGTCGTACGTGAACCAGGAGAAGACAGGCATGGGAGGCATCGTGCTCCACCGGGCCTGAACGCCCCGTGAACCGCTCGTTCATCTTCCGTTCAGGTGTTCGCGCTATAACGGGCCATGCGCATTCTCGTCGTCGAAGACGAACCGGCGGTCGCGGAACATCTCCGCGCGGCGCTGGTCGACGCGGGCTACGTGGTGGACACCGCACGCGACGGGGCGCGCGCGGACTTCCTCGTGCGCACCGAGAGCTACGACCTGGCGGTCCTCGATCTCGGCCTGCCTCGCGTGGACGGGCTGTCACTCCTGCGGTCCTGGCGGAGCGACGGCGTTGCACTTCCGATCCTCGTGCTCACGGCGCGCGACAGCTGGTCGGACCGCGTGCACGGCATCGACAGCGGCGCGGACGACTACCTGGGCAAGCCGTTCCGCATCGAGGAGGTGCTCGCCCGCGTGCGTGCGCTGCTGCGCCGTGCGCACGGTCATGCGAGCGCCGAACTGACGCAGGGGTCCATCGTGCTCGACACGCGTCGGGCGATTGTCACGCTCGATGGGCGTCCCGTGACACTCACCAGCCATGAGTTCCGCATGCTGGGCTACCTGATGCACCACCGCGACCGCGTCGTACCCCGCAGCGAACTGACCGAACACATCTACGGGCACGACTCGGAACGCGACTCGAACACGCTGGAGGTCTTCGTGGCCCGGCTGCGGCGCAAGCTCGGGGCTTCGGCCATCGATACCGTCCGCGGGCTCGGCTATCGCATCGGGTTCCCCGGTCCCCCGCGCGCACCGCGCCCGTCATGACGTCCCCGTCGCTCCGCTCGCAGCTCGTCGCCGGCTCGGTGCTCTGGACCCTCGGCGTGATGCTCACGGTGAGCGTGCTCCTCCTCGTGTTCTTCGCCACGCACCCGCGCCCGCACGCCGTGGCCCTCACCTGGATGCTGAGCGTCCCCCTCTGGCTCACGTTCACCGCGGGGCTGGCCTGCATGGCGGGCGGGATGTGGCGCATCCGCCGGAGCCTCGCCTCGATGGATCGCCTGCGCACGGCGCTCGCCGCGATCCAGCGCGGCGACCACTCGCGCGTCGACGAGATGCTGCCCGGCGAGGTACGGCCGCTCGTCGACACCCTGAATGCGCTGCTGGCCGACCGCGAAGCGCGCGTGGACAGGGCCGTGGCGCGGGCCGGCGACCTCGCGCACGGCTTGAAGACCCCGCTGGCGGTGCTGGCCGCTGATGCCGCGCAGGTGCTCGCCAGCGGCGATGCCGCCCTGGGCGCGTCGCTCGACACCCAGGTTCGCCGCATGCAGCGGCATATCGATTACCACCTGGCCCACGCGCGCGCCGCGGCCGCGGCCGGACGCGGCGACGTGCGCAGCGACGTGGAGCCTGCCGTCGCGGGGCTGTTCCGCACGCTCGCGCGGATCCACGCCGACCGGCCGGTGACATTCCGCCTCGCGAACGGCGGCGAACACGCGGTCTGCTGTGAGCAGCGGGATCTCGAGGAGATGCTCGGCAACCTGCTCGACAACGCCTGCAAGTGGGCCCGCCGCCAGGTCGTCGTGTCCGTGGACGCGGGTCACGGCCACGTCACCATCGCGGTGGACGACGACGGGCGGGGGATCGAGGCGGGGTTGCGGCTGGCGGTGCTCGAACGGGGCGTCCGGGCCGATGAGGGGGCCCCCGGCACCGGCCTCGGTCTCACCATCACCCGAGACCTGGCCGAACTCTACGACGGCACCCTCGCGCTCACCGATTCCCCTCTCGGCGGCCTCCGCGCCACCCTCAGCCTGCCCGCCAGGCCTAACTGAGGCTGGGGATTGCAGAATTCAGATTGCAGAATTCAGATTGGAATTGCCGATCGCGGCGGCCCTGGCCGCCAGTCCCTAGTCCCTAATCCCTAATCCCTAATCCCTGATCCCTACTCCCCAGTCCCTATTCCCTAGTCCCTGATACCCGGATTTTCGCCCTGCATTCGCCTATCTGTATTTGGATACGGCCGAGCAGGGTACCCTGGCCGACTACTTCCTTTAGAATCTTGCCGCTTGTGCGGAAGGTGCCGGGAATCCGTCCCTCCGCGCAGGATTGTGAGTCGACGTAGTTGAAAGGAGCCCTTTGATGCCTGGTACGAAGCTCCACCTCGGAACCGCCCTCGCCGTTGGCGCGTTCCTCTCCCTGCCCGGCGCGGCGTTCGCGCAGCAGGCCAAGCAGGTGACGTTCAGCAAGGATGTCGCCCCGATTCTTCAGGCCAAGTGCCAGTCGTGCCACGAGCCCGGCTCGATCGGCCCGATGTCCCTGGTGACCTATCAGGATGCGCGGCCGTGGGCCCGCTCGATCAAGCAGCGCGTCGAGACGCGCCAGATGCCGCCGTGGCACATCGACCGTTCGGTCGGCGTTACGCACTTCAAGAACGACATGTCGCTGAGCGACGAGCAGGTCGCGACGATCGTGGCGTGGGTCGACGGCGGTGCTGTCGAAGGCAACCCGTCGGACTTCAAGGCCAAGCCGATCGCCAAGGACCTGTTCTGGATGGGCGAGCGCGATGGCTACGGCCCGCCGGACCTGGTGATCAAGGCGCCGGAGTACACGATGCCGGCCGTCTCGCAGGACCAGTGGTGGCGTCCGGTCAGCGATATCCCGGTGACCGAACCCCGCTGGGTGAAGATGGTCGAGATTCGTCCGACCAACATCCAGTCGCGCAAGATCCTGCACCACTCGATCGCGTACCACATCCTCGACCCGAACAACGTGGCGGCCGTGAACACGGGCGTCCAGGTGGCGCGTGGCGTGTCGGTTTCCGGTTCGGCGGCGCCGAGCGCGGCTGACCTCGTGAACCGTCGTCCCCAGCTGATGGAATGGGCGATCGGCAAGGGCTACGACCGCTACATGGAAGGCACCGGCAAGCTGATCATGCCGGGAGAGAAGATCTCCTGGGACCAGCACATCCACGCGGCTGGTGAGGCCATCACCGGCGGGTCGGAAATCGGCCTGTGGCTCTACAAGAAGGGCGAGGAGCCGAAGAAGCGTTCGTTCCTGGTCGGCTTCACCGGCCTGAAGAACGGCTCCGAGGCGCTGGACATTCCGCCGAACTCCTTCGCGTACACGGAAGGCTTCAACGTGCTGAAGGAGAACACCATCATCACGAACTTCCAGCCGCACTTCCACCTGCGCGGCAAGGCGATGCAGGTCGAGGCGCTGTTCCCGGATGGCCGTTCGCAGACCATCAGCTACGTGAAGGACTTCAACTTCAACTGGATGACGAACTACATCTACACCGATGAGGCCGCCCCGGTCTTCCCGAAGGGCACCATCATCAAGGTGAGCGCGTACTACGACAACACGAAGGCGAACAAGTCGAACCCCGACCCGGAACAGTGGGTGGGCTACGGCGACCGCACGGTTGACGAGATGGCGCACGCCTGGATGAACGTCGTCTACCTGAGCGACGAAGAGTACAAGGAACGCGTCGCGAAGTACGGCGAGGGCGTGACCAACGGCGTCAAGCCGGCGGCCCGCACCCAGCAGCAGCAGTAAGAACCGAGAACTCAGAAGTCAGACCTCAGAAGGCACGGCGGGCAACCGCCGTGCCTTTTGTCTTTTCATGGAGCGGGCGGGCCTGGCTGGCGCTGCCCTCTTCCCGGCATCCCGCCTGCCCGGCCCGGCCCCCCAGCCCTATCTGCATTTGGATACAGTCCAGCCGGCCCCGCCGCCTCTATCATTTCGGGGTCAGGTGAGACTGACTTTTTCCTCTTCAAGGAGCCTCTTAATGGCACGTTCGATCCAGTTCGGTGCGTTCGTCCTCGGTGCGGCCCTGGCCGTCCCGGGCGTCGCGTCCGCGCAGCAGAAGCAGGTGACGTTCAGCAAGGACGTCGCGCCGATCCTCCAGGCCAAGTGCCAGTCGTGCCACGAGCCCGGCTCGATCGGGCCGATGTCGCTGGTCACCTACCAGGACGCGCGTCCGTGGGCCCGCTCCATCAAGACCCGCGTCGAGTCGCGCCAGATGCCGCCGTGGCACATCGACCGCTCGGTCGGCGTGCAGCACTTCAAGAACGACATGTCGCTGACCGACGCCCAGGTCGCCACGATCGTGGCGTGGGTGGACGGTGGCGCCGTCGAGGGCAACCCGGCCGACTTCAAGGCCAAGCCGATCGCGAAGGACCTGTTCTGGATGGCTGAGCGCGACGGGTACGGCGCACCGGACCTGGTGGTCAAGGCGCCGGAATACACGATGCCCGCCGTCTCGCAGGACCAGTGGTGGCGCCCGGTCTCGGACATCCCGGTGACCGAACCCCGCTGGATCCGCATGGTGGAAATCCGCCCGACCAACATCCAGTCGCGCAAGATCCTGCACCACTCGATCGCGTATCACATCCTCAGCCCGGAGAACGCCGAGGCGGTGAACCCGAGCCAGGGTCGTCAGATCTCGGTGTCGGGCTCGGCCTCGCAGGCCGCGGCCGACCTGGTGGCCCGCCGCCCGAACCTGATGGAATGGGCGATTGGCAAGGGCTACGACCGGTACCTCGAGGGCACCGGCAAGGTGGTGATGCCCGGCGAGAAGATCTCCTGGGACCAGCACATCCACGCGGCTGGTGAAGCCATCACCGGCGGCTCGGAAATCGGCTTCTGGTTCTACCCGAAGGGGCAGGAGCCGAAGAAGCGCAGCTACCTCATTCCGTTCTCGGGCCTGAAGAACGGCACGGCCGGCCTCGACATTCCGCCGAACTCCGTGGCCGCCACCGAGGGCTTCACGGTGCTCCGCGAGAACACGATCATCACGAACTTCCAGCCGCACTTCCACCTGCGCGGCAAGGCGATGCAGGTCGAAGCGATCTTCCCGGACGGCCGCACGCAGGTCATCTCCTACGTGAAGGACTTCAACTTCAACTGGATGACCAACTACATCTACACCGATGACGCGTCCCCGGTCTTCCCGAAGGGCACCATCATCCACGTGAGCGCCTACTACGACAACACGAAGGCGAACAAGAACAACCCCGACCCGGAACAGTGGGTGGGTTACGGCGACCGCACGGTCGACGAGATGGCGCACGCCTGGATGAACGTCGTCTACCTGACCGACGCCGAGTACGCCGAGCGCGTGGCGAAGTTCGGTGAGGGCGTGACCAACGGCGTCAAGCCGGCGGCCCGCACCCAGCAGCAGCAGTAACAGAAGTTAGAAGTTAGAAGTTAGAACTTCTTCAGCGCAGAAGGCACGGCGGGTTCTCCCGTCGTGCCTTTTGTTTTTCCACGAGGGCGGGCCGGGCAGGCCAGCCTGTCGCCGTTCTCCGCAGTCCCGCCTGCCTTGCCAGCCCCGCCCGCCCTATCTGCATTTGGATACGGCCCGGCGGCGTGTCCTTAGGCCTTCCTTAGCGGCTGCTCGGATAAGATTCGCGGCACTCGTGACGGCCGTTGCCTGCGGCCGTGCGCATGGGTGCGCTGCGTACCGCAGGCTTCGTCTGTCCCTCGTCGGTTCCGATTCACAAGGAGCAAATGATGGCAGGAGCGAAGCGGCAGTTCGGAGCGGGCGCCCTGGTGCTCGGCGCGGTCATGCTGGTGCCAGGATTCGCGGCGGCGCAGCAGCCGAAGCAGGTCACCTTCACGAAGGACGTCTCGCCCATCCTCCAGGCCAAGTGCCAGTCGTGCCACGAGCCCGGCTCGATCGGCCCGATGTCACTGGTCACCTACCAGGACGCGCGGCCGTGGGCGCGCTCCATCAAGCAGCGCGTCGAGACGCGCCAGATGCCGCCGTGGCATATCGACCGCTCGGTCGGCGTCACACACTTCAAGAACGACATGTCGCTCAGCGACGAGCAGGTCGCCACGATCGTCGCGTGGGTCGACGGCGGGGCCATCGAGGGCAACCCGGCTGACTTCAAGGCGAAGCCGGTGGCCACTTCCCTGTTCTGGCAGGGCGAGCGCGATGGTTACGGTCCGCCCGATATCGTGGTGAAGACGCCGGAGTACACGATGCCGGCCGTGCACCAGGACGAGTGGTGGCGCCCGGTCACCCCGATCCCGGTCACCGAGCCGCGCTGGGTGCGGATGGTCGAAATCCGCCCGAGCAACATCCAGTCGCGCAAGATCCTGCACCACTCCATCGCGTACCACATGCTCAGCCCGCAGAACACGCTGGCGGTCAACACCGGCATCGCCGTGGGCGGCTTCCCCGACCCGGGTCAGCTCAGCCCCGACCAGCTCGTGAACATGCGGCCGCAGCTGATGGAATGGGCGATCGGCAAGGGCTACGATCGCTACCTCGAAGGCACGGGCAAGCTGATTCTCCCGGGCGAGAAGCTCTCGTGGGATCAGCACATCCACGCCGTGGGCGAGGAAGTGACCGGCGGTTCCGAACTCGGCATCTGGCTCTACCCGAAAGGCCAGGAGCCGAAGAAGCGCAGCTACCTCACCGCCTTCAGCGGCCTGCGGAACGGCGTGCTCGGCCTCGACATCCCGCCGAACTCGATCGCGCACACCGAGGGCTACAACGTCCTGAAGGAGAACACGATCATCACGAACTTCCAGCCGCACTTCCACCTGCGCGGGAAGGCGATGCTGGTCGAGGCGATCCTCCCGGATGGCCGCGCCCAGACCGTCAGCTACGTGAAGGACTTCAACTTCAACTGGATGACGAACTACATCTACACGGACGATGCGGCGCCGGTGTTCCCGAAGGGGACCATCATCCACGTCACCGCGTACTACGACAACACGAAGGCCAACAAGAACAACCCCGATCCCGAGCAGTGGGTGGGCTGGGGTGACCGCACGGTCGACGAGATGGCGCACGCATGGATGAACGTCGTGTACCTGACCGATGCCGAGTACGCCGAGCGCGTGGCCAAGTACGGCGTCGGCGTCACCAACGGCGTGAAGCCGGCGGAGCGCACGCAGCAGCAACAGCAGTAAGACACGTGAGCCAGCTGGCCTCGGCCGGCTGGCTCACCTCCCTCGCTGGCAGGTCGGGCAGGTCGGACTGTCGGTGTTCGTCCCCAACGTCCAACGTCCAACCTCCAACCTCTGCTCCCGGATCCCTGCTCCCTGCGAGTGCTACAGTCGTTGGGATCACATGCATGCCTGGAACCCCGGCGACCGCGTCCGTCACGCTCAGTTCGGCCTTGGTACGCTGCTCGAGGCTACTGAGCAGCACCTCGTCATCCACTTCGATCACTACGGCCGCAAGAAGTTCGCGGCCAGCGTCGTGGCGCTGTCGCCCGCCTCGGTGCCTGGCGGGACCTCCATCACCACGATGAAGCCGGCGTACTCGGCACCAGCGGCCTCCGCGCGCCGCTCGGGCACACGGTCGGAACGTCCGACAGACGTGGGGTACGAGAATCTCAACGAGCAGACGGTCGTGGCCATCGGGAGCGGACCGCCGGTCGAGCGTGTCTACGTGCTCGAGTGCCGCCGATGCGGCGCGCGTTACGGCGAGCGGGCGGCCGACATCCCGGTGCGCCGCTGCCCATCGTGCATGGGCGCAGCCGCAGGACTGCCGGTGTAAACGAACGAAGAAGGGGCGTGTGACGGGGAGGGGTGGTGCCGGAGGACCCGCACCGGAGGCCGGCGGACCGAAGCCCGCCAGACCCGAGTGCAGGGTTGAATCTGGTGCGGGCTCTATGTCGAGGTGCGGCGGACGTTGTCCGCGCGGAGCCCCTTCGGACCCTCGCTGCCCTCGAACTCGACGCTGTCGCCTTCGCGCAGGTCGTTGATGCCTTCACCGTAGATCGCGCTCTGGTGGAAGAAGTAATCCTTGCCCGAGTCATCCTTGATGAACCCGAACCCCTTGTCCACTCGAAGAGTGCGGATCTTGCCTGTCGTCATGTGCCTCCAATCGAACAGCGACCATCCGCGGCCTACGCCCCAGCAAGAGTGCTGATGCGCGCTGCGGAGCGCTATCTGGCCCTTACATCGTACTCCCGAATGGGCCTCCTGCGCGGATATACCTCACGGTTCAGCCGGGTCCCGGCCCTGACGTGCCGTGCAGCCCGGTGAACCAAACCGGGCGGGCCGGTGTCTAAACGGGGCAGCATCCCGGGATCCAGGCCATGTCCTATATCGACTCGTCGGTACTCGACCTCGTCGAACGGCTCTGCCAGCGCTTCCAGCTCTGGACCGGCCGCACCAACGTCTGGCTCGCCTTCCAGTTGACGAACCTGAGCATCGTCGTCTACTTCGGCTGGGTCGCCGTCCTTTACTGGCTGAGCGGGATGTTCGCCCTGCGGGTGTTCATGGCCACGTTCTGTGGGACGGTGTTCTTCATGCTCACGCGCACCACGTTCCGGCAGTCCGTGGACACCTCGGAAACCCAGGCGTACCGGCGCGTGAAGAAGGGGATGCGCAACCCGCGGCGGGTGCGCGATGCCCAGCTGCGGATCGCGTTCCTGACGGTGTCGCTCCTGCTGCCAGGCCCCGTCTGGATGGCGTCGCTGGCGTCCGGCACGCGCTTCATGCTCACCACCGAACTGCTCGCGCTCCTGACCACCGCGGTGCTCTACATGCTCGCGTGCGATCCGCTGCCGCCGGCAGAAGGCCGGGTGTTCGAGTGGCTGCGCGCTGCCGCAACCGCACGCGGCGCCGACGCCACCTCGCCGCTCGAGCGGCGGCTCACGCCCCGTGGGACCGCAGCCCGCCCGCACCCGGTCGCGGTACCTGCCCTGTCAGGCCGACGTGCGGCGCACGGCACGGCTCGCCCGGCGCACCACCGCAGCCGGTGAGTCGTCTGGCGCCACACTGACCACGTGCGGCATGGGGCTGGCGCCGGTCAGCGGGGAAGCCGGCGCGCCTGCGCGTCGGACCACCACGTCGATGCCGCCGGCCGCCACGCAGGCGTGGACACCGGCCTCCGCGTCCACTTCCGTCACGTCGGCGCCCGCCGCCGCGAGGATGCTCCGCACATCGGCCGGCAGCCCATCGGCGACGAGGCAGGTGTGCACGCCAGCGAGGGCCGGCGTGCCGACGGGGAGCCCCGGCGGTTCCGCCGGCAGGCGTACCTCGAACGACGCACCCTGGTCGACCCCTTCGCTCGACGCCGACACGTCACCGCCGTGCAGGTCGATCAACTGCTTCACGACCGCCAGCCCGAGCCCGAGTCCGCCGTGCTTGCGGATCATGCTCCCTTCCCCCTGCCGGAACTGGTCGAAGACGAGCGGCAGGAAGTCGGCGGCGATCCCGACGCCCGAGTCGGTGACCCGCACGCAGGCGTAGGCTGCCTCCACGTGCGACTCGACGGTGATGGTGCCGCCAGCGGGCGTGAACTGCACCGCGTTGCTGAGCAGGTTCACGAACACCTGCTGCAGCCGATCCGGGTCCGCGATCACCATCGCGCCCTGCACGGACACGTCGAGCGTCACCCCCTTCTGCTGCGCCGCGGGCCGCACGGCGTCCACGCTGTCGTACAGCAGGGTCGCCACGTCGGCCGTGCGCAGCGTGAGCGTGAGCTTGCCCTTGGCTATGCGCGAGAGGTCCAGCAGGTCGTTGATGAGCCGCGCCTGCGCGGCCGCGCTGCGCTCGATGCGGTCGAGCGCCCGCCGGCGCGCCGCCTCGTCGGAGGCCGCGTGACGCAGTTGCCAGACCGACCCCAGGAGCGAGTTGAGCGGCGTGCGCAGTTCGTGCGACAGCGTGGCGATGAAGTCGTTCTTCGTGGCGTTCGCCTCCTCGGCGAGGCGCCGGGCGATCCGCTCGCGCTGCAGGGCCTGCGCCACCTCGCGCTCGGCGCGCCTGGCGCGGACCAGCGCGCGAATCGTGGCGACCAGAACGTCGCGGTCGATCGGTTCGGTGACGTAGACGTCGGCCCCGAACTCGAGCCCCTTCACCTGCTCGGCCGACGAGACCGCGGTCGAGGAGATCTGCAGGATGGGCAGCGTGTTCGTGTCGGCGCTGCCGGCGCGCACGCGGCGGCTCACTTCGAGGCCGCTGATGTCGGGCAGGTTCACGTCCAGCAGCAGCGCGTCGAGGTTCACCTCCTCCACGATCCGGAGCGCGTCGCGGCCAGTCGAGGCTTCCATCACCTCGAACCCGGCCCGCCGGAGCATGCCGGCCTTCGCGAAGCGCCCCGACTCATGGTCGTCGACGACGAGGATGACCGCCACGGGCATGGTGCTACTCCCCGTCCTCGAGCAGGACGCTCTCGCGCTCGAGCGAGCCCCGGATCGCGGCGCACAGCCGCTCGCGCGAGAGCTGCGATTTCGGCAGGACCGCCTGCTCGCCGTAGCGGCGGCGGTCAGTGTCGGTGATCGGCCGCGACGACACCACCACGACCGGCACCGCCGCGGTGTCGGGCGACGACCTCAGGGCATCGAAGACGTCCGATCCATCCATGTCGCCCAGCTGCAGGTCGAGCAGCACGACGTCCGGCACGCAGCTGCGCACCGCCTCGAGCCCCTCGCCCCCCGAACTCGCAAACCGCACGTCGAACTCGCCGTCGAGCATCTCGCGGATGATGAAGCGGAACGTCTCCTCGTCGTCGATGGACAGCACGCGCGGAGCCCCCGTGGTGCGCGTGGCCGCGTCGAGCGTGGCGATGACCGTCTCGCGCACGATCGGTTTCACCAGGTAGGCGGCCGCGCCGAGGGCGTAGCCCTTCTGCCTGTCGTCCATCGATGACACCACGATGACGGGGATGTCCCGCGTCGCCTCGTCGTTCGTCAGCCTGACCAGCAGATCCCAGCTGTGCTCCGACTGGAGCCGCACGTCGAGCACGATGGCCGCCGGCCGGATCGCCTCCAGGGCCGCGCGCGCCGTCGACGCCGACCGCGTGGGCACCACCTGATAGCGCGTGCCCATCAGGGCGCGCTCGTAGAGCAGCATGTCCTCGTCGGAGTCCTCGACCACGAGGACTGGAATGCGTCCGGGTTCGAGGCGGATGGTGGCCGCCGTAATCGGATCGCGGAACCGGAGCGGCAGCGTCAGCGAGAAGGTGGACCCCACACCGAGCGTGCTCGCCACGGTGATGTAGCCGCCCAGGAGCTGGGCGAGCCTCCGGGAGAGCGGAAGCCCCAGGCCCGTCCCCTTCGAGCGCCGCTGCAGTGGGTTCTCGATCTGCACGAATTCGTCGAAGACGCGGCTGATGTCGGCTTCCGGGATGCCGATGCCCGTGTCCGCAACGGAGAAGATGGCGTGGTCGCGCGAGTCGTTCAGCGAGGCGCTGACCCGCACCTCGCCGCGTTCGGTGTACTTGAGCGCGTTCGAGATGAAGTTCCGGAGGATCTGCGACACCTTGCTCTCGTCCGAGAACACGGGCGGCAGGTCGTCCGCGCTCTCGAACACGAGGTTCAGCGACTGGTTGACGAGCAGCGGCCGCAGCATGCCACGGAGGGCGCCGAAGAGCGAGTCGACCTCGAAGGGGGCCGGTCGGACCTCGATCTTCCCCGCCTCCACCTTCGCGATGTCGAGCAGGTCGTTCACGAGGTCCGAGAGCTGCAGCGCCGAGCGCCGGATGTAGTACACCTCGTCCTTCTCGTCATTGCCGGATCCCAGGCGTTCGGCCAGGAGGCTCGTCAGCGCCAGGATCGAGTTCACCGGCGTCCGGAACTCGTGGGTCATGTTCGACAGGAACCGGGTCTTCAGCTCGTCGGCGCGACGCAGGTGATCCGCGCGTTCATCGAGTTCGGCGTAGAGCGCGACGACGCCGCGGTTGGTGTCCTGCAGTTCCGCGTTCACCCGTTCGAGATCTTCCTGGCGGCGACGCAGCTCCTCCAGGGTCCGCAGCAGTTCCTGGTTCTGGAGCTGAATCTCCTCCACCACCCCCCGTGGCGGCTGCTGCGCCAGCGCCTGCACGAGCGCATGCACCTCCGCGGGACGGATGAAGGACGAGCGGCGCGGCAGCAGCTTCGTCACCCGCACGGTGGTGCCGTGCGTCGTCGAGTCGACGGAGAAGCGATCCATCAGCCGGCGTGTGCCGACGAGGCCGAGCCCCATGCCGGTCTCGGACCGGTAGCTGCCCGAGAGGACCTCGTCCAGGCGGGCGATGCCGGGCCCGCGGTCGGCCACGCTGATGCTGAGCACCTGCGGTGCGGCGCTGCCTTCGAGTTCGAAACGCACGGTGCCGCCGCCCGCGTACTGGTAGGCGTTGCGGGCAAGCTCGGACACGGCGGTCGCGACACGCGTCTGCTCGGTGCCGTCGAAGCCGAGGAGCGCCGCGATCTGCCGCGCACGCTGGCGGGCCGCCACGATGTCCTGCTCCTCGCGGACGCGCACGGTCAGGAGTGCGCTCACGTCCGCATCCTCGCCACCACCACGGTCACATCGTCGCGCTGGCGGCTGAACTCGCGGTACAGCACGGCGGCAACCACCGATGGATGACGGCGCGCCACGCCGTCCAGTCCGTCGAGCGTCCAGTGCGAGGAGAGACCGTCGGAGTGCATGACGAGCATGGCGTCGGCACTCCAGGGATACGTGTACTCACGCAGGTGGCGGAGCTGGTGCCCGAGGGTGCCCGGCTGCGAGACGGTATGGCGTGCGGGCTGGCCGGGAATGAGGACCGTCCCCGCGATGTTCCCGACACCGCTGAAAGCGATCTGTCCGCTGCTGCCGTCGATGACGGCGACAGCCGCAGCCGCGCCGCGGGTCGGCCGCGCCGCGTCGTGCATGGCCTCGAGCATCCGCTTCGTCCCGGCTGTCGCATGACGTTCGAAGGCCGCCGCCGCCGCCGTGGCGGCGTCCGACGCATGCAGCCCATGGCCGAGTCCGTCCACCACCGCCACGCTCAGGTGGTCGTCGAACTCCAGCACCCTCCAGCTGTCCCCGCACACGGGTTCCCCCGCCTTCGGCACCGACACCGCCGCGCACTCGAAACGATGCAGCGTGCCCGTCGGCCGCTTTCGCGGCGAGACACGGGCGAGGACGACGGTGCCGCGTCCTTCCGCGGAGTGCATGTCGAACGTGTCGGACATCCGGCGGATCGCGCCGAGCCCCTGCCCTGGTGAGCCGGCCGTCGAGTGCCCATCCGTCATGGCAAGCGGCAGGTCGCGTATGCCTGGCCCACGATCCACCGCCAGCAGTTCCAGCGTCGGCGCGCTTTGCGCCCCGACGATGCTCGCCAGCAGTTCTCCCCCGCGCGCGTGCTTCACGAGGTTCGTGGCCAGCTCGGTCGCGACGAGGCCCGCCCTGTAGCTGTCCTCTTCACCGAAGCCCACCGCGTCGACCAGCGACCGTACGAGGAACCGGGCCGCCGACGGCTGTGTCGGCTCGACCACCGGCACGACGTGGTGTGCCTGTCCTACTTCCATCGTGTGATGACCACTTTCGTGCCCTTGCCCGGGGCCGACTCGATCGCGAACTCGCTGGAGAGGCGCCGCGCGCCGGACAGGCCGAGCCCAAGTCCGCCGCCCGTGGTGTATCCATCCTTCAGGGCCAGCTCGACATCCGCGATGCCGGGGCCGGCATCGACGAAGGTGAGCCGCAGGCCGCGGCGGGCGCCTTCGACGAGCACCTCGATGGACGCGTGCCCGCCACCGCCGTACTGGATGGTGTTGCGGGCCAGCTCACTCGCCGCCGTCACCACCTTCGTCTGCTCGACCAGGCTGAAGCCCAGCTCCACGGCGCGGGCCCGCACCGCCTGGCGGACGCGGACCACGTGCTCGTCGCCCTCGAGCGGGAATGACATGGGCCCGGCATCACTCATCGCCCGTCGGCCGCACCGAGGAGTTCCATGCCCTTCTCGACGTTCAGCGCCGTGCGGACACCGGGAAGCGACATGCCGAGTTCGACCAGCGTAATGGCCACCGCCGGCCGCATGCCGACCACGACCGTTTCCGCGTCGAGCACCCGGGACATGCCCGCGATGTTCGCCAGCATGCGTCCGATGAACGAATCGACCATCTCGAGCGCGGAGATGTCGATGAGCACGCCCCGTGCGCTGACCTGGGCGATGCGGGTGGTGAGATCGTCCTGCAACTGCATCGCCAGCCGGTCGTGCATGTCCACCTGGATCGACACCAGCAGCAACTCACCCATCTTGAGGATCGGGATGCGCTCCATGATCAGGCTTCAGGCTGGGCGGCCGGACGCAGCTCGGACGCACGCGGACCCTCAGCCCGTGTCACCGCCAGCCCCCGGCGCTTCAGCGCGACGGCGAACGCGTCGGCCAGCGTCGCCTTCGTCGTCACCGAGTTCAGGTCGACGCCGAGGTGCACGATCGTCTGTGCAATCTGCGGACGGATGCCGCTGATGATGCAGTCGGCGCCCATCAGGCGCGCGGCGGCCACCGTCTTCAACAGGTGCTGCGCCACGAGCGTGTCCACCGTCGGCACGCCGGTGATGTCGAGGATGGCGATCATCGATCCGGTGTCCACGACCCGCTGCAGCAGGTTCTCCATCACCACCTGCGTGCGCGCGCTGTCGAGCATGCCGATGAGCGGAAGCGCCAGGACGCCCTCCCACAGCGTCACGACCGGCGTCGACAGCTCGAGCATCTCCTGCTGCTGCCGCGCGATCACTTCCTCGCGGCCCTTCTGGAAGACGTCGGTCGTGAAGAGGCCCAGGGCATCGAGCATCTGGCTCGCGACCATCACGTCGTCCACCGCGTCGTCGGACTCGAGGCGCAGGCGCCGGAAGAGCGGCTCCTTCAGGGAGAAGACGAACGTGGCGGTTTCCGCGGGCCTGAAGCCCTGAAGCGCGCGCGAGCGGCTGATCCGGCTGAGCATCTCACGCACGGGGATCCACGACTCGGCCGAGGTGTCCAGCGTGCCCGATTCGAGGGCGGCGGTGAAGGCGCCGAGGAACTCACGCGCCTGACGCTGAAGTTCGGCATCGGAGATCAGGTCGCGGCGGCTGGCGAGGCTGCCCATCAGCCGTTCCGTCCACTCGGCAAGCAGTTGATCCTGATCGCGGCGCAGGCTGGCCGCTAGTGTCGTCTGGCTCATCTGGGTCCTTTGCGTCGACGCGACGTGGTTTGTGTCAGCACTCGCCGGCTGGCGCATGGATACGCGACATGTTGGGAAGCTCGGCGTTGCTCCCGCCGCTCCGGTGCAAGCTCCGCGCCGCTGGCGAGACACGGGCGTTGATGGCGCACGGCTGTGGTGCAGCCGTGGTCTGGCGCTAGGCGATGAGGGCGCGCTCGAGGCGGCGCACCGCCACCACGAAGGCGAGCGTGCCGGCGCAGACGAGGTAGGCCACGTGCCAGGCGACGGCCGGCGTGAACGCCGCGGTGGTGCAGGCTCGAAGCAGCTCGACGCCGTGGTAGAGGGGAGCGAGCTGGAGCGCGCGCTGGACCGCCACCGGCATCTGGGAGACCGGGTAGAAGATGCCGCTGAAGAGGAACATCGGCATCACGAGGAGACCGATCACGTACTCGAAGTCCTCGCGGCGCCGCACGACACTGCAGAGGCAGAGCGCCATCGCCGAGAACGAGAGCGAGCAGAGCATCGCGGCCGGCAATGCCAGCAGCGAGATGGGCGAGGCGAGAATGCGTGGACCACGCCAGGCGCCGAGGACGAGCATCACCACCATGAACCCGCAGGCGTACAGCGTCCCGCGCATCGATGCCCAGGTGAGCTCACCGAGGGCAATGTCGGCCACGCGCATCGGCGTCGCCAGGATGTTCTCGTAGGCCTTCTGGTAGTGCAGCCGGAACCAGACGTTGAAGAGCCCGTCGGACACCGCCCCGTTCAGGCAGCTCGACGCCAGCAGGCCCGGAGCCACGAACGCGGCGTAGGGCACGCCGTTCACCGCCGACACCATGCCCCCGAGCCCGACGCCGAGCGACAGGAGGTAGAACAGCGGCTCGAAGAAGCCGGAGAAGATCACCATCCAGTCGCGGCGATAGACGAGCATCGCCCGTTGGACCATGCGGGCGGCACGGGCGGGCACCGGCCAGAGGTGCCGCTCGACACGTAACGCGCGGAAGACGCTCATGCCTGCAGCTTCCGCGTGAAGCTCACCACGGCCAGCCGCACGCCAACGACGGCCATGAGGATCAGGTAGGCGGCGTGGGCCGACGCCTCTGCTCCCGTCAGCGTCTGGAGCGTTGCGCCGCGCGTGAGCTGCACACCGTGATAGAGCGGCGTGAGCCAGGCCACCTGCTGCAGCAGCGGCGGCATGCGGTCAATCGGGAAGTACACGCCGGAGAAGAGCGCGAGCGGCGTGATGATGAAGCGGAACATGGCGTTGTAGTTGCCCGAGCGCCCGAGGGTGCCCGAGTAGGCCAGCACACACGCCGAGAACGCGAGTCCGGTCAGCACCGCCGCGGGTACGGCCGCCAGGACCACCCAGCCGTGCGCCGCGCCGAACGCCATCGCGACGAGCAGGAATGCCGTGGCCAGGATCGTGAGCCTCACGCCCACCCAGGCCAGTTCACCCAGCACCAGATCGACGATCCGGAGGGGCGTGCCGGCCATGGCGAGGTAGCTGCCCTGCCAGACGAGTCGGCCATGCACCGGAAAGCTGGACTCGAACGCCGCGGACTGCATGCAGGTCGCCGCGAGCAGGCCAGGCGCCAGGAAGGCCACGTAGCTGACGTGCCCCGGCAGCGCAGCCTGGCTGCGGTCCACCAGCGCCCCTACACCCAGGCCCATGGCCGAGAGCACCAGGACGGGCTGCAGGACGGTGAGCGCCACCGAACGTTTCCAGCCGCTCCGGTAGACGCGCGCCGCGCGCTCGACGAGGTGCAGTGCGCGCATCAGTCCACCAGCGTCCGGCCGGCAAGGCGCAGGAACACATCCTCCAGCGAGGCCCGCCGCACGAGCGCCCGTTCCACCTGGATGCCCATCGCATGCACCCGCTCGAGCACCATCTCGCCGTCGTCCGCATAGAGCTGCAGGCGATCGGGCAGCCGCTCGACGTGCGTGACGGCAGGAGCCAGCCCTGGAAGCCCGGCGTCGAGCGTCGCCCTGAGGTGATCGGCGACGCGCAGCTCGAGCACCTCACGCGAGACATAGCGCTCGATCAGTTCGCGCGGTGAGCCCGCCGCCACGATCCGTCCCTTGTCCATCACGAGCAGCCGGTCGCACAGCTGCTCCGCTTCGTCCATGTAATGGGTCGTGAGCAGGACCGTCGTGCCGCCCTTCTTCAGGCCGTAGAGCCGTTCCCACACGAGGTGGCGGGCCTGCGGGTCGAGCCCCGTGGTCGGCTCGTCCAGCATGATGAGGTCGGGCTCGTTCACCAGCGCACGGGCAATGGCGAGCCGGCGCTTCATGCCGCCGGAGAGCGGGTCGACCCGCGACTCGGCCCGATCCGAGAGCTGCACGAGCGCGAGCAGGTCGTCGGCGCGTGCGGCGGCCACGCGGCGCGGGATGCCGAAGTAGCGCGCGTGCATCAGCAGGTTCTCGCGCACCGAGAGCTCGACGTCGAGGTTGTCGGCCTGGGACACGACACCGAGCCGGGCCTTGATCGCGCTCGCGTGCGTCCGCGGGTCCATGCCGAAGATGCGCAGTTCGCCGGCCGTCACCGGCGACATGCACGCGATCATCCGCATGGTCGAGGTCTTGCCCGCGCCGTTCGGACCGAGGATGCCGAAGGCTTCGCCGCGCTCGATCGCGAAGTCGATGCCGTCGACGGCGGTGAAGGTGTCGAAGCGCTTGGTCAGCCCGCGGGCGCGGACGAGCGGCTCTGACGGGGCTGCCATCCGGGAATTGTACTAAGAGATGGGTCGGGCCCCTCCACCACGGAGGTCGCCGAGGATGCGGGGCACGCTTTCTTGAAGACATGTCCGCACGCTCCACGATCTCCGCGGTGGCGCCTCGCCTTCTGGAACACGCAGGGGGCGCGCGTGTTCAGCAGTCCCCGCACGTCGCGGCGGCGCTCGGGCGGCTACGCCGTCGTCATCGCCGCGTGCTCGACGCGTGTGCCAAGGACCGCGAGGAACTGGCTGAGCCACGCCGGGTGCGCCGGCCAGGCGGGCCCCGTCACCAGGTTCCCGTCCGTGAAGGCACCGTCGATCGGAATGCTCTGGAACACCGCGCCCGCAATCTCGACGTCCGGCGCGCAGGCCGGGTAGGCGGTGACCTTGCGACCGCGGACGACGCCAGCGGCCGCGAGGATGAGCGGGCCGTGGCAGAGGGCGGCGATTGGCTTGCCGGCGGACGCGAAGTGCCGGGCGATCTCCAGCACGCGCGGGTTCATGCGGAGGTACTCCGGCGAACGGCCTCCCGGAATGACCAGGCCGTCGTAGTCCTGCTCGCGCACGTCGGCAAACGTGGCGTTCAGTACGAAGTTGTGGCCGCGCTTCTCGGAGTAGGTCTGGTCACCTTCGAAGTCGTGAATGGAGGTGCGCACCGACTGTCCGGCCGCCTTGTCCGGACACACGGCGTGCACGGTATGCCCGACCACCTGCAGCGCCTGGAACGGCACCATCACTTCGTAATCCTCGACGTAGTCGCCAACGAGCATCAGGAGCTTCTTCGCCATGCAGACCTCCTTGAACCGCCTCCGCCGCGACGTCAGCAAGTAACCGCCGGCGCGTCGGACAGGCGTTGCGTCACGAGTAGCCACGGGGCGTGGCCAGGGGGCGGCGATTGTAGTGCACGGGAGGCGGAGATGCACCATCGATCCCGACGGTCCGACCATCCCGACCGGCTCGTCCTTGGATACAATCGCGCGCATGACTCGCGTCGGCTTCGTCGGTCTGGGCGCCATGGGTGCGCCGATGGCGCGCAACCTGCTGCGCGCCGGCTGCGCGCTCCGCGTCCACGCCCGGCGGCCCGAGGCGATGCACGCCCTGCAGGAGCTTGGGGCCACGGCCTGCGCGTCCCCTGCGGAAGTGGCCGAAGGCGCCGACGTCGTGTTCACGATGGTGACCGACACCGAGGCGGTGGAATCGGTCACGCTGGGCGAGCACGGCATCGCCGCCGGCGCACGCCCAGGCTGCATCGTCGTCGATCACAGCACCATCGATCCCGAGGGTGCGCGTCGGATCGCGGCACGCCTGGCCGAGCGGCACGTGGACCTGCTGGATGCGCCGGTTTCTGGCGGCGTCCTGGGCGCGGAGGCCGGCACGCTCGTCACGATGGTCGGAGGACGCGCGGCGGCGCTGTCGGCGTGCGAGGCACTCATCCGCGTGAACGCGCCGCGTATCATCCACATGGGACCGAGCGGCACCGGACAGGTCGCGAAGGCCTGCAACCAGATGTGCATCGTCGTCAACCAGATGGGTGTGGCCGAGGCGATGCTGGTCGCCGAGCGGTCCGGGCTCGACCCGATGAAGCTGATCGAGGCGCTGCAGGGTGGCTTCGCCGCGAGCCGCGTCCTCGAACTGCAGGGGCCGAAGATGGCGGCGCGCGACTTCGCCGGCCGCATCGAGTCCAGGCTCCATCACAAGGACATCCGCATCGCGCTCGAACTCGCCGGGCGCTTGGGCGTCCACGCCCGCGCCAGCGCGGTTGCGGCCGACGTACTCGAGACGCTGCAGCAGCGCGGAGGTGCCACTCTCGACTCGGCCGCAGTCTTCACCGTGGTCGAGGACCGGGAGTAGGAGTGGAGCCTTGCCCTGGGCATGCACCGCGCGCCGGCCAGATGCACCATGATGGGCCGGCTGAAGCCGGCCCCCACGATCGTCGACCGGTCGTGACAGCGACAGTCGTGGGGTCCACCTTCAGGTGGACCTCACCCAGGCACCGTTGACCGACAGGAGAGGGATGTGACGTTCACCCGTGTGACAGCGACGCTCGCACTCACCATCGCCGTGGCGGGGGCACCCGCTGCGCCAGTCACGGCCCAGAAGGGTGAGTACGGCCCAAAGGTCGAGAAGACCTACGGCGACGGCCTGCCGCGCGACCGCGACCGGATCGTCTTCCGCGACGACCAGTATCCGGTGTGGCCGCTCACGCCGGAGCAGCAGGCCTACGCGAGCATCAACGGCGCGCGCATGAAGCAGCACGTCGTCAACCTCGCCGGCATCGCGCTGAAGTATCGCGACCAGGGTCACAAGTGGTGGGGACGCCTTCCGGGCACGAGCGCCGACCGGGAAGGCATGGCGTACATGGTGAAGGAGTTCGAGTCGCTCGGCCTGACCGTCGAACACTTCCCGTACACGCTGCCCACCGACTGGCGTCCGACCGACTTCAGCGGGAGCTACACGACCGCCGACGGCAAGACGATCGAACTGACGACGGTCTTCCCCGTGTCTGGCACGAAGGCGACGGCGCCTGGCGGGATCACGGCCGACGCCGTCTGGGTGGGCGTCGGCGCGGGCGCGGACTTCCTCGGCCGCGACGTGAAGGGCAAGGCGGTGGTGATCTACAGCACCTTCGTGCCGGGCGGCCGCAGCCACTCGGCCAGCGACCGGGCGGGGCTCTTCAACGCGAACACACGGGCCCAGCAGCTCGGCGCGGCGATGATCCTCAACGTCATGGCGGTGCCCGGGAACGGGCAGTTCCAGCCCGAAGGCGGCATCCGCGAGATCCCGCAGTTCACCGTCAGCCAGGACGAGGGCTTCGCCCTTCGCGATCGCCTCGACCGGGGCGAGAAGGTCACGATGCACTTCACGCTGGACGTGCCGCCGGTTGCCTCGCAGACCGAGTACACCATCGCCACGCTGCCAGGCGCGTCGGATGAACAGCTGCTCGTGATGACGCACACCGATGGCTACTTCCAGGCCGCCATGGACAACGCCGCCGGCATGGCGAGCGCGCTCGAGATTGCGCGCTTCTACGCCGCGAAGCCGCAGGCCCAGCGACCGCGCACGATGCGCTTCATCCAGTTCCCCGACCATCACCACGGGGAGGAAGCCCGCGGCAAGTACATCGACCCGAAGTATCCGTGGGACAAGGTGGCCGTCAAACTCACGATGGAGCACCCGTCGCAGACGCTGCTCTTCATGAACAACGACGGCATCAGCCCGACGAACTCGATCGGCGCCTTCCGCTGGAACGCGCTCGGCAGCCCGGAGTTCGAGACGATGATCTTCGACACGCTGCGCGAGTTCGGCGTGTCGGTCTACGCGCAGATGGAAGGGCCGAAGAACGGCGGCTACGCACCGTCCTTCCACATCATCGACCACGTCATCTACCACACCTCGCTCGACACGCCGGACCTCGTGCCGGCCACAGGTCTCGAGCGCAGCACGCGCGCGTTCGCGGCGGCGCTCGACAAGGCCAACAGGATGACGATGGCGCAGCTGCGCGGGCCGAACTTCGTCCCGCGTGGTGAACGCGGCGGGGGACCGGAGGGCGGCCGCGGCCGGCGGCCTTGACGGCCCCCTGAACTTGCAAGGGCCGGCTGAAGCCGGCCCCTACGGCCCTCCTCCCGTGCTCCGAGAAGCGCGACAACTTGAGACACCGCGCCCTCGCCCGGACGGAGTAATCTTCCCCATCCATGTTCAGACGTCTCGTGGGGGCCTGTGCCCTGCTGGTTCTTGCCGCAGCTCCGGCGGCTGTCCTCGCTCAACCCGCGCAACCTCGCCCCGCGGCGCCGCCGCCTGCCGGTCCGCCGCCGCCGACGCTGCCCGACACGATTTCGCGGGACGACCAGGGGCGTGCCACCGTACGCGCCGTGCGTGTGACGACGCCGATGCGGATCGACGGCAAGCTCGACGAAGCGGCGTACGGCACGGTGCATCCCGCTTCGGGCTTCATCCAGATGGAGCCGCGCGCGGGTGAACCGGCGAGCGAGAAGACCGAAGTCTGGGTTTTCTTCGACGACGACAACGTCTACGTCACCATCAAGGCCTGGGAAAGCGACCCCTCCCGCATCGTCGTCAACGAGATGCGGCGCGACAGCAACAACATCAGGCAGGGCGACTCGGTCGAGTTCGGCTTCGACACGTTCCGCGATCGACGGAATGCCATCCTCTTCGAGATGAACTCGCTCGGAGGCCGCACGGACATCCAGGCTTCGAATGAGCGCCAGTTCAACCCGGACTGGAACCCCGTGTGGGCGATGAAGACCGGGAAGTTCGACGGCGGCTGGATTGCGGAAGCCGCGCTGCCCTTCAAGTCGATCCGCTACAAGCCTGGACGCGTGCAGGACTGGGGCTTCCAGGCGCGCCGCTCGAACAAGTCGAAGAACGAAATCGCGTACCTGACGAAGCTGCCGCCCTCGCTCGGCCTCGGCCGCGCCGACTTCTCGGCGTCGCTCTACGCCAACCTCGTGGGCCTCGAGGCGCCGCCGCTCTCGCGCACGCTCGAGCTCAAGCCCTACGCGATCGGGAACCTCACCACCGACAACGTCTCGAACCCGAAGCGCTCGAACGATCCCGACGGCAATGTGGGCGTGGATGCGAAGTGGGCCGTGACGCAGAACCTGACCGCCGACCTGACGTACAACACCGACTTCGCGCAGGTGGAGGCCGACGAACAGCAGGTTAACCTCACGCGCTTCAGCCTGTTCTTCCCGGAGAAGCGCGACTTCTTCCTCGAGAACCAGGGGCTCTTCACGTTCGGCAACAACACGTTCGGCCAGGGGCAGACCAACTCCGACCTGCCCATCCTGTTCTACAGCCGGCGCATCGGCCTCGCGAACAACCGCGAGGTGCCGATCCTCGGCGGAGGACGGCTCACCGGCCGCGTGGGCCGCTACCAGGTCGGCATCGTGGACATGCAGACGAAGGATGAACCGTCGGCGTCCGCGCAGTCGACGAACTTCTCGGTCGTGCGCGTGAAGCGCGACATCCTGCGCAAGAGCAGCATCGGCGTGCTGGCCACGAACCGCTCCGTGGCGCAGACGCTCGCCGGTTCGAACCAGGTGTACGGCGTCGATGGCATCTTCGGCTTCTTCAGCAACCTGACCTTCGCGACCTACCTCGCAAAGTCGAAGTCCGACGGCATCGACACGGACGACATGAGCTACCGGACGCAGATGGAGTACAGCGGCGACCGGTACGGCGTGCAGATCGAGCGCCTCAGCATCGACAGGAATTTCAACCCCGAAGTCGGCTTCCTGCGGCGCACCGACATGCGCAAGAACTACGCGCAGCTCCGCTTCAGCCCGCGGCCGAAGAAGAGCAAGCGTGTACGCAAGTACTCCAGCATCGGCGCCTTCACCTACCTGGAAGACAGCGCCGGCAACCTGAGCACCCGCCTCGCCGACGGCGAGTTCGCGGTGGAGTTCCAGAACAGCGATCGCTTCTCGCTGGGCATCAACGAGGACTACGAGCTGCTGGTGCGGCCCTTCACGATCGTGCCCGGTGCGCGCGTGCCCGTGGGCGGGTACGAGTTCACCACGGGCCGCGTGGGCTACACGATGGGACAGCAGCGCAAGGTCTCGGGCGCGTTCCAGCTCGAACGCGGCTCGTTCTACAACGGCAACCGGACCGGCCTCACGTTCAACCGCTCGCGCCTGAACCTGTCGTCCCAGATCTCGGTCGAACCGAGCATCTCGCTGAACTGGTTCCAGCTGCCCGCCGGCGACTTCTCCCAGAAGCTGATCGGCTCACGCATCACCTACACGGTGACGCCGCTGCTCTTCGCCAGCGCGCTCGTGCAGTACAACTCCACGACGCACACGGTGAGCACGAACGCCCGCATGCGCTGGGAATACCGCCCCGGCAGCGAGCTGTTCATCGTCTACAACGAGGAGCGCGACAGCGACGCGCAGACGAACGTGCCCGGTCTCTTCAACCGCGCATTCATCGTGAAGGTGAACCGGTTCCTGCGCTTCTAGCGAGGTGCGTCCCGCTCGACGCCACGAATGCCGGCGGGTCGCTCGCAGGGAACGACTCCATCGACGCCTCATCCACGCGCGCATCGTCTGCGGCGTCACGGCCGTAGTGCCCCCCTCCAGGTGGGCTGTCCGACACGTCGCTGCCTGCCCGCAACCACGGACGGTCGTAGTTCAAGCGCAGCAGTTCAATGGCGGCCGGCACGTCGGCCGCCGTCCGGATGTGGAAGGACACCCAGCCGGTCTCGGGCAGGATGTGGTGCTCGGCGGCCCGGCCGTCCGCCACGAGCTGCTTGCGGATCCGCACCGGGAACGGCAGGTCGAGCAGCCGATCGCCGTGCAGGTGTCCGAGTTCCCGTCCGCCGAGTCTGAATTCACGGCCGCCGAACCGGTGCGGGACCACCTCGACTCCCGGCCACGCGCTGACGACCGACTCGATTCTGTTCGCTCTGGTAGCCACGACTTCTGCTCCTGTCTTACTGACTTCCTTGCATAAGACGCCGCCACCCCGGGGTCCGGACGCATCCCCGATTGCGCAGGCATTTACACGGATGGGCTGGATCCGGCCTGTCCGGCCTCGATACAGCGACTGTTACTGGAGCGGGGATGGCGGTCCGGACGGGGCGCCGGTTCGCCCCTGACGGGCTGGGCGCCACACTGAAGTGTGGCGCTACGTACTCGCGGCTACGGGTTGCCGGGCTTGCGCTCTACCCTGGCGCCACACTGAAGTGTGGCGCTACGTACTGCACGGGGAGGTAGTACGTAGAAGTGTGGCGCTACGTGCTGCACGCGGACGTAGTACGTAGCGCCAGACTTTAGTCTGGCGCCAAGGTCCGGAGCGCCAGGTAGCGCCAGGCTTCAGCCCGGCGGCACGGCGGCGCCGGACGCGCCCCCCCTGTACAATCGAGGGCCGTGCCCAGCCAGTTTTCAGCGATCGGATTCGACGTCAGCTCAGGCGAAGACCTTGCCGCCCTCGCGACCCACGTCGCGGAACGCGCCGACACCTTCGACGCGCCCGACGGCCAGTACCTCCGGTGGGCGCCGCCCAGCGGCGAACAGCTGTGGTTGCAGCTCACCCGCAACGGCGACGCCATGGGCATGACGCCGCACTTCGCCGGCCGGTCACGCCTGCGCGTGGGCCTGGAGGCGCGCGTATCGCGCCAGAGCCACACGCCGCTCGACACCACGTTCCTCGGCTGGGCCAATCCGCCCGCGGGCGCGACGACCGGCGGAGACTACCCCTTCGCGTTCGACTGCCCGAACGGCGCGCTCCACGCCGAACTGGCGCTGCCTGTGGTCGTGGACGTCCAGATGGCGGCGTTCGCGCAGCAGGTCACCGTCTACGCCTCTGAAGCCGAGTACCGGGCGGCCCAGGCCGCACAGGGGCTCCCGTTCGCCCCCCGGTCGTTCATTCCGTCGGGACTCATCTCACCCCAGGGCGAGCCTGTTGATCCGCCGGAGTCGCACGCGCTGATGTCGGGCTACGTACTCGAGACCGCCGAACCGCGGAACAGCGTCACGGGCCAGCCCTTCTGCTGGGCGCTCGTCGACACCGTGGGTGGCAGCTTCGACGTGGTGATCGACCTGGAACTGCTGGCAGGTCCGGTGGCTGTCGGCAACATCGTGGCGGGCTGGTTCTGGCTCACCGGACAGCTGCAGCACGATCCGCCACGGACAGCACGCGGCGGCTGGTTCAGCCGCCTCAGAGGGCGCTGAGATAGCTGGGACGTGACAGCTCCACCGACACCGTGGTCCCGCGGAACGTACGGCGTTCCACCGCCACCGCCTTGCACGCACTCGTCCCGTCGTCGCTGAAGAGATCGACCAGCAGCCCGAGCGGGTCGCTGCCCGACACCATCAGCTCCTCCGGATTCAGGTCGTCCAGCCCCTCGACGTGCAGCGGTTCCGGCTGCGTGGCGGTCGTGCCCGCCCAGTGGTACATCGCGAAGTTGCGCCGGTCGTCGCAGGCGCCGGCCACGATCAGATAGGTCCGTGTGGCGTGGATGTACTCCATCGCACGGATGCCGCGCCCGCCCAGATCGAGCTGCCCGGCCAGATCGATCTCCGCCTTCGCCTTGCCGTCCACCACCTGCGCCGGATTCGCGAGTGACACCACCAGCGCCTGGCCATCCGGAATCGGGTTGCGGAACCCGATGAGCAGCCCTCCGGACGGCCCCACTGCCAGCCCCTCGATGTTCAGGCCGCCAGGCTCCTCCGGCGTGCGCTTCGCGGCCTCCCCGAGGTCGAAGCGTTTCAGGGCCGCGCATTCACGCAGGTCGTCCAGCAGGTCCACGTAGGGACGACCGGCCGGCACCAGCTTCACGCCCTGCCTGGTTTCGCGCACTGCCGTCGCGAAGAACCGCTGGCGCATCGGCCGCTTCCTGCCCTTGCTGCTGCGCCCGTGCGAGCCGATCCAGTAGATCCGGTTGCCGAGGAGCGCCGCCCCCTCGAGATCGGCCTCGCCGTCCGCCTCCTCGTCGTCCTGCGCAAGGAACCCGGCCACGTCCAGCCGGGCGATCGGCACGCCTGCGCGGTTCCGGTCGTACACGCGCAGCACGTTGTCGTCGTCGCTGGCGGCGGCGAAGTAGCTGGAACTGCCGATGCGAACGGCCGCGGAGGCATCGCACGCCTCGCAGTAGATGCGTTTCTCCATGTCGGTGCCTCGAGAGACCGCCCGCCACCGCGAGGCGGCATCATTCGGCCTGCCGGTTTCGGGAAGCCCAGTGTACGAGGCAACACCGGCCGCGAGGCGGCCGGTTGCACACAGATTTCAGAAGGAGGGTTCGGAGGGGATCGGGCTCAGGGCGCGGTCGTCCAGCTGGCGACAACCCCCTTGAGGGCAGCGGGATCGTTCAGGACGCCGGCCAGCCGCCACTCGATGGTGCCGGCGCGCACGCCGAAGAGGGTGGGCACGCCGGTCACCTGGAGGTCGGTCCAGAACGTGCGCTCCGGATCGAGCAGCCACTGCACACCAGGCAGGCCATGGTCGGCCACCGCGAAGGCGGACGCCTCGGCCGCTGGTCCGCCCACCACGATCGTGACCCGGTCCGGCGCCTGCAACTGCCACCCGCGCATCGCGGTCAGCAGGCGGCGGGACACCGTGGACCCTGGCGTGACGTACACGTACACCCGCGATTCCGGCCCCGCCTGGTCCAGGGTCACCGGTGCCCCGTCGGCCGTCTGCACGCGTGTGGCCGGCAGTGGCCGCTTGTCCGCCGCCGCGGCCGGCGTCATGCCCACGACGAGCGTTGCCACGAGCGTCATCACCAGCCGGCCAAGGTTCTTTCTCACGTTCGTTCCCCCGTGCACCACTTCACTACTCACCCTTCACCACTTGCCAGGTCGCGCCGTCACCAGGTGCCGCGTTGCCTACGGCGTGATGGTGAAGTTCACGATGGCCCCCAGTTCGGCTGGTGACAGGCCGTTCAACGCCTCCGGGTCCGCCAGCGTGCCGAGTGCGTCGGCACCGGTGACGACCCCCGCCGCGTTGTCCGGCGCCCGCAGCACGACGAAGTGCAGGAGCGCGACGCTCTGTCCCGGCGCCAGTTGCAGCGTCGTCCCCGTCTGCATCGTCACCTGATCGGTGTCGACGACGGCGGTCAGCGCAACCGGCGGGTTGACGCCGTTGTACACCACGCCGAACGAAAGCGCCCCCTGTGCCTGTTCGGATCGGACGAAGTAGCCGGGCGTCGACGCCGACGGTGCTACGTCCAGGACCACACTCTGGCTGAGATTCGGCGTGGTCCAGAGCGACAGCGGCACCGACTGCGGCGCCGTGCCCGTGTTGGTCAGCACGTCGACGAATCGCACGAACTGGCCTGTCGGCGCCGACCGCAGGCTCCGGGTCAAGGTGACGCCAGGCGCGCTGGGAACGGCGACCGGCAAGTACGCCCACCCATTGCCCGTGTCGATCGCCGCCAGCGGACAGCAGATGGGGGTGCTGCCCGTGTACGGACGGCCCGCGATGGTCAGCGCGCCCTGGTTGATGAACTGGGTGCCGTCCCACAGGAACACCTGCTCGACCGCTCCCGTCGACCCAATCTGGTAGAAGCCGTCAACGCCGCCGATGATGTACGCGCTCTGGGACAGCGGGAGCACGTCGAAGGCCAATTGCACGACGGTCGTGGGTGGCTGCAGGCGGGAGGCGGTGCCGTTCGCCACGCCGTCCATGCCGCGCGCGATCGCATGCACGTGCACCGTGAACGCGCCGGGCGGCAGGTGATCGATGAGCACGGACGACGACGCGCCGAGGGTGACGGTGAAGTTCGTGCTGTACGCGCCGAGCGGCCCCGCGCCGGCGAGCGAACGGACCTCGACGTCGACGTCCTCGAACGGCATCAGCGTGCCGGTCTCGTCGCGCACCTCGATGACGGCCTGGCCGAGCTGTGCGAACGACAGCGTCTTCGTCACCGTCGCGTCGGAGCCGACGGTCACGGTCGCATCGGTGTAGAACACGCCACAGACCACCTGGTCACAGCCGTCGTAGCTCGCCTGCACGACATACGTGCCGGGCACCACGTTCGCGAACTCGAACAGGCCGTTCACGTCCTGGAAGGGCTGCAGGACGGTCGTCGTCCCGTTGCC
The DNA here is from genome assembly GCA_046331345.1 of Vicinamibacterales bacterium. Lineage (GTDB taxonomy): Bacteria > Acidobacteriota > Vicinamibacteria > Vicinamibacterales > CAVVIG01 > CAVVIG01. The sequence continues at coordinate 342,706 of JAXLRA010000008.1, read as the reverse complement.
GACCAGTGCGACCGACGCCGCGTTGGTCTGTGTGGCGAAGCCGTCGAGCACCTTCACGCGGATGGTGCCCGGTCCCGGCGGCGGCACCGTCACCCTGAAGTTCGCGATGCTGAGCAGGTCCTCGCGACTGAGGCCTTCGAGCATCGTGGGCGTCGTGCCGGCGGCGACGGCGGAGGCGCGCGAGGCGACCGTTGCCGCGGCAACGCCGGACGGAGTCTCGACGAGCAGATAGCTCAGGAGCGAGACGCTCTGCCCGGCCGGGACGGTCAGGCTCGTCATCGCCGAGAACAGCGAGAACCCGTCGTCGGTCACCAGCATCGGCGCCACCGGCGCATCGACGCCCGCGTAGACGATGCCGAAGGCCGGCGCCTGCGACTGCGAGTCGTAGCGCACGAAGTAGCCGCCGGTCGTCGTCGACGGGGCCGACTCGGGACCGAACGACGAACTCCGGTTCGGGAGCGTGTCCAGGTTCACCTGGATGGTCCGCGCCGTCGCCGACGTGTTCGTGAACGTGTCGAGCACACGGACAAGGTTGCCCGCCTCGAGGGAGCGCATGCGGCGCGTGGCCGTCACACCCGGCGCGTCGGTCGTCACGACCGGGCTGAACGTCAGCTCGTTCATCGTGTCCGTGTAGGTGCCGGACACGATGCAGCAGGCGCTGCCGCCGAACTTCAGCTCGAGCGCACGGCTGAATGCGCCGTTCTCGTACGCCGCGGTGCCGTCCCACCGATAGCTCTCGAAGATGGTCGCCTTGTCGTCGAACACCGTGAACCGGTCGGTGGTCTGTGAACTGTTCAGCTGCCACGCGGCGAACGGGTGCACCGAGAAGCTGTCGTACGAGAGGAGCACCTCCACCTGCGTGGGCTGCGCGAGCGACGCCGTACCCGTGGCCGTGCCCGCCTCGTTCGTCAGCGGGTTCGAGACGCTGACCACGAACAGGCCCTCGGGCACGTAGGGCAGCTGGACGATCCCGAGTCCATCGGTCGTGGCCTGGAACCGCGACAGGAAGGTGCCGAGCGTGCCGGTGGCGAGGCTCTGCACCGCCACATCGACGTCCGTGAACGGCTGCGGTGTCCCCGCCCCGTCCTCCACCACCACCGACACCGACGGCGTCGCCGCGAACGAGATCGACACGGGCACGATGCTCGTATCGACCACGGACACCGGCACGGAGGCGTAGCGCGTCGTGCAGGTGCCGCCCTGGTCGCAGACGTCGAGTGCACCCTGCACCACGTAGTTGCCGAGTGCCACGCCGGTGAAGTCGTACTGCCCGCCGCCCGAGTTGTTGTACGGGTGGATGATGCGCTCGAAGGTGCCCGAGCCGAGCAGCGAGATGGTCGCGGCATCGGTCGGGTTGCCGTTCTCGTCCTGCACCTGCACCTGCACCGCGCCGACGATGGGCAGCTGGACGTGGACGCCAGTGACCACACTGAGGGCGGTGGGCAGCGTCACGCTGACCCGCGTGCTCATGCCGGAGTCGTCGTCGACCACCGTGAGCTGGTAGTCGCCCGCCGGCAGCTCGAGGAACTCGAAGCTGTTGCCCGTCACCTGGTTCGCGAAGGTCACCGCGCCGTTGGTATCCGTCACGTAGGCCGTCAGGCTGTTGACCGGCGCGCTCGGCCCTGTCGTCGCGAAGCCGCGCAGCACCGAGACCGGCAGCGTCAGCACGCCCGCGTCGACGATGCCGCCCTGCACCGTGGCCGTGCCGTTGAACTGCACGGAGGTGGTGTAGTTGAACGGGCTGTGCGCCGTCAGCGTGAAGTCGCCAGCGGCCGGCACCGCGACCACGAACTGGAAGTGCCCCTGCGAGTCGGTATAGGTGGAGCTTCCGCTCACGCCCGTCGCCGACGGGAAGGTGAGTTCCACGTAGCTGTTGGAGAGCGGCGTCACGCCGTCACCCGCCGTCACCGAGCCGGTAATGGTCGACACCGTCCCCTGGTTCAGCACGATGTCGGTCGTCACCACCTGGTGGCTCGACGTGAACGGCACCGTCGTCACCGAGTACTTCCCGCCCGTGAGGCCGGTGAGGTTGTATTCGAGGCGGACGCCCTCGATCGGCAGCACGAGCGGCGAGAAGGCGTAGCTGCCGTCCGGCTGGACGCTGGCACCCCACCCGCCCTGGTTGCCCGACAGGTTGTATTCGAAGACGACGCCGCCGGGCACCGGCGTGACGCCATCGGAGGCGTAGACGTGCCCGTTGAGCGTGGCGGTGTAGACCGGCAGCGTCACGTCCTGCGTGATCGTGCCGTTCGCGGCCGTCGCCAGCGGCACCTTGATGCTGGACCCGCCGACCGGCGAGAACACCTCCAGCACCAGGCCCACGCTCGGGCTCGTGACCGCCGGGAACGTGAACGTCCCGTCCATCGGGTTGGTGAAGCACGTGCACGTGGACGCGAGCACCGCGTTGTCCACCCCGCGCAGCAGGCGGAGGCTGACCCCGGTGGTCGTCAAGCCGGTGAGGCCGTCGTTCTCGAAGATGCGTCCGGTCACCGTGACGTTGTAGTTCTTCACGTCGGCCACCACCGCCACGGATCCGGCGTCGTCGCTGGCCGTGACCTGGCCCTGGACGATGTCGAGGACCGTGGACGTGCTGCCAGGCTGGTAGACGCGAATGTCGACCGGGCCCTCGGGCACCTCGGCGATGGTCACCTGGCCCGCGGCGTCGGTGTTCGCGCGGAACTGGAAGAACCCGTTCCCGCTGTCGCGCTCTTCGATCCGGGCGTTCGCCAGCGGCTGGCCGGCGCTCGTGGCCGTCACCACGACCTGCGCCACCGCCGGATAGTGCGTGGTCACCGCGAGCGCCTCGCCGTCGGTGGTCAGCGTGAACGGAGCGGTCGTGAGGCCATACGTCGCGCCGAACTGCACGGTCGGCGTCCGGAACGCGCGGATGGTGAACGGACGGCCGACCGGCACGACCCCGAAGGACACCTGACTCGCCGCGTTCGTCGAGACGGACGCCGAGAAGGACGGGCTGCCCGACGTGCTCGACAGGAACGTGTTGACGTTCGCGCCCGGGAGCGTGCCGTTCGGCCGCGTAATCGTGGCGCTGACCGTGCCGAAGGCTGGCATCGCCAGGGTCGCGGACGCCTGCGTTGCGCCGAGGATCAGCGAGGTCGATGCGCGCAGGGCAAACGAGTTGCCGGGGTGCGACGCCGTGATGGTGAACGTCTGACCGAGCGGCAGGTTGTTGAACGGACCCGCGACACCGCTCGCGTCGGTCGTCAGTGTCTGGGTATTCACGCTCGGCGACGAGACCGACACGCTCATGCCCGGCAGCAGGGCACCGGTCGCACGCGTCACCGTGACGGTGATGCTGCCCTTGCCGGCGTAGCGGAGCACGGTGTTGGCGACCTGATCCTGCACCAGCGGCACCTGCACCGTGGTCGGGAAGCCGCTGTTCGGATCGTTGCTGGTCAGCGTGAAGGTGCCGACCGGCACGTCGCCGAACGTGAACCCGCCCGCGCTGTCGGTCGTGGTGAAGCGCGAGAAGTTCGTCGCGGAGAGGGTCACGGGGCGGCCGACCTGCGGGAGGTCGTTCGCGTCGAGCACGCTGCCCGTAATCGTGCCGGTCGGCTCGATGTAGAGGATGTCGTCGCGCACCTGCCCAGCCGCCAGCGGCAGGGTCTGCGCCACGATCTTGAGCGCCGTGCCCTGCGCGTGCGGGAGCTGGCCGCGGAGCGTGACGTTGCCGGTGAAGACACCGCCGAACCCGTAGCGGCCGTTCGCACCGGTCGTCTGGAACGCGAAGCCGCTCGCAACCTCCACCTGGGCCCCGGCTGCCGGGACACCGGTGTGGCGCAGCACGGTGCCGCGGAGGATGCCGCTCTGCGAGAAGACCACGTCCTGCGTTGTCGACGAGCCCGCCGTGAAGCCGACGTTCAGCGCCGGTGACACCGTGAAGGGGTTGACCGTGTGCTGCGCCGACAGCGAGAACGAGGTCACCGGGATCGGGTGGCCGATGCCGCCGGTGAAGCTGAACGCGCCGGTGCCGTCCGCGGTCGTGCGGCGCATGCGCGCGAGCACCGGGTCGGTGCTGCGGAACGTGACCACCGCACCGGGAACCGGCGTGGCGTTGTCGCCTTCGAGCACGCGCCCGGTGATGACGCCGGCCACGGAGGGCAGCGGCGCGACGGTGCTGACCCCGTTGGCCGGCACGACGAAGTTGGCGATCCCGGCGAGTTCCGCCGCGGACAGGCCGTTCAGCGCCTCGGGCGGCAGCTGCACCAGCCGCTGCGACGATGCCGTGGCGGCGGTGTTGCTGGCCTGCTCGGAGACGAAGTGCATCAGCACCACTTCCCCGCCCGCCGGCACCGTGATGCTGTTCCAGCCGTACTTCAGCGTCGGGACGCTCTGCACGTAGCTGAAGCTCGCCGTGTTCACCGGGGCCGTGGCGCCGGGGCCGCTGAAGACGAAGCCGAGCGGCGTGCCCGAGTTGCCGTTGTAGTACGAGTCCTGGCCCGAAACCACCAGCGAGGCCCACTGATCCGCTGTGGCCGGCGTCGCGGCGTCGAGCACGCCGTCGCCGCTGGAGGTGGCGCCGACGAAGTACTGGTTCTCGCCGAAGATGCAGCAGAACGCCGTCGTCTGGCCGTACGGCTGGGACGTGACATTCACGTCCACCGTGATGGGCGCCGCACCCGGGTTCTGCAGCACCTCGAGGAAGCGCGCGAAGTACCCGTCGGTCGGCACCGAGATCTTGCGCGTGACGTTCAGGCCGAGCAGGCCCGGCTGGCGCACGACGATCTCGCGGCCGCTGTCCTCGCGCGTGCCGAAGCTCGCGCCGGTGAATGGCAACGTGGTGCCGTTCACCGTGAGCGCCAGCTTCGCACCGCCGCGGATGAAGACGTTGCCGGTGCCGCCGGCGAGGCCGCCATCGGTGTTGATGCCGTAGCTCGAATCCTGGACGTCGTTCAGCGCCGTGGGCAGGCCGACGGCGTTGGCCTCGAGCAGGATGTCCAGCGTGAGCACCTGGGCGTGGCTCGTCACCGCGCCGGTCGACTCGCCGATCAGCTGCTCGGACGCCTTGCTCGTGGTCAGCGTCACCGCCCCCGTGGGCACCGCGCCGAAGACGAAGTTGCCGGCGGCGTCGGTCTGGGTGCTCTGGAAGCCACCGAACGTCGCGTTGAAGCTCCGCAGCGAGACGGTGAGGTTGCCGACGTCCCCGCCGCTCGGATGCAGCACACGCCCCTGCACCGAGCCGAGCCCGACGAAGGTGAGCGACACGGGCACGGTCTGCGCGTTCGCGGAGAGCGTCACCACGCCCGACCGCGCCCGCATCCCGCCCCCGGTGTCGTACGCCTCCACCACGTAGGACCCGAGCTTGAGATCCGTCGCACTGAAGGCGCCGTTGACGAGGCCCAGCACCGAGATCTGTCCGTTCTGCTGGTTGATCACGCGCACGGACCCGGCCGCAGGCGTCTGCCCGTCCGGCTCGAAGACCGTGCCCGCAATCGTGGCCGTCGCCTCGAGCTGGACGGTCACCGTGTGGATCTCGTCGGCCACCAGCACGCCGGAGGCCGAACCGCCGAGGCCCGCGGCATTCGCCGTGACCGTGAACGTGCCGGCCAGCATCCGGTCGATCAGCACCTGGCCGTCGTTGCCATTGAGCTGCGCGGTGACGCCCTGCTGCGAATCCTGCAGCCCCTGCGCCTGGGTCGTGGCGGTGACCGTCGCGCCGTTCACCGGCACGCCGCCGGCGTCGACCACCGTGACGAGCAGCGCGCCCTGCGGCAGCAGCACCTCGTTCCGCACCAGCGTCTGGCCGCTTGCCGTGAACACACCCGAGTCGATCACCCGGCCGCGCGTCGCCGGGTCGAACACGGTGAGCGTGAAGGACGCAAACGGCAGGAAGTCGAGGCGGTAGACGCCGTTCACGTCAGCCGTGGTGTTGAACCGGCCGCCGCCGCTCATGTCCACCCTGACCTGCGCACCCGGTGCGGGCGTCACGCCGTCGCGCCGGAAGATGGTGCCGGTCAGGTTGCCGTACTGGGCGAACTGGACGTTCAGGGTGACCGACTCGCCGTCGGTCGTCACCTGGCCGCTCGCCGAGCCGCCCTGGTTCGTGAACGGATCCGTGCCCGTGGCCGACACGCTGCCGATGAAGACATCCGCGAACGCCACCGTGCCCGCCGCATCGGTGTTGCCGCTCCGCGCAGGCGCACCGCCGAACAGGCTGGACGACTGGAGCTGCACGTTCGCCCCGGCCACGCTCGCGCCGACACCGTTGCGCACGTGCACGGTCACCGTGCCGCGGCCCAGGTAGACCACCGGCACGTTCTGCTGCTGGCCACTCGACACCTGCGCGCTCGACCTGCCGCGATTGCCGGTCAGGTCGGACGCCTCGACGATGTACGGGCCGGGCGCCACGAGCGGGAACTGATACGCGCCGGCCGCATCGGTGAACGTCGTGGCGATGACGACGTTCGGCGCCGCCGCCTCGAACAGATCCACCTTCGCGCCTGCGCCGACCGGCGTCGTCAGGTTCGGCTGGTACACCGTGCCCTGGATGAGGCCCATGTCGAGCAGGATGAGACTCACCGTCGCCGACCCGTTGGGCACATCGAGCGAGAACGCCTCGACATCGAGACGGCTGCCGTCGGTGGCGGTCACCGTGAACGACTGGCCGATGACCCCTTCGACGAGGAAGTGTCCCTGCGCGTCGGTCACGGTCGTCAGCGGCGTGCCGGCATGGAAGATCGTGACCTGCGCGCCGGGCACCAGCTGGAAGCCGGTCGGGGAGGCCACCGAGACGTCGCCGCGCACGACACCGCCGCTCACCGTCACGGTGGTCGTAGCCCGGACGACGCCGCTCACCAGCGCGTCGACCGTGGTCGTGCCACCGGCGACGGCGTGAATCGTCGCCAGCTTCGTCGTCTCACCCGCAGCGAAGGTCACAGGCGAGGTCACCGTTGCCACGCCGGGCGCACGCGACACGAGGTCGACCTGCGCGCCGCCGGCCGGTGCCGGCGCGCCGAGCGTCACGGGGATGTCCAGCTGGTCGCCCGCGAGCAGCAGCACGGAGGGCGGCAGCGTCACGGTGGTGACCGTCTGGGCCGTCAGCGTGATGGACACGGGAGCGCTCTGGTTGCCGGACGCGTCAGTGGCCCGCGCCGTCACCGTCACCGTGTCGCCGTTCACGAGCGTCGACGGCACGCTCAGCGTGAAGGTCTCGATGTCGGTGGCCTGCTGGACCGCCGGGGTCTTCGTATCCGCGAAAGTAAAGGCGCCGGTCGCCGACAGGGAGACGCTCGCGATGGCCAGGTCGTCCTGTGCGTCGGCGATCACGTCCACCGTGCCGCCAGGCGTCATGGTGTTCGCGCCGGACGCCGTTCGCAGCGTCAGGGTTGGCGCCTGCCGGTCGGCCACGGGCACGATGAGCCGCGCCGCGTCGGTCCGGTTGCCGGCGGCGTCGATGGCGTAGGCGTCGATGAACACGCGGTCGGTCGACGTGGCGTTCGCCGGCACCGTGAACGAGAACGCCGTGGCCACCGACAGCTGCGCCGGGCTGACCGGCCGCGTCTGCGTCGTGGCCGTGATGCCGCTCGTCGCGAAGCCCAGGCTCGCAATACCGCTCACGTCGTCCGCGACGACGACCGCGGAGACGGTCGCACCGGGCGCGACGCGCTGGCCGGACGACACGCCCGTGATCTGGACGTTGGGCCCGATGGTGTCGCGCACGCGCAGCACGAGCGGCGTGGCCTGCGTGCTGTGGGCGGCCGTGTCCTTCGCGGATGCGTCGACCGTCAGGGTCGAGCCCGGCACGGCACCGGCCGGCACGTTGAACGCGAAGACCTCGGTGCGGCTCGTGGCAGCAGGCGCCACGGCGCGCGTCGACGCATCGACCACGATGGCCGTGCGGACCGCGTAGCTGATCTCGCTGACGCCCACGTCGTCGGTCGCCTGGACCGCGAGCGTCACGCGCTCGCCCGGAGCGGGGGTGAGCGTGGACGGCTGCACCACCGCCACCGCCGGAGCCTGATCCGGCACGACCGTCAGGACGGTCTGGGCCGGCACGATCGCCCGGTTGCCCGAGGTGTCGGTGGCCAGCGCCGTGATCGTGATGTGGCCGTTCGCATCCACGAGGGACGGGAGCACGGCGAAGTCCATCACGAACGGCGTCGAGCGCGCCGCGAACGAGAACACGCCGTTCAGGAAGAAGTCGACGACCGACACGTCGGTCGCCGCCACGGTCGCGCGCGCCCGCGCCACCGTGCCTTCGATCGCCGTGGCACCGCCGTCGACCCCCAGCGAGAGGATGACCGGCGGCGTGCCGTCGGTCGTGTCGAAGACGTAGGTGGTGTCCGCCGCGCCAGTAAGGCCCACCAGGTCGGTCGCCTTGAGGACGCGCACCGAATACTGCGTCGAGGACTGCAGCGGCACGTTCGGCGTGAACACGGCGACCGTGTTGCTCTGCAGGAACGCCACTGTGCCGGCCACGACGCCTGCCGGGCCCGTGACCACAATCGGAGACCCCGCGAACTTCGTCGGGTCGATCATCTCGCTGAACTGCACGCGGACGACGCTGTTGATCGAGGCGCCTGTGGCCGACTGCACCGGCGAGAGGCTGTAGATGGACGGTGCGGTCACGTCCACCGTGGTGAAGCCAATGACGGCGTCGGCGGTCATCGGCCGGCCCACGCGGTCGGCCACGCCGCTCACGCGCACCGTATAGCGCGCCTGGTCAGCCAGCTGCACGCCGGGAAGCAGGCGGAAGCGGGCGACGGTGTCTCCGGCCTGCGTATCGACGAGGCCGGCGACCGGACCGTTTGGACCGAGCAGCGTGATGGTCGACGAGGTCACGGTTGTCGCGTCCACCGGCTCGGTGAACGTGATCAGGATGTCCTTGTTGCGAGCAACACCGAGCGCGCCCGCGACCGGGTCGCTCGACGCAACCGCCGGCGGGGCCGCGTCGAGGATGATGTCGCCGAGGTCCATCGGCTGCGCCAGCGTGACCGGGCCGGACCGCCGCGCCAGGCCGGGTCCGATCGGATCCTGTGCGAAGAGCCTGTAGGTGGACGAGCTGATGGCGTCGAAGCTGAACGTGCCGTCGGTCGCGGTCTCGGTGAACAGGTGACCACCGTTCGCCGTCAGGTCGATGACCACGCCCGGCGCCGGCAGCGTGTTGGCCAGCAGCACGCGGCCGCTCAGGCGGACCGAAGGGGCGAGCACGACCTGCAGGCCGGTCTTCGCCTGACCCGGCACCAGCACGTCGCCAATCGAGCCCTGCTGACCGTTGAAGCTGGTGGCCGACACCGTGAAGGTCTGGGCCGGCACGTTGATGAAGTGGAACCGGCCACTCGCGTCGGTACCCTGTACGCAGGCACCCGGGCAGCCGCTCCCCGGCTGGCCCGTCAGGCGCACGGTGGCGTTGGCCGCAGGAACCTGCACGCCGTTCACGGTCTCGAACACCGTGCCGTCGATCGAACTCAGGCCGAGCAGCGTGATCGTCACGTCGGCCGTGTCGCCCTCGAAGAGGAGCGTGCCGCCCGTCGTGCCCACGCTCGGCGCACCGGTGACCTGCGCGGAGCCGCGCACGGTGAACCGGCCGAGCGCGACGTCACTCATGAGGAAGCGGCCGCTGCCGTCGGCCAGCGTGCTCCGGCAGGGGTCGCCGGTCGCGCACACATCCACCTGCGCGTTCGGCACCGGCGTGCCCTGCGGGCCGAGCACCTGCCCGGCCACCGAGCCGGTGACGCGCCGCACGATGTCGACCACCATCGGCACGTCGAGCAGCTGGCCGCCGCGCGCCAGGGTACCCGACACGCTCGCGTTGCCGACGACGGAGCGCTGGCTCGCGAACAGCGAGAAGCTGCCCACCGAGGCGCCGGGGAACGAGAAGCTGCCGTCGACGCCCGTCTGCGTGACCTGCGTCGGGAGCGAGCGGCCTGACGTCGTGGACTGTGCGAGCTGGACCGTCCAGCCCTTCAGGGGCGCCAGCGAGCCGCGCTGTACCACCGTGCCGCGGATCGAGCCGAGCGCCTCGAGCGTGATCGTCTGGAACGCGCTCTGCGCACCGCCGAGGACGACGGCCTGGCTGCGGCCACGGCCGGCGGTCACCGGGTCGAACGCCTCGACGGTCACGTTGCCTGTCGGAACCAGGGATACCGAGAAGTAGCCGGTCGCGTCGGTCAGGGTGTAGGCGATCGGGCCGCTCGCGGTGGACAGGATCACTTCGGCATTCGGCGTGGACACGAGGGCGCCGCTGCTGTCCGCCTTCACCACCTGGCCGGCCACGGTGCCGGTGGCGTCGAACAGGAAGACATCGACCGTCACCGCCGTGCCGTCCAGCACCACACGACCGGCCTTGCGGCCCGCGAAGCCATTGGCGTCGGTGGCCGTCACGATGAACTGCCCTTCGGACAGCGCGTCGGCCCCGGCGAAGGCGATCGTGCCGTCGACGGCCACGCCCGCCCGCGTTTCCATCGGGTACTCGATGCCCTGGATGCTCACCTGGGCGCCGAGGACGGGGGTCGTGCCGTTGCTCCGGAAGACCCGCACCGTCACCGGTGCGCGGCCGAGCAGGCGCATCGGCACGTCGACCGTCTCGCCAGCGCGAACCGAACCCTTCACCGACGCCACCTTCCCGGTCTGCGCGTCGGTAGCCGTGATCGTGAACGGTCCGGCGTTCACGATCGGGAACGAGAACACGCCGTTCGCGTCCGTTGCGGCGAATGCCTGCTGGATGCCCTGCGGCACCGTGGTGCAGACCGACTCGCCCGTCGACGCATCGTCATGGCAGAAGACCACCACGGCGTCCGACTTGAAGGTCAGTGCCACCTGCCGGTTGGTCACCGGCGTGAAGCCGTCCGACTCGAAGATCGTGCCGGTGATGCGGCTCGTCGGCTGCAGGCGCAGATCGATCGTGACCGTCTGGTTGGGACCGGGCATCGTGCCTTCGGCCGCCACCGGGTCGGGGCTGAACTGGCCGGCCGCGCGCACCGTGAACGGTCCGGTCCACACGCCCTGCGAGAAGGCGTAGTCGCCGGTCGTGAAGTCGTTGTCCACGACCTCGAAGTTCTGGACGTACTCGAACCGGACGCCGATCGTGCCGCCCGCCGTCACCAGTTGGTCGCCGGAGATGGAGACCTTCGCCGGCAGCGGCGTGTCCACACACGGCGGCGTCGAGCAGGTGCCGGCCGCACGCAGGACGCGGCCGTTGACCGTGCCGGTACCGCCGCGGAAGGTGATGTCGGTCACCAGCGTCTGGTGGTCGTAGCGGATCGCGATGTCGCGGATGTTGCCGTCGCGCAGGTCGGCCCTGAATGCCGACACCCGGTACTGCCCGATGCCGAGCGAGCCGATGCGGTACGCGCCAGCCAGGTCGGTGACGGCCTGGCCGAGGATACAGACGCTGGGCTGCTCGAACTCGTCGAAGCAGTCCTGCAGCACGTAGACCTTGATGCCGGCCTGCGGCACGCCGCCGTGATCGCGCACGATGCCGGCCACCGCGCCGACCGCCGGCATGCGAATCGTCGTGTGCACCACCTCACCCTGCTGGACGAGGTCCACGATCGACTCGCCGGTCGCCTGCAGCGCGTTGCTCGCCGCCACGATGCGCCGGCGTCCCACCGGGACGTCGGTCAGCGTGAAGGTGCCATCGGGATTGGCGTTGACGAGGCTGAAACCACCGCCGACGACCGCATCGGCGACCGGGACGCCCGAGGAATCGAGGACCACGCCGGTCACCGTTGCGAAACCGCCCGCGAGCAGGACGGTGATATCGCGCACCTCCTGGTCGGCGAGCGTCACGCGCACGTCGCCTTCGAGCAGTTCCACCTGATCGAACGTGTTGATGCGCAGCTGGCCCGCGGTCAGTGAGGCGAACGAGAAGCGGCCCGTGGCGTCCGTCCGGACGACCTGGATCGCGCATTCGGACGGCTCCTGCGTGCCGCCGGGCGGCGGGCTGCACTTGACGCCAGCCTGCGAGCGCGACGTGTAGTAGGCGATCACCGGGACGTCGACCACGGGGGTGACGCCGTCCGACTTGACCACGAGGCCCGTGAGCGTGCCGGCCTTGGGCACGGCCGGGCCGGCAGGCACCGGGTCGAGAAGCACGAGGTCGCGCGTGACGGTCGCACCGGCGAACGGGATGAGATCCGACACAAAGAGCTGCGCCGGGCGGGTCACGTTGACCGCCTCGATGAGCACGTTGCCCACCGGCACGCGTCCGACGACGAAGACGCCGAGGGCGTCGCTCGTGGCGGCGTACTGGCTCTGGTCGGTGAGGCTGGTGATGCGCAGCGCCGTGTTGGCGAGCACCGACCCGTCTTCCGCCAGCGTGCGGCCGGTCAGGATGCCGCGACCGAGCATCACCACGTCCACGTTCAGCTGCTGTCCGCTGCGGGCCAGCCGGAAGCGCACGTTCCGCAGGTCGTTGGTCGCGGGGTCGATCACCTGCAGGCGCACCGTCATCGCCGGGGCGTTCAGCACGTAGTCGAAGCGGTACGCACCAGTCGCGTCGGCCACTTCTTCGGCAACGCCGACGATGTTCTGGTCGAGGCCGCAGTCGAACTCGTAGAACATCCGGACGATCGCGCCCGGTGCCGCGGTACCGTCGGCATTCTTCACCTGGCCGGAGACGACGCCCGCCTCTGTACCCACCGTGGTGACAATGGGCAGGGTCACGGGACCGGCGAGCGCGTTGCCGTTCTGGTCCGTGACCCCGTTGACGACGATGGAACTCGGCACGAACGGACCGACAGGCTCGCGCAGCGCCAGGTAGGCGACCCGTCCTCCGGGCTGCAGCGCCACGCTGACGACGCGGTTGCCGGGTGAGGTGAACGCGGTGATCTGCGCTTCGGGCAGCCGGTCCTGCACGCTCGCCGCCGTCACCTCTTCGCTGAACAGCACGGCCACCACGCGGCCGACCTCGTAGACGCGGTCGTCCAGGGGACATCCGGCGACATCGGCCCCGGCCACCTGGAAGGCGCCCAGCACGGTCGGCGGAGGATTGGCCACGCTGGTGGGCGTAACCAGGCGGCCATTCGGCGCCGGGTTGTCCATCGTGCGGAAGAGGATCTGCGGCGTGTCGCCTGAGCCCTGCGTCAGCACCGGCACCTCGGTGGACTGCACCGCCGCCCACGAGGCGAAGTTCAGTCCGCCGCCAGGCGCGGGATACGCGATGCTGACGTCGTACGTCGTCGCCGGCAGCGAACCCGCGCGCCGCGTCAGCTCGACGCGGTAGGTGGTCGACTGCGGCACCGCCACGACGAGCATCTGGCCGATCGGCTGGCCGTTCGCGTCGTTGACGACGAAGGAGTCGGAGAACGGAATCTGCTTCTGCGTCTTGACCCCGACCACATCTCCGGTCCGCTGCCCCGCATCGTCCACGAGCACGGCGTCGACCGGCAGGCCGCCGGGCGACGTGATCAGCACCGAGACATGCGGCGCCGACGCGGTCAACTGGCCGGCCAGTGCCTGGTGGAACGGGAGACCACCCGCGGCGATCGAGGTGGCGAACTGGTCGCCTACCGCAGAGGCGAAGACATCGCCCCGCTGCGACAGGCGGCGCACGGTGTCGAACCCGGCCACATCCGCCTGGAGACGGCCCAGCATGCCGGACGTGTCATTGGCCGGCACACGGCTCGAGAGATTGGCGTACTCGGATCCGAGGAAGTCGAACAGCAGCGCCGTCGAGGACCGCTCGACGGTTTCTCCGAGCGAGATGCGCATGCCGGCCTCGGCCACTTCCACGGCACGGTCGAGCACCATCTGCCGCGAGAAGCGCGACAGGCCGACCGGCATGGCGGCGGGCGGTGCGGTGGCAACCGACCATGCCCGGCCGAGGAGGCCGAGCGACGCCGCCTTCAGCGTGGCCGGCAGGCCGTTGGCCTCCTTCGGGAGGACGAGCGAGTCGGGCGACAGCGGCACGCCGAGCTCGCCGATGGCGCTCTTCAGGACGAAGCGTCCTGCCACGTTCTCGTCCGAATCCAGCGTCGCGGCCGTCACGGCACCGGTGCGCTGCGAGACGAGGTCGAACGTGACGGTGGCCGAGTCGCCAGGCTCGATCGACGTGATCGACTGGCTCGGGCTGCCGGTCAGCTGGGCGCCGCTGATGTTCGCCGGGAACAGGTTCACGCTCACGAAGTTCGCCGGTGATGTGGAGGTGTTGGTCACCGTCACGTCCAGCGTGTACGCCTCGCCGGCGTTCACCGTGTCCGGATGCGTGAACGTGAGCTGGAACTTCGGGTTGCGCACGAGGACCGCACCCGCCACGCGGCCGTGGACCGCCACCGGTCCCACGGGCATGCCGTTGAGCGTGCCGCTCAGGTCCATCTCGACGACGTGCGTGCCTTCGCGGCGTCCCTCCACGAGGAACTCCGCGTTTCCGGTCTGGCCCGGCCCGAGGTCCGTGATGTCGTCGCCGTTGCCGAGGATGCCGTCCGGCCCGGCCTGTGTGACGCCCACCACCATCGGGTAGACGCCGTTGGCGCGCTTCGCCATCGCCAGCGGATCGTCCGTCGACCCGACGACGTTGTCCTGCCCGGGCGGCAGCACGAGGCTCGCGGTCAGGTTGCTGACGACGAGGTTCGACCCGGTCGGGGCCACGTTGCCGACCATCAGCATCACGCTGAAGAACTGGTTGAGGAACCCGATGTCGCCCGGGATGACGATGACGCCGGGAATCTTCGGCGCGAAGAAGTCCTGCGACGCCGTCTGGTCGTCGAGGGTCATCGTGAACCCGACAACCTTGAGGTTCGGAATGCGCGCCTGGATCTGCAGCGTGTCCGGAATCAGCGTCTGCAGCGAGTGCAGCTGCGGGGCGTCGATCCCGGCAATCGACGTGAGCGGATCGACCGCGTCGAACGTGCCGAGGGTCGGCAGCACCACCGGGAACGTGACATCCACGGTCGAGCCGTCGTCGGTCGCGAAGGCCGCGGTGAAGTTGTACGCCTGGAAGTTCGACTTGTCGTAGACGATGCCCTTCTGCTGGATCTCGTCGGCCGTCAGCGCCCGCGACGTGATGGCGGTCACCAGCAGCTTGTCGATCACCTCGATGGTCACCGCTTCGGGGGTGCCGTACAGCAGCACGTTGCCGCTCGGGTCCACCAGCCGGATGTTGTCCACCACGTGCGTGCCCGCCACGGTGAGGACCGGGATCGCAAACGGTGTGTTCGGCGCAGCCACGAGATTGATCGGCTGCTGGAAGCTCGGGCCCCGCAGCGTGCCCAGCACCTGCGTGCCCGCCGGGAACGGCGGCAGGTTCTGCGGCGGCGCGGCCGCCTGGAGGAACGTGCTCACGATGGTGGCGTAGCCCTTGGGCACCGTCTGCGTCTGCGGCTGCACGGTGAGGCCGATGCCGTACAGCGAGATCTCTGCCTTGCCGAGGAACCCTGTCTGCGCGTCGATGCCCGGTGTCGGCACCGCTGCGAATACCAGCAGCAGCGCGGCACACAGGCGCAGCAGCGCCCTGCCCGGTCGGGCTGCGGCGTGGGCTCGCGGGCGACGATGGAGCGCGAGGTGCGGCATCACGGCAGCACGATGTCCGCGGTGCCGTCCACGGTTCCGAGATGGCTGAAGACCTGCACGCGCGCCTCGGTCGGCGAACCGGGGAACGTGAGCGTCAGGCGGACCTTCCCGTCAGGGCTGACCGGGAACTGCGTTTCGGCAAGGGCCGGATCGATGTCCGGCGTCACGATCGTCCCGCCGTCGAAGACGATGGCGTGCATCAGCTCGCCGGGCGTGACCGGCGTGCCGTCGTTGTTCAGGATGGCCGCCGCGCTCTCGATGCTGACGCTGGTCGTGGCCGTCGTCCCGGACCCGCTCCGGTTGAGGCCGGTGATCACCCACGTAATCTTGCCTGCGGGCATCACGGCACCAAGGGTGTAGACGCCGGCGCGCGTGATCGTCGCGGTGGCGGTGTTGGCCGTCGTGTCGATGGCCGCCGGCAGCATCGTCCAGTCGTCCTTCGGCGGATCCCAAACGAAAAGGCGCACGGCCGATTCCGGGAAGCCGTCGATCTCGGCGTCGTCCCACGAGAGCGTGAGCTGCGCCGGCGCGTCGAAGGCCATCTGCGGACGGTCCGCCGTGATGATGCGGAAGCCGCCCAGGCCGTAGTGCGGCTTGTGGTCCGGCACGTTGTCGTCGCCGGGCTGGTACGGCGTCACCGGCGGCAGACCCGGCGCCTTGCGGAAGTCCCACAGGCCGAGCGTCGAGTGCTGCTGGTCGGTGTCACTGTTCAGCTGCACCGCGCTCTTGGTCGTGGTCTGCGTACCGCCGGTGCCCGGGCTGCCCCAGTTGAAGATCGTGAACCCGAACAGCTTGTTCTGGATGGCGCTCACGGCGTTCGCGATGTTCGTCTGGATCGCCGTCTTGATCAGCTGCTCCGGCGTCTGGACCGTCATCTGCACGGCGCCGTAGTCCTCGAGGACCACGAGCTGGCCGCGGGCCACGATGCCGCGCGACGTGCGGTAGTTCACGCCCGAGTCGAGCTCGAAGGGCCGGATCTTCACGCCGATCTTGCTGCCGTCGAACTTGCTGTTCTCGAGACCGAAGGACGAGGTCTCGCGCTTGCCCTTCGTGATCTCCTCGTAGAACTCCGGGTAGCTCGTGGTGGTCTCACCGAACTTGCCGTTGACGGCGCCGCCGCTCGGCCGGCCGCCGTAGATCAGCACCGACTTCACGAACTTGAGGAACCAGAGGTACAGGTTCGCCGGGCTGACGTGGTCCACCTCGGCCGGCAGCGTGCCGCCCTTCAGCTGGTTGACGAACGCGCGCATCTCGGCTTCCTGCGTCTGGGTCAGGAGCAGGCGGAACGCCTCGGCCTGCTGGAAGGCCTCGGCGATGACGGCGTTCGTCTCCTTCTCGCCCTGCACCGCGAACGTGAGGCTGTAGCGATCGCCGGGACCCGCGTCGTGTCCGCCGACAATGCCGAAGTTCTTCGGCCCGCGGAACGTCACTTCCAGGCGCCACGGCTGGAAACTCGGCGCAACCGGCCCCGGCAGGCTGCTCGCGCCAGGGAAACCGAGCTTCGAGAACACCCGGAACTGGAGGCCGCCGTCGAACTGCGCCGCGTCAGAACCGGCGATGCGCTTCTCGAGCCAGTCGAGGCCGGCCTTCGCCTGGTCCTTCACGAACTGCGGCTCGTTCGGGTAGTTCACGCTCGGCGTGTCAATCTCCGCCTTGACCGCGGCCAGGTTGGTCTTGAACTCCGCCTTGTAGTCGTACTGCGTGTCGAAGGTCAGCGTGTGAATCATGCCGACGACCTGCTCGCCCGGGGCGTTCGGCTTCAGGCGGATCGGATCGCCGATTTCGTGCTTCAACTGCTCTTCGACGTCGTAGGTGACGTTGAACTTGCCCGTGAACGACGAGTCGGCCTTGAAGAGCGGTTCGGACTTCTCGGTCTTCTCGTCGCTGCTGTCAGTACCGGCGTTCGCCGTCCGGCCGGTGGTCCCGTCTTCGTCCTTGGCCACCGGCTTGTTGTTGGGGTCGTTCGTCTGGATGGCGAAGTCCACCGTCGCCTTGAACGGCGTCGCCGTGATGTCGCCAGCGGCGCTGAACGAGCCGATGCGCGCGGAGCGGTACGGCTTGTACTGATCGACGCTGCCGAGCACCTGGTCGAGGATCGTCCCTGCCGCCTTGCGGTAGGCGCGGTTGTCCGGATCGTTCGGGTCGGCATACGGCCCGCTGATCGGCGCGCTGAGAATCCGGATCAGTGCGGTTTCGTCCGCCTCCGAGACGCTCGGGAACAGGATGCCCGTAAACGCCGCCTTGTCCTGCGGCTGCCAGGCCGATGGCGGGCCGGGGAACGTGTAGCGGTAGGCCTGGGTCGCCACCGCGTTCACGTTGCCACCGAGCTTGAAGGCCTCGGCCGCTGACTTGCCGACGTAGTACTTCTTGCTGACGTCGCCCTGGCGCGAGAACTCGCTCTCGGCCGAGAAGCCCTTGAAGCCGAACTGCGCACCGAAGTCGAACTTCGTCTTGCGCTCCCAGTCGAGGCGGTAGATGCCGGTTTCGGTGAGGGTCGGGTCCGGTCCGCGGTGGAACAGCCGCAGCCGGAACGAGCCGCCCAGGCCGACCTTCGCACCCGCGACGCCGAACACGTCCAGGCCGGCTTCGATGGCGCCGCCGGCCTCGAAGTCGTAGGTGAACTTCAGCGGATCGACGAACACCTTGAACAACGTCGGATCCGCGCACTGCACCGGCTGGCCGTTGATCGACACGAGGTTGACGCTCGCCGGCAGGTTGGCGCTGGCGAGGCTGCGGACGTAGCTGTTGAACGGGATGCCGATGCCCTTCGCCTTCTCGGTGACCTGCTGGCCCTTCGGGTTGAAGCGCGTCGCGTCATAGAGGAAGTCGCCACTCGCGTCCGTGGTGAACGAGAAGGTGCCGGTCAGGCCAGGCACACGGACAACGATGGTGGTGTTCGCCGCGGGACTGCCGTCGGCGTTCACCGCACGGAAGTAACGGACCGCGGTGCCGTTCTGCATCACGCGCGACAGGTCGCCCGTCGGGTTGGGATCGTTGGTGTACCCGACGACGTAGGGGCCAGTGCCGCAGGCGTTGACCAGCACGGTCGCCGGGGGCCCGAGCTGGAAGCCGAGGTTGTCGGCCGTCACGCTGGGCAGCGACGTGACGACCGCGCGCGTGTCGGACTTGATGGTACCGAGGATGAACGTGTGGCTCGACAGCGCGGCGATGGAGCCGATCGAGCTGGTGCCCACGGCCGACCACACCTTCACGTTGTCCACCTGGGCGTCGCCGTTGTTGGTCACCGTGACGAGCACCTGTGCCGACTCGCCGGTCTCGATCAGGGTGGTGCCGGTGTTGGAGCCGGTACTGGTCTGGATCGACTGCGTGATCGTGACGTCCGGCAGCAGGTCGCACTCGCCGTCGGGCAGCAGCAGTGTCGAGTTCGGCAGCGGGAACGGCACCTTGCCCCCCATGCCGGTCGGCTGGGTGCAGGTGTACCCGTAGGCGTTGGTGCCGGTGTTCGGCACGCACTGCGCCGGGTCGATCACGTAGTAGAAGAACCCGTCGTAGTTATTGCGGCGGTTCGCT
The DNA here is from genome assembly GCA_046331345.1 of Vicinamibacterales bacterium. Taxonomy (GTDB): domain Bacteria; phylum Acidobacteriota; class Vicinamibacteria; order Vicinamibacterales; family CAVVIG01; genus CAVVIG01. The sequence continues at coordinate 323,707 of JAXLRA010000008.1, read as the reverse complement.
TCCTTCACGCTGCGGTCCGGCAGATCGACGGTGAAGGCCACGTAGCCGGGCACGCCCTTCGGGCCGTTCTCCTGGTCCACCTCGAGCTCGAAGAGGTCCAGCGTCTTGCCGACACCTTCGTCCTGCGGATCCGAGCCCGGATCGCGCGAGAGGCTCCCGTCACTGTCGGTCTGGAACTCGAGGTACGTGTCCGACCCGCCATCGACCTTCTTGAGCGTCTCGAAGCCGAGCGTCGCCCCCGTGTCGACCTGGGTCCAGGTGTACTGCTGCTGCGCCCCACCCGGCACCTTGACGTACATCCCGACCTTGATGTCGCGCGCCGTGCGCTGGCCGCGGTTCTGGATGTGCGGCACGACGTGGAGGTGCGTGATGGCCTTCGCGCCCATGCGCACGCCCTTGCGCGCCATGTTGTTCACGCGGCGCTGGCCGCGTGTCGTCGTGATGCCTTCAGGATCCTGGGCGCCGCTGTTCAGTTGGTCCGGATCGGGCGTCGCGTCGATCGGGTGCGTGCTCGTGGACGTGGCCGGGTTGATCCACTTCAGGTACTCCGGCTGCGTCAGCGTCTTGGTCTGGAGCACGAACTGGAACGTGGCGCCGATGAAGTCGTCGGCCTCTTCGTCGGTGTTGATCTTCCGGTCGCGATCGTCCGACTTGACCAGGTAGAAGTCGAACGTCTGGCGCACGTCCGCCAGCGTGAACATCTGCTCGGACGGCAGCAGCGTCGACTGCAGCGCCAGTGCGCGGATGGCAACCGAGGCGACGTAGTGCTCCATGCCGGTGCACTCGGTCGTGCTCCACTTCGTCGGGTCGGGCTCGGTCTTGTCGTACAGGAAGCACGCGTTCGCGCCGGCGCCGCGCAGCGTGAGCGGCGGCTGCCCGACGATCGGGCCCGGGTTGTTGTCGGTCGCGTCGCGCCTGAAGTTCAGGATCAGGTCCCGCGTCGCCGGCACGGCCGAGAGGCGGCCGAGGGCCGCGCGGATGCCGGCCTTGCCGGCCAGGTGCAGCTGGCTGACGAACAGGTCGTTGAACTGCGAGTTCGTGTCGTAAGCGCCCTTGATCCGGACGCCCGTGTAGGCCTTCCGGAGCTGGTACTCCATCAGGTTGGCCCACTCGAAGCCCTCGATGGTCGGGATCTTCACCGACGGGTCGGTGCGGTACTTCAGCAGGTACTGCTGGATCTGCTGCTCCGATACGCCCACCTGGTCGAAGGCCGGCTGGTATCCAATCGCGGGATCCTGCACACCGCTCAGCTCGACACCGTTCGCCTCGGTCAGGTGCTTCAGGATGAGGCCCTGCATGCCGAGCCCCAGCGTGTTGTCCGAGTCACCCGGGATGCCCGGCATCGTGCGCGCGAGGCGGTAGCGCATCGAGGTCAGGTCGGCCGTGTAGTTCGGCAGGAACGAGATGTCGGCGAAGCGGAAGCCCACCCCTTCCGGATCGTCCTTCTCCCGCGGGCTCAGCTCCGGATCGTTGATGTTCGGGTTCGTGAACGGGTAGGTCAGCGCCTGGACCACGCAGCTGGCGAGCGGCACCTGCGCGGGACGCTTGTCCTTGGGGTCGCTCGTCTTGTCCGGGTTGTTGACCAGCTGGAGATACCACGCGTCAGGCATGAACGTGGACAGGTCGTGGTCGCTGACACCGGGCTGGTAGTTGCTGCCGCAGGCCTTGTCGGGCGTCGCGGTCCAGAGGCACGCGCTGCTGCCCGATTCCCAGATGCGCATCAGCGAGGGGTCGAAGCCCTGGCACATCTGCGATGCGCGGGCGAGCCCCTTCACGATGCCGGTCTTGAGCGCCTTCTTCTCGCGCGCCAGGAGGTCGGCGGTGGAGCCCCCCGTGAGCTGCTGCGGACTGCGCTTCTGCTTCATGTCGACCCGCAGATCGCAGCAGAGGTTGCCCACCTTGTAGATGTCGAGCCCGGACGGCGACGCGACGTAGAGCAGTTCACGCCCCTGATCGATGCGCATCCCGTTCACGCCGGAGGGCATCGGGTTCCGGTAGACCATCCGGTCGTCGATGCCGTCGGTGTTCTTGTCGACGAGCGTCGTGGTGTTCGGACGCGACACGTCGATGAGCGACAGGAAGGTGCCCGACGTCCCGGGGTAGGTGGAGTCGAACGCCGCCACCACCTGGAGCGAGTCGACGAGGATGTCCAGGTCGAGCACGGTGCCGCTGATCGGCACCCGGCCGTACAGCTTGGGCAGCGTCTCGGCCGACGACCCGATCTGCGAATTCTGGCGGCCGAGCAGCACGATGCTGATGCCGTTGTCACCGCCCACGAACGCCAGGTCCAGCTGCTCGGACGCCGAGATCTTGCCGTCGCCGCTGATGTCGATGCCCACGTGTTCGACGACGCGAAGCCGGCGCGCGTTTGCAGGCAGGGCCGCGGCACCGAGCTGCGTCATCCCCTGGTTCAGCACCACGATGTCCTGGCCGTCGCGGGTCCGCTTGAGCGCCACCAGCTTGTCGCAGGACGCGGGCTGGGCCGGATCGGTGCAGCCGTAGGGCACGATGTCGGTGTAGTCGCCGCCGAAGCTGGCCTGCCCACCGGCCTTCAGGTGTCCGCTCCCGACGCCCCCGCTCATGCGCTTGGCGACATCGACACCGAACACGCCGACCCGCTCGACCGCCGCGAACGCGAACGGCTTGCCGTTGCCGTCGACCACCCCGGCCACGCCCTTGGCGAAGCCGGTCCCGAGCACCGACCCCGGCAGTTGCACGCCGAACTGCGGGTCGGGATCGGACGTCAGCACTTCGCTGCCGAGCGCCGTCACCTGCCCCGGCACGCTCGCGTCGAAGAAATTCAGGAAGCTCGCGTTGCCGCCCTGGGCGTCGAGGCCGAAGGCCGTCGCCACCAGCAGGTCGCGCACCTGTGTGCCGCCAATCGACTGGTTGATGTCGGGGAGGAGCGACAGGCGCTGCAGACCCGGCCTCGATGCATGCTCGATCCCGATACGCGTGGGCGGCTTCGAGAGATCGGTCACGTCGAGCGTGTAGACGTCCAGCTGCCCGGCCGTCACGAAGAGCGACGTCTGGTCCACCAGGTTGCCCTGCGCGTCCGGCGCCTTGCGGCGGATCATCGCCACGTCCTTCAGCGGCACCGTCGACGGGTAGCGCTGCAGCAGCCTGGGGCCGAACGTGGTGATCGGCATCGACACGACACCCTGGAACGCGTTGCCAGCCGCGTCACACACCGTCTGGCAGGCGCCTGCCAGCGCGGCACCGGTGGCCTGCAGCGCGCCCTTGATCGTCAGGATGTAGGTCTGGCCCAGTTGCAGCCCACCCTGCTGCAGCCCGGTGACCGCGTCGGTCACCGACGGCACGAAGGTGACCGTGCGGTTGCCGTTCGAGACGCGCACCTCGCCGTCGATCTGGTTCCCGCTCGCGTCGGCGAGGATCAGGTTCGCGGTCAGGCTGTCGGCATCCATCGCCTCGGAGAACGTGAAGGAGATGAAGCTGCCAGAGCCGAGGTCCGACACGACTTGCGGGCCGCTCAGCAGGAAGGGCGCGGTGAAGTCGTCCGTAATCTTGCCGACCAGATCGGTCAGGCTGAGCGGCTCGTTCTTCGGTGGCGACTGGCCGGTGATGGTCTTGATGATGGCGCCGGTCAGCTTGCTCAGGATCGTGATCGTGAACCGCGGCAGCTCGATCGTGAAGGGCGGCCGCGTGTCGTAGTTCACGGTGAGCGAGTACACGTCCGATTCGCTGCCGCTGAACGCGACATCGAAGCCCCCGTTCACGATCGACGTGTCCGGGATGATCATGTTCACCGCGCCGCTCGCGCTCGACAGCACGACGCCACACGGGCTCCCCGCCACCGGCACCGTCTGCCCCGCCGGGCACGAGGTGCGCGCCGCGCCGCCGGTCTGGCCCGCGGCATTGGCCTCCGCCCGGGTCGGGTCGATCGTCGCCACTTCAGCGCGCACGACCAGGTTCCCGTTCCCGCGGCCGGTGGACGCCACCGAGTAGTTGCTCGTGATGACATGGGGCGCGGCCTTGCTGATGGCCGACGGAATCCCCGTGATCTCGTACGTGTCCTGGATGTCGCCGATCATGCTGACGGCGAAGTTGAACACCGGGACCGAGAAGTCCAGCGAGATGTTCCGCGTCAGGTTCGTCACCGTGAAGTCCTGCACCGGATACGGCACCCGGTCGAACTTCGGGGTGATCTTCACCGTCAGGAGCGTCGAGCCGTCCGCCACCGTGTAGGGCACCGGCACCGGGGTCGACGAGCCCTTCTCGACGATGCGGAAGTTGTCGAAGATGGAGCCGGTGATCTCGAACTCGAACGGCGTCGGATCGATCGTGCGGGTCACCACCTTCGAGGTGCCCTTCGTCACGTTCCGGATCTGCACCTGCTCGTCCGCCAGGTACAGCGCGGTGGACGACACCGAGAAGAGGACCGAATTCGGCGACACCGTGACGCGGCCCGTCATCACCGGGAAGCAGACCGGCGTCGGCAGCAGGGTGTTGAATGCCGTGAACGGCACGGCGAACGGCAGCCCCAGCTGGAATGTCTGCGTCTGCGCCTGCAGCTGGTACCGACCGTCGGACTGCATCAGCGCGTAGTTCAGCCCGTAGGTCTGGGCCGCCTTCGCAATGCCGTAGACGGCCGCCGCCATCACGCCGGGGCAGTACACCGGCGGGTCGGTGATGCGCCCGTTCGCGTACTGAGCGGTATCGACGACGTTCAGGTACTTCTGCCCGGAGAGGTCGACCGCCTGCAGGACGAGCCACTGGTCGTTCGCGGTGTCGCCCGGCTGGGCATTCACCGACAGGCGGATCGGCACCTTCGGTTCGGCGCCGCCGAAGTCGAGTTGCACCGCCTGCGTCAGCGGCCAGTTGGCCGCTTCCTGCGGCGTCATCGACACCGGGAAGTTGGCGAGGGGCACGTCCTTGATGGTGACGACCGCGCCCTGATCGAACGCACCCGCTGGCACCTCGGCCTCGATGCCGTTCGGGCCTTTCACCACGGCGCCCTCGGCCGGAACGAACTGCGACACCGATCCGTCCGGGTTCGTCTGCTGGAACGCCCCGAGATCGATCGCGGTCTCGTTGCCGGCCAGGTCGATGATGCGCACGCGCAGCTTGTCGCTGGCGAACGCCGTCAGCGAGGTGGTGAACGACCCGTCGCCCTGCACGAGCGCCACGCCCACCGCGCCGCTCGTCAGGTTGTCGACGAATACCCGGTCGGTCGGGTTGGCCGTCCCCTGGGTGGCGGCCACGGTCGTCAGCCCCTGCGCATCAGGGACTGACGCCGTGATCGCGCCCGCAGCTGGGGGAGCCGGCGGGTTCGTGTCGAGGCTGTCGAACGTGCTCGAGAACGGGGCCGCGAGGCCGTAGCCGGTGACGTCGGTGACCGCCGTCGTCAGATCGACGGTGTAGCGCACGTTCGGGCTGAGCGGCGTGACGGGTCGGAACGTCAGGACAGTGTTGTTCTGAGTGAGCGCGCGAACGCCGTTGACGGCGCCGGCCGGGCCCGTGACCGACATGGACGCGAGCGTGATACTGGCCGGGTCCACCGGTTCCGAGAACGTCACGACCACGGTGCCAGCCAGCGGCACGTTCTTCGTGCCGTCGGTCGGCGTCACGAGCGTGATGCGCGGCGGCTGGGCGGTGAGCTGCAGCGGCAGCGGCACGACCGTGGCGGCCACCAGGTAGGCAGGCGCCGCACCGGTGTCGTTCTTCAGGAGGTCGGCCGCGGTGAACTGCGTCGTGCCGGCGGGCGCCGCGGCGACATACGCGCCGGCTCCCGTCGACACGGACACAACCGGGAACGTGGATGCGGTAATGAGGGCGCCGGCGAACGGCTGGCCGGTGGTGGCGAGCACCGTTCCCCCGGCGAAGCCGAGCGGCGTCGTCGAGTCCAGGAAGACGTACTGGCCGTCGCCGCGCACACCCTCGAGGACCGTCTGCTGCCCGCCGATGATCGTGTCCGAGACGAGCGTGTTCCCGCTGATACGGCCGACGCCGACGAGGCGCAGGCGCGTCTGCCCCTGGATCGGCTCCAGCCGGACGAGCACCACGCCGACATCCGTCACGAGCGAACTCGGCTTCGGAATGGCGATGGCCCCGGCCCGGGCCAGCGTCGCCTGCAGCGTCACGTCGAGCCCGCCCACGAACGACAGCCCGGCGGGCAGCGGCTGGCCGAAGCCGGCCGCATCGATCGAGCGCAGCGTCACCGGCGTCACGCTCTGCAGCGCGGCGGGCGGCAGGACGAGGAGTTCACCGTTGGGTCCCTGGACCTGTCCGCCCAGGGCGTCGAGCACCGGCACCGTGGTGGTCGGCTGCCCGTCGAAGAGTTCCACCGTGATCAGGCCGTTCGAGAGCGTCGCCGACTCGAAGACGAGCGACGGCGAAACGGTCAGGTCCGACGTGAGCGTGTCCGGCGCCGCGGCCGACTGGAAGAACAGCACGTCCTCGACGAAGGGCTGCGGTGTCGCCACGCCGCCGTTGTTGAACGTGTACTGCTCACTGACGCGGGACGTGAACCGGGCGCCGCTCGTCACCGGCGCCGAGACGGTGACCTCGCTGTGGACGGCCGCCGTCACACCCGGCTGGTAGAACGCCACGGGCGGCTGCGGCTGCATGGTGGTCACGCGCCCGGTCGGCAGCACCGGCGCATTCACGCCCTGGAGGAGCGCGCCGGCCACTGGCGCGGGAGGCGCCACCGGCGCCACGTCCGGCACGAAGAAGGCAATCTGGCCGGTCGTCGGCGAGACGCCGTCCAGATCCTTGCCGTTCGCCGCCAGCGTGGCCGACCCGAGCACGCGCCAGCCGCCGGCAGCCCGGTCGAACAGCGCCACGGTGACCGACTGTGCGGGAGCGATCGCCGCCAGCGACCGCACGTGCACGATCGCCGGGCTGGCGAGCGCCACGTCGTGCGGCCAGACGTCCACCACCCCCACGGGCGACCACCCGAGCGGGGCGCGTCCCTGGAGTCCCTGCTGCGAGACCACCGCGAACGAAATCGGCCCGCCCTGCGGCAGCGCGCCGGCGGGCAGCGTGAGGCTGCCGGCCGCAAGGGTGAGCGTACCTCCCGCGGCGGCGGTGACCGTCTGCACCAGCGCGAGCGGCGTCAGGCGCGCGTCGAGCAGTTCGATGGCCTGTCCGCCGACGAGCGTGGCCGGCCGATCCGCACTGGTCCACTGCGCCTTGCTGATACGGACCACGGCCGTGCCCGCGTTGGCGCGCAGCGTGTAGCGGCCGCGGCCGTCGGTCGTCGTCGTACCCGTGTACGGAGCGCCCTGCGCGTCGGTGCCGATCAGCTCGACGAACGCGCCAGCAACCGGGAGGCTCGTCGAATCGTCGTAGACCTCACCGGTCAGGACACCGATGCTCGTGGACGTGAGCGCCCTCACGCGGACCGACTTGCTGTCGGTCGCCGTCAGGTTCGCGTAGTTCGTGGCCACCGCGGTGAAGTCCAGCGTGGAGCCCGCAGGCGCGAGCAGCGGCACCGTCACGGTCGTCGTGTGCGGCGACGTCACCAGCGACTTCAGCACCGCGTTGCCCTGGCGGAATTCGACGGACGCGACGCCCGCCACATCGGTGGCCTGCGCATCGAGCGTGATGACGTCACCCGGGGCGGCGTCGATCGGCGCGTTCAGGGTGATGGTCGGCGGCGCGGCCTGCCCCTGGGCCTGGACGGCGATCTGGACGGTGCTGCTGGCCGCATTCCCGGCGAAGTCGGTTGCCTGCGCCGTGGCCACGAGTGGTGTGCCGGGCGTGGCACCGGCCGGCACGGTGAACGTCGCCGAGTAGGGTGCGGTGGTGGCCGACCCGACCGGCACGCCGTCGACGGAGAACGCCACGGTGTCGATGCCGGAGGCATCCGCCGCAGTGGCCGTGAGGTAGATGGACGCGCCGGGCGCGGTCGACTGGGGCCCGAACACCTGCACGGTCGGGTTCGTCGTGTCGGGCACGACGCCAATCGCGACCGTCGCATTCGAGGCCGCGGTGTTCTGGGCGGCGTCCGAGGCCGTGGCATGCACCAGGATGGTGGTCCCCGGCGACACGAGCGAGGGCACCGTGAACGTGCGCTGGAACGGCGGCGTCGAGAGCACGACAGGGGTGTCGCCATCGACGTCGATGCTGACCGAGGTCACCGCGGTGTTGTCGCTCGCGGTCACGACGGCCGTCACGCTCGCCCCCGGCAGCGCAGAGGTCGGCACGTTGAGGGTCAGCACCGGCGGAGAGCGATCCGACGGGCCCGCTGGCGGGTCGACCGTGATCACCACGTCGTCCGTCGCGGTGAGGGCCGAGTCGGTCGCCGACAGCGTGAGCACGTAGATGCCAGGCACGGTGAACGTGGCGTCGGTCGCCGGGCTCGAGGCCGAGACGAACGTCACCGCCCCAGGTCCGCTCTGCTTCTGCCACGACGCCACCAGCGACGCCGGCAGTGGCTGCCCGTCGTCGGTGACATTGCCCTGCAGGTGTGCCGTACCGCCCCAGGCGATCTGCACATCGGGGCCTGCATCCACGGTCGGAGCCCGGTTGGTGATGACCGGCGCCACGGCGTGCACGGTGATGGTGGCACTGGCCGACAGGTCGGTGTCGGTGGCGGTCAGTGCCAGCACGTAGTCACCAGCCGTGCTGAACGTGGCCGTGGTCACCGGCGCCGACGCATCAGCTAAGGTGGTCGTGCCCGGCCCGCTCTGCTGCGACCAGGTGCTGGTGAGCGCTGCGCCCTGCGGCTGGCCATCGTCGGTGACGCTGCCGGTCAGCGAGGCACTGGCGGGAAGCGTAATGGTGATCGCCGCCCCCGTCGTGACGACCGGCGGCTGGTTGACCGGCGGCGCCGGCTTCACCGTGATCGTCAGTTCGGCGTAAGCCGACTTGACGGAGTCGGTGGCCGTAAGGCGGAGCACGTAGCTGCCGGGTGCACTGAAGCTCGCCGTAGTGACGGCCTTCGTCGCGTCCCCGAACGTGGTGGTCCCCGCTCCGCTCTGCTGCGTCCACAGGCTGGTCACCGTCGCGCCCTGAGGCTGGCCGTCGTCCGTCACCGTGCCGCTCAGGTTCGCCGCGGCCGGCAGGGTGATCACCTGATTCGGTCCGGCCGTGACGGTGGGCGGCTGGTTCACCACGACGGCGGGGTTCACCGTAATGGTGGTATCCGAGAAGGCGGAGAGCACGCCGTCGGTCGCCGTCAGACGCAGCACATACGTGCCCGGGGCGCTGAAGCTCGCGGACGTCGACGGGCTGGTGGGGCTCGCCACGATGGTGGTGCCGGGCCCGCTGATCTTCGACCACTGCGCCGTCACCGCGGCATTGACCGGCAGGCCGTCGTCAGCCACGGACCCGAAGAGCGTCGCCAGGTTCGGCAGGGTGATCGTCTGGTTCGGACCGGCGGTCACCGTGGGAGCCGCATTGATCGCGCCCGCATTCACCGTGATCGTGACCTCGGCGAACGCACTCAGCAGCGAGTCATTGGCGGTCAGCCGCAGCACGTAGAGGCCTGCTGCGCTGAAGGTCGCCGTGGTCGACGGACTCGCGGCATTCGCGAACGTCGTGGTACCGGGCCCGCTCTGCTGGGTCCACTGCGTCGTCACGCTGGCACCGGCCGGGAGCCCGTCGTCGGTCACCGTGCCGGTGAGCGAGGCCGCGTTCGGCAGCGTAATCGTCTGGTTCGCTCCGGTGGTGACGACCGGCACCTGATTCACGGGCGGCGCGGGATTGACGAGCACGGTCGTGTCGGCGAACGCGTTCAGCGCCGTGTCCGACGCGGTGAGCCGCAGCACATACGTGCCGGCGGTACTGAACGTCACCGTCGTGGCCGGACTCGCGCCGTTCGCGAAGGTCGCGGTACCAGGGCCGCTCTGCTGACTCCACTGGCTCGTGACCGTCGCGCCGGCGGGCAGGCCGTCGTCGGTGACCGTACCGGCGAGCGTGGCTCCGGACGGCAGCGTGATCGTCTGGTTCGCTCCGGCGGTCACCTGCGGCGCCTGGTTGACCGGCGGCGCCGGGTTCACGGTGACGGTCGTCTCGGCAAAGGCACTGAGCAGGGTGTCCGAGGCCGTGAGCCTGAGCACATAGGTGCCGGCCACACTGAACGTCGCCGTGGTCTGCGCGCTGGTGCTGCTGGCAAACGTCACGGTGCCCGGGCCGCTCTGCGCGGACCACTGACTCGTCACCGTTGCTCCCGACGGCAGCCCGTCGTCGCTCACCGAACCGGTGAGCGTGGCCGCATTCGGCAGGGTGATGGTCTGGTCCGCACCTGCGGTCACGGTCGGCGCCTGATTGACGACGACGATCGGGTTCACGGTGACGGTGGTGTCGGCGAAGGCGGACAACGCGCCGTCCGACGCCGTCAGCCGGAGGATGTAGACGCCGTCCGTGTCGAAGGTCACCGTCGTGGACCCGCTCGACGGCGATGCGAAGACCGCGGTTCCGGGTCCGCCAACCTGACTCCAGAGACTCGTGAGCGTGCCACCCTGCGGATAGCCGTCGTCCTGCACGCTGCCGTTCAGCGTGGCGCCCGCCGGCAGCGTGATCGTCTGGTTCGCACCGGCCGTCACCACGGGCGGCTGGTTGACGACCACGGGCGGATCCACGGTGATGGTGACCTGGCTGGACGCGGCCAGCGCGGTGTCGGTGGCGGTCAGCCGCAACACGTACGTGCCAGCGGCACTGAACGTCGCGGTGGTGGCGGGGCTCGCCGCGTTCGCGAAGGTGGTCGTGCCAGGACCGCTCAGCTGCGTCCACTGGCTCGTGACCGTCGCGCCGACCGGCAGGCCGTCGTCCGTCACGGTACCCGCCAGCGTGGCGCCCGCCGGCAGCGTGATCGTCTGATTGCCACCGGCCGTGACGGTCGGGGCCTGGTTCACCGGTGGCGCCGGATTCACCGTGATCGTCGCTTCGGCAAACGCAGTCAGCGCCGTGTCGCTCGCCGTCAGCCGCAGCACGTAGGTGCCCGGCGCGCTGAACGTGGCCGTCGTCGCCGCGGAGGACGCACTGGCGAAGGTCGTCGTGCCGGGGCCGCTCTGCTGGGTCCACTGACTCGTCACCGTCGCGCCGACCGGCAGGCCGTCGTCGGTGACCGCGCCCGCGAGGGTCGCGCCCGCCGGCAGCGTGATCGTCTGATTGCCACCGGCCGTGACGGTCGGCGCCTGGACCTGCACCGGCGGCGCGGGATTCACCGTGATCGTCGCCTCGGCGAAGGCACTCAGCACCGTGTCGCGCCACCGTCAACCGCAGCACGTACGTCGCAGGCGCATGGAACATGGCCGTCGTCGCCGGCGACGTAGCCGCGGCAGGCGTGTCGTGCCGGAGCCGCTCTGCTGCGTCCACTGGCTCGTCACCGTCGCGCCGACCGGCAGACCGTCGTCGCTCACCGTGCCGGCGAGGGTCGCACCCGCTGGCGGCGTGATCGTTGATTGCTGCCACCGGCCGCTGACGATCGGCAGCACGGTTCACCGGCGGCGCGGAGTTCACCGTGATCGTCGCCTCGGCGAAGGCACTCAGCGCCGTGTCGCTCGCTGTGAGGCGGAGCACGTAGGTGCCCGGCGCGCTGAACGTGGCCGTCGTCGCCGCGGGGCCAGCGCTGGCGAAGTCGTCGTGCCGGGGCCACTCTGCCGTCCATTGGCTCGTGACGGTCGCGCCGACCGGCAGGCCGTCGTCGCTCACCGTGCCGGCGAGGAGTCGCGCCCGCCGGCAGCGTGATCGTCCTGGGCGATTACCACCGGCCGTGACGGTCGCGCCTGGTTCACCAGGGGTGCGGGATTCACCGTGATCGTCGCTTCGGCGAACGCAGTCGGCGCCGTGTCGCTCGCCGTCGGCCACCCGGCGCATCCGTGCCCGGCGCGCTGAACGTCGCCGTCGTCGCCGGCGATGGCTGCGGCAAACGTCGTCATGCCAGGGGCCGCTTTGCCGTCCACTGGCTCATGGCGAAGTCGCGCCGACCGGCAGACCGTCGTCGATGCCGTGCCCGCGAGGTCGCGCCCGCCGGCAGCGTGATCGTCTGATTGCCACCGGCCGTGGCGGTCGGCGCCTGGTTCACCCGGGGGTACCGGATTCCACCGCTGATCGTTATCTCGGCAAAGGCACTCCGTATCGTGATCGCTCGCCGTCGACCGGGGCCGGCGATCGCCGGCGCATGAACATCCGTGGACGCCGCGATCGCAAGAGGTCGGCGGTACGATCGTCGCCGGGCGCTCACCACCGCCACTGACCGTGACGTCGCGCCGTTGGCCGACGTCGGCCATCCGCGGTGCCCGCCAACGTGACGCCGCCGCTGGCGGATCGTCGGTGCCATGGCGTGACGGTCGGCGCCTGGTCACCGGCAACGGGTTCACCGTGATCGTCGCCTCGGCGGGGCGCTCGCCATGTGCTCGCCGTCAGCGCAACGCCATGCCGGCGCCGTTGTCGCGGTAGACCGTCGCGGTCTGCTGGCGTCGTCGTTGCTGCCGCCTGCGTCACTGGCTCGTCACCGTCACGCCGGCGGCGATTGTCGTCAGCCACGCTGCAGCGGCCGCCGGGACGCGGATCGTCTGATTGCCACCGGCCGTGACGATTGGCGCCTGGTTCACCGGCGGCGCGGGATTCACCGTGATCGTTGTCTCGGCGAAGGCACTCGGGGCCGTGTCGCTCGCTGAGGCGGGGCACGTAGGTGCCCGGCGCGCTGAACTTCGTAGCCGTCGTAGCCGGCGACGTAGCCGCGGCAAACGTCGCAGTGCCGGGACCGCTCTGCTGCGTCCACTGGCTCGTCACCGTCGCGCCGACTGGCAGGGCCGTCGTCGGTCACCGTGCCGGCGAGGGTCGCGCCGGCTGGCAGCGTGATCGTCTGATTGCCACCGGCCGTGACGATCGGCGCCTGGTTCACCGGGGGTGCCGGATTCACCGTGATCGTTGTCTCGGCGAAGGCACTCAGCGCCGTGTCGCTCGCTGTGAGGCGCAGCACGTACGTGCCCGGCGCGCTGAGCATGGCCGTCGTCGCCGCGGAGGTCGCGCTGGCGAAGGTCGTCGTACCCGGCCCGCTCCGCTGCGCATCCACTGGCTCGTCACCGCGGCGCCGGCCGGCAGGCCGTCGTCGGTCACGGTGCCTGCGAGATTGGCGGCGGCCGGCAACGTCACGGTCTGATTGGCGCCGGCCGTCACGGTGGGTGCGCGGTTGGCCGCCGTGCCGGTGGCCGTCACGGTCTGCTCGGCGAATGCGCTCAGTTCCCCGTCGCTGGCAGTGAGACGCAGCACATATACGCCCGGCGCGCTGAAGCTCGCCGTCGTCCTCGCCTGTGTCGTGGGGCTGAAGGTGACCGTGCCAGGCCCGCTGATCTGCGTCCACTGGACCGTCAGCGGCACGCCCTGCGGGAGGCCGTCGTCGACCACGCCCGGAGAGAACGACAGCGTGGCGGGCAGCACCACACTGCGGGCGGGGACCAGGTCCACTCTCGGGGCCTTGTTGCCAGGTGTCGTCCCCGTGGTGACGACAACGGTGACTTCCGCAAAGGCCGACAGCACGGAGTCGCTGGCCGTCAGCCGCAGCACGTAGGTCCCCGCCGCGCTGAAGGTGGCCGTGGTCGCCACGGCGGACGGCGTTGGCGAACGTCGTGGTGCCGGGGCCGCTTCGCTGGGTCCGCGTCGTGGTCACCGTCGCGCCGGCCGGCAGGCCGTCGTCGGTGACCGTGCCCCCGAGCTGCGCCGGCGTCGCCAGCGTCACGGTCGGCGGTGCCGTGGCCGTCACGGTCGGCGCCTTGTTGACGGGCGGCGCCGGATTCACCGTGATCGTCGCCTCGGCAAGGCACTCAGCGCGGGGTGTCGGAGGCGGTGACCGCAGCGCATGCGTGCCCGGCGCGCTGAAGGTGGCGGTCGTCGCCGCGGCGGACGCGTTCGCGAACGTTGTGGTGCCGGGGCCGCTTCGCTGGGTCCACGTGGTGGTCACCGTCGCGCCGGCGGGCAGACCATCGTCGGTGACCGTGCCGCCGAGTTGAGCGGCTGCCGGCAGGGTGACCGTCGGGGGCGCCGTGGCCGTGACGGTCGGCGCCAGGTTCGCCGCGTTCACGGTGATCGTGGTCTCGGCAAAGGCACTCAGCGCGGTGTCGGAGGCGGTGAGCCGCAGCACGTACGTGCCCGGCGCGCTGAAGGTGGCGGTCGTCGCCGGATTCGAGGCGTTCGCGAAAGTGGCAGTCCCCGGTCCGCTCCGCTGCGTCCACTGGCTGGTCACCGCAGCGCCGGTGGGAAGGCCATCGTCACTCACCGTTCCGGCAAGCGTCGCGCCCGCAGGCAACGTGATGCTCTGGTTCGCCCCGGCGGAAACCGTCGGGGCGCGGTTGGTCGCCGTGCCGGTGGCGGTGACGGTGGTCTCCGCGAAGCCCGTAAGCTGGCTGTCGTTGGCCGTCAGGCGAAGGACATAGGTGCCGGGCGCGGTGAAGCTCGCGGTCGTCGCCGCCTGTGCCGGGTTGGCGAACGTCACAGTGCCCGGACCACTCACCTGCGTCCACAGGACGGTCACGGTGGCGCCCGCCGGAAGACCATCGTCGATGATGGCGGGATTGAAGGACAACGCGGCCGGGAGCACCACGCTGCGCTGGCTGCTGAGATCGACCCTGGGAGCCTTGTTCGTGGCGACCGTGGCGGTCACCGTCTGCTCCGCGTAGCCGGACAGCTGCCCGTCGGAGGCGGTGAGGCGGATGACGTATGTGCCCGGTGCGCTGAAGCTGGCGGTGGTGGCGGCCTGGGCAGCATTCGCGAACGTCACCGTCCCGGGCCCACTGATCTGCGTCCACGCCGTCGTGACCGTCGCGCCCTGCGGCAGGCCGTCGTCGGTGACCGTTGGCGTGAACGAGAGCGTGGCCGGGAGCACGACGCTCCGCTGGGGCGCGAGGCTGACTTTCGGGGCCTGGTTGGTCTGGCCAAGCGCGCCGAGCGCCTGAGGACCCAGCAACGCGGCCCCGATCAGTGCGAACAGCGCAGCCGACACCGTCCGCCAGAAGCGCCGCGAATAGGAATCCGCAACACGACTGGCGGGAGACCGCTTCCGGTTTCCCTGTGGCCGTCGCCGGCCTGAAAGTGGCGCCACGCTGCTCGAACTTTAGGTATAGGCGGACAGGCATCCATCACGATGGTGCGACGGCCTGCTGTACGCGGGTAGCGCAGCGCGTTACAAGATGTACGCCTATGTCCGTTCAAGTGCAGCCCCACGCGGATCGACACGGAAAAGCGCAAGCATTAGCGCGCTCCGGCCACCGGCGTACCGCAATGCGACGTACTTTTTGTCCGCAGTTCGGATCCCTTTCCTTACTTCGCCCGCTCGCTGCACGGTACCGAACAATGTCCCCCAGAAAGCAGAACTAGACGGAAGGTCCGTGCAAGTACGAGGAAACCCTGGACGTCTGGGGGTCCGGCCCTTGCGCCGTGGATCGACGTGCTGGCGTAGATGGAATGGGGTCGAGGTGGTGTCACGTGCCGGGGCTTCGGCGAAATCGCCGAAGCCCCGACCGTGCAGGCCGTGCGCCCCCCGGTGCGCGGCCGTTACTGGATGACGATGGTGCCCTGGAGCGAGGTGTTGGACGGCTGGTTGTGATCGTGGAACCCGCACGTCCTGGCCGTGCGGAGCGCGGACGTCGCACGGCTCTGTCCGGGCTGGACGAACCCCGCGGCGTTCACCTCCGGGCAGTCCGTGTGCTGCGGGTGCGGGTCGGACGACATGTCGTGCGGCGTGTTGTCGTTGTTCACGAACGTCACCGTGGACCCGACGGGGACGGTGAGGCTGCGCGGACTCGCTCCACTCGACGTGATGGTGATCGTCGTGCCGCCCGTCGTCGTACCGCTGCCGGTCGCGGTGGTGCCGGTGGTGGTGTTCCCGGACGGCCCCGACGGTGAGCTGCCGCCGCACGCCGCGCTGAACGCGAGGAGGGCGACGGCAACGGTGACCGATGCGGGCTTCATCGAACGCTGGTTCCCTACTGCCGGGTCAGCTTGCCGCGGATCTCGCCACCCGCGTTGACCGAACTGTGCACGTTCACGTAGGTGTTGCCGCCGAGGAGCGCCTGGATGACATCGTCGCCCGAGCGAATGCCCTGATCGGCGCGGACGACCCACTGCGCCTCCGGCACCGTGCCCGAGAACGCGAAGTCGTTCGACGCCGTCAGCGGCGGCGCGAAGTTCACGATGACCGGCCCGGTCGTGCCGACGCCGCCGACGTGGATGTGGCTCGCGGTGACACCGCTCGGCAGGTTGAACACGTCGATGCGGTAGCTGAGGCTGCGCGCGCCGACATCGAGCGTGATGGTGGCGGTCCCGAACGCGCCGGTGTTGAGGGCCGTCGGTGTTTCGTCGGCGCCGCTCAGGGAGGCAGTGAGGGTATACACCTGCGCCTGCGCGGAGGCCACGCCTCCAGCCAGCACCGCAAGCGTCATCGCGAGCGTCATGAACAGTCGTCGCATGCTCTTCTCCTAGTGTTGTGTCCCAGACGGACAGGCCAAGCCGGCAGCGTCAGGGCAAGGCCAGTGCCGGGCGCGCGTCGACGATTCCGGCCGGAAATCGCCCGCCCGCCGTCGCGCGCCTTACGAGAAACGTGGACGCTTACGCGCGGCGTGCGTTGACACCCTGCGGCGCGTTCTGGAAAGCTCGACCACATGACAGCTGGAATCGACGTGCGGGTGGCGACCCGTGACGATGTGCCCGCGCTGGTCGGGCTGGTGAACTCGGCATACCGCGGCGAGAGCAGCCGGGCAGGCTGGGCCACGGAGGAACACCTGCTCGGCGGCATCCGGGTGGACGAGGCGCGGCTCCAGGACGAGATGGCAGCCGACGGGAGCGTAGTGCTGGCGCACGAGGACGACGGCGAGATCATCGCGTGCGTCCACCTCGAGCGCACGAATGACAGCTGCTACCTCGGCATGCTCACCACGAAGCCGACGCTGCAGGCCCGCGGTCTCGGGCGCGCGATGCTTGCGGCCGCCGAGCAGTGGGCGGCGGCACACTGGCACTCACGCGAGGTCCACATGACCGTCATCAGCGTGCGCGACACGCTCATCGCGTGGTACGAGCGGCGCGGCTACGCGCGCACGGGGGAGACGAAGCCGTTCCCGTACGGCGACGAACGCTGGGGCATTCCGAAGGTCGAAGGGCTCGAGTTCGTCGTTCTCAGAAAATTGCTGTCCTAGACGTCAATGACCTGCCCGGGCCCCGGCGGAGGCGGCTCGACGCCGTCCTTGGCCTTGCGCGCCGCCACGACGAGCGCCACGCAGCCGGTCCAGGTCGGCAGCAGGTCGGTGATCGGGAGGAACTCGATCATGAAGGTCGGCAGCAGCAGCGGGTGGAAGCCCAGCAGGCGGTACTCCACCGCAGCCGCAATCACATCCATCGCCTGATCCGCGCCGGTCCACCCGAGTGGACCCAGCACGAACTGCAGGGTGTCGGTCAGCACCGCCACCGCGTACGCGGAGCGGATACGCCCGGCCGTGAGGGCTGGAGCGTTGGCCGGCGTCATGAGGCGCGTGAACCAGCTCATACCGCCAGTGTAGCGCCCGTTCCGAACGGCGCAGTCAGAAGGGAGGACCCGGGTCCCGGTCCTCCCCGCCTCCTTACCGCACCGGCTGGACCGCCTCCACGAGCAGGCCCACCGCCTTGCGCGTCGCACGGCCAGCGGCGCTCACGCCCTTGTAATGGCCGAGCCGAACCACTGCCAGCTGGTGCGACGGCACGATCATCACCTGCTGCCCGCCGACGCCGGACATGAAGTACATGTCCTTCGGCGCGGGCCACGCACCGTCGCCGTTCACCCAGAAGAGGCCGCCGTACTGCGGGCGGCCGTCGGCCACCCAGGCCGGCGCGAGCGTACCGACGAACTTCGCGTACCCGGGCGGCAGGAGCCGCTCGCCGTTCCACACGCCATCCTGCAGGTACAGGTTTGCGATCCGTGCCCAGTCGCGACCCGAGGCCGACTCGTACCCGTGCGTGAGGAAGTTGCCGTACGGGTCGGTGTCCATGACGAACGTTCTGATTCCAAGCTTGTCGAACAGGTTGCGCTGCGGCCACGAGTGGTAGTCCTCGCCCCGCTTCTCGATCGCCATGCGCGTCATGTAGTTCGTGAGTACCGGATCGGTATTGCGGTAGCGGCCGACCGTCGCGGGCTCCCACTGCTGCGGCCGCGATGCGGCGTACTTGAAGGAGTCGACGGCGCCCGTGTAGTAGTAGAAGTGATCCGCGTAAGGGCCGTTGGGATCGTAGTCGGGGTCGTTCGGCGAGATGATGCGCAGGCCGCTCGACATGTTCAGGATGTCGCGGATGCGGATCTTCTGGCGCGGATCACCCGGTGTCTGCCACTCGGGGATGGGCGCCGGCTGGTCGAGCGTGTACACGCCTTTTTGAATCAGCATCCCGAGCAGCGTGCCGCTCAGGCTCTTCCCCATCGACCAGCTCTCGAGCGGCGTGGTCGGCGTGATGTTCGGGCCGTACTTCTCGGCGACGATGCGCCCCTTGTAGGTCACGACGAACGCGGCCGTCATGGCATTCGGATCGAACGCCGCGTCGACGGCGGCCTGCACCTTCGCCATGTCCACACCGTCCGGCGGCGGGCCGTGCGGCAGCTTGTCGCCCATCGGCCACATCGTCGTCTTCGGATCGGGCACCTTCGGCGCGACGACGGAGGGCTTGAAGAAGACGTCGGTCTTGCCAATCGGCAGCGTCACGCAGCCCTGGCTGCCGACATGCTTCGCCAGGCGGACGGTGCCATTCGGCATCGTCACTTCGACCGTCTGCTTCTGCCTGTCGATCTTCGGCGTGCCGAGGTCCTTGCGTACCTCGTACGGCGCCGTGAAGTACCCGACGTTCTCCATCGCGAAGGCGGGATCGAGGCCGGTGACGAAGACCGCCGTGCACATGATCTTCGCGTAGCCCGACGCGTAGTACTCGATCTTCTCACCCGGGAGCGGCACGTACTTGGTCGGCAGTTCGAGCGACTTGCCTCGCTCGATCACGGCCTTGTTGAGGGCGGCACGATCCTGGGCGACGACCGCCGCCGAGACGGCGGCAGCGAGCGCGATCGCAACAACGGCGGGCAGCAGCTTGGGCATGACCGCGGATTATAGCGAGCCCGCGGCCGTCGCACACGACGCCAGCCACTCCTGTCGGTTCGTGCGCGCACCCGACACAATCGTCACCGGCCCACGAACCGGCGAACCGGACCGTGCAGGGCGATCGTCAGGAACCGGCGGCTGCGGCGGTGGCCAGCTCAGCGCGCAGCGCGCCCGCGCTCACGAGGTCGTGGACGGCACGGCGGACGGTGTCGGCCTGCGCGGCCTCGAACGACGACACCAGCGCGCTGACGGCGTACGGCTGGCCGGTCCGGAGCCGCTGCACGAGGTCGACGATCGCCGGCACGCCGTCGGCGTAGAAGAACGCGCTGCCGTTCGCGCCGACGAGCACGCCGCCGTTCAGGTGTGCGAGCACGATCGACCGCGGGACGGGGCAGTGCACGATCCGGTCAGCCAGGTCGGGAGGGGCGCCGGGGATCCCCTGGCGCAGCCCGCCGTAGCCGGCGGACGACATCATGCGGAGGGCGAACTCGAGCGCGCGCCGGTCGTCTTCGCCGGGCGCGCTCAACTGTTCGCGCAGCCGCGCCCAGCGCTCGAAGAAGCCGGACATCTGCGTGCGCCGCAGCGTGTCGAGCGAAAGCGTCCCGTCGGCCGGCACCGGCAGCCCTTCGACATCGAGCCGCCCCGGGTGCTTCGTGCTTGCGGCAACAAAGTCGAGCCCGCCGATCAGCTCCGAGCTGGTGCCGTGGTGATAGATGCCCACACTCAGCGCTGCCTGGAAGTCGTCGGTGTCGGCGACCGCCACGTGCCAGTCGTCCGCCGACCAGTAGAGCGCATCGAGCGGCCCGATCTCGAGCACGGTGGCGTCGGCGATGAAGTCCTGGACCGGCGCCTTCACCTTGCCGCCTGCCACCACCTTCGGCTTGTCGTCGAAATACGTCGGCGGCCAGAACGCCATCGACTTCTTCCCGACACCGCAGAACATGATCACGTGGCACTCGTCGCGGTGGATGCCGAACGGCGTGGAACGGTAGTTGCCCGCGTAGACGCAGAGGTGATTCCGGCGCGCCGGATAGAACGCCGTCTGGAAGAGATGGTGCAGGACCGGCACGAGCGCTTCGCGCATCGGCGGGAAGTGCTTCTCGCAGTTGTCGACCACGATGCCGAACGGCACACCCGGAAAGGTCGCGACCAGGCGCCCGACGTACTGCTCGCACGTCTCGTCCCGCCGCGGGATGAAGGGCGCGCGGTGCTGGGGCGCGGCCATCTCGCTCTTCAGGTAGACGCGCGCCGGCGGAACGCGTGCGAGCGGGTCGGCGACGTACTCGCGACCGGCGCCCCGCATCACGGTCATGAAGTCGACCGCATCGAACAGCGGTGTCAGCAGGGCGTTCCGGAACACGCGGGGGCCGTGGTTCCACTGGGCGGCTAGACTGTCTGCGAAACTCGGTGCGAACATGAAGGCACTCCGGACGTGTGGCTTCATGCTACATCGGCTCGCACGTCGTACGGCTCCGCACGAGGACACCCCGGACATGGACTCCGCGCTCATCGTCTCCTTCGCCACACAGGTCGGCTACACGCTGCGCGGCATCACGCCGGCCTGCCGCCTGACGATCCGCGGCGTTCCGCCCCTGCTGGTCGACGTGGACGCACGGCCGATCACCGTCAGGAAGGCGTTCGACGCGACCGCCCCGCTCGGCCTCGACCTCGACGCCGCCGACATGGCCGCCATCGTGCCGGGCAAGGAACTGCTGGTGGACGGCTGGATCGAGTCGGGCCGTATCCGCGCCACTGGTACGCCCGAGCTCATCGCGCGGCTGCGCGCCCGGATGCGTGCAGGCTTCTCGGCGCGGCAGTACGCCGAAGCCGACGACCAGATCACCGACCCGCGCTTCGTGTTCATCAACCACGGCTTCGTCGAACTCGACGGATCCGACGACTTCGCCTGGGTCGCCGACGACGATCGCCCGTGGCGGTACAACCTGAATCTCGTCCGCCAGGTCGTCCGCAACGTGCCGCTCGACGGCGCGCGGGTCCTCGACGTCAGCTGCGGACGCGGCGGCACCTCCGCCTATCTCGCCCGCTATCACGCGCCCGCCGAGGTGGTCGGGGTGGATCTCCTTCCCGGGCACATCGCCTTCTGCCGCGCCACGCACACGGCACCGAACCTGCGCTTCATCGAGGCCGATGCCCAGCACCTCCCGTTCGAGGACGCGAGCTTCGACGTCGTCACCAACATCGAGGCCTCGCACGCCTACCCGCAGCTGGACCTGTTCCTCGCCGAGGTGCGGCGCGTACTCCGTCCCGGCGGCATCCTCTGCCTGACCGACAACGTGAAGGCGGGACAGATCGACGCGCGCACCGAACGCCTGCGGCCATACGGCGACGTGCGCTGGGTGCGCAACATCACCGCCGAGGTGACGGAGGCGCTGCTGCAGGCGCGAGAGCCCGTGCTGGAACTGGTGGCCGACATGGTGCGGACGGCGGGTCCGCAGGGCGCGCACATGGAGCGCTTCGCGAACGCGATTCTCCAGTGCCGGAACAACTACGTGGCGGGCGCGTGGGAGTACGGGAGCTGGCAGGTGGTGCGCGGGTAGGAGAGGGATCGAGTACGGAGCGCCGGGCGGCGCGGCGTCGAACCGCGACGCTCCGTACCCTGTGGGACTCGCCGGGCGCTAGCGCCAGACGTTGCGGCCGAGGTCGCGCACCGACGACTTGCGGCGGCTCTGCACCGCGCCTTCGATGCGGCTGCCTTCCACGCTGACCTCGCCGTCGCCATTGACCGAGAACGCCACCGGCGCCTCGATCTGGCTGTCCTCGATGGTCACCGTGGCATTGCCGTTCACCGCCACGCCACCGAGGCGGCCGATGATGTGGCTGCCGGAGATGAGGACGTTGCAGTGGCCGTTCGCCGAGACGGCGACCGAGTCCACCTCGAGCAGCACGTTCTCGAGGCGCACCGAATCCTTGCCGTTGCACGAGACCGGCGCCGAGCGCCGGCGCAGGGTCGCATCGTCGCGACGGGGTGCCGGAGAGGGAGCGGGAGCCGGCGCAGGCGCCGGAGCCGCGGAGCCCGAGGGCGCCGACGCGCCCGATTCGGCCGCACGGGAGCTGCCGCCGATCCGCTCGGCCGCGTCGCGCAGGCGGTCGCGGGCACTGGCGACGTCAGCCGTGCCGCCCGACGCCGAGGCGCTCCCGCCAGGCGTCTCGACCTTCACCGACGACGTGCCGTCGCCGCCGCCCATGGACACCTTCGCGCCCGGGGTGGTGACCTCGAGCCGGCCGCCCGATGCGGCGGGAGCCGCCTCCGGGGCCGGTGCCGCCGCCGGCGCGGGGGCCGCGGCCGCCTGCAGGTTGGCGAACGCCGTTCCGGCAATCACGTCGTCGACCTTGACGGTCAGCACCTGCTGCGTGGAGCGCACGCGCACGGTGAGCACACCCTGCTGGGCATCGGTGGCCATCAGTTCCAGATCGGGGTTGGCCCGAACCGCCACCTGCGCGACAGAGACCTTGTCATCGCCGCCCTTGGAGCACGCCGCGGTACCGACCGCGAGCAGCATGCACGCCGTGAGGGAGACGTACGCCGACCGCCGGAGCACGCGAGGCGTCCACGATGGGAGAAGCGAGGCTGGGCGATGGGTGTGGCGCGTCATGATCACTCGATCCGTCCTTCCGCAAGTCGCTGCGGGCCCCCTCTGCGAGCGCCGGAGCGGAGATTTGCCTTCAACGTTCCAGGATCGCCCTGCGTCCGCTGCAGCAGGGCACGGCACATCTTAACAGTTCGTCATCATATGACAGCCGTCGCAGCCCCGCACGAGCCGTGCGGCAGGGGCACGACACGTTATGATGCCGGACGACACCCGATGACACCTGACGCGATCCTCTTCGACCTCTATGGCACGCTCGTCAGGGCGGCAGACCGCCCGTTCTCGCGTGGAGCCGCTTCGGCGCTGGGCGTCTCGCGCCGGGCGTGGATCACCCTGCTTCGCGGCGGGTTGCTGACCGAGCCGTTCCCGGACACCGCCACGTTCGCACGGCATGTCGCCCGTGCCCTGGCACCCGACCGCGAAGAAGAAGCCATGGCACTCTGCCTCTCGGTCATCGCGGCGGAGTGTGCGTCGGTGGAACTGGTGCCCGGCACCCCGTCGCTCCTGGCGTTCCTCAAGCGGCGGAATATCAAGCTCGGCCTCGTGTCCAACCTTGCCACCCCGTTCAAGGATCCGGTCGTCACCCTCGGTCTGGCCGAGTCGTTCGACACCCTGGTCTACTCCTGCGACGAGCGGCTCGCCAAGCCCGATGCCGGCATTTACCACCGTGCGCTGGAACGGCTCGGCGTGTCCGCCTCCGCCACGCTGTTCGTGGGCGACAACCTCCAAAACGACGTGGAGGCGCCAGCCGAACTGGGCATGCGCACCATAGGTATCGGCGTGACCGGCCGCGACTCCAGCCTCGCGTCGGTCGCCGACCTGGGCCTGCTGGACCTGTCGACGACCCCGCCGACGCGTCTCCTCGGACCGGGCGATCCGGTCGAAGTGGGGCCCGTGCGCGGCACCGTTCGTGCCGTCGACACCGTTGCCGACGGGCAGCAGGGTCGATACAACCTCGTCTACCGCTGCGTGGTCGAGACCCCGAGCGGGACCGAAACGGTCTACGCCAAGCGGTTCCTCCTGCCCGAGACCGTGCACGTCGAGGTGTTCGCCTACGAACTCCAGGCGCTGACCGGCCTCCCAGCCTGCCGTGCGAGCCGGCATCCGGGACGCGAGGACCTGCTGCTCGTCAGCACCGCGCCCGGACGCAAGTGGGAGCACGACCTCGACGAGACGACGGCGTACGCGCTCGGCGGCCACTTCGTCTTCGCCCTGCTCTTCTCGAACGCGGACATCCGTCCGCGCAATGCCTTCGTGGACGGCGGACGCGTGACAATGGTGGACCTGGAGCACTGCTTCTTCAACCTGGCCATCGACACCTCGGGACTCGAGGCACCGGAACGCCCGGAAACCTTCGACCGCATGCCGGCGGACGAACTCGCCGCACGAACCAGGAAGAAGGTGCTCTCGTCGCGCGCCACCAGCCGGGCCCGGCGATCGTTCTTCACCGACACCGTGAAGGGCTCGCCCATCGACGAGGCGTTCCACGCCGGGTTCATCGACTACTACAAGGCGCAGCAGGGCCGGGCCGACGAGATTGCCGACACGCTGCGCGCGCGCCTCCGCACGGAACCTCCGCTCGTCGTCGGCACGCACGGGTATCGGCGGGCGCTGGCGCAGGTGGACGTGCAGGACATTCTGAGCCGGCTGCAGATGGACGCGCAGGTCGCGTACGAGGGGACGTGGTGAGCGGGCGGCTGGCAGGCAAGGTCGCCCTCATCACCGGCGCCGCGCGCGGCATCGGCCGGGAAACGGCACGCCGCTTCCGCGCTGAGGGCGCGATCGTCGCCTCGTGGGATCTGAAAACGCCGGAGCCCCTTGCGGACGGCGACGGACCAGCGGGGATCGAGGACGCCGTCGACGTGCGCGATGCGGGCGCCGTCAGCTCGGCCGTGGCACGGCTGCTCGAGCGGACCGGCCGTCTCGATATCCTCGTGAACAACGCGGGCATCACGCCCGGGTACGTGGCCGCTACGGCCCTCACGCCGGGGGTGCTCGACGCCGTGCTGCAGGTGAACCTGCGCGGCGCGGTGCATCTCGTCCAGGCGGTCGTCCCCGCCATGAAGGCGCAGGCGTCGGGCCGGATCATCAACATCTCGTCCGTGCTCGCCGAATACGGCTACCCGGGCCAGACGGCGTACGTGGCGTCGAAGGCCGCGCTCGAGGGGCTGACGCGCGTGTGGGCGCGCGAGTTCGGCCCGCACGGCATCACCGTGAATACCGTGCAGCCCGGCTACATCAGGACCGCGATGAACAGCGGCAACGGGGCCGCGCTCGAGAAGCAGGTGCTGCTGCGCACACCGCTCGGCAGGCTCGGCGAAGCGTCGGACGTGGCGCACGCGTTCGTCTGGCTCGCGTCCGATGAAGCGGCCTTCGTCACCGGGGCCGTCCTCCCGGTGGACGGCGGCTTCATTCCGTAAGCGACACCGGCCACGCGGGCGTGCCGGTCAGCACCGCACTGATCTCCCAGAGCCGCTCACCCAGTGCGTCGTCGCACGCGCCTGCGGACGGGCTCAGCTCGCGACCTTCCGAGAAGTAGCGCAGCGTCGTGCCGGCCAGCGCCGGGTCGGCCGCGGCGTGGACGATCGTCCGTGCCGCCTCACGGGCCGGGCGTCCACGCGTGGCCCACGCTTCCTGCAGCGCGCTGGGCGCCTCCCGCACGATGTCGGTGGCCACGATGCCCGGCGCCACCGCAAACACGGACAGCTCGGGCGCCCGGCGTGCGAGGGTGCGCGCGAAGAGCACGTTGGCCAGCTTCGACCGCCGATACGCCACCAGCGGGTCGTAGGCACGCGTCGCGTGCAGGTCGTCCAGGTCGAGCGACACGTCGCGGTGCGCGTCCGACGTCACCACCACGACGCGTCCACCAGCGCCCATCGCCGGCATCAGCAGGCGCGTCAGCAGGAACGGGGCGAGGTGGTTCACCGCGAACGTCCACTCGAAGCCGTCGACCGTTTCGTGGCGATGCGCCCGGACGACGCCCGCGTTGTTGATGAGGACGTCGAGGCGGGGACACGCGCGGCGGACCGCCCCGGCCAGCGCGCGGACACCCGACAGGCTGCTGAAGTCGCCGGCCACCACGCTCAGGCGCGCGGCAGGTTCCGACTCGCGGATATGCGCAGCGGCCGTCTCTCCCCGCTCCATCGTGCGTGCGGCGAGCACGACGTGCGCGCCCGCGTGCGCGAGCTGCCGCGCGGCCGCGAGGCCGAGGCCGGCGTTGGCACCGGTAACGAGCGTCGTGCGGCCGCGCAGCGGCAGTGCGTGGGACACCGCTACTCGGCGGCCGTGAAGGAGCTGGCGATGTGCGCGAACACCGCTTCGTACGAGGCGAACTGCGTGAGGCTCGCGGCACACGTGATGTGGTACAGCCAGTGCCCGACCGGGAGCGTGTACTGCCGGACCCGCTCGGCCCCCGTGACGCCCGCGCGGCGGTACTGGACGGCAACGAAGCGACGATCGCCGGCGTCGAGGACGCGGGCCTCGAACTCCGTGGCCCGCGGTTCACGCGCCTTGATCTCGTCCATCTGGATCTTCGCGAGCACGTCGGTGACGTCCTCGGGCTGGAGTACCAGGGAGAGCGGCGCGCGCTCCACCGAGACGACCGCGTCGCCCTTGCGCGCGGCCATCAGAAAGATGGCCGACCGGGTGCCTGGCATCGTCATCCAGTTGTTCTTCGGCACGTTCAGCACGATCGGCGCCTCGGTGCCCTTCTGCGTCTCGAACGCCGACGCATTGGTGCGGGCCAGCCACGGATCGGGCTTCTGCGCCTGCAGGCTCGCGCCGCCCCAGGCGAGCAGCACGGCCAGCGCGAAGGAGATGGTCTTCACGCGCCACCTTTCAGGAATGCCAGGCGCTCGCGCGCGACCGGCACGCTTTCGTGGTTGGCCGGCAGCAGCTGGAGCGCCGACTCGTAGCTGGCAATCGCTTCCTTCGTCTTGTTCGACGCATCGTACTGGCGCGCAGCCTTGAACGCCGCTTCGCCGGCGCCCTGCATGCGGGCAATCAGGCGGCGGATGGCACTCGCGACGGCCGGCGCGCCGGGATCGAGTTCGCCGGCCCTGTCGTACTGCTTGCGCGCCCCCAGGAAGTCGCCAGTCATCTCCAGCTTGTTGCCGGCGTCGATGGCCAGCTGTGCGGCGTTCTTCGCGCCGCCGCGGGCGACGCCGAGCAGGTTGGCGGCGTTCGGATAGTTGGAGTCCAGCTTCAGCACCTGTTCGAACCCGCTGACCGCCGCCAGGTAATCGCCGGCAATCATCGCGGAGCGCGCCTTCTCGAAGAGAGTCTGCGGATCGGGCGGCGGCGGTGGCGGCGGAACCACCGGCGTCTCGGGCGCCGGCTTCGCCGGCGGCTCTTCCTTCCGCACGACCGGCTTCACGGCCTGCTGCTTCGGCTCACCGGTCACCTTCGGCGTACGAACGGGGGCCTTTGCCTCTGGCGTGGGCGTCGGCTGCACGGGTGCGGGCGGCGCCGGCGCCGGCTCCTTCGCGACCGGCGCTGGTGCGGCGGCCGGCTCGCTCGACACGGCCGCGGTCTGCGTGACGGGTGCCGTGGCCGGGGGGCGGCCGAACATGTAGTAGCCGCCGCCACCCGCGGCGAGGAGCAGTACGGCTGCGGCGGCGATGTACTTGGTACGCGAACCGCCGGCATCGCCCTTCTTCGCGGCCGGCTTGGCCGGTTCAGGGGCCTTCGCAGCGGGCTTCGCCGGCTCCGGCGCCTTGGCTGCCGCGGGGGCGGCGGGTGGCGCGGCCGGGGCGGCCGGCGGCTTCGGCGGTGCGGCGGGCGCCGCCGCGGCGGCAGGCTTGGCCTCGGGTTTCGGTGCGGGTGCTGCCGCTGGCTTCGCCGGTTCGGCCTTTGCCGGTTCAGGCTTCGCGGGCTCGACCTTCGCGGCCGGAGCCGCTGGTGTGGCCGGAGCGGCCGCTGCGGCTGGCGGCTTCACGTCGGCCTTCGGTGCGGCCTCCGCAGGGGCCACCGCCGGCTTCGCGGCTGGAGCGTCGGCCGCCTTCTCGGCCGCTGCAGGCTTCACGTCCGCCTTCGGCGGCACCACGATCGGACGGATTTGGGTCGCCTCACCTGGCGGGGGTGGCGGCACGACCGGCTGCGCCGGCGCCGCACTGCTGCCCCCGGCCGGCGGGATATCCGTCTTCGCAATGAACACCGTCGCAAACGGATCGGCCGCCTTCAGGTCCAGCCCGCCGCGCGGGATCAGCATCGTCTCGTCGCCGGTGGACACCACGAGGTCGGGCTTCAACAGCAGCTTGTAGGCCCCCATGACGACCGGGGACCCGCTCTTGAGCGGTGCGGACGGCACACGCACACCGGCGGCCCAGATGCCGTTCTGGCTGTTCTGGTCCACCACCGTGTAGGTGCCCCGCTCGAAGACGATCTGCGCGTGACGGCGCGAGAGCGTCTTGACCGGGTCGGCCAGCACCACATCGTTGTCGGCCCCGCGGCCGAGGCGCAGGGTCTGCCCGCCCAGTTCGATCTCGGAGTCGAATTCG
Organism: Vicinamibacterales bacterium; assembly: GCA_046331345.1. Classification (GTDB taxonomy): domain Bacteria; phylum Acidobacteriota; class Vicinamibacteria; order Vicinamibacterales; family CAVVIG01; genus CAVVIG01. Next base: position 295,591 of record JAXLRA010000008.1, on the reverse strand, counting down.
TCGTTGTGGTAAATCAGCAGTTTCGGCACGTGCGTCCTTCACTCGAGAAAACGGCGGTGAACACGGTTATCCCGCCCGCGACGACCCGCGCTGCGTTCCCAGCGCGCCAAGGATACCGGCGGCGAGCACCTCTGCATCGGGCACTGGCGTGCCCCGCCCGCGATTGACGACACCGGGGACGGCGAGGGCGCGCAGGAGCGTTGCGGCCAGTTCGTCGACGTCGGGCTGCGGCGGCGCCACCGGCGCCTGAATCTTCGGGCTTTCCTTTGCCGGGGCGGGCGGTGCATCGGCCGCAGCAGGCGCGGCAGCCGGCGTCGGGGCCACCGCAGCGGGCGGTTGCACCGCGGCCTTCGGCGCTGGCTGTGGCTCGGCCACGGGCGGCGCAGGCGGAGTGGCCACAGGAGGTGCCGCGTCCGCAGCCGGCGTCGGCGGAACGGCAGCTGCCGGCGGCGCACTCGCTTCGGCGGCTGGCGCACGCTTCGTCTTGCGCGGCTGCTGGGTGTCGACCACCTCCCGCACGCGCGCGAACGCCTCGTCCCGCGTGCCCGCCACCGTGAAGTCCTTGTCGAACCCCGAAATGGCGAACGCGCTGATCACCTTGGCGCTCAGGCTGCAGAGCACCAGCCGTCCCTGCACGCGTTCGAGCTTCCGCATGGTCATCAGCAGGATGCGGATCGCACTGCTGCTCACCAGGCCGACGCCGGCGCAGTCGATCACCACGCGCACGACCTTGGCCTTCAGCGCCGCGGCCAGGCGGGTGTCGATGGCGCTGGTGTCTTCGGTATCGACCAGGTTGCCCTCGGGCGCGAGCACCAGCACATCGCCCTCGGTCGTTTCGCGCAGTTCCATCGGCTACGGTTTCCGGAACCTGAACTCCGTCTCCCCAATCATCACCGAATCGTTGTCCTGCAGCAGGTGCTCGGTCATCCGCGCGCCGTTGACGAACGTGCCGTTCGGCGAATCGAGATCCTTCAGCATGTACCCGGCCGGGACCATGCGCACTTCGGCATGCCGGCGCGACACGTCCTTCTGCGCCACGACGATGTGGTTATCGGCCGTGCGGCCGATGGTCGTGAGCAGCCCGAGCCGGTGGTGCGTCACCGGCAGTCCGCCGCGCTGCTCGATGAGCAGACCCGCTGAAATGAGCACCGTCCCGAAGCTTCCGGTATCGAGGGGACTGCCCTGCCCCGGCACGGCAAAGTCCTCGGGTGACGGCTGCGCCATGTACACCGTGGCGTCCGGCTCTGCAGGCGCGGCGGGCGGCGCGGGAGGGGCCGGCGGCACGGCCGCCGGTGGTGGAACGGGCGGTACCGCACGCACTGGCGCAGCCGCAGGCGCTGGCGGCACGGGCGGCGCCGCGGGAGCGGGCTTCGGCGCAGCGACGGGCGCGGGCGGCACGGCGGGCATCGGTACCGCCGCCGGCACCGCCCCCTCGGGGACCGGCACGTCCGACAGCAGTTCGAGGTAGCGCTCGCGCAGCACGCGCACCGACTCGAAGGCCGCTTCGCCCTCGGCAATCGACGCCTGCGCCGCCTTCGAGGCCGCCGCGAACTGTTCAGTCGAGTATTCGCCGATGGAGTGGCGGAACTCGCACTCCTGCAGCTTCGCCTGCGCGCTCTCGAGCGCCTGGCGCTTCCGCTCGTGCATGGCGGCCAGCGTCTGCAGCACGTCGCGGGCGCGGGTCCGCTCGTCCTGCACCTGCGCCTCGATCGCCGCCAGGCGCGCCTGGTAGTCGGCGATGACGCGGGCGTACACGGCCATCTCCGCGTCCCGGCGCACGATGGCCTTCTCGAGCAGCGACCGCAGGCTGTCTTCGTCGCCACGGAGCTTCACGAGTGCGTCGAGCCTGGTGATCTCGAGCTTGTCGGGGTCTGCAGACACGGCTACTCCGGACAGGCGAACGGTGCGGGGGACCGTCTCTCTCGGGTTCCCGTAAGCCGACGCCAGTCAGCTGATTAGGGAATCCTGAAGACGGTTCTGATCAAGCCGAAGGATACCTCATCCCCGTCGTGCAGCGGCACCGCCGTCCCCGTCGTCAGCCGCACGCCGTTGTGAAAGGTACCGTTGGCCACCTTGGGCGATTCCGCGAGCTGGAATCCGGCATCCACACGGGTAACCACCGCGTGCCTGCGGCTGAGCGACCGGTGCGAGTCCACGGAGGAGAGTTCGACGTCTGGCGTGAACTTCGTCCGGGGATCGGCACGTCCGATGACGGTTTCCGGCTGGTTCGGCACCATGAAGTGCGACCCCGATTCGACGTGGATGAAGCGGGCCACGGCCGGAGCGCCCGCGGCCGTCCGAGCGTGCGCCACTGGCGGCAGCGCCAGCGCGAGCGCCGCGCTGCGCGACTGCAGCAGCCGGCCGGCCGTCGCCCGGATCACCGCGGTCGCGACGTCGGGCCGTACCCGGACCAGCTCCAGGAACACATCCGCACGCACCTTCAGCACCGTGGCGGCGCCGGCGGCCCGTGCATCGCAGGCCCTCGCCTGGCCATCGAACGCGGAGTCTTCACCGAACACGTCGCCCGGACCGAGGAGCGCCAGCCGGCGGAAGGTCTCGTTCCGCTTCAGCAGCTCGACCTGCCCCGTGCTGACGATGAAGAACGCATCGCCCACCTCGCCCGCACGGTAGAGGTACTCCCCCGTGGCAACCGAGACGACGGGAATGGCGCCGTCAGCGCGTGGTGGCTGTGGATCGGGCATACATCACAAGTGTACTGCGGCCAGCTCGGCGCGAAGCCGCGCGCCGTCGCGATCGACGGCCATTTCGGGCAGTGTCGACTGCGCCAGCGTCCGAACCATCGCCTGCCGCACCCGGCTGTCCGCCAGGTCGACGTGCCGCGTCGCGGCCTCGAGGTGCCGCGCCGCACGGACCACGATGCCCTGCATCAGCTCCGTCGCGGCGGCCGAGAGCGGCGGCGTCCCGAGGTAGTTCTCGAACCGCCCGCCCTGCCGGTACGCCGGATAGTGTTCGAGGCCCAGGAATCGGAGGGCGGTATCGGCCTCGTAGCGGCCCGAGACCGCGGCCAGGCCTGCGGCGTCGGCAATCAGCTCGTCCAGCAGGTTGTTCCGCATCGCGCCGAACGCCACGAGCGTGAAGTAGTGCGTGCACTCGTGCTCGCGGCGGATCGCCACGGACTGCCGGCGCCACTCCGCGTCCTCCAGCCCGAGGTCCGCGGCCGGCACCGCGCTGTAGGGTTCGCTGCTCAGCAGGATGAGCCGGTCCTGATAGAGCGCCTTCTGCGGGATGATCGTGCGAAACGCCTCGGCCCAGCCCGCGGCGTCGAACGGCGCGCCGCGCTCCGCCTCGAGGCGTCGGCGCACGCGGCCCACGCGGTCCCAGTTGTTCAGGCCATTGACGATGCACGCCCCCATGGACGCGGGGACATCGTCGGGTTCGTTGCGGCAGGAGCAGACCTGCACGAGACGGACGAAGTCGGCCCGGGTCCGGCAGGCGATGACCGGCACGCGGCCCGCGGGCGTCTGGTGCAGCACCAGTTCCACGCCGTCCGGGTCGTCGAACGCGATGCCCGGTCCGGCGGACAGCGGCCACTCCCCGCGGCGGGTCGCGGCCTTGTACGCCTCGGTCGCGCTGATCCCTGCCTCGATGGGGAACCGGAACTGCACCAGCCGTCTGGCCAGCATCGCCAGGACGCCGTCGCGCGCGGCTTCCGCCGCGTACTCGGTCCAGGCCTCGAGGTGGGGCGCGTCGGGGAACGGGAAGGCCCGGTTATCCAGGCCCGCGGTGTCGAACGGATTCGACGTGTACGCCAGCAGTTCGTCGAGCACCGTACCCGAGGCGCCGAGGGCCAGCAGCGCCTCGCGAAGCGGTGCGTCGGTCTGCATGCGCGGCTCAGGCGATCTGCCGGCGCGCGAGCGCGGCGAACGCGCCGCCCTTGGCCAGCAGTTCCTTGTACGTGCCCTCTTCCTTGATCTGCCCGCCGTCGAAGTAGAAGATGCGGTCGGCGTTCACGATCGTGCTCAGGCGATGGGCGATGACGATGCGCGTCGCGTCGAGGCGGTCCATGCTCTCGGTCACAATAGCCTGCGCCTTGTTGTCGAGTGCGCTCGTCGCTTCGTCGAAGTAGATGAGCGACGGCTTGTTCACCAGGGCCCGGGCAATGAGCAGGCGCTGGCGCTGGCCGCCGGAGAACGTGCCGCCACCTTCGGAGACGATGGTGTGCATGCCCATCGGCATCTCCTTGATGTCCTCCTTGAGCCCCGCCATCGCCGCCGCCTCCCACGCATCGTCCATCGTGTGCGCCGTGGCGCCGACGATGTTGCGGAAGATGTCGGTGGGCAGCACACGGCTCTCCTGCAGCACGACACCGAGCTGCTGGCGGACGGCGCGGACGTCGAGCGTGGCCAGGTCCTGGCCGTCGTAGGCGATCGAGCCGCTCTGCGGACGTTCGAACCCGAGCAGGCAGCGCAGCAGCGTGGACTTGCCGCAGCCAGACGAGCCGACGAACGCCACCATCTGTCCCGGCTTGATGGTAAACGAGACATCCCGGAGCACCCAGGGCGCATCGGGGCTGTAGCGGAAGTGCAGGTGCGACACCGTGATCCCGCCGGTGAGCTTGCCCGGGGCGATCTTGGTCTCGTCCGACTCCGGTGACGTGTCGAGGATCGGCTTCAGGCGCTCGAACGTCGGCACGGCCTTCAGCAGGCTCATGGACGCATCGCTCATCGCCTGCAGGGCCGCCACGAACGCACCGTACGCACCGTTGAAGGCGATGAAGGTGCCGGTCGTGAACGCCGCCTCGCCGCCGGACGACGACTGCACCATGTAGATGGTGCCGAAGATGCCGAGCGACGAGAGCACGGAGAAGCCCGATGTGAACGTGCCGATCGTGTTCTGCACCTGCCCGATCGAGAAGCCGGTCTGCTTCTGCGTCGAGAACTGCTGCGCCCAGACGCGGAACGCATGGTGCTCGGCGGCGCAGACGCGCACCTTGGACACACCGGTCACGAGCTGCAGCACGAGGCTCATGATCTTGCCGCGCTGCGCGCTCTCGTTCCGCTGGTACTTCAGCTGCTGGTAGTTGCCGAACGTGGTGACCCCGACCAGCGTCATCGAGATGACGATGGCCACCATCGTCAGCTGCACGTTGTAGGTGAGCATCAGCACCACGTACGCGAGCGAGCTGACGCCGCCGAGAATGCCGCCGATGCCCGCGCGCGAGATGACGCCGCGGATGGCGTTGATGCCGCCGGCCCGCTCGGCCAGGTCGCCCGAGCCGAACTGCCGGAAGAAGCCGGACGGCAGATCGAGCAGGCGGTCCCAGATCGCGGATGCCAGGACGTAGTCGAGCCGGCTCTCGATGCGGACCACCGAGATGCTCTGCGTGATCTTGAAGGCGACGTTGGCCAGTGCTGTCAGGAACATGGCGGCCCCGAGCTGCATCAGCAGCGATCGGTCCGCCTGCGGAATGGCGTCGTCCACCATCCGTCCGATGAGGTACGGCGTCACCGCGCCGAACGCGCCGGTCGCGATGCCCATGAAGGCCAGCCAGCGGAAGTCGGGGGCGAGGCCGCGCGCGCCGAAGCGCACCAGGTCCATCGCCCCGAGCTTCCCTGGCGGCAGCGGCCTGTAGAACGTGTACCCGAAGGGCTGCAGCGAGGCGGCGAGTTCGTCGGTCACCGGCCTGGTGGTGCCGGTCGAGGGCTCCGCCATCTCGTAGCGGCGCGGCCCCTTGGGGAGGAGCGCCACCGGGCTGTTCGTCTCTTCGATGATGGCGAGGATCGGCCCCTGGTCGTGCTTGTACCAGTCGCCTCGCATGGCCACCTGGCGCGTGCGGAAGCGTGAGGCGGCCGCGATCGCGAGCACTTCCTCGTTCAGCGTCCGGGCTACCTTGCTCTCGCCGGGCGGGCTCACCTTCAGCCCCTGCGTGGCGGCAACGAGCCGGCACGCTTCGAGCAGCGGCTTCACCGACCCCACGGGCGCCATGGAGATCGTCGGCGTGGTGCCGGCGAGCACCGCCTCGATGGCGTCCATCGCCTGGTCGCGCGCGGCCTCGGACTGCTGCGCCTTGTTGTCGAGGCGCACCGCTTCGTCGACGAGCGTCAGGCGCTTGTTGATGAACTCGCACTGCGCAATCGACCGGTGGAACGAGTCGAGCGCGTCCCACAGCGCCGTGCCGGCGGCCAGGAGGGCGTCGGTCGGGCGCGGTGTCAGCGTGAGCTTGGCGCCGGGATCCGACGCCGTCTCCATCCAGGTCTGCGGCGTGAGCGGGAAGCCCGCCGGCCCCCCCTCGTCGTCGCCGCCGAGCGTCTCGATGCCGACGTAGAGCCAGACGTCGGGTTCGGTGTCCACCCAGACCACGCCGGTGGCCGAGCGCACGCGCTGTCCGGCGCTCACCGTCGCCGGCTTGCCGACCTCGAGCGAGATGTCGGTGTTCGGCTTGTTGCGGATGTCTTCGGTGAGGCGCCGCGAGAGGCGGGTGACCCACGCGTCGACGAGGCGCACGAGTTCCTTCGCCGTGTTCGGATCCGCCGCCAGCGTTGCCGCGGACTCGCGCGTGATCCGGCGGACCACCGACCCGCCCTTGGCCGAGGCCAGGAAGGCCGAGTCGCCTGCGTAGCGCAGGTCCATGCCGAGCAGCGCTTCGCCCTGCGGCACGGTGAGGAAATGCGTGCGCGAGCCGGTCGGGCGGCCGTCGCGGACGTTCACGGTGAAGATCTCGACGTTCCCCGAGACGACGTAATAGAGCACGTCCGGGTCGTCGAGCAGTGCGGCCTGGCCGCCGGTCAGCGACACCGCCTCGCCCGCCTCCGCGAGCGTACGCTTGGCCACCTTGGCGAGGAGTTCGCCGAGGTCCGCCATCATCACGGTGTGATCGCCGTCGCCCTCCTCGGGCTTCGGGTAGCACTCGAAGAAGGTGTCGCCCACGCGGAAGCGCTGGCCGGGTTTCAGGACCTCGTCGCTGACCCGCTGGTCCTCGAGCCAGACGCCGTTCGCGCTGCCGTTGTCGATCACCCGGAAGCCGTCGCCGTCGACGGTGACCACCGCATGGCGCTTCGAGGCGCTCAGATCCTTGATGGGGATCGTGCACTCTTCGGCGCGGCCAATCGACACCACCCCCGAGACGGAGAGTTCCCGCTCGGTCGTGTCGCCGGTCTTCGAGGCGACGATGCGGATGATGAACGGCGTCTTCTTCGGCGGGGGCGGGGGCGGCGGAGGCGGCGGTGCCACGAACTCGAACACCGTGTCGCCGATCCGGAACTGCGCCTGGTGCGTGAGCACCAGTTCGGGGGTCCGGGCATCGCCGACGTAGACACCGTTCGCGCTGCCGGTATCGCGCAGGCGGTAGCCGCCGCCCGTGACCGGCTCGACGACCGCGTGCTTGCGCGAGACGCTGCCGTCCTTGAGCGCGACCACGCAGTCGTCGGCGCGCCCGAGCGTGAGCGGGGTGCCCGTCAGCGGGAAGGTCTCGCCGGCCGTGCGTCCGGGAACGGTGGTCGAGACGATGCGCAGGAAGATGTCTGGGCTCTGTGGCATGACAGGTCTCCGGTCCCGTTACGCTCAGGCCAGGCTGATCAGGTCCTGGTAGGGACCAGGAACGTCCTTCATCGAGTCGTGCGTCCCCTGCTGCACGACCTTGCCGCGCTTCATCACGAGGATCTTGTCGGCATCGCGGATGGTGCTCAGGCGATGCGCGATGATGATGCACGTGCACCCGCGGCGGCGGAGGCTCTCGTCGATGACCGTCTCGGTTGCCGAGTCGAGTGCACTCGTGGCTTCGTCGAGCACCACAATCGACGGCATGCCCGCCAGGGCGCGCGCAATCTCGAGGCGCTGTCGCTGGCCGCCGCTCATGTTCTTCCCGCCCTCCTCGAGCACCGCGTCGTAACGGCCTTCGCGCGCCTCGATCACCTCGGCAATCGACGCGTCGCGGCACGCCGTCATGATGCGCGCGGGGGGCAGCGTCGTGTCCCACATGGCGACGTTCTCGGCAATCGTGCCGCCGAACAGGAAGACCTCCTGGTCGACCACGGCGACCGAGTTCGTGATCAGGCGTCGCGGCAGTTCGTTGCGCGGCTTGTCGTCGAAGAGGACGGTCCCCTTCCACGGCTCGTACAGGCCCGCGACCAGCTTGGCCACCGTGGACTTGCCGCTGCCGGACCCGCCGACGAGCGCGACGCGCTCACCCGGGTTCACGGTGAGGTTGAAGCCCTCGATGAGTGGCGGCTCCAGCGGGCTGTAGCCGAACGTGATGTCCTTCAGTTCGACCTTGCCACTCAGCTTGAGCGAGGCCTGGTCGGCAGCCGACTCCGCGGCGGCCGCCCTCGCGTACTGCGGATCCTGCGGATACGCCATGACGTCGTCCAGGCGTGTCATGTCGCCGCGCAGTTCCTGCAGCAGGCCGCTGAAGTTCACGAGGCTGGCCAGCGGGCGGTTGAAGCTCGAGACCAGCGTCTGGTAGGCCACCAGCATGCCGATCGTGAACTGCCCTTCCATCACCTTGAAGCCGGCCATGATGTACACGAGCAGCGTCGAGAGGGTGCCCACGAGCGTCGGGATGTTGGCGGTGGTTTCCGAGATGACCGACAGCCCCTGCTCGCCCACCAGCGACTTCGCCTGGTAGCCGGCCCACCGGCCGAAGAACTCCGCTTCACCGCCGGTCGCCTTGAGCGTCTCGATCATCTGGAGTCCGCCCATCGACGTGCCCATCAGCTTGCCCTTGTCGAGCTGCAGGCGGCGGCTGATGTCCGTGCGGAGGCGCGCCACCGACTTGATGATCGCCACGTTGATCAGCGACACCATGATCACGGCGAGCGTGAGCGGCACGTCGTAATACAGCATCAGCGCCGCATAGAAGACGACCACGCAGAGGTCGATGACCGTGGTGGTGAGCCTCGACGCGATGACGTTGGCAACGTTGTCGTTGATCGCCACGCGCGAGCCGATCTCACCGGCGAAGCGCTGGACGAAGTACGGCACCGGCAGGCGCTGCAGGTGGGCGAAGAACCGGCTCGAATGCAGCAGCGAGAGCTTCGTCTGCAGCCGCAGCAGGTAGTACTTCTGGAGCCAGGTGAGCCCCATCAGCATCAGGGCCGTGCCCAGCATGGCCATGAGCAGCGGCTGCACGACGAACGCGCGGTGGCCGACGAGGTAGTCGTCGATGAAGATGCGCGTGAAGGTCGGGGCGACGAGCCCGGGCACGACGAGCAGCAGCCCGCACAGCATCACGTAGATGAGGGCGCTCGTGGAGTCGTCGAGCCGCGCCCGCAGCGAGCGGAGCATGCTCGGCTTGTTGCCGCCCTTCTTCCAGTTCTCGCCGGGGGCGAACGTCAGCACGACGCCCGAGTACGAGGAGTTCAGTTCCTCGAGCGTGACCTTGGTCGGCCCCTTGGCCGGGTCGTTCAGGAACGCCTTGCCCCCGCCGAACCCTTCCAGCACCAGGAAGTGGTTCAGGTTCCAGAAGAGGACCACCGGCAGCGGCAGGTCGTACAGCTTGGTGAGGTCGTCGTACTTCAGGCCCTTGGCGTCGAGGCCGTACTTGCGTGCGGCCTTGAGCACGTTGCTCGCCTTGGAACCGTCGCGGGAGACGCCGCACTCGACGCGGATCTCCTCGAGCGGCACCGTGAGCCCGTGGTAGCCCATGATGATGCCGAGCGACGCGGCACCACACTCCACGGCCTCCATCTGGAGGAGGGTGGGCGTGCGCACGCGGCGCGAGGGCGGCTTCGGGATCGTCTTCTCGGCTGTCTGTTCCGTTGCGGTAGCCATCGTCCGGGGCTAGATGCCGATAGCCTTACGCACCTTGGGGATGACGTAGGTGTACGGCTTGCGCTCGTCGACCACCATGGACACCGTGCAGGGCCCGGTCTCGATCGCCTGGGGTGGCCCGCCGGACGAGGACCACCGGAAGCCGTTCTGCGGGTTGCTGGGATTCTTCTCGAGGCAGATGCGGGTCTCGACGACGGGACCGGCGCCCATGAACTGCTTCACGAGCTGGTCGTTCTTCAGCTTCTCCGACATGTCGGCGGTGGACGCCGGATAGCTCGCCACCCACTCCACCTTGCCGAGGATGAAGCCGAACTCCTCCTTCGGAATGCCCGCCGGAGAGACGCGCACGAACTGGCCCTGCTTCACCTTCACGCCGTTGGTGACCGGCACGTAGACGAGCGCGTGCACGTCGCCGCCGCAGAAGTCGGTGGTGTCGGCCGCGAGGCGTTCGATGCGGATGAGCGCTTCGCCTTCGTTCACCTTGTCGCCCGTCGACTTGATGACCTCGACCACCCGTCCGCTCTCGGTGCTCTTCACCTCGGTCGACGAACTCTCGCTCGCCATGCTGACCTTGTTGCTCGCCGCGGTGGAGGCCGAGCGGGCCCGCAGGCTCACGTTCTCCGAGAGCAGGTTCTCCTTGCTGCTGCGGAGGGAGTCCATCTGCTGCTGGAGGCTGAGCAGGTCCTTCGGCGCCTTGATCCCCTGGTCGACCAACTGCTTCTGCAGGTCGTACTGCTTCTGCAGCGTGTCGATCTGGGCCTGGTAGCGCTCGGCGGCCGCAACGTTCTTGGCGATGGTGATCTGGTTCGCCTGGATCTGCTCGAGGGCGGCGCGGCGGGTCTCGTCGGCCGCGGCCTTCCCCTCGTCGCTCGCCTGCACCCGGGTGATCTTCGCGATCACCTGGCCGGCCTGCACCGTGCTGCCGGCCCGGACATCGAGCGCCGTGAGCGACCCGCTCATGGTCGCCTTGATGTCGTAGCGGCGCTCGCCGCGGAAGAGCGTGCCCTGGGCGTCCACCAGGTCCGGGATGGTGCCCATCACGGACCAGACGCCGACGGCGGTGATCATCGCGGCCATCGCGGTGAGCGCGAGCCAGCCCACGGGCGACGTCACCCGCATCATCAGATCGAGCTGTTCAGGCGACGAGACCTTGTCGATCGTGGCTTTACGGAAGAGACCTTCTGACACGTGGAACCCCGATAGCTGCCGGCGCCCTACCTGGCGACGACGAGACCCGAGAGGTTCAGCTGCGGCTGTGACCACTCGGCGAAGGTGACGAGCGTCCCCGTCTCCCGGCGGAGGCGCGCGACCGCCGAGGCGTAGTCGCGCTTGATCTGCACGAGGCGCAGCCGCGCCGACGTGAGCTGCTGCTCGGTGACGAGGGTGTCGAAGAGCGTCATGTTGCCGGCGCCCCAGAGCCGCTGCGCATCGTCGAGCGCCGTGCCGTACTGGACGACCACGTCCTGCTGCTGCGCCCACTCGTTGCGCAGGCGATCGATGCGCTCGAGGAGCTTCGGCACGTTGTGCTGGATCGAGCGGGCGAGGTCGGTGACCCTGATCTCGCTGTCGCGCACGGCGGCCTGCGCCTGCGCGAGCCGCCCGAGCGCCTGGTTGTTGCCGATGGGCAGCTGGAACGTGGCGGTGACGAGCCCGATCGGCTCCCACTTCGACTTGAGCCCGCGCCAGAACCCGGTCGGGTCGTAGTACTTCACGTAGAGATCGTTCGTGAGGTGCTGCCCGTTCTCGTCGCCGAGCGACTGGAACGTGGGGCCGAAGTAGCGCTGGGCGAACCCGCCGCTCATGCGGAGGTCGAACCGTGCCCGCGTTTCGGCCCTGGCGGCCGCGAGGAACACGCGGCTGGACTCGACGTAGGTCGAGAGCGCCTTCACGTCCGCGCGCTGGTTGATCGCCTCGCGCGGCACGGCGGTGACTTCCGCGGCGAGCGGGGCGGGTGGGAACGTGTCGGCCGTGGCCAGCGCCGGGGCGGCACTGCCCGCCGCGCCCATGGCATCGGCGAGCGCGCCCTGGGCGGACAGCACCGCCAGGCGTGCGCTCTCGACGTCGGTGGCCACCGCGGTGGTGCGCGCGCGCGACCGGGTGACTTCAGCGGCGGCGATGTCGCCGGCCGCGGCGAGGCGTGTCGTCGTGTCGAGCAGCCGGCGCTGCGTGGCGAGCGACGCCTGCGTGAGGGCAAGCGTCTCCTCGGCCTCCATCAGCCCGAAGTAGGCGTCGGCCGTGGCCAGCGCCTGGTCCGCCGCGGTCTGCTGGAAGGCGAACCGACTCGCATCCAGGTTCTTCTGTGCCGACCGCTCGACCGCACGCACGGTGTCGGCGCCGCGGCCGCGCTTGAGCGGCTGGATCAGCGCCACCTCGATGCGGTTGCCGAAGTTGTTCGGCACGTCGGTACCGCCGAACTTCGGATCGATCGGCTTGTCCCGGAACTGGGTGGCCTTGCCGTCGAACGAGGTCGAGAACTGGAAGATGGTGCCGTTGCGGAACGGCTTCACGATCTGGCCGTCGAACGACAGCGTGTTGCTGTAGACGAATTCCGGCAGTGCGCCGAGCCGCTGCTCGATGAGCCCCGCCTTCACTTCGACCGACCGGGCCGCGGCCTGCAGCGTGAGCAGGAGTTCGTTCGCCCGCTCGTGCACCTCGAGGGTCTGGGTGGCGAGCTGCACGCGGAACGCCGAGGCGAGCACCGTCTGCAGCGTGAAGCTGCTGAGCGGATCGAACGGCAGTGCCTGCCTGAAGTTGAAGTTGTTGGGATCGTCGAGCGCCTGGGAGCCCTGCGTGAGCGACGCCGGACGGCAGACCGGCACGGACAGCACGGTGCCGGGCAGCGTGACGAAGTAGCTGCTGTACGACCCGTCCGTCGGGCAGAGCGGCAGGTCGCCGCGCCCGAGGGCGATCTGCTGGCCGAGCGAATCGGCGATGGCGCCGAACCCCGTGTGCAGGCCGGTGGCGAACCCGCGCTTCACGCGCTCGGGATTGAAGAACGCCGTGTTCTCGATGTTGTCTTCGTGGTGCTCGAACCCGGGGCTCAGGACGATCGAGGCGTCGAACGTGCCCCGGGCCTGGCGCAGTGCGCCCTCCTGGGCATTCACGTCCTGGCGCGCGAGCGCCACGATGGCAGCCTTGTCGAGCGCCTGCGTGACGCCCTGCGTGAGTGTGATCGGCGTGGGCACCGTCTCCTGCCCGGCCGCAATCGCGGCAGGGGTGAGGAGCACGGAGGCCAGGACGGCGATGCGGAATCTGGTGCGCATCGGCGTGCCTACCTGCGGACCAGCGTGGGCGGCGGCGTCACGAGGGCCGCCGGGTCGACGGCGCCGTCCTGCACCAGCAGCCCGGCTTCGTGGCGGAGCGCCGCCAGCAGCGTCGCGTATTCCTGCTGCGCCGCAATCAGCGCGAGCTGTGCGTTGGTCGCCTGCTGCTCGGTGAGGATGGTATCGAGGAGCGACGCGTCGCCCGCGCGGAACCGCGTCTGCTCCGAGGCAATCGTCTGGTCGTAGTTGCGCACGGCCTCTTCAGCCGAACGCAGCCGGTCGGCCGCCACCTTCAGCGACTCCGACAGCTGGATGACGCGCAGGCCAATCACGCGTTCCAGGTTCACCGACTCGATCTGTGCCTGGGCCACGGCCGCCTCGCGGGCCTGGACGAGCCCCTTGGCGGAGTTGTTGCCGAGGATCTGCTCGTAGCTCAGGCCGCCCTTGGCGCTCCGGAACACCCAGTTCGAGAAGTTGATGGAGGACTGATGGACGCTCGTGCCCCAGCCGGTGCCGGTCACGTCGAGGAACGGCCGCGTGTCCTTCTGCGCGCCCACCAGGAGCGCCTTCCCGGACGCCTCGGCCTTGAGCGCGGCCTGATGGTCGAACCGGCGGGACACCGCTTCCCGGATGAACGCCGCGTAGGCCTGCGGGTCGGCCTGCAGCCCCTCGGGCGGCTGCGGATACGCATCGGTGGCCAGCGGAATGGACAGCGCGTCGGAGAGCGCCACGCCCATGACCTGCGCGAGGTTGATGCGCGCGTCGGTCAGCTGCCGCTGCGCCGCCTCGTACCGGCCGCGCACTTCGGCCGTGGAGGCCAGGATGCGCGCTTCATCGGACCGCGGCTTCTCGTCGGCCGCGATCATCGCGCGGGTGACGTTGCCCAGCTGTCCCTGCACTTCGACCGACCGCCGGAGCACCTCGACCTGTGCGGCCGCCGTCCGCGCCTGCCAGTACGCCTGCGCCGTCGTGAGCACGCTCTGCGACTGCTGGAACAGCGTCACCAGGCGGCTGGCTTCGAGGTCGAAGCCGGCGGCGATTTCTCCCGCCGCGACCGAACTGCTCCCCGCCCCGCGCAGCAGCGGCAGCACCACGTCGAACCCGATCTGCCCCTGCGACAGCGGCTCGATGCCCGCGCCGCCGAACTCGGTCGCGGTCCGCTCCTTGCCGACGAAGTTCTGGGAGCCGTAGCTCAGGTCCGCGAACGGGCGGATGCTGAAGCCGCTCCGAAACAGCTTGTTCAGGTCGACGATGACCCGCTCCTGCTTCACCCAGCGCTCGTTCGGCGCCGGCCCAAGGTTATTCAGCTTCTGCTGCAGCTCCGCGGGGGCATTCGCAATCGCCGCCTGCTGGGCGTTGAACGCGTCGATGTTCTTGCCCACCGTTTCCTGGCGGAGGTTGACGATGCTGGCGCGGACCGCGGCATCCGTGAGCGAGGGCGAAGCAAGGATGTCGCGATAGAGCTGCAACTCCGCCTTCAGGATGCTCATCTGGTTGAAGACGTTCTTGTCCTTGATCGTCGCGAGGTTCATCGACTCGGGATTGTTGAACGTCAGGGTGCGGTCCTGCAGTAGCCGGCCGGCCGCCAGGAGGGAGTTCGAGAGGTCGGTCACCTCGACGATCGCCGCCGCAAGGTCGGTACGCGTCTGGACCTGCTGGAGCTTCTCGCTCTCGAGCAGTTCGGACTGCGTGCGGCTGAACGTGCCGCTCACGCGGAAGATGGAGTCGAACAGCCCCTTCTCGCTGCGCAGCACGCCTATCTGGCGCGCGACGCTCGTCTCACGCAGCTTGATGCTGGGATCGTGCTGGAGCGTGAGCTTCAGCGCGTCGGCCATGGTGAGGCCCGGCCCGTCGAATCGCATGGCCGGAGGCTGGTACGGTGCCTGTGCGGCAGGTGGGCCCTGGGCATTGAGCGGCACGACGCTCGACGTGACGAGCGCAACGAGAACCGCGCACGAGATCTGGCGCTTCATAACCTACACTCCACCGGCGGACACACGGCCACGAGAGGAACATGCTGTATTCCCAGCCAGGCGCTGCACTGGGACGGAATGCGTGAACTAGCTCAATTATGGGCGCCGATCCAGCCGAGTCAAGACAAGCCTCGCTGCCGATCGCATTTCAGGACGCCCCGTTCGTCTTTCGCGTGCCGCGCGTTTCCCCCGTGAAACTCGCGTACGGCGAGCAGTGCCGCCGGATGAACTCCAGCATGCCCGGGTACACGGTGGGGGTCACGAGCGTGCACACCTCACAGTCGGTCTCCGAGAGGCGGCGCAGCGCCTCCGAATAGAGCGGGACGATCCGCGCCCGCTTCGAGAGGTCCTTGCGCATGAAACTGCACGTGAACCGGACGGTCTTCGCGTCCATCCGGTGATTGATCACCCAGCCGACCACCTCCCCGCGGTACCGCAGGCCGACGCTCGAGACCGGGTCGAAGCCGACCTGATCGTGCCGCCACGGCTGGAGGCTGTTGGCAATCCACGGTTTCCTGGTGTTGGAGTCCTTCAGCGCCTGCCGCTCGGCCGGCGTGAGATCCACCCAGGAGAAGATCTCGGCGTCTTTCGGGAGCAGCCCCATGCGTCCGTACCAGGGCGTCGCGAGCGCTTCGGCCATCGTGAAGCGCACGCTCACGGTGCGGACCACCGGCGCCTCCCACCCACGTGCCTCGAAAATGCGTTCGACCGCCGCGATGCCCGGCTTGCCGGTCGTGTAGACCGCCTCGAGGCCGGAGAAGCCGCGCGCGCCGAGCACGTCGGCTTCCACCGCCGCGACCAGCGCCGTGCCGATCCGCTGCTGCCGGGCACCCGCCGCCACGAAGACCGACAGCAGTTCGGGCGGTCCGTCTTCGTGCCGCACCGGCACTTCGGCCAGCGCCAGGCCGACGGCCTGTCCCGCGACGCGTGCCACCATCCCCAGGGGCTGGACCAGCCGCTGCTCGGGTTCCGCCGGCAGGCGCAGCGCCGGCTGGAGGGACAGGAGGTGCCTGTAGGCCGGGAACGTCATGCCGGACACGGCCGGCGCGTCGGTCGGCTGCAGGGGGTCGATCTGGAGCACGTTGAGGGTTTCGGTCATCAGCGTTCCTTACGATATGGTTCCGGACCCGATCCGGTCACCGGGCGCGGCAAACGCCAGCAGCGAGGGCACGCGACCGGGAGCCGCCGTGCGCAGCAGTTGGTACCCGATTCCGGCCAGCCCCTGGAACAGCTCAGGCGCCGCGGCCCCCCGCTGGAACCCACGGCCACGCATGCCCAGGCGCCCCTGCCGCAGGATTCGCAGGGCGACCTGGTCGGCCAGGGACCGCCCCGCCTCTTCCCAGGCCTGCGCGCCCGTGGCAAGACCGGCCGTGAGGGCGACATCGGCCCGTCCGAGATTGCCGCAACACAGATGATCGAGGGGCCCTGCCGGGGCTGCCAGCGTCTGCCGCAGGCCGTCCTGCAGATCCTGCTCCCACGTGGCATCGGCGAGGGTCGCGGGCGCCAGCAGCCGGCCGAGCGCCACGCCTGGAGCCCCGTGGCACCAGGCAGCCATCACGAGGCGGCTCCCATCGCTCCGGACCGTTGGATAGCGCCCGCCGTTCGCGGCCGCCACCCGGCGCTCGAATGACCAGGCGGCCCGTACGGCGTCAGTCGCGTCAGTCGCCCCCGTCTGCTCGGACCACTTCGACAGGGCGCCGGCAATGCCCGCCGCGCCGTGCGCGAACCCGGGTCTGGCGACCGGCTGGTCGCCAGCGGCCCAGGCGCCGCGCGCCTCGCCCTCCCTAACCTGCGTCGTCAGGAGCCTGGCGACGCAGTGCGCGGCCAGCGGATGCAGCCGATCGTCTGGCGCGATGCGCTGCAGGGCCAGCAGTACGAGGAGCATGCCCGCCACGCCCCCCTCGACATCCAGCACGGCGTCCGCGGCGACCGCCTCGGGTGTGATGGCGCACACCACGTCACACGCCGCCACCCGAAGCTCGTCGTCCTGCAGCAGGGCACCACACAGCCCAAGCGCGTGGGCCACGGACGGCTGTCCGGTGCAGCCCCCGAGCCGCACCGGCGTCCCGGGGCCAGCATGCCTGTTCGGCGAGGAGCCGGGCACGCCCGTCAACGGCCGCGCCACCTGCCGCGCATGCGCGGCCCACGCGGGTTCGCCGGTGACCGCCGCAAGCGCCGAGAGGAACACCGCGAGCCCGCCGCTGCCGCCGTACAGATCCGTACGCCAGCGGGACGAGGGCCAGGAGAGACCGCCGACCGACGTCTCCGCTCGTTCCAGCAGGGTGTGGCCGATGCGGCGAGCCGCCTCGATCAGTCGCGCACGCGCATCGAGTGCCCTGGGGCCAGGCGCGGCCGGCGCGGTGCCGCCGGCAAGGGCGGCCCGCAGCAGGTCGAGTTGCACCTGCTGCTCCTGCACGGTGAGCGCGGCCAGCCGCTCGCGCATGGCCTGGACGCCGGACCGCAGGTAGTAGCCCTCCACGGGCACGCCGGACGCAGAGCGCAGCGACGTGGAGTCGGCGCGCAGGGTGACGCGCGGAACATCCAGGCGTTCGAGCGCGGCGCGTTCCTCAGCGACGAGCGGCCACATGCGCGGGCGCTCGACTTCGGACACGAACACGCGGTACAGCGTTTCGAGGGCGAGGCTGCGCGCCAGACCGCTGGCCTGATAGCGCGGCGCCGCGGTCAGGTACAGCGCCGCCGCGTACTGGTCGCTCGGCCGGAACAGGACGCGCACCTGACACGGTGCCAGCGAGGCCAGGACGCCGCCCGGGGCGGTCAGCTCAGCGCGGCGTTCGTGGAGGAACGCGCAGGCTGCCGCGAAGCCGTCGCAGATCTCCCGCGCAAAGGTCTCGGGTCGCTGGACCACGTCGTCCACGTGGACCTCGTTCCGAAGCCCCGGTCGCACCTGCGCTTCGGGCTCGAGGGCCAGC
The DNA here is from genome assembly GCA_046331345.1 of Vicinamibacterales bacterium. Lineage (GTDB taxonomy): Bacteria > Acidobacteriota > Vicinamibacteria > Vicinamibacterales > CAVVIG01 > CAVVIG01. Next base: position 277,696 of record JAXLRA010000008.1, on the reverse strand, counting down.
GCATCACTGCGGAGGTGCACCCACCGCCTCGCCGGCAGGGCGAGTTCGCGGGGCGCCGCCGGCTGCAGCCCGCCGACATCGAACCCGTTGCCCCCCTTGTCGATCACCACCGCACTGACGAGCCCGGACAGCAGGCACGAGTCGGAGGTGGCCGCGGGCTCGGCCTCGTCCCCGCCGTCCGACGGTGCCGCGGGCCGCGTCGACGGCTGCAGCAGCATCTCGGTATCCACCAGCACCGGGCCCCTCGACGATGCCACGAGGTTCTCGCTGTGCAGGTCGGCGCCCCCGAACACGTACGCGGCCGCCACCAGCGCACCCGCCTGCCGGAAGTACTCGGCCGCGGTCGTGCGCGTCCACGCCGCTGCCGGCTCGACCCATTCGACCCACCCGTGCGTCTCGCGCGCGAGGATGCGCAGCGCAGGGGGCGCAGCCGGCAGGCCAGCACGCGCCATCCACGCCAGCGTCTCGTTGTAGGCGTGCTCCAGCGCCACGTCGCGCGGCTTGTACGCCAGCGCGAGCCCGGACTCGAACCGCACGTACATCACCTGACGCCCGTCGTGATGTCGATCCGAGAGCCCGGGCCGCACCTCGGCGACGCGGGTCGCCGGCGCGCCGAAGAGGGCCTCGAGCGCCGGACCGTCCTCCTCGAGCCGCCGCGCCAGCTCGAGCGTGGCGTCGGTCCACTGCCGGATGATCTGCACGACGTGGCGGGCCAGCACGGGGTAGGCCGAGAAGATCGGCGCTCCGCCAGCGGCCAGCACGGCGCGGACGAACGTGCCGTACCTGGTTGTCCCATCGGTGTCGTTCACGGGCTGGTGCTGCACGAACAGCCCGTGCACCGCGAGTTCGCTCACGCGGGACAGCACGCCAGCCAGATGCCGCTCGAGCGCCAGCCGCGCGTCGTCCGTGAACCATCGGCCACCGTTCGGCACCTGCTCGAACGCCGCGTGGCTGGCGTCGAGGACTACAGGAAGCCAGATGTCGGCGAAGGGCGCCGGCACGTTCAGGCGCGCAACCGCCTGCTCCCACACCGCGGCATTCGCGGAGGCGGACGCCTTCATCGACGCCATCACCGCGGGCAGCGCCTGGGTCCACGGTGCGATCGGAAAGCCGTCGGGCACCGTCGCCGCCATCGCCGCCCGGGCGGCCGCCGGTTCGACGTCGTCCCACGCCAGCCGGCGCAGGAACGCCGGCACGTCACCGCCCGTGCATGCGCGGGCCCACGGTTCCAGCGCGTCGCCGGCACCGGTCGGCCGCGCGTCAGGTCCGGCCGGCCGCGGAGTGGCGCGCACAAAGGCCAGGCGTTCGTCGAGTGTCGCGGCGTTCCAGGAAAGTTGGGCTGCGGACATGAGACTCGGGAGAGACACGATGGTACTGGACTTTCGGCAGCGGGCCTGCAGCGCGCTCGCTGGAGCTGTCGCTCCATCGCTCGTAGCCACCGCTCCATCATCGACGACGGCCGCGGCTGCATGCGTGCGAGATTCGGCGGTTTCCTGCGCAAACGCGCCGCGACCAGACCCGGCATTGCCTTTGCTCTGTGGCAGCGCGTCGGATCAACCGGCACACTTCAACCAAACTCGCAGGAGACACACACATGGCATGGACCCGTGGACAGCTCTGGGACAAGATCGTCGAGCAGGCGCAGAAGAACCCGAAGTACCTCGAAACCCTGAAGAACGACCCGCGCAGCCTCATGGAGAAGCAGCTCGGGACGGCGATCCCCGCGAACGTCAACATCAAGGTCCTGGAGGAATCGGCTGACACGTACTACATCGTGCTGCCGGCGATTGCCGCCGAAGGCGCGGAGCTGAGCGACTCGGATCTCGAGAAGGTCGCTGGCGGCGGTACGGTCAAGGGCGATGCGAGCTGCGACTCGGCCCAGGGTTGCGCCATCGGCGTCACCGTGGTCGACGTCTCGATGATCTAGTCGAGCACCATCGGCACTCCAGAACCCGCAGTGCGGCACACGCCGCCTGCGGGTTTTGTTTTTGTCCGTGCGTGCCTCGCTGGAGCTGACGCTCCATTGCTCGTAGCCACAGCTCCAGCCGCACCGCCGCTCGTCGCGGGTCTCGAAGGAAATCCGGCCAATTCCTGAGCAATCCCTCGCGTTTCAGCTGGGCACTACCTTTGCTGTAGGCCGGTGCGTCGGTTCTACGCCGGACGATTGTCCGGACCGGCACAAACCCCTCATTCATCGCAGGAGAACACAGACATGGCATGGACCCGTGGACAGCTCTGGGACAAGATCGTCGAGCAGGCGCAGAAGAACCCGAAGTACCTCGAAACCCTGAAGAGCGACCCGCGCAGCCTCATGGAGAAGCAGCTCGGGACCGCGATTCCGGCGGGCGTCAACATCAAGGTCATCGAGGAATCGGCTGACACGTACTACATCGTGCTGCCGGCGATTGCCGCCGAAGGCGCGGAGCTGAGCGACTCGGATCTCGAGAAGGTCGCTGGCGGCGGTACGGTCAAGGGTGACGCGAGCTGCGACAACGCCCAGGGCGCCGCGATCGGCGTCACCGTGGTCGACGTCTCGATGATCTAGACCAGCAGCAGGCTCCAACAAAAAACCCGCGGGGTGCTCATGCAGCCCGCGGGTTTTTTGTTGTGTGACGGCGTGGAGCGAGAGGCTCCAGGCGAGTGTTTCAGGCCGGCGGCTGCCAGAGCCCCTTGAGCCGGATCTGCTTGTCGGCCACGATTTGCGCGAGGCTGACCTCCCTGCACGCCGCCGTGATACCTGGCGCGACGAAGGCCCTGGTGGCCCCGGGCTGGATGTCGGTTTCCATGATGATGCCGGTCCCGAGCGTGGTGCCGTCGGCCGCCTTGGCGGGGAACAGCAGTTCCGCGTGCACCGCCACCGTGCTCTGGTTCGTCACCGTGCCGCGGATATGGCAGCAGCAGACGTTCTCGCCGCCAACGAGGCCTGCCACCGTGGGCTGGAGCGTCACGCCCTGCACGGTCGCGGTCAGCGACGGTCCGACCACGCCATTCTGGCATCCCGCGAACACGACTCCCGCGAGCACCACCAGCACCGCCGCCGCAAACGCGGCCATCCCGTTTCCGAGTTTCATACGCATCTCTCGCACCTGTTCGCGGTTGTAGCATCTGGACTCCGCCGTGTCAAAGGCGCAGTGCCAGCGTGCGTCATGGCTTCAGCTGATGGTGCCGGAGAAAGTCCATGAATCGCTGGTAGTCGGTCTTCGGCATGCCGAAGGTCTCGACCAGCCGGTCGTAGCGGCCCTCGCAGGCCCCCAGCCCCTTCTTGATTATCGACCGCACCTGACTCCGGTTCAGATCCCGCTTCAGAAATGGTTCGTGGACGACGGTCCAGAACGAGTCGGCGGGCATCCGCGACAGCAGGTCGTCCAGGCTGCCTTCCGGGCTCGCCGCGCGCTTCTCCAGCTGCGATTCGAAGTCGTCGTACTGAATCGTGTCGCCATCGGCCATCGCGTAGCCGGACGTCGCCAGGCTGTTCAACTGCCGCACGTTCCCCGGCCAGTGATACGACGCAAGCCGGTCCAGCGCCTCGCGCGAGAACTTCTTGGCGACCCCGTACTTCTGGCGCAGCCGGAACAGCCGGTAGTCGAGCAGGAACAGCCAGTCGTCGCCCCGCTCGCGCAGCGGCGGCACCTGCAGCATGAAGTAGTGCAGCCGGAAGAACAGGTCGTGCCGGAACTGCTGCGCGACGATGAGCTGATCCAGATGACGGTTGGTGGCAGCCACGACCCGGACGTTGACACTCTTCGTCGAATCGGACCCGAGCGGCTGGAATTCACCGGACGCCAGCGCGCGCAGCAGCATCACCTGCGCACTCATGTGCAGGTCGGCGATCTCGTCGAGGAAGATCACCCCGCCGTTGCCGGTCTCGAAGCACCCCTTGCGATCGGCATCGGCTCCCGTGAAGCTGCCGCGCCGGTGCCCGAACAGTTCGCTGACCGTCAGGTTGCCGTCCTGGTACTGCGGACAGTTCACCACGACGTAAGGTTTGGTGCGGCGGGCGCCGAGCAGGTACAGCGCCTGTGCCATCGACTCCTTGCCAGAGCCGCTCTCGCCGCTGATGAGAACCGGTTCGTCGTAGGCGGCGATCTTCTGCAGCTTGGCGAGCAGGCCGACATAACTCGGATGCTGGCCGACCATGTCGACGGGACGCGACGGTCCCCACGTTTCGGCGGCGAGCGCGCCGACGCGGAGCGCCACCTCGCTGAACGCGCCGGAGACCGTGGCGGTGGGTGCGGGCGGCGGGAGATGCGGGAATCCGAGCGGGCGCGTCGAGGGGCCCGGCCCGGTCGGAACCTCGGGTGCGACCATGGCCTTCGTCATGCGCGCGCCTCCGTGCGCCGGGCCACGGCTCGAGGCCTGGCGGGACGCATCGCTCCAGACCTCACGGAACACCACTTGGTCACCAGCATGATCATCGGACTCTGGGCGCGCAGCGGTAGGGGTTGCCACGAATGCAACCGCCTGATTATGGCCACGAAGCCGCCGGGGCGGCAACACTCGATCGTGTCCCGCCGCCACACTTTCCAGCCCGGCCTTGCCCCCGTAGAATGGCGCGCATGCAGACACTCTGGAACCAATCGGATCGGACCGCGCTGCTCGCACGGTTCGCCGCGCTTCCGGCCACGGCCCCTGCCAGGTGGGGCCGACTGACCGCGCCAAAGATGGTGAGCCACGTGACGGACGCACTCCGGGCCGGACTCGGCGAACTTCCGGTCTCCGACAAGCCTGGCCCGCTCAAGGTGTGGCCGCTGAACGCGCTGGTCATCTACTATCTGCCCTGGCCGAAGGGGGCCCCCACGGCCCCCGAACTGATAGCTAGAACGCCAGCCGGCTGGGAAACCGAACTGGACGCCCTGCGCGCCGCGATCGAGCGCTTCGCGTCGAGGCCGGTCGAGGGGCCCTGGGCGCGTCATGCCGCCTTCGGCGCCCTCAGCGGAAAGGACTGGGGGCGCCTGATGTTCCGGCATCTCGATCACCATCTCCGGCAGTTCGGCGCCTGATCCTGGCGCGTCAGGCCGGCACGATCAGGTACTTCTCCCCCGTCGCCTTCTTCGCGTACGCGGCGATCACGTCAGGGCGCAGCGCCTCGGCGAGCGACACGGCCTTCGTGTACTGGCTCGCGAACGTCGTCTTCAGGTTCGAGGCCACGCGCTGCCGGAGCCGCTGCATGTCGGCGGGCGCGAGCCCCGCCAGGAACGGCGTCAGCAGCCATCCGCTCACACCCCACGCGAAACCGAAGGTCATCGACAGTTCGAGCGGACGGGGGTCCAGGCGCCCGTAGACGTACACCTGCTTGTGGGTGCTCGACCCGTAGCGGTTGTAGGTGCTGGCCGAGCGCGTGATCGCCGCCTCCATCGCGGTGAGAATCTGCGCGGCCAGCGTGCCGCCGCCCGTCGCGTCGAACGCCAGCGTCGCCCCGGTACTCACGAGCGCCTCGGTCAGGTCGGCCATGAACGTCGGCGCGCTGCTGTCCACCACCCAGGCCGCGCCCAGCCCCTTGAGCAGCGTCGCCTGATCGGGCCGGCGCACGATGTTCACGAGCGGAACCCCGTCCTCGAGGCAGATGCGATGCAGCATCTGGCCAAGATTCGACGCTGCCGCGGTATGCACGAGCGCCGTGTGCTTCTCCCGCCGCATCGTCTCCACCATGCCGAGCGCCGTGAACGGGTTGACGAACCAGGCGGCGCCTTCCGCTGCGGAGGTGCCGTCGGGCAGCGGCAGGCACTGGACCACTTTCACGGCGCGGTGCTGTGCATACGCGGCACCGCCGACGAAGCCCACGGTTCGACCGAGCAGCGCCTGGGCGGCGGGTGATGCGCCGGCCGCCACCACCAGGCCCGCTCCCTCGTTGCCGGTCGGCATCGACTCGTCGAGGCGGGCGGTCAGTGCCGGCAGTGCCCGCTCCGGGACGCGCGCGTGCACCACCGGCCGCTCTGGCGTTCCGGACACGGCCAGCGTCGCAAGGTCCGCCGGGCCGAGCAGCAGTGCCAGGTCAGACGGGTTGATGGGAGCCGCCTGCACCTGCACCACCACTTCATCGTCCTGCGGGACCGGCATGGCGACCTCGACGAGCGACAGTTCGAGTTCACCCGTGCGACGAATCAACGAACGCAACTGCAAGGACATGCCTGCTCCACTTCTGGCGGCAGATTCCGCCGCGCTAGCGCACCGGCTCCGGTTCGAGCTTGAGGACCGCCCCGTCTTCTTCCTCGGTCAGCACGTAGATCAACCCGTCCGGCCCCTGCCGGACATCGCGCACACGCTGGTGCAGGTCCTGGAGGATCGTCTCACGCCGCTGTTCCCACAGCTTGTCGGTGAAGACCACGCGCTCCACGCCGCCCGTGCCTGCCGTGCGCCCGCGCTGGATGCTTCCGACGAAGAGGTTCCCCTTCCACGCCGGGAACCGATCGCCGGTGTAGAACAGCAGCCCCGACGGCGTGATGCCCGGGTTCCACGTGATCCACGCCTGCTCGATCCCAGGACCGGGCAACGGCATGGGCGAACCGTCGTTGTCGCGCCCGTAGCCGGCGTCGGGCCATCCGTAATTGCCACCGGCCTTCAGGATGTTGATCTTGTCGCCGCCAATCGGCCCGAGTTCGGCGTGGAAGATCTGGCCCGTCACCGGGTGAACCGCGAGGCCGTGGTGATCGCGGTGGCCGACCGTGAAGATCTCCGGCCTCGCGCCAGCCTTGCCGACGAACGGATTGTCGGCCGGCACCGTGCCGTCGTCCTTCAGGCGAAGTACCTTGCCCGCGATGCTGCTGGTGGCCTGCGCTTCGGGGGTACGCGCGGCGCCGCCAACGGTGATGTAGATCAGGCCGTCCGCGCCGAAGACCAGCCGCGATCCGCCGGTCCGCACCGGGTTGCCCGCATAGAGTTCCTGCAGGTTCGACAGCCCACTGCCGCCGTCGTACCGCGCGCGGCCGAGCGCGAGCGTGTACGCCTCGCCCTCGAGCGGCTTGTGGTACGTGAAGTACACGAGGTGGTTTGTAGCAAAGGACGGGTGCAGCGCCAGGTCCAGCATGCCGGTCGTGCGGCCGGTCTTCGTCGTCGGCGCGCCGGTGAGCGGTGTCGGGACCGGTTGTCCGTTCCTGATCGCCAGAATCTGCCCCGTGCCGCGCACGCTCACGAGGAACGATCCGTCGGGCAGCGGCAGCAGGCTCCAGGGCCGCGCGATGCCGTGCGCCACAACGGAGACGCGCACCTTCTGCTCGAGCGTCTCGAGTGTCCGGGGCTGGGTGGAGAGCGGAAAGCGCGGGGGCGGCGGCGCCTGCGCGGTGAGCACCACGCCGGCAAGCACGGAGGCACCGACGGCCGTAACGGCCGCCAGCCTGTGAACAGTCGATCTCGACATGGGGACGGGCTCCTACCGGTGCAGCAGCCGCGTCCAATCGCGCCTGGCCGGCAGACGCTACAGTATCGCGAAACGCCGTCCGCGGCGCGAGGCGGAGCCCGACGATGCGTGCGGGAGACGCCGGACGCGTCCCCCGCACGGCGATCATCTCAGGCGATCAGCGCGAGCCATGGCCACGAGGACCGTGGCCATGATGGCCGTGACCATCATGGTCGTCGTCCTCGCGCTCATCCTCCGCGCACTTCTGGATCGCGCCCTTCTGCGTGCCGGAGATCAGTCCGGAGCGCTTGGCGGCGTTGGTGGTCTTCGCCACGCAGCTCTCGAACTGCTCGTGGTTGGCCGAGGTCGCATCGCAGTCGCGATACCAGACGCGCGCCTGGTCCGTCAGCATGGCGCCGTTCGACAGCTGTGTGTTGGGCACACGCGTCGAGCAGCTGCCGAAGGCGAAGCCGCGGTCGGGACGACCGTCGAGATTCGCGTCAGGGAACCAGCCGATGTCGCGAAGCAGCGGCAGCGTCATGTCGAACGGCGGAATCACTTCGTGCGTGAGGTCGCCGTTGATGGCCGGCTCCATGAGCTGGTTGCTGAACGCGATGCTGTCGTAGTGCGACACGGACGAGCCGGGCTGCACCGGGTTCGTGGCATAGAGCTGCGCACGATCGAGCGGGTCCGCACCGGCGCGCTGCGTGGTGTCGATCCCGAGCGTCACCTGCACCGGACCTCCGGCGAGGGCGCTCTTGATGCCGAGACCGAGCGCGCGCGAGATCATCACGCTGGTCATCGTGAGGGTCGGATCGGTGCCACCGAGTCCGGGCGGCGGATCGCCCGCCGCACTGTTCGCCACGATCATCGCCAGGGCCCCGGCCGCCTGCACGTTCGCCGCCTTCACCACGAAGGTGCAGCTGCCGCGATCGACGAGCGCAATGGTTCCGGAGAGCGACCCGGCCGCGAGCGGCGTGCAGGCATCGGTCGGCACGCCGACGCCGTCGTTGACCAGCGTGACCGAGCCCGAGATGCCAGAGCCTGACAGCGGCGCACCGAATCCGGCAGTGCCGATCCGGTAGGCACCCGCGATCGACGACGGCGTGGCGATGTTCAGCTCGGGCCGGCCGAGCTTCAGGACGTAGGGCACCGCGGCTCCAACGGAGGCGCCGTCCCACACCAGGTTGTCGACCTTCAGAATGGCCGCCGCCCGCTCGGCGTCCGTCGCCATGTTCGAGAACGTGACGCCGGTCGTCGCATCCTCGGTGTGCTGCGCGAACACGTCGGTCTGCCCGGCGAAGTTCTGGCCGGTCGTGTCGTCGACATAGGTCGCGAAGCCGAGGCCGTGCCCGAGTTCGTGCATCACGACCGTCACGAGATCCGTCTGCGCCCCGTGGTTGGCGTCGAGGCCGAGGTACCAGTTGGCGTCGCTGCTGAACACCGCATAGATGTCCGGCATGCCGGGCTCGAGATCCTCACCGGCCCGCTTGTCGGCCAGCGGCGACGGGTACCAGGTGTCGGCGATGGACGCGCCAGGGAACCCCGGCGCGCCGGGGAAGTCGCTGAAGACGGACCAGGCAATGGCCGCGCCGAGCACGTTGGCCCCGAGCGGCTCGAACGACGCGTAGACGTAGATCGGGACGTTCGAGTCGAGCATCGCGCCCCATCGGTCCGCGGCCTGCTGGAACGCGATGAGCCGCTGCTCACCGAGTGTCGTCCCGGCATTGCCGCCGACCGGCACGGCCGGCGTCGGATCGTTGAAGCCGACCCCGGCCGGGCTGGCGTTCAGCACGAAGACATTGGCGGCAGCCGATGCCGTAGCAGGCGCCGCCAGCACGGCAGACGCCAGGAGCAGCGCGGAGGCGAACCGATGGAGCATCTTGATGTGCGTCATCGCAGCCTCCCTACTGGACGGGCAGCGCTTCATCGAGCGCGCCGGTCAGGAAATCCACAGCCTCGTCCACGCTGGTGACGCAGCGCGCCGACACGCTGCCGTCCGCGTTCGGCCGCGACACCACCACGTGCCCCGGACCGTGGTCCGACAGGCGAAGCATCGCGCCACCGCGGGCCAGGGCCTGCGCACCGGCAGCCGATGCCGCAGGCGCCGTCAGGATCGCAATCCGGTCGACGAAGGCAGCCGCCTCGGCCGCGGAGATCGGACGACGGGCATTCGTGGTGCGGTCGACCATCACCGGACGGCCTTCGAGCGACGCGACCAGTTCCTGACGGCTGCGCCGTCCGCCCTGGGCGTGCACGGTCGGCGTGGCCACGGCCCCCGCGCAAGCGGCCAGCAGCAGGCAGGCGCCTGCCGTGCGTCGTGCGTGCCTGCGCCACGCAGTTCGGGTGACTTCCCTCACAAGTGCGTTCATTGGTGTGCTCCCCCTCGCACCCGGGGCCCGCGTGTGGCGGGCCGGGCGCGACAACGATGTCGGGTGCATGTGCACCCGACGGAGCGGAATGTTAGTGAACGTTCGAGGCAGGTGCGCCAGCGAAAACGCCGGCCGCGCGCTCCGCGTGCAAATTCGATCGGAACGAGGGCGCGAATGTCCGACAAAAGACCGGACTATCCCTCAATCTGACGGACGTTGCGCAGAGACACGACCGCCTGCGACGCCTCACGCGACGCGATCAGGTCGACGTCGAACTCCGCCATCCAGTCGTTGTGCTGTTCGGGATCGACGAGCACCTGCTGCACGAGCCAGCTGCGGCCGTCCTCGGACACCGTGACGTGGGTGTGGCGCTGGTTCCGCGCTTCGGGGTCGAAGCGCAGGTGCGGATGCTCCACGCGGTAGGCCGCGAGCGCCGCCTCGAGCGCGTCCGCGTCCGGCGGTGCGGCGTCGCCACGACCCGCCGGTGCGGCGTCGAGCGACGCGAGGGCGGCGGCGTGCTGCCCTACGCTCCACGCGCGGAGGAACGTGAAGATGCGCGTGCGCACGAGCGCGGTGAAGGCCTTGCGGTCGCGGGTGACGTCGGCGAGCGCCTCCTCGGCACCTGGCGGGCGCAGTTCGGCGGTCGATCGCGCGGCCCCGGCGAGCGGGCGGTAGGCGGGGTCGCGCATGCGCTCCCACTCGTCGGCCAGGCTCGAGTCGACGGCGCGGAGCAGCGTGGACAGGTAGAGCTCCATCTCCCGCACGTCGTCGTTCTTCGCCTGGTCCGGCACCGTCTGGCTGAGGACCTTGTAGACACTGTTCAGGTGCCGCAGGAGCAGCCCTTCCGAGCGCTGCAGTTCGTAGTCCAGGACGTATTCGCCGAAGGACCGGAACTGCTCGAACATCTCGCGGGCGATCGACTTGGGACGGATGTTCTCCTCGCCCACCCACGGGTGCCGGTCGGCGAAGGCGTTGAAGGTGTCGTACACGAAGTCGCGCAGCGGCTTGGGGTACTCCAGCTTCTCGAGTTCCTCCATGCGCTGGTCGTACTCCATGCCCTCGGCTTTCCAGCGCGCGATCGCCTCGTCCTTCACCCGGTCCAGCTGCCGGCGGAGAATCAGCTCGGGGTTCTCGAGAATCGACTCCACGAGCGTGAGGACGTCGAGCGCGTACTCGGGCGACTCGCGGTCGAGCAGCGGCAGCGTCTCGAGCAGGTACAGCGAGAGCGCCTGATCCATGGAGAAGTCCTCCTGGAGGTCGACGTTCACGCGGAGCTTCGCGCCTTCGGCGGTCCTCGGGATGAACTCCACCACCTTGCGGGCGACGAGCGCGCGGAAGAGCTGCCACGCACGCGTGCGGTGCGCCTTCTTCTGTCCCTCGCTCTCGTGGCTGTCGCGAATCAGCCGCTGCATCGCCCGGCATCCGTCGCCTCGCCGCCCGAGCACGTTGAGCAGCATGCCGTGCGTGACCTGGAACCGCGACACCAGCTGCTCGGGCTGCGCCCCCATCAGCCGCTTGAAGGTGTTCAGGTCCCAGTTCACGAAGTTGTGCTCGGGCTGCTTGCGCAGCGTCACCTTCTTGCCGTCGCGCTGCGACTTCTCCTTCAGCCGGAGGTTCTCGATGGCATGCTCCGGCGCCTGCGCCACCACGTACCCGCGGTCGTCGAAGCCCCGGCGGCCCGCGCGGCCCGCAATCTGGTGGAAGTCGCGCGCGCTCAGGATGGCCGTCTTCTGGCCGTCGAACTTGCAGAGCCGCGTGAAGAGGACGGTGCGAATCGGCACGTTGATGCCCGCGCCGAGCGTGTCGGTGCCGCAGATCACCTTCAGCAGGCCGGCCTGCGCCAGCTGCTCCACCAGCACGCGGTATTTCGGCAGGAGCCCGGCGTGATGCAGCCCGATGCCGTGCCGCAGCCACTTGCGGACGTCCGCGCCGTACGGGCTGGTGAACTGGAAGTCGGCGATGCGGGCGGCAATCTCGGCCTTCTCTTCCTTCGTGCAGATCTTCAGGCTCGTGAAGTCCTGCGCGCTGCTCGCCGCGTCCGCCTGCGTGAAGTGCACCACGTAGGCCGGCGTCTTCGACTCGTCCACCAGCTTCTCGATCGTGTGGGCGAGCGGAATCTCGGAGTAGGCATACTCGAGCGGCACGGGACGTTCGCCCGACTTGATGGTGACCGTCGGCTTCCCGTTCAGCCGCGTGATCGCCTCCTCGAAGAAGCGTGTGTCCCCGAGCGTGGCCGACATCAGCAGGAAGCGCGTGTCGCTCATCGTGAGGAGCGGCACCTGCCAGGCCACGCCGCGATCCCGGTCGGCGTAGTAGTGGAACTCGTCCATCACCACGTCGTCGATCGCCGCAGCCGCGCCTTCACGCAGCGCGATGTTCGCCAGGACCTCCGCGGTGCAGCAGAGCACCGGGGCGTCGCGGTTGACGCTGGCGTCGCCGGTGGACAGGCCGACGAGGTCCGGGCCGAACTCGCGGCAGAGCGCCATCCACTTCTCGTTGACGAGCGCCTTGATGGGACAGGTGTAGACGACACGCTTGCCGCGCGCCAGGGCCGCGAAGATCATCGCCGACGCCACGAGCGACTTGCCCGATCCGGTCGGCGTGTTGAGGACGACGTTCTTGCCGTCGAGCAGTTCGAGGAACGCCTCCTCCTGCGCGGGGTACAGCGTGAGGCGGCGCCGCGAGACGTACTTCAGGAAGTAGTCGAGGAGGCGGTCGCTGGTGGGATCCCACTGCGCATCGTTCAGGAGGTCGACGAGAGAGACGGACACCTGACAGTTGTACTTCGAAACCGGCGCCGTGTCAGTCGCGCTGGCGCGGACCGGCCGCTCGTGCGGGACTCCCCTGCGGCACGCCGCGCCGGGCCATCGCCTCGGCCACCTGCACGAGCACGTCGTCAGGCGTGTCCGCCAGGGGCGGCGCGCCCGACGGCGCCTCGGCCCGCGGCAGCCACACCGTGAACGTGGTGCCCTTGCCGGGGGTGCTCGTCACCCGCAGCGCACCGCGGTGGCGCCGGACGATGCCGAGCACGGCCGCCAGGCCGAGTCCGCGGCCGGTGAACTTGGTGGTGAAGAACGGATCGAAGATGCGCGCGAGCGTCGCCGCATCCATGCCGACGCCGGTGTCCTGCACTTCCAGCATGGCGCAGATCCCCGGCGTGAACCCCTCGGCGACGGTCGCGGCCTGGAGATCCGCGGCCGTCACCTTCCGCGCGCCGGTCCGGAGCGTGACGTGTCCGCCGCCAGCGATCGCGTCTGCCGCGTTCGTCATCAGGTTCATGACGATCTGCCGGATCTGCGACACGTCACCGGTCACCCACGCTTCGTCCAGCTCGAGCCGGCACGCGATGTTGCCGATGACGGGACGCAGCAGCGCGGACATCTCACGCACGGCGGCACTGAGATCCAGCGCCCCGATGGCGAAGTGTCCCTGCCCCGCATAGGCGAGCATCTGCTCGACGAGGTCGGCAGCGCGTTGCGCCGCCCGGTCGATCTCGCGGATGGCGCCCAGCGCCTCAGGGTTCTGGGAGGCAACGATGCCGGCATACGAGGCGTTGCCCATGATCACCGCCAGCAGGTTATTGAAGTCGTGCGCGATGCCACCCGCCAGCACCCCGAGGCTCTCGAGCTTCTGCGCGTGCTGGACCTTGGCCTCGAGCAGGCGCCGCTCCTCGTCGGCCTTGAGCCGCTCGGTGATGTCGGTGCTGATTCCGACCACGTGCGTACGACCATCAGGCTGCGCGAACGGCACTTGCACGGTATGGAACCACCGCACGACGCCGTCCTGGTCCACGATGCGCTCGTCGCGTTCCACGCGCTGGCCGCTTCGCACGACCTCCTCGAACGTCACCGGCCTGATGCCGGACAGTCGGGTCTGGCGATTGGCAAAGAGCACGTGCCCTTCCGGATCAGTGACGTAGATGACGTTGGGTGAGGTGTCGATCAGCCGCTCGAAGTACCGGCCGAGCAGGCCTGAACGGAGCAGCGCCGAGAACTGGAGGCGCTGTCCCCCGTGCTGGTAGAAGGACACCACCGTGCCCAGCACGTTGGCGGCGAACGCCACCATGCCGTACGTCAGCAGTGCCAGCGGAGTGCGGCCCATCACGGCTTCGCTGACCAGCGTGACCAGGCAGAGCGTCGCCCCGATGGCCAGTTGGTGCATCGTGGGCAGCAGCGTCGGGAGGAAGACGGTGAACGTGATCCCCAGGCTGATGAGGACCGCGCCCGGCAGCCCGGGAGGGCGCGTGCTCTGCACGATGCCGAACAGCGCGATGAGGGTCAGGAACGCACCGGTCACGATCCGGTCGAGCGACTCGGGGCGCGACGCGCGCGCGAGCCGGCGCCAGAGCACGACCAGGATGCCCGTGGCCAGGAGCCGAAGGCTCAGCAGCGCCCACAGCACGCCGGACGTTCCGGCAAACCGGTAGTCGTTGACCGCGAGCACCGAGCAGACGCCGGCGACGCCGATGATGACGCGCCTGGTCAGCCTGCGGTCGCGCTCGAAGCGCGACGCGCGGTACTCCGCCTCCAGTTCGGGCACGACGAACTGCCCCATCCGGAGCGCCGGGTCCGGCCCGCCGACGGCGGACAGCAGGCTGCCAATGCGCGGACGTGCGCCGCTCTCGTCATGGTCGGCCATCCCAGGGGAACTATAGCGGATCGGACGTCAGGGGCCGGAGGAGGGTGACGGAGGTTGGAGGTTGGTGGATGGAGGTTGGTGGATGGAGGTTGGTGGATGGAGGTTGGTGGATGGAGGTTGGTGGATGGAGGTTGGAAGAGCAACCGCCAATCTGCAATCTGAATTCTGCAATCTGAAATTCCCTAGAATGGACACCATGGCTGAGCGTGTGGTGGTCGTCACAGGGGCAAGTACGGGCATCGGGGCAACCCTGGCGGGTCAGCTCGCGGCTCGCGGGGACACGGTCGTGCTCGTGGCGCGTCGCGCCGACGTGCTGCAGCAGGTCGCGGACCGATGCGGACCGGGCGCAACACCGATGACCGGCGACATGACGGTCCGTGCCGATGTCCAGCGTGTCGTGTCGGAGACGCTCGCGCGCCACGGCCGCATCGACGTGTGGGTGAACAACGTCGGGCAGGGTATCACCCGCATGCCGACCGAACTCACCGACGAGGACCTGGATGACATGATGCGGGTCAACGTGAAGTCCGCGCTCTACGGCATGCAGGAAGTGCTGCCGCACTTCAAGGCGCGCGGCCGTGGGCATGTCATCAACGTGTCGTCGATGCTCGGGCGGATTCCCTTCGCGCTCTACCGGTCGGCCTACAACGGCTCGAAGCACTTCCTGAATGCGCTGACCGGGAACTTCCGGACCGAGGTCCAGGCCACGCATCCCGACATCCAGTTCTCCATCGTCTCGCCAGGCGTCGTGTACACGGAGTTCGGCCTGCGAGCGCGGCACGGCGGGGTGGACTCCCGCACGCTGCCGCAGGGCCAGACGCCTGAAGAGGTCGCCGCGGTCATCGTGGGGGTCGTCGACAGCAGGCTGCCCGATGTCTACACGCGCACCGGCGCCAGGCAGATGGTGCTCGACTACTACGGCGCGACCGGGACGGACCCTCAGGGCAGTCAGAACTGAGCCCTGCCCGACCCTCGGGCGTCACTCGTAGAACACGATCGACCGCAGGGTGAATGCGATGCGGTTCCGCCTCGCGGCTCCGTCCGGCAACCGGATCAGCTGCAGATCTGGCTGCAGCGCAAGCCACTTGGTGAGCGCGAACCGGTGGAAGAGTTCCACCACCCGTTCGTCAGGCACACCGGCCTGCTGCTCGGCACCCGCGAGTTCGGCCAGCGAGACGCGAATCCCCATGGCGTCCTTGAAGCGGCGCTGCGTCGCCTTCCGCAGGCGAAGGCCGACCGCGACGTGCTTCTGGACCGGCGCCACATAGGTCGTCGACACGGACGCCTGCACCGAGGCGACGAGTTCCCGGCCGCCGGTGATGCGTCCGGCCACCCGCTCGCCGACGACAAACCAGCCGGCCGAGGCGGACTCGCCCCCGCGGACGGTCGCAAACCGGCCCGTATGGCGGAACGCGCCGGCCACCAGGCGCCCCTGTTCCGCGGCGTGTCCGGCCGTGATCTGCGCCATCCAGAGCCGCCCGTCCGACAGCAGCGTATCGGGCAGGTCGTTCATGTCCGGACCCGCGTACGCGCCGCCGGTGAGCGACACGGCGCGCGTCACCTGCACCTCCACGACGGCACCGGGCTCAGGGTTGGGATAGGTCGGCATCGGAAAGATCGCGCCGCTCAATCCCGCCGACGAGTGCTGGAAGAGCGCGGTGCTCTTCGGCAGGGCGAAGTCGCTGTTCGCGTCGAGACGGCCGACTCGCGTGCGCACGCGGTCCGACAGCCACGACGTGTCGAGCGAGAGCTCACCGAGATGCGCAAACGGGTCCGCATCGATCGCGGAGAAGCCCTCGTAGTCGCCGAGGATCCGCGAGCCGTTGCGTCCGCCGAATGCGTAGTACTGCGCAACGAGGCTGGCCCCGGGCCAGTGCACGACCCGTTCGAGGTCGACCGTCGCCGTCAGGTCCAGGAAGCCCCGGGGTGCCACGCGGTGCTCCGGTTCGAAGGCCGCGAAGGTGGTGAGGTCGAAGGTGCCGAAGAGGGTGAACTCAACCGGGGCGGGAGGGGTTTCGGCGTCGATGCCCGTGTCCTGGGCGGACGCGACGAGAGGCATGCCCAGGCAAAAGGCGAGAGCCGCGAGGCGGCGACGGAGACACATAGAGCCTCCACGGAGGCCTTGGGGGAGGCTGTGTCAGGAATCGGCGGGACGGACAGAAACCTTCAATTGGCGAGTTGGCGATCTCGTGACTTGGCGGCCGGACCGTCCACCTCGTCACCAACTCACCAACTCACCAACTCACCGACTTACGTACTGCTACTCTCTCCGGACCACCGGCAGCGAAATGAAGCTCAGCGCGCCCGGCGCGTGGTGAATGCGCTGCGTGGCCTTCTTGTAGTCCGAGGGCGTCGCGAGAAAGATGTTCGGCACGAAGGTCTGCGGGTTCCGGTCGTAGAGCGGGAACCACGTGGACTGCACCTGCACCATGATGCGGTGCCCCGGCAGGAACACATGATTGGCCTGCGGCAGGCCGAACGTGTACGTCAGCGGCTTGCCGGCCTCGATTGCCTTCGGCACCTCGAAGCTCTCCCGGTAACGGCCCCGGAAGATGTCCATCGCGACCCCGAGCTGGTAGCCGCCCATCTCCGGGTGGCTGGCGTTCTCGTCCGGATAGACGTCGATCAACTTCACGACCCAGTCGCTGTCGGTGCCACTCGTCGAGGCCACGAGGTTGACGACCGGCGGCCCGGCGATGCGCACGGCTTCGGTGAGCGGTTCGGTCATGTACGAGACGACGTCCGGACGTCCCGTGGCGACCGTTCGCTGATCGAGCAGCAGCCACTGCCGCCAGACGTCGCCGTTGCCGAAGCTCACGGGACGCGGCACATACGGCACCGGGTTCGCGGGGTCCGACACGTACTCATCGAAGGCCCGCGGGCCGGCGGCGTCGGCCGCGGTCGGCGCGGAGAACGACAGCGTGCCGCCCGGCGCGAGGTAGAGCGGCTTCGCAGTAGCCGGGCACCCCGTGTCGCAGGCCAGCGGCCATCGCGGCAGGCGGTCCCACCGGTTCTCACCCGTGTTGTAGAAGAAGACGGGCGGCGTATCCGCCTTCTTGCCGTCGGCCTTGAGATACTGATCGAAGAACGGCTTGAGCACGTCGCGCCGGAACTGCAGCGCGGTGTCCCCCTCCCACTTCAGCGGACCGAGCGAGTACCCCTCGTAGTTCACGCCGCTGTGACGCCACGGCCCCATGACGAGATAGTTCATGGCGTTGGTCGTGTCCTTCGGCTCCACCGCCAGGTAGCTGTGGATGGCGCCCCACATGTCCTCCTGATCCCAGATGCCCTGAATCCACATCGTCGGCACCTTGAGGGGCTGGTTCGCCATCACGCGATCGAGCGCCTGCTCCTTCCAGAAGCTGTCGTAGGCGGGATGTTCGATTGTCTTGCGCCAGAACGGCAGCGCCTCGAGCCCGGCCGCCTTCGCCCACGCGCCCAGCGAACCCGCGCGCAGGAAGTTGTCGTAGTCGTCGTAGCCCTGGAAGCGCAGCGGCACGCCGCGCCCGCGGGCCGTCGTCTGGGAGGCGAAGTAGTTCACGTTGTTCTGGCGGTACGCGCCGTAGTGGAACCAGTCGTCCCCCATCCAGCCGTCCACCATCGGGCTCATGGGCGCAGCAACCTTGAGCGCCGGGTGCGGATTCACGAGCGCCATCACCACCGTGAAGCCTTCGTACGAGCTGCCGAGCATGCCCACGCGCCCGTTCGATTCGGGCACGTGCTTCGTCAGCCACTCGATCGTGTCCCACGCGTCCGTCGAGTGGTCCACCTTCGTGTTGTTCAACGGCCCGATGAGCGGCCGCGTCATCACGTAGTCGCCCTCGGACCCGTACTTGCCGCGCACATCCTGGAACACGCGGATGTACCCGTCGTCCACGAACACCTCGTCGCCCTGCGGCAGGATGCTCTTCATCAGCGTGGAGTCGGAGCGTGACGCCCGCCCTGCGGCGTTGTACGGCGTCCGGGTGAAGAGGATCGGGGCGCTCCTCGCCCCCTTCGGCACGACGATGACGGTGTAGAGCTTCACGCCGTCGCGCATCGGCACCATCTCGATGCGCTTCACGTAGTTGTTGGCGGCCGTCTGTTCGACGAACCTGCCGTCGATGTCCGGAGCGGTCGGCGGAGTCTGGGCAAAGCCCGGGGACGCAGAAAGGATGAGTGCGGTCAGCAGGAGTGCGGATCGGTGAAGAGCCATATCCGCATTCTAGGGCGGGCCGGGCCGGCACGGCAGGCTGGACTGCCAGGAGAGGTACCACGAGGGGGGTAGGGCGTGAAGGGCAGGTCGGACTGTCGGCTGTCGTAGGGGCCGCCTTCAGGCGGCCTCGCAAGGGCCGGCTAAAGCCGGCCCCTACGAGTAAGGCGAGTGTCTTCAGTTCTGACTTCTAAGTTCTAACTTCTAAGTTCGGAACGCTACCCGAGCGCCTGCGCGAGGTCGGCGATGATGTCGTCGATCGCCTCGATGCCGACGCACAGGCGGATGAGATCCGGCGTGACGCCGGCTGCCTGCTGCTCGACCTCGGTCATCTGGCGGTGCGTGGTCGACGCCGGGTGCGCGGCGAGCGACTTCGCGTCGCCGATGTTCACGAGGCGCTTGAAGATCTGCAGCGCGTCGTAGAACTTCACGCCGGCCTCGAAGCCACCCTTGATCGTGAACGTGAGCAGCGCCGACGGCTTGCCGCCGGTGTACTTCTGCGCGAGCGCGTAGTACTTCGACGAGGGCAGGCCCGCGTAGCTCACCGAGGCCACCTTCGGGTGCTTCTCCAGGTACTGCGCCACGGCCAGCGCGTTCGACACGTGCCGCTCCATGCGCAGCGCGAGCGTCTCGATGCCCTGGAGGAACAGGAACGCGTTGAACGGGCTGATGGCCGACCCCATGTTGCGCAGCGGCACCGTGCGCGCACGGCCGATGTATGCGGCCGGCCCGAGCGCCTCGGTGTAGACCACACCGTGGTACGCCGGTTCGGGTTCGCTCAGCATCGGGTACCGGTCCTTGTGCTGCGCCCACGGGAACTTCCCGGAGTCGACGATGATGCCGCCGATCGACGTGCCGTGTCCGCCCATGTACTTCGTGAGCGAGTGGACGACGATGTCGGCGCCGAACGCGATGGGCTTCATCAGCACGGGCGTCGGCACCGTGTTGTCCACGATGACGGCGACACCGTGCTTGTGCGCCATCGTGGTGATCGCTTCGAGGTCCGGAATGTTGCCGGCAGGGTTCCCGATGGTCTCGCAGTACACCGCCACGGTCCTGTCGTCGATGAGCGCCTCGAGGTCAGCCGCGCTGTCGGTCTTGGCAAAGCGGGTCTCGATGCCCATGCTCGGCAGCTGGTGCGCGAAGAGTGTGTACGTGCCGCCATAGAGCTGCGGCACCGACACCACGTTGCTCCCGGCCCTGGCGATCGTCAGGATGGAGTAGGTGATGGCCGCCTGCCCGGAGCTGAGCGCCAGGCTTGCCAGTCCTCCCTCGAGCGCCGCGACGCGCTGCTCGAGCACGTCCTGCGTCGGGTTCATGATGCGGGTGTAGATGTTCCCCGGCACCGCGAGGTTGAACAGGTCCGCGCCGTGCTGCGCGTTGTCGAATTCATAGGCGACCGTCTGGTAGATCGGCACCGCCACGGACTTCGTGGTGGGATCGGTCTTGTAGCCGGCGTGGATGGCAAGCGTTTCGTCTTTCATCGGTCTCCTCGGAAAGGGCTATAGGCTATGGGCGCTCGGCGCGGGGCCTTGCAGGACTCTCGGCTCGCGTTCGATCGTGGGGTCCGGCTTCAGCCGGACCTTGCCGTGGCACGACACTCAGGGGCCGCGTCGGATCGACTCCGTCCATGAACGGTTTGCGCCGGTCCAGGTTCGTGAGTTGATAGACCAGGCCGAGCCAGTTGTCAAAGATGGCCCTCGCAGTGTCGCGCCACGTGTTGTCGAGGAGCGGCGCGAGGGCGGCCTCGGGAAACTCCGGCAGCGGAGCCCCCTCTGCGTGGGCGCTGTGCGCCATCTCGACGTACGCCTGGATGATCGCCTCGGCCTCGGCACCGACGTAGTGCTCGGGCAGCGGAGGCATGTCGCGCTCGCCGTGGAAGTGACGCAGCACCTCGCGCTTGTACTCCTTGAGCAGGCTGTTCGCGTCGTACTCCGGGTGCCCCTGGAAGTACACGCGCCTGAAGCCGTCTTCGCTCACGGCCGCATGGACACCGGCTTCCTCGCTCTCGATCAGGATCTGCAGGCCCGCGGAGACGAAGTGCTTCCGCAGGATCGCGTTGTAGCGCGAATGCGGCACATCGAACCGCGTGTTGATGTCGCGCAGCAGCGGATGCGTGGGCGCCACGACGCGGTGGCTGTAGACCCCCCACTGCTTCCGCGGCAGCGGCACCCGATCGATGCCGTGCAGGAACTTCATGAGCGCGTGCGTCGACAGGCAGGAACACAGCGTGGACGTGACGTTCTCACTCGCCCATCCGATCACCTCGGTCAGCGGCCGGTAGAACGGCTCGACTTCGAGCCTCGGGTTCGCCACGTTGGCGCCCGTGATGATGAGCGCGTCGAGCCCCTCCCGCATGACGGTGTCCATCGCCTCGTAGTGCTCGTCGATGTAGGCCTGCGTTGCCGCGCTGCGCATCAGCCCGGGGACGGTGAACACGTGCACGTAGAACTGCGCGATGTGGTTCGAGCTGCCCACGAGCCGCATGAACTGCTGCTCGGTCACCTGGAACGCCGCGTCCGGCATCATGTTCAGCAGCCCCACGTGCAGTTCGCGGATGTCCTGCCGCTGCGCATCCTGCACCGTCAGGACCGGATGGCCCTGCCGCCGGAGATCGCGGAAGGTGGGCAGGGAGGAGTGTTCGACGATGGGCATGGGGGCGCCGGCGCCCTCGATTATACGAGTCGCCGCACTGTAGGGCTTCGGACTTCAGGCTCCCGGCTCCAGGCCGCGTCGGCTGCGGCCCGCGTGGGCGGCTGAGGCCGACCCGCGCCGAAGCCAGAAGCCCGGAGCCCGAAGCCGCTGGGCGCGGCCGAAGGCCGAGCCTGAGGTATTATCCCGCGCCATGCCACTCGCCGATGCCCTGCAGCAGGGGGCTGCACGTCACCCCGAGAAGATTGCGCTCATCACACCTGAGCGCTCCTGGACGTTCGCGGAGATTGACGCCGCTGTCACGCGCCTGGCGCAGGCGCTCTCCACCTTCGCCCCTGGCGACCGCATCGCCCTGCACTTCACGAACGGCTACGAACTGCCGGTCTGCCTCTACGCGTGCTTCAGGAAGGGGCTGGCCGCCGTCCCGCTCAACACGCGCATGAAGGGTGCGGAACTCGCCTACGTCCTGAATCACTGCGGGGCACGCGTCTACCTGGGCCAGGCGAACCTCTACAGCGAGATTCACGAGGCGCGCGCGTCCATCCAGCTCGACGACTTCTACATTGCCGGCGATCGCGCGCCGTTCACGGACGTGGCGGACCTCGGGGTCCTCCTCGATCCGCCGACCTTGATGGAGCCGTTCCAGGCTCCGGCACTCCCCCACGTCAACGAGGACGACGTGGCGGTGATCATGTACACGTCGGGGACCACGGCGCGGCCGAAGGGCGTGACGCACACGCATCGCACCCTCGGCACGATGGCGAGCTACGGCAGTGCCGTCGCCGACGCAAAGTTCGGGTACATCACGGGCATCGTGCTCCCGGCCTGCCACATCTTCGGGCTCTCCGCGCTGGTGGCCACGTGGATGGACGGGAACACTGTCGTGATGATTCCGCGCTTCGACCCGACGCTGGTGCTCGAACAGCTGCAGGCCCACCGGGTGACGACGTTCGCGGCGCTGCCCGTGATGCTGAACGCGCTCGTGCACCACCCGAATGCCTCGACGTACGACCTCTCGGCGATGAAGGTCTGCATCGCCGGCGGAGATGCCGTCGCCACCGAACTGCAGCGTCGCTTCAAGGCGACGTTCGGCTGCGATGTCACGGAAGCGTGCGGCATGACCGAAGTGCAGCCCTACGCCTGCAATCCGCTGTACGGCGGCGGCAGGGCTGGCTCCATCGGGAAGGCCGCGCCGGGAGCGACCCTGCGGCTGGTGGACGCCTTCGGTGTGGACGTAGCTCCCGGGGAGCCGGGCGAGGTGCTCGTGAAGAGCGGCGCCGCGATGATCGGCTACTGGAACGACCCGGAGAACACGGCCGCCACGATCAGGGACGGCTGGCTCAGCACGGGCGACCTCGCCCGTGTGGACGCAGATGGCTTCTACTGGTTCGTCGGCCGCAAGAAGGAGATCATCATCCGCGGCGGCTCGAACATCTCCCCATTGGAGATCGAAGAGGCGCTCTACCAGCACCCGGCCGTCCGTGAAGTGGGCGTCGTCGGCTCACCTGATGCGGACCTTGGCGAGATTGTCGTCGCCTACGTGGCGCTGAAAGCCGGCGCGGCCGCGTCGGAGGCCGAACTGCAGGCCTTCCTCGGCGCGCGGATGGCCGCCTACAAGGTGCCGGCGCACATCACGTTCATCCCCGAACTGCCCAAGGGACTCACGGGCAAGGTGCAGCGGAAAGCGCTGAAGGAACTCGCTGCGCGTACCTGAAGGCGCACGCGACGGAGGTTGGAGGTTGGAGGTTGGCGCGATCGTAGGGGCCGGCTTCAGCCGGCCCTTGCCAGGGCACCTGAAGGCGGCCCCTACGTCTTCACCCATTCACCAGAGCGCCAACTCACCAATGGCCATCGTCAGTTCCCTGGCGTTCCCCGGGCCGGTGCCGGCGGGAGCGTGCCGCCCTCGGCCAGGATCTTCATGTTCTCGAGCGCCTGCATGAAGGTCGTCTTGCGCTGCGCAATGTTCCGCTCCCTCGCGGCATCGTCGGCCAGCATGGAGTTGTCGAAGAAGAGCGTGTAGACGATCTTCGACGTGGTCGCCGTCACCGGACGTGCCTCGAGCGTGCCGTGATACATGTCGTACGGACGACCCTCGCGAACCGGCTGCGTATAGGTGTACGAGAGTTCCGTCTTGCCGACGAGGATCTCGTTGGCCACCGAGCGTACGGCGCCGAACTCGCCGTCGGTGCCCGACGTGATGGTGCACGGAATGCGCAGCCACTCGCCGATGTCGCAGTACTTGCCGATGCGCTTCCACACGTCGGCGGCCGGCTTGTTCACCGCAATTTCCATCGGGATGGAGACGTAGTGCGGGTTCGGCACCTGAAGGGGCGGCGGTGGAGTCTGCTGGGCGAGCGCCGGCACCACGCCGGCAAGCAGCGCACATGCTGCAAGTGATGAGAGACGACCGAACGCAATCCGCATGCAATCCTCCAGGCTGTGGGCACGTCGGCGGTGGAGCCGCCGGGGTCGGTATCTTGCCACGGGCGTTCCGAACTGAGAACTCAGAAGTCAGAAGTCGGACCTGATACCGCAGGCAGCCGCACCCCGCCGGCCAGTCGACCGGCCCCGGGACCCGATCCTCCCGGCCGTGTGATCACAGCGTGCGCGTGTCGATGTGCGTGACCGCGCCACCCCGCCGCTCGACCTCGCGGTACATGTGCGCGGTGCCGCCGGGCCCGTCGCCGCCGCCACCGTTCCAGAGGCAGATGAAGCGCGCGCGTTCGGCTCCGTAGGCCATCGCGGCCTCGAGGAGCCAGAGATTGCACCGCTCGAACGGGTCGGTGCCGGCAGGCGTGGGGCCGAGTTCCGCGGTCATGATGTGGATCGGCTCGGTGAGCTGCCGCCGAACCTGCTCGAATCGCTCGCGCCAGCCCTCGCCATCGGCGGACGGACGCACCGACCGCTCGATGAACTCCGGAACGGGAAAGGGCAGATACACGCGGCAGGTGACGCCGCGCTGCTGGCAGGCTTCGAGGAAGAGGAGGTCGCCGCCTGCCGCCGCCTGTGACAGCGCGAGGTCGCCCGGGCGCGCGCCCAGGGCATCCAGCGCGGCGGCGATCCGGGCGGTGGCCGCGGGCACCATGCTCGACGGAAAGCGGGGTGCCCTCCGATCCGGCCGATCGACCATGTGGCCGCTGAAGAGGAACACCTGGCCCGGGTCTGGCGTCACGCCTGCCTCATGTGCGTGTCCGCTATGTTGTCACACCCCGGTGATCTGGTAACGTTGCCGCCCATGCGCGACCCGAACACGCCCGATTCCCCCGGTACGGCTCTCTCTCGCCGCGACCTGCTCGGCCTTGCGGCCGCCGTCCTCCCCGCCGCGCTCGGCGCACGCGTCGTCGCCCAGCAGGCGGCGAGCGGCACCGACATCGGGCCGCTGCCCGCCGCGGCGCTGCCCCAGGGCGTGCGCTCGCGCTTCGTCGACGGCGTCAACGGCCTCCGCATGCATGTGCTCGAAGCGGGATACGAAACGCCGGGACGTCCCGCCCTGCTGTTGATTCACGGGTATCCCGAGCTTGCATACAGCTGGCGCAAGGTGATGGTGCCGCTGGCCGCGGCCGGCTACCACGTGTTCGCCCCGGATGTGCGGGGCTACGGCCGGACCACACCGGCCCCGGTGGCCTACGATGGCGACCTCCGGCCGTTCGGCTCGCTGAACAAGATTCGCGACATGCTGTCGCTCGTGTCGGCCATGGGCTACCGCTCGGTGGCGGCCGTGATCGGCCACGACCAGGGTTCCCCGCTCGCGGGCTGGTGCGCCTGTGCGCGCCCGGACGTCTTCAAGGCGGTGGCCATGATGAGCGCGCCGTGGGGCGGAACCGCCACGCTGCCGTTCAACACGGCCAACAGCGCGCGTCCCGCGCCGCCCGCACCGGACACGATCTACGACGACCTCGCGAAGCTCACGCCGCCGCGCAAGCACTACCAGCGCTACTACCAGACCCGCGAAGCGAACGAGAACATGTGGCACGCGAAGCAGGGGCTGCACGACTTCCTGCGCGCCTACTACCACATGAAAAGCGCGGACTGGAAACAGAACCACCCCGCGCCGCTGGCCGCGCGCACCGCGGCGGAGTGGGGCAAGCTGCCCCGCTACTACGTGATGGACCTGAACATGGGGATGGCGGAGCAGGTCGCGGCCGACATGCCGACGCCGGCGGAGATCGCCGCGAACCGCTGGCTGCCCGACAGCGAACTCCGCGTCTACACCGAGGAGTACGGCCGCACCGGATTCCAGGGCGGCCTGAACGGCTATCGTGGGTCACCGGGCGATGTCGACCTGCAGGTGTTCGCGGGCCGCACCATCGACGTACCGTCCACCTTCATGGGCGGCAGGAGCGACTGGGGCGTCTATCAGAACCCGGGCTCGCTCGAACGGCTCGAGAAGAACCTGACCACGAAGTACCTGGGCACGAAGCTGGTCGACGGCGCCGGCCACTGGGTGCAGCAGGAGCAGCCCGTGGTGCTCTCGCGGCTGCTCATCGAGTTCCTGGGCGCGGCCACGAAAGGCTGATCCCTGGAGTGAAGTGGTGAGGCCCCTGCGTAGTGCCCACCTTCAGGTGGGCCCGCCGGGGCCTGTCACACGACACGGTTACGGTCCTTCAGTGCGGTCCGCCTGAAGGCGGACACTACAAGTACCACTTCCTGCAGGCCCGTTCCGCTGACAGTCCTGCCTGCCCCACCAGCCCAACCAGCCCTACGCGCCGGCGCGCTCGACGTCAGCGAAGAAGGCGTCGAGCGTCTGGGCGCCAAGCGCCGGGTTCTCGCACATCCACCAGTGACCGACGCCCGGTAGCACGGCGAGCCGCGCACCGGCGCGTTCCGCCGAGCGGCGCGCGAGGTCGACGCCGCCCACGTACTTGTCGCGCTCTGCGGCGATGACGAGGCCGGGGCGCGCAGAGGCCTTCTCGAGATCCTTGCCCCAGTTCCGCATCGCCGGCTGTTTCGCTGACCGGTAGAGGGTCAGGATGCAGCGGCCCATCTCGTCGTTCACGGCCGCGGCCACCTTTGGGGCGGCGTCACCCAGACCGAACGAGCGGAACTGCGCCTCCCGCATCGGGAGCGGCGCATTGACCATCATCGCCACCGTCGTCTCGCCAATGAGCGGCGTCTGCCAGGTCTTCGCCATGTCGTGCCACTCGTACTCGGGATCGAGGGCGCCCGTGATGTCGCTCGTCCACGAGCGGATCAGATCGGGTCGCGACATCGCCACGCGCATCACGTGTCCGCCGCCCCAGTCGTGTCCCACGAGGTCGATCGGGCCATCGATGATCGTCAACTCGTCGACCAGCCACGCGAAGTAGGCGTCGGCCGTGGCGTCGAAGCGCGGCGGAACCGGGGCGCCGAAGCCCGGCGGCGACAGCGCGATGACATCCTTGCGCGAGAGGTGCGCGAACAGATCGTCCCAGATGGCGGCAGACTCAGGATTCCCGTGCACGAAGACGGCAGGCATGAGGGAAGTATACGAGGTTGGGGGTTGGAGGTTGGAGGTTGGACAGGCGCAGGTGCTGAGCTGCTGTGCTACCCTGCCGGGCCGTGACGGACCCTCACGCGCATCGATCGGCGCAGATCGTGGCGCGGCTCGACCGGCTTCCCGCCTCGCGCCCGATCTGGACGCTGCTGCTGATGCTGTCGCTGGGCGGCGCGTTCGAGTTCTACGACCTGTTCCTCATGGGCTACATCGGCCCGGGACTCGTGCGCAGCGGCCTGTTCACCGCCGGGTCGGCGTCCCTCTTCGGCCTGAGCGGCCTCGCCACGTTCGTGGCGGCCACCTTCAGCGGCCTGTTCATCGGCACGATCGTCTTCGCGGTGGCCGCTGATCGCTTCGGACGCCGGGCGGTGTTCACCTGGTCGCTGCTCTGGTACACGGCGGCCAGCTGCGTCATGGCGATGCAGACGACGACGAACGGCGTCCTGCTGTGGCGCGGCCTCACCGGGATCGGCATCGGTGTCGAACTGGTGACCATCGACACCTATATCGCGGAACTGATGCCGGGCCACCTGCGCGGACGCGCCTTTGCCGTGAACCAGGTCGTCCAGTTTCTCGCTGTCCCGTTCGTGGCCTTCCTGTCGTGGCAGCTGATTCCGGTGTCGCCCTTCGGCGTCGACGGCTGGCGCTGGGTCGTCCTCATCGGCGCCATCAGCGCCATCGTCGTGTGGTTCATCCGCCGCGCGGTTCCGGAGAGTCCGCGCTGGCTCGCCGCACGAGGACGGCTCGACGAGGCAGACGCCATCACCAGCACGCTCGAGGCGCGCGTCGTCGCGTCGCTCGGCACCGCACTTCCCGCGCCGCAGGCGGTCGTGCCGTCCGCAGCGGCCTCCGCGGCCGACGTGCGGTTCCTCCGGATGTTCGAGCCGCCCTACACCACGCGCACGGTCATGCTGATGGTGTTCAACGCCGCACAGACCATCGGCTACTACGGGTTCGCGTCGTGGGTGCCGACACTGCTCATCGCGCGCGGCATCACCACCACCACGAGCCTGGCGTATTCGTTCGCCATTGCGCTCGCCGCGCCGGTTGGCCCGCTGCTGACAGCACGTTTCGCCGACGCCATGGATCGCAAGTGGCAGATCGTCGGCAGCGCGGCGGCCATCGCCATCTTCGGCCTGGTCTTCTCGCACACGACAGGGCTCTCGCTCATCGCCGTTGGCGTGCTGCTCACCTGTTCGAACAACTGGATGTCGGTCGCGTTTCACGCCTACCAGGCGGAGCTCTACCCCACCGCGATCCGCGCGCAGGCGGTCGGCTTCGTCTACTCGTGGAGCCGCTTCAGCGCGATCTTCACGAGCCTCATCATCGGCTTCCTGCTGCATGAAGTGGGCGTGAGCGGCGTCTTCGCCTTCATCGCCGGCGCGATGGCTGTCGCCGGTGGCGTGGTCGCGCTATGGGGGCCTCGGACAAGCGGACGCGCGCTTGAAGCGATCAATTCCTGAGCGAGCGCTGGAAAGCCAGCTGCACGCAGCCGTCCGAGTCCATCTGTTCTTGTAGTGTCCACCGTCAGGTGGACCATGAGGCCCGCCTGAAGGCGGACACTACGAAACTACGAACGCTCGTCTCCTCACTGTGCGTTCTCGAGCAGGCTCTGCCAGTTGACAATGAGCGTGAGCGACGGGGGAATGCGCGAGGGCATCATCGCGTTCACGATGATCTGCTTGCCGTCGGCGGTGATGTCGAACGGGCTCCCGGCGCCGGGCTGCGGTGTGATCCGAAAGAGCTCCACGGCTTTCGCGGCCTTGAAGGACGAACCTGAACCCGACACGGCCACGGACGTGAGCATGCCGGACAACGACAGGTACACGATCTCCCGGCCGTCACGCCGCCAGCGAGGGAATGTGCCGCCGGTCGTCGAGATAAGGGTCTTCCCGCCCGAGCCGTCCAGCGACATCACGTAGACCTCGGGCCTCCCCGTCTCGGTCGAGGCATAGACCATCGAGCGTCCGTCGGGGGCGTAGCTGGCATAGTTCTCGTCGAACGAACTCGTCAGCAGCGCCTTCGGAGTCCGATCGCCGTCCAGCGACATTTCCCAGATGTCATTCCCCTGGGAGCCCGTCTGCCGGAAGAGCAGCCGGCGACCGTCTGCCGACACATCCCTCGGATCCTTGCTCGCTCCGTTGGACAGCACGACCTGTTCGCTGCCGGTGAAGTCCGACGAGCGTTCGTAGAGCTCGCGGTCACGCTGGTAGATGACGCGCTTGCCGTCGGCGGACCACACGGCCGAGCGCTCCTCCCCCGGTTCGAATGTCAGCCGCTGGCGCACGCGCCGCTCGATGTCGACGATGAACATGTCGCGCGTATGGCGGGCGTCGTCGAGCGCGGACACGAGCAGCCGCCGCCCGTCACGCGAGAGTTCCACGTTCGAGTAGTTCGCGGTATCGGCCAGCGCGAACAGCTCGCGCCCCTGCCTGTCGAGCCACTGCAACCGGGAGTTCTGCTGGTAGGGTTGCGGCACGTAGGCCAGCACGTTCTTCGAGGCCGAGAAAACCGCACCCGAAACCGAGGCCCAGAGCACGTCGTTGGCGAGCGTGTACGGTGTCCCGGTCAGTTGGCCGCGCGCCTGGTCGAAGCGCTGCGCCACGATCGTTCCTGCATTGGGGTACACGAGGTAGTCGCCCACGATGTCCGCATTCACGACATCGCGGCCTTCCACGAGCAGCGTGCGGTTCGCGGGGTTGTCGAGCGACGCCAGGAAGGCACCTGACTTGTTCGTGACGCCCGGACCGGAATCCTGCGTATAGAGGAACCGACGGCCGTCATCGAGGAACCGGGGAAAGCCCGCAGCCTGCCCCTCATCCGCTCTGAACAGCTCAACCGGTTCGGCTCCCGGGCCGGCCATGCGGACCGCGCGGCCGTTCCGCGGCAGTTCGAAGAGCAGCATCGAACCATCCGCCTGCACGGCGGCGGTGCCCCCGACGTTCGCCACGGTCGTCGGTTGTCCGCCGAGCACACTGACGCGCTTCGTCACGTTGGAGTCGCGCACGTTGAACAGCAACTGCTGGCTGTCCGCCGTCCACACCGGCTGGTGCCCACCGATCGTGCCCTCGAGTTCGCGAACCGAGCCGTCCTCGAGCGAGATGACCCAGAGCCGATCCGGGGGGTGGAACTCCCCCCGAGCCCCTCCCGAGAATGCCACCTTGGTGCCGTCGGGCGAGACGGCGATGCGACCGCCGAACAGGCCGATTTCGGTCGGCTTCACACCTTCCGGGAACACGACGGACGCGCGGTACACCGGCGCTGCCGACGTGGCGGATGCAGGCGCCGACGGCTTCTCGTCGTCGGGATCCGGCGTGAGCCGGCTCACGAGCATGAACGCCAGGCCGAACGACATCCCGAGCGCCGCCCAGATGAAGGCGCGGTTCGACTTCTCCTTGCGCGGCTTCCGCCTGCGGCCCGCCTCATCGGCGGCATCCGCCTCTGCCGGCGCCGCTGGCAGCGCCATGCTCGGCGTCCGCGGCACCGTCTGGACGCCACTGCCGTGCGTCGAGCCCGAAATCGCGTCGAGCGCAAAGGCCAGGTCGCTCGCGGTCTGGAATCGCGCCGACGGGCTCTTCTCGAGGCAACGATGGACGATGCGGACGAGCGAGGGATTGATGTCGGTGCGCAGCGTCGTGAGGTCCGGCGGGTCCTCGCGCAGGATCGCCGTCATCGTCTCGACGGTGGTCTCCTTGCGGAACGCGCGCTGGCCCGCCAGCATTTCGTAGAGCACGACGCCAAGCGAGAACAGGTCCGAGCGGGCGTCCGTCGGTTCGGCGCGCACCTGCTCGGGCGCCATGTAGCCGGCGGTGCCCATCACGGTGCCTGCCTGCGTGAGGCGTTCGCGCGTCACCATCGTGCCGGCCACGGCCGTCTCGGACGCGTCGCCCTGGCGGGCGAGACCGAAGTCGAGGATCTTCACGCGCCCGTCCGGCAGCACGAAGATGTTGTCCGGCTTCAGGTCGCGGTGGATGATGCCGCGATCGTGCGCGGCGGAGAGCCCCCGCGCGATCTGCCCCGCGTAGTCCACCGCCTTGCGCGACGTCAGCGCCCCCTGCTCGAGCAGGTCCGACAGCGCGTGCCCCTCGAGCAGCTCCATGATCAGGAACAGCCCGCTCGGCGCCGAAGCCGGTCCGCCCTGCCCTGCCTGCCCGGCGTGCATCTCCTCGAGCCCGTACACCTGCGCGACGTTCGGGTGGTTCAGCGACGCCAGGGTGCGCGCTTCGCGCTCGAAGCGCGCGAGCCGGTCGGCACTGCCCGAGACGTCCGGCGGCAGCACCTTGATGGCCACGTCTCGCCCCAGCTTGGTGTCGCTGGCGCGATAGACCTCGCCCATGCCACCTTCGCCGAGTTTGTCGATGATCTCGTAGACGCCGATGCGGGTTCCGGGAGCCAGGGACACGGTGACGCGATTATACGGCCGTGGTGGCCTGGGCTAGACTCGCTCTGCCACCCATGACTCAACGTGTCCTGCGCTACGTCGCCGGAGCCATCGGGCTCCTGTTCGTCCTGATCGGCCTCGGCCTGCTGCTGGCGCCGGGCCGGCAGTCGCTGATGTTTGCGATCTTTCCATCCGGCCCCGCCGGTCTGAGCACGGTGCGCGCCGACCTCGCCGGCCTGTTCCTCGGCATGGGCGCCTTCACCGTGGCCGGCGCTGCCATGGCGTCCGACGGTGTGCTGATGGTGCCCGCGGCCTTCCTCGGCGCTATCGCGCTCGGGCGCCTGCTCAACCTGATCGCCGACGGCCCCTCCCCCGATGCCCTGCGCTCGCTCGTCGTCGAACTGGTGGCCATCGGCGTGCTGGTGCTCACCATCCTGAGCGTGCGTCGCGGGCAGCGGCAGTCCACGCGCGCGCTCATCGTGGTGCCGCTCCTGCTGCTCGTCGGGCTGGCCACGCTCTACGTGTTCCAGCGCCCGATCGGCATGCTGCTCGTGCGGCGGTTCGTCGCCGATGGACTGGCGAACCAGCTCGTCACCTCGTTGCCCGATGGCCTGCACGCCGGCCTGTGCGGCTCGGGAGCCCCGATGCCGGATCCGACGCGCGCCGGTCCCTGCGTGCTGGTCATTGCCGGCCGCCACACGTTCCTGGTGGACGTCGGCGAGGGCGGGCCTCGCAAGCTCGCGCTGATGGGCGTGCAGCCTGGCCAGGTCGACGGCGTGCTGCTCACGCACTTCCATTCGGACCACATCGGCGGGCTGGGTGAACTGCTGCTGCAACGCTGGGGCACGGGCAGTCACGCGGATCAGACACCGGTCTATGGGCCGCAGGGCGTGGAACTCGTGGTCCAGGGGTTCAACCTCGCCTACAGCCTCGACAAGGGATACCGCATCGCCCATCACGGGGAGAAGACCATGCCGCCGTCAGGCTCCGGCGGCGTCGCGCGTCCGTTCAGCCTCCCGCCGGACTCCGATGCGCCGGTGGTCGTGCTGCAGCAGGACGGCGTCACCATCACCGCCATTCCGGTGAACCACACGCCCGTGTTCCCCGCTGTGGCCTACCGCTTCGACTACGGCGGCCGCTCGCTGGTCATCAGTGGCGACCTCGCCCCGTCGCCGTCTCTCGTCCAGGCGGCGCGCGGAGTGGACGTCCTCTTCCACGAAGGTCTGCAGACGACCATGGTGGCGGAACTGCAGAAGGCGGCGGAGGCGGTCGGCCGGGCGCCGATGGCGAAGATCACGGCCGACATCCCGTCGTATCACACGACGCCGGAAGATGCGGCCAGGGAAGCGGCTGAAGCCGGCGTGAAACAGCTGGTCTTCTTCCACACGATTCCGCCGCTGCGCTCGAGCCTCCTGAACGCCGCGTTCCTCGGCGACGCCGCGCGCTACTTCAAGGGCCCGATCACGATCAGCACGGACGGCCTGCTGGTCTCGATGCCGAAGGGGACGACAGAGATCAGTCAGCGCAACCTGCTCTAGGAGCGAAGCCGCGCCTGGCCTCTGAGATACGGAGACCACGAAAAGCCTTCAACACGGAAGGCACGGAGACTTCACGGAGACCACGGTCCTATTCACCAGGAATGCCGTGGCCTCCGTATCGCGCACCGCGCCCGTGTTCTCCGTGTTGGCGCCAGTGGGCGCCGGTTGCAGCCGGCGCTACTTCGCGTCGACCAGCACTGCGCTACAGGCATCCTGTGCGGCGTTATAGGGCGCGGTAATGGCCTTGCCCGCGGCTTGCTGGGCGAGGGTGTAGCGGACGACGCGTGCGAGTTCCGCAGGCTGGTCGTGCTGCACGTAGTGGTTGCCGCACGGCATCAGCCACAGGGCACCGGCCGCGGTGCGCGACTTCAGTGCCGTGTCGAACACGTAGTTCGCCACGCGCACCGGCGACACCATGTCGTGCACGCCCCACATGATCGTGGCCGGCACGGTGCTCTTCCCGAGCGTCTGGAGAAAGCTGACCTCGAACTGGCGCCGTTCGTTGAGGTACTGGATCGTGGCCGGAATCACGGCCACGCCGTCGTTGCGCGCGAACAGCGTCGCCAGCGCCTTCACCTCCGGGTCGTCGGCCTTGAGCGGCGGCGTGTACTGCGTCTGCCCCATGCCGACCGCAAGCAACGGAGCCGAAACCGTCTTCACGACCTGCGGGGCGAGCGCCGGGTCGAGCATGCGCTTCTGGAAGTCCGTGAGGTTCGCCAGCGGCAGGTACATGTTCCCGTTGGTGAGGAACTGGTGCGCAATACGGAACGGTGGTGTCGCCTCGGCCTGATAGAGCTGCAGGAGATTCAGCGCCACGCTGTCGCCGCGGTCGTGTGACAGCAGGACGACGTCGCGCATCGGCACCGTCTTCGTCACGAACGTCCACAGCAGCCGCGCATCGTCCGCGAGGGTGTACCGGTAGCCGGCCGCCGGCTTGTCGGAGAGGCCGTAGCCCGGGAAGTCGAGGGTGCAGATCCGGAAGTCGGCCTTCAGCTCGCCGATGAGCGGCGCGAAGTCCATGCTGCTCGTGGGGAACCCGTGCACCAGCAGCATCGAGGGCTTCGTGGGTTCACCCGCGCAGGTGTAGAACACCTGCACGGGACGGCCGGCGTTCTCGGGCAGCGTGGAAGTCCAGGTGAAGTACTGGCCGGCGGCACGCCACGCGTCGACGCGGTCCGACGATGCCGGCTGCGCCTCCGCACGCACGCCAGCCAGCAGCAGTCCGAGCCCCACGACAATCGCGCGCATCCTCACCTCCGATATCTCGACGTGAGGATTATACGGTTGGGCGAGTGCGGTCCGCCTGAAGGCGGACACTACACGAACTGCGTACGAGGCCCGCTTGTAGTGCCCACCTTCAGGTGGGCCGTTCAGGGCGCGTTACGCCGCGCGTCTGTGAATCCCGCGCGCGGGCGCGGGAACGGGCTCGCTCGCCCTCACCGCCTGCCCGGTGCCGTGGACCAGCTCACGCAGCTCGCCGATGACATGCAGCGAGCACTCGGCCTGCGCGTTCAGCTCCTCGCTGGCCGCAGCGCCTTCTTCGGCTGTTGCCGCCGTCGACTGTGTGACCTTCTCCATCTGCGCGAGCGCCTGCGCCACTTGGTCGATGCCGGAGGTCTGCTGCCGGCTCGCCTCTCGCACGTCCTCCACGATGCGGGTGACGGCGGTCACGCTGGTGGTGATGGCCGCAATCGCTGTCGTCACCTCGTCGACGCGCCTGGCGCCATCACTGGAGCGCTGAATCGACTCCTCGATAAGGCTCGCCGTATCCTTCGCGGCCTGGGACGACCGCTGGGCCAGCGTCCGTACTTCATCGGCCACGACGGCGAAGCCCATGCCGGCCGCGCCTGCGCGTGCCGCTTCCACCGCCGCGTTCAGGGCCAGGATGTTCGTCTGGAAGGCGATCTCGTCGATGGTCTTGATGATGTGCCCCACGCGGGCGCTCGATTCCTTGATGGCGCGCATGGAATCGACCATCTCACTGATGGCCACGTTCGAGGCCTCGACCTGCGCGGACATGCCGTCGACCAGCCGCGCGGCGGCGGCAGCATGGTCGGAGTTGCGGTGGGTCATCGACGCCATCTCCTCCATCGATGCCGACGTCTCTTCGAGCGAGGCCGCCTGCTCCGTCGCCCCTTGCGCGAGCGACTGCGCCGAGGCGGCCACCTGCCGCGCGGCAGCGGTCACCTGCCGGGCATTCTCGCTGAGTTCGGACGCGACGTTCGACAAGGCCCGGCTCGTCATCCGGCCGAGCACGACGGCGCCGCCGACGCCGAACAGCAGCGCCCCGATGGTTGCGGCCAGGACGAGCGCCAGCGAGCGTTCGGCCCCGTGCTGCGCCCGCGCGGCTGCCGTCACGATGTCGTTCGAGAGCCCGTCCTCCACCTGCTTCATGAGATCGATCCGCTTCGTCGCCGCGGCGAACCACGCGGCAGGGTCGATGCCGAAGCCGCCCTCGGACGCCTTCTCGAACGCCAGGTCGCGCCAGGCCGCCGCCTGCGCCACGTCGGCGCCGCTCACCGTCCGCTGGAACGCCTGCACGTCCTCGGGCCGGGCATGCGTCCGGAACAGCGCCATGCGGGTCTGCTCTGCCGAGACGATGCCCGCGAACGACTTGTAGAGCACGGGCGAGAACCGGTTGGCGCCGAAGGCGTTGCTGAGCACCGCGCGTTCCTGGCCGGCCTGTTCCTTGGCCTGGAGGAAGTTGGCATAGGCCACGAGTTGCCGGACGAGGTCACCACGCGAGGGCACCAGCGCCATCTGATCGACGGCGGTCAGGTAGCTGGCGATGACGGCCGAGTAGAAGCCGATCGCCTCCGGTCCCGTCACCGACTGCGCCGTCACCCGTTCGCGGATGGAGGCCAGGCCCGCGCGCTGCCGGCCCGCATCCGCCATCTGTGCGCGGACCCGCTCACTCAACCCGGGCATCCCGCGCAGGGTCGTGTCCAGTGCCTCGATGGCTCGGTCGGCGCTCGTGCGCTGCGCCGTCAGCTCCGAAGCAAACTGCTGCCCCTTGCTGCCGAGGAAACCCGACGAGCGGCCCCGTTCCTTCTGCAACTCATGCACGGCGCCGCTCGTCGCCACCGCCAGCCGCGTGAGCGCGCTGATCGACGTGGCTTCGGCCGCTGCCTGCCACGACCCGTAGAGCAGATATCCGCTGAACCCGAGCACGAGGACGGTGGAGACAGCCACCAGGCCCTCGAGCCGTTGCTGGAATGTGAGTCTGGCCAGGAAGGCGCGCATGACTGCTCAATCGACAGGGGACGCGGCGATCTTGACTGGCTAGGTCCGATTCTCAGGAGTCCACAAGGATGGTGTCAGTTTGTTGCAATCGCATGGATGACTCACTTCGGGACAGGCGCCCGCGCTTTCCCGTCTCGAGCGTGCTACTGCAGCCAGGCGATCAGCGCGACCAGCGTGAACGGGCTCAGGAGCGTCGAGAAGAGCACGACGCTCGTGGCGAAGTGCGCGTCGAGCTCGAACTCCAGCGCCAGCACCGTGGTGGCAACCGCCGCCGGCATCGACGCCTCGATAATCGCCGCCTGCCGGGCCGGGCCCTCGAGCCCGAGCAGCGCGGCCAGCACGAAGGCCATGGCCGGGGCCACCAGGAGCGACAGCACGACCGCCGCCGAGACCGCCGTCGGATGTTCCGGCTTCGAGTGGCGCTCGAGCTGCATGCCGAGCACCAGCAGCATCACCGGAATGGCGGCATCGCCGAGCAGGCCCACCGGCCGCATCACGGCCTCCGGCACGGCCAGCCCGAGGCCCATGATCGCCACCGCCGCGAGGGTGGCCCACACCGCCGGCACGCCGACGACCCGCCGCAGTGCGAGGCCCGCGCTCGCGCGTCCGCTCGCGGCCACGAACACGCCGAATGTGTAGACCAGGATGGCACTGGTGACGAAGTAGACGCTCGCAAAGGCCAGCGCCTGGTTGCCGAACGCGAAGAGGATCACCGGCAGCGCGTAGTTGCCGCTATTCGAGAAGAGCACGACGAGCAGGAAGCTCGTGCGCGTGGTACCGCGCAGGCGCAGCGCGCCGGCGACCGCGTAGGCCGCCGCGCCGATGGCCGCGGTGATGATCACGCAGAAGGCCACGACCCGCCACGACTGGGAGAGGCTGACGCGCGACGTGACCAGCTGCGCGAACACGAGGCACGGCGAGAGCGCGTTGAAGCTGGCGGCAGACAGCGTCTTCACGTCCGCGCCGGCGCGGCGGGCCAGCAGGAAGCCGACCGCCGCCAGCACGAAGATCGGCGCGATGTCGTTCAGGAAGATCGAGGCGACGAGCGACACCGGCCGGACGCTACTTGATCGGCGAGTAGTCGGTCGCGCCCAGGAAGACGCTGTCCACCTTCACGCTGACCGCCATCTCGGTGCGGGTCTTCACCCACTCCGGGTCCGTGTTGAAGGCGGCCCACGCCCGGTCGCGGTCCGCGTTGTCCTTGTAGGCGAGGATGTAGATGAGCGTGTTCGGCATCGAGACGGGCTGCCAGTAGCCGACCAGCTGCATGCCGTGCTTCACGAACAGCCGGTTGGTCGCCGTCCGGAACCGGTTGTGCAGCAGTTCGATCGAGCTGCCCTCCTGGACGGTGTAGGTCCGCATCTCGAAGCAGCGCGACGCCTTGTCCACGCTCTTGCTGCTGGCCGGCTGGCCGGGCCCGCACGGCGGGGTCGGCACGGGGGCGGGCCGGGCCGCGGGCGCCTGGGCGAAGGCCGTCGTCGAGGCGAAGACTGCTGCGGCACACAGGGCGGACGCGAGCATCGGTCTCATCTGGGATCCCTCCTGGCCGCCAGGACTCGGGCCGACGGCGGCAGGCCGACTATAGCACCGGCCACGCACGCTCAGGGCGTGTGGCGAGGGCCGCGGTCGACCGGCTGCAGCATGCCGAACTTCAGCACGTCCACGGCCTGACGCAGTGCCGTCTCCTCGTCGACCCCGAAGTGATTGGGCACGCCGAACAGCAGTTCGACCGAGTAGTACTGGAAGAAGAACCGCACGGTCGTCATGATCGCGGTCACCGGAGGCACGTCGGTCCTGAGGCGCTCACGGGAGGCACGGCCCGCGTCGGAGTCGAGGAACGCCTGGAAACGGCCCGCCATCTCCTGATAGAAGCGCCGGATGTGGCTGCCGTCGAACTCCACGACGTCCACGTAGATGAGCGCGACGTACTGACGCGAGCGCGCCACGGTTTCGCGCACCGCTCGCGCGAGTGTTTCCAGATCGTCGGGGAATGCGCCGCCGTGCAGCGCCACGTTCAGCGGCGTGGCAGGGTCTTCGAGCGTGCGCCAGAACTGCTCGAGCAACTCGCGGAAGATCGTCTCCTTGTCGTGGAACTGGTGGTACACGTTCCCGATCGAGACCTTCGCGTCGGTCGCGATGTCCCGCATGCTCGTCCCGTGATAGCCGTGCGTCGAGAACAGCGCCAGCGCCGCGCGCAGGATCTGCCCGCGACTGCGCTCAGACCGGAGCGCTGGCGTCCGCGGCCGGCGCTTCGCCGCCCCGCGCCGCTTCGCTCCTGCTTTCGGTGACACGGCACCCACGCACCGATCATAGCCGCACGGCTGAGCTGAGGCGGGCCCCGTCGATGGCATGCGCGTCTGCGGTTCCCGGCCGTCCTGACCGTCGGGCCCTCCGGGCCATCCCGCCCCCTCCTGCCCTTCCCGGCCCTCCCAGCCTTAAGATGCACGGATGCCGCACACCATCCTCGGGCTCCATCACGTCACGGCCACGGTCGACGATGCGCAGCAGGACCTGGATTTCTGCCTGGACCTGCTGGGCATGCGTCTCGTGAAGAAGACGGTGAACTTCGACAACCACCACGTCTATCACTTCTATTACGGAGACGAGCGCGGCACGCCGGGCACCATCTGGACGACGTTCCCCTACAAGGACCGTGGCGTCCGGGCCGGCACGAAAGGCGCGGGGCAGGTGATCGCCACGTCGTTCTCCGTACCGGTTGGTTCGCTCGACTGGTGGCGTGCACGCCTGGCCGGGGCCGGCGCGGTGGTCCGCGATGAGCCCGCGCGATTCGGCGAGCAGGTCCTCTCCACCGTGGACCCTTCCGGGCTCTGGTTCGAACTCATCGCCGCCAGCGACGCGCGGACGCCGTGGACCGGAAACGGCGTCGGCGAGGCCCACGCCATCCGCGGACTCCACAGCGTGACGATGCTCGTCCATCAGGCGCAGCCGACCATCGACCTCATGACCGGCATGCTCGGGTACGCGGTCGTCGCGCAGGAAGGGCACCGGACCCGCCTGGCCGCTGGACGCGCCGCCGCCGGGCACTGCATCGACGTGGTCGAAGACGCGCATGCGCCGGTCGCGGTCAATGGCCTCGGCACGGTCCATCACGTCGCCATGGCCATCGCCACGCCGGAGGAACAGGTGCGGCTGCGCGAGGATCTCCTGGCGCGCGGCCTGCGGGTGACCGAACTGCGCGACCGCTGCTACTTCCAGTCGATCTACTTCCGTGAACCGGGCAACGTGCTGTTCGAGGTGGCGACCATTGCCCCCGGCTTCACCGTGGACGAGGACCTGTCGGCCCTCGGGCGCGAACTGCGCCTGCCCCCGTGGGAAGAGCGGTTCCGTGGGGAGATCGAGGCCGGCCTCGTGCCCGTGGTGTATCGCTGATGCTCCCGCACGAGGGACAACCGCTCGTCGAAGCCGGGGCTCCGCTCGGAACGGGCCGGGCCGTCGCCATCATGGTGCACGGGCGCAACGCCGCCCCCGCCAACATCCTCGATCTCGCCCGGCGCGTCGAACAGCCGGACATCACGTGGCTCGCGCCGGCCGCCGCGAATCGGACGTGGTACCCGCTGTCGTTCATGGCGGACGTCGCGCAGAACGAGCCCGGCGTCTCCTCGGGCATCGCGGTCCTCGCCGCACTCGTGTCGCGTGTCGAGGCCGCCGGCATCCCCCGTTCCCGCATCATCGTCGGCGGCTTCTCGCAGGGGGCGTGCCTCGCGTCCGAGTTCGCCATCAGGCACGCGACGCGTTACGGCGGGCTCCTGCTGTTCAGCGGCGGCGCGATTGGTGCACCCGGCACGACCTGGGACTACCCGGGCACCTTCGAGGGCACGCCGGTGTTCCTCGGCTGCAGCGACATCGATTCGCACGTACCCGAGACACGCGTCCGTGAAACGGCGGCGGTCTTCGACCGCAAGGGAGCCGCGGTCACCTGCCGCATCTACCCCGGGATGGGACATCTCGTGAACGACGACGAGATCGCCTTCGCGCGCGAGCTGCTCGGGGCGCTCTGAGGGCAGGTGGGGCTGCATCTCAGTCCAACCTGCCCGGCCAGCCCCGCCTGCCCTGCCGGCCCTGCCAGCCTTGCCTGCCCGGCCCGCCCCTCACTCGTGGGGGCCGGCTTCAGCCGGACCCGCGCCCGTGTAGAATCCCCCCGCACCGCACGACTGCGCCCCGCGCACAAGGAGACACGAGCATGGCCGACCAGCACGCCCCGATCGACGAGCAGCCTTCCGACCTTTCACGCCGCGACTTCGTCGCCCTGACCGCCGCAGGACTGGCCGCCACGGCGACCGTCGGCGCGGCTGGCCGCGACATCGTGGAGACCGACGTGGTCATCCAGACGCCTGACGGCACCTGCGACTGCGCGTTCATCTACCCGGCCACCGGCGCACACCCGGCGGTCATCATCTGGCCGGACGCCTTCGGCCTCCGCGTCTCGATGCGCGAGATGGCGAAGCGGCTCGCCGTGGCGGGCTACTCGGTGCTCGTGCCGAACCCGTTCTACCGCGTCGCGAAGTCGCCGGTGTTCACCGACATCAGCAAGTTCAGCTTCTCGAACCCGACCGACCGTAACAAGATCACCCCGCTCATGGGCTCGATCGGCGCCGAGGGCGCGGCCGAGAAGGACGTGACGGCGTTCGTGGCGTGGCTCGACAAGCAGAAGGCGGTCGACACGTCGAAGAAGATCGGCACGCAGGGCTACTGCATGGGCGGGCCGCTGGTATTCCGCACGGCAGCCGCGGCGCCCAACCGCATCGGCGCCGTCGGTTCGTTCCACGGCGGCGGCCTCGTGACCGACGCGCCGAGCAGCCCGCACCTGCTCATCCCGAAGATGAAGGCGCGCCTCTACATCGGCATCGCCTCGAACGACGACCAGCGCCAGCCCGATGCGAAGGACAAGCTGCGCGA
The DNA here is from genome assembly GCA_046331345.1 of Vicinamibacterales bacterium. GTDB lineage: Bacteria > Acidobacteriota > Vicinamibacteria > Vicinamibacterales > CAVVIG01 > CAVVIG01. Next base: position 236,957 of record JAXLRA010000008.1, on the reverse strand, counting down.
GGCCTTCAGGAAGGCGGGCCGCGCGGCGGAGATCAAGGTCTACAAGAGCCTGCACGGCTGGTGCGTGCCCGACATGCCGGCCGATGCCAACGGCCCGATCTACAACCAGGCCGAAGCCGAGGAAGCCTGGACGAAGCTGATGGCGCTGTACCGCACGGCGCTCGCGTAGCGAATACACCGGGCAGGCGGGGCTGGCGGGGCAGGCAGGACTGTCCTCGCCGGACCCGCCGGCCCCAGCGGCCCCCAGTCCAGCCAGCCCTGCCCGACTTGCCTGCCCTCTCTAAAACGCGAACAAATACGTCATCTTCGCGATGACGGCGCGGTCGACGAGGTCGCCGGTCGTCTCGAGGCGGCGCTCGTTGTAGACGAGGAAGATGTCGCTCAGCGGGCGGTGGATCACGTTGAAGCGCAGGTTCGACGTCCACTGCCGCGTGTCGGTGTTGTACTGCACCAGCGCATTGAAAAAGACCTTCGTGTTGACGCTGTAGTTCACGCGCGTGGCGATGAGCTTCGAGACGTACGAGGCGTTGGGCAGGTCGATGTCGTTGATCTGCAGGCTGACCGAGGCGTTCAGGTGCTCGTTCAGGCGGAGCGTTGGCGCGAACGCGTAGCCGTTCCTCGTGCCGTTGTAGAGTTCGCCGGTCGACACACGGGTCTCGTACGACACCCGCTTCGCGTTGTTCGAGCGATAGAGCACGAAGTACTCGTCGAAGTCGTAGACGCCCGGCTGCACCTTCACGCCCCTGGCGCTGTTCAGCGTGAACGGCGCCACGTTCCCCTCGCGGTTGCGGTTGACGCCCCCCTCGAAGAACCCGCTGTCGTTGAACATCAGCACGAGGTGCCAGTCGAAGTAGCGCGATTCGATGCCGGTGCCGTCGCGCCGATCGAAGTGCTCGAAGTGGTAGTGCGGCCCGATCTCCCGGACATGGAACTTCTCCGAGGCCCACTTCGGCCGCAGGTTCAGCCGGCCATAGGTGGCCGCGCGGTTCACGCCGACCCGGGGGACGAAGCCCATCTCGTCCCTGAAGCGGCGGCCGATCATCTCGTAGGCGCCGCGCACGATGTAGCGCCGCGACTGGTAGTTGAAGTTCGCGCGTGTCGAGAAGTCCTCGCCGGTGCCAGGCACGACTGACTCGGGTGCTGCCGTCTTGACCCCGTAGGCTCCCATCGACAGCTGGCCAAAGCGGAAGTTCGCGTCGACACCGGCCGCGCGGTTGAAGCCGGCACCGGCCGCGTCCTTGTTCAGCAGCATGACGCCAATGTCGGAGTTCGCGAGCACCGCCCGGTCGATGCGCACCGCGGTGAAATTGGTCGCGGGCACGGCCCCCTGCTCGCGCTGCTGCACGTTCAGGACGCCCATCGAGTACGCGCCCGCGCGCCCGGTCAGCCGTGAGCCGGCGAGGATCGGAATGGCGTCACCACTGTCCGAGAGGCCGATCGTCCGGCTGAAGAACAGCTTCGTATCGGGCGGTGAGTTCTGCCGGCCCGATGCCGCGGGGCTCGCGCTGCCGAGCGTGTTGCTCCCTTGATAGGGCAACCCGAACTGGTAGATGCCGGAGTTCTCGAGGAAGAACTCGCGCTTCTCGGGGAAGAGCACGTTGAAGCGGGTGAGGTTCACCTGCTGTTCGTCCGCTTCCACCTGCGAGAAGTCCGTGTTGATCGTCGCGTCGAGCGTGAGGCCCGTCGTCAGGCCGTACTTCACGTCGAGCCCGGCGTCGGCGTCGCCCTTCGACGGATTCCGGCCGACAGTGCTGGAGCTGGTGGACACGAACGGCTTCACGCGCAGGTTGCGTCCGGGCCTGAGCCGCTGCAGGTCCGTGAGGCTTCCGGCCATGGACACGCGGTCCAGGTTGTAGATGCGCGGCAGCGGCGACCAGTAGCTCTCCTCGTTCCTGCGCCGGAGGCGGCGCTGGAAATTCACGCCCCACGCCTGGGGATCGGCCTCCGTGAACTTCAGCGTCTTGAACGGAATGCGGATCTCGGCGAACCAGCCGTCCGGCGCCACGCGGGTCTTCACGTCCCAGATGCCGTCCCAGTTCGCGTTGCTCTCGCGCCCCTCGTTGGACATCTGCGCGTCCCACTTCGCGCCCGCCGGATTGGTGGCGAACTCGAACCCGTTGCGCTGGTCCGCGAACGTATCGAACACCACGAGGAACGCGTCGCTCGCCCCGGTGTTGAAATCCTTCTTCAGGTCGCTCACAACGACGTCGGCCGGCTGATCGTCGTGTGCGAAGACGCCGAGGTAGATCGCCTGCTCGTCGTAGAGCACCCGCACGTCGGTGTCGAAGGTCGCCGGCTGCCCTTCGCGCGGCTCGTTCTGCCGGAACCCGTTCGCGAGCGGCGTCTCCTGCCACGCCGGTTCGTTGAGTGTGCCGTCGAGCACGATGGGCCCGCTGGCGCGTACTGCCTTCAGTGACCGGTCCTGACGGGCGGTGGCGTAGTCGATGGGCGCGGGGGCCTGCCCCAGCGACGGGCGAGTACCCAGGAGCAGGAGAACGAGGGCGAGAGCCGGGCGCTTCACGGCAGAGATTCTACCGTCTGGTCGATCGTTTTGGCGGGTCAGGCGGGTGGGACGGGCCGGACCGCCAGGAGTGTCGCCTCGACTGCCCCACACGCTCTCTTCAACGCCCCAGTCCCGCGAAGAACCTCCGCGCAACGTCCGCGGGCGCATCGTGCCTGACATCGACGGCCGCGTTCATCGCGCGCATGTCCGCATGGGAGTTGCGGCCGGCGAGCCGCTCGAAGGCACGGCCGATCTCCGGATGCTTCAGCAGCGAGGCGGTGCGGACGAGCGGCACGGCGTCGTACGGCGGGAAGTACTGGCGGTCGTCCTCGAGCGCCACGAGGCCGAACTGGTCGATGAGCGCGCTCGTGGCGTCGCCGGCGATGACGTCCACCTGCCGATCGGCGAGCGCCTTGTAGATGAGCGACAGATCCATGCCCTTCGGCGGGTTCCCGAACCGGAGTGCGTACGCCCCCACGAGCCCGGCATACCCGTCGTCGCGCTGGAGGAACTCGTAGCCGAAGCCGGGCGTCCAGCGCGACGCCACGCGCGCGAGGTCGGACACCGTGCGCAACCCCATCGCCCGCGCATCGTCGCCGCGGACGAGGATGGCGAACGTGTTGTTGAAGCCGAGCGGCGCCAGGGCGCTCACGCCCTGCGCGGCATAAAGGTCGCGGGCGCGCGCCAGCGCGCCGGCAGAGTCGTGCGGCACGGGCTGGTGAAAGACGGACGTGACCGCCGTGCCGGTGTACTCGACATAGACGTCGAGTTCGCCGGACCGGAGTCCGCGATCGGCGACGAAGGTCCCTCCGAGGTTCAGCTTGCGGTCAACCTTCAGCCCCTCGCGTTCGAGCGCCTGCGCCACCAGCTCACCGAGGAGCACCTGCTCCGTGAAGTTCTTGGAGCCGACGACGATCGTGCCGGTGGCCGTGCGGCCCGCGAGTCCCGCGAGCAGGAGGACCATCAGGACGCCGGCCGCCCCGGCGACACGCAGGATGGCCCCGAACGAGGGAGGCTGCCGCCGCACGCGATGCTCGACGAGGGCCAGGCCGCCGTCGGCCGCGAGGGCGAGACCGGCCGCGGGGATGGCACCGGCCAGGATGGTCGTGGTGTCCACCATCGACAGGCCCCGGAAGATGTATTCCCCGAGGCCACCTGCGCCGATCGCCGCGGCGATGGTGGCGGTGCCGACGCCGATCACCGTGGCGATGCGAACGCCCGCCACGATCGCCGGCAGCGCGAGAGGCACCTGCACCAGGCGCAGCAGCTGGCCGGGCGTCATGCCCATGGCGAGTCCGGCCTCCACGACGGCCGGTTCGACGGCCCGGATACCGGTGACGGTCATGCGCAGCACGGGGAGCAGCGCGTAGAGCGCCAGCGTCACGAGGGCGGTCCTCGGGCCGAGCCCGCCGATCACCGGGAGCGGCAGCAGGAAGCCCAGGAGCGCCAGGCTCGGGATGGTCTGCAGGGCGTTGGCGGTCACCAGCAGGATCTGTCCGGCACGCGGCCGGCGCGCCGCGGCGATCCCGGCGGGTACGCCCACGAGCACAGCCACGAGGGTGGAGGCGAGCACGAGCAGCACGTGCTGCCGCAGGAGCACCGCCAGCTCGCCAGCGTGCGCGCGCCAGAAGGTGAACAGCCCGATCACGGCACGTCCTCGAAGAGCGAACGGATGCGGGCATCGTCCGAGGCCTGCAGTTCGTCCGGCGGGGCGATCGCGACCAGCGCACCGGCCTCCAGCACGGCGACGCGGTCAGCCATCAGGCACGCCTCCCGCAGGTCGTGGGTCACCACCAGCGTCGTCGTCGCCAGCTGGCGCTGCAGGTCGATGAACGCGCGACGGACCTCACGACGGGTGGTCGGGTCGAGCGCGCCGAACGGCTCGTCCATCAGCAGGACGGGCGGGTCGATGGCGAGCGCCCGTGCGAGTCCGACCCGCTGGCGCTGCCCTCCCGACAGTTCGGCAGGACGCCTGGACGCATAGTGCGCAGCGTCGAGCCCGACGAGCGTCAGCAGTTGATGGACCCGCTGCTCCGTGCGCGCGTCGGACCAGCGCTCGAGCCGGGGGAGCGTGGCCACGTTCTCGGCGACGGTCATGTGCGGGAAGAGGCCGGCGTCCTGCATGACGTAGCCGGTGCTCCGCCGCAGCCGAATCGCGTCCCACGACCGGGTTTCCCGTCCCTGCACCCGCACCGCGCCGCGCGTGGGTTCGAGCAGGCGGTTCACCATCTTCAACAGCGTCGTCTTGCCGGCTCCGCTGCGGCCGACGAGCGCGACCGTTTCCCCCGCGCGGCAGGCAAAGGACACGGCACGCAGCACCTCGCCGCCACCGGGGTGCGCGAACGACACCGCATCGAACTCGACGGCAGGGGTGGCGGCAGTCTCCATCAGCAGCACCGGCATGATACGTCGTCGGGTCCGGCGGATTCGCCTGTCGAACCCTGGTCCCGTCCCTGCGGGCCATCCCGGCCCTCCCGGCGTCCTGTAACATGTCACCCACGCAATGACAGGCTTTCTGCTCCGGCGGCTGGTGTATCTGCTATGCCTCGTGGTGGTTTCCACCTCGGTGGCCTACCTGCTCGCAGCCACGCAGCTCCGCCCGCGCGCGCGGTACGAGGGACGCAACCCGCCCCCGCCCCCGGCCGTCGTCGACGCCACGCTCGACCAGCTCAACATGAACGACAAGGTGCCGGTGCTCACCCGCTACTCGCGCTGGGCTGGCGGCCTCGTGCGCGGCGACCTGGGCCGCACCATCGACAACCAGTCGGTGAACGACGAGATCGGCCGGCGCATGTGGGTCAGCCTCCGGCTCGTCCTGGTGGGCGCGATCGTCGGCACCCTGCTCGGCGTGGCGGCGGGCGCGTACGGCGCCGTGAAGCAGTACCAGCCCGCGGACCGCCTGCTCACGGTCTTCTCGTTCGTCGTGCTCTCCATCCCGGCTGTCGTGCTGGGTGTGCTGTTCAAGAATGCCGGCATCGGGCTGAACGACGCCCTCGGGTTCAAGCTGCTCTACACCACCGGCGAGATGACGCCCGGCATGCATCCCTGGACCACCGAGGGGCTGCTCAACCGCCTGGCCCACCTCGTGCTCCCCTCCCTCGTGCTCATCGTGATCGCGGTGGCGTTCTACGGACGCTACCAGCGGAACGCCATGCTCGACGTGCTCGGCAGCGACTTCCTGCGCACGGCACGCGCGAAGGGGCTCAGTCGCTCGCGCGCCCTGATCAAGCACGGCCTGCGGACCGCGCTGATCCCGATGGCCACGTTCTTTGCGTACGAGTTCGCCATGCTCTTCGTCGGCGCCACGTTCACGGAGCGCCTGTTCGGCTGGCACGGCATGGGCGAGTACTTCGTCCAGTCGGTCACCAAGAACGACGTGAACTCGGTGGCGGGCGTCACGCTGTTCGTCGGTGTCCTCGTGCTCATCGCAGGCTTCCTCTCGGACCTGGCCTATGCGGCGCTGGACCCGCGGGTCCGCGTGTGACGATGCCCGACGCACGGACAGAGGGGGCAGGAGGGGCAGGTCCAGCGGGCGGAGCAGCCGCGGCAGGCGCGCCGAGCAGCACGGCGGCCGGCTCTGGTTTCCAGCCGCCACTCGAAGAGGCGGGCGTCCCGGGCGCTGAGGCCGAGGCCAGTTCGCGCCTGCAGCTCGTCTGGCACCGCTTCGTGCGACAGCGCGCCGCGATGTTCGGCCTCCTCGTCGTTGCCCTCCTGTTTGCGCTCGCCTACCTGAGCCCGTTCGTGTCGCCCTGGCAGTACACCGAGCTGGACTTCAACGCGTTCCTCGAGCCGCCGAGCGCCTCTCACTGGTTCGGCACGACGCAGAACGGCTTCGACGTCTTCGCGCTCACCATGCGCGGCATGCAGAAGTCGCTGGTGATCGGGCTGCTGGGCGCGGTGATGTCAACCGCCCTCGCCGCAACCGTCGGTGCGTTCGCCGGCTACTTCGGCGGGAAGATCAACACGGCCCTCGTCACCATCATCGACCTGCTGATGGTGCTCCCGGCCTTTCTCATCATCGCGATCCTCTCCCCCAGCTTCAGGGGTCGGACGTGGCTCATCTTCGTCGTACTGCTCGCGGCCTTCCAGTGGATGGTCACCGCGCGCATCGTCCGCGGCATGACACTCTCCCTGCGCGAGCGCGAGTTCGTGCATGCGGCGCGCTTCATGGGGGTTCCGGGCTGGCGCATCATCTTCCGGCACATCCTGCCGAACATGGCGTCGCTGCTGATCATCGACGCCACCATCAACGTGAGCTCGCTGATCCTCGCGGAGGTGGGCCTCTCGTTCTTCGGCTTCGGGGTGCAGCCGCCTGACGTGTCGCTCGGCACGCTCATCGGCGACTACGCGGGAGCCGCCCTGACGTTCCCGTGGGAGTTCTACTTCCCCGCCGGCTTTCTGGTCATCCTGGTCCTCGCCATCAACCTCGTGGGCGACGGACTGCGCGACGCCTTCGATCCGAACACCCAGGGGCGGAGCTAGATGGCAGCCACGACACCTGCGCCGCTCCTGTCGGTCTCCAACCTGTCGGTGCGCTTCCGGACAGAGGCTGGCACCGTCCGCGCGGTCCGCGGGGTGAGCTACGACGTCCGCCCCGGCGAACTCCTCGGAATCGTCGGCGAGTCTGGCTCGGGCAAGTCGGTCTCATCGCTCGCGGTCATGAACCTCCTGCCCGGGTCCGCCACGGTCACCGGGTCGGCACGGCTCGACGGGCAGGAACTCATCGGCCAGAGCGATGCCGCGCTGTCGGCGGTACGGGGCAAGCGGATTGCGATGGTGTTCCAGGACCCGCTGTCGGCGCTGACGCCGGTCTACACCGTGGGCGCCCAGATCGCCGAAGCGATCCTCGTGCATGAGCCCATCGACTCCGCCGCCGCGCACCGGAGGGCGGTGGAACTGCTCGACGTCGTCGGCATCCCGAATGCCGCGCAGCGAGCCAGCGCGTTCCCGCACGAGTTCTCCGGCGGGATGCGCCAGCGCGTGATGATCGCGATGGCGATTGCCAACAAGCCGGCGCTCATCATTGCGGACGAGCCGACGACGGCGCTCGACGTCACGATTCAGGCGCAGATTCTCGACGTGCTGCAGACCGCCCGGACGATGACCGGGGCCGCCATCGTGCTCATCACGCACGACCTTGGCGTGATCGCGGGCGTGGCGGACCGGGTCGCTGTGATGTACGCAGGAACGATCGTGGAAACCGGCACGGTTGACGAGGTGTTCTATCGCCCCCGCATGCCGTACACGCTCGGCCTGCTCGGGTCGATTCCGCGCGCCGACCGCGGCGCCCGGGAGCCGCTGACGCCGATCGAGGGCACGCCGCCTTCGCTCGTCGATCTGCCGGCCGGCTGCCCGTTCGTGCCGCGCTGCCCGATGCGCCAGGAGATCTGCACCCGCGAGGAGCCCGCCCTGCTGCCGATCCTTCGCGGCGGGGTGCCGAGCGTCCAGCGCTCGGCCTGCCACTTCAGGGACGACATCGAGGCGCGGAACCTCACGAGCCGCGACGTCTTCCCGACACCGGTGCTGCCGCAGGGCGAGTCCACCCGGCTTCCCCGCGAGGCGCGCCCGGCGGTCGTGGCCGTGCGCGATCTGGTGAAGGCCTATCCCCTGATGAAGGGGGCGGTGCTGCGCCGGAAGGTGGGCGAGGTCCGGGCCGTGGACGGCGTCAGCTTCGATATCCGTGCCGGTGAAACGCTGGGGCTCGTGGGTGAGTCGGGCTGCGGCAAGACCACCACCATCATGGAGATCCTCAACCTCGATCGTCCGCAGTCCGGCTCGATCGAGGTGCTCGGCTCGGACACGGCCCGCATGTCCGCCGCCGATCGGTTCTCGGTGCGACGCGATCTGCAGGTGGTGTTCCAGGACCCGATGGCCTCGCTCGACCCGCGCCTGCCGATCGGCGACATCCTGGCCGAGCCGCTTCGGGCACACGGCACGCCGCCCGAACGGGTGACCACGCGGGTTCGTGAACTGCTCCGTCTCGTTGGCCTGCGCGGGGAGCACGTGAACCGCTACCCTGCGGCGTTCTCGGGAGGACAGCGCCAGCGCATCGGCATCGCGCGAGCGCTCGCGCTCGAGCCGAAGGTGCTGGTCCTGGACGAGCCGGTGTCAGCCCTGGACGTGTCCGTTCGTGCCGGCGTGATCAACCTGCTCGAGCGGCTGCGTGCGGAACTCGGCCTCTCGTACCTCTTCGTGGCGCACGACCTCGCGGTCGTCCGCCACCTCGCCAACCGCATCGCCGTGATGTACCTGGGGCGCATCATCGAGTCCGGCGACATCGACGAGGTGTTCGACAGTCCGGCGCATCCCTACACGCAGGCGCTGCTCTCGGCGATCCCCCTGCCCGATCCGCACAAGGAACGGCAGCGCGTTCGCATCGTGCTGAAGGGCGACCTGCCGAGTCCGGCAGACCCACCGTCGGGCTGCCGGTTCCGCACGCGGTGCCAGAAGTTCGCGCACGAGCTGAACGATGCGCAGCGGCAGCGCTGCATCGACGAGCCGCCTGCACTGGCGCCGCGAACGGGTGGTCCGGACCACCTCGATGCGTGCCACTGGGCAACATCCGCACAAGTGCTCTGAGGAACCGGGAACTCAGAAGTCAGAACTCGGAAGTGAACGCATGAAGTTCCGAATTGTCACCGCACTGCCACTCCTGGTCGTCCTCGGCACCTCTGCATGCGTGGGACGGGCCGACACGGGACCGATGCAGTCGCAGGGGGCGAAGACCAACCAGATCCGGCAGCTGCCGCGCGATCAGGTCAAGGAGGGCGGCACGTTCACCTGGCCGATCGACGCCATGCCGGTGAACTACAACTACCACCAGATCGACGGCACCGAGGTCGCCACCTCGGACGTGAGCAAGGCCTTCACGCCCTCGGCGTACACGTCGGACGCGGCGGGCAACCCGGTATGGAACCGCGACCTGCTGGCCGCGGAACCGACGCTGGTGCTCGAGCCGAAGCAGGTGGTGACGTTCCAGATCAACCCGAAGGCCGCCTGGTACGACGGCACGCCGATTACGTGGGAGGAGTTCCACTGGCAGTGGCGCGCGAACAACGGTACCGATCCGCGCTACCAGATTTCGTCCGCGAACGGCTGGGAAGCGATTGCCAGCGTCGAGCGTGGCCGCGACGACCGTGAGGTCGTGGTCACGTTCAAGAACAAGTACTCGGACTGGCAGCCGATCTTCGACCACATCTACCCGGCGTCGACCAATCGCGATCCGAAGATCTTCAACGAAGGCTGGAAGGACCGGCCGCTGACCACCGCGGGGGCGTTCAAGTTCGGGTCGGTCGACCTGACAGGCAAGACGGTCACGCTCGTGCGCAACGAGAAGTGGTGGGGGCAGCCGGCCAAGCTCGAGCGGCTTGTCTATCGCAACATCGATCCGGACGCGCAGATCGACGCGGTGGCGAACGGCGAGATCGACGCGATGGACGTGGGCCCCGACGTAAACAAGTTCCTGCGTGCGCAGGAAATCGAGGGTGTCGACATCCGGCTGGCGGGAGGACCGAACTTCAGGCACCTGACGATCAACGGCACGGGTCCCATCCTCAAGGACGTGCGGGTCCGCCGGGCCATGTCGATGGCCATCAGCCGGCAGGCCATTGCCCGGGCCCTGCTCGCGCCGCTCGGCATCAAGGCGGAGCCGCTCGGCAACCACATCTTCATGGCGAACCAGGAGGGCTATCGCGACAACTCCGGTGAAGTGGGCACCTACAACCCGGAGCGCGCGCGGCAGCTGCTGGACGAAGCGGGCTGGAGGATGAACGGCAAGGTGCGGATGAAGGACGGCGTGCCGCTCGAGATCCACGCCGTCATCCCGTCAGCCGTGAACACGTCGAAGCAGGAGACCGAGTTGATGCAGAACATGCTGGCGCAGGTCGGCATGCGGCTCCTCATCGACACGGTGCCGAGCCCCGACTTCTTCGAGAAGTACATCACCCCCGGGCAGTTCGACGTGACGGTGTTCGCCTGGATCGGCACGCCGTATCCCATCAGCTCGGCGCGCTCCATCTACGCCACGCCGGTGCGCAGGGCCGACGGCACGTTCGACATCCAGCAGAACTACTCGCGCATCGGCGATCCAGAGATCGACCGCCTGTTCGCCGCGGCGAACGCCGAACTCGATCGGGCCAGGGCCACGGAGATGGCCAACCAGCTGGACGCGAAGATCTGGGAGATCGGCCACTCGCTGACGCTCTACCAGCGCCCCGAAATCGTCGTCACCAGATCGGGCCTCGCCAACTTCGGCGCGTTCGGCTTCGCCGACTGGATCTACGAAGACATCGGCTGGGCCCGGTAGAACTCAGAACTCAGAAGTTGGAAGTCGGAACTGGAAGGCAGAGGGCACAGGTCAGGGGTTGGAGGTTGGAGGTTGGACACGGACAGTCGTAGGGTCCGGCTTTAGCCGGACCTTCAGCCCTCCGCTAGAACGCCTCGCGATCCCGCACACCGAGCAGGTACAGAATCCCGTCCAGCCCCATCGTCGAGATGGCCTGGCGCGCGCTCTGGCGGACCACCGGCTTGGCGCGGAAGGCGATGCCGAGTCCGGCGAGCCTGAGCATCGGCAGATCGTTCGCGCCGTCGCCCACCGCAATCACCTGCTCCATGCTGAGCCCCTCGGCCTTCGCAATCTCGGCGAGATAGTGCGCCTTCCTCGCGCCGTCGACGATTTCCCCCTTCACATTCCCCGTCACCACGCCATCGACGATGTCGAGTTCGTTGGAGTGGAGGTAGTCGATCCCCAGGCGGCGCTGAAGCTCCCGTCCCATGAAGGTGAAGCCGCCTGAGAGGATGGCGGTCTTGTACCCGAGGCGACGGAGCGTGGAGATGAGCCGCTCGGCGCCGTCCATGATCGGCACCGTGTCGACGACGCGCTGCAGCGCAGACTCGGGTAGCCCCTTCAGCAGCGCGACACGACGACGGAAGCTCCCCTGGAAGTCGAGTTCGCCGCGCATGGCGGCTTCGGTGATCGCGGACACCTGATCGCCGACACCCGCCAGGCGGGCGAGTTCGTCGATCACTTCGGTCTGGATCAGCGTGGAGTCCATGTCGAACGCCACCAGCCGCCGGTTGCGCCGGTAGACATTGTCGTGCTGGAACGCCACGTCGATGTCGTACATCTGCGTCAGCGCGAGCAGCGCGGTGCGCATGTCGTCCTCGCTCGCGAGATCGCCGGATGCCGAGAGTTCCACGCACACACGCGACGCGCCGTTGCCGTCGAGCGGCATGCGGCCCGAGAGCCGCTCGATGCGGTCGATGTTCAACCCTGAACCGGCGATCACGCCGCTCACGCCGTGAAGGTATTCCGCCGTCAGGTCGTGCCCCAGCACCGAGATGATGTAGCGCCCCTTGCCCTGCGCCTGCACCCAGTGCTCGTACTCGCTGTTCGTGACCGCCGTGAACCGGATCTGCACGCCGAGGCGGTGCGCCTCGAGCAGCAGGTCGGTCAGCAGCGTCGACGACTTCATCTCATCCGTCAGCTCGACCAGCATCCCCAGCGCCAGGGCGTCGTGGATGACCGCCTGGCCGATGTCGAGGATCCGGGCATCGCCCCGGGCCAGAATGCCCGTCAGCGAGTGGGTGACGCCGGGGTGGTCGTGTCCGGTGATGTCGATATGGAGAACGCGCGTCTGCGACTGTGTGGGCATGGAGGACTTCTGATTATCTCAGAGGTCGGAGGTCCATGAACTTTGCGCGGCCGGCTGCGTCAAATGCTTGCAGGATCCACACATGTTCAGGACTCTCCGTGCGCTGAAATTCCTGGTCACCGGCCCGCTCATCCTGATGATGCTGGTCTTCATCAACCTGGTCACCTCGCCTGGCCACTGGTGGGTGCAGTGGGCCGCGCTGGGCATCGGCATCGCCTGGTTCGTCAGCCTCATCCGGGTCATCCGGGCCGTGGTCCTCGCAGGCGGACTCGCTGCCCTCGTCACCTACCTGTCCAGGCGCTGACCAGCCCGGCATGCCGGCGTCCGACCCGGTATCGTTCGCGCCGCTCACGGCCTCCGACCTCCCACGCCTTCATGAGTGGCTGCAGCGCCCCCACGTACGCGAGTGGTGGGAGGGCGAGCGCACACTCGACGAGGTGCGCCACGCCTACCTGCCCTGCATCGACGGCCAGGACTCCACGCGGGTCTACGTCGCGCACCTCGGCGGCCAACCCGTCGCCTTTCTCCAGTGCTACGTCGTGGTCGACTCCGGCGATGGCTGGTGGCCGGACGAACGCGACCCCGGCGCCCGCGGCATCGACCTGTTCATCGCCGATCCGGCCCTGCTCGGCGCGGGGCTCGGCCGCCGCCTGCTTCGCGCCTTCCTCGACAGCCTGTTCGCCGATGACGCCGTCACCTCCGTGCAGGCGGACCCGTCCCCCGACAACGAGCGGGCGATTCGCTGCTACCGGGCCGCAGGATTCGAGGATGCCGGTCTCGTGAACACGCCCGATGGCCCCGCCCGGCTGATGCGGGCGACCCGCCACTCCCTCCGGCAGACACACTGACGGCTGCACGCGGCCGGTCAGGTGTATAACAGTGCGGCACTCTTACTGACCTGAGGAGGTTCGATGAAGCAGGGAATGATTGGCGCAGTGACGGCGCTGGCCGCCGTGGTGACCTATGGAGTCGTGGCTGGCGCGCAGGCGCCCGCGCCGCAGACACCCCCGGTATATCCGCCGCCGGCGACCCAGAAGGCGAACGTGGGCGACGCACCGGCATATGCGTTCGACATCACCAAGGCTGAAATCGACTACGTGCTGAAGAACTCGCCCGCGAACCCGCCCGACCGCCAGCTTCGCGTCGTCGACATGGGCAAGTACAACCTCGGCGTCGGCATCATCCGCCGCGGGCCCACGAACGACAAGCCGGGTGACCCGGTGCCGGTCCTCTGGCACGACTACACCCCCGAGATCTACTACATCACCTCGGGTTCGGGCATCCTGACCACGGGTGGCGTCATCCTCAATCAGCGCCCCGCGTCTGGCGTGCCGAACGTCATGAACGGCCCGAGCGGCAGCGGCATCGCTGGTCCGGGCTCCTACAGCCGGAGGGTCGGCCCCGGCGACATCATCATCGTCCCCAACAAGGTGGCGCACGGCTGGAGCGGTGTGACGGACCACATCGAGTACCTCAGCTACCGTCCCGATCCGGACCGCGTGCTCCCGGCGGGCTGGGTCTATCCGTCGCTCCTCCGCATGCCCCCCGAGCAGGTGCCGACACCTGGCGTTGGCCGCGGCGCCGCCCCGGCTGCGCCCGCGCCGCAGCGGTAACGAACACCGCTGCCTGCACAGTGCTGATTGCTAATCGCTGATTGCTGATGGGAAATTCCATTTGGCGATTGGCGATTAGCCATTAGCATTTCGTGCGTGCGCCGTCCCTCACCGACCATCCAGCTTCCCGACCAGATCGACACCCCGACACCTGTCATCGACCTCGACGTGCTCGAGGCCAACATCGCGCGCATGGCGACGCTGCTGGCCTCACGCGGCGTGGGGCTCCGGCCGCATACCAAGACCTCGAAGTGCATCGAGGTGATCAGGCGGCAGATCGACGCAGGGGTGGTGGGGCTGACGGTCGCCACCCTGGGCGAGGCCGAGGTGCTGGCCGACGCCGGGTTCGACGACTTCTTCCAGGCATATCCGACATGGGCCGGCCGTCCCGAGCGGGCGCGACGCGTGCGTGCCCTCCATGAACGCGTGTCGATGATGGTGGGGGTCGAGTCGGTCGACTCGGCCGAGGCGCTCGGTCGCGCGGTCGCTGGCAGTGCACGGAAACTGCGCGTCCTCATCGAACTCGATCCTGGACTGCACCGCACGGGCGTGCCACCGGACGAGGTGCTGGTGGTGGCGCAGGCGGCGGAACGCGCGGGCCTCGACGTGGCGGGCGCATTCACCTTCGGGGGCCATGCCTATGCGTCGTGCGACGCACCGCACGAGGCGGCAGACGACGAGGTGCGGGTGCTCGATGCGGCTCGGGAGCGGCTTGCGTCCGCCGGGTTCGATGTGCGGATTCTCAGCGCAGGTTGTACACCCACGGCGCACCTGTCCTCACGCGCGCCCGTGACCGATGAGCGTCCGGGCACGTACGTGTTCCAGGACTGCCAGCAGGTGGCGCTGGGTTCAGCCGCGCCTGATGCGATTGCGATGGTCGTTGCCGCAACCGTGGTGGCGTCCCATGCCGATGGCCACTTCGTGGTCGATGCCGGCTCCAAGGCGCTCGGCCAGGACCGGTCGGCGTGGCTCCCCGGCTTCGGCAGCATCGCCGAGTATCCCGATGCCACCATCCGCTCGCTGTCCGAACACCACGGTGTGGCGTGGACCGAGGGACGGCGTCCCCGTGTCGGCGAGATCGTCCGCATCGTCCCGAACCACTGCTGCGTCGTCGTGAACCTGCACGACACGCTTACCGTCGTTCGCCACGGTACGGTGGTGGACCAGTGGCGCGTGGCGTCCCGGGGCCGTAACAGCTGAATCGCGCGCGGCCGATTCGCCCTAGAAGGTCACGGCATAGCGCAGGGAGATGCCGCGCCCTGGGGCGTCCATGCCCCAGCTGATGCCCCGATAGTTGGTGTCGCCCATGTTTTCCAGGTCGAGCGTCACCGCATGTGGCCCCGATCGGATGCCCACCCGCACGCCGCCGGCGAGATAGCCCGGCAACGCGGTGTAGAGCGACGATGACGTGGCGGTACCGAGCACTCGCGCGGTGATCTGGCCGAGCGTCTCGCCCGTGGCCAGGAAGGTGTCGTCCGCCGTGTTCGCCAGTCCGTCCATCCCGCTCCCGATCCACCCGCGGTTTCGCGCCCCGTTGTTGAAGAAGCTCCGAATGCTGGCCACCGTGCGCCCGGCCCCGGTGCGACGGTCGCCGAGATCGAGCGAAGAAAGGTGCGTCTGCGTCCACGCCTTGACGGCGTACGGTTCGACGAACACCCCGCCGCCTGGACGCGACCAGCGGAGCGAGAGCGCCAGTGACGGGTGCGGCGTGCCACCTTCGATGTTGGGAGCCAGGTGGGTGGCCGTGTCTTCGGCCCGCACGTAGGTGAAGGCCGTCCTGGCGCCAAGGCCCGCGGGGAGCGCTGCCGTCAGGCTCTGCTCCACTCCCCAGATACGTGCGTTGTCGAAGTTGGCCCGCACGAGCACCGGCAGTGTCGACGATGGGACGAACACTGCGCCGTTTGCCGCCTGTGCCGAGATGGTGGTGCCTCCGAGACTGGCTCCCACCGCACCCGGCGGCAGGATCAGCGACACCTTCTGGATGTTGTCGTGGAGGTTGTTCACGAACACCGTCAGGTCGGCCCGCAGGCGCGGGCGGCGCACGCCGACCGACGCTTCGACGTTCAGGCTGGTTTCGGGGCCGACATCCGACACCGTCGCGCCGGTCGGCACGGCGGTCGCGTCAGACGTGGTCCCGACCGAGCCACTCAGGCCGGCGGCGCGGAGGTCCGCGGCGGCCACCTCGAAGCCAGACCCGGTGAGCCCGAGCGTGCCGAGGTCGGTCATGTGCGGCGCGCGAAAGCCGCGGCTCACGAGGCCGCTGACGGTCCAGCCGGCTCCCGCCGAGAGGACCGCCGCCACGCGCCCACCGGCGCCACGCACCGAGAGCGCGTCGTCCGGCCACAGCGGAACGCCTGCGGACACCGGGGCGTCGACTCGCCTCGCGGCGTATGTCGCGTATCCGAATCGCCACGCTCCGACGAGGCGCAGCCGGTCCGGAATGGCGTCGTAGGCAACAGTGGTGTAGAGCCCGCCCTGGCGGTACCCCGCCTGGTCCGGCACGCGCGGGCGGCGGAGCGAGACCGCACCGGTGGGCGGCGAGACGTTGTAGGCAGCAGAGGAGAAACGCTCCCACTGCATGTCGGCGCCAAGCGTGAGCGAGACGCGAGCGCCGATGCCGCGCGTGCCGGACACGGCGATGCTCTGTGACGTCGTGGTCTCCGGTTCATGGCCGATCGCGGCGACGGAAGATCCCTGCCCACCCTGGTTGACCCGTTCCTCGCTCTGGCGGTTGACGCCGTAAGTAACCGAGACGTGCCGCACCGGGCCCAGGCCGAAACGTTCGACTCTCGCGCTCAGCAGGTCGAGCCCGAGGTCATTCAGGTCCGCGATGAGGTTCCCGTCCCCGCCAAGCATCTGATCGTAGCGGTGTGCGCCGTTCTGCCGTGTGCGCATGTAGCTGGTCGACACCTGCGTCCGTGCGTCTGGCACATAGCTCATTCGCAGTTGACCGCCGGCCTGCCGGAAGCCGGTGTCAGGCAGGCGCTCGTCCATGACCGCGCTCGATGGCACGCCGAAGAAGCGCGTCACGGCGGCGTGCGAGTCGATGCCGCCACCGGGACGCATCGTGCCGACGGAGCGACCGGACACGCTGCCGGTCAGGCCGACCCGGGCTCCCATGAACGAGCCGAACGCTGCGCCTCCGCCGTTCCGGTGCGCGGTCCCGCCGCCGACGGACACCGAGCCGCCTACGCGAGGGCGGCCCGACGCCAGCGCCGGGCTCTTCGTGAGGAACTGGATGCTGCCGCCGAGCGCGTCGCTGCCGTACTGGTCGCTGGAGGGGCCACGCAGGATCTCGATCGAATCGAGGCTGTCCGGCTCGATCAGGTCCATGAACGTGTTGACCCCGCCGCGCTGCGCCCCGTTGGACAGGCGTACGCCGTCCACGAACATGTTGACCTTGTTCCCCACCAGGCCGCGCACGAAGACACCGGCCATGGTGGGGCTCGTGCGCTGCAGCGCCACGCCGGCTTCCTGCTCGACCGCCTGCGCCACCACCACGGTTGCGCGCGCGCCGATGTCGGCTTCGGCGATGACGGTCACGGGCTGTCCGGTGCGCCCCGCCCGCTCGACGGTTCCCCGGGTGCCCGTCACCGTGACCGCCTCACCCATGGACGCGGCACGCAGCGTCACGTCGGCGCGGGCGGTCACCGTGCCACCCACGCTGACCGCGAGCCGGGCTTCGTCCAGCGTCCCCTTGCGGACGATCACGAGGTAGCTCCCGGCCTGGAGCGCGGGCACGCCGAATCGTCCCTGCGCGTCGGTCGTCGCAGCCGCCACCGGGATCCGGGCCGCCATCATCACCGTCACGCTGGCGCCGGCCACGGGGGCACCGGACGCGTCCGTGACGGCGCCCGCCAGCCGATCCTGGGCGCTCGCCGTGCCCGCCCCCATGAGCACGGCGAGCAGCAGCCACCACAGGCGGCGGCCCGAGTGGGCAGCAGGCGGCGTCGCGGTCACGTCCCGCTTCCCTTCCCGGCGGCGGCGATCCGCTTTCGCGCATCCACAACCAGCGGATCGCCCGACGTCCCGCGCAGTTCCACGAATGCCTTGTACTTCTCGGTCGCCGAGACGGTCATGCCAACACCCTCTTCGGCGCGCGCGTGCCAGTACGGCAGCGCCGCCATGTAGCGGTACGACGGCACGTCGTCGAGGAACAGCGATGCGGCCTCGCCGCGGCGCCGCACGCACAGATCGAACTCGGACACCGCCTCGGCAAAGTGCCCGGCGCGCACGTACGCGATGCCGAGGTCGAAGTGCGAGAGCCAGGCGTCGTAGAGACGGCTGGCCGCCCTGAACGCATCGATGGCCTCGCTGAAGCGCGCCTCGGCGAGTGCCACTTCCCCTTCGATAATCCGCGCGTAGGCACGCGTCTGCGACTGCAGTTGCGCGTCGAGCTGGCCGGCCAGTTCGAGGGCGCGCGTGCTGTCGCCCCCGGCCACGTGAATCCGTGCGGCCGGAAACAGCACGGACTCCTGCGGCAGGAGGTCCGCCGCACGGTTCACCAGCTGGAGAGCGTCGGCCTGCCGCCCCAGCGCCGCGTACGCCTCGGCGAGCGCGACGCTCTTGGACACCAGCCCTTCCGTGTTGTCGCTCTTCCGGTCGACGTCGATCGCCGGCGCGAGCACGCCGGCGGCGCGCGCGTACTGGCCCTCGGCCATGGCGACGTCGGCGATGCCCATTGCCGCGCGCGAGGCGGCCGCCGCGTCCATCTTCGCCATCGCTTCATAGGTCGCCCGCGCCGCACTGCGGTCGCCGGCCATGAGCTGCGAGATGGCGAGCGGGAAGTAGGCATCCGCGAACGAGGCATCGCCTTCGAGCAGCCGGCGCGCCTGGCTCGCGGCCTCGTCGAACTGCGACGCGTACATGCTGTAGAGCGCGTAGTTGCCGCGGAATTTCTGGCTGGAGGGATAGATCTCCATGGCCTTCCGGCCTTCTTCGAGCGCCTTCGCGAAGTCGAGGGTGTAGAAGTAGGCCAGCGCGAGGTTCGAGTGCCCGGCGCGGTCGGCCGGATAGAGCCGCACCAGTTCCGAGTAGTTCTTGATCGCCT
This sequence comes from Vicinamibacterales bacterium, assembly GCA_046331345.1. Taxonomy (GTDB): domain Bacteria; phylum Acidobacteriota; class Vicinamibacteria; order Vicinamibacterales; family CAVVIG01; genus CAVVIG01. The sequence goes on along the minus strand of JAXLRA010000008.1, from coordinate 218,138 downwards.
GTTCGTAGTTGCGTGCGACCAGGATGTAGTAGCCGCCGAGCGTGCGGTAGCGCTCGCGCTCCGTCATCCGGTCCATGCGCGCGAGCGCCCGCTTCCAGAGTTCCTCGGCCTCGGTCTTCCGTCCGAGCTGGTACGCGCTGTTGGCCCAGCCGGAGAGCGCGCGGCCGAAGTTCGGGTCGGCCTCGAGCGCCAGGCGGTACCGTTCGATCGACTCCGCGAACTTGTTGTTCGCCTGAAGGTCCTGCGCCACGGTGTAGTGCTGGACGGCCGCCAGCGACGCCGCCGTGAACGTCTCCGACGCCTCGGCCGCGACACTCTGGGGCGAGGTGTCACCCATGTCGCGGCGCAGGCGCGCGGCGATCGTGCCGGCCGCCTTGAGGACGCTCTCGGGAGTCCCCGCCGACATCCGCTCCGTCCTGACCACCTTCTCGACGCCAGGATCGATCAGGTGTGCCGTCACCGTGTAGCCGGACCCCACGGTCTCGATGGCCCCGGACACGACGAACTTCACGCCTTCACGGAGCGACACCAGCCGGGCGCCGGCTTCATCCAGGCGGCCCCCATCCACCAGCTTCGAGGCGAGCCTGGCCGCATCGCGCCTGGGGTAGGCGGTAATGAACGACGCGCCCTCGACACCGACCGTCAGCGCCTGCTCGATGGCTCCGTCGAAGGCCGGTACGCCGGCACGGTTCTCGAAGTCGGCGATGAGCACCGACACCGCGGACGGCGGCGGCGCCGGGACACTGCGGCGCGCCATCATCCACGACGTGCCCGCGGCGAGCGTCGCCAGGGCCAGGCCCGCGGCCACGGCCGCCTTCGGATGCCGGAACCCGATCGGCCGGAGGTGTCCCTCGCCGTTCAGCGTCTCGAGCGCCGCGTGCAGCGCCACGCTGCTCTCGTAGCGGGCCGCCGGGTCGTACTGCAGGCACTTCTCGACAATCGCCTCGAGCGGCTTCGGCACGTCGGGCTTGAGGGCCCGCACTGCGGGAAGCGGCAACCGGCGCGCCTCCCTGACCTCGCTCACCGAGTGCGTGACGGGCCGGCTGAAGTGCGTCAGCATCTCGTAGAGGATCAGGCCGAAGGCGTACACGTCGGCCCGCTGGTCCACCCACTTGCCGTCCGCCTGTTCGGGCGCCATGTAGTGCAGCGTGCCGACGACACCAGCGCCGTCGGACTGCGCCTTCGAGGTGATCGTCTGCGCGATGCCGAAGTCCATGATCAGCGCGCGATCCTGGCTGTCGACCATGACGTTGTCGGGCTTCAGGTCGCGGTGGATGACGCCCGCCTCGTGGGCCGCCCCGAGTCCCGCGGCGATCTGCCTGGCGATCTGCAGTGCCCGCCGGACGTTCAGCGACTTCTCGCGAATCAGGCGGCGCAGCGTCACGCCGTCGATGTACGGCATCGTGATGTACTTGATGCCGTCCACGTCGCCGAGGTCGTGGATCCGCACGACGTTCTTGTGCGTCACCTGCCGCGACAGAATCAGCTCCGTCCGGAACCGTCGCTCCAGGTCCATCGCCACGAACGGGTCGTCCAGGTTGGGCAGAATCACCTTCAGCGCGACATCGATGCCGAGCTGATCGTCCCAGGCCTTGTAGACCACGCCCATCCCGCCGACACCAACGAGCTTCGAGATCCGGTAGCGGTTGGCGACGATGCGGCCGGTCGCGATCGGCAGCGCGGCGTTGCGGTCGCCGCCCGCGCCGGTATCGGTGTCGGAGGGATCGAGCTGGTGCAGGTGGGTCCGAAGCCGTGTCGCTTCGGCGAACAGGGTGGGGCTGGCGTCGTCGTCGGAGACCGCGGGGCCGCTCCTCGGTACGAGCGTCTCCGACTCTGGCGTGGCCAGGGTGCCACAACGCTCGCACTGGAGATCAGTGCTGCGTGTGGTGTGTCCGCATGTGGCGCAGGTCATCACGGTGACAGGGTCGTCGGCTCCACGCTCGGGCAACTCCGGATCGTGGCTCGCCAGCGGCCTGGATCGCGGGCCGGCACGCAGGAGCGCCGGGGCTCCTGCGCGTCACCCGTGTTCCGACGGCGGGCGGCCGTTCGCGTGCGGCCGCCTACTCGGCGGCGCGGGACCGCCGGGCGCGATACCCGAGCACCGCCGCGAGGCCCGTCCCGAGCAGGAGCAGGCTCCCGGGTTCCGGCACCGGAGGCGCCGTCCCGCCGCCGAATGCGACGGTGCCGTTGCTGGTCGTCACGTTCGAGTAGGTGTTGCCGAGGACGTCGATCAGCATCACGTTCAGCAGGCTGATCGTCGTGTTCTGGCCGCCCAGCAGCGAGGTGAAGCTGATCGTCGCCAGGGTTCCGGCAGCACTCGGCAGCAGCGCCAGCGGCGAGCCGAGGATCGTGTTCGCCGTGAAGCTGATGCTGCCGGCGACGTTGTCGATCGTTCCCGGAATGAAGAAGTCCGAATCGCCGCCGCTCGTCAGGAACGCGCCGTTCACGATGGAATTGGCGCTGAGCACCAGCGGGTCGAACGCGATGTCGAACTGATACGCATACAGGTCGGCGGCGCCGCCGACGTTGACGTCGACCGTGAACGTCGACCCGACGGTGGTCGTCGTCAGCGACGGCGAGATGCCGATTGACGCCGCCGACGCCGGTACCGAGAGCGCCAATCCCACGAGCACGAACGAAAGCAGACGCAGTCTCACAGCGAACCTCCTGTCCCGATCAACACCGATGGTGCAGCAACGCGAGCAAGGGCGCTGCCGCCGCCAATTCATCATCCCTGCACGTCCAGGCGCCTTCGCACATCACGCGATGTACTCGACGGCGGCGCCTTCCGAACATTTGTCTGCCTCATGGACACTTCGAACCCGCGGGCAGGCCACGTGACACGATGCTCAGGTCGAGCACGTTGACGAGGCGATCGCCGTTCACGTCGGCCCTTGGGTCGAACCCTTGCTGCGTGGCCGACTTGCCGAACGACGCCTTGACGACCTGCATGTCCGAGCAGGTGACCGACCCGTCGCCATCCACATCGCCCGTGATCCGGATCGCCGTCGTCGTGAACTGCACGAGCGACGCATCGGACACCACCGGCGCGCCCACGCTCCAGACGATCTGCTTCGACGACGCCAGGCCTCCCGGGGCGCGGATGCCGATCGTGGCCTCGGCCCCCTTGCTCGCGGGGTTGCCCGAGCCGAAGTCGACACGCTGGTACTGGAACAGCACCTTGCCACTGCCCTCGAAGAGGACGGCCTCGAAGTCGAAGCCGTTCGTCGAGTTCTGCGGGAAGGCCGACTTCCACTGGATGACGAATCGCCGCGTGGGCGCCGTGCCCACGGCCTTGTAGTAGATCGCGCCGGACCCCGGTACCTGGAAGGTCAGGTCGGACCAGAGGGGGAAGATGCCGGCGAGATCGCCCTGCGGCGCGACGGCCGAGAGGTCCAGAGGCGCGAAGTCCTCGAGGCCTGTGCAGGCGCTCGCCGAGGGCACGAGATAGAGCGCGCCGTTCGTGCTGACGCACGCGGTGGTGTACTGCGTTCCGTAGAACGGGAAGGCGAACGGCAGTGTCAGGGCCGTCACGCCGTCGTCGACGCCCTGGAGGACGGAGACGCCGCCGTTCGACCCGGCGACATCGACGTAACTGTAGACGGCGGTATCCGTGGCGCTGTAGCCGCCGGCATCCGGCCCCTTGGTGGTGGCGTAGAGGGAGATCGACGCCAGCGCGACGCCCCCCAGCACGACCGCCCTCCGAGCCATCGCACGCACGATTCGAGAGTTGAGCACACGCATGGTGGTTACCAGGAAGTCTGCTTGACGGTGAAGTTGCGGCCGCCGAAGGTGATGGTGCCGGTTCGCGTGGCGACGATCCCGCCCACCAGGTTGAACGGACTGACAGTGAAGCCCTGCGTGAACAGGTTCAGCGTGGGACCGACCAGCGGATCGAGCGTGATGAAGCTTGGCTGGTTGGTGCCCACGACAGGCGTGCATCCGAGGCCCGAGGGCGAGCCCAGGAAGCTGGCCGGGCCGCCGACGGAACTGAAGGCACGTCCGTAGGAGCTGAGGCTATACGCGCAGCTCGCGGCGAACTGCGTGACCAGGTAGCTCTGCTGGCCCAGCTGGATGAGCCCGCTCCGCGACGTCGCGAGCGGATTCGGCGCGACGACGAAGTCGACCGTGCCAGTGGTGCCGTTGAACGTCGTCGTCGGCGTGATCCAGCCCGCGTAGCTGAGCGCCGCCGGGGTGCAGCTGCTCGCGGTCGTGGAGAAGCCGAACGAGCCCGACGCGCCGTCCTTCGAGACGTTGGTGTTGGTGGACGACAGCGTGTAGCCGCACGGCGCGCCAGCCTGCGTCACCGTGTAGGTCAGGCCCGCCACGGCAATCGAACCCGTTCGGGCCAGCGCGGAGGTGTTGGCCTGTGCGAAGAACTGGATGTCGCTCGACCCCGCATTGCCCGAGGCCGTGATGGACAGCCAGGCCGGCGTGCCGCTGGTCGGGCTCCACGTGCAGACGGACGGTGCGACCACGCCGACCGAGCCGGAACCGCCGCCCGCAGGCACGGAGCCGTTCGTCGACTGGAGGTTGTACGAACAGGCGGTGCCGCCCTGGACAATCGGCACTGTCTGGCCGGCGATGGTCAGGTCGGCGTTCCGCGCCGTCGTGGACGCCGCGTTCGACGCGATGGTGACACCGATCGTCGCATTACCCGAACCGGACGCCGGGAAGACGGTCGCCCATGCCCCGGCGCTGGAGGCGGTCCAGGTGCAGTTCGATCCGTTGGCGGTCAGGGCGATGGTGCCGGTGGCGCCGGACGGTCCGTAGGGGCTGCCGAGCCCAGAGGTGGCCACCGTGAAGCTGCACGCCTGCGCGGCCTGCGTCACGACGAACGGCTGGCCGCCGACGAGGAGGCTCGCCGACCTCGGCGTAGTCGTCGAATTCGGTGCCACCGAGTAGACCACCGTGCCCGACGCCGTGCCGGTGGCCCCCGACAGAATCGACAGCCACGACGCGCTCGAGGTCGTGTCGTAGGTGCAGCCGGTCGGAATCGTGACGTCCACCGAGCCCTGGCCGCCAGCCGCGGTCGCCGAGCCGTTGTACGGGCTCAGGCCGACGGTACAGCCCGTGCCGGCCTGGTTGACCGTCAGCGACTTGCCGCCAATCGTGGCCGTGCGCGTCAGCGAGAGTGCGGTCGCATTCGGCGGCACCGTCACGGTGACCGTCGTGGTTCCCGTACCGCTCGCCGGCGTCATGACCAGCCCCGAGGCGCTGGACGAGGTCCACGTGCAGGCTGAGGCCGACGCCGTGACCGTGACCAGCGTGGCGCCGCCCGCAGCGCCGACACCCATGGATGCCGGGCTCAGCGAGAAGGCGCACGCGGTGCCGAACTGCGTGATCACGTGGGACGCGACCCTGGTCGACGCCGTGTCGAGCACGTTGACCGGCAGGTTCCTCGCGGTGATGCCGAGGTTGTCCTTGATCGTGTAGGTAATGGTCGTCGTGCCCGTGCCCGCGCCCGGGCTGACCGACACCACGCTCGGGGCCCCCGAGGTCACCGTCCACTGGCAGTTCGGGGCGGTCGTGACCGAGAAGCTCCCGCTGAGCGGGGTGGAGCCGCCGGAGGTGGCCGGGAACGTCGCCGACGTACTGACCGCGGCATACGAACATGGCGGCGGCGGCGCCACGACGAGCGTGACCGGCACGACGTCGAACCGGTTCACGGAGCCTGGCGCGGAGCCGGCGAGCAGGCCCACATACGTGCCCAGTGCCAGTCCGGTCGGATCGATGTTCAGCGTCGTCGTGTTGCTGCTCGTCCCTCCGGACGAGGTGAGCGTGGCCCCGGTCAGGCCGCCGAGCGACAGCGTGTAGGGCACCGCGCCGCTCGTCGTCTGCACGCTGACCACCCGGCCCTGCGGGGCGGGCGATCCGGCCTCGTAGTAGACCTGAATCGGTTTCGGCGAGAGGCTGAAGGCAGGCGACTCGCCGGCGGCGTTGTCGATCGTGATGATGTAGGCCTTGCCGAACTGGTTGGCCACGCCGTCGACCACATCGACCAGCACCACGAAGTTACCGGCGAGGGTTGGCGTGCCGCTGATCGTGCCGTTCACGAACGTCAGGCCGGGTGGCAGATCCGACTCGGTCATGAGGGTCACGGCGTACGGCGCCACGCCTCCCGATGCCGTGAGCGGCAGCATGAAGGGCACGCCCACGATGCCAGTCGGCGGCGCGTCCGGGCTCAGCACAATCTGCGAGACGAAGAAGTTCAGCGTCGTCGGCAGCACCTGGCCCGTGGCGTCTGTGACATGCACCGGGACGGAGAACTGCCCCGGCGTCGTGGGCACACCGCCCACGTACGCATCGACGCCGTTCGCACCCGGGATGATGACCAGCCCCGGCGGGAGCGACGCCCCGGCATCGACGGTCCAGGTGAACGGCGCGGTGCCGCCACGCAGGATGAAGGTATCGAGCGGGAACGTGTAGGGCACGCCCACCGACGCGGGCAACGGATCCTCCGTCGTCGTGCGGACCAGCGGCATCGGCGTGCCGGCGGGCATGACCGACAGCCGGATACCTGGGAACTGGGCGGTTGCGCCGGCCGCGTCAGTGACCACCACCTGCGCGTTGTAGAAGCCGGCGCTCTGCGGGATGCCGGAGAGCACACCCGATGCGCTGAGCGTCACGCCAACCGGCAGCGTGGTGGCTGTTGACAGTGCGAACTGATACGGCGGCGTGCCGCCAGCCACCTTCAGGGTGTGGCTGTAGGCCTGACCGAGCCCTGCCACGGGCAGGTCCCACACGTTGAAGTCGATGACGATGGGCGGGTCGACGATCTGGAAGGGCACCACGTTGATGGTGAACGTCCGATCCGCCACGCTGGCCGGGTTCGACACGGACGTCGCCCTGACCGTCACCGGGTACGAACCGGGTACGGCCACCGTGCCCTTCAGGCTGGCGCTGGCGCCCTGGCCGAACGACAGCTGTACCCCAGCCGGCGGCGGCGTGGTGAAGGACCACGTCACCAGTTGCCCCAGCCGCGTCGTCAGCGCTTCGTCGAAGCCCACACCGGCGCTCGCATCCACCCGTGTGTTCGTCGCCAGGATGGCCTCCCCCTGTGTGTTCGTGACGGTGATCGAGAAACTCCGCAGGAAGAAGCCTCCCTGGGAGTCCTGCACCCGCAGCCGCATGAAGTACTGGCCAGTACTCGTGGGCGTGCCCGACAGGAGTCCGGACGACGTCAGCGTCACCCCGGGAGGCAGGCTCGCCGCGCTCGGCGACAGGGTCACGATGCTGAAGGTGTACGGCGCGGTCCCGCCCACGGCCACCAGTTGCTGGGAGTAGGCGGTGCCGATCGTGCCGTTCGGCAGCGTGCTGACGGTCAGGCCGAACGGCGTCACCACCAGCGTGAGACGCCGCGTGATCGTCGAGCCCACCGCGTCGGTGATGACCAGATCAATCGGATAGGTGCCGACGGTCGTCGGCACGCCCGCGAGCGCCACGCTGCCCGGCGCATTGGACACATTCAGGTCCGTGCCCGGGACCAGGGACATCCCCGGAGGCAGCGCGAACCCGGACGCCACGGACCATGCGTAGGGAGGCACGCCACCGGATGCAGACAGGGTCAGGTTGAACAGCTGATTGACCGTCGCGTACGAGTTTCCGAGCTGCGCCGACAGCGGCGCCGGGTTCGGGAGCGCGACAGGCAGCGAGAACCGACGGCTCCAGGATCCAGCCCCGTCGCTGACGCTGATGACGAGCACCTGCATGCCGGCCGTCGTGGGCACCCCGCTCAGGAGGCCAGACGCCGACATGGTGAAGCCGGACGGCAGCTGGGCGCCCCACACGGCGGAGACTCCAGATCCTGAGCTGTGGAACTGATACGTGTACGGTGCCCCTACGGTCGCAGCGGGCAGAATCAGCGGGTCTGCCGCGCCGGTCGTGGCAACCCTGAGGTTGACGCTGGCCGTGATGACATTGCCTGTGCTGTCGGTGGCGCGCACCGAGAACGAGTAGAAGCCGGCCGTCGTCGGCGTGCCGTTCAGCACACCTGCGGTCGAGATGGAGATGCCGGGCGGGCTGGTGGTGCCCGGGGTCAGGCTCCACGTCACGGGCCCATAGGCATCGAACGCGGTCAGTTGCTGCGAGTAGGGCACGCCGACCACACCGTCAGGCTGCGTCGAGACGACCGAGATCGTCGTGGACGACGCCGTGAACGTGAAGGTGCGCGCGCCGAAGTTACCGAGCGAGTCCGTGGCGTCGATCGTGAACGAGTAGGTACCGGGCGCCTGCGGGAGGCCCGTCACCGTGTAGGGCCCGGCGCCGCTGCCCTGCAGCACGAAGCCTGGAGGCAGGCCGCCAACCACGTTCACGGTGTAAGGGGCCGCTCCACCCGTTGGTGTCACCGTGAAGGTGGCGATGGCGCCCAGTTGCCGGACGCCGAGCGCTGCGCCGGAGGCGAAGCTGAGGACCGTCGATGTAGGCCCGGCGATGGTGAACGACTGGTTCGTCACCAATGTTGCGCCGTTCGTGTCGGTCACAAGAATCGGGACACTGAAGGTGCCCGTATTCGTGGGCGTGCCGGTCACGAGGCCAGCCGCCGAAAGCGAGAGCCCGGGCGGCATCGGCGTCGTCGTCGTTGCGAACGTGTACGGTCCGGCTCCTCCGCCAATCACCAGCGGTTGGGAGTACGGCTGGTTGTACCGAAGGGGTGTTGCAGCGATCGGCAGCGTCGCCTGGAAATTCGCGAGGGGCGTCACGACCCACGTCAGCGTCGCCGTCGCGGTCGCACTCGCGGAGTCGGTCACCTCGACCGTCGCTTGATACGTACCCGGGACCATCGCCCGGCCGAGCACGTACGTGAACCCTGGCGCCAAAGACGCGCCGAGGCCTTCACCTGGACCGGCCAGCGACACACCCGTGGGCAGCGAACCGGATCGGACGGCCCATGAGTAGGGGGGAACTCCACCGAATCCCGACAACGCCGTCTGCAGGGTGCCACCAATCGTTAAGTAGACGGTGGCCGTCGAATTGAGGACCGACAGCGGCGACGGCGTACTCGGCATGATCTGCAGGGCCAGAAGTCTGGAGGCCGTCCCGTTCGAGCCGGTGGCCGTGACCGTGAACGAGCTATTCACGGTCGTAGACGGCGTGCCGGACAGCACACCGGCCGATGACAGCGTCAGGCCCGATCCAAACGTTCCACTCCACGTGCATCCCGTGCCACAGCCCGGAGCACTAAGCGTCTGGACATAGGGCACCCCAACCGTCGCCCGTGGAAGCACGGGCCCACTCACGATGTCGAACGGGTTCACGTTCAGGGTCAGGCCCTGATTGACGGTCACGCCGGACACCGTATCGGTCAGCACCAGCGTCGTCGAGAACGAGCCCGCCACGAGCGGCATTCCGGAGATGAATCCGGTGGAGTCGAGCGCCAGGCCGGCGGGCAGTACGCTGCCTGAAGCGATGCTCCATGAGTACGATCCAGAACCGCCGTAGGCGTGCAACTGGAAGGAGTACGGCGCAGCGACCACCGGCCTCGGCGGCGACAGATTGGGCACCATGGCCAGGTCGGTGACGGTCACGGTGAACGGCTTGTCGAGCACTGTACCGATCGAGTCCACGACACGTATCGCACTGGTGAACGTGCCGGGGGTGCCGAAGACACCGAACCAGGCGCCTCCACTCGTGAGGCCACTTGGGAGCGGGGGTCCGTCCTGCACACGCATACCAGGCACCTCTTGATAGCCGGGAGTCGTGGAGTAGTGGTACGGGGGCACTCCGCCTGAAGGAGAAAGAACGAAGGTCAGGCTGCCGAAACCTCGAGCCGCGGTCCCGAGGCTGAAGGGCAAGGAGAGCGGGGCGACGACACCAGCCGGATAGATATCAGCTGTCAGGAATCGCGTCACCGTGTACCCGCTGGCGTCGGTAGCGGCTAAGTAGAAGCTGAATCGCCCCGATAACGTCGGCGTTCCGCTCAGGACCCCGTTCGTGAAGGTCATGCCCGGCGGCAGGAAGCTGTAGTACGGAAGGCTCCATGTGACGGGCGGGGTGCCACCGCTGGTCGCGAAGGTATACGGCCCGTAGGCTGTCCCCACATTGCCGTACGGGAGCGTCGGTCCCGTGATGCTGAAGCTCCCCTGCACTGCGTCCAGCACGGTGTAGGTGACGGTTCGCACCGAGAAGTTTGCGGGGTTGGTCGCGTCCTCGACCTTGAGCGCGAACACGTACGTCCCTGCCTGCGTCGGAGCGCCGGAGATCGTTCCGGCGGAGAGCAACGTCAGCCCGGGCGGCAGCGTACCGCTGTAGAGCGACCAGTAATAGGACGGCACGCAGCACGCGGACAGCGTCGTCGTTCGCGAGTTTCCCAGCGTAAGCGTCTGATCGAACGCGAAGTTGCTGATTGTTCCAGAGCCTGGCACATACGCGTAGGCTGAGACCCAGGTGTCGAATCGCTTTCCGTTCGAATCAACGATGCTGGAGAGCACCGACCCACTGTTACCGGCCTCTGTTGGAGTGCCTGTGATTTGCAGCGTCGTGGGGTCCAGGCTCAGCCCGTATGGAAGTCGGCCGGTTCCAGGAACCGTCGACGCAGCGTAGGGTTGCTGGCCGCCAATGATGCGCACTTGGTATGTGTAGGGCTGTCCCAACACCGCAGAGATCTGTCCGAATGAAAAATCGCGAGCCAGTTCCGACACTTCGAAGTGGAAGAGATTGCTTCCAGTGTTGCCGACAGAGTCCGTGGCTGTTACCACGGCGTCGTAGACCCCGAGTTGCGTAGCGGATCCGACAAGTTCCGCGTACGGTGGGTAGGTGAGATCCGTGGAAGCAGACGATTGGACCGACATGCCCGGCGGCAGTCCGGTCACGGTGTAGGTGTAGGGGGGAACACCGCCTGACGTGGTCAACTGATAGCGGCACGGGTCGCCAAGCGGACAGCTCTGGGCGCGGAAGGTGCTCACGGAGACCGGCGGCGGCGGCGCATCGACACTAACCAGATTGAAGTACTTGTAGGTGGAGACACCCAGGGAGTCGGTGACCTGGACCCAGAAGTAGAGCACTCCAAACGCGGAGGGAGTTCCGGACAGCGTTCCTGTCGGACCGAAGGTCAGACCGTACGGGGTGACGTCAGTGCCGGAGGCGAAGGTGTAGGGCGCGGTGCCTCCCGATACAGCGAACTGCACGGAGAACGGCTGGCCCGGCGTGACGACCTGCCATGGTGATGTCGTAATCTCCAGCGCCTCGACCCGGAGGTTCATGGTCCTCGAAACCTGATCGCTTCCGCTGTTCAACCTGACCTGCGGACTGTGGAACCCCGAGGTCGTCGGGGTACCTGACAGCAGTCCCGTCGAACTCATGGTGAGCCCTGGTGGAAGGTACAACGCACTCCACGTTCCGGTGCCATTCGTCGATGTGAACTGGTAGCTGAAGAACTTCCCGACATGTGCGCGAGGGAGATCCCAGTGGTCGTTGATCGACAGATCGACGATCTTTACCGTGTACGCCTTGTCCACGAACGACGCGCCACTCGTCGCGCGGATGGTGAAGTTGTAGGTCCCGGCTGTCGTGGCGACGCCAAACACCCCGGCCTGTGAGCCCGGGGGGAACCACGCTGGCACGTCAGTACGAAGAGCCAGTCCAGGCGGTAAGGTGCCACCTACATGGCTCCACGTGTAGGAGCCGGTCCCGCCCGTAGCGCCCAGTTGCAACCAGACGACGCCCTTGGAATAGGAACCAAAGTTCGCGCTGTACGGCTGCGTCAGCGTCTGCGCCGACACCACACCCGGCGCCAGCCACAGCAGCAGCGCGGCCACTGCCGCGACCCATTGGCCGCGGAGCCACATCCCCCGATTCCGTTCACCTGCGAGCGTTGTCCCTGTGCGCATGGATGCCTCGAGAAGCATTACGGAACGAACCGCACATAGTCGGCGCTCACCGGGAGCGAACCGACGCTGATAGTGGCGACCACGAGATTCGTGCTGGTGTCGATTACGGCGACGTTGCCGGCGTTGTAGGCGGTCACGTAGACCGCCGTGCCGTCCGGACTCGCGACGACGCCGTTCGGACTGCCGGGTACGACGATGCTGGTGATGACCGACTCTGTCGCCGCGTCGATCACCAGCACCGCGTCATCGTCGAAATCGGAGACGTAGAGCCGCTGGCCGTCAGGCGAGATCGCAATCCCCTGCGGTCCAGACCCGATGGCGATCGTGTTGGTGATGGTCCGGGTCGCGGTGTCGATCACGGTGATGCTGTTGCCGAAGTGATTCACGACGTAGAGCTTCTTCCCGTTCGGGGAGAGCGTCAGGTCCACCGGGAAGTCGCCGGTGTTGAGCGGGATGGTGGCGACGATCGCCCCGGTCGCCGGGTCGAGCACGGACACCGTGTCGGAGGTCCGGTTCGCGACGTAGACCGCACTCGCGTCGAGCGCGCCGGCCATCCCGAGCGGATCCGTACCCGCGGTGTAGGTGTGGTTGAGGACGCCGGTCGTCGGATCGACCGCCGAGATGCTGCTCGACCCGAGGGCCGAGACGAAGAGCTGCCCGTCGGTCGTTCCGAGCAACTGGTCGGCCTGCGTGGCGCCCAGCGGCGTCAGTTGGAATCCGGACGGCACGTCGAACCGGCTGACACGGTCGAGGCCGGGCACCGACACGAAGCCCAGCGACCCGTCGTCCGAGAAGGCGACATCACCCACGGTGGTGCTGAGCGTCAACGTCGACGTCACGGTGTTCGTGCTGGGATCGATGACGCTCACCGTCCCGCTGCCGGCGTTGGCGACCCACAGCTGCCGGCCACCAGTGCCGGTCACGTCGACGACGGTCGACGTCGTATTGCTCGTGAGGTCGGTCTCTCCCACCGTCTCCACCTCGGCGACGGCGATGAGCCGCACCCCACCAACGTTCACGTCGACGCCGATCTGCTTCGTCGCAAAGGCGCCGTCGAGGATGCCGCCAGCGAACTGGCAGGTCACGACCCTGCCGGCCTGCGTGCATCCTGAATCCAGTGACTGGACGACCGCGCTGCTCGGCACGAAGAACCGGGCACTGGCCGTCGGGGCCGCCACGGCGCTCAGGTTGTCCACCCGGATCGTGTAGGTGACGAGCGTCCCGGCCAGGACGGGTGTCGCGTCCGGCGTCAGGAGGACCGCCAGGTCCGGGCTGCCGACTGTCGCGTGCACGACGATCGTGAACGCCTGCGGCAGGCTGTTGGCCGGATTGCCCCCGTCCGTCACGGTGATGGTCGCGGGGTAGGTTCCCGGTACGGTCGCGGTCCCGGCGATCACACCCGTCTGCGGATCCAGCACGAGGCCCGCCGGCAGCGTGCCGGCGGTGACCGCCCAAGTGTAGGCGCCGATGCCGCCCGCAGCCTGCAGCGGCGCGCTGAAGGCGACGTTCTGCAGCGGATCGAGCGTCGGGCCGGTCACCCACGCGAGCGACGTGCCGATCCGGATGACGTAGTCGCGCTGGACCACGTGCAGCGGATTCGAGGCATCCACGAACTGCAGGGTGAACGCAAAGGTGCCGGTCGTGGTCGGCGTCCCGGCAAGGAGGCCCCCCGCGGTGAGCGTCAGTCCTGGCGGCAGGCTGCCGGCCAGCACGGACCACGTGCCGGTGGCGTTGGCGGTCAGCTGCTGCGAGTAGGCGCCTGCGGTGGTGAGCGCATCCGGCAGCTGCGGCGTCGTGATGGTGAGCGCCTGCGTCACCGGAGGCGTTGTGACACCGGAGGCAGCCGCAGGCGTGTCGACCGACTGCGGCACGATCGCCGCCGTCACGCTGGACGACGCGTCGAACTCGATGGTGTCGCTCTTGTCCGGGTCGAAGACGCGCAGCAGCACCGCGGCCGTCTCGCCCGGGCTCAGGGCCACGGTGGCGTTCTCCAGGCGCGGGTTCTCGAGGCGCGGGTTCGCGGCAGTGGGGTCGTCGAACGCCGGGTTGACGATGTTCGCGACCAGCATGTGGTTCTGCTCGGACAGCAGCTCACACCCGTGTGCGCCCGGGTTCTCGTAGATCTTGTAGATGATCAGCTGCGTCTCGAAGCCCGCCGGCACCTGCTGGTTGAGGAACAGTCGGACGTCGAAGGACGCGGCGGTGTTGCCGGCGTTGGTGATCTCCCACGTAGTTTCCGACAGGGCGGCGTTCAGCAGCGACGTGTTCTCGAGGTGCGGATTCTCGAGCCGCGGGTTCTCCAGACGGGAGTTCTCGAGGCGCGGGTTCTCCAGCCGCGGGTTCTCCAGCCGCGGGTTCACGATGTTCTGGTTGGCCAGCGCGAGATTCTCGAGGCGCGGGTTCTCCAGGCGCGGGTTCTCGAGCCGCGGATTCTCCAGGCGGGGGCTGGCGTAGGCGGTGCTGATGAGCGGCGCGTAGAACTCGCTGGTCTGGATGGCCGTCACCAGGGCCGGGTTCTCGAGCCGCGGATTCTCCAGGCGCGGATTCTCCAGGCGCGGGTTCGCCGGGTCGGGATTCAGCACGACCGCACCGTGCAGCCCGCCGGCCAGCACGGTCGGGTCGCCGGGTGCCCCGATTTCCGCCACGTCGATATCGATGCGGGCGGCCGGATCGCTCGAGGTCACGAAGACAGTCCTGGCAGCTGACGAATACGGGGGCAGCGCGACGTCGAGCACCGGGGCGATCGGCCCACCGGTCGCCACCTGCGCGAACGAGGCGTGCCCGCCGACCGGCTGGCCTGCGATCGTCAGGCGATAGCTGCGGATCTCCGCGGTCGAGTTCGACACGACCAGGGCGAAGGCACGCTCGAGCAGCGGGTCCAGCGTCTTGGCATTGCCGAGTACCGACGTGCGCAGCCCGTTGTCGAACCGGGCCGTGTAGATGTCCTGGTTGCGTGTGCCGGTGTAGTTGGGCACGCACGCCGGCACGGGCTGCGTCGGGTCGTAGCGGCTCATCGTCCCGACGGCTGCGGACGTCGGTGGCGTGTAGTTCGAGAGGTCGCCGTTGGGACCCGCACGCACGTTGCGGTTGTCGGTCCACACCGCATGCCCGGCTGTCGAGGTGCCGGGCTCGATGTTGAACGACCAGGTACCGTTCGGGTTCACCCGCATCGTCGGCGTCGCAACGACGTCGAGATAGTCGCCGAGGAACGGCGCGCTCCCCTTCCGGAAGATCGGCAGGTTCGGCGGATTGAATTGCAGCTGCTCCACCGGAGACGTGTCGCTGAGGGCGCCGAAGGGATATTCGGAGAGCCGCGCCGACGTGAAGATGGGGCGCGCCCCTGGCGTGCCGCGCGCGATGCGCGCATCCAGCGTGTGCCGGTAGGTGGCAAAGCCCTGCAGCACCGGCAGTTCGTCGATGTAGGGTGCGAACAGCTGCGAGTAGTCCTCGCGCAGGTCGTAGTACAGCAGCGACAGCGTGCCGCCGCCGAAGGTCAGCGCCGGCATCAGCTGATGTCCCGGCACGTTCGGCTCGTCCACGGCCACGGGCGGCAGCCAGTTCACACCGTCGGCCGATGTCGCCATGACGATGCGCGCGTCCCCGGTGACCGGGTCCTGGCGGGTCGTCGCGAAGCCCCGGGCCGACCAGGCCAGGTAGAGGCGCGTGCCGTCGGACACCATCGTCGGGAAGGCGCTCGTGCGCATCGACGTGTTGGTGGTGCCCTGATCGAACGGCGACGTCGTGGCCACCACGATCGGCGCCGTGAACGTCTGGCCGAAGTCGTTCGACATCGCAAACTTGACGACGTCCGGCAATCCGCCGCGCTTGAACTCGCGCCAGGCGATGTAGACCGCGCCGGACACCGGATTGACCACGACCGACGCGCCCTGCGGTACCCGCGAGGCGGTGGGAAACGTCTTGCCGACCGCCTTGGAGACGAAGCTCAGATCGAGCAGGTCGACGAGGCAGTCGCCGTTCGGGTCCGCCGCCGGGTTGTAGGCGGTGTCCCCGCACCGCTTCCCGAAGCTCGCCTTCACCAGGTTCATGTCCAGGAGATTGACGATGCCGTCGTTGGTGACGTCGGGATCGGGAATCGTGCTGATGTCCTTCGGCCTGCGCCACGTGACGCCGCAGTCGGACGACGACGAGAAGAGGATTTGCCCCTGCTGCGTGCTGCCGCTGCCGGTGAAGGCCGTGTAGGCGACGTAGATACGACCACCGGGGAAACTCTGGGGAACGGTGACGCCCGCATCGGTGACCACGTTGAAGGCGCACCTGGCGGCGTTGGCCCGCGGCACGTCGACCGCCATCCACTGCTTGTCCAGGAACCGCGTGCCGGCGTCCTTGTCGACCAGCGACGTGGTCACGTACCGAATCGGATCGCCGTTCTCGCGGTTGTTGAGGTCGATGAAGGTCGAGACGAACACGGTACTCGACGTGCCAGCCACGCCGGCCTCGGCCCCCTCTTCGTCCTCGTCCTCCTCCGCGCCGCCGGCGAGCTGTTCCTCGTGCTCCAGCTGCCGCTCGATGTCCCTGCGCTCTGCCCGCGTGAGGTGCCGGCCCTCGGCCTTCGCCTTCGCCTCGATGGCCTTCCGCATCTGGCGCTCTCGCGCCTCACGCGCTTCCTCGCGCTCGTGGCGCTCCCTGGCCTGCATGCGGGCGCGGGCCTTCGATGCCTTCTTCAGCTGTGCGCGTTCGGCGCTGGAGAGCGCGTCGGACTCCGCGGCCAGCGCGCGGTTGCCCGGCGCGCCGCTGTCGACGATGGCGTTGCGCTGGAACGCGATCCCGGACATGTGCAGGAGCCCGTTGGCTCCAGCCCGCACCGTGGGATCCGCACCGGCGTCGTATCCCTTGAGAGGCGACGCCGCGCCGGCGGCCGTGGTGTCCTGGGGGTAGCCTGGAAGCAGCGTGCTCTTCCACGTCTGGCCCCCGTCGAACGACTTGAAGATGCCGAGCCACGCGTCGCCGGTCGCCTTGTCGACGAGCCCGGGAAGATCGACCGTCCGGTAGTCGTTCGCCGCTCCCATCAGGTGCTGGTCGTTGCGGGACGATACGGCGATCGACGGCTCGTTCTGGCGCTGCAGGTACGGGTCGCCGTCGGGCCAGTCCTGCCCCGAGACCATGTTGACGTTGGGGCCGCCCACCTGGGCCGACAGGCGCGCCAGCGACGCCGCCACGAACAGCGCCCCCGACACACGAGCCAGAGCACCGCGCATCATCCGCATGTCAGAACCTCACCCCGAATGCCAGGCGGGCACCCCTGATACCAGGGACCAGCGCCGACTGCGGGAAGTGCGCATTGCTCGTGGCGGAGCCGAAGCTCGCCGCCTTCACGTACCCGGTGGCGAGCCCGAGCGCATCCTTCGGGCTCGCGGGGTCCTGCCGTACCGTGGTGTTCCACGCGATTTGTGTGTCGTTCCCCAGCGCGTTGAAGACGTCCAGCTTCGCGTAGGGACGGGCGCGCCCCAGCATGGGCAGGTCGTAGGTCAGCGCGAGGTCCACGACCGTGTAGCCCTTGAAGCGCTCGCCGCCACGCGGGCCGAAGAACACGACCTGGTTCGACGGGCGATCCGGGTAGCCGGAGAGCAGGGCGCGCTGTGTGGTCGTCAGGCTCTGGCCAGTGGCCCTCAGGCTGTATGCGGCCCCCGATTCGATACGCGCCAGCGCCGACGCCGAGAGCGACCCTCGGCTGCCGAACTGATGGCGCACCGTCGCCCAGAGGCGTCCGCGGCTCCGCTGGAATCCGTTCAGGCGCCCCCAGGGGAACTGGCGTTCCGCCGAGAATGCTTCCGCGTAGTTCCCCATCGGTGATGCGGCGCCCGGCTGGTTGGTCGCTTCGCCTTCGTAGTTCCCGTCGTTCTTCAGCTGGATCGTCCACAGGCCGTCGAGCGTCATCGGGCCGCCGCCGGTATGCCCCTCCGCAACCAGCGCCTCGTAGCGCCGCTCGCCGATCGGGGAATTCGCCCAGACCACGTTCGTGAACGTGCCGGCATCGAAGCCGCTCCGCACCACCCTGGTCGTACCGTTCGATCGCGCGATCATGTCGTCGATGACGTCGGTGGTGTGACGCCACACGTACGAGACGCGGCTCGACGAGCGTCCGCGCGCCGCGCCAAACCCGACCGACACCTCTCGCGTGAGCGGTGCGTGCAGGTTGTCGGCGAGCCGGACGTTTGCTGCGGGAAAACTGCCGAAATCGACGTCGTAGTTGGCCGGGTTCAGGCCAGGCTGGAAGGCGCGCCCCTGCCCGGCCGGGCCGGCGTAGGTCGCCAGGGTGTAGTCCGCGTTGCCGACATTGGTATTCCCCGCAATCTGGGCT
Organism: Vicinamibacterales bacterium; assembly: GCA_046331345.1. GTDB lineage: Bacteria > Acidobacteriota > Vicinamibacteria > Vicinamibacterales > CAVVIG01 > CAVVIG01. The sequence goes on along the minus strand of JAXLRA010000008.1, from coordinate 199,991 downwards.
TCGTTATAGCGGCCGGCATACCGCGACCAGGAGCCATGCAGGAACCAGTGGCCGTCACTGCGCGGGGCGAACGACACCGCGAGGCGCGGCAGGGCCAGCGTGGCGCGCACACCGTTGGCGGTGCCGGTGGCGTGGCTCGTCGCCCGCTCGACCCTGAGCCCGAGATCGGCCGTGAGGCGCGGCCCGACGCGCCAGTGGTCGACCACGAACGCGCTCTGCGTGCGCACGTCGAGCGTGGCTCCCTTGATGGCGACGTAGTGCTCGAGGACCGTCTCGCCCGGCACGAAGAGCGGGACCAGGCGCCCGGCACTGTCGAGGAGCGGCGCCCCGTCGGCACCAGTGAGGTAGTCGGCGTCGATCACGTAGTCGGTGGCCGACTGCGAACCGCCACCTCGCTTGCGGCTCAGGAAGAACTCGTAGCCGGCCTTCAGGTCGTGCTCGCCGGCCGCGCTGACCGACGACAGGAGATTGCCCGTGAACTGGCGGTTGTCCTTGTGGTCCTGGTCGGAGGCGTCGAAGTACGGTGCGTTGTAGATGACGTCCGCCGAGGGCGAGTAGTACGGCGAATCGCCCATCTGGCGGCTGGTGCCTGCGCCACTGAAGGCGAACCGGCGTTCCGAGTACTGCAGCTCGGCCAGGTGCCGCCCGCGCAACACGGTCTTGTAGTTCGCAAAGGCGTACCAGTTCGGCGTCGAACGCGTGACCAGCGTCGCCGGGTCCGCAGCCAGGCTGAAGAGCCCGGACGTGTTCGTCACGGATCGGGCGTTGCCGAGGTAACCGGCCTGCAGCGTCTGTCCGGCTGCCGGGGCCAGCGTGGCCTTCGCCTCGACGCGGTAGGCCCGGTCGCGCTGCAGCACTCCGATGCCCGTCTCACGCAGCGTCTGCGGCACTGACTGCCGCGCCGCACGGAGGGCCGTGAAGAACCAGGCGCGCTCGCGCGCAATGGGGCCGCCGAGCGTGGCCTCGTGCGTTGCGTTGAACGCGCTGGCGTGCGCGATACCGTTCGCACGCTCGAAGGGCGTCTCCTGCACCCAGGCAGGATTGGCGAGGTTCAGGCGGTACGTGCCAGAGGCACGATTTCCCCCGCTGCGCGTCACCGCATTGACGACCCCCCCGGAGAACCGGCCGAACTCGGCCGAAATGCCCGAGGTCAGCACCTGTGTCTCCTCGATGGCGTCTTCGATGAACAGGTCCTGGGGCGTGCCGAACACGTTGTCGTCGATCGCGACGCCGTTGAGCAGGAAGACGTTGTCGAATGCGAACCCGCCGCTGATCGAGAGCTGGCCGGCATTCGGGGTCAGTTCGCTGACACCCGGAGACAGCGTCGCGATGCCCTGTATCGACCTGGGCACCGGAAGCGCGTCGACGGCCTGATGTGTGAACCCCGCCCCACCCCCGACCCGCGCGGCCGGCGACAGCCCTGGAGCCACTACCTGGACCTCTTCCCGGAACGCCTGGATCGTGAGCACGACGTCGCGCCGCACCTGCGCGCCGAGGGGCACCACCAGGCGCGCGGAACCGGGCGCGAAGGACGGCGCCGACACCTCGAGGTCGTACTCGCCCGGAGGCACGCCGTAGAAGACGTACTCACCGCTGTCGTCGCTGACAACCATGCGAGCGGACAGGAGCGCACCGGATCGAAGAACAACCGACGCACCTGTTACAAACATGCGGTCAGGGTCGAGGATTGCGCCACGGAGCGTCGCAACCTGAGTGCCCTGCGCAATGACGGCGCACGATAGCCCCACGACACATGCGATGACAGACCAGGCGCACCGCGCCAGGCCGTTCGAGGTTTTGTGCATGCTCAAAATAGGCCGCGGAGTATTACACGAGCCACGAGCCACAGATCGATAAAAACGATCCTGTTTTCAACAAGATCGCAAAAATGAATCAAGTCTCCCGATCGTGAAACTTCGTTCATGAAAGGCCGATCACAAATGTCCGCCGGGATATCACGGGTCGTCCACGTACGTCTTACGGACATTCCCTTAGCTATGTCTCCACGCTCCTCCTCTGCGTGTGGTCACTTGCAATCACAACGAAGTAATAGCGTCGCATCGCTATCACGCACGCCTCGCGCACGAGCACGACGCGCTGTCTGCTGATTCACAGGGAGGAGCGATGCCAGCTAAGACGGACGCGGCATCGCCCTTTTCGCGGCTGCAGCCTGGCAACGCCAGGACACCGCGCATGGAGCGCGTCCCTGTCACATAGAGTGCGAGGAGGGGCCTTCAGCGTCTCACCGCACGGCTTCGCGTAGAGTATTTGGCGTGCCTGCCCCCGTCTCTGGTCTTCGTCGCCTCGTTCTCGCCGCAGCAGCCATATTCGCGTCGTCGTGTCCGCTTCTCGCGCAACAGTCCACTGCGTCGAGCGATGCTCAGGGGTTCGACAGTGCGCCAGCACCGGTGCCTCCTGCCGTCGACTCGCGCGACGCCCGTGGCAAGGTGACGCTGCGGGCCGTTCGCCTCGACAGGCCACTGCAGATCGACGGGCGCCTGGACGAAGCCGTCTACCGCGACACGCTGCCGATCGACCGGTTCGAGCAGCAGGTGCCGCGCGAGGGCCAGCCCGCCACGGAGAAGACGCAGGCCTGGATCCTGTTCGACGACACCAACCTCTACTTCTGCGCCCGGATGCTGGACAGCCAGCCCGAGCGCATCGTCGCCAACGAGATGCGCCACGACAGTGTGAACATCTTCAACGGCGGCGACAGCATGACGCTGGTGCTCGACACCTTTCACGACCGGCGCAACGGCGTGCTGTTCCAGACCAACCCGCTCGGCGGCATGCGCGAGCAGGCCATCGCGGACGGTCAGTACATCGAGAGCTGGAACACCGTGTGGAACGTCCGCTCCGCCAGGTTCGAGGGCGGCTGGTCGGCGGAGATGGTGATCCCGTTCAAGTCCCTGCGCTTCCGCGATGCGGGCACTCAGATCTGGGGCATCAACTTCAGGCGGGTCATCCGCTGGAAGAACGAGTATTCGGGTGTGACACCGATGCCCGCGGCGTTCGGCGGTTCCGGCCTCGCGCAGATGCAGATGGCCGCCACGCTGGTCGGCCTCGAGATTCCGAGCCGCACGCGCAACCTCGAGCTCAAGCCGTACGCGCTCGGCTCGACGACCACGGACCTCACCGCCGCGACGCCGTTCCGCAACGATGCCACGGGCGACGCAGGTCTCGACGTGAAGTACGGCCTCTCACGCGGGCTCACCGCGGACCTGACCCTGAACACCGACTTCGCGCAGGTCGAGGAAGATCTCCAGCAGGTGAACCTGACCCGCTTCAACCTGCTCTTTCCCGAGAAGCGCGACTTCTTCCTCGAGGGACAGGGCATCTTCGCCTTCGGCGGGCGCAGCCTCTCGGGACGCGGGTCCGGCGGCGACTCCGACGATGTCCCTATCATGTTCTTCAGCCGGCAGATCGGACTCGCCAACGGCCGCACGGTGCCGGTGCTCGGGGGCGGTCGCGTCACGGGCAAGGCGGGCGCCTACGACATCGCCGCGCTCAATATCGAAACCGCCCGCAGCGTCACCGCCGGCGTGGACCCGACCAACTTCACCGCCGTCCGCGTGCGCCGGGACATCCTTCGCCGCAGCAATGTCGGCGTTATCGCCACCGCCCGTAACCCGGCATCCGGCGGCAGCACCAGCCTGCTCGCTGGTGCCGATGCCAGCTTCCGGCTCTCGCAGAACAACACGCTGCTCGGCTACTACACCCGCACCGACAGGGTTGGCGCGGCCGGCCAGGCCGAGAGCTACCGGGCACGCTTCGACTACGCGGGCGACCGCTACGGCATCGGCGTCGAGCACCTGCTCGTGGGGGCGGGGTTCGCGCCGGAGGTGGGCTACGCCCGGCGTGAGGACTTCCGCAGGAACACCGGCACGGTCCGCTTCAGCCCACGGCTGCGGCGCAGCCGGACAGTGAGGCAGCTGACCTGGCAGGGCACCTACACCTACGACACGGACGCGGACGTCACCGAGGTGCAGAACCGCTCGATCGACGGCTCGTTCCGCGCCGAGTTCCACAGCGGTGACACCGCGACGTTCCAGTACGTGGGCGAGTACGAACTGCTGCCGGCGAACTTCCGCATCGCCCGCGGCGTCACCGTTCCGCAGGGGGGCTACGACAACCGGACGGTCACCGCGTCGTACTCGCTCGCCAACAACCGCGCCGTCGCAGGCCGGTTCACCGTCTCGACCGGCGCGCTCTACGACGGCACGCGACACGAGGCGTCGTACTCGGGACGCATCGCCGTGCGTCCGCAGTTCGCCCTCGAGCCAAGCCTCTCGCTCGCCTGGGTCAGGCTGCCCTACGGCGACTTCAATGCGCGCCTCATCGCGAATCGCTTCACCTACACTCCGACGACCCGGCTGTTCGTCAGCAGCCTCGTGCAGTTCAACGTGGACGCGAAGACGCTCTCATCGAGCATCCGCATGCGCTGGGAGTACCTCCCCGGCAGTGAGCTGTTCATCGTCTACAGCGACGGCCGGGACACGGCACGGCCGGGCACAGCACTTCAGAACCGCACCTTCGCGGTGAAGGCCACCCGGCTGTTGCGCTTCTGACCAGTTGAGCTGGGTTTTGGCCAACCCGGCACTAGAATGGCGACCTCCGCTGTCCATGAGTGCACCCGAGGTCGCCGCACGCTCAACTGCGCGGATCTCGAGCCGGGCGGGCCGCTATGCGGCCGCGCTCGCGTTCGTGGGTGCGGCCACCCTCGCCCGCGGGGCCCTCCAGCCCATCATCGGTGGACAGGCGCCGTTCGCCCTCTTCGCCATCGCCGTCATGGCCGCTGCGTGGACGGCCGGCTTCGACGGCGGCGTTCTCGCCACGCTGGTCAGCGCGGCCGTGGCGAGCCTCCTCTACGTCGAGCCGCGGCTGTCCCTCCGCCTCGGCACCTCGTCCGCGGGCCTCTTCCTGTTCGTCGCCCAGGGGCTCTTCATCGCCTGGCTGACGAGCCGCTGGCGCCTGACCGACCTGCTGCTCCGCGACGGACAGCAGGCCCTGCAGGCGCATGCCGCCGAACTCGAATTCCAGGGCACCCTGCTGCGCCAGGCCTACGACGCGATCTTCGTCCGCGACGAACACGCGCGCATCACCCTCTGGAACGGCGGAGCCGAGCGCGTCTACGGCTGGTCGGCAGCCGAAGCGGTCGGCCGGAACGCGCACGACCTGCTGGGCACACCCGCGGCCATCGTGGCCGAGTTTCGATCGGCACTGGCGCGAGGTCCGTGGTCCGGCCAGATTCACCACCGGCATCGCGACGGGCGGACCGTCATCTCCGACAGCCGGCAGGTGCGCCTGCCCTCAGGACATGTGCTCGAGGTGAACCGCGACATCAGCGACCAGGTCCGCGCCGAAGCGCAGCGGATCGCCAGCGAGCAGACGATGAAGGCGCTGATGGATGCGTCCACCGAGTCGATCTGGCTCCTCGACCGCGAACGGGTGCTGGTGGCCAACGCCACCGCAGCCGAACGGCTCGGGTTGACGGTCGAGCAACTCACCGGCACGCCGTGGCGCACACTCTTCCCCGGCGATGTGGCCGCCAGGCGGGGCGAGAAGGTCGAAGAGGTGTTCGCGACCGGAGCCCCCGTCCGTTTCGAGGACGAGCGGAACGGCATTCTCTTCGACCACACGTTCTACCCGGCACGTGATGCGACCGGGGCCGTCGTCGCCGTGGCCGCCTTCAGCCGCGACGTCACGGGCCAGCGCCGGATCGAGGCCGAACTGCGCGAGCGCGCCCAGGAACTGGTCCGCGCCAACCGGCTCAAGGACGATTTCCTCGCCACGCTCTCGCACGAACTGCGGACCCCCATCAACGCGATCCTCGGCTGGGCGCAGATCCTCACGATGGCGGACTTCTCCGAGGAGCGCTTGGCGCGCGGCATCGACACCATCACGCGCAACGCGCGGCTCCAGGCGCGCATGGTCGAAGACCTGCTCGACATCAGCCGCATCGTCACGGGGAGTGTCCGCCTGGACCTGCAGGCCGTCGAACTGGGTGCCGTGATCGATCAGGCGCTCGACGGCATTCGCCCGGCGGCCGAGGCGAAGCGGCTCGCGGTGTACGCCGACATCGACCGGGACGCGGGCGTGACAGCCGACCCGACACGGTTGCAGCAAGTGCTCTGGAACCTCCTGTCGAACGCCGTGAAGTTCACGCCGCCCGGGGGACAGGTGTCATTGACGGCGAGGCGCGAGGGTGGGGACGTCCGCATCACGGTGGCGGACAGCGGCGTGGGCATCGCGCCCGCCTTCCTGCCCCACGTGTTCGAACGGTTCCGGCAGGCGGACAGTTCGCCGACGCGCGAGCATGGCGGCCTCGGTCTCGGCCTGGCGATCGTGCGGCACATCATCGAACTCCACGGCGGCACCGTTGACGCGCGGAGTGACGGTCCGGGCCACGGCGCTGAATTCACCGTGCGCCTGCCGGCCCGATCCGCGGTGGCGCCACGGGCCGAGCCACACGCGCGTCTCGCGGATGGTCGCGGATGCCCGCTCGCAGGCACGCGTGTGCTGGTGGTGGACGATGAGCCCGACGCCAGGGACATGCTCGAGACGCTGCTCTCGGCCGCGGGCGCCCACGTCTGCGCTGCGGCGTCAGCCCCCGAGGCGCTCGCCGAGTTGCAGCGGTTCGCGCCGGACGTCGTGGTGAGCGACGTCGCGATGCCCGGCATGGACGGATACGCGTTCGTGCGGGAGCCGCGACGCTTACCGCGCGTCAGCCATCTGCGGTGCATCGCACTGACGGCCTACGGCGGCCCGGAGGCGCACGCGAGGGCCATCGACGCGGGCTTCGACGAGCACCTCGCGAAACCGGCCGAGGCCGACGCGCTGCTCGCCGCCATCGGCAGAATCCTCGCGAGGTAGCCGCTCGCCGAGGGCCCGACGGGACACCCCGCCGGGCCTCCACGCGCGGCCCGTTACCTGAACCTGAAGATCGCCTGGTGCACTTCGGCGTCGCTCGTCGTCAGCGTGAACAACCTGCACTGTCCAGCCCAGCGGCGCGTCGTGTTCCAGATGAACGTGTAGTCGCCCAGCGCGAAGCGCTGGCGGCCATCCAGCCGCGTCGGCTCGTTCGCTCCGGTCGGCACCAAGGTCGTGCAGTCCACTGGTGTGGAGACAACCGACGCCATGACGCCGTAGCCGCGGAAACCGGCCAGCGAGAACTTGAGGAACACGTCGGTACCAGCGTCGACGACCGTGAAGACGGGCATCGGCTGCACAGGCGGGAAGAAGCCGGCGAACGCGAAGTTGACGTCGACGGTGGTAGACGCGACCGTGCTGAGCCCGCCCGCATCGGTCACGCGCAGCGAGATCGTGTAGGTGCCGATGCCTCGCGACCCGGTCGCGAACGACGCCGTCTGCCCCGCGGTCTCGAACGTGCCGTCGTTGTCCAGGTCCCACGCGTAGGTGAGCGCGTCACCGTCCGGGTCCGCGCCAGCGCCGGTCAGCATGGCTGACTGCCCGAGCGTGACCGTGTACGGTCCACCCGCCGATACCGTCGGCGCCTGGTTGAAGGTCAGGTGCACGACCTGCGGATCGTGGTCGCTAATCTGGTCCCAGAACTCCGAGTTGATGTGGACGATGTCGTAGTCGAACGGCTTCGCGAAGAGACCGCCGCTGACCATGATGTGATCCAGCGCCTGCGAATTCCCCTCGAACACGTAGCTGTAACGCTCCGCCTGCGGCAGCGTCTCGATGAGCGCCTGCAGGCCCGCCCCCTTCAGCACGCTGACCGGGTTCGAGAACTCGAAATCGTTCAAGTCGCCCAGCACCACGATGTTCGCGCCCGGATCGGCGGCGAGGATCTGCGCCACGAATGCGGCCTCTACCTGCGCCTGCTGCACGCGCTGCGTTTCCGAACTGAGGACCGGCGGCTGGATGACGCCGAACAGCGGGTCGTCGCCGCCCTTCGACGTGAAGTGGTTCGCAATGACGAACACGGTCCTCCCGCGGAACGTGAACTCACCCGCCAGCGGCTTGCGGCTGCTGCCGAACGCCGGGTTCGTCGGGTCGATGCGCCCCGGGCTGTAGAGCAGCTGGGTCGATGCGCCGGTGCCCATCACGGCGTTGGCGGTGAGCGATCCGGCACCCGCGCGATCGACGAACGCCAGGCCGCGGTCTGTTCGGAAGAGGAACCCCTGGCGGATGTTGCCGCCCGGCGCACCGCCGTCCTGCCCGTTCACCGGATCGATCTGCCGGTAGTCGTACACCGGGCCGCCCGCCGCCTGAATGGCAGCAATCAGGGTGCTCCACGTCGTCCCCGCGGTCACGGTGCCGTTGTTCGTGGTGCCGTTGTCATCCTGAATCTCCTCGATCGCCAGCACATCCGGCGACGCAAGGTTCTGGACGATCGCGCCCGCCAGTGCGGCGAACTTCGCCGGCGGATCCGAGGGAGCGAGGTTCTCGACGTTGAACGTGGCGACCGCGAGCTGCGTGAAGGCCGGCGCATTGGTGACTTCACGCGCGAGGCCACCGCTCACGAGTGGCGGGAGCGAGATGACCTCGAGCTTCGGGTTGTTGAAGCTGTAGTCGATGATCCCGGTGATCGGGCCTGGGAAGGTATCGCTCACGCTGGCCTGCGGCAGCTGCGGACCGCCGGTGATGAGATCGTTGAAGGTGATGCGCTCCGGGTTGTAGTCGTTCGCCCGGATGACAATGCCCCCGCGCGTCGTGCGGATGCCGGCGGCGGCGCCGTTGTCGACGAGCACCGGGATGTCGTGATTGGTCGTCGCCCCGCTGCCGTTGGTGCCGGTGGGACCGACGACCACGGCATCGTTCACGCGCACCAGCATGCCTTCGAGGCTTTCCCAGAAGTCGATGCCGTCGGACGCCGGGTCGAACGTGCCGGTGGTCTCGACGTTCGTCGCGTCGTCTTCGATGATGGTGTCGGGAATCGCGCGCCCGCCGCTGCCGAGCACGACGGGTGCCGGCAACGCGTTGCCGGTGGAGAGCTTCGCGAGGACGGGCGCCGTGCTGGAGATTTCCGTGATCGTGAGGGAGCCGGCGCTGGGCCTGAACTCGGTGACCGCGCCACGGACAGTGACGATGTCGCCCACGCTGACGAGTGCGCCAGGGTTCGACGTCGAGCCGGTGAACACGAACACACCGTCCGACGTGGCGTCGTCCGCATCGGGGGCGATGTCCTGGATGTAGAAGCCGCGTGTGCCGGTCACGTTCCGAAGCGCGGTCACGATCGACGCCGTCGTCGTCACGGTCTGGCCGGCAAGCGGCGAGACGTGCCCGGCCCCCTGAATCTCGGCGATGTGGACGGGCGGCGGCACGTCCTCGTTGACGATGGTGCCCTGGCCCTGCGCATCGCTGACGGTCGCGCCGGTGACGTTCGTCACGTTGACGAAGAAGGTCTCGTTCGGCTCGACGAGCGCGTCGCCGTTCACCGTGACGTCGAAGGTGTAGCTGGAACTGCCGGCCGGAATGGTCTGGCCGGTGAGCGACCGGGCGGTGTAATCGTTGTTCGCGGTCGTCGCGGTGTTATCGGCGGTGGCGATGTCGAACCCGACGCCGCCGGCACCGGCCGGCACGCTCAGGCTGACCGTGAACGAGAAGGTCGTCGTGCCCGCGTTGCCCTCGTTCTGCGACACATCGTTGATGGAGAGCGACGGCGTCGTCGACGTGGCGCAGACGCTGAAGGGCGATGCCGACGTGGCCGGCGGCGCTGCGCTGTTGAGGGTCAGCGCCGCGAAGTCGGCGGCGTTGTCGTCGCTGTCCGTGCAACCGGCCGCCTTGCGCGAGGCAGCCGTCGAGGCCGTCAGCGCGGGGGCGGCAGCCGACCCCTCGAAGAAGTTCGCGGTGCCGAACCCAAGCAGGTCGATGATGAGCGCCTGCTGGGCGGCGCTACAGGGTGCGGAACCGCCGTTGCAGCCGAGGCTCGTGGTCGAGTTGACGAGGGCCACCTTGCCGGCCGAGCCGCTCATGTTGATGGCCCCGGTGGCCGGCGCGAGGTCGGCCACGAAGCTCACACCGGTTGCGCCGCCGGCTTCCTTCACGAGGAAGTACTGCCCCGGCTGCAGCGTCACGTTCGGCAACACGGTGATCTGGTTGGTCGCGCCAAGGTTGCCGGTGCCGGTGGCGCTGGCGTACTGCAGCGACTTGCCGTTGAGCGAGACCGGTGAGGCCGACCGGTTGAAGATCTGGATGTAGTCGTTGGTGAAGACAGCGCCGGAGTTGCCGCCGGCACCGTAGACCTCGCTGAGAACCAGCGTGGTGCTGCCGGCATCGGTGAAGACCCACTCGGCCAGCGCACCCGACACGGCCCCCTTCCCGCTCAGGACGAACGTCGCGCCGAGCGAGTCGTCAGGGTCCACGAACCATGACGCCGCCACTGCGCCGTTGGCATCGGCGGTGGCATAGAACGGCGCGTGGCCGTTGCCGCCGTCCGGACCGGTCAGGTGCCGCACCTGCAGTTCCACGGCCTCGCCGGGCACGAACCCGCTGCCCGCGATGCTCGCGGTCTCGGCCGGCATGTAGTCGTCCTTGTCGGTCCTCAGCGCCGCCGAGCGGCGAAGGGCGAGGGGCTCGGCCGGCCCAGAGAGGCTGCCGTCGAACGACACCGCCAGGGTGGAGGGCCCGCTGTCCTCGACGCGGCCCGTCCAGGGCGCCACGAACGTGCCGTCCGCCGCGACCACCACGCTGAACGGTTCGTGTGCGCCGTCAGGTTCGGCCGTGCCGTCGGCATGACGCACCTGAATCGTGACGGTCTCTCCGGCGGCGAAGTCGCGCCCCTTCAGGATCAGGGGTGATCCGAAGGTCACCTGTCGCGTCGATGGCTCCACGCGCGCGGCGCGGGCGAAGGCCGGCGAGACGACCACGCCGGACGTCGCGCCGGTCACGCGCACCACGAACTGCCGGCTGCCCGCGTCGGCGGCCTGGAGCGTCCAGTACTCGACCACGACGCCGCCGGCATCCGCGCGCGCGGTGAACGGCTCGTGCCCCATCCCCGGCTCCGCCGCGCCGTCGGCATGCACGACGGCGATGCTGACGGCTTCGTCCGGCGCGAACCCCTGCGCGCGGATCATCACTTCATCACCGCCCGCGTGGACGGCATCTTCAGTGGTCACGGAGGCCGAGGCATTGGCGGAGACCAGGTACGAACCGCCAGCAACCGCCAGCACAGCGGCAACGGCGGCAGCGAACAGGCGTGACCTGAGACGGACGGCGGCGAGCACGGATGACGGCATCTGGGGCGCGGCTCCTGATGAGTTGCGTGGGTGTGCTGGCAGCGTAGAAGTACCCGCAGGCGTACGTCAATGCACAGAACTGTAACTGGAGGGCGCGCGGTTGGAGGTTGGAGGTTGGAGGTTGGAAGTCGGGGGCTAGAGGTTGGAGGTTGGAGAACGGCTCGTGCAGGATTGGCTGGCCGCAGGCGGCTAGCGATCGGCGATGGCGGTGACGGTGATGCGGCGCGTCTTCTGGTCCAGCGTGCCGGTGACCGTGACCTTGCGTGCGGCGTGCGCGAGGGCGGCCTTCTGATCGTCGAGATCGAAGGTGGCGGTGCCGTCGAACAGCACGAGCCTGGCGTCGTGGTAGTCCATGCAGGCCTTCACGCACTCCGCGTCGGTGTCGCCCATGTGCATCTGGCTGTGATCGGCCTTCGCACACTCGGAGTCGGTGATGGTGCCGGCGAAGGTGCGGACAGCCGGCGCCTGCACGCCGACGGCGCTGACGACGAGGGAGAGCAGGAGCGCCTTCATGGGGAAGGAGATCAGGGACCAGGGATCAGGGATCAGGGATCAGGGCGAAAGTCTAATCCCCAGTCCCTGATCCCTGGTCCCTCTCAGTGCTTATTCTCCAGGGACCATGAGGTGCGCGGTCGTGGTGCCCGCGTTCATGATCCAGGCGCCGCCGCCGGCCGGCTTGTCGGGAAGACCGGTCGATGCGGTGGTGGCCATCGGCAGGGCGACGGTCATGTGCTGGCGCACGTGATCCTTGTCGGGGCCCATCAGGTGGAACCACACGGAGCCGTATTCCGGCTTCACGCGCGTGCCGTTCTTCTCCATCTCGGCCAGCATCGCCTCGGACTTCGCCTTGTCGCCCGTGGCTTCCGCCTTCAGGTTCTGGGCGGCGCGTTCGAGGTTCGCCGTGCTGGTGCACTCAATCGAGAAGGGCTGCTGCAGGGGCAATCCCGAGCGGTCGTAGCAGACCATCTTGTTGGTGCCCTTCTTCAGGGTGTCGTACGTGAAGTCCGACTTCCACTTGATGACGGTGGCGTCGGCTCGCTGGTTGGCCGGAGCGGCCGCCAGGATGTAGTCGTACGGGCCGGGTGCGGCTGCCGCGGGCGCCTGTGCAAAGGCGCTGGTGGCGAGGGCGAGCGAACCCAGGACCATCGCGAACGTGCATTTCATGCTGTTGACCTCCAGATAACCGTGCGTGACCGCCGGACACCTCCGGACGGTCACGCAAGGGTACGCCAAGGCGGTCGTTCGCGGGCCTAAATTTTCAGGCAGCGCGCCGGCCGGTGAACACCGCCCATCCGGCCCTGCGCGACGGCGTCCCGGCCGCCGGGGTTGGCGGATGCACGCTGTCGCCGTGGAGGGCCGCCGCGCCCACCAGCGCACCGAGTTCCTCGACCGTCCGCATGGTCGATTCCGCCTGCGCATTCAGCTCTTCGCTGGCGGCGGCGCTCTCCTCCGCCGTGGCGGCCGTGGACTGCGTCACCTTCTCGATCTGGGCGATCGCCTGGGCGACCTGGTCGATCCCCTGCGTCTGCTGCTGGCTGCCGGAACTGATTTCCTCCACCATCCCCTTCACGCGGGCCGACCGCTCCGTGATGTCGCGAATGCTCGCCACGACGTCACCGACCTGCACCGTGCCCGCCTGCGACTTCGCCACCGACATCTCGATGAGGCTCGCGGTGTCCTTGGCGGCCTGCGCCGAACGCTGGGCCAGGCTCCGGACTTCGTCGGCGACGACAGCAAAGCCCATCCCCGCCTCGCCCGCGCGAGCCGCCTCGACGGCGGCATTCAGCGCCAGGATGTTGGTCTGGAAGGCGATCTCGTCGATGGTCTTGATGATCTTCGACACCTTCAGGCTGGACTCCTTGATGTCCTCCATGGAGGTGACCATGGACGCGAGCGCCGCGTTCGACGCCTTCACGCTCTCGTCGACCTCGAGCATCAGTGCTGCGGCCGCGTGCGCGTGCTCGGAGTTCTTGCGGGTCATCGACGCCATTTCCTCCGTGGAGGCGGAGGTCTCCTCGAGCGCGGCCGCCTGCTCTGTCGCGCCCTGGGACAGTCCCTGCGCCGAACTGGCCACCTGCGTGGCGGCCGCCACCACCTGCCGTGCGCCGTTGCCGAGTGTCGCCAGCGCGCCAGCGAGCGTCCTGGTGGTGCCGCTCACGATGAACCAGCCAAGCACCGCCGCGAAGGCCACGCCCAGGAGGGTGCCACCAAGTACACCTGCTCCGTTCCCGGCAGGTCGCCGGGCTCGCGGGTGATCATCAGTCGCTTGTCGTGGAAGGTGAGCCCGATCGGGCTCGAGTGTGCAATCGACGGGGCGGTCGGCGAGCTTTACCTGGGCCGTATGCAGGTCACAGTCGGGACTGCCGGAGGGTCCCCGAGGGCCGGGAACACCGGCCCGCTGCCTCAGGGTCTGTCGAAGAAGATCTCGAGCATGGCCGGCTTCGCCGTCACCGTCACGCTGGCGTGCCGTGTGGCGCCGCCGCGCTCGACGACCATGACGTCGTGCGGGCCGAGCCGGACCTTGAAGTCGACGAGCGGGGTCTCACCGGCCTTCGTGCCATCGACGAAGACCTCGGCACCCGACGATCCCAGCACGGTGAGCGTCGACTCCTGCGGCGCGACGGTCACCTTCGCGGTACCGCCCGGCTCGATGGTGACCTGCCGTGTCTCGGCGATGCCGAGGGCGGTGTTCTCGAGGCGGATGGTGTGGGCTCCCGGCTTGAGCAGCACACGGTTCGACGCGTCCAGCTGGACGGCCTTCTTGCCGTCCACGACCGTCAGTTCGATGGGCGACGAGACGTGCAGCCAGCCCGGGAAGATCTCCTCGGTCAGGGCCTCCACGCGACCTTCGCCGATCTCCACGCGCCGCCGCACCGAGCCCTCGGCGGTGTCGATCTGGACCGTGTGCGCGCCGACCGTCAAGTCCGTGAGCGTCAGCGGCGCCTCTCCCCGGTCCTTGCCGTCGACGAGCACGCGTGCCGGCGTGGGACGCACCTCGACGTGCAGGCTCCCGAGCGGCTTGCTGTTCCAGTCGATGTCGACGGTGGTCTCTTTCCCACGCGCGATTTCGATCGTCTGCCGGCGCGTCGCCGCCTTCAGCCGGAACTCGAGCTGGTGCTTGCCTGCCGGCAGGTTGAGCGTCAGCGGCGTGTTGCCCGACGGTGTGCCGTCGATGACCACCTCGGCTCCGACCGGATCGGAGGTCAGGACGGCGGTGCCGCTCTTCGGGGCGGCGGTCAGTTGCGCGCTGCGTCCGCGAACCAGGAAGCCACCGACCGCCAGCACGAGCACCGCCGCGAGGGCGAGCACCGGCCGCAGCCATCCGCGGCTCGGCGCGGCCTCGACCTCCTCGTCCACCTCGGCCGCCGCGCGGTGCTCCACGGGGGCAACGTGCGGCGGCGCCGTGGACACGGGGGCTGGCGCCGACGCTGGCGCCGCGGCCGGCATCACCAGTTCAGGGGGCGCCGACTCGACCGGGACGGGTCGTGCCAGCACGATCGGCGGCGCGGATGCCCGGGGCCCGGTTACGGGCGCAGACTGCATTGGCGGCAGCGGTGCGGCCGGCGTGGCCGCGGGAGCCGCGTCGCGCCCGGGTACCGTGGCAGGCGCGGGCCGGAGCGGCGTCGCGGGCCGTTCGGGCGCCGCGACAGGGCCGGAGACGGACGACAGAGCCGGGTGCGGCGCCTTCCATCCCTCGCGCTGGGCGACGACCCAGGTGCGAACGGCTTCGGCCGCGACGACGAGCTCGGGCGCAGTCTCCATGTCCTAACTGTTTATCGGCACCGAGCCGATAAACGACACGATGAAGACGGCGAAGGTGATGGAATCGCCAGACGCGTCCGCGCACGACCACGGCATGCCATTGCCCGACGCTGCACAGCGTCAGCTCGATGCCCTGCGCGCGGCCATCGACTCGCGCCTCACCGAGCTCGAGAGTGCGCTGGCCGATCCCTCGCGTGCGGCCGCGCTGCCCGGCCTGGTGCTGGAACTCGCGCGTCTTGCCACCGCCGAAGCCCAGGCGTCGGCAGCACGCGCCTGCCTCCAGATCAAGCACGACAGCCAGGCGACCCTGCTCGAACAGGAAGCGCGCAGTTCCGCTGCCGTGGAGTCGGAACGCCGCGCCGTCGCCGAGCTTCGGCGAACGCTGGAGCAGACCCAGAAGCGGCTCGACACGGCCGAAACGGAACGGCACGCCGCGGTGGAAGCCGCCCGTGAGCAGGCGCGCCTCATCGAGAACGAACGCGAGGCCCGCGTCGAGCTGGACCGCGCCGTCGCCGCCCTCGAACGTCAGGTCGAGGACACCGGCCGTGCCCTCGCCGAGAAGACCGACGCTCTGGCGGCGGCCGACGCGGCACAGGCAGAGGCCGTACGCCGCGCGACCGACGCCGAACGGCAGGCCGCCGACCTCCAGCAGCGGCTCACGCGCGAGGAGCAGGCCAACCGCGATCTCACCAACGAGAAGATCAGGAACGGCGACCGCATCGCCGAACTCGAGCTGCTGCTCGAAGCGCTGCAGACCCGCCACGACGCGCTCGAGCGCACGCAGACCGAGGAACGCGCGCAGTCACGGGCCTACGCGGCCGAACTCGAACGCCAGCTGATCGACGTGCGCCAGCAGGTGGCAGGCGCCCAGGAGGAAGCGGCTCGGGCCCGGCAGGATCTGGCCGCGGTGCAGGCGTCGGCCGATCGCGTCAGCGAAGACGAACGGGGGATGCGCCAGCGCATCGACGCGCTGGAGCGCGACCTCACCGAGGCACGCGAGCGCGCCGAGGCCGAACAGGCTGGTGCGCGCGGTCAGCAGGAGTCGCGGGAGGCGGCCGAGCAGCGTGCCGCCACGCTGCAGCAGGCGCTGGACGAGGCGGTGGCGCAGGCCGCACAGGTCCAGGGGACCCTCGATACCCGCTCCCGGGAGCTGGTCGAGGCACTCGCCCAGGCCGCACGCGAGGTCGACAGCCGGCACGACCGTGAGCGGGCCCTCGCGGAACAGACCCACCTGACCGAAGCGACCGCCGCCAGAATCGACGAGCTGCAGGTCCAGCTGGCCGAGCGCACCCGCGACCTCGCGGAGGAACGCCGCACCCTCGTCGATCTCGAGAAGCAGCTCGCCTCGGAGCGCGCGATCAGCACCGACCTGCGGGCTGCAATGTCGGAGGCGCACGCGTCGGTCGATGGGGAGCAGGAAGCCCTTACCTTCCTGAAACAGGCGGCCAGCGACGCGGAACTGCGCCTCGCCGATCTGCGCAGCAACCAGGCCAGCCTTCAGGCCGCCCACGACGCCCTCGCACGCGAGCTCGAGTCGATGCGCGACCGGGCCGGCGACACCGCGCGCCGCCACGACGATCTGGTGGCCTCGCACGCCTCGCTGCAGGCGGCCCACGAACAGCTGCAGCAGCAGGACGCTGACCTGCGCGGGGTGCTCGACGACGAGCGGCGCCGGACAGCCGGTGTCGAGGCGGCGTCGGACGCGGCTGCACGGGAGCGCGACGCGCTGCGTGCCGAACTCGCGCAGTTGAAGGAGGCTCACGCGGCATCCGAGTCGGCCCTGGCCGGTGCGCGCGAGCAGGCGGAGTCCGGCCCGTCCGTGGACGCCGCCGTCCAGGCCGAAATCGAGCAACTGAAGGCCGACGCCAGCGCGGCACGCGCCGACCTGGCGGCCCTCCGGGAGCGCCTGGCATCCGTGGAATCGGCCCGGGCCAGCGCGGAGGAAGTGGCCGTCGACCTGCAGGAACGCGTGGCGGTCGTCGAACGCGAGCGCGATGCCCTGTCGCTGGCGCTCGACACGGAGCGCATGATGAGCGCCGACCGGCGGGCCGCCGCGCCGCGGGCCGACGCCGCCCTTCCGGAACCGGCGGACGCCGACGGGGAAGGCGAGGTGGCCGAGCTGACGTTCGACGAGGATCTGGGACCGGCCGAGGGCGCCATCTCGCTCACGGACACGACGAACGTCCGGATGTTCACGCGTTACACGTTCACCTCACGGGTGGACGTGAAGCTGAACAGCAGCCCGGCCATCCTGCTCGACCTCTCCACCGGTGGCTGCGGGCTGCGCACGACGCTCCCGCTGAAGGCGGGCGAACTGGTCCGCGTCGGACTTCCCGGGGATCTGACGCCGCTGCTCTGCCTCGGCAAGGTGGTCTGGACGCGACCGGAGCCGGCCGCCGACCGGCTGCCCGCGGGGCATCGCGTGGGGATCAGGTTCACGCAGGCAGACGAGGCGGCGCTCGAAGCCTTCATCATCATGCGCGCCGACCTGTAGCGCGGATCACCGCGGCGCGAGCGGTCGCCGCGCGGCCTGGCCGAGGGCTGCATCCACCGCCGCCATGAACACCTGCGCGCTGTCGGTCGCACCCGACACGATATCCACCTCAGCATCCTGACGGGCGACGACCGCCGCTGGCAGTTCCTTGATCAACGAACACGGGTAGCGCATGCGGCAGGTCGTGATCTCGACCGCGACGATCCGGCTCCGCCTGATCGTGACGGTGGCGAAGATGCGCCCGTGGTAGCCACGCGCCCACGCACTGAAGGTGCCGTCGCGGTACCGATCGAGGTGGGTCTGCCGCTGCCCGAACGCCGCGCGTGCGCCTGCCGTCCGCATGTGCCCGGCCGCGAAGACGAGCGCCACCAGGACACCGGTCACCACCACGTGTCCCCACGTCGTCCGGCGGTCGCGTAGTCGTGTCGGCATCTCAGTGTGGAGCCAGGGAGCCCTGCATCCAGCCTACCGCGTTCCGGGGCAGGGCTGGCAAGACGACCCGCCCCGGACCATACTGGCGCCATGCCGACGCTTGCCAGTGACATGTGCCGCCTGATCGTCCGCGAACTCGAGGGCTGCGTGCGGGAGGTCGAGGCGTTTCCCGACGACACCCGCCTGTGGGCCGTGGTACCCGGCGTGACGAACTCCGCGGGAAACCTGGCGCTGCACCTGTGCGGCAACCTCCGGCACTTCATCGGGGCTGGCCTGTGCGGCACCGGCTACGTGCGCAATCGCGAGGCCGAATTCGCGGCACGGGAGGGGACGCGGGCGGAGGTGGCCGCCGAACTGCGCGCGACCATCGCGACGATGCAGGCGACGCTCGGCGCGATGGACGATGCGGTGCTGGAGACGCCGATGCCGGGAACCCCGCGTGGCCTCGTGACCAGTACGCGCCTCTTCCTGCTGCACCTGGTGGCGCACACGGCCTTTCACCTCGGGCAAATGGGGTACCTGCGCCGCGTCCTGGCGGGTGACGGCGCGCTGAGCGCGGACCCTCTGCCGCTGAAGGTGCTCGAACACAGCTGACGCCGCGTCGGCGCCTGTGCGGACGGAGTGGCGACGCCAGGCTAAAGCCTGGCGCTACACCCAGTTTAAGCAACTGAAGCCTACCGGCGCCGCAGCCAAGCTGGTGTGCAGGTGTAACCACACTTCAGTGTGGCGTCCAGGCGTGCGACGCCAGGCTGAAGCCTGGCGCTACGGACTAAGCAACTGAAGCCTGGCGCCACGTACGGCTGGTGTGCAGGCGTAGCGCCACACTTCAGTGTGGCGTCCAGGCGTGCGACGCCAGGCTGAAGCCTGGCGCTACGTCTTTAAGCAACTGAAGCCTGGCGCCACGTAGAAGCCTGGTGTGCAGGCGTAGCGCCACACTTCAGTGTGGCGCCCCGTGGCGCATACCCGCCGGCGATGGCACCGATCGCCAGAACGGCTCGTCACCCGAGCGCACGCGCGCCGGCAGCGGCGTGTCGGGCGGCGGGAGCGAGTCTTCCTCACAGGCGAAGAAGCGGAGGAAGGCGCGGCGCTTCAGCGTGCCGTGATCGCGGATCGTGCCCCGCAGCACCGGGTACCGCGCCTCGAGCGCGTCGAGCGTCGTGCGCACGGTCACCGGATCGGCGACCGGGATGGTCACCTCCCCGTCCACCCGCGCAAGCGTCCGCAGGTGGTACGGGAGGACGATGCGGATGTCCATGGCGGATCAGGCCTTCAGCGTCTGCACCTCGACGGACAGGACGGGCGGCAGGTTCATGGCGATAGCCGACCACGAGTCGCCGCCGTTCGGCGACACATACACCTGCCCTCCGGTCGTCCCGAAGTAGATGCCGCAGTCATCGAGCCGATCCACCGCCATCGCATCACGCAGCACGTTGACGTAGCAATCCTTCTGCGGGAGCCCCTCGGTGAGCGCCTCCCACTCGTGGCCGCCCGAGCGGCTGCGATAGACGCGCAGCTTGCCTTCTGGCGGGTAGTGCTCCGAGTCGCTCTTGATGGGCACCACGTAGATCGTGTCGGGCTCGTGCGCGTGGATGTCAATCGGGAAGCCGAAGTCGGACGGCAGGTTGCCGCTGATCTCCACCCAGCTCTTCCCCGCATCGTCACTCCGCATGACGTCCCAGTGCTTCTGCATGAAGAGCACGTGCGGCCGCGCCGGATGCTGAGCGACGTGATGGACGCAGTGACCGACCTCGGCGGTACCGTCCGGAATGTGGTTCGAGCGCAGCCCCTGGTTGATGGCGGTCCAGCTCTCGCCTCCGTCGTCGGTGCGGAAGGCGCCTGCGGCCGAGATGGCGATGAACATCCGCTTCGCGTCCGCGGGGTCCAGGATGACGGTGTGCAGGCACATCCCGCCGGCTCCAGGCGACCACTGGGAGCCGGAGCCGTGTCGGCGCAGCCCGGGCATCTCGTGCCAGCTCTTTCCGCCGTCGGCGGTGCGGAACAACGCGGCGTCCTCGACCCCGGCATAGACCACGTCAGGGTCGGTCAGCGACGGTTCGAGATGCCAGACCCGCTTGAACTCCCACGGGTGCGGCGTGCCGTCGTACCACTGGTGCGTGCCGGGCACGCCGTCGTAGGCGAACGTGTTGTCCACGGCCGCCCACGTCTTCCCGCCGTCGTCGGAACGCTGGATGATCTGGCCGAACCAGCCGGACCCCTGCGATGCGTAGATCCGGTTCGGGTCCACAGGCGAGCCCTTCAGGTGATACAGCTCCCAGCCCCCGAAGAACGGGCCCTGGATGTCCCAGTTCCTCCGCGTGCCGTCCGCCGAGGCGATGAACGCCCCCTTCCGTGTCCCGATCAGCACTCGCACTGCATTCATCACGCTCTCTCCTGGCGATAGTCGCCGCATCGTAGTTCGACTCAGGTTGTCGATCCAGCGCCCGGCGAATCGACATGGGACGAAATGCCGTCTTGGACTCAGCCATCGAGGAGCGGGTCTCGGTACAATCGCGCCTGTGAGTGACCAACTGGCGCTGTTCGACCTGGCGCCCATGGAGGAGCCGGACCCGGCCGCGGCGCAGTTGCAGCGCGTGCACGCGGAAGCGGCCGAGATTGCGTCGCGCGTGCCAGCAGGCGTGCACTTCGGCACCAGTTCGTGGAGCTTTCCCGGCTGGAAGGGGCTCGTCTATTCATCCAGCCGATCACAGACCGAACTCGCGCGCGAGGGGTTGCGCGAGTACGCGCAGCATCCGCTGCTGACGACGGTCGGGGTGGATCGGAGCTACTACGCACCGATGCCGGCCGAGGACCTGCGCGCCTGGTCCGAACAGCTGCCCGATGGGTTCCTGTGCTGCTTCAAGGCCCCGGCGTCGGTCACGGCCATGACGCTCGGACATCCGTCGCAGCCCTCGCCGAATCCGGACTTCCTCTCGGTCGAGCGGCTCGTGGACGACCTGCTTCGTCCGTGTGACGCGGTGTTCCGACCACACACCGGCCCCATCATCCTCGAGTTTCCGCCCTTCCCGCGCGCCCTGAAGGTGAACCCGTCGGAGTTCCTGTTCAGGCTCGACCGTTTCCTGTTCGCCCTGCCCAAGGGCTTCGAATACGCGGTCGAGCTGCGGGACGCGCGCCTGCTGACACCGGTGTACCGGGACATGCTCACGCGTCACCGCGTCTCCCACACGTTCAACTACTGGAGTGCCATGCCGACGCCTGGTGAGCAGGCGGCGGCGGTGCCGCCCGACGAGGCGGCATTCAGTGTGGTGCGGCTGCTCCTGCCGCCCGGGAAGTGGTACGAGGATCAGCGCGATCGCTTCAAGCCGTTCAGTCGGCTGGTGGAACCGGACGAAGCCATGCGCGCGGACGTGGTCTCGCTGGCGAAGCGCATCGTGAATCGCGGACGACGGGTGTTCGTGCTGGTGAACAACAAGGCGGAAGGGTCGTCACCGCTGACGGTCATGGAGCTGGCGAAGCGACTGGCCGCCTTACCTGCCTTGCCCGCCCGTTCCTAGCGTTCGATGAGCGACTCGATCGAGTCGGGATTGAAGTCGGCGAGCTGCACGGCGAGGTTCCCGGGGTTGGTCGCGTAGAGCATGGCCGTGGCCATCGTCAGGACGCCTTCACGAACCAGGCGCTCGATCTCGCCGTCGAACGACTGCATCCCGTCGAGGCTGCCATCCTTGATGGCGTCGAGCAACGTCTTGCCCTCCTTCTCGCCCGCCTCGATGTACTCGCGGGTCCGCATGGTGGACTTGAGGATCTCGAGTACCGCGATGCGGCCCCCCTCGTTCTTCGGAATCAGGCGCTGGGCCACGAAGTAGCGGAACGCACCGGCCAGGCGCGTGCGGACGATCTGCTGATCCGACGCGGGGAACGACCCGATGATCCGCTCCACGGTCTTCGAGGCGTCGATGGTGTGCAGCGTGGAGAAGACCAGGTGGCCGGTCTCGGCCGCGGTGAGCGCAATCTCCACGGTCTCGCGATCGCGCATCTCGCCGACGAGAATCACCTTCGGTGCCTGCCGCAGGGCCGCCCGGAGGGCGAGCGCGAAGCTCGGCGTGTCGGCGTGCAGCTGACGCTGGTGAATCGTGGCTTTCTTGTGCGTGTGGAGGAACTCGATCGGATCCTCGATGGTGAGGATGTGCTCGGCGCGCGTTTCGTTGATGAGGTCGATGATCGCCGCAAGCGTGGACGACTTGCCGGAACCGGTCGGGCCCGTGACCAGCACGATGCCGGTCTTGAGCGCGGCCACCTCGCGCAGCACACCCGGGAGCTTGAGCTCCTCGATCGAGGGGATGCGTGAGGCGATGACGCGCATGACGATGGCGTAGCTCGCGCGCTGCCGGAAGACATTGACTCGGAAGCGGGCCCGTGCCGGAATCGAGTACGAGAAGTCCGCCGCCCCCTCGGATTCGAGCGCGTGCATCGCATGGCCGTTGCCGCAGAAGAGGTCGCGCGAGATGCGCGCGGTGTCCTCCGCGGTCAGTGTGTCGAGCCCGGGGACCCGGACTTCGACCAGCTCACCGTGCTGCTCCACCTGCGGCGGACGTCCGGGCGAGAAGATCAGATCGCTGATCCCCTTCCCCGAGTCGAGCATCCGGCCGATCACCTCGGCGGTATCGATCGGCGAGGGCGACAATCCGCCGAACAGGCGGGACTCAAGGGCGCGGTCCGGTGCGACGTCGACAACGGTTTCCATTGGTTCGGGTATCGGCAGGACCCGCAGTGCCCCTTACCGCTGCCAGGGGTTCGGGCGTATGCTTGGCGCTCTTCCCCTTCACTCGTGAGGAAGCGCCGTGCACATCCGCCCCGTCGCCATCGCCATCGTCCTCGCCACCATCGCCACGACCGTGGCAGGAGGCGTCCACCTCGGCGCGCAGGCCCGTGCCGCCGCTCGCCGCGTTCCGACCTTCAAGGTCGATCCGTTCTGGCCCAGGCCGCTGCCCAATCACTGGATTCTGGGTGCCGTGGCCGGCGTGGCGGTCGATGCGCGGGACCACGTGTGGATCACGCATCGTCCGTCGACGCTCCAGCCGAATGAGACGCGCTCCATCTGGAAGGCCGCGCCGCCGGTCCTGGAGTTCGATGCGGACGGCACGCTCCTCTCGTCGTGGGGAGGGCCCGGCGCCGGGTACGAGTGGCCGCAGCTCGAGCACGGGATTCTCGTGGATGGCGACACTGTGTGGCTCGGCGCGGGCGGCGACAAGGACGCGCAGCTCCTGAAGTTCACGCGGACGGGTCAGTTCCTGATGCAGATCGGCCATCAGGGCAAGGGCCAGGGCTCGAACGACACGGCGAACCTCGGTGCCGCGGCCAACATCGAGCTCGACAGGACCGCCAACGAACTCTACGTGGCTGACGGCTACGTCAACCACCGCGTGATCGTGTTCGACGCCACCACGGGCGCCTACAAGCGCCACTGGGGCGCCTACGGCAACCGACCGGACGATGGGTGGTTCACGAGGCAGGGCGAGAAGCTGCCGGGCCCGTTCAGCGGGGCGGTGCAGAACGAGGTGAAGCCGAGCCAGTACGATCCCAACGGTCCGCCGGCGCCGCAGTTCCGCATCGTGCACGCCGTCCGCATTTCCAGGGACGGCCTGGTCTACGTCTGCGACCGCACCAACGATCGCCTGCAGGTCTTCCGCAAGGACGGCACGTTCGTCCGCGAGCGGGTCATCGCGAAGGACACGTTCGGCAGCGGGTCCGTCTGGGACGTCGTCTTCTCGACCGATCCCCAGCAGCAGTTCATCTACATCAACGACGGCACGAACCAGCTGATCTACGTCCTGGATCGACAGTCACTCGAGATCGTGAGCACCTTCGGCGGGCACGGCCACATGGCCGGTCAGTTCTACGGCGCCCACGTGATGGCGGGCAACTCGAAGGGCGACCTGTTCATCGGGGAGACGTACGAGGGGAAGCGGCTGCAGAAGTTCGTCTACACGGGGCTCGGGGAGCCGTCGAAAGCCCCGTAGGAACTCAGAAGTTAGAACTGAGAAGTGAAGTTCGGAATTGACGTTCCGAAGTTCACTTCTAAATTCTCAGTTCTAACTTCTGGCTGGCGCCCTCAGTCGATGAGCAGCGCGCCCGGGTCTTCGATGAGTTCCTTGATCTTCACGAGGAACCGGACCGCTTCCGACCCGTCGATGATGCGGTGGTCGTAGGTGAGCGCGACGTACATCATCGGGCGGATGACGACCTGGCCGTCCACGGCCACCGGGCGGTCCTTGATCGCATGCAGGCCGAGGATGCCGACCTGCGGCGGGTTCAGGATGGGCGTGCTCAGGAGAGACCCGAACACACCGCCGTTCGTGATGGTGAAGGTGCCGCCCTTGAGGTCGGCCAGCGAGAGCGTGCCTTCCTGCGCGGCCTTCGCGAAGTAGCGGACCTGCTGTTCGATCTCGGCGAACGAGAGGCGGTCCGCATCACGGAGCACCGGCACCACGAGCCCTTCAGCGGCGCCCACGGCGACGCCGATGTCGTAGTAGTGCTTCAGCACCATCTCGTCGCCCTGCAGTTCCGCGTTCACGCGCGGAATCTCCTTGAGCGCGCCGATGGCGGCCTTCACGAAGAAGGACGACAGGCCCAGGTTCACGCCGTGCTTGTCCTTGAAGACCTGCTTGCGCCGTTCGCGCAGCGCCATCACGGCGGACATGTCGACTTCGTTGAACGTGCTGAGCATCGCCGCGGTGCTCTGCGCCTCAATGAGGCGGCGGGCGATGGTCGCGCGGCGCTTCGACATGCGGATGCGCTCTTCTGAGCGGTCGCCCGACGCCGCGCGCGGGGCCGGCGGCCGTACGGCTGGAGCGGCAGGTGCCGCAGCCTTCGCCGGCGCGGGCGCTGCGCCCTTCGCGGCCTGCTCGACATTGCTCTTCATCACGCGGCCGGCCACACCGCTGCCCTTCACGCTCGCCAGGTTGACGTCGTTCTGCTCGGCGGCCTTCTTCGCGGTGGGCGTGGCCCGGGTCTTGTCGGTTTCGGCCGGGGCACCTGCCGCCGGCGCGGCCGCTGGAGCGGCAGCGGCCTGTGGCGCGGCCGCCGGGGCCGACGCCGACTCGTCGACGACGCCGATGACCTCGCCGATCTTCACGTCGGCACCGTCTGCGTGGTCGATGCGGCTCAGGACACCCGCGGCCGGCGACGGCACCTCGAGGTTCACCTTGTCGGTCTCGAGTTCCACGAGCGGATCGCCGAGGGCGACCACATCACCGACCTTCTTCATCCACCGGGCGACGCGCGCCTCGACGATCGACTCGCCCACTTCGGGCACCACGATGTTTGCTGCCATAGAAAACCTCGGCCTCCGCTGCGCGTCGGCCTCACTGGAATTCACAACTTAGAAGTTAGAAGTGAACTTCAGCACGCCACTTCCGAACTTCACTTCTCAGTTCTAAGTTCTAACTTCAGCCTGCAACCTTGACCGCCTGCGGCTTCGAGCGTCCCTGGCCTTTCCTGGCGAGGGGTGCCAGGGCAGCATCGATCAGCAGCTGCTGCCGATGGGCGTGGCTGGCCGACGAGCCTTCGGCCGGGCTCGCACTGCGGGGCCTGGCGATGAGGCGCACCGGCCGGCCGTTCGCGGCACGTTCGAGATGCCCGCGCACGAAGTCCCAATAGCCCATGTTCTCCGGCTCTTCCTGAATCCAGACGATCTCTTCGGCATTCGCGTAGCCGTCGAGCATCGCCTGCAGGTCTGCCGCGTTGATCGGGTAGAGCTGCTCCAGGCGGCAGATGGCGACGTGCGGCGCGGCCTGGCGCTTCTCGCTCGCAAACAGGTCCACCGCCACCTTGCCCGTGCACACCAGCACGCGGCGGACGTCGGCCGCCCGGGCCTTCGCCTCCACGTCGTCGATCATCTTCTGGAAGCGTCCCTCGACCAGGTCGATCGGGGCCGACGAGACGAGCGGATGGCGCAGCAGGCTCTTGGGCGTGAGGATGACGAGGGGCAACGGGTCGACGAGCAGCAGCGCGGACTGCCTGCGCAGCAGGTGGAAGTACTGGGCGGCCGTGGTGCAGTTCGCGATGCGGACGTTGATGTCGGCGGCGAGCTGGAGGAAGCGTTCCGGACGCGCGCTCGAGTGCTCCGGACCGGCGCCTTCGTGCGCGTGCGGCAGCAGCAGCACGAGTGACGGTCGCTGCCCCCACTTGCTGCGGGCCGAGAGCAGGAACTCGTCGAGGATCATCTGGGCGCCGTTGATGAAGTCGCCGTACTGCGCTTCCCAGATGACGAGCCGCGACGGCTCCTGCACGCTGTAGCCGAACTCGTAGCCGATGGTGGCGAGTTCGGTGAGGGGCGAATTGTGGATCTCGAAGGCCGCCCTGGCCTGGGGCAGCGCCTGGAGTGGCGTGAAGGTGGCTCCCGTCTCCGGGTCGTGCAGCACGGCATGGCGGTGGCTGAACGTCCCGCGCTCCACGTCTTCGCCGGTCAGGCGGATGCTCGTGCCGTCGCTCAGGATCGAGGCGTAGGCCAGGTCTTCGGCGGTGGCCCAGTCGACACTGCGCTCGGCGGGCTGGGCGAAGATCTGGGCGCGCTTCTCGCGTCCGCGGATCAGCTTCTTGTGGACGGCGAATCCGTCCGGCAGCGTCAGCAGGGCGTCGTTCAGCGCGATCAGGCGGTCGAGCGCCACGCCGGTCTGCACCTTGGCCGCGGCGCCGCTCGGCGGCACCGGCGGGATCGGCTCGACGAAGTCGACCTCCGGCTTCAGGCCGTCGAGCACGGCCTGCAGTTCGGCCATGTACTTCGCCGTCATCGCCGACACCTGCTCGGTCGTCACGATCCCCCGCGCCACGAGGGTCTTCGCGAAGAGCTCACGCACCGTCGGGTGCGCGGCAATCTTGCGGTACATGAGCGGCTGCGTGAAGGCCGGCTCGTCACCTTCGTTGTGCCCGTAGCGGCGGTAGCCGACCAGGTCGATGACGAAGTCGCGGTGGAAGGTATTGCGATAGGCAATCGCCAGCCGCGCCGCCTCGACGCAGGCCTCCGGGTCGTCGGCGTTCACGTGCAGGACCGGGATGCGGAAGCCCTGGGCCAAGTCGCTGGCGTAGGAGGTGCTGAACGATTCAGGCGAGACGGCCGTGAACCCGAGCTGGTTGTTCACGATGATGTGGATCGTGCCGCCGGTCGTGTAGCCGGCCAGCCGCCCCAGGTTCAGGGTCTCGGCGACGATGCCCTGGCCGGGGAACGCCGCGTCGCCGTGAATCAGCACCGGGACCGACTTCGTGG
The DNA here is from genome assembly GCA_046331345.1 of Vicinamibacterales bacterium. GTDB lineage: Bacteria > Acidobacteriota > Vicinamibacteria > Vicinamibacterales > CAVVIG01 > CAVVIG01. The sequence continues at coordinate 172,879 of JAXLRA010000008.1, read as the reverse complement.
GGTCGAACTGCGCCGCGCCGGCGTGGTCCACCGTGGTCCCCGCCGCGCGGGCCATGCCGGCGACGACCGGGTCGACCGCCTCGAGGTGGCTCGGGTTGGGCGGCATGGAGACGACCATCTGCATCTCGCGGCCGTTCTTGATCGCGCGATGCGCACCGGCGTGGTACTTCACGTCGCCGGTCCAGGCCATGTCTTCCTGGAAGTTGTCCTTGTTGAGCGGGTCCTTGAACTCGGCGAGGATCTGCGCGTACGGCTTGTTCAGCACGTGCGCCATGATGTTCAGCCGGCCGCGGTGTGCCATGCCGATGAACATCGAGCTCGCGCCCGCTTCCGCGGCGTCGCCGATGATCTCGTCGAGGATCGGCACCGCCATGTCGAGCCCCTCGATCGAGAAGCGCGTCTTGGCCTGGAAGGCGCGGTGCAGGAAGCGCTCGAACGCCTCCACCTGCGAGAGCCGCTCGAGCAGGGCGACCGGCGCAATCGGATCGGCGGGCGCGCGGAACCGGCCCTGTTCCACGGCGGTTCGCAGCCAGGCGCGCTCATCGGGATTGAAGACGTGGGCGTAGTCGTGGCCGGAGGTCGAGCAGTAGACCGCCCGGAACCGGTTGACCACGTCCAGCATGTTCGCGGCGCCCTCGGCGAGGGGCGATGAATAGAGGGTCGGCGGCAGCGCCCTGAGGTCGGCCTCGGTGACGCCGTGGGTCGCCATCTCCAAGGACGGATCGCCCACGGGGGGCGTGCCGAGCGGGTCCAGCGTGGCGGCCAGGTGCCCGTAGCGGCGGATGGACTGCGCCAGGTTGACGGCACGCACGGCCTTGAGGAGCGCGGCGTCTCCGACCGGAGCGGCGGCCGGGGTCTCCTCGGCGGGCGGCGTCCAGGTGGCGAAAAGCGCGCGGGTCTCGGCGTCGACCGCGTTCGGATCCTTCAGGTAGCGGTCGTACAACTCGAGCACATAGGCACGGTTGACCCCGGTGATCCCCTGCCAGTTCGTCATACCCCTACAATCCTACCTTCCCTGCTTCACATGCGACGTGCACGCGGCGGCCGTTGCGTGTCGACAAACGGCTGTGTTTCGTGGAGGGCGCTTGTGAAATCGGCCGCGGCCGGACGCCCTGCAGGGGCCTCGACGGCGGAGCCGCTCTATGGTCGTGCCCGCGTGTGCGGGCGGCCTGTACTCAGATGTATCGGGCGCAAAAATCGGGACAGTACCGACCCGCGATCTTAGCATGCCGCTCCGGGCTGCCTCGACCGCGCCTGAGCTCCAGAATCCCCTCCCAGGTATCTCATTCTCGATATTGCCTGCGCCCCGCGAGCGGGGAATAATCAGCAGTGTCGGGGAAAAATCCCCGGCCAGCCCGGCTGGAACTAGCGGAAACCCGGCAACCGACGGGAATCCGAGCAGCCGGAGACGCGACGACTACCCCGTCCCTGGTAGAACCCGGGACGTCGATGTTCGAGTGGTTGTGAACGAGAGACGGATAGCAAAGGAGCCCATGATGCGTGGTTCGAAGCTCCACCTGGCAAGCGCCCTGGCAGTCGGCGCTTTCCTCGCTTTGCCCGGCGCGGCATTCGCGCAGCAGGCCAAGCAGGTGACGTTCAACAAGGATGTGTCGCCAATTCTCCAGTCGAAGTGCCAGTCGTGCCACGAACCCGGCTCGATCGGCCCGATGTCGCTGGTGACCTACCAGGACGCCCGCCCGTGGGCGCGCTCCATCAAGCAGCGCGTCGAGTCGCGCCAGATGCCGCCGTGGCACATCGACCGCTCGGTCGGTATCACGCACTTCAAGAACGATATGTCGCTGACCGACGAGCAGGTCGCGACGATCGTGGCGTGGGTGGACGGCGGGGCCATGGAAGGCAACCCGTCGGACTTCAAGGCCAAGCCGGTCGCGAAGGACCTGTTCTGGATGGGCGAGCGGGATGGCTACGGCCCGCCGGACCTGGTGATCAAGGCGCCGGAATACACGATGCCTGCGGTCTCGATGGACCAGTGGTGGCGTCCGGTCAGCGACATCCCGGTGACCGAACCGCGCTGGGTCCGGATGGTGGAAATCCGTCCGACCAACCTGCAGGCCCGCAAGATCCTGCACCACTCGATTGCGTACCACATCCTGAGCCCGGAGAACACCGCTGCCGTCAACACCGGCATCGGCGGTCGCCCGGTTTCGGTGTCCGGCTCGACGTCGGCGGCCCAGGCCGCGGCTGACCTCGTCAACCGTCGTCCCCAGCTGATGGAATGGGCGATTGGCAAGGGCTACGACCGGTACCTCGAAGGCACCGGCAAGCTGATCATGCCGGGAGAGAAGATCTCCTGGGACCAGCACATCCACGCGGTCGGTGAAGCGATCACCGGCGGCTCGGAAATCGGGCTGTGGCTCTACAAGAAGGGCGAAGAGCCCAAGAAGCGCAGCTACCTCGTGGCGTTCACCGGCCTGAAGAACGGCACCGCCGCGCTCGACATTCCGCCGAACTCCGTGGCCGCGACCGAGGGCTTCACGGTCCTCCGCGAGAACACGATCATCACGAACTTCCAGCCGCACTTCCACCTGCGCGGCAAGGCGATGCAGGTCGAGGCGATCTTCCCGGACGGCCGCACGCAGGTCATCTCCTACGTGAAGGACTTCAACTTCAACTGGATGACCAACTACATCTTCACGGATGAAGCGTCGCCGGTCTTCCCGAAGGGCACCATCATCCACGTGAGCGCGTACTACGACAACACGAAGGCGAACAAGTCGAACCCCGACCCGGAACAGTGGGTGGGCTACGGCGACCGCACGGTTGACGAGATGGCGCACGCCTGGATGAACGTCGTCTACCTGAGCGACGAAGAGTACAAGGAACGCGTCGCGAAGTACGGCGAGGGCGTGACCAACGGCGTCAAGCCGGCGGCGCAGACCCAGCAGCAGTAGCGCCGTCGAGGCGACCAGCGCGCACAAGAGGGGACCGCAGGGCAACCTGCGGCCCCCTTTTGTTTTTATGCCTTTAAAACGCCGCGTACTCGGTTACAATCGTCCGCGTTTCGCCCGCTACGTTTGAGGCGGCGACTTGGAATTAACTCCCGGCACCTTCTTCGGTAGAGAGTAAGCATGAATTCACGGATGATTCTGCGGCTTGCGACGGTTGCTGCCCTCGCAGCAGGCGGTGCATTGGTCTCGGCCCAGGGCCAGCTCCTTCCGAGCAGCCCCAAGCTGGGATTCGGCGCCAGCGTCACGCCGGCCTATGACGGCTGGTACGACAACCCGGATGGAACGCACACGTTCCTCATCGGGTACTACAACCGCAACTGGAACGTCGACGTCGACATCCCGATCGGGCCCAACAACAAGTTCGAACCGGGCGACCCGGATCGCGGGCAGCCGACGCACTTCATGCCGAACCGCAACTTCGGCATGTTCACGATCACCGTGCCGAAGTCGTTCGGGGCCACCGAACGCCTGTGGTGGACGCTGACGGTCAATGGCATCACGTCCCGCGTCGGCATGATCATGAGCCCCGACTTCAACATCACGCCGAACAAGTCCTCCGAAGAGGCGCCGAACGGCAAGTACAACGTGCCGCCGATCCTGAAGTTCGCCGAGGCCGGCCCGGCCATCCAGAACCCGATCGCCACGGTGGCCTCGGCCATCTCGAAGACGGCCACCGTCAATACGCCGATGCCGCTGGACCTCTGGGCCGAAGACGATGCGCTCTACACGAGCGGCACGAACGCGCCGATGACCCGCACCCCGCCGGTCGTCGAAGCGGAAATCACGAAGTACCGTGGTCCGGGCAACATCAAGGTCGAGGGGCTGCACGAGTTCAAGGCCACCAAGGGCGGCAAGCCGATGGAGCCGTTCGCCGGCAAGGCCTCGGGCACCGTCACCTTCGACAAGCCGGGCGACTACATCCTGCACGTCCTGCTGACCGACTACTCCGAAAAGGGTGGCGGCGCGACGGGCTGCTGCTGGACGACGTCGATGATCAAGGTCGCGGTCAAGTAACACACCGCCCCTGACGCACGAACGAAGGGCCGCTTCACGCGAGTGGAGCGGCCCTTTCTATTTCAGATTGCAGATTGCAGATTGCAGATTGCAGACTGCTTCCCTCCAACCTCCAACCTCCAACCTCCAACCTCCAACCTCCAACCTCTGACATCTGACCTCTGACCTCCGCCCCGCGCTGGAAATTCCGCGGCGCCGGGAAAACTTCCACGCGACGGGTGCGGCGCCGATCATGCGCGCAGCCCCGTTTTCCGACGGATTTCCGCCACTTCTCCAACGGCACAGCTCCTGCAGCCCGGCCGCCGGCACGGGGCAACCTCTGCCCCGCCCGGTCGACCCTCGAGAAGATCTCGACGCCAGGAAAAGGAGTTGCGGATGGTTGCTTCGAAGCGTCACGTGGGAAGCGCGCTGGTGGCTGGCGCCCTGCTCACGCTGCCAGGCAGCGTCTTCGCCCAGCAGGGCAAACAGGTGACGTTCTCCAGGGACGTCTCCCCGATCCTCCAGGCCAAGTGTCAGTCGTGTCACGAGCCCGGTTCCATCGGCCCGATGTCGCTGGTCACCTACCAGGATGCGCGGCCGTGGGCGCGCTCCATCAAGCAGCGGGTCGAGTCGCGACAGATGCCGCCGTGGCACATCGACCGTTCGGTCGGCGTGAAGCACTTCAAGAACGACATGTCGCTGAGCGACGCGCAGGTCGCCACCATCGTGGCGTGGGTGGACGGCGGCGCGGTCGAGGGCAATCCCGCCGACTTCAAGGCCAAGCCGGTCAACAAGACGCTCTACTGGCAGGGTGAAGCCGACGGCTATGGGCCGCCCGACATCGTCATCAGCGCGCCGATGCAGACCATGCCCGCGGTGCACCAGGACGAGTGGTGGCGCCCGGTCAACGACATCCCGGTGACGGAGCCGCGCTGGGTGAAGATGGTCGAAATCCGCCCGGCCAACGTCGAGGGGCGCAAGATCCTGCACCACTCGATCGCGTATCACATCCTCAGCCCGCAGAATGCCGAGGCCGTGAACACCGGGATCGGCCGCAGACCCGCCGGTGCGAACCCCACGCCGGAGGAACTGGTGCTGCGCCGTCCGCAGTTGATGGAGTGGGCCATCGGCAAGGGCTACGACCGCTACGCCGACGGCACCGGCAAGTTGATTCTGCCGGGCGAGAAGATCTCGTGGGACCAGCACATTCACGCGGCCGGCGAGGCGGTCACCTCGGGCTCGCAACTCGGGCTGTGGCTCTATCCGAAAGGCCAGGAGCCGACCAGGCGCAGCTACCTCGTGGGGTTCAGCGGCCTCAAGGACGGCGCGGTCGGACTCGACATTCCGCCGAACTCCGTCGCCTACTCCGAAGGCTACAACCTGCTGCGCGAGAACACGGTCATCACCAACTTCCAGCCGCACTTCCACCTGCGCGGCAAGGCGATGCAGATCGAGGCGATCTTCCCGGACGGCCGCACGCAGACCGTCAGCTACGTGAAGGACTTCAATTTCCAGTGGATGACCAACTACATCTACAAGGATGACGCGGCCCCGGCCTTCCCGAAGGGCACCATCATCAAAGTGAGCGCGTACTTCGACAACACGAAAGCCAACAAGTCGAACCCGGACCCCGAGCAGTGGGTCGGCTGGGGCGACCGTACCGTCGACGAGATGTGCCACGCGTGGATGAACGTCTACTACCTGAACGACGCCGAGTACAAGGACTACGTCGCGAAGCACGGTGAGGGCGTCACCAACGGTGTGCCGCCCCAGAGCCGCACGCAGCAGCAACAGTGACCGACCGCGAGCCGGCGCCTCCAGGGGGCCGGCTCGCTCTCCGCCAGTCCCCGCCCTTACCGCGCCACTCGCCAACATTGGACCTCGATGACGGTGCCGACAATCCGGCACCTCGCATATCCACCGCATGCCCCGTGGTTTCGGAGTATCGGATTCCGGATACGGGAAAAATCGCGAGCGTCGGGGAAATCTCCGCAGGCCACGAAGGTGGGATCACCCGGTACGTTCGGATATCAGCGCTTTTCCTAATCTTTTCGAGCGGCATGGCTCCTGCAGTGTGGCGGCGCGACGTGCGTGCCCGATGGCCGCACATCCTTCAACCCTCGACATGATTCGATTTCGAAAGGAGCCACTGATGCCTGGTTCGAAGCTCCATCTGGGAGCCGGCGCCCTTGTTCTCGGCGCGATTATCGCTCTCCCTGGCGTTGCCTCAGCGCAGCAGAAGCAGGTGACGTTCAGCAAGGACGTCTCTCCCATCCTCCAGGCCAAGTGCCAGTCGTGCCACGAGCCCGGCTCGATCGGGCCGATGTCGCTCGTCACCTACCAGGACGCGCGTCCCTGGGCCCGCTCGATCAAGCAGCGCGTCGAATCGCGCCAGATGCCGCCGTGGCACATCGACCGCTCGGTCGGCGTGCAGCACTTCAAGAACGACATGTCGCTGAGCGACGCGCAGGTCGCCACGATCGTCGCCTGGGTCGACGGCGGTGCGCTCGAGGGCAACCCGGCCGACTTCAAGGCCAAGCCGATCACCAAGGATCTCTACTGGCAGGCGGAGCGCGATGGCCTCGGCAAGCCGGACCTCGTGATCACCGCGCCGCTGCAGACGATGCCCGCCGTCCACCAGGACGTGTGGTGGCGCCCGGTGAACGACATCCCGGTCACCGAGCCGCGCTGGATCCGCGCCGTTGAAATCCGCCCGTCGAACCTGCAGGGCCGCAAGATCCTGCACCACTCGATTGCCTACCACATCCTCCGTCCGGACAACACCGCCGCCGTCAACCAGGGCGTGCAGGTGAACCGCGGCATCTCGTTCTCCGGCTCCGCCGCGGCCAGCCAGCAGGAACTGGCGCTGCGTCGCCCGCAGATCATGGAATGGGCGATCGGCAAGGGCTACGACCAGTACATGGAAGGCACCGGCAAGCTGATCATGCCGGGAGAGAAGATCTCCTGGGACCAGCACATCCACGCCGCTGGCGAAGAGGTCACCTCCTCGTCCGAACTGGGCATCTGGCTGTATCCCAAAGGCCAGGAGCCGACCAAGCGCAGCTACCTCGTGGGCTTCACCGGCCTGAAGAACGGCACGGAAGGGCTCGACATTCCGCCGAACTCGGTAGCCTACACGGAAGGCTTCAACGTGCTGAAGGAGAACACCATCATCACGAACTTCCAGCCGCACTTCCACCTGCGCGGCAAGGCGATGCAGGTCGAGGCGATCCTCCCGAACGGCGCGACCCAGACCATCAGCTACGTGAAGGACTTCAACTTCAACTGGATGACCAACTACATCTTCACGGATGAAGCGTCGCCGGTCTTCCCGAAGGGCACCATCATCAAGGTGAGCGCCTACTACGACAACACCAAGGCGAACAAGTCGAACCCCGACCCGGATCAGTGGGTGGGCTACGGCGACCGCACGGTCGACGAGATGGCGCACGCCTGGATGAACGTCGTCTACCTGAGCGACGCGGAGTACGCCGAGCGCGTGGCGAAGTACGGCGTGGGCGTGACCAACGGCAAGAAGCCGATGGCCGCCACGCAGCAGCAGTAAGCCCCAGGCACTGGCAGGAGGCGGGGGTCAGCCCGCCGCCTCCTGCACTCGTCCCGACTGTTTGGCCCGGTCGGGGGTGCTCCCCCTCGACCTCTCAAGAGAGAGTCTCACGATGAAATCACAGATGGTCTCCCGCCTTCTGACGCTCGCGGCCCTCGCGGCCGGCGGCGCGATGGTCTCCGCCCAGGGACAGCTGCTCCCCAGCTACCCCAAGCTGTCGTTCGGTGCCAGCATCTCGCCGGCCTACGATGGCTGGTACGACAACGCGGACGGTAGCCACACGTTCCTGATCGGCTACTACAACCGCAACTGGACCGACGCGATCGAGATCCCGATCGGTCCCAACAACAAGTTCGAACCGGGCGATCCGGACCGCGGCCAGCCGACCCACTTCCTCCCCAACCGCAACTTCGGCATGTTCTCGATCACCGTGCCCAAGTCCTTCGGCGCGACGGAGCGGCTCTGGTGGACCGTGACGGTGAACGGCACGACGCAGCGCGTCGGCATGATCATGAGCCCGGACTTCAACATCACGCCGCAGCACTCGTCCGAAGAGGCGCCGAACGGCAAGTACAACCTGCCGCCGGTCCTCCGCTTCACCCAGGGTGGGCCCGCGATCCAGAACCCCGGCCAGCCGCTCTCGGCCGCCATCGCCAAGACCGCGACCGTCGGCGTGCCGATGCCGCTGGAGCTCTACACGGAAGACGACGCGCTCTACGCGAGCGGCACGAACGCGCCGATGACGGGCCGTATCCCGCCGGTCGTCGAGGCCACGGTGGCGAAGTACCGCGGACCCGGCAACGTCAAGGCTGAGGGCTTCCACTTCGAAGGCACCAGGGGCGGCAAGCCGATGGAGCCGTACGCCGGCAAGGCCGCTGGCACCGTCACGTTCGACAAGGCCGGCGACTACGTCGTCCACGTCACCCTGAACGACTTCTCGGAGAAGGGCGGCGGCGCGACCGGTTGCTGCTGGACGACTGCGATGGTCAAGGTCAACGTGAAGGACGCGGCGGTGCCGCGCCAGACCGGCCAGCAGCAGTAAGCCAGCCCCCGGGCCAGACACGAAGGGCCGGTCTGCGGACTCCGCAGGCCGGCCCTTTTTTCGTTTCAGGAACGCGTCTCAGATGGCCCGCGCCAGTTCGTCCTTCAGTGCGCTGAAGCGCAGCAACCGGGTCACGGCATCGACGCCGGAGTCCTCGGGCATCAGGCTCATCGCCCGTGCGAGGAAGCCCGTCATGTTGGCGACGGCAAAGCTGATCCCATGAAGGTTGCGCCGCGGGTCGACACCCGGAATCGGCCGTGCGAAGCCCGACGCCCTGAACACCACGCCCCCGTCCTCGAGCCGGTCCACGCCGTAGTGCTCGCGCGCACACTCCCAGTCGGCCCGGACGCCGACGACCCCGGGAAGAGAGCCTGGATAGAAGGACACCCCCTCGTCGTCGCGCGCCGCGACGAGCGTGACGCCCGCGGCGGCTGCCCGCGCCACGGCCGCCTCGAACAGCGGCGCATGCTCAGGGTTGGGTGAGCCGAGGCTCAGGTTGATGATGTGGACGCGCGCCGCAACCGCCCAGTCGATGGCCGCCACGAGGGTCGAGGCCGAGGCGGTCAGCCGGGCATCGAAGATGCGCACCGCATAGCAGTCCGCAAACGGGGCCTTCTCCTTCACGGCGGCCATCACGGCGGTGCCGTGACCGATGCGGTCGGTGTAATCGCTGGAGACGAGGCCGCCCGCGTCGATGGCGACGCCGCCTGCCACCCCCTGCACGTGGGGATGGTCCGCGTGGACACCGCTGTCGATGACGGCAACGCAGACGCCGCGTCCTGGCACTCGCATCCCCTCAGTGAGTGGTCGTCGTCTGGACGTGGAAGAGATTGGCATAGCGGCTGTCTCGCATGGCCAGTTCGGCCGGACTCCCCTGCTCGACGAGGCGCGACCCGTCGACGACCAGGACGCGGTCGGCGCGGCTCGCCACATCGAGCCGGTGGGTGATCACGATGGTCGTGCGGTTGCGCATCACCGTCTCGTAGCCGTCGATCACGGTGCGCTCGGAGTGCGGGTCCAGCGACGCCGTGGGTTCGTCCAGGATGAGCACGGCCGGGTTGGCGAGGAACGCGCGCGCGGTGGCGATGCGCTGGCGCTCGCCAGCCGAGAGCGCCGACCCGCGCTCGCCGACGACCGTCTCGTAGCCCTGCGGAAGCCCGGCGATGAACGGCTCGAGGGCCGCCTGCCGCGCGGCCAGCCGCACCTCGGCCTCGGTCGCCTCGGGCCGGCTGTACCGGATGTTCTCCGCGATGGACGCGTGGAGGATGCACGGCTCCTGGTCGACGAGCGCCACGTGCTTGCGGAGCATGCGCAGGTTCATCTGGCGCAGGTCCACGCCGTCCAGCCTGATGACCCCTTCGTCCGGATCCAGCAGGCGGAGCAGCAGGTCCGCGATCGTCGACTTCCCGCTGCCGCTCGGCCCGACAATGGCCAGGACCTCGCCCGGTTCGACGCGGAACGACATGCCCTCGAGCGCCGGCCGTCCGCGATCGAAGGAGAGGGTGACGTGCGAGAACTCCACCCGCCCCTCCACCCGCTCCGGCGCGACGGCATCGGGCGCCTCACGCACCTCGATGGGGGCATCCAGGATTTCCGACACGCGCTGCAGCGACACCTGCGCGGTGGCCAGGCTCGCGTAGAGCCCCATCAGGGCCTGCAGCGGCGGCAGGAAGCGCGTCTGGTAGGCGATGAACGCCACGAAGGTGCCGACGGTCATGTCGCCGTGGACGACGCGGTACCCGCCGTAGACGAAGACCATGCCGGTCCCGGCGGAGAGAATCAGGCCGGGCAGCGCCCCGGACACGTAGGTGAGGTACTGCATCGACATGAGCGAGTCGACGAACGCCGAATTGCGCTGGCGGAAGCGGGCCACCTCGCGGTCCTGCGCGTTGCTCATGACGACGAGCCGCATCGCCTGGATGGTCTCGATCAGGAAGCTGCCGAGGTCGGCGCTGCGCTGGCGCAGTTCGCCAACCTGCCCCTCGAGGCGCTTCCGGTAGTAGCTGGTGGCCCAGATGCCGAGCGGCGCGACGGCGACGGTGGCCAGGAACAGCCGCAGGTCGAGCCACGCCAGCATCGCCACCGTGCCGACCAGGTACAGCACGTTGCCGACCCAGGCGAGCGCCGCCTCGGCCGCCACGCGCTGGATCTCGCCGATGTCGTTGTTGATGCGCGACATGATGTCGCCCAGCCGCGTGCGCGCGTAGAAACGGGGCGACAGGTGCAGGAGATGCCGGTACATCTCGAGCCGCATGTCGAAGAGGATGTCCGCCGACACGCGCGTGTAGCGCATCCCGGACACGACGTTGATGATGAAGCTGACAACGGTCAGCGCCGCGAAGATCGCCGAGGTCCGGAGCAGCGACGGCAGGTTGCGGCCGAGCAGCGCCGTGTCGAAGAAGTCCTTGGAGACGAGCGGGAGCAGGAGGGAGAGACCGGTGCTCAGGAAGCTGAGCACCAGCACCAGCGCAAGGCGCCGCCAGTACGGCGTGACGAACTGGAGGGCCCTGCGCAGGTGCGGGTTGTTCAACGTGATCGCACTCCGTCTAGTTGGTCTTCGCCGGCTTCGGCGCGGGGCCCGGCACGATGAAGAGGTCCGAGGTCACGTCGCCGCCGAGGTCGATGGTCTTCATGTACTTGAAGGTCTCGGCATCGTAGAGGTCGATCGTGTTCCCGGCATTGTAGATGTAGAGCACCTTGCCGTTGCTGCTCGTCTTCAGCGACATGCGCGGACGCCCGTTGAAGTTCACGCGGGCCGAGACGCGCTTCATCTCGAGATCGAACTTCCAGAACTCGTAGTTGCCGATCTCGTTGAAGAGGCCATAGGCCACCTTGCGGCCCGGTGCCATGCTGAAGCCGACCTGCTGCGCCGGCCCGATGGTGAAGAAGTCGACCTTCTTCGCCGAGAGGTTGACGCGCCCGATGCCCATCATCCGGCGCTTCTGCACCGGATCCTGCACCTGGAACATCGCGGTGTAGAAGCCCGGATCGTCGTTCGCGGCGTCGATCTGCCCGAACTCGAACGCGCCGTAGCCCTCCTCGACCGGCTTCGAGAGCTCCCACCGGTCGGTCTGCTTCAGCGTCGTCGTGTCGTAGATGAGCACGTCCTGCTCGCTGAACAGGTACAGGAGCGTGCCATCAGGCGAGAACTGCATCGTCGCGTTCTCCCGTTCGTCGCCATTCGGCCACGGGAGGGTGCCCACGATGGAGTGCGACGCGAGGTCGTACTTCAGGATCGCCGAGGGTTCGATCTCCCAGCGGTCGATCTGCTTGACCACGGGACGGACCACGAGCATCACGAAGCGATGCAGCGGATCCGGCTCGAGCGTCTTGATGCGGACGCGCCGGTTGCCCTGCGACAGGGTGAAGGTGTCGAGCGACTTGCGCGTGGCGATGTCGATGATCTCGACCTTCTCCATCTGCGCCTCGACCGTGTAGAAGCGCGACCGATCGCGCGTCATGGCCGTGCGGCGCGGCATGCCGGCCGTGAACGGCACCTTGCCCGTGATCGTGCCTGTGGCTTCGTCGATCACCTTGAAGTGATCCGGGAAGACGCCGACGTAGAGCGTGCCGTTGCCGGGCGACGGCACGATCGGCCTGGGTTTGCTCTGGGCGGCCAGCGGCAGCGTGAGGGCCGCCACCACCGCACCGGCGGCAAGCGTGTGGAACCAGAAACGGGAGACTCGCATGGTTGGTCCGCTCTCCTGCCTACGGGAAGATGAGGTCGATCTTGCGCCAGTCCTTCTGGGCCGCGGCGCACTTGTTCGTCCAGTCCGGGGCGTGATTGAGCTGGTCGGGCACCTGCGCCGGCCAGTAGCAGCCGATGTGGCAGTCGAAGAGGTCGCGCTCGACCGGCTGGCAGAGCCCGGCCGTGCCGCCCGTGCGATCCACTTCCCAGCCCGGCGAGAAGACCACCGCGCAGCCGAGCGGGATGTGCGGCACCGCCTGCTGCGGCACGCCGCCGCCGCGCTGCAGCGCCACGACGTCCTCGCCCTGGGCGGCAGCCAGTTCCTGTTCCTTCACGATCTGCTCGATGCGAGCAGCCTTCTGATTCAGCGTCTTCAGGTGTCTCATGATCTCCTCAGGTCGCTAGCTGACCTTCTCGGCCATCGGTTCGCGATCGAACTGCGCCAGCCAGGCTGGGTTCTTGTCTGCAATTTCGGCGTAGACCTTCAGGCACACGTCGGTCCACGAACGGATCCAGTCGCAGTAGTGCAGGTTGGCCTTCGTGGTGTCGCCGTAGCGCGTGTGCGCCTCGTGGTAGCACCCACCCGAGCACGTCGGCCGCGCCCAGCAGGTGCTGCAGTCGGTCTTGTTCGCCAGGTGGTGGGTGTCGAGGAACTTCGCCTGCGCCTCGCGGTCCACCCCGCCGTGGACGGTGCCGATCCTGTGATCGTCGGAGCCGGCAAAGCGGTGGCAGAGCGCCACGTCACCGGACGTGGAGACCCCCATCAGGCCGATGCCGGCGCCGCACGGGTACGCCTTGCTCATGCCCTGGTGGATCTCCTGGATGGTTTCCTTCACGTTCGAGAAGCCGTGGTAGCGGCCCGCAATCGCCGCCTCCTTGAAGTCCTCGGCCAGCGCGGTGAACTGCGCGAGCATGTGGTCGTAGCCCTTCTCGTCGAGCGCGTATTCACGCTTCGACGAGGTGGTGACGGGCGCGAACCCGACTTCGCGGAATCCGAACTCCTCGGTGAGGTGCCGGTAGATGCCCTTGATGTCCAGGTTGCCGGACGTCAGCGTGACGCGCGCGCCGACCGGACGCCGGCGGTGCTGCTCCAGCAGGGCCTTGATCTTCGGCGCCACGATGTCGTAGCTGCCGGTGCCGTTGTGGAACACGCGGAACTTGTTCTGGACCTCGGGCGGACCGTCGAACGAGATGGTGACGCCGACCTGGTTCTCGACCAGGTACTTGATCACGTCCGGCTTGAGCAGCGTGGCGTTCGTCGTGAGGCTGAAGTCGACCTCCTTGCCGAGTTCCGCCGCGCGCTGCCGCGCATACGGAATGGTCTGCTTCAGGACGTTGAAGTTGAGGAGCGTCTCGCCGCCGAAGAACGTGAGGTGGGCGGTCTTCGCCTCCCCGGCCTCCTTCAGCATGAACTCGACGCTCTGCTTCGCCGTCTCGAACGTCATGAACTTCGGCTGCGCGCCGTTCTCGGTCTCGACGATCTTGTCCTCGCCGTACTCGTAGCAGTACGTGCAGGCGAGGTTGCACTGGTTGGTGACGTTCAGCACCATCGTGCCGAGCGGTACCGGCGTCAGCGGCAGGATCTTCGGCATCGGCTGCGGCGCCTCGAGCGGACCGATCGCCCGCATGGCGACGAGTTCGTTCACGGCGGTGTCCATCTCCTCGTCGGAGAAGAGACCGGCCGAGAGCGCGAGCAGCTCGTCGCGCGATTTCGCGCCCGTGCCGAGCACCTGCATGACCATGTCGGCGGCGGGATCGAGGCCGACGACCGCGGCACTCGGGACAAGGTACAGGTAGGGTTTCCCCGCCGCCTCGAACCGGTGATGCTCCCGAATGCCGAGGCGCGTCATTTCCCGACCTCCGAGGCCATCCACCGCATGTAGACCGGCGGTGCGACCACGAGCTGCGCCCGCGCGCGGATGGGGGCGCTGGCCCCTTCCGGCGTGTAGTCGGCGGTCACCCACAGGTCGCCGATGTTGTTGCGATTGCCGCTGCGCTCGGAGTTCGGGCCGTCGAGCGCCGGGGTGAAGAAGCCGGTCTTCGGGTCGATGCCGCCGACGAAGCGGATGTCATCGTCGCCGAAGGTGGCGTGGTACTCCTCGACGCCCCAGGTGGCGTCGACCAGGCCGAGCGGCCAATCGTCCGCCGTGTTCGGCTTGCCGTCCGGGCCGTTCGCGAACGCCATCGCCTCGAACTGCTGGAACCCCTTCGGGAAGACCGCCCCGCCCGTGCGGGCGAGGCCCGCGCGCGGCTGCACGCGCACGCCGTCGATCTTGTCGAAGACGACGAGCGCCAGCGGCTTCACGACACCCGCCACGGCGATGTCGCGCGGGCCGGTCTTCGCATCGGCCGCCACGCTGACCTGCGCGGTCACCACGCCGTTCGCCACGGAGACGCGGCTCACGGTGATGCCGGCGCCGAGGTTCACGTCCGCCGCCGCGACCGTGCCCGGGAGGTTCGCCCCGTAGATCGACACGGAGGACGAGGCGCCACGCTTCACCGCGAGCTGTCCGGTGCCGAGAATCATCGGCGCCGCGGTGATCTTCGCGAGCTTCACGTCGATCCCGTTCTCGTCATACGCCCCCGTGAACCACCGCCCCCACATGTCCGAGCGGTTGCGTTCGACGAACATCACCTCGCGCCACGGTTCGTCCGGCTTGGTGGAGTCGGCACCGCGGCCGCGCCACTGGTAGCCGGTGTAGATCAGCGACCTGCCGGTGCGGTTCAGGGTCTCGCCCGTGCGCGCCACGGTCAGGGTGGTCTTCGTCACGAAACTGTCCGGCGTGGCATCCGCGGTGACCGTCATCTCGCCGAACGCCGGACCCTTGCCGGGGATGTTCGCGGTGACCGCCCAGCGGCCGGTCAGGTTCGCCGGCGTCATGGCCGTGGACCAGGCCGTCCAGGCCTCGGTCGTCAGCGGGAAGCTCTTGGCGAAGTAGTCGATCGCCTTCTCCATCGGCTGCCGCTTGTCGGTTTCGCCTTCCGGAAGCGCACGCGACCGGCGGAACCCCTGCCCGTTCAGGATGGGCTGGTTGTCCACCAGCGGATAGTAGCCGCGGTGCATCGCGACCAGGCCGGCCCACTCGTCCTTGGTCCGGCGCTCGCTCATCACACGGCTGAACGCGTGGCAGCCCTGGCACAGGGTGGCCACGTCCTTGTCGCCGTCGTAGCTCCAGTCCACGAGCCGCCGCTCGTACTCGAACTGGATGCCGCGGGTCTCCTCGGGCGCGAGGCCGTTGTGGTCCGACAGGTACTTGACGATGGCGCGGGCATCAGCCGGCGTGACGTTCGCCTTGTTGAGCGTCACCATGCGCTCGATGGTCCGCTCCCAGTTCTCGGGACTCGCGCGGCGCCAGGAGATGCGCGTCATCCTGTTGTTTGCGTCGGGCTTGTGGCACCCGCCGCACTTGCTCTTGACCAGATCGCTTTCGACCGGGATACCCGGGTCCGCCGCGGCCTGCGCAAACGCAGGCGACGGGACGACCGCAAGGCCAATCCCGCCGGCGAGCACCAGACTCCGGATCCATGCTGTCCTGCCTGTCATCAAGGTCTCGACTCCTCTCCAGAAAACCGTCCTGCGCTTACCAGGAGACGTGCTTCGTGAGCTGAACGCCCTTCTTCGCGAAGGTCAGCGACGGCGCCGAGGCCGCGTGCCGGCCGGCCAACATCATAAGGCCACCTGCAAACGCCGCACTCAGGCCAATTGCGCCCTTCTTCGGGCTGGTGGCCGACGCCTCGCCGAACTCCGAGTAGCCGCCGTTGGCGTTGTTGATGAACGAAAAGAGGCCATAGGTCATGCCGCCGACGAACAGCGCCGAACCGCCGACCATCATGGCTCTGCCACCGCCGGAGCGCTTCATCCCGGCCTCCTGGGCGTCGGCCCGCGCGGCTTCCGCCGAGGCGGCGGCCGCCACACTGTCGGTGAGGTCCCCCGCGAAGGCCGGCACACCACCCATCCCCAGCGTCAGCAGCGACGCGATTGCAATACGAGCGATCTTCATGGAACGCATCTCCAGGCGAACCGTGAGGTCCGCGAAAGCAGGCGATGCGGGAGAAGCCCACCGGCCCACCCGCATCGCCTGGCGACTACCAGCGGTACTTCATGCCGAACATCGCGCGACGCGGCGGGACGAAGCGCGTCGGCGAGCCGAAGGTGGCGGCCGTCCCGAGCGTCGACGCCACGCCTTCGTTCTGGTCGCTGTTGGTCAGGTTCAGCAGGTCGAGGAACAGGCCGATGTTGCTCGACGCCGTGAGCTTGATTTCCTTCTGGGCGCGGAAGTCGATCATCTTCACGGCCGGCACGCGGCGGTCGCCGGTGTTCGCTTCCATGTTGATGGTCGGGGCTGCCGGGAATCCGAGGCCCGACACGCGGACCTGCCGCGAGTAGAAGCGGCCGCTCTGGTACTGCAGGTTCCCCGCGACCAGGATGCCGAACGGCATGCGGTAGCTGAGCTGGAGCTTGGAGACGACCGGGCGGTCGCCCACCAGGCGCCCGTCGGTGTTCACGAAGTCGTTCGGGCCCGCCGTCTCACGACCGAACGTGCCGGCCAGCGAGCTCTGCGTGGTGGTCGACGTGGCGCGGGCGCTGGAGCCGATGCGGCCTTCCGCCTTGGAGAGGACGATGGAGTAGACCGCCTGCCAGTTGTTCGACATGCGCTTGGTCAGGCTCGTCGCGACGCCGTTGTACTTCATGTACATCCCGTCGGGGTTCGTCATCAGGAACACCCGATCGGCCGGGTTGCTGGTCAGGCGCCACACGTTGACGGTCTGGCCCGTCGCATCGATGCCGACGTTGTCGATGTACGGCACCTGGACATAGGTGCCGGCGATGTCCTGCCACGCGCCGTAGTCCGCCCCGTCCTTGTGGACGTAGTTGACCTGCAGGCCGAGGTCCTTGATGAGCTGCTGTTCCAGCTGCACCATCACCTGGTCGTTGTAGGCCGACTTGAAGCCCGGGTCGATCTTCAGGTTGGCGTTGCTCGAGGTCTGCACGAAGTTCGAGCGGACGCCTGCCGCGTTCTGCGTGAAGCTGAAGGCCGGTGAGATCGACGGCACTGCGCCGCGGAACTCGTTCGGCTCGAGCGCCTTGTAGTAGCGGCCGTAGTGCGCCTTCACGACGGTATTGCCCGACTCGGTCACCTGCCAGTTCAGGCCGACCCGCGGCGAGAACGTGTTCCAGTGGTAGACGTCGTCGTTCGCGGTGGACATCTGGCCCGTGGGCACGCCCGAGGCATTCAGGAACGGCAGCGACGGGAAGGCCCCGCGGCTGTGGTCGTAGCGGACGCCGAGGTTCAGTACGGCGCGCGGCAGGCGGTAGGTATCGTCGATGTAGAGCCCGCTCCAGAAGGCGTTCGCTCCCTGATGGAACGGCAACTGCGTGATGCCGGTGGTCGTCCTGCCGGTGACGCTGTAGGTCGTCAGCACGTCGTTCGGGCCACTCAGGTTGTCACTGCCGGTGACGCCATACTGGTAGCCGGTCTTGATGTCGTGGCTGCCGCCGAGGAACGAGTCGACCACGCGCGACAGCTTGAAGGCCGCGCCCCACTTCCAGCTGCGGTTCTCGGTCCAGTTCGTGATGCCGCCGGTGATGTTGCCGGTGTCCTGGTCCTCGATGCGCGTCATCACGCTCGGGACACCATCCTGGAGGGGATTGACGGAGCTGTGCAGGAAGAAGCCGGAGTAACGCGCTTCGACGAACGTCTTGTCGCTGAGCACGCCGGTATAGACCACGTTCGGCGTCGGGTTGTCGCCGTGGTTGAGGGAGACCGACGTCGGCGCCGTGAAGCTCGTCGCGATGTCCGGAATAAAGTAGTAGTCGTTGTGGTACCCGTGCATCAGCCGGTGCTTCGGCGAGATGGCGTAGTTGAACTTGTAGAACATGCGCCGCGAATCGTTCTTCGTCGGCAGCTTCGGGTCGACGCCGGGCTGCGAGTCCCAGTCGCGCTGGTACTGCAGCGAGCCGAAGAACCAGAACTTGTCGGCCACGAATGGACCCGACGCCTGCACCGTGCCATCGCGATACTTGTCCCGGTTGTAGGGGAACCCGCGGTCGACCGCGGCCGTGGTGTTGCGCGCGGTCAACGCACTGCTCTGGAAGTACGTGTTCGCATCGCCATGGAACACGTTCGTGCCCTGGCGCGTGACGATGTTGAAGACCGCGCCCTGGACGTTGCCGTATTCGGCGGAGGCGCCCATCGAGAGCACCTGGACTTCCTCGATCGCGTCGGTGTTGGGCCACGGCGTGGAGCTGATGTCCGTGCCGTCGATCTGGTACTGGTTCTCGTTGGTGCTGTTGCCGAGCACCTGGGCCGACGTGCTCTGGCCGACGTTCGAGGTGGAGCTGACGCCCGGGGCCGAGTTGATCAGGTCGAAGTAGGAGAAGCGGCGCACCGGCGCGCTCTGCACCCACTCACGGTTGTAGTTGGTGCTGACCTCCGACGTGGTCACGTTGACGACCGGTGCGGCGCCGGTCACCGTCAGCGTCTCGTTGAGTGCGCTGACCTTCATCGTCACGTTCAGGTCGATGGTCTGACCGATCGCGACGCGCATCGCCTCGTACTTGGCCGTGCCGAAGCCCTCGAGTGCGAATTCGAGTTCGTAGGTGCCGGCGGGCAGCACCGGGAACCGGTAGATGCCCGTTTCCGACGTGATCACCGGCTGCGCATTGGGCATGGCCTCGCCGCGCAGCGTGACGGTGACGCCCGGCAGCGTGCCGCCGGATTCGTCGACGACCTTCCCAGAGATTTCTCCAGTCGTGCGCTGCGCGAGGGCCGGCGTGATTCCCACGGCCAGCATCAGCGCAACGACGAACGACCACACACGTGACATGCACCCTCCTAGAGCGACGGGTCTTGCGATACCGGACGAGCGTTGAGTGAGAGTCGGGTCCGTGCTGCGAACAGCGCGGCGTCGCCCGCCCTTGAGCAACCGATGTGCCACGCATTCGCGACGCTACGCGCGCAGGCCGCGCGAGCCGGTCGCGTCATGAGAGATCCCTAAGGAAAGTCGCTTGTACTTTTCTTTCGGTCACGTGCGTTCGCGCACCGGGGCGGAGTCAACGGCACACAGCGCCACGCGCCAAAGGAACAACGCTGTTGGCTTTGCGCGCGCAAACCAACAGATGTGCAGATTCCGCGTGGGCGACGACGCGCGGCCCGGCGTGCATCGAGGAGAACAGGGGCCGTGCCGTACGCGGTTTTGTAGGAGATGGGCGGCGCGGGCGACAGGACTGTCGGCGCCGTGCGATCGACTCAGTCGGTGATGGTCGCCGCGCTCGTGCGGGCCACGAGAACCTCGCGCGCCACGAGCAGCGAGAGCGCACCGAGGAAGTCCGGCAGCAGCACGTCACCGTAGCGGGCGCGGTAGTGCTCGTACATCAGCGGTACGTCCGGACAGAGCGGCGCCAGACCGGAGAGCGCCACCAGGTCGATGCCGCGCACGTAGCGGACGATGTCGGCCGCGCGGGGGCCGAGCGCGACGGCCTCCTCGGCCACGATCTCGTCGCCGCGGACGATCGGTGCCGACACCCGCGTCGCGGCCGCACCGGGCGAGAAGACAATCGTGTCGCTCGCACGCAGCCGCGTCAGCGCGGCTCGCACGTCGTCGGCCGCGAGCAGGGCCGACTCGTCGAGCGGCAGCTGGGCCTCGTTCACGGGAAGCCCCGCCTGGGCCTGCCAGAACTCGCTGCGGTGCGCGGCCAGGGCCTCGAGCGCGAAGTCGCGCGAGCGCTTCAGGTTCACCTGCCACGTCTGCGCGGACCACTGCGAGAAGAACGTCTGCGCGAGCTCGGCCCGTTCCGGCGCCACGAGACAGGTGTGCACGGTGACGGCCCCGAGCCAGGCCGACGCCAGCGCCTTCTTGATCCCGAAGGACGACAGCGGGTTCAGCGTGGAGCCGGCGTCGCCGACGAGCAGGAAGCCGTCTCCCGCATGACGCGTCGCCGAATAGACGGTGGCGTCGCAGGCGAAGGCGCGATCGAGCATCGCCCCCCTGACCTGCCGGTCGATGCGCTCGGTCAGGGCCAGCTGCGCCTGGTAGGTGTCGGCCAGCACCTGCCGGCGCGTCAGGCGGCTGGTGGCGCCGTCGACCATGATGCCCACGTGCCGCTCGGCGCACGTCGTGGGAATCGACCACGCCCAGCCGTCGTTACAGGTCTCGATGAAGGTGTGCGTCGGGTTCTGCAGGAACCACCCGTCAGGCCTGGACCAGACCCCTACGAGCGCCTGCATGCGCCCGCCGGGCACGTAGGTGCGGAGGCCCAGCGGCACCGCCAGCACACCCGAACGGCCGGAGCAGTCCACCACGAACCTCGCGCGGCACTCGCGGCGCTCGCCGCCGGCCTCGAACGACACGACGCCTTCGTCGCCCGCCCAGTCGACCTGATGGACACGGGCGTCGCGCTCCACGTGGGCGCCAGCCGCCTCCGCGGCGTCGAGCAGCAGCGGGTCGAATCGTCCGCGGTCGATCTGGTGGCCCCACGCCGAGCCGTCGCTCGCAAACGGCTGCACCTGCCCCTCGCGCGCGCCCCACCACACGGTGTTGCCCAGCGTGCGATAACCGACGCGATCCGCGAGGTCGAGCACGCCCACCTGGGCGAGCAGCTTCCGGGTGCTCGGCGGCAGCGAGTTGGCGAGCGCACGCGACGGCTCCACGGCGCGCGTGAGGATGCGCACCGTGTGTCCCCACGAGGCGAGCAGCTTCGCCACGACGGCACCCGATGGTCCGCCACCAATCACCGCCACGTCGATGCTGCGGGCCTCGAGCGGCTTCCGGAGATGGGGCAACGCGTCTGTCGGCATCACATCTGCGATGCAGGCCCGTGAGCAAGCGACATGCCCGGCGTGCTCCGGGAGCCGCTAGGCACGCGCCACTCCGACCTCCAGGACCGGATTGCGGACGATCGGCATGAATTCCCCGAGTGCCCGTCCCGGCGACGTCCGCCGGGAGAGCGCATCGACGTCGACATCATTGTCCGTATCGCAAACAGGCCTGACAGGACTGTCTGCATCGGGCGGTATGCCTTCAGGCCCGATCGGGTCTGGCACCCCACACGCACCGCTCAGGCACGCACGGCGATCAGCAGCTTCCCGGTGGTGCCGCGCGCCTCGAGGACGCGATGGGCGTCTGCCGCACGGTCCAGGGGATACGCCGCGTCGATGCGGACCGTGAGCGCGCCGCTCGCCACCCCCTCGAACACCTCGCCCGCGCGCCACACCAGCTCGTCGCGGGTCGCGATGTAGTGGCCGAGCGTCGGCCGGGTCAGGAAGAGTGAACCTTTGGCATTCAACACGAGTGGGTCGACCGGCGGCACGGCGCCGCTCGCATTCCCGAAGAGCACCAGCATGCCCCGCTGCCGAAGGGCGTCCAGGCTTTTCTCGAAGGTCGACCGGCCCACGCCGTCGTACACCACATCGGCGCCACGGTTCCCGGTGAGGCGGCGAACTTCCGCGGCAAAGTCCTGTTCCGTGTAGTTGATCGCCGCGTCGGCACCGGCCGCCAGGGCGACAGCAGCCTTGGCCGGCGTCGACACGGTGCCGATGACCGTCGCCCCGAGCGACTTCGCCATCTGGACGACGAGCGCTCCGGTGCCGCCTGCGGCGGCATGCACGAGGCAGGTATCGCCGGCCTTCAAGGCGAAGGTGGACCGCGTCAGGTAGTGGGCCGTCATGCCCTGGAGCAGCACAGCGGCCGCCTGTTCGAACGTGACCCCATCGGGCACCTTCACCACGCTCGAGGCCGGCACGCGCGCGTACTCCGCATACGACCCTCGGGCCATGGCGTACGCCACGCGGTCGCCCACGGCGAGCCCCTGTACCTCGCTGCCGACGGCCGAGATGACGCCTGCCGCCTCGGACCCGATCCCGACCGGGAACGGTGCCTTGTAGAGCCCGGTCCGGAAGTACACGTCGATGAAGTTGACGCCGCTCACGGCGATCTGGACGACGACCTCCGCTGGGCCCGGCTCAGGCAGGGGCAGGTCGACCAGGCGGAGCTGCTCCGGTCCGCCGCATTCCTCGACAACGATGGCTTTCATGGGGTTCTCTCCGTGTGTATGCTGTGCTGATGAAAGCCCGGTCTGCCCTCATCGCGGCCGTCCTGCTGGTCCTCGTCGCGTCGCTGGCATTCGCCCAGCGCGGACGCGGTCGCAATTTCGGGCGAGGGTACTACGGCGGCGGGCCGAGCCGTTTCGCGACGGCCGACGACTTCAAGGGCGGCTTCCAATTCTGCCGAATCGCCTTCCCGCAAGGCAACGGAGACGGGGCCGGCTGGAACGTCGACTTTCCCCGGGCGGACATCAATCTGTCGATCCGCCTCTCAGAGCTCACGCGCACGCCCGTCGTCATGGACGAGGCGAACGAACCACAGACGCTCGTCCTCACGCTCAAGGCTCCCGAGCTGTTCCACTGCCCGTTCATCATGATGACCGAGCCGGGCGCGGCGTACATGGACGACCAGGACGCGAAGAACCTGCGCGAGTACCTGCTGAAGGGCGGCTTCCTCTGGGCCGACGACTACTGGGGCGACTACGCGTGGGACTTCTGGGACGCGATGCTCCGCAAGGCCCTGCCCTCGTCGACGTTCCCCATTGTCGATATCCCGCGCGACCATGCGATCTTCCACCAGGTCCTGAATGCCGCCGACGTCCCGCAGATCCCGGGGATCGGCTACTGGGACGGCGGCAATCGCACCTGGGAGCGCCGCCCCGGCGACCCGCTGCGCTTCGCCGGCATCCTCGACGACAAGGGACGGCTGATGGTGCTGATGACCTTCAACACCGACTTCGGCGATTCCTACGAGCGGGAAACCGAGAACCCGCTGTACTTCCAGAAGTTCTCCGTGCCGGGCTACGCCTTCGGCATCAACACGATCATCTACTCGCTCACGCACTGATCAGGGACGCGACGCCGCGTTCTTCTCCTGGAACCTCGCACCGCTGAGGATGTTGCCCAGCGCGAGGTTCGCCTCGTGGCAGGCGTACTCGAACAGCTGGTCGTCGGTCGCCACCCACGGGTATTCGCCGCTCCAGGGCTGCGCCCACACCGACGGGTCTTCCACCGTGAAGCGATAGAGCAGCGTCTGCGGGTCGAGACGCGTGATGCGCTCGACGACGTGGAGCCGGTCGGAGGCGCCGCGGAAACTGGTCTTGTCCGTGAAGTTGGTGGTGTCGATGACGAGGGTGTCGCCCTCGTAGTGGCCGATGGAATCCCCCATCCACCGACGCACGTGCGGCGGCAGGTGCGTCGCGCCCAGCCGCACCACGCGCACGTCGTGCACCATCTCGTTGAGGATCATCACCGAGTCCGGCGTCTGCACGATCTGCTTGAAGTTGTTGTAGAGCACCGGCAACGCGGGCGGGCCCGAGGTCGAGCCGAAACCGAGCAGGCAGCGTTCGGCGAGGGGACGCTGCTCGGGGTTGTCGTACGCGCCTGCCCCGGTGGGACCACCGTTCTCGCCAGTGTCCGAGGTCGGCCTGGCATTGGCGGCGCGCTCAGCCGCAACCCGGCGCTGTCCGTCCGGAGTAAGGCGGGGGATACGGCCGTCGGGCGGGTCGACGATGATCGAGGTCCGGAACACGCCGGCAATCGACGCCATCGACGAGCCCCTGTCGAGGAACGCGTTGTTGTACGCACGCGTGACGTCGGACGCAGCGTCCCCGTCCCGGCGGTCGATGTCGTTCGCGGCCAGGAACTCGCGCGCCCAGGCCTCGGCCTCGCTCCGCGTGAGCGTCGGCTTCCCGGCCAGCGCGGCCGGGCGCTCGAGCGGCGTGATCGTCGCCGTGTTGTACAGGCCCTGGAGGTCGGGCACGCGCGCGCGGACCGCGGGGTTCCCCTGGGCACCAACGTGGATGCTCGCGGCGATCGTCACGAGCCACAGGCACGCGCCACACGCCAGAATCGCACGCCGCATCAGCCCTCCACCGGCGCCAGCCTGCGCCTGTCTCACCCCGGGTCGATCGGTTCGCCACGCTGCCAGGATCGGGCGGTGAAGGACGTTCCCCGCACACCTCCCTGACGCGGCGACACGATACACCCAAATGGCGGATTCGCGGCCAGGTTCCCGCGCGGATCAGTCCAGGCGGCCGAGCCGGGCGACGAGCGCCCCGGGCACACCACGCCAGGTCGGCAGGTGTGCCTCGACGCGGCTCGTGCCCGCGGGCACCAGGGCCCCGCACGCGTCGGGTGACTGCGGCACCGCGGCGCAGGTCTGTGTGCGGCTGAAGGCCGACACGCGCACGCGATGCAGAGGGCTCGCATAGATCGGCAGCGGAATGGTGGTCGTGCGCTGGCAGGTGACGTCGAATGCCACCACCACCTGCTCCAGTGACAGGTCGCGGCCACTGACCATGCACCCCTCGGCGGTCCACTGCGCCTCGATGGCCGTCCGGAGGTCCGCCACCGGCGGTGCCGTCACGGGCTCGTACTCCCGGTAGCCTGAGAAATGGGCCGTGGTCAGATCCGGAGGGTCCAGCGTGGCGCGCGGGTCCACCAGCGGGACGAATGCGCCCGAACCGGCGAGCGCCCAGGTGGCGGCACAGGCGATGACGACCAGCCTCGCCTCCCCGTCGAACGCACGGTCCGCGAGTGCGAACGCCAGGGCAATCAGGCAGGGTGTGAGGATGGCCAGCAGTCGCCACGGAAACTGGATGAACGCCGCACCGGGCACACGCAGATAGAACGGCTCGGACGACGGGAGCTGCAGCAACAGGCCGAACAGGACCGGCAGCGCCACGACCGGCCACCAGGCCGGCCACGCGGTCCGCGGGCGGCGCGAGGCCCACGCGGCGGCGCTGACAGCCAGCAGCACCAAGATGGGCAGGTCCAGCTGCAGCGTGAGGCCAGACACCGTATGTCCCCAGGTCCAGTGTCGGTCCCAGAAATACCAGGCCAGCGGACGGAACTGATAGGAGGGGTGAAGCGGCCAGGACAGGAACCGCGTGAGGTCGAACTGCGGACCAGCGACCCACATGGCGAGCAGGTTCGGGACCACGAGGCCAGCGAAACAGGCGAGCGCGGGCCACGCGCGCCGGGGATGCAGCAGGATCGGGTCCACGCGCCGGAGCGCCATGCACGCCAGTAGTGCGCCGCCGAAGAGCAGGCCGACGTAGAACGCCATGACCGAATGCGCATGCCACAGCAGGCCCATCCAGATGCCGAGCGCCGGGTGCAGCCGCTTCTGCCGGGCCGCGTCGATGACAGCCACGCCGGTCCACGGCACGAGCATGGCCGCCGTCGACTCGGCCACCGCTCCCCGCACCAGCCAGTTGGTCACGGTGTAGTTGGCACCGACCAGCGCGAGCCCCGCAGCCGTGGACGCCAGCGCCCCGGCGCCGAGCCGGCGCGTCAGGGCGTAGCACCCGCTGGCGCCGAGCGTCAGCGCGCAGGTGAGCGTCACGAGGGTTGCCAGTTTCGCTGAACCGGAGAGCAGGTAGAGCGGTGCCGCGAACAGGTAGAACAGCCGGTGATAGAAGAGCGGCATCGGCGACCCGAAGCCGCCGTTGTCGGCGCTGGTCCAGAGCGGGATGACATCCCCGGCCCTGAGATGCGCCGCGTAGATCGCGATCCGCTGCCCGAACACCGGACCTTCGTGGCCGTAGGGCCAGCCCGACTCGCGCCACGCCGGCGACAGCGTGGCGACCGCGGCACAGACAAAGGCCGCGACGATCAGCGGGTGCGGCCATCCGGCCGATGGTTCACTCCCGGGCTCCCGTTCGAACACGCGGGAGCATTCTAGCAACGGGCTGCCGCCGGCGCGTGTCACGCTGATACACTGGCGCGCCATGAAGAGACTGCTGCACGGCGCCGCCCTCGCGCTCACCCTCGCCGCCGGCGCGATGACCTCGCTCGCGGCGCAGGCCCGCCAGGCCGACGACGCCATCGTGCCCTACCGGATCAACGTGCCCGATGCGGTGCTTCGCGACCTGAAGGAACGCCTGGCGCGCACGCGCTGGCCCGACCAGCTGACGAACGTCGGCTGGGACTACGGCACCGACCCCGCCTACCTGAAGCCGCTCGTGGAGTACTGGCGCGACCGGTTCGACTGGCGCGCCCAGGAGCGGAAGCTGAACGAGTTCGATCAGTTCACGACCGTGATCGACGGACTCCGCATCCACTTCATCCACCAGAAGTCGAAGGTGCCCGGTGCGATGCCGCTCGCGTTGACGCACGGGTGGCCCGGGTCGATCTACGAGTTCAACAAGGTGATTGGCCCCCTCACCGATCCCGTGAAGTACGGCGGCAAGCCTGAGGATGCCTTCTCGGTCGTGGCCATCTCGCTTCCGGGTTTCGGCTTCTCGGAGCGGCCCGCCGACCGCGGATACAACCCGCAGAAGATGGCCGGCATCATCGCCAAGCTGATGGCACGCCTGGGATACACCCGCTACGGCGTGCAGGGTGGCGACTGGGGCGGCATCATCAGCCGCATCGTCGCCCTGGACGACGCCAGTCATGTGGCGGGGCTCCACCTGAACTTCTGCATCGCGCCGTCGCCGGGCGGTACGAATCCCCTCGAGGGCGTCCCCGAGGCCGAAGTGAAGCTGATGAACGAGACGAACGCGCGCATGGAGCAGGAACGCGCGTACCAGCAGATCCAGGGCACCAAGCCCCAGACACTCGGCGTCGGGCTCACCGACTCACCCGCCGGCCTCGCCTCCTGGATCGTCGAGAAGTTCCACGCCTGGTGCGACTGCGGCGACAGCATCGAGAGCCGCTTCTCGAAGGACGATCTCCTCACCAACATCACCATCTACTGGGCGACGCAGACGGCCGCATCGTCCACGCGGATCTACTACGAGAACCGCGTGGCTCCGCCGGTGAACGGGCGCGTCACCGTGCCCACGGCGTGCGCGCTGTTCCCGAAGGAAATCACCACGCCTCCGCGGAAGTGGGTCGAAGCCCGCTACAACCTGGTGCGGTGGACGCCGATGCCGCGAGGCGGACACTTCGCCGCGCTCGAGCAACCGGACCTGCTGGTGAATGATGTGCGGGAGTTCTTCCGCGGGCTGAGGTAGGACGCGTCGAAGGGCTGGGCGGGAGACCTGCCGGTCTCCCGCCGTCGTGCGCCTGGTCCGGACTACGGAGTGACCGTAATCACCACTTCGTCGAACGCCGTGAGCGCCGAGTCCGTCGCGATCAGGCGCATCACGTAGGTGCCTGCGACCGAGAACTTCGCCGACGTGAGCGCGGCGAGGCCGTTCCCGAGCATCACGGTGCCGGGCCCAGACATCTTGTCCCAGCGCACCGCGACAGCGGACCCCGACGGCAGCCCGTCGTCGGTCACCTTCCCGAGCAGGGTGGTCCCCGCCGCCAGCGTGACGGCCTGGTCCAGACCTGCGCTGACCACGGGTGCCTTGTTGGTCGTCGTCGAGCTCGACGGGGCCGCAGCCGCTGCCCCGATGGTCAGTGTGGCCGACGCGCTGGTCACCGACCCGGACGCGTTGGTGACGACGACGCGGTAGGTGCTCCCGCTGTCGGCACTGACGGTCACGGGCGTGGTGTAGCTGGCCGTCGTCGCGCCCGTGATGTTCACCCCGTTCTTCTGCCACTGATACGTCAGCGTCCCGGTGCCGCTGGCGACCACAGAGAAGGTGGCTTTCGCCCCCAGGGTCACCGTCGCACTCGCCGGCTGCGTGGTGATGGTGGGCGGAACGGTGACGGTCAGCGTGGCGGTGGCGCTCGTCGCCGACGCGACGGCGTTCGTCACGGTGACACGGTAAGTGCTGCCGTTGTCCCCGGCCACGGCGGCCGGCGTGGTGTAGGTTGCCCCCGTCGCCCCGGCGATGTTCACCAGGTTCTTCTGCCACTGATAGGTGAACGGACCCGTGCCCGACACCGTGGCAGAGAAGGTGGCCGTCGTCCCCGCCTTCACCGACACACTCGCCGGCTGCGCCGTGAAGGTCGGCGGCGTGGCGACGGTCAGCGTGGCGGCCGCACTGGTGACCTGGCCCGCCGCGTTGGTCACGACCACACGGTAGGTGCTGCCGCTGTCACCGGCGACGGTCGCCGGCGTGCTGTAGCTGGTCCCCGTCGCGCCCGCGATGTTCACGGCGTTCTTCTGCCACTGATACGTCAGCGGACCCGTGCCGGCGGCCACGACCGAGAAGGTGGCGGTGGCGCCCGTCTTCACCGTGGCGCTCGCCGGCTGCGTCGTGATGGACGGCGGCGTCGTCACCGTCAGCGTGGCGGTCGCGCTGGTCGCCGACCCCGCCGCATTGGTGACGGTGACGCGGTAGGTGCTGCCGTTATCGGCGGCGACCGTGGCCGGCGTCGTGTAGCTGGCGCCCGTTGCGCCGGCGATGTTCACCAGGTTCTTCTGCCACTGGTAGGTGAACGGCCCCGTGCCGGACACCGTGACCGAGAACGTGGCGGCGGTGCCTGCCTTGACCGACTGGCTCGCCGGCTGCGCGGTGAAGGCCGGCGCGGTGGCCAGGGTCAGGGTCGCGGCGGCGCTGGTCACCGGTCCGGCCGCATTCGTGACGATCACGCGGAAGGTCGCGCCGTTGTCGGCCGCCACGGTTGCCGGCGTCGTGTAGCTGGCGCCCGTTGCGCCCGCGATGTTCACCGCGTTCTTCTGCCACTGGTAGGTCAGCGGGCCGGTGCCGGTCGCGACCACCGAGAACAGGGCCGTCGATCCGGTCTTCACCGTGACGCTGGCCGGCTGGGTGGTGATGGTCGGCAGGGTTCCCGCCGCGTTCACCGTCAGCGTCGCTGCCGCGCTGGTCACCGGTCCGGCCGCGTTCGTGACGACCACCCGGTAGGTGCTGCCGCTGTCAGCCGTCGTGGTGACGGGTGTGGTGTAGCTGGTGCCCGTCGCCCCGGCGATGTTCACCGCGTTCTTCTGCCACTGATAGGTCAGCGTCCCGCTGCCGGTTGCCACGACCGAGAACGTGGCCGTGGCGCCTGCGGTCACCGTCACGCTCGCCGGCTGGGTCGCGATCGACGGCAGGGTCACCGCCGCGTTGACCGTCAGCGTCGCCGCCGTGCTGGTCGCCTGGCCCGCCGAGTTCGTAACGCTCACCTTGTAGGTGCTGCCGCTGTCAGCCGTCGTCGTGACGGGCGTTGTGTAGCTGGCGCCCGTGGCCCCGGCAATATTCACCGCGTTCTTCTGCCACTGGTAGGTCAGCGGACCGGTGCCGGTCGCGACCACCGAGAAGGTGGCCACCGCACCTGCCGTCACCGTCACGTTCGCCGGCTGAGTGGTGATTGACGGCTTGGTCGCTGCCGCGTTCACCGTCAGCGTCGCCGCCGTGCTGGCCGCCTGACCCGCCGAGTTCGTGACAACCACCTGGAAGGTGCTGCCGCTGTCAGCTGTGGTCGTTGCGGGCGTGGTGTAGCTGGCGCCCGTCGCCCCGGCGATGTTGACCGCGTTCTTCTGCCACTGATAGGTGAGCGGGCCGGTGCCCGAGGCGACGACGGCGAACGTGGCGGTCGCACCAGCGGTCACGGTGACGCTCGCCGGCTGGGTGGTGATCGCGGGCTTGGTCGCGGTCACGACCGCGTTCACGGTCAGGGTCGCGGAGGCGCTGGCCACCTGGCCCGACGTGTTGCTGACGAGCACCCGATAGGCACTGCCGCTGTCTGCCGTCGTCGTGGCCGGCGTGGTGTACGTGGCGCCCGTCGCCCCGGCAATGTTCACGAGGTTCTTCTGCCACTGGTAGGTCAGCCCGGAGCCGGACGCGACCACGCCGAAGGTGGCGGTGGCGCCGGCGTTCACCGCGACGCTGACCGGCTGGGTCGTGATGGTCGGCGTGCCCGTCGACGCCGCGGTCACCCACAGCGCGGCTTCCCCGCTGCCGGTCTGACCTGCAGCATTGCCGACGAGCGCGCGGAACTGGCTGCCGCTGTCGGTCGACACCGTGGGTGGCGTCGTGTAGGACGCACTGGTCGCGCCAGGAATGGCCACGTTGTTCTTGAGCCACTGGTAGGTCAGCGGACCGGTTCCGGTCGCGGCGACCGTGAAGGTCGCAGTGGCACCCGCCGGCACCGTCACGGCAATTGGTCCGGCCGTCACGGTCGGCGCCGTCGCACCGCCGCCGACGACGAGCGTCGCGCCCGCGCTGATGGCCTGGCCGGAGGCGTTGTCCACGAGCACGCGATAGCTCGCGCCGTTGTCGGACGACACGGTCGGCGGGGTCGTGTAGGTCGGCCCGATGGCGCCGTTGATGGCGACGAAGTTCTTCTGCCACTGATAGCGCAGCGGCGCGCCGCCCGTGGCGGTGACCGAGAAGGTGGCCGTCGAGCCCAGCATGACGTTCGCACCGGCCGGCTGCGCCGTGATCGTCGGGATGGCGGAGAGCGCTGCGGGCGTGCCGGGCAGCACCAGGCCGTAGATGCCGTTGCGTGACACCGTGTTGGAGGGGGCGACGCCGCCGGCAATCGCCAGTCCATAGGTCGCCATGTTCTGGGCGTTGGTCAGCCCCGCCACTGGCGAACCGGCCAGGTTACCGGATGACTGCGGCACGACGAACGTCGGCACCTGCTCGTTGTAGAACACCTGGAAATCGTCGCCCGCCACCTTGTTGAAGCTGTAGACGTAGACACCGTCGTGCTTCACGAGGTTGGACGAGCCGCTCCAGAGGTTGTAGTCCATCTGGATGTCGAGCGGGGCCGCACCACCGATGTTCCCGGAGGGGGTCGCGAACTGCAGGTTCTTCAGGATCGTGTTCTTCGGCGGCATGCTCGGGCCATAGGGCGACGACCCGGCGGCGCCGATCGTGGAGACGCGCACGTTGATGGCGTTGCGCAGGTACGAGTCCTGGAACGTCGCGGTCCCCTTCATGAAGTAGGGCGCCCAGATACCGACGCGGACGTTCTGGATGTCGGCGCGCTGCATGACGAAGTCGTGCGTCATGTAGTCGCTGAAGTTCGCGCCGGCCGGCACCTCGCCGCCGTTCGCGAGGATCGCCTTGTTGCCGCGGACCACGAAGCCGTCGAACAGGAGCTTGCTGGTCGGGTAGAAGTAGAAGCCGTTCATCGAGAAGTGCCACGTGCGGAAGTCGGTGATGGTGCTCACCCCGGTCGCGATCGGCGTCGTGTCCTGGGTGCCGAGCCACCAGAAGGTCAGGCCCGAGTCCATGGCACCGTAGGCCTCGTTCCGGGCGAACTCCCGCAGCGGCATCGCGTTGCCGTTGGTGGTCGTGCACTGGCTCATGTCCGCGCCCTTGAAGTTGGGCACGCAGATCCCGCCGAGGTAGCGGAACTGGAAGCTGTAGCCGAACGCGGTGTTGGGGGACACACCGTGGGTGTTCGCCACGACGTTGTCGCGCAGGTAGTTGTTCGGCCCGCGCATCCAGATGCCGTTGCCCGCCTCGGACGACTGGTTGTCGCCGTTGCCACGGACCTTGCCGACGAAATTGGCCGAGAAGACGTTGTAGCTCTCGCTGCCGTCTTCGGTGCCGATGCCCCAGCCGCCTGCATTCGAGATCACGTTCTTGTCGATGAGCCCGTAGTGGCTGCCGTGGATCGTGATGGCCCACTTGTGGTCGTTGGTCACCGCGTCATCCGACTGCGCCACGCCCATGATGGTGAACTGGTAACCGTTGGCCGGAGTGGCCACCGGACCGAGCATGTGGTGGAAGTGGAGCGGGTAACGCCCGATCTGGTTCGTGCCGATGTGCGTGACCGCGCCGGCCGAGTCGAACGTGGTGACGTCGAGCGCGTAGATGGTGGTGCGGCCGAGGTTCTGGTACGCGAAGTAGCGCACGTCGATGTCGCAGCGCTCGGTGAACAGGATGTGACCGCGCGTGCCGAGCGGGTTCTGGGAGCGGACGACCACGCTCCTGGAGAGGTTGGCCACGTGCGGCAGGAATTCGAGCACGCCGTTGCCGTCGCGGGCGCCGGGGTGGGCGAACTGCACGGCAGAGGTCAGCGTCACCGACAGGCCGTTCGACGCCACGGACGCGACCGTCAGGGTCTCGCTCTGGTCCACGTAGGAGTCGCGCACCGAATAGGGGATGTGCCGCGAGTCGGGCAGGAACACGACGTCGCCGGGGCGCCAGCCGCTCACGGGTGCCGACAGCGTAAGGGTAAGGTCGCCGGCCTTGGGTTCACCAGCCAGGCGGATATACGGGGTCTTCACCGCGCCGGACAGGGACACCTTGGCGTCCACCGCAATCAGGCCCGTGCCGAACTGGCGCGGGTCGAAGACGCCGATGCCGTCATTGGTCAGGTCCAGCGGGACGTCCGCAATGACGATCTCCGCGGTCACGGTCGAGGCCACCGGGGCGGCGGGCGTGCCCACTTCCAGCGTGCCCTGCGGCAACACGAGCAGGGTGCCCACCGTCAGCCGCGTCGAGATGTCGGTCCGGAACATCAGCTTGCCCGCCGACTCGATGCCGATGGTGCCGGCCACCGCCGCCGTCGTGTCCACCGTGACCACGGTGCCGCCAATGATGTCGACGATGTCCGTGGCGTTCGGGACGCGACCGAGGTTCCAGGTCGTCGGACTCGACCAGTTCCCGCTCTTCATGCTCCTGATGGTCGGGGAGCCC
Source organism: Vicinamibacterales bacterium (assembly GCA_046331345.1). Taxonomy (GTDB): domain Bacteria; phylum Acidobacteriota; class Vicinamibacteria; order Vicinamibacterales; family CAVVIG01; genus CAVVIG01. The sequence continues at coordinate 140,137 of JAXLRA010000008.1, read as the reverse complement.
GCAAAGTTCGGGATGGTGTCGTGCATCGTCTGGCAGTTGAACTGATCGCAAATGGCCGCCTGGGCACTCCCGGGGGCCAGCAGCCACCCTGAGAGGGTCATCAGCGCCACGCTCAACGCGCGGAGAGCGGTCGATTTCATGAGGTCGTCCTTCGCAGCCAACTGGCGTCCTCCGGGGGGCGGATGCCAGCTATAGAACCCGTTCGATAAGGCCCCAGCTCATCGCTATCAAAAACAGTCGCTCGTCGTGAACGGCCTGAACTCAACCGGCCGTCGGCGTCCCTATCTCCAGAATTCACTGACGATTACGCGGCGAGGGCCCGAACCATTGGGTGCCCGCCGCTATGGGATTGCTGGCGTCAGGTTGCAGGATTTGCGCCCGCCACGAGGGTTGTGAGGGGCAGCGTCGGAACTTGCAGCGGAACGCAGAAGTGGAGGCGAGGAGCCTCACAAAACCGGCATGTCGCGCACAATTCTGGTGTTGACGCCCCGAACGGGGCACTACCGCATCTATGCCTAAGGTTTAAGCAGGACCGTGCAATTCTTACCGTCTGACCGTCACCTGGTGTCGGTGGAGTGACCACAGGAACTCGACCGTACGCAGTGGATCACCGCTGGAGACGAGACCGGAAGTCCAATCCATGCGTGGACATTCGGCGAACTAGCAGATTCTGGCGCGGGGGTCGTTCGGGTGCGCCAGGGCGAGGCGACCTGGCGCACGGCGGGCGGAACTAGATGTCGCGGTCGGTGACGAGTTCGGGGTGCTGACGCCGGAAGGTCGAAGCCATGTGGCAGTTCCAGCACACGGGCAGGCTGGTGGCAAGCGCCAGCGGCAGTTGCTCCGGCGGCACGTCGGCCCACTCCCGCGTGGTGCCGTCGGTCTGGAGCAGGGCCGGTTGGTGCCCACCGAACCCGGACGGCGCCAGCGTTCTGGCGCAGGTCGCGCAAGCGCGTCCGTCGGCCCAGGCCCGGACCAGCGCGCCAGGGGCCGTAGCAGCGTCGTGCGCCTGATGCAGGCAGGGCTGTGCGCAGGGGCCGCGCTCGTCCCAGCGCGAGCAGGCGCACAGGGGGGCCGCGTCAGACCCGCTGCTGCCGGTCACCGCCAGGGCGACGTCTATGGTGACCAGGGCGGAACGCCCCGTTTCAGGGCAGGTGACCACGCGTGGACCGCCCTTCGCCCGCCACACCCGCCAGGCGCGTGCGGCAAACCACACGGCCCAGATGGTCAGGGCTCCCACGATGGTGGTGATGGCGACGACACGTGCGTCCATGCTGGTCCTCCGCCGGGGCAGAGGCAAATCGAATACCGGTGGAGGCCCTCTGCATTTGCTCCGTCTTTTCGACGTTCCGGACGCCAGGCCCGTGCCCGACCTGTGGAAGCGGCCGCGGCGCGGGGAAGAGTCCACACCGGGGCAGGACGGCGCGCATCCCGATCCCGCTGTCCGCCCGGGCCGTTCGACGAGTACGATCGCCGGGTGCCGCTCCCCCCGAGAACCTTCACGGCCGACCGTGGCGATGCCGGCCGCCGGCTCGATCTGGTGGTCCGACGGCACCTGGTCGACCTGTCGCGCGCGACGCGGACCCGCGTACAGGGGTGGATCGAGGGCGGGCGCGTCTCCGTGAACGGCCGGGTCGTGGCGCGCGTCTCGACCCGCGCGGCGATGGACGATGCGATTACGGTGGAACTGCCGGATGAGCAGCCGCGAACACCCGTGCTGGCCGAAGAGGGCCCGCTGGAGTGCCTGTTCGAGGACGAGCACCTCCTCGTCGTGAACAAGCCCGCAGGGCTCGTCTCGCACCCGACCTATCGCCACACCACCGGGTCGCTGCTGAACCGCGTGCTCTGGCACGCGAGGGACTGGCCGGATGCGCAGCGCCCCTCCCTCGTCGGCCGGCTCGACAAGCAGACGTCCGGCGCGGTGCTGCTGGCCAAGTCCACCGGGATGCACGCCGCCCTTCAACGCACGCTGGCCTCGGCGTTCAGCGACAAGTCGTATCTCGCGGTGGTCTACGGTGCGGTGGAACCGGCGCGCGGCGCGGTCGACCTGCCCCTCCAGTCGGACCCCGCGGACCGTCGCCGGGTCATCGTCTCCGGGCCGCAGGGACGTCCCAGCCTGACCCGCTACCAGCGCCTGGCAGCCGGCGATGTCAGCGGGTGCCCGGTCGCGCTAGTGCACTGTCAGCTGGCTACAGGCCGGATGCACCAGATTCGCGTCCATATGGGCGCGAAGGGGTGGCCGCTGGTGGGCGACCCGAAATATGGGGAACCGCGGTGGTCAGCATGTGAGGACGCCGTGGCACGTGCGCGCCTGGAGGCGTTTCCGCGGCAGGCGCTCCACGCCTGGCGGCTCGCCTTCGAGCATCCGGTGACGCAGGCCCGCGTCGAGGTGGAGGCACCCGTGCCTGAGGACATCCGGGCGCTGCTCGGGGACTGCGGTCTGGCCGTGCCGGTGCTGTCTACTCAGCCTGCCTGAAGGTCTCGGCGGCACCCGGCGCGGTGAACTGGATGGTCTCGTCGCCGACATGTCCGGACACGGTGTACTGGGTCCGCATCTGGATGAAGTCGGGCCCCGCCGCCAGCGCACCACCGCGGTTGACGATCACGCCCTCGACCGCCAGGTCCATCTCCAGGTCGAAGTCTCTCGCACGCGCTCGCACCTGGATACGCACCGGCTGTCTGGTGGCGGGGTCGTCGGTCTCCTCGATCGACACGCGCGTGGCGTACCCGACTGGCCCGTCCGGCCCGAGCGCCACCAGGAATCCGGGCAGCCGTTCCGGATCCGCCGCGTCCAGCGGCGGGATGACGCGCCCGTACACGTAGGACCGTCCCTCGTGCTGCACCTGCCCCCAGCGCCACGTCACGCCCTGCCAGAATCCCCAGTTGTGGTCGTGATAGCCGGTCCCCGACAACGGCACCGTCACGCCCTCGGCCACGACACCGCCTGACACGGTGCCTGACATCACGGGCACCGTGTACCCCGAGATCCATCCACCTGCGCCGCGCAGCTCAATCGGCGCGAGGGACCGACCGGCGACCGCCTCGACGAAGAACTCGCCCGTCACCCGCCCCCCTGGCCCGGCGAGCCGGGGCAGGTCGAGGGTGATGTGGTAGCGAAGCCCTTCGAGCCGGACCGACGCGCCGCCAATGGTGAGGTCGGGCGCCGAGCGCACCAGGTCCGCCTCGTTCAGCGTGGCGGACATACCGTAGCTGGTCTGCACGCCGGCGTGATCCAGCTGGAACCGCACACCGGCCGCCCTGGCCCCGTCGGGCAGGCGCGGTCCGGCGAGGAAGGTCATGTAGAACTGCGTGTCGCCCGAGCGCCCCTTGAAGTAGAGCCACTCCGCCCACGACGACGCACGCGCCGGAACATCGGGCGCGCGCCGGAAACGGTCCATCGCGCGCAGGACGGCAGACGGGTCCGGGTGGACCCACGCCTGATCCTCGGCCGTGTCCTGCCACGCGTCGATCGATGCGGTTTCCGGATCGCCGATCGCCCGTTCCAGGCTCGGAATGCCGCCGTGCGCCACCACCGGCAGGACGCCGCCGCCAGGCTTCACGAAGTACAGCTCCGCTCTCCGCCGTGGCGAGGCCGCCCGGATGCCAGGCTGCCCCTGCAGCCGCGAGAGCACATATCGGGCTGAGGTGACGGCGCTGCTGATGCCGGTGACCAGCAGGTCGCCGCCGCCGACCAGCTGCGGGGAGCGAGCCTGATCGAGGACCACCTCACCGACGCCGAGCAGCGTCGCCATCACCGACACGCCGAGACCGAACCCGACACCGAGCACGGCGGTCCGCACCGGGTGCGCCAGCAGCGACTTCCAGGCCATCGAGAGGATCACCGGCCGTGCTCCTCGCGTTCGATCCGTCCATCCCGCATGAGCAACCGGCGGCCCGCGCGTTCGGCCAGCGACGCGTCATGCGTGACGACCACGACCGCGGTGCCGTCCGCCTGCACGCGGTCGAGCAGTTCCGCGATGTGCTCGCCGTTGGTGCGATCCAGTTCGCCGGTCGGCTCGTCCGCGAGCAGCAGGCGCGGCTGGTTGGCGAGCGCACGCGCAATCGCCACACGCTGCGCTTCCCCGCCCGAGAGCTGCGACGGACGATGGTCGGCGCGGTGCGCCAGCCCCACGTACTCGAGCAGGTCCATGGTGCGGCGCCGGCGCTCCGCCTTCGAGGCGCCCGCTTCGGCCTGCGGCACCTCGACGTTCTCGGCCGCGGTCAGCATGGGCAGCAGGAAGAACCGCTGGAACACGAACCCGATGCTGCGCAGCCTGAGGTCGCTCCGGTCCGCATCGGCCAGCGTGCTGACCTCGCGGCCGTCGAAACGGAGCGAACCCGAGCTGGGGGTGTCGACGCAGCCGAGGATGTGCAGGAGCGTCGACTTGCCGCAGCCCGACGGCCCGCGAATCGTCAGGTACTCGCCTGCGCGGATCTCGAGCGACACATCGCGGAGTGCGTGGACCGGACCGCCCCCCATCGGGAACACCTTCGCCAGCGCCTGTGCCTGGAGCAACGGAACGCTCACCCCACCACCTCGTTCCTGAGGGTCGTCGCAATCGGCAGCCGCGCGACGAGCCACATCGGGTACGCCGATGCGAGCAGGGCGGTGACGAGGAGCAACCCGGCGTGGACGACGAGCGCCTGGGCCTCGAAGACGAAGAAATGCATGGCTGAGGGAATTCCGGGCATCTGCTTGAGGATGCGATCGAGCCAGAGCGACAGCGCCCAGCCGAGCGGCAGCGCGAGGAGGCCACCGGTGCCGACCAGCATCGCCCCCTGCGCCAGCACGTCTGCCGCCGCACGCGAGGCGGAGAAGCCCAGCGCGCGAAGCGCCGCGATTTCGGCCAGCCGCTGGTTCACCGACACCGTCAGGAGCACCGTGATGAGCAGGAAGCCGAAGAGCAGCGTGATGGTGGACAGCACCGCGGAGATCTGCCTGAAGTAGGTGAACGCCTGCGTCTGCATGCGGGCCACGATCTGCTCGTTGGTGATCGGCACGAGGTCCGGGCGCGCCGCGCGGATCGCCGCCACGGCCGCCGCACTGCCGTTCGCCGACGCCACCATCAGCATGTCCGCATCGTCCATCTCTTCGCCGCAGGCCCGGCGCATGGCGGTCCGGGAGATCACCGTCGTCATCTGCGCCTCGTCGTCGAACGGGAACTCGGCCACGCCGACGATCGTGAACGGGATGGCGGCCGGCGCTTCCCGGCTGACATCGCAGCCGACGCGTACGCGGATGGTGGTGCCGAGCGGCACCTGGAGCACGTCCTGCACGCCCTGGTTCACGACCAGCGCGGGAGGATCGGTCCGCTCGTCCAGGTCCACGCCCTTCACGATGGTCCAGGGGCGCCGCCGGCCCGGGTCGATGCCCATGAGTCCGGCACCGGTGCCCCGCCGTGCCCCGCTCGACAGCTCCGCGCTGAGCGTGCGCATCGCGACGACCTCGGCCACCTCGGGGAGCAGGCGAATGCGGGCCGCGGCGTCGGTGGCGTTCGGGAGCTTCACGCCGCCCGGCAGCGGCGAGTCGGTGGCGGTTACGCGCACATCGAAACCCATGCGGTCGAGCAGGTCGCCGAACGACACCACGAGCCCCCGCGAGAGGAGCAGCATGTCGAAGAGCAGGGCGCCCACGGCGGCGATGCCGAGCACGCCGAGCGCCGTCCGCCCGGGCTGCCGCAGGAGGCTGCGGGCCGCGAACCCAATCGCGCGGATCATCGGCGCGTCAGCGAGAAGGCCTCGCCCCTCAACAGCGACCACGACGAGGCGAAGATGGCGGCGACACCGAGCGGCACCGAGACGGCGATCGACCGCAGGGCCACCGCGGGTGTGATCCGCACGAAGACCAGCGCCGTGTCATAGCGCCACTGGAAGAAGGCGTTGATCCCGCCCTGCATCAGCACCGACAGCACGATGCCCAGGGCGGCGCCGGCGAGGGCGATGACCACGCCCTCCGCGAGCACGTGCTGCAGGATGCGCGACCGGCGGAACCCGATCAGGCGCAGCACGCCGACGGTCGCCCGCCGCTCGTCGACGAGCATCAGCATCAGCGCGAGGAGGAAGACGCTGCTGGCCAGGACGGTCACGACGGCGATGGCGAGATGGAAGCGCTCGAGCACCACGAAGGGCGCCGCCCGGCGCTGATCGTCGCCCGTCCGCTGGGCACTGACACCGGGAATCGCGTTCATCACGCGGCGGACCAGTTCACGCGTGCCGGCGCGGTCGGCCAGCGCCACGTTCACCGCGTCCACCGTTTCAACGGCAAGGGGATCGTCCGCATCGGCCGCGAGGCCAAGCAGGTCGGGCAGGTGCATCCGCACTTCATGGCGCGGCGCGCCCAGCCGCATCGGGTCGGGGGTCGGTTCGTAGGTACCCAGCACGCGGACGCGGGTCGGCTCGGTGCCGTTCGCGTGGGTGGACAGCGCGATCTCGTCGCCGACGCGCAGGTGCTGCGACTCCAGCAGCTGCCGTGAGACGAGCACGCCAGGAAGCGGAGCTGGTTGGGTCAGCGTGAGGGAGGAGAAGGCGGCCACCGCCGCGCAGCAGAGCGCGACGATGGCTCGCCGATGAGACAGCACGGGTCGCTCAGTTCATCAGACCCACTGGGGAGGCGGAGCAATCGCCTCCGCCGGTGCTGGCCCGGGGTCGGGGCGGCCGCTCCCCTCCAGCCGGCTGATTGCCCGCACGGTCATGTCGTGGTCGCACAGAATCTGGCACGACAGGCGCACACCGGTGAGCCCGCGCGCCGCAAGACGCTCGGTCTCCGCCGCCGTACGGGCCGTGGGCTCCCCTTCGAGGAACTCGACCCGGCACGTCGTGCAACGGGCATTGCCGCCACACGCATGCAGGATGTCCACCTTCGCATCCTGCTCGACGGCATTCACGAGACGCTTTCCCTGTGGAACCTCAACGGTCCCGAATCCTTCGACGGTCAACTTGGGCATAAGCAACGATTGTACGAATTGCCGATCGCTAAAAGCTAATCGCTGGAGTGAAGACAGCAGGCCGGGGCCCGCGCGTCCATCGGTATGACGCGAGCGCACCGGCCGACGTTGCGTTCAATCGACCCTCGCTTCAGCACTCAGCGATCGGCGCTTGGCAATCAGTACCCTGCCTTGATGATCCCGTCCTTCTGCCCGTTGACCGTCCCTGCACTCAACCACTCGAGCGACGCCTTGAAGAGGATCAGGTGATTCTTCTCCCACATGGCGTTGTGCGACGAGCAGCCCAGGTCCATGAACACCTTGTTCGTGGCCCCGTGATCCGTGTAGAGCTGGCGCACGCGTTCAGGCGGAACCTGCACGTCGTGGATACCCGCGACCATCAGCAGCGGAATCTGCGTCTTCGACACCACCGCCTGGTTCCAGCCCCACGACGGCGTGTTCGGCGCGCGCCGCACGCCGGTGCCCCACGTGGCCCCAACCGGGTCCGACGCCAGCATCTCCGACCACACCACGTCGTGCGCATCGGCGGTCCACTGGTCGGCACAGCCGGTCTGGCGGCCCCACAGCGTGTTGAAGTCGGCCAGCGACTGTGTGTTGAAGGGGACGGGCGGGTTCGGGCCGGCCGCGGGCGGCCCCGCGGGCCCCTGCGGGTTGTAGGCCGGCGCGAGCATCACCTGCCGCAGGATCTTCTCGGGGTGCTGCGCGGCGTAGCCGCCCGAGCGAGGCCCACCGAGCGACCACGCCACGGTGTTCACCTTCTCGACATGCCGCAGCGCGCGAACGTAGTCGATCACCGCATCGATGTCGTCCCAGTCGTTCGCGATGGTCGTGAGCGTCTTCGGATAGGTGGGCTGGCACGGCGCGGGAATCAGCGCCGGTATCAGCGCGGCCTGCTGCTGCGGCGTCAGGTTGCACGGGTCGTTCATCGGCCACGGACGCGCGGAACGCCCGATGCCGGTGACGTCCATCGCAAAGGTGTCGTACCCCGCCTCCGCGAGGTACCCCATCCAGCTGTAGTCCTTGTAGGGCACGTCGAACGCCACTTCGGCTGGCGTCCCGGCCCCGTGGATGAACACCACGACCTTGTCCGGCGCCGTGGCTCCGCGCAGCGCGTTCCCGGCACGCACCTTCTCCCGGACGTAGATGGTGCTCTGCTGTCCGGCAATGGCGGGCACCTTCGACGTCGTGCGCACGTAGTGATCGATGGTCAGGAGCCTGGCGCTGTCTTCACCGGCGGCGCCAGGCCGTGCCACCGTGCCGGCAACGAGCGCGGCCGCAAGCGACGCCAGGGCGAGGGGGCGGAGTGTCATGGGTGCAGTCCTTTCAGGCGCTTGGCGGGACGCCACGCTGGCCGCTGAGTGTAGCGCGAGCCCCCCCGCGTCCGTATCATGAATGGGATGACGCTCAAGCCTGTCGCACTCACCTGCCTGGCCGTGATGCTGATGGCACCCGCCGCCTGCTCGAAGGGGGTGCCCGAGGCCGGCCCGCTCGTGGCCACCTCCGACAAGGTCACCATTGCCGGCGAGTACAAGCCGGTCACGATCGACAGCGTCGAGTCGATGACCATCGAGAACGGCAAGCTGGTCCTGCACGGGACTGCGAAGACCGCCACCGTGGACCTGCCGCAGGCCGCGGACCCCGACCAGAAGAACCGGGGCTGGGCCCTCGTCACCGAAGGCGAAGGCGACGACACGCGGACGCTCACGTTCACGCACGAGATGACGCTGGAGGACTTCACCATCACGGTCCCGAACGCACCCGGCCAGGTGGCCTACGGCAGCCTCGGCGGTCGCGACGGCAAGGACGTGCTGCTCTTTGCGTACGGCAGCGGCGACAGGGCCTACTGGGGCTGGGCCACCATCCAGAAACGCGCCGCAGCGCCCGCCGCCGCCCAGTAGCTACCGGCTCGCCGCGACCACGGTGGACGAGGGCAGTTCCGCGCCGCCATCGCCTTCATCGGTGATGGTGAAGGCGGTGCCGGCCGGCAGGTCGCCCGGCAGGTCGAACGCGGCGGTCACGGCGCCGTCCTGCGCCGCACCGAAGACCCCGACGCTGACCGGGCCCTTGGGCCCCTGCCACCAGAGCTGATAGGTGCGCCCTGGCAGGGTCGGCGGCAGCTTGGCCGCGGACAGCAGCAGGCCCTTGGTCGGGCTGACGAAGACCCGCGCCTTGGCGTCGGGTGCGGAACCCCGGCCCGTGAGTGTCGCGTCCATCACGTCGGGGGCGCTCAGAATCGACAGGCTGCCCTTCATCGCGTCGGACTGCCCCGCGGCAGCCACGAGCTGATCCTGGAGCATCTGCATCTTGGTGACGGCATCGACGAGCCGAAGCTCGACGTCGTTCAGTTGATTACGAAGGTTCGAGGCGTAGACGACGGCCACGGCGCCGCCCACGAGGAAGACCGCTGCGGCGATCCAGCCGGCCACCGCGGCCCGGGATCGGGGTTGACTGTCGGACATGCTGGGAATGATAGCGGGTTCGAGCCTCGGGCTATACTCGCGTGATCTCGATTCACACGGTTTTTCGGCGATGGCTGGAGGCAGGATGACGGGCGGACGACGCATGCGAACACTGGCGACCCTGGGCGGCGCGGCGGCACTGGCCGCACTGGCGGCTGCGTGCGGCGGCGGTGGCGGCAACACCGGAAGCAGCGCGCCGAAGGCGGTCGTCCGGGAGCCGAAGCCGCTGCCCGAGGAACCGCGTGTGCAGACGACGGGCGACGTGGGTACGTATGGAGGCCGCTTCGTGCTCGGCGCCACCAGCGGCCCCAAGACGTTCAACGCCCCGATGGCCAACGAGACCTCGTCGACCGACATCACGGGCAACCTGTTCATCGGGCTGGCGGATTTCGACAACGAAACGCAGCAGGATCGGCCGTCGCTCGCGAAGAGCTGGGACGTCTCGGCCGACGGGCTGACGTGGACGTTCCACCTGCGGAAGGGCGCCGCCTTCTCCGATGGTCACCCGATCACCGCCGCCGACGTCCTCTTCAGCTTCCAGATCGCCTACGACGACAAGCTCCACCCGTCCGTGCAGGATCTGCTCATCACGAACGGCAAGCGCTGGGACGTGAGCGCGCCGGACGACTACACGTTCGTCATCAAACTCCCGGCGCCGAGCGCGATGCTGGTGCCGACGGCGGGCTCGGTCAAGATCATGCCGAAGCACGTCCTCGAGGGCCCGTTCACGGCCGGGACGTACGCGTCGGCCTACGGCATCAACACGCCGCCGGATCAGCTCGTCACGAGCGGCCCGTGGCGGCTGAAGCAGTACGCCCCCGGCGAGAAGACGGTCCTCGAACCGAACCCCTACTGGTTCGGCGTGGACCAGAAGAACCAGCGCCTCCCCTACCTCGACGAACTCGTGTTCCTCGAGGTGCCGGATCAGGATGCGGCGGACCTCAAGTTCCGCGCGGGGCAGATCGACGGGCTCGACAACGTCAAGCCCGAGAACTACCAGTGGTACGCCGAGAACCAGCAGCAGGGGAACTACACGCTCTACGACCTCGGTCCGGCCCTCTCCAGCAACTTCTTCTGGTTCAACCTCAACACAATCAAGAAGGCCGAGAAGGGGAAGGTCGGCGACCCGGTCGTCGATCCGGTGAAGTACTCCTGGTTCAGCAACGCGGTCTTCCGCCGTGCCGTGTCGATGGCGGTCGATCGCGACGCGATGATCCCGAGCATCTTCTTCGGCGACGGCGTGAAGAACTGGTCCACGCAGTCGCCCGGCTCGAAGCTCTGGTATTCACCCGACGTCGTGAAGTACGACTACAACGTGGGCGAGTCGAAGCGGCTGCTCGCGAGCCTCGGCTGGAAGGATGGCAACGGCGACGGCATCCTCGAGGATACGAAGGGCAATCCCATCAGCTTCACGATGAAGACCAACTCCGACAACAAGACCCGCGTCGGCATGGCCAACTTCATCCGCGACGACCTGGCGAAGGTCGGCATCAAGGTCACCCTGGTGCCGGTCGACTTCAACACCCTCATCACCAACCTCCGCGAAGATCTGCAGTACGACACGATCCTGCTGGGCCTGCAGACGGGTGTCCCGCCGGACCCGGCCATGGGCCAGAATGTCTTCCGTTCCAGCGGCCGCTCGCACAACTGGAACATCAGCCAGCTGAAACCCGAGACGCCCCAGGAAGCCCGCATCGATCAGCTCATGGACACGCTGGTCGCGAGCAACGACCTGAAGGTGCGCCAGGCCGCGTGGCTGGAAGTCGAGAACATCGTCAACGAGCAGGCCTGGATGATCTGGCTGCCGACCCTCAAGGCGAAGATCCCGATGCGCAACCGCTTCGGCAACGCCAAGCCATCGGTGATCCCGCACCGGCTGATCTGGAACATCGACACCGTCTTCGTGAAGCAGCAGTAGGCGCGGACGGCGGATGAAGACCTATATCCTGCGGCGGTTCCTGCAGATGATCCCGCTGCTCTTCGGGATCTCCGCGCTCACGTTCATGCTGCTGCAGATGGCGCCCGGCGACTTCCTCAACCAGATGGGGGAGAACCCCGCCATCTCGCCGGCCACCATCGAGGCCATGCGCCGGAACTTCGGGCTCGATCAGCCGTGGTACGTGCAGTACGGGCTCTACCTCAAGAACATCCTGCTGCACTTCGATTTCGGCGAGTCGTTCTCCCGCCACCAGCCGGTGTTCACGGTCATCCGCGAAGGGCTCGGCAACACGCTCATCCTCGCGAGCGCAGCCGCGGTCGTGACCTGGGGCCTGGCCATTCCGCTCGGCATCTGGGCCGCCGTCCGGCAGTATTCCTGGGTCGACAAGACGCTGTCGCTCATCGCGTTCGTGTGGCTGTCGATCCCCGAGATCCTCTCGGGCCTGCTGCTCCTGATGCTGGCGGCCCGGACCGGCTGGTTCCCTGTCGGCGGCATGCGCTCCATCGACTACGACGAGATGACCGCCATGGGGAAGGCAGCTGACCTGGCGTGGCACCTCGCGCTGCCGGCGCTGGTTGTGGGCCTGGTGCCGCTGGCCAGCCGGATGCGGCAGATGCGCGGCAACCTCCTCGACGTGCTGCGGCTCGACTACGTGACCACCGCCCGCTCGAAGGGGCTCGACGAAGGGGTGGTCATCTACAAGCACGCCCTGCGCAACGCGCTGAATCCGATGATCACGCTCTTCGGCTACACGCTGGGGGCACTCGTCTCGGGTTCGTTCGTCGCCGAGATCATCTTCTCGTGGCCGGGGCTCGGCCGCCTGACGCTCGACGCCATCCTCACGCAGGACCAGTACCTCGTGATGGGGTCGGTGCTCATGGCGTCCGTCGTGCTGATTCTCGGCAACCTGATCGCCGACCTGCTCCTGGCTGTGGCCGACCCGCGGATCTCCTATGACTGAGCCGCGGGACAATCCTGCTGGCCGGCCTGCCGCGGGCGACGCGGGCACTCGCGGGGTCCGCCTGCAGGCGGACCTGGTTGATCCCTATGCCCCGCTCGTCCTCGATCGCGACACCCTGAAGGCCGAGGGAGCGGCCCCTCCAGAGTCGCCCAGCCGCATCTTCTGGCGTCAGCTCAGGAAGAGCCCACTCGCCATCATCGGCGGAGCGGTTCTGCTGGCCTTCTACCTTCTCGCGATCGTGGCGCCATTCGTGGCGCCTTACTCCGAGGAGGAGATGGATCGGCGCCGCTACTTCCATCCGCCGCACAGCCTGCACTGGGTGGACAGCAGCGGCACCTTCCGCCTGCGGCCGTTCGTGCGCGAGACGCGGCTGGCCAACCCGTCGTCGTTCACGTACGCGGAGGACCCGGCACAGGAGCGGCCGCTCCGCTTCTTCGTGCGTGGCGCGGAGTACTCCATCCTCGGCCTGTTCCGCAGCGACGTGCACCTGTTCGGGCTCGACGGGGAGAGCCGGATCTATCTGCTCGGCACCGACTCGTTCGGCCGCGACGAGTTCTCGCGGCTGCTCTATGGCGGGCAGGTCTCGCTGACGGTCGGCCTCGTCGGCATCCTGATCTCGTTCTCGCTCGGCCTGCTGCTGGGCGGTGTCTCGGGCTATTTCGGCGGCGCCACCGATTCGGTGATCATGCGCGCCACGGAACTCCTGCTGAGCATCCCGTCCCTGTACCTCATCATCGCGCTGCGCGCGGTCTTCCCCATCGACCTCCCGAGCCAGCAGGTCTACCTCGGCATCGTCGCCATCCTGGCGTTCATCGGCTGGGCGGGGCTGGCACGCGTCATTCGCGGCCTCGTGCTGTCGATTCGCCGCAATGAGTACGTGACGGCCGCCGAGGCGCTCGGCGTGAGCCGGTTCCGCATCATCACCCGGCACATCCTGCCGAACACCTGGTCGTTCGTCATCGTCGCCGCGACGATTTCGGTGCCGGGCTACATCCTGGGCGAGGTGGTGCTGTCGTTTCTCGGCGTCGGCGTGCAGGAGCCGGCCTCCTCGTGGGGCAACATGCTGAACCAGGCCCGCAGCCTCCGGGCCCTCACCTCGTTTCCCTGGCTGCTCTATGTGCCCGGGCTGGCGATCTTCCTCACGGTGATGGCGTTCAACTTCCTCGGCGACGGCCTGCGCGATGCCCTCGATCCGCGCCGTGTCACGGGCAGCAAGTCATGAGTGAGCCGCTGCTGAAGGTCGAGCACCTCCAGACGCACTTCTTCGGCGACGCCGGCGTGGTCCGGGCCGTCGATGACGTGTCGTTCGAGGTCGAGGCCGGGAAGACGCTCGCGGTGGTCGGCGAATCGGGCAGCGGGAAGAGCGTCTCGGCGCTCTCCATCCTGCGCCTCATCGCCTCCCCGCCCGGGCGCATCGTCGGCGGCGCGGTGTGGTTCAAGGGACGCAACCTCCTCGAGGCGTCCGAGCGCGAGATGCGGGCCATCCGCGGCCGGGAGATCTCGATGATCTTCCAGGAACCGATGACCTCGCTGAATCCGGTCTTCACCTGCGGCGAGCAGATCATCGAGACGGTCGTGCTGCACGAAAAGGTGAGCCGGACCGTCGCGCGCCAGCGCGCCATCGAGATGCTGTCGCTCGTGGGCATCCCGTCGCCCGAGCAGCGGGTCGACGAATATCCGCACCAGATGTCCGGCGGCATGCGCCAGCGCGTGATGATTGCCATGGCCCTGGCGTGCCGGCCCGCCGTCCTCATCGCGGACGAACCGACCACCGCGCTCGACGTCACGATCCAGGCGCAGATCCTGGAGCTGCTGCGGCGCCTGCAGCGGGAACTCGGCATGGCCGTCATCCTCATCACGCACGATCTCGGCGTGGTGGCGGAGACCGCCGACCATGTCGCGGTGATGTACGCCGGGCGTGTCGTGGAATACGCCGACGTGCGATCGGCGTTCGTGAAGCCGCTGCATCCCTACACGGCCGGCCTCCAGGCGTCGCTGCCGAAGCTCGGCGCCACACAGGATCGGCTGCGCGTGATCCCCGGCACGGTGCCGAACCCCGCGCGGTTTCCGGCGGGCTGCCGCTTCCATCCGCGGTGCCCCGTCGCGCAGAACCGCTGCCTCACGGATCCGGACCTCGTGGCGATCGACGCCGGCCATCTCTCGCGCTGCTTCCGGGCGGACGAGATTGCCGCGGGCACGCTCAATCCGGTTCCTGAAACCGCGAATCGCTGATCGTCCATTTACTCATGTCTTCTTCGCCACCCATCCTGGAAGTTCGCGACCTGAAGAAGCACTTCCCCATCAGGAAGGGGCTCTTCTCGCGCACGGTCGGCCACGTGAAGGCGCTCGATGGCATCTCGTTCGACGTCCACGCCGGGGAGGTGCTCGGTCTCGTCGGAGAGAGCGGCTGCGGCAAGACGACTGCAGGCCGGTGCATCCTGCAGCTCATCGAACCCACGAGCGGCAGCGTGAAGTTCGAGGGACGCGAACTGGTGGGGCTCTCGCGCAGCGAGATGCGGCCGCTCCGGCGCCAGATGCAGATCGTCTTCCAGGATCCCTACTCGAGCCTCAATCCGCGGCTGACGGTGGGCAGCATCCTGCGCGAAGCGCTGACCACGCACAAGCTGGCGAGCGGACGGGCGGCTGACGATCGGGTGGCGGAACTCCTCACGCGTGTCGGCCTGTCGCCGACCCACGCGGCGCGGTACCCGCACGAGTTCTCGGGCGGCCAGCGGCAGCGCATCGGCATCGCACGGGCGCTCGCCGTGGACCCGCGGCTGATCGTGGCGGACGAGCCGGTGTCGGCGCTCGATGTGTCGATTCAGGCGCAGGTGGTGAACCTGCTCCGCGACCTGCAGCGGGAGCTCACGCTCACCTACATCTTCGTGGCGCACGACCTCTCGGTCGTGAAGCACATCAGCGACCGTGTGGCGGTGATGTATCTCGGTACGATTGCGGAACTCGCGGGCAGCGCGGAGCTGTATGCCAACCCGCGCCACCCGTACACTGTCTCGCTGCTCTCCGCCATCCCCGTTCCCGATCCGGACCGCCGCCGGAACCGGATCGTGCTCAAGGGCGATGTCCCGAGCCCCGCGAACCCGCCCTCGGGCTGCCGGTTCCACACCCGCTGCTTCATGGCGCAACCGGTGTGCTCGCAGGAGGTGCCGCTGCTCCGCGAGGTCTCACCCGGTCACTGGAGCGCATGCCACTTCGCGGAACAGGTCGCGCCGCCGGCTCCAGAAGCCTGAGGCGGCGCCCAGACGAGGCTTCAGACTCCCGGCCTCGGGCTCCGGGGCGGGTCGACTTCGGGCCAGAAGCCGACGCTGCCGGAAGCCGGCAGCCTGAAGTCTGAAGCCTGTCGGCTTCGCGTCTCAGTTCACCGCGAAGCAGTAGAACAGCCCCGCGCCGCCTGTCGCGACGAGGTTCTGCTGGCCGCAGCCGCGGCTCGGATGCGCGGCGTTCCACGACCCGTTGCCCCCGCCCTGCTTGTCAGAGTGACCGAGCTGCACGACGCCGGTGGCGGCGTTGCTCGTGTAGTTGCTGCAGGTGTGATCGGCCGCGTCCGTGAACGCGCGGCCGTCGGGTGTCGAGCCGGTCAGGATGTCGTGCTGGTTCGGCGTGTCGCCCACGCCGTTCACGATCGTGTTCTTCTCGGTGCGCGAGAGTTGCTTCCCGAGTGCGTTGCCGATGCGCGCCTGCTCGATGGTGTCGCCATGCAGCTCCGCGAGGTTCTGCGCGACGCGCTGCCCCGCCGCGTTGTACCAGGGACCCGATCCGATGCGGTCACGCGCATTCACCGCACCGGGGCCCTGGGTGCTGAGGTAAGCATGCCACGTCACGCCACCGCGACCGGCGGCTGCGGCCAGCGACTGGCAGTGGGCGTCGGCACCGGCAATGCCACCCAGGTTTGCGCCGTCACCCTTGCCGACGCTGGTGATGAAGAACGTCATCGGCTGAGGCTGCGCGGCCGGCTGCTGGGCCGAGACGCGCTGAACGAGGAACGCGGACGCGACGGCCGCACTGGCCAGCACGACGGCACCGACGAGACGAAAGATTTTCATAAGGACCCTCCGGGGCGGGATTGTAGCCGGATGGCCGCACCATTCCTACCGCGAAGGCGATCAACCGGCCTGAGGGTGTACCCAGGCTAGGCTTCGAGCGACTTGGTGAAGACCGCCGATGTCTTCGTTTGCGTGTAGCCTTCGCGCAGGTAGAACCGGTGCGCGTCGTCGCGCTTGATCTGCGAGCGCACGAGAATCGCATCGAAGCCGTTCTCGAGTGCCCACGCCTCGGCCTGCGCCACCAGCCTGGCCCCGACGCGCTTGCCCCGTGCGCGCTCGGTCACGACCAGACCGCCAATCTCCGCGCGCGGGTCGGTATGCAGGTGCAGCACCGCAGACACATGAATCCAGCCGAGCACCTCGTCGCCCTGGCAGGCGACGAAGATGCCGTGATCCGGCAGGTCCAGCAGGAGGTCCAGCCTGACGCGCATGGCGGCCGTGTCGACGGGGTAGCCGAGTTCGCCACTCAGCCGGGCCGCCGCCTCCGCATCGTCGAGGGTGATGGGGCGGATGTCGATGCGCTGACCAGTCATGCTGTCATTGTGCCGCATCGGGCCGGTCGTCGACGAGCGGCGCGCATATACTGGTCGCGTCTATGAAGAATGCCCTGCTGCTGATGCTGTCCGGCGCGCTGGCGGGCGCGGTGATCGCCTCGTTCATCGTGCCGCCGATGCTGTCCTGGTATGCGACGCCAGGCTTGCCGCAGGGCGCGGCGATTCCGTCGCTGGTCCAGGTGCCGGATGTGATCCGGTCCACCGTGTCGCGCCTCCTGTGGGGACAGGCCATCGGTGCCGGCCTCGGCGCCGTCGGCGGACTCGCGCTCAGCCTCGCCTTCCGGCGGCGGCCGACGGCGGTGGTTGCCCCGCCGCCCGCGCGATAACGGGCGCGCCCGTCTCCTGCGCAACTCCTACTTCGGGTTCGGGACGATCGCGAGCTTCTTCAGCTCGACCGGGTCCGGCGGCAGTTCATCGTTGCCCACCGGGTAGCCGTTCACGCTGAGGATGAACGCGAGTACGTCCGCGTAGTCCTGCTTCTTCAAGCCGCCGGGATCGTTCTCCGGCATGGCATTCGACACGAAGTCGAACGCCTCGGCCATCGTCTGGCCGTTCCAGCGCTCCGCGAACGAGTTGCCGCCGAAGCTGCCCGGAGTGTGGCACGAGCTGCATGACACCTTGAACCGTGCCTCGCCGCGCTCGGCCTGGGCGACGCTGTAGACGCGGTCGACGATGCTGCGGGGATCCTCGGCGGCAGCCGAGACACCGGCGATCAGCAGGGCAGAGAGGGCGGCTGTGGCAGACCAGAAGCGACGTTGTGTGTGGACCATGGCTCAGCGCGGATTATAGCGAACCGCCGACGGACATTCCTGTCCGCGATCGCCGCACGCGAGACAGACTTGTCACGCCCACAAATTTTCGCGGCGGAAGCGGGTCCGCGGGCCGCTGATCCGGCGCTAGACTGGCGGCTACCCTGTATCCGTTTGCCGTCCGCCGCGCTGCGGCGAGACGCCCGATGAGAGGACTCCTGCCATGCATCTCCGACGTGTTCTGCCGCTCGTCATCGCGGCGCTCGCGTGTGCGGCCACCCCGACGCTCGCCCAGCGGGGCGGCGGACCCGAACCACCGCAGCGCCCATCCGTGCCGCTGGCGCCGGTCACCGACAAGGTCGACGCCCTGAAGAAGGAAGTGGCGGCCGAGGTGGAGGCGCGCCGTACCTTCACGCAGCAGCTGGTGGATCAGATCTTCAGCTACAGCGAGCTCGGCTTCCAGGAGACGGAAACGCAGCGCCGCCTGACCGACGTCCTCGTGCGCGAAGGATTCGACGTGCAGCGCTCCGTCGCGGGCGTCCCGACGTCCTGGCTCGCGCGCTACGGATCGGGACATCCGATCATCGCGCTCGGGACCGACATCGACGGCCTGCCGAGCACGAACCAGACGCCGGGCGTGGTCACGCGCAAGGAGCTGGTGGCAGGCGCCCCCGGCCATGGTGAAGGGCACAACGCCGGACAGGCGCTGATCATCACCGCGGCGCTGGCCGTGAAGAAGATCATGGAACGCGACAAGCTGCCGGGCACGCTGCTCCTGTGGCCCGGTGTCGCGGAGGAGGCGCTCGGCACGAAGGCGCACTTCGTCAGGGCGGGCGTGTTCAAGGACGTGGATGCCGTGCTATTCACGCACGTCGGCAGCGACCTCGGCACGAGCTGGGGCGAGGGCGGCGGCAGCGGCATGGTGTCGGTCGAGTACTCCTTCAAGGGGTCGAGTTCGCACGCGGCGGCCTCGCCCTGGCTCGGCAAGAGCGCGCTCGACGCCGTGGAGTTGATGGACATCGCGTGGAACTTCAAGCGCGAACATCTCCGCACGGCCCAGCGCTCGCACTACGTCATCACCAATGGCGGCTCGCAGCCCAATGTCGTCCCGCCAGACGCGACCGTCTGGTACTACTTCCGCGAAACCGACTACGACCACATCAAGGAGCTGTGGGACCTTGGTGACACGATGGCGAAGGCGGCGTCCGAGATGACCGGCACGACGTGGAGTTCACGCGTGCTCGGGTCGGCCTGGCCGCAGCATGGCAACCGGCCGATGGCCGAGGCCATGTACGAGAACATCAAGGCGGTCGGCCTGCCGCAGTGGAGCGATGCCGACCAGCAGTTCGCGAAGGCGCTGCAGCGCGCCATGGGCAGCGAGGAGCGCGGCCTCGTGACGAACCTGTCCCAGCTGCGCGGACGCGAGTTCATTCCGCCCGAGCAGCAGACCGGCGGCGCCTCGGACGACATCGGCGACGTGATGTGGTCGGTGCCGACGATCACGCTGCGCTTCCCGTCCAACGTGCCAGGCGCGATCGGCCATCACTGGACGAGCGCCATCGCCATGGCCACGCCCGTGGCCCACAAGGGTGCAACGCAGGGGGCCAAGGCCTACGCGATGACGGTGGTCGACCTCCTCACCCGCCCGGACCTCCTGAAGGCGTCGCGCGACTACTTCACCGACATCCAGAAGGCCCCGGTCAAGTACAAGCCCCTGCTGCGTCCCGACGACAAGCCGGCGATCTGGCTGAACAAGGATCAGATGGACCGGTATCGGCCCCAGCTGCAGAAGTTCTACTACGACCCGGCGAAGTACAAGAGCTACCTGGAGCAGCTCGGCATCCAGTACCCGCCGCCGATGCCCGAGAAGGGCGCGAACGTCCAGCAGCCGTAGCCTAGTCCGGCTCGCCGGCGGCCTCGTCACCCTGGGTGGCGGGACCGTCGGCGAGCACATACGTGCCTCTGGAGGGCGACGTCGCGAAGCCCTCCTTCACGAGCGCCCGGTTCCCGAGCCCCGCCTCCCAGCGCGGCACACCCACCACCTTCGCCAGTTCACCCGGCACGGTCATGCCGGCGGTCGTCAGGAAGCAGCGCGCGATCTCGCGCACGGCACGCTCGCGTGTCATCCGTGCGCGCAGTTCGTCAGGGAAGCGGCCGAGCGCCAGGCTCCAGATGTAGGTGAACTTCGGCGAGTAGAGCACTTCGCTCGGCACGACGAGCATGGCCGCCTGCAGTTCGTCGAGCGCCTTCGTGAAGGTCGCGCGTTCGGTCACGCCGGAATCCTGCCGCAGGTCGGCCGTGGCCATTTCCCACTCCTTCCGGAGGACGCGGAGGATCCGCTGGGCCGGCCTGCTGAGACGACGGGCCTCCTCGGTCCGCTTCATGCCCCAGAGCGCATTGAACGCCGGCACCATCCGCGGCGCGATGAACATCGCCTTTCCGCGCGACAGCTTCGCGTAGTACACCTTGCCGCGCCTCACGAGTTCGTCCTTCAGGCGCCACGTGAGCGAGGCCTCCTCGTCGGTCTGCACGTTGCGCGGCATCACGGCATCGCGGCGCCCGCACACGGCGACGTAGAGCGAGGCGCCAGGACGTCGCGAGTCGGTCATGCACGCAGCGAAGCCGACGCGCTCGATGAAGCGCTCGGCCTCGTAGGCGGTCTCGATGCGCAGCGCGTCCTCGCGACGCCAGGTGCGATCGCGGAAGTCATCGATGTGAGCAGGCAGCGACACGGGTATCCGCAGAGCCTCGAATTGCAGATTTCAGATTTCAGATTGCAGATTGCAGATTGCCGACGTCAGCTCACCTTCCGCCACCGGGTGACGGACGGGCGGCCGTCGACGAATTCGGCCATGCTCTCGCGCAGGGCCAGCCGGTGCGGGGCGGTGGAGGCCGCATGCGCGGCAAGCGCCTCGTCGCTCTCCCAGCGCTCGTAGAACATGAACTCGGTCGGCTCGGTCAGGGACTGGTGCAGGTCGTAGGCGAGGCAGCCCGGCTCCTGCAGGGTGTCCGGGACGATGCTGCCGAGGAGCTGACGTGCGCGGGTCTCGGTGCCCGGCTTGACCTTGATCGAGGCGATGACGGTAACGGTGAGGTCGGCCATGCCGACATCCTACTCCCGAACCGCGCCTGCCGGTTCGCGTGCCTAGCGGGCCGGCGTCCCCGACGCGGGCACATCGTCTGCAGCCAGGAGCACGAGCACCCGGCCGTCCGAGTGGAAGGTGCCGCCCGTCGCCGTCTTCGCCTCGCGCAGGGCGTTCTCTGGCGTGAAGTAGGTGAAGGCTCGGACGAAACCGGTCCCGGTCAGCGTCTGTTCCACGTACTCACGTTCGAGGTCGATGTCGGGGTCGATCTTGTGGGTGATGCCGTTGTTCCGCCGGTCGCGCTCGAACCCGATGTCGTGCGTGGCTGCCCCCACCCACACGGCCTGGCCGTCGAGCAGGAACGGCGCGCGCCACACCCGCAGGTGATGACGGGACGCGGCGACCTTGATCGGTTCGGCGTGCGCCCAGCCGAAGTCCTGCACTCTGCCGAAGAGATACAGCTGCGACATCGGCAGCGTCAGGTAGGACTCCTTCGAGAGGCTCGAGATCAGCCCGGAGATCACCGCGCCCTTCACGTCGGGATCCACCACCACCCAGCCGGCCGTCGTGAACAGGCGCTTCATCTGGGCTTCGGTCCCGACGATGAGGAAGTTGACCATGTCGCCGGGATTGCCCTGCAGGTCACCGATACGCCGCGGAATCTGCGCGAAGAGCGCGTGGTCGACGCCCGGGACACTGTCGAGCCGCGTGGGCACCCGCACCGCACGGCTGTCCGTCGGCGGGAAGACGTCCACGCGCACCGTGAACGAGGCCGTGCAGCCGTCGGTCTCCGTTCGGTTGACGCCGAGCGAGAGCGGCCCGCCGGCGACCGTCGTCGTGTCGAACTTCTCGCCGATCACGAACGGGAGCGCAACCCCCGCCTGGCCGATGCGGCCGATCAGCGCGCCCCTGCCCGACTGCGGCATCGGCAGGATGCGCAGGAGATCGCGGAAGCCCCGCGCCATGCCGGCCGGTCCGAAGCTGTTCTCGGCTCCCGGGCATCGTGCGGCGCCCTGCGCGGTGAACGACACCAGTTCGCCGGGCTGCACCGTCAGGTCCGTGTCGGTCCAGACGCCGGCGCCCAGCGTGATCTCGCGCGACACCCGCGGCGTGTCGGCCGCGTCAGCCGCGTTCGCGGCCGCGAGTGTCCGCAGCGCGGCCACGGCGGCCAGGTGCGCGGCGCGTCTCATCGTGCGTCGGTTGGGCATGGGTGTCTGCAGCCGCATCCTACGCCGGTGCAGCGGCCGCACTCAAGAGCCGCCGCACCTACGGCAGGTGCAGTGAGGCGCCGAAGTCCAGGGTGTCGAAGGCGGCCCGCTCCACGCCGAGCGCCTCGCGCGCACGCGCCAGCGCCCGAAGGGGCGCATCAATCCCTTCCGTCGTCAGCTGGAAGGTGCCGAAATGCATCCCGATGCTTCGCTGCGACTCGAGGTCCAGGTGCGCCTGGACGGCTTCGTCCGGGTTCATGTGGATGTCGCGCATGAACCACCGCGGTTCGTAGGCACCGATCGGCAGCAGCGCCGCGTCCACGCGGCCGACCCGTTCGCGAATCATCCGGAAGTGCGGCCCGTAGCCGCTGTCGCCACCGAAGAAGAAGTGGCGGCCGCCGATGTCGACCACGAAGCTGCCCCACAGGGCTTTGTTCCGGTCGAACGGCGTCCGTGCCGAGAAGTGCTGCGCCGGCGTGAGGGTGATGGGCAGCGGCGCCTCGGTGGTCTGCTCCCACCAGTCCAGCTCGACGATGCGCCGCAGGCCCGCGGCGGTGCCCATGCGGCGGTTGCCCAGCGGGGTGACCAGCAGCGGGCTGCTCCGCGCGGCGAGGTGACGCAGGCTCGCCAGGTCGCAGTGGTCGTAATGGTTGTGGCTCAGCAGGATGATGTCGACCGGCGGCAGATCCTCGAGCCTGACGCCCGGGACCCGCACGCGTTTCGGCCCGATGAACTGCAGCGGGCTCGCCCGGTGCACGAAGACCGGGTCGGTGATGATCGTGTGCCGTCCAGTCTGGATGAGGAAGGTCGAGTGCCCGATGAACGTCACCGTGACCCAGGCGTCCGGATCGTGCGGCACGGCCTGGCGCTGGACGACCGGCACGTGGGCGGGCCAGCGCTCCCGCGGTTCGGCCAGCATCTTCGGCACGGCCGAAAACGGCCGCCCCTGCGCGAAGGTCGGATTGAAGAATCGTGTGCCGTCGAAGTGGTCGCTGAGCGCCATGCCCTATCGGACGTGCGCAACGGGCGCGTCGATTCCCGTGCGCAGGCGCTGCAGGGCAAAGTGCACGATGGCGCCGAGTTCCGGTGACGACTCCGGCTGCGGGCCAAGCTGCCCGTTGATGGCCAGCATGGCGATGCCGTGCACGATGGCCCAGACGAACTGGCCCAGCGTCTTCGGGTCGTCCTTCCGGATGAGGCCGGCGTCCTGCAGGGACACGATCGCATCCACCAGCACCTGGAACGCCGCCGCAGCATCCGCCTGCAGGTCAGGGTCCTTGTCACACAGGTGGCGGTAGTCCCCGAACATCACCCGGTAATGCGACGGGTTGAGCACTGCGAACCGGACGTAGGCCACGCCCATCATCTCGAACCCGCGGCGCGATCCCTTGTGTTCCACCCAGGCGCGCTGCAGGTCCTGGGTGAACCGCTGGAACCCTTCGCGGGCAACGGCCGCGAGCAGCGTGGCCTTGTCTTCGAAGTGCCGGTACAGGGCCGTTCTGGAGACGCCCAGGCGGCTGCCGACTTCGCGCAGGGTCAGCCCATCGGCGCCGTCTTTGGCGATGGTGCGGACGGCCTCCTGGAGCAGCGCACGTCGGAGATCTCCATGGTGATAGCGGGTGGCGGGCTTGCGTTCGGGGCTGTCGGCCACGTCAGTCATGCGGTCATCCTACAATTTTCATGTTGACATGGTCAACTTGAGGGCGCTATCGTTCGACTCTCAGATGTTGACAGTGGCCACATTAAAGCCTTGAAGGAGCACCCCATGCGCGCACTCACCACGTTCACCAGGCGGACCTGGAATCTCGACCCACTGCTGACCGGAACCGGGCTGGCGATGTTGACACTGCTGCCATTCACGCTGCTCGGACTGCTCGTGGATGAACGCCTCGTCGACGGCGCGCCGGTCTGGCTGAAACCCGCCAAGTTCGCCGCATCCACAGGCATCTACAGCCTGACGCTGCCGTGGGTGCTCGCGGCACTGGCCGACTGGCCGCGCCTGCGGCAGGGTGCGTCCCAGATCACGGCAGGCGTGATGGTGGTCGAGGTGGGCATCATCGGCGTGCAGGCGTGGCGAGGTGCCGCCAGCCACTTCAACGTGTCGACCCCGCTGGACGCCGTGCTCTTCGGCATCATGGGCGCAGGTATCGCGGCGCAGACGATCGCGGCGGGAGCCGTGGCGTTCGCGCTGTTCCGGCAGCGGCTCTCAGATCCGGTCATGGCCACGGCCCTCCGCGCGGGGATGCTCATTGCCGTGCTCGGCGCCTCGACCGGCGGGCTCATGACCTCCCCCTCGCGCGCACAGCTCGCGCTGGCCAGCGAAACGGGCCGGATGGATCGGTCGGGCGGACACACGGTCGGGGCGGTCGACGGCGGCCCGGGCCTGCCAGGCATCGGCTGGAGCCGCGAACATGGCGACCTCCGGGTTCCGCACTTCATCGGGCTGCACGCCGTGCAGGCGCTCCCGCTGCTGGCACTCTGGCTGCGGCGCCGCTCGCCCGTGCACGCCGACCGGCTGATGCGCGTCGCGGCCGCGGCCTACGCCAGCGTCTTCGGCACCGCGCTGCTGCAGGCGCTGCTCGGCCAGCCGCTCCTCGGCCCGGGTCCGCTGGTCGCGCTCCTCTACGGCGCGACAGCCGTGGCCGGTGTGGCCGGTGTGGTGATGGCGGGTCGCCCAGCCGGAGACGCGGAGCGCGAGCGGAGGTTCGCGTGAGCGCCGCAGCCGTCTTCTCGCTCGCCAACACCGCCGCGCTCCTCTCCTGGCTGACGCTCATCGCCTTCCAGCGGCGGCCATGGGCGCGCAACGCCGTGGTTCCGGTCGTCGCCGCGCTGCTGGCGCTCGGCTATGCCGCGATCATCGGTGCGCGCTGGGGCGGGTCCACCGGCGGCTTCGGCTCACTGGAGGCCGTCGCGCAGCTCTTCTCGGACCCGTGGTTACTGCTGGCGGGCTGGCTGCACTACCTGGCGTTCGACCTCCTGGTTGGCCGCTGGATCGCCGAGGACGCCGCCACCCAGGGCGTCTCGCCGTGGCTCGCGGCACCGTGCATGGCGCTGACGTTCATGTTCGGCCCGGCCGGCTGGCTCACCTATCTGGCGGTGAGAAGAACCAGCCGAATGCTGATGGCCTAATGCGAACTGCCACTCTGAAGTTCCATTCAGCAATGTGCATTTAGCGATTAGCATTCCTGTGGATGTCTGCCACAGGCCAGCGGAAGGACACGACGGGTACTCCACGACTGCTCAGGACCCTTGGCGACGATGTCCTCGTCGTCATCGAGGACATGATGCGCGTGGGCGTCGGACGCTCGGTCGGCGGCACGCTCGCCGGACTCGAGGCGTTCTACCTGTCGCGCGACGAGCAGCGGCAGCTCGAGCAGCTCGGGGCGGGCCGGCGGCTGCTGCGGCGGTCGTGGTGGTTCGTTCGCGGGCTGCTGCTCAAGCTGACGTCGGCGCGGCGCATCATGCTGTTCGTCGCGCTGATCTGCATCTCCCTTGGCTGGGGGCGGGTCGACATCAACACCGTGCACTTCGAGTTCCACTTCAGTGGGCTCGGCACGCTGCTGCTCTTCGTCGTGCTCGTCCTGGAACTGAAGGACAAGCTGATCGCGAAGGATGAACTCAAGGCCGGGCGCGCGGTCCAGATCGCGCTCATGCCGACAGACTCCCCCTCCGTCCCCGGGTGGGACGCCTGGCTCTACACACAGCCCGCCAACGACGTCGGCGGCGACGTGGTGGACCACCTGCCGCTCGACGGCGGCCAGCATGCGGTGCTCCTCGGCGACGTGACCGGCAAGGCGCTTCCCGCGGCCCTGCTCGCGGTGAAGGTGCAGGCCACGCTGCGTGCGCTGGCGCCGCACTTCCCGAACCTCGGCGACCTCGCGTCCGCCGTGAACCGCATCCTCTATCGCGACGGGCTGCCGACGCGGTTCGTCTCCCTCGTCTACGCGGTGCTGACCGCCAACGCCGGGCGCGTGCGGTTGCTCATCGCCGGGCACATGCCGCCGCTCGTCTGCCACGCCACATCGGTGAGCGTGCTGCCCCAGGGCTCGATGGTCATCGGGATGATGCCGGACGTGCCCTTCTGGGAGCAGGAGGTCACGCTGGAGGTGGGCGATACGCTCGTCGTCTACTCCGACGGCGTCAGCGAGGCAATGAACGATGCGGAGGAATTCTTCGGTGACGAACGGCTCCAGGCGCTCGTGCTGAAGACGCGTGGGATGCCGGCCGCACAGGCGGGCCAGTTCATCCTCGACGAGCTCTCCAGGTTCGTGGGGCTCGCGGAACAGAGCGACGACGTGTCGTTGATGGTGCTCAGGCGGCTGTAGACACAGTCGCGGGCGGGCAGGGCAGGTCAGGCAGGCAGGACTGTCTCAGCCCCGCCCGCCCGTTTCTGCTACTTCTTCACCGGCACCGCGACGGCCGCACCGTCGGCGACGCGGCGGTCGGTGCCGCCCTCGAGCACGCTGTCCTGGGCGTTGTAGATGATCACCTGCGCCACGCCCTGCGCGCCTCCGGCCTTCAGCACGTGTCCGCGCCGTTCGAGCTCCTTCAGCGAATCCGGCGAGAAGCCCTGCCGCTCGTAGTTGATCTCGTCAGGCAGCCACTGATGATGGAACCGCGGGGCGTCAACCGCCTCCTGCGCGTTCAGCCCGAAGTCGATGGCCGCGACAATCGTCTCGAGTGTCGTGTTGATGATCGTGCGGCCGCCGGGGCTGCCGGTCACCATGAACAGCTTGCCGTCCTTCGCGAGGATGGTCGGCGCCATGCTGGAGAGCATCCGCTTGCCGGGCGCCGCGAGGTTCGGGTCGGTGCCGACCAGCCCCTGCGCCGTGGTGATGCCGGGGCCTGCGTTGAAATCCCCCATCTCGTTGTTCAGCAGGAAACCGGCGCCGGGCACGACCACCTTCACGCCGTACCCCTGCTCCAGCGTGTAGGTCATCGACGCCGCGTTCAGGTTGCCGTCGACGATCGAGACGTGCGTCGTCTCGTCGCTTTCGTGGGGCCAGTCGAACCGGTCGGGTGAGGCGGCCTTCGTCTTCTTGAGGCTGATCGTCTTCCGGAGCTCGTCGGCGTGCGCCTTCGAGATCAGCATGTCCACCGGCATCTTCGGGTTGAAGTCCGGATCGCCGAGGTACCTGGCACGGTCCGCATAGGCCCGCTTCATCGACTCCGCCATGACGTGCACGGCGTCGGCGGAGTTGGGCCCCATCGTCTTCAGGTCGTACCCCTCGAGGATGTTGAGCGCCTCGATCATCGTCACGCCGCCCGAGGTCGGCGGCGGCATCGAGACGATCTCGTAGCCACGGTAGGTGCCCCGCAGCGGCGTGCGCCTGATGGCCTTGTAGTTCTTCAGGTCCTCGCGCGTGATGATGCCGCCGTTGGCGAGCATCTCCTTCTCGATGAGCGCGGCGGTCTCGCCTTCGTAGAAGCCCGCGGGGCCATTGGCGGCAATGCGTTCGAGCGTCTTCGCGAGGTCGGGCTGCCTGAGGATGTCACCCGGCTCGTAGGGGGTGCCGTTCTTCGTGAACTGCGCCACCGAAGCGGGGAACTTCGCCATCGAGCGCTGCACGCCCTTGAGCGATCGGGAGAGGCCGTCGCTCACCACGAAGCCGTCGCGCGCGAGCGTAATCGCCGGCTCGACCAGGCGGCGCCACGGCAGCTTGCCCTGCTCCTTCCACGCCATGTGGAGCCCCGCCACGGTGCCGGGCACGCCGACCGCCAGGTGGCTGTTGTGATGCACCTGTGCGTCGTACTTGCCGTCCTTGAGCCACATCGTGGGGCTCGCCTTCGCGGGCGCCATTTCCCGGAAGTCGTATGCCACCGGGTCGCCGGCAGCCGGGCGGTACACGATGAAGCCGCCGCCGCCGATGTTGCCAGCGGTCGGGTGCGTCACGGCCAGGGCGAAGCCGACGGCCACCATGGCGTCGATCGCCGTGCCACCGTCGCGGATGACGTCCGCACCGACCTTCGACGCGATTTCACTCTGCGAGGCCACGATGCCCGCCTTCGACCGCGTCGGCACCGAGATGGCGCCCACCGCGACGCCCAGCGTCGCACACGCGACGACAACCGCAAGGACTCTACGTTTCATCGAACACTCCACATGCTCGCCAGGCTGAAGCCTGGCGCTACGAACAAGGGCTCCCGGCTTCCGACTCCGGGCTTCACGTATGGTCGGCTACCGGCCGAAGCCGACATGCCCCGGAGCCTAGAGCCTAGAGCCCAGAGCCTGCGCGCGCAAAAGAAAAGGGGCCGCGAGGGAGATTCCCCCGCGGCCCTTTTCACGGCCTCACCCTGGTTCGCGCGTCAGAACGCGAAGCGGAAGGTGAACTGCATCATGCGCATGTTGTTCGCCTGGTTGGTGATCTGGCCGAACGACGAGTTGCCGAAGGCGGCGCTCGCCGGGGCGGCCCACTGCACCTGGTTGAGCAGGTTCAGCACTTCGAGGCGGACGGACGCCGACGTCGAACCACCGGTCTTGATGTTCTTGCTGAGCGACAGGTCGACGTTGTTGCGCCACGGCGAGTAGGCGCCCGGCAGGATGCGCGGCGCGTTGCCGTAGCGGTTGACCGGCGTCGCCGTGAAGGCGGCGCGGTTCAGGTAGAGGTTGTCGGTGGTGTTCGCACGGATGCGCTCCGTGATGTCACCAGGCACCAGGAATTCCTGGCCCTCGACCACGTTCGGGCGCAGCGTGCCGCCGAACAGGAAGGACGCGGTGTTCTCGTTCTGGCTGACGCCAATCGGGAAGCCCGCCTGGAAGGTCACCACCGTCGTCACCGACCAGCCGCCGAGGAGGGCGTCGCCCAGGCCGCTCTGCGCCCACTTGTGACCCTCGCCGAACGGCAGGTTCACGGTCGGCGCCATCACAATCTTGTGGGGCGAGTTCAGCAGGCTCAGGCCGTACTCCTGATCGGGGTTGTAGTAGGGCGACCCCTCGATCACGGTGTAGTTGTTCTGCAGGCCGGGCGACGACGAGTAGTAGTTGCCCTGGTCGAACTGGTTGTCCTTCAGGTTGCTGTAGGTGTAGCTGAAGTTGCCGCCCCACACGCCGGTCGACCGCTTCCGCAGCTGGATGATGCCGGCGTGGTACTGCGACTTCGCACCGGTCGACTGCTGCATGTAGACGTTGCCGAACTGCGGATACGGGCGCAGCAGCTGGCCCTTCTCGATGGTCGCGCGGCTGGCGAACTGCCCCGCACCGGCCACCCCGAAGAACGGGTTCGGCACGAGCGAGAGCGTTTCACCAATCGCGAGGCTCTGGTACTTCGGATCGAGCTGGTTGATGTTGATGAGGCTGTTGCCCGAGCCGCCCCAGCCCAGGTCGCGACCGGTGAGGCCCGTGTAGCCGAGCGTCAGGCTCATGCCCATCGGCAGCTCGCGCTGCAGGTCGGCCGAGTACTGGTACGCCTTGCCGGAACCCTTGTTCGGGTCGACGAAGTAGACGTCGCCGCCGGTGCCGGTGAGCAGGCCCTGGCTGCTGCCCGACGGCTTCACGAGGCCGGCCGGGAACGGGTTGCTCATCGAAATGGTGGGCGTGCCCTGCGTCTGCTGGATCTGGGTGGTGGCCGAGTAGCCGATCTGGCCCCAGCCGGTCGTGCCAGCTGCCGGGTAGTTCCACGGCGTGTAGTAGAGGCCCCAGCCACCGCGGAGGATGGTCTTGTCCGTCACGGAGTAGACCGCACCGACGCGCGGCGCCACCTTGATGGCCGGCTGGTTGCCCTGTTCGATCGGGGCACCGTTGACGCCGGCGTAGATCAGGCCGCCTAGGATCTGGCGACGGGCACCGGTGATCGGGTCGAGCAGGTTGACCGCGCTGTTCAGCGGGCTGACCGCCGCCGTGTCGAAGTTCACCGTCTGCTGGTTGTTCTTCTCACGCATGCCGGTCTCGTGCTCGAAGCGCACGCCGTAGTTCAGCGTCAGCTTATCGTTCACGTGCCAGTCGTCCTGCGCGAAGCCGGCGAGGTAGTTCACGTAGCCGTCGAGCTCGACGTTCAGCGGCACGTTGCCGCTCTGCGGATAGCCGAGGAGCAGGTCGGCCAGCGCGTTGCCCGAGTAGGTGCCGGTGAACGTGTACGAACCGGTCGACGCCCCGTAGTTCAGCGAGGTTGCGCCGATCTTGCGGTAGTCGCCACCGAACTTGTAGCTGTGCGTGCCCGCGAGCTTGGTGAGGGCGCCGTTGAAGCCGTACTGGTAGTAGCCGTTCGCCTGGCGGTTCGTCCAGCCCGCACCCTTGTAGCCGGTGATGGACAGCGTCGGGAAGCGGTTCAGGTCCGACATCTGCGAGGTGAGCGACGGGTTGTTGAAGAGCCCCGCCGCGTCGAACTCGTAGGGCAGGTTGTAGTTGTCGTCGAACTTGTTGTAGCCGCCGCGCAGCGTGAGCACGGTCGACGGGCTGATGATGTAGGTGTTGTTCAGCACGTAGGTGCTGATCACGCGGTCCAGCTGGTAGCTGCCGCCCACGTAGCGGTTCACCGGGTTGTAGTTCGCGTTCGCCTCGTGCGTGACCTGGCGCAGCGCGAAGCCGCTCAGCGAGACGGCGCTGTTGAAGTGGTGGTCGAGCTTGCCCGACATCTGGTACGCCTTGCTCGGCAGAAGGTCGGTCATGCCGAAGTTGGGCGAGCCGTTGTCCACCTGCGTGTCTGCCGTCGGGAACGCCTTGGCCAGCGCGAGGCCGACCGGGTTCAGGCGGTTCGCCGGAATCTGGTTGCCCGGGAACGCGAGGCCGGTCAGCGGGTCGCGCAGCGTGATGGGCGCGCCGTTGCGCGTCACCGCCGAGAAATCGCCCGCGAGTTCGGCAGCCGTCGGCACGAGGAACGTGTTCGCCTGCGGCTGGTTGTCCACGTACTTCTCACCGGCGACCCAGAAGAAGGTCTTGTTCTTGACGATGGGACCGCCACCACCGCCGCCGCCGTTCTTCCATTCCTCGGGCACGTTCACCTGGCCGCGCAGTTTCGGAATCAGCAGCTGGCTGACGAGCGACTTCGGGCGCAGCACGGTGTAAGCCGACCCGCGCCACTGGTTCGCGCCCGAGCGCGCCGACATGTTCATGACGCCGCCGCCCGTGCGGCCCATCTCCGCGTCATACGTGTGGACCTGGACCTTCATCTCCTGGACCGCTTCCATACTGGGGTTCGTGGAGGCGCGGTTCTGGAGGTCGGTGACCGGGAAGCCGTCGATGAGGAAGTTGTTCGCGCGGACCGCGCCGCCGCCCATCGAGATGGCGGAGTTGCCGACCTGGTCCTGCATGCGGTTCCAGTGCGCGTTGCCGCTGGCCTGCACGGTCGGTTCGAGGTTCGCCATCAGGAACACGCTGCGGCCCGGCGTCGGGATCGACTCGAGCGTCTTCGTGTCGATGACACCACCGGTCGAGGCGTTGGCCGTCTCGATGAGCGGCGCATCCGCCGTGACGGTGATCGTCTCCTCGAGCGAGCCGACTTCCAGGGCGATGTCCAGCGCGAGGGCCGCCTGCGTGTTCACGCGGACACCCTTGCGTTCGTAGGTCCGGAATCCGGGGACCGCCACACGGACGGTATAGCCGGCCGGGTCGAGAGCCGGGAACGAATACTCACCCGACTCGTTGGTCACCGTCTCGCGCGACGTGCCATTGGCCTCGTTGACGAGCGCCACGGTGGCGCCCGGAATGACGCCCTGGGCGTCCTTCACGGTGCCGCGCAGGCTGCCCGTCGAGGACTGGGCCGCCAACCCCGCGGCCGAGAGGACAACGAGCAGGGCGGCAAGCGCCAGGGCCGTTGTCTTGGAGAGGAAACTCCGCATCTTGGATCCTCCTGTTACACAGGTGCGAATGCTCCACCGGGCCTCTTCCGGAGAGCGTTGGGCCGAACGTCAGGGTCTCCACGACGAAGGGCACCGACTCATCAGCGACGAGGCACGCGCCCGCGTCGACCGCCGGCCAGCGAGGCCGGCGCGCTCCCATCCTCAAGTCGAGTGAAATGAGGAAGATAGCTGATGTCGCAAACGACCAGTGCTCAGGCAGCCGCTTGCGAAGATCGAGTGAAGCTTCGGCAGGATATCTGGTACGTACAGGCACCCGGTGTTGCAAGTTGTGGCAAATCGAACCGGTGCGGGAACCGAACCAAATAGTTGGTTTCCCTTATGTCAGCGGGTCTGCGTCAGCGTGAGGGAATAGCCGTTCCCGTGAACGGTGTGGATGTGCCGGGGGTTGTGCGGATCGGCTTCGAGCTTACGGCGGAGCCGGCGAATGGCGTAGTCCACGGCGCGGGTGGCCGGCTCGTCCGGAAAGCCCCAGACTTCACGCAGCAGTTCGTCCCGCTGGACGATGCGTCCTTCGCGCTCGGCGAGGTACCCGAGGAGGTCGAACTCGCGGCGCGACAGCCGCAGGTCGGTAGTCCCGCGCGTCGCGGTGAACGCCACGAAGTCGATGACCGCCTCGCCGATCGTGATGCGCGTCGCGCTGCGCCGGGCGCGGCGCAGCACCGCACGGATCCGGGCCTGCAGTTCCTCGAAATCGAAGGGCTTGGTGATGTAGTCGTCCGCGCCGAGTTCGAGCCCCTTCAGCTTGTCGACCTTCTGATCGCGCGCCGTCAGCATGATGACCGGCGTGCGTCCGCCCTGCCTGATGAGTCCGCACAGGCTGAACCCGTCGCGCCCCGGCAGCATCACGTCCAGCAGCACCAGGTCCGGACTCGTCGACCGCACACGGTTCAGCACTTCCGTCCCGTCGTCGACCCAGTCGACGTCGAACCCGGAGAACGACAGGTTGTCGGCGAGCACGCGCGCCAGCGCGCGGTCGTCTTCGACAATGAGGATGCGTTGCCTGTTCATACGTGGGCGTGGGTTCCCGGGAGCGACACCGTCACCGTCGTGCCGTGCCCGACCTGGCTGGTCAGGGTGACCCGCCCGTGGTGGTCCTCGACGATACGCCGGACGATGGCGAGGCCCAACCCGGTGCCGCGCTGACGCGTCCCTTTCCGACGATAGAACTTCTCGAACACATGCGGCAAGTCCCCGGACGGGATGCCTTCCCCGCGATCGCGGACCTCCGCCACCACGTTCGACGGCCCGGCCGTAATCGACAGGCCGAGCCAGTGACCGGCCGACCCATGATTGATGGCGTTCTCCACCAGGTTGTCGAACACGTGGAGCAGCATCAGGTGGTCGCCCTCCACGACGGCAGGATCCGGCGGCACGTTCAGGTGGAGTTCGATGCCACTGTCGCGAAGCCGCTGCTGGAAGCGATCGACCGACTCGTGCAGGACTTCCACGAGGTCGACCGGCTCGCGATCGTACGGGGAGGCGCCGTCGGTGATGCGGGCGTAGCAGAGCACGTTGTCGATGAGCCGCGTGAGGTGCTGCGCTTCCACGTTGATCATGCGGCCGTACTCGCCAACGGCATCGGGAGACGCATAGCGCCCGTTCGCAAGCGAGTCGCTGGCAAGCTTCACGAGCGAGAGCGGCGTCTTCATCTCGTGGCTGACCGCCGACACGAACTCGGCCTGGACCGCGGCCAGGTCCGCCGCGGCTCGGGCCGCGCGCACGGTGAAGACGAGGCCCACGATGGTCGCCAGCGCGCCGATGCCGAGCAGCACGAGGGTGCGCGCCGCGCCCTGGCTCGCCGCCGCCAGGGTCGCCTCGTTCCCCACGACGACGTGCGCAAGCCAGGTGGGCGAGTCGGGACGCCTCGGCAGGTCTGCGAAGAGCGCCTGGTCGACGAACGCGAAGCCGAAGCGGCGGGTGTGCCGCACACCACCTGCGACGTCGGGACCCACGGACGCGACCGCATGGCCATCGGCGCTCTCGATGGCGATCGAGAGTGTCGGGTCCCCGATGATGCCCTGTATCTGCCGGATGAAGTCGCTGAAGTAGTGCGCCTGCACCCACTCCACATCCACCAGGAACCCGACGATGGCCGCGAGGCGGGTCCGGGTTCCTTCGCCCTCGTACATCTGCTGCGTCACCGCCTGGTAGCGATGCCCCGCGATGTCGAGCGTGTCCAGGCCGAATCGCAGGCCATCCACCGCCTGCGTCCGCGCGCGGCTCACCACGTCGCGCAGCGGCGCCGGGTCCTTGCGGAAGACCACCGGGAACGGATCGCGCGGCGGCGGCTCCGTGTCCCAATGAGGCCGGCGATCCGCCCGGTTGAAGACGTACGTCGTCCCCTCCGGCCCTCCCTGCTCGCTCCAGACGTAGAACGAGTCGAGATACGGGAACCTGGCGAAGCCGCGTGCGAACCGGTCCGCCAGTTCGTAGGGTGGGCTGTTCACGAGCGCCTCGTTGAAGGGGACGAGCACCGACACCTGACCGCCCTTCATGTCACGCTCGAGTGCCACCGTCAGGAGGGCCGCTACTTCGTTCGCGCGTGTCTCCGACGCCTCGCGGGTGCTGCGCTGCCATTCGCGGGTGGCGCGCAGGCCGAGCCAGAAGGTCAGGCCGGTGGCCAGCAGGAGACCGACCGCGAACACCCCGAGCGTGCGCGTGGTCGTCGTCACTTGAGGATCTCGCGCTCGCGGTAGAAGCGCGCCGCCCCGGGATGCAGCGGAATCGGAGCCGTGGGGCCGCGCTCCGCATCGATGAGCCCCGCTGATTCGTGTGCGCGCTGCAGGGCCGGCACGGATTCGAAGAGGGTCTTCGTCAGCGTGTACGCGAGCGGCTCAGGCAGTTCCTGCCGGCACAGGAGCAGGACGTCCATCCCGACGGTCCGTACGTCGGCCGCCTGGTTGGGATAGGTGCCGGCCGGGATGTTCGTGCTCTTGAGGAAGTGATGGCGTTCCTGGATGGCGCCGAGCACGCGCCGATCGATCGGCAGGACACGGACGTCCACCTCCCGGCTGATGGCGTCGATCACGGGATGCTTGAACGCCGAGTAGAACACGCGCGCGTCGAGGTCGCCGCGCTTGAACTGCTCCAGGGTGTCGTTGCCGCTGGCCACCGGCACGATCCGATCGAACCCGAAGCCGTAGCTCTCGAAGATGATGCGCGACGCGCGGTCCACCGACCCGCCCGCGGCGCCCACATCGACGCGGCGCCCCTGCAGCTGTTCGATGGACGTGATGCCGGTCGACGCCGGCACGGCCACCTGCACCGCAATCGAGAACATCACCCCGATGGCCCGCAGGCTTGCATGCGGCGTCGGCACCGCCGCCGTGCCGCTGCTGTAGGCCAGGTAGGCCGTCTCGGCGTCCTCGAGGGCGAGGTCCGCCTGCCCTGCCTGAAGCGCGTCCACCTGCGACTCGAGGCTCTGCCCCATCACGACATCGGGACGCACCTCGGGCAGCCGCGCCGCGTACTCGGCGGCCAGCGCACGGCCGATCGACTCCCAGGCGCCGCTGAACGGAATCGAGAGCGTCAGTCGAACCGGCTGCGGCGCCGGCGAAGACGGGGGGGTCGCGCACGCCGTCGCGATGGCCAGCAGGCCGGACATCGCGGCGGCCATCCATGCCATCCGGCGCATGGAGCGAGGATAGCTGAAATTGGTGAGCGGGCAATTGGTGACTTGGTGAAGCGCCACTGACAACGCGCCCCCGCGGAGGACGCCGGGGAGACGGATCGCCAACCCACCAATTGCCGTGAAGGCCGTCTACGGTCGCAGGACGACCTTCATGCACTCGTCCTGCTTCTTCGAGAACATCTCGTACCCATGCGCGGCATCCGAGAGATTGAGGCGGTGGGTGATGACGAAGCTCGGGTCGATCTCGCCGTTCTGGATGCGGCGCAGCAGCGGACGCATGTAGCGCTGCACGTGCGTCTGCCCGGACTTGATGGTGAGCGACCGGTTCACCACGGCTCCCATCGGGAACTTGTCGATGAAGCCGCCGTAGACGCCGGCCACCGACACGGTGCCGCCCGATCGGCACGCGAGGATCGCCTGCCGCAGCGCGACCGGACGATCGGTCTCCAGCATCATCATCGTCTTCATCTTGTCGTAGGCGCCGTGCACGCCCGGGGCGTGTCCCTCGAGGCCGACGGCGTCGATGCAGTGGTCGGGACCGCGCCCGCCGGTCATCTCCTCGAGCGCCTCGAACACGTCGCACTCTTCGTAGTTGATCGTCTCCGCGCCGGCGCGCTCACGCGCCATACGGAGGCGATACGGGAACCGATCGATGGCGATGACGCGTTCGGCCCCGAGCAGGTAGGCGCTCTTGATCGCAAACTGCCCGACAGGCCCGCACCCGAAGACCGCGATCGTGTCGCCGGGCTGGATCCCGCACGCCTCGGCGGCCATGTACCCCGTGGGAAAGATGTCCGACAGGAACAGTACCTGCTCGTCATCAAGGTCGTCCGGCACCTTGATCGGGTTGACGTCGGCGAACGGCACGCGCGCGTATTCGGCCTGCCCGCCCGCGTACCCGCCAAGCATGTGCGAGTACCCGAAGATGCCGCAGGGCGAGTACCCCCAGAGCTTCTCCGCCATCCAGGCATTCGGGTTGGAGTTCTCGCAGAGCGAGTACATCTCGCGGTCGCACTGGGCGCAGTGGCCGCAGGCGATCGGGAAGGGCACCACCACGCGGTCGCCCTTCTGGAGCGTCCGCACGCTCGGGCCGACCTCCACCACCTCGCCCATGAACTCGTGGCCCATGATGTCGCCGCGCTTCATCGTGGGAATGAAGCCGTTGTAGAGATGCAGGTCGGAACCGCAGATGGCGGTGCTCGTGATCTTCACGATGGCGTCGCTGGCGTTGAGGATGCTCGGATCGGGAACGCGTTCGACATCGATCTGTCTCGTGCCGTTCCAGCAGGTCGCTCTCATTCGGTCACCCCCGCATGTTCTCGAATCTGTTCCGCGTGCGCCGCCGGCTGCGCGGCACGCCAGAGTCCCGGGCCATCGGAGAGCGGGATCTCGCCCGTCTCCATCAGCTGCTTGAACCGTCGCAGGTCCTCGCGCACCTGCTGTTCGGGTTCCTCCCCGAAGAGCATGGCCACCATCCGTCCCAGCTGCCCGGCGGGCGGTTCGTATTCGAGCTGGACCCGTACTTCGGTGCCGCGCGCGCCCGGGGCCGGCGTGAAGCGCACCGAACCGCGGTTCTGCACCTGGCTGTCAGGCAGCGACCGCCATGCGAGCCATTCGCCGTCGCGGTCCTGGACGATCTCGGCTTCCCAGGTGACGGACATCCCGGCCGGTGCGGTGGCCGTCCAGCGCGAGCGGCGTGCGTCGAGCACCTCGACCCGGTTCAGGTGCCGCATGAACCGGGGGAAGTTGGCGAAGTCGCGCCAGTAGCGATAGAGCTCGTCTGCCGGGCACGCAATGGTGACGACCTGCTCCACCTTGACGGCGCGGCCCTGCGCCGGAGACACGCGCGACAAGTGGCGCGCGGTTGCCACGTCGAGGGCCGTGACGCCGGCGACGGCCGCGGTCGCAAGGCCCAGCCGCTCGCGGGATGCGCCTTCGTCGGCCATGCGCCGGCCCAGCCACGCCAGGTCGAGGGCATCGCCGCCGACGCGGGACCACAGCCACTGCGATCGATCGGGCTGCATCAGGATGGCGAGCCCGGCGACACACTCCCGCGCGCCGAAGACCCGAAGCGTTTTACGTGTGTCGGCATCGTCCCGTGCGCCGATCGCGCGGGCCAGCGCGCCGGGCGCCGCCAGTTCCACGGCCCCGAGCGCCAGGCTGAACCAGCCGAGCGCACGGGCGACGTTCGATGTCGAGCTCGATGAAGACGGCAGCTGTCGGTATCCCATGGTCCTCCCCTTCAGACACGTTGGATTCAGCGGGAGCGCTGCAAGGCGGCGACCACCGGCACCCGGACAGGTGGGCTACGGGTCGAGTGCGCCGCGCCCACGCTCCGCCGTGCTCGCGCACCACTCCGCGAGCGCCGCCTCGTCGGACAGCGCCCGGGGCACGTCCACCACCATCCACACTTCCGTGTGTCCGGACGACGCCCCCGGCTCGATGAGCGAGAGCGCCCCGAGCGTTTCGAGTTCCAGGTAGGCACCTGCGGTGAAGACCTCGGTGTGGCTGCCGAGGTCGGGGTACCGCGCGTCAGGTTTCCAGGCCGCAAGCTTGAAGAAGGCCTGGGTGCCAAGGAGCACCGCGCTCCACCCGGCCTCGTTCGCGATCCCGATCTTCTGTGCCGAGGGTTTGTGCTGATCGGGGGTGAGGCGCACCAGGTGCCGTCCAATGTGCCAGCGGCTGTCGGTGAAGTCGGTGTACGCCCACTGCACCATGGTGCGGGACGGCAGCAGTTGCTCGGCGTGTGTTCGATGCGGCGGCTGCGGCAGGATCGCGGTGCCGGCGGGGTCGACGATCGTGATGGCCCACGGCGCGACGAGGATGGGCCAGTACGTGCGGTTGACGATCCGGTGACGCACCACCATGACCGGCGCATCCGGCAGCAGCTCGAGATCGATCTGCTTCTCGATCCCCGTCGCATCGGGTGCTGCGCGAAGGGTCCGCGTCAGCGGCCCCGGACTCACGAGTTCCACGGGACGATCGTCGGGCGCGTACGAGCCGGGCATGGACTCGGGCGCAACCCACAGGCGGTGTCCGCCCCTGGGATGCCACCGGCCGAGTGACGTCTCGGTGAACGCCGCGGGTACCGCGCCGAGCACGTTCGGTCCGCCCACCGCACCGAAGTGCAGCACGCGCGGCCCGCACCAGTCCGGCACGCCGACCTCGACCACGCCGTTCGACATTCGCGGCATTCCGCTCATCGCACCCTCGCCTCAGGCGCGCGTGCAAGAGTGGCACCTCGCTTGCTGAATACAACGGCAACCGCGCTCGGTCGCCGCTCTGGCCGACCGACAAGAGCCCCGTCGCTCCCCACCCCAACGACGGGAGGCCGCACGTGCCTCCCGACACGTCTCTCTTCCACGCACTCTTGATTACGAATGAACCGGCAGGGTAATCAGGTAGCACCGTGCGTACACCGTGATGGTCTCTGCCCACGCCTTCGGTACGTCGCTCCTGGTACTCGCCCTGTCGCTGGCGACCACCGCACCGTCTCAGCAGGAGACACGTGTGCCGGGCCCTGGTGCGTTCGATGTGCCACTGAGCGCCAGCACGCGCCTGCTGGTCATCGCACCGCATCCAGACGACGAGGCGCTTGGAGCGGCCGGGCTCATTCAGCGGGTGCGATCGGTGGGTGGCCGGGTGCACGTGGTGCTGCTCACAAGTGGAGACGGCTTCCCTGAAGGTGTGGAAGTGGCAGCCGGAGTGGCACACCCGGGTGCCTCCGACTTCCGCGGCTACGGCGTGCGGCGCGAACGGGAGACGCTCGACGCCATGGCCGTGCTGGGTGTGACGTCCGCGGACGTCACGTTTCTCGGGTTCCCGGACGAGGGGCTGTGCCGGCTGGCCTCGACCTACCTCTTCGACAAGCGCCGCGCGTTCGAGTCGCCGTACACGAACCGGGAGCGTCCGCCGGCAACGGAACAGGTGATCCGCGGCGCGAAATATCGGGGTGTGGATGTCCGGCTCGAACTCGAGAAGATCGTGAGGGACGAAGCGCCGACGCTGATTGCCCTGCCGCATCCGGAGGACGAACATCCGGATCACTGCTCCACGCACATCTTCGCCAGGGAGGCCCTGAACGTCCTGGCGCCTCGGATCACGGCGCGCGTGCACGTGCTCCATTACCTCGTGCATTACGGACAGTGGCCGCTCAGCGCGGACGGAGGCATCGGCACAACGCTGTCGCCGCCGGAGGGCTTCCCTCCAGCCGAGGGGCGCTGGATCTCCCTCGCGCTGTCCGCGGAGGAAGCCGACGCGAAGAAGCGGGCGCTGCTCGCCTACCCGACGCAGATGCAGGTGATCGGACGGTTCATGCTCGCGTTCGGGCGCCGCAACGAGCTGTTCCTCGATGGAGAACCGGCCTCGCTGCCGGAATGCTGGTGCGACGGCCAGAACGTGGCCACCGAAGCGAACCCGGCCCGGTACCGGCGGAGACCGGCACGCCGATGACCGAGGTCGCTGCGTCCAGGCTCGGCGCGCTCGATCTCCTCCGCGGCGTCACGGTCGCGGCCATGATCGTCGTCAACAATCCGGGCAACTGGAACGCGGTGCTCCCGCCGCTGACACACGCAGCGTGGGACGGCCTGACGTTCGCCGATCTCATCTTCCCGCTCTTCATCTTCATCATGGGCGTCGCGCTCGGCCTGAGCGCGGGTGCGGGCCGGCCGCTGGACGCCCGCGGCCTGCGTCGGGTGCTGACCCGCGGCGGACTGCTCATCGGGCTCGGACTCGTGCTCAACCTCGCCGCATCCTGGGACGCGCCGCTGCAGGCGCGCATCCCCGGCGTGCTCCAGCGCATTGGCGTGGTGTACGTCGCCGCGGCGCTCATCGCCAGGTCGAGCCCACCCCGGCGGCAGTGGGTGTGGGTGTTCGCGCTGCTCGCGCTGCAGTCAACGGCCGTGCTGCTGGGCGGCCCCGAGCACGGCCGCAACCTCGGCGCGTGGCTCGACCGCATGGTGTTCGGTCACCACACGCTCTCCGCAGCCGGCGATCCCGAGGGGTTGATCGGAGTGCCGACCTCGATCGCCACCGCGCTCCTTGGCGCGGCAGCCGCGCGCCTCCTGGTTCCTGACGGTGGCAGGGGCCGTGTGCCGGACGGACCGTGGCGCCTGGCAGCCGGGAGTGCCGTCGCACTCGCGGCGGGCGCCTGCCTGACCGCCCTCGTTCCCCTGAACAAGTCGCTGTGGACGGCGTCGTTCACACTGGTGACGGGCGGCCTTGCCGGCCTGTGCCTCTCGGCGTGCGTCCCGTTGTCGCAGGGCCCCACCGCGGGCAGCCTGCGGCCGTTCGACTGGCTCGGTACGAACCCTCTCGCCATCTACTTCTGCTCGGAACTCGGGGCGATCCTGCTGCAGCAGCCTGTGCTCACGCGGGCCGGACATCCGGCGGCGCCGAAGGACCTCCTCTTCTGGAACGTCCTCGTGCCGCTCTCGGGTGGCACCGGCGGACCACTCGCGTCACTGGCGTACGCCCTCGCCTATACCGCGGTGTGGGTCGGGGTGGCGGGCCTGCTCCATCGGCGCGGAATCCGCCTGCGGGTCTGAGCGCCAGCCGCGCCCGTCTCCGATCGGGCACGAAGTTGGCGTGGGGTCGTGCGTATGGCTGGGGCACCTTCGGTTCTGGTGGTCGACATCGGCGGGTCGCGGGTGAAGGTCTTCGCCTCCGCGTCGGGAGAGTCGGCCTCCTTCAGGTCGGGTCCGACATTCGATCCCGACTCGCTGCTCCACCGTGTGCATGAGGTGGCAGCCGCCTGGGAATACGACGTCGTATCGATCGGCTATCCCGGTCCCACGAGACCCGGCGGCGTAGCCGGGGCGGCGGGGAACCTCGGCCACGGGTGGACCTCGTTCGACTTCGCCGGCGCCTTCGGGCGCCCGGTGCGCGTGGTGAACGACGCCGCCATGCAGGCCCTCGGGGCGTACGACGGCGGGCGCATGCTCTTCATCGGTCTCGGCACGGGCGTCGGGTCCACGCTGGTCGGCGAACGCGTCCTCATTCCGCTCGAGCTCGGCTGTCTCGTGCGTCCCTCGGGACAGACGCTCTTCGAGCAGCTGGGCAGTGAGGGGCTGGCCCGGCAGGGACAGGCACAGTGGCAGGCGCGGGTCCGCGACGCGTGCATCGAACTGCGCGCGGCATGCGCGGTCGACTACGTGGTGCTCGGCGGTGGGAATGCGCGCCGCGTCGACCCGCTGCCGCCGGCGACGCGACGCGGCGGCAACGACGACGCGTTCACGGGAGGGGTGCGGCTGTGGCTGGAATGGGTCGAGCATCACGATGCGCCGCCGTCCGACACATGGAGGGTGGTGTGGTGACGCAGTACAGGGCCCTGGCAACCGACTTCGACGGCACCATCGCGCACGACGGCCACGTCGCCGAGCCGACGCTCGAGGCGCTGCAACGCCTCCGCACGAACGGCCTGTGCCTGCTCCTCGTGACCGGACGCGAGCTGCCGGATCTCTTCGACACGTTCCCGCAGGTCACGCTCTTCGATCGCGTGGTCGCCGAGAACGGGGCGCTGATGTACACGCCGGCCACGGGGGCCGTGCGCCAGCTGGCGCCGGCCCCGCCGGTTCCGCTCCTCATGCGCCTGACGAACGAAGGGGTGCCGCTCTCGGTCGGCGCCTCCATCATCGCGACGGTGGAACCACACGAGCACGCGGTCCTCGCCGCCATCCGCGATCTCGGCCTCGAGTGGCACGTCATCTTCAACAAGGGCTCGGTGATGGTGCTGCCGTCGCACGTCACGAAGGCCACCGGGCTGACCGCGGCCCTGGAGGATCTCGCTGTCGCGCCGGAAGACACCGTGGCCGTGGGCGACGCGGAGAACGATCACGCCATGCTCGCGATGTGCGGCCTCGGCGTGGCGGTGGCCAATGCCCTTCCGTCGCTCAAGGTGACGGCCGACCTCGTCACGGTCGGGGCACGGGGCGACGGTGTCGTCGAGCTGGTCCGTTACGTGCTCGACGAACCCGACGCGCGGCACCGACCGTCTTACCCATGAACGGAGCGCATCGTCATCTGGCCTTCGGGCCCCATCGTGAGTACCCTGTCGCCATGTCCATCCGTCCCGTCAAACAGGTTGTCCAGGCCGCCCCCACCATCGAAGGCGCAGGCGTGCGATTGAAACGCGGCTTCGGGTTCGGCAACACCTCGGACTTCGATCCGTTCCTGCTCTTCGACGACTTCAGGAACGATCGGCCGGCCGACTTCCTCGCCGGGTTCCCGTGGCACCCGCACCGCGGCATCGAGACCATCACCTACGTCCTCGCCGGCACGGTCGAGCATGGCGACAGCCTCGGCAACCGCGGCAACCTGGGGGCTGGCGACGTGCAGTGGATGACCGCGGGCCGCGGCATCATGCACCAGGAGATGCCGAAGGGCGACGCCCAGGGGCGCATGCACGGCTTCCAGCTCTGGGCCAACCTGCCCGCCTCGCTCAAGATGACCGCGCCGCGCTACCAGGACGTCACGGCCGACGCCATCCCGACGGTGACGGAAGACGATGGAACACGGGCGCGGATCATCTGCGGCGAGTTCTGGGGACAGAAGGGACCAGTCGAAGGCGTGGCTGCGGATCCGCGCTACGTGGACATCTCGGTACCGCCGAATACCACGCGGCGCATCGTGGTCGAGGTGACGCGGCACGCGTTCGCGTACGTCTTCGCAGGCTCCGGCACCTTCCGCGATGCGTCAGCCCCGCGCGCCGTGCGCACCGAGGCGACCGACGGCAGCGATGCCATCCGCTACGACGCGGCCAACCACTCGCTCGTGCTGTTCGACAGCGGCGATGAAATCGTGGTCCGCGCCGGCGACGAGGGCATCAGGTTCCTGCTCATCTCCGGGCGTCCGCTCGAGGAACCGGTGGCCTGGTACGGACCGATTGTGATGAACACGCAGGAGGAACTGCAGCAGGCGTTCAACGAACTGCGCGCGGGCACCTTCATCAAGAGCCGCTGACCACCCGTCCGGGCGAGGGCGTCAGCGCGGCCGCTGACGCTCCGTCCACTCTTCGACGTGCCGGTCCACGGCCCGCTTCTCGAAGAACGGGCGCACCAGGACCGTCAG
This sequence comes from Vicinamibacterales bacterium, assembly GCA_046331345.1. Classification (GTDB taxonomy): domain Bacteria; phylum Acidobacteriota; class Vicinamibacteria; order Vicinamibacterales; family CAVVIG01; genus CAVVIG01. The sequence goes on along the minus strand of JAXLRA010000008.1, from coordinate 96,689 downwards.
CAGCCACATCACCCCGAACGCAAAGCAGACGGCACCTGCGGCGAAGATGGCCACGCCTGACGTATCGAGGCGTGTCTCGAGACCGACGCCGCTCATGCGGTCGATCATGACGCGCCCGCCGTACCCACCCAGTCCGATACCGACCGACGTCAGGAACAGGGAGATGACGAACTGCTGGAGCCGCGACAGGGTACGCATCGATGTTCCCTGATTCTAGCCCGCCGCTGTCGTACAGCTGAGCTTGTCCGCGCAATTGTGTGGTCCGGCTGGACGACAACCACTATCGTTGACGGCGTGAGCGCGCTCGACCGCCGCATGACCCTGCGTACCTACCTCGTGCTGCTCGGCGTCGGCGCGATGCTGCCCTTCGTCATCGTCAGCGGCATCCTGCTGCTGCGGGTCCAGCAGGACAACCGGACATCGGTGGAGCGCACGCTCATCACGTCCGCGCGGGAGCAGGCCACGGCGCTGGACGCCGAGATGGCGGCCACGATCCGCACGCTCGAAGCGCTCGCCGTGTCGTCGCAGCTCGACACCGCGGACCTGCCCGGCTTCGAGGCCGCGGTCCGCCGCGCCGCCGCGACCCAGCGGTGGCTCGCCGTGCGACTGGTCTCCACCAGCCCTGCGGCGGTGATGTTCGACACGAGCGAACGTCCGGGCGAGCCGGTCGGCCCCGTGGTCGATCCCGAGAGCCTCGCTGCCGTCCTGCGCGAGCGGACGCCGGTCGTCGCGCCGCTGCGCCGGTCGCCGAAGGGCGTGCACGCGTTCGCCATCCGCGTGCCCGTGGTGCGCAACGGCGAGGTGCCGTGGGTGCTCACCGCCATCCTGACACCGGCGACCATCGCCGACGTGATCACCAGGGAACCGCTGCCGACCTCCGAGTGGACCAGGACGGTGGTGGACAGCGCGGGCACCGTGATCGCCCGGACCCGCGAGCCGGAACGCTTCGTCGGCACGCCGGCCACAACCCCGTTTCGCGACCGGACCACGGCCACCCACGAGGGTTTCTACAAGGACACCTCACTCGATGCCGCGGAGGTCTACGTGGCGTTCAGCCACTCCCATCTGTCCGGATGGACGTCGGCGGTGGTGGTGCCGGTGGCGTACATGGACGGCGCGCTGCGCCGCTCCATGGAAACGATCATCATGGTTGCCACACTCGTGCTCCTGCTGAGTGGCGGCCTGGCATACTGGCTGGCCGGGCGGATTACCTCGGACCTCGGCGCCGCAACCGCCGCAGCGGAAGCGCTGGCCGAGGGCCACACGGTGTCGGCCCCGCCCTCGATCGTGGCCGACGTGGGACGCCTCGGGCAGGCGCTCGAGCGTTCGTCCACCCTGCTCGCAGACCGGAGCCGCGAGCGCGATCGCAACCTGCACCACGCCGAAGCCGCGCGCGCGGAGGCCGAGGAGGCGAACCGGGCGAAGGACCAGTTCCTGGCCATGCTCGGGCACGAGCTGCGCAACCCGCTCTCGCCCATCGTCACGGCCCTCGCCGTGCTGAAACTGCGCGGGGGCGCGTGGAGCCGCGAACATGACGTGATCGAGCGTCAGGTGGGGCACATGTCGCGCCTGGTGAACGACCTGCTCGATGTGTCGCGCATCGCGCGCCGCGCGCTCGACCTCCACCGGGAGCCGCTGGACCTGGCGGACGTGATCACGCGCGCCACCGACATGGCCTCCCCCCGCCTGGAGGAACACCGTCACACGCTCACGATCGACGTCCCGGCGGGCCTGCAGGTCACCGGCGATGCCGTGCGCCTGGCGCAGGTCTTCGGTAACCTGCTCTCGAACGCCGCCACCTACACGCCCGATGGCGGACAGGTCGCCGTTCGCGCGCGGCGCCAGGGCGACGAGATCGTCGTCACCGTGTCGGATACGGGCCGCGGTATCGCCCCTGATGTGGCGCCGCACATCTTCGACCTCTTCGTGCAGGGTCCGCGCACCCTCGACAGGCGGGAAGGCGGACTCGGACTGGGGCTGGCGATCGCGCGCAGCCTGGTCGAGCAGCACGGCGGTCACATCGAGGCGTCGAGCGAGGGCGTCGACTGCGGGGCCACGTTCACCGTGTCCCTGCCGGCCGCACCCGGTGCGCGGCCGCCGGCGGCCGCCACGACCACGGTGTGGGTGCGGACCGAGCGCCCCGCGCGTGTCCTCGTGGTGGACGACAACGCCGATGCCGCGGAGATGCTCGCCTTCTTTCTCGGGCAGCACGGGCACGACGTGAGAAAGGCGTCAGACGGTCCGGACGCCCTGCGACAGCTCGACACCTTTGCCGCTGACGTCGTTGTCCTCGACATCGGGCTGCCCGTGATGGACGGCTATGAACTCGCCCGGCGCATCGCCGAAACCCGGCGCACGCCCCGCCCGGTACTGATCGCCGCCACGGGGTATGGCCAGGTGGAAGACGCCGAGCGCAGCCGTGCGGCCGGCATTGCCCATCACCTGGTGAAACCGGTCGACGGCGACGAACTGCTGCGGCTGATCGCCGAGAGCTCCGACGCGGCGATCACGTCAGGCTGACGCGAGACGAATCAGGCGCGGCCGAAGTCGAGGTTTTCGGTGATGCGGCGCCCCTCGGCGACGAACGCGCGACGCAGCAGCAGGATTCGACGCTGGGCCTCCGCGAGGTCCTCGACGCCGAGGGTCGCGTTCAGCAGGTCGATGTACCAGGGCAGCTTCACGCCATCGAGTACGTAGGTCTCGACGATCTCCCTCGCCACCGGCAGCGTCGTCGTCTTCGAGCCGTCGTGAACGTCGCGGTGCGCGGCCTGGAGCAGCTTGGCGTACTCCTCGGCGAGCAGACGCCGGAAGAGCGGCCCACTGAACAGGTCGCCCGCCTGCACGCCTGACGCCTCATCGCCCTGCGTGAGCACGGCGCTCTTGTGCAGCCACTCCCACAGGATGCTCAGCCGGATCTCCCCGGTGGCCATGTCCTCCATCAAATACAGGACGTCGTCGTTGCCGAAGAAGTCAGCCGGCTTGAGCGCGGCCGCCTGCATGCCCTGGCCGAACGCGTTGCCGTACTGCAGCGCGACGGAGATGAGATCGCGCGCGCCGCGGACGGTGCGCGGTGCCGGCTCGAGCGTCGTGAGGGCAGCCGCGGCATCAGCCGAGTAGTCGAGCGGCGCAAATGCCCGACCGAGCTGGTTGGCCTGCCCGACGCGCTCCCACACCGGCCGGACGATGTGCACCATCTTCCAGTGCGCGACCCACTTGCCGCTGGCACCCTCGCGCTGTTCGCGTTCGGCCCCGGCCACCGCGCGCGCCATGCTGCTCTGCACGCCCGCGCTCGATCCGACCGGGATATTCGGCTCCATCCCGCCCTGCCAGAGCGCGCAGCGCCCGTTCACGTCTGGCGTGTTCACCGCACGGCGCACCCGATCCTCGTAGGCGCGCATGTAGCCATAGGTCATCGTGACGGCATCGATGTTGGGATTGATGAAGGCCGGGTCCCAGGCTCTGGCGTCGGACACGCTGTTGATGTAGTCCCACCGGCCGGTGTTGAAGCCGACGAAGCGGGGCCCCAGCGCAGCCCGGATCTCCATCAGCTGGAAGCAGGCTTCGAGCTGTTCGACCAGCACGTAGGTCTTGATGGTGGCGTGCGGCAGGCCGAGGTGCGTCTCGAGCGCTGAGAGGATGTCGGCCCAGAGAGCAGCTTCCTCGGCGGTCTGGATCTTCGGCAGGTAGAGCACCAGCGACCGTCCGGCGCCACGCAGCACCGCGTGGTTGTTCACCACGAAGGTGACCGCGTCGACGATGGAGGCCGAGAAGCCGGCGCCGTCGGCACGGCGGATGTGGCGGTCGTCGAGGTGCAGGCCGCGCGCGCGGAAGATCACCGTCGTGAAGTCGAGCTGGGCCCGCCAGTCCGCGACAATCGGGCGGCCGAGGAAGGCAGTGCTCCACGTGTTCATCTCGTCGGCCACGCTCTCGGCCGCATCCAGGAACAGCGGATCGCGCGCCAGGGCGAGCTTCAGGTTCCGCTGGTTGTCGAGCGACATCGTGGAGATCTGGCCGAGGGCATCTTCCCCGTCGAACATCCACCCGTCCGCCCCCGACAGCAGGGCGTAGGCGACATTGCGAATGCTGCGCTTGATGGACGTGTGCGGCTTGGCGCCGGGTCCCGTGCCCTGTATCCACTGCCGCTGCAGATCGTGGGGAATCTCGGATCCGGCGAACCGCCCCTCGCGGGCATCCCGCACAAGGATAGACGTGCGACCGATCAGGCTGTCGGGATCGAGGAACGCGATCGGTTCGAGCGCGTGGGCTCTTCCGGCACGCCGCGCGAGCCGCACGGCCATGAGCGCACGCCGGTCGTCGTCGAGCGGCGCCAGGTGAGCGAGCGCGTCCCGAACGGCGTCGGTCAGGACATCCGAGTATGCGGGCAGCAGGCCGTCGCGGAGTTCGAGTGTCGGCGTGAACGCAATAGGCATCGTGGTGTCGTCGTCAGGGCTTGGGCCAGGTGTAGTTCGAGGCCCACTCGAGGAACGTACGGACGCGAGGCTCGTTCCCCTTCAACCAGTCGATCACGCCCGGGACCGGCGCGCGCTGGCTCGCCCAGTAGACGAACGGCTCGACGAAGTTCCGGCGCTTGAGCTCGACGAAGAACGGCACGTAGTGCGTGTTCACGAAGGACTGCGCCGCCGGCCCCGAGGGCGTCACGGGGAGTGTGCCAAGCAGCTGATCGACCTGCTCGATGAGCGCCTCGACCTCCGGCGTTCCCCCATCGAGCTTCCGGCTGAAGGCCGCAAAGGCGGGGGCGAGTTGCGCATCGAAGGTCCGGAAGTCTCCGAGATCGGTCTTCGAGGGAGGCGCCGGTCGCATCATCCCTGGAGGCGCCGGCGATCCGTCCGGGTTCGTGGCCGCGCCACCTTTGAGCACCGACCGCCACAGGCCGTAGCCGGGCAGCGCCTGTCCGCCGGCGGGATCGACGAGCAGGAACGTGGACAGCGCCAGGAACGCGGGCGTCGGGTAGCCCGCCGTCTGGAACAGCTGCCCCAGCAGCAGGTTCGCGTCAGGCTGCAGCGGGTCGAGCGCTGTCGCCTTCTGCAGCGCCTCGCGCGCCTCGACCGGCTTCTTCAGGCTCTCCCGATAGGTGACCGCCATGTTGTGGTACAGCTGTGCGGCCGCGCCGGGCGGCACGATGGCGATCCCCTTGCGATACATCTCGACCGCCTGCTCCGGCTTGCCCTGCCCATCGAGCGACGAGGCCATGATGTCGTAGAACATCGGCAGCAGATCGGACTTGAACTCGGCACCGGTGCGCGCGGTCGTCATCGCCTGCGCGAAGTCCTTCTTCCCGAGATACGAGTACGCGAGCTCGTAGAGCACGGCGACCGTAGTCGGGCTCTTCTCGAGAATCGCCTTGTACTTGGCGATCGCCTGGTCGAACTCCCCCTTGTCGTGGAGGTCGATGGCCTCGCGCAGCACCGTTTCCTGTTCCGGGGTCGGGTTGGCCGGCACGCGGGTCGGCGCCCCCTGTGCGAAGGCGGCGAGCGGCGTCAGCATGAGAACGGCAGCGAGCAGTGTGCGAGCGCGCATGGGCATGGCAGGTGGAAGAGCCTACCACGCCGGGGTCGTGAGGCTCACCCGGCCAGTCGCACCCGAATCCGGCCGTCCACCTCGCGCACGTGGTGCACCCGAATCCCTTCATCGGCGGGCCCCTGCCTGACGTCGCCGGTCCGCACGTCGAACTGGGATCCATGCCACGGACACTGCACGACGCCGCAGGCGAGCGTGCCGTCGGACAGCGGACCGCCCTTGTGGGTGCAGCGATCGTCGAAGGCGGCCACGCCGTCCTCCGTCCGCGCCAGGACAATGCGCCGGTCGCCGATGTGGACGAGCGCCATCTGGTTGGTCGCGAGGTCGGCTGACGCCCCGGCGTCGATCTCCGCGTCAGCGGCCGGCTCAGGCAGCGCCCGTTCCTGCCAGACGCCGGCATCCGCATACCGGTGATCGACACCGATCTGATTCCGATACACCAGGGTGCCGCCAAGGTACCCGGCGAATCCCATCAGCCCGGCGGCCACCGCCTGCGCCGAGAGTTCCCACCCGGACGCCCGTGCGTCGTCGCGTCGCGTCGATGCGACGGCGGACATCAGGGCGACCGCCGAGAGATTGGCCGCGCCGTGCCATGTCGCGCGCTTCGATGCCGAGCTCTCCGGCGGCACCGCCAGAAAGTAGTCAACGATGCCGGGCACCGCCGCCAGCAGGGCCGTGCCGATGCCGAGCACGCGCATGTGCCTTGCCGTTCAGTTCCAGCGCGGTCGGTCGGCGACCGCGGCGGCGGCGTCGATGCAGGCGGCACCGAACAGGTAGGCGAACGGAAACGGAATGAGCATCGGATGAATCGGATGCCCGTCGATGTGTGCCCGGCTTCGCATGGTCCGCCCCCGCTGCAAGCCCTCCGCCACCTCACCGATGAGCGCTGCGAGCCGCCGCAGAGGTTCGACGCCCGGTCGCCGTCACAGCATCGACGAGAGGAAGCTCGACCCGACGTTCAGGCAGTCGAACGCGTGCAGGCCGAACCGCGAGGCCAGTTCGGTGCAGACCTCGATTCCGCGTGCGCTGTTCCCCCTGGCGTCGAGCCTGGGCGAGTAGGTCGCGATGCCCAGCTGGCGATTGACCACCGCCATCACCCCGCCGGCCACGCCGCTCTTCGCCGGCACGCCGACCCTGTATGCCCATTCGCCCGAGTAGTCGTACATGCCACACGTGAACATGATCGCCAGCATGGCGCGTGTCGACTGCAGGTCGAACACCGGCAGGTTCGTCGCCGGATGCCGCCCCATGTTCGCGAGCGTGGCGCCCATGGTGGCCAGGTCCTGGCTGGTCACGAGAATCGCGCACTGCCGGAAGTAGACATCGAGCGCGGCCTCCGCGGCGTCGTGCACCAGCCCGAAGTTCAGGAGCAGGTGCGCGATGGCCCGGTTGCGATGTCCGGTCCTGCGCTCGGAGTCGTAGACCGCCTCGTCGATCCGCAGCGGGTGTCCGGCCGCCTGGCTCATGCGCTCCAGGATCACATCGAAGGTCTCGTTGCCGAACCGCTCGTGCAGGAGGGCGGTGACCGTGATGGCGCCCGAGTTCACCATCGGATTGAAGGGCCGGTTCGTGCCGTGCTGGAGTTCGATCGCGTTGAACGCGTCGCCGCTCGGTTCGACGCCCACGTGCCTCGACACACGCTCCGGTCCGAACGTCTCGATGGCGAGCCCGAACGCGAACGGCTTCGAGATCGACTGGATGGTGAACGGCCGATCCCACTGCCCGGTCTTGAACACTTCGCCGCCATCGGCCGCCACCAGCGCGATACCGAAGTCCTCCGGCGCGGCGCGGCCCAGTTCCGGGATATAGGTGGCGACCTCCCCCGTCGTCAGCGGCGCGTAGCGCTGGTGGAGCTGTTCGATTGCGATCTGCAGGTGGTGTTTGTCCATCGTGCTCCCGCCCGTTGGCGCCGCGCTCAGTCGCGGCGACGGGAGGGAAGCTCAGCAACCGGCGTACCCTTCCACCCACGAGGGGCGCGGCCGTAAACCGCCACATTTGTTCGCAAACACGGCGATCCTCCAGAAGTGCGGCATCGGGACAACCCGACACACTTGTCCGTTGAGGAAAAGAGCCGCACAAATATGTCGAAGCTCCGGCCGGCGTTCGTGCCGTCGTGGCGGTCGGTCGCGGAGAGCGGGTTGCGCTCTCAGTGCTGGAGGAGCGGCTTGTCGAGGGCGTCGCGGACGGCGGCAAGGAGTGCGCCCGGACCGAACGGGCGCGGCAGGAACGACACGCGGCGGCTGACCGCCCCGGCACCGAGCGCGCTGGCCTCGGCAAAGCCCGCGATGTAGAGGACGCGCACGTCCGGCCGGACGGCGACCACGTGCTGTGCCAGCTGGGGGCCGCTCAGGTCGCCCATCATCACGTCGGTGATGAGCAGATCGATCCGGCCGACGCGGCTGCGCACGAGCGTGAGCGCCTCCCAGACGTCGGGGGCCTCGATGACCGTATACCCCTGCGGTGCCAGCACGCGGCGCATCAGGGCGCGCGCCTCGTCGTCGCTGTTCACGATGAGGAGCGACTCCGCGCCGGACACCGTACGCAGTTCCGGGATGCCGGCCAGTTCGGTCAACGGAGCGTCGACCGTCGGGAAGTAGGTGGTGACCGTGGTGCCGACGCCCGGGCGGCTGTCGATGGTGATGTATCCGCCGCTCTGCTTCACGATCCCGTACACGCTGGCCAGCCCGAGGCCGCTGCCGGCACCGTTGGACTTCGTGGTGAAGAACGGCTCGAAGACGTGGGCGAGCACCTCGGGCACCATGCCGATGCCCGTGTCCTCCACGGAGAGGGCCGCGTACTCGCCGGCATGCGAGCCCGGATGCCTGGCGACGAACGCCGCATCGAGCGTCACGTTCGACGTGGCGATCCGCAGCGTGCCTCCGCGCGGCATCGCATCGCGCGCATTCATCAGCAGGCTCATCAGCACCTGCTCGATCTGCGTGGGGTCCACGCGCACGTGTTCCAGGTCCGGTGTCGCGTCGACGACCAGCCGGATGTCGTCGCCGAGCAGGCGCGTGATCATGGTGTGCAGCCCGAGCACGACCGTGTCGAGGGAGAGCACCTCCGGCATGAGCTGCTGGCGGCGGCCGAGGGCCAGGAGCTGACGCGTCAGCCGCTCGGCGCGCTCACCGGCGCGGCGCAGTTCGAGGAGGTCGGCGGTCATCTGCACGTCCTCGCCCGCACGCGCGAGCACCAGGTCGCAGAAACCCAGCATCTCGCTGACCGCATCGTTGAAATCGTGGGCCATGCCGCCTGCCAGCCGGCCGACAACGTCCATCTTCTGCGCCTGGCGGAGCTGGGCCTGTGCCCGCTGCTTGTCGCTGATGTCGAGCGAGAGCACGCACACCCCGTCGGGCACCGGCTCGATCAGGACCTCGAACCACCCCTGCGTGCCATCCGGATAGGTGAACTCGCTGAGGAGCTGTTCGGGCTGCCGCCCCTGCATGACCCGCTTCATGGCCTGGAAGACCGGAGTCTGGTCGATGCCCGGGTAGCAGTCGGTCATCCGCCGGCCGATGAGATCGGACGCCGGGCGCCGGGCGTGACGCTCGGCCGCCTCGTTCAGGTACAGATACGTCCAGTCGAACCCGATGATCTGGATTCCCTCGAGCAGCTTCTCGATCGATGACCGGACGGCACTGTCTGTCCCCATGCGGGCACGCTCCCTGTACGTATCGGCCGTGAGACGGCCCGGCTGCTCCCCCTGGCAGCGATGACGCAGGTGCAGCATACTCTCCTCTCATGCGGGTGTTTGTCGCAATCTGTGTCGCCGTCCTGACTTTGGTCGCGCCAAGCTCAGCGGCTGAGCGCGCGTGGATCGACGCGACGTGGAACTCAACCTCCGGGACCAGTCTCGTGCTCGAGACCGCACGCGACCTCGTGACCGCGAGTGTCAGCGCGGACACCGGGGAGGTGACCGCCAAGCCGGGCGATGTCGTGCAGGTGGCCATCGAGGGGCGTGTCGTGTACGTCCGGCAGCCTGCCGGCCCTGAACGCTCGCTCACACTCGTCGGGCGGGCACCGAAGTACTCTTCCGACTACCGCGCCGTCGGCTCCGGCCACTACATCAAGTCCGTGGCGCCCGGCGGTACCCAGGTCGTCCTCGAGGACGGCTCGCGCTGGGACATCGACCCGCGCCAGCACTTCGCGGTTGCCGACTGGCAACCCGACGACCTCGTCTCGGTCCGCCGCTCGGATGATGACGACTTCGCCTTCGAGGTCGACAACACCTCGCAGGACGACGGCTCGCTCGCCAACTACAGGGTCAGATAGCTGACGCCTGAACTGCAGATTTCAGATTGCAGATTGGGAAGCGCTTTCCCTGATCCCTGATCCCTGATCCCTGATCCCTGATCCCTGATCCCTGATCCCTGATCCCTAGTCCCTGCCCCCCAACCTCCAACTTCTGACTTCTGACTTCTGACCTCCGATCGTGCGCGCGCACTGTGCGGTGTGCGCGTGTGGCGCACGTGTGCGTGCGGACGCACGTGCAGATCCGCGCGACGAACGGACAGCAGGCGACGCGGACTGACGCGGCTCACCGGCACTGCAGTCGCTCTCCTCCGGGGCATGGGTGCATGACGCACCCCGGTTCTTCAGAGGAGTCACGGTCATGCGTCGCACATTCGCGGCTTCGATTCTCGCCATCCTCGTCGTCGCAGCGCCCGCACTGGCGGCTGACACCGACGTGAAGGCCACGGCGCTGGATGTGACCGCGGTCACCGCGGTGCCAACCCCGGAGACACAGGCGCCGGCTCCCGACTTCTCCTCGAGCGTCGAAGCGCGCTTCCGGAGGCCGGCGGCACTGCCGTCGCTCTACATCGCTTCGGCGTCGCTCCAGGGGTACGACGCCTACTCGACGCTCACGGCGCTCAAGCGCGGCGGGATCGAAGCCAATCCGCTGATGAAGAACGTGGTCAGGCATCCAGCGGCGTTCGTCGCCCTCAAGGCGACCGTTGCCGCCACGTCGATCATGGCCGCGGAACGGATGTGGAAGAACGGCAACCGCCTGGGTGCGGTCGGCGTGATGGTGGCGTCGAATGTCGCCATGGGCATCGTCGCGGCGAACAACGCACGTGTGCTCGCGACCATGAAGTGACGACGCCACCTGTGGGATGGCTGCGTCCGGTCCCGACCGGGGACATTGTGCAGCGCCGCCGGCGTACGAGGCGGATGCCGCAGGCAAGCCCCCGGTGGGAGACGCAGTCCTGATCCCTGATCCCCGATCCCTGATCCCTGCTCTCCCGTCCCGCCCTCAGCCCCTCCTCGCTGATCTCCCGAGACCTCCCGCCGTTTCACATGTGCCAGCGCACGCGCCGTTATCGCCGAGTGTGCGCGCGGCGCGCGGATGAGTGTGCGCGACTGGCGCACCCGCGTGGACACGCGGCAGCGCGATCGACGATTCATGCCCATGAACATTGATCGTTTTGCGCGCGCGCTGTTCCGGCATGCCGCTCGCTCTAGGGAAGCCCAACACCGGTGCTGTGACGCACCGACTTCACTGGAGCAGCTGAATGCGTCGTCTACTCTGTGCCCTGGCTCTCGGAGCCGCCCTCGCCTCTCCCGCTGCCGCGGCGGATGCCACCGATGCGCAGGTGCCTGCGCTGAATGTCACGCCGGCGATGCTGGCGGCCGCCACTGTCCCCGCCCCCACGACGGCGGCAACGCAGGACTTCGGCACGCGGTCCTCGTTCACCCGCAACCGTCCGGGCATGCTCCCGGCGCTCTACGCGGCGTCTGCGGCGCTGCAGGGCTATGACGCGTACTCGACGCTGACCGCCCTGAAGAACGGCGGTGTCGAAGCCAACCCGCTCATGAAGACCGTGGTGAAGAACCCGGCGGCGTTCGTGGCGCTGAAGGCCAGCGTGACCGCCACCTCGATCATGGCGTCGGAGAAGCTGTGGAAGAGCGGCAACCGCATCGGCGCCATCGGCGTGATGGTCGCGTCGAACGTGATGATGGGCATGGTCGCCGCCCACAACTCGAAGGTGCTCTCCACCCTGAAGTAACACCACCTGCCCTGATGCGCTGCCGGCTCCGCCGGAGGTGAGGCGTCAGGAACCACTGTTGCGTGGCCCCTTTGGCGCACGCGACATCGACAGCTGCGTTGGTCTCGACCGGGTTCATTGTGCGGCGCGTGCCCGTCACGTGCGGCAGGCAAGCTCCTGGAGAGAAACGCGGCCCCTCGACCGACGACCCGGACGTCCGCACGGGCGTCGCCTGCGCGCAGGGACACTCCGCCCACCGCGCACACATCAACCGCACACCTCACCGCACAGGCTTCGTTCGCACCCACGCGAGCGCGTCGTCGTACGCCCGCCGCAGTTCGGGAATCCGGTCCGTGAACCGGTGGTTCGAGGCATCGATGAGCACGAGCCGCTTCGGCTCCGCTGCGGCCGCTTCCATCTGGCGATAGTCCGCCTCGGGCACGTACTCGTCCTTCTTCGACTGGAGCATGACGACCGGCACAGGCGCGATGCCTGGCAGGAACGCCAGCGCATCCACTGACGGTTCACTCGCATCCTTCTTGGTGATCCATGAGGTGAAGTCGGACCAGCGCCAGGCAACCTCGGACACGCGCGGCAGGCCCATCGTGATCACGCCGTCGAGCCACGCGTGGTTCTCCACGGAGGCAGCCGCGACCACGACGATGCCGGCACCTTCGGAGACACCCGACAGGAGTACCGGTGCTGCGAGCCATCCCTGCTGCCGGAGATAGACGGCAAGCGTGCCAAAGTCGTGCTGGATGTCGGCGGGCTCGAGATGTGCGGTCTTCGTGGTGAACGCCGAGAGGTATTCGCGCACGTTCACACCGGCCACGAGATAGCCGGCCGCAGCCAGTTCCTGGGCGCGGCTCACGGCGAGGCCCACCCATCCGACGTCGCCGCTGCCCATGATGACCGTGCCCTTCGCAGCACCGTCGGGCCTGTAGATCGTCAGCGCCATCGTCCGGCCGCGCAGCGGCATGTCGATACGCGCCGGGGCGGGCGCCGCGTGTGCGCCAATCGCGCTGGCGACAACCCCGGCCAGCACCAGCAGCGCGGCCCGCCGCCTCACGACGCACCTCCCGCATGCCCGCCGGCCACCTCGACCCACGCCAAGGAATCGCGCAGGGCGTCGTAGAGGTGCTCGCGCGCGCCGCCGAAGCTGTGATTGCGTGCGTCGATGGCGTGAAAGGCGCGCAGGGGCGTGTCCGCGCCGAACAGCGCGCGCGCCTCGCGGGCGGGGAGGTAGCTGTCACGCGTGGACTGGATCAGCGCGACCGGCACGCCGGCGATGCGCGAGAGATAGGGATACAGTTCCAGGGCCGTCCGCGAGCGGCGTCGGTGCACGTACTCCTCCTCACGGGTCAGCCCCATCACCACGACACCCTCGAGCTGATCGCGCAGGCGAGGCTGGCCTGCCGCCACCACCGCGAGGTCGGCGCCGCGCGAGACGCCCACGAGCACCACGCGGACCGCGCCATCCAGTGCAAAGGCCTCTCTGGCCCGCGCCACCACGCTGGCGTAGTCGGTCCCCACGTGCGCCGGCGTCGCGGTTCCGTCGGCACCTGGCAGGTGCTCGAGATACTCCGGCGCGCTGAACCCCACCACCTGGTACCCCCAGGACGCGAGCCGGGTGAATACCGCCCTGTCCTTGCCGCGCCAGCCACCATCGCCGGTGGCGTAGACGACCAGGGTGTTCCTCCTGATTGCGTCACCCGGCGCCAGGTGAAGGGTCAGCCTCGCTCCATTCAATTCCAACGATCGGTCGTCGATGACGAGGTGTGGCGGCAGCGCGCGGGTGGCCCGGACGCAACCCGGCAGCAGCGGCAGCAGGACGGCCAGCGTACAGACGAGGTAGCGTCGCATTGGCGGGCGCGTCACCGGCACGGATCAATCGTACGTGGCGGCACACGAGGTCGCGGTGGGTCTTGCGATCTTTTTACAGAGCCGTGCGGCGTGGCGGCGCGCGGCTATGCTTGAACGAACACGGGCCGCAGCACCATGACCGTCGAACCGCGCACCAGATCCCGCCTCATCTCCATCGTCGAGAATCTCGGCCTCTGGGTGGTCGGACACGCCTCGCGCGTCTGGCCGTTCGTCGCCGTCGCGCTGGTGGTAGGGTTCACGTGGGAGACGGTTCGACAGATCCATCCGCGAGATTTCTCGACCGCGCTTCACGCCCTCGATCGCCGCTGGCTCTGGCTGGCGGCGGCAATCACCACCACCAACATCGCGGCGATGGGGCTCTACGATGTCGTCGCCTTCAGGCAGACCCGTTCGCGGTGGAGCGACCGCTGGCGCTACGGCGCGGTGTGCTTCGCGTGGAGCAACTTCCTCACGCTCGGTCCGCTGGCCGGACCTGCCATGCGGTTCTGGCTCTATCGGCCGGCTGTCGATCACCTCTCCGATCTGCACGGCGGTGTCGTCTCGGTCGCCGTGGCGTTCACGTCGGGCCTGGCCGGCTGGACGGCCGCGGCCCTGCTGGCGTCGCAACTCCGGGTACCGCCCGGCGCGGCCATCGGGCTCGCGTTCGTTTTCGCCCTGCTGATCGTCGTTGCGGCACAGACGGTGATCAGGTGGCGGACGGCCGGCATGCGGTCCGCCCCTGCGTGGCAGGCACCCGTGCTCGCGCTGATCGGGTGGAGCGACTGGCTGCTGGCCTGCGCGGCCTTCATCGCGTGCATGCGCGCCACGGGCAGCACGGCTGGGTGGTCCGGCCTCGGTGAGACGTTCTTCACCGGCCAGGTCATCGGCGTGCTCAGCCTGGTGCCTGGCGGCTTCGGCAGCAGCGATGCGTTCTGGGTGTCGCAGCTGCCGCTGACGGAGAGCACGGCTGCCGCCGTCCTGATGGCCTACCGGGTCATCTACTACATCCTGCCGTGGGCCGCCGCATCGCTGCTGCTGCTGTCCTGGGTCACCCGCCGGATGACCACGCGCATCGAGATGGCGCGGCGCGTGGTGGCGAGCCTCGTCGGAGGCGGCGGCCTCCTGATTCTCCTGAGCGCGGCGTCACCCGCGCTGTACGCGCGCCTGCCCATGCTGGAGCGCTTCGTGCCGCTGCCGCTCGTGGAGGCAGGGCACTTCGCGGCTGCGATGGCCGGGCTGCTGCTGCTCGTGCTGGCCCGGGGGCTCGCACGTGGCTATCGTGCGGCATTCCGCCTCACGCTCGTGCTGCTGACCGTCGCGGCGTGCGGCGCCATTCTCAAGGGCTTCGACTGGGAGGAAGCCGTCGTGCTGGGCGTGCTGTTCGTCGGCACCTGGACGCAGGCAGCGCTGTTCGATCGTCCGAGCCACGGCGACTGGATCGAGGGGCCGGACGTCAGGCTGGCGGCCACCGCCCTGACGCTGTTCGTGCTCTTCGGGCTGGTCTCGCACCGCGTCGGACCGAGCACCATGGAGCGACTGTCGCACATCGGCTACCGCGTGCAGGCGCCGCGGTTCCTGCGGACGGCCGGCTCGATGCTGCTCGCGGTAAGCGCCGGCGCGGTCTACCTGCTGCTGCGCGCGCCCGTTCGCTTCCGGAAGCCAGGCGCGCAGGAGATGCGCACGGTACTGGACCTCCACGCACGGCTCGGAGGCGGCACCAATCCGCTGATGGTCGCGGTGGGCGACAAGAGCGCCTTCGTCGACGGAGACCGCGGCTTCTGCCTCTACCGCACCATCGGGCCCTACGTCGTCGTCTTCTCGGATCCTGTGGTGCGCTCCGCACCCGAGCGGACGGCGTTCCTGGACGCCTTCTTCGCCTTCGCGGGCGAACTCGACAGGCGTCCTGTCTTCTACCAGATCTCGCTCGACTGGATTCCAGTGCTGCACGACCGCGGCTACGACTTCTTCAAGCTTGGCGAAGAGGGGCACGTGCTGCTCGATCGCGTGACGCTCGACGGACACGCGGGCAAGCTGTACCGCCAGATCCTGCGCCGCGGCGAACGCGACGGCGCCACGTTCCGCATCCTCGCACCGGCCGACGTGCCCGCCCACCTGGACGAACTCGAGGCCATCTCCAGCGAGTGGCTGCGGACGAAAGGACTTGCGGAGCGGCAGTTCTCGATCGGCTATTTCGATCGTGAATACCTGGCGCGCTTCCCGTGCGCGATCGTGGAAGAGACCGCGGAGCCGCGCCGGATCCTCGCCTTCGCGAACCTGCTCGAAGGGCCGCAGCAGGGCGAACTGTCGGTCGACCTGATGCGTCACCGCAGCGACGGACCGAAGGTGATGGACTTCCTCTTCGTGTCGCTCTTCCTGCACGGCAAGTCGCAGGGGTACGCCCGCTTCAATCTCGGCATGGCACCGCTCGCGTCGGTGGGCGACCAGCGTGGGGCGCACCTGCGCGAGCGGCTCGCGCGCGTGCTCTTCCAGCGCGGAGAGCAGTGGTACAACTTCCAGGGCCTGCGCGCCTACAAGGACAAGTTCGATCCCGAGTGGATGCCGCGCTACATGGCCTATCAGGATGCGTGGGAATGGCCGGTGGCCATCGCCTACGTCAGCGCGCTGATCGCCGGCGGCTGGGGTTCCATTCTCACACCGCCCGTCGACGATGCCCCGGCGGTGCATGATCCGCTGGGCCGCGCGGAACCGGCCCGCGCCTGAACCTGCACCTGGCCGCGCACGCGGCAGGCCACGCACCGGCACGCGCACGGCGGCTGTCGCCGGCGCGGCCGGCGTCGCCGTGGCACTACGGACGGCTGACGATGAGGGTGGCGCGGTAGTCGGAGGCCTTCGTGGTGCGCTTGGTCGACGGGGCCGGTTCGAGCGCCTGCAGCGTCAGCTTGTAGCCGCGCACCGACACCGGGTTGCTGCGCGGGCTCGTGGTCACCTCGAGCACCTCGCGTGAGCCAGACGCCAGCACCCAGACGCGCACCGTTGCGTCCCCCGCCTGGATGCACTGCACGTCGACCGGACACCGCGAGTCGGCCGTCACCGCCTCGAACCCGACCGTCAGTTCGCTGCCGGCGATACGGGCAGACCCGCCGGGCCTCAAGGTGAACGGCGCGCCGAGCGCCGGGTCGGCGGCGGCAAGCGGCGCAGCCGGAACCGGCGCACAGGCCAACGCACTCCCCAGCAGAGCGGCGAGCATGACTCTCTTCAGCCCCATGGCGCCATCTTAGCCCCGGCCCGCCAGCCGCACGGCTGCCTGCCGCACCGGCGCCACAGGTTCCTTATGCCCCCCCGTCCCGCCCTAGTCCGGGCGCTCCCAGAAGCCGAAACAGGAGTATGATTTGGGTGGTTTCTTCCATTCCATGCGTCGCGCCCTGATTGCCGCCGTCGCCGGAGCGCTCCTGCTCGCCACTGCACCGATGCGAGCGGAAGACCTCGTGTTCGTGCGGTTCGCGGACTATCTCGATTCGCTTCGAACCCAGACCGGCATTCCCGGGCTCGCGGCTGCCGTGGTCGGCCGCGGCGATGTCCTGTGGGAGCGCGGGTTCGGGTACGCGGACGTCGCCCGCGCCGTCCCGATGCGGCCCGACACGCCGACGCACCTCGACGGCCTGACGCAGACCATCACGGCCGCCACGCTGCTGCAGTGCGCCGACGAGAATCGGCTGTCCCTCGACGCACCCGCTGGTCAGTACAAGAAGGACGCGCCTGAGCCGGCCGCCACGCTCCGCCAGCTGCTCTCGCACACCACCGGCGCCGGTGCGGCCGTCGCGTTCACGTACCGGCCGGAGCGGCTCGATGTCGTGGCCCCGGCCATCAAGGCCTGCGCGGGCGACTCGTACCGTGAGACCGTCTCGCATCTCATCGAACAGCTGGCCATGGTCAACTCGGTGCCCGGGCCAGACGTGCTCACGCTGACGCCGCCGGCGGAAGGGATCCCCACGGCCGACGAGCGTGACCAGTACGCCGCCGTGCTCAGCCGGCTCGCGACCGCCTACGCGGTCGACGGTTCCAAGCGGGTGTTCGCCACGCCGTTCTCCGCGGCGAGCCTGACACCCTCCACGGGTCTCATCTCCACGGTCCACGACTACGCCCAGTTCGATCTCGCGCTCCGGAACGGCATCCTGCTGTCGGCGGACGCGCTCGCAGACGCCTGGCGTCCCGTGGGAACGGATGCCGCCGGACGGGCCATCCCGCACGGGCTCGGCTGGTTCGTGCAGAGCTACAACGGTGAACCGGTTGTCTGGCAGTTCGGGTCGGGCGGCGAGAACGGCTCGTCGTCGCTGGTCGTCACGCTGCCCAACCGCGGAATGACCCTGGTCCTCATGGCGAACAGCACGGGGCTGGCCAGGTCGTTCCAGCTGGAGAAGGGCGACGTCACGACCTCGCCGTTCGCACGGCTGTTCCTGTCGCTCTTCACCCGGTAGCCGTGCGACACCTGGTTCGTGTCCTGGTGCTGGCGGGGCTGGTAGCCCTCGTGCCAGCCGGCGCGGAGGCCGAGTGGCAGTTGAAGCCCTTCGGAGGGATCACGTTCGGCGGCGATACCACGCTGCTGATCGATCTCGACTTCCAGCAGGGCAAGCCGAAGGTCAACCTGGGCGTCAGCGCGCTGAAGCTCGGTGAGATTTTCGGGATCGAGGGCGACGTCGCGACAACGGCGGGGTTCTTCAGCCGCAATCCGACGAACCTCGTGCTCCGGAGCCACGTGGCCACGGTGACGGGCAACGTGGTGGTGGCGATGCCGAAGCGGATCGCCCAGTACGGGCTGCGGCCCTACGCCGTCGTCGGCGCAGGGTCGATGCATGTGGGGGAATACGACAACTTCAGTGCGTTGCCGTATTCGAACTGGTTGCCGGCGTGGGACGTCGGAGGCGGAGCCACCGGGTTCCTGAGCGACTTCGTCGGGGTGAACTGGGACGTACGGCGGTTCCAAACACTGGGCGGCCGCAACACCGCCACCGGAATCGGGGCCGAAAAGCTCTCGTTCTGGCGCGCGACGATGGGATTTACCTTCCGGCTCTAGCCGGAAAGGCATAGGATAGGGCGTTTTCGATGCGACGACGTTTCGCACTTATCGTGATGGCACTGCTCCTCGTGGGCGGCGCCACCGGCCGCGCGGCCGAAACCCTGCGCATCGTGCCGCTCAACAGCGACGATCGGCTCGTCGTCACCGTCGAGCTCTCCGAGGGCTACACCGACGAGGTGCGCCAGGCCATCGCGAGCGGGCTCCGGACGACGTTCACCTACACCATCGACCTCCGCATGCTGGTCCCCGGCTGGGTCGACCGCACGGTCACCTCGTCCACGGTCAGCCTGAGCGATCAGTACGACAACCTGACGCGCCGGCACACGCTCCAGCGCGTCATCGACGGCCGGGTGGACGAAACGCTCGTCACGGAAGACGACGCCACGGTCCGGCAGTGGCTCACGACGCTCACGCGCCTGCCGATCGTGCGCACCACGCGGCTCGACCCCGCACGCGACTACTACGTGCGGATCAGCGCCCAGGCACGTCCCCGCGGCGGCTCCCTCCTCGGGTTCGTCAGCTCGGTGACCGGTCAGGCCAAGTTCACCCTGATCCCCTAGCGCGTCCCCGCGCGAACGCTCCCGCCACCCGTGGCGGAGCGTCCCTGCCGTTCCTACTTGGATTTCAACTCGCCGCGGCGGAGCTGCTGGTAGAGGTCGATGGCCTCGCGGATGTACTTCAGCGCATCGGCAGGACCGAGGATGTCCTCGACGACAACCTGCTTGTGTTCGAGCACCTTGTAGTCCTCGAAGAAGCGCGTCATTTCGCGCAGCAGGTGCTGGGGCAGCTGGCGGTGATCGGTGTAGTCGTTGAACGCCGGGTCCTTGATGCTGACGGCGATGATCTTGTCGTCCAGCCCCTTCTCATCGCGCATGCGCATGACGCCAATGGCGCGCGCGTCGACGAGCGAGAGCGGGTGCAAGGGTTCCTGACCGAGCACCAGCGCGTCGAGCGGGTCGCCGTCGTCGCAGAACGTGCGCGGGATGAATCCGTAGTTCGCGGGGTAGTACACCGCGCTGAACAGGACGCGGTCCAGCCGGAGCAGGCCGGTTTCCTTGTCCAGCTCGTACTTGTTCTTCGAGCCTTTGGGAACTTCGACGATGACGGGAAACGAACGTTCGACCGAACGCTCGTCGAGATAACAGTCGTGCCAGGGATGCATTACGTCTCCGATGTGCCTTACAGGTCGAACACTGCTCTACTTCGCTGCTTCACTGCTGAGTTCTGACTTCTGACTTCTGACTTCTGACTTCTGCTTCCCCACCGGAGTGGCCCAGTCACCGTCGCGCATGAGCGGCTCTGTACTGCCATCGGCTCGAACCCCGTCGATCTCCAGCGTGGCCGAACCAATCATGAAGTCCACGTGGGTGGCGCTGCGGTTGCCGCCAGCGGCCTCGAAGACCTCGTCGGTCATGGCCTCGCCGCCCTCGATGGTGAACTTGTATGCCGAACCGAGCGCGACATGGCTCGCGGCGTTCTCGTCGAAGAGGGTGTTGTAGAAGAGCAGCCCCGACTGGGCGACCGGGGAGTTGTGCGGCACCAGGGCCACCTCACCGAGGCGCGAGGCGCCCGGATCAGTGGCGAGCAGGTCGCGCAGCACCGCTTCGCCGCGGGAGGCCGTCATCTCGACGACGCGTCCGCGTTCGAAGGTCATCGAGAAGCCGTCGATGACCGTGCCGCCGTAGCTGAGCGGCTTCGTGGAGGTGACCGTGCCGTCCACCAGGTCGCGGTGCGGCATGGTGAAGACCTCTTCGGTCGGCAGGTTCGGCGCGAACACGATGCCGTGCTGGCTCGTGGAGCGTCCACTCACCCACTGGTGGCCGGCGGGCAGCCCGATTGTGAGGTTCGTGCCCTCGCCGCGGTACTTGAGCGCGGCGAAGCGGCGGTCATTCAGGAAGTCGCGCCGGGCGGCCAGGTTGGCCAGATGGGTTTCCCAGGCAGCAATGGGATCGGGCGTGTCGAGCCGCACCAGGCGTGCGATGGCGTCCCACAGCGCGGACACCTGCTGCTCGGCCGGAAGGCTCGGGAACACGCGGGCGGCCCACCCCTTCGACGCAGCGGCGATCACCGACCAGTTCGTGCCGTTCTTCGAGACGATCTCACGGAACGGGCGCACCGCCTTCGACACGGCCTTCTGGACCGAGCCGACCCGTTCCGGCGGCTGCTCCTTCAGGAGATCGGGGTCGTTCGCGTAGATGGAGATGACGGCGTGCCCCTCGCGCACGTGGTCCAGCAGGGCGCCCGGAAACCAGGCCGAGAACTGATCGAACGACTCCCTGGGGGCGTGCCTGAAGCGGGCCAGTTGCATCGCTTCGTCGCCCCACAGTGTCTCCACGTACGACGCACCAGCCCGGTACGCCGCCTCGGTGATCTGGCGGGCCAGCGGCGCCGCCTCCAGCGAGCATCCGCCGTTGGCCAGCGGACCGATGATGAACACGCGCTGTCCGGGCCGGATGTTCAGGGCCACGCGGACGGCGAGTTCACCGTAGAGCGGCAGGATGCGGTCGAGGTTGGTAGACATGCGCCCGAACTCTCAGGATACCGTAAGCTCAGGTCTTCGCGCGAAGAGCAGCCGGTATTGCACGTGTCCGCCCCTGGTCAGCCGCTCGAGCGCCAACCCGCCGAAGTGTGAATCCATCACCTGCCGGAGCGCGGGAATGGGCAGCCACCGCACCAGCCTGTTCAGCCCCATCAACAGCTGAATCCGCCACCCGGGCCGTGGCCGGCACTCCGGTGTCAGGTCGACATCCTCCACGAGGTGAAATCCTGCCGCCTCGAAGGCTTCGAGGTAGTCGCGTCTCGTCCAGAGCACCGGGCACTGCCAGCCGCGCCGGAAGTGTTCCAGGTCGAGGCGGCCGCCGGCGGAGGGGAGCGGCATGTCGTCCACCACGAGCAGCCCGCCGCCCGGCGCGACCGTCGCCAGCAGCGCGCCGACACTCCGGGCGGGATCAGGACTGTGCGCCAGCGACTCGATCGCCACGATGACGTTGAATGGACCGGCCGGAGGCTCGTCGTAGCTTCGTACCTCCGCTCGCACGGCACCGGACAGCCCGGCGCGCCCCGCCGCTTCGTTGGCCGTGGCGGCCTGCGCAGGGCTGAGCGTGATGCCGAGACAGGACACACGGCCGGTGCGAGCGAGCGCCAGCATCGTGCCGCCGAGTCCGCAGCCGGCATCCAGGACGCGGAGGTCGCGACCGTCGGGCAGGCGCGCACGCACGAGGTCGTGCAGCCGGGTGACCGTCGGCTGCCCACCCGCGGACGGGTCCGCGAGCGCGCGGTGGACCGTCAGGTGCGAGCTGCCCCCGCCATAGCCGATCGCCCGCGCCCAGCGGTTCCAGCGCCCGAGACGGTCGTAGTAGGTGGCCACGCCGGAGGTCATTGGGACTCAAGTCTATAATCGGACCGTCGTGATACCGGAGTCGCCTGCCGCCACCCGTCCTGAGACAGACGCCGCCATCGATGCGGCCTGGGCGGTCGTGCTCGCATCGTCGCGGGCGGCTGAGTCTGCGTCAGCCGCTGGACGGGCCCAGGCGTTCGCCATGAACGATGCGGGCGACCTGACGCCGGTGGTCGACGACGACCCGCAGGCGGTGGTGGCGTGGCGGGTGCCGGGAGGCTGGGAAGCGGTGCTGCCGGCAGCCGACCCGCGGAGGGCCCTCATCGAACTCTATCTGCCGGTCACCAGCGCCACCTCGCGTGCGCCGGTAACCGTCGGTCATCTCGGCCAGAGCCTCGACGGATTCATCGCCACGCACTCAGGGCAGTCTCAGTACGTGACCGGCGAGGAGAACATCCTGCACCTGCACCGCATGCGCGCGATCTGCGACGCCGTGGTCGTCGGGGCGGGTACGGTCGCGGCCGACGACCCGCAGCTCACAACCCGGCGCGTCACCGGTCCCAACCCGCTTCGCGTGGTGCTCGACCCGTCGCGCCGGCTGGCGACGCACTACAAGGTGTTCACCGACGACTCGGCGCCGACGCTCTACATCACGAGCGAGCGGAACCTGCAGCCCGGCGAGACGCAGCTCGGGCAGGCGAGCGTGGCGGCTGTCGCCGATGTCCCGAACGGCATGGACGGCGCCGCGGTGCTCAGGCTGCTCCGGATGCGCGGCTGCCATCGCATCTTCGTCGAGGGCGGCGGCGTGACGGTGTCGATGTTCCTGCAGGCCGACCTGCTCGATCGACTGCAGGTGGCCACGGCGCCGCTCATCATCGGGAACGGCCGGCCGGCCATCCGCCTGCCTGCGCGCGACGCCCTGAGCGAATGCCGGCGTCCCCGCTACCGCGTCTTCCGCATGGGCGGCGACGTGTTCTTCGACTGCGATCTGCGCGACCTGGGACAGGGCCCCGAGGAAGGCACCGAGTCCGTGCCCCTCATCACGCGCATCATCTGAATTGCCGAATTCGAAGTGCCGGTAGCAGCTTGACCTGCTGATATCCGGTTGAAGGGGCGCCGTCAGCGATCCACGAGCGTCGCTCCCACGTCGTCGTGCCCGACGGTGAGGTGCGAGTCTCCGGCATCGACGTGCTGGGTGCGGCGCGTGCGCCAGGCCTCGATGCGACCCCGTGCACCAGGCTCGAGTTCGATCGCCGCCTCGGCCCATCCCGCAATGAGCTGCCGCTGCAACTCCCCGCGGTCGGGCCCGATCTCCCAGTCGCTCTTCGCGGACGTCACGCGATAGCCGGCAGCGGCAAGCCGTTCGGCCGCACGGGCACCGGCGTCAGGACCGAGCGCAGGACCGAACCCCTTGTCCGTCCGCTGGTGGCGATTCACGAGCGTCCGCACGAACGCGTCGTCGTCGTCCGCAGGCGCGCAGGCGATGCGTCCGTCGTAGTTGAGCGCCACGAGAACGGCCGCATCCCGATCGCGGCAGGCGCGCACGAAGGTGGCAAGCCACGCGTCGGACACGAGGTCCAGCAGGGCGGACGCGGTGACGAGGTCGGCGTCGCCGAGGTCGACGACCGCCAACTGGCGCAGATCGACCACGCGTGTCTCGACGTGCGGACCGGCGAGCCTCGCGGCGTGCGCCAGCAGCGCCGCATCGTGATCGAGGAGCCTCCAGCGCACCTGCGAGCCGAGGCGTTCCGACAGGAAGCGGACGTTCGAGCCGGTCCCGCATCCCAGGTCGACCACCTCGACGAGGCGGTCCGTCGGCAGTGTCTCGAGCACGGCGCGGGTCACCTGGCCGGCCTGCAGCCGGGCGTCCCTGTCGGCGGGCTCGCGCAGCGCGAGCCACTCCGCGCTGAAGCCTCTCATGCGCCGGTGAACCGCACGACGGCGTCCTCCATGCCAGCGGCCGCCGTCTCCCATGTGCGCAGCGAACTCCGCACTCGACCCGCACCGTCGCGCAGACGCTGCAGGACCGCGGAGTCGGAGAGCAGGCGCGCCAGGGCGTCTGCGAGGGCCGCTGCGTCGTCCGCAGGCACGAGGACGCCGGCCCCCTCGCCAATCAGGTCAGGAATGGCTCCTGTCGGCGTGCTGACGACCGGGAGGGCGCGGGCCAGGGCTTCGGCGACGACCATGCCGTAGCCTTCGTAGCGCGTGGCGAGCACGAACAGATCGGCCGAGTGGTACGCCGCGTCCAGTGCGGCACCTGCGAGTTCCCCCACCAGGGCGACCCGGCCAGCCAGCGGCCCCGCAGCCACGCGCTCGCGCAGGTGCGTGGCATAGGCGGAGTGGCGATCGAAACCGCCGACGCAGGTGAGCCGCCACGGCAGATGCTGCAGCCGTTCCAGCGCATCGACCAGCGTGTCATGCCCCTTGCGCGGCGTGAGCGAGGCGACACACAGGAGGTGCGGCACACCGTCGCCCGAACCCGCAGCAACCTGCGCGTGCGCGGTGCCGGGTTCCACCACCGCAACGTGCTCCGGTAGCACGCCGAGCTCGACGACCGCCTCCACGGTGCCCGGCGACGTGACGACGACCCCCCGGACATGCCGCAGGGCTTCCTGCTCGGTGGCAATGAGGAGTTGTGCGACGAACGGGTCGAGCCCGGTTTCGAGCCCAAGGGGGTGATGAACGAGCCCGAGGAGGCGCAGGCGATCGTGCTCGCGCGCGGCCACGTCGGGCAGCACGCCCAGCGCCAGGCCGTCCACCATGACGCAGGCCCCATCTGGAATCGAGGCCAGCAGCGACGCGGCCTGCTCCTGCTCGCTCAGTGTGGGAAACGGGTACTCGCCCGGCAGGCTGACGAGGCGCACATCCCAGCCGCGTGCACCGAGCCCGGCGATGATCGCCCGATCGTAGCCGTAGCCGCCGGTCCTGGAGTCGATGTCGCCCGGAACGACGACGTAGAGCGTACGGCGGGACATCAGCGCGAGGCGCCGACCGGCCCTTCGTAGGCGGCCCACGCCACATGCGACTCGTGCAGCGCCACCCGGACCGTTTCGATCCCGCGCGCCTGTTCGCCGAGGCTGCCCTGGTGAATCGCCGCGACCACCCGATCGAAGACCACGCGCGCCAGGAACTCCGTGGTCGTGTTCCGCCCCGTGAACTCCGGAACTTCGTCGAGGTTCCGGAAGTTCAGCCCGGAGAGGATCGTCCGCACGGTGTCGAGCGCGAGTCCGATATCCACCACGATCCCGTCCGCATCGAGTTCAGGGCGGCGGAACTCCACGTCGACCACATACGTGGCGCCATGGAGCCGCTGGGCAGGGCCGAACACGGCACCGGTGAAGCTGTGGGCGATCATGAAATGGTCGCGCACCGAAACGCTATACATAGACCTGTAACTCCTCGCGTGCAGGGCGGGCTGAAGCCGGCCCTGCGTTCGTCTGGCGCGAAATGAATCCAGCACCGACGACCGTCACTCGTGGGTTCGCCTTCAGGCGGACCCGACGTCACTCATATCGTATCCGGTGGCAGATCGCGTCGCGCGCCCCGGTGGCCAGCGCCTGCATGACGGACGGCATCGACTCGAACGGGTCCTCCCCGCTGATCAGGACGTCGAGCGCGGATTCGCGCAGCAGCGTGAGGGCGAACTCCATGCGGCGGCGGTAGTCCCAGCGTGCGCGGCGTGACGTGGCGACATGCCCGACCTGCGACGAGCGGATCGACAGGCGCTTCGCGTGGAACCCTTCGCCGAGCGGCAGCGCCACCTGTTGGGATCCGAACCAGCTCATTTCGACGATCGTGGCCTCGAACGCGCCGAGCCCCAGCGCGAGCGCGAGCCCGTCGGGCGACCCGCTGACGTGCATCACGACGTCGCGTTCGGCCGGCGCCTGCCCGGGGGTGGCGAACGCCACGCCAAGAGCGGCGGCAACGCCCGCCCGCGCCGGGTTCACGTCGATGAGGCACACGTCGCAGCCGCGAATCTGCGAGGCCAGCCACGCAACCAGGCACCCGATGGTCCCCGCACCGACCACGGCCACGCGGTCGCCAGGCAGGATGCCCGCGTCCCACACGCCGTTGACGGCCGTCTCCATGTTGGCGGCGAGCACGGCGCGGCCGGCCGGCACGTCGCCGGGCAGCACATACGCGGCAGTCGCCGGCACGACGAACCGCGTCTGATGGGGATAGAGCGAAAAGACCGTGCGGCCGGCCAGCGCCTCCGGACCGGACTCGACGATGCCGACGTTGCAGTAGCCGTACTTGACCGGCGCAGGAAACTCACCTGCCTGGAACGGCGCGCGCATGCGCGTGCGCTCGGCAGCGGGGACGCGACCCGTAAAGACCAGGGATTCGGTACCTCGGCTGATGGCTGAATATCGCGTGCGGACGACAACGTCTGTCGGGGACGGGATGGGCAGGGTTTCGTCGAGAATGGCCCCCTGGCCCGGCGCGGTGACCCAGAATGCCCGGGCCTGTTCGGTTGTCACTCCCTCCATTCTCAGGCTTTCGTGCGCGGGATACAATCGAGAGCCTGCACGGTACTCCTCTCTGATGTCCCGCACACCCCATCAACGTGCGCTCCTGCGCCGAACCACACTCGCGCTGTGCCTGATCGGCACCGGCGGATTCCAGGGCGCGAGGCTGGTCCAGGTTCGCCTCGGCCTCGACGGTGCGTATCCCGTCTCGGTGGTGCTGGTCTTCGCTGCCGCGGCGGCACTCGTGCTCGCATCAGTCGCGTCGCAGCACCCATTCACGAGATTCGGCCCCGCAAACGGCGTGACCAGCGTCCGCCTGATGCTGACCAGCCTGGTGGCCGGGCTCGCGCTCGAGGGCCGGAGCGACGGGGTGTCGATCGTCGCCGCAACGGTGGCGCTGGTCGCCACGCTGCTGGACGGGCTCGATGGATGGCTGGCCCGGCGAACGGGGCTGGCCAGCGCGTTCGGCGCGCGCTTCGACATGGAGACCGACGCGCTCCTCATCCTGGTGCTCGCCGTCGTCGCCTGGCAGCACGACAGGGCCGGAGGCTGGATCGTGCTGGCCGGTGCGATGCGGTATCTGTTCGTGCTGGCGGGCTACGGATGGGCGTGGATGAACGCACCCCTTCCGGCAAGTCAGCGTCGAAAGGCTGTGTGTGTCGTGCAGATTGTGGGCCTGGGCCTCATCGTGTCGCCGCTGATGGCCCCTCCGGTCAGCATCGCGGCGGCGGCGATTACATTGATCCTTCTCACCTGGTCGTTTGGCGTCGACGTGCGATGGCTCTACCAGCACCGCGGGATGCAGGTGGCCTGACGTGCGCCGCCTCCTCCCGGGCATTGCCGCGCTCCTGCTCCTCGACGCGTCGCTCACCTTCAGCAACTGGTGGCCGACCCCTGCGGTCTACTGGCACGGGGCGCCGTCCGTCGAAGTGGCGGTGCTGCTGGTGCTGCTGTCCGTGGGCGCGGCAGCCGGTCGCGTCCGTGCCGACTCGGCTGGCCTGATCCGATGGCTGAGTGCGGCCTGGGTCGTACTCGTGCTCGGCCGCTACGTGGACGTGACCGCGCCGGCGCTGTGGGGCCGCGAGCTCAATTTCTACTGGGACCTCCGCTTCCTGCCCGACGTGGCGGCCATGCTGCTCGGCGCCTCGAAGCGCGCCGTGCTGATCGGCACCGTTGCCGCGGCAGGCATCGTCCTGCTCCTGACCGCCCTGTATCTGCTTCTCCGGTGGGCCATCCGGCACGTCGTCGACATCGCGACGCAACGGCGGGGACGCCTCGCGCTGTCGGCACTGGGTGCCACGGGCATCGTGCTGTTCCTGATGCAGGCGGCCGGGCTCTTCGGCCTCGACTACCTTGGCGAGGAGTACCGGCTGTTTCCGAGGCCGGTCACGCAGGTCTACGCGCGCCAGGCCCGGCTCGTCGTGCAGGCGCTCGCGAAGAGCACGCAGCTCCCGCCGAGCCCGAACCTCGAGGCGAATCTGGAGCGCGCGCAGGGGGCCGACGTCTTCCTGTTCTTCATCGAGTCGTACGGGGCCGTCACCTACGAGACGCCCGCCTTCAACGCGCGGCTCCAGCAGCCGCGCGCGCAGCTCGACCAGGCGATTCGCGACACCGGCCGGGGTGTCGTCTCGGCGTTCGTGACCTCACCAACGTTCGGCGGGTCGTCGTGGTTCGCCCACATCTCGTTCCTGTCGGGCATCAAGGTGAACGATCCCGACCTGAACGCGCTGCTCATGACCGAGCATCGCCCGACCGTCGTCACCAACTTCGCGAAGCGCGGGTACCGGACGCTCGCGATGATGCCTGGCCTGTGGTATCCGTGGCCGGAAGGGGCGTTCTACGGGTTCCAGGACATCTACAACGGTCCGCGGCTCGACTACAAAGGCCCCTCGTTCGGCTGGTGGGACATGCCGGACCAGTTCACGCTGGCCAAGCTGGACGCCGAGGAAGTGGCGAAGCCCGATCGCGCGCCGCTCTTCGTCTTCTATCCCACGGTGAGCACGCACACGCCGTTCAGCCCGCTCGCGCCGTACCAGCCGGACTGGCAGAAGATGCTCACGCCATATCCGTTCACGGACGCGCAGCTCGACAAGGCGTACGTGGGGCTCCCGGACTACATGGACCTCGGGCCGGACTACGCGAACGCCGTGGCCTACGCGTACGAGACGTTTGCCGGGTACCTGCACCAGCGTGCGGCACGCGACTACGTGATGATCCTCATCGGCGATCACCAGCCGCCCGCACTCGTCTCCGGGGAGGGCCAGCCCTGGGACGTGCCCATGCACGTCATCACCAACCGACAGGACATTCTCGACAGGCTCGCCGCGAAAGGCTTCGTGCGCGGCCTCACCCCGACGCGTCCGCACTTCGGCGACATGCACGACGCCGTGCCCGCGCTGCTGGACGCACTGAGCACGCCCTGAGCGAACCCCCGGAACACGGCGTTCAATCGCGGGGGCCGGCTTCAGCCGGCCCGCCAGGGCCACCTGAGGTGACCCCTACGACGGCACGGCTGGGAACGCGGTCATTTCCAGGGGGTCGGGATCAGGAACGGCGTGCGGCGCCGGTACTCGTCGTAGGACGGCCCGAGCCTGAGCGGCAGCTCACACGATTCGAACCACGCCAGGAAGATCAGGTGCGCGGGAACGATGGTGAGCAGGACGAGCAGCGTGAACGTGGTGGAGCCGGTCATCAGGCCGATGGCCGTGAGCCACAGGTAGAAGCCGAGCGACATCGGGTTCCGGGTCAGCGCATAGATGCGGTCGACGACGACCGTCGATGTGAGCCTGAACGCATTCGCGCCGTTGCCGAGCGCGCGCAGCGCCTTGTTCGTGACGCCCAGCAGGTAGAGGCCGGGAACCGCGAGCGCCACGCCGGTGACCAGCCAGAGCCGCTTCGGGGCGAGCGGTTCGAGTCCGGTCACGTCGTCGAGCGCGAAGATGCCGGGTGAGAACACGAGGACGAGGGGCAGGAAGTTCTGCAGCACGAAGAACAGCAGGTGCATCACCCGGCTGCTCCACTCGGCGTTGGCCTTCGAGGGGTTCGCGCGCAGCCACGCGCCGAGCCCCAATGCCGCCACCGCGAACCCCACCTGTCCCGCCACGCAAATCTGGAGCATCCGCATGCATCCGACTCCCGCGTCACGTGTCGATCATGCCCACGCCCGGTAGTAGCCGTCCGACTGGCTCACCGTGACCGGCGCGCCGAAGAGCGAGCTGAGCCGGTCGGCCGTCAGCATAGCCGACTTCGGCCCTTCGGCACGCACGCGGCCGCGATCGAGCAGCACCACGTGCCCGATCTCCGGGATGATCTCCTCGACGTGGTGCGTGATCAGGATGATGGTCGTACCGCCACGGGCGACGCCGCGCACGGTTTCGAGAAAGCGGTGCCGGGCCACGATGTCGAGCCCGGTGGTCGGCTCGTCCAGGACCAGCGCCCGCGGACGCCTGACGAGCGCACGCGCAATCAGCACGCGGCGCGCCTCGCCAGTCGACATCTCGTCGAGCGTCTTCGCCGCGAGGTGCGGCCCGCCCACCCGCTCGAGTGCCTCACGCGCAGCCTCGCGCATGTCCGGCGTCACGTCGACGTACATCAGCATGCCCTGCGTGGCGAAGAAGCCCGACACCACCGCGTCCTCGCCGGTGATCGCCCCGGAGCTGTGTCCGGAGACGAACCGGCCGTGCAGGCCGCCCGAGACGATGCCGATCTGGGTGCGCAGCTCGAACACGGGCCAGTTGTCCCGCCCGAACACCTTCACTGACGGCGGCGCATCCGCTGGCGCGAGCGGCCGGTCATCGAACGTCAGCAGGTTGAGCAACGTGGTCTTCCCGGCGCCGTTCGGCCCGAGAATGGCCGTGTGTTCCCCTTCGTGAATCGTCAGCGACAACCCATCGACGGCACGGGTATCGCCCTTCACGCACGTGGCATTCGTCAGTTCGAGCAGCGGACGCATCTCAAAAGGCTCCAGGCTCCAGGCTTCTGGCTTCCGGCTTCCGGCATGGTCGGCTCGAGGCCAGGAGAAGTCAGGCCTGAAGCCGACGCAGCCCGGAGCCTGAAGCCCGAAGGCCGAAGCCTCTCACCCGACCGCGGGGCAGGCGTCGCCGAGGTACCCACCGCCACCGCAGTACTTCGAGTCCTGCAGCTGACCAAGGATGCCGTCCGGATCCGTGAAGTACAGCTCGGGCGTGCCTTCCTTCGCCCCGCCCCGGTTCTCCATGCGCATGCTGACGTAGTAGCGCATCGGCCCAACCGCACCGGTCTGGCTCTCGCGCGGCTTGAGCCCGTAGCTCTCGAGCGCCTTGATGACCTGATCCGGGTTGAAGTTGTCCATGTTCAGGCAGTAGTGGTTGATGCTGGCCGGGCGCGGCGCGGCGCCCGGTGCGCCGCCGCCCGTGTACATCAGGAACGAGTTGCCGGCACCGATGGCGTTGGTCGGAGCGGTCGGCCCCTGATAGGACCGGATGCCGGTACCGAACACGTCCTTGTAGAACTGGTTGGACCGCTTCGCGTCGGTCGAGAACACGGTGAAGTGGTTGTACTCCTTCAGCTTCAGCAGCCCGGGCTTCGACACCGGCTCCGGCGAGCAGACCTCTCCCAGCGCCCCGCTGCCACCGCAGTACCGCGGATCCTGCAGCTGCACGACGATGCCGTCCGGGTCGCCGACGTAGAGTTCGGGGGTGCCGCCGGGCGCACCGCCGGACTCGGGACCACGCATGCGCACGCGCACCTTCATGGGACCGCCGCTGAGGCCGCCACCCGCGCCCTCCGCTTTCGTGATGCCGTGGTCGGCGAGCACCTTGAGCACGCGGTCGACATTGAAGTCCTCGACCGTCACACAGTAGTGGTTGATGCCCACCGGGTTGGCACCGGCGGCGGAAATGGCGATGAACTGCGGCCCGGTCCCCACGCGCAGGAGCGTCGTCGCTCCCTGATGGGCGTGGACCGGCATGCCGAAGAGCCCCTGGTAGAACTCGAGCGAGCGCTTCGGGTCCGCGACGCTGAGCGTCATGTGATTGAAGTCGCGGATCTTCAGCGTGGCGGCACTGCCCTGTGCGGTCAGCACGCTGCGCGCAGCCACCAGCGCCGGCAGTGAGAGCAGCAGGCTCCGTCTGGTCATTCGTGTGTCCACACCACTCAGCAGGCTCTGGCCGTCAGTCATCATCTCTGCTCCTCTGCCCCGCGCGTGCATGGGGCGTGCGACATGTTGATGCAGAGACACTCAGATTGCAAATGGCCAATCGGCCTTGCTGGCCGCACCGCCAGCGCCGCGATCGGCGATTCGCCGTGAGCACTGCGTTTGCAGCGTCAGCGGCATGCCACTGGCCTCGCGCATCGAGGACGCCCTGGCGCCGCTCACGGAGCGCGAGCAGGAGGTGCTGCGCCTGCGTTTCGGGTTCTCGGGGGAGCGCGAGTACACGCTCGCGGAAGTCGGCCGGAAGCTGGGCCTCTCCCGCGAGCGCGTCAGGCAGATCGAAGCCCGCGCCGTCGCGAGGCTTCGGCGGTTGCAGGCCGCCTAGGACGCCGCTACTTCTCGTCCGCCGACGGACCGTAGAGACCCGGCACGGGGACGTCGTTCATGCGCAGGTAGACACCGAGCTGCGCGCGATGGTGAATCATGTGATTCATGACGAAGCCCCGCAGTACCGCGATCTTCGGCATCGTCATCAGCACCTTGCCGCTGTCCTTGAGCGACCACGGCCGCATCATCGTCTCATCGGTGGCGGCGGCGAGCAGTTCCCGCGCGAGGCGCAGGTTCTCGTCGAAATACTTCACGGCATCGGCCGTGGAGGTCAGCACGTATGCCTCCTGCCGCGGCACGTCGCCCGGATTCATGTCGAGATCGTCCTTGCTCAGCGTCATGATGGCCCACAGCGGCATCTCCGCCACGTGCCCGGCGAGCCTCGCCATCGTCATCGATTTCTGGTGCGGTCGGAAGGCGCCCTGCATTTCGGGCACGCGCTCGAGCACCCGGCGGGTGCTCGCCATTTCCATGTCGAATTCTGGCAGCAGCGACTGACTGATCATGTTGGACATCGTGTCTCCTTCGCTCGTCTGCCCATGATAGTTGCGTGCCGGGCCCGGCGAAGCTCGACTGGCTTCGACGGCCATGGGGGCCGCCTTCAGGCGGACCTGTGCGGTCACACCCGGTATCGCTCCCGCAGCCGAAGCGTCACCACGCCGGACAGCCCCAGATAGAGCAGCGGATAGGCCAGCGAGGCGAGGGCGATCGTGCGGGACGACGTGCCGGTGGACGCCAGCATGGCCGCGAGCATCACGAACCAGATCGCGGCGCCGACCTTGATGATGCGGGCAAACGGTCCGCCGCGCGACGCGTACAGATACGGCGTCGGCACGAAGGTGAGCAGCGCCAGGCCCGCCAGGATGACCGTGCAGAGCCACGCGGGCATCTGCAGCACGTAGAGATACAGCGCCACGATGTTCCAGTACGACGGGAAGCCGAGGAAGAACCCGTCGTCGGTCTTCGCGTGGGTTTGCGAGAAACCGTAGCCACTGGCCAGCAGCGGCGCCAGCAGCACGAACGCCTGCGCGCCCGGCAGCAGGCCCGCGCGCCAGATGAGCAGGAGCGGCAGGGAGACGTAGGTGTGGAAGTCGATCAGGTTGTCGAGGGTGGCACCGTCGAACTGCGGCAGCACCTCCTTGACCCGCGCGCGTCGCGCCAGCCAGCCGTCGGTGGCATCGACGAGCGTCGCCACCATCATCAGCCCGAACGAGAGCCGGAACGCCCGGTCCCCGCCCTGCACGATGAGCACGGCGATGGCCGCCGCGCAGACGAGGCCGAGGGCCGTGTACGCGTGCACCAGCCAGGCCCGGAATGCAGCGCCCGTCATGCGGGGGCTCCCGCCTCCGCGTCCGATCCGTCGGCCGCAATCGGATTGCGCAGTACACGTGGAGCATCGAGATGCGCGGTCGCGCGGCTGACGATCGGCAGCAGCACGAGACCCGCCAGCGCCGCCACCGTCTTGAACGGCAGCCACTCCGGATAGTGCACCAGTGCCGGAATGCCCAGGAGCGGCTCGCCGCCGCCGACGCGGAGCGCGAGCGAGACGACGAAGGCGGCGACCGATCCGGCACGGTTGGCGGCCGGGTCGAACAGCGCCGCCAGGAGCTGCGGAAACAGCAGCACGAACACGAGGTCGCTCGTGAAGAACCAGAGGGCCTGCACGCTCTGCACCTTCAGGGCGAGCACCGTGGCCACCGCGCCGAAGAACAGAATGGAGCCACGGATCACCGCGCGCAGCTGGAGCACGGTGAGTGAGGGCCACACGAGGCGCTTCAGGCAGTTCCAGCTCAGCATCGAACCAGCGGAGAGGATCGACGAACTGAAGCTCGAGGTCACGGCGCCGACGATGGCCGCGAGGCCGAGGAGGCCGATCGCCGGGGGAACGGCCCGGGCGAAGAGCAGCGGCATCGCATCGGCGGGTGTGGCCGTAAGGTGCGCCAGCGTCTCGGTCGGCCAGGGATAGGCGAAGGCCGCGATCCCCATGAGCAGCGGCGGAATCGTGAAGGCGATGGTCAGCACACCGGACACAATCGACTGGCGGCGGGCGGAGTCGGGCGTCCGGCACGAGAGCACGCGCTGGAAGTAGCAGTTCCACGGGATGCCGCCGAAGACGAGCATCACGGAGGTATCCCACCAGCCGGTGAGCGACGCACGATCCCACGCCGCCGAAGCCGCGAGCGGCGCCGCAATGCCGATGCCTTCGGGGCGAGCCGCCTGATAGGCCGCCCACGCGTGCGCGAGGCCCCCGGCGCCGGCCAGGGCGAACGGCAGCGCGGCGAGCAGGCCGAGCGCCACCAGCCCCAGCTGGAACATGTCCGTGTACGCCACGGACCACATGCCGCCGAGCACGGTGTAGGCGGTGGTCACGACGGCGGAGAGCAGGATGGCGGTGGTCAGCGGCATCCCGAGCAGGACGCCGAACGTCGACCCGATGGCGACGAGCAGTTCCGCGCTCCAGAACAGTTCGCCGGCCAGGGCGGGCAGGAACAGCACCGCGGCCCACTGGCGGCCGAACCGCGCCTCCAGCGGATCGATGAGCGTGGTGAACCCGTGCTGCCGCATCGTCCTCGCGAAGAACAGCCCTCCGAGAATGAGCGAGATGCCGAAGCAGAGGCCGCCCTGCAGCCCGAGCTGCACCGACGACTTGTAGGCGCCTTCGGTGGTACCGAGCAGGTAGCCGCCGTCCACCCAGGTGGCGGTCATGGTCAGCGCCGCCACCAGCATCGGCATGTCGCGGCCGGCCACGATCAGGTCGGCGGCCGTGCCCGCCCCGGCACGCCGCGAGGCGCGCCAGCCAACGAACAGGAACGCGCCGTACATGGCGACGATGACGGGGATGGCGAAGGGCACGGGTCATTATCAGGGATCAGGGATCAGGGATCGGGGATCAGGGATCAGGGACCGGGGATCAGGGACTAGGGGGCAGGGCCGGCTGGTACGTAGCGCCAGGCTTCAGCCTGGCGTTCAGGGCCCCAACACGACGTCCTCGTAGGCTCCGCGGCGCGTCGTAACACTCTTGTCTGGAGCGGCGGCGGGACACCGGCCCGCAATCGCGATAATCTGGCGCGAATCGGCCCGATGTGGCTGCGCTGGGCCGGCACAGGGTGGCGAGGGCCTTGCTCCTGCGCTGCCCTTCGACGGAGGACTCGTTATGTCTCGATTCATCACCCGCGCGTGGCTTGCTGCCAGTGCCGCGGCGCTGGCCCTGCTGGCGACGACGCACCTGGGTGCCCAGGGCGCGCGCTACGACCTGATCATCCGCAACGGACACATCGTGGACGGCACCGGCAATCCCTGGTACGCCGGCGATGTCGCCGTGCTGAACGGCCGCGTCGCGGCCATCGGACATCTCGCTGACGCGCAGGCCGGGCGGGTCATCGACGCGTCGGGCCTGATCGTCTCGCCCGGCTTCATCGACCTGCACACGCACTCGGAACTCCCGCTGCTCCAGGACGGCACCGCGCAGAGCAAGGTCCGGCAGGGTGTCACGCTCGACATCATGGGCGAGAGCACGTCGGCGGCGCCCCGCGACGGCCTCAAGCCGGTCACGACGGACGGCGTCACGCAGGACTGGACCGACTTCACCGGCTACTTCGGCCGGCTGGAGAAGCAGGGCATCTCGATGAACGCCATCTCGCACGTCTCCGCCGAACAGGTGCGGGTCGTGGTGATGGGCTACACGCCTCGGGCCGCGACGCCGGCTGAAATCGACAAGATGAAAGCCCTGGTCGCCCGTTCGATGCACGAAGGGGCATGGGGCCTCGTCACCCGCTTCGAGAGCGGGGGCCCCGAACATCCCGAGGAGATCATCGAGATGGCGAAGGTGGCCGCGTCGCTCGGCGGCAACTACACCTCCCACATCGGCAGCGAAGGGTTCGAGCAGACGAAGGAACTGGCGTTCGCCATCCGCGTGGCCGAAGAGGCGAAGATTCCGGTGCACATCTTCCACCTGAAGATTCGCGGCCAGGCGAACTGGGGCACGGTCGGCGGCTACCTGAAGACCATCGAAGACGCCCGCGCGCGCGGGCTCGACATCACCGCGAACGAGTACCCCTACACGGCGATGAACCACGGCTGGAGCGCCTTCTTTCCGGTGTGGGCGCGCGACGGCGGACCGGAGCGTTTTGCCGTGCTTCTCAAGGACACGGCCACGCGCGACCGCATCAAGCAGGACAAGGACTTCAAGACCTGGGTCCACGAGCACGGCGGCTGGGAAGGCATCGTGATGGGACGCGCCGGCTCACCGGGCAACAAGAAGTACGAGGGGATGCGGATCTCGGAGATCGCGAAACTCCGCGGCGACGCTGACCCGGCCGACACCTGCATCACCCTGATGGCCGAGGACGGCGGGCGCATCTCGGGGATGTTCCACACCATGTCCGAAGACGATGTGCGGCTGGTGATGAAGCAGCCGTGGGTCGCCATCGCGAGCGACGGCTCGGCGATCAACCTCGACGCGCCCGGCGTCCCACACCCGCGCAACTACTCCACCAGCGTCCGGGTCCTCGGTCACTACGTCCGCGATCAGAAGGTCCTGACCATGGAAGACGCGATCCGGAAGATGAGCGGCCTGCCGGCGCAGATCCTCGGCCTCAAGGATCGTGGACTGCTGCGTGAAGGCTACGCGGCGGACATCGCGGTGTTCGACCCGAAGACCGTCGGGGAGACGAACTCCTTCGAGAAGACCAAGTCCTACGCGAAGGGTGTGCCGTACGTGCTCGTGAACGGCACGCTGGTCATCGACAAGGGGGAACACACGGGAGCGAAGCCGGGGAAGGTGCTGAGGGGGGCGGCCACCACGGTTCGAGGCGGGAAGACCCAGTAGGGACTGCCGAAGGCTGATTGCTGATTGCCAATTTGACGTTCAAATCAGCAATCAGCAATTAGCAATCAGCATTCCTGCTAGTTGGAAGTCGAGGACTTGCGGACCGTCGGGTACTCGATACCGAGCTGCTCGAGGTAGGTCTTGTACTTCGTCGGATCGAAGTAGTACTTCTTCATCTCCGGCCGGTACTTGTCCATCGTCTCCTTGTTCAGCCAGATGGCGGGCTTGTCCTCGGGGCGGAGGAGCGGCACGTACTTCTTGTCCTTGGTCTGGACGTTCTTGAAGTAGTCCCACGCCTGCTGCACCAGC
The DNA here is from genome assembly GCA_046331345.1 of Vicinamibacterales bacterium. Classification (GTDB taxonomy): domain Bacteria; phylum Acidobacteriota; class Vicinamibacteria; order Vicinamibacterales; family CAVVIG01; genus CAVVIG01. The sequence goes on along the minus strand of JAXLRA010000008.1, from coordinate 59,805 downwards.
TCGGGGCGGGTGACCAGGTCGAGCACGGTCAGCGCCTGCACCTTCGCACCCGCGGTCGTCCCCTTGTGCGCGATGGGGGTCGCCATCGACACCGCGTTGGCCCAGTTGTGCCCCGGCCCCGCGGCGATGTTCGCCGGGTAGTTCAGCGTGACGGTCGGCACGTTCCACGACACGTCACCGATATCGTCCGAGCCGCCACCGCGCTTCTCGTCGTCGGAGATCTGCTCGCGTCCACGCAGCTCGTTGATCTTGGTGCGGAGGCCGATCTCCGGCACCTTCACTTCGCGCTGGAGCGAGCGCGCCAGCAGCTGGTCGGCTTCGGACCAGGTCGGCATGCCGACGATTTCCATGTTGGCGTGCATCGTCTCGGCCACGGTCTTGTTCATGTGCGACGGCCACGCGGAGCCGAGCACGCGCGAGGTGACCGTGGTGTCGGTCATCAGCGTGGCGCCCTTGGCCATGTTGTCGGCCATCTCCCACAGTTCCTTGATGTGGGCGTAGTCGGTCTCACGGAAGTAGTACCAGATCGCCGCAGTCGGCGGCACCACGTTCGGCTGGTCGCCGCCGTCGCTGTAGACGGAGTGGGAGCGCTGCTGCAGGCGGAGGTGTTCGCGGCGGTACTGCCAGCCGATGTCCATCAGGGCCGCGGCGTCCAGCGCCGACTTGCCGCGCCACGGAGCGCCCGCGGCATGGGCGCTCTCGCCCTTGAACAGGTACTCGACCGAGATGAGGCCGTTGCTCATCCCGTCGCCCCAGCTCACATTCATCGCGTCGCCGACGTGGGCGAAGAGCGCGATGTCCACGTCCTTGAAGGCGCCTTCACGCACGTAGTACGCCTTCGTGCCGAGCAGTTCCTCCGCGACGCCGGGCCACAGCTTGATGGTGCCCGGCAGGTGGTCGCGCTCCATGATCTTCTTCACGGCGAGCGCGGCGGTGATGTTGAGCGGCATGCCGGAGTTGTGGCCTTCGCCGTGTCCGGGCGCGCCGGGAATCATCGGTTCGTGCCACGCCACCCCGGGCTTCTGCGAGGCCTGGGGGATGTCGTCGATGTCGGAGCCGAGCGCGATGACCGGCTTGCCGGAGCCCCAGCTCGCCATCCACGCCGTCGGGATGCCCGCGAGGTTCTCCTGGATGGTGAAGCCGTTCTTCTTCAGGATGTCGGTCAGGTACTTCGTGGTCTCGAACTCCTGGAACCCGAGTTCACCGTAGCTGAAGACCTGGTCGACCATCTGCTGTGTGAAGGTGGACATCCCCTCCACGTCGGCCAGCACTTCCTTCTTGTACCCATCCAGCTTCGGGTTCACGGCCGGCTTGGCCGGCGTCGCCGCCGGCTTCGGCGCCTGGGGCCGCGCGCCCTGCGCACCGAGTGACGGTGCCGCCACGGCGATGGCCGCGCTCAGGGCCGCCGCCTTCGCCCACATCGATCTCGCCTTCATGGAATCTCCTCGAGGAACTTAGAACTCAGAACTGAGAAGTGAATCTGGAACCTCAGAACTTCCGAGCGTCACTTCTCAATTCTCAGTTCTCACTTCGGAACGTCTAGTTCTTGCCTGCGTAGTTGAACAGCACCGCCGCCAGGGTCTTCTCTGCGCCTGCGATACCGTACACCTTTCCGGCCCCTTCGATCACGTAGAACTCGTTGGCCGCGTGGGCGTTGCCGCCGTAGCCGGCCCCGGCGTTCGAAATCGGGATGTTGATGCCGCCCTCGTAGTCCGACCCGAACAGGTACGCCGGCCAGTAGCCGCCGGCCGTCTGCATCTCGACCTTGGGGACCGCGTGCGGAATGCGCATGATGTCGAGCGCGCGCGACTGCGCCATCGGCAGGTCGCCCGCCAGCTTCGCCTCACGCCACGGCACGTCGCCGATGGTCTTCACTTCCACGTCCGGGTAGCCGTTCTTGATCAGCTGCTTCTTGATCTTCTCCACCAGGTCCGGTCCCTTCATGTTCGGGACGTACCGGATGTTGTGCTTCGAGGTGATCTTGTTCGGGAGGATGGCACCGGCGCCGCCCGCATACATATTGCCGCCCCAGATGCCGTCCATGTTGAACGAGATCCAGTTGCGATCGCGCAGGATGTCCTCGGGCTTGTCGGAGATGAAGCGCGCGACACCGAGGTTCCGGGCCGCCTCCTCCACGTCGAAGGACTTCGCCGCCTCCTTGTAGCGGTTCAGCTGTTCCAGGCTCGGCTTCAGGGCGTCGTCGTAGAACCCTTCGACCTTGGCGGTGTTGCCGTCCTCGGAGACGAGCGAGGCAATGGCCTTGATGTGGCGCCAGGCCGGGCTGTCCACGCTGCGCTTGTTGCCGCCGTGGATGTCCGACACCGTCGGGCCACGGCCCCACTTCGTGCCGCTCGTCGTGATCTCGACGTAGACGCAGCCTTCCGAGTTGCCCTCCGAGACGTTGCCCCGGCCAGACGGGCTCTGGCCGCCGTCGCCCCACATCGCGTCAGCGCCCTTGAGCAGGTCCTTGTGGTCCTTCATGAACTGGCGCAGGCCCACGTCCATGCGCTCCTCGTCCCCTTCGGCGACGAACATGATGTTGACCGGCAGCTTCCCGGTCACCGCCTTGATGGACATGAGGGCGTTCAGCATCGCCATCTGCGGGCCCTTGGAGTTGGTGGCCCCGCGGCCGATGAGCACCTTCTTGAACGGCGCCTGCTCGACGAGCCGTCCCTCGAACGGCGGCGCCACCCACACGTCGGGCTGCGTCACCGGCATGGTGTCGTACATCCAGTAGATGACGAGCGTCTTCGGCGCGCCTTCGTCGCACTTCGCGAAGACGACCGGGTTGCCCTGCGCGCCCCACTCCGTCTTGCCGACGTCGTAGACGCGCGACTCCTGGCAGCCCAGCTGCTCGAAGAAGCCCTTCACCATCTCGGCCGACTCGGGGATGCCTTCACCCGAGTTCGAGATGCTCGGCTGCTGAATCCACTTCTGGAGGTTCTCGACGTGGTCATCGACGTGCTCGTCGATGTACTCGAAGACCTTCTTCAGCTCCTCGCTCTTCACGAGCGACATGTCCGGCGAGAGTTCGGTATCACCGTTGGGCCGGATGCCGAGCTTCTTCTTCGCCGTCTCGGCGGCTGGAGCCGCAGTGCTGGTGGCGGGCGACGATCCGCCGGAGCACGCACTGAGTGCCATGGCTGACGCGACAAGCAACGCGAACGCTGTTCTTTTCATGAATGCTCCGTTTCGGTCTGATGGTCCTCAACGGGCTTCAGGAGCGCCTGCCACGCGGTGCCCTCCGTGTCCCGCTGTTCACTCACGCCCACGAAGGGGCGGGCAGCGACGAAGCCCCCCGGCCATCGGTCGCGACCCGTGTCCCCTCGTGGATGTCTGTGTGCCCGTCCTGGTTCACTCGAACCTGAGCGCGTCGATGGGGTCGAGCTGCGACGCGCGCCTGGCCGGATAGAACCCGAAGAACACCCCGGTTACGAGCGACGTCCCGAACGCCATCGCAATGGCCCCCGGGGAGATCACCGTCCGCCACTCGAGCATCTGGGTGACGACGCGCGAGGCAACGAAGCCGAGCGCGATGCCAATCACGCCGCCGGCAAGGCTCAGGGTGAGCGCCTCGACGAGGAACTGCACGAGCACGTCGCGGCCGCGCGCACCGAGCGCCATGCGCAGGCCGATCTCGCGCGTGCGCTCGGTGACCGAGACGAGCATGATGTTCATGATCCCGATGCCGCCCACCACGAGCGAGATCGCCGCGATGCTCGCCAGCAGCATCGTGAGGGTGCGGCTGGTCTGCTGCAGCGTGCCGGTCATCTCCTCCAGCGTGATCTGGTCGAGCTGCGGCAGGTTGGCGAGCACGAAGACCGCCGCCGAGGTGTAGAGCCCCTTCGTCAGCGCCTTGGCCGCCTCGGTCTTGACCGTGAAGTCGTCCGGTGTGGCGCCACTCAGGCGGTGGCGGCTGCGCAGCAGGGCGCCGGCCTCGCTGGCAATGCGCGAGGCCTCGCCGGCCTGCTCGGCCGCGATCGTGATCGTCTCGAGGTTGGTGAGCCCGCGCATCTGCTGCAGGGTCGTATACGGCACGAACACCGAGTCGGCCTGGTCCTCGACCTTCGATTCGGTCACCGCGGCAACCGTGAAGGTCTGGGAGCGGATCGTGAAGGTCTTGCCGATGGGATCCTCGGCGCCGAAGAGCGCCGTCGCGGCCGCCGTGCCGAGAACGGCCACGCTCGCGTGCTGCGCCACGGCGGCCGGGCCGAACATCGCGCCGCCACGCCGGATGGTCCACGAATACATCGCCGAGAACTCGGCGTCGACGCCGACCACGCGGTTGAAGTACCGCCGGTCGCCGTTGGCCATCGGCGCTCGGTCCCCCACCCCGGGCGAGATGAACTTGATGCCCTTCACCTCGCGCCGGATCGCATCGGCGTCGGCGACGATCAGCGTCTTCGCCGAGCCGAGCCCCGATGCCACCTTGATGTCGTCGCCGCCGCGCGTGTAGTTGCCGGCGCTGACATACACGAGGTTGGTGCCGGCCGACTTCATCTCGTCCTCGACCGACGCCTGGGCACCGCTGCCGAGCGCCACCATCGTCATCACCGCCGCGACGCCGATGATCATCCCCAGCATCGTCAGGAAGGTCCGCAGCTTGTGCCGCCCGAGCGCCCGCACTGCGATGCGAATGGTTCCCACGAGTTCCATCAGTCCCTCACCTGTCCAGCCCTGCCTGCCCTGAGCCACGTCGAAGAGGCCCTGAGCCACATCGAGGGTTCAGCCTCACGCGCCCTGCCTGCCTGCCTGCCTGCCTGCCTGCCTGCCTGCCGACTCACTCGAACCGAAGCGCATCGACCGGATCGAGCCGCGAGGCCTGCCTCGCGGGGTAGAACCCGAAGAAGATGCCGACCAGTGCCGCCACGCACACGGAAATCGCGACACTGGCCGGCGAGACGACGGTGGCCCACCTGAGCATGCGACCCACGCCGCCCGACCCCACGATGCCGATCACGACACCGATCAACCCGCCGATCACGCTGAGCGTGATCGCCTCGACGAGGAACTGAATCAGCACGTCGCGCCCGCGCGCCCCGAGCGCCATGCGAATCCCGATCTCCCGCGTCCGCTCGGTGACCGACACGAGCATGATGTTCATGATGCCGATGCCGCCGACGAGCAGCGAGACACTCGCCACGCTCGCCAGCAGCGCCGTCATCGTGCGGCTCGAGCGCTCGAGGGACGTGGCGATCTCCGCCAGGGTCACCTCATCGAGGTTGACCACGCTGCCGGCCACCGCACGCGCGAGGAGCGGGTTGACCCCCTTGCCGTTGATCGCGTCCCTCGCCTGGGTCCGCACGACGAAGTCGTCAGGATCGGTCGGCCCGAGGCTGTGACGCGCGCGGAGGAGCGTCGTCACGTCACTCGAAATCCGCGTCGACTCCCCGGCCCGGTCCACCGACACGGCGATCGCATGCAGGTGCGTCACGCCGAGCAGCGCCTGCACCGCCGGATACGGTGCGTAGACCTCATCCAGCGACGCTCCGGTCGTCGACAGACCGGCACTCTTCGACGCCACGCCCACGACCGTAAAGTTCGTCTGCCTGATGCGGACGCTCTTCCCGAGCGCCTGCTCCGCTCCGCCGAACAGGCGCGTCGCCACTGGCGGGGTCAGCACCACTTCGTTCGCGCCGGTCGCCACCGCCTTCGCTCCGAAGAACGCTCCGGCGAGCATCGTCATCGCCCGCATGTCTGGCAGGGGCGCATCGGTGCCGTGAAGACGGCCGAAGACCGAGGTCTGCCCGTTCCACATCACCGCGCTCTCGCTGACGCCAGGCGCCACCGCCCGCACCCCGGCGACCCCGGAGAGGATCGCCGCGGCGTCGTCGACCGACAGCCGGGTGGATGCCCCGCGGCCCGCCAACCGGGGCGACACGCCCTGCCCCGCCCAACCGGCCCCGCTGGTGGTGGCCTTGTGTGCCGTGGTGGACGCGCTCAAGGTGGACCCGCCAGCCAGCTCTCCGGTATCGACCACGTCGCCCGAGCTCGGGTCCAGGTTTCCAGGCGAGTAGTTCCCAGCGGTGACGGTGACGAGGTTCGCGCCCGCCGCCCGGACCTGCTGCTCGATCGAGCGCTGCGCGCCGGTGCCGATCGCCACCATGACGATGACGACCGCAACCCCGATCGTGATGCCGAGCAGCGTCAGCGCCGACCGGAGCCGGTGGCGGCCAATGGCCCGAAGCGCAAGCTGCACGGTGGCGAGCAGTTCCATTCGAAAGTGGTATCCGTGGCCGGTTCGAGGCCTACTCGAACCGCAGCGCGTCGATCGGATCGAGCTTCGATGCCTGTCGAGCGGGATAGAGGCCGAAGAACACGCCCACCGCCGCAGCCACGCCAACCGCAAGGAGGATCGCGCCCGGTGAGATGATGGCGGCCCACTTCAGCATGCTGCGCACGGATCCGGCGGCCACGAGCCCCACGGCGACGCCGATGACGCCGCCCGTCAGGCTGAGCGTGACCGCCTCCGCCATGAACTGCAGCATCACGTCGCGGCCGCGGGCGCCGAGTGCCATGCGAATCCCGATTTCGCGGGTCCGTTCAGTGACCGACAGCAGCATCACGTTCATGATGCCGATGCCGCCCACGAGCAGCGAGACGCTCGCCACGCTCGCCAGCAGCGCCGTCATCGTGCGGCTCGAGCGCTCGAGCGTGGTGGACAACTGCTCCAGCGTGACGGCCTCGAGGCCGGGCACGTTGCCGGAGATGGCCCGCGCGATCTGCGGGTTGATCCCCTTGCCGAGGGCCGAACTCGCCTGCGTCTTCACGACGAAGTCGTCCGGTGCCGACTCGGCGATGCTGTGGCGCTGACGGAGCAGCGTCGTCACGTCCTTCGACACGCGCGTCGTCTCGGCCGCCGACTTCGAGGTGATGGTGATCGTGTTCAGCTTCGAGAGGTTCAGGAGCCGGTGCACCGCGCCGAGCGGCACGTAGACCGCGTCGAACTCGTCGTCGCCCACGTTGCCGGATGAGGTCCACGTGGTGGAGGTGAGCACGCCGACCACCGTGAACGGCTGGTTCCAGATGGTGACCGTTGTGCCGGTGGGATCGGTCTTGCCGTCCGGGAAGAGCTTGCCGTAGACGACGCTCCCCAGCACGATGACCTGCGCGCCCGCCGCGTTCTCGCGGTCGTTGAAGAAGCGCCCGTGCGTGAACGACCAGGTGCGCCGGATCCGCGGCATGTCCGACTCGGTGCCGTGAAGGCGCGTGAACCAGCGCCGGTCGTTCAGCACGACCCGGGCCGACTCGTGGACGCCTGCCGCGACGTACTGGACCCCTTTGACCTGCGCACGGATGGCGTCGGCGTCTGGCCTCGTCAGCGTGGCCGCCGCGCCAAGGCCGGCCGCCGAGTCGCCCAGGCGCTCGCGCGCAGTCGGGTGGTTGTGCTTCTCCATCGGATCGTCCTCCGGGTGGGAGGCGATCAGCGAGAACACCGGCTGGTTGCGCTGCGGGTAGTAGACGGCCGGCCGGTAGCGATCGAGGTTTGGCGTCTCCTCGTCGGGGTCCGCCTCCGGCTCGATCCAGGACGCCTGGTGATCGGCGACACCGCCCCCTTCGGTCTCGCCCTTCATCTTGTAGTTGCCGGCGGTGACGGTAATCACGTTCATGCCGGCTGCCGCCACCTGGTCCTCGATGGATGCGCGCGCCCCGTTCCCGACCGCCACCATGGTCAGCACGGCGCCCACTCCGATGGTGATGCCGAGCAGCGTCAGCGCCGAGCGCAGTCCATTCCTGCGGAGGGTGCGCCAGGCGAGGGCGAAGCAGGCGGACAGTTCCATGGGTCAGGCCGTGACCAGCGGCATGTCCGCCAGTTCCTTGCTCGCCTCGCGCCAGCTCTCGTTCTTCGAATCTGAAAGGATGTGTCCGTCCTTGAAGCTGACGACGCGCGAGCCGTACTCGGCGATGTCGTGGTCGTGGGTGATGAGGATGACCGTGATCCCACGCTCCTGCCGGAGCCGCTGGAAGATCTCCATCACCTCCACGCTCGTCCGTGAGTCGAGGTTGCCGGTCGGTTCGTCGGCCAGGAGGATCGGCGGCTCCGTCATCAGCGCCCGGGCGATGGCCACACGCTGCTGCTGGCCGCCCGACAGCTGGTTCGGCATGTGGTCCATGCGATTCTCGAGACCCACAGCCGCCAGCGCCTTCTTCGCACGTGCATGCCGCTCAGCCGGGGGCACCTTCGCGCCCGTGTAGAGCATCGGCAGTTCCACGTTCTCGAGCGCCGAGGTGCGCGGCAGCAGGTTGAAGCTCTGGAAGACGAACCCGATCTTGTGGTTCCGCACCCGTGCGAGCTCGTCGCGCGACAGTTGCGAGACGTCCTTGCCTTCGAGCAGGTACTTCCCGGTCGTCGGCCGGTCGAGGCACCCCAGGATGTGCATGCACGTCGACTTGCCGGAGCCCGAGGGGCCGACGATGCTGACGAACTCGCCGGCGTCGATGTCGAGCGAGACGCCGCGCAGCGCGTGCACGTCGACTTCGCCGACGTGATAGGTCTTGGTCAGGTTCTGGAGCGAAATGAGCGCCATCCGAGCCTCAGTTCGTCGCGACCGGCGTGGCCGGGCCGTTCTTGCCGGCGAAGTTGTAGAAGAAGGTGGCGATCGACTTCTCGGCGCCCGTGATGCCGTAGACCTTGCCGGCCCCCTCGATCACGTAGAACTCGTTCGCCGCGTGGGCGTTGCTGCCGTAGCCGGCGGCCCCGCCGACGATCGGGATGTTCATGACGTCGCCGGTGAAGAGGTAGGCGGGCCAGTAGCCGCCGAGGATGCTGGGAATGTCGGCCGGCTGGCCGTAGCGGATGCCGAAGGCGTCGTAGGTCTTCATCAGCGCCTTCGCGGCATCGTTGTCGTAGCTCATCTTGGCCCACGGCACGTCACCGATGACCTTCATCTCCACGTCCTGGTAGCCGTGCTTGTCGAGGTGCGCCCGGAGCTTGCGCGTGATGTCCATCCCGTCCTGCTTCGGCAGGTAGCGGAAGTTGTGCTTCGAGGTGATCTTGTTCGGGAGGATGGCGCCGGCGCCGCCCGCATACATGTTGCCGCCCCAGATGCCGTCGAGGTTCATCGACGTGCCGTAGCGGGCCATCTTGAGGTAGGTCAGCGGATCGTCACTGATGAAGCGCGCCACGCCGAGGTTCTTCGCGGCGATGTCCATGTCGACGCCCTTGGCGGCCGCTTCGAGCTTGGACAGTTCGTCCTTCGAGAGCGGCTCGATGTTGTCGTAGAAGCCGTCGATCAGGATCTTGTTGCCATCGTCGGACACGAGCGTCTGGAGCATCTTGATGTGACGCCAGGCCGGGCTGTCCACGCTGCGCTTGTTGCCGCCGTGGATGTCCGACACGGTCGGGCCACGGCCCCACTTGGCGCCGCTCGTCGTCAGTTCCACGTAGACGCAGCCCTCGGACGCGCCGGACAGCTCGCCGCCGCCGCTGAAGCCCTGGCTCCCGAAGCGGTACATCGCGGTCGCGCCCTTGAACAGCTCGGGGTGCTGCCGCACGAACTGGCGATAGCCGATGGACATGCGCTCTTCGTCGCCCTCGGCCACGAAGATCAAGTTGACGGGCAGCTTGCCGACCGCCGCGCGGATCGACATCAGCGCATTCCACTGCGCCATCTGCGGCCCCTTGGAATTGGTGGCACCGCGTCCGATGAGCACCTTCTTGAACGGCGCCATCTCGACGAGCCGTCCCTCGAATGGCGGCGCGATCCAGACGTCCGGCTGCGTCACTGGCATCGTGTCGTACATCCAGTAGATGACGACCGTCTTCTCGGCCCCTTCGTCGCACTTCGCGTAGACGACCGGGTTGCCCTGCGAGCCCCACTCGGTGGTGCCGACGTCGTAGACGCGCGACTCCTGGCACCCGAGCTGCTCGAAGAAGCCCTTCACCATCTCGGCCGACTCGGGGATGCCCTCACCCGAGTTCGACACGGACGGCTGTTGAATCCATTTCTGCAGGTTCCCGACGTGCTCATCGACGTGCGCGTCGATGTAGCTGAAGACCTTCTTCAGATCCTCGTTGTGGATCTGACTCATGTCGATCTTCGACTCGGTGTCGCCGTCGGGCCGGATACCAAGGCTCGCCCCGGCACCAGCTGGAGTCGAGGAAGCGGTGCCGGCCTGAGCGGCGGCCTTGGTATCCGGTGCTCGTTGACAGCCGGCCAGCGCGAGACACATGGCTCCCGACACGAGGAGTTGATGAGTGGAGCCGTGACGATTCGCCCTGAACATGCTGTGCATCTCCGAGAGTGTGTGGGGTCCGGCTTCAGCCGGACCGGAACCCGGGCCCGCGCCATCCGGCGCGCGGCCCGGGACCCGTGCTTACCAGCTGACCTTCGCGCCGATGCGGCCCACGCGCGGCGGGACGATGGCGGTCGGTCGGAGGAACGAGGAGCCGGACGCCCAGGTGATGTTCTGCTCGGCGTTCGTGTTGAAGATGTTGTAGACGTCGAGGAACGGACCGATCTTGGCGCCGCGGCCGATGCCGATCTGCTTCTCGATGCGGATGTCGGTGACCGCGATGTCGCGCTGGCGCCGCGAGTTCAGCGGCTCGGCCGGCACGCGGATCGTGCCGTAGTTCATCACCGCCGAGAACGTGCGGCCCCAGTTCTGGCCGGCCTGGTAGCGCAGCATCGGCGAGATCTTCAGGCCGAAGGGCGCGTTCCACGTGCCGTTCAGCTTCACCGAGTAGTCGGTGTACTTCACCTGGCCGTCAGCCTCGGTGTTGATCGTGTCCGCCGGCGAGACGACGAGGGCGTTCTGGCGGAAGCCCGTGCCGAAGAAGGTGGCGGCCTGCGCGGCGCTCCAGGTCTTCGTGAACGAGATCATGGCCGACCAGTTGTGGCTCATGCGCTTCGTGCCGGTGATTTCGAACGTGGTGTAGTCGCTCTCGGCACCCTCCACGTTGGCGTAGGTGTTGACGATGGGCAGCGCCAGCGCCGCCGCGCTCAGGTTGAACGTGCTGTAGGCCGCGCCGTCGTCGGCGTTCCCAGCCACGCCGTCGGGACCGGGGTCCTGGATCGTGACCGGCACGGTGTAGGCGCTGAACGGGCGGTTCGCGTTGTAGGCCACCGCCAGGTTGTTTTCCTTGCGGTAGACGACCCCGCCGCGCACGCCGAAGTCCGGGATGATTTCGCGTTCGAGCCAGCCGGCGAACTCGGTCGTGTAGGTGTCCTTCAGGTCGGCGCCAATCACCTGCGTGGCCACGCCGCCGGCCGAGCTGTTCAGGCGTCCCTCTTCACCCTTCTGGTACACCTTGTCGCCGTTCAGGTCGTTCCACACATACCGGCGGAACCACACCTCGGGGTTCGGGTTGTTGTCCTGCGAGAGCTGCGCGCCCGGGTTCCACCAGTACTTGCCGTAGTTCGCCTTCAGCACGGTCTTGCCGTCGCCCGTGAGGGTGTAGGTGAGGCCGAGGCGCGGCGCCGGCAGGCTCCAGTGATTCAGGTTGCTCACCGCGGGGAAGGTGATCGTCGACGTGGTATAGGCGAACGCCTCGTGCGTCTGCTCCGGCAGGAAGTTCCGGTAGTAGTCGTAGCGCAGGCCCAGGTTCACCGTGAGGCGGTTGTTGACCTTCCAGTTGTCCTGCAGGTAGGTGCCCACGACATGGAGCCCGTTCTCCGACGCGGCCGGCTCGAAGAGCATGACCTCCGACGGCACGCCGCTGCGCATGATGTGCAGCACGTCGTTGTAGGAGCCCGCGAAGCGATAGGCGGTCTGCGTCTCGTGGAAGTACTCGCCGCCCAGCTTCAGGCTGTGCGTGCCGATCCAGCCGTTCTTCAGGTAGCTCACCGAGCCGAGCACCTGATTGCGCTTGATCTTGTAGTCGCGCGCGCGGGCACGGCCCGACACGATGTTGGTGTTCAGGTCCTCGTAGCTGGTGGCCTTGCCCGACGGGGTGTCTTCCCAGTCGTAGCCGAAGGCGCCCGTGCGGATTTCGAAGAACGTCGACGGCGTCAGGATCGAGTTGAACTCCGCCTTCCAGAGGAGCGGGGCGTAATCCTGGCGGAAGCTGTCGTCCGTCGCCAGGTGAATGGCGGTGGTCGCGTTCAGCAGCTGGCGATCAAGGCGCGTCGGCTGCACCTTCGAGCTGGGCTGGTAGTAGCCAATCAGCTTGTTGTTCTGCGAGAGCTGGTAGGTGCCCTTCGCGGTGAAGTTGCGCAGCTCGGTCTTGAAGGTCTCGACCGGGTAGTTCGTGTAGCGCACGTTCGAGTCGAGCGCGCGGACCGACGCGTACCACCAGGCCTTGTCCTTCTTCAGGAAGCCGCCGATGTCCGCGTTCTTGTCGCTGTAGTTCGACATGCGGTTGGTGTCTTCCGGGTTGAGACCGCCGCCACCGGTGACGCCCGCCTTGATCTGCGCCGCGTCGACGTTGAACGACTGGAAGCTCTCGAACTCCTTGTCGCCGTAGAACGAGCCGTGGTACGTGTTGCCGCCCGACTTCGAGATGAGCTGCGTGAAGACGCCCGGCACGGGGCTTTCGGCGCTCGACGCGCCGCTGCCGACCGACACTTCTTCGAACGAGCCGTAGTCGACGTAGTTGCCGAAGGCGTTCGTGCCCTCGGTGGAGTTGATGCCCTCGACCATCGGCCGGACCTGGCCGGTTGTGCCGTAGACGAAGTAGGTGGTCTGCGTGCCGGCGGCGCTGCCGCCGACGTCGATGCGCTGCATCTTGACGCCCGGCGCTTCCGAGAGAATCGCCCAGTAGTCGCGCGCACTCGGCAGGTTCGCGAGCGTTTCCTTGTCGAAGGTGGTGGAGATCGAGGTCGACGCCGTGTCGACGACCGGCGATGCGCCGGTCACCGTGACGTTCTCCTCGAGCTGTGCCACACCCATCGTCACGTTGATCGTGGCCGTGAAGTTCGCCGTCAGGCGGACCGGCTCGCGCGTGATCGTCGAGAAGCCCGGCAGATCGAAGGTGAGCTTGTACTCACCGGGAGGGATGGAGATGAACCGGTAGGCTCCAGTCTCGGTGGTCACCGTGGACTGGACGCCCATCATCGACGAACCGGAGAGATTGACCGTCACGCCTGGAAGCATGCCGCCGGACGAATCGGCAACCGTGCCGGTCACGGTCGCCGTAGTGGCGCTGGTGGTCTGCGCCAGTGCGGGAATGGCAGTCACGATCAAGAGCAGCAGGGCGCGTAGCAGGTGGCGTCCCATTGGGATGTGTCCTCACTTCTCCTAGTGCACGTGCGAATCGTCAGCTGTGCGTGTGTGCCGGTCTTAGTGCAACCGGTACGCCATGCGTGAAATCAGCGGTTTTCCTGAGGATTCGAACGAAGCGCGCGTGAGGGGGCGGCGGGCGCGCCGCACAAAAGCAACAAGGCTGCGTGGATGCCGGGAGGCGAGGCGACACGAGTGTCTGCTGGCTGGATTTCACGCGGATTCAGGTGCTACATAAATGTTCTGCGCACGGAGAAGAACGACACGATGGTCTGGACGGCTGTGCGAGGCCTCGTGAATACGCCCGATTTCCCTCCGGAAGAGCGCGGACGCCGACATCTTTCATGGCAGCGTGTTTGCGAAGGGTCCACGCACGATGTCACTTCGGATATACGCCCTGGTGGTGCCCGCACTGTTGGTCTCGACCAGCGCCTGTTCATCGCGCGCGCAGGAACCCGCGGCATCAGCCGCGGCCACAGTGGCGCCGCCCGCATCGGCGCCCGCGCCCGAGGCGCCGCCGAGCGGCATGGAACACGGCGATCACAATCCGCATCACGGCGGCGTGGTCTACATGTACGACGACATGCACTACGAGGTGGTGCTGGCGCCGGACGGCCACCATCGCGTGTACTTCACCGACGCGGCGCGCGAGGATCTCCCGGCGTCGGTCGCATCGAGCGTCACCCTCACCGTGGAGCGCCCCAGGGGCCCGGCGGAGGCCCTCACCGGCACCATCGACGAGTCCGGCGAGAGCTGGCTGCTGACCGGGCAGCCGATCGCCGACAAGGAGACGAGCGTGCGCGTGGCCTTCGTGGCGAAAGGCACGCCCTACTGGATCGACGTGCCGTTCATTCCGCCGACGCAGTAACCACGGGCTGAACGGCAGGCAGGTGAGCTCGAGCATGGACAGGCGGGCAACGCAGGTGGGGCTGGCAGGGCTGAGCCTCGCGTGCACCCTCGTACTCGGCCCCCTCATGGGCGGCTGCGCACGGACGCCCACGCCGTCGCCGCTCGATCGCATCGCACTCGAGTACGTGGACCTGGCGAACGCGCTGATGCGCCTGGACCCGCAGGCGGCGTCGGGCGATACGGCCAGCGAAGGCCTCACAGGCCCCAACAGTACGCTGGCGGAGGCGAACGACATTGCCGAGGGCGCGGCCGACGCGCAGCGGCGCCTGGACGCCCTGCCGGCTGGCGGCATCTCGGGGGCGCGGCGCCGATGGCTGCGCGCACAGCTCCGCGGGGTTGCGGCGCGTGCCCGGCAGCAGCTGGACGGCCCCCTGTCGCTGCAGGACGAACTGCTGCAGTTCTACGGCGTCAGCGGTCCCTCCGAGCCGGAGCGCGGCCTGCTGGACGACACACGGCAGGCGATCGATCGCCTGCTGCCCGGATCGGGTGACGCCGCGGCGAGGCTCGAGGCCTTCGAGGCCGACCTCATGGTTCCGGCACCCCGCCTGCCCGCCGTGTTCGAACGTGCGCTTGCCGAATGCCGCGCCAGGACCGCGGCGCGCATGTCGCTGCCGCCCGGCGAATCGGTGACGGTGAAGTACGTGGTCGGCGAACCCTGGAGCGGCTTCAGCACCTACCACGGGCACGGACGCAGCGTCGTCTCCGTGAACACCAGTTATCCCCTGACCGTGGACCGCGTGCTCCAGCTCGCGTGTCACGAAGGGTATCCGGGCCATCACGTGATCAACGTGCTCAGGGACACAGAGGCGGCCGCACGCCCCGAGCTCGCCGCGGTGCCGCTCTTCACGCCCGACGCGTACGAGACCGAGGCGATCGCCACACATGCGGCCACGCTGGTCTTCGACGACGACGCGCGCGTGGCGTTCGAACGCGATGTGCTGTTCCCGCTGGCCGGACTCGACCCGTCCCGGGCCGAGCGCCACGTGACCGTGGCCCGCCTCGTGGAGCGGCTCGCGCCGGCCATCGGCGCGGCGCTCGCGCGGTACCTGTCGGGCGACGGCGGCTTCGTCGAGGCCAGCTGGCAGTTGCAGCAGGACGCCTTGATGCAGCATCCGCGCGCGACGCTCGAGTTCGCGCGCCTCTACAGGGGATTCGCGCTCGCCTACACGGGAGCGGCCAGCCCTCCTGGCGGAATTGCCTCGGAATGGCTCGGAACGGCCGGCTTCCCGGTCGGACCGGTTATCATTTCGGGTAATGGCCATCATTCTCCAACGAGTTCCCACGGGCGATAAGGTCGGCATCGCCTTTTCCGGCGGTCTGGACACGAGCGCGGCGCTGCACTGGATGCGCGAGAAGGGCGCCATCCCCTACGCCTACACGGCGAACCTCGGTCAGCCCGACGAAACCGACTACGACGACATCCCGCGCCGCGCGCTGCAGTACGGCGCCGAGAAGGCGCGCCTGATCGACTGCCGCCAGCAGCTCGTCGCCGAGGGCATTGCCGCGATCCAGTCGGGCGCCTTCCACATCTCCACGGCCGGCGTCACCTACTTCAACACCACACCCATCGGCCGCGCGGTCACGGGCACGATGCTCGTCATCGCCATGAAGGAAGACGACGTCAACGTCTGGGGCGACGGCAGCACCTTCAAGGGCAACGACATCGAGCGGTTCTACCGGTACGGCCTGCTGGCGAACCCGAACCTGAAGATCTACAAGCCGTGGCTCGATCAGCAGTTCATCGACGAGCTCGGCGGCCGCACGGAGATGTCCGAGTACATGATCCGCAGCGGCTTCCAGTACAAGATGAGCGTCGAGAAGGCGTATTCGACCGACTCGAACATCCTCGGTGCCACGCACGAAGCGAAGGACCTCGAGTTCCTCGACAAGGGGATGAAGATCGTCGCGCCGATCATGGGCGTCGCGTTCTGGAAGGACGACGTGGCGGTGAAGGCCGAAACGGTCACGGTGCGCTTCGATGAAGGGCAGCCGGTGGCGATCAATGGCCGCACTTACACCGACAACGTGGAGCTGATGCTGGACGCGAACGCCATCGGCGGCCGTCACGGCCTCGGCATGAGCGACCAGATCGAGAACCGCATCATCGAGGCGAAGAGCCGCGGCATCTACGAGGCGCCGGGCATGGCGCTGCTGTTCATCGCCTACGAGCGGCTCGTCACCGGCATCCACAACGAGGACACCATCGAGCAGTATCGCGACATGGGCCGCCGCCTGGGTCGCCTCCTCTACCAGGGACGCTGGTACGATTCGCAGGCCATGATGCTGCGCGAGACCGCCCAGCGCTGGGTTGCCCGGGCGGTCACCGGCGAGGTGACGCTCGAACTCCGCCGGGGGAACGACTACTCGATTCTCGACACCTCGAGTCCGAACCTGACGTACAAGCCCGAGCGCCTGACGATGGAGAAGGGCGAGGCGTTCTTCACGCCGCAGGACCGCATCGGCCAGCTCACGATGCGGAACCTCGACATCGCCGACACCCGCGACAAGCTCCTCACCTACATCAAGACGGGGCTGCTGGCCGGCGGCGATTCCAGCCTGCCCCTGCTCCCGGGCACGAAGAAGGACAGCTAGCGGGTGCGAGCGGCCGCAATCCCGCCTGCGGCCTCCATCCTCCTCGCGTAGCTGCGTGCGGCCGGCCCCAGCGCCGGCCGCGCCTTCATGATCTCGTCCACGGTGAACACCGCCCGCATCAACCCGCTGCCTTCGTGGCTGCGTGTCCGCAGCAGGTAATGGCCGATCTCGTGCGCCACCGCCCGTCCGATCGCGCGCTGCAGGAACAGGGATGAGGCCTGCTTCGGCAGCGAGGTGAACGGGCGTCCGTTCCAGCTCCCCTGTTCGAGCAGGCGCCGCACACCTGGCATGGACACGGTCAGTTCGCGCTGCGGCTCGCCGTCCACGAACGGAATCCACGCCAGCCCGGTATCGACCCCTTCCAGGCGACGGTTGCTGATGACGACGCGCAGCGCGTCCGCCGAACCAGCCGGGCGCGGCGCGTCAGGCAGGGCGATGGAGACGTCGACCACCGGCCGCCAGATGGCCACCGCGTGGGCGAGGGCCTGGCGCAGGTCATCGAACGCGAGGACGACGCCGCGCTCCATCACCACGTCGAGATGGACACGGGGACGCTCGGTCTGGGGTGTTGCCACGAGTGCCACGGCGGCGAGCAGCAGTCCTGCGGCCACGAACATGCGGACCTCCCTGGCCGCGCATCTTCATCGCCGCATCCGATTCGTCACAACGACTGTGTGACGAGTGCCCGTCACGCTGACGCGAAGCGCACCACGCCGGTGCTGGCCGCGACGCCACGCTGAAGCGTGGCGCTACGTCCTCCGCCTCCAAGTCCCTGATCCCTAGTCCTGATCCCTAGTCCCTGATCCCTAGTCCCCGATCCCTGGCCCCTGTCCCTGTCTTCCTCCAACCTCCAGCCCCCAACCTCCAACCTCCAACCTCCGCCTCCGACCGCTTCCCTGTGACGAACCGCCTGAGAGGCGTGATGAAATACGGCACTCCTGCACTCATGGGGACGAGCGTCTTGACCGCCGGCCGGAGTGGCGCTGATAGTGCTACATGCCCGCGCGACGTCTTCCGCTGCCGCTCCTCTTCGGCATCGCGACCGCGTTCGGCTTGTCGTCGACGCTGCAGTCCTACCTGCTGTCGAGGACAGCCGGAGACAGCGGTTCGACGATGGTGCTGCACCTGCTGACGCTGAATCTGGTCTACTGGTACGTCCCGGCGCTGCTCGCGCCGGTCGTGATCGCCCTCGCGACCCGTTTCCAGTTCGCCCGCGGCCAGGGCTGGCGTCCGTACGCCGTGCACGTCACCGGCGCCCTCGTTTACTCGGTCATCCACTCGGTCGCGATGATTGGCACGCGCATGCTCCTGATGCAGCAGCATGCGCCGCCGCGCGGCTGGTGGCTTGCGGCGCGCATCGAATACCTGACCCAGCTCGACTGGATCCTGATGACCTACCTCTTCCTGATAGGCATCGCGCACGCGCTGGAGTACCGGCACGAGTCGGAGCGACGCGCGCTGGACAGCGCGAGGCTCGAGACGCGGCTCATCGAGGCACAGCTCCAGTCGCTCCAGCGCCAGCTGCAGCCGCACTTCCTGTTCAACACGCTCAATGCGATCTCCGGCCTGATGCGCATCGACGTCGAGGCCGCGGACCAGATGATGGACCGCCTCGGCGGCCTGCTCCGCATGGCGCTCGACTCCTCGCACGTGCAGGAAGTGCCGCTCAAGGACGAGCTCGAGATGCTGCAGAAGTACGTGGATATCGAGCAGGTGCGGTTCGGGCCGCGCCTGACGGTCGCCATGCAGTTCGAGCCCGAGACGCTCGGCGCGCTCGTGCCGAACTTCCTCCTGCAGCCGCTCGTCGAAAATGCGGTGAGGCACGGCGTGGCACCGCACACCCGGCAGGGGCGCGTCCTGGTGGACGCCAGGCGCGAGGGCGATCGGCTCGTCCTCAGCGTGACCGACAGCGGCGACGGCGTCGCCCCCTCACATCTCACGATGATGAACCAGGGGGTCGGCCTCACCAACACGGGTGCGCGGCTCGAGCACCTCTACGGCGGGAACCATTCCTTTGTGTTCGCGAACGACAACGGATTCCGCGTCACGATCGCCATTCCGTTCACCAGCGACGGAAGCGTCACTGACGGCATACAGGCAGGTGCTGCATGATCCAGAAGATCCGGGCGCTCGTCGCCGACGATGAGCCACTGGCACGCGCGCGTGTGGTGTCGCTGCTGAAGGGTGAATCGGACATCGAGGTGGTGCGCGAGTGCGCGACCGGCGAGGAAGCGCGCGCAGCCATCGAGCAGGGCAATCTGGACCTGCTGTTCCTGGACATCCAGATGCCGGAAGTGACCGGACTCGACCTCGCCCGCACCATCCAGGCCAACGGGATGCCGGCGGTCGTGTTCGTCACCGCCTACGACCAGTACGCGCTGCGGGCGTTCGAGGTCCATGCCCTGGACTACCTGCTGAAGCCGTTCAGCTCCGATCGCTTCCGTGCCGCCCTCGGGCACGCCCGTGAACACCTGGCCAAGCGCCGTGTCGCGCCCGCACCGGGCGACGACGCCGCACGCGGCGGGGCGGAGCTGGGTCGGCGCAACCGGCTGATGGTGAAGTCGGGCGGCCGCATTCACTTCATGCGCACCGGGGATATCGACTGGTGCGAGGCCGCGGGCAACTACGTGCGCATGCACGTGGGACAGCAGGAACACCTGGTGCGCGACACCATGGCCCACCTCGAGTCGCAGCTCGACACCCAGCAGTTCATGCGCATCCACCGCTCCACCATCGTCAACGTCGACCGCATCCAGGAGATGCAGTCGTCGTTCAACGGCGAATACGTGGTGCTGCTGCGCAACGGCACGCGCCTCACCCTGAGCCGCGGCTACCGCGACGCGATCCAGGCGAGGCTGGGCAAACCGCTCTGATTGCAGGTTGCAGAATTCAGATTTCAGGTTGGCATAGAAAAAGGGCGGCCGGGGAACTTCCCCAGCCGCCCTTTTTCATTTCGGATTTCAGAGTTCAGATTTCAGATTGAGTTCTGACTTCTGACTTCTGAGTTCCAACTTCGGAACGTGCCTACCAGCGCGTCTGGATACCAAGGCGGAACAGGCGGCCCTGGAGGATGGACGCCGGCACGTCGAGACGGCTGCCGTAGGTCTGCACACGCGAGAGCACCACGCCGGAGTTGAAGGCGTTGTACGCGTCGGCCTGCGCTTCGAGCTGCACGCGGCCGACCTGGAACGTCCGCTTGAGGCGGACGTCCGCCTGGTTCTGGCGGTCGAGCAGCTTGACGCCCGGGGCCACGAGGCTGACGTTGACCGACGACTGGGTGAGCGCGACGCCCGCGCCGTTGTTGTAGCCGGCGGCGGCCGTTGCGGCGAGGAAGTCGGCGCGCGCCATGTTCCAGGTCACGCGGAGCGACGGGTCCACCATGCTGGTGGCCGGGATCGCGCCGTCCAGCGTGCCGTTGCGGGCATCACCGTTGTAGCTCTGGAACGTCATCGCCGCCTGGAGCTTCCAGGGCAGGTTGTACGAACCATTCAGCTTGAAGCTGTTGTACATCGGGATGTCGTACTGGCTCTGGTCGCAGAACGCCAGGTTGTTCGGGTCTTCGGTCTGGCACGTGACCGCGATGGTGTGGCCGGAGCTGAAGCCGCCGAAGAGGTTGAGCCCCTTCAACCGGCTCTGGAAGTTCAGGTCCCAGCCGTTGTAGTAGCGCTTGTTCTGGTCCGAGCTCTGGTCGAGGCGATTCAGCGCGGTGCTGGCCTTGGCCGGATTCAGATTGTAGACGTCCACCTTGTTCCCGAGCGGGCTGGTGATCGTGTACTTCGTGTAGTCCGACGGGTCGACGGCGAGGTTGTCGGACCAGATCAGGTTCTTGTAGTCGCGGCGGACGAACGAGAAGGTCACCGAGGTGCCGGGGATGACTTCCCGCTGCACGCTGGCGTTCATCTCGTACTGGAACGGACGGCCGATGTCCTTCGCGAAGTTGATTTCCTGGCGCGTGCCGAAGGTGGCCGACAACGTCGAGAAGTCGATTTCGCATCCGGCCGACCGGTAGACGCACGCGGTGCGGGTTCCGTTGTTGTAGCTCAGGCCGCCCTGGGCGATGTTGTCGTTGTTCAGGTCGGTCCAGCTGAGCGTCGCGGACGTGAAGATGTTCGGGTCGTACGTGTCGGCGAAACCGGACGAGTACGCACGCATGTACTTGCCCCAGCCGGCCTTGACCGCGG
The DNA here is from genome assembly GCA_046331345.1 of Vicinamibacterales bacterium. Lineage (GTDB taxonomy): Bacteria > Acidobacteriota > Vicinamibacteria > Vicinamibacterales > CAVVIG01 > CAVVIG01. Next base: position 38,962 of record JAXLRA010000008.1, on the reverse strand, counting down.
TCTTGCCGTTGCCCTGCACGTCCCACGCAACACCGAGACGCGGCGACACGGTATTCCAGTTGGGCACGTTCTCGACGTCCTGGAACGTGCGCGCCGGCACGAAGCGGCCAGCGCCGACCGATTCACCATGAATCGACCCGTTGAAGTGCTCGAAGCGCACGCCCGGGTTGATGGTGACGCGGCCCAGGGTCCACGCGTCCTGCGCGTAGATGCCCTGGTCGGCGTTCATGTCGCTCTGGCTGCTCTGCGGCGTGTTGTAGATGATCACCTGCGAGGGGACGCCGCTGCGGTAGAGCTGCAGGAGATCGGCCGCCATGCGGCGCTGCCGCCAGAAGTAGCCGAAGCCGTACTGCATGCCGACCTTGATGTTGTGCGAACCGGTGACGTACGAGGCCGACGTGACGACCGTCTTGCGGATCGGCTCGCGGTAGTAGACGCCGCCGTCGTACTGGTCGAAGGCGGTCTGGAGCGTCACGTCACGCTTCGGGATGAACAGCGCGTTGGTCGGCGTCTGGCCCCCCTGCTCGAGCTGCGGCACGGAGTCGACGTTGAGCGGCGTCAGGTCGTAGCTCTCGTTGTTGATCGCGAAGCCGGCTTCCACGAGGAAACGGCTGGTCAGCGTGCCCGTGTACTTGATCTCGCTCGTGTAGTACTGCTTGGGCGCGCGGATGTCGGTGGCTTCACCGGCGATGGCGTAGCCCGCCGGCGCCGAGTTCTCGTGGCCGCGGAACTTGCGGATGCGGTCGAGGTAGCCAGCGATCTTGTGCTTGTCACCGGCGCGGTAGGTCAGGCGGGCGACCGCGCTCGAAATGCGCGCGTCGTCGATCGTCTGCTCGCCGGCCTGCGAGCCGTAGCGGTAGAAGCTGTTCGCGATGTACTGGTACACACCCCAGTCGCGGCCGGAGGTGAAGAACCAGAGCTTGTCCTTCTTGACGGGACCGCCAAGCGACAGGTTGATGTCCCACACCTTCGAGAGGGCGTCGCCCGCGGCCAGGCCCTGCTTCTTGGCTTCGGCCGTATTGTCGGACTGGAAGCTCTTGTTGCCGGCCGAGAAGAAGCCGGTGCCCTTGAACTGGTTGCCGCCGTCCTTCGGAATCATGTTGGCGCGGACGCCGCCCGCCGAGGTTTCGGCGTTGATGGCGCTCGTCTGGTAGCTGACCTCCTCGAACATGGCGTCGTTGAAGTAGCTCTGGACCGAGCCGTCGCCTTCGATGCCGTTCAGGATCATGCCGTCCACCATGAAGGTGGTGTCGCGGCCGTCCGACCCGTGCACCGTGAGGTCGCGGTTCTGCATGCCCGAGGTGCCGCCGACGTCAGGCAGCGCGAGGCGCGCGCCGGTCAGCATGGCGCCCAGCGTGGGAACCGAGCGGCCGGTTGGCACCGCGTCGAGCACGGCGCGGCTCAGGACCTGCTGCTGCACGGCAGTCGATGTATCGACGACCGGCGATGACCCCGACACGGTGATCGTCTCCTCGAGGGAGCCGACCTTCATGTCGCCGTTGATCGTCGCCGTGAACCCCGCGGGCAGTTCGATGCCGTCGCGCTTCACGGTGCTGAAGCCTTCGAGCGAGAACGTGACGCTGTAGACGCCTGGGCGCAGGTCCACGATGTTGTAGCGGCCTTCACCGTCCGTGGTGACCGCTCGGGTCTTTTCGATGAGGGCGGGGCTCGCCGCCTCGACCGTCACGCCCGGGAGCACCGCTCCCGAGGTATCGCGCGCGATACCGGTGATCGCGCTCTGCGCATGCGCCAGGCTGGGCAGGGCCACCAGGCCCGCCACCAGGGCAAACGCCACTTTCCACTTGCTCGACAACATCCGTGCCTCCTTCGGTGTACTTCTCGCTGTCAGGGAACGAACCATCTAGTCGGATAAAGCCCGAAAAAACCCGAGGAAAAGCGTCTTGCGCCGAATCATCGAACCCGAATGAGAGGGCGGAACTTTACGCGGAGGCTGCCCGGCCGGTCAACAGCCGCCGAGGCATAAACCGGAAGTAATACGACCAATCCAAACTTCCGTATCGCGTCGTGTCCGTTGGGTTTATCCCTCCTTGACGCCTCACTTTCCGAGGTCGGGTTTGCCCGCCCCGGAGGTAATCTCGCCTGCGGTATCCAGCCCGAGTGTTCGGCTGGTGTGGGAGGTTGTGAATGATTCGGAAACTCGTGTTGGCCGGGATCGCGGCCCTGGGCTGCATCCTGTGGCTGCCCGCCGCAGCGCAGGCCCAGAGCGCCATCGCTGGCGTGGTGAAGGACACCTCGGGCGCCATCCTGCCCGGTGTCACCGTCGAGGCGTCGTCGGACGTCCTCATCGAGAAGACCCGCTCCGTCATCACCGACGGCGAAGGTGCGTACCGCATCGTCGACCTTCGTCCTGGCACTTATTCGGTTACGTTCACCCTGCCGGGCTTCCAGACCTTCAAGCGCGAGGCGCTGGACCTGCCGGCGAACTTCACGGCCACGATCAACGCCGACATGAAGGTCGGCGCCCTCGAAGAGTCCGTTACAGTGTCGGGCGCGTCCCCGGTCGTCGACACGAGCTCGAACGTCAAGTCGCAGGTCCTGAACCGCGAAGTGCTCGATGCGGTGCCGAGCGCCAAGACGATTCAGAGCCTTGGCCAGCTGGTCGTCGGCGTGAACCTCAGCTCGCCCGACGTGGCGGGCAGCCGCGCCATGCAGCAGACCTACTTCGCGGTCCACGGTGTCGGCGCGTCCGGCACGATGGTGACCGTCGACGGCCTGATCACCAACGGCACCATGGGTGACGGCGCGGTGCAGGCGTACCACAACGAAGCGATGATCCAGGAAGCGGTCTACCAGACCGCGGGCGGCGCGGCGGAAACGATCACCGGCGGCCTGAACATGAACCTCGTCCCGAAGGACGGCGGCAACAAGTTCTCCGGCGGCTTCAAGGGCGCCAAGTCGCCGAAGTCGTGGCAGGGCAACAACCTCACCTCGCGCCTGACCGACCTGGGCGTGACCGGCGTCGACAAGATCGACAACTTCTACGAGTGGAACATCGAAGAGGGCGGTCCGATCGCGAAGGACAAGCTGTGGTTCTACGGCGCGTTCCGCAAGGCGCGCTACGACAAGCCGATCGCGAACACGTTCGTGACGCCGGCCGGCGTGCCGTATCCGCAGGCCTACGCCGCGTGCGCGGCGAAGCCGGGCTCCTGCGAGCAGGGCATCTCGGACGAGAAGATGGACAACCCGATTGTCCGCCTCACCTGGCAGGTGTCCCCGAAGAACAAGTTCGCCGTGTTCAACGATCGTGCGATGCGCCTCCGCGGCCACGCGATGGGCTCGCTGACCGACCCGCGCACGGCGTCGGTCGTGTGGCACACGCCGACCTTCGCGACCGGTTCGGCGAAGTGGACCTCCACGGTGACCCCGCGCCTCCTTGTCGAGGGCGGCCTCTCCTTCAACCGTGAGCGCTACGACAACCTCTACCAGGACGGCATCGCCGCCGAGCGCGGCACGGCCGCGTGGTACGCGAACGTCCGCAAGAGCGACAACTCCACGGGCTTCCTCTGGAACGCCCCGAGCGCCCAGCTCGGCAACTACCCCGACCGCTACAACTTCGGCGCGTCGGCGTCGTACGTCACGGGCACGCACAACATCAAGGTCGGCATGCAGGACTCGTGGGGTCCGTACCGCCGCTACAACAACGCGAACGCCGACCTCTACCAGGTCTACAACAACGGCGTGCCGCTCCAGGTGACCGTGCTGAACACGCCGCTCGAAGTCGGCGAGTACCTCGACGCGAACCTCGGCATCTACGCGCAGGACTCGTTCAAGCTGAGCAAGCTCACACTGAACTTCGGCGTGCGCTACGACCACGTGAGCCAGCACATCATGGGTCAGAAGGCGCAGGTCGGCCGCTTCGCGAACATCGCGGCCTACGACGACATCCAGTTCCCGACCTGGAACAGCGTGTCGCCGCGCCTCTCGGCGGTTTACGACATCTTCGGCAACGGCAAGACCGCCGTGCGCGCCGGCTACAACAAGTACATGACGGCGGCCACGACCGGGTTCGCGCAGCTGTACAACCCGACGGCGCTGACCACGCAGACGCTGCCGTGGACCGACTCGAACGGCGACGACATCGCCCAGGGCGAGCGCGGGTGCGTGTACCTGACCGCGGGCTGCGAAATCAACTTCAGCACCCTGCCGGCCAACTTCGGCGTGCGCTCCCTCGCGCGCGTCGATCCTGAACTTAAGCGCCCCTACCAGCTGGCGTTCAACGCGGGCGTCTCGCACGAAATCGTGCCGGGCGTCGCCGTGACGGCGGAGTGGTTCCACAGCGACTTCAAGAACCTGATCGACCGCATCAACGTCGCACTCTCGGCGAGCGACTACACGCCGGTCAGCATCTACAACCCGGCGACCGGCGGCACGGTCACGGCCTACAACCTGTCGACGGCGAAGGCCGCGGCGGTCGATTATCTCGACAGCAACGACAAGGACCTGAAGCGCGCGTACAACGGCCTGGAGATCAACTTCAACGCGAAGCTCCCGGGCGGCGCCCGCCTCTTCGGCGGCAGCTCGACCGAACGCACGATCGTCAACAGCTGCAGCGCGGCCCGCACGAACCCGAACCTGCTCGCCTTCTGCGACCAGACCCAGTTCGACGTGCCGTTCACGACGTCGTTCAAGCTCGCCGGCACCTACCCGCTCCCGTTCTACGGCATCACCTTCAGCGGTTCGCTGCAGGCGCTCGCGGGCGCGCTGCTCGGCGCCGACGCGCTGCCCTACGGCGTCTTCACGGCCGGCACCGGCTGGGATGCCACCGGCAACGCCGCCGGCCCGAACGGCCGCGGCACCTACCTGCTCGTGACGCCGACCACCAACTGGTCGGCCGCCACCTGCAAGGACTCCTCGAAGTGCACCATCGGCACCCGCATCATCCCGAACATGACGCAGGCCGGTCTCACGGTGCCGCTCGTCGCCCCGCAGACCGAGTTCGGTCCGCGCCTGACGCAGGTCGACTTCTCGTTCGCGAAGAGCTTCACCATCGGTTCGGTGAAGATCAACCCGAAGCTGGACCTGTTCAACGCGTTCAACTCGAACGACTGGACCGCGGTGCAGAGCATGCAGTACGGCGCGGCGACCTATCAGCGTCCGTCGACCATCCTCCAGGCGCGCGTCATCCGCATCGGCGCCGACCTGAAGTGGTAGTCACCGTTCCGAAGTTAGAAGTCAGAGGTTAGAAGTCAGAACTTCGGACAGTACCAGACAGACAAGGGCGGGCTGGAGATCATCTCCGGCCCGCCCTTCTTCTTTCAGCCCTGCCTGGCGAACCTGCCCCGCCCGTCGTGCCTGTCAGTTCTGCCTTCTGAGTTCTAACTTCTGGGTTCGGATGCGTTAGCATCCGTGAGTGCCTCTCGTCATTCCCATCCAGAAGCTCTCGGACATCGCGACGCTGCCCGAGTACGCCACGACCGGCGCTGCGGGCATGGACCTCGCCGCCGCCATCACCGAACCCATGACGATCGCGCCCGGCGCCTTCACCCTGGTGCCCTGCGGGTTCGCGATCGCGCTGCCGCACGGATTCGAGGCGCAGGTCAGGCCCCGCTCGGGCCTCGCCGCCAGGCACGGCGTCACCGTGCTGAATGCCCCCGGCACAATCGACGCCGACTACCGGGGTGAGGTGAAGGTGATCCTCATCAACCATGGCCCTGCGGCCTTCGTGGTCTCACCCGGGATGCGGATTGCGCAGATGGTGATCGCCGCGGTCGAACAGGTGATGTGGGCCCCTGCCGACACCCTTCCCGAGACCGACCGCGGCACCGGCGGATTCGGACACACCGGGTGAATCATCGCGCAAGTTAGAACTTAGAAGTGAGAAGTGAACTTCGGAAGGGAACTTCAGAACTTCACTTCTCCAGTTCACTTCCAAGTTCTCAGTTCTAACTTCGAAACGCCATCGCCTGCAGCCGCACGTAGTCCGCCGTCCAGTTCCCCGCCGTATCGCGGAGCGCGGGCGCGAGCAGGTCCACGATCTCGGCCTCGACCTCGCTGGCGGCCTCCGCGGGCACGTGGTGCAGGAGGGCGCCGCCGAACGTACGGAGCCACGCCGCCATGCCGCTCGGGAGCGGTGTGGGCCGCGGGAACAGGCGGATGTCGTCGACCCGCAGGCCCTCGCGCTCCAGCACCGCGCGGTACTCGTCGGGCGAGGGATAGAACCAGGGCCACTCGAACGGGATGGATCGCCGCGTCAGCACCGCGCGGATGGCCGTGGCGATGGCGGCCACGTTGGTGTGCCCGCCGAACTCCACGACGAAGCGGCCGCCAGGCTTCAGGGCGCGCCGGACCCCGCGCGCCACCGCATCCGCCTCGGGAATCCAGTGCAGCACCGCGTTCGAGAACACGGCGTCGAACTCGCCGTCGAACGGCAGCGCCCGGGCGTCCATCACGCGCGCGTCCAGCCCGCGCGCGCGGGCCGAGCCAATCATCTCCGCTGACGCATCGACACCGACCACGTCGGCACCGGCCTCCACGATCCGCACCGTGAGCGCACCGTCACCGCACCCCAGGTCGAGGATCCGCTCACCCGCCTTCGGTGCGAGCCGCTCCAGGATGGAGGCGCCGAGCGCCGGCACGAACGCGGCATTGCGTTGGTAATCCGCAGGTGACCACTGTTGTTGTGTCATGCCGTCATCCTGTGCGATGGTGATATTCCTGTCCAATCGTCATTCAACCGCCACTGATTCCAGACAGGAATGAGCTGCCGATGATCCCACCGGACCTGATTGCCTCGTTCGAGGCGGTCGCCGCCGACCTGAGTTACACCCGTGCCGCAAGCCGTCTCCACCTGGCGCAGCCCGCGCTGACCAAGCGCATCCAGCTGCTGGAGCGGATGCTCGGGCTCGCCCTCTTCACGCGGACCCGCCGGTCGGTGCGGCTGACGCCGGCCGGCGAGGCGCTCCGGCCCGCGGCGGCGGCGGTCCTCGACTCGATGCGCGCGTTCGAGGCGGCGGCATCGCGGATCAACGACCGCACCGCCGGCCGGCTGCGCGTCGGGTTCTCCCCGAGCGCTCCGCATCACGTGCTGCCGCGCCTGATGCGGGCCTTCCGTCGGCGCCACGGCGGCGTCGAGTGCGTCCTCACCGAACTGGCCAGCGATGCGCAGGTCGACCAGTTGCTCAGCGGCGACCTCGACGTCGGCATCCTGCGGCCGCCGGTACCTGTGCCCACCGGCCTGCACTGCCGCACATTCTTCGTGGAACCCTTCGTCATCGTCCTGCCAAAGGACCATCCGCTCGCCGCCCTGCGGCGGGTGCCGATCTCGCGGATTGCGGGCGAACCGTTCGTCCTCATCTCGCGCAAGGTGGCGGCCGTCGTGTACGACCGCATCCTGGCCGCCTGCGCTGAGTCGAACGTCGTTCCGCACAGCGTGCGCGAGGCCTCGCACGTCCATGCCGTCGTCTCGCTGGTGGCAGCTGGCTGCGGCGTGTCCATCCTGCCGCGATCGGCCGCACAGGTGGGTGTCTCGGATGTGGTGGCTCGTCCCCTCGGAGGCAATGCCGGAGAGACGCAGGTGGCCGTGGCCTACGCGAAGCGGGGCACCGCGCCCGCGGCACTGGCCTTCGGCGAGATTGCGCTTCAGGTCGGGGCGAGCCTGACGCCGTCGCGCAGCTGAGGCGTCCGGCCCGACGCTCAGTCCCGGTCCGCGACGTAGGGCTGGTGCAGTTGCACGGGCTTCGAGCCCGCGCGCACCCGGAGATTGACCATCTCCACGCATACCGAGAAGCCCATCGCGAAGTAGATGTAGCCCTTCGGCACGTGCATCCCGAGGCCATCCCCCACCAGCGACATCCCAATCAGCAGGAGGAACGAGAGCGCGAGCACCTTCACGGTGGGATGCCGGCTCACGAACGCGCTGATCGGCTCGGCCGCAAACATCATGATGCCGACCGACAGCACGACGGCCGCCACCATCACGGACACGTTGTCCGCCATCCCCACCGCGGTGATCACTGAGTCGAGCGAGAAGACGATGTCGAGCAGCATGATCTGCCCGATGACCGCCGCGAACGACGGCGCCACCCGCGCCGACTCGTGCCCGTCCTCGCCTTCGAGTCGCTCGTGGATCTCGATGGTCGCCTTCGCCATCAGGAAGAGACCGCCGCCGAGCAGGATGAGGTCGCGTCCGGAAATCTCCTGCGACAGGATCGTGAACAGGGGCGCGGTCAGCCGCACAATCCAGGCGATGGACATGAGCAGCAGGATGCGCATGCCCATGGCGGCCAGCAGCCCGGTGCGCCGCGCCCGGCCCTGCTGCGCGAGCGGCAGCTTGCCCGAGAGAATCGAGATGAAGATGACGTTGTCGACACCGAGGATGATCTCGAGGAACGTCAGCGTGACGAGGGCGAGCAGGCCGTCGGAGGTCAGGAACGCGTCCATCCGATCAACTTAGCATTTCCTTACAGTGCTCGGCCATTGGGTTACGAATGGCGGCGTCCGGAGGGGCGGGCCGGGGTCAGGCGACGCTGCGCTGGGCGGCGTGGACCTCGGCGGCCCGGGCCAGCGCGTCGGAGGTGTTCACGCAGATGTTCTTGCTCCCGACGTGCGTGTGGAAGTCGGCCGACGCCATCAGCGCGGCCGGCTGCGGCTGGGCACCACAGACGATCAGCTCCCGCCCGCTCTTGTGCAGGCGCTCGGCCAGATCTTCGAGTGCCCGCAGGCCCGTTGCGTCGACTGCCGTCACGTGCCTGAGCTTGAGGATCACGATGGCCGGCAGCTGATGCACCTGATCGGTAATCCGCTCGAGCGCGTCGGTCGCACCGAAGAGCAGCGGACCGAAGACGCGGTAGACCGTCACGTACTCCGGCACGTGCTTGTCGTGCAGCACGTGCAGGCGCCCCTCCTCGGCATCGTCATCGGCCGCGGCGCTCACGCTCGTGGTGGTGGACACCTTGCGGATGAACATCAGCATGGCCAGGATCATCCCGGCCTCGACCGCCACGGTGAGATCAGCCATCACCGTGAGGGCAAAGGTGACGAGCCAAACCGCGACATCGGCCTTGGGCAGCTTCAGCAGGTGCGGGATCTCGGCCCACTCGCCCATCTGGTACGCGACCATCAGCAGGATGCCGGACAGCGCGGCCAGCGGAACGTAGCGGGCCAGCGGGGCCGCAACCAGGAGCACCGTCAGCAGCGTGAGGGCGTGCACCATCCCCGAGACCGGCGTCTTCGCTCCTGAGCGGATGTTGGTGGCCGTGCGCGCAAGGGCACCCGTGGCCGGGAGACCGCCCACCAGGGGCGATGCGATATTGGCGACGCCCTGGGCGATGAGCTCCACGTTCGGGTTGTGCCGGTCACCACCGAGCCGGTCGGCAACCACCGCCGAGAGCAGCGACTCCACCGCGCCGAGCATGGCGATGGTCAGGGCCGGCGAGATCAGCGTCAGGACCAGGTCTGGCCTGAACTTCGGCACGACGATATGAGGCAGCGAACCGGCAATGCCACCGAACCGGCTGCCGATCGTCTCAATCGGCAGGCTCACCGCCGCGCTGAGCGCCGTCGTCGCGACCAGCACGAGGATGTACCCAGGCACGCGGCTCCCTAGCTTGCGCCACACCACCAGGAACACGAGTGAGCCGACGCCAAGGGCCGTCGCCAGGGGCGACCACGTACCGGCAGCCCCGGCGAGCGCCTCCATCTTGGGGAGGAATTCGCTCGGGACGCTGTCCATCTGCAGCCCGAACAGGTCGCGCAGCTGCGTGCTCGCAATGACGACCGCGATCCCGTTCGTGAAGCCGACGACGACAGGCTGCGGGATGAACTTCACCGCGGTGCCGAGGCCCGTGGCACCGAGCACCACGAGGATAACGCCAGCCATCATCGTGGACATGAACAGGCCGTCGATGCCGTACTTCGCGATGATGGCCGACACCACCACGACGAACGCACCGGTGGGACCGCCGATCTGGAAGTTCGACCCGCCCAGCGCCGAAATCAGGAAGCCGGTCACGATGGCGCAGTAGATCCCGGCCTGCGGCGACACGCCGGACGAGATCGCGAAAGCCATGGCCAGCGGCAGCGCGACCAGGCCGACCGTCACGCCAGAGATGAGGTCGTGGCGGAGGTACTCCAGCGAGTAGGCGCGAAGCGCCTGTACTGACTTCGGCGTCCAGCGGTCCATGGTTTGGTGCGGGGGTATGACTTTCAGTATAGCGCCGCTATCGGGTCAGCGCGGGAAGGGCCACCCGAAAAACAGCGCCCTGCCCTTTCCCCGCACTTCTGGCCTCGATCGAGCCGCCGTGCAGTTCGACGATCTGGCGGGCAATCGCGAGGCCGAGCCCGAGTCCACCGTGCTCGCGCGCGTGCCGCGCATCCGCCTGCCGGAACCGCTCGAAGATGAAGGGCAGGAACTGCGGGTCGATGCCGCTCCCGTTGTCCGCCACGGTGACGGTGCACAGGCCGTCGGCGCACGTAATCCCAACATCGATCCGTCCATCCTTCGGCGTGAACTTCACGGCGTTCGACAGCAGGTTCCAGAAAACCTGCTGCAGGCGATCGGGGTCGCCAGCCACCATGTCGGACGAGGCCTCGTTGGTCAGTTGAACCGTCACGCCCTTGGCGTCGGCCCCGGGCTGAACCGTCTCGACCGACTGCCGCACGATGCCGTCGAGCGCGACGGGCTGGAGCGCCAGGCGGATCTTGCCGGTCACGATGCGTGAGATGTCCAGCACGTCCTCGACGATCTGGGTCAGCGCGCGGGCGTTCTTCTCGAGCACCTCGTAGGCGCGCTGCTGCCGTTCGGGGGGCATGGCCCCCTTCTTCAGCATCTGCGCGTAGCCCACGATCGCATTGAGCGGTGTCCGCAGTTCATGCGACAGGGTGGCGAGGAATTCGTCTTTGAGGCGATTGGCGGACCTCGCTTCCTCGTACGCCCGCACGTTGTCGACCGCGAGTGCGACACGGTAGGCGACGTCCTGGACAAATCCCACGTCCGGCGGCGTCCACCGCACCTCGGCGGACAGCCTGGCGAGCGTCAGCGTCCCGATGAGGCGGCTGTGGGCCACGAGCGGCACCGACACCAGCGACATGGGACCGATCAGGGCGAAGGCGTCGCGCCTCTCACCTGCGTAAGCCGCGGGCTCCCCCGTACCGGTCCACTCCACCAGGCCTGGCGCACCCGTGCGCATGACGCGCTCGATGCTGAAGGTGTCGCTGGCATCTCCGGGTGCGCCCCGGAGGACCCGCTCCCATACGCCTTCCTGCCCCTGGGCGGCTCCTGCCGAGGCCGCCATTACGAGACGCCCTTCATCGTCCTGCAGATGCACGACGCACCAGTCGGCGAGAGCCGGCACGGCCCGGTGGGCCAGGCGCTCGAGGCTGTCGCGGTGATCCCGCGACCGGGCGAGGCTTTCGCCGACATCGGCCACGAACTCCGATTCGATCCGGCGCCGACGCTGCGCCTCGTAGAGGAACGACGTGGTGATCGCCGCTGATGCCAGGCGCCCGAGCCCGCTGGCGCTCTCGCGTTCGACGAGGCCGAAGGGCCGTTCATGGCGGTAGTAGAGCCCGATGCTCGCGCGCAGTTCCGGCGCGGGCCGGAGCGGCACGGCGAGGACCGCCCTGATGCCCTCACGCTCGTATGCGGCACGCCGTGGGGCTGCCCGCGGGTCGTCGAGCGACTCGAGCGCCACGGGAATGTCGTCCGGCATGTCGAGCGAGACCGTGGCGGGCACGGGTGTCGCCAGGAAGGTCTCGGAGAGCCCGTGCGAGGCCGCTGCGCGCCACGCCCCTTCCTCCATCGTCCACACCGCCGCCGCGTCGGCCGGGACGACCTGCCGCGCAAGCTCGACGATCGCCGGGAGCACGTCAGCCGTACGGGGTGACGTGAGGAGCGCTCCGGAGGCATTGATGATGGTGGTGAGGCGGCGCTGAAGATCGCTCTGCTGGGCCCTCGCATCGAGCAGGGCCCGCTCGATGCGCTTGCGCTCCGAGATGTCGCGCGCGATCTTCGACGCCCCGACAACGCGGCCGACAGGCGTGCGTATGGGTGACACCGAGATGGACACGTCGAACAGCTCACCCGTTCGACGCAGCCGGACGGTTTCGAAGTGGTGAACCGGTTCGCCGCGCCGGATGCGCGAGAGGACCATGTCCTCTTCCGACTGGCGATCCTGCGGAATGATGAGACGAATCGAGCGGCCGACCGCCTCGGCCGCGGTCCACCCGAACATCCGCTCCGCTGCGGCGTTCCAGGACGTGATGATCCCATCCACGTCCTTGCTGACGATCGCATCGTCAGAGCTCTCGACGATCGCCGCGAGCCGGAGCACCTGGATCAGATCATCGGGCTGCGACGACATCGTCCTGCCGATTGTACTCACGCGTCGAACGTGGCCCTGTGCTGTTTCATGGCTGCGCTGGACGCGGCTCGACCGTAGCGCGCAACCGTCCCGAGCCAGGCGCGACGTGGCGCACCGCCCTCTCTTATTCATGTTGAGTTGCAATTAACGACAGCGATTCCCCGGATCGACATGCTGCCGCTGCCGCGGCACGGCCAGGACGGGCGCGCTGTCGTGTGAACGCGCGTGTGGCGTTGTGATTGCACAAAGAGCCGACGTGTCTATTGGAGGTATCGCATGAAGAGAGTGTGGACAGGCGCAACGTTCGCAATGGCGCTCGGCTGTGCCGTGAGCATGTCGGCGCAGGCGGGCTCGACGACCGGTAGTCAGACCTCGACGGGCAGTCGTGCGATCACGGTAACGGGGTGCCTGAGTGGCGGCGGGGCAAGTGGCACGACGGGCGCCACTGGAACGAGCGGCACCGCGGGCTCGACCGCGAGCGGTTCGCGCATGAGCAGCTCGCAGTTCATGCTGACCAACGCGCGCATGGGCTCGACCTCAGGCAGCAGTTCAGCGTCGGGCGCGGGCACGACGAGCGGTGCCGGTTCGACGAGCGGCGCCGGCTCCGCTGGTGCGGGCTCCACGAGCACGCCCGGTGCGAGCGGGTCGACCGCAGGCACGAGCGGCAGCGGCAGCTCGGGCAGCATGGCGATGAGCGGGTCGACCTACATCCTCGAGGGTCGCGATTCCGAACTCTCGCAGCACAGCGGTCATCAGGTGGAAGTGACCGGCACCCTCGCGTCGAACGCGTCGACCGCCGGGTCGAGCGGGGCGGCGGGTTCGACCGGCGCGAGCGGCGCCGGGTCGAGCGCCGGCAGCACCAGCAGCGGCAACACCGCCCCGAGCGGCGGGTCGAGCACGAGCGGTGGTTCGATGGCGTCGAGCGCCAGCGGCCAGCGTATCCAGGTCACGTCGGTGAGAATGATCTCGTCGACCTGCACGCAGTAAGGCACCGCGTGGGCCGGCGCGTCACGCGTCGGCTCACGCTTCATCCACGATCGATCCAACCATGACGGACAGCTTCGGCGCGCGCCTCCGGCGGGAGCGCGAGCGCCGCGACATCTCGCTGCAGGACATCGCCGAGCGCACCAAGATCAAGGCGTCGCTCTTCGAGGCGCTCGAGCGCAACGATGCCTCGCGCTGGCCATCGGGCATCTTCAGGCGGGCCTTCATCAGGGGCTATGCGGAGGCGGTCGGCCTGGATGCCGATGCCGTGGCGCGGGAGTTCCTGCAGCACTTCCCCGATCCCGACGCACCGGCGCCGCCTGCCGCGGCGTCCGGATCAGGCGGTTCGCCGCGGCCGGACGGCGCCGAGCAGCGTCCGACGCACGCCGCGACCACTACGCCGGCAGGGAGCGACGACTCCCCGCACGGCCTGCGGCTGACCCTTGTCGATTCGCAGATGCCGTTCACGGGTGGGCGGTTCCTGGCGGGCGGCCGTCAGCGGTGGGCGGCCGCCGCATGGGATTGCGGGTCGATTGTGGCGCTGGCGGTCACGATCTTCGTGTGCCTCGATACCTTCTGGGCACCGTTCGGCCTGACCGCCCTCTGCTATTACGTGGGCGGCGTGCTCGTGCTGGGCAACAGCCCCGGCGTGTGCCTGTTAGCCCCCAAGCCTCCCGCCGATCCCCTCGAACCGACGCCGTCAGCCAGGGCATCACGCCCCAGACATCATGACGTGCCTGTCAGGCCGGCAGAGGCGCCGTATCGGTCGCACCGGGTACGTGCGGTCCGCGGACGCCAGATTCATGGCTAGCCGAACCGGAGTTCGTCGGCGGCTGCCAGTCGCCACTCGCTGAAGTCAGACTTCCGTCATCACTCCAGCGATGGCAACTGGCTGCCGGCGTTGAGGGGGGCAGGGCTCAGTTGGCGCGGTTCGCGATCCGTGCCATCAGCTTGTCCACGCGCGTCTGAGCCACCTTCAGGTGCTCGTCGAGCTCGGCATAGACGAACTTGTGTCCGGCGTTGATGGCTCTCGTCAGGGGCACCGTGGCCTGCTCGTAGTCTGCCGTGAGGTCAGCGCGGCGCTGCCTGTCCTCGACCCGCTTGATCATCGCGCTCGCCAGCTTGAGCTGGTCGCGGACGGCGTTGAGGCTCTCATACATCGCACGCGCGTTGCGGGCACGTTCTGCGCGGGGCGCCACTTCCTTCGCACCGTGGCACTGCGAGCACTGTTTCTCGAGCGCCTTGGGCGAGAGCAGCTGGCCCGCCACCGGGTCGTGGCACGTGGAGCAGGTCGGTCCGTGGTCGTCGCCGCTCTTCAGGAGCTCGTAGTGCCGGCTCTCCTGGAAGGCGACGAACGGGCCGACGTGACACCCGCCGCACGTGGCCGGCAGGTTCGTGCGATGCACGGGGCTCTGCTTGTTTCCGGAGTTGAGGATGCCCTTGTGGGCCAGGGGCGCCTCGAACACCGTGCTGTTGCCGCCGTGGCACTTCTCGCACCCCACGTTGTTCCGCGCGTGCGGAGACCGGTCCCAGTCGAACAGGTGATCCTGGTTGGGTACGGTGTTCTGTGCGAAATGACAGTCAGCGCACCGGCTGTTCTGTTGCGCGCTGGCTGGAAGGACGAAGACGAGAACGCTGACGAGTGCGACGAGTGCGAGACCAGCAGCCCGTTTCATAGGCCACCCCCCGATCATCTCGTCCGCAAACGCCATTCCGCGCGATTTCCGGCCTGAATTCATACGAGGTCACCGTGCCTGCCGGCATTCCGTCATGCCGCTGCCCGGGCGTTGTACAGACAACGACGGAGGTCCGGCCTGCAGGCCGGACCTCCGTTAGGAGTGAGGAGAGAGAGTCAGTGTGCCGTCCGGAGGTGGTCGACCGCCCGCGCCTCGCGCCGTGCCGGCATGACGAGCAGCGCGAAGCACGCAACGACGACCACGGGCGGAACCACGAGTGCCAGCACGAAGAGCGCGTCGGTCACGATCGGCCCCTGGGCTAGCCTTCCTTCACGCTGAAGTTGAGCGTGACGGAGAGGACGAACGGGGTCGGGACGCCGTTGAGCACGAGCGGCGCGTACCTCCACTGCTTGACCGCGTCGACGGCCGCCTGGTCGAGGAACTTCACCGAGCGGAGCACCCTGACCTCCTGCACGGAGCCGTCGGCACCAACCGACGCCTCGAGAATCACCAGGCCGGTGACCTTCGCCACCAGCGCGAGCTCAGGATAGGTCGGCTCCACGCGCTTCACGAGCTGCGGCGCCTGGATGTTGCCGCCGATGCGCACCTGCTTCGGTGGTGGTGGCGGCGGAGGAGGCGGCGGGGGCGGCGCGACGTCGAGCCCGCCGACGATGCCACCCTGGACGCCACCGATGACGCCGCCTTCGACGCCACGGACCGCTACGGGCATCTCGGGCGCTTCAGGACGGATCTCCGAGGGCGCCTCGACCGGCGCGGCATACGGGTTCTCCGGCACGACCTGCGGGGCCTGCTGGGCCTGCTGCGGGGGCGGCGGGGGCGGCGGTGGCGGCGGTGGTGCTGCCGGCATCGAGGCCACGAACGCCATCATGTTCGGAACCTGCGGCAGGTTATCTGTCGCGTAGAGCAGCGGAATCACCACAACGGCGCCGAGCAGCACCGCATGTCCCAGGATGGACAATACCAGTGGTGTGGTTGCTGTCTTCTGCCGTGGCCTTGCGTATTGTTCGAACATGACACCCTCCCTCCAGAACGGCCGATGCTCCTGATCCCCCGGCGCCTCGCGGCGCCATGAACATCGCCCGCTACACCGCCGCGCGCGCGGCTTCCGCGGCGTCGGCGACGACTTCCAGCCCCTCTGCGGCGTGCGGGTTCCGCACGGTCAGCACCGGGCACGGCGCTGTGCGCACCACTTTCTCGGCCACGCTCCCCATCAGCAGGTGGCCAACGAACCCGCGCCCATGGGTTCCCATCACGATCAGATCGATTTCGTGTTCGCGGGCGAAGCGGACGATCTCGTCCGCCGGCGTGCCCGCCTGCGCGTAGAAACTCGGCGTGACGGCCGTTACATCTGCCGGTCCGAGCGACCGGAGCATCGCGTCGCGCACGCTCCCCGTCACCTGGCCGTCTGCGTCGACCACCAGCTCGCCTGCCGTGTCCGCATGCGCGCGGTCGGCCACGTAGAGGAACGTCACGCTTGCACCGAAGTTCCGGGCCATCCCCACGGCGTAGGTCACCGCTGCAGTCGACGTTTCGCTGAAGTCGTGCGGCACCAGAACTCGCTTGAGGGCAATCATGGGATTCAGCCTCCGGCCCTACGAAGGGCAAGTGGCGTGCCGCAGGGTGGCCTCCGCCGATCGAGCGAAATTGCTCGGGAATCGCGCGTACGAGGACATTCAGCGACGAATCTCCGGCACGAACTCGGGGAATTTCGAATCGGCTGTGAGAAAAAACCCGCGTGCGGGCTGGCGACGGGATGCGTGCGAAGGAGGGGGGAGCAGGCCGCGCGCATGCGGCCCTGCGAGCGGGTGAATCAGCCGACGAGCGTGGTGATGTCCTGCATCTCGAACGGCTTGTGCAGGACGCGGAACGCGCCGCGCTCGATGGCGGCGTGGGCGAGTTCCGGCGTGCCGTACGCGGTCATCAGGATGACGCGCCCATGCGGCACGAGGCTGACGATACGGGACAACAGATTCAAGTCGTTGGAGTCGGGCAGCCGGAAATCCAGCAGCACCACGTCGGGCAGTTCGGCGTTGCCGGTCAGGGCACGCACGGCACCCTGGCCATCCTCGGCTTCGGCCACGGTGAATCCACGGTCGCTGAGCGTCTCGCTCAGCGACCAGCGGATCAACAGTTCATCGTCGACGACGAGGGCGCGCCTGTTATTGAGGGCCGGCGTACCGGCCCGATGGAGTGGGCTCATGCAGTCTGGACGGCCACGGCCGCCTGCGTCTCGGGTTTGTCGAGTGCCCCAAGGCCGCACCGATTGATGCGGTCCCCGAGAGTCGAGCGCTTAATCTGCAAGAGTTCGGCCGCACGCGACTTGTTCCCACCCGAGACCTTCAGCGCCCACCCAATCAGGTTCGCTTCCACCTCCCGGAGGCGGTCATCGAGCGAGATGGGAGCCGTGGTATCCGTGGCCGGCGTCACAGGCGGCGCCACTTCCGCCGGCTGCGATCCGGCGCGGAACAGGATGCTGGCCGACATGCACCCGATGCGGACCGTGCCGCAGGAGCAGGTCTGGGCCACGCGTTCGCAGGCGTTCTCGAGTTCGCGCACATTGCCAGGCCACGAGTAGCGCATGAAGGCCTGCTTCACGGCATCGGAAATGGCCGGCATCTCCTCGTTCCGCCGCTTGAAATAGCGGCCGAGGAAGTGCTCCATCAGCACCGGCACATCCTCGCGCCGTTCGCGCAGGGGCGGCAGCGTGAGCGGCAGCACGTTCAGGCGGTAATACAGGTCTTCCCGGAACTTCCCTTCGGCCACCAGCTGCTTCAGGTCGCGCTTGCTGCCGGCGATGACCCGCACGTTGACCGGAACCGTGCGCGTCCCGCCCAGGCGCTCGATCGTGCGGTTCTGGAGCACCCGCAGCAGCTTCACCTGCATCGACAGCGGCACATCGTCGATGTCGTCGAGGAAAATCGTGCCGCCTTCCGCCAGTTCGAAGCGGCCCGGCCGGTCCTTGATGGCCCCGGTGAACGCCCCGCGCTCATGGCCGAACAGCTCGGACTCGATCAGGGTTTCCGAGAACAGCGCGCAGCTGACCGCCACGAACGGGTGATGCCGGCGGCGGCTGTTCTGGTGAATGAGCGTGGCCGTCACTTCCTTGCCGGTGCCGCTCTCGCCCGTGACGAGCACGGTGCTGTCCGAATTGCCGATCACCCGGAGGAATTCGAAGACCGCACGCATGCGTGCGCTCCGGCCCACGACCACCGAGTCCATCGAGATTTGCTGGGTCGTCATGACGCCACCTATACGAGACGCAGCGTCTCGAATTCAGGAATTTCCTCGCGAATCGCCGACTCGACGCCGACATGCAGCGTCATGTGCGCACTCGGGCACCCGGCGCACATCCCCGTCAGTCGCACATCTGCGGAGTTCCCGCTCACCGTGAGCAGTTCGATGTCCCCGCCGTCCGCCTGCAGGAACGGGCGAACCCGGTCAAGCACTCCCTGGACGCGTTCCCTGGAAACCATTGGCGTTCTCCCCAACCTCGTTAAGAACCTGTCTATGAAGACGCCAGGGTGAAGGGCAACGGACATGCCACAGGGCAAGTTGCCGGTTTTCCGGTGTGTTTGCGAAAACTCGGCGCAGGACAGCGCCGAAAGATCGGAAATACGCGGGGAATATTCCACGGCGACGTGGGGATAAATTCACTCGCTGCGCGAGGAATTAAGAAGTTAGAAGTGAGAAGTGAACTTCAGAACTTCACTTCTCACTTCTAAGTTCAAGGTCGCTAGTGCGCGGCTTTCTCCAGATGGAACTTCTCGATCCGGTAGCGGATCTGGTCGCGATTGAGACCCAGGAGGCCCGCCGCGCGGATCTGGTTCCACTGGGTCCGCTCCAGGGCCTGGACGACGAGCGAGCGTTCGAGCTGCTCGAGATCGATGCCGTTGGGCGGCAGTTCGACCCGGTCCCCGAGCTTCACGACGGCGGAGCCGCCAATGGTGAAGTCGTCGCCCTGGAGGACGTCCCCGTCCGCCAGCAGCATCGCCCGTTCGACGGTGTTGCGCAGTTCGCGGATGTTGCCCGGCCAGCCGTAACCCTGCAGCCGCTTCATGGCCTCCGGCGCCACGCCCCGAACCCGCTTCTTGAACTCGGTGTTGTAGGAGTCCACGTAGAACTCCACGAGCAGCGGCACGTCGTCGGCCCTGTCGCGGAGCGGCGGCAGCATGATCGGCAGCACGTTCAGGCGGTAGAACAGGTCCTCGCGGAACCGCCCGGCCCTGACCTCTTCGTCCAGTTTCCGGTTCGTGGCCGCGACGACGCGGACGTCGACATGGATGTCGACCGAGCCGCCGACCCGCTTGAAGGTCTTCTCCTCGAGGAACCGCAGCAGCTTGGCCTGCAGGCCCGGCACCATTTCCCCGATTTCGTCGAGGAACACGGTACCGCCGTCGGCGGTCTCGAGCAGGCCCCGCTTCTGGCGGTCGGCCCCCGTGAAGGCACCGCGCTCGTGGCCGAACAGCTCGCTCTCGAGCAGCGCCTCGGGCAGCGCCGAGCACGTGATGTTCATGAACGGCTTCTGGGCACGGTCGCTGTTGTAATGGATGACCTTGGCCGCCAGGTCCTTACCAGTGCCGCTCTCGCCGTTCAGCAGGACGGTCGACGCCGGACTCGACGCCACCTTCCGCATCAGGGCCTTGATGGAGACGAGCGCCTGGCTCCCCCCCACAATCCGGTCGAAGCTGTACGGCTGCGCCTGGTTGGCGCGGAGCGTCTTGACCTCGCGCCGCAGCCGGGTCGTCTCGAGCGCCTTGTCGACCAGGAGGGCGATCTCGTCGAGGTTGAACGGCTTGTTGGCGTAGTGATACGCCCCGTGCTTCATCGCCTCCACCGCGGTCTCGATGCTCGAGAACGCCGTCAGGAGGATGACGAGGACGTCCGGGTCGCGCTCCTTGAGCTTCTTGAGCACCTGGAGGCCGTCGCCGTCGGGCAGCTTGTAGTCCAGCAGGACGAGGTCGACGCCTTCTTCGCTCCGCGAAATGGCCGACGCGGCGGTGTCAGCCTCGATGATGCGGTAGCCCTGTTCGGAGAGCCGGTCCTTGAGCGACCAGCGGATCAGTTGCTCGTCGTCGACGACGAGGATGGTGGGAGCAGGCATGCCGGCCACTAGTATAGCGACCGGCGCAACGGGTTGCTCGAAAACGGGTTCGCGGTGGGGGGGTCGTACCGGCGCGGCCTCGCGCTGGGGCGATGCATGCCCCGTGCGGGTGCCATGGGCGAGCCCGTCACTGCGGGGTCGCGCCGGCAAGGCGGAGTGGTCAGCTCGGTTGCGGCGTCTCGATGGCCCGCTCGATCAGCTCGTCCAGCTCGTCCAGCTCGAACGGCTTGTCCAGCACGGTGAACACGCCGAGCCGGCGGGCTTCGTCCAGCAGTTCCTGCGTGCCGAACGCGGTCATCAGGATGACCGGCACCCGCGGCAGGATGCGTCGGATCGACGCCAGCAGCGTGAGGTCGTCGCTGTCCGGCAGCTTCAGGTCGAGCAATACGGCGTCGGGCTCGGTCGCGGCGTCGAGCACCGTGAGGAGCGCGGAGTGCGCGTCGGACGCCTCCACGATCTCGAATCCGTGGGCTCGGAGCGTCTCGGCAACCGACCAGCGCACCAGCGGCTCGTCATCCACCACCAGCACGCGCGTCGCGGATTTCTTCCTCACTTGGGGGAATTCCCCCCGGGAGGCGGGCACCGGAGACGGCGTGATTGCGGGAATCGAGGCCGAAATTTGAGCTAGCATATTGCCACCGTCGTTCTACCTTTCAAAACACGCTCCACATGGGCCGCGAGTGAAATCCACGCCGACTGCCCCAGGCAGCAGGCAGCTGCTGAACGGGGCGACCATTTCGGCCGCCATTCTGGCCGGCGCGATCTTCGTCATCGACCTGTGGACCCCGCTGGGTCACGGCATTGCCGCGCTCTACGCACTGCCGCTCCTGGTCGGCACCTTCAATGAGCCGCCGCGCTTTCAGCTGGTGGCAGCGGCCGTCGTCTCGGTCCTCACGGTGGCCGGCGCCCTGCTGCCACGGACCGGCGCGGCCTTCGATGTCATCCTCTCCAACCGCGGCATTGCACTCATCCTGATCTGGGCGACAGCGTTCGTGCTGGCGCGGTTCCGGGCCACCTGGCTCGACCTGCGGGCCCGGACCAAGGACCTGGCGGACGTCAACTTCGCCATCGACCACTCCGCGATCGTGGCCACCACCGACACGCGGGGACGGATCACCTACGTCAACGACAAGTTCTGCGAGATCTCGAGGTACACCCGGGCCGAGCTGCTCGGGCAGGACCATCGGCTCCTGAACTCCGGATATCACCCCAAGGAGTTCATCCGCGATCTCTGGGTCACGATTGCCAACGGCCGGATCTGGCGGGGCGAGTTGCGGAACCGCGCGAAGGACGGCTCGCTCTACTGGGTCGACACGACCATCGTGCCGTTCCTCGACGAACACGGGAAGCCCTATCAATACATGGCGCTTCGCTACGAGATTACGGCGCGCAAGACCTCGGAGGAGCGCCTGCGCGAGCAGGAGGCCCTCGCCCGGCTCGGACAGATGGCGGCCGTGGTGGCCCACGAGGTCAAGAATCCGATCGCCGGCATCCGCGGCGCGCTGCAGGTGATCGCCTCGCGCATGCCGGCCGACTCGCGCGACAAGCCGGTCATCGGCGACATCATCGCCCGGCTCGATTCACTCAACGGCATCGTGCACGATCTGCTGGTGTTCGCCCGTCCCCGCCAGCTGCGGTCCGAACCGGTCGATCTGGACCGCCTCATCCGAGCCACCCTGCACCTGCTCCACCGCGACCCCACGTTCGCGAACCTGGCGGTGAACTTCCCGGAGTCCGAGGCGATTGCCGCGGCCGACGCGGAACAGCTGCAGCTGGTTTTCACCAACGTCCTGATGAACGCCGCGCAGGCGATGGGAGGCACGGGCGAAATCCGCATCGGCATCAGCCGACACGTCACGGACGGCCAGCCGGAGTTCGTCATCGCGATCGCCGACGCTGGCCCGGGCATGCCACAGGACGTGCGGGAGAAGGTGTTCGAGCCCTTCTTCACCACGAAACACCGGGGCACCGGCCTTGGCCTGCCCATCGCGAAGCGCATCGTCGAAGCGCATGGCGGCCGCATCGACATCGAAGTGCCCGAGGGCGGCGGCACCGTCGTCCACATCGCCCTTCCGAGCAAGTAGCGGGAGCGGGCGCCGGGGGAATTCCGGCAGCGCTTCCGGAAATTCTCCACACCAGCCGCCCACGCATCGATCCGGCCACGTGTTTTCCCACGGGATCACGTGCATCCCAAGGGGCCGCGCACTGGCACGCCCCCTGCTCTCTTCGTCTGCGTCATGTCCATCAGCGCCTGCGCGAAACACGTGATGAGCGCCATGCTCGCCGTGGTCATCGCGTTTCCGGGTGCCGCGTGGGCTTCGGTCAATCGGACGGCGCACTGCATGAAGCAGATGGAGTGCTGCGGCAAAACCGCAGCCTTCGACTGCTGCCTCCCAACCGCGCCAGCCCCGATCGATCGAGTCCCGTCGCCCCAGGTCGCGCCGTCACCAGAGCACGTGCCACACGCGGCGCTGATGGATCCGTTCGTTCCCGCCGCGCCTCCGACGGCCGGAGTCGGCGTGCCCTCCCCGCACTGGGTCCGCGTCCTGGATCTGCCGGTGCTCCACCGCACGTTCGTGATCTGAGCGCACCCGCGCCGTGGTGGGTCCACCTTCGAACGCAGCCTCGCGCTGAGCCGACGGCCATCGTCGATCCCGTCGCGGCGTGGGGACCGCATCGCCTCTCAGGAGTGCTGTCATCATGAGCCAGAAGAAACGGATTCAGCCGCAGCGTGAGCGCGGCTACGACGAGGAGCCCGCACAGCGTTACACCTGGATGGTCTACGGCGTCGGCATGCTTCTCGTGGGCAGTCTCGCCGGCTACGTGCTCTCGACCGTCGCGGCGGGAGGCCGGCCGCAGGCGGCCACCGTGAGCACCGCGCCCGCGTCGGCACCGGCCGCGGCTGCCCCGGCGGCCATGGTCGATGAGCAGGCGTTGAAGACTTACCGCGACATCCTCGCCAGAGATCCCGGGAACTACCAGGCCGCGGTCAATGCCGGCAACGTCCTCTACGACGGCAAGCGGTACGACGAGGCCGTGACCTACTACCAGCAGGCCATGCGGATCAACGGCAGCGATGTGAACGTCAGCACCGACCTCGGCACGGCGCTCTGGTACAGCGGACGGCCGGACGAGGCGATCGCCCAGTACGAGGTCTCGCTGCGGCTCTCTCCCGATCACGCGCAGACGCTCTTCAACCTCGGCATCGTCCGGTCCGACGGCAAGTCCGACTTCAAGGGGGCCGTGCAGGCGTGGGAGACACTGCTGCGCACGAATCCCGCGTACCCGAACGCCTCGAATGTCCGCACCCTGATTACCGAGGCTCGCGCGAAGACCGGCTCAGCGAACTGACCCGGCCTGACGACTGGTTCGTACAAGACAAAGGCCCGGCCGACCGCGAGGTCGCCGGGCCTCTGTTGTCTGTCCGCGCGTCTGGCTACGCCGCGTGATGATGCTCGTCGAGCGCGAACAGGTGCACGATGGCGTCGATCGCCGCCGGGTGTGGCAGGCTGGCGTCCTCGAGCCGCTGCACCGAGGTGCGGGCCAGTGCGCCGATCACGTCGGCAATGACCGTCTCCGCACACGCCCGCTCGTCGTCCGACAGTCCGACCAGCTTGCGTCGCAGCCGGTCCAGTTCCTCGCGGCAGACCGCGTCGAAGTGCTCCTGTAGTGCGTCCCGAACCATCCCTCCGCTCATGTTCGTTCTCCTGCCGGATATCCGGCGCATCGCAGCGCGATCCGCGTTCTCGCAGAACGCGGGTCAGCGCTCCCGACGCCTGAAGAGCCGGAACTCCACGCCGTGCTCACCCGAGTCGGTGAGGTAGCAGATGTTCCCGCACTCGTTCGTGAAGTGATAGCCGCCCTGATGATCGTCATGGAGGACCTCTTCCCATTCGTCTGAGAGGCCCATGATGGCGTTGGCAGCCGCAGCGACCTGGTCGCGAGTCGCACCAGGGAACCGACGGCCGAGGATCGCTTCCACCTTCTGCCGGTCAAGCATGATGTGACTCCATTCCCTCGACGGTAGAGGCAAACCAAATGCCGCGATTTCTGCCGGATTCCCGTCGGCGGTCCCCTTTGGTTTATGCTGTCCTTCTGTCTTGGTGCGTGAAATGTCCTCTGGAGGAACAGCAATGAAGCAGTTGATGCGTGGCGTACTGACGGGTGCCGGTCTCGGCGCCGTGATGCTCACCGCGAGCCTGGCCGCACAGGGTCCCGTGCGGGTGGAAATCAAGGATGCGCAGGGCCAGTCGATCGGCACGGCGAGCCTGAGCGAGATGTCGGGCATGGTGCACATCCAGCTCGATGTGAAGGGGCTCAAGCCCGGTGAGCACGCCCTGCACGTCCACATGACGCCGAAGTGTGAAGGCCCGGCGTTCACGTCGGCCGGCGGCCACTTCAACCCGGCGGGCAAGAAGCACGGCCTCCAGAGCGCGGAAGGTCCGCACGCGGGAGACATGGAGAACTTCATGGTCCAGGCCGACGGCACGTCGAAGGCCATGGTCATGGCGAAGGGCATCTCGCTCGGCACCGGTGCCAACTCGGTGTTCGCCAACGGCGGCACGGCGCTGGTCATCCACGCCGGTCCGGACGACATGAAGACCGACCCGGCCGGCGCGGCGGGCGACCGCATCGCCTGCGGCGTGATTACCAAGTAAGAAGGCACGACGACCGATCGCCACCGCGGAGGTCGCGGACGGCGCGGAGATCCGAACCCTGGATTGTCTCCGCGTCCTCCGCGCCTTCGCCGGTGGAACGCCCGCCAGCCGGGACAGCCATTCAGGCTGTCGCCCGCTTCACCTGCCCCATCACCGATACCTCCAGCGCCATCGCCTTCGGGAACAGGATGTTGTTCTCGAGGTGGATGTGCATGCGGAGGTCGCGATCGAACGCCTCCAGTTCCTGGAAGCACACGCGGTAGGTCGCACAGCCGTCTGCCGGCACGGTGAAGTTCGACGTCAGCGCCCTGACCGCCTCGAGTTCGTTGCCGGCGCTCTGGTGCTCCATCTCCATCATCCGGATCGGGTTCATCACCGTGCCGAACATGTTGGGCGGCGCACCCGCGCCCTGCTCCTCGGCCGCAGCCAGCGCACGGATGTAGGGGAAGAGGATCTCCTCTTCCTTCACGAGGTGCATCTGCAGCTCGCCGGCCACCTGCTCGAAGTGCTCGGCGATGGACCCCAGTTCGGGATGCCGCCCCCCGTGCACGCTGACGAGCTTTGCGAGATGCGCGCCGATGACCGGAATCTGCGCACGCACGTAGGCGTGGTGCCGCCGCACGATCACCCGTGTCAGTTCATCGGCCGACCAGCTCGCGTCCGGCACGTCACCGGCAAGTGACCCTGTCAGGCGTGACAGGGCGGCGTCGACGGCCGGCACGCTGAGATGGTGCTGCGCACACGCTTCCTCGAGGGTGCGCTTCCCGCCGCAGCAGAAATCGAGGCCGAACTGCTCGAGCACGGCCGCGGCCCGGAAATCACCGGCGACGATGGACCCCAGGGTGGCGGCGGCGAAACGGGACGTCATACCTCACCTCTTCTCTTTCATGCCTGTCGGGGTGGCCCCTGCCACCGCATGACCACAGTCTGCGTCCCGGTTTCGTCGCGCGGTATGACCACCGTCATACCGCGACGCCACCCCGCCCTGCAGACTGCAGATGACAGCGCGCAGCTGACACGCCTGCGTCGCGACCTCCGCGCACTCCGCGGTGGCGCGTCGGGCTCTGGCACACGCGCATGACACGTCAGGAGCGGAGGAACTCCCATGAGAAGCAAGTGGACCGCATTCGCCGCGGTGATCGTCCTGTCCTTCGCGGTGCTCGGCTGGGCCGGGCTCCGCATCTACCAGATGGCACCGCCAATCCCGGCCGAGGTACGAACCGAGAGCGGCACCCTCGTGATGACGGGCGCCGACATCCAGGCCGGGCAGAACGTCTGGCAGTCGATGGGCGGCATGGAACAGGGGTCCATCTGGGGCCACGGCAGCTACGTGGCGCCGGACTGGACCGCCGACTGGCTGCACCGCGAATCGGTGCACGTCCTGAACACCTGGAGCGCGGCCGAGTTTAGCCGGCCGTTCGACGCCGCAACGCCTGAACAGCAGGCGGCCCTGAAGCAGCGCCTGGTCACACAGTCGCGGACCAACACCTACGACGCCGCTGCGAGCCGCGTCACGGTGTCCGAGGCTCGCGCGGAGGCCGTTGCCGCCAACACCGCGTACTACGCCGAGCTCTTCAGGAATGGCCGCACCGAATACGCCATCCCTGCCGGCACGCTGACCGACGCCACCCGCGCGCGGCAGCTCGGCGCCTTCTTCTTCTGGTCGTCCTGGGCCGCGTCGACCAATCGCCCCGGGGCCACCATCACCTACACGAGCAACTGGCCGCACGAAGACCTCGTTGGCAACCGCCCGACGGGAGAAGCCATCGTCTGGACCGGCGTGAGCATCATCATGCTGCTCGGCGGCATCGGCTTCATGGCGTCGTGGTACGCCTCACGCAAGCCGGAGCCGCCGGTGGCGAACATCCCTGCAGACGATCCGCTGCTCGGCTCGCGCCCCACGCCGTCACAGCGTGCACTCGTGAAGTACTTCTGGATCGTCGCGGCGCTGATCCTCGTGCAGATGGGCATGGGGATGGTGGCGGCGCACTACGGCGTCGAGGGTGACGGCTTCTACGGCCTGAAGATCGACGGCCTGCTCCCCTACGCCGTGGTCCGCACCTGGCACGTGCAGCTCGGCCTGTTCTGGATCGCCACGGCGTGGCTCGGCGCGGGCCTCTACATCACCCCGGCGGTGGCTGGCTTCGAACCGAAGTGGCAGCGCGCCGGCGTGAACGTCCTCTTCGGTGCGCTGCTCGTCGTGGTGGCCGGCTCGATGGCCGGTCAGTGGCTGAGCATCAAGCAGATGCTGCCCGACTCGCTGTGGTTCTGGTTCGGGCACAGCGGCTATGAATACATCGACCTCGGGCGCGCGTGGCAGATTGCGCTGCTCGTCGGCCTGCTGCTCTGGCTCGGCCTCATGGCACGCGGCATCGTGCCCGCCCTGAGGCAGGGCGGCGAGCAGAAGCCGATCCTCACGCTGCTCTTCATCGCCACCATCGCCATCGCGGGCTTCTACGGTGCCGCCCTCGGGTATGGCCGCCACACGAACCTCGCCGTCGCGGAGTACTGGCGGTGGTGGGTCGTCCACCTGTGGGTGGAGGGCTTCTTCGAGGTCTTCGCCACGGTGGTGATCGCGTTCCTGTTCGCGAAGCTCGGGCTCGTGAACCTGCGCACGGCAGGCGAGGCCACCGTGCTCGCGGGGACGATCTTCCTCGCGGGCGGCATCATCGGCACGCTGCACCACCTGTACTTCGCCGGCACGCCGACCTTCGTGCTCGCGCTCGGCTCCGTCTTCAGCGCGCTCGAAGTGGTGCCGCTGCTCTTCGTGGGCTACGAAGCGTGGGAGAACCTGAAGCTCTCGCAGTCGGCGCCGTGGGTGGAGAAGTACCGCTGGCCGATCTACTTCTTCGTGGCGGTGGCGTTCTGGAACCTCGTCGGCGCGGGGCTCTTCGGCTTCATGATCAACCCGCCCGTCGCCCTCTACTACATGCAGGGCCTGAACACGACGCCGGTGCACGGCCATGCCGCGCTGTTCGGTGTCTACGGCATGCTCGGGATGGGACTGACGCTCTTCTGCCTGCGCGCCATGCATCCGGACCGGGTCTGGAGGGACGGCGTCATTCGCTTCGCGTTCTGGTCGATCAACATCGGCCTTCTCGCGATGGTCACCCTCAGCCTGCTGCCGGTCGGGCTCATGCAGACGTGGGCGTCCGTCGAGCACGGCTACTGGTACGCGCGTAGTGCTGAGTTCCTCTCCGGCGATCTCATCACGCGGCTGAGGTGGATGCGCGCGTTTGGCGATACCATCTTCGCGGCAGGCTCGGTGGCGCTCGTGGTCTTCATCGTCGGCCTGTCGAAGGGGTACTCATACGAGCAGGGGCCGACACGCGTCGTGAAGGAGAAGCCCGCTCATCACCTGGCATGACAGACGTCGATCAGATCCTCCGCGCGACACCGAGCTTCAGGAGGCTGTCCGCGGAGGACCGCCAGCGCGTCGCACGTGTCGCCCGCGTGAAGCACGTCGCCAGGGGCGAGACGGTCTTCAGCGAGGGCGAACCGTCCGACTTCTTCTACTCGGTGGCGTCGGGCCGCGTGAAGGTGGTCAAGATGCTGCCGAGCGGCAAGGAAGTCATTCTCGAGGTGTTCGGCGCCGGGGAACCGCTCGGCGCCGTCGCCGTGTACGAGGGACGGCCCTTCCCGGCGTCGGCCATCACGATGGAGGATACGACCTTCATCCTGATTCCGCGCACGGCCTTCTTCGCGCTCCTCGAACAGCACCCCACGCTGGTCCGCGGCATCCTGACCGGGCTCACCCTGCGGCTCATCGAACTGACCAAGCGCCTCGCGGAACTGTCGGGCGGCCGCGTCGAGGCGAGGTTCGCGCGCCTCTTCCTCAAGCTGGCGCAGGACGTCGGCAAGCCGAGGCCCGAGGGGGCGTTCGTCGCGCTGCCGCTGTCGCGCCAGGAACTGGCGGACATGACCGGCACCACGATCGAAACCTGCATCCGCATCATGAGCCGCTGGGGCAAGGAAGACATCGTCCGCACCGAGAAGGACGGATTCCTCGTCATCGATACCGCGACGCTGGAGGCGCTCGCCAACGCGTAACGCGAACAGCTCGAACACGGAAGGCACGGAGGGACAGCGGAGGGCACGGTTCTTCCAACCTCCAACCTCCGTCTGCCCTGTCAGTTCTGACTTCTGAGTTCTGAGTTCTAACTTCTGAGTTCCCATGTGGCGGCAACTGCGCGCCACCCGGAGCGTAGGCGACGGGAACGGCTTCGTCTTCGTCGACCACCTCGGCAACATCTGCCCGAGCGGCTTCCTGCCGATGACCCGCGGGAATGTCCGGACCGGCGCCCTCGAATCCACCTACCGGCACGACCCGGTGTTCCGGACGCTGAGGGACGCCGACGCGCTCGGCGGCAAATGCGGCGCCTGCGAGTTCCGGGCAACGTGTGGCGGCTCACGGTCGCGCGCCTTTGCCGCCACCGGCGACGTCCTCGCGTCCGATCCCCTCTGTACCTGGGTGCCCGCCGGCTACACCGCATCCGGCAACGCCCCGGGGCACTCCGCACGCACCATTCCGCTGCGCCCGGTCACCGCGGAGGATGTCACGGTGGTGGGGACCGGCTGCGGATTCTGACCCGGCCCAGGAACCGGCGTTCTGGCCTGACCTGACGGAAACAGGCCTGATTTCGTCAATCCCGGGTCAGCACAAGAGTTGCACAGGGGACCGCTGGGAGTGATCGACAACGTTGGGTCGCATGGCCGGACGCTGCCGGTCCGAGCGGGGGAACTACCGTGGCAACCAAGTGGATCACCGTTGACGGAAACGACGCGTGTTCGGCCGTCGCCTACCAGTTGAGCGACGTCATCGCCATCTACCCGATCACGCCGTCGTCCA
Organism: Vicinamibacterales bacterium; assembly: GCA_046331345.1. Taxonomy (GTDB): domain Bacteria; phylum Acidobacteriota; class Vicinamibacteria; order Vicinamibacterales; family CAVVIG01; genus CAVVIG01. The sequence goes on along the minus strand of JAXLRA010000008.1, from coordinate 9,353 downwards.
GCATGGCCGAGAACGCCGACGCATGGTCGGCGGATGGGCGCAAGAACCTGTGGGGAGCGGTCCCCACCGTCGTCGAGATGCAGTCGGAGGGCGGCGCCGCAGGCGCGGTCCACGGTGCACTGCAGGGCGGCGGACTCGCCACGACATTCACGGCGAGCCAGGGGCTCCTCCTGATGATTCCGAACATGTTCAAGATTGCCGGCGAACTCACGCCGGCGGTCTTCCATGTGACGGCCAGGGCGGTGGCCACGCACGCGCTCTCGATCTTCGGCGATCACAGCGACGTGATGTCCACCCGGTCCACGGGGTTCGCCCTGCTCTCCTCCTTCTCCGTGCAGCAGGCGCAGGACCTCGCCCTCATCACCCATGCGGCCGCACTCGAGTCCAGGGTGCCGTTCCTGCACTTCTTCGACGGGTTCCGCACGTCGCACGAACTGGCGAAGATCGAGGCGCTCGACCCTGCCGTCCTGCGCGCGATGATCGACGACACGCTCGTCGCCGCACACCGCAATCGAGCCCTCTCGCCCGACCATCCCGTGCTCCGCGGCTCGGCGCAGAACCCCGACGTGTTCTTCCAGAACCGTGAGGCGGTCAATCAGTACTACGACCGGGCGCCCGCCATCATCGAGTCGGTCATGGCGCGCTTCGCGTCCCTCACGGGACGGCAGTACAAGCTCTTCGAGTATCACGGGGCACCTGACGCCGAGCGCGTGATCATCGTCATGGGATCGGCGTTCGAGACCGTGGCTGCAACCGTGGATGCCCTCGGACCGGACGCGAAGGTCGGCGTCCTCGGCGTGCACCTCTATCGCCCGTTCAGCGCCAGCCATTTCGTCGCGGCCCTCCCGCCCACCGTGCGGCAGATTGCCGTGCTGGACCGGACGAAGGAGCCCGGCGCCCTCGGCGAGCCGCTCTTCCAGGACGTGATGACCGCGCTGGCCGAAGTCCGCTTCGGATCGCAGGATCAGGCGCCGCAGGTGGCGCCCGAGGTGGTGATCGGCGGACGCTACGGCCTCGGCTCGAAGGAGTTCTCGCCGGCCATGGCGAAGGCGGTCTTCGACGAGCTGGCGCGCAACGCCCCGCGCCCGCGCTTCACGGTCGGGATCGTCGACGACGTGACGCGGCTGTCGCTGACGGTGGACGAGACGTTCGACATCGAGCCGAACAACGCCGTGCGCGCGGTGTTCTTCGGGCTCGGCGCCGATGGCACCGTCGGCGCGAACAAGAACTCGATCAAGATCATCGGTGAGGAGACCGGCGCCCACGCCCAGGGGTACTTCGTCTACGACTCGAAGAAGTCTGGCGCGATCACGATCTCGCACCTGCGCTTCGGGCCGGACCCGATCCACGCCCCCTACCTCATCTCGCGCGCCTCGTTCGTCGGCTGCCATCAGTGGTCGTTCCTCGACCGGTACGACGTCCTCGCCTATGCCGAGCACGGCGCAACGTTCCTCCTGAACGCTCCGTATGGACCGGACGAGGTCTGGGACCACCTGCCCTGGGAGATCCAGAAGGAGATCGCCGAGAAGCAGATGCGCGTCTTCGTGATCGACGCCTATGGTGTCGCGAAGGCGAACGGGATGGGCACCCGCATCAACACCGTGATGCAGACGTGCTTCTTCGCCATCTCCGGCGTGCTGCCGCGCGAGGAGGCCATCGCGCACATCAAGAAGGCGATCAAGAAGACCTACAGCAAACGCGGCGACGCCGTGGTGCAGAAGAACTACGACGCGGTCGACGACACGCTCTCGCACCTCTACGAGGCGAAGGTGCAGGCCGAGCCGACCTCGGCCCGCCACCTGCCGCCCGCGGTACCGGCCGATGCCACCGACTTCGTGAAGCGGGTCACCGGCATCATGATCGCCAACAAGGGCGACCTGCTGCCGGTGAGTGCCTTCCCGGCCGACGGCACCTGGCCGACCGGCACCTCGAAGTGGGAAAAGCGGAACATCGCCACCGAGATCCCGGTGTGGGACGAGCAGCTCTGCATCCAGTGCAACAAGTGCGCGATGGTCTGCCCGCATGCGGCCATCCGGGTGAAGGTCTACGACGAGGCGCTGGTGGATGGCGCGCCGGCCACGTTCAAGCACGTGCCCTACAAGTCGCACGACCTGAAGGGCCAGTACACCGTGCAGGTTGGCCCGGAAGACTGCACCGGCTGCGGCATCTGCGTATCGGTCTGCCCGGCCAAGGACAAGGCCGACCCGTCGCACAAGGCCGTCTACATGCAGCCGCAGCCGCCGCTGCGCGAAGCCGAGCGGGAAAACTACCGCTTCTTCCTCGACCTGCCGGAGGTCGATCGACGCCTGGTCAAGGGCGACGTGAAGGGCGTCCAGTTCCTGCAGCCGCTCTTCGAGTACTCCGGTGCGTGCGCCGGCTGCGGTGAAACGCCGTACCTCAAGCTGCTGACACAGCTCTTCGGCGACCGGGCCGTGGTCGCGAACGCCACCGGCTGCTCGTCCATCTACGGCGGAAACCTGCCGACGACACCCTACACGGTGAACAGGGATGGACGCGGGCCGGCCTGGGCGAACTCGCTCTTCGAGGACAACGCCGAGTTCGGCCTCGGCATCCGGCTCTCGGTGGACCAGCACGAACAGCGCGCCCGTGAGCTCGTGCGGGTGCTGAGCCCGGATCTGCCCGCTGAATTGGCTGGCTCACTGCTCTCCGCCGACCAGCACGACGAAGCCGGCATTGCCGACCAGCGCACCCGCGTCGTCGAGCTGCGCCGGATCCTGCGTGAACTTCGCGCCAGGACCGACAGCGCGGTGGCGAACCGCGCCGCGGAACTCGACGGACTCGCGGACTACCTGGTGAAGAAGAGCGTGTGGATCGTCGGCGGCGACGGCTGGGCCTACGACATCGGATACGGCGGCCTGGACCACGTGCTTTCCACCGGGGCCAATGTGAACGTGCTCGTGCTCGATACCGAGGTCTACTCCAACACCGGTGGCCAGCAGTCCAAGGCCACACCGACCGCCGCCGCCGCCAAGTTCGCGGTGGCCGGCAAGGCGGCCGGCAAGAAGGATCTGGGCCTGATGGCCATGGCCTACGGCCACGTCTACGTGGCGCAGGTGGCGTTCGGCGCGAAGGATTCGCAGACGCTAAAGGCCCTGCAGGAAGCCGAGTCGTACCCGGGACCGTCGCTCGTGATTGCCTACAGCCACTGCATCGCGCACGGCTACGACATGGTGCACGGCCTCGAACACCAGAAGATGGCGGCCGACTCGGGCTACTGGCCGCTCTACCGGTTCGACCCGCGGCGCGCCGCCAACGGCGACGCCCCGCTGATGCTCGACTCGGCCGACCCGAAGGCCGCGGTCGACACGCTGCTGGCAAGCGAGACGCGGTTCCAGCTGACGGACCAGCACGACCACACCCGTTACACGGAACTGCTGCACCAGATGCAGCACCAGATCAAGCATCGGTTCGCGCTGTATCACGAGTTGTCGCACGTGCACGACTGACCGCTCGGGCGGGTCAGGCAGGACTGGCAGACAGCGGGCGGGCATTCCGCCCGGTGAGCTGCACCGAAACACCCTCCTTCGGTTCCTGCCTCACCTGCCCCCCCTCTTCCCAGAAGGGCCGGCTGAAGCCGGCCCCTACGAACGTTCCACCAGGATGGCCCGCCTGAAGCCGGCCCCTACGAACGTCCCGCCCGGATGGCCCGCCTGAAGGCGGGCACTACGAACCTTCCACCCGGATGGCCCGCCTGAAGGCGGGCACTACGAGTCTCGCGGCTGAATCACGCGGACTCTCGCTGGGTAGATGTAGTGTCCACCTTCAGGTGGACCACCCTGATTCAGGAAAAGTCCCCGCGGCGCCGCCGGATTTTCGGCACTTTCGTTGGAACTGCGGCCAATTCAGTGCAAAATCAACGCATTTTGCGTGGCACATCCCGTGCTCAGTCTGTCGGTGGAGGGAGCGGCTCATGATCGTCATGAAGAATGTCCTGGTGGCGGTGGACTTCGACGAAGCGTCCAACGTCGCATTGCGGTATGCACGGAGTCTCGCCAAGAACTTCGGCGCGCGCCTGCACGTGCTGCATGTGATGGAAAACCTGTTCCTCAAGCCGATGGCGAACGACCCGCGCGCGATCGAGGCCGGCATCACCCGGCGGCTCCTCGACACGCTGTCCGAGGAGGATCGAACGGTCCTGCACGCGGTGCCGGTCATCCGCAAGTCCGACGCGCCGGCCGATGAGATCGTGAAGTACGCGCAGGCCGAGCAGATCGACCTGATCGTGATGGGCACGCACGGACGTCCCGGCTTCGCGCACCTGCTGATGGGCAGCGTTGCCGAGAAGGTCGTGCGCGCGGCGCCGTGCCCGGTCCTGACGCTCCGGCACCCCGAGCGCGAGTTCGTGGTGGCCGACGCGCCGGAACCTGCGCCGAGCGTCTAGGCATTGCAGATTTCGGATTGCAGATTTCAGATTGCAGATGTCCGATCGACGATTTCAGATGGGAAGCGAGGCACATCATGATCGCGCTGAAGAACATCCTGGTTGCGACCGACTTCGGCGACGCCTCCGCTGCAGCACTGGCGTACGGCCGTGAGCTGGCGCGCACGTTCGATGCCACGCTCCACGTCCTGCACGTGGCCGACGATGTCTACATGCGGCTCGGAGGTGACGCGTATGTCGGCGTCCTGCCGGAGCTGCAGAAGGACATCGAGGCGTCGGCGAACAAGCAGCTCGACGACCTGCTCGTGAACAACGACGCACGGCCGGTGATCAAGCGGGCGGTCGTCACGTCGGCGGCCACGGCGGTCGCCATCGTGCAGTACGCGCGCGACCTCGAGATCGACCTCATCATCGTCGGCACGCACGGTCGCGGCGCGATGGCGCACCTGCTCATGGGCAGCGTCGCCGAGCGTATCGTGCGCACCGCACACTGCCCGGTGCTCACGGTCAGGCATCCGGAACACGACTTCGTGCTCCCGGATGCACTCACCACGACCGCACAGGCCTGACCGATGCACGAGGCCACTCCGTCCGTCCCGGCTGGCGACGTCATCGACAGCCCGCGGCTCGTGCTGCGCGACGGCACGGTGGCCCCCGTGCGCCCCTCCCTCGTGTCCGACCGCGACGCCATCCGTCGCTTCTTCCACGATCTGTCTGCTGAATCGCGCAGGAACCGCTTCTTCACCTCGTCCGAACCACCGGACTCAGTGATCGACCGGATGGCGGACTCGACCGATCCGGCCAAGGCACTGACCCTGCTCGTGCACCGCCTGAGGAGCGATGACGACCTGCGCCCCGTGGCGGTCGCCTCCTATATGGCGGTGAACGCCAGCGTGGCCGAGGTCGCCTTCGCTGTCGACGACAGCCTCCAGGGACGCGGCGTCTCCACCGCCCTGCTCGAACGCCTGGCCGTGCATGCAGCGCGGCACGGCTTCAGCCGTTTCCAGGCGAGCACGTTCGCCGACAACCACGCGATGCTCGAGGTGTTCCGCGATTCGGGCTTCGAGATCCGGTCGAAGGCGAACTCGGGCGTGGTCGACCTCCAGCTGTCGCTGACGATGTCGGCCGAGGGGGTCCGGTCGTCGGAAGAACGTGATCGGATCGCCACGGCCGCCTCCCTCACCCCGATGCTGCAGCCGTCGGCCGTTGCGGTCGTGGGTGTCTCACGGGGAGCGGCGTCCGGCATCGGCCGGCGCGTCTTCGATGCGCTGCGCAGCGGCGGCTACGGCGGCGCGATCTATCCCGTCAACCCGAACGCCGCGGACATCGACGGGGTGCGGTGCTACGCCTCGGCGCGCGACCTGCCGTCCGGCGTGGACCTCGCCGTGATTGCCGTGCCTGCGCCGCTCGTCCTCGACGTGGTGGACGATTGCGCGGCCGTCGGCGTGAAGTCGCTCGTGGTGATCTCGGCCGGTTTCGCGGAAGCCGGCGTGGAGGGCATCGCACGGCAGCAGGCGCTCGTCGAACGTGTGCGGAACCACGGCATGCGCATGGTCGGTCCCAACTGCATGGGCGTCCTGAACGCCTCGGCCGCCGTCAGGATGAATGCCTCGTTCTCGCCGGTCATGCCGCCGAGCGGACGCGTCTCCCTGCTCTCGCAGAGCGGCGCGCTGGGCATCGCGATCATCGAGCTGGCCATCGAGCGCCAGGTCGGCCTGTCGTCGTTCGTCTCGGTGGGCAACAAGGCCGATGTCTCGGGCAACGACCTGCTCCAGTACTGGGAGCGCGACCCGCAGACGGCCGTGATGCTGCTCTATCTCGAGTCGTTCGGGAATCCCCGGCGCTTCGCGCGGCTCGCCAGGCGGGTGGGACGCACCAAGCCAATCGTGGCCGTGAAGGCCGGCCGCACCAGCGCTGGCGTGCGGGCAGCGGGCAGCCACACCGCGGCGATGGCCGCGAGCGATGTGGCAGTGAACGCGCTGTTCCAGCAGTCGGGGGTGATCCGCGCCGACACGATCGACGAGATGTTCGATGTCGCCACCTGCCTCGAGGCCCAGCCGCTGCCGGCGGGCGGACGCGTCGCCATCGTCACCAACGCCGGAGGGCCGGGCATACTGGCCGTCGACGCGTGCGTCGCGGCAGGGCTCCAGGTGGTCGAGTTCGGCGCCGACACGCGCGCGCGCCTGCGCACCTTCCTGCCGCCCGAGGCGAACATCAGCAATCCCGTCGACATGATCGCGTCGGCTGGCCCGGAGGAGTACGAGCGGGCAGTGCATGCCGCGCTGGTGTCCGCTGATACGGATGCGCTGATCGTCCTCTACACCCCGGTGTACCCGGAGACGCAGGCGGCCACCCACGCGGCCATTGCGCGCGGCGTCGCGTCGGCGAGGCGCGACGGCGTTGCCGCGAAACCGGTGCTCGCCTGCCTGATGGCCGAGAGCGGAGCCCAGCACGCGATGACGGTTCCCGCTCCCGCGGGCACGGACGGAGCGTCGGCCGCGCAGGAACGCATTCCGGTCTACGGCTTCCCCGAGAACGCGGCTCGTGCGCTCGGAAAGGTTGCGGGCTATGCGGCCTGGCGCGCCCAGCCGCCTGCCCTCTTCTGGAGCTTCGACGACATCCGGCCCGATGAGGCCCGCGACATCTGCAGGGCGGTCGTCGACTCACGCGGGGGCGCCTGGCTCACGGCGGAAGAGAGCCGCCGCGTCCTCAACGCCTTCGGGTTGCCGCTGCTTCCAACCGTCCTGGCACGAACGGCGGACGAGGCCGCCGCACTGGCCGCGGTCTTCGGGTATCCGGTCGTCGCCAAGCTGCAGGCTCGCACGCTCCTCCACAAGAGCGATGCGGGGGCGGTGCAGGTGGGGCTCAGTTCCGAACGGGCGGTCCGCGCGGCCTTCAAGGAGCTCACGGTCATCGGCGCCGAACACGAGCCCATCGTGGCCGACGAGGGCGAGGGCGTGGTCATCCAGCCGATGGTGGCGGGCGGCGTCGAGACGATGATCGGCATAACGGACGACCCGCTGTTCGGTCCGCTCGTCGCATTCGGCCTCGGCGGCGTGCACGTGGAGGTACTGGGCGACGTGCGCTTCCGGATTGCGCCGCTCACCGACAGGGACGCGGACGAACTCCTGCGGGGCATCCGGGGCTTCAAGCTGCTCAAGGGCTATCGCGGCCATCCGCCGGTCGACCTGGAGGCGCTCCGCGAGCTGCTGCTCCGCGTCTCACGGCTCGCGGAGGAAGTGCCGGAGATCGCCGAACTGGATCTCAATCCCGTGATCGCGCTGTCACCAGGAAACGGATGCCGGATCGTCGATGCCCGCATCCGGGTCTCGCCGCGGCGCTCAGGCGGCCGCGTCCCCAGCAGGCTTCCAGGGTCCGCCCCCGCGGCCGGATAAGGGCGCAGCCGTGCTGCTCGAAGTCTTCATCGCCGCACTGATCAGCGATCTGGCCACCGGGCTCGGCGCGCTGCCCTTCCTGTTCATGGACCGGGTGGGCGCGCGCTGGAACGGGATCGCAGGTGCAGCCGCCAGCGGGATGATGCTCTCGGCATCGGTCTTCGCCCTCGCCGACAAGGCCCTGCACCGCGGTGGGGCGCTCCCGGTGATTGTGGGGATGCTGGCTGGTGCCCTCTTCTTTGCGTGGGCCGCCGGATTCGTCGAACGGCAGCACTGGCGCCTCGGCAACTGGAGCGAGCACGACTCGCGCAAGTCGATCCTGCTCATCGGCACCATGTTCATCCACAGCGTTCCCGAAGGGATCGCCATCGGCGTGGGGTACGCAACCGGCGAAATCAAGTTCGGACTGCTGCTCGCGGCAGCCATCGCCGTGCACAACATTCCGGAGGGCACGGCGGTCTCGCTCCCGCTCCGGGCCAAGGGCGCGTCGGTCTGGCGCTGCGCCTGGTACGCCATCCTCACCAGCGTGCCGCAGCCGCTCCTAGCCGTCCCGGCCTTCATGCTGACGTCGTTCTTCCAGCCGCTCGTCGCCCCGCTGCTCGGCTTTGCCGGCGGCGCGATGATCTTCCTGGTGATGTCGGAGCTGATCCCCGAGAGCCTCGAATCCTGCAGCCGGACCGAAACCGCCTGGAGCACCACCATTGGCCTGGTCGGCATGCTCGGGTTCACGGCCGCGATCGGCCTGTAGTCGCCCCGCCCTGTATCGCCGCCGATGCACGCAGGGTCCCGTTTCACTCAGCAGCCCGCGATTCGCGATTAGCATGTGACTGTGCCCTCCCGACTGAAGTTCGTCCTGGTCTCCACCCTGGCTCTCGTGCTCCTTGCCCTGTTCGGTGCCTCTGCCGTCTGGAACGGTGCGTCCAACACGCTCGAGCGCGAGTTGCGGCGGATCGTGGTACCGCCGCACGACGTCGCGCTGGCCGACCACGCGCTCCCGCCTCCGGTGGCCCGCTTCCTGGCACACACGTTCCCGCCGGGACAGAAGCGCATGCACACGGTGCGAATCGATCAGGCCGGTGAATTCCTCCTGAACGGCACCTGGCAGCCGTTCACCGCCCACCAGTTCATGACGGCGTCGCCGACGGCCTTCTTCTGGGATGCGCGGATCCAGATGGCGCCGCTGGTGTCGGTCTACGTGCGGGATGCGTATATCGCGGGGAACGCTTCCATGCGGGCGCGGTTGCTCGCGCTCTATCCCCTCGTGGACCAGTCGAGGCGGCCGGAGCTGAACTCCGGCGCGCTGATGCGGTATCTGGGCGAAGCAGTGTGGATGCCGACGCGGTTGATGCCGGGCGACGGACTCTCATGGGCACCGGTCGACGACCAGCACGCCGACGCCACCCTGACCGACGGGACGACAACGGTGACCCTGCGTTTCACGATTGATGCGGCCGGAGCGGTCACCGAGATCTACGCGGCTGACCGGTACCGCGAGGTCAACGGGACCTACGTGAAGACCCCCTGGCGGGTCCGCGCGCTTGGACTGGACGTGAAGA
>JAXLRA010000007.1:0-598401 GCA_046331345.1 Vicinamibacterales bacterium | reverse complement strand
AACGGGCTCCACGCGAGCCAGGTGTCCGCGATCGGGGTGGCGCAGCTGGCCGCCATGGACACCGGCCAGCTGGCGCAGCTCTCGGCCCAGCAGATGCAGGCGCTGACGACCGCGCAGATCGCGGGGCTGACCAGTTCCCAGATCTCGTCGCTGGCGACCGACCAGATCGGCAGCCTCAAGGCGGCGCAGATCAAGGCCATCGAGACGGTGGACCTGCGGGCGCTGCTCACGAACCAGATCCAGGCGTTCACGCGCACGCAGATGGCGGCGCTCACCTACTCGCAGGTGGCGGCGCTGCAGACCTCGCAGGTCGCGGCGATCGAGGTGGGCGATCTCAGCGGCATGTCGACCGCCCAGATCGCGCAGCTCATCGCCACGCAGGTCGGCGCGTTCGACACCGACCAGATCGCCAGCCTGTCCGCGACGAAGATCGCGGCGCTGAACACGGCCGCCGTCGCGGCGCTCTCCTCGGGGCAGCTGGGCGCGCTGAGCGACGACCAGCTCAGGGCCTTCACCAACACGCAGGTGGCGGCGCTGACCACGGCGCAGTTCGATGCGCTCGATACCTCGCAGCTCATGGCGCTCAGCGGACGCCAGATCGCGGCGATGGAAACCGGCGACGTGGCGAGCCTGACCACCGACAAGATCGCGGCCCTCACCGGCGGGCAGGTCGTCAGCTTCACCTCGTCGCAGGTGCGCGCGCTGACCAACGGCCAGGTGGCCGCCCTCGAAACCAACGACCTCGCCGTACTGAAGAAGGGGCACTGGGACGCGTTCTCCACGACCCAGATCCAGGCGCTCAGCACCGACCAGATTGCGGGGCTGAAACGTGCACAGCTCACGCTGCTGTCCACCGGCGCCGTGTCGGCGCTGACGACCGATCAGATCGCCGCGCTGAACGCCAGCCGGCTCCAGAGCCTGACCTCGCAGCAGATCGCGGCGCTCACCACTGATCAGCTCACCGCGCTGACGACCGACCAGGTGGTCAGCCTGCGGCCCGACCAGATCTCCGACATCTCCGCCGGACGCTTCGGCGCGCTCACCACCGACCAGGTCGGCGCCCTGACGTCGAACCAGCTCTCACGTCTCAGCACGGCGCAGCTGAATGCCCTCGACGCGACGCACCTCTCCGCGATTGCCACGTCGAGCATCAGCGGCCTCGGCAGCGCCCAGCTCCGGTCGCTCTCGACCGGGCAGATCCAGACACTCGGCACGGACCAGATTGCTGCCCTGTCGGTCGCCCAGGTGCGTTCCTTCACCACCGCGCAGGTGGCGGCGCTGACCACCGACCAGGTGCAGGCGCTGACGACCGATCAGGTCAAGTCGCTCGGAGGGTCGCAGGTGGCGGCCCTGAGCTCCGACCAGATTCAGGCGGCCAGCACCGACCAGCTGCGCGCGATCGACCAGCGCGTCGTGTCGTCGCTGAACACGGCGGCACTGGCGGCTCTCTCGACGGCCCAGATGGGCGGGTGGACCGCGCGCCAGATGGCCGCGATGACCACGACGCAGATTCAGTCGTTCGGCGCGTCGAACTTCGCCGCGGTCGACACCGCCGCGCTCTCGGGCCTCAACTCCTCGCAGATTGTGGCGCTCACCTCCGACCAGGCGGCGGCGCTCACGACCGATCAGATCCAGGCCCTGAGCGGGCGCCAGATCGCGTCGTTCGAGACCACGGACCTGAACAGCTTCACGTCCGACCAGATCGTGGCGCTCACCGGCGGCCAGGTGGGTGCGCTCACCCAGTTCCAGGTGGGCCACCTCGGCACGGCGCAGCTCGGCGCCATCGAGACCAACGACATCCAGGTGCTCAGGACGTCGCAGATGGCGGCGCTGTCCACCAGCCAGGTGGGCGGCTTCACCACCGACCAGATGTCCGCGTTCCTCAACACGCAGATGTCCGGCTTCGGGACGGCGCAACTCGCCGCGCTGTCGACCGACCAGGTGGACGCGCTCTCCACCTCGCAGCTCGCGGCGCTCCGGGCGGCACAGTTCCGCAGCCTGACCACCACGCAGATCTCCGCGCTCCTGACCGACCAGGTGCGAGGGCTGACCAACGGTGCCCTGTCGGCGCTCACCACCGACCAGGCGCGCGCGTTCACCACCGACCAGGTGCAGTCGTTCACCACGCAGCAGATCGCCAGCCTCGGCACCGGCACCGTGGCCTCGCTGACGACCGACCAGCTCGGAGCGCTCACCACCGATCAGGTCGTGGCGCTCTCCAAGCCCGCCGTGCACGCGCTGACCACCAGCCAGTTGCTCGGGCTGTCGACCGGGCAGATTGCCGCGATCGAAACCGCGGACCTGGCCGGGATGACCTCCGATCAGCTGAACGCCCTGGCCACCGACCAGGTGGCGGCCTTCACCACCGCGCAGGTGGCGGCGCTCACCGCCATCCAGGTGGCGACGCTCGACGTCGACCAGATTGCCGCGTTCCGCACGGACCACATTGCCGCGATGTCGTCGAGGCAGCTGAAGAGCCTCACAAGCGACCAGATGGCGGCGCTGACGACCGATCAGATCCAGGCGATCGAGACCGCCGACTTCCGCCAGCTCGGCGCCACGCAGCTCCAGGCCATGCGCGCCGCGCAGGTCTCGGCGCTGACGACCGACCAGGTCGCGGCCCTCCGCCGCACGCAGGTGACCGGCTTCGGCACCGACCAGATTGCCGCGCTGACAACCGACCAGGTGCAGGCGCTGACGACCGACACGCTCCCTGGCCTCAGCGGCACGCAGATCGCGGCCCTCGGCACCGCGCAGGTGCAGGCGCTCAGCACCGCGCAGATCGTCGGCCTCTCCAACTCGCAGCTTGCGGCGCTCGCGCCCGAGCAGGTGGCGGCCCTCACGACCGATCAGCTCGGCGCGTTCGAGACGAGCGACATGGCCTCGCTCACCTCCACGCAGGTCGCCGCGCTGAACACGACGCAGCTCACGTCGCTCGACAACGCGCACCTGACGGCCATCAGCACGTCCGCGCTCGCGGGCCTGAGCACCACCCAGATCCAGGCGCTGACCACCGGCCAGGTGCAGGGGATGAACGAACGGCAGTTTGCCGCGCTCAGCTCCGACCAGCTCACCGCCCTCACGACCACCCAGATGGCCGCGATGGAAACGCGCGACCTCGTCGCCCTGACCGCGGCGCAGTGGGCGAGCGTCACGACGACCCAGCTCCAGAGCCTGTCGACGGGCCAGATCCGCGCCATCGAGACGCTGGACCTCGTGGCCCTCGGCACCAGCCAGATGCAGGCCTTCAGCACCGACCAGCTCGATGCACTCGGCGCGCAGCACTTCGCGGCGATGCGCACCGATCAGCTCGCGGCGCTGACGACCACGCAGGTCGAGTCGCTCAAGACGGCGTCGCTCCGCGCGCTGTCGTCACGGCAGATCCAGTCGTTCGACGCCGCGCAGCTCGATGCCTTCACGTCCGGCCAGCTGCAGTCGTTCACGACCGGCCAGATCATCGGCCTCACGTCCGATCAGCTCGGGTCGTTCTCGGCCACGCAGCTGAACACGCTGACGACCGATCAGTTCAACGCGCTGACCAGCGACCAGATCGGCGGCCTCACCACCACGCAGGTGTCGGGCCTCGACACGGCGCAGGTGGCCGCCCTTACCACCACCACGTTCGGCAACTTCACGACCGACCAGGTGGCCGCGCTGACGAGCGGCGAAATTCAGGCCCTGAGCACGGACAACATCGCCGCGCTCAGCCTGGCGCAGGTGGCCGCCCTCGGCACCGACCAGGTGGCCGCACTGACCAGCAGCCAGGTCGGCGCCCTCGATACCGGCGCCCTCCAGGCCCTCACCTCGTCGCAGCTCGGTGCGCTCACCAGCGATCAGGTCGGCGCGCTCGGCACGGCGCAGGTGAATGCCCTGACCGTTGGCCAGGTTGCGTCGCTCACGACCGACCAGCTCGCCGGCCTGAACGCCACGCAGCTCGGGGCCCTGTCGACCACGAACCTGCAGGCGCTGACGACCGACCAGCTCGTGTCGCTGGCGAGCGATCAGCTGCGGGCGCTCACCTCCGACCAGTACGGCGCGCTGACGACCGACCAGATCGAAGCGCTGCCGGCGGGCCAGATGGCCAACCTCGAGGCGGGCGACCTCGCGGGCATCACGACCGCCCAGGTGCCGGCGCTGACCACCGCGCAGGTAGCGGGCCTCTCGACCGACGGCCTGCAGGCGCTCACGACCGATGCCTTCGCGGCCCTCTCCGCCGCGCAGATCGGCGCGCTCACGACCACGCAGATCTCGGCGCTGACCGGCTCGCAGCTGAACAACCTGACGCAGCCGCAGCTCGATGCGCTCACGTCCGCGCAGGTCGGGGCCCTCAGCCAGAGCCAGATCGGCGCGCTCAGCACGGCACAGGCGAACGCCCTGCCGACCACGCAGCTCACCGCCCTGACGACGCAGCAGATCACGTGGCTGACGACCGCCGACGTGAACGCGCTGTCCACCGATGCGATCGCCGCGCTGACCACCGACCAGGTCGGGGCCCTGACCTCCGCGCAGGCGCAGGCGCTGACGACCGATCAGCTCGGCGCACTCGACACGGCACAGGTCGCGAACCTCGGGACCGCCGCCCTTGCCGCCTTCAGCTCCACGCAGCTGCGTGCGCTTGGCACCGACCAGGTGGCCGCACTGACCACGAGCCAGCTCGGGGCGCTGGGCACCGGCAGCCTGAGCAGCCTGACGACCGACCAGGTGGCCGCGCTCGGCACCGCACAGGTCGCGGCGCTCACGACCGATCAGGTCGCGGGTCTCGGCACGGACCAGGTGGCGGCCCTCACGCCGACCCAGATTGGCGCCCTCGACACGGCGGACATCGTCGCCATGTCCGGCTCGCAGCTCGGGGCGCTGACGACCGCGCAGTTCGCGGCGCTCTCGCCGAGCCTCGTGTCCGCGATCGAGGTGGCGGACCTGGGCTCGCTCACCACCTCGCAGCTCGCCTCGCTCTACACGGAGCAGGTCGAGGCGCTCAGCTCGGCGCAGGTGGCTGCGCTCAGCACCACGCAGTTCGCGGCGTTCAGTGCCACGCAGATCGGCGCACTGACCACGCAGAGCGTGGCGGCCCTGACGACCGCCCAGGCGGCATCGCTCTCGACCGCCCAGGTGCAGGGCTTCACGGACGCGCAGATGGCGGCGTTCGAGAACCAGGACCTGAACGCGTTGACCACGGCGTCGCTGCAGGCGCTCGACGCCGACCAGATCACGGCCCTCGGCACCGCGCAGGTGGCCGCCCTCAACACCGTGCAGCTCGCGGCGCTCACGACGGCGCAGGTCCAGGCGCTCGACGTCGAGGACTTCGCCGCCCTCAGCAGCCAGCAGGTGGCCGCGTTCGACAACACGCAGGTGTCGGCGATGACATCGGCGCAGCTCACCGCCCTGCGGACGCAGGCGCTGCCCGGCCTCGACACCTCCGACATCCAGGCGATGTCGACCGACCAGGTGGCCGCGTTCTCGTCCGACCAGATCGCGGCGTTCTCCACCGCCCAGATTTCGGCGCTGGCGACCGACCAGGTGGCGGCGCTCTCCGAAGCCGCCATCGGCGCGCTCCATACGCCGCAGATGCTGGCCTTCAGTGACAGCCAGATCCAGGCGCTGACGACCGGCCAGGTGGCCGCCATCACGCTCGAGAACATCGCCGCGATGGATCCGACACAGATTGCCGCGATGAGCACCACGCAGCTGTCGGCGACGACCGCCGGGCAGCGTGCCGCACTGACGCCGGCCCAGCTGGCCGCGCTCAGGCAGGACCAGCTGACCGCGCTCGGATTCTAGGAAAGTTAGCAGGTAGTCGTGGGGTCCACCTTCAGGTGGACCTGACACCAGCCCCTGCAGACGGAGCGCCACGCGTCAGCGTGGCGCTGGCTCGGTACGCAGGATCGTCGAGAGCTGCGCCTCGAAGCTCCTGATCAGACGTGCCGGCGCGGCGCGCCACTCGTCGGCGCGCGCGTCGATCGCGGCGGTCACCGCCGATCGGCGTGCGGGATCGGTGGCCAGCTCCACCGCCAGCTGTTCGTAGCCTTCCCAGCTTCCCGCGATCAACTCGTCGAGCCCCGCCGCGAGCAGCAGCCCGCCGGCCATGCGCGACACCGGCGTGCGCCCGGCGAGCGTCACGATCGGCACGCGGGCATCGAGCACGTCGCGCGCCGTCGATCCCGCGTTGTACGGGTAGGTGTCGAGGTAGATGTCGGCCAGCGTGAGTTTCTCGCGGTAGTCCGCGTGGGTCGAGCGGCCCGAGAAGAAGAGGCGATTGGCCGGCAGCCCCGCTGCCTGGGCATGGCTGCGCAGTGCAGCGGTCGCCCACTCGTTGTCATCGAGCAGCCACAGCACCGTGTTCTCCGTCCGTCCCAGAATCCGCAGCCAGCAGGCAAAGAGCGCCGGGGTGATCTTGTAGATGTTGTTGAAGCACGCGAGGACTACGGCGTCGGCCGGCAGCCCCACGGCGCTGCGCGTGAACCGCCGGCTCACCACCGGCTGGTGCGAGAGCGGAATCATCGATCCGTCGATGTAGAGCGGCCGCTCCGTGACGTACGGCGCCACTGCTTCCGGCAGCGTGAACCGGTCGGTGACCAGGAAGTCGATCCACGGCAGCGCGGTGGTGCCGATGAAGCCCAGGTACGCGCCGATGAGCGGCGCCGGCCGCTTCGCGAGGATCCCCGGGCGGGCGCCGGAGCTGAGGCCGTGCATGTCGATCAGCACGTCGATCTGCCGCTCGCGGATCGCCGCCGCCGCCACCTCGTCGCTCACCGTGTGAATGGCGACGACCTCGTCGCACGCGCGCTTCAGCCGGGCCCGATGCGCCGTGCCGTCCTCCGGGCTGAAGTCGAAGGCCGTCACGTGGACCTGCGCCCGGTCGTGCGCCTCGAGGAGTTCGGCCATCAGCAGCCCGACGGCGTGCGTGCAGAGATCACCCGAGAGATAGCCGATGCGGATGCGGTCCTGTGGACCGATGACGCGCGCCGGCGGACGCGCCACGGCTGGGAACGCGTACTTGCGGCTGACGAACAGGTGCGCCGTCAGCCACTGCATGGCGGGATCGTCGTGCAGGGCCAGCGCCGCCAGCGGCGAGGTGCCCGCCATGAGGCGATTGGCAGTAATGCCGGGAAGCGGCGCATACACCGGCCACGCGCACTGCTTCTGCCGCAGGTGCACCCAGTGCTGGATGGCGTCGGGCTGATCCGGTTCCAGCCGGAGGCTGTGTGCAAGTGCCGACTCGGCCGCCGCGAAGTGTCGCCGCGACTCCTGCAGGCGGCCGATGTGGTTGAGGGCGATGGTGGCGCACGGCACCGCCTCCGCGTGCCCCTGCGCCGCCGCCTCGGCCACCGCGAGCCAGTGCCGCACGGCGTCCACGTCGTGCTTCTTCCGCTCGGCCACCAGCCCGGCATTGATGTAGGCCTGGTAGAAGCGGGGATTCACGGCGATGGCCTGCGCGTAGGCCGCTTCCGCACCATCGAGGTCGCCGAGGTCCGACCTCAGCACACCGAGGTTGAACAGGGCGACGCACCGTGCGGGCGACTCGCTGCCGGCAATCCACGCTTCGTAGATCCGCGCCGCCTCGAGCGCGTGCCCGGCAGCTTTCAGGGCATCGACCCTGGCGATCACCTCTTCGAGTGGCGGCTGTCCGGCAGTCGGCATGCGCCCATGTTGCCACGTCCACGGCACAGGTGGGTGCCCCGTGCGGCACCGATCGTCCCGATCGCCCCGATGTTCGGCAGCCGCTGGAGTAGAATCCCGCTCCCATCATGAGGTTCGCCGGTCTGCTCGCGTGCACGCTGGCCGTCACCCTGGCCGCAGCTCCGCTGCGCGCGGCTGATGGTCCGGATCTCCTCACCGGCTACAACCTCACGTCGTGGACGCAGAAGGACGGTCTCTCGAACCCGCTCATCTGGAGCGTGGAGCAGGACACCGTCGGCTACCTGTGGCTCGGTACCGATGCTGGCGCGCTGCGGTTCGACGGCGTCCGTTTCGTGCCGTGGGAGGCCCTCGCCCGCATTCCCTCGCCCGGCGCCAGCGTGCGCACGATCGCGTCCGCACGCGACGGTGCGGTCTGGTTCGGCCTGGGCGAACCAGGCGGCGTCGTGATGCTGAAGAACGGCCTCGTCCGGACCTTCACGGCCGCCGACGCGCTCCCCGAAGGCGTCGTGATGTCGCTGGCCGAAGATGCACGGGGAACGATCTGGGCGGCCGGACGGTTCGGTGTGGCTCGGCTCGACGGCGACACGTGGCACCGCGTGAGCAACGGCCTGCCGGCCGGAACGGTGAACGTGCTGGAGGCCGACGGCCGCGACCTCCTGGCCGGAACGTCTGCCGGCATTTTCCGGTGGAGGCCAGATGCCGGCACCTGGACGCGTGAGGGGAGCTACACCGACAACGCGCGCTCGATCGCCCGGGATGCGCGCGGTCGCCTGTGGACCGCCGATCCGATCGTCGGCCTGCGGCTCGTGGACAGCCCCGACGCCGCCGCACCGCGCCTCAAGGGGCGCGGCGCCTGGCTGATGCGCGACTCGCGTCGCAACCTGTGGGTCGGCACGGGCGGCCAGGGTCTCTTCAGGTTGCAGTTCGGCGAGGGTGCCAGCACGAACGTGGTGGTGGAGCGCACGTCCACGGCCACGGGCATGTCCGACGACGGGGTGACCGACTTCGAAGAGGATCGCGACGGCAACATCTGGGTTGCGACGCGGGACGGACTCAACAGGCTGACCCCACACCGTATGACCCCGATCACCGACGTCGGCGTCGTCACCGCCGTTGCCGCCACGCCTGATGGTCGCATCTGGGTCGGGAGCGCGGACGACGTGGTGTCGTTCGAGGACGGGCGTGCGACCGGGCGTTCTGCCGCGCTGCCGATCGGCGATCCGCCGCTGGCCGCGATGTATGGCGATCCCGACGGGCACCTGTGGGTCGCCACGGCCCGTCGCCTGTACACCGCCGATGCGGACCGGCTGCGAGAGGTACGGCTGCACGGCGCGGACATCACCGAGCTGACGGACATCACGTCTGACGGACACGGAGGACTGTGGCTGCACGATCGGCGCCTCGGGGTCCTGCGCTGGCGCGACGGCGTGCTGTCAGCGGGGCCGCTGCCGGCGGCGTTCCAGTCGCTTGCGCTGCTGGCAAGCTACACGGACCGCGAGGGTCGTGCGTGGTTCTCGTTCGAACAGAGCCGCATCGCGGCGATCGATCGCGACGGCCGCGTGCAGAGCTGGGGGCCCGGCGACGGCCTGCACGCGGGTCCCTACCGTGCCATCCATCAGGATCGGGCCGGCCTGCTCTGGTTCGGTGGCGACGGCGGGCTCACGCGGCATGCCGACGGCCGCTTTGCGACGGTCTCCCCGTCGGCCGACCGTCCGATCAAGGCCATCACGGGGATCCTGGACGACGACGCGGATGCGCTGTGGCTGGCCATCGAGGCCGCAGGTCTCGTGCGCGTCTCGCGCGACGAAATCACCAGCGCGATGCGGAACCCGTCGCACCGCCTGTCGTTCAGTTCGTACGACAAGGTCGACGGTTCGGCAGGCACCTCCCGATGGTTCGGGCATCGCGCCGCGGTGCGGTCGATGGATGGCCACCTCTGGTTCGTCGCCGGCCGCGGCATCACCGTCGTCGATCCGGCGTCCATCGGGGGCGAGAGCCCGGAGGACCAGGCGGTCCGGATCGAAGGCGCGTTGGCGGACGGCCGCTCCATCGCGGTCGCGCCGGCGCAGTCGATCGAACCCGGCACCGCTCGCGTGCAGATCGACTACACGGTGATCGACCTGACCTCCCCGCAGAAGCGCCGCTTCAGGTATCGCCTCGACGGGTTCGACTCCGACTGGGTGGAGGCCGGCACGCGGCACTCGGCGTTCTATACCAACCTGCCGCCGCGCGCGTACACGTTTCGCGTGATGGCCAGCCGGGCCGACGGCAGCTTTCCGGGGACGCACAGCGAATGGACGTTCACGCTGCGTCCGGCGTTCTATCAGACGTGGTGGTTCACGGCGGTGGCGGTCGGTCTCGCCATCCTGGCGGTGGCGGGTGTCTGGCGGATGCACATCCGGCGGATGCGCCGCGAGTTCTCGATGCTCGTCGGCGAGCGGGCGCGCCTCAGCCGCGAAGTGCACGACACCCTGCTGCAGAGCATGTTCGGCTACGCGCTGCAGTTCGATGCGCTGGCCCAGGTGGTTCCCGCCTCAGACCTGCAGCTGCGCGCACGGCTGGCCCAGCTGCGTCACCAGGTCGAAGACGACATCCGCGAAGCGCGGCAATCGATCTGGAACCTGCGTTCGCCGACACTCGAGCGTCAGGATCTCGCGTCAGGGCTACGGCGCGCGGTGGAACTGGCGGCCGCGTCACGGCAGGTGCACCTGACGATGACGGTGGCCGGTGAGCCGGCGCGGGAGACGCCGCGCGCGGATGAACAGCTGCTGCGCATCGGGCGCGAGGCGGTCTCCAACGCCCTCCGGCACGCGCACCCGGACCACGTGCGCGTCTCGCTCGAGTACGGCGTCGACCAGGTGGTGCTCATCGTGCACGACGATGGCTGCGGGTTCGAGCCCGACACCGCGGGGTCGACTCCGGGCCACTTCGGCCTGACGACGATGCGCGAGCGGGCGCAGTCGGTGGGCGGCACGCTGACCATCACGTCGGCCCCGGGCGCCGGCACCACGATCAGGACGGAGATTCCCCTCTCATGAGCCAGCCACGTTCGCCGATTGGTGTCCTGCTCGTCGACGACCACCGGATCGTCCGGGAAGGGCTCGCGATGGTGATCGACCGCGAGTCGGACATGCGGGTCCTGTCCGCGGCCGCCAATGCGGAGGAAGCCATACGCGCGTACCGTGACCACGGTCCGGACGTGACCATCATGGACCTGCAGCTCGGAAGCGTGAGCGGCGTCGAGGCCATCCGCCAGATTCGCCGGCAGGATCCGTCGGCGCGGATCGTGGTGCTCACGATGATGCGCGGCGACGAGGACATCTACCGCGCGATGGAAGCGGGCGCGGTGACCTACCTCCTCAAGGACACGGCCATCGAGGACCTGACCCGCGTGATCCGCGACGTGCACGCCGGGCGGAGTCCGCGGATCAGCCCGGAGATCAAGGCGCAGATGGCGGCACGCGCGGAGCGGCCCACGCTGACGGGGCGCGAAGTGGAGGTGCTCGAACTGGTGCGCCGGGGCCTGCGGAACCGCGAGGTCGCCGGTTCCCTCGGCATCTCGGAAGAAACAGTGCAGTCGCACGTCAGGAGCATCCTCAACAAGCTCGACGTCCAGGATCGGACCGCCGCGGTCGACGTCGCGCTGCGCCGCGGCATTCTCCATCTGCACTGACAGCCGATCGCGCCACGTCGCGCCTCCGTGATCGGAGGCGCGGGAAGGCGCCTGCTCCGCAACATTGTTGCGAAGGTGAGGTGCGCCAATCCCGGCGCCTCCGAAAAGCCGTCACGTCCCTGCTTCCAGTGATGCGGGTCCGGGAGTCCGTGGCTAGGCTCCAGCCTCTCTCTTACGGCCCGTTTACGACGGCACACGGCAGAGCTGGCTGCGTAGCGGGACAGGCCTGGGCTGGAACAAGGAGCGGTCGATGATTCGAGCGGTGTCGGCACGGACGTGGCTCGCAGTTGCGGTGTTCCTCTTCCTCCTTCCGTCGGCGGCGCGCGCCCAGAGTGGCATCGCCGGCGTCGTGAAGGATGCCACCGGCGGTGCGCTGCCGGGTGTGACGGTCGAAGCCTCGAGTGATGTCCTGATCGAGAAGACGCGGTCGGTCGTCACCGACGGCGAGGGGCAGTACCGGTTCGTCGACCTTCGGCCCGGGACCTACGCGGTGACGTTCGCGCTGGCGGGCTTCTCCACCGTCAAGCGCGACGGGGTGCAGCTGCCGGCGGACTTCGTCGCTGCCGTCAACATCGAGATGCGTGTCGGCTCGCTCGAGGAGACGCTCACCGTGACCGGCGATGCGCCGCTGGTCGACGTGCAGACGACCGGCCGATCGCAGGCGATGCAGCAGACCTACTTCGCCGCGCACGGCATGTCGGCGCGCAACACGACCGTGCAGATCGACGGCATGATGATGAACTCGACGCGCAGCGACAACCAGGTCAATCCGTACTTCAACGACGCGATGAACCAGGAAGTGTCGTACGAGACGACCGGCTCGGGCGCCGATGTCTCGGCCGGCGGCGTGCGCATCAACATGATCCCGCGCGAAGGCGGCAACCGCTTCAGCGGGGCGATGTTCACCGCGTGGTCCGATGGCGACTGGCAGGCCAACAACCTGACCCAGCGCCTGAAGAGCAAGGGGCTCTCCGCCGTCGACAAGATCGAGAAAATCTACGACTTCAACTTCTCGCTCGGCGGACCCATCCGCAAGGACTCGCTGTGGTTCTTCACCTCGGCCCGCAAGTGGGGCGTGAACTCGCCGGTGGCCGACGTCTTCTACACGCCGACGACCGTGCCATTTCCGACCGGCTTCCAGCAGTGCAAGTCGGGCGTGGTGACCTGTGAGCAGGCCATCGACGACCAGCAGATCACCAGCGCCATGCTGCGCACGACGTGGCAGGTCAGCCCGAAGAACAAGCTGGGCGTGTACTACGACCGCCTCTACAAGACGCGCGGCCACGACATGCTGGCCGGCACCGATCCGCGCACGGCCTCGTTCACGTGGCGGTCGCCCGTCTACTACACGACCCAGGTGAAGTACACCTCCACCATCAGCAACAAGCTGCTGTTCGACGCCGGCTACGGCAGCAACGTGAACATCACCGTCCAGAACATGCAGGCGGGCATCGAGCAGGAGCGCGGCACCCCGGGCTGGTATGCCAATGCCGCACGGGTCGATCGCGATCTCGGCACGTCGTGGGCCGCCACCAACAACATCCCGACCTTCGTGCCGACGAAGTACTTGTTCCAGAGCTCGGTGTCGTACGTGACCGGATCGCACGCGCTCAAGGCCGGCGTGCAGTACCAGCACGGCTGGTTCGAGACGCGGCAGGATGCGAACGCCGATCTCGAACAGGACTACCGGACCGGCGTGCCCGACTCGGTCGTCATCCGGAACACGCCGTTCCGGTTCCGCGACACGATGAACTACGACATCGGGATGTACGTGCAGGACTCCTGGACCATCAAGCGGCTCACCCTGAACGGCGGCCTGCGCGTCGAGAAGCTCAAGGCGGAGAACACGGCGCTCACCTCGCCGGCCGGCCGCTTCGCGCCGGAGCGTTCGTTCCCGACGACCCCGAACCTGCCGAACTGGACCGATATCGCCCCGCGTTTCGGCCTGGCGTACGACGTGCGTGGCAACGGGAAGACGGCGGTGAAGTTCTCGCTCAACCGCTACAACGACTCGCGCACGACCGGCATCGCGGCCCAGTACAACCCGCTGGCGCAGGCGACGGCCCGGCTGACCTGGCGCGACCTGAACGGCGACGACATCGCCCAGGGCGCGCTCGGGTGTGTCTATCTGTCGACGAACTGCGAGATCAACTTCGCGCAGCTGCCGGCGAACTTCGGTGTCCGCTCGCTTCGCACCTACGACTCCGGTACCGAACGGCCGTACAACATCATGTCGAACGTGAGCGTGCAGCATCAGCTCATGCGCAACGTCTCGGTGACCGCGGCCGTGGTGAACAACCGGTTCCGGAACCTGCCGCTGCGCGACAACCTGCTCCGCACGCGTGCGGACTATTCGCCGGTCACGGTGTACAGCCCGGTGGACGGCACGCCGATCACGGTCTACAACCTGGCGCCGGGCAAGGTGACGCAGGTGCAGGAACTGGACACGACGGCCAGCGCCGACCGCAAGCAGCTCTTCACGGGCTACGAGTTCACGATGAACTCGCGCCTGCCGGGCGGCGCCACGATCTTTGGCGGCACGTCGATCGACCGGAACCTGACGGTGCAGTGCGACGAACCGGATAACCCGAACCTGGATCTGTTCTGCGACCAGCGCGAGACCGGCATTCCGTACCGCGCGCAGTTCAAGATGGCCGGCAGCTATCCCCTGCCCTGGTTCGGGATCCTGCTGGGCGGCACGTTCCAGAGCTATCCGGGCGCCGTCATCGGCACCACCACGGCGGCGTCTGGGACCACGTGGCTCATCACGCCGACCACGCGCTACGCGGCGAATTGCCCCGGGGCGTGCACGCCGGGCGGCCTGGTATTCCCCACGCTGAGCGAAGCGTCGCTGACGATTCCGCTGCGCCCCTACGGCACGGAGTTCCTCGACAGGCTGAATCAGCTCGATCTCCGTGGGTCGAAGGTCTTCACGGTGGGGCGTACCCGCCTGGAGGCGCAGCTCGAGGTGTTCAACGTGTTGAACTCCGACGCCGCGCTCACCGTCCGGGGCACGAACTTCGGCACGGCGGCCTACCAGCAGGCGTCCGGCGCCGTGCAGGGGCGGATTATTCGCCTCGGCGCCCAGATGAAGTGGTAGAAATGCGCGTCACGGATTTCCTGGAGGACTGATCCTCATGCACGTACTCGTGTTCCTGCTGGGCCTGTTCGGGTTCCAGCAGCCGGCTCCCGCGGCGGCGCCGGTGCAACTGGCGGCGTCGACGCTCGACTACGAGTTCTTCAAGACGAAGGTGCAACCCATCTTCCTCGCGAAGCGCCCGGGTCATGCCCGCTGCATCACCTGCCACGAAAACAACCCGCTCCGGCTCGTCGCGATCGAGGACGGCCAGACGTGGACCGAGGCCCAGTCGCGCCAGAACTACAACGCCTGGATTCGCGTGGTGGTGCCGGGCGACCCGGAGGCGAGCCGCCTGCTGATGCACCCGCTGGCCAGGGAGGCCGGGGGCGATCACTTCCATGCGGGCGGCAAGCACTGGAAGGACAGGTCCGACCCTGAGTGGCAGACGCTCGCGGCGTGGGTCCGCACCGGCGCGCGTCCGGCGGCCGCGCAGACCACGGCCAACGAAGGCCTGAGCTTCGAGACCTACCGCAGGACGATCGAGCCCATCTTCCTGAAGGAGCGCGCCCAGGGCGAGGGAGCCGGGATGTGCGTGAACTGCCACGCCCGCATCGCGACCCGCATGCGCCTGCAGCCGCTCGCCGAGGGCGCCACGGCGTGGACCGAGGCCCAGTCGCGGCAGAATTTCGAAGCCGTGAAGCGGGTCGTCGTCGCGGGCGATCCGGCGAAGAGCGCGCTCGCGGTGCATCCGCTCGCCCCGACCGCTGGCGGCGACCAGCAGCACACCGGCGGCAAGTTCTGGCGGTCCACGGACAACCCCGAGTACCAGGCGGTCGTCGCCTGGGTGAAGGCCGCCGCGCCGGACACGAGCGCGAAGGCGGCACCGACGCTCGACTTCGAGTTCTTCCGCACGAAGATCCAGCCGATGTTCCTCGCCAAGCGCCCCGGCCATGCCAAGTGCATCCAGTGCCATGAGAACGGCACCCCGCGCCTGGTGGCCCTCGAGAACGGCGAAACGATGTGGAACGAGGCGCAGTCACGCCAGAACTACAACGCATGGCTGCGCGTCGTCGTGGCGGGCGACCAGGAGGCCAGCCGGTTGCTGATGCATCCGCTGGCGCGGGACGCCGGTGGCGATCACTTCCACGCCGGCGGCAAGCACTGGAAATCCAAGTCGGACCCGGAGTGGCAGACGCTCGCCGCCTGGGTTCGTGGTGAAAAAGTCACGGGAACGTCGAGGTAGAACCCATCATGCGCATGTCCACGCTCACCCGTTTCCTCTCTGCCGCGGCCGTCGTCGCGCTGGTGTCGGCGACCCTCGTGGCCCAGGCTGGCCGCAAGGTCTACATCATCCAGACGAACGCCGCCGGCGACAACTCGCACGTGATCGATGCGGCGACGAACAAGGTCGTCGCCACCATCGAAGGCACCGAGGTGCCGCATGGCATCGCGCCGGCGCACGACGGCAAGCGCGCCTACATCACCAACGAGTCGAAGCGTCAGCTCGAGGTCATCGACCCCGCGACGTGGAAGATCATCAAGTCGATTCCGCTCACCGGACGTCCGAACAACGTATTCGTGAGCCGCGACAACAAGAAGGTGTACGTGGGCATCGCCCAGGCACCTGGCGCGGTCGACGTGATCGATGCGGCCACGATGACGAACGTGAAGAGCGTGAAGGTGGACGGCTCCGTGCACAACGTGTACGTCACGCCAGACGGCAAGTACGCGGTCTCGGGCTCGGTGGCCACCGGCGTCATCAGCGTCATCGACACGAAGACCGACGAGGTCGCGTGGTCGTACAAGGAGACCTCCGGCATCCGTCCGATGATCTTCGACACGAACCCCGACGGCTCGACCCGCAACATCTACGTGCAGCTCTCCGACTACCACGGCGTGGCGGTGGTCGACTTCGCCACGCGCAAGGAGACGAAGCGCTGGGAACTGCCGGCTGTGCCGGGGCAGGAGAAGGAGCTCGAAGGGCTGCAGGGCGCGCCCGCGCACGGCTTCGCGGTGACGCCCGACCAGAAGGTGCTGCTGGCGACGAGCAAGTGGTACGGCGCGATGTACGCGTACTCGATCCCGGACTACAAACTGCTGGGCACCGTGGTGGTGGGCAGCCACCCCGAGTGGGTCACGCTGACACCGGACGGCTCGAAGGCCTACCTCGGCGTGGCGGGCGAGGATCAGACCGTGGCCGTGGACCTGAAGACCATGAAGGTCATCGCGCGCATTCCCGTCGGGAATGTGCCCAAGCGCATCGCGACGCTGGTCGCCGCCCGCTAGTCGTGGGGGCCGGCTCCGCCTTCGCATGCTACGGCGAGACTCGCCGCAGCCTTCGGCGGAGGCGGTTCAGCCGGCCCATCGCGGACCGGCCCGGCGCCAGACGTCCCCTGAAACTAGGGATGACACACCGGCCGCTGTCCCATAGGATCACTGGCGCGAATTCGACGGGCGGCCGGTGCTGCCTGAGAGGTACGGCATGAAGTCGAGACGGACCGCGGCCTGGTTGGTGGCTGCGCTGGGGTGCGTGTGGGTCGTGGCGGTGCTCGGCGCCCAGTCGGCGGCTCCCGCGGCCCGAGCCGCGCAGGCCCCGCCGACCCCTCCCGCCCAGCCTGCCCGCGCCGGTGCCGCCGGCGCGGCGCCAGTCGATCACCAGGCCACCGTGCGGCGCTACTGCCTGGGCTGCCACAACCAGCGCGTGAAGGCAGGCGGGCTCCTGCTCGACAAGCTGGACGCGGAACACCCCGCCCAGCATCCCGACGAGTGGGAGCGCGTTGTCACCAAGCTGCGCGCGGGCGCCATGCCGCCGACCGGCTCGCCACGGCCCGATGCAGCAGGCTACGCCGAGATGATCGGCTGGCTCGAGGGCGAACTGGACCGCGCCTGGACCGCGTCGCCCAACCCGGGCCGCATCGGCGCGGTGCACCGCCTGAACCGCACGCAGTACAACAACGCCGTTCGCGACCTGTTTGCGCTCGAGAACGTCGACGTGCGCGGGCAGTTGCCCGGCGACGAAACGGCTGACGGCAGCTTCGACAACTTCGCCGACTCGCTCTCCATTTCGACCGCCCACCTCGAGCGGTATCTCTCGGTGGCGCGCCAGATCACGCGGCTGGCGACCGGCCTGCCTCCCACCGCGCCCGGCCTGAACATCTACGAGGTGCCGCTGCACATCGTGCAGGACGACCGGCAGAGCGAGGACCTGCCGCTCGGCTCGCGCGGCGGCATCGCCGTGCGCTACAACGCGCCTGTCGACGGTGAGTACACCATCAAGGTGAAGCTGCGCCGGCAGTACCAGGATTACCTGATGGGCATGGGCTGGGCGCAGCGCCTCGACGTGCGCGCGGACGGGAAGTTGATCAAGCGCTTCACCGTGGGTGGCGGCGCAAAGGGTCGGGCGGCCGCGGCGAGCTACGCCGGCGACGGCGAGCCGAACTTCGCGGGCGACCCGGAGTGGGAAGAATACATGCAGCTCACCGGCGACGCGGGCCTCGACGTGCGCGTGCCGCTGAAGGCCGGTCCGCGTGTGATCGGCGTGTCGTTCGTCCGCGAGCAGTGGGAACCCGAAGGGCTGCCGCAACCGCTGCAGCGCGGACGCGTGCTGACCAACGATCAGCTGTACATGGACAACGCGGCGGTCGGTGCGGTGCAGATCGGCGGACCGTTCGATGCCGCCGGTCCGGCAACCGACACGCCGAGCACGCGCGCGGTGTTCGTCTGCCAGCCGAAGTCCCAGGCGGACGAATCGGCGTGCGCCACACGCATCCTGTCCCGCCTGGCGCGCCAGGCGTACCGCCGGCCCGTGTCGAAGGGCGATGTCGATGCGCTGATGACGTTCTTTGCCGACGGCCGCTCCAGCGGCGGCAACTTCCGGGCAGGCATCCAGTTCGCGCTCGAGCGCATGCTCGTGGACCCGGACTTCCTGCTGCGGGTGCACAAGGATCCCGCGGGGCTCAAGGCCGGCGCGTCCTATCCGATGACCGATCTCGAGATCGCGTCGCGCCTGTCGTTCTTCCTGTGGGGCAGCATCCCCGACGAGCACCTGCTCGGCCTGGCCGAGAAGGGGCAGCTCACGAAGGGCGAGGTGCTCGAGAGCGAAGTGAAGCGCATGCTGGCCGACCCGAAGGCCACCGACACGCTCGCGCTCGACTTCGCGGCCCAGTGGCTCAACCTGCGCCGGGTCGGCGACGTGGTGGCCCATCCCGACGTCTACCCGAGCTTCGACGACACGCTGCTCGAGTCGTTCCGGACCGAGACCGAGATGTTCGTGGCCAGCACGGTGCGCGAGAACCGCAGCGTGCTCGATCTCATCCGCGCCGACTACACGTACCTGAACGAGCGCCTCGCGCGGCACTACGGCATCCCGGGGGTCTACGGCACCAGGTTCCGCCGCATCACCGTGCCGGACACCTCGCAGCGGGGCGGCGTGCTCGCGCACGGGTCGCTGCTGGCGACGACGTCCTATCCTGAGCGCACGTCGCCGGTGCTGCGCGGCAAGTGGCTGCTCGAGAACATCTTCGGCATCGCCGTGCCGCCGCCGCCGCCGGGCGTCAGCCCGAACCTGCCGGATACGACCCCGGGATCGCGGCCGCCGACCATTCGCGAGCGCCTCGCGGCGCACCGCAAGCAGGCGGTCTGCGCCAGCTGCCACTCGGTGATCGATCCGTCGGGGTTTGCGCTCGAGAACTTCGATGCGATCGGCGCCTACCGTCTGACCGATGAGTCCGGCAAGCCGGTGGACGCCGTCGGCAACACCGTCGATGGGACGCCCGTGGACGGCCTGCCGGGCCTTCGTGCACTGCTGCTGAACCCGAAGGACAAGTTCCCGCACACCGTGACCACGAAGCTGATGGCCTACGCGCTCGGCCGGCCGCTCGAGTCGTTCGACCGGCCCGCGGTTCGCAAGATCGTCCGCGAGGCCGCGGCGAGCGACTACAGCTGGTCGTCGATCGTGCTCGGCATCGTGAAGAGCCCCTCGTTCCTCAGGCGCGCCGCGCCGGTGGCCACGAACTAGAAGGAGAAGCGGACGCTCATGTCGTATCTCACCTCGAAATCGCTCTCCCGCCGGACGGTCCTCAGGGGGCTCGGCGCCACCATCGCGCTGCCGTTCCTCGACGCCATGGTGCCCGCATTCTCGCGGCGGGCGATCGCCGCCGGCAAGGCGCCCCACCGCTTCCAGACGTTCTACGTGCCGAACGGCATGGCGATGCAGTACTGGACGCCGAAGGGCGACGGCCGTGCATTCGAGCTCTCGCCGATTCTCGAACCGCTGAAGGCCTACCGCGAGCGGATGCTCGTGCTCTCCGGCCTGAAGGCGAACTGGAACTACATCCACGCGGGCGCGTCGGGGTCGTTCCTTACCGGCACCACGCGCGGCGGGCGGAATGAGATCGAGATCATTGCCGACGTGTCGGTGGACCAGCTCCTGGCGCGGCAGTTCGCGAAGGAGACGCAGGTCGCCTCGCTCGAGCTCTCGATGGACATGCCGGCCAACGCCGGCGCCTGCACCGGCATCCTGAGCTGTGCCTACACGCACACCATCTCGTGGAAGAGCCCGACGCAGCCGCTGCCGATGGAATACAACCCGCGGTCGGTGTTCGAGAAGCTGTTCGGCGACAGCGGCAGCACCGAACGGCGCGCGCGCGAGACCCGGATGCACCAGCACCGCAGCATCCTCGATTCGGTGAACGAGAAGCTGACCGGCCTGCGTCGCGACCTGGGCCCGGGCGACCAGCGCCGGCTCGACGAATACACGGAGTCGGTGCGCGACGTCGAACGCCGCGTGCAGCGTGCCGAAGAGCAGAAGGATCTCGAACTCCCGGAGATGGACCAGCCGCAGGGCGTGCCCCCGGTGTTCGAGGATCACCTGGCGCTGATGTACGACCTCCAGGTGCTCGCGTTCCAGTCGGACCTCACGCGCGTCATCTCGTTCATGATCAGCAAGGAACAGAGCGCGCGCCCCTACCCGCAGATCGGCATTCCCGAGGCGCACCATCCGCTCTCGCACCACGGCGACGACCCGGCGCTCATCGAGCGCATGTCGAAGATCAACACGTATCACACCGAGCTCTTCGCGAAGTACCTCGGGCGCCTCCAGAAGATCGAGGAAGGCGACGGCACGCTGCTCGATCACACGACCATCCTCTACGGCTCGGGCATCTCGAACAGCAACGCCCACTCGGGTGACAACCTGCCGCTGATGCTCATGGGCGGAGGGGCCGGCACCTGGAAGGGTGGCAGGCACCTCGCCTATAAGGACGCGCCCTCGATGGGCAACCTGCTCGTCACCGTGATGGACAAGCTCGGCGTGCCGGTCGATCACGTCGGCGGCAGCACCGGGGCGCTGCCGATCGACACGCTGTCCGGGGTCTAGCGCATGCGACGGATGACCCGCGTCGTGGCGCTCGCGTCGGCGAGCCTCCTGCTGTGCAGCGCCCTGGCGGGCGCGCAGGCCCGGTCTCCGCTGGCCGAGGCCGTCAAGGGTGGCGACACGGCCGCAGCCCTGCGCCTCCTGAAGCAGGGCGCCAGCGCCACCGCCACCGAGGGCGACGGCGCCACGCCGCTCCACTGGGCCGCCTACCGCGACGACCTCGAGGTGGCCGACGCGCTGATCAAGGTCGGCGCGAAGGTGAACGCGGCCAACGATCTCGGGGCGACCCCGCTCTGGGCAGCCGCGATGAACGGCAGCGCGCCGATGGTCGCGCGCCTGCTCCAGGCAGGCGCCGATCCCAACCTCGCGCTGACCGCCGGTGAGACGCCGCTGATGGTCGCCTCACGCGGCGGATTCGCGCCCGTGGTGTCGCAGTTGCTCGCGAAGGGGGCCAGGGTCGACGCGGTCGGCACGCGCAGCCAGACGGCGCTGATGTGGGCCGTCTCGCAGAAGCACCCCGCGGTGGTGCGCCTGCTCATCGAGGCCGGCGCGAACATCCATGCGAAGTCGGCGGTCTGGAAGCAGGTGATGGCGGTCTCGCCGCACGGCATGCTCCAGTACAACAAGGACGTGCCGCACGGCGGCGACACCGCGCTGATGTTCGCCGCGCGCAACGGCGATCTCGAATCGGCCCGGCTGCTCGTGGCGGCCGGCGCGAAGGTCGATGACCAGGACGCCTGGGGCGTCAGCGCCACCGCGCTCGCCGCCCATGCCGGCTTCACCGGACTCGTCGAGTTCCTGCTGGAGAAGGGGGCGAACCCGAACACGAGCGGCGGCGGATTCACCGCCCTGCATGCCGCGGTCATGCGCCGCGACGAGCGGATGGTGCAGGCGCTGCTCGATCACAAGGCCGACCCCAACGCGAAGGTGCTGTCCTGGACCCCGACGCGGCGCTCCTCACGCGACTGGAACTTCAACCCGGAACTGGTCGGAGCCACACCCTACTGGCTGGCCGCACGCGTCACCGCGCCTGCGGTGATGAAGCTGCTCGCCGCACATGGTGCGGATACGAAAGTCGTGCACCACGCCGCCTACCATGCCGGCGATCCCACGGAAGAACGCTCCCAGACCACGACGCCCCTGATGGCGGCGGTCGGCATGGGTGGCGGCATTCCCTGGGTGACGCTCGAGCAGAAGGAGCGGGAGGCGGCGACGCTCGAGACCATCCGGCTGGCGCTCGACCAGGGCTCCGACATCAACCAGAAGAACGACGATGGCCGGACGGCGCTGGACGCGGCGGGCCGCCTGCGGATGCCGGCGGTGGTCGCGTTCCTGACCGAGCACGGCGCGCAGCCGGGCGCGTCGAACGGCCGCAACACCGGCGCGGCGGTCAATCGATAGAGGGAGGCCCGCCTGAAGGCGGGCACTACACACGGGAACGGGAACGAGCAGACACCCGCAGGTCTAGTGTCCACCCTTCAGGTGGACCACACCGGACGACACTCCGACCAGCCCGACCAGCCCTACTCGACCGTGATCTTCGTCCCGTGTGAGGCCGCGGCTGACGCCTGCGCGGACCGGGCGGCGATCTGCTCGTCGAGAAACGCGCGCAGCCCCTTCATCACCTCGAGCTGGGCGTTCCTGAAATGCTGCGAGACGTTGTCGGAGGGGCCGAGCGAGCGGACGAACTGCGTGAACAGCGGGCCTGCTCCCTGGCAGCCGCAGTCACACGTCGTCTTTGCGCCTGAGTCACTCATCGGGGTTCTCCAAGTTCGACGACCAGCGTCTTCTCCTCGAATGTAGCACGCAGCGGCACCAGCGTCGCCAGTGTCGTGGGCAGGCCGATGTGCCGCCGGAAGACGCCGACCTCCACCACGAGTTCATCGCCCTTCTTGAACAGTCCGACTTCGCCCTTGCCGGCGAACGGCATGGCGACGCGCACCTGGTGCACGCCGTCCCGACGCTCGAACGCGTACGGCCGCTCGGTGCGGGTGATGGCCGCGGGTTCGGGGTCGAGGGTGTGGAGCAGGTCGGCGAGGCGATCGAGCCGGTCGAGCCCGACCACTTCCTCCGCGAACATCGGCACCTGGCGCACGGGCACCGGTGCGAAGTAGCCGGCCATTTCCCCGAGCACCTGCTGCTGCGTCTCCCGCAGGTTCGCGAGGAACGACTCCCCTGCCTCCTCGGGCAGCACGCGGTTGACGATAAGCCCGTCGACGCTCAGGCCGTGCAGCAGGAAGTACACGTACGCGCGCTGCGTCTCGCGCAGCACCATGCGCTCGGCGTTGGTGACGAGCCGGACACTGGTGACCTGCGGATCCTGCAGGACCGTGTCGATGCCATCGAGCTTCGTGAAGAGTTCCTTGATGTTGGCGAAGTACGAGTCTGCCGGCAGCTCCACCGGCGACACGCGGTTCACCAGCGGACGCACGGCGTTCAGCACGCGGCGTTCCATCGGGAACACATGCTTCATGTACCAGTCCAGCGTCGTCGGCATCGAGACGAAGCGCAGCGACTCGGCGGTCGGCGCGCAATCGAGGACGACCACGTCGTAGGTCTGCTGCTTGCGGTACTGGTTCACGTAGAGCATGGCGCTCAGTTCCTCCATGCCCGGGAGAATGGCCATCTCCTCGGCCTCGACGTCTCCCAGGCCCGAGGTCCGCAGCACGGTGGTGAGGTATCCGGCGATCTCGCGCCAGTGGCGCTTGAGTTCGACCTGGATGTTCACCTCCTGCACGTGGAGGTTGGGCCTGACCTCGAACGGGTCCGCGGTCTGCGCGTCGAAGAGCCCCGCACGCAGGGCGAACGCATCGGCCAGGCTATGTGCCGGGTCCACGCTCATGACGAGGGCACGAAGGCCCTTCCGGGCGAGGAGCACGCCTGTGGCGGCGGCAATGCTCGTCTTGCCGACGCCGCCCTTGCCGCTGTAGAGAAGAATGCGCATGACTACTGGAGGCTCACCTGGAATGGAGTGCGATCATCATGACGCCGCCACGCCCGAACGGGATCCCCCAGGGTTCGTTTATAGTGGCGGGCGGGCCAAACCTCCGACGACCAGCGTCCAGCACAGATGCCAGAACTGCAGACACAAGAGCGGGTAGACCAGGACCTCGGCCTCGGCGGCCGTCTGTCCGAACGCAGCCGCTCGCGCGTCGTCAATCACGACGGCAGCTACAACGTCCGGCGTAACACGTTCGGTCCCCTGCACCGCTACAACGCCTACAACACGCTGCTGTCGCTGTCGGTCGGCCGTCTCCTCGCGCTGGTCGGCGCCGTGTACGTCGCGGTGAACCTGCTGTTCGCCACGCTGTACTGGCTCGGCGGCCCTGACGCGCTGTCGGGTGCATCCACGTCACCAGGGGCCCGCTTCGAGGACTGCTTCTTCTTCAGCGTGCAGACGCTGTCGACCATCGGCTACGGGCGTCTCGTTCCGAACACGCATGCGGCCAATGCGCTGGTCGCGATCGAGGCGCTGATTGGCCTCCTTGGCTTCGCGATCCTGAGCGGCCTGCTGTTCGCCCGGTTCACGCGGCCAACCGCGAAGATCGCCTTCAGCGACAAGGCGCTCATCGCACCCTACCGATCGGGCTGGGCGCTCATGTTCCGGCTCGCGAACCTGCGGAACCACGACATGGCCGAGGTGCAGGCCATCGTATCCTTCGCGCAGTGGGAGATGCGGGACGGCCAGCGGCGCCGCCGGTTCGACCAGCTCCAGCTCGAACGCGCGTCCATCATCTTCATGCCCCTGCACTGGGTGCTCGTGCACCCGATCGTCGAGGGCAGTCCGCTCAAGGGTCATACGCGGGAGTCGCTCGAAGCGGCCACTCCGGAAGTGGTCTGCCTCACCAGCGGTCACGACGAAACCTTCGCACAGACCGTGCACGCCCGAACCAGCTACGACATGGGTGACATCGTCTGGGGTGGGAAGTTCCGGGACATGTATGTGGACGGCGATCAGGTGGCGATCGACCTGGCGCGCCTGCACGAGTTCGACCGGGTGGACGGTCCGGTGTCGCTGTAACGGGAGCGCGGACGGATGCGGAGGCAGCTCCCGAACCTCCTCACGATCCTTCGCATCCTCGCCATTCCGCTGCTGGCCTGGCTCGCCGTCCGGGACGCGCGCGGCAGCTTTGGCCTGGTGCTCATCGCGTGCCTGCTCGGCGATGTCGCCGACGGCGCGCTCGCCCGCGCACTCGACGCCACGTCGGCGCTCGGCGCGCTGCTCGACTCGCTTGCCGACACCCTGCTGTTCTTCATGACCCTGTTCGGCGTGCTGGTGTTCTATCCAGAGGCGGTGCGGGGGCATGGCGTAGCGTTCGCGGCCGTTCCTGCGGCCTGGCTCGCCGAAAACGTTGCGGCGCTGCTCCGGTACGGGCGCCTCTCCAGTTTCCACACCTACCTCTCGCGCCTGGCGGCGGTGGCGATGGGCGTGTTCGCGTCGGTCCTCTTCGTGTGGGGTTTCAGCGCGGCGCTGCTCTACGCGGCGGCCAGCCTGGTCCTGCTCGCCACGCTCGAAGAGTTCGTGCTCCTGTGGCTGCTGCCGCGGTGGACACCGGATGTGAAAGGGATTTGGTGGGTCCTTTACCGAACTTGGAAGTGAGAACGTAGAAGTGAACCGGAGAACTGGAGAAGTGAAGTTCTGAAGTTCACTTCTCACTTCTAAGTTCTAACTTCCCTCTAGATCTGTCTGTACGGTATTTCCGGATACGGCGGCAGGCCGGCGGCGGCGACGATGGCATCGAGGCCGCTCCGTTCGTGGAACTCCATGCCGTCGCGGTCGATGATGACGGCGTTGCGCTCCTGCGCGGCCAGGCGGCGGAACTCGGCGTCGATCAGGCGGAAGCGACGCACCATGTTCTCGGCCACTTCATGAGGACGGTTGCGCAGCTTGATGTGCTTCTCGACCGTCGCCGTGCTCGACGTGAGGACGATGACGCGGTCGAAGCGCCAGCGGTCGCCGATGGTCAGCACCTGCCTGATACCGGCATGGCTGTCGGCCGGGTACTCCGCCATGTGCGCCTCGAGCGTGATGCGGGCGCCTTCGAAGAAGATCACCTTGCCCGGGCCGTCGTTGGCCGAGCAGTCGGCGTAGTTCACGTCGTAGAGCCGGGCGAAGTACTCGGTGACGCCGACCGGGTTCCGGCCCTGGGCGATATCCTCGAGCACCTGCGGGTGCCACACGCCCTTCTCGCCCTCGCCGTACGCCCCGTTGTGGTACAGGTCGCCCAGCTGACGGACCAGAGTGCTCTTGCCGATGCCGGGGCCACCCACGATCGCAACGCGCATGTGCGGATAACTATACAGGGGTCGTACTGATCGATCGCGGGGTCCACCCTCTGTGGACCGTGCAGGTCTGGCTGAAGCCAGACCCCACGAGTGCCGGAGTGTCTCCCGGATCGCGCCACATTTCAGTGAGGCGCCGACAAAAGAAAAGGGCCGGCGCGCAACGCGCCGGCCCTGATCCCGCCCCAGGCCGGGGGGTTCTGAGGCGTTCGGACTGGACGGCTACCGCGCGAAGTTGCCCTTCGCCGTCTTGGCCGCGTTCATCGTCACCTGGCAGGTGAGGTTCGTGCCCGCCGCCGCGCAGGCGTCGGTCCAGCCGAGGAAGGCCTTGCCGGGCACCGGAACCGCGGTCAGCGTGACCACCGTGCCGGCCGCGTACTTCGCGCCGCAGTCCTTGCCGCAGTTGATGGCCTTGTCACCCGCCGGCGTGCCGGTGATGACGCCGCCGTTGTTCGTGGCGACCGACAGCGAGAAGGACGAGGTGCTGCCACCACCGCCGCCACCACCGGTCGTCGTGCCGCCACCGCCGCCACCCGAGGGCTTCGGAATGGCCGCGAAGGTCGCCGTGACGTGCACGTCGCCGTTCACGGTGACATCGCAGGAGACGTTCGTGCCGGCGCAGCCGCCGCCCGTCCAGCCCGCGAAGGTGTAGCCGCTCGCCGGCTTGGCCGTCAGCGTGACCACGGTACCCGCGTTGTAGGGCTGCACGCACTTGTTGCCGCAGGCAATGAGCTTGTCCGCGCCGTCGACGTTGCCGTTGCCGACCTTGGCAACGAACAGCGCGTCGGGCTGCACGTTGGCGGCCGTCATCTGCATCGCGAGCATCTCGCCGATTTCGTCAACCGCGGGCGCGTTGCACAGCAGGTCGGCGCACAGCGCCTCGTGCGTGATCGGGTCGTACTGGCCCGTGAACGCCCACGTTTCGATGCGGCGCACGATTGCCTTCGTGGTCGGCTCGATGGTGCCCTGGTTCCGATTGCGCTTGCGCTTGCCGTTCCCGCCTGCGACCGGCTCGTCCTGGATGATCTGGTAGTTCGCCTCGAGCGTCGCCGGGTCCATCGGCACCACGGCCGGGTTGTCGGCCAGCAGCTGGTCGAGCGCCACGGGCTGCTGCAACTGCTGCACGTAGGTGATGATCCACTGCGCGTCGCCGTAGAGGCTGGGCGCCTCGGCCGGCTCCGGCGCCTGCACTTCGACGACGAGCTGCGGCGGGTTGTTCTGCGCGGCCGGCGGCTGCACGTAGTAGGTCGGGAACGGCGTGGCCGTGGGCGGGTTGACCGGGACGAGCACCGTCGGGTCCGCATCGCTCTCGCAGAGCCACCGCGACACGACCTTGGTCGGGTTCGTGTTGAAGTAGGTGCCGAAGTGCTCGCAGCCGCCGTTCTCGTAGATGGCGGGGCCGCTCCACTGGTAGCACTGACCCGAGAACCACGGCACCGTGTGCGGCAGCGTGCGCTCCGCCCAGGAGCTGCCATTCAGCTGCGTGCCGTAGGTGACCGTCACGCCCGTCGGCGTCGGCGCCACGACCGGCATGCCGTAGCGGTTCGACGAGAACGAACCGCCGTAATCGGCCTGGCTGACGCCGTCGATCTGGATCTCGAAGCCGTGGCACACCTTGCCGGTGTCGTTCGCGATGTCGAAGTTGCCGAGCGAGCCGTAGATGATGGCCGACTGCGCGTGCGCGAAGGCCGGGGCTCCCAGAGCCACGACCGCTGCCAGTCCTGCCGTGCGGACGGCCGCAGCCAGTCCCTGTCCGAAGTAACGCCGCATCGTGAGTTCCCTTCTCCTAGCCGAGTTGTGGAGGCGCCATCCCAGGCCAAGCCCGTGGGATCGGCGCCGCACAAGTAATCTCGGTCTTCGGCGCGCCGGCGTTGTCAGGGTGATGTCAGAGACTTGTCAAATTTGCCGTCGACGCCGGAGAGGCCACGACGGATACTGGGAACGCGCGCATGCACTCCGCCGATCTCGGCCCCGTGGCCGAACGCGATCAGACCCAGCGGCCGCTGGATCTGTTCCTCATCTTCGTAGGCGCCAACATCGTCGCGACGACGCTGCAGATCGGGGCGTCGCTGCCGAACCTGGCGCTGGGCCCGGCGCTGGCCGTCATCGCGGGCGGCGCCGTGGCCGGTGCCCTGCTCGTCGCGATCCTCGCCCCGGTCGGCTCCCGCCTGCGGGTGCCGTCGATTGTCGCGGCGCGGGCCGCGCTCGGCTACAACGGCGCGCAGATCGTCGCCATCATCCTGTTCCTGACGAACTTCGTGTGGATCGCGCTGAACAACGTGATCGCCGCGTCGATCAGCAGCCGCCTCGCCGGCGACTCCGCGCACCAGGCGATCTGGGCGGTGGCGCTCGGCCTGGTGGCCACGGTGATCGTGCTCGGCGGACCGAGTGCCGTCAGCCGCGCCGACCGGTTCGCGGTGCCGCTGCTCGGCATCTCCGGCGCGGTCTTCACCATCGCGTGCGTCCGTGCGCCCTGGCCGGGCATCGCCGTCAGGAGCACGCACGCCGCTGACGTGCTCCGCGGGTTCGACGTCGTCTTCGGGTACCAGACAAGCTGGCTGCTGATGTTCGGCGACTACTCGCGCTACTCGCGCGTGCCGCGTCAGGCCGCCGTGGCCGTGTTCGCCGGACTCGGGCTCACCGCCCTCTGGTTCATTCCGCTCGGACTCGTGGCATCGACGGTTGCGCAGTCGTCCGATCCCGGCGTGATGGTGGAGCGGCTGGGGCTCGGCTGGTGGGGGGGCCTGCTCGTCGTGCTCGCGACGCTCACGACGAACTTCGTGAACATCTACATGTCGGCCCTTGCGCTCAAGAGCCTCCGGCCCTCGACACCGGACGGGACCGCCATCTGGCTCATCGGCGGCGTGGGTGCCGCCATCAGCGTGCTCTCGTCCACCTGGCTCGATCAGCTCGCCAACTTCACCATCATCCTCGCCGGGCTGTTCGTGCCGGTGGGAGGCCTGCTGCTGGCGCACTTCACGCTCGGGCGACACGAGGCTCGCGTGGACGCGCTCTACATGGGTGCCGACGGCGCGCCTCCCCGCGTCGGCTGGTGGTCCACCGCGGGCCTCCTGGCGTGGGCGGCAGGCGCCGCCACCTTCTACTTCGCGCAGCCGATCGGCGGCGTCGTGCCCAGCCTGCTCGTCTCCGTCGTGGTCTACACGGTGTCGGTGCGCCGGACGCCTGTGTCCGGTTGAGTCACACCGTTGACAGCGATGCGTGCCGGAGTTGAACAGTTCGGCACGAGCCCCCTCACCACACATGCCTGAACCTGCACGGTCCTGACCGATCGCCCGATCGGGTACGTCACTTGTATTGCCCAGCTTGAGGCTCCAGCTCTCTTCGCTGGGCAATCGAGCTGAATGACTGTCCGTCTGCGTCGCATCGACTCTTCCCGGAGTGCACGGGGTTACACCGCGATCGAACTGCTGATCGTGGTGGGGCTCATTGCGGTCATCGCCGCGATCAGCGTCCCGCTGATGGCGCAGGCGATGGCCGACTTCCGCATCTCCGGAGACGCGCGCGGCCTGTCTGCGTCGCTCACCCTCGCCAAGATGCGGGCGGCGGCCGCCGCCAGCCAGTCGCGGCTCTACTTCGATCTGGAACAGAAGGCCTACCGCGTCGAAACGCTCTCGCGTGGAGCCAGCCCCGCCTGGGTGCAGGACGGCCCGTCCTCCAGGCTGTCGAGCGGCGTGACGCCAGGCTTCGGCCTGCTCGACGCGCCGCCGCCGGATACCCAACCGGTGATCCACCAGGCCACCGCCTGCCGGACGACCGGCGGTGCGCCCATCGGCAACACCGCCTGCATCGTCTTCAACTCGCGCGGTACACCAGTGGACGTGTTCGGTGCACCGACATCTCAGGAGGCGGTGTACCTGACCGACGGTACCTTCGTCTACGCCGCCACCGTGCTGACGAGCGGCATGGTGCAGATGTGGCGGAGCAGCGCCGAGGAGGTCACGTGGTCGCGCTGAGCGCCGGGATCCCCGCGGCACCGCGGCGACGCGGACGCTGCGTGACGAGCAGGGCACCACCCTCATCGAGACCGCCGTCGCGATGGCCATCCTCATCGTGATGATGCTCGGTCTCCTCAGCCTCTCGGCCGTGGCCACGGTCGTGATGGAGAACGAGGGCAACCTCATGGCGCGGACGAGCGAGTACGCGCAGGACAAGATGGAGCAGTTGCTCGCCCTCAAGTACGGCGACCAGGTGAGCACCACCACGGTGTTCCCGTTCATCTCGTCGGGCGGGAAGGGGCTCTCGATCGGCGGCAGCAGCGACCCGTCGAATCCGCAGCCGTACTACACCGACTTCCTCGACGCGAACGGCAAGCTCCTTCCCACCACAGGCATTGCCCCGCCGGCGGGCTGGTTCTTCAAGCGGGTGTGGTCGGTGACGCAGGCCGCCCCGAATCTCAAGCAGATTACGGTGACCGCCACCGCGATTCATGGCCTCGGCCACCGGGCCGCGCCGAAAACCACCATGTCGACCTTCAAGGTCTATCCGTTCTAGGGCTGCTGCCGTGGCTGTGTCTCTCCTGCGTGCCCCGTCGCCGATGTCACGACGGCGCTGGTCCGCCGAAGCGGGCTTCTCGATGCCGGAAGTGGTGGTCGCCACCATGCTGACGATCATGATCTCCGGCGCGGCGACCCAGGCGCTGATGCACATGACCAAGGCGCAGAAGTCGATCTGGAACCGCGCCGAGATGCACGCGGGCGTGCGCGGGGCCACCGAACTGCTGCAGCAGGAGGTCGGCCAGGCCGGACGCGTCAGCCTGCCGGCCGCCGTGGCGACCACGGCCGCGGCCGCCGCCGGCTCGCGCACCCTCGTGGTCTCCTCGTCCGACGGGATGTTCGTCGGGGAGAAACTGGTGATCGGCGCAGGCAACACGCGCGAGAACGTCACGGTGGCCGCCATCACCGGCACCACGCTGACCGTCGACAGCACCGCAACGGGGTCGGGCACCGGGCTGGGCAACGCGCACGTGGCTGGTGTGCCGGCCACGGCTCGGCGGGTTCGCCGCCGGCATCATCCCCCTCGTTCGGCTCGGGGTCGACGTCCACCACGCTGAAGCTGTTCGGCGACATCAACAGCGACGGGCGCATGCTCTACGTCGAGTACACCTGCGACACCGCGCGCGGCAAGCTGCTGCGGCGCGTCTCGGCGTGGAATGCAAGCGTGAAGACGCCGCTCGCGTCGGCCGGCGTGCTGCTTGGCAACATCCTCCCGAATCCCGGCGGTGCGCCCTGCTTCCGCTACCAGGAGCAGATCGTCGGCCCGAACATCTTCGTGACGGGTGTCTCCGTGACGCTCACGGTGCAGACGCTCCAGCGCGATCCGCACACGAACCAGTACCAGGTCGAGACGAAGAACCTGCTGAGTGTCTCGCCCCGCAACGTCTTCGAAGCGTGGGAGCTGGCCAGCCAGAACGTCGTCGATCGCGTGCAGCCCACGCCGCCTTCGATTACCGCCCTTCTTCCCTGAGATCCGAGTCATGCACCACCGCCACGACAACCAGCACGGCGTCGCCCTCGTTCTTGCGCTCTACCTCACGGCGGCGCTGTCCGTGATTGCCACCGGCCTGATGTTCCTGTCGCAGGTCGAGACCTACTCGAGTGCCAACTACCGCACCATGTCGCAGGCACGGTATGGCGCTGAGGCGGGGGTCAACAAGGCGGTCTACTTCCTGCTGAACGCGTACACGGCACCGACGACCTCGAACCCGACCGACCCGTTTGCCGCCTACGACATCAGCAAGTCGCCCGTGCAGCTCGGGGGCAAGGCGGTCGTCCTCTCGACGGTGAAGGGCACGTCGTCGAACTACGCCGACGCCTCCGTGGTTGCCGCATTTCTCTCCGCCGCATCCGGGTCGATGAACCTGTATCCCGGCTCGGTGGCCTATTCGGCCACGGCCACGATGCTGGCGATGCGGCAGGTCGATGGCCAGACCGTCATCACCTGGCAGATCACGGGCGACGGCGTCGTGGCTGGTGCCAGGCCGGCCACCGTCGAAGTGACCGCGACCCTCGAGAAGCAGGTGGTTCGCGCCCCGGGCAATGCCTACGCCGCGTTCGCGACCTCCGGAACCTGCGGCGCCCTCGACCTGAACAGCTCGACCGTCGACAGCTACGACTCCACCGGCATGGAGAACCGACGACGACCGCTGGGACTCGACGACCGCGATCACGACGGCTGGCGCGACCACGATCGCGACCACGACGGCTGGCGCGACGACGACCACGATCACGATGGATGGGACGACAACGACGACGACCGTGACGGGTGGGACGACGACGTCGAGGAGAGCCACGGCTGGCAACGACGACGCCGCGTACGAGGACAGTCCACGCGCAAGTGGAACCTGTTCACACCTAACGCCGCCGTCGCCCTATCCGGACGGTCCCGTCCTCGTCTATGTCGCGACCTCTGGCCGCGTTCGAACGTCCATCGATCGTGGCCACGGCCCGGGAAGGGCGGCCGGGAACAGCGGAAGCAATCGCGGCAACACGACGACCACGAGTCCACGCAGCGAACGCACGCCGACGCTGTCGAAGACCAGCGGCGATGTTGGGACGAACGGCAACCTCAACGCGAACAACTCGGCCGCGACGATCAACGGGACGTTATCGACTCGCGTGTGGGCGCCGGCACCTGCAACGGGGGCGTCAACGCGAACGATGAAGAACGGCGCGTCAGTGACGGAGGCCTCGTCAACCTGTCACAGGCGGTGACGTTCACGACGCCGACGCCACACGCGATCCCACGCCGCCGACCACGCTACAACCAGGTCGATGACGACGTCGATCTCGACCAACCCAACCGGGAAGCGATGGCGCTCGGGAACGTCCACCTGACCAACCACTCGACGTTGACCCTCCACGCGGGCACCTACAACTTCAACAGCCTCAAGCTGGACCACTTCGTCGCAGACTCGTGTTCGTCTGGGCTCACCATCAACATCATCGGCACGAACAGCACGGTGCCCGTCCAGCTCAACTCATCGTCCATCCGCGGGGCGACGACCAGCGACACGGTGGGCGCCGCAGTTGGACGATCAACTACGCCGGGACCGGCCAGATCCAGATGACGAACGATGTGACGATGGTGGGCCAGATCAACGCGCCGAACGCGAAGGTGTCCCTGAACAGTTCGGACGTCTACGGCTCCGTCATTGCCAGCACCATCGGCATGACCAACGACGCGGCCATTCACTTCGACCGGCGGCTGAAGAGCGCGGCCGCGTCCACCTACACCGTTGGCGCGGACATGCTCACGTCGTTCAGCTGGAAGAAGTACTGACCCGCCGACACGCTCTCATCCAGGTCTCACGGGCGGATCCTAGGATCCGCCCATGCTCCTCCGCCGCGGCTTCCCCGCACTCCTGCTGCTCTGTGTGCTCGCGCTGGTCCCGTCGGCCCGCGCCTGGGCACAGCCTTCCGCCGCGCTTCGCGGCTCCGTGACCGACACCTCCGGCGGCGCACTGCCCGGCGTGGTGGTCGTTCTCGCGACCACGGGCGGCGCGGACACGTTCCGCGCGGTTACGGGTCCGGACGGGTCGTTCGCATTCACCGGGCTTGCGCCTGGGACCTACCGCATCGAGGTGAGTCTTCCGGGGTTCCGAACCTTCACCGCCGCCGCGACCGCCGCCGCCTCGCCGCCGCCGCTCGCGATCTCGCTCGAACTGAGTCCGGTGGTCGAATCGGTGTCCGTGACGCGGACCATCGAGAGCGAGGCACGCGTGCCCCACGCGGT
Organism: Vicinamibacterales bacterium; assembly: GCA_046331345.1. Classification (GTDB taxonomy): domain Bacteria; phylum Acidobacteriota; class Vicinamibacteria; order Vicinamibacterales; family CAVVIG01; genus CAVVIG01. The sequence goes on along the minus strand of JAXLRA010000007.1, from coordinate 564,603 downwards.
GTCGGTGATCGAAGGCGACGCCGTGCAGTCCTTCCAGCGTCGGGCCTCACCGGCCGAGGCCTTCATCGGCACGCCGGGGATGTTCGTGGACAACCGCCGCAACTTCAGCCTCTCCGGCGGCGTGCGCCTGGCCATCCGCCAGCCGCTGCCGCGCTTCGGCATGCGCGGCCTCCAGATTCTCCAGGACGGTGTCCCGATGACCATGGCGGACGGGACGACAGAACCCACCAACATCGATCTCGCGACGCTCGGTCGGGTCGAAGTGCTGCGCGGCCCGAGTTCGGTGCTATACGGCAACTCCGCTGGCGGCGTCATCACGCTCGACACTGAATTTCCGGCCAATGGGAGGCTGCTCGTTCAACCCGACCTGCAGTGGGGCAGCTTCGGCTACAACCAGCAGGGCCTGAAGGCTTCCGGCAGCACCGGACGTGTGAGCTACGTGGCAGGCGCAACGCGGCTGCACACCGACGGCTTCCGGCTGCACAGCCGCGCCGATGTCCGCCGGGCGAATGTCGTGACCCGCGCGCAGCTCTCCGCGCGGACCGACGTGCGACTCGTCTACAACCTCTACGACCTGCCGTTCGGCCAGAGCGCGAGTACGGTGACACTGGCCGATGCGAGGAACAACCCCACGTTCGCACGCGCCCAGGCGTTCACCCAGGGCTGGGGCGAGTCGACCAGCCAGCATCAGGGCGGACTCACCCTCCGTCACACGTTCGGGAACGGCAGCACGTTCAGGACGACGGTGTGGGGCGTGCGGCGCAGCGTGTGGAACCCGATTCCGGCGGCCGTGGTCGACGTGCAGCGGCGCGCCGGGGGCGTGCGGGCCGACTACAGCGGCTCGAACCGGCTCGGCCCCCTGCCGCTCACATGGACCACCGGGTTCGATCTCTCGGTGCAGCACGACGGCCGCACCGAGTTCGACAACGCGGGCGTGCCGGCGACCGGCGGCCTCACCCGCGTGGGCGCCGTGCATCTCGAGCAGACGGAGAAGGTGCGCTCGGCGAGCCCGTTCCTCCTCGTGTCCAGCCGCCTCGCCAACCGCTGGAGCGTGAACGCCGGCGTTCGCTACGACCGCTTCCGCTTTGCCGCCGTCGACCGCTACCTGGTGAACGGCGATCAATCGGGTGGCCGCTCGATGTCGGCGTTCAGCCCCATGGCTGGCATCACCTTCGTCCCCACAGGCTGGCTGAACCTGTACGGGAACGTGGCGACCGCGTATCAGACGCCGACCGCCGTCGAACTCTCGAACCGGCCCGACAACCTTGGCGGATTCAACGAGGACCTCGGGCCCGAGCAGCAGCGGAGTCTCGAGGTCGGCGCGCGCGGCGCGATCGCGCCGCTGCGGGCGCGCTTCGAGCTGGCGACCTACGCCTCGCACATCGACAACGCACTCGTGCGGTTCACGCGGCCGGACGAGCAGGCCTACTTCCGCAACGCGGGCCAGACCAGCCGCCGCGGAGCCGAGGCGCTGTTCGAGTGGATGCCGACGAGCCGGCTTCGCGGCCGAGTGGCTTACACGTTCCAGCGCTTCGCGTTCGACCGCTTCGTGGCGCCGGAAGGCGACTTCTCGGGCAAGCGCGAACCGGGAACGGCGCCGCACCAGCTGATGGTGGGCACCAGTTACTCGGCGTCGGCCGGATTGTTCACCTCGCTCCAGTACCGCTTCATCGACGCCTACCCCGTGAACAGCACGAACACGATCGCGAACTGGTCGTACCAGGTGGTCGATGTGCGGCTCGGGCTCGACAGGCGGGTTGGCCGGCTCCGGCTGCGCCCGTTCGTCACAGTCGACAACCTCTTCGACGAACGCTACAACTCGTCGGCGATCGTGAACTCGCTCGGCGATCGCTACTTCGAGCCGTCGCCGGGACGCGAGTTCGCCATCGGCCTGACGCTCGGCGCCAACATCTTCTGAGGTCGTCACGCATGCGTCCGTACGCCCGCTTGTTCTTGTGCCTGAGCCTGCTTTCGCCTGCGGCCTGTGCACCGTCCACGCCGCCCGGCGACGCCGCCCAGGCGCCGGGCTCGTCGGCGACCGTTGCTGACCCGATCGGCGCGGTGACCGACGACCTGCTGCGTGAGGGGCACCGCGGCCGCACCGACACGTGGCCGATCTACGGCGGCGACTGGGCGCAGACGCGCTTCTCACCACTGACGGCCATCAACCGGTCCACCGTGAGTCGGCTTCGGCCCGCCTGGATTGCCCAGACTGGCATTGTCGGGTCGTTCGAGTCGACGCCCGTGGTGCTCGGGCGCGAGCTGTACTTCACGACGCCCGCCGACGATGGGCGGCAGCGGATCGTGCGGCTGGATTCGGTGACCGGCGAACTCGTGTGGCAGGTCGAGCTGACGGCGAGCGGAAGCGAGGATGCGGCGAACGAGGATATGCACCTGCCGCGGCATTTCGGTCCGAACCGCGGTGTCGTGGTCTACGGCACGCGGGTCTATGCCGGCACGCTGAACGGCACGCTGCTGGCGATCGACCGCGCCACTGGCGCGCGCGTCTTCGAGACGAAGACCGCCTCGCCGCGCATCACCGGCGCTCCGGCCGCTGCGCGCGGCAAGATCATCCAGGGCATCTCGTTCGTCGATCGGGGTGTCGTGCAGGCGTTCGATGCAGAGACGGGCGCCCCGGCGTGGACCTGGTACGCGATTCCCTCGCCCGACGAGGGGGGCTGGTGGGGCGACTACGTGGAGAAGGTCCCCGGCTCCGACATCAGCCTCGGCCGCGACCGTGCCTGGGAGCAGGCCAACCGCGAACGCCTGAAGGACGGGTGGAAGACCGGCGGCGCCAGCGCGCCGATGACGCCGACGATCGACGGCGCTCGCGGTCTGCTCTTCACCTCGACTGGAGGGCCCGACCCCACGGCGTTCCCGCCGCCGTCGGAGCCGCATCCTGGCGACATGCGCTGGACCAATTCGGTCTGCGCGATCCGGATCGATGACGGCAGGACGGCGTGGTGCTCGCAGTTCCTGCCGCACGACATCTGGGGCGCGTCCGGACCCACGCCGCCGATCCTCATGTCGCTCGAGAAGGACGGGTCCACGGTCGACGCCGTGGCGAAGTTCACCGGCATGGGCAACCTCTACGTGTGGAACCGTGATACCGGCGCGCTGCTCGGGCGTTCGGACAACTACATCCCGGTGCCTGAAACGACGGGCGGCCCCTCGGGCTCCAACCTGATTCGCGGCGGTGTCGCCGGCACGCTGTGGTCGCCCGGCGCCTACAGCCTGGAGACGAAGCTGTTGTACTCGGTGAACCAGCGCGTGCCCGGCTACTTCCAGCCGCGCGACGAGCAGAGAGGCCGCGACCAGTTCGGCAACATTGCCGCCGTGGATCCCGCTACGGGCAAGGTCGTCTGGACGGTGAAGACCGATCGGCCCCAGGTGGGCGGCATCATCGCCACGGCCGGGGGGCTCGTGTTCACCGGCCGGACGGCGGGCTGGTTCGACGCGTACGATGCGAAGACCGGCGACCGGCTGTGGACGTTCCGGGTGGGCGCGGGGTGCAACGCGGCACCGATGACCTACCAGGTCGCCGGCCGGCAGTTCGTGGCGGTGGCGTGCGGTGGCCACGCGAACTTCGAGCGGCAGGGCGGCGATGCGCTCGTCTCGTTCGCCTTGCCGGACTGAGCGGCGATCTCGAGGAGTAGAGCTGGCTGAAGCCAGCCCCTACGACCGCGGGCCTGCGCACAGCCGCCGTGCGGGTTTCTGCACGCTCGAGGGGTCCGGCTTCAGCCGGACCTGCAACCGGACCTGCTCCTAAACGTGGCCCTCGGCTCCGGGTGCGGGTTCGTCGAGGAGCTGCCGTATCTTGCGGGTGAGCAGTGCCACCGTGTACGGCTTGGGCAGGAAGTGCGCACCTCGCATCGAGAGCACGCGGGTGAGCTTGTCGTCGGTGTAGCCTGAGACGAAGAGCACCTTCAATCCGGGCCGCTGCGCGGAGATGTGCTCGGCGAGATCGGCCCCGCTCATCCCTGGCATCACGACGTCGGTGATGACGATGGCCACGTCCGGGTAGTCCTGCAGCAGCTCGAGGGCGTCTTCGGCGGCCCTCGCCGTGACCACGCGATAGCCCGACGCTTCGAGCATGCGCGCCGTCATGTCGCGCAGCGACGACTCGTCCTCGACCAGCATGACGGTTTCGTGACCCTGCGCCCGCTCGGGCGCATGGGCGTCGGCCCCTGGCGCGGGTGACGCCACCTGCGGCATGTACACGCGGAAGCAGGACCCCTGGCCTGGCGTGCTGCTCACTTCGATGGTCCCGCCGCTCTGGTGCACGACGCCGTAGACGGTGGCGAGCCCCAGCCCAGTGCCCTTGCCGGCGCCCTTCGTGGTGAAGAACGGTTCGAAAATCCGCTCGAGGACATCCGGGCTCATGCCGCAGCCCGTGTCGGTGACCGACAGCGCCACGTACGGACCTGGCGCGAGGCCTTCGTGCTGGTCTGCCCGCTGGCGATCGAACTGGACGATGCCCGTCTCGATGATGAGCGTGCCGCCGTCGGGCATGGCATCGCGGGCATTCACGGCCAGGTTGAGCATCACCTGCTCCAGCTGGCTCGGGTCCACGAACACGGTCTGGGGCGTCTCTGGCGCCGCCTTGATTGTGAGCGTGATGTCCTCGCCGATCAGGCGCCGCAGCATCTTCGCCGAGTGCAGGGCATGCTGCGCCACGTCGACGACCGCCGGGGCCAGCATCTGCTTGCGGCTGAAGGCGAGCAGCTGACGGGTGAGGCGTGCGGCCCTGTCACCAGCGCCCTGGATTTCCTCGAACTCGGCGCGCATCGGGTGCCCGACCGGCAGTTCCATCAGCGCCAGTTCGCACGTGCCGTTGATGATGGTCAGCAGGTTGTTGAAGTCGTGCGCGACGCCACCCGCGAGCCGGCCGATGACCTCCATCTTCTGGGCGTGCAGGAACTGCTGCTCGAGCCGCTTCTGCTCGGTGAGGTCGCGCTTGACGCCGACGAAGTGCGTGATGACACCGTCAGCCCGGCGGACGGGCGTGATGCTCTGCTCCTCGAGATGCAGCGAGCCGTCCTTCCGCCGGTTCGTCAGTTCTCCCGTCCAGATCTCCCCGCTGACGATCGTGCTCCACATGTCGTGGTAGAACGCCGCGTCGTGGGTGCCGGACTTCAGGAGTGCGCCGGGCTTCTTCCCGGTCGCCTCCTCGAGGCTGTAGCCGGTGACGGTGGTGAACGCCGGATTCACCCACTGGATGGTGCCGTCGCGGTCCGTGATGATCACGCCGCTGGGCGACGAATTGAGCGCCGCGCTCTGCAGCCGGAGCAGCTCGTCGGACTGCCACTGGCTCGTGACGTCCTGCAGCGTACCGGCCGCGCGGGTCGGCGTGCCGTTGTCCCCGTAGAAGACCTGGCAGCGCCCGCGGACGTGCTTCGACTTTCCCGACGGCATCGGCACCCGGAATTCGACTTCGACCGGCGTCGCGCGCCGGATCGACTCGGCGAACATGGCGTCGATGGTCCCCCGGTCGTCCGGCTCCACGCAGTCCAGGAACAGGCCGTAGGTGACCTGGGTGCCGGGCTCGACGCCCATGATGGCGTACGACTCCTCGGACCAGGAGCCGAGCCCCGTGCGGAGGTCGTGCTCCCAGCTGCCGATCTGCGCGATCCGCTCCGCCTCGGCGAGCAGGGCCCTGCTGCGCAGCACTTCGGCGGCGGCCGCCTTGCGCTCGGAGATGTCGCGGATGAAGGACGTGACGAAGGTCTCTTCGCCCTGGGACCACCGCGCCACCGACACCTCGGCGTCGAGGTGCTGCCCCTCGCGAGTCTGCAGGGTGAGTTCGCAGATTGTATCGAAAGGCTCCGAATCCGGGCGTGCGAAGGCCCGCCGGTTGATGTCCGCCGGCAGCAGCAGCGACATCGGCTGACCCACGATCTCCGCAGCGTCGTATCCGAGCATACGGGCGGCCGCCGGACTCCAGTCGACGATCGTTCCGGTCACGTCCGCCGTCACGACCGCGTCATGCGCCGACATGACCACAGCCTTGAAGCGGGCCTCGCTCGCCCGCAGTTCGCGGTTCAGCCGGTCCTTGTTGAGGGCAATCTCGATGGTGGTCCGCAGGATCTGCGCATCGAACGGCTTGATGATGTAGCCAGACGGGTCGGCCTGCTTCGCGCGTTCCACGACCTCGGTGGTGGCGTAGGCGGTCAGGAAGACGCACGGAATCTCGAGCTCGCGCCGGATGATCGTGGCGGCTTCGATGCCGTCCATCGTGCCGGCGAGGTGAATGTCCATGAGCACGAGCTGCGGTCGGTGCTGCCGTGCGCTGTCGACCGCCTCCTCGCCGTCCACGGCCACGTCAACGGGGTCGTAGCCAAGGTCGAGCAGCTGCCGCTGGATGTCGCGGGCAATGATGCCTTCGTCTTCGACGATCAGGATGCGGGTCATCAGTGGGATGCCTCGGGCGGTCGCGCGAGGGCGGCCTGCCGCGGTCTGAAGAGCAGGGTGAACGACGCGCCGGTGCCGGCACCGATAGTCAGTGTGCCGCGCAGCTGGCGCGCGAGATCCGAGACGAGGACCAGGCCGAGCGACCTGGCGCGCCGCGCGTCGAAGTCGGCCGGCAGCCCGATGCCTGTGTCCTCCACGGCCAGCCGCAGCATGCCCTCGTCGCCGGCCGGTTCGAGCGACACCCGTACCTCGCCGGCGCGGTTGTCCGGGAACGCATGCTTCAGGCTGTTGGAGATCAGTTCGGTGACCAGCAGGCCGCACGGGACGGCCTGCTCGAGATCCACCGAAGCCGGCACCAGCGACACCTGCAGCGTCACCCGGCCGGTCGAGGGCGCGACCGACCGGAAGACCTGCTGGACCAGTCGATCGAGGTAGCGCGAGAGATCGACGCGGGACAGATCGTCCGAGCGATAGAGCGTCTCGTGCAGCAGGGCCATGGAGAGCACCCGGTTCTGCATCTCGCCGAGCACGTGCCTGACTCCCGGCTCGGCCGTGCGCCCGAGTTCGAGCCGCAGCAGGCTGCTGATCACCTGCAGGTTGTTCTTCACCCGGTGGTGCACTTCCTTGAGGAGCGCTTCCTTTTCCCGCAGCGACGCCGCCACCGCCTGCTCCGCGCGCTTGCGGCCGGTGATGTCGATGAAGGCGGCCACGAGTCCGATCGGGGCGTTGTGCTCGTCGGTCACGAACGCGGCAGACGCAAGGACGTCGCGCCGCGTGCCGGTCGCGGTGCGCGCCACGAGTTCACCGGTCCACGGCGCATGCGTGGCATGAAGCGCCCGGACGATGTCCCGCGCCACGGCGGGATCTTCGAGGAACGTGGCGGCGCTGGCGCCCACCGCGTCGGCTGGCCCCGATAGCTCCCAGAGTTCCACGAAGGCCCGGTTCACGTAACTGATGCGCCCGGCGAGATCGCCGATCGCGACAGCGCTCTGCGACGATTCGAGTGCGCGGTCGCGCAGGCGGACCGCCTCGAGGAAGGCGTGCCGCTCGCTGATGTCGCGCGCCACGCCGATGATGCGGGTCGCGCGTCCCGCGTCGTCGCGCTCCACGATCTCGCCCGTCGAGTGGGTCCACCGCACGCTGCCGTCGGGCAGCAGCAGGCGGAACTCCTCGTCGAAGGTCGCCACGCTGCCGTCCATGAACGCCTGGAACACCCCAGCCGCGCGCGTGCGGTCGTCTGGATGGAACGCGCCGATGAACGCCTCGCGCGTCATTTCCACGACCGTGTCGAGGAATCCCGGTCCGTCGGGATTGATTGGCGAGACCAGCAGCGTGCCCGCCCGCACGTCGACGTCCCACAGGCCCTGGCGGACCGCGCCGAGCGCCAGGCGGAGGCGCTCCTCGCTCTCGCGCAGCGCCTGCTCGGCGTTCTTGCGATCCGTGATGTCCTGCACGGTACCGGCCACGTACTGGCTGCCGTCGGGTGCGGTACGTACCTCGCCGCGCTGCACGAGGTGCCTGATCGAGCCGTCTGGCCGCACGGCCCGGAACTCACAGTCGCCGATGGTCGCCCCCTGCTCCTGCGCATCGGCGGCCGCCCGCACGCGTTCCCGATCGTCTGGATGCACGAGAGCAAGGAATGCCTCGAAGCTGGGCAGGGGCGCGTCAATGGACAGTCCGTGCAGCCGGAACATCTCCTCGGACCAGTAGCCCCGGCCGCTACTGTGGGACGTGAAGCTCCCGACATGGGCCACACGCTGTGCCTCGACCAGCTGGAACTCCTTCTCGGCCAGCGCAGTGGTCGCCCGGTTGCGCTCCGTGGTGTCGGCCACGAGCGCGAGGGAGCGCGCGTGGCCGTCGACGACCACGCGTGAGACGAACATGTCGGCATCACGAAGCTCGCCAGAGGCGAGGCGCACCTGGGTCGACAGCCGGGCACGGGGCTGCTGCACCAGGGCAACACGCTCGGCCAGCACGCGATCCTCGGCAATCGTATCGAGCTGCCGCATGTTCATCCGGCGGAGCCTGTCCGTGCTGTAGCCGAAGTAATCAGCGGCCATGGCATTGGCGTCGGCGATGTTGCCGCTGTCGGTCTCGATGAGCAGCATCGGCACGCTGCTTTCTGCGAACAGCGTGCGGTAGCGGGCTTCACTCTGCTGGAGACGAGCCTCCGCTTCCTTCCGGCGCTCGTCGCGCGCGAACGCGTCGAGCGCGAAGCTGATATTGGCCGACATCTCGACCAGCAGCCGCCGGGCGTCCTCGTCGAATACGGCCCGCCGGCGGGAGTAGATCCCGAGGGCGGCGACGGTGGCACCGTCCCGCATCAGTGGAACCGCTCCCATCGACGACCATTTGAACATTCGAATCCGGGTCATCATCGGCGACTCGATGGCGGACGCCTCGACATCGTCGAACCAGAACGGCGCGTTGGTTCTGATGGCGAGCCCGAAGGGTCCGCGACCTGACACGGTGTCCGGATCGATGGAGAGCGTCAGTCCGTCCAGATAGTCGAGCTGTGCACCTGCCGCAGCCCTCTTGCGGATCTCACCCGTGGGCCGGTCCAGCACCCCGACCCACGCCATGTCGAAATCCCTGAACTCGATCACGGCCTGGCAGATGCCGTCGAAGAGTTCGTCGAGCGAGCCCGAACGGACGATGGCTTCGTTGCAGCGGCTCAGTGTGCGGTAGAGGCCCGAGAGCCTTTCAGCCGCCAGTTCGGCTTCCTTGCGGGCGGTGATGTCGGTGTGGATGCCGAGCATGCGCAGTGGCCGGCCGTCTGGCGCCCGCTCGATGATGCGTCCCGTCGAGTGGATCCAGATCCACGTCCCATCTGCAGTCCGCTGACGGAACTCGATGACGTAGTCCTCCCGGCGTCCTTCGACGTAGTCCTGGAAGACCGCCTGGCAGGCCGGGAAGTCGTCGGGATGGACCCGGGCATTCCACGCCGCCGCGGTTTCCTCGAACGAGCCCGGTGCGTAGCCGAGCATCGCGGCGTACTCGGGGCTCGTGATCGTGGCGCCCGTATCGAGGAAGAGGTCCCAGAGGCCCTGGCGCGCCGAGGCCATGGCCAGGCGCAGGCGCTCCTCGCTCGAGCGCAGCGCGAGTTCGGCTTCGTGCTGGAGCGTGATGTCGCTGAGGGCGCCGGCCATCTCGATGGGGATGCCGTCCGCGCTCCGCCGGATGACCGCCAGGCGATCCTGCACCCAGATGTGCCGGCCATCGCGCCGCCGGAACCGGTACTCGTGGACCGTTTCGTCGGTGGACTGGATCTCCTGGTTCACCTGCGCGGCGAGATGGCTGTCGTCCGGATGCACCTGCGCCGGCCAGAACTCCGGCTGCATCACCTCTGCCGGCGTGAAGCCGAGGATCCGCTCCACGTTCTCGCTGACGGCGACCTGCCGCAGCTGACCGGCGATCCGGTGGATGCTGTACACGACCGTCGGGCTGTTGGCGAGCAGGTTGCGCAACTGCGTCATCGCGCGGACCTGCCCCTCCTGTGCCCACTTGAGCGGCGTGATGTCGGTGTGTGTCCCGATCATGCGGCGCGGACGCCCGTCGGCGTTTCGCGCAACGACCTGACCGGCGGACAGGATCCACTTCCATCCGCCAGCGGCCGTCCGCATGCGCACTTCGACCCGGTAGCTGGGTGTCCGGCCCTCCAGGTAGGCGTCGAGCGCCTGGCGTGAGGGAAGTCGATCCTCCGGGTGCAGTCGCTCCGTCCAGCTCTCGAGCGTTTCCGCGAAGCCGCCAGGCTCGTGGCCGAGCATGAGCGCGTACTCGTCGTTCACGATCGCCTGCCCGCTGATCAGGTCGAGATCGTAGAGCCCCTGCGACGCACACGACAGGGCGAGGCGCAGGCGTTCCTCACTGTCGCGCAGCTGGAACGAGAGTTCGGCCTGCCTGGCGATCGCCTGCAGGCGCTGGTCGCGCCGCCAGAAGCCGAGGGAGAAGCCGGTGCTCGCGAGGAGCAGCACCACGCCTGTCGTCACGAGCCAGAGGTGGCTGCTCAGTTGCGCGTCGAGTTCGGAGATGTCGATGCGCGTGACGAGCAGCCAGGGCGAGCCGGTCACCGGCGTGATGTACCCCAGCACCTCGGCGTCGCGATAGTCGACGCCACGGACATGGCCCGTCGCTCCTCCGGCGGCGAGCGCGGCCAGGCGCTGCGAATCGGCGATCGGCGTGCGCAGGCGCAGGGCGGAGTCGTGGGCAAACCGCAGCGGGTTCAGGAACAGCACGTCCTGTCCGTCGCGACGCACCAGTTCCGTTTCGCCGGTCCGGCTGCTGTTCTCCTCGATCTCGAGCACGGGATAGAGCTCGGTCACGGGGTCGATTCGCAGGATCAGTGCGCCACGCGCCGTGTTCCCGTCCTCGGCGTCGACGATCGGCGTCACGAGCGCGAGGTGCGGCCGGCTGTCCTGCGGGTCGAGATAGAAGTCGACCAGCGAGATCTCGCCTGTGCGCACGCTCCTCGCCGCCGCATCGAGCAGGGTGGGCGCCGGCATCTCGCTGGACGTCGGCATGGACAACCGCAGCCGTCCATCGGTGTCGACGATGAAGAGGCGATCGTACTGGTGGTAGGCCGTCAGGTACGTGGCCAGCCACTGACGCAGGCCAGGCTCGACGTCCGGGCGGGACGCGTCGCGGAGCGCGGCGAGCAGCGGCTGCGACGACGCATTGCGGGCCCACAGCACCTCACCGTCGCCGAGGCGCTCCATGCGCCACGACTCGATCTGGCGCAGCTTGAGCCGCGCGACCGTCTCGAGCTGTGCGCGCGCGTCGTCGTACACCTCCGTCGACTCACCGCGGTAATAGAGCACCGCACCGCCGCTGGCGACGAGGGCCACGACGACGAACAGGGCGGCGACCAGCGCGTTGGGCGTTCGAGACGACGAGGGTGGGGGCGCGGCCCGGTCGGTGCCGGCGGTCATGAGGGTGAACCCTGAGTTAATGATACGGCGGTACGGACGAGCTGCCTGCACTCGGGGATGCCCTTTTTTCAGCTCATCCACCCGCCACCACGCTTTCGGATAGAATCCGGTGCCCGATCGGTTGCAGGTGGCGACCGGGGCAAGTTGGCGAACTGGTGAAGCGAACCGGAACCTGGGATGACTGACGTGGTGAAGCTCCGACAGATGCTGTGTGGGGTGGCGATCGCGGCCGCGACCGCGCTCGTGGGTGTGTCCGTTTCGGCCCAGGCGCCCACGGGGCCGTTCACGCGGACGGCGGACGGCAAGCCGAACCTGACCGGCATCTGGCAGGCGATGAACACGGCGAACTGGGATCTGCAGGCGCACGAGGCGAAGGCGGGTCCGGTGGTGTCACTTGCGGCCGCCTTCGGCGTGCAGCCGGGGCCCGGAGTGGTCGAGGGCAACGACATTCCCTACCTGCCGGAGGCGCTGAAGAAGAAGCAGGAGAACGGCGCCAACTGGATGGCGCGCGACCCCGAGGTGAAGTGCTACATGCCGGGCATTCCGCGCGCGACCTACCAGCCGTTCCCGTTCCAGATCGTGCAGTCAGCCAGCACCGTGGTGTTCTCCTACGAGTTCACGAGTGCGAGCCGGATCGTCCGGATGGAGACGAAGGAGAAGAGCCCGGCGCCCGCGTGGATGGGATGGAACGTCGGGAAGTGGGAGGGAGACACGCTCGTCATCGACGTGACCGACCAGATGGAAGACACCTGGTTCGACCGCGCCGGCAACTTCCACAGCGATGCCCTGCACGTGGTGGAGCGGATTACCCCGATTGACGCCAACACGCTCAGGTACGAAGCGACAATCGAGGACCCGAAGGTATTCAGCCGCCCGTGGAAGATCAGCATGCCGCTCTACAGGCACCGGGAGGCGAACGCGCAGCTGATGGAATACAAGTGCGTGCCGTTCGCCGAGGAGCTGATGTACGGGCACCTGCGGAAGAAACCCACGAGGTGATACGGGGAGTGAGAACTTAGAAGTGAGAAGTGAACTCGAGAACTTCAACTTCCGAACTTCACTTCTAAGTTCTACCTTCCAAGTTCCCTACGGTCGCACTCCGCTTCTCACGGCCGTCGTGCTGCACGTCGGGGCGACGTAGACGAGCGACTCGACCTTCATCGCGTAGGGTCCACTCGCCGGACCGGGCGCGATTCCGCCGCCGGCCTCAACGGTGTGGCCCACGTGACGTTCGAACTGTGCGACATCCCCCTGCAGCCGGTACACGGACGGCTTCTCGCCGCGCGGATCCGTGAGTTGATACCGCGCCGCTGCACCCGTTCCCTGTTTCGAGAGACAGCCGATGGCCACGTAGCGCCCGCTGGGCGACGTGGAGGCGCTGTTCGCCCGCGTCTGCGCGAGCGCACCCGACGCCGACACCACGCCGATCGTGAGAACCAAGGGGATGTAACGCATATTCAACACGGAGCCCACGGAGGTTCCACTGAGGACACGGCGTTGTACAAGGAAGAACCGCGTCCTCCGTGTAGAATTCCGTGCCCTCCGTGGTGGAGCGTTGTCAGCGAGGCGGTTCGGTGGCGTCCGCGCCGTCCTTCGGGGCGCCGGTGCCGGACGAACCCATGAACAGCGTGCGGCCGTCGGGGAAGGTGATGTTGCGGCCATTGGCGCGCAGGGTGCCGTCCTTCGCCTGGTAGCCGCTGACCTTGATCACGGTGCCGATCGCCACTGAGTCGCGGGTGATGCCCCGGCGCTGCAGCGTGTTCGGCGTGCCGCCTTCGACGGCCCACTCCTCGACCTTGCCGTCCGGCTTGGTCACCTTCATGTGGATCCACGCGTGCGGATTGATGAGTTCCACCTTGGTGATCGGCCCCTGCAGGTTCACGGGCGCGTTGGGGTTGAACTCGGCTGAGAACGCATGGTGCGCGACGAGCGGAACGCCCGCGGCGAGGACCAGCCCGGCTGCTGCGGCTACGAATCTCTTCATGGAAACGCCTTCCTTCCCTCCGCCCGGGAGTCTACGCCAACCCACGCGGGTTTTGCACTTTCGACTTCCACTTTTGGCGCTTTCCTCTTAACTTATGCCGTTATCGTCTCGGCGTTGCAGTCGGGCGCTTGCGTAGTGCCCGCCTTCAGGCGGGCCGGCTGGGACGGTGATCGTGGGGTCCACCTTCAGGTGGACCTGACCGCAGACGTCAGGAGGATGCACGTGAGGCTGGTATTTGCCGTCGTTGTCGCCGTCGCGCTGGCCGCCGGTTCAGTGGCTGCGCAGCAGGGAGCCGCGGGTGGCGCATCGGGCTACAAGGTGCCGCGCCTGGCCGACGGGCACCCCGATCTGCAGGGCGTCTGGTCGAACAACGGCATCACGCCAATGACGCGGCCGACGCAGTGGAAGGACAAAGGGCCGTACCTGTCGTCCACCGAAGTCGAGGAACTCAAGCAGATCCTCGCGAAGTTCGTGGACCAGGGCGGCGACGCCATCTTCGGCAACGTCGTCCAGCTTGCGTTGAACGCCAAGGACACCGGCAAGTTCAACCAGACGTCGTACGACCCGACGACGGGCAACTACAACCAGTTCTGGATGGCGGACCGTGAGATCGACAACCGGACGTCGCTCATCATCGACCCGCCCGATGGCCAGTTCCCGCCGCTGACCGCCGAAGGCCAGGCGCGCCGCGCGCTGGGGCGCCGCGCCGTGGTCGTGGAAGGCTCCGAAGGTGGCGAGCGCGGGCCGGCCGATGGCCCGGAGGATCGCCCGCTCTCCGAGCGCTGCATCTCGTACGGCGTGCCGCGCCTCCAGGCGAACTACAACAGCTACTTCCAGATCGTGCAGTCGCCGGAGACGGTGACCGTGTATCAGGAAATGATTCACGACGCGCGCATGGTGAACATGAGCGGTGCGCCGCACCTGCCCTCGAACGTGCGTCAGCTGCACGGCGATCCGCGCGGCCGCTGGGAGGGCGACACGCTGGTGGTGGAGTCCACGAACTTCGTGAACGGCTTCCAGGGCTCGACGCCCGATGTGAAGGTAACCGAGCGCTTCACCCGCAACGATGCCGACCATCTCGACTGGCAGGTGACGGTCGACGACCCGAAGACCTGGACGAAGCCGTGGACCTTCATGATCCGCCTGAAGCGGACCGACGACCAGATCTACGAGTACGCCTGCCATGAAGGCAACCACTCGATGATCGGCATCCTCGCGGGTGCGCGTGCGGACGAAGCGCGCGAGGCGGCTGCCGCCAAGAAGGCGGTCGCGACCAAGGCCGCGCCGAAGAAATAACCGAGAAGTCAGAACTCAGAACTCAGAACTCAGAAGTTAGAAGTTAGAAGTTAGAAGTGAACTGCTGAAGTTCCGAAGTTCGTAGCGCCAGGCTTCAGCCTGGCGCCTGGCGGGGCGCCACACTGAAGTGTGGCGCTACGTCGTGTCCTGCAAGCCCAGCCCCGCCTGCCCCTCAGGTCAGCCCAACCCTCTGGATCGTCTCCCGGCTGTCCTGGCCTTCCCGGCCGTCCCGGCCCACCTGCGTCAGCGAGTGGGTGTATCCTCACACGCCTTATCTCTCGTTTCGCGGAGACCACGAGCTGATGTAGCCAACGACCCGTTCGGAAACCAGGAGGGTGAGCATGAGCGCCAGAGTCCTAGTCGGTGCGTGTGCGGTGATGCTGGTACTGCTGTGTGGCGGTCCGGCGATGGCCCAGGGTGTCGGAGCGATTGGCGGAACCATTGCGGATGCGTCGGGGGCGGTCCTGCCCGGCGTCACCGTCACACTCTCGTCCCCGGCGGGCACCATCAACGCCAACCAGACCGCGACGACCGACGAGCGCGGCACCTTCCAGTTCATCAGGCTCGTCCCGGGTACCTACCGCGTCCGCGCGGAACTGCAGGGATTCCGATCGGCCACACAGGAGAACATCGCGATCACCGCTGACGCGACGGCCCGCGTGGACCTCAAGCTCGAGGTCGGCGGTATCGAGGAGGGCATCACCGTCTCCGGCGAGGCGCCGCTGCTCGACACCACCTCCGCGATGCGCCAGACCGTGCTCACCCGCGAGGTGCTCGACTCGCTGCCGAACCGCGTGGACGTCTGGGCCGCGGCGCGCGTCATCCCGAGTGTCGTGCTCGGCAAGGTGGACGTGGGCGGGTCCGAGTCGTTCCTGCAGTCCACCGCCACCGTGCACGGCAGCAGCACCGAGAACGCGTACCTCATCGAGGGCATGGACGTCTCGAACCTCGACGGCAACGGGTCGGCCGCGATCATGTACCTCGACCCGTACGTGTTCGAGGAGACCAACTACCAGATGGGTAGCGCGGGCACGGCGGTGTCGTCCAAGGGCGGGCTGGTCTTCAACATGATCACGCGCACCGGCACGAACCGCTTCCACGGCGGCACGATGTTCAACGGCGCGAACCGCAGCATGGGGTCTGCGAACTACTCACCGGAGCTCAAGACGCAGCTCCTCGCCGCGGTCCCCGCCGCCGCACTCGCGGCCAACCCGAACCTCGTGCCCGGCGCGGACATCACCAAGATCTACGACTCGGGCGCGTGGCTCTCCGGACCGGTCGTGCGCGACCGGCTCTGGTTCGCGGGCGCGTGGCATCGCCAGGCGCTCGACCAGTACCTGCTCGGCAACTACGACGCGAACGGTACGCAGGTGCTCGACGACAACCTGATGTGGACGACGTCGGCCAAGGCGTCGTGGCAGGCGACGAGGTCGATCCAGCTGTCGTACTTCAACAACCTGCAATACAAGCTGATCGGCCACCGCAACGGCGGCGGCACGTTCGCCGACAGCCGCGCGCGCAACCTGAACGACAAGTACCCCGACATCCACCAGGTGAAGTACACGCAGACCATCGGCAGCCGCATGGTGATCGACGCCTCGGTGAACCGCTTCCGCGCCGACGACAAGTTCGGCCAGGAGCCTGAGGTGAAGGCGGGCGACATCTCGCGCTTCGATGCCGTGACGAACACGTACACGGTCGCGTTACCCACCTACCGCGACCTCGCGACCTTCCGCGACCAGGCCATGGGCAGCGTCAGTCTCTTCACCGGCCGCCACGACCTCAGGTTCGGCTACCAGTTCATGACGGCCGTGCAGAAATCGTCGATCTGGTCGACGTCCGGCATGCGCGCCGTCTACCGGAACGGGCGGCCTGACTCGGTGAACACCTACAACGTGCCGATCGCCTCCACGTCCACGAAGATTCCGGTCGCGTACGAACCGTCCTATCGCGACCAGGGGCTCTACATCCAGGACAAGTGGACGCCCTTCAGGAAGCTGACCGTGAACGCGGGGCTCCGCTGGGAGTCGAACTACGGCTGGCAGCCGGCCTCGTGCCAGGCGCAGACCATCTTCGTGTCCCAGCAGTGCTTCGGCGAGATCGCCGGCGCGCCGGACTTCAAGGCGCTCGCGCCGCGGTTCTCGCTCGTCTACGACATCGCGGGCGACGGCCGCACCGCCCTGAAGTTCGCGGCCAGCCGCTACAACCAGCCGATCACGCTGCAGAACGTGCTGCGGCTCAATCCGCTTGGCGCCACGAGCGACACGCGCGTGTGGACGACGTGCGCGGCGGGGCAGACGTCCGGATGCGACCTGAACGGCGATCTCGTCCCGCAGATCACCGAACTGGGCGTGTCGAGCGGCTTCACCTTCGGCGTGAACAACCGCTACGCCGACGGCCTGCAGTGGCCGGTGTCGAACGAACTCAGCCTCGAACTGCAGCGGCAGCTGCCCGGCAACATGGTGGTGTCGGTCGGGTACACGCATCGCACGACGCGCCGCAACATCGGGTCGAAGAACGTCGCCGTGCCGACCGACACCTACATTCCGCTGCAGGTGGTCGAGGCGAACAGCGGCCGTGCCGTCACGATCTACAACCAGGCGCCTGCGCTCCGCGGGCGCAACGACATCCTCTGGGACAACTACGAGGAGCTGGACGCCGACTACAACGGTGCCGACATCACCGTGAACAAGCGCATGAGTCACCACTGGTCGCTCACCGGCGGCGCGAGCTTCGGGCGCACGCTCGGCGATACGGCAGGGACGGCAGACCTGAACAACCCGAACGTGGCCTTCCGCCGCGGTCTCGTCGGCAACGACGTGCCGTGGTCCTACCGCGCCTCGACCGTCTTCGAGCTGCCGTACCAGCTCTCGCTCAGCACCACCGCCCAGTACTACCAGGGCTTCCCGGAACTGACCACCGTGTCGGTGGGGAACAACACGGTGGCGCTGACGCAGGGCGCCACGACGCTCACGGTGGAGCCGCGCGGGACGACGCGCCTGCCCGCGGTGACGTCCGTCGACATGAGCCTGCGCAAGTTCTGGCGCGTCGGTGGCCTCAAGCTCGAACCGCGCGTCGACTTCTACAACCTCACCAACGCGGCGTCGATCCTGGGCCGCGTCACGCAGCTCGGCCCGACGTACGGGCGCGTCAGCAGCATCCAGCGCGGACGGCTCGTCAAGGCGGGGTTCAGCCTCGAGTTCTAGGAAGGGCAGGCCGGGCAGGCAGGGCGGGCGGGGCAGGTGCGCAGCGCCGGGCTCAGCCCGCGCCTGGGGCGCCACACGAGTGTGGCGCTACGTACGAACGGGTGCGGCGCTACGCAAACGGGTGTGGCGCTACGTACGGGGTGTGGCGCGATGTAAAGGCAGACCAGCCCTACCCGTCCTACCTGCCCACCCGCCCATTCCCGCCGGTTCTTCATGTAACCCGCCAGCTCGAGCCGGCGGTTCAACCCCGCTCATGCGTGTCAGAACGCGTGAACCCTGTCCGTCACCGTGATTGCGGCCGCCGGGCTCCTCTGCCTTGTGCCCGCTGGCGCGCAGAAGGCCATCGGCTCGGGAGGCGAGTACGTCAAGTCGCTCCTGGGTTTCGGCGCGGGCGACTTCGCCGGGCGCGAACTGCTCGGCCGACCGACGGACCGCTCCGTGACGGCGCGGGTGGTTCCGGCCCGGCCCCTGGAGCTCTATGCGGAGTGGGGCGCCGGAACGGCCGGCACCTACGGGCGAACCACGCCTCCCGTCGCCGCCGACGCCAGTGCGGCCATCGACCTCGTGATGGACGGCCTCGCGCGCGATCAGGACTACTCGTACCGCCTGCGCTGGCGCCGCCCGGGCGCCGCTTCCTTCGAGGCCGGTCCGAACCGGACCTTCCATACGCAGCGCATGCCCGCGTCGACGTTCACCTTCGACATCCAGGCCGACCCGCACCTCGACGACAACTCGAGCGCGTCGGTGTATACGCAGGCGCTGGCCAACGAGCGCAATGACCGGCCCGATTTCCTCGTGGACCTCGGCGACACGCCGATGTCGGACAAGTGCTCGATCACGAACGCGTCGTGGTGCGGAAGCCCGGCGCAGAGTGCATCGGCCGTCTGGTCCCGCGAGGCACTGCAGCGCGGGTTCTTCGATCAGGTTGGTCACTCCGTACCGGTCTTCCTCGTGCTCGGAAACCACGACGGCGAAACCGGCTGGCTCGGGACGCCATCACCGAACAACCTGTTCGGCTGGTCCTTGCTCGCACGCAAGACGTTCTTCGCCAACCCGGAGCCGGACGGCTTCTACACCGGCAGCACCGACGAAGTGCCCGGCTATGGCCGGCGGCAGAACTACTACGCGTTCGAGTGGGGCAACGCGCTCTTCGTGATGCTCGACCCGTTCGGCTACACCGCCCGCAAACCGGGGCAGGGCGGCGACGGCTGGTCCTGGACGCTGGGCCAGACGCAATACCGCTGGCTCGCCCAGACGCTCGCGCAGAGCCGGGCCCGCTTCAAGTTCGTCTTCTCCCATCACATCGTCGGCGGCAACGGCTCCGAGGCACGCGGGGGCGCCGCGTTCGGACGCTATTTCGAGTGGGGAGGCCGCAACCTCGACGGCAGCTGGGCCTTCGACGCCCAGCGCCCGGGCTGGGGCGTGCCGATCCACCAACTGCTCGTCGACAACCACGTGAACGCGTGGTTCCACGGGCACGACCACCTGTACGCGATGGAAACGCTGGACGGGGTCGTGTACCAGGAGGTGCCGCAGCCCAGCCTCTCCCGCTACGACACGCCGAACCCTGCCGGCGACTACGGGTACCAGGGCACGCTCGGCACCGACATGTTCGCAAGTTCAGGGCACCTGCGCGTCACCGTGTCTCCGACCGATGCGAAGGTCGAGTACGTGAGGGCCGTCGCGCCTGCCGACGAGACCGCCACCCGCAGAAACGCCGCCGTCCTGCACAGCTACGTGATGCGGTAGTCAGCGTTCGGAACCCGAATCGCCACGGAGTGCGCGGAGATCGCGGACATTCGTCTGGACGATCCTCCGCGTCCCCCGTGGTGGAGCGTTCTCCGGGTCTACTGATTCCTGATTCCTAGTTCCTAGTCCCTAGTCCCTAGTCCCTAGTCCCTAGTCCCTGATCCCTAATCCCTGACGCCCGGTCCCCGACCTAGAACACGTAGGACCCCGACATGCTGGTGCGCGCGAGCGTGATGGACGGAAGTGCGGCCGCGAGGTTGGCGCCGTCGCCGCCGGCGCCGGGCACGCGGTTGAAGGCAAACACCGGCGCGGTGGACAGCGCGTAGAGCGTGAAGGTGTACGAGCGACGCCCCGAACCCGCGGCCGAGCAGGGCGGCGAGTAGGCGAGCTGTGGGCCGTCGCTCGTCAGGCCCGGCGTGCCGACCAGCGTGATGCCCGTGTTGCCACTCGTGATAACCGTGTTGCGCTCGGGAATGGCCCGCGCGGTCCCGGGGATTTCGTACAGCACCCAGTTGTATTTCGTCACCGTTCCGCCGGCGTCGTTCGCCACGGTCGACATGAGCAGCACGAACTGCGCGGTGGAGGAGGGAACACCAGACCAGTCCAGCGGCGGGTTCGTGTCCGCCGACAGGCCGGTGCGCGCCGCGCAGGCATACGGCGCGGGCAGCTGGCCTCCGTCCGTGAACGCCGCACTGTGCAGGGTGAAGCCGGTCACCGCTGCCGGTGTCGTGGATGGCCCGGGCAAGCTGGCGGTGCTGCCGCTGCACGCTGCCGCGCCGAGGGCCAGGGCGATGAGCGCGTGGCGGATCACGGGCGAGGCTGCACGGTATAGGAGAACTGCACCGCGCCACTCACCCGGTCCGGCGCGGCTTCGTCCTTCGGCAGGTATTCCCTGACGTAGTCCACCTTCACGTCCTGGGGAGAGACCGTCACCTTCACGTAGCCGGAGTTGGGGAACTTGTCGCCGCTCGTGTAGGCGTCCGCGTTGAACGCCGTATAGGTGTTGTCCGCGGGATTCGGCAACTCCTGGTAGATCACACCATCACGCTCCTGCCTGACGAACAGGTGGTCGTGCGCCTGGAAGAAGATCGTGACCTTGTTCGCCACGAACAGCTGGTGGATGGGCGCGGGCCACACCGGCCGGTTCTGCGCGAATCCTGGCGTGCCGTTCCGGTTGCGCCCGCCCCATTCGTAGTCGTCGATGAGTTCGATCGCCCCGCGGCCGCCACCCATCACGTGGTGGGCGAACACGAACTTCCACTTCGCGCGGCTCTGCTCCAGCGTGCGCTTCAGCCAGAAGTACTGATCGTCCCCGTGGGTGATCTCCCACTTGTTGTTCGTGCGGCCGTTGTTGCCCGCATCCCCGGCCTGCCCGAAGACCGTATCCACGGCCACCGGCGACGACCAGTACGGATCGATGACCACGAAGAGCGCGTCGCCCCATTCCCAGGCGTAGTAGTTCCGCAGGAGTCCGATGTGGGGCACCACTTCGGTATTCCCCGAGTAGAACCCGTCAGGTGAGGGCTGCGGAAAGTGACGATTGCGCGCGTTCTGTGCCCACACGGCCACGTTGTTCGGCGAGCCGTCCAGCAGGTACCGCGCGGCCTGCTCGTGGTTGCCGTTCACGAGGAAGAGCGGCGAGGACTGCCCGACGATCGAGAGGTATGGGACCTGGATGGTGTACCGCTCCGTCACCGTGGCCTGGTTGACCGTGCGGAGCGTGTCCACGCTGAAGTCGTCGCCACTGGTGATGTAGAAGTCCGGCCGCTCCGCCGCCACCGCTCGGAGCGTGCGCACGTAAAGGTCGCTGTTGAACATGTTGCCCGCGCGCTCCGGGTGGGAGTCTCCCTGCGCGGCGAACGTGAACGTGCTGCCGGGCGACCGCTGGGTCATGAACGTGTGTTCGAGCCCCGGCGTCAAGGCCCCGCCGGCTGCGGCCCTCCGCTGGACCCGGTAGTAGTAGCGGGTGTCGGCCGAGAGGCCATCGAGGAGGATCTCGACCGGCTGCGCGGCCGCCGCCGCGACGGGGGCTGTCGTTCGTTCGTAGCGGCCCGGCGTGCGGCCGAACTCCACGGACACCTCCGCGTCGCTGTCGGATCGCACGTTCAGCGTGACGGCGGCGTGCGTCGGACGGCCGAGAATCTCCGTGAACGGAGGCGGCGTGAACGGGCCGGTGAATCCGAGCAGCGACTTGTCGATGCGGTCCTGGGCCAGGGCCACCAGTCCGGATCCGGCGAGGCTGGCTGCAACGAGCCACGCCAGGTGCGCACGTGTGTGTGTCGAGGTCATGTCAGCGAATCGGCATCGGCGCCGACAGCGCGCCGCCTCTGAGCCAGCGTTCTTCTGGATGGATCACGGTGACGAGCGCCGGACCCAGCTGCTCCGGCAGCTGGATCTGCACCTGGCGAATCGGCGCGCCGCCAGCCAGCTGTCCGCGCGCGGTCACCGTCAGCCGCTCCATGTGTTCGTGCGTACCTACCGTGGCCATCATGGCGGCGCGGCGGAACCCGGTCCGGACGAGCCCGACATCGGGCCATTCCCAGGCCGTCAGGGGTACAGGCCGACCATCCGCCACCACGCGCGTCTCACGGCGCACGTGTTCGTGCAGCGTCGTGAGCGCCGCTGCCACTGCCCGATCGGCCGCTGACGAGAACGCCGCGAGGAACACCGGGAGTGGCTGGTTCGGCATCGTGGCGCGCCTCAGCACATCGTCATACGGGATGGTCAGGCGCAGCTCGACGATGCCGGAGTCGCGCACCGTGAGCAGGGCGCTGCTCTCCGTCAGGTCGTGGGCGCCCAGTGCGACTGACAGCAGGACACAGGCGACGAGCGCGAGTCGCGGCACTGTCTTCATCACCGGCAGTAGGTGGCGGGCGTGATGCGGCCGCCCGGCTCGATGAACTGAAAATCCCAGCACCGCGAGCTGGTCTGCCGGTAGCGGATCGCGGACGTGCCGGCGCTCGTCACGTAGGTCATGCGTTGCCAGCCGTCGGCTTCGACCGTCAGCGAGACGTTCGTGACGGTGACCGGGTTTCCTGGCGGTCGAACCGGCGTGGTTTTCGGGACCTGCGCCGCAGGCACCGGGTTTCCCGTGAAGCAGCCAAGCAGGTACGGATAGGCCGCCGTGGCGTGGTACCGATAGTCGCCCGTTGCCGGATCGGTCTCGCCACCGCAGGCGTCGCGTGCGGGCGTCGTGCCGTCGGCGCGGGTGAATCCGTAGATGCCGTAGCCATCCACGGCCCAGCCGATCGGCTGCCGGGTGGCGTCGATGTCGGCCATCATGCAGGTGGGCGCCGCGTGGTAGTGGTAGTCGTCCGCCCGTCCTGCGTGGCCGTTGCAGACATCGAGTTCACCGCCGGCCTTCGTGTCGACCGGGCCGTTGTTCCCGGGACGATCCGGGTTGAAGATCGGCACGCCGTTCACCGCGACGCCGATGGGCCCGTTGAAGAGGTCGTACGACACCGGCGTGGCCGCACGCGTGGGCGTCAGCGGGATTTTCCAGGCGTTGGCACCCGTGAAATCCTGTGGAAGCGGCACCTGCTGATTGCTGGCCGTGATGCCGTTCATCATCTGGTGCGACGGCAGCCCCTGCGACGCAATGTACGCGTACGTCCCGTCGCAGGTCACCGAAACGGTGGAGCCGAACCGGGCCGAGCCCTGGATGACGGACGCACACCTCGTCGAGGCCGTGGTCGAGGCGGTCGGTGTCGCCGCGGTCGGAGTGGAGGCCGATGGCGCGGAACTCGAGCAGGCCAGCGTGAACGCGAGCGGGGCGAAAACGAGCGGGGCGAGTCGCAGTCTGGTCACGGGTCGCGTCGTCGTGGGAGCAATCTGCTTGGACCGTGTGAACTGCCCCGAGGTTACATCGCCGCGTTCCGGCGACGCCGGCAAGGGGGAGGCAGGCACCAGCCCTACCCGCCCCACCCGCCGTGCGGTTATCCTGAACGGCCATGACTCAACCAGCGCGGGCCGCCGCGAAGCCGATCAACAGCCCCGGGCAGGTGCTCTTCGCCAGCCTGATCGGCACGACGATCGAGTTCTTCGACTTCTACATCTACGCGACCGCGGCCGTGCTGGTGTTCCCGAAGCTGTTCTTCCCGTCCACCGACCCTGCGTCCGCGACGCTGGCGTCGCTGGCCACCTTCGCCGTGGCGTTCTTCGCGCGGCCGATCGGCTCGGCGTTCTTCGGACACTTCGGCGACCGGGTCGGCCGCAAGACGACGCTCGTGGCGGCGCTGCTCACGATGGGCGGGTCCACGGTGGCGATCGGCCTGCTGCCGACGTATGCCTCGATCGGGATTGCCGCGCCGATCCTGCTGGCACTCTGCCGGTTCGGGCAGGGGCTCGGTCTGGGAGGGGAGTGGGGCGGGGCGGTGCTGCTGGCCGTGGAGAACGCGCCCCCGGGCAAGCGTGCCTGGTACGGGATGTTCCCCCAGCTCGGGGCGCCGATCGGCTTCTTCTTCTCGGGCAGCATCTTCCTCGTGCTCTCGTCGTTCTTCGACGACCAGCAGTTCTTCACCTTCGGCTGGCGCCTCCCGTTTCTCGCGAGCGCGGCGCTCGTGGCCGTCGGCCTGTACGTGCGGCTGACGATTACCGAGACGCCGGCGTTCCAGAAGGTGCAGCACGAGGACCGCGAGAAGATGCCGATGCTCGCCGTGGTGCGCGACCACGGCGGCACGCTGGTGGCCGGCACGCTGCTCGGCATCACCACGTTCGTGCTCTTCTACCTCATGACGGTCTTCACTCTCTCGTGGGGCACGACCGCGCTGCACTTCACGCGCAACAACTTCCTCATCATCCAGCTCGCCGGCGTCGTCTGCTTCGGCCTCACCATTCCCGTGGCAGCCATCATCGCCGAGCGCACGGGGCGCCGCACGACGATGATCTGGGTGACCGTGGCGATCGGCCTGTTCGGGCTGATTCTCGGTCCGCTCTTCTCCGCCGGCACCGTCGGCGCCGTGCTGACGCTCACCGTGGGGCTCGGCCTCATGGGCATGACCTACGGCCCGATCGGAACCCTGCTGTCCGAGCTGTTCCCCACGGCGGTCCGCTACACCGGCAGTTCCCTCACCTTCAACCTTGCGGGCATCTTCGGCGCCTCACTCGCGCCCTACATCGCCATGTGGCTCGCCACCAATTACGGCCTGCCGTGGGTCGGCTACTACCTGACCGGCTCTGCCGTACTCACGCTGGCCGGCATCCTGGCGACGCGCGAAACGAAAGACACGGACATCGTTTAGAAACGTGCAATTGGTGAATTGGTGAATTGGTGAGTTGGTGAACCGGCGAGTTGGTGAATGGGTGACGACCGCCGGAACGGGGAGCTATAAGGATTTGGGAATGGGTCACTCCCCGACGCCCGACGGACAATACCCGGACGACGAGGGTCGCCAATCGCGAATCTGAGATGGGAATCGGCAATCTGAATTCTGAAATCCGAAGTTCCTGGTCCCTCTACCTAAGCCCGAGTCCCTTGTCCCTGATCGCCGTGCCGCTGAGCTCCTTCACGCGCCTGTCCACCGCTGTCGCACTCGTCGTCCTGGCGGTCATGCCTGCACACGCGCAGACGCCGGTCACTCCTGAGGCGCCGACGCTGCCGCAGACGATCATGCGCAGCCCCGACGGCCGCGCCACCATCCGTGCCGTGCGCGTGACGACGCCGATGCACGTGGACGGGAAGCTGGACGAGGCGGTCTACGCGAGCGTGCAGCCCGCGTCGGACTTCATCCAGATGGAGCCGCGCGGCGGTGAGACGGCGACGGAGAAGACCGAGGTCTGGATCTTCTACGACCGCGACAACGTGTACGTCAGCTTCCGCGCATGGGAGAGCGCGCCCGAGAAGACGATCGCGAACGAGATGCGCCGCGACAGCGGCAACATCCGCCAGGGCGACTCGGTCGGCTTCGGGTTCGACACGTTCCGCGACCGGCGCAACGCGCTGCAGTTCGAGGCCAACGCGCTCGGCGCGAAGACCGATGGCCAGAGCACGAACGAGCGGCAGTACAACGCGGACTGGAACCCGGTGTGGCGCCTGGAAGCCGGCCGGTTCGACGGCGGCTGGACCATCGAGGCCGCGATCCCCTTCAAGTCGATCCGCTACGCGCCGGGGACCGTGCAGGACTGGGGGTTCCAGGCGAGACGGACGAACAAGTGGAAGAACGAGATCGCGTACCTGACGAAGGTACCGCCGGCGTTCGGCATGGGCCGGGCCGATTTCTCGGCGTCCCTCTACGCGAACCTCGTCGGGCTCGAGGCGCCGCCGCAGTCGCACACCCTGGAACTGAAGCCCTACGCGATCGCGAACCTCACCACGGACAACGTCGCGTCGCCGCGCCGGTCGAACGACGCCGATGGCGACGTCGGTGTCGACGCCAAGTTCGCCGTGACGCAGAACATCACGGCGGACCTGACCTACAACACCGACTTCGCGCAGGTGGAGGCGGACGAGCAGCAGGTGAACCTGACGCGCTTCAGCCTGTTCTTCCCGGAGAAGCGCGATTTCTTCCTGGAGAACCAGGGCATCTTCACCTTCGGCAACAACTCGAGCGGCTCGTCGCAGAACAGCACGTCGGACGTGCCGCTGCTCTTCTACAGCAGGCGCATCGGCCTGGCCGGAGGGCGCGAGGTGCCGATCTGGGGCGGCGGGCGTGTGACCGGGCGCGTCGGGCGCTACCAGTTCGGCCTGGTGAACATGCAGACGAAGGAGGACGCCCCCGCGGCGGCGCCCACCACGAACTTCTCGGTCGTGCGCGTCAAGCGTGACATCCTGCGGCGGAGCAGCATCGGCCTGCTGGCCACCTCGCGGTCGAAGGCGCAGTCCGTGGCTGGCTCGTCGAGCCAGGCTTACGGCGTCGACGGCACGTTCGCGTTCTTCTCGAACCTGACGGTCGCCACCTACTACGCGCAGACCCGCACCGAGGGGCTGACACAGAGCAACGCCAGCTACCGCGTGCAGACCGAATACGCCGGCGACCGCTACGGCGTGCAGCTCGAACGGCTCACGATCGATCCCAACTTCAACCCCGAGGTCGGGTTCCTGCGCCGCACCGACATGCGGAAAAGCTACGGGCAGTTCCGCTTCAGCCCGCGTCCGCGTGGCAGCAAGGTCGTGCGCAAGTACGTCGGCATCGGCCAGTACACCTACGTCGAGGATGCGGCCGGCCGCGTCACGACGAAGCTGGCCGACGGCGAGTTCGGGATCGAGTTCCAGAACAGCGACCGCTTCCAGGTCGGCATCCAGGACGACTACGAGCTGATCACCCGCGCGTTCAACGTGGTGCCCGGGGCCAGGATCGGGGTCGGCGGCTACGACTTCCTCGTGGGCCGCATCGGCTACAACCTCGGACAGCAGCGGCGCATCTCGGGCAACGTGCTCGTCGAGCGCGGTGAGTTCTACGACGGGACGCGCACGGGGCTGAGCCTGTCGCGCGCGCGGGTCAACCTCTCGTCGCGGCTGTCGTTCGAGCCCACGGTCACACTCAACTGGATCACGCTGCCGGCCGGCTCGTTCGAGAGCCGCCTGTTCGGGTCGCGCATCACCTTCACCGCGACCCCGCTGCTCTTCGCCAGCGCCCTGGTCCAGTACAACTCCACGACGCATTCGGTCAGCGCGAACGCCCGCCTCCGGTGGGAGTACCGCCCCGGCAGCGAACTCTTCGTCGTCTACAACGAGGAGCGGGACAGCGACCGGGCGGTGCTGGCTCCCGGCCTGCTGAACCGCTCGTTCGTCGTCAAGGTGAACCGGTTCTTCCGGTTCTGACACGATTCGGCGCGTGATGGCGCCAGGCTGAAGCCTGGCGCTACGTTGGAAAGCTGACGCACGGAGTGGTGCCGGCTGAAGCCGGCACCCACGACGAACCTGCACACCTCATCACAGTCGGAGCCGGAGCCGAGACCCCGGCGCCACACCCGAAGCCTTAAGCCCAGAGCCCGGGAGTCCGAAGACCCCCGAAGCCCGAAGCCTGAAGCCCTCTGAGGCCCGAAGCCAACCTGTCCCGAAGCCCGAAGCCCTCCGAGCCCCGAAGCCGACCAGCCCCGGAGTCTGAAGCCCGGAGCCCGGAGTCCGGAGCCCGAAGCCGGAAGCCCAGTGCGAGGCGTCACCCCCGGCTCCGCTTCGTCCGATACAGGCGTAGAATGAGTGCCTTGCAGCGAGATCTGAAGAGGGTCACGGTCGCGGCGTTCCTGCTCTGCGTGCTGTGGCCCGCCACACGTCTGGCGGCCCAGCCTGCGGCCGGTTCGGTCGGCGGCAGCGTGTCAGCGGCCACCGGTATCGGCCTGCCCGGAGCCGTGGTCACGGCGATCAACCCGGAAGCCGGAGTCGAGCGGTCGGTCACCGCGGGAGCCGACGGCGAGTACCTGATCGAAGGGTTGCCGGCCACGGGCGTCTGGGAAATCCGCGCCGAACTGGACGGGTTTGCCCCCGTGAGCCGCACGGCGTTCACGCTGACCGCCGGCGGCCGCGATACCGTCAGCTTCCTGCTGATGCCGACGACGAGCGAGACGCTGTCGGTAACGGCGCGCACGGCGATCCGGGAGCAGCAGCGCGGCACCATCCAGCAGATCGTGACCGACCGGCTGGCGCACAGCCTTCCGCTCATCGGCCGCGACTTCATCGCGCTGGCCTCGCTGGCGCCGGGCTTCACGGGCAACCCGATCGCGCCCAGCCCGAACGGCCAGATTTACTGGAGCAACAACGTGCTCGTCGACGGCGCCAGCCACTTCTCCAAGTGGCGCAGCGCGGCCCGCACGTTCTACAGCGGCTACGCCCTCGACACCATCCAGGAAGTGCAGGTGATGAACAGCCAGTTCTCGCCGGAGTACGGTGAGGCGCTGGCCTCCATCACGAGTGCGGTGACACGGTCGGGCACCAACGTCCACCAGGGCAGCGTGCTGCTGTTCGGTCAGGCCGGCGTGCTGAACGATCAGCCGGTCTTCGCGTCGCGGAAACTCCCAGGGTCGTCGCTGCGCTTCGGCGCCACGCTCGGCGGACCGCTCACCCTCGACCGCACGTTCTACTTCGCCAGCTACGAGGGCCGGCGGTCCCGCGCGAAGAACATCGTCGTCTCGCCGGCTGCGGCAGACGCGGAGGTGCCGAGCGACGAGGACGAGCACCTGGCGTTCCTGAAGGTCGACCACCGCGTCAGCACGAACGACCTCGTGACGATGCGGTACAACGGGCAGCGGTTCCGCTGGCACAACGAGCCGGGCGGCCTGTGGCTGCCTGGCAGCGGCACGCAGTACACCAACGACGTGCACACGGGGCTGCTCTCGGCCACCCAGCTGGTGTCCACCCACATCCTGAACCAGGCGCGCTTCCAGTTCGCCCGCTACTCGGACCTGCGCACCGACCTCAATCCGTCTGTCTACGTCTCGCGTGCCGGCTACTCGCTGTCCGGCGCGACGCTCGGCCCCTTCGGGTTCGGCGTCACCCCGGAAGACACCTACGAGGGGTCTGACATCCTGTCGCACGCCGCCAGCGGACATGCGTTCAAGGCGGGCACCGGGTTCAAGCTGGTGCGGGCGCACAACGAGTCGCTGCCGCTGGCCGGGGGCGCGTACTACTACGCGGGCTCGCCTGCGAGCTTCCCGCAGCCATTCGCGTATGCCCAGGGGATCGCCGCGGGTGCGCAGGCGTCGCTCGTGAAGCCGCTGAGCGTGGCCTCGTTCGCATTCGCCCAGGACGAGTGGCGCGTCAACACGCGCCTGACGCTCAACTACGGCGTCCGCTACGACATCGAGCAGGTGCGCCACGTCGCGGGTTACGGCGCGTCGGACCGCAATAACCTTCAGCCGAGGATCAGCGCCACGGTGTCGCCGTTCGGCGGCGGCTTCACGGTCCGCACCGGCCTCGGCCTGTATACGCAGCAGCATCTGCTGCACTACATCAACCGCGTGCAGCTCGAGGGACCGCAGGGTGCGGCGCTGGTCACGCTCACGTCGGCCTCGCCGCTCATGCCGACGTTTCCGAATACGCTGCCGGCGTCGGCGCTGTCGCAGGTGGCGCGCGATCTCTACGTGGTCGCGCCCGACTTCCACAATCCGTATTCGGTGCAGGGCGCCGTCGGCGTGAGCGGCTCGCTCTTCGGGTTCGACGTCGCCGCGGACTACATCTACCTGTCCGGGCACGAGCTCATGAGCGTGATCGACATCAACGCGCCAGCCGCGTCGAAGCTCGATTTCCGCACGGTGGCGCAGGCCGATGCGACCCGTCCGTCCGTGCCGCGCCCCGGCAGCTACCGCAAGGTGCTGCAGCTCGGAAACGAAGGCCGCAGCTGGTACCGCGGGCTGCAGGTGAAGGCCGACCGCAGCGTCGGCACGCTCGTGCTCGTGTCGTCGTACACGCTGGCGCGCGCGCGCGACCGCGCGAACTACCAGCTGCCCGAGGACAGCCGCGACCTCGACGCGGAACTCGGCCGTGCCGACAACGACGTGCGGCACAACGTCTCGGCCGGTGTCACCTGGCAGCTGCCCTCGCTCGGTCCGGCATTCGCCGGCTGGACGATCTCGGCCACCGGACAGTTCCGGACCAACAGGCCGTACACGGTCTCGTGGGGCGACGACCGCAACGGGACGACGCAGAACGACGCGCGCCCGGGCGGCCGGAACACCGGGAAGACCGACGGCTACCGGAACATCGACGTCGCGCTCGCGCGCCGCTATCCGTTCGGTACGCGCACGCTCGAACTGCGCGCCGAGGCCTTCAACGTCCTGAGCACCACGAACTACGATGAGTACGTGGGGGCCCTCAACTCCCCCTTCTACGGGCAGCCGGTCAGCGCGTTCCCGAAGCGCCGCCTGCAGTTTGCCGGGGTGGTCCGGTTCTGATGCGGTTCCGTTCCGGCAATCGGGCCCTGGATGTCCGCGTGCCTGCCCTCGCGGTGGCGCTCGCGGCCTGCCTGCTCACGGTCCAGTGCAGCGGCGGCGGCTCCAAGGGCAATGGCACCGGGGGCGGCACGAACATTCCCGGCCCAACCAGCCCGACGCCGACGCCGACGCCCGCCGGACCCGAGACGTTCGTCGGGGCCGGTGACATCGCCATCTGCGGTGGCAACGCCGAAGCCACCGCGCGCCAGCTCGACTCGATCGGCGGCACCGTGTTCACGCTTGGCGACAACGCCTATCCCGTGGGCGCCACCGACGACTTCAGGAACTGCTACGAGCCGTCATGGGGCCGTCACAAGGCGCGCACCCGCCCGGCACCGGGAAACCACGACTACGGCACGGCGTCCGGCGGTCCGTACTACACCTACTTCGGCGCGAACGCCGGCCCGTCGGGCCTCGGCTACTACAGTTTCGAACTGGGGGCGTGGCACATCATCTCGCTCAACAGCAACATTCCGACGAGCGGCGCCGCGCAGCTCGCGTGGCTGCGGGCGGACTTGGCCCAGAACTCGTCGACGAAGTGCACCATGGCCTACTGGCATCACCCGGTGTTCTCGTCGGGCCCGAACTCGGTGAACGCGAGCGAAGCCGGCATCCGCGCCTACGGGCAGCAGCTGTTCCAGGTGCTGTACGACGCCGGCGCCGATCTGGTGCTGGTGGGACACGAACACCTGTACGAGCGGTTCGCGCCCCAGTCGCCCTCGGGCGCGCTCGACACCGCCCGCGGCATCCGTCAGATCATCGTCGGCACCGGCGGGGTGCCGCTCTACGACTTCCAGACGGTGCGGCCGAACAGCGAGGCGCGCCTGAAGGTGCACGGCGTGATGAAGCTCACGCTGTCGAGCGAGCGCTACCAGTGGGACTTCCTCCCCACGTCGGGCGCGGGTGACAGCGGGAGCACGGCGTGTCACTGAAGTGCGGCGGGCGGCTGAAGTATAGTGTCGCTGTTCAACCCTGTTCGCGCACTGCATGACGTCGCCGACGCTTCCTGCTGATCGTGTCCTCCTTTCGCCAGACGCGCGTCGGGCCGCGGTCATCGACCTGATTCGCGGCGCACGGACCCGGCTCGCCCTGTCGCTCTTCCGCTGCAACGACAAGGGGATCTTCCGCGAGCTGGCGGCGGCCGTGGCACGCGGCGTCGACGTCGAGGTGCTGGTCACCTCCCGTGCGAAGGGCGGGAAGAAGAAGCTGCGGAAGCTCTGGCAGCGCCTCGAGGAGACCGGCGCAACGGTCTACGCCTACAACGATCCCGTCGTGAAGTACCACGCGAAGTATGCCGTGGCCGACGAGGGACCGGCGCTCGTCGCCTCGCTCAACCTCACGAAGAAGTGCTTCGCCAAGACGTGCGATGCGGTGGTCCTGACCTGGGACCCCGAGGTCGTGCACGGCCTCCGTCAGTTGACGGCGACCGACCGCGACGGCATCGCGCCCCCGGCCAACCTGACCCCGCGGCTCATCCTGGGGCCCGAGACGGCCAGGCGCCAGTTCACCGATCTCATCCGGACGGCCCGCAGCAGCATCCTGATGATCGACCCGAAGTTCTCCGACCCGGACCTGATGGCCCTGCTCGACCAGCGGCGCGCCGACGGCGTGCGCGTGCACGTGCACCAGGACTGCCGCGTCGGCACGATGAAGGCCCACGGCAAGATCATGCTCGTCGACGGTGCCCGGGCGGTGGTCGGCAGCCTGGCGCTGACGGCCCTCAGCATCGACTTCCGCCGGGAAGTGGCCATCCAGATCACCGAACCGTCTGCGATCGCAGACATCCAGTCCCTGTTCACATCCATTGGTGTGACCGCGGCGGAGCCCGGCAGCGTGCCGGCCGCCGCAGGAGGCGCTCCGTGCTGATTGCCCCGCTTGCATTGCTGTTCGTGATGGCCGATGGTCCGGCCGCGCCGGAAACACCTGCCGCGCCGCCACCGGCACCGGTTGCACCAGCGGCGCCCACCGCCACGACGCCGACCCTCTCGCCGGAGGCGGTCGTGCTCGCCGCCCGGGGCCAGGGCAACAAGGCGAAGAGCGCACCGGAAGGCCTGCGGTTCACCTGGAAGGATCATCCGTCCCTGCGGGCGGGCGACTGGCTCCGCCTCGACTTCGGCGCCAAGATCCAGGGCGACCGGATGAACCCGGGCGACGACCCGAAGGGATTCGACGACACGCAGCTGACGCGTGCGCGCGTCGGCATCGACGGCGAGCTGTTCAAGGTGTTCCAGTTCAGCATCGAACGCGAGTTGACGTCGAACGGCGACGTGAAGCTGAATGCGAAGAGCACGAAGACGAACTGGCGCGACCTCTACGGCGAGATCAAGATTGCCGATGCGCTGCAGGTGCGCGGCGGGCGCTTCAAGGTGCCGTTCAGCCTCGACCAGCTGACGGGCATCTCGAACAACGACTTCATCTACCGGTCGCTCGGCGCCAGCTACCTCGCGCCCGCGCGTGACATCGGTGGCATGGTGCACGGCCGCTTCTTCGGGCGCGACCTCACCTACGCGGTCGGCCTCTTCGAGCACGACGGCGACAACTCACGCTCCAACAAGGTGACCGGCGCCGATCGCACGCTGGCCGCACGCGTCACCGCGCGCCTGCTCAAGCCGATCAAGTTCCTCAACCTTGACGACGCGGAGTTCGGTGGCAACTTCGCGACGAGCGAGGTGAACGACGACTCCGAGCTGCCGAACGGGCTGCGCGGTCGCACCCTCATCTCGGACGCCACGTTCTTCGATCCGGTCTTCGTCCGGGGGACGCGTAACCGGTACGGCGCGGATGTCGACTGGCACGATCATCAGGTTGGCGCCCGTGCCGAGTACCTGGCCGTGACCGACGCACGCGAAGGGCAGGGGCTCCGCGGCAACAACCTGAACGCCGCCCGCGCCCAGGCGTACTACGTGCAGGGCACGTGGCTGATCACGGGCGAGACGAAGGATCGCCCGGTCGACCCGGCGAACCCGCTGCCCATGAAGGGGGTCGGCGCCGTGGAGATTGCGGTGCGCCTGGAGCGCATGTGGTTCGACAGCAAGGCCACCGGCGAACCGGCCTTCAGCAACTCGCGCGCGGAAGTGATCCTGCCGAACGGCAACAAGGTGTTCACCGCCGGCCTGAACTGGTACCTGAACCGCTGGATGAAGCTGCAGTTCAACGCGATTCACCAGGAGATCGAGGACGCGGGCCGGACGCCGATGCTCGACGGCACGACGAAGTTCTGGGGCACGGTGTTCAGGGCGCAGCTCGCGCTCTAGCGTTCCGAACCGAGAACTTCTAGGTTCTCACTTCCTCCGGGTTTTCAACACGGAGATCGTCTTCAGCGTGCGCGCGGCCCGCACCAGCAGGTCGCGCCGCACCGCTTTCGTGCTCGCGCCGAGCAGCTGATCGCAGCCGAACTCCACGAACCCCGTACGGTCCGACAGGCTGCGTGACGCGGCCACTTCGACGATGCGCGTCTCGTCCGGGGCGGGTGCGAAGGCGAACATCTGGGCGAGCGAACCGGCATCCAGTCCGGCCGCGCGTCCGAAGGCGATCGCGGTGTTCACGTACGGCGCCACCACGACGAGCCGGCCCTCGTCGAGCGCCGGCTTCACCTCCCACCGCAGCCTGAAGGCGAGGTCGGCGGCATAGAGCAGCAGCAGGGTCCGCGCCGAGGGCAGCCCGGCTTCGACCTCCGCGACCATCAGCTCACCGAAGATCCCGGACGCATCCCAGCTCGAGACCGCGGCCTTGCGCCGGCGGTTCGACCGCGCCAGATCGCGCGCCGCCGCCTCCACGGCCACGCCGTTGACGCCGTCGACGGCAACGAGGCTTCCACCGGTCGCGCTCATTGCCCGAGGTTCCTGCCGGCCATCCATTCGCCGAAGGCGTCGGCGTTCCACTCGGACCACGGCCGCTTCTCGCATTCGCGGAACATCCGGCGAATGGCGTGGTGCTGCTCCGTGATGCTCTGCTCGGCGTCGACGGTCACGAAGTTGAAGATGAGCGCGAGCGAGTCGTACTCCTGGATCACCCTGGTGATGAAGCGCTGGTAGCTCTCGCCCGGATCGTCCACCTGCGTGACGTCCTGTCCGGCCTCGTAGTAGTTCGGCGTACGGACGGCGGCGACGCGGCGGCTCGAGGTGCCCGGGCTCACCGAGAAGTAGAAGACGATGTCGGGCCAGAGGAGCGGCTGGTAGAGCCTGAGGACCCAGTCGAGATCCAGGCCGCGCGCCACGTCGCGCGCCAGCCCGGTGAAGAGGAACCGGTCGGCGATGACCAGCTTGCCGTCCCACAGTGCCGGCAGCACCTCGTGATCCATCCGGTGCCGGAAGTCGGCGGCGTGCAGCAGCGAGAACTCCTCGGGACTGAGCGCGCGCACGTTCTTGCGGCTGCGGATGATCGGCTTGATCAGATCCGACGAGTTCCACTTCGTCGTCGTGACGTCGTAGCCTTCCGACTTCAGCCACGTCTTGAACAGCTTCCGCTGCGTGGTCTTGCCCGAGCCGTCCGGGCCTTCGAAGGCCACCAGCAGGCCGCGCTTCTTCGAGGGGTTGGCAAAGCGCGCACGGGCGCGCTGCGTCCAGGTGCGAATCGATGTGGGCGACTTGAGCATGGCGGCCGTGAGGCTGGCCAATGATACCCGTTCCGCACTGAGAACTTTGAAGTCAGAAGTGAACGTCCGAGCTTCAGTTCGAAATTGAGTTCTCAGTGCTCACGGCTGATTTCGTCTACGCGCCTGCCGGTATCGTGAGTCCGAGCCGGGTGCCGCGTGGCGTGAGCGAGGCGGTGGGATCGCCGCCGTGCGCACGTGCCACCTGCCTGATGGTGGCCATCGCCAGCGCGACGTTCGTGCCGCCGGGCCGAGCGGTCCATCCCGCGTCGAAGGCGAGATCCGCCCACGTGGAGGCTGGGAGCACGTGATCCTGCGAGACGAGCAGTGTCAGCTGCCGGCTGGCCGTGAGCCCGGCCACGAACACGAGCCTCGCACTGGCCAACCCCTCGAGGAGCGCCAGCGTGGCGACCAGCGCCGACGCCATTGCCGCTTCGAGCGCGGCCTCGTCGGCCACGACCATGTGCCCCGGCGGCAGGTCGATGTGCGTGTGCACGTCGACGTGGCGCAGCCGCCGTTCGGAGAGGAACCCCCGCAGCACCCGCTCGATGAGGCCCGCCACAGGCACGGCACTCCGCACCGAGGGCCGCTCGCCGCGGACCACGCGCGCCGCATCCACCAGCGTCGAGGCCCGGAACAGTTCAGCGCGGAGGAGCGTGCCGAGGGCCGAACGCGAGAGGTCGGACAGGGAGCCGGTGAGCAGCTCCGCCAGCGATGAGGCGGTGGCCAGCGACCCGGCCAGCGTGGCGCCGACGTCGGCGGTGACGTCGACGGTGGCTACGGGTTGTCCGTCAGGGGATTCGGGCTCGTCCTCAACCGCCGCGACACCCGCCCCGCCATCGTCGGCTGCGGTTCGTGCGGCGAGGAAGTCGACGTAGTGCTCGTCCGCCCGCATGCGATAGGAGGACGGCAGCCCTTCGCGAACGGAGCGGTTCGGCTCACTGCTTACTTCGGAATCGGACACGGGTGCCAACCGGAGCAGAAGGTTTGTACTGGAATGGAACGGATGGGCTCTTATATCAGAAGGTGTCCTACGGTACAACCGGCACCCCTATTGCGAACGCCCCGGCATGATGAACCGGCTCCTTCCCACGTCTCTCGTGAGTGGTCTGGCCGGCGCGCTCGTGCTGACCGCCGTGCACGAGGTCGCCCGCAGGCAGCTGTCGGACGCGCCGCGCATGGACGTACTCGGCATGCGCGCCCTTCGCCGCTACGTGCCTGGCCTCGAGCACGAACGGCCGCGCTCCTCCCGTCTGCACCGGCTCGCGCTTGCCGGCGACATCGTGGCCAACGCGGCCTACTACGCGGCGGTCCCAGGCGCCACCGCCGCCCGGACGTGGACGCGAGCCGCGACCCTGGGTCTGGCTGCCGGTGTCGGTGCGCTCGCGTTGCCGCGCCGGCTCGGACTCGGCGATCCGCCCAACGCCGGCACCCCGGCGAACCGCGTGATGACGGTGGCGTGGTACCTCGCCGGGGCGCTGGCGAGTGCTGCTACGGCGAGAGCCCTGGCACCCGGTTCGGCTGCCAGCCGATGAACACCCGGTTCGCGCCGTCCCGCACGCCGTGTGCGTAGTCCACGCGGAGCGAACCGGCATCGCCGGGAGGCCGCACGCGCAGCCCCACGCCGATGTCCACCTGCCCGACGCGACCCCGCGCGTACTCGGGCCGTCCGGTCGCGCGGGCTGCATCCACGAACGCAGCGGCGCCGAGGCGCACGACGCCTGGGAGTGGAAGCCAGTGCTGCGCCTCGAGAGACGCATACAGCAGGCGCCGGCCGAACACCGCCCCGTCCACGCGCCCTTCGTCGAGCAGCCAATGAGCCCGGAGCAGTGGCGTGCGGGCGCGCCCGTCGCCGGCACCGCTCCAGAGCGCTCGTGGAGACGCCTGCGAGGCCACTGCGCTGCCGGCCGTTGCCGTCAGCACGAACGGGCGAGGTTCGACCGCACTGCGCGCCGTGAGCGAGACAGACGCCGCACCGAATGGCCGGTGCGAGGCGGTGCCCACCCACCGGCTGGCGTCGGCCGCCAGCGACAGCCGATCCTGCAGCAGGCGCTGCTCGATGCCGCCGTGCACAGCCACTGACTTCCAGCGCTCAGCGCCGACCTGCCAGCTGTCCAGCGAGAGCGCGACGTCTGCGCGCAGGTTCGGGCGCAGCCATGACGACACGCCGACGGACCCGGTGCGTCGATCCTCCTCGACCTCCGTTGCCGCGGGCCCGTAGGTCTGGCGTGTCCATCCCCCGTTCACGCGCCAGACGCCTCTCGGCCCGGCCGTGAACGGGGCCGCATAGGACAGCCATGCGGCTGGGCGCCGTTGCCACCACTGCACGCCTGCCGACCACGCATCACCCTGGCCGCTCCACCCGGGCAGCGTGATGCTCGCCTCGCGTTCGAGTCCGGCCCGCGCCAGCGCCACCGCCCAAGGTGCGAACCCGCGACCCACGCCGCCCCGTTCGACAACGGCGATATCCACCGCGGCGTAGTGATCCGCCTGCGGTTGCAGCGAGAGCCGCGTGCTCCTGAACGACGGCAGGTGCTGGAGACGTCGCCGCGCCAGGGCAAACGTGTCGGCGGCGAGCACGCCGTCGAGCGGCAGGCCGAGCGCTTGCGTGACCTGCGCGTAGCGTGTACGGGACAGGCCGGTGATACGCACGCTGTCGAGCGTCGGCGTGCCAGTGCGGTTCCAGGCGCGGAGCGCGCCCGTCTCGTCGCGAACCATGAAGCGCGCGGATCCCAGCACGTCCGCCGCGTACGCGTCCCGCGGATCGCGCACGAGCGCGGCCGCGGCGAGGTCGGACGCCTCGGTCCAGCGCCGCTGCGCGAAGCGCACGCCGGCCAGCTCACGCAACGGGCGTGCGTCGGTCGGGCAGGCCTCGATGAGTGGGCCCAGCGCCGTGTCGGCGACGTCGAGTCCCCGGAGGGCGAGCGTATCGAGCGCCGCCTCCATCCGCGCATCGCACGCGGAGGGCGGCCTCGGCTCCGCCAGCGGTTGCACCGTACTCGGCGCGGACCGCGAGGCCACTGGCGTCGCGCGGGTGGGTGTAATGCGAAGTGTCCAGAACCCCGACGGTTGCCAGGCGCGCTGTAGTGTTTCGAAGCCGTACCGCCGGTCGGGTCCCCACGTCGGGTCGTGGATCAGCACCGACCGATCGTCCACTCCAACCGCGACCACATAGTGGTAGCGCCCCGGCCGATCCTCGAGCAGGAGCATCAGCGGGCGCCGCGCCGCGAGTTCGTCGCGCAGCACGGCAACCGAGCCGGCGATCCGCTCCGCGTTCCACTGCCGTTCCCTGATCGCCGCGACGAGCACGGTATCGGCGATACCGCCCGCCCGTCGATCGACGAGCGGCTCGAACTGGCGGGCCGGCGCGTGCGTGTCGCCCCAGTAGCGGAACACCATGGCGGTCGCCGCGCCGCCACAGAGGTCTTCGGTCTGTGGAACGAACGGCACCTCGAGCGTCACGGGTACCGACTGGGCTCCGGCCGCTCCCGCACCTGCGAGGCAGACGACGAGCAGGGCTGCACGGGCGCACGCAGCTGCTCCCGCAGCGCTGAGAGCCCGGCTCATCCTGCCTGTCGTCACGCCACGCACGCGGAGCGCGTCAGTCGACGGCGACGACGATGAGAATCACGATGAGCAGGGCCACGATGATGGTCGTGGTGGAGATGACGACGGTCGAGGCGCCGCCCACCAGGGCCTGGTTCACCTGGCTCGCTGCGGCTGCGGCCTGCGCGAGACCCGCGCCCTCGAGCGTGTCCACAGATGCCTGCATCCGATCGAGATCGAAGCCGGCACGTGTCGCCAGGTCGCGCACTTCGGGACGCTGCAGCGCCGCCTTGACTGTCGCGCGGTCCGCATCCTGTTGCGCGGCCGACTGCGTCACCGCCTGCGCGAGCGCCGAGGGGTTCACGGCATGCCGCTCCTGCGCGAAAGCGGACGGCGTCAGGGCCAGCAGGGAAACGAGCACAGTCACTACCATCGTACGAATCGTTCGCATCGGATCCTCCTGTTGTCGACAGAGCACGACAGCCCGCCGTAGCAAGCGTGATACCGACACGCGCCAGCCCTGCAGTGACACAATGGGTCTGCAGACCAGATGACACACCGGATGCATCGCGGAGTGACGGGATGAGTGGCTTCGACACGTGGATGGCGGCGCTCGAAGCACGGCAGTTGAGCAACCTGACCTTCCAGGAGATCTCGCGCGCCCTTCGTGCGCTGTCGTCCACCTATGTCGAGCGGCGCACCAAGCTCAGCGAAGGCGCGGCCCTGTCCGGACACGGCAAGCGCGCCGCGTTCGCGCTGTTCTACGGCCCCCTGCACTACCTGCTCGTCCGCGAAGTCGTCCGCGCGCTCGGTGCGCCGTTCACGACGGTGCAGTCGATCCTCGACCTTGGCTGTGGCACGGGCGCCTCCGGGGCGGGCTGGGTGGCTGCCTGCGGCAGCGCGCCAACCCTCACGGGCATCGACCGGCATCCGTGGGCGATCGACGAAGCCCGGCAGACGGCGCGCGACCTCGGCCTGCGTGGCACGTTCCGCGTCGACGATCTGACGACGGTCGGCACCGATGGCCGGTCGTCCGGAGACAGATCGCGTGGAGGTCGAGCCGATGCCGGGTCTCGCGATCAGCGGCACGCGGCTCGTGGCGAGCGCCGGGGCACGCCCACACACCCACAGATCGGCTCGCGGCACGCCAACCGTGGCGTGCTGCTCGCCTACGCCGTGAACGAGATTGCCGACGACGCCGCGCGCGCGGCGTTGCGCGACCGCCTGCTGGCACACGGTGCGGCGGGCGGGCGTGTGCTCGTCATCGAACCGCTGGCGGGATTCGTGGCGCCGTGGTGGAAGGACTGGGTACCGCTGTTCGAAGCCGCCGGTGGGCGGGCCGACGAATGGCGATTCACCGTGCCGCTGCCGCCGATCGTCGAGAAGCTCGATCGCGCCGCGGGCCTCAATCACCGCGAACTGAAAGCGCGCTCGCTGTCGCTCTGAAGGTCCGGCTGAAGCGGGACCCCACGATCGCGGCCCATCGCCCATCGCCCCCCGCCGATCACCCATCGCCCATTGCCCCCGCCGATGGCCACGGCGGCGGGCGAACAGTGCCGTGGTACTGTGGCGCACGTGTCCGACATTCCGATCCGACCCGCGGCCACCATCGTGCTGCTGCGCGACACGGCGCAGGGCGTCGAGGTGTTCATGGTGCGGCGGACCTTCAGCATTGCGTTCATGGCCGGCGCGCACGTCTTCCCGGGCGGACGCGTCGATGCCAGCGATGGTGATGCGGGAGCGGACTGGTGCGACCTGCCGGATGCGGCCGCGGCGTCCCGTGGACCGGACCTCTCCTTCCGGGCGGCTGCGGCCCGCGAGCTGTTCGAGGAGGCGGGGATCCTGCTGGCGAGGACGCCAGGTGGTGCGTTCGTCACGTACGACCGGGCGGGAGCCGCGCGCGTCGATGCCGATCGCGACGCGGTGCACGAGGGCACACGCACGCTGCGGGAGGTGGTCGAGCGCGACGGACTGAGGCTCGCACTCAATGCGATCGTGCCGTTCGCGCACTGGATTACGCCGCCGATCGAGGTGCGGCGCTTCGACACGTGGTTCTTCGCGGCGCGAGCGCCCGAGGGACAGGAGCCCGCGCACGACGCCCACGAATCGATCGAGAGCGGGTGGTTCGCGCCGCGGGCGGCGATCGAGGCGTGCCGACGTGGGCGGATCAACCTGCCGCCGCCGACGTGGGCCACGCTCCGCCAGCTGGAACCGTTCGCCAGCGTGTCCGCCGCGCTGGCGTGGGCGTCGCGCGTGGCGATCACAGATCGCCAGCCGGTCGTGCTCCACGTGAATGGTGCCCGCGAGATCCGCCTGCCGTCGGTGCACGCGCACGACGGAGAGACCGGTGGCGCGTTCGAGACCCGATTCGTGTGGGTCGACGGTCGCTGGCTTCCGGGCGAGCCATGAGCGCGGGTCCGCGGCCCACACTGCGCGCGAGCCTCGGCTTCCGCGATCTCCTGCTCTTCTACATCGTCACCACGTTCAGCCTGCGGTGGATTGCCGTGGCCGCGGCAGCCGGCCCCAGTGCGTTCGTCGTGTGGATCATTGCCGCGCTCGGCCTGTTCGTGCCCTTGGTTTTCGCCACCCTCGAGCTGTCGTCGCGCTACCCGGTGCAGGGCGGTGTCTACGTCTGGAGCCGCGAGCTGTTCGGCCCGTTCGCCGGCTTCATCACCGGCTGGCTGTACTGGTGTACGAACCTGCCGTACTTTCCCTCGCTGCTGTATTTCGCGGCAGGCAACCTGCTGTTCGCCGGCGGCGAGTCCTGGCAGGCGCTGTCATCCAGCCGCACCTACTACATCGCGTTCGCGTTGACCGGGCTCTCGGTGACCGTCACGATGAACGTCGTCGGCCTGCAGGTCGGCAAGTGGCTGAACAACCTCGGTGCCGCGGCGAGCTGGCTCGTGATGGCGGCCCTCGTCACGGCGGGCGGTCTTGCGGCGTGGCGCTTCGGCGCGGCGACACCGATGCCCGCGGCCTCCTTCGTGCCCGCCACCGGACTGACCGACATCCTGTTCTGGTCGACGATCGCCTTCGCGTTCGGCGGGGTCGAGAGCGGGTCGTCGATGGCCGAGGAGATCCGCGAACCGCGCCGCACGGTGCCACGGGCCGTGCTCGCCGCCGCCATCATCATCGTCGCGCTGTACCTGGTGGGAACGCTGAGCGTGCTCGTCGCCGTGCCCTCGGGACAGATCTCCGGCCTGCAGGGCATCATGCAGGCGCTGCAGGCGGTCACGGCGCGCGGCGGCATGTCGTGGGTGCTGCCCGTGCTCGCGCTCCTCGTCGTGATCAACTCGCTCGGGGGCGTGAGCGGCTGGTTCGCGGCGGTGGGGCGCCTGCCGTTCGCCGCGGGGCTCGACAGCTACCTGCCCGCGGCGTTCGGCCGCGTGCATCCGCGCTGGGGATCACCGTACGTCGCGCTGCTCACGCAGGCGGCGGTGTCGGCCGTGTTCGTGGTGCTCGGCCAGGCGGGCACGTCGGTGCGCGGCGCCTACGACGTGCTCGTGGCGATGAGCGTCATCACGTACTTCATCCCGTTCCTGTTCATCTTCGCGGCGCTCGTGCGCGCGCAGCGTGTCGACGCCGCGCCCCAGGTCCA
Source organism: Vicinamibacterales bacterium (assembly GCA_046331345.1). Taxonomy (GTDB): domain Bacteria; phylum Acidobacteriota; class Vicinamibacteria; order Vicinamibacterales; family CAVVIG01; genus CAVVIG01. Next base: position 522,431 of record JAXLRA010000007.1, on the reverse strand, counting down.
GCGCGTGCCTGGCGGCGCGCCGGTCGCGATCGTGCTCGGCGTGATCGGCTTCGTCACCACTGCGGTGTCGATCGTGCTCGCGTGTCTGCCGCCGGCAGACGACCCGAACCCGGCGCTCGCGATCGCGAAAACCGTGGGGCTCTCGCTCGCGTTGACCGCAGCCGGCGCGATCGTGTACGCGCTCGGACGACGACGTCAGCGTGATGCTTGACGACCACGATTTCGATTCGAACGCAAGATCTTCGTTGTACTCGGAAACAAATCTCTGTACAGTGATGCATCAACGGCGCGCGATCGAACGATGCGCGCGCGTGAGGAGCGCGTGAAGGTACTGCTGGTTGGCGGCACGGGACAGCTCGGAGGCCGCATCGCGCGCGAGTTGCTGTCGAGAGGCGTGGCGGTGCGTGCGATGTGCCGCCGCGGATCCGGGTCCGGCGCGCTCTCGCGCATGGGCGCGGAGATCGTCTCCGGCGACTTGAAGGAACCGGCATCGCTGTCGGCGGCGTGTGCTGGGACCGATATGGTGATCACCACGGCCAACAGCATGCGGCGCGGTGGTGATGACACCGTCGAGCGCGTCGATGCCTCGGGCACGCGCGCACTGATCGATTCGGCGGTGGAGGGCAAGGTCGGGCGGTTCGTCTACGTGTCCGTGTGGGGCGCACAGCCGGAGTCACCGGTGCCCTTCATGCGGGCGAAGGCGGAGAACGAGGGGTACCTCAGGTCCAGCGGCATGCCGTGGACCATCCTCGCGCCCAATGCGTTCATGGAATCCTGGCCCGGCGCCGTTGTCGGCGAGCGCGTCATGGCGGGTCAGGACGCAGTGATTGTCGGTGCGGGGCGCACGCGGCATGCGTTCATCGCGGAGCACGACGTCGCGCAGTTCGCGACGGCCGCGGTGATGAGCGAGGGGGCGCGGAACAGGCACCTGCCGCTCGGTGGTCCCGACGCCCACAGCTGGCTCGACGTGGTGCGGACGTACGAGGAGGCCCTGGGCCGGCCCGTCACGGTTCGCCACGTACCGCCGGGAGCACCGGTGGAGGGGCTGCCGCCGTTCCTGCTCGCGCTGCTGGCCGGCCAGGACACGTACGAGTCGGTGTTCGATACGAGCGCGCTGGCCAGTGAGTTCGGCGTGCGACAGACACCACTGGCAGCGTGGGTTCGCGCCTCGATCGGATCGCGACGACCGCGGATCTGATCGGCGACAGGAGGGACGATCGCGCGAGGCGCGGGAGCGATCGACCATTGACAGCGGCGCGGGGCGTCTTCACACTAGCGCCGCAACGCGTGTCCAGGCGCTGGCGTGTCGTCGGCGCGAATGAGGCGGAACCATGACGGACTTTGATGACGGCGGAATCGATCTTCCGGATGACGATCTCACCGGAGGACCGGACCTGAGCGATCTCGATGGTGGAGATGAGGCACTCGACCTCGATCTCGACTCGGCCGATGCTGGTGACGCAGGCGACGCGCCTGCAGCCACGGCGGCCCCAGCTCCGGCTCCGGTGAAGAAGTCGACTCCGCGCAAAGCGGCAGCGAGGCGTGTAAAGGCGCCCGCGCGGTCGGGTGGGAAGAAGGCGGCAAAGAAGAAGAAGGCCGCACCCGCCAAGAAGAGCGCACCGGCAAAGAAGAAAACTGCTGGTGCAAAGAAGAAACAGAAGGGCGTCTCCAAGGGCGCCGGAAAGGGACGATCAGTGGCGAAGAAGGCTGCAGCGAAGAAGGCCGTGAAGAAGGTAGCGAAGAAGGCCGCGAAGAAGACCGCGAAGAAGGCCGCAAAGAAGGCCGCCAAGAAGCGCTAGGCTTCACGCCTTACTTGTAATGCAGCGGGGCGCGTCCGCGCGCCCCGCTTCTGCCTCCCGCCCGCTCCCGGGGATTTGTTCCCACCCGCCCCGGAAAATTACCCGCGACATACTGCGACAAAGTCGAATTCCCGCGAAATATCCCGTGGTTCGACCGGGCACGCCCCTTGCCCACTGGCTCCGCACTCCGACGTGTTCCGATGAACGCACCGTGGAGCCTGGTTCGGGTGAGAAGGAGAGCGTGATGAGATTGAACTGGAAATGGACGCTGGCACTCGGCCTCGTGGCGGCAGCCGCCGCCGGCCTGGGAGCCCCGTCCGCCGTGACGGCGCAGCAGCAGGCTGCAGCCGGCGCGCCGCAGGTTACCTACACCAAGGACATTGCGCCGATTCTGCAGCGCAGCTGCGAGAACTGCCATCGTCCGGGTGGTGGCGGCCCGATGCCGCTGACGAACTACGAAGAGGTCCGTCCCTGGGCGCGCGCCATCAAGCAGCGCACGGGCATCGGTCCACACGCCGGCGTGATGCCGCCGTGGTACATGGAAAAGAACATCGGCATCCAGAAGTACAAGGACGATCCGTCCTTGAACGCCAAGGAAGTGGCGATGGTCGCCGCCTGGGCTGACGCCGGTGCGCCGCGCGGCAACCCGGCCGACATGCCGCCCGCGAAGACCTACGCCGACGCCAACACCTGGCGCATCGGTACGCCCGACCTGATCGTCAAGAGCAAGAACATCGTCGTCAAGGCGAACGCGCCCGACTGGTGGGGCGAGATCGAGCCGGTGCCGATTCCGCTCGAGGAAGATCGCTACGTGCTGGCGGTCGAGATCAAGGAAGTGAACGACGCCAGCGTGCACAACGGCGGGCGCGATACGGTGGGCGGCCTCTTCGTGTGGCACCACCTGATCTACCGCACGCAGCCGGGTGCCGACTACGTGCCGACCGAGGCCGAGACCGTGCTCGGCAGCGACAACGTGGTGAACTGGCCGGTGCACGAAGTGGGTCGTAACCCCGACTACTTCGATCCGAAGTCGGCCGTGCTCCTGAAGAAGGGCTCGTGGATCTTCTCCGACTCGCTGCACACGCACTCGAGCGGCAAGGACGTCACGTCGCACCTCGAGTTCGGCTACAAGCTGGCCCCGAAGGGCTACAAGCCGACCTACAAGCGCGCCGTGTTCGGCCTGGGCAACGGCGTGGACATCGACATCGCCGGCATGAAGAAGGAGCAGCAGCTCCACGCCTACGCCGTGATGAACGAGCCGACCAAGATCATCTCGTTCGAACCGCACCTCCACGCGCCGGGCAACCGCATGTGCCTCGAAGCGATCTGGGGCTACAACATCCAGACGCTGTCCTGCGTCGGCTACGACCACAACTGGGTCCGCGGCTACAGCTACTCGGATGACACCGCGCCGCTGCTGCCGAAGGGCACGATCCTGCACATCATCGGCTACTTCGACAACACGCCCGGCAACAAGAACGTGCCGGACCCGCGCAACTGGTCGGGGTCGGGCAACCGCTCGATCACGAACATGTTCATCGATCTGGGCAACCGCGTCTCGCTGACCGAGGAGCAGTTCCAGGAAGAGATGAAGGCGCGCGTGGCGGCCAACCCGGGCCAGGACGTCCTCCTGGGATGCCCGCTCTGCGGCGTCGTCGCCCAGCAGATGAAGGCCGCTCCCCGACCGACCCAGAACCAGAACCAGGGTCAGCAGCAGTAAGACCGCCAGATCACGCCAGCCGAGACGCGGAGACGCAGAGGTGTTACACTTCTGTTATCTCCGCGTACTCGGCGGTGGCGTGTTGCCTCTCGCTTTTCACGAAGGATCGGATTTTCGAATCATGAAGAACAACGTACGCGCGCTCATCGGCGCGCTCGCGCTCCTCGTGTGGCCGGCCTTCGCCGGCGCACAGTCGCTGTCCTACAACAGTGGCCAGAACGTCGCTCCCGGCTACGAGGGCTGGGAAGAAGAGCCGGACGGCTCGAAGTACTTCCTGTTCGGCTACATGAACCGCAACTGGGAAGAGGAACTGGTCGTTCCCGTCGGGCCGAACAACAACTTCGCCCCGGGCAACCCCGACCAGGGACAGCCCACGCGCTTCCTCCCCCGCCGCAACCGGTTCGTGTTCCGCATCAAGGTGCCGGCCACGTTCACGGCGAAGGACGAGTTGGTCTGGACGCTGACGACCAACGGCGTCACCGAGAAGGCGTACGCCTCGCTGCGCGAGGACTACAAGGTGGACGACGTGGTGAAGGCGTCCGAGACGGGCGCCCTCGGCGCCGGCTCGAGCAGCCCTGAAATCCGTGCGAACAAGCCGCCGGTGGTCGCCATCGAAGGCAACAAGACCATCACCGCGAAGGTCGGCCAGGTGGTGGACCTCGTCGCCAAGGTGACCGACGACGGCGTGCCGCGTCGCCGCCAGGGTGGTGGTCTCGGTGGTGGCGGATCGGCCGTGGGCCGCACCGACGCGCCTGCCGATCCGGCTGCGGCGCAGGCCGCACAGGCCCAGGCCGCCCAGCGCATCGCGCGCCTCGCCATGGCGCCGCCCACCCGCATCACGGTCGGCAAGAACGTCGGCCTGCACCTGTCCTGGTTCGTCTACCGCGGCGATGCCGAGGTGAAGTTCGAGCCCAGCCAGATCAAGCCGTGGGAAGACACCCGCGCGGGCGCCAACTCGCCCTGGGCGCCGCTCTGGATCCCGCCGACGATGCCGGCCGACGGCCGCATCCCGGTGAAGGTCACCTTCACGGCACCCGGCACCTACGTGCTGCGCGCGCTTGCCGACGACGGCGCGCTCACCGGTGGTGACAACGTCACCGTGACGGTGACCAAGTAAGCCGACTCCGGTTCCGACCCGAGGCACCCTTCCACCGCGGTGGGAGGGTGCCGCCCGTCCCCCTCCACGCCGTCCGACCTTTCCGCCCCCGAGACCCCAATCTTCTGCAGCCCGGCCTTTCTGGCGCCGATAGCTGGACTAGGCGCACTGTCCCGAGTGTGCGCAGGGGACACCCATGACTGAAATCCACCTGACCGAGTTCCAGATCGCCGACGCTCTTGCTGGCGCAGATACCCGCCCCAGCGACGACTGGCGCTTCGTGCCTGTGCCGACCGAGGCCGCGCTCGACGAGGCACTGAACCATTGGAAGGCGCGCGACGGCGTGCAGGCGGGCGTCCTGGCCCTGGTGTGCGACACAGCGGCCGACCTCGAGAGCGTGAGCGTGCTCCAGCGCCTGGCCACGGCGAAGGACATGGCGCTCTGCGGCGCGGTCGTCCCCGGTCTGCTGACACCGGACACCGTGAGCCGCGCCGGCGTGCTGCTGACGACCTGCGCGAAGACCACCGCGAGGGCCGTCGTCCAGCTCCCGTCGGTGGACGGGCGGACGGAGGACGAGGCGACGCAGGCGCTGATCGACTTCGCCGGTGAAGCGGCGAACCCGGCCGGTGGCGACATGCTGCTGATGTTCATGGACGTCCGCGTGCCGGACTCCGCGTCGATCATCGACCGCGTGTATCTGGATCTCGGCGACAGCCTGACCTATGCGGGCATGTCGGTCGGCAGCGAGTCGTTCACGTCGGAACCCTGCATCTTCGACAACGAGCGGTTCGTGGCGGACGCGGTGCTGGCGATAATCCAGCGCGACCATCCTGGTCCCACGCTGGCGCACCACTACCGCGGCAACGAAGCGCTGTGGGTCGCCACGGTGGCGAAGGGTGGCCACATCAACACCATCGACGGCCGCCCGGCGTTCGAGGTCTACCAGGAACTGATGACGAACGACTACGGCATCACGGTCGACCGCGAGAACTTCTACCAGTACGGTGTCCACTATCCGTTCGCGCTCACGCGCGCCCAGGGCGAGCCGCTCGTGCGGATCCCCGTGAAGGTGGAAGAAGACGGGTCGGTCTACTGCTCGGGGGAGATCCGCGAGAACTCGCTGGTGAGCATCGTGCGCGCCGTGAAGCCCGGCACCGTCAGCGCCGCCATCGAAGTCGGCAAGGGTGCGAGTGCGCACGCCACGAAGACCGTCATGCTGTTCTACTGCGCGGGCCGCTTCCTGCACATGGGCGATGCCGGGGCGACCGACGAGGTACGTGCCATCCGCGAGGCAGCGGCTCCGGCCCAGGTCTACGGCGCGCTGTGCCTCGGTGAGATCGGCGCGTTGAAGGACCAGTATCCGACGTTCCACAACTGCACGTTGACGGCACTGCCGTGGATGTAAACCAGCATCAGTCTGTCAGCATCCTCTACGACCTGGCGATGGCCATGGCGGGCGAGACCCGTCCGCGCCCGCTGGCGACGGTGATGCTGCAGCAGATGCTCCTGCACACGGGCTGCGCCTGTGGGGCGATTGTCATTGGCGGAGTCGGCCCATCGGCGGCCGAGCCCCGCATCTACGCGGCCGTGGGCAACCGCGCCCTGCGCGCACTCGAGGGGCACCCGGTGCCGTGGGATCCGGGCCGCCTCGGCGTGGAGGCCGCGGAGTCGGCGACCGGATGGTTCGCGGGTGGCGTCCAGCACACGCATGCGCTGCCCCTCGTGCTGCCGGCCTTCGGCGCCATCATCCTGTTCTCACCGAAAGCCGACATCATCGGTGAGGCCTCGCGCCGCGCGCGCATCCTGCTCCCGCCAATCCTGGCCAAGTTCGCCCGCACGCTGCAGCTGTGCCTCGACAACGAATACCAGCGCACCGCGCTCGAGGACGCGAGGGACGCCGCAGAGGCTGCCAACCGGGCGAAGAGCGCGTTCCTGGCCAACATGAGCCACGAACTGCGTACGCCGATGAACGCCATCATCGGCCTGACCCATCTGCTGACCGACGAAATCGAGGAACCCAACACCCGCTCCCAGGTCCTCAAGGTCAACGAAGCGGCGCACCACCTGCTGCAGATCCTGAACGACGTCCTGGACCTGTCGAAGATCGAAGCCGGACGACTGACGATCGACACCATCGAGTTCTCACCGGCGCGGGTGCTCGATCACGCCGTGACGCTGCTCGCGGAGCGCGCCACAGCCAAGGGCCTCGAACTCGTACGGGATGTCGCGCCAGACGTCCCGGGCCGTCTCGTCGGCGACCCGCTGCGGCTCGGCCAGGTGCTGGTGAACTTCATCGCCAACGCGATCAAGTTCTCGGAGAAGGGGCGCGTGACGGTCCGAATCGTCGTGGCGTCGAGGGAGGACGACCAGGTCGTGCTGCGCATCGAGGTCGAGGATCAGGGCATCGGCCTGACGCCGGAGCAGCAGGCCAGGCTCTTCCAGCCGTTCGTCCAGGCCGACGAGTCGACGACACGGCAGTTCGGCGGCACGGGGCTGGGGCTGGTCATCTGCCAGCGCATTGCCACCCTCATGGGTGGGCAGGTGGGCGTGATCAGTGCGGCGGGCGCGGGCAGCACCTTCTGGATGACCGCGAAGGCGGTGGCCATCAAGGACGCGCCGCTGGCGGCACCGGAGCCCGTCCCGGAAGAGAAGCCCGACGTGCGGCTGGCGCGCCTGTGCGGTGGCACGCGCATCCTGCTCGTCGAAGACAACCCGGTGAACCAGAAGGTCGCGCTGGCGGTGCTGAAGCGGGCGGCGCTCGACGTGGACGTGGCCTCGGACGGGGCCCAGGCGGTCGAACGCGTGCGCGACGGCGACTACGCGCTCGTCCTGATGGACGTGCAGATGCCCGTGCTCGACGGCATGTCCGCGACGCGCCAGATCCGCCAGCTGCCCAACCGCGCCTCGCTGCCGATCATCGCGATGACCGCCAACGCGTTCGAGGAGGATCGACGCGCGTGCCTCGAGGCCGGCATGAGCGACTTCATCGGCAAGCCGGTCGTGCCGTCGACGCTGTACAAGGGGCTGCTCGCCTGGCTTGCGCCGGGGGCGGATGCGGACAAGGGGCAGGCCGACGGGCCCGCCAGGCCGCTGATCCCGGCCGACTCGCTGCGCCTGCAGCAGCTTCTCGCGCAGATCGAGACGCTGCTCACCGAGGGCGACATGCGCGTCGTGAGCGTCTGGGACGAGTCCGCAGGCCTCATCATCGGTGCCCTCGGCAGCGCCGCCGTGCCCGTGCGTCAGGAGATCGGCGCGTTCCGATTCGACCGCGCGCTCCAGCAGCTGCGCGCGCTCCGCTCAGGCCTGTCGTCCCCGGCCCTTGCCGCCTCGTCCGTTTCCGGGCAACACTGACAGTCACTCCGCGCCCGCGCGCCCGCTCCGCCCCGTTACGACGTGGCTCTGCCACGGGAAAGTGGTCCGTATGTCCGCACTCTTTTCGGCTGCCCTCCACCCGCAGGTCGTCCACTTCACCATCGTCCTGACCCTGGTCGGCGTGGCCCTCCGGATGATCGCACTGACGGGCCGTGTGCCCTTCGCGAGCCCCGCGGCCAGCACGCTGCTGATCTTCGGTGCGCTCACCGGGATTGTGTCCGCCCAGACCGGAACGGCGGCGCACGGTCCGGTGGAGCGCGTGCCGGGATCGCGCCCCGCAGTCCAGCGGCACGAGGAGGCCGGCGAGACCGCGCGCAACGTGCTCATCGTGCTCGGACTGATCGAGGTGGCCGGGCTCGCGCTGCGGAAATCACCGAAGGTGAAGCTGGTACACGGCCTCGCGGCGGTGGTCGGACTCGGCGCGTGCGCGGCGGTCTACGAGGCGGGCGAGCACGGAGGCGAACTGGTCTACGCCTACGCGGGAGGCGTCGGCATCCGGTCGGGCGACCCGAAGGACGTCGAACGGCTGTATGTCGCCGGCATGTATCAGCAGGCGATGGCCGATCGGAAGGCCGGGAAGACGGAGGAGGCCGCCACGCTCATCGCGGAGCTCGGCAACCGGTTCCCGTCGGACCCTGAACTCCGGCTTCTCGGCGCCGAGTCGCAGCTCCTCGATCGGAAGAACCCGCAAGGAGCCATCGACGCCCTGAACCAGGTGACGGTGCCCGAGACCAACCGGGTGCTGGCGTTCAGGAAGGCGACCCTCCTGGCCGACGCCTACGAGGCAGCCGGCCAGAAGGATCAGGCAATTGCGGCGATCGAGTCGGTGCTGAAGACGTTTCCGAACGCGAGGCTCCAGCAGCGGGTCGACAATCTCAAGAAGTGAGAACTCAGAAGTGAGAAGTGAACTGGAGAAGTGAAATTCGGAACTTCACTTCTCAGTTCTCACTTCTAAGTTCCGGAGCGGCTAGCTCGCTATCGCGCGCTCATGGAGCGCCTTGACCTGCTTCCACGCGGCGCGTGACGACCTACGATCGCGGCGACAGCCGTGTGGCTTTGTCTGGAGAAGGCTGACAGGGGCCACGACCCCGGATCCGCACGGCGTGTGGCGGGTTGTGGCGGAGGTGTGCAGGAGCTGCGGACTTGAGCGACAATCGCCGACGGACTGTTCTTCCTCTCCCTCTGTTTCAAAGGAGCTTTCGAATGCGAGCCTCGATTCTTGCCGTGGTTGCCGCGGCTGTTCTCTCGGTAGCGTCCACCGCGTCCGCCCAGGTGAAGCACATCCAGAACTCGAACCCGGGCGGCATTGCCGAGGCCGTGTGGGTGGGTGACACGCTCTACGTCAGCGGCCAGCTGCCGAACCCGACCAAGCCGGCCGACCGCGCCACCAACACGCCCGCCGTGTGGGGCAACACGAACGAGCAGGCCGACAGCGCCTTCCAGAAGGTGCAGACGGCGCTCAAGGCACAGGGGCTCGGCATGGGCGACGTCGTCATGATGCGCGTCTACATGGTGGCCGCGCCGGACGGCAAGCTCGACTTCGCCGGCATGAACGCCGCCTACAACAAGTACTTCGGCACGGCCGACCAGCCGAACAAGCCGGCCCGCACCACCGTCCAGGTGGCCGCGCTCGTAACCCCTGGCGCGCTGCTCGAAGTGGAAGTCCAGGCCGCACGCAACAAGTAGACATCGCCAATTTGGAATCGCGAATTGCCGAACTGAAGGTCGAACTTCCGCTTGGCGATTCGCGATGGCCAATCCGCCAGTCCCAGATCCCTGATCCCTGATCCCTGATCCCTGGTTCCCTGATCCCTGGTTCCCTGCTCCCTAGTCCCTGTCCCATGAGCGCATAATGCGCCCATGCGGCGCGGTGTACTCCTCTTCGTCGTCATCGTCGGTCTGCTGGTGCTGGGCGGGCAGCGCGCGGGGTCGCGCGGGCGTGGCGGCACCGGGTCCGCCGCCGGCACGTACCGGCCCGACGTGGAGTACGACGGACGCGCGACGTTCGTGCGCCTGCGGTGGCGGAGCACCCCGGGCACTCGCGGGTTCTGGAGTACGGCGTGGGACCACGACTATCCGCGCGCCGAGCAGAACCTGTCGCAGATCGTCCGTGAGCTGAGCTCGCTCGATCTCCGGATGGACGGCAGCCGCATCCTGACGCTCGACGATCCCGAGTTGATGAAGTTCCCCGTGGCCTTCATGTGGGAGCCCGGGTTCTGGGAGATGTCGGACGCGGAGGCCGCCGCATTCCGTGCCTACCTGCTGAAGGGCGGGTTCGCGGTGTTCGAGGACTTCGACGGCCCCGAGCAGTGGGCCAACTTCGAGGAGCAGATGCGCCGCGTGATTCCCCAGGCGCGATTCACCCGCCTCGACCGCACGCACCGCATCTTCGACACGTTCTACACCGTGAGCGACATCGACGCGATCGTCCATCCGATGTCCGGCCTGAAGCCGAGCTACCTCGGGTTATACGAGGACAACGACCCGGCGAAGCGGCTCATGGTCGTGGCCAACTTCGACAACGACGTGCCCGAGTACTGGGAATGGTCGGGGCGCGGGCTGTTCCCGTTCGCCAATACGAACGAGGCCTACAAACTCGGCGTGAACTACTGGATTTACGGCCTGACCCACTAGCGACGGACCGCTGGCTGCCTGATGCGCACCGCTGGCGAGATTCAGATGTTCATCCCGGCGCTTTTGATCGAAAATTCCCGGCTGCGGAGATGTCCGCCTTGAAGAGGAGTCATTCGATGAAGAAGATGCTTGCGACGTGTGCGGCAACCGCCCTGGTGATCGGGCTCGTGGCCGCCGGTTCGATGCGCGCGGCCGACAACAAGGGTGCGCTCCTGGTGCCCGGGTACGAGCCGGCACGCGACGTCGCCGGGGCGGCCGAACTGCCCGATCCGAAGATCGACTACAAGATCCTGTTCTCGGTGTCGAACGGAGCCAAGGATCGGGACGCCGAAGTGAACCCGATGCTGCCGACGATCGCGCGGTACCTGAACACGCTCGGCAAGTACAACGTGCCGGCCAACCACCGCCATCTCGTCGTGATGTTCCACCAGCGGAACCCCGACTTCGACATCGTGATGACCAACGAGGCGTACAAGGCACGGTACGGGAAGGACAACCCGAACATCGCGCTGATTCACGCGCTCAAGCAGGCTGGCGTGGAGTTCCGTGCGTGCGGGCAGGCGCTCGGCGGGCGGAAGATCGACGCGAAGGACGTGAACCCCGACATCCAGGTGGATCTCTGGGCGATGACGTCGATGCTGAACCTGCAGATGAAGGGCTTCGCCCGCGTCGGCTAGACTCTCCCCGATGGCTGGTGCGCGGTCCGCAGCGTGCGAGGCCGCGCACCGCCGCTGTGGAGCCTCCGTGACCTTCCCGACTTACCGCCTCCGCTCATTCCCCTCCCTTCAGGTCGCGCTCAGCCTCGCATGCGCGACGATCACCGTCTGCACGCTGTCGGCTCAGGCACCTGCCCCGCTCGGCGAGCCGCGGTGGATGCCGATCGACCGCATACAGGGCGGCCGCACCGCCGACGCACTCGCGCTCGAGAAGAGCCTGCTCGCGATCATCGACCGCGTGAAGGCCACGGCGCCGTTGAACCCGCTGCCGACCGTCTTCCCGAAGGCGACGCTCACGTTCACCGCGGGTGAGCCCGGCCGCCCGCACCAGGCGGACATGCTGCTCGGTTTCTGGCCGCCGGACATGGCCGCCGTCAGGGGTGGACGCCTCGTGTCCACCGGTGAACTGAGCCACCTCATCGTCTACGCGAACTACGTTCGTGACGACGCGTTCGATCGGACGTTCTGGAAAGACGCCGCCGGTGTGCTCCTGCCGCAACCGAGGCAGGTGGGCGAGGTGCAGGGCTTCCCCGTGTATGAAGGGGCGGGCAGCGTCGAAGTATCGGGCATCCTGGTGATCCTGCCGAAAGGACGCGCCCTGTTCGATCCCGTGACGCAGGAGCGCTTCCGGAGGTTCGAGGTGGCCGACCTCGAGAAACAGCTCGCGCAGGCCGGAAGCGCGCTGGCGCAGGCACGGCAGCGCTACGAGGAGGCCGTGTCCGACGCCGGCCGCGCCGCCCGCGACAAGCGCATGGCTGATTCTCTGATTCAGTATCAGCAGGGCCGTTCGCGGACGCCCGAGCAGGTTGCATCGCGTGCGCAGGAGCTGCGCCGCATGGACGCTGAGGAGGAGGCGCGGCTCAGGGCGGAGGCTGCACCCGAAACCAACCGCCTGGTCGGGCCGCTGACCGCCAGGCTCACTGCGGCAAGGGCCTCGCTCGCGGCGCTCTCGCCGGCCGACCTCGCGGCGCCGGCGTGTCACCTGCCGGACTCTCGCATCATGGGTCCGCACCCCGTGCCGACAGGCACTGCCGGGTGCCAGCCCATCGTCTCGATGGCGAAGTGGTACGACGTGGCGAAGCCGCGCGCGGCGCTGCAGATGCTGAGTGTGGAGCGCTACTGGATGTCGAGGGAGGCGGTGCGCCGGGGCGTGGACCGCGCGCGGTCACCGTGGCTCTACCTCAATGCCGCGGTCGTGGAGGCGCTGGACTGGGGCGAGATTGCGTCGACGCTGCTGAAGTGAGCCCCTCAGGACGACCGGCCGGCACGTTGACGCGCCGACCGGTGTCGCGAACGGGGGTTGCGATCAGGCCTGCCGGCTGCGACGACGCCAGCAGGCGACGCCGAGCAGGCCGGAGCCCAGGAGCACGAGCGACGCCGGTTCGGGCACCGGTGGTGGCGGCGGCGGCGGGACGCGCCAGGTTCCACCCAGCTGCGACTGCATCTGCGCGCCCCCGGGGGTGTACAGGTTCAGCGCGCCGATGTTCGCGTTGTAGGCCGTCTGGAGCGTCGCCCACAGACCGCTGGACACCGCCGTGTTCGCGGCGGACACCAGCGCGTTCACCGCGGCGATCGCCGACGCGTTGCCGCCGAGCAGGTTGGACAGGCTGTAGGAACCGACCGTCTCGCCTTCGATCGCCCAGATGGCCATCTGCACCATGGAGCCGACGCTCCCGAGCCCGGCCGACGCCCCGTTGAAGTCGAACGCGGAGCTGTAGGTCGCAGTGCTGTAGAGGCCCGTCGACACCATCAGGTAGAGCCAGCGCGAGGCGTCGCTCACCGGGTCGGCGCCGTTCACCGCTCCACCGGCCCCGCCGTTCACCGCCGCCGACTGCACGCCGTCCACCAGGTACGAGCCGCCGTAGGCGATGTGCTCGTTCACCTCGAGACAGAACGTCAGCAGGCTGCCGAGGGTCGGGTCGTTCGTCACCGCCCAGAACGCGCCACCGCCGCCGGGGGCCGCGGCATACAGATCCGGGTTGCCGCCGTGGGTGGCGTCGTAGTCATACATGGTGACGGAAATCGGTGCCGCCGAACCGGTGCCCTGGACAAGTAGCAGCAGGCCAAGGGCCATCAACCCGGCTTTGAGTGTGCGAGTCACGCGCGCTCCTGGTTGTTATGTGCGATTGAAACGGTTGTCGTTGTGCCCGACGCAAGGCACGCCACGTACCGTACGTCCGGCATCCTGGAAGAATCCTGCTATCCAGCTGATACAGCGCTGCTTAACTCACGATTGCACACACCGCCACAGGTCGCCGCGGCGGCCGTAGTCTGCTGGACGAGGAACTTTCGTGCCGAGCTGGAGAGACCTCCGGCTCGAATGGCCCGCGCCGACCGGTGCGGCGCCGCCGTTCGACAGCGGTGTCAGGCCGGCGCGGATGGGAAGTGGAGCAGGAACGTGGTCCCGGACGGGCCGGTGTCCTCGACCCTGGCCGAGCCACCGTGCTGCTGCATCACGTTGTGGACGACCGTCAGCCCGAGCCCGGTGCCCTTCTGCTTGCCGTGGCTGACGAACGGCTCGAACAGCCGATCGGCGATCTCGGTGGGGATGCCGGGTCCGTTGTCGCGCACGCGCAGATCCACGCCACCGTCGCGGCTGGCGCAGCTCACCTCGATGGTCCCCGTTGTGGGAGAGACCACTTCCGCGGCGTTGAACAGCAGGTTCAGGAGCACCCGCTCCGCCTTGCCCGGGTCGAGCCACGCGCGGCACTCCGCGGTCACGAGGCTCACGATGGTGACCCCCTCGAACTCGGGCAGGGCCTTCACGGTCTTGATCGCACGGTCCACCAGTTCGTCGAGGCGGATATCAGCCCGCTGCAGCGCCTGCCGCTCGTGCGAGAACCCGAGGAGCTGGTTGATCTCGTCGAGCATGTGATTCACCGCGATGCGGATCTCCTGTGTGAAGTCGGCGCGCTGCGCGTCGGTGAGCGACGGGTTCTCGAGGAACTCGGCGTACGCCTGGATCGCGGTGAGCGGATGCCGCAGGTCGTGCGAGATCGTATTGGCCATGAGGCCGATCGTCGCCATGCGTTCCGCTTCGAGCAGGCGGTGCTGCGTGGCCTGCAGCTGTTCACGCATCCGGCTGAACGCCGCCGTGAGCGTGCCGACCTCGTCCTCGCCCACCGTGTCGAGCGGGAACGCGTAGTCGCCCCGCTCGAGCGCCTTCACGCCCGACACCAGGTTCCAGAGCGGGCGGGTGAACGTGGTGGAGACGAAGAACACGAGCAGGGCGCCCGCGGCCACGCCGACCGCGCCGATCGCGAGGATCCACCGGTTGAGGTCGTCGACAAACTGCTCCGACTCGGCGAACGACTTGAGCGCCGTGAGCGTCACGAGCGGCGCCGACGCCGGAGACACGCGCACCGTCTGCTCGAGGAACCGCGCCGTGCCGAGCGCCGTCTCGCGCGGCGCCTCACGCTGGCCCGACGCGTCGCGGACGAGCGCCGCCAGCGCCTCGCGCTCGCCGGGAGGAAGCGTGCTGACGACCAGCTGATGGTCGTACGCGAAAGCCACCTCGCTGGCCGCCACGCGGCTCACGTCGGTCGCCACGCTCTGGTTCACCTCGTAGCCGACGGCGACGAGCCCCAGCGTGTGCCCCGACTCCGGCGCGCCGAACGCGATCGGCTGCAGGAACACCTGGAACAGGTGCCCGCCTCCATACCACCAGTCGCGCGATTCACCGGTCGTCAGGTACCGCGTCACCGCCGCCTGTGCCGCCTCGCGGGGGAACTCCGACACCGCCGTGTGGAATCCGGCCACCACACCTTCCCGGTCGGCCAGCACGAGCAGCTGGCTTCCGGCGAGCTGCCAGAAGGTGGTGCTCGCGTCCTGAATCGTCGCCGGATCGTCCGACGTCATCAGCGCCTTCAGTGTCGGCAGCGCCGCCAGCAGGGCCGCCGAGCGCTCGAGCGTGACCTCGCGCTGCTGCTGCAGCCGGTCGAACGCGATGATGGACGTATCGAGGGCCTGCGCGAGTTCCACCCGCACGCGCACCTGCACGCGGTAGCTGACGATGAGCAGGACGCCCGTCGTGATGAGCGCCGAGATCAGGGCGAGAGCCAGCAGGAACTTCGTGCGGAGGTTCAGGTTGGGCACGTGGCGGTACTACGGGACGAACTTGTACCCGGCGTTGTGCACGGTCACGAAGTGCACGGGTGCCTTGGGCTCCCGTTCGAGCTTCTGGCGCAGGGTCAGGATGTGTGAATCCACGGTACGGGTCGACGGGTAGGAATCGTAGCCCCAGACATCGCTGAGCAGCTGATCGCGCGAGATGACGCGCTGCGGGTTCTGGGCGAAGTACTTCAGCAGCTTGAACTCCTGGGGCGTCAGTGCCACGGGCCGCCCGCCGCGCGTGACCTCCATGCTCCCGAAGTCCACCGACACATCGTCGAAGTACAGCTGATCGACCGTGGGGTTGTTGCGCCGCGAGCGCCGCAGGACGGCGCGCACGCGCGCCACCAGCTCCTTCGGGCTGAACGGCTTGGTGACGTAGTCGTCCGCGCCGAGTTCGAGGAGCAGCACGCGGTTCACCTCGTCGACCGATCCGGTGAGGATGATGATCGGCACGTCCTCGGACTGCTTGCGGATCTCGCGGCACGCATCACGCCCGCCCATCTGCGGCATCTGCAGGTCGAGCACGACGAATCCCGGCCGTCCGCTGCGGAACATCGCGAGCCCTTCGGCGCCGTTCTGGGCGGCTTCGACGAGGAAGCCTTCAGACTCGAACAACTGCTGGAGCGCCTTGCGTGTGGCACGGTCATCTTCGATGACGAGAATCTTTTCCATGGGTGTGAATCGAGCGATATATTAGCGTCAGATGTCAGTGTGGCGAAGGCACGTGTCAGGCGTGCTCCTCACCGTAGCGCTCTCCGCGTTCGCGCCCGCCGTCGTCAGCGCGCAGCCTCCCGCCTCCGCCGACTCCCCGGCGCAGCCGTCGCTCGAGTCCCTTGTGGCCGAGATCCGCCGGCTGCAGCAGGCGCTCGACTCGCTCCAGACGCAGCTCTCGGAATCGAGGCGCGAGACCGCCGAAGTCCAGCAGGCGCTGCAGGACCTCCGCGACCAGCTCGAGGAAGAACGCGACCTCCTCGCCGGCCAGGTGGCCTCCCTCGAGCAGACCAAGGTCGAGAGCGGGTCGAAATACCGCGCGCGCCTCTTCGGCATGGCGTTGATGCAGTTGATCAGCACCCGCGGCGGCGTGGACAACATCGACCTGCCGCTGCTCGCCATCGAGACCGCGCCGGGCGATTCGGGCGGCAGCATTTCCGCGGCGGTGCGGCAGTCGTACATCGGCCTCGCGGTGTTCGGGCCGAAGGTGAACGGCTTCGAAACGTCCGGCGACCTGCGGCTCGACTTCTTCGGCGGCTTTCCGAGCGTGAACGACGGCCTGAGCGCCCCGGGCGTGCGCCTGCGCACGATGCAGATTGCCCTCGAGGGAGAACGTACGGCCCTGCGCATCGGGCAGGAAGCGCCGTTCTTCTCGCCGCTCTCGCCCACGTCGCTCGCCTCCACGGCCTATCCTGGCCTCTCCTCGTCGGGCAACATCTGGGCGTGGACGCCGCAGGTCTATGTGGAGCGCCGCTACGCCCGCCAGGCGGACACGACCCTGTCCGTCCGGGCCGGCGTGCTCGACGCCCTCACCGGCGAACTGCCAGCCGGCGAGTACGCCCGCCTGTCGACGGCGGGTGAGCGCAGCCGGATGCCGGCGCTGGCGGCCCGTGCGGCGTGGCGCCGCGGCAAGGACGATCACGTCAGCTCGATCGGCGCCGCGGGCTACTACTCGCGCCACAACTGGGCCTTCGATCGCAACGTGAACGCCTGGGCCGCGGCGGCCGACGTCGAACTGCCGCTCTCGCGCAGGCTGCGGCTCTCGGGCGAGGCGTACACCGGTCTGGCGATTGGCGGGCTCGGTGGAGGCGCGCACTCGTCGGTGCTCTTCGACGGCTCGCCTGAAGACCCGGCGTCCACCGTGTTCCCGCTCCGCTCGAACGGCGGATGGGCGCAGCTGAAGCTCAAGTCCACGCCGCGCCTCGAGTTCAACCTTGCCGCCGGCGGCGACCGCAGCCTGCCGCGCCACGTGGACGTCCTGCTGCAGCCGCCGAGCGACGAAGCGCCCTCGGCATCCCGCAACGCGAGCGGCTTCGTGAACGCGATCTACCAGATGCGGTCCAACCTGTTCTTCACCGTCGAGTACCGGCGGCTCTGGACGACGAGGCTGGACGGCCGCGCCTGGAT
Source organism: Vicinamibacterales bacterium (assembly GCA_046331345.1). Taxonomy (GTDB): domain Bacteria; phylum Acidobacteriota; class Vicinamibacteria; order Vicinamibacterales; family CAVVIG01; genus CAVVIG01. The sequence goes on along the minus strand of JAXLRA010000007.1, from coordinate 504,863 downwards.
TGCCGACCACGTGAACATTGGAGGCGGCATTGCGTTCTGATGCGGCGGCGACAGCACGGGTCGCGCGCCAGGTGAGCCCGACGCCGATGACCGTCGTGGGGTCCGCCTTCAGGCGGACCTGCCTTGGCTCCGTGCTGGTTGCGCTCGCGTGTGCCGGATCGTCGTACGGCGGCCGCGTGCTGAGCGCCGCACAGCAGAGTACGGGTGCGTCGGTCACCACCTCAGTGGCCGTCCGCACGGCGCTGCCCTCACCGGCCGATCGCAGCGACGTGGTGGTGTGGCTCACGCCCGCGGGAGAGGCGACGTCGCGCCGGCGTCCGGCGGCCGGACGGCGCTTCAGGATCGACCAGCAGAACAAGACCTTCTCCCCGCACGTGCTCGTCGTGCCGGTCGGATCGTTCGTCGACTTCCCGAACCTGGATCCGATCTTCCACAACGTCTTCTCGCTCTTCGACGGACGCCGCTTCGACCTCGGGCTCTACGAAGCGGGCACGACCCGCGGCGTGAGCTTCCCGCGTCCGGGGGTGTGCTTCGTCTTCTGCAACATCCATCCGGACATGAGCGCCGTGGTCGTCGTGGTGGACTCGCCCTACTACGCGCAATCCGGGGCCGCCGGCACGATCGCCCTCGCCGACGTGCCACCGGGCCGCTACCGGATGTCGGTGTGGCACGAACGGTTCAAGCCGGAGGATGCCTCGGAGTACCCGAAAGAGGTGACCGTGACGGCGCCGGCGACCACGCTGCCGCCGATCCGTCTCGTGGAGGCCAGCCGGGTGCCAGCCCCCCACAAGAACAAGTTCGGTCACGACTACACGCCGCCACCGCCGGCCACGCCGGCATATCCCTGAAGCGCCTGTCGCGGCCACACGACGATCCATTCGCGTCCGGCGCCCGGGCCCACCAGGCGATGGACCCGTTTCGCGCCCGCCGCGGCTAGACCATCTGACGAATCAGCGCTGACAGCGCGCGCGCGCTGAGCGTCCGCGTCGGATCGTCCGCGCCGCCGCCGCCGCTGCCGTTCCTGCTGCCGCCAGAGGAACTCGACGACCCGCCCGACGTCGACGACCCGCCGCCGTTGCCGCCGGACGAACTGCCCGACGACGAACTCGAGCTGGACGATCCGCCGCTCGAACTCGACGACGAACTCGAGCTCGACGAGGAGCTGCTGGAACTGGACGTCGAACTGCTGGACGACGAGCTGCTCGACGAACTGCTCGACGAGGACGATGTCGAGGACGACGACGAGGAGGAACTGCTGCTCGATGACGGCAGCGCGCTGCTGGAGCTCGACGTGCCCGTTCCCGCCGAACTCGAACTCGGCTGGACGATCGGATTCGAGACGCTGGTGGGTTCCGTGATGCCGACGCATCCTGCGGCGAGGGCCGCCGGCGCGCTGACCAGCAACAGCAGGAAGGTGCGGCGCGCGCGCAGATCGACTGCGTCGTTCGCGTTCCCGGTGCGGCCTGGCTGGCGATTCTCCCCGTTCATTGCAGTGCTCCTCCCCTGAAGTAGTACTCGATCCGTCGAATCACATCGTCTGCGGTGATCATGTCCATGCAGCGCGGCAGCGTGCCCACGGGGTCCACGCAGAGCGCCTCGGGCCGATCGTTCACGTCGCCGTCACCGAGCGGCACCGCCCGCGACTTCCAGCATCCCCCGTTGTCGCAGCAGCGCAGCGCGCCGACGGTGTGGATGAACTGGTGGTGCGGATAGGCGGTGAAGTGTGGCGGTTCGCGCCCGCCGGCCACGACCACGCACGGCCGGTTTTGCGGCATGCCGGGCTTCACTTCCACCGCGGCCGCCAGGTGCATCAGCAGGCTGACGGCGGAGACCGCGCCCTGGGCGTGGTACATCAGCCGCACGAGCTGCCGCAGCGTTGTCTGTCCACGCAGGTCCACCACGCCGTCGAGTGCCGGATGATGGTGATGGTCCTCGCCGATCTGCACGAACTGAATGCGCCCACGGAAGTGATCGATCACCTGCTGATAGCGCGCGGGATCCCACCACTTCGCGGTGAAGTCGAACTTGCCGCCGCTGGCGAAGAGCCAGAACGGCTGCGTCGAGCCCTCCTGCGATTCGACGTTCGCGAACCAGTCCTTCTCGTCCTGCGAGATGTAGATGTCGCCCCTGAACTCCGTGACCCGGATGCGCAGGTCGAGGTGTTCGTTCAGGTACTCGACGAACCCGTCGAGGAAGTGCCGCGGTTCCTGGTTGCTGCGATGGATCAGCGGATAGTGGCAGTCGATGACCGTCACATCCGGCGCCCGTTCGTCGAGCGGCGTGATGAGCGGGTTGTGGAGCCACAGGTCCGGGCATGACGTGCGGACGTCGGTCACGAACTCGCCCGGGTAGCAGCGATGCAGATCGCGCACGGCGGCGGTCAGCATCACGATGTCGCCAGGTGACTGGAAGTTGCGGAGTATCAGTTTGCGCACGGCCCGGGCGCGTCCTCACACCGACATAGTGCGGGTGTACGACCCCGTACCGTGTCAGCCGAATGTCAAAGACTTGTCAAATTTGGGGGATGCGGCCCGCTTCGTGCGGTTCAGTTGAATCGCGTCGGCGAAAGGCTACCCACAGACAGACAAAATGCTGCCACAGGCAGACTCAGGCGCGACACAACGGGCTCCGAGAGCGGCTCAGGCCTGCTGCAGGGGCCACCCCCGGCGCAGCACCAGCCCCGCCAGCACGCACGGCATCGCGGTGACGATGAGCGCGATCGGATACCAGTGCGGGCCGAACTCGGGTCCGGCGTTCCAGGTCGCAATGGTGCCCGCCATCGCCGCCAGTTCGCCGATTGCGCCGAGCACGATCACCGGAATGAGCGCCCGGCCAGGCGCGAGCGCCGCGGTGACGTAGCCGCCGAGCACCGTGAAGAGCACGCGGTACAGCGTCGCGACGACGAACAGCATGTCGGACATGCGCTCGCCCTCGGGCGGGAAGATACGCACGGCGTGCATGAGCGCGTCGGTGGCCGTCGAGAGCACGGCCGTGGTCACGAACCCGGCGGCAACGGCAAAGGCGGTGCGGGATGCGGTTCCTGAAGCCATCGTGAGCGCGCCTGCAGTTGTACACCGGTTCGGGACGGGTCGATCCGTTGACTGAGATGCCGCTTCACACCAGACTCAGCGGATGAAGATTCCCGCTGGCCTTGCTGTGGGTGTGCTGCTCGCCTCGGTTGCGCTGAGCCGGCTCGATGCCGTGACCAACGTCCCCTCGTCGGACGGCCAGTACTGGGACATCCAGGACACCAGCCCCTGGGCGCAGGACAGCGGCGGCATCGCCACCGGCGGACGGTCGAACCCGTTCAATGGCTTCGGCTACCTGAAGCTGCAGGTGCGGCGGGTCAGTGGCTCGTTGGTCGGAGACAATCGCTACCTGCACGGCTTCGGGCTGCACCACGACGGGCGCGGGCGCTTCGACTCGATCACGCCGCCACTGGTCGACGGCATCCTGGTGTCGCGCGGCATCACCACGTCGAACGGCACGTCGTACCTGCGGTACTACGACAGCTTCACCAACACCACCGGGCAGCCGCTCATCGTCCGGGTGGCATGGGGCGGTGCCGTGGGCGCGTATGCCGATGGCGGGAAGGTGGCGATTGCCGCCACGTCGAGCGGCGACCGCCGTATCGACGTGACGGACACGCACGTCACCGTGATGCAGAACGCGAAGGCCGCCGCGAACCCCCGTATCGGACCGTCGGGCCACGGACCGTCGGCCCACGTGCTCGGCAACCGCACGGGTGTCTTCACCGGCGCCGGAGACATGTACGGCAACCCGTTCAGCGCGCCGTGGCCCGGTTTCGATCCGGCGCACATCGGCTACCTGTTCACGCTGCGGCTCGAGCCGGGACAGACGCGTGCCCTGCTCACGTTCGTGGTGAAGGGGCTCAGCGAAGTCTACGACCCGCGTGGTGGCTATCCCATTCCGTACCGCGATGCCCTGCTCGAGGGCGAGCCGGTGTACGACGGCGCTGACGCGCGCATTCCCGCGGCCGGCAGCGAGATCGCGAAGGTGGAAGCGGTGGCGGCCCAGCTCGGGAAGGCGCCGGACCTCGCAGGCCTGACCCCGCTGCAGCAGTTGCGCATCGCGAACTGGAACCTGGCGGGCGCCCGCACGCCGGCGGGAGCGGCCACGCGCGCGCCGTTCACGGTGTTCGAGAAGAGCATCGCCGAGCTGCAGGACGCGATGACACGCGGCCTCGTCACCTCCGAGGACATCGTCGGCGAGTACCTGGCGCGCATCGCCCGGTTCGACAGGAACGGCCCCAGCTTCCGCGCGATCCTGTCGCTCAATCCCCGCGCGATCGCCGATGCGCGTGCCCGCGACGCGGAGCGCGCGGCCGGGCAGGTGCGGAGTCCGTTCCACGGGGTGCCGGTGGTCTACAAGGACAACATCGACGCCGTCGAACTGCCCACCACCGGCGGATCGCTCGCCCTCGCCGACCATCGTCCGCGCCTCGACTCGCGGGTGGCGGCCGGCATGAAGCGCGGCGGGGCGGTGGTCCTCGGCAAGGCGAACCTCGACGAGTTCCCGTTCGGCGACTTCGGCGTCAGCACGGTTGGCGGCACTGTGGGTAACGCGTACGACCCGTCGCTCAGCACGGCGGGCTCGAGCGGCGGCAGCGCCACCGCGGTGGCCGCGAGCCTGGCGGCGCTCGGCTTCGGCACCGACACCTGCAACTCGCTGTCGAATCCGGCCGGCTTCGCCGCGCTCGCCACCATCAGAACCACGCGCGGGCTGACGAGCCGCGCCGGCGTGATGCCGCTCAATCCCTACAACGACGCGGTCGGCCCGATGGGTCGATCGGTGGCCGACATCGCGGCGGCGCTGGACCTGGTCACCGGCAGCGATCCCGAGGACCCGGTCACCGCGGACGCGGCGACGAAATCGAAGGGGCCGTTTGCGCGCGGACTCGGCAGTGCGTCGCTCGCGGGGGTGCGCATCGGCGCCCTGCGGCAGCGCTTCGTCGGCTTCACGGGTGAGCGCGAAGTGGCCGAGAACATGGAGCGCGTGATCGCCGACCTGCGCGCGCAGGGTGCGACGGTGGTCGACGTCTCGATCGCCGACTACGATGCGCGCTACGCGGCGATCCGCGGTGCCGCCCCCGGTGCGCTGCGAGATGCGTGGGCGTCGTATCTCTCGCGCGGCGCGAAGCCCGGCGACCGCGTGCTGACCATCCAGGACCTGCTGGCGAGCGGGAAGCTCGCGCCCGTGAGCGCGCGGCGCTTCCAGGGAGCCCTCGCCCCCACGCCGCAGGGGCCGGCGCTCGACGCCGCCGTCGCGCGGTTCGTGGCGAGCCGCGAGTCGTTCCGGCAGATCTTCGTGGACCTGCTGGACGCACAGAAACTCGACGCGCTGCTCTATCCGGCCAACCAGGCGCGGCCGCACACACACGAGGGCGGCCAGATCCGTTACGGCTCCGAGCCGGGCACGTGCGAGGAGAGCGCGGCAACCGGACTCCCGCAGGTGACCGTGCCCGCCGGCTTCCTCGGCGGGCGGTACCCTGCGGGCATCTCGCTGCTCGGCCGCATGTGGGACGACCGGCGGCTGCTCGAGATCGGCGCGGCCTACGAGAAAGCCACGAACCACCGGCGACCACCGACGACGGTACGGTAGTGATGCGAGCCGCGGGCCTGTCAGAGACCCTTGGGATGGCAACGATGATGTAACGAACGGCCCCAGGATTTACATCCGTGTCGCGGGACGGTCGCCTCCGCGTCAAACGCGCTCACTAGCATCAGATCTCGTTCATTCCGATATCGAGGTTCCTGATGCGTTCCTACAAGCTGCTCCTCCTTCTGCTCCTGCTCCTCGCCGTTCCGCACGCCGTCGTCGGACAGAGCAACGCCACCGACGGCGCCCTCGAAGGCTTCGTGAAGGATCCGAGTGCCGCCTCCGTTCCTGGCGCGACGTGCGTCGCCACGAACCTCAGGACGGGACTCGTGACCACGGCCACGTCCGACACGGAAGGGTACTTCCGCTTCCCCCTGCTGCAGGTTGGCGAATACGAGCTGCTCGTGTCGATGCCGGGCTTTGCCGAATACCGCCAGACCGGCATTCGCCTGAGCGCTGGGCAGCGCGCCCGAGTTGACCTCGAACTCTCGGTCGGCGGCACCGCTGAAACAGTGCAGGTGACCGCGGACGCATCGATGGTGGTGACCGGCCAGGCCGTGGCTGGTGAGGTCCTGCCCGAGGAAGCAATCCGGTCGCTCCCTATCACGTCGAGGAACGTCTACAACTTCCACCTGGTGGGACCTGGGGTGAAGGGCCGTCCCAGCACCGGCTTCGGCACCACCCAGTTCATCGTTGGCGGCGCCGACCGGATGCAGTGGTACATGGACGGCATCGACAACACCTCGCGCAACGGCAGCCGGCAGATCAGGCTCGTCATCACCACGCCGGAAAACGTGGAGGAGATGCAGCTGATGACCGGTGCCTACTCGGCCGAGTTCGGCCGTGCCGCGGGAGGCGTGATCAACGTCATCACGCGGTCAGGCACCAATCAGCTGAAGGGCTCGGTGATGGGGATGATCCGGCCCAGCGGGTGGATCGCCCGCCCGCCCCTCGCCGCGACGAGACCGAAGCAGACGTGGCAGATGGTGCAGGGAAACGTCGGCGGGCCGATCGCGCCCAACCGCCTGTTCCTCTTCGCGAACTACGAGTTCAACCCGTACGAGAACGTGACGCCGGTGACGATCTCGCCCGCGGCCATCGCCGCGCTGAAGCTCCCGACGACCGAACTCGACGACACGAACGGCGAGATCTTCCACACGCCCAGCGTGAAGGCCAACTACCGCCTGAGCAATGCGAACAGCGGCTTCATCCGCTACAACCGTTTCACGAATCGACAGCCCGGCGGTGGCAGCGGCCTCAGCACGCTGAGCCGCGGAAACGTCTACAAAGACCGCATGAACGGCGTCGGCGGGCAGCTCGCATCCATCGTGGGTGAGATGCTGAACGAAGTGCGCGTCGGCTTCAATGCCCGGAATACCTGGAACACGCCGCCCTGCCAGGGCACGGCGACAGGCGCCCAGATCAACATCACCGGCGTCGCCAACTTCGGGTGCAACCCGGCCGCCGCCAGCACGACGCACGAAGCGAGCCTCGAGTTCATCGACGACCTGACGGCGACACGCGGCGCGCACACGTTCAAGACCGGCATCAACTATCAGTCGACGGTCAACGAACCGACGAGTGGCTTCGCCCGCGTCTTCACCTTCGGTGGCCTGTCTGCGGCAGCCGCGAGGCCGGCGGTGTCGGCGCTCGACCAGTACCTTCGTACGCTGAACGGCGATATCGACCCGGCGACGGGACGCCCCTACACCTACACCCAGCTGGCGCAGGACCTCGGGAATCCGGCCGTCTCGCTGCGGTTCCACTTCCTGAACCTCTTCGTGCAGGACGAGTGGCGCATGGGCGACAGCCTGACCCTCAATGCGGGCGTCCGCTACGAGTCGCTCGCCTTCCCGACACTGGACCCGAACGCGCAGTACGCCCTGTCCCGCACGATCAACTCGGATCGGAACAACCTGGCGCCGCGCGTCGGCGTCACCTGGATTCCCGCCGATAGCCAGAAGACGGTCGTGCGCGGCGGCTACGGGATCTACTACGACTCACCGGGCCTGAACCTGGCGACCAACGCGGCCCAGCGCAGCACGCGGCTCCTCAGCTACCAGGTCTCCGGGACCGACCCGCGCTCGCCGGTCTTCCCGAACCTGCTGGCGACCGCTGACTCGAACTTCTCTGTCGTGCCGAGCATCGTGGCCTTCGACCAGAGCTACCAGGTGACCTACGCGCACAACGCAAGCGTGCAGGTCTCGCGCGAACTGGCGCGGAACCTGTCCGTCACGGCCGGCTACAGCTTCTGGGCCCACAGGAACGCGCCCTATACCCACGACGTGAACCTGCCCACGCCCACTGGCCAACTCGAGGACGGACGCCCGGTGTATACCGGCGCCGCCAACCGCCCCGACACGCGGTTCCGCGCCATCAACCTCGTGTCGAGCGGCGCCCACGGCACCTATCACGGCCTGGACCTCTCGCTCCGCCGCCGCTTCGACCACGGTGTGCAGTTCACGTTCAACTACGGTTACTCGCGCGCGCGCAACAACGGCGACCTGGTCGGTGGCACCATCATGGACCCCAGCTCCCTCGATCGCGACTGGGGGCCGAGCAACCTGGACCAGCCACACACCATCTCGGCGCAGTGGTCGTACGCACCGGCGTTCACATCCGGGCTCCGGGTGCTGAATGGGTTCCACCTCTCGGGCACCACGTTCTACAGCAGCGGCTTCCCGTTCAGCCCTCTCGCCGGCGTGGATCTGAATGCGGACCTCGTGCTGAACGACCGCCTGCCAGGGACCACGCGCAACAGCGCGCGGCTGCCGAACTTCCTTCAGACCGACCTGCGCCTGTCGCGCCGGATGGGCCTCGGAGCAGGCCGCTCGGCTGAACTGCTGATCGAGTCGGAGAACGCCTTCAACCGCCTCAACGCCACCAGCGTCATCACCCAGCAGCGCGCGGCCGACTTTGGCCGCATCACGGCCACGCGGCCCGGGCGGTACATCCAGCTCGGTGCCCGCGTCACATTCTGAGAGGCTGCCCATGCGAGCCACAGCCCTGATCGTTCTCGCCGTCGTCGTCACCGCGACCCCGGGCCTTCGCGCCTGGGGCGAGCGCGGCCACCAGACCGCCAACCGTGCCGCCGTCCGCGCCATTCCCGAGGACGGTCCGACCTTCCTGCGAGCACACGAAGAATGGATCGTCTATCTCTCGACCATTCCCGACAGCTGGCGCTCGGCATCCGAGCCGTTCCAGAAGATCATCGAGGATCCGAACCACGGCTGGTTCCGGGAACAGTTCGCGTTCATGACGACGCCGAACGTCCCGCGGTCGCGCTATGAGTTCGTGCTCGCGCTCGACGCCGAGCGTCGTCGCCTCGCCGGCGCGGGTCAGCGCGATGCAGCCGCATTGACCAACGTCCGGTGGACCGGCACGCTGCCCTACGCGGCGGTCGAAACCTACGAACAGATGCTTGCCGGCATGCGCCGCTACCGGGCCGCGCGGGCGCAGAACAAGGATACGCACCTCGTCGAGCTCGAGATCGCCTCCTACATGGGACGTCTCGGCCACTACACGGCGGACGGCGCGCAGCCGCTGCACGACACCATTCACCACGACGGCTGGCAGGGATCGAACCCGAAGGGCTACGCCACTGATGCACCGGTGCACGGCCGCTTCGAGTCACGTTTCGTCGATCTGATGCAGCTCACGGTGGACGACCTCCAGAAGGAGGTCACACCGGCGCGGGTGCTCGACGACCCGTTCGACGCGGTGCTTGCGCATCTGGACGATGCGGGCACGCATGTCGAGCAGGTGTATCAGCTGGACAAGTCCGGCGCGCTGGCAGATGCCACAAATGCCGAGGCGCGCACCCTCGTGCGCCGGCAGTTGTCCAGGGCTGCGTCCCTGCTGCGCGACCTCGCCCAGACGGCGTGGGTCCGCAGCGCGGAGACCCCGCGCTTCACCCAGGCGGACAACCCGGTCTCTCTGACGCATCCGCAGTACAACCCTGCCACGGGTTCAGCACCAGCGGGGCGGACCGCACCTCCGGTGGGAGCACAGCGATGATTCGACATTCCCTCCTGCGAACCACGCTGGCCGCGCTCACCGTGGGTGCCGCGCTGGCCAGTTGGTCAGCCACGACTGTTGTCAGCGCGCAGCGCGCCGTGCGCTACGAACCGCTCGTCTGGGCCAATGAGGTCAGTGGCAAGAACTTCCCGCTGTTCGCCATTCTGGACGCCGACGCCCCAGCAAGAGCAGCTATTGCGACGTCTGCCCAGCTGCGAGCGCTGCTCGATGCGAAGCGCTCGGCCATCGCGGCGGCCGTGACCTCCTGCGGCGCCGCCGTCTCCTGCCACGTGGCGGCCATCCGGTGGAGCGATGAGGAGGTCGGACGCGCGAAGGAAGCGCTCGTGACGCTGGCACGCACCGGTGCGCTGAAGACCGCGACGGCGCGTATGCGTGCGTCCGGAGCGTTCGTGCAGGACGCGGCGCTGTCGGATGAGGCGTTCGTCGCGCGCGCCTGGGAGCGCGCGGCTCGGGGAGTGAACAACGTCCTGGCGGTATATGCCCTGGGTGACGCGCCGCGATATCCCGCCATCGACTCGATCTCTCACGAGGCTGGGTCACCGGCCTATGGCCAGGTGATTCACACCACCGTGGGGCTCCTGGACGAGCAGTCGGGTCGCTGGGATCGGTTCTACCAGCCGACTCTCGACTTCGGCCTGCGCCTCCTGCGGCTGAACTATCGGGACGAAGCCGGCCGGCACGAACCGATGCACGCTGGCGACAACGCGGCCGCGTTCAGGCGCATCCCCACTATCCGCTGGAGCGACTATTCGTACACCGTCGCGCTCGTACCCGGTGCGGGTCTGTCCGACCAGATGGAACGCGAGCATCACGCCATCAGCCCGATGGGGATGCAGATCATCGAGATCGCGGCCCGCCGGTACTTCGACCGCAAGGTGCCGCTCATCATCGTGTCCGGTGGCTACGTGCATCCGAAGCACAGCCAGTATGCCGAGGCGATCGAGATGAAGCGCGTGCTGATGCACGAATTCGGAGTCCCGGAGGACGCCATCATCGTCGATCCGCATGCCAGGCACACGACGACGAATGTGCGGAACGCCGCGCGGCTGATGTTCCGCTACGGCGTCCCAACCGATCGACCTGCGCTCATCACGACGCAGCAGTACCACCTCGACTCGATCGCTGCCGACGCGTTCGACGAGCGGAACGAGCGGGAGCTTGGCTACAGGCCGTACGTCACCAAGCGGCGGCTGTCGCGCTTCGAACTGGAGTGGACCCCGAACGTGCTGTCACTCCAGGTCGATCCCATCGACCCGCTCGATCCGTAGGCCAGGCGGCTAGCGCGTTTTCCGGAACGATGTAGTGTCCGCCTTCAGGCGGACCAGACTCGGCCCGGCTGAAGCCGGGCACTACACAGCAATGGAAAACGCTCTAGCGGCGCTGCAGCGATGCGAGCAGGTCCTCGAGCCTGTCGTAGCTGACGCCGGCACCCTTCTCCATCCCTGACGAGATGACGGCGTCACGCACCTCCCGCGAGGGATACCGCACGATGGCCGTCATGCGCGTGCCGCCGCGTTCCTCGGTGTAGTCGGTTGACACGGTAGAGACCACGTCAGGGTAAGCCGCGAAGATCTCGGTGAAGACCAGGCGGGAGGGCCTCTCGATCTCCAGATACTCGCCGTAGAACGTCACGTCGCCTCCAGGGTGGCGATTGACGAACTCCCATCGGCCGCCGACGCGCAGGTCGATGGTGCAGACCGGCACCGAGTAGCCCTCGCCAAGCTGCCCCCACCACTGGCGGACGTGCGCCGGCTGGGTCATCGCGTCGAACACCAGCTCACGCGGGGCGTTGAACAGCCGCGTGATCCGGATCTCGACATCCGACGGTGTCGAGACGGCAAAGCTATCGTGGTTGGCGGCGGGGCTTCCGAGCATGACGGGGCTTCTCCTTGGTCTGCAACGTTTTCAGGTATGAATCGAGGCGATCGAGGCGGGCCTCCCAGAGGTGCCGGTACTGCTCCGCCCAGTCGACGACGTGCTTGAGGGGCGCCGCCTCGAGCGCGCAGTGCCGCCACTGGGCCTCTTTCCTGCGGCTGACGAGGCCGGCGCGCTCCAGCACCTGCAGGTGCTTGGAGACGGCCGGCATGCTCATGTCGAACGGTTCGGCGAGCTCGGACACCGAGCATTCACCGTCGATGAGCCGGGCGAGAATGGCGCGTCGCGTGGGATCCGCGAGCGCGGCGAACGTGGTGCTGAGCTGATCGAGCGGCATATAGATAACCAATCGGTTAAGTAACCGATCGGTTTTATACGCAGGACCGCCGTCCGCTGTCAAGCGGCCTCACGGCCAGGACGAGCTGGACACTCACGAACTGGACGTACACTGCGGCCATGGCCGGGCACGAGTGCTACCACTGCAAGCAGTGGATCGACGAAGGCGAGCCGCACGACTGCTGGACGACAACCGAAGCGGCGCTCACGCGGGACCTGCCGGACGATCTGCGTGAGGCGTGGGAGCGCCTGCGCGAGACGGCCGCCGATTTCGGTGAGCAGCGCATCTACGCGTCGCACCACTCGATCATGTTCTCGCGCAAGGCGTGCTACTTCTTCGTGCGTCCGAAGACGAAGTACCTGGAACTCTGCATCTTCCTGCCCAGGCTCGAAACGTCACCGCGGATCAGGAAGGTCTACGAGTCGTCGACGGTGAAGCGCGCACACATGCTCCGGGTGGTCCACCGCGATGAGGTGGAGGCGCCGATTACCGACTGGATGCGCGAGGCCTACGACTTCGCCGATCCGAGTCGGCCGAAGCCGCCCAGACTCCCGAAAACCGCGAGCAAGGCCAGTAAGAAGCCAGCGGCGAAAGCCGCCTCGCTCCAAAAGAAGAGTGCCACCCGAAAACGCTAGGTCAGAGTCCAGTTAGGTGCCGTTCCCTCTTCAGCCGGGCCTGGTGTGGTCCGCCTGAAGGCGGACACTACATCAGTCGGAAGAGTCCAGGGTGCCCGGCCACCGCAGGTGGTTACAGCCGTGGACTGGACAACGAGTCAGTCGTGGGGTCCACCTTCAGGTGGACCCTGGGTTCGTTGGCGAACAACCGCCCCACCCCCTTCGTCTAACCCCGTCACGCATGCTCAGGCTCTCGTCCCTCACGAAAACCTACCCCGGCGGGGTGCACGCGCTTCGCCACATCACGCTCGACGTGCCGACCGGGATGTTCGGCCTGCTGGGGCCCAATGGCGCGGGCAAGTCGACGCTGATGCGGACCATCGCGACCCTGCAGCAGCCCGACTCCGGAAGCATTCATTTCGACGGCATCGACGTGCTCCAGGATCAGCGGGCGCTCCGGCGCCAGCTTGGCTACCTGCCGCAGGAGTTCGGCACGTATCCCCGCACCTCGGCCGACGCCATGCTCCGGCACTTCGCCGCGCTGAAGGGCATTCACGGCCCGGCGCAGACGGACGCCGTCGACCGCCTGTTGGCCAGGGTCGGTCTTCAGGACGCGCGCCATCGCCCGGTGGCCACCTTCTCCGGCGGCATGAAGCAGCGCTTCGGCATCGCGCAGGCGCTGCTCGGGAATCCGCGCCTGCTGATCGTCGACGAGCCGACGGCGGGCCTCGATCCTGCCGAGCGCCGCCGCTTCCAGAACCTGCTGGCGGAAGTCGGCGAGGCGGTGGTGGTCATTCTCTCCACCCACATCGTCGACGACGTGGCGGAACTGTGTTCGCGCGTGGCGGTGATGGGCGACGGCCGAATCCTCGCGTGCGGCACACCCGCCGAGCTGACCGGCGCGCTGCAGGGGCGGGTGTGGACCACGGTGGTGTCCCACGAGGATGCGGCGACGATCCGCAGTCAGTGCACGGTCCTGTCGTCGCGGCTGAAGAGCGGCAGGCGTGAGATGCGCCTGCTCTCGGACGCCCCTGGATCCCCGGCCACAACGGCTGCAGGTGGCGGCGTTCTGCCAGCGCTGGAGCCGGCCGCGCCCGATCTCGAGGACGTGTACTTCTCGACACTCCTGGCACACGGCGTCGCCACGCCGGCCGAGTAGCGGGCGACGAGGATGCGGTCGTTCCTGGACGTCCTGATCTTCGAGCTGCGGCTGCAGCTCCGCTCACCGCTGTTTGCCGGCATGGCGCTGCTCTACGGGTTCCTGCACCTGGTGACGATCGCGCAGACCGGCATCCACCTGACGGACAACCCCCTCATCGCGCTGAACAGCCCCTACCTGCAGGCCCGCACCGCCCTGGTGCTCGGCATCCTCAATCCACTCCCCGCCATCGCCTTCGTGGCATACGCGCTCACGCGCGATCACGAGCGGCAGACGGCCGAGGCGTTCTACACCGTGCCCATCTCATCGGCCGCGTTCCTGCTCGGACGCTTCACCGGTGGTCTCCTTTGCGTGCTGCTGATCGGTGCCGTGGGCGTGGCCGGGATGATGGCCGGCGCCGCGGCACCGTGGGTCGCGTCGTCCTCGGTGCTGCCCTTCGCCTGGACTCCCATCATCGCGACCTTCGGGCTGATCGTTGTCCCGAACCTCCTGGTGTACAGCGCCTTCAGCTTCGCGGTGGCCGCCTTCTCGCGTTCGCTGACCGCTGCGTTCATCGTGGCACCGGCTATCACGGTGCTGGCGCTCGTCGTCAACAACCTCGCGGTGAACAGCGCGCCCGGCACCACGCCCGCGTGGCACGCGCTGCTGGACCCCGCGGGTCTGCTCGCGCTGGAGGCGCACGTCCGCCTGTGGAGCGTGTCCGAGCTGAACGGCCGACTGCCGTTTGCCGCGCTGGCAGCAAACCGCGCCATCTGGGTGGCACTGTCGCTCGCCGTGCTGGCCCTTGCCGTGGCCCGCGCCCGGCTCGACGTCGCGGCACCACGCAGCCGCCGCGCGGCTGGCACCCGGCCAACCTGGGGTCTGCCTTCGAGTCGGAATCGATCGTGGGGTCCGGCTTCAGCCGGACCATTCCTGGCCCAGCTCCGCATGGACCTGCGCGCCATCTTCCTGAGCCCCTTCAGTGCAGTGGTCGCCCTGCTGGCGGTGATCGGCGCGGTGAGCGAAGCGATCGGGGCACCCGGCCTGTCGCTGAGCGTGCCGCAGCGCCCGCTCACGGCCCTGCTGCTCGGGTTCTTCCGGTACGGCCTGCTGCAGTTCGTGCTGATGCTGATCGTCTTCTTCGCCGGCACGCTCGTGCACCGCGAACGCGACCATCGGCTGAGCGACATCCTCGGAGCCTGCCCGTATCCCGACTGGCTGATGGTGGTGTCGAAGACGCTGGCGCTCGGCCTCGCTGTCACCAGCCTTCAGGCGATCGCGATGGTGGCCATCGTGGCCCGGCAGCTCGTCGCCGGCCATCACCCGCTGAACCTGCGCGTGTACGCGGAAGCGCTCCTGCTGAACGACGGCGTCTACTTCTGGATGCTCACGGTGCTGGCCGTCGTCATCCAGGTGCTGACTCCCGGCAAGTGGAGCGGGATGGTCATCACCGTCGCGGTGTACGCGTTGCTGCTCGCGCTGCCCGATCTCGGGTTCGAGGACCTGCTCTACGGGTTCCGGATCCCGTTCGTGGTCTACACGGACATCAACGGTTTCGGCCACTATCGGCTGCCGACGATCTCGCTCGCCGCGTACTGGTCCGCGTGTTGTGCGCTGCTGCTGATGGCCGCCCATCTGCTCTACCCGCGCGGTCCGGTCGTCTCGCTGTCGCAGCGCCTGGCGGCGGCACGCTGGCGTGTGACGCGCCCGCTCGTCGTCTCCGCCGGGGCAGCAGGTGTGCTCTTCGCTGCGTTCGGTGCGTGGATCTTCTACAACACGCACATCCTGAACGCGTACAGCACCGTCGAGTCGCGTCTCGCCAGGCAGGCCGAATACGAACGGCGCTTCAGCCGCTACCGCAACCAGCCCGGACCCTCGCTGTCGTCCATCGATCTCGCCATCGATCTGTTTCCGGACGAACGCCGGCTGGTGACGCGCGGACGGGCCCAGCTGCGGAACAACCGCGCCTCCGAACTCCGCGAGGTGATCGTCAGCGCCGATCCGCGTATCCGGTTCACCGCACTCAGCGTGGCGGGTGCCACGCTCACCGAGCAGGATGCGGCCCTCGGCTTCTACCGGTTCGCGCTCGCGGCGCCGCAGTCGCCGGGGTCGACGTGGCTGCTCGAGTGGGAAGGCGCACGGGTGAACCCCGGCTTCGTGAACTCGGGCGACGACACGGACATCGTCGCGAACGGCACCTACGTCGAGCTGCGCGGCCTGATGCCGATTCCGGCGTACGACGACGACCGTGACCTGCGCGACGCGGCCGCGCGTCAGCGGCTCGGTCTGCCGGCCGCTCCGCGGCTTCCCGCGCTCGGCGACCCGGCCTGGCTGAACACCGTTGGCCTCGGCGTCGACGGCCGGGCCGACCTGCACCTGGTCGTCAGCACGTCCGGCGATCAGCTGGCCATCTCCTCGGGGCGCCTGGTGCGCGAGTGGCGCACAGACGGGCGTCACCACTTCGAATACACCACGGAACTCCCTGTGTGGCCGACGATGCCGCTGGTGTCGTCGAGGTTTGCGGTGAGCCGCGACACGTGGGACGGCGTGTCGCTGGAGGTGTATCACCATCCCGACCACACGTGGAACGTGCCGGTGATGCTCGACACGGCGAAGAAGGCGCTCGGCTACTTCAGCCGGGAGTTCGCGCCGTATCCGCTCACGTCGTTCCGCATCATGGAATACCCGCGCTACCGCAGTGCGGCGCAGGCGATGCCGGGCTCCGTGGCGTATTCGGAAGCCGCCGGTTTCCACGCCGACCTGACCAGCTGGGCCACGCTCGATTACGCCACCATTCATGAAGCGGCGCATCAGTGGTGGGGCGGCTACGCGTACGGTGCCCGCATGCAGGGGCGCCAGATGCTGAACGAGACGCTGGCGCAGTACTCGACGCTGATGGTGTACCGCGAGTACGAAGACCCCCGCTGGCTTCGCGAGCTGCTCGCCACCACTCTCAACAACTACCTCGATGGGCGCAGCCGGGAGTCGATTCCGGAGCAGCCGCTCATCCGCACCGAGGACCAGGGCAACATCTCCTACAACAAGGGTGCGCTGGTGATGTTCGCGCTGCAGGATCTGATCGGTGCGGACAAGGTGCACGCCGCGCTGCGCGCGTATCTCGCGCGCTTCGGCATGAAGCCGCCGCCGTTCCCGATGTCCACCGACCTCGTGGATGAACTGCGGGCCGTGACACCGGCGGAGCACCAGGCGCTCATCACGGACCTGTTCGAGAAGATCAGCTTCTACGACGTGCGGGTCGATCGTGCGGAGGCGCGACAGGCGGGCTCGGGGTACGAGGTGGCCATCGACATCACGGCGCGCCAGCTCGAGGCGGACGGCCAGGGTGTCGAGCACGAAGTGCCGCTCGACACCTGGTTCGATGTGGCGGTCTTCCCGGCGTCGGACCTCCCGCGTGCGCAGCAGACTCCGCTCTACAAGGCGAAGCACCGGCTCACGAGCGGCACGCAGCGTATCGTGGTGCATGTGCCGCAGCGGCCGGGAGCGGCCGGCGTCGACCCGTATCACCTCATGGTCGATCGCACACCGGCCGACAACGTGAAGCCGGTCGTCGCGGCCCCTGCGCAGTAAGGGAACGCTGCGGCGCGGCACTCCCCGGGTGCCAGCCTGACCGGCCGGCGTTAGAGTAGGGCCATGCGCGCACGCTTCCTGCTGGCCACCGGCCTGGCGCTGGCACTTCCACTCCTGTCGTTCACGAGTCAGGCTTTGCTCAGGGCGGCAGCCCCCGCGCAACTGGCACCGGCTGAAGCCGGCACGTGTGCCGCCCTGGCGCAGATGCGGTTGTCTGGCGGCGCTGTGACAGCCGCCAACGCGGTGGCACCTGGCGCGTTCGTGCCGCCAACTCCGGCGAACGCCGCTGCGGCGAAGCGCTTTGCGGCCCTGCCGGCGTTCTGCCGCGTGCAGGCCACGCTCACGCCGACGACCGACTCGGACATCCGCATCGAAGTGTGGCTGCCGGCCAGCGGGTGGAACGGCCGCTTTCAGGGTGTCGGCGGCCGCGCGCTCGGCGGCATCATTGTCTATCCCGCCATGGCGGAGGCGCTCGCGGCCGGCTATGCCACGGCGAGCACCGACACTGGACATGTGGGGGCGGGTGGGGCGTTCGGGCTCGGGCATCCGGAGAAGGTGATCGACCACGGACACCGCGCCGTGCACGAGATGACCGTCGCGGCGAAGGCCATCGTGGCTGGCTTCTACGCGCGCCCGGCGCAGCGCGCGTACTTCAACGGGTGCTCGCTCGGCGGACGCCAGGGGCTGGCCGAGGCGCAGCGCTATCCGCTCGACTACGACGGCATCGTTGCAGGCGACATCGCGCACAACATCAGGGACCTGTATGCGTCCCGCCTGGCGCAGCACCAGTTCGCGCACCGCAGTGCGCAGTCGTCGCTCGATGCGGCCGCGCTGCGCACGCTCAATGCCGGCGCAGTCGCTGCGTGCGACAGGGCCGACGGGCTGGAAGACGGCGTGATCGACCGACCCCAGCAGTGCAGGTTCGATCCAGGAACGCTGACGTGCGGTGTGGCTGGTGCGGGGACGAAGTGCCTGACGCCGGAGCAGGTGGATACCGCGCGATTCATCTACAGGCCCGTGATACGTCCGGATGAACGCGGCGTGGTCTCCAATGGCCTGATGCCTGGCTCCGAAGCGGGGTGGGGCGCCATTCTCGGCAACGAGCCCGAGCGCAACTCGGTGGAGGTGTACCGCTACCTGGTGTTCAAGGATCCGCAGTGGGACTGGCGGACGTTCTCGTTGACCACTGCCCTTGACGCGACGCCGTCATCTCAATTGCGGGAGATCGACGCGACCAATCCCGACCTCACGGCGTTCTTCAGGCGCGGGGGGAAGCTGCTGCTGACGCACGGCTGGGCCGACCCGCAGACCCCGCCGCTGAATGGCGTCGACTACTACACCCGCACGAAGGCGGCCGTGGGGAACGCCGCGGCCGATGCGTCGCTGCGGCTGTTCATGGTGCCGGGCATGGGGCACTGTGAAGGGGGCGTCGGCACCGACACGTTCGACGCGATGGAGCCGCTCAGCCAGTGGGTCGAGCGCGGCGTCGCCCCGGAGCGGTTCGAGGCCCGGCGTGTCGTCGACGGTGCCGTGGTGCGCACCCGTCCGCTGTGCGCCTACCCGAACGTCGCCCGGTGGAACGGCACGGGCGACAGCAACGCCGCGGCGAACTTCAGCTGCGTGGCGCCGTAACGCGAGGCCGTGGCTCGCGTTGGACCTGTGCGAGCGGTCTTCCACCCGCTGCCGCTCAGCCGGAGCCGGCCCCAGAACCTTGGACCGGCCGTCCCGGACTCGTACTCGCATCGGCAGGTGAGCCGTCGTATACTGGCCTTTCCCCGTCGCGGTGAGGTGGCCGAGAGGCTGAAGGCGGCGGTTTGCTAAACCGTTGTAGGGCCTTAAAGCCCTACCCAGGGTTCGAATCCCTGCCTCACCGCCAACTTTTCTGCGAATTTCCTAACAAAATCACGCTTCGGCCGTTCCGGTGGCTCGCGTTGCCAGCCCGTTGCCACGGCCGTCGAGCAACTGAATCGCCGCATCGAGTGCGGCCGGGCTCAGGTGCATGTAGCGCTGCGTCACCCCGAGCTCCGAGTGGCCGGCCAGTTCCTGAATGGCCCGTGCCGGGGCGCCGCGCATCGCCAGGTGCGAGCAGAACGTGTGTCGAAGGATGTGGACCCCCTCTCGCACGTTCGCCTTGCCGGCGGCACGCT
Organism: Vicinamibacterales bacterium; assembly: GCA_046331345.1. GTDB lineage: Bacteria > Acidobacteriota > Vicinamibacteria > Vicinamibacterales > CAVVIG01 > CAVVIG01. The sequence continues at coordinate 485,507 of JAXLRA010000007.1, read as the reverse complement.
TCACCCGATACTGCACCTGCTGCCGCGTCATCGCCTTCCCATCGTCGTGACACAGCACACGCGGGCCTCGCAGATGCCGATGCTCGCGGAGTGCTGCGGTCAGTCGAACGGTCAGCGGCACGTAGCGGAGCCGTCCGCCTTTCGGCGAGGTGACCTGGCCGTTCCAGTCCGAGCGCTGGATGCACAGCTGGCGTTTCGCCAGGTCGATGTCCCGCCACTCGAGGGCGATCATCTCCCCGCAGCGAAGGCCGGCCTCGCCGCCGAGCAGCACCACGAGTTCCGCGATGCGATCCTCGGTTCGTGCGGCTTCCACCAGGCGTTCGTACTGGTCGGAGTCGTGAAACGTCGCCGCCCACTTCTCCACCTTGAGCAGGCGAATCGTGCACGGCATCCGCTCGATCACGCCCCACTCCACCGCCTTCTTCAGCAGCACGCTCAGGACCGCCAGCGCGTTGTTCACGGTCTTGGGCGACTTGGTCACCATCCGTGTCTTCAACCGCTGCACGTCCTCGTTCGTGATCGTGTCGAGCGTCTTGTGACCCAGGCACGGAAGCAGGTGCACGCGGAGCACCACTTCCTTGGAGCGAATCCCGCTGGGCTTCTGCCGGTTCGCGCGCGCGTGTCCATCGACAAAGCGCGGTGCGAACGCTTCGAGTGTCGGCACCTCCTTCTTCGGCTGTGGCAGACCGTGTCGCAGCAGATGCCGCTCACGGTCCTGCCCCCATCTGACGGCTGCGGACTTCGAGTGCGTCAGGACACGCCGTTCTCGATGCCGTTGGCCGTCCGGCAGGAGGACCAGGAGGTCCACCTGCCATCCCCCACGTCGGTACGATCTGACTGATACGCTCATCGCTCGCCTTTCACAGCGATGGCGTGGACTTCTGGCGGAGCCAGTCTAGCAGCGCGGGCCTGCGGAAGAGGACCCGCCGGCCGATGCGGGTGACGCCCGGCAGCTGCCCCCGTTCGACCATCGAGTAGACCGCCTTGCGCGACGTGCGGAGCAGCGCGGCGGTCTCGTCCACGGTGGCCAGGAGCGGCAGGTCGTCGGTCTGCGAGCCGTGCTCGGTGGTGGTCTGCGAGGTCATAGGGTTTCCCTCCAGGGTGGTCGCTGCCGCGGCGCGTGGCGCGCGCCGTGGACAGGTGTGTGCCAGTGCGTCGCAAAGGCCGTGACACGTTCGTGCCGTGCTGCCGGCTCGCACTTCGCTACGTTCGCAAGTCGGCGTGCGTGATCCGCGAACCGGTGGTTTCCTCAAGGAAACAGCGTGGACTGCAGACGCGAGCGGGCGAGGCGCGGGCACGGAGCAGGGCAGCGGTGAGCGTGCGGTTCGGCGCTGCCGAGGTCATCGGTGGCGCCTTCGTCGCGCGTCCGGTTCATTCGCGCTTCACTGCTGACGCACGTACTGTCGAGAGGATTGGCGTGGCAAGCCGCGGTGCCCAGGGGGCACGAGTTCCTCGTTGGGAACCGCATCGCGTTCGGGAGTGCGGCTCGAACGACGACGAGACCGAGCAAGGTGTTGATGTGCAGCACGTTGCCCGCGTTGGTTTCGGCGTACCACGTGAGGGTTCCCAGGCAGCAACCCGCAGGGGGTGACGTGTCAATCTCACTGCCGCTGCGCAGCAGCGTCTTCGTCCTCGAATGCGCTCGGGCAGCCTCGAATGACCGAGCAGCGCCGACAACACGGCGTTCGTCGCGCAGCCAGCCGAGAACAGCGCGCGCGGAGCCCGGGGGCAAGGCCCTGGCCCTGCGGAGCAGGGTCGAGCCACCGGCGAGAGCCTTGAGCCCGGCGAGCACGCGTGTAGCCTCCCAGACGCGGCGAACGCCCCTCCGGGACTGCGGCTGGGCTGGTCCAATTAGGGATACGAAGGCGCGTTCGGCGCTATGCTGCGGGCTTCGGAAGGGCTCTGAGACAAGCCGGTTCGCCGAATGTAACTGAGCCCACTCTCATGTACTCATGACACGTTCCAACGTTGAGGCGAGGCACAGGTTCTCATGTCAAACCGACACCGTAAGCCCCATCTTGCTGGCATGAGGGACGATGCCGCTCCGAAACCCTCAAGCCTAGTCAAGGCCGCCGTAGACCAAGATGCCAAGTTGCTCAGTCTGCGAACGGCCTACTGGACGAAGCGGTTAGATCACACGTTGAACCATACGCAGACGTCCAGCCGTCTTATCTACTTGCTCGATGGTGCGGTTCTGGCCTTTCTGTACTTCTCTGTACAGACTCTTGGCGCTACACGTCCGATGTTTCTGATCGCATCGCTGCCGACGGCGCTGCTGGCGGTACTTAATGTGTTCCACGCCAGACTCATCACAATTCAGCACGATTGGTACTCAGGCATCGACCGAAAGCTCATCGAGCTTCTGAGAGTCGATCCAGTCGATCATCGCGAGCCGCGGACTCGGTTCGCCAGCACGCACGGGATCTACCGGGCTATGCACATCACAACCGCCATCGTTCTCTGCCTTGCTGCCGTAGCGATGCTTCTCTATGGTCTCGGACCGATCGGTCTCGTCGACAAGGCCAGTGGCTAATCTCGTGAAGCCGACGGTCACCGGTGCGGCCATGAGTGCCCCCCTGGGAAGAAAGGTACCGTGCCGCACACCAGCAGCGCTCCGGTCCGCGCTGCGAAGACGCCGTCGGGGCCGGCCAAATGCTCCTCACCGCCCGCGGGGGAGACGAGAACCCTCCAGCCTATGGTCTCAGCAGATCATCGCCCGCCCACACTAGACGGGGCGGTAAGCCGTGCGCCAGCGCGGCTGGTCGCCACGACGCTCGCCGTCTGGCTGCGCTCGGACCTTCGCCGGCCGTGCAGTCTTCCAAGGCGCGTCGGCCTGTAACGGGCTGAGGGAGCCGCCGAAGATCCTTAGTGGCAACGCCACGGCGTTCGTCGCGCAGTCAGGTAGGGACAGCGCGCGTGGAGCCAGAGGCAAGGCCCTTGGCACCGCGTTGCCGGGGCGAGCCAACGGCGAGAGCCTTGAGCCCGGCGAGCACGCTCGAAGCCTCCTAGGCGCGCCTCCGTGTCCGTCTCACGCTGGCTTCCAATCCGAGCGGCGTGCGCGTGCCCTGCGGCGGCTTCGAACGTTGGTGGGCAACCGCGCTGTCTCAACGCGAGCGCATCACTCGCGATTTCGCACAGCCTCTTGCTTCATGGAATGAATTCAAGGGATGACTTCAAGGGATGTCTTAGTAGCTCACCCTGACCTCCCCCCGGGTCAGGGTGAGCCGGGTACCCAGGTCACGGTGAGCTGGGTAGACAGGTCACCGTGAGCTACCTGCCCGCGTTTTGACGCGAGATTAGCTCCCGGTCCGCAGCCTTGTCTTAGGAGCTCAGGGTGAGCTGGGTCGAGAACGATCCGACCGGCCGCCATGTGCTACCACACCGGACTGATTCTCCGAATGTGATCTGCCGCGGCGAGGACGGTGGCTCTTCAGCGCGGCCTAAGGCTGGCGCCACCGGACGACGCAGCCTGCATAATCACCCGTCCGGCCTCCGGTCGCGGAAGCGCGTCGATGAGGCCGTTTGGCGTTATGCTGCGGGCTTCGTAGGAGCGGCTGCGGTCTGCCAGTCGGCGCACGGCTGTTAAGTCAGCCGAAACCAGGGTCATTGGGAACCACCACGCAGGAGAAACGGAGCTCGAGCGTCTATGTCTCCAGGAATGCCACCTATCCCTCAAATCGATTGGGCCGCCACCGGCGCCATGATCAGCGCGATGGTCGACGTGATTCAACTGGGCCGCGAGAGCTTTCAGGCCTACTTCGCTAGGCGCGCGGCCGCACCGGACGCAAGAGCCAGAGGAGTCGGCCTCGAGAGAGCGTTCTCTACCTACTCGCCGGCTGAAGTTGAGGCTATCGCCAACCGCATTGACAGCTGTCGACGGCGATTCATTGAAGAAGGCGCGGGAGGGAGTCGGCGCCAATGCCTCTGCAGCGTTCTGCGAGATGTCCGCGAGGGAAATGGCGGAACGATTCCAGACCCAGAGTGGCAGCGTGCTTATGAAACACTGGGATGCGCTGTCAACGCCGAATAGGCCGTAAGTTCTTAGATTCAGCAAGACTTGCGCGCAGCGGTTGACCGCACGTGCGGGTCAAACGCCGCCGAGCTCGAATCTCATAGTTTGGCTGGACGGCGGGCTAACAACTTGGTGGCAATTGCCCGATCTGAAGATACGACTGACGATTCCGATTCTCACCGGCCCTGGCGTCAGTGCTCCGGGCCTGACGTTCGCTCGATGGTTGCCGTTAGATCCCGGCGACGCAATTCACATTGCAGAGGGCGATGTCACCGTCCGGCTCGCATTCCAAATAGAGTCGGTCTGGTGGGCAAACGAGCTACCGGCAAAGGATATCGAGCGGACCAGCAACGTACTGGCGCATAGGCTCTATGCGGGAGTCACCGTAGCGGGCGTAACACCAGAGCTTCTTGAGTACGTGCGGCGCTGCGACCTGCAACATCAGGCGCGGCCAGTTGATGCAGAGCTCCAGGCAGGTTACGACCGACTCGCTGAACGCGTGCTGGCCGTCACTCTAGGAGGCGTCAACCGTCTGATCGCCTATATCCGAGGGCAGAAGGGCCAGTACTGGCTTTCTGAGTATGAGATTGATCTTGGCAGGTGTGCCGAGATGTTCGACCGATTCGAGGCCGAGGCGAGCTTCCGTGATCTTCAGTGGTTCCGGTTTCGCCCGAGCAATGTCACGAGGATTGCGGTGGCCCTTGGAGATCCGGACCGGTACATTCGGAGCGGTGAGTGGCAGGGGATTCGCCAATTCGTCGAGTCGTGTTCCAACCGTCCGCCTCTTGCGGGAGTACTTCTTGCCGGCGCAGAGGAGCTGGCTGCTCACGGCCACTCGCGGAGTGCGCTGACCGAAGCAGTGGCTGCACTTGAAGTTGCTCTCTACGCCTTCGCTCGCAGTCCGGCGGCGGAACGCGCCTTTGGGGCGGTGCTGGCGAAGCGGATGGGCGTTGCGAGCCTCTACCAGCAGGTCGAGCATTTGGGACTGTCTGCGTCGATTCGCTATCTCCTGCCGATCCTGTTGACAGAAGACGTTCTGCCAACGGCGGTGCTCATCGACTGTCGAAACGCGATCGACCAACGAAACACCGTCGTTCACCAAGGCCAGCGTGAGGTAACCGCGCCGACACTGAGGGCAAGCTTGTCCGCGATTCGCGCGATCTGTGGCGTTTTAGGGAACTTCTCGCAGTCCAGGGGCGATGACGCCTAGTTCTAGGTCCATCTGAAGGTTAACAATTGCTTGAACCATTGCGGGCAGTCCGGACAATGGCCGCCACCGCATGGGCTGCAATTCAGCCTTGTTACGAAAGGTCTTGACGATGCTTGTGTGGGCCACAGAGTTCCCGATTGCGAGCAAGAACGGTTGCGGCGACGTGCTCGGGGTCGCGAAAGGTACTCTGGCGACAAGCCCGCACTCCAAGTGGGACATCGACAGCTTCGGCGATGACCCGAGCGGCGAGTTGAAACGGATCGAACTCGCTGGGCAGACGGTCACTGTCGGTCGAGTGGATGCAGACGGCGAGAGCGTCGCCGGCTTGCAGCATCAGTGGGTCGAAAACAACGAACGCGAGTGGACTACCGAGATCGTCGGATACGAGCACCAGGGAAAAGTGCTCGTTTCCGTAAGGCTCGACTGCAATCTTCTGCGACCGGGGCTGTACCTTCCGACACCCAAGAAACCGTATGTCGTCCGACGCATCCTGGAAGACCTCGGCGGTGGAAACGACGCGGGGTGGACCGTCGCTGACACTCCACATCGCCTTCAGGAGAGTCAAGTAGACGAGGCAGCCACGATCGTCAAAGGCACATCGGGGGGGAGGCTTCCCGTGGTCTACGTAAGCGTTGACCGATTCCGACAACCGTTCGTCAACGTGGATGCCCTGGCGCAGTGGCTCGGAGGGTTGGCTCACGTCGTTGTTGAACCATCGAGATACTTTTCGTTCACATTGGCGCGCAACGCAGGGTACATGAACGCCTATGGTGGCGCTGTCAGCATCTACTGGCCGAGCGGCACTGCTGCACAGGTTCGATACCTGCCGACCCAGTTTGGTAGCCCGGAGGCCATGCAGCGTGAAATCGCCGAGCGCGTCAGGTCCGCGCTGACACACATTCGCCCCGCATCCAAGTGCACTTTCGCCTTCCTACAGGAGCTGGTCTCCAGAGCACGGGTCGAGCGGCTCAAGGCCGATGGCTCCAAGTCCGTCGAGGACTTTGTAGCAGCGTTTGACTCAGAGATTAAGGCTAAGGACGAGCGGCTCGAAGCTCTTGAGCGCGAATTGAGTAGGATGCGAGCTGAGCGGCGAAGGCATGAAACCTCTGGCGAGGCGGAAGGCGCAGTCCTAGCTAGGGGCCAGGAGCGGGAGTTCTATCCAGGCGAGTTCAGCGACGCCGTCATCTACACCTTGGCGCACGGGCGCAGCGGTCTCCTTCCCGCAGGGCGGCGAGCACATCTCATTGACGACATCCTCAAGGCAAACAAGAGCACGGTGATGGAGGCCGAACTAGAGTCGGAGATCAAGGACGCGTTCTCAGACTCTGGTGATCTAGGTTCCGGTCAGCGGCGCGTTCTCGAAGACCTTGGCTTCACGATTGAGGGGGCTGGGAAGCACTGGAAGGCTGTATATCAAGGCGACGAGCGCTACACGTTCGTGATCTCGAAGACGAGCAGCGATCATCGCGCAGGGAAGAACTTGGCGAGCACGATCGTGAAGACTCTCCTGAAGTAGTTCGCAGCCCTCGACTGCCCGCCAACGATACGCGGGGGCGTCGGCACGGTCGTTCGGGAACTTTGAGGTGGGCAGGACCAAATGAAGCGCGAAGCTCGGATGCTGTTGGAGCGGTCACTTGATTCGCTCGTTCTGTCGGTAGAACGCTTCAACTGCCCATGGGACCGTGGTCGGCAGGAGGTAATGCTGCTCCTCCTCGACCGGGCCTTTGAGTTGCTCATGAAGGCGGCGATTCTTCATCGTGGCGGCAGGATTCGAGAAAACGGTCAAAACGAAACCATCGGGCACGACAAGTGTGTCCGCGTGTGCTTGACGGATGAGAAGAGCCGGTGCCTCTCGAACGAGCAGGCGCTGACGATACAAATCGTGAACGGCTTGCGTGATGCTGCTCAGCACTACTTGCTTGAGGTATCCGAGCAGCAACTCTATTTGTATGCGCAGGCCGGGCTGACGCTCTACGCCGATCTCCTCAAGAGCGTCTTCGGATGGGCGATTAATGACCACGTCCCCGAGCGCGTTCTGCCTGTGTGCACATCGACCCCAAAAGACATGCAGGGGCTGGTCAAAGCTGAGTTTGATGACATCAAGGGCCTTGTGGCGCCGAAGTCTCGGAAGATGCTTCAGGCGCGCGCCCGCATTCGGGGCCTCGCCGTCATTGAAGCGTCTTTGAACGGAGAACGCTCACAGCCCGGAGACGACGAGCTAAACGGACTGCTCCTGAAGGTCCGCGGAGGCGCCGGATGGCGAGACCTGTTTCCGGGCATCGCAAGCTTGGAGATATCCACAAACCCTGACGACGGGGTTCCTGTTTCGATTCGGATCACGAAGAAAGAAGGCGCACCCGTTCACCTGGTTCCCGAGGGCACTCCGGGCGCCATGATCGTTTCCGTAAAGCGCGTGAACGAGCTCGACTACTATTCGCTGGGCCTGAAGGACCTCGCGGAGAAGATGGGGCTTAGTCAACCCCAGACACTGGCACTCGTGCGTCACCTTTCCCTACAGACCAGCAGCGAGTACTTCAAAGAAGTCGAGATCGGCAAGGTCCGATTCAAAAGGTACAGCCGAAAGGCCCTCGATGCGCTGAAGCAATCCATGAAGACCGTAGACATGGCCAAAGTTTGGGAGATGTACAAGCCTTCCGGAAAACCGAAGAGTGCTGAGGGCGTAGCCTAGTTCGCGCTCATTTGTGTTGGACTTGAACGAGGGAGGCTGAGGCTGGCCTGACGAGCAGGGGCGAAAGCGGATTCACCCGTTGCCAGATTGTTGCCACGACCCCGGCAGATTCCGGCGGAATCACGCGGACGGGAGCGGACGCGTCGACCGCCCGCAAGCTGATGTCCTGTAGAGACTTATCGCCAGAAGTCTCACGCCATCAACTATTTAGAAACACCAAATTTTAGAATTCGAATCCCTGCCTCACCGCCAAATTTCGCTCCGCTCAATTCGTCGGTTCGGCAGGTCTTCGGTGGTCAGTGGGCCTCCGGTTGCACCTCGGCCCACAGACCGAATCCCTCAGTTCTCCGCCAAAGCGCTGGTACCCTCATGTGCCGGGGTCCGGTCCCTCGCGTGGCACCCGTTGCCAGGGCCTCCAGCACCTCAATCGCCGCGTCGAGTGCGCCTGTGCGACGGTCCTGATAACCTACCCGCCCAAAGAGAGCCCAACACATGCACGCTGACATCGACGTCACCCTCGACTTGAGAGGGGATGCCAAAGGGAAAGATCCCGACACGCACAGCGAGACCCTGCGTCGTTATCACAAGATGCTGTGGCGCAAACCGTTGCCGAGCGGGCCGCTCTTCGATCTCGATGACGCAACGCCTGGGTGCTATCTGCACCACAAGGCCCCTCAGCACAAGTTCTGCCTCTCGAGTGACGCGGTCATTCCCACGTTCAGCTATCGCCCAGAGATCACGGCACTGACCTCACCGGAGGAATTGGAGGCCTTCGACTCCGTCAGCTACACGATTGGCGGCATGATGGTGTTCCCGGCGTTTCAGATCCACCGAAAGTGGACAATCAATCAGGCGCGGGGCTGCACGCGAAAGATCGCAGACCGATTCGATCTGACGCTGGAATGCATTCGCCGTCACTACAGCGACGGCGGTGAGAGCCCTCTAGCCACGGTGCTAGCCAGGTACTCCGAATTCTTCGACCTCTTCGTGGACTTCCCCAGATTCGTCGAGTTCTTCCTCCTTCAGGATCTGGTTACGGCCGACGGCTCCGCGGTCAAGTTCTCGACGCCGTTCAACGGCTTCAACAGTCCTGCCATACCGTCTACTGCCGCTGAGTACCGCGAGTACCGAGAGGCCGCAACCGCGTTCATCGAGGCTCGGAATCGGCGGATTCTGCAATCAAGGGAAGTTTCCTAGTTCGCGGATTTCGGCCGTTATCGGCTGTAACGCACGCCCTCCAGGCGCGCCTCAGAGGTGACCTTGAAGAGACGGGCGACCGACCGAGATGAAGACTAGCGGGTGGTATAACGGCTACGGATGGAAGGAACGCTCAGCGAAGCTGAGCGTTCTCAAGCGCCGCCTTGTTTCCGGCGCGTTGCCGCCGGCCACGGGGCCGTGTCAGCTGTGCGGCGACCCAGAGGTTCCGGTTGAGTACCACGATGAGGACTACAGCCAGCCCTATCTATGGGAGCCGCCAGCCCTGTATGCCCTTTGTAGAAACTGCCATCGCGACAAGCTGCACAAGCGTTTCTCGCGGCCGCATGCATGGCTTGCCTTTCTTGCTCACGTTCGGCGGGGCGGCTATGCGCGGGATCTCAAGCAGTCCTCCGTCAGACGCGAAGTGACCCGATTGACCCAAGCGCTCGCCGCTGGTGCGGCTCCGATTGAACTGCCAGTTCTTCGGACGTACACGCAGACGCGAGGTCAAGAGTGGTTCGCGAATCTCAGCTGCGACCCAATTGTGGTGAGTCCCGCTGCGCTCAGGCCGCGCCCTTAGCCTGCTCGCGTGCGAGCGAAGGCAACGGCTGCCGACAACACTCGAGAGCGGCCCGTCGCTTGTCACTTCCAGCCCCTCGAAGCTGGGGCGCCTCACTTACCGAATTGACGCCAGAAACTCCTGCGCGATCTTCGTGAACGCCTCGGGCTGTTCCTGGCTGGGATAGTGCCCCAGACCGGGCATCGTGACGATCTGCACGCCGCGGATGGTCGTCTTCAGCTGCTCCTGCGTTTCGACCGGCACGATCGTGCTGCGGCCGCCGAGGATGTAGACAGTGGGGCACGTGATGCGGCGGACGTACTGCCACAGTTCCGTTTCGACGAACCCCTTCGCCAGGTTCGGATCGCGCTTCCAGATCACGCGCCCCTCGGGCGTCCGCTTCGACGCGTAGCGCGCATACGTGCGGAGCTGATCCTCCGATGTGCCCCTGTTCTCGGTCTTGAGCTGCGCCAGTAGTTCCTCTTCCGACGCCCACCCCTTCGCATCGCGCTCCACCCCTCGCGCGAAGCTGTCGGAGATCGTCTTCGGACGCTCCGGTCCGACATCCTCGACAATCAGCGCACGGACGTTCTCCGGATGGAGACCGGCATACACCTGCACCACGCGGCCGCCCGTGGAGTTGCCCCAGAGGGTGACACCGCGCAACCCGAGCTGCGCGACGAAGGCCTCGAAGTCTTTCACGTGGTCTTCGACGAGGTAGTTGGCGCCCGGATCCCACGCCGAATCGCCGTGGCCGCGCATGTCGAGCGCGACCACGTGATACTCCGTCGTGAACGCCGGCGCGATGTGGTCGAAGGTGTGCGCAACACGCCCGATGCCGTGCACCATCACCAGCGGCGGTTTCGCCGCGTTGCCCCAGTCGAGGTAGTGCAGGCGGATGCCGTTGGCGGTGACGAACCGGTCCGCGGGCACCGGCGGCGCGGACTGCGCGAGCGCGGGGGAGCCCAGCGCGAGGAACGAACACAGCACCAGGGTTGCAGCCATCACGACGTTCATCAGGCCCTCCATGCGCCCAGCCCGGGCAGCGTCGCAATCATGCAATGGATTCGGAACGACCGCTGTAACGAATCGCTCGCTGGCCCCACATGGTGGGTGTAGCCCATGCAGAGTGCATGCGGCACGTTCCCCAGGAGCGACCGATGATCACCGAGAGCCTGCAGCCCCACGTCAGCCCCGCCGATGCCGAACCCACCTTCTTCCTGGGCCTGCCCACCGTCCTGAGAGCCACGAGCCAGAACACGGGCGGCGCCTTTGGCCTCATCGACCACCTGACCATGCCCCCGGGCTTCGCCTCGCCGTACCACACGCACCGGCTCGAAGACGAGGCGTTCTACGTCGTCGAGGGACGGGTGGCCTTCGTCTGCGACGGGAAGTGGGTCGTCGGCGGACCTGGCACCTACGTGTTCGGGCCCCGCGGCCTCGCGCACGGCTTCGTCGTAATTGGCGACACCCCGGCGCACATGCTGCTCCTCTGCTCCCCTGGCGGGTTCGAGCAGTTCATCCTCGAACTCAGCGTGCCGGTCCCGGCCCCGCCAGACATGGCGAAGCTGATGGCCGTGGCCGCTTCGTTCCAGATCGACATCCACGGGCCGCTGCCAGCCATGCCCGACGACTTGCGCGCCTAGTCTAGAATGCAGCCCGATGGATGCAGTCGGGCTCACCGACGCCGAACTCGTCGCCCGCATCGTCGACGGCGAGCACGAGGCGGAAACCGAGATGTGTCGCCGCATGGCGCCGAGGATCCGACTCTATGGTCTCCGGCACCTGCGTTCGCCCTCGGCGGCCGACGACCTCGTGCAGCACGTCCTGCTGAAAGCGCTCGAGGCCCTGCGCGCGGCCCGGCTGCAGGACCCGGAGAAACTGGCCCCGTTCATCCTGGGCACATGCAGGATGACCGTGCTCGACCTGCGGCGCACCACGCACCGGCAGGCCGCGCTGCTGTCGATGTTCGGCGGCGACCTCACGCCGTCGCCCTCCCCCTCGCCGGCCCTGGACGAGGCGCAGCTGACGCGCTGCGTCCAGGCGCTGCGCGAACGTGAAAGGTCCGTCATCGTCATGGCGTTCTACGACGAACACACGGCCCGGCAGAGTGCGGCGTTCCTCGGCACGTCCGAGGCCAACGTGCGGGTAATCCGCCACCGTGCGCTGAAGCAGCTGCGCGCCTGCATGGAGGCCGCACGATGACGACGCCAACGAACGCCACGCCGGACACCCCGGATCACCTCGACACCGCGGTGCTCACGGACTACTGGCTCGCGACGCTGCCTCCCGCAGAGGAGGAGGCGGTCGATCTGCATCTCCTGGCGTGCGACGCCTGCGGCGATCGCCTCCGCGACGTGATCGGGCTGGCCGAAGGGCTGCACGCGCTCGCGAGGTCGGGCACGCTGCAGGTGATCGTGGACGACGCCCTGCTCGCACGGGCGGGGGACACCGGCCTGCGCGTGCGCCAGTACGCGCCCGCTCGCGGCTCGGGTGTCCAGTGCACCGTCACGGAAGACGACAACCTGCTGATCGCGCGGCTGGCCCTGAACATGTCGGTGACATCGCGCGTGGATATCAGCTGGTGCGACCTGAAGGGGATCGAGCATCAACGGATGGCGGACATCCCCATTCGTGCCGACGCCGGGGACGTCATCTGCCAGCAGTCGATTGTGTGGGCGAAGGCGTCGCCCACGACCTCCATGGTCGCGCGACTGATCGCCGTGGCCGACGACGGCCGGGAGTCGGTGCTGGGCGAATACACCTTTCACCACACACGCACGATCCCGGGCCCCCCTGGCTGGACCCTGGACTGAAAGGTCAGCCTCCAGTCACCGCGCCCGCGATTGCCGGGCCGCAGCGTGCGCACTCGCGTGCACGCTGCACCAATCCGTCTGACGCGCCTTCGCATCCTTTCCAGGAATCCCCGCGCCCTCCGCTGGGCGCGGGCCGGACCGGCCGATAGGCCACTTACCGCCACACTCATCCGTGGGCGCCGAGGTGCGCGCGCGATGTCCGCGCCCGCCGATCCGAGAGGCCGACACCGATGCCAGCGACCGCGTACGCGCCCGACACCACCGCCGCACCCATCAGCCTGCCGGCCCGCCCGGCCATCTACGCCACGACGCTGCTGCTGGCGTACCTCGTGCTGTCGGTGGCGCTGATCGCCGCGACGCTCAAACTGCACAACATCGCGTCGACAGCCGTGGTGATCACGTCGCTCGTGATGTTCCCGGTGTGCGTCGTCAGCGCCGCGAACATCCTGGGCTGGGCCTCGGCACGCCTGTTCGTCGCGGTGGCGCTCGCCATCGGTTGGTTCGCCGAGGAGATGGGCTCGACCAAGGGCTGGTTCTTCGGCGCCTACACCTACACCGACGTGCTCGGGCCGACCATCGGGACCGTGCCGATCATCATCCCGATGATGTGGTTCGTGCTCGCGTACACCGGCTACGCACTGGCCAACCTGATCCTGTGGCAGAGTCCCGTCGACGAAGGCGACCGCAACACCGTGGGCGAGAAGGGGGAACTGGCACGCGCCGCCTGGAGTTCGTTCATCGCCGCGATGATCGTGACCGCCTACGATCTCGGTGCCGACCCGTACCTCGTGTACGTGATGAAGGCCTGGATCATGGAGAAGACCAACGGCGCCTGGTTCGGGGAAACCGTCCAGGGCTTCGTCGGGTGGACCTTCATCGGCTTCGTCATCATCTTCGGCTTCCGCCTGATCAGCCGCCGCGCCCCGCACGTGAGAGCCACCCGCCGGACGTCGCGCGCCTCGCTCGTGCCGCTCGGCATCTACGGCAGCGGCGTCGCGTTCCAGGCCACGTTCGGCTACCCGGTCGAAACCCGTTCGATTGCGATCTTCGCGATGGGCATTCCGCTGCTCTGTGCGATTCACGGCTGGCGGCAGTGGCGCCGCTCCACGCAGTCGCACGTGCAGGTGCCGCAATGAACCGCCCGCTCGACCCGGGCCGGCGCAGCGGCGGCCTCACGGATCCCCTGCGCCTCGATGCGATGCGCACCGTCGCCGATCCGCTCGCCGACGACATTGCCGCCCGCATCGTCGGTCCGTGGGCGGTGGATCCGTCCGCCGATGCTGCCAGTGTCCTGGCGGCCAACGGCAGCCGATGGGAACGCATCGCCTCGGCGAATCGCGCCATCGCCGCCTGGAGCGACAACGGCCAGCTGGCCACGTGGCAACCGCACGGCGTCGCCGATCCCGACGTCGCGAACGCACTCGCCGAGTACCTGCGCGCCGGCGCGGCGCTGCCCGAGTGGGCCGACCACGCGAAGATCGCGCGCGCGGAGGAACTCTTCTTCGACTACGGCCCGCTCTCGTGCGTCCTGCTGTTCTGCGCGAGCCTCCCGGAGTGCTACGTCGTGCCCGATCTGTCGGCCGTGCTGCATGCGTCGGGTCAGCTCGAGCAGCACACCGACTACCGCGTCCGCATGACCGCCGCGATGATCTTCCCGGTGATGATGCACGGCGGCCTCACGACGAATGACGGCGGCGGCATCGCCCAGATCCTCAAGGTACGGTTGATCCACGCGACCATCCGCAATCTGATCCTCCGCGGCCATCCAGACGACGCGCCTGCGGCCGTCGCGCCGCTCGCCTCGCCGGTCCCGCCGAAGCAGATGCACCAGGTGCTGTTCTCGCACGGCTGGAACGTCCAGCAGCGGGGGCTGCCGTGCAATCAGGAAGAACTGGCCTACACGCTGCTGACTTTCAGCTACGTGTTCCTCCGGAGCCTGCGTCAGCTCAATCTCGCGCTGCCGAACGACGACGAAGAGGCGTACCTGCACTGCTGGAACGTGGTGGGGCACGTCCTCGGGATCCGGCGCGAACTCATGGCCGACACCATGGCCGACGCCGAGGCGCTGTTCAACGCCATGCAGGCGCGCGGGTGCGAGAACCCGCCCACGCCGGATGTGCGCCCGGCACTCGGACAGGCGCTGATCGACGCCATGGCCTCGTCGATCACGCTGCCGATCGTCCGCCACTTCCCTGAACTGATGACCGCCAGGCTGTGCGGTCCCCAGGCGCGCAGCGTGGGTGTGGACGGGCACGCCCCCCTCTCGGCGAAGCTGCTGTTCGCCGTCACGATGGGCGTGGCCCGCGTGGTAGACGGCGTGTGCCGCATGCGGTGGCCCGATTTCTCCATCTCGCGTCTCGTCACGCGCATCGTCGGCTACCACCTGCTCACGACGGTGCTGCTCGACCAGACCTGTCCGCTCACGCTTCCCGATCACCTGCTGAACCGCGTGGACGAAACCATGGCGACCTGGGGAGAGGACCGGAAGGCGCCGCACTGGCTCAATGTCGTCGAAGACTGGCTGACGACACGGGGAACGTGGCGTCACCGGCGCGCCGCTGTGCGACACTAGCGCGCATGCTGCGCCAGCTGCGAACCCCTGCTCACCGGTTCGTGTGGCTGGTTCTCTGCGCGGCCATTGCCGCCGCGTTCGGTCACCGGCTGCTCCGCGCCGCCGCGCCGCCGGGTCCGCTCAGCCTCTCCGACACCCGCGGCCGCGTCGAGGTGTGGCCGCACGTCTCCGTGCTCGTCGATCCGGATCGACGCCTCAGCATCGCGGAGATCCCGGCGGCGTTCGACCGGTTCGAGGCGCCCACCACCAGTTACGGCACCCTCGGCGTGAGTGCGGCCGCCATCTGGCTCCGCGTCCCGCTCGAGGCGGCACGAAGTTCGGACGGCGAGTGGATCCTCGACATCGACTACGCCCCGATTGATGTCGTCGACATCTACCTGCTTCGCGACGGGCGGGTCGAGCAGCAGTTCCCGCTGGGCAGCATGCGGCCTTTCGCCTCGCGCCCGCTGCGCAGCCGCACGCACGCCGTGCCGCTGAGCCTCGAGCCGGGCACGCCGTACGACCTGGTGTTGCGGCTCGAGAGCCGCGGCACGTTCATCCTGCCGATCACGCTCGACAAGCCGACCGGGTTCCACGCCGCCGCCATGCGCGAGCAGATGCTGCAGGGCGTGCTCGGCGGCATCGGCCTCTGCCTGCTGTTCTACAGCCTCTCGCAGTGGGTCGTGCTGCGCGAGCCGTTCTTCCTCAAATACTCGGCCCTCATCACGGGAAGCCTGCTGTTCTCGGTCGTGCAGTTCGGCATCGGCCTGCAGTATCTCTGGACCGACGCGTTCACCTTCGAGGGACGCGCGGGCGGCACGGCCGCACTCATGGCCCTCGTCGGCTCGTTCCTGTTCGTGGAGCAGGCCCTCGACGAGCCGCGCACCACGCCGACCTTCTCGCGCGTCATGAAGGGCGGTGCCGTGGGGTGCGCCGCTCTTGGGGTGCTGTTCCAGCTCGGTGCCCTGCCGCTGCCGGTGATCACGGCCGTTGTCTCCGTCCTCGGTCCCGTGCCGGCGCTGATGGGCATTCCGGGCGCCGTGCGCATGACGCGGCGAGGCGATCCCGTGGGCGTGGCGCTGCTCCTCGGCTGGCTCGTGTACTTCGCGACCACGGCGGTCATCATCGGCGTGATCGGCGGCGTGGTTCCGGCCACCTTCTGGACGCTGCACGCCTTCCAGATCGGCGCCACCGTGGACATGGTGGCCTTCATGTACGTGCTCGGGCTGCGGACGAAGGCGGTGCGCGACGCGGCCCAGCGTGCCCGGGTCGAGCGCGACCTGATGCGGACGCTGGCGCTGACCGACCCGCTCACGGGGCTCGCGAACCGTCGCGGTCTGACCCAGGAACTCGACGGCGATCGGCGGAATGCCGCCGATCTGCTCGCGCTGTACCTGATCGACGCCGACGGCTTCAAGGCGGTGAACGATCACCACGGCCACGACGCCGGCGACGAACTCCTCGTGCAGATCAGCACGCGCCTCCGCGAGACGGTCCGCTCCACGGACATCGTCGCCAGGCTGGGCGGCGACGAGTTCGTGGTGCTGGCGGACCGCGTGGGCACGGCCCAGGCCGCCGAAGACCTGGGTGCCGCCCTGCTGGCCCTCGCCGATGCCCCGTTCGTGCTGGCCCACCAGACCGTGCGGATCGGGCTCACGGTGGGTTACGTGCTGTCGCCACCCGCGCCGCGCGATCCCGCCGCGCTGCTCAAGCACGCCGACGCCGCCATGTACGAAGGTAAGCGCGACGGGAAGCGGTGCCTGCGCCGGGCTCCCGCAGTGGCGCCCACAGGCGCGGTTCCGGCGTCCGCGACGTAGTCCCGACCCGTTTTCGCGCGCTTCTTCCCCCGTCTCCCTCCACGGCCTGATCCAGTTCGACCGCCAATCTCGCTTTCCCGGGCGACCCAGAGCCAGGCGTCCCGCCTCCTTCAGCCGAAGGGGAGCGCCGCCGCTCGACGAACCCTGGAATTGCGCCCATGACTGCCGTGCTTCGACACCTTGCCGCCTGCCTCTGCGCCATCGCCCTGCTCGCCGCCCCCGCGTCGGCACAGGCGCCATCCGTGTTGCAGGCGTTCGACGGCTTCACAGCCGGCACTCCTCTCGGGGGGCTGACGATGGGGCGGGACGGGCGGCTGTATGGGACCACGTCGACGGGGAAGTACGGCGGCACAATCTTCCGCCTCGCCACCGACGGCTCGGGCTTCGAGATCCTGCACAACTTCGGCGACGGGTCCGTCACCGACGACGGACTGAGTCCCGGGTTCGGAGCCCTGGTCGAAGACACGGCCGGTGTCTTCTACGGCACCACCTCCGGGGGCGGCGCGTTCGGCGGCGGCGCGCTGTACCGGCTCGACGTGCGGGGCACCACGCCGGTTGTCGACATCGTGTACTCGTTCGACGGCAACGCCGCCACCCCCGAAGCCGGCGTCATCGTCGGCAGCGACGGCTGGCTGTACGGCACGGCGGGAACGGGATCGATCACCAACGGTGTCGTCTATCGGGTCACCAGGGACGGCAGCACCCTCGAGGAACTGCACGCGTTCACGGGCACGGACGGCTCCGATCCCCGAGGCACGCTGATCGAAGGCAGCGACGGTGTGCTGTACGGCACGACCCGGCTGGGTGGCGCGCTCGGTGCCGGCACCGTCTTCCGCATTGGCCGCGACGGGTCGGGCTTCACCACACTCGCGGACCTCGACGGTTACCCGCAGGTGGGGGTGACCGAAGCGCCCGGACCCGACGGCACGCCGCACCTGTTCGGTGTCGAATACAGCAGCACCGACCAGACGCGGGAGTTCGGCGCGCTCTTCCGCCTGCGTCCCGATGGCACCGAGTTCACCCGCCTGAGGCAGTTCTACGGTGGCGACGGAGCGCACCCCCAGACGCCGCTGCTGCTCGGGCACGACGGGCATCTCTACGGTTCGGCGTTCGACAGCGGCCGCGGCTGCTCGGCCATCATCCACTGCGGCGTGGTGTACCGCATCGGGGAGATCGACGACCGGCCCTGGACCATCCACCTCTTCACGGGGGCAAATGGCGGCGGCCCCTCGGGTGCGTTGGTGCAGGGCCCGGACGGCGCGCTCTACGGCGTTGCGGCGAACGGCGGTGCGCCGGGCACACCCGCGGGCGCAGGCGTCGTCTTCACGGTGCCACGTGCGGCCAGCACCCCCGTCGAGTTCCTCGGACCGGCCACCGCGACCGAGGGCAACCAGGTCAGCTACACGCTGGCGCTCGAGAACACGTCCGGTGTGGCGCTGTACTCCAATACGGTGTCGTTCACGTTCTCCGCCGGTCTCACCTTCGATCAGGAATCCAGCGACAACTGGTTCTGCGCTGTCACGGACACGCATGGGTACTGCCAGTGGAACAGCATCCTCTATCCCGGTGAACGGTCCGACACGCATGCACTGACGTTTACCGTCTCTCCGCCGTACGCCCAGCAGTGCGGCCTCGGTTCGTCGCCATGCGTCCTGGCCAGCGCGGTGCTGCAGTACAGCGGCGCGCGCGTCGACATCTCGACGCCGGTGTCGACCTACGTCAACGGATTCCTCAACGCGCCGCCGGACGCGCAGCCCGATGCCGCCGGAGCGAGTGGCACCGTGCCCGTGCGCATCCGCGTGCTGGCGAACGACTCCGACGCGGACGGCGATCAGCTGACGGTCAGCGGTATTCCACGTGCGCCTGCACGGGGCACGGCCGTCGTGAATGCTGACGGCTCGATCACTTACACCGCCCTTGCCCCGCTGACAGCACCCGACACCTTCTGGTACCAGATCACCGATGCGCGCGGCGCGACGGCGACAGCGGTGGTCACGGTGACGCCGGTGGCCACCCCGCCGCTGGTGTCGCTCAACCCCCTCGTTGACATTGGCAGCGTGGCGATCGGCGACCTCGCCGCCGGGCGTGCGTGGGTGCTCGGCCCGACGCCGCTCACGGGAACGGTGACCTTCGAGGCGCTGTCGCCAGCGGAGGTCGCGACGGCGCTGGCCGGCACCGCGTACGACGTGACGCGCGCCACGTCGGATCCGAATGCCTTCCGCGGGTCGAGCTGGATGAGCCTGCTGACGCCGCCTTACGAGTACGCCGGCATGGTGACGCTCTACCACCGCGGCACCGGGCAGCCCGGTGACGTGTCCGTGGCCCGGGCGGTAATCACCGCTGACGGGTCCGGCGCCACTCCGCCGACGACCACCGTGATTGTCGTCGCCAGTGCCGCCGCGCCAGCGCAGGCATCGCGGCGCGCGATCGCCGACGTGGCGACCACGGCACCCCAGGGGCCTCCTGTCGCCATCGACGTGCTCGCGAACGATGTGCTGCAGCGGCCGAAGGCGGCGCACTACATCCAGATGGTGTCCTCGTGCGCGAACATCGGCGCGTTCGTCTTCGACGGTGCGAACTGCGACGGCGGCCTCGGGCTCGGGCACATCGCGTTTCCGGGCATGACCGATCCGGCACAGGTGATCACGTTCACGCCGGATCCGGGCGCGGCCAACGGGGCCACGACGTTCTCCTACGCATTCGCGGAAGAGGAAGCCTGCATCAGCGATCCGGCCTGCCTGCCGATCAACCCGATGTACTTCGCACCGGTAACGGTGACCTACCAGGCCGGCACGCCGATCGATCTGCAGCTCTCGATCGCTTTGACGACACCTGCTGTCGTGGCAGGGCAGCCGGTGGCCGGCACGCTCAGCGTGACCAATGCCGGCAGCAGCACCGCGTCGGGTGTCGTGCTGCGCGGGCTGGACGCGCTGACCTCGTTCCAGAACCTGGTGCTGGGGCCGTCGCGTGGGACGTGCCAGCCGTGGACCTCCGGGAACCCGGTCACCTGCGATCTCGGGGCCATCGATCCCACGCAGATCGTGACCATTGCCTTCAGCGCCACCTCGCATGAGGGCCTCATTCAGGCGGGGCAACCGTCGCAGACGCTGACCATCGGCGCGAACGTGCTCGGCGTGGAGCCCGATCCGTCGCCCTCGAACAACACGGTGTCGACCGGGATCACCATCATCCGCCCGGTAGTGCCGCCAGCCGCCGACGTGTCGGTGCTGATCTCGGCCACGCCAGCAACCGTGAACGTGGGCCAGCCCGTCACGCTGTCGGTCACCGTGTTCAACAGTGGCCCCGATGCGGCAAGCAACGTGCGGCTCTCGGGGTTCAACTTCCTCGCGGGCGTCGGCTTCAGCGGCTCGACGTTCCCGCCGAACTGGACCTGCGCGCCGCTGGTGAACGGCGTGCCGCTGTCCTGCCAGGTGGCCCGGCTTGCACCAGGCACGTCGACGGTCTTCACCGTCACGGCCACCGCCACGTCGGGGGTCTTCACGGGCGGGAGCGGCCCGGCCACGTTGATCGTCGACGCGTCGATCGCGGCGGATGAGCCCGACGCCCAGACGCAGAACAACATCGCCTCGGCGCTCGTCAGTGTCGCCCGCCCGCCAGCGACACTCGGGATCAACGCAACGGCGTCGCCCACCCTGGTGTCCGTCGGCGGCACCGCCACATATCAGATCGACGTCGTGAACACGGGTGTGACCGATGCCACGGGCATTCGCGTCGTCGTCGACATGCCGGTGGAAATCGGTGTCGTGTCGCTCGATAGTCTGCCAGGCCTCTCCGGATGCAGCTTCAGCGCGGGGCTGACACAGGCGGGAACACCGGACGTCACCCTCACGTGCAGCCTTGCGCCGCTCCCGGTCAACGGCACCCATGTGCTCTCGTTCACCGGGAAGCTGCTGACTGCGCCCACCGGAGGCGCGATCTCCTTTCCGGTGGTGGTGTATGCGAACAACTGCGTCGCCACGTCGCCGCTGACCGGGACGCAGTGCGCCGTGGCGAACGTGCAGACAACGCAGCTCGTCACGACGATGCAGGCGGAACTGCTGGTGGAGTCACCGGTGCCTCCCGCGACGGCCGTGGTGGGCAGCGCGGTGACGCTCGTGACGCGAGTCACGAATACGGGCGCCGCACCGGCCCGGCAGACCCGCGTCACACTGCAGTTCCCGACGGAACTCGCGGGCACGCAGGCGCTCAGCATCTTTGGTCCGCTGACCGGCTGCTCGTATCGGCCGAACCTCCCGGCGCCAGGCGTCTTCATCGATTGCACGCTGGGCACCGTCGCGCCTGGAGAAATCAAGGAAGCGCGGTTCGTCACGCAGGTGGCCGCAGTCCCGATTGCGCCGGCGGCGCCGATCGTCATGAGGGTGGGCAGTGTGGACTGCATCGACCTCTCGACGGCTGGCGGAAGCCAGTGCGACAGCGTGGCTGCCGGGCCAATCGTCACCCGCGCCACCCTCACGGCGACGCTCACCGGCGGGAAGAGCAACGGCGCTCCGATTCAGCTCGGCGACCTCGTGAACATCACCGGACAGCTGACCAACAGCAACACGACGACGGCGCGCAACGTGAAGGCGACCTTCATCCTGCCGGCCAGCCTTGGACTGACGCAGATCACGGCGCAGCCGTTCCTCTCCGGGTGCAGCTTCGCGCCCGCGCTGTCGGGTGGGGCGCTCGGGACGCCGGGCGTGACCATGACCTGCACGCTGGCGTCCATCGCGCCCGGCGCGTCCGCGGTCTGGACGTTCGCGGCGCGCGCGCTCGCCGTGCCGGCGTCGAACGACTACCAGCCGCGCATGGAGTTCGGCAGCATCGACTGCTACGACATGTCTGCTGGCAGCAACGTGTGCAATGCCGTCACCGGATCGGTTCCTGTCACGCCGATGCCGTCAGGATCGGCGGCCGGCGGCGTGATCACCCTGAACCTGAGCAGCGGCACCTTCGGTAGCCTGCAGTCGCTGCCGACATCGTCGGTGCCCGCGCCTCCGGGCGGCGTGACGTTCCCGTACGGAGCGATGGCCTTCGACGTCTACGACGTTCCCGTGGGCGGCACGATCACCATCGGCATCTCGACGCCGACCCCGGTCAGCGGCTACTGGAAGCTGAACGCCAACGTGTGGAGCCGCTTTGGAGGCGGCGTTTCGACGACGGGCGGGCTGACGCTGACACTCACCGACGGCGGGCCTGGCGATGCGGACGGCGTGGCGAACGGGGTGATCGTGGATCCGGGTGCGCTCGGGGTGGTCGTGAGCGCACCGCCGACGGCCAGCGCAGGACCCGATGTCGTTGCCGAAGCGACCGGACCGGTCGGAGCCGTGGTCACACTCGCGGGCGCGGGAACGGACCCGGCAGGCAGCCTATTGTCATTCGCCTGGAGCGGCCCGTGCGGCTCCGCCTCCACGGCATCGGCCTCGTTCACCTGCCCCGCGGGCACGAGCACGATGACCCTCACCGTCAGCAACGCCGAAGGCCTGACGTCGATCGACGATGTGCAGGTGCTGGTGCGCGACACGATTCCGCCCGTTGTCGCGATCACCGCACCGGCGCAGGACGCCGTGTACGTGCTGAACCAGCGTGTGCGGGCGCAGTACCAGTGCACGGATGCCGGGCTGGGCATCAGCAGCTGCGCGGGAACGGCGGCGAACGACAGCTGGCTTGATACGTCGACGGTCGGCACGCGGTCCTTCCAGGCGACCGCGCTCGATACCGCGGGCAACCAGACCACCGTGGTGCGCAGCTACCGCGTCGTCTTTGCGCCGGGCGGGCGGTGCTACCTGGGCGACGGGCACGAAATCCTCCCGCCGATCGACGACGACGGACGCAGTGTGTTTCCGCAGGGGTGGCCCGTGTTCGCGCGGTTCCGGGTGTGTGATGCGGGAGGGACGCCGGTGCGGACCCCCCCGGTCGTCGCGGACTTCAAGCTGGTGCAGAGCGTCGGCCGCGACGGGACCCGCGTGCTCAACGACGACGTGCCCTCGCTGCTCATGCCGCCGGTCTTCCAGTGGGAGCCGATCCTGAAGAGCTGGGTCTTCGTGATCGATACGCGCCGCCTGCGCGGCCGCACCAGCTACGACTTCCGCATCACGCTGACGGACGGATCGACCATTCCGTTCCGGTTCTCGCTGCGGTGACCAGGACGGCCGGGAACTCATACATGCGGTTGCACTGAATGCAGCCGACGGGAACCCGGCAGTCAGGAACAACAAAGAGGTTAGGCCGGAATCTGACGCAAATCCGGTAATCGCCATGCCTATACTCGACCCTAGCCCGACAGGAACTGGCCGTCGTCAGATCCGTCTCGGAAGGGGCGCCCATGTCCACAGCGCAGCCGCTGAACCTTCAGCCCGAGCCGTCCGGCCCGGGCGAAACCACCCCGACACCCTCTCCGGCCGACGCCCCGCGTACTGACAGCGCCGCCGCGTCGAAGGACGCCCCGACGACCGGACTGCCGCATTTCGTGGTGGGGCTCGGCGCGTCCGCCGGCGGCCTCGAGGCGCTGGAGCAGTTCTTCGACCGGCTGCCTCCCGACCTCGGCTGTTCGTTCGTGGTGATTCAGCACCTGTCGCCGGATCACAAGAGCCTCATGGCGGAGCTGCTGGCCAGGCACACCACGATGCCGGTGACGCGTGTCGCCGAAGGCATCCGGCCCGAGCCCAATCACGTCTACCTGAACGAGGCGTCGCACAACGTCGTGCTGGATGGCGACCGGCTCCGCATGGTGGACCGTCCGCACGCCATCAACTTCTCCATCGACCTCTTCTTCGAGTCGCTGGCGCGCGCGCAGGGTTCCCGGGCGATTGCCATCGTGCTGTCCGGCACGGGCAGCGACGGCATGCGCGGCATCCGCGCCGTGAAGACGTGCGGCGGTCTGGTGCTGGTGCAGGAGGCCGGCAGCGCCCGGTTCGACGGCATGCCCCGCAGCGCGCTGGCGACCGGCCTTGCCGACGCCGTGGTCCCGCCCGGGCACATGGCGCCGCTCATCGCCGAGGCCCTTCGGGACCCGGCCGCCTTCACGTCGAAAGTCGCCGACGCCCTCGACGATTCGTCCGATGCCCTCGGGCAGCTGCTCGAGCTGCTCGGACGGACGACCGCCGTGGACTTCACGCATTACAAGCGCGGCACCGTGCTGCGCCGGATTACCCGCCGCCTGGCCGCGACGGGCTGCCAGACGCTGGAGGACTACCTCCGGCATGCGCGCGAGACTCCAACCGAGCTCGACCAGCTGCGCCGCGATCTGCTGATCAGCGTCACGCGCTTCTTCCGCGACACGGACGTCTTCGACACCCTGTCGCGGAGCGTGCTGCCCGATCTGGTGCGGCAGGCGCCCGCGCGCGAACCGCTCCGCGTCTGGGTGGCAGGTTGCGCGACGGGCGAGGAAGCCTACTCGCTCGCGATGGTGCTCCAGGAGGAGATCGAGCGCGATGGGCGGCCGATCGACCTGCGCGTGCTCGCCACCGACATCGACCGCGTGGCACTGGAAGTGGCCAGCGCCGGCCTGTACAGCAGCTCGATCGAGACCGACGTCTCCGCCGAGCGGCTCCAGCGGTTCTTCGAGCGCAAGGACGGCCAGTACTGCGTACGCCGCGAACTGCGCCAGTCGGTCGTCTTCGCGCCGCACGACATCACGGGCGACCCGCCGTTCACGCGCATCTCGCTGGTGTCCTGCCGCAACCTCCTGATCTACCTCGATCAGACCCTGCAGCAGCGGGTGCTCGCAGCCTTCCGCTTCGCGCTGCGGCCGAGCGGCGTGCTGCTGCTGGGCCCGAGCGAGTCGCTCGGCGACGCCGGCGGCGCCTTCAGGGCGCTCGACGGCCGGCACCGCATCTTCGTGAGCCAGGCCGATCAGTCGAGCCGCTCCGAGTACCTCTCGCACCTGAGTGGGCTCCGGACGGTGCGGCCGGCCCTCGTGCACGAGGACCGGCGTCCACGCGGCATCGACGAGGCTTCCAACCACCTGATGCGCACTTACGCGCCGCCGTCGATCGTCATCACCGAGCACCTGCGGCTGGTGCACGTGTTCGGCGAGGTCAGCGAGTGGCTGCGTGTGCCGTCCGGCGATGCCGGGACCAGCGTCCTGCCGATGCTCTCCCGGCACATGGCCGGGCTGCTGTCGGCGGCCGTTCCGCGCGCGATCCGGAGCAACCAGCCGGGGGCCTATGCCGCGAGTGCCGACGAGCGCGCGGATGCCCCTGCGTCGGTCACGCTGCGCGTCACGCCGCTGTCGTCCTACCTCGAAGGTGCGCGTGTCCTGCTCGTGGCCTTCGAGCCGCTCGCGCAGGGGCTGCAGCAGGCCGGACCGGTGCTCGCGGTCGATACCGACGAGAGCCTGCACCTGGCCGAACTCCAGCAGGAACTGCGGCACTCGCGTGAGAACCTGCAGGCCATGCTCGAGGAGATGGAAACCTCGAACGAGGAACTGCAGGCCACCAACGAGGAACTGACCTCGTCGAACGAGGAGCTGCACAGCACCAACGAGGAGCTGCAGGCGGTCAATGAGGAACTGCAGACGGTGAACGCGGAGTACGCGTCACGCATCCAGGAACTGGCCGACCTCACCAACGACGTCGACAACATCCTCCGGAGCACCGACATCGGCACGCTGCTGCTCGATTCGGACCTCACCATCCGGAAGTTCTCGCCGGCGGCCACGCGGCACATCCCGCTCATGGAGCACGACCTCCACCGGCCGATCTCCCACTTCGCGCTGAAGCTCGGCGGCACCGACTTCCTCGGCGACCTGCAGTCCGTGCTGATGAATGCCAGGCCGATCGAGCGGCGCACCGCGACGGAGGGCAGCGACCACGTGCTGATCCGGATGACGCCCTACCTCTCCAAGGGCCCCTCGCCGGCGGGTGTGGTCGTCAGCTTCGTCGACGTGTCGACGCTGGCCGAAGCCAACGCGCGCACGCAGAAGGTGCTCGACTCCATGCCGCAGCAGGTGTCGATGATCGACCGGAACGGCACGATCGTGATGGTCAACGCCGCGTGGGAGCGCTTTGCCTACGAAAACGAGGGGTCGGTCGAGCGCGTCGGTGTCGGCAGCAACTACCTCGAGGTGTGCGCTGAAGACAAGCTGCCCGACCGCTCGGAGGGGCACGAAGCACGCGAAGGGCTGAAGCGCCTGATGGCGGGCGAGATCGATCGCTTCGTGCTCGAGTACCCGTGTCACTCGCAGACCGAGCGCCGCTGGTTCCTCATGCATGCCGTCCGCGTGGACGGCAGTTCCGGCGCGGTGATCTCCCACATCGACATCACCGAGCGGAAGCTGGCGGAGCTGAACCTGCGCGAGCTCGCGTCGGTGGATCCGTTGACCGGGCTGCTCAACCGGCGTGGGCTGACCGAAGCGCTCGTGTCCGAGGCCGATCGCGCGCGGCGCGGCGGGTCGCAGCTCTCGGCCATCCTCATCGACTGCGACAACTTCAAGATCATCAACGACGAACATGGCCACGCGGTCGGCGACTACGTGCTCGGACAGCTGGCGCACAGGCTCACCGAAGTGTTGCGACCCTCCGACCGGCTCGCCCGTGTCGGCGGTGACGAGTTCGTGCTCGTGCTCCCTGACACGCGCGTGGTGGAGGCTGCCCTCATTGCGGACCGCCTGCGGCAGGCGGCGGCGCACAGCGAGCTCGTCGTGAACGACATCACGCTGCACCTCACGGTCAGCATGGCGGTCACGCCGGTCGACATCGACAATGCCCGCATCGATGACATCCTGCAGAACGCACACGCCTCGCTGGCCGACAGCAAGGCCAACGGCAAGAACCGCGTCACGCTGGCCCGATCGCACCGCCTGGCCGGCACCGGCCGCACGGGCGACCTGCTGGCGCTCATACGAGGCAACGCGCTGCGCGTCTTCCAGCAGCCGATCGTCAGCCTGGAGACGGGCGAGATGGTGGGGCACGAGTTCCTGACGCGCGGGCCCGACGGTCCGATCGCACAGCCGCAGGAGCTGTTCAGGCGCGCGACGGAAGATGGCCTGCTGTCGTCCGTGGACCTGCGCTGCTTCCAGAACTGCATCAGGTCGGCCAGCCGCTACGATGGCTGGCGGCACGTGAACCTGTATCCCTCGACGCTCATGGAGACGCCGATCGATGAGCTGGTCTCGTACTTCGACGACAACGGCTCCATTCAGGGCTTCTGCATCGAGCTGTCCGAACAGCAGCTGCTCGGTGCGCCGTCCGCCCTGCGCGAAGCGGTGTCGCGCCTGCGGCGCGCGGGCCTCCGCCTGAGCATCGACGATGTCGGCTTCGGCAGGACGTCGCTGGAACACCTGGTGCTGCTCGAGCCCGAGGTGGTGAAGATCGACAGGCGGTGGGTCGCCGGCATCGGGCACGACAAGGGACGCGAGCAGACGCTGCGCCGCCTCATCACGGTGGCCCACGCCCTTCGCGCGCTCGTCGTCGCCGAAGGGATCGAAGACCGCGAGGACGTCTCGGCGCTGCTGAACCTCGGCGCCCAGTTCGGGCAGGGGTTCCTCTTCGGCCAGCCGACCCTCGCGATGTAGATCGACGCCACTAGAATAGGGGGATGATCCGCGTCCGCTTCGCCCCCTCTCCGACGGGCTACCTGCACATTGGCGGGGCCCGCACGGCGCTCTTCAACTGGCTCTTCGCGCGCCGGCATGGCGGTACGTTCGTGCTGCGCATCGAGGACACGGACGTCGATCGCTCCTCCGCCGAGATGGTGGAAGGCATCCTCGACGGCCTGCGCTGGCTGGGGCTCGAGTGGGACGAGGGGCCGAAGGTCGACGGCCCGCACGCCCCCTACTTCCAGTCGGAACGGCTCGAGCAGTACCGGGCGATGGCCGAGCGGCTGCTCGCGGAAGGCAAGGCGTACCCCTGTTACTGCACCCCTGACGAACTGCAGGCGCGCCGCGCCGAAGGGGAAGCGGCAGGAGGCGCCTGGCGCTACGACCGGCGCTGCTGCCACCTGGACGCCGCTACACGCGCCGCATACGAGGCGGAGCAGCGTCCCCGTGCCATCCGCTTTCTCGTGCCCGCGGGCTCCGCTGAGTTCGACGACCTGGTCCGCGGCCACATCGTCTTCGACAACGCGGTGATCGAAGACTTCGTCATCCTGCGATCGGATGGCTATCCCACCTACCACCTCTCCGTCGTGGCCGACGATGTGGAGATGCAGATGACGCATGTGGTGCGCGGCGACGATCACATCTCGAACACGCCGAAGCACGTCCTGCTGTACGAGGCGGTTGGCGCCGCCGTGCCGAAGTTCGCGCACGTGCCGCTCATTCTCGGGGCGGACAAGAAGCGCCTCAGCAAGCGGCATGGCGCCACGTCAGTGATGGAGTACGCGCGGCAGGGCTACCTGCCCGAAGCGATGCTCAACTTCCTGGCGCTGCTCGGCTGGTCGCCGGGCGCGGGCGATCG
Source organism: Vicinamibacterales bacterium (assembly GCA_046331345.1). GTDB lineage: Bacteria > Acidobacteriota > Vicinamibacteria > Vicinamibacterales > CAVVIG01 > CAVVIG01. The sequence continues at coordinate 457,257 of JAXLRA010000007.1, read as the reverse complement.
CGAGCTCTTCACGGCCGACGAGCTGAAAGAGGTGTTCGACCTGCGCGGCATCAGCGGCGGCAACGCGGTGTTCAACCAGGAGAAGCTGGACTGGTTCAACCAGCAGCACATGCTCCGCCTGCCGCCGATGGAACTCGCCACCCGCGTGAAACCCTGGTTCGAGGCTGCGGGCCTGTGGCACGACGACCTGCTGGACGATCGGCATGCCTGGTTCTTCGCCGTACTCGAGCTGCTGAAGGTGCGCGCCAGGCGCCTCGACGAGTACGTGACGCTCGGCCGCTTCTTCTTCTCAGACGAACTCGAGTGGGACGACGCGGCGGTGGCGAAGCACCTCGCGGCCGCGGGGATGGATGCGCACCTGGGCGCTGTAGCCGCGGCCTATGCCGCGCTCGAGACGTTCGATCCCGCCTCGATCGAGACCGCCACCCGTACGGTCGCTGAGGTCAGGGGTGTGAAAGCGGGCGCGCTCATCCACGGCATCCGGGTCGCCCTGACTGGGAAGACGGTGAGCCCGGGGCTGTTCGAGGTGGCGTCGCTGCTCGGCCGCGAGCGGGTCCAGCGCCGCCTGCAGGAAGGGATCGCGCGGGGACGGTCGGCCCAGGGCTAAACCAGTTCCGCCGGGTTCGACCCCGGCTCTCGCGCGGAAGTGCGTGTCAGGCCCGCGTTTGCGGCCGGACGGAAAACATCTTCCGCGCCCGGCGGAATGCTGGTTCCGTCGAGAGAAAGAGTTTTCCACTTAAGTTATTGATCCACAGTGACTTAGTCGCAATCTTGCGGCATCTCGCTTGCAGCCCGAGCGTTTGCGTGCACCACGACGCAACTGCGGTGTGTGCGAGGAGGGCAAGGTGGCGAAAGAGGACCGTGGGTTTGCCTCGATGGATCGGAGCAAGCAGCGCGAGATAGCGAGCAAGGGCGGCAAGGCCGCGCACCAGAAGGGGACCGCGCACGAGTGGACGTCTGAGGAAGCGCGGGAGGCGGGCCGCAAGGGCGGCATGGCGAGCCATCGGCGGAAGCAGGAGCAGATGGGTGGCGCCGGGGGCGCCTCGAGCGCCGAGAACCCGGGCGGCGGGTCCAGCGGATCAGGCGGGGCCGGCTCGGAAGGCTAGTCGCGAATGAGGGGCAAGGCTCGGGGAGGCGGCATGAGTCCGCCCGCCGGGCCGACGCTCAGGTGACGCGGACCCTCCCGCGGCACCCATCAACGTCGGCGCGCGTCTTTCATGGTGAAGGCTTGACCAGTTACCGCCGCGGGCGGGTATAATCTGGTTTCCGACCTGCTCGACCCGTGCTGGGACGTCGTTCAACGGTAGGACACCTGCCTCTGGAGCAGGTTATTGGGGTTCGAATCCCTGCGTCCCAGCCAATTTCCCCCCTCGATTACGCTCCCTCCACACGACGACGCTCTAACTACAGTGCGCCACTGATCGCACGGGTATAGTTCGCGCCGCCCTTGACCGCTCTGTCGGTGGGGCCAGTGGCCAGGTCCTTCACGGCCTTCTTCTTCACGCTGAGCGCCGTGCGCGTTGACCCGGCGCCGGTGGTTGTCGATGCGACCTTCGGTGTTTTCCTGTTTGCCATGTGACTCCCCTCCGCAACAGTGCTGCCAGCTCGACTGACGGAGAGAGTACACGGGTTTCCTGTGGTTTTCAGCGGGTGTCGGTTACCGAGGCGAACGCGCCCCAACGAGTGCGGCTTCGGAACGAGACCAGGAGGCCTCGAAACGACCACCGCAGACCGTGCCAGACGGCCCGAGGCTGAGGCAACCATGTGCTGGCACTCCGCAGCGGACTACGCATAAAATCCCCGTAAGGTACTCGTAATTCTCTGGAGGATTTCATGAAGCGTACGCTCGCCACGGCAGCCCTGGTCTGCCTCACCGCCATCACCCTCGCCGCGCAGACCCCTGCCGGCTGGAAGCAGCGCCTCGACCGCAGCACCAGCGCGTCTGACCCGGATGCGGCCGGCACGGTCAAGTTCGTCACGATGGGCAACGGCTTCCACGCCACGAACCCTGCGGCCGCGGTCTACTGGAACCCGGCCAACACCGCCACCGGCAACTACACCGTGAAGGGCAGCTTCAAGCTCGTGAAGCCCAGCGGCCACACGAACTACTACGGCCTCGTCTTCGGCGGTGCCGAACTCGACGGACCGAACCAGAACTACATCTACTTCACCGTGGGACAGGACGGCACCTGGCTGCTGAAGCGTCGTGACGGCGATGTGAATGCGCCGACGATTCAGGCCAAGACCGCGAGCGACGCCGTGAAGAAGCCGGGCGCGGACGGCACGTCGGTGAACGACCTCGAGGTGCGCGTCCAGGCCAACAAGATCGACTACGTCGTGAACGGCACGGTCGTCCACTCGACGCCGAAGACCGGCATGACCGCGAAGACCGACGGCATTGCGGGCATCCGCGTCAACCACCAGCTCGAAGTCCACATCGACAACTTCGCTGTGACGAAGCAGTAGCGCCGGGTGTAGGGTCCGCCTGATCCGGACCCTCACACCGCCACACTGAAGTGTGGCGCTACGTACTGCCACGCTGCCACGCTGCGACGCTGAAGTGTGGCGGTACGTAGCCGTACGTAGCGCCAGGCTTCAGCCTGGCGTCAGCGCCGCCAACCCGGCCGCACGCCTCTCGAGCGGAGCCGTCCGCCCACACCGCCCTCCCAGCCCGACCTGCCCAACCCGCCTTGCATGGCCACAGTGATACGATCCCCCTTTCCAGGGACACGGGTTCGCGTCCCCGACCGAAGAAGGAGACTCATGAAGACGCTGGTGAACGCGGCGATGCTGCTGGCCCTCACGGCCTCGGCGGCTCAGGCGCAGATCAACGCGGGCGAGAAGGCGCCCGAAGCCACCCTCCCGTTCACGATGACGAAGGTGGCCGATTTCAAGCTGCCGTGGCGGGTGGCCTTCCTGCCCGACGGCCGCATGCTGGTGACCGAAAAGGTCGGGCCGGTGTGGCTGGTGACGCAGCAGGGTGAGAAGACGCCGGTCGACAACGTGCCCCCCGTGCTGTGGCAGGGCCAGGGCGGCATGCTCGGTGTCTACACGTCACCGAACTACGCGACCGACAAGAGCGTGTACCTCACGTACTCGGAGCCCGGCGATCCCGGCACCTCCGGCCTGGCGCTGGCGCGCGCGCGCCTGAACATCGCCGCCGACAAGGCGAGCCTCGAGAACCTCGAGGTGCTGTGGCGCCAGCTGCCCAAGGGGCGCGGCGGCCAGTTCGGCGCGGCGGTCGCGTTCTCGCCCGACAAGAAGTACCTGTTCCTCACCGTGGGCGACCGGCAGCGCATGACGCCCGCACAGGATCAGGATCAGGAACTCGGCAAGATCCTCCGGCTGACGCTCGACGGCAAGCCGGCGCCGGGCAACCCGATGGCCGGCAAGACCGGTGCGTCGAGCGTGCCGCTCATCAACCCGCCGATGGACACCGAGCGTGCGAAGACGGCGCCGGTCGTGAGCACCTACACGTACGACAAGGCCAACATCTCGCCGTCGGAAACCTGGAGCACGGGTCATCGCACGCCGTACGGCCTGGCGTTCGCGCCCGACGGCAAGCTGTGGGAAGTGGAGCACGGCCCGCGCGGCGGCGACGAGCTGAACCTCATCGAGCCGGGCAAGAACTATGGCTGGCCGCTCGTCTCCTACGCCATGAACTACAACACGGTGCCGATCCCGAGCCCCGACACGCGTGCGGATCTGGCCAAGCCGGTGATCTACTGGACGCCGATCATCGCCCCGGGCAACATCGTGTTCTACAACGCGAACCTCTTCCCCGGCTGGAAGGGGTCGGCGCTGATTGGTGGCATGGCGTCGCAGACGCTGAACCGCATCACGTTCGACGGCAAGGGCGGGGCGACTCCGGCGGAACGCTGGGCAGTCGGCAAGCGCATTCGCGATGTCGCGGTCGGTCCCGACGGCGCGCTCTGGCTGCTCGAAGACGCCAACCCGGGCGGCATGTACAAGGTCACGCCGAACAAGTAAGGTCGCTGCACTCTGTCGTAGGGGCCGGCCTTCAGCCGGCCTCTACAAGGTCCGCCTGAAGGCGGACCCCACGGCTGCGTTACTTGTCGGGCGCCTGATATCCCTCGCGCGCGCGCACCTTCCCTCGCGCCTCCACCTCCACACGCACGCGTCGCCACGAGCCGTCCCGCTTCTCGTTCGTCGACACGTACCCGAGCAGGTACTCACCCGAGAGCTCAGTACGGATCGCCGCGAAGGCGCGCTGCAGGTTCTCCGGCTTCTCCTCGAAGATCGCGAGCCCTCCCGTCGGCTCCGCCAGGCGCCGCATGAGGCGCTGCAGCGGCGCGCTCTGGTTGCCGCGACCGGCCGCCACCATGAAGAGCGCCGACTCGCTGCGGCGCAGCCGGCCCTCGACCGCCTGCAGCGTGGCCCTGCTCCCTTCGTCTTCGCCGTCGGTGAACACGACCAGCGCACGGCGGCCCGACTGCCGGTCGAGCAGGTCCAGTCCGCCCAGAATCGCGTCGTACAGACGCGTGTGCCCGTTCGCCGCGAGCCGGTCGATTGACGCGGCCGCCGCAGCCGCCTCACCCTCGCGGCGCGAGACGGTGAACACCCGATCGTTGAATCCGAGCACGGTGACGCGATCCCGATCGGCGACCGAACCCAGGAAGGCCTTCACCGCCTGCTTCAACAGCGGCAGCGACTGGGACACGCTGGTGCTGAGGTCCACGGCGACGACGATCTCGAGCGGCAGGTCGTCCTCGCCCGCGAACTGCACGATCGTCTGCTTCACATCGTCTTCGAACACCGTGAACGCCGTCTGCGGCAGTCCACGAACCGGACGCGACCCGTTCATCACGCTCGCCAGAATCTCGACCGTGTCCACCGACACAGAGAAGAGATTCTCGAGTACCGCCGTCTGCACGGTCCGGACGATGCGGCTGCCGGAAGTGAGGGAGACCACGACGCGAACCTGATGCTCGCGCAGTTCGGTCCCCGCATCCCAGTCGCATACGAACGGTGGTGTGGCCACAGAGCAGAGCTGCCGGCCGTCGGCGGAGAACACCACGCTCGCCACGCCGTCTGCGGGCTCGATGCTGACGCGGATCGGCGTCAGCCCCTTTGCGTAGCTGCCTTCGGTGGGAGAGAGAATCTCGACGCGCGCCTGTGATACCTGTGCGCGGGTGGGCAGGACCGCCGCGCCGACTGCCAGCGCGAGCAGTGCCGCGCGCGCGGCGCCGTTCATCGGGCACCCGGCTGGTCGGCCTGCACCGGCACCAGCGGTCCGTCGGAGGTGAGCGCCGCCACCGCATCCTCGATCGACTCACGCGGGAAAGCGCCGGCGCTTCTCACGAGCCCGAACCAGTCGTCGTCGTCCGACGGGTGAACGCGGTCGATGTACGCCTGGACCACCGAGGCCAGCACCGCCTTGCCGAGCGCGGCCGGCAGGTGCAGCTCGTTCAGGGTTGCCGCCACCCGCAGATGCAGATCGGGGACGGTGCCGGCCAGGACCCCGAGCTGGCTGCGGCCCGCAGCGATCCACCAGCTCGACCCGGAATCCAGCGTCGTGCACAGGCAGCCATCGCTCGCCTGCCGCGACATGCCCCACGGCGAGAGATCGAGTGACGCGTCGAGATTGCCGAGCCGGAGCCGTTCGGCCAGCGAGAAATAGGCGCCCGCATTGCCGCGCGAATCCTGCAGCGTCCACCGCACGGCCCGCGCCCGCCAGCCGTCGAGCCTCGCATCGGCGAGCACATCCTCCAGCACCTCGGGCTGCCGGGAGAGTGCGTCGATCCGTGCCTGCCCCCGTGCGAGCGCTGCGTCAATTGCCGCCTGCCCGTCGTCGAGCATGGCGTGCGGGTTCAGCAGGCTGACGCTCCGGGTGAACGTGGCCAGGTCGTTTCCACCAAGCACCGGCGCTTCCGCGCCGTCGGTCGAGAGGCGTCGCAGCATCTGCGGTCCGAACGCGACGTCGAGCCCGAGCAGTGCCCCACGCACGCGCCACGGGCGTCCAGGTGCGAGGTCCGGCTGCGGTTCGGACCACATGGCCAGTCGGGCCTCACCACCAGGTCCACCGAACCCGAAGTGATGCCGGAAGGCGACGACTCCGCCTTCATCACCCTGCGACTCGGTCTCGGCTGCGGACCATGCGTACGCCAGGTTCAGCAGCGCCTGCGCCACGACGTCGTCCACGACGCGGCCGAGCCGGTCGGCGAGGTCGCGCGCCTTGCGGATGTCCTGTGCCCGCGTGATCCGCGCGAGGTCGCGCGCAAGACGCGTGGTGTCCTGCTGAAGATGGCCCGGCAGATCGACCGACGGCGGTCGCTCCTGGTTCGTCAGGGCCACCGGTGCCAGCGAGGAGGCCAGGGCGGTCAGGTCCGTGGCGGCCTGCGTCACCTCGGCCAGCGCCAGTGACGGAGACGCGAGCCTGCGCCGGACGCCGTCGAGCGCGAGCGCGGTGTCGAGCGACGGCCCCTTCTGCGCCTGCCGGATGCGCGAGACGTGGCGGGCCCAGGCCGCACCCACATCGACGCGGTAGCGACGCTCCTCCCACATCACAACCGGCGTGGGCGCCCGGTCGCTTCCCGCGGCGGCGTTGACCAGCGCTGCCTCGGTGAGCGGGCCACCAGACGCCACCGCTGTGGCCAGCGGCTCCTGCAGCCAGCCGGCGACCGCGGGGCCCAGGTGGCCGTCGCCATCGGGTTCGAGCACGGCGAGCGCCGAAATGAGCGTCTCCGCCTGCGCCGCCGTGAGCGCCCCCGCACGGGTGAGGCGCTCGATGAGGGCCAGGCTGCCCTGGAAGCCGGCAAGGGCCGTGTAGGCCTGCGAGGCGCCGAGCTCCGTAATCTGCGCCGCCCGTCGCGCGGACGCGGCGAACACGCCGGGCGTGCGTGCACCGGTGCGGGCGAGCGCCTGCATCAGCACCGGCATTCGTACCACCGCCCGCGTGGCAATCAGCGCGTCGCCGAGTTCGTGCGCCGGCGTCTCGCGAAACGTACGCTGCCCGAACTGCAGCTGCTCGAGCCGGCCCGCCCTGAGCCGCACGTCGACACCGGCGACCTGTTCCACGAGCCACGCGGCATCGACCACGCCGTCGTCGTCCAGATCGCGCAGTTCGCGCGCGGGCTCGTCGGGGAAGTCGGTGCTGTCGAACACGCGGGACCAGAACCGGCGGGCCGCGGGTTCCGCGGGGGCACCACCGGCCTTCACGGCGACGGCGGCGAGAGTCAGGGCCGCGTCGTGGGGCGGCGGCATGAACGGGCGCTTCTCGATCTCCCACCCGTCGATGGACGCATGCGATGCATCCACGAGCGCCCGGAACCGCTGACGCCGCAGCTTCGCGTCGGCGATCCAGGTTCCGAGCGCAAACGCGCGGCGGTCGGAGTCCAGTGCGTCGAGCACCGCGTAGAGATACGCCACTCGTCCGCCGTCGCGCGCGAAGAGTTCGCGAACGAAGCGGTCGGGACGGCTGGCGCTTTCGCCCAGCAGATCTTCCCAGAGCGCGACGGCATCCGCGCCGCCCGGAGGCAGCACGTGGCCGTCGTGGATCACCAGTGCGTGACCGAACGCACCGAAGGCGGGCGCCCGCGACCCGTCGAGATCCTCGACGAGTTCGGGATGGGCCGCGAAGTAGGTGAGGGTCTGGTCGTCGAGGGCGAGCAGGCCGCGGCAGATGAGCGAGGCCCGCCTGTCGAGCAGGATGGCGGTGACGACCTCGCGCGGTTCGAACTTCTGCCTGAAGAACACGGACGACCAGTAGAGCGGCCCGAAGGGAATCGGCACCTCGTCCGACGGCACCTCGATGTGCATCGTCTCGCCCGCGTTGAGCCCGGCGACGATCGCCTCGACGTCCACACCGACGTCGGCCACCGCCGCGCCACGGGCGGCCGCATCGCGGCTGCGGTCGCGCTCGACCGTGAACTGCTTCTTGCGCTCGCGGAGCTTCAGGCCGACCAGCGTCAGGAAGTCCTGCAGCCGCCTCCGATCGGCCTTGCCGGCGCGCGCGAGCTGCAGGCTGATGCCACCGCCGGCCGGCTGCACGGCGGCCAGCGCGGTCTGGAACTGCGCCACGGCGGTGCCGTGCTCCAGCAGCGTCGCCACGCGCGCGTCGGCCCGCGGGTTGACGCCGGGTGGCAGCGCATGCAGCAGGCGCGCGAACTCCGCGACCGCGCGCGCCGGTTCTGGCGCCGGCTCGATGCCGAGCACATGTGCCAGCGCCTTCGTGCCGCCTGGCAAAGGAACGTTGCTGATGGTGTCGGCGCCGCGGCTCGTCGCGGGCAGGCCGATGGCGAAGACGAGGCTCAGCGCCAGCAGTCGGATCACGCCGTGGATCCTAGTCCAGACCGTCCTTCGGCTTGCCCATGAAACGGAGCGAGGCGGCGATCCCCTTGTCCCTGCGCCGCTCGATGTTCGCGGTCGTCGTGAAGAGCGACACATCGATGCCCACCGCGCCCAGGTTCAGGCCCACGCCGACGGCCGGATTCCAGTAGTCGCTGGCGTAGCGCAGCCCCCCTCTCACTTCGACGGAGGCCGTGCGTGCCTCCACCCCCGCGTGCACGCTCGTGCCGTTGAAACCCGTGCGCAGATCGCCGAGCACGGAGAGGCCCGTGCCATGCACCGCGCCGTGGAAGCGGTACTCCACGGGAATCTCCGTGGTCAGCTGCGGCACCGTGATCGTGGGCGACTCGATGAAGTCGCTGTTGCCGCTCGTGAGGCTGCGCAGCGAGTAGGTCACGTTCTCGACGTCGTTCCACGTCATGGTGTTGCCGAGTCCGCGTGCGCCGAAGCCGACTTCGATCGGACCGGCCACCGCGACCGCGCCAAGGTTGATCGCGTGTCCGCTCCCGCTCGTCGCCGACTGGCGGGCGAACCGAATCGGCGTGGTATTGGGCAGCACCGTGATGAGTCCGCTGGCATCCGTATCGAGCCGCACGGCGAGGTCGATGTCGGCGAACGCGAACCCCTTGATGTAGTCGTAGTCGGCGGCGATGTACAGCCCATCGCGGGGCGACGAGTAGGCGGAGTCCGCCGGCCACGGGATGTGGGCGCGGTACCCCGCGGCCACGGCCACGCCCAGCTGCCCACGGGTCCGGCTCGCGAGGTCGAGCCTCGTGTTCCGCAGCACCACCGGAGAGGTCGACCCGAGAAGCGCGATCAGCTCCGGGTCCAGGCTGTTCTCGGACTTCACGGGGATGTAGGGGCCGGCGCCGATGCGGATGCCCTGGAAACCCCCTCCGCGGCGCTTGCCGATCTTGAACGTGTACCCGAGGGTCGAATCGACGAGCCCTTCGGCGTTCAGTGTCTCGGCCGGCGTGAAGCCACGGTAGGCGTTCAGGTCGCGGTTGAGCCGCGCGTTCCTGATGTCGTTCACGAACCCCTGCAGCGCAGGGTTGGACTGGTGATTGAGGAGCAGGTGCAGCGGGTTGGCCACATCCTCGACCAGCAGGACCGGGTCGAACTTGGTCGAGCCCGGGTCGAACTTGTCCTTGTCACCCAGGATGCGCGCGATACCGAACGGCATCACCACCACGCGGTAGGGACGACGGGGCGGCACCATGCCGGAGGCGAGATTGCCGTCGCCGGCACCGCCCAGGGCAATCTTGCGCGCGTCGAAGGTCCAGCCCTGCGCCCCTGCACTAGCGGGCAGCAGGAGCAGCGGCAGGCAGACGGCGGGGAGCAGACGTCCGAACAGTGATCTCATGTGCTGGTCCAGGACTGATGTTGACGAGACGCCACGCGGGCCGAAAGCTGGCGCTGAGCCTCCATAACGGAGCTGGCGGCCCAAACGAACACGGTTCAGCGTGCGCGTGAGTGAATTCGCACGATCAGACGGACGGGGGTGCGGAGGTTCCGGGGAATTCGGAACTCAGAACTCGAAGTCAGCGCGGTGGGGCGGGTGAGGCGGGCGAGGTTGAGGCACGAGCCCGCAGCGCGCTGCGGCGGGCCCGTGCGTCGGAGCGGCTACTTCGCGGCCGTCGGCGCAAGCGCCGGCGCAGCAGGCATCTTGCCCTGCGAGTCGACGATGCGGCGCGCCAGGTAGTTCACGACGGTGGCGCGGTTTCGCGTGGCCTCCAGATAGGCGGTGCGCAGCAGCTGTTCGCGGCGCGCCTTCAGGTTGTTGGCGATCGTGTCCTTCACGTTCGGCATGCTCAGGTCGCGCTGACCCTTCGCTTCCTTCGAGATGAGCGCCACGATCGTGAAGCCGCCTTCCATGCCGACCACGCTGACCGAGCCGGGCTGCAGCTTCAGCACGGCGTCGCGCAGCGGCTTGGGCGCCTGGTTCAGGGCCGAGGTGGGCACCAGTCCCACGTCGCCACCCTTCGGGGCCGACTCCGGATCCTCCGAGAAGTCCATCGCCAGGTCCGGGAACGGCGTGCCGGCCTTGAGGCGGTCCATCAGCATCTGTACCTTCGCCTGCGCCGCCTGCGGCGTCGCCGCATCGTCGCCCGTGCGGTTGGCGATCTGGGGTTCCTTCTGGCCGGTGACAACGATCTGGGCGAGGCGGTAGGCGTCCTCAGGCAGGTTGAACTGCGCCTTGTTCGCGTTGAAGAAGTCGGTGACTTCCTGATCGCTCACGGTCACCTTGGCGGTGACCTCGCGCTCGATCACCTTCTGGGCGAGCAGATCGCGGCGGACCCCCTCGCGCATGTCGGCCGCCGTGATGTTGCGCGCGGCCAGTTCCTTGTTGAAGGCATCGTCCGGAATGTTCTTCTTGCCCTCGTTGTAGGCCGTATCGAGTTCGCTGTCGGGAAGCTGGATGTTCAGCGCCTTCGCCTTGGCGAGCATGATGTCCTCGACGATGGCCTGATCGAGGAGGTTCAGCTTGGCGGTGAGCGCTTCCTCATCGGAGAGCGGCTGCCCCGGCTGCACGGTGCGCCGGAAGGCCTTCTCGATCGCCTCCTGCTTGATCTCGCGGCCGTCGACGGTGGCCCACACGTCCGGTGCGACGGACGGAGCCGCCGCCGGAGCCGCTGGCGTGGAGGTGGACTGACACGCGCCAGCCAGGGTGGCCAGCGCAAGAAGGGCGGGCAGCAGGGCCCGACGGTCGTGAATGAGCATCCGGACATTGTACGCGGGGCCAGCCCGGCCGGAGCCCGTCTTTGGTCCCCAGTGAGATTGTCGGCCTGCGGTGTCCGAAAACCCGTTCACGCGCTCAGGCGCCGCACAGCTCGGGATGGCGGGAGATGGTCCGCCTGAAGGCGGACCCCACGAGTGCTGGTGCCGTCGGTCGTGGGGTCCGGCTTCAGCCGGACCCTCATACGGCTATGCCAGCAGGGTGTCGCCCTGTGCCAGCACGGTGCGGACTCGCTGGACATCAGTGCTCATGTCCCCTGAGACGAGCCGCTCCACGCCGTCCACGCGCACGTTCCGCAATAGGTAGAAGTTGATGTTCGCCCGCTGACGGTCGCCAACCGCGACCGGCGTGCCTTCAAGGATTCCGACGCGGCGGCTCTCGGCATCGGCGCGCCACTCCGGCGACGCGCAGCGCCCGCGCTCCTCGACCGCGATGCGCACGAGCTGGTCCTCGGTCCGTGGATTCTCCCGGGCCACGCGCGCCTTGATCGCGTCCCACGCCTTGTCCAGGCTGCCCTGCTGCACGACCAGGTCGTAGAGCGCGCAGACCGACCGGAGCGCCGTGATCTTCACGCCCGGCTTCAGCTCCTCGAGCGCCTTGATCGCCCTCGCGGCACGGCCGCCGTAGCTGCGCAGGATGCTCTCGGCGGTGATCTCACGGAAGAGCGGCACGCGCCCCACCGCCTGGAAGTAGCTCTTCCACGGCTCAGCCACGTCGTGGCTGCCGCGGCCGGTCGAGACGCTGCTGGCCCAGGCCAGCTGTGCGCTCACCGGACTCGCGAGGACGCGCTGGAAGTCGTTGTAGTCGTCGGGGTCCGAGAAGCACGCCCTGAGGGCGCCTTCATCGGCCGCCTTGAACTTCGCGAAGAGGGGCTGCAGTGTTTCACTCTTGAAGTTCACCTGGGCGGGGCCGAACGAGAGGCCGGCCCCGTCGAAGTTGCCGGTGATCTGCTGGAACCGATCGCCGGCGGTCTCGAACGCCGCGGTGACGGAGAAGGCGGTCTCGAGGGCCTGGTCCAGGCCGACCGGCGGCAGGCTCGTGTCCGGAATCTCGACGTGGAAGCCGTCGGACACGGCGTCGAAGGTGACGAACACGCCCCGATCGCAAAGCCCGCGCGCGGCGGTCCGCAGATCCGCTGGCCGGTCGCAGGTCACGACCGCGCCGCGTCCGTTCGAGACGACGCGCGCGATCGAGAGCGGACGCCCCAGCTTGTCCCGCAGCAGTTGCAGGGCCGAGACCAGCTCGCGGTGCACCCGAATGGCGCCGCCGCGATCGCGGAACTCCTTCACCCGAAACGCGGGCGTGAGGCGCAGGTTGTCCTCGCCTCCGACCACGAACTCACCGTCCCATTGCACTGCCCACATGACGCGCTCCCATCCGCGGCGATGCCTCACCGCGCGCGGACCGTCATCTTACAGCGGCGAGAGACACGACGACGGGTCACGAAGGCACGGTCGCGTACGTCGGACAAGGTCCGGCTGAAGCCGGACCCCACGATTGCCAACATCGCGGCAGCGATGTAGCGCCAATATCGCCCGCGCCGACGTAGCGCCACACTTCAGTGTGGCGCCTCGCCAGGCTGAAGCCTGGCGCTACGGCGGCGGCGGCAGCGATGTAGCGCCACCGTGGGGTCCGCCTTCAGGCGGACCGCCGGCGCACCATGCGGTCCATCAGGTGCTCGAGGCAGCGCTCCGGGTCAGTCGTGCGGCCCGTGTGTACCGGCGACGGCTGGATGATGGTGCTGCGCGGTGCCACCAGCCAGCGGAAGCGGCCGCGCGGGTCGAGGGCACCGATGGGGCCAGCCTCCGTGCCGCCACGGCAGACCGCGGGGATGATCGCGAGGTTCGCCCTCAGGGCGTCGAGGTCGGCATCGGGGTCGAGCGCGAGCACGACACGCGCATCCAGTTCGATGCGCGCCTCCAGATAGCCCGCGTCCGGGCAGGACAGGATGATGCCGACGTTCACCTGTTCGCCGCGGTCCACGCGGGGCACCACGCGGATCACCGCGTAGTCGTATGTGTGCTCAGCGGGCATCGATCGCCTCCTGCACGAAGGCGCGCGGCGCCTCGAGCCGCGCCAGCAGGTAGCGGGTGTACGCGTCGCGCAATGCGGTCGCGTCGGACTCCCCCGCGAACCATTCGTCCGGCACCCTGTCGAGAATCTGCCGGACGACCTCCGGCGTGAGGCGCGCGGCGACCTCGGCGTCGGCCGCCTCGAGCCCGGTCGCCCGTCTCAGCAGCACGTGGTCCTTGACGAGCGGGAAGGGGGCTCGTGCCCTCGCCTCGTCGCGCTCCCACCCGGGCGTGTGATGGAAGTACAGCGTGGCGCCGTGATCGATCAGCCACGGCGCGCGGTGCCACATCAGCATGTTCGTGTTGCGCGCGCTGCGATCGACGTTGCTCACGAACGCGTCGAACCAGACGATGCGCGAGGCGAGCGCTGGATCGATGGCGTGCACCGCCGGGTCGAAGCTGACGGAGCCCGGCAGGTAGTCGAGGGCCAGGTTCAGCCCGGCACTGTCGTAGATCAGCTGATGGATCTCGGGGTCGGGCTCCGTGCGCGCGAGGTCGCGTTCGAGCTCCGCGAAGACGATCTCGGGCACCGGAAGGCCGATCGCCCGTGCCATTTCACCTGACACGAGTTCGGCGATGAGCGCTCGCGTGCCCTGGCCCGCCCCCCGGAACTTCAGCACGTACATCCCGTCATCATCGGCATCGACGATGGCGGGGAGGGAGCCGCCCTCACGCAGCGGCGTGACATAGCGGGTGACCCGCACGTGGCGCAGTTCCGGCACCAAACCATTATCAGCTCCGCATCGCCGATCGCGGAACTCAGATCTCGCTCGCGCCAGCCAGCCGGAACACGGGTGACCGGCATCGCACCCCAAGCCGAAGGCGTCGGTCAATCTGCAATCTGCAATCTGAAATCCGTGCCCTCCCTGATCCGAGGTATGCCCGTCTTGATGGCGAACAGCTAGAATCCTGCCGCTTCGACGCGGTACCTCCGTCGCCAGCCTCCGGATTCTCCATGCGCCCACCTCGCCTCTCGACACGCCACGCTGCCCGTCTGCTGTTTGCCTGCGTGAGCCTGCTGGCCTGTGGTCCTGCCGCCGCGCAGGAACCCTCGATTGCGATCCCGCCCGGCATCGTCCTCGATGGACCGCCGCCGCCAGTACCGCCGGCGATGGTGGCGCGCGACGCGCGCAACAAGGTGACGGCGCGGGCGTTCCGTGTCCCGGGGCGGTACGATTTCGACGGACGGCTGGACGAGCCGTTCTACAGGGAGGCGCAGCCGATTACCGGCTTCTTCCAGATGGAGCCGAAAGAGGGTGCGCCTGCGTCGGAGGCGACCGACGTCTGGGTGATGTTCGACGAGAACAACGTGTACGTCAGCGCGAAGTGCTGGGACTCGGCGCCGGAGTCGCAGTGGGTGGCGAACGAGATGCGCCGGAACACCGCGCAGCTTCGCCAGAACGACACCTTCGGCGTGATGTTCGACACGTTCTACGACCGGCGCAACGGCTACTTCTTCTACACGAACCCGCTCGGCGCGCGCGCAGACCGCTACTACACCGACGAGACCGACTCGAACGCCGATGCGCTGCCCGTGTGGGACGTGCGCACCGGCCGCTTCGACGGCGGATGGACGGTGGAGATCGTGATCCCGTTCAAGACGCTGCGCTATCGCCCGGGCCGCGCCCAGGTGTGGGGCATGCAGCTGCGACGCGCCATTCGCCGGCACAACGAATGGGCGTTCCTCTCGCCGGTGCCGCTCAACGCCGCACGATCGGGTTCACAGGGCATCTTCCGCATCTCGCTGGCCGGCACGCTCGTCGGTCTCGAGGCGCCCCCCGGCCGCAAGAACGTCGACCTCAAGCCGTACGCGATCTCGTCGCTGACGACCGACAAGGTGTCGAACCCGCGCCGATCGAACGACGTGGACGCGGATGCCGGCATCGACGTCCGGTACGGACTCACGGAGAACCTCACCGCCGACTTCACCTATCGGACCGACTTCGCGCAGGTGGAGGTGGACGAGCAGCAGGTGAACCTCACACGCTTCCCGCTCGTGTTCCCCGAGAAGCGCGAGTTCTTCCAGGAGGGGCGCGGCATCTTCGACTTCGGCGGCAGCGTCGGCGGGCCCCGTGCCAGTGGAGGGGTGAGCGAAAACGTGCCGGACGTGTTCTTCAGCCGGCGCATCGGTCTTCAGTCCGGTCGCGAGGTGCCGATCATCGGCGGCGCCAGGCTCACCGGGGAGATCGGCAAGGTCAGTGTCGGCCTGCTGAACCTGCAGACGGACGCGCTGGCCCTCGCCAATGCCAGCCGGATTGCCTCCACCAACTTCACCGCCGTGCGCGTGAAGCGCGATCTGCTGAAACGCAGCCGTGTCGGGCTGATCTTCACCGGCCGATCCGTCGCCACGAGCGGGACGGGTGACAACGAAGCCATCGGTGCCGACGCGGCGTTCTCGTTCTTCGACAACGTGAACTTCAGCGGAAACCTGGTGAAGACCCGCACCACGGATGTCCGTGGCAAGGACCTCAGCTACCAGGCGCGTTTCAGCTACGACGGCGATCGGTATGGCGCGACGGCCGAGCACCTGTTCGTGGACGACAACTTCGACCCCCAGGTGGGCTTCCTCAGGCGCGAGGACTTCAGGCAGAGCTACGGCGCGCTGCGCTTCAGTCCGCGCCCGAAGAAGAGCAGGCGGGTCCGCCAGTACTTCTGGCAGACGGACCTGACGTACATCGAGAACACGGCCGGCGCGCTGGAAACGCGCACCCGGCACGCGTACTTCAGCACCGAGTTCAGCAGCAGCGACAACATCAGGGTGGACTTCACGAACAACCACGAGCGGCTCGTCCGGCCGTTCCGGGTGAGCGGCGTGACGATTCCGGTCGGGGTCTACGACTTCTCGGACGCGAAGCTGACGTACCTCATCGGGGGCCAGCGCCGCGCCAACGGAACGCTCACCGCGCAGGTCGGGCACTACTACGATGGCGACATCCGGTCGCTCGGCCTCACCTCCGGCCGCGTCGAGATCCTCAAGCGCCTTTCGCTCGAGCCGACGCTCACCATCAACTGGGTGGACCTGCCGTCGGGCTCGTTCTCGGCGCGGCTGCTCCGGAGCCGCGTGAACTACAGCTTCAACCCGCGTATGTTCGTCAGCGCGCTGTTCCAGTACAACTCCAGCACGCGCACGGTCAGCACCAACGCGCGGCTGCGCTGGGAATACAAGGCCGGCAGCGAACTCTTCGTCGTCTACACCGACGAGCGCGACACCATCGAGAGCGCCGTGCCCGTGGTCGAGAACCGCGCCCTGGTGGTGAAGGTCAACCGCCTGCTGCGCTTCTGAAGGTCCGCCTCAAGGCGGACCCCTCGACTGTCCCGGTCGCGAGTGCGCCGACGCGCCAACCTGATCCCTGATCCCGAGTCCCTGGTCCCAAGTCCCTGACCCCTGATCCCTAGTCCCGGTCCCTGATCGCTGTTCCCCGGCCCCGACCTCTGTCCGCTGGTCCACGTCAACTCATTGCCCGCCGCTTCATCGAAGTGATAGCGTCAACGGACCATGCCCCCCGCCGCCGCAGATATCGCCGCGCTTGCCGAGACGCTCGGTGCGCAGTCGCCGCAGGACATCCTCGCGTTCGCGCTGAAGGAATACTCACCGTCGATTGGCATCGCGTTCAGCGGCGCCGAAGACGTGGTCCTGATCGACATGGCGGCGAAGCTCGGCGCGCCGTTCACCGTGTTCTCGCTCGATACGGGCCGGCTCCATCCCGAGACGTATCAGTTCATCGAGAAGGTGCGGTCGCACTACGGCCTCACGATCGAGACGATGTTTCCCGACGCCAGCGCCGTGCAGCGCCTCGTGCACGAGAAGGGGCTCTTCTCGTTCTACCAGGACGGTCACAGCGAGTGCTGCGGCATCCGCAAGGTCGAGCCGCTCAGGCGCGCACTCGCCCCGCTCGGGGCCTGGGTCACGGGTCAGCGGAAGGATCAAAGCCCGGGGACGAGGGCGCACGTGCCGGTGGTGCAGGTGGACAGCGGCTTCAGCACTCCCGAGAAGACCCTCGTGAAGTTCAACCCGCTGAGCCACTGGACGTCCAAGCAGGTCTGGGACTACATCGAGATCTACGACGTGCCCTTCAACGCGCTCCACACCCGCGGCTTCATCTCGATCGGCTGCGAGCCCTGCACGCGCCCGACGACGCCGAACCAGCACGAGCGTGCGGGCCGCTGGTGGTGGGAAGAGGCGACGAAGAAGGAGTGCGGCCTGCACATCGGTGCAAACGCGCCGGACCCGATCTGATCACAACAGGGTCAGCGGCTGCGCCGAAACGGCACACGCCGCGCCGGGGCGACTCCAGGCACTCGCGTCGCTGACGCGACATCGTGTGTCGCCGCAGTCAGTTACGCGATCGGCACCCGCGGCTCAGCTCTTGCGTTCATCTCCTGCGTGCAGTGGTGTGTCAGGCAGGCGGCTCGCGCCGCAGCCGTGGCGCTGGTCTCGGCCGCGGCGTTTCACCTGCTCGGGTTCGGTCCCTGGGCGGGACCGGGCATGCCCGCGGTCACGCTCTGGTCGGTCCTCGGCCTGATCGCCCTCTCGACCTTCCTCGACACCCCGCGCGGCTCGCATCCGGGTATTGCCAT
This sequence comes from Vicinamibacterales bacterium, assembly GCA_046331345.1. GTDB lineage: Bacteria > Acidobacteriota > Vicinamibacteria > Vicinamibacterales > CAVVIG01 > CAVVIG01. The sequence continues at coordinate 439,563 of JAXLRA010000007.1, read as the reverse complement.
GCGCCCGGCCTTCCTCGGTGAGCTGGCGGCGCTCTTCTACCTCGGGACCATCCCGATGACGCTCGTCGCGGTGGCCGGTGCGGCAGCGAGGGCGGCCGCCAATCCGCCGCGCGAACACCGCGTCCGTGCGACGGCGCTTGCGCTGCTTACGGCGGCTGGTGCCGCAGAAGCGGCCGGCGCCGTGTACGACCTGGTGGCGAGCTTCGGCGTACCGCTCGTCTGGCCATGGCAGTCGCTCCCCCTCGGTGCGGCCGTTGTTGCCTACAGCGTCATCTCCACCTCCCTCATCGACCTGGGTGCACCGCGCCTGCTCGGCACGGCGTCGAGTGCCCGCTGGCCGCTCGACAGCCTGCGCGGCGTGCCGACGCATGCTGTGGGCGCCGCCGTGGCCGCGGGGCTCCTCGAGCTGATTCGGCACCAGGCGTGGACCGTCCTTCCGGTCGTGGCCGTGCCGCTGTTCTTTGCCTGGCGTGCCTACGACGCCAGCCTCGACCGCGAGGCGGCCGTGCTCGACGTGTCCGACGCCACGTCCCCCGACCACGGCCTCTGCCGCGTGGACGAGATGGGCCGGGTGACCAACTGGAACGATGTGCTCGCCGCGCAGCTCGCGTGCCCGGCGTCGCGTGCATCGGGCCGGTGGCTTCACGTGGCTGTGCCCCAGCTTGCGGCCACGCCGATCCCGCGCACCGTCCAGGAAGCGCTCACGACCGGCACGGTCCGGAGCGTGGCGCACGCCCAGGTCAGCGCGGGCGGACGCACGCGCGTGCTGAGCGTCACCATCGTGCCGGACGCGAAGGGCGCGCTGCTGGTGTGGACCGAGGCGATGCCGCTGCCGGCACCGACGGGCACCGACCGGCCCGACGATCCATTTGCACTCGCGGGCCTCAGCGCGAGCGAGGGACTCTGGGTGCTCGACCGGCTCACGCGCACGCTGCACGTGTCGGCCCGCTGGCGTGAACTGCTCGGGGTCCCGGACGGAGACGCGCCGATCCCGCTCGACGACTGGCTGGCGCACGTGCATGAGGCCGACCGCGCGGCGCTGCAGCAGGCGCTGGACCGCGTGGCCGACGGCCGTGACACGGCGCTGCTGCAGGAGCATCGTGTCCACCGCGTGGACGGGGTCACCCGCCGGATGCGCGTGCGCTGCGTGGCGGCGCGCGGCGCCGAGGGGCGCGCGACTACGCTCGCCGGCTCGCTGGCCGACATCACCGAAGTGTCGCAGGCGATCGAGCAGGTCCGGCAGGCCGGCTCGCGCGACGCGCTCACGGCCCTGCTCAGCCGCGCTGCGTTCGTGGAGCAGGTCGCCGCACGGCTCGGTACCTTCAAGGCGCAGGGCGGTGCCCGCTTTGCCGTCATTCACCTCGACCTGGACCGCTTCACGGTCGTGAACGAGAGCGCCGGACACGGACAGGGTGACGAACTGCTCGTGGCCGTGGCACGGCGCCTCGAGGCCACGCTTCGCCCGGGTGACGCCATCGCGCGCATCAGCGCCGACGAATTCGCGGTGCTGCTGCAGGCCGTCAGCGACGAGATGCAGGCCAACGTCGTCGCGTTCAGGCTGCAGGACGCGCTGAAGGCCGCGTTCACCATCGGCGCGCGCGACATCGTGACGTCGGCGTCGATCGGCATCGCCATCAGCCGGCCCGAACACGAGGGGGCCGAAGACCTGATGCGGGATGCCGACGCGGCGATGCGCAAGGCCAAGTCGCGCGGCAAGGCCCGCCACGAGCTGTTCGATGCCGACACGCAGGCGCGCTCGCGCGACCGCCTTGGGCTCGAGAGCGACCTGCGCGACGCGGTCAACAGCTCGGGATTCGAGGTGCACTACCAACCGATCGTGTCGCTCTCCACGCGCCGCTGCGTCGGGTTCGAGTCGCTCGTGCGCTGGAACCGCCACGGCACCGCCGTGTCACCGGCGGACTTCATCCCGATGGCGGAGGAACTCGGCATCATCGAGCCGCTCGGCACGTGGGTGCTCCAGCAGGCCTGCCGCAAGTTCGTGGAGTGGAAGGCCCAGTACCCGGCGTCGGGTTTGGACTACATCACGGTCAACGTGTCCGCGAAGCAGCTCGTGCAGCAGGGCTTCGCCTACCTCGTCGAACAGACGGTCGAGCAGAACCGCATGAAGCCGGCCGATCTCCGGCTTGAAATCACCGAGACCGCGTTGATGGACGCCCCGCAGCAGGCGGCGGCCGTGCTCGAGGAACTGCGGACCTTCGGCGTCCAGATCTACCTCGATGATTTCGGCACCGGCTACTCGTCCCTCAGCCACCTGCACAAGCTGCCGGTCGATGCCCTGAAGATCGACCGCTCCTTCGTGCGCGGGCTGCTCACGCCCGACCGGCCGGCCATCGTCGAGAGCATCCTCGCGCTCGCGCGCACGCTGCACACGAACGTGGTGGCGGAAGGGATCGAAGAAGAGCGGCAGGCCATGGAACTGGAGCGGCTCGGCTGCCGCCACGCGCAGGGCTACTACTTCTCGAAGCCGATCCCCGCGGCCGCGGTCGAGGAACTGCTCGCGTCGGGCCGCACGCTCGGCGCCATGCGCGTGCCCACCCCGCAGCCCGCGCGGGCCGTGCTCAAAGAGGTGAAGCGGGAAATCGCGTAGGGGAACGGGCCGGGCATACACTGGGGCCATGAGCGCGCCCTACCAGGATCTCGTCTCCCAGCTCCGGACCGCCTTTCCCACCCCCGTGTCGGACCGCGTGCACGATGCCTACTTCGTGTTCTCGTTCCTGAGGGCGCTCGATCAGGTAGACGGCCTGAAGTCGGCGGCTCCCATGCTGGGCAGCCCGGTCACGCTGGACTACGAGGCCGCGAGGCGGAAGACGGTGGCCGCGGAGCCCAGCACGCTCGAAGTGGTGACGACGGACCTCGTCCAGTACCTGTCGGGCATGTTCATCTGGGGCCACCCCCGCGCGCAGATCAACGTGGTGCCGTCCCCGACGATCCCCAGCATCATCGGCGGGCTCCTGCCGTCCATCTACAACCCGAACCTCGTCAGCGAGGAGTCGTCGCGCCAGGTCTCGCTCGCCGAGGTGGAAGCGATTGCGATGACCGCGTCGCTGGTGGGGTACGACCCGGCCGTGGCCGACGGGGTCTTCACGTTCGGCGGAACCGGCACGTTGCTCTACGGCGCGAAGATCGGGCTCGAGAAGGCTGTGCCCGACGTGCGGCGCAAGGGCCTGCGGACACCGGCCGTGCTGGTCTGTTCCGACCGCGCGCACTACGCCTGCCTGACCGTGGCGAACTGGCTCGGTCTCGGCGAGGAGAACATCGTCTCCATCCCGACGACCGACGACAACCAGATGGTGGTGGCCGAGCTGGCGCCGCGCCTGCGCGAGGTCATCGCCCAGGGCCGCCGCATCGCCTGCATTGTCGCCACCATGGGCACGACCGACGCCTTCGGCCTCGACGACCTTGCGGGCATCGTGCGGGTGCGTGACGAGATCGTGAAGGAGTGCGGGCTCGACTACGTGCCGCACGTGCATGCGGACGCCGTGATCGGGTGGGCCTGGAGCGTGTTCAACGACTACGACTTCGAGGCCAATCCCCTCGGCTTCAAGCACCGCACCGTTCGTGCGCTGGCCGGTACGTCACGCCGGATCCGCCACCTCGGGCTCGCGGATTCGATCGGCATCGACTATCACAAGACCGGATTCGCGCCCTACATCTCCAGCTCGTTCATCCTCAAGGACGGCCGCGACTTCGCACACCTGACGAGGCGCGAGGAAGACACGCCGTACATCTTCCAGTCGGGCACGCGCCATCCTGGCAAGTACACGCTGGAAACGACGCGTGCCGGAAGCGGACCGCTCGCCGCGATGGCGAACCTGAAGCTGTTCGGCAAGAGCGGCCTGCAGGCCCTGCTCGGGCATCTCGTCTCGATGGCGGAGGAACTCCGGGACCACCTCGAAGGGCACTCGGCGACGACCGTGATGAACGGTGACAACTTCGGCCCGGTGACGCTCTTCCGCGTGTATCCCGAAGGCGTGGACACCTTCGGCATGCCGGCCCAGGAACGCACCGACCCGGCCTGCCGCGAGATGCTGCTGAAACACAACGACTACAACCGCCGGATCTTCGAGCTGATTCAGGCCGACGCGCTGCAGGGGAAGGGCGTCGTGATCTCGCTGACCGACTGCTACCGCACGACCGACTACGGTGAACCGATCAACGCGCTCAAGTCGTACATCCTGAGCCCGTTCTCGGACGAGCAGCACGTCAACGCCGTACTCGAGTCGATCTGGAAAGCGCGGACCGCACTCAGAGGAAGTTAGAAGTTCGAACTGAGAAGTGAACCTGAGAACTTCGACTTCTCGGTTCTAACTTCCCGCAGGGCATGCCCGCGCCGCCGCGGTGGCGACCTCGGGATGCTGCTGGCGGATGGCATCGACGTCCGCCTGTCCGGCGGCGTCGCCGCTCAGTACCCGCGCGACGCCACGGCAGTAGATCACAGGGAACTGGTTCGGGTCGTCCTTCAGCAGCACGTCCCAGTCCTGGATGGCGAGCCGGTACTGCTGCATGCGGAACAGCGAGAACGCGCGCGCCGCGCGCACGCCCCTGGCCCTGGGTTCGCGGCCGAGGATCCGGTTGAAGTCCGACACGGCGCGCTGGTGCGCACCAGCGGCTGCAAGGACCAGCGCCCGCGCCTGACGCGCCTGCAGATCGCCAGGTGCGGTGTCGAGCACCTTGCTGAAATCCTCGACGGCCCGTCCGGCCTGACCGGTCTCCGCGTAGATGTTGCCGCGCACCTTGAACAGGCTGAGATCGTCGGGATGCGCGGTGATGGCGCGCGTCAGGTCCGTGAGGGCATCGCTCGAGCGACCTGTGCGGTGAAGCACCACGGCCCTGGTGCGCAGCACGAGCGCGCTGGTCGAGTCGAGGTCCAGCGCGGACTGCAGATCCTTCAACGCCAGGTCCTGCTGGTCGAGCTCCTCCTGTGCCGTGGCCCGGTTGACGAGCGCGCGGACGCGCGCCTGCTGGTCCAGCGTGCGCTGGCCGAGCTGCTGCGTGCAGGCGGCCACCCGCGCGGCTGGCTCACCCGAGGCACAGCCATCCGGCCTGCCCGCCTGCGACTGGGCGCCCGCGGACATCGTCCCCAGCAGGGCCAGCACACCCGCCACCATCACCATGCGCTCGAGGTCTGCGTTCATCAGTCAGCAGCATAAGCCGGCCGCAGGCCCGCCGGGACGCTCGAACCGGCAGGCCCGTGCGCCGCCCGGGACGGGAATCCGGAAAGTTGGTTGCCCGGGACGAGCGACAATGAGGTGTGTCTGTCTTCACATCCGCCCGCTCGCCTCACGCAGACAAGGCCCTCGGCTTCTTCCGCATCGTGGCGGGCCTGGTGTTCATCTCGGTTGGCAGCATGAAGGTGTTCGGCTTTCCGCCGAGCCCGATGGCCGTGCCGCTCCTGTCCCAGATGGGCATCGGCGGGGTGCTCGAAGTGGTTGGTGGCGTGTGCATCACGCTCGGCCTGCTCACGAGGCCGGTGGCGTTCATCCTGAGCGGCGAAATGGCGGTGGCGTACTTCCAGTTCCATGCGCCGCAGTCGATCTACCCCACGACCAACCAGGGGATGCCGGCGATTCTCTACTGCCTGTTCTTCTTCTACCTGATGTTCTCCGGGCCGGGCGCGTGGAGCCTCGATGGGCTCCTCGGGAGAACCGGGACACCGGACGCCAGCCCCCGGATCTGAATCGGACATCAGGAAAGCGACGGGAAGTCGTCGTACCACCGGGCCCATGCCGCAAATCCGCAAACCGCGGCTCATTCCGGCAAGGAATCGGACGGGCTTTCTCCGGTTCCTGCACCTCGACCATAGGCACGGACGTTGAAACACGGGTGAGAGGACCCGTGTGCCGGTCGGAAATCCGGCACAGCCGCAGGCCATCGGCCGTGCGTGTCGACGGTGTCCGGATGGGGTGCGACATGCTGAGTCGTGCGGCGGATTATGCGGTCAGGGCCGTCATCTACCTGGCGGGTCTCGAACGGGGCGCCCGCGTCGCGCAGCAGGACATCGCCGCCGCCATCGACGCGCCGTACACGTTCGCGGGGAAGATCCTCCAGCGGCTCGTGGCCTCGGAACTCGTCGAGTCGCGCCGCGGCAAGGGCGGTGGGTTCAGCCTGACCGACAAGGGGCGGAACGGGTCGATGTTCGACGTGCTCGTCGCGGTGGACGGGCACCCGGCCCTGAACGACTGCCTCTCGGCCGCGACCCGCTGCCCGAGAGCGCCGTACTGCGCCGCGCACCGGGTCTGGACGGTGGCGCAGACCCAGGTGATCGGCGTGCTCAAGGCCGCGCGCATCGAAGCGCTGGCGAGCGAGACGGCGAAGCTCGCGGCGTGCGAGTCGACGACCGCCCCTGTTACGTGGGCGGCGAACTGACCGTCGCGTTCACGCGGCGCTGCCGAGCGCCCGTCTCACGGCCTGTCCGAGTCCGTCGCGCGAGAACGGCTTCAGCAGCAGCGCGTCCGACGGACTCCTCCCGCTGCGTTCCACTTCGCCGTCCGTGTAGCCGCTCATGAACAGCACGCCGATGCCGGGGCGCTGCCGGCTCAGCTCGTCGGCCAGCCGGCAGCCGTTCACGCCAGGCATGATGACGTCGGTCAGCAGCAGGTCGACCGGACCGGAGTGGCTCGCCGACAGCCGGAGCGCCGCCTCCCCGTTGCTCGCCTCGAGCACCTGATACCCGAGTCCGCGCAGCAGGCGTGCGGTGAGGACGCGGACCGCCATGTCGTCCTCGACCAGCAGGATGGTCTCGTGGCCGCTGTCCGCCGTTGCGGTTCGCGGAGCCCGCGCCAATGGCGTACGTGTGGCCAGGGGGAAGTGGATCCGGAACGTGCTGCCCTGGCCGGGGGCACTCGACACCTCCACCGCTCCCTGTGACTGGCGCACGATGCCGTATACCGTCGAGAGCCCGAGCCCTGTCCCCTTGCCGGGTGCTTTGGTGGTGAAGAACGGCTCGAAGAGGTGCGAGCGGACCGACTCGTCCATCCCCGCGCCCGTGTCGTTGACGATGAGCAGGACGTGTTCACTGCCGACCGCCGACCAGTTCGCCGGCCGCTCACGCGTCGACGCCTTCCGCACCTCGATGCTGAGCATGCCGCCGTCCGGCATCGCGTCCCGCGCATTGACACTCAGGTTCACGACCACCTGTTCGAGCTGGCCACGGTCGGCATACACGTAGCACGGCTCGCCGGCGCGGACCACCACCAGCCGGATGTGTTCGCCGATCAGGCGCCGCAGCATCTTCTGCAGCTCGTCGACGGCGGCGTCCAGGTCGATCACCTCCGGCTGCGCCACCTGATGGCGGCTGAAGGTCAGCAGCTGCCTCGTGAGGCGTGCCGCGCGGTCGCAGGCTCGCGCGATCTCGTCGACGTACCCGAGCCCCTCCGCGTTCATGCGCACGCCGCGCAGCAGTTCGCAGCAGCCGCCGATCGCGGTCAGCACGTTGTTGAAATCGTGGGCGACGCCGCCAGCCAGGAGACCCACCGCTTCCATCTTCTGCAGCTGGCGCACCTGCTGCGCAAGGCTGGCCTCACGTTCTTCCGCATCGCACCGCTGAAGGGCGCTGCCAATGATCTTGGCCCCGGCTTGCAGCGCCGCCAGTTCGTCCGCCGTCCACGTGCGCGCATCCGAACAGTCGTCGAACGACAGGAATCCGCACCACCGTCCCTGCGCTTCGATTGGCATCGCGGCGACTGACTGGATTCGGTGGCGTCCGAGCGCCCCCTGCTCCGAAAGGGGGAAGTCGCGGACGTTGCCCACCAGCGGCTCACCTCGTTCGAGCGGCCCGAGCCAGCGTCCGAAGCCCGAGGCCCGCATGGGCAGATTGCGAATGGATGGGTCGTGGCTGCGATCGGGAAGATCGGCCGTCGCCCATTCCGCGAGTTGCGTGATGTGCGGATCGGCATCGGTGCCGTTGGTGCGCTCGAACAGGACGACGCGGCTGACGCCAGCCGCCGTGCCGAGTTCACGCAACACATCCGGCAACAGCTCGCGGGGACTCTGCGTTGACAGGAGCCGCTCCGCGGCCTGTGCGACCGCCGACAAGATGCGACCCGACCGAAGGACGGGTTCCATGGGCGTGGCCTCTCGCTGGCTGCGGTCGTCGGCGATGCCGAGTTCCCGGCCAAACCTGAGGAGTTTGCAAAAGCCCGCCCATCTCCGGTTTCGCGTCGGCGATCGTCCGACGCGGGCGCGCAGGCTACTTCGCGGTGGCCTTCTCGAGAATCACGTCGTAGGCGTAACCCGCACCGAAGTCCTTCCCGGTGCCGACGGTGCCGGTCATGGTGACGACGTCGCCGACCCTGGCTTCGGCGTCGGTGGTGATCGTGAGGTCGTTGGTCTTCGCGTCGGCGCTGCCGGACCCGTCCTGGATGTGGAGCCAGTTGCGGTCCATGATGCCGCCGTTGAACTTCACGACCGTGCCGCGCACGGTGACCTGCTTGCCCGAGAGCGACGCCTTCTTCGCGATGACGTCGGCGACCGACATGCCCCCGGCCGGCGGGTCCATCTTCTGCACCGTGGGCGCCGCTGACCCGCCACCCATCGCGCCGGCACCACCGCCGTGCCCGGACATCATGGCCGGTGCATCGGGCCGGTTCGAGGCGACCGTGAGCGGCTGGCCGTTCCGCGCGACCTCCTGCACGAAGTAGAGCATCGGGAACGTGCGCTTCAGCGTCTTGCTCTCGAAGCCGGGCATCGGCATGTCGAGCGCCACCGAGACCTCTTCACCGACCTTGGCATCGAACTGCGGGGCCGCCACCCACACATCGTCCTTGCCGCCGCCCTGGAGCCGCGCGTAGGTGTAGCCGCCCGAGTCCATCGTCTCGGCAATCTTTCCGGTGAAGGCGCTGCCTGCCGGTGCGGCCGCTGCGGGCGCAGCCGTGGCGGGGGCTGCCGCGGTGCTGGCTGCCGGGGCCGCCGATGCCGCGGCGTTCGCCGACGGTGTCGGCTTGCAGGCCACGGTCGTGGCGATGGCGACAACGATGAGGAGAGGGAATGCAGTACGCATAGTCCGATTGTAGGCCGGAGCGAGGGTCAGTGTTTCCTCACCATGCGAAGCATCTTGATGTTGAGGATCAGGAAGCGCACGAACTGCCAGACGAGGTTCGTGCGCCAGTACCGGGTCCACGCCGTAGGCACCGGCGGGTAGTAGCTCTGCTCGAACGGCTTGCGGAGTGGCACGGCGTCCTCGCTATTCCGGAACGGCGATCCACAGCGGGTTCGCCTTGGCCTTGTAGATGAACGCGTAATGCAGGGCGTGCTTGATCCAGTGGCCGGCCAGGCCGATTTCGCCGGTGGTGTAGCCCAGATCGCGGCCCGTGTCCGGGTAGGTCTTGAAGTCCGGCACGATCGGGAAGACGGTCATGGCGACGGCGGACCCCTTCAGCATGTTTGCGCCGGCTGACGCGATGCAGGCCGCGCCCATGTGTGCGAGGGAGGCCTTGCGCGTCGGGGCCGTGGCCTTGCCGGTCATCATGTCGGCGATGTTCAGCGCAACCTGGCGAGCCATGACGCCGGACGGCATGCCGGTCCGAGGTGGCGTCGGGAAAATCGGCGTGCCGTTCGGGCTCGTCATGGGCTTGCTGATCGGGTGCGGCGGCGCGAAGGCGATGCCGACGGCGAAGATGTTCGGGTAGCGCGGGCTCTGGTAGGTCTGCGGCCAGTCGTCCGGCGACCACTCGTCGTACGCCTTCTTCCGGTAGTCGCCGTCGACGATCATGAACTGATTCGGCGCGAAGAGATCCGTGGTGATCTCGGCGCCCGTCGCGTCGAACGCCTTCAGGCCGACGCCCGTGAACGGCGGCAGCAGCATGGCGAAGTCGTGCTGCACCGTGCGCTCCTGTCCCTCGAGCGTTTCGTAGAGCGTTTCGCCCTGTCCGACTTCCTTGACGTGTGCGCGCGTGATCCACTCCACGCCCCGTTCGGTGTAGAGCGACTCGGTGAAGACGCGCGAGTGGGTCACGTAGCCGCCGCGGCTCACGAACATCCCGCCCATGCCGAAGTCGCCCAGCTCCGACTCGTTCGAGATCCAGATGAGCCGCGCCTTGTCGCGGACGCCCTGCCGCCGCAGTTCGAACTCGACGTTGAAGAGGTATTCGAACGCCGCGCCCTGGCAGGTGCAGGTGCCGTGGCCGGTACCGATGAGCAGCGTCTGCTCTTCCCCCTGCTTCATCTTCTCGATGGTCTGCTTCAGGGCGTCGGCCGTATGCGCCGCGTGGCCGTAGGTGCAGACCGAAAGGCTGTGGCCCTCAGGGCCCAGGCCTTTCGTGGCGTTGAAGTTCAGCTTCGGGCCGGTCGCGTTGATCAGATAGTCGTAGTCGAGGCGAGCCACGACGCCGCGCTGCTCTGGTGAGGTGTACTCGATGGTGACGAAGGGCGCCGGATGGTCGGGCGCGCCCTCGGGGTGCAGGCTGACCGCCTTCGCCTGGTGGAAGGGGATGCCCAGCTTCCTGTAGACCGGTGCGAGCGGGAACGTAACCTGCTCCGGCTTCATGTAGCCGGTTCCCACCCAGATGTTGGACGGAATCCAGTTCCACTGGCTGTTGGGCGATACGACCACCACCTCGTGCCCGGCGGGCAGCCGGTGGCGTGCGTGCATGGCGGCAGTGTGTCCGGCGATGCCGGCACCGAGGATCAGCAGTCGGCTCATGGCGGGTCCTTCTCCTGATGGGATGCAGACCCCATGCGTACGGTGACGTACGACCGGCGGCGGGCGTTGATCTTGGGAGGGAGCGGTGGTGTCTGCCGGTGCGCGCTTCCGTGCACCGCCCCCATCTGGCGGATCCTGCTCACCGGGTCGGTGGCCGGCTACATGCCGGGCAGCTTCCACGCGGTCTACAACGGGACGAAGGCGTTCATCGACTCGTTCTCGTACGCGCTCAGGAACGAGCTGAAGGATTCAGGGGTAACCGTGACGTGCCTGATGCCGGGCGCCACCGAGACCGAGTTCTTCAAGCGTGCCGATCTGACCGACACGCAGGTGGGGCAGGCCGAGAAGGACGACCCGGCCGACGTGGCGAAGGTGGGCTTCGACGCCATGCTCAACGGCGAGGCGGACGTCGTGGCCGGCTTCAAGAACAAGGTGCAGACCACACTCGCGAACGTCACGCCCAACGAGGTGCTCGCCGAGATGCACCGGAAGCAGGCGGAACCTCACACGAAGTGAGAACTGAGAAGGTAGAACTCAGAAGGTGAACTGGAGAAGTGAAGTTCTGAAGTTCACTTCTCACTTCTAAGTTCTCAGTTCGTCCCGCGAGCGTCAGCGTCGGAGCACGCTCATGATGTTGGAGAAGTCGTCCGTCCACACCGGCCCTTTGGCGTCATCGAGCGTCGACCAGAGTCCGGTCTGGACGAGCGGCGCGAGGTCGGTGGCGTCGCGGGCGACGAGGACCCAGCGCGACGGCGAGATCTCGAGGCTCACCTTGCGTGCGTATTCGGCGGGCACGTTGGTCTGTACGACCGACACCAGCCCTCCGGCGCGCGCGGTCGAACCGAGCATCGGGGCGAGGTCCATGTAGCGATTTGAGATGTGGACCGCCATGATGCCGTGCGGGCCGAGCTTCCGCAGATAGAGCTGCAGCGCCTCGAGCGTGATGAGGTGGACCGGGATGGCGTCGGAGCTGAACGCATCGAGCACCATGATGTCGAAGGCCGCATCGGGCTGCTCGATCAGCTTCAGGCGCGCGTCACCGATCACGACCGTCGCCTGCGGCGCGCAGTCCTGCAGGTAGGTGAAGTACTCCGGGTCGCGCGCGAGGCGTTCGATGACCGGATTGATTTCGAAGAACGTCCACGTCTCGCCAGGCCGCGCATAGGCGGCCATCGAGGCTGTGCCCAGCCCCACGACCCCGAAGCGCTTCCGCGACCCTTCCTTCTGCACGTACTCGAGCAGCTGACCGACCGGTCCTTCCTTCGAGTAGTACGTCAGCGGTTCGCACTTGAGCTGCGGCTTGATCGACTGCGCGCCGTGATTCGTCGTGCCGCTGAGCATCACCCGCTCCTGGCCGGTGAACATGACGCGATGCAGCCCGAAGAAGCTGCGCTCGAGATGAATTGGCACGCGGTTGTCGAACCGGACGAACGTGCCCGCCACGAGCAGCATGGCGAGCGAGATCCCCATGTGCAGCGGACGCCGCTTCAGCATGAAGGCGAACAGGCAGGCCGGTCCGAAGATGACGACGAAGCGGACGAACGGGCTGTCGGGCAGCCGCTGGTCGTAGTGCTGCACGACGGGCACCAGCACCGCGATGGCCGCAACCGGCAGCAGCACCCCGACGACCGCCGAGACCTCCCGCATCTTCGAGCGGGCGGCTGTCGCCGCCGCGGAGAGCGCGTTGGGCAGGATGAGGCACGCCGAAAGTGCGGCCAGCGGATACTCGAACGGGTTCACGAAGAGCATCGGCGCGACGAGCGCGTTGAAGATGCCGCCCGCCGCCCCGCCGGCCGAGAGCCACAGGTAGAACTCGGTGAGCGACTCGGCGGGTGGGCGGCTGTCGGCCAGCGCCGTGTGGCACGTGAGCGCGATCACGAAGAAGCACGACAGGTGCAGGGCCGTCAGCGTGAACGGGAATTCGGGCGGCGCCATCACGAGTGCCACTGTGATGATGACGGCGTTCGCGAACAGCCACTGCAGCAGGCGAGGGCCGACCAGCCGGCGCTCCGCGAATGCCAGCACGAAGGTCAGGAGATAGAGCGCGAGTGGCACCACCCACAGGAGCGGCACGGACGCCACGTCGGTCGTGATGAACGTCGTGACGCTCATGAGCAGCGTCGACGGAATGGCGCCGAGCCCGAGCCACCGGAGCCGATCGAGCGTCCGGTCGTCCTCGGCGTCCGCATCCGCCGCCCGTGCGTGGGCGCGGCGGGGCGGCGGCGGGACCGCTTCTGTGGCGGGGGCCGGAGCCACGACCGGCGTGCGGCGCCAGACGGCCGCCCCGCATGCCAGCATGAGCAGGGCGTAGAGCGCGTAGCCCGCCGTCCAGACCAGACTCTGCTCGCGCACGCGAAGCAGCGGTTCGACCAGGAACGGATAGCTGAAGAGACCCAGGAAGCTGCCGATGTTGCTGGCGGCGAAGAGCGAGTAGACCGTGCGCGAGGCGTGCTCCCCGAGCGAGGCATACCAGCGCTGCAGGAGCGGACCGGTGGAGGCGAGCACGACGAACGGCAGCCCAAGCGACATCACGAGCAGTCCGAGCACCCACCAGATCGGGTTGGCCGACGCGGGAGGCGCGGAGCCCCGCACCGCGATGGGCAGCATCACCGCGGCGGCCAGCAGGAGCACCGCCTGGAGGAGCACCTGCCGCTTCAGCGGCTGCTTCCCGGCCAGGTGTGCGTAGAGATACCCCGCCAGCAGGGCGAACTGGTAGAAGACCAGGCACGTGTTCCACACCGCCGGTGCGCCACCGAGCAGCGGCAGCACCATGCGCGCGAACATCGGCTCGACCAGGAACAGCAGGAACGCGCCGACGAGGACAGTGAGCGAGAAGAGGATCCGCACGGGAGGTACGACGGTAGCACCGCTGAGAAGAGCGAGGCAATTGGAAGGAGCTCGTCTCGATGCTATTCTCGGCCGTCCGCAAGTTCCCTGGAGGCTGGAATGAAAGCAGCAATCGTGGCGTTGGTGATGAGTGCCGTCTCTGTGTCCGCATTCGCCCAGGGTGGGCGCGCCAACCAGGCGCCCGGCCCGTCGGTCACCGTGAACGGACAGACCTGGAGTCAGCAGGCGCTCTTCCAGCGCAACATCGGCGGGCCCGATGACATGACGACGGCGTACCCGCCGCACAAGGTGATCGGGAACATCTACTACGTCGGGACGAAGAGCCTGGCCGTGTACCTGATCGTCACGCCAGCCGGCAACATCCTGATCAACAGCACATACGAACGGAACGTGCCGCTCATCCAGAAGTCGATCGAGCAGCTCGGGTTCAAGTTCAGCGACACGAAGATGCTCCTCGGCAGCCATGCGCACGGCGATCACCAGGAAGGCGACGCGATGGTGAAGCAGATGACCGGTGCGCAGGTCATCGCCATGGCGGAGGACGTGCCGGCGCTCGAGGCGATGAAGCCGGGCGGCAAGGCGCACCCGATCGATCGCGTGATTCACGATGGCGACACGGTGACGCTGGGCGGGACGACGCTGACGGCGCATCTCACCCCTGGCCACACCCGCGGGTGCACGACCTGGACGCTCCGTGCCACGGATGGCGGCAAGCCCTACGAGGTCGTCATCATCGGCAGCCTCGGCACCAACCCCGGGTTCAGGCTCGTGAACAACCCGGACATTCCGAACCAGGCGGACGAGTACGAGCGTGCCTTCAAGACGACGAAGGCCCTGAAGTGCGACGTGCCGCTCGGGTCGCATCCGAGCATGTACAACCTGGACAAGAAGTTCCCGCTCATCGGCAAGGGACCGAATCCGTTCATCGATCCGGCTGGCTGCAAGGCGGAAGTGGAACTGGCCGAAGCGATGTTCAGGGCCGTGCTCGCCGAGCAGAAGAAGGCCGCGGGGATTCAGTAGAGGGGGAGAGCCCAGCGCCGCCCGGCCTGGCGCGGCGCTGGAGGTGGGAATCTGACCGGTGAGAAGGGTGGCGGCTGCAGGACGTGCGGCCGGGTCGCCGGCAGGGGAAACTCGAACTCAGAACTCCGAAGTCAGAACTGACGTTCACCGCCAGTCGGGCGCCACGTGGTGCGGCAGGCGCCACGTGCCCGCCGCCTGAATCGCCCGTGCGACGGCGCGCGACGCGCGTTCCGCCGCGCGGCTGACGGCCACTTCCGGGGCCTCGTCGACGTCCTCGATCAGGATGACCCGGCGCGGGTAGTCGAGGCGGACGGCGATCTGGCAGTGCTTGTCGGGGCCGCCCCGCGGCCCGTTCAGATCCTTCAAACGCACCGTCAGCGAGCGCACGCGCCCGGAGAACCGTCCCAGCGCGAACTCGAGACGCTTGTGAATGAGATCGATGACCGGCGGGGCAAACCCCGCCGACGCCCGTACCAGAATCCGCATAACCGCCTCTCAGTCCAGCCAGCCCGGCGAGCGGACCCGCCCGCCACGCCAGCCTCGACATGTGTCCCGGCCTTCCCGGCCCTTCGGATCTCGCGTCAGAGCAAGCGCAGCATCGCGAGCGGCCAGACCCAGTGCATCTGGAGAACGGCAATGCCCAGAAGACCGGCATAGGCCGCATACTCGAAGGCGCGGACGGCAAGTTCATGGTTCATGTTCGGCTCCTTTCGAATCGCGTCACCGCGTGACAGGGCCAGACTACCGATCGGCTGCAGGTCGAACAAATAGATAGTTCGGCTGGCCTGCATCGGTAATTCCGATGCGGGCGAAGCCGGGCGGTATGATCGTCGGCATGCCCAGCCCACGTACGATCCGCACCCTTGGCCTGGCCGCAGTCCTCGTGGCCGCCGCGATTGCTCCCCGCCTCGGCGCGCAGCGCCCGCCCGCCTGGGACGAGCGCTTCCGCGCGATTCCGGACGCCGCGAACGTCGGCCGCTACATGCAGCGCCTCAGTGCGCGCCCGCACTTCGTCGGCTCCGCGTACAACAAGGACAACGCCGAGTGGATGCTGGCGCGGTTCAGGGAGTGGGGCTGGGACGCGCAGATCGAAACCTACGACGTGCTGTTCCCGACGCCGAAGGAGCGCGTGCTCGAACTGACCGCGCCGACCAAGTTCACCGCGAAGCTCGAGGAGCCGGTGGTGGCCGTCGATCCCACGTCGAACCAGAAGTCGGAGCAGCTGCCGACCTACAACGCGTACTCCATCGACGGCGACGTGACCGGACCGCTGGTCTTCGTGAACTACGGCCGTCCGGAGGACTACGACGAGCTGGAGGCGGCGGGCGTCTCGGTGAAGGGCGCGATCGTCATCGCGAAGTATGGCGGCTCGTTCCGCGGCACGAAGCCGAAGATCGCCGCCGAGCACGGCGCCATCGGCTGCATCATCTACTCCGACCCGCGCGACGACGGGTACTTCGGCGGGGAGGTGTTTCCCGAAGGGCCGATGCGCAACAAGGACGGCGTCCAGCGTGGCAGCGCGATCGACCTGCCGCAGTACTCCGGCGACCCGCTGACGCCGGGCCAGCCGTCGATCCCCGGCGTGAAGCGGCTCGACCTGAAGGACGCGCAGACACTCACGAAGATCCCCACGCTGCCCATCTCCTACGGCGATGCGCAGCCGCTGCTGGCCGCGATGCGCGGCCGCCTGGCCCCGGAGTCGTGGCGGGGCGCCCTCCCCATCACGTATCGCCTCGGCCCCGGCCCCGCGCAGGTGCACCTCAAGGTCTCCTTCAACTGGGACACCAAGACGATGTACGACGTCGTCGCGAAGATTCAGGGGTCGACGTTCCCCGATGAGTGGATCGTCCGCGGGAACCATCACGACGCGTGGGTGAACGGCGCGTCCGACCCGGTGAGCGGCATGGCGCCGGAACTCGAGGAGGCGCGCGCCATCGGCGAACTGGTGAAGCAGGGCTGGCGTCCGAAGCGCACGCTCGTCTACGCGGCGTGGGACGGTGAGGAGCCCGGCCTGCTCGGGTCCACCGAATGGGTGGAGCAGCACGACGCGGAGCTGAAGCAGAAGGCCGTCGTCTACATCAACAGCGACGGCAACAGCCGCGGATTCCTGCAGGCCAGCGGGTCGCACTCGCTCGAGCACCTGGTGAACGACGTGGCGAGGAGCGTCGAAGACCCCGAGACGAAGGGCACGGTCTGGAAGCGCTGGCAGTCGAACGTCGTGTCGCGCGCGTCAGGCGACCGTCGGAACGAGGCCCGCTCGCGCGCCGACCTCCGCATCGGTGCGCTCGGTTCTGGCTCGGACTACACGCCGTTCCTCCAGCATCACGGCATCGCCTCGCTGAACCTCTCGTTCGGCGGGTTCGACGAGGACGGCATCTACCACTCGATTTACGACGACTTCTATCACTTCACGAAGTTCTCGGATCCGGGCTTCCTCTACGGCCGCGCGCTGGCGCAGTTCTCGGGCAGCCTGGCGATCAGGCTCGCCGACGCGGACGTGCTGCCGTTCGAGTTCACCAACCTGGCCGACACCACGCAGGGGTACCTCCGCGAGGTGCAAGGGCTGCTGCGGCAGCGGCAGGACGAGGTGCGCGAGCGGAACCGGCAGATTGCCGACGGTGTGTTCGCGGCGGTGAACGACCCGAAGGAGCCGCGCCCGATTCCCGCCGTGGAGGACGTGCCGCTGGCGCTGAACTTCGCGCCGCTCGAGAACGCGGCCAACGCGCTTACGCGTGCCGCCGATCGCTACAAGGCGGCGGCGGCGAAGGCGGGCACCGATGCCGCGCTGCTGAAGACCGTCAACGCGAGGCTCATCCAGAGTGAGCGGCAGTTCATCGACGAAGGCGGCCTGCCCCGTCGGCCCTGGTACCGGCACCTGCTCTACGCGCCGGGGTTCTATACCGGCTACGGCGTGAAGACGATGCCAGGGGTGCGCGAGGGGATCGAGCAGAAGCGGTACGCCGAAGCCGAGAAGGAAGCGGCGCGACTGGCCGCGGCGATCGATCGCCTGACGGCGCTGGTGAACGACGCTGCGGGGATGCTCGAAAGAAGGTAAGAACCGCGCAGGCCCACACATGACCCGGCCCTGGGACGTTGGGTCTCAGGGCCGGTCCAGACCGTGCAAAACTCTGCCTAGCTCGCGGTCCCTGTCGCCATCGGCCAGCCCTTGTCGAGCGGCTTCGCCGGATCGGCCGTGATGGCGATGTCGGCGCAGTGGTGGTACGAGTAGCCGCCCGGCTGGTTGTAGCCGTGCTCTGCCATGAACTGAATCACCTGCAGGGTGCACTTCGGGCAGGTGATGTTGGGAAGCTGGATGTCGGCTTCGAAGGTCTGCGGCGATGCCGGACGGGTGTAGTGCTGGAACAGGCCGTCGGCGAGCACCGGCAGCTGCGGCGGGCTCTGGATGGCCGCCCACACCGAATACGGGCCGCGGTCCGTCATGCGTTCGACGGTGACCGGGTCGACCGGGAGTTCCGTGCGCGAGTTCACGGCGAGCGCCACACGGTAGTGGCCCGGGTGGTAGATCGTCTCGAGCACCTTCAGGTGCAGCTTCGAGCCGCCCGTCGCCTTGGTCACGATCTCGCTCGGCTTCGCGTCCGGGGTCACGCCGCACGGTGCCGCCTTCTGGGGATCACCGCGCTCGCTCTCCACGATGGCCGGGGCCGGCTCGAGCAGCTTGAAGTGCGCTTCGACAGCAGCGGGAACGGTGGCCGCGAGTGCGGCGGCCGCGGTGGCGACAAAGACACGGAACGTCTGCTTCATTCCAGAACCTCTCTAGGAAAGTGCCTCACGCCCAGGCACGAGCTCAATGCGAGGACGCCCGATCATACGCCCAGTCGCGTTCACTTCGTTCGCGGCAGCCTGCCCGCCCACGCGATCGCAAAGAGGCGTAACATCGGGGACGAGAGGTAATCATGCTCCGCACCACGCTGGCGCTCCTGGCGGCAGGCTTCCTCGCCGGGCCGCTCTCCGCCCAGGCTCCGCAGGACAATCCGGAGAAGCAGCCGTCCGGGCCCCGGACGCTCACGCTCACGGGCTGCGTGGAGCGCAGCACCGTGCCCAACAAGTACACGATCATCGACGGCGAGAACGGGAAGTACGAAGTCAGCGGCAGCGATATCAAGAAGTACCTGGGGCAACGGGTGCAGGTGGCGGGGACGCCGAGTTCGACGAAGTTCCGCGTCAGGGGCGGCCTCTGGCCCACCCCCAACGTGGCCGCCCAGGGGGGCGCGATCGATCCCGCGAAGGCCGCCATCGCCGCGCAGCCGGGCGGCGGTGCCAGGGGCACGGGAGACATCGACCTGCCGACGCTGAAGGTGAAGGCCGTTCGCACGGTCGACGGCGGCTGCCGCTAGGCCGCGGCACCCCGGCACGCTCAGAGGATGTCCCGGAGCTTCTCCGCCGGCCGCGCCAGCACCGCCTTCGCGCCGCGCTCCACGATGGGTCGCTGAATCAGGTCCGGATGCGCCACCATCGCATCCACGATCGCCTCGTCGTCTACCTCCCGTGAGGCGAGGCCGAGTTCCCGATAGAGGGGCTCCTTCGTCCGCAGCAGGTCTCGCGGCGCCAGACCCATCTTGGCGAGCAACTCGACGAGCTTCTCCTTCGGAATCGGATCCACGTAGTAGTTCACCGCGCTGAAGTCGACGCCGCCCTCCTTGAGGGCGTTGTAGACCTGACGGCAGGCCGAGCAGGTCGGCTTCTGGTAGACGACAATCGGGTCCATGGCCGCTCAGGCTACCATCTGGGCATGACGACCCCGAAAATTCTGGTCCTGGGTGCCGGCGGCGTGGGCGGCTACTTCGGCGGGCGCCTCGTGCAGGCCGGAGCCGACGTCACGTTCCTGGTCCGACCCGCGCGCCGCGAGCAGATCCAGCGCGACGGGCTTCGCATCATGAGTCCGCTCGGCGGGGCCACGCTGCCCGTGAAGACGGTCGTGGCCGGCGAGCTGGCGCCCGGCTACGACGTCGTCATCCTGACGTGCAAGGCCTACGACCTCGAGTCGTCGATGGACGCGATTGCACCCGCGATGCAGGGGCGGTGCACGGTGCTGCCGCTTCTGAACGGCCTGGTGCATCTCGAGCGGCTCGACGAACGCTTCGGCCGCGCCAACATCCTCGGCGGGAGCTGCGCGATCGACGTCACGCTGTTGCCAGATGGCACGGTCCGCCACGGCGGCAAGCTCCAGCGCATTGTCTTCGGCGAGCGCGACCGCTCGAAGTCCGATCGGACTACCGCGCTGGCGGAACTCTTCGCGACGAGCGTCATCCACTTCGAGCTGGCCGACGATGTGGTGCTGCGGATGTGGGAGAAGCTGGTGATGCTCAGCGTGCTGGCAGCCACGACCTGCCTGTTCCGCGGGAACGTGAAGGAGATCATGTCCGCACCGGGCGGGCGTGAGACGGCGGAGCGGGCGCTGCGTTCGACCATCGCCGTCGCGACCGCCGAGGGCTATCCACCAACAGCCGAGGCACAAGCTCAGGCGCTCAGCCGTCTCACCGACCCGACCGGCGACTGGAGCGCTTCGATGATGCGCGACATGGAAGCCGGCCGGCCGGTCGAGTCAGACCACATCATCGGCTTCATGCTCGAGAAAGCGCGCGCCCACGGCATCGACGACCTGGTGCTCTCGATGGCCTACACGCACCTCAAGACGTACGAAAGCCGGAGGGCCCAGAACCGGCTTCCGTTCAGAAGTTAGAAGTTAGAACTCAGAAGTGAACTTCGGGACTTCAAGTTCTGGAGTTCACTTCTAACTTCTCACTTCCAACTGCTGCGGGTTTTCCTCCCGGGTGTCGCGATAGACATCAGGGAGGTCCCATGACACCGTCGTCTGCCGTTCGTTCACCATTGTTCACCGCCGACTGCGTGCGCGGTGCCGGTCACGTCCTGCTTCGCGTCTCGGGCAAGCTCGTCGATGCCCGGCGCCTGACGCCGGACTGGGACGACTGCCTGTCCCGGCTGGCCGGCGAGCACGTGCGGGTCGACCTCGGGGGCGTCACCGATATCGATGCGCGCGGCCTCGGCATGCTGGCCGAGCTGACGCGGGAAACCCGTGCCGTGGGTGGACGCGTGTCGGTCGTCTGCGCGAGCCCCCGCGTCCGGAGGCTGCTGAAGGTGACCCACCTCGACGCGCTGCTGGACGACGAGGGGCGCACGCCGTGCCTCGCCGCCTGAGCCGGCTGCCTGCTGGAGCCGCCCAGCCCTGACGCCGGAAACCCTGAGCCCGCAGGCCGGGGTTTCCGCTCAGGTCAGGGCCATCCCGGCCCCACCCGGAACCGTCGTCCCATCCGTTCCGTCCCACCTCCTGGCTGCCACGCGCAGCCCCGTTGATTCCGAGACAAAACAGCCCCTCGTTCTGTTCGAACCGCGCCGCTCGCGCGTTATAAAAGCGGATGCGTCCCGAATATCGCCGAGGTGGACAGCCGATGGGCTGGTGTCAACGTCTCGACGCCGTGCGGGACGGGCTGTAGACTCTTCTCTTTCCGGCAGTGGTCTCACTTCACGAACGAGCGAAGGACGTATTCCTCGCAGCGCTCGAACGCCCGGCCGACGAGCGGCGCGCGTATGTCGTCGATATGTGCGGCACGGATGCCGCGCTGTACCGCGAAGTCGAGTCGCTGCTCAAGTACCACGAGGAAACGGGCAGCTCGAACGTCTCCGACACCACCACCGGGCATCCGCATACCGACGATGGTGCGGCGGTGTCGACGGATGTCTTCAAGCCCGGCGACGTCTTCGCCGGGCGCTACCGGATGGTGACGCGCCTTGGCCGCGGCGGCATGGGCGACGTGTGGCGGGCCGACGATCTGGTGCTTGAAACGCCGGTGGCCCTGAAGCTGATCAAGTCGACGGGACCCTCCGCCCGCGCGCAGATCCTCAACGAGGTCAGGCTCGCCCGGCAGATCACGCATCCGGCGGTCTGCCGTGTGTTCGACGTCGGGGAAGACGCGGGCATCGTGTTCTTCTCGATGGAACTGGTGAACGGCGAAGACCTGG
The DNA here is from genome assembly GCA_046331345.1 of Vicinamibacterales bacterium. Lineage (GTDB taxonomy): Bacteria > Acidobacteriota > Vicinamibacteria > Vicinamibacterales > CAVVIG01 > CAVVIG01. Next base: position 418,037 of record JAXLRA010000007.1, on the reverse strand, counting down.
CCACGCTGCTGCGCCGCGTCGGGCGCCTGACGACCGAGCGCGTCATGGAGATCGCGCGGCACCTGTGTGCGGGCCTTGCCGCCGCGCATGCGCAGGGTGTGCTGCACCGCGACCTGAAGCCCGCGAACATCCTCATCGACAACCACGGGCGCGCCGTCATCACCGACTTCGGCATCGCCATCCAGCGCGAGGACGGCACGCAGCATCAGCTGATCGGCACCCCCGGGTACATGGCGCCCGAGCAGCTGACACCTGGCGCCACGCTCACCGAGTGCACCGACATCTACGCGCTCGGCCTGATCCTCTACGAGCTTGTCGTCGGCCAGCATCCGTTCAACAACCGGCTGAGCCGCACGGCCGAACCGCCGCTCCCCTCGTCGAGGGTGACCGGCGTCGACCCGCGCCTCGAGCACGTGATCCTGCAGGCGCTGCAGATCGACCCGCGCAAGCGTCCGCAGTCGGCGGCGGCGATGGTCGAGAGCCTGGCGGACGAACCGGTGGCGGCGGCGCCGGTCGAAGGCCCGCGCACGATGCGCTCCTGGTGGTCCGTGGCGGCGATTCTCGCGCTGGTGCTCGTACTCGGTGGCGCATCGGCGTATTGGTTCGCCGCTGACCGGCCAGGGCAGACGCTCAGCGAGCAGGACACGATCGTGCTGGCCGACTTCGCCAACACGACGGGAGACCAGGTGTTCGACGGCGCCCTGAAGGTGGCGCTGTCCGTGGCGCTCGAGCAGTCGCCGTTCCTCAAGGTCTATCCCGACGACCGCATGCGCGAAACGCTGCGCCTGATGGGGCGTGCGCCGGACACGGCCGTCTCGCGCGACGTGGCCCGCGAGATCGCCCAGCGCGAGCAGTTCAAGGCGCTGCTCAGCGGTTCCATCGCGCGGCTCGGCAGGAACTTCGTCCTCGCCCTCGAGGCGGTGAACGCGCAGACCGGCGACGTGATGGCGCGCGAGCAGGTGGAGGCCGGCAGCAAGGAAGAAGTGCTCGCGGCCCTGCAGGGCGCGGCCTCGCGGCTGCGCAAGAAGCTGGGTGAATCGCTCGCGTCGGTCCAGCAGTTCGACGCGCCGCTGGCTCGCGCCACGACGGCGTCACTCGATGCGCTGCATGCCTATTCGCTGGCGCTCGACAACGGCAGCGTGAATCCGCGCCTCGAAGCCATTCCGCACCTGCGTCGCGCCATCGAACTGGATCCGAACTTCGCCCTCGCCATGGCGCTGCTGGCCACGGTCTACTCGAACACCGGCCAGACGGGGCTCGCACCGGAGTTCGCGAAGAAGGCCTACGACCTGCGCGACCGTGTGAGTGAACGCGAGCGCTTCTTCATCGCGTACCGCTACTACCGGGACGCCACACAGGATTGGTCCGCCGCGCTCGAACTGAGCCGGTCCTGGACGCAGACCTATCCCCGCGAGGCCTTCGCGTTCAACAGCCTCGGCCAGGGCCTGCTCCGCTTCGGCCAGTACGAGCAGTCGCTCGTGCCGCTCCGCGAATCGATCCGGCTCGACCCGAAATTCGAGGCGCCGTACTCGAACCTGGCCGCGTCGCTGATGGCCCTCGGCCGCTACGACGAGGCGTTCACGATGCTGCAGGAGGCGAACGCCGCGAAGATCACGTCGTTCCCCATCCGCCGCATGATGTACCTGCTCTCGTTCATCCGCGGCGACGAGCCGACGATGGCGCGGATGCTGACGGCGTCGGTGGGGGTTGGCCAGACCAATGCGGCCTACGGCTGGCAGGCGCACGTCCTCGCACACCGCGGCCAGATCGAGGCGGCGCACGATCAGTTCCAGCTCGGCATCCGGATGGCGACCGAGAACGGCTTCCGTGAGGTCGCCGGGCAGCTCCACATCGAAGACAGCGAGATGCAGGCGCTCGCGGGGCGCTGCGGCGAGGCCCGCGAGGAGGTCGCGGCCGGCCTGGCGATGACGCGCGACAACTACTCGCTCGAGCGGGGCAGCCGGGTGCTCATGCTCTGCGGGCAGATCGCGGAGGGGAACCAGCTGCTGCGGGAACTGCGCGAGCGCTACCCGAACGCCACGCTCACGGTTCGAGTGTCGATCCCGGTCTCGGAAGCCACCGCCGCTGTCGCACAGGGCGATGGCCGTGCCGCGCTGGCGACGCTCGAGCGCGTGAAGCCGTACGACCGTGCGTCGCGCGCGGCGTTCTGGTCCGAGTACGTGCGGGGCCTGGCCTTCATGCAGGCGAAGGAGCCGCAGGCGGCCATCGCGGAGTTCACGCGCATCCTCGACCACCGAGGCGAGGATCCGAGCAGTTCGGTCTATCCGCTGGTCCGTCTCGGCCTCGCCCGCGCCTACGCCGCGGCCGGCGACACGGGCAACGCCCGCGAGGCCTACACCGCGTTCATCTCACAGTGGGCGCAGGCCGACCAGACGATCGCGCCGCTCGTGGCGGCGAAGCAGGAACTGGCGAAGCTGAAATAGGCGAGGAGTCGGGCCGCCTCCAACCTCCAACCTCCGATCCCTGATCCCTGATCCCTAGTCCCTGATCCCCAGTCCCTGCTCCCTGGACCTACCTCTTCCCCTGCCACACGAACTGCACGCCGGCACCACCGTCCGTGGCCATCGGCGCGAGCTGCATCCGGCGCTGGCGGTCGAGGGTGATGGTACGGCCGGCCGCGATGCCGAGCGCGGCGCCGAAGGCGACGTCGCTCAGGTAATGCCGCTTCATCTGCACGCGTGAGAGCGCGACGTACGACGCCAGGGCATAGGCCGGGGCGCCGACGCGCCAGCCGAAGTGCTGCTGCAGCACGGTCGCGGACGCGAAGCTGACCGTGGTATGGCCGGAGGGGAACGCGAAGCCGCCGCCCTCGGGCCGCCTGCGCCGGATCGACTCCTTCATGCCGATCGTGAGTCCCTGCGCGAGCAGCTCGGCGCGGAACAGGTCCGCGCTGACGGCGGTCAACCGCGGCGAATGCGTGGCGCGGCCGACGCCGTAGGCGGCCACGCTGAGCCCGAGCTGCAGCGGCGTCGACCCGATGAACGCGCCTGGCTCGACGACCTCCCGCAACTGCGCGGCCGACGACAGCGACCGGCCGATGTGGGAGTCGGCGGGCCGCGTGCCGGCTGCAGCCGCTGCACCCAGCACAACCCAGCCAAGCGTCTGCCGTGACGGGAAGCGCCGCGCGTCGGCCCACGTGCCGCTGAAGAGATCGCGCCAGACACTCGGCGACGGTTCGACGAAGGTGTTCGGCAGGAGCCGCGGTGTGCTGAGCGGCGAGAGCGCCCCCTGGGCGTCGGTGCCGACCTGCCCGGTGGCGTCCTCGGTACTGCCCGCGGTCCGCTGTGCCGTGGGGGTGGGGACCGGGGCCTGCGCTCGTGCCGCTGGTGCCGCGGCCATGAGCGTGCACAGGGTGAATGCCGCAGTGCGGCGCCGTGATCTCGTCGTCATTGTCGTCCTCTGTTGGTTCTGGTGCAGGTTGTGGGGGTAGACAACGGCGAACGCGGAGGTCGGGAGAGACCGGCCGTCAACAGGTCTCCGTAACCTCCGCGCGCGCCGCGGTTGCGTCACTGGCGGTGAATCGCGGCTGTCAGCCGCGCGCGGGCAGCCGTTCGAAGCCCGTGAGGTGCCACGTGCCGCCACGCAGGCGGAAGTAGGCGTGCACGGGCGTGGTCCATGTGGCGTGCTCGCTGCCGGTGCTCGACAGCTCCACCTTCACGAACGCCCCCTCGCGGGTCGGGAGCGGCGCCGGTGCGCGCAGGTAGGTCGTGGCCGCACGCGACGTGCCGATGAACCGGTCCGCGTGCGTGGCGTTGTCGAACTCCACCCACACCGCGTGGTAGGTCTGCGGCATGCGCGCGACGTCCGCATCGACCGCCGCGTTGCGGAACGTGAGCCGCCCGTCGGCGTCCAGCGTCGGGTCGGCAATCGGATTCACGGCCGGCAGATACGCGCGCACGATGGCGTCGCGGCGCTCCGCCAGCGCCCGCACCAGGAACGCCTCGGCCTCGGGGTCGCGGAAGTCGGCGGCGCCAACCGCCGCACGGATCAGGTCGGTGGTCAGCGCGGCAAGCTTCTGGGCCGCCCAGAACTGATCGTCGGCCCGGGCATGCAGGAACGCCTGGTTGGGCACGCGCGGCTTCCATTCACGCGGGTCGAACGCTTCGTTGTTCCTCTGAAGCCGGCCGATGGCGGGCGACTCGTAGAAGGCCGCACGCTGCCAGCGGGGCGTGGTGAAGCCGAAGCCGATCAGCTGCCGGCCGATGGCCGGCGGATCGACGATGTACTGCGTGCCTGCCCAGCGATCGGCGGGGCCGACGCCACCGCTGCCGAGCGCGGACCCGAAGTCGAGCAGGTGATGCCGCACGTACGTCCGGTCGCCTTCGGTGACCAGCGTATCGAGCGAGTTAATCGCTTTCGCGTCGACGTGGTTCAACCACGCTGCGAACACTCCGTAGCCGCGCAGTTCGCGCCGATCCTCGTGAGGCACGACGTCGTTCGGGTCGTCGGGCCGCGTGCCCTCGAACCGGATGCGGCCAACCGGCTTGCCCTCGAGCGCCAGGCTCGCCACCACGCGGTACGAGCCGTCCGGCTCCTTGTCCGCGCGTTCCAGCAGGCGGTCGATGTCGCCCGCCTGCATTGCCCGCGCACGGCCGCCGCCCAGGTTGAACTTCGCGCCAGGGCCAACGACGAGGCGGTCGCGGGTGACGTAGGCGATGCGGTTCTCGGGCACGTTGTATCCGAGCGCCCACATGAGCTTCGTCACCGCCACCTCCGTGCCGGTCGTCATTCCGCGGTAGCCGGGCGGATCGAACTTCAGGAACCACTTCCGGCCGGCGCCGTCCTTCACCGTGAAGCCGGGCGTCACGCCGTCGCTCTTGGACGAGGTGATGGTCCAGGGCCCCTCGGCCGGTCCACTGGTCCGATCCGGGCCGCGCCGCACATCGTCGGCAGTGAGCGGCATGAAGCCGGCCCGGTTGGTGAACCAGCTCGAGTCCGGCACCTCGTCGAGCGTGTTGACGTTCTGCGCCCGCACCGCCTTCACGGGCGATGTGCCCTTGATGAGGTTCACGGCCAGATCGGTGACGAGGTCCACCTCGAGTGTCTTGATGTGCCCGGCATTCTGCGTGTCCCGATCGACCCACACCGGGTCGTCGTCGAAGAAGCGCGGTGTCGCGGCGGAGCCGAACGTCGAGAGCGTCGTTGCGACGGCGATGGCTGACGCGGCGGCGACGGCGCCCTTGCGAATCGAAGATGTGGTGCTCATGACGGCCTCTCGAAAGTGCTGACTGCGAATGACGAAATCCTGAATGACCTGCTGCTAGCTATCGCGCCACCTGGCCCGGAATCCCGCAGTGCCGAGCGCGCAGGCCGGCTGAAGCCGGCCCCTGCGAGTGAGGGTGTGGTGCGCCTGAAGGCGGACACTACAACCGGCGCGGGAGCCCTATCCGTGGTGCCCGGTGACGTGGTCCGCCTGAAGGCGGACACTACAACCGGCGCGGGAGCCCTGTCCGTAGTGCCCGGTGACGTGGTCCGCCTGAAGGCGGACACTACAGTCGGCGCGGCAGCCCCGTCCGTAGTGCCCACCTTCAGGTGGGCCAAGGGGGCTCGCAGAGAGGTCAGTGGGAAGGCCGGCTGAAGCCGGCCCCTGCGAGTGAGGGTGTGGTCCGCCCGGAAGGCGGACACAACGAGTGCTCGTGGCGGGAGGCTAGAAGCCGGGGCCGAAGGAGAGGAGCAGGCCGAGGCCCTCGGAGGACTTTGCAAGCTCGAGCCTGGCGATGGATGTGCCGGGTGTGTGCAGCGTGATGCCTGCGCCGTAGGACGTCTTCATCCGGCTGCTGGCGAGATCCGCGAAGCTCGGGGCGACGGTGCCGCCGTCGGCGAAGAGCGACATGTCGACGAGCGGACCGGCCGTCCACCGGTACTCGGCCGTCACCAGCAGGCGGCTGCGGTCGCGATACCGCAACGACGAGTAGCCGCGAAGCAGGCCGTGGCCACCCAGCTCGGGCAGCATGAAGTACGGAACGTCGTTGCCGCCTGACGTGAACGTGGCGGATGTCAGCGCCCGCATGGCGATCACCTGGCTCTCGCCGTTGACCGGGAGGTAGCGCTGCGCCTCCGCGTCCACGCGGCGAAACGACACGCCCGCGCCGTTGGCCTGGTGGTAGTCCGCGAACGACCCACGCAGGAGGCCGCCGTCTCGCGAGTAGCCCGGTGCACTCCGCGAATCCAGGCTCGCCGACAGTCCAGCGCGCACGTAGGCGGGCGCCATCGACTGAAGTGCGAGCGATGCCGTGGGTTCGCCTGCATCGACACTGGTCGCCATGTAGTGCACCGAGGCGTCCAGCGCCAGTGCCCGGCCGAGCCGGCTCGAGAGCGTTCCGCCCACCTCTGACGTGTCGTAGCCGAACGTGCGGCGGTCGTCTTTCGCCGAATCCGCGCCGACCCCGAAGAACGCCACCGTCGGTGCGTGGAGGCGCTCACCGGTCAGCGTGAGCTGCAGCCGGCGGCTCGCGAACTCCGGGAGGACGACCGTGCCGGTGACGACACCGTAGTTCCTGATCGACCACGCGGCGTGGGCGCTGAAGAGGCCCGAGTCGCCGAAGGGGGCCTTCACCGCCGGCCCGACGGCCAGCCCGCCCCCTTCCATCACCGAGCCGATGAACGGCGAGAACGTGCGCGGCGTCATCACGTGGCGGTTCACGAAGTCGACGCGCCGCTCGAGCGTGGTCGGCTCGTACTCCGTGAGGTTGGCGGCCTTCTCGGCGCGCGCATCGGCGAGCTGCCGGGCGCGGCTCTCCTGCGCGTCGGCCGGCTGCGCCGCGAGGACGAGCAGGACGGCCGCGGTGGCTCCCGCCCCGGCGAACCTGGGCATCGACAGGGACGGACGGCTGAGGCGCGGCCGCAGGATGAGCGCGGCAACCCCGAGCCATGCCAGCGTCAGCACCACGTTCGCGACCGCGAACTGGTTCGGAGCCAGGTGCAGCACGCCGGTGCCGATGAAGACGACGCCGGCGGAGACCACGTCGCCCATGCGCACGCAGAACGTGTCGATCGCCTGCTTCGCCTTGTACTTCTCGTCCCTCGTCGTCGGCAGCCAGAGGAGCTGGCGCGCCGTGTTCATGATGGAGTAGTCGGTGGCGTTCTCGGCCGTCTTGATCCAGCGCACGACCGCGAACCCGGCGCCGGCGGCGATGAACGCGTAGCCGCCGAGCGCAATGAGCGGCAGGGCCAGCAGCGCACCCTGGAGCCCGCGGTGCTTCACCAGCCGCGACGTGACGAACGCCTGCAGCAGCAGGGCGGTGACGTTCACCCAGAACTGGTACTCACCAGCGAACGCTCCGATGAAGGCGCGCTTGTCGAAGTTCGGAATCGACGCCGCCAGCTCGGCCACGTGCGCCGTCAGCAGCTTGGCCACGATGTACTCGCCCGTGGTGTTGACGATGTTGAGGAGGATGACGAGGAGCGCCACCAGCCTGAGGTACGGGTTGGCCAGCACGAGGGCGAAGCCGCCGGTGGCGTCGAGCGGCTCCGCCGCTTCTGCGGCCACGTGCGTCACCCGCCGGTTGATGGCCAGGTAGAGCGCCGCGCTCAGGGCGAGCAGCACCGCGGAAATCTGGAGAATCGCCTGGGGCGACAGGCCGGCCCTGAAGAGGCGGGCCGCCACGATGGAGCCGAGCGGCGCGCCGCCGGTCATGCCGAGCATGATGAGCGGGAAGAGCCGGTCGCCGGCGTCCTTGCGGTAGATGTCGTTCGCGAACGACCAGAACTGCGCCACGAGCGACATGTTGAAGATGCCGACCCAGATGAAGAAGGCGACACCGACGAACGGGACGCGCGCGGCCACCGCGCCGGCGAAGAGTTCCACGCACGCCAGGAAGAACAGCGTGACGCCGACCACGAGGCGGACGCGATCGACGCGTGCCGCGAAGCGGCCGTAGAGCGGCACGAAGGCCATCAGCAGGAGCGCCTGGCCCGCGGCCGCGTAGGACCGGACTTCGGCGCCGCCGCCGAGCAGGATCAGCGGCTCGCGGATGGTCTTGATGACCGAGTAGCACACGAGCAGCAGGAAGACGTTGACGAGCATCAGGACCGCGGTGGCGCCCTCGCCCGCTCGCACATCGGCGAACAGGCCGAGTGCACGGTCGAACGGTGAGCGTGCGGCGGGGATGTGGGGGGTAAGCGTTCCGGACATTGCAATCTCCTCACCCCCTGAACGCGACGAAGGGGTGAGAAGACCGCAGGTGGGTCAGATGTAGGCCGCTGTCGTCTTCAGATCGTCGGTCGCGGACGGCTCCGCCGTCGTCAGGTCCACGAGGTGCGCGCTCCACCACCGGCGGGCGGTGGCGTTCGTCCAGGTGGCGGTCATCGGAATCGCCTCGAGCCGGCGGACGACCTCGTCGATCGTCTGGGGGCGCTGATCGGGATCCTTGGCCAGGCAGGACAGGATCAGCTTGTCGAGCCCCATGGGGATCGGCAGTTCGCCGCGCTGCGACGGTGGCACCGGCTCGGCCTGCAGGTGCTGCACGAACATCTTCATGGGTGTATCGGCCTCGAAGACGAGTTCGCCGGTCAGCAGGTAATACGCCACGCAGCCGAGGGAGTAGATGTCGGCCCTGGCGTCCACCGTGCCTTCGAGAATCACTTCCGGCGCCATGAAGGCCGGCGTGCCGGTGGTGGTGTGCGCACCGGTCATGAGGGAGTGCCCCATGCTCTGCCCGTCGCTGAACGACACCAGGCCGAAGTCGAGCACCTTGATGAAGTCGTAGTCGAGCCCCATGCGGCACGTGTAGATGTTCCGCGGCGTGATGTCGCGGTGCACCAGTCCCTGCGCGTGCGCCTCGGCGAGCGAGTGCGCGATCTGCTTGAGCAGGAAGATGACCCGCTCGGCAGGCAGCGGGCCCGACGCGCGGACCAGCGAGTCGAGATCGCGCCCGGTCAGCAGTTCCATCACGTAGTAGAACGTGCGGTCTTCCGTGACGCCGAAGTCGAACAGCCGGATCGTATGCGGGGAGTGGAGCGCCGCCGTGGCCTCGGCCTCGCGGCGGAAGCGGCGGATCATCGACTCGGTGTCCTGCGCCGTGGCGGCGCCCATCAGCTCCGGGCGCACCAGCTTGATCGCCGCGCTCCGGGCCAGCAGGCGGTGGCTGGCCCGCCAGACCTCGCCCATGCCGCCGCGTCCCAGCAATTCCTCGAGCTGATAGCTGCCCATCTCCTGCGCCTGACGCAGTGTCCGTCCCACGCGGTGCAGCACGCGCGACGGCAGCACGGCCACGGCCGCACAGGCGAAGTTGGGCATGAAGAGCACCAGCGTGTGGAGCGGCCCCGGCACCGAGGCTCCACGCAGGTGTGCCAGCCACACGGCCAGCGGATCGGCTGAGGCGGCCACGAGGGAGGCCACCAGGATCTTTGTCGGCGACGCCGGAATGATCATCGCGGCCACGAGAATGACCACCGTATTCCACGACAGCAGGCTGGACATCGCCACCACGGGTGCGCGCATCCAGTTGTTGAGCATGGCGACGGCCACGGCGTTGAGGATGTAGTAGCCCAGGGCCACGTCGACCTTCGTGGAGGCCGCATGCCGGGACAGCCGGACGTACGCCAGCATCACCGCCGAGAGCGCGATCGAGAGCGCCTCGATCGTGATCTGCGTGACCGGCAGCGGTGTGCCGAGGGTGAACGGCCGGGCGAATCCGTCCATGACGAGCCCGAACGCCCACAGCCCTGCGCCCACGGCAGCGCAGATGGCCAGGCGGCGGACCTGCTCATCGAGCAGCGAGGCCGGGAGGGCGCCTGTGCGACTGGTATCCGTGCAGGGCGATGTTGTCCGGCACGGAGCGAGCATGCGAGCCATGTCTCTCTCCTCTAACTTCGTCGCGTGCGCCTTGGGATGACACCTGTAGTGTCCGCCTTCAGGCGGACCACACAGGCCCGGCTGAAGCCGGGCACTCTAACTGAATTCGGCGCCCCGGCCATCACAGCGTGGCGGCCTCTGGCGTCAGCGTCCGGCGCCGCAGTTCCTCGAGATTCAGCTCGATCGAATGGTTCGACCGGAGCAGGGCGGCCATCGCCTCCTGCCGGTTGCGGGTGTTCGTCCGACCGGGGCGCTGCTCGAGGAACGGCCACAGCCGCTGCTTGATGGTCGGGGGCAGCACGCTGTCGAGGTACTCGAGGGCCGTGCCCCTCAGGTGCATGTCGTCGGTCTGCAGGCCCCTGAAGGCGAGCTGCATCGGCTCGCGCGGCAGCACGAGCGACAGCAGCGTGAAGACGTGCGCCAGGCTCTCGCCGGCGCGGTCGCGCACGAACGCGTCGAGCGCGGAGTCGCTGCCGGGGGCGTCGAGCAGGCGACGCCCTTCCCAGACCGGCCGCCCGACCGTGACTTCCTTCAGCACGATGGCGAGCACGCGCTCACGGTCCACCAGCAGGAGCGGGTTGCGATCCAGGATGGCGAGGAGCGACCGGCCCGCCTCCCGACGGACGGCGAACCGCAGGTCGTCGAGCGCGAGCATCAGGCCGTCGACCGCCCGCTGGGACACGCACACCGAGAAGACCCGGGCGAGACGCCGCCTGACGGCGAAGTCGTCGTTGGGATCCAGCAGGGCATCGACGAACGTGCCCACGTGTTCCTCGGCCACCTTGGAGAGCGCGAACGTCGCATGCTCCGCCACGGCGTCCCACGCCAGCAGCGGGATCACGTGCGGCACCAGCTCCCGGGCGATGCCTTCGTCGCGCCCGAGCACCTGCACGATCCGGCTGCGGTCCTTCGAGCGCAGGTGCACGATGTCGGTGGTCACGGCATCGAGTGCGACGTGGGTGTGCGCGTCGTGCACCGTGTGCGTCGAGCCGATCGCCTCGCGCTTCATCAACGACCGCATCAGCGACCGCGTCGTCTGGCCGCCGTGCGGAGGCGGTGTGGCCATCCGGTCTGACTGCGTCGCGAGACTCGACTGCAGCGAGCCGACGTATCCGCGATTCAGCCGGCTGGCGGCGATCATGGCGCCCGCCGAACAGACCACCGCCAGCACCAGAATCGCCGGCACGTGCGCGACCGGCACGAGGACCAGCGCCGCACGGACGAGCGCGCCCCCCGCGGCGTCGCCCAGCCTGTCGAAGGCGACGTCGATGATCGACTTCGCCGCCCGCTTCTCGGAGGCACGGATCGGTGTGTAGAAGAGCTCGTATCCGGCGCGGAAGAGGGAGCTCCGCAGGATCGACTCGCCGCCGCGCGCGACGAGCAGGCTGCCGAACCCCGGCGCGGCCAGGCTGGCCAGGCTTCCGAGCAGGACGGCCACCGATGGCGTGCTGGCCGTGGCGCCAAGGCCGCACTTGTCCAGGATGATGTGCGCGGACGAGGTCTGCAGGATGAACGTGATGATGCTGGTGCCCGCGTAGTACAGCGCGAAGAACCGCAGCAGCTGATCGCCGCGGCCGAAGGTATCGACCGCCTGCGCCTTGAAGAGGTAGTCGAGCAGGGCGGCGCTCGTCGTGCCGAGCAGCACGAGCAGGGCCAGGTTGCGCAGGTACGGCGCGCGGGCGATGACCCGCAGGCCGGACGATGCGCCCTGGTGGTCGCCTGGCGTCGACGGTGCGGCCATGGCGGCCGCGCCGTGGCCGGTGGCCAGCCGGCGGACCAGGACCGTGCTCGCCAGCTGGAGCACCGCGAGCATCGGGAGGATGGCCGGGGCACCGAAGTGCTCCGCCAGCCGCTCCGCCAGCACGGCGCTGACGAGCCCGCCGAGGGTGCCGGCGCCGGCGAGCTGCCCGAAGCGGCGCCTCGCGGTGTGCGGGTCGAAGCGCTCGCTGGCGATGAGCCAGAAGCCCGACGCCAGCAGCGGACCCGCCGCCGAGATGTGGAGGTAGAGCGCCACGGCGCCAGCCTGCGGTGCGGCCGGACGCAGGAGCCACTCCACCGCGTAGAGCGCGCCGCTCAGGGCGAAGGTCGCCGGCACGAGCGTGGCCGGGTGCATCCGCGACCCCAGCCGTCCATACAGCGCCACCAGCAGCAACGACACCGCTGAGGTGCCAATCAGCATCGCCGGCAGGGCCGAAATGTCGAGGGATGTCAGGAACAGCGTGTCGCGCAGCGCCTTCCCGGCCACGAACTGGCCGGTCACGGTCGCGGCGCAGAGCATCGCCGTCGTGAGCTGTTCCGCCTGTCTCTGCCGGGGTGTCACATCTCCTAACGCGACACCCCGCGCCATCTACCGCAGGAGGAGGGAATTGCAGATCTCAGATTGCAGAATTCAGATTGGTATTTCAGATTCCCTGACCTCCAACCTCCAACCTCTGATCCCTGATCCCCTATCCCTGATCCCTGACCCTGTCCCAAGTCCCTGCCTTCCCGTCACGCGTGTTATCTTGCTTCCGCATGTCGACCAAGGGGCACGCGGAGGACATTTTTCCGCTCATCTACGGCGAGCTGAAGAAGGTGGCGCGCCGCTATCTCGGCCGTGAGCGGAGAAACCACACCCTCCAGCCGACGGCGCTCGTCAACGAAGCCTGGCTGCGGCTCGAGAACCAGCACGGCAGTGAATGGCAGGGGCGGACCCATGGCCTGGCCATCGCGGCGCAGGCCATGCGGCGGCTGCTCGTCGATCACGGACGGCATCAGAAGCGGCAGAAGCGGGGCGGAGGGGTGGCTCCCATCGCGCTCGATGAGCTCGTGAAGGCCGCCACCACCGGGGCGGTGCCGGTGGAAGACCTGCTGACCCTCGAGGCCGCGCTCACGCGGCTCGAGACGGTCGATCCGCGGGCTGCGCAGGTCGTGTCGCTGCGGTTCTTCTCGGGGCTGTCCGCACCGGAAGTGGCCGAGCACCTGAAGGTGTCGCTCCGCACCGTCGAAGCCGACTGGACGCATGCCCGGGCGTGGCTGAAACGGGAGATGTCCGGCGAGAACACCGCCTGACACCCAGCCGCCGTGCGCGGTTCAACTTCTAGTACGTCAATCCCGGCGCATTCCGTTAGAGTATCCGGCACGCCTGTCGCCAACCAGGGCGGCTGCGTCTACCTGTGTTTCGAGGAGGAGTTCGATGAAGAAGGCCATTCTGCGTGTCCTGGGCATTGCCCTGGTGATTAGCCCGGCGGTTGTCGGCATTGCTCAGAACAAGAAGCCCACCGCGGCGTTCTACATCACCAAGGAGCAGGTCGATACGGTGAACAAGACGCCGGGTGTCGACCGGACCATCCAGGTCATGGACATTGGCGACCAGCACTTCTCGGTCGGCATCATCCACCGCGGCGCCACCGGCGCCCCGGCCGCCGCAGCGGCGCGCCCCGCGGGTGCTCCCGCCCCGGCGCCGAACCCGAACACCCAGCCCTGCGGCGAAACCGTGCCGGCAGCGCAGGTCCCCGCGGGCCTGTCGTCGGGCCTGTATCACGTGGGTCAGACCGAGGGCTACTACATCGTCTCGGGCGAGGGCACGATCGTGACCGGCGGCCACATCATCAACGGCCGTACGTCCGCGCCGGACGCTGAAGTCACCACCACGCTGAACGGTCCCTCCTGCAGCGGCCGCATCGGCGGCAACGACGTCGTCCACAAGTTCGTGAAGACCGGCGACATCGTGATCATCCCCGCGGGCGTGCCCCACGGCTGGGACGAGATCAAGGATCACGTGGACTACCTGAGCTTCCGTCCGTCGTCCAACGTGCTGACGCCGGGCTACATGCACCCGTCGATCAAGAAGTAAGAACTCAGAAGTTAGAACTCAGAACTGAAAGGCAGAACTTCTGAAGTCACGACTGGCGCGCGGGTCGGACACTCTCCGGCTCGCGCCTCAGTCCAATCGGCCTCACCAGCCTGCCAGTCCACAGGTCCAGGCCGTCCCGGATTCGTCCGGCACCGGTCAGTCCTGCCTGCCCTGCCAGCCCCGCCTGCCCATAGAATCAGTGCTGTGGACTCTCTGCTCTCCAGCGTCCTGAAGATCGCCCTGCTCGAAGTGGCGGCGCTGTTCCCCATCGTCAATCCGGTTGGAACGGCACCGATCTTCCTGAGCCTGACGCGCGGCGCGTCGGCGACGACGAGGGAGACGCTCGCGCGGCGGATCGCCATCAATGGGTTCGTGCTGCTGGTGGGGTCGCTGCTGGTCGGCAGCTACATCCTGGCGTTCTTCGGCATCTCGCTCCCGGTGGTGCAGGTGGCCGGTGGACTGGTGCTCACGTCAACCGGCTGGTCGCTGCTCACTCGCGCTCCCGGTGAAGCCAACGCCGACCGCACCGTGCCCGCGACACACCGCGACTGGCTGCAGCAGTCGTTCTACCCGCTCACGCTGCCGCTGACCGTCGGGCCTGGGTCGTTGTCGGTGGCGGTCACCCTCGGCGCGAACGCCGCCGGCCGCTACGGCCCGGTCTTCCTCGCGACGCTGGTGGCGGCGGCCTTCATCGGCCTGACCATCTACCTGTCGTATGCGTGGTCGGAGCGGCTCGAACGCCTGCTCGGCGAATCGGCCATCAATGTCTTCCTGCGGCTGTCCTCCTTCCTGCTGCTGTGCATCGGCGTCCAGATTCTCGCCAACGGCGTGAAGGCGCTGAAGCTGTTTTGACCGGCGCGTTCGACCCCGGCGCCAGGTCGCGCCTGACCTCGCACGATCGTGGCCGTTTCCCTGGCGACACCCTGTTCGATCGCCTGGGCCGCGCGGTGTGCGACGCCGGCTGCCTGCCACGCAAGGAACTCTTCGAGGCATGGGAGGTGGCGCGTCGCACGCGGCGGCTCTTCCGCGGCGGCCGTGTCGTCGACCTCGCCGGCGGGCACGGCCTGCTGGCGCACGTGCTGCTGCTGCTCGACGACTCGTCACCCGAGGCGGTGGTCGTGGAACGCGCGGTGCCGCCATCGGCGCGTGCGGTCGCCGACGCCCTTGTCCAGGTATGGCCGCGTCTCGACGGTCGCGTGCAGTACGTCGAAGGCGATCTCGGTGCGCTGCCGCTGACGCGCGACGACCTCGTCGTCGCGAGCCACGCATGCGGGAGCCTGACCGACGCGGTCCTCGCCCGCGCCGTGAGCGCCGCCGCCCGCGTGGCGGTGTTGCCCTGCTGCCACGATCTCGACGTCTGCACGCCAGGGCCGCTGCGTGGCTGGATGGACGCGGCGCTTGCCGTCGACACCATGCGCGCCGTCAGCCTCGAACAGCACGGCTACCGCATCTGGACGCAACGCATCCCGGAACGCATCACCCCGATGAATCGCCTGCTGCTCGGCGCGCCTTCGGGGCGCTCCTGAGATTGGTATGCTGTCCTCCATGGCGAAGAAGTACTGGCTCATGAAGTGCGAGCCCTCGGCGTACACGATCGAGCGGCTGGCGAAGGACAAGGTGTCGGGGTGGGAAGGTGTGCGCAACTACCAGGCGCGCAACTTCATGCGCGACGAGATGCAGGTGGGCGACGGCGTGCTGTTCTACGCCTCGAACGCCGACCCCTCGGGCGTCACCGGCCTCGCCGAGATCGCACGCGCCGGTTACCCCGATCCCTTCGCGTTCAGGAAGGGACACGCCTACTTCGACGAAGCCAGCCGGAAGGATGCGCCAACCTGGTACACCGTTGACGTCGGGCACGTCGAGACCTTCCCCGCCATCGTGCCGCTCGAGACGCTGAAGACCACGAAGGGCCTCGAGCAGATGATGGTCACGAAGAAAGGCAGCCGCCTGTCCATCCAGCCGGTCACCAAAGCCGAATTCGACATCGTGTGCACACTCGGCCGGAAGAAGGGCGCCAGCAAGCCGTAGGCCCTCGGCCCGCCGGCGGCCCCGTCGGCAACCGCCGTGTTCCGCGCTGCGCATCGGTGCGTGCGGCGACGCGGGTGGTACCCCCGAAGGTGCTATTCGTGTTCATGGAATGGTTCCGTATGATCGATTACAGGTCAGACGAACTCCTCCATGACACTCACCCGGAGCGATGAGCCGCTGGTCGGCACCAGCAGCAGGCCCGAATCATCTGTTTCCGGTCTCGTACGTACGGACGTGTCGCCCCAGGCGAACCACGCCAGGCTGTGGGCCGCGGAAGTGCGACTCGCCCAGACCGTCAAGCAGCTGAACGCCGGCATCTTCGACATCGACCTCCGGACCGGCAAGACCTTCTGGTCCGACGAGAACTTCAGGCTGCTCGGCCTCGAACCCGGCTCGATCGAGCCGAGCGCGGAAGCCTTCCTCGCGCTCATCCATCCCGACGATCGTGCGCAGAACGAAGAAACGATGCGGCGTGCGATCGCCGGCGAAGGGCCGCTGGAAGGGACGCACCGCGTGATCCGGCCGGACGGCTCCATTCGCTGGATGCGTGGTACCGGCTCCGTCGTGCGCGATGCCGACGGTACAGCCATCGGTTTGTCGGGCATCACGTTCGACGTCACGGAGCAGATGACCGCGGAGCTGGCGCACCGCGAGAGCGCCAACCGCCTGGCGCGGACGCTCGACGCGCTGCACGCCGGTGTCTGGGAAGTGGACCTCGTGACCGGCAAGGCGTTCTGGTCCGACGAGAACTTCCGCATGCTCGGCGTGGAACCCGGCAGCATGGAGCCGTCGTTCGAGGCGTTCCTGTCGCTCATGCATCCCGAGGATCAGGTCGGCGCACTGGCCGGCATGCGCGAGGGCATGAAAGGCGACCGGTTGCCCGAACTCGAACATCGGGTGCCGCTGCCCGACGGACGCACGCGCTGGGTCGGACACGTGGGTGCGGTCACGCGCAACGCGGAGGGCAAGCCGGTCCGCATCTGGGGCATCTCCCTCGACGTCACCGAACGCAAGGAGGCACAGGCCGCCGCCCGGCGTGCCCGCGAGCGCGCGGAGCGTCGCAGCGAGGCGCAGGCATCGCTCTCCCGCGCCCTCGCTGGCGCGAAGACAGTCGAGGACGCGCTGCCAGCAGTGCTCGAAACCTTCGGGCAGCTGCTCGACTGGGATCTCGGCGAAGTCTGGCTCGGCGACCCGCGTGATGCGCGCCTCCACCTGGCGGCCACCTGGGCCCGCCGCGGCGTGGCCGCGGCCGAGTTCGAGCGTGAGAGCCGCGGCATGTCGTTCGAGCGCGGCAGCGGCATCCCGGGCGTGGTCTGGGAGCGGGGCGAGGCGCTCTGGATCACGGACGTCCTCGAGCACGAGCAGTTCGTGCGCAAGCCGCTGGCGCGCGCCGCCGGCCTGCACACCTCGTTCAGCGTACCGATCATCCGCCGCAGCGGCGTCGTCGGCATCGTGCAGTTCTTCAGCCGTGACATCCGTCAGCCGGATCGCGAACTGCTCAACATGTTCGGGTCGCTCGGCAGCCAGGTCGGCGAGTTCATGGAGCGCGTGGAGGCCACCGCGGCCCTGCGGGCCTCCGAACGGCAGATGCGCGACGTCATCGACACGGCGCTCGACGCCGTGATCGCGATCGACGAACGGGGGCTCATCCTCGACTGGAACCCGCAGGCGGAGCGCATCTTCGGCTGGACGGTGGAGGAGGTCATCGGGAGGTCGCTCAGCGACACCATCATTCCCGAGTCGTACCGCGAGGCCCATCGCCGTGGCATGGAGCGCTACCTGGCCTCCGGGTCGGGACGCGTGCTGAACCAGCGCATCGAGCTCGAGGCCCTGCGGCGCGACGGCACGCAGTTCCCGGTGGAAGTGTCGATCGCGGTCCTCCATCCGTGGCAGCAGTCGTCGGCGACGCCGGGCGGGCACCCGCGGAAGAGCGGTCCCGCCTTCAGCGCGTTCGTGCGCGACATCAGCGACAGGCGCCGGGCCGAGCAGGCGCTCCGGCAGGCCAAGGACCAGGCGGAAGGCACCGCCCGCGCCCGTTCGGAATTCCTCGCGGTGATGAGCCACGAGATCCGCACGCCCCTCAACGGCGTGATCGGCATGCTCAACCTGCTGCTGAAGACGGGCATCACCGAGGAGCAGCGGCTCCAGCTGCAGACAGCGCTGCGCTCGGCCGACATCCTCCTGTCCGTCACCAACGACGCGCTCGACTTCTCCAAGATCGAAGCCGGCCGTCTCGTCATCGAGCACACGCCATTCGATCTCGCGCAGCTGCTGGACGATGTCCTCGGGACGGTGCGTGCGCAGGCGTCGCCCGCCGTGGAACTCGCCGTGCTTCCGGGCGAGTCGCTTCCGGGTGCGGTGTTCGGCGACCCCACGCGGCTCCGCCAGATCCTCGTCAACCTCGTCGGCAATGCGGTGAAGTTCACGAAGGACGGCCACATCTACCTGCGTGTGGAATCCGAGGCCGCGCGTCCCGACGGCGCCATTCCGCTGCGCTTCGTCGTTGAAGACACGGGCATCGGCATTCCCGCCGACAAGCACGCCACGATCTTCGAGGCCTTCGCGCAGGCGGAAAGCTCCACCACGCGCCGCTTCGGCGGCACCGGCCTGGGCCTGCCGATTGCCAGGAACCTGGCGCAGCTGATGGACGGCACGCTGCGTCTCCTGCACTCCTCCCCGGCCGGATCGACCTTCGAGCTGGCGATTGCACTGCAGCCGGCCACCGCTCCCCGCGCCAAACGGGCGAGCCTCGTCACCAGGACAATGAGCGGGCACGTGCTGGTGGTGGACGACAATCAGGTGAACCGCGAGATCGCCTCGGCGATGCTGCGTCACGCGGGGTGCACCGTGGACGTGGTGCCGGGCGGTGCGGAAGCGATCGAGCAGATCGCACGGGTGAAGTACGACCTGGTCTTCATGGACTGCCAGATGCCAGGCATGGACGGGTACGAAGCGACGCGGACGCTGCGCGAGCTCGGGTACACCTCGGACCGCCTGCCCATCGTCGCCATGACGGCCGCCGCGCTGAACGAAGACCGCGAGCGGAGCCTCGCCTCGGGGATGGACGATCACCTCAGCAAGCCGGTCCTCGAAGATCCGCTCATCGCGGTGCTCGCCCGGTGGCTGCCGCACCAGGCCGTGCGGGAACCGGCGCTGGTGCAGGCCGCCGAGCGTCCGGCCGCACAGGGCCCGTCGCTGGACGCGCATCGCCCGCTGTTCGACACCGAGACCGTGCGGCGCACGCGCGAGCTGATGGAGGAGATCCCCGGGTCGTGGGCGTCGCTCGTCGAGAGCTTCGTCAGCCACGGCGAAGACACGCTGATTCGCCTCGGTGACGCGCTCGCGGCCGACAGGCACGACGACATCAAGCGCATCGCCCACAACATGAAGGGGTCGTCCGCGATGATCGGTGCCGTGCGCCTGGCCGGCTGGTGCGCCGATCTGGAGCAGGCCGCGGCGAGCCAGCGCACGCTGCTCTGCGGCGAACTCGCCACGCGCGTCCGCGAAGAGTTCGGGACGGTCTCACGCGCGCTGGCGGCGGGGGATTTCTAGCCTCTCATCGACGGACGCGCTCGCCTGCGCGCTTCCAGGCTCCGGCCTCCAGGCTTCAGGCGGCGTCGGCTTCAGGCCCGGAGCCGACCGGCCCGGAGTCCGAAGTCTGAAGCCTCCCGGACTCCGTGTGTGGCAGCCTGTGGCTTTTTGCGTGGGCTGCCGTCCTCCGCGGGTAAGCTTGTCCCCATGCTGAAATCGATTCGAGTGGCCGGCCTGACGTGCGCCGGTGCTGCCGCAGCGTGGGCGCTCATGCTGTCGAGTGGCATCACCGTTCCTGAAACCACCGTGGCTGCCCAGGCGCCTGCGCCGCGTCCGGCGGATCTCGTGCTGACCAACGGCAAGATCGTCACCGTGGAAGACGCGCAGCCAGAGGTGCAGGCGATGGCCGTCAACGGCGATACCGTGACGGCGCTCGGCACCAGCGCGGACATCCAGCGCTACGTGGGGCCGAACACCAAGGTGATCGACCTCAAGGGCGCGCTCGCGACGCCCGGTCTCATCGACGCGCACATCCACTTCACGGGTGTGGGTGACGCGGCCCGCAACCTGAAGCTCGCCGACGCGAAGACCTGGGACGACATCGTCCGCATGGTGGGCGACGCGGCGGCCAAGGCGCGTCCCGGCGAGTGGATCATCGGGCGCGGCTGGCACCAGGAGAAGTGGGATCGCGTGCCGGAGCCGAACGTCGAAGGCTTCCCGGTGCACGAGGCGCTGAGCCGCGTGTCGCCGAACAACCCGGTGTGGCTGACGCACGCGAGCGGACACGCGGGCTTCGCGAATGCGAAGGCCATGGAACTCGCGAAGATCACCAAGGCATCGCCGAATCCCCCGGGAGGCACCATCCTGCGGGACAAGGGCGGCAACGCCACGGGGCTCTTCAACGAGCGCGCGCAGGGGCTCATCAGCGATGCGCTGAGCCGCTCGCGCGCGGGACGCACCCCGGCCGAAGTGGAGCAGGACCTGCGGACCCAGATCGAGCTCGCGTCGCGCGAAGCGCTCGCCAAGGGCCTGACGACGGTGACCGACGCCGGGTCGCCGCCGCTGACGATCGAGGTGGTGAAGAAGGTCGTCGACGAGAAGAAGCTGCCGATTCGCGTCTGGATGATGATCCGCGAGACGCCCGAGAAGCTCGAAGTCGACATGCCCAAGTACCGCGTCGTCAACTACGGGGACAAGCGGTTCACGATGCGGGCCGTGAAGCGGACCATCGACGGCGCGCTGGGTTCGCGCGGTGCGTGGATGCTGGCACCGTATGCCGACATGCCGTCCACCACCGGCCTGAACACGGACACGCCGGGTGACGTGCGCGAGACCGCGGCCCTCGCCGCGAAGTACGACTTCCAGGTGGCGATTCACGCGATCGGCGACCGCGCGAACAAGGAAGTGCTGGACATCTACGAGGAGACGTTCACGCGCCTGCGGCTCGACGGTCGCAAGCTGCGGTGGCGCATCGAGCACGCCCAGCACATCAACGCCGCCGACATCCCGCGCTTCGGCCGGCTCGGTGTCATCCCCTCGATGCAGGGGATTCACGCCACGTCGGATGCGCCCTACGTCCTCGCCCGCCTGGGCGCCGCCCGCGCCGAGGAGGGTGCCTATGTGTGGCAGAAGCTGATGAAGACCGGCGCGGTGATCGCCAACGGCACCGATGCGCCCGTCGAGGATGTGAACCCGATTCCCTCGTACTACGCGTCGGTGTCGCGCCGCACGAAGGACGGTTCGGTGTTCTTCCCCGACCAGCGCATGAGCCGCATGGAGGCGCTGAAGTCGTACACCATCAACGTGGCGTTCGCCGAGTTCGACGAGAACATCAAGGGGTCGCTGAAGCCGGGCAAGCTGGCCGACGTCACCGTGTTCTCGAAGGACATCCTGACCGTGCCCGAGCAGGAGATCCCGTCGACGAAGATTCTCTACACGATCGTCGGCGGCAAGGTGGAGTACGAAGGCAAGTAACCAGAGAGGCTCCAGGCTTCGGGCTTCAGGCGTCAGCGCGGGTCGACTTCGGGCCAGGAGCCGACGAGTGCTGACGCCGGGAGCCTGAAGCCCAGAGCCTCAGCATCAACCTGCGACCGCGTCCACTGTCAGACGCGGTACTCCTTCAGCTTGCGGAAGAGCGTCGCCGGTCCGATACCGAGGACCGCCGCCGCTTTCGTGCGGTTGCCGTCCACCGAGTCCAGCACGGCGAGGATGTGGGCGCGTTCGACCTCGGCCAGCGTCCGCTGCTGCCCCGCGAAACCGGGCGCGCCGACGGCGACCGACGAGTGCCGCACTTCGTCCGGCAGATCCTCCACCTCCACCCGTGTGCCGCGCGCGAGCACCAGCGCGCGTTCCACCACGTTCTGCAGTTCGCGCACGTTGCCGGGCCACCCCCACCGGAGCAGCTGGTCGGCGGCCGCCGGCGTGAAGCCGGTGACCGGCAGCTTGAGGCGCTGCGCCGTCTCGGCCAGCACCTGCCTCGCAATCGGCAGCACGTCGTCTCGCCGTTCGCGGAGCGGCGGAATGCGGATTTCGATCACCCGGAGCCGGTAGTAGAGATCCTGGCGGAACCGGCCCGCCGCCACTTCACCGGGGAGATCCCGCAGCGTGGCGCCGAGCACGCGCACGTCCACGTGCCGCGTGCGGTTCTCGCCCACGCGCCGGAACTCGCGCTCCTGCAGCACGCGCAGCAGCTTCACCTGCATCGCCATCGGCAGGTCACCGACTTCATCGAGCAGCAGCGTGCCGCCGTTGGCCGCCTCGAAGAGGCCGACGCGGTCCTGCACGGCGCCGGTGAACGAGCCGCGCACGTGGCCGAACAGTTCGCTCTCGATGAGCGACTCGGGCACCGCCGCGCAGTTGATCGCGACGAACGGCTTCGGTCCGCGCACCGACTCCTCGTGGATGAACCGCGCGAGCGCCTCCTTGCCGACACCGCTCTCGCCGGTGATGAGGATCGTCGAATCGACGCGCGCCACGCGTCGCGCCTCCTCGAGCACACGCTGCATCCGGTCGCTCTTCGCGATGATGCCGGTGGCACGCTCCTCGACGGTGACGCGCGCCAGCTGGCGCTTGCGCTGCGCGAGGCGCTGCTCGGTCGACTTCAGGCGAGCGGTCACGTCCTTCAGCGTTTCGTCGAGGCACATGGGATCGAAGAAGCGTCGATCGGACGCGGGACACTGTTCCCACTCCTCTTCGGGACGCCCGACCATGAGGCAATACGGGTCGCCCTTGGCGACGCACTTCTCCTCGAAGCAGAGGATGCGGCGTCCGGCCACGCGGCTCAGGTACCCGCTCGCGAACCCGGCCAGCGTCCAGCAGACCGGCTCGGTGGACGGGCCGAGCTGCGCCAGGTGCTCCTGGGCTTCGTAGGACTCGCGCCAGACGGACGAGGCGAAACCCCTGGGCATCTCGCCCGGCGCCCGCGGCACCGGCTCGTACTCGAGGAAGCCCTGGAGCTGGTGCACGCGTCCGCCAGCCAGCTGCCACTCGTGCTCGGAGTCCCATTCGAACTGCTGCCGCAGGGCGTCCGCCGTCCGCCAGCCGTGCGCATAGCCGAACCGCGTCAGGATGCCGCGGGCGGTGGTCAGCCCGAGCGTCTCGACCAGTTCGCGGCGCAGCAGTCCGAGCGCCGCCGCGTTGAAGAGCAGGGCGCGATCGCCCGCGAAGCGGATGATGCCCCCCTTCGGTTCGAACTCGAGCAGTTCCCGCAGGTCCAGGTCCGTAGCACGCATGTCACCGAGTCTCTCTCGAATTGATGCCGAGCGCTATCAGATTGATTCGATTTGAACGAGTCAGCCGCCGATCACCGGATGGTCGACCTCGTGCTGTCAACGACTTACGGCGATTCCGGGGTTGGCCGGCAGGTTGCCTCAGAGAGGGGCACGGACGGAACGGAGGAACCCATGGTGAACATCAGGCGGGGCGACGAACGCGGGCGGACGAACTGGGCGTGGCTGGACAGCCGCCACAGCTTCTCCTTCGGCGAGTACTACGACCCGGCGCACATGGGCTTCCGCACCCTGCGCGTGATCAACGACGACCGGGTGCTGCCCGGCGCGGGGTTCGGTGCCCATCCGCACCAGGACATGGAGATCCTCTCGTATGTCCTCGACGGTGCGCTCGAGCACCGCGACAGCCTGGGCAACGGCTCGACCATCAGGCCCGGCGAACTGCAGCACATGCGCGCGGGCACCGGCGTGGTGCACAGCGAGTTCAATCCGTCGGCGACCGAGAGCGTGCACTTCCTGCAGATCTGGATCGTGCCCGGCGCCCGCGGTCTCGCGCCGGCCTACGGCCAGTACCGGTTCGACACCGAGCGTGCGGCGCGCGCGTTCGTCCTGCTCGCCTCGAAGGACGGGCGCGACGGCAGCGTGGCGCTCTCGCAGAACGTCGACCTCTGGGTGACCAGGCTCGACGGAACCGCGACCCGCACGTTCGACGTGCGCGAGGGCCGCTCGGCCTGGGTGCACGTAGCGCGCGGGTCGGCGGTGGTGAACGGCCACGTGCTCGTGGCCGGCGACGCCGCGGCGGTCAGCGAGGAAGCGATCACGCTGACCAACGGCGACGGTGCCGAGGTGCTCGTGTTCGACATCGGGCCCTGCACGGAACAGGGATCAGGGACCCGGGATCAGGGATCAGGGACTAGGGACTAGGGACTAGGGACCAGGACTGGGGTTGGGCGGCTGAGTCTGACCTCGAGCGATTCATTCAGCGATGAGCAATTGACGATTGGCAATCTTTTGATTCAGGAGCGTGTGATGTCTACTGCCACCGAGAACAGCGTGAAGACCTACAACATCGACAAGTCGCATTCGGAAGTGACCTTCCAGGTGCGTCACCTCATCACCAAGGTGCGTGGTCACTTCGAGGACTACGCGGGCACGATCGCGTTCGACGCGGCCAACCCGGCCAACTCGAAGGTCAACGTGACCATCCAGGTGGCGAGCATCGACACCAAGGAGCCGCAGCGCGACGGGCACCTGAAGAGCGACGACTTCTTCTCGGCCGAGAAGTTCCCGACGATCACCTTCGTCAGCACGAAGATCACCCCGAAGGGCGGCGAGGACTTCGAAGTGCAGGGCGACCTCACCATCCGCGACGTCACGAAGAGCGTCGTGCTTCCGGTGACGCATCTCGGCACCGCGAAGGATCCGTGGGGCAACCTGAAGCTGGCCTTCGAGGGCGAGACCACGATCAACCGCAAGGACTTCGGGCTGAACTGGAACGCGGCACTCGAAACCGGCGGCTTCCTCGTCGGCGACGAGGTGAAGATCGGCCTGCAGATTCAGGCGGCGTAAGCGCCTGACTCGCGGAGTCAGCACTCAGCGTCAGCACTGAGTCAGCTCGAACGGGGCGTCACAGACCTTCAGCGCAGGTCTGTGGCGCCGCGCCGCCGCAACAGCGTTCAGTCCCACCAGCCTTACCCGCGCGACCCGCCAAGGTCATGCCTTTACCGGGCGCGGGCCATCCCGTCGAGTGCCACCTTGTCGTCAGGCCGCAGCCACAGTGCCTCGGCGAAGTAGTTGCGCGCCGCCTCCCTGTTGTTGGTGGCGAGGGCCAGCAGCCCGAGGTTCGCGTAGGCCGTGCTGTCGTGCGGGTCGAAGCGGAGCGAGGTCTGGAACGCCTGGGCCGCCAGGTCGGCCTGCCCGAGCTTCGTGTGCGCGGCTCCCGCCATGTCGTAGGCCGCGGCATACGACGCATCTGCGGCAATCGCCTGGAGTGCTGCATCGAGCGCCGCCTTCGCGTCCCCCTTCATGAAGGCGAGTGCGGCTGTGTAGTAGTGCGCGGCGGCGCTTCCCGGTGCCACCGTCGTCAGCGACGCGAGGGCGGCTTCGAGCGGTGCCGCATCGCCGCTGTCCGCGTAGAGGGATGCCAGTTGTTCGCACGCGGCTGGCGTAGCCGGCACGGCGCTGCACGCCTCTTTCGCCGTGTCGAGTGCATCCGCGTGGAAACCGGCGGCCGCCAGCAACTTCGACGTGGCCACGCGCGACTGCGGTGTCGGCGCGTCCATCGTGAGCGACTTGACCCACGAGAGCGCATCCTGCGCGCGGTTCGTGAGAATGGCCACGCGCGTGAACGCCGTGAGTGCCCGCTCGTCGGTGGGGTCCAGCTTCAGCGCGCGCGTGTAGTCGTCGTACGCGATCGCGTAGGCGTCCGACTTCGCCATCATGTCCGCGCGTCCCCGCCACTGGGTGGCTGTGGCCCGTTCGCGCCGCTGGCGCACGATCTCCGGCGCGTCCTCGGGCCGCGCAATCGAGGCCAGGGACGCGTCGTTCGAGCCCGCGCTGGCCTGGTGCAGTTCCCGTGGCGCCGAGAACTCCAGCCGCATGCGGTCATCATCCAGGATGTCCGCCCCGCCATCGTCGCCCTTCGCGAACGCCTGGAGTTCGCCGCTGCCGCCCGCGTAGAGCGTCAGCACGTCGAAAGCCTCGCTGGCGCCCACCTCGCCCAGGTTCGCGGCGGCCGACCCACGGGTCCAGTGCGCCTCGAGGTTCTGCAGCGGCTGCGGCGTCGCGTCGAGCGATCCCACCATGAGCAGGTCGTTGTCGTTCACCATCCACGCCGTCGCGTTCGGGAACACCGACGTGAACGTGGCGACGATGGAGCGGAGGTCGCGCTGGCTGATGGTGTAGGTGTGCGCCCACTGGCAGATGAGCCCGCCCGGCGCAAGTCGCGCCCTCGCGCCCTCGAAGAACTCCTTCGTGAAGAGCGCGGCGACGCCGGCAATCCACGGGTTCGACGGTTCCGAGATGATCACGTCGTACTGCTGGCGCGAGAGCAGGATGTGGGAGCGGCCATCGCCCACGATCAGCGTCGTGCGCGGATCGGCCAGGGCCTTGTGGTTCTCCGCCTCGAAGTAGGCCGAGGCCTCCACCACCTCCGGTGAAATCTCCACCACCTCGAGCCGCTCCGCCGGGTGACTCAGCGCGGCGCCCACCGTGACGCCGCTGCCCAGGCCGACGATCGCGATGTTCTTCGGGTTCGGATGCAGCAGCAGGGGGATGTGCGCCACCAGCTTCTGAGTGAGCATGTCGCTGCGGTTCGAGGCGTCCGTCTTCCCGTCCACCGCCAGGGTCGTCGTGCCCGTGAGGCGCTTCACCGACACAGTGGCCGGCGCGCCGTCCTTGTAGTAGAGGAGGGTTCCGGCTTTCAGCTGGGTTTCGAGGTCGAGCCCCTTCGGCACGAACGGCGCGTACAGGTAGACGCCGCTCGCGAGCAGCTCGCGGTCCCACGCGGGCGCGAACACGAGTGCGAGCAGCGCCACGCCGCTGGCGGCGTATCCCGCGATGCGTGCGAGGCCGCCGACGTCTGCGAGTGCGATGACCAGGATGGCCGCCGTGACCAGCACGAACGCCGCGACCGCCAGCGTCGTCGGAAGGCCGAGCCAGGGGATCAGGGCGAAGCCGGCGGCGAGCGTACCGGTCACCGACCCGATGGTGTTCACGGCGTACACCAGGCCGAACCGCTGTGCGGGAGCATCCTCATGCCCACCGGCAATGGCCAGGGCGAGCGGGAAGGCGGCACCCAGGCAGATGGCGGTCGGCAGGATCAGGAGCGACGTCAGCAGCATGCCCGAGCTGACCAGCGCGCTGAACGAATCAGGCGCGGCCGCGATCTGGTGCGCCACGGTGCGCGGCACGTAGCCGCCCGCAAGGGCGGAGGTGACGACGATGGTGATGGCGCCGATCGAGAGCACGAGGGCGAGGACGCCCGTGTGAGCCGACGCCTTCATGCGCGTGAAGAGCCACGTGCCGGCGCCGGAGCCGATGGCCACCCCGGCGACCACCGCGGCGAGCGTTGCCGCAAAGGCGTAGGTGGTGGGGCCGAGTACCAGCGCGAGGATGCGCGTCCACGCAATCTCGTGGACGAGCGACGCGAACCCGGACAGCCCGAGCACCGCAATGGCCAGCCACGGCCGCGCCGCTCCACTCGTGGGGGCCGGCTTCAGCCGGACCCTGAGTGCGTCGCGGTCCGGCTTCGGTCCTCGCGCCCCCCCACCGGTGGGGTCCGGCTTCTGCCCTCGCGCCGCCTCTCTCGTGGGGTCCGGCTTCAGCCGGACCCTGGGTGCCTCGTCCTCATCCCGATCGCGCGAGGCGACGAAGGCCACGACGCCTGCGGCGAGTACGCTGCCGAGCATGCCGATCTTCGTCGTGCCTGAGATGCCGACGGCGGGGATCAGCGAGAAGCCGGCGAGCAGTGAACCCACCGCGGCCCCGACGGTGTTCATCGCGTAGAGGGCGCCGCTCACCCGTGCCGGGTTGGCGGAGCGGTGCGAGAACCAGCGCACGGCCATCGGAAAGGTGGCCCCGAGCGCCAGCGCCGGCAGGAAGACCATGGCGAGGCACGAGACGAAGCGCACCGCGGGAAAGAGCAGCCCGGGTGCGGCGTCGGCGTAGGCCCAGCGGAGGAGTGGCGTCAGCGCGCGGAGCTCGAAGGGCAGCAGCAGCGCGAACAGCGCGACGAGCAGTTCGAGCGCGACGTAGGCCTGCAGGCTCTGCCGCGGCCGCAGCCGTGCGGCGAGCACGCCGCCTCCAGCCGCGCCGATGGCGAGCCCGCCGAGGAACGCCGCGACCACGGCGCTCGCGGCCGCCGTGGTGTGCCCGATGTAGAGCGTGAGAAGGCGCGTCCAGCTGACTTCGTAGACGAGCCCTGCCAGGCCCGAGCAGGTGTAGGCAATGAGGAACAGCAGTGACACGGAAGGGTCAGTTTACTAAGGCGATGGGCTGTGGGCTATGGGCTATGGGCAGGTCCAGCCAGCTTCAGGCCTCCGGGCGGCACGTCTTGAGCCAGCCGAGTCTGTGAGGCAGCTGTCTTTGCTATCCTGGCGCCGCCAGCCATGTCAGCCGGTCTCACTCCCTGGGCCTATTACTCAGCGTATGTCGCCGATTTCGTCGCCGCAGATCCGGCGGCGGTACTCGGCGTGCTCACGACTGCGGCGTCCGGGGCTGACGGCACGCAGGTCGATGCATGGAAAGCCGAAATCGAGCTCCTTCAGGCCTGTCTCCGTGACGCAAACGACTTGTTTGGAGTGATCTGCTTCGAGTTCGACGTGCCCCGAATCGGCAGCAGAATCGACGCGGTCGTTGCCTCATCCTCCGTGATCGTTCCTATCGAATTCAAGGTGGGTGAAGCTCGCTTCAATCGTGGTGACATCGAGCAGGCCTGGGACTACGCGCTCGACCTGAAGAACTTCCATCTCGAAAGCCATCAGGCGCCGATCGTACCGATCCTGGTGGCTACCGAGGTGGATGACGCTCCCGAGGAGCCGAGGACACCCTCGTCAGACCTCGTCTACACGCCGGTCAAAGTCGGCGCGAACGGCCTAGGCGCGGCGCTCCGAACGGGGCTCGCGGTGCCGTCAGGAGTCACATTTGATCCTCGCGCCTGGGCGAATGGACGCTATCGACCGACGCCCACCATCGTTGAAGCTGCTCGCGCGCTATACGGGCGACACACAGTCGCGGACATCACCCGGAACGATGCCGAAGCGACCAATCTTGCGATCACCGCCGGACGCGTCGAAGCCGTGATCGATGAAGCGCAGCGGTGGGGCACGAAGGCCATCGTTTTTGTGACAGGCGTTCCGGGGGCCGGCAAGACCCTTGTTGGCCTCGATGTGGCCACGCGAAAGCGGGACGCGTCATCGACACACGCCGTTTACCTTTCGGGAAATGGACCTCTGGTCAAGGTCCTCACGGAGGCACTCTCCCTTGATGAAGTCGCCCGGCTGAAGGCAGGCGGCCTTCGCGCACAGAAGGGGGACGTCCGGCAGAAAGTGAAGTCGTTCATCCAGAACGTGCACCACTTTCGAGACGCTGGCATTAGGGACGAGCCGGCGCCGCCGTCAGACCGAGTCGTGATCTTTGATGAAGCCCAGCGCGCCTGGGATCTACAGATGACGGCGGATTTCATGCGTCGCAAGAAGGGGCGCTCCAATTGGAGTCAGTCAGAGGCAGAGTTTCTGCTCTCGTATCTCGACCGTCATCCTGATTGGGCGGTTGTCATCTGTCTCGTGGGCGGCGGACAGGAGATCAACCGAGGCGAGGCTGGGATTTCTGCGTGGCTTGATGCGGTTGAGCGCCAATTCAAGCACTGGCGGGTGTACATGTCGCCAAACCTCGCAGACACGGAGTACGCCGCCGGACCAGCCCTGCGGAGCCTCGCTACGCACGTCGCCGTCGAACACGACGAGGATCTGCACCTTTCCGTCTCGATGCGGTCGTTTAGGGCGGAGAAGGTTTCGGCTTTCGTCAAGGCCTTGCTGGATAAGCAACAGAGCGAGGCCGGTTCGCTGCTGCGCGAATTCATCGATCGATATCCGATCGTGCTGACGCGTGACCTGGATCACGCGCGGCAGTGGACGCGAGATCAGGCACGCGGCTCACAGCGCTATGGTCTGGTGGCGTCATCAAAGGCTCACCGGCTGAAGCCAGACGCCATCGACGTCCGCTACGAAATCGATCCCGTGCATTGGTTCTTGCGGGGCAAGGAGGATGTCCGTTCCAGTTATGGCCTTGAAGACGCAGCGACCGAGTTCCAGGTGCAAGGGCTCGAGCTGGACTGGGTGTGCGTCGCCTGGGATGCGGACTTCCGATTCCAGCAAGGCGATTGGACGCATTACCGATTCAAGTCCGCCCGATGGGATCGCGTAAAGAAGGAGTCAAATCGAGGCTACCTGAAGAATGCCTATCGCGTGCTACTGACACGCGCCCGGCAAGGCATGGTCCTCTATGTGCCTCGTGGCAGTTCTCAAGACAGTACACGCCGGCCCGAGTACTACGATGGTACCTTCCGCTATTTGGAAGGACTTGGAATACCCGTCATCTGAAGACGCAGCGTCTTGGCAGGTGACGACATCGTGAGGACCGTAAGAGCCAATGCCACGCATCGAACTTACCGAGGAGGAGATCGAGTTGCTGCAAGCGGCGCTCGATTCTCATCAGTACTGGCAGCTGAGCGACCGGCAATACCGATCGAGCGGCTACGTCATGGAAACAGGATCTGACGATCCCGACGACGTCCGTGCGATTGCTGCGTGCGATGCCCTGTCTAGCAAGCTCGCCCGCGCTCTAGGCTCGCCGCTGGCCAAGGTCGAACGGTGACGGCGCCAGGCTGAAGCCTGGCGCTACGTACGTTCTGGGTGGGCGAAGCTTTCGCGTTCCTGGCTCTTCGTGTGTGTCTGATACGGCCTTTGAAGCCCACAGCCCACAGCCCACAGCCCACAGCCCACCGCCAACTGCTGACAGCTGAAGCCGACCCGCCCGGAAGCCTGAAGCCCGGAGTCAGAAGTCCGCGGCGGAGTCTCAGCGCGGCAGCGCCTTCGTCAGGAACGCGCTGATCGTTTCGTATGCCGAGAGCGTCTCCGCCTCCGTGAACCCGCCGTGCTTGCCGCCGGGAATCGTCAGCAGCTGGTTGGTCACGCCGGCCTTCGTCAGCGCGGCATGGAACGACACGGCGTACTCGTACGCGGACGTGGGGTCCGCATCGCCGTGAATCGTCAGCACGGGCACGCCACCGGCGCGCACGTAGGTCGACGGTGAGAGCCGCTTCGCGAGACCCACGCGACCGGCCCCCTGTCCGATCCAGTTGTTCACGGCCTGGTTCGCGTTTTTCCCGTCGAGGACATCCACAAGGCTGGGGAAACCGTACCAGTTGATCACCGCAGCGGGTCGCACCTCGGCACCGGGGCACAGCGTGTCGAGGCCGGCAGTCGCCGGGGCCATCGCGGAGAGCAGCGACAGCTGTCCGCCCGCGGAATTCCCGGACACGACGATGCGCGTGGGGTCGATGTTGTAGTCCTTCGCGTGCTCGGCCACCCAGCGCAGCGCGCACCGGCAGTCTTCCGCCGCAGCCGGGGCTGGTGCCGTCTGCAGAAGGCGATAGTCCACGTTCACGACGTTCCAGCCGAGCCGGAAGAACGGCAGCAGCGTCAGCATCGCGGCCTCGCGTGAGCCGCCCACCCAGTTTCCGCCGTGCATCCACACCAGGGTCGGCGCCGGCGCTGTCGAGAGGCGATTCTGGTAGACGTCCAGCTTCGATTCGACCGCGCCCGCCTTCAGGTACGTGACGTCCGGCGTCGCGCGATACGCCGTGCCGACCGTGATGAAGGGCGCGAGCGAGCGGGTGTCCTGCGCGAATGCCGCTGTGAATGCCGATGATGCGAGGGCGACGGTCAGCGTGAGGGTGCGGGTGATCTGCATGGTGGTGTCCCGCGCAGAGAGTAACCCAGAGCGCAAGACAGGCGAGACCGGACGCCACAGCGACGTGTGGCCCTACGAAAGAGTCGGTCAGGACGCGAGGTCCTCCCGGGTCCTAGACCGCCCCGACGAGCCCTTCTTCACAGGCGAAGCGGACCACTGAGGCGATGTCGTGCAGGTCGAGCCGGCGCATCAGCTCCGTCCGGTGCGTGTCCACGGTGCTCTCGCCGATCCCGAGCGTGGTGGCGATCTCGCGGTTGCTCTGGCCTTCGGCGATGAGTTGCAGCACGGCCCGCTGCCGGCGGCTGAGGCGATCGAGCGGGTCGGCCTCCATGAAGCGCGGATCGCTGACGAGGGTGGCGATCACCTCCTGGACCGCATCGCTGAACCAGGTGCCGCCGTTGTGGACCGCCTCCACGGCATCGCCCAGCCGGACCACGTGCTCGTTCTTCAGGATGTACCCGCGCGCTCCCGCCCGCAGGGCGCGGCGGACGAACTTCGGCGAGCTGTGCGCCGACAGCAGGATCACCTTGCGCGGCGGCCGTCCCGACGCCAGCATCGCCGTCGCATCGAGACCGTTCATGCCGGGCATGGAGATATCCATCAGCACGACGTCCGGCTCGAGCTCGAGCGCCAGCTGCAGCGCGTCGTCGCCGCAGGCGCCCTCGCCCACCACGGTGATTGAGGGATGTCGCTCGAGCAGGGCCCGCAGGCCAGCCCGGATGAGCGCATGGTCGTCGACAAGGAGTACGCGAATCGTCATGAATGAGCCTGGTGAAGTACGGCGGCAGGGCTCCGACGACGGCGTGTCGTCGTCGATGAGGATCTTCATCTGCGACGCGGTACTGCCGCCGGACCCGACCCGCTGTGAGGACATGGAACGAGCTTAGGCAAGCCCGGCCGTACACGCACTTCCCCGAGCGGGTAATCGGACGTCCGGGGGTGGGATCCCACTAAAGTGGCATCCACCTCCGTTGTCTACCCATCCGTATCTGCGGTGCCTATATTGAGTTCCAAGGAGCTGAACCATGGGTATCGAGAAACGCGGATTTGCATCGATGGACCGCAGCCGTCTCAAGGAGCTGTCGGGTACCGGCGGGCGCAAGGCGCACGCAATGGGACGCGCCCACAAGTGGACGCGTGAGGAAGCGCGCGCGGCCGGTCTCCGCAGCGTCGAGCGTCGCCGGCTCCGGAAGGCAGCCGAGGAGACCGCGGATCAGTCCGCGAACCAGGAACCCGCGGCGTAGGGTCCATGGCAATTGGTGAATTGGCGTTTTGGTGAGTTGGTGAGTTGGGAACGGCGTTCCCTCCCGCCCAGTCACCAGATCACCAATTCACCAATTGCACGTGCTGCCACCCGGCCTCTTGCATGCCGGCCCCTCCGAAGGCACACTTTGCGGGCGCCGCTGCCGTGCTGGGAGAGCCAGACGGGCATGAGGCCAGGGAGTCGAGCCATGACCCGTTCCGCCCGCACTCGCGTCAGCGTCGCAGCCGCCCTCGTGGCCGCCGCCACCGCCGCACTCCCGCTTGCCGCCCAGGACCGGTTCCCCTCTACAGCCGGTGACATCACCGTCACGCCGCTGGTGCACGCCAGCGTCCGCCTCGACTTCGCAGGGCGCACGATCTACATCGATCCGTGGAATGCCGTCGGGCTCGGCGCGCTTCCCAAATCGGACCTGATTATCATCACGGACAACGACAGCAACGCGCACCACATGGACCCGGGCGCCATCGCCGCGCTGCGCGCGCCCGGAGGCACGGTC
Organism: Vicinamibacterales bacterium; assembly: GCA_046331345.1. GTDB lineage: Bacteria > Acidobacteriota > Vicinamibacteria > Vicinamibacterales > CAVVIG01 > CAVVIG01. The sequence continues at coordinate 384,866 of JAXLRA010000007.1, read as the reverse complement.
GTCATGCCCGCGTCGGGCCGCAGCGTGGTGCCGGACGGCGTCGTGCTGCCGAACGGCGCGTCGCGCAGCTTCGGCAACGTGACCGTGGAGTCGATCGCGGCCTACGACATCATCCCGGGTGAACCGGCGCATCCGAAGGGCGACGCCAACGGTTACATGCTGACCATGGGCGGTACGCGCGTGTATTTTGCCGGCGTCACCGAGTGCGTGCCGGAGATCAAGGCGCTCACGCGGATCGACGTCGCGTTCATGCCGATGAACCTGCCGCTCGGCCGGATGAAGCCCGACGCCGTCGCGGCGTGCGTGCGCGCGATCACACCGAAGGTCGTCTATCCCTACCATTACGACCAGGGCTACCAGGGCCGCCTGGCCGGCCGCGGTGACGCGAATGGCGGCGCTGCGGCGGAAGCGTCGATCGGCACGCTGCGCGATCTCCTCAAGGGCGTAGCCGACGTGCGCGGCGGCAACTGGTATCCCTCACGGCCCGCGGCGCCCGCCGGCCGCTGAATCTGCGCACCCCCAACACGAAGCTCGCCCGCACGCGCGGACGCACAGGCAGGCGCAAGCGCGTAGCCGCGCACGGAGCTTCACGCGCGCACCGACGTGGGCTCGCGCGAGCTGGAGCGTCCGTTCGAGACGGGCGCAGGTTGCCCGATCCCCTGCGAAGGCGACAACACTGTCGCTCTGCAGACGACGCCAGCGTCCGTAGGCGTGACGCACGTGAGCCATCGAACCCGCGCGCGCTCTGACACGGGCGCGGAGCGTATACACTGCCGGAACATGGTCCAGGGTGTCCTGCTCGCGGCGTATGCCGCCTCCGGCATGGCCGGACTCATCTACGAAGTCAGCTGGACCCGCCTGCTCACGCTGCATCTCGGTCGTGGTCTGGCCGCATCGAGTACGGTGCTGGCCGCGTACATGGGCGGGCTCGCGCTCGGTGCGGCCATCGCCGGCCGCATCGCCGCGCGATGGTCTCCCCAGCCTGCCCTGCGCACGTATGCCGCGCTCGAAATCCTGGTGGCGGTCCTGGCGCTGGCCATCCCGTTCGAACTGCAGTGGCTCACGCCCGTCTTCGCCGGGGCGTACGGCGAAGGCCCCGGCCTGGCCTTCGGCGTCGTACGGTTCGGGACGGCGCTGCTGCTGCTCCTCCTCCCGGCGCTCGCCCTCGGGGCCACGTTTCCGCTTGCTGTGCGAGGCACGGCCGGACTGCCCGGCTCGGCCGCCGCGTATCCAGGCAGGCTCTACGCGATGAACACGGTGGGGGCCGCGCTCGGTGCGGCTCTCTCCGGGTTCGTGCTGCTCCCGGCCTTCGGTGTGCTGGGGACGCTGGCGATCGGTGTGGTGGCCAGCGGCGCCGCGGCAGCCGCGGCCTTCGCCCTGGCGGCACGGCCGTCGGTCGGTGGTGCGGTGAGTGGAACAGACCCGGGCGTCGCGGGCGCTGGCGCGCCACGCGGCACGTCCGTGCCGCGTGCAGTCGGGTCCGGAGTGACGCTCGCGTGCCTCTTGCTCGGGGTGACCGGGGCCGCGACCTTCATCGCCGAAGTGGGCTGGACCCGTGTGTTCGCGATGCTGGTCGGACCGTCGACGTATGCCTTCGCCGCCACGGTCTCCGTCTTCATCACCGGCCTCGCCATCGGCGCGGGGCTCGGCGCGTTCATCGGCGCGCGCGTGCGTCCCGCGATGGCGGCCGCGTGGATGCTCGGCCTCGGCGCCTGGGCCGCGGCGTGGACCGGTGCCGCTGCCGGGGGCTTGCTGCCGCACGCCGTGGCTGCCGACTTCGCGGGTGCCGCGAGTGTCTCGATCGTCGCGCGCGCGATTCCGGTCGTCTCGACGGTGCTGCCGCTCGCGGTGGCAATCGGCGCCGTCTTTCCGCTGGCGTTGCTCCTCGCAGGAGGATCGTCCGCCGATCCCCGCACGATCGGCATCGTCTACGCGGTCAACACCGTCGCGGCCGTACTCGCGTCGCTGGCCGCCGGGTTCGTCCTCGTGCCCCGTCTCGGACTGGAGCACACGCTGGCGATCGTGCCTGTCCTGCTCGCGGTCGGCGCCGTGATCGCCGCCCTGTCGAGCGGGACACCGATCTGGCAGCGCGGCGCGGCACTGGTGCCGGCGGTGGCGGCGCTGGCCTACGTGAGTACCGCACCGCCGTGGGACCGCGGGCTGCTCGCCAGCGGTGCCTACAAGTACGCATCGGCCATTGCTCCGGGGCTCGACCTCGAGACGGCGCTCACTGCCGGCTCGCTGCTGTACTACCGGGACGGTGCGACGGCCACGGTCTCCGTGAAGCGGGTGACGGGATCGCTGGCCCTGGCGATCGACGGCAAGGTGGACGCGTCGACGGCGGGCGACATGCTGACGCAGAAGCTGCTCGCGCAACTGCCGCTGCTGCTGCACGGCGCCGCACGCGACGTCGGCATCATCGGCCTGGGCAGCGGCATCACGGCCGCCTCGGCGCTCACGCACGACATCGAGCGGCTCGACGTGATCGAGATCGCGCCGGAGGTCGTCGAGGCCTCGCGCCTGTTCGCGGCACCCGGCGCGGGTCCCCTCGATGATCCGCGCACGCGCATGCTCGTGACCGACGCCCGCACGCACATGGCGCTCTCGTCACGGCGGTACGACGTGATTGTGTCCGAACCCTCGAACCCGTGGCTCGCGGGCGTGGCGGCGCTGTTCACCCGCGAGTTCTTCACGGCCGCGCTGGCGCACCTCAACCCGCACGGCGTGATCTGCCAGTGGGTGAACACCTACGACATCAGCACGACCGATCTGCAGTCGGTCGTGGCGACGTTCAGCGCGGTCTTCCCGCACACCACGCTGTGGCTCGTGGGTGACGGCGACCTGATGCTGATCGGCTCGGCGGATCCGCTCGAGCCGAGGCTCGCGCAGCTGGGCGAGGGGCTCACCGACGCCCGCGTTCGCGCGGACCTCTCCACGCTCGGCGTCCGCTCGCCGTTCGGCCTGCTGTCCATGTTCGCCGGCGGCGATGCGGCGGCCGCACGCTTCGGTGCCGGGGCACCGCTGCAGACCGACAGCCGCATGGCCCTCGAGTTCTCGGCGCCCATGGCACTGCACACGTCGGAGCGGCGCCAGAACGTCGTGCGCCTGCGTGCGCTTGCCGGAGAGGTGGCGCGCCCAGCCGCGGTGGAGTCCGCCTGGCAGGCGGCCACCGGGGCAGACCTCGCGGAGCGGGCGGTCATCCTCAGGCGTGCCGGGGCTTTCGAGCCGGCCTACGAGGCGGCCACCGCCGCCCTGGCGAACGCACCCGATCAGGCCGACGCCCTCGACGTGCTGGCCGCGGCATCCGCGGCGCTCGGGCGCCAGGCGGATGCGATCGCGCTCCTGGCGCGCGTCGTCGCAGACCATGCGGATCTCGCGGCACCGCGTGTGGCGCTCTCGCGGCTGCAGGCGTCGACCGGCCACTTCGAGCCGGCGATTGGCGTACTCACGGAGTATCTGGAGCGGCACCCCGCGGATGGTGCCGCCCTGGAGCAACTGGCGTCGATCTTCGCGGACGTGGGAGACGGTCCGAGACTGGCCCCTGTTGTCTCGGCGTTGCGGGCCATGCCCGACCGGGCCGGCGCGCACTACTACGCGGCCGCCCTGCAGTTCATGCAGGGACAGATGTACGGGGCGCTCGATGCGGCGCGGCAGGCCCTGGCGATCGATCCGCGCCACGCGCGCGCGCAGAACCTGGTCGGGGCGATCAAGGCCACACGCGGCGATGTGGCCGGCGCACGGCAGGCGTTCGACGCGGCCCTCGCGCTCGACGCGCAGGATCCGACGACGTACCAGAACCTCGCGCAGCTCGAAGCGGGCCAGGGCAACAGCGAAGTCGCCAGGCGCCTCTACGCGGAAGCCCTGGCCATCGACCCCGCCTCGACGGTCGCGCGCGAGGGGCTCGCCACTCTCAAACCCGCAGGCAGGTAAGGCCCAGCCAGCCGATCTCCAAGGTCCACCTGAAGGTGGACCCCACGACTGTCCCCCCGACTGCCCCCGCGACTGCCCACCACTGTTCCTGCGACTGTCCACGGCTGTCGCCGCCGGCGCCGCACCATTCGGTCGTGGGGTCCGGCTTCAGCCGGACCTGCAGCCGGGTCTCCCGGCCTTGAACGGCTCAGTTGATGTGAATGATCCCGCGCTTCAGCGCCACGTTGATCGCCGCGGTGCGATCGCGCACCTTCAGCTTGGCGAGGATGTTCTTCACGTGGACCTGCGCGGTCTGCTCGGTGATGCCGAGGTTCGTGCCGATCTCGCGATTGCGGAAGCCCTCCGCCACGAGCTCGATCACCTGCATTTCGCGGCGCGTGAGCGTGGAACCCTGGCGGGACTCGAGGCGCGCCTCGAGTTCGGGGTCGATCGGTGTTCGCCCGGCGTGCACCTCGCGCACGACCCGGATCAGGTCTTCGGACAGCGCATCCTTCAGCACGTACGTAGCGGCGCCCGCCTTCATCGCGCGGTGGATGTCCTCGGCGCCCGAGTACATGGTCAGGACAATGAAGCGCGCGCGGGGCGCGCCCTGTCGGATCGCCTCGATCGCCCGGATGCCGCTGCCTTCGCCGAGCCGCAGGTCCATCAGCGTGACATCCGGCTGGTGCACGCGGAACTGCGTCACCGCCTCGGATTCCGATGCGGCGTACGCCACGACCTGCATGTCCTGCTGCCGGCCGATGATGAGGCCGATGCCCTCGCGCACCAGGCGATGGTCGTCGACGCACATCACCCGAATCCGCTGCTGACCCCCGACGGTGGGGACCGTGATGTTGCCCGAGGCGGTCGCCGGTTGCATAAGGGAACTCCTGCGAGACCGAGCCGTGTGGTCACGTGCGAGCGCTGACGCGGCAAGCCGAGGTCGTTGCCGAGGCAGACTTCGTTCTCTCCCGCGCGGCGCACAGTCTGCCGTTCGGCTGGGGGCAGATCAAGCGCTAAACACGAAGGCCTACCTGAAGTCAGGTAGATCGGGCGGCATTCCCACCCGCTCAGGCGGCCAGATGAGCGCCTCATACCCGTGGAAAGGTATTGACGCGCGTCCGGAGGGCGATGAGGATGTGCCGAGTATTTCTAGGAGGTTTCTTCATGCCTGCGAGTCACACGCGGCTGTTCCGTGCACTGCTTGGCGCGGCACTGCTGGTTTCGGTCGGCGCTCCCGCCGTGGCGCAGACCAGCGCGGCACCGACATTCACGAAGGATGTCGCGCCGATCCTGCAGCGCTCCTGCCAGTCCTGCCATCGCCCGGGCATGATGGCCCCCATGTCGCTGCTGACCTATCAGGACGCGCGCCCGTGGGCGCGGTCGATCAAGAACAAGGTGGCGAGCCGCGAGATGCCGCCGTGGCACATCGACCGGAACGTAGGCATCCGCAAGTTCAAGAACGATCCGTCGCTCTCGGACAAGGAAGTCGAGACCATCGTGAAGTGGGTCGACGCCGGTGCGCCACAGGGCAACCCCGCCGACATGCCGAAACCGGTGGACTTCGGCACCCTGGACACCTGGCACATCAAGGCTGACAAGGTGGTGAAGATGCCGAAGCCGTACCGCCTCAAGGCGCACGGCTCCGACGACTTCGTCGACGTGACGATCGACCCCGGCTTCACGGAGGACTTCTTCGTCTCCGCCATCGAGACGCGTCCGATCAACATGGCCGGTTACAAGGTCATCCATCACGCGACGACGAACCTCATCGAGGACGAGGACGATCCGAGCGGCATGTTCCTCAATGAGTACGCCATCGGCAAGGCCGCCGACGTGTTCCCGCCGGACTCGGGCCGCCTGATCCGCGCCGGCTCCAAGCTGAACTTCAACCTGCACCTCACGCCGGACGGCGAGGAGAAGGACGTGGACGTGCAGATCGCGTTCACCGTCCTGAAGAAGGAACCGAAGTACGTGGCGTTCACCCAGCACATGGGCGACGTCAACGACCTCGACATCCCGCCGAACCAGGCCGTGCGCAACGACGGCTACTTCCGGCTGCCGCGCCCGGCGCTCATCTCGGCGTTCCAGCCGCACATGCACATGCGCGGCAAGGCGCAGTGCATGGAAGCCATCTACCCGGACATCCGTGCCGACTCGGCCCGACCCGGCCCCGCCCGGACCGAGATGCTGAGCTGCGTGAGCGACTTCAACTTCGACTGGAGCATCACGTACCCGTACGCCGACGACGTGGCGCCGCTGCTGCCGGCGGGCACGATCATCCACATCATCTCGTGGCACGACAACACGGCCTCGAACAAGCACAACCCGAACCCTGACACGTGGCTTGGCTACGGGCCGACGTCGATCGACGAGATGAACTTCGCGTGGGTCACGCTCACGTATCTCGATCAGGCCGACTTCGATCGCAAGGTGCAGGAGCGTCAGGCGGCCGAGCGCCGGACGCAGCAGCAGCAATAGACCCCTGGGAGCGACCGCATGAAGACCTTCGCGAAGTTCGTCGCATGCGCCCTGCTGGCCGGCACCTCCCTCGGGGTGTCGGCGCAGCAGCCGGCTCACACACCACCGCCGACGTACACGCCGGACATCCGCTATGCCTCCGGTCGTGAGGTCGTGCCGTACCTCGAGGGATGGATCAAGAATCCCGACGGCACGTTCGACTTCGTCTTCGGGTACTTCAACCGGAACACCGAGCAGGAACTCACCATTCCGCCGGGACCGGACAACATGCTCTCGCCGGGGCCGGCCGACCAGGGGCAGCCCACCTACTTCATGCCGCGCCGCCAGTTCCGCATCTTCCGCGTGCGCGTGCCCAAGGACTTCGGCGACAAGTCGTTGACGTGGTCGATCACGGCGAACGGCAAGACGGAGAAGGTGGTCGCGCGGCTCGTGCCGGCGTACGAGAAGGACGAGCGCTTCATCGCCACGAACAACCAGACCACCGTGCTCTTCGGTGAGGTGGACCCCAACAAGCCTCCGTCGCTCACGGTGGAGCCGATCGTCAACGCCCGCGTCAACGCGCCGGTGACGCTCAGCGCCGCGGTGATGGACGATGGGCTGCCGAAGCCGCGCGTCATCAGGAACGACGATCCCGACCGGCCGCGCGAGCAGGTCTCCGACGATCCGCTGGCGCGGTTCCGATCGCAGAAGAACTCCAGCGCGCCGCCCCGCATGCAGGGGCTGCGCGTCAACTGGCAGGTCTACCGCGGCACCGGCAAGGCGTCGCTCAGCCAGTACGTGGTGCCCGTGTCCGGGGGCAAGGCGGTGACCACCGCACGCTTCCAGGAGCCCGGCACCTACGTACTCGTCGCCACCGCGGGAGACGGCAAGCTGAATACGCAGCAGCGCATCACCATCGACGTCAAGTAGGCACCGTCGTCGATCCACCACCGGAACACGGAGAGCCGCCCGAGGCTCTCCGTGCGGCCCGTCGTGCGCCGCACCTCCTTCCGCCCTCATCCTCACACCAGCAGTCCGGGTCCCACGCTGTCCGACACGCCGCGTCGACCACTTGGATCGTGCCGTCCTGCACGCAGGAAATTTGCGCGTCTACCTAAAGCCAGTAATTGCGGTCAGGCGGCAGTGCCCTTACAAAGAACGCCCCAATAGGAGAGCGTTCGATGCCGAATCCCCGAGTCTGGAAAGTTCGACGTAGCCTACGGATCCTTGCGACCGCCGTCCTTCTCTTCGCCGGCGTGTCCCGTGGTGTCCTCGCGCAGCAGACTGCCACCATCGCGGGCACGGTGACCGACGAGAGCGGCGCCGCCCTGCCGGGCGTGACGGTGACGGCCACGAGCCCTGCGCTGCAGGTGGCCTCGATGAGCGCCGTCAGCGACGAGCGCGGCGAGTACCGCCTGACCACCTTGCCGATCGGCGTCTACTCGGTCGAGTACACGCTGTCGGGGTTCTCCACCGTGAAGCGCGATGACCTCCGCCTCACGGTCGGCTTCACGGCGCGGCTGGACGTGCAGCTCAAGGTCGGCTCCCTCGAGGAGTCGATCACGGTGTCGGGCGCGGCGCCCGTGGTCGACGTCACGTCTGGCGCCACGGCCACCACGTTCACCCGCGAGACGCTCGAAGTGACGCCGACGAGCCGCAACGGCCTCGTGGGCCTGATGGCCCAGGCGCCCGGCGTCCGCACGAACGCCGACGTCGGCGGCAGCAGCATCACGGAAGTGCCCGGCAGCCGCCTCTTCGGACAGGCCGGTGAACCGTGGGCCACGCTCGAAGGCGTGCCGACGACGGCGCTGGTCGGCGGTGGTGGGAATGCCAACTACTGGGACTACGTCACCGTCGAGGAAGCCGCGGTGAAGACGATCGGCAACGACGCCGAGATGCCGAACCGTGGAGTCTCCATCACGGCGGTCGTCCGCTCCGGCGGCAACAACTTCAAGGGGGGCGCGTACTACGGCCGCATGTTCCCGAAGCTGCAGGCCAGCAACATCACCCCGGAACTCTCCGCGCAGGGCATCCGCACGCCGCCCAAGCTCGAACGTCGCTACGACACGAATGGCGACCTCGGTGGCCGCATCGTGCGCGACCGGCTCTGGTTCTACGGCTCGTCGCGGCGCCGCATCGACGTCTCGCAGGGGACCGGCTCGTACAAGCCGGACGGGACGCCCGCCACGAACGACGAATTGTCCTGGTTCCACACGGAGAAGATTTCCTACCAGGCGTCGCAGTCGAACAAGTTCATCGGCTTCTGGCAGTACAACCACAAGGAGACCCAGCCGGCCGGCAACCAGTTCCTCAGCTATCAGTCGGCCACCGGATACCAGACGCTGTCGCACACCGGCAAGGTGGAGTGGCAGGGGATCAAGGGCAGCTCCATCGTGATGAACGCCCAGTACGGACACTGGGGCTACAAGAGTGAGTACCGCAACAACGCCGGCGACAGTGTCGGCAGGCTCGACCTCGGCACCACCGCGCAGACAGGGCCGAGCACGAGCGCCGGCCAGCGGCCACTGGTGTATCGCCACGACATGCGCGCGAACCTGGGCTGGTACAAGCCGGACCTGTTCCTCGGCAGCCACCAGTTCAAGTTCGGCGCGTCGTTCGACGTCAACTCGTTCGGCCGCGCGTACCCGGGCAACGAAGACACCCCGAAGTACAACTTCCAGCAGGTCTACCGCAACGGTGTGCCGGTCGAACTGCGCACCTGGAACCAGCCGACCTTCCCGCAGTCGCGCTCGAACTACTTCGAGTTCTTCGCGAAGGACGAGTGGCGCGTGATGCCGAAGCTCACGCTCAGCGTGGGCTTGCGCTACGCGTACGACAACGGCTTCGTCCCGGCGTCGAGCCGCCAGGCGGCGACTGTCCCGGCGAGCACCGCCTACCCCGCCCAGAACTTCGAGCGGGCGCAGTTCAACGTGTGGAATACGGTGGCGCCGCGCGTGCACGCCGCGCTCGACCTGTTCGGCAACGGCAAGACGGTGCTGAAGGGCGGATGGGGCCGATTCGCCCACCAGCGCATGCTCGATCCCGAGGTGATCGCCGTCGACCCGAACGTGTACGGCTACGCCAGCTACAAGTGGAGCGACCCGAACAAGAACGACTTCTACGATGCGGGTGAAGTGAATCTCGACCCGAATGGGCCGGACTTCCTGACGCAGCAGACGGCCAACTTCATCACCAACCCCAACGAGAAGATGCCCTGGAGCGAGGAGACGAGCCTGTCGCTCGAGCGTGAGGTGATGCCGAACGTCGCCATGCGCGTGACGGGCCTCTACTCGCGGAACTGGAACCTCTATCGGAACGAGAGCATCTTCCGTCCCTACAGCGCCTACTCCATCCCGGTGACCAGCCTCGATCCTGGCCGCGACGGCGTCGTCGGCACGTCCGACGACCCGGGCAGGACGCTGACCTACTACGAGTACCCGACCTCGCTGCAGGGGCAGAAGTTCGAGAAGAACTGGCTGACCAACGACCCGAACATCAGCCAGAACTTCAAGAGCGTCGAGTTCGGCATGTTCAAGCGCATGTCGTCAGGCTGGCAGCTGATGGCGTCGTACTCGGCGACCAAGAAGAACATCCCGCTGACGGTCGGTCTTACGCAGAGCCAGTTCAACTCGAACATCTACGGTGGCGACCGGACGCCGAACGCCGAGATCAACACCAGCGACACGACCTGGGAGAAGACCGGCAAGATCTCGGCGGCGTACTCCAGGCTGCCGTTTGCGATGACCGTGGCGGTGAACTACGAGTACCGCAACGGCACACCGCTGGCGCGCACCGTCGCCCTGCGCGGCGGCCGCACGATCCCGAACCTCGTCGTCAACGCGGAGCCGATTGGCAGCCTGTGGACGCCGAGCTACCACCTGACCGACGTGCGCGTGGAGAAGAACGTGAACATCGGCGGCGGCCGCAGGCTCACCGTGCGCGCCAACATCTTCAACGCGTTGAACAGCTCGACGGTGCTGGCGATGCAGACGCGCTCGGGTCCGACCTTCGGCTACGCGACGTCCATTCTCCAGCCCCGCATCATGGAGCTGAACCTGGCGCTGTCGTTCTAGGAACAGCCGCCGCTTCTGGCCTACGTACATCTGGGTATTGTCGGGTCCGCGGCGAGGTGAGAGATTGACGCCGCTGCATCCGTGCCTCCGGATGCAGCACCACAGACGGAGCGGGTCGTGACGAACAGGGCGTCACGACCCGTTCACCCGGTGAGCGCCAGCGGCGTGCCCGGTTGACCTTCCATTCCCGACACACCGTTCTGATTCACCGCCTGGATGCGGGCGGAGGTAGGATGAGCGAACAGCCGTGATCGCCCGCCGGCCCGCGCCCTGGCGTCGGCGGGCTATGGCTGAACGTGGCAGCAGCCGATAATCCGAACGCGTGTCGACTCGACCAGGAATGCCCCCAGCCTGCCCGAACTGCGCCGCCGGTATCCTCGAGCGGGTTCCCCGTTCCTTCGTGGAGCGCTTCCTCTACAGGAAGGTGCTGCAGTGCGGGAAGTGCGGTTTCCGCACGCGTGAGCGCCGCGTGCCGTTCGAAGCGGAGATCGAGTTCGCCACCGCCGCTCACACGCGATGCATTCAGTGCGGCAACCTGCGCGTTCGCCGGCTGCCGAAGCGCGACATGATCGATCGCATGTCCACGCATCCGATCAGCCTGCTGGCTGGACTGGTGCGGGCGCCGATCTATCACTGCAATCCGTGCCGGCTCCAGTATCACGACTGGAGGCCCGTGCACCCCTCGGCGATGCGCGAACGCGTCATGCCGGGGCAGCCGGTCGGCTCCGACTCCTAGTTCGCGCGTCCCGCGAACTCGAGCGTTTCGGTGTGGACCTTCACCTTCTCGCCCTCCTTGATGAAGAGCGGCACCCGAATCTGCAGTCCGGTCTCGAGCGTGGCGTTCTTGGTCGCACCGCCGCTCGCCGTGTCTCCACGCACCCCCGGTTCCGTTTCGCTGACCGTGAGTTCCACGTGCGGCGGGAACTGCAGCCCGATGGGGTTGCCGTTGTACTTCAGCACCTGGAGGACGACGTTGTCCACGAGGAGGAGCCGGTCGTCGCCGAGGATGTCTCCCCGCAGCGTCAGCGTCTCGTAGGACTCCTGGTCCATGAAGTGATAGCCGTCGGCGTCGGCGTAGAGGAACGAGGCGGTCACCTGCACGAGGTCGGGCTCGGCGAACTTCTCGCCGGCCTTGAACGTGCGGTCGAACACCGCGCGGGTGATGAGGTTGCGCATCTTCAGGCGCACGAGGGTCTGGCCGCCGCGCGCCGTGGGGCGCGACACTTCCACGTCGATGCAGTGGAAGGGGGCGTTCTCGTACTCGATGAACATCTTGCGCTTGACGTCGATGGCTTCGATGAGGGCGGGCATGCGGCTTCGATTGTAATTGCTGCGCCGCCCAAATGGCGAAACCCGGCCGGGTTCGGCCGGTCCCGGGTCACCCCGGGCTGTTGGCATCGCCGCCGCGAGCCGCCTCGTCGTAGCCGCGCCTCTGCCGGTCGGTCATCGGCGTCTCGTGTCCACCGTGCCTCTGTTCAGTCATACCGCAAGCCGTTGCGTGGACGGCGCCAGCACGCCGCAGGCCGGCCATGGCAGGCCTGCGCTATCCTGTAGAGATGCTCCAGCGCATTGACGACCTTCGGATCACCGAAACGCGGCCCCTGATTCCCCCGGCGATCCTCCTCGAAGAGATTCCGGTCAGCGAGACCGCGTCGAACGTGGTGTCCGATACCCGCCGTGCGGTCTCGGAGGTCATCGCCGGCCGCGACCCGCGCCTGGTCGTGATTGCGGGGCCCTGCTCGATCCACGACACGCGGGCGGCGCTCGAGTACGCCGGCCGGCTGAAGGCCCTGGCCGATACCTATGCGGGCCACCTGCTCGTGCTGATGCGCAGCTACTTCGAGAAGCCGCGCACGTCGGTGGGCTGGAAGGGGCTCATCAACGATCCGGACCTGGACGAGAGCTTCCACATCAACAAGGGGCTGCGCCTGGCGCGCAAGCTGCTGCTCGACGTGAACGACCTGGGGCTGCCGACGGCGTCGGAGTTCCTCGACGTGCAGATTCCGCAGCACATCGCCGACCTGACGTCCTGGGTCGCCATCGGCGCGCGCACGACCGAGAGCCAGGTGCACCGCGAACTCGCGTCGGGGCTGTCGATGCCGGTCGGGTTCAAGAACGGCACGGACGGCAACACGCAGACGGCCGTCGACGCGGTGCTCGCCGCCCGCTCGCCGCACTGGTTTCCGTCGGTGACGAAGCAGGGGGTGTCGGCCATCTTCCACACCACCGGCAACGAGAGCTGCCATGTCATCCTGCGAGGCGGCTCGCGCACGGGGCCGAACTTCGACGCGCAGCACGTGGCGGAGGTGACGGCGAAGCTGGCGAAGCACCGGTTGCCCGAAACGGTGATGATCGACTGCTCGCACGGCAACAGCCACAAGGACCACACGAAGCAGGCCGTTGCCGCCGCCTCGGCCAGCGAACAGGTGGCCGGCGGATCGTGGAACGTCTTCGGTGTGATGATCGAGAGCCACCTCGTGGAAGGACGGCAGGACTACGTGCCGGGCAGGCAGGCGGTCTACGGCCAGAGCATCACCGACGCGTGCATCTCGATCGAGCAGACCGAGCCGATCCTCGAGCAGCTCGCGGCGGCGCAGGTCAAGCGCGGCCGGCGCTGAGGGCGGTTGTCCATCGACGAACGTCGTGCCTCGGAGGCGAGGCGTTTCTTCCGCACGGGATAGGCTGAACCAATGGCAGGGGGCGGAGCACCAGCGACAGAACCCGGCGGCGCGGGCCTCGCCTTCATGCTGCGGGCCTTCCGGTACCGCAACTACCGGCTGTTCTTCGGCGGGCAGATCGTCTCGCTCATCGGTACCTGGATCACGCTCACCTCCACGAGCTGGCTGGTGTACCGGCTCACCAACTCGGCCTTCCTGCTCGGGGTCGTCGGGTTCGCTTCGCAGTTTCCCTCGTTCATCCTCACGCCGTTCGCCGGCATCTTCGTCGACCGCTGGAACCGCCATCGGCTGCTCATCGGCACGCAGATCTGCTCGATGATCATTTCGTTCGTGCTCGCCGGGCTCACCCTCTCGGACACGATCTCCATCCACTGGCTCATCGTGGTCAGCGTCTTCTCGGGCATCGTGAACGCGTTCGACATGCCGGGCCGCCAGGCGTTCGTCATCCTGCTCGTGGAGGACAAGCGCGATCTGGGGAACGCCATCGCGCTGAACTCGTCGATGTTCAACGCCGCGCGGCTCATCGGACCGAGCATTGCCGGCACGATCATCGCGCTGTCGAACGAGGGGTGGTGCTATCTCCTCGATGGCGTGAGCTACTTCGCCGTGATCCTGGCGCTGCTGGCCATGCGCATCGCGCACGTGCCGCCGCCGACCTCCCGCAAGGAGAGTCCGCTGGACCAGTTCCGCGAGGGGTTCCGTTATGCGTGGGCCTCACGGCCCATCCGCTCGATCATTACCCTCGTGGGGCTCATCTGCCTCGTCGGCGTGCCCTACTCCGTGATGATGCCGGTGTTCGCCGCGGAGGTGCTCGGCGGCGGTGCCAACACGCTCGGGTTCCTGATGACCGCCACCGGATGCGGGGCGCTGCTGGGGGCGCTGTGGCTGGCGTCGCGCCGCACGGCGGCCGGGCTCAGCCGCAACATCGCGGTGGCAGGCGCCCTGTTCTCCTGCGGGCTGATGGCCTTCTCCCTCTCGCGCGTGATGTGGCTCTCGGTCCCGATGCTCATCGTCACCGGCTTCGGCTTCATCGCGATGGTGGCGTCCGGCAACACGCTCCTCCAGACCATCGTCGAGGACAGCAAGCGGGGACGTGTCATCTCGCTGTTCCTGATGGCCTACTTCGGCACCACCCCCATCGGGAGCCTCGCCGCCGGCGCCCTGTCGGCTCGCATCGGCGCGCCGATCACGACCGCCGTGTGCGGCTTCTTGTGCCTGCTCGGTGTGGGGTGGTTTGCCTCGCAGCTGAAGGGGTTCGACGAGGAGACCGCGCCGATCCTCGCGCGCATCAACGCGGGGCGTCCCGACGCCGATCCCGCGTAGGCGCCTCCGGGCTGCCCTGCGCGAGCGGGCGACCAGGACGGCTGGCGAGTCCGGCGTAGAGCGCCATCCAGCGTTGCGCGATCGCCGGCCAGCCGCAGGGTCGGACGCTGGCCACGGCTGCCGCGCGAATGCCGTCCGGTTCATCGAGCACACCACGGAGCGCGTGGTCCCAGCGGTCATCCACCACGCGGACGAACGCGCGCGATTCCGGTGCGTGAGCCTCACCGGCCGTCAGCACCGCCACGCCCCGCGACAGCGCATCGATCACCGCCGCCCGGGTGGCACTCGCGCCCTCGGGCAGCAGCAGGCCGGCTGCATCGTGCAGCACCTGCGGCATGCGCGAGGGTGGGAGGTAGCCCGTGAAGGTGACACGATCGCCGAGTCCACGCAGGCCGGCGTGCTCGCGTGCGGCCGTCACAGCGGGGCTTGCTCCAGTGACCACCACGTGAACCATGGGAACCGTGATGGCAACCGCTGTCACGCCATCGAGCACCGCGCCCATCGCGCCTGGCGACGTCGTGTGGCCCTCGACGACGAGGATCTGTCTGCTGCCCGATCGTGCTGCCTGATCGTCGGCGGACATGTCGACGCCGTCCGGAACGACGATCGCGTCCCCGAGCCGGTCGCAGAGATCCGGCGCAGCGCCGCGCGCGTGTGCGGCTTCGCGTTCGGAGGCGGCCACCACGGCGTCGAGGCGTGTGCAGAGCGTGCGGCCCCCAAGAGCGAGCCAGGCCCGCCTCGTGACGGACGGAAGGCGGCCAGGCTCCATCAACTGGCCGTGGAGCGAGGCCACCACCGGCGTCCCGCCGCTGATCACCGGGAGGACGCGCAGGTGCTCGAGGGCGACCAGTTCGTGCAGGTGCAGGGCATCGATGCCCTCGGCCACAAGCCGGCGCGCGGCGCGCCGCATCCCGATGGGAGACGAACAACCGAGCCAGGTCCGCGTCGCCCCGCTGATGTTCGGCACCCGCACCACGCGAACGCCGTCGACGCGCGTGTCGTCCGCATACAGGCGTTCGTGCGGTGCCATGGCGTTGGTGGTGAGAACGGTGACGCGATGGCCGTGGCTGACCTGTGCGCGGGCGAGGGCGGCGACGACGGCCGGTGTCGGACCAAACGCCCACGCCGGCGGGTAGTAGGGGGTGACGTGGAGGATGTGCACGTCGTGCGGATGTCCGGCGCTAGGTCCGACGCAGCCACGCGATGCCGATGAGCACGAGCACCACCGCCGCAAGGCGCGATGCCGAGTACCGCTCCTCCAGCACGAAGGCGCTCAGGGCCACGGCCGCGACCGCCTCGACGCCGAGCACGAACACGTACGACACGCCCATGTCGCTGTTCCGCATGCCGAGCGCCTGCAGCGACGCACCCGTGGCGAACAGTGCCAGGAAGGCTGCCGTCGGCAGCAGGCGGGTCAACCCGTCGGACTGCTTCATGAAGAGGCCGCCAGCCGCGTAGGCAAGCGATGCGGCCACGAGCTGGAAGAGCGCCATGGGGTCTGCCCGGGATCAGCGCGGTGCCGCCGCGACCGGTGAAACGACGGTGTCGTTGTAGCCGGCGCGCGAGAGGGTTTCCTGACCGGCCAGGGCCGCGTCCCGATCCGCGAACGGCCCCGCGACCACGCGGTACCAGCCGCCGGCCTCGTCGAAGCGCACGGACACCGGCACGTCGATCGCCGCGATGGCGCTGGCGACGTCGCGGGCGCGCGACTCGGTCCTGAACGACGACACCGCGACCTGGAACCTGCCGGGCGCCGGAGGTGTCGGCTGCGCGCTCCCGGCAGGCGCCTGCGGAGGCGGCGCGGAGGCGGACGTGCCAACCGGTGCGGCTTCGGCGGCTGGCGGGGTGGCCGGTGCTGGCGCCGCGGGTGCAGCCTGGGCTGGCGCTGGTGGTGCCGCATCCGCCACGGGCGTACGCGGCGCGGCCGTCGGTGCTGCAGCTGGCGCGTCGAGGGTGGCGGCGGCCCGTTCGCGCGGGCCGAAGGCCCACCACGCCGCCGCTGCCAGCGCGAGCACCGCCACGAGCGCGGCGGCGATCCACACCTTGCGTCGGCTGCCGGGCGGTGCCACGTCGGACGGCACATCCAGGTGCAGCCGTTCGGCGGCGGCCAGCACGGCGTCCGGGTCGATGGTGCGAATGGAGCGTTCGTACGCCACATCGAGCGCACGATCGCAGAGCGTGTTCACCAGGCGCGGGATGCCGCCCGACACGCCGGCGACGGTCTTCACGGCTTCGGGGGAGAACCGCGCGACCTGCGTGAGATCTGGCGGAGGGGCCTCGGCGTCACCAGAGAGCGCGGCCGGCGAGGCCGCAACCGTAATCCGGCGGTCGATGTAGTCGCCGACCTCGCTCTCGGTCAGCGGCTGCAGCACGCAGCGGCGCGCAACCCGCTGGTTCAGCTGCAGCATCAGCGGCGTGCGCAGCACATCCGCGAGTTCGGGCTGCCCCACGAGGACGATCTGCAGCAGCTTCGCCTCGTCCGTCTCGAAATTGGAGAGGAGCCGGATCTCCTCGAGCACCCGCGGGTTCAGGCGCTGGGCCTCGTCGATCATGATCACCGCGTGTGCCTGCAGCGGGATCAGCGTGGCCAGGAACTGCTGGAGCGTCGACACGTACTGGTGCCGCGTCACTTCGCTCATCGGCCCGCTCGGCGGCGCGTCGCTGGCCGACATGATGCCGAAGTCGGTCAGCACCGTGCGCAGCAGGTCCTCGACTTCCAGCCCGGGGTCGAGAATCACCGAGAGGAACGTGCGCGACTCGAAGCTCTCGAGCATCGAGCGGCACAGCATCGTCTTGCCGGAGCCGACGGCACCGGTGACCACGATCAGGCCCTCGCGCCGGCGCAGCGCGGTCGTGACCTCATCCAGGGCGTGCGTGTGCGAACGGCTGTGGTAGGCGAAGCGGAGATCGGGCGTCAGGCTGAACGGGCGCGCGGCGAGCCCGAAGAACTTCTCGGCAGGCGTCGGCTCGATGGGCGGACCGGGGAGCGGCGGCACCCACAAATAATCGCACCATTTGCCTGCCGGTCCATCCGGCCAATTCAGCGGACCGCCTGACGAATGGCCCGAATTCCGCCGCACGATTGACAACACCTCGGGTCAGTCGTCAGAATGCGCCGCCGCGATCGACGCCCGGATCTCCGGTGACAGGACCCGGGCGCTCGCTGGCGGACGGCACGATCGTGCCGATTTCACGTTCGAGGTGAGCTGGATGACTCGCTCGACGACGTGGTGGGGGAGCGTGCGCCTGGATGGGGCGTTCGTGCTCGCCCTGCTCTGCGTGTGTCTCACGCCGACGCTCGGCCGTGCGGCCGGTCCCGTTGGAGACGGACCGCGCGTCACGCTGGTCGTGCGCCTGTACGACAGCGCCGGACTCGCGACCCGCGACCTGCACGAATCGGGACGGGTGGCGGCCGCCATTCTCGCGTCCGCCGCGGTGGACGTGCAGTGGCGGCGGTGTCCGGACCTGCTGCCGTCGGGGGTGGACGCCTGCCGGCTGCCGCTGGCGGCGAACGAGGCCGTGCTCCGGCTGATTCCCTCGAGCGGACGCATGCGGGAGTCGGCCGAGCCGCTCGGGTCCACGCTGCTCGACCCCTGGGGACGACAGGCGGTGCTCTCCACCGTGTTCGTGGACCGCATTCTCGACGTGGCCGACCGTGCGCGCATCGACCACACGCAGCTGCTCGGACGCGCCGTGGCCCACGAATTGGGGCACCTGCTGCTCGGCAGCGCCGGCCATTCCACAGAAGGCCTCATGCGCCCCTTCTGGACCGACGACCTGCTCAGATCCGGCACGCGCGAGAGCTGGCAGTTGCTGCCCGAGCAGGCGGCGGCCATCCGCGCCAACCGGATGCGCGCGGCGGCGGCCGACATCGCCGGCGGCAGCTAGCGGAACCCCGGGCCGGGCCCCGCGGGCCCGGTCAGGCGGCTGCGCTGGTCGCGGCCTTCTTCACCGGGGGCAGCCCGAACGGCTTCTGGAGCGCGTCGTACACCGCCCCGAACAGTGCCGCACCCACGAGGGCCCCGGCCAGCGCCGCGAGTGCGTAGACCTTCCCCTCGCCGATGTTCACCAGGATCGGGCCCGGGCACATGCCGGTGATGGACCATCCCACACCGAAGATCAGGCTGCCCGCCACCGTCCCCTTGTTGAACGGCTTCCTGTCGATGGTGATCGGCGTCCCGAACACGGTCCGACCGTAGCGACGTACCAGCAGCAGGCCGGTCGCCGTGAAGACGACGCCGCTCGCGAGGATGCCGTACAGCTGGAAGCGCTCGAACAGGAACATGCCCTGGATGAAGTCGTAGTCCGCGGCGCCGGAGCGGCTGAGGACGAAGCCGAACACCGCGCCGAGCGCCAGGTAGAACAGCGCCATCATCGGAGCACCACGCGGTAGATGATCTGCGTCGTGGCGACACCGCTCGCCATGAAGCAGCAGGAGGCCACGAGGCTCGGCCACTCGAAGTTCGAGTTGCCGAAGATGCCGTGGCCGCTGGTGCAGCCATTGGCGAGTCGGGTGCCGAAGCCGGTGAGGATTCCCCCGCCGAACATCCAGGCCAGCTTGGCGCTGTGATCGAGGCTGGCCGCCCGATCCAGCATGCCCAGCGCCCAGGTGGGCGACCAGCCGCCGCCCAGCACCGCCGACGCCGCCCCGCCGAGCACGAGGCCCGCCAGGAAGGGCAGCCGCCAGGGCCGGCCGGACGTGACCGCGCTGCGCCGGTAGAAGGGCTGATCGAGGACCAGGCTGCAGACGTCTTCGAGGCCGCTGGAGATACCCAGCCGCCTGTTGCCGACGAGCAGCAGTGTCAGGGTCACGAGGGCGATGAGCCCGCCTGCCAGCGCCCAGTGCATCGGCTGCAGGCCATGAAGGATCAGGGGCATGGACGCAGTCTACATCCAGGGGGGATGGCTGACGGTGCAAGCCCTGCTATGATTCCCGCACAGGACGACAACTTGTTTCAGGAAGCGCCAGGATTCGAGCAGCGCCTTTCCGACCTGCAGGCGCAGATCGATCGTCTGACGATCGCGCTGCAGCTCTGGAGGGACGGTCAGGAACGCATTGCGCGCCCCGACGAACGTCTCGCGCGGTTTGCGGACGATGTGGCGGACGTGCTGCAGGAGTGGAGCGCCATCGGCGAACGCCACGCCCGCGCGGTCGACGCCCTCGAGCACCAGGTGGCCGCCTTCGCGAGCGCCGAGGCGCGCCTGCACGACGAGTCGGCGCAGCGCTTCCTCACGCTCCAGCGCATGGTGCAGCAGGAGTGGGCCGCGCTGCGGACCCTGCAACTCGAGCCCTCCGGGCACGGACGTGAGCAGGCCGCCGCCCTCACGCACGCCTGCATCGTCGCCACGACCACGCGTGTCCTGCCCGATCCTGCCGATGCCGCGAACAATGCGGCGGAGGCCGAACTCCAGCAGTACTTCTCCCAGGTGGTCACCGACGCACCTGCGCCGGCGGTGGTCGAACCTGTCACGGCACCCGTGGACGCGTCTCCTGCCGACGCGGCAGCGCTGGTGTCGGACCCCGATCCCGCTGAACCCGTCGTGCTACACGTCGAACCTGCGCCCACAGTCGCCGTCACCGTCCCCGAGCCCGCGTTCGACGCGTCACTGCTCGAACAGACCCCTGAACAGGCTCCTCTCGCACCGCCAGAGCCGATCGAGGCGTCGGCGCATGCGGCGGTGTCCCGTCCGCAGATCGCCAGGGAGTACGTGGAGCACGACGAGTCGGACGCCCTTCGTGCGGAGATGATGCGGCGGATGGCGGAGATGCGAGTGGTCTTCAGGGAGTCGCTCGAGCAGGCGACCGACCTGCACGACATGCAGAACCGCACGACGTGGCGTGTGCTCATGGTCGTGGCCACGGCGTTCGTGCTGCTTGCGGCCGGCGGTACGTGGTGGGCGGTTGGCCAGCAGCGGAACCTGGCGGCCACGCAGTCCCGGCTCGACGCGGTCGAAGCGTCGTCGGCCCGCGCGCAGGCGGCCACCGAGCGCGCGCTGGCGGATGCGCAGGCCCAGGCTGCCAGGCTGGCGGACGCCGCGAAGCAGGCGGAAGCCGACACGGCGGCCATGAGCGCGGTGCTCGCCTCGCCCGATCTCGTGCGCTACGGCCTGGCCGGCGCGAATGGGTCCAGTATCGCCGCCCAGTTGCTCTGGAGCCGGGCACGTGGGCTCGTCCTCAGTGCCACGGACGTGCCGCCGCTCGAGCAGGGGCAGGCCTACCAGGTGTGGCTGCTCACCGACTCGGACGCCGTCAGCGCGGGCCTGCTCCGGGTGGCGCCCGGCGGACGTGGCAGCCTGATTGCGGCCCGGCCGCCGGCGGTCACCGGGCCGGTGGTTGGCGTGTCGATTACCAGGGAACCCGGAGCGGGCAGTGTCTCGCCGTCGGGCCCGATCGTCGCCCTGAACCGGATTGTCCGTACCGCTCCCTGAGCGGCCTGCACGGTTCCTCGCATGCGGGTTCACCTCGCCGACATCCTGGCGCTTGCGGGCAGACTCACCGATCAGCCCGGCCCCGACAGCGCCCGCGAGCGGTTCCGTCGCTTTCTGACCAGCTGGACCGGCTCCCTCGACGATCTGGCCGATCTCATCGATCACGCGCAGCGCACGCCCGACGATCAGTCGCAGCGCGCGCTCATGGATCTGGTGGTGACGGTCGGACGCTATCTCGGCTTCGTCGTCAGCTACGGCACGTACGAACGCCGCAGCGGCGCCGTGCGGTTCGACGGTGCGTGGCGCTCGCCGGGCGTGATGCGCGTGGTGCTCGAAGTGCGCACCGATCGGACCAGGCCCTTCAGTCCCGACGATCTCTCCCGCACCATCGCGGCGCTGCCCGATGCCGCCCCCGCCGATGCCACCGAGCCCACGCACGGCGTCTGTATCGTCGTGCCGTTGCACGGACGACGCCGGGTCGGCGATGCGCCGCGGGAGCCGGCGACCCAGGGGCTCGCGCGCGTGCTGCCCCTGCATGCCGTGCTGATGCTGGCCAGGCGGGTCGAGGCCGGCACGCTCGATCATGCGCAGGCGGCCGAACTGCTCACTGGTGTCGAAGACGATGCCCGGGCGGCGGTGCTGCTCGGCGAACCTGTCGACGCCGCGGCGGCCAATGCACCGGTGCGAGCCGTGCCCCCGGGCGTGGGACATCTCTCGCTGGTCCCGCGCGAGGACCCGCCCGACTACTGGATTGCGACCATGCTGCCCGAGGAGGGGACGGCGCCGGGCCAGTTCGTCGAGGCGGTCGTGCGCGGCCGGCAACTGCTCGGTGTCAGCGCCATCGGCATCTTCCCGGCGACCGCGCGGCCGGGCGACTGGGTGTGCTTCTTCATGGCCGGCACCGGCATCGTGGGTCACGGCAGGCTGGCGCGCGAGCTGGCACACGACGCCGCGCCGCTGCGCGACGCCGGACGCTACACGGCGGTGTTCACCCTCGCCGAACTCCAGTTCTACGACACGCCACACGCGCTCGACCCCGCCTCGCCGGCTCAGCGCCTGGCCGACCGCGTGCCCTTCGATGTGTCGGGCCCCTTCCTCACCCAGATCACGCAGGCCGAGTTCCACGCCATCACGGCCTCAGGGCTCGTGACCGTCCAGTCTCCCGATCCTCACTGATCGTTTGAATCGCATGATCCTCCGCTGAGCCAGCGGGTCCGCCGGATAACTCAGCCGTTGGAGCAGCCCTGAATATCCCGATGAGCTCGGGATTTCGGTGTCCGCCGTTGTGCAGTGGACCGGCCGCCGCACCGATAACCGGTGTGCGATGGTTCAGTTCGTGTTCGCGCAGGATGTGCAGCGGCAGGCAGCGCCGCGTCGGAGAGCGACCCTATGCGCATCCATCGCGCGGGCGGGCCTTGTCCTGCTGGTGCTGGCCATGGCCGGGCCGGCGGCGCGTGCGCAGAACCTCCACGACGGGACTGAAGTGACCAGCTCAGCGGCGCAGGCCGAGCCCCGGTCCGACCTTCCGGACCTCGGCCTCGAGGATCTGTTGCACGTAAAGGTCTACGCCGCCTCCCGCGTCGTCCAGGACGTGACGCAGGCGCCGTCGTCGGTGACCGTGGTGTTCGCCGACGAAATTCGACGACAGGGGTACCGCACGCTGGCTGACGTGCTGCGGGGCGTGCGCGGCTTCTACGTCACCAACGATCGCAACTACAGCTACGTGGGCGTCCGCGGGTTCCTGCGACCGGGCGACTACAACGGGCGCATCCTCCTGCTGGTCAACGGTCACCGCATGAACGACTCGGTGTTCGAGCAGGCGCTCGTCGGTACCGAGTCGCCAATCGACATCAGCCTCATCGAGCGGGTGGAGGTGATTCGCGGCCCGAGCTCGTCTCTCTACGGCACCAGCGCGTTCTTCGCCGTCGTCAACCTGATCACGCGGACTGGACACGGGGTGTCGGGTGTCGAAGGCGACCTGGAGGCCGGCGCGCAGGCGTGGCGCCGCGGGCGCGTGACGATGGGCGGACGATCGGCTCGCGGGTTCGAGGGGCTCTTCTCCCTCTCCGCCTTTGCGACCGACGGCAACGGCCGGTTGTACTTCCCCGAGTTTGCGACGTCCGCGTCCCAGGGCGTCGCGGCGGACGCCGACAACGACCGCGCCGCCAGCCTCTACGCGAGCGGCAGCCTGCACGGCGTGACGGCGCAGGCCTCGTTCGGGTCGCGCACCAAGGTCATTCCGACGGCGCCGTTCGAGACGGTCTTCGGCGATGACCGCACGCAGACGCGCGACGTGCGCGGGTTTGCCGACCTGCAGTACACCCGGCGGCTGGACCCGCGGACGCATGTCTCCGCCCGTGCGTCGTATGACCGCTACGACTACGACGGCACCTTCGCCTACGAGACGGGGCTCTTCCACGACGACGGACGCGGGACGTGGCTGACGGGCGAGGCCAGTGTGGTGCGCCAGGTCGGCGCGCACGCGCTGACGGCCGGGGCGGAGTACCGGCACAACCTGCGGCAGGACCAGTCGGCGCGGGACGAGACCGGCCTCCTGCTGGACGATCGACGGCACTCGCGGACGGCCGGCGTCTTCGCGGAGGACGAGTACCGGCTGCACCCGCGCGTACTGATCAACGCGGGCGT
The DNA here is from genome assembly GCA_046331345.1 of Vicinamibacterales bacterium. GTDB lineage: Bacteria > Acidobacteriota > Vicinamibacteria > Vicinamibacterales > CAVVIG01 > CAVVIG01. The sequence continues at coordinate 361,348 of JAXLRA010000007.1, read as the reverse complement.
CCGGTGGGACGAGTACTTCGGCATCTTCGGCGGGACGGTCAACCCGCGGGTCGGCGTCATCGTCAGCCCGACCGGGGGCAGCACCGTGAAGGCGCTGTACGGGCGCGCGTTCCGCGCCCCGAATCCCTTCGAGCTGTACTACGACCAGGATGCGCGCAGCGCACGCCTCCGGCCGGAGCGGATTCGCACGTTCGAGATCGTGTGGGAACAGCGGCTCGCGGCCCGGCTGCAGGTGAGCGGGTCGGCGTTCGGCAACCGCGTGTCGGACCTGATCACGCAACGCGCCGGCAGCAGCGAGACGATCGACGGCCTCTACTACGCCAACGCCGACGCGGTCCGCGCGCGGGGCGTCGAGGTGGAGTTGCAGGGAGAACTCCCGGGGCGTGTTCACGTGCGCCTCGCGCAGGTGGTGCAGGCCGCCCGCCTTCTCTCGACCGGCCGCATCGTCAGCAACTCGCCGCGCGCCCTCGCGACGCTGGTGCTCGACATGCCGGTGCCCCGGAGCGACGCGGTGTTCGCCTTCAACGGGTTCTACGTCGGCGAGCGGCGCCGCGTGAACGGCGGCGTCGTGGCTGGGGCGTTCGTCGGCAACATGTCTGTCACCCGCCGCCCCTCGGCCCGCGGGGTGGGCGTGGGCCTGACGGTCTACAACGTGTTTGGCGCCGCGTACGGCGATCCGGGTTCGGTGGAGCACAGGCAGGACGTGCTCCCGCAGGATGGCCGTACGGCAATGGCCCGTCTTTCCTGGCGTTTCTGAGCGATGTCCGATCGGCTGACCTCCTGGCTCCTGGCGACGGCGCTTGCCGCTGGCAGCATCGGTGTCTCCGCGCGGACCGCGCCGCCCCCGACCGAATCGCCGCGCGCCGACGAGTACCGCGTGAAGGCGGCGTTCCTCTTCAACTTCGCCAAGTTCGTCGAGTGGCCGCCGCAGGCGTTCTCCGGGCAGGGCGCGCCGCTCACCCTGTGCGTGCTGGGGCTCGACCCGTTCGGGAACCTGCTCGACGACACGCTGAAGGGGCGCGCCGTCGCCGGCCGCCCGCTGGCGATCCGCCGCATCCCGGAGGTGGAGTCGGGTTGTCACGTCCTGTTCATCGCGAGTTCCGAGCGGAAGCGGCTGGCGCTGCTGACCGACCAGCTGCGCGGTTCCAGCGTGCTGACGGTGAGCGAAGAGACCGGCTTCACCACGGTCGGCGGGATGATCGAACTCTTCACCGCTGGTGAGAGCGTCCAGTTCAACATCGCCCCCACGGCGGTCGAGCGCTCGGGGCTCCACGCCAGCGCCCGGCTCATTGCGCTCGCCGCCAATCAGCGCCGCCCTGGCGGAGGACGTCGATGAGGCGCTGGTTCGAGGACGCGTCGATCCGGTGGAAGCTCACCGCGCTGATGGCGGGCACGACGGCACTCGTGCTGCTGCTCGCGGTCGTGGCGCTCGGGACCTACGAGGTGGTGACGTTCAGGCGCGCGCTCGAGCAGAAGCTGACGGTGGTGGCGGAGATCGTCGGCCGCAACTCCACGGCGGCGCTGGCGTTTGGCGACGCGTCGGTGGCGAAGGACGTGCTCGCGGCACTCGACTCAGAGCCGGCCATCGAGTCGGGCGCGGTCTACGACAAGGATGGACGGTCGCTCGCGTCGTTCGTCGCCCCGAAGGCGGGAGCGGTGGCGCCCGCGAGTCCGGGCGAGGTGGGCACGCGACGCGACGGTACGCACCTCGTGGTGGTCCGGCCGATCGTGCTCGACGGCGAACGCGTCGGCACCGTCTATGTGCAGTCCGGCCTGGACGAACTCCGTGAGCGCATGCTCGTCTTCGGCGGGCTGACAGGACTCACCGTGCTGGCCTGCGCCATTCTCGGCCTCTTCCTGTCCGCGGGCCTTCAGGGGCGCATCTCGCAACCCATCCTCGACCTGGCGCACACGGCGCGGCTCGTCACGTCGGACCGCAACTTCAGCCTGAGGGCCGAGGCGGCGGGGCGCGACGAGGTCGGCGTGCTCGTGCAGGACTTCAACCGCATGCTCGCCGAGATCGAACGGCAGGATCAGCAGCTCCGGCAGCAGCAGGAGTCGCTGACCGAGGAAGTGGCGCGGCGGACCGCCGAACTGACGAGCGCCAACGAGCAGCTCCGCGTCTCGGTCAGGCGCGTCGAACACTCGGCCGGGCAGATTGCGCAGCTGACCGCCATCGGCCAGTTCCTGCAGTCGTGCGACAGCATCGACGAAGTGTTCGACGTGATCCAGGCCGCGACGCCGCCGTTGTTCCCGGGCGACTCCGGCGCCGTGACCATCCTGAAGGCCTCGGGCAACCTGATGGAGACCATGGCGGTGTGGGGCGAGAACCCGCCGCACCAGCGCGTCTTCGGTCCCGACGAGTGCTGGGCCTTCCGCCGCGGCCGCCCGCACTTCGTGAACGGCCTGCACTCGCCGCTGCGGTGCGCGCACTTCACGCCCGAGGATGGCCCGATGACCTTCTGCGTCCCGATGATCGCGCAGGGCGACAGCGTCGGCATCCTCCAGTTCAGCTTCACGCCCTCGGCAGACGGCGAGCATGACGACGACGGGGGCACCGAGCGGTCCACGCGGGCGCGCGTGGCCACGGCCATGGCCGAGCATACGGCGCTGGCGCTGGTCAACGTGCGGCTGCGCGAAGCGCTGCGGAGCCAGTCGATCGTCGACGCGCTGACGGGGCTCTTCAACCGGCGCTATCTCGAGAACATGCTCGAGCGCGAATGCCGCCGCGCCGTACGGTCGAAGCGGCCGCTCGCGGTGCTGATGATCGACGTCGATCACTTCAAGCAGTTCAACGACACCTGGGGGCACGACGGCGGCGACGCCGTGCTCCGCGAGCTGTCCGGACTGATGCGTGCGCACTTCCGCGGCGACGACATCGCCTGCCGCTACGGCGGCGAGGAGTTCGTCATCGTGCTGTCCGAGGCGTCGCTGGAGAGTGCCTTCGCCCGGGCGGAGGAACTGCGCCGCGAGGTGCACCGCCTCGTCGCCGAGCACCGGCGCCAGCCGGTCGGCAGCATCACCATCTCGATCGGCGTGGCGGCGCTGCCGGATCACGGCGTCTCGCCGGAAGACCTGGTGGCAGCCGCCGACCGGGCGCTCTACCAGGCGAAGGCCGCCGGCCGCGACCGCACCGTCATCGCCCACAGCGCTCCGCAGACCCTGCTGCGGATGGACGAAGCCGGCCTGGCCTAGCTGCGCCCGCGCCACGGACGGGCCCGTTCCAATTGCAGCGCGTCTCCCCCCTCCAATCTGGTTTAATGGCCGCATGACACGCGTCCCACGCGTCATCGTTGCCGTAGCCGTTCTTCTGGCCCTGCTGACCACCGCCGCGGCGGCACAGCGGCGGTTCGGACGCCAGTTCGGCCGGCAGATCGGGCGCGAGGTGACGGTCGAGAACAAGGAGTACGACGGCCGGTTCACCTTTGCCCGGGTGAAGTACGCCACGGCACCGGGAGGCTTCTGGTACATGGGCTTGCCCTCGTGGTCGCATGGCTATCCCATGTCCGAGGACAACCTGATGCGCATCATGAACGAGGTCAGCTACCTCGGCGCCCGGACCGATGCGTACAACGTCTTCTCGTTCGACGACCCCGAGATCAGCAAGTACCCGATCACGTATCTCACCGAAGCCGGCTGGTGGACGCTGACGGACCGGGAAGTCGAGGCGTTCCGCGCCTACCTGCTCAAGGGCGGGTTCACGATCTTCGACGACTTCAAGCTGCCCGGCGAGTTCGGGTCGGGTGGCGGCGGTTGGGACACGTTCGAGGAGAACATGAAGCGTGTCCTGCCGTACGCGAAGTTCGTGGACCTGGAGATGTCGCACCCCATCTTCCACTCGTTCTTCGAGATCGAGTCCCTGCGCGACTTCCCGCAGGCCTACAACTCCGGGCCGCCGATCTTCCGGGGGCTGTACGAAGACAACGACCCGAAGAAGCGGCTCTTGATGGTGGTGAACTACAACACCGACATCTCGCAGTTCTGGGAGTGGTCGGGACGCGGCCTGCGGCCCTTTGCCGAGACCAACGAAGCGTACAAGCTCGGCGTGAACTACGTGGTCTACGGGCTCACGCACTGAGCGCGCGGCGGGCCTGTAGAATGGCGGTATCGCTACCGCTCCCCTCCCATCACCAGTGCACCTCACCGTTGTCGTTCCGGCTTTCAACGAAGTCGGCCGCATCGGCGCGAGCGTGGCGCGCATCCTGGCGTTCCTGGCGACACAGCCGTTCACCTCGGAGCTGATCATCGTCCTCGACGGCGGTGCGCCCGGGGCGGCAGACGAGATTGCGCCCGTGGCCGCGGGACGGGCCGGCGTCACCGTGCTCGACAACGTGGTCAACCGGGGCAAGGGGTATTCGGTCCGGCGCGGGATGCAGGCGTCGCACGGCGAGTACGTGCTGTTCGTCGATGCCGACCTCTCGCTCCCGATCGAAGACGCGGGGCGCTTCCTCGCGGCACTCGAGGGCGGCGCGGATGTGGCGATCGGGTCGCGTGCCGTGGCGGGCGCGAGCGAACGCGGCGAGCAGCAGCGGTTGCGCCAGTCGATGAGCCGGGTCTTCAATGCGCTCGTGCGGGCGGTGGCCGTCCGCGGGATGCGCGACACGCAGTGCGGCTTCAAGGCATTCAGGGGGACGGTCGCCCGAGGCCTGTTCGCCGTGCAGCGCATCGACGGGTTCGGCTTCGACGTGGAGGTGCTGCGGATCGCGCAGCGTCGCGGCCACCGAATCGTCGAGGTGCCCGTGGCCTGCGAGTACCACCCGTCGAGTTCGGTCCGGCAGGTGCGGCACGCCGCGACGATGCTCGTCGACCTGGCGCGGATCGTCTGGCACGATTGGCGCGGCCACTATGTCCGTTAGCACCCACCGCGTGGTTGCCGCCGTGGCGGCGCTGCTGTTGCTCGTGGCGATGGTCGGCCTCTCGCGCGACTTCGGCTTCACCTGGGACGAGCGCTTCCAGCAGAAGTACGGCGAGGAGATCTGGGAGTACCTCCACGGACGCCTGCCGCGAGCCACGTTCGACACCGATGAGGGCAACCAGTACCTGTACGGCGGGCTCGTCGAGATTGCCGCCGTCACGGTGCAGCACGTCGTCAGGGCCGACACCTACGTCGTCCGGCACGCGGTGAACGCGGTGTTCGGCTGGGCCGGGGTGGTGATCATCGGCGTGGCCGCCGGTGCCGCGTTCGGCCGCCGCGCCGGATGGCTGGCGGCGGCGCTGCTGGTGGTGGCGCCGCGCTATTTCGGCGACGCCATGAACAACCCGAAGGACGTGCCCTTTGCCGCCATGGCGATGGCGGTGCTGGGCCTCACGCTCACCCTCGACTGGCGGCGTCCGCACCTGTCGTGGACGCGCGCGGCCGGACTGGCAGCCTGCATTGCGGCGGCGATCAACATCCGCCCGCTCGGGCTCGTGCTCTACCTGTATGCCGCGGGCGTGATCGGCCTCGGCTCGATCCTGGCGGGGTGGTTCGACGACGAGAGGGCCGGGCGCTGGCAGCTGCTGCGTGGGAACGTGGTCCGCCTGGCGGTGATGGGGCTGGTCGCCATTCCCGCGGGGTCGATCTTCTGGCCGTACGCGCAGGCGCAGCCGTTTGTCCGTCCGCTTTCGGCGTTCGTGAAGACCACGCAGCTCGACTGGGCCCGGGGCTTCGACGTGCTCTTCGCCGGCCAGGACCTCGGCGCCGGCGCCCTGCCGTGGACCTACGTGCCGGTGTGGCTGGGGCTGTCCCTGCCGCCCATCGTGCTCGCGGGCGTGCTGGTGTCGTGGCTCGCGGCGCGCCGGGGCCTGCAGCAGGCCGTGGCGTGGCTCGGGCTTGCGGCCTTTGCCGCCACGCCGGTGCTCGCCGCCGTGATTCGCCACGCGACGATCTACGACGGGATCCGGCACCTGCTCTTCGTGATCCCGCCGCTGGTGGTGCTCGCCGCAGCAGGGTGGAGCGCCTGCCTTGACACGCGCGCGCGGCCGATCGCTCTGGCGCTGCTGATTGTCGGCCTCGCCGAGCCGCTCTGGTTCCAGGTTCGCAACCACCCGAACCAGATCGTGTACTTCTCGCCGCTCGCCGGCGGACCCAGGGCGGCCTTCGCGCGTTACGACATGGACTACTGGGGCAACAGCGTCCTGCAGGCCGTGCGCTGGACAGACGAGGTGGCCCGGCGATCGGGGGTGCCGCTCATCGTCTCCGGCAATCCCATCCAGGCGGTCGACGCGAATGCCGGCCGGTTCAAGTCGCTGGCGGTCGTCGCCCGCGCAAACCTGACGTATCACTTCGACATCCGGCTGATGCGCGGACCGTCGGCGTCGCTGCGCGAGTTCGCGGCGCGTCCCGACATCATCTACGCCGTGCGGACGGCCGACGGCACGCCGCTCTGCATCGTGCTGCCTGGACCTGCCTACCTCCGGGTGTCCGACAGGCTGCGCCTGCAACCCTGATCACCGGCACGTGCCGGTCAGCGGGTCAACTGGTAGCGCCCGATGGCGCCGAAGCTGTCGTCGCGGACGAGGGCTGGCGTGGCGCGCACGGCGGCGAGTGTCGCCTCACTCACCTGGTCTTCGTGGAGGAACACGTGGGTGACGCCCAGCGCGCGCAGGTGCGCCAGCGACGCGGCGTCGGGGAAGTGCTCGAGCGCGGCGAGGTTCCGGTAGTAGCTCGGCGGCTGCAGCCCGCTGTACCCGTTGACGATCGGCTGCCAGTGCTCCGTTGAATTCAACATGTAGTGCGCGTTGAACTGGACGCTGCGCGCACCCGGAAACGGCAGTTCGATGGCGACCGACTGGCCCCCACGCGGCATCCGTGCGTAGAGCGGCGCGAGCCCCTCGTAGCGCTGGAGTCCGAGCGGGGCAGCCAGCGGCTCGATGGCTGCCGCTGCCACCAGCACCGCGGCGACCGCCGGCCAGTGCGTCTCGCGCACGCGGCGACGCACCTGTTCCACCCCGAACCCCGCCAGAATCGCCACCGCGAAGGTGACCAGCCACCCGAACCTGGCCGTCGCCCGGATGCCGTGCAGCAGCGGCATCACCGCGTACAGGACGCCGTAGCCGGGGAGCTTCGATCCGAACGAGAGGGCGAGGCCCGCGAGGCCGACCGCGAGCGCCATGCGCGCGCGCCGATCGCGCCACGCGGCTCCGCTGACCACGCTCACGAGTGTCAGCAGCAGGCCGAGCGCGCCGGGAAAAAGCACGTTGCCGTCCGCGAACCGGGTGCTCCAGGCCGCATGCACGCGTGCGGGGGTCGTCAGGTAGGCACGCCATGTGGCCGCGAAGTTCTCCGCGTCACCCAGCGAGCGCACGATCCCGAGGTCGCGGCTGACCCACCAGTAGGGCAGCAGGAACGGCGTGAGCACCGCGGCACTGACCAGGCCAGCAATCGCGAGCCCACGCAGCGTGAACAGGGGATGGCGGCGAAGGTCCGCTGCACGGGCGAGGGCGGCCGCGAGCAGCGCAAACGTGGAGAACACGAGCAGGTAGACCGACGTGAGTCCCTGGAGGATGAACCAGCCCGCAAGCCGCAGGGCGTTGCGTGTGGTTGGGGCTTCGTACACGCGGTCCAGTGCCAGCAGGGCGAGCGGCAGGAACTCCACGTGCTGTGCCTGGAGGTGCGGAATCCTCGACAGCGTGTGCGCACTGAACGCGAACACCGAACCCGCGACCAGGCCGGCCGGCCAGCTGTCGGTCCAGCGCCGGACCACCAGCGCCATCGTCCAGCCGCTCAGCGTCATGCCGGCGAGCAGCAGCAGGTTGTAGGCAAGGACGAGTGAGGCGCCGGCCCAGATGAGCGGCATGGCGAGCACCGCCTGCACGACCATCGGCTCCGAGTACGCGAGCGTGAGCCGCTCGGGATGGAAGACGTTGCCGTCGTAGAGGTGCAGCGGATCGCGCGGCAGCTGGTGCGCCACCCAGCCGACGATCCACTCGTTCAGCACGGCATCACGGTTGTCGTGCCGCGTGAGGTGGCCGGGGTCGGACGCCAGTGGCCAGGTGTGCGCCACGGCCAGGACGGCGAACAGGGCGAACGCTGCCGCCCGCGGCGAGCCCGCGAGCCGGTGCCGCTGTTGCCAGGCGGCGGCGGGCAGCAGCACGGCGGCGAGGAGCAGGAGGGCCCGGGCCGCGACATCGACGTAGTGCCACGCGGCCACGACCGCGGCCGGCTTCTTCTCCGTCGTGAACGCCCAGTCGGGCAGCGGCGCGGGCGTCTCGCCGTTGCGCGACCACTGCAGGACGAGGTCGAAGGTGCCGCCGTGCTGATTGAATGTCAGGGCGAAGGCATGAGGGCCGGGATCGAGGTCGAGGACGGTCGAGTGCGTCTGCAGGCCGCGGCCGGTGCTGTTGTCGATGGCGACGCGTCCATCCAGCGACAGCACCGCTCCATCGTCGGACGTGAGAATGATCGTGTAGCGGCCGGCTTTCTGGATCGACGCGAACCCGAACCACCGGGCTGCGAAGACCTGCGGCGATGAGCCGACCCAGCGATGCTGCATCGCCGCGGTGGTGGGGGCTGCGTCGATTCCGGCAAGTGCCGGAGATCCGCCAATCGCATCCGATGCGAAGTACTCGGCCTGCAGGCCGCGTGCAGGCGCGCCAAGGGTGGACGCCAGCGCGAGGACTGCGGACAGAATCAGTGCGGTCAGGATGGAGCGGAGCAGCACGCGCGAGATGCCCGGTATTCTAGCCGAGGAGTCAGGCCGGCACTTTCTACACACCGTGTAAGTTGTGCCCGCTCGTTTCGCTGCAGTCGGGCAGCCGGCAGGCGTGCCCGCCCCTGAAGAATCCCGCAGCACAGCCGAAACCAGTGATGAGGCGTCGTAGCCGCGACCCCAGCCGTTCGGCACGACGCTTGAACTGTCGTGCTCCGCACCGTCACAGATTTCGCCGATGTCAGCGCCTACTGCGGCCGTTGCCGCACCCGTCGTCTTCGAAACTCCCACTGCGGTAGTCGTTCGATTTCAAAGAACTCATCCTGAGGCGCTGGTCCTGTCTGCCGTGCGTGCGGCACGCATCCTGGCCTGTGTGATCGCCGGGCTGTTTCTGGCTGCCGCCCCGGCGCGGGCGCAGATCGGGGCGCTGCTCTCGCCCGGCGCTCTGGCAAAGCCGCACGCCAACCTCGAAGGTGTCAGCAACTGCGCGAAGTGTCACCAGCAGGGGCGCAAGGTTACGGCGGAGAAGTGCCTCGCGTGCCACGCCCCCATTGCACAGCGTGTGGCCCGGAAGTTCGGGGTCCACAAGGACGCGGCCGGCGAGTGCGTGATGTGCCACGTGGAGCACGCCGGTGTCGACGGCGAGCTGCGGCCGTTCGATCAGAAAGCCTTCGATCACCGCGGTGTGACCGGCTTCCCCCTGACCGGTAAGCACACTCTTGGCGCGGCGCAATGTGCGGCGTGCCACAAGGGGCGATCGTTCGTCGACCTGTCGCCCACCTGCACGAGTTGCCATGCCGACGTGCACAAGCCGTCGCTCGGCGCGACCTGCACGGCGTGCCACTCGACCGAGGCGGCGTTCAAGGATGCGTCCACGCGCTTCGATCATTCGAAGGCGGCCTTCCAGCTCACCGGCGCGCACCAGAAGCTCGCCTGCGCGTCCTGCCACAAGGGCGGTGCGTACAAGGGCGTCGCATTCGCCAGCTGCACCAGCTGCCACCGCGAGCCGCACGAGCCGTCGCTCGGGGCCACCTGCACCAGTTGCCACACCACTGATTCGTGGCGGACGAAGACGGTCAACCACGCGCGGACGAACTTTCCCCTGAACGGCGGTCACGCCAAGCTGACGTGCGAAGCCTGCCACAAGCAGCCGGCGACGAAGGTCGCGCTGAAGTTCGACCGGTGCACGGCCTGCCACGACGACGCGCACCGCGGCAACTTCACGCAGGACTGCCGCGCCTGTCACACCGAAGGCGGGTGGAAGGGCGGCCGCTTCGACCATGCCTCGACCCGATTTGCGCTGACCGGCAAGCACACGGGGGTGGCGTGCGAGAAGTGTCACCGCCCGGGCGGCGCGGCGGCCCCGCCGCGGCTGGCTGCGAGCACGCGATCGACGGTGCCCAGGGCGATCGAATTCCGCGGGCTCACCACGACCTGCATCAGCTGTCACGCCGACGTGCACCAGGGCGACCTCGATACCCGGTGCGAGTCCTGTCACACCGTCGACAGCTTCACGCGCGACTCCTACGAGCATCGCAAGGCGGATGCCTTCTTCAAGGGGCAGCATGCCTCGCTGACATGCCAGAAGTGCCATGCGACGGCCGGCGGTGTCCCGCCGGTGGCGACAGCCACCCGCGTGGGTGCGGTGAGCGGCCGCCCGGCGCCGCCCCGGTTTGCCGCGGCGGAGCGCCGCTGCAGTGCCTGTCACCAGGACGTGCACCTGGGCCAGTTGTCAGCCGCCTGCGAGACCTGCCACGCGATCGACGTGCCCAGGTTCGCGGTGACGCTCGACCACACGCGGCAGACTGCGTTTGCCCTGCGCGGGGCGCACGAGAAGGTCGTGTGCCGCGACTGCCACAAGACCGAGACCGCGCGCTTCCCGGCTGCCAGCGGGACGGCGGTTCGTTTCAAGGGGGTCGGGACCACCTGCGTCGCGTGTCACCAGGACGTGCATCTCGGACAGCTCTCCGGCGGGTGTGAGAGCTGCCATTCCACCGATACGTTCCACCTCACGAAGTACGTCCACCGCGCCAGGCCGGTCGTCGCGATGATGACCGGCGCTCACGCGCGGGCGGCCTGTGTGGACTGCCACAAGCGTGCGACCGGGAAGTTCCCTGCGAGCTCCGGTACGGCCATCCGCTTCGTGACCGGCACGACCTGCGTCTCGTGCCACGTCGATCAGCACCGGGGCGCGCTTGGCTCCAATTGCGGGAACTGCCACCGTCCATGAAGAAGCTCACCTTTCTCCTCCCGTTCCTGACGTGCCTGGCGCTGGTCCTGCTGACCCGCGGCGCGACGGCGCAGTTCGAGACCCCGAACCGCTCCTTTCACAATGCGACCGGGTTCCGACTCGAGGGGCGGCACCTGACGGTGGCGTGTGAGTCGTGCCACGTCGGCGGGCAGTTCGGCGGGACGCCAAAGACGTGCTACGACTGCCACTGGATCCGGCGCAGGGACGACCGCTTCCAGACCCGGCTTGGGACGCAGTGCGAGCAGTGCCATCGCCCCACCGGGTGGACCGACGTGCGGTGGGATCACGCGGCACAGAGCGGCATGCCCCTGAACGCGGACCACAAGGGCATTGCCTGCGAGTCCTGCCACAAGGGCGCCGACTTCCGCGCCGGCACGTCGGCCTGCGTCGACTGCCACCAGAAGGACTTCGTGAAGACGACGTCCCCGAATCACGCGGCGGCGGGATTCCCGACCGCATGCGAGGTGTGCCACAAGCCCTCGGAGTCGACCTGGCGCAACGGGGGCGGTGGCGGGTTCAACCACAGCGCCGTCTTCGCGCTGCAGGGCAGGCACGCGACCGTGGCGTGCGCGAGCTGCCACAAGAACAACATCTACAAGGGCACGGCGCGCGACTGTGTCGGGTGCCACCTGGCGAATTACAACGCGACACGGTCGCCCAACCATGCGGCGGCCGGGTTCTCGACCACGTGCGAGACCTGCCACCGTGCGACGGACACGGCGTGGGTCGGCAACGGCGGTTTCAACCACAACTCGGTGTTCGCGCTCGTGGGACTCCACGCGTCAGCGTCCTGTGCCAGCTGCCACAGGAACAACGTGTACAAGGGCACGGCGCGCGACTGCGTCGGGTGTCACCGGGACAAGTACGACGCGACGAAGAGTCCGCCGCACGCGGCAGCCGGATTCTCGACGACCTGCGAGACCTGCCACCGGGCGAGCGACAGCGCCTGGGCGGGCGGCGGCGGGTTCAACCACGGCTCGATCTTCGCGCTGGTGGGACGGCACGCGTCGGCCGCCTGCACGTCATGCCACGTCAATGGCGTCTACAAGGGCACGGCGCGCGACTGCGTCGGCTGTCACCGCGCGAAGTACGACGCCACGCGGACGCCTCCTCATGCGGCGTCGGGCTTCTCGACCGCGTGTGAGACGTGTCATCGGGCCAGCGATGCGGCGTGGACCGGCGTGACCTTCAATCACAGTGCGAGCTTCCCGCTGGTCGGCCGCCATGCCGCGGCGGCCTGCGCCAGCTGCCACGTGAACAACGTCTACAAAGGGACCGCGCGGACCTGCGTCGGGTGTCATCAGGCGCAGTACAACGGGACCAGGAACCCGAACCATGCGTCGGTCGGTTTCGGCACGACGTGCGACACGTGTCACCGGGCCACGGACTCCAACTGGCAGCAGGGCACGTTCAACCACACCCGGTTCCCGCTCACCGGCCGCCACAACGTCTCGTGCACGCAGTGCCACACGAGCGGCAACTACTCGACGTTCAGCTGTACGGTCTGCCACGACCGCTCCAAGATGGACAGCGAGCATCGCGGGCGCGCGGGGTACGTGTACGACTCGAAGGCCTGTTACTCATGCCACCCGAACGGACGGTCGTGATGCAGATGCGCAGGTTCGTCGCTGCGGCGGGTGTGGTGGGGCTCTGTGCGGCATCGCCCGCCGCCGGGCAGGGGTTCGGCGCGTCGGCCAGCAAGCCGCGGCCGTGGAGCCGCGTGTCGTTCTTCGTGAACTCCTCACGGACGAGTGTGGACGGCAGCGCCAACCGCGACTTCACCGAGCTGACGACCGCGTTCAGCTATCAGCTGCCCGAACTCGACGACAGCGGCGCCGACTACGGCATCGACGCGCGCTACAGCGCCTTCTCGCAGGAGGGACGGCCGGCGCGTACCTCGATCTACGAGGGCTTCGTCGGCCTGCGAACCCTGGGTGGGCGGCTCCGGGCTCGTGCCGGGCATCTCTGGCTGACCGACGTCGGCGCGCTGGGATCGATCGCCGGCGCCGCCGCCGAGTACCGGCAGGGGAGGGCGACACCCGAAGCGGGCCGGCTCCGTGCGGGCGCGTTCGCGGGGCTCGAGCCGAACATCCTGGACCTCGGGTACGCCGAATCGGTCACCAAGTACGGCGCCTACGTCGCCTACGACGGTGCCGGAGCACAGCGCCACTCGCTCGGGTACGTCTCCATCCGCCACGGTGCCCTCACCGAGCGGGCGGTCGTGACGACCACGAACTTCCTTCCGGTCCGCCGGAAGTTCTTCCTCTATCAGGCGGCTGAGGTCAACGTGACGGCGCCTGCAGGCGTGGGGCGGTCGGGCCTCGCGTACTTCTTCGCCAACGCCAGGCTGACGCCGACGGAGCGTGTCGAACTCCAAGGCACGTACAACAGGGGACGCTCGATCGATGCACGCGGCCTTGGCGACGACGTGCTGACGGGGAGGCCGATCCCGCAGCGATCGATCGACGGCCTGCTCTACGAGTCCGCCGGCGGGCGGGTCACGCTCGAGGTGGTCTCGCGCGTGCGGGTCTACGGCGGGGTGTCGCTCGACAAGAACAACCGCGACACCGAGCGGACGCGGCGCATCCTCGTGGGCGGCTACGCGTCGAACATCGGCGGGTCGGGCTGGGACCTCACGGCGTCCGACTCGATCATGCAGCGCGACTCGGGCAGCTACGAGTCGCGGTACGTGTCACTCGGCCGCCAGCTGGGGCGTCGCACCTACGTGTCGGCCGACTACTCGACGTCGCTCTCGGTCATTCGCTACTCCCGCCTCGACGGTCTCGTGATCGAGACGCGTCCCCGCACCACCCGGTACTCCGGGACGTTCACGGCGACGCTCGACCGCAGCTGGTCGCTGCTCGGCGTGGTCGACTACACCCGCGAAACCGGCCTCCGCGACACGCGGGTCCTGACCGGGCTCACCTACCGCATTCGGTGACGTTTGTCGAGGTACGTACGCGAGAAAGTCGCTTTTGACGACGATTTGCGTACGGGGGTTTCGATTTTTGTCACAAAAGGTTACGCTGTGCTGCCCCTGAAGTTCATCGCAGGGGATCACGACAGGACAAGTCGGCGCCAGGTCGCATAGCCCTTCGACGGTCGACAGGGTTGTGTGCGCGGGGGCGTTGGGCCGGCAACGGTTCGGCGGAACCACCCGTGTGGATAGGGTTGTGGAAGCGGGCGCGCGTGAGGGAGTGCGTGCCCGGCGGAGCCCCGGCAGCGCCGGGAAAACGGCAGTTTGGCGCCGTTTCCCGTTTGAAGTTGACGGTTACGTGAAATCTTTCACAAAATAGTTGTCGCGCTTCGGCGCCAAACACTGTAAGCTCCCTGAGACTCGTTCGGCGGTGCCACCCCCGGGCAGGTATTCACCTGTTCATGAGCGGGTGCGCGCGCCGCCCCATACGGACTGATGTCGCAGATCTTTCCTCGAAGCGCCAATACCCTCTCCCGCGTCAGCATCGTCGGCGCGGCGCTCCTCGTCGGCCTGCTGCTCGGGCTGGTGTACGAGCTCGGCACCTCCCCCTGGGTCACGCGGCAGTATGTCGCGCGCGAGCAGCCGATCCAGTTCAGTCACGAACGGCATGTGGCAGGCAACGGCATCGACTGCCGCTACTGTCATACGTCGGTCGAGCAGTCGAGGTTCGCGGGCATCCCGCCGACCAAGACCTGCATGAACTGTCACTCCCAGATCTTCTCGAATGCGCCGTTCCTGGAGCCGGTTCGGGCGAGTTTCAACTCGAACAAGCCGCTCAAGTGGACCCGCGTGCACGACCTGCCCGACTTCGTCTACTTCGACCACAGCATCCACATCAACAAGGGCGTCGGCTGCACCACCTGCCACGGCCCTGTCGACAAGATGCCGCTGATGTACCAGAACGCCACGCTGCAGATGGCGTGGTGCCTCGACTGCCATCGCAATCCGGAGCGCAACGTCCGTCCGCGGTCCGAGGTGTTCTCGGTCGCCTACCAGCCGCCGTCGGCGTTCAATGCGGTGACGGTCTCGGGCAAGACGTTTACTGACCAGGTCGAGATGGGCAAGACCCTGGTCGCCGAATATCAGATTCAGAAGCTTACGAGCTGCTCGACGTGCCACCGATGAAGACCGGAAAAGCCTTCTGGCGGACGCTGGACGAGCTCGCGGACGATCCGTCGTTCGTCGAGCGTCTCCATAACGAATTCCCCTCGCAGGTCGAGGCCATCACCGACCCGACCACGCGTCGGTCGTTCATGAAGCTGATGGGCGCGTCGCTGGCCCTCGCCGGCGTGACCGCCTGCACGACGCAGCCCGACGAAGCCATCGTTCCCTACGTGCGGCAGCCTGAGGAACTGGTTCCCGGCAAGCCGCTGTACTTCGCGACGGCGATGACCTTTGGCGGGGTGGCCACCGGGCTGCTCGTCGAGAGCCATGAAGGTCGTCCGACGAAGATCGAGGGGAACCCGCAGCACCCGAGCAGCCGTGGCGCGGCCGACGTCTTCGCGCAGGCCGAAATCCTCAACATCTACGACCCGGACCGGGTGCAGAGCCTGACCAGCGAGGGTGACGTGTCGGCGTGGCCGACCTTCATCATGGCCATGAAGGCGGCGCTCGCCGCCCAGGCGCCGCTGCAGGGCGCGGGCGTCCGCATCCTGAGTGAAACCGTCGGGTCGCCCACGCTGGGCGCCCAGATCCGCGAATTCCTCGGCCGCTTCCCCTCGGCCAAGTGGCATCAGTGGGAGCCGGCGGGCCGCAACAACGCCCGCGTCGGCGCGAAGCTGGCGTTCGGTGAGTTCGTCGACGCGCAGTACGACCTCGAGAAGGCCGACATCATCCTGTCGCTCGACGCCGACTTCCTGGCGAGCGGCCCCGGCAGCCTCGCGCTGGCCCGTCAGTTCGCCTCGCGCCGCAAGGTCGAGGAAGGGCACGCGATGAACCGGCTCTACGTGGCCGAGACGATGCCGACCTCGACCGGGTCGCGCGCCGATCACCGCCTGGGGCTGAAGCCGAGCGAAATCGAGAGCCTGGCCCGCCAGATTGCGGCGGGCGTGGGCGTCGGGTCCGCAGCGGCCGGTTCCGGCGAGTCGGCCAAGTGGGCGGCGGCCGTGGCGAAGGACCTCCAGGCGCACCGCGGCACCAGCGTGGTCATTGCCGGTCCGGCGCAGCCGGCGGCCGTGCACGCCCTGGCGCATGCGATGAACCAGGCCCTCGGCAACGTCGGCCAGACGGTGCACTACACGCAGACGGTGGACGTCGAACCGGTCGACCAGCTCGAGTCGATCAAGGCGCTCGCGGCTGACATGGCGGCGGGTTCGGTCGACCTGCTGATCATTCTTGGCGGCAACCCGGTCTACAACGCCCCGGCGGACCTCAACTTCGCGGCTTCGCTCGAGAAGGTCCAGACCCGCGTCTACCTCACGCAGTTCAACGACGAGACCGCGGCGCACTGCCAGTGGATCGTTCCGGCGTCGCACTTCCTCGAGCACTGGAGCGACGGTCGCGGCCACGACGGCACGGCCTCCATCGTCCAGCCGCTCATCGCGCCGCTCTACGGCGGCAAGTCGGCGCACGAAGTCATCGGCGTCCTGAGCGAGCGTCCCGAGCGCCAGGCCTACGACGTCCTTCGCGAGTACTGGCAGGCGCAGAAGCCCTCGGCCGATTTCGACGCCGCGTGGCGCAAGTGGCTGCACGACGGCGTCATCGACGGCACCGCCTTCACGCCGAAGGAAGTGACCCTCGCGGCGACCGCCGTGAACGCCCCGGCTGCCGAAGCTGGCGCGGGGATGGAGATCAGCTTCCGTCCCGACCCGGCAGTGTTCGATGGCCGCTACGCGAACAACGCGTGGCTGCAGGAACTCCCGAAGCCGATCACCAAGCTGGTGTGGGACAACGCGGTCATCGCGAGCCCGGCCACGGCGGAGAAGCTGAAGGCGTCCAACTCGCCCGCGACGCGCGGCGGTGAGCACGGCACCATCGAGAGCTCGGTCGTCGAGGTCAAGTACAAGGGCAAGACGGTGCGCGGCCCGATCTTCGGCGTGCCCGGCCATCCCGACGACTGCATCACGGTGCACCTGGGCTACGGCCGCACGCGCGCCGGGCACATCGGCAACGGCCCCGGGTTCGACATCTACCCGCTGCGCACGTCGGACGCGCTGTGGAACGGCCGCGGCGTCGAGGTGACGACGACCGACGAGTCGTTCCCGCTGGCCTGCACGCAGTACCACCACCTGATGGAAGGCCGCGGCATGGTCCGCGCGGTGACGCTGGACGAGTTCCGGCAGAACCCCGAGTCCGTGCACGAGGGCTTCGAGGCCCCCGCGAAGACGATCACCCTGTATCCCGACTGGAAGTACGAGGGATACAAGTGGGGCATGCAGATCGACGTGAACGCCTGCATCGGCTGCAACGCGTGCGTCGTCGCCTGCCACGCGGAGAACAACATCGCGGTGGTCGGCAAGGACCAGGTGCTCCGCGGACGCGAGATGCACTGGCTCCGCATCGACACCTACTTCTCGGGCGCGGACGCGAGCCGGGCGGAAGAGACCTACTTCCAGCCGGTGCCCTGCATGCAGTGCGAGAACGCGCCGTGCGAAGTGGTCTGCCCGGTTGGTGCCACGGTCCACAGCCACGAAGGGCTGAACGACATGGTCTACAACCGCTGTGTCGGCACCCGCTACTGCTCGAACAACTGCCCGTACAAGGTCCGTCGCTTCAACTACCTGCTCTACTCCGACTGGAACACCGAGAGCTACAAGCTCGGTCGTAACCCGGACGTCTCGGTCCGCAGCCGCGGCGTCATGGAGAAGTGCACCTACTGCGTCCAGCGCATTACGGCGGCGAAGATCGACTCCGAGAAGGAGAACCGCAAGGTTCGCGACGGTGAAATCAAGACGGCCTGCCAGCAGACCTGTCCGACCGACGCGATCATCTTCGGCGACCTGAACGACCCGAACAGCCGGGTCGCGCAGCTGCAGAAGGAAGAGCGCACCTACGCGCTCCTCGCAGAACTGAATACGCGGCCGCGCACGCAGTACATGGCGGCCATTCGCAACGTGAATCCGGAACTGAGCGCATAGGATGGCACAGAGCAACCAGCCTCTCGCCGATCGGATGGAGCCGGTCGCCGGGTCTGGCACGCCAATCGTGATCGCGCCGGGGCATAACTTCGCCTCGGTCACCGACAAGATCAGCTCCATTGTCCTGACGACGCGGACGCCGATCCCCTACTACCTGGCGCTGCTGACGGCAGCGGGCCTCGCCGGCCTGCTCCTGATGTCGCTGTCCTACCTGGTGGTGAAGGGCATCGGCATCTGGGGTAACAACATCCCGGTCGGCTGGGCGTTCGACATCACGAACTTCGTCTGGTGGATCGGTATCGGCCACGCCGGCACCCTCATCTCGGCGATTCTGCTGCTCCTGAAGCAGACGTGGCGCACGTCGATCAACCGGTTCGCGGAAGCGATGACGCTCTTCGCGGTGGCCTGCGCGGGCATCTTCCCGCTCTTCCACACCGGTCGTCCGTGGCTGGCCTACTGGCTGTTCCCGATTCCGAACACCATGGCGGTCTGGCCGCAGTTCCGCAGCCCGCTCATCTGGGACGTGTTCGCGGTCTCGACCTACGCCACGGTGTCGGCGCTGTTCTGGTACGTGGGCCTGGTGCCTGACGTGGCCACCCTCCGCGACCGCGCGCAGGGCAAGTTCGCGCAGCGCGTCTACGGCATGATGTCGCTCGGCTGGCGCGGGTCTGCCCGTCACTGGCACCGCTACGAGACGGCCTACCTGCTGCTCGCGGGCCTCTCGACGCCGCTGGTCGTCTCCGTGCACTCGGTGGTCAGCTTCGACTTCTCGGTGTCGGTCCTCCCGGGCTGGCACACCACGATCTTCCCGCCCTACTTCGTCGCCGGCGCCATCTACTCGGGCTTCGCGATGGTGCTGACGCTCGCGATTCCGATTCGCGCCGTCTACGGCCTGGAAGACTTCATCACGATGCGGCACCTGCAGAACATGGCCAAGGTCATGTTGCTCACGGGTCTCATCGTCGCCTACGGTTACGGCATCGAAGCCTTCATGGCGTGGTACAGCGCCAACTACTACGAGGGCTTCATGATGCTGAACCGCATCGGCGGTCCCTACTGGCCGCAGTACTGGGCGCTCATCTTCTGCAACGTGATCTTCCCGCAGCTGCTGTGGTTCAAGAAGATCCGCATGAACGTCCCGATGCTGTTCGTCATCGCGGCGGTGGTCAACGTCGGCATGTGGCTCGAGCGCTTCGTCATCATCGTGCTCAGCCTGCACCGCGACTTCCTGCCCTCGTCGTGGGGCATGTTCCGTCCGACGTTCTGGGACTGGTCGACCTACGTGGGCACCATCGGCCTGTTCCTGACTCTCTTCTTCCTCTTCATCAGGCTGCTGCCGGCCATCTCGATCTTCGAAATGCGGACGATCGTGCCGGAAGCGAAGGTCGAAGGACACGGGCACTGAGATGAGCGCAAGCGCTTCCACGCCAGGCATTCACGGCCTGATGGCCGAGTTCGAGTCCGCCACGCAGCTGGTGGCCGCCGCCAACAAGACGCGCGAGGCCGGCTACGTCGACGTCGATGCGTACTCCCCGATTCCGATCGAGGAACTGCATCACGCGATCGGCTTCAAGCACACCAAGCTGCCGCTCATGGTGCTCATCGGCGGTCTGCTCGGGGGCACCGGCGGCTTCTCGCTGGAGTACTGGGTGTCGGCCGTCGCCTACCCGCTCAACATCGGCGGCAAGCCGCTGGTGAGCTGGCCGATGTTCATCCCGGTGACCTTCGAGTGCACCATCCTTGGCGCCGCGCTGACGGCGGTGTTCGGGATGATCATGCTGAACAAGCTGCCGATGCCGTATCACCCGGTGTTCAACGTGCCGCGCTTCGCGCTGGCCAGCCGGAACCGGTTCTTCCTCTGCATCGAGGCGACCGACGGGCAGTTCGATCTCGACCGCACGCGCGCGTTCATGGACACGCTGGGCGCCCACGAGGTGACCACCGTTGCGGAATAGGGTTTTCATGGCCAAGCCACTCATCCAGGGCCGCCTCGGCAAGCTCGCACTCGCTGCGACCCTCCTGCTCACGGCAGCCGCCTGCCGTCAGGACATGCACGACCAGCCGAAGTACCGGGGCCTGCGCGGTTCCGAGTTCTTCCCCGATGGCCAGGGCGCGCGTCCGCTCATCGCGAACACCGTGGCCCGCGGGCACCTGAACGACGACGTGCTGCTCAACACCGGCAAGGACGGCCAGAACGACACCACCGTGTTCCCGTTCCCGGTGACCGACGCGGTGATGGCTCGCGGCCAGGAGCGCTTCAACATCTACTGCTCGCCGTGCCACGGCCGCACCGGCAACGGCGACGGCATGATCGTGCGCCGCGGCTACCGCCGTCCGCCGGTCTTCAGTGACGAGCGCCTGCGCAACGCGCCGATCGGCCATTTCTTCGACGTCATCACGAACGGTTTCGGCGCCATGCCCGACTACCAGGCGCAGATTCCCGTGGACGACCGCTGGGCCATCGTCGCCTACCTGAAGGCGCTGCAGCTCAGCATGTATGCGCCGCTCGACGCCGTTCCGGCGGCCGACCGCGGCAAGCTTGACGAGAACCGCACGGCCGCGGCCGAAACCCGCGCCGCAGAGCCGGAGAGACACTAGGCCATGGCCCTGAGGGAGACCGCAGACCAGATCTTCCCGGAACTTGCGCAGAACCAGCGCAACTTCCTCCTCGCCGGGGTGGCCGGCCTGGTGCTGGCCGGCGTCGGCTACGCCACCAACCCGGTGATGTTCTTCCCGGCGTACCTGATCGGCTACATGCTGGTGCTCGGGCTCACGCTCGGCGCACTCGGCTTCCTGATGGTCCACCAGCTGTCCGGTGGTGCCTGGGGCGTCGTGTCGCGCCAGTCGCTCGGGGCCGCGTCGCGCGTCCTGCCGTACGTCACCGTGCTGTTCATCCCGATCGTCCTCGGGATGCCGCACCTCTACGAGTGGACCCACGCCGACGTGGTCGCCGCCGACCCGATCCTCCAGACGAAGTCGAAGTACCTCAACACGAACTTCTTCCTGATCCGCGCCGCCATCTACTTCGTGGTGTGGAACGGGCTGGTTTTCATCCTGAACAAGTGGCAGAAGGAACAGGACGAGACCGGCAACCCCGAACTGCCGCTGCGCATGCAGCGCCTCAGCGCGGGCGGGATCCTGATCTTCGTGATCACGATGTCCTTCGCGTCGTTCGACTGGGTGATGTCGCGCGACCCGCACTGGTTCTCGACCATCTACGGCCTGCTCGTGATCGTCGGCCAGGGGCTCGTCACCCTCGCCTTCCAGATCATCATGCTGACCTGGCTGGCGCGCCGGAAGCCGATGAGCGACGCGCTCACCTCGACCTACCTGCACGACCTCGCGAACCTGATGTTCGCGGCCACGGTCCTCTGGGCCTACATGTCGTTCTCGCAGTACCTGATCATCTGGTCGGGCAACCTGCCGGAAGAGATCATGTGGTACCTGCACCGCATGCAGGGCGGCTGGACCACCCTCGCGATCATCCTGGTGGTCTCGCACTTCGCGGCGCCGTTCTTCCTGCTGCTGATGCGCGGCATCAAGCGGAACGCCGGGCTGGTCCGCAAGGTCGCGATGTGGATGATCTTCGCGCGCCTCATCGACCTCTTCTGGCTCGTCGCGCCGGAAACGGAACACGAGGGCGGCCCGATTTCGATGCTTGGCGCCCTGAGCTGGCAGACGGCCATCGTTCCGCTCGGCCTGTTCGCCCTCTGGGTCGGTCTCTACATGCAGCAGCTGCGTCAGCGTCCGCTGCTGCCGGTTCACGATCCGCAGTTCGAGGAGGCCCTCGGGCCTGCCCTCGCGCACGCGGACCATCCCGGGACGGCGCACTAAGGCCATGACGAACACGCATTCGACCTCCTCGCACTCGCCTGAGCAGATGGCGGAGCCGGATCACGTCGATATCGGCAGCATCCTGCGGTACGCCATCGGCCTCGCGGCGATTACCGGCATCTCGATGCTCGCGATGTACTTCACCTATCAGGGGATGGCGAACACCACCGACGCCTCGCACGCGGTGCGGGCCTACCCGATGGCGGAACTCGAAGACAACCGCCGCCCGCCGGAGCCGCGCCTCCAGGGCAGTAACGCGACATACTCCGGAAACCTCTTCGACGAGGCGAACGACCGGCAGGTCACCCCGCGTGAAGCACTGAAGGCCCTTCGTGCCGAGGAAGATGCCGTCCTCAACAACTACGCCTGGGTCGATCGCAATGCTGGCGTTGTCCGGCTGCCCATCGCCGATGCGATGAAGCTGCGGCTCCAGCAGGGCCTCGAGGCCCGGCCCGCCGCCGGCTCCGCGCCGGCCGCCGCACCGGCCGCCGAAGAACCGGCCAAGGAACAGGGCAAGTGAAGCAGTGCATCGCGGCGGCGCTCTGCGCCGTCGCCGTCCTCGCGGCAGCCACCCCGGCGCAGGCGCAGCTGACAGGCGCGCCGACCGGCGGCTACATCGCCGCACCGGGCGCCCCGTCGACGACGATGCCGAAGGCGCTGCTCGAGATCGGCTTCGACCAGAAGCTCGGTGAGCAGCTGCCGCTCGACGCGACGTTCCGGGACGAAGACGGCAACACCATCACGCTCGGCAGCCTCTACGGCAAGCGTCCGGTGGTGCTGGGATTCGTCTACTACGAATGCCCGATGCTCTGCACGCAGGTGCTGAACGCCATCACCGCGACGGTGAACACGCTCGAGATGAACGCGGGCACCGACTTCGACATGGTGCTCATCAGCTTCGACCCGCGTGAGACGCCCGCGCAGGCGGCCGCCAAGAAGGCCACCTACGTGTCGCGCTACAAGCGGCCGGGCACGGAATCGGGCTGGCACTTCCTCACGGGAGACGAGCCACAGATCAAGCGGGTCACCCAGGCGGCGGGGTACCGGTACACGTGGGACGAGCAGACGCAGCAGTTTGCCCACCCGACCGGCATCATCGTGACCACGCCGGATGGCCGGAATGCCCGCTACCTGTTCGGGATCGAGTACGGCCCGCGAGACCTGAAGTTTGCGTTGGTGGAGGCCTCACAGGGCCGCCTCGGGACGATGGTGGACAACCTGCTGCTCTATTGCTACCACTACGACCCGATGACTGGCCGCTACGGTATCTACATCATGCGGGCGCTCCGCATCGCCGGTGTGGCGACTGTGCTCTTGATTGGTACGTTCATCGTGGTGATGGTCCGGCGGGACAAGTCCCAGAACCCGGCTCATTGAACCCTCAGACCTAGGCCCTTATCTATGCGGTCCGGAACAGCATTCTTCCCTGAAGTCGCGTCCACGGTTGCACCGCGCGTGGACCAGCTCTATCTCTTTCTCGTCGGCCTGACCGGCTTCTTCACCGTCCTGATCTTCACGCTCTTCGTGGTGTTCATGGTGAAGTACCGGCGCCGCGACCCACAGAGCATCGGCGCCCGCATCCACGGCGGCATGATCCTCGAAGTGACCTGGTCGGTCATTCCGTTGTTCATCGTCCTCGGGTTGTTCGTGTGGTCGACTACGCTGTTCTTCGCCATCACCCGCCCGCCGGCCGAAACGATGAACATCTACGCGGTCGGCAAGCAGTGGATGTGGAAGTTCCAGCACCTGGACGGCCAGCGCGAGATCAACCAGCTGCACATCCCGGTGGGCCGCCCGGTGAAGGTCATCATGACGTCGGAAGACGTGCTCCACGACCTGTTCTTCCCGGCGTTCCGCGTGAAGGCCGACGCGATTCCCGGCCGCTACACGCACCTCTGGTTCGAGGCCACGAAGGCGGGCACGTATCCGATCTACTGCGCCGAGTACTGCGGCACGAAGCACTCCGGCATGATCGGTGAAGTGATCGTCATGGAACCGGACGACTACCAGACGTGGCTGACCTCCGGCACGCAGGAGGGGTCGCTCTCCTCGGCGGGCGCGAAGCTGTTCCAGGATCTGGCCTGCAATACCTGCCACCGCTCGGACGCGCAGGGTCGCGGTCCGGTGCTCGCGGGGCTCTACGGCAAGCGTGTGGCCCTGCAGACCGGCGAGACGGTCCAGGTCGACGAGGCGTACCTGCGCGAGGCGATCCTGATGCCGAGCGCCAAGATCACCGCCGGATTCCAGCCGACGATGCCGACCTTCCAGGGGCTCGTCAGCGAGGAAGGGCTGGTCGAGCTGATCGAGTACGTCAAGTCGATGCAGCCCGGATCGGTGAACGAACCGGTGCGTTCCACGCCCGGCGGGCCGGCACCGAACGAGAACACTCCAGCTCAGACGCCACAAACGCGTAACTAGTGCAGGAAGAGCGAGATCATGTCCAGCAGTACGGCTGAAATGCCGACCACCAGCTACCTGAACAGCTCCACGACTTTCATGTCGTGGCTGCTGACCCGCGACCACAAGCGCATCGCCCTGATGTACATCGTGGGCATCACGCTCTTCTTCGGCATCGGCGGCTTCTTCGCTGGCCTTATCCGCCTCGAGCTCGTGACCCCAGCCGGCGACCTGCTGACGGACGAGACCTATAACAAGGTCTTCACGATGCACGGCGTGATGATGGTGTTCTTCGTCCTCATCCCGCTCGTCCCGGCGTCACTCGGCAACTTCCTGCTGCCGCTGATGCTCGGTGCGAAGGACGTCGCGTTCCCGAAGCTGAATCTCCTGAGCTTCTACGTCTACCTCGTCGGCTCGCTCTTCACCATGTGGGCCATCGTCTCGGGCGGCCTCGATACCGGGTGGACCTTCTATACGCCGTTCAGCACCATTGCCTCGACGAGCGCCGTCGTGCCGGCGGCTCTCGGCATCTTCATCAACGGCTTCTCGAGCATCCTGACCGGGCTGAACTTCATGGTCACCATCCACCGGATGCGTGCGCCCGGCCTGACCTGGTTCCGCCTGCCGCTCTTCGTGTGGGCCATCTACGCCACGAGCCTGATCCAGGTGCTCGGCACGCCGGTCGTCGCCATCACCATCGTGCTGGTGGCCGCGGAACGCATCTTCAGCTTCGGCCTCTTCAATCCGGCCGTCGGCGGCGACCCGGTGCTGTTCCAGCACCTCTTCTGGTTCTACTCGCACCCGGCCGTCTACATCATGATCCTCCCGGCCATGGGCGTGATCAGCGAGGTCATCGCCGGGATGACGCGCAAGCAGATCTTCGGCTACTCGTTCGTCGCGTTCTCGAGCCTGGGCATCGCGGTGGTCGGCTTCCTCGTGTGGGGCCACCACATGTTCGTCGCCGGCATCTCCACCTACTCGGCGCTGGTGTTCTCGGTCCTGACGTTCCTCGTCGCCATCCCGTCCGCAGTGAAGGTCTTCAACTGGACGGCGACGATGTACAAGGGCTCGGTCTCGTGGGAAACCCCGATGATCTACGTCGCGGGCTTCATCGGCCTCTTCGCCATCGGCGGCCTGACCGGCCTGTTCCTGGCGGCGATGGGCCTCGACATCCACGTCACCGACACCTACTTCGTCGTGGCGCACTTCCACTACGTCATGGTCGGCGGCGCCATCATGGGCTTCCTGGCAGGCATCCACTACTGGTGGCCGAAGATGACCGGCCGCATGTATAGCGAGTTCCTCGGCCAGATCAGCGCGGCCATCATCTTCATCGGCTTCAACCTGACGTTCTTCCCGCAGTTCGTCGCGGGCTACGCCGGCATGCCGCGCCGCTACCACTCGTATGCCGACGCCTACCAGGTGTGGAACGTGCTCTCGACCGCGGGCGCGTCCATCCTCGCGGTCGGCTTCACCATGCCGCTCATCTACCTGGCCTGGTCGCTGAAGTACGGCGCCGTGGCCGGTGACAACCCGTGGGGGGCCGTTGGCCTCGAGTGGAACACCACGTCGCCACCTCCGACGGAGAACTTCAAGACCCAACCGATTGTGACCTGGGACGCCTACGAATATCCGACTCCGGTCGCCGGTCACGTGGGAGGCCACGTTGAGTAACGTAGCGGCAACCGCGCACGCCGAACATCACAACCCGAACCTCGCGCACCATTTCGAGTCCATGGAGGCGCAGAAAGAGGCGTCTCTCCTCGGGATGTGGCTGTTCCTCGTCACGGAAATCCTGTTCTTCGGTGGCGCCCTGACGGCGTACCTGATCTACCGGGCGTGGTATCCGGACGCCTTCGCGATGGCCAGTTCCGAGATCGCCATCCTGCCGGGCGCCATCAACACCGCGGTGCTGATTCTCAGCTCGCTGACGATGGCGCTGGCGGTGCACGCGGCCCAGACGAACGAGCGCGGCAAGATCATGTTCTTCATCGTGGTCACGATGATCCTCGGTGCCGCGTTCCTCGGCATCAAGGCCTACGAGTACCACGAGAAGTACATCGAGCATCACATCCCGGGCTTCGGCCTGCCGTTCGTGTTCGAGGAACCGTACACGCGTCCGGCGCAGATCTTCTTCTCGCTCTACTTCGTCCTGACGGGGCTGCATGCCGTGCACATGGTCATCGGCCTCGGCATCATGACGTGGATGTTCATCTGGACGAAGAACGGCGTCATCAGCGCCGACTACTACGCGCCCATCGAGATTGCCGGCCTCTACTGGCACTTCGTCGATATCGTGTGGATCTTCCTCTTCCCGCTGCTCTATCTCATCGGACGGCACGTGCATCATGTCTGAGCATACGAACGAACACCACATCGTGCCGCTGAGCACGTACTACCTGATCTTCTTCGCGCTGCTCGTCGGCACGGCCCTCACCTGGTGGGTCGCCACGATCGACCTGGGCGCGATGAACAACGTCATCATGCTCGCCATCGCCGTCACCAAGGCGACGCTCGTCGTGCTCTTCTTCATGCACGTCAAGTACGGCAGCAAGCTGACCTGGCTGGTGGTGATGGGCAGCGTCTTCTTCCTGCTCATCCTCATCGTGCTGACGCTGAACGACTACATGACGCGCGGCTGGACGCACTGACGTTCCGAAGTTAGAAGTCAGAACTCAGAAGTCAAAACCAAGACAACGAGAAAGGGCCAGCCGGGGGCGACTCCCGCTGGCCCTTCGTCGTTCAGAGCGCCTACAGTCGGCTTTCAGTTCTGAGTTCTCACTTCTGAGTTCTGAGTTCGCGTAGCGACACCTGTCCCTGCCTGAAGTAGTCGATGGCATCGCCGAGAATCCGGGCCGCTTCCTCCGGCGCGTGGAAGCCATTCGAGTTCTCGGACTCGATGAAGTCCAGGTAGAACTGCCCCCGGCGCTGCATCTTCCGCGCGAGTTCGAGGTCGACGTCTGTCGCCCCCCGCTCCTTCGACACCTTGATGTCGTCGATCAGCGCCATCAGCGCATCCATCGTGCGATTGCGCAGCACGAACGTGCGTTCCTGGATTGTCTCGACCCGCGCCTTCAGCTCCTCCTCGGACCACTTGTGGCAGGTCTGACAGGCCCGGTTGATGTTGAGCAGCGGACTGCGCACGTGGTGGTCGCTGATCTTCTGCGCGCCGACCCGCGTGTAAGGCATATGGCAGTCGGCACAGGCAACGCCTGACCGTGCGTGAATGCCCTGATTCCACATCTCGAACTCGGGATGCTGGGCCTTGAGCGTCGGCGCCCCGGTCACGGCGTGCGTCCAGTCGCTGAAGCCGGCCTCGTCGTAGAAGTCGGCAATCTGGTCCACCTTCAGCCCCTTGCTCCAGGGATAGGTGAGGCGCTTCTCGGGCCCCTTGAAGTGGTATTCGACGTGGCACTGCCCGCAGACGAACGACCGCATCTCCTGCCGCGTCGCCATGGTGTTCGGGTCGTAGTCCTTGATGCCCTCGCTCGCCTTGAGCGCCCTGATGCCCTCGAGGAACCCCGGCCGCGTCACCCGCAGCTGCATCGTCTGCGGGTCGTGGCAATCGATGCAGGCAATCGGGTGCGACACCTTCTGCCGCGCTTCCTGATACGGCAGGTGGTTCATGGCCTCGAAGCCCTTGATCAGGTCGCCGCCGCCCGCATCCTTGTACGGCAGGTAGACAGACGCGTGGCAGTGGATACAGGTGCCGGGCTGCCTGAACTGCTGGACCCGCTGCGTGAAGGTCTGATCCTCCAGCATGAAGGCATGTCCGCGCTTCTTCCGGAAGTCGACCGAGAACGCATACCCGGCCCACATGGTCTTGAGCCGGGGGTCCTCCTCCAGCCGCGACTGCGCCACGACCGATCGGGGATCGGCCTCGGTCGGCGTCTGCGGCAGCGCCTCGCTCCCGCCGTACTTCGTGCGCTGCTGGTCAACGGTCTGCAGGTACCCGTCGTACTGCAGGGGGAAGTTCTTGCCCCAGACAGCCGGATCCTCCGTCCGATCGTCCAGCGCCACCACCCGGAAATAGGGGTTCCTCGCTTCCTGCTTGCGCTCGAAGATGTTCACCAGCAGCGCGGTGACGCCCGCTGCGGCGAGCGCAGCGACGACAACCAGGCCGATGAGTGCACTTCGCTTCATGGGCTACTCCGGAAAGGGAAGGGACACGGCCGCCAGTTCCTGGTGGCCAACCGAACTGTGGCAGCGAATGCAGGACAGCGCGTCACCGCCCGCGTGCGACGGGGTGCCCATGGCCTGGACGACGTCCTCGTGACACCGCCGGCAGGCGCCCTCAGTAATGGCGCGATCGCGAGGCAGAATGTGGATGGGTTCGTGGAACGCCCCGGTGGTGAAGTAGAACGAATGCCAGAACCCGTTCCGCATCTTCGTGGCGTACTTGCCGATGACGTCGTGCGGCGTATGGCAGTCGTTGCAGACGGCCACGGACCGGTGGCTGCTCTTGGTCCACCCCTCCAGCTGCTCCTGCATCACGTGGCAGTTCGCGCACGCCCTGGGATCGTTCTGCAGGTAGGCGTAGCCTCTGGCATACACGAACGTGTAGGCTCCGACCCCGGCAAGCACCCCGACAATCGTGGCAAAGAGAACAGCAGGAAGCTGCAGGCCACGCATCCCGGGCATCTTAGAATGTGACCAGCGGAATCCTGAACTGAGCAGTAGCAGAAAACTTCCCGAGGCGCAGATGAGCGAACGCAAATACCGGCAGCGCGGATACCAGGACGAAGGCCCCAGGGACCGCGACCGCGGCGGATCGCCGCTCGCGCCGAAGCGACCCGTCGAGCCGCGGGCACCCGGCCGGCAACTGCAGAGCGCGTCCGGCCCGAAGACGCCGAACCTGATGGCGTCGCACGAGGTCTTCAAGTGCGCCCGCTGTGGGCACAACCTGAAGACTCCGGTCGATGCCTTGGACGTGTGTGCGCGGTGCGGGGTGGCGGTGCACAGCTGCGTCAACTGCGTGTCGTTCGACACGAGCAGCCGCTTCGAGTGCAGCCAGACGGCGCTCACGGCCCGTGTTTCTCCAAAGGACGAGCGCAACACCTGCACCTGGTTCGAAGCGCGCACCACCGTCGAGCGCCAGACCCGGACCCAGGTTGCGCCGAACAGCGCACGCCAGGCGTTCGACGACCTGTTCAAGATCTAGCGGTCGTACCATCGGCTCACCTGACGCACGAGGCGCGGCATGCCGGCTCCATCGCCGGACGCCCGCCAGCGCAGGTGACCACACCGGAGTTCACGAATGTCCCTCATTTCCGGACCAGACCAGGAACGCCTGCGCGCCGACTTCGCCGCGATGACCGCGCCAGTGACGCTGCTCTTCTTCACGCAGAGCGTCGGGTGCGAGGACTGCCTGCGGGCACGCCAGGTGCTCGACGAACTGCCGCCGCTCTCGCCCCTCATCACGATCGACGAAGTGAACCTCGTGCTCGAGCCCGAGCGCGCCAAGGAGTTCGCAGTGGACCGGGTTCCTGCCGTGGCGCTCGTTGGCCGGAACCCCGACGGCACACCGCGCGATTCGCACATCCGGTTCCTCGGCACTCCGGCCGGATACGAGTTCATCTCGCTGATCCGGGCGATCCTGCTGGTCGGCGGCGGACCGTCCATGCTGTCCGACGACAGCCGCGCAAAGCTCACGGCGATCGACGCACCGATGGACATGCACGTGTTCTCGACACCTACCTGTCCACACTGTCCGCGGGCTGTCACGCTCGCGCACGAAATCGCGTGGGCGAACCCCCACGTCACGGCGTACGCGATCGATGCCACGGGTTATGCGGATCTCTCCCGGCAGTACCGCGTCACCGGCGTCCCCAAGACGGTGATCAACGGCCGCGTGGAGATTCTCGGCGCCGTGCCTGAGGACACGTTCATCGAGCAGACGCTGGCCGGCTTCGCCGCGCCGCCACCACAGGAGCACGCGTGACCACATCGACCCTTCGCGCGGCGCTTGCCGCCGTCGCCCTGCTGGCTGCAGCGGGGCCTGCCGCCGCCCAGGCGCCCGTTCGGTATCGTCTCTCCTTCCCCGAGCCGCAGCACCACTGGATGGCGGTGGAGGCCAGCTTCACGGAGTTGCCGGCGGCGCCCCTCGAACTCCGCGTGAGCCGCGCCTCACCGGGACGGTACTCGCTGCACGACTTCGCCAAGAACGTCTACGACGTCGAGGTGCTCGGTCCGGACAACCGTCCGCTCGCGGTGACCAGGCCCGACCCGTACGGTTGGTCGGTGCCCCAGCACCCCGCCCAGCTCACCGTTCGCTACAAGGTCTACGGCGACCGGACGGACGGTACCTATCTCGGCATCGACCCGACCCACGCGCACATGAACATGCCCGCGACGATCATGTGGGCCCGCGGCCTCGAGGACCGTCCTGCGCACCTGACCTTCGTTCCACCGGCGGGCGCCCAGTGGACGGTGGCCACCCAGCTGTACCCGACCCAGAGTCCAACGGAGTACACGGCCCCGAACCTGCAGTACCTGATGGACAGCCCCACCGAATTCGGCCAGGTCAGCATCCGGCAGTTCACGGTGGATAACCACACCTTCCGGTTCGCACTCCACCACACGGGAACGGAGGCGGAACTGGATCGCTACGTGGGCGACGTCCAGAAGATCGTGACCGCCGAACGCGCGATCTACGGGGAGTACCCCACCTACGAGCCCGGCACCTACACGTTCATTGCCGACTACCTCCCGTGGGCGAATGGCGACGGCATGGAGCACCGCAACAGCACGATCATCACCAGCGCCAGCGGGATCCGGACGAGCCGGGGCGCACTGCTCGGCACCGTCGCCCACGAGTTCTTCCACAACTGGAACGTGGAGCGCATCAGGCCCGCGGCGCTCGAGCCCTTCGACTTCGAGCGGGCGAACATGTCGGGCGAACTCTGGCTCGCCGAGGGCTTCACCCAGTACTACGGTCCGCTCTCCATGAGCCGGGCAGGCGTCGTCGATTTCCGCGACACGCTGGACGACTTCAACACCCTGCTCCGCGCCGTGCTGCTGTCACCCGGCCGCGCCTTCCGCTCGGCGGAAGAGATGAGCCGCATGGCCGCCTTTGCGGACGGCGGGCGTCCGATCGACCGCACCAACTGGGCGGACACGTACATCTCCTACTACCCGTATGGCGGCGCGATCGCCTTGGCCCTCGACCTCAGCCTCAGACAGCGCTCCGACGGCCGGCTCACCCTGGACGACTTCATGCGCGCCATGTGGCGTGAGCACGGCAAGCCGCCTGCATCCCGACCCGGCTACGTGGCGAAGCCGTACACGATCGACGATGCCGAACGACGGCTGGCAGAGGTGAGCGGCGACGCGGCGTTCGCGCACACCTTCTTCACCCGGTTCATCCACGGGCGTGAGGCCCCCGACTTCGACGCGCTCCTCGCACAGGCCGGCTTCGCGCTCGCGCGTCAGAACCCCGGCCGAGCGTGGTGGGGCGGCCTGCGGCTCGAGATGCGCAACGGACCCACGCTGGCCGACGCCCCGCGCGCCAACACGCCCGCGTACAAGGCGGGGCTCGATGCGGGCGACGAACTGGTGACCGTCGATGGCACGCGGGTCAGCAGTGTCGCCGACGTCGAGGCCATCATCCGGCGGCACAAGCCCGGAGACGCCGTGGCGGTGGAGTACATCGACCGCACCGGCCAGAAGAAGCCCACCCGAGTCACCCTCGAAGAGGACCCTGACCTCGGCCTGGTGACGTTCGAGAGTCAGGGCAAGGCGTTGACGCCGGCGCAGGCGGCGTTCCGTGCCGCCTGGCTCGGCAGGAGGGGATGACAATGGCACTGCCCTGGTTGCGGTTGATCGATGTCGCGCTCAACGTCACCGACGTGGTCCGGCGCGTGAAGACGAGGAACGAGCCGGGCGACACCTCACGACAGACGGCGCTGAGCACGGTTGGCGCGCTCGGTGGCCTCGAAACACGGCTGGCCGGCGTGGTGGTCGGGGCCCTCAAGGAGGCGTTCGATCGCGACAGCCAGCGGCTCGCGATCGAGCGCGAGAAGATCGAGGCCGACCGGCTCAGGGCCGAGCGCCTCCTGAAGCTCGAACTGCTGCGGCAGGCGGGGGAGCGCGAGATCGCGACCCTCAAGACCATCGGTGCCGCGGCCATCGTCGGCTGGGTCGGCGTCCTGCTGCTGGCGATGCGTGCCGGGCTGGGCGGGACGGGCCGCGTGCTGCTCGCCGCGGCGTCGCTCGCCCTGCTGGCCGCGCTAGCCTGCGTCTACCTCGAACAGCAGCGGCAGGTTCGCGCCATGGCGGTCGCGGATGAGCGGCTGTCCGTGGAAAGCGCCACGGCGGCAGGCGCCGCGGGCACGGCGGCCCCCTGGCTGGTGCTGGCCGGCTACGCGGCTGCTGCCGTTGGCGCGCTGGTCTAGAGCGCTTTCCAGAACGACGTAGCGTCCGCCTTCAGGCGGACCACACCTCGGCCCGGCTGAAGCCGGGCACTACACACAACTGGAAACCGGTCTCGGTCCGGCTAGCCGGACCCTACGAAAGAACCGGCGCGCCGCTCAATCGTGGGGCCAGCTTCAGGCTGGCCCAGGCACCCGCTACGGCATCGGGAAGATCACGCCGCGGGCCAGCTTCCAGTCGGGATCGAGCGCGGCCTTCACCCGCCGCATCTGCGCCACGCCGTCCTCGCCGTAGAGATCGACGAGCAGGCCCTGCTTCGTGGGGTTGCGGCCGACTCCATGTTCGGCAAGGGGAGAGCCGCCGAGCCTGATCGCCTCCCGGCCGAAGGCCTTCACGGCCTCGCGTCCAGACTCCACATCGCTGAAGTTCCGCGGGATCACATTCGGGTGCACGTTGCCGTCTGAAATGTGTCCCCACACGGCGCCGTCCAGGCCCCGCCGCTTCAGCTCCTCGTCGTAGCGGTCGAGCATCGTCGCGACGTGCTCGAACGGCACGATGGTATCGGCGGCGGTCTTTTCGATGCGGGGGTCAACCAGGCGCCGCGCCTCACCAACCCGCCGGTTCACGCCCAGCGGCACCGCCTCGCGCAGCGCCAGGAGGCGTTCGGCAGCGGCGGCGTCACCCGGCGCCGCCACCTGGGCATCGTCCGCCCCGAAGCGCCCGAGCAGTTCGACCAGGCGTGTCAGTCCATCGAGGCGGGAAGACGCCGGCTCTCCCGCGAGTGCCCGATACGTGTCCTCCGCCGACGTACCCGCCGCCAGTTCCACCGTAATGAGCAGCCCGATGGCCGCGTCAGCCGGGAGCGCGACACCGAGCTTTCGGTCGACGCCGTCCTCGCGGACCACGTCGAGGCTGCGGGCGTCCATGTGCTCGACGGCCGACACGTCCAGGCCGCCCTCGTCGTGTCCGCCCCAGGTGCGCCGGGCCTCATCGCGGAGCGCACCGACGCACGCGACAGCGGCCTCGCGCGTGGGGAAGGTGGCGAACACGAGGCACTGCTCCGGACGCGTGGCCAGCGTTCTCAGTGTGGCCTCGACGATGACGCCGAGCGTGCCCTCGCTGCCGATGAACAGGTCGATGACGTCCATGCCGGGTGCGGCGTAGTAGCCGGCAGACACCTTGGGCACCTGCGGCATCCGGTAGGTCGGCAGCGGCACGCGCACGGTGCGGTCGGGAAGTGCCACGTCCACGAAGCCCGCGTCGTGCGCGCGCGTCGCGCCGCGGTGCAGGTCGAGCACGGCTCCGGAGGCGAGGACCACCGTGAGCGCCTCCACCCACGCGCGGGTCGAGCCGTACTTGAACGTTGCCGCACCGGCCGCGTTCGTGGCGATGGTGCCGCCGACACTCGCGCCGTGCCACGTGGGTGCGGGCGGATAGAGGCGGCCATGCTGCCGCAGCCGCGCATCGAGATCGGCGATCGTGACGCCGGCCCCCACGCGCACCATGCCGTCGTCGCGCACCTCGAGGGTGCGGAGCCGCTCGGTGCTCAGGAGCAGGTCGCCGCGCGGCGTCGCCCCGCCGGTGAGTGACGACTGTGCGCCGAACGTCAGCACCTGGGACGCGTCCGCCAGCGCCCGTGCCACGGCGGCCTCGTTCTGCGGGATCGCGAGGGCACACGCATGACCGCCAGGCACATGCGCGGCATCCTCGAGGTGCGCATCGAGCCGCGACGGCTCGGACGTGCGCTGGAGTGCAGATCCGTCTCCCCGCGCCTCACGCGCCACGATCACGTGTGCAGCTATACTCGATCCCATGCGGTTTGCCCCGGAATACGTCACCTATGTCCTGAACGAGAACTTCGAGGACGCCAAGACCAATTTTCTCTCACCACTCATGGCGCTGCACTATGCGCACCTGGTGATGCTGGCGGAACGCGGCATTGTCTCCAGGGCCGATGCCCACGCCATCCGCGAGGCGCTCGACTCGGTGAACGAAGACGAAGTCCGGAAGGTCGTCTACGACGGCACGTACGAAGACCTGTTCTTCTATCTCGATCGCCTGATCATCTCGGCCTGCGGCGCCGACGTCGCCGGACGGCTCCACACGGCGCGCAGCCGCAACGACATCGCGATGACGACCTACCGCATGCGGCAGCGCGACCGGATCCTCGATGTCCTGGCGGCCACGCTGGAACTGCGGCGGTCGCTGCTCGCCTTGATCGGCGCCCACCACGATACGGTGTTCGCCGTGCACACGCACACGCAGCGTGCCCAGCCGACCACCGTGGCGCACTACCTCCTTGCCGTCTGCGAGCAGGTGGAGCGCGACGCCATCCGGCTGAAGGGCGCCTTCGAGCGGACGAACTTCAACCCGCTCGGTGCGTGTGCCATCACCGGCACCGGCTTCGACATCGACAGGAACCTCACGTCCGAGCTCCTCGGCTTCTGCGCTCCGACGCTGAACACCTACGGCAGCATTGCCACGGCGGACTACCTGCTCGAGAGCGCGTCGGCGTGCATGGTGCTCGTGACCGGCATGGGACGCTTCGTGCAGGACCTGCTCCTCTGGTCCACGTCCGAGTTCGACTACGTGCGGCTGGGCGACGGCTTCGTGCAGGGCAGCAGCATCATGCCCCAGAAGCGGAACCCGGTGGCGCTCGAACACGCCCGGGTCATCGGCAGCAAGGCGGTCGGGCAGGCGCAGGCCGTGATGACTGCGGTGCACAACACGCCGTTCGGCGACATCAACGACACCGAAGACGACCTGCAGCCGCTGGTGTTCTCGATGTTCAAGGACGCGGTTCGCGCGGTGAGCATCGTGGCCGCCGCGCTCCGGACCGCGCAGTTCGACGCCGCGCGGCTCGAGGCGCGTGCCGGCGACGGCTGGACCACGCTGACGGAACTGGCGGACACGCTGGTGCGTGAGCAGGGTATTCCGTTCAGCGCGGCCCACGCCATTTCGGCGAAGTTCGTCGCCGCCCGCCATGCCGACCCGGCCAAGCCGCTGGCCGAGATCCTGCTCGAGGCGTCCACGCAGGTGCTGCCGGCGCCCCTGACCTACACGGAAGAGGCGCTCGAGCGGATCCTCAGCCCCCGGCATTTCGTTATGATCCGTCGAACCTACGGCGGGCCGGCGCCGGACGAGACGCGGCGTGCCGCCGCCGTGTCGATCGCACACCTCCAGGCCGACGAGGCGTGGCTGGCATCCAAGCGCGACGGACTGAGCCAGGCGCAGCGCCGGCTTGCGGAGAGAGCAGCAGCCCTATGACGACAACCCACGAGGACGAGCGCGATACGAAGATGACCGGCACCTACATTGCCGTGCTGGTCGTCGAAGCCATCATCATCGCCGCCCTCTGGGCCCTCGGGCGGATCTACGCGTGAGCGCCATCGACTGGGGCGTCCTCGTCCTCTACCTCGGCTGGCTGGTGTGGGACGGCCTCCGCCGCTCCACCAATACCGACAAGGTGGAAGGCTACTTCCTCGCGAGCCGCTCGCTGCCGTGGTGGGCGGTCGGCCTGTCCGTGATGGCCACGCAGATGAGTGCCATCACCATCGTCGGCACCACGGGGCAGGCGTACGCGACCGGCCTGCGGTTCGTGCAGTTCTACTTCGGGCTGCCGATCGCGATGGTCATCCTCTCGCTCACCGTCGTCCCGTTCTTCACGCGAGCGCGCGTCTACACCGCGTACGAGTACCTGGAGCGCCGGTTCGACGTCCGTGTGCGCACGGCCACCAGCTTCCTGTTCCTCGCCGGTCGCGCGGCCTCGCTGGGCGTCGTGCTGACGGCGCCCGCCGTGGTCCTGTCGGCCATCCTCGGCTGGAGCGTGCCGGTCACGGTGCTCGTGATCGCGATTCCGATGGTGTTCTACACGAGCTTCGGCGGGGTGCAGGCGGTCGCCTGGACCGACGTGAAGCAGATGTTCGTCGTGGTGTTCTGCATGAGCGCCGCGGTCGTGGCGCTCATCTGGGGCATCACCCGTGAGGTGCCGCTCGGACAGGCTATCAGCCTCGCGGGTGCCACCGGACGGCTCAAGGCGGTGGACACCACTTTCAGCCTCAGCGAAACCTACACGCTCTGGTCGGGCCTGCTCGGCGGGCTGTTCCTGAGCCTCTCGTATTTCGGCTGCGACCAGAGCCAGGTGCAGCGGTACCTCACGGCGAAGTCGATCGACGAAGCGCGGCACTCGCTCCTGATGAGCGCCTTCGTGAAGATCCCGCTGCAGTTGCTGATCCTCGGCACCGGCGTGCTGGTCTTCCTCTTCTACTCGT
The DNA here is from genome assembly GCA_046331345.1 of Vicinamibacterales bacterium. Taxonomy (GTDB): domain Bacteria; phylum Acidobacteriota; class Vicinamibacteria; order Vicinamibacterales; family CAVVIG01; genus CAVVIG01. The sequence goes on along the minus strand of JAXLRA010000007.1, from coordinate 324,542 downwards.
TCCAGACGCCGCCGATGCTGTTCAACCGCGCGTACGACGCACAGGTTGCCTCCGGTGCGTACGCGAGCGAGTACACGGCGCTGCAGCAGCAGTTCGACGCCGAGGTGCAGGTGCGGCATCAGGCCGGCAAGGCGAACGACACGGCTGCGTTCCTGGCGTCGGACGCGAAGCTGAAGGACCTGCGCGCGAAGGCGGCCGACGTGGTCAAGAAGACCACGGGTGACCAGCGCTACACCGACGTGAACTACGTGTTCCCGACCTTCATCACGACGCACCTGCCCGTGGGCCTGGTCGGCCTGATGATCGCGGCCATCTTCGCCGCCGCCATGTCGGCGTCATCGGGTGAGCTGAGCGCGCTGTCGTCGGCCACCATCATCGACTTCTACCAGCGGCACTTCGTGAAGGATGCCGACGATGCGCATTACCTGCGGGCGTCGAAGGTGGCAACGGCATCCTGGGGGCTCTTCGCCTGCATCGTCGCGATGTTCGCGGCGAACCAGGGTTCGCTCATCGAGGTGGTGAACCGCTACGGCTCGTTCTTCTACGGGTCGATCCTGGGCGTGTTCATCCTGGCCCTGCTGACGAAGAAGGCGACGGCCACCGGCGCCTTCGTGGGGCTCATCGCCGGCATGGTTGTCGTCCTCTCGGTCGCGTTCGGCATGCCGTGGATCGCTTTCCTCTGGCACAACCTGATCGGTGCGGTCGTCGTCGTCCTCGTCGGGATGGCCGTCAGTAGTTTCTCCAGGTGAACGCGCTCATCATGTAGTTGCCGGCCGTGAGGGCGTTCGTGGAGAGGCGCCTGTCGTAGTGCACGGCCGCGCCGCCCATGTCGGTGAGCTTGTTCACCACGATTGCGCCCCAGAGGTCCGCGCCGCCGGTGATGTTGCTGGTGGCGTTGGGCGCGTAGAACAGCCCCGCCGTCTGATCGCCGCCTGCCAGCTTCACTTCACCGGTTCCGCCATACTCGAACCGCAATTGCTGCGGGTCATACGTCGGGTTGACCAGACCCTGGCCCGTGATCGTGATCGGGGTGGCCTGTCCAACGCCCGCCACCTTGAAGATCACCGGACCGGTATCGATGATGATCTTCGAGTTGCCGTTCATCGTGAGGCTGTTGACAACGTAGGTGCCGGCCCGCAGGTGCACGGTCGAACTGCCATTCGTCGTGACGTTCCCCATCGACAGGGAGCCGCCGACCACGCCGGGGTCCAGCGTTGCGCCGCCGGTGCTGGGTGCGCAGGCGGCGCCGAGGCCTGCCGGGCAGCCGCCGTTCTGCGTGAAGCCGACGGCGTTCGTCGGCGGCAGCGGGTTGGGCGCCGGCGGCGTCGGGTAGTTGATGTTCTGCGAGAGCTGCGTCACGCCGTAGGTGACCGTGGCGCCACCGTTCGTGGTCAGTGCGGTGACATTGTTCGCCGTGCAGGCACCGACGCCCGTCCGCGGCGTGGAGAGCGACCCCTGGATGACGGTCGGGTTGCCCGACGCCGAGAGGTTGCCGTTCGTGCCCACGTTGCCCGTATGGTTGGCCGTCACCGGCACGCCGCCGACCAGCGCCGCCTGCGAGTCGTAGCTGTTCGTGAACCCGCCGCCGCCGAACGTCATCGCGGAACAGCCGTTGTCGGTTGCGAATGCCGCGTACGCATAGACGGGTGTTGTCTGGCGCTCCACGAGCGCGGAGACCTCGATCGTGGCGTCCCGGGCGCCCGCGATGGTGCCCTCGCCGACGATCTCCCACGTCTGCAGGGTCACCGGCAGGTTGGTGAACGCATCGTCGATGCTGCGCATCGACTTCAGCGTCGCCGTCGCGTGGTAGGTGACCGGCGCATCGTTGACGTCCAGCGGCGTGGTGAACATGTTCGCGAAGGCGGCCTTGACCCCCTGCACCGGGTAGTTGGAATTCGCGGTGTTCCAGGACAGCACGACCGGCGCCCCGTTATAGGTCACGGGGGAGGTCGTCAGCGTGTAGTTGGCCAGGGGATCGCCGGCTCCGACCGCCGCAGACGGCATGACCGCGCCGTAGCCCGTGCTGAGCAGGTAGTTGGCGGCTGCGTGTACGCCTGACTCGGCGCCATACCGGGCCTGCGACATCAGGCGGTAGTTGTGGCTCGACAGCGTCTCGGTCTTCGAGACGAACATCAGCGACGTGCCGAGCACGGACATGGCCAGCATCATGAACAGCGCGAGCACGATGGCGACGCCCTGCTCGCCGTGGCGGCCGCGTGGAGTGTGGACGGTCATGGCAGCCCCATCAAGGTGACGACCGACGCCGGCAGCGGCTGGAGCCGGTTGGTGATGTTGAGTCCGGCCATCTGCCAGACGTTGAACACGTTGCGCGGCGATACGTTCAGGAGCGCCTTGGTCTCGCGCTGGAACAGGCCGGTCTGCGGATCGCGATCGGGCGTCTCGACCGTGAGCGTGATGGCCACGTCCACGACGAAGGGCACGTTGTTCACCGACTCCTGCTGGTAGGTGAAGCAGGCGGTGCCGCCAGGATTCGGGAGGATGTTGGTCAGCAGCGCCATGCTCGCGCCGATCGCCGGCTTGGACGTCGCGTCGTACGCCATCGTGCGGCGATACAGGTTGCCCGCGGTCGTGTCGCACGAGTACTCGATGTACTCGAGGTTGCCGTCGCTGTTGATGTCGCCCACGATCTTCAGCACCGACCCGGTCGACCCATTGGTGAAGGTGCCGCCGCCCGCATTCAGCATCGGGATGACGCCGTAGAAGAACCCGCCGTTGGCATTCACGTCGGCATTCGCCGCATGCGTGAGCGCAAACGTCGCGGTGATCTGGCTGTTGGTCGGGCTGACGCCGGTGACGGTGACGGTCTCCTCGTTCGGCCCCGCATCGATCGTGAGCCGCTCCCCGACGAAGATGCTCCTGGTCGGGTTGACGCCGCTCAACGTCCCTCCGGCCGCGTTCACGGCCTTGAGGGTCACTGTCTGTGAGCCGGCGGCCGACGCCGCGGTGAACTGCACGCGTGTCGGCAGGGCCACGCGGCCCGCCTGACCGACTTCCTGCTGCAGCAGTTCCGTCGCGTTCCTCACGGCGGCGTGCATTTCCGAACGGTTCGAGACCGTGCGGCTCGTCTTCGTCAGACGGAACACGCCGTCGAGCGCGGTGCCCGAGACGATCATGAAGATCGCGACAGCGACCAACAGCTCGATCAACGAGAACCCGTATTCACTGCGACGCATAGAGATCATCTCTGAACGCGAATGGCTGATTGCTGATGTGAACTTCAGATTGGCGATCGGCATTCAGCAGTTCGCAATCTTTCTAGAACGGGAACGTCTTGAGTGAGGTGACCGTGGCCTGCGGGATGCGGCCCGTGCTCCCGACAGCGCTCTTCACCGTTGTGGTCACCCTGATCCGTTTCAGGTTCGTGCTCGGGTTGGAAATCTCCCACACCCGCTTGTAGTACCAGTTGTTCGGCGCCGTCGTTCCCGCCGACGCGAGGAGCGTGCCGTCGATGTCGAGCCAGTCCACGTACAGCGCGACCGGAGTGGCCGGATCGGAGCTGCCGCCGACCGCGAGCCCAGAGCCGCCGCTGGTCGCCGCCGGGAACTGCCGCGTATCCGACGTCACGTCACCGTAGGCGAGCGCCAGGAGCTGCTCCATCTTGTCCTGCGCGTACTCGGTCGTGCGCGCCATCAGGTGCCCCTGGTTCTCGGTATTCGTCGTCGCGATGACGCCGAGCGGCAGCAGGCCGAGGGCCACCACCGAGAGCAGCGACAGGGCAAACACCGTCTCGAGGATGCTGAAGCCAGACTGGCCCGAGGGGCGTCGCGGTGGGTGCAGGCGCATGGTCATCGTTCGATCCAGTTGGTGGAATCCGCCCGCGTCCACCACAGGCGGATGAGGGGTGTCTGCGACAGGGTCACGCCGTAGGTGCCGGTCCCGTCGGTCAGGTAGAGCGCCGACTCGCCGGTGATGTTGCCGGTTCCGTCGAGCGGAATGCCGCGCGAGTTGAAGACGATGCACGAGGTGTTCGCGATGGCGCCGCCTGCGTTGGTCCTGCAGGGAGGCGCCTGCGCCAGGGCGGACTGCGTGTTCGCGGGCGGCGCGGTCAGGCCGCCGAAGCCGAACGTCACGTCCCGCTGAAGCGACTGCGTCGGGTCGAGTTCGTCGACCCAGTTCGCCGGCGACAGGCTCTTGTCCCAGAACTCCAGATGGAACGTGTTGGTGGTGTGGTCCACATATACCCGCTCGCGCGTGAATCGTGCCGCCGCGCGCATTTTCGCGAGCCCCACCGCGTGGTGCACGTTCCGGGCATCTCCACTCAGGCGCAGGTCCGCCAGCGTCCTGGACGTCGACGGCAGCGCGGTGGCCGCGACCACGCCGACGATGGCGAGGGTCGCGAGGAGTTCCATGATCGAGAAACCGTCCTGACGGCAGAGGGTACGCACACCCTCCAAGGGGCAAGGAGTGTTCCCGCGAGCCGATGGGCACTAAGCCTCGACGCCTCAGGCGTTAAGCAACCGCTCGCTGCAGACGGGACACGCCGGGCGAGGTGTTGTTTTCGCACACCGGATTACAAAACCGAGGTTGTGCCGCGAACGGTTCGCTGCGACTCGCCAACGAGTCAGCGCCGCCGTGCGCAGTTGTGGCACGTGACTCGGTGCGACACTCGCGCACACGCGGTGATTGTCCGGACAGCGTCCGGAACAGTGGATGGTGGTACATCCGTTGCCCTTCATTCCGGCGTGACTCCTCTTCCTGCGTCCAGGTCCCGTGGTGAACGGGTCCGCCGATCTGCACACGGTTACTCGCTGATCGAACTGCTGGTGGTCCTCGGCATCATGGCCGTGGTGTCCGCGACGGCGGGCCTCCAGATCATCCAGGCGCGGGCGACCCTGCAGGGCGACGGAGGCATGCGCGTGGTGCTCGCGCAGATGCGCATGGCGCGCGAGATGGCGATCTCGGAGCGGCGCTGCATGCAGGTGGTCTTCATCGGCACCTCGGCCGTCCGCATCGTCCGCGAGGAAGTGCCGGGGCCGACCACGACGACCCTGAGCACGGTGGGTATCGAGAACGACATCGAGTTCCTGCTGACGAATGGGGTGCCGGACACGCCGGATGCGTTCGGCAACACAACCGCCACGGACTTCGGCACGGCCACCACCATCAAGTTCACGCCTGACGGCACGCTCGTGGACGCCAACGGCAATGTCACCAACGGCAGCGTTTTCCTTGCACAGCCCGGAGCGTACCTCTCGGCCCGTGCGTTGACGGTTCTCGGCTCGACCGGCCGCATCCGCGCCTGGCGCTGGGATGGCCGCGTCTGGAACCTGGTGTAACCATGCGTGCCTCGTCTTCCAGAGGGTTCTCGCTCATCGAGCTGACGTTTGCGCTCGGCATCATCGCGGTGGCGGTGCTCGGGCTTGCGGGCGTCATGGCGTCCGGCATGCGTCACCTGAGCAACTCGCCGCAGCACGTGATTGCGGCCCAGGAAGCGGCGCAGGCCGTGGAAGCGGTCTTTGCCGCGCGCGACTCCCACAAGATCAGCTGGGCGCAGATCCGCAACGTGCACGGCGCCTCCGGCAGCGACGGCGGGGTGTTCCTGGACGGCGCGAAGCTGCTCTACCAGGGCGGCACCGACGGACTCGTGAACACGGCCGACGATCCGAGTGTGCTCGAGGTGATCAACCTGCCCGGCCCGGACGGCCTGCTCGGCACCGGCGACGACCGGACCGTGGCGCTCGACGGCTTCGACCGGGAGATCGCCATCCGCGACATCTCGGGCTCCGGCGGGCAACTGCGCTCGATCGTGGTGACGGTGACCTATCAGTCCGGTACCGGCCGCCAGTCCTACGTCCTTCGCACCTATATCTCACCCTATGCGTAACCATCTTTCGCGCGCACGCTCGGACGAACGCGGGTTCACCCTCGCCGAAATGCTCGTCGGCACGGCGGTCATGCTCATCGTGACCGGCACCGCGCTCAGCACGTTCCAGAGCGCGTTGAACATGACCGACACGGCCACGCAGTTCGCCGACGCGAACCAGAACCTGCGGGCCGGCGCCAACCAGATGATCAAGGACATCATGCAGGCCGGGCGCATCATCGGCCCGGAGGGGATCCCGATCCCGAGCGGTGGCGGCGCGCAGCCGATCCGCCGCCCTGGACCTCCCGGATCGAGCCTGACCTTCGATGTCACGACCACGACGAACCTGCCGGACATCACCTCCGGGCAGCACCTCGGACCGACGGTCAACGGGCAGACGACCGACGTGATCACCGTGATGACGGTCGATCCCTTCATGCCGACAATCGAGACCCCGCCGGCGGGCACCACCGACCCGAACGAGGGCACGCTCGCGCCGGACGGCGGCATGGTGACGCTGCCAGCCGCGTCGCTCTGGCTCGTCGGCGATCCCGCGAACGACACGCCGCCCGTGCACGTGGGCGACCTGGTGCTATTCAAGAACCCGCGCGGCATGGCGGTCCAGACGATCACGCGGCTGGACGGCACGCACATCTACTTCGACGCGAACGACTGGTTCAACTTCAACCAGCGCAACGCCCCGCAGGGCACCGTGATGCAGATCAAGGACACCCCGAGCGCGGCCACGGCCTGGGTGGAGAAGACCTCGCTCTTTCGCCTGATGATGGTGACCTACTACGTGGACGCCGTCACCGCGCCGACGGCCCCCCGCCTGATGCGCACGGTGAACAACTTCACTCCGCAGGCGCTCGCAGGCGTGATCGAGGACCTCGACTTCACGTACGACCTCGTGGACGGCGTGAACAACCCGGTGGAGATCCCCGAGCTGCCCTACACCGACACGGTGGCCGGCGTGACCTACAACGCCAACCAGATCAGAAAGGTGAACGTGCACGTGGGCGTGCGCTCGGAAGCGCGCTCACGGATCACGAACGACTATGTGCGCAACCACATCTCGACAGCCGTGGATGTCAGAAGCCTTGCGAGCGTCGACCGCTATGTCTGATCGTCGTGGCGAACGGGGCATCGCCCTGATTGCCTCGCTGCTCGTGATGCTGCTGATGACGGCGCTGCTGGTCAGCTTCACCACGATCGTGATGAGCGACCAGCGGTTCCGCGTGATCGACCAGAACCGGAGCCAGGCGTTCTACGCGGCCAGCGCGGGCGTGGAGAAGCTGACGGCCGACCTGGGCAACCTATTCTCGATGAACGTGGCGCCGACGGCGACGCAGCTCACCGCGCTCACCGCGACCGGCAAGCAGCCCTCGCTCTCCGGCGTGTCGTACACGGCGAACGTGACGGCGGACCCGCTCGCGTCGAGTGCCCTCAGCAAGTGCGCGTCGCCGAACACCGTCACGCAGGTCGGCGCGAACGGGTACACCCTTCGCTTCTGCGCCGCCCCGTCGGGCAACCCGACCACCGCGAGCACGGCGCCAATCAAGACCGGCCCGTACGAGGGGCTCATCGCCCAGCAGACGCCCTACCAGATCGACGTCACGGCGAAGCTGTCGACCGGTGGCGAAGCCCACCTGGTGCGCGCACTCGAGGCGGTGTCGATCCCGGTGTTCCAGTTCGGCCTCTTCTCCGAGCCCGACCTGTCGTTCTTCGCCGGGCCGAACTTCAACTTCGGTGGACGCGTGCACACCAACGGCAACCTGTTCCTGTCCGAAGGCGGCGGCGCCACGCTGACGCTGAGCGACAAGGTCACCGCGGTCGGCGAAATCATCCGGCAGAAGATGCAGAACGGCGTGTCGATCGACACGGCCCCGGCCCACAACGGCACGGTCAGCATGGCGAGCGCTCCCAGCGTGTTCCGCTCGCTGCTGCGCACCGAAGGCAGCCTGACGGACGGGATCGGCAGTTCCCAGAACGAACCGACCTGGCACAACACGTCGCTGAGCACCTACAACAGCTGGATCCGCAACGGCCGGACCGGCGCCCGTGCGCTCAACCTGCCCCTCATCACGGTCGGCGGTTCGAATCCCGACCTGGTGCGGCGTCCGGCGGTGAACGAGAACACGTCGAACCCGGTGCTCTTCGGCGAGCGCATGTTCGTGAAGGCCAGCCTGCGCGTCCTCCTCTCCGATACGGCCGCGGACATCACCGGCCTGCCCGGCGTGACGGGCACGGCGCCTGTCTCGCTGGACGGCAACTGGCGCATGTCGCCGCCGAACAACGGCACCGCGTACGGCCCGGTCGACAGTACCCACCCGGCCATCGCACGTTCACCCGGCACGACCACCGCGATCATCACCACCGGTGCCGCGTCCGGCACCAACAGGACGATGACCATCAGCGCCGGCGTGCCGAACTACTTCAAGGTGCCCGACATGCTGACGGTGACCAGCGGCGCCAACACCTGGACGCTGACCGGCTGCTCGACCACGAAGACGGCGACCACCTTCACGTGCACCGCCGTCGCGCCCGCGCATGCGTCGGCCACCGCGCTCGGCGCGACCGTGTCCGGCACGGTGAACTCGGTGGATGGCCCCATCACGATCACCACGACCACGACCTCGTCCTGGGCCGGCGGCTCGCTCACCCTGACCGTGGGTTCGACGATGCTGTTCGCGCCCGAGAGCTTCTGGGTGCTCGACCAGCTCATCTCGTGCACCGGCTACACCGCCACCACGATGACCGGCTGCACGCTCGCGTCGACCGTGCCGAACAACTCGACGCTGACGACAGCAGCCCTGTCAAATGCCGGAACCGGCACCGTCGGCGGCTTCATCAAGATCGAACGCGGGAACACGGACGGGTCGTGGACCGACGTGACCATGGAGATCCTGAACTACGGCATCGGCGGGCCCAACCTGGCGGGCGGCGCGTGCGGCGACCCGACGCCCAACGCCATCATCCGGTTGCAGCGCCTGCGCGACAACGCCCTGACCACCTGTTCGTACGTCGCCGGCACCGTGCAGCGGTCGTCCGACTTCTGGCCCAACGTGCTCTTCGATCCACGCGAGGCGCTGATGCGCGACACCGCGGTGACCAACCTGCCGCTCGGTGGCGTGATTCACTACGTCTCGGTGGACGTCGCCAACCTGGCGAAATGGTTCGCCGGCCTCGCCCCATACGCGGGCGGCACCGGCAACCAGTCAAAGATCGACAACACCGGCTTCACGCTCTACTTCTCGGACCGCCGCAACAACAGGAATGCGAGCAGCCTGGAGACCGGCGAGTACGGCTTCGAGGACGTCATCAATGCCACGGTGGGCTCAGGCGCGCCGGACAGCACGCTGGACGCCGGTGAAGACGTGAACGGCAACGGCGTACTCGACACGTACGGCGCGATGCCCAACTACACGGCGGTCTACGGGGCCGTGCCTGCCGGCGCGATGGCGCCGCTCGACGGCAATGCGCGGCCGACGACGACCGTGAACCGGGGTGTGGCGCAGGTGAACCGCGCCATCCTGTTCCGCCGGGCGCTCAAGCTCACGCGCGGCGTGGATATCGTCGGCAACGGGATCAACGGGCTTACAGTCGTGTCCGAGAACCCGGTCTATGTGCAGGGCAACTGGAATGCGAACGGTACCTTCACGGGCGCACACGCGGCGACGTCGGTGATTGCCGACGCGGTGACGCTGCTCTCGAACGCGTGGGTCGACAACATCTCGTTCAGCGCGCCGTATGCGCCAGGCAGCCGGAACCGCGGCACGCAGACGTGGTACCGCCTCGCGATCATCGCGGGCAAGGGCATCGCGTTCGCGCAGCCGGCCGGCACGGCCACCGACTTCGGCACCGACGGTGGCGCGCACAACTTCCTGCGGTATCTCGAGAACGGCGACCAGGCGGTGAACTACCGCGGGTCGATGGCGACCTTCTTCTACAACCGGCAGGGCGTCGGCCCGTTCAAGTGCTGCAACACGGTCTACTCGGCACCGACGCGCAACTACAACTTCGACACCGACTTCCTGAACCCGGCGCTGCTGCCGCCGAATACGCCGGTGTTCAAGGATCTCAACGCGGTCGGGTTCGCGCAGGAACTGCGGCCCGGCAAGTAGGGCGCGCTATTTCCCGAAGATCTCGTCCACCGTCATCACGGTGAGCGGGCCAAGGTTGAGCGCCTTGATGCCTGCCTCGATCGTGCCGCGGTCGCCCACGACGACGACCGCCATGCGCGCCGCCGGCAGATAGGTGCGGGCGGTGCGCTGCACATCAGCGACGCTGACGGCCTCGATGTTCGGCACGTAGCGCGCGTAGTAGTCGTCAGGCAGCCTGTAGACGAAGCTCTCCTCGAGACGCCGTGAGATGTCCCCGGTCGTCTCGAACCCGCTGGGCAGCCCGAGCGCCACGTAGTTCTTGCTGCGCGCAAGCTCGTCGCCAGGCACCGGCTGCTGCATGCCCGTGATTTCCGCGAAGAATTCCTTCAGCGACTCGGCGGTCTTGTCGGTCTGGACGCCTGCGAACGCCAGGAAGGGCCCGGCCTCCTGGCGCATGTCGAAGTACGAACTCGCGCCGTACGTGTAGCCGTGCTCCTCCCGGAGGTTCATGTTCAGCCGCGACATGAAGGAGCCGCCGAGGACGGTGTTCGTGATTTCCAGCGGGAAGAAATCCGGGGTCGACCGCGGCACACCGACGAGGCCGATGCGGATCTGCGTCTGCGGGGCGCCCGGCTTGTCGACGAGGAACACCTCGCGCTTCGTGCGGGCGGGGGGCGCCGGCTGCTTCACGTGCGTGACGGGGCCGCTCGCCTGCGGCTTCCAGCCGCCGAACTGCTGCTCGAGGAGCGGCACGATCGTCGCGGGCGTCACGTCGCCGACGACGATGAGCCCGGCATTGTCGGGCCGGTATGTGGAGGCGTGGAAGCGGCGCAGGTCGTCGACGGTGAAGCCGCGCAGCGTCTCGGCGGTGCCCATGGTCGCGGTGCCGAACCGGTGGGCCGTGCCGAACAGCACGCGCGCATACGCCAGCGATGCGATGGTGTTCGCATCGTCGCGACCCTGGAGGATGCTGGTGAGCCGCTGCTGCCGCAGGCGGTCGAGATCCGCCTGTTCGAACCGCGGACGCTGCGCCACGTCGGCCATGAGCGGGAGCGCGTCGCCCAGGCGTGCGACCGGCGCGTGCAGCCGTACGGACGACGAGTCGCTGCCGCTGGCGGCGGTGAGGTCGGCCCCGAGGAAGTCCACCGCGTCGGCCAGTTCGAGCGACGAGCGGCTGCCCGCCCCCTCCATCAGCATGGCCGCCGTGAGGCTGGCGACGCCGAACTTGCCGGCCGGGTCGTCGGCACTGCCGCTGAGCACCACCAGGTTCACCTGGGCGATCGGCACCTCGTGCTGCTCGACGATCCACACCGGCAGCCCATTCGAGAGCTGCTGCTTCTGGATGCGGGGCAGCGTGAGGGTCGGCGCCGGCCCTGGCGCTGGCGGCTTCGACCGATCGGGGGCCTGCTGCGCCGCGAGGGATGTGGCGGCGGCGAGTACGAGAACCGGAAGCCAGAAACGCATGTTCATAGATATCGCCTACCGCGGTGCCGCGGCCTCGGGCACCACCGTCATTTCGACGCGGCGGTCCGCAGGCAGCCACTGCTGGACGGCGGCCCTGATGTCAGTTGCCGAGATGGCGCGGTAGCGCGCGAGATCCTCGTTGAACCAGTCCGGGTTGCCGGTGTCGGTGTAGTAGCGGTTCAGCTGATCGGCCCTGCCATAGAAGCCCCCCACGCGCTCGAGCCGGCTGTAGAACGAGGCTTCGATCTGGTTGATCGCGCGCTGGATCTCGTGGTCGGTCGGCGGCTCGCGGCGGAGCTTCTCGATCTCCTCGTCGATCACCTTCTGGAGTTCCTCGGCGGTGTGCCCGGGCTGGGGCGTGGCGCGGATGAGGAAGTAGGACGAGAGCGCCTGCGAGTTCTGGTAGGCCGAGACGTTCTGCGCGATCTGCAGGTCGTACACGAGCCGCTTGTAGAGGCGCGAGTTCTTGCCGCCCGCGAGCACGTCGGCCACCATGTCCATGGCGGCGTCGCCCGGCTCGAGCGAGGCGGGCGTCAGCCACGCCATGTAGAGGCGAGGCAGCTGCACCTTGTCGGTGACGGTCTTCTTCGTCACGCCCGTGAGCATCACGCCCGGCACGGTGATCGGTACGACCGGTGCGCCCGCCTTCACGTCGCCGAACCATTTCTCCACGAGTGCCTTCGTCTTCACAGGGTCGATGTCGCCGGCGACCACGAGGCTGGCGTTGCCCGGCGCGTAGTAGGTCTTGAAGAACTGCACCACGTCGTCGTACCCGGCGGCCGTGAGGTCGTCCATGTAGCCGACGACCGGCCAGTGATAGGGGTGCCCTTCGGGGTAGAGCAGCTCGGGGAGGATCTGGCCCTCGGCCAATCCGTAGGGCCGGTTCTCGTAGCTCTGGCGCCGCTCGTTCTTGACCACGTCGCGCTGCTGGTCGACGCGCGCGGGGTTCATCGAATCGAGCAGGTAACCCATGCGATCCGACTCGAGGAACAGGGCGAGTTCCAGCGCGTTCGACGGCACGTCGATGACGTAGTTCGTCCGGTCGTTCTCGGTCGATCCGTTGTTGTTGCCGCCCGCCGACTCGAGCAGCTGGTCGAACGCTCCCTCTTCGACGTGCCCCGAACCCGTGAACATCAGGTGCTCGAACAGGTGGGCGAACCCGGTGCGTCCCGGCTTCTCGCGTGCCGAGCCGACGTGGTACCACACGTTCACCGTGACGACCGGCGTGCTGTGGTCTTCGTGGAGGATCACGTGCAGGCCATTGGGGAGCGTGAACTGCGTGTAGGGCAGCTGGAGCGGCGGCGCGGTCTGGGCCGGCAGCGCGGACGGGAGCAGGGCCAGCACACCCGCGAGCAGCGCGACGGCGAACGAGCGACCCTGGCGACGAGGGACGGCAGTCGTCATCTGGCGATTCTATGATGAAATACCAGCATGCCTGAGCCGTCGCCGCTCGTCGGGATCATCATGGGCAGCCAGTCCGATTGGGAAACCATGAAGCTCGCTGATGAGGTGCTCGCCGAGTTCGGCGTGCCGCACGAGTGCCGGGTGGTCTCGGCGCACCGGACCCCCGGGTTGATGGCCGAGTACGCCGCGTCGGCAGTGGGCCGAGGGCTCGAGGTGATCATCGCCGGCGCCGGCGGGGCCGCGCACCTGCCGGGCATGGTGGCGGCGCAGACCGTGCTGCCGGTCATCGGTGTGCCGGTGCAGAGCAAGGCGCTGAACGGGCTCGATTCCCTCCTCTCCATCGTGCAGATGCCGAAGGGCATTCCCGTGGCGACGGTAGCGATTGGTGCGGCCGGTGCGGCGAACGCCGGACTGCTGGCTGTGTCGATCCTCGCGACGACACGGCCCGAGCTGCGCGCGAAGCTCGAGGCCTACCGGGCCGCGATGGCGGAGACCGTCCGGAGCAGCACGCTCTCGTGACGACGCCGCGCATCGACCCCGGATCCGTGATCGGCGTGCTCGGCGGCGGCCAGCTCGGTCGCATGTTCGCCATGGCGGCGCGCCGCCTCGGCTATCGCGTCCACACGCTCGCGCCCGAGCACGACACGCCCACCGGCCAGATCGCGGACGTCGAGGTGGTCGCCTCGTACGACGACGTCGAGCGCGTCCGCACCTTCGCCAAGGGCGTCGACGTCGTCACCTTCGAGTTCGAGAACGTGCCGGCGGCGGCTGCCGCGGCGGCCGCGGACGTGACGCAGGTCCGTCCGAACGGCGCAGCGCTGGAGGTGGCCCAGCACCGGATCCGTGAGAAGCGCTTTCTCACCGCGCACGGCCTGCCGGTTGTGCCCTACGCCGAAGTCCGCACCGACGAGGATCTCGCGGCGGCGGTCGCCACCATCGGCAAACCGTCGGTCCTGAAGACGGCGGCGCTCGGGTACGACGGCAAGGGCCAGGTGGCGATCACGGGGGACATGGATCCGGTGGCGGCCTGGTGGCAGCTCGCGCGGAAGGAGTGCGTGCTCGAGCAGTTCGTCGATCTGGAACGGGAGATTTCGGTGATCGGCGCCCGCGCGGTCGACGGCACCACGTCGTTCTTCGAGCCGTTCGAGAACACCCATCGGCACCACATTCTCGACCTCACGGTCTCTCCAGCGGCCGTGCCGGCCTCCATCGCCGTGGACGCGTTCGACATCACGAGGACCGTGCTCGAGGAGCTCGATTACGTCGGCATCCTCTGCATCGAGTTCTTCGTCACCAGATCCGGCGCGCTCATGGTCAACGAGCTGGCGCCGCGTCCGCACAACTCGGGACACCTCACGTTCGATGCCTGCCGCACCAGCCAGTTCGAGCAGCAGGTGCGCGCGATCTGCGGCTACCCGCTCGGCGCGACAGACCTGCTGCAGCCTGCGGCCATGGTGAACCTGCTCGGCGACCTGTGGATCGATGGCGAGCCGAACTGGGCCGCCGCCCTGGCCATGCCCGACGTCAAACTGCACCTGTACGGCAAGGCGAGCGCGCGGCCTGGCCGAAAGATGGGACACCTCACCGTGCTCGCCCCCACGGCAGTGGAGGCGCGTGAACGCGCCCTTGCGGCCCGCCGTTTGCTAGTATCGGGGCATGCGGCGCGGGCTCTTCTGTAGTTCGCTCCTGGTCGCGACCATCGGCGCGACCCTGCTGGCTACCGCTGCGCCCGCCACAGAGCCCCAGGTTCCCTCCATTCCCGCCCTGCAGCGGTTCCTCGAGATCGAGTACGGCGTCATCCATCAGGCCACGACCCTCCGCCATCTCGAGGCACGCAACGAACATTTCGACACCGACGCGTGGATGGATGTCCGCACCGATGCCGATGCCGCAGGCTTCCGGTATACCGTGCTCGCCGAAGGCGGCTCCGGCATGGTCCGCAACAAGGCGCTTCGCGGGGCGCTCGATCAGGAGAAGCGGGCGTGGTCCGAAGGACAGGCCACACGATCCTGGTTCACGGCGGCGAATTACGTCTTCGCGGACGCCGGCTCCGATCCCGAAGGGCTGGCCCGTGTCACGGTGACACCGCGGCGCAGGGATACGCTGCTCGTGGACGGCTCCATCTTCCTGAGGCCGAGCGACGGCGCGCTGATGCGCATCGAAGGCGCGCTCGCGAAATCGCCCTCGTTCTGGACCCGCCGCATCATGCTCGTGCGCCACTACGGCACGATCAACGGCGTGCAGTTGCCGGTCGCCGTGGAGTCCACCGCGCAGATCCGCATCGCGGGCCGATCCACCTTCCACATGCGCTACACCTACGAGACGGTGAACGGGGTGCCCGTAGAGCCCCGTTAACGGATCTTTCAGCTCCATCCGTGTCCCGGGAGTGAGAGGATGAGATCTCTCCCGTGGAGGTCTTATGAAGCTCGCGTACGCCCTGGTGTGTGCATCCGTCGTGGCTCTCTCCCTTCCCGTGTTTGCGCAGGGCCCCGGCCCGCGGCGCGACGGCAACTGGCAGATCACCGTGCAGATGGAGATGCCGGGCATGCCTGCGGGCATGACCATGCCGCCGCAGACGATGACGCAGTGCATCACACCGCAGGACGCGGCAGACCCGTCGAAGGCGGTGCCGCAGCAGCCGCAGGGCCGTGGCGGCGCCCAGAACGACTGCAAGATGTCCGACTACAAGGTGGAAGGGAACAAGGTGAGCTGGAAGATGGCGTGCACCCAGCCGCGCCCGGTGACCGGCACCAGCGAGTTCATCTACGAGAAGGACAGCTACACCGGCACCATGACGATGGACATGGGGGCGGGACGGGCCGGTGCGCCGGGAGGCGCGATGACCATGAAGTACACCGGCAAGCGCCTCGGCGACTGCACCAAGTAGGGCAGACCTGGCTGGCGGGGCAGGCAGGACTGCGCGGGCAGGACCGAGGCGGTCCCACCCGCCTGACCCGACCTACCCGCCCAGCGTGGCGCCCAGCACCTTCGCGGTGGTAATGGCCTGACCGGCGTGGCGCGTGGCGTGTTCCGCCACGTGGAACGTCAGGCCCAGAGTTGTCGAGGGCAGCCCGGCCCGGCCCACCTTACGTTCCTCGAGCAGCGCGCTCACCGGCGTCGTGCGGACCTGTTCGAGGGCGCTGTCGATCTGCGCGAACACCTTCGCCCTCAGGGCTTCCCGGCCAGGCTGTTCCGTCCCTTCCACTTTCGCCTCGGCCAGCTGTTCGGCGCTGAGGCGCTCGCCGCGCGCGTATGTCATGAGCCGCTCGGTGGCGCCGCCAATGTGCCGGATATGGAACCCGATCGAGGCCGCCCCATTCGGCTTCGTCCACAGCGCGTCATCGCTCACCCCGGCCAGGATGAGATCGATCTCCGCCTTCACCTGCAGCAGGGAGTGCACCACCGGCATCACCAGCGGATCGTAGCCGGCCACCGGGCCGGTCAGCCAGATCTCGGTCATGGAGGCCGATCGTATTGCAGATTTCAGATTGCAGATTGCAGATTGCATTTCTGATTGCGAGTGCAGGCTGGCGTTTTGGTGGGGTGATTGGTATTCCGCGGTCCGTCATTCTGGAGAGAATGATCGGATGCGAATTGCGCTTGTGTTGATGATGACCCTGCTGGCGCTGCCGTCTCAGGCTGCGGCCGAGGTGGTTGGGGTGCAGGACAGCGGCTTCTCGATCAAGATTGGGGTGGACGTCGCCGCCCCGCCGGCGGCCGTCTTCAAGGTCCTGACCGAACAGGTGGGCGCCTGGTGGTCGTCGTCTCATTCTTTTTCCGGGAAGGCGTCGAACCTCTCGATCGAGGCGAAGCCTGGCGGCTGTTTCTGTGAGGTCCTTCCCAACGGTGGTGTGCGCCACATGACAGTGACCCACGTGATGGCACCGGGAACGCTGGTGCTGAATGGGGGCCTCGGCCCGCTGGGCACCATGGCGGTGACCGGGGCCATGGAGTGGACCCTGGAGGCGCGGGGCACCGGAACCCATCTGCAGGTCGTCTATAACGTTGGCGGCTACGCGGCCGGCGGGCTCAGGGCCATCGCGGCACCGGTGGACGGTGTGCTCACCGAGCAGGTGACGCGGCTCAGGACGTTCGTCGAAACGGGCAAAGTGCAGTAGGAGCGGACATGCACATGACGAATACCGCGCAGGAGCGCGACCGCGCATCGGTCGCGGAGAAGTATCTCTGGAATCTGGCGGACCTGTTCCCCTCGCTCGAGGCGTGGCGGGCGGAGAAGACGCGCGTTGCCGCGGAGCTGCCGTCGCTCGGCGGGTGGCGCGGCTCCCTGGTGGCCTCGGCCGGGAACCTCGCCGACGCGCTCGAGAAGCGCAGCGCGCTCCGGCAGGCGGTCCTGAAGCTGTACGTCTACGCGGACATGCTGTCCGATCAGGACACGCGCGAGTCCGGACCACAGGGCATGACGCAGGAGATGACGCAGCTCTACTCGGCGCTCGGCGCCGAGTCGTCGTACATGGAGCCGGAGATCCTCCGCGCGGTCCCGGGCCTCGTCGAGCAGTTCCTGGCTGCGGAGCCGCGCCTGGCGATCTACGCGCACGAACTGCGCGATGTGCTGCGGCGCGCGGCGCACACCCTGAGCGATGCCGAGGAGAAGCTGCTGGCTGACGCCGGTCCGCTCGCGTCGGCCCCAGGGTCCACCTACAACATCCTCTCGAACGCCGACTTCCCCTACCCGGTGGTGACACTCGCCGACGGCACCACCGCGAAGATCAACCACGCGCGGTACACCGAGCTGCGCAGTTCACCGGTCCGCGAGGACCGCAAGGCGGTGCAGACGGCCTATTTCACGACGCTCGGCGAGTTCCGCCGCACGTTCGGCACGATGCTCGACGCGCAGGTCCAGAAGGTGCGCTTCTTCTCGCGGGCGCGGAAGTACGACTCGGCGCTGGCCTACGCGCTCGACGCGAACAACGTGCCGACCTCGGTCTACATGCGCCTCATCGAGGGCATCAACGCGAACCTGGCGAACTTCCACCGCTTCCTGGCGCTCCGCAAGCGCATGCTCGGGATCGACGAGCTGCACTACTACGACATGTATGCGCCGCTCGTCTCCTCGGTCGACGCCAGCTACACGCCCGAGGAAGCCGAGCAGGTGATCGTGGCCGCGCTCGCGCCGCTCGGGCCTGCATACCAGGCGGTCATCTCGCGTGCCTTCAACGAGCGCTGGATCGACATGTACCCGAACGAGGGGAAGCGCTCCGGCGCGTACTCGCAGGGGGCCTGCTACGACGTGCACCCCTACATCCTCATGAACTACAACGGCAAGTTCGACGACGTGAGCACGCTGGCCCACGAACTGGGCCACACGATGCAGAGCTACCTGTCGAACACGAACCAGCCGTTCCCCACGGCCGACTACCCGATCTTCACCGCCGAAGTGGCGTCGACGTTCAACGAGGCGCTGCTGCTGGATCACATGCTGCGCACGCTCACGGACGACGACGTGAAGCTGTCGCTGCTCGGGCAGTATCTCGAGGGCATCCAGTTCACGGTCTTCCGGCAGACGCAGTTCGCCGAGTTCGAACTCGGCATCCACGAGATGGCGGCGAAAGGGGAGCCGATCACCGGCGACTCGCTGTCCGACCTGTACTGCGGCATCACGAAGCGCTACTACGGGCACGACGCCGGCGTGTGCGTGGTCGACGACTACATCCGCCACGAGTGGAGCTTCATCGGCCACTTCTACGCGGAGTTCTACGTCTACCAGTACGCCACCGCCTTCACGGCGTCGGAAGCCCTCGCCTCGCGCGTGAAGGAAGGCGATCAGGACGCCGTCCGCCGCTACATCGCCTTCCTCTCGGCCGGCGGCTCGAAGTACCCGATCGACCTGCTGCGCGACGCGGGGGTCGACATGACCACCGACGAACCGCTGAACCTCACCATGCGCCAGATGTCGCGGGTGATGGACGAGATGGAGGCGACGCTCACGCGGCTCGGGCGCTGAAGAGGCCTGGGGCTGGACGGCCCCGGGCGCGGCGGCAGGCCGGACGGAACGGCGCCAGCACGGTAGATCACGAGGGCCTCACGGAGGGCCTGACCCGCCCTGCACGGCCGTTCGTCGGGGTCTGGGCACCGTTCGTCGGGAAGTCTGCCGGCACGCGGGTGTGCGTGCCATGCTCCAGCATCGGAGGACGTGATGCTGGAAGTCCGCTCGTTGCGGAAGACCTACGGCGACCTGGTGGCGGTACACGACGTGTCGTTCACCCTGCGCGCGGGTGAAGTGGTGGGCCTGCTCGGCCCGAACGGCGCCGGAAAGACGACGACCGTGTCGATGATCGCCGGGCTCGTCACGCCGGCGGCCGGCCAGGTCCTGATCGACGGCGCCCCGCTCGCCGGAGACACCGACCCCAAGAAGCAGCGCATCGGCCTCGTGCCGCAGGACCTGGCGCTCTACGACGAGCTGTCCGCCGTCCGGAATCTCCGCTTCTTCGGCTCGCTGTATAACCTGACGCCGGACGCCCTCGAGGCGGCCATCACCGCGTCGCTGCAGCTCGTGGGTCTGGCCGAGCGCGGGAAGGACCGCGTGGGCACGTTCAGCGGCGGCATGAAGCGCCGCCTCAACCTCGCCGCCAGCCTGCTGCACGACCCCGACATTCTCCTGCTCGACGAGCCGACCGTCGGTGTCGATCCGCAGAGCCGGAACGCCATCTTCGACAACCTCGAGACCCTCAAGGCGCGCGGCAAGGCCCTGCTCTACACGACGCACTACATGGAGGAGGTCGAGCGCCTCGCCGACCGCGTGGTCATCGTCGATCACGGACGGGTCGTCGCTGCCGACACGCTCGAGGGGCTGCAGCAGCACGCGCCTGCCGGCGCGGGCCGCGTGTCACTCGAAGCGATCTTCCTCGCACTCACCGGACGCACCCTGAGGGACTGACGCCATGAGATTCATCCTCGCGATGATCCGGAAGGATCTGCAGCTCTTCGTCAGCGACCGCCGGGCGGTCATCATGACGCTCGTCGCGCCCATCGCCATTGCCTCGTTCTTCGGGTCGATCTTCTCCGGCGTCAGCGACAGCGAACGCGCGAAAATCCCGATTGCCATCGTCGACCAGGACCGGTCCCCGGTGTCGACCGGCATCCTCGAGGGCGCCCGCAAGGACAGCTGGGTCACCGTCACGACCCCCTCGCTCGAGGAGGCCACGCAGAACGTCAAGAAGGGCACGACCACCGTGGCGGTGGTGATTCCCGCGGGGTTCGGGGACGCCGCGGGGCGCGCCTTCTTCAGCGGCAGCGCGAAGCCGGAGCTGACGATGCTGTACGACCCGTCGCACTCGACGGAACTCGGGCTCGTCCGCGGCATCCTCACGGAACACGTGATGGAGTCGGTGAGCGCGGAGATGTTCTCCGGCGACCAGGGACGGAAGGTCGTCGATGAGACGCTCGCGCAGATCGATGCGATGCCGCTGCAGGGTGAACAGGCGATGCTGCTGCGCGACCTGCTGCAGTCGGCGCGCAAGTTCTACAGCCAGCCCGCGCCGCCCGCCGCCGGCGCTGCCGCGGACGCGGCGCCGCGCCGGGGCCTGAGCATGCCGTACGCGGTGAAGGAACAGGCGATGACCGCCAACAGCAACGCGGCCTACAACGGCTACGCACACTCGTTCGCGGGCATGGGCATTCAGTTCCTGCTGTTCGCGTCGATCGACCTGGGTGTCGGCATCCTGCTCGAGCGCCAGCGCGGACTCTGGAAGCGGCTGCGCAGCGCGCCGGTCTCGCGGTTGTCGCTCCTGGTCGGCAAGGCCGCGAGCGCGTCGCTCATTGCACTGCTCACCCTCGCGGCGTCGTTCACTTTTGCGATCGTCGTGTTCGGCGTCCGGATTGCCGGGAGCCTCGCCGGCTTTGTGCTCGTGGCGGTGGCCACCGCAGCCATGGCGGCGACTTTCGGCCTGCTCATCGCCGCCCTGGGCAAGACCCCCGGCGGCACACGCGGACTGGCCAGCCTCACCGTGCTGATGATGGTGATGCTCGGAGGAGCCTGGGTGCCCAGTTTCATCTTCCCGGCCTGGCTGCAGCAGGTCACGCTGGTCGTCCCGGCCCGCTGGGCGGTCGACGGCCTCGATGCCATGACCTGGCGCGGGCTCGGCTTCCAGGCGGCGCTCACGCCGTCGCTCGCGCTGCTGGGGTTCGCCCTGCTCTTCGGCACGCTGGCCGTTTTGCGGTTCAGGTGGGAGGAGTAGACGGAAGTTAGAACTCAGAAGTCGGAACTCAGAACTGGAAGGCAGAATTCAGGAACTTGGGAGGGTCGACCTCGCCCGGTCCACCGGGATGAAAGCCTGCCTCGCCGAAGCGCGAAACACCTCCAGACGCGCGCGAAGGCGGGCCGGACCTTGATCCGGGCTGTTAGAATCGCCCGGTGACCGTCGCCGCCTCGACTTCGGTTTCTGCCCCTCGCATCAACATCGGACCGCTGGCCGCCTCGCTTGCCCTGATCCTGGCGCTCGGGCTGGCCGTGGCGAGTACCGTGTCGGGGAAGCAGGCGCTGCTGTTCGTCATCGGCGTGGCGGCCGGGCTGGTGCTCTACCATGCGGCATTCGGGTTCACGTCGTCGTGGCGCGATCTCATCGCGCACGGCAAGGGCGCCGGACTGCGCGCCCAGATGGTGATGCTCGGCCTCACTACGGCGGTGTTCGTGCCGCTGATGGCGCAGGGGACGGTGTTCGGCCAGGCGGTGCGAGGGTCGGTGGCGCCGGCCGGGATCCCGGTCATTGCCGGGGCGTTCCTGTTCGGGATCGGGATGCAGCTCGGAGGCGGCTGCGCGTCGGGCACCCTCTTCAGCGCCGGCGGCGGCAGCGTGCGGATGTTCGCGACGCTCGCGGCCTTCATCGCCGGGTCTGTGCTCGGCATCCGCTACACGTCGATCTGGGACGGCACGCCGGCGCTCAGGCCGATGTCCCTGCTCGGGGAGTTCGGCATGGTGCCCGCCCTCCTCGTGAGCCTCGCCGGTTTCTTCCTCATCTACCGGCTGTCCACCGTCGTGGAGACGCGCCGCCGCGGTGCGGTGGAGCCCGACCGCGCCGCTGGCACGTGGCGCGTCCTGTACGGACCGTGGACCCTCGTGGCCGGCGGCCTCGGCCTCGCCGTCGTCAACATCGCGACGCTGCTGGTGGCGGGTCGTCCGTGGGGCGTCACCGCCGCCTTCGCGCTCTGGGGCTCGAAGATCCTGATGGCGACCGGCGTCGACGTGGCGTCCTGGCCCTACTGGCAGGGCGCGCGCGCGGCGGACCTGCAGGGCAGCGTGCTGCGCGACGTCACCTCCGTGATGGACCTCGGCATCATGCTCGGCGCGTTCGCCGCGGCGGCGCTGGCCGGGCGCTTCGCCCCGGTGTGGACAGTGCCGGCACGCTCGCTGCTCGCGGCCGTGGTCGGCGGCATCATGCTCGGCTACGGCGCGCGCATCGCGTTCGGCTGCAACATCGGCGCGTACTTCAGCGGCGTCTCCTCGACGAGCCTGCACGGCTGGGTCTGGCTGGCCGCCGCGTTCACGGGCAACATCATCGGCACCAGGCTGCGCCCGTGGTTCGGGCTGAGCGTCTGATGGTGTTCGATCGGCTGGCGGACCGGAAGATCCGCGAGGCGATGCAGGAAGGGAAGTTCGATGCCCTTCCGCGGAAGGGCGCCATCGACCTCGAGGAGTACTTCAAGCTGCCGGCGGAACTGCGGATGGCGTACTCGATTCTCAAGAGCGCGGGCTGTGTGCCCGAAGAGGTCGAGATGCTGCGCGACGTCGACCGGTTGCAGACGGCGCTCGACGGCGCCCCGGACGAGGCCGCGCGCGCGCCGATCCGGAAGGCGCTCTCGGAGGCCAAGCTCAGGCTCGACCTGGCGCTGGAACGCGGCAGACGACAGAGGGCGACGGGCCATGCGGATCGAGCTGAGTAGCTGTGTGGTCCGGTCCTGGGAGGCCGGCGACGCGACCGCGATCGCGACGCACGCGAACAACCACGCGATCTGGCTGAACCTCCGCGACCGCTTTCCGCATCCCTACACCCGCAATCACGCCGTGTCGTTCATCCACCGCGTGAAGATGAACCGGCCCGAAACCACCTTCTGCATCGAGGCGGACGGGGAGGCGGTTGGCGGAATCGGCTTCATGCTGCAGCACGACATCGAGCGTGTGTCGGCCGAGATCGGCTACTGGCTGGGCGAGAGCTACTGGGGCCGCGGCATCTGCACGGAGGCACTGCGGGCCCTCACGCAGTACGCGATCGCGAGCCATGGCCTCACGCGGATCTTCGCGCTGCCGTTCGCGCACAACCTCGCGTCGTGCCGCGTGCTCGAGAAGGCCGGCTATGTGCTCGAAGGGCACCTGCGACGCAGTGCGATCAAGGATGGGCAGGTCCGAGACCAGCGGCTCTACGCGTACATTCCTGAAGCGTAGAACCGCTGGTCGGCCATGCCCTCGAGTTTTCCGGCAGGCTTGTACCGCGGCGCTTCGTATCTCGGCCGGGGCTCGAGGTCGGCCTCGATGCCTGGCTTGTCCAGCTTGCGCGCCGGAAATGGTGGGGTGGGCTCGCTCTGCGACTGCGGCCTGGTCATGCTGCAGCCGTAGCAAGCGCGCCGCCGGACCTACGATGCGGCCAGGGCGACCGCTGCGGCCACTGCGGCCAGCACGGCCGAGAAGACGGTGCCTATGAGGAAGCCGCGGAAGTGATGACGGTAGTTCCGGTAGCCCGCCATGCCCTCGGTGCCCGGCAGCACGAACGCGCGCGGCCTGACGGTGCACAGGATCAGCCAGTCGACGAGCAGCAGATCGACGAGGTTGAAGACGAACGCCACCACGAATGCATGCCGCCACAACCGGGCGAACGGCTCGCTGCCGCCGGCCTGCGCGGCCAGCACCGTGGACACGATCGGCACCCCCAGCAGCACGGCCAGGAACGGCAGCCCCCAGAGGAGCGACTGCCGGCGCTCGGCGGCCGTCTTCGGGGGAACGGCCGCACGAATGTCCGGAGGAAAGTCGTTCAGCCAGATGCGCGGGTTGGCGCGGAGCGAGGCAAAGATCAGCACGCACGCGACCGCGGACAGCAGCGCGCCGTCCTGAAGAGCACGCATCAGGCTCATAGGGCCGAGATGCTACACCCGGGGACGGCCGGGCCGCCGCCCAGTTCGATCGCAATCGGCGGATGGCGGCGAAGTTTCCCCAGGCGCTACAACTGGCGCATGATGACTGCATCTTCGATCGTGACTGGTGATGTGAATGGCCGACGCTGGGCGTCTGTGCTTGCGCGCGACGCCTCACAGGACGGGCGCTTCTATTACGGCGTCACGTCCACGGGCGTGTTCTGCCGCCCCTCGTGTCCAAGCCGTCGCCCGGGCCGCGAGCGCGTGCGCTTCTTCGCCACCGCTGCGGCGGCGGAGCAGGCCGGATTCCGGCCCTGCCTGCGCTGCCGGCCGCTCGGCGCCGGCGATCCGTGGCTGGCGAAGGTGGCCGCGGCCTGCCGCGCGATTGCCGACGCCGGCACGACGCCGCTCTCCCTGGAACAGCTCGCTCGTCTGGCCGGGAGTGCACGCCATCACTTCCTGCGCAACTTCACCCGGATCGTCGGCGTGACGCCGCGAGCGTTCGCCGAGGCGCGGAGGTTCGACGCCGTCAAGGCGGCGCTGCGTTCGGCGGCTGACGTGACCACCGCGATGTACGAAGCCGGGTACGGGTCGGGCAGCCGCTTCTACGAGCGGGCCGCGCCAAAGCTCGGCATGAGCCCGTCGGTCTACAAGGCGGGTGGAACGGGTGAGGTCGTGCGCTACACGTGTGCGCAGACACCGATTGGACGCGTGCTCGTCGCGGCGACGCCGCGGGGCGTGTGCCGCGTCAGCGTCGGCAGTGCCGATGCCGACCTGGTGCAGGCGCTGCGCGCCGAGTTCCCCCGGGCGACGGTGCAGCGCGCCGCCGCGGACCTCGAGTCGGCGGTGGCGGCCGTGCTCGCGCATCTGGCCGGCCGCTCGCCCCGGCTCGACCTGCCGCTCGACGTCCAGGCGACTGCGTTCCAGTGGCAGGTCTGGAATGCCCTTCGCGAGATCCCACGGGGCGAGACCCGCAGCTACAGCGCCGTGGCCGCGGCCATCGGGCGCCCGCGTGCGGCCAGGGCCGTGGCGCGTGCGTGCGCGACGAACCCGGTGGCGCTCGCCATTCCGTGTCACCGCGTCGTGCCGTCGGCCGGCGGCGTGGGCGGGTATCGATGGGGAACGGAGCGCAAGAAGGCCCTTCTCGCGCGCGAGCAGGCCATTCGGACGCCGCGACGCTGAAGCGGGGCCGGCCCTGGGGCTAGAATCGGCCCCGCATGCGTCCTGTCTACGGCCGGTCGCCCTGGGTTGGTCAGTTTCCGAAGAGCCGGCTGCCGGCGTTCCCCAGGCTGAAAGGGCACGCCACGGCGGAGGTCGTCGTCATTGGCGGCGGCCTGACCGGCTGTGCCACGGCCTACGCCTTCGCTGCCGCCGGTGTCGATGTCGTGCTGCTCGAGGCGGAACGTCTCGGGCAGGGACCATCGGGGTCGTCCGCCGGCTGGATCACCGACACGCCGACAGTGCCGTTCGCTGTGAGCGACGCCGCGCTCGGGCGCCGCGCGGCGAAGCAGGCCTGGCAGGCCTGGCGCCGGGCCGCACTCGACCTCGGCGCGCTCGTGCGGCGACGCGGGCTGTCGAGCCGTTTCGACCGGCGACCCTCCCTCACCTTCGCGCGCACGGCCGACGCTGCCGACATGCTCAGGCGTGAACACCGCCTGCGGACGAGCGCGGCGCTGGACCTGCAGCTGCTGCCGGCCCGCGCCGCGAGTGCGATCGCGGGCTGCCCGGCCATGGCAGGCGTGCGAACCACGCAGAGTGCGCTGGTGGATCCCTACAGGCTGACGCTCGCGTTCGCGGCAGCGGCGGTGTCGCGGGGCGCACGCATCTTCGAACGCACCGCGGTCACACGCACGTCCTCCACGCGTGACGAGGCGACAGCGGCCGTGGGGCGCGCAGCCACCATCCGCGCCAGCCGGCTCGTCGTCACCACCACCGCGCCGGG
This sequence comes from Vicinamibacterales bacterium, assembly GCA_046331345.1. Taxonomy (GTDB): domain Bacteria; phylum Acidobacteriota; class Vicinamibacteria; order Vicinamibacterales; family CAVVIG01; genus CAVVIG01. The sequence goes on along the minus strand of JAXLRA010000007.1, from coordinate 298,726 downwards.
CACCTTGTTCCCCGCACTGGACCGTCACCTGCCGCTCGCGACCGCCTTTCACGTGTTGACGGAGCCGGTGCCCGCCGCCATTCGACCCGTGCTGGGGCGCCGCGACTGCCTGCTGCGCGACGACGCCGACCCACCGCACCGGATCGCCTGGATCGACGACGAACGGCTGCTCGTCAGCGGGGCCGATGGCGGCGTGGTGCCCGCCACGCGGAGACACGCCACGCTGGTGCAACGGACCGGGCAGTTGATGTACGAGCTGTCGACCATCTACCCGGACATCTCGGGGCTGCAGCCTGCGGCGGGCTGGGATCAACCCTACGCCACAACCGCGACCGGCCTTCCGCTCGTCGGTCCTCATCGCCACTATCCCCGCCACCTGTTCGCGTTCGGCACGGTCGGTGCGTCACTGACCGGTGCCGGCCTCGCCAGCCGGCTGCTCGTTCGCCATTACCGGCAGGAAACCGACGCGGCCGATCTGGCGTTCGCCTTCGGTCGCTAGACGGCCCGACGAGCGCAATCCGCGTGTCGCGCGCGGCCATCGCACGCAGGTGCGGGCACGGATCGATTGCATTGGATCGAGCCGATTCGTCCCGGAAACGCTCCGCCCGCCATTGCATCCCGGCCGAAAGAGGGGGCTATACTCGGAAGTCAGCCTCTATTCCACATATAAGGAGTCAGCAATGCTCCGTAAGTTCATTGTCGCGATGGCGCTTGTCCTGATGGCAGGGTCGGCTTTCGCGCAATCCCAGGCCGCCAACGGCGCCATCGAAGGCACCATCTCGGATTCACAGGGTGGCGTGCTGCCTGGCGTCACCGTGATCGTCACCAACACCGGCACCGGTCTCGAACGTTCGCTCGTCACGAATGAGCTGGGGCTGTTCCGTGCCCCGCTGCTGCCCATCGGCACCTATCGTGTCGTGGCCGAACTGCAGGGCTTCAAGAAGATCCAGAACGACAACGTGCCGCTCTCCGTCGGCCAGACCGCCGTCGTCAACATGACGATGGAGGTGGGCACCGTCAGCGAGACGGTGGAAGTGACGTCGCAGGCGCCGGCCGTGGATCTCGGCCGCATCGACGTCGGGCACACGATGTCCGACCTCGAGGTGCACAACCTGCCGCTCGTCGCGCGCAACCCGTACAACTTCGCGCTGGCGCAGCCGGGCGTCACGGGCACCGAGAACGTCGAGTTCGGCGTGCCGCGTCTCGCCGCCAACGGCGCCGCGATGCGCATCAACTACCAGATCGACGGCAACACGAACACCGAGAAGGACCGCGCGGGCCTGCGCCTGCTGCCGATGTCCGAAGTGATGATCCAGGAAGTGAAGGTCATCACCACCGGGTTCGCGCCGGAGTTCGGCCAGACCATGGGCATGGTCTACAACGCCGTGACGCCGTCGGGCACCAACACCTTCCACGGCGCGGGCAGCTACCTGTTCCGCCGCAAGAACTTCAGCGCGTTCCCGTTCTTCTTTGGCTGCGGCAGCACGACCCCAGCCGCGAACTGCCCCGCGATCGCCGCGACGGCCGTGAAGCCCGAAACCAAGGTGGACACCGGGACGGCGAATCTCGGCGGCCCGATCGTGAAGAACAAGCTGTTCTTCTACGGCGGCTGGGAGCAGACGCGTCGTGACCTGTCGTCGAACAGCCTCATCACCGTCAGCTCCGACATCGTCAGCCAGCTCGGCCTCAAGGCCCAGCCGACCGCCGTGCCGAACGTGCAGACGGCGAAGTTCAAGATCGCGAAGAGCGACTACCAGCTGAATGGCGCGAACCGCCTGACCTTCCGCTGGATCCAGTTCCACAACGATGCGCCGTACAACTCTGGCGGCGGCATCAACACCGTCGAACGCGCCACGGACTTCCTCGACGCGATGGACTCCTTCGCTGGCCAGGCGGTCACCACGATCGGCTCGAACAAGCTGAACGAACTGCGCATCCAGTACGCCCACCGGCATCAGTCGTCGGTGGCGAACAGCGACTCGGGCACCGGTCCTGCGGTCACGATCAACGGCATCGCCGGCTTCGGCGCGCCGCTCTCGGGCACCGGCCAGGGCAACGCGGGCTTCGACTTCAAGCAGAACATCACGCAGGTCGTCGACAACTTCAGCTACATCCGCGGTGCGCACGCGCTCAAGGTCGGGTTCGACTGGCAGCACATCTACGACGGGCGCACGGCCGCCCCGCAGTGGGTCTACACCTTCCCCAGCGTCGCGTCCTACCTCGCGGCGAAGGCCGGCACCGCCCCGTTCGGCTACACGACGATGACCCAGATCACGGGCGACCTGAACTTCGAGATGGCGACGAACATCCAGAGCTACTTCGCGCAGGACGACTGGCAGATCAAGCCGTCCATCAAGGTGCTCTACGGCGTGCGCTACGACCTGTACAAGTACCCGGACGGCCTCTCGACCGCGCCGCTGGCCCAGACCCAGTCGTTCAACATCGACCGGAACAACTGGGGTCCGCGCGTGGGCGTGGCCTGGGCGATCGACAAGAAGACCGTGCTGCGCGGCAGCACCGGCATCATGTACGACCAGCCGATTCTCGGGGGCTACGAGCAGGCGCTGCAGCTGAGCGGCTCGCCGAAGGCTCCGGCCTACACCTACTCCGGCACGCAGGCCGGCGCCCCGGCCTTCCCGGGCACCGTCTCGACCGGCACGATCACGACGCAGTCGCCCTGGGCGATCGATCCGGAGTTCCAGGTGGCGCACACGTGGCAGGCGAACGCGCAGCTCGAGCACGCGTTCGTGAACGACCTGTCGACGTCGCTCTCGGTGATGTATGCGAAGGGCAGCCAGCTGCCGGTCGTGACCGACATCAACCTGATGAACCCGGTCTCGTTCCTGTCGGATGGTCGCCCGGTCTACTCGACGGCGGTCAGCGGCACGACCCGCGTGGACCCGCGCTTCAACCACATCAACGAAGTGCAGTCGCTCGGCGAGTCGACGTTCAAGTCGATGACCCTGCAGGCCTCGAAGCGCTTCGCCGCGGGCCTCACCTTCAACGTGCAGTACTCGCTCGGCAAGGGCATCGACAACGCGCCGATCCCGACGCAGCTCACGGTGCAGGCCGAGGCGGCGCGGACCGACCCGACGAACCTCGATCGTGACAAGGGCCCGAACCCGCTCGACATGCGGCACAACTTCACGGGCACGATCGTCTACACCTCGGAGAGCAAGGCGTCGAACGCGTTAGTGCGGCAGCTGCTCAGCGGCAACCAGTTCGGTGCGCTGCTGCAGTTCAACAGCGGCCTGCCGACGAACCTCACGTCGAACCTCGACCTGAACGGCGACGGGTCCACGGGCGACCGCGCGATCGGCATCGGCCGCAACGCGATCTACCTGCCCACCCGCAAGAACGTCGACCTGCGCTACACGCGCAAGGTGCCGATCCGCGGCGCCGTCCGTGCCGAGGTGGTGGCGGAGCTGAAGAACGCGTTCAACACGCAGCAGCTCTCCAGCATCAACACCACGACCACGACCGACGCGACCGGCACCCCGACGACGGCGATCGTGTTCGACCCGTATCAGCGCGTCAACCCGGGCGGCTTCGAGCAGCGCAAGTTCCAGCTCGGCTTCAAGGTGGCGTTCTAACAGGAAAGAGGGCGGGCGGGGCAGGCATGGCAGGCTGGGCAGCAACTGGGGCTCACGTGCGATGCAGGCTCCGCCCGTTGTTCGTTGCAGTCCCGCCAGCCTCGCCCGCCCTGCCTGCCTTCATAGGAACAAATCAATGAAACGTCTTCTGTTCATCCTCCTCGCGGTGGGATGCGTCGGCATCTCCGTTCCCGCCGCCCAGATGCGCGTCACGCCGATCGACGAGGTCCAGGGCCACGCCGCGCTCGGCCTCGCGCTGCGGCACCTCGGGAACGCCGGCATCTTCATGATGACCACCGCGCATCCCGACGACGAGAACAACGGCCTGCTGGTGATGCTGAACCGCGGCCAGGGCTACCGCACGACGCTGGCGACCGCCACGCGCGGGAACGGCGGCCAGAACGAAATCGGTCCCGAGATCTTCGAGGCGCTGGGTGTCCTGCGCACGGAGGAACTCGCCGCCCTCCACCGGTTCGATGGTGCCGAGCAGTACTTCACCCGCGCCGTCGACTTCGGGTACTCGTTCAGCGTCGAGGAGACGCTCGAGAAGTGGGGGCACGACGAGGTGCTCGGCGACTTCGTGCGGCTCATTCGCACGATCAGGCCCGACGTGATGGCGGGGCTGAGCACGACCGGCGTGGGCGGCGGCCAGCACCACCAGACGTCGGCGCGCCTCTCCGCCGAGGCGTTCAAGATCGCAGGCGACCCGACGAAGTATCCGGAGCAGATCCGCGAGGGCCTGCGCCCGTGGCAGCCGAAGAAGCTGTACTTCATGACGAACTTCGGCGGCCCGGCCGACCCGAACGCCGTCCGCCCGGCGCGCACGCTGCGCCTCGACCTCTCCGGCTACGACCCGCTGCTCGGCAAGACCTACACGGAGATCGGCACCGAGGCGCGCAGCATGCACAAGTGCCAGGGCATGGCGCAGCTGCTGTCGCTGCCCGGCGCCGTCGAGTCCACCTACTACATGGCTGACACCGCGATTCCCGGGCAGATGGATCGTGACGAGAAGCACATGTTCGACAACATCGACTCGTCGATCGCCGGCCTGGCGCAGTTCGCGGGCGCGCAGCCGCCGCAGGAGCTGACGAACGGCCTCGCGGCCATCGCCACTGCCGTGCAGCAGGCGCAGCGGGCGTTCGACGGCGACAACGATGCCGCGGTGCTCGCGCCGCTCGTCGCCGGTCAGCGCGCCGTGCGCGCCCTGCGCACGCAGCTCAAGACGATGAGCAGCGTCAGCGAGCAGGGCCGGTATGAGATCGACTACCGCCTCGGTCAGAAGGAGCGCGAGTTCAACGAGGCGCTGCTGCTCGCGAACAACGTGAAGATCGAGACACTGGCAGACGACGGCGTCGTCGTGCCGGGGCAGGCGGTCAAGGTCACGACGATCGTGGCCAACCGCGGTGCGGCCGACGTGACCGTGAAGCAGGTGAGTTTCGACGGCTTCGACGCGCCCGGCGCGTGTGCGATGACCGAGGTGCTGAGCGCCAACATCTTCGGCGCGTTCGGCCCCGGTGGTCCTGGTGGCGGGCGTGGAGGACAGCAGGCGCCGCCGCGTCCGCTGTCGACCCTCAAGCGCGGCCAGGTGGCGCAGTGCGGGCCGTCCATGAAGATTCCCGCCGATGCACGCGCCACCGAGCCCTACTGGCATCGCGAGGGAGTGGCCGGCCGCTATACGTTCGACGCCGACGCGCCCTTCGGCCTCCCGTACCGTCCGACGCCGTTCCGCGCCACGGTCACGCTGACCGTCGGGACCGGCGCCGACGCGATCGATGTCGTCGATGCCGGTCCGGTGCAGTACCGCTACGAAGGCAACATCTTCAGCGGTGAGAAGCGGTCCGACGTGCTGGTGGTGCCGGCGGCGTCCGTGAACGTGTCGCCCGAGATCGCCATCATCCCGACTTCGGCGGCCCGTGCGCCGCGGCCGACGGCTGCCGGCGCGCCCGCGCGTGCGGCGCGTCCCGCGGGCCGAGAGGTCCGCGTCACGGTCGTCAACGACGCGAAGGGTGCGAGCGAGAGCCTCGTGAAGCTGGAACTGCCCCAGGGCTGGACCTCGGTGCCGGTGCAGGATACGGTGAAGTTCACGCGTGAAGACGAGACGCAGACCGTCCGCTTCGAGGTCCGTCCGGCTGCAGCCGCCAAGGCCGGTGAGTACCGGATCAAGGCGCAGGTCACCTCGGGCGGCGCGTCGTTCGCCCGCGGCTACCAGGTGGTCGAGTATCCGCACATCCGCCGCGCGCACATCTACCGCGATGCGGACGTCGTGCTGAAGCTGATCGACGTGAAGGTGGCGCCCAACCTGCGGGTCGGCTACATCATGGGCGTCGGCGATGAGGTGCCGCCGGCGCTCGAGCAGCTCGGACTGAACGTCGAGATGCTGGATGAGGGCGACCTGGCGTGGGGCGACCTGTCGAAGTTCACGACGATCATCACCGGCGTGCGCGCCTACGAGCGCCGGGCGGATCTCCGTGCCAACAACAGCCGCCTGCTCGACTACGTGCAGAAGGGCGGCACGCTCATCGTCCAGTACAACAAGTTCGAGTTCAACCAGGCGCAGTACGGCCCGTATCCGGCCAGGGTCAGCTCGGAGCGCGTGACCGACGAGTTCGCCCCTGTGCGGACCCTCGATCGCGACAGCCCGCTCTTCTACACGCCGAACCGGGTGGACGAGAACACCTGGAAGGGCTGGGTGCAGGAGCGCGGCCTCTACTTCCTCGGCGAGAAGGACCCGCGCTACAAGGACCTCGTGGCCCTCGACGAACCCTTCGCCTACAACAAGGGTGAGAAGAAGGGCGCGCTGGTCGAAGCGCAGTACGGCAAGGGCCGCTGGGTGTATGTGGGCCTCGGCCTGTGGCGCGAACTGCCCGCCGGCGTGGACGGCGCGTACCAGCTGCTCGCGAACCTGGTCAGCCTGAGTGCGGTCCCGCCCAAGGCGCAGTAAGGGAGATCCCGAAGTGGTGAGAGGGCCGGAACGTGCCGGACCCACTCACCACTTCACCGATTCACCCACGTACGAGTGGGCCTGCCTTTCTCTGATAACCGTCTCTCTGCCATCCGGTCTAAGCTTGAGGTGGCGGGGCGCCCTCCACTGACGTGCCGATCGCCATCCGTTGGTGCTGCCGGCCGCTCTTCGATTGCCCAAGCCCGGCAGTGGCGTTACCATGCCCACCTCAGGAAGTGTGTGATGGCATTTGTCCTGGATCCGAAGATTGAACACCTCCTCCGCCGCGCCGGGTTCGGCGCGCGGCAGGATGAACTGGACGTCTACCGCACGCTCTCGATTGGAGGGGCACTGACGCGCCTCCTCGAGTACGAGCGGATCCCCGACGACGTGGACCAGAAGATTGGCCAACCGGGGTACGTCGGCATCACGACGCGCGGGCAGTTCGCGCCGGCGAGCGTGATCACCGACTCCCGGCAGCGCTGGTTGTTCAGGATGGTGCACACGGACCGTCCGCTCCAGGAGAAGATGGCGCTCTTCTGGCACAACCACTTCGCGACCGGCTATTCCAAGCTGGCCGGCCTCATAGGCACCACGGAGGCGACCCGGTACCTCGCGTCGAAGCCGTCCGAGGATCCGGCCGGTGTGCGCGGGCAGATCGAGTTGTTCCGCGACATGGCGCTCGGCAACTTCCGGGATCTGCTGGTGGCCGTGGCCAAGGACACGGCGATGGTGTTCTGGCTGGATGGGAACACCAACACGCGCACCCGCCCGCAGGAGAACTTCGGCCGCGAGATCATGGAGCTCTTCACGTTCGGCGTGAAGAACTACACCGAGGCCGACGTCTATGCCGCGGCGCGGGTCTTCACCGGATGGAACCTGACCCGGCCCGGCAATGCGGCTGACGGTACGCAGCACTACCAGTTCATCTACAACGCCGGGCAGCACGAAACCACCGACAAGACCTTCAGCTTCCCGATCTATGCGGATGGAAGCAAGACGATCAAGGCGCGTCCGGCCACCGACGGCATGCAGGACGGCCTGGACCTGATCAACGCGCTGGCGGCGCACCCCGAGACCCCGCGCTACATCGGCGCGAAGTTGTACCGCTTCTTCGTCTCGGAAGTGGGCGACATTCCGTCGAGCTTCCTCGACCGGATCTCGGCGGCCTACTTCCGCAGCGGCTACGACATGAAGTCGGTGATGCGCGAACTCCTGACCTCGCCGGAGTTCGGGGACAGCGCCAACATGTTCACCCGCTACGGCTGGCCGGTGGAGTTCGTCGTCCGGTCGCTGAAGGACATCGGGTGGAGCGGGTTCTCGGTGAACGATGCGCTCACCCCGCTCTCCAACATGGGCCAGAACCTGTTCGATCCGCCCGATGTGGCCGGCTGGGATCTGGGCCGCTCGTGGTTTTCCACCGGCTCGACGCTCGCGCGCATGAACTTCGCGTCCGCGCTGGCGGCCAACCAGAAGTTCAACCTGGCGACCGCGGCCAGGGGCCACGCGGGCTCGCCGGAGGAACTGCTCTCGTTCGTGCTGGAGGCCCTGCGGACGCCCGCGGTGGACGCCGACACGCGGGCGACGCTGCTCGCATACCTGCGCGCGAACATCACCTCGTGGACCGGAAGCGCCACGCAGCTGCAGACCAAGGTGTCGGGTCTCGTTCACCTCATTGCCGGCACGCCGGAGTACCAGTTCGTATGAAGATCACCAGGCGTCAATTCGTCAAGGGCGGCGTCGCGGCGTTCACGCTCACGTACGCGGCACCGGAGATCCTCACCGACGTGGCGCAGGCGCAGGGCTCCACGTCCCGCAACCTGGTCATCCTCTATCTGAGCGGCGGCAACGACTCGCTCAGCATGGTGGTGCCCTACAACGACAGCAACTACTACGCGCGCCGCCCGAACATCGCGATTCCGGCGTCGAACGTCCTGCAGGTCGGCACCGACTCGTCGCGTGTGGCGCTCGGGCTCCACCCCCGGCTCACGGGGCTGAAGCAGATCTTCGACCGCGGCTCGCTGGCCCTCATCCAGCGCACGGGCTACGCGAACCAGAGCCGATCGCACTTCCTCGGGACCGACATCTGGTCGTCGGCCGACCCGAGCAACCCGACGAGCAACGGCTGGGTGGGGCGCTACCTCGATTCGCTGCCGTCGCCGGTCGATGCGCTGGTCGGCTGGAACACGACGCGCGATCTGCCACGCGTGCTGCAGGCGAACCGGGTGTCGGTGCCGGCCATCCCGAACCCCGCCACCTACGCCTTCGCGAGCCCGAACAGCGGCGCCGAGGCTGCGGCTGAACGCGCGGCGGCGCTGCGGATCAACTCGCACATCCCGGTCGACAATCCGGAGCTGGCGTTCGTCTACGCCAACGCGCAGGCGGCGATGAACACGCTGGACCGCGTGGCCACCGTGGCGACGTACAACGGCACCGTGACGTACCCGAACACGGGCCTCGGCCAGGCGCTCAAGGCGGTGTCGGGCGCGATGGTGCGCGGCATCGGCACGCGTGTGTTCTACGTGACGACCGGAGGGTTCGACACGCATTCGGCGCAGAACCCCAACCAGACCAACGGCAGCTACTTCAACCTGATGGCAACGCTGAACGATGCGCTGCTCGCGTTCTATCAGGACCTGACGAACCAGGGGCTGCTCAGCAGCACGCTGGTGCTCTCGTTCTCGGAGTTCGGACGTCGCATTTCGGAGAACGGCAGCAACGGCACCGACCACGGTGCGGCGTCGGTCATGCTGGCGATGGGCGGTCGCGTGAACGGCGGTCTCTACGGCACCGCGCCGAACCTGAACCTCGATCCGAGCAACCCGACGCTCGAGAACGCGGCGGGCGACGTGCGCTTCGAAACCGACTTCCGATCGGTCTACGCGCGGGTCATCGACTCGTGGCTTGGCGCCGACTCGCGCGCCATCCTCAATGCGGACTACCGCAATCCGGCGCTGACGTTCGTCTGAGACAAGGGCTGGCACGGCGGGCCGGCCGGGCGAGGCTGCGGCACTCCCGCCGGCCGTGCCTGCCCAGCCTGCCCTGTCATTTCAGCTCGACCGCAATCCGGTCCTGCGGCGTATCGGTGTCGTTCTGTTCCACGTGCACTGCCGGCCCTGACATCCCCACATCGTCGGCCTTCCGGGCCCCCTGATCGTTCATGTAGACGACCACGCGATTGAGCATGTGCTCGTGGCGTGCGCCCACTTCGTGCGGGCCGAAGTGCACGCGGAGGACGCGCGTCTGCGGGTTGTCGAGCACGACCGTGTAGCGCGCGGGATCGACGACCGGCGCGTCGAGTGCGGTTGTTGGCGCGGGCCCGGACGGCGTGGTCTTGAGATCCACTTCGAGGATGCGGATCGGCGCGTTGCCCACGTTCTCGGCGACGTAGGCGCCGCTCGCCGGACGCCAGAGCACGTCTCCGCGCGTGAACCGGATCGTCTCGACCGGTCCGTTGCCTTCCTGCCGTGTCATGGTGCCGGTGTCGAGGTAGATGAGGACACGGTTCGTCGCGTGTCCGTTTGGCGAGCGCGACGGCACGTGCGGCTGCAGGGTGGCCACGTACACGCGGGCCTTGTCGTTATCCAGCTTTTGCGTGATGGCGGCGGACGGTGCCGGTCCCTGCGCGAGGGTCATCGGAGCCGAGAGGCCGAGCAGCGTCAGCGCGAGACAGAGACGAGGGACAGTGGTCATGGCGCGCGTATCCTTGCACGCTCCTCGCTTCACCACAAGCCCCGATCGCCCTCCGATCGACGTGCCATGAAGGCACGCCGGCCTTGCCGAGTTATTCGTGATGCAGCACGGCGTCGAGGGCGAGCGGCAGCGTCGGGTAGGTGAAGGTGAACCCGTGCGCCTGCGCCTTGGCGGGTGTGGCGCGCTGGCCTGAGAGCAGCAGCGCGTCGGCCATCTCGCCAAGCAGGATGCGGAGCGCGAGTGCGGGTACCGGGAAGTAGGTAGGCCGGCCGAGGGTGCGCCCGAGTTCACGCGTGAACTCGTCGTTGGTGACCGGGTTGGGCGCGGTGGCATTGACCGGCCCCACGAGGTCCGGGGTGTCGAGGATGAACCGGACGAGCCGGTGCCAGTCCTGGTGATGGATCCACGGCCAGTACTGGCGACCCGAGCCGAGCCGGCCCCCCACGCCGAGCCTGAAAGGCGGCAGCATCTTCGGCAGCGCGCCGCCGCGACGTGCGAGGACAAGGCCGGTACGCAGGCAGACCACCCGGGTCTGCGCGGAACTGGCCATCACGGCCTGTGCTTCCCATCGGCGGCAGACGCTGGCGAGGAAGTCGTGCCCGGCGCCGGTCTCCTCGGTAATCAGGCTGTCGCCGCCGTGGCCATAGAAGCCCACGGCCGATCCGTTCAGCAGCAGGGCCGGGGGGCGTGCGGCGGCGCCGATCGCCTCCACGAGGCGCGCGGTGGCGAGCACGCGGCTCTCCTCGATGCGGTGCTTCTGTGCCGCGCTCCAGCGATGGCCCGCGATCGACTCACCAGCGAGGTTGATCACGGCATCGGCGCCGTCGATCTCGACCGCCCAGGGCGCCAGCGTCCGTTTCAGGTCCCAGTGCACGGCCCGCACCGGGCGCGCCACCGCGACGTGCTCGCTGCGCGTGAGGACGACGACCTCGTGGCCGCCGGCCGCGAGGGCCGCCGTCAGGGGCTGCCCGAGGAACCCGGAGCCGCCGGCGATGACAACTTTCATGGTTCTAGTGTAGAGTGAGTCAAGTTAACTAACTGGTTAGTTTCAATGCCGCGCCAAGCCCGCGTCTCACCGGACCGCATCCTCGCCGCCGCCGCCCTGGAATTCTCGGAGCGCGGCTTCGGCGGCGCGCGCGTCGACCGCATCGCCCGCCGCGCGCGGGTGAACAAGGCGATGCTCTACTACCACTTCGGGAGCAAGCAGGCGCTTTACCGTGCGCTGCTGCGCGCCGAGTTCGCCGCGATCGTCGCCACGGTGCGGAGCATTGCCACGTCGGGGGCTACGCCGGAGGCCCTGCTGGCGACGGTCGTGCGGACTGTCGCCGCGCACATCGAGGCGCACCCGTACTTCCCGTCGATCATGCTGAGGGAAGTGGCGGAAGGGGGCGCGCACCTGGATGCCGACACCCTCGCCGTGCTGGCCTCCGTGCCGCAGGCCTTCGCGGAGCTGTTGCGGCCCGGGACCCAGAACGGCGCGTTCCGGAGCATGCACCCGCTCGCGGCCTACTTCACCACCATCGCGCCGATCCTGATGTTCATCGCGAGCCGGCCCGTGCGCCAGCGCCTCCCGGTTCGCCGGACGTCGCCCGGCGTGCACGCACCGCTCGAGACCGACGCATTCCTCGCGGACTTCGCCCTGTCGCTCCAGCGAGCCTTTGCCGCAGACGATCAACAGAGACACCGATGATGAACGCTTCAACACGATCCCAACGTCGACTCGCATGTGCCGCCGCGGCCCTCCTGGCGGCTACCGCCGCCTGCCGGACGCCGCCGCCGTCCGACCGTGTCCGCGTGTCCGGGCAGATCGAGGCCACTGAAGTGCAGGTGGCCTCCCAGGTGCCGGGCCGCCTCGTGAGCCGCAAGGTCGCCGAGGGCGACCGGGTCGCGCAGGGGGCGGCCATCGCCGTGCTGGACACCGCCGACGCGGAACTGGCCATCGCCCGCGCCCGCGCGGAGCGCGCGCAGGCCGAGGCGCAGCTGCGCGCCGTGCAGGCCGGTCCACGCGTCGAGGACATCCGCCCGGCCGAGGCGCAGGTGGTGGCCGCGCAGGCGGAGGTCCCCCCGGCGGAAGCCGAACTCGCCGCGGCCGAAGTAGATGTCCAGCGCTTCGAGCAGCTGATTGCCGCGAACTCCGGGTCGCGCAAGCAGAGAGACGACGCCGTGGCGCGGCGGAACATCGCGCGTGAGCGGGTGCAGGCGGCGCGCGAGCGCATCAGGGTCGCCCAGGAAGCCGCGGCCAGGGTCAAGGCCGGCCCCCGACGGGAAGACGTGGACGTCGCGCGTGCGCGCATCGCCACGGTCGACGCCCAGATCGCCACGCTCGAGAAGGCGGTGGCCGACGCGTCGATCGCGGCGCCCATTGCCGGCGTCGTCACCACCACGATCGCCGACGAAGGCGAGCTGATTCAGCCGCGCGCGCCCATCGTGGTGATCACGGACCTCGATCACGCCTGGGCGAACGTGTACGTCGACGAGCCGGTCGTGCCGCGCCTTCGCGTGGGCGACGCCGTGACGGTCTTCACCGATGCCGGTGGCAGCGGCACGCCCGGGAAGATCAGCTACATCTCCGAGCGCGCCGAGTTCACGCCGCGTAACGTGCAGACCGCCGACGATCGCTCGAAGCTCGTGTACCGCATCAAGGTCAGCGTCGACAACAGCAACGGCACCTTCAAGACCGGGATGCCGGTCGAGGCGGAGATCCCCTTTGTCCGCTGACGCCGTCACCTTCGAGCGCGTCTCCCGCCGCTACGGCGCGGTCGAGGCCGTGAAGGACCTGAGCCTGTCGATCCGCGCGGGCGAGATGTTCGGCCTCATCGGCCCCGACGGCGCCGGCAAGACCACCAGCATCCGCATGCTGTGCGGGCTGCTGCGCGCTGACTCTGGCCAGATCCATGTGCTCGGCGCCGACCCGGTACGGCAGCACCGCGAGGTCACTGCCTCGGTCGGCTACCTGTCGCAGCGCTTCAGTCTGTACGCGGACCTCAGCATCAACGAGAACATCGCGTTCTTCGCCGAGATCCACGGGATGCGCGACTACGGCGCCAGGCGCGCGCGCCTCCTCGAGCTGACCCAGCTGACCCAGTTTGCGAACAGGCTCGCCGGCCAGCTGTCCGGAGGCATGAAACAGAAACTCGCGCTCGCGTGCACCCTGATCCACGAGCCGCGCCTGATCGTGCTCGACGAGCCGACCACCGGCGTCGATCCGGTGTCACGACGCGAGTTCTGGAAGCTGCTGTCCGAATTCCTCTCCCAGGGCATCACCATCGTGATGTCCACGCCGTATCTCGATGAGGCGGAGCGCTGCTCGCGCGTCGCCCTTCTGCACAACGGACAACTCCTCGCGCTCGACACGCCGGACGCCCTGCGACGGAGCCTGCCCGGTGCGCTCTTCGAGGTGATTGCGGCCGACCATCGCCAGGCGGTGGCAGCCCTGCGCCGCTTTCCCGACGTGGCCAACGTGCAGACGTTCGGCGAGCGCGCTCACGTCAGGCTCACCGAAGCCGGCGGACAGGGCGCCGACAGGCTGACCAGGGAACTGCGAGAGGCGGGTGTGGCCGTGACCAGCGTCAGGCAGGTGCCGCCGTCGCTCGAAGACGTGTTCGTGACGAGGCTCGGAGAACTCCAGTGACACGACGACGCATGCTCATCATCGGTCTTGCGGCGGCGCTCTTCCAGCCGCCGTCCGCGCTGCGGGCGCAAGTCCCAGGCGCAGGAACCGGCACCCCCAGGGCCGCCGAACTCGAGCTGTCACTCGAAGACGCAGTCACCCGGGCGCTCGCCGCCAGCCATCGCATCGAGGAGGCGCGCGCCCGAGGAGAGGCGGCCACCGCCATCGTTGGCGCACGGCACGCCGCCACGCGGCCACAGGTGGCGGCCGTCGGCGGCTACACGCGGACCAACCACGTGGACGAGTTCGGCATCCTGCTGCCGAACAACCAGCTGCGGGTCATCTATCCCGACATCCCCGACAACTATCGCGCCCGGCTCGACGTGCAGTATCCGATCTACACCTCCGGCCGCCTGCAGGCGATCGAACGGGCGGCGCAGCTCGAAGCCACGGCGGCGGCCACCGACACCGACACGACGGCCGGCGATGTGCGGCTCGATGTGACCCGCGCGTTCTGGACGCTGGTCGTCGCCCGCGAGTCGCAGCGCGTGGTCGATGAGTCGCTGCGGCGCATGGGCGAGCACCTCAGGGACGTGAGGAACCAGTTCGACGCGGGCCTGGTGCCGCCGAACGACGTGCTGACCGTGCAGGCGCAGGAGGCGCGGCAGCGGATGCTCAGTATCCAGGCGCGCACCTCGCGCGAGATGGCCGAGGCCGATCTGGCCAGGCTGGTCGGCGCCGCACCAGGCACCGCAGTCGTGCCGCTCTCGGTACTGACCCCGCCAGCGACAGAGGGCACCGCCGAGGCGCTGCTGGCCGACGCGCGGCGGAACCGGCCCGAACGACAGGCACTCGAGCAGCGCATGGCCGCCGCCGAGACGCGCGGTCGGGCTGCACAGGCCGGGCGGCGTCCCGTTGTCGCAGTTGCCGGCGGCGTCGACTACGCGCGACCGAATCCGCGCATCTTCCCGCGCCTCGGTGAGTGGCGCGAATCGTGGGATGCCGGCATCAACGTCAGCTGGCCGATCTTCGACGGGGGCCGTGCGAAGTCCGAAGTGGCCGAGGCGTCCGCCGGTGTCCGCGCGCTGCAGGCTCGGCTGGCAGAATTCGATTCGATGGTGGCGCTCGAGATCCGTCAGCGGCTGTCGGAGCTGGAGTCGAGCCGTGCGGCGCTCGATGCTGCGGACGTCGCGGTTCGCGCCGCCACGGAGGCGCGCCGCGTCATCGGGGAACGGTTCGCCGCCGGCGTGGCCACCAGCACCGACGTGGTCGACGCGCAGGTGGCCATCCTGCAGGCGGAACTGGATCGGACCCAGGCCATCGCGGCGGCCCGGCTCGCGGATGCGCGCCTGACGAGGGCGGTTGGCCGATGAACGCCATCACGGTGAACGAGCTGACGCGCGTGTTCGGCGGGTTCGTCGCCGTGGACCATGTCTCGTTCGACGTGCGCAAGGGCGAGGTCTTCGGATTCCTGGGCAGCAACGGCGCCGGCAAGTCCACCACGATCAGGATGCTGTGCGGCCTCCTGAAGCCGACGAGCGGCACGGCACGCGTCGGTGACGTGGACGTCGGCCGCGACCCCGAGGGCGTGAAGCGGCGCATCGGTTACATGTCGCAGCGCTTCTCGCTCTACGAACAGCTCACGGTGGACCAGAACATCCGCTTCTTCGGCGGTATCTACGGCCTGTCAGGCGAGCGGTTCGAGCGCCGCCGCAGCTTCGTGATGGACATGGCGGGCCTGCACGGCCGGGAGAGCACGAAAGCCTCGGACCTCGCGGGCGGCTGGCGCCAGCGCCTCGCGCTCGGGTGCGCCATCCTCCACGAGCCACCGATCGTGTTCCTCGACGAGCCGACAGGCGGCGTCGACCCGGTCTCGCGCCGGCAGTTCTGGACGCTCATCGACCAGCTGGCGGACACCGGCATCACCGTGCTGGTCACCACGCACTACCTCGACGAAGCGGAGCACTGCCACCGCATTGCCATCATCCACGCGGGCCGGCTGGCCGCGCTCGGCTCCACCACCGAGCTGAAGCAGGTGTTTGCCGGCCGCACCATCCTCGAAGTGCAGTCGGCCGACCCCGTGCAGGCCATGCGGGCGCTCGACGCGATGGACGACGTGGAGAAGACCAGCGTGTTCGGGACCGCCGTGCATGCGGTCCTGCGTCACGGCACCGACGCGTCGCCACAGGCGCTCGAGACCCGGCTGCAGACCTCCGGGGTACGGGCGCACCGAATCGAGCCGGTCGAGCCGTCGCTCGAAGACGTCTTCCTCGAAGTGGTCTCGGAGGCAGGGAACTGATGCGGAAGGCACTCAGTGTCGGTCGCAAGGAAGTGCGGCAGATCCTCCGCGACCGCCGGTCGCTGACGCTGCTGCTGTTCGTGCCTGCGTTCTTCCTCCTGATCTACGGCTACGCGCTGAACTGGGACATCCGGCATGTCAGGCTCGCGGTCGAGGATCGGGACCGCAGCGCGGCGAGCCGGGCGCTCGTCTCGGCATTCGTGAACTCGGGCTACTTCGATCTCGTGGCTGACGTGCGCAGCCCGCAGCAGATTACCGAGCTGATGAACCACGGCGCCGCCCGCGCCATCGTCGTCATCCCGGAGGGGCTGTCGCGCGAACTGGCGAGCGGTCATCAGGTGCCCGTGCAGCTGTTGCTCGACGGCGACAACGCCAACACGGCGACGACGGTGATGGGTTACGCCCTCACCATCCTCCAGAGCGAATCGGCCCGCTACCGGCTCGAAGCCGGGACGATCAACGGCCCGGTGGTCACGGCCCTGCCGCGTGTCTGGTACAACCCGCAGCTGAGGAGCACGCTCTTCCTCGTCCCCGGACTGATCGCGTACATCGTGATGATCACGTCGGTCGTCTCGACGTCCTTGTCGATCGTGCGCGAGAAGGAACGCGGAACGATGGAGCAGGTGCGCATGGCGCCGCTGGACGCGGCGTCGTTCGTCCTGGGCAAGACGATTCCGTACTACCTCATCTCCCTCGCGTCGGCACTCGCGATCCTCTTCGTGGCCATGCTGCTATTCGACCTGCCGCAGCGGGGCAACTGGCTCGTGCTCTTCGGCACGATCTCGCTCTACCTCGTCGGGGCGCTCGGCCTCGGGCTGCTGGTGTCCAGCATCGCCGACACCCAGCAGGTCGCCTTCCAGGTCGCGGTGCTCGCATCGTTCCTGCCGACCCTGATGCTGTCCGGGTTCATCTTTCCCATCGCGAGCATGCCGACGTTCCTCCGGGGCGTCACCTACATCGTGCCCGCGCGCTACTTCCTGATTGCCCTGCGCGCGATCGTGCTGAAGGGCGCCGGACTTCCGATCATCTGGCCGCAGCTCGTGTCACTCGCCCTCTATTCGGCGGTGGTGCTCGGGCTGGCCTCCCTCCGGCTGCGACGCCAGTGGAGCTGAGATGCGCCGCATAGGCTTCCTCATCTGGAAGGAACTCATCGAGCTGCGCCAGGACCCGCGGCTCTTCGGCATCGTCATCATGGCGCCGATCATCCAGCTGTTCATGCTGGCGTACGCGGCGACCACCGACGTGCGCAACGTGCCCATCGTCGTTGTCGACGCCGATCGTTCGTCGGCCAGCCGCGAGCTGATCAGCCGGTTCGACGCCTCGCCGACCTTCACCGTGCTCGAGGTCCTCGCCAGTCCGGACGATGCGGACGACGTGCTGGAACGGGGAACGGCGTGGGTCGCGCTCGTGGTGCCGCGTGGATACGGAGCGGCGCTCTCGACCGGACGTCCACAGGCGGTGCAGATCCTCGCGGACGGCAGCGATGCGAACTCGTCGGGGCTGGCGATGTCGTACGCGTCGAGCCTGATCGCGGGTTACAGCCAGGAACTGGCAGCGAGAGCGGCGGCCGGTGGAGGGGCTTCGCTGGCGCCGCAGCCGTCGATACAGCCCGTCGTCCGGGTCTGGTTCAACCCGCGCCTCGAGAGCCGCGACTTCATGATTCCGGGTATCGTGGCGCTGCTGCTGCTCGTGGTCACCACGAACCTCTCGTCGATGGCCATCGTGCGGGAGAAGGAGCTGGGCACGCTGGAGCAGCTGAACGTCACGCCGCTCACCCGCGCCCAGCTGATTGTGGGCAAGCTGCTGCCGTACGGACTCGTCGGCCTGATCGACGTGCTGCTTGTGCTGTCGGTGGCGATCCTCTGGTTCGAGATCCCGATGCGCGGCAGCTACGTCCTGCTGATGGGTACGACGCTGATCTACCTGGTGTCGACGCTCGGCCTGGGGCTCTTCGTCTCCACCATCTCGCAGACGCAGCAGCAGGCGATGATGACGACGACGTTCTTCTTCCTCATGCCGATGATGCTGCTGTCCGGGTTCGTGTTCCCGATCGAGAACATGCCGGCGGGCATCCAGCCCTTCACCTATCTCATTCCGCTGCGCTACTTCCTCGTGATCCTGCGGTCGATCTTCCTCAAGGGTGTCGGCCTCGAAACACTGTGGCCCCAGGTGGCCGCGCTCTCCGCCTGGAGCGCCGGAATCCTGCTGCTCGCCATCGCCCGTTCCACCAAGCGCTCGTCCTAGCGTGCGCGTGGGGTCCGGCTTCGGCCGGACCTGCGCTGTGACAGTGAATCGTCGGGTCCGGCTGGCGATCGTAGGGTCCGGCTTTAGCCGGACCTGCACTGTGGCGGTGAATCGTGGGGGCCAGCTAGCAATCGTAGTGTCCGGCTTCAGCCGGACCTGCGCGGGACCCATGCGGCAGCATCGACCAACGCCTCGATTGAATACGTGCTGCTCCCCGAGTAGGGATAGTCTTCCGGGCGCGTCACGACACCGGCCCTGAGTGGATTCTCCAGGATGTAGCGCACCACCGAGACGGTGTCCGCCCGCAGCAGTTCAGGATTTCATCGAGCACCACTGACACCGACGCTGCATCGATGAAGAGATGCTGGCGCCCAGAAGTGCAGAAGGTCAGGAGATAGCGGTAAGGACCCTTGTAGTCGAAGGACCGCAGCCGGTGAGGCTTGTCTTTGAACACATGAGCCGCTGAACAACAGGTGTACCCAGCTGAGCCTGCACGTGGTCACGGAAGGTCCACCTAAAGGTGGACCCTACGAGTAAGCCCCTGAAGGTCCACCTGAAGGTGGACCCTACGAGTGGGTCCCTAAGGTTCGCCCACAGGTGGACCGTCCGAGTAAGTCCCTGAAGGTCCTCCTGAAGGTGGACCCTACGAGGAAGTCCCTCAAGGCCATCTGAAGGTGGACCCTGCGAATAGGTCGTGGGGTTCGGCTGGTGATCGGGGGGTCCGGCTTCAGCCGGACCTGCGCGCTCAGAACACTCGATACACGGCGCCGACGGTGACGCTGAGCATGTCGGCCCGAATGTGCCGGTGATCGCTGCCGAGCGAACTCGAGACGGTGACCTCGGGCCTGGCGATGGCGTAGCCGACGCTGACGTTCATGCTGACCTTCGGCCCCGCGTCGATCCACGTGGACACTTCCGGCTTGAGCACGAGGCTGTTCGAGGCGTCGGTGCTGACGCTCGCGGCTCCGCGCAGCGTGCGGTAGCCGTCCTCGTACGCGGGACGCATCTCGAACGAGTTGATGGCGTAACCGGCCATCAGCTTGGCGGTGACCGTGGCTGGCCCGAAGGGGTGCGTGTATCCATAGCCAGCCAGGATTGGACGGATCTTGAGCTCGCCGAAGCCGGTCACGGTGGATCCGAGCGGCTGTTCGAGATCGGCCGAGAACCAGCCGAGTCCCGTCTGGAGCCCCCAGCCGGTGCAGCCCCGGCCGATGCGCAGCACCGGGCCCGGGCTGAGGTGGCCGATGGTGGTGTCCTCCGCGCCGCGACGCGCCGAAACGCTCAGGCCCACAGCCACTGCCATGCGCTCGCAGCGACTGCGCGCCGGCGCCTCGAGGGGCGGCGCCGGCTGAGCCGACACCATCGCCGTGGGCGCGGTGAGCAGGACAAACAGCGGCCCGATGAGCCGCATGGGCAGATGACGCATCAGTTGACCTCCGGTACGCAAGCGGCCGGCCATTGCCGCCGGAGCAGGCATCGTAGAATGCCACAGCAGAGCCGCTCGTGCAGTCCCGTGGGTCCCTCCTCTTCACCGTCCGCGTCGTCGTGGTGCTGGCAGTCCTGCTGCCGCCCCTATGGCTGACGCTGCTGTTCACGAGGCGTGAGCAGGAGGCTTTCGCACGTGTCAGGGGCTGCGCACGCCGCGTCCTGCGCGCCCTGGGCTGCCAGGTCGAGCTGCAGACCGCGGCCGGCGTTCGGGACGACGATGTGGTGATGTTCGTGTCGAACCACGTCAGCATTGCGGACGCGGCGGTGCTGCTGGCGGTCCTGCCGTTCGATCTCCGGTTCGTGGCAAACCACATCTTCGCGGAGTACCCGCTGATCGGCCCGGCCATCCGCGGGGCCAGCGCCAACATCGTGAACCGGGGGTCGTGGCGCAGCCGTGCGGATAGTGGCCAGGCGATGGTCGATGCGCTCGCGCGCGGGCAGTCGCTGCTCGTGTTTCCGGAGGGAACCACCGCCGACTCTGGAGGCATGCTGCCGTTCCGCAGCGGCGCGTTCAGGGCGGCTGCAAGAACAGGCCGGCGGGTCGTACCAATCGCCCTGGACGGTACCCGCGCGATGATGCCCGCGGGCCGATGGCTGCTGGCGAACGTCCCAATCCGCATCCGCGTGCTCGACCCGATCGCGCCGGAGGGGACCGGACGCGATGCTGTTGCATCATTGCGCGACGCGTCGGCGGCAGCGATCGCGGCGTGGCTGGAGGAGATCCGTCGGTAGCGGGCCGAAGGTCCACCTGAAGGTGGACGCCGCGAGTGACTACCCGGTCCGCCTGAAGGTGTACCCCACAAGTGAACCCGCCAGGTTCATCGTGAGGGTGGACTCAGGAGTGGTCCGGCTGAAGCCGGACCCCACGATTACCTTCCTCGACGAGCGCCACATCCATCTCGTGGGGTCCACTTTCAAGTGGACCTTCCGTCACTGCGCCACCCACCTGACACGCGCTAGAAGTACAGGCGCGGGACGTGGACGAGCACGCGCCTGGCGATCAGGTCCGCCAGCGTCGGCTGTGTCGTGCCCGCCTGCAGCGCCGCGAACGCGGCCGCGTCCAGCGTGACCGTGTCGGGAAGATACCGCCGGCACGCACCGTACTCGTCCTCGTAGTCCGACGATGGGAACTGGAGCGTCAGCGCGAGGTGCCCAGCCTCCTGCCGAACCGCGTACAACGGGTTGATCCGCCACTCGCCGCCGGTGGCTGCGGGCGCAGGCGCGGCGTGTGTCGCGAAGATGCCGTCGACGGAGGACGCGATCAGCGTCAGCGCCACCTCGGCATCGAGCGTTGCCGCTTCGTCCTGCCGTCCCAGATCGAGCACGCCGCGATCGACGATGTCGTCGAAGAGGCGGGATTCGCCGAAGACGCGTGGTGCGACGGTGTCGAAGAGCGCGCGGTAGCCGGACGGCAGCAGCGCGTTGCCGTGCGACGGACTCCAGACCAGCTGGTTGTGCGTGTGGTTGATCAGCACCGTCGCCCGCGGTGAGCCGGCCACGGCACGGCACATCTCGCTGACGAAGAGCCGCTTCATCCAGATGAACATGAAGGCGTCGGAGCACATCGCGAAGTCGAACGCGCCGTGCGCGAACGGCAGCGGCGCGTTGCCGTCGCAGCACACCGGCACGACGCCGGGCGCGGTGTAGCGCCGGGCCAGCCAGATCTTCGGGTAGAACAGGTCGGCGAGCACCGGTGCCGGCGACGAGAGCGGCACCAGGTTGCGCGTGAGGTGACCCGATCCCCCACAGATGTCCAGCGCGCGTCCGCCGCCGCGCAGCGCCGCACCGGCGACGGTGCGCACCACGGCGTCTGCCACGACGAACGTCGGATCCGAGAAGCGGTAGAGGAAGTACCCGCCCTCGAACCCGGGGCCGAGCGATTCCACGATGTCCTTGAACGTGGAGGTGGAGGAGGCCGCCGCGGCTTCGAAGCGTTCCGCCTGCGCGCCGGCGTCGACCCCGACCATCGCCAGCAGGGCCTGCGCGGGCTTCCCGGCTTCGATCGCCTCGCGGGCTTTCACGGACGCCTCGTGCAGGTGCATCACCGGAATGCCGTCGACCACGGGGAAGACGCAGCACTGGCAACCGAGGACGCCGTCGGTAATCGTGTCGCCGCTCGCGCGATGGAAGATCGACTGCACCAGCTCGAGCCGACCCCCGCAGTAGGGGCAGCGAAGGATCTCGAAGAGGTCTAGCTGCATAGCTGCTCCAGGAGGGTGCCTGGCCTTCCAGGAAGGTCGGCCCGTCGGAAGTACTCGCGTCCGAGCCAGCGGGCGGCATCGGCGTCGGTCAGGTTCGAGAATGGATGGCCCGCGCCCATCTGGCTGCGATGCGCCACAATCGCCGCGAGTTTCCGCGGCACGAACGGCGTCACGTCCAGTTCGATGGTGTGCGGCTCGGCGAGCAGGCCGAACGACTCGGGCGTGATGCTCCAGAATCCCTTGCGCGGCGGCGTCCACCCTCGCGCGCGGGCCGCGTCCACGATCTCCGGCATCACGCCGCGCGGCATGGTGACGTAGTAGAGCGGTGGTGCCTCGGCCCCGAGCGAACGGACCGCCGTGAGCACGCGTTCGTACACGCCGATGTGATCGGGGTGCCAGTACAGGCCGTCCTCGCCGAAGGTGATGACGGCGGCTGTCGGGTAGCGCCGGAGGAACAGCACGATCGCGGCGTTGAACTCGGTGACCTCCGCCCAGCGCAGGTCGCCGTCAGGGTGGGAGAGCAGCCGGACCTCCGCGATGCCCAGGGCCTCCGCGGCATCGCGCATCTCGAGGGCACGCTCGCGGCCGAGTTCGTCGTTGCGGACCGGACCGATGTCCGAGCCGCGTTCGCCGTGCGACGCACACATCACCACGACCCTCGCCCCGAGCGAGGACAGGCGGGCGAGCGTCCCTCCACACGCCAGCGACTCGTCGTCCGGGTGCGCGAAGACGGCGAGCACCACCTGGCCATCGAGGCGTGCGGGGCTGTGGCTCATGCGCGGTTCCGATGCTGGTCGATGATGCGGTTGAAGGCGCGGACGTAGCCGTCGACCATGGGCATGACACCGAACCGTTCCACCGCGCGCTCGCGGACCCGCCGGCGATCCAGCGCCATCACAGCCGGCAGGCCGGCAGCCATGTCCGCTTCGGTCGCGAACACGTGTCCCGTGATGCCCGCGTCGACGACCTCCCGCACGGCTCCGCGGTCCAGCGCGGCGACGGGCGTGCCGCAGGCCATGGCTTCGGCAAGCACCAGCCCGAAGGGCTCACCCGCCTGCACGGGGTAGAGCAGGGCGCGCGCGCCGCCGTAGAGGCGCACCTTGGCCTCGAAGTCGACTTCGCCCACGTACACGATCTGCGTGCCGTCGACGTGCGGTGCCACGGTGTCACGATAGTACTGCTCGTCGGCTGCCGCGAGCAGGAGGCGCATGCCGGCGGCCTTCGCGATCTCGATGGCCTGCACCGGGCCCTTGCCGGGCGTGAATCGTCCGAGGAACAGCAGGTAGTCGTCGGGCGTGGCGTTGAACGTGAAGCGGTCGGTGTCGATGCCGTGCGACACCACGTCCACCACATTCAGCCCCTCGAGCAGCCGCGCCTGCTCGCGTGAAATCGCGATGAAGGGTGCGTCCGGGTAGCGTTTCCAGAGGCTCACCTCGGCCGGGCTGGGCGCGTGGTGGACCGTCTGCGACACCGGGGTCGGCGACAGCCGGGTGAAGGCCATCGACATGGGGTAGTAGCCGGCCTCGTAGTGGATGACATCGAAGTCCGAGGCGCGCTCGACGGCGGCCGAGATGTTGAGCAGCTCGTACATCTCCCACGGCCACATCGAGGGCTCGTGCCAGTAGCCCTGCGGCGACATCGCCTGCAGCGTGGCACGCGTGGTCGAGTCGCCGGGGGCGAAAAGCGTCACCTGGTGGCCGCGGGCGACGAGCCCCTCGGTCAGCAGCGATGTCATGGTCTGCACCGAGCCGGAGCGCGGCGGCGGCACGCTGGTGGCCATCGGCGCCACGTGCGCAATCCTCAGCGGCCGCATGTCTCGAGCAGCCGGGAGAGGACGCGCTCGGCCGCGAAGTGCTCGGCGGCGATCTCGCGCGCGCGCCGTGCGTGCCTGGCGTAGTCGCTGTTGATGCGGTCGATGCCGGCGAGCGCCTCGTCGGGGTTCGAGAACGCGAGGAGCCCGTCACCGGCTGGGAGATGGGCCGACCAGCCCGTGTCCTGCACCAGCGCGGGCCGGCCCGCTGCGAGGTAGCACTCGGTGCGATCGCTGAACCAGCCCGACCGGGTCGACACGTACGTGTGCTTGGCGACGCCGAACTCCGCCCGCGAGCGCTGGATGAACTCGCGGTAGTCCCACAGGTTGCGTGAGACGCCCATGGCGTCGACGGTGGCCCAGCCATGCTCGCGCAGCAGTGTCTGGGGTCCGTTGATGGCCAGCTCGAAGTGCTGCGGGGTTTTCGAGGGGAGGTCGATGAACTTCACGAACTCCTGGTCCTTGTTGCCGCCCACGTCGGCGAAGCTCTCGATCTTCCACGTCATCACGGTCGAGAAGCGGTCGAGCGGCTCAACGTCCGTGGCCCAGTCCGCGAGCGTCACCGGTTGCCACGTCTTGTGCCAGTGGAAGTTCCCGACCGGCACCTGGCAGGCCGGCGTGCCGATGTTGGCGCCGAAGGTGAAGAGGTGGTTGAACTTCGCGAAGAAGTCCACGTACCACGAGTCCTTCGTCTGGGCGATGGAGAGCTGGGTGAAGGCGGGGTCGGAGTCGATGAACGCGCTGCGCGGAATGCGCGCGTACTCGTCGCGCCAGAACCACGAACCGCCGGACAGGTTGATGTAGAGGTCCGCGTCGGCGCAGAACGCCTTCACCGTCTCCGCGCTCTGGCCGTGATACGTGCCGTCGTAGTTGACGAATGCCCACTTGTCGCCGAGGCCGAACGGCTCGAGCGCCTGGTGGATGTAGTTCGTGCCGTAGGACGGGTCGATGGAGCGCGTGTCGAGCACCGGGTCGTAGACCACCTCGCCCGTGTCCTCGATGTAGAAGACGTCGTGCCCCATGGCGCGGAGCCCGCGCAGGTACATCAGCGAGCACCACGTGACGCCGCCGAACGGGTAGCGCGCGATGATGCCGGCGAACAGGATCTTCACTGGCGGGCCGCCTGGATCAGTTCGTCCACGGTTTCCGGTTCGTCGAGCGACTTGCCCACCGAGAGCCGCGCGCACATGCGCCGATAGAGCTGGCTGCTGCCGAGCAGGTCTTCGTGCCGCCCGAAGGCCGAGATGCGGCCGCCGTCCAGCACGAGAATCGCGTCGGCATCACGAACCGTCGACAGGCGATGGGCGATGACGATGGTCGTGCGGCCCACGCGCAGGCGCTTCAGTGCGCCGAAGACGATCTCCTCGGAGATGGCGTCGAGTGCCGACGTCGGCTCGTCGAGGATGAGAATCGGCGCGTCCTTGAGGACCGCCCGCGCCACGCTCAGGCGCTGCCGCTCGCCGCCCGAGAACCCGCCGCCCGCCTCGGCTACCGGCGTCTCGTACCCCTTCGGCAGGCGCGACACGAAGTCGTGCGCGTGCGCCGCCTTCGCGGCAGCCTCGATCTCCTCCTGCGTCGCATCCAGCCGGCCGTAGCGGAGGTTGTCGGCAATCGTGCCGGAGAACAGCATCGCGTCCTGCGGCACGATGGAGATCCGCTCGCGAAGCGACCGCAGCTTGTACTGCCGGGTATCCACCCCGTCGATCAGCACGCGACCCGACGTCGGGTTGTAGAAGCGGGGGATCAGGCTGACGAGCGTGGTCTTGCCGGCCCCTGTCAGCCCGACCACCGCGATCATCTGCCCGGGCTTGGCCTCGAACGAGATGTCGTGCAGCACGTCGGTGCCGTCCGGGTACTTGAAGCTGACCTGCTCGAAGACGACGTCGCCCTTCACGCCGGCAGCGTCGACCGCGTCCGGCGCGTCGATGGTTTCCGGTTCGAGCGCGAGCATGGCCCGCACGCGCCGGGCGCCGGCAATCGCCGCCTGGAGCTGTCCGGTCGTGAACGCAATCGACGAGAGCGGCCCGTAGACGGCGCCCAGGTAGTTGATGACCACGATCAGGCTGCCGACGGTCATCTGCCCACGCGTCACGTGGATGCCGCCCACGATGAGCACCAGTGCGGTGCCGAGGATGGTGGTGGTGGCCACCATCAGGCCGAAGAGCCCCTGCTTCCACGTCACGGCAATCCGCGCCTTCATCGTCGTGGCGCCAGCGGTGGCGTAGCGGGCGCTCTCGAGCGGTTCGCGCGCGAAGCTCTTCACGAGGCGGATGGACGAGAAGATCTCGTAGAGCCGCGAGATCAGCCCTGACTCGAGTTCCTTCACCTTCTCTTCCTGGGCCGAGAGCGACGTGGCGTAGTACCGCAGCGCCAGGAAGAGGAAGGGCACGACCGAGAGCGAGAGCAGCGCCACCGACAGGTCGAGCTTCAGCAGCACGGCGAACATCACGACCAGCGTAATGACGGAGCTGACCAGCGGGAAGACGCCGCTGATCGCCAGGTTCTCGATCGAGTACGAGTCCACGTCGACGCGGTAGACCGCATCGCCCGTGCTCGTCGTGATGTGGTGGTGCAGGCCGAGAGCCTGCAGGTGATCCAGCAGGCGATAGCGGAGGTCGTAGACCATGCGCTGCCCGGTGTCGGTCTGCAGGCGGACGCCCACGGCCGATGCGACCTGGTGAATCAGCTGCAGGACAACGCCGGAGAGCACGAAGAGGACGAGCAGCCCCACGGTGCCGCCACCGGTGAGCGCGAACGCCCAGCCCTTCAGCGGCTCCGGCAGGTCGTGCTGGCCGAGCACGTAGTCGATGACGATCTTGAGCGGCCAGGGCTCCAGTGCCCCGAGCCCGACCTGCAGCAGCATGAGCAGCCCGACACCGGCCACGCGGCCGCGGTACGGGCGCATGTACGACAGCGTCCAGGGGAGCAGCGGGCTCTGGTCGTCGACCGGCTGCGTGCTCATCGGGGTGCGGCCTCCGCAGGCGGTGTGGCCACGGCCGGCTCGGCGGTCGCCGGTGGTACCGGCGCGGCCGCAGGCGGTTCGGCCGGCGGGGCAGGCGTTGGCGCGGGTGCCGGTACCGGCGCGGCCGGAGCCGGCGCCTCGTTCGCCGGAGGTGCGGCCGGTGGCGGCGTCTGGGGCCGCGGTGAGGGAGAGGACGGCGTGAGCCGGCGGCGCACCTGCGGGGGCGGTGCCAGCGACGGCGCGACGCTCGCAATGTTCAGCACGACGAGCCGATCGCGGCTCGAGTCGGTGACGTAGAGCCATCCGCCGCGGCGGGAATAGGCGACGCGCGTGGGTGCGTCGAACGCCTCGCGGTCCTCGGATACCTCGCGGATGATGCCGTCCGGACCGACGGCCCGCACACGCCCGTTGTAGTAGTCCGCGATGAACAGGGTCAGCTTGCCGGCTGCGTCGGCCACGACGGTGATGCCCGCCGGACCGGCCAGCGTGGCGGCGGTGGCCGGGCCTCCGTCGCCGGTGTTGCCCCAGCGTCCCGTGCCCGCCACGGTCGTGATGATGCGGGTCTTCGCGTCCACCTTGCGCACACGCTGGTGGTGCATGTCGGCGATGTAGATGTCGCCGTTCGGGCCGAGCGCCACATCGCTCGGCATGTTCAGGTGCGCCGAAGTGGCCGGGCCGCCGTCGCCGACCTCGGACTCGCTGTCGCCCGCGTCGCCGTCGCCCGCGATCGTGTGAATGAGGCCGGTGGCGTGGTCGATCATGCGGACGCGATAGTTGAGCGTGTCCGCGATGTAGATGTCCCCGTTCGGTGCGGCGGCGACACCCGACGGGTTGTTCAGCCACGCCTCCGTCGCCGGCACGTCGTCGTTGTTGTAGCCCGCGCGACCGGTGCCGGCGATCGTCATGATCGTCTGTGTCTGCTTGTCCACGCGGCGGATGCGGTCGTTGTGCGAGTCCGCGATGATGATGTCGCCGTCGGGAGCCAAGCTCACGCCGTCGGGCGTGTCGAGCTGCGCCTGCGACGCGAGGCCGAAGTCGCCCGAGAAGCCGGCGCCAGCCGAGTAGTTGCCGACGATGGTGCTGATGTTGTTGCGCGGGTCGATGCGCCGCACGACATGGTTGTTCGAGTCGGAGAAGAGCACCTCGCCGTCCTGCGTCACGAGGATGCCGCCCGGCGTGTCGAGCCACGCGTCGATCGCCGGGCCGTTGTCGCCCGCGTACCCCTTGCGGGCGCCGATGATCTGCGCCGTGGCCGCCTCACGCAGCATCAGCGTGCCGGCACCGACCGCGACCATCATCACGACGAACACCGCGCCGGTACGCAGCGCGTACACGCGCCCCATCGACGGCGCGAGCAGCGGCACGCGCGCCCGCGCCGACGTGATCCGGATCAGCGCGGACTGTTCGGCTACCGCCCGGATGCCGCGCTGCACGATCGCCGTCGCCTGCGCCGTGCGCCAGGCGGCCGCGGCGGTAATGGCGAGCGTCACGATGGCGACGATGATGCCGGCGAGCGGCCAGCGGAGCGCCACGCCGGCGCTCGCCGACGCGAGCAGGCCCGCGGCAAGCGCGAGCG
This sequence comes from Vicinamibacterales bacterium, assembly GCA_046331345.1. Lineage (GTDB taxonomy): Bacteria > Acidobacteriota > Vicinamibacteria > Vicinamibacterales > CAVVIG01 > CAVVIG01. The sequence goes on along the minus strand of JAXLRA010000007.1, from coordinate 270,309 downwards.
TCGAGAGGAGACCGACGCTCGTCGGCCGCAGGAACATGTTGACCCGCAGCAGCGCCTTGCCCCCCGCGTGCTCTTCGACGAGGGCGCGGATGTCGAGCCAGGCCCAGCGCCCGACGAGCACGCTGACGTCGCGGTCGTGCGCCCAGCCTTCGTCGATCTCGATGAGGCGGACGGCGCGCGATCGCCTGAGCCAGTCGGTCAGGGCGACGAGCACGCGCTCGGTGTTCGTCCACTGCTCGCTCCAGTAGCGATCCTCGGTCACGCCGCCGGCCAGGAGCGTGAGCGCCCGCGCCGACTCACGGAACGACGGCGTCGGCCCACGGCTCGTCTGGCGCGGCCCGACCGGTTCGGTGACCTCGGGCGGCGACAGGATGCCGCGGATGATGCCGCGCACCCTGGCGAACGGCTGGATGAAGTGCAGATACGCGACCGTCGAGCGGTACCAGAGCGGATGCCCGGCCAGCGAGTCCACGTCCGAGCGCCAGGCGTACGAGACGTTCTTGGCGATCGTGGCGGCCAGCCCGACGACGCCCGTGCCGAGCAGCAGCGTTGCTGCCCAGGCATGCTCGCCCAGGAAGGCGACGACCACGCCGGCGAGCGTCAACACGATGGAGACGATCTGCCAGAACACCGAATGCGGCAGGAACGCGAACGGGTGGACGTCGGCGCGGTAGACGGACGGGAACGCGGCCGTGCCCCACACACCCGCGTTGATCCGCTCGCTCCAGAGCGAGCGCACGAAGGGCAGCGGGCTGTAGATCCGGCCGCGCCACAGCATGTGGCCGTCGAGGAACTTCTCGGGATGGTGCGCGAGCAGCCAGCGCTCGCCTTCGCCGTACCCGACCTGCTGCCGCCAGTACGCCTTGACGCTCGACCGATGGTGGTGCCACACGAGCGCGGCGGCGGCGAACCCGATCTTCCAGCCGCGCGCCTGCAGCCGCCAGCACACGTCCACATCGTCTCCGGCGCGGAGGTAGATGGGATTGAACCCGCCGATGGCGAGCAGCGCCTCGCGCCTGAAGGCCATGTTGCAGCCGGGCACGTGCTCGGCGATGCGGTCGTCCAGCAGCACGTGCGTGGGACCGCCGGGCGCGCGTGCGATGCACTGCGCCACGGGCGGGTCGTCGGCGGGCACGACGTTCGGGCCGCCGGAACCGACCACGTCGGAGCGGAGGAACGGCTGCACGAGGAAGGTGAGCCAGTCGCGATCGACCCGTGTGTCGGCGTCGGTGTAGGCGACGATCTCGCCAGTGGCGGCCGCCAGGCCGACGTTGCGCGCGGCACTCAGGCCGCCGTTCGGGATGTCGATCACCCGGACGCCGGCATGCGCGTGCCCGATGGCACTGGTCCGATCGCGCGAGCCGTCGTTGACGAGGATGATCTCGTAGTCGGGATACGTCAGCTTCTCGAGCGACGAGAGGTTGTCTTCGAGCGTGTCCGCGGCGTTGTAGGCGCAGACCACGATCGAGACCTTCGGCCAGGTGGCCTTCGCGGCCCTGGAGAACGGGGCGTCGGCGTAGGCCTGCGCCACTGCCGCCGCGGCGGCCTTGGGCGCCCGGGCCTTGTCGACCAGGCCGAACTTCCAGTCGTCCACGTCGAACCCGCCGCGCCACCACTCATCGGTCCACGCGAAGGCCATGGTGCCGCACGCGCCCTCTTCGAAGGCGACACGCAGGTGCATGGCCGTGATGGCCGCCTGGCCGTCCTCACCTTCGCGAATGCTGTCCGCACCCGCCTCGGCCAGCAGCAGCGGCTTGTGGCCGGCAATGTTCTGCAGGCGCGCGAGGTAGGCGCGCAGGTCCGCCTCGCGGTGCAGGTAGACGTTGAACGCGCAGATGTCGAAGAACGACAGGTCGAGGAATTCGGTCGGCGGGAAGTTGACGTAGGTGAACAGGCTCTCCGGCGAGATCCGCTTGGCCTTTCGGTACAGCCGCCTGAGGAAGCGCTCGATGCGCAGGCGCCCGTGCCAGCGGACGATGCTCGGCGGAATCTCGTTGCCGAGCGCGAACATGAGCACCGCGGGGTGGTCGCCGAGTTCGCGCACCGCGCCGAGCAGGTCCGCCTCAGTCTGGTTCCGCAGCTTCTTGTCGTCGAGGAAGGCGATGTGCTGCGCCCACGGCAGCCCCACCATCACCCGGAGGCCATGCGCCAGCGCGGCGTCGAGCAGGTCCCGGCGCGGAGGGGTGTAGACGCGGACCGTGTTGATGCCGAGCTCCGCCATGAGGCGGAAGTCCTCGGTGACCTGGGCAATCGGGGGGAACTGGTAGCCGTTCGCGTCCGGCGCGAACGTGCCGTACGTGACGCCCTTGATGAGGAAGCGCTCCTCTCCAAGGCGAAGGAACTTGCCGTCGACGGCAACCCGCCGGGCCGGTGCGGCCGGGATGGCGGCGGGGAGATCGGCCGAGTCGGCCTGTAGCGCGATGTTCACGGAATATTGATGCGGCCCGACGTGGGCCACGCATCATTCTAGCGCCGCCACGGGCTTTCGGCCGCCCCGCGAACGTGCCGCTCAGCAGGGATGCACGCCGCGTCGCCGACTGTCGCTGGCGAGCCGGCGACCTGGACCGTGGCCCAGGTCAGGCGTCGATCTTCAGCGTGCCGGTGTAGACCGCCATCCCGACCACGGAATCGACGCCGTTGGCGTGCAACGTGTCGATCTCTTCCCGGGTGGTGATCCCGCCGGCGGCGGTCACCCGTTTCGCGGTGGCGCGACGGACCTCGAGAATGGCCGGGATATTGGTCCCCTGCATCAGCCCTTCGGCATCGACGTAGGTGTACAGGAACTCCCCGCAGTAAGGGTCCAGCGCCTGCACCGCCTCAACCGCGGTGCACGGCAGCGCCGTCTTCCACCCGTTCACGACCACGCGTCCGCCCTTGCTGTCGACCGCCGCGATGAGCTGCTCGGGTCCGATTGCATCGGCCAGCTGCTTCGCGAACTCGAGGTTCGGCCGGCCGTCCTTGAAGAGGGCGGAGCCGGCGATGACCGCCTTCGCGCCGGCGCCCAGGATGTCGCGCGCCCGCTCGACCGTGCGCACCCCGCCGCCCACGCGGCAGGTCAACTGGCCCGCGATGCTGCGGACGATGGCCAGGTTGTCGCCCGTGCCCATGGCGGCATCGAGGTCGATCACCTGCACCTTCGGGAATGTCGCGAATCGGGTCACCCACTTGGTGATGTCGGCGTCGCGGATGGCCAGGCGTTCGCCCTGCACGAGCTGGACGACGGCGCCGTCCTTGAGATCAATCGCTGGAATCAGCATGAACCGGGAACTCTGAAGTCAGAACTCAGAAGTGAAGTGGTGAACTCGAGAATTGCCAGTCTGACTTCTGACTTCTGAGTTCGAGGTTCTTCACAGGCGCACTGGGATCCGATGCGCCTGTAAGTGTTCCTTGAGCGCGTGGACGCTGGTTTCAGCGTAGTGGAAGATCGAGGCCGCGAGGGCCGCGTCCGCGGCACCTGCCGTGAAGACGTCCACGAAATCGTGCAGCTTTCCCGCACCGCCGGACGCGATGACGGGAATCGACACCGCCTTCGAGACGGCGGCGGTCATCTCGCAGTCGAACCCGATCTTCGTGCCGTCGCGGTCGATGGACGTGAGCAGGATCTCTCCCGCACCGCGCGCCTCGGCTTCGCGGGCCCACTCCACCGCATCGCGGTTCGCGGATGTCGTGCCGCTGCGCGAGTAGACCGCGAAGATCTTGTTGCCGTTCGCGTCGACGGCATGCTTCGCGTCGATTGCGCAGACCACGGCCTGGCTGCCGTAGCGATGTGCGAGCGTGGTCAGCAGGCCCGGGTTGAGCAGTGCGGCGCTGTTCAGGCTGACCTTGTCGGCGCCGGCCTCCACCGCGAGCGCCGCGTCCTCCTCGGTCCGGATGCCGCCGCCCACGGCGAGCGGGATGAAGAGCTCCCGCGCCACGGCCCGAATCGTGTCCGCGAGGGCGCGCCGGCGCTCGAGCGTGGCGGTGATGTCGAGGATGACCAGCTCGTCGATCCCCTCGCTGTTATAGCGGCGCGCGAGCTCGGCCGGGTCGCCGGCGCTGCGCAGCCCCTCGAAGTTGATGCCCTTGACGACCTGGCCGTCGCGTACGTCCAGGCAGGCGATGATGCGTTTGGACAGCACGGGTCAGCCCACCATCTTCATGTAGTTGCGGAGGATCTGCAGTCCCACGTCGCCGGACTTCTCGGGGTGGAACTGGACGCCGGCCACGATCCCGCGCTGCACGATCGACGCGAACCGTTCGCCGTGCGTCGTGGCCGCAGCGGTGTCGGCGGTAACCGGCGCCACGTAGCTGTGCGTGAAGTAGACCTGCGCGCCGTCGGCGACCCCGTCGATGATCGACGCTGCCGCCGTGCGCTCGAGGCTGTTCCAGCCGACGTGCGGCACCTTGATGACCGAGCCGTCCGTGCTCTCGCCGCGCAGCTTGTGGCAGCGGCCCGGCAGCACGCCGAGCCCCGCGAGGTCGGTGGCCTCCTCGCTCCCCTCGTAGAGCCACTGCAACCCGAGGCAGATGCCGAGGAGCGGCCGGCCCGCCGCGACACGCGCGAGGATGGTGGCCTTCCACTCGGCGTCGAGTGCCGCCGTCGCCCCGAAGTGTCCGACACCAGGCACGATGATGCCGTCGGCGGTCGTGAGGTCCGCCGCCACGTCAGGCGTATAGACCTGCGCCCCCACCGCCGCCAGCGCCTTGCGCACCGACGTCAGATTTCCCGCCTTGTAGTCGATCAGAGCGATACGTGACACAGAATCGATCCTTGCCGAACTTAGAACTGAGAAGTGAGAAGTGAACTTCCGAACTCCACTTCTCCAGTTCACTTCTAATTTCTAACTTCTAACTTCTACATGAGCCCCTTCGTCGAGGGGAGCATCTTCGCCATCCGCTTGTCCTTCGCAACCGCCACGCGCAGAGCCCTGGCGAAGGCCTTGAACGAGGCTTCGATCTTGTGGTGATTCGAGCGGCCGTACATCACCTTGATGTGGACGTTCGCGCGGGAGCCGATGGCGAAGCCCTCGAAGAAGTCGTGGACGAGTTCGGTCTGGAGGTCGCCAACCAGGCGGACCTTCACCTTGAGGTCGGTCACGGTGTGCGGGCGGCCACCGAGGTCGATCGCGGCGACGGACAGGGTTTCGTCCATCGGCATCACGAAGTAGCCGGCGCGGTTGATGCCCTTGCGGTCGCCGAGCGCCTGCGAGACCGCCTCGCCGAGCGCGATGCCGAGGTCCTCGACCGTGTGGTGCTGGTCGACGTCGAGGTCGCCCGTGGCGTTCACCTTGAGGTCGAAGCCGCCGTGGCGCGCGAACAGCTCCAGCATGTGATCGAGGAACCGGATGCCCGTGCGCACCTGGTAGGTGCCCTTGCCCTCGAGTGTCAGCGAGAGCGCGATCTGCGTCTCGGTCGTCCGTCTGTCGATCACTCCGCGGCGCACAGAACCTCCTCGAACACGCTGATGCAGCGCTGTGTGTGGGCGACCACGCCGGCGCCGACCCGCAGGCAGCCCTCCAGCCCCGCTTCCTTCGAGCGGTTCCGCAGGTAGACGCCGCGCGCGGCAGCGCCCCGGGCCAGTTCGTCCGCGCGGGCGCCCGCGTCGATGAGGACGAAGTTGGCCGCGCTCTTCCAGTATCGCAGGCCGAGACGGTCGCACGCGGCGTAGAGGAGCCGCTTCGAGGTCTCGACCTCCTGCTTGTAGTGCTCCACGTACGCCAGATCGGTCAGGGCGGCCTGCACGGCGACCGTTGCGGCGACGTTCACGCTGTACACCGGGATGACCAGCCGGATCGGCTCGAGGGCATCGGGGTGCCCGGTGAGGGCGCCGATGCGCAGGCCCGCGAGACCGAACGCCTTCGAGAACGTCCGGCCGACAATCACGTTCGGGAAGCGGTCGAGCTCGGGGATGAAGCTGACGCCGGAGAATTCCGCATAGGCTTCATCGACGAACACGATCGCGCCCGGGGGGATGCGCGACGCAACCGTGCGGATGTCGTCGAGCGCGGCCATGACGCCGGTCGGGTTGTTCGGACTCGTGATGAAGACGACCCGCGTGTTGGGCGTGATCTCGTCCAGGACGCGATCGAGCGGAAACGAGTAGTCGCGATTGGGTTCCACCTTGATCGGACGGCCTCCCACCAGCTCGGTGTCGAGGCCGAAGATCTCGAACGCCGGCTCGGGGATGATGGCCTCCCGGATCGGCAGCCCGGGCGTCGGCCGCAGGTAGCTCACGGCCGTCGCCATGATGCCCTCGTCGAGCCCGTTCACGAGCGACAGCCGGTCGGGATCGACGCCGAGGTACTCGGCGCACGCGCGCGTGGCCTGGGCGTACGGCGGGTAGAAGCCGATCTGCTCCGCCGTCATCGAGGCCAGCGCCTCGAGCACCCTTGGCGAACACCCGCCGGTGTTCTCGTTCTGGTGCAGGCGCAGGCCGTCGTACAGCTCCGCCGGCTTCTGGTACCGCTCGATCATGGGACGACCTTGAGCCGCACCTGTACCGACTCGGCGTGCGCCCGCAGCCCTTCGGCCTTCGCGAGCGGCACGATCGTCGGGGCCAGGCGCGCAAGTCCGTCGGCGGTGAGCCGCTGCACGGCCATCACGCGGACGTAGTCCGCCGCGCTCAGGCCGCCGCGGAAGCGGGCGGCGCCGGCCGTCGGCAGCACGTGGTTCGAGCCGGTCGCGTAGTCGCCCGCGGCCTGCGCCGTGTGCGGCCCCACGAAGATCGCCCCGGCCACCACGGGCCGGTTGATGAGCGCATCGCTCTCGACGACGAGGTGCTCCGGCGCGAAGCGGTTCGAGAGCTGCATCGCCTCGTCCGCGTCCTTCGCGATCACGATCGCGCCGTGCGCGGCCAGCGAGGTGGTGACGATGTCGCGTCCCTTCGCCAGCCTGTCGACGGCCTTGCTGACGCGCTCCGCAAAGCTCTTCTTCCAGGTGATGAACACGGACCGGGCTTCCGGGTCGTGCTCGGCCTGCGCGATGAGGTCGGTCGCCACCCACGTCGGGTTGCCGCTCGCGGCCACGACGACGATCTCGGTGGGGCCGGCATAGAAGTCGATCGCGCAGTCGGACGTGACCTGCGCCTTGGCCTGTGCCACCCACTTGTTGCCGGGGCCGACGATCTTGTCCACGCGCGGCACCGACTCGGTGCCGTACGCGAGGGCCGCCACGGCATGGGCGCCACCAATGCGGAACAGCTTCGTCACGCCCGCCTCGAGCGCCGCGGCCATCACCGACCCCTCAGGCTTGGGACAGACCGCGATGACGTTGCGCACGCCCGCCACGCGCGCGGGCACGGCGGTCATCAGCAGCGACGACGGCAGCGGGAACCGGCCTCCCGGCACGTAGCAGCCGACGCTCTCGAGCGGCTCGACCCGCTGCTCGATCATCACGCCCTTCACCACCTCGACATCGAAGTGCTTCGGGATCTGGCGAGCCGCCACCTTCGCGATGTTCTTCGCGGCGTTCCTGATCGCGAGGCGCACGTCGGCCGGGATCTTCGCGGCCTCGGCTTCCATCTCCTCGCGCGACACCTCCATGGGCGCCGCGAGGTTGTCGAACTGCTTCGCGAACCGCAGCAGGGCCTTGTCGCCGCCCGTGCGCACCCTCTGCACGATGGCGGCAACCTTCCGCTCGAACACGCGGTCCGTGGATTCCTTCTTGGCAAACAGCGCCTCGATGGCGCGGCGGTTCGACGAGTCGATGATTTTCATTGGTCCGAACCCGACTGTTACAGCACGATCTTGTTGAGCGGATACTCGACGATGCCCTGGGCGTTGGCGGCCTTGAGCTTCGGGATGAGGGCGCGCACGGTCTTCTCTTCGATGATCGTGTTCACGGCCACCCACTGGTCGTCGCTCAGGGAGGAAATCGTCGGGCGCTGCAGGGCCGGAAGCAGGCCGAGGATGGTCTGCAGGTCGGCCTTCTTCACGTTCAGCATCAGGCCCACGCGGCCCTGCGCCTCGATGGCGGCCTTCAGCAGCAGCGCGATGTTCTGCAGCTTCTCCTTCTTCCACTCGTCGGCGAGCGCGGTCTTGTTGGCGAAGAGCTGTGTGTTGCTCTCCATCAGCGTGTCGATGATGCGCAGGCGGTTCGCGCGCAGCGACGAGCCGGTCTCGGTCACTTCGACGATGGCGTCGGCCAGCATCGGCGGCTTCACCTCGGTGGCGCCCCAGGAGAACTCCACCTTCACGTTCACGCCCTGCTTCTCGAAGTACGCCTTTGTCGCGCGCACCAGCTCGGTGGCGATCGTCTTGCCCTCGAGGTCCTTCGCCGACTTGATGTTCGAATCCTCCGGCGCGGCGAGCACCCAGCGCACCTTGCCGAAGCTCTGCTTCGCGTAGATCAGGTCCGCAATCGGCTCGATGACGCCGGTCTTGCCGTCGCCCGCTTCGTGCTCGGCAATCCAGTCGAGCCCCGTGAGCCCCGCATCGAGCACGCCGTCCGACACGTACCGCGCCATCTCCTGCGCGCGGATGAGCATGCACTCGATCTCCGGGTCGTCGATCGACGGGAAGTAGGAGCGCGAGCTCACGCTGATGTTGAAGCCGGCGCGCTGGAACAGCTGAATCGTCGCGTCCTGCAGGGAACCCTTCGGAATGCCAAGTTTGAGCTTCATCTCGTCGCTGCTTTCAAGCACTCCACCGCGGAGGTCGCGGAGAGCGCGGAGATTCATTAGGTAAACGGCTGAACATCAGAGGTCTCCGTGTCCTCTGCGTCCTCCGTGGTGGCGCGTGTCTTCGGGGGCGTCTAGTCCTCGAGCTTGCGGTAGAAACACGTGCGTTCGCCGGTGTGGCACGCGACACCGTCGCCGAGCGGGATGCACTTGAGGACGAGCGTGTCCTCGTCGCAGTCGACGAGTGTTTCCACGACCTTGAGCTGGTTGCCGGAGGTTTCCCCCTTCATCCACAGCTTGTTGCGCGTGCGGCTCCAGAAGGTGGCGAAGCCGCTCTCCTTCGTCTTCGCGAGCGCCTCTTCGTTCATGAAGCCGACCATCAGGATCTCCAGGGTGTTGGCGTCCTGGATGACCGCCGGGATGAGCCCGTCCAGTTTCGAGAAATCAATCTTCATCGTCTGTTCCTCTGACATCGCCTGTGGGCCGGCTTGACCGGCCCCGTCGAAAGGGTCACCAGGCGGGCACAAAAAAACCCGCCGGGTGGCGGGTTGCATGTCGCTGGGTTCGTTCGTGATCGAATCCTAGAGTGCGCGCAACTCCACCTGTCCGGCAACGGCCGGATGATGATGATGGTGCACGTGGTGGACGCGAACGAACATGACCCGAAGAGCGTAGCCCGCCGCCCTGACGCGTGTCAACGGCGCAATGCAGAATGCCTGGTGCCGGGAGCGCCGGGCATCGAACCGGGGCGCTTGGTGGCCCTCAGGGCCGCCCCGGCCTTCGGCGCGTACGCACCCATGAGACGATGACGGCGCTTGCACTCCACGCGCGTCATCACGCTCCTGCCCGCGGCGCTCGACCGGCGCCGTCCGCTCCTCGAGTCGGCCGCCGTCACGGCGTACCGGCTGATCGACGGTGCGGGCGACCGGTTGGCGGGGGTGTATCTGGACCGGTACGGTCCTGCCGCGGTCCTCGGCGTGTACGACGACGCGGCCCTCGACGAGCAGGCGGTGACCGAGGTGGCAGACGCCGCGCTGGCCGTGCTGGCGCCCCACGGCGTGGAGTCCGTCTACGTGAAGCGCTTCGCCCGCGACCGCAGCAGGCTCGGTGGCCAGGCGCCAGAGGAGTCGCGCCAGGCCCAACCGCGTGCAGGCGTGCCGCAGCCCGAGACAATCGTCGTGCACGAGTACGGCTCGCAGTTCGAGGTGCGCCTTTACGATGGCTTCTCGACCGGGCTGTTCCTGGACCATCGCGAACACCGCCACGCGCTCGCGTCTCCGCCGCCAGCCCGTGTGCTCAACCTGTTCGCCTATACCTGCGCCTTCGCCGTGCCGCTGGTCGCCGCTGGTGCGCACGTCTCGAATGTGGACGTCTCGGCGCGGTACCTGGCGTGGGGGCGCCGCAACCTGGAACTGAATGGCCTGCCCTTCGACCGCGCACGTTTCTCGCGCATGGACGCCTTCGCGTTCCTGGCGTGGGCCTCGAAGCGGGCCGAGCGCTTCGACCTGATCATCCTCGACCCGCCGACCTTCGCCGCCGGCGACGCCCGCGAGAAACGGAAGCCCTGGAAGGCCGTCACCGACTACCCGGCGCTGGTGCAGGCTGCCTCGCAGGTGCTTGCACCCGGAGGGCGCATCTTCGCCGCCTCGAACACACGCGAGCTGGCGTCGGTCGAGACGCTGCAGCGGGTGATCGAGCAGGGACTCGGCCGGCTCCCTGCGTGGCAGGCCTTGCCGCCCTGGCCGCCAGACGTGACGGAAGACGGACGGGTGGCGGCGGTGCTCTTCTCGCTGTGACCGTGCCCCGCGACGGGGTCCAGCCACAACGGTCCGCCAGCCCGACCAGCCCTATCTGCCGGCGCCGGTCGCGCCAGTCGACCCGCGCAGCGCCTCCGCCTGGCGCGACACCGCGTCGCTCATCGCATCGTCCCACTGCGGGCGATCGGGATGGGGCGGAGAGGTCCAGACCTGCCAGCCGTCGCCGCCGAACGGCCGGGCGCCGAGCATCACGTGCTCGAGGTACATCGCGGGCGTTGCCGGACCGCCGTACCGCTCGTCGCCCACCAGCGGCGCGCCGAGGTTGGCCATCATCACGCGAATCTGGTGGAACCGGCCGGTGTGCAGTTCGATGAGCACATCGGACTGCGCCTCGTTCGCGGGCGCAGCTGCCGCTGCCGCCACATCGAGAAAGGAAGGCTTGCCGCCGGCACGCACCACCACCGCCGACTTCCCTTCGGTGGAGAGATACGCCTTGTGGGAGCCGACCAGGAGCGAGGCAAGGCGGAGCGGCACGGCGAGCCGGGCGACGTACCACTTGTGCCAGTGCCGCTTCTCGATTTCCGCCGAGTAGTGCCGCGCCGCCTCGGCCGTCCGCGCCAGGAGCATGAGGCCGCACGCCGGGCTGTCGAGTCGATGTACGCACCGCAGCCCGGTGAAGCCCTGCTGGCCCAGCCTGTACACCAGCGAGTCCGCGAGCGGATCGCGGGTGTGCTCGCTCGCCAGGTTCGCCGGCTTGACCACGACGAGTTCGTGGTCGCTCGCATGAACGATGTGGATCGACACGCCCGGTTCAGCATAGGCGATCGGGATGTCCCGGAATTTTGACTAGTCAAAATTTACGAAATGCCTAACACTGGGGCCATGAGCGGTCCGGCTGCGCCGGTCTTCGTCGCCCGTGGGCTCCGGAAGGTCTACGAGATGGGTGAGGTCACCGTGGAGGCGCTCCGCGGTGTCGATTTCGAGCTGTACCCCGGTGAGTTCATCGTGCTGCTCGGCCCCTCGGGCTCCGGCAAGTCCACGCTGCTGAACATCCTCGGTGGCCTCGACGTGCCGACCTCCGGCACGGTCGTGTACAAGGAGCACACGCTCACCTCAGCCGACGATGCGGCGCTGACCGAGTACCGCAGGGCCCACGTCGGGTTCGTCTTCCAGTTCTACAACCTGATCCCGAGCCTGACGGCCCGGGAGAACGTGGCGCTGGTCACCGAAATCTCCCCGGGGGCCATGACGCCCGAGGCGGCCCTCGCGCTCGTGAATCTCGGCGAGCGCCTGGACCACTTCCCGGCGCAGCTCTCCGGCGGTGAACAGCAGCGCGTCGCCATCGCCCGCGCGATTGCCAAGCGGCCCGAGGTGCTGCTCTGCGACGAACCCACCGGCGCGCTCGACATCACCACCGGCGCGGTGGTCCTCGACGCAATCAGCCGCGTCAACCGGGAACTCGGGACCTCCACGGTGGTCATCACCCACAACGCGGCGATCGCGGGCATGGCCGATCGCGTGGTGCGGCTCTCCGACGGGCACGTGGTGTCGGTCGAGCGGAACACAACGAAGCTCCGGGTCGAGGAACTCCAATGGTGAGGCTGCCGCGCGCCATCAGCACGCTCGACCGCAAGCTCCTTCGCGACCTCTGGGAGATGAAGGGGCAGGCACTGGCCATCGTGGCCGTCGTGGCCGCGGGCGTGACGATGTTCGTGACCTACCTCTCGAACTTCTCGTCGCTGCAGCAGACGAGGGCGGAGTACTACGAGACGGCGCGGTTCGCTGACGTGTTCGCATCGCTGAAGCGTGCGCCGAAGAGCCTGCAGGCACGCCTCGAGCAGATTCCCGGCGTCGAGCGGGTGATGACCCGCGTCGTCGCTGACGTGACGCTCGATGTCCCCGGCATGTCCGAGCCGGCGACCGGCCGGCTGGTCTCCCTGCCGGAAAGCGGCCGTCCGGCCCTGAACGACCTGTTCCTGCGCCGCGGCCGGTGGGTGGATCCGAACCGGGCAGACGAAGTGCTCGCGAGCGAGATGTTCTGCGAGGCGCACGGCTTCGGTCCCGGCGACCGCGTGGCCGCGCTCATCAACGGCCGCCGGCGGTGGCTCACCATCGTGGGCATCGCCCTGTCGCCGGAATACGTGTTCGCCATCAGGCCGGGTGAGCTCTTCCCGGACAAGCGCCGCTTCGGCATCTTCTGGATGAACGAGTCGGCCCTGGCCCCGGCGTTCGACATGGACGGCGGGTTCAACGACGTGTCGCTGGGCCTCGCACGCGACGCCGTCGAGGCGGACGTCATCGCGCGGGTCGACCGCGAACTCGAGCCGTACGGCGGCCTCGGTGCCGTGCCGCAGAACCAGCAGCTCTCGGGGTGGACGCTCGAGAACGAACTCGCGCAACTCCAGATGTTCGGCTTCATCACGCCGCTGATCTTCCTGAGCGTGGCCGCCTTCATCCTGAATGTGGCCCTCACCCGTGCCCTCTCCCTCCAGCGCAGCCAGATTGCCGCGCTCAAGGCGCTGGGGTACCGGAACAGCGCCATCGCGTGGCACTACATCAAGTGGGGGCTCGTCATTGCAGGGGCTGGTGCCGTGGTCGGCGTCGGCACAGGAGCCTGGCTCGGCTCGGGCATGATCGCGCTCTACAACCAGTACTTCCGGTTCCCGATTCTCTTCTACCGGATGTCGCCCGACGTGGCCGTCGCCTCGCTCTTCGGTGCGCTCATCGTCGCCGCCGTGGGCGCGTGGTCGGCCGTCCGCCGCGCGGTGCGGGTGCCGCCGGCCGAAGCCATGCGGCCCGAGGCACCCTCCATGTACGGCTTCAGCCTCGTAGAGCGAGGTGTCCGCCTGCCGATGGCGTCACGCATGGTGCTCCGGAACCTCGAACGCCAGCCCGTGCGGACGCTGGTCTCCATCACCGGCATCGCGTTCGCCGTGGCCGTGCTGCTCGTGGGCCTGTCCTTCCTCGACATCATGGACCGCCTGATCAACCAGCAGTTCGTGCTCTCGATGCGGCAGGATGCCACGATCGCCTTCGCGCAGCCGCGCTCGAGCCGGGCCGCCTTCGACGTGCGGCACATGCCGGGCGCCATGGACGTCGAGCCGTCACGCAGCGTGCCGGTTCGCTTCAGCGCCAGCGGGCGGACCCGTACGCTCGCGATCACGGGGCTGCCTGCCGACCCGCGCCTCAACCGTGTCGTCGACAGGTCGGGGCGCGCCATTGCGCTGCCGGCCGAGGGGCTCGTGCTCTCCGCCAAGCTCGGGGACATGCTGCACCTTTCGCAGGGCGATCTCGTGCAGGTGCGTGTCCTCGAAGGGAAGCGTCCGGTGCTCGACGTGGCCGTACGCGAACTGGTGGACGACAGCGTGGGTCTCCAGGCGTACATGCGGCAGGACGCCCTGCATCGCCTGCTCGGCGAAGGGCCGACGATGTCCGGGGCGGCGGTCACCGTCGACCCGTCCGAACTCGAGCGCTTCTACACGGCGGTGAAGACGATGCCCGCGGTCGCGGGCGTCGCGCTGCGCGAGATGACGCTGCGCAACTTCCGCGAGACCATGGCCGAGACGATGAACCTGCAGATCTTCTTCAACGTCATCTTCGCGGGCGTGATCGCGTTCGGCGTCGTCTACAACTCGGCGCGGGTGTCGCTCTCCGAGCGCAGCCACGAGCTGGCGAGCCTGCGTGTGCTTGGCTTCACGCGTGCGGAGATCTCGCTCATCCTGCTCGGAGAACTGGCCGTGCTCACGGTGCTGGCCCTGCCCGTGGGCGCCGTGATCGGCTATGGCCTCGGTGCGCTCATCATGGCGGGCTTCGACAACGAGATGTACCGGCTCTCGTTCGTGGTCGAACCCTCCACCATCGCGTGGGCATTTCTCGTCGTCAGCGCTGCCGCGGCGCTGTCCGGCTTCATCGTCCGTCGGCGCCTCGACCATCTCGATCTGGTCGCCGTGCTGAAGAGAAGGGAGTAGCGCCGTGTTCCGGCTGCTTCGCAATGTTCGCGTGTGGATCACCCTCGTCGTCGTGGCGGGGCTCCTGGCGGTGGCGCTCTGGCCCAAGACGTTTCCCGTCGACGTGGCGGTGCTCGGGCGCGGGCCGCTGATGGTGACGGTCGACGAAGAAGGGCGGACCCGCGTGCGCGACCGGTTCGTCGTGGGCGCACCGGTCGCCGGGCGCGTGCTCCGCATCGAACTGGAGCCCGGTGACGTGGTGCATGCCGGGGATGTGGTGGCCCGACTGCAGCCCGAGACCCCGGCGCTGCTGGATGTCCGCAGCCGGGCCGAGGCCGAAGCGGCGCTCACCAGTGCCAGGGCGGCGGCGGGCCGCGCGGCCGCCGACGAACAGCGTGTGCGGGCGGCCCTGGTGCAGGCGGAACGTGAACTGGCTCGCGCGAAGGCGCTCGTGGCCGAGAGCCTCGGCACGACGCAACAGCTCGAGGCGCGCGACGCCGAGGTGCGCACGCTCCAGGAGCAGGTGAATGCCGCCGTGTTCGCCGCGCGGGCCGCGGCCGCGGATGTGGACCGCGCGCAGGCGAGGCTCGCTCCGGCCCGGGTCGAGCGCGGTGGCGGCGTGGTGCCGGTGACCGCACCCGTCGACGGCGTCGTGCTGAAGCGCGTCCGCGAGAGCGAAACGGTCGTGCCCGCCGGCGACCCGCTGCTCGAAATCGGCGACCCGGCCCAGCTCGAGATCGTGGTCGACCTGCTCTCGCTCGACGCGGTGCGTGTGAAGCCCGGCGCGCGCGTCCTGGTGGAGCAGTGGGGCGGCGACCGCGCGCTGGATGCCACCGTCACGCGGATCGAGCCGTCCGGGTTCACCAAGATTTCCGCGCTCGGTGTCGAAGAGCAGCGTGTGAACGTGGTGCTGGCCTTCACCGATGCCAGCGGCGCCTGGAAGGCCCTTGGCGACGGCTATCGTGTCCAGGCGCGCATCGTGACCTGGGAAGCCGCGGATGTGGTCAAGGTGCCCACGGGCGCCCTGGTCCGCGTCGGAAGCGAGTGGGCCGTGTACAGGGTCCAGGACGGGCGCGCGGTCCGGGCCACGGTTACGCTGGGGCATCAGAACGGGCAGGAGGCGGAGGTGACCGGCGGTCTCGAGCCAGGAGCGGTTGTCATCCTCCATCCGGGCGACGCCATCGTGGATGGTGTGAAGGTGGTGCGCCGGTGACACCCGGCCTGGCGACCATCGTCCGCGATCTCGAGCGGCTCACCATCGCGCTGCCCACGCACGAGATCGTGCAGATCGGCGTCGACATCGCGCAGCGGGCGACCGGGAGCCGCATTGCCTACCTGCACTTCCTGAACTCGGATCAGCGGACGATCGAACTCGGCGTCTGGTCGCACGACACGCTGGCATCGTGCACCGCGGTGCACGACAGGCACTATCCCATTGCTGACGCGGGCATCTGGGCCGACACGGCCCGCCTCCGCCGTCCGTGCGTCCACAACGACTACGAGCACCTCGCCGACAAACGCGGCCTGCCCGACGGGCACTCACGCCTGATTCGGCACCTGGGCCTTCCGGTTCTCGAGGAAGGGCAGGTGCGTATGCTCGTCGGCGTCGGCAACAAGGAATCCGACTACGACCAGCAGGACATCGACATCCTGGACCTGGTGGCGCAGCGCATCTGGTCGGTCGCCAGCCAGCGGCGCATGTTCGAGCACTATCTCGACATGGAGGCGCGACACCGGCAGATGGAGAGTGTCGTCTCGCTGTGCGGGATCGAGTACGACATCGACGAGGACGCGTGTGCGTGCGATGCGATGTTCTCGCGCGTGTTCGCGCTGGCGCCCGGGCATGCACCGCCCGCCACGCTCGAGGGGCTGCTCGGGTTCGTGGCCGGTCACGACCGCGCGCGTGCAGCCGAGGCGATCGGCAGCCCGGCATCCGGCCCGCGAACGGTCCGGCTCACCGGCCTTCGAGACGCCGGCGATCCCTTCCCGATCGAACTCACCGTCCAGTTCAGGCCGCGCGAGATGGGCAGCGGCATGATCGCCAACGCGACCGTGCGCGACATGACGGGTGACGTGGTCACCGAATCGCTCCGGCGCCGCGCCGACACCGACGCACTGACCGGCCTCCCCAATCGCCACGTGCTCGATCGCCTGTTCACGCCCGGCGACGACCGCCGGCGCCCGTCACCGGGTGTGGCGTTCCACTACATCGACCTCGACGACTTCAAGCCCGTGAACGATACGTACGGACACCTGTTCGGGGACGAGGTGCTGCGGGTCGTGGCCGAGCGGCTCCGCCAGGCGACGCGGCAGGACGATACCCTGCTCCGCATGGGCGGCGACGAATTCGCGGTGGTGCAGGTGGACGTGGCGGCCCCCCACGCCGCGCACGTGCTGGCCGACGCCATCGTGCAGGCGGTGAGCCAGCCGATCGTGCTCCTGGGCCGGACGCTCCGCGTGGGCGCCAGCGTCGGCATCGCGTACAGCGCCGACGGGTCGACGAGCCTCCGCGACCTGAGCGCGGAGGCCGATCGTGCGCTCTACCGGGTCAAGGCGCTCGGCGGCAACGGGAGCCTCATTGCCGGCCCGGCCGACTACCGGGCCAGCTAGCGCCGCGGCTTCTGCGCCACCACGTCGAGGACGCACGGCGCGATGAGGAGCGTCGAGCGGTCGCGGCCGGCGGCGAGCCACTTGCGTTTCAGCGACGCGGCCGTCTGCTTCGTGAACGACGGGGAGTGGTCGAGCCGGTCGATGACCGACAGCACGTAATTCGTCACCCAGTTCCAGGTGGCCGAGCCCGGGCGACCCTCCATCGTGGTCTGCTCGATGCCGGTGACCCGCAGCCCCGCGGCCTGCATCATGCCGGGCAGGCGCACGCCGATGCTCACGTTCCCACCCTGCGACGCGAAGAAGGCGCGATCGGCCGTGATGAACGCATCCCATTCCTCCGGACGCGGCACGAGCATGAACGTGTCGCGGTGATAGTCCTGGATCGCGAGCACGCCCCCCGGCTTGAGCGCGCGCGCCAGGAGCTTGATGTGGGCGGCGGGGTCGGGAAGGAACAGGAAGACCCAGCGGGCGAAGATCAGGTCGTAGGTATTGGCGGGAAGGTCGGCGTCGATGAGGTCCGAGAAGAAGATCCGGCTGGGGCCAAGCCCGTCGCGGCGCACCCGCTTCTCGAGCTGCGACGCGAACACCTCCGAGCGTTCGACGGCGTCGACCGTGCCGCGAACGCGCCGCCGCAGCTCCATGTGCAGTGAGCCCTGACCCGGTCCGACTTCCAGGACCCGCCATCCCCGCTTCACGCCGATCCGGTCGAACAGGGCATGTGAGACCGGATCCCAGAGCCGGGCCTGCGCACTCAGGCGCGCTGCTTCACGCCTGTGATCGCCCAGCACGTACTCGAACCGCCGCCGCGTCGTCGCCATCGCTCCTCCCACCTCCATGGTACTCAGGGATCCTGGCCCGATGCCGATTTCAAACTCAACTGGAGGCGTCTGGACTCATGAGACTTCGATTCACGGGAATGGCGGTTGCGGCCGCACTGGTGCTCCTTTCCGGCCTGGATGGCCACATCGTGGCGGCGCCGTCGGCCGCGATGGCATCGCTCGCCAAGCTGAAAGCCGGCAATGCGCGCTTCGTCGGGAGCCCGCAGGATGCGCTGCCGGTTGATGCCGGGAGGCGCACGGCGCTGGCCAAGGGGCAGACCCCGTTCGCCACGCTCCTGTCGTGCGCGGATTCGCGCGTCCCGCCCGAGATCGTGTTCCACACCGGGCTCGGCGACCTGTTCGTGGTCCGGGCGGCCGGCAACGTGACCGACAAGGCCATCCTGGCCAGCATCGAGTACTCGGTCGAGCACCTGAACGTGCCGCTGGTGGTCGTGATGGGACACGAGTCCTGCGGCGCCGTGAAGGCCGCCATCGACACCCCGGTGGGCCAGTCGCTCGGGCCGAACCTGGATTACCTCGTGTCCCAGATCCGCCCCTCGGTGAATGCCACCGCGTCGAAACCGGAAGCCGAACGGATGCGCGCAGCCATCCTCGCCAACGTCGAGGAGTCGCTGAACGACATGCTCGCGGGCTCCGCCATCCTGCGTGAGTTCGGCAAGGAGGGCAAGGTCGCGTTCGTCGGCGCGTACTACGAGCTGGCGAGCGGGAAGGCCTACTTCTCCGAACCGGTCGCGCCGCCGCCCACGGAGCCCCACTCGACCGGAGGCCATCAGTGAGCAACCGGCATCTGCTCGTCGCGTGTGCACTGGGCGCCTGCCTCTGTGCCCGCCCGGCCGTCGTACTCGCGCAGCATGGGGCGGAAGCCAAGCCGTCCGAGCATGCCGCGCCAGCGGCGAAGCATGGGGAGACCGCGGACGCGAAGGATGCCGGGCACGCTGCGAAGACAGAGCCTGTGAAGGCCGCCGAGGCGAAGGCCAAGGCACCGGCGAAGCCGACTGACTCGAAAGCCGACCCGAAACCCGAACCGAAGGCCGACGCCAAATCCGAGCCCGTGAAGAAGGGTGCGGTCGTTGCGACGGCGTCGGAGCCGGCCGAGGCCGGCGCGGCCCATGGGGAGAAGGCGGAGAAGGTGACGAAGCCTGCGCCGAAGCCGGCCAGGGCCGACGGCCCGCGTGTCACCGTGACGCGCGTCGATGAGTCGACGGGATCGGCGCACGGTTCTGCCACCCCGGCAGCCCATTCGAAACTCGAAGCAGCCCTCGATCGGATCAGTGAGCGTCTCGACGATGCGCGGAAGGACGCCCCACGGGCGTCGAACGCGAAGGCCGCGAACCGCATCCGCTTGAGCTGGAGGACAACGCTCGACTGGCCCGAGGAACTCGGCGCCGCCGCGCCGGAACCGCAGATGGCGGCACCTCCCGCCGCTCACGACGCCCCACCGGACAAGGACCACGTCGTCCTCGTCTGGGAATAGGCGCCCCGTTCACTACCGGATTGGAGCAGGCACACGGCGCGGTCCCCCTGCGGGGCCGCGCCGTTGTTCTGTGTGCCGGGCTATGCTGGGGTCCTAATCTTCGTGAGGATCCCACGCATGCACCGCCACCTGCGTTTCGCGTCTCTTGCCGCCCTGGCTGCCGTCCTGCTGCTCGGGACGCCGCTCTCCGCCCAGCGCAACCGCATTCAGCCGTCGCCCGACGATGCAGACTTTGCGTCGTTCGTGAAGAGCGCGACGACGAAGCCGGAGTTTTCGTCGCCCCTCATCGATCACCTGCCCCGTGCCGCTGGCGTGCCCACGCCGAAGGACGTGCTCGGGTACCACGTGGGGACCGAGAAGAAGCTCACCTACTGGGCCGACCAGCAGAAGTGGTACCGCGCCCTCGAGCAGGCGCTGCCGGGCCGCGTGAAGACCAGCGTCGTGGGCCGCACCGAAGAAGGCCGCGAGATCATGGTGGTCTACATCGCGTCCGAGGCGAACCTGAAGGCGCTCGACCAGAACCGCGCCAACATGCGCCGGCTCGCGGACCCGCGCGGGCTGTCGCCTGACGAAGCGAAGCGGCTCATCGCCGCGACGAAGCCGCACTACCACCTGAGTGCGGGGCTCCACTCGGGCGAGACGAACACGTCCGAGATGCTGATGGAACTCTCGTATCGCCTCGCGGCGAGCGACGAGCCGTACATCCGGCAGATTCGCGACAACGTCATCGTCTCCATGGTGCCGACGACCGACATCGATGGCCGCGACCGCTACGTCGACTGGTACAACGCCTACAAGATCAACGAGGGCTACGACGGCGGGGAAACGTACGGCGAGCCGCCCTACTGGGGCAAGTACGTCTTCCACGACAACAACCGCGACATCAACTACGGCGTCGACACTCTCCGCACGTACCTCAAGTGGTACCTCGAATGGGTGCCGCCCATCTGGCACGACCTGCACGAGGCGCAGACGCTGCTCTACACCTACAGCGGCGGCGCGCCCCAGAACGCGAACTGGGATCCCACGCTCTACAGCGACCTGATGTTCTTCGCCAACTACGAGGTCGGCAAGCTCACCGGCTACGGCATGCCCGGCGTCTGGCACTTCGGCTTCATGGACGCCTGGTCGCCGGGCTACCTCGCGATCGCCGCGCAGAACCACAACGGCATGCTGCGCATGTACGAGATCTTCAACCAGCAGGGGGCCAACACGAAGAAGGCGCGCTTCCGCGGGGCGCCGACGACGCGGCAGTGGTTCCGGCCGAACCCGGTGAAGGAGGGCGAGGTCGACTGGTCGATCCGGAACTCGATCAACTACTCGGAGACGGCGGTGCTCACCGCGCTCGAACTCACGTCACGCGTCCCCTCCATGGTGGTGGAGAACTACTACACCCGCGCGCTCAACGCGGTGAAGAAGGGCGGCGACCAGGCCCCGTATGCGTTCGTCATCCCGGCCGGGCAGGGGGACGCAACGAAGGTCGATCGCGTCGTCAACCTGCTGCGGCTGCAGGCCATCGAAGTGCGGCGTGCGACGGCCGAGTTCAAGGTGCAGGAGGGGACCTTCCCTGCCGGCACCTACGTGGTGAAGCTGAACCAGCCCTACGGTCCGCTGGCGAAGACCCTGCTCGAGCGGCAGGTGTACCCGGACCCGGCCCTGAACACCTACGACGACAGCGCCTGGACGATGGGGCTCGCGAATCAGGTGGACGTGAAGACCATCGGCGACAGGGCCGTGCTCGACGCGCCGGCCGACCTGCTCACCGCCGACGTCGCCACCGCCGGGAGTGCGCCGGCCGCCCAGGCCGGGACGTTCATCGTGCGCCAGAACGGGGCGCTGAACCTGATCACGCTGCGCTACCGCTTGAAGGACGTCCGTGTCCAGGCGATCAAGGCGGCGTTCAAGGTGGGCGACGCGGAGTACCCGGCGGGGTCGTTCGTGCTGCCGGCCTCGGAGCGCGCGCGCACGGAGATCGAGAAGCTGGGGCTCGTGGCAGGCACGCTGCCGGCCGGGAGCGATGTCGCCATGGTCGACGTCGACCTGCCGCGGATTGCGGTGTTCACAACCTGGTCGAATACCGAGAAGGTGGGTTGGGTCCGCCTCGCGTTCGACCGGTTCGAAGTCCCGTTCGACCTGGTCCACAAGGACCACGTGCGCCAGGGCAACCTCCGCGCGAAGTACGACGTGCTCGTGATGCCGCACCAGGGCAACAGTGGCAAGAGCATCGTCTACGAGCAGCCGAAGCTCTCGAAGCCGCTGCCTTACCGGAAGAGCGAGCAGTTCAAGAGCTTTGGCTTCTACACCGAGACCGACGATGTGCGCGGCGGGATGGGGCTCGAGGGTGCCACCGAGATCCAGCGCTTCGTGGAACAGGGCGGCCTGCTCGTCACACTCGGCATCGCCAGCAGCTTCCCCGCGGAGTTCGGCCTGGCGCGCGGCGTCGACACCCAGCCCGCGCAGCCCGGCTTCTACGCGCCCGGACCCTACGTGCAGAGCGAGGTGCTCCTGCCGTCGCACCCGGTGATGTTCGGATACCACGAGAAGTTCCTGCCCGTGCGCTACGCGAACGGCCCGCTGCTCCAGGCCGGGCCGGCCCCCGGGGAGCGTCCGTCCGACGATCCGAACGCGCCGCGCGTGGTCGCACGGTTCGTCGGCGGGGCAGGGGCGGTGCTGAGCGGCGTGATGCGCGGGCCCGACCAGGTGGTGAACCGGCCCATGGTCGTGGACGCGCGCGCGGGACAGGGGCACGTGCTGCTGTTTGCCAACAACCCGATCTACCGGTGGCAGACCTTCGGCGAGCACGCGATGGTCTTCAACGCGCTGCTGTTCTGGAACGATCTGAACTGAACCAGTCCACCGTACCAACTGCTTGATCACCCTGAGTCGGGAGCGCTATAAGAAGCGTCTGAGTGTGGTGGTGAGACGTTCTCCAGGAGGAAGAGCCATGCGGAAGTTCGTATCAGGTCTGGCCGCCGCGGCGGTCGTGCTGTCCATGGGTGTCCCGGCGTTCGCGAAAACCGAGACCGTCAAGGGGCAGGTGATCGATCAGGAGTGCTACCTGCGCGAGGGCAAGGTGGACGCCGACAAGGCCTGCGCGGTCGAGTGCGCGAAGTCGGGCAAGCCGATGGCGCTGCTCACCAGCGACGGCAAGGTCTACGAGATCACGGGTGGTCTCGCGGCCAACAAGAACGAGAAGCTGGTCGCGCACGTCCTGCACACGGTGGAAATCACGGGCGACGTGACCGAAAAGGCCGGCAAGCGCTCGATTGCGGCCGACGCGCTCAAGATGGCGAAGTAGCAGACCGACGACGGCGTGTGTCCCGCGGCGTCACGGCGGCGGGACGCACGCGGTCACACCGCTCCGGCCCCCGCCCCCCACCTCCCACGAAAGTGGTACCCACCTATGGGGAGCCCGCTCGTGCCCTTCACCTGAACGTGCTGTAATGGCTGTGTTGCGCCAGTGGAACCGGCGCGGAGGGCACTGGTGTACGGACTCGTCAATCGGGCGCTCGCAGGGATGGTGACGGCCGCCATCCGACCTCGAGCATTAAAGGCGCAGGTGGCGGATCACGATACTTTCCATGTGACCTATGCCGCACACTGATCCGGTCCGCGGGGTCACGCTCTCCCCGCAGGCGTTCGCGGCAGCATTCCCATTCCACGTCGTCATCGACCCCGACATGCACGTGCGGCAGGTGGGGGCCACCCTGTCGCGCCTGCTGCCGGACGTGGTGGCCGGGGTGCCCGTGCGTGAGCACTTCCGGCTGGTGCGCCCGTCAGTGCCATTCGACTTCGCGCACCTCTCGGATTGCTCCCGCGACGTCGTGTGGCTCGAGTCGATCTCGATCCCGCTCCGCCTGAAGGGGCAGATGCTGCGCTCTGCCGAGCAGGACTGTGTCGTCTTCCTGTGTTCGCCGGCGGTCACCGACGTGCGCTCGATCTCCTCGCTCGGCCTCGCCTTCGAGGACTTCGCCATCCACGATTCCACCGTGGACCTCATGAGGGAACTGCAGTCTGCCCAGGCCACGCTGGCCGACCTGCAGAGGACCACCGACCTGCTGCGCGCCGAGCGCGCCGCCCTGGACGACAGCAGCAGCCGCAGCCGCGCCATGCTGGATACGTCGCAGGACGCGGTGATTGCGCTCGACGCCGCGGGACGGGTCCTGGAGTTCAACGGGGCGGCTGAACGCATCTTCGGCTGCCTGCGGACCCAGGCCGTCGGCGAGGACTTCGCCGGACGCTTCATCCCCGAGGGCTGCCGCGGCACCTTCCGGCAGCAGGTGCTCGGGCTGTCCACCGGCAACGGCGACACCCCGTGCGGGGGGCTGCAGGCGGGCGACGGACCCCGCACCGAACTGACGGCCTGCACGTGGGACGGCCGGGAGTTCCCGGCGGAACTGTCGATGACGCGTGTCGAGCGGAGCCTGGGCGCCATCTACGTGGGCTTCATCCGCGACATCACCGACCGCCATGTGGCGATGGCCGAACTCCTCAAGGCACGCGACGACGCCGAGATGGCCAACCGGGCGAAGAGCGAGTTCCTCGCCCGCATGAGCCATGAGATCCGTACGCCCCTGCACGCGATTCTCGGGATGACGGAGCTGGCGCTGGCCTCGCAGCTCACGCGCGAGCAGCGCGACTTTCTCGAGAGCGTGCGCGCCAGTTCCGATGCGCTGCTGTATCTCATCAACGACCTGCTCGACTTCTCGAAGATCGAAGCCGGGCAGATGGACATCGAGCGCACCGACTTCGACCTGTGGCAGATCGTGGAAGGCGTCAGCGACGCCGCGGCGGTCAAGGCCTCGGCGAAAGGTCTCGGCGTCGTGTGCTGGATCGACCCTGACGTGCCACACCAGGTGGTGGGCGACCCCAACCGCCTGCGCCAGGTCCTGATGAACCTGGCCGGCAATGCCGTGAAGTTCACCGAGCAGGGGCAGGTGGTCGTGCGTGTCAGCGCCGCACCCGAGGGGCCGCAGAGGTCCCTCCTCCGCCTGTCGGTCGCCGATACCGGCCCCGGGATCAGCGAAGCGGACCGGCCGCGGATTTTCGAACGCTTCTTCCAGGCGCAGCGCAGCAACACGAACCGCGTGGCGGGCACGGGGCTGGGGCTCAGCATCACGCGCACGCTCGTGGAACTGATGGGTGGCTCGATCGGCTTCGACAGCATCGTCGGCACGGGCACGACGTTCACGGTGCTGCTGCCGCTCGACCTCGGCGAACGACCCTCCCGGCAGCGCGGCTGGCACGACCTGCCATCGGAGCCGGTCCTGGTCGTCGACCCCGAGGAGGTGGAGCGCGACATGGTCCGCAGCCATCTCGAACATCATGGCTGCACCGTGGGGCTCGTCAGGACCGCGGCGGAGGCCCTCGCCGAACTGGCGCGGCGTCCGTACGCCGCCGCGATCATCAACCACGTGCTGCCGGACCAGACGGGGCTCGAGCTGATCCGGACCATCAGGAGCGAGCGTCCAGCGGACCCGATGCGCATCGTGCTGATCGGGGCGGTGCCGTCACCTCAGCTGGTCGGGACGGTCGTCTCGGACTGTGTGGTCAAGCCGGTGCACGCGTCGCGCCTGCTCGATGCGCTCGACACGCGGGTCGCCGCCGATCGGGCGCGCGCGGTCGTGACGACGCCGGCGCTGCCGCCGGCGTACGGGACCGAGCGCCCGCTGCGCATTCTCGTGGCCGAAGACAACGCGGAGAACCAGCGCGTCGCCACGCGCATCCTCGAAGGGGCGGGGGCGCAGGTAGACATCGCCCAGGACGGCCGAACCGCCGTCGACATGGCGGTGCGCACCCGCTACGACCTGGTGCTCATGGACCTGCAGATGCCGGTGCTCGACGGTTCCCAGGCGGCCGTGGCGATCCGGGACGCGGAGCGGCTGACCGACGACGAACCGGTGCCGATCGTGGCGTTCACGGCACATGCGGTCGAAGGGTTCCGCGAGCAGTGCCTGCAGGCCGGCATGAACGACTACATCGTCAAGCCGATTACCACGCAGGACCTGATCGATGCGGTGCACCGCTGGGCCGACCGGCGCCCGGCCGTGCTCGTTGCCGACGACTCCCCGGAGATCCGCCAGTTGGTCAAGCACCGGCTGCGCGACACCTACCGCGTGGTCCAGGCGGTGAACGGGCGCGAGGCGCTGGAGCAGTTCGGACGCCAGCACATCTCGGTCATCCTGCTGGACATGAACATGCCGGTGATGGACGGCTACGCGACCGCCGCAGCCATCCGGCTCCGGGAAGATGGCCGGCACGTGCCGATCGTGGCGGTGACCGGGAACGAAGAGACCGAATCGCGCGAGCGTGCGACGGCGGCCGGGTGCACCATGCACCTGATGAAGCCCGTGCGCCTGGCGACCCTGTTCTCGACCGTCGAGGCGGCCATGCGCCAGACGGCCGACGCCCTTGTCCCGCAGGGTGAGGGGCTGCCATCTGGCGTGGCGGCCGAGGCGCCGGTGCACCTGGACATCGATCCGCTGCTGGCGGACCTCGTGCCCGGTTACGTCCGGGAGAAGCGCCGCCAGATCGGCGACCTGCGCCGCCTGATTGCCGAACACGATATGGACCGCGTGAAGCGGATCGCGCACGATATCAAGGGGACCGGATCCGCGTACGGCATCCCGGACGTCACCCGACTTGGCCGGGCGCTGGAAACAGCCGGGCAGCAGCGTGACGAGGGTGGTGCGGCAGGCCTGGTCGAAGAGCTCGATGCGCTGCTGGCGCGGGTGCAGCAGCAGCTCGGAGGTTGACATGACCGAACCGGTGCTCGACCTGATGCGGACCGCCGCGCTGGGCGATCCCTCGACCGCCGCGGGTAGGACCGCGCTGATTGAGATCTTCCGGGTCTACTTCGATAATGTGGCCGCTGCCTGTGCCGAGATGCGGCAGGCCGCGGCATCGCCCGATGTCGTGCGGAAGCATGCGCACCGGGCGAAGGGGGCCAGTGGGGTGGTCGGCGCCGTCGGGCTCACGACGACCTTTGCAGACCTCGAGGCCATGGCCGCCGCAGGCGAAACCATTCCGCCAGCCATGTTCGACGACATCGACCGGCAGCTGACGGCATTGCGCCAGGCAGTCTCGGCGCAGATTGGCGAGGACCTCCAGTGACTCCAGCGGCGCCTACCAATACCTACAAGGTCGTCGTCGCCGACGACCATCCGGTCGTGCGCATCGGGGTGCGGAACATCCTCATGGCCGTACCCGAGTTCCAGATCGTCGGGGAGAGCAGCGATGGGGAGGCGGCGCTGCGCATGGTCAAGTCGCTTCAGCCGGACCTGCTGATCCTCGACCTCGCGATGCCGAAGATGTCGGGCATCGAAGTGCTGCGCGCGCTCCGCCTGACGAACCCGACGCTGAAGACCCTCGTGCTGGCCGCCACCGTCGACCGGCGGCAGACGCTCGAGATTCTCCAGCTGGGCGCCCGCGGCATCCTGCTGAAGGACGTGGTCGCGGAACGCCTCGGCACCGCGTGCCGCGCCGTCATCAGCGGCCGCTACTGGCTCGGCGACTCGACGGTCACCGACATCGTGCAGGCCATGGCCGACCCCGGCGGCCTCCAGCTTCCGGATCCCAATGGCACCACGCTCACGGCGCGCCAGCTGCAGATCGTGAAGGCGGTGGTCGAGGGCCGATCCAACAAGGACATCGCCGAGAAGCTCACGATCTCCGAGGAGACCGTCAAGCGGCACCTCACGATCATCTTCGACAAGACCGGCATGTCGAGCCGCCTCGAACTGGCGATGTTCGCGGTCAAGCACGGCATCGGGACGTAGCCGCCGACTCGAACTGAGAAGTTAGAACTGAGAAGTGAACTTCTGAAGTGCTGAGTTTGACGGCTGCGCGCTTGCACAAAGAACTCGCGCAGCCTGTCCTCCGCGGCTCACGTAGGCGCGTCGCTTGAAAGGGCGGCGCGCATGCCTCAACGTGATCTCCGGCACCGCACGTTCCAGTTCGCCTGCAGCATCCTGCGCCTGTGCCGCCAACTGTCGGCAACGCCTGGAGTTCATCGCCAGCTCGGCTCGCAGCTTGTGAGGTCGGGAACGTCGGTCGGCGCGAACTTCGAAGAAGCAAGAGCTGCGCACTCGAGGCGTGAGTTCGCATGCAAGATGTCACTCGTCCTGCGCGAAGCCCGCGAGACTCATTATTGGTTGCGGTTGATTCAGGCCAACCGTCTCGGCCCGGCAGAGGACGTCGCCGCGTTGGTCGCCGAAGCCGACGAACTGGTGGCGATCTTCACGACAGCCGTGAGGCGCGCGAAGCAACCTGTTGATAACTTCTGAACGTCAGAAGTTCACTTCTAACTTCTACGTTCTAAGTTCCGGCGTGGGTTCATCCCGCGAGCGCGTCAGTCACGGCTGCGCGAAGTTCTGACCAGCCGCCGGTTTTCGACACGCATGCGAACGCACCGGCGGCCAGTGCCTGGTCGCGGACGTCGTCGGCTGATGCGGTGAACAGGATCACCGGCGTCGTGTGGCCCTGCTGCGTGAGACGCGTGAGTGTCTCGAGTCCGTCGATGCCGGGGAGCCCCAGATCCAGGCAGATGGCGTCATACCGGCGCGCGGAGACCGCGTCCAGCAGGTCTTCACCGCTGACGTGGACGGCCACCGTATAGCCGGAGGCGCCGAGGATTCGGGAGAGGATGATGGTTACGGTGGGGTCGTCGTCGACGACCGCCACCGTGGGGATTCGCGTGTCTTCGGGGGACACAGCCACGCGGCTAGTGTAACGGACCCGGCGACACTCAGTCCTGGAGCACGAGCAGCAGGTCGCGCGCGTCCACGGCCGAGCCGGCCTCGACGTGGATGGTGCCGACCTTCGCATCCCGCGGGCTGTAGACGGCCGTCTCCATCTTCATCGCTTCGATCGAGAGGAGCCGCTCGCCCTTCTTCACGGTCTGGCCCGTGCGCACGGCCACCGACGACACCTTGCCCGGCATCGGCGCCGCGATGTGGGCCTGGTTGTCCGGATCGGCCTTCGGATTCCGCTTCACCGTGGCCGACGCCGAGCGATCGATGATGGTGACCGCCCGCGGCTGTCCGTTCAGCTCGAAGAACACCGTCCGGGTGCCGTCGTCGCGCACCTGGCCCATCGTGAGGAACTTCACGATGAGCGTCTTGCCGCGTTCGATCTCGATCGACGCCTCCTCGCCCGGCTGCATGCCGTAGAAGAAGTTCGCCGTCGGAATCGTGGACGTGTCGCCGAACTGCGCGACGTGCTTCTGGAAGTCGAGGTACACCTGCGGATAGAGCAGGTACGAGAGCACGTCGTTCTCGGTCGGCTCGCGATGGATCTTCGCGTGGAGGTCCTTCGAGGCCGCCTCGAAGTCCGCCGCCGGCATCGAGGCGCCCGGGCGCCCGACGATCGGCTCGACGTGCGCCGACTTCAGGACGATGCTCTGGAACGCCTTCGGCCAGCCGCCTTCGGGCTCGCCGAGCAGGCCCTGCATCATCTCCACGACGGAGCGCGGGAAGCTGAGCGGGACCGTCGAGTTCATCACGTCGTCGGCCGTGAGCTTGTTGGTGACGAGGAAGAGCGCGAGATCGCCGACCACCTTGCTCGACGGTGTCACCTTCACGATGTCACCCACGAGCCGGTTCGCCGTCGCGTAGGCCTCGCAGACCTCCGGCCAGCGGCTCTCGAGCCCGAGGCTCTTCGACTGCTGGCGCAGGTTGGTGTACTGCCCGCCCGGCATCTCGTGCTGGTACACGTCGGGTCCGGGCGCCTTGAGGCCTTCCTCGAACGGGTAGTACAGCTCGCGGACCGCTGCCCAGTAGCGGCTCAGATCGTCGAGCGCCACCTGGTCGAGCCCGGTGTCGCGCTCCGTATTCTTCAGCGCGGCGACGATGCCGTTGAGGCAGGGCTGGCTAGTCATGCTGCCCATGGAAGCGAGCGCGGCATCTGCGATGTCGACGCCCGCGTCAGCCGCGCGCAGGATGCTGCCGGAGTTGATGCCGCTCGTGTCGTGCGTGTGGAAGTGAATCGGAACACCCACCTCCTCGCGCAGCGCCTTGACGAGCGCATACGCCGCGTACGGCTTGCAGAGCCCGGCCATGTCCTTGATGCCGAGCACGTGCGTGCCCATGCTCACCAGCTCCTTGGCGAGCTTGATGTAGTACTTCAGCGAGTACTTCGTGCGCGTCGGGTCGAGGATGTCGCCCGTGTAGCAGATGGCGGCTTCAGCGAGGACGTTCGTGTCCTTGCGCACCGACTCGATCGCGAGCTGCATGTTCGACGTCGCGTTCAGCGAGTCGAAGATGCGGAAGACGTCGATCCCGACCTCGGCACTGCGCTTCACGAACGCGCGGACCACGTTGTCGGGGTACGTGGTGTAGCCGACCGCGTTGCTGGCGCGGAGCAGCATCTGAAACAGGATGTTCGGGACGCGCTGGCGCAGGTCGGCCAGGCGCTGCCACGGGTCCTCCTGCAGGAAGCGCATCGAGGTGTCGTAGGTGGCCCCGCCCCACATCTCGAGGCTGAAGAGCGTCGGCGTGAGCTTCGCCACGGCGTCGGCCACCGCCAGCATGTCGTAGGTGCGGACGCGCGTGGCGAGCAGCGACTGGTGCGCATCGCGCATCGTCGTGTCGGTGATGAGGAGGCGCTTCTCGTTGCGGATCCACTCCGCGAACTTCTCGGGACCGAGCTGCAGCAGCAGGTCGCGCGTGCCGGCCGGCGGCTTCGTGGCGCGCGGCACCGACGGCGACATCGGCACCGGCAGCGGACGCTTCGGATCGAACATGCCCTTCACGTCGGGCCGCCCGTTCACGATGACGTCGCCGAGGTAGGAGAGGGTCTTGGTCGCGCGGTCGCGGTTCTGGCGGAAGCGGAACAGGGCCGGCGTGTCGTCGATGAAGGTGGTGGTGGCCTCGCCGCTCTTGAACGTCGGATGTTCGATGAGGTTCAGGAGGAACGAGATGTTGGTCTTCACGCCGCGGATGCGGAACTCGCGCAGGGCCCGGTCCGCGCGCTGGCCCGCTTCCTCGAGCGAGTTGCCCCAGGTGGTGACCTTCACGAGCAGCGAGTCGAAGTACGGCGTGATGACGGAGCCGCCGAAGCCGTTGCCGCCGTCGAGGCGCACGGCGTAGCCGCCCGCCGAGCGGTAGGTCGTGATGCGGCCGTAGTCAGGCGTGAAGTTGCGCTCCGGATCTTCCGTGGTGACGCGGCACTGCATCGCGACCCCGCGATGTTCCACCTTGTCCTGCGTGGGGATGCCGAGCGGCGCTTCGTGGAGCTTGTGGCCGCGGGCCACCTGAATCTGGCTGCGGACCAGGTCCACCCCGGTCACGATTTCCGTGACGGTGTGCTCGACCTGGATACGCGGATTCACCTCGATGAAGAAGTACTCGTTGCGGTCCACGTCGAGCAGGAACTCGACAGTGCCGGCGCTGCGGTAGTTGACCGACCGGCACAGGTCCGCGGCCGATTCGCAGATCTGCCGGCGCAGGGCCTCGGGCAGGTTGATGCTCGGCGCGACCTCGACCACCTTCTGGTGCCGGCGCTGCACCGAGCAGTCGCGCTCCCACAGGTGGACGAGATTGCCGTGCGCGTCGCCGAGGATTTGCACCTCGATGTGCTTGGCGCGGGCGATGTACCGCTCGAGGAAGACCTCGGGGCGCCCGAACGCGGACCCGGCCTCGCGCTGCGCTTCCGCCAGCTTCCCCTGCAGTTCGTCGGCATTCTGCACGACGCGCATGCCGCGTCCGCCGCCGCCGAAGCTCGCCTTGATCATCAGCGGGAAGCCGATGCGCTTCGCCTCGCGCTCCACCTCGGCCGGATCGGCGATCGCCTCCTCGGTGCCGGGAATCGTCGGCACGCCGGCCGCCACCGCGAGCTTCTTCGCCGCGGTCTTGTCGCCGAACGCTTCCAGGTGCTCGGGCGTCGGGCCGATGAACGTGATCCCGGCCTTCTCGCAGGCGCGCGCGAACTCGGCGTTCTCGGCGAGGAAGCCGTAGCCCGGGTGGACGGCGTCCACGCCGTGCTCGACCGCCACCGCGATGATGGCGTCGATGTTCAGGTAGGAGCGTACCGGTTCGCCGCCGGCAGGCGGCCCGATCAGGAACGCTTCATCAGCCTTGAACCGATGCAGGGAAAAGCGATCTTCGTGGCTGTAGATCGCCACGGTCTGGAGGCCGAGTTCCGTGGCCGCCCGGAAGCACCGGATGGCAATCTCCGAGCGGTTAGCGACGAGCAGTTTCCGCATATCTCTGGCTTACGAACCTTCAGGCCGGTCCCGTGCCCGCACGATACGGACCGGAACGCAGACGTGACAGCAATGGCGTGGCGCCCGCGGACTACCGGGCGAGGCAGGCTTTCGCTGATCTTAACGTAAACTGCGAAACGTGGGCGCGAGCGACATCGTTGTCTTGGGCGCCGGTGTCATCGGCGCCGCCGTGGCCCGGGAGCTCTCGGCTCGCGGCCTGTCCGTCTCCATCCTCGAGTCCCGCACACCCGGAGCCGGCGCCACCCAGGCGTCCGGCGGCATGCTCGCCCCGTACACGGAGGCCGGCGAGGGCGGTCCCCTGCTCGAGCTTGGGGCGCGCAGCCTGGCGCTCTACGACGACTTCATTCAGCACGTTGAGGCCGAGAGCGGGCTCGTGGTCGGGTACGAGCGCAGCGGAACGCTGCACGTGGCCCGCGAGGACGGGTCGCTGGCGCATCACGAGCAGACGGCGCGGGAGCTGTCGGGCATGGGCGTGGAGGCGCGGGTGCTCTCGTCCGCCGAGGCCCGCGAGCTGGAGCCGAACCTCGCCCCCGACATCTTCGGTGGGCTCCTGATTCAGCCGCAGGGGATCGTTTCGGCGCCAGCGCTGACGCGCGCCCTGATCATGGCCGCCCAGCGTGCGGGCGCCACCCTGCTCGAGCCGGCCCGAGCCGTGCGGGTCAGCGCGGACGGCGCGGGCGTGCGCGTTCACACCGAGCACGGCAGCATCTCCGCGGGCGCGGCCGTGCTGGCGACCGGTGCCTGGTCCGGGCAGGTGGCGGTGGATGGAGCCGAGCAGGCCGTCCCGGTGAAACCTGTGCGCGGACAGCTCCTGCATCTCGGCTGGGCGGGTCCGCAGCTCGGACGGATCACGTGGGACGAGCGCTGCTACCTCGTGCCCTGGCGCGACGGCACGCTGCTGGTCGGTGCCACGGTGGAGGATGCCGGTTTCGAGGAACGCACGACGGTGAGCGGTGTCCGCGGACTGCTGGAAGCGGTGTGCGACCTGGTGCCGCCGGCCTGGAACGCAAGCCTCCTCTCGGCGCGCGTGGGGCTCAGGCCGGGCAACCCGGATCCGCTGCCAATCATCGGCTGGTCGTCGGCGGTGCCGCGCCTGATGTATGCGACCGGCCACTACCGGAACGGCATCCTGCTCGCCCCGCTGACGGCGCGCCTGGTGGCGGATGCGATCCTGGACAACGGCACCGACCCGGCGCTGATGGTCACGAATCCGGCTCGCTTCGGTAGAATCTAGGCTCGACGCGATGCCGTCTGCTCTTCAATCTGCACTCTGAATTCTGCAGTCTGAAATTCCATGGATCTCACCATCGGCTCGACCCTGTACGACCTCGCCACGACCGAACGCAATGGCCAGTTCTCCGCGCATGCCGTCACCGGCGAGAAGCGGGAGCGGTTCGGGATCGAAACCACGGGCAGTTCAGCCGCGGAAGCGCTGGACAAGCTGACGCGCTGGCTGGAATGGCAGCACGAACACACGCTGGCCCTGGCTGCGCTGCAGCAGGCCGAGCGGGCGTATCACCGGGCGATGGGAGATGCGGCGTTCGCGATCGCGCGGGATCTGCACGCGCCGGACGTGAGCAAGACGTCGCTCGAACAGGTGGATGCGGCGCGCAGGTCGCTGGACGACGTGCGCGGCCGACGACCGGCAGTCTAGGAAATCGGGAAGACCTTTTCGAGGTCGTCCGCGGGGCGCGGGATGACGTGGACGCCCACGAGTTCACCGACGCGGCGCGCGGCCGCGGCACCGGCGTCCGTGGCGGCCTTCACCGAGCCGACGTCGCCGCGGATGATGGCGGTGACGAGCCCGGCATCCACCTTCTGCCAGCTGACGAACTCGACGTTCGCCGTCTTCAGCATGGCGTCGGTCGCTTCGACCATTCCCACATAGCCGCGGGTCTCGATCATTCCCAGGGCATCGCCCACGACGCGCTTTTCTTTCTCAGCCATCAGGACGTTAACTGTAGCACCAACGCGGGAAGTTGCTCATCTGGCCACTTCTTCCTTGCCCGCCCTATCCGAGGAAGCCGGGGAAGTCGCGCGGGTCGACCTTGAAGCCCGGGAAGATGGGAGACGCATCCGTGACGCCGAGGTGGCGCACGACGACTTCGGCGAAGACATGGCGGAAGTCCGTGGTGACGGCGAGGTCGCGCCCTTCGTAACGGGCCTCGACGCCGAGCCCGGGCCAGCGGCCGTAGACCTGTCCGCCTCGAACGCCTCCTCCCATCACGAGCATGGCGTTGCCGTGCCCGTGGTCGGTGCCGCGGTTGCCGTTCTCGCGCACCGCGCGGCCGAACTCCGACATCGTCAGGACCACGGTATCGGCCATGCGCTCGCCAAGGTCGGTGACCAGCGCCGCGATCGAACGGGAGAAGTCGTCGAGACGGGTGGCGAGTTGCCCCTGCACGGAACCCTGGTTGACGTGCGTGTCCCAGCCGCCGAGTTCGGCGAAGGCCACTTCGAGGCCCACGTCGGCTTTCGTGAGCTGCGCGATCTGCTTCAGCGCCTGGCCGAAGGCGGTAGTCGGATACGCGGCTCCGTGTTCCGGGGCGTAGCGGGCCGGGTCGGCCTGCTTCAACTGCCGCATGGCGTCGAAGGCCTCGCGCCCGGTTGCGCCGAGCAGGCGGTCGGCAGCCGCCGCGTACTCGGCCTCGAAGGCGCCGCCCGCCGCCGCGCCGCGCACCGCGAACTGTCCGATCTGATTCATCGCCAGCGTGGACGCGCGCCCCTGCAGCATGCGCGGCATCTGCGCCGTGAGTGACACGGCCCGGAACGGGGTTGCCTCGGCTACCCGGCGCGTCTGCAGATACCGGTTCAGCCACCCGTCCTGCGTCGACTTCACCCCGGGCGTGGCGCTTTCCATGTAGTCCTGCGCGTCGAAGTGCGAGCGCGTGGCATCCGGCGACCCGCACGCATGCACGATGGCGAGTTCGCGCCGATCCCAGAGCGGTTTCAGCGCAGCCAGGCGGGGGTTGAACCCGAAGCGTCCATCGAGATTCAGTGCCGCGTCGGCCGCCGCGCCCGGCCGCGGCACCGCGATGCCGGGACGCGCGCGGTAGTACTCCTCGTCGCCGTGCGGCACCACCACGCTGAGGCCGTCCACCGCGCCGCGCTGGAAGATGGCAATGAGCCGCTTCTGCCGCCGTGTCTCCGCCGTGGCCGCCACCGTTCGCGCCAGGAATGACGGCGCGAAGCCCAGGCTCACCAGCGCAAAGGCGCCGTCACGGATGAAGGCTCGTCGTGAATACATAGGAACTCCCACGGTGCGAATGGCCAGTCGCGACTCCCCAACGCGACGCCAACGGTCCATCCAACCATCGGCGGCGGGCCTCAGCGGTACTGGAAGTCAGGCGCCCCAAGCGTGAGCGCCACGGCCTGCTCGGGCGTCTGGGCGCGCGCGATGGTTTCGCGCGTCTGTGCCGAGACCGGAACCGGCAGCAGTGCCTTCGGGTCGAGCGTCACCGGCACGCGCACACCGCGCAGCTGCCCGCTGGCCAGCGCCAGCGCGACGTTCATGCGGTTCACGAGTGCGCCCGTGTTGACCCACGTGTCGGCGGTGTCCTTGTAGCCGGTGGGTGGCTGGCACTGATAGAGCGGCATGCCGAGCTGCTGCGCCGTTCTCACCAGCACGCGGCCATCGGAAATGTCGGCGTCGGTGACGCGCAGGGCCGACACCAGGAACTCGAACGGCGTCTTCACCTTCGCCCGCCGTGCCTGGGGCGCGAGGAACTCCTTCGAGGTCAGCAGCACGCGCATCACCTGTTTCAGGTCGCCGTCCGACGTCCTGAACGTGTCTGCCATGCGCGCGACCAGTGCCTCTGGCGGCGTGTCGCTGACGAACCGCCGCGCGAGTTTCATCGAGATGAACCGGGCCGTCGAGGGATGCGCCGCGACGATGTCGAGCACCTCTTCGCCGTCGTGCTGGCCGCCGCCCGCCTTGATCCGGTGCCCCAGCACCACCTTCTCCCCATCGTCGTGAATGGCGGCGACGAAGCGGAAGCCGCCTCCGGCACGAGGCCGGTCGATGGTCCACCCGGTGAAGGCCCGGGCTACTTCGGTCACGTCCTTCTGCGTGTAGCCGCCGTCAACGCCGAGGGTGTGCAGTTCCAGCAGCTCCCGGCCGTAGTTCTCGTTCAGGCCAGACCGGCGCTGCTGGAGGAGCCGCTGCCCCTGCCCCTGCGCTTCCTGCCCTGGCGCGGCGTCCTGCCGTCGCAGGCGGCCGCCGCCCCCTTCGAGACGCCGGCGCACCGCCGGGCGCAGCTGCTCGAGGTGCGGCCCGTTCGGGTCGGCGCTCATCCAGTTGTCCAGATAGAAGAGCATCGCCGGGCTCTTGGCTGTCGCGCCGAGCAGGTCGCGGAAGCGGCCGAGCACGTGGGGGCGAATCGCGTCGCGTTCGTACTCGGTCAGCATGAAGCGCGTCGGGCCCTTTCGCGCGTCGACGTTGAAGTGGTTGAACCAGAAGTCGGTCAGCACCTCTTCGAG
Source organism: Vicinamibacterales bacterium (assembly GCA_046331345.1). Taxonomy (GTDB): domain Bacteria; phylum Acidobacteriota; class Vicinamibacteria; order Vicinamibacterales; family CAVVIG01; genus CAVVIG01. Next base: position 234,384 of record JAXLRA010000007.1, on the reverse strand, counting down.
CTGATCGTCGGCGTACACGGCGCGGATGATCTTCTGCTGCGCCAGTTCCAGCATCGGCAGGTTCGCCGGCTGGAGTGCGATGGGAACCTGTGGCCCCGGGTCCGGCTTCGCGGCCTGAGCGGCCGCTGGGTTGTCCGGGTCCTCCGCGGGAGCACCGGGTGCGGCCGTGTTCCGCTGCCGGCGCTGCTTGGCGACGAGGGCCTGAAGGGCCGGGATCTCGAAGCGCTCGGCGATGGTGCGCGCGTCGAGCGAGAGGGTGGTGAACGCGGCGACGCGACGCCGCACGGCCTCGACGTCTTCCGCGGACGGCCGCAACTGCTGGTCCAGGTACGCCTGGAGGCCGATGCGCTGCAGCCGTTCCACGTCGCCGGGCCTCGGCCCGAAAGCCACGCGGTTCAGCACGTGCTGTGCCGTCGCGGGGTCCGTCAGATCGCGCGCCGCAAAGGGAGCTGCGGCAAGCAGGACGCCCAGCCCGAGTCCGACGCCGAGTGTAAGGAATCCGTGTCTCATGGTCGCTCGTTCCTGACTGGCTTAGACCGGACGGTGCACGCGTTCGTCACCTCTCCCCGTCGTCGATTAGCAATTGGCGATTGACGGTGAGCCTTCTAGAATCGCCGGTATGCCCCCTTCGACCAGCGACTTCGAGAAACTCGGCGTGTTCTACCTCGGTCGGCGTTTCGACGCCGACGCCAGGAAGCCGACAGACGACCTCGTGCTCTACGACTCCAAGGATCTCGTCACGCACGCCCTGTGCGTCGGCATGACCGGCAGCGGCAAGACCGGCCTGGGTGTCGCGGTCATCGAGGAAGCGGCCATCGACGCGGTCCCGGTCATCGTCATCGATCCGAAGGGCGACCTCACCAATCTCGCGCTGACCTTCCCAGCGCTTGCGCCGCAGGACTTCGAACCCTGGATCAACGAAGACGACGCACGGCGGGCGGGCAAGGATGTGCCGACGTTTGCAGCCGAGCAGTCGGAGCGGTGGAAGAAAGGGCTGGCCGAGTGGGGCGAGGACGGCGCGCGCATCCAGCGCCTGAAGGATGCCGCCGAGTTCACGATCTACACGCCCGGCAGCACGGCCGGCGTGCCGGTGTCGGTGCTCTCGTCGTTCCAGAAGCCGGCGGTCGACGATCCCGAGCTCGTGCGCGAACGCGCGCAGACCACGGTGTCGAGCCTGCTGGCGCTGGCCGGCGTGGACGCCGAGCCGCTCAAGAGCCGCGAGCACATCCTGCTGACCACCATCCTGCTCTCGGCCTGGCAGGCGGGCGAGAGCCCGGACCTCGCGCTACTGATCCAGCGGATTCAGCAGCCGCCCATGGCGCGCATCGGCGTGATCGATCTCGAGAGCTTCTACCCGATGAAGGACCGCTTCGCGCTGGCGATGACGATCAACTCGCTCATCGCGTCGCCCGGCTTCGAGGTCTGGATGCAGGGCGAACCGCTCGATGTGGCGGCGTTCCTGCGGACACCGTCCGGGAAGCCGCGCGTCTCGATCTTCTCGATCGCGCACCTGGACGACGCGCAGCGCATGTTCTTCGTGGCTCTGCTGCTGAACGCGGTGGCCGGATGGATGCGCAGCCAGACCGGCACGTCGAGCCTGCGTGCGATGGTCTACATGGACGAGATCTTCGGCTACTTCCCGCCGACCGCGAACCCGCCGTCGAAGGGCCCGCTGCTCACGCTGCTCAAGCAGGGGCGCGCGGCCGGCGTCTCCGTGGTGCTGGCGACGCAGAACCCGGTCGACCTCGATTACAAGGGGCTGTCCAACATCGGCACCTGGTGGCTCGGCCGCCTGCAGACGGAACGCGACAAGGCGCGGCTGCTCGACGGCCTCGAAGGCGCGAGCGATCACTCGGGGTTCGACCGCGCGGAACTCGATCGGCTGATCTCGAGCCTGACCGCGCGCGTCTTCCTGATGCGCAACGTGCACGAGGACGGGCTCACGCTGTTCCAGTCGCGCTGGGCGCTCTCCTACCTGCGCGGGCCGCTTGGCCGCGACGAGGTCCGCACACTGACCGCTGGCCGCAAGTCGTCCGCGCCGGCCGCGTCCGGAGCCGCGGGTGCACCGCCTGCCGCTGCGGCAGCCGCGCCCACCGCCTCCGCGGCTGCGTCGTCCGCGGGCCGGCCGGTCGTGCCGCCCGAGGTCCCGCAGTTCTTCTCGCCCGAGGCGGCTGGCGGCCCCGTGCCGCTCACGCCGGTGGTCTACGCCTCGGCCAACGTGCGCTTCACCGACACGAAGCTGAAGCTCGATGTCTCGCGTCTCGTGAACTGGACCACGCCCATCAGCGACGGTGCCGTGGCCGTGGACTGGGACGGTGCCACCGCCGTGGACTACGCACCCGAGCAGCTCGAGCGCGATGCGCCGGACGAGGCGGCATACGCCACGGTGCCTGCGCCGGCGCTCAAGGCGAAGAGCTACGACGCGTGGGCGAAGCAGTTCGTCACGACCGTGACGACGAAGGAAGTGCTGGAAGTCCTCCAGAGCCCGAGCACCGGCGAGATTTCACGGCCGGAGGAATCGGAACGCGACTTCAGGGCCCGGCTGCAGCAGGTGTCGCGCGAGGAGCGCGATCGCAAGCTCGACGCGCTCCGCAAGAAGTACGCGCCGCGCCAGAACGCGCTCGAGGAGAAGAAGCGCCGGGCGATTGCGAAGGTCCAGAAGGAGACCGAGCAGGCGCAGGGACAGAAGCTGCAGACGATGATCTCGGTCGGCGCGACGCTGATGGGCGCGCTGATGGGCCGCAAGGCCATCTCGGCCAGCTCCATCGGCCGAGCCACCACGGCGGCGCGCGGCATGGGGCGCGTGATGAAGGAGTCGGGCGACATCGGCACCGCGCAGCAGGAGGTGCAGGTGATCGAGCAGCAGCAGCAGGAACTCGAGGACGAGCTGAAGCTCGAGATGGCCACGCTCGAGGCCGCCACCGATCCGGCGACGGAAACGTTCGAGCGCATCGCCATCAAGCCGAAGCGCACGAATGTCACCGTCAAACTCGTCGGCCTCATCTGGACCTAGCGGTTTCAGAAATTCAGATTGCAGATTTCAGATTGCAGATTGAAATTGCAGATTGAAATTGCAGATTGAAATTCCAGAACTGAGATCGCAGATTTCCGACCTGGCCTACGGCCTGCCGCTGTTCGCTCGAGCGGTCAGCGACGATGCCGCGAATATGGCGCTGAGTTCATCGGCCTCCTGAAGGAGCGCGCGTGCCGGCTGGCTGGAACTCTGACCACTCTCGATCAACAGCTCAATCCAGAAGGCGGCCTCATCAGCTTCCTCCAGGGTGACGCCGATCTTGGCGATGAACTCGGCGCGCGATCGTGATCGGCAGGCCGCCCTGTAGTTGGCGCCGACGGAGGTGGCTGAGCGTATCAGCTGCTGCCGGATGCTGCGTGTCTGCTCCGTGTACGGTTCCACGGCCACAAACCTGAGCACATCGAGCGCGAACTGCTTGGTTCGGCGTTTGAGTGCTGTCGGTGTCTGCTCCATGCGCGCCGAGGGCGCAAATGCCCGGCCACTCCAGCTTCAGAGAGAATCCTCGGAAATCACCATGGTTGCCAGCTGGCTTCTTCAGAATCTGCAATCCCAATCTGCGATCTGAATTCTGAAATCTGCAATTCACCGCTCGTTCGTTCGAAGCTGCACGGTCGCGGTTTCGCCGTCGCCGATGCTCACCCGCTGCGCGCGCGTGCGGAGCTGCGTGAGGACCTCCGGGTCGTTCGAGTCGCCGAGGTCGATCTGGATGTCGTCCGCGAGGGCGACATAGTACGCGCCCGGGAGCAGCGTCGTGGCCTCGAAGGCGCCGTCCTCGTTCGTGCGGCCGGTGGCGCCGTGCCCGGGGAGGTACAGGCCCCAGGCGTTCTCGTCCTGCGGGAAGACCACGACGTCGTGCTCGGGCGCGCCGGCGCCGCGCGCGTTCACGACCGACACCACCATCTTCGCGGTCGACCGGGTGACCTCCACTTCGACGTCGCTCAGCGTCGCGCCCGCCGCCACCTCGATCCCTCGGCTGGCATCACGGCCGTCCACACGCACGCTCCGTACGAGCAGGCCCGATGCGCCGAAGAGCCGGATCATCCCCGTTCCTGGTCCCATCTGGAGCGAGAACGTCAGCTCCGGCCCGAGCGGCTGTGGGGACGGCGGGCCCCCGGCGAACAGCTGCGTCCCGAAGGATCCCATCAACACCCGAACCTGCGAGGTGTCGATGCTGGCGAGCGTGGCCGCATCGCCGACCAGGCGGCCGGAGACGACACCCGGGGCCTGCGGCTGCAGCACGACGCCGTCCAGGTCGGTGCCATTGACCGTCACTTCGGCCGTTGGGAACGCGAGCCCCTGCCCCGGCGAGGGTGGACCCATGGGCGGGGCGCGGAGCGAGTACTGGCCGGGGGCGACGTTGCTGAAGGTGAACGTGCCGTCGGGGCGAACCTGTGCGTTGCCGCCCAGCCCGGGCATGGCGGTCCCCGAGGTCAGCAGCACCATGCCGTTGCGTGCGGGTTTGCCGTCCGCGCCCAGGACCGTGCCGGAGATGCGTGCGGTCCTCGCCGGTGTGAGCGCGATCATCACGCCCGACACGGTGTCGCCCGCCCGGACTGCGATGCGCTGCGCATTGCCGACGTCGGCCGCAGCCGGATACCACGTCTGGCCGTAGCCCACGCGGTCCACAGGCGTGTCGAACGGATTGAGGCTGCCGCGCGGCGAGGCGGCGAGCAGGTAGTTGCCGGGCTGCAGGCCGTAGATGCGGAACTCGCCGATGTCGTTCGAGGACGAGGGCGGCCCGGCCACGACCGGGCGCCTGACGCCGCCGCTGAACTCGAGGCGCTGGGCCGTGACCATGGCTTCCGAGACCGGGTCGCCGAACTCGTCGACGATACGGCCCGTGATCACTCCGCCAGGCATCAGCGCCACGTCGACGTTCTCGCGCGTTTCACGATCGGTGACGGTGACCGGACGTGGTGCAGCCGTCATGCGCGTCTGCTTGTAGCCGGCCGGCACGAAGCCGGGCCGGTTGGCGGACACGGTGTAGCTGCCCGCGGGTATGTCCTTCAGCTCCCAGCGGCCGTTCTGGTCGGTGTTGACGGTGCGCGCCTCGCGGGTCGACTGGACCGACACGCGCACGACCGCCCGCCGCAGCGGCCGCCCCGTGTCTGCCGCGGTCACCCGGCCGCGCAGCGTCGACGTGCCGGTCGGCAGCGCGGAGGCGTCGCGGGGACTGAAGGGCATCGGCATCGCCGGGGCACCGGCGGCTCCCGGCCCGATCGGGCTCCCGGTCGTTCCGGTGATGATGACCGGCCCCTGCCCAGGGGCTGGCGCCTGTCCGCCCCCGTCGACTGTCTGCCGCAACATCATGGTGCGACCCGCCCCGTCCGTCTCCACCGTGACGGTGGACGTCCCGCCGCCCGGTGTCTGCACGACCGTCGTCTGTGCCGATGCCGGTCCTGCCCAGATCGCCGCCGCCAGTGTCAGTGCCAGTGCGGATGACGCACGCCGCATGTGGAAGCTCCTTCGAAACATCTACAATCGCGAACTATACCTGTGGTGCCTGGGCCGGTGAACTGTCCGCACTCCTACGCCAGACGGGCCGCGGCCGTGCTCGCCTGGCTCGGCACCGCCGTGCTTGGAGCCGGATGCCCTGGCCCCACCGCACCGACGACGCCCCCCGCGGGACCACCGCTTTTGACGTGCGCAGCCCCCGTGTCGGCCGTATCGGCCAACAACGCACCCACCCCGGTGACCTACCCGAAGCCGACGCTGACGGGCGGTTCGGCGCCGATCACCACCACCTGCACGCCGGACGTCGGCGCGCTCTTTCCTGTAGGCAGCACCACCGTCTCCTGCACCGCGACCGACGCGCAGGCGCGGACCTCCACCTGCACCCTTGCCGTGACCGTCCAGCCGGCCCTGTCCCTCCGTGCGACGTCCATCCTCGCGTTCGGGGACAGCATCACCGAGGGCCGGGAGGTCTCCACGTTCGATGTGCTCCCGATCAGCGGCGTCGGCTGCAGCCCGTTCGGCACGGCCATCGCCTACCCCGTTGTCCTGAACGACCTGCTGCGGACGCAGTACCCGACGCAGCCCGTGGCGGTGAAGAACTGCGGGTGGGGCGGCGAGGAGGCGGTGGAAGGCGTGACGCGCCTGCCGACGGGGCTCGCGACCGGCAGCTACGACGTGGTGCTGCTCATGGAAGGCGCGAACGACCTCAACGCCGTGAACCTGGCAGGGGGCTCGCAGACCACTGCCGTGAACACGGTGACCAACGCCGTCGTCTCGATGATCCGGAGCGCCCGCCTGGGCCGCACCGTGTTCGTCGGCACGGTGACGCCTCAACGGCCGGGAGGCAAGGGACCGCGCCCCGAGTGGGTCGAGCCCGTGAACGCACGCCTGCGCAGCGTGGTGCCTGCCGAAGGCGCCGTGCTGGTGGACACCTGGCACGCGCTCGGCGGTACCGCAGACCCGTACATCTCGTCGGATGGCCTGCACCCGACGAGTGCTGGCTATCGCAAGATCGCGGAGGCGTTCCTGGCGTCGATCAGGTCCACGCTCGAGAAGACAGGCCCCTGAGCATCAGGGACCCGAGACCGGGCGGTCCATCCACTCGACTGCCCGAGCGCTAACGCAGGCGGGCGAGGACCGCGTCCATCGCGCGGTCGGTGCCGGCCAGGTAGTCGGCGGCCGTGATCGGAGCGGGGATCTCCGGCGCCAGGCTGCCAACTTTCACCTTGAACAGGTCGCCGTAGCACCCATCCTCGTCGGCGCATCCCTTCGCCAGGTCGAACAGGCCGTCGGTGTACCGCAGGCAGAAGCCGGAGTCGGGCAGGCATACGGCGTCGCCCTCCGACCAGAACCGCAGACGGTCACCCGGCGCCTCGCCCACAATCACCGTGCGCGACCCGCCCGCCTGCTTCACCGCCGCCGCCGAGACGATGCCTGCGGAGAAGGTGTACCGGCTGACGAGCACGTACACCCGGCCCGGCACGCGGGAGGGGAGCGACTGCATGAACGGCAGCGTGGCCTCGAGGTCGCCACCCGTGTCGAACCGCAGGTCCAGCACCAGATCCCGTGGGTGGTCGGCCGCGATCGTGGCGAGCACCTGCGCCTGGAAGTCGTCGATGTCCTGGCCGCCGGATGTGACGTTGCTGCGGAACTGCACGTAGAGCGCCGCGCCCGATCGCAGGGGCGCCATGCGGAAGAACCTGTTGCCGTCGAGCAGCGCCAGCGGTGCCGCGTCGCGGGAAATTGCGGGCGTCCAGTTCCGCTCCGTGGTACCGGCCGTTTCAGGCGAGAGGAGACGTTCGGGGCCGACGCCCCTCGGAATGCCTCCGCTCGATACCGCGCGGATCGTCCGCTGGAGGCGCCTGTTTCCCGGCAGCCGAAGTTCGAGCGTGAGCCTGTCGGGAAGTTCCGCGAGGCCGGCCTCGTGCAGCAGCCCGGGCGACTCCAGCAGCAGGGCCAGCGCGAGCTTCCGCTGCGGCTCGACGCCGCCCGCGTAGCGCGCGAGCCGTTCGTAGACCACTTCAATCGGCAGGCCGTCGATCGCCTCGATGCGGGCACCGGCCAGATCCCACAGGTCGCCCAGCGTGCGCATCAGCACGACGCCATCGGGAAACCACGTCACCCGGTACGGCATCCGCACGTCAGGCCGGGCCGACTCGCGTGCGAAGGTCACGCCGTCGTGCGCGTTGTCCGCGAGCGCCACGATCTCGAGCAGGCGCAGGTGCAGCGCATCGCGATTCAGCGCTCCCGCATGCGCCACCGCGTCGTCCAGCAGGGCGAGCGCTTTCTCTCGCGCGGCTGGCGACAACGCCCGCGTCCTCAGGACGTAGCCCTCCCGTGCGATGCGAAGGTCCTCGCGCTGGCGGTCGACTGGGTTCGCCTGGGCGTGGAGCACGGCCGCCGCACAAAGACAGCCGGCTGCGATGCCCACGAGGCGTCGCATGCAGGATGCAGTGTGCGGCATGCTCATGGCCAGGCTGACGAACACGTCGACGTTGCGGCTGGCCGGCAGTGACTGGCCATCAGGGCGTCATTCGCCACTCATGAACGGGTAGCGGTAGTCGTGCGGGGGATTGAAGTTCTCCTTCACCGTCCGCGCGCTGACCCAGCGAACGAGGTTCAGCTTCGAGCCCGCCTTGTCGTTGGTTCCGGAGGCCCTGGCACCCCCGAACGGCTGTTGTCCGACAACGGCGCCGGTCGGCTTGTCGTTGATGTAGAAGTTGCCCGCGGCGTACCGCAGCGCCGACGATGCCTCGACGACGGCGCGTCGGTCCTGCGCGAACACCGCTCCGGTCAGCGCATAGGGCGAGGTGCCGTTCACCAGTTCCAGCGTCTCAGCCCACTTCGCATCGTCGTAGACGTAGGCGCTGACGACCGGTCCGAAGATCTCCTCGCAGAGCTGGCGGAAGCCCGGGTTGTCGGTCTCGAGCAGTGTCGGCCTGATGAAGTAGCCGTGGCTCTTGTCGTACGTTCCGCCGGTGACCACCTTCGCGGTCCGGCGCGCATCCTCGATGTGGCCGGTGATGCGGTCGAACGCACGCTCGTCGATCACCGCACCCATGAAGTTGCGGAAGTCACGCACGTCGCCCATCGCAATGGACTCGGCCATGGCGACGATGCGATCGCGGACCTCGCTCCAGAGCGACCGGGGGATGTAGATGCGGCTGGCGGCCGAGCACTTCTGCCCCTGGAACTCGAACCCCCCGCGGACGACCGCCGTGGCCAGTGCAGCCACGTCGGCAGACGGGTGCGCCAGGATGAAGTCCTTGCCGCCGGTTTCCCCGACGATGCGTGGGTAGGAGCGGTAGGTGGACATCGACGCCCCGATCGTCTTCCACATGTTGTTGAAGACCTCGGTGCTGCCGGTGAAGTGCACGCCCGCCAGGTCGCGGTGCGACAGCACGACCTCGGAGAGCGGCCCGGGATCGCCGGGAATCATGTTGATGACCCCGGGCGGCATCCCGGCTTCCTCGAAGAGCTTCATCAGCCAGTACGCCGAGTACATGGCACTCGAGGCCGGCTTCCAGACCACGGTGTTGCCCATCAGCGCCGGCGCGGTCGGAAGATTGCCCGCAATCGACGTGAAGTTGAACGGCGTCACCGCATAGACGAAGCCCTCGAGGCCGCGGTACTCGACGCGGTTCCACATGGTGCCGTCGCTGATAGGCTGCTCGCCGAGCAGTTCCTCGGCGTAGTGGACGTTGAATCGCCAGAAGTCGATGATTTCGCAGGCGGCGTCGATCTCCGCCTGGAACACCGTCTTGCTCTGGTTCAGCATCGTCGCGCCGTTGATGACATCGCGCCACGACGTGCGGAGCAGTTCAGCCGCCTTGAGCAGGACCGCTGCGCGATCCTCGAACGCCCAGCCCGACCACTCGTGGTGTGCTGCCAGCGCGGCATCGATCGCCTTCTGCGCCAGCGCGGGCGTGGCCTTGTGATACGTGCCCAGGACATGGTGATGGTCGTGCGGCATCACCGCGATCGCCGTGTTCCCGGTGCGGATCTCCTCGCCTCCGATGACGACGGGGATGTCCACCTGCTCGGACGCCATGGCGTCGAGCTTCGCCTTCAGCGAGGCCCGTTCGGGCGAGCCCGGTGCGTAGGACTTGATGGGTTCGTTGACTGGGGTGGCGACGCGTGCCCGACCATTGAATGCAGCCATGGGGTGAGTCTAACGAATTGGTGAATGGGCAACTTGGTGAATTGGCGAATGGGTGAAGAACTCACCCATTCGCCACCTCACCCATGGCGGGCGTCAGACCAGGGGTTCGTTGAGGAAGCGGACCAGCGGTGCCACCTGCCTGAAGACCCCGAGGATGCCGGCGTAGAACGCCGGGTCGTGCGCGAACGCCGGTGGGAACTCCTTCGCCGCGAGAAACTGCTTGTGGCGAAGATACTCGGCCGCGGGATGGTCGGCGGCGTAGCCGCGAGGGACGCGCTGCAGTGTCGCCCCTTCCAGCGTGCCGACGGTCTTCCGGAACGCGGGCGACTCGACGATGGCGCGGAGGCGCTTGTGGTTGGCGGCGATGTGCTCGCGGACGAGGGCCAGCTTCGACGTGTCGGGCGCGTACATGCCGCCACCGACCCAGACCCAGCCTGGGGCAACCTCGATGTAGAGCCCCGCGCCCTGGTGCCGTTCGAGCCCACGCCAGGGGAAGCTCGCGGCGATGTTCGTCTTCAGGGGGGTCTCGTCGTCGGAGAAGCGCGTGTCGCGATAGATGCGGTAGATGCACTTCGGGTGCGCCACCAGCTCGGGCGCGAAATCGCGGAAGTCCTTTGCCAGTTGCTCGATGAGCGCCACCATGGGTTGCTTCAGGTGCTCTTCGTACTGGTCCTTCCGTTCCCGGAACCAGTCGCGGTCGTTGTTGCGCTTGAGCGAGCGCAGGAAGGACAGGGACTTCGGCGTGAAGCGCGGCGCATCCATCCGGACAATGTACATCACGCCCTGAGTGCTATCGTCACGGGATGCCGGTCGTGACGCCCGTGTCGACAGCGTTCGTGCTCCTTGCCGGAGCCGTAGCCGGCGGGCTCGGTGCCACGCTTGGGATCGGCGGCGGCATCTTCCTCGTCCCGTTCCTCACGATTGTGATGGGCTGGCCAATCGGCGTCGCGGCCGCCATCAGCCTCACCACGGTGATCGGCACCTCGAGTGCGGTATCGGCGGAACGCACGGGATCGCACCTGATCAACTACCGGCTCGGCATGGTGCTCGAAGTCGCCACCGCCGCAGGCAGCCTCCTCGGCGGGATTACGGCGCAGTACCTGGACGCGCACACGCTCGAGCGGCTGTTCGCCGTCGTCACCGTGGTGGTCGGGGCCGCGACCCTCTCGCGACTGAACCGCCGCAATGTGCTCGCCGGAGACCAGCACGACGTGGGTACGCTCGGCGGACGCTTCGTCGACGCCGAGGCCGGCCCCGTCAGCTACCGCGTGCGCCGTGTGCCGCTCGCGCTGGCGGCGTCGTTCGTGGCGGGCAACGTGTCGTCGCTGCTGGGCATCGGCGGCGGCGTCATCAAGGTCCCGGTGCTGAACGCGTGGTGTGGGGTGCCGCTGCGTGCGGCGGCTGCCACGAGCGCGTTCATGATCGGCGTGACCGCCGCGGCGGGCGCCATCATCTACTACGGCAACGGCCAGCTGGTGCCAATGCTGGCCGCCGCCGCCATCCTGGGCGTGCAGGCCGGTTCCATGCTCGGGATGCGGGCGGGCAGGTCCGCCTCGCCACGCACGCTCAAGCTCCTGCTGGCGGGCGTGCTGTTCGCGGTTGCGGGTGTGATGTTCGTGAGGAGCCTGTGACGGTGCGCACAACGCGCCGGGCTGCAGTTGTGGTCGTGTCCGGCGTCCGGGGAGAGACCGCATGACTCCGCCACGGCAGACCGACGCGCAGATCGAGGTGCGGCTGGGGCTGGTGCTCCGCGCCGGTGTGGTCGTGAGTACCGCGTGCCTCGCCGTGGGGCTACTCCTCGGGTTGGCACTCCCCGACGCATGGCTGGTCCACGCACTCCTGAGCGGCGGCCTGGTGCTGCTCCTTGCCACACCGGTCGCCCGCGTCGCGGTATCGGTCGTCGAGTACGGCCGCGCGCGCGACTGGACGTTTGCCCTGCTCACCGGCCTGGTTCTCGTGGAACTGCTCGCCGGCGTTGTCGCTGCGCTCCTGTTCCATCGCCGGCTCTGAGGAGCAGGGTTCGCCCACGCCCGGCCGCCTGCTCCAGTCGGACATGCGTGCCCGCGGAGCCGCGCGCCTGCCGCTCAGAACCGGGTGAATTCCGCCAGCATCGCGTCGCGGTCTGCCCGCTCGATGAGCGGGAACGTGTTCAGCACGTGCCGGAACTCGGTGGCATCGAGCTGATACACGCGGGCCAGGATAGCGTTGAGGCGTGCGGTGCTGGCCCGGTCGTCGCGCGTCGACAGGACGTGAGCGGCCTGGCGCAGCTCGTCGCGCCAGGGGCCCAGATCGTCCGATGTCGGCACCGGCAGCCGCTGCACGATGGCGGTGGTCACATGGGTGGACACACGCAGCCTGACCAGGAAGTTGATCACGAGGCTGTTGAGCACGGCGCAGAGCACCTGCTGTGACTCGAGCGGCAGCCCGGCCTTCAGGCAGAACAGCGTGTGCGTGGACACGCTACGGGCCGGGAGGACGGCGGCAATCAGCGTCAGCCGGTTCGTCGGGCTTGCGATGTCGCGGTACGCGAGACGGGGCTGCAGCGCCCGCGAGCCGAGCCGTTGCACGGCGGTGTCGGCATCGATCGTCCAGTGCACGCGCTCCGGATGCACGCGGAACGGCGCGATGTGCTTCCCTTCGAACACTGGCCAGCCGTCCCGCCCCGTGCGGAGCAGCGGCCTGTCCTCGGTGGCATTCAGTTCCCGGCCGAACGTCGCATGCCAGCCGTCGGGCGAATCGAGCCTCGGAAACAGGGCTGACGCCCGTTCGAGCACGGCGAGATCCGCGGCGGTCCGGAGGTCTGGCACCGAATAGTCGTCGCCGGAGACCCGCTCGAGCAGCGCCGGCGTGATCCGAATGGAGCCGGCGGCGTCCGTGGAACGTGGTGCGCCGTCGTCCGGCTTGAGCGTGGCCGGGTCGGTTTCGCCGAAGCGGCACGCGATCTCACGCGTGGGTCTGCCGGCGGTGGCCGACAGGAGCACGAACTTCACGCTGCGATGAATCGTAAAGGCCGCCGCCCGGTTGTCGAAGCCCACGACCCGCTCGACCGCCGTCCTGCTGAACATCCATCGCCGCAGCGCGGCACTGCCGGCGTCCGCCAGCATGCCCGATGGCAGCACGAGCCCGATGCGGCCGCCAGGACGGGTCAGTGTGACCGCCCGCTCGACAAAGAGTTGATAGCGATTCACCTGACCCTCGGCCCGCACCTCGTAGACACCGGAGTCGCGTGCGAAGCGGACGAGCGCCGCGGCGTCCAGCGGCGCCTCCGACCCGCGCCGCCCGTCGTCCGCACGGACCATGTCCCACGGCGGATTGCCGACGATGGCATCGAAGCCGGCGTCGGGCCGCCTGGTCCCATCGGCGTCGAAGAACACTTCGGGGAACTGCAGCTCCCAGTGGAAGGGCCGCTTGCGCCTCGCCATCTCCGACGTTCGTGCGAGCAGGGCCTGCGTGGTGCCAGGCGGAAGCGCGGCCTGCCCGGTCAGGATGGCGTCGCTCAGGTCGGCGAATGCCGATGCGGGCACGGCAGGCGACGCCAGCCAGGAGGCGCACCACGCATCGGCCACGCGCGACCACTGCGCCAGGGGTGACGTTGGTGCGAAGAGTCCGGCCAGCGCGCGCTCCTTGGCCCTGACCTGCGCCGGCGTGTCGTTCGGTTCAGCCGCCAGCATGAAGCGCACAGGCAGGGCCTGGCGCAAGGCGGCATCCGGCGCGGTGTCGGGGAAGAGGGGAAGCGCGGCCTCCGGCGCGGTGCGCGATCGCCGGACGACGGGAGGTCGGCGCAGCTGCGAGAGCCACGTGCCTGCGAGGCTGTCGCCCACACGGAGGTGGTGGTCGAGGAAGGTGAGCGGTCGATCGGCCGCGAGCGTCGTGAGCCACAGGGAGAGCCGTGCCAGCTGCACCGCCGTCGGGTTGATGTCGACCCCGTAGAGGCACCGCTCGGCGACGACCCGCCGGAACCCGGCGCGCTCGGCCGGCCCGATGTCGGTGGCGTGGCAGCGGCCGTGCGCCACGAGCGCGGCTTCCAGCGCGGATGCCAGATAGCGGCACGCCCCGACCAGGAAGGCGCCGCTGCCCATGGACGGATCGAGCACGCGCAGCGAGAGGATCTGCTCGGGGCTCGCCGCCGACGCGAGCGGCGCCAGCGTGTCCGCCACGAGATACTCGACCAGAGCCCGCGGTGTGTAGAACGTGCCGGTCGCTTTCCTGACTCCCGAGCCAGGCTGCAGCGAAACGCGCCTGCGCCGCCCGTGGCCGGGCTCGATCCGCGGCTCGTAGTCGAGCAGCGTTTCGTACACGGCACCGAGCTGCTCCACGCCAAGGTCGGCGTAGGCGATCGGTTCCCGCGCCACGCCGTCGCCAGCCTGGCGTGTCGAGATCGCGATGACCGCCTCGCGTGCCGCGGCTTCGTCGAGATGGCGGCGTTCGACGAGCGGCGTGTGCCGCGGAGCGAAGAGCCGTCCGTTGAACGCCGTCACCTGGAGTCCGCCCGCATGGCACCCCGTGTGTGCGAGCCGGGCCATCGCCCGCATGGTGTCCCACAGGCCCACCGTGTCTCGAGCGAGCGCCGCGTCGCGCAGGGCCTCCGCGCTGTAGCTGTGGCGGTAGAGGGGATGCCACATCGGTACCAGCCCGCGTCCTTCGGCGAAGAAGATGAAGAGCAGCCGGTAGACGAGTGTCAGCGACTGCTCGAACGCATCGCTCACGTCGCCGGACCGCTCGCGCTGCACCAGCGCCTGCAGCAGCGCGCCCGACGCCGTGAGAACGCCGTGCCTGAGCGCGCGGCAGACCGTCGCCGCGAACCGGTCGGACTCGGCCGTCAGCGAGATCAGTGAATGGCTGGCGGTTGCCGGCGCCCCCAGCGCGTCTGCGTGGCACAGCATGCGGAGCACCGCTGCCGTCGTGGCGTCGTCTGCCGCGTGCTCGAGATCGATCTCGGCATAGCGCCTGGCGTGCAGACGTGCGGCGTGCAGGAGCCGAACCTGCCTGCCGTTGAACAGGAGGCACCATGTCGCCCCGTGCTTCACGGCCCGCACCACCGCCGGGCGCCAGCCGGCATCCAGTGCTGCGCCCCACGGGACGGCGAGGCACAACACGGGCTCGTCGTACGCGAGGCACCTGAGCCACGCGTGCCGATCGTCCAGTTCCATCGGGCCGGACAGGGTGAACCCGAGCATGCCGAGCAGGGGCACAAGGCCGGCGTCCACGAGCGCCCTTATGGGGGACGCGGGTCCAAGTGAACCCGCCGTTGCCGCCCACGCACGCAGCGCGGGCTGGAGCGCTTCACCCGCGGCGCGGTTCCGCGGCTGGCCGGCCCGGTCGAGCACGAACGAGGCCGCGAGCAGCCGCCCCGCGTATCCGCTCATTGACCTGTCCCGCGGTGTGGCTCCAGGACGAGCACCAGTTCCGGCCCGCTCACGCGCACCTGGGAAGCTGCCTCGAGGGCGGTCAGCCGGGCCTCGGCCGTCGCCTGCGCCGCATGCTGCTCCGACGCGCGCGCAAGCCATGCCCGTTCGACCCGCCGATCGAAGAGCCCCGGTTGCTGTTCCCCGCCCCAGGCGTGGCTGGCCTGTGCCAGCGCGCGGGCACGCCGGAGCCGCACGGCCGCCAGGCGCTGGTGTGTCTCGCGCGACGCGTCCACCCAGTGCGCATGTGCAGGAGCGGCCGCGATCGCGGCGACCGAGGCCTGCACTGCGTCGATGCCATCGACCCGCGCCGCCGGAGCCAGCGTGCCGTCGATCCGCGTGGCGATGGTCCGGCCGCTGGCATCGATCAGGCGTGTGCGGAAGACGCGCAGCGACCGGCCCATGAGCGAGCGGCGTGTACGGTGGCGGCTCGTACGAGTGGCGAGCGTTGTCGTCTCCAGGTCGAGACCGGCCCCACACCCGCGTGCGGCGATGCGCGCGTCGCCGGGCTCGCGACTCGGCGCGCTGCCCGCGCAGAGGGCGCGGGTGAATCCAATCCGCGTCGCTTCCGCTCGGGCATCGGCCTCCAGCCGCATCACCGGGTGAGGGGCGGCCTGCATGGCGCTCCGCACGAGTGCCGGCGGCTCTTGGCGCAGCACGACGAGGCGGGCCGACGATTCTTCGGTCCAGCCTGGCCGTCCACTGAGCGGATCAGGCGCTGGAACGCGAGCCCGTGCCGACGAGACGCGCGCCGACAGCCTCGACAGCAGGCGCGTCTCGCCTGTGCCGTCGGCGATGAGATGGAAGACATGGACGCGCCGAGCCTGACCGATGCGGTCCACGCGCCCGATCCGTTGTTCCAGGCGCATGGGGTTCCACGGCAGTTCCAGGTTGATGACGACGCGGCAGTGGGCGTGCAGGTTCAGCCCCTCGCTGGCCGCGTCCGTGGCGAGGAGCAGACCACGTGCGCGGAACGACTCCAGGGCGGCGCGGCGCTGGTCGCGCGAGAGGCCGCCGTGCATGAGCACGGCGTCGCCGGGGATCTGCGCCTGCACGTGCTGCAGCGTGTCACGGTATTCGGTGAAGACGATCACAGGCTCACGGATCGCGCGCAGCAGCTTTCGGAGACGACGCAGCTTGCCTTCCGCGCCAGCCGCATCGCGCGCGGCCGCCAGGAGGCGCTGCAGCAGGTGCTGCTCGCGGCGCGTGTCCGAGAGGGCCGGTTCCTGCCACATTGGCGGCGCGGCATCCGCCGCGTCCAGCTCGCCCGCCTCGTCGTCCCACGGCAGCGTGAGCTGCGTGCCGGCCGCAGGTGCGCTGTCGTCGAGCCAGCGCAGGCGCCGCTCCACCGAGGCCGCGAGCGCGAACGGGCTCGAGAGCGCGCGCTTGTGCAGCAGCGTCAGCAGCAGCCACGCGCTGCGGTGCAGATCCGCGTGCTCCTCTCGAACGGCGCGGGAGAGCGCCGCCAGGGCGGCGTGCATGCGCCGCTCGGGGTCAGTCATCCGGACACGCACGGTGTGCACCCGGCGCCCCGAATCCCGACCCACGTCGAGCCGCGTACGCCGGAACACCAGGAGGTCGTCGTCCAGGCGCCCGAGCTGGCAGAGCGTGGAGAAGGCCGCGTCGTCGCCGCTGTGCGGCGTGGCGCTGAGCAGCAGCAGGTACGGTGCTGACGCACACAGGGCGGAGACCGCCTCCTGCCGATCGGACACGCCACAGCAGCCGTGCGCTTCATCGACGATCACCAGGTCCCACCCGGCGGACGCCACTTCCGGCAGGACCTCAGCGCGCTTGGCAAAGTCCACCGACGTGACCACGAGCGGCTCGACCGACCAGGGGTTCACCTCGGCAGGAAGCCGCGCCGCCAGCCGGCGCACGCTGGCCTGATCGAGCAGCGCGAAGGGTAACTGCAGTCGCGCCGCCGCTTCCGACACCCACTGGTCGCGCAGCCCCGCCGGGCAGAGCACCAGCACCCTGCGTGTGATGGCCCGCGCCCGGAGTTCAGCCGCGCAGAGCAGCGCCTGCGTCGTCTTCCCGAGCCCCACGTCGTCGGCAAGGAGGAGCCGCGTGGCCCGGCCTCCGAGCAGCGCGAGCGCCGGTTCGAGCTGGAACGGCAGCACCTCGATCCGGGCATCCACGGTCCGGTGCATGGCCGTGGGTCCACCATCGGCCCGCAGCAGCGCCCGGCATGCAGACCGCCAGTGCCGCCCACGCACGCACCGGCGGCGTGTCGTGGTCGCGACGCGGGCAACATTGTCCACCGGATGCACGACGCGCATGTCGCACGGGGCTCCGCTCGCATCGAATCCGGCAAGGGTGAGCACACGCGCGTCCACGCCTTCGTCCACGTCGCGCACGTGCCACGTGCGTTGCCTGACGCGCACGCGGTCGCCAACCTGCGGATGCAGATTCTCCATGCCTCCCCGACTCCCTGAATCGCAGCAACTGCGCGCCGAGAGCCGTGCGCGCGCGTTTCGCTCGGAAACCCGCGCGCGTACGGCCCGGCGTCGCGTGGGAGGGCAAGCGCAATGCCAGGGGAGAGGGGAAGTTGGAACCTAGAACTCAGAACTCAGAACTCAGAACTCAGAACTCAGAACTCAGAACTCAGAAGTCAGAACTGAAGTGTCGACGCGCCGAAGGCATCGTTCAGCGCTGGCGCAGGGCGTCCAGTGCAGCGAGGGCGGCGATCGCCAGCAGGATGGCGAGACCGGCGGCGAGGGCCATGCCGGACTCGACGCTGAGCGAAAGGGCGGGCACGTGGTTCCAGGCACCGACGCCGAGCGCCACCGCGCCGAGGACCGCGGCGCCGATGTGCATGCGGTCGCCGACTTCGAGCGGAGCGGTGGCTTCGCGTTCGGCGTCGAGGCGGCGCAGGAACTGCGCCTTCCACCAGATGAACGACGGATCGGGCAGGCGCGACGAGTCGTGCGGCGCATCGGCGAGTTCCTGCATGGCCTGTGCGACGAGCGCCTCGGTGTCGGTGCGGCGTGACGAGCGCATCAGCGTGGCTCCCGCGTGTGACCGGCGTCCCGCAGCAGGCCGGCGAAGCGTGCGCGTGCCCGGGACAGCAGCACGCGGATGCTGGCGGACCGGAGCCCCAGCGTGGCCGCGATTTCCTTGTGGTCGGCCCCTTCGACATGGGCCAGCCAGACGAGTTGCCGCTCGCGCGGTTTCAGCCTGGCGAAGAGCCGGCCGACATCCATTCGCAGTGCCGCATCGGGATCCGCGACTCCACGCTCGGGCGGCGCCTCTGCCGTCTCACGCTTGTGCGTGCGCCAGTGGTCCACCACGAGATTGCTGGCGATGCGGAAGAGATACGCCCGCAGCTCCTGCTCGTCGCGCGTGGGCACGGGCTTGCGGAGCAGGCGCAGGTAGGCTTCCTGCACGATGTCGTCGGCGTGCGACGCCTGCCCCATCGTGCGGGCCACGTACGCCCGCAGCGGCGCCGCCGTGCGGGCATAAAGTGCGCGGAACTCGCGGTCGTCCAGCAGCGCGGGCGCGCTGGCATCGCGAGCCACGGCGGCGTCCACGTGCGGACCAGCCATGATGTCGGCCCGGGTGCTCATCAGACGACTGAGGGCGCTTCGACCGACCCGGACTCAGGTGACCGCGGCAGAAGGCCCAGCCGGGAGGACAGGCGGTACGCCGTGATCGAGGACACTACGAAGCCCACGCCCAGTGACACGGCGATCACCCCAAGCGTGGTGAACGCCTGGCTGGTGTCCGGATCGAGCCTCTGGAACACACCGACCGCGAAGAGCCCCAGGCCGAGGCACACGAGGACGGCGCCTGTCTGTGCCGAAAGCAGGATGCGGCGTTGCGGACCAGGCCCCTGGATCGGCGGGTCGGACGCCATGTTCTGCATGAACTTCGCACCCGCCTCGGTCTGCAGCAGGGCACTGAAGTCCTGCACCGAGCCGAGCCGGTCGAGCAGCTTGTTGTTCACCTCGGAGATGAGCTTCAGGCGCTGCCGCCGCTGCGCCGTCCCGGCCCAGAGCCAGCAGATGTAGCCGATCATGAAGAAGAACGACGGGATGATCACGACTTCGGGATTGTGCACGGGCTGCTCCTCGCTCGGGTTTCTACTGACTAAGACGGAGGAGGGGGGCGGAATGTTAACAGGCCACGGGCGACAATCCAGGCGGCGGGCACTGTCACGATAGCGGTGAGGTCCGGCTGAAGCCGGCCCCTACGACCGTCGCTGTCCGCGTCCACGAAGCCGAGCGTCGACCGGCCCGGAGCCGACACGCCCTGAAGCCAGCAGCCCGGAGTCGGAAACCTATTTGCGGGTCGCCTGAGGCTGAGGCGCCGAAAAGAGCGCGTTGAACAACAGCCTGAACGTCGCGTAGGACTGCGCGCGGTGCTGGACCGGGAAGCCGAAGAGCACGACGCGCCCCTGCCCAATCGGGGCCTCGACGATGGCGGCGCGGCCGGCAATGAAGTCCTCGCCTTCGAGCCAGCCGCTCAGCAGCACGTCTGCATCGGCGTAGCGGGCAACGGTCTTCATGCCCGCGGCGAGCGACGGCTCGGTGTACGGCGCGCCGCGGCCTGCCGCGGATGCCGACCCGAAGACGGAACTGAAGACGAACATGCCGGCAAGCTCGCGCGGCATCCCGAACGAGATCGGCTGCGCAGGATCCAGGGTGAGCCCGACGAGTGAGCCCGGGATGAAGAGCCGGTCCTCCGCCTCACGCGCGGTGTCGCGCACCGGCAGGTCGAAGGTGTTGATGGCGAAGCCACCGGAATACCCGAGGCAGACGAGTGAGCCGCCCGCCCGCACGAAGGCGCGCAGCGCGTCCACGCCGCCAGGTCCGAGGCCACCCGCGTACTCCGGCGGCACCACGTCGTCCGTGAAGCCCTGCGCGAGGCGGTCGGCGGGCACGCTCGGCAGCACGATCACGTCGAACTGTGCGCGGAGGTTGCCGGCACGCACCTGCTGATCGTTCAGCGAGGTGTAGCGGAACTCGAACCGGTCCAGCAGGTACCGGGTCCAGCCCTCGTCGATGCTGGCCGTCCACGGCTTGTAGAGCGCCACGCGCGAGCGGCCGATGGGCTGCAGGTTCTGCGGAAGCCGGCCCTTCATGCCGTCTGCGCGCAGGCCGAGGTCGTGCGCGATCTTCGCGACGGCCGCTTCCGCGGACTTCACGTACGGGACGACAATCGAACCCGGTGCGTACTTGAACGCCGGTGTGTCGATCCCGGCGACCGTCCACGAAGGGCTTGCGCCCGCGGCGGTGAGCCGGTTGACCGCGAGCGCCGCGCCGTTTCCGCGCCCCTCGATGATCCAGTAGGACGGCTTGCGCTCCCCCCACACCGATCCCGCCGGAATCGTCGGCGCCGTGAGGCGCGTGAGGGACGGCGGTTCGAACCGCCGCTCGATGGTGACAACCTTCACGCCCATCTGCAGCGGCAGCGTCCACCCGGCCACGTCGTACGGTCGATCGGGCGGCCCGCCCTGTTCCCGCCGCCGCCCGGGATAGTCCTGCCGCTCGAGGAGCGTCTTCACGTACGCGCGATAGGGCTGCGCCATGAAGATGATGTCCGTCCCTTCGGGGTAGGGCTCGCCGTCCGCCCGGAACGGCTCGAGGGCCCGCTGGATCTCCACGGCGCCGTCGAGCAGCAGTTGCTCCAGGCGTGCGGCCGTATAGGGATCCTGCTGGTCGGGGGGCACGATGAAGGCGAACGGCGTATCGTCCCGGCCCTTCGCGACGGCCCGCCGGCCCATCTCGTAGAAGTTGTTGACGAGCGCTTCGCGGTAGGCACTGGCGGCGAAGAGCAGGCCGTGCACGGCACTCAGGTCGTAGTCGAGGATGTCGCGCAGCGTCCACCGGCCGCCGGGCCAGGGATCGGGAAAGTTGATCTGCGGGCGATAGGAGGGCAGCCCCTTGAATCCGGCGCGCAGTTCGGTCGCGGGCACGTTCACCGGCGACGCGATGTCCACACTGGCCACCTCGGTGAGCAGGCAGACCGTGTTGTGCCCGATCGGGGCCGAGTCCTCGAAGCCGGGCCAGTAGTAGTCGTACTTCGCACTGGTTACGACGCCGCGCCGTCCGTCCTGCTGCATCTGCATGGCCATCGCGCCGCCGAGCAGCGCGGCCGACCGCAGGATGAGCGGGTCCGTGTTCGGATCGATCGGGTCCGTGTTGGGCGGGGCGAAGAACCGCGGGCCGTTGTCCTCCATCTGGTGAATCGTGAGGAACACCTGCGGGTGCCAGTCGCTGTACATGAACTTCGCAAAGTTCCGGTTCTCCGCGAGGTTCAGCATGAAGACGTCGCGGTTCAGGTCGTGCCCCGCGTACTTGTGGTACAGCCACGGCATCGGGCCGCCGTCCCACGCCGTGCCTTTGTACTTGTCGTACCAATCGGTCACGAGCCGCTGTCCGTCCGGGTTCAGCGACGGGATCAGGACGATGACCACGTTCTGGAGGACACCGAGCGTGTTCGCGTCGGTGGTCGACGCCAGTTCGTAGAGGAGTTCGGTCGCCGCCTGCGTCCCGCCAACCTCGGTGGCGTGAATGCTGGCCCCGATGGCGACGATGACCTTCTGCGTCCGCGCCAGGCGCCGCGCCTCCTCCGGCGGGAGCGAGCGCGGATCGGCGAGGCGAGCGTTCGCGGCGCGAATCCGGTCGAGGTTCCTGATGTTCTCGGGCGCACTGATGGCCGCGGCGATGGTCCGGTGCCCGTCGGTGCTCGGCCCCAGGTCCAGGAGCTTCACGCGGTCGGTCTGCGTGCTGACCTGCGTGAAGTACTGCTCGATCGCCTCGGCCGAGGCGAGCCGGCGATCGGTGCCGAGCGGAAAGCCGAAGTGTGTGGTGGGGGTTGTAACCTGACTGGTGGCGGGCGTCGGAGTGCTGGCGAGCAGCAAGGCGCCCATCAGCAGGGCGCGGACACCGGAAACCTTCACCGGCGCATGATACCAGTTCGGAACTTGGAACTCAGAAGTCCGAGCGTGTGGCGGCGTCAGCCGAGCCGGAGGTCGGCGTAGGTGGCGCCCAGATGGGAGCTGGAGTCGTCGGCGAACGCCGTCACGAGTGGATGGCGCTCGAGCAGCGCCTGGACCGCCGCGCGCTGGATCCCCTTTCCGCGCCCGTGCACGAGACGCACGCGCGCAATCCCTGCCGCCGCTGCCGCGTGCAGGTATTCGTCGACGACTGACGGGATGTCGCGCGGAAGGAAACTGTGGAGGTCGATCTCCGGACCGATCTCCACGACGACCGGGTGGTCCGGCTCGAGGTCGGCCGTCTGGTCAGCGTCCGACTCCGGCCGATCCATCGTTCGTTCTAGCCGCGCGCGTCGTACGTCGCGGTCACGCTCGTCGTGATCCCGCCACGCGCGGAGAAGTTCCCGACGACGGTCATGCGGCGCGGGCGGATGGCGCCGACGAGATCGTCCAGGATCTGGTTGGTGACCGCTTCGTAGAAGATGCCCTTGTTCCGGAACTCGAGCATGTAGTACTTCAGCGACTTCAGTTCGACGCACGTGGCGTCGGGGACATAAGTAATTCGTATCTCCCCGAAGTCGGGCAGTCCCGTCTTCGGACACACGGACGTGAATTCAGGACAGCTGATCGCGATTTCGAAATCGCGTTCGGGTCTGGGGTTGGGAAACGTTTCTAGCGTCGAGCTTGACATGACTCGAAAATTCTAACATTCCCTGAGGAAAATCGACGATTTTGCGGGCCGCGCGTTTGACACTGGCGGAAAATGCGCGATAGCATACGGCCAACTTCAGGCTTTGCAGAACGCCGCGATCTTCGCCGCGCGCGCGGTGATCGACGGGTCAATTCACTGACGCGCTATTCACACTGAGGAGTTACAACATGGCTGACGCCCGTCGCATGGGCAAGTCCGAGCTGTTCTCGCACTTCGCGGAGCGGTTCGAAGTGAAGCGGACGCAGGCTCGCGAGTTCTTCGACGAACTGGCCCAGCTCGCGGAGAAGGAACTGAAGAAGTCCGGCGAGTTCGTGCTGCCGGGCATGGTGAAGCTCGTGGTCCAGAAGCGCAAGGCGCGCATGGGCCGCAACCCCGCCACGGGCGAGGCCATCAAGATCCCGGCCAAGACCGTCGTGAAGGCCCGCATCACCAAGCAGCTGAAGGACGCCGTCCTTCCCCGCAAGTAAGCGCACCTCTTCAGCGGGACGCGCTCCCCACACAACGTTCTGTGTGCACCGCGGTGGCGAGCAGCGCGGCGGCCATGTTCTTCAGGCCGCTGCGCTCCCTCACCTGCGTCATCCCTCGCTGCACAGCCGCCGGCTGCTCACCATCGCCGGCGCCATCCGTTCCAGCTTCCATTCCAGCTTCAGCACCGAGTCGTCGTCCAGGATGATGTGATCCTGGCTGTCGAGATGTACCTCCACGCTGTAGCGTCGCAGGCGCCGCGCCGTGTGCAGTTCGTAGAAGCGGACCGGGAACTCGACCTGGTTGACGGCGATGGTGGCGGATTTCAGCAGCGTCCTGAACATGCCTTCCTCAGCTGGCGGCTTCCACGGCCGGCCTGCTCGACGCCGGAAAGCGAAGCGTGAACGTCGTGCCTTCGCCGAGTGCGCTGGCCACGTCGATGGTGCCACCCAGCTGCTCGACGAGCCGCCGCGATGTGGCGAGCCCCAGGCCGAGGCCGCGCCGCTTGGTCGTGGCGAAGTCCTCGAACAGCGTTGGCAGCCGTCCCGGGGGAATGCCGCTTCCGGTATCCGCGATGTCCGTGACCACGTGGCCGCTCTCGACCCTGACGGACAGCGCCACCTGTCCTGCCGGGGATGTGGCCTGGATCGCGTTGGCGATCAGGTTGCGGTAGACGCGGCCGAGGGCGAACGGGTCCGCGTCGATCGCGGGCAGTGCGGAGGGCACGCTCAGCACGAGCCGGACCTGCGCCCGCTCCGCATCCGCGCCGAGGGCTTCGGCTGCATCCGCGAGCGTGCGGCCGACATCGACAGGGACGCGGTCGAGCGGCGTCGGGCGCGCGACGTTCAGCAGGTCGTCCATGAAGCGGCGCAGTGTCTCGAGTTCGCGGTCGATCGTCTGCCGTGCGGAGGCACGCGACACCTCGTCGAGATCGGCGTGGAGGAGCATCCGGGCGCCATTGCCGATCGCCTGGATGGGCTGATTGATGTCGTGGAGGAGGCCGGCCACGACCCGCCCGAAGATGACCTGCCGCTCCTGGCGCTTGATCTCCGTTTGCTGGGCGAGCAACCGATCCGCCATCGCGTTGAACGACTGGCCGAGCCTCCCGAACTCATCGTCGCCCCGCACCGCGACGCGCGCGCTGAGGTCGCCGGACGCGACCGCCTGCGTGGCCCGCTCGAGCGCGTGCACCGGTGCAATCGCCCGGCGTCCGAGCAGCACGCCGATGAGGAGCATGGCGAGCACCGCGGCGACGGCGGCGATCGCGAGCTGGCGACCCAGCTGCGCCGCCGGGCCGAACGCTTCCTCGGTCGGCTGTTCGAGCAGCAGCAGCCAGCCGGTGGGGCTGACGGACGCCGCTACGGCGAGCTGCCGTTCTCCACGGCCATCCGTGTACTCGCGCCAGGCCGGGCCGCTCCGCCCGAAGAGCGGGTGCGACGAAAGATTCGCGCCGGCGGGAAGCGTGGTCTCGGCCTTCGGCGCGCCGCTGGCGATGACACGCCCCTGCGCATCGAGCATGGTCGCGTGTCCGTGTGCGCCGACCCGCAGCTCTTCGACGAGCTCCCACAGGTTCTCGAAGGTCACGTCCGCCACGATCCATCCCTGCGGGCCCGAGACGTCGTTGAGCGGCACCGCGAAGAGCGCCGACGGAACCTGGCCGGTCGCGGCCTGTACCGGCGACATGACGGTGCGGCTCTCGCCCAGGGGCGTGCCTTCCGGGCGCGTCTGCGGCGCCGAGCCCCGCCCCGCGAGCACGCCGCCGCGGCTGTCGAGCACCGTGACCCCGCGAAGCGTGGGGAACCGCATGATGTAGTTGTCGAGGATGCGCACCTGCGGCTCGAGGCCGCCTGCCACCGCTTCCACGTCGGCGGCCAGCGCCGCCAGGATGGCCGTTTCGCGAGACAGTTCGCGCGTCAGGTCGTTCGCCTCGCGCTCCACGAGGGCGCGGTTCGACTCGATGACCGCCCGCCGGGTTTCGGCCTGCAGGGAGAGGAACGCCCAGCCGCCGAAGGCGACCAGCGGTACGAGCGCCGTCGCGGCAAGCACGAGGGCCAGCCGGGTGGAGATGTGGCGGATCCGGACGCCGCTCCGCAGACCCTTCCACGCGGGTGGACCTCCCGTTGTCGTGCGTTCTGTTCGGGCGGAATTCCCCTGCACGCTGGCGATAACGCGCGAGCAGGCCTGAACGAACAGGTGGCTGCAAGAAAATCAGGGATTGTCGGGCAGGCGGGGCTGAGGGCGCGGGGGGCGCCTCGTCACATGCCGCGGATGCGGCGGGCGATCTGGCGGACCTCGAGGCGATCCATCTTGTACTTCAGCGTGCTCAGCGGCATGCCGAGGTATTCGGAGGTCGCGGTCACGCTCCAGCCGCACTTCTCGAGCGCGCGGAGGATGAAGTTCCGCTCGAACGTGTTCGACGCGTCTTCGAAGAGGCTGTCGCTGCGTTGACCGCGTGGTTCCAGCTGGGCGAAATGGAACTCGAGCGGCAGGTCTTCCTCGCCGATGTAGTCCTTGTCGGCCACGGCGACGAGCCGTTCGACCAGGTTCTCCAGTTCGCGGATGTTGCCCGGCCACCAGTACTTCTTCAGCATCGACATGGTGGACTCGGTGATGCCGCCGATGCGCTTCCGGAAGCGGGCGTTGTAGCGCTTCAGGAAGAACTCTGCCAGCTGCGGGATGTCCTCCGCACGCTCGCGCAGCGGGGGCAGCCGCAGCGGGATCACGTTGATGCGGTAGTAGAGGTCGTCGCGGAACCGCCCTTCCTTCACCGCCTTCTCGAGGTCCACGTTGGTGGCGGCCACGAGCCGGAAGCTGGTGCGAATGGGCTTCTGTCCGCCAACCCGCTCGATCTCGCCCTCCTGGATGGCGCGCAGCAGCTTCGACTGGAGGTCCATCCGCAGGTCGCCGATCTCGTCGAGGAACAGCGTGCCGTTGGCCGCCAGTTCGAACTTGCCGAGCTGCTGCCGCAGGGCCCCGGTGAAGGCGCCCTTCTCGTGGCCGAACAGCGTGCTTTCGACCAGTTCTTTGGGGATCGCGGCCAGGTTGACGGCAATGAAGGGGGCGTCCGGGTTGCCGGCCTCCCGATGAATGAGCCGCGCCAGCAGTTCCTTGCCCGTGCCGCTCTCGCCGAGGATCAGCACGGTGGCCGGGAGCTTCGCGATCTTGTGGACCATGTCCACCACGTCGCGCGTCAGCCGGCTGGGTCCGACGACGAACTCGCGGCCGTGCTCGTCGGCCACCTGCGCCGTCAGCGCCTGCACCTGCCGGTTCAGGTCCTGGTGCTCGCTGGCGTGCCGGACGAGCGCCCGGATCTGGTCGATGCCGAAGTCGCGCGTGACGAAGTGGTAGGCGCCGAGCTTGATCGCCCGCACCGCCGCATCGATCTCCCCGACGGCCGAGAGCATGATGACCTCGGTGAGCGGGTAGTTCTCCTTGATGATCTGGAGGACTTCGAAGCCGTCGATCCCCTGCAACGTGGTCTGCAGGAGGACGATGTCGACCTCGTCCTTGTTGAGGACGGTGAGGGCCGCCTCGCCGGTCGCCACCCGCAGGACGCGGAACTCGCGTCTCAGGGTTGCGGACAGGCCGTCCCGCATTCCTTCATCGTCGTCGACAATGAGAAGGGTCTTGGGCTTCAGACTCATCGGAGAGGGAAGGAAGGAGCGCGGACATTGTGGCAGGCGGTTGACACTGTTGCAAGCCGTTCGTTAACGTACTGGTTTTGTTGACGTTTGCGCTGATCATCGCCACGGCGTCGCTGGTCGTGGCCCTCATCGCCCTGGTGCAGGCCCGGAGCGCGACCCGGCGTGCCGATCGACTGTCCGAGTCGTACTGGGAACTGCGGTATGAGATCGGGCAATTGCGGGTCAGGGCCAACCGGCTGGAGGAATCCACGGGCGCCGCAGCGGCCTCGGCCGAGGCGCCGGCTGCCGCACCGCCCCCCCAGTCCACCACAGTCTTCATCCCACTGGCATCGCTGAAGAAATGACCAACGAATACGACGTTATCGTGATCGGAGCCGGCACGGGCGGCTACGTGGCGGCCATCCGGGCTGCCCAACTCGGCCTGACCGTGGCCTGTGTGGAGAAGCAGAAGTCGCTCGGCGGCACGTGCCTCATCTGGGGCTGCATCCCGACGAAGGCGCTGCTCGAGCACGCCCATGCGCTGAAGGTGGTCCAGGGGGCGAAGGAGTGGGGCGTCACGATCGGCGACGGCTCCGCCCTGCCGGTCTCGATCGACATGAAGCAGGTGCACGCCCGGAAGGACAAGATCATCACGGGCCTGACCAAGGGGGTCGAGTTCCTCTTCAAGAAGAACAAGATCACCTGGATCAAGGGCACGGCGCGCCTTGCCGGGAACGGCGTGGTCGAGATCGTCGAGGGCGACACGCAGACCCTCAAGGCGACGAAGGAGATCATCGTCGCCACCGGGTCCACGCCGCGCAGCGTCCCGGGCATCGCGTTCGACTACGAGCGCATCATCTGCAGCGACCAGGCGATCCACATGAAGGCGGTCCCGAAGTCGATCGCCATCATGGGGAGCGGCGCCGTCGGCGTGGAGTTCGCCTCGATCTTCCGGAGCTTCGGCGCCGAGGTCACGATCATCGAGTTGCTGCCGCGCCTCGTGCCGGTGGAGGACGAGGCGGTCAGCGCCGAATTGCAGAAGTCCTTCAAGAAGAAGGGCATCACCGTGCTGACCGGGACGAAGGTCACCAGCGCGAAGGTGGTCGGTGACGCGGTCGAGGTGCAGGCGGCGCTGCCCGACGGGACGACCCGGGCGATCACGGCCGAGTACCTCCTGGTGGCGACGGGCCGCGGGCCGGTGACGGCCGGGCTCGACACCGAGAAGCTGGGCGTCGAGATGGACCGCGGGTACATCAAGGTCGACCCGCTGTTCCGCACGAACGTGCCGGGCATCTCCGCGATCGGCGACGTCATCACGCTCGGGAACGGACCGCACCCGCAGCTGGCGCACGTGTCGTCGGCGGAGGGCATCATCGTGGCCGAGCGCATCGCCGGCCACGAGGTCCAGCCGCTCAACTACGGCCACGTGCCGGGCTGCACCTACTGCGATCCCGAGATCGGCAGCGTCGGCCTGACGGAGAAGGCCGCGATCGAGAAGGGCTACGACGTGCGCGTCGGCACGTTCCCGTTCGGCGTGCTCGGCCGCGCCAAGATGGCCGGCGAAACCGAAGGCTTCGTGAAGATCGTGGCCGACAAGAAGTACGACGAGATTCTCGGCGTGCACATGATCGGGCCGCGCTCCACCGAACTCGTGGCCGAAGCCACGCTGGCCCTGCGCCTCGAGTCCACGGTCGAGGAACTGATTCGGACCATCCACGCGCATCCGACGATGGCGGAGGCGGTGGGCGAGGCGGCGCACGCCACGCACGGCGCCGCGATCCACGTCTAGGGTCGGCCTCGGACCACGTTTGTCGCGCTCCGTGCTGGCGCCGGCTGAAGCCGGCCCCCACGAATGCGCGCAGTAGTCGTGGGGGCCGCCTTCAGGCGGACCCTCGACGTCACGTCAGCGATTAGCGATTGAGCCTATGTCCAGCGACGTATTGATGCCACAGATGGGCGAGTCGATCGCCGAGGGGACGATCGTCCGCTGGATCAAGAAGGTCGGCGAGGCCGTCGATCGTGACGAGCCGCTCTTCGAGATCTCCACCGACAAGGTGGATGCGGAGATTCCGTCCCCCGCGGCGGGTGTGCTGGTCGAGATTCGCGCGAAGGAAGGGGAGACGGTCCCGGTCAACTCCGTCGTGGCCATCATCGGCGCGGCAGGTGCGAAGCCGGCCGCGAGCCAGCCGGTGGCCGCACCAGCTCCGCCCCCGGCCGCAGCGGCCGTCCCTGCCGCCACACCCGCGCCCGTTCCGGCCGCGGTGCCCGCGGCTGCGCCGCCTGCGCCGGCACACACGACCGAGGAGCGGCTTCGCCAGAAGTCGTCGCCGCTGGTGCGACGCATCGCGGCCGAACACCACGTCGACATCACGCAGCTCCACGGCACGGGCGTCAGTGGCCGCGTGACCAAGCAGGACATCCTGAGCTACATCGAGGCGCCGGCACACGCGGCCCCTGTTGCCGCTCCGGCCGCCGCCGCGGCACCGGTGTCGGGACACACCCCGGCCACGGGAGCCGGCCTCGCGGGGCAGACGGTGGCGCTCTCCGTGATGCGCCGCAAGATCGCCGAGCACATGGTGCTGAGCAAGCGCACGTCGGCCCACGTGCACACCGTGTTCGAGGTGAACTACAGCCGGGTGGAGCAGATCCGCAAGGCGAAGAAGGCCGAGTACGAAGCCCACGGTGCGAAGCTGACCTATCTCGCGTTCATCGTGAAGGCCGCTGTCGATGCGCTGCGGCAGGTGCCGGTGATGAACGCCTCGCTCGACGCCAGCAACAACGTCACGTATCACCGGAACATCAACGTCGGTATCGCCGTGGCGCTCGACTGGGGGCTCATCGTCCCCGTGATCAAGGCCGCCGACGAGAAGAACCTGCTCGGGATTGCGAAGGCCATTGCCGACCTCGCCGACCGCGCCCGCGCCAAGCAGCTGAAGCCCGAGGACGTCCAGGGGGGCACGTTCACCATCACGAACCCGGGCGGCATCGGCGCCCAGTTCGGCCTGCCGATCATCAACCAGCCGCAGGTCGGGATCCTCGGTGTCGGCGCGATCGAGAAGCGGGCGGTCGTGATCGACGACGCGATCGGCATCCGCCTGATGGGCTACCAGTCGCTCGCGTTCGACCACCGCGTGGTGGACGGCGCGGTGGGCGACCACTTCATGGCGCTCATCAAGCACCAGCTCGAGCACTGGGATCCGTCGCAGGCCTGAAGTCGCGGCGCCCTGCGTCGATTTACCAACTCGAAGAGCCAGGGCATCACCACGGAGTGCACGGAGGCTACACGGAATGCACGGCTGGCTTTGTTCCGTGACCTCGCTGCCCGGTCTCCGTGTTCTCCGTGTTTGCGCGTTCCGTGCTGTCTAGACGATGACCAAGTCCCTCGATATCCGGCGTTTGGGGCGAGTGGCGTACGACGAGGCGCTCGAACTGCAGCAGTGGCTGGTCGAGCAGCGGCGTGCAGGCGAGATCGGCGATGTGCTGCTGCTCGTCGAGCACCCGTCCGTCCTGACGCTCGGTGTGCGCGGGGATGGCGGACGCTCCCACATCCTGGCGACCGATGATGAACTGGCGTCGCGCGAGATCGACATCTTCGAAACTCGTCGCGGCGGCGATATCACCTATCACGGTCCCGGGCAGATCGTTGGCTACCCGATCCTCGACCTGAACCCCGACCGGCGCGACGTGCACAAGTACGTGCGCGACATCGAAGAGGTGCTGATCCGGGTTGCCGCCGACTACGGGATCCAGACCGGCCGGGTCGCGGGGCTGACCGGCGTGTGGGCCGGCGACGAAAAGCTCGCCGCCATCGGCGTCCGGATCCAGCGGTGGGTCACGAGCCACGGCTTCGCGCTGAATCACACCACCGACCTGTCGCACTTCGGGCTCATCGTGCCGTGCGGGATCTCCGACCGGGGCGTGACCTCCCTCGCCAGGCTGGGGTGTACCGCCACACGCGCGGAGGTCGAGGACCGCATCGTGGCGCACTTTGCCGAGGTGTTCGAGCGCGTCCCGGTCGACGTCCCGACGTCGCTGCAGCCGGAGGGCACGCGGTGACCTGGCGTGAGCGGGTGGTCGCCCCGACGCCGCTCACCCGGGCGGCGGCGCTCACCACCGGGCTCGTCGTCCTTGCGACGCTGATCTTCCTGCTGATCGAATACCCGGCGCTGCCGGACCTGCTGCCGGTGCACTTCAACCGGGCCGGCGCACCGAACGGCTGGCAGTACCGGACGCTGCCGCGCGTGCTCATTCCCGTGGGCGTCCAGGCGATGCTGGCGGTCACGTTCGGAGCCGTGGCGACGCTCCTGCTCTCGCGCCCGCACGGCGACCACGACGCCGACGCGCCTGACGTGCGGGCCGCCGCCACCGCGGCAGAAGCCGTGGTGCTCCTGGCCGCCATCTGGATTGCGTGCCAGGGATGGGCCGCCTTCTCGCTTGCCCGCCTGTGGCTCAGCCCGCGCGCGTCGCTGCCGGGGTACAACCTGGTGGAGGGGATTTGTGCGGTCGCATCGGTGGCGGTGGCCGTCCGCACCCACCGGCGTCTGGGGCGTCCGGAGCCGAGGCCCTTCGTGGCCGCGCACTGGCGGATGGGCCAGCTCTACAAGAATGCGGACGACCCGGCACTCTTCGTCCCGACCCGGGATGGCCGCCGCTGGACGCTGAACTTCGGCCGCCCGGTCGCCGGCGCCCTCCTCGGCCTCGTGCTCGCCCTCGGTGTCCTCGCCCCGACCGTCCTCATCGCGCTCGCCCTGCGCTGATCGGGACCCAGTCCCTAGTTCCTAATCCCTGATCCCTGATCCCCGGTCCCTGCTCCCTGCTCCCTGCTCCCTGATTCCTAGCCCCTAATCCCTGCTAAGCCTCGTCTGCTCAGATCTTTACATCGCCCCGTCGCTGAGCCCGCGTCCCCGTGGAATAAATCGGACCACCTCGGTGTTATCTAGGCCAAGCGAGGAACGAATGAGAGACACGAAGGATGAGCTTCTGCTCGCCCGGCTGCAGGCCGGAGACGAATCGGCACTCCGCGACCTGGCCGAGGCGTATGGTTCCAAGATTTACCAGCTGGCGTTTCGCTACCTCAGGAACAAGGAAGACGCCGAAGAGGTAATGCAGGACGTCCTGTTCAAGGTTTACAAGAAGATCGGCGCGTTCAGGGGCGATGCGGCGCTGTCGTCCTGGATCTACCGCATCACCTTCAACGCGGCGATGTCGCGCCTGCGGACGGCGAAGTACCAGCGCACGCAGAACGACGAGCTGTCGATCACGGCCAACGAGGGCGAGGAAGGGTCCGTTCGCCACGAGATCGCGGACTGGTCGGATCTCGCCGACGAACAGGTCTTCCGGTCGCAGCTGCGCAAGAAGGTGTTCAACGCGATTCTGTCGCTGCCGGCGATCTACCGCGCGCCAGTGATGCTGCGCGACATCCAGGGCATGTCGACTGAAGAGGCGAGTGAGATTCTGCGCGTCAAGGACCAGACGCTGAAGTCGCGGCTCCACCGCGGCCGGCTCATCCTGCGCAAGCAGCTGGCGGACTTCGCCGGCGGCCTCACGCTGCACCACGCGACTGCCTGACCGTCGGGACTGCTTCTTGCAATTCCACATTCCGGAATTGATCGACGGTCGAGAGTAACCACGGCAACTGCAGGTCGGCATACGACCGCGGTGTGGTTATTCCGACCCGATCGTTCCGGATCGGCTTTCCCTGCCCGCTTCCCCCGTCTCTGAATAATTGCGTCGCCGGGAGGCCCACCTGAAGGTGGGCACTACGACAGACGTGTGCGCCTTCAAGGCTTGTGCAGATGTAGTGTCCGCCTTCAGGCGGACCACACGAAGCGAAGGTGGATCCTTCAGTCGTAGGGGCCGGCTTCAGCCGGCCTGACCTCGTTACAGCAGCATCGCGTTGTCGAGGGCGACCTGCGCCGCGACACTGAGTGTCGGCGCCTCGACGCCGGTCACGCCGGTGAGGCCGAGCCGCACGGGCATCGCGGCGGCTCTGGTGCGTGCACCTTCGCCCGACGGAGGGGCCACGAAACAGCTCACGGCACGCCTCGAGATTCCCGCGACGGCGGCAATCGCCTCGACAGCGGCGTGCGCCAGCGCGTGCGGACCGGGTGGCCAGAGCGGCCCCACCTGGGTTCCCAGGCGCCGACGCGTCGGCTCATCGAGCACCCGGGTCGCGGCAAAGCCGCCGATCGTCGCATCGTCCCAGTTGACGACCGCGTGAGCCGGTGGAACGCCGAGCACCGTGAGCGCCACGTCGCGGACCGAGCCATTGGTCTGGAGGGCGACGAGCGCGCGCACGGAGGCGGCCAGCGCTTCCGGGGCGGATCCGAAGAGCCGTTCGCGGCCATAGCGCAGGTCGCGGACCCCTCGTTCGACGAGCAGGCGTCCGTCGCTGCCGGCACACAGCACGACGGCACGTGCGGCGAGCTGCGAGATCTGGCGCAGCACGAGCAGGTCGTCCGTGCCGGGCTGCGGCTTCGCCTGATCGGCCAGCACCACCAGGTGTGCCCCGGCGACGCGGGTGAGATCGGTGCTGCCGTGCAGAGGCGTGGTGAAGCCCTCGACCGGCCCCGTCTGCATGATGTCGAGCGCCTTGCCGGCCGCAATCTGCCCGGACGGATCGATGAGCTGGATGCGGCGGACGATCTCGCGGCGGGCGAGCACGTGCGCCAGCGATCCTCCGAGTTCACCGGCCCCGATGATGGCGACGTCGATCATGCGTGTGGGCTATTGTAATGGAGCCATGAAAAAGGAACTGCGCGGACAGGTGGCCCTGGTCACCGGAGGCTCGAAAGGCATCGGTTTCGGCATCGCCCACGCCCTCGTGGTGAAGGGCGTCAACGTCGTCATCACCGGCCGTGACGGCGCGTCGCTGGTGGAGGCCCGCATGAAGCTGCAGGCCGCGGGCGGCGAGAGCGGCGGTGCGGTCGAGGGCTACGCCGTGGACGTCCGCGACCACGCGGCCGTCCATCAGGGCGTGAACGAGGCGGTCTCCCGCTTCGGCGGCCTCGACATCGTCGTTAACAACGCGGGGCTGGGCCGGTTCGTGAACCTCGCGGACATGACCCTCGAGCAGTGGTCCGAGACGATCGACACGAACGTGACCGGCGTGTTCAACGTCTGCCACGCGGCCATCCCGCACCTGCGCCGGCGGGGCGGCGGCTACATCATGAACATCAGCAGCCTGGCGGGGAAGAACCCGTTCGTCGGCGCCGGTGCCTACTGTGCCTCGAAGGCGGCCCTCAACCAGTTCGGCGAGGTGCTGAACCAGGAAGTGCGGCACGACAACATCAAGGTCACGACCATCGCGCCGGGCTCCGTGGCGACCGGTTTCGGCGGTGGGGCGGCGGACTCAGGCGCCGACTGGAAGATCGCAGCCGCCGACATCGGCGACATCGTGATCGACCTGCTGGAACTCGACACGCGGAGCCTGCCGAGCTACATCGAGCTGCGCCCGTCGAAGCCGCCGAAGAAGTAGGCCACGGGATGTCGTCGGCCTTCCAGAAGCACCAGGACACCCTCGAGACCCACGAGACGATGATGGGGCCGGCCCGGGGCCGGCTCGCCGTCGCGCTCGACCTGCTCACCGACTCACTCGCCCTCGTGGGCCAGCACGGTGTCTACTGCCGCAGCGAACGCTTCCCCGGCCAGCCCAAGATGGACATCGCCCTGGTGCTCGAACAGCTGAACGACGCCAAGGAACTCGTGCAGAGCGCGATGGAGACCATCAAGGGCAATGCGAAGGGCTGATCGCTGATTGCTAGAGTGATTGATCGAGTGAGCTTTTACCTCAGCAATTAGCCTTTCGCAATTAGCAATTACCCGATTCTCCCCTCCAGCATTTCCTCGCCGCCATGGTGTGACTGTTCGGGCTTCTCCAGCCGCTCGGCGGCCTTCCAGCGCGCGTTCATCACCAACCAGAGGAGCCCCGGGACCGCGAAGGCGGCGCCGAGCCCGAACGCGAGCGCGCGCGGCGAGAACCCCAGCGTGTCGAGCGCATAGCCGGTGACGTAGCTCGAGATGGAGGAGGTCAACGTGACGAGGGCCAGTTCGGCGGCGAACACGCGGCCGCGGAATTCGTCGGGGACTTCCATCTGCAGCAGCACCGTGCTGAAGACCCAGAGGATCGAGCCGCCGAAGTGCGCGAACAGCACGGCCGCGGCGGCCAGCGGCAGCGTGTGCGCGGCGGCCAGCGCGATGTAGAACGCGCCGACGATGAAGTAGGCCGGGCCGATGGAGCGGCGCATGACCGTGGGTGTCTGTCCGAGGATCCAGCGCAGCGCAATCGGGCCAAGGCCGGCGCCGATGCCGCGCGCACCGTACAGCACGCCGATGCCCGCGGCGGTGCTGCCGGCGACCGGGAACACGCGCTGCCCGAACACGGTGAGGAGCAGCAGGACCCCTCCGGCGAGCCCCCAGCCGGCCTTCACGAACATGATCGCCGAGACGTGCGCGCTCTGCCGCACGTAGCGCATCCCCTCGAGCAGATCGGGCAGCCCGGTCAGCGCGTACCACCCCTTCAGCGGCGCCTTCACCGCTGGCGTCGAGTCGTAGGTCGTGCGGCTGATGAACCACGCCGACACGAAGAACGAGATGCCGTTGATGACGAAGGCGATCTCCCGTCCCGCCAGCGCCGTGACGAGGCCGCCGATGGACGCACCGATCGCCAGCATGGCCGCCCACGTCGCGCTCGAGAGCGCGTTGGCCGGCATCAGTTCGTCCTTGCTCGTGACGTTCGGGATGGTGGCCGTCCGCGCCGGTTCGAAGAAGGCCGACCCGGTCACCGTGAGTGCCATGACCACGTAGGCGAGCCACACCTGATCCCGCGTCCTGACGAGCAGCAGACCCAGCACAGCAATACCGCGGAAGATGTCCGTGCCGATCATCAGCCGGCGCCGGTCCACGCGGTCGACCACCACGCCGGCGATGGGCCCAACCACCGCCATGGGTAGAAATTGCACGATCATCATCCAGGCGACGGCCGTCGCCGACCCCGTCAAATCCAGCAACAGGGCGAAGACCGCGACGGAATTGAACCAATCTCCCAGCTGGGAGACTGTCTGACCGAGGAACAAGAGCCGAAAATTACGGTTGGTGCGGAGGATAGCGGTCTGACTGCTCACGGGGACGCGCCCAGTATAATTCCCGCGGATTCCATGGCTGAGACCATCGGACGGTATCAATTGCTGGAATCGCTGGGGGCCGGCACGCTCGGCGAACTCCATCGCGCCCGCGACCTGGAACGCGGGCGGACGGTCGCCCTGCGCATCCTTGCGCAGCCGCTGGTGCAGGACCACGACCGGCTGAAGACCCTCCTGAAGGACGTCGACCGCGCCTCGTCGGCCTCGCATCCCGCCCTCCCCGCGCTGTACGAGGACGGTCAGGACGGCGAGATTACCTATCTCGCATCAGAGTACGTGTCCGGCGAGCGGCTCATCGAGGTGGTGCACGGCACGCCCCTCAACCCGAAACGTGCGCTCGATTTCGCCGTGCAGATCGCCGATGGTCTCGCCGCGGCCCACGCCGAAGGCCTGGAGCACGGCGCGCTGTCGACCCGCCGGATCCTGGTCACCATGAAGGGCGCCGTGAAGGTGCTCGACGTCGGCATGCTGGCCTGGACCGCCACGCCAGAGGCGGAGCGCTGCGACGATTTCGTCGGGCTGGGAGAAGTCGTGTTCGAGATGCTGGTGGGCCGCCCCATCAAGCGCGGCTGGCCGGCCGAGCTGAAGAACGAACACATCCCGGAGCCGGTGCGCCCGATCCTGAAGCGCCTGCTGGCCGATCACGGCGCCGAGGTCTTTCCCTCGATGGCGCTCGCCTCCGCCGCCCTGCGCGACGCGATGCTGCGGCTCACCGCCACCCCGGCCGCGCCGGTGCCCGCACCCGTGGAGGCCGAGCCGATCATCACCACCGACACCACCGTGCGCCCAGGTGTCTGGATGGCGCTCGCCGTGGTCGTGGTCCTCGCGCTCGTCTGGTTCCTGTTCCCGCGCTAGGCCCCAACCAGCTGGGATGTCGGGCTGGCGGCACCGCCGCTGCGGCCGACCGTGCCGATCGCCCCAGCCCGCTCTGCTCCAGGGACACGCCACGTAGACGCCCGGGAGCCGCCAGGCGACCTACCGGTGCGTGGCGAGCAGGTCCGGCAGCGCGTTGACGAACGCGGACCGCGCCATGACGTCGCCAGCACCAGCCGCCCTCGCGGCGGCAATCGTCGACGCATCCACGTGCGACACGTAGCCGACGGTCGGGATCGATGCGAGTGCTGCGTCCGCCTTCATCGTGGTGAGGATGCCGATCGGGTCGGTGCGCGGGTTGTTCAGGTCGAGGATGACGAGCGACGGCGCCTGCGTGCGCATCTGTTCGAGCGCGGCCTGCGCAGAGCGCGCGACCGCGACGGTGGCGCCGGCCTGCGTGGCCGCTCCACGGATCTTCGACGTGAACAGCAGGTCATCCAGGATTGCTAGAATCACTGCGTGATCATAATCGAGTCGCAGGCGGTCGGCCCTTTCCACAAGAACGGCTTCGTTGTCGCCTGCCCGCGAACCCGCGAAGGGGTGATCATCGACCCGGGTGACGAGGTGGACGGCCTGCTCGAGTTCATCGAACAGGAACACCTCACGATCCGTCACATCCTCCTGACGCACGCCCACGTCGATCACGTGACCGGTGTCGGCCCCGCGAAGCGGGCGCTCGGCGTACCGGTCCACCTGCACCGCGACGATCTGTTTCTCTACGACCGGGCCCTCGTCCAGGCCTCGGTGTTCGGACTGAAGATGGAGGGGCCGCCTCCGCCGATCGACAGCTTCTACACGGCAGGCGACGCGATCGCGTTCGGCGACTTCGAGGCGCGTCCGCACCATACGCCGGGCCATTGCCCTGGCGGTGTCTGTCTCGAAGTGGCGCGGACCGGTGAGCGCGGACTGGACCTGTTCGTCGGCGACACGCTCTTCGCCGGTTCAATCGGACGGACCGACCTGCCGGGCGGCGACCACGCCACCCTCATCGCGTCCATCCGCTCCGTGCTGTTTCCGTTCGGCGACGACGCGCGGGTCTACCCGGGCCACGGGCCGGACACGACGATTGGAAGGGAGAGGAAGACGAACCCCTTCCTTCAAGGAACTTAGAAGTCAGAACTCAGAAGTGAACTTCCGAAGTTGAAGTTCTGAACTTCCAGTTCTCGAGTTCACTTCTCAGTTCCAAGTTCCAAGTTCGTGTGTCAGTCCGTTCGTCCCACTTCGAGTTCCACTCGTCCCACCCTCAAGCGATCGCCGGGGATGAGGTGAGCGCTGGGCACGCGCTCGCCGTTCACCGCAATGCCGTTCGTGCTGTCGAGGTCGACGACCTCCAGCGTTTCCTCGTGGGCCTCGAGGCGGCAGTGCAGGCGTGACACAAGCGCTGCGTCCAGAATGAGTTCGGCGCCGGTGGAGCGGCCAATCGTCTTGATGGCGCCGGGGGAGAGCCGGAAGGTCGTCGGCTCCACGCCGGAGCCGATGGTCTGGAGAATCCACATCGGAAGCCCGATCTTACCCCGCAGGCCGGTGAACTTCGGTGCGGCGGCCTCCGTAAATGCTGATATGCCGGCACCCACTCCCCGTCGCACGCGTCTATATGTGATTCTTGGCGGCCTTGCCGTCGCTGGCGTGGCCACGGCGGGCTTTGCCACCCTCCGTGGCGCATCGGTCGACATCGACCCGTCCAAGCTCCTCACCGTCGAGCGGGGCACCATGGTCCGTTCGGTCGTGGCCACGGGCAAGGTGGAGCCCATCACCAAGATCGAGATCAAGTCCAAGGCGAACGGCATCATCAAGGCCCTGCGGGTGAACGTCGACTCCGTGGTGGCCGAAGGCGACGTCCTGGCGGAACTCGACAAGGATCAGCTGCAGGCACAGCTTCGCGGGGCCGAAGCGAACCTGCTCGCCGCCCGCGCCGCGCTCGAAGGGGCCGAGGCGCAGCTCAAGAAGAACACCGTGGAAGCCGAAGGGCCCGACGTGGCGTTCGCCCGCCGCGCCTACGAACGCGCGCAGTCGCTCTTCTCGCAGCACCTCATCCCGCAGTCGTCCCTGGACGATGCGCAGAGTGCGGTGGAGGTGGCGGAGAACAGGCGGCGCGCGGCGCAGTCCCAGCTGTCCGTGAGTCAGGCGCGTGTCTCCGAGGCCCGGGCCCAGGTGGCGCAGGCCAAGGCTGCGGCCGACAAGGCCGCCGAAGACCTCGCCAATTCCACGCTGCGTTCGCCCATCAAGGGCACCGTGCTCACCAGGGACGTCGAAATCGGCAGTCCCGTATCGTCCATCCTCAATCTCGGTGCGAATGCCACGCTCGTGATGACCCTCGGCGACATCGATCAGGTGTTCGTCCGCGGCAAGGTGGATGAAGCCGACATCGGCCGCGTGCAGCTCGGCCAGCCCGCCCGCATCCGCGTGGAGACGTTCCGCGACAAGGTCTTCAACGGCAAGGTCACGCAGATCTCGCCGATGGGCGTCGAGAAGGACAACGTCACGAACTTCGAAGTGCGCGTGTCGATCGACAACCCGGGCAAGGAGCTGAAGGCCAACATGACGGCCAACGCCGAGATCGTGCTCGAGGAACATCCCGGCTCGCTGCTCGTGTCCGAGGCGGCCATCATCTACGACGCGGACAAGCACGCGTTCGTCGACCTGGCCGATCCGGCGTCGAAGACCGGTCGCCGGCGGGTGCCGGTCACGCTGGGTGTCGGCAACGGCACGCGTATCCAGGTGCTCGATGGCGTGAAAGAGGGCGAGAAGGTCGTCAGCCCGTCGTAGGTCCGGCTGAAGCCGGACCCCACGAGTGAGGCGAAGCCGGGCCCCGCGAGTGAGGCGAAGCCGGACGCCACGAGTGAATGGACCTGGACGCCACGATCGAGGCGACGCGAAACCCACGATGGCCACGCCATGAAACAGACGCTGATCGAGTCGCTCGGCAACCTGCGCGCGAACCGCCTGCGCAGCTTCCTCACGATGTTCGGCATCCTGTGGGGGATGATCTCGGTGGTCATTCTCTCCGCCACGGGTGAGGGCTTCAGGCGCGGGAACGATCAGGTGCTCCGGGAGCTGGGCCAGAACATCGGCATCGTCTGGGGTGGACGCACGAGCATGCAGGCCGGCGGCGAGCGTGCCGGCCGCCAGGTGTTTCTCACGGTCGACGATGCGCGCGCGGTCGCGAAAGAGGCGTCGATGGTGGCCGTGGTGAGCCCCGAGCTCGAGAAGTCGCCGGTGAAGGCGAAGACGCCGTACAACTCGGCGTCGGCCCGCGTGGTCGGCATGGAACCGCCCTACCAGGCCATTCGCACCATCGAGCTGGAATACGGGCGCAACTTCACGTGGAGCGACGAGCAGCAGGTGTCGCGCGTGGCCATCGTCGGCTACGACATGGCCGACCAGCTGTTCGGCAAGCGACACATCCTCGGCGAGACGCTCATGCTCGACGGCGTGCCCTACACCGTCGTCGGCAAGATCCGGAAGAAGGAACAGGACTCGAACTACAACGGGCCCGACAACGGGAAGATCTTCGTGCCGTTCGCGGCGATGCTGCAGGACATGCCGCGCAAGGATGCCCCTCCCGGCAGTATCTCGGACATCATCGTGGCGCCGCACCCGTGGGTTGTCGCCGACCTGCCGCGCGTGCTGAACGAGCGGACCGGCCGCATCGAAGATATCGAGTGGCCGCTCGAGTCGAACGTGCGCCGCGTGCTCGCGCGCCGGCACGGCTTCGACCCGGCAGACAACCAGGCCGTGACGATGTGGGATACCTCACTCGAAACCCTGATGTTCGGCCGCATGATCGACCGCATGCGCGACTTCTTCAGCATCGTCGGCATCGTGACGCTGTCGCTCGGCGGCATCGGCGTGATGAACATCATGCTGATCGCCGTGAAGGAGCGGACGCGCGAGATCGGCGTCCGCAAGGCGCTCGGCGCCACCACGACAAGCATCCAGCAGCAGTTCTTCATCGAGGGCTTCTTCCTCACGATGCTCAGCGGCGGCATCGGGCTGATTGTGGCGCTCGGTATCTGCCGGCTGGTGAACATGCTGCCGATGCCCGCCCGCTTCGCGGGCATGATCCTGTCCTGGCAATCCGGCGTCGGCGCCCTCGCCGTCCTCGTCCTCATCGGCGTGGTCACGTCCACCTACCCGGCGCGTCGCGCGGCTGAACTGCCGCCCGTCGAAGCGCTGCGCTTCGAGATGTAACCCATGAGCGTCACGGCAGCCACGCTCGAACCCGTTGCGGCCCCCCGGCACCATCCGCGGTCGCGCAGCCTGCTTTCCGGGAGCATGCTGCGCGACGTGGTGGTTCAGGCGCTCACCGGCCTGTATCACCACTGGTTCCGTGCCGCGCTCTCGATGCTCGGCATCTCCTGGGGCATTGTCTCGGTCGTGGTGCTGCTGGCGTACGGCGACGGCTTCCGCAACGCGCTGAACGCCGGCTTTGCCGGCGCATTCGGCGACGGCGTGGCGGTCACCATGATGGGACAGACCAGCAAGCAGGCCGGCGGCGAGCGCGCAGGCAAGCGGGTGCGCCTCACCATCGCGGACGTCGACGCCATCGAATCGCTGCCGCTGGTCTCCACGGCCAGCCCTGAGTTCATGAAGGAGTTTCCGGTCACCTACGGGAACCGGCAGTCCAACCATGTGGTGCGTGCCGTCGCCGCGAGCTACGGCGAGATGCGGAGCGAGCGCCCGCTGCCCGGAGGCCGCTTCCTCGACGACGAGGATGTGCGGATGCATCGGCGCGTGGCGTTCATCGGCAGCGAAGTGCAGCGCAAGCTGTTCGGCGGCCTGCCGGCCGTGGGCGAGACCATCCGCGTCGCCGGCGTACCGTTCGATGTCATCGGCGTCATGCAGGACAAGGTGCAGATGTCGAACTACAACCGGCCCGACAAGTACTGCATCTTCATCCCGTGGACCACGGCGTCGGGCCTGATGGATACCTCGCAGGTCGGCATCGTCGTCTGGCGGGCGGTATCGGCCCCGCAGTACCCGAAGGCCGAGAAGCAGGTGCGCGAGTACATCGCCGAGCGCTATCGATA
This sequence comes from Vicinamibacterales bacterium, assembly GCA_046331345.1. Taxonomy (GTDB): domain Bacteria; phylum Acidobacteriota; class Vicinamibacteria; order Vicinamibacterales; family CAVVIG01; genus CAVVIG01. The sequence continues at coordinate 192,546 of JAXLRA010000007.1, read as the reverse complement.
CGATCCCACGGACGAACGTGCCGCGAACATGTTCGGGGCGGCCCAGGCCCAGCAGATCGTGGGCGGCATCATCAGCGGACTGAAGGCCGTGCTCACGTTCATCGGCGTGCTCACGCTCGCCATCGGCGGCGTCGGCATCATGAACATCATGTTCGTGAACGTCCAGGAGCGGACACGCGAGATCGGCGTCCGGAAGGCGCTCGGCGCGAGCCGTGGCCAGATCCTGCTGCAGTTCCTGCTCGAAGGTCTCGTCACCACCTTTGCGGGCGGCGCGATCGGCATTGCGCTCTCCTACTTCCTCGTCTGGCTCCTGAGCCCGCGTCCCTTCCTCTCCGAGCTCATGGACGACGCCAGCCGCGTGTCGGACATCCACATGGTGATGTCCATGACGCTGGTGGGCATCTGCACGTCCATCCTCATGGTGGTCGGTCTCGTCGCCGGCCTGCTGCCGGCCATCAAGGCCTCGAAGCTCGATCCCATCGAAGCGCTGCGCTACGAGTAGCTCCGACGCCACGCTGACGAGCCTGGTCAGCGCTCGGGCCGTTCCGTCGCATTTGTCATGGGGGCCGGCTTCAGCCGGTCCATCGCCCCGCCGATAACGTCTGTAACGCGGACGTACCCGCGGGGGAGATGACCATGACTGGAAGCCGGCGCGTCGTCCTCGCTCTTGCCTGCATGCTGCTGCTCACGCAGGCGCTCGACGGGAGCCCGAAACTGGCCATCCGCGTGTTTCCGTCGGTGGCGATGGCACCCGGGCACTTCATCGTGCGCGCCACCGTCGAAGCGGACGATGAGAACCGCGCGCTGGAAGTGACGGCGGAGTCGATGGAGGTGTACACCAGCAGCGAACTGCCGCTGCAGGGCGCGGCCTCGGCACGAACGCACCAGGTGAAGCTCCCGGCACTGCCCGCGGGTGAGTACGACATCACCGTCGCGCTGGTCGGGCCCACCGGCCGCCGGGCGATGGCGACCAGCACCGTGCGCGTCATAGGGATGGGCGAGCGCTGAACGCCGACGGTCGTAGCGCCAGGCTTCAGCCTGGCGTTCCGGGAGCCACACTGAAGTGTGGCTCTATGGGGCCATGGCTGCCCGCCCGGTGGGGATTAGAATACGGGCATCGTGCTCATCCCCCAGACGCAGGACACGTTCACGCCAGACGAAGCGCGCGCGCTCGACCCGTTCTTCACCAATACCGACCGCCCGGTGTTCGCGCTGCGGAACCTTCCGGAAACCGTGAAGGGCGCCCTGTTCTCGCGCTACTCGCGTTCGGCCAAGTCGCTCCGCCGGCTGTTCCTGGATGAGTTCCTCGGTGAGGTCGGTGCCGCCGCAGCCGGCAGTGCCTCCGCCGGTGTGGGCAGCGAGCGGGCGGACAGGCTCTACGCGAAGGTCTTCAACGAGTACGGCGACGACTCCGTGGCGCAACTCGGCGGGGCGCACGTGGCCTGCGAGGGGGTCTCGAACATCCTGACGAAGGTGCTCGAGTGGGGACGCCTGATGGCGTACCTCGAGCAGTCCACCCGCTACGTGCCATATACAGCGAAACCGCATGGCCGCTGGAAGTACCACGTGCCGGCCGAGGTGGCCCGCTCACCGCTGGCGCAGCAGTACGGCGACACGCTCGACTTCGCCTTCGAGGTCTACGCGAAGTGGATTCCCGCGATGGAGGAGCACTTCCGCGCGAAGTATCCGAAGGCGCCCGAGGATTCGGACGGTGTGTACCGCTCCGTGATCCGGGCCAAGGCGCTGGACACACTGCGCGGCCTGCTCCCGGCGGCCACGACGTCGAACGTCGGCCTGTACGGGACCGGCCAGGCCTACGAAGCGCTGATTCTCCGGATGCAGGCCAGCCCCCTCGAGGAGGTGCGGCTGTTCGCCGACATGCTCCTGCAGGAGCTGCAGCAGGTGATGCCCGCGTTCGTGGCGCGCATTCCCCAGCCGGACCGCGGGGGGCGCTGGGTGCGGTACTTCGCGGACGCACGCGCGCAGACGCTGGAGGCGGTGCGCGCGCGGGTGGCCGGGATCGACGCGGAACCACGGGACGAGGTCACCCTCACCGAGTTCGACCCCGAGGGGGAAGTGAAGGTGGTGGCCTCCGCGCTCTACGCGGCGACGAACCTGCCCGACGATCAGCTCCTCGCGGTGGCGCGGGCGATGTCGGCGGACGATCGCGCGGCGGTGCTGCGCGCGTATGTGGGCGATCGCGCGAATCGGCGGCACAAGCCCGGGCGCGCTTTCGAACGCACCCGCTACCGGTTCGACGTGCTGGCCGACTACGGCGCGTTCCGCGATCTCCAGCGTCACCGGCTGCTCACACTCGAGTGGCAGCCGCTCTCGCCCGAGCATGGATGCGTGGAGCCTGCGGCGATCGAGGAGGCCGGCGCGCTGGCCGACTGGCGGGCGGTGATGGAACGGACGGCGGACCTGCATGGGCAGCTCACGCAGGCCGGGCTTGTCGACGTCGCCCCCTACGCGGTGGCCATGGCCTACCGTGTCCGCTTCTACATGGACATGAACGCGCGGGAAGCGATGCACGTGATCGAGCTGCGCACGGCGCCGCAGGGGCATCCCTCGTACCGCCGCGTGTGCCAGGCGATGCACCGCGCGATCGGGGATGTGGCGGGACACCGCGCAATAGCGGACGCGATGCAGTTCGCCGACCATTCGACCGTCGAGCTCGAGCGACTCCAGCAGGAACGGGCGATGGAGCGGAAGCGCGCGGCCGCGCACCCGTGAACCGCGCCGAACACTGGGACCGGGTCTACTCGACGAAGGGCGACCTCGAGGTCAGCTGGTTCGAACCGGAGCCGGCCATCTCGCTGGCCCTGCTCGAGGCCGCCGGCCTCCAGCCCGCCAGCTGCGTCATCGACGTCGGCGGCGGCAATTCCCGGCTGGTGGATGGCCTGCTGGCGCGTGGCGTCTCCTGCCTCTCCGTGCTCGACGTCTCGGCTGCGGCTGTCGAACGGACGCGGGCACGGCTCGGCTCGGCCGGAGCGGGCGTCCACTGGATTGTGGCGGATGCGGCGGGCGAGTGGGACGAGCCGTCCGTGGACCTCTGGCACGACCGGGCGGTGTTCCACTTCCTGACGGACCCAGAGGATCGCGCGCGCTACCTCTCGCATCTGATGCGAGCCCTGAAGCCAGGGGGCGCGGTGGTCATGGCCACCTTCGCGCACGATGGACCGGAGCGGTGCAGCGGGCTGCCCGTCGCACGCTATTCGGCGGACACACTCGCCGCGACGCTCGGGGCAGGGTTCTCCCTGGAGCAGGCGCTGCCGCACACCCACGAGACACCGTGGGGCGCACGGCAGGCCTTCCAGTACGCCTGCCTCCGCCGGCAGTGAGCGGGTCGCCTATTCTTCAGCGATCGCGGGGACGATCTCGACGATTTCAGGCTCGACGAAGGCGTCCGGCGTGATCGCCGTCGCGCGCTGCACCTTCAGCTGCGCCACTTCCATCTGGGCCGTCGTGGTCTTCTTGTGGTTGCCGGAGTCGATGTGCGGCACGCAGCCGCGCACGAGCTGCGCCGCGCGCAGTGACGAGAGAACCGCGAATTCCAGGCCGCCGAGACCGGCAGGACGCTGCACCATGGGGAACCTCACACACACAGGCTTTGGTGAGGTTCGGGCCAGGCCGGCCGGTTGCTCAAGAAAGCAGAGACGTACAGTATACGCGCGCGCGACCAGCGCCCGCGCCGGTGTGACTAATTCGCCAACTCCAACTCACCAATTCACCAACTCGCCAATTCACCAACTCACGAGTCGTCTCACTCTTCCTCTTCGTTCTTCACCCAGTAGCGTGAGTACTCGTCGAGGAAGGTGAGCGTCTCGAAGCCCTTCATCCGGTCGAAGAAGAGCACGCCGTCCAGGTGGTCGGTTTCGTGCTGGATGATCCGGGCGGAGAACCCGCGTGCGCGCAGTTCGACGCGTTCGCCGTCGCGGTCGAGCGCCTTCACCCGGATTTCGAAGTGGCGCGGCACCTTGCCGCGGATGTCGGGAATGCTCAGGCAGCCTTCCCAGTCCTCGCGCATCTCGGTGCCGACCGGCGTGATCTCCGGGTTGATGAGCGCGATGGGTTCGCTCGGCTCCTCGCCTCGCTCCATGTCCAGGGCGGCAACGAACAGGCGCAGCCCCTCGTGGACCTGCGGGGCGGCCAGGCCCACACCGTGATACTCGTTCATCGTTTCGATCATGTCGTCGATGAGCTTCTGCATCAGCGGCGTCCTGATCGCGGCGCGGTCGAGCGCCCTGGCCTTCGCGCGCAACACGGGATGGCCCATCCGGGCGACTTTCAGAATCGACATACGTGCCGAATTATACTTGGCCGCGACACCGCGCCCCAGCCGTGACCCTGCAGGACCCGCACGACGACCCGCACGCCTACCGCTTCTGCCCGCGCTGTGGCGGCACGCTCGAGCCGCGCCTGCTGAAGGATGGCGACCCGGTGCGGCTGGTCTGCACCGCCTGCGGCTTCGTCTTCTACCTGGATCCCAAGGTTGCCGTCGGCACCATCATCCGCATGGAGGACGAACGGCTCGTGCTGGTGCGCCGCGCGATCGAGCCGGGCTACGGCAAGTGGGTCTTCCCGGGTGGCTATGTCGACCGGGGCGAACCGCTGCCCGCCGCCGCCATCCGTGAAGCGCGCGAGGAGAGCGGGCTCGAGGTCAGGCTCGATGGCCTCGTGAACATCTACTCGTACGCCGGGCGGGCGCCGGTGATCGTGGTCTACGCAGCGACGGCCATCGGCGGTGCGCTGCAGATCGACGACGAGAGTCTCGAGTCGGCGCTCGTCGACCGCGCCTCCATTCCGTGGAACGACCTCGCCTTCCGCAGCACGCACGAAGCCCTCCAGGACTTTCTGGCCGGACTCCTGCATCCACTTTCCAGGTAGCTCGCGTCACCGCGGAAGTTCGCAGTCCCGCACGCAGGTCGATCACGGATCTGGCGTGGGCGCGACCGTTTCTGTAATCACCGTTACACGGCCGCCGTCCGGAAGGACGACGGGCCAGGGCCACGGCCATGAAGCGTCTGTTCTCGTTCGCCTTTATCCTCGGCGCGCTCGTCACTGGTGCCTGCACCGGCTTCGACCGCGAATCCTCGAACGTGTTCGCGCCGAGTTCCACGTCATCGTCATCAACGACGACGCCTGCCACGCCGGCCACGCCGACGACCCCGTCGACCTCATCGTCACCGTCGATGCTCGGGACGTGGTCCTCGAACCCGCTGTCGAACATCTCGGCAAGTTCGTGCACCGGGTTCTCCTGGCAGGTCACCAGCCAGACGGCGACCTCGCTCTCCGGCACTTTCTCGGCCACCTGTGCGAACGGCATCTCGGCGTCGGGGACCGCCTCGGGCCAGATCTCGGGCAGCGACGTGCCGTATACCGTCACCGGGACCGGGTCGGTGCCCGGCTTCCCGTCGTGCCCCTTCTCCATCAGCGGCACGGCCCACATCGTCGACAGCAACACGCTGCAGATTCCGTACAGCGGGACCACGTGTCTCGGTCCGGTCTCCGGGTCGGAGACACTGCGTCGACCGACGCAGCCAACGCCGACCACGCCGACACCCACGACGCCGACACCGACGCCGACCACGCCCGATCCCACGACGCCCACCGAGAACTCGCATCACGTGGGGGCAGGTCCGCTGACGATGGTGCGGGCCGAACAGGTGATCAATGCAACCGCAGATGAGTTCCCCGACCTGCGCACGGCCCGGCCGACCACGGCGGAAGCCGGAGCCGCAGCCACCGAACTGCTCCTGCGCATGATCTGGCACCTGCAGCACGCGGGGTTCCAGGCGGGCCGGCAGAAGAACCCCTCGGGCGCGATCTCAGGCGACAAGCTGACGGTGTTCGCCGACGGCGCGTGGCACGCCGTCGACGTGTTCTACGACTACGGTGCGGCAGGCGTGCCCGTGAAGGTGATCTTCTGGGAGGTGTTCCCGGCGAGCCCGCTGGCGGACGGCGGGATTCCGGACTGAGCGCCGGACGCGAAGGGAAACGTCAGGAAGGCGCCGGGATCGCGGAGGCCGGTTCTCACCGGTCGTCCGCGACCTCGGCGGTTCGGAACGCCACGCCGCAGCGTGGCGCGTTGACTAGTCGGCCAGTCCCTCGGCCTTCCGCTCGTCGGCGGTGATGATGCCGGCAGCGGCCTTGATTTCGGAGTCCAGCTTCAGCGGCACCTGCGGCACGTTGACGAACTGCTTCACCGCGGCCGCCGTGCCGTTGATCTTCAGCAGCGTCATGAGGCGCGTGAAGCGTTCCTCGAGTGAGGCACCGATCGCGTCGCGCCGCGCAGGCTCCATGCCCCACAGCTGCTTCTTGAACGGGCCGATGGCCTTCTTGCGGGCCTTGTAGAGGAACTGCTCCTCGGTATCCTTCGGCTTCCGTTCTTCCTTGGCGTTTTCCTGCAGCCACGCGTACATCTCGGCCTTCAGCTCGGCCGGGAACTGCGGGTGGTCGTAGACCATGTTCTGGAAGTCGGTCGCCAGGTGGATCTCGCAGGCGCCGACGCGCGGGAAGGCGTCGAACGCCTCGAGCGGGAGCGTGGACGCGCCGTGCTGCACTGCGCCGCCCATGCCGTACTTGCGCGCGGCGGTCGAGAGTTCCTCGAGCGCCACCAGGTCGATCGCCACGTCCTTGCGCACCGTGCCGTCGGCGTTGATGAAGCCGCCGTGCGCCGTGCCGGTCTGGACGCTGATCTTGCTGATGCCGACCGCGACACCGCGCTCCTTCAGCTTCGCGTTGAGCCCGTCCATGTAGCAGTGCAGTTCGTGGATGTCGGAGTTCTTGCCGCCGACCTCCCCGATTTCGCCGCCGATGGACACGGTGACGCCCGTTGGCTCCACGCTGCGGATGAACGCGGCGAAGTCGGCCGCGAGGGTGACGTTTACCTCCTGCTGCTCGACGAGCGTCGGCTTGTCGAGGTCGACCAGCGTGGAGGTGTCGATGTCGATGTTGTAGAACCCGGCCGCGATCTCCTCGCGGATGAGGCCGCGCAGCGTCTCGAGCTCCTTGTCGCGCTCGGGGCTGTTGTACTTCTTCGCGTTGGTCTGGACGTGGTCGCCCTGGATGAACAGCGGGCCGCTGAAGCCTTCACGCAGCGCGGCCGCGAAGAGGATGGCGGCGTATTCGTGCGGGCGCTGCTCGGTGTAGCCGATTTCCGAGCGCGCGATTTCGAAGATGAACGCGCCGGCGTCGAGCTTCTTCGCCGCGCGGATGACCGCGCGGGCCGTGTCGTAGCCCATCGCGCGGACGTTGATCGCGGGCACGGTGAAGCCGCCGGTCTTGCCCTGGCCCATCGCGATGTAGAGGTCGTGGATGGACGCCGGCCGTACGCCGGCCGCCGCCGCGAGCGACCGGATGATCCAGCGTGCCGTCCCCTTGATCTCCGGGGAGGCGCCGAACGCCGCGGTCCGCGCGAGCTGATCGATGACTGCGGGCGCAAGCGCCGCGACATTGCCGACCGTCATCCGGTCGCCGTCAACCGTGGCAGCCGCCTTGACCGCCTCGGACAGATCCTTCACTGATTCGAACATAAGCGCCTTTTCCTCGAAGAAGTCGCAGCCCCCGCCAACTACCTATCTTACGTTTGGGCGTTGGAAGTTAGAACCGGGAACTCAGAAGTCAGAAACCAGTGACGATCCGGCCGCCTGGCCCGCCCTGCCTGCCTACGTGTCCGCCTGCTCGTCGGTCGTGGGGGCCGCTGCGGCGCGGACCTTCTTGCGGGGCGGGGCAGGCCAGTAGAAGTCCTCGAACGTCGTGGCCTGGACGGCACCGTCCACCATCGCCTCGATATCCAGCGCCTCTTCCGCGCGCAGCACATCGTCGAGCCGGGCACGCGTGGCGGGGTTGCGCGGCGTGAAGAGCGTGCAGCAGTCCTGGTCCGGGATGTTCGAGATCGGGAGGGTCCCGATCGCCTCCGCCTGATCGGCAATCTCATCCTTGTCCATGCCCACGAGCGGCCGCAGGATCTCGAGCTGGCTCGCGCTGGCAATGGCGGTGAGGTTCTCGAGCGTCTGCGAGGCCACCTGGCCGACGACCTCGCCTGTCACCAGTGCTCTCGCGTGCCATTTGCGGGCGATCCGCTCCGCAATGCGCAGCATCAGGCGCCGGTAGATGACGACGCGGAGTTCTGGCGGGACGGCCAGGACCACCTGCTGCTGCAGTTCGCCGAAGGCGACGAGCGCCAGCCGCGAGTGCTGCTGGTAGCCCGTGAGCAGCGTGGCCAGCTCGTGCACCTTCTCGATCGAGGCGCGCGAGAGGATCGGGTAGCTGTGGAAGTGGACGAAGTAGACCGTGCAGCCCCGGCGCATCATCCGGTAGGCCGCGACCGGCGAGTCGATGCCGCCGGAGAGCAGGCAGGCGAGGCGTCCACCGGTGCCGGTGGGCAGTCCGCCCGCCCCCGGATCCTTGCCGAAGAAGTAGAACGCCTGGTCCGGCAGGAATTCGAGGTGGATCGTCAGCTCGGGGTTCGACAGGTCGACGTGCCAGCCCTTCGCCTGCTTGATCAGGCCGCCGACCTCGCGCTCGAGCTGTGGTGATGTGAAGGGAATCCGTTTGTCGGCGCGTCGTGCGCTGACCCGGAACGACGAGGGGTTCCGATCGCCGAGATCCGCGAGGATCGCGTCAGCCAGCGCCTGGAAGTCGTGTGGGCCATGTCCGGCGTGCGAGAAGTTGGCGATGCCGAACACGCGGCGGACGCGCTCGCGTGCCTCGTCGACATTGGCCTCCGGCCCGAGGTCGATCTCGATGCGCCCCATGACCGACCGCACGCGGCGCACGTCCAGTCCCCCGAGCGCCGTGCGCAGGTTGCGGACGAGCACCTGGACGAACCAGGGCCGGTTGCGCCCCTTGAGGGCGAGTTCCTTGTAGTGCACGACTATGGAACGCATGTCGGTCGGGCCGCCTCCGCGGCAAGATGGCCGCTCCGCACGGCCCCTTCGATCGTAGCGGGCAGGCCGGTGTCGATCCAGTCGCCTGCGAGGAAGAGCCCCGCGATCGGCGTGACGACAGATGGCCGTGGCGGCTGGCCCGGGGCCAGCGAAAAAGTGGCGCGCGGCTCCCGGATCACCGTGGCGCGCAGCAGCCCTGCCTCGCGCACGCGCGGAAGCGCGCCCCGCAGTTCGTCGAGCGCCGCATCGATGAGCTGCGGATTCGTCCAGCGCAGCACGTCGGCCGCACCGCTCGAGACGAGCGACAGGTGCGACGCGGTCTCGCCCACGAGCGTGCGCTTGTCGAACACCCACTGCATCAGGCGTCCGGGCAACCCGACGAACGGTTCATCCATCACCGCGCGGTCGAACCAGAGGTTCACGGTCACGATGGGCGACGCGGCGGTCGCCCGCGCCGCCTCGAGCACGGGCTGCAGTGGGCCGATCTCTCCGGTGAGCGTGTCGGGCAAGGCAAACCACGGCACGGCGCAGATGACCGCCGGCGGCTGCCACTGCTGATCGCCCTCGCGCACCACCGCGGTTCCCTCGCGCACCTCGATCCGGGCGGTCGCGCCGGTCCGTACCGATCCGCCATGCGCCTCGATGAACCGCCGGGCCGGCTCCGCGTACATCTCGTGCAGCGGCTTCGTGGGCAGCACGATCGTGGCGGCCAACGGATCAGCCCCGAACATCTCGGCGAGCACCCGCGCGAAGTACGGCGCGGCGGCCTGCTCCGGCGGCTGGTTCAGCGCGGCGAGTGCGAGCGGATCCCAGAGCAGCTCGCGCAGGCGCGGCGTCTGCCCGTGACGATCGAGCCACTCGGCGACCGTGTGGGCAGGGGTGGTCCGGCTCGAGCCGGCCCCCACGACTGAATCGTCATCAGCCCGCCTAAAGGCGGGCACTACAGCTGACTCCGACGTCGCGCCTTGCGTGGTGCCCACCTTCAGGTGGGCCTCCGGCGCGACCGATGCCTTGCCCTTCTTCAACCCCGCCTGCGCGCGGCGCAGTGGACCGGCCATGCGGAGCACGGCGAGCCGGTCCGTCCACCCGAGGGCTGGCCACCCGAAGACGCCCGCGACCAGGTGCAGCGGCGGCGGGAGCGACGGGCAGCGAAGGCGAGAGACGGTTCCATCCCGCTCGATCGTCGTCACCGCCAGTTCGGGCTGCCGGCGCACGAAGTCGCCCGCGCCGATGGTGCGGAGGAACGCGAATGTCTCGGTGTAGCACCCCATCAGGGCGTGCTGGCCGTTGTCGACCAGTTCGCCGGTGTCGCGGTCGGTGAACGCGGTGGCGCGCCCGCCGAGCCGCGCCCGCGCCTCGAGCACCAGGACGCGTGCCCCACGGCTGGCGAGACGGACGGCGGCGCTGAGCCCGGCGAACCCGGCTCCGGCAACCACCGCGTCGAACCTGCTCATGGCTGGAACAGCCACTGACGCAGCGCGAGCCACGCCTGCAGCGGCTTCGGTGTGCGGACGCGTGCGCTGAACACGTCGTAACCGCGACGCTCGATGCGGGCCAGCGTCTCGGCGTAGACGGCGCGCATGATCTCGGCGGCGACCAGGCGCCGGCGGTCGTCGGCCGGCCGCACCGCGACGGCCGCGTCGTAGAAGTCGCGCGCCCGCGCGCACTCGAAGGCGAGGAGCTGCCGGACCCTCTCGGTGACGCGACCTGCGGCCAGGTCCTCCACCGTGCAGCCGAACCGCCGGAGGTCTTCCATCGGCAGGTACACGCGGCCTCGCGCAAGATCGCCGCTGATGTCCCGGAGGATGTTCGTGAGCTGCAGGGCCACGCCGAGGGCCACCGCGTAGTCGGACGACTTCGGGTTCTGGCAGCGGAAGATCCGGATGCAGATCATCCCGACGGCAGAGGCGACGCGGTGGCAGTACTCGACCAGATCGTCGAACGTCTCGTACCGATCGTGGTCGATGTCCATGGCCACACCGTCGATGACGTCGTCGAACGCCTGGCGGGGGAGGCCGAACTCGCCGATGTACGGCTGGAGCGCGCGCCCTTGCGGGGTGACCGGCGTGTGGCCGTCGAAGCACCGCGCGAGTTCGTCGCGCCAGTACTGCACCGCCTCGCGCGGCGGCATCGCGCCCGGGGCGTCGCACTCGTCCACCGCGTCGTCCACCGCGCGGCAGAACTGCCACACCGCGATGATGGCGCGGCGCTGATCGGCAGGCAGCACCTGGAACGAATAGTAGAAGCTGGTTTTCGGGGCGGCCATCAGGCGGCCACCCGGCGCCAGCGTGCAGCGGCCCAGAGGAGGGAGGGCACGTCGGCCGCGCCCAGTGTCGGCCGCTCGGTGACGACGCGGCTGCCGAGCGCTTCCACGCGGTCGAGGATGCGGGATCCGCCCAGCCACGTGAGCCGGAGTTCCACCTTGAGCCGCCCGCGCACGCCGTCGCAGACCAGCCGTCCCTGCGCAAAGCACTCCCGCGTCCTGGCCACGCACCGGGCGAGCGCCTCGGCCCATTCGCGCGTCGGCGTGGCGGCCTGCAGCGACTCGAGCGAGGCGCCGCTCGCGTCGTACACCTCGCGGGGGACATAGAGCCGCCCCGCCCGCCAGTCGCGGCCGAAGTCCTGCCAGAAGTTCGCGAGCTGGAGGCCGGTGCAGAGGGCGTCGGACGATCGGTCCAGCGCTTCGTCGCGGTAGCCGCCGATGCGGAGCACCAGGCGCCCGACCGGATTGGCCGAGCGGCGGCAGTAGTCGAACACGCCGCTCCACGAGTCGTAGCGATGCGTCGTGGTATCCTGCGCGAACGCGCTCAGGAGATCGTCGAAGAGCTGCAGCGGCAGGTCGCACTCGCGCATCGAATGGCCGAGGGCCACGAAGATGAGGTCGTCGCGGCTGGCGCTGGACGGGTCGCCCTCCCCGCGTGCGGCGTCGTGGAGCCGCTGCTGCCACGCGCGCAGGCGCGCCTGGCGGACCGCCGGCGGATCGCCCCCTTCGTCGGCGATGTCGTCGGCCACGCGGGCGAACGCATAGACCGCCGCAATGTGCGGGCGCATGGCGGGTGGCAGGAGCCGCGAGGCGACCGGAAAGTTCTCGTAGTGGCTCGCGGCGAGATCGGTGCACGCCGCGTAGGCCCGTGCGAGCGCCGGGTTCACCACTCCGTTTCCGGCTGTCCCGCCCGATGATTGGCGACGCGGGCGAGGACGAACAGCAGATCCGACAGCCGGTTCACGTAGCGAATCAGGAGCAGGTCGGGCTGGGGCGTGAGCGCCACCATCCGCCGCTCGGCCCGCCGGCACACGGTGCGGGCGACGTGCAGCGAGGCCCCGGCGTGCGACCCGCCGGCGAGAATGAAACGCGTGAGCGGCGGCAGTTCCTGCTCGAGCGTATCGATGAGCGACTCCAGCCGCGCCACGTCCTCGTCGGCGACGAACGCCTTGCTGACGCGGTCCGCGAGCTTGTGCGCGGGATCCGCGAGCTGGGCACCGACGGCGAACAGATCGCGCTGGATGCGGACGAGGGCGGCATCGAGGTCCGCATCGAGTCCGGCCGCGCGGACCAGGCCGAGCCAGGCGTTGAGTTCGTCCACCTCGCCGTACGCGTCGACACGCGGGTCAGCCTTGCTGACGCGGCTGTTGTCGAAGAGGGCGGTGTCGCCGCTGTCGCCTGTGCGCGTGTAGATTTTCACGGATGCCGACCGTTCGCGATTATACGAGATGACGAAGAAGCCACGCGCCCGGCGCCAGACGCCCCTCGCGCCCTCGATTCCCGCACCACCCGCCCGTCGCCGCTTTCGCCAGCGCCTGCTCACGTGGTACGGACGCCACGGCCGCGACCTGCCGTGGCGCACGACGGACGACCCGTACCACATCCTCGTCTCCGAGATCATGCTCCAGCAGACGCAGGTCGATCGCGTGCTGCCGAAGTATCACGAATGGCTCGGCAAGTTCCCCTCGCTCGCGGCCCTGGCCGTTGCTGACGAAGCGCTCGTCACCGAGACGTGGCGGCCGCTCGGCTACAACATCCGCCCGAAGCGGCTGCAGGCCATCGCGCGTGAAGCGGTCACCCGCTTCGACGGGCGCCTGCCAGACGACGAGGAGACGCTGCTGTCGTTCAAGGGCATCGGTCAGTACACCGCCGGCGCCATCCGGAGCTTCGCGTTCCGTCAGCGCGCCGCGATTCTCGACACGAACGTGGCGCGTGTGCTCTTCCGCGTGTTCGTGGGCGCGGGCGACCCGAAGAGCCACGCGATGAAGAAGCACCTGTGGGCGGTGTCGGCAGCCATGGTCCCGCAGAAGCAGGTGTTCGACTTCAACCAGGCGCTCATGGACTTCGGCGCCATGGTCTGTGTCGCCCGCAACCCGAAGTGCCTTGTCTGCCCGATGTCGAAGGACTGCGCCTCGTTCAGCGCGGAGCGGCCGTCGGGATAGGTCCGGCTGAAGCCGGACCCCACGATCGAGGCCGCAAGCCAGTCGTGGGTCCGCCGAGGGAGCGAAGGCCAGTAGTGGGGTCCGCCAAGGGAGCGACAGTCAGTCGTGGGGTCCGCCTTCAGGCGGACCTGTCAGGGTTCTGCGTCAACAGCCTGATGAGCTCGTCGTCGGCGGGCGGGAACTCCAGTGAGCTCAGCTGCGCGCGCGGCACCCACTGCATGGCCTGACCCAGCTGCGGGGCCGGCTCACCCTCGAGCGTGCAGGCAAAGAAGTGGAGCTGGATCCGCCGGTCCTGATAGTCGTGGCTGATCGTGAAGATCTCCGCGCCGACGCGGCAGTCGACCCCCAGTTCCTCGCGCATCTCCCGGATGAGGCACGCCTGCAGCGACTCGTCCGGCTCGCATTTGCCCCCGGGGAACTCCCAGGTGCCCGCGAGGTGCGTGCCTGTCAGCCGCCGGGTGACGAGGAAGGTGCCGTGGCGTTCGACGACCGCCGCGGTCACCACGATGGTGGTCACGCGGGCGGTGCGAACGGCAGCGCCACGACCGTTGCCGCGACGCCGTCGGCGGTGGTGACGACCGTGCCCGGTTCGGCAGCGTCGCGCTTGACGTAGCCGAGGGCCACCGGATGGCCTAGCGAGGGGGACATCGCGCTGCTCGTCACCACGCCGAGGTCGCGGTCTGCGCCGTGGAGAGTGGTGCCAACGGCCGGCACGGCGGCCTCGGGGGCAAAGGCCAGCCCCACCAGCTTGCGCGCCACGCGGCCGTGTCCGCGATGCAGCACGCGGATGATGATTTCCTGCCCGACGTAGCACCCCTTGGTGAAACTGATCGCCTGCGACTCGATGCCGGCTTCGAGCGGAATCGTCTCCTCGTCCATGTCGGCGCCGAACCGCGGCACACCCGCTTCGATGCGCAGTGCCTCAGCGGACGCCGGGTCCAGATCGGTGCTTCCCGCGCCGCGTAGTGCCGCCAGGAGGGCCGGCAGGAGATCGGGCGGGGCCAGCAGCTCGAAGCCGTTGACGCCCGTGTCGTCCACGCGCAGGAGGATGACCGGCTGCCCGAGCACCTGGCTCCTGAGGTTGCCGTTCGGCGGGAGGGCGTCGAGCTCGACCGGCCCGATGCCGGTCGCCGTGGCAATCACGCGCGACGCATCCGGACCGAGCACATCGATCGCGGCGAAGGTCGCCGAGACGTCGCCCAGCTGCACGTCTTCCGAGAAGATGAACTGGTCGAGTTTCGCGAGCACCGCCGCCGTCGTCTGCGGCGGGAGCGTCAGCAGCAGCACGTCGCCCAGCTCATAGACGTGCAGATCGGAGATCATCCGGCCCTGCGCGGTGAGGTACGCGGCATAACAGCCCTGGCCCGCGGTCAGCGCGGACACGTCGTTGGTCAGCAGGCCCTGCAGGTACGACGCCCGGTCGCGGCCGGACACGACCAGCAGTCCGCGTGAGGGGGTGAGCAGGGCGGCGGCTTCGCGTGCGGCCCGGTATGGCTGAGAAAGTGACGCCGGCATCATGGTGTTATGGTGAAATATGCGCGTGTTTCATTGTACCCGTGCCGCCCTTGCCGGGCTGCTGTCCGTTGCCGTCCTGACGGCGTCGGCCGGTCGCGTCTCCGCGCAGTCATCCCCGGATTCCGCTTTTACCATCTATGTGCGCGGCGCGGTCGTCGGCAACGAGACGGTCACCGTCCAGGAGTCGCCCGACGGCTGGACCGTGACCAGCACCGGCCGCATGGGCGCGCCTGTCGACCTGCAGATCCGGCAGTTCAGGGCGCGGTACGACCGTAACTGGCGACCGCTCGATCTCACGATCGATGCCACCCTTCGCGGGCAGCCGTCGTTCCTCTCGACGACCATCTCCGGCACGACCGCGTCGAACGAACTGGCCGGCGCACCGGGCACCGAGCGTGTGCGGCGCACGGACACCATCGCGGCAGACGCGGTGCTCATGCCGAATCCGTTCATCGCGCCGTATGAGACCATTGCCGCCCGCGTGCGCACCGCGCCCGAGGGGACCACGCTGTCGCTCTACCAGCCAGGCCAGGGGTCGTTCTCCGGCATCGTCGGACCCTCTGCGCCGGAACGGCTGCAGACCGTGGACCGCCTGATCGAGGCCAGGCGCACCGTGCTGACCTTCCAGGCCCAGGGTCAGCCGCCGACCGAAACCGAGATCTGGGCGGACGAAACCGGCCGCCTGCTGCGTCTCCGCATTCCGTCGCAGGGACTGGAGGTGGCACGGCTCGACATGTCAGCCGTTTCCACCCGCCGGCTGACCATGACCCGGCCGAACGACGAGGAACTGCGGATCGAGGCGAACGGCTTCGTGCTCACGGGCACGCTGTCGAAGCCGGCGAATGCACGCGGGCCGCTGCCGGCCGTGGTGCTCGTCGCCGGTTCCGGCCCGACCGACCGCGACGAGAACGTGGCCGGCATTCCGATCTTCGGCCACATCGCTCACGCGCTGGCGGACGCCGGCTTCATGGTCCTGCGCTACGACAAACGCGGGGTCGGTCAGAGCGGCGGCCGCGTCGAGTCGGCCACCCTGGCCGACTACGCCGAGGACGTGCGTGCGGCGATCCGCACGCTGGCAGACCGGAAGGATGTCGACAAGCGCCGGATTGCGCTGGTCGGGCACAGTGAGGGCGGCTCGCTTGCGCTCATCACGGCCTCGAAGGAGAAGCGTGTGGCGGGTGTCGCGCTCCTCGCGACGGTCGGGACCACCGGTGCCGACCTGAACCTCTATCAGGTGACGCACGCCGTCGAACGATCGAACCGCCCCGAGTCGGAGCGGCAGAACACCATCCAGCTGCAGCGGCAGATTCAGCAGGCGGTCCTCACCGGCAAGGGGTGGGAGGCGCTCGCGCTGCCCGACGGCGTCCGCCGCCAGGCCGACACGCCGTACTTCCAGAGCTTCCTCGCGTTCGATCCCGCCAGGCTGATGAAGGATGTGCAGCAGCCGATCCTCATCGTGCAGGGCGCGCTCGACGCGCAGGTGCCGCCCGACAATGCCGACAAGCTGGAGGCGCTGGCGAAGGCGCGCAAGAAGAACGCCGGCGTCGAGGTGGTGAAGGTGCCGGGGATCAACCACCTGCTCGTCCCGGCGAAGACCGGCGAGGTGGATGAGTACGCCCGCCTCGGGAACGTGCAGGTCAGCCCGGAGGTGACCGGCGCACTCAGCGCGTGGCTGAAGAAGACCCTGACAGGACGGTAGCGGTCGGTCGGGACAGGTAAGGACGCGACCACATGGCCCACCTGAAGGTGGGCACTACAGACTGTCGCGCGTCTGTCGTAGGGGCCGGCTTCAGCCGGCCCTGTTTTCCTCGGGTGTAGTGTCCGCCTTCAGGCGGACCACACGCGCTCAACGGTGCCCTTGCCGATCGGGCACGAGCAGGACGATCGCGCCGCCGGCTATCACGATGACGCCGATGCCGATCAGGCCGGCCGAGAAGCTCTGCGTGACATCGCGCAGGTAGCCGACGCCGTACGGCCCGACGAAGCCGCCGACGTTGCCCACCGAGTTGATGAGCGCGATGCCGGCCGCTGCGCCGGCACCGCCCATGAAGTTCCCCGCCAGCGCCCAGAACGGACCCAGCATCGAGGCGAGCCCCGCCATGGCAATCGACAGCAGCACAAGGGCCGGCACGAGGCTGTGCGCGTACGCGGCGCCCAGGAAGCCGATGCCGCTCGCGAGGGCGGCCGCGGCGATATGGCGGCGTCGCTCGTGCGAGCGGTCCGAATGGCGCGACGTGATCACCATCGTCACCGCGGCAGCGAGGTAGGGCAGTGCACTCAGCACGCCGATGCGCAGCGGCGTGCCCCCGGCCATGGTCGCCTGCAGGATTTGAGGCAGGAAGAAGCCGAACGCGTAGAGCGCCACGGGCACGACGAAGTACACGGCCGCGAGCAGCCACAGCCACGGGTGCCTGAACGCGTCCGCGATGCCGTGGGCGCGACCAGGCGTCTGGTGGCTCTCGAGTGCGAGCCGTGCGAGCAGGGCTCGCTTCTCGTCAGCCGTGAGCCACGCCGCGTCTGCGGGCCCATCGTCCAGCCACCGGAGCACCACGAATCCGAGGAGCGCCGCCGGTACGCCTTCGAGCAGGAACATCCACTGCCATCCGCGCAGGCCCAGCATGCCGTCCAGCGTCAGCAGGGCGCCCGAGAGCGGACCACCGACGATGCCGGCGGTGACCACCGCGGTCATGAAGCTCGCCACGGTGCGGGCGCGCTGGGCGGCCGGTACCCACTGCGTGAGGTAGTAGATGATGCCGGGAAAGAACCCCGCTTCGGCGGCCCCGAGGAGGAACCTGAGGGCGTAGAACCCGGTGGCGTTCGTCACGAACAGCATCGCCGCCGAGGCCAGTCCCCAGGTGATCATGATGCGGGCGATCCATCGGCGCGCGCCGACCCGGGCGAGCATCAGGTTGCTCGGGATCTCGAGCGCGGTGTAGCTGACGAAGAAGAGCCCCGCGCCGAAGCCGTACACCGCGGCGGAGAAGCCGAGCTGCGCATTCATCTGCAGCGACGCGAATCCGATGTTGATGCGATCGAGGTAGGCGAAGATGTACAGCAGGAACAGGAACGGTACGAGGCGCTGCCGTACCTTCGCCCCCGCCGAGGCGAGGGCCGTCTCGTCGTCGCGGACCGGCATGAAACGCCTAGCTTACCGCACGCAGTCCCGCTGACGCCGGCGCCCGCGCACGTGCCGATCCTGCGCAAGTTGATACGATGAGCGGATGACCGAGCGCCGCTGGGCTCACCGCCATCGCCTCACTGTCCGCTTCAGCGACTGCGACCTGCTGGGGCACGTCAACAACGCGGTCTATCTCACCTACTTCGAGGAGTGCCGCGTGGCGTGGTGGCGGGAACTCGGGGGATCGACGACCTTGCCAGGCGGCGTCGGCGTGATCCTGGTGCGGGCCGAGTGCAACTACCGCGCGCCGGCCCTGCTGTCGGAAGAGCTCGAAATCCGGCTGGCCGTCACCGCCATCGGCACGAGCAGCGTCTCAATGGAATACGAGATCGAGAACGTCTCCAGCGGACGTCTGCTGGCCGACGGCAAGACCGTGGTGGTGGCGTTCGATTATGAGGCGCAGAAGACCGTGCCCGTGCCGCCGGACACCCGGGCGAAGCTGCTCGGCGAGTGAGGCGCAGTCTGCGGGATCCGGTCCGATGTGACGCGAATACAGACGAGGCGGTCGAAGGGAACGTAGGACCGCTGCGTTGCACATGAATAGCTCCGCGTCCTCCGCATCTTCCGCGGTGGCGCGCTCGCGCTCCCGGTGCCAGACGAGCCATGATCGACATCGACCGCGTTTCGAAGCAGTTCGACGGCAAGCGCCAGGTGACGGCGCTCGATAACGTCAGCCTCACGATCGCCAGGGGTGAGATGGTGTCGATCATCGGCCCCTCTGGCTCCGGCAAGTCCACCCTCCTCAACCTGATCGGCGGGCTCGACCGTCCCACCTCCGGCGAGGTCCGGGTCGACGGTGAAGCCCTGGCCGGCCTGCCCGACGATGGGCTGACGCGGGTGCGGCGGGACAAGATCGGCTTCATCTTCCAGTTCTTCAACCTGCTGCCCACGCTCTCGTGTGTCGAGAACGTCGGCCTGCCGCTGCACCTGCGGGGCTGGTCGCGCAGCAAGGTCGATGAACGGGCGCGCGAACTGCTCGGGCTCGTCCAGCTCGGACATCGGCTCACGCACCTGCCGGAGGAACTGTCGGGTGGCGAGCGCCAGCGCGTGGCGATTGCCCGCGCGCTTTCGATCTACCCGCCTATCCTGCTCGCGGACGAACCCACGGGAAATCTCGACAGCCGCACCGGGGTCGAGATTCTCGGGCTCATCCGCGACCTGCACACCCGGCTCGGCTCCACGGTCGTGATCGTCACCCACGACATGAAGGTGGCCGAGAGCTGCAGCCGCACCATCATGATTCGCGACGGGCACATCGAGCAGGACATCCGGCGATGATCCTGCTGCGCCTCATCAGCTGGCCGTACTTCCGGAAGCACGTGCTCCGCACGATGCTGACCACCGCCGGCATCGTGCTGGGCGTGGCGGTGTTCGTCGGGATGCACACGGCCAACCAGAGCGTGCTCTACGGGTTCAACCACACCGTCGATCGCATTGCGGGCAAGACGCAACTGCAGGTCACGGCCGGCGAGACCGGGTTCAACGAAGAGGTGCTCGAGATCGTGCAGGGCGCCGCCACGGTGGGCGTGGCCGTGCCGGTGATCGAGGCGGTGGTGGACAGCGGCATCGCCGGGCAGGGCAGCCTGCTCGTGCTCGGGACGGACATGACCGGCGACCGCAGCCTGCGCGACTACGACCTCGACGAGGGCGACGAGGCGGTCATCGACGATCCGCTGGTGTTCCTCGCGCAGCCCGACTCCCTCATCCTCACGCGCGAATTCGCGGAGGCGAACCGCTTCGGCGTCAACAGCCAGATCGCGCTCGGCACCGCCATGGGCGAACGCCGCTTCACGGTGCGCGGCATCATGAAGTCGTCCGGGCTGTCGACGGCGTTCGGCGGCAACCTCGCCATCATGGACATCTATGCCGCGCAGAAGATGTTCGGCCGCGGCCGCACCTTCGACCGGATCGACCTCGCCGTCCGTGACGGCCACACCGTGCCGGACGCGCAGGCGGAACTGCGGCGGCTGCTCGGCCCCGGCTTCCAGGTCGACTCCCCGGCCGGGCGCGGCAAGCAGTTCGAGGCCATGACGGCCGCCTACTCGATGATGGTGAACATCTCGAGCGTGCTCGCGCTCGTGATCGGGATGTTCATCATCTACAACAGCTTCTCCATTGCCGTCACGCAGCGCCGCTCGGAAATCGGCATCCTGCGCGCGCTCGGCGCCACCCGCCGCCAGATCCGCTGGCTCTTCCTCGGCGAAAGCGCGCTCACGGGGCTGGTGGGTTCGGCAGCAGGGCTGCTGCTCGGCCTCGTCATCGCGCGCGGCATTGCCGCGAGCATCGGCACGCTGATGCGTGACGTGTACGGCGTCGCCCAGAGGGCCGACGAGATTGCCACCGACCCGATGACGCTCGGGCTCGCCATGGTCATCGGCGTCGTCACCAGCATTGCGGCCGCGCTGATCCCGGCACGCCAGGCGGCGGCTGTCGATCCGGTGCAGGCGCTCCAGAAGGGCAAGTACCAGGTGCTGTCGAGCGGCGAGAGCCGCCTGCGCGCCGGTGCCGCGGCGCTGCTCGGCGCGGTGTCGCTCGCCTGCCTGTTCGTCAGCGACTCGCGTGCGGTCTTCTACCTCGGCTACTTCTTCGTGATCGTGGCGGCACTGCTGCTCGGGCCGCTGCTCGCGCTCGGCCTGGCCCGCCTGCTTCGGCCGCTGCTGCGGCTGATCCGCCCGGTGGAAGGGGCCCTCGCCGCCGACAGCCTGATCCAGGCGCCGCGCCGGACATCCGGCAGCGTGGCGGCGGTGATGCTGTCGCTCGCCCTGGTGGTCGCCTTTGCCGGCATGGCTGGCGCCAGCTACAGCTCGATCATCGACTGGATGGACGGCGCGCTGAACCCGGACCTGTTCGTCTCGCCCTCGCAGGACGTCGTGCTGCGCACGCTGCGCTTCCCGCAGGAGATGGCCGGCGAAATTGGCGCCATCCCTGGCGTGTCGCGCGTGCAGGCGGTCAGGAACGCCCGCATCATCTTCCGGAACACGCCGGTCATGATCGTGGCGACCGACACGCAGAGCCTGTCCGAGACGATCCATCGCGACCCCGTCGCCGGCGATCCGCAGACCATGTGGCGCGAGACGCATGCGGGGCGCGGCCTCATGCTGTCGGACAACCTCGCGGAGCTGCAGCAGCTGCGCGTCGGCGACGTGGTCGAGATCCCCGCACCGCAGGGTGTCATCTCGCTGCCGGTCGTCGGCGTGGTGACGGACTACTCGGATCAGCAGGGCACCATCCTGATGGACCGCACCCTCTTCCAGCAGTACTGGCGCGACGACTCGGTGAACGTGTTCCGCGTCTACCTGAAGCCGGGGGCGACCGTGCCCGACGTGAAGGCCCGCATCCTGGCCGCCTATGCCGGCGAGCGGCAGGTGTTCGTGCTCACGAATCGCGAACTGAAGGACTACATCCTGCGCGTCACCGACCAGTGGTTCAGTCTCTCGTCGGTGCAGATTGCCGTCGCCGTCCTGGTGGCCATTCTCGGCATCGTCAATTCGCTTACGGTGTCGATCACCGACAGGCGCCGCGAACTCGGCGTGCTGCAGGCCGTCGGCGGCCTGCGCGCGCAGATCCGCCGCACCATCTGGATGGAAGCGCTCAGCATCGGCCTCCTCGGGCTCATTCTCGGGCTCGGCTTCGGCGCCGTGAATCTCTACTACATCCTGCAGATCGTGCATCGCGACATCGCGGGCATGCGTCTCGACTACGTGTTCCCGGTTCGCGTGGCCCTGATGCTGGTCCCGACCATGCTCGGCGCGGCCTTCGTCGCCGCGATCTGGCCCGCCGAGTCGGCGGTACGCGGCTCGCTCGTGGAGGCGTTGGAATATGAGTGAACAGGTACGGGCTACGACCCCCCGATGGCCACGACGGATCCGTGGGGGCCTGGCGTCGGCGCTCGTCGTCTGCGTCGCGTCGTCGTGGCTGGCTCGTCCCGTGGATGCGGCCGACAATGCACGCCAGATCGTCGAGGAGTCGCAGAAGCGGACGACCGCCCAGTCGCAGCGGTACGAGGGCATGCTCCAGGTGTTCGACGCGAAGGGCAAGGTCTCGGACAAGCGCTGGACGCTGGAACGCCTGGGCTCGCACGGCACCAGCAAGATGGTGCTCCGGTTCACGCAGCCGGCCGAAGTGAAGGGCGTCGCGCTCCTCGTGGTGAACCACCCCGACCGCGCGTCCGACCAGTGGATGTGGACGCCCGCGATCGAACGCGACCGCCGCATTGCGCTGCAGGACAGGTCGACCCGGTTCTTCGGCACCGATTTCAGCTTCGAGGATCTGGAGGAGCGCGACGTCGACCAGTACGACTACACGCTGCTTGGCGATGACACCATCGAGGGTGTCGCCACGTGGAAGATCCAGTCGAACCCGAAGCAGGGGAAGTCGTCGCAGTACTCGACGTCGATCGTGTGGGTCCGGAAGGACAACTACGCGGTGGCACGGATCGAGAACTACGCGAAGGACCAGGTCGTCCGTCGGCTGAATTACCAGGAGATTCAGAACGTGCAGGGCATCTGGACCGCGAAGGTGCTCGAGATGACGGACCTCAGGCGGAACAGCCGTACCCGTCTGACGCTCGACAAGCTCCAGTACAACGTGCCGATGAAGGACGAAGACTTCACGCTCCAGGCCCTCCGGCGGTAGGCATGCGTCTCGCTGCGTGGCTCACGACCTTCCTGCTCGCCAGCGTCGCCACGGCCTCCGCCCAGCCGGTGACCCAGCGGGGCTTCGTCGATGTGGGAGCCGTGCTCTTTCCGCAGGCGGCGACGAACGACCGCACGCGGGCGGTGGGCGACCTGCTCGTGCGCGACGAGGTCACGGCGCGCCCGGCCTCCTGGTTCCAGCTTGCCAGCGGTGTCGACGTGCGCGCGAACACCCACAGCCAGGTCGATCGCGCGTGGCGCGTCGACGTGGACGATCGTGGTGCGCTGCGCCCGGCGATCTCGATCCGGCGGCTCGCGGCCACGATTCGGCGCGGTGCGCTGACCGTCGACGTCGGCAAGCAGTTCATCCGCTGGGGCAAGGCGGACATCGTCACGCCGACCGACCACCTGGCGCCCCGCGACTTCGTCAACGTGATCACCAGCGACTTCCTCGCGGTGTGGGGCGCCCGCGGCCAGCTGCAGGCGGGCAGCGAGACGCTCGACGTCGTCTGGGTGCCGCGGCTCACGCCCAGCCGCATGCCGCTCGTCGATCAGCGGTGGACCGTGGTGCCGTCCAGTGCGGCCGGCTTCGCGCTGGAGGTGGCGCGGTACGACCTGCCGACGCGCGATCAGGCCGGCGTGCGGTGGGGGCACACGGGCGGCGGCTACGAACTGTCAGCGTCCTACTTCGACGGCTTCAATCATCTGCCGCTCGTCAGTGCGATTCCGGCGCCCGGCGTCGGACGCTCGCTGCTGATTCTGCCGACCTACCCCCGCATCCGGTCGGTGGGTGCGGACGCGGCAATCCCGACGCGCTGGCTCACGCTCAAGGGGGAGGTCGCCTCGGTGACATCGGTCGACGAGCGCAGCGACGACTACCTGCTCTACGTGATCCAGGTCGAGCGGCAGACGGGCGAGTGGCTCCTGCTCGGTGGGTACGCCGGGGAGGTCGTGACGGAACGTCGCACCACGTCGTCGTTCGCGCCGGACAGGGGGCTCACGCGTGCCTTCGTGGCCCGCGCGTCGTACACGATCGACTCCACGCGCAGCATGGCGCTCGAAGGTGCCGTGCGGCAGAACGGCAACGGGTTCTACGCGAAGGGCGAGTATTCGCAGTCGCGCGGCGCCCACTGGCGCACCACGGTGACTGGCGTGCTCCTCGCCGGCGCAGACGACGACTTCCTGGGCCAGTACCGCCGCAACTCGAACGTCACCCTGTCGCTGCGGTACAGCTTCTAGGCGAAGGGCCGGCTGAAGCCGGCCCCCACGATTGGCGAGCCGGGCGAGGGTCGCTGAGGCCTGGCCCTCCGATTCTCTAGCCGGGCAAGGCCCGCCTGAAGGCGGGCACGACGAGCACGGGCCGGTCGGATGTGGTTGCTGTTGTAGTGTCCACCTTCAGGTGGACCACACAAGGCAAGGGCTCGTTGAAGCCGGCCTGACAGTCCCGCCAGCCTGGCCTGCCCGGCCAGCCCTGTTCGGCACTAGAATCCCCGGAGCCATGCTGCGACGCATCCTCTTCGCTCTTGCCCTCGTTCCGGCTCTCGCGCTCGCGCCGACGCCCGGTATTGCCCAGACCAACCGTATCGACATGGTCGCCCCCTTCGCCCCGGAGTTGGCGAAATTCGGGCGCTACGCGATTGGGGTGCGGACGTTCGAGGTCACCGACGCAAACCGGATCGACATCCTCAACACGAAGGAAGGCGGGCCGAACGCCACGTACGACCGGCGCTTCGTGCTCGAGGCGTGGTATCCCGCGCAGCTCGAGCCCGGGCAGCAACCGGGCGGTGCGCAGCGTGTGATTACCCGTGATCCGTCAATCACCGCGGTCCTCTACGGACGCGCCGTGCGGGGCGCCGCCCCGCTGACGACGGAGGGGGCGTTTCCGCTCATCATCGTGTCGCACGGCTACCCTGGGAACCGCTACCTGATGAGCCATCTCTGCGAGAACCTCGCGAGCAAGGGCTTCGTCGTCGTGGCCATCGACCACCCGGAGAGTACGTACGACGACCAGCAGGCCTTCGCCAGCACGCTCTACAACCGGCCGTTCGATCAGCTATTCGTGCTGAACGAGATCGCGCGCCTCGGAAAGAAGGGCTCCGGCAGCGTCCTCGCGGGCATCGTGGACGATTCCCGCACGGGCATGGTCGGGTACTCGATGGGTGGCTACGGCCTGGTGAACGTGATTGGCGGCGGCTACAGCGCGGCGAGTGCCACCGCGAACGGGGCGCCACCGAACAGGCTGCTCGCGCGCCGCGGCGCGTCCAATCCGGATGTGGCCGGCAAGGTCGATCCCCGCATCAAGGCGGCCATCGCAATTGCGCCGTGGGGCATGCAGAACGGGTTCTGGGACGCGGCTGGTCTCGCCGGCATCCGTACGCCGACGCTCTACGTCGCGGGCAGCGCCGACGTGGTCGCCCAGTACGAGAAGGGCACGAAGGCCATCTACGAAGGCGCCGTGAATGCCGAGCGGTGGCTGCTCACCTACGTGAACGCCAATCACAATGCCGGCGCGCCCATTCCCGCGCCCATCGAGACCTACCAGTATTCGGAGCGGCTCAAGTCGTACCCGTTCGTCCACTACGCCGACGCGGTGTGGGACAGCGTGCGGATGAACAACATCCTCGACCACTTCGCGACGGCCTTCTTCGAGCTGTTCGTGAAGGGGCAGCAGGACCGCCGCGCGTACTTCGAGAAAGCCGGAGCCGACTTCAAGGGGTTCCAGCCGAGGACATCGGTCGGGCTCATCCTCGACCACGCCGCCCCCGCGCGGTAGACCGCATGTTCACGCCCATCCTCGTGCACGCCCACAACCCGGGCCCGTGGACGGGCGACGGCAACAACACGTTCCTCATCGTGGGCCGGGACGGCCATGCCACGCTCATCGACGCCGGACAGGGGCACGACGCACACCTGGACGACGTCTCGGCGCATCTGCGCAGGCATGCGGCCAGGCTCCAGCAGGTACTCGTG
Organism: Vicinamibacterales bacterium; assembly: GCA_046331345.1. Classification (GTDB taxonomy): domain Bacteria; phylum Acidobacteriota; class Vicinamibacteria; order Vicinamibacterales; family CAVVIG01; genus CAVVIG01. Next base: position 166,933 of record JAXLRA010000007.1, on the reverse strand, counting down.
ACCCACGGGCATTCCGACCACGCGTCAGGCGCCGAACGGGTCGGACAGGTACACCCTGACGCGCGATTCCGGAAGAAGGCCTGGCCCGGCGAAGACCACCGCTTCGCGGTCACCTGGCACGACGTGGCGGATGGGGAGCAGGTCGACATCGGCGGCGATGCGCTCGTGGCCCTGCACACGCCCGGACATGCGCCCGATCACGTCGCGTTCTGGCACGAGCGCAGCGGCACGGTCTTCTCGGGCGACCTGGTCATGGCGAAGGGCAGCGTGATGATCCACGCGAGCCGGGGCGGCGACCTGACACAGTACCTGGCGTCGCTCGAACGTGTCCGCGCCCTGCGGCCGACGCGCCTGCTGCCGGCGCACGGGCCGGCCATCGACGCGCCGGAACACCTGCTGACGCGGTGCATCGACCATCGCCTGCAGCGCGAAGCCCAGGTGCTGGCATCGGTCCGCGCGGGCCGCACCACCGTGCAGGCCGTCGTCGAATCCATCTATGATGGGTTGGATCCGGCACTGCTGCCGGGGGCGCACGAGACCGTGCGTGCGCATCTCGAGAAGCTCAGACGCGACGGACGTGCCGCGGACACCGACGGCCAGTGGTCGGTCCGCTGACCCCCTCGCGATTCCAGGAGTGACAGTCCGTCATGAACAACGTCATCGACTTCATCCAGATCAACCGCGAACGCTACCTGCAGGAACTGAAGGCGTTGCTGGCCATCCCCAGCATCAGCGCCCTGCCGGAGCATGCCGGTGACGTGCGGCGCTGCGCCGAGTGGTGTGCCGACGAGATGCGGCGCGTGGGCCTCAACGGGGTCGAGCTCATCGAGACGCCTGGCAATCCGGTGGTCTACGGCGAGTGGCTCGGTGCGGAAGGGGCGCCCACTATCCTTTTCTACGGGCACTACGACGTGCAGCCGGTGGACCCGCTCGACCTGTGGACCACGCCGCCGTTCGAGGCGTCGATTCGTGACGGCGAGATCTACGCGCGCGGCGCCGCGGACGACAAGGGCCAGGTGTTCATGCACCTCAAGGCGATCGAGGCGCACATCAGGCAGACCGGAAAGCTGCCGGTGAACATCAAGCTCATTCTCGAAGGCGAGGAGGAGGTGGGCAGCGCCAACCTCGACAACTTCGTGAAGGCCAACAAGGAGAAGCTCAAGGCCGACGTGGTCGTCATCTCGGACTCCGCCATGTTCGCGCGCGGCGTGCCTTCCATCTGCTACGGCCTGCGCGGCCTGGTCTACTTCCAGATCGACCTGCGCGGCAGCAGCACCGACCTGCACTCGGGCGTGTTCGGCGGCGCGGTGGCGAACCCGGCGATGGTGCTCGCGCACATGCTCACGCAGTGCAAGGACAAGGCCGGCAACATCAAGATCACCGGCTTCCTGGACGACGTCGTGCCGCTGACGGAGGAAGAGCGGAAGGCGTGGGCCTCGCTGCCGTTCAACGAGAAGCAGTACCGCAAGGACTTCGGCATTCCCAAGGTCCACGGCGAATCCGGCTACACGACGCTCGAGCGCACGTGGGCCCGCCCGACGTTCGAGGTGAACGGCCTTCTCTCGGGTTTCACCGGCGAGGGCGCGAAGACGGTGCTGCCGGCCGTGGCGATGGCCAAGGTCAGCATGCGGCTGGTGCCGAACCAGGATCCCGACAAGATCGCGCAGCTCTTCGAGGACTACCTCGCGAAGATCGCGCCGAAGACGGTCGAGGTGAAGGTGACGCGCATGCACGGCGGCAAGCCGTGGATGGCGTCGTTCGACAACAAGTTCATCCAGGCCGCGGGGCGCGCCATCGAGCAGGGGTTCGGCCGCGCGCCGGTGTTCACGCGCGAAGGCGGGTCGATTCCGGTGGTGGCCACGTTCCAGGAGGAACTGGGCCTGCCGTCAGTGCTGTTCGGCGTGGGCCTGCCCGACGAGAACGCGCACGCCCCCAACGAGAAGCTGGACTGCGACAACTTCCACAACGGCATCATCTCCTCGGCCATCCTGTACGAGGAGATCGGGAAGCTTCGGTAACGGGAATTGCGGATTGCAGAATTCAGATTGCAGATTGAATGGCAGATTTCAGGCGTCGGCCTTTCCAATCTGAAATCTGCAATCCGAAATCTGAAATGTCTGCTCAGTTCCATGAGGCGACGCGGCGCTTGAGCGTCTTGACGTGCTCCCAGATCTTGGCGTGCTCGTCGCGCTCGTCCTCGTCCAGTTCCACGCCCTTCGACACCTCCAGGTAGGTCTGGAGATCGCGCAGCGCCGACGGCAGGTCGTTCAGGTGGTACGCGAGCAACCCGCGATCCCGCAGTTCGGTGAAGGCGGTCGGGTCGACAGCGAGCAGCAGTTCGGTGACGTCCCGGGCCTGCTGGAACGAGTAGAGACGGACGTACGCGCGCTTCAGGTTCAGCAGCATGCGCGTGATGATCTGCGTCGTGGTCGCGTGCGACAGCAGGTGTGAGTCCCACGCCACGTCCTTGCCGGTGTGGCGGACGAGCAGGTCGCGGCACATGGTCTCGCTGAGCACCGCGCCGCCGTGGTGCGCGTCGATGATGATGTCGCGCGAGTAGCGCGTCCCCTTCACGCCGGGGCACCGCACCAGGAAGTGCCCGGGAAAGTTGATCCCCTCCACGCCGACGCCGGCGCGCTTCGCGACTTCCATGTAGACTAGGGCCAGCGTGATCGGGATGCCCATCCGGCGATCGAGCACCTCGTTGAGGAAGCTGTTGCGTGGGTCGTCGTAGTGCACGTCGTTGCCCTTGAAGCGCTCGTCCTCGAACAGGAAGGCGTTCAGTGCCGCGACGCGGGCGAACACCGCCGGGTCAACGTGCGGGGGAATCTCCTGGGTGGTGGTCGTCGCCGCGGACACCCGCGCGAGCGCCTGGCGGCCGAGGCGATCGAGCTGATCGAGGTAGGTGGCGGTGTCGAGGTTCGGGTACGCCACGCGCGCCATCATCAGCGCCGCGACCGCGAGGTCGGGCTCGGCACTGTGCACCAGCGTCGTGAAGTCACGCACGAGCGTCTCGTCGATCACGTGGGTAGCATAGCGCATCGGTGAGCGCCCGGAGGCGTCGCCTGGGGGCGCTGCGAGGGCACGAAAGGCCGGCAGGGCAGCCTGGCCCGTATTTGGTACCCTTGGGGCGCCATGAGTTCGCCGCGCCAGAGCGCCAGACCCGTCGTGCACCTGTTCGTCGGGCTGCACAAGACCGGGAGCAGCGCGATCCGGCTGATGCTGGACTTCCACGGCAGCATGCTCGACCGCCACGGCTTCCACCTGCCGAAGGCGGGATGGACGCGGTACATCAACGGGTTCTGGAACGGTGGCCACAACAACGTTGCCTGGGAGATCGGCGGCCACCATCCGGTGCTCCCGGAGTTCGGCACGCTGGCCGACCTGACGGCGGAGATCGCCGGCCTTCCCGGACACCAGCACATCGTCTTCAGCGAAGACCTGGACTACGCCAACGGCGCCCAGGTTCACCGGCTCGCCGGAGCGCTCGCGGCCTTCGACGTCCGCGTCGTGCTGTTCCTCCGCAACCAGCCGGCCTGGCTGCAGTCGCTCTACACCGAGGAACACAAGTGGTTCACGCCGGAACCCGCAGGAGACTGGTTCCTCGACCGGATCGAGCGCGACCGCCGGCTGCACCTGGATGCGCTCTGCATCCGGTGGGCGAAGGCGTTCGACGGCCGGATCTCCATCCGGTGCTACGAGCAGGTCCGGGACAGGGTGTTCGACGCGTTTCTCGAGTGCTGCGGCGCATCCCGGGCCCTGCGCGACGAACTCAACGCCCGGCCGCTGCCGGCAGTCAATGCCTCGCCCGATGCCGACACGCTGGCCCTGATCGGACGGCTGTCGGCCGCGGCGTCGAGGCTCGGCATGCGCGCCGACTATTTCAACGCGGTGATCTCGCCGGCGGTGGTGACCGCTGGCGCCGCGCTCCCGGGCGCGAGACGGCGGACGGCGATGTCGGTCGACGCACGCGCGCGGCTGCTGGCCCTGATGACCCGCGTCAACGGTGCGCTGGCGAGCGCGCTGGACGTCGAACTCGGCCCGGAGTACTTCGACCTGCCACCGGACGACGCTCCGGCGCCGTCGGCCCCGGTGGATGAGGACGGCCGGCTGGTGGGAGTGTTCACCGCGCTGGGAATCCGGTTGGGCACGCAGGTGCGCCTGGCTGCGGCGGGTCCCCAGGCTGCGGCGCTGGCCGACAGCCTGTATCCGTGGGCACCCGACGCAGATATGGCCTCGTCCGCGCGTCTGCAGGCGCTGCTCGACCAGGTGTTCGGCCGCGACGCGGACGCCGCGCTCTATCTCGAGCGGACGGCTGAGCGGCGTGTCGCCTTCGAGCAACGCGGGGGGCACCTGCAGGCGCTGGCGCAGTTCGACCAGGCCGGGTGGAAGGGACTGATCCAGGCCGTCCACGTGGACGCTCACCTGAACCGCGCCTCGTGGAACAACCTGCGGGAAGGGCAGCTTCGGTGTGCCGGTGCGCGGGGTGACGTCCGCCTGTGGGTCCGTCACGTGCCGACGGCCGATGGCGACGTGACCATGATCGAACCCGTCGGACGATGGGGACGAGGAGAGCGATGACGACACAGCCCCGGCCGATCGTGCACCTGTTCATCGGCCTCCACAAGACCGGGTCCACCGCCCTGCGGTTCATGCTCGACGTCCACCGCGAATCGTTCGCACGCTTCGGCTTTCACGTGCCGAAGGCCACGTGGACGCAGACCATCAACGGCTTCTTCAACGGCGGGCACAACAACATCGCCTGGGAAGTCTGCGCCAACCGGCCCACGGTGCCGGAGTTCGGCACGGTCGCCGACCTGGCGCGGGAGATCGCCTCGCTGCCGGACCGGCAGCACATCCTGCTGACCGAAGCGCTGGACGTGGCGCAGCCGGCGCACATCGCACGGCTCCAGCAGGCGTTCGCCGGCTTCGACGTCCGCGTCATCGTGTTCCTCCGCAACCAGGTGGACTGGCTGCAGGCGATCTTCGCGGAGGAGCAGAAGTGGTACACGGCGACAACGTTCGATCAGTGGTTCCGTTCACGTCTCGGCGATGAACGGCTCGACTTCCGCACGCTGTACGGCAAGTGGCAGGCCGCGTTCGGCCACGTCACGATCCGCTGCTACGAGGACATCCGCACGCGTATCCTCGATGCCTTCCTCGAGGCGTGCGAGGCGCCGGAGGGCCTGCGCACCATGCTGGCCCAGCGCGCGCTGCCGATCGTCAACGTGACGCCGGGCGCGTTTCCGCTGGAACTCATCCGCAAGGCGGCGGCGTTTGCGGGGTCGCTCGGCATCGACCCAGCGGTCTTCAACACGATGATGTCGCCTTCGTCGCTCGCCTCGTCCATGCAGATCAACAGGTTCTCGAAGAAGCCGCACGTGATCACCGAGGAGGTGGGCGCGGCGCTGTTCCCGCTGATGCGCGCGGCGAACGCTGGGCTGGCGGCCGACACCGGGATCGCGCTCGGCGCGAAGTACCTGGACCCCGTGGTGCCTCCCGCGGAGCTCTCCCCGGAATCCACGGACGTGTCCATCGACGACCTCGCGAAAGTGGTCGTGACCGTGGCGGCGGGCATGAGCCTGAGGACGGTCGGTGCGGTGCGGAGCATCGGGATCGCGCACGGAGACGCGCTCGATCCTGCGGTGCGGGAGACCGTTCGAGCCATCGCGCAGCGCTACTACCCGTGGTCCACGGTGCCGCTGCCGCCCTCCACGCTCCTGGACGACCTCGTTGCCGGTGCGCTGGATGGTGGTGGAACCGCGCTCTACCTGGAGCGGACCGGCGACGCGCGCACCGCGTTCCGCCGCGTCGCGGGCGAGATGGTGGTGATGCGCACCCTTTCGCCAGAGGAGTGGCAGGTGCTGCTGCTGCACATGCAGATCCGGGCGGGGCTCGGCCCTGTGCTCGGCCGCGCCCTGCGGCAGGGGCACATCGAGATGCCCGGCCATCCGCGTGCGCCGTGGGTCTGGATGCGGCACGCCATGACGCCGGACGGCGAACTCGCGATTCTCGAACCGGTGGTGCAGCGGTCCGCCTGAAGGCGGACCCTACGACACACACGGGTGAGCCCAACGCTCATCCGGCCCTGACCACGACAGGCAATCCTGCGAGCCAGCGTGAGCCGAACCTGATCCGCTGGAGACCGTCGTGGGGGCCGGCTTCAGCCGGACCTGCTAGAGCGACCGCACCAGTTCCGGCGTGAACTGATCGAGATGATCGATGATCACGTCGGCCGCAGCGGCGAGTGCCGGCGCGGGATACGTCTGCGTGATGCCGACCGTCTTCAGGCCAGCCGCCCGCGCGGACATCAACCCCCACTTCGAGTCCTCGATCGCCACGCACGCCGATGCCTGGAGCCCCGGGTGCCTCGCGGCCAGGCGTTCGACGGCCAGCAGGTACGGCGCCGGGTCCGGCTTGCTGGCCGGCGTATCCTCCGCCGCCACCACGATGGGCACGTGCGCCCGCAGCCCCTCGTGATCGAGCACCCGGAGGATCTCGCCCTTGAGTGCGCCAGAGGCGATGGCAATCGGCCCTGCGGCCGCCATGCGCAGCACGGCCTCGCGTGCGCCCGGGAACAGGACCGAGGCGCTCCTTTCGAGCTCCTCCAGCCGCACGGCCTTCCGCGCCACCAGGTCTGCGATGTCGGCCTCGGTGAACGTCACGCCGAAGTCCGTGGCGATCGCGCGGAACGCGCCGACGTCGTCGTAGCCCAGGTAGTTCTGGTAGTAGGACGATTCGGTGAGCGCCACGCCGCGCGGGGCGAGCACGTCGCGATAGCCGCGGAAGTGCAGCGGCTCGCTGTTCGCGAGGACACCGTCGAAGTCGAAGACGACGGCGCGCATCACTTTGCGGCCGCGTCCCCGGCCTTCTTCAGCCGCTCGCCCGCGTGAATCGGCACCTTCAGCCGGTTCTCAGCCGGTGGATACGGGCACTCGTAGGTGGGGTTGTAGTAGCAGTACGGGAAGTACGCGAGGTTGAAGTCGAGCGAGTAGATGCCGCTCGCGGTCAGCGGCAGGTCGATGTAACGCCCGGCTGCGTAGGTCTCCGTGCCGCTCGTCATGTCGCTGAACATGAGCGTCACGTGCGTGTTGTCCGGTGCCCCGACTTCGTTGAACGCGAGCAGCGACATCTGCTGCCCCTTCAACGTGAACTCCATGCGGCCGACCTGGCGCATCTTGCGGCGCACCCCGGTCGAGGTCGGCATCTCGACGACGATGTCCTCGGTGGCGGGCTTGAGGCCGGCGAGCACGTTGTAGGCCGGATCGACGGGGAAGTACGCCAGCGGCAGCAGCTCGGCCTTCCTTGCATCGGGGACGACATCGTGGCCGGCCTGGAAGTCGGCGTCCTTGGCGGCGCGTCCCGCGGTGATCTTCCGGATGTAGTCCTCCGGACTCTCCTCGTGCGGCTTGTTGCTGCAGCTCGCGCCGGCGAGCGCGACCAGGGCCAGCACGGGGACGAGCAGGCGTGCGCGGAAACCTCTACGTGACATGCCGCCTATTCTAGCTGGTGGCTGCGCCCCAGGCTCCAGATGCGCGGCTCCAGGTTCCGTTCGGGCCGACAATGGTGCCCAGCGACGGGGTCCACCTGAAGGTGGACCCCACGAGTGTCTGGTGTGGCCAACCAGGGCGGACCCCACGAGTGTTTGTTGTGGTCCACCTGAGGGAGCCCCCCCGAGTGTCTGCTGTGGTCCATCCGGGTGCGACGGCCACTGGTGGTGCACCTGGGGTGGAACCGCCGGTGTGTTCCTGGCGGAGCGATCGTGGGGTCCGGCTTCAGCCGGACCCTGAGCGAATCAGGCTGGCGACCCGTTCTCGAGCAGCGCCTTGAGGTTGGCGGCGGCCTCGCGCGTCTGTTTCTTGATGGCCATGCGGATGAGCGGTGTCATCAGGTTCGCGAGGAACGTCTTCGGCGTCATCTCGATGATGTGCGTGGTCAGGCTGCCTGCCGGTGCCGGCGCCACGCGCAGATCCACGGACACCTCGAACATGTCGTCGCCGTAGACGCAGTGGAGGCGCTGGCCGGGCGTCCGCGCGGCAATGCGGCCGGTCATTTCCTTCTGCGCGCCGCCCTGCTGGTAGACGTACCGCAGTGCGTCACCGGGAGCGTTCGGGCCCGTGCCGACCTTCTCGAGGCTGACGCAGGGCGGCAGCCACTTCGATGTGAGTGGCAGGTCGTCGATGGCGGCGAACACGCGGTCCACCGGCGCGGCGATCGGTTCCTGATGGTGAAACTTCACGGACATGGGCGTCTCCTGATGCCACACGATGCCACCGGCGCGGCAGCGGTGCAACCCCGAAGCAGCGGGCGCATCGTCGCCATGCCGTGCGAGCATCGCCGCGGCACACTGGCCGGACGCCAGGATTCCGGCGCTGGCGCGTGGAGCGGCTACGTCGCGGTTGCGGCGCGAATGCCGCTCGCCGCCTCGAAGGCGGACGCGTCGCCGTACACACCCCGATACTCGGGAGGCAGCACGTCCGCGATGGCGAGTCCGATGGCATCCACCACCAGCTTGCGGTCGCCCCCGGCCGCCGAGCGCAGCGCGCTGGCGAGCATCGGCGGTCCGAAGCGCAGCGTCACCCGTGCGTGCTGCAGGCGGGAACTCTCGATGGGGAACATGCGTTCCGGACCCACGAGGCCCGCAGGAATCACCCAGGTGTCGGGCACGTCGAGATAGCGCGCGGATGCGGGGAGCAGGGGCTGCATGCCGCCGCTGCGGCTCCGCGTGCCCTCCGCGAACATCAGCAGCAGGTCACCCGCCCGCATGCGGTCGTGCGCGACATTGATGGCCTGCCGCGCGGCCCGCGCCACCTCCCGCTCGCTCAGCACCGCCTCGCCCGAGGCCACACCCGTGCTCTGTGGCACCTTGATGGTGCCGAAGCAGAGGCTCGAGAAACGGCGCACCCGCGTGGTGAAGACCTTGGGACCGGCGAGCGCCGTGAGGCGGTTCGCGAACTCCGGGTGCCCGGCCCGCTGCAGCAGCACCTCGACGACGTTGGCGTCGGCGTAGGAGAGGTGGTTCGCGGCAATGACCACCGGCGCACCTGCCACCGCCGTGAGGTGATGCAGGCCGTCGACGCCGGAGCCGTCAGCCACGAAGTGCTCCGCGAGCACGTGGTGAATGCGCTGCGCCAGCGGGTCGCGTTCGTAGTAAGCCCACCCGAGCTCGGAATTGAGCCGTGCGGTGAGGGTCAGCAGTGCGGTCACTCCGGCCTGATCCACTTCCCGCTCGAGGGAGGCGCGCATGGCGAGGCGGACGTCTGCCTCCTGGGCCGCCATGAACTGCAGGATGGCGTCGATGAGGACGCCGCGGCTCAGGGTGGCAGGTGTGTGGTCCACGTTCGCTCGTTCGTTCTCGTTCACGATCAGAACGGGTACGCGCCCTGCGCGACAGCCGCATCGGCCAGCTGCCGGCGCAGCACTGCGGTGTTGATCGGCATCTGGCGGAAGAGCCGCTTCAGGGCGGCGACCATGGTGCGGAGCGTGTCGCCGTCCAGCATGGCGGCCAGGGCCTGCCGGGCCGAGGCATCGATCCGCATGGCCGCGTCGTTGACGAAGACGCGCGCCGCGCACGCATGCAGGGGCGCATCCGCGCGTCCGGCGGCGGCCCGCGCACGGAGCAGCGCGCTTTCCGCGGCGTAGGTGTCGATCACCATGTCCGCGATGTGGATCAGCACCTCCTGCTGGTCGGCGAGCTTCTCGCGGTAGGTCTGCATCGCCAGTCCGAGCGCCATCAGCGACGCCTTCTTGAACTGCTCGACCGTCCGCCGTTCCTCCGCGAGCGGCGCATCGTCGGTGTCGGGCAGGGACGGCGGACCCAGCAGTTCCTCCTGCAGTGCCTTGGCCGCCGCGATCAGGCCGAGCCCGCCCTTCACGGCCCGGCGGGCGAGCATGCCGGGGATCAGCAGACGGTTGATCTCGTTGGTGCCCTCGAAGATGCGGTTCACGCGCGAGTCGCGGTAGTGACGCTCGGCGGGGTAGTCGCGCACGTACCCGTTCCCGCCGTGTACCTGGATGTTCTCGTCCAGCACGAAGTCCATCACCTCACTGCCGAACACTTTTGCGATCGAGGCCTCGACGGCGTACTCCTCCACCGACGCGAGCGTGACGGACGGGTCGGTGGCCTCGTGCGGCGTGGCGGCGATGCGCGCGTCGATCATGCCGGCGGTACGGTAGATCAGGCTCTGCACGGCGTAGGTCTGCACGACCATCTCGCCGAGCTTGTGTGCCACGGCGCCGAAGGAGGCGATCGGGACCCCGAACTGCTTGCGGGTGGCCGCGTAGCGGGCGGCCTCGCCGACCGAGCCCGCGGCGCCGCCTCCGCACATCGCCCCGAGCTTGTAGCGGGCGAAGTTCAGCACGTTGAACGCGATCTTGTGCCCCTTGCCGACCTCGCCCAGGAGGTTCTCCGCCGGCACCCGCACGTCCTGCAGGATGATCGGCGTCGTCGACGAGCCGTGGAGCCCCATCTTGTGCTCCTCCTTGCCGCTCGTGAGGCCGCCGAACCCGCGCTCCACCAGGAACGCCGTGAAGTGCTCCCCATCGACCTTCGCGAAGATGACGAACAGGTCGGCGAAGCCGCCGTTCGTGATCCACATCTTCTCGCCGTTGAGGACGAAGCTGCCGTCGGGCTCGCGTGTGGCGCGGGCTTTCGCGCCGAGCGCATCCGAGCCGGAGCCGGGCTCGCTCAGGCAGTAGGCCCCGACCATCTCGCCGCTCAGGAGCTTCGGGAGGTACTTCTGCTTCTGGGCTTCGGTGCCGAAGAGCGTGAGCGGCAGCACCACGAGGTTGGCGTGGGCGCCGAACGTGGCGGCGAACGAGGCCGACAGCGAGATCTGCTCGCTGATGACGACGGAGGAGACCTTGTCGAGCCCCAGCCCGCCATATTGCTCGGGCACGTCGGCACCCATGAGGCCAAGCTCGGCGCCGCGCCTCACGAGGTCGCGCGCGAGCGACCACTCCTTGGCTTCCAGGCGATCCAGCACCGGCAGCACCTCGCCGTTCACGAAGTCGCGGACGGTGTCGCCGATCATCCGGTGCTCGTCGGTGGCGCGTTCCGGCGTGAAGATCGCCGACGGCTCTGCCGAGGCGAGCAGGAACTCTCCGCCACTCAGAATGGACGCAGCTGTGGTGCTCATGACTTACATCCGTTCGAAAATGCCGGCGGCTCCCATGCCGCCGCCGACGCACATCGTGACCAGGCCGTAGCGGCCATTCCGCCGGCGGAGTTCGTGCAGCAGTGTCGTCGTGAGCTTGGCGCCGGTGCAGCCGAGGGGATGGCCGAGCGCGATCGCGCCGCCGTTCACGTTCAGGCGCTCGGGATCAATCGGCAGTTCGCGAAGACACGCGAGCGCCTGCGCGGCAAACGCCTCGTTCAGCTCGACGAGATCGATCTGGTCGAGCGTGAGGCCGGCGAGCCCCAGTACCTTCCTGATGGCCGGCACCGGACCGATGCCGAACTTCTCGGGCTCGACGCCGGCTGTCGCGTAGGCCACGAAGCGCGCAAGCGGCGTCAGCCCACGCTCCCGCGCGCGCGCCGCGGACATGACGACCACCGCCGCCGCGCCGTCGCTCGTCTGCGAGGAATTGCCGGCGGTGACGCTGCCGGAGACATGGAACGCCGGGCGCAGCTTGGCCAGTGCGGCCGCTGACGTGTCACGGCGCGGGCCCTCGTCGACGGCGAACAGCGTCTCCACCGTCTTCCCGGACGCTGCGTCGAACACGCGCGCCGTCACCGGCAGGATCTCCTCGGCGAAGCGGCCCGCATCGATGGCGGCGACCGCGCGCTGATGGCTGCGCAGCGCGAACGCGTCCTGCTCCTCGCGCGAGATGCCGTAGTCCTTCACGTGGTTCTCGGCCACGAGCCCCGTGCTCAGGTACACGTCAGGGTAGGTCGCAATGAGGCCCGGGTTGGGGGAGATCTTCAGGCCGCCCATCGGGATCATGCTCATGGACTCGGTGCCGCCCGCGACGATGGCGCTCGAGCCGCCGACCATGATGCGTTCGGCCGCGTAGGCAATGGCCTGCAGGCCCGATGAACAGAAGCGGTTCACCGTGACCGCCGACGCGGTGACCGGCACCCCCGCGCGGAGGCTGGCGATGCGCGCCACGTTCATCCCCTGTTCGCCTTCGGGCATCGCGCAGCCGAGGATCACGTCCTCGATCTCCCCGGCATCGAGGCCGGGGGCGCGCTTCAGCGCCTCGGCGATCACGGCCGCGGCGAGCTCGTCGGGGCGGGTTCCCCGCAGCGTGCCGTTCGGGGCCTTGCCGGCCGCCGTACGCACAGCAGACACAATTACCGCGTCAGTCATGAGTGCTGTCCTCAGCGCCGGCGTCCGCGCCGGGCTCGCCAAACCAGTCCGCCAGCAGTTCCTCGACGGCATCGGCCACCTCGCCGACGACCCCGTTGAACAGGTGGTCGGAGGTGTCGATGATGATCAGTTCCTTCGGGTCGGCGCAGCGCGCATAGAACGCGTTGATCTCGCGGAACCCGCAGATCTCGTCCAGTTCCCCGTGGATGAAGAACTTCGGTTTCGTGCTCGTCTCGACGTTCGTGAAGTCCCACTTGGTGACCGGCGTCGCGACGCCCAGCAGCAGCGAGACCCGCGGGTCCCACACACCGACGTTCAGGGCCACCCACGAACCGAACGACATCCCTCCGGCCCACAACGGCACGCCGGGGAACCGCTCGGCCATGTAGTCCAGCGCCGCACGGAAGTCGTCGCGCTCGCCCACGCCTTCGTCGTAGACGCCCTCGCTCTTGCCGACGCCACGGAAGTTGAACCGCAGCACCGCACAGCCGATGCGGGAGAGCCCCTTCGCCGTGTGGTAGTTCCCCTTCGTGTGCATCGTGCCGCCGAACTGCGGATGCGGGTGGCCGAGCACGACGGCTGCCCGCACACCCTGGTCCGCACCCGTGGCGACGAGCCCTTCGCTGGTCACTCCACGCGAAGCCGGCATGTCGAGCAGCACCTCGAGGCGTCCCGCTGGACCCTGAATCTCACGCAGCACTGTGTTCCCTGTCCTTTGTCGAGTCGACGATGAAGCGGTGGACGATGGTGGCGCAGTCGTCGGGCCTGGTCACCGAGCCCAGGTGTCCCGTGCGCAGCAGGATCCGGTGGCTGGCCTTCGCAATGAGGCGCGCGTACTCGGCGGTGCCACCCGAACCCGTGACGTGATCCAGCGCGTCCTCACCCTGCAGCACGAGCGTCGGCGCCGTCACGCGCGCCGCGTCGGCCACACGGTCGTACCGACCGATCAGCCTGCCCCTGGCCGCCATGCGCGACAGTGAGGAGGGCGCGGTGAGCAGCGTGCGCAGTTGCTCGCGCAGGTACCGGCGCCGATCCGTCCAGGCCGGCAGCGCGGCCCGGACCTCCTGCGTCAGGCGGAACGGCGATTCGGCCAGGAAGATCGGCCCGAAGAGCCAGGGCACCCGCGCATAGAGGTCGTGCCTCGGCCGGAGGTGCCAGCGTGGGCCCGGCGCCGACATCATCACGAGGGCACGGGTGCGGTGCGGTCGGGTGGCGGCAAACCGGAGCGCGACCAGCCCGCCGAACGACACGCCTGCAATCAGGGCCGACGGAAGCGCGAGCCGATCCAGCGCAGCCTCCACCTGGTCGGCGAAGACGTCCATGCACGACGCCGCATCAGGGCGGGTGCTCCGCTCGTCGGCGAGCGAGAACGTGATCACGCGGTAGTGCCGCGCCAGCGCCTCGACGATGCCGCGCGAGTACTCCCACCGGCCCTGCACGCCGGGGATCAGCACCAGCGGGTCGCCCGCGCCGCGCTCGATCAGTTCGAAGTCGTTCTTCACCACTGCACCAGATCGCCCACTCGCCAATGCCCGCGCTCAGTTCCGGAGCGGCTTGCCCGTCTTGAGCGTGTGCTGGATGCGCTCCAGTGTCTTGCGCTCACCGCACAGCTTCAGGAAGGCCTCACGTTCGAGATCGAGCAGGTGCTGCTCGCTGACCATGGTCGCGTGCGGCAGCGAACCGCCCGCCGCCACGTGTGCCAGTGCCTGTCCGATTACGACGTCGTGGTCGGTGGCGCGGCCTGCCCGCCACGCGAGATGCACGCCGAGCTTCAGCGCCGCTTCGAGGTTCTCGCCGCCCACGGGTATGGGTTCGGGATGCGGCTGCCGATAGCCTTCACGCACGCGGTCGAGTGCCAGGGCCTTCGCGTCGGCGACGAGCCGCTCGCGGTTCATCGACACGCAGTCGTAGTCGTGGAGGTACCCGAGCTGCTTCGCGTGCGGCGCGCTCGTCGACACCTTCGCGAGCGCCATCGTCTCGAACGCGGCCTGCACGAACGGGAGCAGGTCGGCCTTCGCCGCCGCGGCGGTGCGCCCGGCACGCTGGACCATTTCCTTGGTGCCCCCGCCCGCCGGAATGAGGCCGACGCCCACTTCCACCAGCCCGATGTAGCTCTCCGCTGCCGCCTGCACGCGGTCGGCGTGCAGGACGAACTCGCAGCCGCCGCCGAGCGCCAGCCCCGCCGGGGCGATCACGACCGGCACCGGCGAGTAGCGGACGGACAGCGTGGCTTTCTGGAACATGCGGACCATCAGGTCGATCTCGTCCCAGTTGCCCGACTGGGCCTCGACCAGCACGAGCATCAGGTTGGCGCCTGCCGAGAAGTTCGTGGCATCGGTGCTGATGACGAGCGCCTGGTAGTTCGCCGCCGCCTCGGTGAGCCCGGCCTGGATGATCTGGACCGTGTCCGCCCCGATCGCGTTCATCTTCGAGTGCAGCTCGACGCAGAGCACCCCGTCGCCGAGGTCCACCAGGCTGCCGCCGGCATTCTTCCTGACGACGCCGCTCCGCTCCTTCGACGTGCGGAGCAGTTGCAGCCCGGGGCCGAGCGGCGGCACGCGACCGTCGCGGAACCGGTTGCGGCCCGCGGCGAGCTGCGCCGCCACGAGCGGTGGTACCGTGGCCGGCTTCGCCACGGCGAGCACGTCGTCGATGCCGATGGCGTCCCAGAGCTCGAAGGGGCCGAGTTCCCAGCCGAACCCCCACTGCATCGCACGATCCACGTCGTCGATGGAGTGGGCGATTGCCGGCGTGACCTCCGCGGCGTAGACGAGCATCGGCGCGAGCGTGTCGCGCAGCAGGTCGCCGGACTTGTCCTTCGCGTGGAACAGCGTGCGCACGCGCTCGTTGACGTCGTCGACCCCCTTCACGGTGTCGAGCGAGGGAATGCGCGCCGCTTCCTTCGGGCGGTACTCCAGTGTCTTCGGGTCGAGCGTGAGGATGTCCTTGCCCACGCGCTTGTAGAAGCCCTGGCCGGCCTTCTCGCCCGTGGCGCCGCGCTTCACCAGGTCGGACACCAGGCGCGGGAGCGTGAACCCCGAGCGCTTCGTCTCCTCGGGCATCCGTTCCTGGAGGTTGCGCAGCACGTGCTCGAAGACATCCAGGCCGGCGATGTCCATCGTGCGGAACGTCGCGCTCTTCGGGCGTCCGAGCGCAGGTCCGGTGATGGCGTCGATTTCCTCGATGGTGTAGCGGCCCGAGTCGAGGGCGCGCATCAGGTGCACCACACCGTAGAGCCCGATGTGGTTCGCGATGAAGTTCGGCGTGTCCTTCGTCGACACGACGCCCTTGCCGAGCACCACGTCGATGAACGTGCTCAGCCTGGCCACCACGTCGGGATCGGTGTCGGGAATCGGGATGATCTCGACGAGGCGGAGGTAACGCGGCGGGTTGAAGAAGTGCGTGCCGAGGAAGTGGCGGCGGAATTCGGGGCCACGCCCCTCCGCCAGCGCGGCAATCGGAATGCCGCTCGTGTTCGACGAGACGATGGCGTGCGGCGCGCGCAGCGCCTCGATCTGCTTGAAGAGGGTCTGCTTGATATCGAGCTTCTCGACGACCGCCTCGATGATCCAGTCGGCAGATCCGATCTTCTTCAGGCTGTCGAAGAAGCCGCCGGTCGTCACCAGCGCCGCCGCCTCCTTCGTGAAGAAGGGGTCGGGCTTCAGGCCCGCGGCCCGCTTCAGCCCGTCGCGCGCCGCTTCGGGCGTGACGTCGAGCAGCAGCACCGGGATGCCGGCGTTGGCGAGGTGTGCCGCGATCTGTGCGCCCATCGTGCCGGCGCCGAGGATGGCGGCGGATCGGATGTGTGGAGTGCTCATCGTGCCCGTGTCCCGTCGAGGAAGAGATCCACCACCGCGTCGGCGTCCGACTCGAGGCTGCGCCGCCGCCGGCTGAGGATCCAGTTGGTCGCCATCTCGTCGAGTGCGCCGAAGAACATCTTGGCACCCGTCGTGGCGTTGATGTCGCGCCTGAAGGAGCCGCGCGCCTGGCCGTCTTCGATGGCCGCGCGGATCTGGCCGAGGTAGTCGCGGAGCAGCGTGGACGAGAAGCGCTCCATGAACTTCACCGATTGCCGCAGTTCCACCTGGAAGACGATCGCCAGGTTCCGGTCGCGCCCGAGCATGCCGAGGTGCAGGTGCGCGAACTGCCGGAGTCGGTCCGCGGGGTCGGCCACATCGGCCACTGCCGCCTTCCCCTCGGCGAGCCGCTGCTTCATGGTCCGCTCGAAGATCGAGACCAGCAGGTCGTCCTTGCTGCGGAAGTAGAGGTAGACCGTTCCCGCCGCGATGCCGGCGACGCGCGCGATGTCGGCCACCTGCGCGTTGAAGTACCCGCGTTCGGCGAACACGTCGATCGCGGCCCGCATGATGGCCTCGCGCTTGTCGGCGGGAGCGGGCGCCTGCACGGGACGACGCCGTGCGCTCGAGCTGGCTGGCATGACCTGAATGAATGTTCATTCAGCGCGGGTGGGGATTGCAAGCATACGTTGGGGGGGCGCCCCCACAGGCGGACCCGGCTGGGCCGGCGGGGTGGATCAGCCCGGCTCGTAGACGTGGAGCCCCGGCGTGACGAGGAGGCCGCCGTCCGGGCCGAAGAACATGGTGGTCGGGACGACGGGGCCCGCGCCACGGAAGCGCACCATGCGGACCTTGTCGCCATCCGCATCGAACACGTAGGTGAAGCCCGCGTCGAAGGCGACCCACAGCTGGCCCTTCGCGTCGACCGCGGCCGAGCGGATCGTGGGCCGTACGAGCGGCAGCTCGCCGTCGAGGGGATTGCGCGGCCAGGTGCCGGGGAGGGTCGGCAGCAGCGCGTCGATCTCCCGGCCCTGGATCTGGCGTTCGAACAGCAGCGCGCCGGTCGCGTCGTACTTGCGGAACACGGGCAGCCCCGCCTGGAAGACGTAGAAGAGGTCACCGCCCGGCGCAAGCAGGGGAATCCCGCTGTTCAGCGCGAGGTGCACGTCAGGATCGGCCTCGTGGCCCGTCGGTCGCAGCTGGCCCATCGAACGGCCCGGCTGTCCGCTGAGGAGGTACTCCGTGATGAGGGATCCGTTTTCCGGCTGGGAGAGCAGCACGGAGCGGCCGGTGAACTGCATGGACCCGATGCCGCTCAGCACGGTGTTCTCGATGGTGATGCGGGGGCGGGTTCCACCGCTGATGAAGAACCCGGCTGTCCTGAAGCCCGCCGGCGTGAACGCCTGGATCCGCGCCATGCCGCGTGGTGCATCGGCCACCACGAAGGTGCCGTCCGGCGCGACTGCGAACGAGGTGGGGTCGATGATGCGTCCCGGTTCGGCGCCGATCTCCACGATGCGGAACGGGCCGTCGAAGCGGGGATCGATGCCCCACATCTCGTGCGCGCGCCGGTCGAAGACGTAGTACTGCCCCGACGCGCTCTGCTGGAAGCCCCGCGGATCGCGGAAGCGGCCCGCGATCTCGGGCGGAACGGACCGCGAGGGCGTCAGCGTGTCGGCGGAGATCGCGAGGAGGACGGACGAGAAGAGCGCCAGGCTGGCGACGGTCGCGAGCCCGGCCTTCAAAAGCGTGCGACGGCGCGAATGGCGTCGAGCACGTCGTGCGGCTGCGGCAGGATGGCTTCCTCGAGGTCCGGCGAGTACGCCACGGGCGTGTCCATCGCCGCCACGCGCCGGATGGGCGCGTCCAGGTACGGGAAGAGTTCGTCGGCGATGCGCGCCGCGAGTTCCGCGCCGAACCCGCACGTGAGCGTGTCTTCGTGCGCGATGACCACACGGTTGGTCTGCTTCACGAGCCGGGCGATCGACTCCCAGTCGAACGGCATGATCGTGCGCAGGTCGAGCACCGTGGTTTCGATCCCGTCCCGCTCCGCCGCCTGCTGCGCGGCCAGCAGCGACCGCTGCACGAGCGCGCCCCACGTAATCACCAGGACATCCGACCCTTCGCGCCGCACGCTCCCCTTGCCGAACGGGATCATGAAGCCCGAACCTGGGTCTTCGCCCTTGTTGTAGGTCTGGCGGTACAGGTGCTTGTGCTCGAGGAACAGCACGGGGTCGTCGCACCGGATGGCCGTGCGCAGCAACCCCGCGGCGTCGATCGCGTTGCAGGGATACACGATGCGGACACCCGGGCAGTGCGCGAAGATGCTCTCGCCCGACTGGCTGTGATACGGGCCACCGCCGCGCAGGTAGCCGCCGATGGGCACGCGGATGACCATCGGGCACGACCAGTGATTGCCCGAGCGATACCGCAGCATCGACATCTCGTCGCGGATCTGCATCATCGCCGGCCAGATGTAGTCGAAGAACTGGATCTCGACCACCGGCTTCAGCCCGCGCATGGCCATGCCGACCGCGCGGCCGATGATGCTGGCCTCCGCGATGGGGGCGTTGAACACGCGATGCTCGCCGAAGTGGCGCTGCAGCCCGTGCGTCACCTTGAAGACGCCGCCCTTGCCCTTCACTTCCTTCAGGGCGTCCACGCGGCTGGCATCCGCGACATCCTCGCCGAAGACGACAATGCGCGGGTTGTGCGCCATTTCGTCCTTCAGCGTCCGGTTGATCGCATCGACCATCGTCTCGGGCTTGCCGTGCGGCTTCGCCGGTGTCTCGAAGGCCGCGGACGTGGGGTCGACGTTCGGCGAGTAGACGTAGAGCCCGGCCGTGTCCTTCGCGGGCTTGGGCGACGCCACCGCCTGTTCGGCCGCGAGGGCCACCTCGCGCTCGATGTCCGCCTCGATCGCGGCGAGGTCCGCCGCCGAGGCCAAGCCGTTGTCCTTGATGAACCCGGCGAGTTTCAGAATGGGATCCCGCCGCGCCTCGGCCTCACGCTCCGCCGCCGTCTTGTACAGCTTCTCGTCGTCTGACAGCGAGTGCGAGTAGGGACGGATGACGTGCGCGTGAACGAGGGCCGGCCCCTTGCGGGCCCGTACATACTCGGCGGCGGCGCGCACGGCGCGCAGGCTGTCGAAGAGGTCGGTGCCATCGGCCGTCTCGATGTGCAGGCCCGGGAAGCCGCGCAGCACCTTCGAGATGTCGCCACCAGGGGTTTCCACTTCGACCGGCGTGGAGATCGCGTAGCCGTTGTCCTCGACGAGGAACAGCACCGGCAGGTGGCGGGTGCACGACACGCTGACCGACTCCCAGAACTCGCCTTCGCTCGTGGAGCCTTCACCGAGCGACGTGTAGACGATTTCGTCCGCGTGGAAGAGCGATTCGCGCTGGGCGATCTCGCGGATGTGGCCGTAGAGCACGCCGGCTTCCGCCATGCCGACCGCATGCAGGACCTGCGTGGCCGTGGCGCTCGAGCCGGCCACGATGTTGAGGGACTTGCTGCCCCAGTGCGACGGCATCTGCCGTCCGGCGTTGCTGGGGTCCGCATCGGCGCCCACGGCGGCGAGCAGCATGTCGAGCGCGGTGACGCCGAGCTGCAGGCAGAGCGCGCGGTCGCGATAGTAGGCGTGGAACCAGTCGTAGCCGGGTCGCAGCGTGAGGCCGACGGCGACGAGAATCGCCTCGTGTCCGGCGCCGCTGATCTGGAAGAACGCCTGGCTCTGGTTCTTGAGCTGGATCTCCTTGTCGTCGATCCGTCTCGACTTGACGATGGTACGGTAGGCCTCGAGGACCGCGTCGCGGGAGAGACCTTCGTAGGAGGCCCGCGTGGCCTGCGTCCCCTGCCGATCACCGTTCACGACGGCGCTCTTCATCAACCCCGAAGTATAGCACCCGGTCTCGCTTGATATATCCTCAGCGTGCATGGGTCAGACAGGCGTCCGCCTCCACCGGTGGGACGAAATTGCACTCGACAAAGTGACCGAAATGCTGTCGCGCAAGGTCGTCAGTGGTGAGCGCGAGATGCTCGTCCAGGTGTACGTGAAGCGTGGCTGCCTGGTCCCGCTCCACGCGCACACCAGCGAGCAGATGACGTACGTCCTTCAGGGTGCGCTCAAGTTCATTGTTGGCGGCGAGGAGATCACCGTGCGCGAGGGCGAGGTGATTCACATCCCCTCGGGCGTGGAGCATCAGGCCGAAGCGCTCGAGGACACGTTCGAACTCGATGTCTTCAGTCCGATTCGCGAGGAGTGGCTGACCGGTGGTGACGACGAGCTTCCGCAATGAGCCGCCGGCGGGGCCTGCCCGCGGCGCGACTGGAGCAGAGGGCCGCCATGGCGATTGATCGACAGGGCACCGGACTGACGACACTGCGGCTGTGCCTCGGCGTCTTCTTTCTCTTCGAGGGGATCGGCAAGCTGGCGTGGCTGACGAACGCCGCCATTCTCGCGGGCCGCTTCAACGGCTGGCTGGCCGATGCCGCCGCCGGGTCCACCAGCCGCTGGTACCTGGAGCACGTCGCGATTCCCGGCGTGCAGGTCTTCGCGCGCCTGGTGCCGCTCGGCGAACTCGCCGCCGGCGTGGCACTCATCCTCGGCGTCTGGACACCCCTCGCCGCCTTCCTCGCCTTCTTCATGGTGATGAACATCCACGTGGCGAGCGGCGCGCTCTTCAAGATGTCGTTCCTGACGAATGGATACGGCCTGCCGGTCGTCGGAGGGACGCTCGCGCTGGCGATCGGTGGGATCCGGCTGCCGTTCAGTCTTCGCCGCTGACGCGGCGCAACCGAGAAGTCAGAACTCTGAACTCAGAATTGACGTGTTCAACTTCTGAGTTCTGACTTCTGAGTTCTCGGTTCAGTGAATCCGCCTGTCCCAGTCGTTCTGGCGTGACCGGTCGACCGAGCGGCCGCCCTGGTACACATCGAAGCGGCTTCTCGCGCGGTTGATCTTCCACTTGAGGTAGCGGTACTTCACCTCGGCCCACGGGTGCAGGACGATGCGGCCACTCTTCAGATAGAGATAGCCGACGAGCAGGCCGCCCAGGTGCGTGGCGTTCGCGACGCCGCTCCGCCCGGAGATCGCCACGAAGAGTTCGACGGCACCGAAGATCATCACGGCGTACCGGACCCGCACCGGGAACAGCAGGAAGAGCAGCAGCTGCCGGTCGGGGAAGTACATCGCGTAGGCGAGCAGGAGTCCGAAGATCGCGCCGGACGCACCGATGACGTTCGAGCGGTAGACGTGGTCCGCGAACGGAAACGGCAGCAGGGCGAAGATGACCGTGAGTACGGCCGCTCCCACGCCGGTCACGAAGTAGAACTTCAGGAAGTACGGCGTCCCCCACATGCGTTCGAGCTCGGTGCCGAACATCCAGAGCGCGAGCATGTTGAAGAGGATGTGCGACACGTCGGCATGCAGGAACATGTACGACGCGAGCCGCCACAGGTCGGCGCTGCCCAGGACCGCCGCCGGCTGGAGGCCGAGTGCCCGTTCCAGCGCGAATGGCATGAACGCCTGGATCAGGAACACGACGACGTTGGCCCCGATGAGGGCCATCAGCGCCGGCGAGAGCGGGCCGGGGCCGAACGACATCTGTGAGCCGTATGGCGAGTAAGAGGATCGGCGCATGACGCGACATCGGGGATCGTATCACCGTTGGATACGGTCGCCTGTCAGCGGGCGAGCAACTTCTGTACCCGCCTGCGCGCTTCTGCCGTCAATGTCTCGACCTCCGCGATTCCCAACAGCCGCGCCGCAATCAGCAGCGCGACGAGCCCCGCACCGATCGACACCATCAGGTTGACGGCCAGCACCACCGTACCGGATCCGGACACGGCGGATGCAAGCGACCGGCTTGCGGCCAGCACCACCCCCGTCATGACGGCCGAGGCGATCGCCACCTTGCCGAGCACGGGCAGCAACTGGCGGGCGCCGATGCCGCCAAGCTCGCCGCGCAGCAGCCAGACGCACATCGAGGCGTTCAGCAGGGCCGCGCACGACGTGGCGAGCGCCAGTCCCCCGAATCCCATCGCGCGCACCAGCACCAGGCTCAGCACGAGGTTGGCTGTCACCGAGACGCCACTCAGGAGCACCGGCACGCGGCTTCGACCAATGGCGTAGAACACGGGCGACGCAATCCGTGTCGTCGAATACCCGACGAGCCCGATGGCGTAGAGCCGGAGCGCCCACGCGGTCGCGACGGTGTCGGCCTCGGTGAAGCGGCCCCGCTCGAGCAGCAGGCGGATGATCTCGTGGGACAGCGCGATGAGCCCACACGTGGCCGGCAGGTTGACGACCAGCATCAGCGCCAGCCCCCTGGACACCGTGGCGCGAATGGCCAGGCGATCGTCGAGCGCAGCGTGGCGCGCGGCGCTCGGCAGCACCGCCGTGGCGATCGACACGCCGAAGAGTCCGAGCGGCAGGTACATCACGCGAAATGCATACTGCAGCCACGACACGGCGCCCGTGCCCTGGCCTGTGGCGAGGATCGTCGTGACGAACAGGTTCAGCTGCGTGGCCGCCAGCCCGACCGACCCCGGACCCATGAGCACGAGAACCTGGTGCAGGCCCGGGTCGCGCAGGTCGAGCACGGGCCGGTACCGGAACCCCTCCTTGTGCAGCGACGGCCACTGCACGAGCACCTGCATCAGTCCGCCGACGAGGGCCGCGATGGCCATCGACATGATGCGCGGCTGACCGAACGAGGGCATCAGCGGCGTCAGCCCCACGGCGAACACGATGGCGACGACGTTGAAGGTGGCTGGCGAGACGGCCGGGATGAAGTAGTGGCGCAGGGAGTTCAGCATCCCCATCATGGCTGCCGCGACAGCCACGAGGGCGAGGAACGGGACCATCACGCGCGCCAGCGCGATGGTGAGTTCGAGCTTGCCGGGGACGGCGCCGAAGCTCGGCGCGAACAGCGTCACGAGCGGTCCCGCGAACGCGTAGCCCAGGACGACCAGGACACCTGTGACGAGCAGCAGCGCGTTGATGACGTTGTTGCCGAGACGCCACGCGTCGGCCTTGCCGTGCAGGGTCAGGTGTTTCGTGAAGGTGGGGACAAACGCCGAACTCATCGCCCCTTCGGCGAACAGGTCGCGCACCAGGTTCGGGATGCGGAACGCGACGTTGAACGCGTCCATGGTGTCGCCCGCGCCGAACAGGGCGGCGAGCACCTGTTCCCGCACGAGGCCGAGGATGCGGCTGGTGAGCGTCGCGGCGCCGGCCAGGCCGGCGGCGTGGGCGAGACGTTCTGGCGGAGCGGAGTCGGGTGAGGCGGGCGGCGGGTCGACGAGCGTGTCGTGCGCCATGCGCTAGGCGCCGGACAGCTTCTTTCGCACGAGCTCGTTGACGACCTTGCCGTCGACCGTCTGACCGGCCAGTTTCGGCATGACCGCCTTCATCACCTTGCCCATGTCCTTCGCGGACGTGGCGCCGGTTTCCGCGATGGCCTCGGCCACCGCGCACTCAACCACGGCGGGGTCTGCGGCCGGCGGCAGGTACGACTCGAGGATCGCGACTTCGGCGGCCTCCTTCGCGACCAGATCCGGACGCCCGCCCTTCTCGAACTGCTCGATCGAGTCCTTCCGCTGCTTGACGAGTGCGCCAACGACCTGACGGGCTTCCGCGTCGTCGAGATCGTGCCCTCTCTCGACGCTCTTGTTCATGAACGCGGCCTTGAGCATCCGCAGGGCGGACAGGCGGGCGGCGTCCTTCTGGCGCATGGCCTCGGTTATGGCTGCGCTGACCTCGTCGACGAGCGGCATCGGATGAGACTCCTCGGTCAGGCCGTCAGCGGCGGTCGCCTGCTGGGCCTTGCTGCTGGGGCGCCGGCACGACCATGCCCGGGGTGCTGACCCCGAAGGGGGCGCCTCCGGCGGGCGGCGCGCCGAACGTGGTGGTCGGCTGGGGTGGCGCGGCCGGCTGCGCCGGCGTCCCCTGTTGCGGCGCCTGCGGGAACTGCCTCGGCTGCGGACCCTGAGGCGCGGGGAAGGTGGTGAATGCCGGCCCCCGCGGACCGTTTGGCGGCTGCGTGCCCGGCTGCACCACCTGCGGCCGCGGCTCATCGTCGTCCTGATCGTCCTGCACCGGCGGCGTGAACACCGGCGGTGGCGTGAACCCTGGCTGCGCGAATCCCGAACCCGGCGTGGGCGGCGGAGCCGGTCGAGCGGTGGACCCGGTACTGGTCGGCAGCAGGTAGATGCGGTCGTACGTCGAGGCGTTGGCGAGCGGCACGGCACGCGGCGCGGCCAGGTACCCGCTCACCGAGCGCAGCACCGTATCGAGTGCCTGGGTCTCGGGCACGTCGGCCAGTTCGAGCGAGATCGGTGCGCCGGACACGCGCTCGGCGTTCACGATCTTCATCTGGCCGACACGGGCCCACTCCGTGAGGATCTGCCGGATGGTGGCATTCTGCGCCGAGATCGAAACCTTGCCGTCGGCGATGGTGATACGCACATCCGCCCGGGCCGGTGTGACCACCAGCCCGACCAGGGCGACTGCCAGACAGAGCATTCGGAGCCGCATGCCGCCAGTATACGGCTAGTGGTTCCGGACGTACTCGATCACGTCGTTGAGAATCGACTCGAGTGTATGGCGGGGCTCGTAGCCGATCATCTTCCGGATCTTGGTGAGGTCCGGCAGGCGCCGCGGCATGTCCTCGAAGCCCGACTCGTAGGCTTCGTCATACGGGATCAGCTTGATCGACGATGTCGAGCTCGACATGGCCTTGATGCGTTCGGCCAGGCCGAGGATGGACACCTCTTCCACGTTCCCGATGTTGATGACCTCGCCGATGGCTTTCGGCTCGCTCATCAGCGCGATGAGTGCGCGGACGACGTCGCTGACGTGCGTGAACGAGCGGCACTGGGTGCCGTCGCCGAACACGGTGATCGGCTCGCCGGCCAGCGCCTGGCGCACGAAGTTCGGGATGACCATGCCGTACTGGCCCGTCTGGCGCGGCCCGACGGTGTTGAAGAAGCGGACAATGATCACCGGGAGCTTGCGCTCCTTCCAGTAAGCGAGTGCCAGGAACTCGTCGATCGCCTTGCTGCAGGCGTAGGCCCAGCGGTGCTTCGGCGTCGGACCCATCACGAGATCCGCGTCCTCGCGGAACGGGACATCGACGCTCTTGCCGTACACCTCGGAAGTCGACGCGATCACGACGAGCTTCTTCTTCTTGTTCGCGTGCTTGAGCACGACCTCGGTGCCGTGCACGTTGGTCTCGATCGTGTGCACGGGCTGCTCGACGATCAGCTTGACGCCGACCGCGGCCGCGAAATGGAAGATGACGTCCGCGTTGTCGATCAGTTCCGCGAGGAGCGACTCGTTGTCCACCGAGTCGATGTCATAGGTGAAGCCGGCCCGCCCCTTCAGGTGGGCGATGTTCGCAATCGAACCGGTCGACAGGTTGTCCAGCACGTGGACCTGGTGTCCCGCGCCGAGCAGCGCCTCGGATAGATGAGAGCCGATGAATCCGGCGCCGCCGGTGATGAGTACCCGCATGTCCTACTCCTCGTTGAATGCGCACACGCTTGCGACGACCGCGTCGAGGTCGGCCGTCCCGAGTCCGGGGTGCAGCGGCAGCGACAGCACTTCGTCGCACGCGCGCTGCCCCTCCGGGCAATCTGCTGGTGCCTGCGCGGCCAGGGCCGGCTGGCGGGGGATGGGCACCGGGTAGTGCACGAGCGTCTCGATGCCCTGCGCGGACAGGTGTTCCTGCAGTCGCGCCCGCACGGGCGTCCGCACCACGAACAGGTGGTAGACGTGACCCGCGTCGTACTCCGCCGGCACCGCGACCGGTGCCGCGGCCAGCCCTGCTCGGTAACGCGCGGCCAGCTCACGGCGTCGCGCCGTCCAGCCCCGGAGATATGGCAGCCGCGCGCGGAGAATCGCGGCCTGCATCTCGTCGAGCCGCGAGTTCATGCCGGCTTCGGCGTGACGGTACCGGTTCGTCTGTCCGCCGTTGCGAAGGCGCCGCAGGCGATCGGCCAGTGCCGTGTCGCTGGTGACGATGGCCCCGCCGTCGCCGAGACAGCCGAGATTCTTCGTCGGATAGAAGCTGAACGCCCCGGCAATGCCGATGGTGCCGACCGGCCGCCCCTCCGAGGTGGCCAGGTGGGCCTGACAGGCATCTTCCACGAGGGCGAGACCGTGCCGGCTGGCGATTGCCGACAGCGCCCGCATATCGGCGGCCTGGCCGTACAGATGCACGGGCAGGATGGCTCGGGTGCGTGGGGTGATCGCCGCCTCGACCGCCGCGGGAGACAGCGTGTGCCTGGACGGGTCGATGTCCGCAAACACCGGTCGCGCGCCGACCATGATGACGGCCAGGGCCGTGTACGCCGCCGACAGGGGCGTGGTGATCACCTCGTCCCCAGGACCGATGTCGAGCGCCTTCAGGATCAGCGCAATCGCGTCCGTGCCCGTGCCGACGCCGATGGCGTGGGCGGCTCCAGACGCCGCGGCGAACTCGGCTTCGAAGGCCGAGACTTCCGGCCCGAGCACATACCAGCCGCTCTGCACGACGCGCGCGATGGCGTCGCGAACCGCGTCGGCGTCCTCGCGGGGGGCAGGTGAGCCGAAGGGCACCCGGGCGTGACTCATCGCCCGGCCTCGGAGGGCGCGTCCAGGTAGTGCGACAGGTGTGCCCGGTAGAAGGCCAGCGTGGACCGAAGACCGTCGCGGAGGTCCACCTTCGGTTCCCAGCCGGTCCTCGCACGGAACCGTCCCGAGTCTGCGTAGAAGCTGCCGATATCGATGGCCTTCTTTTCGGCCGGCCACGCGATGTACTCCACTCGGCCCGATCCGGCGGCCTCGAGCAGCATGTCCGTCAGGGCACTGTGGCTGACAGGCTCGCTGCCTCCCACGTTGAAGACCTCGCCGTTGCACGCGTCGGAGGCGCCGGCCCGCAGGAACGCGTCGGCCGCATCCTCCACGTGCACGAAGTCACGCAGTTGCGCGCCATCGCCGTAGATCTGGATGGTCCGGTCCTCGATCGCGAGCCGGATGAACCAGCCGATGAACCCCTGCCGGTTGTGCCGGATCAGCTGACGCGGCCCGTAGATGTTGGTGAGGCGCAGTGAGCAGGCGCGCAGGCCGAAGACGTTGTTGTAGACGAGGTGGTACTGCTCGCCGGCCGCCTTGTTGATGCCGTTGACGTCCGTCGGGCGGACCAGGTGGGACTCGCTCACCGGCAGCGAGTCTGGCCGGCCGTAGATCTGGCGTGTGCCCGCATAGACCACCTTGACCGAGGGATTCACCGCCCGACACGCTTCGAGGAGCGTGAGATGGCTGAGGCAGTTCACCTGCAGATCCGTGTAGGGGTCGCGCATGCTGTCGATGTGACTCACCTGTCCGGCGAGGTTGAAGATCACATCCTGGCCCGCCACGACCCGGTCCATGGCGGCACGGTCCCGCAGGTCGGCGGATTCGAGGCGCACGCGCTCCGCAATCCCGTCGATGTTGAACAGGTTCCCGCCGCAGTCGGGCAGCAGGGCATCCACGAGGCTGACGTCGGCACCAAGGGCGACCAGTTGACGGGCGACCGTGCTGCCGATGAAGCCCAGGCCGCCGGTCACGAGCACCCGGCGCCCAGCGTAGAAGTGCCGGTAGTCGGTCGTCACGGCGTCCTGGTAGCGCGGGAGCCGGAACGGAGGCGCCACGGTGTGATGGCCGACTCCACGAGCACCGCGCGCGAGACCTTCGACTCGCCCTCGCGGCGTTCGACGAAGGTGATCGGCACCTCGGCGATCCGGCAGCCCGAGTGGTGGGCCTCGTAGAGCATCTCCACGAGGAACGAGTAGCCGTCCGAGAAGAACTGATCGAGCGGCAGGGCCGCAAGGGCCGCCTTCCGCCAGCACCGGTAGCCGGACGTGCAGTCGTGCGCGCTGACACCGGTCACGGCCCTGATGTACATGTTCGCGAAGCGGCTCAGGAAGTGCCGCTTCAGAGGCCAGTTCACGATCCGTCCGCCCGGGACGTAGCGCGCGCCAATCACGAGGTCGGCGTGCGCGGATGCGGCAAGCAGCGAGGGCAGTTGCGCCGGATCGTGGCTCAGGTCTGCATCCATCTGGCAGATCAGGTCCACGGGCTCGCCAAGCGCCTGCTTCATGCCGTCGATGTACGACCGTCCGAATCCACGGTTGCTGGTGCGGTGCAGCACTGACACACGCCCGGGATATTCCCGCGCCAGCGCTTCCGCCACCTCGCCGGTGCCGTCGGGCGAGGCGTCGTCGACCACCAGTACGCGGACGTCCGCATGCACCATCAAGCCGGAGACGAGCGTCGGGATGTTGGCCCGTTCGTTGTACGTCGGAATCACGACCAGGGCGGTCTGGCTCACGAACGATGCCCTTCCGGCCGGAGCGATGCGATCTGCTCGGACACCAGTCCGATGAGGAAGATGATCACGCTCGAGAGAATCAGCAGCACTGATGAATTGGTGACATGGGCCTGCGTGGCAATGGTCCACGCGGCGTAGCCGGCGCCCACGGTGAAACACGCACCGGCCACCGGGATGAACAGGCGAAGCGGGCTGAAGATGGTGATGACCTTGAGGAGGATCAGCACGAACCGCGCTCCGTCCGATCCGAGCCTGATCTTCGACGTGCCGAGCCGCTGCTCGGCGACGACCGGCTCGAACCGCACGCTGTAGCCCGCGCGGATAAAGGACATGGTAGACGTTGTCGGCGTGGAAAATCCATTCGGGAACAGGTGAATGAACTCCAGCATGCAGCGCCGGTGGGCGGCCCTGAATCCGGACGTCAGGTCAGGAATCTCGCGCCCGGTCAGGTAGCTCGCCACCCAGTTCAGGCCCTGGTTGCCGAGCCGCCGTGACCACGAGGCCTGGGAGTCGGCCGACCGCGCGCCGACGACGAGCTCGTAGCGATCGAGCTGCTCGACGAGCCGGACCGCGTCGGCCGGCCGGTGCTGTCCGTCGGCATCGACGATCAGGATGTAAGTGCCCGCCGCCTGCCGCAACCCGGTCTTCACGGCGGCGCCGTTCCCTTTGTTATAGGGATGCCGGACGACGCGCGCGCCGGCGCGGGCCGCTTCATCAGCGGTGCCGTCGGTGGACCCGTCGTCGATGACCAGGATCTCCTGCCAGGGCGCCTGGCGCCTGAGCCCCTCGACCAGGGCGGCGACCGAATGAGCCTCGTTGTAGGCGGGCACCAGGATCGAGGTGCGTTCGGCGAGTGCGGACATGCGGAACTCCGGATCGTACTGCAAGTCCGTCAAGGGGCGTCGCCGCGAGCAGCTGTCGTCATCATGGCGACACTCGGACGTGGACGCTTTATGGCAGACGCCAGAGCCGCGCTCGTACTGGGCGTACACCCGAGGGGCGATGATAGGGAGAAGCTTTGGCGTAACTCACTGAGTACTGGTGTTTTGCGGTTGACACACTTCTGGCCCTCTCCTACTATCGACGTGGAAAATTGTGGTCAGAAGTGGAGTAGTGTCGCGTGTTTAGAGGGAATGCGCCCGCACGCATCGACGAGAAAGGACGTCTGAAGGTCCCCACGGCCTTCAAGTCCCTGCTCGAAAGCAAGTACGGGCGCGAGCTGTACCTCACGAGCCTGTCCGGCGAGTACGTCCGGATCTATCCAATGCCCGTGTGGCTCGAGCTCGAAGAAAAACTGAGTCAGGTTCCCTCCACTAATCCCTCCAAGGCGCGCTTTCTCGACCGCGTGAACTACTTCGGTTCGGCTGCGGAGCTCGACACCCAGGGTCGCGTGCTCGTGCCCATGCGGCTCCGCGAATCGGCCACGATGTTCGGCGACGTCGACGTCCTCGGCCAGTACAGCTATCTCGACGTCTGGAACCACGATCGGTTCCTCTCCAAGCTGCAGCGCGAGCCGTTCACCGACGACGATGCGCGTGCCCTCTCGGAGTTCGGGATATGAGCACGCACATCCCGGTGCTTCCGACGCAGGTGCTGCATCACCTGCAGCCGCAGCGCGGCGGACTCTACGTCGATTGTACCGTCGGCCTTGGCGGGCACTCGCGCGCGCTTCTCGAGGCGGGCGCCTCCCGTCTCATCGGCTTCGATCGCGACGCGGATGCGCTGGCGATTGCGCGCGAGCGGCTTGCGCCGTGGAGTGCGCAGGTCGAGCTCATTCACTCCGACTATCGCGAGATCGAACGCGAACTCGAACGCCGAGGCATCGACAGCATCGACGGGGCGCTCGCCGACCTCGGCGTGTCGTCCATGCAGCTCGACCTCGATGGCCGCGGCTTCAGCTTCATGCGCGACGAACCGCTCGACATGCGCATGGACCGCTCGAGCGGCCAAACGGCGGCGGATCTCGTCGCGACCGCGTCGGAAGTCGAGCTCGCCGATGCGATCTACCAGTACGGCGAGGAGCGCTTCTCGCGGCGGATCGCGCGAGCCATCGTTGACGCGCGCACGAGTGAGCCGATCGTGACCACCGGACGTCTCGCGGCCATCGTGCGCCGCGCCGTTCCGGTTCGCGGCTATCAGCGCATCGACCCGGCGACGCGGACCTTCCAGGCGCTGCGCATCTGGGTGAACCGCGAACTGGAAGAACTCGACCGCTTCCTGGTGGCCGTCACCCGGCACCTGCGCGAGGGCGCGCGGTTCGTGGTGATCAGCTTCCACTCGCTCGAAGACCGCATCGTCAAGCACACGTTCCGCGCACTGCAGCAGGACGGACGCGGGCACGTGCTGACGAAGCGGCCGGAAACCGCAGCCGACGACGAACTGCAGGCAAATCCACGTTCGCGCAGCGCCAAGTTGCGCGCGATCGAAGGAGTGGCGTGATGGCCGAGACCTTCGAATACGCCGTTCGCAAGGATGTCCGCAACAATCCCATCGTCCGCGAGGTCGACACCGAGCGGCAGGTGGAGATGTGGAAGACGCTCGGCCTGGCGACGCTCATCGTCGTGGCCGTGATGTTCTGGACGTGGCAGCACTTCGACCTGCTGCGGCACGGATACCGGCTGGAGGAACTGCAGCGCGCACAGGCCGAGGAGGAGAGCGCCACGCGCCTGCTCCGGCTGCAGATCGAGACGTTGCGCTCCCCCAAGCGCATCGAGGCGCTCGCCCGCGGACGCCTGAACCTGATCACGCCGACGCGTGAAGACGCGATCGTGATCGAGCGTGTCGTGCCGGCCGAACCGCCGGCCAGGTCCGTGGTAGCACGCCGGTGATCGAACGTCTTCGGCGCCTTGGATGGCGTCCTGCCAACAACCGGAACCCGGCCGTGGGCGAAGCTGCGCCGGACTGGCGCCAGACGATGCGGTCGCGCCTGACCTTTGCGGCCGTGGCGTTCGGACTGTGGGCGCTCGGGATCGAGGCGCGCCTCGTCTACCTGCAGGTCATCCGGCACGACGAGATGGTCGATCGCGCCGAGCGCCAGCAACTGCAGACGCGCACGCTCGCGGCCAAGCGCGGCGACATCGTCGACCGCAAGGGGCGCGTGCTGGCGACGAGCGTCGATGCCGACACCATCTACGCCGTGCCGTCGGCGATCGAAAACGACGCCGCGACCGTCGACAAGCTCTGCGCCGCGTTCCGCGACTGCACGAAGAAGGAACGCCAGGAACTCCGGGAGAAGCTCGAGCAGCAGCGTCACTTCACCTATGTGCGGCGGCAGGTGCCGGCCGACGTCGCCCAGCGCGTGCGCGCGCTGAACCTCGACGGCATCGGCATGATGAAGGAGAGCCATCGCGAGTACCCGAACGAGGCACTCGCGGCGCACGTGCTCGGCTTCGTCGGCGTCGACAGCAAGGGCCTCAGCGGCGTCGAGTCGGCGTACGAGAAGGTGATTCGCGGCAAGGACGGCCAGGTCCTGGTGCAGATCGACGCGAAGCGCCACGGCTTCAGCCGGTTCGAGAAGCCGCCGACGGCCGGTGCCACGGTCGAACTCACCATCGACGAGTTCCTGCAGCACATCGCCGAACGCGAGTTGCACGCCGGAGTCATCGAGAACCGTGCGCTCGGCGGCACCGCCCTCGTGATGGATCCCCACACGGGCGAGATCCTCGCGATGGCCAACGAGCCGACGTTCGATCCGAACGCCTATCGCGACGCCGACGAACGCGCGCGCCGCAACCGCGCGGTGCAGGACCTGTACGAGCCTGGGTCGACGTTCAAGGTGGTGACGGCCTCGGCCGCGATCCAGGAGCGGCTGATGCCGATCGAGACGCTGATCGACGTCAGCGGCGGCCGCATGAACATCGGCTCGCGCGTCGTGCGCGACACCCACGACTACGGCGTGCTGTCGTTCATGGACGTGATCGTGAAGTCGAGCAACGTGGGCGCGATCAAGATCGGGTTCAAGCTCGGGACGGATCGGCTGAGCGACTACGTGCAGAAGTTCGGATTCGGCCGGCCCGTGTCGCCCGACTTCCCCTCCGAGAGCCCTGGCATCGTCTGGGAGCGGACGAAGTGGACGGAGAGCGCGCTGGCCTCGGTGTCCATGGGCTATCAGGTGGGCGTGACGCCGCTGCAGATGATCACGGCGGTCAGCGCGGTGGCCAACGGCGGGAACTACCTCGAGCCGCGCGTCCTCCGCGCGGTCTATAGGGACGGGCGCCGTCTCGTCGTGAAGCCGAAGGTGCTGCGCCAGGCGATCAGCAAGGACACGGCTGCGTCGATGACGGCGATCATGGAGCAGGTGGTCGAGCGGGGCACGGCGACGCTCGCGAAGATCCCGGGCTACACGATTGCCGGCAAGACCGGAACCGCGAACAAGCTGGTGAACGGCCGGTACTCGAGCGACACCTTTGCGTCGTTCGTCGGGTTCCTGCCGTCCAACGATCCGGCGGTGGCCATCCTCGTGGTGCTCGATTCGCCGCGCGGCAACAACGGGCATTTCGGCGGGCCCGTGTCCGCGCCCATCTTCAGGCGCATCGCGGAAGAGACGCTCCGCTACCTGCGCGTGCCCCCGTCGATCAACCCGGACGCACCGGTGCTCGTGGCGGCGTCCGGCGGCGGGCCGACGCTGCCAGCGCACGTGGTCGTTCCCGAGCCGCAGCTTCCCGTCGAGCCGGAGGAGCCCGGCACCGTTCCCGATGTGCGCGGCCTCAGCGCCCGCGCCGCGATGCGGAAGCTCACGCAGTTCGGGTTGCGGGCGCGCCTCCAAGGCGACGGCTTCGTGACCGACCAGGAGCCCCCACCGGGCACGGCCGTGGCAGAGGGCACCGTCTGCCGACTCACCCTGGCGCGCGCGACGCTGCGCACTGTGTCGACCACGAGAACGCCATGACGTGGGCCGACCTGCACGACGTGCTGCGCCGTCGCGGACTGCTGGTCTCAGCGACCGGACAGACGACGGCTGCCGCGGTGGCGGTCACCGGCATCGCGTACGACTCGCGCCGCGTCGAGGCGGGCCAGGTGTTCGTGGCGCTGCGCGGGCAGCATGCCGATGGCAACGCCTTCGTGCGCCAGGCGGTCGAGCGCGGTGCCGCCGCGGTCGTCGCCCAGGAACCAGCCATTCCGGAACTCCCCGTCGCCTGGGCGCAGGTGACCGACGCCAGGCTCGCGTTGGCCCTTCTGGCGTCGGCCTTCCACGGCGATCCCAGTCGGCGTCTGCGCGTGGTCGGCATCACCGGCACCAACGGCAAGACCACGACCGGCTACCTCGTGTCCTCCATCTTCGAGGCGGCGGGACTCCGCTGCGGGCTGCTCGGAACGGTGGCCTACCGGACCGGTCGTGAAATACGGGAGGCCACCCGCACGACTCCCGAGGCGCCCGACGTGCAGGCGCTCCTCGCCGAGATGGTCGACCAGGGCTGCGGTGCCTGCGTGATGGAAGTGTCGTCCCATGCGCTCGCGCTGAGTCGCGTGGACGGAATCACCTTCGCTGCCGGTGTGTTCACGAACCTGACCCGCGACCACCTGGACTTCCATGCGGACATGGAGGACTACTTCCAGGCGAAGCGGCGCCTCTTTCAGTTGCTTCCGCGCGACAGTCCGGCCGTGATCAACGCGGACGATCCCCGGGCCTCCGCGCTGCTCGAGACAGCCGGTGCGTCGATCACGTACGGGATCAATCGTCCGGCACAGGTCACGCCCGCGGCCCTGTCGTACTCGCTCGAGGGGCTGGCGTTCCAGGTGAAGACGCCGCGCGGCCCGGTGTCGGTCCGGTCGGCGCTCGTCGGCCGCCCGAACGTCTACAACATCCTCGCGGCCGTCGCCACGGGGGTCGCGCTCGACCTGCCGACCGACGCCATCGAGCGCGGCATCAGTTCCCTCTCGGCCGTGCCCGGCCGCTTCCAGGTGGTGTCGTCGCTGCAGGACGACGTGACGGCGGTCGTGGACTACGCCCACACGGACGACGCGCTGCGGAACCTGCTCGAGACGGCGCGGCCGCTCGCCAGCGGCCGCATCATCACCGTCTTCGGCTGCGGCGGCGATCGTGACCGCACCAAGCGGCCCCTCATGGGCGCCGTAGCCGGTCGGCTGAGTGACGTGATCTACATCACGTCCGACAATCCACGGACCGAAGATCCCGCGCGCATCATCGAGGAAATCAAGCGCGGCATCACGCACGACACCAGGCGGGATGCCGACCAGCGCATCCAGGTGGAGGTCGATCGGCACCGGGCCATCGACGAGGCCATTGCGGCGGCCCGGCCTGGCGACCTCATCCTGATCGCGGGCAAGGGCCACGAGAAGTACCAGGTGATCGGCGACCGCACGCTGCCCTTCGACGACGTCGAGGTGGCGGGAGCGGCGCTGGCGCGCCGGCGCCTGCGCCAGGGAGTGAGGAAGTAGCGTGCTGCTGCACCTCCTCTATCCGTTCCACACGACGTTCGGCGTGCTCAACGTGATTCGGTACATCACGTTCAGGACGGCCGCGGCGAGCCTGTCGGCACTGGCCATCAGCCTGCTGCTCGGCCCGTGGCTCGTGCGCCGCCTGCGCGACTTCCAGATCGGCCAGGTCATCCGGCAGGAAGGTCCGCAGAGTCATCGCGCCAAGGCGGGCACGCCCACGATGGGCGGGTTGCTGATCCTTGCGGCCGCCCTGGTCCCGACGCTCCTCTGGACCGACCTGACGAACATCTACGTCTGGATTGCGGTGCTGACGACGGCCGCCTTCGGGGCGATCGGGTTCGCCGACGATTACCTCAAGATCGTGCGCCGCGACCATCACGGCCTGCTGCCGCGCTACAAGATGGGGTGGCAGATCGTCGTGGCGATCGCGGTCGGCCTCGTGCTGATGATGCTGCAGGAGCAGGGCACGTACAACACGCGCCTGATCTTCCCGTTCTTCAAGCGGCTCATCCCCGACCTTGGCTGGTTCTACCTGCCGTTTGTCGTGCTGTCGCTCGTGGCCTGGTCCAATGCCGTCAACCTCACAGACGGGCTCGACGGCCTCGCCATCAGCACATTCGCCATCGTGGCGGCGGCCTTCACAGCGCTCTCGTACGTCACCGGACACCGCGTGCTCGCGGACTACCTGCTGCTCGTGCGGTTCCCGCAGGCGGCGGAGTTGACGGTGTTCTGCGGGGCGCTGGTGGGAGCCTCGCTCGGATTCCTCTGGTACAACGCCTATCCGGCGGAGATCTTCATGGGCGACGTCGGCTCGCTTGCGCTCGGCGGCGCGATCGGCACGGTGGCGACGCTCATCAAGCAGGAACTGCTGCTCGTGGTCGTGGGCGGTGTCTTCGTGGCGGAGGCGCTGTCGGTCGTGATCCAGGTGACGTCCTTCAAGCTCACGGGCAAGCGTGTCTTCCGGATGGCACCGCTCCACCATCACTTCGAGCTGATTGGCTGGAGCGAGCCGAAGGTCTACGCGCGGTTCGTGATCGTCGGCATCATCTTCGCCCTCTTCAGCCTGACGACGCTGAAGCTGCGGTAAGGCGTGGCGGTGTTCACGGTCGACGGGCAGCGCGTCACGGTCGTGGGTGCGGCCCGGAGCGGAGTAGCGGCGGCGCTGCTGCTGACAACCCGCGGGGCACGGGTCACGTTGTCGGACGCGAAGCCGGCACTGGCCGACGCCGACCGCGACCGGCTGACGAATGCGGGCGTGCTGCTCGAACTCGGCGGCCACCGGGCCGACACCTTCACCGGTGCCGACCTGCTGGTGCTAAGTCCGGGGGTACCGCCGGAACAGCCGGCGATCGTGGCCGCACGGGCGGCCGGCGTGCCGGTGATCGGGGAAGTGGAACTCGCGTTCAGGTGGCTGAAGGGCCGCGTGATCGCGATTACGGGGACGAAGGGGAAGTCGACAACGACCACGCTGACGGGGCGGATGCTCAAGCAGGGTGGTCTCGCGGTGACGGTGGGCGGCAACATCGGCGCCCCGATCAGCGCGCAGGTGGAGGAGTCGACGCCAGACATGCTCCACGTCGTGGAAGTCAGCAGCTTCCAGCTGGAGCAGATCGACACCTTCCGGCCGTGGATCTCGGTGATGGTGAACTTCTCGCCCGATCACCTGGACCGCCACGGCACCGTGGAGGCCTACGGCGCGGCCAAGGCCCGCGTGTTCGAGAACCAGCAGGCCTCGGACATCGCGGTGCTCAACGCCGACGACGAGCCCTCGATGCGGCTGGCCTCGCAGGCACGGGCGTCGCGGCGCCTGTTCTCGAGGCACCGGACGCTCGAGGCGGGCACGTTCCTCGACGACGGCTGGATCGTGTCGCGGGTGGACGGGGCGACCGAGCGGCTCGTGCCGCTCACCAGCATCAGGCTGCTCGGTGAGCACCTGATCGACGACGTGATGGCGGCCGCCACGGTGGCATCGATCGCAGGCGTCAGCCCGGCGGCGATGACGACGGCGGTGGAATCGTTCGCGGGACTGGAACACGCGATGGAACTGGTCGCGGATCTGGACGGCGTCCGGTTCGTGAACGACTCGAAGGCGACGAACGTGGAAGCGGCGGTCCGCTCGATCGAAAGCTTCCCGGGCGGTGTCGTCGCCATCGTCGGCGGCAAGTACAAGGGCGGCGACCTCCGGTTGCTCCGCACGCCGATCGGCGGACGGGGCAAGGCGGTGGTCGCGATTGGGGAAGCGAAGGATCTGGTGCGTCAGGCGCTCGGGGACATCACCGAAGTGCGCGACGCCGGATCGATGGAGGAGGCGGTGCGTGCGGCGTTCGCGCTGGCACGTCCGTCTGGAGTGGTGGTGCTCGCGCCGGCGTGCGCGAGCTTCGACATGTTTCGCGACTACGCCGAGCGCGGCCGCCGCTTCAAGGAAGCGGTACAGCGCCTGGTCGAGGGTCGCACGTAACGCGCGGGCGCACGGGCGTCCGTGAGGTGAGCGGTGAGCTGTCGTCAGTCGATCTGCGCGACGAAGGATTGGCTGCTGGGAACGCAGGCTGCCCCGGCCTGCGAAGCTGGTGCCTTCGTCCAGGACCGACTGACGGCTGCTGACCGCTCACCCATTCTCGGAACTCGGCAGGCAGGACTTTAGAGGCACATGCCACGAACGTTGAAATCGGACCCCGTGCTGTTCCTGGCGACCGTCACGCTGGTCGGCCTGAGCATCATCATGGTCTGGAGCGCCTCGGCGGTCGTCGCCATGGAGCGCTACCAGCAGCCGTACCTGTTCCTGACCAAGCAGATGATGTGGTCGGGGCTGGGGCTGGCGGCCATGATGACCGGCGCGAGCCTCGACTATCACCTGTTCAAGCAGGAACGGGTGATCTGGGCTGGCCTGGGTCTCGTGGCACTCTGCCTGATCGCGGTCCTCTTCAGCCCTCCGGTGAACAACGCACGGCGCTGGTTCAGCGTGGGTGGCCTCGGCATCCAGCCGTCGGAGCTCGCGAAGCTCATCGCGATCTTCTTCATCGCCTCGATGCTCGAGCGGCGCATGCACCGCATCAACGAAGTGGGGTACGCGCTCCTGCCGATTGGCCTGGTCGTCGGCCTGCTCGTCGGGCTGATCCTCCTCGAGCCGGATTTCGGCACGTCGATGTCGCTGGCACTGATCGCTGGCGTGATGGTGTTCGGTGCGGGCCTCAGCTATCTGTACGTGCTCGGCGCCGCGGCGCTGGCGATCCCGGCCGGGCTGCTCGTGATGTTCGGTGCGGCCTACCGCCGGGCGCGCTTCACGGCGTTCCTGGACCCGTGGGCCGATCCGCAGGGAACCGGCTTCCAGCTGATTCAGTCGCTCATTGCGGTAGCCACCGGCGGTGTCACGGGCCGCGGCCTGATGCAGGGCGTGCAGAAGCTCTTCTTCCTGCCCGAACCGCACTCCGACTTCATCTACGCGGTGATTTCGGAAGAACTCGGGTTGATCGGCGCCACAGCCGTACTAATCTGCTTCTGCGTCATCACGTGGCGGGGCCTTCGGGTGGCATCGAATGCCCCGGATACCTTTGGGGCGTTCCTCGCGCTCGGCCTGACCACCATGATCTCCGTGCAGGCGCTGGTGAACATCAGCGTCGTGCTCGGCCTGCTGCCGACGAAGGGCATTCCGCTGCCGTTCGTGAGCGCGGGCGGATCGTCGCTGATCATCAACCTGCTCGGGATGGGTGTGCTGCTGAACGTGTCACGGCACGCCTCGTCGACGGCCTAGGGCTGATGAGGTCCGGCATTCGCGTGGTCATCGCCGGTGGGGGGACAGGCGGACACCTGTTCCCCGGAATTGCGGTGGCGCGTGAACTGCTGGCACGCGTGTCCAGCAGCGTTGTGACGTTTGCCGGCACGGCGCGAGGGATCGAGTCGAGGGTCGTACCCCGTGAAGGGTTCGAGCTCGACACGATTCGCAGTGGAGGGTTGAAGGGGAAGGCGATTGCCGATCGGCTGCGCGGCGCAGCGCTGATTCCGCTCGGGCTGCTCGATGCCTGGGCGCTGTTGTCGCGGCGGAGGCCCGACCTGGTGATCGGCGTGGGCGGATACAGCTCCGGCCCGGTGGTCCTGGCCGCGGCGCTCCGAGGCATCCCGACGATGCTGCTGGAGCAGAACGCGGTGCCGGGCCTGACGAACCGGCTCCTCGCGCGTGTGGTCAAGGCGGCGGCGGTGACGTACGACTCGACGCGGGAGTTCTTCGGCGCCACGGCCTTCGTCAGCGGGAACCCGGTGCGGGCGGAGTTCGCGGGGCTGGTGTCGCGCCCGGCGGACGGCACGCCCGACGTGAACCTGCTGGTGTTCGGCGGGTCGCAGGGGGCGCACGCGATCAACGTGGCGATGGTCGAGGCGTCCGGGTCGCTGGCAGGGCTGGAGATGCCGCTCCGGGTCGTGCACCAGACGGGTGAACGCGACGTGGAGATGGTGAAGGCGGGGTACGCGCGGACCGGCCTGGCCGCGGAAGTGGCGCCGTTCCTCTACGACATGGGGGATCGGCTGGCGCAGGCGGACCTGGTGATCTGTCGTGCGGGTGCGACGACGCTGGCGGAACTGACGGCCGCGGGAAAGCCCTCGGTGCTGATTCCGCTGCCGACCGCCACCGACGACCACCAGCGCCGGAACGCCGAAGCGCTGGCGCAGGCAGGGGCGGCCGAGGTGCTGCTGCAGAAGGACGCGACCGGGACGGCCCTCGCGCAGCTCGTTGCCAGCCTGGTGCGCGACGGTGCGCGTCGCGCCCGGATGGGACTGGCGGCGCGTTCGCTCGCCAAGCCGGATGCGGCGCGGGTGATCGTGGACCGGGCCCTGGAACTGGCGGGGCGATGAGCCGGGGATTGGCGACGGAGCGGGTGTGCTAGGGCGGACGCGTCGGATTCATTTCGTCGGAGTCGGCGGGAGCGGCATGAGCGGCATCGCCGAGCTGCTCGCCAACCTCGACTACCTGGTCACCGGCTCGGACGAGAAGCGCTCCGCGGTGACCGACCGGCTCGCGTCGCTCGGCGTGAAGGTGGAGATCGGGCACGCGGCGCAGCACGTGGGTGGCGCCGATGTCGTGGTCACCTCCTCGGCGGTGCGAGCGACGAACCCGGAGGTCGTCGAGGCGCACCGGCGCGGGATTCCGGTGATTCCGCGGGCGGAGATGCTGGCTGAACTGATGCGGCTCCGGTACGCGATTGCCGTGGCCGGCGCGCACGGCAAGACCACCACGACGTCGATGATCGCCCTGGCACTCGAACGTGCGGGGCTCGATCCGACGGCCGTGATTGGTGGCCGGCTGAGCGCGTTCGGCAGCAATGCGAGGCTCGGACGCGGCGAACTGATGGTGGCTGAAGCGGACGAGAGCGATCGGTCGTTCCTGAAACTGTTTCCGACGGTGGCGGTGATTACCAACATCGACTACGAGCATCTGGAGAACTACGGCAGCTTCGACGATCTGCGTCAGGCGTTCGTGGATTTCGCCAACAAGGTCCCGTTCTACGGAGCGGTGGTCTGCTGTGCCGACGATGCCCCGCTGGCGGAGGTGACGTCGCGCATGACGCGGCGCGTGTCCACGTACGGCCTGTCGGCTTCCGCCGACGTGACGGCGACGGACGTCGAACTGGGGCCGTTGTCCGTCCGGGCGACGGTGAAGCGCCGGGCACGCCGCGCCGACGACCCGTCTGCCACGCTCGTGACGCTCGGATCGCTCGAACTGAACGTCCCCGGGCACCACAACCTGCTGAATGCGCTGGCGGCCGTGGCGGTCGGCATCGAGATCGGCGTGCCGTTCGAACGGCTCGCTCCCGGGCTCCGTGAGTTCAAGGGGGCCGAGCGACGGTTCGACGTCCGTGGCGAGCCGCGCGGGATCATGGTGGTCGACGACTACGGCCACCATCCGACGGAGATGGCGGCGGTGATGGCCGCAGCGGCTGCGCTCGGGCGGCGCATCGTGGTCGCGTTCCAGCCGCATCGCTATTCGCGCACGAAGGCGCTGTTCGACGCGTTCGGTCCGTCGCTGCGGGGAGCGAGCCATGTCGTCCTGACCGATGTCTACGCCGCGGGCGAGGACCCGGTCGATGGCGCCACTCTCGACGCACTCGCCGCCCGGATGCGTACGCAGCTCGATGTGCCGCTCGAGGTGGTGCCCGTGCTCGCCGATGTGGCGCCGGCCATCGCGCGGGTGGCGAAGCCCGGAGACGTGGTGATTACCCTTGGCGCCGGTTCCATCGCCAGCGTGCCCGACCAGTTGCTGGCGCTCCTCGACAGGCGTGGCTCTGCCGGTCCGTCGTCTGGAGGGCCGGCATGAGCCCGGTTGCCGTTTCGGCCGACCGCCGGTTCCACCGCGCGCACGTCAAGCCCGGGCGCCGACGCACCGTGTGGCGCGCCGTGCTGATCGGGACGCTGAAATATGGGCTGCTGGTCGGCCTGCTGGTGGCCGGAGGCCTGAAGGTTCGCGCCTTCCTCGCAACGTCGCCCCTGCTCCGCATCGACCATATCGAGGCGTCGGGGAACCAGCGGGTGTCGGCGGACGCGGTGAAAGCCATGGTGAATGGCCTGCGCGGCGAGAACATCCTGTACGCGGACCTGGAGCAGTGGCGCAGCCGAATGCTGCAGTCGCCATGGATCAAGGACGTCTCGTTCCGCCGGTCGCTGCCGTCCAGCATCGAGGTGGTGGTCCAGGAGCGCGTGCCGATTGCCATCGCCCGCCGCGGCGTCCGCCTGCTGCTGGTAGACGAGCACGGGATGGAGATCGACGAGTACGGCCCGGACTACGCGAGCCTGGACCTGCCGATCGTCGACGGCTTCAGCGGCGCCCAGGCCGACGCAGCCGCCGACGGGGATCGTGGCGCGCTCGCCGCACGCCTGGTGATGGCGCTGCGCCAGAAGCCGGCGATCGCGCAGCGGCTGTCGCAGGTGGACGTGACCGACGTGCACAACGTCACCATTCTCCTGAACGACGACCCCGCGCTGCTCCGTGTGGGCAACGACCACTTCCTGGAGCGGGTGGAGTCGTATCTCTCGCTGTCCGACGCGCTGCACTCGCGCGTGCCGGACATCGACTATGTGGATTTGCGTTTCGATGGACGCGTGTACGTGCGCCCGATCGGCAAGGCCGGTCGCGTGCTCCCCGCGTCGTCACGCCCGGCCAGCGCGGCCGGACGCGTCGAGCAGCACTGAAGGACCGGAGGCTAAGTGGCACGCAGAGAGCGGTACCTCGTCGGGCTCGACGTAGGAACCTCGAAGGTGACAGCGGTGGTCGGCGAGGTCGTCGACGGCGGCTCGCTGGACGTCGTGGGCCTGGGCGTTGCGGAGTCCCGCGGGATCAAGCGCGGGGCGGTCGTGAACGTCGACCATGCGGTCGAGTCGATCAAGAAGGCGATCGAGGAAGCCGAGCTGATGGCCGGTGTGGAGATCGACGAGGTGCACCTCGCCCTGTCGGGTCCGCACATCAAGGGGTTCAACAGCCGCGGCGTGATTGCCGTGGCAGGCAAGAACCGCGAGATCACACGCGAGGATGTGCGGCGTGCCATCGATGCCGCGAAGGCGGTGTCGCTGCCGACCGGACGCGAGATCCTCCACGTGCTCCCGCAGGACTTCGTGGTCGACGAACAGGACGGCATCGGTGCGCCGGTCGGGATGATGGGGTCGCGCCTCGAAGTGAACGTGCACATCATCACCGGCAGCCAGAGCGCCGTGCAGAACCTGGTCGCGTGCGTCAACCGCGCGGGCGTGAACGTGGCCGAGACGGTGGTGGAACAGCTCGCCTCGGGTGAGTCGGTGCTGACCACTGACGAGAAGGAACTCGGCGTCGCCCTGGTCGACATCGGGGGCGGGACCACGGACGTGGCGATCTACGAGCGCGGCAGCCTCTGGCACACCGCCGTGATTGCCGTGGGCGGCGACCACTTCACGAACGACATCGCGGTCGGGCTTCGGACGCCGGTGCCGGACGCGGAGAAGATCAAGCGGAAGAGCGGCTGCGCGCTCTCCGGCATGGTGGACGAAGACGAAACCATGGAAGTGGCGAGCGTCGGCGGCAGGAAGCCGCGTGTGATGGCGCGCCGCATCCTCTCCGAGATTCTCCAGCCCAGAGCCGAGGAGATCTTCCACCTGGTGTGGGATGAGATCCGCCGCGCGGGATACGAGAAGAGCCTCAACTCCGGCATCGTCCTGACCGGAGGCGGCGCCATCCTCGATGGCATGCCGGAGATTGCCGAGCAGATTTTCGATCTGCCGATTCGCCGCGGGTGTCCGAGCGGCGTCGGCGGCCTTGCGGATCACGTGAACAGCCCGACGTTCGCCACCGGTGTCGGACTGGCCCTGTACGGCTTCAGGAATTCGGTGGGAGAGAGCGCGCGCACCCCGGTGGGTGCGGGAGCGCTTGTGCGGGTTGCCGGCCGGCTTCGCGGCCTGTTCAGGGAATTCTTCTAAATTTCGAGGGGAGTGACGAATGGCCGAGTTCCACAACATGCCGGGTGGCCCGTATGACAGCACGCCCGAAGACCGCCTGAGGCTCCGCCTCGAGGAAGAAGCCTTCAAGGGCGCACGCATCAAGGTCATCGGCGTGGGCGGCGGCGGCGGGAATGCCGTGAACCGGATGGCCCGCGCCGGGCTGGACGGCGTCGAGTTCATCGTGGCCAACACCGACCTGCAGGCGCTCAAGAACAACGCGGCGCAGGTGAAGCTGCAGATCGGCTCGAAGCTCACGAAGGGCCTTGGCGCCGGAGCCGACCCCAACGTCGGCCGGAACGCGGCGCTCGAAGACACCGAGAAGATCATCCAGGCCCTCGACGGCGCGGACATGATCTTCGTGACCACCGGCCTTGGCGGCGGCACCGGCACCGGCGCCGCACCCGTGATCGCCAGCCTGGCGAGTGAACTCGGCGCGCTCACGGTGGCCGTGGTCACCAAGCCCTTCAAGTTCGAGGGGAAGAAGCGGCAGGTGCAGGCCGAGCGCGGACTCGAGGCGCTGCGCGACTGCGTCGACACGATCATCACAATCCCGAACGAACGGCTGCTGACGATCATCGACAAGTCGACGCCGCTCACCGACGCCTTCTGCACGGCCGACGACGTGCTGCGGCAGGCGATCCAGGGCATTTCGGATCTCATCCTCGTGCCCGGACTCATCAACCTCGACTTCGCCGACGTCAAGACCATCATGTCCGGGATGGGACTGGCCATGATGGGCACGGGCGTGGCCGAAGGCGAGAGCCGCGCTGTCGAGGCGGCACGCAAGGCCATTTCGAGCCCGCTGCTCGAAGGTGCCTCGGTCAACGGTGCCCGCGGCGTAATCATCAACGTGACCGGCGGACCGGACCTGTCGCTCGTCGAGGTGAGCGACGCGTCGACCATCGTGCAGGAAGCTGCCGATGAAGACGCGAACATCATCTTCGGCGCCGTGGTCGACCCGGCACTCACCGGCAAGGTGAAGATCACCGTGATCGCGACCGGTTTCG
This sequence comes from Vicinamibacterales bacterium, assembly GCA_046331345.1. Taxonomy (GTDB): domain Bacteria; phylum Acidobacteriota; class Vicinamibacteria; order Vicinamibacterales; family CAVVIG01; genus CAVVIG01. The sequence continues at coordinate 122,615 of JAXLRA010000007.1, read as the reverse complement.
GCCCGAGCGGGTACGTGCGGCCGATCACCTCCGGCGCCCAGACGCCGATCGACATGTCGCAGTACGCCGAAGTGGGACGCCGGGCAGAAGTCGCGGCCCCGACGGTGTCAGCCGAGCGGTTCGCGCAGGGCAAGATTGCCGTGGGCGGGCGCCGCGGCATCGTGGACCTGCCGAGCATCAATGCCGCGTCGCCGATGAGCCAGGGCGGCAACGGAGCCGGACCCGACTTCGACGATATCGACCGCGACTTCGAGATGAACTCGGCTCTCGACGTGCCGGCGTTCCTTCGCCGCCAGGAGAGCTGAGGCGCGAGCTCGACCAGTGCTGCCGCCCGTGCGCGGGCGTTCCCGGTGATACAGTAGATAGATCCACGGCACCCGGGAGCGCCGGCGTACGAGCGCCAGCGATCGTGCAATTCCGCACCACGGCGTCGCAACAGACCCCACGCCGTCGTCCACCGGGGAGCCAGGCTCGAGCGGCACCCATGAAGTCCTGGCAACAGCGCGAACGCGCACTGGACATCCTTTCCAAAGAAACCGGGTACGTCCGCAAACCTCACGGTGGGCGGCTGCGGATTGCGCTCGCCTTCCCGAACACCTACTGGGTCGGGATGTCGAACCTCGGCTTCCAGACCGTGTACCGGCTCTTCAACGAACAACCGGACATTGTCTGCGAGCGGGTATTCCTGCCGCCGAAGCAGGAACTGGCGGCGCAGCTTGCGGCGGGCGCCCCGCTGCTCACGCTGGAGTCGCAGACGCCGGTGCGCGAGTTCGACGTGTTCGCGTTCTCCGTCTCGTTCGAGTGGGACTACGTGAACGTGCTCACCCTGCTCCGCCTTGCCGGGATCAAGAGGTACGCCACGGAGCGGACCACGCATGACCCGCTCGTCGTGGTGGGTGGGGCGGTCACGTTCGTGAACCCCGAGCCGCTGGCGCCGTTTGCCGACGTGATCGCCGCGGGTGAGGCCGAGGTGCTGATCCCGTCGCTCGACCGTGCCTTCCGGGAAAGCTCGACCCGCGACGCGCTGCTCCGGACGCTGACGCAGGAGCGCGGTTTCTACATTCCGTCGTTCTACGAACCGCACTACGCCAGTGACGGCACCATCGAGCGGTACGAACCCCTCGCCGGGACCGACGCGCCACTGCCGGTGCGAAAGGCGGCGCTCAAGGGGACGGACGCGCTGGACCCGCCCTCGACCAGCATCTTCACGCCTGACACGGAGTTCGGTTCGCGCTTCCTCGTGGAGGTGGTGCGCGGTTGCGCGAACCTGTGCCGCTTCTGCTGGGCTGGCTACAACTACCTGCCCGTACGATCGTTTCCGGCCGACCGCATCCTCGAACTCGCGCGCGAGGCCCGAGTTCACGCGTCGAGGGCAGGCCTCGTGTCCATCGCGCTGTGCGATCACCCCGAGATCGAGCGCATCCTCCAGGGGCTGCTCGACCTCGGGTACCAGATCAGCCCGGCTTCGCTGCGGCTGGACGACCTGACGGATCCCATCGTGTCCGCGCTGGTGAAGAGCGGTGAGAAGAGCATCACCATCGCTCCCGAGGCCGGCTCGGACCGCATGCGCCGGGTGATCAACAAGACGATCACCACCGACGAGATCCTCGATCGGGCCGACGTGATCTTCCGAAACGGCATCGACAACCTGAAGCTCTACTTCATGATCGGTCTGCCCACCGAGACCGACGAGGACCTCGTGGCCATCCGGGAACTGACGGCGCAGCTCCGCGACATCATGCTGAAGTACGCGCGTCCGAAGGGGCAGATCGGCAAGATCGTCGGGAGCGTGAACCCGCTGATTCCGAAGCCGGGGACCGCGTACCAGTGGCTGCCCATGGAGGATCCGGCCGTCACCGACCGGAAGATCAAGCGCCTCCGATCGCTGATGGCCGATCTCGACAACGTGTACTTCAACATCAAGTCGGAGCGGCACTCCTACTACCAGGCCCTTCTGTCGCTCGGCGATCGACGCGTGGCGCCGATCATCGAGGCGGCGGAGCGGAACGGGCAGAACTGGCGGGCGGCGGTAGAGGAGACCGGCATCGACGCCGACTTCTTCATCTTCCGGGACCGCAGCGCAGACCCCGTCCTGCCGTGGGACATCATCGACGGCGGCATGAAGGCCTCGTTCTTCAGGTCGGAGTTCGAGAAATCCACCCGCGCGGAATGGACGCTGCCGCCCAAGCGCGCGCAGGAGAACGCCAGGCTTCTGCCCATGGCGTGAACGAGCGCGTTCAGGACGCGATAGCCGCGCGCTCCTCGTATTCCTGAAAGGCTTCGAGCACGAGGTCGCGGATCTTCGCCTGGGCCGTCGAGTCCACGATGGGGCGAAGCAGCGCGTAGCTGCGCCGTTCGCCGTTGACGGCGTACTGGCGTGCGGGAAACGTGACGTTGCGTCCGCCCCCGGCCCCCCGGCGTTCCCAGACCGCGAAGCCAATCAGCTTCAACCCCTCCAGCGGCCCCTCCATGAAGTGCAGTTCGGCGTCGGCCAGTTTCCCGGGAGGGTTGCCCTTGTCGTTCGGCGTAATCCTGATAATCACGTGACAGCTCCTTGAGAGTTCCGCGGGGCGCGGTGCGTCACCGGGACGAGCAAGGGCACTGCCCGTGCCCGACCTCGCGCACGTGGCGCTGCAAGTGAGCGTCAGAACGAGCATTGCGGCTCGCTGCTGCAGGCGGCAGGCGTCGACGCACGCGGAACGACCCGAAAAACCGCAAACCGTGGTTGTCGTCCTCTTCCCTCGCGGAGGGCGGTCCTGCACAATGGGGTGCCTCGCCCCGCAGGGTGGTGCACAAATACATGGCGATTCCAGCAGACCTGCGCCTTCCGCGTGTTGCGGCCGGCTTCGAGTGGAGGGAAACGGCCGTTGCACCGGTACTGGTGTGCACGGCGCTCGAGACGATTGCCCCCCATCTGTTCACGACGCGTGGATTCCTGCTCGGTCAGACCCGATCGGGTGACGCGCCCTGGCAGCAGCTCGCAGACACGATGGGGGTGGGGGCGCTGCTCCGGCTGCGCCAGGTGCACGGCGCGGTGTCTGTCGTGGCCACTCGGCCGGTTCCGCCCGAACCGCCGGACGGCGACATCCTGCTGGCGGGTCCCGACGGCCCGGCCATCGCCGTCCAGGGCGCCGACTGTGTGCCGCTCCTCATCGCCGATCGCCGGCGTGGCGTCGTTGCGGCGGCGCATGCCGGCTGGAGAGGGCTCGTGCAGGGTGTGCCGGGTGAAACGGTGCGACGGCTGCGTGAGGTCTACGGGTCCGAACCGTCGGATCTGCTGGCGGCGATAGGGCCCTCGGTGGGGGCGTGCTGTTATGAGGTGGGGCCGGATGTCGCCGACGCGTTTACGGCGGCGGGCTACACCACGGCGCAGACGGCTCCGTGGTTTCACGACCGGCCGCAGCCGACACCGGTGAATCCGTCACTGACCGGCCTGCCCGCTGCGCAAAGGCCGGGGCATGCCTACTTCGACGGGTGGGCGTGCGCGACCAGCCAGCTGGTGGCCGCGGGAGTGCCAGCGGATGCGGTCTTCTGCGCCGCGCTCTGCACGGCCAGCCATCCGGACGTGCTCTGCTCGTATCGACGCGATCGCGCGTCTGCCGGGCGCATTGCCGGGGTCATCGCGCCTCGTCCGGCGCGCTAGCCCCTCAGTTCTGCGTTTCCGGCACCGGCACCGCAACGGGCGGCAGGAAGTAGAGGATCCGGTTGCAGCTGTCGCACTGGATCACGGCTTCGTTGCGGCGGACCGTGTTGAACACCTGCGGGCGGAGCCGGACGTGGCACACGGTGCAGATGCCGTCCTTCGCTTCGGCCATCGCCACGCCGTTGCGACGCTTCGAAATCAGATCGAACGTGGCGAAGGCGTCTGGCGCGAGCCCCTTCAGCACGCCGGCGCGTTCCTCCTGCAGGGCGGCCACCTTCGCGCGCAGGACATCGTGTTCGGCCGCGATCGCCTTCTTCTCGACGTCGACCGCCTTCTTCGTCGCGGCCAGGTCGGCTTCCGCCGCCTTCAGCGCCGCGCCGAGTTCGTCGGATTCCATCATCCGCTCGAGCATGCGGTCTTCGTGCCCCTTGATCTCGTTCTGGGCGAAGGACATCTCGTGCTGGATCGCGTGGTACTCCTGGTTCGTCTTCACGTTCATGGCCTGGTCGCGGAACTTCGAAAGACGCCCCTGGTGCAGGGCCACGTCCTTCTCGATCTCGCGGCGTGCGGCCACGTTCTGCGCCACCTTGTCCTTCGCGTCCGCGACGCGGGCGCTGGCCTCGGCGAGCGTGCCGTCGAGGGCGGCAAGCCGCGCGGGCTCGTCGGCGAGGCTGTGTTCGGCGGTGTGGATGGCCGAGTCGATCCGCTGGAGCTCGATCAGGCGCTCAATGTCTGCATGCATCGGGATAGTCCTTGGAGCCATGTGCCGCGCAGGCACAAAAAAAGCCCCGGCACTGTGCGTACCGGGGCTTACGAGTGACCTGCCGGTCACCGCCATCTTCGAATCGACGTTCCAAACTGCAATCTGAAATCAGCAATCGGCCATTCCAGCAACGAGTTGGTGGGCCCACCAGGATTCGAACCTGGAACAGGCCGGTTATGAGCCGGCGGCTCTAACCGTTGAGCTATGGGCCCGTCTTCGCTCACGCTTGCGCGCCTATCGCGTGAGCTTCGACGGGCAAGCCCACGCGAAGACGTCTCGCCGAAGCCGCAGTCCGTCCCGCGGCGAAGGCGGACGACTCTGACAGCCTACGACGTCCGTCCCTCCAGGAACGCCCGCAGCTTGCGGCTGCGCGAGGGATGGCGCAGCTTGCGGAGCGCCTTCGCCTCGATCTGCCGGATGCGCTCGCGGGTGACCGCGAAGCTCTGGCCGACTTCCTCGAGCGTGTGTTCGCTGCCGTCGCCGACACCGAACCGCATCTTGATCACCTTCTCCTCGCGCGGCGTCAGCGTCTTCAGCACCGACTCGGTCTGTTCCTTGAGGTTCAGGTTGATGACCGCTTCGGCCGGCGACACCACCTGGCGATCCTCGATGAAGTCGCCAAGGTGCGAATCTTCCTCTTCGCCGATCGGCGTTTCCAGCGAGATCGGCTCCTGCGCGATCTTCAGGACCTTCCGGACCTTGCTCACCGGGATGTCCATGCGCTTGGCGATCTCTTCGGAGGTGGGTTCGCGTCCGAGTTCCTGCACGAGCGCGCGCGAGGTGCGAATGAGCTTGTTGATCGTCTCGATCATGTGCACCGGGATGCGGATGGTGCGGGCCTGATCGGCGATCGCGCGGGTGATGGCCTGGCGGATCCACCACGTCGCGTACGTCGAGAACTTGTAGCCGCGGCGGTACTCGAACTTGTCGACCGCCTTCATCAGGCCGATGTTGCCTTCCTGAATCAGGTCGAGGAACTGGAGCCCGCGGTTCGTGTACTTCTTGGCGATCGAGACCACGAGGCGGAGGTTCGCCTCGACGAGTTCCTTCTTCGCCTGCTCGGCCTGGTACTCGCCGCGCAGAATCGTCTCGAGCGTGCTCTTGAGGGCGGCCGGTTCCTGTTCCAGCGCGTCGGTCGTCGCCTTGAGCCGGAGCTTCTGCTCCTTGTGCTGGCGGGTGAGGTTCTTCTTGTCCTCTTCCTTCAGCTTGTGCTTCTTGTTCTTCGGGTTGAGGAGCCGGTCGATGCCCTCGATCTCGCGCTGGATCGCCTTCACGCCCTCGACGGCTTCCTTCATCTCGTCGATCAGGCGCCGCTTCACCGCCTCGGTGAACTCGATCTCGCGGATGCGCTGGCTCACCTCGATGCGGGCGCGCATGGCGCCCCACCGCGCGCGGCGGAACTTGTTCTTGTCCCTCGTGGTGACCCCCTTGGGGGTTTCGGCGAGCTTCTCGAACAGCTTCTCGGCGTTGAGGTTGGCCTTGCGGACGTTCTCGATCTGCTTCTGGACCTGGCGCGACCGTTCCGCGATGCGCTCGTCGGTGATTTCCTCGTCGTTGAAGATCACCAGCTCACGAATCGTGCGCTCGCCCGCGTGCAGCGCATCGCCGAGCTGGATGACCTTCTTGGCCACGAGCGGGGTGCGCGAGATCGACTTGATGACAGCCAGCTTGCCGCGCTCGATGCGGCGGGCGATTTCCACTTCGCCTTCGCGGGTGAGCAGCGGCACGGTGCCCATCTCGCGCAGGTACATGCGGACGGGGTCGTTCGTCTTGTCGAGCGCGCCTGGCGTAAGGTCGAGTTCCAGTTCCTCCGAGCCTTCAGCCGTGCGGTCGATCGGCTTGTCGTCCCGCATGTACTTCTGGTCGGAGTCGATGACCTCGATGCCGGCGCTGCCGAAGGTGTTGAACAGGTCGTCGAGCTCGTCTGACGAGGTGATCTCCGAGGGCAGGAGTTCGTTGACCTCGTCGTACAGGAGGTATCCCTTCTCCTTGCCGATGTTGATGAGCTGTCGTACCTCGTCGTACTTTTCTTCGATCGACATTTAATTCAGCCTCGTCCTACGTCAGTTGCTCGATTCGCAGCCCTAAATCATTCTTCTTCCGCAGCAGAACGTCAATTTTCTGGCTGTCTCCGCCAGACCCGTCACGCTGCAGCCTGTCGATTTCCCGCTGGATTTCGGCACGTTCCCGCTGCCAGCGCATGCGCTTGATCGCCCGGGCGCATTCCATCGGCGACAGCGCTGGTGCCTGGTCGATGGCCGCGACGGCCGTGAAAATCCTGGCGTTCTCCGTACTTAGACGCTGGAGCAGCGCGGATGGGAGTCCCTCTGGGGGCGTCGTTTCCTGGAGCGATCGGACCATGTCGAAAATCATTCGGGCCGCCAAAGGGGCCAGGTCCTCGCTGTCCAGTTCATCCAGGGCGCTCAGCCCCTGCCTACTATTATGTACGAGCGCCCACAAAAGACCCTTCTCCGCCGGCTTGAGGGCCGACGGCATCGGCATCTCCCGAGGCGTCACTTCCGTGCGTTTCTGCACCGCGGCCTTCCGGATCTCGGCCCTGACGACGTCCTCGGTGACCCGGGCACGGAACGCGATGCGGTCGGCGAACTGGTCCCTGGCGGCCGCTTCCGGAATCTTCGCGGCGACGGTGAGCATTTTCGAGAGGAACTGCCGCCGGGCTTCGTCCTGGGTGAAGTCGACGCCGCTGGCGGCCTGTTCGAGCAGATATTCCAGGTACGGCCGGGAGGTGCGCAGCCGCTCGCGATACGCCTCGGGGCCGTTGTGCCTGATGAACGTATCGGGGTCTTCGCCCTTGTTCAGCACCAGCACGTTCACGTCGAAGCCCTCGGCCACCAGCAGGTCGCTGGACCGGACCGCCGCGCCCTGTCCGGCTGAGTCGGGATCGAAGCTCAGCACCACCCGGGTCGTGAACCGCCGAAGCAGTTGCACCTGGGCGGGCGTGAGCGCCGTTCCGCACGTGGCGACCACGGGCGCCGCCTGCGCCTGATGCACCTGGGCGTAGTCGAAATAGCCTTCGACCATCACCGCGTACCCGAGCTTCCTGATGGCCGCCTTCGACAGGTTCAGGCCGTAGAGGGTGCGCGACTTCGAATAGATCGGCGTCTCGGGTGAATTCAGGTACTTCGGCACCTGATCCGGCTCCATCGACCGACCCCCGAACGCGATGATGGACCCGGTGTCGCGGCAGATGGGAATCATCAGGCGGTTGCGGAACCGATCCACGAGTTCCCCGGAATCGCGCTGCAGGACGAGCCCGCTCTGCAGCACCAGGGCCTGGCTGAAGCCCTGCTTTGCCAGCCTCGCCTTCAAGCCTTCGCGTGCCTGCGGCGCAAAGCCGAGCCCCAGCTGTTCGATGGTCTGCGCGCTGACCCCCCGATCCCGCAACTGTTGACGCGCCCGGGCGCCCGCCGGTCCCGCAAGCTGCTCGCGGAAATAGACGGCCGCCACCTCGTGAATCTTCAGGAGCGCCTCGCGCAGCGCGGCATCCTGCCGGGCGGCCGGGTCCGCGTCGGTCGGCTCCGGCATCGCCATGCCGGTCTTCTGCGCCAGCATCTTCACCGCGTCCGCGAAGCCGACCTTTTCGTGCAGCTCGAGGAACTTGATGACGTCGCCCCCGACGCTGCAGCCGAAGCAGTGGAAGAACCCCTTTTCGGGATCCACGTGGAAGGACGGCGTCTTCTCCCCGTGGAACGGACAGAGCCCCTTGTAGGTCCGCCCGACCCGCTTCAGCGACACGTAGTCCTGGATGACCTGCACGATGTTCGCGTGCAGCTTCAGGTCGTCGATGAAGGACTGGGGGAAGAGGGCCACCGGTCAGTCCTTCAGTTCCGCGATCGTCACGCCGCCACCGCCCTGATTGGGCGGAGCGGTGGAGATCGTCGCCACCAGCGGATGCTGCTGCAGGAATCTCGTAATCGCCTTCTTCAGCTGCCCCGTGCCGTGGCCATGGACGAAGCGCAGCACGCGCAGGTCGTTCAGCAGCGATTCGTCCATGAACCGCTCGGCCCTCGTCAGCGCCTCATCTACCGTGCAGCCGATGATGTTGAGTTCGGTCGGCGTGCTCTCGCGCGGGTGCAGGTCCACGTGCACGCTCACCCGCGAGGCGGGTGCCACGGCTGACCCGATCACGCGCAGATCGCGAACGGCCGAGCGCATCCGCTTGCCGCGCACGTCCACTTCCGCGGTGTCGTTGTGGAGAGCCGTGACGACCCCCTCGAGCCCCAGGCTGCCGAACACCACCTTCGCCCCGACGGTAACCGGCTGCGGCGGGCCGGTGACGGGCTGGGCCTGTGCCGCCGATGGTTCCACCACCCGCGCGACCACCGCGTCGAGTGCTTCGCGGGCCTCGAGCCGTGCTGCCCCGCTGGCGCCCGTGTTGACGCTCCGCCGCGCGGCCTCGTCGGCGATCGCCTGTGTCTTCTGTTTCAGCTTGGCGATGACGCCGTCGATCTGCTTGCGCGCCTCGCGCACCTGTTCGTCGAGCTGCGCGGCCAGCCGCTTGCGCGACGCCTCCTCACGCTCGCGGAGCGCCTCCTCCCGGCTGCGCAACCGCTCCTCGCTCGCGGCGAGTGCCTCGCGTTCACGTGCGGCCATGCGCCGATCGTGCTCGAGTGCCCGCATGTCGTGATCGATCTTCGCCAGGTGCTCCGCGAGCTGCGCTTCCCGCGTCGTCAGATTCTGGCGGGCGGCGGCAATCACGGCGGGACTGAGGCCGAGCCGGCCGGCAATCTCGAGGGCCAGGCTCCGCCCGGGCGATCCGTAGATGAGCTCGTAGGTCGGCGCGAACGTCTGGGGGTTGAAGCCGAACGCGGCCGATTGCACCCCGTCCGTGGTGGACGCGTAGGACTTCAGCGCGTCGTAGTGGCTCGTCGCGATGAGCGTGGCTCCGCGGCGCCGGAAATGGTCTATCACGGCAACGCCGAGGGCGCCGCCCTCGATCGGGTCGGTCCCCGATCCGATTTCGTCGAGCAGTACCAGTCCCGGCACGGCCAGGTCGCGGTCCATCGACGCGATGTTCGTGATGTGCGCGGAGAAGGTGCTGAGGCTCGCCTCGATCGACTGCTCGTCGCCGATGTCGGCGAACACCGTGCGGAACACCGGCACGCGCGAGCCATCGGCCACCGGAATCCGCAATCCGGACTGCGCCATGAGCGCGAGCAGCCCGGCGGTCTTGAGGGCGACGGTCTTGCCGCCCGTGTTCGGCCCCGTGATGAGCAGCACCGTCGCGGGAGGCAGGATGCGCACCGTGACCGGCACCGGCGATTTCAGCAGCGGGTGCCGCGCGGCGAGGAGTTCGAACGCGCCGTCCTTCGACAGTTTCGGCTCCACGCCGTCGATCGACTCCGAGAAGCGGGCGCGCGCCTGGAGCACATCCAGCTCGGTCGCCGCCGCCACCGTCTGCGCCACGTCCTCCGGACGGCTGCGGAACCCTTCGGTGAGTGCCAGCAGGATCCGCCGGACCTCTTCGGCTTCCTGTTCCTCGAGTGCGACGATGTCGTTGTTGATGTCGACGGTGCTGAGCGGCTCGAGGTAGAGGCTGGCCCCGCTGGCCGACGCCCCGTGCACGATGCCGGGGATGCCACTCCGATGCTCAGCCTTCACGACCAGGACGTACCGGCCGTTCCGCTCGGTGACGACCTGATCCTGGAGGTACTTGGACGTGTCCTTGCCGCGCAGGAACGACTCGAGGGTGCCGCGCAGCCGGCCCTTCTGGCGGCGCAGGCGGTCCCTGATGCTTCGCAACTGCGGGCTCGCATCGTCCACCACGTCGCCCGCAGGGTCGATGGCGGCGCGGGTGCGGGCAATCTCCGCCTTGAACGACGCTGCGGTGGCGCCCGCGCGGTCGACGAGCGGGTATTCGGATGCGACGCGATGAACGGCGGTCCGGGTGTCGTCGACGGAGTCGAGGAAGGACGCCAGCGCCAGCAGCCGGGGCGCCTCGAGCGCACGCCCTTCGACGCCGAGCGCGCTGAGAATGACCGGCAGGTCCGCGGTGGCCCGGAGCGGGAACCCGCCGTGCGTGGTGATGTACCGCGCCGCCTGGCTGGTGGCGGCGAGCAGCGATGCGACCTCGCTCGCGCTGGTCGACGGTGCCAGCCGCGCCAGCCGCTCGTCACCCATCGGCGTCAGCGCAAACCCGCGCACGGCGTCGACGATGCGATCGAATTCGAGCGCCCGGAGGGCGGCAGCATGCATAGGCAGAAGAACGACTGGAAACCTGGGATCCGCGCTGCGGAGGGAACCCGGATTCTACCGTACCGGTGAGAGCAGATGCCGGTGTGCTGGAGTGCGGTTCAACACAACCAAAGCCCCACCGCCGAGTGCGCAGAGAACGCGGAGTTGCCCTGGGATCGGCTTTCTCCGCGTCCTCCGAGGTGGAGAGTCTTGTCGTCAGCCCTCAGTTGAAGCGCAGGCCGCCGAGCACGGCGAACGATCGGGTCTTCAGGGCGTTGCCCGGGCCTTCGAGGACGTTCGCCAGGCCCCAGTTGAACCGCCCTTCCACGATCAGCCGTGAAATTTCGACGCCGACGCCGGCCAGTGCGTTCCAGTCCACGCCCTTGTACTGGCTCTTGATGTCCAGTCCGTTGAGCTGTGCCTTCAGCAGGATGTCCGCGGCCGGTCCGGCGAACAGGTAGATGACGGCGCCGGTGTTCTTGTTGTCCGACCCGAAGTTCTCGCGGAGGAGCAGCGGAATTTCGAGGTAGTAGGTGTCGGTGGCGGCGCTGCCGTTCTTGGCCCCGCGCTTCGCGTAGGTGATCTCGGTCGCCACACCGAGCGCGCCGGCCCGGTTGCCGCCGATGAACAGCGTCCCCTGCCAGCCCGAGCTGTTCTTGTAGTCGGTGCGGGCCTCTCGGAAGGACGAGAACAGCACGCCGGCCTTGACGCCGATGCCGACGCCGCCACCTCCGCCGGAGCGCTGCTGGCCGCCCTGGGCGGCATTCGCGACGCCCGCGACCAGGAAGCTGGCGTTTTCCGGCAACCGCAGGCTCTGAGCGGACGCAGGCGAGGGGAGCAGGATGGCCGCTGCGGCGGCAGCGGCAAGAGCGACTCGAATCGGGATGCGCATGGGGCCTCCTTGGGTCGATGCAGGCGCGGGACGGCGGCCCGGCTGTCTGCCAGTATGGATGGGCGGGGCGAATCTGACCAGTGCTTCACAAGGCCGGGCTTCGGTCCCGGTGGCCGCTGCCGGCCGCCGCTGCCGCCCGGCGGGCAGTGCCATTACAGGTGATTGATCAGGCTGGCGATGTTGGCTGCGCCGAACCCGTTGTCGATGTTGACCACGGACACGCCCGAGGCGCAGCTGTTCAGCATGCCCAGCAGGGCGGCGATGCCGCCAAAGCTGGCTCCGTAGCCGATCGAGGTGGGGACCGCAATGACCGGCACCGACACGAGTCCGGCCACGACGCTCGGGAGGGCTCCCTCCATGCCGGCCACCACGATGATGACGCGGGCGGCATTCAGGCGGTGGCGCTCGGTCAGGAGCCGGTGCAGGCCTGCGACACCGACGTCATATAAACGTTCGACGGCGTTACCCATCAATTCCGCCGTGCAGGCGGCCTCTTCGGCCACCGGCAGGTCGGACGTGCCCGCGGCGACGACCAGGAGCTGGCCGTGCCCGGGTGCGATGTCCTGCTGCTTCAGGGTGATCAGACGCGCGGTTTCGAGGTATTTCGCGTCGGGCAGCTCGGCGTGGACCGCGTCGAACGTCTCCCTGGGCGCCCGGGTCACGAGCAGTGTCGAACCCCGGCCTGCGATCTCCCGGGCAATGGCGGCCACTTGGGCAGGTGTTTTGCCTAGGCCGAGGATGACCTCCGGAAAGCCCTGACGATGGGCCCGGTGATGGTCGACCCTGGCAAACCCGAGGTCCTCGAAGGGACGTTCGCGGAAGGCCGCCGCCAGTTCGCGTTCAGCACTGGCCGGATCGAGCTGGCCGGATGCGACCCGGTCGAGCAGGGTTTTCAGTTGCGCGGTGTGCATCAGGTGCCGTGGCGGGGGAACGCTCGGTTTCTTGTCCGGAACCGAGCTGGACGCTAATATAATCGACTTTTGCTAAATGACGCCCGCTGAAACTCTTACGCTCGCCTCGTACTTCTTCGTCCTCATCATTCTCGCTTTCTACGGATGGCATCGGTACTACCTCGTGTACATGTACATGAGGAACCGCGACAAGCAGCCCAAGGCTGGGCCGCAGCTGTCGCCTCTGCCGGTGGTCACGATCCAGTTGCCGCTGTACAACGAGATGTACGTGGCGGATCGGCTGGTCGAATCGGTCTGCGGGATTGACTACCCTCGTGAGCTCCTCGAAATCCAGGTGCTCGACGACTCGACCGACGAAACCCGCGGAATTGCCGAGGCGGCCGTTCGCCGTTTCGCCAGCCAGGGCTTCGACATCAAGTACTTCCACCGCACCGACCGGACCGGATACAAGGCCGGTGCCCTCGAGGCGGGCCTGAAGCAGGCGCGCGGCGAGTTCGTCGCGATCTTCGACGCGGACTTCCTGCCGAGCGCGGACTTCCTGCTCAAGCTGATGCCGCACTTCGCCGACCCGAAGGTCGGCATGGTGCAGGCCCGCTGGGGTCACATCAACCAGGACTACTCGCTGCTCACGAAGATCCAGTCGATCCTCCTCGACGGTCACTTCGTGCTCGAGCATGGCGGTCGCAACCGCGCCGGCTGCTTCTTCAACTTCAACGGCACTGCCGGCGTCTGGCGCCGCATTGTCATCGAGGATGCCGGCGGCTGGCAGCACGACACGCTGACCGAGGACCTGGACCTCAGCTACCGCGCGCAGCTGCGCGGCTGGCGCTTCGTGTTCGTGCCCGACCTTGTCGCGCCCGCCGAAGTCCCGGTCGAGATGAACGCCTTCAAGTCGCAGCAGCACCGCTGGGCGAAGGGCTCCATCCAGACCTGCCGCAAGCTCCTGCCGCACATCCTCGCGGCGGACGTGCCGTTCGGCGTGAAGGCCGAGGCGTTCTTCCACCTCACGGCGAACTTCAACTACCCGCTGATGGTGCTGCTGTCGATCCTGATGTTCCCGTCCATGGTGATCCGCTACAACATGGGCTGGTACGAGATGATGCTGATCGACGTGCCGCTGTTCTTCGCGGCCACGTTCTCGGTCTGCAACTTCTACCTGGTCTGCCAGCGCGAGATTCACCCGGACTGGAAGGCGCGCATCAAGTACCTGCCGTTCCTGATGTCCATCGGCATCGGCCTCTGCATCAACAACACGAAGGCCGTGTTCGAGGCGCTGCTGAACAAGCAGAGCGAATTCGCGCGCACGCCGAAGTACCGGATCGAGGACGGCGGCGACGAGTGGGTGGGCAAGAAGTACCGGCAGTCGGTGGCGGTGCAGCCGCTCATCGAGCTGGCCCTGGGCCTCTACTTCACCGCGACGGTGTTCTACGCGCTCGCGAACGGCATCTACGGCACGCTGCCGTTCCTGGTGCTCTTCCAGATCGGCTTCCTCTACACGGGCCTGCTCTCCGTCGTGCAGCAGTACGCCGGGGAGACGGTCTCCGTTCCGAAGCTGGAAGTGAGAACTTAGAACTTAGAAGTTAGAAGTTCAGACCGACACAGAAGACAAAGGGCGGACACCTCACGGTGGTCCGCCCTTTTCTTTTCTGGTCCGGCTGAAGCCGGATCCGGAATTCTGAGCTCTGACTTCTGAGTTCTAACTTCGGAACGATTCAGAACCCGACCTTGCGCATCACGAACCGGGGCATGTGGCGGATGACGAGCATGATGAGCCGCCAGATGCCGGGGGCGTAGACGAGGGGCGTGCCCGCGTCGATGGCCTTCACGACCGCAGCGGCGACCTGATCCGGGTCGGCCGCGAAGGGTGGTTCCGGCAAGCCGTCCGTCATGCCCGTGCGCACGAAGCCCGGCTTCACGCAGACGGTCTTCAGGCCTGCCGCGCGGAACTTGTGGTCCAGCCCCTCGAGGTACGTGGAGAGGCCCGCCTTGCTGGAGCCGTAGAGGATCACCGGCTTGCGGCCGCGGTCGCCTGCGACGGAGCTGAAGACGCAGAGCGTGCCTCCGCCGCGCCCGAGCAGGTAGGTGCGCAGGTGCTCGCAGAGCAGCACGGTGTTGGCGTAGTTCACGGTGAGCAGGCGCCGCGTGAACGAGAGGTCGTCCTCGAGCTTCGGCTGCGTCGAGAAGAACCCGGCGGTGATGATCGCCGTGTCGAATCCGCCGAGTGCCGTTGCTGCGTCGGCGACCGCGCCGGCGAAGCCGTCGGGATCCTCGAGATCACAGTGCGAGAAGGTGACCGTGCCTGGGGCTGGCATGCGCGCCTGCAGATCGACCGCCGACTTCGCAAGCTCCCCCGCGTCGCGTCCGAGCAGGTGGAGCCGATCGCCACGTGCGGCCAGTCGGCGCGCCAGTGCCCGCCCGATACCTTTCGTCCCCCCCAGCACCACCACCTTCAACGCCATCGTCACCAGCCAAAGAGTCGAACGGATTGTGCGCTGCGGATGCGGCCGTCCGGGTCCCACGTGCGGCGCACGTCGAGGAATCGGGAGAGCCGGGGTTCCATCGCGCGGAAGTGCTCGGGGCGCGTGAGGGCGTCCTTTGCGAGATAGATGCGTCCGCCTTCGGCGATGACGCACTCGTTCATCTGGTCGACGAGCGCCTGGGTGTCATCGCGCATCGCCAGGTCCAGCGCGATCGAGGTGCCGGGGCGCGGGAAGGAGAGCAGGCCCTCGCCTTCCGCTCCGCAGTCCTTGATCACGCACAGGAACGACGCGCCGCCGCCGCGGGTCACCAGTTCCATGAACCGTCGCACGGCGGCATGCCCGCCTTCGCTCGGCAGGACGCACTGGTACTGGGTGAAGCCGCGCGGGCCATACATGCGGTGCCAGTCGCCCGCGACATCGAGCGGGTAGAAGAAGGGCACCGGGTGGACGACCGCCTTGTGCGGCCGCGGCAGGCGATAGTAGAGCGCGTTGAAGGCCTTCACCGTCAGGTTGCCGACGAGCCCGTTCGGGAACATGAACGGCACCGGAATCTGGCCGCCGAGTGCCGGGAACGTGTCCTTCGCCTCCTGCCGTTCAGCCCAGCGGCCCTTGATGAGCACGCCGCGTCCCATGTTCGCACCGGTCGAGAGGCAGTCGATCCAGCCGACGGTCATCGGCCAGCCGGCGGCGGACGACTTCAGCGCGTCCATGAACGCGTCGATGTTCGGGACCCGCTCCACTTCCTGGTAGATCCACGGCGAGGCCACGCGGGCCAGGCGGAACGTCACGTCCAGCACGTGTCCGGTGAGGCCCATGCCCCCGATCGTGGCGAAGAAGAGATCGGGATGTTCGGTGCGGGAGCACGTGAGGATCCGGCCGTCGGCCACCCGCATCGTGAGCGACATGACGTGGCGGCCGAAGCAGCCGTCCACATGGTGGTTCTTGCCGTGCACGTCAGCGGCCACCATGCCGCCGAGGGTGACGAAGCGCGTGCCCGGTGTCACCGGCGTGAACCAGCCCTGTGGCAGGAACGCGCGATACAGCCCGTCGAGCGACAGGCCCGCTTCCGCGGTCACCTCGCCGGTGTGTGGATCGAAGCGCAGGACGCGGTCGGCGAGGACGCTTCCCGCCACCCGCAGGTCGCCCGCAGCAGGAAGTGCGGCGTCGCCGTACGCGCGGCCGAGGCCCCTCGTGAGCGGGACATCCTGCGTGACCGCCGGCAGGTCCTCCGAGCGCAGCTCATAGCCGGGCACGACGGGCGCGCGTCCCCAGCCTGACAGGTGGCGGTCGGTTCGTTCCGGGACAGCAGGCACAGGCGTTTATTGTGTCACGAGGCGGCCGTTGCGAGACCGGGCCCCGCGGGCCCGCCCGCCGGGGGCACGGCTGATATGATTCGTGACCATGAGCACACCGGACGCCAAGCCGAAGGCAGGCCTCGAAGATACCGTCGCCACCTCCTCCGCCATCTGCTACATCGACGGCGATCGGGGCGTGTTGTCGTACTGCGGGTTCGACATCCATGAACTGGCCCCGAAGGCGACCTTCGAAGAAGTGTGCTTCCTCCTGTGGCACCGCCGCCTGCCGAACCGCGCTGAACTGGGCGACCTCCAGTCGCAGCTGGTCGCCGCGCGAACCCTGCCCGAGGGTGTGATTCGGGCGATGCGCATGCTGCCTCCTGGCGACAGCATGGACACGCTGCGCACGCTGACCTCGATCCTGGCGCACTACGATCCGGACGCGTCGAACAGCACGCCCCAGGCGAACTACCGGAAGGCGGTCCGCCTGACGTCCCAGATCAGCTCGCTCGTCGCGACGATGGGGCGCATCAACGCCGGGCTGGGGCCGATTGCGCCGGACCCGGTGCTCGGCCACGCCGCGAACTTCCTGTACATGCTGACGGGCGATCGTCCGAGCGGGCTCGCGACGCGCGCGTTCGACGTTGCGCTGATTCTGCATGCGGATCACGAGCTGAACGCGTCGACGTTCGCGGCCCGCGTCATTGCCGCCACGCTCTCCGACATCCACTCGGCCATCGTCGGCGGCATCGGCGCGCTGAAGGGACCGCTGCACGGCGGCGCGAACGCCGAGGTGATGAAGATGCTGCTCGAGATCGGCAAGGACGCGCCGGTCGAGAAGGCCGAGGAGGTGGTGCGGGCCAAGCTCGCGCGCAAGGAGAAGATTCCCGGGTTCGGCCACCGCGTGTACCACACGGAGGATCCGCGCGCGACGCACCTTCGCCAGATGTCGAAGGACCTCTGCGCCCGCGCCGGCATGCCGATCTGGTACGAGATGTCCCAGCGCATCGAGGCACTGGTGAAGGCGGACAAGAAGCTGAACCCGAACGTCGACTTCTACTCGGCGTCCACCTACCACGCGCTCGGCATCGCGACCGACCTGTTCACGCCGATCTTCGCGGTGAGCCGCATCTCGGGGTGGACCGCGCACGTGCTCGAGCAGTACGCCAACAACCGCCTGATCCGCCCGCGCGCCGAGTACATCGGCCCCGAGTATCCGCAGCGCTGGACGCCGGTCGAGAGCCGCTGAGTCAGTCGGGACGGTCGAGCAGCGCGAACTGGACCTGGGCCATCACGTCGCGCCAGATGCCGGCGGTCAGTCTGAAGGCCTGCCGATCCCAGTGGACACCGTCTGCCGCCAGGAACTGGTGACGGTCCGGCAGCGGATTCAGCTGCTCGAAGATGTAGCCGATCGGTACCCGCGCGGCACGGAACGTCTTCACCAGTTCGGCGTTGTACTCG
The DNA here is from genome assembly GCA_046331345.1 of Vicinamibacterales bacterium. Lineage (GTDB taxonomy): Bacteria > Acidobacteriota > Vicinamibacteria > Vicinamibacterales > CAVVIG01 > CAVVIG01. The sequence goes on along the minus strand of JAXLRA010000007.1, from coordinate 104,975 downwards.
GCCTCGGGCCTGGATGCCGGGTCCTGGAAGCCCCGCGGCGGGATCGTGGCGACGACGGGCACGGCTCCCGCTGACGCGCACGCCTGCGTCATGAACCGGAGGTCGTCCATCGCTGCTCGATTGGCGCCGCGATCCTTCGTGTTGTTCGTGCCGTAGAGAATCAGGCAGAACTCGGGACGCAGATCGCGCAGGTCCTGTTCGATGACGCCCCGACCCTGACGCGTCGTCCATCCGGCGCGGCCACGCGCCTCCACCATGTACCGGCCGAGCGCCGCTTCCGCCTCGAGCTGGTAGAGGGTTGCGCCGGAGAGCGAATCGCCGAACTGCAGCACCCGGCCACGGACCACGCGGCCCGCTCCGGCGTCGTGGATGCGCCTAACCTCGGTCTCGTACCCGCCGCGGTCCTGTTCGTACTGCGTCGGTGCAGGCGCAGCGGGCGTCGCCGCTGACGCGGCGGAGGCGACCGGCGACCAGGCCGACATGTTGTCCTGGAAGTCCACGGCGAGCACGCGGTAGCGGTTCGGTCCAGCCGGCGCGGACGCGTCCAGGAAGGTCACATCGGACGTCTCGGCAACCTTCGTGAATCGGCCCGTTCCCGAGGCGCGGCCGATGACGTAGCGGGCGACCCCGACGTTGTCCTTCGGCTGCAGCCAGCTGAGCGCGGTGCCCTGGGGTCCTGGTGTCGCGGTGAGTTGCGCCGGGGCCGCGGGCGGCTCGGTGTCGTCGCCGCGGTACACCACCAGGTTCCGCAGAGACAGCACCCCTTGCTGGCCCGGCGTGGGCGCGCCGAAGAAGCGGACGCTTTCGTACGAGGTGTCGGCGCTCACGCGGTCGTCCATCCCGCCGCCGTTGTAGCGGAATCGATCGCAGCGATAGACCACGGGGCGCCAGGTGTCGTCCACCCAGGCGTACGACAGCGCGGTCGTGTTGTCCTTCGCGCGCGTGTCGTAGAGGTTGAGGGGGACGCGGTTGATGCCGCCGGTGGCCCGTGCGACGAACGCGATCTTCAGTCCGGCCGATCCCTCGATCTTCAGCGGAATCGTCGCGGCGGGGCCGCGGCCGGAGTCCTTCACCTGGAGTTCGGCGACCTTACCGGACCGGCGCCCATCGTCTGCGCCTGGAGCGCGTGTGGGAGAGCAAGGGTCGCGGCGACGAGGACGGTGAGCGTGCGTGCGCGCATCTGGCCACTCCGGACGGTGCGCCGGACGCCGTCCCGTTCGGGCCGATCTTCGCGTCCATGCGCGCGGCCGCCCCGATCGGCACTATCCGCCGCCCGGGCCGGCGCCGATATCACCCGTAGCATACGCTTCGACGCCCATGCCTGTACCCAGCGACACTCGCCTGCCAGCGCCGCTCTTTCCGGCAGGGCTGCACCCCGGTGAGCGCTACGTCCTCGACGCGCTCGCCGACGAGGCGACGACGGCGTCTGTCGCGGGGCTCCTGCAGTGGGCGTCGCCGGCCGCCGTTCAGGTGCACGCCGCCATCGAGGGTGCCGCGGACGCCACGGTTGTCCTGTGCGGGCCGGACGGTCTCGCGCGGGCGGCGCAGCTGGCCGACGGAGGGATCCCGCTGGGTCGCCTGCGGTACATGCCGCTTCCGGTCGGGTACCCGTGGGCGTTCTGGGAAACCTGGCAGCTGTTCGGCACCCGCCGCGACCTCTGGCACTGCCTGCCGGCCTTCGAGGCCTACCGTCACTTCGTTGTCACCTCGCCCTACCTCGGGGGAGAGGCGAATGCCTCCATCACGCGATGGGACGGACTCCGCGACGCGTCGCTCTACTGGACCAGTGCGCGCCCGCACTTCGAGGCGCACGCCCGGGAACTCGCGGAGGTACGCGCGGGGCTCTCCGATGACGCGTCCAGGGCCACGCTCGATCTCGTGCTGGCCTCCGAGCCGCGCGCGCTGTGGCATCACTACCTGCGCACCATCGTGTCGACCACCGACTACCTGGACGATGACGTGCCGCGGCCGGGGGAGCATGTGCTCAACCTGGGGGTCTTCACGGGACACGAACTGCCCTACTTCTCGCTGGTGATGGGCGAGTCGGGTGTCGTGCACTGCATCGACCCGGTGGGGCTCGATCTGCTCAGCCCCTATGCGCGGGCACACATCGCCGGCGTCTCGGCCCGCGTGGTGGAAGCGCGGTTTGCCGCCTCGGCGACCCGCGGCACGGCGTCGTTCCGGAGCTACCCTGACGGGCAGGTCTGCTTCGACGAAGGGACAGGCGCGCCGTCACGCACGTTCCCCACGGCCACCATCGACGACTATGTCGAGCAGGCGGGAATCCCCTCGGTGGCCTTCATCAAGATCGACATCGAGGGAATGGAGTTCGACGCGCTGGCCGGCATGCAGCAGACGCTCGCGCGGCACCGGCCGACCCTCAGCCTGGCCGTGTACCACGAGGCCGATCACCTGTGGCGGCTCCCGCTGCAGTTGATGCGCAGCCTGCGCGACTACCGCTTCTTCCTGAGTCACACGAGCCCGGCCCGCTGGGAAACCGTGCTGACCGCGGTGCCCGTCGAGCGGCCTGGCCGCGGTATCCGGTCGAAGTAGCGGCCAGTCAGTTCGCGCGATACAGCCGGCAGGCCGCGATCCGCCGATCGATCTCGGCAACGACGCGGTTGTATTCGGGGCTGTTCACGCCGCCGAATCGGCTGAGGAACTCCGCCTCGGGCATGTTGTCCACAAGGCCGGCGATCTCGGGCATGAGGTCGTCCTCGGTGAGCCCGGCCTCGGTTCGCAGCCGGAACGTCTCGCCGCCGGCCACGGCCAGTGCGCCGAAGGCGGTGCCTGCGCGGTCGGCCGCCAGATCCGAGAACGAGAAGCCGCTGCCGCCCCGCGAGTCGGTGATCTCCTTCGAGAGGCCCACCACGTTCGAGAGCGGCGTGCCGGCCGCGGCGGTGAGGACTGCAGAGACCAGGAAGTGCTGCGCGAGGTCGCCGCGGTTCCGCAACCGCAGCACGCGGCGTCGCGGGCGCGACCAGGCCTCGGCGTCTGCGACCACCGCGGCCATGTCCACCTGGTTCACGTAGAAGGCTGCCGCCACCAGCGCCGCGCGGTTCTCGACAGCGGCGTCTCCGCCAGCGGCTGATCGTGCGCGGGCCAGTTCCAGCAGGGGCGACAGGGCGTCGACAATCGACCGCCGTTCCGGCGGCAGGGTGCCCACCACCGACACGAGGCGCTCGTGGTAGGCGCGGAGGCGCTCGGCGTCTGCCGTGGGCACGGCGATCGCGCGCATCCGGTCCGCCGAGTCCTGCCGCCACTGGTACTCGACGCGCAGGTTACCGTCGCGCATCGAGACGGAGCGGATGGTGTCGGCGGCGAGCTGCTCGGAATCCTGTCGGGTCCATCGCCGGACGAACGCACGGGCCACACGGTTGGCGACCGACTCCGGGACGGGGAGTGAGCCGGCCCTGACGTGCGTGAGGTGCGGCAGCCCCTCTGCCTCGGGCACGGTCGCCGAGAGATTCACGTAGCCGCCGAAGGGACTGCGCACTGGCACGGAGGCGCGGAGCACGGCGGCCCCGTCGAGCACCTCGACGGCCGCGGACATGCCGAACCGGCTGGCGGCGTAGGCGACCATCACGCTGACGTCGCTGCCGGACAGCTCCGCAACGCGGGTCGACTGCCCGCGCACCCGCCTGGGGTTGTGTTCGCGAATGAGGTCCTGCGCACGGTTGACCAGCTCGGGCGTGAGCTGCGCGTCCCCGGGCACGCTGGGTTGGCGGGAGAAGACCAGGCTCGCGCCGATCAGCGCGGTCAGCGTCGCGACCGACACGACCGTCACGACCAGCCTGAGGAGCCACCGCATACAGCAATAGTATCCGGCGCCAGATGTCTTTAGTTGTTTCCGGCCGGATCGCCGCGACGAGTGCGGCGTAAGATGCGCGCGCTGACGCCGGCATGAGCCGGCGCTGGAGGGGTGCGGACGCATGACTCGATTCGTGGCTGTGCTGGTCGTGGCAGGCGTGGTCTCCGTGGGGGCGTATCAGGGAGCGCCAGCCGGCGCGCCGGCCGTGATGGTGGAACGCGGCGTGATGGTGTCGATGCGCGACGGCGTCAAGCTCTGGACCGACATCTACCGTCCGGCGACCAACGGCACGCCCGTGAGCGAACGGCTCCCGGTATTGCTCCAGCGCACCCCCTACGAGATCGAGGGGCGCGAACTCGTGCGGCAGGCCAACTACTTCGCCGAGCACGGTTACGTGGTGGCCCTGCAGAGCATCCGCGGCCGCTACAAATCGGGCGGCGAGTTCATGAAGTACGACCCGAAGGGGATGAACGACGCGTTCGACACCATCGCGTGGCTCGCCGCCCTCCCGTACAGCGATGGCCAGGTGGGCATGTGGGGCACGTCGTACGGGGCGCACACGCAGGCCGAGGCAGCCAAGGCGAAGCCGCCCGCCCTGAAGGCGCTGCTCATCAACGAAGGCGGGCTCTCGAACGCGTGGGACAACGCCGTGCGGCACGGCGGTGCCTTCGAACTGGGGCGGGAACTCACCTGGGCCTGGGGCGAGATCGCCGCCGACGCCACCGATCCGGTGGTGCGGAAGTACATCGACTCGGAGAAGGTCACCGACTGGTACGCCGCGTTCCCCTTCCGCGAGGGACTGAGCCCGCTCGCCATCAATCCGGAATACGAGAAGTACATCCGCGACGAGATGACGAAGAGCGACTATGGCGAGTACTGGCAGGGCCCCGGCATGAACTGGCAGGAGTACTACGAGCAGTCGTCGGACATCCCGATGATGCACGTCGGCGGCTGGTACGACATCTGGCTGCGGACCACGACGGACAACTACCGCTACCTGTCGACCATGAAGAAGTCGCCGATCCGGATGATGATCGGCCCCTGGAATCACGGAGGGAACGCGCGGACGTCGACCGGTGAAGTGGACTTCGGCGAGTCGTCGGCCATCGCCGAGTTCAACACGGCGTTCCAGCTGCGCTACTTCGACCACCTGCTCAAGGGCAAGCCGACGGGAGCCGAGAACGACGCCCCCGTACGCCTGTTCGTGATGGGGACCGGGGACGGCCACAGGACCGGGGCCGGGAAGCTGTTCCACGGCGGGTACTGGCGCGACTCGAAGGAGTGGCCGCTGCCCGACGCGAAGGTCACGCCGTACTACTTCCACGATGATGGCGGGCTGACGCCGAAGGCACCTGCCGCGAGCGAACGCCGGTCGACCACCTATGTGTTCGACCCGAAGAACCCCGTGCCGACGATCGGGGGCAGCGTCTCAGGGCGGCTGAACGACGGCGCCTGGGACCAGCGGGAGCGTCCGGAGTTCTTCGGCTCGAAGGCGCCGTACCTGCCTCTGCGGTCCCGCCAGGACGTGGTCGTGTTCCAGACGCCGCCGCTCACGGAGGACGTCACCGTGGTCGGGCCAATCACCGTGAAGCTCTTCGTCTCGAGCACGGCGACCGACACCGACTTCACGGCGAAGCTCGTCGACGTGTACCCGCCGAGCGCGGACTTCCCGCGCGGCTTCGACATGAACATCACCGACGGCATCATCAGGGCCCGCTACCGTGGCGGGCGGCTGAAGCAGGAACTGATCGTGCCGGGTCAGGTGTACGAGATGAGTGTGCGGCCGTTCCCGACGGCGAACGTCTTCAAGAAGGGCCACCGGATCCGGGTGGACATCTCCAGCAGCAACTTTCCCCGCTTCGACGTGAACCCGAACACGGGCGAGCCGCTCGGGCAGAACCGGCGCTCCATCACGGCGAACAACACCGTGTGGCATTCGGCGGTGCGGCCGTCCCAGATCCTGCTGCCGATTGTGCCGAACGCGCACTGAGAACGGCCGGCCAGGTCGGTCGGCCTGGCCGGACCGCCACGATTACTTCACCGCGACGAACATCATCTCCAGCAGCACGTCGTCGCCCACCGGGCCGATACCGACCGTGGCACGCGCCGGGAACCGGCTGCCGAACCACGGGCGATAGACGTCGTTCATGTCGCCAAACTTCGTCATGTCCGACATGAACACCGTGGCATCGACGATGTCGGACTTGGCGAAGCCGGCGGCCTTGAGGGTCCGGTCCACGCGGCTCAGGATCTCGGTGCTTTGCGCCTTCAGGTCGCCGCGGGTCGCGGGAGTGTTGCCGATGATGCCCGCGATGTAGAGCGTGTTGCCGACGCGGATGGCGGAACTGAGATTCGGGTTCGCGCGTCCTGCCGTGCCGTCGGCATTCGGCGTGGTGACGGCCGTGCGCGACGCGTCCTTCACCGCGATCATCGAGACTTCGATGGCGTAGTCGGCGCCTGGCAGGCCGGCCTTCACGGTGAGGCGGGCCGGCGGCACGTCACCGAAGTAGGGACGGTACGCGGCGTTCATGGTCTGGAACATCGCGGCGTCGGCGATGTAGACGCGGGCCGAGACCACGTCGTTGTAGCTCATGCCCGCCTGCTTCAGGATGGCGGCGCCGTTGTCGAGTACGGTCTTCGTCTGCGCGGTGATGTCGCCCGGCACGTTCGCATTCGTCTGGCCGTTGCGGCTCACGAGGCCGGCCAGGAACAGCGTGTTGCCGCTCTTGATGCCGTAGCTGTAGGGGCTCGGCACCTTCGCCCAGCCGTCCGGGTGGACGACGGTCCGCTCGCCACCGTCCGGAATGGCGACCATCGAAATCTCGACGAGGCCGTCGGCGCTGGCGAGCGGCTGCGTCACGATGACGGTCGTGCGGGCGGGCGGGTTGGTGGGGAAGTAGGTGGCGTAGACCTCGTTCATCGCCGCCGCGTCCGACGCGTTGCGCAGGTAGACCGTGACGCTGGCGGCGTTCGCCAGGCTCGAGCCTGCTTCCTTCAGCGTGCGGGCGATCCCGTCGAGCGTCTGCTTCGTCTGGGCCTTGACGTCGCCCTTTGCGAGCGGCGTCGTGCCGTCGCCGATCGCGCCAGCCACATAGATGAAGCCGCCGGCCTTCACGGCGCTGCTGAACGGAAGCGACGGGTTTCCGCCGGTCGTGACGAACTGGCGGGGCGACTGGGCGAAGGCGACAGCGGCCGTGCAGAGCAGCAGGGCCGAGGCAAGGATGGCGCGCATGAATACTCCCGGAAAACCGACTCCGGGAAGGACTTTAGCAGCGGCTCCGGCTATAGTCGAGGGCTCCACGTTCGCCGTGGCACTTGGGAGGAGCACAGATGAAACGCCTGTTCGTACTTGGTGCATTGCTCGCGGTGGGGTCGATCTCGATGGCCGCCTTTCAGCAGCCAGCGGCCCCGAAGGTCATCGAAGTCGAAAAGCTGAAGGACAACCTGTTCCTGCTGAAGGGCGGGGGCGGGAATACGGCCGTATTCGTGGGCGCAGCGGGCGTCACGGTGGTCGATGCCAAGAATCCGGGCTGGGGGCAGCCGATCCTGGACAAGATCAAGGAACTGACACCCAAACCGGTGGTGCGGCTCATCAACACCCACACCCACGGCGACCATGTCAGCGGTAACGTGGAGTTCGCAGCGAACGTCGAAGTGGTGGCCCAGGAGAACACCAAGGCCAACATGGAGAAGATGGACATCTTCAAGACGTCCGGTGGCCGTGGTCTTCCGAAGCAGACCTTCAAGGACAAGCTGTCGATTGGCACCGGCGCCGAACAGGTGGACCTCTATTACTTCGGCCGTGGCCACACGAACGGCGACGCCTTCATCGTCTTCCCGGCCCTGCGCGTGGCGCATGCGGGGGACATCTTCTCGGGCAAGAACCTGCCGCTCATCGACGCGGCGAACGGCGGCAGCGCCGTGTCGATCGCCGATTCGCTGCAGAAGGCGCACGACGGCATCAAGGGGGTCGACTCGGTGATCACCGGGCACAGCACGGTGATGACGTGGGCCGAACTGGCCGAGTACGCGTCCTTCAACCGTGACGTCGTGGCGTGGGCGCAGGCCCAGAAGCAGGCCGGCAAGACCGCCGCGCAGGCCGCGGCCGAGTTCAAGGCCCCGGAGAAGTACAAGGGCTACTCGTCGACGATGGGCACGCTCATGGGCGGGCTGCCCGGCTACATGCAGCGGGTGTTCGACGGCATCTGAGCCGTACACTGCACCATTCCGCCGGGTTCGGCGCGCCAACAGCGGTGCCGGGCCCGGCAACCCCCGCCGGTCCCCCTCCACAGCTATAATCGATGTTTCCGCTCTGACAATGGACTCACGCTACATCCGGAACTTCTCGGTCATCGCGCACATCGACCACGGCAAGTCGACCCTGGCTGACCGCTTCCTCGAACTCACCGGCGCGCTCCAGGCGCGCGAGATGGAGGCGCAGGTCCTCGATGCCATGGATCTCGAGCGCGAGCGTGGCATCACGATCAAGGCGCACCCGGTCCGGCTGCACTACACGTCGAAAGCCGGCCAGAAGTACGTGCTGAACCTCATCGACACCCCGGGGCACGTGGACTTCTCGTACGAGGTCACCCGGTCGCTGGCCGCCTGCGAAGGCGCGCTGCTGCTCGTCGACGCCTCGCAGGGCGTCGAGGCCCAGACGCTGGCCAACGCCTACCTGGCGGTGGACAACAACCTCGAGATCATCCCGGTCGTCAACAAGATCGACCTGCCGAGCGCGCAGCCGGACGAGGCGAAGCGCCAGCTCTCCGAGATCGTCGGCCTGCCCGGCGAGTCGGCCATCCTCGCCAGCGCGAAGATGGGCACCGGCGTTCACGACATCCTCGAGGCCATCGTGGCGCGGCTGCCGCCGCCGAGCGGCGTGGCCGATGCGCCGCTGAAGGCGCTCATCTTCGACTCCTGGTACGACCCATACCGCGGCGTCGTCATCGTCATTCGCGTGATCGACGGTGTCATCCGCAAGGGCATGAAGATCACGTTCATGGCCGAGGGGCAGGACTACGAGGCCGAGCAGCTGGGCATCTTCACGCCAAAGGCCGTGCCGGTCGAGGAACTGGGCGTGGGCGAAGTCGGCTTCCTCGTCGCCAACGTGAAGAAGATCAGCGACGCGAAGATCGGCGACACGATCACCGAGACGAACCGTCGCACCGTGGAACCGTTCCCCGGCTTCAAGGAACTGAAGCCGATGGTGTTCGCCGGGTTCTACCCGGTCGAGGGCAGCGAGTATCCGCTCCTGCGCGACGCGCTCGAGAAGCTCCGCCTGAACGACGCGTCGTTCTTCTACGAGCCGGAAACCTCGCTCGCGCTCGGGTTCGGGTTCCGCTGCGGCTTCCTCGGCCTGCTGCACATGGAGATCGTGCAGGAGCGGCTCGAGCGCGAGTTCGACATCGACCTCGTGACCACCGCCCCTGGCGTGCTCTACCGCGTCACGACGACCGACGGCGAGGTGCAGGAAATCGACAGCCCGGCGAAGCTGCCCGACGCCGGGCGGATTGCCAAGATCGAGGAGCCGGTCATCACGGCGATGATCCTCACGCCGGTCGAGCACGTCGGCGGCATCCTGCAGCTGTGCCAGGACAAGCGCGGCGTGCAGAAGTCGATCGAGTACCTCGCGTCGGACCGCGTGCTCATCACCTACGAGCTGCCGTTCAACGAGGTCGTGCTCGACTTCTACGACAAGCTCAAGACGATTTCGCGCGGCTACGCCTCGCTCGACTACCATGTGACCGGCTACTGGCCGTCGCCGCTCGTGAAGCTCGACATCCTGGTGAACGCGGATCCCGTGGATGCGCTCTCGATCATCGTGCACCGCGACATGGCGTACGACCGCGGCCGCGCGCTGGCGTCGAAGATGCGCGAGCTGATTCCACGCCAGATGTTCGAGATTGCGATCCAGGCCGCCATCGGCGGGCGCATCATCGCGCGCGAGTCGGTCAAGGCGCTCCGCAAGAACGTGCTCGCCAAGTGCTACGGCGGCGACATCTCGCGCAAGCGCAAGCTGCTGGAGAAACAGAAGGAAGGCAAGAAGCGCATGAAGCGCGTGGGTCGCGTCGAGATCCCGCAGGAGGCGTTCCTCGCCGTGCTGAAGATGGGGACGGACAGCGAATGAGACGCGAGTTCCAGAAGTCGACGCTCCGCGAGTACTTCGAGTCCATCGTCATCGCGGTCATCCTCGCGCTGTTCATCCGCACGTTCGTCGTGCAGGCCTTCAAGATCCCGACGGGGTCGATGGAGAACAACCTGCTCATCGGCGACCACCTGCTGGTGAACAAGTTCGTGCTGGGTCCCACGGCAACCGGCCTCGAGCGCGCCGTTCTCCCGATCGGCACGATCAAGCGCGGCGACGTCGTCGTGTTCAAGTACCCGGAGGAGCCCGAGCGCGACTTCATCAAGCGCATCATCGGGCTGCCTGGCGAGACGATCGAGCTGCGGCAGAAGAAGGTCTACATCAACGGCACCCCGCTCGACGAGCCGTACGTCCACTTCCTGGAGCCGCCCGGCGCCGGGAACTCCGGGAACGAGGTCACCTCGTTCGACGTGCGCGAGCGGTATGGCCCGGTCACCGTTCCGGCCGACCATTACTTCGCGATGGGCGACAACCGCGACAATTCCCAGGACAGCCGCTACTGGGGTTTCCTGCCGCGCGACTACATCAAGGGCAAGGCGCTCGTGATCTACTGGTCCTACGAGGCCGGCCGCGAGGACTACGAGCAGACCGGCGCTGCCGACACCGTGAAGGGGCTGGGCTCCGTCTTTGCCCACTTCTTCACGCGCACGCGCTGGGACCGGATGCTGCATCAGATCCGCTGATACGGTGTCGGCGATCTGCCGATAGAGAATGAACCGACGTGATCAAGCTGTTCATCAAGCTCGCCATCGTCGCGCTCCTCGCCAACGCCGCCTACCACATCGGCTCCGAATACCTCACGTACATCAAGTTCCGCGACGCCGTTCGTGACGCCGCCATGTTCAAGGCGAAGACCGACGCGGACCTGCTCGGACGGACGCTGGATCTCGCAGCCGAGTACGAACTGCCGCTGGACGCGGAGAACGTGACCATCGAGCGCGAGCAGCGCAAGGTGCTCGTCGACGGCTGGTACGACAAGCCGGTGGAAGTGCTCCCCAGCTACTTCTATCCGTGGCATTTCGGCTTCACGGTCGAAGCCATGATCCCCGCCTCGATCGCTCCCTGACCGGGGCGCTTCCGAAGCCTCATCGCCACACGGAAGTGTGGCGCGACGTCTCAGACGCTCGGTGAAAGGCGCGCGCGGGCGGCGTCGACCGACACGCCGTCCAGCGCCACGCGCTTCGAACGGTTCTTGTCGCCCGAGAGGATGCGCACGGCGCGCTTGGGGATGGCGAAGAGCTTCGAGAAGAATTCGATGAGGGCGTCGTTGGCGGCGCCGTCGACGGGCGGGGCGGAAAGGCGGACGAGCAGGCGACCATCGCGCTCGCCCGCTATCGTGGTTTTGGACGCGCGGGGAATGACGCGGACGTCGATCTCGACGCCCGCCGGCGTTCCGTGAATCACCCGACTTTCAGCTCCGCGTCGGCCAGGCGCGGCCGGTACTGCAGCAGCTTCTCGTCGCGCTCGCGGCCGTCCTGTTCGCGGACGAACTCGAGCGTGTTGCGCAGCGCCTGGATGCTCGCCTCGAGCGAGGTCTCCACGTCGCGGCGCTTCAGCTTCAGGCCGTCGATGTCGCGCTGGATGTCTTCCACGCGCGCCTGGCTCTTCTCGAGCATGACGACCGATCGGCTCTCGGCCTCGCGCACGATGCGCAGGGCCTCTTCTTCCGCCTTCGCCCGGATCTCGTCGGCCATCTTCGTGGCGGTGAGGAGCGTGTTCTGCAGGTTCTTCTCCTGCTCGACATGCCCCTTGACGATGTCCTCGAGGCGCGCAAGCTCCTGGCGGAGCCGGTCGGCTTCGCGGAGGGCGCCTTCGTAGTCGTCGGCCACGGCGATGAGGAACGACGAGACTTCGACCGGGTCCACTCCGCGGAACGTGGACCGGAACTTCTGCTGACGGAGATCCAGAGGACTGACGTTCATGGCCTGCAATTCCCTCCTCGTGCTGCCCTTGGTTATCGGCCTCAGGCAGGGCAAGGTGTATACCGGCAGGACATGGCGTGCGTAAGGATGGGCGACCGCACACGGGCGCGCGTTTCTGGGCGTGAATTCGCGTAAGCCGGGCCGCGGCGCGTCCGGCGGCGACGGCAGCGCGTCCGGAGCGACCTGCGGATCTGTACCGGGAACCACAGGATGGTGATCAGGCCGGAGGCGGGTACGTCCGCTCGCCGAAGATCGCGGAGCCGACACGGACCAACGTCGCACCTTCTTCCACGGCGACCTCGAAGTCGTGGCTCATGCCCATGGAGAGGTGTGCGAGCATGGCCGGCGGCACACCGCCGTCCACCCAGGCATCGCGCATCGTGCGCAGTGTCGTGAAGTACTGGCGAGCCTCCTGCGGATCGTCGACGGCCGGCGGTAGCACCATCAGGCCGACCAGGCGGGCGCCGGTGCAGGGCAGGGCGGCCTCGATGATGGCCGGCACCTCCGTCTCCCGCGCGCCGAACTTCGTCGGCTCCTGGGCCAGGTCGACCTGGATGAGCACGTCCACGGTCCGCTGGCGGTCGCGGGCACCTTCGTCGATCTTCCGCAGCAGGTCGACCGAGTCGACGGAGTGAATCACGTCGAACGACGCGGCGGCCTTCCTGGCCTTGTTGCTCTGGAGGTGCCCAATCAGGTGCCAGCGCAGCGGCAGACTGCCAGCCGCGAGAATCTTGCCCTGACCTTCCTGCACCTTGTTCTCGCCGAAGTCGACCTGCCCGGCCGCGGCCGCGGCCCGCACGGCGTCAATCGGGAACGTCTTGGAGACGGCCACCAGCGCGACGGACGACGGCGGACGCCCGACGCGCTCCGCCGCACTCGCAATGCGGGTGCGAATGTCGGTCAGGCGAGTGGCGATGTCAGAGGGGGGCAGCACGGAACGGTCCTCGTGGCCACCCGGTGGATGCACCGGATGGCCACATGACCCGACGGGGACTTACTTGATCTGCTTGGCGAGCTCGGCGATGAGCGAGTTGGCAATCGCCGCGTTGGGCGAGGTCGGCGCCAGCTTCACGAACTCTTCGAACTGCGCCTTGGCCTTCGCGGCGTCGGTCGCGACCAGCGTCATGCCGTAGATGTAGTGCGCGTCGGCATTGCTCGGGTCGATGGAGACAGCCTTTTCCACGAGCGGCTGGGCGTCGGCGGCCTTGCCGGTGTTGAAGTAGATGCCCGCCAGGCCCACATACGCCGCGGCGTCGTCGGCCTTCACTTCGATCGACTTCTTGTAGGCGGCCTCAGCGTTCGCCATGTCCTTCTTGGCGGTGTAGCTGAACGCGATGTTGTTGTAGCAGTTGTAGCAGGTCGGGATGATGGCGATCGCCTCCTGGAACTTGGCGATGGCGGCATCGTGGTTGCCCGCGTTGCTCAACTGGACGCCCTCGTCGAACACCTTCGTGATGGCGGCGTTCTTGGCCTGGGCTTCCTTGGTCGCGGCGGCGCTGGCCATCGCGAGCATCAGGTTGGCTTCCTGCGTCGTGTTGGCGCGAACGCCGACGGTGGCGGGCGCCGACCCGAGCTTGTCCTTCTCGGCCACGACCTTGTACTGGCCGGAGGCGAGTCCGATCTGGATGTACTCGCCCTTCTTGTTGGTCTTCGTCTCGAACTTGCGGCCCGTGCCGCCGACCATTTCGAGCGTGACCTTGGCGTCAGGCACCGGCTGGTTCTTGTCGTCCATGACGACGCCCTTGACCATGCCCGTGGACTGCGCGAACGCCGGAACAGCGGCGATCAGTGATGCAATGAGTGCGACCGTGAAGAGCCACGACGGCCGGCCGCAGATTCGGCGGACCATAAGTTCCTCCTAAGGAAGTGACACTAACTAGTTAGTCCAAAGTATCTTACACGATCGAAAAGAAGGCTTCGACAGCATCCAGATCCCGAACAATCGGGGCGGGCGGGAGCGAGGCAATGAACCGCCGCCCGTAGCCCTTGGTCTGCAGCCGCGGGTCGAGGACCGCCAGGACGCCGCGGTCGCGCCGGTGCCGGATGAGCCGCCCTAACCCCTGTTGTAACGCGAGGATAGCCAGAGGCACCTGGTACTCGGCGAACGGCTCCCCGCCCTGGGCCCTGATCGCGTCGATGCGCGCCGCCGTGATCGGGTCGCCCGGCGACGCGAAGGGCAGCTTGTCGACGATGACGCAGCTCAGCGCTTCGCCGACGACATCCACCCCCTGCCAGAAGCTCGACGTGGCGAAGAGCACGCAGTTCGGTGTCTCCCGGAACTGCTTCAGGAGCTGGGAGCGAGGGGCCGTGCCCTGCACGAGCATCGGATACTCCAGCGCCATCTCCGCAATGGCTTGTACCGCGCGCAGCGAGGCGTAGCTGGTGAACAGCACGAACGCCCGTCCCTGGCTGCGTCGGAGCAGTTCCACCACCTGCTTCCCGGCGGCCATGGTGAAGTTCGGCTCGCGTGGGTCGGGCATCCGCTGCGGCAGGTAGAGGACCGCCTGCCTTGGATAGTCGAACTCGGAGGCCAGCCGGACCTCCTCCGCCTGCGCAATCCCCAGCCGGGTCTTCACGTAGTCGAACCGCCCATCCACCGTCAGGGTGGCTGACGTCAGCACCGTCCCCTGCATCCGGTCCAGGAGCAGGTCGCGGATGATTTCCGAGACGTCGATCGGGGAGGCCCGCAGGAAGACCCCCTTGCCCCTGAACTCCACGAAATAGACGTAGGCCGGGTCGCTGGCGCGCAGCAGGAACCTGAGTTCGTCCCGAATCTCGCGAGCGCGCCGCGAAAGAGCCGTGCTGTCGAAGGGTGATGCCGGCTCGCTGTCGTCCGCGCTGCCTGCCGGCTTGAGCAGGGCCAGTGCGGCCTCGACGAGGTCGAGGGAACCGGCGAGATACGCCGCCACCTCGCGCGTGTGCCCGAGCGACTGGTCCGTCGCGCGCACCCGCTCTTCGCCGCGTGCCCGTTCGCTGGTGCGGTGGGCGAAGGCCAGCTCGGTGAAGAACGCGCGTGCGTGGTCGCGCAGGCGGTCGATCGCTTTCTGCAGTTCGTCCTGGGCACTGCGCGTGGTGACCGCGCCGGAGCGGATGAACCGCTCGACATCGCGCGCGTAGTCGTCCAGCCGGTAGTTGCTGATCGAGAACCCGAAGTACTGCGTGGCAATGTCTTCGAGCTGGTGCGCTTCGTCCACGATGCCGTACGCGCACGCGGGAATGACCTCGCCGAACGCGTTCTGCCTGACCGCGGCGTCCGCGCAGAGCAGGTGATGGTTGACGATGACCACGTCGGAAGAGGCGGCCCGCTGCCGCATCCGCGTGACGAAGCAGTCGTCGTAACGGGGGCATTCGGTGCCGATGCAGGCTTCGGCGGTGGCGGAGACCTCGGACCAGAACGGCAGGTCCTCGGGCAGGTCCTGCAGTTCCGCGCGGTCGCCGGTCTCGGTCTGCTTCGCCCACTCGGTGATGATGGGCAGGAACACGTCGCGCGAGGCCGGCGTGTTGCCTTCGTTCAGCTGGTCGAGACGATGAAGGCAGGCGTAGTTCGCGCGCCCCTTCATGTAGGTGGCCGTGAACGGGACGTCCAGCGCCTGCCTGAGGGTGGGGATGTCCTTGAAGAAGATCTGTTCCTGAAGGTTCTTGGTGCCGGTGGAGACCAGCACGCGCTGGCGGCTGAGGATTGCCGGCACGAGGTACGCGAGCGTCTTGCCGGTGCCGGTGCCCGCCTCGGCCAGCAGGACGCCGCCGTTCTCGAAGATGTCGGCGACACGGAGGGCCATGTCGACCTGGCCCTCGCGCGGTTCGTAGTCCGGCAGCGCCTTCGAGAGGGCGCCGCCGGCGTTGAAGACTGCGGCGGTTACGCCTGCGAGTCCGGGTACAGCGGGAACGTCCGGCACAGCCGTTCGACTTCCTCTCGGACCACGGCCAGCGCCGCGTCATCGTCCGGCGTCCTGAGCGCACGGGCGATGAGGTCGCCAACCGCGTCCATGTCCTTTTCCTTGAGGCCGCGGGAGGTGATGGCGGGCGTCCCGATGCGGATGCCACTCGCCACCATGGGCGGGTTCTGGTCGAACGGGATGGCGTTCTTGTTGACGGTGATGCCGGCCTTGCCCAGCGCCGCTTCCGCGACCTTGCCCGTGATGCCGCGCGAGAAGACGTCCACGAGCATCAGGTGGTTGTCGGTGCCACCGCTCACGAGGCGGAATCCGGCGTCGCTCAGCACCTGCGCGAGCCGCTGCGCGTTCCTGACGATCTGCTGCTGATACGCCGCGAACGCCGGTTCGGCCGCTTCCTTGTAGCAGACCGCCTTGCCCGCGATCACGTGCATGAGCGGACCGCCCTGCACGCCCGGGAAGACGCTCCGGTCGATGTCCTTCTGGAACTTCTCGCGGCACAGGATCATCCCGCCGCGCGGTCCACGCAGGGTCTTGTGCGTGGTGGTGGTGACGAAGTCCGAGTGCGGCACCGGGCTCGGATGGACGCCGCCGGCGACGAGCCCCGCGATGTGCGCCATGTCCGTCATCACCAGCGCGCCCACGCGGTCGGCCGCGGCGCGGACGCGCGCGAAATCGATGACGCGCGGATAGGCGCTGGCGCCGACGATGATGAGCTTGGGCTTGCGTTCGTCGGCGAGGCGCTCGAGTTCCTCGTAGTCGATCCGCTCGTCGTCCTTGCGGACGCCGTAGGGCACGATGGTGTAGAGCTGGCCCGAGAAGTTCAGCGGGTGGCCGTGCGTGAGGTGACCGCCGTGCGCGAGGTTCATGCCGAGGATGGTGTCGCCCGGCTTGAGCACCGCGAGGCAGACCGCCATATTGGCCTGGGCGCCCGAGTGCGGCTGCACGTTCACGTGCTCGGCACCGAACAGCGCCTTCGCGCGGGCGATGGCGGCCCGCTCCACGACGTCGACGTACTCACAGCCGCCGTAGTAGCGGCGTCCCGGGTAGCCTTCCGCGTACTTGTTCGTCAGGACGGAACCGACGGCTTCCATCACCGCCTTGCTGACGAAGTTCTCCGACGCGATGAGTTCGAGGCCGGTGTTCTGGCGATGCACCTCGTGCTGGACCGCCTCGAACACGTCGGGGTCGGTTTCGGCCAGGGTGCGCCACATCGGAAGCTTCGGTGTCTCGGTTGCCATCGTTGTCCTGGAATCCTGTGTGACGGGGCGCGCTAGACGCGTCCACCTGCGGCTTCACCCGCCGTAATCTGGTCGATGCGGCGCTGGTGACGTCCGCCTGCGAAGGCCGTGTTCAGCCACAGCGCGAGGATCTCGTCGGCCAGGCCCGGCGCCACGATGCGGCCTCCCATGGAGAGCACGTTCGCGTCGTTGTGCTCGCGCGAGAGGCGGGCGGTGTAGAGATCGTTGCAGAGCGCGGCACGCACGCCGGGCACCTTGTTGGCCGCAATCTGCTCGCCCTGGCCGCTGCCGCCGAGCACGATGCCCCGGTCCGCCCGGCCGTCCACGACCGCACGACCCACGGCCATGCAGATAGGTGGATAGTCCACGGATGCTTCGCTGTCCGTACCGAAATCCTCGACCGTATGTCCGAGCGTCTGCAGGGTCTGCTTGAGGTGCTCTTTGAGGAGGAATCCGGCGTGATCGGCCCCAATCGCCACGCGCATCGGGACATTCTACTATGCGCTCGCGGTCACCCTCGGTTGAAGTGGGGCTCGGGGGAAGGCTTGCCCACGGCTCTGGCCTTCTGGCTCCCGGCTTCAGGGCGGGTCGGCTACGGGCTGTATCGACGGAGAGGTGATAGCCTTAGGCCGACAGTGCCCGGAGCCTGAAGCCCGGAGCCCGGAGCCTTCATGTCACCATCAGTGTCCCTCTCCCCTCGCGGCGAACAGCGCCTGCGTGGGGGACATCCCTGGATCTATCGCACAGACGTCACGGCGGCGGACGCCGGCCGGGGCGACATCGTTGTCGTGAAGAACGCGCGCGGCCGCATCCTCGGCTCCGCCCTGTTCAGTGACGAGTCGCAGATCGCCGTCCGCATGCTGACCTACGGGGAGCGCGTGGCCGACGAGGCGCTGATCGCCTCCCGGATCGAGGCGGCGATTGCATTCCGGGAGTCGCTCGGGATCGACGGAACCGCCTATCGTCTCGTTCACGGCGAGGGCGACCTGCTGCCCTCGCTCGTGGTGGACCGCTACGGCGATTACCTCGTGGTGCAGGCGCTCTCGCAGGGGATGGATCGCCTCGTGCCGGCCGTGGTCCGGACACTGCAGGACCGGTTGAATCCCAAGGGCATCCTGGCGCGCAATGACCCACGGACGCGCGTGCTCGAGGGGTTGCCGCAGACGGTCGAAGTCCTGGCAGGGGACGTGCCGGACACCGTGTCGGTCGCCGAGTGCGGGCTCACGTACGACGTGGACCTGCGGCATGGGCAGAAGACCGGCCTCTTTCTCGATCAGCGGGAGAACCGTGAAGCGGCGGCGCGCTACGCACGCGGGCGCGTCCTGGACTGCTTCAGCTACAACGGCGGCTTTGCCATGAAGCTGGCACAGGCGGCGCAGGAGACGATCGCCTTCGACATCTCGGAAGACGCGGTCGCGCGCATCCGCTCCAACGCGGCGCGGAACGGCGTCGCCGTCGACGCGCGCGTCGGCAATGTGTTCGATGAACTGCACGGCATGGACCGGGTGAAGGAGCGCTTCGACACGATCGTGCTCGACCCGCCGGCCTTCGCGAAGTCGAAGAGCGCCGTCGAGAAGGCGGTAACCGGCTACAAGGAGATCAACCTGCGCGCGCTGAAGCTGCTGAATCCTGGCGGCATCCTCGTGACGTGCAGCTGCTCGTACAACATCAGCGAAGGCATGTTCGCGCAGATCGTCTACGAGGCGGCACTCGACGCCGAGACGCACGTGTCGCTTGTCGAAAAGCGGATGCAGGGGCGCGATCATCCGGTGCTCCTCGGCGTGCCCGAAACGTACTACCTCAAGTGCTTCGTGCTGAGGAAGGTCGCGTAGCGTCGGCGCGGGAGTCAGCGATGGGGCGCGCTCCAGAAGGCGGGAAGGCCGGGAAGACCCGGACGGTCAGGACGGCCGGGAGAGGCAGGAAGGGCGGGACGGAGCGGGACGCGATCGTCGCACGCGTGATCGCCGACCTCGAGGCGCACGCGCGGCCGCTGAAGGGATTCGACCCGGACCGGTACTTCCGGACGACCGTGCCGACCACGTTCCTCAACACGGGCACTCCGTTCATGCGCGGCCTCGGGAAGGCCATCGCACGCGAACATCGACAGGACTGGAGCCTCGCCGACGTGCTCGCACTGGCGGACCTGCTGGTGGCCGACTCGCGATTCGAAGCCAAGAGCGTCGGCATCGAGGTGCTCGCGTCGTTCCACCGCCGTTTCACGCCTGGCGTGCTGCCTGTCGTCAAGCGGTGGCTCGCGGCGGATCGCTGTGCAAACTGGGCGACGACCGACGCGCTGTGTGGATACGTGATCGGCCCGCTGCTGCTCACGCATCCCGCCCTGATTTCCGACGTCGCGTCGTGGCGGACGCACCGGAACCTGTGGGTGCGGCGCGCCTCGGCCGTCGCGCTGATCAAGCCGGCCGTGAAGACAGGCGGCCCCGCGCTCGACGCCGCCTACGAGGTAGCCACGGCGCTGCGCGGTGAGCCGCATGATCTCATCCACAAGGCGGTCGGCTGGCTGCTGCGCGAAGCTGGCCGCGCGGACGCGGACCGACTCGTCCGCTATCTCCGAGCGGGCGGTGGCGCCATTCCCCGCACCACCCTGCGCTACGCCATCGAGCGGTTTTCGCCGGCCCTGCGCCAGGACCTGCTGCGCGAGACGAGAACGCCCGCGAAGGCCGGCTGAAGAATTCGCCAATTCATCAGATCGCCGGGTCGCCAATTTCAGTAAGATTCCCTTGTCCGCCGGGGGTATCCCGTACGCCGGGATTGAGAGCAGACCCTTGGAACCTGATCCGGTTAACACCGGCGAAGGGAGCGCGGGACCCCGCCTCCGTTCGCCTTCCTGGAGTACGCGCTGATGTCAGAGTTCGCGAAGGCGTTTCCCAATTCGCGCAAGGTGCTGGTCGATGGTGCGCGCGGCGTGCGCGTGCCGATGCGGGAGATCGCGCTCTCGCGCGGTGAGGCGCCCATCCGCGTGTACGACACCAGCGGTCCGCAGGATGTCGGCGTCGCGCAGGGCCTGCCGAAACTGCGCGAGTCCTGGGTGGCACCGCGCAAGGCGGCTGCCGCGAACGGGGGTCCCATCACCCAGATGCAGTTCGCCCGCCGCGGCGAGATTACCGAGGAGATGGAGTTCATCGCCGTCCGTGAAGGACTGCCGGCGGATTTCATTCGCGACGAGGTGGCCCGCGGTCGCGCGATCATCCCCGCGAACATCAATCACCTCGAACTCGAGCCGATGATCATCGGACGCAACTTCCTGGTGAAGATCAACGCGAACATCGGCAACTCGGCGGTGTCGTCGTCCATCGAAGAGGAAGTCGCGAAGCTGCAGTGGTCCACCCTCTGGGGGGCCGACACGGTGATGGACCTCTCGACTGGCAAGAACATCCACGAGACGCGCGAGTGGATCGTGCGCAACTCCCCGGTGCCGATCGGGACGGTTCCGATCTACCAGGCGCTCGAGAAGGTGGGCGGCAAGCCGGAAGACCTGACGTGGGAGGTCTACCGCGACACCCTCATCGAGCAGTGCGAGCAGGGCGTGGACTACTTCACCGTGCACGCCGGCGTGCTGCTGCGCTACATCCCGATGACG
The DNA here is from genome assembly GCA_046331345.1 of Vicinamibacterales bacterium. Lineage (GTDB taxonomy): Bacteria > Acidobacteriota > Vicinamibacteria > Vicinamibacterales > CAVVIG01 > CAVVIG01. The sequence goes on along the minus strand of JAXLRA010000007.1, from coordinate 84,365 downwards.
GCCCGCCGCGTCACCGGCATCGTCTCGCGGGGCGGTTCCATCATGGCCAAGTGGTGCCTCGCGCATCACAAGGAGAACTTCACGTACACGCACTTCCGCGAGATCTGCGAGATCATGCGTGCGTACGACGTCTCGTTCTCGCTCGGCGACGGCCTGCGCCCCGGCTCCATCGCGGACGCGAACGACGAACCGCAGTTCGCCGAACTGCAGACGCAGGGCGAACTGACGAAGATCGCCTGGGAGTATGGCGTCCAGGTGATGAACGAGGGCCCCGGGCACGTCCCCATGAATCTCATCAAGGAGAACATGGAGAAGCAGCTCGAGTGGTGCGCCGAGGCGCCGTTCTATACCCTGGGCCCGCTGACGACCGACATCGCGCCGGGCTACGACCACATCACGTCGGCGATCGGCGCGGCCATGATCGGCTGGTACGGCACGGCGATGCTCTGCTACGTGACGCCGAAGGAACACCTGGGCCTGCCCAACCGCGACGATGTGAAGGCGGGCGTGATCGCGTACAAGATCGCGGCGCACGCGGCGGACCTGGCGAAGGGCCATCCGCGCGCCCGCGAGTGGGACGACGCGCTCTCGAAGGCGCGGTTCGAGTTCCGCTGGGAGGATCAGTTCAACCTGGCGCTCGACCCGGTGACCGCCCGCGCGTACCACGACGAGACGCTGCCGGCCGAGGGCGCCAAGGTGGCGCACTTCTGCTCCATGTGCGGCCCGAAGTTCTGCAGCATGGAGCTGACGCAGCAGGTCCGCGACTACGCGAAGACCCGTGGCGTCGACGAAGGTGCGGCCGTGAACGCCGGGCTGGAAGAGAAGTCGCTGGAATTCCGGAAGGCGAAGGAGATCTACATCCCCGTCAAACAGTGACGGGATACGGCAGTTGGTGAGTTGGCGATCTGGTGAGTGGGTGGCGAATCACCAATTCACCAACTCGCCCACCCGCCAATGTCAGGGTGCCGTCGCCGGGACGATCTGGATGACGGTCGGGAACCGTGCAGGCTGGGCGTTCGGCCGTGGGTTCGGGTACCCCTCGGACACCTCGGACTGGAACTCCTTCACGGTGACGCTCGGCGGGAACGCCATCGTTTCCTCGCGGAAGCGGCCGATGTCGAACTGGTGCGTCGCCGGGGCGTCGAAAATCAAATCGCCCTTCTGCCGCAGCGTGTTGCGATAAAACGTGACGACGTCGAGGAACGAAGCGGTCGTGCCGAAGAGGAAGTAGCGCTGACCCCGCCCCGCGTCGTACGACGCCAGGAACTGCGCGCCCGGGTAGAGGGATACCCCCAGCTGCGACTCACCTGGGGCGGCCTGCGGGTTCGCCGCGGGGGCCGGCTGGGTCTGGGCCGGCTGGGCTGGCGGTGGAGCCGGCTGGGCCGGCGCAGGCGCCGGTCTGGCGGGTTGCTGTCCATTCGTCCGCGGGAACGGCTGGGGCGCGGCAGGCTGCTGTTGTGCCAGGGTGGCGGCCAGCAGCAGGGTCACGGCAAACATGTCTGGATTATACGTTGCGGAACCGGGCCGGAACCCGGCGCGTCATACTCGATAGCATCATGGCCAATGGATTGAAGACCGCACTGCTGCTCGGAGCGATGAGCGCCCTGTTCCTCTTCCTGGGAGAGGCCGTGGGGGGCTCGCAGGGGCTCGTTGTCGGGTTCCTGTTCGCGGTGCTCACCAACTTCGTGTCGTACTGGTTCTCCGACAAGATCGTGCTGTCGATGTACGGCGCACGCGAGGTCGGGCCCGACTCGCGCCTCTACCAGCTCGTGGCACGCCTGGCGACCCGTGCCCAGCTGCCCATGCCGCGCGTCTACGTCATTCCCGATCAGTCGCCCAACGCGTTCGCCACGGGCCGGAACCCGAAGCACGCGGCGGTTGCCGCCACGGAGGGCGTCCTCCGGCTGCTCGACGAGGACGAACTCGAAGGGGTCATCGCCCACGAACTGGCGCACGTGAAGCATCGCGACATCCTCACGAGCTCCATTGCGGCCACCCTCGCCGCCGCCATCATGATGGTGGCGCGGTTCGCCATGTTCTTCGGCGGCCGGAGCGACGACCGCGAAGGGGGCAACCCGCTGGCGGCCCTCGCCATGCTGATCGTCGCGCCGATTGCCGCCATGCTGATCCAGTCGGCCATTTCCCGGTCGCGCGAGTTCGCCGCAGACGCCGGCGGGGCGGAGATCGCGGGCAACCCCTACGGTCTCGTCAATGCCCTGCGAAAGCTCGAAAGCGGCAATCGCGCCATCCCGATGGACGCCAGCCCGGCCACGGCGCACATGTTCATCATCAAGCCGTTCTCGATGGGCGGCATCGGCTCGCTCTTCAGCACCCATCCGCCGACCGAGCAGCGCATCGCCGCGCTGATGGAACGGCGCGGCTGAGTCCCGTCGTCGCGGGTTCGTTCGTTCGAACTCGCGACGGATGCGGCAGGCCAGGCCCCTGGCTCAGCCGCTGACTCAGGTTCGCGGCGGTCCTCTACCGGCTGGCAACCCTCTTGCTCGGTCGTCTTCTGGAGGAGCCGCCGTGCACGTGGAAGATCTCGACATCTCACCGAGCAAGATCGCGGAGACCGCGCAGCGGATCGTCGACCGCGCACTCGAGGAAGCGCGGCGCCGGGAGCACGCACTGCTCACGAACGAACATCTCTTTCTCGCCTTCGCGCAGGTGGAGTGGGACACGTTCTCCGAGGTGATGCGCGAGGTCGACCTCAACCCGCACGAAATCCTCCAGGCTGTTGAAGCGCACCTGCACCTGCTTCCCGCGTTCGCCGGGCGCGATCTCCGGGTCGCGCCGGCCACGAAGCTCGTCTTCAAGCTGGCCCTGCATCACGCCGGCCGCAACAACAGGCAGTCGATCGAAGCGGTGGACCTGTTCTCGGCGCTGTTCGAGGAGGCGCAGGGCCTGCCGGTCACACTGCTGCGCCGGCACGGTGTCGAGCCGGACGTCCTCGTCATGCGTCTCAACACCCGCGTCCGCGAACTCGAGATTCGTGAAGAGCGGCTGCGCAAGCGCTTCGAGCTTCCACCGTTCCTGAAGCACTTCGCGACCAACCTGAACCTGCTCGCCAGGCAGGACAAGGTGCCGCCCGTCTTCGGGCGCGATCGGGAGATTGCGCAGGTCCTGGAGATCCTCTGCCATCGGGAGCGGGCCAACTCCGTGATGCTGCTGGGAGAGCCTGGCGTCGGCAAGACCGCCATCGCCGAAGGCCTCGCCCGCCGTATCGAATTCGAGCCCGACTCCGTTCCGGTTCGCCTGCGGGACATCCAGATCGTCAACCTCCAGATGAACACCATGGTGGCGGGGACGATGCTGCGGGGGATGTTCGAGGACCGGATCCAGAACGTGATCCGCGAGATCAAGGAGCGGCCGAATCTCGTGCTGTTCGTCGACGAGGCGCACACGATGGTCGGGGCCGGCTCGGCGCTGGGGGCGCCGTCGGACGCCGCCAACGTCTTCAAGTCGGTGCTCGCCCGCGGCGAGATCCGGATGATCGCGGCAACGACGTTGAGCGAATACAAGGAGTACGTGCAGGAGGACGAGGCCCTCGCCAGGCGCTTCCGCTGTGTGCACGTGCCGGAGCCCTCGGTGGAAGAGGCACGTCGCATCCTCTACGAACTCCGCCCGCGCCTGGAGCGCAACTACTCGGTGCGTCTCCTCGACGAGGCCATCGAGACGGCGCTGGAGATGTCGCCCCGGTACATGCGTCACCTGCACCTGCCCGACAAGGTGATCGGCTGGCTCGATACCGCCGCCGTCCGTGCCGAGATTGATCGGCGCTGGGAAGTGCGGCGCGACGACGTCGTCGCCGTGATCTCGCAGGCGGCACAGATTCCGGAGGACATGGTCTTCCGCGACGTCACCACGCGGTTCAAGGGCATGGACGCGACGCTGCAGCGCCGCGTCGTGGGCCAGCACAATGCGGTGCGCGCCGTCTCGAGGCGTCTCGTGCTGAACAAGGGGCCCCTGAAGGACGGCTTCGACCGTCCGGACGGCGTGCTGCTGTTCCTGGGGCCGACCGGGGTCGGCAAGACGGAACTGGCCAAGGCCGTGGCGGAACTCCTGTTCGGCGACGAGAGGAAGATGATTCGGATCGACATGTCCGAGTACCAGGACGGCTCGGTCGCGGTCGACAAACTCATCGGCATGCCGCGGGGCATCGTCGGCAGCCAGCGCGGCGGCATCCTGACGAACCAGCTGAAGGACAATCCGTACACCGTTGTCCTGCTCGACGAGGTCGAGAAGGCCAGTCCCGGTCTCCTCAACCTGTTCCTGCAGGCGTTCGACGAGGGATGGCTGACCGACGGGCGCGGCCGGCGCGTCTACCTGAGTGATGCCGTCATCATCATGACGTCCAACATCGGGTCGGAGCACTTCCGCAAACTCACCAGCCCGCTCGGGTTCCTCTCACGCACAGTCGGCGTCGAGCAGGTGCAGGGCGAGGTGATGCGCGAGCTCGAGCGTCGATTCCCTCCGGAGTTCCGGAACCGCATCGACGAAGTGGTGCTCTTCGCCCCGCTGACGCACGACGAAGTCCGGGAGATCGCGCGTCACTACATCGGGGAGGTCGCCTCCACGCTCGAGAAATCGGGCAAGTCGATGACCATGTCCGACGAGGCGCTCGAGCACCTGGTGGCGACCGGCTACAGCCTGGCCTACGGCGCGCGCTTCCTCAAGCGCGTGATCGACGAGAAGATCAAGCTGCCGATGAGCGAGCAGTGGCACGGGGAGTCGCACTTCGCGGTGACGCTGCAGGATGGGGACATCGTGGTGCAGACGTCACGGGGCGAGGTGCTCACGCAGGACGCCGCGGTCGCCTTTGGCGACGTCGCGTAGGCGTCTACTCCCAGCGGAAGGCGACCTGCTCGGCCTGTGCCGTCGGCGGCTCGGCGGTGCTCGCTGCCGCGGACGACCGGCGACTCAGGCCGTAGCGATCCTGCAGCACGCGAACCATGGCCTTCACCTGCCTGGTGTACGCGTCGGGCGGATACGTGCGGGAGTAGAGCCGTTCGAATCGTGGGCGCAGGTGTGGGAATTCCCGTTCGAGGAATCCCATGAAGTGGGCGCGCGTGCCGTCCTGCAGGTACATGACGTTGCAGCCGACGAAGCGCGCGCCGTGGTCGGCGATGGTCTTGATGGTCCGTTCGACCTTCGCGCGGGACGTGGAGAAGCCGGGAACGATCGGCGCCATGAGGACGCCGATGCTGACGCCGGCGTCGGCCAGTTCACGTACCGCCCGAAGCCGCTGGTGGGGTGATGCGGTGCCCGGTTCCAGCGTGCGCCACGCCTCCTCGTCCACGGTGGGCACACTCATGTAAACCACGCAGCCAGCCACGCGATCGAGCTCCAGCAGGAGAGCGCGGTCGCGCACCACCATGGGTCCCTTGGTGACGATCCCGACAGGCGTTCGGCCTTCTATCAGCGCTTCGAGCGTGCCCCGGGTGAGGCGGTAGTGCCCTTCGATCGGCTGGTACGGATCGGTCGCCGTGCCCAGCGCTGTCTGCGACCTGCGCCACGATGGCTTTGCGAGTTCGGCCCTGAGCACCTCGACGAAGTTGCGCTTCACCAGGATGACACTCGCGAATTCATCACCGCTGTTCATCTCGAACTGCGTGTGGTACCGGCGGGCGAAGCAGTAGTGGCAGGCGTGGGTGCAGCCCCGGTACGGGTTGAGCGTCCACTCGAACGGCATCCCCTTCACACGGTTGAGCGCCGACCTGCAGTCCACCTCCTGGTACGTCGCCTGGTCTGCGCGGCGCTCGGCCTCGGTCAGCGCCTCGACGCCGCCTACGCGGACCCGGTCGGCCACGTCCCGAGTGCTCGGGCGAGGTGGGTCGCGGTGAAACAGCAGGGAATCCATGTGGTATTCGCTCTTTGTTCGCCAATCATCGTGGGCGGCGCGGCGGGTGTCAAGCAGGGCCGTTGTGAGATGCTGACCGGGTGCCGGCGAAGGTGACACGGGCGGTGGCGTGCGCGCTTGCCCTCATGGTGTGCAGCCTGCTCCTGGTGATCGCCAGGGGCGCGGCGGATGCGCCGGCTACCTCGGATACGGCCGTCATCGAGAGCTACGTGCGGATGGCAGGCGACGGCCAGTTGCTCGTCGGTGCCTACTCTCGATACCAATGGCACCATCCTGGCCCGCTGTACTTCTATCTACTGGCCCCGCTCTATCGTCTGGGCGGGGCCCGGACCGCCGCGCTGAACGCCGGCGCCTCGGTGCTCTCCCTCGCCAGCCTCTCCTTCATCGTCTGGGTGTGTTGCCGGCGGCGGCCTGCGCTGGCAGTGCCGGCCTGTGCCGTGCTCAGCCTGTTCGCCTGGCGCGCAGGCGAGGCGCTGGCCAGCCCATGGAATCCGCACGTGCCCGTGCTCGCGCTCGTTGCGTTGATGGTGGCCGCCGCGGACGTGATCGCTGGCGGCGCGTGGTCCATGCCGGTGACGGCCGTGCTGGCGAGCCTGTCGGGGCAGGCGCACGTCGCGTTGATGCCGGTGTCCCTGATCGCAGCGGCCGCTGCGTTCGCACGAACGGTGGTGGGAGCGGCCGGTGCGGATGGGCGGGCCTGGCGGCGATCGCTACTGGCAACGGCCGCCGCGCTCGCGGCGTGCTGGGCGCTGCCGTTCTACGAACAGTTCCGTGCAACACCCACCGGGAACATCACGGAGCTATCGAGGTTCTTCCTCCATCGCACGACGACCGGGCAGTCGCTCGCGGTCGCGGTCTCCGCGTGGAGCGACATGTTCATCGGTGTGCTCCGGCCCGACTTCTACGTCGCGCACGGGTGGCCGTTTGTCGAGAGCCCGGTCCTGTGGGCGGAGTGGACCGCGCTTCTCGTGCTCGGCGCGCTTGCGCTGTCCGTCGCACGGTCGGCCCGCCGGAGAGACGTGTTCACCCTCGCGCTCTCCGCGCTCCTCGTTGCCTGCGCGGCGGTCGGCCTGTGGTCGGCCACGCGCATCGAAGACCGGATCTTCGACCACGACCTGTTCTGGCTCTCGGGTCTTGGTGCACTGGCGATCGCCGTATCGCTGGATGCCGTTATGGCCGGGTTGATGAATCCTTCCGCCTGGCGGGCTGCCGCCAGGGTGGCGGTGCTGGCTGGAGCGGTCGTGATGACGACGGCCGCGGTCACGCAGGTGCGGCGCGCCGTGGCTCTCTCGCGCCAGCCGTCTGACGACGCCGTGCGTGCGCGCGCACTCGCTGAGGATCTGAGGCGGTACCTGGACGCCCGGCGGCTCAGGCGTCCGTTCGTCACGATCGACCAGGACTCCTGGGGCGTGGTTGCTGGCGCGTTGCTGGACCTCCAGAAACACGGCCGTCTCGTGTCGGTGGAAGAGGACTGGGTGGTGATGTTCACGCCGCTGTACCGCAGGACGGGGGCGGAAGACGCGGTGATCCACATCGCCATGCCCGACGAACACGCCCGGCTGCAGGCTCGGGGGCTTCCGGTGATCGCGTCACACGGGCCGATCTGGGCCCATGTCGAGGCGCTCAGCGAATGACGACCTCGTCTTCGCCTGGAGTGGTGAAGGCGGCGATGGCAATGCACATCGCGGCGATGACGAAGTAGTAGTAGTTGCAGAAGGCCTTGGAGCCGAGTGCAAACATCGCGAACATCGTGATGGAGGCCGAGGCGGCGAAGCCGGAAGGCGTGTTGCGCGTGGTGAACAGGCTGAGCACGGCGGCGATGATGGCGGCGCCAACGGCCCACAGGAAGTTCCCGCGACCGTAGCCGTTGCGGTCGGCCCAGATGAGGAAGCTGAGCGCGTCGGTCCTGAAAGGTTCGAGTGTCTGCAGCCAGACGACCGAGCGCATGAACGAGTTCGGATGCCAGAGCGCGAACGGGAGGATCGTGGCGGCGCCGACGAAGGCCATGATCGCGATCACGCGGCCGGCGCGCGCGCGATCGAGCAACAGGGAGCGAAGCACGGCGAGGCCGGTGAAGGGCAGGTACTGCTTCGTGGCCAGCATGAGGCCCGCTGCCCAGCTCGCCCGCACGGGGCCATCCATCAGCAGGAACGTGGTCAGGGCCACGGTGAAGACCGAGATCGGCTCGGTCCAGCCCTGCTCGAGCACGAAGAATCCGCGGGGCGTGGTGAGGAGCAGCACGGCTGCGAGCTTCGCCATCAGATGGCGGCGCCCGTACCCGATGAGCGCGGCGGCTGCTATCAGGAACCCCAGTTCCGAGTAGCGGTAGTCACCGAGGAAGACGTGGCCCGGGATGCTGAGGAGCAGGCTCGCCGGCGGATAGGGGAACCCGAAGCCGATGCGGTCGCCAAAGACGACGGCCGGGTTGTAGTAGTACTTCCAGTCGTCTCCGTAGATGTTCGGGAACGAGATCCGGTAAGGATCGTGTCCGTGCAGGAACGCTTCGAGCGCTTCATGGTGGACGACCACCACGTCGATCCCTGGTGACGGCGAGACCCGCAGCATCCAGATTCCGAGCAGCGTCACGACCACGAGCGCGAGCGGGAACCAGGGGCGCTTCAGCCGTTCGAGTCCCGAGAGCCCCGCGACCACGAGCACTCCGAGCGCCAGCACCCCGACCCTGAACGGAAGCAGGCTCGCGTCTGACATGATCGCCTGCCCGGCACGTTCGTTCATGAACAGCTGGTAGAGATTCCAGAGCACACCGCCCCCGAGGACCCAGGTGGCGACCTGCTGGCCCGTGACGCTCCAGCCAACCGAGACGCGGTGCAGCAGCGTGCCCGCCAGGCAGAAGACGAACGCGACCCCGACCCACCAGAGCGCGTCCGGATGGAACGTGCCGCTCGAGATCTGCAGGGCGTGGCCGAGCGTGGTGGCACTCACGGCAAACGCCGCGGCCGAGAGGTTCAGCGGGCGAACCCGGGCGAGCAGGTCAGTCAACGGCAATGAGCTCGAAGATGTCGGCAGTTCCGAGGGTATCTCTGTAGGCGCCCCACGGCTTCAACTCGGGCCGCGTCGCCATGCGGAGCATCAGACGGGTGTAACTCTCCTGATCATAGAACGCCCGGTGCACCACGATGTAACGAACGTCGTGCGCACGCAGCCGATCGATGGTCCCCTCTTCCGGAAACACGTTCATGCGCAGCAGCGTGAGCAGGTAGTCGCGCGGGTAGTACCCGCTGTAGCCGTTGACCAGCGGCCGCCAGTGCCACATCGACCAGATTTGATACTGCGGGTCGTTACCAGGTAACCGGTCCGCCGCCGGGACCGGCAGCTCGAGCACCGTGCCTGGCGCGGCGTCCCGCAGGACCTGATACACCGGCGGAGGCGCGACCGGCTCTCCGGGCGTGAGCCGCATGGGCCGGTTCCACGCCTCGCCCGCCATGGCCAGCAACAGCGCCGCCGTAAGCACGCCCGCGCCGGCTCGCGAGGGGGCCATCGCCAGGAGCCGGGCTGTGCCGAAGGCCGCCAGCACCGCGAGCGCGGCAGCCGCGATGACGGCAAAACGCGCCGTCGCCCGGAATCCCTGCAGGGCGTCCACGTGCGCGAACAGCACCTGATAGAGCGATCCCCGGAGACCGAACGAAAGCTCGACGGCCACGGCGAGCGTGACCAGATAGAGCACCATCGCCTTGCGCGGCCTCGCGCTCAGGCCGAGTGCGCCGAGCGCCAGCGCCAGTAGTCCAGGGAAGAGGCGCAGTTCCGGTCCGCCCCAGCGGTCGGCTGTCCAGCCCCATGCGCGATTCGGCTCCGGCGAGGACAGGTAGCTCATGAGCGTGGCGCTGTACCGGGCAATCTCCTCGCTGCCACGACCGCCGAGTTCCCGCGCGGCCGTGAGGTACGGCCAGGCGAAGGGGGCGACGATGACTGCGGCGACGAGCGCGGCTGCTGCGAATGACGTGAGCAGCGGACGCCACGAGGTGCGACGGACCGGCACGAGGAGGAGCGGTACGAACACCACGAGCGTCATCACCAGGAAGACCCCGTAGTACACGCACGCCAGGACCTGCAGGGCCAGCATGAGCCCGGCCATCGCGCCGCGTCTGGCGTCCGGCGCCTCGTGCAGGCGGTGCAGCGCCCACCACGTCAGCGGCACGAACATCGCCCACTGCAGCTCGAGATGCATGAAGTGCTCGATGCGATACGGCAACAGCACGAACACGGCGCCCGCGACGAGTGCCGGTGCCGTCTGTCCGGTCAGGTGCCGCGCCAGCACGAACATGCCGACGCCAGACCCGATGAATCCGACGAGGAGCAGCAGGTTGTAGACCAGCGTGGGGGACACGCGCGCCCAGAGCAGCGGCGCACCAATCAGCCCCTCGAGCATCGTCGCGTCGGAGTAGGCCAGCGTGGTTCGTGCCGGGTAGAAGATGTTGGCGTCGAACAGGGTCGACGGCGCGGAGGCGAGCGCGTGGGCGATCCAGCCGATGCGCCAGATGCTGAACTGCGCGTCGTGATGGTTCGCGATGTGCGAGGCGGGGACGAGCGCCTGCGGCCAGGTGACGAGGACGGTCAGCGCGGCGAAGAGCAGGGTGGCGCCGGCGAGGCCCGCGAGCCGGCTGTTCATGCCTGGCGAACGCGCCTGCGCCAGTACTCGAGCAGGTCGTGCGCCGTCTGTTCGAGGGGAATGGTTGCGGACCAGCCCAGTTCGGCCCTGGCGCGCGACGGGTTGCCCAGCAGTTTCGGCGAGTCGTTCGGGCGGTACCGGGAAGGATCCTGGATCACCTCGATTGGGACCGACGACGCGGCGATGAGCCGATCGAGGAGATCGCGCACGCGGACGGCGTGCCCGCGGCAGATGTTGTAGGGGCGCTCCGGCGTGCCGCGCTCGATCATCAGGCGGTACGCACGCACTGTGTCGCGAACGTCGGTCAGGTCGCGCAGCGGCTCCAGGTTGCCCACGCGCAGCTGCGGCGGCACGACCCCGGCTTCGATTTCGGCGATCTGCTTGGCGAAGGCGGCCGAGGCGAACGACGCATCCTGGCGCGGGCCGAAGTGGTTGAAGGGGCGTGCGATGTAGGTGGCCGGACGCCCCCCGTTGTCGCGGCCGACCAGTTCCTGCGCGACCTTGCTGAGTGCGTACGGGCTATCCGGAGCGATGGCGTGCGACTCGTCGATGGCCTCGGCGCTGCTGCCGTAGATGTGCGCCGAACTGGTGATGAGCACCCGTGCGTCAGGCGCGTGCGCGCGAACGGCGTCCACGACGTGATGGGTGCCGACCACGTTCACGCGCATGGTGCGCGTGACGGAGGCCCAGGACTGGCCCACATGGGCTGCGCCGGCACAGTGGAACACCACCGACGGCCTCACGGCCCGGACGGCGTCGAACACCTGCATGCGGTCGAGGATGTCGATCCCCTGCCAGCGAACACCGGACCCCTCGCGCGCGGCAGACCCGTCGGGGCGGTGCCAGGCGACGACGTCCACGCCGTCGGCGACGAGCTGATCGACGAGGTGGCTGCCCGCGAAACCCGCGGCGCCGGTCACGAGCGTGGGGCCGGTCATGGTCAGCGCGGCACTCCACCAAGGGCGCCGCTGAAGGGCGAGAAGTTCCCGAGCCCCGCGAGCGTGAACGACATGAAGAAGCGGTGATCCGCGGGCACGATGTACGAGGGCAGGCCAGCGTAGTTGTACCGCTGGTATTCGACGGCGATGCCGCAGCACTGCGCGTTGTAGAAGCCGGAGATGCGCTGCTGGAGCATGGCCGAGCGCTGGATGTCGTAGTTGAACGAGTAGACCGCCCCGTACTTGCGGTCGCGCGTCTGCAGGTTCGACTGCACCGTGAGGTAGTGGCTCAGGTTGTCCTTGTTGTTGAAGCCGCTCAGGCCCTCGATGAAGAAGAGCTTGCTCCACGTGACCGTGGCGAGCAGCTCCTGCCGGAGGTTCAGCGTGGTGCCCGCCGAGACCTGGCGCAGCTCGTGATAGTGACTGTCGATTTCCGCGCGGACGGTGCCGTTCACGGTCTGCGTCGGCGTCGCGCGCAGGTTGACGGCGATGGGCGAGAAGTTACTCGGTGTCGTCGTGCTGGTGCTGGTCAGGAACCGGGTGTCGACGGTGGACGCGTTCGCGTTCGAGTAGTAGGTCTGGCCGACTTCCAGCGCGAGGATTTCCATGGCCTGGCTGACGGTGCCGACCTTCCGCTTCGCGTAGAACCGGTTGTTCAGCCCGTACGTGTAGCGCGTGGTGCCGCCGTAAGTGTAGTCGGTGCTTTCGATCTTGACGATCCTGGCGTAGTTGTCGATGGCCGAGGTGCGCTCGGCATTGAAGAACGGCTCGATCGTGTGCTTGAAGCGTTCCGCGTAGCCGTTGTTCGGGGTGTTCCAGACGCGCGTGAAGACCGGCCCGACGACCTGCGCCATCGCCGTGAAGTACTGCCGGTTCACCCCATCGTCGAGGATGGTGGCCCCGGAGGTATCGGTCGTGTCGGCGCTGCGCGTGTAGTAGGTTTCGCGCCACGAGAGCGACGAGTTGACGGTGAGGAACGGCCAGCGCTTGAACGGGTAGCGCACGGTCGGCACGATGTCGATGCGCGTCAGGCTGCGATCGCCGTTGGTCACGATCGCGTCGTTGGTCAGCGTCTGCCGGTCCAGGTGCACGAACTCGGCGCTGGTGCCGAAGTAGACCGGTGCGCGCGCCGTGAGCGGGCGCTCGCTCCGCGTGATGTTGATGCGCGGTGAGCTGCCGACCACCTGCGACGATGTGCCCTCGGCGGAGGCCGAGGTGAAGTACTCCGTCCGGTCGAACGTTCCCGTGACCGTGGCGCCAGCCAGCGTGCCGTAGACGTTACCGCTGTAGCGGCGGGTGTTGCGCGTCGCGTCGTTGACGTTGGTATTGAACGTCTGGTTGCTGACCACGCTGGAGAAGTAGTCCACCTGGCCGCGGGCACGGAAGCGGCCGGGCAGCGCCTGGTTCATGCTGCCGCGCACCGTGTAGGTGGCGCCCGCCGGCTGCACGGTCGTGCCGCCGCCGGAGTTCGTGTACGTGGTGGCCTTCTGGTTGAGCATGTAGGCCGTCAGCTCGCCGTCGTTCCCACCGCCCATGTTGTAGCGATACTCGGAGCCGGCGCCGGTGCCCGTCCTGGAGAACCAGTCGTAGAGGAAGGTCGCGTCCTGGCTCCGGTTGATGGCCCAGAAGAATGCGTTGTGAATCTGCTGCCCGCGGATGGTCGAGATCCCGTAGGTCGGGATCAGGAATCCGGTGGCCCGGTCGTCTTCCTTCGTCGGGTAGTAGAACACCGGCAGGTAGAGCAGCGGCACGCCCTTCACGTTCAGCAGGGCCTGCTTCAGCAGCGTGTAGTGGTCGATGTTGAGGATGATGGTGTCGGCGGTCAGGTCCCAGCGCGGCGTCGGCTGGACGCACGTACTGAAGCCACCGTTGCTGATCTTGTACTTCTTCGGCCCAAGCTTCTCGACGGTCTCGCCGAAATAGTAGACGTCGTTGTCCTGCCCGACCATCTGCGGTACGACGATACCGCCGCTGATCGGCGTCGACTGGCGCCCCTGCCGGACCGTCGCGATGCCGCTGGCCTGGTAGAACGTCCCGAGCTGCGTCCGCGTGTTGAAGTCGGCCTTGTCCGCCGCGATCCGGTTCTGTCCCTGTGTGACGACGACGTTCCCGGAGGCGATGACCCGCTCTTCGTCTTCGAAGTACTCGACCGAGTCGGCGTAGATGCTGCTGTCGCCCTTCTCGAGCTCGACCGCTCCCTTGAAGAGGTAGTGCTTGTCGCCGAGCTTCTCGTAGGTGTATGCGGTGAGGCGGTCGAAGCCGGGCACGCTCATCTGCTGGGCAACGGCGCTCCGCGGCAGGAGCCAGGATGCAGCGACAAGGGTCAGGATCAGGAACGCGCGCATGATGCGGTACGTGGGCAGGTGAGGCGAGCGTATCACGACCGGCGCAGCCCTCTCATGACGTCGGCCAGGAGGAAGATCGACCCGGCCACGATCACCGGCGCACGACCTGCGCTGGCCCGGGCGAGGGCCTCTTCCGGAGACTCCACCGCCTCGACCGGGAGCGTGGGCGCGATGCTGCGGACAAGAGCCGCCAGCGTGGCGGGCTCGTGGGCTCTGGGGTTCGAGGCGCGAGTGATGACGACGCCGGCGACCAGCGGCAGGATCGCCTGGAGCATGGACGTGACGTCCTTGTCCCGCATGGCCGAGAACACGAGCGTTCGCGGCGTTCCCGCTTCAGAGAGATACTCCGCCAGCCTCGCTGCGCCGGCCGCGTTGTGTGCGGCATCGAGCAGCACGTCGGCGCCGTTCTCCGTTCGCACGTGTTCCAGCCGGCCCGGCCACTCCACCGTTTCGAGGGCGTCGACGATGGCCTCTCGGCCGATCGTGACACCCCGCGCCTCCGCGACCTCGAGCAGGCGCACCGCGACCACGGCGTTGGTGACCTGGTGCGTACCCGCCAGGGCGAGCCGCACCTCGCCGTAGTCGCGCACCGGCGTCGTCAGGGTGAAGCGCTGGTGCCCATCGCCGGACCGGCGCACGGTCCCGAGAGCCGTGCCCGCCATGGCCCACGCGATCGGCGCCTGCCGCTCCGTTGCCGTTGCACCAATGGTGTCAGCCGCGTCGTCCGGCAATGGGCCGACAACGAGCGGCACGCCCGGTTTGATGATGCCCGCCTTCTCGAGCGCAATCTCCCGGAGCGTGTGTCCGAGGTACTGCTCGTGGTCGAACGCAATCGACGTGATGGCGGTGGCCACGGGACTTAGGACGTTCGTCGCGTCGAGCCGGCCGCCCAGGCCGACTTCGCACACGGCGATGTCCACGCCGCGGCGCCTGAACAGCTCGAACGCGACAGCCGTCGTGATCTCGAAGAACGTGGGGTGCACATCGAGCGTCCCGGAGGCCTGCAGCCGCGACACCACGGCGCGGACGCTCTCCACCGCGGCGAGCATCTCCTGCTGGGCGACCGGGCTGCCGTCGATGACGAATCGCTCGGTGATGTCGAGCAGGTGCGGCGAGGTGTACCGGCCGACCCGATGCCCGGCCCGGCGGAGTGCGGTGTCGGCAATCGCCGTGACTGAGCCCTTGCCATTCGTGCCGGCGACGTGGAGCGTGCGGTACGACTCGTGAGGGTTGTCGAGCGCCTCGAGCACGGCGCGGATGTTCCCGAGCCCGAACTTGATGCCGAACTGGGCGAGGCTGTAGAGCCAGTCGAGGGAAGCGTCTGCCACTTAGCCGTGCGTGGCGGGCTCGGGGACGGCAGTCGCCGGCGCTGGTGCCGCCGGTGTCGCGGCCGGTTGCGCGCCCATGAAGCGCAGCGCCCTGGCGACAATCGACTTGAGCTCGCGGCGGTCCACGACGAGATCCAGTTGTCCCTTCTCGATCAGGAACTCCGAGCGCTGGAACCCCTCGGGCAGCTTCTGGCGAATGGTCTGCTCGATGACGCGCGGCCCAGCGAACCCGATCTGCGCCTTGGGTTCGGCGATGTTCAGGTCGCCGAGCATGGCGAAGCTGGCGCTCACGCCGCCGGTCGTGGGATCGGTCAGGATGGCGATGTACGGCAGGCGCGCGCGGTCGAGACGGGCCAGGGCTCCGGAGATCTTCGCCATCTGCATGAGCGAGAGCGCGCCTTCCATCATCCGGGCGCCGCCCGAGCAGCACACGATGATCATGGGGCACCGCTGGGCGATCGCCCGCTCGATGCCTCGCGTGATCTTCTCCCCGACGACCACGCCCATGCTGCCGCCGATGAACGCGTATTCCTGTGCGGCGACGACGGTCTCGATGCCGTCGATCCGCCCCGACCCGACGATGACGGCGTCCTTGACGCCGGTGGACGAACGGCTCGCCTTGAGGCGCGACGCGTACGACTTGGTATCGGTGAAGGAGAGCGGGTCGGTCGAGACGAGGTTGGCGTCGTGCTCGACCCACTCGCCGTCGAAGAGGAGGCGGAGCCGCTCGGTGGCGTTCACCCGGAAGTGGTGGGCGCACTTCGGGCAGACGTTCAGGTTCGCCGCGAGATCCTTGTTGTAGATGGCCTGCGCGCAGCCGGGGCACTTCACCCAGAGCCCCTCAGGCACTCGACTGCTGGGCTTCTCCTTGGCTTCGATGGGCTTGCGCGTCTTCTTGAACCACGCCATAAACGATCAGCTTATCACTCACTTCGTCCGGGGCACGTAGTACCTGGTGCCCGCGCCCATCTGCCCGATCTGCCGCACGAGGTCGTCGAGTGCCTCGTCGCTGACGGCGGAGTCGAACTCCGACGTTTCGACCACGAGCAGGGGCGTTGCGTTGTAGTGAAAGAAGAAGTGGTGATACGCCTCGTTGAGTTCCTTGAGGTAGTCGGGATCCGGTTCGAACGAGGCGAGTTCCGGCTCACTTCGGCGGCTGCGGATCCGGCGCAGCAGCACGTCGGTCGGCGACTGCAGGTAGATGACGAGATCGGGACCGGGGACGTCGCGCGCGAGCAGATCGTAGAGGCGCTGGTAGATGAACAGCTCGTTGTCGTCCAGGTTCAGGTAGGCGAAGATCTTGTCCTTGTCGAACAGGTAGTCGGCGACGGTGGACTGGCTGAAGAGGTCGGCCTGCTGCAGCGTGGTCTGCTGGCGGTGGCGCTGGAGCAGGTAGAAGAGCTGGGCCTGGAGCGCCGCCCCGGGGCGGTCCGCATAGAAGTCGGCGAGGAACGGGTTCTCGGTGTCTTCGAGGACCAGCGTGGCATCGAGCCTCGTGGCGAGCCGTTCTGCGAGCGCGGTCTTGCCCGCGCCAATGGGTCCCTCGACCGCGATGTAGCGGAACTGCAAGGCGCCACGATGATATCATCGCGGGCGTGACGCGTACGACGATCGCGCTGCTGCTCGCGCTCAGCGCGTGCGCATGCGCCAGCGCCCCACCCGCGCCGCCCACGCCGGCAGAACCCACATTCGATCAGAAGATGTCGTGGATCCTCCGTCTCGAGGACTCCCGCATCCTTCGCGATCGCACGCCAGACGCGCCCCCGACCCCGCCACCGGTTGCAATGCCCGGACGCGGCAAGGGCGCGCCTGTCGTGACGCCGCTTCCGCCGCCCGTCCCGGATCTCACCGCGCTGCTGCGCGACCGTGAAGCGCGTGTTCGCCGGCGTGCCGCGCTGGCCATCGGCCGTTCCGGTGTGTCGGACGGTGTGGCGCCGCTCTTGCCAGTGCTCGCGTCGGATGCGGACCCCGAGGTGCGGCAGATGGCCGCGTTTGCACTCGGGCTCATCGCCGATCGGAGTGCCCGCGACCCGCTGGTGACTGCGCTGGCCGATCCCGCGCCGGTGGTGCGCGCGAGTGCTGCCGAGGCGCTCGGCGCGATCGGTGACGCATCCGCCGCGCCCGCCATCGCGAAGATGGCCTCGGAGGTCGTGGCGAGCGGTGCGCTCGCGACTCCACCGCCCGAAGCCATCGAGCCGGCACGCGACACGCCCGCCGCCGCGTTCCGCCTGGCCGTTGTCGCCCTTGCCAGGCTGAAGGCCTGGGACGCATTCGCGGGCCTGGTGCTCGACCCGGCAGGACAGCCGCGCGTCCGCTGGTGGCCCGTGGCGTATGCGCTCCAGCGATTCGAGGATCCGCGCGGCGTGCCCGCCATGCTGACGCTGCTCAAGGATCCCCAACCCTATACCCGCGGATTCGCCGCGAAGGGGCTGGGCATTTCCAAAGCGCCGACGACGGTGGCTGCGCTGCTCCCCCTCGTGTCGGACGGCAACCGGGCTGTTGCGATCGAAGCCATCCGCTCGCTCGCCAGGGCAGCCGACCCTGCAGCCGCCGCACCGCTGCTGAGGCTCGTGCGCGACGCGAAGACCGAACCGCACGTCCGGCTCGAAGCCGTGACCGCGTTGTCCACCATTCATGCCGACGGCGTGTATGACGCCATCATCGACATCCTGGGCGACCCGAGCGCGGCCGTTCGCGCCGCGGCCATTCGCGTGATGGCGCAGAACGATCCCGAGGGGTTCGTGACGGTGCTCTCCGGGCTGGATCCCGATCCGAACTGGACCGTGCGCGCCGCGCTGGCCACGGCACTCGGCGGGCTGTCGCCGGAGGCCGGACTGCCGCGGCTGCGGGCGATGCTCTCCGACCCGGAGCCCAAGGTCCTCCCCGCCGTCCTCGGCGCCATCGCGCGCCTGCATCCGGACGATGCCGGCGCGATCATGATCGAGCAGCTCAAGGCGTCTGACGTGGTGATCAGGAAAGCGGCCGCCGAGGCGATCGCGACACTGAAGCCCGCGGCCGGGCCGGCGGCGCTGATGGACGCCTACCAGCGGAGCCTCGGTGATTCGACGTACCTCGCGCGCGCCGCCGTACTCGGCGCGCTCAAGTCGTACGGGGCCGAGACCGCCACGCCGTTGCTGACGGACGCGCTCCGCGACAAGGATTGGGCGCTCCGGTACCGGGCCGCGACGCTGCTGACCGAACTCGATCCCACGAGTGACGCGAAGGTGCGCATCAGGCCGGCACCGACCGATCAGCCGGACGGCTGGTACGCGCGCGCTGCGCTCGTGTCGCCGTCCGTCTCCACGCACGTGTACATCGACACGGATCGCGGGACGATTCAGCTCGAGCTCGCCGTGCTCGATGCGCCGATCACGGTGGATACCTTCGTGCGCCTGGCCCGGGGCGGCTTCTTCGACGGGCTCCCGATTCACCGGGTGGTGCCGGACTTCGTCATCCAGGGGGGCGATCCGCGCGGCGACGGCGAAGGTGGTCCCGGCTTCACCATTCGCGACGAGATCAACCAGCTGCCGTACCTCCGCGGCGCGGTCGGCATGGCGCTCGACTGGGCCGACACGGGCGGCAGCCAGTTCTTCATCACGCACTCACCCCAGCCACACCTCGACGGGCGCTACACGGTCTTCGGCCGGGTGATTGCCGGTATGGAAGTGGTCGACGCGATTCAGCAGTGGGACGTCATCCGCCGGGTGCGGGTGTGGGACGGTAGCGCGAACTGAGGCAGGCGCCTCGGGGCAGGTGCTGACAATGAAAAAGGGGGCGACGGCCGCCCCCTTTTTTTCGTACGGGAAGTCCGTACGGCAGAAGCGACTAGCGCTTCTTGGCCGCCTTCTTCGCCGCCTTCTTGGCCTTCTTTGCCATGGTGCTTATCCCCCCTTTCATTCGGGTGTGTCTTGGCGCGTACGACCCGGCCCCACGATCCGTGGCTGCCGCCTGGCACGCTCACTCGTGAGACCGCCGTCCGCCGCCGCTCCGGCACTTACCGCGCCACTCCTGAAGGTCCTGGTGCGGTAAGGGCGAGGCTGTTTGTCAACCTCACTAGGGGTGGCTTATGCCCGCCACCCTCATACCAGATGTAGATTATGGTTGAGAAATTGGTGATGTCAAGCACAAACCAGGCTTTTTTGTCAAAAAAATCTGAAAAATGATCAGCGCCTCGATCGGGCTCGCGAGAGCCCGGCCCTGGCGCGCGCGCGCAACGCGTCGGGATCGTTCGGCGGCACGTTCGCGAGGCCCTGTGCGTACGCGTCGGCCGCTGCGCTGCGTGAGCCGAGCGCGAGGTACGCGTCGCCGAGCGTGATGGAGGCGAGCGCGAGTGCGCCGTACGGAGAGCGTGGGCGCGTACGGATGAGCGCGCGCAGCGGTTCGATTGCGTCCGCGGGGGACCCGAGATCGATCGACTCGGCGGCGAGACCGATCTCCGCGCGCACTCTTGCGAGCTCGGCGCGTGCGACGCGTCCTGTGACGGCGCGCTCGTGCAGTTCCTGCCAGGCCGCGGCGCTGCCTTCGTGATTGCTGAAGTGCACGTGCTCGATGTCGGCGAGCCGCTGCAGGAAGAGCGGGTTCGAGGGGTAGCGTGCGTCGAGGCCGCGGATCAGATCGCGGGCCCTCGCCGGCTGCTCCTCGTACCACACATAGATCCAGTGCATCTGGTAGTCGGCCTCGCCCCGCAGCAGCTGTCCGCCGGCGCGGGCGCGGTTCATCTCGGCAAGTCCCTCGCGACGGTCGCCGCCCGGCAGCAGGAGGAGGAAGCGCAGCAGCTTGAGCGCCGATGGCGCCACGTCCGCGTAGTAGTGATAGAGGCCGATGCCGAACCAGGCGTCCTGCAGGCTCGGGTCGAGTGCGAGCGCGCGTTCGAGGGCATCCTTGATCCGCTTGCCGTCGCGCGCGGCCGCCAGCCGCTCACCCCTGAAGACGCGCCACTGCGACAGCGGCGCGTACGACGCCGCCAGGTAGAACCACGCTTCACCCCGAGTCGGTTCGCGGATCGTCCACGCGGTGGCCGTGGCGATCGCCTGGGTGGCTGTGCGCTCGAGCTCGGGATCGAGGGAGGTGTCCCAGGGGTCCTGCTGGATCTCCCACCACGCCGTCACCTCCCGCAGGGCGTCGCAGGCTGCCGATGGTGCAGGGGGGCACGCGGACGCGAGCTGACTCCGCGCTTCGGCGAAGCGCGCCTGCAGGATCGTGTCGTAGATGTGCGCGAGGCGCGCGGCCTCCGTGAGTCCCCGGCCCGTGGGCAACGGCTGCGCCTGACGCGCGCCGAGCAGCCGCGGTTCGCGCGCGATCAGGAAGGCCGAGAGCAATGTCGCGGCGAGCGCCCAGGTTTTCCGCACAGAGTGGCCCGATTGTAAACTGACCCCTTCGATGACCGATGCGCCCTTCGCCTTTGCCCTGACTCACACCGACGGTCCGGCACGCTGCGGTGTGCTCACGACGCCCCATGGTCAGGTGGCCACGCCCGCGTTCATGGCGGTTGGCACCCAGGGCGCCGTGAAAGGGCTGACTCACCGCGATCTCGAGGGGGCCGGCTCGCAGATCCTGCTGAGCAACACCTATCACCTGTACCTGCGGCCCGGCGACGATCTGATCGCCAGGCGCGGCGGACTCCACCGGTTCATCGGCTGGACGAAGCCGATGCTGACCGACAGCGGCGGCTACCAGGTGTTCAGCCTCGCCGAGCGGCGGACGATCACGGAAGCTGGCGCCCGCTTCCGCTCGCATCTGGACGGCTCGCTTCACATGCTCACGCCGGAGAAGGCGGCCGACATCCAGTCTCAGCTCGGCTCGGACATCGCCATGGTGCTCGACGAGTGCCTCGCGTACCCGTCCACGCCAGAGGCGGCGCGCGCGTCCATGGAGATGACGGCGCGGTGGGCGGCCCGGGCCCGGGCGCGGATGCTCGAGCTGCGAGCGGGACCGGTTGCGGGCGTCACCGTCAGCAACCCCGGCCAGGCGCAGTTCGGCATCGTGCAGGGGGGCGTGCACCCGGGCCTTCGGGTCGAAAGTGCGCAGCGGACGGTGGCAATCGGTTTCGAGGGCTACGCGGTCGGCGGGTTGAGCGTGGGCGAGCCCAACCAGGAGATGTACGACATCGTCGGCCTCACGACTCCGTGCTTACCAGTCGATCGGCCCCGCTACCTGATGGGCGCCGGCACCCCAGAGGACCTCGTCGAAGCGGTCGCGCGGGGCATCGACATGTTCGATTGCGTGCTGCCGACGCGCAACGGCCGCAACGGCCAGCTCTTCACCAGCCAGGGGCGCATCAACATCAAGAACGCGCGCTATGCGGAAGACGACGGGCCGCCGGATCCGGAGTGCGGCTGCTATACCTGCCGCACGTATTCCCGGGCCTATCTCCGGCATCTGTTCAACGCGGGAGAGATCAACGCGTCGACCCTTAACACGTTGCATAATCTGCACTTTTACCTTGACACCATGGAACGCATCAGGAACGCTATAGCGTTCGGGCGGTTCGAAAGTTTCAGGCGCGCGTTCCTGCAACGCGTATCCCGCCAGTCGTCTGCCGGGGCCGACCCCGCGTAGCTGAGTTTCGCGTCAATGATGATGTCTGCCGGTGCCGTGTTCGCCATGGGTGCCCCTCCAGACGGGGGAAGCTCGTGGCTTCAGTTCATCCCCTTCGTGCTGGTCCTCGGGATCTTCTACTTCGTCATCCTCGCGCCGATGCAGAAGAAGCAGCGCAAGGTCCAGGAGTTCCAGCAGGCGCTCAAGGTCGGCGACCGGGTCATCACGACCGGCGGCATCTACGGCCAGGTCGCCAAGGTGAACGAGGACACCGTCCAGCTTCAGATCGCGAATGCGGTGAAGATCGAGATCGCGCGTGCGGCCATCGGCGGCAAACAGGGCGAGCCGGCCGTCGTTGATACCAACAACCAGTAATTAGATATGTCTAACCTGCGCTGGAAACTGCTGCTCACCGTCGCCGTCACCGTGATCTTCGGGGCGGTCGGCGTCTATCCGATCATCGCCGCACGTTACGGCATCGCCGGGCCGACAATCCTGACGGACCGGATGCTGAAGCTCGGGCTCGACCTGAAGGGCGGCGTCCACCTCGTCCTTCGCGTCCAGACCGACGATGCGCTGCGCATCGAGAGCGAAACCGAGATGGAGCGGCTGCGTGAACTGCTCTCCACCGCGAAGATCAACACCACGAACATGGCGCTGAACGGCGTCGACTCGTTCAAGGTGGAGGGGATCAGCGGGGATCAGGACGCGGCGTTCCGCTCCGCGGCGAACGAAGTCAGCACGAACTTCGACCGGGATTCGGGCACCAACGGCACCTACACGTTCCGGCTGAAGGCGAACATCGCGAACCAGCTGCGGGACGAGGCGGTCGTGCAGGCCCGTCAGACGATCGAGCGGCGCGTCAACGAACTCGGCGTGGCCGAGCCGAGCATCGCGCAGCAGGGACAGAACAACGACCAGATCCTGGTCCAGCTTCCCGGCGTCACCGATGTGAACCGCGCCAAGGAAATCATCCGCTCCACCGGTCTTCTCGAGCTGAAGATCGTCGAGCAGGGGCCGGCGGCCTCGAAGGACGTCCTCGCGCCCGGCGGCAACGCCCCGACCGGCATGGAGATCCTCCCCGGCACCGGCGACACGGCGGGCACCACGATGTACTACATGGTGCGCCGCGCCGCCGCGGTCACGGGCCGCGACCTGCGCAGCGCCCGTCCGTCGCTCGACGAGAACGGGCGCCCCGCCGTCGCGTTCACGCTCAATTCCGAGGGTGCCACGAAGTTCGGCAAGGTCACGGGTGAGAACGTCGGCCGTTCGCTCGCGATCATCCTCGACGGCAAGGTGCAGTCGGCCCCGCGCATCGACTCGCGCATCACGAACGACGGTCGCATCTCCGGCAGCTTCACGCAGGAGGAAGTGACGAACCTCTCGCTGATCCTGCGCTCGGGCTCGCTGCCGGCGACGCTCACCTACCTCGAAGAGCGGACGATCGGTCCGAGCCTCGGCGCCGACTCGATCCGCTCCGGCGTCATCGCGTCGATCGTCGGCCTCGTGCTCATCATTGTGTTCATGCTCATCTACTACAAGACGGCGGGCGTGAACGCGACGATCGCGCTGCTGCTCAACCTCATCATCCTGCTCGGGATCATGGCCTACATGGGCGCCGTGATGACGCTGCCCGGCATCGCCGGCTTCGTGTTGACGATGGGCATCGGCGTCGACTCGAACGTCCTCATCTTCGAGCGCATCAAGGAAGAGCTCGAGGCAGGACGCGGCGTTCGTGCGTCCATCAATGCCGGCTTCAGTCGCGTGTTCCTCACGCTGATGGACACGCACCTGGCCGCGCTCATCTCGGCGGCGTTCCTCTTCCAGTTCGGCACCGGCCCGATCCGCGGCTTCGCGGTGACGCTCTTCGCCGGTCTCGTCTCGAACCTGTTCACGGCCACCTTCGTTTCCAAGACGTTGTTCGAGCTCGAGCTGTCACGCAAGGCTCAGGCAACGACGCTGTCGATCTAGCGCCATGCATATCCTGAACAAGACCAACATCGACTTCATGCGGTGGCGGTGGCACGCCGTCGCGCTGTCCTGGGTGATCATCCTGGCCGGTCTCGGCGTGATTGCCACCAAGGGCCTGCCGCGCGGCATCGAGTTCGCCGGCGGCACCTCGGTCATCATGCAGTTCGACCAGGCACCCAGCGACGACGCCGTCCGCTCGGCGCTGAACCAGCACTACCCTGGTGGCGGACAGGATGCGATCGTCCAGACTTACGGTGATGCCGCACAGCGCCAGAAGATGGTGCGCGTGCCTCACGTGGGTGAAGAGTCGGGCGCCTCGCTGAGCAACACCGCGGCGGCCGTCGAACAGGCGATGCGTGCCGGTAACCTCGGCAACTTCACCGTGGTCGGGACGGAAATCGTCGGCCCGGCGGTCGGCAAGGAGCTCTCCCAGCGCGGTCTCGTCGCCACGGTGCTCTCGCTCGTCGGCCTGCTCGCCTACATCGCGTTCCGGTATCAGCTCTCGTTCGCGGTCGGCGCCGTGGTCGCGACCATCCACGACCTCCTCATCGTCGTGGCGTTCCTGGCGTTCTTCCGGTACGACCTGACGCTGAACGTGATCGCCGCCATCCTCACGGTGACCGGCTACTCGACCAACGACACCATCGTCATCTTCGACCGCGTCCGCGAGAACCTGCGCAGCATGCGCAAGGACAAGCTGATGGACGTGATCAACACGTCGATCAACCAGACGCTCGGACGAACGGTGCTGACCGGCGGCCTGACGCTGCTGAGCGTCATCGCCCTGTTCTTCTTCGGCGGTGAAGTGCTCCGGGGCTTCGCCTTCACGATGATCGTCGGCATCATCACGGGCACCTACTCGAGCGTGTTCGTGGCCGCGGCCGTCGTCACGTTCTGGCGCGGTGCCGGCCCGACGAGGGCTGCCGCGAGTGCGCCAGCCCTCGAGGGCGACGCCGGCGGCGG
The DNA here is from genome assembly GCA_046331345.1 of Vicinamibacterales bacterium. Classification (GTDB taxonomy): domain Bacteria; phylum Acidobacteriota; class Vicinamibacteria; order Vicinamibacterales; family CAVVIG01; genus CAVVIG01. The sequence continues at coordinate 59,796 of JAXLRA010000007.1, read as the reverse complement.
GGCGCAGCAGCCGACCCGCAAGGCGCGTCCGCAGCGCAAGGCGCGCGTGTCCTAGCACCGCGTGCCCACCTGGCTCCAGGCCGCCATTCTCGGCGTCGTGCAGGGACTCACCGAGTTCCTGCCCGTGTCCTCTACCGCCCATCTCCTCATCGGTGAACGGCTGCTCGGGTTCGACGACCCGGGCAGTGTGTTCACCGAGATGATTCAGCTCGGTTCCATCTTCGCCATCGTCTGGCTCTACCGGCAGAAGGTTCTGGACGTCATCGCCGGCCTTCCGACCCGGCCGGAAGCCCGCCGCTTCGCCCTGATGCTCGTCATCGCGGTGGTGCCGGCCCTGGCTGTCGGTGCTGTGGCGTCGGACTTCGTGGAGAGCGTGCTGCACAAGAGCATGACGACCATCGCCGTGGCGTTCATCCTCGGTGGCATCGTGATGCTCGTGGTCGAACGATCGGCATCCGCGCCGCGCACCACCTCGGTGGATGATACGAGCGTGCCGCAGGCTGCCGGTGTCGGTCTCTTCCAGGTGCTGGCGCTCGTGCCGGGCGTGTCGCGTTCTGGCGCCACGATTGTCGGCGGCATCCTGATGGGGCTCGACCGGGCGACGGCGGCGGAGTTTTCGTTCTTCCTCGCCATGCCGACGCTTGCCGCGACCTTTGCGCACAGCCTGCTCGAAGTGCGCCACCAGATCACGGCCGATCGGACGATGGAACTGGTGATCGGGTTCGTGATGGCGTTCCTGGCGTCGCTGGCCGTCGTGCGGCCGTTCCTTGGGGTGGTCAGGCGGCGCGGGTTCGCGCCGTTCGCGTGGTACCGCATCGTGGCGGGCGTCGTGTTGCTGGCTGGGGTGATTGGCGGGTGGATCGGCTGATGTTCCAGTGGCTCAGGCGCAGTTTCATCGCCGGGTTCTTCGTCACCGTACCCCTCTTTATCACGGTGGCGGCGTTCGTCTGGATCTTCGGGATCGTGGACGGACTGACGAGCGCCTTCTATACGCGCCTGCTCGGTCGCGAAGTGCCAGGCCTCGGCATCGTGACCACCGCCGTCGGTGTGCTGATTGTGGGCACGATCGCGACGAACGTGATCGGGCGGCGCATCCTGCAGCAGGCCGACAGTTATCTCCTTCGCGTGCCGGTGTTTCGGACGATCTATGCGCCCGTGAAGCAGCTGGTCGTCGCCTTCTCGCCGGACAACGAGATGGGATTCAAGCGGGTCGTGCTTGTCCAGATTCGGGACAGCCGGTCGCTCGGGTTCCTCACGAAGGAGTTCACCGTCGATGGGGCGAACGGGGCCGAGCGCCTCGTCGCGATCTACGTGCCCACCAACCACCTGTACCTGGGCGACATCGTGGTGTGCAGGCCCGAGCAGGTGAGTTTTCCGGACATCTCGGTAGAAGAGGGCTTGCGGATTTTCCTCACTGCCGGAATGGCGTTACCGAGCAGGGTCGGCCGCATCGAAGGCGAGCACGGCGCACCTGAGTTCCGTATATAATCCGGCGTTTTCTGTTTGCTGACTGAGCCGGCCCGTGTGCCTTCGCGGCCGGTGTGTTCCTGAAAGAGTCTGGCCTGAGCTGGACGTGTGAGAGGTGAGATGAGCGCGACCGTGAAGAGACTTGTCAGTCGCCTGATGCTGATGGCGACGTTCGTCGGTGTCCTTGCGTTGGCCCCCCAGCTGGCGTTCGCGGCACAGCCGGAAGCGGCTGCAGCCGGAGCCGCGCCGGTGCATCACGGCGGTGAGGCGTCGCTCGTCGTGCCGAATCTGGCGTCTGTGAGCTTCCTCGGCATCGACGGCCACACGCTGCTCATGAGCGGCCTGCTCGTCGCGGCCCTGGGCCTGCTGTTCGGCCTGCTCACGTTCAACACCCTGAAGAACATGCCCGTGCATCGTTCGATGCTCGAGGTTTCGGAGCTGATTTACGAGACCTGCAAGACCTACCTGGTCACGCAGGGCCGCTTCATCATGCTGCTGTGGGTGTTCATCGCGGTCATCATCTCGGCCTACTACGGCTGGCTGAACCCGATCCCGGGCAAGTCGGTCGCGGCGACGCTCCCGATCATCCTCATCTTCTCGCTCATCGGCATCGCCGGCAGCTACGGCGTGGCCTGGTTCGGCATCCGCGTGAACACGTTCGCGAACTCGCGCGCGGCGTTCGCCAGCCTGAAGGGCAAGCCGTTCCCGATCTACGCGATTCCGCTGCAGGCCGGCATGAGCATCGGCATGCTGCTCATCAGCGTCGAGCTCCTGCTGATGCTGATGATCCTGCTGTTCATTCCGGGCGACTACGCCGGTCCGTGCTTCATCGGCTTCGCCATCGGCGAGTCGCTGGGCGCTGCGGCGCTGCGTATCGCGGGCGGCATCTTCACCAAGATTGCGGACATCGGGTCGGACCTGATGAAGATCGTCTTCAACATCAAGGAAGACGACGCGCGTAACCCCGGCGTCATCGCGGACTGCACGGGCGACAACGCGGGCGACTCGGTCGGTCCGTCGGCCGACGGCTTCGAGACCTACGGCGTCACCGGCGTCGCGCTGATCTCGTTCATCCTGCTGGCGGTGAAGGATCCGCAGGTGCAGGTGCAGTTGCTGGTCTGGATCTTCATGATGCGCATCGTGATGGTCGTGGCCAGCGGCCTCTCGTACTTCGTGAACGAGGGCATGGCCAAGGGCAAGTACGGCGACGCGGACAAGATGAACTTCGAGGCGCCGCTCACCAGCCTGGTGTGGATCACCTCGATTGTCTCGGTCCTCCTGACCTACGTCGCGTCCTACCTGCTCATCCCGAACCTGGGTGACGGCAGCCTGTGGTGGAAGCTCTCGACGGTCATCACCTGCGGCACGCTCGCGGGCGCGATCATTCCCGAGTTCGTGAAGGTGTTCACGTCGACCGAGTCGTCGCACGTGAAGGAGGTCGTCACCTCCTCGCGCGAAGGCGGCGCCTCGCTGAACATCCTGTCGGGCTTTGTGGCCGGCAACTTCAGCGCCTACTGGCTCGGCCTCAGCATTGTTGCGCTGATGGGCATCGGCTACCTGGTGAGCAACTCGTTCGGCCTCGGCGCCGGGATGCTGGCTCCTGCGGTGTTCGCATTCGGCCTTGTGGCATTCGGCTTCCTGGGCATGGGCCCGGTGACCATCGCCGTCGACTCGTACGGCCCGGTGACGGACAACGCCCAGTCGGTGTTCGAGCTCTCGGTCATCGAGACGCTGCCGAACATCAAGGACGAGATCAAGAAGGACTTCGGCTTCGACGTGAAGTTCGAGCGTGCGAAGGACCTGCTCGAGGAAAATGATGGTGCGGGCAACACCTTCAAGGCGACGGCGAAGCCCGTGCTCATCGGAACCGCGGTGGTCGGTGCCACGACCATGATCTTCTCGATCATCGTGGCGCTCACGGCGGGGCTCACCGAGAACCTGGACAAGCTGTCGCTGATGCACCCACCCTTCATGCTCGGCCTCATCACCGGCGGCGCGGTCATCTACTGGTTCACGGGTGCCTCGGCTCAGGCGGTCACCACGGGTGCCTACCGTGCGGTTGAGTTCATCAAGGCCAACATCAAGCTGGACGGCGCCACCAAGGCGTCGGTCGAGGACAGCAAGAAGGTCGTCGAGATCTGCACGCAGTACGCCCAGAAGGGGATGTTCAACATCTTCCTGACGGTCTTCTTCTCGACCCTCGGCTTCGCGTTCCTCGAGCCGTTCTTCTTCATCGGCTACCTCATCTCCATCGCACTGTTCGGGCTCTACCAGGCCATCTTCATGGCCAACGCCGGCGGCGCCTGGGACAACGCGAAGAAGATTGTCGAAGTCGAGCTGAAGGCCAAGGGCACCCCGCTCCACGCCGCCACGGTCGTCGGCGACACGGTCGGCGACCCCTTCAAGGACACCTCGTCGGTGGCCATGAACCCGGTAATCAAGTTCACGACGCTCTTTGGTCTGCTTGCCGTGGAACTTGCTGTCCGCCTGGGCGAAAACGGCGGGATGCTGACGACCGTGTTTGCGGCCCTGTTCTTCGTCATTTCCATGTTCTTCGTGTGGAAATCGTTCTACGGCATGCGGATTGGTGGAGGGGAGCACGCGTAGCGTGGTCCATTTCCACGGAACCGGTGTCTAACCCCCTGTTAGCTCGTTGACTCGAAGAAATTCGAGTGACTATAATCGCCGCCTTTGACGTGACCGCCAGCCCAACCTTGGGCCGGCGGCGTCAGGGCCTTTCCGGCCGGGGGCCGGAACCCCGAGGAGGAGAGTAGAAGTGCCACGCGATATGTTCGGCGATGTCGTGGACCCGTCGGTCAAGGTGGGAACGCGCGCTTGGTATACGGTCCCGCTTTCGATCATCGTGCATACGGCGGCGCTCGGCGCGGTGGTGATCATCCCGCTGCTCGCCGCGGATGTCCTTCCGACCCCGCCCTCGATGATGGCGTTCGTCGCGGCACCGCCGCCACCACCGCCGCCTCCTCCTCCGCCGCCGCCGCCTCAGGTTCAGCAGGCTCCGCAGCCCAAGGTTGACGTCAACCCGGCCGCCGCGCCGGTCGAGGCGCCGTCGGAAATCAAGCCCGAAACCGGCCTGGAACAGCGCAACGCTGCGGCCGGTGTCGAAGGCGGTGTCGTCGGTGGCGTGACCGGTGGCATCGTTGGCGGTCTCGACGCGGCACCGCCGCCGCCCCCGCCGCCGCCGCCGCCACCACCGGCGCCGGTCCGCGTGGGTGGCAACATCAAGCCGCCGACGAAGACCAAGGACGTGCGGCCGGTCTACCCGGCAATCGCACAGTCGGCTCGTGTCCAGGGTGTCGTCATCGTCGAGGCGACGATTGGACCAGACGGACGCGTTGCCGAGGCGAAGGTCCTCCGTTCGATTCCGCTGCTCGACGCAGCGGCCCTCGATGCGGTGCGGCAGTGGCAGTTCACGCCCACGCTGCTCAACGGCCAGGCCGTCCCGGTCATCATGACGGTCACGGTGAACTTCACGCTGCAGTAAACAGTTAGGCGGGCCGGCGCCGAGGGAGTCGCCGGCCCTTCCCCCAGGCTTTTCTAACTTTCGTCTCGATGGAGGATTGACCGTGGATTTTATGGAAATGTACGCTCAGATGACGATCGTCGCGAAGGCGGTGGCCTTCGTTCTGATCATCATGTCAATGTGGTCGCTCGGCGTCGGCATCGAGCGTTTCTTCACCTACCAGCAGGCGCGTAACCAGTCGAAGCTCTATGCTCCGCAGGTTGCGAAGCACCTCAAGGAAGGCCGCCTGAAGGAAGCGGTTGCCCTCTCCGGCAAGAAGGAATTCCGTTACAGCCACCTGGCGAAGGTCGTGCTCGCGGGCCTGCAGGAGTACCAGTTCCAGCAGGAATCCAACCAGGGCATGAGCCGTGAAGACATCATGGACACCGTGCGTCGCGCCATCCAGCGCGCCTCGGCCCTGACGGCCTCGGACCTCAAGAAGGGCGTTGCGGCGCTCGCGACGATCGGTTCGACCGCTCCGTTCGTGGGTCTGCTCGGCACGGTCGTCGGCGTCATCAACGCGTTCCAGGGCATCGGCGCGAGCGGCTCGGCCGGTATCGGCGCCGTCTCGGTCGGTATCTCGGAAGCGCTCGTCGAGACCGCACTCGGTCTGGTCGTCGCGATTCCCGCGGTGTGGATCTACAACTACCTCACCGCCCGTATCGAGTACTTCAACGTCGAGATGGACAACTCGTCGTCGGAGCTCGTCGACTACTTCATCAAGAAGACGGCGTAACAGATACTCGAATTGCAGGTTTCAGAGTTCAGATTGCAGACTGGCCGGGCACATCAGCTCGCGCCGTCTGCAGTCCTCTGAGTACAATCTGAAATCAGCAATCTGAAATCTGAAATTCAAGTTTTCCGTTAGGGAGATACAGCTATGGCAATGGACCTTGGCGGCGCCAAAGGCGGAGTCAAGTCCGACATCAACGTGACGCCGCTTGTCGACGTCATGCTGGTGCTGCTGATCATCATGATGCTCATCGCCCCCATGCTTCAGCAGGGCGTGAGCCTCCGTCTGCCGACCGCTGCCAACACGGTCGACAAGCCGGAGTCGCAGGACCAGACCGTGATCTCCATCGCCGCCAACAAGGAGGTCTACCTCAATGCGAAGCCGATTCGCGAGGTCGACCTGGCCCAGAAGATCACCGATATTCTCGAAGGCAAGACCGAGAAGATCGTCCTGATCAAGGCGGACGAAGAGGTCGAGTACGGCGCGGTCATGGGCGTCATGGACCAGCTGCGCCAGGCGGCGATTGAGGATGTCGGCCTCATCACCGAGAAGCGTAAGGGCGACAGCGGCGGAGCGGGAGGTCAGTAATGGCGCACGCGCATCATCACTACGGCGCGGACAAGGTCGTCAAGGCCGAGGTCGCGCACGCCAATGCGGACATGAACGTCACGCCGCTCATCGACGTGCTCCTCGTGCTCCTCGTGATCTTCATGGCAGCCCTGCCGCTGACCCAGAAGGGCGTGGACATCAACCTCCCCGCCGAGACGAAGAACGCGAACCAGGAAACGCCGGACGTCAGCCAGATCGTGGTCGAATACACGGCTGACAAGAAGATCTCGGTCAACAAGCAGGACGTGACCATCGGCGAGCTGGAAAGCAAGCTCCGCACGATCTTCGAAGAGCGCAAGGACAAGACCATGTTCATCTCCGGAGCCGAAACGCTCCACTACGGAGACATCATGGCGGTCATCGACGCAGCGCGCGGCGCTGGCGTCGAGAAGGTCGGCATCGTCACCGCCGGCATGCGCAAGGCCGCTGGCGTCGCCAGCAACTAGTTCCAGGCCCTCCACAGCCCGGCACAGCAGAACGGCCGCCCTCACGGGCGGCCGTTTTGTCTTTCAGGAAGTCTCTCTCCCGCCAGCCCCTCACCCACACCAAATCCGGAGTCCAACGACCGTCGGCAACCGAGCGTCGGCAATGCGCCGCGTCAGCTGGTCGGGAATCCCTGCGCCCTCATGACCTCTCGCGCCTGCCAGGTGTGGCGACGCTCGTGCGCGAGCAGGATCGAGAACGTGCCGCCGAGCGTGAAGCTCACGGGCCCGAACTGGGAGCGAACCTTGATGGACCCGATCGTCACCCCGTCCGCCGAACGGATGCAGTCGGCCAGCTGAGCGTGCAGCGTGCGCCAGCGCGCGACCGTCGCCTCGACCGGCAGGTCCGGCGGTGCATGGAACGCCTTCGGCGCCTTGACGCGCGTCTTTACGGGCGGCTCGAGCATCCAGAAGAACGCCCGTTCGAGCAAGCCCATGGTGAACGGAGGCCCACCGACCAGGCCGCGCGCCCGCGCCTCGGATACCTTCTGGGTCAGCACCGGCAGATACCGCTCGGTCGTGATGTTCAGATGTTCGACGCACTGACCCACCGACCAGCGCTCAGGAGCCTGCCTCCAGTTGAACTGGGCCGCCGACAGGCGGCCAGCAAAGGCAGGCAGATCCTGCGTGATCGAGGTCAGCTGCATCAGGCAGCCCTCGATGTGTGCATCCATAGCTGGCCATTATGCGATGGACGAGTCGGCCCGGTGAAGCCCGCGCGCGAGAGCCCCGAAGCCCCGGCAGATGTTGGCGCCAACAAAAAAGGCCCGGAGCGCAGCACGCTCCGGGCCTTTTCGTTCTGGAACCGTCGTCGGTCGGCACGACCGCGATGCGGGCGCCCTCTCGAAGGAGGGCACCCGCCGCGCAGCCTAGTCGAACCGATAGCGGAAGCTCAGCATCATCGTGTAGACGTCCGAGAGACCAGCGGTCGACTGGAACGACTGGGTGATGTAGTTCCCGCCCGACAGCTGCATGCGGTAGGTGAGCGCACCATTCGCATCAACCGCCGGATTGGTCAGGATCTGGTTGTTGATGAGACGCTTGCCCGCGCCCCAGTTGCTGTTCAGCAGGTTGCCGAAGTTCGTGATGTCGAGGCGGATCGAACCCGAGTGACGCTTCTTGCCCAGGCTCTTGAAGAGATCCTGGGTCAGGCTCATGTCCATGCGGTTCACCACGGGGATGAACACGGCGCCACGGGCGGCATACTCGCCGCGGTGCTTGCTGAGGTACGGGTCCTGCGCGATGTACGCCTCAAAGGCCGCAGCCTGCTCGGCGGCCGGGTAGGTGCGGCCGGCGGTGGTGAACGTCGAGAAGTTCATTTCCGAGGTGTTGCGCGGGATGTAAATCAGGTCGTTCTGCGAGACGGTGTCGAAGTTCGCGTCACCCGAGAAGATGTAGCTCGTGTTGCCGTTGGTGCGGTTCTCGAAGTAGAGCGAAAGGGTCGTCGCGCCGAAGCCGAAGTACTGCTTCGAGTAGTTGCCGGCGATGAAGAAGCGGTGGCCGGGTGAGTTGGCCGAGTACGCCAGATCCGGGTTGTTCGGATCACGCGAAATCGGGTTCGCCGAACCCCACGAGCTGCCGGCCGTCGAGGACGGCTCGACCATGCTCTTCGACACGCCGTAGCTGAAGCCCGACTTCATCGAGAAGCCGTTCTGCATCGACTTGGTCAGCGACGCCGAGTAGTTCCACGAGCGGTTGTCGCTCTGGTTCTTGATGACGTAGGCCGCCGTGATGGCGTTGCCGCGCGTGTTGTTGAGGCGGACCGCGCACGGTCCATTCTCGGACCCGATGGTCGTCACACACGCCGCCACGCCAGGAACCGGCGCGGCCGCCGTCGCCCAGCGCGGCCGCTTGTCAGCGCCGGTGTACGACGTCTGCGCCGCCGGCAGGTTGGCGTTGATGTAGACCGGTGCGTTCAGGTCGCGGTTGTAGATGAAGTCGGTGGTGGCGACCAGGCCCCAGGGCAGCTTACGGTCGACGCCGATGTTGGTGCGCCACGTCTGCGGGAAGCGGAAGCCCTTGTCGGTGACGTCCAGCTCATAGCTGGCCGCTGCCTTGCCGGTTGCCGCGGGCTTGTAGGTATCCGGATTCGGGTTGAACGGATACGAGGTGACCGCCGTGCCCGAGTCGAGGAACCCGGAGAGCACCCCGGTGTTGCCGATCTGGTTCGAAATCCAGACGTACGGCGGCTTGCCCGTGAACACGCCCGTGCCGCCACGAACCTGCGTCGCCTGGTTCCCGGTGATGTCCCAGTTGAAGCCCACACGCGGCGACCAGTAGGGCACCGTATCCGGCAGCGCGCCGGTGTTGTACTGAATCGGTGAGCCGTCCTGATCGCGGAACGTCAGGGCGTCAGCAGCGGGGTTCGGGAACGCTGTGTTGCCGAACTTCGGGATATCCATGCGGAGACCCGCCGTCACCGTCAGGTTCGACTTCGGCCGCCACTCGTCCTGAACGTACGCGCTGCTGTAGAACACGTCCAGCGGCTGCATCGGCGGCGTGGTCTGGCCGGGCTGCAGCAGATAGCGCGTCTGGAAGCGGCTGGGGGCCGCGGCCACCGTGCGGCTCTTGTCGGCGAGGTAGCCGCGCGCATCCGCGTAGAAGTCGTCCAGCGTGTTGTAGGAGTAGGCGCTCTGGAGGCCGAAGTAGAACGAGTTGTCCGAGTGGAACTTCTCGATCGCGCCCCCGAAGGTCAGCGAGTGATTCTTCGAGTACTTCGTGAAGCTGTCCTGCGCCTGGAACGTCTTGTAGCTCAGGAGGTTGAAGGGCGTGAACGGCTCCGAGCCGAACGACGTAATCGGGTTGCCCGAGCCGTCGCCGATGACCACGAACGGGAAGAGCGTCGCCAGCTGATCGCGGCTCTCGTCCTGGAACGTGTAGCCAATGATCATGTTGTTCGTGAACGTGCCGAACGCGGAGTTCCATTCACCGACGCCCGACTTCAGGTTCTCGAGAATCTTGTAGTTCGAATTGGCGTAGTTCAGGAAGTTCGACGAGAACGTCTGGCGGCTGGTGCCGAGCGACGACGAACCGGACTGGTTGACATCGGTGCTCGAGCTGAGCTGGTTGTAGCGGAACGTGATCTTGTTCGCGCCGCTCAGGTTGTAGTCGCCCTTGATCATCCACGGCTTGCCGGGCGTCTCCTTCGGGATGTTCTCGAACGCGCCGGTCTCGTAGTTGAAGCTCGTCTTGAGGAAATTCGACAGCGCAGTGAGGTCGGACGCGAGGACGCGGGTCACGTTACCGGCCACCGCCTCACCACCGAGGTTCGCGCGGAACGTGTTCAGCGGACGCTTGTCCTCCTGCTTCTCGACGCTGACGAATCCGAACAGCTTGTTCTTCACGATGGGGCCGCCGAACCAGGCGCCCATGACCTTGTAGTCGAACGTGCCGGGGTTGAACACCTGGCCCTTGGCTTCCTTGCCGACGAACGACTCGTTGCGGAAGCGGTAGTAGCCCGAACCCGTGAAGCTGTTGGTGCCGCTGCGGGTGACGGTGTTGACGCCCGCACCCGTGAAGTTGCCCTGGCGCACGTCATACGGCGCCACGCTCACCTGCACCTGCTCGATCGCTTCGAGCGAGATCGGCGCGACGCCCGTGCGGTCGCCGATGCCGCCGGTCGTGACACCCAGGCCGAACGAGTTGTTGAAGTACGAACCGTCAACCGTGATGTTGTTGGCGCGGTTGTCCTGGCCCGCGAACGTGCCGCTGCCGCCGTACTGAGGCGTGAGGCGGGTGATGTCCGTGATGCGGCCCGTGACGGTGGGCAGCGTCGCGAGTTCCTCGCGGCTCACCGCTGTGGCGGCGCCGGTGCGGCCCGAGCTGAACACCGGGTTCACTTCACCGACGACCTGCACGGTCTCGGAGACGGTGGCCAGCTTCAGGTCGAACACGATGTCGGTCGTGACACCGAGGTTCAGCGTGATGTTGGTCTTCTCTTCGGTGCCGAAGCCCTGGAGTTCCGCGGTGATCTTGTAGGGGCCGCCGACGCGCATGCCGGGGATGTTGTAACGGCCATCACCCTGGCTGACGCCCGTGTAGGTGGTGCCTGACGGCTCATGGACCGCCACGATGGTTGCGCCGGGAACGACTGCACCCTGGGAGTCCTTGACTACGCCGGTGACGGCGGCGGTCGTGACGCCCTGTGCGGCCGACGGAGTCGCCAGAGTGACGACTGCGAGGACTGCTCCGATCGCGCTGACGAGGCACGACCTGAATAACGATGTCATTGCATGCTCCTGCTAGAGGGTCGACAAAGGAATTGCATCGCGTTGAAAACCGGTGGGATAGGTTCAATTCTAGTCAACCCACCCGTAAACTCCCTGAAAAACTCCGACCGAATGCGGGGCTCCTGGCGCCGATCCAACTCGACGGACGGCGGGAACGAGGCCAGGCGGGGAAGGGGGCAGAGTCGGTGAGAGTGGCACGAAAAAGAAAAGGGCCGTCGAACCCGAAGGTCCGACGGCCCTGAGAACCGGACGGATAAGGTTTAGTTGCCGCCGCCCGTGGCCTTCTTGCGCAGTTCGTTGGCCTTGTCGCTCAGTTCGGTGGCTTCCTTGAGGAGCGCCTGCTGCTTGGCCGGATCCTTCTCCACGTTCGCCTGGAGGCGAAGGAGCAGGCCGCGGAAGGTGATGGCTTCCACGTAGTCGGACTTCAGCGAAATGGCCTTGTCGACCGCCTCGAGACCCTTGGTGATGTATTCCTTCTTCTGGTCCTGGGTCAGCGCGGAGTCGCCACGGGTTTCATCCCAGTAGTAGCCAGCGATGGTCTGGAACGCTTCCGGGTTGTTCGGCTCGATTTCGGCGCGCTGGTTGAGCGCCTCGATGGTCTTGTCGAAGCGGCCCTGGCGGTTGTAGAAACCCGCGAGCTGCATGTAGACCGACGAATCCTTCGGCTTGGCGGCCTTGGACATGTTCAGGACCTTCTCGGCGTCGTCGTAGAGACCGGCGTCCTCGTAGATCTTGGCGAGCACCGCGTAGTTGGACGGCTCGGCAGGCTCCATCTCGATCATCTTGATGAGCACGGGCTCGGCCTGGGCGGGGTCGTTCAGCTTGTCCGCACCGTAGGCGGCCACCAGATACTCCAGCGAGAGCTTGGCCAGCTTCTTCTCGTCCTCGATGGCCGAATTCTGGAGCTTTTCGGCGCAGAGACGGTAGTTCTCGACCGCCTTGGTGAGGAGCGCCTCGTTATCGGGCTCACCCTTCTTGCTGGGGCGGTACATGTTGTCGTAGCTGTTACCCAGGAAGAAATACGCCATCGAGAGGTTAGGATCTTCCTTGAGCGTCTCCTCGTACAGGCCGGCCGCCTTCTTATAGTCCTGAGACTGGTACGCAGCGTTCGCGGCCTTGAAACTTCTCTTCGCCTGCACTTGACCGACTTGCGAGCAGCCTACCGAAATCGATAGGGCCAGCACCGCCGCCGAAGCCAGCGACGCACCCGAAAAAGCCTTCATTGAGCCCCCTTTATGGCCGAAAACCAACATGTGTGACCGTTATTCCCGCTGGGCGAGGAGAATTGCCGTGGCCGAAACCGGGTCAGTATAGTGAAGCAAAAAAACCTAAGTCAATATGATGCTTAGACACCGCATTTCATGATTCGCTTCGAGGATCTCGTAGAAAAGGTCAGGGCCTACAGCCCGGCCGCCGATGTCGAACTGCTCCGCCGGGCCTATGTCTTCTCGGCCTTCGAGCACAGGGGGCAGGTGCGTCACTCGGGTGAGCCGTACCTCATCCACCCCCTGGCCGTGGCGGATTTCCTCGCCGACATGAAGTTGGACGTCGTGGCGGTGTCCGCTGGCCTGCTCCACGACGTCGTCGAGGACACGCTCACGACCATCGAGCGCATCAACGAGCTCTTCGGGCCCGAAGTCGCCCACGTCGTCGAGGGGGTGACCAAGATCAGCGCGGTGCGGTTCTCGTCGACCGAGGAGCGGCAGGCGGAAACCTTCCGCAAGATGCTGCTCGCCATGGTGGATGACATCCGGGTCATCCTCGTGAAGCTCGCCGACCGCCTGCACAACATGCGCACGCTCAACCACCTGGCTGAGGAGAAGCGCATCGCGATCGCCCAGGAGACCAAGGACATCTACGCGCCGATCGCGAACCGGCTCGGCATGAGCAAGCTCAAGAACGAGCTCGAGGAGCTGTCGTTCCGCTACCTTGAGCCGGCCCTGTACGAGACCCTGCGCGGCAAGGTGGACGCGCGCCGGCGCGCCACCGAAGGGCTCATCGAACAGCTGCGCACGACGATCGCGTCGAAGCTGAGCGACGCCGCGGTGCCGGTCATCCAGATCGACGGACGGATCAAGCGCCTGTGGAGCATCGCGCAGAAGCTCAAGAAACAGCGGATAGAGCTCGACCAGGTGTACGACTTCGTGGCGCTGCGGATCATCACCACCTCGGTGAAGGACTGCTACGCCGCACTGGGCATCATCCACCAGACCTGGTCCCCGGTGCCCGGCCGCATCAAGGATTTCATCGCCATGCCCCGGCCGAACGGCTACCAGTCGCTGCACACGTCGGTGATCAGCCATCAGGGGATGCCGTTCGAAGTACAGATCCGCACGCTCGAGATGCACCGCATGGCCGAGGAAGGCGTGGCGGCCCACTGGAAATACAAGGAGGGGCGGACCGGCGACCACAACGACGAACGCTACTTCCAGTGGATGCGGCAGCTGCTCGAGTCGCAGCAGGAAGTGCGCGACCCGCAGGAGTTCATCCAGAACCTCAAGGTCGAGCTGTATCCGGAAGAGGTGTACGCATTCACGCCCAAGGGGCAGGTGAAGGCCTTCCCGAGGGGCGCGACCCCCATCGACTTCGCCTATTCGATTCACACGGACGTTGGCCACCAGTGCGTAGGCGCACGGGTGAACGGCAAGATGGTTCCGCTGCGTGCGCACCTGCGCAACGGCGACATCGTCGAGATCATCACGCAGAGCGGCCACAAGCCGAGCCGCGACTGGCTCAACTTCGTCAAGACCTCCCACGCGCGCTCGAAGATCAAGCACCTCATCAGGCTCGAAGAACGGGCGCGCGCGATCGACCTCGGCCGGAAGGTCTTCGAGAAGGAGGCGCGCCGGTTCGACGTGCCCCAGAAGGGGCTGCTCGAGGGCGAGGCCTTCACGAAGGCGCTCGCCGACTCCGGCGTGAAGACAGCCGACGACCTGATGGCCCTCATCGGCTACGGCACGCTGTCCGCGAAGCAGCTGCTGGGCAAGCTGGTGCCGCTCGAGCGGCTCCGGGAGGCGGCCCCGGACGGTGCCATCGCCGCCGCGGTCAAGCGGGTCTTCGGTGCCGGTGAAGAGAAGATCAAGGTCCGCGGATCAGACGACGTGCTGGTGTTCCGGGCGCGCTGCTGCAATCCGATCCGCGGGGAGAAGATCGTCGGGTACATCACCCGCGGCAAAGGGGTGTCGGTCCACTCGGCCACCTGTCCGAACGTCGTCAACCTCCTCTACGACCCCGAGCGGCGCATCGACGTCGAGTGGGAGAAGGCGCCTGGGGGCGACCCATCCACCAGCTACACGGTCAAGCTGTCGATGGACGTGGAAGACCGGAAGGGTGTGCTGGCGGCCGTCAGCGCCAAGATCGCGGACATCAACACGAACATCCGCAACATGGAAGCGAGGACGGGGGGAGATGACCAGACGGCGCGCATCGACGTCACGGTCGAAATCAGCGACCTCCAGCACCTCGAGAAAGTCATCAAGGCGCTGAAGAGCGTCAACGGCGTGATCGACGTGGAGCGGACCGGCCGCCCGCAGTCGGCCTGAAGGCGGGTGCGCGAGGCTAGGCGTCGAACGACGCGATGACGTCGATTTCCACCCGCGCATCGCGCGGGAGGCGGGCCGCCTGCACGGTCGACCGGGCCGGGTACGGCTCTGCGAAGAACGTCCGGTAGACGTCGTTCATGGCCGCAAAGTCGTTCATGTCAGCCAGGTACACCGTGGTGCGCACGACGTGCGCATGGGTGAGGCCAGCGGCCTCGAGCAGCGCGCCGATGTTCTCGAGGACCTGGCGCGTCATCGCACCAATGTCGCCCTCGACCATGGCGCCTGTCTCGGGGTCGAACGGCACCTGACCCGAGACGAACAGCAGTTGACCCACGCGCAACGCGGCCGAGTAGGGCCCGATGGCCTTCGGTGCGCGCGGACTGGCTACTGCCTGCTTCGGCATGGCTTCAGGCCGCCTTGACGACCTTGTTCGAGCGCAGGCACCGGGTGCAGACCCGGATGCGACGCACGCCGCCGTTGATCAATGCCCGAACGGTCTGCAGATTGGGTTCGAAACGCCGCGCGCTCACGTTGTGCGCATGGCTGACCTGACGACCGACGACGGGACCCTTCCCGCACACTTCACACTGCTTGGCCATGATTGGATTGTTCCTTCCGCGACAAAACCCTGATTGTAGTCGCTGAGTCCGACCCTATCAAGCGCCTTCTTACACGCGACACCCCTGTCGACATCCTCGTCTGGCCCCCGACAACCCTGTCCGCCGCGTCACCAATTTCCATGAACAGCGTCTTTAGTGGGACGCTGCCTCCGGTGACGGCAGGCCGTCTGTGTGGTGGGAAGAACCCGGCGGTTTTCAGCAGGTTCACCGTCACCTGGAGCGGACAGGCTGGACAGAAAAAGACCAGAACTCTTCTGGGGGTTTCAGCGTCTAATCGGGCAATTCGAATTTGACCGTCCGGCAAAATCGCGCCGTGACCGTCAGTTAAGTTACTAGCAGAAATGGCTTTACCTCGCAGGCATCGGTTCGAATCGATGAGATGGCTCGAATCGGCGGGCGAGGCGCTGGTGGGACAGGGGAAGGGCAGAGGCCTGAAAGTTCGACGTTGCCCCGTCCCGCAAGAGCAGTTTATACTCGGCACTTCATTTGCAAGCTAGGTGCGGCAATCTTATTCGGGCGGTGCCCCGGGTAACCGGGAGTAGAGGAGCGGCAATCATGAAGAAGACAACCAACGTGGCGACTGAGGCAGCGCCGAAGTCCCGTTACAGCGAATTGAAGCGCATGCTCGAAGAGCGCCGGCGCGAGATTCAGGCTGAAGTCCAGGGCAAGATGCGCGACGTCCGGTCCGAGGGCACCTGGGGCGGCAAGACCAACGAGGTCTTCGACGCTGTCGAGAGCTCCGAGGCCGACATCCAGGATGACATCGAGTTCGCGCTCATCCAGATGAAGTCGGAGACGCTCAACAAGATCAACGACGCGCTCCTCCGTCTCGAGCAGGACAACTACGGTAACTGCTTCGAGTGCGGCGAGGAAATCGCGGAGAAGCGCCTGCGCGCGCTCCCCTTCGCCGTCCGCTGCAAGGACTGCGAAGAGGCCCGCGAAGTGGCCGAGCAGCGTGAGCGCCAGATGGCGGCTCGTCGCGGCGCCTCGTCCCTCTTCTTCGACATGTAGTTCTCGGCGACCTTTGGGGGCTCCGCCGGTGGTGGAGCCCCCGAAATCTCCCCACCGGCGCCCCCTCTCCGTCTCCGACCGACATACAATTCGCCCGGGCACGTCCTGCCCGGAGTTCAGTGGGCCCTCTCGCGCCCTGCTGGCGCATTGGCTCTGCCCACGACAAGGAGTTCGGCATGAGCGATCAGACCGACGATCTCAAGGCTGAGGACCTCTCCGCAGCCGATCGTCCGCTGACGATTCCTCCAGATCTCCCGATCCTGCCGCTGCGGGACACGGTGCTGTTTCCCAATTCCTTCATGCCGCTGGCGGTCGCCCGCGAGAGTTCGGTGCGCCTGATCGACGATGCGATTGCCAACGGCAAGCTGATCGCGGTCTTCACCCAGCGCGATGCGGCGGTGGAGGAACCGCTGCAGTCTGACCTCTTCGGTGTCGGCACGGCGACACACATCCACAAGATGTTCAAGCTGCCGGACGGCAGCCTGCGCCTGATCGTCCAGGGCCTCGCGCGGCTCACGCTCGACGAGGTCATCGAGACCCACCCCTACCTCCGTGCCCGCGTGCATGCCGCCAGCGAGGACGCGGCCGACGCCGATCGCCTGGAAATCGATGCGCTCGCGCGGAACATCAAGACGAACTTCCAGCAGGTGGTGTCCCTGTCGCCGCTGCTCTCGGACGACCTCCAGACGCTGGCGACGAACATCACCGAGCCGGGCCGGCTCGCGGACTTCATCGCCTCGAGCCTGACCACCATCAGCACGGCGGTCAAGCAGGAGGTGCTGGAGACGCTCGACATCCGGACGCGGATGGACAACCTCAACCGGATCCTCATCAAGGAGCTCGAGGTGCTCGAACTCGGCTCGAAGATCCAGTCGCAGGTGCAGTCGGAGGTCGGCAAGAACCAGCGCGAGTACTTCCTGCGCGAGCAGATGAAGGCGATCCAGAAGGAACTGGGCGAAGGCGACGACCAGACCAAGGAAGTCGAGGAACTGGCCGAGAAGATCGAAGCTGCCGGCATGCCCGAGGCGGTGAAGAAGGAAGCGCTCCGCGAACTCGATCGGCTCTCCAAGATGCCGCCCGCGGCCGCCGAATATACGGTGTCGCGCACGTACGTCGACTGGCTCGTCGCTCTGCCCTGGGCACGCCGCACCGAAGAGGTGATCGACCTTCCCAAGACCAAGGGCGTGCTCGATGCCGACCACTCGGGCCTGGAAAAGGCCAAGGACCGCATTCTCGAGTACCTCGCGGTACGGAAGCTGAACCCCGACGTGAAGGGCCCGATTCTCTGCTTCGTCGGACCTCCCGGCGTCGGCAAGACGTCCCTTGCGCGGTCGATCGCCGAGTCGCTCGGGCGCAAGTTCGTGCGCGTGTCCCTCGGCGGCATGCGCGACGAAGCCGAGATTCGGGGACACCGGCGCACGTACATCGGCGCCCTCCCGGGACAGATCATCCAGGGGCTGCGCCGCGCCGAATCCAGGAACCCGGTGTTCATCCTCGACGAGATCGACAAGCTCGGCTCGGACTTCCGTGGCGATCCGTCGTCAGCGCTGCTCGAGGTGCTCGACCCCGAGCAGAACAACACGTTCCGGGACCACTATCTCGACGTGCCGTTCGACCTGTCGGAGGTGCTCTTCATCACGACGGCCAACGTGCTCGATCCGATTCCGCCGGCCCTTCGGGACCGCATGGAAGTGCTCGAGATCGCGGGGTACACGGAGGAGGAGAAGCTGCTCATTGCGCAGCAGCACCTCGTGTCCAAGCAGGTGAAGAACCAC
This sequence comes from Vicinamibacterales bacterium, assembly GCA_046331345.1. Lineage (GTDB taxonomy): Bacteria > Acidobacteriota > Vicinamibacteria > Vicinamibacterales > CAVVIG01 > CAVVIG01. The sequence goes on along the minus strand of JAXLRA010000007.1, from coordinate 41,808 downwards.
GGCCTGACACCCGACTACATCACGTTCACCCCGGAGGCGCTGCGGCAGGTCATTCGCGGATACACCCGCGAAGCGGGCGTCCGCAACCTCGAGCGGGAGATCGGTGCGCTGTGCCGCAAGGCCGCACGCCGCCGCGCGGAAGGCAGCGAGGCGCCGATCGCCGTCACGCCGGACGTCGTCGTCGAACTGCTCGGCGCGCCGAAGTTCCTCGACGAGGAGATGGAGCAGCGCACCAAGGAGCCGGGCGTGGCCATCGGCCTGGCCTGGACGCCCGTGGGTGGCGACGTGCTCTTCATCGAAGCGTCACGCATGGCCGGCACGGGGACGCTGACGCTCACCGGGCAACTGGGCGACGTCATGAAGGAGTCCGCGCGAGCCGCGCTTTCGTGGCTGCGGACCCACGCGCGTGAACACGGGATCGATCCCGACTTCTTCAAGACGGCCGAACTGCACGTGCACGTGCCGGCGGGTGCGATCCCCAAGGATGGCCCCTCAGCCGGTGTCACGATGGCTGCGGCCATGGCGTCGAACCTGACCGGTCGGCCTGTCCGCGGCGACCTGGCCATGACGGGCGAGATCACGCTGTCGGGTCGCGTGCTTCCGGTCGGCGGCATCAAGGAGAAGGTGCTGGCGGCACGGCGGGTCGGGATCAACGAAGTGATCCTGCCGCGCCAGAACGCGAAGAACGTGAACGAAGACCTCACGCCGGAACTGCGCAAGGACCTCGTCGTGCACCTGGTGACCACGATCGACGAGGTGCTGGCGCTGGCGCTCCAGCCGGTGTCCACCGACGTCGTGCGTCCGACCCGGAAGGTGACGCGCTCAGCGGGTCATTCGGCGCCGCCGGCGTGACCGCGTAGGCAAGCCACATCTCAACCGCGTGGTGCGCGGAGATCTCGCAGAGACGTAGCGTCTCTGCGTGTCTCCGCGGCCTCCCTGGTGGCGCTCCGAACGGCCACCAGCTCACCCCTTCACCAATTCAACCGCTCGTGAGCGTCAGATCAGCGTGAGTCCGTACGCGGTCTTCAGGTCGATGATCTCGCCCCGTTCCACCATGGCGCGGGCCTCCGCGACGGTCACCGACATCGTCTCGATGTCCTCGTCCTCGTCCGGACGACGGGTGGAATCGGCGGGCGGCTCGTGCAGTCCCGTGGCCCGGTAGAAGATCAGCTCCTCGTCGCAGAACCCCGGTGTCGGGTAGAGTCCGCGCACGCGTTCCACCGTCCCGGGCACGCGGCCGATCTCCTCTTCGCACTCACGTGCCGCTGCCTCGTCGGCCGATTCGCCGTCGTCGACCCGACCGGCCGGAATCTCCCACATCATGCGGTCGATGCTGGCGCGGTACTGACGGATCAGCACAATCCGGCCGTCGTCCTCGATCGGGAGGATCACGACCGACGGATTGTGCCGGACGATGGCCACCTCGTGCTCCTGGCCATTCGGAAACGTCCGCCGCGAGACCTCGACGGCGAAGACGCGACCTTTGTAGACGATCGGCATGTTCGGACCTCCGGGGCCGCGGCGAGGCGGTTCAGGGCTGCTGTACGTCTTCGGGATTGTTGCGCGCGATCAGTTCGTCCATCACGGACTTCAGGTCGGGCGGCAACTCGCTCTCGAACGACAGCCGACGCCCGTCCACGGGGTGCGTGAACGCCAGCTTGGCAGCGTGCAGGAATGGACGATCGAGCTTCGCCACCGCGCGGATGTCAGCCGGCAGGCGCCGGCGCACGCCGCCGTAGAGGGCATCGCCGACGATGGGGTGGCCGATGGCGCTCAGGTGCACGCGAATCTGGTGCGTGCGTCCCGTGTGGATGGCAATCTGCGCGAGCGTCAGCGCAGGATTCACGTGGTAGACCCGGACGATGCGCGTCACCGCTTCCCGGCTGCGCCTCGCTCGATTCGACATCTTCTTGCGATTGTTGGGATCGCGCCCGATCGGCTCCTCGATCCGTCGGCCGGCCTGCACCACGCCCCAGACCAGTGCCAGGTACTCCTTGGAGACCTCGCGGTCGTGGAACTGCCTCGAGAGCTCCTGATGGGCGGCGTCGTGCTTGGCCACCACCATGAGCCCCGACGTGCCGCGATCCAGGCGATGCACGATACCAGGCCGCTTCTCACCACCGATCCCGCTCAGGTCGTCCACGTGATGCAACAGGGCGTTCACCAGCGTGCCCGAGTCGTGTCCCGCCGCTGGATGGACGACCATACCCGCCGGCTTGTCGACGACGATGATGTCCGGATCCTCGAAGACGATCGGGATGTCGATGTCCTCGGGCTGGGGCGCCGGGTCCTTCGGCTCGGGCAGATCGACCTCGAGGCTCGCACCCGCCTTCACGCGCAGGTTAGCCTTCGCCGCCCGCCCATCTACCTTCACCGCCCCGTCATCGATCACCTTCTGCAGGTGCGAGCGGGAGTGACCGGCGATGAGCGCGACGAGTACGCGGTCGAGCCGTTCGCCGTCGAGCTCTTCAGGAACCGAAACCGTGAGAGGAATGTCAGGCTGCCTTTCGCATCCGCTCTGGAGCGGTCGTGCCCGCGCGGGAGAGCAGCACGAGCATCACGACGGATAGCGGCGCGAGGACGAGGGAGATGAACTGCGACGTCGAGAACATGAGCACGGCGCCACGCGGGTCGTTCCGGTAGAACTCGATGATGAACCGGGAGATGGCGTAGAGCAGCATGTAGACCCAGAACGTGCGCCCCGAATACGGGCGCCCCTTCTTCTCGGTCGCGAGCAGCAGCACGAGGATCAGTGCCTCGGCACCGGCCTCGTAGAGCTGCGTGGGGTGGAGCGGCACGTTGAGCGGCGTGCCGACGTTCGCCGCGGCATAGGGATTGGTGAATGTGATGGCCCAGGCGACGTCGGTGGGCTTGCCCCAGCAGCAGCCGGCGAAGAAGCACCCGAACCGGCCCACGACATGGCCCAGCGCGATGCCCGGTGCGAACACGTCGGTGGTGGTCCACAGCGGGAGGCCGATCTTCCGGATGTACCAGAGCGCGACCGAGACCGCGAGAATCAGCCCGCCGTAGAACACGCCGCCGGAGCGCAGGAGCGTCATCAGCTCGGACGGATCGCTGATGTAGGTCTTGAAGTCCGTGACGACCAGCAGCAGCTTCGCGCCGACGAGCGCGCTGATGATGATGTAGATGCCGAGGTCCAGCACCCGGGCCTCGTCGAGTCCACGCGCCTTGGCGCGGACCATCGCGAGCTTGAGGCCGAGCAGGTACGCGGCGGCGAGCAGTACGCCGTAGGTGTAGATGGTCGCCGGTCCGAGGTCAAACAGTACTGGATGCATGCGTCCCGGTCCCGATCATATCGAGGATCATCAGCGCCACGCCGACTGTAATGGCCGAGTCGGCGACGTTGAAGGCCCAGAAATGGAAAGTCCCCCAGTAGGCGTCCACGAAGTCCACCACGGAGCCCATGAACACGCGGTCGATGAGGTTGCCGGCCGCGCCGCCGATGATGAGCGCCATGCCAAGCCGTGCGATCAGCTGCTCGCGGGCCAGCGTGCCCGCATAGAGAGAGACGCCGATCAGGGCGAAGATGGCGACCACCGCGATGACGAGCGTCTTGCCCGGGAAATCGATCCCGTTCAGGAACCCGAACGCCGCGCCGGTGTTGCGGACATGGGTCAGGTCCAGGAAGTTGGGAATGACCTCCACGCTGCCGTACATCGGGATCCGCGTGCGGACGAGCCACTTCGTGACCTGGTCCAGCACCACGACCACGAGCGGGAGCCAGATCTCCACCCGCCCGAGTGCCGGCTTCGACACGCCCGCCTCCGGATCAGCCATTGAGGGCACCGGCCAGCGCGTCCTCGCAGCGCGGGCAGAGCCCGGCCGTTTCTGGTGCGGCAGAGACCGCCGGCACGTAGCGCCAGCAGCGCTCGCACTTCACGCCGCCCGCGCGCTCGATGGCAATCCGCGGCCCGGCCTCCCCGTGGGCTTCGACGTCGGTCGGTGCGGTCCGCAACTCGACCTCCGACACGATGAAGAGCATCGGGAGGTGGGCCGCCCACGATTCGAGGAACGCGAGTTCCTTCTCCGTGGCGGTCAGCACGACCTTGGCCTGGAGCGAGCTGCCGATCTGCTTGTCCTTGCGGAGCGGCTCGATCTCGGCGAGCACCCGCTCGCGCAGCGTACCGAGCTGCTGCCACTGCTGGAGCAGCTCGGCATCGACCAGCGCCTCGAGCTCTTTCGCATCCGGGAACATCGCGACGTGCACCGAGTCGTCGGTGCGAGCCGGCAGGTAGCGCCACAGCTCATCAGCCGTGAACGACAGGATCGGCGCCAGGAGCCGCGTCAGCCCGTCGGTCATGATGTACATCGCCGACTGCGCCGACCGGCGCTCGCGCGATCCCGCGGCGAACGTGTAGAGCCGGTCCTTCGACACGTCCGCGTAGAACGCGCTGAGATCCACCGTGGCGAAGGCGTTCAGGGCCTGGAAGATCGTGCCGTAGTCGTACACGCTGTACGACTTGCGGATCTTGAGCGCCACCTCCGCGTACCGCGCCAGGATGTAGCGATCGACCGGTTCGAGCGCCGACGTGTCGAGGAGGTCCTGCGACGGATCGAAGTCGTACAGGTTGGCGACGAGGTACCGCAGCGTGTTCCTGATCTTCCGGTACGCCTCGGCGGCACGGGCCAGCACCTCCTTGCCGATGCGGATCTCCTGCGTATAGTCGCTCATGGAGACCCACAGGCGGAGGATGTCCGCACCGCTCTGCTTGATGATGTCCTGCGGCTCGACCGAGTTGCCGAGCGACTTCGACATCTTGCGGCCATCCTCGGCCACGATGAACCCGTGCGTCAGCACTTCGCCGAACGGTGCCCGCCCGCGCGTGCCGAGCCCCACGAGCAGCGAGCTCTGGAACCAGCCGCGATGCTGGTCGCTGCCTTCGAGGTAGATGTCAGCCGGCCAGGTCAGCTCGGGCCTGACGGAGAGAACCGCCTCGTGGCTCGAGCCGGAGTCGAACCACACGTCGAGGATGTTCATCTCACGCTGGAACTCGGTGCCGCCACAGCTCGGGCACGCGAGCCCCTCGGGGACGAACTCTTCTGTGGGCCGCTCGTACCAGGCGTCCGCGCCGTACTGCTCGAACACGGCGGCCGTCTTCTCGACGATGGCGGTCGAGATGATGGCCTCGCCGCACTTCGTGCAGTCCAGCGCCGGGATCGGCACGCCCCATGCGCGCTGCCGGGAGACGCACCAGTCCGGGCGGTTGGCCAGCATGTTGTAGATGCGGTCGTGGCCCCACCCGGGAATCCACGCCACCTTGTTGTCCACCTGATGGAGTGCCGCCTGCCGCAGCGTGCGCGTGTCGTCACCCTGCCGCACCTTCGGGTCGTCCATGCCGATGAACCACTGCGCGGTGGCCAGGAAGATCACCGGATTGTGGCAGCGCCAGCAGTGCGGATAGGTGTGCGCGAACGACTTGCGATGCCAGAGACGGCCGCGCTCCTTCAGCGCCTCTTCCACCCCGGGGTTTGCGTCGAACACCCGCAACCCACCGAAGAGTTCGACCGTGTCGAGGAAGTGGCCGGCGGGTCCGATCGGAGCGTAGATCTCCAGCCCGTACCGCTGGCCGGTCTGGAAGTCCTCCGCGCCGTGACCGGGCGCGGTGTGCACGACTCCTGTGCCGGCATCGAGCGTCACATACTCCGCGAGCACGCCGACCGAATCACGCTGGTAGAGCGGGTGCTGGAAGCGGACGTGCTCGAAGACCTCGCCCTTCATGGTCGCGATGCGGGTGTTGAGCGCGACGCCCGATTCCTTCGCAACGGTTTCTGCGAGCCCCTCGGCGACGATGACCGCACGCCCATCCACGTCGAACGCGACGTAGTCGAGCTCCGGGTGGAACGCCACCGCCAGGTTCGAGGGAATCGTCCAGGGCGTCGTCGTCCAGATGAGGACCGACACCTGGTGTCCAGCAAGCGCGGGCACACGCTCCACGAGCGGCGCGGCGTTCGCCGCCGGCAGCGGGAACTCGACGTAGATCGACGGGGAGGTGTGATCCTCGTACTCGACTTCGGCTTCAGCGAGCGCGGTGCGGCAGTGGATGCACCAGTGCACCGGCTTCTTGCCCTTGTAGACGAGGCCCTGTTCCACGAAGCGGCCGAAGGCGCGTGCGATGGCTGCCTGGTACCGGAAATCCATCGTCACGTACGGTTCGTCCCACGTGCCGAGGACGCCGAGACGCTGGAACTGCGCCGTCATCGTGCCGATGAAGCGCTCGGCGAACGCACGGCAGGCGCGGCAGAAGTCGGCCGTCGACATCTCCCGCTTCTTCGGGCCGAGTTCACGGTCGACCTTCAGCTCGATCGGCAGGCCGTGGCAGTCGTAGCCGACGACGAAGGGGGCGTCGAAGCCCTCCATCGACCGCGACTTGACCACGAAGTCCTTCAGGATCTTGTTCAGTGCCGTGCCGATGTGGATGTTCCCGCTCGTGTAGGGCGGTCCGTCGTGCAGGATGAACTTCGGCGCCCCTTGCCGCCGTTCACGAATCTTCCCGTAGAGATCCATGGCGGCCCAGCGCGCGAGCGTGTCCGGCTCGGTGGTGGGCAGGTTCGCCTTCATCGGGAAGTCGGTGCGAGGCAGGTTGACGGTGTCTTTCCACTCAGGCATGGGTATCCGGCTATTTTATAGTGAACGGATGACCGACCCGGCGAAACCACAGGCGGCGGCGCCCCAGCGGCCGGAATGACCAGGGCGGTCCTCTTCGACGTCGACTTCACGCTGATCTACCCGGGGCCGACGTTCCAGGCCTCCGGCTACCAGGCATTTGCGGCCCGGCATGGCGTCGGGGTCGACCCCGACCGCTTCGACGTCGCCGTCCAGAGCGCCAGCCACCTGCTCGACCTTCCCGACGACACCCCCTACGACGACGAGATCCACGTCCGGTACACCCGGCACATCCTCGAACAGATGGGCGGCGGGGGCGACGTGCTCGATGTGGTGGCCCGCGATATCTATCGCGAGTGGGCGGCCTGCCATCATTTCGAGCTCTACGACGACGTGCCGGATGCGCTCCGCGCCCTGGCATCGGCCGGTGTGCGCATCGGCCTCGTCTCCAATTCGCACCGCTGCCTGGCGTCGTTCCAGACCCATTTCGAGCTCACCGGCCTCATCACGGCCACCGTCTCGTCGTCCGAGCACGGGATGATGAAGCCGCACCCGAGCATCTTCACGGCGGCGCTGGCACTGCTCGACGTGGCGCCGGCCGAGGCGCTGATGGTCGGCGACAGCGTGAAGCACGACATCGAGGGCGCACTCCAGACCGGCATGCGGGCAGCCCTGCTCCACCGAACGGGTGTCCACCCGCGCGAGCCGGAACTGGCGGATCGCGGCGTGCCGACCTTGCGATCGCTGACCGAACTGGTCGCCCTCGTCTGCTAATCTCTCGGGCATGTCCTGCCTGTTCTGCAAGATCATCAACCGCGAGATTCCCGCGTCCATCGTCTACGAAGACGACGCCGTGCTGGCGTTCAACGACATCAACCCGCAGGCGCCGACGCACGTGCTCATCGTGCCGAAGGTGCACATCGCGACGCTGAACGACCTCGACCCCAGCCAGGACGCCATCGTCGGCACGCTGGTGCGGACGGCGGCCAGCATCGCGAAGACGCGCGGCATCGACGCGTCGGGCTTCCGGACCGTGTTCAACACGAACCGCGACGCGGGGCAGACGGTGTTCCACATCCACCTGCACCTGGTCGGTGGCCGCAGCCTCGGCTGGCCCCCGGGGTGACGGGAAGTCAGAAGTCAGAATTCAGAACTCAGAACTCAGAACTCAGAGCTGGCGGAGAGAAGGTCGGCGGGCCAGCGCTCGGGCTGACGCTGGGTGGCTTGTCAATTCTGACTTCTGACTTCGAACTTCTGAGTTCGGAACGGAAGTGTCCCCTGCAGATGTCGTGGTGTTCGTGAAAGGGAGCGCCTGCGCTCGAACATCGCGATCTTCCTGAGCAATTGCGAGGGCACCGCGCTTGCTCTGCCTTCCGCGCAGGTCAATCACGACCGTGCACGGGAGGTTCACGTGAACCGCATTCAAGCCGCCATCGCCGCCACGCTGCTCGCCTCGTTCGTCGCCGTCCCCGCCGTTCCGGTTGCCGCCGCTCCCCAGGATCGCCGCGACCGCTATGACGATCGATACGACCGCTACGAGTGGGACCGGGACCGCGGCTACCGCGACGACGACCGCGACTATCGGGACTACCGGGACCACCGGGACGATCGCGACTACCGCGACTACCGGGACCGGCGCTACGGCACCCGTGACGGACGGTGGCGCGCAGACCGCGACGACTGGCGCGACCGCCGTGTCTATCGCGAGCGTCGGCTCGGGCGCAACGACCGGATCTATCGCGGCGCCAACAACCGCTACTACTGCTATCGCGACGATGGCACCGAGGGGTCGGTTGTGGGCGGCATCACCGGTGGTGTACTCGGCAGCATCATCGCGCCACGCGGGTCGAAGACCCTCGGGGCCATTCTCGGCGCCAGCGCCGGTGCGATGATCGGCCGCTCGATCGACGAGGGAACGGTCTTCTGTCGTTGATCGAATGACGCCCGACGCCAGGGCCTTCAGCCTGGCACTGCCTGCAGGACACCGGGCCGTCCGTGGTCCGGTGTCAGGCTTTCTGCACCACGGCCGCGCGCGGGATGTCCTGGAGGTCGTGCTTCACTTCGAGCAGCGTCAGCGCCGGCACGTCGTCGATGAGCTGCTCGACTGCGACATCCTGTCCGGCCCCGAACTCGAAGATCAGGAGGCCCTCCGGCGCGAGCGCCGGCACGGCGTCGAGCACCAGCCGGCTGATGATGCGCAGGCCGTCGGCTCCCGCGAAGAGGGCGCCGGCCGGCTCGAAGTCGCGGACCTCGGGCTGCAGCGTCTTCTCTTCGCCCGCGGGGATGTAGGGCGGGTTCGCCACAATGAGGTCGAACGGGCCCGCCAGACCTGCGAGCAGGTCGGCCTCGATGCACCGGATTCGTGACGCGAGTCCGTGCTTCGCCACATTCCGACGGGCCACGTCCAGCGCGTCCGCTGAGATGTCGCTCGCGGTCAGGGTGGCCTTGGGAAACTCGCGCGCGAGGCCCACGGCCACGCACCCGCTCCCGGTGCAGATGTCGACAATCCGCAGCGCGAGGCTGCGATCGAAGTGTTCGAGCGCGGCTTCGAGCAGCAGTTCCGTTTCGGGCCGGGGGATGAGCACGGCGGGCGTCACCTCGATGGCGAGGTTCCAGAACTCCCGGGTGCCCGTGATGTAAGCGAGTGGTTCGCGCCCGATGCGCCGGGCCACGAACGCCTCGAACGCCTGCTGGAACGCCGCCGTCGCCGGTTCGTCGCCGTGAGTCAGGAGGCGCGCGGCATCCCAGCCAAGGACGTGCTGGGCGAGCAGACGGGCATCGAGCGCGGCTTCATCACGCTGGATCCCGGCTGCCCGGAGGCGGCGCCGGGCGTCTGCGACGAGGGCGTTGATCTCGGTTGGCATCGAGCAGGCACAGGCCCGCGCAGGTTTACGAAACCGCCGTGGCGTCCTTCAGTTTCTCCGACTGATAGTACGTGCTCAGCTGGTCCAGCAGTTCCTCGAGATCCCCGTTCATCACGTTCACGAGCTGGTGCGTCGTGAAATTGATGCGGTGGTCGGTGATACGGCTCTGCGGGAAGTTGTAGGTGCGGATCTTCTCCGACCGGTCTCCCGAGCCGACCTGGCTCTTGCGGTCCTTCGCGATCGCGTCCTGCTGCTTCCGCAGTTCCATTTCGTAGAGACGCGAGCGCAGCACCTTCATGGCCTTCGCGCGGTTCTTGATCTGCGACTTCTCGTCCTGCTGCGACACCACCACGCCGGTGGGGATATGCGTGATGCGCACTGCCGAGTAGGTGGTGTTGACGCTCTGGCCGCCTGGCCCGCTGGAGCAGAACGTGTCGATGCGCAGGTCCTTCTCCGCAATCTGCACGTCCACGTCCTCGGCCTCGGGCAGCACGGCCACGGTGGCAGTCGAGGTGTGGATGCGCCCGCTGGCTTCGGTGGCCGGGACGCGCTGCACGCGGTGCACGCCGCTCTCGTACTTCAGCTTGCTGTAGACGCCGCGCCCTTCGATGGTCGCGATGCCTTCCTTCATGCCGCCGACGCCCGACTCACTGCTGGACATCATCTCGAGCCGCCATCCCTGGCGTTCGGCGTACTTGGCATACATGCGGAGCAGCTCGCCCGCGAACAGCGCCGCTTCGTCACCGCCCGTGCCGGCCCGGATTTCGAGCACGACGTTCTTCTCGTCGTTCGGATCCTTCGGGATGAGCAGGATCTTGAGCTCGGAGATGAGCGCCTCTTTCCGCGCCAGCAGTCCCTTCAGCTCCTCCTGCGCCAGTTCGCGCATGTCGAGATCCGCGCCGCGGGCCAGTTCCTCCGCGCCCGCGATGTCGGCCAGCACCGTCTTGTATTCGCGATACCGTGCGACGGTGGTCTCGATGTCCGAGAGCGTCTTGGACTGCTTGCGGTACTCAGCCGGGTCGCTCTGCAGCTCCGCCGTGCCGAGCCGATGCAGCAGCTCTTCGTACTGGTGTTCCGTGGCTTCGAGTTTGTCGAACATAACAATGCGCGGGCTGTCCCGCTCTCCGCAGCTTACCCGCCGGAGACGGGCGGCAGGAAGGCCACCTCGTCGCCGTCGGAGAGCGCCTGGTTGCGCCGGGCGTAGTCGGCGTTCACCGCCACCGAAATGGACCGTTCATAGGACGCGATCGCCGGGAACTCCGTGGCGAGCTGACGCCACAGGTCGGTCACCGTCGCACCGGCCTCGACGTCGCGCACCAGTTCGGCGGTCCCGGCAATGTCGCGCAGCCGTGCGAACAGCTTCACGGTTACACGCACGCGATCCGCTCCGCCTCAGCCAGCGCCGCCGTATCCTCGGGGTCGGCCGTCGCGCCTTCGATCCAGATGTCGCCACCCTCGAAGAACTCACGCTTCCAGATCGGCGCGATCTGCTTCACGCGCTCGATGGCATATCGGCACGCCGAGAAGGCGTGTCCACGGTGCGGTGACGCCGCGGCAATCGCAACGCTGGCACCGCCGATCTCGATGCGGCCCGTGCGGTGGTGGAGGGCCAGCTTCACGTCGGGCCACCGCGCGCCGATCTCGCTCGCGATCCGCTCGAACGCCCGGAGCGCCAGCGGTTCATAGGCCTCGTACTCGAGGTAGTGCACGACCCGCCCGACGTTGTGATTGCGGACCACACCCCAGAACGTGGTGACCGCGCCGTCGGACCCCGAGGCGTCGCCCCGGTCGGTTACGGCTGTCACGAGGGGTTCGAGTGCCAGCGGCTCGGGGCCGATGGCCAGCAGGGGTACGGGCACCAGCCAAGTATACCGGGCGGGGCGCGACGGCACACCGGTCGCTCAGCCGGCGTTGGCGCGGCTGTTCCAGAAGTGATCCAGCGGACCGTGGCCGTGGCCGATGGCGAGGCCGTGCCTGATGGCTCCGGCCACGTAGGCCTGGGCGGCGCCGACCGCAGCCACGAGCGGGTCGCCCAGGGCCAGGCGGGCGGCGATGGCCGAGGCGAAGGTGCACCCGGTGCCGTGCGTATTCCGCGTATCGATGCGCACCGTGCGGAACTCGTGGAACGTGCGCCCGTCGAACAGCAGGTCCACCAGTTCGTCGCCGGGGGCGTGCCCACCCTTCACGACGACCGCCGTGGGCCCGAACGCATGAATCTTCTTCGCCGCCGCCTTCGCGTCCTCGAGCGAGGCGATTGGCAGTCCGCTCAGGACCTCGGCTTCGGGGATGTTCGGCGTGACCACGAGCGCGCGCCGGAGGAGTTCGCCGCGGATGGCGGTGAGCGCGTCCTCGTCGAGCAACCGGTCGCCGCTCTTGGCCACCATGACGGGATCGACGACCACCAGCGGCAACTGGAGATCCGAGATGGCCGCGGCCACGGCTTCGACGATGGCGGCCGAGGCGAGCATGCCGGTCTTGGTCGCCGACACATGGATGTCGGAGGCCACGGCCTCGATCTGTGCCGTCACGAGGTCGGCAGGCAGCGCCTGGGCCGCGATGACGCCGACGGTGTTCTGGGCCGTGATCGCGGTAATGGCCGACGTGCCGAACACGCCGAGGGCGGCGAAGGTCTTGAGGTCGGCCTGGATGCCGGCGCCGCCGCCGGAGTCGCTGCCGGCGATGGTGAGCGCGGTCTTCACGAGTCGGGTCATCAGTGCGGGGTCCGTGATCAGTTCGAGCGTTTCGGCGCGGGCGTGGGCTTGCCGAACACCAGCAGGTACTGGAACGGCGGGACGGTCTCGCGTGCCTGGAGCCGCAGCCCGGAGGCTTCCACGGTCGTGATGATGGTTTCGGGCTTCACGCGATCCTCGGCCGCGGGGCCCGGACCGCCGTCGCCCGGCAGGAAGTCGACGATGCCGACGCGGCCGGCCGGCTTCAGCGCCCGCGAGATCCGCTGCAGCAGCTCCTGGATCACCTGGGGCCGCGCGGGCTCGTCCATCTCGCGGTAGGCGTCGACGATGAGCACGGCGTCCAGCTCACCCGCAGGCAGCCTGGGGTCGGTGGGCGTGCCGAGGATGGTCTTCACGTTCACGAGGCCTTCCTGCTGCACACGCCGGTTGATCGCCTCGATCATCTGCGTCTGGATGTCCTGGGCGTAGACGACGCCATTCGGTCCGACGCGGCGCGCCAGCCGGATGGTGAACCAGCCGCCTCCAGCACCGAGGTCTGCCACGCGAGCGCCGTCGGCAATGCCGAGCGCATCCATGATGACGTCCGGCTTGTTCCAGTCGTCACGATCCGGCGCGGACAGCAGTCCGAGGTCCTGCGGCGGAAACAGGCGCCGCTGCTTCGGCGTGGGCGGTGTCTTCTGTTGCGGTTTCTCCCGCTGCGCCGGCGGACCCGCATAGACCTGCGCGCCGAGGTCGCTCGAGATGAGCGCCAGGCCAACGGCGACCAGCGCCGCGCTTCCTATGGTGCGAAGCGCCTTCACCGTGGCTCCTTGGACGGTCCCGCCTGCCCTACGATTCCCCCTCGCGTCATGGCGTCCACCGAGAGCACGCGGTCGAGCGTGGCGGCATCGAGGAGCCCGCGCTCGAGCACGAGATCGCGGATGGGACGGCCGGTCTGGACGGACGCCTTGGCGATCTCCGCCGTGGCCGCATAGCCGATGTAGGGGTTGAGGGCCGTGGCCATGGCGGTGGAGCGATCGAGCAGTTCACGCGCCCGGGCCTCGTCGGCCTGCAGGCCGTCCACACACCGCGTGCGCAGCGTGATCATGGCGTTCCGCAGAATCGTCGACGCGTGCAGGGCGTTCCAGGCGATGACCGGCATCATGACGTTCAGTTCGAGTTGCCCCGCCTCGCAGGCGAGCGCAATCGTCTGGTCGCAGCCTATCACCTGGAAGCACACCTGGTTCACCATCTCGGCGATCGACGGGTTCACCTTGCCAGGCATGATGGACGACCCGGGCTGGACCGCCGGCAGGATGATCTCCGACAGGCCGGCGCGCGGTCCCATGCTCAGAAGGCGCAGGTCGCTGGCAATCTTGCCGAGTTCGACGGCGAGCCGGCGCATGGCGCCCGAGTAGGCGAGCACGTCTCCCATGCTCTGCGTCACCCGGAAGAGGTTCTCGGCCGGGCGCAGCGGAAGGCCGCTGTGCGCGCACAGTTGCGCCACGACCGCATGGCGGTACTCCTCGCCCGCGTTGAGACCCGTCCCTACGGCTGTTGCCCCGATGTTCAGCTCCCGCAGTTGCTCGCCCGCCGCCGCCACATCGTCTGCCCCCCGGCGCAGGCAGGAGGCGTAGCCGCTGAACTCCTGGCCAACGGTCATCGGCACGGCATCCTGCAGGTGCGTGCGTCCGATCTTGATGATGTCCGTGAAGGCCTCCGCCTTCGAGGCGAAGCCCTCCACCAGGTCACGTGCGGCGCCGACCAGCGCGCCGTGCCCGAGGAGCAGGGCGAGCCGGGTGGCCGTGGGGAAGACGTCGTTCGTCGACTGCCCCATGTTCACGTGGTCGTTGGGGTGCACCAGCGTGTACTCGCCCCGCGTGCCACCGAGGTGTTCGGCCGCCCGGTTGGCCAGCACCTCGTTCGTGTTCATGTTGTGCGAGGTGCCGGCGCCCGCCTGGTACACGTCGACGACGAACTGGTCCTGCAGCGCGCCCGCGAGCACTTCATCGGCGGCGGCAATGATGGCGTCGGCGACGGCCGGGGCAAGGCGACCGAGGTCGCGGTTGGTCAGGGCTGCCGCGCGCTTGACCATGACGGTCGCCGTTACGAGGTCCGGGTGCGCGCGAAGTCCGCTGATGGGGAAGTTGGCGACGGCGCGCGCGGTCTGCACGCCGTAGTACGCGGTGGCGGGGACGTCCAGCGTCCCCAGCGAATCACGCTCGGTGCGGACAGCCATAGGCCGCAATTATACTGAGGGGTCGCTTCCGTTCCCGTGTAGTGTCCGCCTTCAGGCGGACCACACAGCCCGGCTGAAGCCGGGCACTACAAGGATTCAGCATGCTGCCCTCATTCTTCGACAGCGTCCTCGCCCTGATCGTCCGCACCTCAACCGATCTGCCGCCCGATGTGCGCGCGGCGATGAAGCACGCCGTCAACGTCGAGCCCGAGGGCACCCGGGCCGCGCAGGCGCTCAACATCATCTCGCAGAACATCGACCTCGCGGTGGACCAGGAAGGCGCGATCTGCCAGGACACCGGCATGCCGACCTTCGAGGTGCACGTGCCAGTCGGTGCGAACCAGATCTGGATGCGCCAGCAGATTCGCGAGGCCGTGGCCGAGGCCACGAAGCGCGGCAAGCTGCGCCCGAACTCGGTCGACTCGATCACGGGCACGAACTCCGGCAACAACCTCGGCCCCGGCACGCCCATCATCCACTTCGACCAGTGGGAGCGCGACGAGATCGAGATCAAGCTGATCCTCAAGGGCGGCGGCTGCGAGAACACGAACGCGCAGTACGCGCTGCCCATGGAACTGCCGCACCTCGGCCGTGCCGACCGCTCGCTCGAGGGGGTGCGCAAGTGCATCCTGCACGCCGTGTGGAACGCGCAGGGCAAGGGATGTAGCCCCGGCGCGGTGGGCGTGTGCGTGGGTGGCGACCGCACCTCCGGCTACCTGCACGCGAAGGAGCAGCTGTTCCGCACGCTGGACGACGTGAATCCTGACGCGAGGCTGGCGGAACTCGAGGCGTCGATCATGTCGACGGTGAACAACCTCGAGATCGGCCCGATGGGCTTCGGCGGCAAGGTCACGCTCATCGGCTGCAAGGTCGGTGCGCTGAACCGCCTGCCCGCCAGCTTCTTCGTCTCGGTCGCCTACGACTGCTGGGCCTTCCGCCGGCTCGGCGTGCTGCTCAATGCGGAAACTGGCGCGATCAACAGCTGGCTCTATCGCGACCCGTCGCACCCGATCATCCCGATGCTCGACCAGAGCGGCTTCGTCCGCACCGGCCGCGAGATCAAGCTGCAGGCGCCGCTCACCGAAGAGGCGGTTCGCCAGCTCACGGTTGGCGACGTGGTACTCGTCTCCGGTCGCATGTTCACCGGCCGCGATGCGGTGCACTCGCACCTGATGAAGCACGAGCCGCCGGTGGACCTGAACGGCGGCGTGCTCTACCACTGCGGTCCCGTGGTGGTGAAGGAGGGCGAGGGCTACCGCGTCACGGCGGCGGGTCCGACCACCAGCATCCGCGAAGAGCCCTACCAGGGTGAGATCATCAAGCGCTACGGCGTCCGTGCGGTAATCGGCAAGGGCGGCATGGGCGCGAAAACCTCGGCGGCGCTCAAGGAGTTCGGCGGCGTCTACCTGAACGCCATCGGCGGTGCCGCGCAGTTCTACGCACGCGCCATCAAGAAGGTCGACGATGTGTCGCTGCTGGAGTTCGGCACGCCGGAAGCCATGTGGCACCTGCAGGTCGAGGACTTCCCGGCGATCGTCACCATGGACGCGCACGGCAACAGCCTGCACAAGGACATCGAGACCGAGTCGGGCAAGCAGCTCGAGGTCGTCGGCGGGTAAGGCAGAAGTGCTCCAACACGGAGTGCACGGAGGACACGGAGGACACGGTTCACGCCTAGGGTCCACCTGAAGGTGGACCCCACGGCTGAAGCTGTTCTGCTCCCCCGAACTCCGCGTCCTCCGCGGTGGCGATTTATCGTCGCGCGAACTGCTTCACGGCGGGGCGCGCGAAGCCGCGCTGCATGGCCATGATGTCGAGATCCATGGAGTCGAGATCGGCCAGCGGCAGGAGCGGGAAGGGGAGCGACAGCTCCTCGTCCACGACCTTCGAGTAGCCCTTGCAGCCCGTACAGGTCTCGAGTGCGCGGTGCGGCCGCCCGGGGTTCGGCGCGATGGTGCCGAGCGTCTCGCCGCCCTTGCCGCAGTAGATACAGCTGCCGAAGGGGAGATCCCAGGTGGCCGCGCAGAACGAGCAGCGCAGCCTGCGCGTGTCGCCGTGGTGCTCGGTGTAGCCCGGCCAGCTTCCGCAGAGCGGGCAGTAGCCCCGCGCCCAGCCGTCGAGTGCGTCGCGCAGTGGGCCGGCCGCGTCGCCGAACACGGACGGCAGCAGGGCGTTGGCGAACGGCCCGGTCGCGAGGTCGCAGACCAGCCAGAGCAGGTCGTGTCCCAGCCCGGCTTTCGTGGCAAAGGCGCGCAGGGCCGCCTGCTCGCGCCGGAGCGCCAGGGTCAGGAGGGCGCCCGGATTGGCCGTGCCCTCCTCGAGTGCGACACGGATGAGCCTGGTGGCCTCGCCCCCACCCCCTTCGGCCAGGGCGGCGACCAGCCCCAGCAGGGTCGGCGCGAGGGCATCGACCGGCACCTGAATCGGTTCGCCGGTCAGGGCCGGGATCCCGGACCTGAGCTTCGTCGTCACATAACGAGGCGGCAGTGACAGTCGAGGCCGGTGTGTGCCCTCGAATGCGGCCGAGAGGTCCAGCACAAGCGCGATCAGCCTGCGCTGCAACGAGATAGCAGGAGCCAGGTCCGGTTTGGCGGCCAGCATCGCGGTCCAGCGGGCGTTGGCCAGCGCCAGACGGGCGGCGCGGTCCCCCTGGGTCACGACGGCGTAAGGCATGAACCGTGAATGGTATACTGGCCCAGTTCCCTAGGAGAAACGCAAGATGATCAAC
The DNA here is from genome assembly GCA_046331345.1 of Vicinamibacterales bacterium. Taxonomy (GTDB): domain Bacteria; phylum Acidobacteriota; class Vicinamibacteria; order Vicinamibacterales; family CAVVIG01; genus CAVVIG01. The sequence continues at coordinate 24,683 of JAXLRA010000007.1, read as the reverse complement.
GTCTCGGAAACGGCAGCAGTCAAGATCAACGAGCTTCTGGCTGAAGAGAACAAGGCCGGCAGCGCTCTGCGGGTGTTCGTGCAGGGCGGCGGCTGCTCGGGCTTCCAGTACGGGCTGATGATCGAGGAAAACGGGCAGGGCACGGGCGACATGGTGTACGAGTCGAACGGCGTCAAGCTCCTGGTCGATCCCATCAGCGTCCGCTACCTGGGCGGCGCCGAGGTCGACTTCGTCGACACGGTCACCGGTGGCGGCTTCACGATCAAGAACCCGAACGCCAAGTCCACCTGCGGCTGCGGGTCGTCGTTCTCGGTCGACTAAGCAGACGCTTGGATCTTTCGGGTCTTCGCCCGGCTGGCGGAAAACGCTCGAGCAAGCGGGATCGCATCCTCGAGATCTTTCTCGCGCAGAAGGGGCACGTCACCGCGGACGAACTGTACGATCTCGTCCGTCGCGAAGACCGGGGCATCGGCCGGGCCACCGTGTACCGGACGTTGCAGTGGATGGTCTCCGCCGGAATCGCCCACAAGGTCGATTTCGGCGAGGGACGTTCACGTTTCGAACCCTCTCTCAGGCACCCCCGCCACTTCCACCTGATTTGCAATCAGTGCCACCAGTCCTCCGAGTTCCTCAGCTCTGACATCGAGCTGATTCTCGAGGAGGTTGCCGCCGCGCGGAACTTCGAGACCGTCGAGACCGAGATCAAGGTCTTCGGTGTCTGTGAGGAGTGCCGGACCGGCAACAAGGCCGCCACGATGGACGGTGCGGCCACCGAACTGGTCTTCGCGCGGGACGCGCTGCGCATCGCCGTGGCCACCGAGCGGAGCGGCCTGGAGTTCTACTCCCGCGCCGCGGCGCTCGCCACCGATCCACGCGGCCGCGAGGTGTTCCAGCGGCTGGCCGAGGACGAGAAGCATCACCTCGGGACGCTGGAGCGGCGCTACGCCGAACTCATCGCCACCGATCCCACGCTCGATTCGAGGCCGACGTTCCTCTTCTTCAAGGGCGCGGCGCAGGGCATCTTCGCCGAGGGCGCGGAGAAACTGCGTGAAGGGGTGGACGACCTGAGGGCGCTGCTCATCGGCATCCGATGCGAGCGCGACTCGCACAAGTTCTTCAAGAAGTACGGCGACCGCTTCGAGGATTCCGAAGGCAAGCGGATCTTCCTGGAGTTTGCCGACGAAGAACGCGAGCACCGCGACATGCTGATCAAGGAATACCGCCTGCTCCAGGAACGCCTCGGCGTCGCCCGCCGCCGTCGTCCATCACCCGCGCCTTCTCCGGCGTCGTCGCATTGATCGACCTCCACACGCATACCACCGCCTCCGATGGCCGGTGCTCGCCGGAAGAACTGGTGGCGCGCGCGGCCACGGCCGGCGTCACCGTGCTCGGGCTCACCGATCACGACACGATTGCGGGCTGTGACGCAGCGGCAGAGGCGTGCGCCCGCCAGGGAATCCGCTTCGTCGCCGGCATCGAAGTGACCGCCGTTGCGGAGGAGCGGGACATCCACGTGCTGGCGTACTTCTTCGACGCGGCCTCCCCGACGCTGTCGGCGTTCCTTGCGAAGCAGCGGCAGAATCGCGTGGAGCGGGTGCGGGAAATGTTCGCGCGGCTGGCGAGCCACGGCATCCACCTGGACGCCGAGCGCATCCTGGCGCCCGGGCTCGAGGATGCCTCACGTGCGGTGGGGCGTCCGTGGATTGCGCGCGCACTCGTCGAGGCGGGGCACGTGTCGACGGTGAACGACGCCTTCGCCCGCTGGCTGGGTCGCGGCTGCCCGGCCTTCGTGCCGCGGACGGGCGCGAGTCCGGAAGCCGTGATTGCCATGATCCACGAGTGCGGCGGCATCGCGTCGCTCGCGCACCCCGTGCTGGTGGAACATGACGAGTGGATTCCCGGCTACGCCGCCGCGGGGCTCGATGCGCTCGAGGCGTTCCACTCCGACCACACGCCGAAGGACACCACGCGTTACCTCGACGTGGCGCGCAGCTTCGGTCTGCTCGTCACCGGCGGGTCGGACTTCCATGGTGACAACCATCACGGCTCGTTCGGCCCCGGGAGTGTCGCGCTGCCCCAGAAGCATTGGGACCTGCTGATTGCCGATCGCTGACGAGAAGTCCCACGTGCCAACCCCACTGCCACTCGGCAGCTAGCCCTCAGCGCTTTCGAGCGGCCAGCCGTGCCAGGGCCGGCGGCCCCATCACCTCTTCGTCGAAGAGCACGTCCATCCCCCGCACCAGCATGCGCAGTTCGCCGGGACGAAGCAGGTGCGCGGCCGAGCGCGGGCCGGTCCCGTGCCGGAGTTGATGCTCGGTGAAAGTCTCGTAGAGCAGGAGTCCGCCCGGGGCCAGCGCGTCGCGGAGTGCGGGAAAGAGGTCCCGGTCCAGATACCGCGTCACCACCACGAGGTCGAAGCGGGCGCGCGGCAGCGGCATGCGCGTCATGTCCGCGCAGACCGGACGGATCGCCAGACTCTCGCGGCTGGCCGAAGCGCGGAGCGCCTGAAGGGCGTCCAACCGGATGTCGATCGCGGTCACGACATAGCCGGCCTGCGCCATCGCCAGCGCGTGCCGGCCGGTGCCGCAGGCCAGATCCAGCGCACGCGGGGCGCGTGCCCCGGGCGCCACAGGTGTGAGCCAGTGCGCCACGAAGGGCGACGGTGGATTGGCAGTCGAGCGCTCGGTCATACTGGTGAACCCGTCAACTATGACAGCACCTGTCCTGGAACTCATCGGTGTCAGCAAGGCCTACGGCGCGCTCCGTCCCCTGCGCATCGAGCGGCTCGTCCTCCAGCCTGGAGACGAAGTGGCGCTGATGGGACTGGACCAGCCGGCCGCGGAGATGCTGGTGAACCTGGTGACCGGCGCCTCCCTGCCCGACAGCGGCCAGGTGCGCATCTTCGGCACCACCACGTCGGACATCACCGACAGTGCCGAGTGGCTCCCGTTCCTCGACCGGTTCGGCATCGTCTCCGACAGGTCGGCTCTGCTCGAGTCGATGACGCTGCTCCAGAACCTCGCCGTGCCGTTCTCCCTCGATATCGAGCCCCCCTCGCCGGAGGTGGCAGCCCGTGCCGCCGCACTGGCGGCCGAGGCTGGGCTGTCGCCAGCCCTGCTGAGCCGGCGCGTGGCCGACCTCGATGCTCCGTCGTTGCTGCGGGCGCGCCTGGCCCGGGCCCTGGCCCTCGACCCCCGCGTGCTCCTGCTGGAACACCCCTCCGCCACGCTGCCGCGCCCGGCGGTCGTGCCCTTTGCGGTGACCGTCCGCACCCTCACGGAGCAGCGCGGTCTCGCAACCCTGGCCGTCACCGCCGACGGCGAGTTCGCCGGGGCCGCATCGACCTGTGCGCTCATGCTCGAGCCCGCCACGGGCCGCCTGAAGCAGCTCTAGGACACCCGCTCCCGCGGCTGGCCGACTCTCGTTGCAATTCAACACAGATGAGGTGGTGCCTCCCACTGATTGGAGCGGGAATGGAACTTGATTGTGCCGCCCCGGGGCATTGCGCCCCAAGGAGACGTCGAATGCCAGGCGGCACGATCAAGAGACTCGTTCGGGACAGGGGATTCGGATTCATCAGGGACGACGGCGGGCAGGAGTGGTTCTTTCACCGGAGCGCCGTGAACGGAAGCTTCGACGACCTGAATGAAGGTCAGCGCGTGAGCTTCGAAGAGGAACCGTCCGCAAAGGGACCGCGGGCGGGCAACGTGCGCGGCGAATAGCCCCGCAGCATCGGCGCGGCCGGGAGGGCAGTACAATCACCTTCCGGCCGTGACGAAACTACTGCTGTTCGATATCGACGGGACGCTGATCTCCACCGGTGGGGCCGGGGGGCGTGCCATGGCGAGGGCGTTCCAGGACGTATTCGGCTTCTCGAACGGCCTCGGCTCCATCTCGATGGCCGGCCGGACCGACGCCTGGATCGTCTCCCAGATGGCCGCCGAGCACGGCCTGCAATACGACCCGGAACGCTTCGATCGCTTCCGCCACAGCTACATCGGCCACCTCACGTCGGAGATCGGCAGACCGGCCGCACAGAAGGGCGTGCTCCCGGGCGTGCGTCAGCTCCTCGACACTCTAGTGTCTTGTGATGATGCGTACCTGGCCCTCCTCACGGGTAACTTCCAGCGCGGGGCGCAGATCAAGCTCGAGTACTTCGATCTGTGGCGCTACTTCCGCGCGGGGGCGTACGGCGACGACTCGCACGACCGCAACGGGCTGCTCTGGAAGGCGATGGCGAATGTCGAGGCGGCAGGCGGGCCCAGCGTCCGGCCGGCGGACGTGGTGATCATCGGGGATACGCCGCTGGACGTGGCGGTGGCCGTCGCCGGTGGCGCTCGTTCGGTCGGCGTGGCCACGGGCAACTACGACGTGGAGACACTGCTCGAAAGCGGGGCGGACGCGGCGCTCCCCGATCTCGACGACGTGGATGCGGTGATGGAGGCGCTCGGCCTCGACAGGTGAACCCCGGCCTGGTCTGACGGTCCAGGCCGGGATCCGTCGTCTCAGCCTTCGATCAGGCGCACGTCACCCGCGCGCGGCCCCTTGCCCGAGTCCTCGGGCGTGAAGTCCACCCGCTGACCTTCGCGGAGCAGCTCGAACACCGCGCCGCGCACCGAGCTGCGGTGAAAAAAGTGTTCGATGCCGCTCTCATCGCGAATGAAGCCGAAGCCCTTGTCGATGAGGAGTCGTGCGATAGTCCCGCTCGGCATACCCGAAGCCCTCCGTTCGACCCCCGGGAACATCCTGGGGGCGTGGCCGGTGTCGGATCCTCGAGCAGCGTGTCTGTCCTGGAAGCGATCGCGACGACGGCCGAAATCCCGCTCTCAGTTGAGCTGGAAATCGCGCAAGTCTAGGCGCGGCATTTTGGGAAGTCAAGTTTTTGGCCGCTGGCCTTCCGACAGCTGTACCCTCGCCCAACCCACGCTACCTTAGGGACCTGATGATTGCCGCCGTTGTCCTGGCTGCCGGACTGTCGACCCGCATGGGCGGTCGCCCGAAGGCCTTGCTGCCGTTCGATGCCCGCGACTCCTTCCTCACCCGCATCGTCCGCACGTTCAACGAGGCCGGTATCGACGAGGTCGTGGTGGTGGTTGGCCATGAAGGCGTCGAGGTGGCGGCCGCACTCGAAGCCAGCGGGCTTCGGGCCCGGAGCATCGTGAACCCCGAGTACCGGCAGGGGCAGTTCACATCAGTGCTGGCCGGACTCACCGCGATCGACCGTCCCGAGGTGGAGGGCTTTCTGCTGGCCCTGGTCGATGCGCCGCTCTTCTCCGCCTCGACGGTGCGTCAGGTCGTGGCGCGGTTCGAGCAGACGCACCCGCCCGTGGTTCGAGCGGTTCGCGGAGCCGAGCACGGGCATCCGGTGCTGATCGCACGCGCCCTCTTCGGCGCGCTGCGCGGTGCCGACCCCGCATCCGGCGCCAAGCCCGTCGTCCGGGGCAACGTGTCCGCGGAGGGGGATGTCGAGGTGGACGACCCCGGCGCCTTCGTCGACGTCGACACGCCCGAGGACTACGAGGCGCACATCCGCCCGCGATTCGGTACCGATTGAACCGGCAATCGGGGGACCGCGATCGTCCGGAACGATCCGAGGCGTCAGCCCCCGGGCTCAGAGCGTAGTGTCCGCCTTCAGGCGGACCACGCTGGCGGCCACGCCGGCCCACCTGACGGTGGGCGCTACGGGAGCCGCTATCGTTCGTTCTTAAGATCCGACGTCGCGGCCTTCGACGACTCGCGCACGAAGAACGCGAGGAACCGCGCCATGCGCTCGAGCCCAGGCGTCGAGATCACGTCGAGCACTTCGCCGGTGGTGTGATACAGCGGAGGTGCCTGCATCACCGTGACGAGCGCCGCGCCGTTGAGCGGGCCGAAGCCGCCCGTTTCGCCGCTCTGCATGTTCGACGGCTGCGAGATGAAGTTCACGCCGTAGTCCACCACGCCCCGTTCGAACAGCCGATCGATGAAGGCCGACCGGTTCACGATGCCGCCGTAGATCGGCGCTTCGCCCGAGTCGGCCACCGCCTGGCGGTACCCGTCCGCTGCCGTCGTGCGCGCGGCGGAGAAGTTGCGCTGCGCCACGTGCTCGACGTTGATCATCATCACGGCGTTCCGCGCGAGGTCGGGGTTGGCGGACACGAACGCCCGCGGTCCGTTGATGCCGGGCGTGTGATGCCCGGCGCTGGCAACGAACACCAGCGTGCGCTCCGGGCGGTTGGCGGGCTTCGCGAAGTGCCGCGCGAGCGCCAGCATCACGGAATAGCCATCGGCGTTGTCGCCGGCGCCATCGAACCACGCATCGGCGTGCGCGTCGATGACGATGGCGTCCTGGCTGCGGCTGCCGGGGATGACTGCGACCGCGTTCCTCGCCGTCAGCCCGGTGAACGTCTGCGTCTTCAGCGTGAGTCGTGCCTGCACCTTGCCGGATTGCCCCATCTCGGCGGCACGATCGAGCACGGTCTCGAGGAAGTAGCCGTCGCGTCCCCCGATGTTCACGCACGGCCCGCCGCAGTTGCTGAAGTCGCGGCCGAGTTCGTTGCCCGGCAGCCGAATCAGGTTGAACACGGCCACGGCGCCCCGCTTGATGAGCGCCTGCGCGCGCGACGTGACCGCGCCGCGCTCGAAGAGCATGTGGCCCTGCGGGATGGTCAACTGCACGGCGATCTTCCCCTTCACGTCGAGGTGATCCAGGAGCGAGGGATTCGCGCTGCCGACGAAGACGAGTGGGGCCGTGAGCGTGCCGCCGGGAATGTCGGAGGGTGGGACCGGGATCGCCGACTGCAGCACGACGTCGCCGGATCCGGCGCCGAATGCGGGATCGCCGAGCAGGCGCACTTCCCACGACAGCGGGAGCCAGAAGGTGCTGCGCGGGTCCTGCGCGATCGGCTGCACGCGCACGTCCTGGATGCCGGCCTTGCGGAACTGGTCGGCCGCCCAGTCGATCGTCTTCGCGCCTGAGGGAAAGCCGCTGATCCGTCCCCACTGCTGGCCGCTCCCGATTTCCTTCGTGGCCCGGCTCTCCTTCGAGAAGCCGACGATGGTCGTGAGATCCGCGCGCAGCGCTGTGGCTGCGAACTCGGGTCCATCAGGCGACCCGGCCGGCACGCGCACGGGACGCGGCGCCCGATCTCCGACAACGACGGCCGGTTCCGCACCCACGGCGGGCGGCAGCGGGGCGCCGAACCAGGGGCCGTCGCGCTTCTCGCTGCGAGTTGCGCCGCCGGGTTCGTCCTGCGCCTTCGCGCCTCCGATCATCAGCGTGAGTGAGAAGACGACGGTGAGAAGGGCGGCACGTCTGCGCATAGCGCATCAGTGTGCCCGAATCGGTTGGCCTGCGGACCTTGATCTCTGGGGGTTGTTCGAGCGCGAGGTCGTGGTAAACTCGAAGTTCGTTTCCCGACGAGTGGGCCTGTGGCGCAGCTGGGAGCGCGCATGAATGGCATTCATGAGGTCACCGGTTCGATCCCGGTCAGGTCCACCACCTCTCCCAACAGCCTTTCGACTCTAAGAAACAGTCGTCCTTCGGACGGCCTTTTCTCGTAATCTGCGCCGTAGCCGGCCTGCCTATTCGCCCTTCGTCAGGCGTACGCCTGCCGCCACCAGGAGGAAGCCGGCCAGCAGATACGTGCCCCGGGAATCCGAGAGCGAGGACGTGCCGTACTCCGCGATTTGGGCAAGACGCCGCTTCTCCCCGGGCAGTGACGAGGCGAAGAAGAAGACGGCCAATGCGTAGACACCCACGGCGATGAGTGCGTAGCCGAGCACCTTCTTCACGTGTACGTCTCCTCGCAGCCTCGGTGCCGCACTCCCACCTGGACGCGCATCAGAAGGGCAGCGCCAGGTACAGTTCCTTCGCCACGTTGTACGGCCCCGCGACGACACCGAGCAACTGACGGTTCGACCAGACGATGTATTCGAGCTGGCTGGTGCGAACCACCACCTGCACGCCGGCCTGGTTGGCCGGGTTGTCTTTCTCGACCAGCGCCGCGCGGCTGATCTCCTGGGCACCCTGGGAGCGCAACACCTGCAGTTCCGCCTCGACCCGCTGGCGAGCCGCATCGGCGGACGCGTACGCCGCCACAATCACCTCGATGAGCGGCCCCTGCTCGTTCACCACGCGGTAGCGCGCGTTCAGCACGTCCGTGGCGCCGGGCAACTGCCGGCGCACCAGGTCCACCATCACGAATTTGCCAAACCGGCCGATCGACTTCGGCAGGTTCTGCTCGAGCCGGCCGCTGGTCGGCGCCGGTGTCTGTGGCACGCGCGAAGGGTCGACGCCGCGCTGCCGCAGGAACGCCCAGAAGGCGTCGGTCGTGCAGCCGCGACCTTCGAAGCCGTACGTGAACGCGTCGATGCGGAGACCCGGCGACCCGTGCGCCCGCGTGTCGAACCAGGGACTGTCGAGGTTGTCGCCAGCCCGCCGCAGCGAGAGCACGGCCTCATCGTCGTCGCCGGGGTCGAGCATCTTGCGCTGGGCCGCATCGTTCGCATACCAGCCGGCGAGGCAGTCGGCCTGCAGTTCCAGCTGGATGGGCAGGAGGCCCGCCGAGCTGTCGAGGAGCCCGAGTTCGCGCTGGACGAGGTGTCCCCACTCGTGGGCCAGGATGAAGACCGGCGCGAAGTCGCCAAGACGGTACTGCGTGGCGAAGAGCGAGGCGTCCCAGAAGATCTTGTGGCTCGCCGCGCAGTAGCTGGCGTTCGGCTGCTCCATGACGCCGCACTCGGTCTGCGCCGGCACCTGCACCATGACGACATCGGCGGGCGGACGGTAGTTGAGGAGCTTCTTCGCCCAGAACTGGTTGATGTCGCGGCCCGCGTTGTTGATGAACGCCCGCATGTCCGCCGGTGGAGCGTTGTTCGGCGTCGGCTGCGCACCCGGACGCGCCGGTGCGGCAAGCATCACCTGCACGACCACCAGGCCGGCGAGGCCGAGCGACCTGAACCGCCCCGGACTCACGATGCCCTCCCGGACCGGGCGTTCAGCTGCGCGCGGCTCTCGTGAATCGCCTGTCGAAGCACCGCAATCTCGCGAATGAGGCCGTCGGGGACCGGCGTGGCCTGGCGCTGGCGGCGCTTGGCGAGCGCCAGCATCACCTGCTGGTTGTGGAGCGCGGCGGCCTGCCGCAGTGCGCCCCAGCGCGCGCCGGCCAGCAGCCGCAGGTAGAACCACTGCCGACGGACGACATGCGTCAGGAGAGCCAGCTCGCCACCCGTGACGCTGCCGCCGTCGACTTCGTCGGCCAGTTCGCGCACGATCGCGCGGCGCTCCGCGAACAGCTCGAAGATGGCGAGCGCGAGCATGGCCGCGAGGGGCAGGCCGAGCGCCAACCGGCTTCGCCACAGGGCCCGCTGCCCGCCCAGGGCATCGCCCACGGCGAGCACATGATGTCCGCCGTGCGCGGCCACGGCCAATCCCAGCGCGGCGACGGGCCACAGCCAGCGCGTGGGACCGGTGGTGCCGGCGGCCATGGCGAAGCCTGCGCCGAGCATCGCGCCGAAGACGCCCTGCGCGAGTCCGCTCAGCGCCGCTCGCACCGTCAGGTCCCAGAGGCTGGCCGACGCCAGTGGCAAGGCCGACTCGGGTGACAGCTGCGCGATCGCCTCGCCGCAACTGAAGCCGAGGCCGGCGGCCGCACCGTAGATCACGCCGTCGAGGACGTCCGACACGAGCGGCCAGCCCTTGAGACGTCCGACCTCCGTGAACACGCGCATCACGACGGCCAGCGCCGTGAAGAGCGCGATCTCGCGGAGCGCCGCGCCGGGCCACGTGCCGAAGTTCAGGGTGACGCGATCGATGCCGAGGAAGAGGGCGCCCGCAGCGGCTCCGCCGATGACGAACGCGCAGAGCACGCTCCAGATCGGTTCACGCTCGTTGGCATCCGCCAGGCGGATCAGCACGAGGTAACCGACGGCAACGCCAAGGGTGGCCACGACCTGATCGATCGAGGGGCTCAGCACTGAGGGATGGGCCAGAGGCTAGCACAGCCGGAGCTGGCGCCCACGGGTATGCTGTCAGCGGTATGCGTGTGATTCTTCGAGATCAGGCGATCGTGGTCGTGCCGGACACCGACACCTCCGACGACGCGCAGCAGCTGTGGGCGTGGACGGGACACGGCTTCCGGGCTGACCGCCGCGGTGGCGCACTCGTGCTCACGGACCTCGGCCCACTCGAGGAATTGCTGGCGGTGCCGATCAACGTGACGTCACGGCACATCGACCCGGGTGTGCGCCTGATCAGCAATTTCGCGCACACGCCGTTCGACCTTCACGGTGAGCGGTTCGCGTCGGTGGAAGGGTTCTGGCAGTGCCTGCGGACTGCGGAACCGGACGAACGCGCCCGCGTGGCGGCCCTGAGCGGCGCGGTCGCGAAGACCGCCGCCCGGACCCTCGGCACGCCGGCACGCGTGCAGTTCCACGGGAAGGACGTGGCCTGGGCGAGCCCTGAGCACTGGGACCTGATGCGCGAGGCGTGCCGGGCGAAGTTCGCGCAGGTGGCCGAGGCGCGCGCGGCACTGCTGGCCACCGGGCAGCGTCCGCTCGTCCACCGCACGCGCACGGACAGCCGCAGCATTCCCGGCCAGGTGATGGCGTCCATCTGGACCGGCCTGCGGGCCGAGCTTCGCGCACGCCCGTGAAGCGGGTTCAGGGCTGTTCGCGGCGACCGCACTCGGCCACGGTGTCCGGAGCGATCGTCCAGAGCACGTGCTGCGCCTCCGACTTCGTCGAGTAGAACTGGAGAAACCCGCCGAAGGTGGGCTGCCAGCGGTCGAGCAGGGCCGTTGCGAAGATCCGGTCGTCGAGCGCCAGTCCCACGGCGCCCTTCCTGGCGAACAGGCCGTTGTCGACCATGGCGTCCCAGCCGTTGTCGTTCAGGAACAGCGCCGCGAGCGCCGCCCCCTCGGTGTGGCCAAGAGCCTCGAGGGCCGCGCAGGTCTCGTCCTCGACGGCCCGCAGCGCTTCCTCGGGTCCGTCGAACAACCGCGGAAGCGTGTACGTGCCGCGACCCAGCTCCTCCAGGAACCTGCGTTCGACTTTCACGATCGGATGTCCCGCGGCGCGCACCGAGGCCTCGAGGCGCGGCACGAAGGCGTCGCCGCCCAGGCGGTCGGAGACCACCTGAAGCGCCAGTCCCTGTAGTTCCTGCTCCCAACGGGAGATGGCGTGGGTGTGCTCCGCTCCCTCGTGGGCATCGCCGGCGACCTGGAACACCACGTCGCGCCGAGCGCCCTGCGCCGTCTCGGTACGGATGGCCACATAGCTCGAATCCGTGAACCAGCGCTTCTGCCGCCCACTCGTGGCTTCGACGATGTCGATGAAGGGCACGACCACGCTGGTGGGGAGTCGGGCCGTCACTTCGCGCCCGAAGGTTTCCGCGTCAACCTTCAGCCGGGCCCCCGGAATTCGATAGCCCGCCACGTCGATCTCGGCGCGTTCGAACACCTCCCGTCCTGGCACCGATGGAAGGAAGACCAGGCCGGCCCGCAGGTTGAACAGCCACCCCTTCACCGGCTGACCACCGGTCTCAGGACTCCGGCCCTCGATGTACGTCACTTCGGTGGCCGACACGGTCCTGGCGTTCCAGTCGAAGTTCCGGAACCCCGACCGGAGGACCATCTCGGCGGACAGTTGCGGCAGGCCCGGAAGGCGGGGCACGGAGAATATCGATGCAGGGGCGGTGGCCATGGGCGCTAGCCTATTCACGGCGGTGACGGCGATCAAGAAGTCCGCCGCCAATGGGCGCGGCAGCTACACTGACGTCGGTGTCATCGTTCAGGCAATCAGGTTGGTCCATCGCAAGCCTCGCGGTGTTCGTGGTGGCGGTCGCGTCGGCGCGCATGTTGCGCGCGCTCGGAGGACCCCTGTCCGTCGGGGCGGCTCCGGTGCGTGTGAGCCACCTCCTCGTCCTGACGTCGTTCGTGCTGGCGCTCGTCCCGGCGATCCGCGTGTGGCAACACCGGCACACGCTTCGACCTGGTGAACGGCTCGTCGGCCTGCTTCCGCTCGTTGTTGCCGGCCTGGGGGCGCTGTGGGTCGCGGCGTTCCAGGTCTGGCCGCCCGACTGACGCCGTTGTCAGGCGCGTGGCGGCACCAGCACGCCCTGCAGGGCCGCGGCAATGCGCGTGAGCTCGATCCAGTACTCCAGCATGAAGTCGTCGCGGCCGGTGTCGAGGCGGAAGCGATGGCGCTGCGCCGACGCCGTCGTGATGACCATGTCGGCCCTCCCCATCCCCTCCGGTGACGGCGTCTTTGCCACCGCCGTGACCTCCCGCCAGGGGATGACGAGATTCCCGGGGAGCGTGTACCAGCCCACGAATTGCGCGATCTGCTTCGGCCCGTATTCCTTTTCGAACGCCTGACGGACGGCCGTTGCCAGATCGAGCGCGTCCTTGGCGGTGCTGATGGCTTGCGGAATCCATCCGAGGGCGGCGCCCTTCACGAACTCGGTTGTCAGCGGCTGGTCGTCGGGGTTCGTGACGAAGATGAGGTGCCAGCGTGTCGCAATGAACACGCCACGCCACTGCTCTGCGCTGCCGTCGTCGGCGAACCGGACCACGCCGGCCGTCAGCGCATGCAGCGTAGTACGCGGATTCAGGCCGACCAGATCCCGCTCGGGCGGTGGGGCCGGCGGGTTCGACGACACGAGCCACCCGAGCGCGTGCGCCCTCTCGTCCGGGTCCGCCCCCTCGTCGATCGCCCGGAGCGCCCGCTTCGCCGTGAGCTGCAGCAGGACGATGGGCACGACACCGCGCGGTTCGAGCGCCGCGGCGATCGCGTCGGGTGATTCGCCGCGCGCGATGCGCACATTGATCTCGTCTTCCAGCCAGTTCACCAGCTTTTCCTGTGCGGCCGCATGCGCTCGCTGACGTTCGCGGTTGACGATGACGGAGAGGCCGACCACGCCGTAGATCAGGAACGTCAGGCCGTTGGCGATCTCACCGGTGTAGACCAGCCAGGCGCCGATGAGCGCCGCGGGGAGCGAGGAGAGTGTGAGGAAGATGCGCAGCATGGGCCTCCGCTCGCGGCGTGCCCCTTACACGACGGCAGCGGACCGCGATGTGCAGAGCGTACACACTTCCTGGGCTCCGTGAGTCAGAACGCAGCCGCCAGTGCTGTCAGCACGGACTGGCACGCCTCGCTTGTGCTCGCCTGGGCGGCGCGTCGATCGCGCGCCGACTGGCCGCCAGGTCCCCTTGCATCAGGATCGGCGCCGTGCGCCAGCAGCGCCCTGACGACGGCAGGCGTCCCGGGGCTGCAGGCCTGCACCGCGGCGCCGAGGATCGTGTCGCCGGTGGATGCGCGGACCCCCTTTGCGTCCGCACCGGCGGCAAGCAGCCGCGTAGCGATGCGATCCAGCCCGCGGAACGCGGCAAGGGCGAGTGGTGAATCGCCGGCCGGGCCTGCCTCGCCGAGCGACGGGTCCGCGCCGGCGCCGAGCAGGTCATCGACGATCTGCAGCGCCGTGCGCAGTTCCTCAGGATTGCCCGGCTGCCGCGGCGCCGGCGAGGCGTCCACGTAGCGATGGATCGCGCGTGCGAGTGGCGTCCACTCGCGCTCGCCGCCGGCTCTCGACAGATTCGGCTTCACCGCGATCAGAGCCCGGACCGCCTCCGGGGATCCGTGCGCCACGGCTTCGTCGAGCGCGGTGACATTGGTGCCGCCGATAATCGTGTGGTCCGCGCCTGCGGCGAGAAGGGTGTTCAGCACGACAGGCTCGCTGGCCTGGGCGGCGACGATGAGCGGCGTGAGACGGTCCTCGGGGCGGAGCGCGTTCACGCGTGCGCCGGCGGCCAGCGCCTGCCGTACACCTGCGTCGTCGCCCTGCTGCGCCGCCCGCATCAATGCCGCGTCCTGCTCGCTGAATCGGCGCCCGGGTCCCCAGATCTCGTCCGCGAGATCCCAGGGCCACCGGCCGGTCAGCACCGACACGAACACGACGGCGACAACGACGCTCGAAATCGCCCAGGAGAGGGTGCTGCCCTGATAGCCGCGGACATACATATGCCGACACTCCAGCCCGCGTCAGCGGAGGAGCGCGAGGCTAACACGGCCCCATGGGCTCTGCAATTCCGCCGGGGGGGCGAGGCCGCAGCTTCTAACCGCGTCTTCTGCCCTTCGCACGCCGCTGCTCAGGGAGGCGGCGATGCGCGGCGGGGTGCCCACGTCCGGTGCTAACATTTCGGTGCACCCCACCCGATGAACGTCCTCTATCTCACGAACAATTTCCAGCTTGCGAGCACGGCCCGCATCCTCATGAGCTGGCTGACCGAGGGGCCGAAGCACGACGTGCACGGCCGTGCGGTGGTGCAGCGCCTGGGCTCGCTGTCCGAGTGGTTCCAGGCCAACGGCATCCCGTGGAAGAAGAACGCGATGCGATGGCCCGACCTGCGCCGGCCGCACCACCTGGTCGCGGACGTGGCTCCGCTGGCGCTCTGGGCGAAGCGGGAGCAGATCGCGCTGATCCACTGCAACGAGCACGACGTGTATCCGTTCGGCGTGCTGCTGAAGCGGGTGCTGGGAGTGCCGATCGTCTGCCACGTGCGGTTCAGGATTTCACCCGAGTACGCGGCGTGGGCGTTCGGCGGCAGCCGCTGCCCGGACGCGCTCCTGTGGACCTCCCGCCAGCAGATGACCGACTGCGGCGACGCGGTGCAGCGCCTGGTGCCGGCCTCGCGCCAGCACCTGATGCCGCTCGGCGTAGACCTCACGTCGTTCGGCAGCGACACGGCGAGCGGCGTCGCGCTCCGCCAGCGGCTCGGCATCCGCCAGGACGAGATCGTCATCGGCACCGCGAGCGCGCTCCGGCCGATCAAGCGGATTCACGAGCTCATCACGCTCATCGCCGAAGTGGCGCAGCGTCACCCGTCAGTGGTGGGCGTGATCGGTGGCGTGGTGATGCCGGGCGACGAAGCGTACGGCGCGCGCCTGAAGGAGCAGGCGGACGCCACCGGCCTCGGTCGACGGCTGCAGTTCATCGGCCACGTGGAGCCGGTGGAGCCGCTGCATCAGGCGTCGGACATCTTCGTGAGCACGAGCGAGTACGAGACCTTCGGGAACAGCGTCTGCGAAGCGATGGCCTGCGGCAAGCCGGTGGTCGGTTACCAGGGTGGGTCTGTGGCGGAGGTGGTCGCCGAAGGGGGCATCATCCTGCCCACGGGCGACCTCGCGGGACTCACGGCCGCCGTGGAACGGCTGGTCGCGGACCCGGAGTTGCGGCGGTCGACCGGCGCGGCAGGGCTCGCGCGCGTGCGATCCGAGTTCGACCCGTCGCGGACCTTCCTGCGCCTGAAGCAGGTCTTCGAGACGCTGACGACGCGCTGATGGTCCGCCTGCAGGCGGCGCCGACGATTCAGGGGGTTGCCCCCCGCGGGCGCGGCTAGCGGCGCCCGATGTCGGTGTACAACTGCAGCGTCTGCTTCGCGCAGTTGTCCCAGGTGAACTTCGCCGCCTGCGCCTGCCCCTTGGCAATCAGGTCCGCGCGAAGGGCGGTGTCGGTGAGTGCCCGCCCCATGGCTCCCGCCAGCGCCTCCACATCGTCGACCGGGATGAGCAGCCCGGCGTCGCCCACGCCTTCGCGAATCGAACTGCTGTCGGTGGCGATGAGCGGCGTGCCGTACGCCATGGCTTCGAGCGTGACCAGCGTGAAACCCTCGTAGCGCGTCGGCAGCACGAAGAGGTCGGCTTCCCTGTAGAGGAGCGGCAGCTGCCAGTCGGCGACGTAGCCGGTGAGGTGCACGCGGTCCTTCAGCCCGAGTTCCTGGGCGAGCGACACGATCTCCGCCGTGGCCGACTCCTTGGGCCCGGCGAGCACGAGGTGATGCGGCAGGTCGCGTGTCTTCAGCAGCTCGGCGAAGGCGCGCACCAGGAACGGGACGTTCTTGCGCGGCTGCACGGCGCCGACGAAGAGCACGTACTTGTCGGGGAGCTGCATGTCGCGCCGCATCTCGGCCGTGCGCGACACCGGAATGGCCTCGGGCGCCAGGATGTTGCCCCCGCCGTAGATCACACGGATGCGGTCCGGCGTGACACCGAGCTTCTCGATGTCGACCTGCGTGTTCTTCGACAGCGCGATCACGTGCTGGGCGTGTTCGAGGGCGTGGCGCGTCCACTCGCGCATGGCCGCGTCCATCTGCTCGCCGTGCACGGTCATGTGGAAGTACGCCAGGTCGTGAATCGTGACGACGGTCCGCGCGCGGTCGAAGTCGGGCGCGAAGTGGTTCGGCCCGTGGAAGACATCGATGCGATCGCGCCGCAGGGCCCAGGGCAGCGCCCAGTTCCACCAGATGCGCGGACGCTCCGTCACCCACGCGCGCGGGAACCGCACCGGGCGGGGGCGGACGTTCGCCTGGGTGGGGAAGTGGCGGTAGGTGTCGGGAACGGTACCGCTGCCGGACGGGAAGTAGAGCAGGTACTCGTTCGTCGTGTCGAGCTGCGCCAGCGCCTGCACGAGCGCGATGACGTGACGCCCGATGCCGGTCGGCCGGTCGTCGAGGGCGACGTCGATGTAGATGCCAACGCGCATGCGTCGCTCAGTTCGACGTGAACGGGAACTGCACCTCGGCCCGGTGCGTGCTGGCCCAGTCCCACAGCTCCCGCATGCCGCGGTCCATGTCGTACTCGGGGGTCCAGCCGATCTCGCGTGCGATGCGTGTGTTGTCGCAGAGCAGGTGCAGGCGGTCGGACGCGCGCACCTTGGCGGGATCGATCGCGATGTCGAGCGTCAGGCCGCCCACGGCGGCGAGGCGGCGGGCGAGGTCGTCCACCGCGTACTCGTGGCCGGTGCCGACGTTGTAGGCGCGGAACGAGTGGGTGCTGCGATCGCCAAGGGCCACCAGGGCGTGGGCGACGTCGCGCACGTAGATGTAATCGCGCTTCGGGGCGATGTTGCCGAGCTTCAGCGTGTGCTGGCCCTTCTGCACCTGCGAGAGGATCTCGGGCAGGATGTGCGGATTCGTTTCCCGCGGGCCGTAGACGTTGAACAGGCGCGCGGCCGAGCAGTGCGACGGGGTCTGCTGGGCATACAGCGCGAGCTGGTGCTCGTTGGTCAGCTTGGTGAGCCCGTACACGTCCGTGGGGCCAGGGGCGGGCGCGTCCTCGGCGTTGGCCGCATCGAAGATCGGGTAGACCGCGGCGCTCGACGCCACCACCACGGTGCGGGGCGGCTTCGTCCGGCAGGCTTCCAGGACGACCTGCGTGCCGGTGACGTTCACGTCGAAGGTTTCGGCGGGGTGAGCGTTGCAGTAGGGGATGAAGTGAATCGCCGCCAGGTGAATCACGACGGCCGGGGCGTGCTCGGCGACGAGCGCGTTCATCGCCGCCGCATCCCTGATGTCGGTCTCGACGAGGTGCACGCGCGGGTCAGACGGGAGATAGGCGCGATGCCCCGTGGACAGGCGGTCGACGGCGAGGACCTTGGCGACCTTCGTTTCTTCGAGAAGGGTGCGTACAACCGTCGAGCCGACAAAGCCGGCTGCACCGGTAATCATCCAGCATTCAGAATCGGGGGCCATCGGTCCTTTCCTCGCTCGTGGGATCGTCAGACCGACGTATCGTCACGAGCGGTGGTGCCCATGAGGGCAGGCTCACCTGAGTGTAGCCTACCGTCATCGGCTTGCGAGGACCGACCGCGCCGCCCTCGGCGCGCCGGAGCAGGCGGTTCGCGCTTTCGCGCAACGGCGTGCGTGCGTGACGCGCCGGCTAGTTCGACATGCCGGTCATGTACCACTTGCCGCCGATGCGGACGCACTCAGCCACGCCCTTCGCGGGCCTGCCCTCGGCCACCCCCTCGAAATCGACCAGGGCGCTGTCACCGTCCACGGTGCCGCCAAGGACCTTGACCTTGCGCGGTGACATCTCGCGCATCATCTTGAACATCTCCTTCGCCTCGCCCGATTTCTCGGCCGCTTCCATCATCTCGAGCTGCGCGGGCTGTGCGGTGGCCTTGAGCGCCTTGAAGTCGTTCTTCTCGATCGCCGCGAAGTGGGCCAGCACTGCCGCCCCGGGTTCGCCGCCACCGGCCGGCAGGGCCACGCCCGGCCGCGGAAGGTCCGACTCGATCTTCAGATCGAACGTGACGTCCGCGCTGTCGGCCCCATCCTTCATGCGGAAGGTGCCGGCCACGCGCGCGTCTGTCCGGGCCGTGAGTTTCAGGCCCTTCGAGAAGTCCGAGTTGCAGGATGAGCCGCCGCCGGACCCTTCGGAGTAGTCGATGCAGGTGAAGGCGCCATCCTTCCCGATCTTCAACGTGATGTACGCCTTGCCGGTGCGCATGATGTCGAAGCTGTTCAGCTTCAGGTCCTTCGCCGCCGCCTTGCGATCCAGCGCTGCCGGCAGCAAGGCCACCTCCACGCCGTCCTCTGTCGCGTACGCCACGGCGTCGGCGACGACGAACGTCGCGCCCTTGAGGGCGACCCTGCCCTTCACCTCGGCACCAGCCACGGCAGCCGTGACCAGTGTCAGGGCCACGCCAAGCAGCGCCTGTTGAACTCGCATGTCGTCAGTCCTCCACTCTCACAAGCGCAAAATGCCGTCGCGACCTGTCAGCGCGCCAGCCCTCGACCCGAGCGGACCGGGGCGGGGCGTATACTGCGACGCACTGGAGGCGATCGCATGCGTTCGCAGGTTCTGATCGCCGGTTTCGTCGCCGCCCTGGCCGCGGCTGGCGTCGCACAGCAGACGCCGCCCGGTTCGGCCCGGGGCGACTGGCCGACGTATCGGCACGACCTGGCCGGAACCGGACATTCGACACTCGACCAGTTGACGCCGCGCAACGTCGCGCAACTGGCGCCGGCCTGGAGCTATGCGCTCGGCCCGCAGCCGGGTGCGGCGCCCGCCCCGAACGCCGCCGTGAACTCGCAGGCGACGCCGATTGTGATCGGCGGCCGCATGTACCTGCCGGCGTTCGACCGGGTCGTCGCACTCGAGGCGGACACCGGGCGCGAGGTGTGGAGCACGCCGATTCAGGGCGGAGCCCCGTCGCGCCGGGGGGTGGCCTACTGGGCCGGGGATGCCGGCACGCCGCCCCGCCTGTTCGTCATGTCCGGCAGGCGCCTGCTCGCGCTCAACGCGCTAAACGGGCAGCCGGTCTCGGCGTTCGGCACCGGGGGCGCCGTAGACGTCGGGGTGCCGTACAACTCGGTGCCCGGCGTGTTCCGCAACGTGGTGGTCGTCGGCGCGAATACCGCCCCCGGCACCGCGGGGAGCATCGGCAACCCGCGCGGCTTCGACGCGCGCACGGGCGCGAAGCTCTGGGAGTTCAGCTCGGTGGCCCAGCCTGGGACGCTGGGCGAGGGCACGTGGGAAGGCGAGAGCTGGAAAGGCCGCCTCGGTGCCAACGCGTGGCCGTTCTACTTCACCTTCGACGAGCGGCTCGGCCTGGTCTACGTCCCGCTCGCGTCGCCGATTGCCGGCGCCTACGGCGGCGACCGCAAGGGCGCGAACCTGTTCGGCAACTCGGTCGTTGCGCTCGATGCGCAGACCGGCGCCTACAAGTGGCACTTCCAGACGATCCACCACGACCTGTGGGACCACGACCCGCCGGCACCGCCGTCGCTGTTCGACATCACGCGCAACGGCCGGCGGATCCCGGCGCTGGCGCTGACGACCAAGTCGGGGTATCTGTTCCTGCTCAATCGCGAGAACGGACAGCCCATTCACGGCATCGATGAGCGCAGTGTGCCGCCCAGTGAGGTACCCGGCGAAGCCGCGTACCCGACCCAGCCGCTTCCGCTGAAGCCCCCCGCGCTGGCCCGGACCTCGTATGCGCCGTCCGACCTGGTGACCGCGGCCGACACGACACCGGAGCATGCCAAGGCGTGCGCGGAACTCGCGCAGGGCATCGGGACCACCGCGAGCAGCCGCGCCTATACGCCGTTCGGGCTGAAGCCGACGCTGGTCTTCCCCGGCACGCTCGGCGGCGCGAACTGGGGCGGCTCCGCATTCGATCCCACCACGGGCCTGGTGATCGTGCCGACGCAGGACATCGGTGCGCTGGGCATGATGGTGCCGTCGAAGCCCGGCTCGCCGGTGCCCTACGAGCGCGTCGCCCCGGGGCGCGCCACGTTCGACGTGCGCATGGGCGATCTCGCCTGGCCGTGCCAGCGTCCGCCGTGGGGGCGCCTCACCGCGGTGAACGCCGCAACGGGCGACATCGCCTGGCAGATTCCGCTCGGCATCACCGAGGCGCTGCCGGCCGGCCGGCAGAACACCGGACGCCCGGTGCTGGCCGGCGCCATCACCACGGCCACGGGCCTGCTGTTCATTGCATCGACCGACGACAATCGCTTCCGTGCGCTCGACACGAAGACCGGCCGGGAACTCTGGGTGGTGAAGCTGGAGAAGCGCGGCAACGCGAATCCGCTGACCTGGCAGGCCGGACCCGGGAAGCAGTACGTCGGCATCGTGGCGACCGACACGCTGGCGGTCTACGCACTGCCCTGAGGACGACCATGCGCAGAAATCCCTCGCTGTGTGCGACCGGTCTCCTGGCCAGCTTCGTCACGCTGTCGTGGATCGAGCCCGGCGCCGTGGTGGACGCGCAGGTCCGCGCCCAGCAGCAACCGCTCGACGTGATCTACGTGCCCACCCCGGACGCCGTGGTGCGGCACATGCTGACAACGGCACGGGTCGGGAGCGGCGACATTGTCTTCGACCTCGGATCAGGCGACGGGCGTATCCCGATTGCGGCGGTGAAGGACTTCGGCGCCGCGCGCGGCATCGGGATCGAGCTGGATCCGGTGCGCGTGGCCGAAGCGCGGGCGAACGCGGCGGCCGCGGGGGTTGCGGACAGGGTGCAGTTCATCGAGCAGGACCTGTTCACCACCGACCTCTCCGACGCCACGGTCGTCGCGATGTACCTCCTCCCGCACATGAATGTTCGCCTCGCACCCACGCTCAGGTCGCTCAGGCCGGGCACGCGCATCGTCTCGCACAACTACGACATGGGCAGCGTCTGGCCGCCAGACCGGTCGTTCGTCGTGGAAAACAACAAGGTGCACTACTGGAAGGTGCCGGGCCGCCGCTGGTATCACGGCCTGGCCTCGTTTCTGGGCCTCAGGCGTTGAATCGAGACCGGTGGCGTCGGGCGAATCGTGACGGGTGCAGCGGTTTTCCTGAGGATTTTACGTGCACGCGGGCTCGGTCGTCCCGGGCATGGGCGTTGCTGAACGGCTGAGCGTGCCGCACCGGCACCCAGTTGATTGACCGGAACCCGCATCACGCGATTCCGACGTCCCTCGCGGACAAGGAGACAGCAGTCATGGCAGCCGTGAAGAAGACCTCGATCAAGGACCTCAGCCCGAAGAGCGGTGGCGTGAAGGGCGGCGCCATCCGCAAGAGCAATTCGAAGTAACGCCATGCCGGCCAAGGTGAAGAAGACGGCCATCAAGGATCTGTCGACCAAGCCGAAGAGCGGGGCGGTCAAGGGCGGCGGTCGCGGGCAGCCCGTCTCGGGCTGATCGCGGGAGCAGGGGAGCCATCGATGAAGCGCGCTGGGAATGCAGCAGAGACGAAGCGGTCGGCCGTGAAGAAGGCGCCGATCAAGGATCTGTCGGTCGGCACGAAGTCCGGCGGCGTCAAGGGCGGCCGGCAGGGCTGGACGACGAAGTAACACCGGAGTGACCGCGCAAACGTGGTCGCGGAGCACGACGATGAAGACGCAGAAACCGGAGAAGGCACGCGTGATCTCCCTCGACGACCTCGCCCCGCGCGCGGACGTGAAGGGCGGGTCCGGTGTGCGCGTCTTCGGCCAGGACGCCGTCGCACACGGGGAACCGGCGCAAGCGAAGCGCCGCGCCGGACCCCAGGCGCTCGATCTACGCAGGAAGAGTTGAGGACCACCCCATGAAGAAGGCCGCGAAGAAGCCCGCATCCACCCGTGCTGCCGTCAAGAAGGCGTCCATCAAGGACCTGGCCGTGAAGGCCGGCGGCGTCAAGGGCGGCAGCGCCAAGACCGTCTGGAGCAAGTCGGCGCACTAGTCCGATCAAGGACCGCGAGTTCGATTCGAGGAGGCGTGACGATGAAGAAAGCCGCAAAGAAGGGCAGCGCCAGCCCCCGGGCCGGGGTGAAGAAGTCTGCCATCAAGGATCTGTCGACGGGCGCGAAAGCGGCCGGAGTCAAGGGCGGCAAGAAGGCGTTCTCCCAGCCCTCCTACGGCTGTTCGCTCTGAGCCGATCTCAGGCGCCGGTGCAAGAGATCAGCGGGCGTTTGCGCTAGTAATGGCAGGTCGTGCTGGTTCTGAGCGACAGCGCTCACACCAGGACGGCGCAAGGAGCATCGATGAAGAAGGCGGCGAAGAAGCCGGCCACGCGGGCGGCCGTGAAGAAGGTGACCGTCAAGGACCTGTCCGTTGTTTCCAGGGCCGGCGGGATCAAGGGCGGACGCCGGGCGGATGCCTGGTCGCAGAAGAGTTCGTGAGTGTTCGAAGTCCGGCGGAGTGAAGGGTAGCCGGAGAGCTGTGTTCACCCCGACCGACGGTTGCAGCGAGTGAGACGAGCCGTCCGGCTCACGTTCCATGGGAGCATCGCGATGAAGAAGGCCGCAAAGAAGCCCGCGAGCCGGGCAGACGTGAAGAAGACCACCGTGAAGGACCTCTCCGCCGAGGCCAGGGCTGGCGGGGTGAAGGGCGGCAGAAGAGCCGAGACGTCGTACAAGTAAGGTCACACAGTGACCTGCTCCGGTCTGTCGCAGCACTGAGAGAGCGCTGCGGCCGGCTCGCGCAGACCGGCGTCCAGATTCGACGCCACACGAGGTTGTGTCATGAAGAAAGCTGCGAAGAAGCCCGCAACCCGGGCAGCCGTGAAGAAGACCACCGTCAAGGACTTGCCCGTTGCAACAAAGTCGGGCGGGGTCAAGGGCGGAAGAAGGCTGGACTGGACGAAGTAGCCTGCGTCCTCGGCCCGGCCCGCCGTGCGCGTGCCACCCAATCCTGTATCCTGACGGGCGTCCATCACTGCGATGAGCGCCCGTTCAGACTTCTTCGTCATCCGCGTTCCGCTGCTGCCGCTCGACATCCTCTCGGGATGGGCTGCAGCGCCGCCGCTCCCTCCAGCAGTCACCCCGCCCGAACTCGCACCACATCTCGTCGCCCACGTCGGGCACCTGCGCGACTCGTATCGTGCCCTGCTCGCCGATCCTCTCGTGCGCGAGGCGATCTTCGTCGCGTCGCCTGACCTCCATGCGGCCATCGATGCGTGGCTGCGCGACCCGGACGCGCCCGGTGCACGCGACGTGGAGCGTGCGCTGACGCGCTACCTCACGCGCATGGCGTCGCGTCCCACGCCGTTCGGACTCTTCGGCACAGTGGCTCCCGGGAGCATCGCCGACACCACGGCGCTCACCGTTGCTCCACGCGCGGCCATCCAGCGACACACCCGGCTCGATGTCGACTACCTGAGCCAGGCGGTGGAGGCGCTCATCAGCCACCCTGCCATTCGCCCGTGGCTGCGCTACCGGCCCAGCGACACGGCGTGTCGCATCGCCGGAACCTGGCGCTACATCGAGACGCGCATGACCGACAAGGTGCGCACCCATCATCTCGTCTCGGTCGAGGACAACGAGGCGGTGAGCGTCGCACTGGCGCGGGCCGCCTCCGGCGCCACCGCCTCCGAAATCGCCGAAGCCGTGCGTGCCATCGGGGTGGACGATGCGGATGGGTTCGCGACGGCGCTGATCGATTCGCGGATCCTGCAGCCCGACCTTGCGTGTCAGGTGACAGGCGAGGGGCCCATTCGCGGCGTGCTCAGGACGCTCGCGTCGATTCCCGGCGCAGAGCCGTTCGCCTCCGCCCTGGCACGTGCCGAGGAGGCCGTTCACGCCATGGACGCCGGTCCGGTGGCGGCCGGCAGTGAGGCGTACCGGGCGGTGGCGCGGACGCTCGAGGCCCTGCCGGCGAAGGTGGAGCTTGCGCGGCTCTTCCAGGTGGACGCGGCCCGGCCCTCGGGAGGCACGCTTGGACCCGACGCGCTGGCGCTGCTGCGCCGCGGTGCCCGGCTGCTCGAAGAGATCTCCCCTGAAAGCTCCGGCGACGAGGAACTCACGCGCGTGAAGCGGGCGTGGAGTGAGCGCTTCGAGTCGCGCGAGATGCCGCTGCTCGAGGCGATCGATGCCGATGCCGGTATCGGCGCCGAGCTCGGCTCCGGCGCCCGTGGGTCGTCCCCTCTGCTCGATCGCCTGCCGTTCGCAGACACCACGACGCCCACCGCGCCGTGGACCGATCGCGAAAAGCACCTGCTGTCGATGGTCGTGCGTGCCGCCGCCTCCGGCGCAGCCGAGATCGAGTTGACCGACGCGGACCTGCGCATGCTGCGGCCGAAGACGCCAGCGGAGCGCCCGGCCATCACCGGCATCCACGCGACGCTGGTGGCCAGGGAGGGACGTCTCCACCTCGTCACTCGCAATACGATTCCGCAGCCTGTCGCGCGCATGCTGGGTCGGTTCTGCCACCTGTCGCCGGAACTCGATGCCGGTGTGCGCGCGGCGATTGCCGCCGAGGAGTCGACCGAGCCGGATGCGGTGTACGCCGAGATCGTGCATCTGCCAGAGGGGCGCGCCGGGAACGTGATCCTGCGCCCTGTGCTGCGGACGTACGAGATTCCGGCGATGGGCGAGTCGGGCGCACCGCCCGAACAGCAGATCCGGCTGTCGGACCTCACCGTGCAGCTCGTCGACGACCGGTTTGTGCTGCGCT
>JAXLRA010000006.1:0-695247 GCA_046331345.1 Vicinamibacterales bacterium | reverse complement strand
AGCACCAGCAGCGTCTGTCCTGCCGCGGCCGCGATACCGAGCGAGCCCCACATCACGTAGTCGCCCACTTTGAACGGCGGATCCTCCACCTGCACCCGCGTGACGCCTGGAGTGGTCGGGGGCGGCCCGGCGGAGTCCGCGGCCTTCTCGAGTTCCGTGGCGGCCTGCTGCACCTTCTGCAGCGCATCGGTCGTCGACCCCTGCTGCCGCTCGAGCGTGTAGCGGAGCCGTCTGGCCCCCTCCGGCAGCTGCTGGATGATCTGCTGGGCCTGGTCCCGCAGCTGGTACAGCAGGAATCCGCCGCCGCCGACGAGCGTGACGAGCAGCAGTGCCGCACCAAGCGCACGCGGGAGCCGCAGCTTCTCGAGCCGCGTCACGACAGGGTCCAGCGCATAGCTGATGAGCAGGCCGAGCACGAGCGGAATGAACACCGACTGCGCGTACTGCAGCAGGAGCACGCCGGCAATCACGGCCATGAGCGTGATGGCGGCGTTGCGCATGTCCACGGGAACCGGCACGAGCGGGCCTTCCGCGTCGGTCGGTGACTCCAGGACCGCCGGGGGCGTCGGCCGCTCCGCCTCGGGTTGCGACACGAATCGCGCGGACTCGGCACTCATGGCAGCAGTTCCTCGCGCTGAAGGGCCTGGTTGATGGCGAGGGCGGCCTTGACCCCCTCCGCCGCGGCGACCACGACGAACTGCGCGTCGTGCGACGCGTCACCCGCGACGAAGACGCCGTCCACGTTGGTGTCGCTCAGCATCCCGGTCTCGACGGTGCCCTTGCGATTGAAGGCACAGCCGAGTGTCTCGGCGAGGCTGCATCGTGCGTGCTGCCCCGTCGTGAAGAAGATCGCGTCGAAAGGGCGCGTCGTTCCGTCCTCGAACGCCACCTCCGACAGCCGTCCCCCGTCGTGCACCACACGGCTGACGCGCGCGCGGGCGTGCTCGACGCCGTTGCGCGCCAAGCGCGCCCTGAGGTCCGCCTCGACGCGCGACCCGTTCGAGAGCAGCGTCACCTGCGGACTCCACGTTTTCAGGGCCAGGGCGAGCAGGGCACCGCTGCGGCCACGGCCGAAGGCCGCCAGGCGTCGATCGCGGTGTTCCCACCCATCGCAATAGGGACAATGGAAAATCGAGCGCCCGTAGCAGGCATCGAAGCCGGGAATCGGGGGCAGTTCGTCCACCACGCCGGTTGCGATGAGCAGGAAGCGCGCCCGTTCGTCGGCGCGGCCCTCGAACGACACGCGGAATCCGCGATCCTCCCGAACGGCAGCGACGACGTGGATCGCGCGGTGCTGGACGCCGTACTGCGCCAGTTCCTGCCGGCCCGCCCGGTTCAGCTCAGCCGGCTCGATCCCGTCCCTCGTGAGGTAGCCATGCAGCGCCTGGGAGGTGCGGTTCCGCGGAGAGCCGTCGTCGCAGACCAGGACCCGCCGGCGACAGCGGCCGAGCATCAGCGCTGCGCTCAGCCCGGCTGGACCGCCACCAACCACGATCACATCGAACATCGCCGGCGACCTCTGCAACCGGAGCGCCATCACGGGGTGGCGACCGGGCCAACAGCCCGCTGCCGGCACAGCCGGATCCAGTACGATCGTCTGGTGTTCGTCCGCGACTTCGACTTCGACCTCCCACCTGAACTGATCGCCCAGGATCCGCCGGCCCTTCGCGGCGCGTCGCGCCTCCTGCACCTCGACAGATCGACCGGCGCGCTCGTGCACCGCGCCTTTGCCGACCTGCCCGCGCTGCTGGAACCTGGCGACCTGCTGGTCGTGAACAACACCCGCGTGTTTCCGGCGCGCCTGCTCGGCCGTCGCGATCCGAGTGGTGGTGCCGTCGAGTGCCTCCTGGTGACGCGGCTCGACGGTCCGCGGGACGACGGCGCGGAACTGTGGGAGGCGCTCGTTCACCCGGGTCAGAAACTGAAGCCCGGCGCGCGTGTCGTCTTCGACGGGGAGGTCGTGCTGCACGGCGAGATCCTCGAGCGGCGGTTCTTCGGTCGCCGTACGGTCCGGCTCTGGACGTCCGACGGGTCGCCCGTCGAACGTGCGGTGGACACCATCGGACACATTCCACTGCCCCCGTACATCAAGCGGGCCGACGGCGCCGGCGATCGCGAGCGCTACCAGACCGTGTTCGCGGCGTCGAGGGGATCCATCGCGGCCCCGACCGCCGGATTGCACTTCACGCCGGGCGTGCTGGATGCGCTCGCGGCGCGCGGCGTCGGGCGGACGGAGGTGACCCTGCACGTCGGCTACGGCACCTTCCAACCGATCCGCGTGGACGTGGTCGAAGAGCACCAGATGGAGACCGAACACTTCGAAATCTCCGCGGCGGCGGCCACCGCAATCAACACGGCGCTCGACGCCGGACGCCGGGTGGTGGCGGTCGGCACCACGACCACCCGGACGCTCGAGTCCGTCGCCCGCGCGAACGGAGGCCGCATCGTCCCGGGGCGCGGGTCCACGAATCTCTTCATCTATCCAGGGTTCGAGTTCCGTGTCCTGCGCGGTCTCGTCACGAACTTCCACCTGCCGCAGTCGTCGCTCCTGATGCTGGTGTCCGCGTTCGGCGGGCGCGAGCACGTCCTGCATGCGTATCGCGAGGCGGTAGCCGCCGGCTACCGCTTCTACAGCTACGGCGACGCGATGGTCGTTCTCTGAACCGGGAACCGTCACCCGAGCCTGACCGAAGCGGGCGGGTTGGAGGTTGGAGCGGTTCCGGGCTACGTTAGGCGCGACACATGGGTTTTCCGTACGAAGAGTTCGACCTGTCAGGGGTGCGCACCTATCCGCTGAAGTCACGCCCGAGCAAGGCCCGGGCGGAAGACTTTGGCCGTCCAGTGGGCGAGGCGGCCACCATGGCCCAGTTCCTCGACGCGCTGCCGAACGTGCTGGCGGCGGCCGACCTCAAGGCCGTGGCTCGCGCCATCGTCGACGCGCGGGCCGGCGGCGGAACCGTCTGGGCACTCGGCGCGCATGTGATCAAGACCGGCCTCGCACCGGTGCTGATCGACCTCATGGAGCGCGGCTTCGTGTCGGCCATCGCGACCAATGGTGCCGCCGTCATCCACGACTTCGAAGTCGCGCTGGCGGGTGCGACCTCCGAGGACGTCGACCAGGCCCTCGGGCGGGGCTCGTTCGGCATGGCGGATGAGACGGGCCGGTTGCTCAACGGCGCGATCAGCGACGGCGTGTCGAAAGGGTTCGGCCTCGGGCAGGCGGTGTCCCGCTACCTGCACGAACGCAGCCCGCAGTACGCCCGCGCGAGCATCCTGGCTGCGGCAGGACGCCTGTCGATTCCCATCACGGTCCACGTGGCGCTCGGCACCGACATCATCCACATGCATCCAGCGGCGAACGGCGCGGCGCTCGGCGAAGGCAGCCTGCGCGACTTCCGCTACTTCGTCTCCAACGTGGCGCGCCTCGAGCGCGGCGTGTTCCTGAACTGCGGTTCGGCCGTCGTGCTCCCCGAGGTATTCCTCAAGGCGGTGGCGCTCGCGCGCAACCAGGGCATCTCTCTCGAGGGTCTGACGACGGTGAACATGGACTTCATCCGCGGCTACCGGCCGCAGACCAACGTCGTCATGCGGCCTGCGGTGGCCACCGGTGGCAAGGGCTACTCACTTGTGGGGCACCACGAGATCATGATTCCCCTGCTCGCGGCGGCAATCAGCAGATCTGCGGCAGGGCTCTAGGCGCGCTCATCGCTCTTCCTGCCCGTGACGGCCGTGCTATCATCTGAAGTTCCGGCGCCGGAGTAGCTCAGTTGGTGAGAGCACGCGTCTCATAAGCGCGGGGTCGGCGGTTCAAGTCCGCCCTCCGGCACCACTCGACTTCGCTCGTGGTGCTGCCCTCGTGCCGGGGCACCAGAGATCCCTCCACAGTTCTTCCGGGGCAACCCATGTCGCTGATCGATATCGTTCGGCGAACGCTCCAGCGTCACCAGCTCACCGGGCCGACGACCCGGGTGGCTGTCGCCCTGTCGGGTGGTCCCGATTCGATGGCGCTGCTGCACGTGCTCCACGCCCTCCACCGGACCGGTGCCCTGCAACTGGCGGCCGTCGCGCACTTCGATCATCAACTCCGCGACTCGTCCGCGAGCGACGCGCAGTTCTGCGCAGGGGTGGCCACGAGCCTGGATCTGCCGTTCATCACGGAATCCGCAGACGTGCGTGAGGCGGCAAGCCGGGAAGGGCGCTCGGTCGAGGATGCGGCGCACCGCCTGCGGTACGCCTTCTACGACCGTGCCCTGACCCGGTCTGGTGCTGACGTCATGGCGCTGGGACACACGCGCGACGACCAGGCCGAGACCTTCCTGCTCCGGCTGATCCGCGGAGCCGGCAGCCGCGGCCTCGCCGCGATGTACCCGAGGAACGGCTCGGTCATCCGTCCGTTCCTCGAGTGTTCGAGAGCAGAGGTCCACGCGTTTCTGGATACGGCGGGCCTCGCATTCGTCCACGACGCCAGCAACGACGACGTGGGGATTCCGCGGAATCGCGTGCGCGCGGAACTGCTGCCGTTGCTCCAGGCACGGTTCAACCCGGCCGTTGTCGAGGCGCTGGCCGGTTCCGCCGAGCTTGCCCGCGCCGACGAGGACCTGCTCGGTGCCCTCGCCCGGGATTGGGTGTCTAAGCATGTTGAGGCGGAGGGAGCGATGCAGCGCCTCAGCCTCGACGCCCTGATGGCAGCCCCCAAGGCCGTCGCGTTCCGGGCGCTGCACGAAGCGATGAGCCGTGCCGCCGGCCCGCGCCTGATAGGCGCCGACCACGTGCGGCTGGCGTGGGCGGTCGTGCTGGGGGAACGGCCGGCGTTCGACGCGCCGGGGCACCGCGTGGAACGGTACGACAACGGCGTCGTCTTAACGGGTAGACCCGCTGGTTCAGCCGGCCGCCCGACGACGGTCGCCACGAGCCCGGTTCCAGGGTTCAGCCACCATCTGCCTGTCCCCGGCGAGGTGCTGATTCCGGAGATTGGGTGCGTGATGTCGGCTGAAGTCGTTCTTTCGGAACAAAATGCGCCGCGCCCCAACGGGTGGCTGGCCGTTGTGCCGAAAGAGAAGGTGGCCGCTGGACTGGGGGTCAGGAACCGGCGACCCGGCGACAGGCTGAGGCCCGGCACGGCGGGGCACCGGAAACTGCAGGACCTGTTCGTCGACCGGAAGGTGCCCCGCGAGGCACGCGATCGGGTGCCGGTCGTCACCGACACCGATGGCCGCATCGTCTGGGTCGTCGGCCACGCGCTGGACACGGACTTTCGGGTCACGGACCCTTCGCAAGCCGTGGTAATCTTGAGACTTAAGGGTGTGGGAGGCTCGTGTTGAATTCGACGTTGAAGAGCTTGCTGTTCTGGTTGGTGCTCGTCGTCGCCGGCGTGCTCATCTGGAACTTCGCCACCAGGTACGACGCCCGCGACCATAGCCTGAGCTTCAGTGAGTTCATGGCTGCCGTCGATGCGGGCTCGGTCCAGCGCGTCGTGATCACGGGCCAGGAGATCACCGGCACCACGAAGGACGCGCCGAACCAGACGTTCAAGACCTACGCCCCCACCCAGTACGAGGGTCTGGCGAACAAGCTGATCGATCGCGGCATTGCCGTGCAGTCGAAGGAACCGACGGCCAGTCCGTGGGCGTCGTTGCTCTACAACTGGGCGCCGTTCCTCGTCATGATCGGCTTCTGGGTCTTCTTCATGCGCCAGATGCAGAGCGGCGGCAACAAGGCCCTCTCGTTCGGCAAGAGCAAGGCGAAGCTGTCGTCCAGTTCGCAGAAGAAGGTCACGTTCAAGGACGTGGCGGGCGTGGACGAGGCGAAGGAAGAACTCCAGGAAATCATCGAGTTCCTCAAGGAACCGCAGAAGTTCCAGAAGCTCGGCGGACGCATTCCCAAGGGCGTCCTGCTGATGGGCCCTCCCGGAACCGGCAAGACCCTGCTGGCGCGCGCGGTGGCGGGTGAGGCCAACGTCCCGTTCTTCTCGATCAGCGGTTCCGACTTCGTCGAGATGTTCGTCGGCGTCGGCGCGTCGCGCGTCCGCGACCTGTTCGAGCAGGGCAAGAAGAATGCGCCCTGCATCATCTTCATCGACGAAATCGACGCGGTCGGCCGCCACCGCGGCGCGGGCCTCGGCGGCGGGCACGACGAGCGCGAGCAGACGCTGAACCAGCTGCTCGTCGAGATGGACGGCTTCGAGTCGAACGAGGGCGTCATCCTCGTCGCGGCCACGAACCGGCCCGATGTGCTCGACCCGGCGCTGCTGCGTCCGGGCCGTTTCGACCGCCGCATCGTCGTCAACCGCCCCGACGTGAAGGGCCGCGAGGGCATCCTCAGCGTCCACACGCGCAAGATCCCGATGGCCGACGATGTGGACGTGTCGGTGCTGGCGCGTGGGTCTGCCGGATTCTCGGGCGCGGATCTCGCGAACCTGGTGAACGAGGCCGCCCTCAATGCGGCGCGCTACAACCAGAAGGTCGTGCGCATGCACGACTTCGAGTTCGCCAAGGACAAGGTGCTGATGGGATCCGAGCGTCGCTCGATGATCATCAGCGACGCCGAGAAGCGCATCACGGCCATCCATGAAGCCGGTCACGCGCTGCTCACGGTGTTCCTGCCGCACGCCGATCCGATCCACAAGGTGACGATCATCCCGCGCGGCATGGCCCTCGGCCTGACGATGCAGCTGCCGACGGACGAGAAGCACAACTACTCGCGCGACTATCTGCAGGACCAGATCGCGATTCTCCTGGGCGGCCGCATCGCCGAGGAAATCACGATGAACAGCCTCACCACCGGCGCCGGCAACGACCTCGAGCGCTCGACCGAGATGGCGCGCAAGATGGTGTGCGAGTGGGGCATGAGCGACGCCATGGGGCCGCTCACCTTCGGCAAGAAGGAAGAGCAGATCTTCCTCGGCCGTGAGATCGCCCAGCACCAGGACTACAGCGAGGACACGGCGCTCAAGATCGACCAGGAAGTGAAGCGCTTCGTCACCACCAACTACGAGCGCGCGTACAAGCTGCTGACCGAGCACAAGGACGTGCTGCTGAAGATGGCCGACGCGCTGCTCGCCCGCGAAGTGCTCGATGCCGAGCAGGTGCGCCGCCTGTGCGCGGGGCTCGACATCGACGAGCCGAAGTCCGTCGCGCCCGTGGCGGCCGCGTCCGAGGAGGAGCGTCCGCGCGTCAAGGAACGCGCGCCGATCGTCCCCTCGCTCAACAAGCCGATCACTCAGGAGTGAGTTCGGCCGGCTGAACCGTGCAAGTGGGTCGAGCCGGCCGCTCGACCTACCGTGTTTCCGCCTCGACCCTCTTACTTCATCCCGCTGCCCCACGGCGGTGCGCTCGCCCTCGGTGAGCGCCCGCTGGTCATGGGCATCCTCAACGTCACCCCGGACTCCTTCGCCGACGCGGAGCGGCTCGACACCGCTCGCGCAGTCGAGGCTGCACTGGCGATGGAGGCCGCTGGGGCCGATATCCTTGACCTGGGTGGAGAGTCCACCCGGCCAGGAGCCGTTCCGGTCCCGGCCGACGAGGAGCTTCGGCGCGTGCTGCCGGTACTCAAAGGGCTCGCCGGTCGCCTCACGATCCCCATTTCCATCGACACCTACAAGGCGGTGGTCGCAGAAGCGGCGGTTGGCGAAGGTGCGTCGCTGGTGAACGACATCAGCGGCCTGACCTACGATGCCGGGATGGCGGCAACGGTGGGCCGCACGTCGGCAGCGCTCGTCCTCATGCACACGCGCGGGCGGTCGTCGGACATGTACGCGCAGGCGGTGTACGACGACGTCGTGGAGGAGGTCGCGGCCGAGTTGCGCGCGGGACTCGATGTTGCGCTTGCCGCAGGCGTGAGCCTCGAGCGGGTGATTGTGGACCCGGGGATCGGGTTTGCCAAACGTCCAGCGCACAGTTATGGTTTGCTGGCGCGGATCGACGAACTTGCCGGCCGTATCGGCCGGCCCGTGCTTGCAGGGCCGAGCCGCAAGTCGTTCATGCGTGAGGCCCTCGGCGCCCGCCCTCCGGTCGAGCGCGACTGGGGAACGGCGGCAGCGGTTGCGGCAGCCGTGCTGGCCGGTGCGCACATCGTTCGCGTGCACGCAGTCGCGGAAATGGTGCAGGTGGTCCGTGTGGCCGAGGATACCCGGCGATACGGCCGGATCGCTGAGAGTGGGTTGAGCCCGTCGTGAACCTGACCTGGATCGAAGCGCTGCTGAAGCGACCGCCGATCGGCCTGTGGGATCTGGCCGACATCCTCGTGGTGTCGATCCTGATCTACGAGGTCCTCAAGCTGATCCGCGGCACCCGCGCCGTGCAGATGGCGGTTGGGGCCGGCCTGCTCGCCCTCCTGTTCTACGGCTCGCGCTCCTGGCACCTCGACACGCTTAACTGGCTCGTGCGCAACATGTTCGGCTACGTGGTGTTCGGCATCATCGTCCTGTTCCAGTCGGACATCCGCCGAGCACTGGCGCACTTCGGCCGCGCGCCGTTCTTCAGGTACCTCGCGAAAACCGAATCGGCCGAGGAATCGATCGAGGAGATCGTGGTGGCGGCCGGCATGCTGTCCACCCAGCGTGTGGGCGCGATCATCGCGATCGAGCGGCAGATCGGCCTGAGGAACTACATCGAGGGCGGCATCCCGCTCGACGCGGTGTTGACGTACGACCTCATCGTCTCGATCTTCCAGCTGAAGTCGCCGCTGCATGACGGCGCGGTGATCGTCCGGGAAGACCGTGTGGCGGCAGCGGCGTGCTTCCTGCCGCTCACCGTGAATCCACGCCTGAGCAAGGAACTGGGCTCCCGGCACAGGGCGGCGATCGGCCTGACGGAAGAGAACGACTCCATCGCCATCGTGGTGTCCGAGGAGTCCGGCAAGATTTCCATCGTCGTCGACGGCCAGATCGAGCGCGGACTCACGGCCGACGCCCTGCGGACGCGGCTCCGCTCGCTGGTCATCAACAAGTCGACCAGGCGGCGGCAGCGTGAGGTGCAGGTCGCATGAAGGCGCCGTGGCCGTTCAGGCACCTGGGCCTGAAGACCGTCTCCGTGGCCATCGCGGCGATCCTGTGGCTGTTCGTCTCGGGCGACGAGGTGGTCGAGCGTGGCCTTCGCGTGCCGCTCGAGTTCCAGCAGTTTCCGGGGGGCCTCGAGATGATGGGTGAAGCGCCGTCGCTCGTCGACGTGCGGGTGCGCGGCGCGTCGAGCGCGCTGTCCCTCATCGGTCCCGGAGACATCGTGGCGCAGCTCGACCTCAAGTCGGCCAGGCCAGGGCGACGGCTGTATCAGCTCACGCCCGAGCAGGTCCGCGTGCCGTACGGCGTGCAGGTGGTGCAGGTCTCGCCGACGACGGTGGCGCTGGCCTTCGAGGCGTCGCAGGCGAAGATCGTCCCGGTGGTGCCTGCCGTCGAAGGCGATCCCGCGCCGGGGTTCGTGGTCGGCAAGGTGTCCGTCGAGCCGCCGACCATCGAAGTGATCGGTCCGCAGAGCGCGATCGACCGGGTGACCGAGGCGTTGACCGAACCCGTGAACGTCGGCGGAGCGAGTGCGGCCGTGGCGGACGGGGTGACGGTGGGGTTCCAGGACCCCGCGCTCAGGATGAAGACGCCGCGGCAGGCGCGCGTGACGGTCGACGTGATTCCAGGTCCGGTGGAGCGCACGCTGCGCGAACGCCCCGTTCACATCGAGCACCTGCGCGAAGGCCTGATTGCCAGGCCCGTTCCGCACGCCGTCGACATCGTGCTGCGTGGCAGCCGTGACGGCCTGAACCGCGTGGACAGCGACGAGGTCGTCGCGCGGGTCGACCTGGCCGGTCTCGATCCCGGCACGTACACCCTGCCCGTGCATGTCGAGAACCCGGCGCGCGCGGGCGTCGCCCGCATCCTTCCCGCAACCATCCAGGTGCAGATCTCCAGTGGCAAAAACTGACTCGCGCGAACCCGTGCGCCTCTTCGGAACCGACGGTGTACGCGGCAAGGCCGGCGTGTTTCCGCTCGACCATGCAACCGTTCGCCGTCTCGGGGCCGCCCTGGTCCGGGCGCTGCCGCACGGCACCGAATCACCACACCTGCTGGTCGGGCGCGACACGCGTGAATCCGGCGGCTGGATCGAGGCCGAACTCGCGCACGGCGCCGGCGGCGAAGGCGCCGAGGTGACCAGCGTCGGTGTCGTGCCGACGCCAGCCGTGGCCTACCTCACCCGCGCCTTCGCGCAGTACGACGCGGGCGTGGTCATCTCCGCCTCACACAACCCGTTCGAGGACAACGGCATCAAGGTGTTCTCCGGACGCGGGGAGAAGTTCACCGAGGCGGTGGAGCGCGAGATCGAGGGCATCGTCGCCGACACATCGTGGGACGTCCGCGACGGAGCCCCCGAAGAGGTGCCCGGCGCGGTGCTGGTCGATTCGTACCTGGAGCACCTGCGCGTCGTGCTGCCGGACCCCTCGCTCTTCAGCGGCTTCACGCTGGCAATCGACTGCGCGAACGGCGCCACGACCCCGGTCGCTCCCGGGCTGTTCCGTGGCCTCGGCTTCGAGACCGTGGTGACGGGCGCCGAGCCGGACGGCCGCAACATCAACTTGCTGTGCGGGTCCACACATCCCGAGGGGCTCTCCGCACTCGTCGTGAAGTCCGGCGCGCAGATGGGCGTGGCCTTCGACGGCGACGGCGACCGGGCGATCTTCGTCGACCATCTCGGCCGCGTCGTCAACGGCGATGCGGTGCTGCTGATGTGCGCGCGGCAGCTCCAGCGCGAGGGGCGCCTGCCCGGCAATGCCATCGTCGCCACCGTGATGAGCAACATCGGACTCGAACTGGCGCTGCGCAGGTCCGGGATCGAGATGATCCGCACGTCGGTTGGCGACAAGTACGTGATGGAGGAGATGCTGAAGCGCGGGATCGCGCTCGGTGGTGAGCAGTCGGGACGTGATCTTCTCCGACTATCTGTTCACCGGCGACGGCCTGTGTACCGCCCTGAACGTCCTTCGCACCGTGCAGGCGACCGGCCGGTCGCTGGCCGAACTGGCCGACGACCTGACGAACTACCCGCAGGTGCTGCTCAACGTGCGCGTGCGCGAGAAAGTGGACCTCGCGTCAGTGCCGGCCGTGGCGGCGGTCATCGCGAACACGTCGAGCAGCGGGTGGCCGGGCAGGGCCGCCTGCTCGTCCGCTATTCGGGCACCGAGCCGCTCCTGCGCGTCATGCTCGAGGGGAAGGACCAGGGCGAGATTCGCGCCTGGGCCCAGTCGATCATCGACGTCGTCAAGGCGGAGCTGGGGTAGCCGGTCGTCGGGCGCTCGTTGCACGATGAGCAATCAGGTTTAGCATCTCCCGATATGGCAAGACTCTCTGTCAACGTGAACAAGGTGGCGACCCTGCGGAACTCGCGGGGTGGGCGCGAACCGCGCGTGCTGGACGCCGTCGACGTCTGCCTGGCGGCGGGCGTCGGGGATCACGGTGCTCCCGCGCGGACGGCGTCACATCACGCGGCGGGACGTGCTGGACATCGCCGAGCACCTGAAGGGCGTGCGCCCGCGTGTCGAGCTCAACATGGAAGCCGACCCGCGGCCGGATTTCATCGAGCTGGTGCACGCCGTCCGCCCCGAGCAGTGCACGCTCGTGCCGGTGGTGCCCGGCGAGATCACCAGCCAGGCCGGATGGACCCGTGTCGCTGGCGCACAGCAGTTGCCCGAGGTCATCGCCGGCATGAAGGCGGCCGGCATCCGCGTCAGCTTCTTCGATATCCGTGTCGGACGCCATCGCGCTGGCGCGGCAGGTCGGTGCCGATCGCGTCGGCTCTACACCAGGCATGCCGTTCGCCCGTACTGCGAAGGGGCTGAAGCCGCGGTGACCTCGTTCGAGGAGTACTCGGTTGCGGCCACGCTGGCTCACGAGGCGGGCTTGGCGTAGACGCCGGACACGATCTCGACCTGGCCAACCTGGTGCTCTTCCGCAGCCTGCCGCACCTCGACGAGGTGTCGATCGGCCATGCGCTCATCTCCCGCGCGCTGTTCGTCGGGCCGACGCCGTCGTCCGCGAGTACCTGCGCGTCCTGGCTGACTAGCCCCCGGCCTCCCACGCTCACGCAGCCGCGTCCATCCAGAACCGCAGCAGCCGATTCACTTTCAGGACGAACGCGCGATTGCGCAGGCCGAGGTAGCCGTGCTGCACGGTGTGTGTTCGTCGGTGTACACCACGAAGAACTCGCTACCGGCCGGTACTCCCAGCGGAACCGGAGATTGCTGCTGAAGATGTGGTCGCTCGAGGCGTACTGGACGAGCGCGCTCGCGAACATGCGCGGCGAGAAGCCGTAATCGGTGCGCGCGCGCACCACCGTCGTCGTGAAGGCGCCGGCTGGCAGGGTGATGTGGTTCACCGACAGGCTTGGCTCGAGTGACCACTGCTTCAGGATCGCGACGCGCCCCCGCTGTAACCCACCGCGGTGATGTCGCCGTTGTAGAAGTGCCCGGCCTGGGTGAGGCGGTGCCGGAGATCCGCCGCTGCTGGCCGAAGGCGTACGAGACGGTGGTGTCGCTGTAGTGGTAGCCCCGACGGGCACCGCCACGCCTGTGGCGACCGCGTGAATGGGCGGAGGAGCAGTTCGTAGTTGTTGTTCGCCTCGAGGGTGAACATGTCGCTGTTCTGGAACTCGACCGCCGCCCTGGCCCGCGCTGGCGTGTCTCGAGCTGGCTCGCGCCGTTGGTCAGGTATTCCAGTGTGCCTTCGAGTGCCCACTTGCGGACCCGCGAGCGTCCCTTCGGCCGCGGGCTGAAGCGGCCGACGCGAATGAGCGCTTGAAGTTGTCGCGCCTCGTCGAAGCCGACTTCAGGGTTGAAGTTGTCGCCGACCTTCCAGGTAGTCCACCTTCATGCCGTAGCGATCGGCGTTGTAGTCGACCCGGCCCTGGTAGCTGTCGTTGTCCTGGTTGCGGCCCTGCGTGATCGACCGCGCGAAATAGCCGCCCGCGTAGGGATCCTGGAAGAACGAGAACGCGCCGTCCACGCCGACGGCCTGGTTGGAGGCGCCCGGAACCGCCGATGCGGGAGCGCGATGTCGCCGAGGACGCCGTGCTGCTCCGCCGCGGCACGTCGCTTCACGCGCACCGCGGTGAAGTTCGTGGAGGGCGTGCCGGAGACGGCTTCATCACCCGCCTGCAGGTTCAGGGCGCCGATGGTGTACTTGCCGGCTTTGCCGGTCAGGCGTCCGCCCACGTCGATCGGCACGACCCGGCCGGCATTCAGCCCGATCCGCCGGCTGTAGAACAGCGTCGGGGCTGCGTTGTTGGGGCTGGAGTTGCCGAGCGCCGCTGAACCGCCCGAGCCCGCTCCCGAGCGTCCGAAGTCGAAGATCCCCCGTCCCTCGAGGAAGAAGTCGCGCTTCTCCGGGAACTGCAGGCTGAAGCGCGTCAGGTTCACCTGCTGCTCGTCGACCTCCACCTGGGCGAAGTCGGTGTTCACCGTGAGGTCCGCCGTCAGGTTCGCGGTCACGCCGTACTTGGCATCGAGTCCGGCCGTGCCCTCCGGATCGTTCGATACCGCCGGGGTCCGGACGTGGTCGGTCGTCAGCCTGGAGATGCCATATGGTTTCAATTCCACGTTCCGGCTGACCGCCGGCAGGTCCAGTCCCACCAGGGATGCGGCGCGCGACACGCGGAAGACGCTGGACGAGCCGGCATTGGCCGCTGGCAGCGCGGTGAGGTGGGTCCACTCGTTCTTGCGCCGGATCGCCCGCCGCAGCTGGAGCCCCCACGTCTGGTTGGTGCCGGCGTTGTAGCGGATCGACTTGAAGGGGATGGCCATTTCGACGATCCAGCCTCCGTCGAACCGGCCGGTCCGCACTTCCCACACCGGGTTCCAGTCCGGGTTCGGGTTGCCCTCGTCCGTCACCGCCTGGTCGGTGAACCCGCCGAGCGGGTTCGCGTAGAAGTTGTAGCCGTTCCGCCGATCGTGGAACGTGTCGATCAGCACGCCGAACATGTCGTTCTGTCGAAGCTGGTTGGTGTCGCGCCGCAGCTCGTTGGCGGTCCACTTGTCCGGCGGCGCCGAGTCGTAGCACTTGCCGGTGATGTAGATGAACCGGTCGTCGAACATCACCCAGGCCTCGGTGCGCTCGCTGGCCGGCTGGCCGTTCGCCGGGGTCGCCTGGATGAAGCCGCCGGCGGGCTCGTTCTCGGCGTACACACTGTCATCGAGGCGGCCGTCCACGCGCAGCGGCTGTGTCAGCCGGATCGCGCGCACCACCACGCGGCCGTTGTCCCCGCGCGCGAAATGGACTGGGGAGCGACCGGCACTGGAGGGTCGGCATCGGTCCCGGCGGGGCCGGCCGGCCTCGCCGTCTGCGCGCCCGCGGAAGGCGGTGCCGCCGTCAGCACGGCCAGACACAGCAGGGGAGTCAGCCATCGGGCGCGAGTCGGGATCACGGCGCCGATTCTCACCCAGCTCGCTGGTTCGCGATATCACTGGATTTAGGGAGAGCGATGGCTTGCTTTACGCGATATGCGCGCCCGTGACGTTCACGTAGACCGCGTAGAGCGACTGGCTGGCCGTCATGAACAGGCGATTGCGCTTCGTCCCGCCAAAGCAGACGTTCGCGCAGTTCTCGGGCAGGCGAATCACGCCGATGCGCTCCCCTGAGGGCGCCACCACCTGGACGCCCGGGCGGGCGCCCGCCCAGATGTTGCCGTCGGCATCGCACCGGATGCCGTCGCCGGCGGCCGGGCCGAACGCCTGGGAATCGAGCCTGGCAAACGTCCGTCCTCGCCGCAGGGCGCGACCCTCGACGTCGAACACCTTGATCTCGCGCGGGCCTCCCGTGTCCGCGATGTAGAGCAGCTTGTAGTCCGGCGAGAAGCACAGGCCATTGGGCCCGCCGAACTCGTCGGTCACCTTCACCACCTGGGCGTTCTGCGGGTCGACGCGGTACACGGCCACCGGCAGTTCGGACTCGGCCTTGAACCCCTCGTAGTTGCCGTTGATGCCGTACATCGGATCGGTGAACCAGACGGACCCATCGGGGTGCACGACGACATCGTTCGGCGAGTTGAGCCGCTTGCCCTCGAACCGGTCGGCAATCACGGTCGTGGTGCCGTTGGGCTCGTAGCGCACGACACGGCGGCCACCGTGCTCACTCGAGAGCTGGCGGCCCTGGAAGTCGAACGTGTTGCCGTTGCTGTAACCCGAGGGAGAGCGGACGACGCTCACATGGCCGTCTTCCTCGAGATAGCGCATCTGCACGTTGTTCGGGATGTCGCTCCACACGAGATACCGGCCCACGCCGTTCCACGCCGGCCCCTCCGCCCACAGCGTGCCCGTGTGCAGCCGCCTGATCGGCGTGTTGCGGATGATGTAGCGGTTGAAGCGGGGATCGAGCGCAACGATGTCCGGGTCGGGATACTGGACCGGGTTCTGGCCGGACCAGTCGCGCGGTGTGGCCTGCGGCGACGGTTGCTGCGCCACCTGCGCCTGTGCCCTGAGCGTTGCCGCTCCAGCAATTGTGCCGAGCGTTGCGGTGAGGAACGAACGCCGGTGCATCGACCGTACTGACATCTGTCTGCTCGCTTTCGATTCAGCGGATTCCGGAGCCTCGTCGGCCGTGGGGCGTCCGAGGCACCTACGGCGTATACGTGAACTCGAGGATGGCCCCGGGGTTCGTGAGCGTGCTGGTCCGCGTCGCCTCGGCCGTCTGCGTCGTGCCGTGATCGTCGGTACTGACGAAGATGCGCCTCCCGTCCGGGCTGATGGCCAGGTCACGATAGCGGTTGTTGGACTTGAAGTACTCAACCGGGTCGCCGGTGACGCTCCGGCCATCGGCCGCCAGTTTCACTCGGTAGACCGCGCCGGCCCGCATGGCCGCGATGAGCAGGGATCGGTCCCAGCCCGGGATCGCGGGGGACGTGTACAGATCGATCCCGCCCGGGCCAATCGTGGCCGTGCTGTTCTTCGCGAAGTCGTAGCCGGGCGGCACGGTGAAGAACGTGGCCAGCGGCGGCATGAACCGCGGCTCGTTCCAGGCCGACTCCTTCTGCTGTGGCACCGACGCGGGCGGGTTCAGGTTGTTGAACCGCAGCTCCGCGCAGGGCGTCGGAGAGGATGCCGACCAGTTGGCATAGACGTAGCCGCGATCATCCCTGAACCCCGCCACCTCCGGCCAGCCGTAGTTCCGCCCGCTCTCGATCAGGTTCACCTCGTCGTCCGAACTCGGGCCGTGCTCCGCTTCGTACAGCCGCCCGTCGCGCGAGAAGACGAGCCCCTGCGGATTGCGATGGCCGACGGTGAAGATGTGGCTGCGCACCCCGTTCAGGACCGGATTGTCCGGCGGAATGGACCCGTCCGGGTTCAGGCGCAGGATCTTGCCCTGGTACGTGGCCCAGTTCCGGGCAGCCACGTCGCTCGCCGAGGGCAGATCCTGGGCACGGTTCGGATTGCAGAAGTTCGCGAGGAAGTTGCTTCCCTGGTCGCCGCGCGACAGATAGAGCATGCCGTCGGGACCGAACACCAGGCGTCCGCCGCCGTGGTCGTTGTGCGCGGGCAGGTTCTCGAGCACGGTCTGCGAGGCGCCGAGCGTCTTCCGCGTGGCGTCCCACGTCCAGCGCCGGACGCGAAGGTGCCGCTCGACCGCCGGCCCCGGGTTCCCGTCGTAGACGTACGCGACATACACCCAGTCGTGGCCGCGTCCCTGGAGCAGATCGGGGTGGAGCGCCAGGCCGAGCACGCCGTCCTGGTCGACCTCCTGATACGCATCGTCGATCGTCAGGGCCACCTCGCGGCTGCCGTCGGCCGGGTTGATGCGGATGACCGTGAACCGGGTGCGCTCGGTGACCCACAGGAAGCCGTCCGGGCCCCAGGTCATCTCCCACGGATTGCCGAGTCCGCTGGCGAGCACCCGCATGGTGAAGGGTTCGGGGCCGGGATGATGCACGTCGCGCGGATTCTGGGCGAGGAGCGAGACGGAAGCCAGGAGGGCGGCGACCACGCTGCGGGCACAAGCGCGTCCGTGGGGCGTCATGGCGCGCATCATTGCCCTGCGGCGTCCGGCTGTCAAACGGATCACCCGGTGCCCGTCGCGCGGTCCGGGCGGCGCGGGCGTGGAACAAACTTCCCGCCAGGACGGCCGGATTGGGTTTAGGATTGCGCGATTGCAACCGCTTTCACCAGCCTGGTGGGGGAGCAGCCATGTCACAGGATCGCAGGACCTTTCTTCGCAACGCCGGCCTGACCCTAGGTTCCGCGCTCGCGCCCGCACTGC
The DNA here is from genome assembly GCA_046331345.1 of Vicinamibacterales bacterium. Taxonomy (GTDB): domain Bacteria; phylum Acidobacteriota; class Vicinamibacteria; order Vicinamibacterales; family CAVVIG01; genus CAVVIG01. The sequence continues at coordinate 678,026 of JAXLRA010000006.1, read as the reverse complement.
CCGCGTCGGCCTTCGCGGCCGGTGGCGCTCCTGACGCGACCACGTACGACTTCGACACGCTGCCCAGCCGGGTCGGCATCGACTCGACGAAGTGGGACGAACAGATCCGCGTGTATGGCAAGGAGCACATGGATGTCGGCATGGGGATCGCCGACATGGACTTTGCCCTGGCGCCGTTCATCACGAAGGCGCTCGTGGACCGCATCCAGCGGGACAACATGGGCTACATGACGACGCCCCAGTCGCATACCGAGGCGATCGTCGCGTGGAACAAGCGGCGGTACGGACTCGACATCGACCCGAAGACCGTCGTCCACTCGCCGGCGGCGCATCCGGCCATCATCGCCGCGCTGCGCGCCTTCTCGCCGGCAGGCACGCGCGTGCTGATGCCGAGCCCGTCGTACAGCGGGTTCTACAGCGACATCCGCGTCGTCGGCTGCACGCCGGCGGACGTGCCGTTCACCCTGAGGGACGGCCGCTATTCGATGGACTTCGAGGCGCTCGAGCGGACCATCGCGCACGATACGAACACGCTCATCCTGTGCAATCCGCAGAACCCGACGGGCAACGTGTGGTCGAAGCAGGACCTCCTGACACTCGGGGAGATCTGCCTGAAGCACCGGGTCGTCGTGCTGGCCGACGAGATCCACTGCGACTTCGTCCACGCGGGCAGCACCTACACGCCGTTCGCCAGCCTGCCGAACGAGGCGGTCGTCCGCAACAGCATCACCTTCAAGTCCGCCAGCAAGTCGTTCAACCTGATCGGGACCAAGTGCGCGTACTTCTTCACGACGAACCCGGACTACAAGGCGCGCGTGCTGAAGTGGCATCGGGATGAGATCTCGACGCTCGGCATGGTGGCCCACCGAACGGCGTACACCGAGGGCGACGCGTGGCTCGATCAGCTGCGCACCTACATCGATGCCAACCTGACGTTCGTCGACGAGTACATGCGGAAGAACGTCCCGCCGCTCGTGACGATGGTGAAGCCGCAGGGCACCTACCTGGCCTGGCTGGACGTGAGCGGGCTGGTCGAGAAGGTCGGGGCGCGGCGGACAGCGGCGGAACAGAACAGGACGCGCGATGCCGCGCTGGCTCCCCTCAAGCCGTCCAACATCATGCAGCAGTGGTTCATCGACCACGCGCGCGTGCAGCTGAATGCCGGGGCGCCATTCGGCACCGGCGGTGAGGAACGCATGCGCATGAACTGCGCAACCAGCCGCGCCATGCTGAGGAAGGCGCTCGACAACATTGCGACCGCCGTGAAAGCGGTCTAGGACAACATCACGATGAGACGACTCTGCTTCCTGGCCCTCTGCGGTGCCGCGGCCCTCCTGACCGCGGCGACGCCCGCCTTCAGCGCTCCGGCGCCCGCCCCCTTCGAGGATCACTACGCCGACGTGAACGGCCAGCGTCTGCATTACGCGAGTGTGGGCCAGGGGCCGCTCGTGCTGTTCCTTCACGGCTACCCGTCGTTCTGGTACCAGTGGAAGGACCAGATGCTCGAGATGGGCAAGGACCATCACGCGGTCGGCCTGGACATGCGCGGCTACAACCTCTCGTCCCGTCCGACCGGGCTCGAACCGTACGAGATGCCGCACCTCATCGAGGACGTCCGTGCGTTCGTCGAGAAGATCAACCCTGGCAGGAAGTTCATTCTCGTCGGCCACGACTGGGGCGCCAACGTGGCCTGGGTGTTCGCCATGTACCACCCGGAACTGCTGGAGAAGCTGATCATCGTGAACGGCGCGCATCCGGTGCTCTCCGAACGCGAGCTGCGCGAGAACCCGGCGCAGCGCTACGCCAGCAACTACTTCTTCGTCTTCAACAAGTTCCTCGCTCCGGGGGAGAAGCCGGTGGACGAGGTGGACACGGTCGAGAGCGGCACGCGCCGGGCGCACACCGGGTTCGTCGACGCCGAGGTGAAGGCCGGGCGCTACACGGAAGCCGACCGGCAGATGTGGGTCGATGCCTGGTCGCAGCCCGGGTCCACCACCGCCGGACTCAGCTACTACCGTGCGAACCACCGGAATCCGCCCTTCAACGACCTGCATCCTGCGTCCACCATCCCCTCTTCCTGGTCCGCGGCGGCGATGACGAAGGGGGCCAAGGCGCAGATCATCCAGACACCGACGTTGGTCATCTGGGGCCTGAAGGACACGGCCATCCTGCCCGGTCACCTCAGCGGTCTCGACAAGCTGGTGCCGAACCTCAGCGTGAAGCTCTACCCCGACGACGACCACTGGGTGATGCTCGCGAAAGGGAAGCAGCTGGCCGCCGACATGCGCCAGTACATCTCCGGCACGAACTTCCCGAAGGAGTCGGTGTACCGGGTGCGGTAGGCGCAGGGGTACCGATTCGGGCCGATCCCGGTATGATCGGACACGATATCCATGAGACCTGACGCGATTGCTGTAGGTATTGCCGGTGTGGTCTTCGGGCTGCTGTCCGGCTGGGTGATTGGGAGCCAGCAGGCGGTCATGCGCGGGGGCGCAGCGCCTGTTGCTGCATCAGCCCCGGCCTCGGCGCCGGCAGCGGCCGCGCCCACGGCGCCGGTGCTGGACCAGAACAAGGTCAACGCGCTGAGTTCGGTGGCCCAGCAACAGCCCACGAACCCGCAGCCCCGCATCGACCTGGGGAACCTCTACTTCGACTCAGAGCGCTACGCCGACGCCATCAAGTGGTACGGCGAAGCCTTCAAGCTGAACCCGAAGGACGTCAACGTCAGCACCGACCTTGGCGTGAGCTACTACTACACCAACCAGCCCGATCAGGCGCTGGCCCAGTTCGAGGAGTCGCTGAAGATCGATCCGAAGCACACCAAGACACTCCTGAATCAGGGGATTGTCCGGGCCTTCGGCAAGCAGGACCTGGCGGGGGCCGAACAGGCCTGGCAGCAGGTCATTCAGATCGACCCCAACGGTCCCGAAGGGCAGGCCGCGAAGCGCGCCCTGGACAGCCTGAAGTCGGCTCACCCGGGCGGCAACACGACGACGGCCGCCAAGCCGGGAGCCTGATGCTTCGGTTCATCCTCCTGTCGATCCTGCTGACGATCGTCGTCCGGGCGGTGTCGCGCCTCTGGGCCGGCATCATCCGCGGGATGCAGGATGGGAGCACGGCGGCTCCGCGCCCGGGTTCGCGCTCACCCCAGCGCAGCGTCCAGATGTCGCGCGACCCGATCTGCGGCACCTTTGTCGTTCCTGACAGGGCCGTGACCCTCTCGGGCACGAACGGCGATCGCGTCTATTTCTGCTCGACCGGGTGTCGCGACCAGTTCGTCGCGGGCCAGCACGCCGGGCGGATGGCCACGCAGGGCCGCACCGCATGACCGTCGAATCGCAGCTGCGCGCCGACATCGTCGAGGTCGGCCGCCGGATGTACTCACGCGGCTACACCGCGTCGAACGACGGGAACATCAGCGTCCGCCTCGGCGAGGACCGCCTGCTCATGACCCCCCGCAGCGTCTGCAAGGGGTTCATGACGCCGGACATGATGTGCATCACGGACATGGACGGGAAGAAGATCCAGGGGGATCGCGACCCCTCGTCCGAGATGCTGATGCACCTCGAGGTGTATCGCCAGCGCCCTGATGCCAGGGCGGTCTGCCACGCGCATCCGCCCATTGCCACGGGGTTTGCCGTCGCGGGCATTCCGCTCGACCGGGCCGTGCTCGCCGAGGTGCTGACCACGCTCGGCAGCATTCCGATTGCGGAATACGCGACGCCCTCGACGTCCGAACTGCCTGCGGCGGTGCGGAAGTACGTGAAGGCGCACGACGGCATGCTGCTGGCGAACCACGGCGCGCTGACCCTGGGCGCCGATCTCTTCGCGGCCTACTACAAGCTCGAAACCATCGAGCACTTCGCCAAGATCAGCCTCGTGGCGCGCATGCTCGGTCGCGAGAACCTGATTGCGCGCGACGAAGTGGACCGCCTCCAGGGGCTCCGGAACAATTACGGGATCAAGGCCCCGGCCCCGATCTGTCCGGATCCGTCCGTTGTGGGCGATCTGTTGTCCGGGCCTGAGCCTGTGACCTGTCAGGTCGTGCAGGCGCCCGAGGGCGACGGCCGGAGCCGGCTGGTGCCGGATCCGATTGTCCCGGGTGCGCCCCTCCCGAACGCCACGGCGGCGGAGCCGGCAGGGGACGAGGAAATTCGGTTAACATACCGCGAACTGTCTGCGCTCATCGAGGATGCGATCCGCAGCCTGAAATGAGGGCAGGGACAGGGCACTTGCAGGTTTCAGAATGCAGATTTCAGGTTGAAACCAATCTGTGGTCCCGCATTTCCAATCTGAATTCTGAAATCCGAAATCTGAAATTCGAGATTCAGCTGGAGACGCTCGATGGGTGAGGCACTTGGGATGGTCGAAACGAAGGGCCTGGTCGCGATGATCGAGGCCGCCGACGCCATGGTGAAGGCGGCGAAGGTCAGCCTCGTCGGCTGGGAGAAGATCGGCGCCGGCTACGTGACGGCCATTGTGCGCGGCGACGTGGCGGCGGTGAAGGCGGCGACCGATGCCGGTGCCGCGGCGGCGCGCCGCGTCGGCGAGCTGGTCTCCGTGCACGTCATCCCGCGTCCGCACGCGAACCTCGAGGACGTGCTGCCGATCGGCAAGGCGAACGCGAAGGCCTAGTAGTCGGGTGCTCCTCGCAAAGATCGTAGGCACGGTCGTCGCCACCAGGAAGGACCCCCGGCTGGTCAGCAACAAGCTGCTGATCGTCAGGCCGGTCGATCCGAAGGGCAAGGCCGAGGGCAGCTATCTCGTGGCGGTGGACACGGTCGACGCCGGCGTCGGCGAAACCGTGCTCATCGTCTCGGGCAGCTCGGCGCGCATGGCGTCGGGCATGAAGGACTGCCCGGTCGACGCCGCCATCGTCGGCATCATCGACACCATCGAAGTCTCGTCCTGACATGCAGATTGCCCGCGTGATCGGCACGGTGGTCTCGACCCGCAAGGACGAGAACCTCACCGGCATCAAGCTGCTCTTGGTGCAGCCGCTCACGCCGGAACGGGAACCGGCCGGACGCCCGCTCGTCGCGGTCGACGCCGTCGGCGCGGGCGTCGGCGAAGAGGTGTTCTTCGTTCGCGGCAAGGAAGCCAGCTTTCCGTTCTATCCGGTCGAAGCCCCCGTCGACGCCGGCATCGTCGGCATCGTCGACCATTGGAATACGGAGTAACGGCCATGGGCGATAGGTCATGGGCGGCAGGCCTCCAGCAGGCCCGGCGCCCATAGCCCAGCGCCCATCGCCAACTGAGATGCAGATCGCCCGCGTGATCGGGACCGTGGTCTCGACGCAGAAACACCGGAAGTTCGAGGGGGCCAAGCTGCTCATGGTGCAGCCGCTCAACCTCGACGACACGCCGCGCGGCACGCCGCTCCTGGCTGTGGACGGTGTTGGTGCGGGCGTGCACGAGAAGGTGCTGGTCGTGGTCGAGGGGCGGGCTGCCAACGAGGCGCTCGGGCAGAAGGGCGCGCCCGTAGATGCGGCGGTCATTGGGATCATCGATCAGGTGGACATCGATGGCGCTCTCTGAACAGGATCTGCGCGCGATGATTCGCGAGGCCATCGCGAGGCATGCCGGGGCTCCCGGGGTGTCGCGCGAGCCGCAGGCGGAACACCCGCAGCCGGCTGCGCCGTCGCCGGCACCCGCAGGCATCCAGATTCACGCAAGCCACAGCCTGTTCGTCGTGGCTGGCACTCCGGACGGCGAGTGCATCATCGAACCGAACCATCGTTGCGACCACTGCGGCTACTGCAAGTCTCTGGGGCACTGACACGCCTCATGTAGTGCCTGCCTTCAGGCGGGCCTGTCAGCAGAGTGGTCCACCTGAAGGTGGACACTACACGGACCGAAATGAACATCTTCGTTACCCGCAAGCTCCCGTCCTCCGTTATTACGAAGCTCGAAGCTGTCGGCAACGTCGAGGTGTTTGCCGGCGAGGGCACGATTACGCCGGAACAGCTCCGTGCGGCCGTGGTCGGGAAGCACGCCCTGATCACGATGCTGACCGAGCGCGTGGACGATGCCCTCCTCGATGCGGGGACAGACCTGAAGGTGGTGGCCAACGTCGCGGTGGGCTACAACAACATCGACGTGGCCGCGTGCCGGGCGCACAACGTCATCTGCACGAATACGCCGGACGTGCTGACCGAGTCGGTGGCCGATTTCACATGGGCGCTCATTCTCGGCATCACCCGCCGCATTTCGGAAGGCGAGCGCGTCGTGCGCCGGCACGAGTGGAAGGGCTGGGCCTTCGACTACATGCTGGGGACGGAGCTGCGCGGCAAGCAGCTCGGGCTCGTCGGGCTGGGGCGCATTGCCGCAGCCGTGGCCGCCCGCGCCGCGGTGTTCGGGGTGAAGGTGGCCTATTCGTCGCGGAGCGACAAGGGGCTGGCCGGCGCCGAACGGATGCCGCTCGACCAGCTGCTCAATACCTCGGACATCGTCTCGCTGCACGTCCCGCTGACCCCGGAGACGAAGCACCTGATCGACCAGAAGGCGCTCGCGCGGATGAAACGGTCCGCATACCTGATCAACACGGCCCGCGGGCCGGTGGTTGATGAAGGTGCGCTTGCGTGGGCGCTCAAGCAGCGCCTCATCGCCGGTGCCGCACTCGACGTGTACGAAGAGGAGCCGACGATCCACCCGGACCTGTTCGAGCTGGAGAACGTGCTGCTCGTGCCGCACCTGGGCAGCGGGACCACCGAAACGCGTACCGCGATGGCAGACCTCGCCGCTGCGAATGTGATCGCCGTCCTGAGCGGACGGCCGCCCGTGACTCCCATTCCGTAGATTGCCAACCGCGGAGGCTGCGTTTCACACTACAGCTGGTTCTGAAACGCAAGCATCGCTCTCATCTTATGAGCCGTAAGCCGAAGCGCCCGCAGAACGTGGAGGCCGTGATGCGCAAGCTCTCCCGCGCCATCACCGGGCTCGAGCTGCCGGCCATCGAGAAGATCTCCGAGTCCCAGCAAGAGGATCCGTTCCAGGTCCTCATCGCGACGCTCCTCTCCGCGCGGACGCAGGACGCCACGACGCTCGCGGCATCGACGCGGCTGTTCAAGGTCGCGCCGACTCCCGACGTCATGGTGAAGCTCTCGGTGAAGCAGATCGAGAAGCTGATCAAGCCGGTGAGCTTCTTCTACACCAAGGCGAAGCACGTGAAGGCGACCTGCCAGTTGCTGCTCGAGCGGTTCGGCGGCGTCGTGCCGGGCACGATGGAGGAACTGCTCCTGTTCCCGGGTGTCGGCCGCAAGACCGCCAATCTCGTGCTGATCCTGTCGTTCCGCAGCCAGCAGAACATCTGTGTGGACACGCACGTCCACCGCATCTCGAACCGGCTCGGCTGGGTGAAGACCCGCACACCGGAAGAGACCGAGCAGGCGCTCTACGCCGCCACCGACCGAGAGTGGTGGCCGCACATCAACCTCTACCTCGTCACTTGGGGGCAGAACGTCTGCCGGCCCAATTACCCGCGCTGCAACGGCTGCGTAATCGAGCCGGACTGCCCGAAGCGCGGGGTGAGCGCGGTGTCGAAACATCCGGCGCCGGAGCGCCTCGCGTCATGACCAACACCCGCACCCGCCTCACCGAGTTGCAGTCGCTGACGCGTCGCGGCCGGGCCGTCATGCTTGTGGTGGCCGGTATCCTCCTCGCAGCTGGCGCCTACCTCGTCGTCGGGCCGCGCCTCGTGGCACAGGGCAGCGCGCCGGTCCTTGTCGTCGAGACGTCGCAGGGCACCTTCGCCATCGAGCTGTATCCGCACGACGCCCCGATCTCTGTCGCGCACGTCGTGGGGCTCGCGAAGGATCGCTTCTACGACGGCCAGCGCGTGCACCGCGCGCTGCCGCACTTCGTGGTCCAGTTCGGCGATCCGCAGACGCGCGATCTCGAGAAGCAGCAGTGGTGGGGGCGAGGTGTCGAGGCGTCCAGCGGCAAACCGATCGGTGTCGCCGAGGTCTCACTGAAGCGGAAGAATGTCGCCATGGCGGTGGGCCTGGCGCATGCGGGCGAGCCGGCGAAAGCCGACAGCCAGCTCTACGTCGTGCTCGATGACAAGCCCGAACTCGACGGCCAGTACGCGGTCATCGGCCGCGTGATCGAAGGGTTCGATGTGCCCGCGAAGCTGGTGGTCGGCGACATGATCACGCGCGTGTCCGTGCGCGAATAGCCGCGTCCCATCCTCCTGAGTCTCCCGGCGTCCGTCCTCACTGCTCCTGCTCGAACGCGGGCTCGATCAGGTCCACCTGCACCGGGGTCTCGTCGCCGACCACGCGGTTGCGGCCGCGGCGCTTCGCCTCCATCAGCCTGGTGTCGGCCACGGCGAGCAGCGTCGTGGCGTCGCGACCGTCCTCAGGCGCGAATGCGACACCAGCTGAAATCGTCAGCCTGATCTTCGTGCCGTTCGGCAGTTCGGTGATGCGCGACTCGAGCGCCGAGCGGAGGCGCTCCAGCATGACGCTGCTTGAGGCCGTGCGCTCGGACGGAAAGGCCAGTGCGAACTCCTCGCCGCCCCAGCGGCCAACGAGGTCGGTCTGGCGCAGCGTTTCACGCATGACCATCGCGACGGACTTCAGCGCCTCGTCGCCGGCGTAGTGCCCGTAATGATCGTTCACGCGCTTGAAGTGATCCACGTCAATCATGGCCACGGCAAACGGGTCGCCGTTGCGCTCGGCGCGCAGGAGTTCCCCGTGCAGTTGCTCGTCGAACGTGCGCCGATTGAGCAGGCCCGTGAGCGGATCGTGCGTGGCGGTCGATCGGAGGGTCTTCGCCCAGTTCGCGATGGACGCGCACAGGCCGCCGAAGACCATGAGCGTCGCAATGCGTTCGATCTGGACGCCGGCCGTGACCTGGCCGTGCTGGATGACGTCCAGCGTCGGCGTGTCCGGCCAGATGCTGATGCCCCAGTACGCGAGCCCGGCGTACTGCACGCCTGCGACAACACCGCTCAGCACCGCGAGGCCCGGACTGAACCGGACGCAGGTGCCGACCATGGCCAGGAAGTACGTGCAGAACGTGACCCGGCTGTTCAGGACCACCGACGGCAGGCCCTTGAGGAGGTCGGCCGCCATCAGGAGGGAGACGGCGGAGACATCTCCGACCACCGTGCAGACCGCGAGCCAGCCAGGCTTGTTGCCGCGCCTCGTCGCAATGAGCACCACGGCCGCGCCTGCCCACGCGGCCAGGTTGAGCGGGAGCGACCCGTCGAAGTCCGTATTGCCGGGCGTGAACGCGGTGATCATCACGTTGATCAGCGTCAGGCAGCCGATGACGAGGAAGCGGGCACGGGCGACGCTGTGCTCGCCCTGCATCGGAAGGTCGGACGCGAACGGATCGCCGCGCCAGACCTCGAACCACCAGTCAGAAAACCGTCGAAACGCCCGCATGCTCAGCTATATGGATTCTGACACGGGCGACGCGGGACATTACGGATCTCGGAGGACCGCCTTCACATTGGCAGTCGCCGGTTCGTAATGACGGCCGTGAGCGTTTTCACCGCTTCGGGGACGGCTGCAGTGCGAAGCCTGGGGCGTGCACCCGGACGACGTTCGCCAGATCCGGGAACTGGGCGATGAACTCCGACGTGTACTCGCCGGTGATCGGCTCCCCCAACTGCTGCTTGATCGTCGTGGCGTTGGCGACCGCCTTCGCCGAGAAGTGGTTGTTCGTGTAGAGGTAGGCCTTCTTCACGAGCTGCCGTGCCGCGCCCGCGGTGTCGCTGAACTCGCGCAGTTCGTCCGCCGAGTAGAGGTAGTTGTAGCGGTCTTCCGAGGCGCCGTGGGTCCACCACTGGGCGGCGTTCCGCCCGTGGAGCCGCATGTAGTAGAACCCCTTGACGTTCGGCAACCGGTTCTGCCTGATCGAGAAGCGGAACTTGGGCTCGTCGATCTGCACCCAGGCCGCCCCGGCGTCGTTGAGCAGGTCCAGCGTCTCGCTGAACGCATCGCTCCAGCTGCTGTGGCGCACTTCGACCGCCACCGTGTAGCCGGACAGGGCGCGGAGCAGGCTGATCAGGTACTCCCGCTCGGTCGGGCCCGACTTGAAGCTCGGGGGAAACTGCGCGAGCACGGCGCCGAGCTTCCCGGCGGACGCCAGCGGGTCGATGCCGCGCCTGAACGCGTCGAGATCGGCCTGCGTGGGTTTCACGAGTTCCCTCACTGCGTCGTCGTGCCCCTCTGGCGTCCGGATCGACGTGCGCACCGCGGTCTCGAACATCTTCGGGTGCGTGAACTTCTGGTACAGCTTGACCGAGAACTCGAAGCCGGCCGGTGTCCGCTCCGCCCAGTTCCTGGACACCGCTGCGCGCGGCTGCCCGTAGAACGTCGAGTTCACCTCGACCGTGTCGAAGTGTTCCGCGTAGAAGGCGAGTTCGTCGAACGTCTTCGGGCGCCCCTTGGCCGGCGGATAGAACACGCCGTTCCAGGTGCCCTTGCCCGAGGGGTAATTCCAGCCCGATGTGCCGATCCGCAACTCACCCACGACACGTACAATAAGACATCGCCAATTGCTGCATGCTGATTTCTGATTGGAAGTTCAATTCAGCGATTGGCGATTAGCCTTGGCAATTGTTCCAGATGCTCACCATCAACGAGATCTTCCACTCCATCCAGGGCGAGTCCCGCCGCGCGGGCGAGCCGTGCGTGTTCGTGCGCCTCACGGCGTGCGATCTGCGCTGCTCCTGGTGCGATACGCCGTACGCGTTCCACGAAGGACGCAAGCGCAGCGTTGACGATGTAGTCGCCGAGGTGGAGGGGTACGGGTGTCCGCTCGTCGAAGTCACCGGCGGGGAACCGCTGCTGCAGGACGATGTCTATCCGCTCATGGAGCGGCTGCTGGAGCGCGGCCACACCGTGATGATCGAGACGGGTGGCCATCGGTCCATCGCCCGGGTGCCCGCAGCGGTCCTGAAGATCGTGGACGTGAAGTGTCCCGGCAGCGGGGAGTCCCACCGCAACCACTGGGAGAACCTGGCGCTCGTCGGGCCCGGCGACGAAGTGAAGTTCGTCATCAAGGATCGGGCGGACTACGAATACGCCCGTGACGTGGTGGCGCAGTACGGACTCATCGGAAAAGTGGGGGCCGTGCTGTTCTCCCCGGTGCACGGCGTGCAGGATACGCGACAGCTGTCGGAGTGGGTGCTGGCCGATCGGCTGAAGGTACGGGTGCAGCTGCAGCTGCACAAGTTCATCTGGTCGCCGGAGACACGGGGCGTCTGATGCCGCGCGCGGTCGTCCTTCTCAGCGGCGGTCTGGACTCGTACACGGCGGCCGCCATTGCCCGCGCGGACGGCTTCACGCTCGACGCGCTGTCCATCCTCTATGGTCAGCGGCACGCGCACGAACTGCAGGCGGCCAGGCGCGTGGCGGCGGCCCTGGGCGTGGAGCGGCACCTCGAGCTGCCACTCGACCTGCGCGCCATCGGCGGGTCATCGCTTACGACCGACCTGCCCGTGCCCGAGGATCGCGACCTGGGCGCCACGGACATTCCTTCCACCTATGTCCCGGCCCGCAACACGGTGTTCCTGTCGCTTGCGCTCGGCTGGGCCGAGGTGCTCGGCGCGACGGACATCATCATCGGCGTGAACGCGCTCGACTATTCCGGCTATCCGGACTGCCGGCCGGAGTTCGTCGCCGCGTTCGAGCAACTGGCCAACCTGGCCACGCGGGCGGGCGTCGAAGGGGCGCGCTTCCGGATCCACACCCCCCTCATCGCGCTCTCGAAGGCCGACATCATCAGGCGGGGGCTCGCCCTGGGTCTCGACTACGGCCTGACGCACAGCTGCTACAACCCCGACACCGAAGGCAGGGCCTGCGGCCGGTGTGACAGCTGTGTCCTCCGGGCCAGGGGGTTCGCCGAGGTTGGTGTACCGGATCCGGCGCTCATCAGGTAGAGTTCCCGCGGTGTGACGCTCCTCAGCCGCCAGCCCCTCCGGCGTCAGATTCTCGCAGCAGCCGGTCTGCTGGTCGTGCTCCTGTCCGCGCTCATCGTCTGGGCCGGCTACCGGACCTGGGACGAGCGCCGCGCTGAGGTCCGCGACACCACGACGTCGCTGGCGGCGACCGTGGCGGCCTCGCTCGATCACCAGGTGGCAGACCTGCAGGCGATCGGCACCGCGCTCGGGCAGCATCCAGCCGTGCGGGCGCTCGACCGCGCGGCCGCCGCGCCCGTGCTCGAGACGGTCTTTGCCCAGGCCCCGCTCCTGCGCAACATCGTGCTCGTCGATGCCGCTGGGCTCGTCGTCGCGTCCGCGAAGCCGGCCTCCTCCTCGCCATCGACCCAGCAGCCCGTGCTCGCGCGGGTACTCCAGACAGGCGAGCTGGTGGTCAGCGGGGTGTTCAAGGCGCCCGCCTCCGGTCGCTGGAACGCGGTGGTGGCCGTCCCCGTGCGGTCGGCGTCCGGGAGTGTGGCGGGTGCCCTCGGGCTGGCGCTGGATCTCGACCAGCTCCCGCGCGTGTTCAGCGAGGCGCCCCTGCCCGCCGGGGCCGTGGTGACGGTGGTGGACGGCGCCGGGCTGGTGCTGGCCCGGAACGTCGATGCGACCCGCTATTACGGCACCAACGCCGCGTCCCTGCTGACACAGGACGGACTGGCGCTGCGCGATCTCGACGGCGTGGAGCGCATCGGTGCCCGGGTTCCCCTCGAGCGTGCCGACTGGCGGGTGGTCGTCGCCGCCCCGCTCTCGTCGGTGCAGGCGCGCGTTCGGGCCAACTGGTTGAGGAACGTCCTGCTCCTCGTGGTTTGGCTGAGCGTGGCGTTTGCCGTGACGCTCGCTGGCGCCAACTACACATCGGGCGGGTTGCGTGCGCTGCGAACCCTGGCGCGCCGCATCGCCGACGGCAATCTCGACGCCCCTGCCGGTGACGCCATGCCGAACCTGGAGCTCTCGCAGCTGCAGGAAGCGTTCGACGCCATGGCCCGCCGCCTCCGCGAGGCCCGTGACACGCAGCAGCGGCAGGTGCGCCATGAGCGCCAGATGAACCAGCTGCTCCAGTCCCTGCAGCGGCAGATGCTCAGGCAGGAGCGGCTCGCGGCCGTCGGGCAGCTCGTCTCCGGCGTGGCCCACGAGATCAACAATCCGCTCCAGGCCATTCTCGGCAGCGCGGAGATCCTGCAGCGACACCCGGACGCCTCGGCCGAGGCCCGGGCGGAAGGCGCGTTCGTGCAGGCGCAAGCCATCCGCATGCGCGAGATCGTCCGCAGCCTCTCCCGTTTCAGCGACCCGCAGCTCACGACACCCGAGCCGGTCGATCTCCGCGACGTCGTCGCCGAGGTGCAGCAGCTCCGCGCACGCGAACTCGACGAAGAGGGAATCGCTCTCGAGACGGTGTACGACACCACCCGCGTCGTGCACGCGGGCTTTGCCGACCTGACACAGGTGCTGCTCAGCCTGGTGATCAACGCCGAGCAGGCGCTCCTGTCATCCGGGAAGCCGTCGCCGCGGATCAGGGTGCGGCTGCTCGATGCCGGGCTGCGCGTGCGGTGCGAAGTCGCCGACAACGGTCCCGGCGTCCGCACGGAGGATGAGGCTCGCCTCTTCCAGCCGTTCTTCACCACCCGCACCGTGGGAGAGGGGACCGGTCTCGGCCTCGCCATCAGCTACGGGATCGTCCGGTCGTTCGAGGGCACCATCGGCTACTTCCGCAACGACGCGGGCGGTGCGACGTTCTATTTCGATCTTCCCGCTATGATGGCGGACGGGCATGGCCACGACACGGATCTACTACGACGGCTCGACCACACGCGAATTTGACGCCACCGTCACGCGGAGCGAGGCCCGCGGCGAACACACCGCGGTCTGGCTCGATCGCACGGCGTTCTATCCGACATCCGGCGGCCAGCCCCACGACCTCGGCACGCTCGCCGGTCTGCCGCTGATCGACGTGCTGGACGACGAGGACGGCGACATCGTCCACCTGGTGAGCGGGAGCGGACCCGAGCCCGGGACGCCCGTTCACGGCGTCGTGGACTGGCCACGCCGGTTCGACCACATGCAACAGCACACGGGGCAGCACCTGCTGTCTGCCGTGATCGAGCACGCGTTTGGCGCACGCACGGTCAGCTTCCACCTCGGGACCGACGCCAGCACGATCGACATCGACCGCGAACTGACGCCGGCACAGATCGAGCGGGCCGAAGTGCTCGCGAACGACGCGGTGTGGGCGGACTGCCCCGTCACGGTCCGGTACGCGACGGACGATGAAGCCCGGGCGCTTCCGCTGCGGAAGGAGCCGGTCCGCACGGGCACCCTGCGGATCGTCGAGATCGAGGGACACGACCTCTCCGCGTGCGGCGGCACGCACGTGGCCCGGACCGGCGCGATCGGCCAGGTGTCGATCGCCTCGTGGGAGCGCTTCAAGGGCGGGCAGCGGCTGGAGTTCCTCTGCGGTCGACGCACCTTGACGCGCTTCCAGGTGCTGCGGGACACCACGGCAGCCACAATTCGCCTGCTCTCCGTGCTGCCGTCCGAACTCCCGGCCGCCGTCGAGCGGCTCCAGGCCGACCTCAAGGAGCAGCGGCGGACCATCATGGCGGCGCAGCTCGAACTGGCGAAGTACGAGGCGACGGCGCTCGCGGCGGAGTCGGCCGCATCACCGATTGGCCGCGTGGTGCTTCAGGCGATCGACGGCGATGCCGTGCGCCTGAAGGCGCTCGCGTCGGCCGTGGCGACGACGCCAGGCGTCCTGGCCGTCCTGGTGTCGACCTCGACTCCAGTGCTCGCCGTTGCCGCCCGCGCCGCCGACCTGGCTGTGCCGTGCCAGGAGCTGATCGGCAGCCTGGCGAAGGCCTTCTCCGGCCGCGGTGGAGGCAAGCCGGACCTCGCGCAGTGCGGCGGGCTGCAGGCCTCCAGCGAACAGGTTCTGGCCGCCGCTCGCGAGTGGCTGTCGACGCGCGTGCCATGAACAAGGTGTCAGCCGTGCGTCGGGTCCGGCTCGCCACGCAGCTCGCCATTGCGTTGCTCCTCGGCGTTGTCATGACGGCTACAGCCCTTGCACAGGTGCAGGGCACGCTGCGTCTCACCGTGTCGCTGCTCGATGCGGCCCGGCAGCCCGTGCCGGTACCGAGGCACTCGCTGCTGATCAGCGACAACCCCGCGACGGCCGCTCCCCGGCGCGTTGTGACTGGCGCCGACGGAAAGGTGGATGTCCGTCTTCGTCCGGGCAACTACACCGTGGAGTCGGAGGAGCCTGTGGCCTTCGACGGCAAGGCGTACGAGTGGACGATTGATGTCGATGTGCGTGCCGGCGTCGAGGCCACGCTGGTGCTGAACGCGTCGAATGCCGCGGTCGGCGACGCGGGACCGGCAGCGCCGAACGCGCCGGCCTCGCGTGCGTCCAGCCCATCGATCGCGCTGCAGGCGTGGAAGCCGGCCGTGTTCGCGCTGTGGACACCGACGAGCCGCGCCTCGGGATTCCTGGTCGACCCGCGTGGACTCGTGGCCACGAGCGCCGGCGCAATCGGTGGCCAGACGTCCGTCGCGGTACAGCTCTCGCCGACGCTGAAAGTGACCGGTGCCGTCGTCGCCGCCGACGCGGCGGCGAACGTGGCCGTGGTGCGCATCGGGGCCGACTCGGCGGCGGGAATCCGGCCCCTGAGCGTCACGTGCCCCGCTGCGCCGAAGCCGCCTGTCGAGGGAGACGAACTGTTCGCGCTCGGCGTGCCGCTGCGTGCGCTCCAGGACACGCTGTCGGCGGGCGAGGTCAAGCGTGCCGATGGGCCGCGGGTGGAGGCCGACCTGCGGATCCCCGCTGGCGGCGCGGGCGGACCGGTCTTCTCCGAGGCATCGGAGCTTGTCGGGCTGTCAGCGCTGCCGCCAGCCGGCGACGACACCCGGCGCCGGCTCTTTCCGGTGGTGGCGCTGGACAGCCTGTGCGCCCTGCTGCCTCGCGCCGAGGCTGCGCTGACAGCAGGAAAGCGGCCTTCTCCCGCCCACCTGCCGGTCGACCCGCTGCGGCCGACGTCGCTGGACGCGCTGGCGCCCGCGGTCGCGAAACGCGGCGGCGACCTGAACGCCTACCAGATCTCCTCGTCGGACTTCGATCTGGCCTTCATCACGCCGGTGATGACCTACGCCGCACAGCACCCGCCGGCTGACAGGCGCACGACGAGCCGGGACACGCATCGCTCGCTCGACGAGGAGGTCCGGACGTCGAGGCAGATGGAGTTCGGGGCCTGGTCCGACTATGTGGCCGAGGTCCCGCCGGTGCTCCTCGTACGGGTCACTCCGAAGATGGCCGAGGGGTTCTGGCGCGGCCTCGTGCGAGGGGCCGCGATGACCCAGGGCATCCAGCTGCCTCCCATGAAGAGCGCGAAGGCGGAGTTCTCGCGCATGCAGGCGTACTGTGGCCCCGATGAAGTGACGCCGATTCACGCGCTCGTCATCGACACCCCGGTCTCCGACACACAAACCTTCAGGGAAGGGCTCTATGTGTTCGCGCCCGGTGCACTCCGCGCAGGCTGCGGCTCGGTGAAGCTGGTGCTGTACTCGGCGAAGGAACCGGACAAGGGCGACCCGCGCACCGTGGACGCCGCCATCGTGACGCGGATCGACAAGGACTTCGCGGACATGCTCCAGCCATGAGTGCCGACTTCACCGAGGTCTCCTCCGCCGGGATTCCGCGCAGCCCGGTCGTCAGCGTCGTGATGGTGACCTACAACCACGAGCGCTTCATCGGGCAGGCCATCGAAGGCGTCGTGAAGCAGGAGACGTCGTTCCCCATCGAACTCGTCATCGGCGAGGACTGCTCCACGGACGGCACGCGGGGCATCGTGCTCGACTGGCAGCGGCGGTACCCGCACCTCATTCGTGTCGTGCTGCAGAACCGCAACCGGGGCGCTGCCGCCAACGTGCGCGCAGTGCTCGGCTGCAGCCGGGGCACGTACGTCGCGCAGCTGGAAGGGGACGACTACTGGACCGACACCGCGAAACTGCAGTCGCAGGTCGACGCGCTGATGGCGCAGCCCGAGGCCGCGCTCTGTGGTGCCCGCGCTTACGTCTGGCGTGACGGCGACGACGCGCCATCCGAGATCCAGCCATCGGATCCGCTCGAGACGTTGATGGCCTCCGGGGCCCGTGGCATGTTCGAGGGGCAGTGGTGGCTGCGGACCTGCACGAAGATGATCAGGCGCGACATGCTCACGCGGGTTCCACCGCACCTCAGTGGTGACTGGACGAGCACCCTGTGGATCCTCGCGCAGACCGGCCTCGCGCCGGTCTGTTTCGTCGACCGCATCGTCGGGGTGTACCGGCTCCATGCCGGTGGCGCGTGGTCGGCGCTCAGCGAACAGCAGCGATGCCTGATCGACGTGCGGAGCATTGCCGACCTGATCCCCTGGCTCACCGGCCGTGAACGCGCGCACATGATGAGCGAACTGCAGTCCCGGCTCGACGAACTGGCGACGCGAGGCACGCCCGCCGCCGTAAGGCTGCGCGCGGCGCAGGGCCTGCTCGCGGCAGAACCGTTCGCGTTCTGGCGCTGGCGGCTGGCGCGACCGCTGCTGCGGCCGCAGCGCGACTGAGGCCGCTCGACGGGCCGGCTAGCGAGACGCGCTGGTCAGCGTCAGCAACCGCTCGTCGATCGCCGGGGCGTGTGCCTGCGCAAACGCGATCAGTGCACACACGGCATCGATGCTCTCATCCGGCAGGTCGCCGCCCGAGGGCAGGCACAGCACCCGCGCCGACAGCTGTTCGGTGTGCGGCAGCGTCTGCGGTGCGGCGTTGTAGGGCGCCATCCTGTGACACCCCGGCCAGAAGTAGCGGCGTGCGAGGATCCCCTCGGCGAGCATCAGGTTCCACAGGGTGTCGCGATGGAGCGCGAACTCCGGGGAGAGGACCGCGACCGCGTAGTGATAGTTGTTGTCGTGCGCGGGATCGAACGGGATGAGGCTGATGCCGGGGATGCCCGCGAGCCCCCTGGCCCAGGCGTCGTAGTGCCGGCGGTTCTCGGCCACGAAGGCCGGGAACGACTCGAGCGAGGTCAGGCCCATCGCGGCGGATGCCTCGCTCATCTTCGCGTTCGTGCCGAGCATGTCCGTGCGGTCGAAGTCCGAGAACCCGAAGTTCCGGAGGGAGCGCAGCGTGGCCGCCAGGTGGGGGTCGGCGGTCGTCACCGCGCCGCCCTCGAACGTGTTGAAGACCTTGGTCGCGTGGAAACTGAAGACCTCGGCGTCGCCGAACCCGCCGATGCGGCGCCCACCGATGGAGCAGCCGAAGGCGTGGGCGGCGTCGAAGAAGAGGCGCAGTCCGTGCGTGCGGGCCAGCGCGCCGAGCGCCTCGACCGGCGCCGGACGGCCCCACACGTGGACGCCGATGATGGCGCTCGTCTGGCTGGTGATCCGCCGCGCCACATCCGCCGGGTCGAGATTGTGGGTGTTCGGGTCGATGTCCGCGAACACGGGGACGAGGCCCTGCCACGCCACGGCATGGGCGGTCGCCACGAACGTGAACGACGGCACGATCACTTCACCCGTCACGCCTGAGGCGCGCAGGAGCAGTTGAAGCGCGGCGGTGGCATTGCACATGGCCACGCAGTGGGGAACGCCGAGAAAGCCGGCCAGCCTGGACTCGAGTTCCTGGACGAGCGGACCGTCGTTGGTCAGCCAGCGGCTCGCCCAGGCGCGGTCCATCCGTGCCTGGAAGTGCGCATGCGTGCCGACGTGCGGGCGGCCAACATGGAGTGGCGACGTGAAAAGCGGTGGCCCGCCGAAGTGGGCCAGATCCTCCAGTGAGCCCTTCACCCGCGGCCTGTGCGACTGAGGCATGGTTCCACCCATCGTCCATGATTTCGGCGGATCCCTCCGGCAGCTATAATTCGGCGGTGCAGGCGCAGGATTCCGGGCTGCCGTCGAGTTCCGACGCGATTGGTCTGGCGCTGCTCGAGTACCAGCGGTGCCCCGGTGACCAGTACTACGTGCTGGTCGAACAGGGGGAAGAAGGGCCGCCCCAGCCCACCGCGGCATTCTTCGACGTGCCGCCCACTACCGCGATCGAGGCCGCCGTGCTCGACGCGTGCCGCGGCGCCGTACTGGACATCGGAGGCGGTGCCGGACGCGCGAGCCTGGTCCTCCAGGAGCGTGGCCTTGCTCCGCTCGCGGTGGATGTCTCGCCCGGTGCGGTCGAGGTGATGCGGGCCAGGGGCGTGCACCGCGTCATGTGTGCCGACTGGCGTGACGTGGCCCGCCAGTTTCCGGACACGTTCGACACGATCATGCTGTTCGGCAACGGCCTCGGGCTGGCCGGCGATCCCGACGGACTGCGCGCGATGCTCGCCGACATCGCCCCGGCGCTCGCCCCGGGCGGACACCTCGTTGGTGACTTCTCGAGTCCGTCGAGTGAGGACGGCGTGCCACCGCCGCTCCAGCAGCGGCAATTGGTCGTTCGCTACGGCAGCGTCGAGAGTCCGCTGCTCACGCACCTCCTCATAAACCTCGAGGTGTTCAGGACACTCGCCGAATCCGCAGGGTGGCAGGTGCGGCTGCTGGCGGAGGAAGACGGCTCCTACGCGGTCTCGCTCACGCCGCCTGGCCGGTAAGGCGCCTGTCAGTCCGGGTCGGGCGCCGGCGCCCGATACGCGGGCAGGTATGCCGAGCCGGTTCGGCGGCGTGCCTCGGTGAGTGCCGCGTACTGCTCCCGGTCCAGGATGCGCATGCAGAGGAAGGCCGTGCGCTGCCCGGACGACCAGCCCCGCTTGAAGCGGGCGAGCCCATCGTCGGGATTGTCGGCGGGCCCGGCCACTCCACCCCAATCGATCCACCGGACGCGGCCCGAGAGGCGCTCGATCGCGTCGTAGTACAGGGCGCACGAGACCCGGAGTTCGTGTGCGCTGTCGGCCATCGCCACGAGGTGCGCATACGCGACGTCGTCATGAATGGCGAACAGGCCCAGGCCGACCGTTGCCTCGCGGCAGGCCGCCCGCAGCATGACGATGCCGGGCAGGTGCAACTGTGCGAGCACCGTCTCGCGCGAGAGGACCGGCCCCCGGGCATCGAGCCGCTGCATCGCACGGCTGTAGAGCGCGGCCCACTCGTCGATCAGGTCTGGTGGGTGGGCCACCTCCTCGACCGTGACGCCCCGCTTGCGAGCCAGGGCCGCACACCGCTCGCGGTCCGCCGTCATCACATCCCGGCGCGGCCGCGTGAGGTCGGCGACGTAGTGCTGCTTGTAGGGCACCACACGGTCGAAGACCGCGGCCAGCGCCGCCTCGTCGCAGGCGCCGAACGGATCGGTGACGAGCGTGACGCTGACGAGATCAGGGCCGATGTATTCGAGGTCGTGGCCGAGCGCGGACCAGTCACGGCACGCGAACATCGGGTAGCAGCCCATGCCGTCGCGGGCGTGAGAGTCCGGAATGGGACGCTCGACGAGCCAGCCGCCGCAGTTCGGGAGGCTCCGCGCCGTTGTTCCGTCCCCGGTGAACGAGGCGGCGTACCCCGGGTGCAGGTAACCCGTGGCTCCGGACACGGTGCCGTTTGGGCGACCGGCTGACATCGGTCAGGCTCCGAGGCTGCGCTTCTCGAGGCAGTAGTCTTCCACGAGCAGGCAGGCCACGCCCTTCGTCCTCGCGAAGCTGGCGATGGCGTCGGCCGGTGTCTCCACGATGGGCTCACCGCCGAAGTTGAAGGACGTGTTGATCAGGACCGGTACGCCCGACTCGGCTTCGTGCGCCTTGAGCAGCGCGTGCATGAACGGGTCGCTCTGCCGGGACACCGTCTGCACGCGCGCAGAGCCGTCGACATGGCACGCCGCCGGGATCCACTTCCGGCCCGTGGGGCTGACGCGTGCCGACAGGGTCATGAACGGCATGCGTGTCACGGGCCCCTCGAAGTAGCGCTCGAAGTCCTCCTCGCAGACCATCGGGGCGACCGGACGGTACCACTCACGTCCCTTGATCCGGTTGAGCGTCGTCGTCATCGCGGCGCGCCTGGGGCTGGCGAGCAGGCTCCGGTGTCCGAGCGCGCGAGGCCCGAATTCCGACCCGCCCCGGCAGATGGCGATGACCCGCTGCGCCAGCAGGTGCTTCAGTGCGCTCGCGATCTGCTCCCGACGCGGCTGCCGCACGTGGGTGAAGGTGAGCGGGGTGGGCATCGCGCGGAGCGCCTCCGCGACATCGCGGCTCGAGTAGGTGCGCCCGAGGAAGCTCGTGTACGGCTTCGAGAGGTAGGGGCGCTTCCGTCCGCCCTTCGAGACATAGCCGTAGAACGCCGCGCCGATGGCGTTGCCGGCGTCGTTTGCGGCGGGCTGCACGAAGATGTCGGTGAAGCGGCCCTGGTCCATCTCGAGCGCCAGCGCCGTGATGTTGAGCGCGTTGCCGCCCGCGAAGCAGACCTTCGTGAGGCCGGTGCGCCTCGCGGCGAGTTCGCCGATCCGGAGGAAGGCCTCTTCCATCAGCCGCTGCGCCTCGCCGCCGAGCGACACGTAGGCGGGATCGTGCAGATCGCACTCGCGCGGCTTGAACGTGGCGACCCGCTGCAGCTGGTGCGACCACGTGCGGTTCCAGTCTGCGCCGGGCTTCACGGCGGTAATGAACCCACGCTTCCGGAACATCGCCACGAAGTCGGCCATGGCCATCGCGAGATGTCCCCCGCGGGCCGGCCAGACGTGGGGCGGCGTCGTGCGTTCGAGGTCGTAGGCGGCGTACCCCATCAGCTTGCCCCCGGCCGCCAGGGCATCGTCTTTCCCGTAGTAGCCGGAGGGACGGGGTGTGAGCTGCAGCATCGCCGAGTAGAGCATGTACAGCTGCCCGATGCCGATCTCGCCCTGGCGCAGCCAGTCCTTGGCCACTTCGCGCAGGTGTCCCTGCCGGCCGGCGTAGATGGAGTAGTTCTCCTGCCTGGCGCGCGTGTCCTGCAGGGGAGGGAATGGGTAGTGACCCGTCCGCTCCCGCGTCCCGGCGCGGTATGCGTAGCCTCCGTTGGTGTCCACCACGATCACGGCGGCGTCCTCGAAGGGCGAGCAGTAATACGCGGAGTAGGCGTGCGCCAGGTGGTGGCCGGGGATCCCGAGCCCGATGATCTTCTTCGCCGGGATGCCGAGCGCCTGTGCCCGCATGATGTCCACGGCCGACCGGTGCACGGAGTTGACGACCCAGAGGTCGACGTCCGCGGGCGTGATACCGAGCGTCTCGCAGCAGTAGTGGATGGACGCGAACGGCACCATCTTGCCGAACTCATTGCGCCCTTCGTTGTGCTTGATGCGGCTCAGGCGCTCGTTCTCGATGGCGACACGGACCTCGCCGTCGACCACTGCCGCACACGAGTCATCGTGACTCAGATTCAGGCCAAAGACGATCATCGGATCTGCTCTCGCGACGGACGCGCGTACGCCGTGCACGGCGCCCGCTACTGCCGCCGGAACTCCGCCAGCGCGGCGACGATCGCGTCGCTGACCCGATCGACCTGGGCCGTCGGCGCCGCATAGTTGTTGGTCATGATGTCGAACACCAGCGGCTCGCCGTCCGCGCTGTCCACGAACCCCGCCATCGATCTCGCGTTGGTGAACGAGCCGGTCTTCGCCTGCACCTTGCCCTCGGCGATGGTGCCCTTCATCCGGTTCGAGAGCGTGCCGGCCTTGCCGGCCACCGGCAGCGATGCGATGAACGGCCCGCGCAGGCGATCGTCGGCATGCACGTGCTCGAGCACCGACACGATGAGCGCTGGAGAGACCAGGTTGTAGCGCGAGAGGCCGGAGCCATCCGCGAGCACGAGTTCGTTGACGGGGGCGCCCCACGAGGCAAGCACGCCCTTCACGACATCGATGCCTGCCTCTGCGTGTCCGCCTGCGCCCTTCACGCGGCCGAGGGTGCGAAGGAACGTCTCGGCATAGAGGTTCTGGCTCAGCTTCATCAGCGTGTCGGCCAGTGACGGCAGCGTGGGCGAGCGGTGCGTGAGCGTGGCCGAGGCGGCATCCACGACAGGGGCGTCCACGAGATCGTCCATGTCCACGGCGCCGCCCAGGACGTCGATGCCGTTCGCGATCAGCCCCGTGCGCAGCGCGTTGGCGAAGTACAGCGTCGGGTTGCCGATGGCGACGTTGCGAACCTGCTTCGGCGCGTCTGCCGCAATCGTGCCGGACACCACGGCGCCTGGCGTGAGCGGCAGCGCCTTGTGCGACAGGCGCGTCGGGCCGCCCGCCGCGACCGTGGTCGTCCGGTTGATCATCGGGAAGCGCGTGTGGCTCGGCGTGAGCGCGAGCACGGCGGGCTCACCTGCCGGACCCGGGGTGACGAGGATCTGCGCGGTTCCCTGGTTGAACTGCAGGCCGCTGGCCGGGGCCGAGTAGTCTTCGGCCATGTCGTCCCACATCCAGCCCGACCCGTATCCCTCGTCGGTGAACACGTCGTCGTTGCCGATGATGCGGCCGCCGATGGTGGTGATGCCGAGTTCCTTCAGCCGGGCGGCCCACGAGGCGAACACCGTGCTGCCCGCGCCGTCCCAGTCGTCGAAGCTCGGGTCGCCGGAGCCGACCACGACGAGGTCGCCGTCCAGGACGCCGTCCTTCACACGGCCGGTCATCGCCACCCGCGTGTCGAACGTGTAGTCCCAGCCGAGCTGGTCGGCCGTGATGGCCAGCGTGACAATCTTCAGCGTCGAAGCCGGCGTGAGCAGCCGATGCGCGTTGATTTCCACCAGCGGCTCGTGGGTGGTGAGCGAGCGCACCGCGACGCCCCACGTGCCCGCGGACACCGCCGGGTCGGCGAGAATCGCGCCCACGCGCGCCCGCAGGGCCTCGAGCGGGGCCCCTGATGTCGCGGCGGCCTGGGCAGGCGGTGAGGGCGGCGGGGAGGGGAGGGCCGGCGCCGGCGTGCGGCTGCACGCCAGCGTCAGGCCGAGGGCGAGGACGGCTGCAGGGAGCCGCCCTGTCACTTGGCGAACTCGTCGATCGACTTCAGGGCGTCGTCGAGCTTGGTCGTGTCGATCCGGGCGATGCCCGGGTCGTCCGGCCTGGAGGCGAACGCGTCCGTGCCGTTCTTGCCGAGCAGGACCTTCTCTTCCTTCTTGCCGTCTTCGAACTTCACCACGATGGTCGCGACCGGCGCGTCGAGGCCGGTCTTCGTCTTCGCATCCGCATAGCTGACGGCGCGGATGTCGGCCAGCGCGGCGACGAACGCCTGGAACTTGTCCTTGTCCGGCTCGGCGGCCGTTGGCGTGACCCGCTTCCAGGTGTCGGCCACCGTCTCGTCCTTGCCCTTGATGCGGTCGAACCCGTAGGTCGTGCCGTTGCGGGTGATCTCGATGTGCGTCGCCGTGAAGGCGCGCATGTCGAAGAGATCCTTGCGGCGATAGTCCTCCGCGACCTTGCGCAGATCGTCGGCCGCCGCCTTCTGGATCGTGTAGATGTCCGGCCTGGCCGCGTCCTTCGCGTAGACCGTATCCTCACCCGCCGGTCCGCCGACGAGCACCGACGTGCGGTCGGTCCCGAGGTGCAGGTTGACGACCGCCGACGGCTTGTCGAGGCCGTACGTCTTCAGCTCCTCCGCGGTTGCGGACGGACCAACGACCGACTTCATCTGCAGCGACTCGACAGCGGTCACCAGGCCGTCGGCGGCCGAGGCATCGGCACGTGCGACGAGCGGCTTCGCCATCGCCCACTGGCCGTCCTTCTTCGTCAGCTCGAACCCGTCCTTCTCCATCACGACGTCGAGCCCGTCCACCTTCGACCGGTCGAAGGAGACGATGGCCTTGTCGCGGAGGTCGAACGTGGACTTGTTGAACGTGCTGCTGTTGTACTCGCCGATCAGCACCACGCGCTTCTCGTCGTCCTTGCGGGCGTAGAGGCTGCCGCCGGTGGCGGTCTTGCCGCCGATGATCAGCTTCCCGCCGGGCTTGCCGCCGTTCGACGTGAAGGTCACCACCGTGGTCGGCGCCTCGAGGCCGTAGTCCTTCACGTCGGTCGGGTTCTCGTCCACCACGCGGGTGATCTCGAGCCCGGCCAGGCCGTTCGCGATGCCGGACGCGTCCATGTCCGACCCGCGCACCTGCGCCGGTGCCGTGATCATCCACTTGCCGTCGATCTTCTTGAGGGTCGTGGTCTCGCCGCCCTCGTTCTTGACCGTCAGCTCCTCGATGTTGTCCGAGGCGATCGCCGGGAACAGCTTCTCGTTCGTCGGGCCGGTGTCCTCGGCTTTCGACGCGTAGAAGTACGCGTACGCGCCGAGGCCGATGAGGACCACCAGCAGGGCGAGCGTCGACTTCATGCCGCGCATGACCCTAGCGCCTCCGCATCCAGCTGAAGATGCCCGCGCCGAACACCACCAGCGGCATGAGCAGCCACGAGGCGTAGGTGAGCACGATCTGCTCGGTGGCGCTGAGTGACTTCAGGCGGCGGTCCGCCGCTTCCTTCGGGCGGATGGAGATGAGGTTCTCCTGCTGCGAGAGCCAGCCGACCGTGTTCATGAAGAGGTCCTTGTTCCCCGAGAACCCGAACACCACGTTCGACGCGAAGTCGGAATCGCCGAACACGACGACCCGCGCTTCTGGCTTCGGCGCATCCGGCTGGCCCGGCGTGGGCGGCGCGGCATCCGGCTTCGACACGTTCACCGCGGCCGCGAGGGTGATGGGGCCGGGCTTGTCGCCCTTGGCCTCGTCGAGCGTGACCTCGCCACCGCTCTGCAGCGACTTCATGTCGGTTTCGGCCCAGCTCTGCGGGCTCGACTCGACCACGGGCGACGCCGTGCGGCCGTTCACGCCGCCGGACACCACCGTCAGGCCGCGCGCGATCGGATAGGCCGAGGCCACACGGAACCGATCGGTGATCGGGTGGGACGGGTAATTGGCCGCGATCGGCATTTCGGGACCGGCACCCAGCTGCCTGCCGATGCCGCTCGCATCCACCACGAGCGTGTCGGTGACGTCGATGCCCCACTCGTGCGCGAGCGTCACGAGGTTGGGGAGCGGCGCCACGCTGCCGTCCGACGGGTCGAGCATCAGCAGCAGCTTGCCGTTGTTCTCCAGGTACGTGCGCAGGGCGTCCACTTCCGGCTTGAAGAAGTCGGTCTTGGGACCGGCCACGATCACCGCCGTGGCATCGTCCGGCACCTTCGGGCTCTGCGCGAGCGCGAGCTTCTCGACGCCGTAGTTCTCCCCGGTGAGCGCCGTATTGATCGCCTGGTAGCCGTCGCGATCGCCCGAGCTCAGGTCGTGTTCACCGTGCCCCTGCGTGAAGTACAGCTTCCGCACCTGGCCGCTCACCACCTTGATGATGGTGTTGGTGTAGTCCTGCTCGGTGCTGCCCGTCGTCCGCTCGGAGCGTCCGGCGTAGTTGAAGACCACCGTGCCGTACTGCTGGATCTTCGCCGCCTGCGCCGCCGCGGGCTTCTTGTCGGGGTCGATGTACTCGGTCGTGATCTGCTTGGACGAGTACTCGTACTCCTTGAGGCGATCGCGATAGCGCTGGAACTCCTGCTCCTTGTCGTAGACCTGGATCTGGAGCGGCTTGTCCAGCTTCGCCACCACGTTGCGGCTCTGCTCCGCGAGGCTGAACTGTGCGTTGGCCGTGAGGTCCCACCGCTTGTTCTGCTTCTTGCCGATGTAGTTCACCGCCACGAGGATGCCCAGGAAGATGAGCGTGCTCGTCGCGGCCAGCGTGCCGTAGCGGCCGGAGCGCGTCCCGAAGAAGTCCAGGATCTCGCGCCACTGGCTGACGATGTAGAGGAGGATGCAGGCGAGGCCTGCCCAGGCGAGGTACACCGCGAACTGCGACTGCGCCACGTTCATGTAGCCGACGCCGATGGCCGCACGAACGCCAACGGCGGCCAGGACGAGCGCGATACCAAGCCAGCTGATGATGTTGAAGATGCGATTCATTAGCCGCGCCACCGTTCAGTGTCGACCGACTTGGCGGTCAGGAAGAGGCCGAGCGTGATGAGGCTCAGGTAGTAAATCAGGTGCGTCGTGTCGACGACCCCCTTCGCGAAGTCGTCGAAGTGATCGATGAGCGAGAGGTACGCCGTCAGGTCGGTGAAGAGCCCGGTCGAGAAGCTGCCGATCCAGCTGATGACCCACAGGATCAGCAGCGCCGAGAATGTGCCGATGTAGGCCACGATCTGGTTGGTCGTCAGCGTCGAGATGAAGAGGCCGATCGAGATGAAGCCGCCACCCAGCAGCAGGAGGCCGAGGTAGGTCGTGACGATCGGCTTCCACTCCGGCTGCCCGTAGGCGAACAGGATGCCGATGTGCGGCAGCGTCACCGACAGCATCACCGCGTACAGCCCCAGGGCACCGAGGAACTTGCCCATCACGATTTCGAGGTCGGTGATCGGCGAGGTGAGCAGCAGTTCGATCGTGCCGCTGCGGCGCTCCTCGGCGTAGGCCCGCATCGTCATGGCCGGCAGCACGAAGAGCAGCAGGATCAGCACGTTCGAGATGGCCGGCCGCAGCAGGTCCTGGTTGATGTTCAGGCTCTGTGGTCCCTGCATCGGGTTGACGTTCAGGCTCGCGCGGACGAAGTACTGCAGCATGACCGCGAAGAAGTAGCCGTAGAGCAGAGCGAAGAGCCCGATGACGACGTACGCGATGGGCGACGCGAAGTAGGACTTCAGCTCCTTGTGGGCAATCGCAAGGACGTTACGCATTGACGGGTTCCTCCGAGGCGGCCTGCGCCTGCTGTTCCTCGGTCGTCAGCGAGAGGAAGATCTCTTCGAGGCTGACGCGCATCGGCCTCAGTTCGAGCAGCCCCCAGCCCCGGCCGACGACGGCCTGCGCCAGTTCGCGACGGATGTCGCGTCCCTGCTCGCTGGCCACTTCGTACCCGACCGAGCCGCCATGCCGCTCCGATTCGGACACCGTGGTGACACCCGGCACCTGCGCCAGCACCGCACTGGCGTCGGCACCCTGTGCGTCTACCTGCACGTACATCGACACCGACCCGCGCAGCCGCGCGGTCAGGTTGTCCGGCGTGTCCTCGGCCACGACGTGTCCCTTGCTGATGATGACCACACGCTGGCAGGTCTGCGACACCTCGGGGAGGATGTGCGTGCTCAGCACGATGGTGTGGTCGCCGGCCAGTTCCTTGATCAACTGGCGCGTCTCGATGATCTGCTTCGGGTCGAGGCCTGCGGTCGGCTCGTCGAGGATGAGGACGTCCGGGTTGTGGATGAGCGCCTGTGCCAGGCCCACGCGCTGCTTGTAGCCCTTCGACAGGCGCGAGCAGAGGCGCCCGGCCATGTCGGCCACGCGGGTCCGCTCCATGACGTACTTGATGCGCTGCTTCCGGTCGCCCGACGGGACACCTTTGATCTTCGAGACGAAGGTCAGGTAGTCCTCGACCGTCATGTCGGGATAGAGCGGCGGCGTCTCCGGAAGGTAGCCGGTCCGGCGCTTGGCCTCGACCGGGTTCTCGAACACGTCGTAGCCCGCGACGATGGCCTTGCCCTCGGTGGCGGGCATGTAGCCCGTGAGGATGCGCATCGTCGTGCTCTTGCCGGCGCCGTTCGGGCCGAGGAATCCGAGAATCTCCCCGCGTTCGACGCGGAAACTCACGTCCTCCACCGCGGTGAAGCGCCCGTAGCGTTTCGTGAGGTGTTGAACCTCGATCACGACTATCTCCTAGGTATGTGATGAAGGAAGGCGCAGGCGAGCGCCGCGCCAACGGAAAATCCTACCCGAAAGCGTGGAAGAATGGGTAGCCGGGCGGCCGTAAAGGACTGCTTGGAAATTCATCATCGACTCGCCGTTCGTGGTTGCCTGCGTGCCCCGGACGCGCGCAGGAGGATTCATGTCTGTAGACGTTGGAACCAAGGCTCCGGACTTCACGCTCGTCGACCAGGATCGCCAGCCGGTCACGCTCAGCGCACAGGCCGGGCATCCGGTGGTACTCGCGTTCTTCCCGGCGGCGTTCTCGTCGG
Source organism: Vicinamibacterales bacterium (assembly GCA_046331345.1). GTDB lineage: Bacteria > Acidobacteriota > Vicinamibacteria > Vicinamibacterales > CAVVIG01 > CAVVIG01. Next base: position 649,182 of record JAXLRA010000006.1, on the reverse strand, counting down.
TCTGCACCACCGAGCTCTGCACGTTCCGCGACTCGATGGCGCGGCTGAACTCGGCGAACGCGACGGTGTACGGCATCAGTGTCGACACGTTCTTCACGCTCAACGCGTTCCGTACGGCCCAGGGGCTGAACTTCTCCCTGCTGAGCGACTTCAACAAGGAGGTCATCAAGGCCTACGGCTGCTACAACCCGGACATGATCGGCCTGCACGGCATCTCGAAGCGCGCCGTGTTCGTGATCGACGCCCAGGGCATCGTCCGGCACGCCGAGGTGCTCGAGGACGCGAGGAACGAGCCGAGTTACGACGCCGTCTTCGCGACGTTGGCCGGGCTCCAGGGACGTTAGAACTCAGAAGTCAGAAGTCAGAACTGAAGGCGGGCCTGCCCTCACCTGTGCTACTCTGAACATATGAGCACTTATTCAGATGTTCAGGAGAGGCCGGCCGCGCTGTTCGAGCCCGACCTCGTCGTCGAGCTGGCCGACACGTTCAAGGTCCTCGGCGACGCCACCCGCGTGCGCATCCTGGACGTCCTCTCCCGCGAAGAGCGGTGCGTCGGCGACCTGGCCGACCTGCTCGGCGTGAGCGAATCGGCCGTCTCCCATCAGCTCAGGCTGCTGCGGACAGCCCGGCTGGTTCGCCAGCGGCGCGCGGGGCAGCAGGTGTTCTACGCCCTCGACGACCAGCACGTCATCCGCCTGTTCGAGCAGGCCCGCGAGCACGTCCTCGAACGCAAGGGAGCGCGCTGATGGCCACCGTGGGCACCTGCACGGTCTGCGAACTCCACGCCGAGTCGACGTTCCGCATCGAAGGCATGGACTGCCGCGAGGAAGTGGCCCTGCTCGAGCGCCGCTTCCGGAACATGCACGGCCTGGAAGGCTTTCACGCCGACGTCATGGGCCAGAAGCTCCACGTCAAGTACGACGCCGCCAAGCTCACGCCGTCCGCCATTGCCGGCGCCGTGGCCGACGCCGGCATGCGCGCGTGGCTCGAGCACGAGGAACCGGTACGGACCGGAGACCGGACCAACCGCACGCGCGCCATCTGGCTCGCGGCGTCTGCCGCGTGGTACCTGGGCGCCCTCATCTTCGCGTACGCCGGGGCCGACCCCCTCAACGTCACGATCTGCTACGCGCTGTCGCTCGCGTCGGCGTTCGTGCTCACGGCGCGCAAGGCCTGGCACTCGCTGAAGGACGCGTCGCTCGACATCCACCTGCTGATGCTCGTCGCCACGGTCGGCGCGATCATGCTCGGCGAGTGGGCCGAGGCCGCCGCCGTGGTGTTCCTGTTCGCGGTGGCGCAGATGCTCGAAGCCTTCACGCTCGAGCGCGCGCGGGCCGCTGTCCGGGCGCTCATCGACCTTGCCCCAACCGAGGTGCTGATCCGCGACGGCGGGCACGAGCGCCGGGTACCGGTCGATCAGGCCGCGCCCGGTTCCCTCGCCATCGTGAAGCCCGGCGAGAAACTCGCGGTCGACGGCCTCATCGTCAGCGGCACAAGCGCACTGAACCAGGCGCCGGTCACCGGCGAATCGCTTCCGGCCGACAAGGGCCCCGGCGACGAAGTGTTCGCCGGCAGCATCAACGGCTACGGCGCGCTCGAGGTGCGCATCACGCGCCTGCGCCGGGACACGCGGCTCGCCCGCATCATCCACCTGGTCGAGCAGGCCCAGGCCCAGCGTGCGCCGTCCCAGGCCTTCATCGAGAAGTTCTCGAAGGGCTACACCCCGGTCGTCATCGGCCTCGCCGTCTGGCTGGCTGTGATGGGACCCGCCTTCATGGGCGGGACGCCGTACGAGTGGTTCTACCGGTCGCTGGTGCTGCTCGTCGTCGCGTGCCCGTGCGCACTCGTCATCTCGACGCCGGTCTCGATCGTGTCGGCGCTGGCCGGCGCGGCGCGGCAGGGTGTGCTCATCAAGGGCGGCGCCCACCTCGAACGGCTCGCGGAGGTCCGCTGCATCGCATTCGACAAGACCGGCACCCTCACGAGGGGCAAGCCGGATGTCGTCGAGGTATCCGCGCTCGACGGCCTGGCGCCCGACGCCATCATCGCGCTCGCCGCCGCGGTCGAACGCCGATCCGAGCATCCCATCGCCGCCGCCATTGTCCACGAGGCTGGTTCGCGCGGACTGGCGCCCGTGCACGCCAGCGACGTGATCGCGCTCCCGGGAAAGGGTGCCGAGGGGCACGTGGACGGGGAGGCGGTGCTCGTCGGTAATCACCGCCTGTTCGAGGAGCGCGGACTCTGCCATCCCACACTGCACGCGCGCATCGAGGCGATCGCCGCGACCGGACGCACGGCGGTGCTCGTCGCGAAGAACGGCACTCCAGTGGGCATGATCGAAGTGGCCGATCAGCCGCGGCCGGCCAGCCGCGACGCGGTCGCCATGCTGAAGGAACAGCAGATCGCGTCGGTCGCGATGCTGACGGGGGACAGCGACGGCACGGCGCGCACGATCGCCGCGGCGCTCGGCGTGGACGAGTACTGCGCCGACCTGCTGCCCGAGGACAAGGTCACCGCGATCGGGAACCTGCGAAGCCGGTACGGCGTGGTCGCGATGGTGGGCGACGGCATCAACGACGCGCCGGCCCTCGCCTCGGCCGACGTCGGCATCGCCATGGGCGCGGCCGGCAGCGAAGCCGCCCTCGAAACCGCGGACGTGGCCCTGATGGCGGATGAACTGATGAAACTGCCGTTCGCGCTCCGGCTGAGCCGCGCGACGGTCAGCAACATCAAGACGAACCTCGCCATCTCGCTCGGGCTGAAGTTCCTCTTCGTCGTCGCCGCCCTGTTCGGCTACGCCACGCTCTGGATGGCCGTCCTCGCCGACACGGGCGCGTCGGTCATCGTCGTCGCGAACGCGCTGCGGCTGCTGCGCAGAACCTAGAACTCTGAAGTCAGAAATCAGAACTGGCCGTTCAGAAGTTCACTTCTGAATTCTGAGTTCTAACTTCTCGGTTCCGCCGAGCCCGCGGGCGAGGCGGGTGATATCCACACCTTCGAGACCCGCAGGCCATCGAGCCCGATGACCTTCATGCGGCGCCCCTCGACCTCGAACGTGTCGCCGAGGCGCGCCCGGCGGCCGACGCGGCCCAGCACGAATCCGCCAAGCGTCGTGAAGGTGTTCTCGTCGATGCTCAGGCCGAACTGCTCGTTCACGTCGGTGACCAGCGTGAGCCCGTCCACGTCCGCCGACCCGTCCTGGTGCACGACCACCGTTCCGGCGCCCGAGGCGCCGACGATGCGTTCCATCAGCCATTCGAACGTGACCAGGCCGGCGGTGCCGCCGTACTCGTCGATCACGATGGCTTCCCGCACGCGCTTCTGGCGGAGTGAGGCGAGCAGGTCGTCGGCCGCCATGGTCTCGGGCACGTTCAGCGTCTCGCGCGCGAGGGAGCCCGCCGAGAAGTCGGTCCGCCCGCCGGCCATGGCCCTGACCACGTCCACCATGTGCAGCATGCCGACGACGTTGTCCAGGTCGTCCCGGTAGACCGGAATCGTCGCGAGCCCCGCCCCGCCGATCTTCGCCAGGAGTTCATCGCCGGCGGTGTCCGCCTCGACGGCCACCACCTCGGTCCGGGGCACCATCACCTGCCCGGCCGTCAGGTCCGCGAAGTCGAAGACACGGTGGAGCATCTGCTCCTCGCCCTCCTCGAGGACGCCGGCCTCCTGGCTCGCGGTGACGAGCATCTTCAGCTCCTCTTCGGAGTGCACCATCGAGTGCCCCTCGGCGCCACGCAGCCCGATCAGCCGCACGACAGCCCGCCCCGCTCCGTTCAGCAGGGTGATGAACGGCCGGAACCCGCGCATGAAGAGTTCCGTCGGCTTCACGACCACCATTGCCGTGGCTTCGGACCGCTCGAGTGCAATGGTCTTCGGCGCGAGCTCGCCCAGCGTGATGTGCAGGGCTGTCATGATGGCGAATGCCACGGCCACGGAAATGCTGTGCGCGGTTGCTTCAGCCAGGCCGGTCGGCAGGAAGGTCACCGCCGGGTGGACCAGTCCGGCGAGCGCCGGTTCGCCGATCCAGCCGAGGCCCAGGCTCGCCATGGTAATGCCGAGCTGCGTGGCGGCGATGTAGCTGTCGGGGTCGCTGATCGCGCGACGTACCGCCTTCGCACCCGTGTGCCCTTCCGCGATCAGCTGGTCGATGCGGGTCTTCCGGACCGTCACGATGGCGAACTCGGCGGCGACGAAGAATCCGTTCGCGAACACGAGCAGCATGACCGCCGCGAGGCGCCAGAGGACTTCCGAGAGCGTGTGCTCCATGCCAGCCATTCTAGGCCGGAGCGTCGGTTGGCCGCGTTCAGCCCTTGCGGCCGGTCGCGACGTGCGCGTCGACGTAGCTGTCGATCTGCGCCTGCTGCTGGAGGTCCACCGACTCGAACTGGATGCCCATGCCGAGCCGCCGCAGGCTCCACACCACCCGGCCGTTGGCGTCCGTGTCGGTGTCGGTGCCCGGAAGTTTGAATCGCACCCGTACGCGCGTGCCGGCATCGAGCGGGCTCGTCGTGCGGATGGCGATGCCGCCATGACTCAGGTTCAGCGTCACGGCCGCGGCCACCGTGTTCCCGAAGCGGTATTGCACGGGGATGCCGACGGTGACGCGGGGACCACTGCGGCGGTTGAAGTTGTCCGGAAAGAGGTGCGGGGACACCGCCGGCACGATGTGCTGCGCGGTGCTGTATTCGTTGATGTAGCCCGACACCCCAAGCCTGGCGAGCGCCCTGACGTCGTCCGCGCCGCGCACCGTGCCGCTGAAGACGAGAATCGGCAGGCGCCGGTCCTCGAGGCGGCGGATGTCGCTGACGAGCGTCGTCCCGGTCGAGTCGGACAGGCGCAGGTCGAGCAGCAGCAGGTCGATGCCGTCAGGGTCATCCTCGATGCAGGTGCGGAGTTCGTCGGCGGTGGCGACGAGGACGACGTGGTGGCCGGCCTGCTCGAGGGCGATCCTGAAACGATCGCGCACGAACGCCGTGTCGTCGGCGACGAGGACGGTCTTGGTGTGGCCGGCAGTGCTGGTCATCGGCGGAGATGCTGAGCGGTGGAGGCCGGTGCCGCGCATTGCAGCGATGCGCGGGAAGTCGCTATACTTTCGTTCTTATCGCGAGCGCGCCCGGCGGATTCTGGCACGGCGTTGTGAGAATTGCCAGCACGTCGACGCTCCTGACGAGGAATTGTATGGCCACCTGCCCAGAGTGTGATGCTGAAGTCGAAGTGGACGAGACCGATAGCGATCTCGGCGACGAGGTGAGCTGCCCCGAATGCGGGCAGACGCTCGTGGTCAGCAACACGGATCCCCTGGAACTCGACTTCGCTCCCGATGACGACGACGAGGACGAAGACGACGACCTCGAGGACGAGGACGACGACCTCGACGACGAAGACGAGGACGAGGACGACGAGGACGGAGCGGACTGGGAAGAGGAATGACCGAGAAGGAACGGGCCCTGCGGGACACGCTCTCCTCGCTGGGCTCCGTCGTCGTCGCCTACAGCGGCGGCGTCGACAGCGCATATCTGGCCTGGGTGGCCAACGACCTCCTGGGCGACCGCGCTGTTGCCATCACGGCTGACAGCCCCAGCTATCCCGAGCGCCATCGGCAGATGGCCACGCAGATTGCCGTACAGTTCGGGCTGCGTCACGAAGTCATCCACACCAGCGAACTCGAGCGGCCCGAGTACCGGGCCAATCCGGCCAACCGCTGCTACTACTGCAAGCACGAGCTCTACACGCACCTGTCGCGCATCGCGGCGGAGCGGGGAGCTGTCGTCGTGGACGGGAACAACGCGGACGACCGCGGCGACTACCGCCCGGGGCGGCAGGCCGCGCGTGAGTTCGGCGTCCGCAGTCCGCTCGACGAGGCGAACCTCGGGAAGGACGACATTCGCCAGCTCGCGCGGGCGGCCGGCCTGCCCGTGTGGGACGAGCCGGCGTCGGCGTGCCTCTCGTCCCGCATCCCGTATCACTCGGAAGTGACGGACGAGAAGCTGCGTACGATCGAGCGCGCCGAGACCGTGCTGCGCGGACACGGGTTCCGTGTGTGCCGGGTCAGGCATCACGACGATCTCGCGCGGATCGAACTCGGACGCGCTGAACTCAGCCGTGCGCTCGAACCGGAGATGAGCGCCACGCTCGTCCGCGAGCTCAAGGCCATCGGCTACCGCTACGTCACCATCGACCTCCAGGGCTACCGGACCGGCAGCCTGAACGAGGGTCTGCTGCTCCGACCGGCGTGACGCGCACCCAACGACTGACGGGCGGTGTCCTGGGCGCGCTGTTCATCGCCCTCCACCTGCCGTTCCTTCCGCCGACCCTCGAGGACCTGGACTCGATCAACTTCGCGCTCGGGATCCGGCAGTACGACATCTCCCAGCACCAGCCGCATCCGCCGGGGTATCCGCTGTACATCGGAGCCGCGAAGCTCCTGCACGCGGTCGGGCTCTCGGAGGTGCACGCGCTGAGCCTCCTCGGCATCATCGCGGGCGGGCTCGCGTTCCTCGCCCTGATGTGGCTGTTCGCGCAGCTCGATCGCGTTCGCGGCGACGGCTCCCACACCTGGCTGGCCGTGCTCGTCGTGGGCACGAGTCCGCTCTTCTGGTTCACTGCAGCGCGCCCGCTGAGCGACGTGACCGGGCTGGCGGCGTCGATCGCGGTCCAGGCGATGCTGCTGTCGGCGGGGACGGCCGGAGCCCTCGTGCCTGCGGCGTTCCTCGCGGCCTTCGCCGCCGGCATCAGGTCGCAGGTCGTGTGGCTCACGCTGCCGGTGCTGGTGCTGGCGGTCCTGCGTTTGCCCGCGGCCGAGCGGATGCGCGGGGCGGTCCGCGGCCTTGTGGCGTATGCGGTCGGCGGCCTGGCGTGGTTCATCCCGCTGGTGCTCGTATCCGGAGGACCCTCGGCGTACCTGAAGGTGTTCTACAGCCAGGGTGCCGAAGACCTGAGCGGTGTCGCGATGCTGGCCACCACGCCGACACCGCGCCAGGCGATCCTCGCGTTCCAGTATCACTTCCTCGGGCCGTGGGGGGAGTGGTGGATCGCCGCCGCGGTGCTCGTGCTCGCCGTGGCCGGGTTCGTGGTGATGGCCATGCGGACGCGGTCGGCGCTGACCACCCTGCTCGTCGCGTACGGTCCGTACCTCGTGTTCGACCTGCTCTTCCAGGAAACGATCACCACCCGCTACGCGCTGCCGCTCGTGATCCCCATGGGGTACCTTGCCGTGCGGGGCGCATCCCTGCTGCCGGCGTCGCTGCCGGCGGTGCTGAGCCTGGCCCTGGTGGCGGGCAGCGCCTACGTGAACGATCGCGCCATGGCCGGCTTCGCCAGCATGGACGCGCCGGCGTTCCGCCTGCTCGAGGACATGCATGTGGCCGCCACGCCAGAGGGGGCTGCGGTGCCGATGACGCCGGTGCTGGCGATGCACCGGAAGGAGTACTACGACTTCCGGCGTCCGATTCAGTGGGTGGGCGATCGGCTCCCGTCGTTCGCGCAGCGGCTCACGACGCCGCCGAAGCACGAGTGGCTCGAAGTGGTGAAGTACCTGAACGGCGGCGGCCGCGAGCCGATCTGGTTCATTGCCGATCCGCTGCGCAGCGATCTGGCGCTGTTCAAGTATGCGAAGCGTCCGGTGACCTACCGGTGGCCGTTCTCCACGACGATCCTGCTCGGCGGCGCACGTCCGAACGAGATGGACTGGCACGTGATCGACCGGCCGGACTGGTACCTGGGCGAAGGCTGGGCCCTGACACCGGAAACGGCCGGGACCGCGCGCGAGGACCGCAAGGGACCGGGCTACGGGCCGATCTCCGGCTGGGTCCGCCGCTACCCCGCCCCTGCGGTCCTGATGGTCGGAGGCCGGAACCTGGCCAATGCCGGCCCTGACGCGACGCTCACCGTGTCAGTGGCAGGGCGTCAGCTGCTCGCTGAGTCGATCGCGCCCGGATTCTTCCTGCGCATGATTCCGGTGCCGCCCATCGACGTGCCCGGCGACTACGCCGAGGTCACCATCGCGTCGAACAGTCCCGAACTGGCGATTGAGCAGTTCGATGCGGCCCCTGCCGGCCAGGTCGTCTTCGGCTACGGCGAGGGATGGAACGAGCAGGAATACAACCCGCGGACCGGCGTGCTCTGGCGGTGGGCCTCCGGAAGCTCGACGCTCCGCGTCCGTCCAGAGGGGCATGGCCTCGCGCTGACGCTGCGCGGCGAGATCGAGCATGCAAAGACGTCGCACGTCAGGATCCGCGTCGGCGACACCGTGGCGACCGAGTTCGACGTCAATCAGGCATTCTCGACCGTCGTGATGATTCCGCAGTCGCTGCTGGCGGCGCCCGAGGTGAATCTCACGATCGAGAGCAGCCACGTCTACGTGCCGGCCGAGGCCGAGTGGCGCTCGCAGGACCGGCGCAAGCTGGGGCTCAAGATCCTCGAGCTCTCGCTCTCGCCTGTTTCCTGAATTCTGAAGGCTCCTGGTGTCAGGCGGGCTTCCTCGCCAGGCACAGGAGGGAACTGCCGGCGGGATTGTTGATCCCGGCGCGGACCCAGGCGGCCTCCAGCATCAGGGCGGCTGTCAATACGGCATTGACCGGAGCGGCGGGCACGCTGATCTCCTGATCGGCCTCCTGCTCCGCGGACAGGCCCCGTACACGCTGGACGGCGCGCGCGAGCGCCATCGGAGGGAAGAGCACGGCGTTCGTATACGTGATACGTTCGATGCGGAATCCGGCGCCCGTGAGCAGGGCCGACAGGCTCTCGCGGCTGTAGCGGCGGAGTTCGTGGCTCAGCACCGAGTGGTCGCCCCGGAGCATTTCCATGGCCGCCACGTTGATAATCAGCCAGGCGCCCGGCCGTGCGACGCGGAACATCTCACGGGCGGCCGACTGCTCGACCGGGTCGGGCAGGGAATACAGAACATCGAACGAAGTGACGATATCGAAGGAGGCGTCCTGGAAGGGAATGGCACCGATCGACGCGCGGGCGAGCCGCGTGCGACCGGATTGCCGGCCGAACTCGAGGCCACTGGCGGTGAGGTCGAAACCGAAGGCCCGGCCGTAGCGTCCGAGCAAAGCGAGATTGTTGCCGGTTCCACAGCCGCAATCGAGCAGACGGAGCGCCTGGCGTCCGGCCGCAGCCCGTTCGAGCAGCGGAGAGACAAAGGCACGGAAGCCTCGAAACCAGAAATGACGTTGTTCGGCGAGGGCTGTCGCGCGCAGCAGGTGGTCCATCGCACGTCATTGTAGTCTTATGAAGAATTGACACCTGCGCGTACGCTTTGTAAGCTGCGACTCTCCACCAGGAGTGTGACGATGACCCGGAAGCACGTTTGGATGACAGCACTGGCGCTGACCACGGTGATGACCGTGGGCGCGTGCGCCAAGAAGGTACCGCCCCCGGCGCCTGCGCCGCCCCCGCCGCCCCCGCCGGCCGCGCCAGCACCACCGCCGCCGCCACCACCGCCGCCGCCCCCACCGCCACCGCCGCCTCCGCGGCAGCTGACGGAGGACGAGATCTTCGCGCAGAAGTCACTGGATCAGCTGAACGCGGAGAAGCCGCTGGGCGACGTGTTCTTCGATCTCGACGAATCCGCGATTCGCGACGACGCCAAGGCGTCGCTCTCGAAGAATGCGGACTGGCTGAAGCGCTGGACCAGCACGGGTATCACGGTGGAAGGCCACTGTGACTCGCGCGGCAGCTCGGAATACAACCTGGCGCTGGGCACGCGCCGCGCGAACGCGGTCAAGGACTACCTGGTGGGCCTTGGCGTGAACGCGTCGCGTATCACCGTCATCAGCAAGGGCAAGGAACAGCCCTTCTGCACGACGGAAGACGAGTCCTGCTGGTCGCAGAACCGTCGCGGCCACTTCATCATCACCGCGAAGTAACGCAAAGGGCCGGGCGGGCAGGGCAGGCACGGCGGGTCGGACTCAGGTCCCTCCCGCGTGTTTCCCCGGCCAACCCGGCCCTTCGTGTCTCTGCCCGCGGTCCGGCCTGCCCGGCCGCCTTTCAGGGCAGCCCCACCCGCCCTTCCAGCCTTGCCCGCCCTACTTGCCGCACTCCTCCGCCATCTTCTGGGCGGCGGCGCGGGGATCCGGCGCGGCGATGATCGGCCGACCGACCACGAGGTAGCTGGCGCCCGCTGCGAGCGCGCCCGAGGCCGACGCCGTACGGTTCTGATCGCCCTTCGCATCGGACGCGCCGCGGATGCCCGGGGTGACGATCGCGAAGCGCGGGTCGCAGGCCTCGCGAATGAGGCCGATCTCCTGAGGGGAGGCCACGACACCGTCGAGTCCTGCCTGCTGCGCGAGCAGGGCCAGACGGCGCACCTGGTCGGGAATCGCCGATGTGATGCCGGTCGCAGCGATGCCGTCCTGGCTGAAGCTGGTGAGCACCGTGACGGCGATGACCATCGGCGGCTGCATGGAGGCCTTCACCGCCTCCTCGTCAGCGGCCTGCCGCGCCGCCTTCATCATGTCGAGGCCGCCGCCGGCGTGGACGTTCACCATCCACACGCCCAGACGCGTGGCCGCCGCCACGGCACCGGCCACGGTGTTCGGGATGTCGTGGAACTTCAGGTCGAGGAATACGCGGTCGCCGCGCGCCACGAGTTCCTCCACGAACGCCGGGCCCTTCGCGGTGAAGAGGCGGCTGCCAATCTTGAATCCACCAACCCAGCCGCGGAGCTGGTTGGTGAGGGCACGTGCTTCGTCGATGGTGTCGACGTCGAGGGCTACGAGCAGTTCGTTCATGGATTGCCAATCGCTAGTCTTCAGGCGCGCCAAAGCGCCAACTCACCACCACGAAGCTCGTGGAGAACGCGGAGTCGTTCTGGATGGATTGTGCTCCGCGTCCTCAGCGTCCTCGGCGGTGGCGTGAGATCAGTGCTTCATGTTCACCGAGCCGACCAGGTCGGCGGCCTTGCTGATGTTGTGGCGGCGCATGTAGTCGGTGATGCCGTTGATGATCGTGTTCCAGATGAGCGGGTCGACGAAGTTGGCCGTGCCGACCTGCACCGCGGTGGCGCCGGCAATCATGAACTCCAGCGCATCGCGGGCGTCCATGATGCCGCCCATGCCGATCACCGGGATCTTCACCGCCTGCGCGCACTCGTAGACCATGCGCACGGCGATGGGCCGGATGGCCGGGCCGCTCAGCCCGCCCATGCCGTTCGAGATCTTGGGCCGCCGGGTCTCCACGTCGATGGCCAGCGCGAGGAAGGTGTTCACCAGCGAGACCGCATCGGCACCCGCCTCTTCGGCCGACCGCGCGAACGAGGCGGGGTCGGTCACGTTCGGCGTGAGCTTCGGGATGATCGGCAGCCGGGTGACCTTGCGCACCGCGCTGACCACGTCGTGGGTGCCTCCCAGGCTGCAGCCGAACTGGATGCCGCCTTCCTTGATGTTCGGGCACGAGATGTTGAGCTCGAGCGCGTGGACACCTTCCGCATCCGAGAGGATGCGCGAGACCTCCGCATACTCATCAACGCTGGTGCCGCACACGTTGACCACAACGGTGGCCCCGCGCTCCCGCAGTTCCGGCAGCTTCTCGCTGACGAACCGGTGGACGCCGATCCCCTGCAGCCCGATCGCGTTGATCATGCCGGCCGGCGTCTCGACGATGCGCGGCGCAGGATGACCCTGGCGTTCCTTGAGGAACAGCCCCTTCACGACGACGCCACCGAGCGACGCGAGGTCGACCACGCCGGCATACTCGACGCCGTAGCCGAAGCACCCGCTCGCCGACATCACCGGATTCGCGAGTGTCAGTGAGCCGATCTTCACCGAAAGATCGATGGGGGCCGTGTCCGTCTGCCCAACCTCCAACCTCGAACCTCCAACCTCCTGCGCGCTCATGTCAGTCCCACACGATCTGGGCGGCGTCGAGCACCGGCCCCGCAATGCACGAGCGCACGTGATGGAAGCCGCCCGAGGGGGTCTTCATCGGCACGATGCAGCTGTAGCAGCCGCCCATGCCGCAGCCCATGATTCGCTCCACCGACACCTCGCAGCGCCGCCCGTACTTCGCGGCGGTGTGTGCCGTTGCCTCGAGCATGCCCTCCGGCCCGCACGCATACAGCGTCACGGCGTCGTCCTGCGGGCGCGACGCGAGCGCTCGGTCGAGCGGGGCGATGATGCGCCCCTTCTCGCCCAGGCTCCCGTCTTCGGTCGTGAGCACCAGGTCGACGCCGAGGTTCCGGAAGAAGTCCAGGTAGAAGAGTTCGTCGCCCTTCCGCGCCCCATAGAAGAGCGTGGTCTTCACGTGCCTGGCGACGAGCGCCTCGGCCAGCGTCCAGAACGGCGCGAGCCCCACGCCGCCGGCGATCATCCAGCCCTCTTCGGGCGGATCGACCAGCGTGAACGGCTGACCGAGCGGTCCGAGGCAGGCGACTGTGTCGCCGACCTTCGCATCGTAGAGGAGGCGCGTGGACGGGCCGATGCGCTTGATCAGGATGGAGAGGCCCGTGGCCCGGCCGTCATGGTCCCGCAGGATTTCGAAGACGGAGAACGGGCGCCGCAGGAGCGGGTCATGGCCGGCCGCAGCCTTCACCATGACGAACTGTCCAGGCACGGCCGTCGCCGCAATCTCCGGCGCCTGGAGCGCGAGCACGTTGTAGTCGTGCGACAGCCGCGTATTCGCGATCACCGCGGCAGCAACGTCGAGGGGCATCAGGGCAGTATAGCAACCGCAGGAATTGCAGATTTCAGATTGCAGATTTCAGAACTGGAATTCGCCGATGTCGGATTGGAATTCTGCAATCGAATCTGCAATCTGAATTCTGCAATCTGCAATTCCGGTATACTCATCCCTGTCTTCTTTAACGCGGCCCAGCGAGGCTGCGAAGAGGTCCTCATGACGAACCCTGCTCGCCAGACGCGGCGTCCGCCGCATACGCCTCCGCACCTCTCGTCCCTGTTCCTGCACCACCTGTCGTGGGCCGTGCGTCTGCACCGGTCGACGGAAAGGCCGGCTTCCGCATGGCTGTAGTGCTCGACGCCAACCGTATCGGCCGCACGCTGACGCGCATCGCCCACGAAATCGTGGAGCGCAGCCGCGGCGTCGAGGAGCTGGCGTTCGTCGGCATCCAGCGCCGCGGGGTGCCGCTCGCCCGCCGCCTTGCGCACCAGGTCGGGGAGATCGCCGGGCACGAGGTGCCGGTCGGCGCCCTCGACATCACGCTCTACCGCGACGACCTGATGCGCCACTCGATCGGCGCGCAGCCGGTCGTGGGCCAGACCAACATCACGTTCTCGATCGACGACAGGCGCATCCTCCTGGTGGACGACGTGCTCTACACGGGACGGACGATCCGGGCGGCGCTGGACGCGCTGCTCGAATTCGGCCGGCCCAAGTCCATCCAGCTGGTGGTGCTCGTCGATCGCGGTCACCGCGAACTGCCGATCAAGGCGGACTACGTGGGCAAGAACCTGCCGACCTCGCTCTCGCAGAGCGTCCAGGTGCGCCTCACGGAAGTGGACGGGACCGACGAAGTGGAGATCCAGGAATGAAGAAGGATCTGCTCAGCATCGACGACCTCACCGCGGACGACATCTACCGGGTGCTCGACACGGCGATCGCCATGCGCGAGATCGGCGAGCGTCCGATCAAGAAGGTCCCGACGCTCCGCGGCAAGACGGTCGTGAACCTGTTCTACGAGCCGAGCACGCGCACGCGGACGTCGTTCGAGATCGCCGAGAAGCGGCTGAGTGCGGACACGCTCAACATCGCCGTGGCGGCGTCGAGCGTGCTGAAGGGCGAGACCCTCGCCGACACCGCGATGAACATCGAGGCGATGTCGCCGGACATGATCGTCCTGCGGCATGCCTCCTCCGGCGCCTGCAACCTGCTGTCGCGCATCTGCAAGTCCCGCATCATCAACGCGGGCGACGGCCTCCACGAGCACCCGACGCAGGCGCTGCTCGACGCGTTCACCATTCGCCAGCACAAGCAGCGCATCGAGGGGCTCAAGGTCGCCATCGTCGGCGACCTGCTGCACTCCCGCGTGCTGCGCTCGAACATCGCGCTCCTGACCAAGCTGGGCGCGCACGTCGTGGTGAGCGGCCCGCCGACGCTGGTGCCGCGCGGGATCGACCAGCTCGGTGTCTCGGTCACCTCGTCGGTCGACGAGGCGGTGCGGGATGCCGACGCGGTGATGATGCTGCGCATCCAGCAGGAGCGGATGCAGGGGGCGTTCTTCCCCTCGCTGCGCGAATACTTCAACCTCTTCGGAATGACGGAGGCGCGGGTCGCGCTCGCGAAACCGGATGTGATCATCATGCATCCGGGACCGATGAATCGCGGTGTCGAGATTGCCTCCGAGGTGGCCGACGGTCCGTACTCGGTCATCCTCGAACAGGTCGCCAACGGCGTGGCCGTCCGGATGGCGGTGCTCTATCTCCTGGCCGGCGGAGTTGAACATGAAGCGGCTGCTTAAGGGCGGGCGGGTCGTCGACCCGGCCAATGGACGTGATGGCGTGTTCGACATCCTCATCGAGGATGGTCGCATCGCCCGCATCGGGACCAACCTGACCGCGGAGGCCGGCACCGAGGTGGTGCCGATCCCGGCGCACCTGGTGCTCACGCCCGGACTGATCGACATGCACGTGCACCTGCGCGAGCCCGGGCAGGAGCACAAGGAGACCGTCGCCACCGGCACGCTGTCGGCGGTGACCGGCGGCTTCACCGCCGTGGCCTGCATGCCGAACACCTCGCCGGTGAACGACAACGGCGGGGTCACGCAGTACGTCCTCAAGAAGGCGGCTGAGGCCAACCTGGCGCGCGTCTACCCGATCGGCGCGGTCTCGGTCGGGCAGAAGGGCGAGCAGATGGCGGAACTCGGCGAGCTGAAGGAGGCGGGCTGTGTCGCCGTCACCGACGACGGGCATCCGATCCGGACGGCACTGCTCGCGAGGCGCGCCCTCGAGTACACGAAGATGTTCGACATGCTCGTCATCGAGCACTGTGAAGACCCCTCGCTCAAGGGCGACGGCGTGGCGCACGAGGGGCTCGTCGCGTCGAAACTCGGCCTGCGCGGCATTCCCGGCGAGGCCGAGTCGATCATGGCGCAGCGCGACATCGCGCTCGCCGAGCTCACCGGGGGCCGCATCCACATCGCTCACATGAGCGCGCGCCAGACGCTGGACGCCGTCCGCTACGGCAAGTCCCGCGGCGCGAACGTCACCTGCGAGGTGGCGCCGCACCACTTCATCCTCACCGACGATGCGGTGGCGTCGCCGGTGCCCTACGACACGAACACGAAGATGAACCCGCCGCTCCGCGAGACCGCGGATCGCGACGCCATGCTGCAGGGGATCATCGACGGCAGCGTCGACGTGATCGCCACCGACCACGCCCCGCATCACTACGACGAGAAGCACGTCGAGTTCGACCGCGCGCCGTTCGGCATCACCGGCCTCGAGACCTGCGTCTCGCTCTGCTTCGACCGCCTGGTGCACCCGGGCCACATCACGTTCGCGCGGTTCGTGGAACTGCTGTCGGTGAACCCGGCGCGCATCCTGCGCGTGCCGGGCGGCTCGCTCCATGAGGGGGCGCCGGCAGACATCACCGTGCTTGCGCCGGACATGCCGGTGAAGGTCGACGCGAAGTCGATGAAGTCGAAGTCGAAGAACACGCCGTTCGACGGCTGGGAACTGCGTGGCGGTGTAGCGGCCACCATCGTGGGTGGACGCGTGGTGTACCGGAACAGCGCCGTCGATGTGGCCCTCTAGAGTTCACTGTAGCGATTGGCACCCAGCGATTGGCGATTCACCTGATGGACAAGAAGGCTGACATTCGCGAGAAGGCCCTGAAGGATCTGCGGAGCGCCGGAGTGCTGATGGAAGACGGGCACTTCGACTTCGGCAACGGATACCACGGGGCGGCGTACGTGAACCCGCACGGGCTGTTCCGGCAGCCATCGACCATCTGGCGCCTTGCGCAGGACCTGCTCGACCTGATGCCGGGCGACCTGCTGTCGAAGGTCGAGGTGGTGGCGGGCCCCGCCACGGGCGGCGCGCTGCTGGCCCACACGATCGCCGGGTTGCTCGACAGCCGCCGCAGCCTCACGCATCCGCCGTGCCTGTTCGCCCCGTTCCACCTGGGGACATATGGCTACTCGCTGCGCCCGTACTACCAGCGCGAACTGCGGGGGAAGCGTGTCCTCATCGCCGACGACGTGCGCAATACGGGTGAGACGTTCGCGAAGTGCGCGCAGCTCGTCACCGCCGCCGGCGGCACCGTGGTTGCCACGGTCGAAATCTGCGACCGCCTGGAAGCCATCGTAGACATCGGCGTCCCGAACATCACGCTCGCCGAGTTCAAGGCCCCCGCGAACTACACGGCGTCCGAGTGCCCGCAGTGCAAGGCCGGCGTGCCGATTACGCGTTTCTGAGCACGCCCGGGGCTTCGGGCGCCAGACTCCGGGCTTTGCGCGTGGTCGGCTTCGGACTCGAGTGACTGACTGGCCTGACGTCGACGAGCCCTGAAGCCTGAAGCCCGAAGTCCGGAGTCCGCGTCATCGGGACGCTCGTAATCGCATGCGTCCGAGCGCGCTCTTCTCGATGTCCAGCCTGTCCATGCGCACCTTGCGGTAGCGCACCTGACTCCAGTCCTGCATGAAGTCGTCGTAGTGCGGCGACAGGAAGTGGCCTGACGCGCCGACCGGTTCGATGTAGCGGTCGTCGTGCGCGGGAGAGAGGTCGAAGATCCCGCGGTAGCTCGGGATCGAGCGCTGCTCGAACGGCGTGTCGGCCGCGACCGGCCCCACGTTCACCGTGCTCCAGTCGCCTGGGTACGGCAGACGCCGGCTCAGGAACGGGCGCAGCGCACCGACTGCGTCGAGCCCCTGGTGTGGAAAGACCGCGGTGTGGACGGCGTCCCACCGCCAGCGCTCGGGCTCGCGTCCCAATCGCTCCGCCAGCTGCTCCACGGCCGCGTGCAGTGCCGTGGTCACCACCTGGTCGCAGGTCTCGCGCATGCCCGTCGTCACGTTGTCGCACCAGGCCGGGTTGCCGTCGAGGCTCGCCTCGACGAAGCGCGTGATGCCGGAGAAGCGGCTCTCGTACGCCGTGGTCGAGGTGCCGAGTTCGTCGCCCACGAGCGACGGCGCCAGGCGCAGGAACCAGGCCTCGAAGAGCGCGGCGGCCGCCGATGCACCAGAGGCGTTGTCGTCCCAGGCCCGCAGCATGTCGACCGCCTGGCGATCGAGCGCCGTCGTGGGCTGCACGTGCGCGAGGAGGCGCGGCAGCAGGTTCCGCGCATGCAGGGACACCGTATCGCCCTGGATGCGGGCGAAGTCGTCCGGTGTGAGCTTCTTCGCTGCCGTGAGCTCACGCAGCAGGTCGGTGATGCGCTGGGCGCGGTAGGGATTCGGGTACTCGAGTCCGAGCATCGGCGCATCAGCCGCACCCGAGGGGCGGTTGTTGGCCGTGACGATCATGTGCGAGGGGGGATCGTAGGCGTGCGGCAGCCGATCGAACGGGACGAATCCGGTCCACTCCGCCTCTCCCGTCCAGCCGTCCGCCGGCTGGAGCCCGTCGCCCGAGGCGCGCAGCGGGATGCGACCGGGCGCGTAGTAGCCGATGTGCCCGTCCGTCGTGGCGAAGACGAAGTTCTGCGACGGGACCACGTAATCCTTCAGGGCCTCCGTGACGTCGTCCCAGCTGCGCGCCTCGTTCATGCGCATGTAGGCCGCTATCGTCAGGTCCTCGTCGTCCAGTGCCGTCCAGCGGAAGGCGAGCGGCTCGAGCGGTGGTCCCGGTGGCGGGTTCCTGGACGCCGCGTTGTTCGCGTTGATGGCGTCCGACACCAGGGGGCCGTGCCGCGTGATGCGTACGTCCATCACGACGGGCGCCGCACCTTTCACGGTGATGGT
The DNA here is from genome assembly GCA_046331345.1 of Vicinamibacterales bacterium. Classification (GTDB taxonomy): domain Bacteria; phylum Acidobacteriota; class Vicinamibacteria; order Vicinamibacterales; family CAVVIG01; genus CAVVIG01. The sequence continues at coordinate 631,325 of JAXLRA010000006.1, read as the reverse complement.
TTCCGGGATGATGGTCATGGGCTCCATTTGCCCGCGGAATTCCGCCAGCCGCCCGGTCGGGTCGAGCCGCTCCCGGTAGAGGTCCTGGACATCGGCGCCCACATTGGTGGCGCCCCACGCCATGTACTTGGAGCGGCCGAGTGCGACCGCTGGAGTGCCCGGCAGCGTCGCGCCGATGATGTCGAAGTCGCCGGCCGACACATGCGCGAGATACCAGATGGACGGGATCTTGGCCGCGAGGTGCGGGTCGTTGGCGAGGAGCGGGGCACCAGTGGCGGTCAGCGTCCCGTCCACCACCCAGTTGTTCGAACCGATGGCCTCACGCGTCGCCCCGGCGAGCAGCGCGTCGGCGACCAGGGGATGGCCGTTCCGCAGCCCCTGCTCGAAGAGCGGCCAGGCCGACGACGAGGTGGTGATGCCCGGAGCCGGTGGAACCGGGGAGGTGGTCACTGGCGGCACGCTGGGCTGATCGTTCAGGATGCTCAGGCCGTCCACCGGGTACGGCGGGAGCAGCTGGTTCAGGCGCTCCGGGCCGACCTTCGCAAGCAGATCGCGGCGCACGAGCTCCGATGAGTAGTTCGCACTGAGATCCCAGGCCATCATCTTCACCCACACGAGCACGTCGACGCCCGTGAACGGCTCGGGCTCGAAGCGGAGCACGGTGAACTCGGGCGGCAGCGCCCGGCCGTGATGGGTGTTGATGAATGCGTTGACGCCGGCGACATAGGCGTTGATGTCGACCTGTGTTTCCCGCGGGAGCCGGTCCCACGCACGCTGCGCGGCGCGCCCGAAGCCCACCGTGCGAAGGAACCGATCCTGCGCCACGGTTGCCGTTCCAAAGACCTCGGAGAGCCGGCCGTGCCCGATGCGACGCTGGAACTCGAGCTGCCAGAGCCGATCCTGCGCATGCGCGTAACCGAGGCCGAACAGGCCATCACGCCGCGTCGAGGCAAAGATGTGCGGCACGGCATTCTCGTCGCGCACGATGTCGACGTCGCGCGTGAGTCCGCTGACAGTGACATCGGTGTCATAGTCGGGCAGCGACTGACGCAGGTACAGGTAGCCGCCGCCTGCGACGAGCAGGACGATCAGCAGGACTGCCAGGACGAGCCGGACCAGGATGCGGCGCATGCGAAAATCATAGTGGCACAGACCTGAATTGCAGATTTCAGATTGCTGATTTCAGATTGGATCGCGGATTGGCTGGTCGAAAGACGGAAGTGCGACGGAGCGGCAGGGGCACACCCGATGTGCTGAAGCCAACGCTGGACGCGTTGTACGACAGCTTCAACATGGCTGACTCGGCGACGGACCCCATCCAGATCGTGCGGCGCTATGCGCGGCCAGACGATCAGGAGGTGATGGCGTTCTGTGCGGCCGGACTCGCCTTCGGCCGGGTCACCAGCGTCATGCAGTCGATCGGGCGGGTCGCCGACGTGATGGGGGACGGGCCGGCGGCGTTCGTCCGGCGGTTCGAGCCCGCGCGCGACGGCGGGCCGCTGCGCGACTTCGTGCACCGCTGGACGCGCGGCGTGGACGTGATCGCGCTCCTCTGGGTGCTGCGCCAGATGCTGGACCGATCCGGCTCGATCGAGGGCTTCTTCCTCGAAGGCGACACGGGCGGCGAGGATGTCCGTGACGCGCTGGACAGCTTCTCCGCGCGAGCCATGGCGCTCGATCTGCGGGCCGCCTACGGGCGCGTGCCTGCGAGGCCCGGCGTCGGGTACTTCTTTCCGCGTCCGTCCGGCGGGAGTGCGTGCAAGCGCCTCAATCTCTTCATGCGCTGGATGGTGCGCCGCGACGCGCTCGACCTGGGCATCTGGAGCCGCGTCTCGCCGTCACGGCTGGTCGTGCCGCTCGATACGCACATCATCAGGGTCGGGCGCTGCCTGCGGCTGACCCGCTACACCAGTCCGGGCTGGCCCATGGCGCTGGACATCACCCGGTCGCTCCGTGCGCTGGATCCCGAGGATCCCATCAAGTACGACTTCTCGGTTTGCCATCTGGGCATGATGAACGCCTGTGGATCCGGGACGCCCCGCGGGAGCGCGCAGTGCCCGCTCAAGGGCGTCTGCCGGCCGGCGAAGGCTGGCCGCGGATAGTCGCTGACCGTTTTCGGGGCTCCTGCGTTAATCTTCACTCCTCACGAGGAGCGCCCATGTTTGCCGACGTCGCCGATTCGTCGCCTGTCCCGCGTATCGATGTCCTGCTCGCCGAAGATCACGAGACCGTGCGAGAAGGATTGACGCTGCTCATCGACAGCCAGCCGGACATGCATGTCGTCGGCGTGGTGCCGAGCGGGCGCGAGGTCCTCGAGCGGGTGCGAACCCTCAAGCCGCGCGTCGTGGTGATGGACGTGTCGATGCCCGACGTCAACGGGCTCGTGGCCACACGCGAGCTGAAACAGGCCGGTCTCGACGCCTCGGTGGTCGTCCTCACCAGGCACGACGACGACGGCTACGTGCGCGAGCTGCTGAGTGCGGGTGCGTCGGCATACGTGCTGAAGCGGAGCCCCTCGTCGGAGTTGCTGGCCGCAGTGCGGGCTGCGGCCTCAGGGCGCGACTACGTGGACAACGCGCTCGGCGCGAGGATGGCGAACGTCATCCGACGCACACCCTCACGCGGGCCATCGGCTACCCCGCAGGTCAGCGACCGCGAGAACCAGGTGCTGCGGCTCGTGGCCCAGGGGCACAGCAACAAGGAAATCGCCGCGGAACTCGGCATCAGCGTGAAGACGGTCGAGGTGCACAAGGGGAACGCGATGAAGAAGCTGGGGTTCCGCAGCCGCATCGACGTCGTGCAGTACGGGCTGCTCCAGGGCTGGCTGCGCGACGACTAGCGGGCCAGGTCCACCTGAAGGTGGACCCCACGAGTGCTCCCGGCAGCAGACTTCCCATGGTGAGGTCCGGCTTCAGCCGCAAGCTAGCCGTCGTGGGCTCCGGCTTCAGCAACCAGGTTCCCATTGGTAGGAGCCGGCTTCCGCAGCAAGCGTCCCATTCGTGGGGTCCGGCTTCCGCGGCAAGCTTCCGATGGTGGCGTCCGGCTTCAGCCGCATCTGGGAGCCGCTCATGCCTCGTTCAGCAGCAAGCGTCCCATTCGTGGGGTCCGGCTTCAGCCGGACCTCCGCGCTGCGCATCAGCGCTGCAGGTCCGCGACGTGCGGCCGGCCCGCAAGGCGGGCGTAGACCGCTGACGTTTCGGCGACCATCCGCTCCACCGTGAAGCGCTCGCGCACGCGGGTGTAGGCCGCGTCTTCCATGCGCGCCCGCAGCGCCTCGTCGCGCACCAGCTTGATGATGGCGTCCGCGAGCGCCTGCGCGTCGCGGGGCGGCACGATGATCCCGGTCCTGCCATCGGCCACAACCTCGGGGATGCCACCGGCGCTCGTGCCGATCACGGCCTTGCGGCAGGCCATCGCGTCGAGGCTCGACGTGCCAAGCCCTTCGGTGATCGAACTCATCACGAACAGGTCGACTCCCTTGATGCAGCCGATGACGTCCGTGCGGAAGCCGGGCAGCAGGACGTGCTTCTCCAGGTGGAACTCGCGCACCAGGTGCTCGAGGTGCTCGCGCAGCTCGCCTTCGCCGAGGATGACGAACCGTGCGTCGGGGATCTTCTGCACGACCAGGTGCGCCGCTTCGATGAAATAGCGCTGCCCCTTGTGCGCGACGAGGGCCGCGACGTTCCCGATGAGCGGCGCCTGGTGCGGCAGCCACAGCGCTTCGTGGACGTTGACGCGCGGCTCGGCGTCGATGCGGTCCACGTCGACCCCTTCGTGCACGGTGACCACCCGCTCGGGCGCGATGCCGTCGCCGATGAGCATCTGGCGAATGGCCTCGGATGCCGCGATGAAGCAGTCCACCTGCCGGTACTTCCAGCGCGAGAAGGCGTTCGCCTTCAGGTGGAAGTCGACCCGCCTGGTGGCGATGAGCGCCGGCGCCCGCTGCCCGGCCCGCCACCGTGACGCGGCGCCCAGCGAGAGTGCCGTGCTCGCCAGCGCCACGCCGTGGGGGTCGTGCGCCTGGATGACATCCGGCTTCAGGCGGGCGAGCACCCGTGCGAGGCGCCAGCCCGCGGCCAGGTCCGCCTCGGTGCGCACCGCGATGGGGATCAGGTCGAGCCCCTCCTGGGCGCGCTTGAGCAGCTCGCCGTCGGGATGGGCCACCAGCGCCGCCCGCTGGCCGGCGGCCCGCAGGCCGTTGACGGTCAGGAGCACCTGGTTCTGCCCGCCGCGCCAGCTGCGGGCGGTGTCGATGTGCAGCGAGAACACGGTGTCAGCGCCCGGTCACGAGCCGGCCCCGTCACGGGGGCGCGCTTCGGGCGCGGTCTGCAGCGCCCACAGCTTCGCGAACTTCAGGAACACGTAATACCCGTTCATCGTCGAGACGATGAGGCCGACGCGTCCGAGCCGGAAGCCGCCCCTGGCAATGTAGTTCCTGAGGAACGCCAGCGGTCCGTGGAGCAGGAGGTCGAAGAGCGAGGCGCGGCGGCCCGACTCGAACATCTGCCGCGCCGCGTGGGCGGTGTAGCGGTCGATCGTCTCGAGATGGTCCGAAATGTCGCGGTAGGCGAAGTGCTGCAGCTCTCCGGTGAGCCGCCCGCGGGTGCCGTCCACCGCCACCGCCTCGTGCACGTAGCGTCCGGTCCAGCGGGCCTTGCGCCGGTTGTACAGCCGCGTCTGGTAGTCGGGATACCAGTCCGTGCCCCGGATCCACTGACCGAGGTGCCAGGTCAGGCGGGGCATCTCGTACGCCGTGTGCCCCGGCGCCTGCAGCACGAGGCGGATCTGCTCGGCCAGCGCGGGCGTGACCCGTTCGTCGGCGTCGAGCGAGAGAATCCAGTCGTGCGAGGCCTGTCCGGCCGCGAAGTTCTTCTGCTCGATGTAGCCCTGCCACTCCTTCACGATCACCACGACCGGCGCCGAGGCGCCGCGCGCAATCTCAACGGTCCGATCGCTGCTCTGGGAATCGACGACCACGACCTCGTCGGCCCATGCCACGGACTCGATCGCGCCGGCGATGTCGGACTCTTCGTCCTTGGTGATGATGGTGACCGAGAGTTTCGGCACGACGAAATCGTATCCGAAGTTCGAACGGAGAACTTAGAAGTCAGAACCGGGGAGATCGGAGGTCAGAGGTTGGAGGTTGGGGAATTGCAGATTGCAGAATTCAGATTGCAGATTGGATTTTGGAATTCGTTCACGGTGCCGGTGGGGCCACCGCTCAACGTGCCGAATTCCAATCTGCAATCTGAAATCTGAATTCTGCAATTCAGAGGCGCTTACCGTGTGCCCTGCGCCGCCGACGTGATCTGGGCGTTGCCGGTCAGTGAGGTGTCCTGGACCGCTTCGTAATCGACCACCGACTTGTTGTAGTCGGCAATCGCCTTGATCTCGTTGGTGCGGGCCTGCGCGAGGTCGCGCTGCGCCTGGAACACGAAGAAGCTGATCTGGATGCCCGCGGCGAACTTCTTCTCCTCGGCGGCCAGCTTCTGCTCGGCGAGATCGCGCGCGACGCGGGCGCTCTCGACGCGCTTGGCGTTGGTCTGCACCTGGCGGGCAGCATCGCGGACCTGCGTGCCGATCTGCATCTCGAGGTTCTTCACCTGCGTTTCCGCCTGCGAGTACTGCAGCTTGGCGCGGGCGAGGTTGGTTTCCTGCGTGTTGCCGCCGAGCGGATAGGCCACCGTGACCCCGAACGTCCAGGTGGGGTAGGCGCTGGTGAGCACATCACCCAGCACCGAGCCGTAGCCCCGCTGTGCGATGACCGACCGCGCCGAGTTGGTGCCGGTCAGGTTCACCGGCGTCAGCTGCGAGCCGCCCACCGCGTTCGACTGATAGGACAGGTTCGCGTTGATCTCCGGCAGGATCTGCGAGCGGAAGTACTTCAGGTTGATGTCGCTTTTCTCGAGGCTGTTCTTGGCCAGCTGCACGTCGGTGCGGCTGCTGATGGCCTTGCGGATCGCGCCGTCCACGTCGACGCTGACCGGGGCAAAGGGCATCGTCTCGCTCGGCTCGATGGTCGTGGTCCAGAAGTCGGGCGCCGACGGATTCAGGATCAGCGCACGCAGCCGGTCCTCGGCCTGCTTGATCGCCGCCTCGGCGACGATGACCGCCTCCTCGTTCCGTGCGACCTCGCTCTGAGCCTCGACGATGTCGATGGGGGCCATGGTGCCGATCTGGACCCGCTTCTCGTTGTCGGCCAGTGCGCGCTTGGCGAGATCAAGCGACTTCTGCTGGGCGCCGAGGTTCTCGCGTGCATAGGCGAGATCCCAGTAGGCGTTCTTCACGTTGCGCGTTGTGGTCGCGATGGTGGAGCGCAGCGAGACGTCAGCCGCTTCCCGATCCTTGCGGGTGGTCTGCAGCTGCTGCCGGTAGGAGTCGATGGTGCGGCCGCGCAGCAGCGGCTGCGAGATGCTGAACGCCACGTTCGAGCTGAGCAGCGGGTCGAAGTTGGTGAACAGGTTGGTGGAGGTCGCCCTGGCGCTGTTCCAGGCGAACTGGTAGTTCGCGCCGGTGGGCAGCTGCTGGCTCACGCCGAACTGCGTGGAGAATCGGGAGTCCGTGATCTTCGAGGCGCCGCCGGACAGGAAGCTGCTCGACGGGGTGTTCGTCGAGTTGTTCTGCAGCGTGCTGGAGAGCGTGGGCACCCAGTAGCTGCGGGCCTGGGCGATGGCCACGTCCTCGATCTGCGGATTGATCCGCTCGATCTGGATGCCGAGATTCTGCTCGAGCGCCAGCTTCACGGCCTCGTCGACCGAGAGCTTGCGAACGGGCTGGGCCTGCCCCTGGGCGGCGGCTGGAAGGACCTGGCCGGCGACGAGGGCCGCGGCCAGCACCAGGGTGGCGCACTTCTTCGATTGACGCATGGACGGAAGCTCCAACAGGCGAGACATCGGGTTCTCGACTAGTAGACGCAAGGCGGGGGCGATCGGTTCAGCGAACCCGGATTGTATACTAGCGAGTCCCATGGCCACACGAGACGAACTCCTCGATCTGTTCCGGAAATCAGGCGCCCTGCTCGAAGGACACTTCCGCCTGAGTTCCGGACTGCACAGCACCGGTTACCTGCAGTGCGCCCTCGTCCTCCAGCACCCGGCATCGGCCGAGCACCTCGGGCGGGCGATCGCCGAGCGGGTGCGCGACCTGCGCGCCACGGTCGTGCTCTCCCCGGCCCTCGGCGGGGTGGTCATCGGCCACGAAGTGGGCCGGGCCCTCGGGGTCCGTGCCCTGTTCGCGGAGCGGCAGGACGGCGTGCTGACGCTGCGCCGCGGGTTCGTCCTGTCCGAGTCCGACCGCGTGCTCGTCGTGGAAGACGTGTGCACCACGGGCGGCTCCACGCGGGAAACGATGCAGGTCGCGACGGCGGCCGGCGGACACGTGGTGGGGGCCGCGTCCATCGTGGATCGGAGCGGCGGCAAGGCCGCCTTCGACGTGCCGTTCGAGGCGCTGCTGGCGGTCGACCTGCCGACCTACCAGCCCGATGCGTGCCCGCTCTGCGCGCAGGGGCTTCCGGTCGTGAAGCCCGGCTCCCGTCCCGTGGGTGCCTGACGTGCGGCACCTGAAGCTGACGATCGCCTACGACGGCACCGGGCTCGTCGGATGGCAGCGTCAGGCTTCAGGCGTCTCGGTCCAGGGGCTGCTCGAGGCGGCCTTCGCGGTGCTCGAAGGCGCACCGGTCGTAGTCAGTGGCGCCGGGCGCACCGACGCGGGCGTGCACGCCCTGGGGCAGGTGGCGTCGATCGCCCTGGGCCGGGCCATCGCCCCCCGATCGCTGGTCAAGGCGCTCAACATGCACCTGCCGCCCGCCGTGCGGGTCCTCGACGCCGAGGAGGTCGGACCCGACTTCCATGCCCGCTTCCGCGCAACAGCCAAGCGGTATCGCTACCGCATCTGGAACGGCACGGTCCTGAGCCCGTTCGAGCGGCCGTACGTGTGGCATGTGCCCTGGCCTCCGCTCGACGTGCCCGCCATGCAGGCGGCGGCGAGCCGCCTGGTCGGCACCCACGACTTCGCGGCGTTCCAGGGCGCCGGCACCGACGTCGAAACCTCCGTCCGCACCCTCTGGTCGTCGGAGGTGGTCGCGACGGAGCCGCAGCCTGGAACGCGCCTCGTGACCTATGAGGTCCGGGGCGAAGGATTCCTCCGCCACATGGTTCGTGCGATCGCCGGGACGCTCGTCGAGGTCGGCCGTGGCTTCCGCACGCCTGAGTCCATGGACGATGTCCTCGCCTCGCGGTCGCGCGGGACCGCCGGCCGTACCGCGCCGCCTGCCGGGCTGTTTCTGGTCGCGGTCGAGTATCAGTAGGCGACTTATAATGGACCAGCATGTCGCTTGAGCAACTCCTGGCGTGGATTCCGCCAGGATCCCCCGACGAGGCGCTCGCCCGTCAGGTGAACTTCGAGCAGCTGCCCGCGCACGTGGCCGTCATCATGGACGGGAACGGGCGATGGGCGGCGCAGCGTCACCTGCCACGGGTCGAAGGGCACCGCGCCGGCATCGACTCGGTGCGCGACGTCGTCGAGACCTCCGCCCGCCTGGGGATCGAGGTGCTCACGCTCTATGCGTTCTCGGTCGAGAACTGGAAGCGGCCCAAGACCGAGGTGAGCATGCTGATGATGCTGCTCAAGCGGTACATCAGGCTCGAACTCGGCACGCTGCTCAAGAACAACATCCGCTTCCGCGTCATCGGCCGCACGGACGAACTCGCGCCCGACGTCCAGAAGGAACTCGAGATCGGGATCCGGAAGACGGAAGGCAACACCGGCATGCTGTTCAACATCGCGTTGAACTATGGCGGTCGCGCTGAAATCGTGGATGCCGCCCGTCGCGCCATCGCCGCCGGCATCGACCCGGCGTCGCTCGACGAGACGAAGTTCGGCGAGTTCCTCTACACCGCGGGCCAGCCCGATCCCGACCTGCTGATCCGCACCAGCGGCGAGATGCGGGTCAGCAACTTCCTGCTCTGGCAGATTGCCTACGCCGAGATCTGGGTCACCGACACCCTCTGGCCCGACTTCAGGCGCCGCGACCTGCTCGGTGCCATCCTCGATTACCAGAAGCGCGATCGCCGCTACGGCGGCATCAAGCCGTCGCCGGTTGCGCTCGGCGCCAAGTGATTACCCGCATCATCAGCGGCGCGGTCATGATCGCCCTGACCGTCGCGGCCGTCTGGTTCGCCCCGGCCTGGCTGTTCCTCGTCATCGCCGTGCTGCTGGTGACGCTGGCATGCCACGAGTTCGCCGCGCTCGCCGCCGCGAGCCAGCTGCCGTTCCCGACCGTCGTGTCCACGGCGGCCGCCGCCCTCACCTGCGCCTCGTTCTCGCACGCGGTGTGGAACGGCGTCAGCCTGCCGCTCGACCTGGTCCTGCTCACCGCGTTCGTCGCGACCGGGGCGATGTCGCTCGGCACGTGGCGCGGCGGCAGCGACGCCGTGGCGTCGGCGTCGGCGGCACTCCTGCCGTGCCTCTACTTCGGGTTGCCGCTCGGTGCCCTCCTCGCGATTCGTGAGAGCCACGGTCCGAAGGCGCTGTTCCTGCTGATGCTCACGGTCATCGTGAGTGACTCGTCGCAGTACTTCGTCGGACGGGCGTTCGGGAAGCGGAAGCTCGCCGAGACGATCAGCCCCAAGAAGACCATCGAAGGTGCGTACGGCGGGTTCCTGTTCGGGACGCTGCTCATGGTGCTGCTCGGTGGCGCCTGGCTACCCGCGATGCCGCTCGCGTTTCGCGTCCTGCTCGGCGTCACGGTGGTGGCGCTCGGCATCGCCGGCGATCTCTTCGAGTCGATGCTGAAGCGCAGCGCCGGCGTGAAGGACAGCTCGTCGCTCATCCCCGGGCACGGCGGCGTGCTCGACCGGATCGATGCGCTGCTGTTTGCGGCGCCGGTCTACTACGTGGTCCTCAGGCATGTCTGAGCCCAGGCGTCGCGTGGCCATCCTGGGCTCCACCGGCTCCATCGGGCAGAGCGCCCTGTCGGTGGTCGATACGCACGCGGATCGCCTCGAGGTCGTCGGCCTCGCGGCTGGTGAGAACGTCGAGCGCATGGCGGAGCAGGTGGCGCGCTACCGTCCGCGCATTGCGGCGATGGCGACGCCGGCCGCAGCCGAGCAGCTTCGTGCGCACGGCACGTGGTCGAGCGAGACGACGCTGGCTGACGTGGGGCGCGAGGGCCTGGTGGCCGTGGCCACGCACCCCGATGTCGATGTCGTGCTCTGCGCGTCGGCGGGCACCGACGGGCTCGAGGCCACGCTCGCCGCCATCGAGTGCGGCAAGACCATCGCCCTCGCCAACAAGGAAGTGCTCGTCATGGCTGGCGGCATCGTCACCGCGGCCGCCCGCCGCAGGGGTGTGGCGATCCTGCCCGTGGACAGCGAGCACAATGCCATCCACCAGTGCCTCCGTGGGCACGAACCCGCCGAGCTCAAGCGCCTGGTGCTCACGGCCTCCGGCGGACCGTTCCGTGGCCGGACTGCGTCCCAACTGCAAGCCGTGACGGCGGCCGACGCGCTGAAGCATCCGACCTGGCAGATGGGACGCAAGATCACCATCGACTCCGCCACCCTCATGAACAAGGGGCTCGAGGTGATCGAGGCGCACTGGCTCTTCGATGTCGGTCCCGACAAGATCGACGTCGTGGTCCATCCGCAGTCGGTCGTCCACTCGATGGTGGAGTTCGTGGATGGCTCGGTCATCGCGCAGCTCGGCGTAACGGACATGCGCCTGCCGATCCAGTACGCGTTCTCCTATCCGGCGCGATGGGCGGCTGCCGTACCTCCGCTCGACCTGACGAGGCCGCGCCGGCTCGACTTCGACGTGCCGGACACGAGCGTCTTCCCCTGCCTGGGGCTCGCCTACCGCGCGCTGCGCGGCGACGGCAGCCAGGCCGTGGTCCTGAATGCCGCGAACGAGGTGGCCGTGGCGCGATTCCTCGACGGTGCGCTGTCATTTCCCGGCATCGCCACCGTCATCGAGCGGACGATGGATGCGCAGGGCGGAGCGGAGATTCGCACGCTGGCGCAGGTGCGCGAGCTGGACAGCTGGGCCCGCGAGTACGCGGCGGACACAGCCCGCGGTCTACAATTGAAAGTCTGAGGTTCTGGTGGCTGGCACACTGCAAACGTTCCTGTCCTTCGCGTTCGTGCTCGGCGTGCTCGTCTTCGTCCACGAGCTCGGGCACTTCCTCGCGGCGAAGCGCATCGGCATCAAGGTCCTGAAGTTCCAGCTGGGCTTCAACCCCACGATCGTCAGCGTCCGGCGCGGCGACACGGAGTACAGCATCGGCGCGCTGCCGCTCGGCGGCTACGTGAAGATGGCGGGGGAGAGCCCCGACGAGCCCGCGAGCGGCGGTCCCGAAGAGTTCATGTCGCGGTCCAAGTGGGAGCGCTTCCAGGTGCTCATCATGGGGCCGCTGATGAACCTCGGCCTGGCGGTCATCCTCACCGGCGTCGTGCTCTACAACGATGCCGAGCGTCCCGCGTACGAAACGCTCCCGGTCGTCATCGGCGTCGTCGAGGCCAACTCGCCGGCAGCCGCGGCGGGCCTGAAGGTGGGCGACCGCATCACGTCGATCGATGGCAATGCCGTGGACAACTGGCAGACGTTCCTCGAACGAGTGAGCCAGATGCCAGGGCGCACGGTGTCGCTGTCCATCACCCGCGACGGCGCGCCGTCCACGGTGAGCGTGACGCCGAAGTCCCCCGAGGGCAGCCGGTTCGAAGTGGGCGACATCGGCGTGCTGCCCAACGTGCACCCGCGGATCCGGAGCGTCAGCCCGGGCGAACCGGCGGAGAAGGCGGGCTTCAAGGCCAACGACGTGGTGCTCACCGTCAACGGGGAGCCGATCACGTTCTCGGGGCACCTCCGGCAGGCCATCTCCACGCGGCCCGAGCAGCCGATCACGGTGAACATCCTGCGCGATGGTCAGCCGATGACACTCGTGGCGACGCCGAAGCGCAGCGGCAGCATCGGCCTCCTCGGCGTCGGCATCGGCGACGAGATGGTGACGATGAAGCTCGGCGTGTTCGAGGCGGGCCGCATGGCCGTCGAGAAGAACATCCAGTACTCCGGCATGATCTTCACGACCGTGTGGGGGCTCATCACGCGCGAGACGTCGCCCAAGCAGCTGATGGGGCCGGTGGCCATCGCGCAGCTCTCCGGTGAATCCGCCAAGCTCGGCTGGATCGCGCTCGTCAGCCTGATGGCGCAGATCAGCCTCAACCTCGGCATCCTCAACCTCCTGCCGATTCCGGTCCTGGACGGCGGCCACATCTTCATCATGGCGATGGAGGGCGTGGCGCGCCGCGACTTCACCCAGGAGTGGAAGGAACGGATGCTGATGGCCGGCTTCCTCGTGCTGATGACGCTGATGGTCACGGTCATCTACAACGACCTCACGCGCATCTCCTGGATCGAGCGGCTCATGCCCTGGCGGTAACGGCAGGAACCAGGAATCAGGGACCAGGTACCCGAGTCGCCACGCTCATTCCCTGATCCCTGATCCCTGATCCCTGATCCCTGATCCCCGATTCCTCCTCTCCGAAGCCCTGCCTTCCAGTTCTGACTCCCAAGTTCGGAGTTCCCTAGGAACCGTATTTGCGATACGGTCGTCCTAACCCTGAGCCTCAGGAGGGCATGGTGAAGCTTTTCAGATTCGGCAGTCTGCTCGTGCTGGCCCTGGTTCTCAGCCTCGGCACCGCACGCGCCCAGAACCAGACGGTTACCTCAACCGACATCCAGCGCCTGCAGGATGCACTCACCGACGCAACCAGGGACGTATCGGCGTCGCGCGCGCGCGATGCCGCGATGGCGAACCGGCTCGAGGGCGAGCTGGAGAACCTGCGCGACGAGGTGGCATACGTCCGGGTGAAGCTGAGGAAGAACGAGTCGGTCCAGCGGGCTGACTACTTCGACCTGCGCGACCGGATCGACGACCTGCGAGCCCGTGCACGCGGAGACGGTGCGCGCGGCACGTCCGGTTCGTCTGGCAGCGCCACCTCGGGCGCCACCAACACGTCCGGACTCGACGTGCCCGCCGGTACCGAGTTCGACGTCCGCCTCAGCCAGTCGCTCAGTTCCTCCACGAACCTGGTCGAGGACCGCTTCGAGGCGACGACGCTGGTCGACCTTCGCCAGGGCGACCGGATCATCGTGCCCGCCGGGTCGGTCATGCGCGGCATCGTGAGTTCCGTGACGAAGACCAGCCGGACGGAGCGGACGGGCCGGCTCACCGTGGCGTTCGATCAGATCACGATCGGCCGTCGCGCCTATCCGGTGCGTGCCACCGTGACGCAGGCGATCGAGAGCGAGGGCATCAAGGGTGAAACCGGGCGCATCGGCACCGGTGCCGGTGTGGGTGCGGTGATCGGTGGGATCCTCGGCGGCGTCAAGGGCGCCATTGCCGGCATCCTCATCGGGGGCGGCGGAACCGTGGCGGCCACCGAGGGCAAGGACGTCGACCTGCCGGCCGGAACCGTCCTCCGCGTGCGCATGGACTCCGGTCTGAACCTTCGTTGAGTCGCGGGCTGGTGGCAGGCCGGACTGAGTCAGTCCGGCCTGCCTGACCCGCCCAGCACGGTCAGCGCAGCTCGCGCATCACGGCGCGGGCGGCGGCAATCGTCGCGTCCACGTCCTTCTTCGTGTGAGCCGCTGAGAGGAACCACGCCTCGAACTGCGACGGCGGCGGATAGATCCCACGCGCCAGCATCCCCCTGAAAAACCTCGCGTACAGTTCCGTGTTGGCGCTCGTCGCCGATGCGTAGTCGCGGACCTGCTGGTTGGTGAAGAACGGCGTCACGAGTGAGCCGAAGGCATTCACCTGCAGGTCGACACCTGCGTCGCGCGCCGCATCCGCAAATCCTGCGGCCAGCCGGGAGCCGAGCAGGGCGAGGTCGCGGTACAGCTTCGGTTTCAGCTGATCGAGACACCAGATGCCGGCGGTCATCGCGAGCGGGTTCCCGGAGAGCGTGCCGGCCTGGTAGACCGGACCGGCGGGCGACACCAGTTCCATTACCTCGGCCTTGCCGCCGTAGGCGCCGACCGGAAGGCCTCCGCCGATGATCTTGCCGAGGCACGTGACATCCGGTGTGACGCCGTAGATCTGCTGGGCGCCGCCGGCCGACGCGCGAAACCCGGAGATCACTTCGTCGAACACCAGCAGCGCGCCGTGCGCGTCGCACAGGTCGCGCAGGCCCTGCAGGAAGCCCGGGGCCGGGGGCACGAGCCCCATGTTTCCCGCGATGGGTTCCACGCAGAGCGCGGCGATCTTGCCCTTGTTGGCCTTGAAGAGCCGCTCGACCGACGTCAGGTCGTTGTAGGTGGCGATCAGCGTGTCCGCGGCGGCCGCCTTCGTCACCCCGGGGCTGGTCGGTGTGCCCAGCGTCAACGCGCCGGAGCCGGCCTGCACGAGGAAGGCGTCGGCGTGGCCGTGATAGCAGCCGGCGAACTTGATGATCTTGTCGCGTTTCGTGGCTGCACGCGCGACCCGGACGGCGCTCATCGCGGCTTCGGTCCCGGAGCTGACGAAGCGGACACGCTCGAGCGAGGGCATCAGCTTCCTGACGCGCTCGCCGAGTTCCACCTCGAGCGGACTCGGCGCCCCGTAGCTCGTGCCGAGCTTCGTGGCCTTGCCGAGCGCCTTGAGCAGCCCCTTCGGCGCGTGCCCGTGAATCAGCGGCCCCCACGACATCACGTAGTCGATGAAGACATTGCCGTCCACGTCCTCGAGGCGGGAGCCGCGCGCCCGCTTGATGAACAGTGGCGAGGCCCCGACCGACTTGAAGGCCCGGACCGGGCTGTCGACGCCGCCGGGGAGGATCCCGACGGCGCGCCTGAAGAGACGCGCGGAGGTTGTGGTTTTCATAGGACGGGTCGGGTTGCTACGCGAGCGCGCGGGCCGCTTCGCGGGCGTAATACGTGATGATGATCTCGGCGCCGGCGCGCCTGAAGGCCGTGAGCGTCTCCATCATCGCGCGGGGTTCGTCGATCCAGCCGTTGCGTGCGGCGGCCTTGAGCATCGCGTACTCGCCGCTCACGTGGTACGCCGCCGTCGGATAGCCGAACGCCTCCTTCACCTTCGCGATGACATCGAGGTAGGCAAGGGCCGGCTTCACCATCACGATGTCGGCGCCCTCCTCGATGTCCTGTGCCACCTCTCGGAGGGCTTCCTCGACGTTGGCCGGATCCATCTGGTGCGACCGCCGATCGCCGAACTTCGGCGTCGACCCTGCGGCGTCGCGGAACGGTCCGTAGAAGGCAGAGCAGTACTTCGCGGCATAGGACATGATCGCCACGTTGTCGAAGCCGCGTTCGTCGAGCCCGCGCCTGATCGCGCCCACGCGGCCGTCCATCATGTCGGACGGGGCCACGATGTCGGCACCCGCAGCGGCGTGCGACACGGCGGCGCGCACGAGCTGATCCACGGTGGGGTCGTTGGCGATTTCGCCATCGATGAGCAGGCCGCAGTGGCCGTGATCGGTGTACTCGCAGAGGCAGACGTCGGTGATGACGAGCACGCCCGGCACCTCGCGCTTGATGGCGCGCACCGCCGCCTGCACCGGCGCCTCCGGGTCGTACGCCGACGATCCGATGTCGTCCTTGTGGTCGGGAATGCCGAACAGCAGGACGCCGTTCACGCCGTCGGCCTTCGCGGCCGCGGCCTCCTTCACCGCCTCGTCCACCGAGAGGTTGAACACGCCCGGCATCGAGCCGACCTCGCGCCGGACCCCCTCGCCCTCGCAGACGAAGAGCGGCAGGATGAAGTTGTCGGGCGACAGGCGGGTCTCGCGCACCAGGGCACGCATCGACTCCGAGGAGCGGAGCCGGCGCAGCCGACGGGAGATCTTCAGCGTCGAGTACGTATGCGCGGTGGCCATTTCGGACTCCTCCGGCGTGGGTGCGTCAGAGCGACGCCGCAGGCGCGCCGGCGCCTTCGAAGTGCTTCACGATGGCCGCGCAGAGCGCCGCCACCGTGTACTGGGCCGGGACGATCCGGCACGTGATGCCGAGCTGCGCGGCGGCTTCGGCCGTGACCGGCCCGATGGCAGCCACGTTGGTCTGCCCGAGCAGGTCGGCAGCCGCCTCCGCGCCATAGAGTTCCGCGAAACTCCGGACCGACGAGGGGCTCGTGAAGGTGACGACATCGATGCGCCGGTCGAGCAGCATCCGGTACACATCGGGTTCACCGTCGCGCTCCGGGTCGATGGCCACGGTGCGATAGGCCACCACCTCGGTCACGAGGCCGCCCCGCTTCCGGAGTTCCTCGCCGATCACTTCGCGGCCGATGTCGGCGCGCGGGAGCAGGAACTTCTGGCCGCTCACATTGCCGGTCTCGAGCAGCGCCTGCACCACGCTCTCGGCGCGCGACTCCGGCGGGATGAGGTCCACCTTGATGCCGTACTTGGTGAACCGCTCCGAGGTGCCGGCACCGATGGCGCAGAGCTTCACGCCCTTCAGGGCGCGCACGTCCGCGGCGGACGCCAGGAGCCGGCCCATGAACGCGTCCACGGCATTGCCGCTCGTGAACACTGCCCAGTCGTAGCCACCGATCTGGGCGCAGGCCGCATCCAGCGGGGCGAAGTCGGACGGCGGCACGATGCGAATCATCGGTGCCTCGATGGGATCGGCCCCGAGCGCCTGCAGGAGGCTGACGAACTCCGCCGCCTGTTCGCGCGGCCGGGTCACCAGCACGCGCTTGCCGAAGAGCGGACGGGCATCGAACCACCGCAGGTGCTCGCGCAGCGCGGCGACCCGCCCGACCACCAGGATGGCGGGCCGGCGTTCGGTGCTCGTGTTCACGGAGTGGGCGACTTCCGCCAGGGTGCCGACGGTGGTGTACTGCGTCGGCAGCGTGCCGTCGTAGATCAGCGACGCCGTGTCGTCTTCCGGACGCCCCGCCTTGAGCAGCGCGTCGAGCATGTCGGGCAACTGGTCGGGGCCCGCGTAGCAGACGATGGTGCCGTCCAGCGTCGCCAGGCTGTTCCAGTCCACGTCGGGCAGCGTGTTGGCCGCCCCTTCGTTGCCACGCACGAAGGTCAGCGAGTCGCCACCCCCCGGGTAGGTGAGCGGAACCCCTGAATAGCTCGCCGCGCCCATGGCGGCCGGGATGCCCGGCACCACTTCGAACCGGATCTGGCGCTCGTGCAGGAACAGCGCTTCCGAGCCGCCCGAATCGAAGATGAACGGGTCGCCCCACTTGAGCCGGGCCACCACCGTCCCCTCGACCGCCTTCTCGGCCAGCAGGTAGCAGATGGCCTCCTGATCGAGCGGCGTAGGCGCCGGCATGCCGACGTCGATCTTCTCGGCGGTCGGCTTGGCCGCACGCAGCAGGCGCGGGTGCACGAGGTGGTCGTACAGCACCACGTCGGCTTCGGCGAGGCACTGCAGCCCCCGCACGGTGATGAGTTCCGGGTTTCCGGGGCCGGCCCCGATCAGGTAGACGATGGGTTCAGACACGATGGAGCGATTCTACGGCGTCTTGAGCTCGTTCTGCGCCTGGACGCGCCGGGCCTCTTCGAGGATGGCACCTGCCCCCTGCGTCAGCAGGTCCTGCGCCGCACGGACACCGAGCGCGCGCGCGTCGCTCCGGGGGCCATGCAGCACCGTCTTCAGCAACTGGCTCCCGTCCAGGGCGACGACGGCCGCCACCAGCTCGAACTGATCGTCGCGGACCGGTGTGGCGAGCGCCCCGATCGGGGTCTGGCAGCCGCCGCCGAGCGCGTCGACGACCCCACGTTCCACCTCGAGCGCCTGGGCGGCCACGCGGTCCGTGATGGCATCGACGGCGGCCTTCACGCGCGTGTCTCCGCTGCGAATCTCGATGGCAATGATCCCCTGGCCGGGTGCAGGCACACAGGCACTGAGCGGCAGTGTCAGCGAGATGCGCGCGGTGAAGCCGAGCCGCCGCAGCCCGGCGGCCGCGAGCACCAGCGCGTCGTGTTCGCCTTCGTCCAGCTTGCGCAGCCGCGTGTCGAGGTTGCCGCGCATCGGGGCGAACTTCGCGTTGGGGAACAGGCGCTTCAGGAGCGCCACGCGCCGGACGCTGGCCGTCCCGATCGAGGGGGTCTGTCCAAGCGCGGCCACCAGTTCATCCAGGCCGTGCGTGGCCGTGGCCGTCGACGCCGGGAGCACGACCGCGTCGCGCGGGTCCTCGCGCTCGAGCACGCCCGCAATCTCGAGCCCCTCGGGCAGCAGGGCCGGCATGTCCTTGCTGCTGTGCACCGCGAGGTCGACCTCGCCCTTCAGCAGGGCGTCCTCGATTTCCTTGACGAACAGCCGCTTGCCGCCCACTTCCGAGAGCGGCCGCTCCTGCAGCCGGTCGCCGGAGGTCTTGATGATCACCAGTTCGCAGGGCGGACCGCCGGCCTCCGCGATCAGGCGGGCCACCGTGTTGGCCTGGTAGAGGGCGAGCTGGCTGCCTCGCGTGCCGAGCTTCAGGGGCGCTGTCGTCATGCGTTGGATGGGCTGAAGCTGCGCTTCAGCGGTTACCCGGCCGGACGAACGGCTCGACCTTCCGGTCGCGGCGTTCCTGCCGCTCGGACGAACCGTCGGCGGCGGCCGATTTCTGCTCCAGGCCGAAGAGGCGGGTGAGCGCCTCGGAATAGGTGCCGACCGTCTCCGGGTCGCTGACCGACTTCAGCTGCTCGGTGGGGGTCAGCAGCAGCTTCTCGACGATGAGGCGCGTGATGTCGTCGACACGGCCCTTGGCCTCGGGCGGCAGCGACGCGGCCAGCCGCTCGAGTTCCGCCCGGCGGATCGCCTCGAAGCGCTGGCGGAGCGCCACCACCGTCGGGACGGCGCCGCGGGCGCGCAGCCACTGCCCGAACTTCTCGACCTCTTCCGAGACGATCGCTTCGGCGCGCGAGACCTCGCTCGCGCGGCGCGCCAGGTTCTCGCGCACGGTCGCCTGCAGGTCGTCGATGTTGTAGAGGAACACCTGCTCGATGTCGCCGGCGGCCGGTTCGACGTCGCGCGGCATCGCGATGTCGATGATGAAGATCGGCCGGTTCCGGCGGGGTCGCATCACGGTTTCCAGGTGGGCCTTCGTCAGGATCGCGGTGGCCGCGCCGGTGGCGGTGATCACGATGTCCGCGGAACCGAGGAGCGTGTCGAGTTCTTCCCACGGCGCCGCGGAGGCGCCGCCAATCGCTTCCGCCGTGCGGGCGGCATGCGCCATGGTGCGGCTCACGATCGTGACCTGGTGCACGCCCTGCGATTTCATGTGGAGGGCGGTGAGCTTGCCCATCTCGCCGGCACCGATGACCAGCACGTTGCGACCCTTGAGGTCGCCGAAGATCTTCTTCGAGAGCGAGACCGCGGCGAAGCTGACCGAGACGGCCCCAGAGCCGAGACCGGTCTCGGTGCGCACGCGCTTGCCGACCGCGAACGACGAGTGGAAGAGGCGATTGAGGAACGTGCCCGACGTGTGCACCGTCGAGGCCGCCGTGTGCGCATCCTTCACCTGGCCGAGGATCTGCGGTTCGCCGACGACGAGCGAGTCGAGGCCTGCGGCGACACGGAACAGGTGCCGGGCGGCCTCGAGGTCCGCGACATCGTAGATGTGCGGGAGCACCGCACTCCGATCGACCCCGTGATACTCGCTGATGAAGTCGGCGATCGCCTCGCGGCCCTGGTGGACGTCCTCGCACGCCGCATAGAGTTCGGCGCGGTTGCAGGTCGAGACGATGACCGCTTCGCTGGCCGCCTGCCGTTCGCGGAGCGCGGCGAGCGCGTCTTCGAGGCCCCTGGCCTGGAAGTCGAGCCGCTCCCGGATTTCGACCGGGGCGGTGCGATGGCTGATTCCGACGAGAAGGAGGTGCACGACGTTGTTCTAGAAATTGTGGCTGTTCGGGAGGAAGTAGCTGACCGGCAGGAAGTTCAGCAGCACGATCGCGAATCCCACGGCCGAGAGATACGCCGCCCGCCGCCCGCCCCAGCCGATGCGACGCGCGGCAAACACCTCGAACGAATACACCAGCCAGCAGATGAGGGCCACGAAGATCTTCGGGTCCTGCACCGACATCGCCTGCACCCGGGGGTCGATGCTCTGCACCTGACCGGCCCAGATGAAGCCGGCGACGAGCCCGATGGTGAGGCACACCCAGCCGACCGTGGCCGCCCGCTGGTTCATCGCGTCCAGCACGTCGAGCGCGGGGAGCCGCGAGTAGAAGAAGCCGAAGTGCTTCGCCTTGAGTTCCTTGAACTGCAGGACGTAGATGATCCCGATCATGCAGGCCAGCGCGAAGCTGGCGTAGGCGCACAGCAGCGACGACACATGGATCCCGAAGAGGGGACCGCGCAGGATGTCGGCCCGCTCCTCGGGGAGCGGATGGACGGCCGGAATCACCTGCAGGGCGACCACGAGCGGGAGGATGAAGGCGCCCATGGCGCGTTCCTCCGTCGTCATCTCGGTGAAGAGGTACGCCAGCACCAGCAGCAGGACGAAGGTGGAAATCGCCGACGACGCGTTGGTCACCGGAACGTGCGACACCTCCATCGTGAGCATGCCCACGACGAACGTGTGGGCGAGGGCGCCTCCGACCAGCAGTGTCGTCGCCGCGCGTCCGACGCCCGGCTGCCTGCGCGCGAAGTGCACCAGGTACGCGACGAGGGCGGCGATGTAGAGAACCAGGGGAATGGCGTGCATGGACTAACGGGTGGGCGCGAAGTATCCCAGCTTGGTGCGGGCCGTGACTCCGGTGCGGCCCACGCGAACGACAACCCGGCGCCACGCGCCATCGCGCTTCGGGTTCTTCGAGGTGTAGCCGACGGTGTACTGACTGGACAGTTCGTCGGCGATCTGGCTGTAGATGCCGTTCAGGTCCGTGACCTGGTTCGGGAAGAACGCACGGCCCCCGGTTTCCTGTGATAGCTGGCGGAGCACGAACTCCGCTTCCTTGAACCCCTTGCTGGCCGACGTGCTGCTCTCGGCGGAGCGAAGGCCGATGGCGTAGATCGCGGTCTCCGACCGCTTCGCCAGGTCCAGCACCTCTTCGAAGGGCAGCAGGCTCGACGTGTCTTCGCCGTCGGACAGCACCACGATCGCCTGGCGGCGGATCTCGTCGGTGCTGGTGGCCACCGCCTTCTTCAGATCCTTCAAGGCGATGTAGACGGCGTTGTACATCGAAGTCGAGCCGCCAGCGGCGGTCCGGCGAATCGCGGTTTCCAGTTCCTGTGCCTTGTTCGTGAAGCCCTGGAGGACGACCACGCGGCTGTCGAAGTCGATGATTTCCGCGAGGTCCTGCGAACGCAGGCGCCTCGAGAAGCCGATGGCGGCCTCCTGCGCGATGGGCAGCCTGTTCTCCATGCTCGCGCTGGTGTCGACGAGGAGGGCCAGGGCAATCGGCAGGTTCGATCGATTGAAGACCGTGACGTCCTGCTTCACGCCGTCTTCGAAGACCTGGAAGTCGTCCTGCGTGAGGTCCGTCACGTACTTCTGGCCCGGGTCCGTCACGGTGACGTTCAGCGAGACGATGTCGACGCCGGCCCGGAACGAGGGCTGGGCGGGCGCCTGCTGATCGGCCGGTGCTGCAGCGGCCTGCGGCCCCGGCGAGGGACCCACCTGCTGGGCGTGCGTCACCGTCAGCAGCGCCACCGCTACGGCCATCGTCGTCAGGACACTACGGAGGCGTGCGGCCATCACCGTCGTCCGTTGGCGGGAAGCTGGGCGATGCCCCGGATGGTGAGGCCCGGCCGGGCAGCTGACACGGTGACCTGATCCGGCGGGATGAGCGTGTCCGGCCGCGCGTAGGTGACCTTGTACTGGTGCGTCAGTTCCTCGGCGAGCTGCTTGAGGCGAGGGGTCAACCCGGTGCCTGTGAGCACCGTGTCGTAGCGGCCGCCGGTGTCACGCGTGCCGCGGTCGAGCACCATCGTGCGGTCGTTGTCGCCGGTGACCGGCCTGCCGACCACGACGACGTGGAGCGCAGCCCCGGACTCTTCGAGCGGCTCGAGCACGCTCTGGTAGACACGATCGCTCAGGTCGGGCCCGGCGGTCAGCACCGCGACGATGACCGGCCTCGTGGCCCCGCGCTTCTTGATCCCGCGGCTGGTCTCGATGATGCCGTCCATCATGTACGCGCCGCTGTCCGGCATCGCGAAGATGCGCTGGGTGCCCTTGGCGGCTCTCGCCAGGTCGGTGGTGTAGTCGGTGTTGATCGTGGGACGCTCGGCGACGGTGATCACGGCGACCTGGTGCTTCGTGCCCGTGGGATCCGCCGCGATGGTGTTGATGAAGCCCGAGGTCGCCTCCCGGATGTCCCGCACGTACTGGTCGGCGGCCTGGCTGTTGTCGACCAGCAGCGCGATCTGCATCGGCTCCGCGGCCGGTGCGACGTTCAGGACCTCGCGAGTGACCTTGTCTTCGCGAATCACGAAGTCGGCAGGGCCGAGGCCGGACACCGGCGCGCCCTTCTCGTCGAGCGCGCTCGCAAACACAACGCGCTGCTGGGCCTGCGCATGCAGGACTACCGGAATCACGGCAAGGCCCGCGAGCAGCGCGGCCGCGGCCGACACGCATCGTGAAGTCATGGCCAAGTATAGGACTCGGATTTCGCGGGCGTCAATACAGCTCGCCCAGAGAAGTGCTTTTCTTTCTGATGTTTGCGGAGATGGCTCGCGGCGGGTCCGATTCAGCCCGGCCGTGTCCCGGCTGGCGGCGCCTTCGCGGTGACTTCCGACGCGTTCTGCGGCATCATCGTCGCCTGATGACGAGCCACACGCTACTCCTGCTGTGCCTCCTGCCACTCATGGGCGCCGGGCTCGTGTGGGTGCTGCCGACGTCCTCAGGGCGGCACGGCCTCTTGCCGCGGTGGTCGCCTCGGCGGTCCAGGCAGCGCTGTGCCTGCCGGTCTGGGCGGCGTTCAATCCCCGGTTGCCCGAGTTCCAGCAGGTGGAGCACTGGGGCGGTGTCGCGGCGCTCGGATTGGACGGCATCAGCCTGTTACTGATCCCGACGATTGCGATTGTCGGGCTGGCGGCGGCGCTCAGCGTGCCGTTCGGGTCCGAGGCGCACGCTCGCCGCTGGACTGCGGCGTTCCTCCTGACGCAGGCCGGCGCCGTGGCGGTCCTGCTGTCCCTCCATCTGGTGCTGCTGTTTGCCGGCTGGGCGCTCCTGCTGGGTGGCGTCCTGTCGCTCGGCCGCACGCACGCGTTCGAGGCACCGGGCGCAGGCATGGGCCGCGCGTGGCTCCTCGGAGGCGGCGGTCTGATCGCGTGCGGCGCACTCATTGGTGTGCTGTTCGCCGGCGCCGGAACGGGAGAGCTGTCGCTCATCCAGGCACGCACCCTGTCACCTGGATACCAGTGGGCGGGGCTGCTCCTGTGCGCGACCCTGGCGGCGACCTGCGTGCTGCTCTTCGTGTTCCTGCCGGGGGCGGACGGCGGGAACCTGCCGGGAAGCGCGCTGCTGGCGATTGCCGTGTTCGTGCTGCTCCGGGCTGGCTTCGCGCTGTTGCCTGATGCGTCGCGGAACTCCGGCGTCGTGATCGCGTGGGTGTCGCTCGCCGGTGCGCTCCTGCTGGCGGTGCAGGCCTGGCGTCAGTCCCGCCCGGCGGCGGCGATCGGCCTGCTTGCCGCGTCGCAGACGCTGATGGCCATCGCCGGTGCCGCCACGCTCGGGCCCGAGGGGCTCACCGGTGCTGTCCTCCGTCAGTGTGTGATTGTGGCGTCGACCGCGGCGGCTCTGCTTCTCGTCAACGGAGCCGTCGGCGTCGGCGGCCAGGTCCGGCGCGCCCTTGTGCTGGCGAGCCTCGTGCCGGTGCTGGTGACGATCGTTGGCGTCGGCGAGAAGAGCGGAGCGCGCCTCCAGTGGACGGCGGCCTCTTCCTCCGGATCCATCGCCGTGGCAGGGACGCTCGTCGCGTCGCTGGCGGCTCTCGCCGTCCTGGTGCGAATCGGGCAGCTTGGGTGGTCGGGCCCCGTGGCGAGGGTGACGGCGGGCACGGCCGGTCCGGTCGCGCTGGTCAGCGCTGCCGCACTGGTGGCGGCCGTCGTGGCGGCGTCGGTCGCGCCGTCGGCCAGCCACGATCGGGTGACCGTGGCAGCGTTGAAGGTGGCGGCACGCATCGACCCCGCGTATGCCGGCGCGTTCGAGGCGGCCTGCGACACCACCGTGACCGACGAGATGAAGGCGGCAAATCCCGCCAATCAGTTCCTGGCGGCGGCACCATGCGGACCGAACGGCGAGCCACTGCCGGCGCCGTCCAGCAGCGTCATCGCCCCGCCGGAAGCCTCGCCGGTTCCCGCCCGGTAGCCGGGGGCCTTCGCCCGGCGGCCGACGCTGCAACCGGCCGTGAATCGGGCCGGAAGCGACCGTCTCGGGACTTGGTGAACTTTTTCACAAGATACGGTATACTCCCCTGTCTGCGCGTACGACATAATGGCGTGCCTAACGAACATGCCCTTTGACGAGCGCAGGACGCCGCTCGAACGGTCCATGGAAGCGTTCCAGGACACCGTTCGAAAGTCGGGACCGGCCGCGATGGGCAGCTACTCGCTCATCGGGGCGATCATCCTGCTCGGTGGCATCGGATACGGCGTGGACCAGTGGCGGGGACAATCGCACTGGGGCCTGCTGATAGGGCTGGTGCTCGGGTTGGTGGTGGGCTTCTACGAACTGGCAAAGGCTGTCTTCAAGCGATGATACAAGTCGCCTGGATGGCCGGGCCGAGCGTGGCCGCCTGGCTGGTGACGCTGGCTGTCGTGGAACGATCGGTCGGCATGGCGGTGTTCTTCGGCATGCTGGGCCCACTCGTGCTGGCGTGCGTGTCGTGGGTGTTGTCGGAGCGGACCTATAAGAGGGATCCGCGAGCGCTGACGGGCCTGATGTTGACGGCCTTCGCGTTCAAGATGGTGTTCTTCGGCCTGTATGTGGCGGTGATGCTTCGCGTCCTCCACCTGCCGGCCGTCCCGTTCGCGGTCAGTTTCAGCAGCTACTTCATCGCGCTGCACTTCGTCGAGGCGCTGTTCCTCAAACGTCTCTTCGGCAGTGATCCGCGCGCGTAACGAATGATGCTAGGTCAAGAACACGCACAGGAACTCGGCGAGCACGCGGCTGGCGCCGCCGAGAAGTTCGACGCGGGCAAGACGATCATCCACCACGTCTCGAACAGCCCGATCGACGAGCCGCTTCTGCACCTGCCGACCATCGCCGGCGTGAACCTCTCGGTGACCAAGCACGTGTTCATGCTGTGGCTCATCGCGGCGTTCGTCTTCCTGGTGGTCACCCTCACGGTGCGGAAGTTCCTCAAGCAGGATCGGCCGATCCCGACCGGCTTCATGAACGCGCTCGAGGCGCTGGTCGAGTTCATCCGCGACTCGATTGCGCTGCCCAACTTCGGCAAGAAGTGGGTGAACGCCTACACGCCGCTGCTGCTCACGTTCTTCTGCTTCATCTTCTGCGCGAACGCCATCGGCCTGATCCCGGTGTTCGACGTCCTCGGCCTGCTCGATCACTTCGTGCTCCACACCGGTGAGCACTCGTTCATCAAGCAGCTCCTCGAAGGCGGCACGACGGCCACGTCGAACTTCAACGTGACGGCCGGACTCGCCATCATCACCTTCTTCGCCATCATCGTGGCGGGATCGCGCGCGCACGGTGTCGTCCAGCACTGGATCAACCTGGTGCCGCACGGCCTGGCGTGGCCGCTCTACATCCTGCTGATTCCCATCGAGCTGATGGGCATGCTGGTTCGTCCCTTCGCACTCACCATGCGACTTGCGGCGAACATGACGGGTGGCCACATCGCGATTCTCGCGATCCTCTCGTTCGTGTTCCTGTTCACGGAAATGTTCGGTCAAGCCATCGCAGGGGTGGGCGTGGGGCTGGCCGTGTCGGTGCCTCTGGCAACGGCAATCTCCGGCCTGGAGATCATCGTGGTGCTGGTCCAGGCCTATGTCTTCACCCTGCTGTCGGCCGTGTTCATCGGCATGGCTATCCACGTTCATCACTGAACGAGAGTTCATTCAACCCTGAGGAGAGAGACGTCATGGAAGGTAATGCAATTGCGTTCTTCGGTGTGGCCCTTGGTCTGGGCCTGGTCGTGATCGGCGCGGGTCTCGGCATCGGCAAGCTGGCGGCGGGCGCGGCGGAAGGCATCGCGCGGCAGCCCAGCGCGGCGGACAAGATCACCGGTGCGGTGAACCTGCCGCTGTTCCTGCTCGAAGGCGTCGCGATTCTCGCGGAAGTGTTCGCGCTGCTGATCGTCCTCCTGAAGTAGTAGGCAGGTCCGGCGGGCGCACGCGTGGCGGCCCGCTCGACACTTGAAGAAGGAACGAAGCGATGAACAACCCCCTGGTCCAACCCGATCCGGGCCTCTTCATCTGGACCGTCCTGACCTTCCTGGTCCTGCTGACGCTGCTGGCCAAGTTCGCCTGGACGCCGCTGCTCCAGGCGCTGGAAGCCCGGCAGCAGGGCATCCGCAAGGCGCTGGACGATGCGCAGGCGGCCAAGCAGGAACTGGAACGGCTCGAGCAGGAGTCTGCCCAGATCGTGCGCAAGGCACGGGCGGAAGCCGAGGCCATCGTCACTCAGAGCCGGGCCGACGCGGACCGGCTGCGGGAGGAGATTCGGCAGAAGGCCAAGGCGGACGCCGAAGGCATTCTCCGGAACGCCGAGCGCCAGATCCAGCTCGAGACTGGCCGTGCGCTCCAGCAGATTCGCTCGGAAGCCGTCGACCTCTCCGTGTCGATCGCCTCGAAGATCATCCAGCGGAACATCTCCAAGGAAGACAACGAGCGGCTGATCGCCGACGCGCTCAAGCAGGTCGAGGGACGGGCGAACTGATCACGTTCCGAAGTTAGAACTTAGAAGTGAGAAATGAAGTTCTGAACTTGGGAACTTCGACCGGACACAGAAGGGCGGCGCCGCAAGGTGGCCGCCCTTTTCTGTTTGACCGCTCCTGTTTCTCAGTTCTCCAGTTCACTTCTGAGTTCTGACTTCTAAGTTCGGAGTTCGTCCCTCACTTCACTCCCAGCCCAATCACTCTCGCTCCGGGCATCCGCACACCCACGCGGACGTCGCCTGCCCTCGGCCCGGCCGGGGCGAGATATTGCACCATCATCTCGATCGCTAAACGATCGGCCAGCCGATCCAGCGCCGCCGTGAACGAGACGGTGGAGAAGATCGCCGTGAACTGGCCGTGCGACTGGTCGGCAATCACACGCAGCAGGTCGGACTCGACCGGCGCTTGATCGGACGGGGGCTCGGGATCCGGGGCTGCCTCCGGTTCGGGCGGCTGCGCCTGCACCACGTGTACGGCGGCACCGCTCTCGAGAATGCGCGGGAGCAGTTCGCCGCGAACCAGGGCAGTGGCGTCCACCGTTCCCGCGGCGATGACGACCACCGCGGAGAAGGGCGTCCCGGATTCAGCGAGCATGGTGGCTGCGTGGGCGATGGTGTCGAGCGGGGCAGCCGCCCGGGTTCCGGAAGCGGTGACCGCATCGAGACGTGTGAGCACCGTCGCCCGGTCGTCGTCCAGCGTCGTGAGGGGTGTCGTGGCCTCGGTGAGGCGGAAGAGCGCCACGGGCCGCTCACCCACGCGCTGGATGAATCGACGCGCGGCCGCACGGACGGCAGGCAGCGCGCCCTGCAACGGCCCGCGGTCGTCGAGGACGATGGCGAGCGGGTAGTCGGCCACGTGAACGTCCAGCACCTCCCGGTCGGCGGTGCCCTCGCTCACGACGAAGTCGTCGAGGCTCACGTCCACCACCGGTTGCCCCTGCGCGTTCACGACCGCGGCGAGCACCGTGCGCGCATTCCCGACAAGCGACTGCGCGTCGGCCGACAGGACCGACGCCCCAAGCAGCCACACCGTCATCACGAACGATCGTCGCACGCGGCGATTACATCACACCGGCTGCGAGCACGGCTGTTCCTCTCTGAATATCAATGGACACAAGCCCTGCTATTCCATAAAGCGATGAGCTCGTGGATCCACCGCAGTGGATTCACCGCCCATCCGTCACGGAAATGTGGACCTCGGCCGCCAAAACCTGCGGCCTGTCCCTCTGCGCGGCTCGATAGAGTTTTTCTCATGACGGCGATCGGGTGTGGGCAGCTCAGCCCAGCCACGTGTCGCTGCGAAGGAGAACGCAGGTGTCCATGCGAGTGCGCATCACCGGGTGGGTCATCGCCCTGCTGCTGACGATGGTGGGCGGGGCGGCGGCACAGGAGCGGTTCGGCGGCATTGCCGGCAGTGTGACCGACCCGCAGCAGGGGGCGCTGCCCGGCGCGACGGTGACCGCGACGAACAACCAGACGGGCGCGGTCCGCACGACCGTGACCGGTACCGATGGGCGATTCCAGCTGGCCGACCTCGAACCGGGCCGCTACAGCGTGATCGTGGAGCTGCAGGGATTCCAGCGGCTGGAGAACAGGGACGTGCTCGTCCTGCTCGGCCGCACGGTTGAATTCCCCGCGCAGCTGCAGCTGGGACAGATCTCCGAGACGGTGCAGGTGACCGGCGAGGCGGCCCGCCAGATCGATCCGCGCTCGACGGCGATCACCCACAACATCACCGCCGAGGAAATCGATCGCATTCCGAAGGCCCGGAGCTTCCAGAACCTGGCCCTGACGGCGCCGTCGGTCAATACGGGACAGCTCGAGGGCGGACTCCAGATCAACGGCGCCAGCGGCGCGGAGAATGCCTTCACCGTGGACGGCGTGGTCACCAACAGCCTCGTGAACGGCCGCTCGCGGCAGGACACCGTCTTCGAGTACGTCCAGGAAGTGCAGGTGAAGACCGCGGGGATCGACGCCGAGTACGGCGGCGCGCTGGGCGGCGTCGTGAGCGCAGTCACCAAGTCAGGCGGCAATGCGTTCCACGGCGAAGGGCACTACTACTTCGACGGGAGCCCGATCAGCGCCGGGCCGGTGAAGCGCCTCGTCCTCGACCCGTCGAACGACACGACGGTGGCCTACGTCCAGGATCCGAAGCAGAAGCAGCTCCGGAACGAGTTCGGCGGCTCGCTGGGCGGTCCCGTCGTGAAGGATCACCTGTTCTTCTTCGGATCCCTCTCCCCGCGACTGATTCGCGCCGAGCGCGAATACCTCTTCTCCAACGGCACGCAGCCCGGCTCGATTCCGCAGGACACGACCTACACCCAGACCTTCGGGAAGCTCACCGCGGCGACCGGGCGCCTGACGGCCAACGTCAGCGAGCTCTACACACCGAACCGCACGACCGGCACGTTGACCGCGTACAACGGCTTCGGCCCGCTCTGGACATCCACGTCGCTGGCCGGCAACCAGCCGAACATCGGCCGCGGCTTCACGAGCGATCAGAGCACCACGAGCGTGAACGTCGACTACTGGGTCACCAACCGGTCGTTCTTCAGCGCGCGTGGTGGCTACTTCTACGACAAGTACGCGGACACCGGCATCCCGAACACCACGTCGGTGACCTGGAACCAGCCGTCGACGGCGGCGGCCTGCGTGCCGTGCGCCTCGCTTCCGGCCTCGCTCCAGCAGGGGCTCGGGTTCAGCAACGTGCCCCGGGCGCAGATCGCGAACTACGACACGACGAAGCGCGCCTACGTCGACCTGAACTACACGCAGCAGCTGCAGGCGGCCGGGTCGCACCTGATCAAGGCCGGCTTCGGCTACCAGCACGTCACCAATGACGTGAACTCCTCGTACCCCGGCGGCTACGTGCTCCTGAACTGGGATTCCACCTTCGTGAGGACCGGCGCCGGCGGGCGTGGCACGTACGGGTACTACGAGGTGAACGACTTCGGAACCGTGGGGAAGGCCGGCGCGGACATCCGATCGCTCTTCGTCCAGGACCAGTGGACGATGAATCGGTTGACGCTGAACCTGGGCATCCGGACCGAGAACGAGAAGATCCCGACCTTCAGGCCCGACATCGCCGAGTACGCCATCAACTTCGGCTTTGCCGACAAGCTGGCGCCTCGCCTGGGAGCCACGTACGACCTCGCCGGCGACGGACGGACCAAGCTGTTCGGATCCTGGGGGCGGTACTTCGACTGGACGAAGTACGAGCTCTCACGCGGATCGTTCGGCGGCGACTACTGGCATGTGTTCTACCGCTCGCTCGACACGACCGACGTGTTCAACCTGAGCATCAACAACATGCCCGGCCAGAACCTGTGGTCGGCGACGAACCCGGCCGCCTTCCGCGATCGACGCGTGCCGTCCATCGACGCCGTCGATCCCGACCTGAGGCCGATGTCGCAGGACCAGACCAATTTCGGCGTCGAGCACCAGCTCACGCCGACCACGGTGATTGGTGCGCACTTCGTGCACAACAACCTGCGGGAGACCATCGAGGACCTCGGGGCGCTCGTGAACGGTGACGAGGTCTACGTGATCGGGAATCCGGGCCGGGGAATCACGGCGACCACGCCCACGTCCGGTCTGACGCCAGCCTTCGACACCCCGAAGGTGAAGCGGACGTACGACGCCCTCGAACTCACCGTGAACCGGCGGTTCTCGCAGAACTACTTCGTCGGCGGCAGCTACACCTACAGCCGCCTCTACGGCAACTATGCCGGCCTGGCGTCCTCGGATGAAATCCGCACGCCGACGACAGGGACGACATCGGCCGCCGCGCAACAGCAGGTCGGCGAGATCTTCAGGGAGGGCGGCAACGCCAACCGCGCGTGGGACATCGACGAGATCCTGTTCGATGCGCGCGGCACCCTCGACGTCCTCGGGCGCCTCGCCACCGATCGCCCGCATGTCGTCAAGGTCTACGGGGCGTGGCAGGCGCCGTTCGGCACCCAGTTCGGCGCGTTCTTCTACGGCGGCAGCGGGACCCCGATCAGCACCTACGTGGTGACGACGAACCAGATCCCGGTGTTCGTCAACGGCCGCGGAGACATGGGGCGGACGCCGTTCCTGACGAGGACCGACCTCCTCGTGGCGCACCAGATCCCGATGGGCGGCAACCGGGCGCTTCGGCTCGAGTTGAACCTGCTGAACGCCTTCAACCAGAAGACGGCCACGCACATCTTCAACTATCTGAACAAGGGCGCGGGGCTCCCGCGAGGCGACGCCGCGATCGACCTCAGTCACGTGAACCTGTTCAACGGCTACGACTACCGGGCCCTCATCAACGCGACACCGTCGGGTGCGGCGTCCTACGACCCGAGGTACGGGATGGAGGACCTCTGGCAGGCCGGTACCCAGGGGCAGTTCAGCGTGCGGTTCCTCTTCTGATCTGAACCAGATCGGGTCAGTCCAATCCGGGTCGGAGCGTGGCTCCGGCCCGGCCCTTCCCCAGCCCCGCGATTCCACCGCCATGCCGAACGCTCGTTCGGCCGACCTTCCCGGACCGGCCCGCTTAGACGCCCGGAGCGACCCACTCAGCCCATCAGTTTCCGAGTAAAACAGGCCCTATCCGAAATTTTGGATGCCAAGGGGCGAGTCCACAGAAAGTGGGGGTGAGTCGCTGGTACAGGGGGGCGAAAGCTCTAGAATACAAAAATACAAAAACGCTGCAGCCCCATCCTGTCAGCTGGGGATCGTGCGGCCGAGGGTGTGAAGCTCGCGCTTCGGGATACGTTTCGCGAACGACGCGCCTTCTTAATCAAGGAGCAGAAGTCATGCGACTTCGCAGTATCGGAGTAGTTCTGCTGGGCCTGCTGTTGGCAGGTGTCAGCACTGCATGGGCGCAGGTGAGCACCACCGGCACCATCCAGGTGATCATCGAAGACCAGCAGGGAGGCCGTCTCCCCGGTGTATCGGTTCAGGCCCAGGCCGCCGACACCGTCACCTCGCGTACCGCGGTGACCGACGCGGAAGGCGTCGCGACCCTCGAGGCGCTCGCGCCGTCCGCCCGCTACACCGTGAAGGCCCAGCTCTCGGGCTTCCGCGATCTCGAG
Organism: Vicinamibacterales bacterium; assembly: GCA_046331345.1. GTDB lineage: Bacteria > Acidobacteriota > Vicinamibacteria > Vicinamibacterales > CAVVIG01 > CAVVIG01. The sequence goes on along the minus strand of JAXLRA010000006.1, from coordinate 599,489 downwards.
CGCGCCGACATCCTCGTCCGCACCGGTCAGGTGACCACGCTGCGCGCGGAACTCGTCCTCTCGACCGTGACCGAGAACGTCACCGTCCAGGGCCAGACGACCCCGCTCGTCGACGTGACCCGCGCCACCTCCGGCACGGACATCACGCTGAGCCTCACCGAGTCGCTGCCGACGGGCCGTTCGTACCAGAGCTACCTGCAGCTGGTCCCGGGCGTCATGCCGGACAGCCAGAACGCGTCCGGTAACCCGGCGTCGCGCTCGGGCATGAACTGGAAGGACGTGGTCACCGGCGACAACCTCGGTATCTCCACGGACAACTTCTACTACTTCGAAGGCATCAACGTCACCGACCCGGTGGCGGGCACCTTCGGCGCGAACCTGAACACCGAAATCATCCAGGAACAGAAGGTCATCACCGGCGGTATCCCGGCCGAGTTCGTCGGCGCGTCGGGCCTCATCTCCACGGTCGTGACGAAGTCGGGCACGAACAGCGTGTCGGGTTCGGGCACCTACTACTTCCAGAACAACAACCTGGTCGCGGCCAACAAGCACCTGGCGGACAACACGTTCAGCTCGAACGACGCGGCGTTCACCCTCGGCCTCCCGATCGTGAAGAACAGCCTGTGGGCGTTCGGCAGCCTCCGCTACCTGAAGAACACCACCGACGTCAGCGCGCAGGACACCAAGGAACTGCTCCGCACCGTCGAGACGACGACGAAGCAGGGCTTCTTCAAGACCACGTACGCGCCGTCCCAGAAGGACACGCTGTCGTTCATCTTCCTGAACGACCCGCAGGAGCGTAACGGTTCCACCTCGCCGACCGTCGTCAACAGCCGCAGCACCACCCGCAAGCAGGGCGGCAACAACTACTCGGCGACCTACAACCGCATCTGGGGTTCGCTGCTGATCGACACGGCGTACAACAAGCACGACGCCGAGATCACCGACCTCGCCGTGGATCGCACCAACCGCAACACCCTGGCGTTCCAGCGCAGCACCGTTCGTACGCTCGCGCAGGAGCAGCTCGGTGGCTTCGGTCAGGACTTCCCCGAAACCCGCCCGACGCAGCAGTTCCGCATTGCCGCGCAGTACCAGGTTCGCGACCACCGCATCAAGGGTGGCTACGAGTGGGCGCAGCACAAGGACATCCGCGACCTGCTGTACCTCCCCGCGTCGGATCGTTCGCAGTACACCTCGATTGCGAACCTCTACGGCCCGGTGAGCGCGGCCAGCATCGCGAACAGCACCCTGTGGTCGACCCGCCAGTTCAACGTGAACAACGCGAGCGACTTCAACGGGCTCATCGCGAAGATCAACTCGCTGCCGACCCGCGCGGCGTTCTACTCGCGCTACGACACGGACGGCAACGGCACGCTCACCTCGGCTGAACTCGGCCAGTCGCTGTTCTTCAACAGCTCGGCCGGCAACCCGAACGGCGCGCTGAACTACTACCGCATCACCCAGACGGCCACCGGCAAGCAGGACCAGAAGGTCCGCGGCAACGGCTTCTACATCCAGGACGAGTTCCCGCTCGGCCGCATGACCTTCAACCTCGGTCTGCGTGCGGAAAGCTGGAACCACTTCTCGACGACCGGCTTCAGCATCTTCAAGTTCGACACGACCTGGGCACCGCGCCTGAGCGCCGTGTACGACATCAAGGGCGACGGTTCGCAGAAGGCGTCGTTCTACTGGGGCCGCTACTTCGACCCGATCCGCATGGACATGACCAACTTCGCGGGCACGACCAACGGCTCGACGCGCGAAGAGCAGGTCTACATCAACGACCAGTGGGTGACCTACCGCGTGCGCGGCTTCTCGGCCATCCCCGACGGTCTCTTCGCGCCGAACACCAAGACGCCGAAGACCGACGAACTGCAGATCGGCTACGAGGCTGACCTCGGCAACAACCAGAGCTTCTCGGCCACCTACTACAACCGCAAGGTCCGCGACATCTTCGAGGACTTCGACCCGGGCATCTACACGGATCCGGCGTCGTATGGCGGCAACATCAACGCGCCGAACTCGCTGTTCCTCGGCTGGGAGTACTTCGGCTTCGACCCGAAGAACCCGCCGGCGGCGAACTTCTTCCTGTCGACGCTCGCGGGCGGCAAGCGCGACTACAACGGTCTCGAACTCGTCTACCGCAAGCGCTTCGCGAACTCGTGGCAGTCGATCATTTCGTACAGCTACATGGACTCGAAGGGCAACACCGTGTCGGACGGCAACGCCGACTTCGCAGGTGACGTGTTCTGGCTCGACCCGCGCGCTCCCAACATGGAAGGCGTGGTTCCGGGCACCATCAAGAACCTCTTCAAGGCGAGCGGCACCTACCAGACCAAGTGGAACGTCGAACTCGGCGCCACCTACCGCTGGAACTCGGGCTCCATCGTCAACAAGACGCAGCTCGCCTCGAGCCGTCGTCTTCCGATCGAAGTCGACACCCCGTACGTCTTCGGTGGCGTGTCCGACTACTGGGTGGCGCCGGACGCCGTTGGCTCCGTGCAGAACCCGTCGTGGGGCCAGTTCGACCTGCGCGCCCAGTACAACAAGCGCGTTGGCAAGACCACGCTTGAGCTGAGCGCCGACATCTTCAACCTGTTCAACGACCAGGCCACGACCCGTATCGAGGACCTGGTGGCTGGCACGGGCACCACGAAGTTCGGCGACGACATCGCCTGGCGCGACCCGCGCCGTGCGTTCCTCGGCGTCCGCTTCAAGTTCTAAGCAGCCAGTTCGACAACTCGGGTAAGTGAAAAGGGGGACGCCTTCGGGCGTCCCCCTTTTTTTGTGTCCGCGCGGGCAGGCGGCCGGTCCACCTGAGGCGGAACCCCGCACGAGTCCCCGGCACGAGTCCAGGAGTCTCGCGACTCGTTCGTCAGCATCGCTGCGCCCAGACCCACCTGAAGGTGGGCTCTACGTCCAGGCCGGATGCACGACCTTCCCGAGACGGCTTGAATCGGCGTAGCGGGAAATCGACCGGAAGCCGATAGTGAACGGCGTGCCACGCCGAGATGCGCCTTGCACCTCGCGCTCTGAGATCGGGAGCCCGCCGCAAAGCAACAACCCGTTCGTGCGCCGCGAAGGCAGAGCCTCACTTCGCCGGAGCGCACGCGTTACGGTGAGAGGCACGAGCCTGCCCGGCCGAGGCGGGTACAACTTTGTGCGCCGCGAAGGCACGAGCCTGCCTCGCCGAAGCGGCGTCCGCGTCATTGCGCCGCGAAGGCAGGAGCCTGCCTCGCCGAAGCGGCGTCCGCGTCATTGCGCCGCGAAGGCAGAGCCTGCCCGGCCGAGGCGGGTACAACTTTGTGCGCCGCGAAGGCAGGAGCCTGCCTCGCCGAAGCGGCAACCGCGTCATTGCGCCGCGAAGGCGGGTCAGTGCTGGGTGAGCGTGGCCGCGTCGCGGGGGCGTCCGACAGACCGCAGGAGGCCCTGGAGGGCTGCCCGCGCCCGGGCGTTGGCCGGAAACGCTGCGAGTTCGTCGTTCAGGAGCTGCTCGGCATCCGCCCGGCGATCCGCGCGCGCGAGGGCCTCGGCGGCGTAGACGCGAAGGTCGGCCAGCGGCGCCCGCTTCGCGTCACGCGCGGCGTCCAGCGCCCGCTGGAATGCGTCCACGGCGTCCTGATATCGCGCCTCGTCGAGCGCAATGCGCCCATCGATGAACGCCCGCACAGGGCGGTTCGCGTCAGCCGCTTCGGCGGCCTCGGCTTCGGTGCGGGCGCGCTCCCGGTCCTTCCGGTTCAGCGCCACCCGCGCCAGCACCTCGTGCGCTTCAGCCTTCTGCACCGCTTCGGCCTTCGCATCATCGAGCACCAGCTGCGCATCGGTTTCGGCTTCGTCCAGCTTCCGCACCCGGAGTGCCGATGCCGCGGCCCCGAGGTGCGCAGGCGTCGCCGAGGCGTCGAGCGCCAGTACCTGCCGGAAGCTGTCGAGTGCCAGGTCGTGGCGTTCCTGCCGGGCGGCCAGACGCGCCAGGTGCATCCACACATCCGCGATGCCAGGCTCGTCGCGTGTGAGGCTGGTGAACGCGTCGATGGCCACCTGCGGGTCGCCCAGGCGGGCGGTGCGCACGGCCGCGCGGAACGCCTCCACGAAGGCCACCTTGTCGAGCGGAGTGGCCAGGGGCTCCGTGGCCGCCACTGCCGGCACTCCCACGTATCCAAGCAGCTCGAACCGCTCGCGATCGGCCGGCGTGACCGCGTGCTGTTCCACCGGTCCCTTCTGGCGGGCGAAGGCGTCGAGGTCGGCGCGCAGGCGTTCGACGATGGCGGGTTGGGCGTCGGCGACGTTCGTGCGTTCGGCGGACGGGGTGGAGAGGTCGAACAGCTCCGTGTGCGGTCCGCTCACGACGAGCTGATAGCCGCCGGCGATCACACTCGCGAGTGGTGCCCAGCCGAACCGGTACTGCCCGAACATCGCCTCGGCGTAGATCGGCGTCTCGGGCAGGGTGCCGCCGGAGAGTGCGGCGGAGAGCGAACGTCCGCGCAGTCCGCTCGATCCCGGTGCCTTGGCCAGGTCCAGAATCGTCGGCACGATGTCGATCACCTGGACCGGCGTGGCGACGCGGAGGCCGGCGTGCATGGCGCCGGGCTGCTTGATGATGAGCGGCACGTGCAGCACGTTGTCGTACGCCAGCAGGCCGTGACCCTGCTCACCGTGCTCGCCCAGGCCTTCACCGTGATCCGAGACCAGCAGGATGGTGGCGCTGTCGTAGAGCTGACGTGACTTCAGGTAGGCGATGAGCCTGCCGACTGCTGCGTCCGCACGCGCCACCCTCGCCGCGTAGGCTGCCGCTGGCTCGGCGGGGTCGTCGCCCGCTGCGGCCGCCGGCAGCTGCAGGAACAGGAACAGGCGCGAGGTGCCAACAGAGTCGAGCCAGTGCTCGGCCACTTCCTCCGTGGCGGCGTCGTCGCGCACCAGTGCCCGGAGTGGGTCGTCCGAGCCGGGCCGCTCGTCGTCGAAGAACGCGAATCCGCGGTCGATGCCCGTGTCCTTGCGGAGCAGGAACGAGGGGACGATTCCTCCGGTGGCATAGCCCCGGTCGCGCAGCATGGCCGCAATCGTGCGCGTTGTCTCAGGCACCCGGAAGCCCGCGACGTCGCGGACGCCGGTCTCGAACGGCAGGCGACCGGTCAGCATCGTCACATGCGAGGGCAGCGTCTGCGGGCTGTGCGCATAGGCGCGCTCGAAGACAACACCGTCAGCGGCCAGCGCATCGATGTTCGGCGTGTGGGGCGAGCCAGCTGCTGGCATGGCCACGCGGTCCGCGCGGAGCGCCTCCACTGAAATGAGCAGAATCGGGCCGTTCACCGGGGCCGACGCCTTCGCAAAGCGCCAGCCGCCGAAGGCGGCGAGGCAGCCCGAGAGCGCGACGACGACCAGGATGAAGTTGTAGCGGACGGAGCGGGACACCTACGGCTTCTTCAGGGATGCGAGTGCGGTCCTCGCGGCGTCTGCTTCGGGTGCCGTCGGATCCACTTCGACGGCACGGGCCAGCAGGCGCTGCGCCGAAGCGGCATCGCCCTTCTTCAGCGCGGCCTCACCGAGCTTGACCAGCGGCTTTGCCCAGAAGGGGTCTGCCTTCGAGGCCTTCTCGAACCAGGTGGCGGCCGCGTCGGCATCGTTCGTGGCCAGCTTCAGCTCGCCCATGCTGAACAGGACGTCGCGCGACGCATCGGCGGCTCCGGCCGCGGGTGCGAGCGCCGCCTCTGCCGCACTGACGTCGCCACGCTCGAGCGCCGTCATCGCAATCTCGATCTTCGCGCGGTCGTTACCCGGTTCGGCCTTCAGCAGATCGTTGTACGCCGCCAGGGCCGACTCGTAGTCCTTCTTGTTCCGGTACGCGGCGCCAAGCTGCAGGTTGATCGTGGTGATCACCGGCGCCTTGTTCAGGACCGCCTTGTACGCGGCGATCGCGTCGTCCCACTTCTTCTGGTTGTAGAGGGCGTCGGCGGCCGCGAGATCGGCCTGCAGGTCCTTGCTCATGATGCCGCCGAGGGCACCGAAGAAGGCCACGCCGCTGTGTTTCAGTTCGAAGGTGAGGGGGAAGTTCTGTCCGCCGCTCCGGACGGCGACCATGCCACCTTCGGGCGAGAAGCCGGGGGCCTGGGCGATGAAGCGCCACTCGCCGCTGCGCAGGCCGATCATGTTGAAGCGGCCCTTGTCGTCGGTGGTGGCCGTGAAGCTCTGGCCGATGGCCTGGTTCTCGGCGGTGATGGTGGCGCCCTTCAGCGGTTGTCCGCCTTCCTCGCGGACCACGCCGTTCACGCGGCCGTTCTGGGCGCTCGCGCTCGAGGCAAGTGACGATACGAGGACGACTCCAGCCAGCAACCGGGCAACGAAACGACCGTGGGGCATCGCCGAGAACTCCTTCAGGCTCGTACTGCGAGGGTCAGTATACCCCCTACAACAGCCACGTGGGCTTGTAGAGGAGCACGTACACGAGCACGCCGGTCACCGACACATACATCCAGATCGGGAACGTCCACCGTGCAATCCTGCGATGTTGCAGGAAGCGGCCCTTCAGGCCCCGGGACATCGTGATCAGGATCATGGGCACGACGCCGGCGGCGAGCACCACATGCGTAATCAGGATGGTGAAGTAGAGCGGGCGGACGAACCCCTGCCGTGTGAACGGCACCGAGCCGACCTGCGCGTGATAGACGAGATAGCAGACGAGAAAGAGGGCAGAAGAGACGAACGCGGCGATCATCCACTTCTTGTGCTGATCGCGCCGGCCGGCCTTGATCTGGGTGTAGCCGATGAGGAGGAGGATTCCGGAAATGGCGTTCAGCGTTGCGTTGACCGCCGGCAGATCGTGAACCGACATCGAGTGGTCCTAATGGTCGAGCACCATCACCGCCCAGATGAGTGGCAGATAGATGATGGAAGCGAAGAACAGGATCCGCGCGGCCCGTTCGGACCGCTCCCGTGCGAACCTGGCCGAGAGCACCAGCAGCACGATTCCTAAGACGAGGGCCAGCCAGAAATAGACCCAGCCGGCCACACCCACCACCGTTGGGCCGATGCTCACCGGCAGGAGCGCGGCCGCATACAGCAGCGCCTGCTGGCCGGTGCGCAGGCCGTCCGGTTCGACGACGGGCAGCATCGGGAAGCCGGCGCTGCGGTAGTCCTCCCGGTACATCCATGCGATCGCCATGAAGTGCGGGATCTGCCAGAGGAAGACGATGGCAAACAGGGTCCAGCCGCCGAAGGAGATGTCGCCCCGGGCGGCGGACCAGCCGATGACCGCCGGCAGCGCGCCGGGCACGGCGCCGACGAGCGTCGACAGGTTCGACGTGCGCTTCATCGGGGTATAGACGACGAGGTAAATCGCGAGCGTTGCGGCGGCCAGCGCGGCGGCGACCCAGTTCGTCGAGACGGCCAGGATGCCGAGCCCTGCCAGCGATAGCACGAGCCCGTAAATCGCGGCCTCCGCCGGAGCAACCCGGTGATCCGGCAGCGGACGCAGCCGGGTCCTGCGCATCCGGGCGTCGGTGTCGCGCTCGTACACCTGATTGAGCACGGCCGAGCCGCCAGCGACCAGCGCCGTGCCGACCACGGCCTGCGCCATCTGCGTCAGGTTCGGCGTGCCCGTGCCTCCAAGGTAGTAACCCGCCGCGCTGGTCAGCACCACGAGGAAGTTCAGCCTGGGCTTGGTCAGGCTGATGTAGTCGCTGATGGTCGACGTGCGCTGCGTGTCGGGCAGCGACTGGGCCAGATCGGCCGGCGTGTCCTTCATGCCCGTCCCCAATCGCCGTACAGCACGCGGCCGTCGCACGGGTGATGCGCCGTGCGCTCGTGCCCGCGGGCGGCGGGCTCAGGCCTGGTGTTCGACAGACGGTCTGGCATGCTGAACGGGCGGGGCGCGGCGCCCCGCCCTCCACTTCAGTTCGCGGCTGCGGGAACCGTGAAGGTGAACGAGATGTCCTTGCTCTCCTTCGCGGCCACCGTCACGGTTTGCGTCTGCGTGCCGAGCTTCTCGTGCCACGCCTCGATCGTGTAGGTGCCGGCCGGCAGGCCCTTCAACGTGAAGGTCCCGTTGGCCTCGGTCACCGCATAGAACGGATGATTCAGGACGCCGACGAAGGCGTTCATCCAGCCATGGACGTCGCACTTGAACGGCACCATCACCTCGGGCGCCGTGAAGGTGTGCGTCGTCTTCATGTTCTGGATCGGCTGGCCGTTGTTGAACTCGCGGTTGTTCTTGGCGACCGCGTGGATGTTGTGGAGCGTCGGATCGCTGTTGATGATCTCGAGCGGCTGGCCCACCTGGATCCCGAAGACGTGCGGATGGTACCGGCAGTCCTTCTGGTCGATCTTCGCCGGCGTGGTGGGCGCGTCGAACACCAGGTTGCCGAGCCCGTCCTTCACGTAGACGAACACGTTGCCGAGCGTCTTGCCGTCCGGGCCGACCACGTAGGTTTCCATGGTCTGTTCACCGGTCACCTGGCGCGCGCAGACCGGGTCCGCGTTCATGCGGATCTGGGCGTTGGCGGGCACGGTGCCTTCGATGGTGACCGTCCCCTTCACGTCTGCGGCGGTCGCGGGATCGACGGCTGGTTTGGCCGCAGCCGCGGCCGGGGCCGACGACTCGGCTGGCGCGCTGGTGTTGCCACCGCCGCAGGCGCTCATCGACGCCGCGAGAGCCAGAGCAAGACCGCAGACCCACACTCCACGTAGACGCATCAACCTCTCCTGTGACCCACGATTTTACCCCGGAAGTCAGCGTGCGGCTGACGCCGGTGCTGCGGCCCCTGCTTCGATGAGCTTCCGCTCCACCCGATCCTGAATCCAGTGCGCGTCCCACCACTCGACCGGGTTGACCGGGTGGCCCCCCACCAGCAGGGTGAAGTGCAGGTGGTCGCCTCCCGCCAGCCCGGTCATGCCGCTGCGGCCGAGCACCTGGCCTTTGCTCACGGTGTCACCGACCTTCACATCGATGGACGACAGGTGGCCGTAGAGCGAGGCCACGCCCATGCCGTGATCGACGATCACGCAGTTGCCGTAGATCCCGAGCCAGTCGGCGTTGACGACCTTCCCGGCGTTCGCGGATACCACCGGCACGGCCGCGGTCACCGCCAGGTCGAAGCCCAGGTGGGTCTGCTGGTCCACGTCCTTCCCGTTGTAGACGTAGGTCCGGGCATCGGCGAACGCCGCTTCCACCTGCGAGTTGCCCAACTGGACGAACGGTCCCTTCCAGAGGATCTCGGCCGGCGAATTCTTCGTCAGCGCGCTGATCTGGTCCGCGTTGATCCGGCGCAGATCCCCGTTCACCTTCAGGAAGCCGGCGAGCAGGTCGTTCGGATTGGCCACGGTGACCTGGGGCGAGTGCTGGAGGATCTCCGGCACCACGCGGCCGAGGAACCGGTCGTCGATGGAAATGCGGCTCTTCCTGAACGGCTTCTCGAACACATCGTCCACGAATGAGGCGGTCACCTCGTTGCCGGCGCCATCACGGGCGAAGGCCACGACGCGCTCGTTCAGCGGCTGGTCGTGGAGCAGGGCGAAGAACGCCACCTTCAGGGCGGGGTCGGCGCCCGGGATGCCGGCGCCGCTCGCGGGGTAGCCGCGATATTCGATGGAGCCGACGCGGACACCCGAGTCCACATCCGGAGGCGTGGCGCGGTACACCACCATCTCGCTGCCGCCATGATTGAGGTAGTGCTTGGTCGACAGCACTGCAATCCTCGGCGGTTCGAGCTTCACGTCGATGTCCTTCGACACCGAGGTCGTCACGGTCCGCAGCCTCAGGAATGACAGGCGCCCGGCGGTGACGGTGATCTTCGCGGGCCCCTGCTGGAGTTCCGGAATCGCGGCCTTGCCGATGGTGCGGGTGATGACGAGATGGTCGACGTCCGTCCGCTTCGCCTCGGCACCCTTGATCGTCGCCTTGAGCGGGTCGTCGAGCGAGAACAGCGGATAGCTCTTCCCGTTCTGCTCCAGCGTTGCGTCGAGCGACGAGAACAGCGCGCGGGCCACCTGCGCCGTCACCTGAAGGGTACCGGCCTGGCCCACCGGTCCGGTCGGCTGGTCGATGGAGAGCACCGGGGGCGTGGTCTGCCCGGCGGCCACATACGACCCTCCGACGATAGCCAGCCCAAGAAAAAGTACGAAACCGAGCCACCGAAGCATGGACTCCATGATACGGGGTTTGCTAGTATTGGAAGTTCCTAAACGGCAGGCGCCGGTATCGTCTAGGGGTCAGGACACGTGGTTCTCAGCCACGGGACCGGGGTTCGAATCCCCGTACCGGTACCATTCTTAATAGATTCCCTCTCGACAACAGCCCCGCGCGAAGAGCGCGGGGCTTTTTTGTGCCCGCGTTGCGCCGGATGCCGATGAGGTAAGGTGCTCGGGTGCCGATGATCCCTGGCACCCGTGTCGGGTCGTACGAGGTCGTTGGTCGCCTGGGCGTCGGCGGCATGGGCGAGGTCTACCTCGCCCGCGATGCCCGGCTCGACCGCGAGGTGGCGCTGAAGGTGCTGCCCTCACACCTGGCCCAGGACGCCGGCACCGTCGCGCGCTTCCGGCGCGAGGCGCTCGCGCTTGCCTCCCTCAACCATCCCAACCTGGCCACTGTCTACGGCTTCGAGCAAGCGGAGGACGGCACATCCGTGCTCGTCCTCGAGCGCGTGGAAGGCGTCACCCTCCAGGCTCGGCTGGCGGAGGGGCCGCTGCCCGTGGACGAGGCGCTCCGCCTGTGCGCGCAACTCGCGGAAGCACTGGAGGTGGCCCATCAGCAGGGTGTGATTCACCGCGACATCAAGCCGGGCAACATCATGATCGGGCCGCGCGGCCTGCTGAAGGTGCTCGACTTCGGCCTCGCGAGACGCGCGGGTGTTGCACGCGCTCCAGGTGCACAGCCACCCTCGAGCGCCGGGGCCGGCTTCACCTCACCTGACTCCGGCTCCTTGCCTGGAGTGAATGCCTCGCCTCCATCCGAGTCCACAATCGGACCCACGGGCACAGGTCCCGGGGCCGACGCCGACACGCTTGTCCGGACGCTCGATACTCAGGTTCCGGCACCGCCATCGAGCGCTGAGTCGATGAGTGGCCTGGCCGTCGGCACGCCCGGTTACATGTCACCTGAGCAGGTGCTGGCCCAGGACGTGGACCACCGGACCGACGTCTTCGCCTTCGGCTGCGTGTTGTACGAGTGCCTGGCCGGTCGTCGCGCCTTTCCGGGCGACACGCCGCAGGCGGCCATGCACGCCGTGCTCGATACATCGGCGCGCCTCGATGCGTTGCCGGCAGGCACACCGGCGCCGCTGCGCGCGCTGGTCGAGCGCTGCCTGGCCAGGCGGCCCGCCGATCGCGCCGAGAGCATGCATGCGGTGCGTCTCGAGATCGAGGAGTGGCTCGGCCTTCGCCGGTCGCCCGTTCGCACCGTCACCCCGAACAATCTGCCGACGCCTGCGACCGGCTTCGTCGGCCGTGGGTCGATCCTTTCGGCGTGCCTCGATGCGCTCGCGAACGCCCGCCTGCTGACGCTGCTCGGCATCGGGGGGACGGGGAAGACACGGCTCGTCCTGCGGCTCGCGGAAGTCACGCGCGACTCCTTCCCGCACGGCATCTGGTTCGTCGACGTGGCGCCGCTCGCCGAGCCCGAGCGGTTGCTGGAGTCGCTGGCCGAGGTGCTCGCGGTGCCCGACGAACCGGGGCGCCCCCTCCTCGCGGGCGTCATCGATAAACTCTCGGGGCAGCGCGTGCTTCTGGTGTTCGACAACGCGGAGACGCAGCTCGATGCCTGCGCGACGCTGGCCGACGCGTTGCTCGCGGGCAGCCCGTCGATCACGCTCGTTGTCACATCCCGCCAGCCGCTCGGTGTCGACACGGAGACCACCTTCCTCGTGCCCACGCTGGGCGTGCCGCCCGCCTCTACGGCCACCGCCGCCGATGCGCTGACGTTCGAGTCGGTGGAGCTCTTCGTTCAGCGTGCCCGGGTGGCCATGCCGGCATTCGACCTCTCCGACCTGAACGTTCACGACGTCGTCGAGATCTGCCGCAGGCTGGACGGCATTCCACTGGCCCTCGAACTGGCCGCCGCGCGACTGCGGATGCTGGCGATTGGCCAGGTCCGTGCCCGGCTCGACGATCGGTTCCGGCTGCTCACGCGGGGATCGTCAGGGGCACCAACACGACAGCAGGCCGTTCTCACGGTCGTACAGTGGAGCTGGGACCAGTTACAGGCGCCAGAGCAGGATCTGCTGCGGAGGCTGGCGGTGTTCACGGGGGGATGGACGCTGGCCCACGCGGTCGAGGTCTGCTCCGACAGTGGTGATGAGTTCGAGATCCTCGACCTGCTCACGCGCCTCGCGGAGCGGTCCATGATCGTGGTGCGCCACGAAGACGGCGCGCTTCCGCGCTACGGCTTCCTCGAGACGGTCTGGAAGTTCGCGCTGGGCAAGCTCGAGGCGCACCCTGAGTACGATGCGCTTCGCACGCGCCACTTCGAGTCGTTCTTCGCGACCGTCCAGAAGGTGGCCCCACTTCTGATAGGTCCCGAGCAGGCCCGTGCGTTCAAGGAACTGGCGCCAGAAGAGGAGAACCTCCTGGCCGCGCTCACCTGGTCGGGCCACGTGCGGGACGGGGTTCAGCGTGGGCTCACGATGGCGGTCTCCGTCTATCGCCTGTTCTCCTCCACGTCCCGCTACTCTGCAGGGCTTCGAACCCTGGAAGAGCAGCTCGCCCGCGACACCGAGCGAACCCCTACGCACGCGCGTGCGCTGGCGCTGCTCCGGGCTGGGGGAAGCGCCATCTCCATGGGCGAACTGGAGCGGGCACGCCCCGCGTTCGACGAGGCGCTCTCCATTTCCCGCGCGCTTGCGGACGACGGGGGAGTCGCACGGGCGCTCAACAGCCTGTCGGCGCTGGCCCACCTGGGCGAAGAGCCCGATCAGGCGCGGGCGATGGCGGTCGAGAGCCTCGACCTCTATCAGCGGATTGGCACCCTGGCGGGTGTGGCGATGGTGCGCCACAACCTCGGCATGATCGAAGCGTCTCAGGGCCACTATCCCGGCGCGGTCAACGAACTGGAGAGCGCCGCGGTGCTCACGCGGCAGATCGGGAATCCCAGTTCGATCGCGCTGAGTCTGTGCGCACTCGCCGCCGTGCTCCTGCGAAACGGGGAGCCCGCCCGGGCCGCGGACCGTCTGCGCGAGTGCTTTTCCTGCCTTGACGGACTGAATGCGCAGCGCGAGTCGATGGAAGCGCTCGAAGCGGTGGCGGACTGGCTGCTCACCATTGGACGGGCAGCCGAGGCCGCGCCTCTCTTCGCCGCGGCCGATCAGGTCCGGCAGACCCTGCGGTTGTCGCGCAATCTGTATGAGCGACGGGACCACGAACGCTGGAAGGCGGCACTCCTCTCGGCGCTCGGCCCCGACGAGTACGTCAGGCTCGAGCGGGCGGGGGCGGCCATGCCATTCGACCGCGCCCTGAGCGCCGCTCGCGCCCTGCTTGGCGTCGACTCCTGAGGCGGCATGTCAGGGCCGGCGGAAGCCGGCCCCTGCGACGAACGCGAGCCCCGCACGGGACGGCGTCGAGCCAACTGCCGACATGGGGCGCGAGAACCGCTCGAGGTCCGGTGTCAGCCGGACCTATCGCCGGTATCCGCGGAAACCAGCCTCGTACCCCTGCTGGAACGCGTCGCGGTACTCGCGCTTGTACTGGTCGCGCGAGCCGTAGCGGCTGTTGTAGTCGTGGTCGCCTTCGCGATAACGCTTCTCCCGAATCGGATCGAAGCGGTCGCCGTTCCTCGAGGCCTTCTGGCCAGCCTCGAACCCATCCCGGTAGCCGTTCTCGACGGCGGGTGACGTGTACCGTCCACCGCCGAAAATGCCACCATCCCGGTCCGGCTGGCGCGGGTACACGGGCACTGGCGGGTATCCGCGCCGGTCATCGTCCCGACCTCGGGACAGGCGGCGATACCCGTCGTCGTAGCCGGCGGCGAATCCATCGCGGAACGCCCGGAGATCACCGCGGTCGTCTCCACGCCTGTTGTCGCGGAACTCACGATGCCGTCGGAGGTCGTACGAGCGGCCGCGTCGCGCATCGTCGACGCCGGCCTCCTGGCCCTCGTGGTAGCCGCGATTGTAGAAAGCGCGGTCGTCGCGGTCGCCGATCGGATAGCGCTGGGGATAGAGCACGCCACTCGCGCACGCCGGTGTACTCACCATGACAGCGCCTGCGAGCACGAGTGCCGCGAGATGCGATCCCTTGAACATGTGACGTCCTCCCTGCATGGACCGGTGAACATCAACCGCCGTGCCAGCCTCGGGGCGGGCCTTTCTGGCCGGAAATCAGCGGGTCAGGGCGGGCGGCGTCACCGGGAGCGGACGCTCAGCGGCGAGCCGTGACCTGCTTCAGGAGGTCGCGCGCCCGGTTCGCGGTCGCGCCGTCGCTGTCGCTGTCGCAGAGCTGAATGGCCCGCTGGAGGTGTGTGCGGGCAGCAGCGGCGTCCGACTCGGCCCACGCCAGCCGGCCGAGTTCGAAGTGCGCGCGCCCTTCCACCCAGCGCCGGCCGTTCGACGCGACAGCCCGGTTCAGGTCCGCGCGAGCTTCTTCCGTGCGCTTCAGTGCCGCGCGTGCGCTGCCCCGCCTGAAGTGCCACAGGGCATCCTCGCCCAGCATTCGCGGCCGGGAGTCGCCGGCCGTCATGTCGATGCCGTCGGTCAGGAAGCGGTCGGCATCGGCTGGCCGGTCGGCCCGCAACAGCGTCGAGCCCGTCTCCAGCCAGAACAGCCGGTTGCGCGGGTAGCGCGCGCGCAGGCGGTCGAGCAGGGCAATCGCATCGCCGTAGCGCCGTTCACGGTTGTAGAGCAGCAGCAGGGCGATCTGCGCGTCCGCCTGATTGTCGCCAGGGTACGCCGCTGCCCCTTCGACGAGCTGGACGCCTCGTTCGCGTCCGCCGCCGAACCCGGCGACGTAGGCCACCCAGCGCATCGGCATCGACAGGGCCGACACCAGGTAGCGGTAGGTGCCGACGACCAGCCCCGCGTCGGCACGCCCGGGGCTCAGTTCGAAGACGCGTTCGTGCTCGGAGTACGCCTCGCGTGCCGCCCTGAATGCCGCGACGACGCCACCGTCGATGGTGGCGATGTACGAGGCGCGCAGGCCAACGGCCGCGCCGAGCTCGTAGTGGGCCTGCGGATCTCTGGGCCGGGCCGCGACCGCACGCCGGCTGAGCGCAATCGCCCGGCCGATCGCCGCGTCGAACTCCGTCGCATACGCCTTTGGCGGCGGCGGGAGCGTGACGTCCTTCGTCGTGACGCGCCCGAGATAGCTGTCCACGGTCATGGTGCCGCGCAGCATGCCGAGGTGCGCCATGATCGCCCCGGCCAGTCCGCGCCACGCCGCCGCATCGTCCGGGTCGGCCTTCGTCGCCTCACGCCACGTCGCAATCGCCTTCTCGTCGTCGAGGCTGTAGACCTCGTCGGCGCCGCGTGCGCGCAGCGCATCGGACGCCGGATTTCCGGCAGCTCGCGAAGGGGCGGGGCACAGCACGCCCAGCACGAGCAGCGAGGCGCTGATCCAACGGGACATCTGGGGATTCTACGCGTGCCGCGTGTTTGCGCATGCCCCGTGTTGTGCCTACAATCGGCGCGCAATCCGCCGCGCACACCACGCGGGAGGAGTCACTGTTGGACAACGTCGCGGCGGTCGGACCCGACGCGGCTCATCACGAGCCCGCGCGCGGTCCCGGTTTCGTCAGGACCTACATTTTCTCGCTCGACCACAAGGTCATCGGCATCCAGTACGCCATCACCGGCCTGCTGTTCCTGCTGTTCGGCTTCTCGCTGATGATGATCATGCGGTACCAGCTGGCGTATCCCATGACGCCGGTGCCGCTCATCGGCGGGCTGCTCTCATCGTCCAATGCGGCGGGCGGCGTGTTGCTGCCCGAGTTCTACAACCAGCTCGGCGCGATGCACGGGACCGTGATGATCTTCCTCGGTGTCGTGCCGCTCGCCATCGGCGGGTTCGGCAACTACCTGCTCCCGCTGCAGGTCGGTGCCGCGGACATGGCGTTCCCGAAGCTCAACCTGATGAGCTACTGGATCTACCTGGCTGGCGGGCTGCTCATGGTGGCCACGTTCTTCGTGCCGGGTGGGTCCGCGCAGTCGGGCTGGACCTCGTATCCGCCGCTCTCGGTGATCGCGTCGGGTGGCCAGACGTGGTGGCTGGTCGGCATGGTGCTGCTCATCACCTCGTCGCTCTTCGGGTCCATCAACTTCATCGTCACCATCGTCCAGCTGCGCGCACCCGGCCTGACGTGGATGCGGCTGCCGTTCTTCGTCTGGGCGCAGCTCGCCGCCGCCTTCCTGCTCCTGCTGGCGTTTCCGCCGCTCGAGGCTGCCGGCGTCCTGCAGTTGATGGACCGTGTGGCTGGCACGAGCTTCTTCCTGCCGAGCGGACTCGTGGTCAGCAATCGCCTGCTGACGTCGATGACCGGCACCGCCGAGGGCGCGCTCGCCTCGGGCGGCGGCAACCCGCTGCTCTGGCAGCACCTCTTCTGGTTCCTCGCGCACCCGGAGGTCTACGTCCTCATCCTCCCGGCCATGGGTATCGTCGGTGAGGTGGTCGCCAACAACACGCGCCGGCCCCTCTGGGGCTACCGGCACATGGTCTACTCGGTTGGCTTCCTGGGCTTCATGTCGATGGTCGTGTGGGCCCACCACATGTACATCACCGGCATGGGCACCACGCTCGCCGCCTTCTTCCAGACGACGACGATGATTATTTCGATTCCATCGATCGTCATCCTCACGTCGCTGCTGATGACGCTCTGGGGCGCCTCCATCCGCTTCACGGTGCCGATGCTCTTCGCGCTGGCGTTCCTGCCGATGTTCGGCATCGGCGGGCTCACCGGGCTGCCGCTCGGCCTCGCGCCCTCGGACATCCACCTGCACGACACCTACTACGTCATCGGGCACTTCCACTACGTGGTGGCGCCGGGTACAATCTTCGCCCTGTTCGCCGGTGTCTACTTCTGGTTCCCGAAGGTGACCGGACGCCGGATGAACGACCTGCTGGGGCACGTGCACTTCTGGGGATCGTTCGTCTGCATGAACGTCATCTTCATGCCCATGTTCATCCAGGGGCTCGGGGGCATGAACCGCCGGCTCTACGACGGCGGCCTGCAGTACCTGCACAACGCCGACCTCCTGAAGTGGAACGTGGTCATCGGCATTGCGGCCTGGACGCTCGGCCTGTTCCAGGTGCCGTTCATCGTCAACTTCTTTACCAGCATCAAGTGGGGGGCTCCCACCAACCGCAATCCGTGGGAGGCGACCACGCTGGAATGGGCGGCGCCGTCCCCACCCGGGCCGCACAACTTCGACGCACCGCCCTCCGTCTACCGCGGGCCGTACGAGTACAGCGTGCCGGGCGCGCCGAGAGACTTCTCGCCGCAGTTCGAGGCGGAGCGGGGCTGAGATGGACATCCCCTACTCCGTCGAGACCAGGCCCGACACCGGGCTCTACAACGGCAAGCTTGGCATCTGGCTGTTTCTCGCGTCCGAGGTGATGCTGTTCGCCGGACTGTTCTCCAGCTATATCCTGCTGCGAACCGGCTCGGTGGAGTGGCCGAGGCACGCCCTGCCGGTCGGCATGGCCGCGTTCAATACCGCGCTGCTGATCACCTCGTCGATGACGATGGTGATGGCGTGGGTGTCCCTGAAGACGAACGAGTGGTCCCGTCATCGCCGGTTCCTGGCGGCGACGGTGGTGTTGGGCGCCGCGTTCCTGGGCATCAAGCTGCTCGAGTACCGCGAGCACATTGCAGCGGGGGAACTGCCCTCGCGCGACACGTTCTTCGCGCTGTACTGGACCCTTACCGGCATCCATGCGCTGCACATCGCGGGTGGCCTGGTGGTGATGCTGTTCTTCCTTGGGCCCGGGGCGCGTCTCTGGACCGAGCGCCCGGAGCAGTTCACGAACCGGATCGAGTCCACGGGCCTCTACTGGCACTTCGTGGACTTCATCTGGATCTTCCTCTTCCCGTTGCTGTATCTGCTGTGAGGGGCGATGTCTGACCCGTCGATGCCCAGCGCGCCGGACACCCGTCCCTACCTTGTCGTCTGGGCGGCGCAACTCGTGCTCACGCTGCTCGCGGTGCTCGTCGCCAGGGTCGAGGCCCTGGGCACGACGCTTGGGATAGCCGCGGTGATGCTGCTGGCCATCATCAATGCCGGCATGGTGGCCGTTTACACGATGGGCATCCGCCGGGACGGCCGCGCCATCGTCTGGCTCGCAGTGGTGACGGTCGTCCTCATCGCCGGGTTGCTCGTGTGGCCGGCGTGGGACATCAGCCAGCGGGGAAGGCATTTCTGATGACACTCAGGAACGTGCACGTGCTGTTCGTCGTCAGCGCCGTCCTGCTGGTGCTGTTCTGCGGTGCCGAGGCGGTCCGCGCATTCCTGCGGGCCGGGTCGGTACTGATGGCCGGCGCCGCCGCCGGAGCGGTGCTGGCGGCCGGCCTCCTCGTCCGCTACGAACTCACGTTCCTCCGCCGGTGCAGGGAGGCCGGTATCCGATGAGGCGCGCGGCACTGTCAGCGTTCTTCGTTACGTGTGCGCCGCGGCTCGCGCTGGCGTGCCCGGTGTGTTTTGGTGCGTCCGACGGCCCGATGCTGCAGGGCAGCAACATGGGCATCCTGGCGCTGCTGCTCGTCACGCTGACGATGCTCGGCGTCTTCGGCGCATTCTTCTACACGCTCTCGCGCCGGGCGTCCAATACCCAGGACACGGCGGGGGAGTCCGGGCTGTCGTCGAGCGGCGTGAGCGGAGCACGCTCATGACGTTCCCCGGACTGCCGGCGCAGGCATCGGCGCACGCACCGGAGATCGACTTCGTGCTCGGACTCGAGCACTGGGGCATGCTGGGGCTCTTCGTCTTCTTCTTCGCGTACTTCGTCTACGTGCTGTTCCGCTTCAGGCGAAGCGCCAACCCGAGCGCCAGCTACACAGGGATGACGAGCCGGTGGTCGATGGGTGTGGTGGCCGCGATCGCCGTTTCCGAAGTGGCGCTCCTCGTGGCCTTCGAGCTCCCGGCCTGGAACGATCGCATCAACAACCTGCCCTCGCCGGAGGAAGCCACGGTGGTGCGCGTTGTCGCCGAGCAGTTCGCGTGGAACGTGCACTACCCGGGACCCGACCGCATGTTCGGCAGGACCGACGTGAACATGATTGCCGCGGACAATCCCCTGGGGCTCGATCGCTCGGACCCGGCGGCGAAGGACGACATCACGGCCATCAACCAGCTCACCGTGCCGGTGAACCGTCCCGTGCTGATTCACCTCACCAGCAAGGACGTGATTCACAGCTTCACGCTCTACGAGATGCGCGTGAAGCAGGACGCGATCCCCGGCACCGACTCGCCGGTGTGGTTCATCCCGACCGTCACCACGGCGGAGATGCGGCAGAAGCTCGGGAGGCCGGACTTCGACTACGAGATTGCCTGCTCGCAGCTGTGCGGCCTCGGTCACTACCGGATGCGCGGCTTCCTCAACGTCAGGACCGACGCCGAGTATCAGGCATACCTCGCGGAGGAAGCGCGGGCGCTCAACCGCTGACGCGAGCCTGGACGTCAGCGCCCAGAAGTCGGGCTCGAAGGGTCTCTCGGGCGTTCGACTCCTGAGTGCTGACTGCCGGGTTCAGTTCTAGAGCGCGTTCACCGCCTCGAGTACTTCCTCGGCGTGGCCGTCGGGCTTCACCTTGTCCCAGCGCTTCGCCACCTTCCCGTCCGGGCCGATCAGGTACGTCACCCGCGCCACGCCCATGTAGGTCCGGCCGTACATCGATCGTTCCTGCCAGGCGCCGTACTTCTCCGCCACCTCGTGCTCGGCGTCGGCCAGCAGCGGGAAGTTCAGGTCGTACTTCGCCGCGAACTTCGCCTTGCTCTTCTGGTCGAGGATGCTCACGCCGAAGATGGCAGCCTTGCCTGGCTTGAACTTCGGCAGGTTGTCGCGGAAGGCGCACGCTTCGACCGTGCAACCCGGAGTGTCGTCCTTCGGATAGAAGTAGAGCACGACGGGCCGGCCGGCGTAGTCGCTCAGTTTGTGCGTCTTCCCGTCCTGATCTGTGAGGCTGAAGGCGGGGGCTTTCTTTCCGGGTTCGATCAGCGGCATCTGGCGCTCCATGCGGGTTACGGATCACTCGTGTGACGCCAGATTAGCAATTCGCGGTTCACCGGTAGCATGGTTCCTGAGTCATGCCGATCTCGACCATCGACGCGCACGTCTGCGGCTCCACCGTTCGCCTGATTGTGGACGGCTTCCCCTCTCCCCGCGGTACCACCATGGCCGCGCGCCTGGCCTCGGCAGCCCGCCGGGCCGACGCGGTCAGGCAGCTCGTGGTGAACGAGCCGCGAGGGCACGCCGCCCTGACCGCCGCCGTACTCACAGAGCCGGGTGAGGCCGGCGCCGACGCCGGGGTCCTGTTCATGGACGTGTCGGGGTTCAAGCCGATCAGCCTGCATGGCCTCCTGGCAGTGGCGACCGTCGCGAGCGAGCGGGGACTCGTCGTCACGCGGGACGCTGACCGGATGGTCATCGACACAGCGGACGGCTCCGTCCAGGTGCGCCTCGAACGCGGTGCCGATGGGCGGGTGCTTCGGGCATGCGCGACGGGTGTCGCGTCGTTCGTGATGGCGGCGGGCGTGGACCTGTCCGTGCCGGGCCGCCGCATCCGGGCTGACCTGGCATACGGCGGTGGCGCCTACGCAATCGTCGACGCCGAAACCGCTGGCGTCGTCGTCAGCGGGGCCCAGGTGGGTGCACTCCAGATGGCCGGACTGGCGATCGCGAATGCGATCGATGCCACGGTGGACCTGACGCATCCCGGGACCGGCGAGGTCCTGCCGCTCGACGGCGTCGTGTTCACGGCGCCGCCCCGGGCCGAACACGCAGGGTTGATGAGTGCGGTGGTGCGCCGGCACGGAGGCGTCGAGCGATCGCCGTCGGGACGCGGCACGGCTGCGCTGATGGCGGTGCTCGACGCCATGGGGTTACTGGCCGGGGACGGCCCGTTCGTGCACGAGGGGCTGACCGGGTTGACGCTCGCCGGCCAGGTGGCCTCACGGACGCGTGTCGGGCAGGTCCCGGCGATTGTGCCCGAGATAGCCGGGTCGGCGTTCATCACCGGCGTGCACACCTTCGAGGTGAGCGCCGACGACCCGCTGCGAGGCGGGTTCAGGCTCAGCTAGCCAGGAACTCGCGGCAGAGCCGGCCGAGCAGGTCGGAGAGCGCCTCGCCCCCGAGGGCGAACACCCCACGGTCGGCGTCCCACTGCAGCTTGAAGCTGCGCGACATGGCCGACACCCAGATCTGGCGCACCGGGGCCTGTGGTGACACCACGAACTTGGCCTCGCGCGGTTCCTCGAACAACACGTTCAGGACGCCGTTCTGGAATTCGACTTCGAATTCCTCGGCATCGGCCAGGGGCAGGAGGGCCTGCTGGAGATGTTCCAGGGCTTCATCGCTCCTGACGCGGAATTCCTGCTCGGACAACGTACTCATACGATTCCCGTGAACCTTTGGCGCTGGTGGCTCGTCTGAACTAGGTGGAAGGAGGTACCAACCGTGTCTGAATGGTCATTTTCGTCGACAGCTGAACTCGTCGTAGGCCTTGCCCTCGCGTTCACCGTCGTCGTGCTCGCCTTCGTGTAAGCCCGTTCTACCTGCCCGAAGGCGGCTGCGCCGCAGATGCCAGATAGCTGCGGCGCGCGCGCGCGGTCATACCCGCCTGCTTCATCTTCACGGTCAGCTTGTGCACCTTGCCGTCGAGTACCTGGGCTTCGAACCCCAGTGCGTACTGGCTGTGCAGTTCCTGCGCAACGCGGGTGAAGGTGGGGCCGAGATCGGTGTTGGACTTCAGCTCGAAGTATCCGCCACCCGTTTCATCAGCCAGCCGCCGAAGCCCTGAATCGGGCTTGGTGCGCTGGCCCATGAATTCGCTCTGCAAGCCGATCGCGTAGATCATCACTTCCTCGGCGCGAGCCCTGTCCAGGACGCTGCCTCGCCCCACGCGGCTCGAGGTGTCGTCGCCGTCCGTGAACACCAGGACCACCTTGCGGCCGTCCACGCCCTGCAGCTGGTTCAGTCCCTCCGCGACGGCGTCGTACCGGCGCGTTCCGTTCCCGAAGTCCAGGTCCTTGATCTCGGTCACCAGCTGGTCGCGGTCATTCGAGAACTGCGCCGACAGCTCGATCTTGTCGTTGAAGGCGCCGACCGCCGCCTTGTCCTCCGGCAGCAGCCGCATGACGAACTGCTCGGCCGCTTCCTTCAGCAGCTTGATCGACCCGGTCATGCTGGCGCTCGTGTCGAGCATCACCACGACCGTGATCGGCTGGTTCTGGTTCTCGAAGACGATCAGCTGCTGGGGCTTGTCGTTGTCCAGCACCTGGAAGTCGTCCTTCGTCAGGTCTGGCACGAGGCGGTTCTGGGCGTCGGTCACCGTGGCGAACAGCGACACGATCTGCGTGGACGACCGGAAGTTGGGCTGCTGAGCGGCCAGGGAGACCCCGGCTCCGGCGATGGCCAGCGCCGCACCCGCCAGCACGCGCGCCCACGAAGACGACTGCATCACACGCATATCGCCAGCTTACAGCAACGGGTGTTCCCGGCTCAGGTCAGACGGTTTCAGGCCTGAAATGGTGTAAATCGCTCCCGCTTCGTCACTTCCCGATGACAATCGCCCCCGGCATCATCGTCCTCCGGCCCGCTCCGATGAAATTTCTGCAAAAGCCTCATTCCCGACTTGACCGGTCGTATTTGGATCGCTAGACTGGTCGCACATTTTGAGATTGAATCTCGTTTTCGGCTCCATGGTGTGAAGGGACATGGCTCAGGCGTTCGTCATTACTCTGCGTGAAGGGCTCGAAGCCTTCCTCATCGTCGCGATCAGTCTGGCCTACCTGCGGAAGACCGGCCGCACGCACCTGACGGCGGCGGTCCACTGGGGTATCGCCATGGCGGTGGCGATCAGCGCGGCAGCCGGGTACCTGCTCTTCAACGCCGCGAACCAGGAGTGGCTCGAAGGCCCGCTGGCGCTCGTGGCGGCCGCATCGGTCACCTGGATGGTCATCCACATGTGGCGGGCTGGCCGGCACATGAAGGGCGACATCGAAGGCCGGCTGAGCTCCTCGTCGGCCCGGGGCGGCCGGATGGCCTTCCTCGGCGTGTTCCTGTTCACGGTCCTGATGATCAGCCGCGAGGGCATGGAGACGGCGCTGCTGCTCATGCAGCTGCGCGAGACGCTCAACCTTGCCCTTGGAGCCGCGGCCGGCGCGGCTGGCGCCGCCGCGTTCGCCTGGCTCTGGTCGCGGTACGGCCACCGCGTGAACCTCGCCCTGTTCTTCCAGGTGACGGCGCTCTTCCTGATCGTGTTCGTGGTGCAGCTCGTCATCTTCGGCGTGCACGAGATGTCCGAGCAGGCCATGCTGCCCTTCAGCGAGATCCTGCACGAGAAGACGGAATCGTGGGGGCCCGACAGCCCGTTCGGTCACCTGCTCACGTATCTCCTCGTCCTGGTGCCGTTCGGATGGCTGACGTTCAAGTCGGCCTTCTTCACGCGCTCGATCACGGTGCCGCGTGTCGCTGACGCCACCGTGCCGCAGGGCTCGCCCGCCCGCTGAACCGCGCCGGTTCTCGTCCACGCCTCGGTTTCACCTGTAAAATCGAGGCGTGGCCACCAAGCCGCCCACCATCGTCGAACTGCTGTGGACGGACGAACTCTCGTTCACCGCTCGCACCTCGAAATCCAGCCTCGTCGTCGACAGCGCCGGTGCTGCCGGACCATCGCCCGTGGAACTGCTCGGCGTGGCGCTGGCCGGCTGCATGTCGATCGACCTCGCCCACATCCTGACGCGTGGCCGCCACGGGTTCCGGGCCCTGCGCTCCAGGCTCGTCGCCGAACGGCATCAGGCCGAACCGCACCGCTTCGTGGCGGTGACGCTGCACTTCGTCATCGAGGGGGCGGTTCCCCGGGAGGCCGTCGAGCGGGCCATCCAGCTCTCCCGCGACAAGTACTGCTCCGTGTGGCACTCGCTGCGGCAGGACATCGCACTGCAGGTGACGTTTGACCTCACGGCCTGACACGGCCGTGACCGCGCGACCAGGCGCACGGCGCCACTACCTCGACTGGGCCCGCGGCATTGCCGTGCTGATCATGATCGAGGCGCACGTCCTCGACGCATGGACGCTCCGCTCGGAGCGGAGCACGGTGGCCTTCGGCTACCTCAACATCCTCGGGGGCTTCGCGGCCCCGCTGTTCCTGTGGCTGGCCGGCGTGTCGCTGGTGCTGGCGGCCGAGCAGGGACGGCTGAAGCACGGAGACCGCGGCGGCGCCGGCCGCGCCCTGATGCGCCGCGGGCTGGAGATCTTCATCCTCGCCTTCGTGTTCCGTGCGCAGTCGTTCATCGTCAGCCCCGGGAACCCGCTGGTGTCGCTGCTCCGCGTCGACATCCTGAACATCATGGGACCGTCGATGGTGGCGGCGGCGCTGCTCTGGTGGTGGGGCGGCGGGGCCCGGCGTGCGGCGGTGCTGTGCGGGGCGGCCGCGACGGCCATCGCGCTGTCCGCGCCGGTTGTGCGCGGCGCCACGTGGCTGCCGCTGCTGCCGCCGGCGGTGCAGTGGTACATCTCGCCCGCAGGCAATCACTCCACGTTCACGCTGTTCCCGTGGGCCGGATTCGTGTTCGCCGGCGCGGCCTACGGGGCGCTGCTGGCGCTGCCGGAGCGGGCCGTCGAACGCCGGACCCTCGCCCGCCTGGCGCTCGCCGGGGGAATCATCGCGGCCGCCTGCTACTACGCCTCGTATCGCCCGTCCATCTACGCGGCCTCCTCGTTCTGGACCACGTCGCCCACGTACTTCGGCCTCCGCGTGGGCGTCATGATGGCGGCCATGGCCGCCTTCCACGCCCTGCAGCCGCTGTCCTCCGCCGTGCCGGGCCCCTTTACGGTTCTCGGACGGCTCGGGCGGGATTCACTGTTCGTCTACTGGATCCACGTTGAACTGGTCTACGGTTACGCCACGGCCCTGATCCACCACCGGCTCCCCCTGGCCGTGAACGCCCTGGCATACGTGGCCACCTGCGCGCTGATGTACTGGTCGCTCGACCTGCGCGACAGGGTGGTGGCATGGTGGCGGGCCCGTCGGACGCCGGGACCGGCGCCCGAAATTGCCGGCGCGTGACAACACCTCGCGGCGCTCTGTAGAATTCCGCTCGACTCGAACGCGCTCAGGCTCGGACCTCACGGGACGCCCAATGATCAACGTAGCCGCGATTCGGATGCAGCAGTTTGGTGTGCAGTTCTATCAGGCGTCGCTCACGGCCAACGACATCGACAAGCTGGTGCGCTTCGAGGTCCTCAACTACGGCGAGCAGGCCCCGGGGGTTCGCGGCCGCAAGGCGAAGGCCCCCTCGCACCAGTCCAAGGTCAACTGGGATCTGCTGGAGCGCCGGATCGCCTCCAGCGAGAAGGCCTACCAGCGGCAGATCATCAGGCGGAAGATCGACGAACTGGTGCAGTACTACGAGCAGTGCCGGCAGGCACGCGACCTTCCCTCGATTCCGGGTGCCGTGATCATCAGCTGTGACGAGAAACTGACCTTCCAGGGGACCGAGCCCGGCAGCCGCGTCGGGGTGCTGAAGGTTCCGGAGCGGGAGGGCATCCTGCGCGCGATCGACGGCCAGCACCGGTTGCTGGCGCTGCACGCCGACATTGCCCGCTTCGAAGGCGAAGAGTTCTCCGTGCCGGCCATCATCTTCGACCGGCTGCCGGAGGATCATGTCGTGCAGATGTTCGTCACGATCAACGCGAAGCACACGCGCCTGAACGCGTCGCACCTGGTGAGCCTGTCAGGCCGCCAGCTGTACCGCGACCAGGCGCTGGCGACGGCGCACGACGTGGTGCGGGCGCTGAACGACCGCGACGACTCCCCGCTGCGCGGCGACATCAAGCTCCTCGGGGTCGGCCGGGGCCGCGTGGCCCAGGCGCCGCTGGCGCAGGAGCTGAAGCGGGTGTTCGCGGCCGAGACGTTCAGCGGACGACGATCCGAGGATCCGCACGAGGACGCGCGCCGGTTCTTCGTCAGCTACTTCAAGCAGGTGGCCGTGGTCTTTGGCACCGCGTGGAACGGACGCAAGTACAGCATCAAGTCGGCCACCGCGCTGCGCGCCTTCGTGCGCGTCGCCCCTGACGTGGTCCGGCGGCTCGATCAGGAGCACGCCGAGCGGACCGACTACCGCGCGATCGGGCGGGTGATCTCGCCGTGGGGACGCCGCATCGGCGATCTCCGGTTCGAGACCGCCGGCGCGTGGACGCGCGGCGGCACCACCGTGGAGTCGCTCGCCAGGGAACTCAAACTCGCACTGCAGTACCCGGAGGGCGCCGCTGGCTAGCACCGGACCCCTGCTGATCACTGGTGGAGCCGGATTCATCGGCTCCAACTTCGTCAGGCACGCGCTGACGCACACCCCGGCCGACCTCATCATCGTCGACAAGCTGACGTACGCGGGCAGCCTCCTCAACCTGGACGAACCGCTCCGGGATCCCCGTGTGACGTTCGTGAAAGCGGACATCGCCGACCGCGAGGCCATGACGCGCCTCTTCATGGAGCGGCAGCCCGCCGCGGTGGTCAACTTCGCCGCCGAGACGCACGTGGACCGCTCTATCGATGGACCGGCACCGTTCATCGACACCAACATCGTGGGCACCTTCGTGCTGCTGGAGTGCGCACAGGCCCTGTCGCGCACCATCGACGAGGCGGAGCGTCGGGCCTTCAGGTTCCTCCACGTCTCCACGGACGAGGTGTACGGCACGCTCGGGCCAGATGGCCTCTTCTCGGAAGAGACCGCCTATGCCCCGAACTCGCCCTACGCGGCGAGCAAGGCATCGGCCGATCACCTGGTTCGCGCCTACTTCCACACCTACGGCCTGAATACCCTCATCACGAACTGCTCGAACAACTACGGCCCGTACCAGTTTCCCGAGAAGCTGATCCCGCTGATGATCCTCAATGCGCTCGACGGACGTCCGCTGCCGATCTACGGCGACGGCGGGAACATCCGTGACTGGCTGCACGTCGAGGACCACTGCGCTGGCATTCTCACGGTGCTGCAGCGGGGGAGGCTCGGGGAGAAGTACAACATCGGCGGCAACAGCGAACGCACCAACCTGCAGGTGATCGAGGGGCTCTGCGCGGCGCTGGAGGCACTCGTTCCGGCGAGCGGCAACCCGGCCGTGCGCGACCGCGGCAGCTACGCCGCGCTGAAGACCTTCGTTCCTGATCGTCCCGGGCACGACAGGCGCTACGCCATCGACGCGTCGAAGATCGCGCGCGAACTCGGCTGGCAGCCGTCCCGCACCTTCGAATCCGGGTTGCGCGCCACGGTCGAGTGGTACGTCACGAATCGTGACTGGTGCCGTGCCGTCCAGGAAGGCCGTTACGATCGCCAGCGGCTCGGCACGCTCTGACAATCGGCAATTGGCAATCTGCAATCTGAACTCTGAAATCTGAAATTCCATGAAGGGCATCATTCTCGCCGGCGGCGCCGGCACGCGGCTCCATCCGCTGACGCTGGCTGTCAGCAAGCAACTGCTGCCGATCTACAACAAGCCGATGATCTACTACCCGTTGTCCACGCTGATGCTGGCGGGGATCCGGGAGATCCTGATCATCACGACGCCGCACGACCAGATCAGCTTCCAGCGCCTGCTCGGCGACGGCTCCGCGCTCGGCCTTCGTCTCGAGTACGCGGCGCAGCCGAAGCCCGAAGGGCTCGCGCAGGCCTTCGTCATCGGCCGCGCGTTCGTCGGCAACGATCGGGTGGCGCTCGCGCTGGGCGACAACGTGTTCTACGGCGCGCATTTCACCGATTACCTGCGCGCCGCCGTCGACCGCCAGTCGGGTGCCGTGGTGTTCGGCTACTGGGTCCGGGATCCCGAGCGGTACGGCGTGGTGGAGTTCGACGCCGCGGGCCGAGCCGTCAGCCTGGAGGAGAAGCCCGCGAAGCCGCGCTCCAGCTACGCGGTCGTCGGGCTGTACTTCTACGACAACCAGGTGCTCGACATCGCCGCGTCACTCACGCCCTCGGCACGCGGCGAACTCGAGATCACCGACGTGAACCGCACCTACCTGGAGCGAGGACAGCTCCACGTCGAGAAACTGCCGCGCGGCATCGCGTGGCTCGACACCGGCACGCATGAAGCCCTGGTGCAGGCGTCCAACTACATCCAGGCTCTCGAGGAGCGCCAGGGACTCATGGTGGCCAACCTCGAGGAAATCGCGTTCCGGATGGGCTATATCGACGCCGCACAGCTCCGCACGCTCGCCGCGTCGATGGGCGCCAGCTCGTACGCGCACTACCTGCGGTCGCTCCTCGAGCCGGGGATGTGAGCATGCGCGTCATCCCGGCCGCCATACCCGAGGTGCTGCTGATCGAACCCGAGGTCTTCAAGGACAACCGCGGATTCTTCCTCGAGACGTTCCATGCCGAGCGCTACGCCGCCCTGGGCATGCCTGGCCCGTGGGTCCAGGACAACCACTCGTGCTCCGTCCGGGGAACCGTGCGCGGACTCCACCTGCAGGTGACGCGTCCGCAGGCCAAGCTCATTCGCGTGATCCGCGGCGAAATCTTCGACGTGGCTGTGGACGTCCGCGTCGGCTCGCCCACCTTCGGCCAGTGGGTCGGAGCACGGCTCTCCGCCGAGTCGTTCCGGCAGTACTTCATCCCCGTCGGGTTCGCGCACGGCTTTGCCGTCGTGAGCGAGCTGGCCGAGGTCGAGTACAAGTGCACGGACATCTACGACCCCGTCTCCCAGATCGGGCTGGCCTGGGACGACCCGTCGCTCGACATTCCATGGGGCGTCGACGAGCCGGTGCTCTCGGCGCGCGATCGCGCGAACCCGACCATTGCGGACGCCATGCACCTGCTCCCGCGCTACGTCCCGACAGAACGGTAATTCGAATCACGATTCCGTGCGATTGCGGGCCCCTCATGATGCGCAATCACCTGTAGAACTGCGCGATCCGGACCGGGAACACCCCTTGCGATCTCTTCTGGCGTCATCGGTCTGATTACGGCACAACGCCGTGAATTGCTGGGGGAGCCAGATCGGTGGGGCAGAGGGGCATCGCAATGACGCGGTGCCCTTTTGTTTGTACACTGGGCGCCGGATCCCCCACACATGCGCATCGATCTGAACGCCGACGCCGGTGAGTCCTTCGGCGCCTACACACTTGGTGACGATGCCGCACTGATGCGCAGCATCACGTCGGTCAACGTCGCCGCCGGTTTCCATGCGGGCGACCCGTCGGTGCTGAGGCGCACCATCCAGCTCGCGCGCGAGAACCAGGTCGCGGTCGGCGCACATCCCTCGTTTCCCGATCGACAGGGCTTCGGCCGTCGCGAGATGGCCATGGCGGCCGGCGAGGTCGAGGACCTGGTGCTCTACCAGATTGCGGCCGTCGCCGGTGTTGCCCGGGCCGAAGGGGTGGCGCTCGCGCACGTGAAGCCGCACGGCGCCCTCTACAACAGGGCGGCCGTGGACCGGGAACTGGCGGAGGCTGTTGCGAGGGCTGTGTTCGCGTTCGACCCCGAACTCGTCCTGTACGGGCCGCCGCGCTCCACCCTGCTTGCCGCAGGGCGGGCGCTCGGACTTCGCGTTGTCGCCGAGGCGTTCGCCGACCGTGCCTATCAGCCGGACGGGTCCCTCGTGCCGCGGTCCACGCCAGGGAGTGTCATCGCCGGTGTCGAGGACGTGGTGACCCGCGCCATGCAGATCGCGGTGGACCGGACCGTGGTGGCCGTGGACGGCTCCACCGTGCAGCTCGATGCGGACTCGCTGTGCATCCACGGCGACACGGCCGGGGCGCCGTCGCTCGCTGCGTGGATCCGGGCCGGCCTGCAGTCCTCCGGTGTCGATGTGCGCGCGCCGAAGGCCTGACAGGCCGACGTGTTCCGCGCGCCGCTGCGCTGCCGCCCGAACCGCTCGACCGCCTCGAGCGTCCGCGTCATCGACTCGCGTGCGATGCCGTCGATGATCGGGCCTGCAATCGGACGGACCAGCGCAGGCACGTCCCGGCTGAGCGACAGCGAGAGCAGCGTGACCACCACATCGGGGCCGCGCTGTTCGTACCGCCAGTAGGAATTCAGGCGCCACAGGAAGCCGTGGTCAGACCCGCCGTCTTCCCGGATGCGGGTCGCGATGCTGCGGCTCGTGACCACGTGCGGCGACTGCCAGGTGAAGGCGACGTCGTGCACCGTGTCGTAGGTCACGGACACAATCGCCGACCGCGCGATCTTCAGGTACACCTGCAGCTGGTGCCCCTCCTTCGAGAGCACGCGTGCATCGAGCACGTCTTCCGACGGAGGCGGCAGGCCGGGTGTCTCGAGTGCGTCCACCAGGGGCCCGACCGCCAGGGCGCGAATCGTCACCGAGCCGCGCCACTCGTGGATCGTCCCGCCCGGCACCGACACCCGGCGGCCCTCGGGCGCGGATCCCGCCGGCGACGCGAGCGTCGTGTCGACGGTGCGCTCCACCTCGGCCACGTGGCGGTCCCACGCCTGCACCGTGGCCGGCCGCAGTTCCGCGGCCTGCAGTGTCGAACAGCCCGAGACGACGAGCACGACGAGGAACGAGGCGGTGGCCGGAGCGCGGAAGACCCAGCGGTCCGCGACGATGAAGTTCGCGGCGCTCGTGCCGGCCACGGCTGCGGCATTCGCCGCGAGCATCGGCCATTCAAGCCACTCGACGGCCAGGGCCGTCAGCACGACATTGCCGATCAGCGAGGCGAGGCCGGTCCCCGCGTGGTAGCGCACCAGCCGGCGCGCCCGCGTGGCGGGGTGTGGCCGCCGATCGCTCCAGGTCCATCGTTCATGCCAGCCGACGTTGTGCAGCACCGCTGCCTCGACGGCGAGCAGCGTTGCCAGCGGATACGGCCAGTGCAGCAGACCGCCGAACAGCCACAGCACGGCCATCTGCAGGACGAACCCGCCCGCGCCGACCGTCACGAAGGCGGGCACGCGCGCGCTCACGCCGCCTCCACGTCGTGCATGGGCAGCGGCTCGGCGCGATACAGCGCCCGCGTGTTCCGCACGCAGGAGGCCACGAACGCGACGATCAGGCCACCGATTGCCACGATGCCACCGAGGTCGAACAGGCGGACCGGCACGTCGGCCCACAGCGTCAGCGTCGGCGCGACTGCGGCGCGCAGGGCGCCAGCCATCAGCAGGAGCCGCAGCTCCGTCGGCCCCACGCCGAGGAAGGACATCCGGAAGATGCCGGCGGCATGCGTGGCCAGGTAGGACTCCGCCGACACCAGCAGGTAGGCACCCAGGACAGCGAAGGCGAGCAGGGGGGCCATGAGCCCTGAACACGCCAGGCCGGTCAGCAGCATCGCGGTGCCGGCGAGATCGATGATGTGGTCGACGTAGAAGCCGTACCTGGGACGCTGCTGCCGCCGGACCCGCGCCACCGTGCCGTCGAGGCTGTCGCCGAACCAGTTGGCCGCGAGTGCGACGACCACGCCGAGCGCCGCCCACGGCGTCAGCCGGAAGGCCGCGAACGCGAGGCCGGCCATCGCCATCGAGGCCAGGCCGAGTGCGGACAAATGGTCGGAGTTGATGGCGCGCGGCAGCCGGTGTGCGATCCACACCAGCAGCTGCTTCTCGAGCCGGGCGGTCACGCTCGAGTTGTCACGGACGTGCAGGTCGACCGTTGCGATTCCCATGTGATGTATGCCTCCACACGGGAATGCGGAATCGCCCGCCGGACCGGCTCAGGCCGGGTGGTTCTTCAGGGCCCGCCGGAGAATCTTGCCGACCATGGTCTTCGGAAGGTCTTTCCGGAACTCGACCTTGCCGGGCACCTTGTAGGGAGCCAGCTGGTACCGGCAGAACTCGCGCAGCTCCGCCTCCGTCGCGGTCTGGCCCGGCCGCAGCACGACGTAGGCGCGCACGGCCTCGCCTTTCTGCTCGTCCGGCACCGCAGCCACGCCCACTTCCAGCACGGCGGGATGGGTGGCCAGTACTTCCTCGACCTCGCGCGGCCAGACCTGGTAGCCGCTCGTCTTGATCAGGTCCTTCTTGCGGTCCACGATGAAGAGGTACCCGTCTGCGTCGAGGTAGCCGAGGTCGCCCGTGTGCAGCCAGCGGCGGGTGCCGTCCTCGTCGATGTGGTCGCGGAGGACGAGCGAGGTCTCTTCCGGTCTGTTCCAGAAGCCCACCATCAGCTGCAGTCCGGAGAAGCAGATCTCTCCCACTTCACCCGTCGCCATTTCGCGGATGCCCTCATCGGCGTCGTAGATCCGCACGGTGACGTCGGGAAGCGGCATGCCGACCGACCCGAGCTTGTTCGGCCCCTCCACCGGATTCACGCAGAGCGCCATCATGCCTTCGGTGAGCGAGTAGCCCTCGACGATCCGCCCACCGGTCAACTGCTCGAAGCGCGACTTCGTCTCGGCCAGCAGCGGCGCTGCCCCTGACACGCAGATCCTGATGGACTTGATGTTGATCTTGCCCTGCTGTACGTCGGGGTGGTTCATCATGCCCACCCACAGCGTCGGCACGCCGGTGAGGAACGCCGGCTTGACCTTGTTGATGGTCGAGAGCAGGTCCTTCATGTCACGCGGGTTGGGCACGAGCGCAATCGGACATCCGGTCACGATCGACAACGCCTGCACGCCGACGTTCGCATAGACGTGGAACATGGGCAGCGGCAGCATCAGCACGCTCTTGCCGTGTTCGAGCGCGGAGTGCAGCCACGCTTCCACCTGCAGGCCCGTGACGACGAACGAGGCATGCCTGCCGAGCACGCCTTTTGGCGTCCCCGTGGTCCCGCCGCTCATCAGGAGCACGGCCGGGTCGTCGGGTGTCAGCGGCACGCGTTCCGGTGTTCGGCCCGCGTACTTCGCGAGCAGCGTGCGGTACTCGAGGTCGCCGGCCGCCACGGTCACGCGGTCGCCGTCCTTCTTCTCACGGGCAATCGTGAAGAGCACCTTCAGGAGCGTAGGGAAGTACTCCTTGATGTTGGTGACGATCACCCGCTTCAGCGGCGTGCGTGCCCTGACGTGATTCACGCGCTCGTAGAAGCGCGTCAGCGTCACGATGGTCTCGATCCCGTTCTCCCGGAGCGGACCCTCGAGTTCGTGCTCCGTGTAGATCACGTTCAGCGGGGCGACGATGGCACCGAGCTTCCAGGCGCCGAGTTCGGCCACGAAGAACTGGGGGCAGTTCGGCAGCAGCAGCCCGACCCGGTCGCCTCGCTTGACGCCCTCGGCGGCGAGCGCGGCAGCAAAGGCATCGCTCTCGCGCTCGAGTTGTCCCCAGGTGACCGTCGTCCCCTTGAACAGCAGGGCGGCGGCGCCCGGTCGCGTCCGCGCGTTCTCGGACACGTAGTCGAGCAGGGTCTTCTGGGGATACGGCGCCAGCGTCGTCGGAACGGCGCGGTCGTAGTTGGCCAGCCACGGCGCACGGGCGGTGAACATGAGCGGCGCGATTATACCTGCAGGCTCGCTTGGCCCGCCTCTCGGGGGGCTGGCGAGCCAGGAAGGGCGGCGGCGAACGTGGAGCCGGACCCGACGGGCCGGGCCCTACGCGCGCGACGAGAGCAGCATCGAGAGCAGCGCCTTCTGGACGTGCAGGCGGTTCTCGGCCTGGTCGAAGACCACCGATGCTGGAGACTCGAACACCTCGGTCGTGACCTCCTCACCCTGGTGGGCGGGCAGGCAGTGCATGAACAGGGCGCTGGGCTTGGCGCGCGTCATGAGCGCGTCGTTCACCTGGTACGGCGCGAAGATCTGCCGCCGGATCTCGGCTTCCGCTTCCTGGCCCATGGAGGTCCAGGTGTCGGTGTAGACCGCATCGGCACCCGCCACCGCATCAGCCGCGTCGGGGAACAGCCGAAGGCGCGCGCCGTGCCGCGCCAGCGTGGCGGCCTGCTGCACGACCGACTCCGGCAGGGTGTAGCCCTCCGGGCTCGCGACGTGAATGTTCACGCCGAGCATGAGCGTCGCGTGCACCAGCGACACCGCCACGTTGTTGCCGTCACCCACGTACGCCACCGTCCGGCCCTTGATCTCGCCGAACTGTTCACGCAGGGTGAGCATGTCCGCCAGTGCCTGGCAGGGGTGCTGGTCGTCGCTGAGCGCGTTGATCACCCGGAGCTTCGGCGCCGCGGCCGCAAACTCCTCGAGCACTTTCTGCGAGAAGGTCCGGATGACGATACCGTCGACCCATCGCTCGAGGTTGCGCGCCACATCAGCCACGGGTTCGCGCTTGCCGAGCGCCGCGTCCGGCTGCAGCGAGACCACGTTGCCCCCGAGTTCCACCACGGCGATTTCGAACGTGGACCTGGTGCGCAGCGACGCCTTCTCGAAGAGCATGGCCACGTGCCGCCCGTCGAGCGACCCCCATGTCGGGGCCTGGCGGCCGAGGGGACGATCCGCCTTCACGTGCGCGGCAATCTCGAGGCATCGCTCGAGTTCGTGCACGTCGAAGTCCAGGACAGAGAGGAAGTCCTTGCGGGCTGGCGCAGCAGTGCTCATGGCTAGGTTCGGTACTCGGCGTTGATCTTCACGTACTCGGCACTCAGGTCGCAGGTCCAGACCGTGGACGACGCGGTGCCCGCCCCGAGGTCGACGGCCACCGTGAGTTCGTCGTTCTTCAGGTAGGCGGCGGCCTCGGGCGCGTGCTCGTCGTACGGGCGGCCGTCCTTGAAGAGCACGATGGGCCCGATCATCACGGCAGCCTTCTCGAGTTCGAACGCCACGCCGGCCCGTCCGGCCACGGCAATGAGCCGGCCCCAGTTCGGGTCGCCACCGTGGATGGCGGTCTTCACGAGGGGTGAGTTGGCGATCGCCTTCGCGCAGCGCCGTGCGTCGTCGGCGGTCGCGGCACCGCTGACGTTCACGGTCACCAGCTTGGTGGCACCTTCGCCACCTCGCACGATGCCGAGCGCAAGCGGAAGGCAGACCGCACGGACCGCCTCCGCGAACGCGTCGTACGAGCTGTCGTCGATCGTGACGCCGCTGGCGCCGTTGGCGAGCATCATCACGCAGTCGTTCGTGGAGCACTCCCCGTCGACGGTGATCGCATTGAACGTGTCGTTCACGACCTCGCGAAGCGCGCGCTCGAGCAGCGGCAGCGGCACCGCCGCATCGGTGGTGACGAAGCCGAGCATCGTCGCCATCATGGGCTCGATCATGCCGGAGCCCTTGGCCGTGCCGCCCACCGTGACCGTGCCGCCGTTGATGTTGATGCGGGCCGCCGCCTCC
Source organism: Vicinamibacterales bacterium (assembly GCA_046331345.1). Taxonomy (GTDB): domain Bacteria; phylum Acidobacteriota; class Vicinamibacteria; order Vicinamibacterales; family CAVVIG01; genus CAVVIG01. The sequence continues at coordinate 564,214 of JAXLRA010000006.1, read as the reverse complement.
TTCGGGAAGGGATCGGTGGTCATGATCGCGCGCGCCGCGGCCGGCCCCTGATCGGCGCCGAGCGCCGCGAAGGTCGTGGGGAGCCCGCTCCGGATCTTGTCCATCTTCAGGTTCACGCCGATCACGCCCGTGGAGGCAACCAGTACCTGATCGGCCGGGCAGCCGACGAGCCCGGCGGTGAGGAGTGCCATGTCCTGGGCGTCCTGCATGCCGACGCTGCCGGTGCAGGCGTTGGCGCAGCCGCTGTTCACGATGACGGCCCGCGCGACGCCGCGCGACGCCGCCAGGTTCGCCTTCGACACCGTGACCGGTGCCGCCTGCGCCTTGTTCGTCGTGAACATGCCGGCCGCCGTTGCGGGCCGATCGGAGACGATCAGCGCGAGGTCGAGCCCGCGCCCGGCCGCCTTGATGCCGACGTACTGCCCGGCTGCGGTGAATCCCTTCGGTGAGGCGACGCCTCCCTGGAACGTTTCGAGTGTCTGTGTGCTCATGCGTCTCTGGCGATCAGGGTGCGATCGCGATCCTCGGCTTCAGTCAGCGGTTCGCGCGGCACGACGCGTCGTCGTGCCGCCCGGGGGTTCACGGCGCGGTGTTCCTAGGCCGTGATGTCGGTCAGCGCCTGATCCAGGCGGGCGAGCCCCTCGTCGAGTTCCGCCTCGGTGATCACGAAGGGCGGCAGCAGCCGGATGACGTTCTCCGCCGTCCGGTTCACGATGACACCCCGCTTGAGACCGGCCGGCACGATGGCCGCCGCGTCCCGGTCCAGCTCGATGCCGCGCATGACCCCTGCACCACGCACCTCCTTGATGCAGGCATGCTTCGCCTTCAGCGCATCCAGCTTCTGCTCGAAGTAGCGGCCCATGCGACCGACGTGCGACAGCAGCCCGCCGCTGACGAGTTCGTCGATGAAGGTCAGCGCGGCCCGGCACGCGAGCAGGTTCCCGCCGTACGTGGTCCCGTGATCGCCGGCCATGATCTTCGTGGCCACTTCGCTGCTCACGAGGGTGGCGCCGACCGGCACACCGGCGCCGAGCGCCTTGCCGAGCGCCATCAGGTGCGGCTTCAGGCCGATGGCAGCGGAGTAGAACGGGTAGCCCGTGCGCCCGCAGCCCGACTGCACTTCGTCGGCGATGATGAGCGCGCCGGTCTTCTGCGACGCTTCGTTCACGGCCGCGGCGAACGCCGGCGTGAGCGGCCGCACGCCGCCCTCGCCCTGGATGGGTTCGAGGATGATGGCGGCGGTCTTGTTCGTGACCGCGTCGAGGACGTTCTGCGGCTTCGCGGCGCTGATCCAGCGCACGCCGCCCAAGAGCGGCTCGAACGGCGCCCGGTAGTGTTCGTCCGACGTGACCGACAGCGCACCCATGGTGCGGCCGTGGAACGACTCTTCGAGGGCGATGATTTCGGTGCGCGACTCGCCCAGCGTGTGCCAGTACCGCCGCGCGAACTTCAGCGCCGCTTCATTGGCTTCGGTGCCGCTGTTGCAGAAGAACGCGCGCTCGAGCCCGGACAGGTTCGTGAGGCGCGACGCCAGCTGCCCCTGCAGCGGGTGATAGAAGAGGTTCGACGTATGCAGCAGCGTCTGGGCCTGCTCGGCAATCGCCCTGGTCAGGGCCGGGTGCCCGTAGCCGAGGGCGGCCACGCCGATGCCCGAGAGCAGGTCGATGTATTCCTTGCCGGTCGAGTCGAACAGGCGGACACCCTCACCTCGCACGAAGGTCACCGGCTGCCGGCGATACGTCTGCAGGACGTGCCGGGATTCCAGCGTCTGGATGTCGTCAGTCACCATCGTCATGATCTGTGCTCCATTCCCCGGCTCTCGTGCCGGAACCTGGGGAAGTTTCCGGCCTCTCAGCCGGACATCACTCTTGCGGTTCGTGTTGTGCGGAAAAGGTCCTGATTGATTACGGGCGTCCGGCCGGGACCGGCGGGGCCACGAGACGCGTGGCCTTGGCCGGTGACGGGGCGACGGCGGCGGCTGCGAGCGCCGCGCCGTCGCGGCCATCGACGATCAGCACGTCGCCCACGCCGCTCGCCAGTGCGTCGGTGCACGCACGCAGCTTGGCGATCATGCCGGCGGTGGCCGTGCCGCTGCCGATGAGCCGCTCCACTCCCTCGATGTCGACCACGGGGATGGTGGCGCCCTGGTCGTCGAGGACGCCGGCCGTGGTGCCGGAGATGACGAGCCGCCGCGCCTTGAGGCGTGCGGCCAGGTGGCCGGCGAAGGTGTCGGCGTTCACGTTGAAGAGGCGTCCGTCCGCGCCGAGGCCGATGCACGCGACGACGGGGACGAACCCCGCCGAGGTGAGCGTCGTCACGACCGAGACATCGGCGGCCGCGGTCGGGATGCCGACGCGTCCCAGATCCACGACCCGGCCATCGACGGCGTGGTGGGGCGGCGCCGCCTCGCTCCGGCCGCAACCACCGTCGGCGCCGGTCAGGCCCACGGCCCGCACGCCGGCGGTGTTCAGGGCGGCGACGAAGCGCGTGTTCACGGCACCGGCCAGCACGCTGACGACGACATCAAGGGTGGCGTCGTCCGTGATGCGGAGGCCGTCGACCTGCTTCTTCTCGATGCCCGCGACCTTCAGTGCGGCATCGATTTCCTTGCCGCCGCCGTGCACGATGGCCACGGGCAGGCCCTGCGCGGTCATCGCGGCCACGGCGCCGACCACCGTCTGGAGGCGCGCCTGATCTTCCAGGAGTTCGCCGCCGAACTTGAGGACGAGCACGCCGCTCACAGCAGGCCTGCCTCTTCGGGCGCGCCGATCATCACGTTCATGTTCTGCACGGCCTGGCCCGATGCGCCCTTCACGAGGTTGTCGATCACTGACACGATGACGGCGCGGCCGGAGGCGTTCACCTTCCAGCCGATGTCGCAGAAATTCGTGTGCGCCACGTGCTTGATCTCGGGCAGCGCCGAGCCGACCACGCGCACGAACAGCTCGCGGCCGTAGGCCGCGTCGTAGATCTCGCCGAGCTGCTCTTCGGTCGTGCCGGGCTTCACGCGCACGTAGATCGTTTCCAGGATGCCGCGATCGATCGGCAGCAGGTGCGGCGTGAACGTGACTTCACCGCCAAACCCCTGCTCGATCTCCGCCCCGTGACGGTGGTTCAGCACGCCGTACGCGGAGAGGCTCGCGTACACCTCGGAGAAGTGGGTCCGCTCCGTGGGCGTCTTGCCCGCGCCGGAGACGCCGGACTTCGCGTCGACGATCACGTCCGCACCGGGCACGAGCACACCCGCGGCGACGAGCGGCTTGAGCGCGAGCAGCGCAGCCGTGGGATAGCAGCCGGGATTGGCGACAACGCGCGCGTCGCGCACCTCGTCGCGCGCGTGCTCGGTCAGCCCGTAGGCCAGCCCGTCCGGCAGCGCATGCGTCTCCGGATACCACTTCTTACGCAGCGCTTCGTCCTTCAGGCGCAGCGCACCGGACAGGTCGATGACCCGCGCGCCGGCCGCCGAGAACTTCGGGGCCAGCTCCGCCGCCGCCGTGTCGGGCAGTGCGAGGAAAATCACATCCGCCTCGCCCGCGAGCGACTCCGGCTCGAGCGGGACGATCGCGCCCCTGAAGAGATGGTTGAGCGCAGGCAGCTTCCGCGCCGCGGTGGCGCCGGACGAGGTCGCGGCAACGATGGAGACGTGCGGGTGACGCGCGAGGATGCGGAGCAGTTCCTGCCCCGTGAAGCCCGTGGCGCCCGCCACGGCAACCCGCACGCGCTCCGCGGCGCCGGTCGCGCGCGGGGTCATCCCGGTCTCGGTGGACGTATGCATGGGAAAGAATACTTATACAGAGATCGACCGGTTCGTTCAATTAAAATCGATGCATAAAACCTGTACGGCTATGCATGAACGCGTGTATCCTGAAGGCGCCCGTCGAACCCGACACCGGCCCGATCATCCATGAAATCCCGCAGGCAAGGCGCCATCCTCGAGCTCATCGACCGCGAACGGCTGCACAGCCAGGAGTCGCTGCGCCGGCACCTCGCGCGTGAGGGTTTCGAGGCGACGCAGGCCACCATCTCGCGCGACATCAAGGAGCTGGGCCTCGTGAAGCGCGCCGGCGACGGTGCGTATCAGCGTCCCGGCGTCACTGCGGCAGCACCTGAAGCGGCGCACAACGCGCTCGCGCGGGCGGCGGCCGAGTTCGTGCGTCGCGTCGATCGCGTCCAGCAGATGCTCGTCATCCGCACCGGCGCGGGCCAGGCACAGGCGCTGGCGCTGGCCATCGACGGGGCGCGCCTCCCCGAAACCGTCGGCACGATCGCCGGCGACGACACCATCCTGGTGATCGCCAGGGATGGGCGGCGCGCCGCGACGCTGGTCAAGCGGCTCGAGGCCTTCGCGGGCTTCTGATGCGCACCGTGCTCCAGGCGCCCGTCGTCGGGCGCGTTCACACGCGCCTCGCAGGAGGCGAGTTCGGTACAACCGCTCCCGAGCTGCCATCGTCGCCCCCCGGGACACGGCGGCACACGGAGCCTTCGCACACACAACACTGATGTCCACTCTCTGGTCGGGTCGTTTTGATCAGGCGCCGGATGCGGCCGCCTTCGAATGGGGTTCTTCGTTCAGCTTCGATCGCCGTCTGTTCGAGGACGACGTGACCGGCAGCCTGGCGTGGGCGCGCGCGCTCGCCGGCGCCGGCGTGCTGACGGCTGACGAAGCGGCGGCCATCCAGTCCGCGCTGACCGAGATCCTCGAGCAGGGTCGCGCGAACCCGGCCTTCGTCGACGGGGACGACGAGGACGTGCACAGCTTCGTGGAGCGCCTGCTGGTGGCCCGGCTCGGCGATACCGGGAAGCGCCTGCACACCGGCCGTTCGCGGAACGAACAGGTGTCGCTGGACCTTCGGCTGTACCTGCGGCGGCGCATTCCGGCCCTCCAGCAGGCCGTGGCTGACATCATCGCGGCGCTGACGCGCCAGGCCCGTGCGGCCGGCGACGCGCTCATGCCGTCGTATACCCACTTCCGTCCGGCACAGCCGGTCCTCGTGGCGCATTTCCTGCTCGCGCACGCGGCGCCCCTCAGGCGCGACTACGAGCGGCTCGCGACGGCACGCCACGAAGCCGGTGCCCTGACGCTCGGCTCGGGCGCGATCGCCGGCACGGCCTACGCCGTGGACGTGTACGCGATCGCGAAGGACCTGGGTTTCGACCGCGTCGTGGCCAACAGCATCGACGCATCGTCCGATCGCGACTTCGCGGCGAGCTTCATCTACGCGTCGGCGCTGACGATGGTGCACCTGAGCCGCCTCGCGGAAGACCTCATCATCCTCTGCGGCGACGAGCACCGCTTCTTCGAGTTCTCCGACGCCCTGAGCACCGGCAGCAGCATGATGCCGCAGAAGAAGAACCCCGATCCGCTCGAACTCGTGCGCGGCAAGACGGGCCGGGCCATCGGCGACCTCATGGCGCTGCTGACCACGATGAAGGGCATCCCGGCCGGCTACAACAAGGATCTGCAGGAGGACAAGCACGTCGTGTTCGATGCGGAGGACACGCTGGCCGGATGCACGGCCGTGGTGAAGTCCGTGATCGACGGGCTGTCGCTCAACAGGGAACGCGCCGGAGCTGCGGCATCGGGATTGCTCCTGGCTACGGATGTTGCGGATTACCTGGTCGGAAAGGGCGTACCCTTCAGGACGTCGCACGAGATCGTGGGTGCGCTCGTGCGCAAGCTGATCGTCGAGCAGCGCGAGTTCGGGTCGCTGACGCTGGACGAGTGGCGCGCCGCCAGCCCGCGCTTCGATGCGGACGTCGTCGCCCGTGTGACGCCGGCCGCGTCGGTCGCCGCCAAGCGCACGCCGCAGTCGACGGCGCCCGATGCCGTCCGGCGTGCCATCGAGGAATCCGAGGCCTGGGTGGCCGGTCTGTGACACGCCCGGTGGCGGGGGCGCGCTATTGCCTGTCGAAATACAGCTCTGTTAAGCTTTGCAGGCCTTTCGCATCATTTCCCCCGCCTGAAAGTGGATCCTTCGGGAGTTCTTGTAGATGCAGCAGCGCCAGCCTCGGCTCGGTGACATTCTGGACGATTATTGTCCCCGCGAACGGCGTCTCACCAATCACGTCGTCGTCGCCATGATCGGTGACGACGTGAAGCAGACGCGCTGCACGACGTGTGACGCGGACCACGAGTACAAGCACGCCGCCATCCCGCGCCAGCGCAAGAAGCCCGAAGAGTCGGCACTCTACGCCCAGGTGCTCGCCGGCGTCGCCCCGAAGCGCATCGTGCCCCCGCCGGCACCGGCGGCGGCGCCGCCTGCACCGCGTCCCGTCGAGGCCGCCGCCCCGCCTCCGGTCGTGGCCGCCGCGCCGAGTGCCTCGCGCAACCCCATCGCCGACTTCGACGCCCTGTTCCAGTTACCCGATGCCGGCGCTGCGGAAGACGACACGCCGGTCGAAGAGCACAGCACGCATCGCCGCCTGATCCGCGCACAGCTGCCGCGGCATGAGGGACAGGTGGCCACGACACGCCCGGCCACGGACTTCACCATCAGGCAGCCCAATCCCGGCCGGCCGAAGCGGTTCGGCGGGGCCAGGCCCGCGCGCGGCGGCTCGCAGTTCCAGGGCGGGCGTTCGGCCACCGGCAATGGGAACGGCAACGGGCAGGCGCGCGGCAACGCGAACGGCAACGTGCGTGGCGGCGGTCAGCGTCAGGGCGGTCGTCCGCAGGGCGGCTCACGCCCCGGCAACCGTCAGGGCGGCGGTGGCGGCCGGAACCGGTCCCGCTAGCCGGGCCGCTGGACCGCGCGGCAGGGGCCCTGTCATTCCTCGTGCGTCCTTGTCCCCGCTGCGCCGGTGCGTGCCCAGTTCATCAATAGCGATTAGCGAGTAGCCTTCTCCCCGATATGTCTGATCTCACAGGTAAGCTCGGCCTCGTCCTCGGCGTGGCCAACAAGCGGTCGATTTCGTGGGCCATCGCACAGGCGGCCGCACGCGCAGGCGCGAGGATCGCGCTGACCTATCCCAGCGCACGGCTCGAGGAGAACGTGCGCGAACTCGCGGCGACGCTCGAGAACCCGCTCGTGCTCCCGTGCGATGTCACCAGCGACGAGCAGATTGCGGCGCTCGCCGCGTCGCTCGATGCGGAGTTCGGCGGCCTCGACTTCGTCGTGCACGGCGCGGCGTTCGCCCCGGCGCAGGAACTGTCCAACCGCTTCATCCAGACGTCCAGGGACGGGTTCCGCACGGCGCTCGACATCAGCGCCTACTCGCTCATCGCACTGACCGGCGCGTGCGTGCCGCTGATGGAGAAGCGTGGCGGCGGCAGCGTGGTCACGCTCTCCCACATCGGGGCCGACCGCGTGTTCCCGAACTACAACGTGATGGGCGTGGCCAAGGCCGCGCTCGAAGCCAGCGTGCGGTATCTCGCGGCCGACCTGGGCCCGCAGAACATCCGCGTGAACGCCGTGTCGGCGGGCCCGATCAAGACGCTCGCCTCGGCAGGCATTCCCGGGCTGTCGATGATGCTCAACGCGCAGAAAGAACGGGCGCCCATGCGCCGCGGCATGGAACTCGGCGAGATCGCCGACGCCGCCGTCTTCCTCCTGAGCGGCGCCTCCCGTGCCATCACCGGTGAAGTGCTGATGGTCGACGGCGGGTACCACGTGGTGGGAATCTAGCGGAACTGAGAACTCAGAAGTGAGAAGTGAACCTTCTAGGTTCCGGAGCGCGCCCAGCGCTCCGTGAGCACGCGGTCCGCCGGCACGCCGAGCGACTGCAGCACGCGCGGCATCTCCTCGACCAGCGCGGGCGGCCCACACACGAAGCAGAGCGTGCGCTGATCGTGCACGAGCGGCAGGAGGTCGTCGCGCGTGATCCGTCCACGCGTGCCGCTCCACTGTCCCTGCGCCGCGTCCCGCGTCACCGTCATCCGCAGTTCAATCGTCCCGGCGTCAGCCAGCGCGCGGAGTTCGTCCGCGTAGGCGAACTCCTCCGGCAGGCGCGCGCTGTACAGCAGCCCAATCGCCTCGTGCGGAATCTGCAGGGAGTGCCGCAGCATCGAGCGGAGCGGCGAGATGCCGGTGCCACCGGCGATGAACAGGAACCGGGTGGTCGAGGGCGTGTCAGGGAAGGTGAAGCTGCCCACCGGACCGTCGATGTCGACGAGCGTGCCCGCCCGCAGGGGCAGGTGAGGGCCAGGCTCGCCCTCGGCGTCCACGCCGACGAGGAGTTCCAGGCGTCCGTCGCGCTCGGCGTCTTCGGGCGACGACGCGATCGAGTACGGCTTACGCAGATCCTGGCCGTGCGCGCCGAGCCAGATCGCCTGCCCCGGCAGGAACGGAAACGCCGTTCCCTGCAGGTCGATGTGGATGATGCGGGCGCGTGGCGTGGCGACGCGGATGTCCAGAACGGGTCTGGTGAGGAGCACGCGTCTCTATGCTAGCGCACCGGCGTCAGCGTGAGGGACGCCGCTAGTCTTCGTCGGGAAGCGGCAGGCCGGAGCCGTGCTGTTCGAGCGCGTACTCGGCAATCTTGCGGTAGAGCGTGCCGCGGCTGATGTCGAGCACCCGCGCGGCCTCCTTCTTGTTCCAGTGCACCGCCTCGAGCACACGCGAGATGTGCGCGCGCTCGGCCTCCGCCAGCGAGGGCAGGCGATCGGACGACGGCGCGGGAGAGACCGTGCCGGAACTCAGGAACTCGACGTCCTGTGCGCGGATGGCCCGGCCCGGAGCCGACAGCGCGGCGCGCGCGACGGTGCTCTCCAGTTCGCGGATGTTGCCCGGCCACGGGTACAGCGTCATCGCGTCGATGGCCTCGCGCGTGAACACCTTGCCGTCGGGCGGGAGACCCTGCGCGACGCAGTAGCGGGTGAGGAAGCGCTGGGCCAGCACCGGAATGTCGACCTGCCGCTCGCGCAGCGAGGGCATCCGGATCGCAAAGGCGTTGACGCGGTAGTACAGGTCTTCGCGGAAGCGGCCGTCCCTGACGAACTGCTCGAGGGGACGGTTGGTGGCGGAGATCAGCCTGAAGTCGACGGAGACCGACTTCTGCCCGCCGAGCCGTTCGAAGCGGCGCTCCTCGAGCACACGCAGGAACTTCGCCTGCGCGATGAGCGACATGTCGCCGATCTCGTCGAGGAACAGGGTGCCCTCGTTGGCCATTTCGAGGCGCCCGGGCTTCCGGTCGAGCGCGCCCGTGAACGCGCCTTTCTCGTACCCGAAGATCTCCGATTCGAACAGCGTGTCCGGCAGTGCCGCGCAGTTGACCGCCTGGAAGCGCGCGCGCGAGCGGCGGCTCAGCTCGTGAATCATGCGCGCGACGACCTCTTTGCCCGAGCCGGTGGGCCCGAGAATCAGCACCGAGATGTCTGATTTCGCCGCGGTGCGGATCCACTCGAAGACGATGAGCATCTTCTCGTCGCGCCCGATGAGTTCGCGGAAGCGCTGGACGGACGGCGACTGGTCCTCGGTGCTGACGACCGCGCGGCGTTCGAGGAAGGTGTCGAGCGCTGCCGCCAGGTGTTCGTCGTCGGGGCGGGCGGCGGTGTAGCGGAGCGGTTCGTTCGGTGCCGCGATCTGGATGGCCACGCCGCTGTCCACGAGCTCGCGGACGCAGTTCTCGACGTCGAGCCGCAGCCGGCCGAAGGCCTGCATAAGTCCGTCGACGTCGAAGGCTTCGTTGGGGCGGGCGTTCAGGTAGCGCAGCAGCCCCGCCCGGAGCGGTGACTGCACCAACGCGCGAAAACGCGCATCCGCGTCGTCCGACAGGCCAGGCTGGGTGATCAGCGAGGCGTGCCGGGCGCCGAAGTTCAGTTCGTCCATGCCGTACGAGGCTTATCGGCCGGGCGGTTCGGGCGCAGCAGGGGCCGCGCCGCCTCCTCGATAGTACTGGTCCTGATACTGTTCGATGAGGCGCTTCATCTCGACGGCGTCGCCCTTGTGGTGGCCGTGGCAGCGGATCGGGCTGGCGCCGCCGCTGGTCTCGATGAGGACATCGGAGAGGAGCATGCCGGTCTGGATCTTCACCGAGGCGATGTGCGCCATGTGAATCGACTCTTCCTGCTTGCCGATCCACCCCGGCGTGAACTGCACGACCGAGCGCGGCGTGATGAGCACCTGGGTCGGCAGGAGGCGGTTGCCGCCGCTCAGCCGGCTCGCACGGAAGACGTCGCCCTGCGCGAAGGGGCGGCCCTTGAACCACACCAGCAGTCCGAACAGGAGAAGAAGCGCCACCGGCACGAGCAGCGCCCAGAGCGGAAAGACGAGTTCGGTGTTGTTCACGGAGCTCGATGTTAAGCTAAATTCCCAGTCAAGGAGATCGCCTCGTGCCGCACCGTGCGCCGGGTTCGCCCGGCCTGTCCCGTAAGCCATTCCTCACCGGCAAGCCAATCAAGTACTACCGTCCCACGGGAAGCCCGCAGATCAAGCAGTTGATCGACGAGGGATTCCAGGCGTTCAATGCCGGCCGGCTGAACGAGGCGTGCCAGATCTTCGCCGAGAAGATGCTCGCGCCCGAGAACGACACCACCATCGGCCTGACCATCGCCGGTGCGCTCACGCCAGCCGGGCTGGGCGGGTGCGTCATCGAGCTGATGGAACGCGGCCTAGTGGACTTCGTCATCTCCACCGGCGCGAATCTCTATCACGACCTGCACTACGCGCTGAACTTCACGCTCCGGCGCGGATCACCCTTCCTGAACGACGTGGAGCTGTACGAAGAGGGGGTCATCCGCATCTACGACGTGTTGTTCCCGGCGACGGTGCTGCTCGAGACCGACGCCTACATCCGCGACTTCCTCGTGCGCTCGGGCCTGAACGGCCCCATTGCCACCGCTGAACTGCACTACCGGCTCGGCCTGGACCTCCTCGAGAAGTTCCCCGGCTGCGAGGAACACTCGGTGGTGGCGCGGGCGGCGAAGACCGGCGTGCCGATCTACACCTCGTCGCCCGGCGACAGCTCCATCGGCATGAACGTGGCGTATCACGAGCTGATGAACGGCAGCCAGCTCATGATCGACCCGAACCGCGACGTCAACGAGGTGTGCGCCATCGTCCGCGCGGGGAAGCAGAATGGCTGCGTCATCCTCGGCGGCGGTTCGCCCAAGAACTTCTACCTCCAGGCGCAGCCGACCCTCTGGGAGGTCTACGGCATTCCCAAGGGTGGCAACGACTACTTCATCCAGATCACGACCGACCAGGTGGTGTGGGGCGGACTCTCCGGCGCCACGCCAGCCGAGGCCGTGAGCTGGGGCAAGGTCAATCCCGGCGTGCTCCCCGATACGGTGGTGGCGTACGTGGACTCGACCATCGCCTTCCCGCTCTTCTGCGAGTACGCGCTGGCGTCGCCGAATGCGACACGCCCGCGCAAGGAGCTCGTCCACAAGCGCGATGCGCTGGTCGCCGACCTGGTGGTCGAGGCCAAGGCGGCGAGGGCCACCCGCGAGTCGGAGGCCGAAGGCTAGCGACGTGGGCACGCTGGCCTCGGAACTGGCGCCCCACGCCGCGAGGATTTCGCCGCGGCCCCGCGTCTACGCCGATGCCAACGTGCCAGCCCGCCTCGTCGCGCACATGCGGCAGGCGCTCGACTGGGACGTCTTCTTCGTGATGGAGGAAGCGGACCTGCGCCGTGCCTCCGATCTCACGCACTTCCGCCTCGCGGCGCAGCTGCGCCGGACCCTGATCACGCTCGATCGCGATTACCTCGACAGCCGACGGTTCCCTCCAGGTGAAGGCAGCGGCGTGCTCGTCCTCAGCGCGCCGGACGACCGGCAGTTCATCCAGCTCCTGACCCGGATCGACCGCGTCCTCTTCGATTCGTCCGGCACCTGCCGGTCCGCGCTGCCGCTCGAGGGGCGGACCCTGCAGGTGCACACCGACTGGCGCCGGGACGTCTCATGATCGTCCTGACGGGGGCGGACCTCGTGCTGCCCGACCGCGTGTTGCCCGGCGGCACGCTCGTCATCGATCACGGCCGAATCGCGGAACTCAGACCCGACAGCCAGGTATCGCACGCCTCGTCGTTCGCGTTCCACGGCCACACGATCGTGCCCGGGTTCGTCGACGCACACGTGCACGGCGTGCTCGGCGTGGACACGCTGGATGCCGGCGATGCGGTGTCCCGGATCGCGTCTGCCCTGCCGCGCTACGGCGTCACCGCGTTCTGCCCGACCACCGTGGCGTGCGGCGCCGACGACCTCGCGCGCGTGCTGGGGCAGGTGCGGGCGTGCCGGCAGCACCAGCCGTCCCGGGCCGCGCGCGTGCTGCCCGCTCACCTCGAGAGCAGCTTCATCAATCCCGAGTACGCTGGTGCGCAGCCTCACGCCCACATTCGCACGCCCGCCGGCGCGCCCGACCTGCTGGCCATCATCGACGCGTACGCGGCCGAGATTGCCATCGTCACGATGGCGCCCGAAGTCGCCGACGGACTCGACCTCGTTGCCTGGTTGACCGCCAGAGGGATTCGGGTGTCGCTGGGGCATTCCGGGGCGAGCTGCGAGGTCGGCCTGGCGGCGATTGAGGCCGGTGCGGTACAGGCCACGCACCTCTTCAACCGCATGCCGCCGCTGCATCATCGCGATCCCGGCCTCGCTGGAGCCGTCCTCCAGTCGCCCGACGTGGTGGCCGAGCTCATTTGCGACGGGGTCCATGTTCATCCCGCCATGGTGCGGCTGACCGTCGCGGCCAAGACTCCGGCGCGGGTCATGGCCGTGTCCGATGCCACGGCCGTGGCGGGGCTCGCTCCAGGCGGCACCGGTGCGCTCGGCGGCAGGTGCATCACGGCGGCGGCCCGGCACGCGGTGCTCGATGACGGGACGATGGCGGGGAGCATTCTGACGATGGATGCCGCCTTCCGGAACCTGACGGGGCCGATGGGCTTCTCGCTTGTGGACGCGGCCACCCTGTGCGCCACCACGCCGGCCAGGCAACTCGGCCTTGCGGGGCAGGGGCACATCGTCGAAGGCGGCAGCGCCGACCTCGTCGTGCTCGACCGCGCCCACGAGGTCGTGCAGACGTATGTCGATGGACGCCTCGTCTACGCGCGCGGCGTGCAGGACGGGAACAGCGCCCGGATCGCCTCCGTCTAAGCCTTCGACTCGCGCGAAGGACCGCGCGGAGGAGGCTTGCATGTCCGTGTCTGTCCACCGCGTTCCCACAGCGGCCGCGGTCGTCCTGGCGGCGTTCTCCGCCACCGGCTGCGTCGACATCTCCGCTGGCAACGTCCGCTACACCGAGACGATCGAGAGGCGCTTCACGCCCACTGGTGCGCCCACCCTGCATGTCTCCACCTTCGACGGCAGCGTCGAGGTCACGGCCTGGGATCGCCCCGAGGTGCTCGTCACCATCGAAAAGGTGGCGGTGGACAAGGCCGCAACCGAGCGGATGGTCGTGACCGCCACGCAGGACGGCGATCGCATCTCGGTCGAGGTGCGCGAGCCGCGCCAGGGCGGCGTGCACTGGAACGTGGGGCCCTTCAGCGCGCACGTGCGCGTGTCGATGCCGGCGCATGCCCGGGTCGAAGCCGAGACCGGCGACGGCCGGGTGGCGGTCCACGACATCACGGGCGATCTCAAGGTACGCACCGGCGACGGTTCAATCAGGCTCGAGCACGTGAACGGCGGGATCGATGCGGCGTCAGGCGACGGGAGCGTCGACATCGACGGCGCGGTCTCCACGCTGAAGATTCGGTCGGGAGACGGGCGCATGCACCTGCGCACCACGTCGGCGGCTGCCACGGGTGACTGGGAAGTAGCCACCGGTGATGGGACGGTTGTCCTGGAAGTTCCCGAGACCTTCGGTGCGGAACTCGACGCGATGACCGGCGACGGCCGCGTGCGCGTGGACGGCGTCGAGTTCTCGGGCGAGACCGACCGCGACGATCGGAGCCGCGCGCAGGGCCGCCTCGGACAGGGTGGCGCGCGTGTCACCATCCGCAGCGGCGACGGCGGCATCACCATCCGGCGCGCGGAAGCGGCAGACAGCGATTCGAGACACTAGAGCAGCGCGTGCGACCGGGGAGCGTCACGCGGTGAGGCGTCAACCGGTGAACGCCCGCTCCATGTAGTCGGTCAGGTCCGGCACGCCGGCCTCGACGAACGCGTCGTGCCGCTCACGGCACTTGCTGCAGACACCACAGTGCCTGGGGAAGCCCGGGCCTGTGCGCCGCGCGTTCATGCAGGACAGCGTCAGCTCCAGGCGCACGCCCGCCCGCTGTCCGCGCGCAATCACCTCGGCCTTGCTCACGCGGGCGTACGGGGCGGCAATCTCGAGGCGATGCGCGAGCCCGAGGGACAGCGCCTCGGCGAAGGTCGACCGGAACGCCGGTGTCGCATCGGGAAACGGGTTGTGGTCCAGCGTGCCGATCACCAGCCGGTCCAGGCCGGCAATGGCGCAGAACACACCGGCCTTCCCCAGCAGCACGATGTTGCGGCCGGGGATGTACACGTCCTCGTCCGGCGTGTCGTACGCCGGGGCCACGCCGGTTCGCGCCCAGTGGGCCGCCGGGTAGACATCGGTCATGTCCACGGAGAGCGCGGCGAGCGGCCGCACGCGCGGATGGCGGAACCCTTCGGCGAGAAAGCCGCGCAGCGCGTCACGCTCCGCCTCTTCCCACGGAAATCCCACGCTCACGTAGATCGGATGCACCTCGTCGCGCGCAGCCTCCTCGGCGAGGAGTACGGCGCTGTCGAGTCCGCCTGACAGCAGTACACCGGTTGGCATGGTCCAGAGTGACCGGCGGCTCGGCTGAGCTGCCCGTCAAGCGATGATAATCTTGATCCATGTACTCTGTGACCAAGCGCATCGACTTCTGCTACGGCCATCGGCTGCTCGAGTATGACGGTGTCTGCAAGCACCCGCACGGGCACAACGCACTGGCCGAGATCGAAGTGCGCACCGATGCCCTCGACCATCGCAACATGGTCACCGACTTCAGCGACATCAAGCGGATCGTGAAGGGCTGGATCGACGCGCAGCTCGATCACAAGATGATCCTCCGGCACGACGACCCGCTGGTCGCACCGCTCCGTGCGCTCGGCGAGCCCATCTTCATCGTCGACAGCAATCCCACCGTCGAGTGCATCGCCAAGCTGATCTTCGACTACGCCGACAGCCAGCGCCTCCCGGTCGTCCGCGTTACCGTCTGGGAAACCCCGACGTCGTTCTGCGAATACCGGCGCGACTGACGCCGATCTGAACGGGCGTCCATGCTCTTCGTCTTCGATCTGGACGGGACCCTCGTCGATTCCCGCCGGGATATCGCCGACTCGGCGAACGCCGTCCTCGAAGCCTGTGGCCACCAGCCTCATAGCGAGGCGGCGATCGGCGGCATGGTGGGCGAGGGCGCCGCGATTCTCATCGCGCGCGCGTTTGCAGCCGCTCACGCCGCGGCGCCGCCCGACGCACTGGAGCGGTTTCTTCATGCCTACGATGCGCGGCTGCTGGCGCACACGCGCCCGTACGAGGGTATCGTGCCGCTGCTCGAGGCGCTTCAGTCGCGCGGCACGCTGGCAGTGCTGACGAACAAGCCCATCGGCGCCACACGGGCGATCCTGGACGGCCTCGCACTGTCGAGGTTCTTCGGCCCGCGTGTCCTCGGCGGCGATGGCCCGCATCCGCGCAAGCCCGATCCCGCAGGGCTCCTTCAGCTCGTGGCTGACGGCGGTCACGCCCAGACCGCGGCCATGATGGTTGGCGATTCAATTATCGACTTCCGTACCGCGCTGAATGCCGGGACCCGGGCGTGCCTCGTACGCTGGGGACTCGGACTGGAGGGATTGCACGACGCGCCTCTCCGGCCTGGCGATCTCCTCATCGATCATCCCCTCGACCTGCTCGCACGGCTGTAACGAAACGCTACGACCCAGCAGTTGGGCTGTTGCGATTCCCGGCACGATAAAGATGCGCCTCGACGCATCTGCCCGGCAAAACCCGTTGGCACTCGCGTTGCTCAGGTAAGCCTGTCCCGTCGGCCCGCACGGCACGCTGCACGTGCGGCGACGGCACGCCTGACGCGCGCAGACACATCTATGCCGACGCCTATTACCGACTGGCAGGGACGTTCCACCGGCCTGGTCGACGTCCTCGACCGTGTGCTCGACAAGGGGCTGGTCGTCGCCGGTGACATCAAGGTGTCGCTGGCGGAAGTCGAGCTGCTGACGATCCGGATCCGCCTGCTGGTGTGCTCGATCGACAAGGCCGAGCAGATCGGCCTCGACTGGTGGAAGTTCGACCATCACCTCTCTCCCGGCAAGCAGGCGCTGTCGGCCGAGAACGAGGAACTGCGCAAGGAGATCCGGCTGCTCGAGCGGCGGATCGCATCCATGACTCGTCGTCGCTCGTCCGTTGCGCCATGACGGGATGCACGGCTGTGAGGGGAAAGAGCAGGAGACGCCAAGATGCCCGTTGAACGTGCCGCCGGCGGTACGAGCCTGATCGACGTCCTCGACCGGGTCCTCGACAAGGGGATCGTGATCGATGCGTGGGTCCGCGTCTCGCTCGTCGGCATCGACCTGATTACTGTCGAGGCGCGCGTGGTCGTGGCCTCGATCGACACGTACCTGAAGTACTCCGAGGCGGTGGCCGCCGTGCCGATGAGCCGGCCTGCGATCGAGACCAAGCCGTATGAGGAAGTCATTGCCGAGAATGCCGCGCTCCGCGCACAGCTCGCGGGAAACGTTGCTGCCACCCGCGCTGTTGGCGCGCGGCGGCGGACGCCAGCGCGCGGCTGACGGCAACGGCAATGGCGCGGCGCGCCGCATTCACGGCGTGCCGCTGTCCGGCGATCCGTACGACGCCAGGCTGCGCCTCCTCGAGGGCTTCCTGGGCATGACCGACCTGGGCGATTGCGCGCAGCACGCGCTGGCCTGGCTGGGCGAGGCCCTGCACGTCCAGCATGCGCTCTGCCTCGTGCGCCCGGATTCCGAGGACACGCTGGTCACGGTCGGCTGGCGCGGTGTCGCGCCGGCCGTGGCTGCGGGATTCATGGTGCCGCTCGACGACTGGGGCAATCCACTGCTCGACGTCCTGCACGCCCACGGACGGGCGTTCTTCGCGGCTCCGACAACGGCCGTCGAGCGCCGGCGGCGGCCCTCCACGCCGCTCGGCGATGAGGCGTTCCATGCGCTCGCCCTCGGCGTCAACGACCCGTTCGGGAGCGCCATGGGCCTGCTGCTGGTCTCGTCCGGCAGTGGCGAGTCCGCCGATCTGGAATGGTTCACCCACGTCTTCGGGCAGAAGCTGGACCAGATCTTCCGGCAGCGCGAACGTGCGGATGTCGATCATCGTCACAGCCGCGAGCGCTCCCTGCTGCATAGCATCGTCAATGCCGTAACCGACCCGATCCTGCTGACCGACACCGACGGGCGCCTGCTCATCGCCAACGCCAGGGCCCTCACGCTCTTCACGGCGGCCGAGGAAGAGAGCGAAGGCCGGCGGAGCGCCGTGCGCATGAACAACATGCTGCTGTCGTCGGCGCTCTCGAGCAAGGCCCTCGAGGAGTCCGGCGCGGCCCGGCGCGAGCTGCTGCTGGTCAATCCCGTCGATGGCTCGGATCTGCTGTTCGAGCTGCTCAGCACGATCACCGAGGATTCGAGGCACGGCACGGGCATCGTGTCGATCCTGCGCAACGTCAGCGACCTGCGGCGGGCGAGCGAGGAAATCGAGGAGAACTACCGGCGCATCCGCATCGCGGAGGCCCAGGCGCGCGCCGAACGCGACCGGCTCAATCTCATCATCGACTCCGTTGCCGACCCCATCGTCGTGACCGATGCGGTCGGTGCCACGTCGCTGATGAACGAACCGGCGGAACGCCTGTTCACCACACCTTCCGGCGCCGCCGACGGCATGCAGCGGTTCGTGCAGTCGAACGACGCGCATTTCTCCACGTTCATCGCCGGCATGCTGCTCAGCCCGGACCGGCGCCGCGTGGGCGAGATCGCACTGGTCGATCCGCACACGGGCACCGCCATGCCGGTCGAGGCCATCGCCGGGAAGATCCTGTCGGAACACGGGGAACTCACCGCCGTGGTGACGATCCTGCACGATCGCCGCGAGGCACTCGAGAAGGCCCGGCTGTACGAGCAGCTGAAGGAGGCCTCCGACGAACTCGAGCGGAAGATCCAGGCGGCCACCGCCGACATCGCCCAGCAGAACGAGCTGCTGCGGCGCCAGGCGATCGAGCTCGAGCAGGCATCGATGCTGAAGTCGCAGTTCCTGGCGAACATGTCGCACGAGTTCCGCACGCCGCTCAACGCGATGCTCGGCTACACCTCGATGCTGCTGCAGGGGGTCGCCGGCACGGTCGACGTTCCCGTGCGCCGGCAGCTCGCCCGCATCGAGTCCAACGGCCGCCACCTCCTCACGATCATCAACGAGATCCTCGACATCTCGCGCATCGAGGCCGGCCGCATGCCGCTGCAGATCTCGCGGTTTGCGATCCCCGAACTCGTGAACGAGGTGCGCGCGGAGCTGGAGCCGATCATCATGCGGTCGCGTCTCAACGTGACGGTGGACCTCGCGCGCGACCTGCGGCCGATCTCGAGCGACCGGCAGAAGGTGAAGCAGATCCTGCTCAACCTGCTGAGCAACGCGCTCAAGTTCACGCACCAGGGGACGGTGACGATCAGCGCCCGCCGGCGGAGCACGCTCCGCTCGCTCGAGTTGGCGGTCAGCGACACCGGTATCGGGATTGCGCCGGCCGACCAGGACCGGATTTTCGAGGACTTCAGGCAGCTGGATAACTCACCGACGCGAGCATACGGTGGCACCGGCCTCGGCCTGTCGATCTGCAGGCGCCTCGCCCAGATGCTGGGCGGCACCATCGAGCTGCAAAGCCACGTGGGCGCCGGCTCGCGCTTCATGCTCGTATTGCCAGTGCAAGGACGGAGATGACCAAGAGCAGAACCGAACGGCCATGCGTGTTGCTGGTGGACGACTATCCCGATGCGCGCGAAATGTACAGCGAGTACCTGCAGTTCTCCGGCTTCGATGTCGTCGAAGCCGCGAACGGCATGGAGGCGCTCCAGCGGGCGGCTGACGAGGCGCCGGACATCATCCTGATGGATCTGTCCCTGCCCGTCATGGACGGCTGGGAAGCGACCCGCCGCCTGAAGGCGGATCCGCGGACCGCGGGCATCCCGGTGGTGGCCCTGACCGGCCACGCGCTCGCCGGGATCTCCGAAGGGGCGAAGCAGGCCGGCTGCGACGCCTTCGTGACCAAACCGTGCCTGCCCGAAGACCTCGTGGTCGAGATCCGGAAGGTGCTCGAGGAACCGGCAGCACACCACGTGCGCAGGAGCACCAGGCATGGCAAAACGGCCCGCTAGCGCTCGCCCGTCGCAGCGGCAGGCTGGCGCCGCGACCAAGCCGACCAAGCGAAGCAGTGCCACCGCGAAACGCGGTGCGGCGCGAACGACAACCCGTGCCGCTCGCCCCGCTCCGCGCAAGGCGCCGGTGCGCCCCGCGGTATCCGCCCGCCCGGCCACACCCGGCGCACGAGCCCGGACGGTGCCCGCACCAGCCCCAGCGCCGCCAGCGCCGACCCGTGAGCGCGACACGGTCGCCGGGTTCGATGCCGACAGCACGACCTCAGGCAGCCGCGGCAAGTACGTCTACTGCATCATCGAGGCCCCGGATCAGCTGCGGTTCGGGCCGATCGGCATCGGCGCCGACCCGAGCGAGGTCTACACGGTCCACTACCGGAACCTGGCAGCGGTCGTGTCCGACGCCCCGCTCGAGGTGCTCGACTCCACGCGCGAGAACGTGTTCGCGCACGAACGCGTGAACGAGACCGTGATGCGCGAGCACACCGTCATCCCGATGTCGTTCGGCACCATCTTCAAGACCCGCGAGGACATCGTCGAGCTGTTGCGATCGGCGGCCGAAGCCTTCGGCGACGTGCTGAACAAGATGCAGAACAAGCTCGAGTTCGGCCTGAAGGTGCTCTGGGATCGCGAGCAGGCCATCCGTGAACTCGAGAACGACGACGAGGATATCGGGCGGCTGAAGAAGGAGCTGTCCAGCCAGAAGGGACCGACCTACTTCGCCCGCATGCAGTACGGCCGGCTGGTGGACGCCGCGCTGCAGGCGCGCTCCGAGCGGTATGTCGCCGAGATTCTCGACGAGCTGCGCGACGTGTCGGTGGCCTCGCGCGTCAACAAGCCGATCGGCGACAAGATGATCATGAACGTGGCGTTCCTGATCTTCCGCGACCGTGAGGCCGAGTTCGACGCCCGCGTGAAGGCGATCGCCAGCCGCTTCGACCGGCTGACGTTCAAGTACACCGGCCCGTGGCCGCCGTACAACTTCGTCAACATCCGGCTGAAGCTGGAGCGCGCCTGATGTTCCTGCTCGACCGCCTGCTGGTCGGGTCGATCGAGTTCGTGCTCGACAAGGTGCTGACCGCTGCCGAGTCGGAGATGAACGACGACTCGGTGCTGCGCGAGCAGTTGCTCGAGGCACAGATGCAGCTCGAGCTGGGCGAGATCGACGAGGCGTCGTTCGTCGAGATCGAGCGCGACCTGCTCGCCCGCATCCGTGAGATCCGGGGGGCGACGCAGGGCGGGCTCGTCGTGCACGGCAGCGATGTGCGCGTCACCGGCGTGGACGCGTCGGTCGTCGGCGATAGGCACGAACCGGAATGACCGAGCCGACCGCCACCTACGTGTTCGCCCTTGTGGCGCATGCGAAGCGGATGTCCGTGCCGCGTGCGGTGCCGTGCCTGCCGCTCGCCACAAAGCCGTCGCTCATTCCAGTGAAGCCTGGATGGTGGCTCATCGTGTGCGACGTGCCGCTGCGTGTCTACGGCGCCGAGGGCCTTCAGCAGCGCATGCGCGATCTCGAGTGGATTTCGACCGTCGCCGTGGCGCACGAAGGGGTCATCGACGCGTTCCTGAAGGCGGATGCGGTGCTTCCGCTGAAGCTGTTCACCATCTTCTCGAGTCCGGCGCGCGCCTGCCGGCACTTCCTCGAGCGCGAGTCCAGCCTGGTGCCGGTGGTCAGCCGCGTGGCCGGCGCTGAGGAGTGGGGCGTACGGGTCGCCATGACCGCTCGGGCGCCACGAACGGCTGCACCTGTGGCCCACGCGTCGACCGGTGCCGGGTACCTCCGTGGGAAGAAGGCCCAGTATCGATCGGCGGCGCAGCGTCAAACGCGCATTCGCGATCTGGCGTCGGAACTCTTTGCGGCGCTGTCGTCGCTCTCGTCCGCGGCACGGGAGCGGGCAGCCGAGCCGTCGCAGGGCTCGGTCGTGCTCGACGCGGCGTTTCTCGTTCCTCGTACCGGAGGCGCGCGCCTGAAGGCGGCGGCTGCGCGCTTCGCCCAGGCCCTCGAACCCGAGGGGGGCGACGTCACCGTGACCGGTCCCTGGCCGCCCTACAGCTTCGTCCAGGACTGAGGCCGTCGATGCCCGGGAGGCCGCGCACGGTCGTGGACGAGGTGATGGAGACGCGTGAATCGTCGCTCCTCGACCTGCTCGACCACGTGCTCAACAAGGGAGTGATGGCGACCGGCGACCTCACGCTGGGTGTCGCCGGTGTCGACCTCGTGTACATCCGGCTCTCGGCACTGCTCGCCGCTGCAGACCGCGTGCTGTCGCCCGCACCCGACGCTCCCGCCCGCACCAGGGGCCGTGCGTCAGCGCGTCCACGTGCCCGTCGTCGTGGATCCCGATGAAGAAGAGCGCCCGCGGCCAGCGGAAGTCTGCGGCCACCTCCACGCGCCGCCGGGCCACCGGGGGCCGGCCGCGTAAAGCGGCCGCTGTCCCGGGCGTGGCTGCCGTCAGCGACGGCGAACTCGAGGCACTCCGGCAGGCGCTGGCTGATGTATCGCAGCGGCAGCGCCGCGCCTCCGCCCGGAGCGCCCGCAGGACTGCTCGTCCCGATGCACCATCCGGTGCGCTTCGCTGGAACCCGGATCCGGAGGAGGTACAGAAGTCGGTCGTGCAGCTCGTGCTGACCCTGGTGGAGTTCCTGCGTCAGTTGATGGAGCGTCAGGCCGTGCGTCGCATGGATGCGGGCACGCTGACGCCGGCGGAAGTCGAAGCCGTGGGCGCCGCGCTGATGATCGTGGAGCAGACGGTGCGCGAACTCGGCGAGCGCTTCGGGATCACTCCTGAGGATCTCAACCTCGACCTGGGCCCCATCCAGCTGATCTGACGTGGCGCACTAGAAGCGCACCCGCATGCCCACACGCACCGTCCTCGGCTGCCCCGGATGCGTGACCTGATCGTCGACAGGTGCGGGCTCGAGCATCCCCGTGCGTGGGTCGCGGAGGCGCGTGGCGTAGTAGTACGCGGTGTCCTCGTAAACCCGCCCGAGCAGGTTGAAGCCGGCCAGCACCAGATGCAGCCCGCGCCCGAGACGCAGGTCTGCGGAGCCGTTCAGGAGGAAGGCGCCGTCCACGGTCTGCGCGCCGGACGGGTCGAGTGGCCGGCTGCCCACATAGCGGCCTCGCAGCGCCGCCCCCACGCGCGTGGTGCTGAGCGTCACGCCCCAGCCCACCACCGCTCGCGCCGCATCAGGAATCAGGCGCCCCTCGCCACGCGGGTCGGTGCGGTAGCGTGCGTGCGACCAGGCCACATCCAGGTCCGCCTGCAGGGTGCGGGACAGCGACACGACGTTCAGCCACTCGATACCGCGCCGCTGCCCTGGACGCTCGGGTGACGTGACGCCGTCCTCGGCGGTGTAGACCAGCTCTGACCCCGATTCCAGCATCCACAGCGCGACAGAACTCCGCAGGCGCGTTCCGGCCGCCACGCGGACACCCGTTTCCGCCCCGCGCGTCCGCACGAGCGGATCGGCTGGAACCACCGGTGTCCCGTCCAGTCGCGCGGCGGTGCCGGTGTCGAGGTCGATCTGCTGCCGCACGCCAAGGGCGTGGTTGCTGTGAAAGCCCAGGCCCGCATTGGCGTACAGCTCCGCTCCCCGCCAGGGCCCGAAGACGGTCGTCAGCTTCGGACTCGCGATCGCCGACCACGTGGTGCCCGAGTTCTCGGGGATCCGGCTCCGCACACGCATCCGGAAGGCGTCCAGGCGCACACCCGCAGACGCGCGCATCCACGGTGCGACCTGGACGCGGATGTCGCCGTGCGGGGCTGCCGCCGACTCCGCGATGCGGGCGTCTTCCCGTAGCGGAGCGACCAGTGTGCCGTTCATGTCGCGCCGCGGCAGCGGGATGCGCCCCTGCGTGTTGACGAGGCGGACGCGCCCGGCATCGTGTCGCACTTCGATTCCGCCGGTGATGTCGACGTGACGCGCGGCCATGGTGCCGCTGCGACTGACGGTCGTGGAGCCACCGGCGCTGACACGCCGGTCGGCCTGCCCGATCTGGTCGCCATCCGGACTCCGCGTCCAGAAGGTCAGGTTCGAGAACAGGTCGAGATCGTAGTACCGCAGGAACGCACCGGCCCTCAGCAGCTGGCGGGTGCTTGCCGCACGCGTGGTCAGCACGAGCAGGTGCTGCTGCGAGCGGCCGCCATCAGTCGGATCGAGCGTGCCGAACCGCGAGACGTCCCCACGTAAAAGGGCGCGACGCGGGTAGCCGTCCGTCGCCGTCCAGGCTGCGCGATACCCGGCGTAGGTGAGGGCGAGATGGCGGCCATCGAGGCTGCCGGTCGAGTAGCGCGCGATCGCCTTGACGCGGCCGAAGTCGTCCGGCACCTCACTCGGCCCATCGTCGTGGCTGGCTTCACCGGCCAGCATCAGGCGGTGGCGGGCCGTGCCAAACGAGCCGAGCCCGAGCACGCGGCGGAAACCGTAGCTGCCCGCTTCGACGCGCAGGCTGGGCTCTGCCAGCCGGTCGGCCAGTTCGATGCGGGCCGCGCCCGCGGTGCCGAAGTTACCAATCCCTGCGGAGTACGGCCCCTTCTCGAACTCGATCCGCTGCACCACGTCCTCGATGAGGAAATTGGCATCGGTATAGCCCTGCGCGTGCGCGTGGCTCGGCAGGTTCAGCGGAACCCCTTCGAACGAGGTGGCGAAGTCCGTGCCGTGATCCAGGTTGTACCCGCGCAGCAGCACGATGGGGGCGTGACCGCCCGAACTGTGCTGCGTCATCGCAACGCCCGGGACCGCTTCGAGCAGATCGCCGGTGCGCGCGAGCGGCCGGCCCGCGAGATCGGCCGCGCCGACCACGCCGGAACTCGCCGAATCCGCCACGCCAATCAGGTTGGCGGCCCGGCCGACCACGGAGAGCGAGTCGGCGAAGTGGCGGACGAGCGTCACGACGAGCTCTCGTGCGGCGCCCGGCAGGAGCTCAATCGCGTCGGTCGCATACGGCTGGAACCCTTCCGCGCTGACGAGCAGCCGGACGGACCCTGCGGCCCCCTCGAGCGGGACGCACGCGGCAGCCCCCTCGGTTGTCACCGCCGGAGCAGTGGAATCCACCAGGTGCACGACGGCCCGGACCGCCCGGCCGTCCGGATCCACGGTCGAGACGCGCAGGCGGCAGGGGGCATCGGGTGACGCCTGAGGCGTGGCCGCGGCTCTGACCGGGGTTACCAGCAGAAGCGCGATCGCGCACAGGGAGCCTTTGAGAGACACACTGATTTTGATAAATCAAAATACGAAGTGCGTCAATTCAAATCCTGACGGACGGGTTGGAATCTCCGGCAGAGTCAGCTCGTTCGGCTGAGGTGGAGAGACGGTTCTGGGGGAAGGGACGAACGTTCAGGCGAGTTCGACGAGAAGCTTCGACGCGGCTCGAGTGCCGATGGTGATGGCGTCACGTCCAGTGCCCACGACCTTCACCGAGTCGGCCGCGGCGTCGCGCGACTCCACCGCGATCATGCGGCCGGGTTTCAGGTCGTTGCGTTCGACGAACCGCAGGAAGGCCGGGTCCTGGTCGGTAATGCGGGTCATCCGCAGGGGGGTGTCCAGCGGGCACGTTAGCAGGCTGTCGTGATGGTGCGTCGGCATCGTGCCGTCCGGCGTCGGAATGGGATCGCCATGCGGGTCGTGCGTGGGGCGACCGAGCATTTCGTCGATCCGCTCGATCAAACGGTCCGACACGACGTGCTCCAGTTGCTCCGCATCATCGTGCACCTCGTCCCAGTTCATGCCGAGCACCTGGACGAGGAACAGTTCCACCAGGCGATGACGACGGATGACGAGGCCGGCAAGCCGCTCGCCCGCCGCAGACAGCCGGACGCCGCTATACGGTTCGTATTCGGCTAGGCCGGACTCGGCCAGCGTCTTCACCATCGTGGTGGCGGTGCCGGGCGTCACGCCGAGCGACGAGGCCACCTGCCCCATAGGCACCAGCCGCGCTGGTGCGACGAGCTCGGCCTGCCCGAGGTAGATCGCCTTGATGTAGTTTTCGACCGTGCTCGACGGCAGCATGGCAGGGGCTATTATCGCCCGGATGTCCCTGCGCGAGGTCGTGGCTGCCCCGGAGGCCAAGCACCAGTACGCCCGCCGGCTGTTTGCGACCATCGCGGACCGCTACGACCTCATCACCGTGGTGCTCTCGTACGGTCGCGACCGCGCCTGGAAGCGGCGGCTGGTGCGGATGGCGCAGGTGAGGCCGGGGCTACGGGTGCTGGATCTCGCCACCGGCACTGGCGACATCGCCTACCTGCTGCACGACGCCGGGGCGCACGTCGTCGGGCTCGACTTCACCGAGCGCATGCTGCACCTTGCCCGGAGAAAACGGACCGGACAGAGCGGACCCGTGTTCCTGGCGGGCGACATGGGGGCGTTGCCGTTCGCCGATGCCTCGTTCGACCTGATCACCACCGGCTACGGCCTGCGAAACGTCCCGACGCTGACGACGGCGATCGACGAGATGGCGCGCGTGCTCGGCCCGCAGGGACGGGTGCTGTCGCTCGACTTCAATCGCCCGGCCAACCCGGTCGTCCGCTCGGCCTACCTGCTGTATCTCTCCATCGTGGGTGGCGCGCTGGGTTGGCTGCTGCATCGCGACCCGGATACCTATCGGTACATCCCGGCTTCCATGAGCCACTATCCCGGCGCCGAGGGCGTGGCGCGCCTCTTTTGCGCGCGCGGTTTCGGGCAGGCACGCTGGTTCCGCGTGCTCGGCGGGCTGATGGCCATCCACGACGCAAGACGGTCCGCCTGACGCACTGGGCAAGCAGTAGGCCGGGGGAAGTTCCGAAGGCGCTGCCAGGTCAGCGCGGGCTGTCCCGTAAGCTCGTGTACAGATACACTGGCCGCTGCCATGCCTCCGCCTCTGGTGCCCTCGCTCCTGCAGGCCATCGTCGTCATGAACGGCGAGTCGATGGTGCTGCACACCGGCGAGCGTCCGTACGTCGTGTCCGAGCGCGGGCAGATTCCGCTGGCGAAGTCGCCGCTGACCAACGCGGCGGTCGATGAGATCGTCGACGAATTGATTCCGCCGGCGGCCCGGCACGCCATCGAGGCCACCGGTGCGGCGCAGTTCGTCCTGCCCGAGCACCCCCTCCTGCCCGGCGAACGCTTCAGCGTGGTGGCCGCGATGGCAGGCTCTGACGCCTGGCTCGAGATCCGACGCGTGACCGCCGCCGACGAAGACGTGCAGGTGACGTTCGCAGAGGCGGCCGCCCTCGACCCGCCGATGCTCGCGCCCGTTGTGCCGCTCGACCGGCGCCGGGTGCACCGCGAACCGCAGGTCGAACCCGCCCAGGCCCAGGCTCCGGGGCCCGACCATGTACTCCGCCTGGCGCGTGCCCGCGGCGCGTCGCGCGTCTACCTTCAGACGGGCGCGCGTCCGGCCGTTCGTGTGGACGGCGCGATCGAGCGGCTCGACGCGATGCCAGTGATGGACGCCGGCCAGGTGGACGCGCTGCTGCGCCTGCTGGCGCCGGAACGCAGCGCCGAGGCGCTGCGGGCACCGGAAGCCGGCGAATGGACCACCGAGGTGGACGGCATCGGCCGTGTTCGGTGCGTGGCGTTCCGCGATCAGGCGGGTCCCGGCGGCATGATCGAGTTGTTGCCGGCGCGCGTGGCGACGGTCGAGCAACTCGGGGTCACCGCCGATGTGCTCAGGCTCATCTCCGCCGGCGACGGCCTGTTGGTCGTGGCCGGCCCGCGATCGAGCGGGAAGCGGACGCTCTCCGCTGCCTTCGTCGATCACCTCGCGCGCACGCGGCGAGGCCACATCATCACCGTGGAGCGCGAAATCGCGGTGGTCCAGGCATCGGCTCGCGGCGTGGTGAGCCAGCGCGAAGCGCCCCCGGGCAGCGACCCCTGCGACGTGGTGCGCGCCGCGCTGCGCGAAGACCCTGACGTGCTGGTGCTCGAGGACGTTCGGACGCCAGAGTTGCTGCACCTCGCCCTCGATGCCGCGGCGCCGGGACGGCTGGTCATCTGCACGAGTACGGCCCGAAGCGCGTCTGCCGCGATCGACCGCCTCATCGACCTCGCGCGTCCTGCCGATCGTGGGCGCGTCCAGCTGGCTTTGGCCCACGTCCTGCGCGGCGTCGTGGCGCAGGCGCTGGTGCCGAAGACGGGAGGCGGGCGCGTGGCCGCGCGCGAACTGCTGCTGAACACGCCGGCTGTGGCGTCACTGCTCGCAGAAGGGCGTACGTCGCAGATTCCCGCGATGGTGGCGAGCCGCGATCAGGGCATGGTGCCGATGAACGATGCGCTTGCGGGGCTCGTGACCAGTGGGCTCGTCGGTGCGGGCGAGGCCTGTGCGGTGGCGACCGACCGGGCGGGGTTGCTCTCGCAGCTTGGCCAGCGTGGCATCGATGTGAGCAGCCTCGAACAGCATGGCTAGGTCCGGCTGAAGCCGGACCTGCCCTGGCCGCCGGAGCCGGCTGCGGCACCTTGCGATGCCGGCGCCCTACCGCTCCACGTACGGCACGAGTTCCTTCAGCAGGTAGTCCAGCAGGTGTTCTTCGGTGAGATGTGCCACCGACAGTTCCGCGATCGCGCGCTCGTTCTCGACGATGCGGCGGCCGCGGGCGCGGCTCGAGTGGCCGATGACCATCGGTTCCTCACCCGAGGTGTCGAGCGAGAGTTCGATGAAGTCCTCCGCGATCCGGTCGGACATCAGCCGGACCGTGCCCGACGGGGTGAACACGCTGAAGTTGTAGCCGCTGGCCTTGAGGATGTTGGCGACCTGCCGGAAGAGCGGGATCGCGACCACGTCGAGGAACTGGGCGTAGGCGCGTGCCGCTTCGTCGGCGCGGGTGCGCCGTGTGGCGGCGGTCCGCTTCGCGGCCTCGATCGTGTCGGTCAGGCGCTTGCGGAGAATCGAGGTTTCCATCAGATCACACCTTTGGCGCGCAGGCTGTCCACATGCGCGCGGTCGAGCCCCAGCAGGCGTTCGAGGACGGACGTCGTGTGCTCGCCGAGCATCGGCGGCGGCGTCCGGATCGAACCCGGCGTCTCGGAGAACTTCAGGGGCGTGCCAGTTACTTTCAGCAGCCCTGCGGCTGCATGTTCGAGTTCCACGAGCATGTCGCGGGCCCGGGTCTGCGGGTCGGTGAATACCTCGTGCAGATCGCGAACCGATCCACACGGCACGCCGGCGGCCTTGAGGCCGCGGATCCAGTGCTCGCGTGTCTGCGTGGAGAGCAGGGCATCCAGCGCCGGCTTCAGGGTGTCGTAGTGGCTGACCCGCTGCCGGTTCGTCGCGAAGCGCTCCTCCTCGGCAAAGCCGGTGACGCCGCAGAACCGCTTCCACTGGTCGTCGTTGCCGACTGCCACCACGAAGTCGCCGTCCGAGGCGCGGAAGGTCTCGTAGGGGACGATGGTCGGGTGCCGGTTGCCGAGTCTGGGCGGCGCCGCGTCGTTGGCGAAGTAGATGCCGGCCTGGTAGCTGAGCAAGGCCACCACCGAGTCGAGCATGGCGATGTCCACCTGCTGCCCGAGGCCCGTCCGCTCGCGCGCGTAGAGGGCGGCGGTGATGCCCTGCGCCGCGAACATGCCCGAGACGATGTCGGCAATGGCCACGCCGAGCCGATAAGGCGGGCCGTCGGCTGAGCCGGTGATGCTCATCAGGCCGCCTTCAGCCTGCATGACGGCGTCGTAGCCCGCTTCCTTCCTGCGCGGGCCGGTCTGGCCGAAGCCGGAGATGGAGCAGTAGATCAGCCGGGGATGTGTCTCGCGGAGCGACGCGTAGTCGAAGCCGACCTTGTCCAGGGTGCCGGGCCTGAAGTTCTCGACCAGCACATCGGCCTTCGCGATGAGTGCCTCGAGGATCGCCCGCCCCTCGGGCTGCTTGAAGTCGAGCGTGACGCTTTCCTTGTTGCGGTTCACGCTGAGGAAATAAGAGCTTTCGCCGTTGATGAACGGGGGGCCCCAGCCGCGCGTATCGTCGCCCTTGCGCGGTTGCTCGACCTTGATGACCCGCGCGCCCATGTCGGCGAGCATCATCGTGCAGTAGGGACCTGAAAGAACGCGGGTGAGGTCTACGACCAGCAACCCCTCGAGTGGCGTCATATCGATGCAGCTAGTATGACTGATGGAACCGCCGCCGTCGCGGCAGGGGAGAACAGAGCCATGCGTGCACGTGCCTTCATCCTTGTGCTGATGCTGGGGTCAGCGTCGCCGCTCCTCGCCCAGGAGTCCGCGAACGCGGCGGGTAACCAGATCCCGTCGATCGTCACGACCGGCAATGCGACCGTGCGCCGCGCGCCGGATCAGGCGTTCGTGTCCGTTGGCGTGGAAACCCGTGCCCGCACGCCGCGCGACGCCCAGGCCCAGAACGCACAGGCGATGACCGCGGTGCAGCAGCGCATCGCCGCCGCCGGCATCCCGAAGGACGCCGTGCGGGCGACCGGGTACTCGATCCAGCAGGAGTTCGACTACAGCAACGGCAAGCAGACCCCGCGCGGGTATGTCGCGCGCAACGGCATCGAGGTGAGGGTGGACGCGGTCGAGAAGACCGGCGACCTGCTCGACACGGTCGTCGGTGGAGGTGCCACCGCCATCTCTGGCGTCCGCTTCGACATCAAGGACCGGGTGGGTGCGGAACGGGAGGCCCTGCGCCTCGCCGTGGCGGACGCGCGTGCGCGTGCGGAGGCGATGGCTGCCGGGGCCGGTCGCGCCCTCGACCGGATCCTGCGCATCGTCGACAACGTGCAGCCGCACTTCAAGCCGCAGCCCGCGATGATGGTGTCGCGCGCAGCCGAAGCACCTGCCGAGACGCCCGTGGCGCCGGGTGAGATCGAGGTCACCGCGCAGGTGGAGCTGACTGTCGCCATCCGCTAGAGCCGGGTCCGCCTGAAGGCGAACCCCACGACAGGCAATTGGCCTGAACCGACGTTCGTGGGGTCGGGCTTCAGCCGGACCTTGCCCGCTCGCATTACACTGCCCCGATGCCTGCGCAGAGCCTCACCCCTGAAGACTACGCCCGCGCCCGCCGCGTGCTGATGCGGCGCGACCCGGTGCTCGGAACGGCCATCAAGGCTATCGGTCCCTGCCTCATGGCCGAACGCCAGCGCGCGGACCATCTGGTGGCGCTCGCCGGTTCCATCGTCAGCCAGCAACTCTCGACGAAAGCGGCGGCCACGATCTTCGGCCGGTTCCAGGCGCTCTTTCCCGGGGGGCGCATCACACCCGAGGCGGTGCTTGCCCTCGACGAGCCGACGATGCGGGGCGTGGGGCTGAGCGGCCAGAAGATTCGCTACATGCGCGACCTGTGCGAGCGCATCGTCGACGGACGGCTGGTCCTCGACGAGATCGAATCGCTGGACGATGAGGCGGTGATTGCGCGGCTCACCGAGGTGAAAGGGTTCGGACGCTGGACCGCCGAGATGTTCCTGATGTTCCGGCTGCACCGGCCCGATGTGCTCCCGGTGGACGACCTGGGCATCGTCAACGCCGTGCAGCGGCTCTACAAGCTGCGGAAGCGTCCCGACGCGAAGAAGCTCAACGCCCTTGGCGAGGCCTGGCGGCCGTACCGATCAGTGGCGAGCTGGTATCTCTGGCAGTCGCTCAAGGTCACGCCCTGAGCGGAGCCTCCGACCGGCTCTAAAGGAGGGCGTTCTTGATCGCGAGCAGCCCGTATCCGGCGGCAATCGCGATGAGCGTGCCGCGTTCGGAGTACAGGGTCTGTTTCCACGAGAAGGCCGCATCGGCCTCTGACGCCGAGCGGCCGGCCAGGTTGGGAATCCAGCGGGGAACGCGGGTGAGGTAGTCGCGATAGCTCGCGCCCATGCGGGATTCGAGCAGCCGCTCTTCCCATCGCACGATCGCGTGGTATTCGAGCGCCAGCAGCAGGAACACAATCGGGGCGAGCCAAGGCAAGCGCGCGCTCACCGCGAAGCCGATCCAGAGCAGAATGTTCCCGATGTAGAGCGGGTTGCGCACCATGGCGAACGGGCCATGGTCGATGAGCGGCCCCAGGCGCTCGGTCCGTGTCCGCGAGACCGATCCGATGTGGTGCACACCCCACATCCGGATCCACTCGCCAACCAGCACCACGGGCAGCCCGGCCCAGACCAGCCAGTCAGCGTCGGCCGTGCCGGCCGTCGGCGGAATGAGCAGCAGCGCCGCGACGATCGGCAGCGGAATGGACGTCCGTTTGCGGAAGAGCCAGCCACCAATGCGGACAACGGTGTCTGGAACCTGCTGAACGGGCTGAGGTTCTGAGGTCGAAGCGGAGGGCACGTGCTGGCCGAGTATATCGCAGGGTCAGTTTGCTATAATCTCGGACTTCAAAGGTCGCAGTTCACCTTTATGGCTTCCACCCCATCACCAACCACCGTAACCGACCGGGCCGTCCAGTCGGTTCTCGAACTCATTGGGCATACGCCGCTCATCCGTTTGAGCCAGTTCGAGAAGGAGTGTTGTCCCGGGGTGGAGCTGTACGCGAAGGCGGAGTGGCATAACCCCGGCGGATCCGTGAAGGACCGCGCCGCCGCACGCATGATTGCCGAAGGCGAACGCACCGGCCGCCTGCGCCCGGGCCTCACCATCACGGATGCGACGTCCGGGAACACCGGCATCGCCTACTCGATGATTGGCGCGGCCAAGGGGTACAAGGTCAAGCTGTTCCTCCCCGAGAACGCCAGCCCGGAGCGGAAGCTGATTCTGCGGGCGTTCGGCGCGGAACTCGTGCTGACCAGCCCCCTCGAAGGCACCGACGGTTCGATTCGCGCGGTCCGCAAGCTGATCGCCGAGCACCCGGATGAGTACTTCTATCCGGACCAGTACAGCAACGACGCCAACTGGCGGGCCCATTTCGAGACGACCGGGCCCGAGATCATCGAGCAGACGAACGGCCGCGTCACGCACTTCGTGGCGGGTCTCGGCACCAGCGGCACCTTCATGGGCACGAGCCGCGCGTTGCGGCAGTTCAACCCGAACATCAAGGTCATGTCGTTTCAGCCCGACTCACCGTTCCACGGCCTGGAAGGCCTGAAGCACATGGAAACGGCGATGGTGCCGGCCATCTACGACGCGAACATGGCCGACGCGGACCTGCGCGTCGGCACGGAGGAGGCGCACCGCTGCGTGCGTCGCCTGGCGCGCGAAGCGGGCCTCATGGTGGGCATCTCCGCGGGCGCCGCGCTCGCCGCGACCCTGCAGGTGGCCCGCACCCTCGACCATGGTGTCGTCGTGACGGTATTCCCGGACGGCGCCGAGAAATACCTCACTGAAGCGTTCTGGACCGCCGAGTGACAACTACGATGCCGCGAGCCTGCATGCTCGCCACGGGCGTGGCGGCGGCGATCCGCCGTCACGGAGAAGAAACCTTTCCGCACGAATGCTGCGGAGCGCTCATCGGGCGCGACGACGTGGTGACGCACGCCGTGGCGCTGCCGAACACCACCGAAGAGGGCCCGCGCCGGCGCTTCCTGGTCCGCCCGTCCGACTACCGGATGGCGGAACAGCAGGCCTCGGCCCTGGGGGGCGAACTCCTCGGGTTCTACCATTCGCACCCGGACCACCCGGCCCGGCCATCACAGTTCGACCTCGATCACGCGTGGCCGAACTTCGCGTACGTGATCGTGTCGGTCATGTCGGGCGCCTCTGCCCTCATGACCGTCTGGTACCTGAAAGAAGACCGTTCCGCTTTCGACGAGGGCACGCTCAATGGCGACGAAAATCCTGATTCCCACCCCGCTCCGCCCGTACACGGATAAGCAGGAGGCCGTCGAGGCCGCCGGCGCGACGATCGGTGAGCTGCTGACCGATCTGACGACCAGGTTTCCCGGGTTGAAGGCGCACCTGTACAACGAGCAGGGGAAGCTCCGCAGCTTCGTGAACATCTACCTGAACGACGAAGATATCCGCTACATGCAGAAGGACCAGACGCCGGTGTCGGCGAATGACACGGTGTCGATCATCCCGTCGGTCGCAGGCGGCGTCTAAGCTCCCATGGCCACTTCAACAGACGATCTGCCTCAGCTGACCAACGAGGAGATCAAGCGGTATAGCCGGCACCTAATCATGCCGGAGGTCGGCGTCGACGGACAGCGGCGCCTGAAGGCCGGCAGCGTGCTGTGCGTCGGTGCGGGCGGGCTCGGTTCACCCGCGGCGATGTACCTGGCAGCGGCCGGCGTCGGGCGCATCGGCATCGTCGACTTCGACGTCGTCGACTTCAGCAACCTGCAGCGGCAGATCATCCACGGCACCTCGTCGATCGGGAAGACGAAGCTGCAGTCCGCGAAGGAGCGGCTGCTCGACATCAACCCGAACATCCAGGTCGACACCTACGAGACCGCGCTCTCCTCCGAGAACGCGCTCGAGATCTTCAAGCCGTACGACGTCATCCTCGACGGTACGGACAACTTCCCGACGCGGTACCTGACCAACGATGCGTGCGTGCTGCTCGGCAAGCCGAACGCGTACGGATCGATCTTCCGGTTCGAAGGTCAGGCCTCGGTGTTCGCCACCAAGGACGGCCCATGCTACCGCTGCCTCTATCCGGAGCCGCCGCCCCCGGGGCTGGTCCCGAGCTGTGCCGAAGGCGGCGTGCTCGGTGTGCTGCCCGGCGTGATCGGCGTCATCCAGGCCACCGAGACGATCAAGCTGCTCACCGGCATCGGCGAACCGCTGGTCGGGCGCTTCATGATCTATGACGCGCTGCGGATGAAGTTCCGCGAGCTGAAGCTCCGCAAGGATCCGGACTGCCCGGTGTGCGGCACGCACCCGACCGTCACGAAGCTCATCGACTACGAGGAGTTCTGCGGACTCCGTCCGTCGGTCGAGGCCGAGGCGCAGGCGGCGGTCGCGTCCAGCCAGGCGAGCCAGACCGAGATCTCCGCGGTCGAGCTGAAGCAGCGCCTGGACCGTGGCGACAAGCTCGTCATCGTCGACGTTCGCGAGCCGAACGAGTACCAGATCAACCGGATTCCGGGGTCGCAGCTCATTCCGCTCGGTGAAATTCCGCGCCGATATGCTGAGCTGGACCCGGAGGACGAGATCGTCGTCCAGTGCAAGATGGGCGGCCGGAGCGCCAAGGCGGCCGACTACCTGCGCACGGTCGGCTTCAAGCGGGTGCTGAACCTCAAGGGCGGCATCCTGGACTGGGTCGACAAGGTCGATCCGAGCCAGCCGAAGTACTGACGCTTCGGGGCAGGCGAGGCGAGCAGAGCGGGCAGGACTGAGTTTTTTCAGTCCGGCTTGCCCGGCCCGCCCAGCCTGCCCTGTTTTTGATGCTAATATAGGACCTGCTCGGTCGGATTCTACCGGACTGCTGCAGTCGTATTTGCGAGCCTATGCTGAGACTTTCGAAAAAGGCGGACTACGCCCTGATGGCGATGAAGCACCTCGCGCTTCGCGGGGATGGCTCGTCCAGCGCGCGCGAGATCGCCGGTCTCTACAACATTCCGATCGAGTTGCTGGCGAAGATTCTCCAGCGCCTGGTGCGCCGCGGCCTGCTGGTCTCCCAGCAGGGGACGCGTGGCGGCTATCAGCTGGCGCGTGTGCCGGCGCTGATTTCGGTCGCTGACGTGATTCAGGCCATCGACGGCCCGGTCACCGTGACCGCCTGCTCCACCACTGAGGGGGGCAACTGCGAACAGTTCGCCAAGTGCAACGTGCGCGACCCGCTGTGGCGCGTGCGCGAGCGGATTCTGACCGCACTGGGCGAGTGCACGATCGCTGAACTTGCGGCCGACCCGCCGCCTGTCGAACCGGCGGAGCACGCGATGGTGCTCCACACGCACATCTAGGACGAACAGAACAGACTTATGGCCATCAAGCTTCCGATCTACATGGACTATCACGCGACCACGCCGGCCGATCCGCGCGTGGTCCAGGCGATGCTGCCGTACTTCACCGAGATCTTCGGGAACGCGGCGAGCCGCAACCATCCGTTCGGCTGGCAGGCCGAAGAAGCGATCGACACGGCGCGCAAGCAGGTGGCCGATCTGATCGGCGCCAACGCGAAGGAAATCGTCTTCACGAGCGGCGCCACGGAATCGAACAACCTGGCGATCAAGGGCGTCGCCGAGATGTACCGTGAGAAGGGCAACCACATCATCACGGCGGTCACCGAGCACAAGGCGGTGATCGACACCTGCAAGCGGCTCGAGAAGGACGGCTACCGCGTCACCTACCTGCCCGTGCAGAAGGACGGCCGGATCAGCCTGGACGATCTCAAGGCGGCCATCACCGACCAGACGATCCTCATCTCCATCATGACCGCCAACAACGAGATCGGCGTGCTCCAGCCGATTGCGGAGATTGGCGCGATTGCGAAGGAGAAGGGCATCCTCTTCCACACCGACGCCGTGCAGGCGGCCGGCAAGGTGCCGTTCGACGTCAACGCCCTCAAGGTCGATCTCGTGTCGCTCAGTGCGCACAAGATGTACGGCCCGAAGGGTGTGGGCGCCCTCTACGTGCGCCGCCGCAACCCGCGCGTGCTGCTCTCCGCCCAGATCGACGGCGGCGGCCACGAGCGCGGCATGCGTTCCGGCACGCTGAACGTCACCGGCATCGTCGGCATGGGCAAGGCGGCCGAGATCGCGAAGGCGGAGATGGCGGCCGAGGGCGAGCGCCTGCGCGCGCTGCGCGACCGCCTGAACGATCGCCTGCACAAGGGGCTCGACGAGATCTTCATCAACGGCTCCGTGGAACATCGCCTGCCGCACAGCCTGAACATCTCGTTCGCGTACGTGGAAGGCGAGTCGCTGCTCATGGGCATCAACGA
This sequence comes from Vicinamibacterales bacterium, assembly GCA_046331345.1. Lineage (GTDB taxonomy): Bacteria > Acidobacteriota > Vicinamibacteria > Vicinamibacterales > CAVVIG01 > CAVVIG01. Next base: position 528,227 of record JAXLRA010000006.1, on the reverse strand, counting down.
CGTGGCCGTCTCGTCGGGCTCGGCCTGCACCTCGGCCAGCCTCGAGCCGTCGTATGTGCTGAAGGCGCTCGGCGCCGGCGACGACCTGGCGCACTCCTCGATCCGCTTCGGCCTCGGCCGTTGGACCACGGAAGAGGAAGTGGACTACGTCGCCGACAAGCTGATCAACGTCGTGAGCCGCCTGCGCGAGATGTCGCCGCTCTACGAACTCGCGAAGGAAGGCGTCGACCTGTCGACCATGCAGTGGGAAACACACTGATTTGCGAATTGCAGATCGCAGATGTCGGATTGCAGATTGGAAATCCAGGACCGCAGGTCAGATGTCCAGTGCATTCGAGAATCGGCGAGAGCATGACGGAATCTGCAATCTGAACTCTGCAATCTGAAATTCAGGAGACTGAAGAATGGCTTACTCGAACAAGGTGATCGACCACTACGAGAACCCCCGCAACGTCGGCTCGCTGCCGAAGGACGACGCGAACGTCGGCACGGGGCTCGTCGGCGCACCGGAGTGCGGCGACGTGATGAAGCTGCAGGTCAAGGTGAACCCCGAGACCGGCATCATCGACGACGCGAAGTTCAAGACCTTCGGCTGCGGCTCGGCGATCGCCAGCTCGAGCCTCGCGACCGAGTGGCTCAAGGGCAAGACCGTCGATCAGGCGCTGGCCATCAAGAACACCGACATCGTCGAGGAGCTTGCGCTCCCGCCGGTGAAGATCCACTGCTCGGTGCTGGCGGAAGACGCCATCAAGGCCGCCATCAACGACTACAAGAAGAAGCAGGCCGCGTCGCAGCCGGCAGCCGGCACGACCGCGCAGCCGACGGCGTAAGGGCAGCAACAACAAGCAGGAGAAGGCAGGCAAGGCAGGCGAGGCAGGCTGGACTGAGGCAGTCCGGCCCGCCCGGCCCGCCGGGCCTGCCCGTGGTGCCATGGCAATCTCAATCAGCGATACGGCGGCGCACAAGATCAAGGCGTTGATGGCCAAGCAGGGCATCGACGACGGAGGGCTGCGCGTCGGCGTGAAGGGTGGCGGCTGTTCGGGCCTGAGCTACACGTTCGCCTGGGAGAAGGAAGCACGCTTCGGCGACGAGGTGTTCGAGGGGCCGGAAGGGGCCAAGCTGTACGTGGACAGGAAGAGCCTCATCTACCTGAACGGCACCGTGCTCGACTACGACACGAACCTGATCAGCAAGGGGTTCGTCTTCAACAACCCCAACGCGAAGTCGACCTGCGGGTGCGGGAGTTCGTTCGGCGCCTGAGGCACGCCTCCGCTGCGCGGAGGTCCACCACCCATGACTGGCAGCTCCCACACACATCTCCTCCAGGTCTGTCGCACGTGCGGCGGCGGTGCCCCGCTCGACGTGCACTTCTGTCCGAGCTGTACGAAGATCCTGACGCTCGGACGTCAGGGCGACTACTTCTCGTTCCTCGGTCTCCCCCGCAAGCTGAATCTCGACCCCGCGCACATCGAACAGCAGTTCAGGACGCTCAGCCGGCAGTTCCACCCGGATTACTACTACAACGCGCAGCCGGTCGAACGGCGCGCGAGCCTCGAGCGCTCGTCGTACCTGAACGACGCGTACCGCACGCTGAAGAACCCCGCGTCGCGCGTGGCGTACCTGCTCGAAGTGGAGGGCGTGCTCAAGCCGTCGGACCACGAGGCGGGCAAGAAGGTGCCGGCCTCGCTGCTCGAGGAAGTGTTTGCGCTGAACGAGGAACTCGACGAGGTGCGCGAGCGGCGCGACGAGGGCGCCCCGGAATCCGAATGGCGCGCCAGGCTCGCGAAGGCGGCCGAACCGATCGAAGCGAAGCGGGTCGAGCACGAGACGCAGCTGCGCGAGCTGTCCGAGCGCTGGGACGCCCTGGCCGACGAGGACGCGAGCGGGCGGACCGCCGTGCTGAACGCGCTCCGCGAGCGGGTTCTCGAACGCAACTACATCAACAACCTCCTCGCGACCATCGAGCGGGAAGCGACCGGCAAGGGCGGACCCACGCTCTAGAACCGAGAACTCAGAAGTCAGAATTCAGAAGTGAAGTTCTGAAGTGGGCCCAGCGCCCATAGCCCATCGCCTGTAGCCCTTATGTCCAAAGTCGTCGGCATCGATCTCGGAACCACGAACAGCCTCGTCGCCTATGTGAAGGACGGCGCGCCGTTCGTCATTCGCGACAGGAGTGGTGACGGTCTGCTGCCGTCGATCGTGTCCGCGTCCGCCGAAGGCACGATCTTCGTGGGTCGCGAGGCGCAGCGCCGCCTGCTCACCGATCCGCGCCGCACCGTGTACTCCGCGAAGCGGTTCATGGGCAAGGGCATCGACGACGTGCAGGACGAGGCGAAGCTGCTGCCGTTCCAGGTGTCGGGCGAGCCCGGTGGCGTGGTGAAGATCGGCCTCGGCGACCGCGAGTTCACGGCGCCGGAGATCTCGGCGATGGTGCTGCGCGAGCTGAAGCGTCGCGCGGAAGAGTATTTCGCGGCGCAGGGCGACATCGACCCCGAGGTGGACAAGGCGGTCATCACCGTTCCCGCGTACTTCAACGACGCGCAGCGGACGGCCACGCGCGACGCCGGACGCATCGCGGGCCTCGAGGTGCTGCGCATCATCAACGAGCCGACGGCGGCGTCGCTGGCCTACGGGCTCGACAAGAAGAACCACGGCATCATCGCCGTGTACGACTTCGGCGGCGGCACGTTCGACATCTCGATCCTGCGCGTCGAGGACGGCGTCTTCCAGGTGCTGTCGACCAACGGCGACACCCACCTCGGCGGCGACGACATCGACATGCTCCTGGTCGAGCACGTGCTGGCCGACCTGGACTCCGGTTCCTCGCGCTTCTCGCTGCCTGACGGTGACGTGCCGGCTGAAGCCGGCACCCACGACAGTCCGTCTCGCGACGCGAATCGCTCTCAGGGGGCCGGTCCTTCGACCGGAGGGGGCGGCGCGTCGATCGTGGGGTCCGGCTTCAGCCGGACCTACGCCCCAGAAACGGTGCAACAGATCCGCAAGGCGGTCATCCAGGCGAAGTGGGATCTGTCGGATCGCGAGCAGACGGAACTTCTGGGCGCCTCGATGACCCGTGCGATGTTCGAGGACATGATCCGGCCGGTCATCGACCGGACGCTCGAGCCGTGCCGGCAGGCGCTGGCCGACGCCGGATTGCAGCCGTCGCAGGTGGACGAGGTGGTGCTGGTCGGCGGCTCGACGCGCATCCCGCTGGTGCGCCGGCTCGTGGGCGAGCTGTTCGGCCGCACGCCGCACAGCGAACTGAATCCCGATGAGGTCGTGGCGCTCGGCGCCGCCGTGCAGGCCGACATCCTGGTAACCGGCAACCGCGAGATGCTGCTGCTCGACGTCACCCCGCTCTCGCTCGGTATCGAGACGATGGGCGGTGTGGTCTCGAAGATCATCCTGCGCAACTCCACGATTCCGGCCACCGGCAGCGAGATGTTCACGACCGGTGTGGACAACCAGACGGCGGTGGACATCCACGTGCTGCAGGGCGAGCGTGAACTGGTGGCCGACAACCGGTCGCTGGCGCGTTTCCGCCTGCGTGGCATCCCGCCGATGCCGGCCGGCATGCCCCGCGTTCAGGTGCAATTCCAGATCGACGCGAACGGCATCCTGAGCGTCACCGCCAGTGAACTGCGCACCAACGTGGAGCAGAGCATCGAGGTGAAACCCTCGTACGGCCTCACGGACGATCAGGTCGAGCAGATGCTCATCGACTCGTTCGAGCACGCCGAGGCCGACTTCGCCGCCCGCATGCTGATCGAGGCGCGCAACGAGGCCGAGTCGGTGATCACGGCGACGGAGAAGACGTTCCGCTCGCCCGACTTCGCCACCATCGCCGCCGAGGAGCTCGCCGAGGGCGAGCAGAAGCGGATCGAGCAGGCCATGGCCGGCCTGAAGCACGTCATCAAGTCCGAGGATCGCGACGCGATCCTCATGTGGACCAAGGTGCTGAACGACGCCACGCAGCACCTCGCCGAAGTCACCATGAACCGCAGCGTCCGCGCCGCCCTTGCCGGCAAGAGCGTGGACGGGCTCTGAGCCCAGAGCCGACCTTGCCTGAAGCCCGAAGCCCGAAGCCGAGAGCCTGAAATGCCAAAAGTGACCTTCATCATCGACGGCGAACCGCAGACCGTCGCATTCGAACACGGCACGCTCGAGTACTCCCACCACGGGAAGCCGGAGTCGCTGCTGGACATCGCGAAGAACCTCGGCGTGAAGCTGGAGCACGCGTGCGGCGGCAGCTGCGCCTGCACCACCTGCCACGTCATCGTCCGCGAAGGGGCCAGCAACCTGAGCGAGATGGAAGACAACGAGGCCGACCGCCTCGACACGGCGTGGGACCTCACGCCGCACTCGCGCCTGGGCTGCCAGGCGGTCGTCAAAGGCGACGTGGTCTGCGAACTGCCGATGTATACCCGCAACTACGTGCAGGAGGGCGGGGGCATCCAGCTCGGGAAGAGCGATCGCAAGAAGGAGGAGGTGGCGCGATGAAGTGGACCAACGCAGAGGACATCGGCATCGAGCTCGCCGAGAAGTTCCCGGGCGTCGACCCGCTCACCGTGCGCTTCACCGACCTCCGCGAGCGCGTGCTCGCCCTCGACGGCTTCGACGACGATCCGAAGGGATCGAACGAACCGAAGCTCGAAGCCATCCAGATGGCGTGGTACGAGGAGTTCAAGGACGCCCAGGGAAGTTAGAAGTCGGAATTGAGAAGTGAACTTCGGAACTTCACTTCTCCAGTTCACTTCTGAGTTCTCGGTTCTGAGTTCCCATGCGCGTTCTTGTTGTTACTGCGACGCGAGCTGAAGTGGAGCCGCTCGTGTCCGCGCTCGCAAGCCCGGTCGCGCACAATCGGGTGCTGACGGGTCTCCTAGGCCATCACAAGGTGGACGTGTTGCTCACCGGCGTGGGGATGGTGCCGACCGCCGCCTGGTGCACGCGGGCGCTGGCGATCGGGGGCTACGACCTGGCCGCGAACCTCGGGGTCTGCGGCAGCTTCAATCCCGATCTTCCCCCCGGCTCCGTCGTCCACATCGTGTCGGAGTCCATGCCGGAACTCGGCGCGGAGGACGGGGAGACGTTCCTGCCACTGTCGCAGCTGGGCCTGCTGAAAGACGACGAGTTCCCGTGGACCGCGGGGCGGCTGGTGAACCTCCAGCCGCCGCCCATTCCAGCACTCGCCGCGCTGCCTGAGGTGGCGGGTGTCACCGTGAACACGGCGCACGGGCACGAGCCGTCCATCGCGGCACTGCTCCAGCGGGAGCGCGCCGATGTCGAGTCGATGGAAGGCGCAGGCTTCATGTACGCGTGCCTCGTGGCTGGTGTACCCTTCGTCGAGGTCCGGGCGGTTTCGAACCGCGTGGAGCGCCGGAACCGCGCTGCCTGGGACCTGAAGGGCGCGATCGACGCGCTCGGTCGCGTCTCGCTGCAGCTGCTGGGTGCGTCAACGCAAGCATGACGCGCCACCGCAGAGGACGGCACCAGATGTAGTGTCCGCCTTCAGCACCAGATGTAGTGTTCGCCTTCAGGCGGACCACGGGAGACCACGGCCCCCCTGAAGGTGGGCACTACAACCGCTTTTGAGTTCTGGGTTCGACACGCCTCATGAATCTGACGCTCGGCTTCTCGCCCTGTCCCAACGACTGCTTCATGTTCGATGCGATCGTGAACGAGCGCATCGATCTCGAGGGGCTGTCGTTCACGACGCACCTCGCCGATGTCGAAGCGTTGAACCGGGAGACGTTCGCCGGCACCGCGGACGTCACGAAGCTGAGCTATCACGCCTACGCGTACGTGCGGCAGGACTACGCGCTCCTCACGGCCGGCAGCGCGCTCGGCCGGAACTGTGGGCCACTGCTGATCTCGGCCCGCCCGATCACGGCCGACGAGGTGCGCGGGGGCGGGCTCCGCATCGCCATTCCCGGCGTCTACACCACCGCGAACTTCCTCTTCGGCCTCGCGTTTCCGGAAGCGAAGAACCGCACGCCACTGGTCTTCTCGGAAATCGAGGGGGCGCTGCTCGACGGACGGTTCGACGCAGGCGTGATCATTCACGAGAACCGCTTCACGTACCAGGACAAGGGGCTTCACAAGATCGTGGACCTCGGCGAGTTCTGGGAGGGCGAGACCGGGACGCCGATTCCGCTCGGCGCCATCGCGATCCGGCGTTCGCTGCCCGCGGACGTGCAGCAGAAGGTGAACCGCCTCGTTCGCCGCAGCGTCGAGTACGCCTTCGCGCACCGGGACGCCAGCCTGCCGTACGTCCGGGCGCATGCGCAGGAGATGGACGAAGCCGTGATGTACAAGCACATCGACCTGTACGTGAACGACTTCTCGATCGACCTCGGACCCGAGGGGCACCGCGCCGTGACGACGATGTTCGACAGGGCGGCGGCGCTGTCGCTGGTGCCACCCTCGTCAGTTCCCATCTTCGTCTAGGCCGCGTGCAGCGTCATCTTCCGTCCCTCGTCGGCTCGCTGCTCATGGCGGCCTCGCCGTTTCTCCCGTGGCTCCGCCTTGGCGCCGTGTCCATCCCCGGTGCGCCCGATCCCGCCGGCCTGTTCGTGGCCGGAGTCGGCGGCCTGGGCGTCCTGCTGTCGGCGCTCGCGATTGCCCGGCGGAAACGTGTCGAACCGTGGCTGATGCTGGCGGGCCTGGCAGGCCTGACGACGCTCGTCGTCGTGTGGATGACCGGGCCGGCGACGATCGCGGACAGGGCGCTGGCACGTGCCGAGGCCATCGCACTGGTGGACCAGGTGGCCGTGCAACCCGTTCCGCCGGTGCAGCACGGTATCGGCCTGGTGCTCGGCCTGCTCGGCGCCGCGCTCGTTGCCGGGCAGGGCATCAGCATGGCCTGGCGTGCAAGTGCGTCCGCGCCTCGCGTCGATTCGGACCGCTGAAACCCGGGCACCACACCGCCAGAAACACGAAGGGCGTCGCGGCCCCCCGGCCCACGACGCCCTTCGTGCCTTGCATCCCCCAACCCGCCACCATGTGGTGTCGACTGGGTTCGCAAATTCGTCTCGCATGTATATACGCGGCAACCGTCGAAAAGTTGGTCCACCTCGATCGTGGGTCAATCAGGCTTTCCTGCGGTGACATCCCCGTGACGTCCGGGTAAAAACACGATGGGCGCCGCGGCCCCCCGGCCCACGACGCCCTTCATGCCTTGCTCCCCCAGAACGTAATCGATCTAACGCACGCTCGTTACGAACCGAACACCGAGGACTCAGCTCAGCGGGACAGACCCGATGCGGCGAGGCCGCTTGCCGCCAGTGCCTGCGCCTGCAGCGCCGCGGCGAAGCCCGACGCGGCCAGACCCTGTGCGAACTGCGGGGTGGCGAGGGCCGCCTGGAAGCCGGGCGCAGCCAGTGCCTGCTGCAGTGCCGGGCTGGCGAGCGCCTGCTGGAGGCCAGGGGAGGCGAGCGCCTGCTGGAGCGCGGGCGAGGCCAGGGCCTGCTGGAGCGCGGGCGAGGCCAGGGCCTGCTGGAGTGCCGGCGACGCCAGTGCCTGCTGGAACGCGGGGCTGGCGAGTGCCTGCTGGAGCGCCGGGCTCGCAAAGACCTGCTGCAGTTCCGGCCTGGCGAGTGCGGCCCTCAGTTCGGGACGCGCCAGCGCTGCCTGCACCCCCTGCGCACCGAGCGCCTGCTGCACGGCCGGAGCCGCGAGCGCCTGGGCGACTTCAGGACGCGCCAGCGCCTGCGCGACTTCGGGACGCGCGAGGGCCTGCGCCACTTCAGGGCGGGCAAGCGCCTGTGCGAGTTCGGGGCGCGCCAGCGCCTGCGCCACTTCCGGACGGGCGAGGGCCTGGGCCACTTCGGGACGCGCGAGCGCGTGCGTCAGCTGCGGGTTGGCCAGGGCGGCCACCGCCTGCTTGTCGTGAATGAGCGTGTCGAAGATGGCGGTCTGCATGAACGCCTGGAGTTCGGGGTTCTCGACCTTGACGTCGCTCTTGTTAATCTGCTCGGCCTGATACCGCTGGGCCGCACCGATCGTGCCCTCGGTGCCCGCCCCTGGCGTGGACAATCCCCCGTTGATGTAGATGACCAACGTGGCCGCAGCCGCGATGCCGACGAGCCCGATCAAAGCCTTCTTCGCCATGCCAAGTCCTCTGCTCCGGTTCACGCCCCGGCCGCCCTTGATGGACGGCTGATGCTCCACCCGCCACATGACCTGCCCGACGAAGTTCGGTGGCGGGTCGATGGTGCCGAGCGACTCCAGGGCCGCGTTGACCCTGGCCTCATCGGCCGGTTCGAGGTGGAGTTCGGGCTGTTCGTTATCTGTCCGCACGTGTGCTCTCGGATCCATATACACATGAGGCAAGGGGAAGTTGGTGACGGCCGGCCGGTCAGCTGAACTTTTCGTCGACCAGCAGGGTCGCCAGGCGCTGACGTGCCGAATAGAGGCGGGATTTCACGGTCTTGACCGGCACACCCGTCGACGAGGCGATGTCTTCGTACGACAGCTCGGTGAAGTGCCTGAGCAGCACAACCTCCCGCTGCTCGGCCGTCAGCTGGCTGAGCGCCGCCTGCACCACGCCCTGCCGGTGCTGCCGGTCGATCCCATCACCCGGCGAGCCACTGGCCACCAGGTCGTCGGGAAGCGGCGCCGACGGACGACGCGTCCGGAGCACGTTCATGCACTCGTTCCGGACGATCTGATAGATCCAGCTGAAGAACCGCTGCCCAGGGTCGAAGGTGCCGAGGTGCTCGTACGCCTTCACGAACGCGTTCTGCGTGGAGTCGAGGGCTTCTTCCCTGTTGCCGAGCAGACGGGCAGCCAGGTTGAACAGCGGGCGGTGGTACCGCTGGACGAGCGGTTCGAAAGCCGACGGATCACCCGCCAGGCACCGCTGCACACACACTGCGTCGTCGTCTGTCTCTGTCGTCACGCGGGTTGCCGACTCCTCGAAGGACGGCGCGTCCGGAGTCCGCCATGGAGCGTACCCCAAAACCGGGCTCATGCGCCTGCCAGCCATTCGTCGAAAACGCCCCGAGGCGTTCGATTAGCCTGTAGAACGCTGGCGACGCCCGGCAGGCGGCCGGCCCCTGATCAAGGAGCGACATTCATGTCCCGCAGTGTCCAGTTGCATCGAGTCCTCACGGCCACACCCGAGAAGGTCTATCGCGCGTTCATCGAACCCGACGCGGTGGCGCGGTGGCTGCCGCCGAACGGCTTCACCTGTACGGTTGAGCACATCGACGCACGCGTCGGCGGCACGTTCAGGATGTCGTTCAGGAACTTCGGGAGCGCCAACAGCCATTCGTTCGGCGGCGAGTACCAGGAGCTCGTGCCAGGCGAGCGGATTCGGTACACCGACCGGTTCGACGACCCGAACATGCCCGGAGTGATGCAGGTGACCGTCACCCTGCGGGCGGTGATCTGCGGGACGGAGCTGACCGTGGTACAGGACGGGATCCCCGAGGCGATTCCCCTGGAGATGTGCTACCTGGGCTGGCAGGAATCGTTGCGGCATCTCGCCAGGCTCGTCGAGCCGAACATCCCGGGCTGAAGCGCCCGACGCGTCAGGGCGGGTTCGCGTACTCGCGCAGCGCCGCGTGAAGCTGTGACACGCCGTCGGTCAGGCTCGCCGGACCGGGCTGGAGGATCAGCGACGACGGGATCTCGTGGATGCGGCCGCGGCGGACGGCGGTCACGCCAGCCCAGCCCTCGCGGCCGGCGATGCGCGAGGCCTTCACGCGCTTGCCGCACCATGAGGCGAAGATGATTTCCGGATCGCGGCGCACGACCTCAGCCGGGTCCACGATGCGGTCCTTCGCGAGCCGCGCCGAAGCCAGCTCGGGGAAGATCGGTTCGGCGCCCGCGAGGGCGACGAGTTCCTCCACCCACTGGATGCCCGAGATCAGCGGCTCGTCCCATTCCTCGAAGAAGGCGCGCAGGCGGCGAGGCAGGCGCTCGCCCGCTGCGCGCACCGCCGCGAGGCGCTCTTCCAGTTCGTCGGTGAGCCGCTCGGCCTCGGCCTGACAGCCGATGAGTCCGCCCAGCATGCGGATCATCTGCAGGATCTCCGCGATGCTCCGCTGGTTGAAGGTGACCACCGCGACCCCGCGCCGCGTCAGTTCCGCGGCCAGGTCGGCCTGCAGGTCGGAGAACGCCAGCACCAGGTCCGGCGACAGCCCGAGGATTTTGTCGAACTTCGCGCTGATGAAGGCCGAGATGCGCGGCTTCTGCCGTGCCTCCGGTGGCCGCAAGGTGTAGCCCGATACGCCGACGACGCGGCGTCCTTGCCCGAGCAGGTACACCGTCTCGGTGGTCTCTTCCGTGAGGCAGACGATGCGTTCGGGGTAGCGTCTCACGCGCCCCGGGCCTCGAGCAGGTCCGCGAAGACGAATCCGTCACGTTCCACGATCTCGCCCGCCTGCACCGGGATCGGTGCGGCGAACATCGGCCCCGCGTACGCGAACGAGTGGAACTCCCCGCGCTCGCCGCACGGGTCGATGCCGGCCGGCAGCTCGGCGAGCAGATCATCGTCGAACTCGCGACTCACGAACCGGCGATCGAGCACGCGAGGGTCGACGCACGTAAGGCGCGCCTTCAGCCCGCCGGCGATCATTTCCTTCGCGAGCGTAGCGGTGTCGGCCCCGAAGAGCGGGAACAGCGGTGTGAGCCCGGTCCCAGCCAGCTGCCGCTCGCGATACGCGCGAATGTCCTCGAGGAACAGGTCGCCGAATGCCACGTGCGTGAACCCCTCCCGCAGCGCGCCCGCCACCGCATCACCCATCAGCTGCTCGTAGCGCTCGTTCGGGCAGGGATAGGGCAGCGGAATCGTGCGGAGCGGCAGGCCTAGCGCGGACGCCTGCCGCGCGAGCAGCGACTCGCGCACCGCATGCATCGCAACGCGCTGCGCACTCGCATTGACGGTGGTCAGCAGGCCGGCGAGCTCGACATCAGGCCGCTGCCGCAGCACGTGCACCATCCACGCGCTGTCCTTGCCGCTCGACCAGGAGACGAGCGTCTTCACCGGGCCGCCTCGGGATGAAGCACCTGCGCCAGCCGCTCGGCGGCCAGCGTGACGCGCGGACCGGGCACGACGAACTCGTCGCCGCTGAGGAGATGAATGCGGTTGGCGCGGACCGCCGGGAGCGAGGGCAGCGTCAACCAGACGCGGCGCTCGGTCTCGATGCGCGCCGGCGCCCACGTCTCGCCGTAGTGGAGTTCGATAATCACCTCGGGCGAGCGGGCCAGCACCATCTCGCTGCTCATCTGCACGGCGGCGCGCTTCATGTCGGCGAGTACGTCAGCGCCGCCGGCGAGTTCGAGCAGATCGTGGAGGAAGCCGTAGCCGCCGCTGGCGTTGATGCCGCGCAGCGCGCCTGCCTCGCGCCCGAAGATCAGCAGCGTGCGGGGCCGCGGCCTGCCGGCCACGCGGGTCCGGATGGCCTGGAGCTGCGATTCGATTCGTGCGGCGGTGGCGGCACCCTGTTCCGGCATGCCGATCCGATCACCGAGCGCGCGGATCGTCCTGGCGACGTCGGTCAGGGTCGTCGTGCTGTAGTTCCACATCGGGATGTGCGCCCGTTCGAGCTGACGCCGCAGTTCGGCCTGCGTGTCGTACACGATGACCAGATCGGGCCGCAGCGCGATCAGCTGTTCGATGTTCGGATCCAGCAGGCCTCCGAGCCTGGGCAGCCGATCGACCTCCGGGGGGAAGCGGTCGTACGAGCCGACGCCGATGACGCGGCTGCCGGCCCCCATCGCGAACAGCATCTCCGTGGTCGCGGGCACGAGCGAGACGATCCTCGCCGGTGCAGCCGCGCGAGGTTGCTGAGCGGCCGGCTCGCGCTGCCAGCCGAAGAGCAGGGAAGCGCAGAGCGCCAGCCCGAGGAGCAGGCGACGCCGCCTGTGCAGCGACGACGGCGCGACGCTTGCGCTGGACTGCATGGGAGACTCCGCGTACGCCGCGGTGGCGGGTTCGTGTGCGGGCATCATGCGCGCCTGAAGAGCAGCCAGAGGAAGACCGGCCCGCCCACGATGGCGGTGACGATGCCCACCGGCAGTTCGAGCGGGGCCATCGCGGTACGCGCAACGAGGTCGCAGGCAATGAGAAGGGCGGCGCCGAGCAGCGCTGATCCCGGCAGCACGAGTCGGTGATCCGCGCCGACGACCAGCCGCACCAGGTGGGGCACGACGATGCCGATGAAGGCGACGGGACCGGCGAGCGACACCGCGGCTCCGGTGGCGAGCGAGGCGCTGACGAGCGCGACACGCTCCGTTCGCCGCACGTCGACGCCGCGCGCGGCGGCAGATTCGGCGCCGACGCTCACAAGATCCAGCACGCGCGGCAGCGTCGCGAACCCGGCCCACGCCGCGAGGGTTGGCACCAGGGCGGCCACGATCGGCGTGTAAGACGCGACGTCGAGCGATCCCATCATCCACCGCACGTTGCGGAAGGTCTGCGTGAAGTCGGCCACGAACTGGATGAAGCCCATCACGGCCGACAGGAGTGCGGTCAACGTCACGCCGCCAAGGAGCAGCACCATCGTCGAGGTGCCGGTGCGGCGCACCGACGACAGGCCGTAGACGATGGTCAGCGCCCCGAGCGAGCCGGTGAAGCTGGCGATCGGGACCGAGGTCAGGCCGAACAGCGAGAAGTCGGCGCCGAGCGTGATGGCCAGCATCGCGCCGAGGGACGCCCCGGCTGACACGCCGAGCGTGTCGGGTGAGGCGAGCGGATTGCGCAACAGCGCCTGGAACACGACGCCCGACAGCGCGAGTGAACTGCCGACGAGCGCCGCGGCGAGCACGCGCGGCAGGCGGGCGACGAAGAAGATCTGGGCGTCGATGTTGTCGGCGTACGGCACCGAGCGATCGAACACGCGCGCCAGGCTGATGGCGGTGCTGCCGGCCAGCGGCGCCAGCAGGACCGCGGCGGCAGCCAGTGCACCGAACCCGGCGAGCGTGACCGCCAGGCGCCGTCGGACCATCGTGGCGCTGCCCCTCGGTGCGGGCATGTCAGCGCGCCCCGGAGAGCGGTACCACCGTCAGGTGGCCCGCCTGCTCGTGGAACCGCACATCCGCGTGCACGTCGTACAGCGCGCGGATGTTGTCCACGGTGAGGGTGTCCGCCGTCGCCCCGTGCGCGAGAACCCGGCCCTGCTTCAGCATCACAATCTGCTCGCAGAGCGAGGCGGCGAGGTTGAGGTCGTGCGTCGAGACCACGAGCGTGGTGCCTCGCTCAGCCGTGAGCCGCTTCAGCACGGCCAGGATCTCGAGCTGGTACTGGAGATCGAGCGCCGCGGTCGGCTCGTCGAGCAGCAGGACGTCCGACGCCTGTGCGAGGGCGCCGGCGATGACCACGCGCTGCTTCTCACCGCCGCTGAGCGTCGCGAACGGACGATGTTCGAGCGCGAGCGTGCCGGTGTCCGCCAGCGCGCGCCGCGCAATCTCGAGGTCGTCGATCCCCTCGAGTTCGAACGGGCCGAGGTGAGGGTAGCGGCCCATCAGCACCATCTCGAGCACGCTGAAGTCGAACGTCGAGTGGGTCTCCTGCGGGACCACCGCAACGCGCCTGGCCAGGTCGCGCCGCGTGAGGTCGCCAAGCGCGCGGCCCTCGATCCGGACCTCGCCGCCCGCCGGCGCGAGCACGCCGGCGAGCAAGCGGAGCAGCGTGGTCTTGCCCGACCCGTTCGGCCCGAGCAGCCCGACCACCGAACCGCGCGACACCTCCAGCGACACGCCGTCGAGAACGCGGCGCGCCTGGGCGCCGCGCCCGTAGGCGAAGGAGAGATCGCGAAGTTCGATGAAAGGGTGCATGTGTCGAACGTAGCGCCAGGCTTCAGCCTGGCGTCAGAACTGCACGCGCACGCCGGCGCGCACGGACCGCTGCAGCGCCAGGTACCCGAGCGGCTCCTGGTAGTCGCGCCCGGTGAGGTTGTCCACCGCCAGGATGCCGGTGACCGCCGCGGTCATGCGGTACGACGCCCGGGCGTTCCAGAGCGTGCGGCCCACGTTCTCGAGCAGCGCGGGTTCGAGTGACGAGAAGTCGCTGTCGACGAAGCGCCCGATCAGCGTGCCGCTCACGTCGGCCGTGACGCGCTGCCACGACCAGGCGCCCTGCACGAAGCCCGAGTGCCGCGGGCGGCGGAACGCCCACTGACCGGGAGCAAACACCGGACTGAACGACGAGGTGCTCTCGACGATCGCGGAGTCGAGGAAGGTGTAGCCCGCGCGAACCCGCAGGGTGGCGTGCGGGGCGACTTCGGCCCCGAACTCGGCGCCGCGGGCACGGGTCAGGCCGATGTTGAAGTACTCCGAGTTGTAGCCGCCGGTCGAGCGGAGCCCGATGATGTTCCGGTAGCGGTTGTCGAACCACGTGGCGTCGAGCTTCAGGTGGTCCGCGGCCAGGCGCTGCTCGACGCCCGCCTCGATGGCGCGCGACTTCTCGGGCTGCAGGTCCGGGTTGCCCTTGAAGTACGGCGACGTGCTGAAGGTCTGCAGCACGGTCGGCTCCTTGATGCCGAGCCCCGCCGCGGCGCGCACGCGCGTCTCACCGAAAGCGGCATGGCCGCGGTGCACGACGACCGACGCGGATCCACGCGGCACGAGCGCCGTGCCGAAGTTCTCGTTGTGCTCGACGCGGGCGCCAGCCGTGGTCGACACGCGCCGCCACAGCCACTGGTGCTGCACGGCGGCACCAACGTTGTCGCGCGACGCCTGCACGAGGTCGCCGCTCAGGCGGTTGTCGAGACGGGCCCGCTCGCCCGTCCAGTCCGCCACCACGGTGACGCGATGGTCGCCCGCCGGGCCAGCCGCCGCATGCCAGTCGCCCTGGTAGCTCGCGTGGTGCCGGCGCAGCGTCGTGCGGCTGTCGAAGGTGAAGTCGTAGAACTCGAACGGCGCCACGCGCCCCTCGAACGAAGGCGTGTAGGGCGCGTCTTCGATCAGGTTCGTCGAGGCCTGGCGCGAGGCGGCAAGGGAGTAGGTGGCGCGCTGCCGGAAGGCGCGCGATACCTGCTGGTCGAACGCGACGCCGCCGAGGACATCGTGGTGTTCGTAGAAGGCATCGAGGTCGGGGCGGCCGTACGCCGTCTGTCCTGGCGTGCCGGTCCGCCCGAGCTCCGCGCGCACAATCGCCCGCAGCGTCGACGCCGAGCCGAGTGAGGTACCGACGTTCGCGGACACGCTGGTGTTCTCGAACCCGCTGTTCGGCACGCGGTTGTCGGTGGAGAAGCGCGCGGCGCCGAGCGCGTAGTCCACGCGGGCCGTGGCGCCCGAGACCGACGCGTTCGCGTGCATCGTGCCGTAGCTGCCGCCGTCCACCTGCGCCGCCACCTGGGGACGTCCTGCGGTCCCGGCCACGCCGCGCTTCGTGAAGATCTGCACCACGCTCGACATGGCATCGGACCCGAAGAGCGCGGAGTTGGCCCCTCTCACCATCTCGACCCGCTCCACCTGTTCGGTGGTCAGGTTGTTGAAGTTGAACGTGCCACCGGGTTCGTTCACGGGGATGCCGTCGACCAGGACGGTGTTGTAGTTGCTCTCGCCGCCGCGGACGAAGAGTCCGGTCACCCCGCCGGGTCCGCCGGTCTGCACCACCATCGTGCCCGGCGCGGTCCGCAGCAGGTCGGCGACGGGCGGGTTCTGCCGCCGTTCGATCTCCTCCAGGCCGAAGGTGGTGGTGCTCACGCCGGTCTGCCCTGACGGCGCGCCGGTCCTGGTCGCGGTGACGACGACCGTCTCCTGGACAGGAGCCAGTTCGAGCGTGATCCGCAGGTCAGTCGCTGCGCACGGCACAGTTGCCGTCCGGAAGCCCGCCAGCGACGCTTCGATGCGGCAGCTCGAGGTGATCGGAAGGCTGAACTGCCCGCGATCGTCGGTGAACCCGTCCATTCCCGGGCGGGATCCCTGCGCATCCGTCTCGGCTGCGGTCACGACGCGGACCGAGGCGCGCGGCAGGGGACGCCCCTGGCCGTCGACGACGGTACCGGACGCGACGGCCCGCGCATCGGTCTGCGCGGCTGTGGCGGCCAGCGAGGCGGTGGTCAGAATGCCGAGAGAGAGGACAGCTGTACGGAGATGGCGGGGCATGGCCCGGCCACCGGGGCTAAGGGGTCGCATCGATGCTCCTTCCGGCGTCTCACGCGCCGAAAAAGGACGCCCCCGGGTGGCCAGGTTTCCTGACTTGCGGTGAAAACGCGCCGCTCCATGCCTTCCCGGGCCGATGTGGCCCAGTGACAGCCCGGCCTCTGGGGAATTCCCCTGCCGGGCGCCTCGAGGGTGCGACCTCGAAGCCGGATGAGCGCTAACCGCTTACAGTGGCGGGACCGTGTGGGACTTGCACCCACTTCGCGTGGCCGCCGGGGCGAGCGTCAAGTTGTGCCCTGACTATACCGCACATGCCCGGCGTGGTTGCTTCAGCCCGAGTTTTTTTCGTAACATGTCCTGTTCGCAACCGAACATCCAATAAGTTACGAGGAGCGCATGAGCAAGAGTTCGACCGTCACCGTCCGCGAGAAGCCCGTCGAGAGTGTGGCTTCGGCGACGACCGGCGGCCTTACGATTCATGGTGAGACGATCATCATCGACACGGATCAGCGGATCGAACTGGTCGACCTCACCAACCGGGTCATGGAGTTCGCGCGCAAATTCAACATCCGCGAGGGGCTCATCTCCCTCTGGTCGATGCACACCACCTGCGCGCTGTTCATCAACGAGTTCCAGACCGCCCTGCTCTCCGACATGAAGCGCTTCCTCGAGGAGATGGTCGCGCGTGATGCCGAGTGGATGCACAACGATCCGGACCACTCGGACTGCGACCGCATGAACGCGGACTCGCACCTCCGCGCCCTGCTGCTCGGTCACAACCTGACGCTGCAGGTGAGTGGCGGGGAAGTGGTGCTCGGGCAGTGGCAGCGCATCCTCATGGCTGAACTCGACGGTCCGCGTGCGCGCTCGCTGCGGATCCAGATCTTCGGCGTCCACGCCTAGGACGCACGGTCGGGCCGGGACAGCGTTGGGCTGTCCCTGAGCCGTCCCCCTTCTGATGCTTTCGCGCCTCCGTTCCGCAGGCCTGTCCGACATCGCCGAGAAACTCGACGCCGGTGTGCGTCTCGAGCTCGAAGACGGCGTACGCCTCTTCGACACGCCAGACCTGCTGGCTCTCGGCTGGCTCGCCAACCGCGAACGCGAGAAGCAGCACGGCAAGCGCACGTACTACAACTACAACATCAGGCTCGAGGCGACGAACGTCTGCGTCGCGAGCTGCCTGTTCTGCTCCTTCGCGCGGCTCAAGCCGGGCGACGACGGGGCGTACACGCACACGCTCGAGGATGTGTGGGCCAAGCTGCAGGCGCGCGCGCACCAGCCGCTCACCGAAGTGCACGTCGTCAATGGCCTGCACCCCGATTTGCCGTTCGAGTACTACACGGAGCTGCTGAAGGGCTTCAAGCGCATCCGCCCGGGCATCCACCTGAAGTGCTTCACGGCGGTCGAGATCGCGTTCTTCGCCGATCTCTACGGCAAGACGGACAAGCAGGTCCTCGAGGAGCTGAAGGAAGCAGGCCTCGACTCACTGCCTGGCGGCGGCGCTGAAGTGTTCGCCGAGCGCGTCCGCAAGAAGCTGGCGCAGGACAAGTGCGGCGCGGACCGCTACCTCTCGATCCATCGCACGGCGCACAGCCTCGGCATGCGTACGAACGTCACCCTGCTGTACGGCCATATCGAGACGATGGAAGAGCGCGTGGACCACATGCTCCGCATCCGTCAGCTCCAGGACGAGACGAAGGGCATCCAGGCGTTCATTCCCCTGGCGTTCCACCCGGACAACAACCAGATGCGCAAGCTGCCGGCGCCTACCGCCACCGACTCGCTGCGCGTGCACGCGGTGGGGCGCCTCATGCTCGACAACGTCCCGCACATCAAGGCGTACTGGATCGCCACCGGTGTCGAGGTGGCGCAGACCGCGCTCTGGTTCGGCGTGAACGACCTCGACGGCACGGTGCAGGAAGAGACGATCTACCACGTGGCCGGCGCCAAGACGCCGAACACGATGACCCCGCGCCAGCTCGAGAAGCTCATCATCGCCGCCGGCCGCGAACCCTACGAACGCGACACGCTCTACAACATCGTTCGCTCGGCCGCGGTGGCCAGCTAGCGGCCTCGCCGCGGATTGCAGATTCCAGAATTCAGATTGCAGATTGGCAATTCAAACTGAATTGCTCCGCTGTCGTGTCCCTCATTGTGTCGGGATGAGGTGGCCGGGTGTTTTCAATCTGAAATCTGCAATCTGAATTCTGCAATTCCAAGGTCCTATACTGGACGTGTGACCCTCATCCCTCTGCTCTCCGACTACGAGAAGAGCCACCTCAGCGAGCGGCAGCCGCTGCCTGAGCGGTACGTCGGGCTGAGTGACGAGGAGATGGACCGCCGCATTGCGGCCGCGAAGGCGGCGCTCGGGCGCCGGCTCGTCATCCTCGGGCATCACTACCAGCGCGACGAGGTGATCAAGTTCGCCGACTACACCGGTGACTCGTACAAGCTCTCGCAGCAGGTCGCGAAGCACCCGGACGCGGAGTTCATCGTCTTCTGCGGCGTGCACTTCATGGCCGAGAGCGCCGACGTCCTGAGTGCGCCGCACCAGCAGGTGATCCTGCCCGATCTCGCCGCCGGCTGCTCCATGGCCGACATGGCCGACCCCGAGCAGCTCGAGATGTGCTGGGCCGATCTGCGGGCGATGGGGATCATCGATGGGCCGGCAGTCGCAGGTGCTGGCGTCAGCCAGCCCTCAAGTGCTGGCGTAGCGCCAGGCTTCAGCCTGGCGTCCGTGGTCCCGGTCACCTACATCAATTCCTCGGCCGCAATTAAATCCTTCGTCGGCGAACACGGCGGCGTCGTCTGCACCTCGTCGAATGCCGCCGCCACCCTGACGTGGGCCTGGGCGCGCGGCGAGAAGATCCTGTTCCTGCCGGACCAGCATCTGGGCCGCAACACGGCCTACAAGATGGGGGTGCCGCTCGACGAGATGGTGGTCTGGGATCCGAACGAGCCGTTCGGCGGTCTAACCCCTGAGGCGGTGCGCGCGGCGCGCATCATCCTGTGGAAGGGGCACTGCTCGGTCCACATCCGCTTCACGGTGCGGCAGATCGAGCAGCTGCGCGCGCAGCACCCGGGCATCCGCGTCATCGTGCATCCCGAGGTGCCCTGGGAGGTCGTCCAGGCCGCGGACGATGCCGGGTCGACGGAGTACATCATCGGGCAGGTGAAGAACAGCCCGCCCGGATCCGAGTGGGCCGTCGGCACGGAAGTGCACCTGGTCAACCGGCTGGCGCAGGAAGTTGCGCCGGATCGGACCGTCCATTCACTGGATCAGTTCGGGTGCCTCTGCTCCACGATGTTCCGCGTGTCCCCGAACCACCTGCTGTGGGTGCTCGAGGGGCTCCTTGCCGGCGAGGTTCACAACCGCATCGTGGTCCCCGAGCACCAGAAGCGCTGGAACAGGGTCGCGCTCGAGCGCATGCTCAGCATCCGCTGAGACGGCCAGGACCCGACGCTGCGTCCTCGACGAGAGATGGGCAGTGCCCGTCACGCCGGATTCCCGATAGTATTGAGGTTCGCCTGAGACCCGTTTAGGAGGATATGCCCGATGGCTCATTCACTTCCTGCACTGCCCTACGCTCCCACTGCGCTCGAGCCGCACATCGATGCGCGCACGATGGAAATTCATCACGGCAAGCATCACCAGGCCTACGTGACGAACCTCAACGCCGCGCTCGACAAGCATCCCGAGCTGCACGAGAAGTCCATCGAGGACCTGCTCAAGGGGATCAGCAGCGTGCCGGAGGACATTCGTCAGGCGGTCATCAACAACGGGGGCGGCCACTGGAACCACTCGATGTTCTGGGAAATCATGGGCCCCGGTGGCGGCGGCGCCCCGACCGGCGCCGTGGCTGACGCCATCAACAGCTCGTTTGGCGGGTTCGACAAGCTGAAGGAGGAGTTCAAGAAGGCCGCGATCGGCCGCTTCGGCTCCGGCTGGGCGTGGGTGATCGACGCCGGCGGCAAGCTCGTGGTCGAGAGCTCCGCGAACCAGGACAGCCCGCTCATGGCCGGCAAGAAGGTCGTGCTCGGGATCGACGTCTGGGAGCACGCGTACTACCTGAACTACCAGAACCGCCGTCCCGACTACGTCGACGCGTGGTGGAACGTGATCAACTGGGCCGCGGTCAACAAGCGCCTCGGCTGATCCCGTCCGCTTGAAGTATTCTTGAAAGGTGTGGGCTGCACCGCGGTCCGGACCCTGTGCAATGCCAGACTGCGAACCGCGTCAGGACCGGAAGGTAGCAGCGCTCAGCAGACCCTGCCATGTGCCGCAGGTCATCCGGATCGCGGTCCAGCCCACACCCGTTTTTGTCCCACCTCTCGACACGTTCGGGAACACCACGCGACCGTAGTGCCCGCCTTCAGGAGGGCCGATGCGTGGTCCACCTGAAGGTGGACACTACACCGATGAAATCTCGTGCCCCACGTGTCGTCTGTACTTCAGCAATTGGCAATTAGCGATTAGCATTCCGAGAGATGTCCCACAAGGTCATTGCGCGCAAGTGGCGTCCCCAGACGTTCGAGGAGGTCGTCGGCCAGCAGGCGGTCACCCGCACGCTCCGCAACGCGATCGCCAACGACCGGCTCGTGGCACAGGCGTTCGTGTTCGCCGGGCCGCGCGGCGTCGGCAAGACCACCACGGCGCGCATCCTCGCCAAGGCGCTGAACTGCGAGCGCAGCACGGGCGCCACCCCTGATCCGTGCGGCACCTGCGACGCCTGCATCGAAATCGCCGGCGGGCGCGACATGGACGTGCTCGAGATCGACGCGGCCACGCATACCGGTGTGGACAACGTGCGCGAGGTGATCATCGAGGGGCTCTCGATCATGCCCGTGCGCGATCGCAAGAAGGTGTTCATCATCGACGAGGTGCACCAGCTCTCGAACTCCTCCTTCAACGCGCTGCTGAAGTCGGTGGAGGAGCCGCCGCCGCACGTGGTCTTCATGATGGCGACGACCGAGCTGGACAAGATTCCGGAGACGATCCTGTCGCGCGCACAGGTCTACGAATTCCGGATGATCAGCACGAAGGCCATTGCCGATCAGCTCGCGAAGATCTGCACGGCGGAGGGCATCGACGCCAGCGAAGAAGCGCTCCAGCTGATCGCCCGCGACGCCGACGGCAGCATGCGCGACGCGCAGAGCAAGCTCGATCAGGTGATTGCCTTCACGGGCAACACGATCACCACGGAGGACGTCGGTACCGTGCTCGGGCTCGTCGGACGCGACCTGCTGCTGAACGTGCTGCAGGCGGTGGCCGACGAGGACGCCGCGCAGGCGTTCGTGCTCGCCGGGCGCGCGGTCGAGATGGGGTACGACCTCCGGCTGGTCTGCCGCGAGCTGGCGCGTGTCGTGCGCGACCTGCTCGTGCTCTCGATCGATCCCTCACGCGCGGGCGATGCGGACATCGCCGGCGAGGGGGAACGCGACAGGCTGCTCGAACTGGCGAAGCGGTTCTCCCGTGAGGATCTGCTGCGCTCCTTCGACCTGCTCACGCGCGCCGAGAACGAAATCCGCACGGCGGCGCAGCCGCGCTACAACCTCGAGATGGCCCTGGTGCGCTGGATTCACCTGCGCAAGCTGGTCTCCATCGAGGACCTGATCCAGCAGGCCGGCTCGGGGCAGCCGTTTGCCCGCCCCGGCGCGGGGCCCGCGCCCGCGCGGCCGTCCGCCCCCGCACCATCCAGGGCGTTCACGCCGCCTCCGGCGGCGCCGCCGGCGTCACGAGCCGTACTCCCGCACCGGCACGGCCGTCGCTCGGCTCCAGCGGACGCGTCGAGAGCGCCGCGCTGCCGAAGGCGCCCGCGCCCGCCGCGCGGGTGATGGACGACGACGAGTTCACGCCGATTCCGAAGGCTGGGGCCCTGGGCGGCTCGGCGCTGAAGGACGCGATCCTGAACGAGGCGCGTGCCTCCAGCATGATGATGTACAAGACGCTGCTGGTGCAGGCGCAGCGCATCGAGGTGGTGAACGACCGGCTCGTGCTCACCTTCGCCGCCTCCTTCAAGTACAGCGTGCCGTTCGAGAAGTACAAGACCGCGCTCGCCGGCATCGCCTCGAAGCTGGCCGGGCGCAACATGAAGGTGGAGGCGGATGGCACCGGCGCCGACCCCGCCCCGGACGCCGCCGACGGCGCGCCGCAGGCCGCGAAGCCGGCGGTGGACGTCGAGAAGCAGGCGGCGCTCAAGGAACAGGTGATGGCGGACACCGGCGTGCAGGCGCTGCTCGAGGTGTTCCCGGCCGAGATCCGCGACGTGGAGGAGATGTAGCCCATGAACATGCAGCAGATGCAGCAGATGATGAAGCAGGCCCAGCAGATGCAGGACCGCCTGCAGAAGCAGATGGCCGAAGCGCGGGTCGAGGGCGGCGCGGGCGGCGGCATGGTCACCGTGGTCGTGAACGGCGCGAAGCAGGTGCTCTCGCTGAAGATCGATCCGGAAGTGGTCTCGAAGGACGACGTCGAGATGCTGCAGGACCTGATCGTGGCCGCCATCAACGACGCGCAGCGCAAGGCCGACGACGAACTGAAGAAGCAGATGGGCGGGATGCTGCCGCCGGGATTCAACCTGTAACGACAGCTGAATTGCAGATGGCAGATTTCAGATTGCGGATCGAAAACGAGGCACTCGAGGCCCATGACCTCGTTGAGGCGTGACGCGTCCGGCCGTTCCAATGGATGCGTCCCGGCTGTTCCAATCTGCAATCTGAAGTCTGCAATCTGAAATAGCGATGTCTTTCCCTGAGCCCCTCACCCGCCTCGTCGAGGAACTGCAGCGCCTGCCCGGTGTCGGGCCGAAGAGCGCGCAGCGTCTCGCGTTCCACATGCTGAAGGCGCCGCGCGAGCATGCCGAGCGCCTGGCGGCCGCGATCCGCGACCTCAAGGAGCGGGTGACCTACTGCTCGATCTGCAACAACATCACCGACACCGATCCGTGCGAGTACTGCGGCAGCCAGGAGCGCGACCGTCATGTCATCTGCGTCGTCGAGGAACCGCAGAACGTGTCGGGCATCGAGCGCATCGGCGAGTTCAGGGGCCTGTACCACGTGCTCATGGGCGCGATCTCGCCGCTGCAGGGGGTCGGGCCGGACGACCTGAAGATCAAGGGCCTGCTCGCGCGCATCGGTGACGGCAGCGTCACCGAGGTGATCCTCGCCACGAACCCGAACGTGGAAGGGGAGACGACCGCGCTGTACCTGGCGCGCCTCCTCAAGCCGCTCGGCGTGAAGGTGACGCGCATCGCCGTCGGGGTGCCCGTGGGCAGCGACCTCGAGTACGCCGACCAGTGGACCATGGGGCGGGCGCTCGAGGGGCGCCGCGAGGTCTGACGTGATGCTGCCGCACGGATACGAGCAACCCGCGGCGCTGGTCCTGCTGCTCGGCGGCGTGCTCGCCTGCTTCGCCGGGCAGCGGCTCTTCCGCATCGTCCTCGGTATCTACGGATTCATCATCGGCGCCATGGCCGCCAGTTCCATCGTGGGTGTCGGCAACACGACCGGCATGATCGCCGCGGCCCTCATTGGCGGATTCCTGGGCTCGGTGGTGCTGGTGTTCGCGTGGTTCGTCGGTGTGGCGCTCGTGGGTGCCGGCATCGGCGTGCTCGTGGCGCACGTGGTGTGGAGCCAGATCGGCACGGGCGATCCACCGGGCGTGGCGGTCATCGCCACCGCGGTGGCCGGTGCGATCGGCGCCATGTTCGTGCAGAAGTACGTGATCGTGGTCGGGACGGCGTTCATGGGCGCGTGGACCATCGTGCTCTCGTGGGCCAACGCCTTCCCGGCGGCGAAGGCACTCACCCGCGGTGCGTCGGACACCGAGGTGTGGATCTTCTATCCGACCTCCGCACCTGGCATGCGCTGGGCACCGATCGCCTGGATCGGTCTCGGCCTGCTCGGCACGGCGGTGCAACTCTCGACTACCGCCGCTGGAAAGAAGCGACGGTAACTGCCATTGCTAAGTGCTGATTGCCAATTGCTGAAGTGATTGGCCAATCAGATTAGCAATTAGCATTGAGCAATCAGCATTCTAGGAGGATGTATGTCTGCATTCGAACGGCACGTCGACGTGAACTGGCAGGGCGGTCTGATGGACGGCAAGGGTGAAGCGAAGGCGGGAACCGGGGCGTTCACGCTGCCGGTGACGTTCCCGTCGCGTATCCAGGATCCCGCCGGTCGCACCAGCCCTGAAGAGCTGATGGCGGCGGCGCACGCCGCGTGCTACGCGATGGCGCTCAACGCGGCGCTCGGCCGCAAGCAGGCGTCCGCGGAGCGGACCGATGTGACCGCAACGATCATCGCGGAGCTCGACAACGGCATCAAGATCCACACCTCCGCGCTGAAGGTCACCGTGTACGGGCTGAAGGGGATGGAAGCCGCGGATTTCCCCGCGTTCGCCGCCGAGGCGGAAAAGAGCTGCCCGGTCAGCAACGCGTACCGCGGCTCGATGACGATCACGGTCGACGCGAAGGTCGGCTGACGACAGGCTCGGGGCTCAGTCGGTCTGGCTGGCCCCGGGCACATCCCGCCGGGCCTCTGCTCGTGGCCCGGCGGCGACACCAGCCCGGCAGGCGGGGCCGCGCATATCCAGCGGCGGTCGTTCCCGCACCGTCACGTGCACCTGCGTCCGCGCCTCGTGCCCCGGCTTCCACAGCGACGCCGGCAGGAAGAGCATCAGCGTCAGCGCTCCCCACCACACACGTCGATTCGGTTGAATGCGCATCCTGGCGGTGTTGCTCCTGACAGGGAATCGGCGCGTGCCCGCGCCGCTGCAGTCATGGCAGCAAAACCCGTGCAGGCCGTGGCGCATCCGCGCCAGCGTTGGGACCGGCCCGAAGTCGTAGGGACCGGCCCGCAATCGTAGCGACCGGCCCGCAATCGTACGGACCGGCTCGCCATCGTAGGGGCCGGCTTTAGCCGGCCCAGCAGTTCACACCTCCGAGCTCTGCCGTCGAGGTCTGGAACGTCTTGCGTGCGTTACGTGCGAGCAGTACATTCGTGCTTCGCGCTCGCGACAGACTCCGTCGATCGTCGGTATCCCACGCTTGGAGGTATGCCATGACGTCACTCGCCGGGACCCCTCGTCGTCGATCGTTGGTGTGGTTCACTGCCGCCATCCTGCTCGGTCTCCTCGCTGCTGGTTGCGCCGGGCAAGGGAGTGCCGAACAGGCCAACGCGCCGGTGCTGATCGGCACCAAGAACACGAACCTGCTCATCGAGAACCGCGCAGGCGAGCCGCTGAACGACGTGCGGCTCACTGTCGTGCCGTTTGGCAAGAACGAATACTCGAAGATGCTGCCGTCCCTCGGCGTGGCCGAGCGGCGTGAGGTGCCACTCAGCGACCTGGCTGCCGCCGACGGCACGAAGTTCATCCCGATGTTGAGTCGTCCGAAGACCGTGCGCGTGAGTGCGACGGCCGCGTCGGGCAGGCAGTACGACATCGAACTGCCGTGGAGATAGCCGTATCACGACCCGTCTGCTCATCCCGAAGGAACATGGCGCCTACGGGCAGCTCCTGATTCCGCTGCTGACGGCGCTGCTGGTCGGCAGCCCCTCTCCAGGAGCGTGGCTGCTGGCGGCGTCGGCGACCGCCGTGTTCTTCGCGCATGAAGGGCTGCTGGTGCTGCTCGGGCAGCGCGGCGTGCGGGCGGCGCGCGAGCAGCGCGCCAGCGCGACCCGCTCGGTCGCCCTGTTCGGCGGCTTCGGCCTGGTGACGGGCGTTGTCGCGCTCTCCGTCCTTCCCGCCGACGCGCGGGTGTGGCTGTTCCTGCCCGTGGCACTCGCCGCGTGCGTGGCGGTCGTGGTCTACCTGCACCTCGAACGGACGACCGGCGGTGAGCTACTGGTGGCCGCGGCGCTCTCGTCCATGTCGGTGCCGCTCACCCTTGCGGGTGACGGGCGCATGGCTCAGGCGTCCACCGTGTTCGCGGTGTTCGCCGCGATCTTCGCGGCGGCCACGCTGTCCGTGCGCGCCCTCATCGGCCGCACGCACAGGGGCGCGGGACCATCGCCGCTGCTGGCAGCCGCGCTCACGCTGGTGGCGGTTGCGCTGCTGGCCTGGCTCTCGATGACCACGCGGCTGGCGCCGGTGGCGCCGTATGCGGCACTGCCGGTGTGCGCCGTCGCCGTGTACCTGGCGCTCGTCCCGCCCGCGCCGAAGTACCTGCGCGAAATCGGCTGGACGCTCGTGGCCGCCACCGTGCTGACCGCGGCGGTGCTGGTGGTCGGGCTGCGCTGAACCGTCGCGTCGTCCTGGACTGAGGCTGTCGTTCGTAGGGTCCGGCTTCAGCCGGACCACTCCCGCCTGCCCTCAGATGTCGAAGTCCTCGACCGTGATCGCGGCGAGGTGTTCGGCATCGCGCCTGGGGACTCCGCCGAGCTTCAGCGTCTCGCCGACGGTGACGCGGTCGCGTCCCGTCTCCTTCGACTGATACAGCGCATCGTCGGCTACGCGAACGAGCTGATCGAACGCCACACCCATCGTGGAGTCGGCGATGCCGAAGCTCGCGGTGAACGTCAGCGGTCCCTCGACCTGCACCGCGGTCGCCAGGTTCGTGCGGATGCGCTCGGCGACTTCGAACGCCGAGAACGCCGTGTGGCCTTCGAGCACGACGAGGAACTCCTCGCCACCCCAGCGCGCGGCCAGATCCTGTCCGCGCAGCGAGCGCTTGAGCACGTCGGCGAAGATGCGCAGTGCGCGGTCGCCGGCATCATGCCCGTGCGTGTCGTTCAGCTTCTTGAAGCGATCCAGGTCGGTCAGGATGACGGCGTACGGCTGGTTCGCACCGAAGCGTCGCACGCGGCTTTCGACGGAGCGACGGTTCAGCAGGCCGGTGAGCGAGTCGGTGCTGGCCTGCACCTGCGTCCGCTCGAAGGCGCGGACGGTGCCGATGCGGCTGCCGGTGAGGATGCCGAGCGTGGTGAGCTGGCTGACCACCCGCGGCGGTGGCGGCGCGGCGGCAGGCGCCGTTGCATGCAGCACGCCGATCGAGCGGCCCATGAAGGTGAGCGGCACGCACACGGCGCTGCAGGCGCCCTCGCCGCGATTCACGAGCCGGCTGCACGCGTTGAGCGCATCGCTCGTGTCGAAGACGACCGGGTTGCCGCGACGGACCGCCATGCACCCGTAGGGTGATTCCACCGAGCAGTGCGCCGCTCCGTTCGTCGGGTGCGCGGCGGCGCGCTCGAGATGCGCGCGGCTCGAGTCGGACACGAGCAGTTCCATCTTCATGTCGGTGCTGACGGTGGACATCGCGCGCGACACGACGCTGTAGGTGTCCTCCTCGGTGTCCGCCATCTCCAGCACCTCGGAGAGCTGACGGCTGAACGCGTCGCGATCCTGCTCGGTCTGCAGCCGCGCGATCATCGTCTGCAGCGTGTCGGCCATGTGGTTGACGGCCTGGGCCACGTCGCCGATTTCGTCGTGCACCTGCACGTTGGTCCGGATGGAGAGGTCGCCTTCGGCGATGGCGTGTGCCGCGTCACGCACGCGGTCGAGCGCCCGCGGCACGCTGTGCGCGACGATGCGCCCGGCAGCGCCGACGAGGACCGCGGTGAGGAGGCAGGTGAGCCCGATCACCCACATGCCCGCGCGCACGCGGCTGGCCGCATTCCGCTCGGCCTGCACCACGGCGTCCTGGAACCGCGTCGTCAGCCAGTCGTGCCTCTCAGCCAGCGTGGCGAAGGCGGCCTCGACAGCCGGCATGGCATCCGAGGACTGCGTGCCGACGGCCAGCCCGTGGGAGACGCTTTCAGCCTGGTAGATGTAGTTGGCGATCGCCGGATCCAGCGAGTGGACATCGTCCCGGAGACCCTGTGGCAGCGGGAGCGACAGCACGTCGACGATGCTCTGCCGATAGCCTTCGAGTTCCCGTTCGAGGGCGTCCCGTCGGGCGGCCCCGTGCGTCGTGTCCAGCATCGAGGCGAACGCGCGTGACTGAATCGCGTCGTGCTGCATGTCCGCCCGCTGCACGAACAGGAGGGCCTGGCTCATGAGGGTGACGCGGGCCATGTCGTTGCGCTGGGTGCGCATCACGACGACGGAGACGATCCCGACCGACATGAGGGCCAGCAGCGAGAGCATGGAGGCCGTGAACAGGCGGACCGTGATCGGCCACCGGTCCAGCCAGTGAGGGGTGTACTCCGCCGTTCGGGCGGAACGGGTGGCGCCGCGCGAGTCGACTGATGTCATTCGTTCGAGGATGGACGAGGTGGGCACCCGATGTCAGTTCCGCATCGGTGTAGCGGCGTACCGCTTAGGTGGAGTTCCGCGCCGATCTCGTGCAGAACCGCGAACGGGCCCTCGCCCTTGGCGTGCCGGATTCATCCGGCACCATCGCTGCGCTGGCTCTCGTCGTGCCCACCTTCCGGTGGGCCAACCGCCAGCGAGACAGAGCGCTGGTTTTCGTAGTGCCCGCCCCCAGGTGGGCCAGCCAGCCAGCGAGGGCAGGGCGCTGGCTCTCGTAGTGCCCACCTTCAGGTGGGCGAACCAGCCAGCTAAGGTAGAGTCAATCTCGTGGAGTTCCCGCTGCCGCTCGACTCGTACCCGTCCCTGGCCGATGCCGGGCTGCTGCAGATCCTCGCCTCGCGCGTGACTGTCGATCCGTTCAACGCGGTGGCCACCGGCATCTTCATCCTGGCCGTGCTGCACACGTTCGTGGCGGCGTACTTCTCACGCCTGGCGCATGAGCGACAGCAGGCGAAGGACGAAGCGGCCCGCCGTGCGGGGCTGCCGCCGTTGCCGGACCCGCTCGCCGAGGTGCTCCACTTCTTCGGCGAAGTGGAAGTGGTGTTCGGGCTCTGGGCGGTGGTGTTGATCCTGGCCGCGACCCTCTTTCACGGGTGGCACGACGTGGTGCACTACGTGAACGACACGGTGGTGTACACCGAGCCGCTCTTCGTGATCGTGATCATGGCCGTGGCCGCGAGCCGTCCCGTCATCGTCCTCGCCGAGGCGGTGCTGGGCCGGGTTGCGGCGATCGGCGGGCGGACGCCCGTCGCGTGGTGGGCTTCCATTCTCGTCACCGGTCCGCTGCTCGGGTCGTTCATTACCGAGCCGGCGGCCATGACGATTTGCGCGCTGATTCTCTCGCGGCAGTTCTTCGATCTCGAGCCGTCGAACGGACTGAAGTACGCGACGCTCGGCCTGCTGTTCGTCAACGTCTCCATCGGCGGCACGCTCACTCATTTCGCGGCGCCACCGGTGCTCATGGTGGCGCGGACGTGGGAGTGGGATACACCGTTCATGCTCGGGCACTTCGGCTGGCGCGCGGTGCTGGCGATCGCCGTGTCCACCGGGGCGTACTTCCTGCGATTCCGCCGTGAGTTGGCGGACCTGTCGCAGAAGGTGTCGCCCGTGGACGTCGAGCTTCCGGACGAGGACGTCGCCTCCGGCACGCCGTCGCTGCTGCCGGTGCCGGCCTGGCTGACCGTGGTGCACCTGCTGTTCCTTGGCTTCACCGTGGTGAACGCGCACTACCCGGCACTCTTCCTCGGCGGGTTCATGTTCTTCCTTGGCTTCACGCGCGCGACGGCGGCGTATCAGAGCCAGGTGTCGCTGCGTGCGCCGCTGCTCGTGGGCTTCTTCCTCGGCGGCCTCGTGATCCACGGTGGCCTGCAGGGGTGGTGGATTGCGCCAACCCTGGCGAGCCTCTCGGAACTGCCGCTGTTCCTCGGGGCCACGCTGCTCACGGCGGTGAACGACAACGCGCTCATCACCTATCTCGCGACGCTGGTGCCCAACATCAGCGATCCGATGAAGGTGGCCGTGGTGGAGGGGGCGGTGACCGGCGGCGGGCTGACGGTGATTGCCAACGCACCCAACCCGGCCGGCCAGGCGCTACTGGCGCGGTTCTTCGGCGGCGCCATCAGCCCCGCCGGGTTGCTCGCCGGTGCGCTCCTGCCGACCGTGATCGCGGCGCTCGCCTTCAGGCTCTAATCGGGCCAGGGGTGAGAGGACGAGGTCAGAGGTCGGAGGTAGCAGGTTAGAGGTCAGGGGACAAATGTCAGCGGTCAGAGGGCGGGCAGCGGGGCCCAGGGGCCAGGGCGGGTTGGAGACAGTCATGGGGTCCGGCTTCAGCCGGACCTTTCGATGCGTCGTGAGTTCGCGGCGGCTGGGAAGCGCCGTAAAAAGTCGTCCAACCCGTTGACGCTGCAGGCGTCGATTCGCTACCATTACTCTTCTGTCGCGGGCACGACTGCCGCGCCGGTTCACAACTCACCACCCCGATATTCCTCGGTAGCTCAACGGCAGAGCATCCGGCTGTTAACCGGAGGGTTGCTGGTTCGAATCCAGCCCGAGGAGCCATCTCATTGCTGCGCAATGAGATCCGTCGAACAGAGGGTCACGGATGACCTGTGAACCACCCTCTGGCTCCACTCTTCGATCAGTTCCTCACCGAACGCACGTTCCTCCACAACGTCACGCCGCGCACCATCGTCTGGTATCAGGTCGCGTTCAAGGGCTACGTCGCCTCGCTCGCACCGGACGCGCCGACGATCCCGACACGCGCCACGCTCCAGCAGTTCGTCATCACGCTTCGTGAGCGGCAGATCAAGCCGGTCACCTGCAACACCTACATCGGCGCGATGAACGCCTTCTGTCGCTGGCTCCACGTCGAGGGGCACGCGACGGAGTTGGTGAAGCTGCAGAAGCTGCGCGTCGAGAAGCGCGTGCTCGATCTGCTCGATGACACGCAGATGCGCGTGCTCATCGGCTACAAGCCCAAGACCTACCGCGAGGCGCGACTCCACGCGGCCGTGCTGCTGATCATGGACACGGGCCTACGCATCTCCGAGGCGCTGGCGCTGCGCGATGGCGACATCGACATGCAGAACCTGTTGCTGAAGGTGTTTGGCAAGGGGCAGAAGGAACGGCTCGTGCCGTTCTCGCCGGAGTTAAGGCGCACGCTCTTCCGCATCCGGCAGCTCCGCGAGAAGAAGCGCATACCGGGTGACTTCGTGCTGGCGGGGTTCGGAGGCGTCCGGTGGGAGAAGCGCAACGCTACCACATCGCTGCATCTGCTGCTCCAGAAGCTGAGGCTCCCGCGATTTGGGTGGCATCGCCTGCGCCATACGTTCGCCACCAACTACCTCCGCCAGGGCGGAGACATCGTGCGACTGGCGATGGTGCTGGGCCACTCCCAAGTCACCACCACACAACGCTACCTGCACCTGCTGACGAAGGACCTTGTGGAGACGCAGCAGCGCACGTCGGTGTTGAACCGCCTGCGTTCTTAAGGAGAGGGTGACCTCGCCTGTCACTTCGGAAAAGGAGAGTGGCACTGCCGAGCCGAAGGTGCCGTTTGAGGGGATCTGCCTCGCCGATGCGGTGCAAGCCGGTGTCGCCGATGAGGCGGTGCTCGTTTTAGGTGGAGAAGGCTGGACGTTGCGCGACTTCTACACGGGAGGCGGACTGGCGAAAGACGCCAGGAGCTATTCGGCATGAGATAGGGCACAGTCTCGGTCTCATCCATGAACATCAACGGCCAGACCGCGATCAATACATTTCGATAGACCTATCCAATATTGCGCCGGTAAATCACTCCGCCTTCGCTCCGGTCCAGCACCTTACGGCTCTAGGCCCGTATGACTTCGCTTCAGTGATGCATTACAGTGCCTATGCCGGAGCCATCGACTCTACGAAGCCGACAATCATTCCGCAGCCGGGATATTCAAGCTATTCCAGCGTGATGGGCCAGAATCAGATAAGCGATCTGGATTACGAGTCTGTGAGGGGACTCTACAGACTGCAGATGAACCCTCTCGCCTTCTCTGCACCCGCCGAGTCGCCTCGGGTGCGTTTCAACCGAAACGACTTCCTCGATGCGATGGAGCGCCTCCACGCCCTCTACATGAGTCCCATGGGTCTTCAGAGGGCAGGTGGGCTGTCGATAGGTGGGCGACCTGACTTCCAGGGCATTGCCACCTGGATCTTCGACATCTACCTCGCGGCCCGCTCGCGCGGGTTCTCTGCGAATCAGAGCTTCCAAATAGTCACAGCGGACATCACCCGGAGCCAAGAATGGCGAGACAAACACCCCGGTGAGACGCCGCTCAATCGGCCCTCATTCACTCCCGTCGTGTCGTTCGACCGGAACGAGTTCCTCAACACGCTCAACCGACTCGATGCCTTCTACTCCGCGCCCGAGGGGTTGCAGCGTCCAGAGGGTCTCTCGATTTCAGGGGGACCGGATTTCCTGGGGATAGCGGCGTGGCTGTTCGACTTCTACTTGAACGAGCGACTCTCGGGTGGTTCACCGACGGTGGCCTGGAGTCGAGTGGAGAACGCGATTAAGAGCACCGAGGAATGGCGTGCGAAGCACCCGTAACGCTGGACTCGTTCAGCGTGCCGAAAGTAGGCCCATGACTCGGTGCGCACGCTAAGCGTTCCGCGTGGCCCCGCGCTGGCGACGCCGCTCAGCGTGGGCACAGGTCCGGCTGGCGATTGAGGACACGCTCGACGGAGGGTTACCGCGTGCCTACACACCGGGCCTGTATCAGCAGAAGTGTGCCGTGCTGTTCGAGCACGTGTTCCAGAGCTTCGGATAGTCACTTCGCGTCCAGGGACGCAGTTACATCGGGAATGGCTGTATGTTTCGCGATGAGGCTTGCCTGTTCTGTGGCGAGGACAATGGCACACCGCTAACGAAGGAGCACATCTGGTCAGCCTGGATGACGCCATCAATCCGGCAGAACTGGCCGGATCGGTTGGACCCGCGGGAGCCTCCTTTCACCATCCTCGCCAGAAAGCAGGGACGAGCTGCGTTTGAGCACGTCACGCGCCGCTCGCACGAGATCAACGAAATGCCTCGGTGCCTGTGCCAGCATTGCAACAACGTCGTTCTGGGGAGGGTCGAGAACGAGTTCCTCAAGCCTCTGGTAGAACCGATGATGTTGGGTGGGGAGCACCGGGAACTGTCCATAGAGGACCGGCTGGTGATCGCCGCGTGGGCCTTCAAGACGCTGGTGGTTCACAATCACGCCAGAAATGCACCGCCATTTCTCTACGGTCTGAAGGAACGACGCCGATTCATAAAGACGCTGAC
This sequence comes from Vicinamibacterales bacterium, assembly GCA_046331345.1. GTDB lineage: Bacteria > Acidobacteriota > Vicinamibacteria > Vicinamibacterales > CAVVIG01 > CAVVIG01. The sequence goes on along the minus strand of JAXLRA010000006.1, from coordinate 495,123 downwards.
GCCGCCCGCTAAGAACTTCCGCGTCTGGTGCGCACGCTTTGATGCAACCGGCCGAGCGGGCCACCTCACGGGGCTCGACGCGTTTTGCTGCCGGTGGGGCGGGAAGCTCACCGACAACCTCGCAGACATCACGCCCACACGCCAGAATGCTGAGCAATAGCGTCACGCTAGTGTCGCATTTCAGCCGCGCATCGAAAGGCCAGGTGGGGACGCGGACGTGGCAAGGGTGGTAGGCGCGAATCCGCCCGTAGCTACGCCGCGACGCTCTAGCTACGCTCGCCATTCCTGCTCCGCCGCCGTAGATACTCCACTCGCCGCCCTAGCTACCGACCGCCGACCCGCCACCGAAGGTGGCACGGATTTTCACCGTGCAGGCGCGAGCGATCCGCCTGTGAAGAACGCACGGCCAGCGCAACGCAGGACCGACCCGACGCCATCCCCCCGACCCGCTTGCTTTTCAAAGCGGGATCGGTGGGAGGGACGGCAAGCCAGCCACCCTCGGCCCTCCCGCCGAAGGAGGCCCATGACGTTCACTCCCGAAGCCGTCGCCCCGATGAAGCGCCAGGAATTGCAGTCTGCCACCGCCCAACTCCTCGGCAAGGACGCCAGCAAGTGGCTCCTCTCCGCCACGAACGTGGAACTCCGCGAGGCCCTCGTCACCAGAGAAGCACCAGCCCGATTCCGCAACGCCGACGCCTCGACCGACCTCGCCGCTGTCATCGCCAACGCCATCCGCCCGATGGTCGCCGCCCAACTCGATGAGGAGCAGGTGCGAGCCATCGCCCTCGACGCGATTGAAACCCGCCTCAGTAGCTACCAGCCCTCGGTGACGACCATCGAGGTGAAGCGGCCGGACGGCACCACCCGCAACGTCGGCCGCCAGCACGCGAACTTCGGGCAGCTCGTGAGCTGAATGGGACTGCGGCTCAACGTCTACCTACGAGGTGGCGCTGGCAGCGGCAAGACCACGGCTTGCGAAAAGGCGGCGGAGGCGCTCGGTCTGCCGTTCTACTGCCAGAGCATGGGACCGCAGACCTCGCAATCGCAGCTCCTCGGCTACATGGACGCCACGGGTCGCTTCGTCGAGGGCTTCCTGTTCAAGGGCTTCACCGAAGGGGGCGTGATCTGCCTCGATGAGATTGACAACGCCAACGCCTCGGTGCTCACGGTGCTGAACTCCGCGATGGCGAATGGCTACTGCAGCTTCCCCTGCGGCATGGCGCAGAAGCATCCCGACTGCATCTTCGTGGTGAGCGGCAACACGTTCGGCACTGGCGCTGACGCCCTCTACGTCGGCCGCACGCAGCTCGACGCCGCCACGCTGAACCGCTTCGTGGTCATCGAGTGGCCTTACGACGAAGCCTTCGAGCGGGACTTGGTGCAGGCGAAGGCGGGCACCTCGGAGCCGGTCGAGCGGTGGGTGACCCATGTGCAGCGGCTCCGCGCCGCTGCTGTAGCTACTCGAGTCCGGGTCGTGTTCTCCCCTCGTCAGTCGATGGCCGGTGCCACGCTCCTCGCGGCGGGGCGTCCGTGGCCGGAGGTCGAGCAGGCGGTGCTGTGGGCACCGGTGAGCCACGATGACCGCCGCAAGCTCGAAGCGAACCTCGCGAACTAGGAGCCGCCCATGCACATTCGCGATACCTTCGACAACTTCGACGCCTACGTGGAAGCGGCGTGCTGCTCCAGCCGCATGAAGCGAGACCGTGCCTCCCGCGGCACGCACAAACCCGAGTGGTATGGCAGCACGTCCTTCGAGCAGGCGGTTATGCTGGCGCGGTGCGGCTGGCCCGAGGGCCGTGCCCGTGTCGAGCAGCTTCTGGACGCTCTCAACACGCAGATCGCTGACCGCATCATCCGCCCCGAGAGTAGCTACGACGTGACCGGCGACTGCATCGACATGGGCCGGTTCGTCAGCGGCGAGCCGGAGTGCTTCCAGACGTTCACGCCGACCGAGCAGGTCGCAGCTGGCAAGAGCAAGCGAGTGCTGCGCCTCGTGTTCAACTGCTTCGTGTCGGCCGGGGTGCCAGCGGAAATGGTGACCGTGCGAGGCGCGGCGCTCTGCGCCCTGGTGGAGGCCCTGGAGCGCACCGGGCACCGCTGCGAGGTCGTGATGGCGTTCGCGGGTGGCAGTCGTGAGAAGGACTGCCACGAGGTCATCACCACGGTGAAGCGGCCTGACGCCCCGCTGCAACTTGACCAGCTCGCGTTCTGCCTGTGTCGCCCGAGCCTGTTTCGACGGCTGCAGTTCTCCTACCTGGAAACACTATCGCCAGGAGTGCGTGCCGCGTTCGGTGCCGGTAGCTACTACTACACGCCAGCCAAGACGAGCGAGCACGGTGACGTGGTGCTCGACCGCATGAGCGTGTTCGACCAGCAGTGGCGCTCGGCGGCGGCAGCGAAGGCGTGGGTGCTCCAGCAACTGCGAGAGCAGGGTGTCAGCGTGGCGGAGTAGCTATCGATGGGCGGTTGCCGCAGGGGTGACCGCCCGTTGGACTATCCAGGCAGTTGTTTCACCTTGCGCCAGATCCTCACGAGCAGGATCGTCACGCCGACAGACCACGCGATCTGTAGCACGAGGATCGCAGGCGTCAGCAGCATCATCCACAAGGGCGGTTGCACGAGGTCCATGCGGCAGAGTCTAGCGAGGGGGCGAGGGCGTTCTCAACCGGCGAACAAGATCGTTTCTGGTGTGTTAAGGCTACAGTCCCTCGCCAAATGACCCGACTTCGTTCATCTGGCGATCAAGTGCCACGACCACGAATGGCTCACCGGGTTCGCGTCTAAGACCGACGAGGTAGATCGACCCAACCTCGATGACCAGCACCGGCGCGAAGGTCGTATGTGTGTCGATGCTTGCGTTGCCGCCACCGAACCAGTTCCGGTCGAACACCCTGGCTGCCGCCTCACAGGCTGACTCCTGCCGGACCACGCGAATGCGTCCGGCTGGCAGCTTCGGCAAGGTCAATCCGAGAAGCAAGTCCTCGCCGCCTGCGATCCGACGAGCGTCCCGGAGAAGAGGCTCACTGCGACGTGCCGTAAGGCACCATGACTTCGGGGCCGCCAGCTTGTGCTGGTCGCGCTCAGGCACGTAGGTCATATCGACGGCCGTTTCGCCGTCCACGATGACCACCTCATAAGGTTCGCGGTCTGGCGGCTTAGGCAGTTGTTGGCCGAGCCACAAAAGGGCCGCAAGCGCGAGGGCGGACACGGGCGAATCCTAGCATGGCAGCGGCGCTGGCACTGAGGGCGTCGCTCGCCGCGCAAGTGTGGGGGGACTGAAGGGGCGTCGCTATCGAAGTGCCGTGACAGCATGACGGGAGTGACGGGTGGCTACGGTCCGTCACTCTTGCCGTCGGCAGCACATCTTAGTCAGTCGAGCAATTCCGAGGCGAGACGCTCAATAACGTGAGCGACCTCCGGTTCGTTAACAAGCGCAGCGCGACCAGCGTCCGTTCGTGACCAGTTGAGAACCTCACCCACCGTGACGTTTCCGCCGCCTTCAACCGGATTCGCTGACTGGATCTCCACTTGAGAGTCGCGGTTCAAGGGTCGTTCGAGGCCCTTGTAGTAGGAGAGACACACAGCCGCCGCATGGCGGAGGTCTGAGGCGTCTGCTTGCACAGGTCCGGTTAACAGCTTTCCCTCGATGCTACAGGTAAATACGCGCATTCGTGGCTCCAGTGTGCGAACACGCGGATCATAGCAGCGTAGACGTTGACCATTGACATGCCAGCGAAGCTGGCACGGGCCGCACCTGCTCGCGTCATGCGCCTCGCACTAAGGAGCGCAGATGACGGCGCAAGCCAATAGACTACCGAAAGGTTTTCACTGAGTAGTGTTTCCGGAACGGTCCATCGCCGTAGCTACCATGTCCTGCCACCACGACCTGAGTTCCGTCCCAAGACACACTCTCGATAGAAACGATGCAGTCCGCCCATCTACAGGTCGGAAAGATCTCCAGGACCCGTTCAATCCGAGTCAAGTTGTTATCGAGCACGAACACTCCGAAGAGTTCATCTTCAAAGTTCCCCACAAAGTTCTCGTCCGCTCGGATTCCCCAGCCGAGCAGGATGTAGGGGCCAGCCGCCATCCCGATAGACCTCAGTTCGAGCACTTTCGCGCGTGTCACCTTCGGATTCTTCGCGGTGAACGCCTGTTGAAGCAGCCGCTCTAGCTGATTCGCTGGTTGCGATTGAGGGGAAGGCCGTGCGCTGCTGCCGACCTGCGCCGGAGGCGGAGTGCTGAGTGGGGGCGTGGGCGACTGCTGTGCGAACGCATTGGCGAAACCAAGACCGAGCAGCAACACGGCCAGTAGTGATTGCATTTGTTGTTTTGAGTGCAGGACAGTCGGCACGGCGGGAGCCTAGCACAGGGCCAGCAAAGCTGGCACGGAACCTGCCGCCCACGCTCGCGTCATGCGCCCGCGTGATCATCGCGCCCGCGTGAAGGCAGCGGCCCCCTTGTAGTGGTTCTGTTCTTGAGAACCACATACAAGGAGGACCTGCATGACGACGTTTCGACTCGGCCGACTGCTCGCCACACCTGGCGCACTCTGCGCCCTCAACCCTGACGACCTGCTCGCCATCCTCGAACGCCACGCGATTGGGGATTGGGGTGACCTCTGCGACGAGGACAAGGCCGCGAACGACGCCGCACTGAAACAAGGCTCCCGACTCCTCAGCGCCTACTGCCTGGACGGGGAGAAGGTCTGGGTCATCACCGAGGCAGATCGCAGCGCAACGACCGTGCTGCTGCCGGAGGAATACTGATGCCTGCAAGCTGCCGTCACTGCCGTCATGCGTCATACACCCACGTCAACGGCGAGTGCCTCGCCCACGACCAGCAGGGCACCTGCGGCTGCATCCGCTTTGAGGCCATCGAGCGAAAGCCACGCCAACGCACCTGGATCGTGACCGTCGCGTTCTTCGAGAAGAACCGCTGGATGCCGGACGTGGAGCTGCGAGTGCAAGCCTCCACGATGGGCGGTGCGTCGTTGAAGGCCCTGCGCCAGGCGAAGCGGGACCGCACATCACGGCGTCACGTTCAGCAGGTCCGGGTGACGCTGGTGCCCCTGCGGAGGGCCTGATGCGGGACGGGTGCCAGTCCCTGTCAGGGTCCCTGTCTAGATCCACATACAGCACGAGCATCGAGGAGGCGCGATGAGAGCTGCCATTTACGTTCGGGTGAGCACGTTCGATCAGGAGCCGGAGAACCAGCTCCGAGAGTTGCGGCAATACGTCACGGCACGCGGCTGGACGGCCGTGGAGTTCGTAGACCGGGGCGTGAGCGGGAGCAAGGACAAACGGCCCGCCCTCGATGACCTGGTGAAGCAGGCGAAGCGCCGGAAGTTCGATGTGCTCGTCTGCTGGCGGCTGGACAGGCTCGGTCGCAACCTGCGACACCTGATCCTCCTGCTCGATGAACTGCAGGCCGTGGGGGTGGCGTTCGTGAGTTTGGCCGAGGGGATCGACGCCACAACACCGGCCGGGCGGCTGCAGCTCCACGTCCTCGGCGCGATTGCGGAGTTCGAGCGGGAACGCATTCGGGAACGGGTGTTGGCGGGCCTGCAGAGGGCCAGGGCGCAAGGCAAGCGCCTCGGTAGGCCTAGAGTTCGTCCGGCCCGTGCCGCCGTTCCTGGAGGCTCTGTGCGGTCCGCTGCAGCAGCGTGGGGCGTATCCAAGACGACCGCCGCGAAGATGATTGCCGAGGGGCGGACGCCCGCCTAACCCTCGGCTACACTGTCGCGGACAATCCCTGTCGGCAGCGCATCGAGTTTCGCCCTCGTTTTGCTGGACTTCGTGAGGGCGGCTCGATGCGCGGACAAACAGATGTTTTCGTGAGTTGGCGCCCTCGCTTAGAGGGGGCCTGGAATGCCGATGAACACCGGAGAAAACGCCGCATTCTTTCCGCGCCTGCTCGGGTCGCGACACGACCGTGAGGTAAAGGTGTCGGCGGCGTTTGCTGCATGTTTCCAGCACTCACCTGTCTTTAGGGAGTGCGTCGTTGGTCTGCTCGGTCGCGTTTGTAAGCTGCGTAAAGTGAGGTCGGAGCAATGGTCTTGCGACACCGAAGTGCGCGTGCCAAATGTAGGCCGGATTGACATCCAGCTGACGGGGAGCAGAAGCGATGGCAGTGATGCGGTGTCCTTCTGGATCGAGAACAAGGTCGAAGCTGCGCTGACTGAGGAGCAGCTCCGTCGCTATCGCCGGAAGGCGACGGGGCGTTATCTGGTAGCCCTCACGAAGCACCCGCCAGAGACCGGATCTCGATGGCTCCTGAAGAAAGGCATATTGGCGGTGCGATGGCAGGAGGTTCATCGCGCCCTACGTCGCGTTAATGCGAAGGGGGCGGATCGTTTTCTGATTCACGGCTTCACTGACTACTTGGAGACGCTCGACATGGCCCATCGCGAGGACATCACCCTGGCCGACCTAAAGAGGCTGGACCGCTTACTCGCACAGATCGACTCACCCAAGAGTTCGCAGATGAAGATCGGTAGAGCCTTCGACATCGGTTCGGCGTGCTTGGGGGTGGCGGACGACGTGTTGCAGATTGTGCTGGACACCCACGGGAAGCGGCTGGCTAACTGGCGGCGTTGGGGACCGTCCTACCTCAAGTGGTTCGAGAACGGAGAATCAACGGGCCACCACATCGGGTTCCGTTTCCACGACGCGAAGTTCAGGAACTGGTTCGGAGCTGTCTTCTACTTCCCTGGAGATCCCAACGCCGACCCAAAGTGGTTCGTGAATGGCCATGTTCGGGGACGCGATGTTGACCGTGAGTATCCCTTCCGCCGCCTCACCTCCTCCACTGGAGCTATCGACGCACATAGGTTGGCCGACCGCTTCGTCAGGACCGTGAAACCTCTGAAGGTCATCTAGACAGGGGCAGCCGCTGTCCGTCGCGAACAGTCATCACCCATCGCGGATTCAACGGTAATCTCATGTCCGAGTCTTGCGTGCCGTCGATGCCTTGCCGTCCACGGTTAGAGCCGGGCCTTCCGCGTGGCGAGAACAATTCATGGATAGCACCGTGGTGGATGGACTGCGAACTTCCCGCATTCCTAGCGCCACGCCATTGTGAAGCGCGACCAACAGCCAAACTGATTCGAGCACGTCGATGGGAATCGTATGGCCTGCGGTGTTCTACAAGATTGGAGAGGGAGCCGTGCTACTAGCGCAGCCGAAAGCCATTTCCGAAAGCGACACTGACGCTCTTGGTCAACTCTCGTTGTTTACCTACGCCGATGAACACAGAAACGCCTGCATTATTGTCGGGCACGCCGACAGCCGATGCTCCTCAGAAAGCGAAGGGAATGCGCTTCTCCCCTGAGTGGTGGTCGTATTGGGCTGGCGTGTGGGCAGTCGGAGCGACCGCGATAGCGGCCGTGGCTGGACTCGTCAGTTTTTACTTTGCCCAACGGGTCGCTGAAGTGGCCGACGCGCGCGCTCGCGAGTTGGACCTGCGGATCTCGCAGCAGCAAGAGCGCGCGGCAAACGCGGAACGGATGCTACTGCTGGTCCGGGATCGGCAGCTACCCCGGCGAACCTCGTTCAAAGCCGCGCCATTCAGAGACATCTTGGCTGAGGCGAAGGTCGCAGCAGAACAAGTCGACATTTGGTATCCCCCGGAGGACGAGGAGGCGAGGTCTCTTGCTTTGGGTATCTTCGAGCAGCTGGGGTTCGCGGGGTGGCATCCGCAGCGTCCGGTTCCAATACCTCCAGATGCTGTTGCCGAGAAGTATTCCGATGCCTCGCCTCCAGACTTAGCCAGCCTGAGTGCGCTTCAGCGAGTGGGTGCGGCTGGAACGGGCATCTCGTTCTTTTCGCGTGAGTTCAACTCCACGTTGGCGGTGCCGCTCTTCGAGGCGCTGTCCGCGAGTGCTGGGTCCCCTCTCTCGCGCTCTGCTGACTCTCGGCTGGCGGAAGGGCAGATACGCCTAATCATCGGGGTCAAACCATAACTACTCCGAATCTGCTTCGGCCTAGCGAATCGACGCGCCGCTAGCTAGTTCCCAAGGCAGAGTGCAAGGCCAGCACCATGTCCGCCGACCCCATTGGTCAATGCACCTGCAGACTGACGTTCGTCTTGCGGAGGCGGAGCAGCGTCACAAGCCACTCACCGCTCGCCACCTCCCGCGCTTTCTGCTGGACACCAGATGGACACACCCCTGTCCAGCGGTTGCGCGAGTCACTGAGTCGAAAACGTCGATGATTCCGATGGTTTCCAGGCGCCTCGCGAGTGCCACTCCATGCGCTCTGCCTCCCCCATATAGGGGGAGGGCAGCAGCAGCAGTTCAGGATGCGGTTGCTTCGGCCTGGGGCACCGACGGTCGTTCGTGCTTGAACAGCGCGGCTTTGGCTTTGTCCGTCAACTCGTAGTTCGTTCTCTCGCCACGAGGCTGGGCGACGAAGGCCGCCTCCGTCCACTCCTTAGCCCTGCGGTTGAATGTGCTCTCGCCAATCTCAACGCCCGCCGATATAACCGCCTTGAACCAGCGCCCGACACTAGCTCCACGGCTCCCGAAAGAAGCCAAAACCTGAAGTGCCGCCAGCAGCGTCGCGTCCTCAGCAGCCTCCACGTCCTTTCGAGTGGACTTAACTTCGGTAGCTGTCAGGGCCTCCAGGACACAGGAGGTCATCGGGTTTCCCCTGGCGTCACGGCCAACCGCCACCTGACGGAGCCGGAACCGGACTTCCCTAAAAGGTTCATCATCCTTCTGCTTCGTGCAGTTGACGATCACCGTCTTGCCATCACGCTTAACTTCAATTTCCGTGTCGAGAGCGGCCGGAAGCGCGGAACTGCCCCGCGACCCCTTCTTGCCGTCCTTGCCGAAGTGATGAACCACAAGCACGGTGACCAGCGTGCCGAGTTCGCGCGTCGCCCGGCCCAGCGCGTCAATGAACTGGCCCATGTCCTTCGCGCTCTGCTCGTCACCGCCACCGAAGCAGCGGGCCAGGGTGTCCAGCACGATGAGCACGACCCGTTCGCTCTCAGGGATCTCCAGCGCACGGATGTCAGCCAGCAGCGCATCAACGCTGCCCTTCTCACGCATGTTCACGGGTTCGGGGAGCGTATGAATGCGGTTGCGCGGCGAGTGGCCGTGCGCCTGGAGCATCGCCGCGAGCCGCTTCTTCGCGTTACCGACTCCGCCTTCGGCGGTGACGTAGACGACGTGACCGTTCGCGACAACGGCATGCCCCTCCCACGCAGCCTCGTAGGCGATATGGACGGCGATGTCGGCCGCGAGGAACGTCTTGCCACTCCCGCTCTTGCCTACGATGCTGGCGACACTGCCCTCCAGCAGCACACCGTGAATCAGATAGACGGCGTCAGGACGGCTCAGCAACTCGGTCTCACTCAGGATGCGGGAGGGACCCCGGCTGGGGCGCTGCACTTCGGGAGCTTCAGCAGCCCCCGGGACGGGTGTCCTCGCCGCAGGACCATCGACCGGCAGCACCTTCACCACGACGGCCGAGGGCCGGACCTTGTTGCCGCCCTGCCCCAGCGCGTAGGGCAGCCCCTCGCCGTCCTGGAGCGTGAACTTCTTAGCACCCCGGATGGTCGCCTTGTCCCGCGCCTGCCAATCAATTCGACCATCGGGCGCGCGCGACGTATCGTAGCCCTCCCAATCGACAGCCAGACGCACCTGGCGAGACTGCGACATCGCGTTCTGCAGCGCCGCCTCCGCAGCCTGCTGGCCGCCGTCCCATTCACCAGCGCCGAGGGCCAGCAGCAGCGTCCTCACAAACTTGGCGCGCCTGCCATCCAGTTCCTCGGAGAAGAACCGCTGGTCCGCGAGCACCCTGCCCTGATGCGCACCTTCCGCGAGCCGAAACGCCACCTCCAGCATCCAGCCGCGCCCGGTCCGGTCGGTTCTGAAGGAGTCGATCACCGCGACGTATTCACCAGCGGGAATCCGCCGCTGGTAGTCGGGTGGAGCGGGGTAGTCCGACGACAGGTCCACCGACACGACCCCCTCGTGAGAGGTCGCTGCCTCTGACGGCATGTGTTCGTTCGGACCATGTGATCCAACACTCTGCTCATTGCTCACAAAGAACCGTCCTCGCTCCGCGCCTGGTCATGGCTCCGCCGTGCGGCGCCCAAGACTTGGGACGCAAAATGTGGCTCGCGCTGTTATTGCGCGTTGCCTGTTGTGTTGTTTGCTTGAGAAGAACGAGAGGAGGGAAGTGCCCGACGAAGCTCGCTCACCGAGGTGAGCAGAAATCGAACGTGCGGCCTACCGGCGTCTCTCGCCCGTGCTGCCTATTGGCAGTGGGCGATCTAGATTGGGCACGCTGAACATGGGCGGGAGGAATCTACATGAGGTCCCCGAACCTCGTCAACCAGCGCCCCGTGCTACAGTGCAACCACCCTCCGTCACGGCGTCATGGTGGCGAGGCTCTCTTGAAAATTCTTCGGTTTTTCTGCTCTTTGCTCTTTCAGCCGTAGGCTGAGCTGTTAACCGGAGGGTTGCTGGTTCGAATCCAGCCCGAGGAGCCAGCCTTCGCTCACGTTTCACGTGAGCTTCGGCCAGGCAGGCTCCCGTCCCTCCAGCGAACATACAAACGAACGAAGGCTGTCTCGCCGTAGCTCCGAAGGAGCGGAGGCGGACCTCCCCGGGGTTTCGGCGTACGCATGTCCGGCTCACGCTTCACATGAGCTTCGGCCAGGCAGGCTTCTTTCCCTCACAAGCGAACTTACACGCACGCGAAGGCTGTCTCGCCGATGCTGAAGAATCCCTCCACCGGTGTTCTTGCGACGTTGGCAGAATCTGCGGCGTTCCTTCGCGAAGTCCTTGTTTTCAGGTGTCCTTCAGGTGGCACGCCGTCTGCCTCGAGGGGGCACCATGCACGGCATCGGGAAGCGCATCGTCTACATCCTGCGGAGTGAGGTAGACCATGCCCGGCACTACGTCGGTATCACCAACGATCTGCCCGCGCGGCTTGATTGGCACAACCACGGCCCCTGCGGTCACACCATGGCGCACCGCCCGTGGTCAGTAGTGGTGTCGATAGAATTCCGAACGGAACGGGACGCCGTTCGCTTCGAGAAGTACCTCAAGTCCGGTTCAGGCCGCGCCTTCGCGAAGCGGCACCTGGCGCCAGCCGACGAGGAACGACGGTAGGCTGGGTGAGGCAGCTAGTCGTTCAGGGTCACGGCCACCGTCATCGTGTGGCTGCGCCCTGCCTCGAGGACGACCGCCGCCTCGCCCACATTGCAGGTCTCCACGCACAACATCCCGGTCCATTCATCGTCGCCGAAATCGGCGAATGCCTTCGCACGAGCGATCCAGGGATTCCAGACCACGGTGTTGGCGGAGTTCTTCTTGCGCACGCGGATTCGACGTGGGCGCGACGCGTCGTGAATGATGGCCTCGCCCGTTGCGAAGTAGATGCGATCGGTCTCAGCCTCGAAACGGACATCGCCCTGCTGCCGGGCCTCGCGGATGCCGCCGACCGTATCGAGGTACCGAGCGCCGTCGAGTCCGCTGAGCGACGTGGACCGGATATCGGCCACGGCAAAGTACGTGTGCAGCGCCTCTTCGAACGAAAAGGTGCCGCGTCCGCAGTTGGTGACCGTCAGGTCCACCTGCAGCGCCGCGCCAAAGGCGACGCGGAGACGCAGGTGAAAGTCGTGCGGCCAGAGCTCACGGCTCGCCGCGTCGCTCGAGAGATCAACGGTCACTACAACACCGTCACCATGCTGCTCAATCGAGGCGAGTTGCCATTCGCGCAGCCGCGCGAAGCCATGCGACGGCGCGCCGGGATTGGTCGGGTGCGCGCCGAACCAGGGGAAACACACGGGAATGCCGCCCCTGATCGCACGGTCACGCTGCCACACGGCCTGGCGGCTGACGAACAGCGCGTCTGCCCCGGCGGCCGAGGGTGTCCACGAGGTCACCTGTCCGCCGTGCAGGGATAGTGCACCGTGAGCTGCGGGCGACGTGACGACGACCGCGGGCAGGCCCCCATTGCCGGCGACGATGTGTGCCACGCCTTCGATGGCGAACTTCTCGTTCAGGTCAGCGATCATCGCGATTCATACCCTTCTGCAGAACACACGGCCGGCGAGCCTTCGGCGACCAAGGATATTACGGGGGGGCCGACGAACCGTAAGAGTCCGCCCCGCGGGGCATCTGGCCCCGGCACGTGGTAACGTCCGGCTGACATGCCGAACCGCTTCGCGCCCGCCTCCAGCCCGTATCTCGTGCCCTTCACCAGCCACTTCCGCATCGCCGCGGCACCCACCACGCCGCCCCGCGGCAGCGGCGGCAAGGAGCACAACGAACTGGCGCTCGCGCAGTCGATCGCCGCCATGCGGAAGCTGCAGTCGCGCCTGCTGGCCGGCAACCGCCGCGCGCTGCTTGTGGTCTTCCAGGCGCTCGACGCCGCGGGCAAGGACGGCACCATCAAGGCCGTGATGTCCGGCATCAACCCGGCCGGGTGCGACGTGCACGCGTTCAAGCGGCCGAGCGACGACGAACTGGACCACGACTTCATGTGGCGCATCTACCAGCGCGCGCCGGCCCGCGGTCGCATCGGGATCTTCAACCGCAGCCACTACGAGGAGGTGCTGGTGGTGAAGGTGCATCCCGAAATCCTCGAGAGCCAGCGCCTGCCGGAGTCCAGGTCGATGAAGGCGCTGTGGAACGAGCGCTACGAGTCGATCCGCGACTTCGAGAAGCACCTCGCCCGCAACGGCACGACGATCGTGAAGTTCTTCCTGCACGTGTCGAAAGACGAGCAGAAGAAGCGCCTCCTCGAGCGCATTTCCGATCCCGAGGCCAACTGGAAGTTCGAAGCGGCCGACGTGAACGAGCGGAAGAACTTCAGCCGGTATCAGTCGGCGTTCCAGGAAGCGCTGAACGAAACGTCGCGACCGTGGGCACCGTGGTACGCCGTGCCCGCGGACGACAAGCACTTCATGCGCCGCACGGTCGCCGAGATTCTCGTGGACACGATGAAGGGGCTCGACCTGCACTACCCCGTGGCGAGCCCCGCCGAACTGCGAGCCATGGCGGCGGCGCGACGCACGCTCCTATCAGAACGGTAGACGGGCCCACGGGGTGTGCGTCGGCGGCTTTGTGTTGTCCAGTTTTGACGGGCTGGTATGACGTTCCGCATCCAATATCCCGATCCCAGAGACGCTGCCATGGTTGAAACGCGCAGATTCGTCGTTGCCGTGCTGTCGGCACTGCTCCTGTTCCCGGCATTCCCGTTCGGCCAGGCACCACGCCCGGCTCTTCGCATCGTGGTGATCGAGGGCGAGGACTCCGTCAACATCATCCAGCAGCGCACGGCCGTGGCCCCGCTCGTCGAAGTACGCGACGAAAACGATCAGCCGGTGGCCGGCGTCCTGGTGCGCTTCGCCATCAGGGGCGGGCGAAATGCGCGGTTCGCCGGGAATGCGCAGAGCGTCAGCGTCACGACCAATGGCGCCGGTCGTGCCACGGTGACGGGGCTGACCCCCACGGGCAACGGTCCGGTCCAGATCGAGATCTCGGCCACCTATCGCGGTACGACGGCGTCGACCACGGTCAGCCAGACCAACGTGGCCACGGCCCAGGCGGGCACGGGCGCGGCGGGTGCCGGGGCCGGAGCCGCGGCCGCGGGCGGTGCGGCGGCCGCCGGAGCCGGCGGTGGCGGCCTCAGCGGCGTGGCCATTGGTTCGATCGCTGCCGCAGGCGCCGGTGCCGTCGGTGCGGCCGTGGCCCTGCGGTCGTCGGACAGTGCCCCAGCGACAACGCCGGCGGCTCCCGTCGTCACGACGCTGTCGGGGCCCTTTTCAGGCGCCTACACCTGGAGCTTCAGCGCGTCGCCCACCAACACCGGTGGACCCTGCAGCGTCACCCGTGCGCTGGCCGGCTCGTCCTCGATTCAGTTGACGACGACCGGAAACAACGTGAGCGGCATCCTCGACACGACCTACACCGAGACGAATGCCTCGCAGACCTGCGCGGCCGGGTACTTCATCGGGGAAGGACCGCTCACGTGGCGCGTCCCCCTGTCAGGCACGACCGCGCAGGTGACCGGGAACGGCACCGGTGGCGGGTTCACGATTCCGGTCACCGGAGGCACCGTGACCGGCGTCGGCACCTTCGCCTTCACCGGGTCGGTGACGGGAGGCGTGTTGACCGGCACCGTCAGCCTGACACGCAATGGCCAGGGCCAGGGGGCGGCCGGACCCATCACGGTCACCGCCTCCACGAGCACCACCATCACGCTCAGATAACGCCGGCTCGCGTTCGGGCTCAGCCAGTTGAGACTGCGCCAACTCCCTCGGAACAGCTAGATGCGCCTGGCCACGCACCCGACGACATGGTCGTTCACCATGCCGGTGGCCTGCATGAAGGCGTAGCAGATCGTCGAGCCGATAAACGTGAAGCCGCGCTTCTTCAGCGCCTTGCTCATCGCGTCCGACTCCGGAGTTGTCGCGGGAATGCGGTCGCCCGGCCTGACCCGATTGACGATCGGGGCGCCACCGACGAACTGCCAGATGAACGCGTCGAAGCTGCCGCACTCCTCCTGCACCGCGAGGAAGGCTTTCGCGTTCTTCACCGTGCCTTCGATCTTCAGCCGGTTCCGCACGATGCCGGCGTCGTTCATGAGCGACCGCAGCTTCGGGGCCTTGTAGCCCGCAATCGTCCTCGCGTCGAACCCGTCGAAGGCCTTTCGATACGCGTCGCGCTTGCGGAGAATCGTGATCCACGACAGCCCGGCCTGCGCACCCTCGAGAATCAGCATCTCGAAGAGGTGCCGGTCATCGTGCACCGGCACGCCCCACTCGTCGTCGTGATACGCCACGTAGAGCGGGTCGTCACCACACCAGCTGCATCGGGTCATCGTTCAGCGTCTCCGTTACCATGATCGTCGATGGGCAGGCCGTCCATCAATGAAAGGTGCGTGATGCCGCCCATTGCCGTGGATCCTGCGAAGGTCAGGACGTTCAAGACCGCCAACGATTTCGAGAAGTGGCTCCGCACGCACCACGCCACGGCGGACGAGGTCTGGATCCGGATCTTCAAGGTCGGCACAGGCCTGAAGTCGATTACGCCAAAGGAGGCGATCGACGTCTGCCTGTGCTGGGGCTGGATCGATGCGGTACGCAAGAGCTTCGACGAGACGAGTTATCTGCAGCGCTACACGCCCCGCCGGCCACGGAGCATCTGGAGCCAGATCAACGTCGAGAACGTCGCGCGCCTCATCGCCGAGGGCCGGATGACCAAGCACGGACTCCGTGAGGTGGAAGCGGCGAAGGCGGACGGCCGCTGGGGCCGTGCGTACGGTAGCGGCAGCAGGATGGCGATCCCGGACGACCTCCAGGCCGCGATCGACGCGGAGCCGAAAGCGAAGGCGATGCTGGCGACGCTCAGCGCCCAGAACCGGTTCGCGCTCGCCTTCCGCGTCCACAACATGAAAACCGCGGCCGGGCGGCAGAAGAAGATCGCGACGCTGGTCGAGATGCTGGCGCGCGGCGAGACGATCTACCCGCAGCAGAAGAAGCCGACCGTCTGACACTCCGCCTTGCGCGCGTTGACGCCGTCAGCGCACCTGCATTCCAGCGACAGTACAATCGAGGCAAGCGAGGTGCGGCATGCCACACGGAGAGCGTCATCGGAGCGAGCGGATCGGATGGCTGCGCGCGGCCGTGCTCGGCGCGAACGATGGCATCGTCTCCACGGCCAGCCTCGTGGTCGGTGTCGCAGCCGCGGCCTCGGCCAGGCACGATGTGCTGATCGCCGGCGTGGCCGGCCTGGTGGCCGGAGCATTCTCGATGGCCGCGGGCGAGTACGTCTCGGTCAGCTCCCAGGCCGACACTGAGCAGGCCGACCTGAGGCGCGAGCGGCACGAACTCGAAACCCAGCCGCAGGCGGAAGAAGACGAACTCACCGACATCTACGTCCGGCGCGGACTCGAGCCTGAACTCGCGCGCAGCGTGGCCCGCCAGTTGATGGAGAAGGGCGCGCTCGCCGCGCACGCCCGCGACGAACTCGGCCTCACCGAGGAACTCGCGGCGCGTCCCCTGCAGGCGGCCCTCGCCTCGGCGGCGACCTTCGCCGTCGGCGCCGCGGTGCCGATACTCGCCATCCTGGTCGCGCCCATCAGCGCGCTCGCCATCACCGTTGCTGCCGCTTCACTCGTGTGCCTGGTCGGTCTCGGCGCCACGGCCGCGTTCGTGGGCGGCGCGCCGATCGTCGTCGGCGCAACGAGAGTAACGGTCTGGGGCGTCGTGGCGATGCTCGCGACGGCCGCCGTCGGACGGCTGTTCGGAACAGCCGTCGGCTGATCGGACGGATGCCTACGCAGCACACAGGTTAGCCGTCGTGCTCCGCCATCGCTCCGCCCGCGTGCCGATGTCGCGGCGAATCCGTGCGCCTCAGGACTCAGCGGGACGGCGCGGCGGACACCACGTAGCTATAGAGCGTCGAGCGGTTGTCCTCCGGCACGAAGTAGGCCCGGAGCCCGCCCTGGGCGTCCGGTTCGATCCAGAACGGGTTCTGCGTCATCGGCAGCCCCGAGGCGGTCCGGAGTTCGATCGGCAATGCGTGCACTTGGCGTCCGGTGGCGAGGTCGACGAGTTCCATCCCGCCGAGCGCGAACGGCCGCTGCTCGTCACCCGTGCGATAGCTGCTGACGCCGGCGCACAGCATCTCGCGCTGCCCGAGCGCCTTGCAGTCCTGGTAGTCCACGAAGAAGGACCCGTTGCGGCGCATCGTCGGCGCGCCAAGCGCGCGCCCCCTGTCATCGAGCGGCCAGCGGAGGAAACGGCGCGAGCCCCAGGTCACCCCGTGCAGCGCGTTGTCGTCGGGGTCGTGCACGATGCCGCCGACGTGGTCGGCGTATTCGAGCACCTTCGTCGCCGTCATCGCCGCCGGATCCACCCGGTAGACGATGGCGCGGCTGTCGGGGCGGTATTCGGCGACGGGTACCCAGATGAACCGGCCGTCGAAGTCGATGCCGCCGGGGTGATAGATCGTGCCCTCACCGAGCGTCAGGTCCGAACGCAGGCGTCCGCCTGCATCGAACTTGAAGAGATGCCCGCGTCCTTCACCGGCACTGCGATCGACGCCGTCGATCGGCTGCGGATAGCGGCGAGGCGGCGTAGTCACCTCGACCGACGAGAGGTAGAACGCGTCGCCGACCTTCACCAGACCTTGCGGATGGAAGGTGTCGAACCCGAGCACTTGCGACCCGACCGGACGCCAGGCCGCCGATCGTGTGAGCTGCTGGAACCGTTCGCTCACCACCCGTCCCGCAGGCACGGCCGGCGCCGCACCCAGCAGGGCAGTCGCGAAACCCACCACCACGCACGCTCCATGCATCCGCATCGTCACGCGTCGTGCATGATACGCCCGTCCGCTGTAGCGGCGCCGAACCCGCGTTGCGCGACGACGCTTTGAAGAGTGCGGCCTCCGTTCGTCGTCACCCCAGGAAGCCCAGTGTCGGGTTCGCGAAGTTCACCAGGTTCGGGAACACGGTTCTGAGCTGGTTCGCCGGCACCCCCAGCCACGCGGCCATCGTCGCGCCGTACTGGTCGATGGAGGTGGACGGGATCAGTACGCCGCGCGACCCGGCATCGTCGGGTCCGCCGAGCGCGAGCGTCGGGAACCGGCCATGGATCCGCCCGCCCTGCACGGCGCCTCCGAGCACCAGATGATGGCTGCCCCACCCATGGTCGGTGCCCGTGCCGCTCGGTTGGAGCGTGCGCCCGAAGTCGGACAGCGTGAAGCTCGTGACCTTGTCCGCGACGCCGAGTTCGCCTGTCGCGGTGTAGAACGCGGCGAGCGCCTCGGAGAGCTGACGGAGCAGGTCCCAGTGCTGCCAGCTCTGGCTGCCGTGCGTGTCGAAGCCGCCGAGCGAGCAGAAGAACACCTGCCGGCTCATGCCGGTCGACGACCGCAGCTTGATCAGCTGCGCGACCTGCTGCAGCTGCTGCCCGAGGGCTGTACCGGGGAACGGTGTGTTGATCACCGCCGACGCGCCCGACATCATGGCGTTCAGCGCGATGGCATCCTGCCGCACGTGATTCGCCACCTGGATCAATTCGAGCCCGCTGTTGAACTGCAGGATCTGCTGGTAGCCGTTCTTGCGCGCGTCAGCTGCCGCCTTCGGCCACAGGCTCATGCCGCTGGCGTCGAGGTTGAAGCCAGGCCACAGGCTGGCCGACTGGATGACCGAGCCCTTGCAGAAGAGCGCCGGTCCGGCGATCGACACGGCCGACGGGAAGCTCGCCGCGCCGTTGAGCCCCTGCACCTGATCGACCGCGCGTCCGCCCCAGCCCGTGCCGCCGGAGGCAGACGGCACGCCGCTCTGCATCTGCTGGATCTGGTCCGAGTGCGAGAAGAGGTTGGTCGGCACCGGCTTCGCGTTCACCAGGAATTCCGCCCGGCTCACCGGCTGCACCAGCATCCCCGTGTTGGCGACGATGCCGAGGACGCCCTGGCTCCAGAGCGGTGCGAGCGCCTGCAGCCCGGGATTGAGTCCGTAGGGGACGCCGTCGATGTTCTGGATCGGGATGAGCGCGCCGTTGCCGTCGGGCAGGGCGAGTGAGCCGCGCGCCGCCCGGTATGCCACGTTGTCGGGCCCGTTCAGCGGCACGACCATGTTGTGGCTGTCGTTGCCGCCGGACAGGAAGATGCAGACGAGCGCCTTGTAGTCGGGCGGGGCCGACTGCGCGAGCACGTTGACCTTGCCGAGGAACGAGAGCAGCGCGGTATGACCGAGGCCGCTCAGCAGCTGACGACGGGTGATGTGGTGTTGACGCATCGGTGAGTCCTGTTCGAGTGTCAGTACTGGACGGCGTACTGGCCGCTGAGCGCGGTCAGATACAACACGGTCGTAATGCGTGTATTGGCGTCGTACCCTGGCGTCGCCGCCGCGATCAGCGCCTGCTTGATCTCAGGCGGCATCCGGCCGTAGAGCAGCACCTGGTTCGCCGCCTCGACGAGGGCCGGCATGTCATTGCCGTAGGCCTGGAACGGCGTCAGGTCCACGGTGGTGTCGCCGCCACCATTGCCCTGGAGCATCGCGTAGAGCACGTTGCCGCGGAGCGTTGCTTCGCTCGGGCTGTAGATCTGGAACTCCGGTCCGAACAGGGGGCTGTTCGGTACGCGGTAGAGCGGCGAGAACCAGCTGAAGACCGACGGTGGCGTCAGCGGCATCTGCCCGAGGTGATCGAACAGGTACACCAGCCCGTTCGTGCTCGAGAACGAGCCGTTTAGCGCGCGCAGGAAGCCGGCCAGCTGGAGGATCGGCTCCTTCAACCGTCCCTGCGTCGCCGTGGCCACGTCGTTGCGCGCCTCGGGGTCGGTGAGGATGGCGCGCACGGTGGCCTTCAGGTCGCCCCGTGCGCCGCCGTTCACGCCGGCGAACACGTTGGCCACGCGCGTGACGTACTGCGGGCTCGGGTTGCTCATCACCAGGCTGCGAATCAGCCGCGTCGCGATGAACGGCGGCATGTTCGGGTGCTGCATGAGGCAGTCGATCACGCCGTCGAGGTCCTGCTGCACCGACTGGCCCGCCGGCAGCGCACACCCCAGGAACGCCTTCGCCGAGGTGTCGTGATTGGCGGCGAGCGGCACCATCGGCCCGCTGAAGTCCTCGTACGCGTTGTTCCGGTACACCCAGCCGGTGAGGGCGAGGGCCACCTGGCGCACGGTGTTCTGGTCGTAGGTGGGCACGGGCTGCCCGCCAGGACCGGGCACGGGCGAACCATCCTGGTTCAGCTGCGCCGTGCCGATCGTGAACAGCTGCATCAGCTCGCGCGGGTAGTTCTCGTTCGCCCCGCCGGCCATCCCCGGCTTCATCGACCGTGCGAGATCGAGGTACTTGCCCATCGACGGGCTCATCGACACGTCGCGGAGCAGGTCCCGGTAGTTACCGAACGCGTGCTGGCTGAGCAGCCGCATCCACGGCAGGATCTCGTCGGCGTAAATCAGCTTGTTGCCCGATGTGACGACGATCTGGCTGAGCGCATACGCGACACGCTGCCGGAGCTGGTCGGGTGCCGTCGTGAAGTTGTGCAACTGCCACTGGCGCAGTTCGCCCATGCCGTTTCCCGCAGGCACGGGAATCTGTGTTTCGGGCATGCCGAACTGCTCGTCGAGATAGGCGTCGATGCCAATCTGCTGGACGCGCGCCAGCGTAGCGGGAGAGGGCCCGAACGACGACTGCTCGAGGAAACGCGCCGCCGTCAGCGAGACCGGCGGAAGCGGCGGGGACGTCAGCGTGACCGTGGCCTGCGCGGTGGACGAGGCGCTCGCGACCGCTGTGGCGCGCACCGTGACGGTGCTCGAGGCCGGCATGGTGGCGGGCGCTGTGTAGAGGCCTGTCGCGTCGATCGTGCCGACGGCCGATGAGCCTCCCGCAACCCCGTTCACCGACCAGGTGACGGCCGTGTTCGACGTGCCGCTCACCGCGGCGGCGAAGGCTTTGGTGGTCCCGAGTTGCACAGTCGCCGAGGTCGGCGTCAGGGTCACGCTGATGGGCGAGACCAGCGTGACGGACGCCTGTGCGAAGACGGCCGGGTTCGCGACCGAGGTTGCGCGCACCGTCACCGTGGCGGGCGACGGCATGTTCACCGGTGCTGTGTAGAGCCCGGCGGCGCTCACCGTGCCCACAGCGGCGGACCCGCCGGCCACGCCGTTGACCGACCATGTGACGCTCGTGTTCGTGGTGCCGGACACCGTCGACGTGAAGGCCTGCGAGGCGCCGAGCCGCACCGAGGCGGCCGTCGGCGCAACGGTCACACCCACGTTGCCAGCGACAATCGACAGCGACACGCTGCTGCTCGTCACCGATCCGGGCGCCGGCTGCCGAACCGCAACCTGCACCTTTCCGGCTGCCGCTGCGGTCGACGAGGCGAGCAGCTTCGTCGAGGACACGTAGGTGCTGGTCACGACCGCGCCCCCGATCAGCACCTGCGAGTCGGGCGCGAAGTTCGCACCGTTCACGCTGATCGAGAACGGCCCCGTCTGCACGGGATTGGGCGACACGCTCCAGACGTACGGGACGGGCCGCGTCAGCTTCAGCGTGGCCGACCCGACCGACGAGGGATAGGCCGTGCTCCGCGCCGAGATCGTCAGCGTGTTCGCCGACGGAATCACCTTCGGCGGTGTGTAGAGCCCGCTCGTGGAGATCGTGCCCAGCGTCGTGTTGCCACCCACGATGCCGTTGACGGCCCATGACACCGTGTTCGGCGAGATCGGCACGTACGCCGTGAACTGACGGGTGCTGGTGGCTTCGAGGCTCGAGGAGGTCGGATAGACGGCGATGCTGCCGGCAACCTGCGCGTGCGCGGTTCCTGTTGCGGCCAGCAGAAGTCCGGCGGCGAGTGCGACAGCCCTGAGAACACCACGACTCTTCACGGCCGGCCGGCCGTATGCAACTCCAGGTACGGTCGATGTCATCGCGATCATCTCCACGCGTCAGCAGGGGGTGACGCCCAGCGGCGTCGACGCGCGCACCTCAGCAGGGATCGTGCCGGGTGAACCGCTGCCCGCTCACGCATGACAGTGCATGGCGGCGCACGCCGAACGCGCCTGACAGGAAGTGTCGCGCGTGACAAAACGATGCGCGGCTTTCAGTCCTGCGCGTGTGGCGGAGAGCCGCGCGATGCGCCGCCAGTGCGACGCGTGTTACAGTGCAACCACCTCGGTCACCGCGCATGGTGCCAAGGCTCCGGTGTCCTGGATTCCCTCATGAGCACGCCGTCTCTGCGCGATCGCGCCATTGGTTTTGCGAAGCAGGTCCTTCCCCCGTCCACACGCAACTGGGTCGTACGGCAACAACGGCGATTCCATCTTCAGTGGCCGCCCGCGGGTCTGGTGCGCTTCGGCAGCCTGCGGCGGGTGACCCCCATCAGCCCGATCTTCGCCATCGACCGGGGGCTGCCGGTCGAGCGCTATTACATCGAGCAGTTCCTCGATGCGCACCGGGCCGACATCAGCGGTCGCGCCATGGAGTTCGGCGACACCTTCTACCTGGACAAGTTCGGCAGCGCGGGCCTGCACACGAAGGATGTCTTCAGCTACGTGCCCAGTCCCCAGGCCACCATCGTCGGCGACCTGTCGGGCGCCGAGCCGCTGCCTGAGGGCCTGTTCGATTGCATCGTGTGCACCCAGACGATCCAGATGATCTATGACATCCGGCTCGGGGTTCGGCGCCTGCACGGGTTGTTGAAACCGGGGGGCGTGCTCCTGGTGACCACGCACGGCACCAGCAAGGTGGGGCGGCACCTCGATCGCGATGGGTGGGGCGAGTACTGGCACCTGACGCAGCAGGCGGCCATCTCGCTGTTCGCCGAGAACTTCGATGGTGAGGTGACGACCCGCGTGTACGGGAACGTGCTGAGCGCGTGTGCCGCGCTGCACGGCCTGGCGTCGGAGGAACTGACGCGGGAGGAACTGGACTACGCCGACCGGGACTTCCCGGTGATTATTGGCGTGCGCGCGGTTCGCCGGCGGTAGGCACCGCGTCTGGCGTCGACTGGCGCCGGACCGATTCCTCGTGGATGACGTCGTACACCGCCTTGGTGAACGCTTCGTCCAGGCCGAGCCTGCGGGCCAGTGCGAGCCGGTCGGTCAGCACCGCGGCCCAGCGTGCGGGCTGCAGCGCGGTGATTCGGTGCGCCTGCTTCTCCTGGGACAGCTCGTCGACGAGCTTCATCCGCTGCGCCAGCAGCGCGACCAGTTCGTGGTCGACGCGGTCGATTCGCGATCGCAGTCCGTCGATGGCCGCGGTGGCCGCCGCACTGTCAGGCGACTCCCGGCGCAGGATCAGCTCCGCCATGATTTCGGAGAAGCGTTCCGGTGTGACCTGCTGGGCCGCGTCGCTCCAGGCGTGATCGGGCTGCGGGTGGGTCTCCAGCATGAGGCCGTCCATGCCGAGGTCCATCGCATGCTGCGCGACGCCCGACAGCAGATCGCGCCGGCCGCAGATGTGACTCGGATCGCAGACGATCGGCACATCGGGCACCAGGCGGCGCATCTCGAGGACCATCCCCCACATCGGCGCATTCCGGTACGGCGCTGACCCCATGAGTGACACGCCGCGATGGATGGCGCCGAGCTTGCGGACGCCGGCCTGCGAGAGGCGCTCGAACGCGCCGAGCCAGAGTTGCAGGTCGGGGCTCGTGGGGTTCTTCACCAGCACCGGCACCGTGGCACCGCGCAGGGCGTTGGCGATTTCCTGCACGGAGAACGGATTGACCGTGGTTCGGGCGCCGACCCACAGCAGGTCGATTCCGGCCGAGAGTGCGGCCTCCACGTGTGCGGCGGTCGCCACCTCGGTGGCCGTGCGCATGCCGTGCGCCTTGCCGGCCTGGTGCAGCCACGGGAGTGCCGCCTGCCCGATCCCCTCGAAGTTGTCGGGCCGCGTGCGTGCCTTCCAGATGCCCGCACGGAAGTAGTCCACCCGATATGGTTTGAGACGGCGGGCCGTCTCGTGGACCTGTTCCTCGCTCTCGGCCGCGCACGGGCCGGCGATGAACAACGGGCGTCCTTCGACGCCTGACCACTGGGCCAAGGGAACAAGCGGAATCGCCATAAGTCGGGATCCTCAGGGTATCACTACGGCGTCGGCACGCCAGAGCCACCCACCGGGCTCCGCGGATACTCCTCTGGAATCGGCGCAGTTCCATGCGGCGCAGCGCAGAGGCGGTCGCATGGAGATTGCCTTGCCGGAGCAGGCAGGGTATACCTGCAAACTGCGGGAACGGCAATGACGCCTCGGAGGAGTCCCGCGAGGGTGGAGCGGTCATGCGCGTCGGAGACAACATTGAAACGGCACGGGCGAGCTGGAGCTTCGATGGCAACGTCCCGGAATCGTTCGTCGGCCACGTGCGGCAGTCCGTGCCCTACTACGACGATGGGCACAAGCTGGTCTGCGCGCTGAGCGACTACTTCTGTCACGCCGACAGCACGTGCTACGAGATCGGGGTGTCGACGGGCCAGCTCATTCGGCAGCTGGCCGAGCACCACACCTCCAAGCCGGGTATCTCCTGGATCGGCCTCGATCCGGTGGCCGGCATGATCGGCAAGGCCGCCGAGCACTGCAAGGATCACAAGAACATCACGCTCGAGGTCGGCGACGCGCTCACCTACGAGTTCGGGAAGGCCGACCTGTTCGTGTCGTACTACTGCGTCCAGTTCGTGGCACCGCGGCAGCGGCAGGAACTGATCAACAGGATCTACGAGCGCCTCAATTGGGGCGGCGCCTTCATCCTGTTCGAGAAGGTGCGTGCCCCTGACGCCCGATTCCAGGACATCGTCACGTCGCTCTACAACGACTTCAAGGCGCAGAACGGCTTCTCGGCCGAGGAGATCCTCAACAAGACCTCGAGCCTGAAGGGGATCCTGGAGCCCTTCTCGACCGAAGGCAACCTCGGGCTCCTCCGGCGCGCCGGATTCGTCGATGTGACGACGGTGATGAAGTACCTCTGCTTCGAGGGCTTCCTGGCGATCAAGTAGTCGAGGGCCGGCCGGGGCCGGGCCGCTACTCTGCGGTAATCCGCACGTGGTCGCGCAGCGCCGGCAGGACGTCGGACGGCGACTCACCGCGCAGGCAGACCCGCGCCCACACGTCGAGGTGGAGCAGCCGGACCACCAGTTCCGGATCGGCGCGATCGAGCAGCAGTGACAGGTCCGCACGCGAGAGTCCGAGGAACTCGCGCGGGAACGAGTCGTCGAAGTAGCGTGGCGCGACCCGCAGGCGCTGGAACACGGTCGTCCAGAAGCCGATCTTGATGCGCTGGCTGAGCTCGCGCGGCAAGTAGCGCGAGGCGACCTCGCGCACCACCCACTTGTCCCGCACGAACGGGTGGGCCTTCTCGAGCACCCACGGCGAGTAGCGGATCTTGTAGTGGTACGGCGTGTTCACCGCGTCCCGAACGAGGTCGGTATCGAGGAACGGGAAGCGCGACTCGATGCTCGCTTCCATGCCCAGCGTGTCGTTCCGGTGGAGCAGCGTCCGCAGGTGATAGCCCAGGTACTCGACGCTCCGGATGTTCCCTTCCGCGATGCGCGACGGCTGCGCCGCCGCGGCGGCACGCGCTTCCTGCACGTCGTGTTCGAGTTCGAACCGGTTGAACAGCGCGCCCATCGTGTCGGAGCGCCCCTGATCCCACGGCCAGATCAACCGGCCCACCTGCGGCACGCTGCGCACGAGCTGACGCAGCCCACGGCCGGCGCGGTAGTAGGCGTTCATGATGCGCTCGCGCCCGAGCCACGGGTAGCCGAGGAAGCACTCGTCCGAGCCTTCGCCTGACAGCAGCGCCTTGACGCCGTGGGCGCGCGCGAGGCGCGAGACGAGCATGAACGGCGCGCAGTTCGGGTGATACGTGAAGGGGTGCTCGTAGTGCCGCATCACCGACGGGATCTCGTCGACGAACTGCTGCTCCTCGACCTCCACCACGTTGAGCTGCAGCTTCATGTGGTCGGCCAGGCGCCGCGCCGCGCCGGTCTCGCTCCAGCGCCCCTTCACGTTCGCGTGGAAGATCTGCAGGTTCGGATGCTTCCTCGCTGCCACGGCCAGGATCAGCGATGAGTCGACACCGCCGCTGCAGAACGCGCCAACCGGCGCGTCGGCGAGCATCTGGCGATCGACGCTCGCATTGATGTTGGCGTCGAAGCGGTCGGCCGTCTGCGCCGGAGAGAGGCGCGCGAGTTCCTCGCCGAGTGCCGGGTTCCAGAAGTCAGGAATCGAGAAGAAGCGGCGTTCCGAGACATGTCCCATGCGGTCGATCGCGATGACCGAACCGGACGGCGCAATGCGGACGTCGCGGTAGAACGTCTGGCCGCGCATCGGGCCGCCGGCGCCCATGAGGTACGCACTGATCGCAAACGGTTCAGGCTCGAAGGAGACCCACGGCGCAAGCGCCTTCACCTCGGACGCAAACGCGACGAACTCCCGCCCCTCGTACAGGTACAGCGGCTTGGTGCCGAACCGATCGCGCGCCAGGAGTACGTTCCCGGTGGCGGTATCGAGGATGCTGAAGGCGAACATGCCGTTCAGCCGTGGCAGGACCGCATCGGGTCCCCACGCGATCAGCGCTTCGAGCAGGACCTCGGTATCGGAACTCGTACGGCAGTGCACGCCGGCCCGGGCCAGTTCCTCGCGCAGTTCCGGGAAGTTGTAGACCTCGCCGTTGTAGACGATGACGTGCCGGTGGGTGGCGTCCCAGAAGGGCTGGTTGCTGCGCTCGTTCAGATCGACGAGCGAGAGGCGCGTGTGCGCCAGGCCGGCGCCCGGCGTGGTGAAGACTCCGTGGGCATCCGGACCTCTGTGTGCGAGAGTCTGCGCGGACGCTCGAAGCCGCTCCTCTGATGGGAGGCAGGCACCATCACGGTACACCACTCCGAAAAAGCCGCACATGCTCTCTGTCTCCGGGCCGCTGCGTGAACGTGAAGACCCAGTATGCGACGAGCGTTGACCGAGCACAAGCCGACGGAGCAGAGATCCAGACGGGCTCAGGCCGAACCGGGCAATGCCGATTACGGTGTCAGGCCGCCGCCCGCGGCTCCAGGAGGGACGTGTGACGTCGCCGCTGCTCGAGGGATACGCGTTGCTGTGGTCGGTGCTGCTGCCGTTCCTGTTCCGGAGCGGCATCGCCGTCATCTGCGGCGGCATCATCGGCGTCGAGCGCGAACGCAAGGGGAAGCCGGCCGGCTTCCGGACCAACATCCTCATCTGCCTCGGCGCTGCCCTTTTCATGCAGATTGGTGAACTGCTGCAGGTGCGTCTCAGCACGACGGCTGACGTGAGCCGCATTGCCGCGCAGGTCGCGTCGGGCGTCGGCTTCCTCGGTGCAGGCACGATCCTGCACTCGCGCACGTCCATCACCGGACTGACCTCGGCCGCTACCATCTGGGTGGTCGCGTCGATCGGCATGCTGGCCGGTGCGGGCTATCCCACGCTCGCCCTCATCAGCACCGCGCTCGTCGTGCTCACGCTCTGGGTGCTCGGCGAGATCGAGCCGCGCCTGATCGGCTCGTGCGACCCGGCCACCTGCGAGCTGGTGTTCGCCCCGGGCAACGCGCAGGGGCTCCTCGCGACGCTCGCGCTCCTGATGGAACAGGACATCGATGCCGCGGCGCTGCGGCTCGAACGCCTGCCGGATGGCCGCACCCGCGTGCACGTGCCCTACTGCAAGCGGCACGCGGCGCATCGCCGGTTCCTTCCCGACCTGATGCGGGCGCCGGGCCTGATGGACGTGCAGCTGGAAGGTGCAGCGCTGCCACCCACCGAGGGGCACGATCGCCTCTACCGCGTCGCCAGCTAGCCGAGGGCCACCAGCAGACAACTCTGTCGGGTTTGCCGCGATCCGAAAGAGGCGTGCTCCCACCGGGCGCGAGATCGGCGAGAATCGACGCCATCCATGCGTGCCCTTGCCCTCGCCCTGTGTCTTGCCCTGCTGACGCTCGCCACTCCGGTTGCTGCCGCGGATCCGCTCGTCGGGCTGTGGCGCCTGCAGAAGCAGGAGGTGAACGGACAGGAGACCAGCGTCGACAAGCTCGTCCTGCAGATCTCCGAAGCGGGCGACAAGCTCACCTTCGCGTTCTCGGTACCGCTGCCCGACGTCTACTTCGTCACCGCCACCTACACGGCGCGGCTCGACGGCACGAGCGCCGACATCATCAACGGCAACGATCAGAAGATGGGCACCATCGAGATCAAGCGCGGGGGAACCGGCCGCTACACGCTGACGATGAAGGGGCCGAACAGGCCGGATAGTCAGGGGTCGCTGACGCTCTCCGCCGATGGGAAGACGCTCGTGAGCGAATCGACCTCGGCACAGGGTGGGCGCATCCTGACGGCCAAGCAGACCTTCGCACGCGATTGACCGTTCTCCGACGCCTTGTTCGCCGGCCCCAGACGGTGCCGGCACGACGCGCCGTCTTCCAGCTGCACCTCTGGCTGGGCATCGTCCTCTCGCTCTACGTCGCCGTGCTCGGTGTCACGGGATCGATCCTCGTGTTCCGTGCGGAACTCGAACTGCGTCGCCTGCCGGCGGAGTGGCGTGCGTCCCAGGGCGCCGGGCAGGCCTCAGCCGACACGGTCGTCGCCAATCTCGCCGCCGCCTTTCCGCAGGCACGCGTTGTCTCCCTGAACGCACCAGATCAACAGAGCCCACTCTTCACGGCGACGCTTGCCGGACGGCAGCGGGTGACCGTGGCGTCCGATCGGATCACCGGCCGCGTGCTGGGGCCGGTGCCGCCGGCGCCAGCCTGGCTGACGTTCGTGCGCCGGTTGCATGAAACGCTGCTGATCCGCGGGACCGGGCGCACGGTGAACGGCGTGGGCGCCGTCCTGCTCCTGCTGATGGCGACAACCGGGCTGGTGACCTGGTGGCCGGGTGCGAGCCGCTGGTGGCGCGCCCTCTATGTCGATCCCCGCTTCGGGTGGAGGCGGATCACGTTCGACCTGCACCGCGCCGTCGGCATCTGGGCTCTCGTTCTCATCACCGGCTGGGCCATCACCGGCATCTACTTCGGATGGACCCGGCAGGTGTTCGCGCTGGTGAACGACTGGTCGCCGGTCGTATCCGCGCGCCCGCCGGCGGTCGTCGTGGAGCCGGGTGAGTCAGCAGCCAGCCCGGGCCTCGATGCTCTCATCGGCCAGGCATCCGCGATCGATCCCGGCACGCGATGGAGCGGCATCTTCTTCCCCTTCAGCCGCCGCGCGCCGATCCAGATCATCATGCAGCGCCCCGGCGGGGACGGCCGCGAGTATCAGGACACGATCTACTTCAATCCCTCCACCGGCGAGCACCTGGCCACCTGGCGCTACGGCGTGAACGAAAGCGTGGGTGACTGGCTGATCTGGCTGCAGATCCCGCTTCACTTCGGTACGTCCTGGGGACTCGCGGTGAAGGGGCTCTGGGCGCTGGCCGGCCTCGCGCTGCCGCTGCTGGCCTCGACCGGCCTGGTCATGTACTGGAACCGGGTTCTCCGTCATCAACTGAAGCGCCGGGGCTGAATCCGCCACTCGCTATAATGGCGGCGCGTGTTCTCGACCGACCGACTCTCGTGCGGCCTCGTGCTGGCGACCGCGCTCTTCTCCGGTGCCTGCGCGTGGAGCGCTGCCGGCGACGAGGGGGCCCGAAAGGGTGACGTGGTCCTGCCTGCGGAAGTGCACATCGAGTCGGCGCGTGTGTCACCAGGCCTGACGCTGTCCTCGCTGCTGCACGGCCACCACCTGGCCGACGGCGAAGTCGCGTCGCTCATCCAGCGGGCCGCGAGCGTCTTCGACGTGCGCCGCCTGCGCACCGACCACCCGTATCGCCTCATCCGCGCGCTCGACGGCGTGGTGCGCGGCTTCGAATACGAGATCGATGCGGACCGCGTGCTGCGCGTGAGCCGGACCGACACGGAGGAAGACTTCGTCGCGCGCATCGATCCGATCGACAAGCGGGTGCGTCCGGCCGTGGTGCGTGGCGGCATCGACAGCGACGCCACGTCGCTGTTTGCCTCCATGTCGCGGGCGGGGGAGCGGGTCGATCTGTCGGTCGCGCTGGCCGACGTCCTCGGCAGCGAGGTGGACTTCAACACGGAACTCCAGCCGGGCGATCACTTCGAGTTGCTCGTGGACAAGGAGTACCGCGCGGCCGACGCCGCCGAAGGTGAATCGGACGACACCTTCAGTGGCTACGGCGAGATCCAGGCGGCCATCTTCCAGAACGAGGGCCGCACCATCGAAGCCGTGCGCTTCACGCCGCGGGACGGCAAGCCGGCCTACTACGACCGGAACGGCCGTTCGATGCGGCGTCTCTTCCTGAAGTCGCCGCTGAAATTCGATCCGGTCGTCACCTCGGGATTCTCGCTGTCGCGCATGCACCCGCTGCTCGGCGAACGCCGCGCCCATGCGGGGGTGGATTACCGCGCTCCCGTCGGCGCGCCGGTCGTGGCGGTGGCCAGCGGTGTCGTCCTGAAGGCGGGCTGGGCCGGCGACGCGGGTCGCATGGTGCACCTGCGGCATGCGAACGGATACGAGACCGAGTACCTCCACCTGTCAGCCATCGACGTGCGCCCTGGCCAGCACGTCCAGCAGGGCGACATCGTCGGCAAGGTCGGGGCAACCGGGCTCGCCACCGGCCCGCACCTGGACTACCGGGTGCGCCAGGCCGGCCGCTTCGTCAATCCGCTCACCGTGCACCAGTCGATGCCCCCTGGCGAACCGGTGAATCCCGCCGACATGCCCGCATTCGCCGCCACGCGTGATCGCGTGCTGGGCACCCTCGCTCGGGCCGTGTCTCCCCGCAGTTCGTCCGATACCGGCAACTAGGTCCGCTCACGCGCCGGCAGGCGCATAATTTCGATCATGGCTTTCAGACGTCATGTCGCCGTGCTCGCGTCCCTCGTCGTGTTCGCCGGATCCACGGAGGCGCTTCGCGCACAGCAGGAGCCAGACGAAGCGGCGGTGCGGCGGGCGATCGCCGACCTGATCGCCAGTGGCGCGGCGAAGCCTGCCCGGCCGATCGTCATACGCGAGGTGACGGGCTGTTATCCCGGCGCCGGTGACGACGCGGGCCGGTTCCTCTGCCTCGTGAGCGTCACCGGACCGGGTGGCGAAGCGGGCGTGCAGCCGATCGCGCTCGAGCGTCAGGCGAGTGCGGGCTGGAAAGCCGTGCCCTCGATGGTGCCCACGCCCGCGTGTCCGTCGAAGGCGGTTGCCGAACCGCTGTTCCAGCAGCGCATGGGCGCGTCGGCAAAGGTGACCGATGCGCCGAACGCCGACGACGGCGTGTTCACGGACGAGCGTGGCCTCTCACGCGACAGGAAGGGGCCCATGCGCCTGATGTGCGCCTTCGAGGTGACCGGCGGGCTCGGGCCATCCACGGTCGTCGCGTACTTCACCTACAAGAACGGCAAGTACGGACTGGACGCCGACTACGAGATGCACTGAGTCTCAGCCGCGGCGTGCGTGCCGTGCGAGGCGTCGCAGCGCGGGCACGACAGGCGTCAGGACAAGGGACAGGCCGCCGAGGCTGAGCGCGATCACCACGACATCCCACAGCGGCCGCCGGTAGTACAGGACAGGGAAGTCGAGACTGTGCAGCCCGTGATAGAGCCAGCGGTTCAGTCGTGACAGCCGCTCCTCTTTCCGAACCACGAGGCCCCGCGCCGGATCGACGTAGAGCCACGTCCGTGCCGGATCGCTGAATTCGATGCGCCACACGGGCAGCGCGAGGGCGCCGTCGCGGTCGTAGTAGTACGCGTCGTAGCGATCGAGACGCGTCACGGCAGCGAGCGCCGCGTCGGGCATCGCCGACGCCGCGAGCGACCGCACGCGAGACGCCTCGAGCGGCAGGTGCGCGGCCGCGTCGTCGTCGAGTGATGCGACGCCGCGATCGGTGGCGAGAAAGGGCGTCCCCTGCGACTGGATGACCGTGGCTTCCCGAACGGAACCCAGCGAGTGAAGCGCCGCCTGCACCTGCGCCGCGGTGATGCCCGCGACGTCGAACGGCCCTCCGGCGAATGCGTCCCGCTGCACCTGGGTCGGCTGTGTGCCCGGATGCCAGTCCCACGGATCCATCGAGAGCAGGCCGCTGAAGATCCAGGTGGTGGTCACCACGCCGAAGAACAACCCGGTGTAGTGATGCCACCACATCCAGCCCGCATACGGGGAACGCGACGGTTCACGCCGGAGCCGGTACGCTGCGCGCGGCGAGAACCGCCAGGCGCCCCACGCCAGTCCGACGAGCGACATCACCGTGCCAGCGACAGAGGTCCAGATGATGAGCTGTGCCCAGCCCGCAGTGTGCCGGCGTATGGGCGTGAAGTAGATCCAGTGAAGGATGGCGCCAGGATAGGCCCACCATCGTGACGCGGCGGTCGTCTTCAGCACCGCGTCACCCGTCGTCGCCGAGACGTAGATCGTAGTGTCCGCCGCATCGTCCAGTGTGATGCGGTGCATCGGCAGCTGGCGATTGATCTCCAGCGTCCACTGATCGGGCGAGTCCAGGTAGCCGTCGTAGCGACCCGTGGTCCTGCCATCGGCGTAGCGGGTGGCGACAGCCACCGCCTCACCCGCCGTCACCGCCGGCACCACGCCGCCGTCGTCCGCGAACACGGACACCGTGCGCGCTCCAGCCCGGAGCCGGTAGACCGGGCGCCCGAGCCGCATGCCGAGGGTCACGGCGGTCGGGCGTGTGCCGGCTGACGCCGCAGCGGCCGAGACCGGCACGACAGCGGTGCTGAAGTCGAGCGGAGGCGTGTGAGCCAGCCGCTCCGCGTTCGAGAGGCTCGGCATGCCCACGTACATCAGGACGACACCGGACACGAACCAGGTGATGAACAGGAAGCCGAGGCCGATGCCGAGCCAGCGGTGCACGTAGACCGCGAGGCGGCTGATTGTTGCACGAAGCTGGGAGGCGGCTGGCGGAGGCACCGCCGGCATTCTGACATGGCCGATGCCCGCCGGAACGCGGGTTGACGGCTGCCCGGGCCGTCAGCCACCATCCGCACGTATGGAGAGGACCCGTCCCCGAGCTGGAGCCATCAGGGCTCGACGATGGATGCAGCTGGGCGTGGTGCTCGTCGCGCTCGCGCTGCCTGCTCTGACGAGCGCGCCCGACGGCGTTGGCGCGCAGACGCAGGCGCCAGCGGGGAACTCCCCGTGGGAACCGGACCGCCTGCTGCCGGGACAGGGCTTCTGGACCCGCACGATTCCGCTGCGGGCGGACGCCGACGGTCCGGTGCGTGCCACGCTCGTGCGGCGGCCGCTCGAACGCGATCGGCAGCACGCGTGCGCCGTGCTCTACATCCACGGCTACGTGGACTACTTCCTGCAGCCGCACCTGGCCGACTACTTCGCCCATGCCCCGATGCCCGCGCCTATGGAGCCGGGGTGTGACTTCTTCGCGCTCGACCTTCGGCGGTACGGGCGATCGCTCGATGCGTCCGAGCCGTACCCCAACTACGCCGGCAACCTGGACGACTACTTCGAGGAGATCGATGCAGCCTTGGACGTCATCGGTCGTGACGGCTACCCGTTCGTCCTGCTGAACGGGCACTCGACGGGTGCGTTGACCGCCGTGCGCTACCTCCAGGATGGTGCACGCCGCGCACAGGTGACGGCGGCGTTCCTCAACAGTCCGTTCCTCGAATTCAACGCGCGCGACCTCTCGGCCGTGACGCGGCGGCTCGCGGGCACGCTCGGCTGGCTCTTCCCGCACGGCAACGTCCGGTCCAGCGTGCCGGCGTGGTACGCACGGTCGCTGCTGCAGCCGTCCGAGTGTCCGGACTGCCATGGGCACTGGACGTTCAGCCAGGCGCTCAAGCCGATCGAGGGGTTTCCGGTGTACTTCGGCTGGCTGCGCGCCGTGCTCCGGGCGCAGGAGCGGGCGCGGCAGGGTGGCATCACGCAGCCGATCCTGGTGCTGCACTCGGCGCGATCGAACCGCGGCGACGGGTCCGTGTGGCGTCCTGAGTTCGGACGCGCGGATCTGGTGCTCGACGTCGCGGACATCGCGCGGGACGGACCGAAGATCGGCACCCGCGTCACGGTGACGTCGATCGAGGGCGGGCTGCACGACCTCACGCTGTCCGATCCCGACGCGCAGGCCCGCACGTTCGACGCGGTGTCGGCGTGGCTCTCGGGTGTGCGGTCGAAGTGAGCCTCAGGGCTCGAGCCCGATGCGCCTCAGCATGGCGGTGAACCGTTCATCGCGTCGCATGCAGTCGAGCATCGGATCGACATCCAGGAACAGCACGCGCGGGTCGCGTTCGTCGTACGCCCGATCGAGCTGCGCGAACGCGTCGTCCATCTGGCCACGGCACGCATGGGCCGCCGCCAGCACGATGTGCGGCGTGCGCGGCGTGACCGACTCGCCCCGGAGCACCTCGAGCAGCGTGTCCGCTTCCTCCGCCCTCCCGGCTTCGGCGAGCAGATACGCGCGATAGGCGCGGCCAGGCCCACCGGGCGATACGCGCGCCATGCGCTCGGCCATGGCGAAGGCGTCCTCCCAGCGCTGCAGCTTGGCGTACGCCACGGCCGATGCCAGATACACCTGCTGGTTGACCACGCCCATTTCGATGGGGGTCTTGCGGAGCTGCGCGGCGCCTTCCTCGAAGCGCCGTGCGGCCAGCAGCAGCGTGCCCACATAGAGATTGACGCGTGGTGACGTCGGATCGAGGTCCTGCGCCAGCCGGATCTCCGCGAGGGCTTCGTCGTGCCGGCCCTGCGCGCTCAGCCACTGCGCGTACCACACGTGCGGTTCGGCATCGTACGGCGCGGCGTCGATACCGGCGCGGAAGGCCCGCCCCGCGCCCGCCCAGTCCCAGTCGTCGAGCAGAGTGGCGCGTCCGAAGGCGCTCTGCGCCTCTGACAGGGAGGGATCCAGAGCGAGCGCCCGGCTGGCCGACGCCTTGGCGCGGCCCAGCACCTCGCGCGAGATGATTGTGGTCGGCGGGAGCACGAGCATGGCCGCGAGTCCGGCGTGGGCGTCCGCAAAGCCGGGATCGCGCTGCACCGAGTCCGCGTAGAACGCGCGCGCGCGTTCTACCTCCCGAACGGTCCACGTGCCGGCGGCGGCGCGGCCGTGCAGGTAGGCGTCGTACGCCGTGAGGTCCGGCGGCTGACGGGATGGCTGCAGGTCGGCGGCCGGGCCGTCGGGTTCCAGCGCCCTCGTCAACGCGGCCACGAGCGTGCGTTCCACGCGCGCCAGTTCGCTCGGGTGCGCCGTTGCGGAGAACGTCCACAGCCTCGCCCCGTCGGACACCCGCACGAGGGAGGCGCCGACCTGGATGTTCGAGCCGAGCGCCCGCAGCGTCCCGGTCACCACGGCGTCCACCTGCAACCAGTGGCCGGCTTCCGCCGGGTCCTGCGCGGGTCCCACGAACTTTGCCCCCGACGCGAACGGCCTGACGATGACATCGTCGAGGCCGATGAGCTGCGACGCGACCGAGGCGGCGAAGCCGGTGCCGACGAACTCGCGTTCACGATCGGCGGGGCCGGGAGGCGAAAAGGGGAGCACCGCCAGCGACTGCACCTGGGCGAGTGCATCAGCCTTGGGACGCAGCAGCCACACGGCTCCGGCCAGCAGGAGTGCGGCCGCCACCGCGCCCAGGGTCCACACAGCGCGGCGTGCGCCTGCGCGGGCTCTTCCAGGTGTGTCCGCCACCACACCTTCTGGTGGCATCGGGGCGTCCGTGCTTGGCGCTCCTGGCTGAACGGCGTCGTCCATCGTCCGGAGGCTTCCGTCGTCGACAGGCGGCGTGAAGCAGTAGCCGCGCCTCGGCACCGTCTGGATGTACTGCTCGCCGGGGTCGCCGAGCGCCTTGCGCAGGGCGAACACAGTGACGGGCAGGTTCCCTTCCTCGACGAACGTGTCGGGCCACAGCCGTTCCATCAGCGTCGCCTTGTCGACGACCACGCCGGGCTGATCGACGAGTACGGCAAGGAGGTCGAACGCCTTTGGCGGCATGGGTACGCGTGCGCCGTCCCGCCGCACCACGTGGCCGTCGGCGTCGAACTCGTACGGGCCGAATCGCCTCAACTGCCTGTTCCCGTTGAACATCTGCGGCTTAAGAACTCCCTAATCGAAATCCAACCGCGGCCTAAGGACTCCCGGCGGGTCCGCGGTGCACGCTGCGATCGCCTGGTGCGCCCCGGCCTGGAGGCAGGCGCAGGCGCGCCGCCCGGCCGAGACAGCCGGTCCAACGATAACCGACAACGCGTGAGGAGCAGGATATGCGGCAGCAACTGATGGCGGGACTCGTCGCCCTGATGGCGACGTTCGGCGTGATGGTGGCAGGCAACACGGAACTGCAGGCGCAGCGCGCCCGGGACTGGGCCCTGCTCGGTGAGCGGACGGTGACCGACCGTGGCGACCACGACACCATCACGGTGTCCGGGGTGCGCGGCACGTTCACCGCCGTGAAGTTCGAGGTGCAGCGGCACGCGGTCGACTTCCAGCGGGTGGTCATCCACTTCGGCAACGGCGACGACCAGAAGCTCGATCTGCGCGACACCATCCGAGCGGGCGGTGAGACGCGGGTCATCGACATCGAAGGGGCGAACCGGGTCATC
The DNA here is from genome assembly GCA_046331345.1 of Vicinamibacterales bacterium. Lineage (GTDB taxonomy): Bacteria > Acidobacteriota > Vicinamibacteria > Vicinamibacterales > CAVVIG01 > CAVVIG01. The sequence goes on along the minus strand of JAXLRA010000006.1, from coordinate 459,091 downwards.
CGGTCGATCGACTTCTGGTACGACGCGAACACCATTGGGCGGGGTGGCCGCGCCGTGGTCAGGGCGCTGGGCCGACGCTGAGCCCGCTCGATGGGTCGGCCGGTGCCTCCAGGCGCGGACGGCGTCGGCCGACGGCTTCTCGGTGATCGGGGGCTTCGCAGCGCTGTTCAGCGCAGCGCCCGGAGCAGGCGGCTCGCATCCAGTTCCGCCCCGAGTGTCGCCAGGTGTTCTGCGAACTGACGCGCCTCAGGTGACACGGCACACGGCAGCCACGCCGGCGCCTCGAAGCGGAACGGCGTGGGCGTGGGTGGTGCCGGTGCTGGCGTCAGCCGCGTCCACGTTGCCCGAGTCGGTGTGTCGGGCCGACCCTCCATCGCCACGCGGCGCGCGCGTTCGGCTAGCGTGCGGAGACGCGCGGCGTCGCGCGTCGGCAGGTTCCACACCGACTGCAGGTTCGCCACCGCGCCCGCCGTCAGGGCCACATCGTCATGCAGCAGGTGACGCTCCGAGAAGCGCCGGCGGAGTCCACGGGCCAGTTCGCGCAGGAATGCGCGCGCCTCGGGCTGCGCCAGCACCAGCGGTGTGGACAACCAGTCCAGGTGCCGGGAGAGCCAGCTGATGAACCGACGCCAGCCGGCGGCGAAGGCGAGTTCCTCGAAGCCGATGTACGTACCGGCCGCGTGCGGCCGCCCTCGCGGCGTTCGCAGGCCGACGAACGGTTCGCCGAAGTAGTGCGGTGTCTCGAGATCGAGGACACGCCCGTCGAGTGAGACGTTGCCGACGATCGTCACCCACAGCAGCCCCATCCGGCCGAACGTCTGGAAGTGCTCGAATCCGCGATGGAACGCGCGATCCATGGCCTCCACCAGGTCCGATGGTGTCCCCTCGCACCCTGCGCGGGCATCCGACGGACGCAGGTAGCGCTCGAACTCGAGGAACAGCGTGCCGATCGCCTGCGGCGTGGTGTCGGCATAGGTCAGTGCGAACACGATGTTGCCCATCCGCGCGAAGTCGGCCGGCTTCACCGTCATCGCCGCCAGCGTGGCGTCGGCAGGTGTGACGCCGGCGAGCGAACTGCTGGCGCCACCACGCACGGCTGCCCGCTCGGACGCAGAGAGCCTCCGCAGCAGCACGGTCTCGCACGGCACGATGGTGTGACCGTGCCCTCGTGCTTGGAGTGCCTGTGTGATCAGGCGTTCGCGGAGCGCCGACCCGACCGACATGTGACCGCTGCCGTGATAGCGGTCGGTGCCGTCGTTCCAGTTCGCGGCCGCCAGCGTGCGGCCGATACCTTTGAGGTACTTGCCGCGGTACACGCCGCTGCGACCCGAACCGAGACGGCCGGGCCACGAGCCTTCGAGTGGAGCGTGGAATTCGCAGTGGAGGAGATGATCGGTGGCGAGACCACCGAGGTCGAACGTCGGAATGCGCCCGAGGGTTGTTTCGACGTTGAAGGGATCCCACTCCCGTCCGGCGGCGCGGAACCGCGACCGCCGGACCGGAACGGGGAAATGCCACGGAGTCTGCAGTGTGCGTTCGTCCGTGCTACTTCCTGTGGGCTTCGCCCTTGCCGCCCTTGACGGTCTTGCTGGCCGGCAGGTCCTTCAGCTTCTTGGCGGATCCGGATTTCTTTGCAGCCATGTTCGCTCTCCAGTGAGCACGACGTGGGGGGAAGCGCGCGCCTGGCGACATGCTAGCACGCGTTCCACCGCGAATGCGCCCCAGGTCTCTCGACCTGCCCTAGAATCTGTCCTCATGAACGAGACCTCCCGCCGCATCACGCCCGTGCGATCGGCCGCCCAGTCGGGGCCGCCGAACGACATCGAGGTGACCACCTGCCCACGCTGCGGTGAAACGCGCGAGCTGGCGAAGGTGAAGGGCTGCATCAAGTGCCTCTCGTGCAGCTTCAAGTTCGACTGCAACGGCTGGTAGGCAGGGGAGTTCGAACTCAGTGGGGCGGCCGGCCTCAGTCGTGGGGGCCGGCTTCAGCCGGACCTGCGGTCTCAGCGCCCGTGCAGCCGGTCGAGGAAGTCCTCGGCGACCCGCCGGTGTTCTTCAAGCTTCGGTCCCAGCTTCAGCCGCATCTTTGCCATCATGGCCAGCCGCGGATTCTGCTCGAACACGGCGGCGTGGCGATCGATGAAGCGCCAGTAGAGCGCGTCCCAGGTCCGGCACCACTCCCCCTTCGGGAAGTCGCTCATCTTCAGCACGTAGGCGGATGCGCTGATGTACGGCTTGGTCGTCATGCCTCCACCGTCGGCGTACTGGCTCATGCCGTAGACGTTCGGCACCATCACCCAGTCGTACGCGTCCACGAAGAGTTCCATGAACCAGCGGTAGACGGCGTCAGGGTGGACCTCGCAGAGCAGCATGACGTTGCCGAGAATCATCAGCCGCTCGATGTGATGGCACCAGCCGGTCCGCAGCACGCGGCGCACGACGTGATCCACCGGTTCGAGCCCGGTCGTGCCGTCGTAGAACGCCCGCGGCATCCCGTGGGTGAAGCCCCAGAAGTTCGACGTGCGCTGTGCGCGCCCCCTGTCGCGGTAGACCATCCGGACGAACTCACGCCACCCGATGATCTGCCGGATGAAACCCTCGAGCGCATTGAGCGGGACATCGTCGGCATCGAGCGCGGCGTCGATCACCTGAGTCGGTGACAGCAGGCCCACGTTCAGCATCGGCGTGAGCACGGAGTGGAAGAGCACCTCGTGCTCGCGCGCGATGGCGTCCTCGTAATCGCCGAAGGACGGAAGACGCTCCCGCACGAACCGCTCCAGCCATGCCGCTGCCTCATCGTGATCGGCGGGAAACGCCGGCCCCTCGTCCGCGCCTGGTGCGGAGGGGTAGTGTTGCCGCACGTACGCACGGGTGTCTGCGGACCACTCGGGAAACGCCGTCCACGGGACCGCCAGCCCCTTCGGCAGCTTCTTCCGGTTCTCCGGGTCGAAGCTCCACTGCCCGCCGGCCGGCTTTCCGTTCCGATCGATCAGCAGGCCGAGCCGCCTGCGCTGTGTGATGTAGAAGTCCGTGAAGAACAGGCGCTGCCGGCCGTCGAGCCACGCCCTGGCTTCCGACTCGGGTGTCAGGGCGTGCGGGTCGGGCAGCCACGTCACGCCGACGCCGGCGCGCGCGAACGCCTCCGCCAGCCGGTGCTCCACCCAGTCGTCGCTCGGGTCGACGATGCGGACGGCGTGGACGCCGCTGGCAGCGAGCCGCGTCGCAATCGCCCCGGTATCCGCCAGTTCGTGCGCATCCACGCGGTCCACCTGCAGGCCCTGCGCGGCCAGGCGCCGCAGGTAGCGCGTCATGGTTTCCCGATGGAAGCGCAGCTTCTGGGCGTGGAAGGCGTACTGGGTGAAGAACAGCGGCTCCTCGACGAGGACGATTCGGCTGGCGCCCTGCATCGCCGGGTGCGGGTCGAAGAGCTGGTGCGGCAGGACAAGAGCGGCAACGGACACGAACGGACTCCACGGGCATCTTTGCAGGAACGGCCGTCGCCCGCCAAATCAGCGCATCTCGGAGACATTCAGGACTGCGCGATCCGGCCGCTGCAGGTTAGCCCATGTAGGACAAACTCTTGTTGGATTCCGGGTTGTACGGACGTAAAGTGCGCAGCGCTGGACACGTCGCACGCTGATGCTTGCGACGCCAAACAATGCCTCCCACCCGGAAGCTGACGGACGTGACGTCGCCGGTGCCGCTCCGCGTCACCTACCAGCTGGTTGTACGTCCGTACGATCCCGACGATCCGGGTCAGTTCGAGATGGTGGTGCCCAGGCGCGCCGGCTGGAACCTGGCGCTCTCGTGGGCCGCCATGCTCGTCATCATCATCGGGCTGGTGGCACTGCTGGCCGCCTAGGCGATGATCCGCGCGGCCGCAGGCCGCCGTGCGATCATCACGTGTGACCTCCGACGCCAACCTTCGCGCCACGCACTTCCGCGGCTGGGCCAAGCCAGGCCCGCTGCCCCCCGGTGCACTGGCGCCGCCCGACATTCCCGCGGACGAATCGCTCGACGCCATCAGCGGCCACTTCCGGCTCTTCCAGCTGCGCAACGGTCATCGCTTCTCGACGGACGATGTGCTGACGGCGTGGTACGGCACGACGTGGGCGCCGCGGGCGGACCGCGTGCTGGACCTGGGCTCCGGCATCGGCTCGGTGGGCATGACCGCGGCATGGCGCCTGCCCGGGGCCACGTTCGTCACCGTCGAAGCGCAGGAGGAGAGCGTCCGGCTGGCTCGGAAGTCAGCGGCGTACAACGGTCTCGAGGGGCGCTACGAGATCAGGCAGGGAGACTTCCGGGACCCGGCCGTCCTTGCACCGGACGAACGCTTTGGCCTCGTGCTCGGCAGCCCGCCGTACTTTCCGCTCGGCACCGGGAATGAGGGCGATCACCCGCAGAAGGTGCAGTGCCGCTTCGAGGTGCGCGGCGATATCAGCGACTACACCCGCGTGGCGATGGCGCATCTGGCGCCGGGCGGCATCTTCGCCTGCGTCTTCCCGGAGATCCAGCTGGAGCGCGTCGCGCGGGCCGCAGCGGATGCCAACGCGGTGATCCTCCGCCGGCGTCCCGTGGTGTTCCGCGAGGGTGATGCCCCGCTCGTCGCGCTCTTCGCGATGATGCGGGCCGACGATCTGCCGGAGTCGATGCGTGGGCAGACGTGGGTCGAGCCGCCTCTGACGATCCGCACCGCGCAGGGGCAGGTGCATCCGGAGTACGCCGCGATCAAGCTGGCGTTCGGATTCCCGCCGTAGCCAGCGCCGGGCTCTGCCTGCGCGCGCCCGGCTCCATCACCACGACACGTGGCCGCTCCACGCGAGCCGCGTGCCCTGGACCGGGACCCGCGCCGCACGGGCCTCGCCCGGCGCCGCCTGATAGATCGTGGTTCGTCCCGGTGTGGCGGCATCGATGGCGACACCAAGACCGGCATAGACCGCCGTCGACAGGGGCACGAGCGCCAGCGCGAAGGACCGACAGGAGCCGGCGCTGCCACCTGGGCAATCGGCCATCCCACTCGACACCAGTCCCATCACTGCGCCGACGAGCGCGCCCGTGATCGCCCCGTTTCGAAGCGGATCCCGACGCTGGATCCGGGCGATCTCGCCGCGCGGCACGACCTGTTCGTGCTCGCCGACCAGGAGCGTCAGGCTGTCCGGGCCGAGGGAGAGCAGGCGACCCTGCACTTCCTCACCAGCCTGGTTCGTGACCCAGACCTTGGGGAGCTGTCCCGGTTGAAGGCCGGGCCATTCGGGTGCGACGTCCTGCGCACGCGCTGGGTGCCCGAGGGCGGGAAGCAGGAGGGTGCACGCGACGATCGCCGCCAGGCGGAGGTGCTGACGTGTGGAGCTGTTCATGCCTCCACCGTAGATCGCGCCGCGCGGTACGTCCTGAGCGGACGCCTGAAGAACCCTGAAAGCTAGCCGCGCGCGGTGCAGTGTGCGAGCAGCCGGTCGATCGACCGGCGCTGATGTTCGGTGGTCGTGACGAACTCGAGGCCGATGGCCCAGTGGGGCTCGGATCGGTCTGCCACCGCGGTCGGCTCGACGTGGACCACGCGGGCGGCAAAGACCAGTGGTGTCGAGTCGCCTTCGGAACGGAAGCGGAACTCGTGCACTTCGTCCGGGTCCGGCTGGAAGGTGCCATGCACGAGGGCGCCGCCCTCGCTGATGTTCACGAGGAGCACCGAGCCCGCACCGCTCTCACCCTGCACGCATGAGATCACTTCCACGCGGGCGGACGCACGCCGGTCGGCCAGTGATGCCGTTCGGAACGGTCCCGGGGCTGGAGTCTCGGTGAGCATGGGCACTCCTGAGATCGGCCCCCGCGCTCAGGTCTTTAGCTCTACCACCCATGCGGCTTGCCACGGCGGCGCCCGGCTGCACGGAACCGCCCGCCCTCGCTCCTCATGCCCGCCGGCCCTGAACGGCTCAGGCGCCCTGCGACGCCTCCGACTCCTGCAGGGCCGCGAGGTTCATGGACGCCAGGTGTTCTGCGTCGCGTCGCGGCACGCTCTTCGCCACACGGAGGGCGTCGCCAATGGTGCCGCGGTCCCGTCCCGCTTCCTTCGATTGATACAGCGCGTCGTCTGCGATCCGGACCTGCTGATCGAAGGTGGTCGCCATCGTGCTGTCGGCGATGCCGAAGCTTGCCGTCACCGTGGGGATGCCCTTGATCTGGCAGGCGGCTGACAGATTCCCGCGGATGCGATCGACGACTTCGAAGCCGAACAGGGCATCGCGGCCGTCGAGCACGACGAGGAATTCCTCGCCGCCCCAGCGGCCGATGATGTCGCCCTCGCGAAGCGAGCGGCGGAGCACGTCGGCGAAGACCTTCAGGGCCTGATCCCCGGCCTCGTGTCCGTGCGTATCGTTGAGCCGCTTGAAGTGGTCGAGGTCGGCCAGCAGCACGGCGTAGGGGCGGCCAGGCGCGAGCTTGCGGACACGGCTCTCGACCGACCGCCTGTTCAGCAGTCCCGTCAGGACGTCGGTGCTCGCCTGCACCTGCGTCCGCTCGAAGGCGCGGACCGTGCCGATGCGGCTGCCCGCCAGGATCCCGAGCGTCGTCAGCTGGCTCACGATCTGGGCGGAGGGCGGCTCCCACGCGCGGCCGGTCGCGTGAAGGACGCCGAGTGCCCGGCCCATGAAACTGAGCGGCACGCACACCGCAGACACCGCCCCGCACTCGCGATCCCGAAGACGGCTGCAGGCGTTGAGCGCATCGCTCGTCTCGAAGGAAATGGGATTGCCCCGCCGGACGGCCATGCAGCCGTACGGGGACTCGACCGTGCAGCCCGGCGCGCCGAGCCCCGGGTGCACCGTGGCGCGTTCGAGGTGCGCCCGGCTCGAATCGGCCACGAGCAGTTCCATGGCCATGTCGCGGCTGACCGCCTCCATGCCACGCGCAACGACCGCGTAGGTGTCGCCTTCGGTGTCGGCCATGTCCAGGACCTCCGACAGCTGGCGGCTGAACGCGTCCTGCACCTGGTCTTGCTGGAGGCGCCCGATCATGGTCTGCAGCGTGTCGGCCATCTGGTTGACGGCCGTCGCCACCGCTCCGACGTCGTCCTGCACGGGGACAGCGCTTCGCACGGACAGATCGCCGCGCGCGATGGCGCCCGCGGCATCGCGCACCCGGGCGAGCGCTGTCGCCACGGAACGCGAGACGAGCCGGCCGGCGACCGCGACGACGAGGACGGCGAGGGCGCACGCGAGCGCAATCGCGCGGAGTCCGGCGGATGCGGCGGCGTCGGCTTCGGCGTTGGCGGCGAGCACCCGCTCGGCGAAGACGTTCGTGAGCCGTTCGTTCGCCTCGGCGAGCGCCTCGAACGAGGCCTGGAAGGCGGCCAGGGCCGCGGAAACCCCGTCACCGTCGGTGGGCTCGAGGCGCATCGCGGCGCCCGCGTCGTTCAGGTACACGGCGAGTTCGGGCTGGATGTCCGCGATCGCCTGGCGGAGGTCGTCGGGAATGGGAATCGCCTGAGCCTGCGTGATCAGCAGGCGGTAGCCCTCGATGTCACGACGCAGCCGCTGATCGAGGCTGCCGCGCGGGGCGAAGGACCGTGCGTTGTCGAGCAGCAGCGCCAGGACATCCGCGCGGACGGTGTCGTGCATCATGTCCGCGTCCTGCAGGATGCGCTGCGTGCGACTCAGAGTGGTGAGGTGCGCCAGCGCCGTGCGCTGCCGTGCGATGACGCGCAGGCTGACCACGCTGACCGCGCCGATGGCGACGAGGGCCAGCATCGAGCCGGCCAGCAGCTTGATGCCGATGGACCACCGGTCGAGTGGCAGGCGCGCGGGAGCCACGGCGATGGGCGAGCCTGCGAACTCCTGCACGTCGGCCGTAGAGTCGGACATGCCTCAGCGTATCGGCGTGCTTCCTAGCCCATTTAGGGTGGTCGGCATCGTCCTACGCGGGGATAGGCAACGCCGTAACGGTCACCTGGTTGGAGGTCTGGCCCCGGCCTGTTGGCTCTACAATGAGCGCGTGTCCCGCATCGATACCGTCAAGTCCCTGATCCGCCGCGCGATTGGCTGCGGCGCCCTCGAAGATCTCTCGATGGAGCAGCGCCTCGCCGCCTGGCCCGGCGCACGCACCCTCCAATCCAGGCATCTCCAGAACTGCCGCCTCTATCCGGAACGCCGGGAGCTCCTCCACCTCGTGCCGAAGGGCGGCGTCTGCGCGGAGGTGGGTGTCTGGAAGGGCGAGTTCAGCCAGTCCATCCTCGAGGTGACGACGCCCTCACGCCTGCACCTGATCGACTTCGCGAAGGAATCGATCGACCTGGCAGACCGGATGTTCGCCGCCGAGCGCGCACGCGGCGTGGTGCAGACCCATCACGGCCTGTCGGTGGACACGCTCAACGCGATGCCGGACAACTACTTCGACTGGCTGTACATCGATGCAGACCACCGCTACGAAGGCATCTACGGCGACCTTCGCGCGGCGCGCGCGAAGATGAAGCCGGGCGGCTTGCTCGCCATCAATGACTACATCTACTTCGCACCTGTCGACTTCGCGAAGTACGGCGTCGTGGAAGCGGTGAACGAGTTCTGCCTGGAGTTCGACTACGAGTTCGTGGCCATGGCGCTCCACCCGCGCATGTACATGGACGTCCTGCTCCGCCCGATTGCGACCTAGCACCCGCTGAGATGAACGCACGGTGCCGTGGGACCCGCTGGGTGCGGATCCCACGGCGCGTCGCGCGTGCTAGCGCACGACGGTGAACGTGCCCGACGACTCAACGCCTCCGGTCGTGGTGACCTGGAACAGCGCGGTCACTGCTCCTGCGGGGACGGTCACCTGAAGGCTTCGCGCACTCGTGACCCGGAACGACGCCGGAAGCGACCCGAGCTTGACCGCGATCGCCGCCCCGAGGTTCGTACCGGTCAGCGTCACGACCGTCTCCACTTTCCCGCTCGTTGGTGACAGTCCCGTGACGGTTGGTGCCACCGCCCTCGTCCCGACCGTGAACGAACCGGTGCTGCGTGCAGTACCGGCGGCTGTCGTCACCGAGAGCCGCCCGCTCGTCGCATTCCTCGGGACGCCTGCGACGATCTGCGTGGCCGAGATGACCGTGAACGGCGCTGCGGTCGAGCCGAACAGCACGCGCGTGGCCCCGGTGAAGTTCGTACCCGTGATCGTGACTGCCGTGCCGGGTCCTCCTGAGACCGGTGCGAAGTCCGTCACCGTCGGCACGGCGACCGCTGCGGTCACGGTGAAGACGCCAGCGCTCACCGACCCGCCGGGAGAGGTGACCACGACCGGCCCGCTCGTCGCGCCGGCCGGGACGACGGCGTTGACCCGCGAGTCGGACTGGACGGTGAACGTGCCCCCCGTGCCGTTGAAGGTGACGTTAGACGTCCAGGTGAGGCTCGAACCGGTAATCGCGACCGTTGTGCCGACCGGGCCCGATGCGGGTGTCAGCCCCGTCGTAACGGGCTGAGGCGTCTTCACCGTCAGTGTCGCGGTGGTACTCGTCACGGAACCGCCGACGTTCGACACAACGACACTGTAGTTCCCGGCATCGGCCAGCGTCACCGGGGAGAGGATCAGTGTCGATGTCGCCGCTCCAGCGATGGCTGCCGATCCATGGAACCACTGATACTGCAGTGGCGCCTGGCCGGCCGCGGTCACCGAGAACGTGGCGCTGCCGTTGATGACGGCCGCCTGGTTCTGCGGTTGGGTGGTGATCGCCAGCGTCGTGGTACCCACGGTGACGGTGCCGAGCGCCGGCATGATGCCAGCCGGCGTGACCGAGTTCTTGCTTCCGTCGTAGCCCGCGAACGTGAACGTATCGGTGCCGACGAAGTCCGCGAACGGGAAGTACGTGGCGACGCCGTTCTGCAGACCGACCGTGCCGTTCCTCGGCTGTCGGAGAATGCGCATCGTCACGCCAGCCGTGGTGCCGCCCGGCAGCGTCAGGCTGACCGGCACGCCCATCTGCGTCCGGGCCGAGACGTCCCCGGTCATCGGGGGCGCCGTGGTGTTGGTGCCGTCGGACGAGGGGCCGCGATGGCACGTGTAGCACCCGATGGTCGCCCCGCGGTAGAAGCGCTGCGTGGTGCCCTCGACGGAGAACGACCGGTCGGCCTGCGCACGCGAGAGCTCCGTCCCGCGGTCGTTCGCGCCGTGGCACGCGCGGCAGCTGGACAGACCGACCCGGCTGACCGCGTCATGATGGTCCTGCACCCACTGCTGTCCGATCGGATGCATGCCGTGCGGGCCCCGGTTGTCCGTGACCGGCGTGGACGTGTGACAGCTGTTGCACTCGACCATCACACCTTCGTGTCCCTGCAACTGGACGTTACGCAGGTTGTCGTTGTCGTGCGAGGAGGGGAACTCCGCGTGCGTGGACCCGTGGCAGGCTGAGCACTGCAAGCCGCCGTGGCCGGTCGAGAACCGGTACAGCGAGAGGCCGGCCGCCGGCGTGTTCGCCGATGTGGCAAAGGTGGTATTGACCGGCACGCGCTCGTGGCCCGGGCTGTCGAACACGCTGGTGTAGCGGATCTGCCCGTTGTTGTTCGTAGCGGTTCCGGTATGACAGCTCTGGCAGGTGGGCTCGTTGAACCAGCCGGTCCGCGTGGGCGCCGCCACCTGAGACATGCCGCCGTGGCAGCTCTGGCACTGCATGGCCATCGAGCCGTCGGCGGCCACCGCCGCTCCCATCGCGCCGCGCAGGCACAGGGTCGTCGATCCGGGGTGGCACGAGTAGCACGCCGAGCGATTGGCCGCGCTGTCCAGCGCGAGGCCGCTCTTCGGGTCCCTCGCTGTCGCGTGCGTGCCGTGGACGGATCGCGTCAGTGCCGGCACCGCGCCGTTCCCCTGCGTGCTGGTGAAGCTGGGGGCGCCGAGCGCCTCCGAGGCGTGACATGAGGCGCACAGGACCGGCTTGCCGGACATCGCCGAGTCGTACAGGCCGAACGCGATCCCTTTCGCCGCCAGCGCCTCGGCGTAGAGCGCGGGGTGCAATACCCGTTCACGGTCGTCGTGCAGCTTCAGCACGTTCAGCCGGAACTCGCGGTCCTTGTTCGCGTCCACGACCCAGCCTCCAGCCGGCCGTGCGGCGGCCTGGGTGTTCGCCCCGTGGCAGGACCGGCAATCCATTTCGTCGGAGACCGGCAGCACCACATCGCTCTGTGCGATGACCGCATTCGAGGCGTTGCGCGCCACGATCCGCATCAGCGGGTAGTAGTTCTTGTTCCCGGCATCGTCCCACGGAGTGATCGGGATGCCCTCGGCGCGGAACCAGTTCACCGGAGTGGATACGTTCGGCGCGGGCACGTTGACGGCTTCGAACAGCATGGCCTGCGGCAGGTTGAGCGGGCCGGGCATGTTCCAGCTGCTCAGGCCCTGATCCGCACTGCCGATTGGCTTGCCGTACAGCCCCGGAGCAAAGGCGAACCAGTTGCCCTTGTTCACCGAGGTCGTGTTGATCGAGCCGGACGGGTCGGGCACCGCCTCGTAGGTGAGCGTGTACCCGCTGCCGGACTTGACCAACCGGCCGCCGACGATGAGCTGCGCCTCCACCGTGTTGTAGGGCGGCAGGATCGAGAACTCGGCGTAGCTCGAGTCCATGCAGTGCATGCCCAGGTTGTTCCAGGCAAGGATGCGTGTGCCGGCCGTGCCGACGGTGATGGGCGCGGGCGAACCGGACTGCTGCGCGGTCTGCGGTGACAGCGTGACGCGGCCGATGCGCACAGGCTGCGCCGTGGAGGAATGCGCGGTGGGCGGAGCCCCCAGTTGCGTCTGGAGACAGATGCTGGTCGACTGGGGCTGCGGCACGGTGCCGGACCCCGGCGGTGCGGTGAACACCGTCACGTCGAGAGCCAGCAGGCCGAACGTGAGTGCGTAGACAAGTCGCCTGCGTACGGGCGTGTCATGCATGGGGACATCCTCCACTGGGCGAGCGCGGGGGGTAGGCATGACACGCTCAGCCGGCTGTGGTGTGATGCGACCACGCGCGTGAAGGTGACAGGGCCCTGTGTGGATGACGCAGGTGGCAGCCGGGAATCCGGCGCACGCCGGATTCCTGTGAAACCGGGCCTCGCGGGCCCTGGCTACCGCGTCGACGACGTGGAGGCGGCGACGAGGAACCCGTGTGCGACGAGCTTGCGCACGGCCGTGGGACTGAGTTCGATCCCCTCCTCGCGCAGGGCAGCCAGGGCCGAGCGCGTCGGGCGGCCGTCGAACAGGTGCAGCCGATCGAAGAGCGCGCGCGGAATGGAGAGCGGGTCGTAGGCGTTCAGCGTCGTGCACTCGACCGTGTCGGTACCGGCGTTGGCAACCGTGAAGGAGCCGAGACGCAGCGCCCGTGGAATGGACGTCGACCGGACCGCCGCCTGTTCCCCGCGCGCCACATCGAGCGCGAGGTCGAGCTCCGCCCCACCGAGCGCACGGATGTCCGCCCAGGTGAGGGCCGACGCAATCGTCCCGCAGGCTTCGTAGAACGCCTCTTCGCGTCCGGCGTAGGTGCCCCAGATCCGCTGTTGTTCGTGCTGGTCGATCGGGGCGCCGAGATCGGCCGCCCGCAGGTGTGGCTCACGGACGGGCGACGCGTGCTGGGCATGTTCGAGCGCACGTGCGCCCGGAGCCAGCGTTCGCACGCAGTGCACCGCGATCACGCGCTCGATCACCCGGAGCAGCTGGCGCATGGCGCTCCACGCCACACGTCCCGTCGAGCCGAGGTCGTACTTGCAGAACCACGTGCAGCAGGTGGACATGCGATGGCGCCAGATGCCGCACCCGCCGGAATCCGCCAGGTAGTGCGGACAGCGCAGGTCGGTGGCCCGGCCGAACAGATCGCCCGTGTTCGAGGCGTACAGGATGGCGAACTGCGGAGGCTTGTCGAGGCCGAGCGGGGTCACCTGCAGGCCGGCGCGAATGCGCGCCTGCACGCTCTCGCGGCCGGGCCGCGCTTCCGGGGTGGTGTCGAGCAGGATGTTGCCGACCAGGAAGTTCGGGAGCTCGGGGATGTACGTGCAGCACTTCGACCGGGGGTCGAAGAAGAGCGCACCTTCGAGTTCGCCGGGGTCGACGCCCGCCGGCGGCAGCATCGCGCAGGTACTGCACGTGGCGGTTGTCTCGTTCGGAGGCAGCGCGCCGAGCGCTTGGCGGATCCAGCGCGTATAGAGCGGCGGAAGGGGAGACGAAGCCGGCGGCGCCTCGCGGCGCCGCCGGTGAGGTGACGTCATCGGGCTGCCGCTATTCCTTCATCGGCCTGCCGCCCTTGACGGCGCCGCCCTTGACCGGCTTCAGATCCTTCAGCTTCTTGGATGCCATCGCCTTGCTCCTTAGTGCTTGTCGGTGAGGGTCTTCGCCGCACCGCCCTTGATGCTGCCGCCCCTGGCCGGCTTGAGATCCTGAATCTTCTTCGTCGCCATGCTGCTCCTTCCGCGGCCGATGGCCGCACGCCACACATCTTCTAGAAGCGGCATCCGGGGGCGAATCGGATCACGCGGCTCCGGGGGGCGACCGTGATGCTACCAGAAGTCCAGGCTGCCGTAGCCGCCGTCAGTTCTGTGTCGACCGTTCGCCCGTGGCGGGGACCAGCGTCACCGCACCAGAGTCGAGGTCGTAGCGGGCGCCGACGATCCGAAGCGTGCCGGAATCGACGGCCGTTCGCAGGATCTCGCTGCGGGTCCGGAGCCCCGCCGCGACGTCCCGGACGTTGTGGTCGATGGCTGCGTTCAGCATGTCGACCTCGCCCTTCGACTTCTCGGCCGCCGGCCTGATCTGCCGCACGACCTCCGCGATGTGGCCCGGCACCGCATGGCCCTTCACCGCGGCATCCACGGCGCCGCAGTACTCGTGGCCGAGCACCACGACCAGGTTGGCACCGAGCACGGCATGGCCGTATTCGAGGCTGCCGAGCGCCACCGTGTCGGCGAGGTTGCCTGCGGTCCTGACAACGAAGAGGTCGCCCAGGCCCTGGTCGAAGAGGACTTCCGGAGGCACGCGGGAGTCGGCGCAGCTGACGAGCATCGCGAACGGCTTCTGCCCCTTGGCCACCGCCTCGCGCGTCAGGCGATCCTGGCGTGGGCGCTCGACGTTCCCGCTCACGTACCGCCGGTTGCCCTCCATCAGGCGCTCCAGCGGATCCGCCGGCGCGCCTCGCTGTGCGCCCGTTCCGATCGCCATCGCCATGACCCCGACCACTGCCACCGCCGTCCCGATTGCCGCTCGCGTCATCGTCATCACTGCCTCCTGCGCAGCATGATGATGGCCGAGCTGGCCATCGGCAAATACGTAATCACTGTGTGGCGAATAGGCTAAAGCTCTGAAGAGCGTCCACGCGTTGGCGGCGTCAGTTCTGCGTCCTCGGCTCCCCGTCCGGGTTCGCCACGAAGCGGTAGCCGATGCCGCGCACGGTCTGGAGGTGGCGGGGCTTGGCGGGTTCGTCCTCGATGTACCGGCGGAGGCGCACCACGAAGTTGTCGATGGCGCGCGTGTCGGTGTCTTCGTGGACGTTCCAGACGCGATCGAGGATCGTCTTGCGGGCCACCGGCCTGCCTTCGTTCTCCACGAGGTACCGCAGCAGGGCCGCCTCCATCAGCGTGAGCGGCATGCGCCGCTCGCCGACGAGCACCTCGAGCTGTTCGAAGTCGATGAGCCGGTCGCCGAACGCGAAGCACCGGAGCGGCTCCGGTGTGGCGCCCGCGGCCGGGAGCGCACCCTGGCCGGGCCTGGCGGCTGCGTCGAGGCGGAACCACTCGTGCCGCCGCAGCAGGCCGCGTACGCGCGAGAGGAAGATCGGCAGCTCGAACGGCTTGGTCAGGTAGTCGTCGGCGCCGGCGCCGAAGCCTTCGAGGACGTCTTCGGAGCGGCCGCGTGCCGTCAGGATCAGCACCGGCACGTAGAGCTGCTGGCGGCGCAGTTCCTGCGTCACCTCGAACCCGTTGAGCCCGGGCAGCATCACGTCGAGGACGATGAGGTCGTAGCGGCGCGGGTTGGTGGTGACGAGGCCGAGCCCCTCCTCCCCCGATTCGACCGTCTCGACCTCGTGATCCTCGGCTTCCAGGTTGAAGCGCAGGCCGTCGGCGATGTGGCGTTCGTCTTCGACGATGAGGATGCGGCTCATGGCTGGGTGGTGGTGAGCGGCAGCTGCACGGTGAACGTGGTGCCGTGGCCGAGGCCATCGCTCTCCGCGAACACGGTGCCGCCGTGCCGTGCCACGACGGCGCGCACGATGAAGAGCCCGAGTCCGGCGCCCTTGATGCGCGAGGTCATGGCGCCCGGGATGCGGTAGAAGCGCTTGAAGATCCTCCCGAGTTCCGACACGGGAATGCCGATGCCCCGGTCGCTCACGCGAATGGTGGCGGCGCGCGCACCGGTCTGGGCGAGCTCGACGGCCACCTGCACCGTGTCGCCGGAGTACTTGATGGCGTTGTCGACCAGGTTGAGGATGACCGCCTTCAGGTCTTCTTCATCCCCCATCACGCGCGGCACGGCGCCAGCCGGGATGCTGGCCCTGTAGGTCAGCTCGCCAGGCGTGAGGCGATACCGCGTCTGCGCGAGCGACAGGCAGTCGTCGAGCAGCTTCGTCAGGTCGATCGAGTGGAAGCGCCCCTTCTCCTGCGGCGCCCGCAGCCGCCCCGCGCGCAGGACCTGCTCCACGGTGCTGAGCAGGCGGTCGCAGTCGTCCACCATCACCTGGTAGAACTCCTGCCGTTTCGCCTCGTCCACGTTCCGCTGCTGCAGGGTCTGCAGGTGCAGCTTCACGGAGGCGATGGGCGTCTTCAGCTCGTGGGTGACCGCGTTGATGAAGTGCTCGTGCTGCTCGTTGCGGCGGATCTCGCGGACCAGGAAGATGGTGTTGAGGACGACGCCGGTGATGATGAGGGGAAACAGGATGAGGCCGGCCACGAGCAGGCCAGCCTCTCTCCAGGAGAAAATCACCCAGCCGATGTTGAGGGCAACCGCGCCGCCAACGCCCAGGACTCCCAGGACGATGAAGACGACGGTCTTGCCGCGGACGCCAGGTCGCATGGCGTCAGCATAGAACTAGGCGGCCGCTTCCTCCAACGACCCCTTCACCTTCGCCACCTTCACGTCCCACACCAGCCCGACGAGCCGGAGGAGCTTGAGCGACTCCCAGGTCCAGTCGAACTCGTACCAGGCCATGCCGTGACGCGCCGACACCGGGTGTGCGTGGTGGTTGTTGTGCCAGCCCTCGCCGAACGTCAGCAGGGCCACCCACCACACGTTCTTCGAGTCGTCGTCGATGTTGAAGCGGCGGCTGCCGAAGATGTGCGTGGCGGAGTTGATCAGCCACGTGGCGTGCAGGCCCACGGTGACCCGCAGGAACACGGCCCAGATGACCATCCCCCAGCCGCCCCAGGCGAGCAGGCCCAGGCCGACGGTGGTCAGCGGCACCCAGTGGTAGGCCGACAGCCAGCGGTAGAACGCATCCTTGCTCAGGTCCGGCGCGTAGCGCGCGAGGCGGGCGGTGTCGGCGTGCTGCGCTTCACCGAAGATGATCCAGCCGGCGTGCGCCCAGAAGCCGCTCACGCGCGGCGTGTGCGGATCCTCCGGCTTGTCCGAGTACTGGTGGTGCAGGCGGTGGGTCGCCACCCAGAAGATCGGCCCACCCTCGAGCGTCATCGTGCCGCAGATGGCGAGGAAGTAGTCGAACCACTTGTAGGTCTTGAAGCCGCGGTGGGTGTGCAGCCGGTGATAGCCCATGCTGATGCCGAGCCCGACCGCCATCCAGTGCAGCACGAGCGCCACAATCAGGTTGCGCCAGCTGAAGGTGAAGAAGGCGAACAGCGAGAGCACGTGGAAGACGATGAGGACGCCGGTGGTCAGCGGGCTGACGCCCTGCTTGATCTGCGCTTCCGCCTTCTCGAGATACGGGTTGGACACGAGGATTCTCTCCAGGAGTGCGAGTCGACAGTTGGGAAATAAGGTCGATTCAGCTTAGAGAAGCTCGTGTCGGGCCACTGTAAGAGTTCTGTAATACCTGTCGGGCTGCGCGGGATGGCACGCGGGAGGCCGGCAGGTGCCGGACTCCCGTCGCGCTCGCCTGGGAACCCTGTCCGGGCTCAGACGAGCCGATCGTGCCGCAGCGTCAGGACCAGCCCGCCGCCGGGGCGCTCGGCGATCGCGTCGACGCAGTCGGTGACGGCCACCACGGGATCGTCGCCCGTGGAGACCGGCTTCAGGCGTTCGACCGCCTCGATGGCGTCGACGGCGACGGCGAACGGCACGTCGGTGGCCATGACCATCGCGATCTCGTGACTCGTGTCGTGCAGCACCTCGCGCGTCTCGGCAAACAGCGCCACCATCGTCTTCAGCGTGGCTGACTCGAGCTCGTGCAGCATCGCCGCGCAGGCATCCCACTCCTGCTTCGCCATCGCGTCGACGATGCGCTTGCCGGTGCGGTGGAGGTACTTGTGCGGTTCGTCGAAGCGGCGCAGCACGGCGTTCAGCAGCAGGTTGTCGGTCTTGAACGTGTCGTACCAGCGGCCGAACGCGCAGGCGTGCGGGTCGGTCGTCAGGGTGAAGGCTCGCCGTTCGGCCACGCAGGCCCGCAGTTCACCCACCCAGCGCAGGTGGTCCTGCTCACGCTGCTTCATGAGGTCTTCGAGCGTGTGGGTCGACTCCGCGAGTGAGGGGAAGCCGAGCCGGACACGCAGGTCGACGAGCGTGAACGCCTTGCCGCGCAGGTTGATCACGCCGCGCACGTGCGGGGGCACATCGGGCACCGCCCGGACCTTCGGGATTGACACCATCTCGCGCACGACCAGGCTGTTGAATGCGAACAGCTTCTGATCGATCCGTACCACGACCCAGGGCAGCGTGGCCGACGTCCCGGCGGGAGGTGCCGGCAGGGTTGGCGCAACGGTCGAGTTCGTCATGACGGGTGTCCCCACGCACACGGGCAGGTCACCGGTCGCGGCCGCGCGCCGTGATCGCCCTACGTACAGTGTTCGGCCACCGCGCGCGGTTCTTCAGTCAGACGTTGTCCTTCGCGTGAGGCCGCTCAGAGCGGCGGCTCGGCCTCTTCGCCTGTGCCGCCAGTACGCTCGTGTCCCAGCGTGCCGATGGAGGCGGCCATGACGGCGCCGATGCCGAGCCACTGCGTGGGGCTGAGGTGTTCGCCGAGCAGCGCGAGGCCGGCCAGCGCGGCGAGGGCCGGCTCGAGGCTCATGAGGGTTCCGTAGGCCTTCGCGGTCAGCTGCCGCAAAGCCATCATCTCGAGCGAGTACGGCAGCGCGCTCGACATCAGGGCGACGCCGATGCCGAGTGGCAGGATCGCCGGCGCCACCATCGCAAGGCCGGCATCCGCCAGTCCGAGCGGCACGATCTCGCAGGCGCCGATCAGCACACCCCAGGTCGCGGCGCTCGCCCCGACAGCCCGACCTGCGCGTTGTCCGAACACGATGTAGAGCGCCCAGCAGACGCCCGCGGCCAGTGCGTAGCCGACCCCGACACGATCCAGCGGCCCGGACGTCTCCGAGAGCGGGAGCAGCAGCGCCACGCCGGCGACGGCCAGCACGAGCCACACGAAATCCAGCCGGCGCCGGGATGCCAGCAGTGCGACGGTGAGGGGGCCGGTGAACTCGAGCCCGACGGCGATACCGAGCGGGATCCGCTTGATGGCCTCGTAGAACACGAAGTTCATCGTGCCCATCGAGAGGCCATACGCGAGGAGCACGGGCAGGTGGCTGCGCGCGGGCAGTGCCTGCCACGGCCGCCGCATGGCGACCAGGATCAGCGCCGACAGTCCGAGGCGCAGCCCCGTGGTGGCGGGTGCGCCGATCATCGGCATCAACTGCTTGGCAACCGACGCCCCGACCTGGAACGACACCATGGCACCGACGAGAGCCAGGACTGCGGACGCGGAGGATCGCACCCGTCAACGCTACAGGGGTATCCATGAGGGCCGCAACCGCCGCCCCCGGCAACGGACGCAGGCGGACCCCAGCGCGAATGAAGCGACGCGTCGGACAGCTCAGCTGATACGATGATTGGATAGCTCAGCCGCGACAGGCCGGGCTGGAGAGACTGTCCGATGTTCAGAATGCGTATTTCGCTGTGCACCCTCCTTCTTCTTTCGGTGACCGCTGCCTCGGCCCTGGCCCAGGGGCGCGGTGAGCCGAAGTACACCGACGTCGCCAGGCTCGGCGTTGGCCGGACCTCCTTCTTCCCCCTGCCCCAGCGCCCTGTCGGCCAGCCCGGACGGCTGCGCACCCTCGAAGAGGGCGCCACGCTCCAGGAGATGGCCGCCGCGCGCGGCATGCTGAACGACGTGCGGCAGGTGCTGCGACTCGGCGGCGTGACCGACGCCCAGGTGGCGGCCGACGTCCTGCGGGTCATGGGCAGCACGCTGCCGGTCCGCACCACGAACGACTCGTGCAAGGCGACCTTCGCGCACGAAGGGGAGATCGTCGACTGCACGCTGAACGCCGGTGACACGCTGCCGTGGATGGCCTACCGTCCCGACAGCCGCACCCCCGGCATCATCAAGAACGTCCGGTACACCGGCGCGACGGTTCGCGCGTTCCTCTTCCGTGCGTACTCGCGCGGCAAGTCGTACACGATTGTGATCCCGAAGCCCTGCGGCAACCTGAGCATCTCCGAAGATCGACCGTCGCTCGAAATCGTGAAGACGGCGCCGACCACGTTCCTGGCCGGCTCGCAGGTGACGTACACCATCGCGGTGCGCAACGCGGCGCCCGCGGGTTCGCCCGCCCTCACGAACGTGCGCGTCACCGACGAACTGCCCTCGCGCGGCGGCCTCGCCTGGACGCTCGCCAGCGCGAACGGCGGCGCCTGCACCCTGAGCGGCGCGACGCTGAACTGCGCGTTCGGCACCCTCGCGCCTTCGGACTTCCGCACGGTTACCGTCGCGAGCGCCACGCCGACGCCATACGAAGCGTGCTACGAGCAGACGAATACCGCCCGCGCCACGGCCGACAACGCCGCGCCGGCTGAAGGGAAGGCCGAGAGCCGCTGCGTGGCGCCGAAGCTGACGCTGGCCAAGGTGGCCGGCAACAACGGCGTCTTCACGATCGGCGCGGCGGCCACCTTCACCATGACGGTGAAGAACGAGGCGCCGGCCGGCGCCAGCCCGGCGAAGAACGTGGTGCTCAGCGACACGCTGCCGACCAATGGTGGTCTCGAGTGGGCCGGTGTCCAGCCGGCCGCCTGCCAGCTCTCGGGGAACGCGCTCCGCTGCGCGCTCGGCACGATCGACGCCGGCAAGCAGGCGGTGGTTACCGTCACCTCCAAGCCGGCGCCGTTTGCCGGATGCGCCGCGCAGTCGAACACCGCGAACGTGACGAGCGACGGCGGGCTCACCGCCAGCGCGACGGCCGCGACCACCTGCGCGCCGCCGGTCCTGCAGGTGACGAAGGCTGGTGCCCCGGCCACCTTCAAGCAGGGTGGACAGGCCGCATTCGAGATCAAGGTGACGAATGCGGCGGCGGCCAACGCCAGCCCCGCGACCAGCGTGAAGCTCACCGACTCGCTGCCGATCCGCGGCGGGCTCACGTGGGAGAGCGCCACGGCCGACGGCGGCACGTGCACGCTCACCGGAACCCAGAAGGGCACCCTCGCGTGCGACCTCGGCTCCATCCCCGCCGGCAGGACGGTGACGGTCAAGGTGACGAGCACGCTCAAGACGCCGCGCAGCGCCTGCCAGGTCCAGACGAACGTCGGGGCCAAGGCGACGGCGGACGGCGGCCTGACCGCCACGGCGTCGGATGCGACGCTGACCTGCGACCCGAGCTTCAACTTCTTCGCGGACGGCTTCTTCGGCAAGGATCGCCGCGTGCGCCCGATCGAAGGCCGCGAGACCATCGGTGGCGCGCCCGTGCGCTCGAACGTCGGTCCGCTCGGGGGCGTCGACTTCGCGCAGTGCTCGCCGATGTTCGGGTTCGACCTGGGCCTCGCGAAGGAACTGAAGAACAACTGGGAACTGGCGGCCAAGGCCGGCCTGGCGCTGAGCGTGGTGCAGAAGGATTCGAAGGTGCGCGAGCACGAAGTGCTGGCGGACATCGAAGCCAACAAGTACCTGCGTCAGCGCGGCGGCGCCTTCGTCGGCGCGGGCCTCTCGATGTGGGACCTCTTCCACAGCGACACGTTCACCCCGTCGGCCCTGGTGCACTTCGGCCTGCCGCTCGGTTCGCACCCGTCGCACCCCACGCACTTCGTCGGCGAGGGGCGCTGGCTGCTCCGTGAAGCCGGCGACATCCAGAACAACTACCAGTTCTGGGGCGGCGTGCGGGTGAAGTTCTAAGAGACAGTCACAGGGATCTAGGGATCAGGGATCAGGGATCAGGGATCAGGCGGTAGCCTGACCCTGGTCCCTCGGTTCCAGGTCCCTGGTCCCCAGTCCCAGTCCCTAGTCCCCAATCCCTAGTCCCTAGTCCCCAGTCCCCAGTCCCCAGTCCCCAGTCCCCAGTCCCCAGTCCCTAGTCCCTGATCCCCTAGCCCTCGCCCATAAGCATTTCGCTGCGTCCGTTGCCGCAGTGTGCAGTGTTGTACTCCTTACGGTCGGGCTGGCTAATGTGGGGCAGTCGCGGGA
Organism: Vicinamibacterales bacterium; assembly: GCA_046331345.1. GTDB lineage: Bacteria > Acidobacteriota > Vicinamibacteria > Vicinamibacterales > CAVVIG01 > CAVVIG01. The sequence goes on along the minus strand of JAXLRA010000006.1, from coordinate 437,559 downwards.
CCGATTAACCGTACGACATGCTCCCTGAGACGCCGCCCCCAGCCGAAGCCCAGACGCCCGATCCGGAACCCGATACGCCCGCCGCACCCGCTGGCCGCCGCAAACTGCCGACCCTCGGCGAGTTGCTCGTGAACGACGGCGTCATCACCCAGCGACAGCTCGAGACGGCCCTGGAGCGGCAGCGCTCGGGCCAGGTGCACCGCAAGCTCGGACAGATCCTGATCGACGAGCGGTTCACCTCCGAGCAGCGCATCCACGAGACCGTGAAGCAGCACGGGCACGAGTACCCGTTCGGCGGCCTGCTGGTCCTGCTCGACCTGCTGACGCCCGAACAGCTCGAGGAGTGTCTCGCCTACCAGAAGTCGCACCACGGCAAGCGCATCGGTGAAATCGCGCTGCTCAAGGAATTCGTCGCCGAGCGGCAGCTGCTGCTCGCGCTGTCGTACCACTTCGACAAGTCCTACATCGAGCCCGACTTCACGCTCATCGACGTCAGCCTGCTGAAGCGCGTCTCGGTGCCGTACCTGAAGACCCGCGAGGCCATCCCCGTCTTCACCGACGGGCAGATTGCCACCGTGGTGACGCCCGATCCGACCCGCACCGACCTCATCAAGGATTTCAGCCAGACCCTGAAGATGCAGGTGGAACTGGCGGTGGGGCCCAAGGACGCCATCCTCCAGGCGATCACGGACTTCGAGCACTTCCACCGGCCGAACCGCGGCGGCATGCCCGGCGACGACAACGTCGTCGCGATCGTGGACTACCTGCTGTCGCGCGCCGTGCGCGACCGCGCGAGCGACATTCACATCGAGCCGATGCACAACCGCGTGCGCGTGCGCTACCGCATCGACGGCGAGCTGGTGCACCGCACCGACGTGCCGCTGTACCTGGCCCCGAAGATCGCCAGCCGCATCAAGGTGATGTGCAACGCGGATCTCGCCGAGCGCCGGAAGCACCAGGGCGGCCGCATCCTCTACAAGTACGGTGAGGAGTCGATCGACATGCGCGTGTCGATCTACGTCACCGTCCACGGCGAGAACATCGTCATCCGTATCCTGCACAAGGCCACGGGCGTACTGCCGATCGAGAAGCTCGGCATGCTGCCCGCCCTCCTGCAGCGCTACAAGGATTCGGTGCTCGAGGTGCCGACCGGTGTCGTGCTCTTCACCGGACCCACGGGCTCCGGCAAGACCACCTCGCTGTACAGCTCCATCAACTACAGCAACAAGCCGGGCGTGAAGATCATCACGGCCGAGGACCCCGTCGAATACCTGGTGGACGGCCTCGTGCAGTGCTCGATCGATCCGGCCGCGGGCCGCGACTTCGAGAAGACGCTCCGCGAAATCGTGCGCCAGGACCCGAACGTCATCGTCGTCGGCGAGATCCGCGACCGCGTGACTGCCGGCATCGCCATCGAGGCGGCGCTCACCGGCCACAAGGTGTTCGCGACCTTCCACACGGAAGATTCCATCGGCAGCCTCATCCGGTTGCTCGACATGGACATCGAGACGTTCCTGATCTCCTCGACGGTCGTCTGCGTGGTCGCGCAGCGGCTGGCCCGGCGCATCTGCCCGGACTGCAAGATCGTGCACGATCCGACCTCCTACGAGATTCGCACGCTCGAACTCGACCCGGAAGAAGTGAAGCGCCACACGTTCTACAAGGGCGCCGGTTGCCACAAGTGCAACAAAACCGGGTACCGGGGACGCGTGGGGCTCTACGAACTGCTGATGATCAACGGCTCCATCCGCGAGATGGTGCTCGAGAAGAAGTCGGCCCACGAGATCCGTCACCACGCACTGCAGGCGGTCAACCTGTATGGGCTCCAGGAAGACGGGATTGCCAAGGCGCTGCTCGGCTGGACCACCCTCGAACAGGTGATTCGGCACGCGCCGCGCATCACCGAGCAGCGGTCGCTGGACGACATCTACGAGTTCGCGCAACGGCAGCCCGACTAGCCCGCCGGGCCGCTGAATCCTTTTCGCGGCCCGCCACTCTATTCCTTCAGACAGCGCAGATACAGCGCGTGGAGGACATCATGAGTGGCTTGCTCAAGACCAACGAACACAACGCCGAACGTATCGTCCGCATCATCCTGGGAGCCGGACTCGTCGGCGCCGCCTTCACCGGCAGCCTGGGTGCCTGGGCCTACATCGGCGTGGTTCCGCTCCTGACGGGCATCGTCGGCTCCTGCCCGATCTACACTGTGCTCGGAATCTCGACGTGTCCGGTGACGCCCGCGAAGAACTGACCGACGCCGACCTGGTCCACCGGGCCTCCGCCGGGGACGCCGATGCCTTCGGCCTGCTGGTCGCCCGCCATCAGGCGCATGTCTTCCGCCTGGCGCACCTGCTCACGCGCAGCCGTGACGAGGCGGAGGACGTGCTGCAGCAGACGTTCCTCTCGGCGTGGCGGGCCCTCGGCGCGTTCCGAGGCGAGGCGAGCATGCGGACCTGGCTGCTGACCATCGCGAGGAACGCCGCCTTCGCCAGGCGGCAGCAGGCGTTGCGCGAGCCGATCGACCCGACGCCCGTGGACGACCTCGGGCTGCGGGCTGGCTGGGGCGGGCCGAGTCCTGAGGACGCGGCGATGTCCTCGGAGCGCGCGGCCCTGTTCGCGGCGGCGCTCGGGCGCCTGGCCGAGGAGGACCGCGCGATCCTGACCTTGCGGGATCTCGAGGGGTTGTCCGGCGAGGAAACAGCGTCGGTGCTCGGCCTGAGCCTCGCGGCGATGAAGAGCCGGCTGCACCGCGCGCGGCTCGCACTGGCCGCCGAAGTACGAGAGGAGATGCGTCATGCTGCCCGGTGAACGCCTGGTCGGCGGCCTGACCTGCTCGCAGGTCCTGGCAGAACTGAGTGCCTACCTGGATGGCGATCTCGACGCGGCACGCAAGGCTGCGGTCGAGGCGCACGTGTCCGATTGCCAGAACTGCGCCCGCTTCGGAGCGCGCTTCGCCGCCCTGCTCGGCGACGTGCGCACGCACCTGCACGAGCCTGAGCCGCTGCCAGCCGACGTGGCGGCGCGCCTGCACGCAGCCGTCACCCGCACCCCGTAGCCCTGGACCACGCCGGCCCGACTGTTGCGTTTTGATGCGCGGCTGTCGTTTTCGCGACGGTGCCTTCGGCCCGATCGTCTGAAATCAAAGCAACGGCGGAGCTCCGCGCGTGCCTGCCGCGGGCACACCCATTGCTCCAGCGGGCAGCCTGTCCAGAGTCCTTCGATCTCGATGGCTGTTCGCGGTGGCGACGCTCGTCGCGCTCGTCCCAGCCCTGCCGTTTGCGGCGGTCGTGCCCGAGGCGCGACTGAAGGCGGCGTTCGTGTCGAAGTTTCCGCAGTTCGTGACCTGGCCTCCGGAGGTTCTCGACGGCCGGAGGTCGATCGACCTCTGCGTCGCATCTCCCAATCCGTTCGGCGACGATCTCGCCACCCTGGTCGAAGGCGAGACGGTGGCGGGACGGTCCCTGAACGTGCGCCTCGTGGACACCCTCGCCGAACTCCGCGGATGCCACCTGCTCTTCGTCCGGTCGTCGATCCGCGGTGTCGTGCACCCACTGCTGGCGGCGGCGGAGGCCTTCCCCATCCTGACGGTCGGCGACGACGAGGACTTCCTCGACCGGGGCGGCATCGTGGGCCTCCACGTGATCGGCGGGCGGGTGCGCTTCGAGGTGGACGACGACGCGGCGCGGCGCGTCGGGTTACGCATCAGCTCCCAGCTGCTGACGCTGGCGATGTCGGTTCGCGGAGGTCCACGGTGAAGCGCTGGTTCTCCACGCTGCCCATCCACCGCAAGCTGACGGTCCTGGCCATGGGTGTCAGCGCGTCCGCGCTCGTTGCGGGCATCCTGGGCTTCACGATCTTCGACGGGGTTCGGTTTCGCAACGCCGCCGTCGCGGACGCACAGGGGCTCGCCCAGGTGCTCAGCGAGAACATCGCCGCTGCCATCGTGTTCGACGACGCCGACGCAGCGCAGGCGACGCTGGCCAGCGTCGCCTCGAGGCCGGCGTTCATCCGCGCCTGCGCTTTCAGGGCGGACGGCTCGCTGCTCGCCTCGTTCGCCAGATCGGGCGAGCAGCCGTGCACGGGGGTTCCCGCGGAGTTGCTCTCGTGGCGTGAGGTCGTCGGCCGCGTGCCCGTGCAGCGGAACGGCCGTGAGGTCGGCTCGGTCATCGTCGAACGCGATCTCTCCGATCTCGGGAGCCGCGTCGTCGCGACCGCGTCCATGGGCCTGCTGATGCTGTTCATCGGTGGGCTCACGGCGCTGGGGGTGGCGGGCGCCCTGCAGCGTCTCATCTCGAAGCCGATCGTGGCGCTGGCCCAGGCGGCCCGCGCCGTCGGCCTGGATCCGGGCTATGAACTCCCCCAGATTCAGGCTCCGCCGGACGAGACCGGCGACCTCGTCCGCGCGTTCTCGGACATGGTCCGCCGCATCAACGAGACGACCAGCGCGCTGGTCGAGTCGAACGCGGCCCTGCGGCTGGAGATCGACCAGCGCCGGCAAATGCAGCAGGAGCGCGACGCCGTCCTTGCCCGTGAACGGGAAGCGAGCCGGCTGAAGGACGAGTTCCTCGCGGCGGTCTCGCACGAACTCCGGACGCCGCTGAACGCCATTCTCGGCTGGGCGCAGATCCTGCAGTCCACGAACCCGTCCCGCGAGACGCTCGAGCGCGGTCTTGCCAGCGTGGCCCGGAACGCCCAGGCGCAGAGTCGTGTCGTCGAAGACCTGCTGGACATCTCCCGCATCATCACCGGCAAGCTGCAGTTGACCATGCGGGAGATCGATCTGCGCGAGGTGGTGGACGCGGCGCTCGAAGTCGTGGCCGCTGGCGCGACGGCCCGGAACATCACCCTCGTCGTCTCGCGTCCCAGCGAGCCTTGCCGGGTCCGGGGAGACAGCGACCGCCTGCGCCAGGTCCTGTGGAACCTCCTGTCGAACGCCCTGAAGTTCACGCCGCCGGGAGGCACGGTGACCGTGGCCCTGCACGAAGAGGCCGATGCCTGCGTCATCACCGTGCGTGACAACGGAGTGGGGATCAGCCCGTCGTTCCTGCCGCATGTCTTCGAACGGTTCCGTCAGGCCGACGGCTCGATGACCCGGGAGCAGGGCGGGCTCGGGCTCGGCCTGGCCATCGTCAAGGAACTGACCGAGCTGCAGGGAGGCACGGTTCAGGCGGACAGCTCCGGTCCCGGGGCCGGCGCGTCGTTCACCGTGCGCCTGCCTCGGGCCAATCCGGTGCCGCTCGTTGTGCCGGCCGGCGACTCCGCCGGCCGGACCCACCTGGCCGGACCCGGTCAGCAGCCGTGGGGTGCCTCGTGACCGTCCACCGCTACCAGACACGCGATGCCGCCGGACGCCGGCGCGGTCGCGGCGTGGAGAACTGCTCGTGATTGAACGACGTCGACTGGCGTGCGCGTTCCTGCTGGCGTGCGTGATGGCGACCTTCGAAGCTGGCGTCGCGGCGCAGCAGGGAACCGACGTCCTCAAGCGCATGAGTCTCGAGGATCTGCTCGGGCTCGACGTGACCACCGTGACGCGGCGGCCGGAGCCGTCCGGTGACATACCGGCGGCCCTGTTCGTGATCACGAACGACGACATCCGCCGCGCCGGAGCGACGTCGCTGCCGGAGGCACTGCGGCTCGCGCCAGGTGTCCAGGTGGCGCGCATCGACGGCAGCCGCTGGGCCACCGGCGTGCGCGGCTTCGCCGACCGCCTGTCCCGGGCGATGCTGGTCCTCATCGACGGACGGGCCGTCTATTCACCGCTCTTCGCCGGCACCTACTGGGAAGTGCAGGATGTGCTGCTCGAGGATGTGGAGCGGATCGAAGTGATCAAGGGCCCCGGCGGCACGCTGTGGGGCGCGAACGCGGTCAACGGGGTCATCAACATCATCCTGAAGGACGCGTCGCGGACGCGGTCACCACTGGTCTCGGGAGACGTGGGCCAGGACGGTCAGTTCATGACCGCCGTGCGGGTGGGCGGCGGACGGGACGACCTCGCGTACCGGATGTACGCGAAGGCGCAGCAGCACGCGCACGAACTGCGGGACACGGGAGCCGGAACCGACGGATCGCGTCTCGTGCAGGCCGGCGGGCGCGTCGACTGGGCGACGACGGGCGGCCGGGCGATGACGCTGCAGGGCGACATCTATGCGGCACGGCTCGGGGAGGTGGCCGTGACCACCAGCTACGTGCCGCCCTACCGCACGGAGCGTCGGGTGGATGCGCCGCTTGCTGGCGGCAATGTGCTCGGTCGCCTGCGCGGAACGCGCGCCTCCGGCGCGTCGTACCAGTTCCAGTTCTATTACGACCGGACCAGCCGGGACGAAGTGCCGGTCGGTGAGCGCCGGGACACCGCCGACCTCGACTACCAGCAGACGGCGCGTGCCTGGCGAGGGCAGCAGATCACGTTCGGCGGAGGGTATCGCGTGACGTCGGGTCTCGTGACCGCCGTGGCTCCGAGTGCCCTGGTCCCCGCGCGGCGTACCGACAGCCTGTTCAGCGCGTTCGTGCAGGACGAGGTCCCGCTGGTCGGCAGCCGGCTGCGAGCGATGTTCGGCGCCAAGATCGAGCACAACGCCTACTCAGGCCTCGAAGTGCAGCCCTCCGCCCGGCTCACGTGGAGTCCTGTGCCGACGAGCACCGTATTCGGCGCTGTGACGCGGGCGGTGCGGGCCCCCTCGCGTGTGGAGACCGACTACACCACGACGAGCCTGGCGAATCCCACCGTGCCGACCTTCGTGCGGCTCGCGCCCAACCCCGGGTTCCGGCCCGAGTCCCTGGTGGCCTACGAAGCGGGTTACCGCGTGCGGTCCGGCAGCCGCGCCTTCGTGACGGTGTCGGCGTTCTACAACAGCCTGAACGACGTGCTCAGCACCGAGTTCATGCGCGCATATCCGGAGAGCCTCCCTGGGGCGCCGACGCACACCATCCTCGAAGTGATGTTCCGCAACGGGCTCTTCGGCGAGACGCATGGCGCGGAGGTGACGGCCGACCTGCGGCCGTGGCCGCAGCTGCGCGGCACGGTCAACTACGCCTACGTCAAGGTCGCCGTGACCCGCGACCCCGGTGCGCTCGATGTGTCGCAGGAGCGGCGGTACGAGGGGATCACGCCGCGTCACCAGGTGCAGGCGCAGCTGGCGCTCGATCTGCCGCGGCATGTCTCGCTCGACACGACGGTGCGCCGCGTGTCCGCCCTCGCGGTCGGGCCCGTGCCGGCGTTCACGACCCTGGGCGTGCGCCTGGGCTGGCAGGTGACGCACCGCATCGAGCTGTCGGTGGTCGGCCAGGACCTCAACCGCGCCCAGCATCTGGAGTGGCCCGGCGGGCTGCCGATTGCGCGGCGCGTGTTCGGACGCGTGGTCTTCCGCAGGCCCTAACGCAGACCGTCCCGCGCTAGATGTTCGGATGACAGGCCGCACAGGTGCGGCCCACCGCGAAGCGGACGGCGATGCCGATGCCCGCGGGGTACTGCCGCCGTTCCTTCTTGTGGCAGTCGGCGCACGCGTACCGGCCGTGGAAGCCCTTGAAGAAGTCGTCCATCCCCTGGTGCTGGAAGGTGGTGCCGATCTCGAAGGTGGCCGCCGTGTGGCACGTCTCGCACGTCTGGGCGACCTGGCCCAGGTGCGGATCCTGGTGGCAGCTCCGGCACTCGAGTGAGAGCGGCTTGTAGGCGACCGCGGTGCCGCTGCGTGACGGGAACGCGCGGGTTTCCGTCGCATGGCACTTGGTGCACGCAGTGGTCTCGTGCTTGCCGGTCAGCGGCAGCCGCGCGCGGTCGTGCGAGAAGGCGAGCGCCTTGAACTTGACGCCGTCCACGCGGTGGCACTGATCGCAGGCGGAGGGGAGCTGGCCCAGGTGCGGGTCCTGGTGGCAGGACACACAGTCGAACACCGGCCGTTTTGCGGGTGCCGGGCGCTCGGCCCGGTCCGCCACGTGACACTTCTCGCAGGCGACCGGCTCGTGCTGCCCGCCGAAGAAGACCGGCTCCTTCGGGTGCCTGAACGCCTTCACGCTGAAGGTCGAGGGGGTGTGGCAGCTGTCGCAGGCGCGGCCGAAGGTGCCCTTGTGCGGGTCCTTGTCCAGGTGGCAGCTGACGCACTCGGTGCGCGCGCCACTGAAGTCGGCCACCACGCGTGCGAGGGGGACGTCGCCCGTGCTCACGCCCGTGTGGCACTTCGCGCAGGCCACACCCTCGTGCTTTCCCTGCAGGGCGAACGTCGTCTTCGCGGCGTGATCGAAGGTGCCCTTCCTGAAGCTGGTCTCGTCGTGACACGAGCGGCAGTCGTCCTTGATGCTCTCGCGGTGGACGTTCACGTGGCACGCCGAGCAGGTGTCGAAGCGCACCGTGTCCGTCATGGCCTCGCCGGTGTGGCAGCGTGCGCAGGCCACCTTCGCGTGGGCACCGACGAGCGGGAACCGGGTGCGTGCGTGCTGCACGTTCTGCGTCTTCCACCCGTCCGTGGTGTGGCATGTCGTGCAGGTAGCGCTGAACCGGCCGTCGTGCGGTTCCTTGTGGCAGGCGGTGCAGCTGGCGAAGGGAAGCCCCTTGAACACCGCGTTCCTGTGACACTGCTCGCACGCGGTCTTCACGTGCGCCCCCGTCAGCGGGAACCGCGCCGTCGAATGGTCGAACGTCGTTCGTGCGGCGGTGAATGCCACCGCGGTGGAGTGGCACGTCGTGCACGTCGCGCCGAGCTGGTTCCTGTGCGGGTCCGCATGGCAGCTGACGCACGTGGTCCGCGCCTCGAGGAACGAACGCCGCTTGTGGCACGCGGCGCAGTTCGCGGCGGTGCGCGCATGCTGGCCGTCGAGCGGATAGCCGGCCTCGACCGCGTGGTTGAAGGCCTTCGTATCGAGGTGGCGCAGGTCGCCGTTCACGCCCGCGTGCTCCTTGTGGCACTGCACGCAGTCCGTGGCCTGGCGGTGCACGCCCTTCTTCGCGAGGACCCGGTCGGCCACCGGCTTGTGGCAGGAGAGGCAGCGCGCGGCGCTCACCTTCCGTCCAGCCTCATGGCACTGCTGGCACTGCGCGCCTTCGAGCTGTGCGTGTGCCCGTGCGAGTGGTCCAGGTGAGAGCATCGACCCGAGCTGCCCCGCCTGGGCCGTGCCTGCGCAGAGACAGAGCAGGATCGCGTAGAGGACATGGCGATAGCACGCCACCGCGGAGGTCGCGGAGTACTTCTCTGGGAAGACCTGGCTCCGCGTTCTCCGTGTCCTCCGTGGTGGAGCGCTCGCCTGCGGGCCGTCAGTCCATGAACGGCACATAGCCCATGTACAGCGTGATGCCCACGTGCGCGACGACGATGGCGAAGAGGATGTAGACGAGCGGCATGTGGAAGACATGCCAGAGGTCGAAGAGCTGCTTGGTCTTGCGGAGATAGGCCATGCGCCGCAGCAGCGTTGCCCGCTCCGTGGCGATGGCGATCACTTCCTCGTGCAGGTCGGGCGCCCCGTCGATCTCGGCCACCCTGGCCTTGAACCGTTCGACCTCGCGGACGATGAGGCCGTCGCCACCCAGCAGCGCGGTGTACGACACCTCGCCCTGCGGCACGACGCGCTGCTCGAAGGCGTCGATCGCGCGGAGCAGGTCGTCGGACACGCCGGTCTCGACGAGATGGGCGCCGAGGTCCGCGGCGCGCCGGTCGAGTTCCGCCTGGTCGACCTCGACGCCCCGGATGCTGCGGGGGATGCGGACGAACAGGTAACGTCCGATGAAACCCGAGGACACGACCGCCACCATCGACCAGTACGCGACGGAAATCAGTCCGCCGAACTTGAACGACGTGTGGAACGTGACGAAGACCGGACCGATGACGCCGCAGAACACGTGTACGTCGAGCCACGTCTTCATGCTGCCGAAATTCTGGAGGCGCTTCGCCTTCTTCCGGATGCCGTAGATGACCGGTGCCAGCATCATGACGAAGCCGATCACGCCGAAGAGGTGGCCGACGCGGCCCGCCGGACGGAGGAGCTCGTGCCCCTTGGTGTACCCGCGCACGGCGGCAGGCGTGGAATAGTACGCCCATCCGTCGAGGCCGATGAAGATGTAGGCGGCAATGCCCGCGGTCGCGATGGCGCAGAGCACGAGCACGTTGCTGAACGGGCCGGCCTGCTGGAGCGGCGCCTGCGCAGAAGCGCGCGGACGCGGCGCGGGGCCGGGGCGGCGCGGCCCGGCCGAGGAGGTGGCAGCGGAGCCTGCGGAACTCACGCATCCACCTTGCACGCGCTCGCCACCTGGGTGACGCAGGCCAGCACGTAACCGGCTGCGCGGTCGTCATCGTTCAGGATGGTGGACGAGCAGGTGGTGTCGCCGCTGATGACGAGGGTGCGGCAGGTGCCGCAGACGCCGGCCCTGCAGAGCGACGGGATCTCCGCGCCGCAGTCTTCGGCGGCTTCGAGCAGCGTCTGCGACCCGCTGACGCGTGTCTGCTGCCCGCTGCGCTCGAACGTGATGTCATGCAGGTCGTCGTCCGCCGCACCGCCCGCCGGTGTCGGCGCTGGTGTCCCCACCCGGCTGCTGGCGGCGATCGCCGCCTGGAACACCTCGAACCGGATCTGTGCCTTCGGCACGCCGATGGAGGTGAGCATCGCCGTCATCGCGTCCATCATCGGCTGCGGCCCGCAGATCATGCAGACCGAGTGCGTGACGTCCGGGGCCATCGTGGTGACCAGCGACTCGCTGATATGACCGGGGAAGTGCCCGTCCCCAGGAGCGCCCTCGCTCACCGCGATGAAGATGCGCACGTGTTCGTTGCGCCGGGCCAGGACGGTGAGTTCATCGTTGAACGCGATGTCTTCCACACGGCGCACGGAGTAGAAGAGCGTGACCGGGCGGTGCGTGTCCGACTCCACCGCGTGCCGCAGCATCGACATCAGCGGGGTGATGCCGACGCCGCCGGCGAGCAGCACGAGCCCGCGCTGGTCGTCCTGCGGGTAGTGGAACGACCCGGCGGGGGGACGGACCATCAGAAGGGAGCCGGGCCGCAGCGTCGCGTGCAGCGCGCTCGACACCAGGCCGATCCGCTTGACCGAGATCTCCAGGTAGCCGAGGGAGCCGGGCGAGGAACTGATCGAGTAGCACCGCACCTGTTCCTTGCCCGCCGCCTGCAGGCGCACGGTGAGGAACTGGCCCGCCGTGAACGTGAAGCCATCGGGGCGCGCGAGCCTGAACGTGCGGATGTCCGGCGTCTCGTCGAATACCGCCATCACCGGTGTATTTACGAAACCTTTCGGCTGTGCCTGACGCGCCGCCTGTGCGATGCCCTTGGCGGCAGGCCGTGCAGCGAGCGTGGCCTTCCGTGCAGCGAGCGGGGCGCTGCTGGCCTGGGGTGGTGCCGCGGCCGGCGCGAGGAGCCGTTCACACGCGATGAACCACAGCACGTGCGCGACGAACCCCGCTGCCAGGCCCGCCGGCGTGGGCATCAGCCACGGCGAACCTGCGAACAGAAGTGAGATCGCGCTTACCAAATGCTGGGGCGCGCCCTGACCCGTGCGATGGACGCGCAACACCACCATCCCGAGATGGATGGTGGTTGCGAAAGCAAGGATCGACGGCGCGACCGTGAGTGTAAGGTTCATGGCTCGGCGACTCGGAGTTACACGATCGAGCCTCGTTCAGGCCCGATTCGATGGTGTGTGACCCTTCCCAGTGCAAGCTCAATACCGCAGAGCTGTGCCCTGTGAATTCCATACATCTTGTCGGTCTTCAAATGGACATCCTGTAAACGCCCGAGGGTCTGGCCTGCATATTGCTCAGTTCCGGCCAACCATGCATCCCCGAGTGTTCAGGTCGCTCGCCCTTGCGAGTGGAGCGATTGCCCTCATTTGCATCGCGACGGCGGACCTGTCGGCGGCGAAGGACAAGAAGCCGGCCGCCGCACAGAAGGATCTGCAGCTGGTGTGGCCGCTGCCGCCGGAGCAGCCGCGCATCAAGTACCTGCGGACGTACCAGAGCGCCAACGACTTCAAGGCCGCGAAGAAACCCTCGCGGTTCGCGGCGCTGCTGCTCGGGCCCCAGGATCCCGGTGCGGGCGGCGATGCGCTGCTGAAGCCGTACGGCGTGGCGGCGTCGAAGTCCGGCAAGGTCTATGTGGCCGACACCGCGGCCAAGCGCGCGTTCGTGTTCGATCCCGACAAGAAGGATGTCTCGTTCCTGGGCGAGGACGGGGCGGGCCGGCTGGCGAAGCCGATCGGCGTCGCCGTCGATGCCGACGGCACGGTCTTCGTGGCGGACGCCACGCTGAAGCGGGTGTTCGGGTACGACCCCGACGGCCGGATGCGCGTGGCCATCGGGCACGAAGGCGAGCTCGAGAATCCGTCAGGGCTCGCGCTGGACCGCGTCAATCACCGGCTGTACGTGGCCGACTCGGGCAAGCACCAGGTGCTGGTCTACTCCTCGCTCGACGGCGCGGCACAGCAGACGCTCGGGGCCCGCGGCACCGACGACGCCCAGTTCAACTTCCCGACCAACCTTACGGTCGACCGGCAGGGGCAGCTCTATGTGGCCGACACGCTGAACTTCCGGGTCCAGGTCTTCGACCCGAAGGGACAGTTCGTGCGGACCTTCGGCACGCTCGGCGACGGTCCCGGTCAAATGAACCGGCCCAAGGGGGTGGGCGTCGACAGCGAGGGTCACGTCTACGTCGTCGATGCGTCCTTCAACAACTTCCAGATCTTCGACGATGCGGGGCAGCTGCTTCTCTTTGTCGGGTCGGGGGGCAGGAATCCGGGCGAGTTCATCCTGCCAGCCGGTATGTCCGTGGACGAACAGGACCGCCTGTACGTTGCGGACCAGGGGAACTCGCGCGTGCAGGTTTTTCAGTATCTCAATGGAGCGACCAGATGAGACGAGCGTTACTACTCGCGGGAGCGGTGCTGCTGTTGTCGTCAGCCAACAGCTACGCCCAGGTCACCGCCGTGATCGCTGGAGGTCCTCACGACCTCAGCGCCGGTTCGGGTGTGAGGAACAGCAACACCACCATCAACGGGCAGACCTGCGTGTTCTGCCACGTGCCGCACAGCGGCTCCACCAGCCAGCCGCTGTGGAACCGCAGCAACCCGACCGGGGCGTCGTACCAGGTCTACAGCAGCTCGACGAGCAAGACGGTGGCAACCGCGTCGGGCATCACGAGCGGCATTTCCGGCGCGTGTCTCAGCTGCCATGACGGCACCATCGCGATGGACGTGGTGACCAACGTGAACGGCGCGGCGTTCGGCACCTCGCCCCTCGGCGGGCAGGTGGCGTTCACGAAGCAGGCCACCGCCAAGGCGAACTACACGAACGGTACCGCGAGCGGCACCAACGACGTGATGTCGGGCGGCCTGCCGTTCCTCGGCTCCGACCTGCGCAACGACCACCCCGTGGCCGTGGCCTATCAGGCGGCCGTGACGGCCGATCCGTCGCACTACACGACGATCACGCAGTCGGGGGCCCGCATCTACATCAACGGCGCCGCGGGCCAGCTGCCGCTCTTCGGGACGTCCGCCGCGACGGCGACCGTCGAGTGCGCCAGCTGCCACGACTCGCACAACAACTCGCTGAACGGGAGCAACGGCGGATTCCTCCGCGTGGCCAACACCGGCAGCCAGATGTGCAAGACCTGCCACGTGAAGTAGGGCGAGCCCGATGACACGCGCGGGAATCCTGTCGCTCGTCCTGTCGCTGGGCGTCGCAACGCTCGACGCCCAGCGGCCCATGCCGTCACATCCGCCAGCCACTCCGCCTCCGGCCGGCGCTGTCCAGGAGGTCGCACTGGTGAACGGCATGGCCGTGACGAGCGACAGGGTTGCCGCCGTCCTCTCGACCCTGATTCCGCAGGAGTCGTTCCACCGCAACGTGAGCGCCGAGAAGATGACGGCGCTCCGCCGGCAGGCCCTCTCGAACGTCATCGACGAGGAGCTCGTGTACCAGGACGGCGTGCGAAAGAAGCTGACGCCGTCACCCGCCGAGATGAAGGCCGCCTGGAGCCAGACCGTGACGCGGTACGGCGGGGCGGCGCAGTTCGACGCACAGCTGAAGAAGGCGGGGGCGACCCGCGCGTCCGTCGAACTGGAACTCGCCAGACGCATCGTCATCGACCATGCCATGAAGCTCGGCGTGCTCGACCAGTGCCGCGTCACCGCTGACGACGCGGAGCTGTTCTACAGGCGGAACCCGGACCGGTTCGTCGAGCCGGAGCAGATCCATGTGCACGCCGTGACGATCGCGGTGGACCCGAGCAGCGGTCCGGAGGCGTGGACCCGGGCGAAGGCACGCGCCCAGGAAGCCAGGCGTGCGCTCGACGCGGGAACGGCGTTCGCCGAGGTGGCGCGGACGTTCTCGACCGACGCGGGCCGTGACAAGGGGGGCGACATGGGACTGGTGCACCGCGGTGGGCTGGCAAGCCCCTTCGATGCCATTGTCGCGAACCTGCCCGTCGGCACGCCCAGCGCGATCGTCGAGTCGATCTACGGATATCACATCGTGCTGGTGTCGGAGGTCAAGCCGCCGCAGAAGCGGACGTTCGAGCAGGTGTCCGCAACGTTGATCGCCGACCTGGCCTCGACGCGGTGCACCGAGCGGCGCGACACCTGGCTGGCGGACCTGCGGTCGGCGGCGCGCATCCAGATGCTCGGAGCGGCGCATTGACGGCGGCGCGCCTCGCGTGTGTGGCCGGGATCATCATGGCCTGCGGAGCCAGTGCCGCTGCACAGACGACGGTCAATGGCAGCGCCGAGCTGAGCGTGGTCAGGAGCGAGACGCAGTCGGCTGCCCAGCGCGACGCCAACGGGGCTGTCGGCCAGAACTATTCGCTCGGGATGGATTCGTCGCTGGTGGATCCCCGCATCTTCCGCTACTCCGTTCTGGGGAGCTGGCGGTCGAGCAACTACTCCGCGGCGAGTGCCGGCACCAGGGCGCAGGACGGCCGGGCCGGCGACATCGGCTACCGCGTTGGCGGCACGCTGCTGCCGGCCAGCCCGATGCCGTTCTTCTTCCAGACCTCGCGGACGCGCAGTACATCGGCCGGCGATCTCGCACCCACGAACCCGATTCGCAGCGGCCTGCTCGCCGCGTCCGGCGCGCCGCCGGTCGACTACGAATCCACCAACCGCGACACGACCATGAACTGGAACGTCGGGCTGGACAGGTTGCCGCAGATCTCCCTGGCCTACCGCCGGGGTGAGTCGGTGATTTCGGGCGGGCAGTACCAGGCACGCCAGCAGGACCGCGACTTCTCGACCTCGGTGCTGAAGAACACGCGCGCGACGCATCAGACGCTGCGCTTCCAGTCGACGGCGTCCGAGAACGTCATGCAGCAGACGTATGGGCAGAAGCTGGGCCTGCTCGATTACGACTTCGGCGCAACCCTCCCGGCCCACCTGCGGCTGACGATGAATGCCGGACGCCGCACGACCGATTCGCGCTCGGTCTTCCTGAGCCCGGTCGACCTGGAGAGCGGCGCGTACTCGCCCATCACCACCACGGGCAATGCCGGCACGCAGTACGGCCAGGTGAACCTGGCCTACGAGCCGAACGCGCGGGTCGCCATCCGCAGCACGGGCAGCGTGGATCGGCAGCGCGGCGACAACGCCAGTACCGGCGCGGTCCTCGGGTCGGTGTCGGCGCAGGCGGAGGTCGTAAAGGGGCTCAGCGTGACGAGCAGCGCGACCGCCGGGCAGCGGCAGCAGGTGGTCGAAGGGCGCACCACGCAGGTTGCCACGAAGTCGGCGGACGCCGGCGTCAGCTACCAGGTGAACGCCAGGCACGTTGGGGCGGGCGCGAGCACCACGCGCGGCCTCGGCACCAGCGTGACGCCCGAGGGGCGGGTCGGCCAGAGCGAGGGCCAGTCGCACGAGGTGCACGTCTCCACCAACGCGGGCTGGTTCTCGGCGAGCACGGGCTACGACCGGGCGCTGTACCGCGACGAGATCCTCGATTTCGGCAACTTCGACGCCGAGCGCGTACGGGGGTCGGTGCAGGTGCAGAACACGCGGGCGTCGGTGTCCGCGAACGCCGATCAGGTGAACATGTCGCGCGGCCGGGCGGCGACCTTCATGCGCAACCTGCAGCGGACCATTTCGAGCACGGCGTCGTTCCGCCTCATCGGCCAGAGCTTCGTCTCGACCACCGCCGGACACTTCTACAACAACTTCGACGGGGCGGCGGGCCGCGGCGTCGACCGCACGCTCTTCTGGAGCGTGGGTCTCGACGGCACGGTGCGCCAGACGCTCCGGATCTCGGGCTGGCTGCGCAACGAACAGGCGTCCGCCTCGCGCACGCTGTTCAACCAGGACGCGCTGAGTGCCTACGCCCGGCTCGAATACCGGCTGCGCACCGTGAACTTCGCGCTCGAGTACCGCAAGAGCCACAGCCGGATGCAGTACCCCGGCATGCTCGGGCCCGACGTGTTCGGCGGGCGCCAGATCCGCTTCAGCGTCATTCGCCAGTTCGGGGCGCGGGTGCGATGAACGCACGCAGGGCCCTGGGTCTCGCGCTGTGCCTGGCGTGTGCGCCGCTTCATGCCCAGCAGGCGGATCGGCCCGTGTGGCCGCCACCGCCGGACGCGGCCCGGATCAAGTACGTGCGCGCGCTGAGCCCGCAGGCCATCAAGCGCCCGCCCTCGGCCTTCTCGAAGTTCCTGCGCGTGATCGTGGGTGGCGACGCCGAGAAGTCGATGCAGCAGCCCTACGGGATTGCGATCGGCGCGGACCGGCGGGTGTACGTCGCCGACTCGGTGGGCGGTGTCATCCATGTGTACGACGTGGCCCGCTCCAGTTACGACACGATCACGGTGGACGCGGAGTCGCTCATCGGCATTGCCGTCGTGGGCGAACGGATCTACGTCACCGACTCGGTGGGCCGGAAGGTCATCTGCCTCGATCGCAAGGGACATGTGCTCTGGACCCGTGGCGAGCGCGACGGATTCGCCCGGCCGACCGGCATCGCGGCCTCGGCCGATCTGCTCTACGTGGTCGACACGCTGCAGAACCGGATTGCCATGCTCGGGCTGAACGGGACCCCCTTCGGCTCGTTCGGGACGCGAGGGGCCGGACCGGGCCAGTTCAACTTCCCGACCAACATCGCCCGGACGGCGGACGGCCGCCTCCTCGTGACCGACACCATGAACTTCCGGGTACAGGTGCTCGATCGGAAGGGCGCGCCGCTCTCCGTGTTCGGGCGGCTCGGCGATGCACCTGGCGACTTCGACAAGCCCAAGGGGATTGCCGTCGACAGCACGGGGCACATCTACGTGGTCGAGGGGCTGAACGACCTCGTGCAGATCTTCGACGAGGCGGGGCGGTTGCTCCTGCAGTTCGGCGGCTCGGGCCGCGGCCCTGGCCAGCTGTGGCTGCCGTCGGGGATCACGATCGCGGACGATCTGGTTTACGTGGCAGACGCCGCGAACCGGCGCATCCAGGTGTTCGAGTACGTGAAGGAGGCGCGGTGACGCGGCCGGTCGTCGCCCTGTGCGGCCTGTGGCTCGTCTACCTGGCGACCCTGCTGCCCCTGTCCGCCCAGCAGGCCGTCACGCTCCCGACGAACAAGCACAACCTCTCGACCAGCGGGCCTGGTCCCGTGCAGGCCCAGACGACGACCGAGATCTGCATCTTCTGCCACACGCCCCACAACGCGAATACGGTGACGCCGCTGTGGAGCCAGAATCTCTCGTCGGCCACCTACACCACGTACACCAGCAGCACGATGAACGCCACGGTCGGTGTGCCGCAGGGCAGTTCCAAGCTGTGCCTCAGCTGTCATGACGGAACCGTGGCGATCGGCAACATCGCGGGGTCGGGCCAGATTCCGATGAACGGGCTCCCGACCGGCAAGCTGACGGGGTCCTCGTCGCTCGGGACGAACCTGCGTGACGACCATCCGATCTCGTTCGTGCCATCCACCGGCGCAACGCTCGTCAATCCGCCGGCCGGCAGCCCGGTGGCGCTCGATGCGAACGGGCAGGTGCAGTGCGTGAGCTGCCACGATGCCCATCAGCAGGACATCGACACCACGACGAAGAAGTTCCTCGTGATGAACAACTCAGGGTCGTCCATGTGCCTCGTGTGCCATCGTCCGGCCTACTGGTCCACCAATCCCAGCACGCACATGACCTCCACGAAGCCGTACGCGGCGGCGCAGGGGGCGCATACCGGCTACGCGACCGTGGCGTCCAACGGGTGCGAGAGCTGCCACAAGCCCCACACCGCGGCCGCCGCCGCCCGCACGTTGAAGGGCGTGGAAGAGGCGACGTGTACGCCGTGCCACGGGCCGAATGCGATCGGGCGGAACATCCAGGCGGAGTTCTCCAAGGCCTACACGCACCCCACCATGCGTGTCAGCGGCGTGCACGATCCGACGGAAGGCCCGGGCAACGCCCAGCACACGCTGCCGGAGGTGTCGGCGGCGGCGCCGCGCCACGCGGAGTGCGAGGACTGCCACAACCCGCATGCGAGCTATGCGGCCACCGCGACGGCGCCCAAGGCGTCCGGCAAGCTGGCCGGAGTGTGGGGGATCAACCGGACGAGCAGCCTGGTGCAGCCGAGCGGGTCGCCGCCCTCGGTGAACGAGTACGAGATCTGCTTCAAGTGCCACGGCGATTCGGCGAACATGCCGCAGGCGAACGGACAGCCGGCGCCGCCTTATCCGAACCGGGTGGCGCAGACCTTCAACAAGCGGGTGCAGTTCGACACCACCGCCGTGTCCTACCACCCGATCGAGGCTGCCGCGAAGGCCACGGCGTCACCGAGCCTCAAGGCGCCGTGGACACTCACGAGCATCATGTCGTGCACCGACTGCCACGACAACGACACCGGTCCGAACGGGTCGACTCCGGGAACCGGGCCGTCGGGTCCGCACGGCTCCAGCTTCAAGCACCTGCTGGCCGGCCGGTACGACATGGACAACTCGAACACGACCGAGAGCGCGGCGGCGTACGCGCTCTGCTACAAGTGTCACGACCGGACGATCGTGCTCGGGCCGACCTCGTTCAAGGAGCACAACAGGCACGTGCTCAACGAAAACGCGTCGTGCTCGATCTGTCACGATCCGCACGGGGTCAGTGCGGCCCAGGGCACGACGCTCAACAACGCCCACCTGGTCAACTTCGACAAGCGGTTCGTGACGCCGAGCAGCAGCGGGCTCCTGAAGTGGGAGCAGACCAGCCCCGGCCGTGGCCGGTGCTATCTCACCTGCCACGGCGACAATCACAACCCCGAGAGTTACTGACTCGCGAATCTGCGGTCGGCATTCTCGAGATCGGCGCGGCCGTGTTGTTCGCCGACCAGTCCGGCGTGCCGCCTTTTGCGACTGGCGACTAGCGATTGGCCTGGATCTTCTCGATAAACGCGACGAGGCGCGCAATGCGCTCCTCAGGAGAGGTGCGCTCCGTGGTGTTGGCGAACGCATCGCCCCAGACCGGCATCTCGCCGCCGCCCTGGCCCTTGAGCGGCCGGCGGCCGTCGATGACCCGCGCCACCATCTCAGCCGGGAACGTGCCCCCGTTCACAGCGGCCAGCCGCGTCAGGTCCGGCGGCCGCCGCCTGAGCGAACTGGCCAGCGGACCGTCGCCTCTCGCATCCCGCCCGTGGCACGTCGCGCAGTAGAGGCGATACGTTCCGTCCCCGGCGAGCGAGGCGGTCGGTGCCGGTGCCGGCGCCTGCGCGCGCAGGGGAGCCGCGGCTCCGGCCACGAAGGCGAGTCCGGCAAGAGCTGCCGCCAGTCGGATGAGCATGGGCCTACCTTACTGCCTTCCCGCGCGGCCCGGAGAGGCAAGGGATTTCCCGCATAAACGGCCGTGCATTGGGGTGGCAGGCGTGTATACTCTCGCGGCACCGAATTCATCCGGAAACCGGTCCGAGGAGAAGGTTCACATGAAGATGCGCGTCATTCTGGCACTCGCGATGTCCGTAGGCATTGCGGCGTGCGCACAGCAGCAGGCCGCCCAGCCGGCCCCCGCAGCGGAGCAGAAGGAAGCTCCGCGTCCGGCGGCGCCCGCGGGTGGTGGCCTGGCAGGCACCGCCGAACAGCAGGCAAAGCAGGCGGAACTCGAGAAGAACACCCCGCAGCTGAAGGTCACCGAAGAGGTCCTGAGGCTCACGGTTCCCGGACAGACCATTGGCGAGGCGGTCGGCGTCGCCAAGAACTCGAAGGGCAACCTGTTCGTCTTCAGCCGCACGGGCAAGACCGCGACCGTCAAGGGCAGCGCGGCCTCCATGCTGTTCGAGTTCGACCAGAACCTGAAGTTCGTCAAGGAGTGGGGCCCGAACAACTACGCGGCGGGCTTCGCGCACACGGTGCGCATCGACAAGGAAGACAACGTCTGGATGACCGACGAAGGCGCGAACATGATCGTCAAGTTCCGCCCCGACGCCAGCGTGGCGCTCACCCTCGGCCGCAAGGAAGAGCCGCTCGACTGGCTCGAGAAGTTCATCGAGGAAGGCGAGAAGATCGAGTCGAAGACGCCGGTCATGCGTCCGTGGGTGTTCAACCGCCCGACCGACGTGACCTGGGACACCGAAGGCAACATCTTCGTGTCGGACGGCTACAACAACTCGCGCCTGGCCAAGTTCGACAAGAACGGCAACTGGGCGAAGGCGATCGGCGAGCGCGGCAGCGCCCCCGACCAGTTCAACACGCCGCACGGCATCACGTCGGACGCCAACGGCCTCATCTACGTGGCTGACCGCGGCAACCGCCGCGTGCAGGTCTACAACTCCGACCTGCAGCGCCAGAAGATCATCGAGGGCATGGGCGCGCCCTGGTCGGTCTGCATCAACCCGGGTCCGAAGCAGTACCTCTTCTCGGGCGACGGCAACGGCAAGATCTACAAGTTCGATCTCGATGGCAAGCTGCTGGGCTGGGCGCAGACGAGCCAGAACCACGGCCAGAACGGCTGCCTGGTTCACGAACTCCACTGCGAGTCCGAGACCGTCCTCTACAAGGGCGACTGCTCGACCTGGCAGGTGGAGAAGATCACGATCGGGAACTAAGCAGATCTGACGCAGCAAAGGCCCGGCACCTCTCGGTGACCGGGCCTTTGTTGTTTCTGCCGACCGCTTATCCCTTCGGCCGCAGCACGACGAACGCCACCACCACGCCGAGCACGAGCAGCATCTGCCGTTCGGTGGTCTTGTCGAACGGATCGACGGCCGACTTCAGCGCGAGGCGGGCGCGCATGACCGGACCGCTGGCGAACGCCACGTCGTAGCGGCGGACCAGTTCGTCGCGCATCTCGACCGCCTGCGGGTCATCCGACAGGCCGAAGTCGAGCTGCTCGGGCAGGAACGGCAGCGACCCGGTGGGGTCGGCGGCGAGGCGGGTGGCCTTGAGCGCCAGGCTGGACCCGCGCTCCGGCGGCCAGGCGGCGACGATCACCAGGGCCGTCAGGAACAGCACCCAGGCGCCGCGGCGCGAGATCGCCATCAGCGCGACTCCTCGACGCGGTCGGCGTAATCGCCGTCCCAGAGGAAGGTGCGCACGTGGTGCCGGCAGCAGGGTGGGACCTCGTCGCGCAACAGCGCCAGCACGTGCGACGCCTTGCTGAGGAAGTCGGCCGTCGGCTCCACGATGAACCGGTGGGGGTGTCCGTCCCACTGCGCCATGATCCGGGCGTCG
This sequence comes from Vicinamibacterales bacterium, assembly GCA_046331345.1. GTDB lineage: Bacteria > Acidobacteriota > Vicinamibacteria > Vicinamibacterales > CAVVIG01 > CAVVIG01. Next base: position 415,973 of record JAXLRA010000006.1, on the reverse strand, counting down.
ATGACCGCCGCTTCCTCCATCGACTCGATGCGCAGCGGGTTGTCGTGGTTATACGCGCGAGACGACGTGGGCGTGCGCAGGTGGATGACCGTCTGGTAGCGGGCGAGTTCCGCCTGGCGTGTCGTCCCGACCGACGTGAACAGATCCCCCGCGCCCACCCAGTACGCCGAGCAGTCCACCGTGCCGCGATCGCACAGGACGACGGCGGCATTCTCGGCGTCGCCGGTGGCCTCGAGTTCCCGCTGCACGTGGAAGATGGCGCGCTGCGCCGCCTGCTGCACCGGCTCGCGGCCGTCGCGCGGGAACCGCCCGCCGAAGATGATGCTGGCCGACTCCGGCAGCGTCTTCACGTGCTCGCAGAAGAAGAGGCGTATCAATTCGAGGACCGCCGACTTGCCGGCGCCGGGTCCGCCCGTCAGCACCACCCGGCGCTTCGGGTGTCGTTCCATGCAGTCACACGGTTTCATGATGGAGGCCGCTCACAGTCTACTGAACCAGCCGTGCTAGAATCCGCCAAGTTTCCACTATGCGCCATCAACGAACCACGGGCGCCCTCGCGGGCGCGCTCCTGTGCCTTGTGTTGAGCGCCGCCTGCAGTGGAGGCGGCAGCTCACCCACCACGCCCAGTTCCTCTACGCCCTCCACGACGACGACCACGGCGAGTGTGACCGGTTCGTGGTCGGGGACCGCCACGGACTCCTCCGGCTCCGGGCTCATGACGTGGGTGCTGACCCAGTCTGGCACCTCGTTCTCCGGCACCCTGTCACTGACCGACAACAGCGACGGCACGAAGGCCACCGGCACCGTGTCGGGCACGGTATCCGGTAGCAGCGTGACCTTCTCGCTCTCCGTACCCGCCGGCGGCGCAACGGGATCGGGCGCGAGCTGCACCGCGTCGGCCTCTGGCAGTGCCAGCGTCTCGGGTTCCTCGCTGAGCGGCACCTATAGCGGCACCAACTCGTGTTCCGGCGCGGTGTCGTCGGGCACCGTCACCCTGAGCAAGCAATGAAGCCATCGCTCGTTCTCGGACTCGCTCTCGCGGCCCTCATGCAGGTGGCTGTCGCCTCGGCCCAGGATGCCGCCGGTGACCCCCGCCTGTCGAAGTCGCTGCTCGGATTCGGCAACGGCACCTCCACGTCCACATCGACGGGGAGTTCGGACGCGTTCTTCGACGACTCGGTCCTGCAGGAGATCCGCTTCACGATCAACTCGAAGGACTGGCAGACGCTCAAGGACAACTACCTGTCGAACGAGTACTACCCGTGCGACTTCGAGTGGCGCGGCCAGAAGATCAGGAACGTCGGCATCCGCTCGCGCGGGACCGGCAGCCGCAGCGGCATCAAGCCGGGCCTCCGCGTCGACTTCGACCGCTACACGAGCGGGCAGAAGTTCCTCGGCCTGAAGTCGTTCGTCCTCCGCAACAACACGCAGGACATGACGAACCTGCACGAGCGCCTGAGCATGCTCGTCTTCCGCCGCATGGGCGCCGAGGCGTCGCGCGAGACGCACGCCAAGATGTACGTCAACGACGAGTACGTGGGGCTCTTCACGATCGTCGAGTCGGTGGACAAGGACTTCCTCAAGAAGAACCTCGGCGAGGACAGCGGATACCTCTACAAGTACGACTATCCGAGCAACGGGACGCCGTACTACTTCGAGGACCGCGGGTCCGATGGCGCGGCCTACGTCCCGCTGCCGTTCAAGCCCGAGACGAACGAGACCGACCCGCGCGCGGAGTTCGTCGCGCAGTGGGTCCAGGCCGTCAACCAGTCGAGTGCGGCTGCCTTCCAGTCGGCCGTCGGTGAGTACATCGACTTCGACAAGTTCCTCCGCCACGTGGCCGTCGAGGTGTTCATTGGCGACTACGACGGCTTCATCGGCAACTACGGCATCAACAACTTCTACGTGTACCGCTTCAACAACCAGAAGCGGTTCCAGATGATCCCGTGGGACAAGAGCGAGGCCTTCAAGGCCGGCGCGGACTCGTCGATCTTCCACAACCTGAACGATGTTCCCGAGGCGCAGCGGAATCGCCTCGTGACGCGCATCCTCTCGTATCCTGAGCTGTACGCGAAGTACCTGGACACCCTGCAGGCCATCGCGAATTCGGTGGCTGAGGGTGGCTGGCTCGAGAACGAGATCCAGCGCGAGTACAACCAGGTTCGCGACGCGGCCAGGGCGGACACGCAGAAGCCCTACTCGAACGATGACTTCGAGAACGCCGTGCAGGGCCTGCTGGCCTTCGCCCGCGCGCGCAGCGGCCAGGTGTTGTCGCAGGTTGCCGCTGCCCGTCGCTGATCTGGCACCCGGCGGCCCTGCCGCGCTGGAGTGACACCATGCCCGCTGGCCTTCATGGAACTGCGGCCGGACGCACCGTCGCGCAGCTGGAGCAGGAGCTCGAGGCGCTGCGGACGACCAACGCCCTCCAGGCGCGCGAACTCGAGGCGCTGCAGTCGCGCCTGTCCGATCTCACCGAAACCATCGACGAGGTCTTCTGGATCGCGGACGCCTCGATCTCGCACATGCTCTACATCAGCCCCGGCTACGAACGTGTCTGGGGCCGCTCGTGCGCGTCGCTCTACGAGAACCCGAAGTCGTTCATCGACGCCATTCATGCCGAGGACCGCGAGCGAGTGATCGAAGGGCTGGCCGTCCAGCGCGATGGCCTGCCGTTCGAGCACGAGTACCGTGTGGTGCGGCCGGACAGCTCCGTGGTGTGGGTGTGGGACCGGGGCTATCCCGTGCGGAATACGACCGGCACCGTCGACCGGTACATCGGCGTGGCGCAGGACGTCACCGAGCGGAAGAGCGCAGAGGCGGCGGCGCGGCGCCAGGAGACGCTCGATGCCATCGGCCAGATGACCGGCGGCCTCGCCCACGACTTCAACAACATCCTCAGCGTCATCGTCGGGCACCTGGACCTCATCAACCACGCGTTGCCGGAAGGGGCGCCGATCCGCGACAGCGTCGATCGCGCCCTCGACGCGGCCCTGCGCGGTGAGCGCCTCGCGGGGCGGCTCCTCGGGCTGGCGAGGCAGGAGCCGGTAGAACGCCGGCTGATCTGCCTGGCGGCAGCCATCGACGAACTGCGGCCGCTGCTCGAATACGCCGCCGGGGCGTCCACCCGCCTCGACATCCGGGCCCTCGCGCGTCCCACCGTGCGCATCGACCCGGGCGAACTCGATGGTGCCCTGATCAACCTTGCGGTCAACGCCCGGGCCGCCATGCCCGACGGCGGAGACCTCAGGATCACCGTCGACGACCTCCGCCTCGCGCAGGCCGCCTCCGCGACCTATCCGCTTCCTCCCGGCAGATACGCGCGCATTGTCGTGTCGGATACGGGATGCGGCATGGATGCGGAGACGCTGCGCCGGATCGGCGAGCCGTTCTTCACGACCCGCCGCGCGCGCGAGGGCACCGGACTCGGCGTCTCCATGGTGCATGCGTTCGTCCGGCGGTCTGCCGGCGCGATGCGGGTGACCAGCCAGGTGGGGAGCGGGACGCAGTTCGAACTGCTGCTGCCCGTGGCCGACGCCAGCCGGGTCTGACGTCGGCCGTCGGGCTGCGGCGTGATACTCAGGCCGCGCGTCGCGCCATGGCGGCACTGAGCGCGCGCAGGCGCTGGATACGCTCCTCCATGGGCGGATGCGTCGAGAAGAGCGACGCGAGCGACTGCATGCCGCCGAACGGGTTCACGATGCACAGGCTCGCGGCGGCCGGCGCCGGCAGTTCCTGGGCATGGAGCGTCGCCCGCGAGAGCCGTTCCAGCGCGCTGGCCAGTCCGGCCGGGTCGCCCGTGAGGCGCGCGGCGGTGGCGTCGGCGACGTACTCCCGCGCCCTGGAGATGGCGAACTGCACGAGCGTGGCCCCGATGGGCGCCAGCAGCGCGAACACCAGGCCCCCCATGCCCGACCCCTCCTCGTCCTCGCTCGATCCGCCGAACAGGGCGGTGAACTGGAGCATGTTCGCCACGGCGCCAATCATCGTGGCGACGCAGGCTGCGATGGTGGCGATGAGCACGTCCCGGTTCTTCACGTGCGCGATTTCGTGCGCGAGCACGCCAGCCACCTCGCGCGGCGGCAGTTGCTGGAGCAGCGCCCGGGTGAACGCCACTGCGGAGTGGCCGGGGCCGCGTCCGGTGGCGAACGCGTTCGCGTAGTCCGCGTCGATGATGTACAGGCGCGGCGCGGGAATGCCGGCCCGCTCCGCGAGCACGTCGTTCATCGCATGCAGTTCGGGGTGGTCGGCCCTCGTCAGGGGCTGCGCACCCTGCATGCGCAGAACGACGCGATCGGAGAAGAAGTAGGCGCCGAGGTTGAAGGCCAGGCCGACGATCGCGAAGCCGAGCCACCACCCGGGAGCCATCCACGAGAGCGCCGCCACGGCCAGCGACGACAGCGCGCCGAGATACAGAATGGTCTTGATCTGGTTCCACATGGTGCCGAGTCACTCCTCCGCAGCCCCCTGGCTGCAATGCCACCAGCGTAGGAGGCGGCCTCGCCATAGACAAATAGATACTTAAGGGGTCTGCTATAGTCATCGGCTATGGAGTGGCTCAATTATCACCACCTGCTGTACTTCTGGACGGTCGTCCGCGAGGGGGGCGTGTCACGGGCGGCGGAGAAGCTCCGGCTCGCGCAGCCGACCGTCAGCGCACAGGTCAAGCTGCTCGAGGACACCCTGGGGCAGCCACTGTTCGACCGGCAGGGGCGCCGGCTGGTGCTCACCGACACCGGGCGCATGGTCTACCGCTACGCGGACGAGATCTTCGGCATCGGCCGCGAACTGCTCGAGACGCTGAAAGGGCGCGCACCGGGACGTCCCCTCCAGCTCACCGTGGGCGTGGCGAACGCCGTGCCCAAGCTGATCGTGCACCGGCTCCTCCAGCCGGCCTTCGACGCCGAACAGTCGATGCACCTCGAGTGCCGTGAGGACAGCACCGAGGCGCTGCTCGCGGAGCTGGCGACGCACGAACTGGACGTCGTCATTTCCGACGTGCCGCCGCCACCGCACGTCCGCGTGAAGGTGTTCGGGCATGCGCTCGGCGAATCGGACACGAGCTTCTTCGCCGCCGGTCCCCTCGCGGCGAAGCTGCGGCGCCGGTTCCCGCAGTCGCTGAACGACACGCCGGTGCTCCTCCCGTCGCGAGCGACGGCCGTACGCCGATCGCTCGATCAGTGGTTCGAGGCCGAGGACCTGCACCCGCGCATCGTGGGGGAGTTCGACGACTCGGCGCTGATGAAGGCGTTCGGCCAGGCGGGCACTGCGGCGTTCCCCGCGCCCTCGGTGATCGAGCCGGAGGTGACGCGGCAGTACAAGGTGCACAGCATCGGCCGGGTGCCGGTCGTGCGGGAGCGGTACTACGCCATCTCCGCGGAGCGGCGGCTGAAGCACCCGGGCGTGCTTGCCATCACGAACGCGGCGCGCACGGACCTCTTCGGCTGAGACGGCGGGCGGCTGCGGGCCAGGCCTTCAGAGTTTTAACGGATATCTCACATCAGGACTATCTAGTCGACCGATAGCACGATGGGTCCGTAGAGTAGTCCATCGCCGTGGGGGGCGCATGGACATCTACTTTCCGTTCGTTGAGTACTGGTGGTTCTACGCGGGGTTCACCGCATTCGTGCTCGTGCTGCTGGCCATCGACCTGGGCGTGTTCCATCGCCAGGCGCACACGGTCTCGTTCCGTGAGTCGCTGACCTGGTCGATCATCTGGGTAGCGCTGGCGCTGGCCTTCAACTACGGCTTTTATCTCTACGCCGCGTCGAAGTTCGGGCCGGACGCGGGACGGCAGTTCGGCCTCGAGTTCCTCGCCGGCTACATCGTCGAGAAGTCGCTGGCGGTCGACAACATCTTCGTCTTCGTCCTGATCTTCGGCTACTTCAACATCCCGCCGATGTACCAGCACCGGGTGCTCTTCTACGGCATCATCGGCGCGCTGGTCTTCCGGGCGGCGTTCATCGCGGTCGGCTCCGCGCTGATGCAGTACCACGCCATCGTGATCCTGTTCGGCGTGTTCCTGCTGCTGACCGGCGTGAAGATGCTGTTCGCGCCGGAGAAGAAGGTGGAGCCGGAGAAGAACCCGGTGGTCCGGCTGCTGAAGCGCTTCATGCCGGTGACGCCGAACCTCCACGGCCAGAACTTCGTGGTGAACATCGACGGCCGGCGGCACGCCACGCCGCTGCTCGTGGCCCTGGCGATGCTCGAGATGAGCGACATCATCTTCGCCGTCGACTCGGTCCCGGCCATCTTCGCGGTGTCGCGTGAACCGCTCATCGTGTTCACGTCGAACGTGTTCGCGATCCTGGGCCTGCGGGCGATGTACTTCATGCTCGCCGGTGCGGTCGAGCGCTTCCACCTGCTCAAGTACGCCCTGGCCGCGATTCTCATCTTCGTCGGCCTGAAGATGGTGTGGCTGAACGGCATGTTCGACGGCAAGTTCCCGACCTCGTGGTCGCTGGCCATCATCGGCGCCCTGCTGAGCGCCAGCATCGCGGCGTCCTGGTGGTGGCCCAAGCGGAGCGAGGCGACTGCCTGAGGGCAGGGATTGGGATCAGGGATCAGGCATCAGCCTGATCCCTGATTCCCAATCCCTGATCCCTATTTAGGCACCGCGAGGTTCTCGCGGATCTGTCGAATCGGTTCGACGGCGTAGCTGAGGAGCGTGCGCCGGCCGACGATCACCGCCGCGTGGCCGGCCATGCCGGGCGCGAGGGCGGTGCGGGTGCCGTCGGGGCCGATGCCGCCGCTGTCGCCGCCCACCAGTTCGGCGAAGGCGCGGAAGGCGCCGTCCTGGCCCGGAGCGGAGGCCGGGCTCACCCAGCGGACCGTGGCGAACCGCAGGCCGTAGCGCTGGTACGGGAAGGCGTCGTACATCAGCTTCACGGGCTGGCCCGGACGCACCAGCGCGAGGCCGCGCTGCGGCAGCCGCAATTCGGCCTGCAGCGACGTCCCGGAGCAGACGATGTCCGCGAGGACGTCGCCTTCGTGTACCACGGCGCCGCGGCCGCGGACCTGCACGCCCGTGATCGTGCCGTCGCACGGCGCATCGACCGTGAGCACGTTCGACCGTCCCCCGGCCTGGGCGGCGACGTCGCGTTCGAGCATGTCGCGCCGCACGCGCGCGCGGTCGAGGTCTTCGCGAATCGAGCGCTCCACCTCCGCGAACGACGCCCGCCGTGCCGCCATGTCGGCCGTCAGCTTCCCGATGTTGCCGGTCGTGTCGGCGATGTCGCCGTTGATCTGCTCCAGTTCGAGCGTCACCTGATTCAGGTCCAGCTGCGGGCGGCTCAGGTCCTGCGCGCTGATGAGCCCCTGCTCGAGGCTCTTCTGCTGCCGGTCCAGCACCTGCCGCGCCAAGGTCAGCCGCTCGCTCCGGAGCGCCTTCTGCCGCGACAGGTCGGTCAGCCGCTGCTCGAGACGCGCCCGCTCCTTCTCGTCGGCCGCGCGCTGGGTCTCGTACTTCTGCCGCTCGTTGGCGAGCCTGGGGTCGCCGCTCCGGAGCGTCGCGTCGAGGGTGTCGCGTTCCGCGGCCCTGTCGCCGACCGCTTCCGACACGATCGCGTACAGCCGCTCGCCGGCCTTCACCGGCTGCGCCTCCACGATGTGGACCTCGGTGACCGTGCCGTCCTTGAGCGTCCGCACCGGGTCGGCCCCCTGCACGGGCGCCAGCGTGAACGGCGCGTTCACCGTCTCCGGCACCTGCACCACCACCAGCACGACGATGGCGAGCACGAAGAGCGCGAGGATGATGATCGACAGCGCCCGCGCCACGAGCGGCGGGGGCGATGAGTCGAGGAACGGGGCCTCGTTCGGGTCCTGGTAACCGACGGGCATCAGGACACCCCCAGTTGCTGGCTCGACAGGTAGTAGTAGAGCCCCTGCCGGCGCATGAGTTCGTCGTGGGTGCCGTGTTCCACCAGGCGCCCGCGTTCGAGCACGAGGATGATGTCGGCGTTGCGGACCGTGCTCAGGCGATGCGCGATGATGAACGACGTCCGGCCGTGGAGCAGCGTGTCGATGTTCTGCTTCACCATCCGCTCCGACTCGGTGTCGAGTGCGCTCGTGGCCTCGTCGAAGATCAAGACCGGTGGCCGGCTGTAGATGGCGCGGGCAATGGCGATGCGCTGGCGCTGTCCGCCGGAGAGGGCGAGGCCGGTCTCGCCGATCTTCGTCTCGTAGCCGAACGGCAGGCGCTCGATGAACTCCTGCGCGCTCGCGACGCCGGCTGCCCACATCACGCGCTCCATGTCGGGCTCGTCCTCGCCGAACGCGATGTTGCGCGCGATGGTGTCCGCGAACAGGTAGTTCTCCTGGAGCACGAAGCCGATCTTCCGGCGAAGCTCACGGTAGTTCAGGGTCTTCAGGTCCTGCCCGTCGTAGAGCACGGTCCCTTCAGTAGGCTCGAGCAGGCCCGCCATGCACTTGGCCAGGGTGGTCTTGCCCGAGCCGCTGCGGCCGACGATCGCCACGACCTTGCCCGCGGGCACGTCGACCGTGATGTCCTCGAGGACCGGCGGCGCTTCGGGGCCGCCGTAGCGGAAGCCGAGCCCGCGGAATGAGATGTGCCCGTCGAGATTCCGGACGGGGCGCAGCGTGTCGCGGTTGGTGCCTTGTTCGGGGTCGTGCTCGAACACGTCGTTGAGCCGGTTCAGGAGCACCACCGCCCGCTGCAGGCCGTCCCACATGACCAGCAGGCTCCTGATGGGTGCGGTCGAGAGTGCCACCAGGGAGTTGAACGCCACCAGGCCGCCGATCGTCAGGCGGCCCGCCATCACCTCGAAGGCACCGGCCCAGAGAAAGAGGCCGACACCGAGGAACGTGACCGCTTCGATGGCCGCCTCGTACGACATCACCTGGAAGTCGGCCATGAACAGGCGCCTGGCGACGCTCTGGAACTGGTCGAGCATCAGCGAGCGGAATTCCGGCTCGCCGCCCAGCGCCTTCACGGTCTCGATGCCCTTGATCGCATCCACCTGGTAGGACTGGTACCGCCCGTAGGCATCCTCGAGCTTCTGGAACGTGGGACGCAGCACGCGCACCGACGCCGCCATGAGGAAGGCGTACAGCGGGGCGGTCGCCAGGAACACGGTGCCGAGCCACGGGCTGTAGACGAACATCACCACCACCGTCGCGGCGAGCTGCACGACGGCCGTCGCGCCGGCGATGCCGTTCTGCACCAGGTAGTCGCGGATCTGGCGGATGCCTTCGAGCCGGCGCTGGATGTCGCCGGTGCGGCGCGAGGCGAAGTAGGAGAGCGGCAGCGCGAGCAGGCGCCGCATCAGGAAGTCCAGCGAGGCGCTGTCGATGCGCACCGCCGCGAACGACAGCAGGTACCGCTGCACGCCGAGGGCGGCGATCATGAAGATCACCGTGACCCCCATGCCGGCGATGAGGAGCTTCAGCAGCGCCTCGTCCTGCTCGACGAGCACGCGGTCCACCACGACCTGGGTGAAGACCGGCAGCACCATCTGCAGGATGCTGACAACGGTCGCGAGCCCGAGCGCCTGGAGCAGGATGCCGCGGAACCCCTTCACGAACGGCAGCATCCAGGCGATGTTCGAGGGGGCGAGCGGCGCCTGCTCGAACGCCGGCGTGTAGTCGAAGAGCGCAGCGTACCCGGTCCACCGCTTCTCGAACTCGGCGCGCGGCACGGTGCGGTTGCCGAGCGCCGGGTCCGCGAGCTTCACGTGCGTGGGGCTGACGTCGTACACCACGAGCCAGTGGTCCGCGTCCCAGTGTGCGATCGCGGGCATCGGCATCTTGTCGAGGTTGCGCGTCGAGGTCTTGATGGAACGCGACGAGAGCCCCAGTTCCTCCGCGGCCCGACAGATCGATCGGAGGCTCGTGCCGTCCTGGCCCGTGTTCACGAGCTGCCGGATCCGGGCGAGGCTTACGGCGCGGCCGTAGTGGCGGCAGATGATCGCGAGGCTGGCGGCGCCGCAGTCCATGGCGTCGATCTGCCGCACCACCTTCATCCGGCGGATGCGGCCGCCACGCTTGACGAAGCGCCCCTCGCTCGCGAACGGCGTCTCGTCCGACTCCTCGTCGCTGACGTCGGCCTGGTCCTCGCCGACCTGCTGCTGCGTCGCGCCTGCAGGCAGCAGTTCCTCGTCCAGCCCCTCGGGCACGACGGCGTTGTCGCGGTAGTCGTACTGGGCGATGCGCTCCGCCATCTGCGCGCGGAACTCGGGCATCGAGTTCACGAGCCTGGTGAACGTTTCCTCGCCGAGTGTCAGGAACGCGCAGGGCGCGAGCGCCTCGGCGCCGTGCTCGCGCGGCGTGTTCCTGAAGACCGACACCTCGCCGAAGTACTCGCCGCGCTCGCGCTGGGCGAGATGACGGCGCTGTCCCTTCTCGAGCGTGTAGAGCGCCACGCGCCCCTGTTCGACGAGATACAGCGGACCCGGCGGATCGCCCGGCTTGAAGAGCGTCGCCCCGGCCTCCACCGTCACCGGCGTCAGGTCGGCCAGGATCATGCCGACGACCGCCTCGGGCGGCAGTTTCGAGAAGGCGGGGAAGTTCTTGAAGAAGCCCTGCAGGCGGCGGTGCTTCACCTGCAGCTCGAGATAGGTGCGGATGTCGGGATTGACTTCCAGCAGGGCCTGGAAGACCGAGCGATCGAGGCGGAGGGCGAGCACCTCGCTGCTGGCCCGCACGGTGGCGGGACGCGGCGTGCCGTCGAGCAGCTCGATTTCCCCGAAGCTGTCGCCGGTCGTCAGCATGTTGAGCGGGATCTCGACGCCCCGATCCCCCTGCTTGAGCACCCGGGCACGGCCCGACACGATGACGTACATCGCATCGGTGGGCGCGCCTTCCTCGACGATGACCCGCCCGAACGGGTACGACGTGGCGACGAAGCTGCGCACCACCAGCGCCCTGGCACTGTCGGACAGGAACTGGAGGATGGGCAGTTCGTCGAGAACGTTACGGTCGCTCACGCGCCATTCCAATCTGCATTCTGCAATCTGAAATCTGCAATCTGCATTGCGCTAGATCCACTGCTTCCACTGCACGTGCAGCATGCGCGCCCGGCGCAGCAGCGCGTCCTCGACGGCCGCTTCCGCCAGCGCCCGCACGGCGGCATCGTCGGCGGATGGGAGCCGCTTGTCGCGGACGACCAGCGCGTGGAAGGCGTCCTCGGCGGCCACCGGTCCCAGGAGCGCGCCAGGCTCGGCGCTGAGCAGCAGCGCCCGGAACTCCGGATCGCTCGACTCGAGGCGCACCACCTCCGTCGTCACGCTGCGACGGATGCGCGAGGCGAGCTGCGGCAGGGAGAGCGCGTCTTCCTGGCAGCAGAGCAGCGTCTCGCGCACCATCGATTCCTCCGGAAACGACAGCCGCTCGAGTTCGACCTCGATCCAGTCGAGGCGGCTGGACTCGATCTGCGCCTGCAGCGCCTCGGCGGTGATCGCCTTCGCGCGTGCGACGCCGAACACCGCGTCCAGCCACGAGAGGTGCGCGAGGCGATCGCGCAGCGCGTCCGGGTCGACGCCGGCGAGGATCGGGCTGCCGCTGCTCGCGAGGGTCTCCACCTGCCGCTCGTCGAGGGCTGGCACGTCGAGCCCCGACGAGGCGGCTTCGTCGCGGCTGACCGCCGCGCGGCCGGCCAGGGCCGTGGCCTGCGACCGCAGCCAGCCCGAGCAGATCCCTTCGGCGAGCACGTGTTCGGCCACTGTCTCGTCGCTCTGGGGGAAGGTGTCGAGGATCTCGTCGAGGCGATCCGGCCAGCGCGCCAGGAGGTTCTGGCGCGCGAAGTAGCGCGACCACACCTCGACGGAGAGCGCCATGCGCTCCAGCCAGAGTTCGGTTTCCTCGGCGGTAATCAGTTCATTCGCGTAGCGGAACTCGACGGTGGCGGCATCCACGGCATCCTGGTCGGCCGGGTCGTCGTACTCGTACGACCAGGCTTCGCACGCGAGCCCGCGTCGAAGCCGATCGTCGAAGGCAGACCAGTCGCCCCGCCACATCGCGGCGAGGGCGACGTCCCTCCAGAGGTATTCGCGGTCGGCGACCGTGAATGCGCAGCGGTTCCACACGGACGAAAAGGCCTCGAATCGGAGAGGCCGGCGTCAGCGCCCGGCCTGGTGACCCTGAATGGTAGCGCTGGAACGAAGGCGCGCGGAAGGTTTCCGGTGCCGTGGCCTGGCTGACGGGCGCAGCGCGATGGCGAGAAGGGTCACGCTTTCACCCTCCTGCAGGGGTTCGCGCGCGTGGACCAGCCCCTGTGTATGGGCGGCCATGGCCTGGCCCGGTCGCATCTCGAACCGTTCGGCCGACCCGTCCGCGTGGTACCCGACGAACGCCGACCGGCTGGTGCGTCCCGGCGGCACGCGGTGCTCGAGACACACGAACACGTTCACGTGGACGAGCGGACTGTCGGTGTGCGGCCAGAAGTACTCACCAGGACGGGAGTAGAAGACGTAGCGGGCGATGAAGGCCGGCTCGAGCCGTTCCCCGAGCGCACGCCCGACGCGCGCGGCCAGGCGGGGATCGACCGCGAGTCGACGGCCACTCAGGCCCGACGTCGCCCCGCTGGCATCGCGCTCCGGAACGAACTCCCGGCGTGCCTCCTCGAGCAGCCGGCGAAGTCGCCGGGTGTCGAGGAAGGGCAGGTCGACCCTGGACACACGCGACCGGTGAACCTCGGCGAAGACATTGACGATCGTCGTCCATGCGGTCCGTCGGACGGGCTCGACCGGCACGACGCAGTCGATCCCGAGGATGCTCGGCGCGAACGACAGCAGCGAGCGCAGTGGCTCGAAATACCCCTGCGCATCCGGCGTCGTCAGGTCGCGGGCCCGCAGCGCACGTACCAGCCTCGCCGCCAGCCGTCGCCCTGCGCGCGCGAGATCCCGGGGCGCAGGCGTCGGCCCTCCGAAGATGCGACGGATTCCACGGGCGAGTTTCGGGCGAGGATCGATCCGCCCCGTCAGGTCGCCGTGAAGGATGTCGTCTTGTGGAAGCGCGAGGCCGAGGGCCGCCGACAGGAAGATGACTTCGAGGAGTTGGGCGTCGAGACCCGTGACCTGCGCGCGGAGTTCGTTTGCGGCGGCGCGGTATCTGGGGGGGAGGCGGACGTGCACGGCAGTGCGCTGATGTGGGCCGGCCGGCGGCGCAGGCCGACAGCCGGTCCCCGAGTACTGCGGTCCGGGGGGTGACCGTCTTGCGCTAGTTGAGCGGCCCGAGGCTCGTGGCGCCGCCCGTGACCTTCGCGGCTGCCGACTTCTTCACCTTCAGGTCCGTCACCTTGCCGCCGGATTTCTTTGCTGCCATTCAACCCTCCTGAAACGTAGAGGCGCATGCTAACACGGGCGCCGGGGCAAGGGCAGTCCTGCGTGCCCGGCCTGCCGTGCCCGCCCCTTCCAGCCCTATAATCCCCGTTCGTCCGATTCACCTGTTTCCACGGAGCTCATATGAAGCATCGATCCTTCTGGTTGCCCGTCGCGGCCGCCGCGTTCGCAGGACTCGCGCTGGCGACCGCCCAGACGCAGGCGCAGGGGCAGCCGACGCCCAACGCGAAGAACGACCTGCCGAACCCGTTCAAGACCGTCGAGGGCTGGGCGAAGATGCCCGAAGGCCGTACCTGGGGATCCACCAGCTCCGTCGACATCGACAAGGACGGCACCAGCGTGTGGGTGGGTGAGCGGTGCGGCACGAACTCGTGCCTGAACTCCACGCTGGACCCGGTGCTGAAGTTCGACGCGACGGGCAAGCTCGTCAAGAGCTTCGGCTCGGGCCTGGTGGTGTTCCCTCACGGCATCACCGTCGATCGCGACGGCAACGTCTGGATCGTGGACGGCAACGACAACGCGCCGCGTCCGGCGCGTGGTGCCGCCCCCGCACCGGGTGCGCCCGCGGCGCCGCTGCCGATGGGGCCGCCGCCGGGAGGCACCAAGGGCCACCAGGTGATCAAGTTCAGCCCGGAGGGGAAGGTACTGCTGACGCTCGGCAAGCCCGGCGGCGCAGCCGAGCCCGACTACTTCTTCCAGCCGAACGACGTCCTGGTGGCGCCCAATGGCGACATCTTCGTCGGCGAAGGGCACGGCGGCGGCAACTCGCGGATGTTCAAGTTCGACAAGACCGGCAAGCTGCTCAAGACATGGGGCAAGCTCGGGTCGGGCCCCGGCGAGTTCAACCAGCCGCACGCCCTCGCCATGGATTCGCAGGGCCGGCTGTTCGTGGCTGACCGTACGAACAACCGCGTGCAGGTGTTCGACCAGGACGGCAAGTTCCTGGCGGAGACGAAGGCGTTCGGTCGTCCGAGCGGCGTCTACATCGACAAGCAGGACAACCTCTACGTGGCCGACTCCGAGTCGCAGTCCACCAACGCCACCGGGTACGGGTACAATCCCGGCGTCAGGCGCGGCATTCGTTTCGGCAGCGCGAAGACCCTGACGCCGGCTGGCTTCATCCCCGACCCGAAGGAAGGTGGCGCGACGAGCGCCGCCGAGGGCGTGGCGGTGGACAGCAAGGGCATCGTGTACGGCGCCGAGGTCGGTCCCCGCGCGTTGAAGCGCTACGAGAAGCAGTGAGCAGGAGGCATAGGGTGATGAAGAAGAGCAATCTGGTCCTGGCGGTTGCCGCGATGGCGGCACTGGCGGGCGCGGCGACCGGGATCAAGGCAGATGAACCGGCACCGATTCCGCCGGTCAACGACGTCGCGAACCCGTACAACTCGAACCACGATTTCTTCAAGCTGCCGGCTGGCCGCACGTGGGGCTCGACGAGCACCATCGACATCGACAAGGACGGCAAGTCGATCTGGATCGCCGAGCGCTGCGGCGCGAACAGCTGCCTTGATCCGGCCACCAACCAGATCAAGGACATCGGCACCGTCATGAAGTTCGACGAGACCGGCAAGCTGGTGAAGGCGTTCGGCAACGGCCTCCTCGTCTTCCCGCACGGCATGCACGTCGACAAGGACGGCAACGTGTGGGTGACCGACGGCCAGGACAACGCTCCGCGTCCGGCGCGCGGTGCCGCGCCCGCGGGTGGCGGTGCGGCGGCTGGCGGCGGTGCGGCCCGCGGCCCGGCCCCGGTGCCGGCCGTTGCGGCGGGTGCCACCAAGGGCCATCAGGTGTTCAAGTTCAGCCCGGACGGCAAGGTGCTGCTCACCATCGGCAAGCCCGGTGGGTCGGTGGCGCCCGGTGAATGCTGCTTCCAGCCGAACGACGTCATCACGTCGCCCGACGGCAAGTTCATCTTCGTCTCGGAAGGCCACTCGAGCAGCGCCGGCTGGGTCGCGAAGGTGATGAAGTTCGACGCGACCGGCAAGCTGGTCAAGGAATTCGGCAAGTGGGGCAACGGCGACGGCGACTTCGACCAACCGCACGCCCTCGCGTTCGATTCCAAGGGCCTGCTGTACGTCGGCGACCGCAACAACAACCGCATCCAGGTGTTCGACCAGGACGGCAACTTCAAGGAGAAGTTCTACCAGTTCTCCCGTCCGAGCGGCATCTACATCGACAAGAACGACAACCTGTATGTGGCCGACTCCGAATCCAAGTCGGTCTCGCGCAACCACCAGGACTGGCTGCGCGGCATCCGCATCGGCAGCCTGAAGGACAAGAAGGTCACGGCGTTCATCCCCGACCCGTCGCCCGATGCCACCGGCACGAGCGCGGCCGAGGGCGTGGTCGTCGACGCCAAGGGCAACGTGTTCGGCGCCGAAGTCGGCCCGCGCCGCGTGAGCCGCTATACCAAGAAGTAACACCTCAATCGCTAATCGCTAAATGCTGATTGCCAAATGGAATTTCAGTTGAGGTCTTCCCTTTGGCGATTGGCAGATAGCGATTAGCAATCGAGCGATAGCGAGTTTTTCCCCCGGCCCGCGGAGAATTCCCGGGCCGGTTTTCTTTTTTCAACAACTTACAGCCGTTTTGTGCTGGCACGCCGCGTGCTCTATAGGGCGGCCAGAACGCGGAAATCAGCCAGCCGGAGAAGTGCTCCTCCTAGGCGCACCAGGCACCCGGCTTGTTGGTTTCCGCGTTTATCGTTTGTACGGCCGACCTCCGACCTTCCCTCAGACCATCGTCTGCCGCTGCTCGGGGTGTCCGCGCCGATGCACGCAGTCCACACGCGTGACCACGGCCCGCAGTTCGTCCACGTCGACCGGCTTGCGCACGAACGCGCTGGCGCCGAGTTCCCGCGCCTCGCGCGCGGCGTCGAGGGCGCCAGAGACGACCACCACCGGGATCCATGCAAGGGAGCGGTCGCGCACCTGGAGGTCGCGAAAGCGGTGTCCGTTCATCACGGGCAGCATGAGGTCGAGCACGATCAGGCAAGTGGCCGGTGTGCTCCGGAGGTGCCGCAGGGCGGTCCGGCCATCACTGGCGGCCGACACCTGATAGCCGTCCGCCCCGAGGGCCACCGAGAGCACGTCCCGAAGGTCCGGCTCGTCCTCGACGACAAGAATGCAGCACCGATGGTCGCGGCCCTCCATGCCCCAGCGCGCCTGCAAGCCTCGATCACTCGGCCTTCGCGAGCTGCGCCACCGCAACCGCGAGTTCGAAGGGGTCGATCGGCTTGGCGACGTGCATCTGGAAGCCGGCCTCGAGTGCATCCTGTCGATCGCTCGAGCGGACGAGCGCCGTGAACGCGGCGGACGGCGTGGTGCGCCCGCGTGCGGCATCGAGCGCCCGAATCTCGCGCATGAGCCGCAGGCCGTCCGTGCCAGGCATCCGCAGGTCGCTCAGCAGGACGTCAGGTGGTTCCGCGTCGAAGAGTTGTCGGGCTTCCGCCGCCGTTTCCGCCGTGCGCACCACCGCCCCGAACTGTTCAAGCGAGAGTCTGGCGAACTCCAGCACATCCCTGTCGTCGTCCACCACGAGCACCGAGACCCCTTCGATGAGTGGGGGCTGCTCGCCCGACTGCGCTGCCCGTCCCGCGTCGTCTGCGGACCGCTGAGGCAGGCGGACCTGGAAGGTGGCGCCGCGCTGGAGCCCGGGACTGCGCGCCGAGACCGTTCCCCCATGCAGTTCCACGAGGTGCCGGACGATGCCGAGGCCGATGCCGATGCCGCCGTACGGGCGCGTGGTGCTGCTGTCGCCCTGGCGGAGCCGCTCGAACAGCAGCGGTGCAGTGTGTTCGTCGAACCCGATGCCGGAGTCCGCGACCTCGATGAGGACGTCCTGGTCGTCTTCGCGGAGTTCGACGCGCACGTCGCCCTGCTCCGGCGTGAACTTGATCGCATTCGACAGCAGGTGCCAGAGCACCTGCTGCATCCGCTCGGGGTCCACGGCCACCGGCCCGATCCGCGGGTCGAGCCGTGTCTCGACGCGGATGCCCCGTGCGGCCGCGGCCGCTTCGAGTGCCTGGAGCACCGTACCCACGATGGGCTGTAGCCGCGTCGGCCGAAGCGACAGCTGCAGGCGTCCGCCGACGATGCGGGAGAGGTCGAGCAGATCTTCGATGAGCCGCGACTGCGCCCACCCGGCGCGCTCGATGGCCTGGATGGCCCGCACGCTCTGTTCGGCGTCCAGCCGCCCGCCGGCCAGCAGGCGCGCCCAGCCAAGGATGGAGTTCAGCGGCGTCCTCAGCTCATGCGAGACCGTGGACAGGAAGTCGTCCTTGATGCGGCTCGCGCTCTCCGCCCGCCGCGATTCCTCGTCGGCCGTGCGGAGCAGGGCCTCGTAGTGGGACGACAGCTCGGCGATTTGCGTGCGGACGCGCCTCGCCACCACCACACCGGCGCCGACCGCCACGGCCGCCAGCGCGACCGCCATGGTGATGGACCCGACGTGTTCGATCTCCCACACGAGCAGTGCGGACACCACGCCGATGGTGACGAAGGGGAGCACCACCAGCCGCCCGAGCTGCGCCCCGAAGCCCGCTGACACAGCAATCTCACGCTGCAAGCCTCAGCCCACCTGCGGGAACGGGTCGCCTCCGATCGAAATGACGAACTGGCCAGATGTTTGAAGGCTGTGCGGCAGCATGTCTGGACGCATGATCCGGGTCGCCGCCCTCGGCGACCTGCACTGCACGAAACACTCTCAGGGCGCGCTCCAGCCCATGTTCGCGAAGATCGCGGAGTCGGCCGATGTGCTGCTGCTTGCCGGGGATCTCACCGACTACGGCACGCCGGACGAGGCCCGGATCCTCGCGCGTGAGCTGCAGCCGCTCCGCATCCCGTCGGCGGCCGTGCTCGGCAACCACGACGTCGAATCCGGCAAGGAAGCCGAGGTGTCGCAGATCCTGTCCGATGCAGGCGTGGCCATGCTCGACGGCGACGCGGTGGAGCTCGCCGGTGTCGGCATTGCGGGCGTGAAGGGCTTCGGTGGCGGCTTCGGACCGCGGGCGCTCGGCGCGTGGGGCGAGCCCATCATCAAGCAGTTCGTGCACGAGGCGGTGAACGAGGCCCTGAAGCTCGAGGCGGCGCTGGCCCGCCTGCGGACCCGCACGCGACTGGTGCTGCTGCACTACTCGCCGATCCAGAAGACCGTCGAGGGTGAGCCGCTCGAGATCTATCCCTTCGTGGGTTCCAGCCGGCTCGAGGATCCGGTCGACCGGTTCCAGGTGTCGCTCGTCGTCCACGGGCACGCCCACAGGGGACAGCCGGAAGGCGAGACCAAGGGCCACGTGCCGGTCTACAACGTGTCGATGCCGCTGCTCTCGAGGCTCTTTCCCGAACGTCCGGGGTTCCGTGTCTTCGACGTGCTGGTCGGCGACGCAGACGCTGCTGACCCGGCAGCCGCGGCAGGTGCGCTCGGCGTGCGAGGGCGCCGCGCCACCGACGCGGTTGCCTCCTGAGGTGACATGGAAACGTCCACGGCCCGCGCCATTCACGATCCCGCCGCAGACTTCTACATCGACGCGTTGAAGAAGCTGCTCGATACGGGGATTCCGTTCCTTGTCGGCGGTGCGTTCGCCTTCTCGCACTACGCCCACGTGCCCAGGGACACGAAGGACATCGACATCTTCGTGAAGCCCGAGGACTGCTCACGCGTGCTGGCGGCGTTCGCCGCGCTCGGCTACGAGACGTTCGTCCCCTTCCCGCACTGGCTCGGCAAGATCCACCGCGGTGAGCACTTCATGGACATCATCTTCAGCTCGGGGAACGGCGTCGCCCGCGTGGACGACCTGTGGTTCGACCACGCGCCGAAGGTGAACGTGCTCGGCCTCATCGTGCGTCTCTCGCCGGTCGAGGAGATGCTCTGGTCGAAGGCCTTCATCCTCGAGCGCGAGCGCTACGACGGCGCCGACGTCGCGCACCTCCTGCGCGAAACCGGCCCATCGCTCGACTGGCCGCGCCTGCTCATGCGCTTCGGCGACCACTGGCGCGTGCTGCTCAGCCACTTGATCCTGTTCGGGTTCATCTACCCGGACAAGCGGCACAACATCCCGTCGTGGGTGATGGACGAACTGCTGCGCCGGCTCAGCGTCAGCCGACCGAACCTGCTCAACGACGTCTGCTACGGCACGCTGCTCTCGCGTGAGCAGTACCTGCACGACCTGGACAGGTTGAAGTACCACGATGGCCGGCAGGAGCCCCACGGCTCGATGACGGAAGAGCAGATCCGGATCTGGACCGAGGCGATCAAGGACAGGAAGTAGGGATCAGGATCAGGGATCAGGAACTGGCGACAGGGACTGGGACTAGGGACTAGGGATCAGGATTGCTCACCCGGCCTACGTTGTTCACAGAAGCCTGCGCACGGCACGCCGTGTGAGCTCGGTCGTGACACCGAACACGAGGTGTGCGGCCACGGCGAGTGCATCACGATGCAACTCGCGTCCGGTGGTGGCCCACCAGCCCGTCCAGCCCACGCCGTTCTCACTGCTGGCGTTCGAGGACCCAGGCGACGGAGCCGATCAGCTTCTCCCACAGCGGCCGCCGCTTCCAGTCCGCGAGCGTGATCTCGCGCGCCTTTGCCATGTCGGCGGTCTGATCCTGCAGCAGGCGCGCCGCCACCTGTGCGTCGCGGATGGTGAGGTTCACCTCGTCGTTGTGCTCGAACGATCGATTGTCGAGATTCGTCGTGCCGATCGCGCACCAGAGGCCATCCACGATGAGCATCTTCACGTGAATCATCCCCGGCTCGTACTCGTAGATGCGGACGCCCGCTTCCAGCAGCTGACCGAACATCCGACGGCTCGCGAGGCGCACCCAGCGCTGATCCGTCCGGGCGCCGGGTACCACCACGATCAGGCGCACGCCGCGCCGCGCGGTCCTGATGAGCGCCTTGCGAAACGCCTTGTCCGGCAGGAAGTACGGTGTGCTGATGCGACACTCGTGGTTGGCACCCTCGACCAGCGTCTGGAACAGCACGCGGGAGATGGTGGCGCGATCCGATGGCGAACTCTTCAACGCGAAGGCGCTCACGCCGTCAGCCTTCTCGTGCACCTTGTAGGTTTCCGGACCGGTGAGGATCTCTCCGCAGCACTCGAGCCAGTTCTCCGCGGCCACACCCTGAATCTGCGAGACGACCGGCCCTTCGACGCGCGCCATCATGTCGCGCCAGACCGGCTTGTCCTTCGAGGGATGCGCCCACCAGTCGGCCACGCCCGCCCCGCCGACGAACGCCACGCGTCCGTCCACGACGAGCAGCTCGCGGTGCGTGCGGTTGTTGAGCCGGCCCAGCCGGTACCAGGTCAGCCTCTGGTAGGGCTCGACCCGGCAGCCCGCGGCGCGCAGGGGGCCGGCCGACGCACGGAATGCGCCGAAGCTGCCGATCGCGTCCATCACGAGCGTCACCCGGACACCCGCCCGTGCGCGCTCGGCCAGCGCGTCCACGAACGCGTCGCCGATCCGCCCCTTCTTGAAGATGTAGCACTCCATGTTGATGGTTTCCCGCGCGCTGCGAATGGCCTCGAGCATCGCGGGGTAGAACCGGGGACCATCCGTGAAGATCTCGACCCGGTTCCCGGTCGTGAGCGTGGCGAGACAGGTCGACTCCAGCACGCGCACGAAGTGCTCGGAGGCCGCATCGAGATCGCGCTCGATGTGATACGGGATGTGCGGGGTGAAGAGCATCACCAGCACCAGCCACCCGATGAACGCCGCGCCAAGAATCGTCAGATACAGCATCAGCGGTACCGCTCCGCGCCCGTGAGCAGCGCCACCGGGAAGTGCGCGAACAGGTCGGCGACGCGCAGCCCGGGGGCATCGGCGCCGGTGGCCGGGTGAACCGGCTGGCCGGTGAATGCGTCGACGAGCGCGAACCGCGAGAAGTCGCCTGGAAGCCAGACGACCGTGTCCGCCCAGGTTGCCGGGCCGCCCCAGACCGGACCCTGCAGGAGCGTGACCAGCCGCGGAATGCAGACGATGGCGATGCCGCCAGGGTGGCAGCGGGCGAACGCAAAGATGTGTGAGGCGTGAGCGCCCGTCACGTCGAGTGGAACGTAGGCGCCCTGCTCGAACGTCGTGCGCTGTGTCCGCCTGGCGGCGAGGGCGCACTGCATCGTGTACAGCTTCACGCGTCCGTCGCGGCGGGCCGCCAGCAGAGCCGAGGCCGACGCCGGCGAAGGCGACGGCAGCGAGGCCAGCAGCTCCGCCCGGCGCGCGTAGTCGACCGTGCGCCGGTTGTCCGGATCGACCATGGCGAAGTCCCAGAGCTCGGTGCCCTGGTAGAAGTCCGGGATACCCGGCGCGGTGATCTTCACGAGCAGCTGCGACAGCGCGTTGAGCATGCCGGCTTCCGCCACCGGCCCCAGCCACGGAAGGAACCGGCGAAGGAAGGGCCGGCCCGGGTCGAGCACGGCGCGCACGAACGTGAGCACGCGTGCCTCGTAGTCTTCGTCGGGCGTGAGCCAGCTGGTGTTGACCTTGGCCTCGCGCAACGCCTTCACGACGTAGCGCTCGAAACGCGTCCGGAACGCCGGGACTTCCGCGTCGTCGAGCGGCCACGCCCCGACCAGCATCTGGTAGAGAAAGTACTCCTCGTTTGCGTCGGGGACCGGCCTGCCGCGCACGAACGACTTGAGGCGTCGATTGCGGGCGCGCCAGCTGCGGACCGCGGTCGCCCAGGCCGACGGCATCTCGGAGAGCACGGCGAGCCTGGCCCGCACGTCCTCACCGCGTTTCGTGTCGTGCGTGCCCGTGGCCGACAGCGCATGCGGCCATCGCTGCTGCCGCTCTTCCATCCACCGGTGGACGTCCCTCGGCTCGAGGCCGAACACGGTCGGGTCCGCGCCCACTTCGTTCAGCGCGAGCAGGCGGTTGTAGACGTAGAGGACCGTGTCTTCGATGCCCTTGGCGGCAACCGGGCTGGTGAGCTGCTGGAACTTGCCGATGAACGCCAGGCGCTCGGCCGGCTCGTCGCCGTCGAGCGCGGAGGCCGGCTCCAGCAGGATGCGCTGGAGGAAGTCGAAGACCGGCCCTTCGAGCGCGGAGGCCGCCCGCACGGCCGAGGCCATCGCCCGCCGCACGTACTCCCGGTCGTGCGTCGTCAGTGGGCCTTCGTCGGTGATGTAGGTGCGGTACACGGGGAAGCACGCGATCACCTCCTTGATGGCGGAGATGAGGCTGTAGAGCGTGAAGTCGCGGAAGTGCCGGTTGCGCTCGGAGAACCGGTTCAGCTGGTAGCCGAGCATGTTGATGTCGCCCGACATGGTCTCGTGCATCACGCGCTTCTTGCTCGCGTACGCCAGGTCGTCGAACGATGCCAGCTGCCGTACGCCCGTGAATCGCTGGTAGAAGAGATCGAAGGCGCGGGCGTTCCGGCGATCGACGAAGAGGCCGGTCACCACGGCGGCGAACTCGTACCCGGTCGTCCCGTGCACCGGCCACGAGGACAGCAGCCGCTCGTCCGAGCCCAGGATCTTCTCGACCACGACGTAGAGCGGACGGCCGTCCGGCGGCAGCTCCCCGTCCGCCGCCGCGCGCGCCTGCAGCCGGCGCAGGTAGTCGCCCGGCGCGAACAGTCCGTCCACGTGGTCCACGCGCAGGCCGGTGGCTGCGCCGCTGTCGACCAGCGAGAAGACGAAGCGGTGCACCTCGTCGAACACCGCGGGGTCCTCGATGCGCAGCGCCGCCAGCTGGTTCACGTCGAAGAACCGGCGGTAGTTGATTTCCTCGGATGCGGTCCGCCAGTGCGCCAGCCGGTAGGACTGCTCCGCGAGCAGCGCGTCGAGTGCGTCGAAGCCGCGCGGATCGCCGTCCCGGCCGTTCAGGCGCGCCAGCGCCGAGGCGATGCACGCCTCCAGCGCCGGGCGCGCCGAGACGAGCTGCGCGAGGCGGCGCTTCACGATCTCCTTCTCGCGCGCGCGGACGGCGATGAGTTCGGCGTCGATGTGCGTGCGCGGGGGCAGGTGCTCGGCGGCGGTGATGATGCTGCGGAGTTCGTCGGCGTCCGCCTCGCCGGGTCCGCCGGCGCCCGCATCGGCCAGCCACGCCTCGAGGGCCGGGGAGAGGAGCCGTCCGTAGGTGTCTGGCGCAATCGGGAACCAGGTGTCGAAGTAGCGGACCACGAAGCTGCCGTCGCGGTAGGCGAGGGTCAGTTCGCGGCGTTCGAGCACCGCGCCGTACTGTCCGCCGAGCGTCGGGATCAGGACCTTGTCAGCCAGCTCGTCCTTCAGGGGACGCCAGGTGATGTCGAAGAACGTCGCATACCGCGACGCGGGCCCGTTCTCCAGCACGTCCATCCACCAGGGATTCGCCGATCCCGCGATGCCCATGTGATTCGGGACCAGGTCGAGGATGTGCCCCATGCCTCGCGCCTGGAGCGCGGCAATCCACGCCCGGTACTCGTCCTCGCCACCGACTTCCGGGTTGAGCCGCGTTGGATCGGCAACGTCGTACCCATGAGTACTGCCGGGCGTTGCCATCAGATAGGAAGACGCATACGCATCGCTGACGCCCAGGCTGTCCAGGTAGCCGGTGATCGCCGTCGCATCGTCGAACCGGAACGATGCGTTGAATTGCAATCGATAGGTGGCGACCGGGATGCGTGGCTCGCGCGGCACGAGCCCCTCGGGCTGCAAGCCGGGAGCCATGCGGCTCAGGTCGAGCGGCGACAGCAGGACCGGAGTTTGCTGAAGCGTATGGCGTGAAGCCTCTGCTGATGGGCGGTGGAGTGGCCCTCGCGATGTCGTGCCTGGCGGGCGGATGCGCGTGGCCGGTGGTGAAACCCACCGGAAACGGGAGGCCATCGGCGGCGGAGCTGGCGCAGCTGTGGATCGACCCGGGCCGGGCCCCCCGTGATCTCACGACTGGCGTCGGCGGGAGCATCACCGCCCCCGTGACCGACGACAGCTTCACCGTGCTGTCGAGCGATTCGCGCGGGTTCAGCGTCACCTACCGTGTGCGCGACCGGCGCGGAGCCGAGTGGAACGTCAAGATCGGCCCCGAGGCCCAGCCCGAGACGGTCGCGTCCCGAATTCTCTGGGCCGTGGGGTATCACCAGGTGCCGTCGTACTTCGTCGAACGATGGACGGCCTTCGAGAACGGCCGTTCGCAGACACGCGGCGGTGCGCGCTTCCGTCCGCGCGCGATGGGCCTGAAGTCGCTCGGCTCGTGGTCCTGGCAGCGCAACCCGTTCGTGGGCACGCGCGAATACAACGGGCTGCTCTCGGTGCTGATGCTCCTGAACAGCACCGACCTGAAGAACGACAACAACGGCCTGTACGAAGTCGAAGGGCCCGTGCGTGAGCGGGCACGCCGGTGGTATGTGGTGAAGGACCTCGGGGCGTCGCTCGGGGAGACGGGGCGCGTCGATCCGCGGCGCGGCTATCTCGACGGGTTCGAGCGCGAGCCGTTCCTGCTCCCGCCCGACGAACCGTTCGTGCGGTTTGCCTTCCGGGGAAGGCATCAGGAGCTGCTGCAGCGGATTCCGATTGCGGATCTGCAGTGGGCGTCGCAGGCGGTCCTCCGGATCAGCGACCGGCAGTGGCGCGATGCGTTCCGTGCAGGCAACTACGACGAGGAGTCGACCACACGCTACGTGGCGCGCATTCGCGCCAAGGCGCAGGAGGCGCTGGCGCTCGAATGACCGCGCGCCTGCTCATGCCGCTGCTGGCGGTCGCCCTGCTGGCGGGGGCGCCGGTCCGGGCGCAGCCGGAGCCCGGACAGGCCGGGGCGGCGTTCGGCGTGGAGCAGGGGCAAACCCTGCGCGAGCCAAAGGCGCCCGATCGCGGCGCGCAGCTGGAACAACTGCGCACCGCCGCGGAGCGGCTCCCGGTTGCCGCGGGTCTCGCCGTGCTGCTGGCGTTGCGGCCGCGGCGCCGGGGCACCCCTCCGCGCCAGGCGCAGGTGGTCCAGACACAGATCATCCTCGCTGTCGTGGGGGCCGTGGTGATGCTCGTCGTCGGCACCAGCCTGGCCCGTGCCTTCGGCATCGTCGGGGCCGCGGGCCTCGTACGCTACCGCGCGAAGATCGACGACCCCAAGGATGCGGGCGTCATGCTCTCGACGCTGGCGGTCGGTCTGGCATCCGGTGTGGGGCTGTGGATGCTCGCGTCGTTCTCGACCCTGTTCGTGCTGGCGGTGCTGTGGGTGGTGGAATCGTTCGAGCCGCGCGCCCGGCAGGTCTTCCTGCTGACGGTGAAGGCGCAGGATCCGGCCGCGCTCAGGCCGAGGCTGGA
This sequence comes from Vicinamibacterales bacterium, assembly GCA_046331345.1. Lineage (GTDB taxonomy): Bacteria > Acidobacteriota > Vicinamibacteria > Vicinamibacterales > CAVVIG01 > CAVVIG01. Next base: position 390,449 of record JAXLRA010000006.1, on the reverse strand, counting down.
GTCACTGCTCGGCCGGCACCGGCTGGAATACGAACTGCGTTCGGCCACCGAAGAGGTGGTGACCTATGAGGTGCATGTGCCGCTCGACAGGCGGGTCGATCGCCTGTCGAACGGCATCCTGAAGCTCGATCCCGACCACGTGACCGCCGTGGAGTGGGAACAGAAGAAGGAGAAGAAGTAGAACGAGGCGAACGGCCAGCTCCTACCGGTAGTTGCCGAACTGGAGCGCGACGCCGAAGTCGTGCTCGCGCAGCAGGCGGATAGCGTCCTGCAGGTCGTCCTTCGAGGCGGCACTGACGCGCACCTGGTCTCCCTGGATGGAGGCCTGCACCTTCTTCTTCTTGTCCTTGAGGTACTTGACGATCTCCTTGGCCGCTTCCGTGGAGATGCCTTCCTGGATCTTGATGACGCGCTTCACCGTGCCGCCGGAGGCCGCTTCGGACTTGCCCGGGTCGAAGTTCTTCACCGGCACGTTCCGGCGGACGAGGCGTGTCTGCACCATCTCCCACAGTGCGTTCATCTTCATCTCGTCGTCGGTCGCGAGCGTCAGGGTCTTCTCGCCGGCATTCAGCTCGATGTCGGCCTTGGCGCCCTTGAAGTCGTAGCGCTGCCCGACCTCCTTGCGCGCCTGGTTGAGGGCGTTGTCCACTTCCTGGAAGTCGATCGGTGAGGTGATGTCGAACGAAGACTGTGCGGCCATAGGAGCACCATTCTACGAAATCGGGCCCGTTTCAGTGCCGCCATCGCCGTGGATCCCACGTGCGCGCTGCTTGTGCGTGTGACGCTGGCGGGCTTCCTCCACCGAGTGCGAGTGGCCGAGGTCGGTCTCCTTCCGCGCGAGCTTCACGAGTTCCTGATAGTGCCGGCGGAGCACCATCAGCTCGCGCTCGGAGAGGTCCTCGACCTCGATGAGCCGGTTGCTGGCGCCTTCGAGCGCCGCGACGAGTTCATTCAGCTTGAGGTGGATCGCCAGCGCATCCTTGTTCTGGGTGCGCTGGATCAGGAACACCATCAGGAAGGTGACGACCGTCGTGCCGGTGTTGATGACCAGCTGCCACGTATCCGAGTAGCGGAAGACCGGTCCGAGCAGGGCCCAGACCACGATGATGCCCAGGGCCGTCGCGAACGCGCTGGTGCTGCCCGTCCAGCGCGTGACCGCCTCGGAGAGCACCTCGAACCTGCCGCTGATGCCGTCATGCCCTTTTTTCATACGACCTCCCGACCGATCAGCTCCATTGTGAACCCGCCGGCCCGAATTGGTCCGGCACCTTCTAGAATGTCCGTGTGCCAGACGATCGCCCCCGCATCGGGATCTCCGCCTGCCTGCTCGGACAACCGGTCCGCTTCGATACCGGGCACAAGCGTGATCCGTTCCTGGTCGAGACGTTCGGCCAGCACGTTGAATGGGTACCCGTCTGCCCCGAAGTGGAAGCCGGCTTCGGCACGCCGCGTGAGTCGATGCGGCTGGTCCTCACCGAGCCGCAGGTGCGCGAGCGGGGCGAACGGTTCGACGCCTCGAAAATCCGGCTCGTGCTGAACAAGCAGGGGACGGACGTCACCGCGAAGCTGGCGACTTACGCCCGGAAGAAGGCGGACACGCTCGCCGAGGCGAACCTGAGCGGGTTCGTCCTGAAGAAGGACTCGCCGAGCTGCGGCATGGAGCGCGTGAAGGTCTACACGCCGCAAGGCCCGGGCGAACGGGGCGGCCGCGGGCTTTTCGCCGAAGCCCTCCTGACCCGGCTGCCGAACCTGCCGGTGGAGGAGGAAGGCCGGCTCGGCGATCCCCGCCTGCGCGAGAACTTCATCGAACGCGTGTTTGCCTACCGCCGCCTCGTCGCGCTGTTCGAGGGGAAGTGGTCGGTGGGCGACGTCGTGCGGTTCCACACGGCGCACAAGCTGACGCTGATGGCGCACTCGCCCGTCGCGTATCGCGAACTGGGCCAGCTGGTGGCCAGCGCCAAGTCGCAGGCGCGCGGGGCGTTTGCCTCGGAGTACCAGTCCCGCTTCATGGCGGCACTCGCGGTCATCGCCACGCCCAAACGCCACGCAAACGTGCTCCAGCACATGCTGGGCTACTTCTCGCGGCAGATCGACGACGATGCGAGAAACGAGCTGCTGGGGCTGATCGAGGAGCATCGCACGGGTGCCGTGCCGCTCATCGTGCCGATGACCCTGATGCGGCATCACGTACGCCGCCAGCAGGTCGAGTACCTCCTTGGCCAGACCTATCTCGAGCCGCACCCGCGCGAGCTGAGCCTGCGCAACCACGTATGACGCCGGGCAGCGCACGCGTGCCCGTGCTGCAGGTTCGCGACCGCGTCTCGACGCAGGCGGTCGATGCCGTGGCCACCGAGTCGCCGCTCGAGGTGCGGATCGATGGCCGCACGTACGCCGTCCTCATGCGCACACCTGGCCAGGACCGGCCGCTCGCGGCCGGTTTCCTCCTGTCCGAGCGCCTGATTCGATCCGTGGACGACATCGCCACGCTGGAGCACTGCACGGACCCCGACGCGTCCACGGCCGTAACGGCGCCGGACACGGTGTCGGTCGTCCTCACGCCGGACGCCGCGGCGCGTGCCGCGGCCCTCACGGGCGAGCGGCGTGAGGTGCTGGCGACCGCCGCGTGCGGGGTGTGCGGACGCGCGACCCTCGCATCGATGCACGACGGCCTCGCGCCGCTGCGCGGTGGCCCGGCGATCCCCGCGAGCCTGCTGACCGCGCTCCCGGCCAGGCTCCGGGTGAGCCAGCCCCTGTTCGAGCAGACCGGCGGCACCCATGCGGCTGCGGTCTTCGATGCCGCCGGGGCCGTGGTGGCGGCGGCGGAGGACGTGGGGCGCCACAACGCGGTGGACAAGGTCACCGGCACGCTGCTGCTGCGCGAGATGCTCCCGGGCGCCGCGCTGCTGCTGTGCGTCAGCGGGCGCACGGCCTTCGAGATCGTGCAGAAGGCGTGGTGTGCCGGCATTCCCGTGGTCGTGTCCGTCTCGGCGCCGACCAGCCTGGCCGTCCGCCTGGCGGAGGACGCGGGCATCACCCTCGCCGGCTTCGTGCGTGGCACCGGGCTGAACATCTACACCCATCCCTCGCGCATCGCGGTGGCGTGACCCGCATGGCCCTTCCCTTCGGACTCGATCGGCAGAAGCCACGGCACTACCGCGACATGGCGCGCATCGTCTGGGAGAACCGCGATCAGCTGCCGTTCGCGTGGCGCATCCTGAAGGACGGGGTCTGCGACGGCTGCGCGCTCGGCACCTCCGGCATGACCGACTGGACGCTGCCCGGGGCGCACCTCTGCATGGTGCGGCTGGAACTGCTGCGGCTCAACACGGCGCCCGCGCTGGACGTGACGCAGCTGACCGATGTGGCCTCGCTCCGTGCGCACACGTCGCGGGAGTTGCGCGCGCTCGGGCGGTTGCCGGTGCCGCTGCTCCGGCGCCGTGGGGAGGGCGGGTTCCTTCCGGCGTCGTGGGACGAGGCGCTGGACCGGCTGGCGGCCGAACTGCGGCAGGTCGACCCGGCGCGCGCCGCGTTCTACCTGACGTCACGCGGCATCACCAACGAGGTCTACTACGCGGCCCAGAAGGCCGCGCGGTTCCTCGGGAGTCCGCACGTGGACAACTCGGCGCGCCTCTGCCACGCCGCGTCGACCGTGGCGATGAAGGCGGCGCTCGGCTACGGCGCGTCCACGTGCAGCTACGTGGACTGGCTCGAGGCCGATCTCATCGTGTTCTTCGGCTCGAACGTGCCCAACAACCAGCCGGTCACCACGAAGTACCTGGTGAAGGCACGCGAGAACGGCGCGCAGGTGGCCGTGGTCAACCCGTACCGCGAGCCGGGCCTCGAACGCTACTGGGTGCCCTCGCTCACCGGGAGCGCGCTCTTCGGCACGGCGCTGACGGACCACTGGTTCGAGGTGCACACGGGAGGCGACCGTGCCTTTCTCGTGGGCGTGCTGCGCGCGCTCGTCGAGATGCACGGTGTAGACGAGGCGTTCGTGCGGGAGCGCACGACCGGCTTCGACGCCGCGGTGCAGGCCGCGTGTGCGTGTGCCTGGGAGGCGCTCGAAGCCGAGAGCGGCGCCCCCGTCGAACAGATGCGGGCCTTCGCGCGGCTGCTGATGGAGCGCCCCAACGCCGTGCTGGTCTGGTCCATGGGGCTGACGCAGCACGCGCACGGAGTAGAGACCGTGGCCGCGCTCATCAACGTCGGTCTGGCGCGCGGGCTGCCGGGCAGGCGGGGCGCCGGCCTGGTCCCGATCCGCGGTCACTCAGGCGTGCAGGGCGGCGCGGAGGTCGGCTGCGTGCCTGCTGTCGATGCGGGCACGGCTGCGCGCTGGTCGGAGGTCTGGGGGTTCCCGGTATCGACGGCCGGTGGGTGGACCGCCACCGAGATGATCGACCACGCCGCGGCTGGGGCGATCGATCTGTTCTGGATCGTGGGCGGCAATTTCCTCGAGACGGTCGGCGGCGAGGCGCACTCCCGCGCGGCCCTCCGCCGTCCTCGCCTCAGGGTCCATCAGGACATCGTCCTCTCGTCGTCCATGCTGGCCGAGTCGGATGGCGACGTGCTCATCCTGCCGGCGGCGACGCGGTACGAGTCGCCCGGCGGTGGAACCGAAACGTCCACCGAACGGCGCGTGATCTTCTCGCCCGAGATCCCCGGCCGGCGCGTGGGCACCGCACAACCCGAATGGTGGGTGTTCGGGGAGGCCATGGCTCGGGCGTTTCCGGACCGCGCGCACCTCATGCGATTCGGGTCGGCGGCCGCGATCCGCCGGGAAATCGATCGTGCGGTTCCGCTGTACCAGGGCATCGCGTCGCTCGAGGGCAAGGGGCACCAGTTCCAGTGGGGAGGGCGCACGCTGTTCGCTGACGGTCGCTTCGCGACGCCCGATGGCCGGGCGCACTTCGCCGCGATCGGGTCGGCGCCGACAGGTCCGCGCGCCCAGGCGTCGGAGGACTTCGGCGCCGGGCAGGCCGGCACCTTCAGGGTGTCGACCCGGCGGGGCAAGCAGTTCAACTCGATGATTCAGCGCGACGTCGATCCGCTCACCGGTGCGGGTCGCGATGCGGTGCTGATGAGCGAGGCGGATGTGAAGGCCCTGGGGCTGGCCGCGGGCGAGCGTGTGCAGCTCCGGTCGGCCTCCGGCGTCTTTATTGGAAGAGTACAGCCCGCACCCATCAAAGCGGGTAATCTTGAGGTCCACTGGCCGGAGGGCAACGTCCTGCTGGCGGCGGCGACGATCGACCCCGCGTCGAAGGAGCCGGATTACAACGCTCGCGTGACGGTGGAGCGCATCGAGGGCTCACCGACCCGCCACGCCACCACCGCCCGGCGCGGTGCTCACGGAGAATGAGACGAACCATGAAGCCTGTAACGCGCAGCATGACGGTCGGCAGGGCCGCAGCCCTGTTCGTGGTGGCACTCGGCGCCGCGGGTGCGGTGATGCCGTGGTCCCTGGTCTCCGCGGCTTCTCCCGCGTCCGACGCGGCGCTCGCCCAGTTCCTCGGAGCCTCAACGCCGGCCGACGCGGCGCGTCTGGCTGACGGCGTGGTGAAAGCCGGTGCGACGTTCGACGAGGCGCTGGCCGCGTTGAGGAAGGGGCGCACCTACAAGGCCGACGCCCCGAAGGGCATTACCCGCGCGTCGCACAAGATGGGCGACCTGGAGTTCATCTACCAGCTCGAGGTGCCGCAGACCTACGACGCCTCGAAGCCGTGGCAGCTGCGCGTGCAGCTGCATGGCGGTGTAGGGCGGCCCGATCCGGCGCCGCGCACCACCGGCATCGGCCAGCTTGCCGGTGCCGAGCAGATCTACCTGCTGCCCACGGCGTGGAACCAGGCGGAGTGGTGGACCGACGTGCAGCTGAACAACCTGCGCACGCTCGTCGACGTCGTCAAGCGCACCTACAACATCGACGAGAACCGCATCGTCCTCTCCGGTGTCTCGGACGGCGGGACGGCCTCGTACTACATGTCGATGCGCGACACGACGGCCTTCGCGGCGTTCCTGCCGCTCAATGGCGCGATTCCGGTCCTGCGCAACACCCTGATGAAGGTGGACGGCGAACTGTTCATGAACAACATGGTGAACAAGCCGTTCTTCATCGTGAATGGCGGCAAGGATCCGCTCTACCCGACGACGATGGTCGAGCCCTACATCACCAACATGCAGAAGGGTGGCGTGGAGGTGAAATACCTGCCGCAGCCCGAGGGTGTGCACAACACCGCGTGGTGGCCCGAGGTGAAGGACACGTACGAGGCGTTCGTGAAGGCCCATCCGCGCAAGCCATACCCGGACACGCTGTCCTGGGAGAGCGACCTCCGCGAGGGGACCGGGCGTGCGCACTGGCTGATCATCGATGCCCTGGCGCCGCAGCAGAAGGACCGCGAGCCGCTGTCCGACATCAACGAGCGGGTCTTCCCGCCCGCGCCGGACTTCGGCGTGCGCACCTCCGGCCGCAACATCACGAGCGTGATTGCCGGCAGCAACGCCGACAGCTTCAAGCTGCTGCCCGGTGACGTGGTGACCCGCGTGGACGCCCGTGTCGTGCCGCCGGGCATGGATTTCACGGACCTGCTGCAGCTGTTCGAGCCGGAAACGCAGATGTCGTTCACAGTGACCCGCAACGGCCAGACGCTCACGTTGCCCGGCACCTACAAGCCGACGCTGCTGCCGCGGCGCGTGCCGTTCTTCACGCATTCGCGTCCCTCGGGGCGCGTCGACCTGGTGCGCGAGGGGAACCTCGTGACCGCCACCACGCGCCACGTCTCGCAGTTCACGCTGCTCATCTCGCCGGATCAGTTCGACCTGAGCAAGCCGATCAAGGTGGTGGTGGACGGAAAGGCCGCGTTCGAGGGCGTGGTGAAGCCGGACCTGCAGACCCTTCTCAAGTGGGCCGCGAAGGACAACGACCGCACGATGCTCTTCGCCGCGGAACTGCCGGTGAAGGTGGGGAACTGACACCTGACCGTGGCCGATCAGGCTCCCGGCTTCAGGCTCCGGGGCGTGCCGGCTCCGGGCAAGGAGCAGACGCGTGTCACAATAAGGGGCTGGCTGCGCTTCAGCGCCTGAAGCCGACCAGCCCCGAAGCCTAGAGCCCCAAGCCCAGAGCCTGTTTCAGAAATGATCGCCCTCACCAACATCTCCAAGCAGTACGGCCGGCAAATCCTCTTCGTCGACGCGTCGTTCCAGCTCAATCCCGGCGAGAAGGTCGGACTGGTTGGTCCCAACGGCGCGGGCAAGACGACGATCTTCCGCATGATCACCGGCGAGGAACTGCCGGACGACGGCGACGTGTCGGTGCCGAAGAAGCTGACGGTCGGGTACTTCCGGCAGGACATCGAGGAGATGACGGGCCGGTCGGTGCTCGACGAGGCGATTGCCGGCAGCGGGCGCGTCGGCGACCTGCACCACGAGCTCGAGGCGCTCCAGAAGGCGATGGAGGACCCGGAGCGGGCGGACGAGATGGACAGGATTCTCGAGCGCTTCGGCGAGGTGCAGGAGGAGTACGACCACCTCGGCGGTTACTCGCTCGAGAGCAAGGCGCGCGAGATTCTCCATGGCCTGGGGTTCGAGGACGAACGCATCGACGGCGACGTCGGTGCGCTGTCGGGCGGCTGGAAGATGCGCGTGGCGATGGCCCGCGTGCTCCTCGGCGAGCCGGACGTCCTGCTCATGGACGAACCGACGAACCACCTCGACATCGAATCGATCATCTGGCTCGAGTCGTTCCTGAAGCAGCGGAGCGGTTCGCTGCTGATGACGTCGCACGACCGCGACTTCATGAACCGCATCGTGACGAAGATCGCCGAGATCGACGGCGGCGAAATCACGATGTACTCGGGCAACTACGATTTCTACGAACGCGAGCGGGCCATCCGCGAGGCGAACCGCGAGGCGGCCTACGCGCGCCAGCAGGCGATGCTGGCGAAGGAACAGCGCTTCATCGAGCGGTTCTCCGCGCACGCGGCCAAGGCGGCGCAGGTCCAGAGCCGCGTGAAGGCGCTCGACAAGATCGAGAAGATCGAGCTGCCGAAGAAGCGGAAGATCGTGAAGTTCGACTTCCGCACCCCGCCCAGGTCAGGCGACCAGGTGGCACAGCTCGAGGGCGTGACGAAGGCCTACGGCTCGCGTGTCATCCACAACCACCTGAACATGACGATTCGCCGCGGCGAGCGCTGGTGCGTCATGGGCAAGAACGGCGCCGGCAAGTCGACGCTGCTCAAGATGGTCGCCGGCGCGCTGGCTCCGGACGAGGGTGAGGTGAAGCTCGGGGCCAGTCTCAAGATGGGCTACTTCGCGCAGCAGGCGCTGGATCTGCTGAACCCGGATCTGACGATCGAGGAGCAGCTGCAGCGCGACTTCCCGCTGGAGTCGATCGGCGTCCTGCGGAGCCTGGCCGGCGCCTTCCAGTTCTCGGGCGACGACACGGACAAGAAGATCCGCTCCCTCTCCGGCGGCGAGAAGACCCGCCTCGTGATGGCGCGCATGCTGCTCGATCCGCCGAACTTCCTGGTGCTCGACGAGCCGACGAACCACCTGGACATGGCGACGAAGGAGATGCTCCTCGACTCACTCCAGAACTTCGAAGGCACGATGCTGTTCGTCTCGCACGACCGCGCGTTCCTGCGCGGCCTGAGCAACCGGGTGCTCGAACTTGGCGGCGAGACCGGCACCGACGCCCAGCCGCATCTCTATCCGGGGTCGTACGTCGAGTACGTGGCGCGCACCGGCCATGAAGCGCCGGGCGTGCACGCGTGAGAACATTGCTGATTGCCAATGGCCAAGCGCTGATTGGAATCGGCAATCGAGGTTAGCAATCGGCCTTTAGCAATTAGCACTCAACTGAGGTTGTTTCCCATGCTGTATATCGGTCATTTCTCGTTTGCATTCGATTCCAAGGAACGCCGGAAGCCGGCGCAGCCGTGGCACGGCTATTTCACGGCGGTGGTCGAAGCGAAGGACGCCAACGGGGCGCTGACGAAGCTCGACGAGATCGTCCGGAAGAGCGTGGAGGGGGCCGACCTCTTCAAGGACGTCACGGAGATCTTCCTCGAGTCGTGCGTCGAGGTGAAGTCGGTGCCGAAGGCCGGCTTCCTGGCACACGTGGCGCTCGAAGAGGGCGAGAGCATCGGCAGCATCTCCACGACGCTGCCGGCGGTGGACCGGAAGTACGCCACCTCGTACCACATCGAGCCGGAGTCGCTGGATGAGGACGGCACGTACGACGCCGAGCCGTTCATCGTGCTCGAGAAGAAGAAGCCGGCGAAGAAGGCCGCGAAGAAGCGGTAGTATCTGCCCGACATGCCCATGCCGACCCCCGCGCGCCGCCTTGCCCGCCTGATCGCTCCGCTGCGGGGCGGAGGCGCCGCCCGTCAGTGTGCTGCCGTGGCCCTCGTCGCACTCGCCGCGGGCACGACGCTCCCGGCCCAGGACGAACCGCTCGAGGTGCGGCTCGAGAAGACCGCGTCCATCCGGCCGGAGGCGGCCAGGGCGTTCTTCGACACACTCCGGAAGCACGTTGGTGAAAGTGACCGGGCCGCGGCGTGCGGCCTGATCGCGTTTCCGCTGCAGCATGCCACGGGCGTGGTGAAGGACGCGGCGGACTGCGTTGCGCGCTACGACACGCTCTTCACCATCCCGGTGCGCCGGACCATTGGTCGCCAGCGCTTCGAGGAGGTGTTCGTGAACGCCCAGGGCGTGATGCTCGGCGCCGGGGAGGTGTGGTTCGCGAAGCCATGCGCCAAGGCTCCCTGTGCGCTGGCCTCGGCAGCGGGTGAGCTCCGCCTCACTGTGCTCAATACGGATGCCGCGACCGCCACACCGCCCAAAGGCAAGGTGTTCCTCGCCTGCGGTGTGTCGGGCCAGAAGATTCGTGTCTCCGCCGACGGCGCCGGCGGCGCCTCCCTCTCCGTCTGGTATGCGCCCAACCTGACCGGGGCGCCGGCACGCGAGTTCCCGAAGGCTGAACCGCCCGGGCCGCCGAGCACGTGCGGATCACGCACCTGGGTGTTCAAGGACGAGGTCCGCACCTACACGATCTACGAACTGCCGTGCGACGCCTACCTGTATCCTCCCCCAATGGGGTCGGTCGGGCGTGTGACGCTCAGCACCTCGCCGACACCGGACGGTGAGCCGCTCTGGTGCCGCGACCTGCAGGACTGATCGGCGCCATCGCCGGTGACGTGATCGGCTCCGTTCACGAGCACAGCGCGACCAGGCAGACGCGGTTCCCCCTGTTTGCGCCGATGAGCCGGTTCACGGACGACACCGTGCTCACCGTCGCGACTGCCGATGCGATTCTCAGTGGCACCCCGTACGACGTGGCCTATCGCGCGTTCGGCCGGAGGCATCCCAATGCGGGATACGGAGCGACCTTTCGGCAGTGGATGCTCGACGACAGCCGCGGCCCGTACAACAGCTTCGGGAACGGATCGGCGATGCGCGTATCGCCCGTGGGGCTGGCATTCGGGAGTGCGGATGAGGTCCTGCACGAAGCCGAACGAAGTGCAGCCGTGAGTCACAACCATCCTGAGGGCATCAAGGGTGCCCAGGCCGTCGCGCTCGCCGTGTTCCGCGCAAGGATGGGCACGTCGAAGGCGGACATCCGGCTCGAACTCGAGGAGCGGTTCCAGTACGACTTGAGCCGGAGGATTGCCGACATCCGCCGCGCATACTCGTGGGACGTGTCGTGCCAGGGGTCGGTGCCCGAGGCCATCATCGCGTTTCTCGATTCGGCCAGTGTCGAGCACGCCATCAGGCTGGCCGTCTCGCTCGGAGGCGACGCCGATACGCAGGCGGCCATCGCGGGCGGGATGGCCCTGGCCTTCTATGGCGAACTGCCTCTCTCCATCGTGGCATCGGTGCGGTCGCGACTGACGCCTGATCTGCTCGACGTGGTTGATGCGTTCGATGCCCGCTATCCGCTCGAGCCTGGACAGGTGCCGTCGCCAGGCGAGTGACCCGCTGATTGTTGCCCCGCAGAACCTGCGCTCCCGTATGATGCCCGCACGCGTGCGGCGTACCCGCGCGTTCGCAGCGTGATGTTCCCGGATGCGTCGACGGTTGGATACCCACTGGCGCCAGGCACGGCGCTTCGTGAGCGTGGCACCGCCGTGGTGGCCCTCGAGAACCGGGCAGGGAGACCTCAATGGCATCGCTCGATCGGCGCCAGTTTCTCGCGGCAACACTCGGTGCGTCAGCGGCCTCGTGGTGCGGGCTCGCGTCTGCCGCCCAGGCACCGGCGCGCCAGGGACGCCGATGGATCGACCTGCACCAGCACTTCGCGCCGCCGGCGTGGGTGGCCGAGGTGCGGGGCAAGCCGTTCCTCCAACCGGCCAACACCCGGTGGGTGGTGCAGCAGTCCATCGACGACATGGACCAGGCGGGTGTCGCGGCAGGCGTGGTGTCCATCACCAATCCCGGGCTCTGGTTCGGTGACGTGGCGCAGGTGACGCGCCTCGCGCGCGCGTGCAACGAATACGGCGCGACGCTCGTTCGCGACCATCCCACGCGGTTCGGGCTGTTTGCCTCGCTGCCGCTGCCCGACGTCGAGGCCAGCCTGAAGGAGATCGCCTTCGCGTTCGACACCCTGAAGGCCGACGGCGTCGGCCTCTTCACCAATTACGGCGACACCTGGCTCGGGCATCCCTCGTTCAGGCCCGTGATGGAGGAACTCAACAGGCGGAAGGCGGTCGTCGCCGTGCATCCCACCGCGGCCGACTGCTGCAGGAACCTCGCGTATGCGCCCGGCGTTGGACCCGGCACGATCGAATACGGCACCGACACGACGCGGGCGATCCTCGGCGTGACCTTCAGCGGCGACGCGACGCGCTTTCCGGACATCCGGTTCATCTGGTCGCATGCCGGCGGCAGCGCGCCGTTCCTCGCGGGACGGATCGAGGGGGCGGCTGCGAACGCGAAGGACGCGCTGCCGAACGGGTTCATCGCCGCCGCGAAGCACTTTTACTACGACACGGCCGGTGCGTCGAACCGGGGCGCGCTGATCTCGCTCAGGGAACTGGTGCCGACCTCACAGATCGTCTTCGGCACCGACTTCCCCTCGGCCGGGAGTGGTGTGCCGCTCGTCGGCGCGCTGATGGACACGGGGCTGTTCGACGCTGCCGAACTGCAGGCGGTGGGGCGGGAGAACGCGCTGGCGCTCGTGCCGCGACTCGCGAGGTGAGTCTCTGAAGCTGACGTCCGTCGCCACGCACGCCAGGCTAAAGCCTGGCGCTACGTACCGGGCTGAATCGTCGCGCTACGTACGGCGGAGCGCCACGGATTCGTCGCTCCACACGTCGTAGCGCCACACTTCAGTGTGGCGCCGCTCGCCATGGTGAGCCGCCTGTGAGAATATCGCGAGCGTGAGACGCCTCATCCCCGCACTCATCCTCTGCTGCGCGGCCACCCCGGTCTTCGCGCAGACCACCGCTATCGAACAGTACGTGCGCGCGCACCAGTCGGCAATCGTGAAGGAGTTCCTCGAACTCGTCCGGATTCCGAACGTCCGCACGGACCTGCCGAACATCAGGCGCAACGCCGAGCTGTTGCGGCAGATGCTCGATCGGCGCGGGCTGAAGCCGGAAATCTGGGACACCCCATCGACCCCCATGGTGTTCGGCGAGCGGCTCGCGCCGGGCGCGACGAAGACCATCCTCTTTTACATCCACTTCGACGGTCAGGCCGTGGACCCGACGCGCTGGAAGCAGCCGGATCCGTTCACGCCGGTGCTACGCACCGCCAGCCTCGAGGAGGGCGGCGTCGAGGTGAAGGACGTCGCGGCGCAGACGACGTTCCCGGACGAGTGGCGCATCTACGCCAGGTCTGCCGGTGACGACAAGGGACCGATCCAGGCATTCGTCTCCGCACTCGATGCGCTCGGGCCGACACCCACCCACAACATCAAGGTCATTCTCCACGGCGAAGAAGAGGGCGGCGGCGCGGCGCTGGGCAGCGTGATCGCGGCGCACGGCGACAGGCTCCGCTCGGATCTGCTCGTCATCCTCGACGGTCCCCAGCACGCGAGCGGCAAGCCCACGGTCTACTACGGCGCGCGGGGCGGCGCGGGGCTCGAGGTGACGGTTTACACGGCGAAGAGCGCCATGCACAGCGGCAACTACGGCAACTGGCTGCCCGACGCCAACGTGCGCCTCTCGCAGTTGCTTGCGTCGATGGTCTCCCCAACCGGCCGCGTCGTCATTCCCGGGTTCTACGACGACGTGAAGCCGTTCACGGCAGAGGAGACGGCGATGATGAAGGCGGTGCCAGACGACACGGCCCGCATGAAGCAGATGTACGGACTCGGCTCCACCGATGGGGCCGCCGCCTCCCTGCAGGAAGGGCTCAACCTGCCGGCGCTTAGCGTCCACACGATGAAGGGCGGGGAAGTCGGCGGCGTGATCGCCGCCAGTGCCACGGCCGAGATCGCACTGCGTCTCGTGAAGGAGAATGCGCCGCGGCAGATGGTGGACCGTGTCGTGGCGCACATCCGGAACCAGGGCTACTTCATCGTGGACCGCGAACCGGACCTCGCCACCCTGGCGGCCCACCCGCGCATCGCGCGAGTGACCACGCGCGCGAACGCGACGAGTGGCGCCTGGCGGACCGACCCGTCGCATCCGTCCACGCGGCTCGTGACGGACGCGCTCGCGAAGAAGTACGGGGCCGGCGGCTTCGTGCGCATCCGCACGCTCGGCGGCGGCGTCCCGGCCGATCCGTTCATCGCGGCCTTCCAGGTGCCGACGGTCGGCGTGTCGCTCGCGAACTTCGACGACAACCAGCACACCGACGACGAGAACCTGCGGCTGGGTCACCTGTGGAACGGCATCGCCACGCTCGCCGCGATCATGACGCGGTGAGCCGGCGGTGCACGTGGAGCGCCAGGGGTTATGCCAGGGGTGACGTAGCGCCACACTCCAGTGTGGCGTCGGGCGCCAGGCTGAAGCCTGGCACTACGGACGACGTCTGACACGCCAGGCTGAAGCCTGGCGCTACGAGTGACGTCTGTACGTAGCGCCACACTTCAGTGTGGCGTCGCGCACCCGCCAGGACGCTACCAGGGCGGCAGCGTCATGAACAGGAACTCGCGCAGGTAGGGGTCCTCCGACGTCATCAGTTCCTGCATCGTCCCCTCGAAGAAGATGCGCCCCTCGTGCAGCACCAGGAAGCGCGCGTGCTCGAGCTCGGGGGTATCGCGGATCTCCACCGTGCCGCGCTCGCGGACCGCCTCGTGTGTCGATACGTAGTGCGCATCGCGGATCTGGTGCGTCACGAGGATGGACGTGACGTGTTCGAGATCGCGCAGTTTCACGATCTCGTCGTTCACGGTGACCGCCGTGATCGGATCCAGGCCGGTGGTGGGGTCGTCGAACAGCAGGAGCCTCGGCCGGAATGCCATCGCGCGGGCAATCGCCACGCGACGCCGCTGTCCGCCGGAGAGCTCGGACGGCATCTTGTCGATGTGCTCGCCGAGGCCGATGAAGCCGAGCACCTCCTCGACGCGCGCCCGGACCTCCTCGAGCGGCGTATCGGTCTCTTCGTAGAGGCGGTAGCCGACGTTCTCCGCCACGGTCAGCGAGTCGAACAGCGCCGTCTCCTGGAACGACATCCCGATGTCCGAGCGGACCCGCATCAGCTCGTGCTCGCTCATCTGGTCGACGCGCTCGCCGTTCACGTAGATCGCGCCGGAGTCGGGGCGCAGCAGGCCCAGCGCCAGCTTGAGCACGATCGACTTCCCCACGCCGCTGGCACCGAAGACGATGCACATGCTGCCGCGCGGCACGGTGAAGCTGACGTCGTTCAGCACCTGGTGATCGTCGAAGGCGAACGAGACATGCTCGAAGACGACCGCCGGGGTGGCGTTGGTTCCGGTGTCTGGCTGAACCGGGGCAGGCGAGGACCGAGGCATCACCTTAGCGTATCGCAGCCGCAGGGCCGGCGCCGGACCTCATCCGTTGCTAGAATGGCGCCGATGTCATCGGTCGCGCATCCGCCCACCTCCACATGCCCGAACTGCGGTGGACACAACGTTCAGGCGTACTGCGCCGGGTGCGGGCAGTCAGCAGCGGATGGTCACCCTCCGACGGCAGGTCACTTCTTCCACGACCTGATGCACGAAGTGGCGCACGTCGACGGCAAGATCCTGCGCACGGCCAAGGCGCTGCTCGTCGCGCCTGGGCACCTGACACGCGAGTACTGGCAGGGACACGTCGCGTCCTGGATCCGTCCCATCCGGGTCTTCCTGGTGGCCGCCGCCATCCACCTGTTCTTTGCCACTGGCATCGGCCCGATCAACTTCCACGTGCTGGTCGAGCGCGCCCCGAACGGTGACCGGCACATCATGGTGTCGAGCGGGACCAATGCGTCGCTGCATCGCGACGGGTTCGTGGCGGAGGATGCACACGAGCAGGAAGCGCTCCTCGAGACGTTTGCCCACGCGTACAACGCGGTGCGATACCTCTCTCCGCTATTCTTTGCGTGCGCCTGCTGGGTCCTCTATCGCCGTCAGCAGCCGTACCCCGTCAGCCACCTGATTCTCGCGCTGCACTTCTACTCGTTCTGGTACCTGCTGGCGACCGTGGCCGGACTGCTTGCCCGGTGGCAGCCGGTGCTCCAGTTCCTGGTCGTCGGCTCGTCCCTCTATCTGGCGCTGTCCTTGCGGCGGATCTTCGCCCAGGCGTGGTGGCTGACCGTGGCCAAGACCGTTGTCCTGACGGTCCTGCTCATGGCGATCGAAGGCGGCCTCGCGTACGGAGCGATTATGTACGCGGAGCGCGCACTCGGTCTGTAGCTACTCCCAGCCCCACTTCTTCGCGGCGGCGTCCCACAGCGCCCAGCACTCCTGGCCGAGGCCGTTCGACGTGAGCTCGAGCGGCAGGTTCGAGTCGCCGCCGGTGATCGTCACCGGCTGGTCGTTGACGAACCACGACGACAGCACCGTGCCCTTGAACGGCTCCTTCTCGCTCGTCTGCGGCTCGATCTTCACCGTGTCGATGTGGACGCGCCAGGCGGCCGGTGTGCCGTCGGGGCTCGGCGCCCGGAAGGTCATCGTGTCGCCGTTGCGTTCGTAGGCCGAGATGAACTTGTTGGCCGCCAGCTGCTGGGCGAACGAGTCGCGGAGGCCGCTCTCGGCCGGTGCCGAGCTGCAGGCGGTGACGAGCAGGGGGAGGGCGACGAGCAGGGCGAGCAGTCTGTGCATGGGATCCTCAATGCTGCGCATAGCCTACCGTCGTTGGCGTTCCGCGTCACGCGAGGCGATCCCGGTTGCAGGCGGGGCGATCCTCCGGGAGAATGAGCGCTGCCGCCAGCGCACGGGGCTGGCCTTTCCCATGGAGGACTGGATGTCACACGCACTTCGCTTCCTGCTGGCTGCCGGCATCGTCGCCGGGGTCGTTGCCCCGCTGCTGGCGCAGCAGGCTCCGCCGCCACCGATGACCCTGACGGTCAGCGGCTTTCCCGATGGCGGACAGATTCCGGTGAAGTTCTCGCAGGCTGCGCCCGGCGTGGCCCCGGGTGAAGGGCTGTCGCCCGCGATCAGCTGGACCAATGTGCCTCCGGGCACGCAGAGCCTCGTGCTGAATATGCGCGACATGGACGTGGTGCGGAACAAGACGTCCGACGACCAGGCGCACTGGGTGGTCTGGAACCTGCCGGCGAACACCACCAGCCTCCCCGAGGGTGTGCCGAAGGGGTCGCAGCGGCCCGACGGCAGCTTCCAGATCAGCGCCACGGGCCCGATGTACCGCGGTCCCGGCGCCCCGGCCACCGGTCCGCTGCACCACTACATGTTCGAAATCTACGCGCTGGACATCAAGCTCGACGTGCAGCCGACGACCGACGCGTTCGAGACGCGCGCCAACGTCTTCAAGGCCATGCAGGGGCACATCCTCGGCAAGGCCGTGTACGGCGGCCTCTTCAAGCGTCCGCAATAGGGTGCTCCACCCGCTGCGGCCACCCGCGATCGACGAGATCCGGGCGAACCGTGCCCGGCTCGGCGATCGCATCCTCACCACGCCCGTGCGCCGGCTCGACGACCACGTGGTTGCCGGGGCCATCGGCGCGCACACCTCGCTGTGGTTGAAGGAGGAGCTGTTCCAGCACACGGGCAGCTTCAAGCCGCGTGGCGCACTGACGGTGATGCTCGACCTGGACGTCGCGGCGCGGTCCCGAGGGGTCACGGGCGTGTCCGCCGGCAACCACGCCATCTCGCTCGCCTGGTGTGCGCGGCAGCTCGGCACCACCGCGACCGTGGTGATGCCACGGACAGCGAACCCGTTCCGCATCCAGGTCTGCCGCGAACTGGGCGCCGCGGTGGATCTCGTGGACGACGTCCACGCGGCGTTCACGCGGGTCCGCGAGATCGAGGCGGCCGAGGGGCGCACGTTCGTGCATCCGTTCGAGGGGCCCCGCACGGCGCTCGGCACGGCCACCGTTGGCCTCGAGTTCGTCGAGCAGGTGGAGCAGGCGGGCGAGCGCCTGGACGCCGTGATCGTCGCGGCCGGAGGCGGCGGCCTGACCGGCGGCGTGGCCTGCGCCGTCAAGCAGCGCAGTCCGTCTACTGCCGTGTACGTCGTGGAACCGACCGGCGCAGACACGATGCGCCGCAGCTTCGACGCGGGCTCGCCCCAGTCCATCGAGGCGGTCCGCACCATCGCGGACTCCCTCGGGTCGCCGCGCTGCGAGCCATACTCGTTCGCCCTCAATCGCGCGTTCGTGGATGATGTGGTGCTAGTGGAGGACGAGCAGATGCGCGAGGCGATGCGCCTGCTGTTCCGTTCCGCCAAGCTCGTTGTCGAACCGGCTGGTGCTGCCGCGCTGGCAGCGCTGATGTACCCCCTGCGCGCCCGGCTCGACGGCCGGCGGGTGGGCGTCGTGGTCTGCGGTGGCAACATCGACCACGAGACCTACGCGCGGCTGCTCTCGAGGTCCTGAGCCGTCCATGCCCATGAAGATTCTCGTGCTCGGCGGTACCCGCTTCGTCGGCCGGCATATCGTCGAAGGCCTGCATGCGTCCGGTCATCTCGTCAGCGTGTTCACGCGCGGGAAGTCGCCGGACGAACTGCCGCCGGAAGTCGAACGCATCCACGGAGACCGGAACAATGGCGCGGCCGGCCTGGACATGCTCGTCGGGCATTCGTGGGACGCGTGCATCGACGTGAGCGGCTACACGCCCCGGCAGGTGCGAGCCAGCGCGGAACTGCTCTGGGGCAAGGTCGGCCGCTACGTCTTCGTCAGCACTGTCAGCGTGTATGCCGAGCTGTCGCGTGTGCCGGTCGACGAGCACGATCCGCTGCTGCCCGAGGCAGCCGAGGACGTGACCGGGGTCACCAACGAGACCTACGGCCCGCTCAAGGTGACCTGCGAGCGCATCGTGTCGGATCTCTACGGCGATCGCTGCACCATCCTTCGCCCGCAGATTGTCGCCGGTCCGTGGGACCCGACCGCACGCCACACCTACTGGGTGCAGCGCGCGATGCAGGAGGGACCGATGCTGGTCCCCGGGGACGGCGAAGACCCGGTGCAGGTGGTGGACGCGCGCGACATCGCGCGGTTCGCGGGGCGCGTGGTCGATGGAGGCATCAGCGGCACGTTCAACATAGGCGGGCCGAGGATGACCTGGCGGGCCTTCGTCGCGCTGCTCGGCCAGGCGGACGTCGTGTGGGTACCGTCGGATGTCATCGACGCGTCCGGACTCACCGGTGCTCAGGTGCCGCTCTTCGTGCCGCGCGGGTCCGGTTACGCCGGCGTGATGGACGTCAGCCACGCGCGTGCGGAGGCTGCGGGGTTCACGACCACCGACCCGTCCACCACGATCGCGGACACGCGGGCGTGGCTGCGGACGCACCCCTTCACGGCTGCCCTGACGCCCGACCTCGAACGCCGCGCGATCGCGGCGGCCCACGAGCGTCGCGAGTAACCGATGCCCAGGCTGACCGATCCCTCGGATATCCGCGCGCGGCTCGAGCGCGATCGCATCTGGTCGGCCTTCTCCATGGCCGACCTCGACGAGCCCTATGCGGCCCACGCCCACTGGTTCGGCGACGCCGACCCCGCGGCGCTCGTGCTGGTCTACGCCGCGTTCCAGCCGCCGATCGTCTACATGCAGGGTGAGTCCGATGCGTGCGGGCGGATCCTCGGGCAGGAGGACGTCGTTCGCCTGACCGGCGCCGGCTGGCTCAACGTGCTGCCTGCGCATCGCGAGGCGGTCTCGGGGCGGTTTGCCTCCTTCGCCGCAAGGCGGATGGTGCGCATGGTGCTCGCACCGGAATCGTTCCGTCCGGTGACTCACCTGCCGGTGGTCCGCCTCGGCCCGGCCGATCTGTCCGACCTGCAGGCACTCTACGCGGACGACCGCCCGGCGTTCTTCGTGCCATCGCAGCTGGCCGACGGCATCTACTACGCGGTGCGGGAGGAGGGACGGCTGGTGTCGGTGGCCGGCACGCACGTTCTCTCGGAGGGCGGGCGCGTCGGCGCGCTGGGCAACGTGTACACGCGGCCCGAGTGCCGCGGCCGCGGACTGGCGGCAGCGGCGACCAGCGCGGTCTGCGCCGAACTCCTCGCGCGCGGCATCACCACGATCGTGCTCAACATCATCGCCACGAACGACCCTGCGCGACGTGTCTACGAACGCCTGGGGTTCAGCGAGTACTGCGTCTACGAAGAGGGCGAAGCACGGCGGTGACGTGGCGGGTCGTCCCGCAAGAAATCCGCGACCCGCGATCTGAAATCTGCAATGCTCTATCTCCTATGAACCGCCGCACCTTCCTGTCCCTCAGCGCCGCCGGGGCGATCGGTTTCACGAGCGGACTGCGCCTGCGCGCGCAGCAGGCCACGCCGCCCATCCAGCCGATCGATCAGATTCCCGTGGCCGGTGACGACATCCCACTCGGCAAGTCGCGGCTCGGCATCTCGGACGGGGAGCGTGACGGCACCGTGTACGTCCCGCAGTCGTACAAGAAGGGCGTGCCGATGCCCATGCTGGTCATGCTGCACGGCTTCCGCAGCACGGCCGAGGCGGTGCGCTACACGTTCCCGCTGGCCGAGGAATTCGGCGTCATCGTCCTGGCGCCCGAGTCGCGCGACATGACGTGGGGGATGGAGATTCCCGGCTTCGACACCGACTCGCGCTACATCGGCATGGCCGTCCGGTGGGTGTCGGAGGTGCTGACCATCGATCCGTCGCGCCTGGCGATGGGCGGCGTGTCGGACGGCGCCAACTACGCCCTCAACATGGGGCTGGCCTACGGCGACACGTTCAGGCACCTGATGATCTACTCGGCGGGAACCCTGGCCCCGTTCCGCAAACAGGGCAAGCCGAGGATCTTCCTCGCGCACGGCACCCGGGACACGCAGATGCCGATCGATCGCACCGGCCGCAAGTTCGCGGCGGACCTGAAGGCGGACGACTACGATCTGACCTACAGGGAATACGAAGGCGGGCACGGCGCACCGCCGGAAGTGGTGCGCGAGTCGTTCTACTGGCTGACGAACGGGAAGCTGCCGGCCTGACGAGGCAGGCACGGCTGGCCGGACCACACCGGTCCAGCCTGCCCTGCCCACCCCGCCTGCCCGGGGTCCTTACTTGTCGCGCGCGATCGCGCTCTGGATGGCGCCCTTCTGGCTGCCGTCGATGAAGCCCAGGTTGCGCAGCGTGTTCGTGAGGTTGGCGCCACAGCTCACGTAGCTGCCGTGGTTCGCCCCCGGCGCCTTGCACAGGCTCACGTAGTCACGGATCGTGCAGCCGTTCGTGAAGAACGTGTTCGGCACGCCCGTGTCGATGCCGCCGATCGAGACGGTGGCGCTCAGGTCCGAGCCCAGGCACACATCGCCCGCATCGTCAGCCACCAGGTCCAGGTCGCCGTCCGGGTACCAGCCCACGTCGCGGAGCTGCGCGCGCGTCAGGTCGTAGGGGAGATCGACCGCCAGCTTGAGGTCCGAGTTGATGGAGGGCTCCATCAGCTGGTTCGGTGTGGCGCTCGTGTCCCAGTGCGAGACGGTGGAGCCCGGCTGCACGGGGTTCGGGGTGTAGAGCATCGGGCGGCCTGCCCGGTCCGCGCCGGCGCGAACCGCGAGGTCGAGCCCGAGGCTGCCGTTGACCGCGCCCGCGCCGAGGGCGGACCGGATGGCGTTGCCGTCGGCCAGCGTGATGCGCACGGACGGGATGGTGATGGTCGGGTCGGCGCCGCCAAGTCCGGCGGGCGGGCCGCCAGCCACGTTGTCGGCCACGAGCACGGCGATGGCGCCCGCGAGCTGGGCGTTCTTCACCTTGACGACGAAGCCGCAGGTGCCGCGATCGACCAGCGCGATCCGACCGGCCACGCTCGCGCCGTTCGTAATCGCCGTGCAGCCGTCTGTCGTGCTGGGACCGCTGGCGTTCGACGCATCGGTGGCCACGGCAATGTCCCCCGTGATCGGCGCGGTCGTAATCGCCGGACCGAACGCGGCGGCACCGACCTGGATGTCGCCCAGCGTGGTCGGCGTGTTGATGCGCAGCAGCGGCGTGCCCTGCTGCAGCACCTGCGGCGCCTTGCTGTCGACGGCGGCGCCGGTCCAGACAACGTTGCGGGGGTTGACGGCCGAGGCGAGCCGTTCCGCGTCCGTCATCTGATCGCGTGACTTCGCGGTGGTGTTGTCGAAGTAGAACTTCGAGTACACGTCGCTCAGGCCCGCCAGCTGCACGCCGGTGGACACGTTCGTGAAGCTCGAGAAGCCGAGGCCGTGGGCGAACTCGTGCAGCAGCACGGTCACCAGGTTGATCTGGTTGGGCGCCTGGTTCGCATCGAGGCCGTAGTACCAGGAACTCGACGTCAGGCAGTTCGCCTTGCCGAGCTCCGAGTTGAAGCGTGCGCGGATGTCATCCGCGGAGGTGTTGGTCGCGCCGGGCGCGAGATCCTGCCCGGCCAGCTTGTTGGCGAGCGCCACGTGATACCACGTGTTGGCGTACGCCATGTTCGGGCCGTCGGCGAAAATCTGGATGGCCCCGGCGGACCCGAGCGTGCCGCTCGTGGCCGTGCAGGCAAGTGGCACGAACGACGACTGGATCCGTACTTCCACGCTGCTGTCCAGGGCGGCCCCCCAGATGTTGGCGGCGTGCTGGAACGCGATCAGGCGCTGTTCACCGACGGTGGTTCCGGTGTTGCCGCCAACGGGAGCGGCGGGTGTCGGGTCGTTGAACCCCACTCCGGGCGCATTCACGTTGACAACGGTGATCTTCGCGCCACCGGCGAAGGCCGGCGTGGCGCAACCAAGCGCGAGGAGGGCGGCAACGAGACGGGCGCGCATGATCAACGCTCCTCCAGGACGGGTGTGGCGACTGCCGGCGTCGGCTCGGCCAGGCCGAGGAACGCCTTCGCTTCGTCGACGCTGGTGACGCACTCGGCTGCCACCGTGCCGTCCGGTCCAATCGTGGCGAGCGTCGCCGCCTCGAAGCGACCCTGCAGGTCGAGTTGCAGCATCCCATTCGGAAGGCGGACAGGCGTCAGGCCGTCGCCCGACTGGGAGATCGACGGAGCCACGGCTTCGATCAGGGCCTGCGCTTCCTCGGGGGTGATGGCACGGATGCGGCCGTTGGCGTCGGTCGCGACCTTCTGGCCGTCGGCCTGAGGCGCGGCGTTGTTCGCGGCCTGCTGCGCGAGCGCTGGTGAGGCGACCGCCAGCGCCGCTGCGTAGAAAATCGCTGTTCTCTTGAGAGAAAGAGCCATGGAATCTCCTTGTAAAGAAGGGAATGTCCGGGTGATGTCTTCACGATTTATCAGATAGCCCGCGTCCAATCAACACGCGTTCGGCGGATCGCACGGTATGCTTCGGCTTTCGGAGGCGATCGCCATGGGATTGGATTTCCAGGTCAGTGGCACGAACGACACCGCGCTGTTCACGCTGAAGGTGCACCGCGGGGACGGTATGGCCCTGCTGGCCATGAACTGGAAGTCGGGCG
Organism: Vicinamibacterales bacterium; assembly: GCA_046331345.1. Lineage (GTDB taxonomy): Bacteria > Acidobacteriota > Vicinamibacteria > Vicinamibacterales > CAVVIG01 > CAVVIG01. The sequence continues at coordinate 367,513 of JAXLRA010000006.1, read as the reverse complement.
AGCCCCCGGCCGACTTCGTGGGCTTCGCCATCGAGTACAAGGAACCCGGCGGCGACCGCTTCTATGCGCTCAACAACAGGCTGGGCTTCCTGAAGGACGGCAAGGTCGATCCCAGGACGCTGACGACGCTGCGGTCGCCCATCCAGAAGTTCCGCTGGGTCCATTTCCCCCGGAACGCCGACCTCGAAGGCGACTTTCTCTACCGGGTCTCCCCGGTGTTCATGAACGACCGGGACGAACTGAGCTACGGCGATGCCCAGACGGTGGCGCTCGAACTCCGGCGCGACACGTACCCCGGCGTCCTCAACGTCGCCTACACGCGAGGGTTCGTCTCGTCGCAGGCGTTCGTCGATCGGTTCGTGACGAAGACCGACGGCGTCAAGACGCTGCTGCCGGCCAAGGCCGAGGGCGGCCTGACGTACGTGCCGACGCATCCCAAGGCCTCGGATGCGCTGGCCTGGATGGGATTCGAGGCGCGGTCCGCGCTTCTGGGCCTGCTCGACGAGGCGGTGGCCGATCCGAAGGCGCAGGTGCGGGTGGTGGCCTACGACCTCAACGAGCCGGACGTGCTGGCCCGCCTGGAGAAGCTCGGGCCGCGGCTCAAGGCGATCATCGACGACAGCGCCGAGCACGGAGAGGCGACCTCGGCGGAAACCCAGGCGGCGGCGCGCCTGGCCGCATCGGCTGGCCCGGGAAACGTCAAGCGGCAGCACATGGGCAAGCTCCAGCACAACAAGACGATCGTGGTGAACGGGCCGAAGGTGAAGGCCGTGTTGTGCGGGTCCACCAACTTCTCGTGGCGCGGGCTGTTCGTCCAGGCGAACCACGCCGTCGTCGTTCGCGGAACAAAGGCGGTTGCGGCCTTCTCCGCGGCGTTCGACGCCTACTGGGCCAGCAACTCCGCGTCGGCCTTCGGCGCCACGCCGAGCGCGACGTGGGTCGACGTCAATCCGGGGAGTGTGTCGCTGCGCGTGGCGTTCTCGCCGCACAACAACCAGAACGCCCTCCTCGCGTCGGTTGCCGCCGACATTGCGACGGCGAAGTCGAGCCTGTTCTACTCGCTCGCGTTCCTCTACCAGACACCCGGGCCCGTGCGCGACGCGATCGAGTCCGTCACGAAGGACGACACCCGCTTCGTGTACGGCATCTCCGACCGGAAGGTGGGCGGAGGCCTTGATGTCCAGAAGCCCTCCGGGAATCGCGCGCCGGTCTACGCGGCCGCTCTCGCCGGCCGCCTGCCCGAACCGTTCAAGAGCGAACCCACCGGAGGTTCCGGCATCCGCATGCACCACAAGTTCGTGGTGATCGACTTCGACAAGCCGACCGCGCGCGTGTACCTGGGGTCGTACAATTTCTCCCAGCCGGCCGACACCGCGAATGGTGAGAACCTCCTGCTGATTCGCAATCGCCGCATCGCGGTCTCGTTCATGGTGGAAGCCATCCGCATCTTCGACCACTATCACTTCCGTGCGCTCGAGGAGGCACGGCAGGCAGCCAAGGCCGCCGGGACCACGCGGCTGCCCCTGCACCTGAAGCGCCCGCCGCGGGCGCCGGCTGACGTGCCGTGGTGGAAAGAGGACTACACCGACCCGCGCAAGATCCGGGATCGGCTGCTGTTTGCGTAGGGAGCTGGAGACATGCTGAATCGCCGGGCGTGCGCGGCGCTGGCCGTGCTGATGATGGGGCCGTCGTTGGCGTCCGCGCAGGAGCCGGTGGTCCGCCGGTTCGCCCAGAATCCGCTCATCACCGTCTCGTCGTCTCCGACGCTCGGTGGCAACGTCAACGGTCCAACGGTCATCCGTGTGCCGGCCTGGCTGCCGAACCCGCTGGGCAAGTACTACATGTACTTCGCGAACCACATGGGCGACTTCATTCGCCTGGCCTATGCCGACCGCGTGACCGGGCCGTGGAGGATTCACGAGCCAGGTGTCCTGCACGTCCGCGACACCGCGTTCTACCGGGAGCCACCCGATCCGAAGGAAACCATCGCCGACTTCTACACGCACGTGGCGTCGCCCGAGATCCTGATCGACGCCAGCACGAAGCGGATGGTGATGTGGGTGCACGGATGGTGGACCAGCGGCGAGCGGTGGCCCGCGAGCCTGCCCGAGGCGCGCAGTTGGGCGCGCCAGAAGGGATACGGGCAGTACACGCAGGCGGCGCTGTCCAGCGACGGCCTCCGCTTCGCCACCCAGCCGGCGATCACGAAGACCAGCTACCTGCGCGTGTTCCAGCGAGGCGCGCTCTTCTACGGCGTCTCGCGCCTGGGTACGGTTTCGCGCTCGTCGGACCCACTCGGCACGTTCGAACTCGGCCCCAGCCTCTTCCGCGACTCGGCCTTCGCCGGACGCGTGCGGCACGTCGGGCTGGTCCTGCGCGGCGATCGGCTCTTCGTCTTCTTCACGGCGATCGGCGACGCGCCCGAACGCGTGCTGATGTCGACGGTCGATCTGGCCGCGGACTGGACGGCGTGGCGCGCGTCGGCTCCGGTGCCCGTGCTGGCGCCCGAGGCCCCGTACGAGTGCACGACCCTGCCGAACGTGCCCTCCACGGCCGGCGACATCGACGAGCCGGCCAGGCAGATCCGCGACCCGTTCGTCTTCGAGGACGAGGGGCGCACCTACCTGTTCTACTCGACGTGCGGCGAGCAGGGGATTGCCGCGGCGGAGATCACGCTGCCGTGAAGCTGGTCGTCTTCGGCGCCTCTGGCCAGTGCGGCCAGTGGGCGGTGCGCCTCGCCGCGGCCGACGGGCACGAGGTCACCGCGTGCGTCAGGCCCGCCACGCCCTACGTCCCGCCAGCCGGCGTGCGTCTCCTGGCTGGTGACGTGCTGGACCCGTCCTTCGTCCACTCGGCGGTCACAGGACACGACGCCATCCTGTCGTGTCTGGGTCCCCAGCGCGTCAACCCGGTCAACCCGTTCTCGCCCCTGAAGTCGCCCCCTCATTTCTGCGAGCAGAGTGCACGAGCGCTGGTGGCCGCCGCACAGGCGGCAGGCGTCACACGGCTCGGGGCGATTTCGGCTGCCGGTGTGGCGGAGAGTGCGCCGTTGCTGCCGTGGCTGATGACCTGGCTGATTCGCCACAGCACGGTCGGTGTCATGTACGCCGACCTGGGCGAGATGGAGCGGATCTACGCCTCGAGCGGACTCGACTGGTTCGCGGTCCGCCCGGTCACGCTGGCCGATGCGCCGCCGTCGTCGCGCGCCAGGGAAGTACCGCGCTTCCGGATGGTGTCGCGGATTGGCCGGGCCGACGTGGCCCGCTACATGCTGGACATGCTCGGCCCGAACCCGCCGAGCCGCTCGCGCACGCCGTTCATCGGCTGGACGTGAACACGAGGATCTGAACGTGCACAGGACATTCCCGGCGCGCGCAGCGGCGCGCCTCACGACGGCCATGGCGCTGGCGACGCTGCTCGCCGGTTCGGCGCTGTCCGCACAGCCCCGGCCTGTTCCCCAGCCGGACTGGCTGCAGGTGCAGAAGGAGACCCTGGAGCACTTCCAGGCGATTGTCCGCATCGATACCGCCAACCCGCCTGGCAACGAGACCGCGGTGGTCGATTACCTCGCCCGCGTGTTCACGCGCGAAGGCATCGAGTTCAAGACCTACGCGCTCGAACCGGGCCGGGCCAACCTCGTGGCGCGGGTGCGCGGGACCGGTCGCCGGAAGCCGCTGCTCATCATGGGCCACACCGACGTCGTCACCGTCGAGCCGTCGAAGTGGACCTTTCCGCCGTTCAGCGCGACGCGCGACGGCGGCTACATCTACGGTCGCGGCACGCTCGACGACAAGCCGCACGTCGCCGCCGGCCTGATGACGCTGCTGATGCTCAAGCGGCTCGCGGTGCCGATCGACCGCGACGTGATCTTCCTGGCCGAGGCCGGGGAGGAAGGTACGACCCGCGTGGGCATCGACTTCATGACCACCCAGCACTTCGACGCGATCGACGCCGAGTTCTGCCTCGCGGAAGGCGGCGGCATCAGGCGCGAAGGCGGACGCGTGAAGTTCGCGTCGGTCGGCACGATGGAGAAGGTGCCGCGGACGGTGGAGCTGATCGCACGCGGGCCCTCGTCGCATGGTTCGGTGCCCACCAGGGGGAATGCCGTGGCGCGCCTGGCGAAGGCGGTGGCCGCCCTCACCGACTGGACGCCGCCGATCCGCCTCAACGAGACGACCCGCGAGTATTTCACCCGCGCTGCCGCACTCGCGACCCGCGACGACGCCGCGCGGTTCAGGGCGCTGCTCGGTGCCGACCCGAAGGCTGCCGAGGAGGCGGCCCTCTACTTCCAGGAGCACGCGCCAGGCTACGCGGCCATCCTGCGCCCGACCGTCTCGCCGACGATCCTGCGGGCCGGCAACCGGTACAACGTGATTCCGTCCGAAGCCACGGCGACGCTCGACGTCCGGCTGCTCCCCGACGACGACCCGGCCAGGATTCTCGAGGAGCTCAGGGGCGTGATCAAGGACCCGAGCGTGGAAGTGCGGTTCGCGGCGCGCGACGGCCTCCCGCGTCCGCCGGGGCAGGCCGGCATCAATACCGAGGCGTTCCGCGCCATCGAGTCGGCGGTGGCCCAGAACTACGACACCGTCACCATTCCCGCGATGGGCACCGGTGCCTCGGACAACGCACAGATGCGCGCGAAAGGCGTGCAGTGCTACGGCGTCGGGCCGGCGACCGACAGCGAGGATGGCCCGAAGGGATTCGGGGCGCACAGCGACCAGGAACGCATCCTCGAGAGCGAACTGCACCGCTTCATCCACTTCACGTGGGACATCGTCATCAACCTCGCGCGCGCGAGGAGTTGACGGGAGGCAGGGCGCGCGACGAAGGCCGGGCTGCTAACGGATCCGCCAGAGGTGGATCTCGAGGCCGTTGACGTCGCGTGATTCGTCCGGGGGCCACGCGTCCCCCATGGCGAAGTGGTGGGCCACGATGCGCGCGCCGGGCCTGAGCTGCGACCTGAACTTCGGGATGAGATCCATGTTCATCCACGGCAGCAGGAACAGCGTCACGACCGTGGCGTCGTGCAGATCGGCCTCGAAGAGATCGCCCGTCACGAAGCGCACGCGGCCGTCGACGCCCTCACGCCGGGCCCGGGCTTCCGACTCGGCGACGAGCCTGGGGTCGAGTTCCACGCCGACGCCGCGCGCGCCGAACGTCCGCGCCGCCGTGATGGGAATGCGGCCGTCGCCCGATCCGAGGTCGTACACCACATCGGCCGGCGTCACCTGCGCCAGTTCCAGCATGGCATCGACGATGCTCTGGGGCGTGGCGAGGAAGCGAACGTCCGGCCGCCTGGCGGGTACGGTGCCCTGCGTGCTGACGAGCGGGCCCGCCAGCAGGAGAGTGGCGCCGACGATCCACGCACGGACGCTCAGCGCTCCCATGATCAGCGCAGGAACACCTCGGCGGTCCTCGCCGGCATCGTCAGCCCCGTGACGACGGTGGTGGTGAACGAGCCCTGCGGTCGCGCCCGGTTGTCGAGCGGGCCGCCGCCCACCGGGTCCACACGTTTCAGCGGCGCGTCGAACTTCACGTCGGCGCTGCTGCTTGTCGGGTTGACCAGGACCACTCCCTTCGCGAAGTCGCGCCGGTAGACCCCCTGCCACGCCAGGTCGCTGACGGAGGTGGCCAGGCTGCGTGCCGCACCGAGGTCGAGCTCCCACTCCGGATACCAGTCCATCGTGTTGTTGTTGGCGAAGTACGACAGGTACGTGCGGCTCCCCTTCACCAGCAGGTAGTTGGCCAGCAGGTACTTGCGCCGCGCCACCTCGCCCGGCGACTGCAGGTAGTTCTGCAGGATGACGATCCGGTTCTTGCCGACGAGCGAGAGCGTCTTGTTCGTGGCGTCGACCCAGTCCGAGGGGTCGAAGCCCGGCTCGGAGAACTGCTCGAGGAAGGCCCCTGCCGCCACCGAGTAGTCGGTGTTGTCCCACGTGGTGACGAGCGCGCCCACATTGGGAATGACCGGGATGCCGCGTCTCGACATGTGCGCGTCGAGGTCGATCATCCAGTCGGCCCACGCGGTGGTCCACGAGCGGTTGCCGAGCTCCGGCAGCAGGTTCTGTCGTGCGCCGCGGCCCATCAGCCGGGGATCCACCGGATTGCGTGCTTCGAAGGTCAGCAGGGCCGGTGAGGCGGAGTCGAAGAAGACACCGTCGTACTCGCCGGCTTCCACCTGCCTGACCAGGACGTCCTTCCAGTACTGGCGGAAGCCTGGGTCGGCGATGTTCATCAGCAGCTTGCGGTCCTTGTCGCTCGCCACGCGCCTGCCGTCCGGCGTGTGCCAGAACCAGGATTCGTGCTTGTTCACCTCAGGGAAGTCGTTCGACCAGTGCGTGCCATCGACGATGTAGGGGACGTTCGGGGCGGACTGCCAGATCGCGAGCTTGTAGTGGAGGACGATGAAGTTGGGATTGATCCGGCGCAGCGCCCGCGATTCATCGAGGCTCAGTTTCTGTGACCCGACGAAGTGGGTGGCCGCGAAGCGGATCTGATCGGCGTTCGGCCCGGAGAACTGGTCCGTCAGGATGGCGATGCGGCTCGAGGTGTCGGGGAACTCCCGCGTGCGTGCGGCGTGCGGCGTGGCGGCGGTGACGAGCCCGAGCGCCACCGTCACGAGCAGCGCGGCGTTCAGCAGGCGAGGTCCGGATGGCGTTGGCATGGGTTCAGTCCGTGCCGGCTCACGCCGCCGGCGAGAGGTGCCGCGATCGGCTCCAGGGAAACGATTCGCGCGCGCGCATGCCCGGGAGTTCGACCAGGCGATAGAGCAGTTCGGCGCCGATGAACGACGCCGTCCAGGCGGTCAAGAGGTACAGCGGCAGCGGGCCGAGCGAACGGCCGTCCGCCACCCCGAAGAGGCGATTGGCCACCGCGATGCCGTCCGAGTGGACCAGGTAGAGGGCGTACGCGCGGTTGGCCACGAAGCTCGCACCAGGTATCGAGGCCTCGAGCCGCCAGAAGCTGCTGGAGTTGGCCAGCAGCACCCAGCTGGTGAAGATGACGGTCCACGTGCCCGGTCCCCACGCGAACCCCGTCGCGGTCAGGCGGCCATACACGCTGAGCAAAGCCAGCCCGAGTCCGGCGAGCGCGAGCACTGGAGCGAGTGCGGAGAGGCGCGCCCACAAGGACGTGCGGAACACGGCCACGGCGGCCAGCAGGACCCCTGCCGCACACTGGTCGTAGCGCAGGTGGGTCATCTTGTCGTGCCACCCCCAGCCGAGGGTGGCGTTGACCCAGTCGGTGCTGAGCCGGCTGATCGAGGGAACCGCGAGCAGCACGGCGGCCAGCGCCAGCCATCGTCTGTGCTTCGTGACGAGCAGCAGCAGCGGGGCGATGCCGAGGTAGAAGTACTCCTCGACGCAGAGCGACCAGCTGACGCCGAAGAACGGCATCGCACTGTAGTTCTGGAGGAACACCAGGTACGGCCACCAGACGGGCACCTTGTGCTGGAGCACCGACTGCCCGAGGGTCCAGGCCAGGACGGCGGCATACGCCGGCAGGGTGCGCATCCAGCGGCGGGCCCAGAAGCGGGGCACGTCGACCGTGCCGCTGTTGCGCCACTCGAGGAGCAGCTGCCGGCCGAGCAGCCAGCCGCTCAGGCAGAAGAAGAGATCGACGCCAACGCCCCCCACCCCGAACACGTCGACCCAGCCGTGGTGGCCGGAGCTCTCGATCGTGTGGGCGCAGAGGACCAGCACAATCGCGAGCGCGCGCAGCGTGTCGAGCGACACGTTCCGGCGGTCGGCATGTGCGCGCGTGGTCACGCCGGTCACCCCTGCTGGCGCGAGGGTGGACGTGAGACGGCTCTGGTCCATACGAAAGGATACAGGACACCCCTTCGAGCGGGCGACCCCTCAGGAACGGGTGCTGTCTCCAGGCGCGTGCGGCTGCACGTGCTGGCATGACGGGCACCAGTACGTCAGCCGGACGTCCGCGCCGGTCTTGGCAGACGCGATGGCCGTACCGCAGCGGCGACACGCACGGCCACTGCGGCCGTACACATACAGCTTCGCGCGCGGATCCATGCTGCCGGTGGTGCGCCGGCCGAACGACGGCGACATGACTGACGGCTCGGCGATATTCATGGCCATCAGGCGGAGCGAGACGTCCAGCAACCGGTCGAACTGCTCGGGCGTCACGGCGCGTGCCGGCATGAACGGGTCGAGTCGTGCGACGAACAGCACTTCGGACTTGAGCACGTTGCCGATTCCCGCCAGCACCCGCTGATCGAGCAGGATGTCGTGCAGCGGGACATCCGGGTACGCGGCCATCCGCCGGCGGACCTCCTCGCGGTCGAAGGTGTCGGCGGCGAGGTCGGGACCGAGCGTCGAGATCTGCGGATGCCGCGCGAGTTCGGCCCCGGTGAGGAACTCGGCCACCGGAACGGAGAAGCCCACGGCGACGAACCCGTCCGTGTCGATGCGAATCCGGAGGTCGTGCTTCGGGGCCCGCCAGCGTTCCCCGTGGCGATAGACATGCCAGCTGCCGTTCATGCGCATGTGGGTGTGGAGCGTGAGGTCGCCAGAGAAGGCGATGAGCAGGTGCTTGCCCCGCGCGGACACGGCGGTGATGGTCCGGCCCGCGATCGGGGCATCTGCGTCCACGCGCATCAGCGCCGGGAACACCGACTCGAACCGTGTCACGGGATGCCCGGCCAGCGCCCGGTGCAGCGTACGGGCCGCCCTGAAGATGGTGTCGCCTTCAGGCACCGGGATGAACCCTGCAATTGGTGAATGGGCGAGTTGGTGGATTGGTGACGCGCAGTGGCAACACCTGGTCCCCGGGTCGCCGACTACGCATTGGCGCCCAGTTGCCGCCGCGAGAGCGAGAGCCCCATGGCGCCGGCCGTGAAGCCCTGCTCGACGAAGAACGCCGCAAGGGGATGCAGGGCCGCCGGTGCGCCGTTGATCTCCTCGATGAGCAGGCCGCGCGGTTCCTGGCCACCGCCGCGTGCCCGGTCAAGCAGGGCCTGGACCAGCGCCTTCGCCTGTTGCGATCGACGCGGTTCGTCGTCGGGCACCCAGGCCAGCAGGAGACGATCGCCGCGGGCGAGATAGCCGGTCAGGACGCCATCGACCAGCACAACCGACGCTCCGACGCTCCGTGTGGCGCCGCGGCCCGAGGTTGCCTGGCGTGCGCCGCGATCGGGCGCGGGGTCCGTCACCTCGTCTGTGCCGCGCACCGTTGGTGATGGCGGAGACGGGAACCGGAGCGTGGCTCCGTACGGGTTCGCGGGGTCCGTGGCCGCGAGCAGGACGGCCTGCGGGGTCTCGCTCGGGTCGCGCAGCGAGCGGAGCAGGTCGAGCGCGCCGGGCATGGCGAACTGTGCCGCGCCGAGGCCCGCGACGAAGTAGCCGCGCCGGATACGCCCGCTCTCCTCCATGGCCTTGAGCACCGTGTAGACCGGAGCGAAGCCGCCGGGGATGGATTCCGCCGCGAGCGATTCGCGGGTGACGATCCCGTGACGTGTCAGCAGTTGCTGCGCCACGGCCGCGGCCCACGAGGTCGTCTCGCGCCTGGCGCGCGCACGGCCCTCGACGGTGCCGCGTCCCTGATGGGTGGCAGGCACCGCCCCCTGATGCACGAGCGCCCACCGCCCCTCGGCGGACGGCGGCACCAGCCGGCGGGACCGGAACGAGGCCGCGCGGCGTTCGCTGCGCCGCCTCGAAGAGGGGCGCGCGTGGGTGAAAGCCCTGAGGGCATGCGCGGTGTCGTTCGTCACGAGCCCCATCCAGACGAGGTTCCACAGGGCATCGACCGTTTCCGCGGGATACCCGCCGCCGGCGGCGTCGTGCACCGAGGCGAAGAACGACGCGCCCTGGGTCGCCAGGTGCTGGAGAATGGCCAGCTCTCTCGCCCCGTGTTCGTGTGCGTCGGCCTGTGGCGGACGCAGGCGCGGCAGATGATCCGCGAGATAGAGTGCGACGCGCCCGTCCCTGTCGCCCAGCGGTTCGAGTCCGACCCAGACCACCTCGCCCGCGGCGATCACTGCGTCGAGGTCCGCCGGGTCGTACCCGTTCATGCGCGAGGCGAGGATGTCGGTTTCGAGAAGAGAGGCGGGCAGAGGCGCGCCCTGCATCTGCTCGATCACGTCCAGCAGCGCGTCGGCCCCGCTCCTGACCCGCGACAACCCCTGCCAGGAGACGCAGAAGCGTCCGAGCGCATCCTGGCCGACCGGCTCGACCTCGCGGCGGAGCCGCGCCAGCGAGCGCCGGCGGATCATGCGCAGGACATCCGGGTCGGTCCACTCGCGGTGCGTGCCGCCGGGGCGGAACTCGCCCTCGAGCAGGCGGTCCTCGGCCGCGAGCCGGCGCAGCACGCGTTCGGCGGCATCGGGTGCGAGGCCATAGCGGGCGGCGAGTTCATCCGGCGTGAACGGCGCGTGCGTCCGGGCGTAGCGCAGGGCAAGGTCGCCAAGCGGATCGCGAACCGGGCTGAGCAGCGCCTCCGGCACGCCACGAGGCGCGGGGATGCCGAGCGCGTCACGGTACCGGGCGGCGTCCTCGACGGCGATGACGCGCGGCTCGCCGTTGATGCGCACCGACACGGCGCGGCGCGCACGCACGAGGTGTCGGGCGGCGTCCCGGCCATCGATGATCGACCGCGCCGCGATGTCGTCCTCGCTGAGATCGCCGAGGGCGATCAGCATGTCGTGCACGCCGTCGATCGTGCGCGCGTGGAACTTGGTGTCGAGACGCTGCAGCTGGCGCTCCACGTCGTCGAGGGCGTCCGCATCGAGGAGTTCGCGCAGCTCGGCATCGCCGAGCAGTTCGCGCAGCTGCGATTGGTCGACCGCGAGCGCCTGGGCCCGGCGTTCGGCGAGGGGCGCGTCGCCGTCGTAGAGGAAGTTGGCGACGTAGCCGAAGAGGAGCGACGCTGCGAAGGGCGAGGGCTGCTCGGAGTCCACGGTGGCGACGCGGATGCGGCGGCTCCGGACCTCCGCGAGTGTCTGCACGAGCGCCGGCATGTCGAAGTAGTCGCGAAGGCACTCGCGGTACGTCTCGAGGAGGACCGGGAACGAGCCGAACCGCGACGCGACGGCGAGCAGATCCGCGGCGCGCTTCCGCTGCTGCCACAGGGGCGCGCGCATGCCCGGCCGGCGCTTCGGGAGCAGCAGCGAGCGGCCGGCGTTCTCGCGGAACCGGGCGGCGAACAGCGCGGTTGCGCCCAGCTGGCGGACGACGAGCGGCTGGACTTCGTCCGGGCCCGGCAGGAGCAGTGTCGGGTCGGGCGGCGTGTCCACGTCGGGAAACCGCACGACGAAGCCGTCGTCGCCCCAGAGGGTTTCGACGTCGATTCCGGTCTGCTCGCGAATGCGGGCGGCGGCGGCCATCGCCCACGGCGCGTGGACGCGGCCCCCGCGCGGGGACAGGACGCAGAGCCGCCAGTCGCCGAGTTCATCGCGGACCCGCTCGATCACGATCGTCGAGGCGTCTGGCACGACGCGCGTGGCCTGGAGCTGGTCGCGCAGGTACTGCAGGAGGTTCTCGGCGGCGCGGGCGTCGAGGTCGTGATCGCGCGTCAGGCGTTCGACGGCGGCCGGCGGAGGGAGGCGCAGCAGGTCGCGCACGAGCGCGCCGATGGCCAGGCCGAGCTCGAGCGGCCGTCCCGCGCGGTCGCCCTTCCAGAACGGCATCTTGCCCGGTTCCCCGGGAGCCGGGGACACGAGCACCTTGTCGTGCGTGATCTCCTCGACGCGCCAGGTCGAGGCGCCGAGTACGAAGGTTTCGCCCACCTGCGTCTCGAACACCATCTCTTCGTCCAGCTCGCCGACCCGCGCCGTCCCCGGAGGCGCACCGCTGAGGAAGACCCCGTAGAGGCCGCGATCGGGAATGGTGCCGCCGTTGGCGATCGCCACCCGCTTCGCGCCGTCGCGGGCGACGATGGTGCCGGCCACGCGGTCCCACGTGACCCGCGGTTTCAGTTCCGCGAACTCGTCGGAGGGGTAGCGGCCCGACAGCATGTCGAGGACCCCGTCGAAGACACTGGGACTCAGGTCCGCGAACGGAGCCGCGCGGCGGACCGCAGCGAAGAGGTCGTCGACCGCCCACGTCTCGACCGCCGTCATCGCCACGATCTGCTGGGCGAGGACGTCCAGCGGGTTGCGCGGGTAGCGGGTCGCTTCCACGGCGCCGTCGTGCATGGCCTTGGCGACCGCGGCGCATGCCACGAGATCGCCGCGGAACTTCGGGAAGACCACCCCTTCGCTGACGGCGTTGATCTGGTGGCCGCCGCGACCGATGCGCTGGAGGCCGCTGGCGACAGAGGGTGGGGCCTCGATCTGGACCACCAGATCGATGGCGCCCATGTCGATGCCGAGTTCGAGCGACGAGGTGGCGACCAGGGCGCGGAGCGTCCCCGCCTTCAGGCGGTCCTCGATCTCGATGCGCTGCTCCCGCGCAATCGAGCCGTGATGCGAGCGCGCGACCACCTCGCCGGCCAGTTCGTTCAGGGCGCCAGCCAGCCGCTCTGCCAGCCGCCGGCTGTTCACGAAAATGAGGGTGCTCTGGTGCGCGCGGATCAGTTCGAGGAGCCTCGGGTGGATCGCTGCCCAGATCGACGGCCGTGCGGTGCCGCCGACCGACGCGGGTCCGCTCGGGATGTCGTCGGCGGTGCCCAGCCGCGCCATGTCCTCGACCGGCACCTCGATCTGCAGCTTCAGCTCCTTCTTCGCCCCGGCGTCGACGATGGTGACCGGGCGATAGACGACGGGAGCCGACGCGGCGGCTGCGAATTCATCGCCAGGTTCCTGCGCGATGGCCGTCTGCGCCTGATGGCGTCCGCCACTGGCGTGCGAGTGCCCGGGACCCGCAATGGCCGTCGAGCGGCGCGAACCCTGACCCGCGGCTCCGGCCCGCCTCGCGGCCTTCGGGCCCGACTTCTGCGGTCTGCCGTCCGCGTTCCCGATTCCCTCGGCGCCTCCCAGGAAACGGGCGACCTCCTCGAGGGGGCGCTGTGTGGCCGAGAGGCCGATGCGCTGCGGCTGCGTCGGGCACAGGGCGGTCAGCCGCTCCAGCGACAGGGCGAGATGGGCTCCGCGCTTGGTGGGGACCAGCGCGTGGATCTCGTCTATGATGACCGTCTCGACGGCACGCAGCGACTCGCGGGCGTTCGAGGTGAGGAGCAGGTAGAGCGACTCGGGGGTCGTAATCAGGATGTCCGCCGGTTCGCGCTGGAAGCGCGCGCGCTCGGCGGCCGGCGTGTCACCGGTCCGGATGGCGATGGCCGGGGTCACGAACGGGTCGTGCCGCTCGGCAGCGACGCGCGCAATGCCGGCGAGCGGTGCGCGCAGGTTGCGTTCGACGTCGACCGCCAGCGCCTTGAGCGGGGAGATGTAGAGCACGCGGCAGCGGTGCTGTTTCGCGGGCGCCGGCCGGAACATGAGCCGATCGAGGCACCAGAGAAACGCGGTGAGCGTCTTGCCGCTGCCGGTTGGGGAGAAGATCAGGGTGGACTCACCCGACGCGATGGCGGGCCACCCGCGTTCCTGAGGGCGCGTGGGGGCATCGAACGCTGTCGTGAACCACTGCCTGACAGCCGGATGGAATGGCGCCAGCGGATCCGAAATCGCACGAGCGCTCACGTTCCGGATCTTATAATGGCAGGCACTCTTACTTTCAGACGGACGGAGCTTTCATGAGTGGTGATGCCGGCGAAGGATTGATCGACGCGGACGCGCGCATACAGGAGCGGATGGAAGAGCTCGAGCGCGACCGGGCCCAGGCGAAGAAGAAGGACACGCGGGATCCTGAGAAGGTGCGGGCGTACGAGTCCCTTCGGTTGGCACGGACGGAACTGGAACGTCAGCTTCAGGCCACGCAGCACGAGCGGCGTCGGGCCCAGCTGGCGGAGGCCATCGGTGAAGTCGATCGGCGAATGACCGAAGCCGCGGCCGCGCTCAACGCCTGAGCCGCGAGCGGCGCGCTCGACGAGGACTACGAGCCCGGCCGGGGTTTCCTGGCCGGGCTTTTTCTTTGTCCGGAGCGATCGTCCGGATATTGGGGGTGCTGCCCGAAGAGGCGACTCTGCAGCGATGTCCGTGCTCGGCCCCGGTCCGCCTTCAGCGGGGCGCGAGGCAGGACACAGCGAGGTAGACGGCTGCAAACCCAATGCGTTAGGATGTGGGTTCAGCTTGAGAAATCGTTCACAAGCCTAGGCTATTTCACGAAAACGGGCGCTGATGCAGGGCTGGCTTTCCATCGTTCTCATGATCGTGCTCGGACTGCTGTTCGCGGTCCCGTCGGTGCTGGTCTCGTATCTGCTCGGCCCCAAGAAGCCGACGCCCGAGAAGCTGGCCCCGTACGAATGCGGCATGCCGCCGGTGGGCGAAGCCTACGAGCGCATGTCGGTGAAGTTCTACCTCGTTGCGATGATCTTCCTCCTCTTCGACATCGAGGTGGCGTTCCTCTACCCGTGGGCCCTGGCGATTCGTGAACTCGGGTGGACCGGATTCGTGCAGGTCGTGATGTTCATGGTGTTGCTGCTCGCGGGCTACATCTACGTGTGGCGCAAGGGCGCGCTCGACTGGGGCGCGGAGAAGCAAGCGTAGGGATTGCAGATTTCAGAATGCAGATTGCCGATCGAAATGCGATCTGCGGCTGAAATCTTCGATTCAATCCGAAATCTGAACTCTGCAATCTGAAATCACCTTATGGGTCTTGAATCCGAGCTTCCTGACATCCCGGTCATCACGACCACCGTCGAGCAGGTCGTCCAGTGGGCGCGCCGGTCGGCGATCTGGCCGGTCACCTTCGGGCTGGCGTGCTGCGCCATCGAGATGATGGCGATGAGCTGCGGCCGCTACGACGTGGCGCGCTTCGGCGCCGAGGTGTTCCGCGGCAGCCCCCGCCAGGCCGATCTCATGATCGTGGCGGGCCGGCTCTCGCGGAAGATGGCCCCGGCGCTCCGCCGCATCTACGACCAGATGCCCGAGCCCAAGTGGGTCATCTCCATGGGCGCCTGCGCCTCGGTCGGCGGCGTGTTCGACAACTACTCCATCGTCCAGGGCGTGGACCAGATTGTCCCCGTGGATGTCTACGTGCCCGGCTGCCCGCCGAGGCCTGAAGCCTTGATCTACGGGATCGTCCAGCTCCAGCGGAAGATCGCGCAGCAGAAGATCGCGTGATGGACGCCACCGGTATCGCGGACGTCCTCGGTGCGGCGCTGCCGGGTGTCCCGGTCGAGATCGCGCCGAGCATCGACCTGCAGGCCACCCTCTACGTCCAGCCCGCCGATCTCGTGCCGGTGCTGCAGGCGCTGCGGGACCGGCCCGAACTCCGGTGCGAGGTGCTCGCCGAGATGACGGCGGCGGATTACTGGCCGCGCGAGCCGCGCTTCGAAGTCATCTACCTGCTCATCTCGGTCCAGAACCGGCTGCGGGTGCGCCTCAAGGTGCGCCTGCCGGGCGAGGATCCGCACCTGGCGACGGCGTGCGGGCTGTGGTCCTCGGCCAACTGGCTCGAACGCGAGATCTGGGACATGTTCGGTATCGCCTTCGACGGGCATCCCGATCCGCGGCGTCTGCTGATGCCGGAGGACTGGGAAGGGTATCCCGCCCGGAAGGACTACCCGGTGCAGATCCAGATGAAGCCTGTGTCTGCCTCCCCGACGCAGGTGACGGAAGAGGAGTTCCGGGCGAACCTGCTGAGGGATCGCCTTGTCCGGAAGTGAGGCCGCCGACGCGGCGTTGAGCGAGGCGATTGCGCTGCACCAGCAGGTGCGCGCCGCCGGGCTCGACACCACCGTGGCAGCCGCGCAGGCGATCGTCGCCTCGCTGCGGAACGGCGGCAAGGTGCTGGTGTTCGGCAACGGCGGATCGGCCGCCGACGCCGCGCATGCGGCAGCGGAACTCGTGGGTCGGTTCCGGCGGGAACGCCGGGGCTACGCGGCGATTGCGCTGACGGCGGATCCCAGCGTGCTCACGAGCATCGCCAACGATTACGGGTACGACCGGGTGTTCGCGCGCCAGATCGAGGCGCTCGGGCAGCCGGGAGATGTGGCCTTCGCGATTACCACGAGCGGCGAATCGGTGAACGCGCTGCGGGCGCTCGAGGCGGCACGCGCGCGGCAACTGACGACCATCGCGCTGACGGGACGGGACGGGGGAGCGGCCGGGCGGCTGGCCGACATCCACGTGAACGTGCCGTCGGGCGCGACGCCCAGGGTGCAGGAAGTCCACCGGACGCTGTTGCACGTCATCTGCGACCTGGTGGAAACCGAGCTGTCCGCCGGCTAGCAGGCGGAAGAGAGAACGATGCCCGAGCTTCGCACAGAGACGATGACCGTCAACATGGGGCCCCAGCACCCCAGCACGCACGGCGTGCTGCGGCTGGTCCTCGAACTCGACGGTGAGACGATCCGCTCGGCCAAGCCGACGATCGGCTTCCTCCATACCGGCATCGAGAAGACCGCGGAACAGAAGAAGTGGCAGCAGGTGATCCCGCTCGTCGAGCGCATGGACTACCTGAGCGCGCAGTCCAACAGCATGGCCTACTGCCTGGCCGTGGAGAAGCTGCTGGGGCTCGAACTGCCGCAGCGCGTGAAGGACATCCGCATCCTGATCGCGGAGCTGCAGCGGATCAACAGCCACCTGGTGTGGCTCGGCACGCACGGCATGGAAGTCGGCGCCGTATCGGTCCTCTTCTACTGCCTCCGTGAGCGCGAGCTGCTGCTGAACCTGAACGAGCGGCTCGCGGGCTTCCGCTTCTTCCCGAGCTACATGCGCGTCGGCGGCCTGCGCGAGGATCTGCCGCGCGGTTACCTGGACGAGGCGCGGGCCTTCCTCGATCGCCTGCCGGCGAAGATGGTCGAGTACGAGGACCTGCTCACCCAGAACCAGATCTATATCCAGCGCACGCAGGGTGTCGGCGCCATCTCGCGCGAGGAAGCGCTGAGCTACGGGCTGCTCGGGCCGATCGGCCGGGCCGCCGGCGTCGACTACGACGTGCGCAAGGCGTATCCCTATCTCGGCTACGAGACCTACGACTTCAAGGTGCCGGTGCGGACCGAAGGCGACGTCTACGCCCGGTACCTGCTGCGGCTCGACGAGATGCGCGAGAGCATCAAGATCTGCCGGCAGGCGCTCGAGCGCATCGCGCCGATCGGGGAGTACGCCGTCGCGGATCCCCGCATCACGCCGCCGCCGAAGGACCGGGTCTACACCGAGATGGAAGCGCTCATCCAGCACTTCCTCATCTACTCGCAGGGCTTCACGGTGCCGGCGGGCGAGGCCTACGTGCCGGTCGAGGGACCGCGCGGCGAACAGGGCTTCACCGTGGTGTCGGATGGCTCCAACCGGCCGATGCGCGTGAAGTCGCGGGCGCCGTCGCTCCTCGCCTGCCAGGTGCTGGAGCGCTTGATCGTGAACGGCCAGATTGCCGACGTGATCGCCGTCATCGGCTCGATCGACGTCGTCATGGGAGACGTGGACCGGTGAGTTTCCACCCCAAGATGGCGTATGACGCCACCTTCCATAAGTCGACACGCATCCTGGCCGATGCCGGGCCTGCGTTCACGTTCACCGCGGAGAACCGCGCGCGGCTGGACGAGATCCTGACGCACTACCCGCAGGAGCAGAGCCGCTCGGCGGTGCTGCCGGCGCTCTACCTGGTGCAGTACCAGCAGGGCTACATCACCGGCAACGCGATGAAGCACGTGGCGGAGATCCTCCGCGTGACACCCGCGGACGTGGAAGACGTCGTGACCTACTACACGATGTTCTACCAGAAGCCCGTCGGGAAGTTCGTGCTGAGCGTCTGCCGCACGCTCTCGTGCGCCATCAACGGTGCCGAGCGTGTGGTCGAGGAGATCTGCAACCACCTCCACATCAAACCGGGTGAGACCGACGCCAGCGGCACGTTCACGCTGATCGAGGCCGAGTGCCTCGGCGCGTGCGACCGGGCACCGGTCATCATGGTCAACGATGCCTGGCAGGAGTGCCAGCGTCCCGAGGACATCCCGAAGCTCCTCGAGGACCTGCGCAAGCATGGTGAAGCGGCCCTGACCGGCTGCCATCACGTCGTGGAGAAGCAGTGATGGCGTACGAACCCCTCATCACCAAGTACGTGCGCGAGCCGAACTCCTTCACGCTCGACTTCTACCTGCAGCACGGCGGGTACGAGTCGCTGAAGAAGGCGCTCGCCCAGCACACGCCGGACCAGATCGTCGAGATGGTCAAGGCGTCGGGCCTGCGCGGCCGCGGCGGCGCCGGCTTCCCGACCGGCATGAAGTGGCAGTTCGTCGACAAGAAGTCGGACAAGCCGCGCTACATCGCGTGCAACGCCGACGAGAGCGAACCGGGCACCTTCAAGGACCACGTGATCATGGAGCGCAACCCGCACCTCCTCATCGAGGGGTGTGCGATTGCCTGCTACGCGATCGGCGCGAAGACCGCCTACATCTACATCCGCGGCGAGTTCTACCACGTGCAGCAGGTGCTCGAGCGGGCCATCGACGAGGCGAAGGCGAAGGGCTACCTCGGGAAGAACATCTTCGGCTCCGGCTTCGACTGCGAGGTCTACGTCCACCGCGGCGCGGGCGCGTACGAGGCTGGTGAAGAAACCGCGCTGCTCGAGTCGCTGGAAGGCAAGCGCGCGCAGCCGCGCAACAAGCCGCCGTTCCCGGCGGTCTACGGTCTCTACGGCTGCCCGACCGCCGTGAACAACGTCGAAACCCTCGCCAACGTGCCGCTCATCGTGCAGCACGGGCCTGAGTGGTATGCGGCACTCGGACCGGAGAAGAACGGCGGCCCGAAGCTCTACTCGATCAGCGGCCACGTGAAGCGCCCCGGCGTCTACGAGGCGACGATGAACGTGACGCTGAAGGAGCTGATCTTCGGCGAGCAGTACTGCCAGGGCATGAAGCCCGGACGCACGCTGAAGGCGGTCATCCCGGGCGGGTCGTCGGTGCCGATTCTCCTGCCCGACCAGCTCGAGGTGCAGGCCAGCTTCGACGGCGTGGTGAAGGCGGGCTCGATGCTCGGTTCCGCCGGCGCCATCGTGCTGGACGACACCACCTGCATGGTCTGGCTCGCCGAGAACCTCCTGCACTTCTACAAGCACGAGTCCTGCGGCAAGTGCACGCCGTGCCGCGAAGGGACCGACTGGCTCTACAAGCTGGTCCACAAGATCGAGGCCGGCCAGGGGACGATGCGCGACATCGACCTGCTGGGAAGCGTGGCCGCGAACGTGGGCGGCAAGACGCTCTGCGCGTTCGGCGATGCGGCGGTCACGCCGATCCTGACGACCATCAAGCACTTCCGGCACGAGTACGAAGCGCACGTGCGGGAGGGCCGCTGCACGCACGTCGCCGACTGGCGCGCCCGCCAGCCCGTGGGAGCGCACTAGATGCTGAACGCCATCAGCGCCAATTCGTTCGTCATCGCCCAGGTCGGCATCGCCGCCGTCGTCTGGTTCCTGCTGCAGATTTCCGCGGCAGTGATGGTGTACTTCGAGCGCAAGGTCTGTGCGTGGCTCCAGCAGCGTGTCGGCCCGAACCGGGTCGGCAAGGCGGGTGTCCTGCAGCCGATTGCCGACGTCGTGAAGCTCCTCTTCAAGGAGGAACTCAGGCCGGCGGCGGCCGATCCCCTGCTCTTCGGCCTCGCCCCGATCATCTCCGCCACGGCCGCGTTCGCCGCGTTCGCAGTGGTGCCGTTCGGCGGCTATACCACCCTGCTCGGGCTGCTCACCGAACCGCTGCCGCTCCATGTGGCCGACGTGAATGTCGGTGTGCTCGTGGTGTTCGCCATCACCTCGATGGGCGTCTACGGCATCGTGCTCGCCGGCTGGAGTTCGAACAGCAAGTACTCGCTCCTCGGCGGCCTGCGGTCGTCGGCGCAGATGGTGAGTTACGAGCTCTCCTACGGCATGGCGCTGGCCGCGGTGCTGCTGCTCGGCAACTCGATGTCGCTTCGCGAGATCGTGAACGTGCAGGGCGGCGACCTGAACGTGTTCGGGCTCTTCTCGATCCCGCACTTCCGCTGGTTCCTGTTCTTCAACCCGCTCGGGTTCCTGATCTTCTTCACGGCCGGCGTGGCGGAAACCAACCGCGCCCCGTTCGACTTCCCCGAGGCGGAACAGGAACTGGTGGCCGGGTACCACACCGAATACAGCTCCATGAGCTTCGGCATGTTCTTCCTGGCCGAGTACATCAACATGGTCACCGTCTCGGCGGTGTCCGTGGACCTGTTCCTCGGCGGGTGGTTCTTCCCGGGCATCCCGGAGTCGCTCGGCTGGCTGGTGTTCCTCGTGAAGATCAGCGCGCTGCTGTTCTTCTACCTGTGGATGCGGTGGTCGCTGCCGCGCTACCGGTACGACCAGCTGATGGCGTTCGGCTGGAAGGTCATGCTGCCGGCGTCGGTGCTGAACGTCATCGCCACCGCCGCAGCCGTGCTGTATTTCGGACTCTGACGCACATGCTCTTCTACTTCTTCGGTGCCATCGCGGTCATCGCGTCGCTGCTCGTCATCGCGCAGCGCAACCCGGTGTACAGCGTGCTCCTGCTGATCACGTCGTTCGGTGCGCTCTCCGGGCTCTACATCCTGCTCGACGCGCCCTTCGCCGCGGCCATCCAGATCATCGTCTACGCGGGCGCCATCATGGTGCTCTTCCTCTTCGTGGTCATGCTGCTCAATGCCCCCCACGAGGACACCGAGTTCGACGAGCGGACACACCCGATGCTCCGGCCCGGGCCGATGCGCTTCGGCGGCGCGCTGGCCGTGGTCCTCATCGCGGAACTCGCCTGGGCGCTCGCGCGCTCGACGCCGCCCAGCACCTTCTCGACCACCCCGATTACCTCGGTCCAGGCCATCGGCAAGTCGCTCTTCACCGACTACGCGTTCCAGTTCGAAGTCACCTCGGTCCTCATCCTGGTGGCGATGCTCGGCGCAGTCGTGATGGCGCGCCGCGAAGACCGGCCGGGGGAAGGACGCTGATGCCGTCGCTCAACGACTACCTCATTCTCTCGGCGGTGCTCTTCACCATCGGGACCGCCGGCGTCTTCCTGCGCCGGAACCTCATCACGATCCTGCTGTCGATCGAAATCATGCTGAATGCGGTGAACCTGTCGTTCGTCGCCTTCGGCCGCGCGTTCGGCACCGTCGACGGCCAGATCATCGTGTTCTTCGTGATGACGGTCGCCGCCGCCGAGGCGGCGGTCGGCCTGGCCATCGTGATTGCGCTCTTCCGACACCGCGAGTCGCTCAACCCGGACGCCTTCACGGCGCTGAAGTGGTAACGCCGCGATGATGCTGCTGCTCATTCCGCTCTTTCCGTTCCTCGGCTTCCTCGTCAACGCCAGCATCGGCCGGCGGCTCTCGAAGTCGGCTGCCGGCCTCGTGGCCTGTGCCGCGATGGTGGCGTCGTTCGCCGTCGCGCTCACCGCCGTCATCCAGGTGGCCGGCCTCCCCGAGGAGTCGCGCTTCATCAGCCAGACCGTGTTCACCTGGATCGCCTCGGGTGACTTCACGGCCAACTTCACGCTGCGGGTGGACCCGCTGTCGTCGCTGATGATCCTGGTGATCACCGGCATCGGCTCGCTGATCCACATCTACTCGACCGCGTACATGCACGACGAGCCGGACTCGGAGTTCGCCCGGTACTTCTCGTACCTGAACCTGTTCGCCTCGTTCATGCTCATGCTCGTCCTCGGCTCGAACTTCCTCGTGATGTTCGTCGGCTGGGAAGGCGTGGGCCTCTGCTCCTACCTGCTCATCGGCTTCTACTACACGAAGAAGTCCGCGTCGGACGCCGGCAAGAAGGCATTCATCGTCAACCGCATCGGCGACTTCGGCTTCGTCCTCGGCGTGCTGCTCCTCTTCGTGAACTTCGGCACCATCGAGTTCCAGGAGATTGCGGCCAAGGCCGCGACGATGCACCCGGAGGTGACGTTCGGCACGCTGTCGCTGGCCACCCTGCTGCTGTTCGTCGGCGCCACGGGCAAGTCGGCCCAGATTCCGCTGTACGTCTGGCTGCCGGACGCCATGGAAGGGCCCACCCCGGTGTCGGCCCTCATCCACGCCGCCACGATGGTGACCGCGGGCGTCTACATGATCGGCCGCAACGCGGTGCTGTTCAGCCTCGCGCCCGACACGCTGATGGTCATCGCGGTCGTCGGCTGCGCCACCGCGTTCTTCGCGGGCACCATCGGCCTGGTCCAGAACGACATCAAGCGCGTGCTCGCGTACTCGACGGTGTCGCAGCTCGGCTACATGTTCCTGGCGATGGGCGTCGGCGCCTACTCGGCCGGCATCTTCCACCTCTACACCCACGCGTTCTTCAAGGCCTGCCTCTTCCTCGGCTCGGGCGCCGTCATCCACGCGCTGGCCGGCGAGCAGGACATCCGCCACATGGGCGGCCTGAAGGACAAGCTGCCGATCACCTACTGGACGTTCCTCATCGCCTCCATCGCGATCGCCGGTGTCCCCGGCCTCGCGGGCTTCTTCTCGAAGGACGAGATTCTCTTCAAGACGTTCTCGGAAGGGCACACCATCCTCTGGGTGGTCGGCGTGCTCACGTCCTTCATGACCGCCACCTACATGTTCCGCCTCGTGTTCCTGACCTTCTGGGGCGAGCGGCGTGAGGCGCCGGCGGCCCACGGTCACGCGGCGCACGGGCACGACGCCCACGGGCACGGTGGCCACGGCCACGACGCGCACGGACATGGCGACCACCTGCACGACGCGCCGAAGCCGATGGCGTTCGCGCTCGTGGTGCTCGCGGCCGGCTCGATTCTCGCCGGCTACATCGGCCTGCCGCACGCACTGGGCGGCTCCAACCGCCTGGAGGCCTGGCTCGAGCCGAGCCTGACCGCGCCGCACGTGATGGCGAGCGCCGAAGCCGGCGCCGTAGCCGAACCCGCGGCTGCCGCCGAGCCTGCCGCCGAACACGGCGAAGGCCACGGCGAGGCGGTGAGTGCCGGAACGGAACTGGGCCTCATGGGGCTGTCGTCGGTCGTCGCCCTCGCCGGCATCGGCCTGGCGTGGTTCTTCTTCGTCGCGGACCCGCGCCGATCCGAGAGCGTGGCGCAGTCGTTCTCGGGCCTGCGCACGGTCCTCCTGAACAAGTACTACGTGGACGAGGCCTACAACGCCGCCATCGTCCAGCCGATTCGCGTCACCTCCGAGCAGGCGCTCTGGAAGGTCGTGGACGCGGGCGGCATCGATGGTGTGGTGAACGGGACCGCGGAATCGGTCGGCGGCCTCGGCGAGTTGCTCCGCCGCCTGCAGACCGGGTCGGTGCGTGCCTACGCCGCGTCGCTGCTCCTCGGCGCCGTAATGGTGTTCGGATACTACTTGTGGCGGTAACCGGTCGCGACCCGGGCCCGAAGCCGACAGGCCAGGAGCCCGAAGCCCGAAGCCTGAAGCCAGCTTTCTAACAATGCCGATAGTCACCTCTCTCATTGTCCTGCCGCTCCTCGGCGCGCTCCTGCTGTTCCTGGTGCGCGACGACGAGGCGAACGAAGGGCTGATCCGGAACATCGCCCTGGGCGTCTCGCTCGTGGTGTTCGCGGTGACGCTGCTGCTGTGGGCCCGCTTCGACCCCGCGTCGGCCGACTTCCAGTTCGTCGAGCGGTATCAGTGGATTCCGGCCTTCGGCATCACGTACGCGGTGGGTGTCGACGGCATCAGCCTCTTCCTCATCGTCCTCTCCGGGTTCCTGACGCCCATTGCGCTGCTGTGCTCGTGGGAGTCGGTCCACAAGAAGACGCGCGCGTTCTGCATGTTCGTCCTCACGCTGGAAGCGGCGATGACGGGCGTGTTCGTCTCGCTCGACCTGTTCCTGTTCTACGTCTTCTGGGACGCGATGCTCATCCCGATGTACTTCCTCATCGGGATCTGGGGCTACGACCGCCGCATCTACGCCTCGATCAAGTTCCTGCTCTACACCATGGCGGGCAGCGTGCTGATGCTCCTGGCCATCCTGGGCCTGGCCGTCATGCACAGCCAGCAGACCGGGAGCTACAGCTTCGATCTGCTGAAGCTCTACGAACTCTCGATTCCGTCGAGCACGCAGTTCTGGTTCTTCCTGGCGTTCGCGCTGGCCTTCTCCATCAAGGTCCCGCTGTTCCCGTTCCACACCTGGCTGCCAGACGCCCACGTGCAGGCGCCCACGGCGGGGTCGGTCATCCTGGCCGGCGTGCTCCTGAAGATGGGCACCTACGGCCTGGTGCGGTTCGCGTTCCCGCTGTTCCCGGAAGCCGCGACCGCGTTCGCCCCGTACCTGGCGTTTCTCGCGGTGGTCGGCATCATCTACGGCGCGCTCGTCGCGATGATCCAGCCCGACATGAAGAAGCTGGTGGCCTACTCGTCGGTGAGCCACCTCGGCTTTGTCGTCCTCGGCATCACCGCGATGAACACCAACGGCATGCAGGGCGCGGTCTACCAGATGCTGAACCACGGCATCAGCACCGGCGGGCTCTTCCTGATCGTGGGCATGCTGTCGGATCGCCGGCACACACGCCTCATCTCCGAATACGGCGGCCTGAAGAAGGTAACGCCCCGCCTCGTGGCCGCGTTCCTCATCATCACGCTGTCGTCGATCGGCCTGCCCGGGCTCAACGGGTTCGTGGGCGAGTTCCTGATCCTGCTCGGCGCCTTCGCGTGGAATCCGAAGTTCGCCGCGTTCGCCGCGACCGGCGTCATCCTCTCCGCCACCTACATGCTCTGGATGTTCCAGCGCGTGAACTACGGCGAAGTGGGCGAGAAGAACAAGGACCTGCCCGACCTCAAGCCGCGCGAGTGGGCGCTGCTGGTGCCGATCATCGCGATGTCGCTCGTGATGGGCATCTTCCCGAACATCTTCATCAAGCCGATGGCTCCATCGATCGAAAAGATGCTCACGCAGGTGCGGCGTGGCACCCAGATCCGGGTGCAGGCCGACCCGCTGCCGGTCCCGCGCACGACCCTCGTGCAGGCGCAGACGGCCGGTGAGGTGGTGCGCTAATGGGTGCCCTGCACGCCATCGTCCCGCTCCTGTGCGTCGTGGCCGCCGCCATCGCGGCAATGGTCGCCGAGGCCTTCCGCACCAAGGGCGAGCGCCTGCCGATCGCGCCGCTCGGTGTCATCGGGCTCATCGGTGCCGCCGCGTCGACCTACCTGCTGTGGAACCAGCGCGCCGAGAGCTTCGGTGTCGTGGTCGCCGACAACTACGCGCTCTTCGTCACCTGGACCCTCATCATCGTCGGCGTGCTCTCGATTGCGTTCGCCGGCCCGACGATCGAGCGGCAGTCGCTGCCGCCCGGCGAGTACTACGCGCTCCTGCTGTTCTCCCTGAGCGGCATGATCCTGATGGCGATGGCGACCGATCTGCTGGTCATCTTCCTCGCCCTGGAAGTGCTGTCGCTCGCGGTCTACGTGCTGACGGGCCTCCGCCGCGATTCGCCGACGGCCGTCGAGGCCGCGTTCAAGTACTTCCTGCTCGGCGCGTTCGCGAGCGCCTTCTTCCTCTACGGCATCGCCTTCACCTACGGCCTGACCGGAAGCACCCACCTCGACAAGGTGGCCACCCTCTTCGCCGGCCAGTCGATGGCGCCGAACGCGCTCCACCTCGTGGCCGTCGGGCTGCTGCTCGTGGGCTTCGCCTTCAAGGTGTCGGCCGTCCCGTTCCACATGTGGACGCCCGATGCGTATGAAGGGGCTCCGCCGTCGGTCACCGGCTTCATGTCGACCGGCGTCAAGGCGGCGGCGTTCGCGGCGTTCACGCGCGTCTTCCTGACCTCGTTCGAGTCGCTCCACCCCGACTGGAGCCAGGTCCTGTGGGTGATTGCCGCTGCCACGATGATCGTCGGCACGGTGATCGGCGTGGCGCAGACCAGCGTGAAGCGCATGCTCGCCTACTCGAGCATCGGTCACGGCGGCTACCTGCTCGTGGCGCTCATTGCCGCCAACCAGACCGCCAAGAGCTCCATCCTCTTCTACCTGCTCACGTACGCGGTGACCAACCTCGCGGCGTTCGGCATCATCGGTCTGATGGAATCGCCCGACCGGCCGCGCGACCAGATCTCGGATTACGCCGGGCTGTGGAACGAGCAGCCGGGGCTCGCGGCCCTGATGACCATCTTCCTGCTGTCGCTGGGCGGGTTCCCGCCGTTCGGCGGCTTCATCGCGAAGTGGTACGTGTTCACCGCGGCGATGGAAGCCGGCTACTCGTGGCTGGCGATTATCGGCGTGCTGACCAGCGTGGTGTCCGTCTTCTTCTATCTCCGCGTCGTGGTCATGATGTACATGACCCCCTCGTCGGCTCCCATGCAGCTGCCGGCGGTTCCCACCGTCGCCAAGGCAGCGCTCGTGGTCTCGGCCCTGATCATCTTCTACCTCGGCGTCCTGCCGACGCAGGTGATGAACTGGGCGGCCGCGTCCATCGGCACGATTTTCTGAACGTCGAACGGTCCGGCGACGCGAACGCCCCTCGCGACGCCGGGATCGCTCCGCTCGGATTCTCACCAGGCATTGAACACCGCCCTCGTCGTAGCACATCCCGGGCACGAACTCCGTGTCTTCGCCTGGGCCGCCGGGAGCCGCCCTCTCACCATGGTGCTGACCAGGGGGGACGGCCCCGCCGGGCAGTCGCGTCTCGACTCCACCACGCGGGTGCTCGAGAGCATCGCGGCCAGTCCCGGCTCCATCTACGGACGGTTCAGCGATCGGGAGATCTACGCCCTGCTGCTCGAAGGGCGCACCACGGTGCTGGTGGCCCTCCGCGATGAACTCGCGCAGGCGCTCGTGGACGCCCACATCTCGCTCGTGGCCTGCGACGCCGAGGAGTTCTACAACCCCTCCCATGATGTCTGCCGCTACGTCGTGGCGTCGGCCGTGGAGCGCGCCAGCGGCCTGGCGGGGCGACGGATCCGGCTGTACGACTTCCCCCTGATCGGGTCGCCCGATACCTGCCCGGACGACCTCCGACCGCGTTCCATCCGACTTGAACTAGGCGACGACTCGTGGCGCGCGAAGCTGGAGCACGCCCGCCGCTACCCCGAACTGCGCCTCGAGGTCGACCGCGCGCTTGCCGTCAACGGCGCGGAGGCGTTCCGTGTCGAGTGCCTCCGGCCCGCGGTCAACCCCCTGCCACCTCCGCGCTCCGTGCCCTTCTACGAACTCTATGGAGAGCGACAGGTGCAGGCAGGGCACTACACGGACGTGATCAGGTACGATCCCCACGTGCTGGCAATCCGGCGGGCCCTGGATTCGGCATCGATGGAGGGCTGAGCTCCTGCGCGTACTGATCACGAACTTCGTGCTCGCGGGACGCTCGGGCTCGGAGCTCTACGCGGCGGAACTGGCCGAAGCCCTGCTCGTCCGGGGGCACCTGCCGGTGATCTACACGCCGGCCGCGGGGCGGCTGGCCGAACAACTGCGCGCGCGTGCCATCCCGGTCGTCACCGACCTCCGCACCCTGACCACGCCGCCGGACATCATCCACGGCCACCACACTCACGAGACGCTGACCGCGCTCATGGCCTTCCCCGGTGTGCCCGCCATCCAGATGCATCACGGCTGGGCCGATCGTCCGCCCGTGCCGTTTCCCCGTATCCTCCGCCACGTGCCGGTGGACGACACCGTGATGGAGCGGCTGGTCACCGAATGGGGGATCGACCCGACGCGCATCGAGGTGATCCGGAACTGGGTCAATCCTGCCGCGCTGCCCTCGCGCACTGCACTGCCCCCGTCACCGCGCCGCGCGCTCGTGTTCAGCAACAGCGCCGCGCATCACCTCGCGATCGTGCGCGACGCCTGCGAGCAGGCTCACATCGAAGTGGACGCCGTCGGTGCGGACGTGGGCCGTGTGTCCGAGCGCCCGGGCGACATGCTCGGCGGGTACGACATCGTGTTCGCCAAGGCGCGGGCCGCGATGGAGGCGATGGCCGTCGGCGCAGCGGTGGTCCTGTGCGATCGCAGCGGGCTCGGCCCGATGGTCAGCACGTCCAACGTCGACGAACTGCGCCGCCTCAACTTCGGGCTGCGGACCCTCCGCGACCCGATCACGCGCGAAGGGGTCGCGTCCAGGCTTGCTCGCTACGACCCATCCGACGCCGCGCTCGTGTCCGCACGCATACGGGCAGAGGCGAGCCTGGACGATGCGGTCGATCGGCTGGAAGCCGTGTACGAGACGGTGATCGACGAGTGGGCGCGAAACAGCGGGGACGCCGCCGGGGAGATGCGCGCCCTGTCGGTGTACCTCCAGGGCATCACCGCGGAGCCCCCGCCGAACGTCGCAGCCGCGGCGCTCTTCAAGGCTGTCTACGGGAGGCTGCGCCAGACACCGATCGCACGCTGGCTGCTGCCATCACCGGCAACCGCACTGCGGATCTATCGATCGATGCAGAAGCGCTGAGCTCAGCGACGCAACTGCTTCAGCTTCATGCCGAGCAGCGTCGCTGCCAGCAGGAGCGTCACGCCGTTGGAGATCACGAGCGGCAGTGCGTGGGTGATGACGCCGTACGCGACCCAGAGCGCGACACCCGTCGAGAACGCGAGCAGCATCAGGAGCGAAAGGTCCTCGACCGACTTCGTGCGCCACGCTCTCGCCACCTGCGGCACGAAGGCCACGGTGGTCAGCGCACCCGCCGCGGAGCCCACGAGGTCTGCCGACGAGATGTCCACGAGGTCAATGGTATGCTAACGGCTCGGCCACGAACGCCATGACCTCCGAAACACCGAAATTCAGACCGCTCGAACGATTCTGGCCCTACGCCGAACTTCCCGAGCAGCCGACGGATCAGGAACTGGCCGCGCTCGATCCCGACCTGCACGAGGCGCTCTTCGGCACGTCGGCCCGCCCCTTCTCGATCACGTTGGTATTCCCATCGCTGGATCACCCCGGCTTCGCGGCGGCGCTCGATCGCGCCCGTGGGGCCGCGGAGTTCCGCGAAACGGGCAGCGGCGAGACGCGGCGCTACCGGGTGCGGTTCCACTCATCCGACGCCGAGCGGCTGCGTGATGTGTTCCAGGTCGTGGGTGTCTCCGATGCCACCGAGGTGCTCATCGACGACAGGCCGGTGCCGTACGCCCGTGAGCTGTGGCTGCCGCTCGTCTGGTTCCTGCTTCCACGGTAGCCCGCTGTCGTGACGCCGGGTGAGATCGACAAGGAGCTGACCAGGCTCGAGGGCGAACTGAAGGAACTCGAGGTCGAGTACAACCAGTACTTCGCCGGGCGCCTGCCGAAGCCGCCGTGGGACACGCGCAAGCGCGTGGACGCGCTCGCCAAGAAGCTCGATCGCACCCACATGAACAACACCGGGATGCGGTTCCGGTTCCTGACGATCCAGACGCGCTACGCCCGGTTCATCGACCTCTGGGATCGCGGCCTTCGTGCGCGCGAGGAGGGCCGGCCGGGCCCGTTCTTCGTGCCGGCACCGAAGGAGCGGACGCCGCCCGCGCGCGAACCCGGCACGAAGGTGCTGCACGTCACCGCGTTCAACGATCCGGTCCACGAGATGCGCAAGCTCGAGGAACTGTATGAGTCGCTCTCGAACGCGCGACGCGAGACCGGGGCGCCGCCCGTGCCGTTCCACAAGTTCGCGTCGCTCGTGAAGACGCAGGTGGAGAAGATGAAAGCCACGGGCAGCCCGGAAGTGGCCTTCAGGGTCGCGGTCTCCGATGGCAAGGTGAACTTCACGGCCCGTGCCCTCAAGGGTGCGAGCGGACAGGAGCCCGACACGCCACGACGGCGCAAGCCTGACAGCGAGTGAAGGTGAAGGGGAGTGGGAAGTGCGGAGGGGAGCGAGCCTAAACAGCACGGGCGCGGAACCTGCGTCCCGCGCCCGAACCGGATCAATGACTAGATCTTGGTGACGTTGCCGGCCTGCGGGCCCTTCGGACCGTCAACGATTTCGAACTCAACCGCCTGGCCTTCTTCGAGCGAACGGAAGCCATCGCCCTGGATAGCCGAGTAGTGCACGAAAACGTCACTGCCTCCGTCGCGTTCGATGAAACCGTAACCCTTGGCGTTGTTGAACCACTTGACCTTGCCTGTGATACGCATCGTTCTCTTCCTGCTTGCTGCGACGTGGCATCGTGCCGCGTCAGTAAACCAACCCCGATGCCCTCACGTCGTCCCGGCAGAGACCGGAGTGTGAAGACAGCGGAGCAATAAAAAAGGCCGCAGTGTGCGGCCTTTTCCTTACGGCGCCAGGCCCGCCCGGCGTCGGGGGAGATAATACTGGAACTTTATACCCATGCCAAGAGCCCTTCTGAGTGTGTCCGACAAGACAGGAATCGTTGAACTGGGCCGCGGCCTCGCCGCCCGCGGCTTCGAACTGGTCTCGACAGGTGGGACGGCGAAGGCCCTGACCGACGCCGGCCTTCCCGTGACCGGGGTCTCGGAGCTCACCGGCTTCCCCGAAATGATGGACGGCCGCGTCAAGACGCTGCATCCAGCGCTGCATGGCGGCATCCTCGCCAGGCGCGATCGGGCCGACGACCTGGCGTCGCTCGAACAGCACGGCCTCGGCCTCACCGACGTCGTCGTCGTGAACCTGTACCCGTTCGTGAAGGCGGCCTCGAACCCGGCAACACGGTTCGACGCCCTCATCGAAGAGATCGACATCGGCGGACCGTCACTGGTGCGCGCCGCTGCCAAGAATTTCCGCGGCGTGCTCGTCGTCGTCGACCCGGCCGATTACGCGCAGCTCCTCGACGCCCTGGACAAGGGACCGACCCTGGCGTTCCGCTTCGACCTGATGCGCAAGGCGATCGCGCACACGGCGTCGTACGACACGGCGATCACGAAGACACTGGCCGAGGTGTCCATCGAGCAGGAAGAATTCGTGCGGGGTGGGACGACCGCACTCGGACCGTCGGTGTCCCTCTCGCTCGAGAAGATTCGGGACCTGCGCTACGGCGAGAACCCGCACCAGAAGGCGGCGTGGTACGCGACGGGGCCGCAGGCCTCGGCCAATGGACTCGGCGCCGCGTCGATCCTGCAGGGCAAGGAGCTGTCCTATACCAACCTGCTGGACCTCGATGCCGCGGCGCGCATCGCGCTCGAGTTCGACGAGCCGGCCGCGGTGGTCATCAAGCACACCAATCCATGCGGCGCGGCAATCGGCACGTCCGCGGCAGACGCCTACGTCCGCGCGCGGGAGGCCGACAGCCTCTCGGCGTTCGGCGGCATCGTCGCGCTCAACCGCACGCTGGATGTAGAGGCGGCACAGGCGATCGTGTCCACCTTCATCGAGGCCGTGATCGTCCCGTCAGTGGACGAGGCGGCGCGCGCCATCCTGGCGAAGAAGGCCAACATGCGTGTCGTGGTGGCGAACTTCGACAGCCTGCGCTCGAGCGGGCTGGAGTTCCGCAGCATCCTCGGTGCGATGCTCGCGCAGGAGCGCGACTTCGTGGCCGAGGCGCGCGCGGCGTGGAGCCCCGACCAGCTGCCCGAGGGCGTGAAGGTGGTGACGAAGCGTCAGCCCACCGCGGACGAGTGGGAGGCGATGCGCTTCGCGTGGCGCGTCATGGCGCACGTGAAGTCGAACACCGTGATCTTCACGGATGCGAGCCGAACGCTCGCCATCGGTGCCGGCCAGATGAGCCGCGTCGACGCGGTGAATGTGGCGGTGATGAAGGCGCGCTCCAGCGCGTCCGATGCGACCAGGCCACTCGCCGGTTCAGTCGCGGCGTCGGATGCGTTCTTTCCGTTCCGGGATGGTCTCGATGCGGTGGCGGCGGCCGGTGCGACCGCTGTCGTGCAGCCCGGCGGCTCTGTCCGCGATGCCGAGGTGATCGCAGCCGCCGACGAACACGGCCTCGCGATGATCTTCACGGGCCGGAGGCACTTCCGGCACTAGGCAGAAGGGCAGGCGGGGCTGGCAGGGCGGGCAGGCTGACCGCGAGGCCGTCTAGCCTGCCTCGCCTGCCCGGCCCGCCTCCTCGATCGCCCCTACCAGTTCGTGCGGCGTCACCGTCGCAGGTCCGAACTTGGTGACGACGACACCGGCGGCGTGGTTGGCCAGCACCGCGGCCTCGGCGAGCGAACCGCCCGCGGCGAGTGCCAGGGCCAGCGTGGCGACCACCGTGTCGCCAGCGCCCGTCACGTCCGCCACCTCGCGAGCCGTCGCCGGCACGGCGCCTTCCACGTCCGCACTCGACAGCCACATGCCGTGCTCGCCGCGCGTGATCAGCACCGACGTGCAACCTGCGCGCGTGCGGAAATCGATCGCAGCCGCCTGCGCGTCGTCGTCGCTGCGGATCACGCGGTGTGTCGCCACTTCTGCTTCGTGGTTGTTCGGCGTCACGAGCGTTGCGCCGCCGTACCGATCGAGGTGGGGGATCTTCGGATCGACGAGCAGCGGAGCGCCCTGCTGCGCGAGGTCGACCAGCGCCGCCATCACGGCCTTGGTGACGGTGCCCTTCAGGTAATCGGATACCAGCAGCACATCGACGCCGCGGCGCAGCCTGGCAATCGCCTCGACGATCTGCGATTCCGGCGCGCCAGTCACATCGCGGTCGTCCTCGTAATCGATCCTGGCAACCTGCTGGTTGCGTCCGGCGATGATCCGTACCTTCTCGACCGTCGGGCGGCTCTCGTCCTCCACGAGGCCATCGGCCGGCAGCCCGGCCGACTCGAGTTCGGCTCGCAGGCGCGCCCCTGACGCGTCGTGGCCGACCAGTCCGACGAGCGACACGCGCGCACCGAGCGCGGCGAGGTTGTGCGCCACATTGGCTGCGCCACCGAGGCGCGAATGCTCCGACTCGAAGCGGACCACGGGCACGGGCGCTTCGGGTGAGATGCGGGTGACGTTGCCGATGATGAATCGATCGACCATCACGTCACCCACGACGAGCACGCGGCGGCCCGCGAGGCGGCCGACGAGCGTGCGGGCGCGCGAGAGATCCAGCGGAGGAAGGGTCATGCGTCGGCGGTCGGCGGAGCGCTCCCACGGAGCGCCGTGAACGGGAGCGTGATGAGCAGCAGGAAGAGCATCAGGAACTCCGAGTCGCCGAAGTTGTACTCGAAGAGCCCGGCGGCCAGCATGCCGACGGTCGCCGCGAGCGCGGCCGCGGTCGCGGTGCGCGGCGTGAGACGCCGGAGCTGCCACAGCAGGTCGCGGCCCAGCACACCGAGGAAGGCGAGCCACAGGAGCAGGGCGGGGAGTCCGCGCTCCGCGGCAATCTGCATCGGCACATTGTGCAGGTGCGGGTTCACCTGCTCGACCGCCTGTGCGACGCGGTACTGGGGGTAGACCACTTCCACCATGTTCGGGCCGACGCCGAACAGCGGATGGTCGCGCACCATGTGCTGCCCCTCCATCAGCATCGCGATCCGGTCGCGGCGGGTGGGGTCCTTGGAATCGAACATCGACATCAGCCGATGCGTGATGGCGGGCCCTGCCGCGGCAAACGTGATGGCGCCAACCAGCGGCAGCACGGCGAGCAGGCGGAAGTCCTTCACGATGAGCAGGACGGCGGCGGCGGCGCAGACGCCAACCCAGGCCATGCGTGTCGACGTGAGGGCGATGGCCAGCAGCAGCGCGGGCATGACGAGGGCCGGCCAGATCTTGTCCTGCGGATCGAACAGGACCTTGCTCAGCGCGACGCCGATCACGAGCATCAGCAGGCCGGAGTAGGTCATGTAGTGCCCGAGCGTGCCCTGCGGGCGCTGGTTCAACTGGTCGTAGTGGAGCAGGCCGTACTGGAAGATCCCGATCGCCGCCGCCACCGCGCCGGCGGACATCAGGACCGTCAGCAGCGCGTTGCGTCGGCTGCCCTGCACCAGCCGATAGGTCGCCGGCACCAGCAGGAAGAGGGTCAGCTGCTTGCAGTCGATGAAGCTCGCGCGCCTGTCGATGGAGAAGGCCGCGGACACCAGCGTCCAGCCGGCGTAGGCGAGCAGCGGATAGAAGAAGGTCGGCACCTCGAGCCGCTCCCGCTTCATCACCACCACCGCGGCCCAGCACACGATGGCGATGTAGGCGAGGGCCTCGCCGGCCGCGATGGAGAACTGCGTGACCGCCGCGACACCGAAGAGGGCGGCGAGTCCGAGCGACTCCAGCATGGAGCCCGAGGTCGCGGTGGCATGAGCCGCGTCGTGGCGAAGGGCGTCAGCGTTGGCCATGGTGCAGCCCCAATCTTAGCCGGTCCCGCCCAGGAGACCGAGTGAGAGCGCAATCACCTCGTCCGGCGTGATCCGGCCGAGGCAGCGGTAGTCGCCAGGCTCGCACACACGCTGATCGCAGGGACGGCAGGCCAGCCCCTGAACCTCGGCGCTGGCGGCTGGCAGCGCGCGGTCTCTCCAGGGCGCCGATCGGGCGGGCAACGTCGGGCCGTAGAGCGACACCATGGGCACCCGGCTGGTGGCCGCGATGTGCATGGGGCCGCTGTCGCCGCCCACATACAGCGCCGCATCCTCGAGCAGCGCGCGCAGTTCAGCGAGTGAGAAGTCGCCGAACTGGCCGACGCGGGGGGCAGCCTCGGGGACGAGCGCCGCCCGTGCCTGCTCGACGACACGCCCGGCGGCGTCGACTTCGGAGGGGCCCGAGGTGATCACCACGTGGACATCCGGCGCCTGCGCGGCCAGCGCCGCGGCCACGCTGGCGAACGACGCGACCGGCCAGCGCCTGAACGGGTTCCCCGCGCTGACGTGAATGACGACCAGGCGCGCCTTCGCGGGTACGCCGTGCGCCGAGAGGCGGGCCCGCACGGAGGCCAGCGTGTCGGCCTGCACGGGCATGACGACCGGATAGCGCGTGGGGTCTGGCGGCGGCACGCCAAGCGCCGTGAGGAGGTCCCACTGGTTCTCCACCGAGTGCCTGGCGCGCAGCGCGCGGGGCCGGTGCACCTGCTGCGTGTACATCCACCCGCGACCCGCGATCTCATAGCCGACCCGGGCTGGGGCCCGGCTCAGCCACGTGAGGAGCGACGCACGCGGCCCGCCGTGGAGGTCGAGGGCGATGTCGAATCCACGCCGCGCCAGCGTGCGTCCCAGCTGCAGGTCGTCCAGGAACCCGCGAACACCGCGAGCGCGCGGCACGACGAGCACGTCCGCCAGGTCGGGGTTGCCCGTGACGACGGCGGCGGCAGCAGGTTCGACGAGATAGGTGAGCGCGGCGCCAGGGAAGTGGTCGCGGAGGGCGGCGAACAGCGGTGTCGTGAACACCACGTCACCGATCTGCCGCAGGCGGACGAGCAGGATCTTCACGATGAAGATGGCATTGCAGAGTTCAGATTGCTGATTGCAGATTGGATTGACGATTCACGTGAGCGCGTGGGTCGCGACCAGGGGGACGCATTCAATCTGCAATCTGACTTCTGCAATCTGCAATGCGGGTTCCCTGCCTTATGGTTCGACCGTCGCTTCGTCCACCAGCATCACCGGGATGTCGTCCTTGATGGGGTAGACGCGATGGCAGGTGGCGCACTTCAGGGCCGTCCCGTCCTTGACCAGGGAGACCGGGGTCTTGCAGTTCGGACAGGCGAGAATTTCGAGCAATTCCGGGTCGACAGCCATGCCCGGACTATATGACACCTTCCGGGTTTTATGGAACAATCCACCGGTATGAAATTCGTGGTCCTCGTCGCCGTGCTCGGCGCGTCGGCGCCGATCGTCGCTTCCGCTCAAACGCGTCAGGCGGCTCCGCGCCGGCAGACCACGCCGCCCGCCACGCCGGCCCCCGCGACCGATCCCAAGGCTGAGGCGTACGCACAGTTTCTCGCCGCACACGTCTTCGCGGATCAGGGCAACGTGGACGGCGCCGTGGCGGCGTATCGCAAGGCGATGAGCCTGGACCCCACGTCGGCCACCATCCCTGCCGAACTCGCCGAGCTCTATCAGGGCGAGAATCGTGGCGCCGAGGCACGCACCGCGGCCGAGCAGGCGCTCAAGATCGATGCGACGAACAAGCAGGCGCATCGGGTCCTCGGTCAGCACTTCGCCGGGCTGGCCGGCAATGCGCAGGACACCCCGGCCGGACGCGCCTCGCAGCAGGAGAACATCACCTCTGCCATCCAGCACTACGAGCAGGCGCTCGAGACCCCGATCAAGCAGACCGACATCGAGCTTCGCGCGCAGTTGAGCCGCCTCTACATCTATGCGGATCAGTACGCCAAGGCCATTCCGCTCCTGACCGACATCGTCAAGGAAGCGCCGGCGTGGCGCGATGGCCCCACGCTGCTCATGCAGGCGTACTCGGGCGCCGGCCAGAGCAAGGAGGCGGTGGCGTACCTGGAAGAGGCCGCGCCGGACAACCCGCAGCTCTACTCGACGCTGGCCGGTTTCTACGCGCGCGATCGGCGCTGGGTGGATGCGGCGGGCGCGTACGAGCAGGCCCTGAAGCAGTCGCCCAGGTCCTTCGACCTGCGGGTGAACCTCGGCTCGATGCTCGCGAACACTGGCAGTCGCACGGACCTTCTGCGCGCGCGCGACGTCCTGCGCGAGGCGGTCGGCCTGCGCGCGACCGATGAGCGGGCGCTGACCCTGCTGTCACAGGTCGAGCGTCGTTCCGGCGACGCGGTTGCGGCGGAGGCCACTGCCCGCAAGGCCGTGGCGCAGAATGCCCGGGGTCCGCGTGGCTACTTCGCGCTCGCGGAAGCGCTCGAGGATCAGCGCAAGTGGCAGGCGGTGGTGGATGCGTTGGCGCCGGCCGTTGCGTCCTTCCGCGGCACGGCCGACGGCACGTTCGCGCTCGGCATGCTGCTGCCGCACCTCGGCTTCGCGTATCAGGAACTCGGACAGTTCGACAAGGCCATCGGCGTGTTCGAGGATGCTCGGAAGCTGTCGCCGAACGACGCGGCCACGGCGACCTACCTGATTCGCGCGCAGATGGCGGCGCGGAACTTCACCGCGGCGGCCGAGACGGCCCGAGGCGCCCGGGCCAAGAACCCAGACGACCTCCGCTTCGCCACCCTCGAGGCGACGGCGCTCCGCCGCGCCGGCAAGACGGATCAGTCCGTGGCCGTGATGGAGGACGTGTTCCGCACGCAGCAGGCTAACCCCGAGGCGCACGTCGCCATGGCGCAGGTCTACAGCGAGGCGAACCGCGGCGCACAGGCGATCCGCGTCCTCCAGGATGCGCAGACGCGCTTTCCGGCGGAGACGGGCATCAGCTTCGAACTCGGGGCGATGCTGGATCGCCAGAAGAAGTTCGCGGAGTCCGAGGCGATCTTCCGGCAGCTGATCTCCAGGGATCCGCAGAACGCCCAGGCGTTGAACTACCTGGGCTACATGCTGGCCGAGCGCGGTGAGCGCCTCACCGAATCGGTGGACTACATCAAGCGCGCGCTGGCCATCGATCCGGACAACGGCTCCTATCTGGACAGCATCGGCTGGGCGTACTTCAAGGACGGCAAGCTCGACCTGGCGGTCGAGCACCTGAAGCGTGCCGCGGACCAGCTCACCACGAATTCCGTCGTCCAGGATCACTACGCCGACGTCCTCTTCCGCCTCGGTCGCGTGGATGATGCGATCGCCGCCTGGAACCGGGCGCTGACCGGCGACCTCGACTCGATCGAACGCAGCGACATCGACAAGAAGATCCGCAACGCGAAGCAGAAGTCGTCGAAGAAATGACGCTCGTCCGCGCGGCGGTGCTGGCGGCAGCCGTCTCCGCCGCGTCCTGTGGGGCACCGCTCATGAAGCTCCCCATGGGGCCTGGAGAACCGGCTCCCGACGCGGGACCGCTGCTCGCCGCCGCGACGGCCGCGTGTCGCAAGGTGTCCACCATCAGCGCGGAAGTGGCGGTCAGCGGCTCGGTCAACGGTAGCCGCCTGCGCGGTCGCCTGCTGGCTGGCCTCGCCGCGCCGGACTCGCTCTACATGGAAGCGCCCGCGCCGTTCGGTGCTCCGGTCTTCGTGATGGGGTCGACCGGTGGCGATTCCACGCTCGTTCTCCCGCGCGACCGCCGTGTCCTTCAGCACGGCCGGCCCGAGGACATCCTCTCCGCTGTTGCGGGCGTGCCCCTCACGCCCGAAGAACTCCGCGCCACGCTGACGGGATGCGCCGGGGCCGACGTGGAGCCGGGTGAGACACGGGCGTTCGGCGCGGACTGGCGGGTCGTCGACGGCCAGACGATCCGCTATCTGCGCCGCGACGGCTCCCAGGGGGCATGGCGGCTGGTGGCATCCGTGCGGACGGGCGCCGACGGGTGGCGGGCAGATTACGCCGCCTTCTCCGGTGACCTGCCGAGAGCCATTCGCATCGTGTCGGCCGTGCCGCGGCGGTTCGACCTGCGGCTCGAACTCTCCCAGGTCGACCTCAACGTGACGCTCGAACCCTCGACGTTCGTCGTGAACGTCCCAGCCGGCTCGCTGCCGATTTCGATCGACGAACTGCGGGCGTCGGGTCCCTTCGCGCGATGAGCCCGCTCCCGCCCCGTCTCCGGGTCCGCGCCTGCGCCAAGATCAACCTGACGTTGCGGGTGCTCGGCATCCACCCGGATGGCTATCACGAACTTCGCACCACCTTTCAGTCGCTCGCGCTGCACGACACGCTGACCTTCAGCCGACGCCGTGGCGGGCTCGCGATTACCAGCGACGACCCGGCGTGCCCCATCGACGAAGCCAATCTCGTCTGGCGGGCCGCGTCGCACCTGTGGTCGGAAGCGGGCCGGCGGGGTGCGATGCCGGGCGTCGCCGTGCACATCCGCAAACGGATTCCCATGCAGGCGGGGCTGGGCGGCGGGAGCAGCGATGCAGCGGCCGCGCTGCGGGGACTGACCGCGCTCTGGGGCCTCCGGCTGGACGACACCCGTCTCGAGGCCATCGGCCGGCAGCTGGGTGCGGACGTGACGTTCTTCCTCCGTGGCGGCACGGCGCTGGGGGTCGAGCGTGGCGACCTGCTCTTCCCCCTCGCGGACGCGCAGCCCGGCTGGGTCGTCCTCGCCCGCCCCGACTTCGGTGTGAGCACGCGTGACGCCTACGCCTGGTGGGACGAGGCCTTCATCGCGTCCGGCCGCGTGGTTCCGGTTGGCCGCGGCCTGCCGGGCGAGTGGACCAACGACCTCGAACTGCCGGTGGCGTCGAGACATCCGCGAATCACCGAACTCATCCGTCGGTTGAGGAAGGCCGGTGCACGGTATGCGGCCATGTCCGGCTCGGGGTCAGCGGTCTTCGCGCTGTTCGATGAACGTGCGGCGGCGACGCGGGCTGCGGCCGCGATGTCCGGTCCGGGAACCACCGCCTGGGTGACGAGAACGCTCAACAGACGGGCATATGTGCGGGCAACTGCCCCACAAGCCGTCTGAGCGTCTCGCACCTTGCCCCACTTCAACCCCATCGTATACACTTACCGTTTGCACCACGTGGTTTCGACCACTCCTGAGGCTGGTATCTCTCACGCAGACAGGCGCATGGCGTCGAAGCTGGCAGCGTGGTCGACGCGGCTGCCTCGGCGGGTCGCACGTCTGGGGAGAAGAAGAGCAGTCCCCGGGGGACTAATGTTGGGGCGTGGCCAAGCGGTAAGGCGCGGGACTTTGGACCCCGTATTCGAAGGTTCGAATCCTTCCGCCCCAGCCACTTTCGCGAGGCTCTGGTGATTGGTGATCCGTTGATGGCGACCGGTTTCGGCGAACTGAAAATCTTCTCGGGCAGCGCGCACGTCGAGCTGACCCGCGAGATCGCGCAATTCCTGGGCGTGCCCATGGGCGCGGCCAGGCTGCGCCGTTTCCCCGATACTGAAGTCTCGTTCCAGATCGACGAGAACATCCGCGGCACCGACGTTTTCATCGTCCAGCCGACCAGCGCCACACCCACGGGGTCGGTCGACCAGCACCTGATGGAGCTGATGATCATGGTCGACGCGTTCCGCCGTTCATCGGCGGCGCGCATCACGGCCGTGATTCCCTATTACGGCTACGCGAGGCAGGACCGCAAGGACAAGCCCCGCGTGCCGATCTCGGCCAAGCTGGTGGCGAACGTGCTCGGGGCCGCCGGCACCAACCGCGTGCTCACCATGGACCTGCACAAGGCGCAGATCCAGGGGTTCTTCGACATCCCGGTCGACCACCTGTTCGCCGCGCCGGTCATCATCGAGTATCTCTCCCGCCTCGACTCCCCGAAGCTCACGCTGGTCGCCCCCGATGCCGGTGGTGCGGAGCGTGCGCGCGCGTATGCGAAGCGGCTCGGCGGTGAACTGGCCGTCATCGACAAGCGCCGCACCGACGATGGGACCGCCGAGGTGATGAACGTGATCGGCGACGTGGCCGGTCGCACCTGCATCATCCAGGACGACATCGTCGACACGGCCGGCACCATCACGAAGGCGGCGATGGCGCTGAAGAACAATGGTGCCGAGCGCGTGCTGGCGTGCGCGGTGCACGGCGTGCTCTCCGGTCCCGCCATCGAGCGGATCGAGAAGTCGCCGATCGACAAGATGATCGTGACCAACACGATCCCGCAGAACCGGGCGGCCGAACAGTGCAGCAAGATCGTCGTGCTGTCCGTGGCGCGGCTCCTCGGGCAGGCAATCAAGAGCATCCACGAAGAGACCTCGGTCTCGAGCCTCTTCGTGTAGGTCCCGCTGAATCGACGGTAGAACGCGCCTGCCGGTTCAGGCGCCAGGAAGACTAGGAAAGAGACATGGAAGCAGTACTCGAGGCAACGGTCCGCACGACCATCGGTAAGAACGAAGCGCGCCGCACGCGGCGTGAGGGCAAGGTGCCCGCCGTCGTCTACGGCGCGGCCAGCGAAGGCGCCAGCCGCGATGCGGTCTCGATCTCGGTCGAGCCCAAGGCGCTCCTGAAGATCCTCCACTCGGAAGCCGGCGCCAACACGCTCATCTCCCTCAAGCTGGACGGCAGCGACACGAAGGTCCTCGTGAAGGACTTCCTGCTCGACCCGATCACGCACCAGGTTCTGCACGCGGACTTCTACCGCGTCGCCATGGACCGCATGATTCAGGTCACCATCCCGGTCCTGCTCAAGGGCGAGTCGAAGGGCGTGAAGGTGGGCGGCGGCATCCTCGAGTTCGTGCGCCGCGAGATCGAAATCGAGTGCCTCCCGTCGGACATCCCGGAGCACGTCGACGTCGACGTCACGGAACTGGGCGTCAACCAGGGCATCCGCGTGAAGGACGTGGCGACCAGCCCGAAGTGGAAGCCGCTCACCGACGTCGACACGATGCTGGTGCACGTCATCCTCGCCAAGGCCGAGGAATCGGCGCAGGCGGCCGAGGGTGCGGCTGGCGGCGCCGAGCCGGAAGTCATCAAGAAGGGCAAGAAGGACGAGGCCGAGGCCGAGAAGAAGAAGTAGCCTGACCGTCCCCCCGTGTGATGAAGGCGATCGTCGGACTCGGGAATCCCGGCTCGCAATACGCCGGGACCCGGCACAACATCGGGTTCGACGTCGTCGAGGAAGTTGCACGACGCTGGGGCGTGCAGCTTCGGCCCTGGAAGTCGGTGGCCGAAGTGGCGTCGGCAGGCGCGCGTGGTGCCGTCCTGGTGGAGCCCGTCACGTTCATGAACCTGAGCGGCGACGCGGTGAGCCAGGTCCGGTCTTTCTACAAGCTGGAACCTGCAGACATACTCGTGGTGGTCGACGAGGTGCAGTTGCCCGTCGGCCGCGTGCGCGTGCGTCGGTCCGGATCGGCTGGGGGCCATAACGGCCTGAAGTCGATCATTCAGCATATCGGCGACGGGTTTCCCAGGCTGCGCATCGGCGTCGGCCGGGGCGATCCGAAGTGGGACCTCGCCGACCATGTGCTGTCGCGGTTTGGCCGCGACGAGCGCGAACTCGTGGCGGAAGCGGTGCAGCGCGCCGCCGATGCCGTCGAGTTGTTCGTGGAAGAAGGCGTGGAGCCGGTGATGAACCGCTTCAACGCCGAGAGCAGTACGTAAGTAACCTTGCCACCCTCTTGTGGGTGGCCGCGGCGGATCCTGACACCGTCATCCCGCCGTGTCCTGAAGGAGCACGCATGGCAAGCCGGCAATACGAATTGATTTACATCCTGCCGCCCGAAACGGCGGAGCAGCAGGCGACGGAACTGCACGACCAGGTCGCGCAGATCGTCGAACGCATGCACGGCCAGATCGAGAAGACCGAGAACTGGGGCCGTCGCAAGCTCGCCTACGAGATCGGTCACTTCAAGGAGGGCGTGTACGTCCTCGAGGTGATCAACGGCTCGGGCGAACTGATGAAGGAACTCGACCGCCGCCTGAAGGTCATCGACCAGGTGGTCCGTCACATGGTGGTCCGCGTCGACGAGGAGAAGCGCGTCGTCGAGCGCACCCGCACCAAGCGGCAGAGCGAATCGGAGCGCCGGCGCGTCAAGCGCGGGCTGCCGCCGCAGCGCCAGCCCGGTGAGGGCCGCTCGTCCGGTGACGACGACGACGCTGATGATCGTTTTGACGGGGTGGAGGTCTAGACCATGGCATTCGGACAGGGACGCTCGGGAGGCGGCCGCGGCCGCGGCGACAAGAAGAGCGCGGACAAGCAGCAGGGCCAGCGCCGGCCGATGTTCCGCCGCCGCAAGGTGTGCAAGTTCTGCGCGGACAAGATCGACGACATCAACTACAAGGACGTGAAGCTCCTGATGCCGTTCGTCCCGGAGCGCGGCAAGATCCTGCCGCGCCGCATCTCCGGAACCTGCGCGATGCACCAGCGCAAGCTGCAGACGGCGCTCAAGCGCGCCCGCCAGATCGCGCTGATTCCTTACGTGACGGACTAAGCTGACGCAGGAATTGCAGGTTGCAGAGTTCAGATTGCAGATTGGCGCTCCGCGTCGCCGGCGTGAGGAACGCACTGGCCGCAGGAGCCCAGTCTGAAATCCCAATCTGAAGTCTGCGATCTGAAATCTGCAATTTGAGTGAGGCTGCAATGGAAGTGATTCTTCGAGACCACGTGGACAACCTCGGCCGTCGAGGCGAGATCGTGAAGGTGGCCGACGGCTACGCGCGCAACTACCTGCTGCCGCGCAAGCTGGCGCTGCTCGCGACTGAGGGCAACAAGAAGCAGGTCGAGCGCGAGCGTGCGAAGTTCGAGGCGAAGGAAGCGGAGGAGCGGAAGGTCGTCGAGGCCATCGCTGCCCGCCTGGCCAACGTCGAAGTCGTCATCGCCCGCCGCGTCGGCGAAACCGACGCGCTCTACGGTTCGGTCACCTCGTCCGACATCGCCGAGGTGCTGACGGCCAAGGGCTTCGACATCGACCGCCGCAAGATCCAGCTCGCCGACGCCATCAAGAAGGTGGGCGAGACGGACGTGCCGGTGAAGCTGCACCGCGACGTGACGACCACCATCAAGGTGAAAGTCGTCGCCGAGGGCGCGCAGGCCGCTGCCGAAGCGCCGGCTGCTCCCGCCGCGGAATAGCGTCCGGCGCCCGCGCCGTACGCACCAGACAAAGCTCGGACTCGACGAAGGTCGGGTCCGAGTTTTTTCTTTTGTGGGGAGTCTCGACGAGACTCCATCGGTACGCTACCGTTCCCTCAGTTCTGACGTCCGAGTTCCAGGTTCTGGGTTCCTCCCGATGGCCGAAGCCGCAGTCGCCGAACGCACC
The DNA here is from genome assembly GCA_046331345.1 of Vicinamibacterales bacterium. Classification (GTDB taxonomy): domain Bacteria; phylum Acidobacteriota; class Vicinamibacteria; order Vicinamibacterales; family CAVVIG01; genus CAVVIG01. Next base: position 324,095 of record JAXLRA010000006.1, on the reverse strand, counting down.
CTCCCGCACAACCTCGAGGCCGAACGCTCCGTGCTCGGCGCAGTCCTGCTGCACAACGACGCGTTCAATACCGCCGTCGAAGTGATCGATGCGAACGACTTCTTCCGCGATGCGCACCGCCGCATCTTCGAGAAGATGGTGCGCCTCCAGGAACGTGGCAACGCCATCGATCTGGTCACGCTCAAAGAAGAACTGAATCGCACCGGCGAGCTGGACGAGGTCGGCGGCCCTGCCTACATCTCGTCGCTCGTCGACGGCGTGCCCCGCTCGACCAACGTCGAGCACTACGCGCGGATCATCAAGGAGAAGTCGACCCTCCGGAACCTGATCCACTCGGCGACCAAGATCCTCCACAACGCGTACGACGCCGAGGAGGAAGCCGACACGATCCTGGACCAGGCCGAGAGTGCCATCTTCGCGATCGCCGACAAGAAGGTCCGCGACGGGTTCGTCTCGCTGAAGGACCTGGCCGAGACGAGCCTCGACACGATCGAGAAGCTCGCCTCCCGCAAGGAACTGGTGACCGGCGTGCCGACCGGATTCACCGACCTGGACGAGATGACGTCCGGGCTGCAGGCCGGCGACATCGTCATCGTGGCGGCCCGCCCGTCGATGGGCAAGACGAGCCTGGTGCTGAACATGGCCCAGCACGTCGGCACGAAGACGGACATGACGGTGGGCATCTTCAGCCTCGAAATGTCCAAGGAGCAGCTGTTCCTCCGCATGCTCACCGGCGAGGCGCGCATCGACGCGCATCGCCTGCGTGGCGGGTTCCTCGGCGAACGGGACTGGGGCAAGCTGTCGCAGGCGCTCGGCACGCTCAGCGAGGCGAAGATCTTCATCGATGACACGCCGTCGATCGGTGTCCTCGAGATGCGTGCGAAGTGCCGCCGCCTGCAGGCCGAGCACGGCCTGAACATGATCATCATCGACTACGTCCAGCTGATGCAGGGGCGTGGCCGCTTCGAGAACCGGTCGCTGGAACTGGCGTCGATCTCCCGTTCGCTGAAGGGGCTGGCCAAGGAACTCGGCGTGCCGATCGTGGTGCTGTCGCAGCTGAGCCGCGCGTCCGAGCAGCGCTCGGACCACCGGCCGCAGATGTCCGACCTTCGAGAGTCCGGTGCACTCGAGCAGGACGCCGACGTCATCATCTTCATCTACCGCGAAGATCAGTACGCGGACAAGAACGCCCCGCCGACCGAGACCACGGGCACGGCGGAACTGATCATCGCCAAGCAGCGCAACGGTCCGACCGGCGTGGTGAAGCTCGCCTTCATCCGTGAGTTCACGCGGTTCGAGAACCTCGCCGCCGGGGGCGGCGGGATGTGATCCGCCCGACGACGGCCCGCATCGATCTGCAGGCCCTCGAGTCGAACTACCGCACCATCGTCGAGTTCGTGAGCCGCGAGCAGGCGGCGGAACCGCCCGGCGTCATCGCCGTCGTGAAAGCCAATGCCTACGGACATGGCGCCGGTCAGGTGGCGCTGACACTCGAACGCGCTGGTGCCCGCATTCTCGCCTGCGCCGACATCGAGGAGGCCGCGGTGCTGCGAGCGGCTGGTGTCCGGACGCAGATCCTCGTGTTCGGTGCGCTCAGCGTGAGCGATCTCGATGGGCTCTTCGAGTTCGATCTCACGCCCACGATCTCCACACCCGGTGCGGCGCAGGCGGTCCAGGCCGCCGCGGCGCGGTTCAAGCGCCGCCTGCGGTATCACCTGAAGATCGACACCGGGATGAACCGGCTCGGCTTCCGGTTCGACAACCTCCGCCGCACGTTGCCGCCGCTGCTGGCGAGCGAGAACCTGGAACTCGAGGGTGCGTACACGCACTTCGCGACGGCCGACGAACCGGACTCGCCGCTGTTCGAGCAGCAGCGTCTGCGGTTCGAACGCGCGCTGGCGGAGGTGGCAGCGCTTGGTGGGCGCCCGCGGTACCGCCACGCCGCGAACAGTGCGGCGGTGCTTCGCGATGCCCGCACGTGGTTCGACCTGGTTCGCCCTGGACTTCTGGTGTACGGCATCGTGCCGCCGCCGCTGGCGTCGACACTGCCACTGCGGCCGGTCATGACGCTCACGAGCCGTGTCGTCGCCGTGAAGGGCATGCGCACGGGGGAAACCACGGGGTATGGCGGAACGTTCGTCGCCGAACGGCCGACCTCGCTGGCCATTGTCCCGGCGGGCTACGCGGACGGTCTGGACCGGCGTCTCGCCGGCAGAGGTGCCGTCCTGATTCGCGGGCGCCGGGCCCCGATTGTCGGCTCCGTGTGCATGGACATGCTCATGGCAGACGTCACCGGGATGGACCTGTCACCCGGTGACGAGGTGGTCATCATCGGGGAACAGGGCGACGATCGCATCGATGCCCGGGAAATGGCCGCCGCCATCGGCACCATCCCCTGGGAGGTCGTGTGCCGCGTCGGCTCGCGAATCGAGCGGCTCTACGCCACCGGGACGCGGCCTTAGCCCATTCACCAATTCACGAAGTCACCAACTTACCAACTCTCCAAATCACAACGCCCCTCGATGTGTGCCAAGCGAGCCTCCACCGTTTTCGTCTGTCAGGAGTGCGGGAGCCAGGCGGCCAAGTGGCTGGGCAAGTGTCCAGACTGCGGCGCGTGGAACTCGTTCGTCGAAGAGCGCGCCGTCGAACAGGCGGCTGGCGCCGGCGCCTCGGCGGCGGGTCACCGGTACGCGCTGGCCGGCGCCGCGGGAACCGCTCGCCTCTATGCGGACATCTCGATTGAGCATCACGCCCGCGTGACGACCGGCATCGACGAGTTCGACCGCGTGCTGGGTGGTGGCATCGTGCCGGGGTCGCTGGTGCTGCTCGGTGGTGAGCCGGGCATCGGCAAGTCCACCCTGCTGCTGCAGGCGGCCGCGAACATGGCCCGCACGGCCGGAACCGTGCTCTACAGCTCGGGTGAAGAATCAGAGCACCAGGTGAAGTCGCGCGGCGAGCGGCTCGGCGTGGCCGACGCACCGCTCTACCTGCTTGCCGAAACCTGCCTCGAGCGGATCCTCGAGGAGATCGCCCGGCTCAGGCCCGGACTGGTGATTGTCGATTCGATTCAAACGATCTTCTCGCTGAAGTTCCAGTCGGCGCCCGGCAGCATCGGCCAGGTGCGGGAGGCAGCGACCCAGCTGCTGTTCACGGCCAAGGGGCAGAACGTGCCGATCCTGCTCGTGGGCCACGTCACGAAGGAGGGCAGCCTGGCAGGGCCGAAGGCCCTCGAGCACGTCGTGGACACCGTCCTGTACTTCGAAGGGGAGCGCCACCACTCGCACCGCGTCATCCGGGCGGTGAAGAACCGCTTCGGTGCGGTCAGCGAACTGGGCGTGTTCGAGATGACCCAGGGTGGACTCAAGCCGGTCCCGAATCCGTCGCGGATGTTCCTGGCCGAACGTCCGTCGAACGCTCCAGGCTCAGCCGTGCTGTGCTCGGTCGAGGGATCGCGCCCGATCCTGGTCGAGGTGCAGGCGCTTGTCTCCACGAGCACCTATGGGAATGCACGCCGCATGGCCAATGGTGTCGACACGCAGCGTCTCTCGCTCCTGCTGGCGGTCCTCGAGAAGCGCACCGGCCTGAACCTGATTGGTGACGATGTGTTCGTGAACCTCGCGGGCGGCATGACCATCGACGAGCCGGCCGCCGATCTGGGCATCGTCGCGGCCATCGCCTCCAGTGTCCGGAATCGCGTCGTTCCGCCGACGACGGCCGTGTTCGGGGAAGTCGGACTCGCAGGGGAAGTCCGGGGGGTGGCGCAGGCCAACCTCCGCATCCGGGAAGCGGCGCAGATGGGTTTCACGCGGTGCGTGATGCCGGAGGCCAACATCGATCCAGAGGATCGGATCGCCCTTGCGGGCACGTGCGAACTGGTCGGGGTCCGCACGGCGGGGGAGGCGCTGGACGCCCTGCTCTCGTGATTTGGTGGTAATGTTGGCCGTTCATAGCGGGAGACCCTGATGCCCTGGTTCGTGCTCGCGCGTGTGCTGATCGTGGCGGCTGTCGCATACTCCGCCGCGCTGCTCCAGCCACTGCCGGTTGGTCTCGTTCTCAACATCGCGTTCGCAGTCGTCCTCGCCGCGCTGGTCGTGGCCTTCGAGACCCGCCTCCGCGACACCGCACCCACCCGCATCATCGGGGCCCTGATCGGCTGCGGCATCGGCCTGGCCATCGCGCGTGCCATCGAAGGCGGCCTGTTCTTCGCCGACAGCACCGACCGCAAGGTGGAGTTCCTCCACTCGCTCCTCGTGATCGTGCTGCCGTACCTGGGGCTGGTGCTCGGCGCCAACAACGGCGAGTGGCTCGAGCCGGCGCGTTTGGTCGCCCTGTTCCGCAACACGGGATCGCAGCGTCGCTACAAGATCCTCGATACCAGCGTCATCATCGACGGGCGCATCGCGGATGTCTGCGACACCGGGTTCATCGATGGCACCCTCGTCATCCCGCAGTTCGTGCTGAAGGAACTGCAGCTCGTGGCCGACTCGGGCGACTCGCTCAAGCGGAACCGCGGCCGCCGGGGGCTCGACATCCTCCAGAAGATCCAGAAGATGGCGGGCGTCGACGTCATGATCTCCGACATGGATTTTCCCGAGGTGAAGGAGGTCGACCTCAAGCTGATCGAGCTTGCCCGATCCCTCGAAGGAAAGATCGTCACCAACGACTTCAACCTGAACAAGGTCGCGCAGCTGCGCGGTGTCTCGGTGCTGAACGTCAACGAGCTGGCCAACTCGCTGAAGCCGGTGGTGCTGCCCGGCGAGATCATGAAGGTCTTCATCCTGAAGGAAGGCAAGGAATACAACCAGGGCGTGGCCTACCTGGACGACGGCACGATGGTGGTGGTCGACAACGCGCGCAAGATGATCAGCAAGACCATCGACATCGTCGTGACGAGCGTGTTGCAGACGACGGCCGGGAAGATGATCTTCGGGCGCTACATCGAGCCCGGGATGGCGGCCCAGGCGCAGTCCAGCCAGCAGACCGAGCGGCAGCGGCCCTCGACGGCTCCGGCGCCGAGCATTCCGGCCGGCGCACCGGTGACCCAGCAGACCTGATACGCTCAAGACGTTGAGTCGCATTCCCCCATTTCACTGGTGGCGGACGGTCTTCTACCTGATTCCCGCCATCAGCGTCTACACGCTCGTGCTCGGCGCCGCGTCGATCGCGTCCAGCGTCGTCGATCGGCGCGGTCACTTCGCACATGCGTGTGCCCGCGCCTGGTCGTGGCTGATCCTGAAGACGACCGGCGTGAAGGTCGCCGTCGAAGGCCTCGAGCGGATCACGCCCGGCACGACTTACGTCTTCGTGTCGAATCACCAAAGCATCTACGACATCCCGGTGATCTTCACCTCCCTGCCTTACCAGCTGCGGATCATCGCGAAGGCATCGCTGGCGAAGTTTCCCGTGCTTGGCTGGCACCTGAAGCGCGGCGGGCATCTGTTCGTCGATCGTGACAACCCGGACCGCGCCGGTATCCTCGGACGCTGGCGTGCCCTCGTGCAGGACGGGCTGTCGCTCATCATCTTCGCTGAGGGGACCCGCAGCTTCGACGGGACCGTGGGCCGGTTCAAGGCCGGGAGCTTCCTGCTCGCGCTCGAGGCAGGCCTGCCCATCGTGCCCGTGGCGGTGGTCGGCACGCGGCACGTGATGCAGAAGGGGCGGTTGCGGACCGAGCCCGGCCACGTGCAGCTCATCGTGCACGACCCGATCCTGCCGCCGGTGCTCGAGAACCCGGGCGTGCGCGACGCGAAGCGCCTGGCTGACCGGGTGCACGAGATCGTGGCGGCGACCGTGCACGCCCGCAGCGGCATCGCGGCAGGCGTCAGTTCCTGACCCCTCAGGCCTTCCGGGCCTCCGGACCTCTATAATCGAAGATTCCTATGTTCGTGTCGGCCATCATCGCCGCCGGTGGGCGGGGGCAGCGCTTCGGCGGCCCGGTGCCCAAACAGATGCTCGCGATCGGCGGACAGTCTGCCCTCGAGCGCAGCGTCGCGCTGTTCCTGGCGCATCCCGAGATCGACGAGCTGGTCGTGGCGCTGCCGGGTGAGTTCGTCGCGGCGCCACCGCCATACCTGCGAGCGGGGACCAAGCCGATCCGGCTGGTAGCTGGAGGCGCGCGTCGGCAGGACTCGGTCGAGAACGCCTTCAACGCGATCGACGATGAGTCGGAGCTGGTCGTCATCCATGACGCGGCCCGGCCGTTTGCGTCGCCTGCGCTGATCTCGCGCACGATCGCCGCGGCCGCCGAGACGGGAGCGGCCCTGGCGGCCATGCCCGCGCGTGACACCGTGAAGCGATCGACCGGTGTCGAGCCGCCGCTGGTCGGCGAAACGATTCCGCGCGAAACGGTGTATCTGGCGCAGACACCGCAGGCCTTCACACGGCGCGTGCTTCGCGACGCATTGGCGCTGGGGCAGGGCGGGCCGGATGCCACGGACGAAGCCGCGCTGGCCGAGCGCGCCGGGTACCCCGTTCGCCTGGTGGACGGCGAACAGACCAACATCAAGCTCACGACACCAGAGGACCTGCCGGTGGTGGATGCGATTGCCCGACGCGGAACGGAACCAGCGGGACCCGCGTTTCGGGTCGGGACCGGGTACGACCTGCACCGCCTGGTCGAAGGGCGGCCCCTGGTCATCGGCGGCGTCGTGGTTCCGTTCGAGAAGGGACCGCTCGGGCACTCGGACGGCGACGTCGTGTGCCACTCGGTCACGGACGCCGTGCTCGGCGCCGCCGCGCTCGGCGACATCGGCCGGCACTTTCCCGACACCGATCCCCGCTGGAAGGGCGCCGACTCGATCGCACTGCTGCGCGAGGCGGTGGCGATGGTCCACGCGTCCGGCTACGTGGTCGGCAACGTCGACGTGACGATCGTGCTCGAGCGTCCGAAGATCAAGGGCTACGTCGACGCGATGCGCGAGCGCGTGGCTGGCGCACTGGGCGTCGCGATCGACGCCGTCAGCATCAAGGGCAAGACCAACGAGGGGGTCGACGCGACCGGCGCCGGTGATGCCATCGCCGCTCATGCCGTCGCCCTGCTGACCCGCGCCTAGCCCGCAGCCTCGGCTCGGATGTCCGACGCCTGAAGCCGACCGCGCCGGACACGACGTCCGGAGCCTGAGATGGCCATGATGAGAGTGAGATTCGCACCAAGTCCGACCGGCAAGCTGCATGTGGGGAATGCGCGTACCGCGCTGTTCAACTGGCTGCTCGCACGCGGCAATCACGGCACCTTCGTCCTGCGTATCGAGGACACCGATGTCGAGCGGTCCACGCTCGAATCCGAGACCACCATCCTCGACGACGTGCGGTGGCTCGGCCTCGACTGGGACGAGGGCCCTGACACGGGTGGGCCTTACGGGCCGTATCGCCAGAGCGAGCGTGCGTCCATCTACGCCAACTATGCCCAGCAGTTGCTCGATGGTGGCCATGCGTATTACTGCTTCTGCTCGAAGGAGCAGCTCGAGGCGGAGCGCACCGAGGCGGCCGCGGCCGGCCGGGTGTTGCATTACCCGGGCACGTGCCGTCGCCTCACGCGTGAGCAGGCCGCCGAGCGGATGGCCGCGGGGGAGAAGCCGGCCATCCGGTTCCGTGTGCCGGACAACCACGAGGTCCGCTTCACCGACGCGGTGCGCGGGGACGTGCGGTTCCACACCGACGTGATCGGCGACCCGGTCATCGTTCGTGCTGAAGGCGTACCGGCCTACAACTTCGCCGTGGTGGTGGACGATGCACTGATGGGGATCACGCAGGTGGTGCGGGGCGAGGATCACATCTCGAACACGCCGCGCCAGATCCTGCTGTACGAGGCGCTCGGCTTCACGCCGCCGGCCTTCGCGCACCTGGCGATGGTGATGGGCCCGGATCACACGCGGCTCTCGAAGCGGCACGGGGCCACCTCGGTGGGCGAATTCAGGGCCAAGGGCTACCTGCCTGAAGCGCTGGTGAACTACCTGGCGCTGGTCGGGTGGTCGCCCGGCAACGACGAGGAACTGCTGCCGCTCGAGGAAATGGCGCGACGGTTCTCCCTCGCGGACGTGGTGTTGAGCGCCGGTGTGTTCGACGAAGAGAAGCTCGCCTGGGTGAACCGGCACTACCTGAAGTCGGCCGACCCGGCGCGGCTGGCTCGGCTCTCGGTCCAGCACTTCGTCGACGCCGGCGTGCCCATGGCGCCCGACGCAGACGGGCTCGCGTACCTGGCGTCGGTCGTGCCGATCGCGAGCGGCTCCGTGGACCGGCTCGATCAGGTGCCGTCGAGGCTCTCGCTGATCTTCGGGTTCGCTCCCGAAGCGGCACTCGGCGACCAGGGCATTGCCGCTGAAATGCAGGCGGACGGTGCGCAGGCCGTGGTCAGGGCGCTGGCCGGAGAGCTGGCCTCGGCAGGCCGGCTTGACCGGGATCGGTTTCGCGCGGTGGCCGCTGCCGTGAAGGCCATCACTGGTCAGAAGGGCAAGGGCCTGTTCCATCCCATTCGCATTGCCCTGACGGGGCGGGCAGAGGGACCCGAGCTCGATCTCGTCATCCCGGCCATCGATCGCGGGGCGGAGCTGCCGCCGACGGCTGGAATTCCAACAATTGCCGGGTGCCGTGAGCGCGCCCTTGCCTTCGCGCGGGCGCTCGGAGTGCTGGACTGATGCTGATTTACGGCGTCAATCCGGTGTTCGAGGCGTTGCGCGCGGGGCGTGTCCGTGAGCTGCGCGTGAGCGAGCGGGCGTCCGGCCGCGTGAGTGAACTGGTGGCGGAGGCATCGCGGAGCGGCATCGCGGTGCGGCGTGTCCAGCCCGGCGATCTGGACCGGGCGGCGCGGGGCGGCGTGCACCAGGGCGTGATCGCCGACGTCGAGGATGCGCGGGAGTACAGCATCGCGGACCTGGTTCGCGGCGCTGGCGACGAGGCGCCGCTGCTGGTGGTCCTCGACGGCATCGAGGACCCGCACAACCTGGGTGCCATTCTCCGGACCGTGGACGCCGCCGGCGCGCACGGCGTGATCCGGCAGTCGCGGCATGCGGCGGCGCTCGGGGGGGCCGCGGCGAAGGCGGCCGCGGGGGCGGTGTCGCACGTCAAAATCGCGGAGGTGGTCAACATCGCCCGGGCCGTGGAAGAGCTGAAAGAGGCGGGCGTCTGGACGGTCGGGCTTGCGGGTGATTCAGCTAAGCGCTACGATCAGTTGGACTTAACAGTACCGACCGCCATTGTGCTTGGTGCCGAGGGCACGGGCCTTCGTCGTCTGGTGCGTGAGCGGTGCGACTGGCAGGTCTCGATTCCGATGCGGGGGCACGTCCAGAGCCTCAATGTCTCCGTGGCCGCCGGGATCGCGCTCTTCGAGGCCCTCCGCCAGCGCCAGGCGGGAGGCGCGGGGCGTCGCGGGTGAATTCGGTACGCATTTATGCGGTTGCGTGCGTGGCATAGGACGTGCTAAAGTCCTACTTTTGTCTGGCTGGCGTAGCTCAGTCCGGTAGAGCAGCTGATTTGTAATCAGCTGGTCGGGGGTTCAAATCCCTTCGCCAGCTCCAACGATTCTGGGCATTTCCGGTCCGCACGGTACGCATCGAAATACACGGATTCCACGACACAGAACTATTGGCGAGGTAGCGAAGCGGTCAAACGCAACAGACTGTAAATCTGTCGCCCCTGCGGCTTCGAAGGTTCGAATCCTTCCCTCGCCACCAATACCTGCCTTCGGTCATCGAAGCAGGCTTCGGCCGGCGAGCCAGAGCACGAATACGACACGTCGACACGAAGTAGATAGCAGCCGAAGTAGCAAGCAGCACGGTCCGCCGGCGCTCCCGGCGGACGTCAGCACGTAGAGGGGAAGTGCGGGAGTAACTCAGTGGTAGAGTCACAGCCTTCCAAGCTGTTGGTCGCGGGTTCGATCCCCGTCTCCCGCTCCATCCGCCGTTCACCGGCACCACTGGTCGAAGGCGACTGCTGACTGACGAAAACGTTAGGCCGATGTAGCTCAGTTGGCAGAGCACGTCCTTGGTAAGGACGAGGTCACCAGTTCGATCCTGGTCATCGGCTCCAACCTTCGCCCGCTAGTGGGCCTCGGTTGGCAAGCCCGTAAGAAAAACAAGGCGAAGGTTGTCCGCCCAAGCGTCAGGCGGACCGCACGACGAGCAGAGATAACGAGAGCGCGAGGTTCGCTGACATGGCTAAAGAGAAATTCGATCGTTCCAAACCGCACGTAAACGTGGGCACCATCGGTCACATCGACCACGGCAAGACCACCCTGACTGCGGCGCTCACCAAGGTGGCCGCTGACAAGGGCTGGGCGAAGTTCGTTCCCTACGACGAAGTCGCCAAGGCCTCGGAGTCGCAGGGTCGCCGCGACGAGACGAAGATTCTCACGATCGCGACGAGCCATGTCGAGTACTCCACGTCGACCCGGCACTATGCCCACGTCGACTGCCCGGGCCACGCCGACTACGTGAAGAACATGATCACCGGCGCGGCGCAGATGGACGGCGGCATCCTCGTCGTCTCCGCGGTCGACGGCCCGATGCCGCAGACGCGTGAGCACGTGCTGCTGGCCCGTCAGGTGAACGTGCCGTACCTCGTGGTCGCCCTGAACAAGGTCGACGCGATCGACGATCCGGAGCTGCTGGACCTGGTCGAGCTCGAGGTGCGCGAGCTCCTCAAGAGCTACGGCTTCCCCGGCGACGACGTCCCGGTGGTGCGTGTCTCGGCGCTCAAGGCGCTGCAGGGCGACGCCGGCGGTGTCGAGAGCATCGTGAAGCTGATGGAAGCGCTGGACACCTACGTGCCGCTTCCGCAGCGCGACATCGACAAGCCGTTCATGATGCCGATCGAAGACGTGTTCTCGATCTCGGGTCGTGGCACGGTCGTGACCGGCCGTGTCGAGCGCGGCAAGGTGAAGGTCGGCGAGGAAATCGAGATCGTCGGCTTCCGCCCGACCACGAAGAAGGTCGTCACGGGCGTCGAGATGTTCCGCAAGCTGCTCGACGAGGGCGTGGCTGGCGACAACATCGGCGTGCTGCTCCGCGGCGTGGAAAAGAGCGACGTGGAGCGCGGCCAGGTGCTGTGCAAGCCCGGCTCGATCCTGCCGCACACGAAGTTCAAGGGTGAGGTCTACGTCCTCTCGAAGGAAGAGGGCGGCCGTCACACCCCGTTCTTCAACGGCTACCGTCCGCAGTTCTACATCCGGACCACCGACGTCACCGGCACGCTGAAGCTGCCGGAGGGCGTGGAGATGGTGATGCCGGGCGACAACACCTCGATCGTCGGTGAGCTGCTGACGCCGGTCGCGCTCGAGAAGGGCGCCCGCTTCGCCATCCGCGAGGGCGGCCGTACGGTCGGCTCGGGCACCATCACCGAGATCATTGAGTAGGCGATAGGGACTGGGCCAGAGGCGATAGGCGCCGAGGCATGGAAGGGGCCGCGTTGCAGACGCGGCCTGGTCCACCGCCCCGCGCCCATCGCCCGTCGCCTGTCAGGAAGTCATCATGCGAGACATCTGCGCGCTGGCGTGCCAGGACTGCAAACGGCGCAACTACAGCACGACGAAGAACAAGAAGAAGACGACCGAGCGGCTCGAGTTCAGCAAGTACTGCCGCTTCTGCCGCAAGCACACGTCGCACAAGGAAACCAAGTAGCTGACGCGTGGAATTGCAGATTTCAGAGTGCAGATTTCAGATCGACGTCTGACCAGTCAGCAATCCGAAATCGGCAATCTGCAATGCGAGCGCAAGGCATAGGACAGTAGCTCAACTGGCAGAGCACCGGTCTCCAAAACCGGGGGTTGGGGGTTCGATTCCCTCCTGTCCTGCCATCCTTTCGGCGTGCACGTGAGTGTTGGTTCAGGGAAGTAACGCTATGGCGGCAAACACACAGTCGACGACGCTGGACAACGCGAAGGAATCGGCGGGCGGGCAGGTCGAACGCTTCCGCACGTTCCTGACCGAGGTGCGCAACGAACTGAAGCGCGTCACCTGGCCGTCGCAGAAGGAAGTCTACGCAACCACGGTCGTGGTCATCCTGACCTCGATGTTCTTCGGGTTGTACCTGTTCGGTTTGGACTACGGCATCAACAGCCTGGTCCAGTGGATCTTCCGCCGGTTTGGTGCGGCATGAGCGAGTTGAACGAAGTCGCTGCGCAGCCCACCCAGGGCGACGACAAGAAGTGGTACATCGTCCACACGTATTCGGGTTTCGAGAAGAAGGTCTCCGAGTCGCTCCAGCAGCGCGTCCAGGCGTACGGGCTGCAGGCTGAAATCGGCCAGGTCCTGATCCCGACCGAGGACGTCGTGGAACTGCGCGGCGGACGGAAGGTCGTCACGTCCAAGCGGTTCTTCCCGGGCTACATCCTGGTCGAGATGAACATGTCCGACCATGCGTGGCACGTGGTGAAGAACACGCCGAAGGTGACGGGCTTCGTGGGCGCGGGCGCCAAGCCGACGCCGCTCACCAAGGACGAGGTCGATCACATCCTGGCCCAGGTGCGGGAAGCGGTCGAGAAGCCCAAGCCGAAGTACATGTTCGAGAAGGGCGAGCAGGTCCGGATCAACGAAGGACCGTTCACCAGCTTCAACGGCGTGGTCGACGAGGTGAACCTCGACAAGAACACGCTGAAGGTGATGGTCACGATCTTCGGCCGCTCCACCCCGGTCGAACTCGACTTCCTGCAGGTGGAGAAGATTTAAGCCCGGCGCCGCGCCAGCCGCGGCTCCCGTGTCAGAGCATTTATGGCAAAGAAGATCCAGGCATTCGTGAAGCTCCAGATTGCCGCCGGCAAGGCCACGCCGGCGCCGCCCGTCGGCACCGCGCTCGGTCCGCAGGGCGTCAACATCATGGACTTCTGCAAGAACTTCAACGCGAAGACGGCCAAGGACGAAGGGCTCATCATCCCGGTCGTCGTCACCGTCTACGCGGACCGCTCGTACACCTTCATCACCAAGACGCCGCCGGCGCCTGTGCTGTTGAAGCGCGCAGCGAACATCGCGAAGGGCTCTGCCGAACCGAACAAGAACAAGGTCGGCACGGTCACCGCGAAGCAGGTCGAGGACATCGCGAAGCTGAAGATGCCGGACCTGAACTGCGACACGGTCGAAGCAGCGGTCAGGACCGTCGCGGGTACCGCGCGGTCGATGGGACTCGACGTCGTCGGGTAAACCGACAGGGACAATTCAGATTTCAGAATTCAGATCGCAGATTGGAACCGCCAGCACATTGGCCTTCAATCTGAAATCAGCAATCCGAAATCTGCAATTCGATCTGTCATAGCGGTGGGAGAGTGCCCGGCGCGGGTACTCGCTTGCACCACGGAGGTCATACATGCGCAGACGCGGCAAGAAGTATCAAGCCGCACGGGCGCAGGTCGCAGCCGATCGGTTCTACACGATCGAGGATGCGATCCCGCTCGTACAGAAAGTGAAGTTCGCCAAGTTCGACGAGACCGTCGAACTGACGCTCAGGCTGGGCGTCGATCCGAAGCATGCGGACCAGATGGTCCGCGGTACCGTCGTGCTGCCGCACGGCCTCGGCAAGACCAAGCGTGTCCTCGCCATCGCGGGCGGCGACAAGCAGCGGGAAGCCACCGAGGCTGGCGCGGACTTCGTCGGCGGTGAGGAAGTCGTCGAGAAGATCATGGGTGGCTGGACCGACTTCGATGCGGTCGTCGCGACGCCGGACATGATGCGCGCCGTGGGCCGCCTCGGCAAGGTGCTCGGGCCCCGCGGCCTGATGCCGAACCCGAAGACGGGCACGGTCTCGACCGACATTCGCAAGGCCGTCCAGGAAATCAAGGCCGGTAAGGTGGAGTTCCGCGTCGACAAGACCGGCATCATCCACGCACCGGTCGGCAAGACGTCGTTCTCGGCCGACTCGCTCGTGGCCAACACGCACGCGCTGGTCGACAGCATCGTCAAGGCCAAGCCGGCTGCCGCCAAGGGGAAGTATCTGAAGAGCATCACGCTGTCGTCGACGATGGGTCCCGGTGTGGCCATCGACACGGTGGCGGTTGACGCGGCGGTGAAACACTAATGGCTGTCACCAGAGCAGACAAGGCCGCCGAACTCCAGTTGCTGGAGGCGGCGTTCCAGGGGTCGGAAACCGCGATCCTCGTCGACTACAAGGGGCTCAACGTTCCGCAGGTGACCGAACTGCGGCGGCAGCTCCGTTCCGCCAAGGCCTCCTACAAGGTGGTCAAGAACACCCTGGCGAAGCGCGCACTGAAGGGCACCTCGTTCGAGGCGCTCGACAAGCACTTCGAGGGCACCACGGCGGTTGCCTACACTGCAACCGACCCGGTGGCGCTGGCCAAGACGCTGACGACGTTCGTCAAGGCCACGCCGACCCTGACGATCAAGGCGGCTGTCGTCCAGGGCCGCGCCATCCAGCCGGCAGAGGTCAACGACCTCGCGAACATGCCGGGCAAGCCGGAGCTGTACGCCAAGCTGATGTACGTGCTCCAGGCCCCGATGGTCCAGATCGTCAGCGTGCTGAATGCGGCACCGCGCGACCTCATGAGCGTGCTGGTGCAGGCGGAAAAGAAGCGACAGGAAGCGTAGAGAACAGGCTCACGGTTCCCGGCGCCAGGCACGAACCTGGAGCCGATGCGGCCTAGAGCCCATAGCCAAGAGCCAAGAGCCGGGCGCGCATGCGCCCCCAAGAGCCTAGAGTCAGGAGAACAGAAATGGCCGAAGTGACGCAGCAGCAGGTGGTCGACTACATCAAGGGAATCAGCGTGCTCGAGCTCTCGCAGCTCGTGAAGACGCTGGAAGCCGAGCTCGGTGTCTCGGCCGCCGCCGCGGTGGCCGTGGCAGCGCCGGCGGGCGGTGGTGCGGCGGCTGGCGCCGCGGCGCCGGCGGAGGAGAAGACGGAGTTCACCGTCACCCTCACCGACATCGGCACGAACAAGATCAACGTCATCAAGGTTGTCCGCGAGATCACCGCGCTCGGTCTCAAGGAAGCCAAGGACCTCGTGGAGTCGGCGCCGAAGCCGATCAAGGAAGGCGTGCCGAAGGACGAGGCCGAAGCGATCAAGAAGAAGTTCGAGGAAGTCGGCGCCAAGGTCGAAATCAAGTAGCGACCGGCGCCTCGCGCGCCCGCTGCTCGATCCGCGTCCGGGTTGGCCGGACGCCAGGGAATGTAGAGGTTGGAGGCCCGGGCCCGGGGGATTTTTCCCCGGTCCGGAGCCGCCAGCCTCTAACCCGTTTTTGGCGCTTCGCACTTTTCTCGAGGTTTTCACAGCATGTACAGCCTTCCCAAGAACGTCTACCGCGAGCGCATCGACTTCTCGAAAATCAAGACGACGGTTCCGATCCCGAACCTGATCGAGATCCAGAAGAAGTCCTACGAGCGCTTCCTGCAGATGAACCGTCTGCCGAGCGAACGGGAGGATGCGGGTCTCCAGTCGGTGTTCAAGTCGGTCTTCCCGATCAGCGACTTCCGCGAGAACTCGTCGCTCGAGTTCATCGAGTATTCGATCGGGAACTGGGAGTGCAAGTGCGGCAAGCTGGCCGGACTCCACCACCTGCGCAAGCCGTGCAGCAACTGCGGTGCGACGCTCATCGCCGATCCCTATGGTGATCGCGAAGTGCTGTGCCCCCGCTGCGGCAAGGGCAACCATGCGCGCGGGGACGTCTGTGACATCTGCGGCAACACGGTTGGGCTGAAGCTCAAGTACGACGTCGACGAGTGCCAGGAACGCGGCATGACCTTCGCGGTGCCGCTGAAGGTCACCATCCGCCTCGTCGTCTGGAACAAGGACCCCGATACGGGCGTCAAGACCATCCGCGACATCAAGGAGCAGGAGGTCTACTTCGGCGACATCCCGTTGATGACGGAGAACGGCACGTTCATCATCAACGGCACCGAGCGCGTCATCGTCTCGCAGCTGCACCGCTCGCCGGGTGCGTTCTTCCACTCGGAAGACAAGACGCTCTACATCGCGCAGATCATCCCGTACCGCGGGTCGTGGGTCGAGTTCGAGTTCGACGCCAAGAACCTGCTGTACGTCCGCATCGACCGCAAGCGGAAGTTCCTCGCCTCGGTGTTCCTGCGCGCCCTCGGGCTGCGCGGCGCCGACGAGATCATCCGCGCCTTCTACACCGTCGACCGCCTGCAGGTGAAGGGCGGCTCGCTGCTCTGGACCGTGGCTGACAGCCTCGTGGGCCTCCGCGCCGCGAAGGACATCGTCATCCCGGGCGAGAACATCACCGTCCAGGCCGGCAAGAAGATCACCCGCAACGCCGTCGAGGCGATGAAGCGCGCCAACGTCGAGGCGGTGGAGATTGCCGACGCCGAACTCGAAGGGGCCTTCGCCGCCGCCGACATCGTCGACCCGGCGACCGGCGAGGTGATTCGCGAGGCGAACGAGCCGCTCGAGCCGCGCGACATCTCGATGGCGCAGGAGCGCAACATCGACCGGATCGAGATCTTCTTCCCCGAGAAGGACGACGTCGGCCCGATCATCAGCCAGACGCTGAAGAAGGACCCGATCCACACGCACGAAGAGGCGCTGATCGAAATCTACCGCCGCCTCCGGCCTGGCGATCCGCCCACGCTGGACAGCTCGCGGTCGCTCTTCGAGAACATGTTCTTCAACCCGCAGAAGTACGACTTCTCGCGGGTCGGCCGCCTCAAGCTGAACACCAAGCTCGGGCTCAACACGCCGCTCGACGAGAAGATCCTGCACCCGCAGGACTTCTACGAGGTCATCAAGTACCTCATGAAGCTGCGTCGCAACCCGGCGAACGTGGACGACATCGACCACCTGGGCAACCGCCGCGTCCGCTCCGTGGGCGAACTCCTCGAGAACCAGTTCCGCATCGGTCTGGTCCGCATGGAGCGCGCCATCAAGGAAAAGATGTCGGTCTACCAGGAAATGGCGACCGCCATGCCGCACGACCTGATCAACGCGAAGCCGGTCATGGCCGCCATCCGCGAGTTCTTCGGGTCGTCACAGCTCTCGCAGTTCATGGACCAGACCAACCCGCTCTCCGAGATCACGCACAAGCGGCGTCTCTCGGCCCTCGGGCCAGGCGGTCTGTCGCGTGAACGCGCCGGCTTCGAGGTGCGCGACGTGCACCCGACGCACTACGGCCGCATCTGCCCGATTGAGACGCCTGAAGGCCCGAACATCGGCCTCATCTCGTCCCTCTCGTGCTACGCGCGGATCAACGAGTTCGGCTTCATCGAGTCGCCCTACCGCAAGGTGAAGGACGGCCGGGTGACCGACTACGTGATCATCACCAACGCGGGCGGCAACGCGAAGTACAAGGCGGGCGACATCGTCGAGGCCGACGAGATGGTGGCCGAGGACGGGCGCTCGAAGAAGAAGGGCGTCGAGTTCGAGCCCTACTCGTTCTACCTGTCGGCGTGGGAGGAGGACCAGTACGTCATCGCCCAGGCCAACGCGAAGGTCGACGAGAACCTCAACCTCGTCGAGGAGCGCGTGAGCGCCCGCCGCGCGGGTGAATTCCTGCTGGCGCCGCGCGACACGATCCAGTTCATCGACGTGTCGCCGAAGCAGCTCGTCTCGGTGGCGGCCTCGCTCATCCCGTTCCTCGAGAACGACGACGCGAACCGCGCGCTGATGGGCTCGAACATGCAGCGCCAGGCGGTGCCGCTGCTCCGCGCCCGGTCGCCGTTCGTCGGCACCGGCATGGAGTACATCACCGCGCGCGACTCGGGTGCCGTCATCGTGGCCCGTCGCGCCGGCGTCATCGACTACGTCGACTCCCAGCGCATCGTCGTCCGTGTGGAAAGCGAGACGGAAGACGGCAAGGAGATGGGCGCCGACATCTACCCGATGACGAAGTTCAAGCGGTCGAACCAGAACACCTGTATCACGCAGAAGCCGATCGTCCGGGTCGGCCAGCGCGTGCACAAGGGGCAGGTGATGGCCGACGGTCCGTGCACGGAGCTGGGCGAACTCGCGCTCGGCCGCAACGTGCTCGTGGCCTTCATGCCCTGGCGCGGCTACAACTTCGAGGACGCGATCCTGGTCTCCGAGAAGATGGTGAAGGAGGACTACTACACCTCCATCCACATCGAGGAGTTCGAGATCGAGTCGCGCGACACGAAGCTCGGGCCCGAGGAAATCACGCGGGACATCCCGAACGTGTCGGAGACGTTCCTGCGCGATCTCGACGAGAGCGGCATCATCCGCATCGGCGCGAACGTGAAGCCGGGCGACATCCTGGTGGGCAAGGTCACGCCGAAGGGCGAGACGCAGCTCACGCCGGAAGAGAAGCTGCTCCGCGCGATCTTCGGCGAGAAGGCCGGCGACGTGCGCGACGCCAGCCTCATCTGCCCGCCCGGCATCGAGGGCATCATCGTCGGCGTCAAGATCTTCTCCCGCAAGGGCATCGAGAAGGACGACCGCGCGAAGGCCATCGAGCAGGACGAGCTCGACATGATGGAGAAGAACCTCCAGGACGAGATCCGCATCCTTCACGACGAAGTGAAGAAGCGGGTCATCGGCATGCTGAAGGGCCATCAGCTCCGTTCGGACCTGTTCGACGAGTACGGCCGTGAGCGCCTCCTCCGCAAGGGGACGGAACTCACGGAAGAGGTGCTGCAGACCCTCTCCTACGAGACGATGGTGCGCCTGAAGATCGCCACCGACGACTCGCGGCTCGAGGACGACCTGCGGGATCTCGAGGAGCGCACCGAGCGCCAGGTGGAAGTGATCAAGAACCTCTTCGAGGAGAAGAAGGAGAAGATCCGCCGCGGCGACGAACTGCCTCCGGGCGTCATCAAGCTCGTGAAGGTGTACGTGGCGATGAAGCGCAAGCTGTCGGTCGGCGACAAGATGGCCGGCCGCCACGGCAACAAGGGCGTCATCGCGCGCATCCTTCCGGAAGAGGACATGCCGTACCTGCCGGACGGCACGCCGGTCGAGATCGTCCTGAATCCGCTCGGCGTTCCGTCGCGTATGAACGTCGGCCAGATTCTCGAGACGCACCTCGGCTGGGCGGCGCATGCCCTCGGCCTCTGGTTCGCCACGCCCGTGTTCGACGGCGCGATGGAGAAGGAGATCAAGGACTGGCTCGACCGCGCCGGCCTGCCGCAGAGCGGCAAGGTGACGCTGTTCGACGGCATGACGGGCGATCCCTTCGAGCAGAAGACGACCGTCGGCTACATCTACATGCTGAAGCTCTCGCACCTGGTCGACGACAAGATCCACGCCCGTTCGATCGGGCCGTACTCGCTCATCACCCAGCAGCCGCTGGGCGGCAAGGCGCAGTTCGGCGGCCAGCGCTTCGGCGAAATGGAGGTCTGGGCACTCGAGGCGTACGGCTCGGCGCACATCCTCCAGGAACTCCTCACGGCCAAGTCCGACGATGTCACCGGACGCGCGAAGATCTACGAGGCGATCGTCAAGGGCGACGCGTCGTTCACCGCGGGCCTGCCGGAGTCGTTCAACGTGCTCATTCGCGAACTCCAGTCGCTGTGCCTGGACGTTGAACTGATGAAGACGAAGAAGAAACCCGACGTGACTCCTCAACCCGTTCTGGAGGAGGTGTAGATAGATGCGACCTTCATTTCATGACCGTTCGGCGCTGACGAGCGATTTCGACGCGATCCGCATCAGCCTCGCGTCGCCGGAGAAGATCCTCTCCTGGTCGCACGGCGAGGTCACCAAGCCGGAGACGATCAACTACCGGACGTTCAAGCCCGAAAGGGACGGTCTGTTCTGCGCCAAGATCTTCGGGCCGATCACCGACTGGGAGTGCCTCTGCGGCAAGTACAAGCGCATGAAGCACCGCGGCGTGATCTGCGACAAGTGCGGCGTGGAAGTCACGCAGGCCAAGGTGCGCCGTGAGCGCCTCGGTCACATCACGCTGGCCACGCCGGTCAGCCACGTGTGGTTCTTCAAGGGGCTGCCCAGCCGCATCGGCCACCTGCTCGACATCTCGCTGCGGGATCTCGAGCGCGTCCTCTACTTCGAGGCGTACGTGGTCGTCGATCCGGGCGACACCGAGCTGAAGCAGAACTCGCTCCTGAACGAGGAGCAGTTCCGCAAGGCGCGTGAAGAGCACTCCGACCCCCGCTCGGGCATGCCGCGCTTCAAGGCGCAGATGGGTGCCGAGGCGATCAAGGAACTGCTGAAGCGCGTCAACGTGGAGCGCCTGTCGATCGAGCTCCGCGAGAAGATGAAGACGGAGCAGTCGGCGCAGAAGAAGCTGAAGTACGCCAAGCGCCTGAAGGTGGCCGACTCGTTCCGCAAGTCGAGCAACCGCCCGGAGTGGATGATTCTGGACGTCATCCCGGTCATCCCGCCGGAGCTGCGTCCGCTCGTGCCGCTCGACGGCGGCCGCTTCGCGACGTCGGACCTGAACGACCTCTATCGCCGCGTCATCAACCGCAACAACCGGTTGAAGAAGCTGATGGAGCTGAAGGCGCCGGACGTCATCATCCGCAACGAAAAGCGCATGCTCCAGGAAGCGGTGGACGCGCTGTTCGACAACGGCCGCCGCGGCCGCGTGCTGCGCGGGGCCAACAACCGACCGCTGAAGTCGCTGTCCGACACGCTGAAGGGCAAGCAGGGGCGCTTCCGCCAGAACCTGCTCGGCAAGCGCGTCGACTACTCCGGCCGTTCGGTCATCGTCGTCGGCCCCGAGCTGAAGCTGCACCAGTGCGGTCTTCCCAAGAAGATGGCGCTCGAGCTCTTCAAGCCGTTCATCTACAACAAGCTCGAAGAGAGAGGCCTTGTCGCCACCATCAAGCAGGCCAAGGAGATGGTGGAACTGCAGCGTCCGGAAGTGTGGGACGTGCTCGAAGAGGTCATCCGCGAGCATCCGGTCCTGCTGAACCGCGCGCCGACGCTGCACCGCCTGGGTATCCAGGCGTTCGAGCCGGTGCTGGTTGAAGGCAAGGCCATCCGCATCCACCCGCTCGTGTGCACGGCGTTCAACGCGGACTTCGACGGCGACCAGATGGCCGTCCACATCCCGCTGTCGCCGGAAGCGCAGATCGAGGCGTCGGTGCTGATGCTCTCGAGCAACAACATCCTGTCGCCCGCGCACGGCGCCCCGATCGCGATTCCGTCGCAGGACATCGTGCTCGGCTGCTACTACCTGACCAAGGCGAAGAGCGGCGCCAAGGGTGAAGGCCGCGCCTTCGGCAACGCCGAGGACGTGATGCTGGCCCTCGAGGCCGGCGAGCTCGAGACGCTGTCGCCCATCCGCTTGCGGTTCACCGGTGAACTGCAGGACCTGACGGCGGCGCGTGACGACCAGGACGTGATCCGGACCGAGATCATCCCGGTCCACAACAAGATCATCAACACCACGGTCGGGCGCGTCATCCTGAACCAGCAGCTGCCCAAGGGCATGCCGTTCGTCAACGGCCTGCTCAAGAAGAAGGGGCTCCAGCAGCTGGTGCAGAGCACGTACCTGAAGTTCGGCCTCGAGAAGACGGTCGAGATGCTCGACGCGCTGAAGCACCTCGGCTTCACGTATGCGACGCGCTCGGGCCTGTCGATCGGCATCGACGACCTGGTCATCCCCGAGAAGAAGGTGGGCCTGGTGTCGGCGGCGCGCGACGAGGTCATCAAGGTCGAGTCGCAGTACCTCGAAGGCGCGATCACGAACGGCGAGCGCTACAACAAGGTCATCGCCATCTGGTCGGAGGCCACCGAAGAGATCGCCAACGCGATGTTCTCCCAGATGGAGGCGCTGGACCGCGAGGGCCGCACCTTCAACCCGGTCTACATCATGGCGGACTCGGGCGCCCGCGGTTCGAAGCAGCAGATCCGCCAGCTGGCCGGCATGCGCGGCCTCATGGCGAAGCCGTCGGGTGAAATCATCGAGACCCCCATCACGGCGAACTTCCGTGAAGGCCTCGAAGTGCAGCACTACTTCATCTCGACGCACGGCGCGCGCAAGGGCCTGGCCGACACCGCACTGAAGACCGCGGACTCGGGCTACCTGACGCGCCGCCTGGTCGACGTGGCGCAGGACGTGATCATCCACGAGATCGACTGCGGCACGGTGGACGGCATCGAGGCACGCGCCATCGTCGAGGCGGGCGAGATCATCGAGCCGCTGCGCGAGCGCATCATCGGCCGCGTGACGCTCGAGCGCATCACCGACCCGTTCAACGGCGAGACGATCATCGACGTGAACGAGGAAATCACCGAGGACAAGGCGTCGTCGATCCAGGACGCCGGCATCGAGAAGGTGAAGATCCGCTCGGTGCTGACCTGCGCCTCGCGCCGCGGTGTGTGCGCGAAGTGCTACGGCCGCGACCTGGCCACCGGCAAGATGGTGGAACTCGGGCAGGCGGTCGGCGTCATCGCCGCGCAGTCCATCGGCGAACCCGGCACGCAGCTCACGATGCGCACGTTCCACATCGGCGGCACGGCGTCACGCGTCAGCGAGCAGAGCACGCTCGAGGCGCGCAACGCCGGCACGGTGCGGTTCGAGGGCATGCAGGTGGTGACCGCGAAGGACGGCAACCTGGTGGTGATGAACCGCAACGGTTCGATCATCGTGCAGGACAGCAAGGGCCGCGATCGCGAGCGCTACCAGGTGGTCTACGGCGCACGCCTCAAGGTGAAGGAAGGCCAGGCGGTCGAGCAGGGACAGACGCTCGTCGAATGGGATCCGTATACCTTCTCGATCCTCACGGAGGAACCGGGCCAGATCAAGTTCAAGGACATCCTCGAGGGCATCACGGTGCACGAGGAAGTCGACGAGGTCACCGGCCTCTCGCGCTACATCATCGTCGACTCGCCGGACGAGAAGAAGCAGCCGGCGATCGAGATCAAGACCCCGAGCGGGAAGGCGTCGCGCCGCTACCACATGCCGGTCCACGCGCACCTCATGGTGCAGGACGGCGAGACGGTCTCGGCCGGCGACATCCTCGCGAAGATCCCGCGCGAAACCCAGAAGACGAAGGACATCACGGGCGGTCTGCCGCGCGTGGTCGAGCTCTTCGAGGCCCGCAAGCCGCGCGAGACGGCCGTCATCACGGAAATCGATGGCGTCGTCAAGCACGGGGGCATCGTCAAGGGGCAGCGCAAGATCATCATCGTTCCCGACGAGCCGGGTGCGGAGCCGCGTGAATACGCGCTGCCGCGCGGCGTGCACGTCAACGTGCAGGAAGGCGAACGCGTCCGTGCGGGCGAACCGCTCATGGACGGTCCGTCCAACCCGCACGACATCCTGAACGTGCTTGGTGAGAAGGCACTGCAGGCGTACCTGGTGAACGAAATCCAGGAGGTCTACCGCCTGCAGGGCGTGAACATCAACGACAAGCACATCGAGACGATCGCCCGCCAGATGATGCGGTGGGTGAAGATCGAGGATGTCGGCGACACCGAGTTCCTCATCGACGAGCAGACCGACAAGTTCCGGTTCCTCGAAGAGAACGAACGGGTCATCCAGCAGGGTGGCCGCCCGGCGCAGGGCCGTCCGCTCCTGCTCGGGATCACCAAGGCGTCGCTCTCGACCGACTCGTTCATCTCGGCGGCGTCGTTCCAGGAAACCACGCGCGTCCTCACCGAGGCGTCCATCTCCGGCAAGATCGATCACCTGCGCGGTCTGAAGGAGAACGTCACGATGGGCCGCCTCATCCCGGCCGGCACGGGCTTCGAGTACTACCGCCACGTGACCATCCCGGTGGACGAGCCGCCGCCGCCGCCGGCTCCGCCGCAGCCGAGCGACGACGAACTGGAGCTCGAACGCGACATGGAGTACTTCGTCGAACCCGAGGAAGCGCTCGGGCCGCGGACGGGGGATCTCGGGGAATAGACGACGTTGCTGAGCGCCAATTGCGGAATGCCGACGTTCGGCCTTCCAGATTGGCACTTGGCGATTCGCGACTAGCAATCAGCTGATGGGGGCGGCGGGTGGACTCACCCGCCGCCCTTTTTCATTTCGCGCAGCCGGCAGCGGCCGCGCGCTGGACCCTGTCGGCGCTCGCGGGCCGCCATGCGCGCCCCAGGGACGCGCTTACATGAACGGCTGCGATCCGCAGCGATCGATGAACGCACGCTTGACCCCGGCCGGTGTGCGAATCCGCTCGTAGAATGCCTCGAGATACGCCTTTGCCTTCGCCCGATACTGGGCCTTGAGCATGGGGACCACGTCATAGACCCGGAGGAGCTCGGTTCGGGAGTCCGTGAAGCGTGTGAGGGTATCCGCGAGCCTCGGGCGTGGCAGGCACGGACCCAGGTAGAGCCGCTGGCGAACCGTCGACTGATCCAGGAGCGGGTTGGGCACCGCGTAGACGGCATCGACGACGCCGGAGTAGTCGAAGTCGTACGGCACCGGGAACCGCCGGCCGCTCGGCATCAGCACCACCCGGACATTGTGCAGGCTCCGTACCGAGACGTCGGTGTTCCCGATCATGTAGCCGAACACCGTGGTCAGCGCCATCATCCCCGCGTCATAGGTACTGGCAGACGGCTCCACCGAGTCCGACACCCGCCCTCCCATCCGCCTCGCCACATCGTCGTCGTCTTCGATGAACATCGCGCCACGCACGAAGGACCTGCCGCTCTTCGCATCGACGTACTTCACGTCTGCGAGGCGCGCCCGGAAGGAGTTCGGAGTCAGCAGGTTGAACATTCTGTAGACCGGATACTCACGAAGGACATACTCCGGGTAGTCGCCGAGATCCCTGCAGTGCACCCCGAGCTTCAGCCGCCGTTGTCCCTCGAAGATCGTGCCGGCCGCGTCGGCCTGGAACACCAGCCGCAGCGGAGCGAAGGTACACGTGTCCGGTCTCAGCCGTGAGTGCCCACGCGTCCGAACCTGGACGGAGAGCGAGCGCTCTCCCGGCGTACCCGGGCCGAGCACAAGCGTGGCCGGGTACAGCCGCGTTCCGGCGACGTCGCGGTCCGCCTGTACCTGGCCCAGGTCGGCAATCAGCGTGACGGGAACCGGCTCGTCGGAGGCGAACAGGGGCCGCGCCTGAGCGGCCTGCCTCGACCGCTGGACGGTGGCCGCATCCGGCCACGGCTTGTCGTCGTTCGGATCGTGGAACGAAGGCGCCCGCTGGCCATTCTGGGCCTGGGCAGAGAGGCCGAGCACGCCCGCGAACAACGCCGCGGCGAACAGCCGTATCGGGAGCACGCGGGAATCCTTCATCTCGGCCATCACCCGTCACCCGCAAGAGACGGACAGGACCGCAGGAATCCCCGCGCGCATTTCGTTGACAGCCGGGGAATTGCCAGCGTAACGTGCCGCGAACTGTGCCTGTTTTCAGGGGGAGCGGAAACCGTGGCTGACGAACGACTGATCGGCAGGAACTACCTGCCGCCGGACATGATCGCGAAGGTGACCGGGAAGGCCAAGTACGCGGAGGATTTCCGCGCCGACGGCATGCTGTACTGCAAGCTGCTGCTCAGCCCGATGCCTCACGCCCGCGTCAGACGGATCGACGCCAGCGCCGCGCTGGCGATGCCGGGCGTGAAGGCCATCCTGACCGCGGACGACCTGCCCGAGGCCGCCCGTGCCGACATTCCTGCGCTCACCAATGAGCCGCTGTATGAAGGCGAGCCGATTCTGGCCGTGGCCGCCGTCGATGAACTCACAGCCGCCCAGGCCATCGAGCGCATCGACCTCGACCTGGAACTGCTGCCGTTCGTGACCGACCCGCTCGACAGCCTTCGCCCGAACAGTCCGGATGCCACCACGAAAGGCAACGTGCTCGCGCCCTCCCGCGGTCCGGCGAGGCGCGACCTCGAGGGCGCGGTGGCCAACCAGATGGAACTGCGCACGCTCAAGTGGACGGACCCCGATTTCGCCGCCGCGGGCGAGGGGCAGTTGCCCACGGGAGAGGCTCCGGAGGAGTGGAGCTACGGCGACCTCGAGGCCGGGTTCAAGGATGCCGCGCTGGTCGTGGACGAAACCTTTGTCGTACAGGCCACCAGTCACCAGACGCTCGAGACACGCAGTGCCCTCGCCTACTGGCAGGGCGGCAAGGTGTTCGTGCACGGATCGACGCAGAGCACGATGCGGACCCATGCGAGCGTGGCCAACTGGGTGGGGGTGAAGCCGTCCGATGTGGTGTTCATCTCGGAGTACACGGGCGGCGGCTTCGGCGCGAAGGGCGGCGGCGCCGTGTCGATGTGCATCCCGGCCTTGCTGTCGAAAAAGGCCAATGCGCCGGTTCTCATGCGCATCACGCGCGAGGACGAGCACTACATCGGGCACGCCCGCACGAACATGACCGGTCGCGCGCGCATCGGCTTCCGCAAGGACGGCCGGATTACCGCGCTCGATCTCTTCATCGTCCAGGACAACGGCGCCCGTGGCGAGCGTGGCGATCATCGAGCGGCCGGCCAGGCCGTCTCCCTGCTCTACCAGCCGCCAGCCATGCGCTGGCGCGCCATCAACGTCCTGACGAACACACCGACGCGTCTCTTCCAGCGCTCGCCTGGCGAGATGCAGGGGATCGCCATCGTGGAACAGGCGATCACGAAGGCAGCCAAGCAACTCGGCATCGATCAGCTGGAGATGAAGAAGATCAACGCCCCAGCAGGCAAGGCGCCCTTCGGTCCCGCTCGCAACGGCGCCCGCCCGTACACGACGAGCGCCTTCGTGCGAGAGGCGCTCGATCGCGGTGCGGAGCAGTTCGGGTGGAAGGAGCGCGTGGCCCGTGCCGGCCAGCGAAACGGGAACAAGGTCCGGGGCGTTGGTATCGGCGTCGGCACTCACACCGCCGGATCGGTCGGACACGACGGCCTGATGACGATCCGTCCTGACGGCAGGCTGTACGTGCAGAGTGGCGTGGGCAACCTCGGGACCCACTCCGTCTTCGACCTCGCGCGCGTTGCCGCCGAACTGCTGGCGATGCCGTGGGGCAAGGTGGAGGTGGCCTGGGGCAGCACCGCCCGCAACCTTCCGTATTCCTGTCTGTCGGTCGGCAGCCAGACTACGCACGCGATGACGCGGGCGAATCATGCCGGCGCCATGGACGCCCGTCGCAAGCTCCAGGAGATCGCGGCGCACGATCTTGGCGGGAAACCCGAGGACTACGAACTCGGTGGCGAGCGCGTGTTCCGCCGCGGCAATCCCGGCGTCGGACTCACCTACGCGAAGGCCGCGGAGCGGGCCATTGCGCTGGGTGGTCGGTACGACGGCCACGACCTGCCGGAAGACATCCATGCGACAACTAGGCTTGCGGCTGCCTCGCTTGCGGGACTGGGCCTGATGGGCGTGGCGAAGGACACCTATCCGCGCGACGGCACGACTTACTCGTTCGTCGCCGGGTTTGCCGAGGTCGAGGTCGACCTCGAGACCGGGAAGCCGACCCTCATCGAGTACGTCGGCATGGGCGATATCGGGACCGTCATCAACCCGCGCAGCATGGCCGCGCAGGTGAACGGCGGCAGCTGCCTCGGCATTGGTCACGCGCTGACGCAGAAGTGGGTGTACGACCCGCACTACGGCGTGCCGCTGGCCAAGCGGTTCCACTACAACAAGCCGCTCACCATCCTCGACGTCCCGAGGAGCATGCACGCGGATGCCGTCGGCCTGCCCGATCCCGAGACGCCAACGGGCGCGCGCGGTGTCGGTGAGCCACCGGTTGGCGCCGCGTACGCGGCGGTGATGAACGCAATCGCGAGCGCCATTGGTGAGGACGCCTTCCGGCGCGCGCCGGTCACGGCTGACGTCGTGCTGATGACCCTCGAGCACGGCCGGCGCATGCACGCTCCGCTGCAGGCGCACCTCTGACGAGAGGCTGACTCTCCGGATTGGGGATGGCAGCGTGGCGCACGCTGTGCTGCCTCCCCGCCTCGGTTGGGCGAGCCGGATCCGACATCGGACTCGCGCCTGACCCGTTGCACGGGTCAGCGCCCGTCATCTACCCAGGTCGGAGCTGACCACTGGTTCACGAGAGAAGCCGACCGTGGAGGTCGCTGAGGTACGTGATGGACTGAGGCTGTTGGACCTGACTGTGTCTTCGACTATCATCCGCCCACAACGCGGCTTGGCCTGGAGCACACACATGGCTCGACAGATGGCGAAGGTAACACTCGGTCTCGTGCTGGCAACGATGGTGGCAGTGGTAGCCATGCGGGTACAGGCACAGCAGCCGCCGGCGGGGGAGTGGCGCAGCGCCAACTTCGACAACAGCGCCAACCGCTATAGCCCGCTCGACCAGATCACGCCCGCCAACGTCACCCAGCTCGAACGCGCGTGGAGCTTCCACCTGAAGCCGGCGGGCTACACCGGCCGTCCGCGCGAGGATGAGGCCATTCCGCTCGTGATCGGCGGAACCATGTACCTCGCTTCCCCCTACGGCGCCATCCACGCTCTCGACGCGACCACCGGCGCCGAGAAGTGGACGTTCACCCTGCCCAACAACGAACAGCCGTCGAAGCGCGGGCTGGCGTACTGGCCTGGCGACGGCACGGCGCCGCCATCGCTCATCTTCGGCGGCCTCTCGGGCGGGATGTACTCGCTGAAGGCGGCAGACGGCACCCTGAACGACGGCTTCGGCAATCACGGTGTCGTCGACCTCAAGACACCGGAAGTGATGCAGACCGGGATGAACGCGGTCTACTCGCTGCTCACCGCGCCAACCATCTACAGGAACCTGATCATCACGGGTGCCGGAACGGGCGAAGGCCCCGGCGGCTCGAGCGGCGGGTCCGGGCCGGCCGGTGACACGCGCGCGTGGGATGCCCGCACGGGCCGCCTCGTGTGGACGTTCCACACCGTGCCCCGTCCCGGCGAATTCGGCGCCGACACCTGGAAGGAGAACTCGGCGAAGAATCGCTCGGGCGTGAACGTGTGGGGCTACATGTCGCTCGACGAGCAGCGCGGCATCCTCTATATGCCGCTCGGTGCGCCGAACAACGACCGTGTCGGTGTCGATCGTCCGGGTGACAACCTCTTCTCGTCGTCTGTCGTGGCCGTGGACGCGAACACGGGCAAGTACATCTGGCACTTCCAGATCGTGCATCACGACATCTGGGACTACGACACGCAGTCCGCGCCCGTGCTGGTCGATCTGGTGCGAAACGGGGCCACCGTGCCGGCGATCCTCATCGTGAACAAGATGGGACTGCTGTTCACGCTGAACCGCGTGACCGGCAAGCCGATCTTCGACATCCAGGAACGTCCGGTGCCGAAGAGCGACGTGCCGAAGGAGGAAACCTCCCCCACGCAGCCTTTCCCGGTGAAGCCCGAGCCACTCGTGCAGATCAGCGCCTCGCGCGCCAATCTCTACAAGGGCGAGCCGCAGCACCAGTCCTACTGCGAGCACCTGGTGGACGACAACAACATGAAGCTCGGCGGACCCTTCATGCCGATTGCCGTGAACCAGTACAGCATCTCGCCGCCCGGCCCCGCGGGCGGCATCAACTTCTGGGGGCCGTCCTACGATCCGAAGCTGCACCTGTTCATCTCGAACACCAACAACATGTGGCAGCCCATGCGGCTCATCCTCCGGCCCGACGGAAGCTGGGTGAACTCCGGTCCGCTCGCAGGCACACGCCGGTTCGGCGACCCGGAGCGCAAGCTGCTCTGCGGCCCCACGCCGTGGGGCGAACTCGTGGCCGTGAACATGGACACGGGCGACATCGCGTATCGCAAGACACTCGGCGTGTCGGACGCGCTGCCTCCAGGCATGCAGGACACCGGCAGGGCGAGTTCGGGTGGGGTCATCCTCACGGCGAGCGGCCTTACCTTCGTGGGCGGCACCGACGACTTCCGCTTCCGCGCGTTTGCCACCGCCACCGGCGAGAAGCTCTGGGAAATCAAGCTTGCCTCGTCAGTCGAGACAACGCCCATCACCTACATGGGCGCCGATCGCCGGCAGTACGTCGCCGTCGTCAGCACGGGCGGCGGACTGACCGGCTCCGAGGTCACCAACGATGAAATCATCACGTTCGCGCTCCCGAAGCGCTGAAGAGACGATGCCGGCGGCGACGCGGAGCCACGGAATGCACCGCGCGCACGGACAGGCGTTCTACGCTGTGGCGACGGCACTCGTGTCGTGCACGACGGTCCTGATGCTCACGGCGGGTGTCGGTGCGTCGCCGCGGGCGGCGGTGCAGGACGAGCATCCGAAGTTTCCCCAGGGGGCTGGGCGGGACCTGACGCTCCGCGTCTGCTCGAAGTGCCACGATCCTGAACTGGCCGCAGACCAGCAGAACGACAAGGCCGGCTGGAAGGAGCTGGTCGACCAGATGGCCAGCAAGGGGGCCGACGCGACGGATGCGGAGTTCGCGCAGATCGTCGAGTACCTGGCCACCGCCTTCCCGGCGAAATAGGGCTCGAGCGGCCGTTCCCGGGCAGGCCCGGGCCGTTCACGAACGTGTGGGGACATCATGGTGGACAAGACCCGTCGGCAGATCCTGAAGTCCGGCGCCGCAGCTGCAGCGATGGCTGCCGTGCCGCCCGTCATCGCACAGCAGGGGACGACGAGCGCACCCAGCGGTCAGTTCTACGAGAAGGGGAAGGTTCGCATCCACTATCAGGAGTGGGGAGCGGGCGTTCCGCTGCTGCTGATCTCAGGTGGCGGGCTCGGCGGCTCGAAGATCGAGGGGCTCACGAACCCCTTCGATGCGGTCGGGGAGTTCAAGTCCGAGTACCGGTGCATCGGCTACGACCTGCGCACGTCCACGGGACGCTCCAGCGGCCCGCTCGATCTCGAACACCCGTGGGACATGATGG
The DNA here is from genome assembly GCA_046331345.1 of Vicinamibacterales bacterium. Taxonomy (GTDB): domain Bacteria; phylum Acidobacteriota; class Vicinamibacteria; order Vicinamibacterales; family CAVVIG01; genus CAVVIG01. The sequence goes on along the minus strand of JAXLRA010000006.1, from coordinate 293,490 downwards.
CCGAGGATCAGCTCGGGCTGATGGACCACCTGAAGATCGACCGCTTCCTCGTGATGGGCTTCTGCATCGGCGGACCGCTCATCTGGAACCTGATCAAGCACGCGCCGAACCGGGTCATCGCCGCGGTGCTCGCGCAGCCGAGCGGCTGCCGCGAGGAGGCACCCACGCTGATGTACGACACCAACATCGCGGGCTGGGGTCCCGATTACGTGAAGCGGACTCCCGGCGTGACGATGGCGCAGGTCGAGACGTTCCTGACGCGGATGTACAAGGCGAACCAGGACTTCGTGTTCTCCGTGGACCGCGAGTTCGTGCGGCAGTGCCAGACGCCGGTGCTGATCCTGCCGGATGACATTCCGGCGCACCCGTACAAGGTGGCGATGGAAGCGGCGATGCTCGCGCCGAACGCCGAGGTCAGCATGTTCCCGTGGAAGGAACCGAAGGAACGGATTCCCCTCGCGATTCGGCAGATCCGCTCCTTCCTGCGTGCGCACAGGTCCGCTGCCCCCCGAAAGTGATACCTTGACACCACAGGACCGCACGAGCTGCGGCCAGGGGAGCACACGATGGCGTCAGGCGAGCGGACGGAAGCAACAGGGGAGAGACGCACCACTGCGGAGTTGACCGCTCGGGGCGTCGTCCTCGGCGGCCTCATCACGCTCGTGTTCACCGCCGCCAACGTCTACCTCGGCCTGAAACTGGGCATCACGTTCGCGACGTCGATCCCGGCGGCCGTCATCTCCATGGCGGTGCTCCGGTTCGTCAGCGGCGCCACGATCCAGGAAAACAACATCGTCCAGACCATCGCGTCGGCCGCGGGCACGCTGTCGGCAATCATCTTCGTCCTGCCTGGTCTCATCATGATCGGCTACTGGACGCACTTCCCGTACTGGCTGAGCGTCGCCGTGATTGCGCTCGGCGGCGTGCTGGGGGTGATGTACTCCGTGCCGCTCCGGCGTGCGCTGGTGACGGGCAGCGATCTTCCGTACCCGGAAGGCGTTGCCGCAGCGGAAGTGCTGAAGGTCGGCGCAGGCGTCGGTGGACACGAGGAGAACAAGCGCGGGCTGGTCGCGATTGTCGGTGCGGCGGTCGTGTCCGGTGCCTTCTTCCTCCTCGCCAAGACGCGCCTGATCACGGATACCGCCGCGAGAAGCTTCCGCGTGGGCGCCGGTGCGAGTGCGGTATCGGCCTCGCTGTCCATGGCGCTCATCGGTGTCGGGCACCTTGTCGGCATGGCGGTGGGGATCGCCATGCTCGTCGGCATCCTGATCAGCTGGGCCTGGCTGATGCCCTCGCTCACCGCGGCGGCCGGCATCCCGGCTGGCGGCGGCATCGACGCGGTTCTCGGCGACGTCTTCCGCTACAAGGTGCGCTTCATCGGCGCAGGAACGATGCTGGTGGCCTCGCTCTGGACGCTGGCGAAGATCATCGGCCCGATCGTGCGCGGCATCATGCAGGCCGTGGCCGCGAACCGTGCCCGGCAGAGCGGCACAACGCTGGAACTGACCGAACGCGACCTGCCGATCACCATCGTCGGGGGCACCATCCTCGCGTCGATGGTGCCGATCGGCCTCCTGCTCGCCGGCGTGGCCAGGCAGGGCGCCGTCGCCGACCATGCGGTGGCGCTCGTCCTGCTGTCGCTGGGCTACATCATGATCGCCGGTCTGGTCATCGCCTCGATCACCGGCTACATGGCCGGTCTCATCGGCGCCTCCAACAGTCCCGTGAGCGGTGTGGGCATCCTCACCGCGCTCGGCATCTCGCTGATTCTCGCCGGCCTGTTCAAGGGGGCCGGACCGGCCGTCACCGACAGCCTCATCGCCTTCGCGCTTCTCGTCACTGCCGTGATCTTTGGCATTGCCACGATCGCGAACGACAACCTCCAGGATCTCAAGACCGGGCAGCTCGTAGGTGCCACACCGTGGCGGCAGCAGGTGGCGCTCGTCATCGGCGTCGCCTTCGGCGCCCTCGTCATTCCGCCCATCCTCGACCTGCTCAACGCCGCGTTCGGTTTCGTGGGGGCGCCCGGTGCCGGCAAGGACGCGCTGAATGCCCCGCAGGCCGCGCTGATTTCGTCCATCACCCAGGGCGTGCTGGGAGGCAGCCTCGACTGGTCGCTCCTGGCCAGGGGAGCCGGCATCGGCATCGGCGTCGTGATCGTCGACGAAGTGCTGAAGAAGGTGTCCAACAGGCGCTATCACCTCCCGCCGCTCGCGGTCGGCATGGGCATGTACCTGCCGATGGAGGTCGACCTCTTCATTCCGCTCGGTGCGCTGCTCGGGTGGTTGTATCAGCGCGCGACAGAACGGTCGCCGAATCCGGGCTTCGCCGAGCGCCTTGGCACCTTGATGGCAACCGGGCTGATCGTCGGTGAGAGCCTGATGGGCGTGCTGTACGCCGGACTCGTGGCCGGCGCATCCGGCGCGGGCAAGCAGGACAGCGCCGGCGTCATCGCCATCTTCAACGAAGCCCCCGGATGGGCCACCCCGCTCGCCATGGTGCTGTTCGCCGCCGGTATCGGCTGGCTGTACTCGTGGACGCGCGCCCGTTCCACGGTGGCGCTCACCGGCGCCGAGTGATCCGCGTGCGCGTGGCTCGCCGCTCGCCGGTCCGCGCCGTGCCGCCCCGCTCGACATGAGCCGTGTCTTCATCAGTTACCGTCGCGACGACTCCGCCGGCCACGCCGGGCGGTTGTTCGACCGCCTGGTCGCCAGGTTCGGTGCGTCGTCCGTCTTCATGGACGTCGACGACATCCGGCCCGGCCAGAACTTCGAGCAGGCCATCGAGCAGACGCTGAGCCGCTGCGATCATGTGCTCGCCGTGATCGGGCCGCGCTGGCTCGACATCCTGCGCGCACGGCGGGAGGGTGGAGAGGATTTCGTGCAGCGCGAAATCGTGGCGGCGCTCCAGAGTGGGCGCCCGGTCATTCCGGTCCTCGTGGGCGGCGCCAGGATGCCGCCGGCCGACTCGCTGCCGCCCCCACTCACCTCGTTTGCCCGCTGCAACGCCATCGAAATCCGCGACGACCGATTCGACGATGACGTGGCCGACCTGATTGGGTTCCTCGCCGGGGGGACCGACCGTCGCCGGCTGGTGGGAGGGATCCTCGCGGCCGTGCTGGTGATAGCTGGCCTGATCGGCGGCTATCAGCTCTGGGCACCGCCAGCTGCGCGGGCCCTCGACGGCGTCTGGCTGGCCGACATGCAGAAGCCCGGACAGAACTCCTTTCGCGTGCGCCTCACGTTCGCGCAGGACGCCGAGCGGGTCACCGGAACGGTGAGCTACCCGACCGGCGATGCCCCCATCCTCGACGGCCGACACGTCGATGGCCGGCTCTCCTTCAGAACCGAACACATCCCCCAGTTCGCGTCCGACATCGCGGTGATTCGCACAGAGGGCCGGGTGGAGGGCGACTCCGTGCACCTGACCATGACCGACGCCGGTGGTGTCGCCACGGGCGTTGCCACAAGGGGGACGGACGGGCCGTGACGCGATCTGCTTCTGGTCGTGGTCGCGCTCCTGGTGGCAGTCACCGTCAACACGGATGCGCGGTGGCTCGAGCGACGTTGCGCTATGCTGCGGCGTGAGGCTGCGGCATGTCCATCGCAATCAGGCACGAGCGAGGGAACGACTACGTCGTCACGGTCCAGGACCCACGAGGAGAGACGACACACCTCGTGACACTCTGGCCGTCGGATATCGAGCGATATGCTCCACGCGCGGAGCCGGAAGAACTGCTGGAGGCGGCCTTCGAATTCCTCCTGGAGCGCGAGCCACCATCGGCGATCCTGCAGCGTTTCGAGCTGCCGGCCATCGAGCGCTACTTTCCCGAGTTCTCGCGTGTGATCGGGAACCGGTTCGCGTGACGCCGTCACGGACCGGGGCCACGCTCTGGTCGTGCGCCCAGGGCGCCACCCTACGGCGCCTGAACACCCCGGAAGGAACATACTGATGCGGCTGCTTTCGACGCTGATGACTGCCGTGGTTGTGCCGCTGCTGCTTGCGGGGCCAGCGGCGGCCCAGACGATTGATGAACCGCTCCGGGCCGACATCCGGCAATTGATGGACGTCATGGGGGCGACCGAGCAGGGCGTGCAGATGGCCAGTGCCCTGGCCACGCAGACGCTCGAGTCGCTGCGGCGCGCGCAGCCCGGCATGCCCGATCGGGCCGTGGCCATCATGGAGCAGGTCCTCCGGGAGGAGTTCGCGAAGATGTTCGAGGGGCCGGATGGCCTGACCGAACAGCTCGTGGCCATCTACGCGGCGCACTTCACCCGGGACGATGTCCGCGGGCTCCTGGCGTTCTACAGGTCCGACCTGGGGCGCAAGACCCTGACCACCATGCCGGCGATCCTCCAGGAGACGCGGCAGGCGGGGCAGCGGACCGCAGAACGGAAGGTGCCGCGGATGATGGAGATCCTCCAGCAGCGCCTGAGGGACGAGCGCCTCATCCCCTAGCGGCCCCCGGGGCGGCGCGGAATCCCGAGTCGTGCGAAGATCGAACGCTGGCTGTCGAACGGCAGCCGAGTTTCGAGGAGGAGAGAGAACACATGAACACACGCTTTGCCGCGCGCCTGATGGGCGCTCTTGCGGCGGTCAGCCTGGCAGCAGGAGTGGCGTCGGCGCAGGCGCCGGCCGCTGGCGCGAGGCGCCCTGGACTCGCCATGCTCACGGTGACGTCGACGTCGTTTGCCGATGGTGCGGAGATTCCGGCGAAGTTCGCCGGCGCACAGGGCATCTCGCCGCAACTGAGCTGGAGCGGCGCCCCTGAGGGGACGGCCGCCTACGTGCTGATCATGCACGACGTGGACGTGGCGGTACCCGCGGGCAACCTCGCGGGCGACATCACCCACTGGGTCGTCTACAACATCCCGGCGGCCACGACGTCCATCCCGGAAGGCGGACCCATTCCGTCCGGCTCGGGCCAGCTGAGCATGCGCGGACCGCAGTACATGGGTCCGGCGCCGCCCGCCGGCCATCCGTTCCACCACTACGTGTTCCAGGTGTACGCGCTGAATGCGCCCCTCGCTCTGACGGGTACGCCGACGCGCGCGGACATCGAGAAGGCGATGGACGGCAAGATCGTCGCCCGCGGCGCGTACGTCGGCCGCGCCAAGCCCGCACAGTAGCCCCAGACCCGTGCGCGCGCCGTACGGCGGTCTGCTCCGGTTCGCCGGAGTGGACCGCGGCGGCGGTGCGGCCGGCGCCGTGTCCGGTCGTCGCGCCCCCTCCCCACATCCGGATTCCTGCCTGCGCCGTAGTTCCCGGTGCGGTACTGCTACCGCATGGAGGACCCATGGAGAATGCGGGAGTGAACGCCCTCAACCGGGCGAGAGCGTGCTGGAATGCCGGTGACCTCGACGGATACCTCGGTCTGTACGCACAGGAGGCCGTACTGCACGGCTACGTGGGTGTCGAGCCTGGCTTCGCGAACATCAAGACGTTCTACGAGGCGTTCTTCACCGCGTTTCCGGGCTCACGCCTCGAGTTCGAAGACGTCCTGCCGAGCGGGAACAGCGTGACCTGCCGCTTCGTGGTCACCGGCACGCACGAGGGGCCGTTCCAGGGGTTACCCCCGACGCACAAAGCCTTCCACCTGCCTGGGATCACCATCCTGCGCTTCGAGGGCAGCCGCTGCGTGGAGCGCTGGAGTCAGGCCGACTTCCTGTCACTGCTCCAGCAGCTCGGCGCGCTCGCGGCCGTGTAGCTGCTACTTCACGTCGGCCGTAATGAGCAGTGCCAGGGCGATGTGCAAGGCCCTCGGCGGCGAGGCCCACGGTGGAATAGGCCGAGTGTCCGCTGCGTGGCACCGGCGCGCGTGCGCGAGGAAGGACCCGCTAGAATCGGATCGATGTTCACCAGGCTGTCAGCCGGGTTCGCGCTGGCGTGCGCGTGCGCGACGGTGTCCCCCGTACCTCTCGGCGCGGGCGCGGCGCCGCCCGCGGGTAGTGCCTCCCGTGCGCAGGCCGCGGCCCGCACGATTGCCATCCAGGACGGCTCGATCGTGGTGACCCGCGAGGATGGTGCCGATCACGTCGTCAGGACCTCGTCGGACGGCGAGGTTCACGGGGAGTCCTGGTGCGTGGTGGAGGATGGCAGCTACGACGAGTTTGCCGGGCTCTTCGGTCGGCTCGTCACGGCGGTCCAGAAGCACGATGTGGACGCGGTGTCGTCCATGATGCAGTACCCCCTCACGGTCAACGCCCGGCGCGCCCGCACCATCAGAACCCCGACGCAGTTCAAGGCCGGCTACGCCACGGTGTTCACGCCGGCCGTGGTGAAGGCGCTCAGCGAGACGCAGGTCGCAGACGTCTTCTGCAAGAACGGCACGGCGATGATTGCCGGCGGGATCGTCTGGGCCGCCAAAGAGAAGGGACGCGTCGGCGTCTTCGTCGTCAACCACTGAGCCGCGTGCCGAACACCCGCGACAGCTCGTAGGGCGGCACGACCTCGAGCTGGTCGTACCGGCAGTCGCGCGGCGCCTTGTCGGCGCGCCAGCGCAGGAAGATGGCCGCATGGCGGAAGCGATCGCCCTGCATGTGGTCGTACTTCACTTCGCACACCCGTTCGGCGCGGAGCGGCTCCCAGGACAGGTCCTTGCCTGCGCTCCAGCGGCTCTGCCCGCCGGGCATCCGCGTCGCGGCGTGGTCCGCGCCGTTCGCCCATTCGCGCCATGGATGGTTGTTCCGCGCGTCGGCTCGGAGCGGCTCGAGTTCACGCGCCAGTGCGCGCCGCGTCTCCATCGTGAATGCCGACGTGACGCCGACATGGTGAAGGCGTCCGTGGTCGTCGTACAGGCCGAGCAACAGCGATCCGACAGCCGACCCCGATCCACCGGTGTGCCAGCGGAAGCCGGCGACGACGCAGTCGGCCGTGCGGGCGTGCTTGATCTTGATCAGCGTCCGCTTGCCAGGCTGATAGACGCCTGACGCCGGCTTGGCGACGACGCCGTCGAGCCCGGCCCCCTCGAATTCCTCGAGCCAGCGCGCGGCGACGTCCCGATCGCGCGTCATGGGCGTGAGGAAGATCGGCGGCGTCGCCGTGCGCAGCAGCGACTCCAGCCGCTCACGACGGCCCGCCTGCGGCACCCGGCGCAGATCCTCGTTCCCCACGGCGAGCACATCGAACGCGACGAACGACGCCGGTGTGGCCGCGGCGAGCGTCGCCACGCGCGAGGCCGCCGGGTGGAGCCGCAGCTGCAACGCATCGAAGTCGAGCCCGCGCTCGGTGGCGATGACGATCTCGCCGTCGAGGACGCACGGCCCGGGCAGGCCCGCGATCAGGGCATCGTGCAGCTCGGGAAAGTACCGGTCGAGCGGGCGCTGGTCGCGGCTCTGGATGAAGACGTCATCGCCGGTCCGGAAAACCAGCGCGCGAAACCCGTCCCACTTCGGCTCGTAGAGGAGGTCGCCGGCAGCCGGCAGTTCCGTGGCGAGCTTCGCGAGCATCGGCTCGATCGGCGGAACAACGGGGGAGTCCAGGGAACCGGCCTTCGACATGTGCCCAGCGTAACGCGGCGCACGCTCGGAGCGACGCCGTTTCGTCCCCTCCTCGAGCCGGACACGCCGCGCCCTCGAGCCCTGTCGGGCTGGGCTAGTATGGCGTCGATGAACCGCCCAGGCGGCCCAACGGAGCTGTTCGCGCTGCTCACGGCCGTGCAGGCCATCCATTCGGTCGAGGAGTGCTGGTTCCGGCTGTACGACGTGCTGGCTCCGGCCCGCGCGGTGGCCGGACTGTTCAGCACGGACCCGGCGTGGGGATTCGCCATCGGCAACGCCCTCGTCGTTGCCGCGGGGGTCTGGACGTATGTGGCGCGCGTCAGGCCACGTCACTTGTCCTGGCGGATCTGGGCCTGGACGTGGGCACTGGGTGAAGGCGCCAACGGGCTTTCGCACATCACGTTTGCGCTGCTGCGCCGCGGCTACTTTCCCGGTGTCATCACGGCGCCGCTGCTCCTCGGGTTGTCGGTGGCGCTGGCCCGTCGCCTGATGCGGCAGCCCGCGTGAACCCCGTGTACCATCAGCTGACCCCGCTCGCCGGAGACGGTGGGCTGCAGGACTGAACGATGGCCCGACCCGCACGTGCAGGCGTCCTCATCTATGCCCTCGACCTCGAGCGGCTCTCGCGCTTCTACGAGGGCGTGCTCGGCCTGCGCACGCTGGCCTCGGACGCCGACCATCACATCCTCGAGTCCGACGACATCCAGCTGATTGTGCATGCCATCCCGCCTGAGCATGCCGAAGGCGTCACCGTCGACACGCCGCCGTCGCCGCGGATGGACCAGGCCATCAAGCCGTTCTTCACGGTGCCGAGCCTGGCTCGCGCCGAGGCCGAGGCGGCCGCGCTCGGCGGGTTCGTCTACGGTCCGGTCTGGGAAGGGCCGGGGTTCGCGGTCCGCAACGCCTGCGATCCGGAAGGCAACATCATCCAGGTGCGCGAACTCGCACAACGACAGCGAGAGACGGCGTGAACGGCAGCGCTCGACCGGGACGTCGCCCTGCACCTCACCGAGTCGAACGCGTACGCCGACGGATGATCGCGCTCGCGTACGAGGTGCGGCGCCGGACGTGATTCCGGCGGTCTGCTGAGTAGAATGGACGCGATCAGCGATGGCATTTCCCATCAAGACCATTCCGGGCCTGGCCTCGCTCTACGCCACGGCCCTGTCCGTGGCGGTGCTAGCCGTCACGGCTGGTGCGCCGCGCAACTGGGCGGTGTCCATTCCCGACGCCACCCACACCTACGGCATCCGCTTCCGGACCGGCGCCGACGCGTTCTTCCGTCCGCCAGTCGGGTGGTTCATCGACCATGGCTATCAGGTCTGCCTCGCCCTGCTGGTGGTCACGCTCGCCGCAGAGGCGGCGACGCGCCTGATACGGCCCAGGCCGGCCGAGCCGCCCGACACCCCCAGCAGCCTGCGTGGCTGAGCCACGCCCTGGAACCCTGACATGAGCATCGCCGCGAGCCGCCGCCACTTCCTTCGTGTTGCCGCACTGGCAGGCGCCGGTGCCCTGTGTGCGCAGCCTTCCGACGCACAGCCGCGCCGGACCAGGCTGGTGCTGCTCGGCACGGGTGGAGGCCCGACGCCCAAGAAGGCCGCGGCGGCGACCGCGCACGCCGTCGTCGTCGACGACGCGCTGTATGTGGTCGACTGTGGCAACGGCGTGGGACGGCAGCTGGCGCTGGCGAACATCCCCATCCTGAGCCTGCGCCACATCTTCATCACGCATCACCATTCCGATCACAATGCCGACTACGGCAACCTGATCTCGCTCGCCTGGGCCACGGGGCTCGGCACCCGCGTGGACACCTGGGGCCCGCCGCCGCTGGCCAACATGACCGACCTCTTCCTGCAGATGAACGCGGCGGACATCAACGTGCGCATCAAGGACGAGGGACGGCCTCCGCTGGGGCCGCTGGTGCATCCGCACGAGATCAAGGGCGGTGGCCTGGTGATGAGCGACACACGCGTGAAGGTCACCGCGGCGCTCGTGGAGCATCCCCTCGTCTCGCCCGCGTTCGCGTATCGCTTCGACGGGCCCGACCGTTCCATCGTGTTCTCCGGCGACACGACGAAGTCGGATCGGCTCATCGAGCTGGCGCGCGGGGCGGACGTGCTCGTCCACGAGGCCATGTGGCTGCCCGGCATCGATCGCATCGTCGCCCGCGAGCCGAACGCGACCACGCTGCGGAAACACCTGCTCGAGAGCCACACCGTGGCCGAGGACTGCGGGCGTGTAGCGGAAGCCGCGGGCGTGAAGACGCTGGTGCTCTCGCATTTCGTGCCTGGCGACGGCAGCATTCCCGACGAGGAGTGGCGGCGTGCCGCGGCGCAGGCCTTCAAGGGCCAGATCATCGTCGGCCACGATCTGCTCGAGATCTGACGCCGGGGAGCCTCGCATGCGTCGAAGCCCGCGCAGCCGATGGATGATGGCGGCACTCCTCGCGCTCTCCACGTCCGCGTGCAGTGGACGTGAGCGCGCGCTCGGACTCTGGTTCGCCGACGATGCCTGCGTGCTTCGGGCGGGAGCGATGGACCGCTTTGGGGAGCCGCTCTCTGCGGAGGAGCGGAGCCTCGTGGCGCAGGTGGCGCGCGGTGAGGTGGAGCAGGCGTTCTCCGAGCTTCGTGTCCGCATCGCCGACAGCGCCGACGCGTTCTGGCGGCTCGGTGTCGTGCGGTCCATGCCCGCCCGGAGCACGCGCGCCCTCCCGCGCGCGGGCGAGTCCGTGGCGCTCGGCATGCTCGGAGGCGGTGGCACGGTGGCCTGCGATGTGGTGGCGCGCAAGGCCATCAACTTCGCGCCGGCCAGCGCGGTGCGTGCCGACGTGGTCACCGCCATCGGCCGCGGCGTGGGGCGCACGGCCGTGCACGAATTCGTGCACCAGATTCTCGGCGCAGCCGTCGGTCACGACGACGCCGATACGGACAGCTACGAGCACGGCAGCTCGGATCGCGCGTCGCAGTACTACGGCGCCCTGCACTGGACCATCGCCTGGCCGGAACTGCGCCGCCGGCTCGGGGTCCGGAGCGCAACGTCATGACGCCGCGCGTGCGGCCCATCGCGGAAGCGGACGCCCCGCTCCTCGCGCAGCTTCATGCGGCAAGCTGGCGCAGCGCGTATCGCGGGCTGATGAGCGACGCGTTTCTCGAGCACGAGGTGGACGCGGAGCGGCAGCAGGCCTGGGCCGTGAAGGCGCGCATGCTCTCGACCGGGCACTTCGGCTTCCTCGCGACAGTCGACGACGATCCGGCCGGGTTCATCTTCATGAGCGCGGCCTTCGACCCGTCCTGGGGCAGCATGCTGGACAACCTGCACGTGCTGGAGCCATTCCGGAGCCAGGGCGTGGGCCGGGTGCTGATTGCAGTCGCGATGCGCGAGCTGCTCGCACGTGGATACCGCGAACCGGTCTGGCTCTGGGTCTTCGAACGCAACGACGCGGCCAGGCGCGTGTACCAGCGGCTCGGCGGACGGGAGGCCGAGCGTGTGGTCGAGCGGGCGTTCGATGGAGCCGACCGCGCCAAGTGGCGTGTTGTGTGGGACAGCCCTGACGCGCTGCTGCAGGCCTGTGGCGGTCCTCAGCCAGGCCTAGGCGGGGGCTGACGTCCTGCGCGACGCCTTGTCCCGGTAGAGCGCCGCATCCGCCTGCGTCATCGCCTCGTCGAGTGTCAGGAATTCGCAGCCGGCCCATCCCGCCGATACCCCGGTGAAGGCGCGGCGCACGCGCTCCACGACCCCCTGCCCGTCGGCCACGTCGAGATGGAGGCTGATGAACTCGTCGCCGCCCACCCGGAAGGCGGCATCGCCGGTTCTCGAGCTGGATGTCTTGCGCACGTGCGACCCCAGGGCGCGCGCGAACTCACACAGGTGTCCGTCGCCCGCCGCATGGCCACGCGTGTCGTTCACCAGCTTCAGGTCGTCGACGTCCCAGGCGATCAGCGTGAGGTGCCGCCTGTGCTCGCGTGCGAACGCCTGCATCCGCTCGAACTCCGCGGACAGGCGGTGCCGGTTGAGCAGGCCCGTGAGTGCATCGTGGCTCGCCAGTTCCTCGAGCCGGCGATAGGCCTCGTCGAGCCTCGACAGCGCGTTGCTGACGATGACGCCGAGCAGGGCGATGAGGATCGGGAACACCCACTTGAACGAGAACTCCTCGCGTGTGTCGAGGATGAACGCGTAGTGGACGCCCAGGCTCAGCACGGCACCCCAGAGTCCGCCGAACATGCTCATGGTGCCCGCGATCAGCGCGGACACGAGATAGATCAGGAAGCCGCGGGCCGTCGGGTCGCCCGTCGCCGTGTAGTCGCTCAGCGGCAGCGAGGCCTGCTGCCAGACCAGCACCAGATGGCCGATCGCCAGGTGCGCGACGATGAGCGCCCGCCGCTGGCGCCGGCCGGCGTGGCGGCGCATGTAGTGCAACGCCAGCCCGATGGCTCCGGCCACGACGAACACGGCGCTCGAGAGGACGGCTGCGCGCGTGCCGCCCCACAGCACGAAGCCGACGACGAAGTACAGGCCGCCGAGCGAGCTGAGCCACCAGTAGTTGCGGATGGCCGTGGTGTAGACGTCACCTTGCGGCACGCGGTCGGTCATCGTAGTCCTAACGATACCCGTACAGCGCCCCGGTGGCGCGGCACCTCTCCGCTACAATGCAGACTCCGGATTTCCGCCAGCATGATTGCGAACCCCCGCTACGTCCACACCAACCTGATTGCCCGGAACTGGCAGGCACTCGCCGAGTTCTATATCCGCGTCTTCGGCTGCGAGGTCGTGCCGCCTGAACGCCACTACAGCGGCCCGACGATCGAGGCCGGGACCGGGGTACCGGGGTCAACGCTGGACGGCGTGCACCTGCGGCTGCCAGGCTTCCCGCCCGGGGGGCCGACGCTCGAGGTGTTCTCGTATTCGAGGAGCCTCGATGGTGTGACGCCACGCGTGAACCGGCCGGGCTTCGGCCACATCGCGTTCGAGGTGGCCTCGGTCGTCGACGCCCGCCGCGAAGTGCTCGACGCCGGCGGTGCGCCGGTCGCGGACGTCGTCACGCTGACCACCTCGCAGGGCCGGCACGTCACGATGTGCTACGTCACCGATCCCGAGGGCAACATCATCGAACTGCAGTCGTGGGCATGAGGCCGGCTGCCGTCATCCTCGACATGGACGGGCTCATGGTCGATACCGAGCCCCTCTACAAGACGGCGTGGCAGCAGGGGACCGCGGCACTCGGGTACGACCTCACCGATGTCGGGTACGCGGCGATTGTCGGACGCCCGCTGCCCGAGATCGAGCAGATCCTGATGGAGATGTTCGGACCGGCGTTTCCGCTGGAGCGCCTGCGTCAGCGCTGGCCCGGACTGTGGCGCGATGAAGTGGCACGCGTCGGCATCCGCGTGAAGGACGGCCTGCCCGCACTGCTGGCATTCATTGGCGAACGAGGGCTGGCGCTGGCTGTGGCCACGTCGACGAAGGCCGACTGGGCCGCCTTCACGCTGGAGCGCTCAGGACTGGCGGGCAGGTTCCCGGTCGTCGTCACTGGCGATCAGATCGAGCGGGGCAAGCCGGCGCCGGACATCTACCTCGAGGCCGCACGCCGGATCGGTGTGGAGCCGGCCCGATGTGTTGCGCTCGAAGATTCCGAGGCCGGCATCCGGTCCATCGCCGCAGCCGGCATGATCGGCATCCTCGTGCCGCACTGGGCCCCCTCCGACGCCGCCCGCGCCGCCGCCTTTCGCGTCGTCCCCACCCTGGACGACGCCCTGGCCGTCATCGCCGGGCTGCTGAGCCTGGCGGGCGACTGAGCGTTCCAGGGGCCAGCCACTAATTCACCAATTTCGCTGAATCCTGCGCTATCGTCCCTCGTCCCGTTCCGGGCCGACAGGAGGATCCCGTGACTGCATTCCGCGCGTTCGCCGCCGTTCTCGCGTGCCTGGCCGCCGCGTCCCCCTCGTTCGCGCAGCAGCCGTCCGTCGCGGCCCTGCCGCCGGCGTGGGTGCCGCCGCCTCCACCGCAGTACGCGCCGCCGCCGGTGACGGTCGTCCGCGCGGGCCGGCTCTTCGATCCGCGCACCGGCACGCTCGTCGCCAACCAGACCATCGTCATCCGCGGCGACCGCATCGTCGAGGTCGGCGCCAGCCCGCAGGTGCCCGCCGGGGCGCGCACCATCGACCTGAGTGGCAAAACCGTGCTGCCCGGGCTCATCGACACGCACCTCCACACGATGACCGGCAACCCGCTGGTCGGACCCGGAGGACAGGGTATCGGACCGAATGGACCCGGGCCAACCGGGCTCCTCCAGCCGCTGCAGTATCACGTGCTCTCCGCGTCGGTGAACGCCGAGCGCGACCTGCATGCAGGCTTCACGACGGTGGTGGACCTCATGTCGCACGGCGGCTGGTATGGCACCGTCGACCTGAAGAACGCCATCAACAACGGTGTGCTCCCGGGACCGCGCATGCAGGTGGCCGGGCCGGGGATTGTGTCGACTAACAAGGCCACCGTGCCGTTCCCCCTGCTCGAGGCCGAGGCCGGGCGCGTGTCGAACCTCGGCGCGCTCATCGCCAACGGCGTCGAGGGCGTCCGCGAAGCCGTGCGCGAGCAGGCGCACTACGGCGTCGACTGGATCAAGATCTACAGCACGGAGGCGTACACGCTGAAGGCCGACGGCACGATGACGCACGTGCCCACCTTCACCCTGGACGAGACGACGGCGATCGTCGACGAGGCGCACCGGAAGGGCCTGAAGGTGGCGTGTCACGCCTACGGTGGCGAGGGGCTCCGCAACTGCATCAGCGCGGGCGTGGACGTGCCGACGCACGCCCTCGACCTCGACGATGCCTCGCTGAAGCTGCTGGTCGAGAAGAAGCTGCCGCTCACCGTCACCATGTTCGACCTGAGCATGGAGGACGCGCAGGAGTTCAAGCGATACGGCAACAGCCGCTGGCGCATGATGGAGAAGAGCTTCAAGAAGGCGCTCGCGGCCGGGGTGACTTTGCCCTTCGGCAGCGGCGCGGGCCCGTTCCCCCATGGCACCCAGGGCGACCAGTTCGCGTACCAGGTGAAGTGGGGACTCACCCCGGCGCAGGCGCTGCAGTCGGCGACGAGCGTGGCGGCCGCGCTCATCGGGTGGAGTGCCGACGTGGGCGCCGTGGAGAAGGGCAAGTTCGCGGACCTCGTCGCCGTGAACGGCGACCCGCTGGCGGACATCACGGAGATGTCGCGCGTCGTGTTCGTGATGAAGGGCGGACAGGTGTACCGGAACGACGTCAAGTGAGGACGCCAGCGGCCATGGCGACGTCAGCACATGTAGTGCCCACCTTCAGGTGGGCCGTCCTCATACGAGCCGCTGCAACTGCGCTCCTCCTCGCCGTCTGCGCCGCTCACCTGCGGGCGCAACCGTCTGTGGCCGATCTGCCGGCGCTGCTGACCCGCGCGGGGATCAGCGTCACGCCGCTTGCGTCGTGTCGAGGCGAGTTCCGGCCTGGCCATCCGGGTGACTACGCCGTGGCGCTGCCCGACCCCGCGGGTGGCCGCTACGCCGTCGTCCAGGACGACGGGAAGGTGCAGGCGCTGGCGCCGTTCACAGGCACGCCGGACCTCTCGTGCTACTCGTTGCGGGACGCCGATCGCCTGAACGACACCATTGCGAAATCGCAGACGATGAACGGCAGGGTCGTCGCGGAGTGGGACGGCATGG
Source organism: Vicinamibacterales bacterium (assembly GCA_046331345.1). Lineage (GTDB taxonomy): Bacteria > Acidobacteriota > Vicinamibacteria > Vicinamibacterales > CAVVIG01 > CAVVIG01. The sequence goes on along the minus strand of JAXLRA010000006.1, from coordinate 278,304 downwards.
TGGTGTGCGGGTTCATCGAGCCGACCATCGCTCTCTGCTGGCAATACGCGCCCGAAGATCGCGCGTTCGTGCGCATCGGTGGCTGGACGACGTAGGGCGTGCGTGTACAGGTTATGCTGGCACCGTGATGCCGATCACCATCGTGCCCTTCAGCCCGCAGTACGCCGAGGCCTTTGCCCGGCTCAACTTCGAGTGGATCGAGCGCTTCTTCGCTGTCGAGGAGAGCGATCGCCGCATGCTCGGCAACCCGCAGCAGACCATCATCGACGTCGGCGGGCAGATCTTCGTGGCCCTCGATGGCGAGACGCCTGTCGGCGTGGTGGCGGCCATCCCCGAGGGTGAGCCGGGATGGGAACTGGCCAAGATGGCGGTCTCGCCCGCCTACCAGGGACGTGGCATCGGCGAGATGCTGGGCAGGGCCGCCGTGGAGTACGCGTGGGCGAAGGGGGCGCGCCGCATGTTCCTCGAAACCAACAGCCGCCTCGCCAACGCCGTGCGCCTGTACGAGCGCCTCGGCTTCCGACAGACCGACCCACCGCAGCCGTCGCCCTACGCGCGGTCGGACGTCTACATGGAAGTCGTCTTCCCCTAGGCCGCCGCGATTCCGCTTGCCCCGGTGGGCAGGCTGCTGCACTATCTGCTGCCAGAGTCCGACCGCCCGTGCCGAGGCCCCGGCGGGCCGTAGGCCTGTCGTGCGTGCCGCCCGGCTCCCGCGCGGCGTTCCGGAGGTTCCGTGCAGATACTGCTCGCGCTCGTGCTCTTCTTCTTCCAGACCCGCAATACGCCCGGTGTCCTCGACAAGCCGGACCCGAAGCAGATGGAAGAGGTCGCGCCGCTCGGCTACCACCCGGTCGAGACCGGCCTTCAGGTGCCCGAGGGCTTCACGTTCGGCAACGCGACGAGTGTGGCCTTCGACGCGCAGGGGCACATGTGGTTGCTGCACCGCGGGCCGCAGCCGATCGTGGAGTTCGACGGCACGGGCAAGTACATCCGTTCCTTCGGGGCCGGGTCGTTCGGCCGCGCGCACGGCATGCGCCTCGGGCCCGACGGAAGCATCTGGACGACGGATGTGCAGGGGCACACCGTGATGAAGTGGAGCCGCACCGGCGAACTGCTCCTGACCCTCGGCACGCGGGGGCAGCCAGGCGCCTGGGACGAGGCAGCCGGGACGCGCCTGCTGTTCGAGCCCGCCGACCTCGCCTTCGCGCCGAACGGCGACGTGTTCATCGTCGAGGGGCATGGCCGCGGCGAAGGGCGCGTCCTCCGTTTCACGAGCGCCGGCAAGTTCATCACCAGCTGGGGCGGCAAGGGCAGCGGGCCCGGCCAGTTCGACCAGCCGCACTCGATCCTCGTCATGCCGGACAACCGGCTGCTCGTCGCCGACCGCGAGAACCGGCGTGTGCAGGTGTTCGATCTGGACGGCAAGTACCAGACCGAGTGGAAGTTCAAGGGGCTGCCCTGCGGTCTGCTGCTCGGGCCGGACAGGCAGCTCTATCTGGCCACGGGGTTCTCGGGCCAGATCCTGCGTCTCGGCCCCGACGGCAAGCCGGTGGCGATGATGGGCCAGCCCGGTCCGGGCCCGACGCTGGGCAACTTCGGCGAGGCGCATTACATGGCCATTGCCCCGGACTCCGACATCTACGTGGCCGACACCATCAACGCCGCCCTGCACCGCTTCAGCGCGCGCCAGTGATCCGGGGGCAGGACGGCCCTGACCCTCCCGACTATACTGTTCGCATCATGCCGAATCGGCGACCTGCCTTCCGGAAGGCCCTTGCGGGCCTTGCCTGTGCGGTGATCGTGTACGCCCTCGCCACGGTCCCCGTGGTTCGGCTCCAGGCGGCGCAGCCTCCAGGACTCGAACAGACCGAAGCCACGCCGTTCACCGAACAGGCCGCTGCCGTGTTCAACGGCGGCGCCATGAAGGAAATCCGCGAGGCCATCGTCAGGCTGCCGCTGGCGGCCATTCTCGGCACGGCGCTCGCGCTGCGCCCGCGCAAGCGCGGCGCGGCCCGCCAGACGGTGCTCGTCGTGCAGACGCAGATCATGCTGGCCGTCGTCGGTGCCGTCATCATGCTCGTGGTCGGCAACAGCCTGTCGCGTGCCTTCGGCATCGTGGGTGCGGCCGGCCTGGTCCGCTACCGCTCCACGATCGACGATCCGAAGGAAGCGGTCGTGATGCTGTGTGCCCTGGGCGCCGGTCTCGCGGCGGGCGTCGGCCTGTACCTCCTCGCGCCCTTCGCCACCTTCTTCATGGCCGCCGTCCTGTGGGCGGTCGAGTACTTCGAGCCGCCGGCCCGCAAGTACTTCGAGCTGAGCGTCGCGACGCCTCAGGCATCACACTTCCGCCCGAAGGTGGAAGGAGTGCTGCACGGACTCGGACTCGAGTACGAGCTGCTGACCGAGTCCGACGATGCGATCAGCTACAGCGTGTCGGCGCCGCTCGATGTGCGGACACGTGACGTGTCGGATACGATGCGGCTGCTGGCCGGCGACGGCGACATGTCCATCGAGTGGTCCGAGAAGAAGGCGAAGAAGTAGGAGGTCGACCATGGACGTCACGACGGAGGTACGGGATGGCTACCTGTATGTCCGCGCGACCGGCAGTTTCTCCCTCGAGGCTGCCCGCGACGCCTGCCGGCGCTGGACGGACGCCACCGCGTCCAGGGGGGAGCGCTGCGTGGTGCTGGACGTCACGGCCGTCGTGAACTTCGACGTCGTGGACGTACCGGTGATGCTGCGCTTCGAACTGGGCCAGGCGCTGGTGGACAGCCTGCCCGCCGACATCCGGCTGGCGATCGTCGAAACGCCCGCACAGTTCGACCCCGAGCGGTTCGGTGAAACCGTCATGGCCAACCGCGGCATCATGGTGAAGATCACGACGAGCCTCGACGACGCCGTGCAGTGGCTGTCTGCCTGGCGCCGGCCCACACCCGTTCCCGTCATCCGCCCGTCATGACCTCCACGCGCTTCAGAACCCTCGTCCTCGGCCTCGACGGCGCCACGGAAGGGGCGCACATGGGCCACCCGGACTTCCGCGTCGCCGGCCGTGTCTTCGCCTCGCTCGACCGCGAGGAGCGAACGGCATCCGTGCACCTGCCCTCCGAAGATCAGCAGCGCTTCGTCGCCGATGCGCCCGATGCCTTCGTACCGGCAGCGGGTGCGTGGGGGCGGCAGGGGTGGACGAAGATCGCCCTGGCTCTCGCCGATGAGGAAATGGTTGGCGAAGCGGCGTCGATCGCCGTTCGGCACGCGGTTGCCCTGGCCACGTCGATGCGCGCCGGGAAAGCCGCGCGGTCGGGGAAGGCGGGGACAGCCGTGAAGGCAGCGAACGCAGGAAAAGCCGTAAAGACCGGAAAGGCCGGGGCCCGGGCGGGGACGACCGCTGCGGCGTCTGCGTCGGGCGTGCGCGCCGTCGATGAATACATCGCCGCGGCACCCGCCGAGGTGCAGCCGATTCTGCAGAAGATCAGGAGCCTGGTCCGTCGTCTTGCCCCGAAGGCGGAGGAAGTCATCAGCTACCGGATGCCGGCCTTCAAGCTGGACGGCATGCTGATCTACTACGCGCCGTTCAAGGCGCACATCGGAATCTTCCCGCCCGTGAAAGGCGACCGGGCGCTCGAAGCCGACCTGAAGCCGTATCGCGGTCCGAAGGGGAACCTGCGCTTTCCGCTGGACGAGAAGATGCCGTACGCGCTCATCGGCCGCGTGGTGAAGGCGCGCCTGGCCGACCAGCGCGCGCGCGCCGCGGCCCGCGTGCGCCGATAGGTTCGGGCCATCGCTGGAGTCTCTTGCATGCATCGAGTCCGGTCCGTTGTCTGTGCGTTCTGCCTGCTCCTCGTTGTTCACCCAGCCTGGGCGCAGCCTCAGGCGCCGAAGCCCCCGGTCGTCGTCCAGGGGGCGATGGTCTCGGAGACGGAACGGCTGATTGCCATGCTGGAACAGCCGACCCTGGAGCAGATCGGTGGCTGGAGCTTCTGGCGCGGCACGGTCGACGGCTATCCGGTGATCGTCTCGCGCACGAACAAGGGGATGTCCAATGCGGCGGCGGCCACGGCCCTGGCCATCGAGCGCTATCGGCCGGCGGCGGTGATCAACCAGGGTACGGCCGGTGGCCACGACCCGGCGCTGAAGGTCTACGACATCGTGATCGGCACGGCCTCGCTCAACGTCGGGGCATTCAGGGCCATGTTCCGGAAGCGCGGTGAGGGCAGCCGTCCGCTCGAGTGGATGCCCCTCGATCTGCTTCAGGAGGGCAGCGCGATCAGCCAGACCGCCCGCAAGATGCCGGCGCGCTTCGATGCCGATCCGGGGCTCCTGGCCGTTGCCCGGTCGGTGCGTGGCAGCTATGCGCGCGGACAGGTGGTGGACGGCATCATCGGGTCGAGCGACATGTGGATCGACGAACTCGACCGTGTGGCGCAGTTCCACGAGAACTTCGGCACGTCGGTCGAGGAGATGGAGACCGCCTCGGCCGCGCAGGTGGCCGCGCAGTTCAAGGTGCCGTTCGTGGGGATCCGCGTGCTCTCCGACAACATCACCAACGCCAGCACCTACGATCCGAAGACCGGCGAGGCGTGCCAGACGTTCGTCTACGCGGTGGTGAAGGCCTACGTGGCCGGCCTCAGGAAGTAGGCACGCGCCGGTTATCTGGGAGCGGCGGTGTCCTGTCGCTGAAGACGGGCCATCTCGCCCAGGATGGTACGGGCCGCGTTGCGGATGTCAGGCGAACTGCCGCGTGCCATCAGCGGACCGAGGAGCTTGCGTCCTTCGTCGTACTTGCGCTGGCGGATGAACGCGTCGGCGAGCCAAAGCAGGTACTGATCCTTGCCGCGGTTCAACGCCACCGCCCTGAGCAGCGAGGCCTCCGCGCGTGCGGGGTCGGCCGGTGCGAACAGGTACATCCATCCCAGTTCCGCCGTCGCCACCACATCATTCGGCTGGAGCGCGACAGCCCGGGTCAGTGCCGCCCGAGCTGCCTGGACATCTGCCGCCGTTGCCGCCTCGCCTGCTTCGCTGACCCACAACGCCCTGACGTGGCCCAGTGTGGACTGGATCTGCTGATCGTCAGGGGCCACGGCGACGGCTTCCTCGAGGCGGGCGATGGCCTGCACCTTCCGGTTGTCGGCGACGTCGATTTCCGCGAGCGCCGCGAGGGCGCGGGCGCTCTTCGGCGCGGTGGCCAGGACCTTCTCGAGCCGCGTGCGCGCCTGCGGGCCCTGTCCCGTGTACGACATGAACGCGGAGAGGAATCCTTCGGCGTCCGCCTCGCTGAGGACGGTCCCCCTGGCGGGCAGGCTCGGCGTCTGCTTCTCGTCGAAGACGATCTGCATGGCCGGAAAGAGGAACTTCCTGGTGTAGTCGGCGAGTTCGGACTCGAGCGCGGGGCCGTCCCCGAAGGCCTCGACGAACGCCTGTTCCGGTGCGACTCCCCCGTGCAGGCTGGCCATGTAGGCCTGGAACTGTGGACGCCGCGGCCCGAACGACAGGTAGTGCACGAGCGCCCAGCACTCGGCCTCGTACAGTGAGCGCTGCGCGCTGCCCGGCACCATCCCAGGGGATTCGGAGGTGAGGGCGACGAGGCGCGTCAGGGGGATCAGCGTTGCCCCCTTCAGGATACCGACCAGGTTCGCGTCGGGCCGGCCGATCATCGCACCCTTGCCGCCGTCCCGCTCTTCGAACGACTCATACACGCGTCCGAGTCCGCTGCTCAACCAGTTCGGCAACTCCCCGGAGATGTTCGTGGCGACAGCACGCGAATGTCCGTTCAGGACGGTTCTCAGGGCAGAGCCCAGGTTCTCCGCGTTCAGCGCAAGGATTTCACGCGTGTCCGAGAAGACGAAGAAGCCGTTGATCATTCCACGGCCAGCCACCCGCGGCGTGAACTGCTCGAAGCTGAATTGGTCCTTGAAGACGAGGACCGTGGCCCGGCCCCCGTGCTGGGCGGCCGTCTTCAGGATGGACTCGACCACGACGCCGTGGAAATGCTCCATGGTCTGGGCGACACGCCGCAGGTTGGCGTCGGCGGTGTTGCCCACCACGTCGAAGTGATCGCTGGCCACCAGGACCCACCTGTCTGCGGCCTGCGCCGGCAGGGCCAGGAAGGACACGAAGCCCAGCACAAGGGCCGCACGGCTCAGGAGGTGTCTGCGCATGAGGTTGGCCGGGGAGTATAGCGGCCGGCGGTGAGACAGAATGAGAGCGTTCATCCGACACGCCGGCGTAAACGCCTGGACGGCCCGAACGTAACCCTTGGAGATGACTACATTGATGCGCACACTGACGTTGACGGCCGCAGCCGTCGCGGTTTCCGCTTCGCTGGCCCTGGCCCAGCCTGCCGGGCAGGCGCCTGCCGGCCGCCCGGCCGGGTTCCCCGCCCGCATCGTGCTCTCGGTCTCGAGCAATGCCTGGCCCGACGGCGGCGAGATCCCGATGAAGTACTCCTCGCGGGGCGCGAACACCTCGCCGGACTTCACCTTCACGTGGTCGCAGGGTGGGAATCCGGCGTCGGCGCCGGCGGAACTCCAGACCTACGCCATCGTGTTCCGGGACATGGAGAACTCCACGAACAAGGGCACGACCGACACGCTGCACTGGACCCTGTTCAATATTCCCGGGACGACGAAAACGCTGGCGGAGGGGCTCGGCAAGGGCGATCTGCCGGACGGCTCGCGCAATGGCCCCGGCATCGCCAACCGCGGTGGGAACCCCGGCGCGTATTTCGGGCCCGGCGCAGGCCCGGGACCATTCCATCACTACGTCTTCGAGTTCTTCGCGCTCGACACGAAGCTCGATCTCCCCGCGTCGGCGACACGCGACGACCTGCTGAAGGCCATGGAAGGGCACGTGATCGGCAAGGCCGTGTACACCGGCCGCTTCCACGCGCCCGCGCAGTAGGGGCCGGCCCCGGGTCCACCCTGGCGGCCTCGAGGCACGGTGCCGCGCGGCGGGGCGTTTGGTACCGCCGCCGGTTCGAGGCAGAATGACTGCTGACCCGAACGCCCGTGCCTGGGCCGCGTCGGGGTCGCCAGGAGGGCCATGTTGCGGGGTGGTGTTCGCGCGCTCGGTGTGTGCCTGATGCTGCTGGCTGGGGCTGGCCTCGCCAGTGCCCAGAACGCGGTCGATTCGGCGCTGGCGTTCTACGCCCGCGGCGGCGCCTACTGCTTCCGCGTCGCCCCGCTCGGCACGGCGCTCTCCGAGGAGACCGAGTGGACCGTCATGGTCCTCACCTCGGCGTCCAATCACCACAACTCGTTCCGCATCCGCAGCGTCGACCCGGGCGACACCGGGCTGAGCGGCCCGGGCCTGATGACAGCCGGTCGCCTCGCGAACGATGTCTGGAAGTTCGACGGCACACGCGCCGACTTCTTCGATCGGTTCGCGCAGGGCATCCGCGACCGGAAGCTGCGGGCGCGGGTCGTCAAGACCGGCCCGCCCAACCTCGCCGCCGGCATGTCCGAACGCGAGCGTGCCGAGCTGTACCTCAAGTTCGCCGACAAGGGCACGCGGGTGTCGTTCGACAAGGTGTCCGACCTCACTGCCGACCAGTTCCTCGAATTCGCCGAATACTTCCCGGATTGAGCCGATGAAGAAGACCATCCTGGTGCTTGCCGCACTCGCCCAGTGGGCGTGTGCCCAGCCGACGTCCGACGCGCCACCTGCCGCCAGCGGCGGCCTCGCGGCCCGCGCCCAGCGCGTGAGCATCACGCGCGATGAGTGGGGCATCCCGCACGTGACGGCGCAGACCGACGCCGACGTCGTCTTCGGCGTGATGTACGCCCAGGCCGAGGACGACTTCAACCGGGTCGAGACGAACCTCATCAACGCCCTGGGGCGCCTGGCGGAAGCCGAGGGCGAGAAGGAGATCTTCCGCGACCTCCGGATGAAGCTGTTCATCAACCCGGACGACCTGAAGCAGCTCTATGCGTCGAGCCCCGACACGCTGAAGGTGCTGATGGACGCCTGGGCGGACGGCCTCAACTACTTCCTGGAACGCCATCCGCAGGTGAAGCCGCGGGTGATCGCGAAGTTCGAGCCGTGGATGGCGCTGTCCTTCACCGAGGGCAGCATCGGCGGCGACATCGAGCGGGTCTCCATCCCGGAACTGGAAGCTTTCTACGGCAACGGGCCGAAGCCCGCGCAGACGGCGGCGCTGACGCCCTCGCCGCGTGAACTGCCGGAGCCGACCGGGTCGAACGGCTTTGCCATCGCCCCGTCCAACAGCGCCTCGAAGAAGGCGCTGCTGTGGATCAACCCGCACACCTCGTTCTTCTTCCGCGCCGAGGCGCAGATGACGAGCGCGGAAGGCCTGAACGCCTACGGCGCGCTGACCTGGGGCCAGTTCTTCATCTACCAGGGCTTCAACGAGAAGGCCGGCTGGATGCACACCACGTCGAGCGGCGTGGACAACATCGACGAGTTCCTGGAGACGATCGAGCGCAACGGCCAGGCGCTCCTCTACAAGTACGGCACCGACAAGCGCCCGGTCACGGTCGACAAGATCACCGTGCCCTACAAGACGGCGAGCGGCATGGCCACGCGCGAGTTCACCGTGTACCGCACCCACCACGGACCGGTGGTCCGCCAGATCGGCGACAAGTGGGTGAGCGTGAAGCTGATGCAGGAGCCGGTGAAGGCACTGACGCAGTCCTACATGCGCACGAAGGCCACCAACCTCCGCAGCTTCCGCAACGTGATGGAGCTGCACGCGAACTCGTCGAACAACACGGTGTTCGCGGATGCCGAAGGGAACATCGCGTTCTTCTACTCGAACTTCGTGCCGACCCGCGACGAGGCCTTCGACTACACGAAGCCGGTGGACGGCAGCAACCCGGCCACCGACTGGAAGGGGCTGCTGTCGATCGACGAAAGCCCGAACGTGGTGAACCCGCCGAACGGCTGGATCCAGAACACCAACAACTGGCCGTTCTCGGCGGCCGGCGCCAACAGCCCGAAGCAGAAGGACTACCCGAAGTACATGGAAGTGGGGACCGAGAATCCGCGCGGGATCCACGCGATCCGGGTGCTCGACGGCAAGAAGGACATCACGCTCGACTCGCTCATCGCGTCGGCATTCGATTCTCAGCTGCCGGAGTTCGACCTGCTCCTGCCGCCGCTCTTCAAGGCGTACTACGCGCTCGACTCGGCGAACGGGCTCAAGGCGTCGCTCGTCGGTCCCATCGCGGAGCTCCGCCGCTGGGATCGCCGCTGGTCCACCACCTCGATCCAGACCACGCTGGCCGTGTTCTGGGGTGAGGAGCTGTGGACGCGCGTCGCGCCGAAGGCGCGTGAGGCCGACGTGAGTGTCTACGAGTACATGGAGAAGCGCGCGACGCCGACCGATCAGCTCGAGGCGCTCGGCGCGGTGGTGGAGAAGCTGACGACCGATTTCGGCACCTGGCGCGTCCAGTGGGGCGACATCAACCGCTTCCAGCGCATCAGTCCCGACCTCGTGCACCCGTTCGACGACAGCAAGCCGAGCATCCCGGTCGGCTTCACGTCGGCGCGCTGGGGTTCGCTGGCGTCCTTCGGTGCACGCTCGTACAACGGGTCGAAGAAGATCTACGGCACGACCGGCAACAGCTTCCTCGCGGCCGTGGAGTTCGGCGATCGCGTGCGGGCCAAGGCCGTGACGGCCGGCGGCCAGAGCGGACACGTCGACTCGCCGCACTTCAACGACCAGGCCCAGCGCTACGCGGGCGGCAACCTGCGCGACGTCTACTACTACCCCGAGGACGTCAAGGCACACGCCGAGAAGACCTACCACCCGGGAGAATAGAAGGCTCCGGAGCCCAACTTGCGTCAGCGCCCGTACAGCGATACGCTGGCGACGTGAGGTGACCTATGCGTCCCGACACGGATCAGGCTCCCCGTCCTGACCAGACTGCCGACCTCGAGCTCGCGCTCATCTCCGACTTCCTCGAGCGGCGCGGCCATACCCTGCACAGCCTGCATCTCCTGCCCGAAGACGAGCGGCACCTGCTGATGCGTGAAGCGTCGCTGTATGCCTCGTCGCGCCTGTCGGAGGTGGAGTCGCGCGCGCACTACGTCGACGACCTGCACCACCGGTGAGTCGGCCCTCGTCCATCCCGTCCTTCCGCTCCAGGCTGTTCCGCTACCCTGGCCCGGGAGGATGGGTCTTCGCGCCGGTCCCACGCAAGCATGCGCCTCCCGTGACCCACGGCTGGGGCCGCACGCCCGTGCGCGCCTCGGTCGATGGCTATGAGTGGGATACGTCGGTCTGGCGCGGCAAGGATGGCCGGACGCTGCTCGCGGTTCCCGCGAAGGCCCGGCCGGGCAAAGGGCACGGCGACATGGTCACCGTGACACTGGAAATTGCCGAAGGCAGACTGTAGATTGCAGATCGGAATCCATCTGCCATCGCCAATCTGAACCTTGCAATTCCAGGTGCGTCCCCATGTGCCGCAACATCAAGACACTCGCGAATTTCGCCCCGCCGGCGACTGACGAAGAGATCCACGCGTCGGCGCTGCAGTTCGTGCGCAAGCTGAGCGGTACGGCCCGGCCGTCGAAGGCCAACGAGGCCGCGTTCAACCGTGCCGTCGAGGAGGTGTTCGCCTCCGCACGTACGCTCATCGACTCCCTGCACAGCAGCGCCCCGCCGCGCGACCGCGCCGTTGAAGCCGAGAAGGCCCGCGAACGGAATCGCGTCCGCTTCGGCAGTTGAGCGTGCGCCGGTCCGGCTCGTCGCCTATCGCGCAGCCGCCATCGCCATTTCGCGCTGCAGATAGTCCACGACGCGTTCGAACGGGTCGAAGCCGAACGCGGCCGCCACTGACGGACGCAGGTTCGAATTGGCGTTGATGTCGTAGAAGACGCGACGGCCGTCCGGTGTCTCGAGATATTCGATGCCCCCGACGTCCAGCCTGGCCTCGCGCACGATGCGCGTCGCTGTCTCCACGGCTTCGGCCGGCACCTCGGGGTACGGATAGAACTCCGGCGGGGCCGTCGCCTCGGGCGGCGGAATCTCGCACACCCCCTCGCCATCGTCCGGATTGCAGACGGGCGACGGGCACAGGTTGAAGCGTCCGTGCGTGACGACCCGCATCGCGTAGAGCAGCGAGCCCCCCAGGAACTCGAGACGGACGATGCCCCGCTCGGGATCGTGAGGGAGGAGTTCCTGGAGCAGGAACAGGTTGTCCGGCTCCCAGAGGCCGGGCGCCTGCGCGAACAGGGTTTCGACCTCCGCCACCGAGTTCACCACCTGGATGCGTGCGCCGCTGCCACCCTGGTCGGGCTTGATCAGCGCGGGCCAGGAGAACGTGCGCGCGAACGGCCGCAGCGCCCGCGGGTCGTTGAAGGTGACCGACAGCGGCGTGTCGATCCCCATCCGCCGCAGCATCGTCGCCTGGACGCTCTTGCTCAGTTCCAGCGCGAACACGTCCGACCCGTTCAGCACCCGAGCGCCACGCTGTTCGAGGGTCCGCATGTATGCAAGCGCGAGCGGCACCGCACGCGTGTTGCCGCGCACGTAGGCGCTGGGACTCGCCTGGTTGAAGTAGAGGCGCGCGGCCGGCAGGTCGTCGTTGCTGAACGCCGTGGCCGTGACGTTGAAGACGTCGTAGCGGACCCCGCGCCGCTCGAGCGCCGCGAAGAGCGGCTTCTGCCACTCGGGGTGTTCGTGGATCACGACCAGGTCTGGGGCCGGGCTCGACATCCTCCTATCGTAAATCGCCCGTTGCAGCGGCGCACGCCGGTGCCTATCATCTGCCGCATGCCCACACCCCGCGCCCTTCGTGCGCTGCTCCTCGCCCTCTGCCTGACGGCGCCCGCGAGCGCCGCCGGCCTGCCTGAGCCGGTGAAGACGTCTGGCGGACCGATCGTCGGCGTGCCGGGCGCGGATCCCTCGGTTCGCGTGTTCAAGGGCATCCCGTTCGCGCAGCCTCCAATCGGCGACCTGCGCTGGAAGCCGCCGCAGCCGCCGGCGCCGTGGAGCGGACTGCGTGTGGCCGACCACTTCGGCGACAACTGCATGCAGCGCCAGGCGAACGGTGCGGCGTTCCCGCCGTACGGCGGCGACCGCTCGGCCACCACCATGAGCGAAGACTGCCTGTACCTGAACGTCTACACCACCGCCGCGTCACCGTCGGCCAGGCAGCCCGTCATGGTGTGGATCCACGGCGGCGCCTGGACCAGCGGGTCTGGCCCGATCTACCAGGGCGAGGACCTCGCGAAGAAGGGGGTCGTCTACGTCAGCCTCAATTACCGCCTCGGCGTGTTCGGCTTCCTGGCACATCCGGAACTGACGAAGGAGTCGTCCACGCATTCCTCCGGGAACTACGCCATCCTCGACCAGATCGCCGCCCTCAAGTGGGTGCAGCAGAACATCGCCGCGTTCGGGGGAGACCCCACGCGCGTGACGATCTTCGGCGAGTCCGCAGGCTCGTGGAGTGTGCAGAGCCTCGTGGCGTCTCCGCTCGCGAAGGGGCTGTTCCACCGGGCAATCGGGGAGAGCGGCGGACGCTATGCCATCACCACCACCCTCGCGCAGGCCGAGCAGGCCGGGCAGCGGTTCGCGACCACGACCGCGGCGTCCCCGACGCTCGCCGACCTCAGGCGGCTCCCGGCAGCGCAGCTGAATGAACTGGGGGCGAGGCAGGGGGCCGCGCCGTCCGTCGCGAACGCCGATGGCTGGGTGCTGCCCGCCACCATGCTCGAGATCTTCGCAAGCGGGAGGCAGAACGATGTGCCGACCCTGATCGGCTCGAACGCCGACGAAGGCTCCATCTTCACGCCGGCCACGACGACCGGCGCCACGTTCCGGGAGCAGGCGACGCGGCGCTGGGTGGCGCGCGCGGAGGCCTTCCTTGCGCTCTACCCGTTCGCCACCGACCAGGAGGCGCGGCTGGCCCAGGCACACAGCATGCGCGACCAGACCTTCGGATGGGAAATGCGCACGTGGGCCCGCCTCCAGGCGAAGACGGGCAAGGCCCCCGTGTATCTCTACTACTTCAGCCACGTGCCGCCGCTGCCCAACGCCGCGTGGCTCGGCGCGCAGCACGGCGCCGAGATTCCGTACGCGCTCAACTGGCCGAATGGCACGTACAGCAGCACGGTGGCCTGGACTGCCGCGGACCGCACCCTGGCGGACCAGGTGTCCCAGTACTGGGTGAACTTCGCGACCACGGGCACTCCCAATGGCCGTGGCCTTCCGGAGTGGCCGGCCTTCGACCCGAAGGACGAGAAGGCGCTCGGTATCGGCGACACCCTGGCGATCATCGCGGTGCCGCACAAGGCGGCGCTCGACTTCCTGGACGGCGCCGCGCAGGGCGCGGCTGGCACGCGGCAGTGAGGAACACCGGATGCCCACGGAACCTGTGAGCTCGATCGCCGACCGGCGCGCGCGGTTCCGCGCCCTGCATGCGGCGGGCACCTTCGTGATCCCGAATCCGTGGGATGTCGGCAGCGCGCGGATTCTCGCGTCGATGGGGTTCGCGGCACTCGCATCCACCAGTTCGGGTTTTGCCTGGTCCACCGGGCGGCGCGACAACCACATCACGCTGGACGATGCACTGGCGCACCTGACGCAGCTGGTCGGTGCGGTCGACCTGCCGATCAACGCCGACTTCGAAGGCGGGTTCGCGGTGGCGCCCGACGCCGTGGCGGCGAACGTGGCCAGGGCCGTCGACACCGGCATCGCCGGCGTCTCCATCGAAGACTCGACCGGGCAGGCAGACGCCCCGCTCTTCGACTCTGGCCTGGCGGTCGAGCGCATCGCCGCGGCACGCGAGGCGATCGAGGCCAGCAGGACCGGCACCATGCTCGTCGCCCGCAGCGAGGGTTTCATCGCGGGTCGTCCCGATCTCGACGAGACGATCAGGCGGCTGCGCGCCTTCTCCGACGCCGGAGCCGACTGCCTGTACGCGCCGGGGATCCGATCGCGCGAGCAGATTGCGGCCGTCGTGCAGGCGGTCGCACCGAAGCCGGTGAACGTGCTCGTGAGCGCCCCGTTCATCACCGTGGCCGAACTCGCCGACCTCGGCGTGCGCCGCGTCAGCGTCGGCGGGGCGCTGGCTCGCGCCGCGTGGGGCGGATTCCTCACCGCCGCCCGCGAGATTGCCGAACACGGTACATTCAGCGCCCTCGGCCGCGGTGTTCCCTCGCCGGAGATGAATGGACTCTTTCGCGGATGATGCGGCGATGGTGATGCGGGGGAGGCGGCTGCGGCGGTGACAGCCCGGCCTGCCCTGGCTGCCCGCAGAAAATGTGCGCGCTGCGTGTCGATCCGGGCTCCGCTCGTTCGACTAGCAGTTGCAGGCGGAACGAGAGCAGCCTGCAGGGAGAGTCAAATGCGATACCTGTGCCTGATCTACGACGAAGAGCAGAAGCTGAACGCAATGCCGAAGACCGAGGCGGACGCGTTCATGGGCGAGTACTTCTCGTTCACCGAGGACGTGAAGAAGCGCGGACAGTACGTGGCCGGTGAGGCGCTGCAGCCGGTGAGCACGGCCACCACGGTGCGCGTGCGCAACGGCGCCCTCGTCACGACCGACGGCCCGTTTGCGGAGACCACCGAGCAGCTCGGGGGGTTCTACCTGATCGAGGCCCGCGACCTGAACGAGGCCATCCAGGTCGCCTCGCGCATTCCGTCGGCGCGCATCGGCAGCATCGAGGTGCGTCCGGTGGTAGATTTCGGAAGCTAGCCATCAGAGAGGTGCACGCGTCCGATGTCCACACGTGATCCCCGAGTCGACGCCTACATCAGGAAGGCGGCACCGTTCGCGCAGCCCGTGCTCGAACACATTCGTGCCGTGGTGCACGAGGGGTGTCCGGACGTCGTCGAGACCATCAAGTGGAGCCGGCCCTTCTTCGACTTCAACGGGCCGCTGTGCGGGATGGCCGTCTTCAAGGCGCACTGCTCGCTCCATTTCTGGAAGGGCGGCAACATTGTCGCGGCAGACCATCGCCGCGACGATGCGATGGGGCAGTTCGGCCGGATCACCAGTGTGAAGGACTTGCCCGCCAGGCGCACGCTCGTCGCCATCGTCAGGAAGGCGGCGGCACTGAATGCCGAGGGCGTCCGGGCCGACTGGATGGAGAAACGCGTGGCGGCCCGCGCGGCACGGGCCGCGAGGCCCATCGTCGTGCCGGAGGATCTCGCCGCAGCGCTGAAGGCGCACAAGAAAGCGCAGGCGACCTTCGACGCGTTCAGCCCGAGCCACCGGCGCGAGTACATCGACTGGATCGAGGGGGCGAAGCGACCTGACACCCGTGCCCGCCGTCTCGCGACCACCGTGGCGCAGCTGGCCGAAGGCAAGACACAGAACTGGAAATACGGGCCGCGCTGAGTCGACGCTGGCGTTGCCGGTATACTGACGCAGCCGGACCAGCCGGCCGACCATGTCCGCCATCGCCCTCAGCTTCGTGATCCCGCTGTACAAGAGCGCCGAGACCATCGCCGCTGTCGTGCGCGACATCGACCAGCTCGAGATTGCGGGCGGCCACGAGATCGTCCTCGTGAACGACGGCAGCGCGGACCGCACGAGCGACGTGGTGCGCGAGGTGATGCGGACCTGCCGCGTCCCGATCACCCTGATCGAGCACGCCCGCAACTTCGGCGAGCACAACGCGGTGCTCACGGGATGGCGCCACGCCAGGGGCCGCCACATCGTCAACCTCGACGACGACGGCCAGAACCCTCCGGCGGAGGCCAAGCGGCTGTGGGAAGAGGCGATACGCACCGGCCTCGATGTGATCTTCGGGCACTACGAAGAGAAGCAGCACTCGTGGTTCCGCAATTTCGGCAGCTGGTTCACGAACCGCATGACCGACTGGGCGCTCGACAAGCCCCAGGGTTTCTACCTTTCCAGCTTCCGCTGTGTCACCGCGTTCGTGGCGCAGGCCGTGGTCGCCTACTCCGGTCCATACCCCTACATCGACGGCCTGATCCTCCAGGTGACGCAGCGCATCGGGTCGATTCAGGTGCGCCACGAGGCGCGTCGTGCGGGGCAGAGCACGTACACGCTGCGACGGTTGATCCGCCTCTGGATGGCCGCCTGGGTGAACTTCTCGGTGCTGCCGCTCCGGCTGGCCACGTTCCTCGGGCTGGCGATTGCGGTGGCCGGCATGGCCGCCCTCGGCGTGGTCGCGTTCCTCTGGTTCCGCAACGTCGGCCCGAGTTACGGCTTCGGCTGGATCATGGCGGCCCTGCTCATCTTCTCGGGTACGCAGCTCGTGCTGCTGGGCCTCATCGGGGAGTACATCGGGCGGGCGTTCCTCACGATCAACCAGCGTCCGCAGTCGGTTGTCCGCGAAGTGATCAGGTCCGACGCCTGACACCGCGAGGCTCTCGCCTGCACGCGTCAAACGAGACGCGAGGCGATGAGCAGGCCGGGCAGGGTCAGGATGACGTCGACCAGCAGCGGTCCGGCCGATTCCGTGGCGAGGAGCGCGGGCCAGGCTGTGGAGGCCCCGAGCACGGCGGCGCTGACCGCGATGCCTGTCCGATGTTCCACCAGCGCGAGCACACCAGCCGCTACCGTCATCACCGCCGCGACCCGGAGCGTCGCCGCCCGTCCGAGGAGCACCGGCAGGGTGCGGACGCCTGACTCGCGGTCCGCCGCTTCGTCCTTGAGATCGCACAGCACGCAGCCGGCCGCGATCAGGAAGAAGAGCGGTGCGGCGACCGGTTCGCGCAGCGCATGCCATCCAAACCAGGAGCCATCGGCCACCGGGAGCGCGATGCACGCCCACGTCCAGATGAGCGGCAGCACCAGCGTCTTCGTGAGGGGCAGCTGCTTGAGGCGCGGATAGCCGAGTGCCGCCACGCCGAGGAGCGGCATCAGCGCGGCCGTGCGGAGCGGCACGTGCGACGCCTCCCGCAGACAGAGCAGGGCCGCCAGCACACCGGTGGCGCCGAGCAGCAGACGCAGGAGCCCCGGCCCGTTGGCGTTCCGTCCGGTAGCGCCCTCCCCGGGCGGATCGAGCACGCGGTCGAGGCTGTACGCCGCGACGATGCCCGCCAGGAGTGCCTGCACGCCGTGGGGATCGAGCGGGCCGCCGGTGGCGCGCTGGACGACGCACGTCAGCGACCAGCCGAGGGCGAGCGGCCACCAGTAGTGCAGCAGCCGCAATCCGGCCGTGCCCGCACTGCTCCCGCGTCCATCCATCATCGCGTCCTGTCGCTCCCTGCCGTCCAACTCTTCGCGTCTCTGTAAGATGATAGGCCGATGCCTCGCCTGTGTGTGTTCTGCGGCTCGAGCGATGGCCGCCGCCCGTCCTACCGCGCCGCTGCCGAGGTCCTCGGCTCGACCCTGGTCAGCCGTGGCTTCGAGCTGGTCTACGGAGGCGCGCGCGTCGGGCTGATGGGCGCGGTCGCCGATGCCGTGCTTGCGGCCGGCGGGCGGGTGACCGGGGTCATCCCGCAGGCGCTCGTGAGCCGCGAAGTGGCGCACACCGGGCTCACCGACCTGCGCGTCGTGTCATCCATGCACGAACGCAAGGCGCTGATGAACGAGCTGTCCGATGGCTTCATCGCCATGCCCGGAGGCTGGGGCACCTTCGAGGAGCTGTTCGAAGTGCTGACGTGGGGGCAGCTCGGCCTGCACGGCAAGCCCTGCGGCCTGCTGAACGTGGAGGGCTACTTCGATCCGCTGCTGGCGTTCCTGTCGCACGCGGTCGCCGAACAGTTCGTGAAGCGTGAGTACGAGGCGTGGCTCGCCGTCGATGCCGACCCCGCCGCACTGCTCGATCGCATGGCGGTGTTCGCACCGCCGCACGTTCGGAAATGGATCGACCGCACGACGTCGTAGCGCCGGGCGGAGACGGCGCTCCCCGAAGGCCCGCCGAGCGGATGGCTGCGCTCGTGACCCGCCCCTTCGTCGCACTGGGCCTCGTGCACCTCACGATGCTGGCGTGGCGCCTGCCGCTGGTGGACCGTCTGCCGGGATGGGTCTTCGTCACGCACCCCAAGCCTGTCGGTGCCGGCTGGTGGTGCGTCCTTGCGCTGCTCGCCGCGGCAACCGGCGGACTCGCCTACGCCTGTCGCCGCCGCGCCTGGGCACTGCTCCTTGCGCTGGTGGTCGGCGGAACGCTGTTCCAGCATGCGCTGGCCTGGAGTGAATGCCGCGGTCTGGACGGCATGCGCGAGCGGATCGTCCGTTCCGGCCACGCGGAACTGGCCGACGTGGCCGTGGCGCAGCGAAGCCTGTGGATGGTCGCGTCGCGCTACGAGCAGAAGGTACAGGGCGGCGAACTCGGGCGCTACGCCCACTCGAAGCCGCCAGGAACGCTGCTCGCCTACATGGCGACCGAGCGTCTCTCCCGCCGCTTCGCGGCTGACGACACACCGGCCGCACGACGCGCGGCCCTGACCACCACCGCGGCGCTGCTGTGGCCGCTGGTCAGCTACCTCGTGCTGCTCCCGCTGTACGCCGTGGTGTCCCGTCTCTGTGGGACGGGAACGGCCCTGCTGGCCTGCGCGTCCTATCTCGTGGTTCCGTCGGGCGCCCTGATCACCCTGCACACCGATCAGTTCCTCTTTCCGTGGCTCGGGATGACGGCGGTGTGGATGGGGCAGGAGTCGGTGCTGCGCCGGAGCCTGGCGTGGGCATTCGCCGCGGGCGCGTGGCTGTGGTGCACGGGCTTCTTCACGTTCCCGCTGCTGTTGCTGGCGCCGGTCGTGGCGGCCGTGATGTGGAGCACCAGCGACACGCCGGGTGGAACGACGCGCGTGCTCACACCCGTGCGGTGGGCGGCGATGACGACGGCCGTTGCCGGAGGCGTGCTGCTCGGATTCGTGGTGTTCCGGTGGGGACTCGGCTACGACCTGTTCGCGCGTCTGGCCGACGCCCGACAGTTCAACGCGGCCTGGAAAGGATGGGACGGCGGCGCGTTCCAGACCCTCTACTTCGCCTGGATGAACCTGCTGGAGTTCGGGCTCTGGGTCGGGATTCCGCTGGCCCTGCTGACGGCCGGACGAGCCGGCCGCGCCCTGCGCGAGGCTGCCGCGGGGCGATGGGCGCCGCTGACCGTACCGTCCGCCGCCGTCGTTGCCGTGGTGGGCTATGTGGCGTTCTTCGGCCAGGCCAAGGGCGAGACGGCGCGGCTGTGGCTCTTCCTGGTCCCGTGGTGTTCGACCCTGGCTGCGGACGAGCTGGCCGCCGGCGGCGATACAAGCGTCGCGGCCGCCGCCGTGCTGTTCCTGCAGTGGATGACGGTGGTGTTGACCAAGGCGGGTCAGGACTTCTTCTGATCGGCGGTGCGTGCGTGCCACGCGCGGGCGCCGCGCGCCGCGGAACGCCATCTATAATCAGCACACACACAAGGAGATTGATCCGTGCTCATCAGCCGTGACCTCGCCACCGCGTTCAACCAGCAGATCGGCAACGAATTCGGCGCCAGCATGCAGTACGTCGCCATTGCCGCGCACTTCCAGCAGCGTCAGCTCACGCTGCTCGCGAAGCTCTTCATGGAGCAGGCCGAGGAAGAGCGGATGCACGCGATGAAGTTCGTGCAGTACATCCTCGACACCAAGGGCGACCTGCAGCTGCCCTCCATCGTGGCGCCCAAGCCGACGTTCGGCTCGGCCGAGGAGGCCGTCGCCGCGGCGCTGGCCTGGGAGCAGGACGTGACGAGGCAGATCGGCGCCCTGATGGACCTGGCGGTGAAGGAAAGCGACTACCTCGCGCAGAGCTTCCTGCAGTGGTTCATCGACGAGCAGCTCGAGGAGGTGGTGAAGATGGACCGCCTGCTCGGCGTGATCAAGCAGTCCGGCGAGAAGAACCTGCTGATGGTCGAGGCCTACCTCGTCCACATCGAAAAGGCCAAGTAACCCCGTCATGGGCCACAGAGGCACAGAGCGCACAGAGACTTCCCTGTGTTCTCCGTGCCTCGATGGCTAGATCCGCGTGACCAGGACGTCTGTATCTCCCGAACCTGTCTACTTCGATTCACCGGCGGCGTTCCGTCGCTGGCTGATCGCCCACCACGACACGGCGACAGAGCTCATCGTCGGGTTCCACAAGGCACACACCGGGCGGCCGACGCTGGCCTGGTCCGAATCGGTCGACGAAGCACTGTGCGTCGGCTGGATCGACGGGGTCCGGCGTCCGGTCGACTCGGAGCGGTACACCATCCGCTTCACACCAAGACGGCCCCGGAGCATCTGGAGCCGCATCAACGTCGAAAAGGTCGAGCGGTTACGGCGCGAGGGGCGGATTCTGCCGGCAGGTGAGCGGGCCTTTGCGATGAAGCGCCCCGATGATCCCGGCTACTCGTTCGCGGACCGGCATCACGTGGCGTTCGAGCCGGCGGACGAGCGGCGCTTCAGGAAGAACCGAAAGGCGTGGGCGTTCTTCGAGGCCCAGCCGCCCGGCTATCGCAGAACCGCGGTGTTCTATGTCACGAGTGCGAAGCGGCCCGAGACGCGGGAGAAGCGACTGCTGCGGCTGATCGAGGACTCGGAGGCAGGGCTCAGGATCGGCCAGCCTCGCCGTACGTAGCACACGCCACCACGGAGGGAGCTCCGCGGTGGCGTGCGCGCGTTCATGCTAGAAGTTGCCGAACGTACCGGACCCGGCGTCCTCGAGCGGGAACGCGGCTTCGGCCTCCGACTTCGACACTGCCTGCGGCCGCCGCGACGCGAGCGGCACGACCGAGGCGGGCGCCTTGGGCGCCGCCTTCGGTGCCGGCATCTCTGCCTTCATCGGCCGGGCCGCCTTGGCAACCGGCTTCTTCACGCCGGTGCTGGCTCCGCCCACGAGGTTCTCGAGCCGTTTCACCACCTGCATCGAGGTTTCGGCCTGCGCATTCAGTTCCTCGCTGGCGGCCGCGCTCTCTTCGGCGGTCGCGGCGGTCGTCTGGGTGACCTTCTCCATCTGCGAGATGGCCGTCGACACCTGATCGAACCCCTGCGCCTGCTCGCGGCTGGCCACGGACACCTCTTCGACGAGCCCCTTCACCTTCGCCACGCTCGTCGTGATGCCCGAGATGGCCGCGGTGACCTGCTCGACGTTGTGCGTGCCGCCCTGGGCGCGGCTGATCGACTCCTCGATGAGGCCGGCCGTGTCCTTCGCTGCCTGCGCGGAGCGCTGGGCCAGGCTGCGGACTTCGTCGGCCACCACCGCGAAGCCCATGCCCGCCTCGCCGGCGCGCGCGGCTTCGACTGCGGCGTTGAGCGCCAGGATGTTCGTCTGGAAGGCGATCTCGTCGATGGTCTTGATGATCTTGCCGACCTTCTGGCTCGACTCCTGGATGGCGGTCATCGAGCCGACCATCTCCTGGAGCGCCGTGTTGGAGTCGCGCACCTGGCCGTCCACCGCCACCATGAGGCTGGCCGCCTCCTGCGAGTGCTCGGAGTTGCGTCGGGTCATCGACGTCATCTCCTGCATGGACGCGGAGGTCTCTTCGAGTGACGACGCCTGCTCACTGGCGCCTTGCGACAGCGACTGGGCAGACATCGCGACCTGCGACGCCGCCGAGGCGACCTGTTCGGCCCCTTCGCCGAGTTCCGCGGCCATCTCACGCATCGTGTTGGTGATGGTCCGGACCACCTGCAGCACGACGATGCCGATCGCAACCGCGAGGCCGACGAACAGCAGCATCTCGAGGCGCACCTGCTTGTAGGTCGCGTCCGCCTTGTCGGCGTCGTCCTTCAGCTTCTGCGTCTCGAGGTCGAAGATCTTCTGCGCGCTCCCCTCGGCCTTGTCACTGAACCCCTTGGCCTCGTCGTTGGCGGTGACGGCGTTCTCGAACTCGAGCTTTCTCGCGAAGTCCTCCACGCGCATGGCCCGCCGATCCCACTCTTCCATGTTGGCCCGGGTGTCGCGCGCGAGGTCCTTGATCTCCTGGACGCTGGTCAGGTTCTGCAGTTCATCGGTCGCGGCCAGCAGCTCCTTGAGTTGCTCGTCGTTCTCCTTGGCCTTGGTGTCGATGGTCTTCAGATCCTTCCGGTCTGCCGCGATGATCTGCAGCCGCGTGGCCGCACGCAGGTCGGAGATCAGGTAGCTGATCCGACCCGCCAGCTTGAGGGCCACCGCCGTCCGCCCGGTGATCGTCTTCACTTCGTCGTTGACGTCGCTGAGGGCGTAGAGCGAGACACCTGCTGTCACCAGGAGCACTGCGAGGAGAGCGCCGGCCGCCGTGTAGAGCCGCTTGCCAATGGTCCAGTTCATGATGACTGCCTCCTGCCGGGGAGCCCTGAGGGGCTGCTTCTGCGTTGACCCGGCATCCGTTCACCGATCCGCAGTATCGGCCGCGGAACTCCTGCGAATCCCGGAACGGCGACACCTGGATTCCTAATCGGCGGGCATCACGCTGTTTTGAATCCACAGGACAGGAATCGTGAACCCGGCACCGTACGCCGGAATTGCGACGGACATCGTGGACGTACTTGGCCGTACACAGGGCGTCGGATCGACGCACGCCGCCGAGTGCTTGAGTTCATGTGCCAGCGGCGCAGGCGTCGCGGTCCGCACGAAGCGTCGGTCAGCCGACACTCTCAGGCAGGACGCGTGTGCCGAATCGCGACGGGCTGTCGTGGTTCACTACGGCGAAACCGGTCGGGATAGAATCACGCCCTGGACGGTTGAGTTCGATGTACCTGGTCATCTTCCTTCTCTGGTTCGTGCTGGCGGTGCTCGCGGGAGCGACGGGACGGACGGCCCGCATGCAGCCGCCCGCGCCGCAGGCTGTCATCGTGGGCCTGATCGCCGCCCAGGTACTGCTCTATCGCCGCGTGCGCGGCTTCCGGGCGTGGGCCGATAGCCTGCCGCTGCGTGCCGTCCTCGCCCTCCACCTCACCCGGTTCGTGGGTCTCTACTTCCTCGTCCTCTACGGCCGCGGCGAGTTGCCTTACGCCTTCGCCGTTCCGGGCGGATGGGGGGACATTCTCTCCGCGACGGGCTCGGCCGTGGTGATGGCGCTGACCGACAGCTTCGGCACGCGGCGGATGCTCATCCTCGGCTGGAACCTCTTCGGGTTGGCCGACATCCTGATGGTGGTGGCCACCGCGACGCGGCTCTTCCTCGCGGACCCCTCGTCGATGCGCGCGCTGCTGCAGCTGCCCCTGAGCCTGCTGCCGACCTTCCTCGTGCCGCTCATCATCGCGGGGCACCTCCTGGTCTTCCGCCGCCTGTCGCTCGCGAGGACGCCGTGGCGCTGACCGCGACGATCTACAACTTCGAGATCGATCTCGCGGACAACGACCGGAGCATCTACGAGACGCTCTCGCTGCGCGTTGCGCGGCATCCATCCGAATCGGAGGAGTACCTGCTGACGCGGGTGCTGGCCTACGCGATGGAGTACGTCGACGGGATCGAGTTCTCGACCGGTGGCCTCTCGAATCCCGACGACCCGGCCATTGCCGTCAAGGACCTCACGGGAGCGATGCGGGCCTGGATCGAGGTCGGGACGCCCGATGCGGAGCGGCTGCACCGGGCCGCGAAGGCGGCGCCCCGCGTGGCGGTCTACGTCCACCGCGATCCGGCGCAGTACCTGTCGAGGCTTGCGGGAGAACGCATCCATCGCGGCGAGGCGGTCGAGATCTGGGCGATGGACCAGGCGCTCATCCAGCAGCTCGGTGCGCGGCTCGAACGCCGGACGAGCCTGTCGGTGTCGGTCACGGACCGCGAGCTGTACGTCTCGACCGGCGTCGAGTCGTTCACGGGTGAGGTCCGGCGCTGCGTGGTGGAGCGCTGACCATGAGCCGACACACCGCCGCGGCACCGGTCGGATGATGGGCGTCGGAGGTCGGTGGCCACGTGGCGCACGCGTCTACCTGCGGGCGCCTGCCCTGCGCGATCGTGCGGAGTTCCTCGCGCGTAACCGGGCGAGCGCACGCCTGTATCGTGGCCTCGCGCGCCCCATGACGGACCCTGCCGCGTTCGACGCCTACGTGGCGCGCTGCCGGAGGGCGGACTACTGCGGCATGCTGGTCTGCCGCGTCGACGACGAGGCCATCGTGGGCAACGTGAACCTGAGCCAGATCGTGCGGGGCGGCTTCCACAGCGCGTACATGGGCTACCAGGTGTTCGCGCCGTTCGAGGGGCAGCGCTACATGACCGACGCCATGCCGCTGGTGCTGCGCGTGGTGTTCACGGTGCTGAAGCTGCACCGTGTCGAAGCGAACATCCAGCCGACCAATGCGGCCTCCATCGCGCTGGTGCGGCGGGCCGGTTTCGAGCGGGAGGGCTACTCGCCGCGGTATCTCAAGATCGCCGGCCGCTGGCGCGATCACGAGCGGTGGGCGATGACGGCGGAAACGTACCGGAGCCGGAACGTCAGGCGTCACAATTCGGAGTGACGCCACAGAGCTCAGAGTGACGCCACGCTGAAGCGTGGCGCTACGTACAGAAGCGACGTAGCGCCCGGCTTCAGCCTGGCGCCGAGGGACACCACGCAGCGCCACAGAACTCAGCGTGGCGTCGAGGAACATCACGTAGCGCCGGGCTTCAGCCTGGCGTTGAGGGAGACCACGTAGCGCCAGACTTCAGTCTGGCGCCGAGCGCATCATGCCGACACCGAAGAGACACATCATCGCGATTGGGGGCGCGGCGTTCCGTGCCGAGCCGCGGAACCTGGCGGCCGACCGTTACATCCTCGAGCAGACCGGAAAGAAGCGCCCGAAGGTCTGCTTCATCCCGACCGCGAGCGCGGAACCCGCGGACATCATCGCCCTGTTCGTCGAGCTGTACACGAAGCTGGGGGCGGAGGTCAGCGTGCTGCGGTTCTTCACGCGCACGCCCGACGTGCGCGAACTGCTGCTGTCGCAGGACGTCATCTACGTGGGCGGTGGGAACACGAAGAGCATGCTGGCGGTCTGGCGCGAGTGGGGGCTGCCCGAGGTGCTCCGCGAGGCGTGGCAGCGCGGCATCGTGCTCGCCGGTGTGAGCGCGGGCGCCATCTGCTGGTTCGAGCACGGCGTCACGGACTCGTGGGCCGACCGCCTGCGTCCGCTCGAATGCCTCGGCTTCCTGAAGGACACCTGCTGCCCGCATTACGACGGCGAGGCCGACCGCCGCCCGAGCGTCCACGCGATGCTGCAGGAGCGGGCCATTCCGCCGGTGCTTGCCCTGAATGACGGCGCCGCCGCGCATTTCATCGGTACGCGCCTGAACCGGGTGATCACGTGGCGCCCCACCGGCGAGGCGTTCGCCGTCAGGCGCACGGGACGCCGCGTCACCGAGACGGCCCTGCCGCGCACGCGGCTTCGGCGCTACGTGCCCCGCTGACGCAGGGGCAGGCTCAGCGGCTGCGAACGAATCAGTCAGTCGTGCCGGCTCCAGCCGGCGCCTGTGGAGTGAGGGAGGCCTGTGATGACACTGACCCGCCGAGATGTGCTGTTGACCCTGGCCAGCCTGCCGCTCGCTGGCGCCTCGCTGCGAGGGGCGGCTGCGTCGGTGACGACGATCCTGGGCACCGGTGTCGCCGGCTATTCCGACACGCAGGTGAACAACCCCTACGGCATCATCTTCGGGCCGGACGGCGCCCTGTACTTCTGCGATCTCGACAACCAGCGCATCCGCCGCTTCGATCAGAAGACGGGGAAGGTGACGACCATCGCCGGGAACGGCGAGAAGGGGCTCACTGGCGACGGCGGGCCCGCGCTGCAGGCCTCGCTGAACATGCCGCACGAGATCCAGTTCGATCGAAGCGGCCACCTGTACATCGCGGAGCGGGACAACCATGTGATCCGCCGGGTCGATGCCAGGAGCGGTGTCATCTCGACCGTTGCCGGCACCGGCGTGCCCGGCTTCGGCGGCGACGGCGGTCAGGCCCGGCAGGCACAGCTCCGACAGCCCCACAGCATCGTCTTCGACCGCGACGGGTCGCTCCTCATCTGCGACATCGGCAACCAGCGCATCCGGCGCCTGCGCCTCGAGACAGGCACCATCGAGACCTGGGCCGGCACCGGCCAGCCCGCGGAGACGCCCGACGGGGCGCCGGTCGCCGGAACCCCCCTCCGGGGGCCGCGCACCATGGCCATGGCGTCGAACGGCGATCTCTACCTCGCGCTGCGTGAAGGCAATGCCATCCTGCGCATCGACGCGCGGAGCCAGACGCTGCATCGCGTTGCCGGGACTGGTGAACAGGGCTACACCGGCGATGGCGGACCGGCGCTCGCCGCGAAACTTGGTGGGCCGAAGGGGCTCGCCTGGGCACCCGGCCAGCTGTTCGTCGCCGACACCGAGAACCACGCGATCCGCCGGATCGACCTCGCCGCCGGAACCATCACGACGGTGCTCGGCACCGGCGTGCGCGGCGACGGGCCGGAGACGTCACCGCTCGAGTGCCGGATGGCACGTCCCCACGGCCTGCTCGCCGACGCGGCGGGCGCGCTCTACGTCACCGACAGCGAGGCACACCGCATCCGCCTGCTGAAGTAACCCGCTCCAGCCGACATGGTCTAAACGGAACACAGGGGCCGGAACGGCCTGGAGCGGAGCAGACGATGACTCGACTGGTGCGTCAGGGGATGTTGGCGTTGGTGATCGCGATCGCGTGCGGTGGCGCGCTCTCGCTCGATGCGGCGACGCTGGCCGCGCGCTTCGACGGGAAGCCGCAGTTCAAGGAAGGCAAGGCGTTCGGCTACTTCGTGTGGCGCGAGGGTACGACCTGGAAGGTGCGGTGGACCACGTTCGGCGCCCAGAAGCGGTTCAGCGGGGCGGTCATCGTGGAAGGCGGCGTGCTGCAGTCGTTCAAGCGCATCGACGTGGACGAAGAGCGCCGGATTATCCGCCCGGGACACGGTCCCTCTGTGGTTCGCGGTCCGAGAGGGGCCATCCGCCGGGTCACGCCCGGCCGCGGTCCCGTCGTGGCGGAGCGCGAGGAAGACCACATCAACCAGGAGAACGAGCACGAAATCCGGTTCAGCGCCCGCACCGACGATGACATCGACGGATTCGACTTCAAGGTGGGGGAGCGCACCGACCGCATCCGCTTCCGGCTGGAGATCGACGGACGCATGCTGGCCGACGAGATCGAGATCGGCGCGAGGAATATTCATCCCGACGAAGATCCGCTGGTCGCCGTCCTGCGCTAACCTGTCGGCGTGCAAACGCCGTCCTTCTCATCCGGCCGTGGGCTCGCGCGCGCAGGCCGTGCCGCGCTGCTCGCGGCCGCGTGCCTCGCGTCCAGCCGTTCCGTGTCCACTCAATCGCCGGATGCGCTTCCGCGTACCACGCCGGCTGCCGTGCGCGTGGCGCCAGACGCCCTGACCGCGGCGACCGCCGTGCTCCAGCGGTACGTCGACGAGCGCAAGACCGCGGGCGCCGTCGCGATGCTCGCGCGCGACGGGCGGCTGGTGTACTCGGCGGCCGTGGGGGACCAGAGCCTCGAGACGCGCGCGCCGATGTCGGAGCGCACGCTCTTCCGCATTTACTCGATGACGAAGCCGGTCACCGCCGTGGCCGTCATGATGCTCCACGAGCAAGGGCGCTTCCAGCTCGACGACCCGGTGTCGAAGTACCTGCCGGAATTTGCCACCGTTGCCGTGCGCGCGGCCGACGGCTCCACGCGGCCGCCCTCGCGTCCGCTGACCATCCGCGATCTGCTGCTCCACATCTCCGGGCTCGAACACCGCACGTCGGACGTGTATCGCACGGCGCAGGTCCGCTCGCGCGCCATCGACCTGCCCCAGTTCGTCCGCAACATCGTCCGTGTGCCGCTCATGGAAGACCCGGGGACACGGTACCGGTACAGCGAGTCGACCACCGTGCTGGGCCGGCTCGTGGAGGTGTGGTCGGGGCAGCCGTTCGATGTGTTCCTGCAGCAGCGGATCTTCGGGCCGCTCCGCATGCCGGACACCACGTTCTACGCGTCGGCGGCGCAGCGGCCCAGGCTGGCGACGGTCTACGCGCCGGCGGACGGCGGAGGGCTGAAGGCCGTGGAGATCGAGGCCGTGCCCTTCACCGAAAAGCCCGCGCTCCTCGAAGGGGCGGTCGGCCTGCTCTCGACCGGACCCGACTTCGTGCGCTTCGCGCAGATGCTCCTCAATCGGGGGGAACTCGACGGCGCGCGGTTGCTGAAGCCGGAGACCGTGGACGCCATGGTGGTGAATGGCCTGCCCGAGAGTGTCCTCGCGTCGCGCGGTGGGGGCGTGATGGGCTGGGGGCTCGGCAACGTCAACATCGTCATGAAACCGGAAGGCCTCCGGTACCCCGCGAACCGCGGCGAGTACGGGTGGGACGGCACCGCCGGCACCATCTTCTGGAACGATCCGACGTCCAGAACGGTCATCGTGCTGCTCACGCAGAACGCACCGGCGGACCCCGACAACCTGCGGCGCGTCTTCAAGACGGCCCTCCAGGGAGCCATCCACTAACGTGCATCGCGACGTGCGTTCGCGATGAGGACTGCCCGATTCGAGCGTAGCCGGTGTCCATCGAGGGAGGTGTGTCGTGTCCGAGCCAGTGAAGCTGAATCGTCGTGAGGCGCTGGCCGGCGTGGCGGCCGTCGCCGGGGCCATGCTGGCGCCTGCCGGCGCCGCCGCGCAGGGAACCACGAGCACGCAGCCGCGCGCAGGCGGAGGGCCGTTCGCGAACGTGAAGCTCCTCGTCTTCGACACGTTCGGGACGGTGGTCGACTGGCGGTCTGTGGTGATCGAGGAGGGGCAGGCGCTCTCCAGGAGCAAAGGCTTCAGCCTCGACTGGGGCGCCTTTGCGGACGAATGGCGCGGTGCCTACACGCCGTCGATGAACCGGGTGCGTTCGGGCGAACTGCCGTGGACCAAGCTCGACGTGCTGCACCGCATGTCGCTCGACACGCTGCTCGCGAAGCACAACATCACGCAGCTGTCCGAAGCGGAGAAGCGCGAGTTCACGCGGGCCTGGCACCGCGGGCGCCCGTGGCCGGACTCGGTGGCCGGCCTCGCGCGGCTGAAGACGACGTTCACGATTGCGCCGATGTCCAACGGCAACATCGCCCTGCTCACCAACATGGCCAAGCACGGCGGGCTGCCGTGGGACTGCATCCTCGGCGCGGAACTGGCGAAGCACTACAAGCCGGATCCGGAGACGTACCTCAGCGCGGTGCAGTTCTTCGATCTGACACCACCCGAGGTGATGATGGTGGCCGCCCATCCCGGCGATCTGCAGGCCGCAAAGGCGCTGGGGCTGCGCACCGCCTACGTGCATCGCCCCCTCGAGAACGGGAGCGGGAAAACCCCGCCCGCGATGCCCGCGGCTGGCAGCTTCGACATCCTGGCGAAAGACTTCCTCGATCTGGCGGGGCAGCTCGGCGTCTGAGCGCAGGGAGACGGGACCCGATGCGGGTCCCGTCAGACGTGCCGGACGTGCCGTTCGATACGGGGGTCCGGAACGAACCAGAGCACCGCCACCGACACGTAGAGCACATCGGCAATCCACTGGTTGACGAAGGCGAGCGGAATCGCCGAGATGTAGCAGGCGAGCGACACCTTGCCCTTCCAGTCTCGCCCGACCGCCAGCGCGAGTTCGGACTGCGGACCGAGCGTCGCGATGATGCAGTGCTGGAGGATGGTGTAGGCGACCGCAGCCATCAGCAGCACGAAGCCGTACGCCGCGGCCGGGAACGACGCCCCGTGGTTCTCGCCCATCCAGCCCGTGACGAACGGCACGAGAGACAGCCAGAACAGCAGGTGGTTGTTCGCCCACAGGACCGGGCCGTTCACCTTGTGTGCGGCGTGCAGCATGTGGTGGTGATTGTTCCAGTAGATCGCGATGTACACGAAGCTCAGCACGTAGGTCACGATCACGGGCAGCAGCGGCTGCAGGGCGTGCCAGTCGGTGCCGTGCGGCAGCTTCAGTTCCAGCACCATGATCGTGATCAGGATGGCGATGACGCCGTCGCTGAAGGCTTCGAGTCGGTTCTTCGGCATGTGTCCTGAGTCTCCCCGCGGCGTGCGCGTACAATTCTTCCGTGCCTATCGACCTGCGCTCCGACACCGTGACACGGCCCACCACCGGGATGCGCGCCGCCATGGCGGCCGCTCCCGTGGGTGACGATCAGTTCGGCGAAGACCCGACCACGAACGCCCTGCAGGCGCGGGTCGCCTCGCTCTTCGGCAAGGAGGCCGCGCTCTGGCTGCCGAGTGGCACGATGGCCAACCAGGTGGCGCTCCAGATCCTGACCCACCGTGGCGACGATGTGATCGTTGGACGCGCGACACATGCGGTCTGGTCCGAGGCCGGCGCCTCTGCCGCCAACGCCGGCGTCCAGTTTACCGAGGTCGGCACGGGCGGCACGTTCACGGCGGACGATTTCGTCGAGGCCATCAAGCCGCGCGATCACATGATCATGCCCGGCACCGCGCTGGTCGAAATCGAGAACACGCACAACCGGGGCGGCGGGCTGGTCTGGGACCAGTCGACGGTCATCGGCATCTGCGACGCGGCCCGCGGCCGCGGCATCAATACCTTCCTGGACGGTGCCCGCATCTGGAACGCCGCGGCGGCCTCCGGCGTGGGGCTTGCCGAACTGGCGCAGCCGTTCGATGTGGTGTCGGTGGCGCTGTCGAAAGGGCTGGGCGCACCCGCCGGGTCGATGCTGGCCGGTCCCGCGGCCCTGATGGCGCGCGCCGTTCGCGTGCGACGCATGCTGGGCGGGGCCATGCGGCAGAACGGCATCCTCGCGGCGGCCGGGCTCTACGCGCTGGACCACCACCTCGCCCGCCTGCCCGAGGACCATGCGAATGCCCGGCGGATCGCCGCGCGGCTGCACGGGCTGCGAGGCGTGGTCCTCGACCTCGCCACCGTGCAGACCAACATCGTCATCTTCCATCTCGGACCGGGACTGCCCGCGGCAGACGCCATCGTGGCCAGGGCGCGGGAGCGGGGGGTACTGGTCATCGCGTTCGGTCCGCGCACCGTCCGGGCGGTCACGCACTACGACGTCTCGACGGCGGAGTGTGAGCAGGCCGCGGATATCCTCGCCCAGGTGCTGGAGGCTGCGTGACGCCGATGGAGTATCCGCTGATCGATCTCGCCCTGGCCCGCCGCCTCGAGCGGACCGAGGGGCACGCCAACGCCCGCTTCGTCGAATCGCGTGCGCGCGTCTCGCCGGAGATCGGGGCGGCCTGGACCGAAGCCGGCGGTGCGTACGCCATGTTCGACGGCGTCGGCTCTCCGCTGACCCAGACGTTCGGGCTGGGCATCTTCGAACCCGTGACGCCGTGGACGCTCGACGCGCTCGAGCACTTCTTCACCTCGCGCGGCGCGGACGTGCTGCACGAAGTCAGTCCGCTCGCCGATCCCACGACGCTCGCGCTGCTCACCGAGCGCGGGTATCGGCCCTGCGAGTTCACCAGCATCCTCTTCCAGCCGCTCAGCCTGGAGAGCACCGCGCCGGCGCAGACACCGCTGGTCGTTCGCCCGGCGGACCTGCACGAGCGCGACACCTGGGCACGCACGGCACAGGAGGGATGGAGCGAATTCCCCGAGGTGCGCGAGTTCATGGCGGCGTTCGGGCCCACCGCCGCCGGCGCCGCGGACAGCCATCCCTTCCTGGCGCTCGACGGCGCGCGGCCCATTGCCACCGGAATGCTCTGGATCCACGGGGCCGTGGCGCTGCTGGCCGGCGCGAGCACCGTGCCCGGCGCCCGCGGGCGCGGCGCCCAGAAGGCCCTGCTCGCGGCGCGGCTCCGCTTTGCCGCCGAGCGCGGCTGCTCGCTGGCCATGATGGGCGCGCTGCCGGGCAGCACGTCGCAGCGCAACGCCGAGCGCAACGGCTTCCGCGTGGCCTACACGCGCATCAAGTGGGTGAAGCCGCGCTGATGCGCCGCGCGGGCCGGCGTCGGAGATGGCCGTGCTGACAGGCATACTCCTGTCGGCGGCCTGCGCGGTCGTCTGGGGCAGCGGCGACTTCTGCGGCGGGCGCGCGTCCACCCGCCTCGACGCCTACCAGGTGCTCGGGTTGTCCGCCCTGTCGGGCCTCGCGATGCTCGCGATGCTGACGGTGGCCACGGGTGAATCGCTCCCGCCCTGGCGGGGGTTGCTGCCGGCGGTGGGAGCGGGCCTCTCCACTTCGCTGGGCATCGCGTGCCTCTACCGCGGACTCTCGCTCGGATCGGCGGCCGTGGTGGCGCCGACGGCCGCTGTGGTGGCGGCGCTCGTGCCGGTCGTCTACGCCGGCGTGACGCAGGGCGCGCCGCGCGCCACCCAGTTCGCCGGCTTCGCGCTGGCGCTCGTGGGCATCTTCCTCGTCGCGCGTGCGGCACCCGCCGGTGCGTCCGCCCGGACCGGTATCCGCCTGGGGCTGTGGTCCGGCGTCGGGTTCGGCGGCTTCCTGGTGCTCATCGCCTGGGCACCGCCGGGCTCGGTCTACCTGCCACTGGCGGTCTCGCGCACCATGATGTTCCTGGTGTCGCTCACGCTGCTCCTCCAGCGCGGCCTGCCGTTCCCGGCGCCGACGCGGAGTCCGCTCGGACTGCTCGCCGGCATGCTCGACGCCGCCGGCACCGCCTTCTACCTCGTCGCGCAGTCGTACGTGCGCCTCGACGTGGCCGCGGTGATCTCGTCCTTCTATCCCGCGGCAACGGTCGTGCTGTCCCGCGTGCTGGTGCACGAGCACGTGACCCGCGCCCAGTGGCTCGGCGCGGCGCTCTGCGTCGCCGCAGTCGCGCTCATCGCCCTCTGACCGCGACCCCAACCTCCAACCTCCAACCCCCAACCTCCTTTAAGATTCCCCACAGATGTTCATCGGACACTTCGCTGTCGGGTTTGCGGCCAAGCGTGTCATCCCGCGGGTCTCGCTGGCGGTGCTCTTCTTCGCCGTGCTCTTCGCGGACATCCTGTGGCCGGTGCTCGTCCTGCTGGGCGTCGAGTCTGTGCGGATCGAGCCCGGGGCGACGGCCTACACCCCGCTGACGTTCCTGAGCTATCCGTGGTCGCACTCGCTGGTGATGCTGGTGCTCTGGGGAGGCGTGCTCGGCGCCGCCTATCGCGGCATCTTCGGCGGCCGTCGCACGTTCGTGGTCGTGGCGCTGCTCGTGGTCAGCCACTGGGTGCTCGACTGGGTGACGCACGCCCCGGACATGCCGCTGTATCCCGGTGGACCGACGTATGGGCTCGCGCTGTGGAACTCGGTGAGCGGCACCATGGCGGTGGAACTGCTGCTCTATGCCGTGGGCGTGTGGCTCTACGCCTCCACCACGCGCGCGCGCGACCGCGTGGGCCGGTGGGCCTTCGTCGGGCTGGCCGTCACGCTGGCGCTCATCTACCTGGCCAACTCCTTCGCACCGGAGCCTCCACCATCGGTGACGGCCATCGCGGTCGTGGCCATCGCGGCCTCGGTCCTCTTCCCGGCGTGGGCCTGGTGGCTGGATCGGCACCGGGAAGTTAGAACTCAGAACTGAGAAGTCAGAAGTTAGAAGTCGGACCCGGAGTCAGGACCGAGGAGGGGCGCGCACGATGATGCACATGACGCAGACGCTCGTGGTGCTGGGACTTGCCTCGGCGGCTGCGGTGGCACTGGCTGCCGCGGCCCCGGGGCCCGCGCAGCCCGTGGTGCTGACGACGGCGGAGCGTGCGAAGGTGCTGGAGGCGCTCGCGAAGGAGCGCGCGGCCGCCGAAACCTGGCTGCAGCACGACAGAACGTCCTACCTGGCCACCGTGGACCGGCGCGACTTCGAGAACCGGACCACCCTCACGGTGGGCCGTGCGGCCGGCAACGACGTGCGCGTGGACGATCCGGCGTTCACCGCCCATCACCTCGCCGTGACGGTCGATGGCGATCGCTTCATCGTCAGGGCCGTGGATCCCCAGGCGCGCTTCTCGAGCAAGGGCGCCGATACCCGGGAGGCCGTCGTCGATCCCGGGCTGATCGGGGTTGGACGGTTCCAGCTCAGGCTGTCCCATCAGCGCTACCCCGCCATCATCGTGTTCGACCCGAAGAGCCCCGGCTTCGCGCGCTACAAGGGGCTGAGGTACTTCGCGCCCAACCTGGCGCTCCGGTTCGAACTCGCGCTGACGGCGAACCCGGCGCCGGAGACGGTCACCATCCTCTCCACCCGTGGCAACGCGCGTCGCGCGGCGAAGGTGGGGTGGTTCGACGTGACGATCGAGGGGAGGCCCGTGCGCCTGCAGGCGGTGCGCCTCCTCGAGCCCGGCGTGGGCGAGCACGATATCAGCGTCTTCTTCCGCGATGCCACGAGCGGTCACGAGAGCTATGCGCTGGGGCGCTACGTCGATGCGAAGCGGCTGCCGGACGGCCGCTACCTCCTCGATTTCAACAGCGCGTACAACCCGGCCTGCGCCTTCTCGGACCACTACAACTGCCCGATTCCCCAGAGGGAAAACCTCCTCGACGTGGCCATCCGCGCCGGGGAAATGGACGCGCACTACCACTGAGGCCGCTGCGCCGGGTGCGGGCCGCCTCGACGCGCAGGACACACCGGCCTGCGTGCTCCGCCGCGGCACCGGCGTTCGGGGGCGGCTCCCCAGAGGGGCGAGACCGAGGAGTGCCGGGTGTGGTCATGCGGTTTCCCTCTGTACGGCGCTCACTTCGCGGGTGTACACAGCGCGAATTCGTGGTACTCTCCCTCGACGCTCAATCGCGTCTTTAGAGGAGACCGCATGGCAAAGAAAGCCACGAAGAAGGCTGCTCCCAAGAAGAAGGCAGCAGTGAAGCCGGCCAAGGCAGCCGCGAAGAAGCCGGCGAAGAAGGCAGCCGCGAAGAAGAGCGCGCGCAAGCCGAACGCAGCCTTCATGAAGCCCGTGACGCCGAGCGACACGCTGGCCGCTGTCGTCGGACCGAAGCCGGTGCCGCGCACGGAGATCACGAAGAAGCTGTGGGCCTACATCAAGAAGAACGGCCTGCAGGACAAGACCAACAAGCGCCAGATCAATGCTGACGCGGCCCTGAAGGCGGTCTTCGGTGGCAAGTCATCGGTGGACATGTTCTCGATGACGAAGCTGGTCGGCAAGCACCTGAAGTAAACCCACGCGTTCACGCGCGACGGGTTTCATCACTGGGCGACGGTCTCAAGCCGTCGCCCTTTGTTTTGAGGGATGTCGTCATGTCGATTCGCGTCGTCCTCGCGGTTCTGCTCCTGGCGTGTGCCGCCCCTGCCGTCGCGCAGGACCGCATGCCGCCCATCCCGTCCGACCGGCTCACCGACGCGCAGAAGAAGGCGATCCAGGAGTTCGAGGCGGCCCGCAAGACCGGCCTGTCCGGCCCGTTCTGGCCGCTGCTCCGCAGCCCCGAGGTGATGAGCCGGGCGCGCGCCATGGGCGACTACCTGCGGTTCACCAGCGTCCTGCCGCCCCGCCTGAGCGAGTTCGCCATCATCATCACCGCCCGCCAGTGGACACAGAACTACGAGTGGGACGTGCACGCGCCGCTCGCCGTGCAGGGCGGGCTCAAGGCGTCCATCGTGGCCGCGGTCGCGGACGGGCGCCGGCCCGAGGGCATGGCCGACGACGAGGACGTGCTCTACACGTTCTGTGACGAGCTGCACCGCAACAAGAGCATCAGCGACGCGACCTACGCGCGGGCGGTCAAGGCCTTCGGTGAGCAGGGCGTGATCGACATCCTCGGCATTTCCGGCTACTACACCACGCTGGCCATGGTGCTGAATACCGCGCGCACACCGGTGCCGGCGGGGCATACGCCCGGGCTCCAGCCGTTCCCCCGCTAGCCAGGACTCTTCACGATGCCGTCACGCCGCCTGCTCCCTGCGCTCCTGCTGCTCTTCGTCGGCAGCGGATGCGCGGCGCTCGTCTACGAAGTCGTCTGGTTCCAGCTGCTCGAACTCGTCATCGGGTCGTCGGCGGTGTCGATGGCCGTGCTGCTCGGCACGTTCATGGGCGGCATGTGCCTCGGCAGCCTGCTCCTGCCGCGCGTGGCGCCAGCGGGCCGACACCCGCTCCAGCTCTATGCGTGGCTCGAGCTGGGGATTGCGGCGATGGGGCTCGTCCTGCTGTTCGCGATGCCGGTCGTGGGTGGTGTGTACACCGCCTGGGCCGGCTCCGGCGTGACCGGCATGATCATGCGCGGGCTCATTGCCGCGATCTGCCTCCTGCCGCCAACCCTGATGATGGGGGCCACGCTCCCCGCCATCGCGCGCTGGGTGGAGTCGTCGAGGGACGGCGTGGCGTGGCTGGGCTACTTCTACGGTGGCAACACGGCCGGCGCCGTCGTGGGCAGTCTGCTCGCCGGGTTCTACCTGATGTCCGTGTACGACATGTCGATCACCACCTACGTGGCGGTGGCGATCAACGTGACGGTCGCCGCGCTCGCGCTGCTGCTCGCGCGGATCGACGGGCAGGCCGGGCAGGCACAGCAGGCGAGGCAGGCAGGGCAGGCGGGACTGTCGCAGGTCGGGCTGGCAGGCCGGGTCGGACTGCCTGGCGACTCGCACGGGGCGCCTGGCGAGTCGCCCGTAGCGCCCGACGTGTCGACCGTAGCGCCTGGCGGGTCGAACGTAGCGCCCGGCGGATCGTACGTAGCGCCTGGCTTCAGCCAGGCGGACGATGCGCGCGCCCGGGCATTCGTCTACGTGGCCATCGGGCTCTCGGGGCTCACGGCGCTGGCGTGCGAGGTGCTCTGGACCCGCTCGCTCTCGCTGCTCTTCGGCGCCACCACCTACACGTTCTCGCTGATCCTGGCGGTGTTCCTCGCGGGCATCGGACTCGGGAGCAGCCTCGGCGCGGCGCTGGGGCGCAGCCTCGCGCGGCCGCGTGTCGCGCTCGGCTGGTGCCAGCTTGCGCTGTGCGCGGCGATGGCGTGGACGTCGTGGGTGCTCACCGAGTCGCTGCCCTACTGGCCCATCAATCCGTCGCTCACGACGAACGTCTGGTACCAGTTCCAGCTGGACCTCGTGCGTGCGCTGTTCGCGGCGCTGCCGGCCTCCATTCTCTGGGGCGCCAGCTTCCCGCTGGCGCTGGCGTCTGTCGCCACGCCGGGCAGCGATCCGGCGAGGCTCGTCGGGCGCGTCTACGCCGCCAACACCCTCGGCGCGATCATCGGGTCGCTGACGGCCAGCCTGCTGCTGGTGGTCTGGATCGGCACGCAGCACGCGCAGCAGGTCCTGATCGTGCTCGCCGCCCTGTCGGGTTTCCTGCTGCTCTCGGAGAGCCGGGTGTCGGCCGTACCTCTGGCCGCGGCTGGCGCCGTGGCGGGGCTCCTCGTGCTGGGCGTGCACCCCGTGCCGGGCGTCTTCATCGCGTACGGCCGGTACACGGCCACGCAGCTCGGGCAGTCGGAGGTGATCTACAGCGGCGAGGGCTGGAACGCCTCGGTCGCCGTCACCGAGCGCTCGAACGGCGTCCGCAACTACCACAACGCCGGCAAGGTCCAGGCGTCGAGTGAACCGCAGGACATGCGGCTGCAGCGCATGCTCGGCCACCTGACGACCCTGGTGCCGAAGCAGGCGAAGAAGGTGGTGGTGATTGGCTGCGGCGCCGGTGTCACGGCCGGCGCGGTTTCGATCGACCCGGTCGTCGAGCACGAGACGATCGCCGAGATCGAGCCGCTGGTCCCGCGCGTCGTGTCCACCTACTTCGCCGAGCACAACTTCAGCGTCGTCACCAACCCCAAGGTGCACGTCCACCTGGACGATGCCAGACACTTCCTGTTCACGACGGACGAGACGTTCGACGCCATCACGTCGGACCCCCTCGACCCGTGGGTGAAGGGCGCGGCCATGCTCTACACACGCGAGTTCTTCGAACTGGCGAAGAGCCGGCTGAACCCCGGCGGCGTCGTGACCCTGTTCGTGCAGTTGTACGAGAGCAACACCGAGGCGGTGAAGAGCGAGATCGCGACGTTCTTCGAGGCGTTCCCGAAGGGCATGATCTTCGCGAACACCTACAACGGCGCCGGCTACGACCTCGTGCTGCTCGGGCAGGTGGACGGCACGCGCATCGACCTGGACGAGATGGAGGCCCGCCTCGCGCGGCCCGAGTACGCGCCGCTGCGCAAGTCGCTGGCGGACATCGGGATGAACTCCGCGGTGGATCTGTTCGCGACGTACGCCGGTTCGGCCACCGACATGCAGCCCTGGCTGAAGGACGCGCAGATCAATCGCGATCGCAACCTTCGGCTGGAGTATCTGGCAGGCCGCGGCCTCAACCTCTACCGCTCTGGGGAAATCTACGCGGGCATGCTGCCGTTCGCCCAGGAGCCGCAGGGCGTCTTCACCGGTTCGGACGCACGGCTGCAGGATCTCCACGGCAGGATCCGCATCGCGCAAGGCCGGCAATAGGGATTGCTGATTTCTGATTGCTGATTGAATGCGGGTTGATCAATCCGTTCAGCAATCGGCGTTTCGCAATTAGCATTGTGGTCTGTGCCAATCAACCAGCTCTTCAGCAACAACCGCGAGTGGGCGGCCCGCACGATCCGGGAGACGCCCGACTTCTTCCAGAAGCTCAGCTCGCAGCAGTCGCCCGAATTCCTCTGGATCGGCTGCTCCGACAGCCGCGTGCCCGCCAACGAAATCGTCGGGCTGCTGCCCGGTGAACTCTTCGTGCACCGCAACGTCGCGAACCTCGTGGTGCACACGGACCTCAACTGCCTCTCGGTGCTCCAGTACGCCGTCGACGTCCTTCGCGTGAAGCACGTCATCGTCTGCGGCCACTACGGCTGCGGCGGCGTGCGTGCCGCGCTCAACGGCGACCGCTTCGGCCTGATCGACAACTGGCTGCGGCACGTGCAGGACGTGGCCGAGCAGCACCAGCACGTGCTCGACCCCGCGACGGAGTTCTCCTCGCGCGTGGACCGGTTGTGCGAGCTGAACGTGATCGAGCAGGTGCGCCACGTCTGCCAGACCACGATCGTCCAGGACGCCTGGACGCGCGGCCAGGCGCTGGCGATCCACGGCTGGATCTACGGGCTGCACGACGGTCGCCTGCGCGACCTGCGTGTCTCCACCCGTGAGGTCGCCGGCATCGACACGACCTATCGCTCCGCCGTGGCGGCGCTCGCGGGCGAGGTCATCGGCAGGCCCTGACGATGGGTGCGGGAGGGCACGGGCGCGCGGCATTCGCGTTCATCTTCGTCACGGTGGTCATCGACATGCTGGCGCTCGGCGTCATCGTGCCGGTGCTGCCGCGCCTGATCGAGGCGTTTCAAGGCGGTGATACCGCGTCGGCCGCCACCTGGGTCGGCGTGTTCGGAACGGTCTATGCGGGCATGCAGTTCCTCTTTTCGCCCGTCCTCGGATCGCTCTCCGATCGATACGGGAGGCGGCGCGTCATCCTGCTGTCGTGTGCGGGACTGGGTGTCGACTACCTGCTGATGGCGGGTGCACCGTCGCTCGGGTGGCTGCTGCTCGGGCGTGTGATTTCGGGCATCACCTCGTCCACCTACGGCACGGCGAGTGCCTACATTGCCGACGTCACGCCGCCCGAGCAGCGTGCGGCGAAGTTCGGCATGCTCGGCGTGGCCTTCGGGGTCGGGTTCATCATCGGTCCCACCGTGGGCGGACTGCTGGCCGGGTACTCGTTGCGGGCACCGTTCTGGGGGGCGGCGATCCTGAGCCTCGCCAACACGGCGTATGGGTTCTTCGTGCTCCCGGAGTCGCTGCCGGAGGATCGCCGCTCACCGTTCCACTGGAAGAGTGCGAATCCTGCGGGCGCGCTGGCGCTGCTCCGGGCGCATCCGCATCTGCCGGCCCTGGCCTTCGCCGGGTTCCTGTCCATGCTGGCGCACGATGCGGCGCCGAGCACCTTCGTCCTCTACACCACGTGGCGCTACGGCTGGACCGCGCAGACCGTCGGGCTGGTCCTGGCGCTGGTCGGCGTCGCGTCGATGATCGTGCAGGGCGGCCTGGTCGGCCGCATCGTGTCCGCGCTGGGTGAACGCCGGGCGCTCGCGGTCGGCTTCGCCGCCGGCATGGTGAGCGACCTGATGTTCGGCCTCGCCGCCACCGGCGCGTGGTTCGTGGCCGGCATCCCGGTCTCGGCGTTCTACGGCGTGGCCAGTCCGGCCCTCCAGAGCATGATGACGAGGCTGGTGGGCCCCGAGGAACAGGGCCGGCTCCAGGGCGCCCAGGGCAGCCTGATGGGCATTGCCAGCATGACGGCGCCGCTGCTCTTCACCCAGGCGTTTGCCGCAGCCATCGGCCCCTATCGCAGCTGGAACCTGCCCGGCATCCCGTTCCTCATCGCGGCAGGACTGCTTGCCGTGGCGCTCGTCGTGGCGCGCCGCGCGGTCGCGCATCCCGAAGCCAGCCCGGCCGGAGTACAGTGAGGCCATGTATTTCGTGCTGCGCTACGACACCGTTGTCGACGACTACGTGAACCGCCGCGCCCCATTCCGCGCCGAACACCTGCGCATGCTGCGCGAGGCGCACCAGCGGGGCGAGGTGGTGATGGCCGGCGCCGTGGGCGAGGAGCCGGACGGGGCCATCATCATCTTCCGCGCCGAGACCCCGGCCGCCGCGGAGGCGTTCGTGAAGCACGACCCGTACGTGACGAACGGGCTCATCATCACCTGGCGCATCCAGCCGTGGAACGTGGTCGTCGGGGGACACGACTGAGCATGGCCGTGGCAGCGGCCTGGCCGCCCGGCCCACCGCGACGCCTGAGCAATGTCCTGCCGATCGCCATCGGGCGCGACGCCCTCGCGTTCCTGCAGGAGCTGAAGCAGACGTACGGCGATATCGCCCATACGCGCGCTGCCGGCGAACACGTGGTGCTCCTGAGCGACCCCGCGTTCGTGAAGGACGTGCTGATGACCCATCAGCGCAACTTCAGGAAGGGCCGCGGCCTGGAGAAGGCGCGCAAGCTGCTCGGCGACGGCCTGCTCACGAGCGAAGGCGAGACGCACCTGCGGCAGCGACGGCTCATGCAGCCGGCCTTTCACCGCGAACGCATCGCCTCGTTCAGCACGGCGATGAGCGAATACGCCGACCGCGTCCAGCGCAGCTGGCCCGACGGTGGCGTCATCGATGCCTCGCAGGAGATGATGCGCCTGACGCTCGGCATCGTGGGGCGGACGCTCTTCGATGCGGATGTCGAGGCGCAGGCCCGCGATGTCGGCGAGGCCCTGAGCGATGTGCTCGACTCCTTCTGGACCACGATGCTGCCGTTCGCGGACGTGCTCGAGCAGCTGCCGATTCCGCAGCTCCAGCGTGGAAAGGCCGCCCGCCAGCGCCTCGACACCATCGTCTATGGCCTGATTGCCGAGCGGCGCAGGAACCCGGGCGACCGCGGCGACCTGCTGTCCATGCTGTTGATGGCGCAGGACGAGGAACAGGGCGGCGCCGGCATGACCGACGCGCAGGTGCGCGACGAGGCGATGACGATCTTCCTCGCCGGCCACGAGACGACGGCCAACGCGCTGGCATGGACGTGGTACCTGCTCAGCCAGCACCCCGACGTGGAAGCGCGCCTGCACGAAGAGGTCGACCGCGTGCTGGGAGGGCGCACGCCCACGATGGCCGACCTGCCGAAGCTGACCGTGGTGGAGCATGTGATCACGGAGTCGATGCGCCTGTATCCACCGGCCTGGCTGGTCGGCCGCCGCGCGATCGGTCCCTACGACGTCGGCGGGTACACGCTGCCGCCGCGCACGATCGTCCTGATGAGCCCCTACGTGATGCAGCGCGACGCGCGGTTCTACGAGGCGCCGACGGCATTCCGGCCGGAGCGCTGGACGCCGCCATTCAAGGCCGG
Source organism: Vicinamibacterales bacterium (assembly GCA_046331345.1). Taxonomy (GTDB): domain Bacteria; phylum Acidobacteriota; class Vicinamibacteria; order Vicinamibacterales; family CAVVIG01; genus CAVVIG01. Next base: position 236,749 of record JAXLRA010000006.1, on the reverse strand, counting down.
CCTGCCGCAGTTCGCGTACTTCCCGTTCGGTGGCGGCGCTCGCCGCTGCATCGGCGAGTCGTTCGCATGGATGGAACTGGTGCTGGTCACCGCCACCATCGCGCAGCAGTGGTCGCTGCGCCTCGTGCCCGGCCATCCGGTCGTGCCGCAGCCGGTTGTCACGCTCCGCATGAAGCATGGGCTGAAGATGATCGCGCATCGGCGCGGCGCCGCCCACTGAGATCGCCGCGGCCGACGCGGCGTGCGCGGAGGGAGCCAGACACGATAGTCTTCTGGCAGACGGGCTCTCCGTGGCACAGTGGCCAGCTTCGATGATCGTCACGCGCTTCGCACCGGCGCCAACCGGCTATCTGCACCTGGGGCATGTCCTCAACGCGCTGCACGTGTGGGGGATCGCGCGGGCGCTCGGAGGGCGAGTGCTGCTGCGTGTCGAAGACCACGATCGTCAGCGCAGCCGGCCGGAGTTCGAACGCGCGATGCTCGACGACCTGGACTGGCTCGGTTTCGTCCCCGACGACCCGCCCACTGCCGCCTTTCGAGCGGGCGCGTGCCAGGGGCGTCAGAGCGATCGCACGGAGGTCTACGCACAGGCGCTGACGACGCTGCGGAACGGCGCCGATGACGGCCTCTCGAGCACCTCCCCCGCGCCCGTGGCGGCCGGCACCAGCCAGGCCAGCGGCATCTATGCGTGCGACTGTACCCGCCGGGACGTGCGCGAGGCGATGGAGCAGGCGACCGGCCCGGTGGCGCCCGATACGGAACTCCGCTACTCAGGTCGGTGCGCCACGCGCGGACTCCCCTGGCGCCGTGGGCTCGGCCTCCGCGTGCGCATCGACGACACGATCGAGCGCTTCGTCGACCTGCGTCACGGCCTGCAGGAGCAGCGGCCCTTCGAGCAGTGCGGCGACATCCTGCTGAAGGATCGCGACGACAACTGGACCTACCAGTTCGCGGCGACCGTCGATGACATGCTGCAGGGCGTGAACCTCGTCGTTCGCGGCGACGACCTGCTGGCCTCGACCGGCCGCCAGATCCTGCTCGCGCGCATGCTCGGCCGCGAGGAACCGCCGCGCTTCCTCCACCATGGGCTCATCATGAAGAGCGCCACGCAGAAGCTGAGCAAGGCCGATCGCGACACCAGCGTGGGCGACATGCGCGCCGCCGGGGCGAGCGCCGACACCGTGTTCGGCCGTGCGCTCCACGCGGCCGGATTCACCGGCGCGCCGACGGCGATCGCGCGCACGGAGGCGGAGCAGGTGGTGGCCGAGCACTACCGATCGGCCCTGGACGACATCCGGTCCGCGGGGCGCGTTCACCCATGATCCTGACCAGCGTCTCGGCGTCGTCGCCCGGCGGCCTTGTGGAGCAGGCGCGCATGCTGGTGCGCGAGTACGCCGCCCTGCCGCACACTCCCGGGCGCTGGCCGACGGCCGCCGCCGAGATCGCGGCGCTGCCGCACCCCTACGTTCCCCCGATGGGCGCGCTCCTCCTCGCGAGTGCGGAGGGCGAGTGCCTCGGCTGTGGTGCGCTGCTGGGGCTCGACGAAGCGGGGTGTGCGGAAATCAAGCGCGTGTACGTCCGGCCTGACGCGCGGGGTCGCGGCGTCGGGGAGCTCATCACGCGCGGTCTCATGGTAGAAGCGGGGCGCCTCGGCTACGCGGTCGTCCGCCTCGACACCGCACCGGAACTGACGGCGGCTCAGGCGCTCTATCGCCGCCTCGGGTTCGTACCGATTCCGCCGTATCGGGGAGGCCTGCTTCCGGATGCGCTGTGCTTCGAACGGAGGCTCGCAACGTCCGTCTGATGCTATCGTGTCCGCCATGAGCGTCAGGCTGATGACCTTCGATGGTGCGCGACGCCGGCATCCCGATGTCGCCCGCTGGTTCGCCAATGACGACACGGGCCTCCGCGAACTCGTGCGCCCCTGGTTCGATGCGATGCGCGAGTGCGGGCCGGACGTCGTCGAACTGCTGCACGACGGACAGCCGACCGCATGCGTCGGCAACGTGGCGTTCGCCTACGTCGACGCGTTCAGCGCGCACGCCAGTGTCGGCTTCTTCCTCGGCGCGTCCCTCTCCGACCCGGCCGGCCTGCTCGAAGGGAGCGGAAAGTTCATGCGGCACGTGAAGGTCCGTCCACACGCGCCCTTGAAGGAATCGGCCCTCTTCGCGCTCGTCGAAGCCGCGTACGAGGACATCAGGGTGCGGGTCGCCGATCGCGACCGCTCCATGCCACAACCGCACGGAGGTGCGTGATGCTCGAACTGCGACCCGGGTGCGAGTGCTGCGATCGCGATCTGCCGGCCGACTCGGCGGACGCGCGCATCTGCTCGTTCGAATGTACGTTCTGCGCCACGTGCGCGGAGACGAAGCTCGGCGGGCGCTGCCCGAACTGCGGGGGCGAACTCGTGCGCCGGCCGCGGCGGCCGGCCGAGAAGCTTCACAACAATCCACCATCCGCGACGCGCGTCTTCAACCCCGATCGCTGCGCCGACGCCGCACGCGTCGGGTAGCGGGAGTCCGGAGCCATGCCCGAGATCACACCACCGGTCGCCCGCACGCAGATGCTGATTCGCCGGCCCGCGTCAGCGGTGTACGCCGCGTTCATCGATCCCGCGATCACGAGCCGGTTCTGGTTCTCGCGCGGCAGCGCCGTGCTCACGCCGGGTGCGCACGTCACGTGGTACTGGGACATGTATGGGGCCGCCGCCCAGGTTGACGTGGTGGCACTCGAGGAGCACCGCCGCATCGCGGTGCGCTGGCCGACCCCGGTGGAGTGGGTGTTCGAGCCGCGGGGCGAGGGGGCCACCCTGGTCACCATCACGGCCTCCGGCTTTACGGGTTCGCCGGACGAACAGGTGTCGCGAGCCATCGACTCCATGGGCGGATTCAGCTTCGTCCTGGCAGGGTGCAAGGCGTGGCTCGAGCACGCGGTGGAACTCAATCTCGTGCTCGACCACAACCCGGATCACCACGCCGCCGGCCAGGCATGAGCAGGGTGACCGTGCATTACCACGGCACTCGTGCCGCGTTGGAACCCGGTCACCTGATTGAACCGCGTACGACTCAGGCGGCCGGTGGTCAGGCGGGCGCCGCCGTCGTGTTCCTGGCCACCCGTATCGACGAGGCGATCTGGGACGCCGAACTGGCCGACGACACGGCGCCGCCGAGGGTGTACGTGGTGGAGCCGCTCGGGCCTGTCGAGAGCGCCGACGTCTCCGTACGCCCCTCGCCCGGTCGCCCCTCGATGTCCCTGATGTCGCGCTGCCCTCTGCGCGTCGTCGAAGAAGTGACCGAGTGGCCGCTGTATCACGGCACGCGGGCCGACCTGAAGCCAGGCGATCTGATCCGCACCGGGCACAGGCCCAATTACGGCAACCTGGAGAGGACGACGACGTACGTCTACCTGAGCCGGACGCTCGACGCGGCGGCATGGGGCGCGGAACTGGCCAGCGGCGATGGTCCCGAGCGGGTCTACATCGTCGAACCGACCGGGCCCATCGAGGACGACCCGAACGTCACCAACAGGCGCTTCCGCGGGAACCCCACCAAGTCGTTCCGCTCACGCGACCCGCTGCGCGTGCGTGGCGAAGTGCTGGACTGGCCGCGCCACGCACCGCAGGCGCTCCAGGCCATGAAGGACCATCTGGCGCGCCTCGCGCAGAGCGGCATCGAGCCGCTGGACTGACCCGCAGTGTCAGGTGGTTTTCGTGGTCGAGGTGTTCGTGGATGAGCCTGCGTCGAACCGGTGAAATCAGTAACGGTGCATGGCAAGATCCAGACGACCATGACGATGCTGACCGTTGAGACCACCGTTCACGCGCCGATCGATAGAGTCTGGCGTGCCTACACCACCCCCGAGGACATCGTGCAGTGGAACGCCGCCTCGCCCGACTGGCACACCACGCGTGCGACGGTCGACCTCCGGGTCGGGGGCGCCTTCTGTTCGCGGATGGAAGCGAAGGACGGCAGCATGGGGTTCGACTTCGCCGGCACGTACACGAAGGTCGTGCCCAACAGCTTGATCGAGTACGCCTTCGGGGATCGCACGGCGACCGTGGCATTCGTCGAGACGCCGGAGGGGAGCGTCGTCCGTGTGTCGTTCGCGGCCGAGACGACCCACTCCATCGAGCAGCAGCAGGCCGGCTGGCAGGCGATCCTCGACAACTTCGCGCGCCACGTCGAGGGGCGCTAGCCGTGCACGCGCCCGTGGAGCCGGTGGAGCAGCGGTCTGACAGCAGGCGCGCCGTCATTGCGGCGACGCCCGTGGAAGTGTTTGCGGCCATCAGCGATCCGGACCGCATCGTGCGGTGGTGGGGGCCTGAAGGCTTCACGAGCACCAACCACCAGTTCGACTTCAGGTTCGGCGGGACGTGGCGGCTCACCATGCACGGCCCGGACGGAAAGGACTATCCGAACGAGAGCCGGTTCACGCGCCTGGATCCGGCTGTGCTCTTCGAGATCGAGCATCTGTCCGGTCACCACTTCGTCCTGACCATCGAACTGCATCCGCATGCCGACGGCACCGAGGTGCACTGGCGGCAGACGTTCGACACGATCGACCACTACAACCGCCTGGCGGATTTCGTGGCCGGCGCGAACGCGCAGAACCTCGAACGGCTGAAGGCGGAAGTCCTGCGCCTGCGAGGCTGAGCTGTCAGGCGTGGCGCTGGGCGTGGTCGATGAGCCGTGCGGCCGCCAGCGCCGCACCCTCCCCGGATATCTGCGCGCGCACGCGCGTGGCCTGTGAGCGCACGCCGTCCTGAGTCGCCCCCTCCAGCGCATGGCTGAGCGTGGCGAGTGTCGGCACCGGGCCGTCGTGCGCGATGCCGATGCCGAGCTCCGCCACCCGTTGCGCCCAGTACGGCTGGTCATAGATCTGCGGCACGACCACCTGCGGCGTTCCCGCCCGTGCGGCTGCCGTTGTCGTGCCTGCGCCGCCGTGGTGGACGACGGCGGCGACGCGGGGAAAGAGCGCCTGCTGGTTCACCTCGTCGATTAGCAGGCAGTCGGTCGCCTCCGCTGGCAGCGTGAGCTCGGCCCAGCCTCGCGAGACCACGGCCCGCCGGCCGGCGGCGCGCGCAGCCGCGACGATGGTGGACGCGGCGCCTTCCGGTGCGCGGATGCTGCCGAAGCCGAAGTACACCGGGGGAGCGCCCGCGGCGAGGAAAGTCTCGAGCTCCGCTGGCAGCGGGCGGTCATCGTTGAGGAGCCAGGCGCCTGTCTGCACCACGCTGCCGCCAGCTCCATCGGGCCACGGCGCGAGGACCGGGTCGGCGGCCAGCCACGGTGTCCGCGTCAGGACGTAGCTGCGCACATCCTGAATGGCGTCCAGCCCGAGCGAGGCGCGATGCGCGTTGATGGGGTCGAGCCACAGCTGGTTCCAGCGCTGCGCGTCCGCATCCCACAGCGGCGTGTAGTCGTCCATGACGCCCGGCGGCGTCTGCCCGGGGATCGGCAGCAGCGGCGGCGCGTGATGTCGCGACGGCAGCACGGCGGGACAGAATGCCGCGAAGATGTAGGGCACGCGCAGTCGTTCAGCGACCGAGGGCGCCGCAACCTGCAGTGCAGTGGCTCCGACGATCAGGTCGCAGGCCTCCGCGGCCGCGGCGATCGTCTCGAACTGTGTGGCAATCGTCCCCTCGATCATCTGGCGCCGCTGTTCAGGTGTCGGCGGTGGACCGGAGGGACGCGCCTTGCCCGTCGAGCGGAGTACCGGCCCAACCGGTGTGACGTGGAAGCCGAGCGCCTCGAGCCACGCCTTGAAGTCGGGCGGCACGCACAGGCGGACCTGCGCGCCGCGCTCGCGCAGCGCCACGGCCAGCGCCGCCAGCGGTTGCACGTCGCCACGCGATCCAATCGTCGACAGGAGCACGCGCACGGAAACCTCCGGAACCTCGGAATTGCAGATTGCAGATTGCAGATTGCAGATTGGAGACTGGCGATTGCAGATCCGCTACTCGGGATCGCGATGCACCGTGTCCATGGAGAACGCGGGCGTGCAGACGGCCACGTACTCCGCGCCGCCATCTTCCGGTGTCGAGTAGCGCACCCACTCGCCGGGCGCCGTCACAACCGCCTGGCCGGCGCGGACGTCCAGGACGCCGCCGTCGTGCTCGACCCGCAGCGTGCCGCGCAGCACAAGTGTCACCTCCTGGAACTCGGGCCGCTGTCCCGGTTCCACCCAGCCCTGCGGTGACACCATGCGTGCGACGCTCACGTCGGACTGGGCTGAGTTCACGCGTCCCGCAAACTCTTCAATGCGCTTCGGCTTGTTGCCGGCAGACTTGATGACCGTGGGCTGTTCGATGACTCTCGGCATGGCCTGCAGATTACACTAGCCCGGTGACGAAGAAGATCTGCGACACCATCCTGGAAGCCATCGGCCACACGCCCATGGTGCGGATCAACAACATCACCAGGGGACTGGTCAGCGCGACCGTGCTGGCGAAGGTCGAGACGTTCAATCCGGGCAACTCGATCAAGGACCGGATGGCCCTGCGCATGATCGAGGATGCCGAGAAGGCCGGGGTCCTGAAGCCGGGCGGCACGATCATCGAAGGCACCTCCGGCAACACGGGGATGGGCCTGGCGATTGCCGCCATCATCAAGGGCTATCACTGCATCTTCACCACCACCGACAAGCAGTCGAAGGAGAAGATCGACGCCCTCAAGGCGTTCGGCGCCGAGGTCATCGTCTGCCCGACCAACGTCGACCCCGAGGACCCGCGTTCCTACTACTCGGTCTCCTCGAGACTCGAGCGCGAGGTGCCGAACTCCTGGAAGGCCAACCAGTACGACAACCTCTCCAACTCGGCCGCACACTACGAGCAGACCGGCCCGGAGATCTGGGAGCAGACCGATGGGCGCATCACGCACCTGGTGGTCGGCGTCGGAACCGGCGGCACCATTTCAGGGACGGGCCGCTACCTGAAGGAGAAGAACCCGGCCATCAAGGTCTGGGGCATCGACACGTACGGCTCGGTCTTCAAGAAGTACAAGGAGACCGGGATCTTCGACAAGAACGAGATCTACCCGTACATCACGGAAGGCATCGGCGAGGACTTCCTGCCGAAGAACGTCGACTTCTCCGTCGTCGACCACTTCGAGAAGGTGACCGACAAGGACGCGGCCCTGATGACGCGCCGCATCGTGCGCGAGGAGGGCATCTTCGCCGGCAACTCTGCCGGTTCCGCCATGGCGGGGCTGCTCCAGCTGCGCCAGCACTTCACGCCGGAGGACGTGGTGGTCGTCATCTTCCACGACCACGGGTCGCGCTACCTCGGCAAGATGTTCAACGACGACTGGATGCGCGAGAAGGGCTTCCTCGAGAAGAGCGGCATGACCGCGCGCGACATGGTCGCGATGGGACTGTCTGGCGAACTATGTTCGATAGAAGGCAACGAGCCGGTCGAGCACGCCGTCACGCTGATGAGCGAGCACGACTTCTCCCAGATCTCGATCACGCAGGATCGGCGGCTGGTCGGCTCGCTCAATGAGTCGCATCTTTACGCGCAACTTATCAGCAATCCTTCCGTGAAGCGTGAGCCTGTCTCTTCGATCATGGCGCCCGCGTTTCCGTTCGTCGACGCCTCCACGCCGGTCGAACTGCTGTCGACGATGATCACCACGACGAACCCTGCCGTTCTGGTGCGCGACTTCAAGACAGAGAAGACCTTCATCATCACGCGGAGCGATGTAATTCGCGTGCTCTGAGCCCGAGCGTACCGCTCGCTGCAGAAATCATCCGCGGCCGTCGGCTTTTGCGATGCCAACGTGTGTAGCCGCGGTGTGCCTCCCCCAATGCCAGGCCGATAACCGGAGTGGCGGCGTTCCACTCCCCCGGATGCCGTCGGATGACCGATCATGCGCATCCCACATTCCGGGCGGTTGCCTTTCTTCTTCACCTTCATTATCTGCAGCGTTCTGGTGGCGGGCTTCAGTGCCCAGTCTTCTGGGCAGACTCCCGTGCAGGGTCAGTCGGGCAGCCCCGGCCGCGGTCCGCAGGGCCGGCCGGGACAGGGCCAGCCAGGCGGTCCCGGTCAGGGCATGCGCACCACCGACAGCGTGCGCCGGTTGCCCACCATTCGTCAGGCGGCCGTCTCGCATCGCCACACCGAACACACCTTCAACTGGAGCGCCACGGCCGGCACGCCTGGCACGATGGCCCAGCGCGGTGTCCTTGCCGAAGTCCATCAGTTCCAGCCCCGCCACAGCCGCCCGCTCGCGGACACGCCGGTGCGTGAGCGCGACCCGCAGATCGGCCCGGACGATCTCGTCATCGTCGCGCTCGATGCGCAGGGCGCCGAGGTGAGCTGGCAGCGCATCAAGGATCCGCGCATCGTGCGCGCCGAGATCCCGGATGCAGCAGGGCGGCTCTCGGGCCAGACCCTCTACCGCACCGACGCCGAGCTGACGGTCACCGTCCCGGACGATGTGGCGGCGGTGTCGCTCGATCTCTATGAACCGGTTCGCAGCGGCAGCACGCTGGCGCTGCGGTCGCTCGCGCGCGTCGTACTGAGGTAGCGGCCATGTCCTCCATCACTTCGTCCCGTCCACTGGCCCGCGCCTTCCAGGGGGCCTGCCTCGCGCTCGCGCTGTCCCTCCCGGCCTCGGCCCAGACGGTGACACAGGTCCGGGCCAATGGGCCGAGCGCCAACCGTATCGATATCGCGATCCTCGGTGACGGCTACACCGCGGCTGAACTCGCTGCCGGCAAGTACACCACCGACGTCGAGACGATGCTGCAGGGGCTCTTTGCCCAGCAGCCCTACGCCGAGTACCGCAACTACTACAACGTCTTCCGGATCGATGTGGTCAGCGCGGAGTCGGGCGCCGATCATCCGGAGAACGGCACCTACCGCAACACCGCGCTCGACGCGGCCTACAACTGCGCCGCGATCCAGCGGCTCATCTGCGTGAACAACTCGAAGGTCTCGGCGGTCATCGCCGCCAGCGGCCTGGCGGCGGACCAGCATGACCTGACGCTAGTGCTCGTGAACGACACGACGTACGGCGGGTCGGGCGGTGCGGTGGCGGTGGCGTCGCTGCATCCGCAGACCGTCGAACTCGTGCTGCACGAGACAGGGCACACCTTCGCCCTGCTCGGAGACGAGTACGGCGGCACGCCGACGTGCACGGGGTACGAGCCGGCGTATCCGGACCTGACCACCCAGTCCTCACGGGCGGGCATCAAGTGGAACCTGTGGATCGACCCGGCGACGCCGGTGCCGACCACCACGACGAGCGCGTCGGTGACCGGCCTGTTCAGCGGCGGCAACTACTGCGACAGCGGCTACTACCGGCCGACCTACGACTCGAAGATGCGGACGCTCGGTGTCCCCTTCTACGCGGTGAACCAGGAAGCGCACGTACTCCGCATCTACAACTTCGTGTCGCCCATCGACAGCTCGAGTCCCGCAGGTACGACCCTGACCATCGGCGCCTCGCAGACGTTCTCGGTAACACCCACGGTCCCGGCCACACACGCACTGTCGACGACGTGGACGGTTGACGGCGTGCAGCAGGGGATCGGCGCGCAGTTCACGGCGTCGAACCTCGCCGCCGGCACCCACACGGTGGTCGCCACCGTCGCGGACGGCACCAGCTGGGTACGGAACGACCCGACCGGGCTCATGAACGACGTGCGGACGTGGACCGTCACGGTGCAGGGCAACGGACCCGGTGCGTTCGCGAAGACGGCGCCCGCCGCGGGCGCGACGGTTGCCGGCACCACGGTCACACTCGCGTGGAGCGCGAGCAGTGGCGCCGCGGCCTACGAGTACTGTCTCGACAGCACCAATGACAACGCGTGCGCCGCGTGGAGCACCACGGGAGCCTCGACCAGCGTGGTGGTGGGTGCCTTGACGGCGGGCACGACGTACTACTGGCAGGCACGTGCGTCGGCCACCGGCAGCACGACCTACGCGGATGGTGCGAGCACGGCGTTCGCGGCGTTCACCGTCCCTGTGCCCACGCCGCAGCCCGTCGCGCCAGGTTCGTTCGCCAAGGTGGGCCCTGCGAATGGCGCGACGGCGCAGCCGGTCAGCCTGACGCTCTCGTGGGGCGCGAGCAGCGGCGCGTCGGGTTACGAGTACTGTATCGACACGACGAACGACAATGCGTGTGCGGCCTGGACGAGCACCGGCGCCGCGACGTCTGCCTCGTTGTCGAACCTGAGCGCGGCCACGACGTACTACTGGCAGGCGCGCGCCGTCAACGCCGGGGGCACGACATACGCGAATGGAGCGGCGTCGGCCTACGCGAGCGTCAGCACGGTCAGTGCTCCAGGCGCGTTCGCGAAACTCTCGCCGGCGTCGGGTCTGACCGGCCTGAAGACCGCCGGCAACCTGACCTGGAATGCCAGCAGCGGCGCGGCGCGCTACGAGTACTGCATCGACACCACCAACGACAACGCGTGCGGCAACTGGCTGGGCGTCGGGACCGCGACCAGCGTGGCGATTGCCGGACTGGCCAATGGCACGGCGTACTACTGGCACGTCAGGGCGGTGAACGCGGGCGGCACCACGTATGCGGGCGGCAGCGCCACGGCCTTCAACTCGTTCACCACGCAGTTGGCTGCGCTGCCAGGCGCCTTCGGCAAGGCCGCCCCTGCCTCAGGTGCAAGCGGCCTGGGCACGAGTGTCCCGCTCAGCTGGAGCGCGAGCAGCGGCGTGAGCCGCTACGAGTACTGCTTCGACACGACTAACGACAACGCGTGCGCGACGTGGATCTCGGCGGGCACCTCTCTCGGTGTGACCGTTTCAGGTCTGGCCGCTGGTACTACGTACTACTGGGAAGTGCGGGCGGTCGGCACGAGCGGCACCACGTACGCTGACGGGGCGGCGACGGCCTACGCGAATTTCAGCACCCTGAGCGCGCCGGTCGCACCGGCGGCGCCCGGAGCGTTCGCCAAGCTCTCGCCATCGTCCGGCCTGACCGGCCTGAAGCCGGCTGGCAACCTGACCTGGAGTGCCAGCAGCGGTGCGGTGCGCTACGAGTACTGCATCGACACCATGACCAGTGGCGCATGCGCCGTGTGGGTGAGTGTTGGCACCTCGACGAGCGCGGCCGTGAGCGGACTCGCGTCTGCGACGACGTACTACTGGCAGGTGCGGGCCATTGGTGCCGGCGGTGCGGCGACCTACGCGAACGGTTCCGCCGGGGCGTACTGGAATCTCACCACGCGCTAGCGCACCGGCGCAACGATTGACCGGGGACGGGTCGGCTGGGTCGGCCCGTCCCGCACCTTCCTCTCGACCGGAGTACCGCGTACGATCGCTGGATGCCGTCAGCCCTTGCCGAGGAATTCGGCGACATCGACGTGTATCTCTTCGACCAGTTGCTGCGCGGCCGCCTCGTGCCGGGGATGCGTGTCCTCGACGCCGGGTGCGGGCGTGGCCGCAATCTCGTGTACCTGCTGCGCCACGGGTACGACGTGTGCGCGGTCGACGCCGACCCCGCCGCCGTCGGAGCCGTGCGGGCCCTGGCTGCCCGGCTGGCGCCCTCGCTCCCGGACTCGAACTTCGTCGTCGAGCCGGTCGAGTCGATCTCCTTGCCGGACGCCTCGGTCGACGCGGTGATCAGCAGTGCCGTGCTGCACTTCGCCCGGAGCCCTGCGCACTTCGAGGCGATGGTGCAGCGGATGTGGGCGGTGCTGCGGCCGGGCGGACTGTTCTTCTGCCGGCTGGCCAGCAGTACCGGAATCGAGGGGCGCATCGTGCCGCTCGGCGACGGGCGCTACCAGTTGCCGGATGGCAGCGAGCGCTTCCTGGTCTCGGAGCCGCAACTGGCCGCGCTGACGACGCGACTGGGCGGACGTCTCGTCGATCCGATCAAGAGCACCATCGTGCAGGACATGCGCTGCATGGCGACGTGGGTCGTTCGTGCGCCCGCGTGAGGAACACCGCGGGCCCGGGGGAGGCGCGGGGCGACGCGCCTCCGGATGCTGCACGCCGGTGCACGCGCGGGGGCGCCGGAGACCACAGGGGTCCCCGACTTGCGTTACGATTTGCCCGCGCCACAGCCATCCCGAGTCTCCCCGGATCACCCGGCACGATGCACCGGCAAGGTAGCGCATACTCATAGTCATGCTGCGTGCGTTCGGCGTAACCGACAAGGGCCGGGTGAGGGCCACGAACGAAGACTGCTTCGGCATCAATCCCGACCTGCAGCTCTGTGTGGTGGCGGACGGCATGGGCGGCCACAACGCCGGTGAAGTCGCGTCGCAGATGGCGGTCGACGCCGTCCTCCGGTTCATTGCCAACTACGACGAAGACGACACCTGGCCGTTCGGGTTCGATCCCTCGAAGTCCGAAGCGTCGAACCTGCTGCGCACGGCGGTGCAGATGGCGAACCGCCGTGTGTTCCAGGCGGCGGCCGGCTCGCCGGACCTGTCGGGCATGGGGACCACGCTCGTGGCGGTGCTCGTCCAGGGGAACGCCCTGTCGATGGCGCATGTCGGCGACAGCCGCCTCTACGCGCTCACGCGCGGGCGCGCCGAGCAGCTGACCAGTGACGACTCCTGGGCGGCCACGATGCTGGCGCGTGACCCGTCGCTCGATCCGGCGATGCTGAAGACGCACCCCATGCGGAATGCGCTGACGAGCGTGATCGGCTCGCGCCCGGAGGTGGAGGTGCATGTCGCGGAGCGCCAGCTCGATGCCGACGACCTGTTCCTGCTGACGACCGACGGGGTCCACGGCGTGCTGGCCCCCACGCACCTGGAAGCCGCGTGCGAGGGAGAGCGGGATCTGGAGGGGTTGGCGCGCCGGCTGGTCCAGGCCGCGCTCGACAGCGGCAGCCGCGACAACTGCACGGCGGTGGTGGCGCGCTTCGAACAGGACTGAGCCGGTCCCAGGGGCTCAGCCGCTTCACCACACACAAATCGCCACCCCGGAGAGCGCGGAGCACGCGGAATCCGGTAAACCTTCTCCGCGTCCTCAGCGTCCTCCGTGGCGGCGCACTGTCTTACCGCGGTGCGGGCGCTGCGGCGGGCGGTGCGGCCGGTGGCGGCGTCTCGGGGATGGCCTTCCCGCGGTGGCAGGTCCAGCACTGGACGCGCACGACCTCCGCGGCGGGCTTGCCGACGCCGCCGGCGATCATCTCGTTGGCGTGCTGCACCATCTGCAGCATCATGCGCGCGGTCTTCTTGGTCTGCTTCTCGTCAGACGCCATGTCCCGGGCCGGTTCCATGACGTGGCAGTAGTTGCACTGCACGCCGAGCGCCTGCGTGAAGGCGCGCATGGCCGGACCGTAGGTGTCGGCCTTGAGCACCTGCAGGTTCTTGGGCGGGGGCGGGGTCTGCCCGCCGGCGGCCGGTTGCGCCGACGCGCTGGCGGCGAGCGCCAGGCCGGCGATGAACACTCCACTTGCGAGAACGAATCGCATCAATCCTCCCTTGGACAGCGTGGGCGCGTCGGCCCTGGCTGTCTCAGCGGCACAACTATACAGAGAGCGTGCGTAAGGAAGAGGTAAGGTGTGCGGTCCGACGCCGTGAATACCCACAGGGACAGCGGATGGGGCTTGTGCTTCGTAAACGGTACGGTAAGATGACGAGTCTGTTCGGGGTTCGGGGCCTATTTTCTTGTCGTGGCTTCGGAACCCGTGTTATGCTCGTCAGGTTCTGTTGGAGCCAGGACCACCCTATCTGGCTTCAACCCTTCGACGCGTTCGGCGCTGTTCCCGCACGTCACAGGAACGGCACGCAAGGAAGTAGAGCGCCCGGCCCGCCTTCGGGGATGTTCCCGACAGGACAGTGGCACCAGCGGGCGAGGCATTCCACCGCGCGACACAATTTCGAGCTCTAGGGTAATCAGTTCCAGGCGCCAAGCCGCGAGGCTTCTAGGCCTGGAGCGCGGCCGGGGACACTCCCCGGCGTGAAGCGAGTTGCCGCCGAGGCGTCCGCGGCGATCGCTGTTGTCCGTGGATTTGGACGCTCACTGCTTTATGCCGACTATCAGCCAGCTTGTCCGCGCCGGTCGCAAGAAGATCGTGATCAAGACCAAGAGCCCGGCGCTGCAGAACAGCCCGCAGAAGCGCGGCGTCTGCGTCCGCGTCTTCACCCAGACCCCGAAGAAGCCGAACTCGGCGCTCCGCAAGGTGGCGCGTGTTCGCCTCACCAACGGCATCGAGGTGACGACCTACATCCCGGGCGTCGGCCACAACCTGCAGGAGCACTCGCTGGTGCTCATTCGCGGCGGCCGCGTGAAGGACCTTCCGGGTGTGCGCTATCACGTGGTGCGCGGCACGCTCGACGCCGTCGGCGTGCAGGGTCGCATGCAGGGTCGTTCCAAATACGGCGCGAAGCGCCCGAAGAAGGCTTAAGCCATGCCCCGTAGACGAGAAATTCCCAAGCGCGACGTTGCTCCGGATCCGCTGTACGACAGCCCGCTCGTGAGCAAGTTCATCAACTGCGTCATGAGCGACGGCAAGCGCAGCACGGCCGAGCGCATCCTCTACAAGAGCTTCGACATCATCAAGGAGAAGACCGGCGACGATCCGCTCAAGGTCTTCAAGAAGGCGATCGACAACGTCAAGCCGAGCCTTGAAGTGAAGTCGCGCCGTGTCGGCGGCTCGAACTACCAGGTGCCGATCGAGGTCAACCCGAATCGCCGCCTCTCGCTGAGCCTCCGCTGGATCGTCGGCTACGCCACCTCGCGCGGCGACGGCAAGACGATGCAGGAGAAGCTGGCGAACGAGCTGATGGACGCCGCCAACCTCCGCGGTGGCGCCGTGAAGAAGCGCGAAGACACGCACCGCATGGCCGAAGCCAACAAGGCCTTCGCGCACTATCGCTGGTAAGGGGTCATGGCAAGGCAGTCACCACTCGGCAGAACGCGCAACATCGGCATCATGGCCCACATCGATGCCGGCAAGACCACGACCACGGAACGCATCCTGTTCTACACGGGCATCACGTACAAGATCGGCGAAGTGCACGAAGGCACCGCCGTCATGGACTGGATGGAGCAGGAGCAGGAGCGCGGCATCACGATCACGTCGGCCGCGACCACGTGCTTCTGGCGCGACAACCGCATCAACATCATCGACACGCCGGGCCACGTCGACTTCACCGCTGAAGTGGAGCGCTCGCTGCGCGTCCTCGACGGTGCAGTCGCGGTGTTCGACTCGGTGGCCGGTGTGGAGCCGCAGTCCGAAACGGTGTGGCGCCAGGCGGACAAGTACCGCGTGCCGCGCATCTGCTTCGTGAACAAGATGGACCGCATCGGTGCGGACTTCAAGCGCACCTTCGACCAGATCATCACCAAGCTCCAGGCGAACCCGGTGGCCATCCAGCTGCCGATCGGCTCGGAGGATCGCTTCCTTGGCGTCGTCGACCTCATTCGCATGAAGTCGATCACCTACAAGGACGAGACGATGGGCGCGGACTACATCGTCGGCGAGATTCCGGCCGACATGCTGGACGAGGCCAAGCACTACCGCGAGCAGCTGCTCGAGAAGGTCTCCGAAGCGGACGACAAGATCCTCGAGAAGTACCTCGGTGGCGAAGAGATCACCGAAGAGGAAATCAAGGCCGCGCTCCGCAAGCGCGTGAACAGCTCGGTGCGCAGCAAGAGCGAGCCGGCGTTCGTGCCGGTCATCTGCGGCTCGGCCTTCAAGAACAAGGGCGTACAGCCGCTCCTCGACGCGGTGGTCGACTACCTCCCGTCGCCGCTCGACGTGCCCTCGATCGAAGGCGTCGACCCGAACGCGGGCGAGGGCGCCGACCCGATCTCCCGCAAGGCCGCCGACGACGCGCCGTTCTCCGCGCTGGCGTTCAAGATCATGACCGACCCGTTCGTCGGTCAACTCACCTTCTTCCGCGTCTACTCCGGCGTGCTCACGTCGGGCTCGAGCATCTACAACTCGACCAAGCAGCGCACGGAGCGCATCGGCCGACTCCTGAAGATGCACGCGAACAAGCGTGAGGAAATCAAGGAAGTCTACGCGGGCGACATCGCCGCGGCGGTCGGCCTGAAGAGTGTCAGCACCGGCGACACGCTGTGCGACGAGAAGCACACCATCATCCTCGAGTCGATGGACTTCCCGGAGCCGGTCATCTCGCTCGCCATCGAGCCGAAGACGAAGAGCGACCAGGAGAAGCTGGGCCAGGGCCTGTCGAAGCTGATGGCCGAGGACCCGACCTTCCGCGTGAACACCGACCAGCAGACCGGTCAGGTGATCATCCACGGCATGGGCGAGCTGCACCTCGAAATCATCGTCGACCGCCTGAAGCGCGAATTCAGCGTCGAGGCGGCGGTCGGCAAGCCGCAGGTGGCCTACAAGGAAACGCTCACCCGCCCGGCTGACGGCGAAATGAAGTACGCCAAGCAGACCGGCGGCCGCGGGCAGTACGGCCACGCGAAGATCCATGTCTACCCCGGCGAGCCGGGCACGGGCTACATCTTCGAGAACGCCATCGTTGGCGGCGCCATCCCGAAGGAATTCATCAAGCCGATCGACGAAGGCATCAAGGAAGCCCTCACGCGCGGCGTGCTCGCGGGCTACCCGATCGACGACGTGAAGGTCGAGCTGTACGACGGTTCGTACCACGACGTCGACTCGTCGGAAATGGCCTTCAAGATTGCCGGTTCGATGGCGTTCCAGGACGCCGCGAAGAAGGCGAAGCCGGTGCTCCTCGAGCCCATCATGCGCGTCGAAGTGACGGTGCCGAAGGAGCACATGGGCGACGTCATGGGCAACCTCTCGAGCCGGCGCGGCCAGATTCAGTCGCAGGAAGACCGCGGCGGCACGCAGATCGTCCAGGCGCGTGTGCCGCTGTCCGAAATGTTCGGCTACTCGACGGACCTGCGGTCGCGCACCCAGGGTCGTGCGAGCTACTCGATGCATTTCGACCGTTACGAGCAGGCGCCCTCGAACGTGAGCGAGGAAGTCGTCGCGCGCATGCAGGGGAAGTAAACGAGATATGGCTACAGCATCGTTCAGCGAGAAGATTCGGATCCGCCTGAAGGCGTACGACTACCGTGTGCTCGACCAGTCGACGACCGAGATCGTGGACACGGCGAAGCGGACGGGCGCGCGGCTGGCCGGGCCGATTCCGCTGCCGACCGCCAAGAACAAGTGGACCGTCCTCCGCTCGCCCCACGTGGACAAGAAGTCGCGCGAGCAGTTCGAGATCCGCACGCACAAGCGGCTCATCGACATCTTCGAGCCGACGCCGCAGACCGTGGATGCCCTGATGAAGCTGGATCTGCCGGCGGGCGTCGACGTCGAGATCAAGGCGTTCGGAAAAGAGCACAAATAGGCGATAGGCAATAGGCCATCGGCCGTAGGCGGGGCCCAGTGCCCATCGCCCATGGCCCAGCGCCTGACAGGTCTTTTGACATGGTGAATGGAATCATCGGCAGAAAAGTCGGGATGACCCAGATCTTCGACGCGGACGGCACGGTCCATCCGGCGACGGTCATCAAGGCGGGTCCCTGCGTCGTCGTCCAGGCGAAGACGGCGCAGACCGACGGATACGAAGCGGTGCAGCTCGGCCTCGTCGAGGAGCGTCCGGCCAAGGTGCGCAAGCCCCTGGCTGGTCACTACAAGAAGGCCGGCGTGCCCCCGACCCGCGTCCGCCGCGAGGTCGCGCAGGCGCCCGGCGCCGAGGCCGCGAAGGTGGGCGACCAGGTGCTGGCGTCGATCTTCAACGCTGGCGAGCGGGTCGACATCGTCGGCCACGGCCGCGGCAAGGGGTTCCAGGGCGTGGTCACGCGGCACCACTTCGGTGGCGGCGCGGCGACGCATGGCTCGATGTTCCACCGCGCGCCGGGTTCGATCGGCGCCTCGTCCTTCCCGTCGCGTGTCGTGAAGGGCATGCGCATGGGCGGCCGCATGGGTGGCCAGCAGACGACGGTGCACAACCTGAAGGTGCTCAAGGTCGACGTGGAGAACAACCTCCTCATCGTCGAAGGCGGCATCCCGGGTGCGCCCTCTGCCTACGTCGTGATTCGCAAGGCCCTGAAGGCCAAGCGCATCAAGGTGGCGCAGGTCGAGAAGCCGAAGAAGGGCAAGAAGTAGCCATGCAGATCGACATCGTCAACAGCAACAACGAGAAGGTCGGCGCGATCGACGTGCGCGACGAGGTGTTCGGCGGGCGTGTCAACGCCGGCCTCATCTGGGAGTCGGTGGTGCGCCAGAACGCGTCGGAGCGTCAGGGCACCCACGCGACGAAGACGCGCGGCGAGGTCAGCGGCACCGGCAAGAAGCCGTGGCGCCAGAAGGGCACCGGCCGGGCGCAGGTCGGCGAGGCGCGCAACCCGCTGTGGCGCAAGGGCGGCACCGTGTTCGGTCCCCAGCCCCGCAGCTACGACTTCGCGCTGCCGAAGAAGGTGGAGCGCGGCGCGCTGCGTGCGGCGCTCGCGGCCCGCATCCAGGACGGCAGCCTCGTGGTGGTCGACGCCCTGGCGCAGGCCGAGGTGAAGACCAAGGCCGCGGTGGCCACGCTGAAGAAGCTGGGCGTCACCGGCAAGGCCGTGGTGGTCGACGTGGCGCTCGACGCCAACTTCGCGAAGTCGGTCCGCAACATTCCGGGCGTGAACGCCGTCCCGAGCTCGCGGCTCACCGCGCGCGACGTGATGAACGCGCGCCGCGTGGTGGCCACCAAGAGCGCGCTCGAGAAGCTGCAGGAGGCGCTGGGTTAACGCCCGGCTGCGACGCACTATGAAGCTCACCGACATCATCCGCCGGCCGCTCATCACCGAGAAGACGTCGATCCAGCGCGAAGACGGCAAGACGATCGTCTTCGAGGTGGCGCGCGACGCCAACAAGGTGCAGATCCGCACGGCGATCGAGAAGCTGCTCGGCGCGAAGGTCGAGAACATCCGGACCAGCATCGCGCACGGCAAGATCAAGCGCCAGGGCCGGTATGCCGGCCAGCGCCCGGACTGGAAGAAGGCCTACGTGACGCTGCGCGAAGGCCAGAAGATGCCCGAATTCCTGGAGGGCGCGTAAATCATGCCCATTCGCAAGTTCAATCCGACGTCGCCGGGTCAGCGGTTCCAGACCGTCCAGACCTTCGACGAGATCACGACCTCGGAGCCGTACAAGCCGCTGGTCGAGAAGCTGCACCGCTCGGGCGGTCGCAACAACCGCGGTGAGCTCACCGCGTGGTGGCGCGGCGGCGGTCACAAGCGGATGTACCGCATCATCGACTTCAAGCGGGACAAGCACGGCATCCCGGCGAAGGTGTCGACCATCGAGTACGACCCGAACCGCTCGGCGCGCATCGCGCTGCTGACCTATGCGGACGGCGAGAAGCGCTACATCCTGCACCCGATCGGGCTGAAGGTGGGCGACACGATCGTCTCCGGGCCGACGGTGGACATCCTGCCGGGCAACTGCCTGCCGCTCCGGAACATCCCGCTCGGCACGCTCATCCACAACGTGGAGCTGAAGCCGGGCAAGGGTGGCCAGATCGCGCGCAGCGCCGGGTCCTCGGTGCAGCTCGTGGCCAAGGAAGGCGAGTACGCGTCGGTCAAGATGCCGTCCGGTGAGGTCCGCAAGATCTTCATCGAGTGCCTCGCCACCATCGGCCAGGTGGGCAACCTCGATCACGAGAACGTGTCGCTCGGCAAGGCGGGCCGCAGCCGCTGGCTCGGACGTCGTCCGCACAACCGCGGCGTGTCGATGAACCCGGTCGACCATCCGCTCGGCGGTGGTGAAGGCAAGACCTCGGGCGGCCGTCATCCGGTGTCGCCGTGGGGCCAGCCGACGAAGGGCTACAAGACCCGCAACCGCAAGACCACGGACAAGTTCATCGTCCAGCGGAGACAGAAGTAATGAGCCGTTCACTCAAGAAGGGACCGTTCGTCGATACGTCGCTCCTCGAGAAGATCGAGGTGATGAATCGCGGGTCCGAGAAGAAGGTCATCAAGACCTGGTCGCGTCGCTCCACCGTGATCCCGGAGTTCGTCGGGCACACGCTGGCCGTGCACAACGGGAAGAAGTTCATCCCGGTCTACGTGACGGAGAACATGGTCGGGCACAAGCTCGGCGAGTTCGCGCCCACGCGGACGTTCAAGGGACACACGCAGAAGGTGTCCGAGAAGGCGGCCGCGCCGGCGGCGGCGAAGTAAGGGGCGGGTCATGGTCGAAGCGAAAGCAACAGCGCGCCACGTCCGGTCCTCGGCCCAGAAGGCCGGGCTGGTGATGGACCTCATCCGGGGCAAGGACGTCAACAAGGCCCTGGCTACCCTGAAGTTCACCCGCAAGGCGATCGCCGAGGACATCTCCAAGGTGCTCCGCTCGGCGATTGCGAACGCGCAGCAGAAGGACGGCTTCGGCGGCGACGTCGACCGCCTGTTCGTGGCGGCGTGCTTTGCGAACCAGGGACCGTCGCAGAAGCGTGTGCGTCCTGCCCCGATGGGCCGGGCCTACCGCGTGATCAAGCGGACCACCCACCTCACCGTGCAGGTGGCGGAACGTCCGGAGAAGGTCGTGCCGGTTGGTGGCGCTCCGGCGCCCAAGCGCGCCCGTGCGGCGAAGAAGGATAAGGAGTAACCGTGGGCCAGAAGGTTCACCCGTTCGGATTCCGCCTCGGGTTCAACAAGACGTGGCGGTCGCGGTGGTACTCGGACCGTGACTACGCGAAGCTGCTGCACGAGGATCTCAAGCTGCGCCAGACGCTGAAGAAGCGGTTCGCGCACGCGGGCGTCTCGAAGATCGAGACCGAGCGCGCCGCCAACAAGCTGAAGATCGACATCTATACCTCGCGTCCGGGCATCATCATCGGCCGCAAGGGCACGGAAGTCGACAAGCTGAAGCAGGAGATCCAGAAGCGCACGTCGCGCGAGGTCTTCATCAACATCCAGGAGATCCAGAAGCCGGAGCTCGACGCCCAGCTGATCTCCGAGTCGGTGGCGATGCAGCTCGAGAAGCGCGTGGCGTTCCGCCGCGCGATGCGCAAGGCGGTCGAGTCGGCGCTGCGCTTTGGCGCGCGCGGCATCAAGGTGCGCGTGTCGGGCCGCCTGAACGGCGCGGAAATCGCCCGCTCCGAGTGGTATCTCCACGGCCAGTTGCCGCTGCAGACGCTGCGTGCGGACATCGACTATGGCTTCGCGGAGGCCAGCACGACCTACGGCCAGATCGGCATCAAGGTGTGGCTCTACAAGGGCGAGCGCCTCGTGCCGCAGCGTGGACGCGAAGAGGAATTCCGGGAGCGCGGGCCGCGTCGCCCCGAACGCCCGAGAGCGTAAAGACATTGCTGAATGCTGATTGCTGATTGCTGAAGTCCATTTGGCAATTAGCGATTCGCGATTAGCAATTCTGAGGATGTCGTTATGTTGATGCCGAAGAAAGTCAAGTACCGCAAGCAGCAGCGCGGTCGGATGGCCGGGAAGGCCTGGCGCGGATCGGACGTGTCGTTCGGCGACTACGGCCTGAAGGCGCTGGAACCCTGCTGGATGACGGCGCGGCAGATCGAGGCGGCGCGTATCGCGATGACCCGCTTCATCAAGCGCGGCGGCAAGATCTGGGTGCGCGTGTTCCCCGACAAGCCGATCACGAAGAAGCCGCAGGAAACCCGAATGGGTAAGGGCAAGGGTGCACCGGAAGAGTGGGTGTGCGTCGTGCGGCCCGGCCGCGTGCTCTTCGAGATGGAAGGCGTGAGCGAGTCGGATGCGCGCCAGGCGATGAAGCTCGCCGCGGCGAAGCTCCCGATCCTCACGAAGTTTGCGACCCGGTTCGCGCAGGAGAAGGCGTAATGAAGGCAGCGGAACTCCGCGACCTGGGAGCCGACGAACTCGGCGCGAAGGAGCGTGAACTCACCGACCAGCTGTTCCGCATGCGGATTCAGAAGGCGATGGGGCAGCTCGAGGCGCCCGACAAGGTACGCACGGTGCGGCGCGAGATCGCCCGCATCAAGACCGTGCTGCGGCAGAAGCAGGCAAAGTAGCTATGGCTCAGAAATCGGAAAAGCAGGGCGTCGTCGTCAGCAACAAGATGCAGAAGAGCATCGTGGTTGCCGTCGAGTGGCAGGTGCGTCACGGACTCTACGGCAAGACCGAGCGCCGGACGTCGAAGTTCATGGTGCACGACGAGAACAGCGAAGCAAAGATCGGCGACATCGTCGAAATCGTCGAGACGCGCCCGCTGAGCCGCCGCAAGCGTTGGGCCCTCAAGCGCGTCGTCCGCCAGGCGGCGCAGGTCTAGGGAGAAGCAACCATGATTCAGATGCGATCGATCCTCGACGTCGCCGACAACTCCGGCGCGCGCAAGATCGCCATCATCAATCCCATCGGTGGCTCGACCGGCCGGTACGCCCGGCTGGGTGACATCGTGACGGCTTCGGTGAAGGAAGCCACGCCCGAGGGCACGGTCAAGAAGGGCCAGGTCGTCAAGGCGGTCATCGTGCGGACGGTCAAGGAGCAGCGGCGCCGCGACGGCAGCTACATCCGCTTCGACCGCAACGCCGCGGTGCTCATCAACGACTCCGGCGAGCCGGTCGGGACCCGCGTCTTCGGCCCGGTGGCCCGCGAGCTGCGCGAGCGCAAGTTCATGAAGATCATCTCGCTCGCGCCTGAGGTTTTGTAATGAGCCGTCTAGCGACACCCATCCGGAAGAACGACAACGTCCTGGTCATCACCGGCAAGAACCGCGGCAGCAAGGGCCGCGTGCTGAAGGTGGACCCCGAGAAGAACCGGCTCGTGGTCGAGGGCGTGAACATCATCAAGCGGCACACCAAGCCGAACCCGCAGCGCAACATCAAGGGCGGCGTGGTCGAGCGCGAAGCGTCGATCCACGCGAGCAACGTGCAGCTGGTCTGCCCGGAGTGCGGGAAGCAGACGCGTGTCGGGCGCAAGGTGCTCGGCGACGGCCGGAAGGTCCGCATCTGCCGCAAGTGCGAGGGAGTGGTCGACAAATGAACCGCCTGAAAGCGAAGTACCACAACGAGGCGATCGCCGCGCTCAAGAAGGAATTCGGCTACACGAACGTGATGGCCATTCCCAAGATCGAGAAGGTCGTCGTGAACATGGGTCTGGGCGAGGCCACGGGCAACGCCAAGATCATCGACACCGGCGCCGACGAGCTCGCGCGCGTCACCGGCCAGAAGCCGGTGGTCCGCCGCGCCCGCAAGTCCATCGCGCAGTTCAAGCTGCGCCAGGGGCAGGCGGTCGGCACGTCGGTCACGCTGCGCGGCGAGCGCATGTGGGAGTTCCTGGACCGCCTCGTCTCGATCGCGCTGCCCCGCGTGCGCGACTTCAAGGGCGTCTCCCCGAAGGGCTTCGACGGCCGTGGCAACTACACGCTCGGCCTGAAGGACCAGTTGCTGTTCCCCGAGATCGACTACATGAAGGTCGACAAGGCGCGCGGCATGAACGTCTCGGTCGTCACGACGGCCAAGACCGATGAGGAGGCGCGCAAGCTGCTCCAGTTCATCGG
Organism: Vicinamibacterales bacterium; assembly: GCA_046331345.1. Taxonomy (GTDB): domain Bacteria; phylum Acidobacteriota; class Vicinamibacteria; order Vicinamibacterales; family CAVVIG01; genus CAVVIG01. The sequence goes on along the minus strand of JAXLRA010000006.1, from coordinate 213,362 downwards.
CATGCCGTTCAGACAGCAGTAACGAAGGATCGAAATGGCCACGACTGCAAAGAAAGCCAAGGAACAGAAGACGCCGAAGTACAAGATTCGGCTCCGCAACCGGTGCCACCTGTGCGGCCGCCCGCGGGCCTACATGCGCAAGTTCGCGCTGTGCCGCCTGTGCTTCCGCAAGCTCGCGCTCGACGGTGACATCACGGGTGTGACAAAGAGCAGTTGGTGAATTGGCAGGTTGGTGAGTTGGCGGGTCGCACGGCGCCGTCTTCCACCAAGTCACCAGATCACTCAATCACCAATTACGAAGGTTCAGAGAGATGACAGATCCAATTGCCGACATGCTGACGCGGATCCGCAATGCGGTGACCGCGAAGCACACCCGCGTGGACATGCCCGCGTCGCGCATCAAGGCCGACATCGCCCGCATCCTGGCGGACGAGGGGTACATCCAGAGCTACAAGCTGGTCGAGGAGCCTGGCGCGGTCCAGAAGACGCTCCGGCTGCAGCTCAAGTACGGTCCGCGTGGCGAGCGCATCATCACCGGGATCGAGCGCATCAGCCGTCCCGGCCGCCGCGTCTACTTCGGCCGCGACGACGTGCCGACGGTGCTGGCGGGGCTGGGGACGAGCATCCTGACCACGTCGCGTGGCGTCATGACCGGCCGTGAGGCGCAGAAGGTCGGCGTCGGCGGCGAAGTGCTCTGCAACATCTGGTAGCAACACCGACGAGTCTCGAAGCCGGCGCGCAGCGAGGGCGGTGCGCACCGTGAGCCGAGAGCGATAAGGAACAGCGACATGTCTCGTATTGGAAAGAAACCGATCCCGGTGCCGAAGGGCGTCACCGTGAAGATCGAGCCCGGCGCCGTCGAGGTGAAGGGGCCGAAGGGCACGCTGAAGCAGGCGCACCCGGTCGGCATCAACTTCGAGCTGGCCGACGGCCAGCTGCACGCGAAGCGGTCGACCGAGGACCCGGCCCTGGCCAAGTTTCACGGCCTGTCCCGCAGCCTCGTGGCCAACGCCGTCGCCGGCGTGACCGAGGGCTTCAAGCGTGAGCTGGACATCGTGGGCGTCGGCTACCGCGCCGAGCTCAAGGGCAAGCAGGTCATCCTCGCGCTCGGGTACTCGCACGCGGTGGTGTTCGACATTCCGAACGGCATCGACATCGCCATCGACAAGCAGACGCACCTGACGGTGACCGGCGTAGACCGGCAGCTGGTCGGCCAGGTGGCCGCCAACCTGCGCCGGCTCCGCAAGCCGGACCCGTACAAGCAGAAGGGCGTGCGCTACACCGGCGAAGTGCTCAAGAAGAAGGCCGGCAAGACGGGGGCGAAGTAGCTATGAAGATCAAGACGAAGGACGATCGCCGCCGTCGCATCCAGCTTCGGCAGCGCAAGCGGATCGCCGGATCGACCGAGCGTCCGCGCCTGAGCGTGTTCCGCAGTGTCACGCACATCTACGCGCAGGTCATCGACGACCAGACGGGGACGACGCTCGTGTCGGCCTCGAGCGTCGAGCCGGCCGTGAAGGGGACCTTCGAGAAGGGGGTCACCGGCGGCAACCTCAAGGGGGCCGAGGCGATTGGCAAGGCCGTCGCCGAGCGCGCCATCGAGAAGGGCATCAAGCGCGTCGTGTTCGACCGCGCCGGCTTCCTCTATCACGGTCGCATTCGCGCCGTGGCGGATGCGGCACGCAAAGCAGGACTGGAATTCTAGGAGCGGTATGCGTACTCGCGAGCGAATCGATCCGTCGCAGCTGGACATCAAGGACACCGTCGTCTCGATCAACCGCGTCACGAAGGTGGTCAAGGGCGGCAAGAACCTGAGCTTCAGCGCCCTGGTGGTCGTCGGCGACGGCCACGGTGTCGTCGGCTTCGGCATCGGCAAGGCCAAGGAAGTGCCGTCGGCCATCAAGAAGGGCATCGAGGCGGCCAAGAAGAACCTGATCCGCGTCCCGATGCAGGGCTCCACCATCCCGCACCCGATCGTCGGCAACTTCGGCTCGGGCAGCGTGCTGCTGAAGCCGGCACCGGACGGCACCGGCATCATCGCGGGCGGCGCGGTGCGTGCGGTCGTCGAGGCGGCGGGCATCACCAACATCCTGACCAAGTCGCTCGGCTCGGCGAATCCGCACAACGTCGTGCGCGCCACGGTGGCCGGGCTCGACTCGCTCAAGGATCCGATGGTCATCGCACGGCTGCGCGGCAAGGAGCTCGAGGAGCTGACCGGCGCCACGGCGACGGCCTGAGGGAAGAAGCATCATGGCGAATCAGCGTACAGACTCGAAGGGCACCGGCACGCTGAAGGTGACCCTTCTGGTGAGCCCGATCGGGTTCAACAGGAATCAGGGTGAAGTGCTGCGCGGCCTCGGCCTGCGCCGCATCCGCCACACCGTCGAAGTGAAGGACACGGTCCAGACGCGCGGCATGCTCCACAAGGTCCGCCATCTGGTCAGCGTGGCTGAATAGGAACCAAGTCATGGATCTGTCGAATCTCAAACCGCCAAAGGGCGCCAAGCACTCGAAGAAGCGCGTCGGTCGCGGCCAGGGCTCCGGCAACGGCCACACGGCCGGCCGCGGGCACAAGGGTGCGAAGTCGCGTTCGGGCTTCAAGTTCAAGCGCGGGTTCGAAGGCGGCCAGATGCCGCTGCACCGCCGCCTGCCGAAGCGCGGGTTCCACAACCCGTTCCGCGTGGAGTTCGAGGTGGTGAACCTCGACACGCTGTCCGAGCGGTTCGACGCGGGCACGGTGATCACGCCGGAGGCGCTCGTCGCCGCCGGGCTCGTGACCGGCAACAGCCCGATCAAGGTGCTGGCGCGCGGCGACGTGAGCAAGGCGCTCACGGTGAAGGCGCACAAGTTCAGCGGGAAGGCCGCGGAGAAGATCGCGGCGGCCGGCGGTCAGGTCGAGGCGCTCGCATAGCAGGCGGGCGGGCAGGTTGCCCGCCCCGGATTGCAGCCAATGGAAAACAGCCTCAAGAACATCTTCGCCGTCTCGGACCTGCGCAACCGGGTGCTGTTCACGCTCGGGATGCTGGGTGTCTACCGGATCGGGCATCACATCCCGACGCCGGGCGTGAACACGGCCGCGCTGGCCGAGCTCGCGCAGCAGATGCAGAACCAGATGTTCGGCCTGTACGACATGTTCTCGGGCGGGAACCTGTCGCGGGTCACGATCTTCGCGCTCGGCATCATGCCGTATATCAGCGCGTCGATCATCCTGCAGCTCCTGACGGTGGTGTGGCCCTACCTCGAGAAGCTCTCGAAGGAAGGCGAACTGGGCCGCCGCAAGATCACGCAGTACACCCGCTACGGCACCATCGTGCTGAGCATCGTCCAGGCGCTGGGGATTGCGATTTTCCTCGAGCGCCAGACGAACGTCACCGGGGGCCTGCCGCTGGTCTACAACCCCGGCCTGGGCTTCCGTCTGATGACGGTACTCACGCTGTCGACCGGCACGTCGTTCATCATGTGGCTCGGTGAGCAGATCACCGAGCGCGGCATCGGCAACGGGATGTCGCTCATCATCTACTCGGGCATCGTAGTGGGCTTCCCGCGTGCGGTGATCCAGACGATCGACCAGATCCGCACCGGCCAGCTCGGGCTCTTCTCGATGCTGCTGCTGGTCGTGGTGATGGCGCTGGTCATCGCCGCGATCATCTTCGTGGAGCGCGGCCATCGCCGGGTGACGGTGCAGTACGCCAAGCGCATGGTGGGCCGCCGCATGTATGGCGGGTCGAGCACGCACATCCCGCTGAAGGTGAACACCGGCGGCGTCATCCCCGTGATCTTCGCATCGTCGATCCTGGCGTTCCCCGCCACGTTCGCCCAGATGTTCCAGGGCAACGGGTTCGCCGACTCGGTGGTGACGCAGCTCGGCCTCGGGATGCCGCTCTACAACCTGCTCTTCGTGGCGGGCATCATCTTCTTCGCATACTTCTACACCGCGATCATCTTCAACCCGGATGACGTGGCCGAGAACATGCGCAAGTACGGCGGCTTCATCCCCGGCATCCGCCCGGGCAAGCGGACCGCCGAGTACATCGACACGATCCTGACCCGCATCACGCTGGCGGGTGCGCTCTACCTGGCGGTGATCGCCATCCTGCCGCAGTTCCTCCTGAGCGGCTTCAAGGTGGAGCCCATTCCGTTCATCGGCGGGTGGCTCGACGCGGCCCTGCCCCGGTTCATCACGGAAGGCCTGGGCGTGCAGTTCTACTTCGGCGGCACGTCGCTCCTGATCGTGGTCGGCGTGGCGATGGACACCGTGCAGCAGGTCGAGAGCCAGCTCATCATGCGGCACTACGACGGATTCATGAAGAAGACGCGCATTCGAGGACGTCGCGCGTAAGGCAGAGCGTAGAGGAACGTAATCTTCGAACGCGACGTGCCTGGCGTCGCCAGCGGGAGTCGAGGCCCGCAGGGACTGTAGATGGCGCTCAATCTGATCATGCTCGGCCCTCCTGGAGCCGGCAAGGGCACGCAGGCCGAGAGGTTTGCGAAGCTGAAGGGTATTCCGAAGATCTCGACCGGCGACATGCTCCGCGAAGCGGTCAAGGCCGGCACCGAGATCGGGCTGCGGGCCAAGGCGATCATGGATCGCGGTGAGCTCGTCAGCGACGAGGTGATGGTTCGGATCGTCCAGGAGCGGCTCGACCGCGACGACGTGCGGGCGGGGTTCATCCTGGACGGCTTTCCGCGGACGGTGGCGCAGGCCAAGGCGCTCGACGGCGTGATGGCCGGCCGCGCACCGCTCATCGTGATTGACATCGCGGTGCCGGAGAGCGAACTGGTCCGTCGCCTATGTTCGCGGCTGGTGTGCGGGAACTGCGGCCAGAACGCGGACCCGTCCGACACCCGGGCGATCGAGACGATGCGGTGCAGCAAGTGCGGCAACGCGCTGACGCAGCGCTCGGATGACAACGAGACGACGATTCGGGAACGGCTGAAGGTCTACGAGAAGAACACGAAGCCGCTCGTGGACTACTACAGCGTCCGGCCAACGTTCCGCTCCGTCGATGGTGCCCAGGCACCGGATGCGGTGGCGGCCCAGCTGGTCGAGGCGGTGGACGCCGCCAAGAGCGTCGTCGTGGGCGGGACAGCACTGTGATTGTCTGCAGGTCTCACGCGGAACTCGAGAAGATGCGGGCGGCGGGCAAGCTGGTCGGCCAGGTGCTGACCGCGCTCGCCGAGAAGGTGGCCCCTGGGGTCACCACCGCCGATCTCGACGCGATCGCGGAGGGGCTCATCGTGGACGCCGGTGCGATTCCGGCCTTCAAGGGCTACCACGGCTATCCGGCGACGATCTGCGCGTCGGTGAACGAGGAAGTGATCCACGGGATCCCCTCGGGCCAGCGGGTCCTCAAGGCGGGCGACATCATCTCGATCGATGTCGGTGCGTCGCTCGAGGGGTACTTCGGCGACTCGGCGGTCACGCTGCCGGTCGGACCGATCTCCGAGGAGGCCGCCAGGTTGCTGCGGGTCACCGAGGAGTCGCTCTACAAGGCGATCGCCGTGGTGAAGCCGGGCTGCCGGGTGTCGGACATCGGGCACGCCGTGCAGAAGCATGTGGAAGCGCACGGGTTTTCGGTGGTGCGCGAGTTCGTCGGGCACGGCATCGGGCAGCAGATGCACGAAGAGCCGCAGGTGCCCAACTACGGTGAACCCGGGCGCGGCCCGCGGCTGACCGAGGGCATGGTGGTGGCCATCGAGCCGATGGTCAACGCCGGTAAGGCGGCGGTGAAGGTGCTGAGTGACGGCTGGACCGCGGTGACGCGGGACAGGAGCCTCGCGGCGCACTTCGAGCACACGGTCGCGGTGACGGCGGATGGGCCATGGATTCTGACGGCCAGGGACGTCCCGGCGGCCGGGGGCAGGTAGTCGGCAGCGTCGTGGAGCAGTTGCCGAGCGCCCTCTACCGGGTGAAGGTAGACGGGGGCGCGCTGGTGACCGCCCACATCGCCGACCGGGTGGACAGGAATTTCGTCCGGGTGCTGGTCGGCGACAGGGTTCGGCTGGAACTCTCGCCGGTCGACCGCAGCCGGGGTCGTATCGTCGAGCGAATTGCGTAGGGCGTGGCCCTGCCAGGACGGGCGCAAGCCTGACAAGGATTGAGAGATGAAGGTTCGAGCATCGGTCAAGCGCATCTGCGACAAGTGCAAGATCGTCCGTCGCCGTGGGGTGGTCCGGGTGATTTGCGCCAACCAGAAGCACAAGCAGAGGCAGGGATAACCCTGTAGAATTGGTTGTTTGGACTTCCACCCCCTGGCGACTGGCGTCAGGCGGCGTGGTCGATCGGCGACCGAATCGCACACTGAGGATTCGTAAGTTATGGCTCGTATTGCTGGCGTCGACCTCCCGCGCACCAAGCGGATTGAAATCGGACTCACCTACATCTTCGGCATCGGACGGTTCCGCTCGAACCAGATCCTGAAGGAAGCCGAAGTGAGCGGCGATATCCGCGTCAAGGACCTCTCCGAAGACGACGTGCGCAAGATCAGCCGCGTCATCGAGGAACAGGGGCGGGTCGAAGGCGATCTCCGCAAGGAGATCTCGATGAACATCAAGCGGCTGATGGAAATCGGCAGCTATCGCGGCCTGCGGCACCGTCGCGGCCTCCCGGTTCGTGGCCAGCGCACCAAGACGAACGCCCGCACCCGGAAGGGTCCGCGCAAGGGCGCCATCGCGAAGAAGAAGACCGTCTAGCACCTGAACTGACAGCGGATTGAACTCACATGGCAAAGACTGAAGCGGCCGAAGGCGCCACACCAGAGAAGAAGGCAGCCGGCAAGCCCAAGAAGACCTTCAAGAAGCGCGGCGAGAAGCGCATCGTCCATCACGGGCTGGCGCACATCCACGCGTCGTTCAACAACACGACCGTGACCATCACCGACGCCGAGGGCAACGTGGTTGCCTGGTCGAGCGCCGGCGGCATCGGCTTCAAGGGGTCGCGCAAGGGCACGCCGTACGCCGCGACCCAGGCGGCGATCAGCGCTGCGAACGTGGCGAAGACGGTCGGCATGCGCTCCCTCGACGTCCGCGTGAAGGGCCCCGGCTCCGGCCGTGAGTCGGCCATCCGCGCGCTGCAGACCGTGGGGCTCGAAGTGAAGTCGATCCGCGACGTCACGCCGATTCCGCACAACGGGTGCCGTCCCTCGAAGCGACGTCGGGTCTGATACGGCAATTGGTGACTTGGCGAATTGGTGCGTTGGCGAATGAATTGGTGAGCGCGACTCACCAACTCACCAACTCACCAATTCACCAACTGCAAAGTTCTCTTTGAGGTTTATTGAATGGCTCGTTACATCGGACCTGTCTGCCGTCTGTGCCGCCGAGAGGCGATGAAGCTCTACCTGAAGGGTGAGCGCTGCTACACGGAGAAGTGCGCGATCGAGAAGCGCAACTTCGCACCGGGCCAGCATGGCAAGACGCGCAAGGCGAAGCTCGCGGGCTACGGCCTGCAGCTGCGCGAGAAGCAGAAGGTCAAGCGCATCTACGGCGTGCTCGAGGATCAGTTCCGCGGGTACTTCGAAGAGGCCGAGCGGACCCGCGGCATCACGGGCGTGACGCTGCTCCAGCTGCTCGAGCGCCGTCTCGACAACGCGATCTACCGGCTCGGTCTCGCCACCTCGCGCGCACAGGCGCGCCAGCTGGTGCGCCACGGCCACTTCCTGATCAACGGCAAGAAGGTCGACATTCCGTCGTACTCGCTCAAGCAGGGCGACGTGGTGACGATCCTGGCGCGCAGCCAGAAGAACCCGACCATCGAGCATGCGATGCAGGAAGTGAAGGGGCGCGGCATTCCGGAGTGGCTCTCGTTCGACGCCGCCTCGCTGTCCGGCCGCGTCGTCTCGATTCCGACGCGCGAGCAGATCAACCTGCCCGTGCAGGAACAGCTGATCGTCGAACTCTACTCGAAGTAACGCGACGTCTCGCTACCCACCGGCCCGCAGCCTTGACAGACCTGCGGCGGGAGGCTGGTGGTCACTTGCAGGTCTGGAGGCCCGTCTGCGGGCCCGAAAGCGAAGGATATAGAGAATGCTCTGGAAAGGTTTTCAGCGGCCCAAGCGGCTGGAGTTCGAGAAGGAAACGCTGACCGACCGGTTCGGCCGGTTCTACGCCCAGCCCTTCGAGCGCGGCTTCGGCACCACCATCGGCAACGCGCTGCGTCGCGTGCTGCTCTCCTCGATCGAGGGCGCGGCGATCACGGCGGTGAAGATCGACGGCGTGCAGCACGAGTTCTCGCCGATTCCGGGCGTGGTCGAGGATGCGACCGACATCATCCTCAACCTGAAGCAGATTCCGCTGAAGCTGCACACCGACACCACCAAGACCCTCATCATCCGCATCGACAAGGCGGGTGAGGTGAAGGCGCGCGACATCCAGGCGGACGCCGACGTGGAAATCCTCGAGCCGGAGGCCCACATCGCCACCGTCTCGGAAGGTGGCAGCCTCCACATGGAGATGCGCATGCGCCGCGGCCGTGGCTACGTCTCGGCCGACAAGAACTTCGACGAGGATCTCGGCATCGGCTGGATCCCGATCGACTCGGTGCACTCGCCGATCAAGAAGGTGAACTACCTGGTCGAGGCGGCGCGCCTCGGACAGACCACCGACTACGACAAGCTCACGGTCGACGTCTGGACCAACGGCTCCATCACGCCCCGCGACGCCGTGTCGCTCTCCGCGAAGCTGATTCGCGATCACCTGAACATCTTCATCAACCTCGAGGAGGGCGCCGAGCCCCAGTCCGAGGTGGCGGGTGACGTGCCGCGCAGCGGCGTCGGCAACGAGAACCTCGACAAGTCGGTCGAGGAGCTCGAGCTCTCGGTGCGCTCCTACAACTGCCTCAAGAACGCGAACATCCGCACGATTCGCGAACTGGTGCAGAAGACGGAAGCCGAGATGCTCAAGACCAAGAACTTCGGGCGCAAGAGCCTGAACGAGATCAAGGAAATCCTGCACACGATGGGCCTGAGCCTGGGCATGCGCGTCGACCAGGCGGGCGGGCAGGACTAAGAGGAGGGTGGGCCGGGCAGGCACGGCAGGCCAGGCAGGCAGGACTGACAGTCCGGCCAGCCCCGCCAGCCCCGCCAGCCTCCCAGTTGAAGAGATATGAGACACCGAGTAGCACACCGCAAGCTTGGCCGCGTCACCGAGCATCGCATTGCGATGATCCGGAACCAGGCCACCGCCCTTCTTCGCCACGAGCATCTCGTGACCACCATGCCGAAGGCGAAGGAGCTGCGGCCGTTCGTCGAGCGGCTCATCACCATCGCGAAGCGTGGCGTGAAGGCGGCCGACCCCAAGGGCAAGACCCTCAACGCGCGCCGCCTGGTCATGCACGACATCCAGGACAACGCCGTCGTCGCCAAGCTGTTCGACACGCTGGCGCCGCGCTTCGAAGCCCGTCCCGGCGGCTACACGCGCATCCTGCGCCTCGGCTATCGGAAGGGCGACTCGGCCGAAGTGGCCCAGGTCGAACTGATCGGCAGCGAGTTCAACCCGCGCGCCGAGGCCGAAGCTGAAGCCGCGCAGACCGAAGCCGCACCCGCGAAGCCGAAGGGTGTGGGCGGCCGGATCCGCGCCGCCGCCAACCGCATCCGCGGCGGCAAGTCCGAGGGCAGCGACGCCCCGAAGGCCAAGGCCACCAAGCCGGCCAAGGGCGCCGTCCGCAAGTCGACGACCCCGCGCAAGGCGGGCGGCTCTTAGCGGAAGTTAGAACTTGGAAGTTAGAAGTGAACTTCTGAATTTCTGAACTGTAGACTTCCAAAGACAAAGGCCCCGAGGGACTTGTTCCCATCGGGGCCTTTTCCTTTTCTCAGTCCGAACTTGAAGTTCCGAACTTCACTTCTCAGTTCCAACTTCTAGGTTCGGAACGCTACGCTTCCTCCACCTCAACCCCCGCACGCTCGGCCTTCGCCGTGGCGATGATCTTGGCCTGCAGGTGCGCCGGCACCTCGTCGTAGTGCGAGTACTCCATGTGGTACGAGCCGCGGCCGCCGGTCGCGGACGTGAGGTGCTGCTCGTAGGTGAGCATCTCCGCCATCGGCACCTGCGCCTTGATGATCGTGGTCGCGCCGCGGGTGTCCATGCCGTTGATGCGGCCGCGCCGCCCGTTCAGGTCGCCCATCAGGTCGCCGGCGAAGTCAGATGGGGCGTAGACCTCCACCTCCATGATCGGCTCGAGGATGGTGGGACGCGCGCGAGACATGGCGTCCTTGAACGCCAGGCGGCCAGCCATCTTGAACGACAGCTCGTTCGAGTCGACATCGTGGTACGAGCCGTCGAAGACCGTCACCCGGAAGTCCACCATCGGATACCCCGCGAGATAGCCGCGCGTGCGGGTTTCCTGGATGCCCTTCTCGACCGCCGGAATGAACTGCCTCGGGATGGCGCCGCCGAAGATGTCGTCCACGAACTCGAAGTCCGCGCCGCGCGCGAGCGGTTCCACGCGGATCTTGCAGTCGCCGAACTGCCCGTGACCACCGGTCTGCTTCTTGTGGCGCCCGTGCGCCTCCGTCGACGCCTTGATGGTCTCGCGATAGGGAATGTGTGGCGGCTTGAGCAGCACGTCCACGCTGAAGCGCCGCTTCAGCTTCGCCACCGTGACCTCGATGTGAATCTGGCCCTGGCCGGAGAGCAGGAGCTCCTTGGTTTGCGGGTCGCGGCTGTAGCGAATCGTCGGGTCTTCTTCCTCGAGGCGGTGCATCGCCTGGTTGATCTTGTCCTCGTCGCCGCGGCTCTTCGGCTCGATGGCGTAGGAGAGCACCGGCTCGGGGAACCGGATTGCCGGGAACACGAGCGGGTCGGCCTTGTCGCCGAGCGTGTCGTTGGTGAGGCTGTCCTTCAGCTTGGCGACGGTCCCGAGATCGCCCGCCTTGATCTCCGGCACCGCCGCGGGCGTCTTGCCCTGCAACAACTGAAGGGAACCCACGCGCTCCGATAGATCGCGCGTCCGGTTGTGGACCGAGGAGTCGGACTTGAGGCTGCCTGACACCACGCGGAACATCGTGATCCGGCCGGCGAACGGGTCGGCGATCGTCTTCCACACGAATGCCGAGAGCGGAGCCTTCTCGTCGGCGTTCCGTGATGCCACCACACCCTCGGGCGACACGAACTTGAACGGTCGCTCGGCGGGGGAGGGCAGCGTGAGCACGATCGCGTCGAGCAGCTGCGGCACGCCCACATTCAGCGTGGCCGACGTGCAGACCAGGGGGAACAGCGTGCCGGCCGCCGTGGCAGCCTTCAGCCCGTTCACCAGCTCCTCATCGGTGAGCGTGCCGAGTTCGAAGAAGTGTTCCATCAACTTCTCGTCCGACTCGGCCACCATCTCGATGAGCGACTCGCGGGCGTGATCGACCGCCGCCACCATGTCCGCGGGGACATCCTGCTCGATGAATTCCGCCTTCTCGCTGCCCGAATAGATGAACGCGCGGCGGGAGATGAGGTCGACGACACCCTTGAACGCCTTCTCCTCGCCGATGGGCAGCTGCAACGGCACCAGGGCGCGGCTGCAGGAGTCGCGGAGCGACTGCAGCGTCCGCTCGAGGCTGGCGCGCTCCCGATCGAGCCGGTTGACGACCACCAGCCGCGGCAGCTCGAGCTCCGCGGCCGCCTCCCATACCTTCTCCGTCTGCACCATGACGCCGGCCACGGCATCCACGACCACGATGGCCGCATCAGCCACGTGCAGCGCGGCCCGTGCATCGCTCAGGAAGTTCCCGATGCCGGGCGTGTCGATGAGGTTGATCTTGTGCTTGTTCCACTCGGCGTAGGCAAGGCTGGCCGAGAGCGTGTGCTTGCGGGCGATCTCTTCTTCGTCGAAGTCGGTAACCGTCGTCCCGTCGTCCACCTTACCGAAGCGGTTGACCATGCCCGCATCCGCGAGGATGGCGGAGGCCAGCTGCGTCTTGCCCGATCCGGTGTGACCAACGAGCGCGACGTTGCGTATCGAGCCGGCGTCGTAAACCTTCATGGGAAGCTCTCCCTCAGGCCACGTATCCGCGCAGCCTGACGTGAAGTGGCGGGGCAGGGCGCTGACACCCGGCGAGCCCTTCACTCTGGACTGTTCCACGCACCGAAAGGGTCGGTACGAGGCTATGGGCGGATCATAGTGCTCGCTGCGGGCGCCCGCAAGCAACGCGGGCAGTTCCTTCGGGAAACGCGGTGTTTGCCGCGGGCCCTACTCGTAGCGCAGAGCTTCGATCGGGTCGAGTCGGGAGGCTTTCACGGCCGGCCACATGCCGAAGAAGATGCCGACCGACGCCGAGAACCCGAGGCCGATGGCGAACGACCACCAGGGAAGGGAAATCGGGAAGCCGGACACCACGTGGACCAGCCACCCGAGCCCGCTCCCGAACGCAATGCCGATCAGGCCCCCGACCGAGGTGAGGAACGCCGCCTCCATCAGGAACTGGAACAGGATCTCCGACCGCCTGGCGCCGAGCGCCTTCCTCACGCCGATTTCGCGGGTCCGCTCGGTGACCGAGATCGACATGATCGCCATCACGCCGATGCCGCCCACCATCAGGGCGATGGAGGAGATGACAATCAGGGCGAAGAACGTCCCCTGGCTGATCTGGTCCCACAACTTCAGGAAGGCATCCTGGGTGACGATGTCGAAGTCGTTCGGCTGATCGAGGCGGAGATCGTGGCGAATGCGCATCACCCGCTCGACATCGGCAATGGCGTCCTCCTGGCGGACACCGTCGCGCGGCACGAGGGCGATTTGAATCGGAAGGAATGTGGCGTTCCTCGCCACACGGACCGCATTCAGCCCGAAGATGCGCTGGTAGGCGCTGTAGGGGATGACCACGAAGTCGTCCTGTCCGAGGTTGAAGCCGCCGGCGGCCGGCCGCTTGTCGAACACCCCCACCACCTCGAAGCGCTCGGACCCCACCCGGATCGACTTCCCAAGGGGGTCCATGCCGGCCTGGCCGAAGAGCAGCTCGTACGGCGCATTCCCCATGACGGCCACGTTCTTCCGGTACTGCACCTCGGTGCCGTTGAAGAAGCGCCCGGCGACCATCGGGATCTTCGTGCCCTCGGCGAAATTCTCGGTCGTCCCCAGGACCACCAGCGGACGGGTCTTCTGGTCCCTGTAGAACACGCGTCGCGTCTGGGGCGGACCGCCCGCTCCCAGCTGGATGTCCACCAGCTGGATGGTCTCGGTCTGCTCCTCCAGGGCGCGCGAGTCCGAGATCGTCAGGTTCGGCCGCTTGAGCAGCTCGCGGATCTCGCCGCCGCTCGCAAAGCTGGTGACGCCGAAGCGCTGCACGAAGATCGTGTTCGGGCCGATGGCGCCAATCATGTCGCGCAGCGACTGATCGAAGCCGCGGATCATGGCCGTCATGCCCACGATCGACGTGATGCCGATCACGACGCCGAGCACGGTGAGCGCGGACCGCATCTTGTTGGTCCGCACCGTGTCGAACGCCATCGTGACGATTTCGCCGAAGAGCGTCAGTCGCATCTCACCGTACCCGTTCGCACTGCGGAATCGCCACCGCGGAGGTCGTGGAGCAGAAACACGGAGGGCACCGCAAACCCGGTGATGAAGACCGTGCCTTCCGTGGACCTCTGTGAATGCCGTGTTGGAGCTTTTGGCGTGTCCAGCGCCCAGAGCCCAACGCCCATGGCCGTCTTCCTATTCACGCCTGAGCGCCTCGATGGGGTCCAGCGCCGCGGCGCGGGAGGCGGGATACAGGCCGAAGAACAGGCCGACCAGCGCCGTGATGCCGATGCCGAGCGCCACCGACCAGGGCTCGACCGACGCGGGGATCGGGGTGAACGCGGCAATCGTCGTCGCGATCGTCCCGCCGAAGATCGTGCCCAGCACGCCGCCGACCATGGACAGCACCACGCTCTCGGTGAGGATCTGCGCCATGATGTCGGATCGCCTGGCGCCGAGCGCCTTGCGCAGGCCGATTTCACGCGTTCGCTCGCTCACCACCATCAGCATGATGTTCATGATCACGATGCCGCCCACGACCAGCGACAGCGCGACGACACCGACCAGCACCGCGAAGATGCCGTTGGTCGCCTGGTGATAGATGTCGAGGATGGTGTCCGACGTGAACATGCCGAAGTTGTCCGGCTGCTTCGGCTTGAGCCCGCGCGCCGAACGCAGGGCAATGGTGGCTTCGTCCATCACCGCCGTCATCCTGGACAGGTCGCGCGGCTTCACCATCAGCGACAGGGAACGGCGCGAGCCGAAGATCTGCTGGAACTGACCGAGCGGGATGTTGACGAACCCGTCCTGCGACTGGCCGAGTACCGTGCCCTTCTTGCTCGCGACACCCACCACGCGGAAGTGCACGCCCTCGATCTGGATGACCTTGTCGAGCGGGTCGATGGTCGTGCCGAACAGCCGGTCCGCCGTCTGCCACCCGAGCACCGCCACCGGCCGGGCCATGTCCACTTCGGTGGGGCTCATCAGCCGGCCGCGCTCGGCGTCGTACATGGAGAAGTTCACATACTCGCCGCTCAGACCGTGCACCTGCGAGTTGTCGATGGACCGGTCGCGGTAGGTGACCCGGCCTGAGCCCTGGAGTTCGCCCATCACCGCGGCCACGGCATCGCCGCCTGCGCGCTTGATCACCCGCGCCTCGGTCATCGTGATGCGCGGGTTCGAGCGGACCGCCTCGAATTCCTCGTCGCTCCGCGTGACCGGGAACTGCTGCACGCTGAAGGCGTCGGCCCCCGCCTGGTTCAGGATGGCCGAGGTCACCGACGCGTTGAGCCCCTGGATCAGGGACACCACCGCAATGATGGACGTGACCGCGACGATGTTGCCGAGCACCGTCATGAACGATCGGAGCTTCGAGGCCCAGATCGCGTCGAGGGCGATGCCGGCAGATTCCAGCAGCTTGTTCACGGGACGGCCCGGATCCTAGTTGGCCTTCGCGGTGGTGGCGGTCTTCGGTTGCTCGATGACGACCTCGTCGCCGTCGGCGAGCGCCCGCACCGAGTTATACGGTCCGGTCACGACCTCGTCGCCGGGCTTCAGCCCTTCGAGCACCTCGAAGTACTTGTCGCCTGAGATGCCGAGCTTGATGGTCCGGAACTCCACCGTGTTGTTGCGGCGGATGAAGACTCCCTCCATCTCCTTGCGGGTCTGGCCGGGCAGCAGTTCCTGGACGGGCGGAGCGCCCTGCGCGGCCCCCACGCTCGTCTCCGAACCGATGGTGATGTTGAAGCCGGTCTTCGGCTTCTCGGGCTTCGGCTGCTTCACCAGCGCGCCGCTCGCGTCGTAGACCAGTTCGCGCACGGCGACAGCTGGAATCGGCACGGCCGTGACCGCCTGCCGCGTCGCCGTGGTGATGTCGGCCGTGCAGGTGAAGCCGGGGCGCACATCGGGAATCTGCTCGTCGAGGACCACCACCACCTTGAAGTTCGTGGCCTGGGTGCTCGTGCTCGAGCCGCTGGTGCCGGTGTTCTGGATGGGGCTGTTGCCGATCTCGGAGACGTGTCCCCTGAAGGTGCGGTCCGGCAGGGCGTCGATCGTGATCTTTGCCGGCTGCCCGATCTTCACGTTCGGGATGTTGGTCTCGTCCACTTCCACTTCGGCCTGGATGACCGACATGTCGGCCAGGGTGAGCAGGACGGTGCCGGCATTGTTCATCGTGCCGATGACCGCCGTTTCACCCTCCTGGATGTTGCGGCGCGTGACGATGCCGTCGATGGGCGACTCGATGCGCACCTTGCTGAGGTCGTAGCGCGCGCTCTCGAGGGTCGCCCGCTCCTGCCCGATGCGGGCGGCCTGCGAGGACACCTGCTTCTCGCGTTCCCGCAGCGCCGACTCGGCGGCCTTCACGTCGTTCTCGGCCTTGTCGAGCGATTCGCGGGTGGTGAGCTGCTGACCCCAGAGGTCGCGCTGCCTCGCGAGCGTGCGCTGGGCCTGGTCGAGCTGCACGCGCGACGTTTCGACCGCCTGGCGCAGCTGGTCCAGCGACCCTTCCGCGGCCTGCAGCGAGGCGGCACCGCTGTCCACCCGGGTGCGCAGCGACTTGGGGTCGATCTGCAGCAGGAACTGGCCCTTGGTGACGCGGTCGCCCTCGTTCACGGCCAGGTCGACCACCCGTCCCGAGGTGTCGGCGCTCATGTTGACGAGCCGTTTCGGCTGGATCTTGCCCGATGCCGAGACGACGGCCTCGAGGTCGCGGCTCCGGATGGTTTCAACGGTCACCTTGGGCCCGGGAGCCTTGCGGAACCGATAGGCGGCGCCGCCGCCGATTCCCGCGACGATCACCACAGCCAGCACAATGAGTACGGTCTTCCTGTTCACGCAGACGCTCCAGGCACCAAAGTCCAGTAATTCTCAGCTGTTAGACGGCGCCGACCGCGCAGTCGTTCGACGGCGTTTCACACGGTCGGCCTGCCGCGTTCCGGGAGGGGCGTCGAAGACCTGACGCAGCACCCCGAGGCCCGCAAGGAGCCGGCGCCTCGACGGGCCGTCGAGCCCCGCCAGACGGTCGCCGAGGTGGGCTTCCGCCGCCTTCCCGACCCGTTCGACCGTGGCCATTCCCACCGCCGTGATCTCGATGAGGACCACCCGACGGTCGCGCGCCGGTGACGAGCGCGTCACCCAGCCGCGCTGCTCCAGTGTCGAGATCGAGTTCGACATGGTCGGCAGGCTGACACCCTGGAGCAGCGCCAGTTCCGTCAGGGTGCGCGGCTGTTCCCCCAGCATGGACAGCAGGCCGAAATGGGCCGGCGCCGGCATTTGCCCGGCCGACCGCAATTCCGCTGCAACCGTGCGCATCACCAGAGGGATGATTTGGAGGATCTCCCGCGCCGCATCGCGCGCGTCGGTTCGTGGCATCGTCGTGAATGGTTAGGGTCGCTAACGGTTAAGACGGCTAACGTACCACGCCCGTTCCACCGACGACTATTTTCGTGATCGCGCGTCGAAATCTGTCGCTGGCCCGCGGCTGTCCCGCCGGCGGGTGACCCCCTGGACCCAATCGCCCGATAAGAGAGGCATATGCGGAACTGTAACGTTGTGTGCGCGTTCACTGCGATCGCTCTGCTCGCCGGTGGCCATCGGGAGGCCGCCGCTCAAACCTTTGAAAACGTGGGCGTTCGCGCGCAGGGCCTCGCCGGTGCCTTCGTCGCCGTGGCCGACGACGCCACGGCCAGCTGGTGGAATCCGGCGGGTCTGGCGACCGGCACCTACGTGAGCGCGGTGCTGGAGCGCGGGCGTTCAACCGAACCGGCCACGCCCACCACAGGCAGGCCAGCAGTTCGTGCCAACACCGGCGACTTCGCGGTGGCATTTCCTGCGCTGGCGGTGAGCTACTACCGCCTGCGTATCAGTGAAATAGCCGGTCCGGACTCTACAGCGGCGTGGGCGGCCAACCGACAAGTACCACGGGTGAGCGGGACCAGTGTGCGTTCGGTGAACGTGAATCAGGTGGGCACCACGGTGGGGCAGTCGATCGGCGATTACCTGGTCGTCGGCAGCACGATCAAGCTGCTCTTTGCCGGGGCCGTGAGCACCACGACCACGGCTGACGAGCCGCTCGACGCGGCCGACGCCCTCGACGTGTCCCGCCACATGAAGTCGGACCTGGACCTTGGCGCGATGGCGAACTTCGGCCACGTGCGGCTGGGGCTCACGGTGAAGAACGTCACGAAGCCGACCTTCGGCTCCGGGGCGGACGCCATCACGCTCGACCGGCAGGCGCGGGTCGGGCTCGCGGTATTGAGCGTGGCCCACGGGGCCATGCAGGGGTGGACCTTTGCCGCAGACGCGGACCTCACCACGGCGAACACGGTGATGGGCAACGTGCGGCATGCGGCAGCCGGCATCGAGGGATGGCTGGTGAAGGGACGCCTGGGCGTGCGTGCAGGCGTGTCGGGGAACACGGTGGACGACCTGCGTCCGTCCGCGAGCGGGGGCGTGACCTACGCCCTGACGCGCGCGATTCAGGTGAACGCGTCGCGCACGCAGGGGCGCGACGCCTCGGTGAAGGGGTGGAGTTCGAGCGTCAGCGTGGCGTTCTGAGCATCTGCCCCAGGTGAAGCGACGATCGACACATGGCCGTCCGTATCGGCGAACTCCTGCTGAAGGAGAAGCGCATCACCCCGGAGCAGCTCCAGCAGGCCTTGAACCACCAGAAGGCCAACGGGGGCAAGCTCGGCCATAACCTCGTCCGCCTCGGGTTCGTGAAGGACGAGGAGATCACGGCCCTCCTCTCGCGCCAGTACGGCGTACCGTCGATCAACCTCGCGCAGTTCGAGATCGACCCGAGCGTCATCAAGCTCATCCCCGCGGACACCGCCCACAAGTACGAGATCGTGCCGCTCTCCCGCTCGGGAGCCACGCTCACCATCGCGATGACGGACCCCACCAACGTCTTCGCGATGGACGACATCAAGTTCATGACCGGCTACAACGTGGAGCCGGTTGTCGCATCGGAGACGGCGGTCCTCGACGCCATCACGAAGTACTACCCGACCGGCGGCAAGCCGGCCCCGGTGGTGCCGGTCCTGTCGGGTCCGAGCGCGCTCGACGCGGCCAGCAAGGGGCTCGAGGAACTCCAGGAATCGCTCTCGGCGCCCGCCGACGACGTGGAGGTGCTGGAGGAACTGCAGGAGATCAGCGCCGAGGCGCTGGCCAAGCAGGGCGAGGAAGCGCCTGTCGTCCGGCTGGTCAACGTGGTGCTGATGTCGGCCATCCAGAAGGGGGCCAGCGACATCCACATCGAGCCGTACGAGAAGGAACTGCGGGTTCGCTACCGCATCGACGGGATTCTCTACAACATCATGAGCCCGCCGATGAAGTACCGCGACGCGATCGCCTCGCGCGTCAAGATCATGTCCAAGCTGGACATCGCGGAGAAGCGGTTGCCGCAGGACGGACGCATCAAGATCCGGTTCAACGAGAACGGCCAGCCGAAGGAGATCGACTTCCGCGTCTCGGTCCTGCCGACCCTCTTCGGCGAGAAGATCGTCATGCGTCTCCTGGACAGGGAGAAGTTGATGCTCGACATGACGAAGCTTGGGTTCGAGCCCGAGTCGCTCGTCAAGTTCGAGACCGCCATCCAGCGGCCGTGGGGCATGGTGCTCGTCACCGGTCCGACCGGCAGCGGCAAGACGAACACCCTCTACTCGTCGATCGCCAAGATCAACACCGCCGAGACGAACATCATGACCGCGGAGGACCCGGTCGAGTTCAACCTGATGGGCATCAACCAGGTGCAGGTCCGTGAAAACATCGGCCTGAACTTCGCCGCGGCCCTCCGGTCCTTCCTCCGCCAGGATCCCAACATCATCCTCGTCGGCGAAATCCGCGACTTCGAAACGGCGGAAATTGCCGTGAAGGCCGCGCTCACCGGTCACCTGGTGTTGTCGACCCTGCACACCAACGACGCCCCCAGCACGATCAACCGCCTGATGAACATGGGCATCGAGCCGTTCCTGGTGGCAAGCTCTGTGCACCTCATCGCGGCACAGCGACTTGTACGCCGCATCTGCTCGAACTGCGCGGAACCGCATCCGCATGCACCCGCAGCCCTCATCCAGGCCGGCTTCTCGCACGACGACGCGAACACGGTCGTGCCGATGAAGGGGGCCGGGTGCGAGCGGTGCAACAACACCGGCTACAAGGGGCGCGTCGGTCTCTACGAAGTCATGGAGATCAGCGAGGAACTGCGTGAACTGATCCTCGTGGGCGCCTCGGGCCTCGAACTGCGGCGCAAGGCAGTGGACGACGGGATGATCACCCTGCGCCAGAGCGGGCTGCGGAAGGTGAAGGACGGCGTGACGACGATCGAGGAAGTGGTCAGGGAGACGGTGAAATAGCCCATGGCGACACTGCCGGAACTGCTCAAGACGCTCGTGGAGATGGACGGCTCGGACCTCCACATCACGACGGCCACGCCGCCGCAGATTCGCGTGCACGGTCACCTGCAGCGGCTGGCGATGCCCGATCTCGGCCCCGCCGAGACCAAGCAGCTGGTGTACAGCGTGCTCACCGACGCGCAGAAGAAGCGCTACGAGGAGACGCAGGAACTCGACTTCTCGTTCGGCATCAAGGGGCTCGCGCGCTTCCGCTGCAACGTCTTCAGCCAGCGCGGTGCCACCGGTGCGGTCTACCGCCTCATTCCCGAGAAGATCCGCAGCTTCGGCGAACTGGGCCTCCCGCCCGTCATCGCGAACCTCGCTGAGCGGCCGCGCGGCCTCGTGCTCGTGACCGGGCCCACCGGCAGCGGCAAGTCGACCACCCTCGCGGCGATGATCGACAAGATCAACTCCGAGCGGCACGACCACATCCTCACCATCGAGGATCCGATCGAGTACATCCACCCGCACAAGAGCTGCCTGGTCAACCAGCGCGAGGTGCACAGCGACACGAACAGCTTCTCGAACGCGCTGCGCGCCGCCCTCCGCGAGGACCCGGACATCGTCCTCATCGGCGAAATGCGCGACCTCGAAACGGTGGAAGCGGCGCTGAAGATTGCGGAAACCGGCCACCTCACGTTCGGCACGCTGCACACGAACTCGGCGGCGCAGACGATCAACCGCATCATCGACATCTTCCCGTCGGGGCAGCAGTCGCAGATCCGGACGCAGCTGTCGCTGGTGCTCGAGGGCATCATCTGCCAGGCCCTGCTCCCGCGAGCCGACGGCAAGGGGCGCGTGGCGTCGCTCGAAATCATGGTGCCGACGCCAGCCATCCGGAACCTGATTCGCGACGACAAGATTCACCAGATCTACGGCGCCATGCAGACCGGGCAGGAGAAGCTCGGGATGCAGACCGCCAACCAGTCGCTGGCCAGCCTCTACATGCATCGCAAGATCACGCTGGAGGTGGCGCTCGGCAACTCGTCGAACAAGGACGAACTGCAGGAAATGATCAACCGCGGCGTCGGTGTCGTCGCCGGCGCGGGCATGGGTCGGGGGCCGGGCGTGGTCCGGCCGGTCGGACGCTAGGGAAGGAACGTCATGGCGACATTTGCATATTCCGGCAGGACGCGCGCGGGCCAGACCGTCAGCGGCGAACGCGTCGCGGAGTCGATCGAAGCGGCGGTGTCCGCACTGCGTCGCGAACAGGTGATGGTCACCAAGATCACGCCCAAGGCGAAGACCGATGCGGCGCCCGTGAAGGCGGCCGGCAAGACCGGCAAGTCCGCCTCGGCGAAGAGCCTGGCGGTCTTCACCCGCCAGTTCTCGGTGATGATCGATGCGGGCCTGCCGCTCGTGCAGTGCCTCGACATCCTCGGCACCCAGGAAGAGGACAAGAACTTCGCCCAGACGATCCTGCAGACCCGCAGCGACGTCGAGGGTGGTGCGTCGCTGGCCGATGCGATGCGGAAGCACCCGAAGGCGTTCGACCCGCTGTTCACCAACATGGTGGCGGCCGGTGAGGCCGGCGGTATCCTCGACACGATTCTCAAGCGCCTCGCCACCTACATCGAGAAGAACGTCAAGCTGAAGGGGCAGGTCAAGTCCGCGATGATCTACCCGGTCGCGGTCATCGTGATTGCCGCGCTCGTCGTGGGCGTCATCCTCTGGAAGGTCATCCCCACCTTCGCGCAGCTGTTCGAGGGCCTCGGCGCCGAATTGCCGCTGCCGACACGGGTGGTGATCTGGATGAGCAACTCGCTCGTCTCGTACTTCCCGTTCATGATCGCCGCCTTCTTCCTCCTGGGCTGGGCCTTCCGGACCTACTACAAGACCGAGGGCGGACGCCGGGTCGTGGACGGCACGATGCTGAAGGCGCCGGTGCTCGGGCTCATCCTGCGGAAGATTGCGGTCGCGCGCTTCTGCCGCACGCTCGCGACGCTCATCAGCTCGGGTGTCCCGATCCTCGACGGCCTCGACATCACCGCCCGCACCTCCGGCAACGCGATCATCGAGGACGCCGTGATGGTGACGCGCAAGAGCATCGAGCATGGCGAGACGATTGCCACCCCGCTGCGGGAAACCGCCGTGTTCCCGCCGATGGTCGTGCAGATGATCAGCGTCGGTGAAACGACCGGTGCGCTCGACACCATGCTCGCGAAGATCGCCGACTTCTACGAAGACGAAGTGGACACGGCCGTCGCGGGCCTCCTCACGCTGCTGGAACCGGTGATGATTGCGTTCCTCGGCGTGGTCGTCGGCGGCATCGTGATCGCGATGTACCTGCCGATCTTCGACCTGATCAGCAAGCTGACCTAGGTCGCGGCCCGGACGACGATGGAGACGGACGTGCGCGCGCAGGTGGGCTGGCTCATCGCCATCCGGGCGATGATCAGCACCCTGCTGCTCGGCGGCGCGACGCTGGCGCAGATCACCGCGCCGGATTCGTTCGCCGTGCACCCGTTCTTCTGGCTGATTGCCAGCACCTACGCGCTGACGATCCTGTGGGCCGCCACGCTGCGCCATGTCGACCAGCACCGCTGGCTGATCGACGCCCAGCTGGGGTGCGACGCCATCACGGTGTCGGCGTTCATCTTCCTCACCGGCGGCGTCACCAGCTTCTTCGCGTCACTCTACGCGCTGCCCATCATCGCGGGCAGCGTGATCGGCTTCCGGCGCGGCGGCCTCCTCGTGGCCACCTTCAGCGCCGTCCTCTACTTCGGCATCGTCGGCCTGCAGTACCTGCCACCGTCGATGGCGCCGTTCGACTGGACGGTGGCGCGGACGTTCGCGCTGCCCTCCACGGCCGCGGCGCAGTACGTGGTCGCCCTGAACGCGTTCGGCTTCTTCGCCGTGGCGCTGCTCAGCGGGTCGATGGCCGAGAGCGTGCGCAAGGCCGGCGTCAGGCTGGAGCGCGCGTCGAACGAGCTGGCCGATTTGCAGGCACTGAGCCAGAACGTGATCGACAGCCTGCCGAGCGGTCTTGTCACGACCGACCCCGCCCAGCGGGTGCTCACGTTCAACCACGCCGCCGAGCGCATCTGCGGCATCGCGGCAGACGCTGCGATCGGTCAGCCGGTGTCGGCCGTACTGCAGTTGCCCGAGGAAGTGACCGGAGCGCTCGATCGCGGGCTAACGCACGTGGGAGCGCGACGGCTCGAGTTCAGGTTCCGCCGTGCGGACGGACGCGAGATCGACATCGGCCTCAGCGCGACCCTGGTGGATACACCGAACGGGAGCGCCGGATTCCTGGTGTCGTTCCAGGACCTGACGGACATCAAGAAGCTGGAGCGCGACGCCCGCATGCAGCAGCGCCTCGCGGCCGTGGGCGAGATGGCTGCCGGCATCGCGCACGAGATCCGCAATCCGCTCGCCTCGATGTCGGGTTCGATCCAGATCCTGCGCGACGAGCTGCCGCTCAGCGAGGAGCAGGAGCAGCTAATGGACATCGTGCTCCGCGAATCCGAGCGGCTGAACACGACCATCCGGTCGTTCCTCGACTACGCCCGTCCGCGTCGCTTCGCCATCGCCCGGTTCGACCTGCGCCGCGTGATTCGTGATGCCGCGCTGCTGCTGCGCAACAGTCCGGACGTGCGCGAGTCGCATACGGTGGACGTGCACGTGCCCGACGAGCCGATCTGGTTCGAGGCCGACGAGGGGCAGATTACCCAGATTGTCTGGAACCTGGCGACGAACGGCCTGCGCGCCATGCCCGACGGCGGGCGCCTGGAGCTCGGCGCCGCCATGGGCGAGAGCGACGCCGTGATCACCGTGCGCGATCACGGCATCGGCATTCCGGCCGAGCAGATCGAAGGGCTCTTCCAGCCGTTCCACGGGAGCTTCGCGAAGGGCAGCGGTCTCGGCCTCGCCATCGTCCACCGGATCGTGACGGATTACCAGGGCGAGATCAGGGTCGAATCCGAGCCAGGGGCCGGGACCACCTTTTCAGTGCGCCTGCCGGCGCGCGCGGAAGTCACCACATGAACGCCACCGAGAAGCTCGCTGCTCCCGTCGACACCGACCAGAAGGTGCCCCGCGTCCTCGTCGTCGACGACGAGCGGTCCATGCGGGAACTGCTGGCCATCGTCCTCAAGCGCGAGGGCTACGACGTCGTGCTGGCGGAGAACGGGAAGACGGCCGTGGCTGCGCTCGAGCGGGGGCCGTTCGACCTGCTCATCTCCGACATCAAGATGCCGGACATGAGCGGTGTCGACGTGCTGCGGGCCGCGAAGCAGCTCGATCCGGACATCCTCGGGATCATGATCACGGCGTTCGCGTCCACGGAAACCGCCATCGAGGCGATGCGGCTGGGGGCGTGCGACTACCTGAGCAAGCCGTTCGACATCGACCTGCTGAAGATGAAGGTGCGCGAGAAGGTGGAGAATCGCCACCT
The DNA here is from genome assembly GCA_046331345.1 of Vicinamibacterales bacterium. Classification (GTDB taxonomy): domain Bacteria; phylum Acidobacteriota; class Vicinamibacteria; order Vicinamibacterales; family CAVVIG01; genus CAVVIG01. Next base: position 189,130 of record JAXLRA010000006.1, on the reverse strand, counting down.
GCGGCAGGAGAACATCCTGCTGAAGCGCACGCTCGGCGTCTCGCATTCCTTCTCGAACATCATCGGGCGCAGCGAGAGCATGCTCGACGTGTTCAAGATGATCGAGACCGTGGCTCGCACCAACAGCACCATCCTGCTGACCGGCGAGTCTGGCACGGGGAAGGGGCTCGTCGCCCAGGCGGTCCACTATCACTCGCTGCGGCGCGACAAGCCGATGGTGTCGCTGAACTGCGGCGCCATGCCGGAAACCCTGCTCGAGTCCGAACTCTTCGGCCACATGCGCGGCGCGTTCACCGGCGCGGAGCAGAACAAGAAGGGGCTCCTCGAGGTCGCCGAGAAGGGCACGATCTTCCTCGACGAGATCGGCGAGATGAGCCCGGTGATGCAGGTCAAGCTCTTGCGAGTGCTGCAGGAGCGGCGCTTCCGGCGGGTGGGCGGGCTGGAGGAACTGCAGGCGGACATCCGCGTGATTGCCGCGACGAACCAGGACCTCACGAAGGCGGTGGCCGAAGGGCGGTTCCGCGAAGACCTCTTCTACCGCATCAACGTCATTCCGATCGTGCTGCCGCCGCTGCGTGAGCGGCGCGAGGACATTCCGCTGCTCGCCGAGCACTTCCTCGCGAAGTACGCGAGCCAGATGGAGAAGCCGGTCACGGCAATCGCGCGACCCGCCATGGACCTCCTCTGCAAGCACGAGTGGCCGGGCAACATCCGCGAGCTGGAGAACGTGATCGAACGCGCCGTGGCGCTCGAGTCGACACCCTCGGTGCAGCCCGAGAGCCTGCCGCCGGTGGTGCGAGGCGGTGTCGCGCGCACGACGGCGTCCGCGGGTGTGCACCACGAGGTGCTGCCGGCCGAGGGGCTCGATCTCGAGGCGCGCGTCCAGGAGATCGAACGCGGCTACATCGCGCAGGCCCTCGAGCGTGCGAACGGCGTCCAGGTGAAGGCGGCCGAGATGCTCGGCATGAGCTTCCGCTCGTTCCGCTATTACGTGAAGAAGTACAACCTGCGCTAACGGGCCATAGACGCTCGGCCATGGGCGTTGGGCCCGCGTGCCGCGAGTGACGCCACGCTGAAGCGTGGCGCTACGTACTGAAGCGTTGTGCGGTAGCCCGCCAACCTCCAACCTCCAACCTCCAACCTCCGATCCCTAGTCCCTGATCCCTAGTACCTGCTCCCTGCTCTCTGATCCCTAGTACCTGCTCCCGTCGCAACACCCTGTCCCTGCACTGACTGACACTCGCTGTCGCCGCAGGTTGACAACCTTTGTCAGGCGCCGCGTGCAGCTTCGTGGAAATACCGGGCCACTGCGATTACAAACACGTCTTTCGTGTCTCATTCTGGCCCGCGGCGGTGCCGTCGAGGTGTGGTATCGCCATTGCCTAAGGGAAGGCATGGCACGGCAACAGTACGTATCGGCGGCAGGTGAGGCGAGGGGATGAAGACGACGATCGGTCAACGCGGATTCACGCTGATCGAACTGATGATCGTCGTGGCCATCATCGGCATCATCGCCGCCATCGCGGTGCCGGGTCTCCTGCGCGCCCGCATGGCCGGGAACGAAGCGGCGGCCATCGGCTCGCTGCGCACGATCAATTCCGCGCAGTCGGCCTACTCCTCGAGTTGCGCGGCCACGGGCTACGCGCAGGATCTGGCCGATCTGGCCAAGCCGCCAACGGGGTCGATCGCCGGGTTCGTGTCGCCCGACCTGTACGGGACACCGTCGACCAAGAGCGGCTACGTGCTGAACCTGGTGGGCGCGCCTGGCGCCGTCACCGTCACCGTGGCTGCCAACACCTGCAACGGCTCGGCGAACGACGCCGTGTCCGAATACTTCGCCGAGGCTCACCCGCTGAACGTGGGTGTGACAGGGCAACGGGCGTTTGCCACCGACACGATCGGGACGCTGTACTTCAACATCAGCGGGGCGACGATTGCGCCCGGCATGGCTGGCACGGGACCGCTGCAGTAGGCGAACGACGGAATCCGTCAGTCGAACCCATCCACGAGGGGAGGCCGCACGCGGCTTCCCCTCATTTCGTGTACGGGCGCACGGCCACACGGGCCCGGGCCGCGTCGAAACGTGCAGGGGGTCGGTGCACTGACACTGCTCGTCACCGCGGGTTGACGCAAATCGTCAACCGGGCCCGGAACGGACCGCACAGCGTTGCACAGTGGCGCCGTAAGCCATACACTCTAAAGGGTTTTCAAGCGCCCCGCGAGGCACATGAGGTCTGGCATTTGGGTTGCTCATCTCCTTGGCACGGACCGCCCACATACCGTGGGCAACGTGACCAACCTCTTTAGGAGTAGGACCATGAAGAAGATTCGCGACGCCAAGGGCTTCACCCTCATCGAACTGCTGATCGTCGTGGCGATCATCGGCATCATCGCCGCCATCGCGGTTCCGGGCCTGTTGCGCGCCCGCATGTCGGGCAACGAGGCGTCGGCGATCGGTTCGCTGCGCGCCATCAACTCCGCGGAGTCGACCTTCTCGTCGAGCTGCGGTGGCAACGGGTACGCGCAGGACCTGGCTGACCTCGCCAAGCCGCCGACGGGTTCCACCGCCGGCTTCATCTCGCCCGACCTGTCGGCCAACGCCGTCGTGAAGAGCGGCTACCAGGTCAACCTCGCGCAGGACACCGGCGCATCGGTCATCACCGTGGCGGCCAACACCTGCAACGGCTCGGCGAGCGACGCGGTCTCGTCCTACTTCGCTGAAGCGCATCCCGTGACGGTCGGCTCGACCGGTCAGCGCTCCTTCGGCACCGACACCCGCGGCACCATCTACTTCGACAACACGGGCGCGACGATGACGGCCGGTATGGCTGGCGCGTCGGTCCTCCAGTAAGCACAGGCACCACGCCCACAGGCGGTCCGCAGAACGGGATGCCGCAACTCGCGGCATCCCGTTTTCTTGTACCTGGAAGCGCGACTAACATATAGTCCACAGGCTATGAGCACGACCTCTGCGCGACTCGCCTTTCTCTGTGCGCTCGTCGGACTCGGTGCGGCCGGCACCGCGGCGTGGGTGCACTACCGGATGTTCGCGGACCCGACGTACACGAGCTTCTGCGACGTCAGCACGACGGTCAGCTGTACGCAGGTCTACGCCAGCCGCTTCGGCACGTTCAAGGGAGTGTCGGTCTCGGTCTTCGGCGGGATCTGGTTCGCGTTCGCCGCGCTCCTGTCGATTGCCGGCATGTCGGCCCGCGAGTCGGTGCGTGAGAGCGTGCCGGGCTACCTGTTCGCGGCGTCGACCCTGGCGCTGGCGGTGATCCTCTACCTCGGCTACGCGTCGTTCGTCATCCTGAAGCTTGTCTGCGTGCTGTGTCTGACCACGTATGCCGCCGTGATCGGGCTCTTCCTCATTTCAGGTGCGGCCACCTCATTCCCCATGCTCTCTCTGCCCCGTCGCGCCGTGCAGGATCTGAAAGTGCTCGTCACCAGCCCACTGGCCCTCGCCCTCACGGTGCTGTGGCTCGGCGGTGCCGCCACGACGCTCGCGTTCTTCCCGCGTGAAGCCGCCGCCACGGTGACGGCCGAGAACGGCGCCGCTGCGACGCCGGAAGCGGCGCCAGCCGTGACGCAGGACCAGCGCTCCGAACTCGAGCGCTTCATGGCCAGCGCGCCGCGCGTGCCGTTGGTGGTCGCGAACGAGGGGGCCAAGGTCCTCATCGTGAAGTTCGCCGACTACCAGTGCCCGGCCTGCGGTCAGGCCTATCTCGCGTACAAGCCGATCCTCGCCAAGTTCGCCGCCTCGAACCCGGGCCAGGTGAAGATGGTGATGAAGGACTTCCCGCTCAACTCGAGCTGCAACTCCGCGGTCCGGACCCAGATGCACGCGGGCGCGTGCGACGCGGCTGTGGCCGTCCGTCTCGCCGCCGCGAAGGGCAAGGCCGAGGCCCTCGAGGAGTACTTCTACACGCACCAGGAAGGCATGAACCCGCAGACCGTGCGGCAGGCCGCGAAGGACATCGCCGGAATCACCGACTTCGACGCCCGGTTCGCCTCGACGCTGGAACTCGTCAAGGGCGACATCGCCATGGGGAACAACCTCAAGGTGAACCAGACGCCGACGTTCTTCATCAACGGCATCAAGATCGACGGCGCCTGGGCGCCACAGTTCTTCGAGCAGGCGATCGCGTACGAACTCGCGCACGCCAAGTAAGCCCGACCCTGCATGCCGGCGCTGGCCACCCACGAGCTGACGAAAGACTACGCGGTCGGCTTCTGGCGCACGCGCCAGTACCGCGCCCTCGACCAGCTGACGCTCGAGGTCCAGCCCGGCGAGGTGTTCGGCTTCCTCGGCCCGAACGGCGCCGGGAAAACCACCACACTCAAGCTCCTCATGGGCCTGGTGTTTCCCACATCGGGCCGGGCTGAACTCCTCGACCGGCCCGCAGGCGATCTCGAGGCCCGGCGCCGCATCGGCTACCTCCCGGAGCATCCGTACTTCTACGACTACCTCACGGCCGAGGAGCTGCTGACGTACTTCGCCGGCCTCTTCGGGCTCTCCGGCGCTGAGCGCGCACGGCGCGTCTCCGCGCTGCTCGACGAGGTCGGTCTCGGCGCCGAGCGCCGCCTGCAGCTGCGCAAGTTCTCGAAGGGCATGCTCCAGCGCGTCGGCATCGCCCAGGCGCTGCTGAACGAGCCCGAACTGGTGATCCTGGACGAGCCGATGTCGGGCCTCGACCCGCTCGGTCGCCGCGACGTGCGTGCCCTCATCCTCAGGCTGCGCGACCGCGGGTGCACCGTGTTCTTCAGCTCCCACGTCCTGAGCGACGCCGAGGCGCTCTGCAGCCGTGTCGCCATTCTCGCCAAGGGACGCCTGCTCACGACGGGCCGGCTGACCGAGATGCTCGCGTTCCAGATTCGCGGCTGGGAAGTGGTGGCATCCGGCGTGCGTGCCGACCTCTGTGCCGCCCTCGCACCGCGGGCGACGAGCGCCACCGCCGTCGGTGACGAACGCTACGTGTTCGATCTCCCTGTCGATCCATCGCCCGATCGCTTCGTGGCCGACCTCTCCGCCGGCGGCGCCACGCTGCTGTCGGTGAACCCCATTCGCGACACGCTCGAGGATCTCTTCGTGAAGCAGGTCACGGCCAAGGAGGTCGTGGACCGCGATCGTGGCCTCGGACACGGGAGCGCCCGGTGAGCCCGGTGATCACCATCGCGCTGAACGTGTTCCGCGAGTCGGTCCGCGACAAGGTGCTCTACAACCTCGTCTTCTTTGCCGTGCTCCTGATGGGCGCGTCGTACCTGATCGGACAGCTCACCGCCGGCCAGGACGTGAAGATCATCAAGGACCTCGGCCTCGTCTCCACCTCGGTCTTCGGCCTCTTCATCGCCGTGTTCATCGGCATCGGGCTGGTCTCGAAGGAGGTGGAGAAGCGGAGCATCTACAGCCTCCTGGCCAAGCCGATCGAGCGGTATCAACTGGTGGTCGGCAAGTATCTCGGCCTCGTCCTGACGCTGGCCGTCAATCTCAGCGTCATGGCGGTCGCGCTCTACGCCGTGCTCGGCTACATGCACCTCGTCGCCAACCCGCTCGCACGCGCCGGCTGGGAGCGTCCCGCGCTCGACCCCGCCCTGCTCGTCCAGTTCCTGCTCACGTTCCTCGAACTGGCGGTGGTCACGGCAATCGCCGTGTTCTTCTCCACGTTCTCGACGCCGCTGCTCTCGGCGGCCTTCACGTTCGGCCTCTTCGTGGCCGGGCGCTTCAGCGCCGACCTGCGCAACTTCAACCAGGTGATCGACTCACCCGTCTCGAACGGACTGACGACGGGGCTGTACTGGATTCTGCCGAACCTGTCGTCCTTCGACGTGCGGGCGCAGGTGGTCCACGGCACGCCGGTGCCAGCGGCCGCCGTGGCGTTCAGCGCCGGCTACGCCGTGCTCTACGCCGCGGCGATGATCGCGGCGGCGGTGGCGGTGTTCGCCCGCCGCGACTTCAAGTAAGGAGCGCGCTGGTGAAGGGCAGCCTGCGGTCGGTCGGTCTGATCCTCCTCATTGCCCTCCTCTTCGGCAGTGCGGCCGCCGTGCAGGCCCTGCGCGAAACACGGCTGCCGCCCGCGCCGCCCACGGCGGACGCGCTCTACCTGACCTCCGGCACAACCGTACGCCGGCTCTCGCTTGGCTACGGCACCCTGGCCGCCGACCTGTACTGGATCCGCGCCATCCAGTACTACGGCGACATCAAGCTGAAGCTCGACGCGGCCCGTCGAAACGGGGACACCAGCCCCGTTCCCGGCGCGGACTACAACCTGCTGTATCCGCTGCTCGACCTCACCACCACGCTGGACCCCGACTTCAACATCGCCTACCGGTTCGGGGCCATCTTCCTGGCCGAGCCGTATCCCGGCGGGGCGGGACGGACCGATCTGGCCATCCGGCTGCTCGAAAAGGGATTGGCGGCTCGACCCGATAAGTGGGAATACATGCAGGACATCGGGTTCGTGCACTACTGGTGGAAGCACGACTACAAGGCGGCCGCCGGGTGGTTCGACAGGGCCAGCAAGATCGAGGGCGCCCCGTGGTTCCTCCAGTCGCTCGCGGCCACCACGCTGGCGGAAGGGGGCGACCGCAAGTCGTCCAGGATGATGTGGGAAGCCATCCGTGCGTCGGCCGATATCGACTGGCTGAAGAACGACGCCGAACGCCGGCTGATGCAGCTCGATGCGGCCGATTTCATCGATGCCGTGCAGGCCGACGTGAACCGCGCCCGGGCGAACGGCGTGCCGTTCGCGACCTGGCAGGATCTGGTTCGCGCGCGCGCCGTGCGGGGCCTCCCGGTCGATCCCACGCGCACCCCGCTCGAACTCGGTGCCGACGGCACGGTGCGCCTGTCTCCGAAATCGTCGCTGTTCCCGCTGCCCGAGGAACCGAAGCGCGCGTTCGCGCTCCCGACGCCATGACGCTCGACCCCACCAGCCTCATCGTCATGTTCACCGCGGTCGGTGCGGTGATCGGCAGCTTCCTGAATGTCTGCATCTACCGCGTGCCGCTGGGGAAGTCGATCGTCTTTCCCGCGTCGGCGTGTGAGTCGTGCCGGCGGGAGCTGTCGTGGTACGAGAACATCCCGATCGTGAGCTGGTCCGTGCTCGGCGCGAAATGCCGCACGTGCAAGGCGCCGCTCTCCATCCAGCACCCGATCGTCGAGGCGGTCACCGCAGCGATGTTCGGGCTGGCCGCCTGGCAGTACGGACTCTCGTGGATCCTGGCCGCCCAGCTCGTGTTCGGCTGTGCCCTCATCGTGCTCTTCGCCATCGATCTGGAGCACCACCTGCTGCCCAACGTCATCACGCTCCCCGGCATCGTCGTCGGCTTCGTCTTCAGTCTGGTGACCGGACCCGGCTGGCTGGATTCGCTCATCGGCATCGTGATCGGCGGCGGCAGCCTGTGGCTCATCGCCGAGCTGTATTACCGCCTGCGCCACGAGGATGGGCTCGGGATGGGCGACGTGAAGATGCTCGCGATGATCGGGGCGTTCATCGGCTGGAAGCTCACGCTCGTGACGCTCATGATGGCGTCGATCGCCGGCTCGGTGGTCGGCCTGCTGCTGGTGGCCGCCCGCAAGGGCGACATGAAATACGCGCTGCCCTTCGGCACCTTCCTCGCGATGGGCGCCGCGCTGGCCGCGACCGTCGGCACGTCCCTGCTCGACTGGTACCTCAGCCTCTACCCCACGATCTGAGCGCGTACGGAGGCCTCGTCCTTGAGTCCCAACGCCGTCGTCTTCATCGGGCTCACCGTGTTCGTCGGCGCACTCTCCGGCGTCACGATGTTCGCGGTGATGCGCGTGTTCTCCGCGGCACGCCAGCAGTCCCGGTCCGGCCGTGCCTCCGCCACCGAGAGCGCCATTCTCTCGGCTGCCCTCGAGGACGCGATTACGAAGCTCCGTGCGCAGGAGCGCGCGACCGCGGCGAGGGCCGAGGAGTCGGAGCGCCTGAGCAGCGAGATCATCTCCAGCCTGGCCTCGGGGCTGCTGGTGGTCGGCCACGGCAGCACCGTCCGCATCGTCAATCCCGCCGCCCGCCGGTTGCTGGAGCTGCCGGAGGGGCCGCTCACCGGCGAGTACCACCAGGTGATTGGCGAGCCCGCGCTCTCCCAGACCATCGACGAGTGCATGGCCAACGGCCGCGCCGTGCTGCGGCGCACCGTGGACCTGCCCGAGGGACGGCGCAAGGCGTCGCGCTTCGGCGTCACCGTGTCGCCGCTCTTCGACGTGTCGGGCCATCTCTACGGTGCCGTCTGCCTGTTCACGGATCTCACCGCGGTCCAGCAGCTCGAAGAGCAGCTGCGCCTGAAGCAGAGCCTCGCCACCGTCGGCGAACTGACCGCGGGCATCGCCCACGAATTCAGGAACGGGCTTGCCACCATTCACGGGTACAGCCGGCTGCTCAACCCCGACGCACTGCCCGAGCAGGCACGTGCGTACGTCGAGGGCATCCGCGCGGAGACTGTGTCGCTCAGCGAAATCGTCACTAACTTCCTGAACTTCGCCAAGCCTGCCCAGCTTGCTCTCACCGACATCGACCTCGGGGCGCTCTGCGCGCGCGTGTCCGACGAGGCGCGAGACGATGCCCGGGAACGCGGGGGAGAGGTGACCCTGCGGGGCGATTTCGGCCTGATACAGGGCGACGAGGTGCTGCTGCGGCAGGCCTTCAGCAACCTGCTGCGCAACGCGCTCGAAGCGTGCGAGGGGGCGTCGGTCGTGCCGCACGTCACGGTCGAGGGCACGCTCGATTCCGCGCGCGGCACGTGCATCATCACCATCGATGACAACGGCCCCGGTGTCCCGCCCGACGCGCGGGAGCGGATCTTCCAGCCCTTCATCACCTCCAAGAAGCACGGCACCGGTCTCGGTCTCGCCCTCGTCCAGAAGATCGTCGTCTCGCACAACGGCCGCGTCAGCGTCGGCTCGTCTCCGCTCGGCGGCGCACGCCTGCAGGTCGTGCTGCCGATCATCTGACGCGCGAACCCTCGTGGCCGGAGAGCCTGGAACGCCGGGAGGCTCGGTCGTGGGGTCCGGCTTCAGCCGGACCTCACCGGGTGCGACGATATCGATCGCGACCTCACATGTGAGAGTTGCAGCCTTTGCGATCCCCGGGCCAGACGCCTGTCCGGTCTCATTTCGAATGTCGACGATTCCCTGAACAAAACACGCGGTCCGTGCGAGCGGGCGCGCGTGGCGCACCGGTTGCTGTGACGGGTCGGCATGCTGAGACAGGAGCAGCGTGGCTTCTCGCTGATCGAAACCGTGGTGGCGGTGTCGCTGCTGGCCGTCGGCGTGTCGGCGCTGGCGCAGGTGGCGGCGTCTGCGGCACGCGCAAGCCTGAGTGCCCGCCGTGCCGACGCCGCCCAGCTCGCGGCGCGCGAGAAGCTCGAACAGCTGCGGGCGCTCACCTTCACACGCGACGCCGACGGAGCGGTACTCACCGACTCGTCCACCGATCTGTCGGTGACACCCCAGGCCTCCACCGGCGGAGCGGGACTCACCTCGTCGGGCGACACGCTGCTCTCGAACGTCGCGGGCTATTGCGACTTCCTGGACGACGAGGGCGGTTGGCTCGCGGGCGGCACGACGCCTCCGTCCGGCGCCGTGTGGGTCCGGCGCTGGTCCATCCTGCCTGTTCCCGGTCTGCCCGACTCCCTCCTGCTGCAGGTCGTCATCCTTCCCGCCCACATCGTCCGGGCGGCGAGCGCCGTGGCGCTGGCGCGAGCGAACAACGGGGCGTGGCTGGTCGACCTCAGGACACGCACCACGAGGTAACGCAGCATGCGACTGGAGAATGAACGAGGTGGAGCACTGGCGAACCCTGCTGCCGCGTCAGGCGAACAGCCACCGTCAGGTCGTGGCGCAGACCCCGATGCTGGCGGGTTCTCGCTGGTGGAACTGGCGGTCGCACTGGCGGTGTCGACGCTGGTCACGACCGCGGTCTTCGCCATGCTGGATCCGGCGAACGGCGCGTTTCGCACGCAGCCGGAAGCGGTTGATGTGGCGCAGCGCGGACGCGCGGCGGTGGACGCGCTGGTCCGCGACCTTGCCGGGGCCGGAGGCGTGCCGTTCGCGGCGTCCACTCCCGCGCGGAGCGCCGCCGCAGTCGTCCCCTATCGGATCGGCCGGCGCAGTGCCGACCCGCCGGGTTCGTTCGACCCGTCCCGCATCGCCGTCTGGCAGGTCGCGCCAGAGGCGCCCTATGCGCCCCTGGCCTCGGCGCTGGCGTCTGCGGCAGGCACCGCCACCATTGCGCCCGGCCCAGGATGTCAGGCGCGCCCCTCGTGTGGGTTCGTGCCAGGCATGGCCGTGGCCGCCTTCAGCCACTCGGGCATCGTCGATCTCTTCAGCATCGTGGCTGTGAATGGTGCGGCGCTGGTGCTGCAGCACAACCAGGCCGACTCGGCGCGTGTCTATCCGCCGGGCGAGACGGTCCTGGCCGAGGTGCGCGTGGGCACGTACTTCTTCCGCCGCGATCCGGTGTCGGGTGCAGGGCAGCTGCGGCGCTACAACGGAGACACCGGTGCCGACGTGCCTGTGGTCGATCATGTCGAGTCGCTCGCGTTCGAGCTGTGGGGCGAGGCCGATGGACCTCGCGTGGTCGCCGTGGCGGGGACGGAGAAGGCGAGCTACGGACCGGCGCCTCCGCCGGTGTCGGTGCAACCGACAGCGTATCCGCCGGGCGAGAACTGCGCGTTTGCCCGAGGGCCCATGGGGGAAGCGGTGCCCCGCCTGCAGGGGCTCGGTGGTGCGTCTGCGCTCGTGCCGCTGCCAGCGTCGCTGCTGACGGATGGACCGTGGTGTCCGGACGCACTGAGTCCCATCCGCTACGACGCCGACCTGCTTCGCGTCCGTCAGGTCGTCGTCTCACTGAGAACGGAGGCGGCGACCGATGCGCTGCGCGGGCCGGCGGGGTGGCTCTTCGCGCGGGCGGGCACGGCGCGGTCCACACGCGTGGTGCCGGATCGCCGCATCCGACTGGCGGTGGCCCTGCCTGGAACTGGAGGTGGGCTGTGAGCGGCGCCGACGTGCCCCATGGTTCTGGGGCATGCGTGTGTCAGGCGTCCGGCGAACGGGGCGCGGCGCTGCTCACGTGCCTGCTGAGCCTCGTGCTGCTGGCCGCCATCGGCTCGGCACTCACCCTGTCGGCGACGACCGACCAGCACATCGCCGCCAATGCGGGCGCCGCCAGCGAAGCGCTGGCAGCCGCGCACGCCGCGTTCGCGCGCGCCGTCGCGGAACTCGCCCTGGCGCCAGACCTTACGGCGGTCCTCGACGGCTCGTGGCGGTCCCAGTTCGTCGATGGCGCCCCGGCAGGCACCCGTCCCGCTCCGGGCGGCGGAACCCTGAACCTCGCCGAGGTGGTGGGCCTGGCCGGCTGTGCCAGGCGCGCCGGGTGTTCGACCGCCGATCTGGACACCGTGAGCGCCAGGCGTCCCTGGGGCACGGCGAACCCGCGCTGGGCGCTGTTCAGCCACGGAACGCTCGACGGGACGACAGGCATGGGTGCCCGGGGAGCCCCGCTGTATGTCGTGGCGCTGGTCGCCGACGATCCCGCCGATGGCGACGGGAACCCCCTGCGTGATGCCACGGTGCTCGGAAGCGGGTCCAGCCCCGGGGCCGGCGTGGTCTTCGTTCGAGCAGAAGCGTTCGGGCGCAGGGACGCTCATCGTGTCGTTGAAGGGGCGGTGCTACGGCTCGACCTACAGGCAGCCGCCATCTGGGAGGCGGCGGACCCTCTGACGCGCGGGCCACGCCCCGTCGGTTTCCCGGAAGTGCAGGTACTTTCCCTGGGGGAGGTACGATGATGGGACAGGGCGCGGGTCGGGCCTCACGGTGGCCGACGCTGCTGCCGATACGACATAACGCCATGCGTGTCTGTGCCATTCTCCTCGTCGTGACCAGTGTCGGTGTTGCGTCTGCCTCAGCCCAGTCGCTGGCGGATGTGGCCCGCAAGGAAACCGAACGCCGCCAGGGGGTCAAGGACCAGGGCGGCAGAACCTGGACGAACCAGGATCTGAAGCCGGTACCAGCTGCACCGGTCGAGGCCGCCCCTCCGGACGCCGAAAGTCCCGAGGCCAAGGCTGAGCCCGATGCGGACGGCACCGTCGCCGAGAAGCCCGCAGCCAAGGCCGACGACAAGGCCGCCAAGCCGGCCGAGAAGGCCGAAGTGAAGGATCAGGCCTACTGGTCGAAGCGGATGTCCGATCTCCGGGCCCAGCTCGAGCGGGACGAGACCACCCGCGACGCGCTCCAGAATCGGATCGACTCGCTGACGTCCGACTTCGTGAACCGCGACGATCCGGCCCAGCGGTCCCAGATCTCGAACGACCGGCAGAAGGCGCTGGCCGAACTCGACCGTGTGAAGAAGGCAATCGAACAGGGCAAGCGCGCCATTCCCGAACTGGAAGAAGAGGCACGCCGCGAGGGTGTGCCGGCCGGCTGGCTTCGCTAGTGACCCGACGACCCACCGATCCTCCCATCCTCCTCGTCGAGGACAAGGACTCGCTGCGGGCGATGCTGCGTCTCACGCTCGAGACGCAGGGCCACGTCGTCATCGAGGCGCGCGATCAGGTCGAGGCCATCGAGGCGCTGCGGAGCGGCCGCCCGGGTCTGGTGCTGTCGGACCTGCGGCTCACCGAGGGCGACGGCTTCGGCGTGCTCCGTGCCGCCAAGGAACTCGACCCGGACCTGCCGGTCATCGTCATGACCGCCTACGGCAGCATCCAGGATGCGGTGGCTGCGATGAAGGAGGGGGCACTCGACTTCCTCGCCAAGCCGGTCGAGCCCGACCATCTCCTGCTGCTCGTCGAGCGCGCGCTCTCGCAGCGTCGTCTCGTCACCGAGAACATCCTGCTCAAGGACGAACTCGCGCAGCGCCGTGGTGCCCCGCAGATCGTTGGCGACGACCCCCGGCTGCGTCAGGTCACCATCGCCATGCAGCGCGCCGCCGCCAGTGATGCCACCGTGCTCATCGAAGGCGAGAGTGGCACCGGCAAGGAACTGTTCGCGCGCGCCGTCCATGCGCTCAGCCCCCGGGCGGAAGGTCCATTCGTCGCCATCAACTGCGCGGCGATTCCCGAAACGCTGCTCGAGACCGAACTGTTCGGGTACGAGAAGGGCGCCTTCACCGGCGCCGTCCAGCGGAAGCCGGGCAAGTTCGAACTCGCGCATCGCGGCACGCTGTTCCTCGACGAAATCGGCGACCTGCCGCTGAGCCTGCAGGCGAAGATCCTGAGGGCACTCGAGGAGAAGCAGTTCGAGCGTGTCGGCGGCACCTCATCCCTGCGGGTGGATGTGCGGGTGGTGGCAGCGACGAACCGCAATCTCAAGGCGGCGGTGGCCGCACGCCAGTACCGCGAAGACCTCTACTTCAGGCTGTCGGTCTTTCCGATCCTCATCCCGCCGCTTCGCGACCGCCCGGGCGACATCGCCCTGCTGGCCCGCTACTTCGTCGACCGCTTCTGCCGCGAGATGCAGAAGCCGCCGCTGCCGCTGGCGCCGGATGCCATCGAGGCCATGCAGGCCTATCCGTGGCGCGGGAACGTCCGCGAACTGCAAAACTGCATCGAGCGTGCGGTGATCCTCACCGATGCGGACGCCATCCACGCCCGGCACCTGAACCTCGTGTCGCAGCTCGACCAGGCCGACGCCGCCGACGCCGCACCCGTCGATCCCTGGGACGCGATCGACCTCCACGGATCGCTCGCCGAGGCATCGCGCCGGGTGATTGCCGAGGTGGAACGGCGCAAGATCACGCGCGCCCTCGCGGAGGCCAACGGTAACGTGGGCCGCGCCGCGGAGATCCTGCAGGTCAGCTACAAATCCCTCGTGCAGAAGTCCCGCGACCTCGGGCTCGCGTCCTGATTCACTTGCAGCTGACGCCCGCCGGGGCACCGGTCGGTGCGCCCATGCGTTCGTCCGGCGACGAGAGCTTCTTGAACGACAGGTGCTGCAGCAGTGGCGGTTCCGTCGGCGCCAGCGTGAAGAACACGCCCACGGTGCCGCGTTCGCAGGTCAGGTTGAACTGCCCCCGCATCCAGTTCTCGGGGAGCACCGGACCCGCGGCGGAGCAGGCACCGACCTCACGCTTGAGCACGTCGAGCTCCGCCTGTCGTTGGGCGGACGGTGCATCGAGGAAGAAGTTCATCGCGGCGACCTGCCGGGCCTCCGCCTCGTCCCAGCGATTCCACAGACGCTGCAGCGTCGCGGCCACCTCCAGCTGACGCGCGGTCGGCGTCCACTGGCGGGGCTGCAGCGCACCCGTGGCACGCAGCGCATTCCACGCCTGGCTGATCGTGTCCCCGGGGCCGGAGTAGGTGAGCGTCGTCATCGCGAACATTCCCACGCCGTACTCCGGCAGCCACGCCATGTACGAGCCGAAGCCCGGCAGCCCGCCGCCGTGCGCGACGATGTGGGAGAAGCGGCAGTCCATGGAGACGCGCAGTCCGTAGCCGTAGCCGCTCATGGACGCCTGCGAGCGGCCGTCCGTCACCTGTGACGCGAGGTTGGCCGGCGTCCACATATGCGTCATCTCACGCACCGACGCCCGGTTCACGGGGCCGCGCTCGGCGTCGTCTCTCGGCGGCCACGCCGCGAGCTGGAACGCCACATACCGGCCCATGTCATTGGCGGTCGTGAGAAGCCCTCCCATCGCGCCGAACACCCCGTGGGGCAGCGGAGGCTCCTCGCTGAAGGTGCCGGCCGGTTCGAGCCGGTAGCCGACCGCGCGCCTGGCGGACGGCACATCCGTGAACTCGAACGTCGTGCCGCTCATCTGCAGCGGCGCGAGGATCTCCTCGCGCACGAACTGCTCGTAGGGGCGCCCCGACGCCAGGGTGACGACACGTCCGAGCAGGCCGAACGCGTAGTTGGAATATTCGTAGCGCGTCCCCGGCGCCGTGGAGAACGGGATGCCCGCCGCGAGCCACGCGTCCATCATGGCGTCGGTTGCCGCGAGCTGCTGGTCGCCCCAGGGGTTGTCTTCCGGGAACCCTGCGCTGTGGCTGAGCAGCTGCCGCAGCGTGAGCGGCGGCGTGTCGGCGGTCGGGCGTTCCATGCGCGCGAACGCGGGTATCCACCGGGACACCGGATCCTCGAGCGACAGCTTCCCCTGATCGCGCAGCTTCAGCACGGCCAGCGCGGTGAAGCTCTTGGTCATCGACGCAATCCGGAACGCCGTGTCGGCATCGATCCGGGCACCAGAGGCGCGATCGCGCACACCGAACGTGCCGACATGGGTGAGCCGGTCATCGATGACGACGCCCCACACCATGCCCGGAATCTTCTTCTCGGTCGCGTACGCCTGGAACAGGCGATCGATCTCGGGCATGGCAGCCGTGAGTCGCTGCACCCGGGTCGGGTCCGTGAATCGCGGTGCAGGATAGCGGTCGCTGGCCAGGGTGGTCACGGTCATGAGCGAAACCAGAAGGAGAAGAGTGCGCATGTCGACACCGGGGTCTCAGGGAAGGGTCACCGGCCCGTCAGCCGGCGCTCGCCGAAGGCAAAGCTGGCCCGCACGATGACGTTGTCCTGCACTTCGTACACGCAGAGCATCTCGATCGTGCCCCGGCCCTCGGGAAACGTACGCGTGACCCGCTCGTGGTCCACCACGAGGTTGCCCATGGTCGTGCGGGAGAGCAGCACGGCATGGAGATCGGGCTCGGCAAAGCGTTCCAGGATTCTGGCGCGGATAGCCTCATGCCCGCGGGCGATCAGTGCGCCGTGGAGCGCGAACTGCTCCGCGTCAGGATGATAGGTGTGCAGCCACGCCTCGATGTCGCGGGCATTGTAGGCATCGAGCTGGCGCTGGACGACGGCGGCGGGCGACTCGGTCACGCCCAGATATTCGCACGCCTGGGCCGCGAACGGAGCCACGGGCCTGGACGAGCCTACTTCTTGAGGCCGAGTGTCGCGAGAGCCTTCTTCAGTTCCTTCCCCGTGACGTCGTCGACGATCGACCAGGAGCCGATGCCGGTGGGGAGGACGAAGTTGAGGCGGCCGTCGACAATTTTCTTGTCGTGCTTCATGGCCTCGAGGACCTCGGCGAGCGAGATGTCGCCCACCGGCGGCAGCGGGCCGAGGCTCGCGACCACGTCGTACAGCGCCTTGCGGGCGCCGGGATCCATCGCACCGCGGGCCACGGCGAGTTCGGCCGCGACGAGCATGCCGTAGCCGACGGCTTCGCCGTGCCGGAAGCGACGGTACTTGGTGACCGCTTCGAGGGCGTGCCCGGCGGTGTGCCCGAAGTTGAGAATCTTGCGAAGGCCGGATTCCTTCTCGTCCTTCGTGACCACGTCGGCCTTGATGCGGCACGATTCCGCGATGATCGCGGTAAGGACCTCGGGGTCGCGGTTGAAGATCGCCCTGTGGTCCTTCGCGATCCGCTCGAAGAGCGTGGGGCTGGAGGTGACCCCGTACTTGATCACCTCGTAGAGGCCGGCACGGAACTCCCGCCTCGGCAGCGTGCCGAGCACCGCCGGGTCCACCACGACCGCGTGCGGCTGATAGAACGCGCCAATCAGGTTCTTGCCGAGCGGATGGTTCACGCCGGTCTTGCCGCCGATGGCGCTGTCCACCTGGGCGAGCAGGGTGGTCGGCACGTGCACGAGCGCGATGCCGCGCAGGTAGGTCGCGGCTGCGTATCCCGCCAGGTCGCCGATGACGCCGCCGCCGAAGGTAATGAGCGTGGTGTTGCGCTCGGCGTTGGCCTTGATGAGCGCGTCGTACACCCGCATGACGGTCGGCGTCTGCTTGAAGCGCTCACCGTCCGGCACGATGATCGGCTCGGCCTTGCACGCCGCCTCGAAGCGCTGTCCGTGGAAGCGCCACACGGTCGGGCTGGACACCACGAACCGACGCTTCGGCGCCTTCACCTCGTCGAGGATGCGGGTCAGCCGGCCGAGAATGCCATCGCCGAGGGTGATGGCATACGGGCGTGAAGGGGTGGAGACATCGACGCGTACTGGTTCCATGCGCTCTGGTATCCGAATTCCTTAGGATAACATTCAATGATTGGCGTCCACGGCATCGCCCCCCACCACGACTGACTTCATCATTGTCGGAGGCGGCATCGCGGGTCTGCGCGCCGCCGCGACGCTCGCGCCGCGCGGGCGTGTCGTCATCCTCACGAAGGCCGAGTCCGGCGAGAGCAATACGGGCTACGCCCAGGGCGGCATCGCGGTCGCCATGGGTCCCGGCGACTCGCTCGAGCAGCACGTGGCCGACACCCTGGCGGCGGGGGCTGGGCTCTGCGACGAACGGGCTGTGCGGGTCCTCGTCGAAGAGGGACCGCGCCTGGTGGCGGAACTGATCGACTGGGGCGCTTGCTTCGATCGCGGTCCAGATGGCCGGCTGATCTTCGGCCTCGAAGCCGCGCATGCGGTCCACCGCATCCTGCACGCGGGCGACGCCACCGGCCGCGAGATCTCGCGGGCCATGTGGGAGCGGGTCGCGGGGCTCGACACCGTATCGACCATTCACCACGCCTTCGTCACGGAGGTCATCGTCGAGGACGGGGCCGTGGCCGGCGTCCGCTACCTCGACGCGGACGATGTGCCGCAGTCGGTCCGTGCGCCGCGCGTGCTGCTGGCCACGGGCGGCGCAGGGCAGATCTTCCGCGAGACCACGAACCCCGCCGTGGCGACGGGCGACGGGATTGCGCTGGCGTACGTCGCCGGCGCCCGGGTGGCGGACCTCGAGTTCGTGCAGTTCCACCCGACGGCGCTGAGCCTGCCGGAGGCGCCGCGCTTCCTCATCTCGGAGGCGCTGCGCGGCGAGGGGGCCCGGCTCGTGAACGACGCGGGCGAACGCTTCATGACCCGCTACGACGCGGCCGGGGAACTGGCGCCGCGTGACGTGGTGGCGCGCGGGATCGTGCGCGAGATGGAGGCGACCGGCGGCCGCGTCTTCCTCACGCTGCAGCATCTCGATCCCGCTCGCGTGCGCGCCCGCTTCCCGACGATTGCCGAGATGTGCCGGCGTGTCGGCATCGACATCGCGACCGACCGCATCCCGGTTGGGCCCGCCGCGCACTACATGATGGGGGGCGTCGACACGGACGAGTGGGGGCGCACGTCGGTGCCGGGGCTGTTTGCCGCGGGTGAAACGGCCTGTACCGGTGTGCACGGTGCGAATCGGCTGGCGAGCAACTCGCTGCTCGAGGGGCTGGTCTTCGGCGCGCGTGCGGCGGCGGCGATGATGGCCGCCCCCGAACCGGCAGCCCTTCCGCCGAACCGGCGGATCGTCCTGGAGGCACCGCCATCGCCGTGCGACGGAGCCCCCCTCGACACCGCGGCCGTGCGCGATCTGATGTGGCGGTCCGTCGGGCTGTTCCGCACCCGCGAGCGTCTGGCCGACGCGGTGGCTCGGCTCACGCGCGCCTCGGCCTGCGCGTACGAGGCGGTCGGCCGCGGCCCCACGGCATCCGACGCCTGGCGCCTGCGGCACCTGACGCTGGTGGCGCTGCTCGTCGCGCGCGCCGCGCTCCGCCGCGAGGAGAGCCGTGGCGGGCACTTCCGGGCCGACTTCCCGGACCGCGACGATGTACACTTCAAGGTCCACCTGGTGGAACAACCCGACTGAGCGCGACCGTGGCGGCACGGGAGTCCATCCCTGTCCAGACCCGGCACGCGAACTGAATTCCGATGGCCAAAAACGACAAAGCAGACGCGTTCGTCACCGAGATCACCCCTCGCTCGCAGGATTTCTCCAAGTGGTACATCGACGTGGTGCGCCGCGCCGAACTGGCCGACTACTCACCGGTCAAGGGGTGCATGGTCATCCGGCCGTACGGGTACGCGATCTGGGAACTGCTGCAGGCCGCGCTCGACAAGGAGATCAAGCGCACGGGGCACGTCAACGCGTACTTCCCGCTCTTCATCCCGAACAGCCTGCTGACGAAGGAAGCCGAGCACGTCGAAGGGTTCGCGCCGCAGGTGGCCTACGTCACCCACGGCGGCGGTGAGGAACTCGAAGAGAAGCTCGTCGTGCGTCCCACCTCGGAAGCGATCATCGGCGTCATGTACTCGAAGTGGGTGCAGTCCTGGCGCGACCTGCCCATCCTCCTCAACCAGTGGGCCAACGTCGTCCGCTGGGAGAAGGTGACCCGTCCGTTCCTGCGCACCACGGAGTTCCTGTGGCAGGAAGGGCACACGGCGCACGAGACGGCGGAGGAGGCCGAGACCGAGACCCGCAAGATGCTGGACGTGTACGCCGACATCTGCGCGACGCTCCTGGCCATGCCGGTCGTGAAGGGCATCAAGAGCGAGAGCGAGAAGTTCGCGGGCGCGCTGCGCACCTACTCGATCGAGGCGATGATGGGCGACGGCCGTGCGCTGCAGGCCGGCACCTCGCACAACCTCGGGCAGAACTTCGCGAAGGCGTTCGACATCACGTTCCAGGCGCGCGACAAGTCGGTGCAGCACGTGTGGGGCACCTCATGGGGTGTCACCACGCGTCTCATCGGCGCCGTGATCATGACGCACGGGGATGACAGCGGGCTCGTGCTGCCGCCGAACGTGGCGCCCTACCAGGTGGTCATCGTGCCCATCGGGCGCGACAACTGGCGTGAAACGGTGCTCCCGACCGCCCAGCAGATCCAGCAGCAGCTGGTGGACGCCGGCGTGCGCGTCACGCTCGACGAGCGCGAGGAGCGTCCGGGCTGGAAGTTCTCCGAGTGGGAAATGCGCGGGGTGCCGCTGCGCCTCGAGATCGGCCCGAAGGACATCGAGAAGGGGCAGGTGCTGCTCGCCCGCCGCGACACGCGCGAGAAGCTCGGCGTCCCGATGGACGGGCTTGTGGGCACCGTGAAGGGGCTCCTCGACACGATCCAGGCGTCGCTCCTCGCCAGGGCAGTCGCGTTCCGTGAGGAACACACCCATCGCGCCGACGATTACGAGACGTTCAAGGCGACGATGGAAGGGCGTCCCGGCTTCGTGATTGCGCCGTGGTGCGGGTCGGCCGACTGCGAAGCGCAGATCAAGACCGACACCCAGGCCACGATCCGGAACATGCCGCTCGACGGCACCGCGCCGGCGGGCAAGGGCTGCGTTCGCTGCGGCAACCCGGCGGTCGCCGAAGCCTGGTTCGCCAAGGCCTACTGACGACCGGCAATTGCAGATTGCAGATTTCGGATTGCAGATTTCAACACCCGTCTCCAATCTGAATTCTGCAATCTGAATTCTGAATTCTGATTCACTCCACCAGGTAGGCTCTCACGCGCAGGCCGAGCGGCAGGTCCTTGCCGTCCTCGAGTTCGACCAGCGTCTCGAGCACCTTCTGGTCGACGCGCTCGGTCGGCTCGTCGGTGCGCACGTTCTTCTTGCCGAGCAGCTGACCCACACGGATCACCTTCCCGGGGAAGCGGCGCGTGCCGAAGGCATCGGCCGTGACGTAGGCGGCCTGCCCCACATGCAGCCGCGCCACATCCGTTTCGTCGACGTCCACCCGGACCCGCACGGCGGATCGGTCCGCCAGGGTCACGATGGGCGAATCGAACTGCGTGGACACGCTCTCGCCCGCCTTCGCGTGCCGCCTGAGCACGACGCCGTCGAGGGGCGACCGGACGATCGTCTTCTCCAGCATCGCGCGGGCTTCCTGGAGCCGCGCGCGCGCCAGCGCCACCTCTGCCTTCGCGCGGGCACGGTCTTCCTCCCGCGACGCGGAGTCGAGCAGGGTGTGGCGCTCGCGCAGTGATTCGACGCGGGCCTGCGAGACGCGCCAGGCCTGTTCCGCCCGGTCCATCTCCGCGCGCGAGATGACCTTCTCCTCGAACAGCTGACGGGCGCGCGCATGGTCCGCCTCCGCGTGCGCGAGGTCGGCCTCGGCCTGGCGCACGTCGGCTTCCGCGCCGCGGCGCTCCTCCACCCTGGCGCCGTTCTCGACCCGTCGCGCATCCGCCTCGCGCGCTGCCAGTTCCGCTTCGGCCGAGGCCACCCGCGCCTTGAAGTCGTCGTTCACCAGCTCCGCCAGGATCTGCCCCTGCGTCACCGCGTCGCCTTCGTCGACGAGCACCTGCAGCAGCTTCCCGCCGACCTGCGAGGCGATCCGGATGTTCTCCGACCGGGGCTCGACGATGCCCGGTGCCGCGACTGGCGCGGTGGAGGACGCGGGCGTTGCATCTGCCGGCGCTGCCGGAGCACGCCGCGCGAAGACACCGAGGTTCAGCGCCGCGATCGCGGCAAGGCCGGCCGCGGCAAACAGCCAGGAACGGGACACGCGCGTCATGCGCCTACTCCTTGAAGATTCGAACTGAGACGTTCGTCGGTCGTGATGCGGCCATCCGCCATGTGGATGACGCGATGGGCGTACGGCTGCATGCGGCTGTCGTGGGTCACGATGACCACCGCCCGGCCGTGGTCTTCCGCCAGCTGCTGCATCAGCTGCATGACGGCGTGCCCGCTGTGTGAGTCGAGGGCCGCGGTCGGTTCGTCCGCGAGCAGGATCGCCGGCCGGCCGGCGAGCGCCCGCGCAATCGCCACGCGCTGCTTCTGTCCGCCGCTCAGATCCGACGGGTGTGCGTGCAGCTTCGCGGCGAGGCCGACCTGGCCCAGCAGGTCGCTCGCCTGTGCCCGCGCCTCCGCGCCGCGGATGCCGCGCAGATCCAGCGCCAGCTCCACGTTCTGCACGGCGCTCAGCGTCGGAAACAGGTTGAACCCCTGGAACACGAAGCCGATGTTGCGGAGGCGGAAGTCGGACAGCTCGCGGTCCCGGAGGCCGTCCAGGCCCTTGCCGTCGATGCGCACGGTGCCGGCGGTGGCCCGCAGGATGCCGCCGAGGATCGACAGCAGCGTGGTCTTCCCGCTGCCGGACGGCCCCATCAGCAGCGTGAGTTCCCCGCGGTGCACGTCGAGATCGACGTGCTCCAGCGCCACCATCGAGGCTTCACCTTCGGAGTAGACCTTGCGCAGGGCGCGCGCTTCGAGTGCAACGTCCATGGCCCTTATCCCTTGAAGACCATCGCGGGATCGAGCCGCGTGACCTTGTTGATCGATACCAGTGCCGCGCCGACGCACATGGCGACCGTCAGCACGAACATGCCGCCCACCATGGCCGGCGTCACCACGATGGCGGCGCCGCCGGTCTCGCTCCCCTTCACGACGAAGTAGCTGACGATCATGGCCAGCACGTACCCGACGATGGCACTGGCCACCGCCTGCTCGACGATGACGCGGTACAGGTAGCCGTTGTTCGCACCCATGGCCTTCAGCGTGCCGTACTCCCGCAGGTGGTCCATGGTGGTGGCGTAGATGGTCTGCGCCACGACGACGATGCCGACGACGAGGCCCAGGGCGGCGGCCAGCAGCACGGCCACGCCGGCACCCGTGGTGAACATCCAGTAGCCGCGCGTCATCTCGCTGAACTCCGCGGTCGTGTGGACGTCGCTGTCCGGGAGCTGGGCGCGGAGCGACGTGCGCACTTGCTCCACGTCCGCGCCGGGCGCCACCTGCGCGAGGAGGAACAGCGTCTGGTCGGTGTCGATGTTCCCGAACTGCTGTGCGCTCTTGAACGAGGTGAAGACGTACGGCGAGGTCGTGAACGAGCGGATGCCGCGCGTGAAGCCGACGACCCGGGCGCGCCGGCCGTTGATCTCGACCAGCTGCTCGAGCGCCGTGATCCCGAGCTTGTCCTTGTACAGCTCGTCGATCATCACCGTGCCCGCTTCCTGGAGCACGCGCGGGTCACCGGCGACCACGTTCCACGGTCCGCCCAGCGGCTGGTCCGGGTCGAAGCCGACGACCTGCACGCTCTCCTGGCGACCGTCGGGCCGCTTCCACTGCGAGAAGCGCACGATCAGCTTGGAGGCGTGCGCCACGCCGGGCGTGCGCAGGAGGGTGTAGAGCTTGCGCTCGGAGAAGGGGACACCGACCTCGACGTAGCCGACCCGCGCGGCCGTGACCCACAGATCCGCACGGGCATTGTCGATGAGCCCGGTGGTCGCCGTGGTGAATCCCACGAAGAGTCCCAGCTCGACGACGATGAGGACGACGGCGAAGACGATGCCGGTGAGGGTGACCCCGAGGCGCACCTTGTCGTGCACCAGGTTGCCCCACGCGAGGTCCGACATCGGGAGTTTCAGGCGCATATGGTTGACATTGTGATAAGACGTAACACTGTTAACCTGGTTCCAAAAAAAATCATCGCCGCCGGAGCTTGAGCCCTTCGATGGTGGTGTCGATGAGCGACTCGATGACCGCTTTCTGGTCGCCCCAGGCGAAATTGGGCATCTGAATCAGCAGCGCCGTGACGCCGTGCATGGCGCACCAGGTAGACCGCGTCGCGACGTCCGGGTCGACCGACCGGAACTTGCCGGCGTCCACGCAGGCCTGGATGGTGGCCCGAAGCACCCCGAGCGCCTTCATGCCGTTCGAATCCGGGTTGTTGTAGCGCGCCACATCCTCCGGCAGCTGGTCGTGCGGCACGGCGACGAAGGTGGCGAGATAGTGCTGCGGGTGCCGGAGCCCGAAGGCCACATAGCGGCGCATGCCCTCGCGGAGGCGGGCCACCGGGTCCTTCACGTCGCTTTCGAGGGAGGCGAGCTCCGCGACCAGCTTGCTGAAGGTTTCCTCGCAGACCTGGAACACCAGATCACGCTTGTCCTCGAAGTGCAGGTAGATCGCGGTGGGGGAGTACTCGATCCGCTCGGCGACCTTGCGCATCGAGAGCTGCTCGAACCCCTCGCGCGCGAGGATGTCGCGTGCGGCGTCGATGATCTCCTGGCGGAGCTGAGCCTTCTGTCGTGCGCGGCGGGTGTGGATCGTCATCGACGGCGTCAATGGTTAACGCCGTTAACTTAGAACGCGCCTCGGGCCGGGGTCAACCCCAGAGAATGCCTGCGGCGTCCTTCCACTTCGTGCTGATGCGCTTGCCGGCAGCCGTTCTTTTCGTCACGCGCTCGCGGGCGGCGATGGTCCGGAAGACGTCCGTGAGCTTCACGCGCCACCAGTCGTCCACCTTCCGGCCAGCCTCCATGGCGCGGTGGTAGGCTGCGGCGAGCGGCTCGAGGCAACTGGCGTCGCCGATGGTCGCCACCGCGCCCAGGAAGTCGACCGGCAGCGGTTCACGGGCCGTTTCGAGCGTTTCCTTGAGGTCGTAGAGGGCGGCACGGCTCCCCTTGAGCGCCAGGGCGGTATGGGCCGCACCGCGGAGCGCGAGCCACTCCCCGCGCACGGGTCCGGTTTCGGCCCCTTCCCTGAACCGCACGCGCTCCACGATCTGCTGCAGCACGGCGGGGCCGAGGCTCGCCCCCGCCTCGGACAGCGCGAGTCGCAGCACCGCGGGGTCGTTCGGCAGCGTGCCCTCGGCGGCCTCTTTCAGCAGGAAGGCGGGGTCGGCGGCTGCACCGGGACCCAGCCCGGCGGCCATCGCAATGCTGGCGTCCGGGTCGGTCCCGAGCGTCGCCAGGAGCGGCTCGAGGGTGGCCGAGCCGAGGTCGCGCAGCGCGCGGATCGCGGCGAGGCGAATGGTCCGTGTCCGCGAGCGGTCGACCGCAATGGCCGTGAGCCGATCGAGCGCGTCCACGCCACGCTCGGAGGACAGGAAGACCTGCAGCACGCCGACCGCTGCGACGCCGACCGCGACGTCGCCATCATCCAGGGCCTCGATGGCGGGATCGAACGCGCGGAGGTCGCCGATGCCCTCCAGGGCGTGAAAGGCAGCCACGCGCGCCTCGGACCCGGCGTCGGGGTCGAAGGCCAGGTCGATCAGGCGCACGACGGCGCGCTCGCCGATGATCGTCAGGCGTGCAACCGCACTGTCCCGGGCCAGGGCCTGTGGCGAGGAGAGTTCCGCCAGCAGCGCGTCGATCTGTTTCCCAGCGGATGCGCGAATGACCACCGGAGGAATCTTAAAAGAAAAGGGAGGCGCCCACTGAAGGTACGCCTCCCCGGGAACTTAGAAGTTAGAACTTAGAACTCAGAAGTGAATGCCGACGTTGCCAAGTTCACTTCTACCTTCTCAGTTCTGAGTTCGGCACGTTACTGAACCTTCACCACCAGCGCGGCGCGGCGGTTCAGGCGGCGCGTTTCCTCGCGCGCGTTGTCGAACTTGGGACGCTCCTCGCCGTAGCTGCGGATTTCCAGCCGGCTCGCCGAGACCCCGCGCGACGACAGGTAGTCCACGACGCTGCGCGCGCGACGCTCGCCCAGCGCGAGGTTGTACTCGGCCGTGCCGATGTTGCAGGTGTGCCCCTCGATGATGAGGTTCTTCCCCGGGTTGGCCTGCAGCTTCGCCACCGCATCGTCCAGCAGGCGCAGGGCGTCGGGCCGGAGCGACGAACGATCGAAGTCGAAGTAGACGTCCTCGAAATTCAGTTCGACGACCGGGGCCGGGCGCACGACCTGGATGGTGGTGGTGGCCGAGGCCGTGCCGCCCTTGCCGTCGCTCACCGTGATGGTGGCCTGCACCGGGCCTTCCTGCTGCGGCGCGGTCCACACGGTCTGGCGATCGGTCGGGTTCTGGAGCGAGCCGGCCGGCGCGGTCCAGCGGTACGTCAGTGAATCGCCGTCGGGATCCTGCGCGACACCCGTGATCGTGGAGGTCTTGCCCACTTCCACCGTGCAGGGTTCGCAGCGGGCCTGGACCGTCGGCGGACGGTTCTGCGGAGCCGGCGGTGGCGGCGGTGGTGGTGGCGGTGCCGGCGGCGGGGGAGGCACGAACTTGCGGGCGCCCGGGTGGTAGCCGATACGCAGCTGGTAGTCGAGGAAGTCGCCCGACCGGTTGTCGTCGGTGCGGTAGAGCGAGCGCTTCGCCGTGGGCTGCGTCCAGGTGGCCGCGGCGCCGACGAAGAAGCCCCTCTTGTCCTGCCACGTGAGGCCGACGGTGGCGGCGCTGAAGGCATCGAGCGGCGTCGAGAGCGGAGACGCGCTGCCGTCGAACGCGACGAGCGGCGTGTTGATGGTGACCGTATCGTCGAACGGCTTCTCACCGGCATATTCCGCCGTCACGCGCAGCAGGCTGTTCGACGGGAACCCGGCGCCGATGCCGTAGCGCAGCCCGTTCGACGCCGAGGCATTGTCGGGCTGGCCGCGGAAGATGGCGCCGCCGTAGCCGGACAGCTCGACCATCTTGCCGGCGTTCTTGCTCACGATGAGGTCGACGATGCCGTCGGCCTTGCCGGTGCTGATGCCGAAGTTCTTCGCGCCGGTCGGCAGCTTGATGATGCCGCGCAGGGCGACAGCCGCAGGCCTGTTGTCGGCTTCCGAGAGCAGGTTGAACTTCGCGCCGAGCTGGAAGTCGCCCACCTGGCTGCCGCTCCAGCCCTGCTTCACGAGCGGGTACTGGCCCACGACGCCGCCCACGTTCGGGTCTGACGTGAACACGGGCCGGATGTCGCGATCGATCCGGCTCACGGCCTTGAAGGCGCCGAAGAGTTCGGCCCGGTTCGACAGGCCGACCCCGAAGGTCAGCGGGAACTCCGCGACCGCGGTGAAGCCTTCACGGTAGTTGAAGCCGGTGCGGTAGGCGCCGGCCGACCACTTTCCGCGCGCGAGGATTTCGGCCGTCGGCACGTACCACAGGCCAGTGTCGCCATCCGCGGTGTTCGTGGCGAGGCGCAGCGTCGAGTCCGGCTGGGCAGCCGGCTGGGCGGCAGCTGGTGTCTGTGCACCGGCTGCGCTGGCCCACAGTGTGCCAAGCACTGCGAACCCGAAGGCAAATCGCGAAGTGTTCATCGGGCGACATCTCCCCACGGTCAGTGGTACAGCAGCGAATTTCAGCTGTTCAATAGTACGGCCGAGTTCTGTACTCGGTCAACGACGGAACGAGCAGTGCTGTAGAACGGTGGGCAGGCTAGGCGGCAGCGGCGTCGCGCTTGGGGCCGACCAGCCAGGCGATGACGATGCTGAGCAGGTAGAGGCCGAGCATCGGTGCGGCGAAGATCGTCTGCGTCATCATGTCGCCGCTCGGCGTGATGACGGCCGCCACCACGAAGATGATGAGGATGGCGTACTTGAAGTTCGTGGCGAGGAAGCGGGCGGTGACCAGCTTCATCCGCGCGAGGAAGTACACGACGGCCGGCATCTGGAACACGAGTCCCATGCCGAGCAGCATCTTCGAATACAGGCCGAACACGTCCTCGAGCTTCGGCATGAAGGCCAGGTCCGGCGTGTTGAAGCTGCCGAAGAAGACCATCAGGTACTTGAAGGCGATGTAGTGGTTGAACGCGGCGCCGCCGAGGAACCCGATGGTCGTCAGCAGCACGAACGGGATCGCCAGCTTCTTCTCGTTGGAGTAGAGGCCCGGCGCGATGAACAGCCAGACCTGCAGCATGATGAACGGCGACGCGACCACGGCGCCCGCAATCAGCGCGATGGTGATGTAGAGCGAGAACGCTTCGCCCGGCTGGGTGTAGATCAGCTTGACGCCCGGCGGCAGCGCCGAGCGGGTCGGGGCGAGGATGAAGTTGAAGATCCAGTCGATCCAGTAGAACGTGGCGGCCACGCCGACGGCGATGGCGATGCAGGAATTGACGATGCGCCGGCGCAGTTCGTCGAGATGATCGAGGAACGACATCCGCGCGCCGGCGGATTCCTCCTCGTCGTCTTGCGCGATCTGGGCAGCGCTGCCCTGCGGCCCTGGGAACGGAACGAGCGCCATCGGTTCTCGGCCGGAACTACGCGGAGTGGTCGTGACGGACGGCGGCGACCGGCTCGGCCGGCGCAGCGGTCACCTGCGGCTCGGCCGCGACCGGGGCGGCCGTGACAACCTTGGCCGGCTCCGATTTCTGCTGCTGTTCCTCGATGCGGATTTCCTCCTCGAGCGTGCTCTTGAGCTCGTTCGAGGCGCGCTTGAATTCCGCGAGGCTCTTGCCGAGCGAACGGCCGAGTTCCGGCAACTTCCGGGGGCCGAAGATGATGAGCGCGATCACGAAAATGATGATCAGCTCCGGCATGCCAAGCGAACCGAACATAACTCTCCTACTTTCCCAAGACAGGCAGGGGACCCTCGCCGGGCCGGAACGAACCACCTCGAGCGAGGCCCCGGCGCACGACGTGCGGCGCGTCACACGATTATGTGACCCGCGTGCCCGAGGGTCAAGGAATTCCCCGCGGGTTTGTACCCGGAACTCGTTGCCCGATAAGGAATTTGTCTGTTACGCTGTGCCCCATGCGAGGACTGCGTCCGCTCTCCGTCGTCTCGTTCGTCATCGGCGTGTCGGCTCTCGTCGGTGGCCTCTTCGGGCGCAGTGCGCTTGCGGTCGACGACAAGGCGGCCGAGCGCTACGCCACGTTCTCGGCGGCGGTGAGCGCCATCGAATCGCAGTATGTCGACAAGGTCGAGTCGGACCGCGTGGTCTACAGCGCCATTCGCGGCATGCTCTCGACCCTCGACCCGCACTCCAGCTTCTTCGACCCTCGTGAGTACGCGCAGATGCGCGAGCGGCAGGAGGGGCGCTACTACGGCCTGGGCATCACCATTCAGTCGATCGAAGGCGACATCACTGCGGCGAGCGTGTTCGAAGGGTCGCCGGCCTTCCGCACCGGCATCCGTCGCGGCGACGTGATGGCGCGCATCGACGGCGAGGACGCGAAGGGGTGGACGACCGAGCAGGCGATGAAGAAGCTGCGCGGCGCCAAGGGCACCGTGGTGAAGGTGGAGATTCGCCGCAAGGGCTACGAGTCGCTGATTCCGCTCGACGTCACGCGCGACGAGGTGCAGATCCTCACGGTGCCGGCGCACTTCATGATCGACGGCACCACCGGCTACATCCGTCACCAGGACTGGGGCGAGAACACCGACCGCGAGATGCAGAAGGCGCTGAGCGACCTGCGCTCGCAGGGCATGAAGCGGCTGCTCTACGACATTCGCGGCAACCCCGGCGGTCCGCTCGACCAGGCGATCAAGGTCTCTAACGAGTTCCTGCCGAAGGGCAAGATGATCGTCTACACGCGCGGCCGCGTGCGGAACTCGGATCAGGATTACCGCGCCACCGAGGACAGCACGTTCCTCGACGTGCCGATGGTGGTGCTTGCGAACCGCAACAGCGCCAGCGCCTCCGAGATCTTCACGGGCGCCATGCAGGACCACGACCGCGCCTACGTCGTCGGCGAAACGACCTTCGGCAAGGCGCTCGTGCAGTCGGTCTATCCGATCAGCAATGGCGCCGGCCTCGCGCTGACCACGGCGCACTACTACACGCCGAGCGATCGCCTCATCCAGCGTCCCTGGGACGAGACGTTCGACGAGTACCTGAGCTACACGCAGAAGGACCAGGACGGCGTGAAGCCGCACAAGCCGAGCGACCTGCGGAAGACCGCATCGGGCCGGCCGGTCTACAGCGGTGGCGGCATCGAGCCGGACAAGTACGTGCCGGGTCAGCTGGAAGGCTTCAACCCCACGCCGTTCGGGCGCGCGCTCTACGGCCGCCAGGAGTTCGAAACCTTCTCGCAGAAGTTCATTGCCGATGGCGACACGCGCATCAAGCTGCCGGTCGGATCGGGCTGGGTCGTGGTGAAGAAGGGCTTCACGGTCGACGACCAGATGCTCCAGCAGTTCCGGGACCAGATCATCGCGAACCGGATCCGGATGGACGAGGCGGCCTGGCAGAAGGACCTCACGTTCATCAAGGCGATGATTCGCTTCCGGATCGACGAAGCCGCCTTCGGCATCGCCGAAGCCCGCCGCCGGATGGTCGAAGTCGATCCCCAGGCCCAGGTGGCGCTCGCGTCGTTTGGGGAAGCCGAGAAACTCGCCGGGGTGCAGAAGCCCCACTGAACTTAGAACTTAGAAGTGAGAAGTGAACTTGAGAACTTCTGAATTCAACTTCAAAAGTTCACTTCTCAGTTCTCACTTCTAAGTTCTCCGAGGCCGTCAGGCCGAGAAGCCCGCCTCGGTCGTACGACCACAATCGATTGTGGCCCCAGTTTGCCCTTGCCCCACTATCTAGCACTTGTTACACTGACCACCGTTTCACGGCCCCGGGGCCCCCGCGCCTGAAAAGGCGAGGGGAAAGGGCCACAAATTCACCCGTGACCGTCATGTCCGGGTTCTCCGTCTCTATTCGTCTGCCGCTGCGGTTCGGGCCTGCCTGAACCGTCGATGCGACGTCCGTGTGCCTGACCGCGGTCGGGCAGCGCCATTACTGTGCACGAGCGCCGGCAACGGCGTGGTGGTGTGACTGCATGCGTCTGGAAAAACTCGAAATCAACGGATTCAAGTCCTTCTCGGACCGGTCGGAGCTTGCCTTCGACAAGGGTGTGACCGCGATCGTCGGGCCCAACGGCTGTGGCAAGAGCAACGTCTCGGATGCCATCACCTGGGTCATGGGCGAGCAGAGTGCCAAGAGCCTCCGCGGCGACAAGATGGAGGACGTCATCTTCAACGGCAGCGACGCGCGCAAGCCGAGCGCGACCGCCGAAGTGCGTCTGCGGTTCAGCGGAGTCGTGAAGTCGGTCTCCGGGCCGGCGTTCAACCAGGGCCCCTCCCGGGCCAACGGCGCCGGCGCCAGTGCGATCGGGCTCGACGGCGCGGCCGCTCCGTCGGCCAGCCTCGAGGGGGACGGCGGTGTCGCCGTCCTCGAACCGCCGCCCGCCCCGTCCGACGATGCGCAGCCGATCGAGCACCGCATCAGCTTCGCGCCGGAGGAGGCCGAGGAACTGATTCAGAGCGTGGCGCGTGAGGTCGAAGTGACGCGCCGCCTGTACCGCTCGGGCGAGAGCGAGTACCTGATCGACGGGCATACCTGCCGCCTGCGCGACATTCACGACCTGCTCATGGACACGGGCCTTGGCGCCAAGGCCTACGCCATCATCGAGCAGGGCAAGATCGGCATGATCCTCAGCACGCGGCCGACCGACCGCCGGCAGCTGATCGAGGAAGCCGCGGGTGTCACGAAGTACAAGGCGCGCCGCCGCGCCGCCGAGCTCAAGCTCGACGCCGCGCAGCAGAACCTCACGCGCATCGACGACATCGTCTTCGAGGTGGAGAAGCAGCGCGGGACGCTCAAGCGCCAGGCCGGCAAGGCCAAGCGCTACAAGAAGCTCCGCGACGAACTCCGACGCTGGGAGAAGGTGCTCTTCGCCCGCAAGTACCGGCAGCTCGCCGAAACCATCGAATCGGCCCGGACGCGGCTCGCGGATGCGCGGGAGCGCGAAGCGGCCGCGGCGGCGCGCGTGTCCGAGATCGAGTCCGACTTCGGACGGTCGCGCATCGAACTGGCCGAGGCGGAAGCCCGCGCCACAGCCGCGCGCGAGACGGCGCACACGGCGGAACTCGACATCAACCGGCTCCAGCAGCAGATCACGTCGGATACAGGGCAGGCCGACCTGCTGGGCGCGCGCAGCCGTGCCATCGCGCAGGAGATCGATGTGCTCGCGGCACGCCGCGAGCCGGCGGGGGAGGAACTCGACGAGCGCCGCACGGCCGCTGCCATGGCCCTCGAGGACCGCGACCGTGCAGCCGCAGCCCTGACGGCGGAAACGGAAGCCTACGAGATCGGGCACCGCGAGATCGAAGGGCTCGAGTCGGAAGTGGAGTCGGCGCGCAAGGCGGTCTATCACGCGATCAGCAGCGCCACCGCCCTCCGGCACTCGCTCGAGAGTGCCGCCGCCCAGCACGACCGCGTGCTCGAGACGCTCTCCAAGTTGCAGGTCGAAGCCGAGGACGTCCGCCTGGAGTTCGATCGCCTCGACTCGGACCGCGCGTCCGCGGCCGATGGCCTGCGCCGTGCGCA
The DNA here is from genome assembly GCA_046331345.1 of Vicinamibacterales bacterium. Taxonomy (GTDB): domain Bacteria; phylum Acidobacteriota; class Vicinamibacteria; order Vicinamibacterales; family CAVVIG01; genus CAVVIG01. The sequence continues at coordinate 157,460 of JAXLRA010000006.1, read as the reverse complement.
CGAAGCGCTCGACGCCACGAAGATGGCCCGGCTGGCCCGGGAGTCCGAACTGGCCAGCGCCCGCATCGAGCACGAGTGGCGTGCGCGGTCGGTGCGGACCCGCGAGCACGAGCTGGCCGGGCTGGTCGCCCGCCTGAAGTCGCTCGAGGAGCTCGAGGCGGGGCGCGCCGAGTACGGAGACGCGGCCCGGACCGTCCTCGCCCAGGCCAACGGCAAGGTGAGCCAGAAGGGTGCGGTTGCGGACTATCTGGAAGTGGAAGTCGGCCGCGAGCGTGCGGTCGAGGCCTATCTCGGCGAGGTCCTCCAGCACATCGTCGTCGAACGGCAGGACCATGCGTTCGCCGGCTTCGAGCTGATTCGAGAGGCGTCCGCCGGGCGCTGTGGTTTCGTGGTGATCGAAGGCGAAGCCGGACCGTCGGGCGACGTGGCCCCTGTGCCGCCCCCGAACGGCTGCGTGTCGCTCTCGTCGGTGCTGCGCGTGAACGGCCCGTACGAAACGGTGCTGCGCCGCGCCATCGGCGAAGCCTGGCTGACCGACTCGTACGAACGGGCCGAGGCGCTGGCCGCCACGGCGCCGTGCCCGATCGTGACCCGCGAGGGCGAGGTGTTCCGCGGGGCGCATCTCGTGGCTGGCGGCCACCCGAAGGAAGCCCGCGGCATCCTGGAGACCAAGCGCGACATCAAGGACCTGCGCGCGCGGATCGACGGTGAGCGCGAGGCGCTGGCCCGGCTGGCCGATGAAACGGCCGAACTCGAACGCCAGATCAACGAGGCGTCGCAGGCGATCACGGCCCTGAACGCCGAACAGCACCGGCAGGAAAAGCAGATCGTGGCGCTCGAGGCGCAGCTGCAGCGTGCGTCGGAGGATGCGACCAAGGTGACGCTGCGCGGCGACCAGCTCGCGCGCGAGCGCCGCAGTGCCGAAGAGGAACGGCAAGGGCTCCAACTCCGGCAGGAGGAGGCCCGCGCCTCGATCATCGCCCTCGAAGGCGAGCAGCGCCAGGCCGATGAACACCTCGCCGAATCACAGCGTCGCCTGTTCGACGCCCGCGAGCGCGTGCAGGAGCTCAGCCGCCGTGCGGCGGAGGCACGTGCGAGCCATGCGGGGCTTGTCGAACGTGCATCGGGTCTGGCCGCTGAGGTCCGCCGGCTCGAGGATGCCATCCGCGAACTCGAGGCACGCTCCGAGCAGCTCGCGGCGGAACTCGAATCGACCAACGCCCGCGTCACCGAACTCCGCGAGGCGGTGGCGCTGAACGAGGAGCGGCTGACCAGCGAGATCCGCCAGCTCGAGACGCTGCGCGCCGCCGTGGCCGCCGCCGACGATGCGGTGTCCACCCTGCGGATTGGGACCGACGAGTTCGAGGCGTCCATCCGCGTGGCCCGCGCCGAGTTCGAAGGCATCCGTTCCACCGCGGCGGAGTTCGACCTCGCCCGGGCCACCGCCGAAAGCGACCTCTCGCACCTGGCGTCCACTTGCATGGACGCGGTGCAGGCGACGCTCGACGAGGTGCTCGTCGAAGTCGAGGAACTGGAGCGCACGGGCGCCGCAGTGCCCGACGCCCGCGCCATCCTGGCTGACGATGGCGAGGAGGCGACCGACGAAGAGGGGATGCCGGTGGCCGTCGACGCCGCGCCTGCCGAGCCGGCGGATTCGCAGGCGGCCGTCGAGGCCGCGGAAGCCGCCGTCGCCGCAGCGAGCCAGCGCACGCTCAGCGCGGAGGAGGCGATCACGACCCTCCGCACGAAGATCGAGCGGCTCGGGCCCGTGAACATGATGGCGATCGAGCAGTACGACGAACTCGAGGCCCGCTACGCGTTCCTCTCGACGCAGCGCAAGGACCTGGTCGACTCGATCGCCCAGACCTCCGAAGCCATCCGCCGCATCGACGAGACCACCCGCGTCCGCTTCGTGGAAGCGTTCGGACACATCAACCGCAACTTCCAGGAAGTGTTCACGACGCTCTTCGGCGGCGGGCGCGCCGGTCTGACGCTGCTCGACGAGAACGATCCGCTCGAGAGCGGCATCGAGATCGTGGCGCAGCCCCCGGGCAAGCGGCTCCAGAGCGTGCAACTGCTCTCGGGCGGTGAGAAGGCGCTGACCGCCATCTCGCTCATGTTCGGCCTCTTCAAGTACAAGCCGAGCCCGTTCTGCCTGCTGGACGAAATCGACGCGCCGCTGGACGATGCGAACATCGGCCGGTTCGTCGAGATGCTGCGGAGCATGCAGGACCACACGCAGTTCATCCTCATCACGCACCACCGCAAGACGATGGAGATCGCCGACCGGCTCTACGGCGTCACCATGGAGGAGCCGGGCGTGTCGAAGCTGATCTCCGTGCAGATGAACTGACGGTCGGTGCCGGGTCCACCTGAAGGTGGACCCCACGACTCCTCCGCGATCCCGCTCCCTGGCCGCCGTCCGTGCACTCGCGCCGGGGACGTTCGTGGGGTAAGGCTTCAGCCGGACCTTGGTCGAATCCGATCCTCCAGCACAGCCCGCCTTGCGTGCCTGCGAGTCAGCGCTATGATTCCGGCATGTCCGACTTCCGCTTTCGTTCCTCTCTCTTGATTGCCGGCATCGCGCTGACGCTGACCTCGGCCGGGTGCGTCGGCCCCCGGGGTGAGTTGAAGGGGCGAGCCTCCGACGAATGGGCGCGCAGCTACACCCTGCAGGATGGAGGCGAATTCCAGATCGTGGGCGGAACCGGAACCATCGAGGTGACAGCTGGCGATGGGCCGTCGGTCGAGGTGAAGGCGGAACGCGTGGCGCACGCCGCGAGCGACGAGGCGGCGAAGCTGATTCCGTCGCGCATCAAGATTCTCGAGGACGTGTCTCCGGCGAAAGTGGTGCTCCGCAACGAAGGGCTCGATGGTGTGGTGGTCGGCGTCCAGCTGGAAGTGAACTTCCGCGTCACCGTGCCGCCCGCCACGAGGCTGCGGCTGCGCACGGCGTCGGGGGACATCACCGTCACGAACACCGCAGGCTCAGTAGTGGCCTCGACGACCAACGGGACGATCACGGCGCGGGCCGTGTCCGGCGGCTTCGAGGCCCGCACCACCAACGGGAACGTCGTCGCCGACGTGGCGGCCCTGCACAACGCGGCGATCGACCTGCGCACCACCAACGGCTCGATCACGCTGACGCTGCCCTCCGCGGCGGCGGCGAACGTCGACGCGAGCTGCACGAACGGGACGATCGATGTGCAGGGGTTCACCCTCGAGGCAAGCGGGCAGGGCAACCGGAAGCGTGTGCGTGGCGCGATCAACGAGGGCGGCACGCTGGTGCAGATGGCCAGCACCAACGGGAACATCACCCTCAAGGCCGCCCAGTAGAGGTGGGCATCCGGCGCCAGCCGGACTCCCGCACGCGTCGTGCGTGGCGCTACGAGTGGAAGACCAGCCGCACCGGCCCAACCTCGACGACGTCGCCGTTGGCGAGCAGGTGTTCGCTGATGCGATCCCCGTTCACGTAGGTGCCGTTGTTCGACTGGAGGTCGCGGAGGATGTAGCCCTCGGCCGTGAGTTCGACGGTGGCGTGCTTGCGGGAGATGCCAGGCTTCACGATCTGGATCTCGTTCTGATCGGCACGGCCGATCTTGTTCACGCCGGGGCCGAGCGGGTACTCGTGCACCTCACCCTCGTCGTCCAGGACGAGCGCGGCGGTGGACGGGCGCGGACCCGGGGACGACTGTGCGGTCTGCGACCGCAGGTGGTCCTCGATCGCCTCGCGGCTCAACGCATAGGTGGCATCGCCACCGTCGGGCAGGGCGCCGGCAAACGTTTCGTCGAAGGCCCCGGCGACCGGCGGCGCGCCGAGTGGCGGCAGCGGCGGCAGCGCGGGCACGGGCGGCATCACCGGAATCGGCGGTGCGCCGACGGGCGGAATGGCCTGCATCGGCGTGATGACCGTTTCCGACGCGAATTCGCCCTGTGGCAGTTCAGGAGGCGGCGGGACGACGGCTACCGGAACGGGGGCCGGAGGTGGCGCGGGGGCCGCGACCGGAGCGGCCACGACGGGTGGCGCCGGGGGTGCTGGCGCAGGCGCGGCAACGACCGGTGCGGGCGCCGCGACGGGGGTCGGTGCCGCAGGCGCGGGCGCCGGGTCGTCGGCCTCGATTTCCGACCCGAGCGCGTCGACGAACCGCTGCGCCGTCGTGTTGAGGGCGCTGTTCTCGGCGTCGCACTGCTCCAACACCGCTGTGGGTTCCGCGAGCCACTTCGCGAGTTCGGTCGCGTCGAACTCACCGACCTCGTGACGGAACTCGGCTTCCTGCTTCCGCTCGAGTGCGCCGGCGCGGGTGCGGTCCACTTCGGCGAGCAGCGCCTTGATCTTCCGGTACTCGGTGCGGGCCGCGGCCCTGAGCGGGGCCGACTGTTCCTCGATCCCGGTGAAGCGCCGTTCGTAGTCGGCCAGGACGCGGGTCCTGACGGCCGGGGGGACCTGGTCTGCCTTCTCGAGCGCCTTGTTCTTCAGGGTCTGGAGCCGCTCCTGCTCCTGGCGGAGGCTGAGCAGGGTGTCGAGCCGTGACAGGTCGACCGCGTTCAACTGGTCCATGATCGGCGACTGACCGTTCGGGACTCCAGGCGATGAAGACATGTGGGCTCGATTCCGAGGGGCGAGAGCGGGCTACTGGATAGTGTCGATGACCCAGCCGCCGCTGATCCGCCGCAGATTCATGGTGATGGGCACGGAAGCCTCGCGCTTCTGCCCGTTCTCGAGTTCCTGCACGGTGTGGCGCACCGCCGCGACCGTCGCCACGTCCCCGTTCACCTGCAGCTGGGGATTGCGAAGGCTCATCGTGTACGACTTGTTCCCGGCAAACGAGAGGGTAGGCGACGTTCCGGGCCACACCGCGCGCAGTGCGTTCACGTCCATCTTCGCGTACGCGTCCGCGTACTGCTCGAGAAGCGTCTGGATCGACGCGACGTCGGCGGCATGCGACGGCTGCTGGCGGCCGGGCGGGGCTGTCGGCGCCGGGCGCCGGGCGGCCGCGGCTGGCGTGGTGGCCGGCGGTGTGGCGGCTGCTGGCGTGGCCGCTGGCCGGTTGCCGGAACGTCGGTCCTGCGCCGCCTCTGGCATCCGGCCCTGCCGCCGCGTCCGCGCTGCGCCAGCGCGTTCCCGCGGCGTCAATGCGCCCTGTGCGGCGGCTTCGCGCACGGGCCTGAGCACGGCGGCATCTTGGCGCCTGCTTCGCGCAGCGCTCGAGATCGCCCGCCGCCAGTGCCGCCGTGATGCGGTTTCTCGCCTCGGCCGAGGCGTCGGTGGCTGCGGCTCTCGGTCGGCGCGCTCTCCGGTCGTGGTCGGCGTCGACCGCCGCTCGATCCCACCCGCTGCCGGCATGCCGCCGTGCGCCGGGGTTCGTGCCGCGCGCCTCGTCTGGGTCGTGGCGGTAGCTGGCGGCCGGCGCCCCGTCCGACGATCGGCGGAGGCGGCGGTCCTTCGCCGGTGCTGGTGCGCCGGGGTCTGCTGGCGGTCCCCCTTCGCGGGCGACTGGCCGCACCGCGCTGTAGGCGGTCCCGTGGACGCGTACACGGCCGGCGCGTCCGGCCGGCGGCGCGGCGGGCGTCGGCTTGGGTGACGCGTCGGCGGCCGGTGCCTCGCTGCGGCGTGCGTCACCTGCGCGCCGCGCCTTCTCGGCGGCCTCAGCCGCCTCGGCCGCCTTGCGGCGCTGCTCCGCGCGCGCTTCCTCGATCGCCTTCATGTCCAGCTGCGACTGGACCAGCGTCGGCTCGAACGTCGGGTTGACAGGCGGCGGTGCCGGGGCCGCGTCCGCCTTGGACGCCGGCGTGCCCATCGGCGGCGTCTGCGCCATCTGGTCGGCGCGCCGCTTTTCCTCGGCCACGCGCGTGAGTTCGCGCGCGAGTTCGGAGGCCCGCTGCTGTTCCTGCGTGACCGGCAGCTGCTCGTTGGGCCCCGGCATCAGCGTCGGCCCGTCGTAGGCGGCTTCGGGCGGCGTGATCGCGGGAATCTCGCCGGAGCTGTCGTCTTCCGGTGTCCGCAGGCGCGCCAGGATGCGCGAGATGTCCTGCCGCATCGCCGAGAGTTCCTGGTAGCGATCGTCCGGCTTCTTCGCCAGCGCGCGCTTCAGCACCTGCACGAGTTCGGGGTCGATGTCCGGGCAGTACTTCTCGATCGGCTCCGGCTCGTTCTGCAGGATCTTCTGGAGCACCGAGAAGTCGTCGCCGGGGAACGCGCGCCTGTAGGCGAGCACCTCGTAGAGCACGAGGCCGACGGCGAAGACGTCGCTGCGGTGATCGGCACGGCCCGGGCTGATCTGCTCGGGCGACATGTAATTCGGCGTGCCCATCATCATGCCGAGCTGGGTCAGCCCCTGCTCGCCGACGCGGGCGATCCCGAAGTCCAGGATCTTCACCGCACCGTCCGGGTCCACCATGATGTTCAGCGGCTTGATGTCGCGGTGGACGATCCCGGCCTTGTGCGCGTAGGAGAGGCCGCGGCAGATCTCTTCGATGATGCGCAGCTTCCGCCCGATGGTGAGCGGCGTGTGCTGCTTGATGGTCTCGGCCAGCGTCTCGCCAGGGATGTACTCCATGACGATGTACGGCCGGTTCTCGTGATCGCCGACGTGGAAGATCGTGACGATGTTCGGGTGGCGCAGCTTGCCGGCCGACCGGGCCTCGCGCTTGAAGCGTTCACGCACCTCGGGCGAGTCGATGCCGTCGCGCAACAGCTTGATGGCGACCAGGCGATCGATGGCGGGATCGCGAGCGACATAGACGGCGCCCATGCCGCCCCTGCCGATCGTTTTCACGATTTCGTACTGACCGATGTGCATGTCAGGGCGCCGAGTCCGGGTGGGTCCGGGCGACAGGGCATACTTTCGCAGGCCCGGGCGATCGGAAGGAGCCCGAAACGGTCACGTTATAATACGGCGGTCGCTTTGGCCTTGCCAACGCGTAGTTTGGGCAGCCCACGATGAAGGTACACGGGATTTCGCATCCGGGGACCACGCGTTCCCATAACGAAGACGCCATGACCTGGGACGAAGAGCTCGGGTTCGTGGCGATCGCCGATGGCATGGGTGGCCATCAGGCGGGCGAAGTCGCGTCCAACCTCGCGCTGGAGGCGATGCTGACCTTCATGCGCAGCAGCGCGGGGGCCGACGCGTTCGTGTGGCCGCTCGGTGAAGACCCGGGGCTCTCCCCTGCCGCGAACCGCCTGGCCACCGCCATTCGCCTGGGCAACCGGAGCGTCTTCAAGGGCGCCGAGGCCACACCGCAGTACCTCGGCATGGGGACCACCGTGGTCGGCCTGCTGGTCGACGGCACCCGCGTCACGTACGCAGGCGTCGGCGACAGCCGGCTGTACGCGTTCGAGAACGGGACCCTGCGGCAGCTCACGACCGACGATTCGTGGATGGTGCTCCTGGCCAACGAGCCGGGCATGACGCCGGAGATCCTGCGCCACCACCCCATGCGGAACGTCCTCACCAACGTGGTCGGCGCGAAGCTGGAACTGGCCGTCGAGGTGCTCGAGGCCGACCTCCCGGGCGTGACGCTGCTGCTGTGCTCGGACGGCGTGCACGGGGCGCTGACGGACGAGATGATGGCCGCGATTCTCGCGGGTGAGCCCGATCTCCAGAAGGCCTCGCAGGCGCTCGTGCAGGCGGCGATGGACAACGGCAGCACGGACAATGTCACGGCCGTGCTCGTCGGCATCGACGCCGCAATGGCTGCGACGACACGCGTCGAACCCGCTGGAGCCGACCTGCTCGAGTCGCCGACCGCCGTGTTCACCCTGGCCCAGATCGAGGCCGCCGCGACCGCCTCCGCGGAGTCGATCGTCGTCGAGATCGACACAGTGGCGGGCGAGGCCACCGACACACCGGGCGAATGAACGAAGACAAGTCGGCCAGGTACAACCGCCTCAGGCGCCAGGCCGGCGTCACGTCCGCACTTGCAAGCGCCGCACTGCTCCTCCTGCTCACGCTCTCGGGCGGGAGCCTGCTCCTGCGCACCCTCGCTGACCGCGCCGGAGCCGTTGCCGGCGGTTCAGCGCTCCAGTTCCCGCTGACGGTCTCCGTCTTCGTCGTCCTGCTCACGCTGATCAACGAAGTGGTGAGCCTGCCGATCGCGTATCAGGGCGGGTTCGTGCTCGAACGGCGGTATGGACTCTCCTCGCAGTCGGCAGGGTCGTGGCTCCTGGATCAGGCCAAGTCCCTCGCGCTGGCCGTGGTGCTGGGCAGCGTGGCTGCCTGCATCCTCTACGGGCTGATCGCGCGGTTCCCGACCATGTGGTGGCTGCCGGCCGGCGTGGTCTTCGCGCTGCTCATCATCGGGCTGGCCAATATCGCCCCGCTCCTGCTGCTGCCGCTCTTCTACTCGATCAAGCCGCTCGCCCGTCCGTCGCTGCGGGAACGACTGGTCACACTCGGTGAGCGGGCCGGCGCGCGCGTGCTCGACGCCTACGAGTGGGGGCTGGCCGAGAAGACGACGAAGGCCAATGCCGCACTCACGGGCATCGGGACGTCGCGGCGCATCCTGGTGTCGGACACGATGCTGGCGCAGTACTCGGACGAGGAGATCGAGGTGGTGCTCGCGCACGAACTCGGCCACCACGTGCACGGCGACATCTGGAAGGGGATCGCGTTCGAGGCGCTGCTGATTCTGGCCGGCTTCTTCGCCGCATCGATCGCGCTGCGCACGGCGGTCCCGCTGCTCGGACTCCGCGGACCGGACGACCTGGCCGGGCTGCCGCTGCTGCTGCTCGCGGCCGGCGCCGTGTCGCTGGTGTCGATTCCGGCGGCACATGCCATGTCGCGTGCACACGAGCGGCGCGCCGATCACTTCGCCCTCTCGCTCACGAAGAACCCGCCGGCGTTCATCTCGGCCATGAAGCGCCTCGCCCAGCAGAACATGGCGGAGGACGAACCCTCCACGCTCGTGCAGTGGCTCTTCTACAGCCATCCGCCGATCCGCGAACGCATCGCCGCGGCGCAGGCGTTCGTGCCGAATCCAGAACTCAGAAGGTAGGGCGTGGACGCTCTCGGGCTGGCAGGGCAGGCGGGGCGGGCAAGGCTGGCAGGGCAGGTAGGGCTGGTTGGACCGCGAGAGACGGGCGGGACGCCGGGCCCGAGCCGACTGGCCCGGAACCCGGCGTCTGAAGTCTGGAGCCTGGGTGTTCTACTTCTTCGGCTCGCACTGATTCGGGCCGTTGTCGTTCGCGTCCCAGTAGCAGTTCTTGTTGCCGTCGAGCTTGTAGCGCCCCTTCGGCTTCTCGCCCGCCGGACGGCACTGGTCAGGCCCGTTGTCGTTCGGATCCCAGTAGCAGTTCTTGTTGCCATCGAGCTTGTACCGGCCCGCGCCTGCGGACACAGGCGACTGGAACAGCACGGCGGCCGCGACGAAGGCGGCGGGAACGGCGATGGTCAGGACGGTCTTCTTCGAAATCGTCATCGTTGCACTCCTGGGGTGTTCCGAACCTCGAGCTCACATGTCAGCACGCGAACTGGACCGGGCCACTCGTGTCCCGTCCATCCCTCATGTGTCGGCACAACCCCGGCTTCAGTTTACCCATCCGCTCGCCTTCCACCGCCACTCCCCAATCTGCAATCTGAAATCTGCAATCTGAAATCTGAAGTGGTCGTTGCGGTGTTCGTCCGTCGGCGTCGCGTTAGCCAGCAGACGGAGGAATCGCATGAAGAGTTTCGGGTACGTCGCCACGCTCGCGACAGGGCTGCTGGCCATTTCGATGTATACGTCGGTCGCCGCGAGCGACGAGACGAAGGACAGGAACGAGAAGAACCCCGACCACCAGGCTGGCAAGCACCTGTTCGAGCGGGAGACGTTCGGCGGGAACGGCCGCACGTGCGCCACGTGCCACATGGAGGGCAGCGGCACCGTGTCTCCCGCGGACGCCCAGCGGCGGTTCGCGAAGAACCCCAGGGATCCGTTGTTCATCCACGACGGCAGCGACGATGGGAAGGGGAACGGCGCGTCGCGGATGCTGAAGGATGCGACGGTGCTCGTGGAAATCCCGCTGCCGCCGAATGTGTCGCTCGCCGCCGACCCGTCCGCGCGTTCGGTGATCGTGCGCCGCGGCGTGCCGTCGACGCTCAACACGCCCTCACTCGATCCGGTGCTGATGCTCGACGGGCGCCAGCCGACGCTGGGAGCGCAGGCAATGGGGGCCGTGCACGACCACGCGCAGGCGCTCCGGGGCCTCACCGCGAGGGAACTCGACAAGCTTGTGGACTTCGAGAAGTCAGACGCCTTCTTCAGTTCGAAGACGCTGCGCGACTACGCGCGTCACGGCGTGGTGCCGGTGCTGCCGGACGGGAAGACCGACGCTGAACGGCGCGGCCGCCGGTTCTTCGAGGATGTGGTCGACTTCCAGGATTTCAAGCACGGCGCCTGTGCGGCGTGCCACGCGGGCCCGATGCTGAACGAGACGAACCTGTTCTCGCAGCTCGCCTTCAACGTGCCGGTGGGGACGCGCTTCGGCAGCGTCGGTGTGTCGGAAGTCAACGCCGCGCAGAACCCGGTGCAGGAGTTCATCTTCACGAATCCGGACGGGACGAAGACGAGCGTGTTCTCGCCCGACCCGGGACGGGCGCTCATCACCGGCGTGACGCCGCAGCAGGATCCCACGTTCCTCAACGTGAACGCCTTCAAGACGCCGTCACTCTGGGGGCTCGGGAAGACGGCGCCGTACTTCCACGACAACTCGGCGAAGACCCTCGAGGACGTCGTGGCGCACTACAACCTGTTCTTCAGCATCGCGAGCGACCCCGACGGTCCTGGCCCCATGCCGCCGCTCCTGACACTCTCCCCCCAGGACCAGGCCGACATCGTCGCCTACATGAAGCTGCTGCGGTAGCCACGGGCAGGCACGGCGGGCACGGCAGACGGGGCTCGCAGGGCAGGGAGGGCCGGCGGGGCAGGTGGGACGGAGATGATCCCACTCGCCCCGCCTGCCCGACCTGCCAGTGCGCCGTTATACTCCCGAGACGATGACGACGACCGCACGCCGCTGCGCGGGATGCGCCGGCCCGCTGCCCGAAGTGGAACCGGGCACACTCCAGGTGAAGTGCGATTTCTGCGGTGTGGTCAACGAACTGGCGACCGCCGGCCGGCAGCCGTTCACGATTCAGATCGAGACCGGTCGTGCGACGGTCGACAAGGGGGCCCGCACCCTCGGCCTCATGTTCGTGCTCGTGGCGATCGTGCTCACCGCGGGCCTGGGCATGCTGGCCGCCTACCTCGCCAACCGCACGGTATCGCAGGTGACTGGGTCGTTCGGCTCCTTCGGGACATCGGTCCGGGAGGTGGCGCGCGCGGTCACGGCCATCGCGCCGTCGGATCTCGGCGGGTCCACGTCGATGGGGTGGAAGAGCCTGACGGTGGGCGAGCCGCCGTCCGGATGGCGCGCCTTCGATCCGTCGCGCGACCTTGCGTGGGCGACGGCCATTGCCCATGCCTGGCAGCCCGATGCGCGGCTCACGCGCATCGACCTCAAGCGACTGCCCGATACCGGCGTCTTCGATCTGAGCGGTGCTGGCGAGGCCGAAGCCGGGTACCGCTTCACCTCACCCGCGCAGATCCAGCGGTGGCTCGCGGCCGCTGCCGCTGGGGAGAGCAGCCCGACCGTGGCCTACGAGCTGATGCTGACCCTGACACAGGGCGGCGTGAAGGCGCTCGCCACGGGAGGACGCCCGTCGGCATCGGACCAGCCGCCCTCGGCAGCCGTGAACAGCCTGACGCTCGCGGCACTCCTCGAACGGGCGAAACGGGGACGCGGCTTCGTGCCGGCGTCGTTCTACGACGGCTACATGATCTTCAACGAGCGCGAGGGGTGGGTCTGGTACCTGACCGGGCGCGGGCAGATGCAGACGCTGCCGCGTGTGCGCGCGAAGGATGGCGCCGTCTACCCGTACCGCTGACTACCAGTCCCGGCCGGGCCAGACCGCGTTCAGGTATCCCTCGAGCGCCGTCAGCAGGTCGGCGATCGAGGCGTAGCGGCGTGCCGGGTCGGAGTGCACGGCCTTCACCACCAGTGCCTTCAGCTCGGGCTCGAGCGTGGCGTCTGCCTCCACGCTGACGTCCGCCGCGTCCGACCACGTCCACCCGTAACCCCGCAGCATCGTGTAGAGCACCGCCCCCAGCGAGAAGACGTCGGCCCGGCCGTCGGGCGGCTGCGTGGACACTTCCGGCGCGGAGAAGTGCGGCGTGGTGGGCGGATCGTAGAAGACCCCTCTGGCGTGCCGTGCAGGTACGTACGCCGACTCGAAGTCGACGATCCGGATGACCGGGCTGCCGTGCTCCGCGCGGTAGAGGATGTTCATCGGGTTCAGGTCGACGTGGTACACCGGAATGGCGTGCAGGTCGCGCAGAGCCCTCGCAACTTCCACGGCGGTTCGGACGTGCCAGCCCGCCCGGTGCGGCGCTGAATCGGGATCGATGGTGGTGGCGAGGGGAAACTCGTCGAACAGCGTGATGACGAGGTAGGTGCGGCCGTCACGCAGCGTGCCATGTCCGCGCAGGAGCGGGAACGTCCGCGACTCGGGCAGCGCGCTGTTGATCGTCGAGAGCGTCGCGATTTCGTTGTCGAGGTTCTGCGCGTAGATGCGGCCCGGTTTCGTCGTGACCTTGATGAGCACCTGGACGTTCGTCTCTCGGTCGCGGGCGGCGTAGAGCTGGTGGCGCGTGTGGGGCGCCGCTTCTCGTCCGCTGCGGTTGGGCGCCAGGGGACGAATGGCCCTGAACTGGTCGAACGGCGGAGCCTTCGTGTCGAGTTCCAGCGGGCCGGTGTTGGGCATGCGAAGGGTGAACTCACTGGATTGTAGGATTCAGCAGGGGCATTCCGGCCCGGAAATTCGGATCCGGGCGTCGGGGCTTCCGGTTCGCGGTTCCTGGCGGCTTTGTGTATCGTGTCACCCGGGCGGCGAGCGCGCCGCTCTTGGAGGTTTCATGGCAACGCAGAAACGTACCCGTCGTGCGATGCTCGCCGGCATCGGCTCGGTGGCCGCGGCTGGTGCACTCGGCACGCAGGCGGCCAGCGCGCAGGGGAGCGCCTTCGCGCCCCTGATGCACCCGGAAGACGCCTGGCTCTCGGCCATTCCCGGCAAGCACCGCATCATCCTGGATTGCACGTCGCCCGAGCACATGCCGGACGCCATTCGCTTCGTCGGCAACTTCTTCACCGGGCACAAGTCCGGCTACGGTGTCGAGGAGTCCGACCTGGCGATCGTCGTGTGCCTCAGGCACAGCGCGACGCCGTACGGGTATGCCGACGCCATCTGGTCGAAGCACGGGAAGGTGATCGATGCGAAGGCCGATCCCGTACCCGTGGCGAACCCCTTCAACGCACCTGGACGCACACAGCTCGCGGACCTGGCGAAGCGCGGCGTGCACTTCATGGTCTGCGGCACGGCCAGCCGCGGCCTCGCGGGCCGCATCGCCGGGCAGGGTGGGGATGCCGACGCCGTGATGAAGGAGATGGCCGCGAACCTGATCCCCGCGGCGCGGATCGTGCCCGCCGGCGTGATTGGTGTCACGCACGCGCAGGAGCGCGGCTATGCGCTGCTGTATGTAGGGTGATGGTCCGGCTGAAGCCGGACCCCACGACGGTATGTGGGGTGATGGTCCGGTTGAAGCCGGGCTCCACGACGTATGTGGGGTGATGGTTCGGCTGAAGCCGGGACCCCCGACGGTATGTGGGGTGATGGTCCGGTTGAAGCCGGACACCATGACTGTCCGCCGCTGTTCGGGCTCAGCGAGTGAGTCACGGGCTGGATTCAATCGTGGGGTCCACCTTCAGGTGGACCTTCCGCGGTCGCTGGGCCCCATCGGGCGGACCTCGCACACAATGACAGGACGCACACGAGGATGAGGGTGATGACGAAGTACATGATTGGCGCACTGGCGATCGTTGGCAGTCTGGGATACGGCGTGGCGACGGCACACGCGCAGGCACTGCCGGTGCCCGGCGTCGAGGCTGCGCGCGACGTGCCGAATGCGCACGAGATGCCGAGCCGCACGACGGTGCACAAGGTCGCGTTCGACATGGCCTCGGCCAACCCGGCGGGTGAGAAGGTGCACCCGATGCTGCAGACCGTGGCGCGGTACCTCAACACGCTCGCGAAAACGGGCGTGCCGCCGGAGAACCGCAAGCTGGCGGTGGTCTTCCACCAGGGCGCCACCGATTACGTGATGAGCAACGCCGCGTACAAGGCGAAGCACAACGGCGAGGACAACCCGAACCTCGCCATGATCCAGACGCTGAAGAAGGCCGGTGTCGACTTCCGGGTCTGCGGCCAGGCGGTGCTCGGCCGCAAGATCGACCCGAAGGACATCACGCCGGAAATTCAGCTGGACCTCTGGGCGCTCACGACCATCATTGCCCTGCAGGAGCAGGGGTACGTGTTCCTGCGCGGCGGGAACTAGCCGGCTCCCGGCCTTCTGACAGCGATGCGCATCGGCATCGACCTCGGCGGCACCAAGATCGAAGCGCTTGCGCTGGCTGACGATGGGAGCGAACTCCGGCGGCAGCGCGTGTCGACGCCGCGCGGCGACTATGCCGCCACCCTGGAGACGATTCGCCTGCTCGTGGACGGTATCGAGCAGCAGTTCGGACGGGCGGAGTCGGTCGGCATCGGCCACCCCGGTGCCACGTCCCACGCGACGGGGCTGATGAAGAACGCGAACTCGACCTGGCTCAACGGCCAGCCGTTCGCGAACGACATCGAAGCCGTGCTTGCCCGCCCCGTCCACTGCGCGAACGATGCGGACTGCTTCGCGCTCTCCGAGGCGACCGATGGGGCCGCGGCCGGCGCCCCCCTCGTGTTCGGTGTCATCGTCGGCACCGGTACCGGTGCCGGCATCGTGCATCACGGACGCCTGCTCTCCGGCGCCAACGCGATTGCGGGGGAGTGGGGCCACAACCCGATGCCCTGGCCCGCCGCGGACGAGTGGCCGGGGCCGGCGTGCTACTGCGGCCGGAGCGGCTGCATCGAAACGTTCCTGTCGGGGCCGGGGCTGTCGCTCGACATGCAGCGCCGCGGCGGTCGTGCGTGCACCGCCGCGGAGATCGTCGCGGCAGCGGAGCAGGGGGACACCGTCGCAGGGGCGGCACTCGAGACCTATGTGGACCGCATGGCGCGGGCGCTGGCCTCGGTCATCAACGTCGTGGATCCGCACGTCATCGTGCTCGGCGGAGGCATGTCGAACATCGCGCGGCTCTACACCGAGGTGCCCGAGCGCTGGGGCCGCCATGTGTTCTCCGATCGCGTGGTCACGCGGCTCGTCCCGCCGAAGCATGGCGATTCGAGTGGGGTGCGCGGTGCGGCGTGGCTCGGGCGAGCCGAGTGAGGGCCGTCGGTCCGGCTGAAGCCGGACCCCACGAGTACCTCTCGGGTAGCCGAGCCTCTTCGATCGTGGGGTCCGCCTTCAGGCGGACCAGACGTCAGGCGTCCAGCACCTCGCGCACCTTGCGCGCCAGCGCCACGAGCGAGTAGGGCTTCTGCAGGTATGCGACCGACTGATGCAGGATCCCATGGCGCACCACGGCGTCGTCTGTGTACCCGGAGAGGAAGAGGACCTTCAGGCTCGGGTCGCTGGCCTGCAGGTGCGAAGCCAGCTCGCGACCATCCATGTGCGGCATCACCACGTCGGTGACGAGCAGTGAAATGCGGCCGGCATGTTCCGCGGCAATGCGCAGCGCCTCCTCGCCGCCACTGGCAGCCAGCACTGTGTAGCCCTGGCGCTGCAGCGCCATCATGGCGAGCGCGCGGACACCGTCCTCGTCCTCGGCCAGCAGCACGGTTTCCGAGCCGCGCGGCACGTCCACGCTCTGGCCCTTCGCCTTCGCGCCGGCGTCCCCCGCCACGAGCGGGAAGTAGAGCTTGAAGCACGTGCCGACGCCGACCTCGCTGTAGACCTTCACGCTGCCGCCGCTCTGCTTGATGATGCCGTGCACCACGGCCAGCCCGAGCCCGGTGCCCTGACCCGGCCCCTTGGTCGTGAAGAACGGCTCGAAGATGCGCGACTGCACCTCGGCGGCCATGCCGTGCCCGGTGTCGGTGATGACGATGACGACATAGTCGCCCGGGGGCATGTCCGGGTGGGACCAGTCCTCGTCGCGCCGGCTCACGCGCGTGGTCTCGATGGTGAGCCGTCCGCCCTTCGGCATCGCGTCGCGGGCATTCACCGCCAGGTTCATCAGGACCTGGCCCAGGTGTCCGCGGTCCACGGTGATCGGCAGGCGGTGTGACGCCAGCACGGTGGCGAGCACGATGTCCTCGCCGATCAGGCGCCGGAGCATCCGCTCGGTGTCGCGCACGACCACGTTGACGTCGAGCACTTCCGGGTGGAGGACCGTCTTGCGGCTGAAGGCCAGGAGCTGGCGGGTGAGGGCCGCCGCCCGGCCACCCGCGTCATTGATTGCGGTGGCGAGTTCGCGGGCCGGGTCGTCTGGCGGCAGCGACGAGAGAATGAGCTCGCTGAATCCCGAGATGACCGTCAGCAGGTTGTTGAAGTCGTGGGCGACGCCGCCCGCGAGCTGCCCGAAGGCGTCCATCTTCTGCGACTGCCGCAGTTGCTCCTCGACCGAGCGCCGCTCCGTGATGTCGCGCAGCACCCCGGCGAAGAACCGCTCGCCTTCCACCATGAACTCGGCTACCGACAGCTCGACCGGAAACGTCGTGCCGTCCTTGCGCCGGCCTGTCACTTCGCGGCCGATGCCGATGATGCGCTTCTCGCCGGTTTCGGCATATCGCCTGATGTAGCCGTCGTGCCCCGAATGGTAGGGTTCGGGCATCAGGACGTTGACGTTGCGCCCGACGAGTTCCTCCTCGGTGTAGCCGAAGATGCGCTCCGTAGCGGCGTTGACGGTGGTGATGCGCCCGCGGCCATCGATGGTGACGATGCCGTCGATCACGACGTTGACGATGGCGTCGAGGAAGATCTCCTGCGCGAGGATGGCATCCTGCGCCTTCTTCCGTTCCGTGAGGTCGCGGGTGACCTTGGCAAAGCCCGTGAGCCGGCCGTGCGGATCGCGGATCGCCGTGGTGACCGCGTTGGCCCAGAACCGCGTGCCGTCCTTGCGGACGCGCCACCCCTCTTCCTCGTGGCTCCCGTTGGCCATCGCGGCCGCGTGAGCCCGGTCCGGGAGGCCGGCAGCCACCGCAGATTCCGGATAGAACCGCGCCGACGCCGACCCGATCGCTTCGTCTGCGGCGAAGCCGAAGAGCGCCTGCGCGCCGCTGTTCCAGATGATCACCTGTCCCCGCGTGTCCACCATGAACACCGCGTAGTCGCGAACCGAATCCACGAGCAGGCGGAAGCGCTCGTCGCTGCGGCGGCGCTCCTCGTCCGAGCGCATGCGCTCCCAGGCGAGCGACATGAAGTGGCAGAGGGTCTGGAAGAACTCGACGTCGGCGTCGTCGAAGGTGTCGCGCGTGGTGCTGGCGAGCGAGAAGGTGCCGAGCAGGCGTCCGTCGCGGGCCAGGAGCGGATGACAGGCGTACGCGTGCACCCCCATCGCGCGGACGAACGCGCCTTTCTCGTCCGTGGCGATCCGTCCCGCGTTGGCGATGAGCGGGTGGCGCGTGGCGGCCACGGTGCCGCAGAACGCCTGGCCGACGTCGAGCTGCTGCGAGCCCGTCCAGGAATCCGCGGGGATCCCGAACCCGGCGGCGAGCACGAGGGAACGGCCGCTGGCGTCGAACCGGTAGTTGAAGCAGACGTCCGCGCCGAGCGAGGGGGCGACGGTGTCGAACACCACACGAGCCAGGGACGCCTCGTCCTGCTGCGCCAGGACCATCGCACGGGTGGCTTTCAGCAGCAGCGACTGCCGTTCGAGTTGGGCCTGTAGTGCGGGGTCAGCCGGGCGTGTACTCAGCCCGGGCTCATGCGGGTCCATGCGATGGAGAGGCTACGGTCCGACGACAATAACGCGCTCAGGGCGCCGGATCAACTGGAGCAGCGCGTCTGTCAGACATTCCCACATCGAACTCATCCGGGGGACGGTCGCGCGCAGTAATATCAGCAGCACGCGCCGCGTAGGCGTGACCGATACGGCGGAACGAGGTGTGTGCCCCGCGCCGCGACACGAGGAGACGACATGTCAGCCCAGGAGAAGGTCTCGAAACAGCCCCCCTACAAGATGCTGGCGCTCGACGGCGGGGGCATCCGGGGGGTGATGTCGCTCGAGGTGCTCGCCGGCATCCAGGCGCTGCTGCAGCAGAAGCTCGGGCGTGGGAACGACTTCGTGCTGGCCGACTACTTCGACTACATCTCGGGCACGAGCACCGGGGCGATCATCGCGACATTCCTGTCCCTCGGCTGGCGCGTCGAGAAGATCCTGCAGTTCTACCGCGACGCCGGGCCGGCGATGTTCGCGAAGGCGGACCTGCTCAAGCGCTTCCGCTACAAGTTCGAGGACGAGGCCCTCGCCGAAATGCTCCGCCAGCAGCTCGGCCCCGATACGACGCTCGGCAGCGACACGCTGAGGACGCTGCTCATGATCGTCCTGCGAAACGCGACGACCGATTCGCCGTGGCCGGTGTCGAACAACCCGCGCGCGAAGTACAACGATCCCGCGCGGCCCGACAGCAACCTCAAGCTGCCGCTCTGGCAGCTCGTGCGCGCCAGCACGGCCGCTCCCACGTATTTCCCGCCGGAAACCGTGAAGGTCGGCACGAAGGAGTACGTGTTCGTGGACGGCGGCGTGACGATGTACAACAACCCCGCGTTCCAGATGTTCCTGATGGCCACGGTGCCGGCCTACCGGCTCTCGTGGCCGACTGGCGCCGACAAGATGCTGGTGGTGTCGATCGGCACCGGCACCAGTCCCGGCGCAAACGAGAACCTGGCCCCGGGGGAGATGAACCTCCTCTACAACGCCTCCTCGATCCCGTCGGCCCTGATGTTCGCGGCCTCGAGCGAGCAGGACTTCCTCTGCCGGGTGTTCGGCGACTGCCGGTGCGGCGAGGCGATCGACCGCGAGGTCGGGTCGCTCGTGGGGCCGGTCGACCCGCTGCCCGATGGCCGGATCCCGTGGCCGACGCATCCCAAGCTCTTTACCTACATGCGCTACAACGCCGAACTCACGGCAAAGGGGCTCGAGTCGATCGGCGTGCCGGCCTCCATCAAGCCTGAGTGGGTCCAGCAGATGGACTCGGTCGATCACATCGAAGACCTTCGGGCCGTGGGCAAGGCGGTGGTGACGACGCACGTGCGGCCGGAGCACTTCGCCGGCTTCCTGTAGAGCTTCGTTCCGAACCGTCGCGGGAAAACCGACGCTCGTGTCCGTCTTGTAGGAATGGGCGGACAGTCGACGTGGCTGCGGGTACGGTCGGGGTATCATTCCCGGCTCCGGCCCGTGCCAGACCCTACACCTGACCCGGCGGGCGGGGAGGCACTGCCTCCCACGCCAGAGGAAACCGTGCGCCTGCTCGGGCGCATTCGTGCGGGCGACAGCCGTGCGGTGGACGACCTGCTCGCGCGCATCCTGCCGCGGCTGCGGCGGTGGGCCCACGGCCGGCTGCCGCGCGCGTCGCGCGGCATGCTCGACACGGGCGACATCGTACAGGCGGTGGCGGCGAAGGCGGCCCAGCGGTTCGCGGGGCTCGACGTGAGCGCGTCGGACGACCTGACCTTCTACCTGCGCACAGCGGTTCGCAACGAGATCGCCAGTCAGTGGCGGAAAGCAGACAGGACCCCGATGGCAACGACGCTCGGCGACTCACTGCCGGCCGACGTGATGTCGCCGGTGGAACTCCTGCTCGGCGCCGAACGTATACAGCGCTACGAACGCGCGCTCGAGGCCCTGACGCCGAAGGCGCGCACGGCGATCATCAGCTACTACGAGCTGGGCTACAGCCCCGCCGAACTCGCGTGCCTGCTCGGCCTGCCGTCGGAAGGGGCGGCGCGCGTGGCCGTACATCGTGCTGTGAAGCAGCTCACTGCGCAGGTGGCCCGTGTCTGACGACGGCCTCGTCGAACGTGTAATCGAACAGGTGGTCGACCGCCAGCGGGTCGACTGGGAGGCGGTCACGCCGGTGCCGGAGGCGGCGTCGGACTCCGTGGGCGAGGACGACAGCGACGCCCTCGCGATGCTGCGGCTGCTCGACGAACTCGGCGCGCTCAACCAGGCGTTCCAGCGTGGCGAGTTCGACGCCGTCCCCTCACGCGATCTGCCCGGGGTGGCGCCGGCGACCGCGCACACCCTGGACCGGCCGGCGCAGCCCTTTCCGGCGCCAGCGTCCTCCACTGCTGACGAGGCGCTGAACACCTGGGGGCGCTACCGGCTCGAGGAACAGATCGGGCGCGGCGGCTTCGGCAGCGTCTATCGCGGCTGGGATCCGGTGCTGCAGATGCCGGTGGCCATCAAGATCCTGCACCGCCGCCACAGCGACGACCGGCTGGCCGAGCGGCTGATTCGCGAGGGGCAGCTGCTCGCCCAGGTGAAGCACGCCAACGTAGTACGGGTGCTGAACGTCGAACGGCACGACGGCCGCGT
The DNA here is from genome assembly GCA_046331345.1 of Vicinamibacterales bacterium. Classification (GTDB taxonomy): domain Bacteria; phylum Acidobacteriota; class Vicinamibacteria; order Vicinamibacterales; family CAVVIG01; genus CAVVIG01. The sequence goes on along the minus strand of JAXLRA010000006.1, from coordinate 136,975 downwards.
CGGGCTCGTGATGGAGTACCTGCGGGGCGAGACGCTCGACCAGATGGTGGGCGCCCGCGGGATGCTGAACCACCGCGAGGCGACGGTGATTGCGGAGGACGTGTGCCGTGCGCTGTCGGCGGTGCACGGCGTCGGGCTGGTGCATCGTGACGTGAAGGCCCGCAACATCATGCGCGAGCACGACGGCCGCATCGTGCTCATGGACTTCGGCGCGGGCATGCCGCTCGACACCGCTCCCGGCGAATGGGGCATCGTCGGCACGCCGGTGTACATGTCGCCCGAGGTGCTGCGCGGCGGGCCGGCGACCGTCGCGTCGGATGTGTACGCGGTCGGCGTACTGCTGTTCTACCTCGTGACGCGGCGCTACCCGTACGAGGGGCACACGGTCGACGACATCCGCGCCGCCCATGCGACGGGCGCGCGCCAGCTGCTGCTCTCGCATCGGGCTGACCTGCCGCACGCGTACGTGAAGGTGGTGGAGCGCGCGCTCGCCACCGATCCGCAGGACCGCTTCGTCTCGCCGGGGGCGCTCCTGCAGGCGCTGCTCGAGGTGGGGACGACGGTCCGCGACTGGACGCACGTGGCCGTGCAGGCGGCCGCGGCCATCGCCGGCCTGGCCGTGACGCTGACGGTCGGGGGCGCGATCACCTCCGGCGTGTTCAACGCCGCACTCGGGCGGCAGGCGTACGCCACCGAAGGCGTCGTCGAGTGGTTCGTGCTTGGGCGGCGGTCGCTCGTCGGGCCGCTCTTCCTCGCGCTCCTCGGCGTCTGCGCGGTGGGCCTCACGATCGCGCTGCGTCACCTGATCCTCGGCCTGGTGCCGGCCTCCCGCGCTGTCGATGCGACGCTCGAGGCGCTGTGGGACCGCGTCGCCGCGCGCCTGCGGCTGGCGGACCCTGCGTACAGTTCCTGCTGGCTGCTGCTGGTGTCCGCCGCGTGCCTTGTGGGCGCCTGGGTCTACTGGGCGCCGCTCATCACGGCGGTGACCACAGGTATCAGCGTGGCGCCCGCCCCGCTGCTTCGGCTGTTCACACCGGAACAGGACGAGTACCGCGGGTACTATCGGTTGTTCCTCTCACTCGTGACCGTCGTCAATATCACTGGATGGTACGGACTCAGCCGGTTCTGCCGGGCGAGGGGACTGTTCCTGCCGAAATGGCTGCTGCCGACCCAGGCCGCAGTCCTTGTGCTGCTGCTGCTCTCGATGCAGATGCCGTATCGCCTGGTCAACGACAACGACGAGTTCCCGGCGGCGACGTGGCGTAACGAGCGCTGTTATGTGATGGGGCAGCACGAAACGCAGGCGCTGATCTTCTGTCCTGCGAGCGAGCCGCGCGTGCGCGAAGTGCCGCGGTCCGAGGTCGCCGTCGTCCCGTTCGCGCCGAAAGAGAGCATCTTCACCGCCTTCGCGTCGTCAGCGCGGTAGGTGCCGGATTGTCGTTCGACTTGGAGCATCGCATGCGTCGTGTTGTCGTAATCGTTGGTGTGCTCGTGACGTGCCTGGGGCTTTTCCCGGCGCGTGCGGATGCGTTCTGGTGGAACTGGATCGACGACCTGAGCGGGCCAAGGTTCGGAGGCTGGACGGTGAACTGGCGCGTATGGTGCCGGACCGACTCCGATGGGCCGTTCGACGGCGAGGCGAGAATTCGGGCGGCTCGCAAACAACTCTCTGAGGCAGCGTTGCTGGAGAAGAAGCTCTCGTCGCTCACACCCGCAGGACAGGCCCGAAAAGATCTGCTTGCGGCGGCGAAGTACGGCTCCTCCGTTGCGCGAGCTGAAGCTGCTGGCGCGCTCAGCCACGCCCTTGCAATCGTGGTCAACCAACCCGAAAGGCCATACAAACCTACCTATGCTCAAGCCTATGACGCCGCCATTCAGAATGCGATCGGAGCCTTGCGGCTTGTGTCAGGCGCGCTGAGTCTTCTGAAGCGTGACGAAACCGCGGACGATGCCGCGATCCTGGCGACGACGAAAGAACTGAACAGCTTGAAGGCGTCGGATGACGCGGAGATGCATCTAAACGGCTTCCCCGGTGGAGGGTTCGGTTCAGGTGGTAGCGTCGAGCTCAGCCTGTGCTCGCTCGAGCCCGGTTTGGACACCAAGTCGTATCTGAGTGCGAACCTCGGCTGGGGTGCTGCGAAGAAGGCCCGATACGGCAAGGACGGGAACGGTCAAGACATTCCTGATGACGACTCCTATCTGGGGAACTCCATTGTCACTTTGGGCGTGTCGTACCATTCGGTCGTTTCTCGTTCGCTCACCATCGGAACTGGCGGGGGCGTGGCCGTCTTCAGTTCGCCCAGCCGCCCTACGTTCAGTAACTTCTACCTCGAGCCTTGGATTGTCGACGTGCGGCCTCTTCGACTGATCAAACCCAAGAAGTGGTTCGCCAAGATACGTTCAAAGCCGGAGAACGCCGGGAACGCAGTTGCTCCCGATTCGCAGAAGCCTTCTGGTGAACGGGAACAGCCCAAAGGGGCGTCTCTCGTGCGCGACATGGTGGCAATCCGTTATAGCGGCCTAGTCTTTCCAACTGGATTTGCCCAAGGGCGGTTCACTCAATGGGCCGACGGCAACCACACGACGGAAAAGGTCTCGCCTCAGTTTCCGGCCGAATTCGTTCAATCGATCGGTATTCATGTCGACCTCGTTCCGCTGTTGATGAAGATTCACGACAAGGTTGCCAAGTGATGTAACAGCTCTCCAGACCCGGCGTTCCCTCTCAATCAGGGAGGGAACGCCACGTGTCTGGTTCACATTCAGTCTCACCGTCAGATTTCGCCCTGCTCTGCGACGTCATTGCCTCGGTCGCGCGCCACTCGGGGCTTCCGGGCGACGAGGCGCAGGACTTCTCGCAGCACGTCCACCTGCGCTTGCTCGAGAAGAACTACGCGCCGCTGGCCATGTTTGCCGGCCAGAGCTCCTTCCGCACCTACCTCACCGTCGTCGTCAACAGGCTGCTCCTGGACTGGCGGAACGCCCGCTACGGAAAGTGGCGTCCGTCGGCCGCGGCGGAGCGGCTCGGGCCGGTGGCCGTGGACCTGGACCGGCTGATCACGCGCGACGGTCACGACGTGGACCAGGCCGTGAACATCATGACCGGCTGGCCGGGCGCGCCCGCTCCCGATGCCCTCAGGGCGATCGCGGAGCAGCTGCCGTCCCGCGTGAAGGTGCGTGCGGTGGCCGTGGACGATCTCGAGCCCCTTCACGTCGGCGCCTTCGCGGACCCGGTCGAGGCCGAGCAGGACGCCGCCGCGAAGCAGCAGCTCGTCCGCGCGCTGAAGCGCGCCTGCCGCAGCCTGTCCGAGGCCGATCGCTACCTGCTGTTCCTGCGCTTCTCCCGGCAGATGGCGGTGCCGGCGATCGCGGAGGTGCTGGGTGAACCGGCCAAGCCGCTGTATCGCCGGCTCGACCGGATCTTCGCGACCCTGCGGCGGCAGATGAGCGGTCAAGGGCAGGCGAGCCGGCTGCACCTGACTGAGCATGTGACCACAGAGTCGGGCGTGCACTGAGCCGTATCGCGCTGAGCCAGGGGCTGCGGGATTCGGGTGCGCGCGTCGCGTTACCTGTAGACTGGCCACTGACGGCCCTGAACAGGAGACACCATGCAGGATAACCGCTGCCCCAACTGCGAGAACGACATCAGCGAATCCGTGAAGGCCACGATCATTGCCATGATCCAGGACGGCGACACCCAGCCGCGTCCGCTCTCATGTCCCCACTGCAACGAGGCGCTCATCGTCACGGCGACGATCACGAGTTCGCTCCAGCGCGAGCCGGTGGTCGCGTAGCAAAGCCAGTAAACCGGTGAAGCGGAGAGGGCCGTCAGGGCTGAGCGGGACCTTGGTCTCTCGCGCAGTCCTGCCAGCCGCCAACCGCCAACCCCCAACCCCCAACCTCCAACCTCCGATCTCGAGTCCCTAATCCCTGATCCCTGATCCCTAGTCCCTGATCCCTAGTCCCCGATCCCTGATCCCTGATCCCCGCCCCGCCCTTCCGTGACAGAAGTGTGACGTGCCGCCGGATCCGACCGCGCGGCGCTGTCCTGTCCCGCGTGCACCGGCCGTTCACGTGAGGGGACACGCGTGGCGCACGACACGGCACGATCGCTAAAGGCGTCGGTAAACACGCGCGCGTTCGCATCCTCACCCGTGGCACTGCCGTTGCTCACTGACGAGGTATCGAACCCAGTAAGGAGCTGGCATCTGTGACACGAATTTCACATTTCACACGACTCGGTGTGTCGGCGGCCGTGATCGCCGGCGCACTCACGCTGGCCGCGCACGACGCGTCCGCGCAGGGACGCGGGCGTCGCGGCGGTGGCGCACACACGGTCCGCATCGTGCCGGGACCGGTGCTCTACTACGGCTACGGTCTGTACGATCCCTTCTGGGCGCCGATGTGGAGCCCGTTCTGGGGCTGGTACGGTCCGTACGGCCCGCGGGATCGCGTTGGCGCGTACGACCCGAACCTCAGCTCGGCCCGTCTGCAGGTGAAGCCGAAGCAGGCCGAGGTGTACGTGGACGGCTACCTGGCCGGCACGGTCGACGACTTCGACGGCGCGCTCCAGCGCCTGAACGTGGCCGCCGGCGAACACGCGATCACGCTCTATCTCGAGGGCTACCAGACGCTCACGCAGAACGTCCTCTTCCGACCGCGCGCCACGGTCAACATCAAGTACGAGTTGAGCAGGCTGGCCGCGGGTCAGTCGTCAGGGGCGCGGCCGCAGCCGTCGCCTGAGGCCGTGAACCCGATGCAGCGTCAGGCGCCGCCCGAGATGCGTGATCCCGGCGGACCAGCGCCACGGGCGCGCCAGCGCGGCAGCGACTTCGGCACGCTTACCGTACGCGTCCAACCGCGCGACGCGGTGGTCATCGTCGACGGACAGGAGTGGGAGAGCAGCGGCACGGGCCCGCTGACGATCGAACTGTCGGAAGGCACCCATGAGGTGGAAGTGAAGCAGGAGGGCTTCGCTCCATTCCGGCGGACCGTGCGCGTCAGGGCCGGGGACACCACCACCCTCAACGTGAGCCTGTCGCGATGAGGGGCAGACTCCTCGCCTTCACGCTCTGCGGCGCAGCCCTCGCAACCGTCGTCGCGATGCCCGCGCAGGCACAGACCACCGCCACCAGCGGCCTGCAGATCACGCCGATCGAGAGCGGCTTCATCGTGGCGCCTGATGTGCGGTTCACGACGGTGAACGATCGCTCCACAACGCTGGCCGGTGTCTACGGCGGGTACGAGTTCGATCGCACGCTCTTCGTCGGTGCGGCCGGCTACTGGAACACCAACCGCGACCGCGACCACGAACTGCAGTACGGCGGTGGCGTCGTGAAGTGGACCCTGTTCGGCCACAACCCGGTGTCCGTCAGTGTCGGATCACTGGTCGGCGCCGGCACTGCCACGCTCACGCGGACCTACGGCGACCTGTTCGGCACGCCGGTGGCCATTCCCGCCAACCTGCGGATGGGACCGAACGGTCAGGTCATCACCATCACGTCCTCCTCGCGCATCAGTGCATCCACGCCGGTCCGGCTCCGTGACGACTTCGTCGTGGCGGAACCGCAGGTGACGGTGATCCTGAAGCTGGCGTCCTGGGCGAGGCTCGATGTCGGCGGCGGGTTCCGCTTTGTCGGGTCGTCCAGGTATCTCGACAATCAGCTGAAGGGTGCGAGCGGCAGCGTCGCGATTCGACTCGGCAGCCGCTGATCGTGTGCGACACACCAACCATGTCCATGCCTGTGTCTCCCGCATTCGATCCGGTTCTCGACTCCGCATCAGGCAAGGTCCGCCGGAGGAAGGACAAGATCCGCTCGGCATGGATCGCCTTCACCGGGCGGATCGTGGCGCAGGTGGTAGGCGCCGGCGCCACGGTCTGGCTGGGGCTGCACGTCGTGCAGCACGGTCGGCTGCAGACGGCGCCAGCGGTGAAGCCGGTCGCATCGACCGACCGGCCGTCGCTCGTGGTGCTGCCGTTCGAGAACCTCTCCGGAGATGAGGGGCAGGCGTACCTGGCAGAGACCGTGACGGATGCCCTCATCGCCAGGCTCGCGGAGTCGTGCAGCCTGCGCGTCGTCTCCCGGACGACGGCGGCCTCGTACGCGAACGGGCGCACGCCGGTCGCCGAGATTGCGAACGACCTCGGCGTGAACTTCGTCGTCGAAGGTGCGGTTGTGCGGACCGGCGACCGGGTCCGTGTCACCACCCAGCTGATCGATGCGCGCTCGGATGCGCATGTCTGGACGAAGACGCACGACGCGCGGCTGACGGATCCCATCGATCTGCAGGACAGCGTGGCGCGCGCCGCGGCGCCTGACGTGCTCAGCGTCGTGTCGCCGCCGGCTCAGGCGCGACGGTCGCCCGGCAGTGAGTGTGCCAACCCGTCACGTTCGTGACGCGGGCTGGCGCCCCACGCGAGCCCTAGCGCAGGCGCGCCGGGTCGACGCCCCACGAGCGCAGAATCGCGTCCTGCTCGGAGGCACTCGTCGCCTTCTTGAAGCGGGCTCCTGAGCGCCCTTTCACCCGCGCCTCGCACTCCGCCCACGTGGCATGCCGCATCGGCGTGCCGTCCACCACGCTCAGGTACGCGTAGGCGGGCGACTTCGACCCGCCGCCCGAGGGTGTCTTGCGCGGCGGCACCGCCGTGTCGTCCGGCAGGCGGAGGATGTCATCGATCGGGTAGCCCGTGAGCGGACCCTCGTACAGCTCGACCGGTTGCGCGGTGGCGCAGGCATCGGCGATGCGGTCCACGCGCTCATTGCCGGGCGTGCCGATGTGGCCGCGCACGTAGTGCCACGCGATGTTCCGCGGGCCGCGCGCCGTGGTGAGGTCCGACAGGGCTTCCCAGAGATCGCGGTTCATCACGTCGGCGCCGGTCGCGGTCTTCCACCCACGCCTGCGCCAGCCGTGAATCCACTCGCGGATGCCCTGGATCACGTACGTGGAGTCCGTGTAGATGTCGAGCGGTCCGGGGTGCGCCTGCAGGGCCGTGAGCGCCTGGATCGCGCCCGTCAATTCCATCTTGTTGTTCGTGGTGAGCGGCGCGCCACCGCCGAGTTCCCGCACCGCGCCGTCCACCGAGACGATGACGACGCCCCAGCCACCAGGCCCCGGATTCCCCTTGGACGACCCGTCGGTGAACACCACTGTCCGCTTCAGCATGCGCTCCCTAGTGTGCCTGCTCGGGCGGGCCGAATCCACCCTTCCGGCCTGCAGGATGTCACGGCCGACGCCGATTCTGCATCTGGGGCAGTGTCGGTCTGCGTCGCGGCTTCGCCGGGGCGCGCGAAGGGAGAGCATCATGTGTCAGCGCGTTCAGTGTGAAAAGTGCGGCAAGGCGTCGTGGGTCGGTTGCGGGCAGCACGTCGAGGAGGTGCTGAAGGGCGTGCCGCAGGCCCAGCGGTGCCAGTGCGAGCGCCCCAAGTCGTTCCTCGACAAGCTGTTCGGACGCTAGCCGCCGGGTGTCAGTCCTGGGGGCGGACCATCAGGTATAGTCGCCACCTGAGCTTCATTTATGGCGACCACAAAAGCCCCCCGCACCACACTGCCCCCGGTAGACGACGCCATCCGGCAGAAGCTGCGCTTCGTCCGGCGGATGCGCATCTGGGGCATCTGGGGCCTCATCGGCCCGCCGCTTGTCGTGGCGCTCATCGTGCTCGCGCATCGCCTGTCCGGCGGAGCCGTCGGTCAATACCTCCTCGCCCACGACCCGTGGACGTTCCGCGGCTTCGCGACCCTCTTCTACATCTGGATCGGAGGACTCATCCTCCTGTTCCTCAACCGCGCCGTGAAGTGTCCACGTTGCGGACTCGGGTTCCGCACGCGCATGGACTTCGAGCGCACCTGGGGCACGACGACTGGGCAGTCCGGATTCGGCGCCAACGTCTTCGCACGGCGGTGCCTGAACTGCGGCGTGCACGAGAACGGATCCGTCTGAGCTCGGCCGGCGTCTCTATCCACCATGCCCAAAGCTGCGATCAACCGCCTGTTCCTGGAAGGCCGCACGCATCACCACTGGCTCGATCGGCCGGTGGACGATGAGGTGCTGCGGCAGCTGTACGACCTGGCCCGGATGCCTCCCACCTCCGCCAATACGCAGCCGATGCGCATCGTCTTCGTGCGGAGCGCCGAGGCGAAGGAGCGGCTCAAGCCCGCCGTCTGGCCGAACAACGTCGACAAGGTCATGGCGGCGCCGGTCACCGCCATCGTCGCCTACGACCTGGAGTTCTACGAGCAGATGCCGAAGCTGATGCCGGGCGTCGACGTGCGCAGCCGGCTCGCCGCGCGTCCGCCCGACGTGATCGAGAAGATGGCGCGCCAGAGCGGCACGCTGCAGGGCGGCTACCTGATTCTCGCAGCCCGGGCCCTCGGACTCGACTGCGGCCCCATCGGCGGGTTCGACACCGACAAGGTGGATGAACTGTTCATGGCCGGCACCCAGTGGCGGTCGAACTTCCTCCTGAACCTCGGATACGCCGACCACGAGAAGCTCGTCCCGCGTCGGCCGCGCCTCGACTTCGCGGACGCCTGCCGCGTGGTCTGACAAAGGGGCCCATGCGAATACGTCGAGAATGGCTGGCGGCGCTCGCCGGCGCACTGCTGCTGGCCTCCACTGATGCGGGAGCGCAGGGGGCTGATGCGGGAGCGCAGGGGGCCGGAGCGTCGCCGCGCACCGTACAAGTGGCGCAGCAGACAGACTTCGTCCTGATCCTTCGCAGCGACGGCTCCGTCGTCGGCTTCGGCAGCGACACGTCGCTGCTCGCGGCCAGGCCGTCGAGTTCGAAGGGGCGCATCGAGGTGCCGACGGTGCTGGGCCTGCCTCCGCGGGTGACGCAGGTCGCCATCAGCAGCGATGCGGCCTACGCGCTGCTCGACGACGGGACACTGCTGGCGTGGGGCAACAACGATCGCGGTCAGTTCGGTGGCGGTGTCGGGTCGAGCCGGACGCCCGGCAATCCGATGCGCTCGGCCACGCCGATTCGCGTTGCGTCACCGAAACCCGTCGCGCAGATTGTCGCGGCGGGCCACCACGCGCTCGCACTGGCGACCGACGGTACCGTCCTGACATGGGGTGACGACCCGTCGGGTGGTCCCGCCGAGATGCGCGTCGTCGAGGGGTTGGAGCAGGTGACGCAGGTGGCGGCTGCCGGCACGCACGATCTGGCGCTCACGAAAGCGGGTGTCGTCTTCGCCTGGGGCGAGAACGGGAACGGCCAACTCGGGGTTCCGCTCGACACGCGCCGCAGCGCCAGGCCGGTGCAGGTGCCAGGGCTCGAACACGTTGTATCGATTGGCGCGTACGGCAACTCGAACTTCGGTTACAGCGGTGCCGTGAAGGCCGACGGCACCGTGTGGATGTGGGGCAGCAACCAGGCCGCCACGATGGGCAACGGCCTGAAGTGGGGCACGGTGCGTGCTGACGGTTCGGCGAACTATCCCGCGCCAGAGCAGGTGAAAGGCCTCGCCGCGGCAAAAAGCCTCAGCATTGGCAACGGACATGTGGTCGTGCTCATGGCCGATCGCTCATTGCGAATCTGGGGACACGACGGGTGGGGGCAGACTGGCATGGGCACCTGGGGCGGCTACCAGGAAGCGCCGAAGAAGCCGGCGATCACCGACGTGGTCTACGCGGTGGGCGCGGGAACCGCCACCTACGCCGTGCGCGCCGATGGGTCGCTCTGGCGCTGGGGCGCGTCGACGTTCAACAACCGCGCGGTGGAACTTGGCAACGACAGGCATGTGCCCACGGTGCTGACACTGCCCTGACACGGCCATGGAGCTCGAAGAAGCGCTGCGGGGGCCGTCTCACTTCTGTATGCATTTCATGCAACGACCGTGTAAGTGGTTTTGACGACTTCTTGACGTGTTCCTGACAAGCTGCCGCCACTCATCCGGGATTCTGGACCGGCCTGGTCCTGAACCCCCCGGAGGTGAGTGGTGCTGCAGAATGCGTCCCTTCGCACGAGTCGACACGAGCCGATCGCGACCGCCCGCACTCGTGCATTAGCGGGCCTCTCGGGCATCGCCCGTCGCCGGCGTGCGCCGGCACCGCCCCGGGTGCTGTTCTACTCGCACGACTCGTTCGGCCTCGGGCACATCCGGCGGACGCTGTCGCTCTGCGACGCAGTCCGGCGCAGGTACGACGACGCGTCGCTGCTGGTGCTCACGGGCAGTTCCGCCGTTTCGAGCCTGCCGATGCCGACTGGCGTGGACTGGGTGAAGCTCCCCTGCGTCACGAAGTCAGATGACGGCGAGTACCGTTCGCGTTACCTGCCGATCGGCTTCGATGCCGTCCGCGCGGTGCGTCGCGAGATCATCTACTCGGCCGCCCAGGCGTACCGGCCCTCGCTGATGTTCGTGGACAACGTTCCGCTGGGCCTCAAAGGGGAGTTGCGGCGGACGCTCGAATCGGTCCGACGTTGGAACCCGGACGTCCGGGTCGTGCTCACCCTCCGCGACATCCTCGACGATCCCCGCCGGACCATCGACACCTGGAAGCGGGAAGGCACCGCCGAGTCGATCGAGCGGTTCTACGACGATGTGGTGGTCTACGGGAGCCCGGATGTCTTCGACTTCGTCCGGGAGTACGAACTGCCGCAGGCGCTGGCGGCGCGCTGCCACTATGCCGGCTACATCCGCCGTGAGCCGCAGGGAAACGTGCCCGAACTGAAGGCGCGGCTGGCGCCCGCTGGTGAGCGACTCGTGCTCGTCACGGTCGGCGGAGGAGGCGACGGGCATCGCCTGATTCACGAATACCTCGCGGGGCTGGACGGCGCGGGCCCGGCCGGTATCGGCACACACGTGCGGAGCCTCGTCGTCTGCGGGCCGGAAATGGCGGCCGCAGAACGGCAGCAGATCCGCACGCGGTACGCCCATCGTCACGACATCAGCATCATCGACTTCACTCCCGACCTGGTTACGACGATGGCTGCTGCGGATGTCGTCGTCGGCATGGGCGGATACAACACCATCTGCGAAATCCTCTCGCTGGCCAAGCCCGCGGTGATCATGCCGCGGACCCGTCCACGCCTCGAGCAGTGGATCCGCTGCTCCAGGCTGGCGGATCTGGGCCTCCTGCGCGTCGTCGACCCGGAGGGAGATGCCGCCGCGGCGCTCGTCGAGGCGGTGCGCGCAGCCCTGCAGGCCCCACCACCTGAAACCTCCCGTCTCGATCTGTCGGGCCTGTCGACGCTGGACCGGTTGCTGCCGGCCTTCGTCGAGGCGCCTTGCCGCTGAGGACCCTCATGGCTCTCCCTCATATCGGTTATGTCATCAAGCGCTTCCCGCGCCTCTCGGAGACCTTCGTTCTGCGCGAGCTGCTCGAACTCGAGCGGCTCGGACTGCATGTCACCGTCCTGGCGCTCGGCCGGACCGACGAACCGGTGGTGCACGCTGACTACGGCCGCCTCAAGGCGCCGGTCATCTACGCGGATGAACTGCCGGAACCTCCGAGCGGCGGCGCGGCGTCTGGCTCGCGCGAGGCCAGGTTCGCCCGGCGGTTCGTGCCGGCGGTGCGGGAACTCGGTCTGACGCACCTGCATGCGCACTTCGCCACATCCGCGGCGGACGTGGCGCGTTGGATCGGTCACGCGTCCGGAGTGCCCTTCAGCTTCACGGCGCATGCGAAGGACATCTTCCACGAGAGCGTCTCGGCCGACGCGCTCGATGCGCTGGTCGGCGCGGCCGCGTTCGTGGTCACCGTCAGCGACTACAACGTCGCGTTCCTGCGGCGCGCGTGTCCGTCCGCGACGCGCACACCGATCCACCGGATCTACAACGGCATCGAGCCCGGGCGCCTGCGACCCACGGCCGACGCGCGTGAGGCAGAGCGAATACTCGCCGTTGGCCGCCTGGTCGAGAAGAAGGGCTTCGACATCTTCGTCGATGCAATCGGGCACCTTCGCGCCGCGCGACCTGGCGTGCAGGCCACGCTCATCGGCACCGGACGCTGCGAGGCTGACCTGAAGGCGCGCATCGACGCGCTTGGATTGCGGGACGTCATCACGATGCCCGGCGCGCAGACGCAGGACGAAGTCGTGGCGGCGATGCGGCGGCACACGCTGCTCGCGGTGCCGTGCGTCGTGAGCGGGGACGGCGACCGCGACGGGCTGCCGACGGTCATCATCGAGGCGATGGCACTCGGCTTGCCCGTGGTCGCCACGCCAGTCACCGGTATCCCCGAGATCGTCAAGCCCGGCAGGACCGGACTCATCGTGCCGCAGCGCGACGCCTTCGGCCTTGCCGACGCCATGCGGGCCCTGCTCGATGATGCCGCCCTGCGGGAACGACTGGCTGCGGAAGGGCGCGCGCTCGTGGAAGGCGAGTTCGACTCGACACGCAACGCCGCCACCCTCGCCGCACTCTTCACACGCTCGTCCGCATCGGCCGCCTGTCACGCCGAACCGATGGAGATCACCCGATGAACGTCGCCTACATCAACGCGGACGCGGGTATTCCGCTGTTCTCGGGCAAGGGCGCCGCCGTGCACGTCCGTGACGTGGCCAGCGCCCTCGTGGCGATGGACCATGCGGTCCATGTCTTCACCGCCCGCGCCGGCGCACCGGCCGAGGGCTGGACCATTCCCTTCGACTGCGTGACCGACGGGACGACGGCGGGCGGCGCGGCCGCTGCGCCGCCCGCCCACGCGTCCAACGCGCGGATGCGGAGGGTGCTGGACTCCCGGAGCGCAGGCGCCGAGGCGAAGTGGGACCTGATCTACGAACGCTACTCGCTGTGGAGCTACGCGGGTCTGGCCTTTGCCCGCCGCCGCGGGCTGCCGTTCGTGCTCGAGGTGAACAGTCCGCTCGTGGTGGAGCAGTCGCGATACCGGACACTCGAGCATGCCGTACGCGCACGCCGCGTGGAGCGGTATCTGTTCCGTGGCGCGACCCGCATCGTCGCTGTCTCGAGCGAGGTGGCGGAATATGTGTGCGCGCAGGGAGCCGATCCGTCGCGCGTGGTGGTGGCGGCCAACGGAGTGGACCTCGGCCTCTACGCCGGCGCGTCCGTCTCGACTCCGGGCGAGGAGCGGTTCACCATTGGCTTCCTCGGCAGCCTGAAGCCCTGGCACGGTGTCGACCTCCTGGTAGAAACGCTCGAGCAGTTGGTCGCGCGCGATGCCCGCTATCACCTTCGCGTGATCGGCGACGGCCCCGAGCGTGCGAGGGTCGAGGCGGCGCTCGACGCGCGACGGCTGGCGGGGCACGCGACGCTCGTGGGGCAGGTCGATCGGCATGCCGTCCCCGCTGAACTGGCGCAGGTCGACTGTGCTGTCGCCCCGTACCCCCGCCTCGACGACTTCTATTTCTCGCCGTTGAAGGTGTTCGAGTACATGGCTGCGGGGCGGCCCATCGTGGCCAGCCGCATCGGCCAGATCGAGTCGGTGCTGGAAGACGGTGAAACCGCGCTCCTTGTGGAGCCTGGCAATCCGGCTGCGCTGGCCGATGCCATTCACGCCCTTCGCACGGATCCGGCCACAGCGACGCGCCTGGCCACAACGGCGCGCGGCCGCGCCTTCGAGCGTCACGGCTGGACACACACGCTCGCCACCTCGCTTGACGGCGTGATGGGGGGAGCGCGATGAAGACCGCATGGGGCCTCTGGCCCGGCATGTATCGCTACGCGCGGCCGTTCCGCGTACACCTGGGCGGGGCAGCGCTGCTGCTCCTCTTCAGTGCGGCCATGGAACTGCTCAAGCCCTGGCCGTTGAAGTTCATCATCGACCAGGTGCTCGGGCATCACCTGCACGGCCTGCCCGGACTCGTGGCCGACGCCTCGCCCACGGCCAGGCTCGCCTTCGCCAGTCTCTCGGTGGTGCTGGTGGCCATCGTCGGCGGCATGGCCGAGTACCACGCGAACGTTCTCGTCGCGAAGGTCGGGCACACCATCGCGTCCACGATCCGTGGCGACGTGTTCCGGCACCTGCAGCAGCTGTCTGTCTCGTTCCATCGCAGTGCGGGTTCGGGCGAGATGCTCACGCGCCTGATGAAGGATGTGCAGGAGATCAAGAGCGTCCTCGGCGATCTCGCGCTCGAGACCGTCACGCAGACGGTGCTGCTCGCCGGGATGGCGCTTGTCCTGGTGGGCATGGACCGGCAGCTGGCCATGCTGGCGCTGGCGGTCTTCGTGCCGATCGCGCTCATGGCCCGCCACTACTCGGGGCACATCCGCGAGGTAACCCGGCAGCAGCGCCGGAAGGACAGCAAGGCGGCGTCGATCATGTCCGAGGCCATCGCCATGCTGCCGGCGGTGCAGCTGTTCTCCAGGGGCGAACATGCCAGCGGGCAGTTCGGCCGCGCGTCGCGCAGCAGCCTCGAGGCCGAAGTGGTGGCCGCACGCATGAAGGGGCGGCTCGAGCGGTGGGTGGAGGTGATCGTCTCGGTCGGCACCGGCGCCGTGCTCTGGTACGGAGCCCGTGCGGTGATGGATGCGCGGCTCACACCGGGGGATCTGGTGGTGTTCGCCTCCTACCTCCGCTCGATGTACCGGCCGACCCGCCGGATTGCGACCAACTGGCTCCAGATGTCGAGGGCCACGGTGGGCGCGGAGCGCGTGGTCGAACTGCTGCAGACCGAGCCGGCGATCAAGGAATCGCCGAACGCCCGGCCCGCAGCGCCCTTCGTCGGGGCCGTCTCGTTCGACCAGGTGTCCTTCGCCTATCCCGGGGCGCGCCCGACGCTGCAGGACATTTCCGTCCGTGTGCCGCCAGGTGCGCTCGTGGCCATCGTCGGAGAGAGCGGGGCGGGCAAGTCGACGCTGGCCAGCCTGCTGCCGCGGCTCATTGATCCCTCGACCGGTGTCGTGCGCATCGACGGCGTGGACATCAGGGATTACACCCTCGCGTCGCTCCGTGACCAAATCGGAATCGTGACCCAGGAGGCCATGCTGTTTGGCTTCTCGGTGCGCGAGAACGTCGCCTACGGCGACCCCGAGCCTGACGATGCCAGGGTCGTGGCGGCGCTGCAGGCGGCGCACGCCTGGCACATCGTCGAACGGCTGCCAGGGCAGCTCGATGCGAAACTGGGCGAACGCGGAGCCACGCTGTCAGGCGGCGAACGTCAGCGTCTGGCGATTGCCCGCGCCTTCTACCGCAATGCCCGCATCCTGATCCTCGACGAGCCGACGACCGGCCTCGATGGATTTGCCGAAGCGCACGTCATGGAGTCGCTGGGTGCCCTCGTGCGCGGTCGAACCACGTTCGTCATCACGCATCGCCTGGCCACGATCGCCAATGCGGACCTGGTGCTCGTCATGGAGAACGGTCGGGTTATCGAGGCTGGCCCGCCGGACACGCTGAGCACGACCGGTGGTGGCTACGAGCGCCTGCTGGCCGTCCAGTCCGTCAGCCTGCGAACGCACTGAGGCCGGGATGCAGCCAATCTTCCCGCACCACGACGCGATCGCGGCCCTGCTGCAGACATCGCTCCCTGCCTGTCGTGACGGCTGCGCGCGCATCGAAGGCTGTGCGCCCCTGGAGGTGGTGACAGGCCGGCGCGGCAAGGTGTTCGCGCTCGCGGGCGCAATGGTGTCAGCGGCAGGCGCCGCACCAACGCTGCGACGCTTTGTCATCCACGCGTACCCGCCCGGCGGCGGGGAGGAAGCCCGGAAGGTCTTCCGCCGCATTCGCAGGATGGCGCGTGAGCAGGGGACCGCGGGCGCCCTCAGTCCCTGGTCGTTCCTTCTTCCGGAGCGGCGCTGGCTGGTTGTGCCGTTCCCGTTCGACTACCGTCTGCCGCATCTGGGTCAGGTGTGCGAGCCGGCCGTCGTCTCAGACGGGTTGCGCGCCGTGGGGGTCGAGGCGGACGTCGCTGCCATCACGCCGGTTCGCTATGTGCCGGAGAAGCGCTGCCAGGTGCGTCTCGAGGTCAGCGTCGCGGGAGCCATGCGGCGGGTGTGGTTTGCCAAGACGATGGCTGCCGGCAATGGTGCGGAGGTGGTGCGCGCGATGCAACGGCTGCACGTTCACTTCGCCGGGTCGCAGATCGCAGGCACACCGGCGCCGGTCGCGTACCTCGAGCCATGGCAGGCCGTCGTGCAGCAGGGCGTCCCTGGCGAAACCCTGTACGACCTCCAGCGAGGCGGCGAGGTTGCAGCCGAGGTGTACCGCCGCACGGGTGCGGCCCTGGCGGAACTGCACCGCGCACCGCTGCCAGACCTCCCGATCCACGGCCGCTCCGAGGAACGCTCCCTGCTGGCCGCCATGCTCGAGAAGGGCGTGCTGGCTCCGAGCGAGCAGGCACGCGCCGCCGTGCTCCTGGACGCGCTGGACGACACACCGGCCGGCGTCTGCGAGGCGGGCTGGGGCACGAGCCATCGCGACTTCTATGACAAGCAGGTGCTGATCGACAACGGACGGCTCTGGATCATCGACCTCGATACGCTCGCACACGCACCACGTGCGCTGGATGTCGGCAACTTCGTGGCCCACCTTCGGCTCCGCACTCGCCAGGGTTACCTGGACGGCGCCTCCGAGCGCCGGGCACGGCTTGCGTTCGTCGGCGGTTACGGCGCTACGTGCACTGATGCCGGCCTCGCCTGGTGGACGGCGTCCGCGTTGGTTCGGCTGGCCGTGATCTATGCGGTGCGTCCGGCCTGGCGCCATCTCGCATCCGGCCTGCTGCGGGACGCCTCGGCGGTACTTGCCGGACACGACGTCTTCGCCCCTGACCTTGCCTCCATGGCCGACGAGGTGCGCGCATGACACGCCGGAGGGCCGCACACGCGGTGTCACTGACTCTGCTGCTCGTGTCCCTGAACCGGGCGGCTGTCGCAGCGCCACGCACGCTGCTGGGCGTGGCGCCAGGCACGCAGGTCAAGGTTGAAGGCCGGTTCGCCAGGTCTGGCGGCCTGACCGTTGAGCGCGTGCGGGCACGCGACGGCGACGGACAGGTACGGGTGGAGAGCCAGATTGCCTCCATCGAGGATGCCGGGCGCAGGCTCCGGCTGCTGGACTTCTTCATCGACGTGCCCGCGTCTGCCCGCGTGATGGACGGTGAGACACGCCTGCCCGGGCCTGGCGCCCTGCGCGTCGGCGATCGGATCGAGGTTCGGGGGACATGGACGGGAAACAACGGCATCACGGCAAACCGTATCCGGCGCTCGCCGCGCATCGGCAGCCCGCGTGACGAGATCGAGGCGCCCCTCGAGCGCATCGTCGATGCGAAGACGTTCGAGGTGCTCGGGCGAAAGATGCAGCTTGCGCGCGGGGCGAAGTTCGCCGACGAGCGCTCCAGCAGGCCGACCGGTACGACGCTGCGGCGTGACGACGACGAGCAGCAGATCGAGGCGATACGGCTGGGCGGCTGGGGCGTGGTCGGCGGCCGTCTCGAGACCACGTTCGCAGACCGGCGGAACGCCGACCTGGATGGCGTCCGCGACAGGCAGTCGGACGTGCAGTCGGTGCTTCGCACGGAGGTGTCAGCGAGAGTCGGCCAGCGCGCGCTTGCCTACGCCAAGGTCGATACGACAGGGGGCTACGCACTCCAGCCGTCGACACGCCTGCCAGCCGACGTGCAGGTGAAGGAAGCGAACCTGCTGCTGTCGGTCGCCGGACCGGTGACCGTGCAGGCGGGCCGCGTCCGCGTGCGCGATCCCTTCGAGTGGTTTGCGGACGACTACGTCGATGCGGCGCGTGTGATGGTGAGCACGAAGCGCACATCGGCCGAGGCCGGGCTCTCCTACGGGCTTGTCGCGCCGGCGGCCGGCCGATCGCGCTCGGACGAACGGCAGCTGTTCGGCTCGATCAGCCATGAGTTCTCCAGGGCGCTGACGGTGGCCGTCCGGGCCCTGGCGCGCGACGATCGCACCAGGCACGAGCAACCTCGCTGGGCGTTCGTGCAGCTGTCGGGCCGCCTCGGCTCGGCGCGCTACTGGAGCAACGCGGCGATGCGTGGCGGGCGCTCGTCCGCGCTGGCCTTCAAGGGGTGGGCGTACGACGCGGGTGCGTCCATGCCGGTTGGTGCGCGCGGTCCCGTCGCCACGCTGGGGTACGCCGTGGCCTCCGGTGATACCGACCGCAGCGATAGCATCGATCGCACATTCCGCCAGACCGGACTCGAGGACACGGAAACGCGGCTCGCCGGCTTCAAGCGGCTTCACACCTACGGCGCGCTGCTCGAGCCCGATCTGAGCAACCTGCGCGTGACGACGCTCGGCCTGGGGCGGCAGTGGGCGTCGGCCGCGGTCGACGTGGTACACCACGCCTATCGGCAGGATGTGCCGAGACGGACGCCGGCGTCCTCATCGCTCGGGCTGCGCCCGGACGGCACGCGCGGCTGGCTCGGCCAGGAAATCGATGGGCTCGTGACCGTCCGCACGAGCAACGGACTCGACCTATCTGTGCTCGCCGGCGTCTACCTGCCGGGGCCTGCGCAGGCAGCACCCGCGCGGCCGGCGTTCTTCGTCCGGCCGCAGGTGCAGTGGTTCTTCTGAGGGGACGAGTCTGGCGCGATGAGGTCCGCCTGAAGGCGGACCCCACGAGTGAGGCGGAGCCACCACTAAAGGCGGAGTCACGACCGGCGGGAGCCGCGCGAGACGCCAGGCTGAAGCCTGGCGCTACGGCCGTGCCGAGGCCATCACGTAGCGCCACACTTCAGTGTGGCGCCTGCCATCAGGCTAAGGGCCGGCGCTACGACTGTGGCCACGCCGGATTCGTGGGTGCCGGCTTCAGCCGGCACTCCAGCATCAGCGCGGCCGTTCTTCGAGGTAGGTGTAGCCGTTGAGGCCCGCTTCGTAGAAGCGCAGCAGGCGCCCGCACTCCTCGTAATCCAGCCGGCCCGCCCGCACCGCCGACTCGACGTCTGTCCGCAGCTTCGCGGCAAGCGAGTCGCCGTCGAACTCCACGTAATCCAGCACCTCACGCACGGTGTCGCCCTTGATCACCGCATCCAGCACGACGGCATCGTCGTCGCCGAGCGAGACGTGCACGGCGTGCGTGTCGCCCAGGAGGTTGTGCAGGTCGCCCAGGATTTCCTGGTAGGCGCCGACGAGGAACACGCCGAGGTAGTAGGGTTCGCCGTTGAACTGGTGCAGCGGCAGCGTCTTCTTGACGTCGCGGCGATCGATGAACTGATCGACCTTGCCGTCCGAGTCACACGTGATGTCGCCGAGCACCGCATGGTGCGTGGGCCGCTCGTTGAGCCGGTGGATCGGCATGATCGGGAAGAGCTGCTTGATCGCCCAGCTGTCGGGAATGGACTGGAACAAGGAGAAGTTGCAGAAGTAGGTGTCGGACAGCGACTCGTCGAGGTTCTGCAGATCCTCCGGCACCTCGTCCATCGTCTTCACGAGCTTCTGGAGCTTGAGACAGATCGCCCAGTAGAGATTCTCGGCGAGCGAGCGCTGCTCGAGCGGCAGGTAGCCGGCGGAGAAGAGGTTCATCGCCGTGTCGAGCGCCTGCTGCGCGTCGTGGTACGTTTCCGTCGCGTTCCTGACGGTGAGGCTGTTGTAGCTCTCCATCAGGTCGATGAGCGGCTGCTCCATTTCGGGCGTGGGCGTCTTCGGCAGGTTGTTGCCGTTGTCGCCGAAGCCCGACACGCCGAGCACGTTGAACACGAGCAGGCTGTGGTGCGCCACCACGGCGCGTCCGCTCTCCGAAATGATCGTCGGGTGCGGCACGTTCGCCTCGTCGCACACCGTCTGCAGGTGGTAGACGACGTCGCCGGCGTACTCCTCGAGGGTGTAGTTCAGGCTCGATTCGAAGTTCGTCTGCGAGCCGTCGTAGTCCACCCCGAGCCCGCCGCCCACGTCCATGTACTGCAGGCCGGCGCCGGCCTTGTGCAGTTCCACGTAGATGCGCGCCGCTTCCGTGAGCGCACCCTTGATGATGCGGATGTTCGGAATCTGGCTGCCCAGGTGGAAGTGCAGCAGCTTGAAGCAGTCTTCCATCCCGCGGCTCTTCAGTTCCTCGAGGCCGTGCAGGATCTCACCGACGGTGAGGCCGAACTTCGAGCGGTAGCCGCCCGACGACTGCCAGCGGCCGCCGCCGCGCGCGGCGAGCTTCACGCGCATGCCGATGTTCGGCCGCACGCCCACCTTCTCGGCGTAGTGGAGGATGAGCTCGAGCTCGGTGTACTTCTCGACCACCGGGATGATGTTGCGGCCGATCTTCTGGGCCAGCATCGCCATCTCGATGAACTCGGCGTCCTTGAAGCCGTTGCAGATGATGGGCGTGTTGTTGTCCGCAATCGCGGCCACAGCCATCAGCTCCGGCTTGGAGCCGGCCTCGAGGCCGAAGTTGAAGGGGCGCCCGAACTCGAACACCTCTTCCACGACGTGCCGCTGCTGGTTCACCTTGATGGGGTAGACGCAGACGTAGTTGCCCTTGTATTCGTTCTGCGTGATGGCCGACTGGAAGGCGTCGTGGATGTCCTTCAGCCGGTGCTGGAGGATGTCACTGAAGCGGATGAGCGCCGGCAGGTTGATGCCGCGCCGCTGCAGGTCGTCCACGAGCTGCTTCAGGTCGATGGAACGCTTGGGATCCTTCGACGGGTGCACGCGCACCTGGCCGTTGTCGCCAATCGAGAAGTAGTCGCGGCCCCAGCGGGCGATTTCGTACAGCTCCGTGGCGTCGGCCGTCGTCCAGGCCTCGCCGACGTCGTGCGCGGAGCGCGCCCGTCCCAGCGTAATTTCCATATTCGCGATGATACCGAAGATGACGCCGTGCGTGGCCGCGATTCTCATCGCGATCGATCGTGGGGTCCGCCTTCAGGCGGACCTGCAGCGCCGGCTGAAGCCGGCACCCACGAGTGCCTCACCGTGTCGAGGGCCTGAGCGCGGCGGCGAGTGACCGGGCATTGACGATGGCGATACCGCCGACGACGAGCGCGGTACCCGCGAGCAGGCGCCAGTCGGTCGGCTCGCCGAGGACGACCGCACCGAGCACCAGGCCGACGACCGGCATCAAATAGGTGACGAGTGACGCGCGCGTGGCCCCCCAGGCGTTCATCAGCGTGAACGAGAGGAGATAGGCGATGCACGAGCCGAGCAGCCCGAGCCACGCCACGGCCACCCAGGGCAGCCAGGTGGTCGGCAGGTGCGCGCGGCGCTCGAGCACGAGGTCGCCTGCCACGAGGTAGGCGAGCGCGAACACGAGCGGTGTGACCGACTGCACGATGGGCGACATGCCGCGAAGCGACCGCCGCGCGTACGTCGAGGCGCCGGCATACGAGAGCGTGGCCGCCAGCACGGCGAGCTGGCCCCAGAGGCTTCCGAGGTGCCCGCCGAAGTCGTGGCTCACCAGCACGAATACGCCCACGAAGCCGGCCATCAACCCGGCCGCCTTCGAGGCCGTGATCGGCTCGTCGTGCAGCGCATAGTGGGCGATGACGACGGTGAAGAGCGGCTGTGCGCTGTTGAGCAGCGCGGCCAGGCTCGAGGCGATGCGCGTCTCACCCCAGGAGATCAGGAAGAACGGGAGCGCCGTGTTGAAGAAGCCGATGACCGCGCAGGCGCGAAGCGTGCGGCCGTCTCTCGGCAGCCGCATGCCGCGGGCCGCGAGGATGCCGAGCAGTCCGCTCACGCCGAAGGCGACGCGGAATGTCACCAGGAGCAGCGGCGTGAAACCCGCGTCGGGGCCGGTGCCGAGAGCGAGCTTGATCCACAGATACGAAGAGCCCCAGATGAGCCCCAGCACACCGAACATCACCCACTCGCGCAGCGGCGTGTGGGGATGGGCGTGCGTCTCTGCTGTCGAGGTCACCGTGTGATTCTACCGGGAGGGGCTGTACGTGCAGGCAGGGCCGTGTGGAGGGTTGGGCAGGGGTGGGTGCGGCTTCCAACCTCCAACCTCCAACCTCCAACTTCTGAGTTCTGACTTCTGAGTTCTGAGTTCCTCCCCGCGACCTCTGGTACAGTCGTCAGGATGCGCACTCGCTCGAGACTCCGGCAGATCCGGCACGTCCTGTCTCTCGCAGTCCTGCTGACCGCGTCGCTCGTGGTGGCCGGCTGCTCCACGCCGGCGTCGCCCACGTTCGGCACCGTGTCCGCTGCCGGCCTCGCTGGCACCTGGAAGCTGCAGATCGTGCAGCGCACGGGCGGTCCGGCGATCGCGATCCCCTCTGACGCGCCCTACACGCTGACGATTCTGGACGGCGCGGCGCTCTCGGCACGCGCCGACTGCAACACCTGCTCGGGCACCTTCCGCATCGTGGGCGACGCGATCACCGTCTCGTCGGTGCTCGCCTGCACGCGCGCCCTGTGCCCGACGTCCACCATCGAAGCCATCTACACGTCGCTGCTCCAGGGCGAGAACCGCATCGGCGTCCTGGAGCAGACGATGGTGCTGAACTCGTCGCGCGGGCAGCTCCGCTTCACGCGCTGACAGCGAAGGGGGCCGGCTGCGCGGGGCTCAGGTCCCGGACACCGCGAATCGCGCCGTGAACCAGAACTCGGTGCCCCGCCCGGCTTCGCTCTCGACGCCGATCTCGCCTCCCATCAGCGTGACGAGCTCCTTCGAAATCGCCAGGCCGAGGCCGGTCCCGCCGTACTGCCGGGTGATGGAACCGGATACCTGGCTGAATTTGTCGAACAGCAGCCCCATCTTGTCGGCCGGGATGCCGATGCCCGTGTCGCGCACCGAGAAACGCACCACCGCCGCGTTCGGGGTGCCATCGAGGAGCCTGGCCTGCACGCAGACCGAGCCCGCTGCCGTGAACTTGATGCCGTTCCCGACCAGGTTCGTCAGCACCTGCTTCAGTCGTTTCGGATCGCCGCGCAGCCGGCGGGGCACCGCAGCGTCCGCGCCGACGGTCAGCTGCAACCCCTTCTGGCTCGCGCTCGTCGTCAATGCCTGTGACAGCTCGCCGAGCAGCCGGTCGAGGTCGAAGTCGACCGAGTCGAGGGACACGCGGCCGGCTTCGATCTTCGAGATGTCGAGGATGTCGTCGAGCAGATCGCGGAGCTGACGCCCGGCTGTCTGCGACATCTCCAGGTACTCCCGCTGCTCCGCGTCGATCGGCGTGTCGAGCAGCAGTTCGTTGAGTCCGAGCAGCGCGTGCAGCGGTGTGCGGATCTCGTGGCTCATGTTGGCGAGGAACTCGCTCTTCGCCCGGTTCGCGGCCTGGGCCTGCTCGGCGAGCACCGAGAGCCGGGCCGCGGCCTCCTTGTCGGCCGTGACATCCCAGTTCGTCCCGATGAGTCCGTGGGGGCGGCCGTCCGCGGTGCGGTTCACGAGTGCCGTCGAGCGGACATGGCGGATCCGCCCATCTGGGAGGACGATGCGGAACTCCTCATCGAACTCATTGGCACTGGCCAGCGCAGCGTAGATGCTCGCCACGGCCCGGGCGCGGTCGTCCGGATGGATGCGGCTGCTCCAGTCGGCTTCGGTGCCGTGGAACTCTTCGCGCGTGAGCCCGTAGAGCCGGAGCATCTGGTCGTCCCATGACAGCGTGCCGGTGTCGACGTGTACCTCCCAGATGCCCACGCCGCCAGCCTTCACCGCGAGCGAGAGCCGGTCGCTCAGGCGCTGCAGTTCGCGGAGGACGCGGTTGCGCTCGGTCACGTCGCGGATCAGGCTGTGAACGAGCAGGGTGCCTTCCACCAGCACGCGCCGGGCGCTGACCTCGACCGGGAAGTGGGACCCGTCTTTTCGATAGTGCTCCGTCTCGAAGAGCACGGATCCCTCGGTGCGCACCGAAGCGATCTGGCTACCGACCCTGGCGACGTCCGCCGACCGGAGCCGGCGCACGTCCATGCCGATCATCTCCTCGCGCGTGTAGCCGTAGGCGTCGAGCGCACGGTCGTTGCACTGCAGGATCACGCCGTCCTGGTCGAAGACCAGCTCGATGTCGTTGATGTCGAGCCGCAGGGCCCGCAGGAACTTCAGTTCCTTGCGCATCGTGCGGCCGAAGACGACCCAGCCGACGAGTCCGAACACGATGGCCAGGAGCGCCGCGTTGCCGAGGCCCACGGCCCAGCCGCTGTGCAGGGTCACCGCCGCGAAGCAGCAGGCCACGGCCGTGACGATCGCGGTGATCACCGTCGCCTCGGTGAAGAGGACCGCGGACCAGGCCACGGGTGCGCCCAGCATCGCCACGAAGGCGAGTCCATTCTGGCCGGACGCGGCGAAGGCAATCGCGCACGACACCACGGGCGCGATGCCCGCGGGGTAGATCCAGGTGAGCGGAGTGGGCTGCTTCGTCGCCGCGACCTGCAGCGCGCCCATCCCACAGATCAGCAGGATCGAGGCGGCGGCGACGAGGCGGTATCCGGGCTGCGCCGCCCATGTCACGACGAGCGCCGACGGCGGGACGACGATGGCGTAGAGCAGGAGGACGAGACGGCGGAGGCTCGCGGGCGTGTCGTCGAGCGCGGAACTGGCGAACAGCGCCGGTGCAGCGGCTGGTTCCATGGGCGATGGCCGGGAGTGCCCCGGCTCACTCCTCGTCGTCGAGCGGTCGTGGGCGCCAGAGGACGGCGATCTTGCCGACAGTGGTCACCTTCGCGGCATCGGTCCGCTCGCACAGATCGTCGATCAAGGCTGCACGCGCCTCGCGGTCGTCGCCGCCCACGCGCACCTTGATGAGCTCGTGTGCGGTGAGGGCCCGGTCCGCTTCCTTCAGCACGGCCTCGCTGAGGCCGGCATGGCCGATCTGCAGAACCGGCTCGAGGGCATGGGCGCGCCCCTTCAGGGACGAACGTTCACGGGGCGTCAGGTGGACGGGCATGATCTGATTCTAAGCCCTTCGACTCGCTCCGCTTCGCTCAGGGCAAGCCCGGACGGCCAGGGGAATTGCAGATTGAAGAATGCAGATTGCAGATTTGAGTGCGCGATTTCCCTGATCCCTGACTTCCAACCTCCAACCCCCAACCTCTCATCCGAACGCAGCCCGGACCAGTTCGCGCGCGCCCGTGAACGGCAGCGCGTCCAGCGCGCCTTCGAGCGTGACCCACTGGCACTCGCGCTGCTCGAGCGATTCCACCTCTCCTGAGTACCGCATCAGGAAGAACACGGCGCTCACGTGCTTGCCCTGGGGCGTCACGTAGGTGTCGTAGCCGAGCAACCGCTGCACGACCGCGTCGACGCCCGCCTCCTCTGCGACCTCGCGCCGAGCGCAGGCCTCTGGCCTTTCGCCAGGATCGATGTGTCCCTTGGGCAGTACCCAGTCATGTGGGGGCGGCAGCGCGCGTACCAGCAGGCACTCGGCACGGCCGTCGCGCTCGCGAACGACGACACCGCCGGCGTGCGTGAGCGGGGTCCGTGGTGCGAGGCGGGCGCGCTCAGTCACCGGCGCCCCGGCTCCACGAACGCGACATCACGAGGAGGCCGAGCACCAGCCAGGTGCCGGCGACGATTTTTGCGAGCGTCCCGCTCTCCACGATGACCCAGATGGTGGTGAGGGCGCCGAGCGCGGGGACGATCAGATCGGCCGCCGTGGAGGGGCCGCGCTTCTGCCGCACGAAGTACCCGACCACCGAGGCATGGAGCAGCGTGAAGGCCGCCAGTGCGCCGAGGTCGACGATCGACACGAGGATGTCGAGGCCATCGTCGCGCCGCGCGGCCCAGGCGGAGACGACCAGGGTGAGGAGCGCCGCAGCGCCGAGGGCGGTGGACGGAACGCCGTGCGCGTCCACGCGTGCGAGCGCGGTCGGCAGCGTGCCTTCCCGCGCCATGCCGTAGAGCAGGCGCGAGGCCGCCGCCTGGGCGGTCATCGCCGCGAACGCCGGTCCGATGGCCTTGGTCACCGCGAGCACGGTGCCCATCCACGGTCCGATCGCGAGCCGCGCGACAGCGTAGAAGGCCGGCCCCTGAGAGGCGGGATCCGCGGCGAGGGTCGTGGGCGACTGTGCGCTCAGCACCGCGCCCAGCCATGTCTGGACGACGAAGAGCAGGCCGGCGACACCGAGGCAGATGGTGATGGCGGTGCCCACGTGGCGCACATCGCCGGCGCTCTCCTCGGCGAACGAGGCAATGGCGTCGAATCCGAGGAACGAGAGCACGGCAATCGACACCGCGCCGACGACGAGGGCGAGCGAGAAACCGCCAAGGCCGACCAGCGGCGAGAGCAGCGGGCGCGCCCCGCCGTCGCGGGCCAGCACCAGCAGCGCGGCGCCGACGAACAGCACCAGCACGACGATCTCGGCGATCACGACGACGGTACCGACCCGGGCGGCGACGGCGACTCCCGCCCGATTGAGTGCGGTGGTGGCGGCGAACGCCGCAACCGTGAAGACCCAGGCCGGCACGGTCGGCACCAGCGCGTGCAGCGCAATCCCGCAGAACAGATAGGCGACCGACGGGATCAGCAGGTAGTCGAGCATCGCCAGCCACCCGGCGATGAAACCCGCGCGAGGCCCGATGCCTTCGCTGGCGTACGCGAAGACCGACCCCGCCCGTGGCACCACGCGCGACATGCGCGCGTAGGACCACGCGGTGAACCCCATCGCCACGGTCGCCAGTACATAGACGAGCGCCACGGCGCCGTCCGTGCGCGCGTCGAGCACGCCGAACACCCCGACTGGTGCGAGCGGACCGATGAAGAGCAGGCCGTAGACGACGAGATCGCGCAGGGACAGATGGCGGCGGAGGGTGGCGGGCGCGGACACGACGGGTCGATTCTAGCTGGACGTTGGGCTGCAGGCGCACACGGAGTATCCTTCACCGCGCGCCGGGAGCCGGTTGCGCCCGGACCTGATCGAAAGAGGTGAGCATGAAGGGCTATGTCGCGTGCGTGGCCGCGTGTGCGGCCGGGTTGCTGTTCGCGGCGGACCTGCGCCTGCCCGCGCAGGGAACCCCTCGGACGATGACCGGGATCGCCAACGGAGAGTGGCCGTCGTACGCGGCCGATCTCGCGAGCACCCACTACTCCCCGCTCGACCAGATCGACGCGAACAACTTCGGGCGGCTCGAGGTTGCGTGGCGCTTCAAGACCGACAGCCTCGGGCCCCGGCCCGAGTACAAGCTCGAGGGGACGCCGTTGATGGTGGGCGGTGTTCTCTACACGACGGGCGGCACACGCCGCACCGCCATCGCCCTCGACCCGAAGACCGGTGAGTTGATGTGGGCGCACAGCCTCCGTGAAGGTGCCCGTGCCGCCGCCTCACCCCGCCAGTTGTCCGGCCGCGGCGTCGCCTACTGGACCGACGGGAAGGACGAGCGGATCCTCTATACGACCATCGGGTACCAGCTCGTCGAACTCGACGCAAAGACCGGCGGTCCGGTGCTCTCGTTCGGGAACAACGGCGTCGTCGACCTGAAAGAGGTTGCGTTCTACGGCAACCGCCAGCCAATCGACCGCATCACCGGCGAAATCGGCGTGCACCAGACACCGACCGTCACGCGCAGCGGTGTCGTGCTGATCGGGTCGTCCTTCCGCGAAGGCGGCACGCCGAAGACGCACAACAACACGAAGGGGATGGTGCAGGCGTTCGATGTGAAGACCGGCAAGCGCCTGTGGACGTTCAACACCATTCCGCGCCCTGGCGAGTTCGGCAACGACACCTGGCTGAACGACTCGTGGGCGGTGAACGGCAACGTCGGCGTGTGGAACCAGATCAGCGTGGACGAGGATCTCGGGCTCGCGTACCTGCCCGTCGAGACGCCGAGTTCCGACTTCTACGGCGGCCATCGTCCGGGCAACAACCTCTTCGCCGACTCGATCGTGGCGGTGGACATCAGGACCGGCCAGCGCAAGTGGCACTACCAGCTCGTCCACCACTCGCTCTGGAATTTCGACGTGTCGGCCGCGCCGATTCTCGCCGACATCACGGTGGACGGGAAGCCGGTCAAGGCGGTGCTGGCGATGACCAAGGCCGCGATGATGTACGTCCTCGACCGCGTCACGGGCCAGCCGGTGTGGCCGATCGAGGAGCGGCCTGTGCCGAAGGGCAACGTGCCGGGCGAGTGGTACTCGCCGACCCAGCCCTATCCAACGAAGCCAAAGGCGTACGACCTTCAGGGGGTCGAGGAGCACGCGCTGATCGACTTCACGCCAGAGCTTCGCGCGGAAGCGACGCAGATGGTGTCGAAGTACCAGCTCGGGCCGATCTTCACGCCGCCACCGCTGAGCAAGGTGGAGGGCCCGCTCGCGGGATTCCGCTCGTCGGGCGGCACCAACTGGCCCGGCGGTTCCTACGACCCGCAGACGCACGTGGCGTACGTGCCGTCGTTCAAGTCGTTCCCGGTGGTCGGCCTGATGAAGCCGCCGAGCCGTGAATTCTCGGACGTCGATTACGTGTCCGGACTCGCCGACCGCGGCGTCCGCTACATCTCGGGTCCCGGAGAGGACGCCGGTGCCGACGCGCTTCTGGCGCGGGCCGCGCGCCCGGCCGGTGCGGCCGCGCCGGCCGGGCAGAGCGAAGGCGGTGGCGGTGGTCTCACCCCGCAGGGGTTGCCGCTGCTCAAGCCGCCGTACGGCCAGATCACGGCGATCAACATGAACACGGGCGACATCATGTGGCAGACGCCGCACGGCGAAACCCCCGATGCGGTCCGCAACAGCCCCGTGCTGCGAGGGCTGGACATTCCGCGCACGGGCCAGGCCGTGGCGATCGGCGCGCTGGTCACCAGGACCCTCGTGATTGCCGGCGACGGTCAGGCGACCACACTGCCGGGCAAGCCGCGCGGCGCCATGCTGCGCGCCTACGACAAGGGTACGGGCAAGGAAGTGGGCGCGGTGTACATGGCCGCGCCGCAGAGCGGCACGCCGATGACCTACCGCATCGATGGCCGCCAGTACATCATCGTCCCCATCAGCGGCGGCAGTGCGTCGGGCGAGTACGTGGCGTACGCGCTGCCGGAGAATACGACGCGATAGCTGGTCATTTCTGGAGTCAGCGAGCGTTTCGCAGTGTAGTGCCCGGCTTTAGCCGGGCCCCGTCTGGTCCGCCTGAAGGCGGACACTACATCTAATTGTGAAACGCTCACTCAGCGCACGCCGCGACCTCCGCGGTGGCGCGTGGGCAGCCAGCCCTGGAAGGGATACGTCATGCGGAAGATTCGACTGATTCTGATCGCGTGTGCGGGCGCGGTGGCGGTGGCCCTGACGTCAGGGGCGTTGCTCAGGGCGCAGATCGCGAACAACCCGTACAAGGTGAACTACAACTGGGACAAGCTCGAGGGGCGCAAGATCGGCGTCGCAAGCGGGATTCGCCCGGATCCGGACGGGCAGCACCTGTGGATTCTCGACCGCTGCGGTGCCAACGGATGCGCCGAGTCGGACCTCGACCCCATCATCCAGGTCGACATCGACGGCCGGTTCGTCAAGAGCTTCGGGAAGGGGATCATGAACTTCCCGCACGGCTTCTTCATCGATCGGGAAGGCTTCATCTGGGTGACCGACGGCGCCGCGAACGGTGACGCGCGCGGCACCGCCGGCTTCAAGCAGGGCAAGGGGCACCAGGTCTACAAGTTCAGCCCGGACGGGAAGGTCGTGATGCGCCTCGGCGTCGCCGGTGTGTCCGGTGCTGACGAGACGCACTTCAACGGTCCCACCGGCGTCGTGGTCGCGGCGAACGGCGACATCTGGGTGACCGACGGCCACGGCGGCAACGGCGTCGGCCCCTACAAGGACAACATGTACCGTTCGCGCGGCGGGAACAACCGCCTCGTGCGCTTCGACAGGACCGGCAAGTTCCTGAAGGCGTTCGGCGGCGGTGTCGGGTCCGAGGGCTTCCTGCCGCTGCAGTTCAACGATCCGCACGACCTGGCGATCGACGCCGAGGGCCGCCTCTACGTCGCCGATCGCGGGAACCAGCGCATCCAGGTGCTCGACAAGGACGGGAACTTCATCACGCGCTGGACGCAGTTCGGCAAGCCGAGCGCGATCGCCATCGACACGAAGGGGCAGATCTATGTCGCCGACGGGATGTCGGACGACACGTGGAACCCGGGCTGGGAGCGAGGCATCCGCATCGGCGACCTGAAGACCGGCTGGCTCAAGGCGTTCATCCCCGATGAGGAGTTCACGCGCGGCGCGGGCACCGAGTTCGTCGGGGTGGACGCCCGCGGACGGATCTTCTCCGGCGCGAGCGGCCGGCCCGGCCTCGTCGTCCACGAACTGGCGCGTCCGCTGTTCTAACCACGAAGGGCATGCGCGAAAGCCTCCGTGCTCTCCGTGGTAGAGCTGTTGCTTTGAGGAGGAGACAAATGCTTCGACGCAGGATGCCCTGGGCCAGCGGACTTGCGGCTGTGCTCGTGTGCGCGGCCGTGTCGCTCACGGCGCAGAACAACGCGGCGCAGGTCACCACCACCGACGGCGGGCAGTGGCCGTACCTGGGAGGAAGTGCGAGCCATACGCGCTCGTCACCGCTCAACCAGATCAACGCGTCGAACTTCGACACGCTCAAGGTCGCGTGGGTGTTCCGCGGGGACAACTTCGGCCCCGGCCTCGAGTTCACCACGCGGGCGACCCCGCTCTATGTGGACGGCACGCTCTTCACGGTGATGGGGCAGCGCCGGCAGGTGGTGGCCATCGATGCGTCGACCGGCGAGACGAAGTGGACCTTCCGCGAGCCCGAGACGAGCCGCTACTACCGCTCACCACGCACGGATTTCGGCAAGGGTGTGGCGTACGCGAAGGTGGACGGCAAGGGGGTCATCTTCATCTCCACGCCCGCGTTCTTCCTCTGGGCGCTCGATGCCGGGACCGGGCGGCCGCTCGAGAACTGGGGCGCGAAGGCCGTGCCGCTGAAGGGGTTTCCGAAGAGCGGCGCGATCGACATGATTCCCGACCTGGTCGCCGACTGGGATCCCTGGAAGAACTGGAAGGGCGACGCCTACGACCCCGACTACGGGCTGCCGCGCAAGCTCGGCGAGATCACGTGCTCCTCGCCGCCGATCGTGGTGAATGGAGTCGTGGTCGTCCTGTCAGGCCATGAGCCGAGCTACGACCAGACCCGCATCGAGAACGTGCCGGCGGACATCCAGGGCTACGACGCGAAGACCGGGAAGCACCTCTGGAAGTTCCACGTGATTCCGCGTGCCGGCGAGTACGGGAACGACACGTGGGGCAAGGACTCCTGGAAGTGGTCGGGCAACATCGCGAACTGGGCTCCGGCCGCGGCCGATCCCGCACGCGGGCTGGTTTACATCGTCACCAACGCGTCGACCTACCAGTTCTACACAGGGCACCGCCCGGGGTACAACCTGTTCGGCGGGAGCATCATCGCGCTCGACGTGAAGACCGGCACGCGCAGGTGGCACTTCCAGGTGCACCACAGCGACCAGTGGAACTACGACATCCCCACGGCGCCGATGCTGATGGACCTGACCGTGAACGGGAAGAAGGTTCCGGCCCTCGTGCAGAACACGAAGCAGGGGCTCATCTTCGCCCTGAACCGTGAGACCGGCGAGCCGATCTGGCCGATCGAGGAGCGGCCGGTGATGCAGACCGAAGTGCCGGGCAACTACACGGCACCGACGCAGCCGTATCCGACGAAGCCGGAACCGGCGGACAAGATCGTCCTGAACGGCATCACGGACGAGTACCTGCTCGACTACACGCCGGAGTTGAAGCAGCGCGCGAAGGAGGCGCTCTCGAAGTTCCGCATCGGTGGGCTCTACGTGCCGCCGCTGCCGTATCCGCACACGAACACGTTCGTGAACAACGTCGGCTGCGTGGGCGGCCTGAACATCTACCATCCGCCGACAGCGGACCCGACGACGAACATCATGTACGTGCCGCATGCGAGAAGCTGCTCGGCGCCGCCGTACCTGGTGCCGACGAACGGCAAGGACGAGGAACGGACCGAGTTCGCGGGCAAGAGCGAGGAGGCGTGGCGCGGCCGCGATCGTGTGACGCCGACGACCGGCACCACGGTCGCCCCGTACAAGCAGGGTGGCCCGCGGACGGGCACGCTGCCGCTCATCGACGGGCTGCCGGTCTACAAGCCGCTGTACCAGGGACTCGCTGCGTATGACATGAACACCGGTGAGAAGCTCTGGGACATGCCTGTGGGGAAGACGCCGGATCGCCTGAAGAACAACCCGCTGCTGAAGGGCATGGACCTCTCGGCCACCGGGGGCACGGGCAACTCCATCCAGATGGTGATGGGCGACCTGCTCGTGCAGACCTCGGAGGACCTGCGCGGGGAGGCGGAGAACGACGCGAAGGGGAACGCGCTCCTGCACGCCCGCGACAAGCGGACCGGGCAGATCCTGAAGAGCGTGCCGCTGCCGCAGCCTGGGCAATACGGGATGATGACGTTCATGCACGCCGGCAAGCAGTACATCGTGGTGCAGACCGGGAGTGCTCGCCGCAACCAGCCCGGCGCGCTGGTCGCGCTTGCGCTGCCGTAGCGAGGGGCCGCGCGATCCAGCTGTGCAATACCGGGCCATCCCGGCTCTCCGGGCCCGCCGGGCCTCAGGTAGAGTTGTCTGATGTCGAACGTGCTGCTTGACGAGTGGACCGGTCCGTACGGCGGAGTCCCACCCTGGGACCGCGTGCGGGCAGAAGACTTTCCAGAAGCCCTGGGCACCGCTCTCGCGGAGCGTCGCGCGGCCGTGGAGCAGATCGCACGGAACCCGGAGCCGCCCAGTTTCGAGAACACCCTCGTGGCGCTCGAGCGGACGGGCGACATGCTGGACCGCGTGCTGCGCCTGTTTGCCGTGATGCGGCAGAACATGAGCACGCCCGAGTACCGGGCGCTCGAGCGCGAGTGGCAGCCGCGGATTGCGGCAGCTGGCGACGAGATCACCTTCATGCCCGGGCTGTTCGAACGGATCGACGCCGTGCACGCGGCGCTTGCCGACATGAAGCTGAAGCCGGAGCAGACGCGGCTCGTCACGCGCGTGTGGGACAACTTCGTCCGGTCTGGCGCACGCCTCAGCGCGGCTGACCGCGCGCGTCTGTCCGCGGTGAATCAGGAACTCGCCGGCCTGTACGCGGACTTCCGCAGCCGCGTCCTCGCTGACGAGAACACCTGGACGCTGTTGACGGCGGAGGCCGACCTCGCCGGCCTCCCGGCCGGCCTCGTCTCTGCCGCGGCGCAGGCGGCGCAGGAGCGCGGCCTCCAGGGCTGGGCGATCCTGAACACGCGGTCGAGCGTCGATCCCTTCCTGAGTTTCTCTGCCAGGCGCGACCTGCGTGAAATCGTCTGGACGCGGTTCAAGTCGCGTGGCGACAACGGCGATGCGAACGACACCAACGCGCTCATCACGCGCATCGTCAAGCTCCGTGCTGAACGGGTGCGCCTGCTCGGATTTGCGTCTCACGCCCACTGGCAGATGGCCGATTCGATGGCCGGCTCGCCGGAGAATGCGCGGACCCTGCTGATGCAGGTCTGGCCCGCCGCTGTTGCGCGGGTGCGCGACGAGGTGGCGCAGATGCAGGCCGAGGCCGCGAAGGACGACCCCTCGCTGCGGATCGAGCCGTGGGACTACCTCTATTACGCCGAGCGCGTGCGGCAGGCGACGTTCGACATCGACGTGGCGCAGCTGAGCGGCTACTTCGAACTGGGCCGCATGCTGGATGCCGCGCTGTGGTCCGCGGAGCAGCGCTACAACATCGCATTCCGTGAGATCACCGGCACCGTCCCGGTGTTCCATCCGGACGTCCGCGTGTGGGAGGTGCTCGACGTGCCGTCTGGCGCGCACCGCGGCCTCTTCTACTTCGACACGTACGCGCGGGCGGGGAAGCGCTCGGGCGCCTGGGCGTCCGGCTATCGCACGCAGCAGCGGCTCGACGGGCCTGTCACGCCGATCGCCTCGAACAACAACAACTTCCTCAAGGCGGCGCCGGGCGAGCCCTCGCTCGTCTCGCTGGACGACGCGCGGACGCTGTTCCACGAGTTCGGACATTCGCTGCACACGCTCCTGCAGGACATCACCTACCCGACGCTGGCCAGCACCCCGCGCGACTTCGTCGAACTGCCCTCGCAGATCAACGAACAGTGGGTCTTCACGCGCGAGCTGCTCGACCGCTTTGCGCGGCACTACAAGACCGGTGAAGCGATCCCGGGCGTGCTCATCGAGAAGGTGAAGGCGGCGGAAACCTTCAGCCAGGGCTACAAGACGGTGGAAGCGGTATCGGCGGCGATTCTCGATCTGGAACTGCACACGCGTCCGGACGGTGAGTTCGAGCCGAAAGCGTTCGAGCGCGAGATGCTCGCGCAGATTGGCATGCCGCGCGAGATCGCGCTGCGGCATCGCCTGCCGCACTTCGATCACTTGTTCGGCGGCGACGGCTATTCGGGGCTGTACTACAGCTACCTGTGGGCTGACGTGATGGCCGCCGACGGCTGGCAGGCGTTCCTGGAGAGCGGTGGTCCGTACAACCAGGACGTGTCCAGCCGCTTCCGGAAGTACGTGCTCTCCGACGGCAACACGATCGACCGGGCCGAAGCCTATCGCCGCTTCCGCGGCCGCGACCCGGAGGTCGGCGCGCTGCTCAGGGAACGCGGGCTGGCCTGAGCCGAACAGGCTTCGGGTTTTGGGGCTTCTGGCTTCGGGCGCCGCCGGCGTCAGACTCAGTACGTAGCGCCAGGCTTCAGAGTCAGTACGTAGCGCCAGGCTTCAGCCTGGCGTGTCAGGCGCCACACTAAAGTGTGGCGCTACGTACTGACCACAGATCGCCACACTAAAGTGTGGCGCTACGCACTTGTACGCTACGGACTGACGCGCCATGTCACTCGCGGGTGCCGGCTTCAGCCGGCACGGTCAGCGCTGCGAGAGGACCTGGCCGCCGAGCCGCTTCACGCCGAAGCTGCCCGCGAGCGCGATCGCGGCGCTGCCGATCATCAGCCACGCCGGCGCCACGACGCTTCCGGTCGAGCGGATCATCGACGTCGCGAACAGCGGGCTCATCCCGCTGAAGATCGTGAACGCCACGTTGAACACGAGCGCGACCCCCGTGAACCGGACCTGGGTGGGGAAGAGGTCCGTCAACAGCACGGCGAACGAGCCGTTGGTCAGCCCTGCCGCGAGTCCGGCCAGCACGAGGGTCGTCGTCAGCCCGAGGCTGCGTGATTCGAGCGCGCCGTAGAACGGCACGGCCCCGACCATCAGCAGCACGACCCCCGCACGCAGCAGGTAGCGCGGCGCGACACTCGACGCGATCCGGCCGACCAGCAGGATGCACAGCGACGACACGATGACGCCGGTGGTCTGCGCGGCCACGGCCTGCCGCGGGTCGTACTTCAGCACGGCCGAGAGATACGCCGGCAGGTGCGAGAAGAACAGCCCGTTGAAGCAGGCGGTGCCAGCGAGCAGCGCGATGCCGGTCAGCACGTGCGCAGGGCGGGTCGTCAGCACCTCGGCGAACGGATGCCGCACGGCCAAAGCCTTCATCTTCGTGAACTCCGGCGACTCGTGCAGCGACTGCCGCAGGACGAAGCTGAGCACGCCGCCAAGACCGCCCACGATGAAGGCGATGCGCCAGCCGGTGGTCGCGATCACCGCGGGATCCAGCAGCGTCCGCACGCTCACGCTCACGCCGGTAGCGGCGGCCACGCCGAGCGTGACGCACGAGAACACGAGGCCGCAGACGAACGGCGCCGCCTTCGGGGCGGTTTCCACCACGTAGGTCAGCGCACCCGGCAGTTCACCGCCGAGACACAGGCCCTGGATGATGCGGAGCGCGACCATCAGCACACTGGCTGCGATGCCGATGGAGGCGAACGATGGCACGAGGCCCATGCCGAGCGTGGCGCCGGACATGATGAACACCGACCAGAGGAACACCGCCCGCCGGCCATACCGATCGCCGAAGTGGCTCAGGACTATGCCGCCGATCGGCCGCGCGAGATAGCCGGCGGCAAATGCGGCGAACGACGCCATCAGCGAGGCCAGCGGCGACGCTGCGGGAAACACCGCATCGGCGATGTCCTTCGCGAAGATGCCGAAGACGACGAAGTCGTAGAACTCGAGGGTTCCGCCGAGCGAGGCGAGAAGGACGATGCGCCAGGGGATCAGAGGACGCCCGCCTTCTTCATCACCGCTTCGGCCTTGGGCCTGATCGCGCTGGCCACCGCGGTCGGATCGGCTGCCGTGAACGTCGGCAGGAACAGCTCCACCGAGAGCGCACCCGCGTAGCCCGCCGCGGAGAGCTTCTGCAGGATGGCGGGCAGTGGGGCGATGCCGTCGCCCGGAATCAGGCGGGTCGTCGAATCGAGCAGTTCGCGCGGCATGTCGGGCACATCCTGGAAGTGCGCGTGCTTGATCTCGCCCGGCTTGATGGCGTCGAGGTCTTCCAGCTTTCCGAGGCCGGACCAGAAGTGATAGCAGTCGAAGAGCAGCCCGGCATTCGGCTGCGCCGCTTCGCGCGTAATCGACAGCATCGTCGTGATGGTGGCAATGAAGGTGGAGTTGCGCACCGCTTCGAATGCCAGCGTCAGGCGACGCTGCTGCGCAATCTCGGCCGCCTCGCGCACGAACCCGGCAGCGGCCTTGTAGTCGGCCTCGGCCGGCTTCAGTGACGACTGCGTGGTGAGGTAGATCACCGGGATCCCGAGCTCGGCCCACTGGTCGCAGCGCTTCTTGAAGGCGTCCACGACGGGTGTACGGTTGCTGCCCGATTCGAGCAGGCCGATCACGCCGCCGGCGCCGGACACCGGCGTGAGCCCGTGGTCCGTGAACACCGCCTTCGCCGCCGCCAGCGACTCCTTCTCGAGGAATTGATCCAGCAGGTTCGCCGTGATCTCCACCTGCCTGATGCCAGCCCGTGCCCAGCCTTCGAGCGAAGCCTTGTAGCCGGCGCGGGACGAGGTGTTCTGGTGCAGGGCGAGCGTCATGCGTGTGGCAGCCTCGGCTGGCGGTTCGAGAGACGCCAGCGCGGCGAGGGCCGCCGGCGTGGCAAGCAGTTCCCGTCTGGACAGCATGGCGCCCATAGTAAGCGAAGCCGGTTTGGCGCTTTGAACTTTTGGCGACTCCCGGTATCGTAACGGCCCGGAGGATCCATGAAGAAGCTGTTCCTGAGTGTGGCCCTGCTCCTGGCCGTGGCCGTTCCCGCGCGAGCCCAGCTCTCGCCGATGAACGCGGCCGGCATCACCTACGGCCACGTGCACCTGAATGTCGCGGACGTGGAAGTGCACAAGAAGCTGTGGGTGGAGATGTTCGGCGGCACCTTCGTGCAGAAGGGACCGCTGATGACGGTCAAGTTCCCGAACATGCTCATCGCGCTCACCCAGAAGGCGCCGACCGGACCGTCGCAGGGCACGGTGATGGATCACTTCGGGTTCAAGGTCCGCAGCATGCCGGAGATGCTCGCGGCGGTGCGCGCCGCCGGCTACACGGTGCAGCAGGAGTTCACGGGCGCGGAGGGCTTCCCGAACTCCTACTTCCTCGGTCCGGACGGCCTGCGCGTCGAGATGCAGGAAGACAAGACGCTCACGGCCAAGGCGATCCCGAACCACATCCACTTCTGGACGCCGGACTTCGAGAAGCTCCTCGACTGGTATGTGGACACCTTCTCGCTGACGAAGCGTGCGCGCGGCACGATCAAGAGCACGGCCGATGCCGGCACGGTGAACCTGTCGTTCCAGACGAGCCGCGATCCGGTGGTGCCGACGAAGGGCCGCGTCATCGATCACATCGGCTTCGAGATCAAGGACCTCGCGGCCTTCGTGAAGCAGCTCGAGGCCAAGGGGCAGAAGTTCGATGTGGCCTACCGCGAGGTGCCGTCCATCGGTCTCAAGATCGCCTACATCACCGACCCCTCGGGCGTGTACATCGAGCTCACCGAGGGGTACGTCAACTACTGACGCACACAGGCTTCCGGCTCCGGGCTTCAGGCTTCGGGGCCGGTCGGCTTCTGGCACGCTGTCCGGGCGCCAGACTTCAGTGTGGCGTTGTGCACGCCAGGCTGAAGCCTGGCGCTACGTCGTGTGTAGGCCGGACAGCACGTAGCGCCACAGGGCTCTGGGCGCAGTACGTAGCGGCCACACTTCAGCAGTGGCGTTGCGCTCGCCAGGCTGAAGCCTGGCGCTACGTCGCGAGTGGGCCGGTCAGCACGTAGCGCCACAGGGCTCTGGGCGCAGTACGTAGCGCCACACTTCAGTGTGGCGTTGCGCTCGCCGGGCTGAGGGCGACGCCGGCGTTCTATCCTGCTTCCGCGGCGTCGTCGTCGATCTCGCGCGGAGCGGTGGGCTCGGGCGCCTCCGCGGGGTTGATCTCGGCCACCGCAATCAGCCGGTCCGCGAGGAACTCGTGCGCCGGCGCATCCGCGCGCCACAGGAGCGCCTCGAGCGGGTTACGCGGTGTCCACGACTCGCGCTGCTGCATCGTCGGGTAGCTGCCGTCCGGCCGCGGCGGCGCGTGGCGGCACCAGAAGTTCAGGTGCCAGAGCAGGAACTCGCGCACCCGGGCCAGGCCGCGCTCGTCCTCGCGCCAGTGCGCCTTCGCCAGTTCCACGTAGCGGCGATAGATCGCGACGCGCGCCTCGGCATCGAGATCCAGGTCTCCCTCGGTCAGCTCCCTGAACAGCCA
The DNA here is from genome assembly GCA_046331345.1 of Vicinamibacterales bacterium. Lineage (GTDB taxonomy): Bacteria > Acidobacteriota > Vicinamibacteria > Vicinamibacterales > CAVVIG01 > CAVVIG01. The sequence continues at coordinate 98,619 of JAXLRA010000006.1, read as the reverse complement.
CGGCTTGATGAGCGTGCCCCGCGCCGACATCACGGCGGTGCAGCCGGAGGTGGCCAGGCGCGCCTTCACTTCGTGGCCGAAGAGCAGGTCGCCGTTGCCGACGACCGGCACCGGCAGCGCCGCGGCCACTTCCGCAATGGCGTCCCAGTTCGCCGACATCTTGTAGCGTGCCGCGCGCGTGCGCCCGTGCACCGTCACCGCGTCGGCCCCACCCTCGACCGCCCCCCGGGCGACGTCGAGATAGTTCAGGTTCTGGTCGTTCCAGCCCAGGCGGATCTTCACCGTTACCGGCACCGAGACTGCCTTCTTCATCGCCTCCACAATCCGCTTCACGCGCTTCGGCTCGCGTGCGAGCGCAGCGCCGAGTCCCTTGCTCGTGAAGTAGTCGATGGGGCACCCGAGGTTGATGTCCACCAGATCCGCACCGCGCGAGGCGGCCAGTTCCGCCGCCCAGGCCATCTCGTCCGGGTTGTTCCCCGCGAGCTGCACACCGAAGAAGTGCTCGCCGGGGAACTTGCGGAGCAGGGCGAACTCGCCGCGGCGTTTCTGCCGCAGGCGGCGCGCGACGGCCATTTCGCTCATCATCACGCGGGCGCCCAGCTCCTGGCAGAGCTGACGGTACGGGAGGTTCGATCCCTTGGTCATCGGGGCCAGGACCAGGGTGCCTTGAAGCGTGTCACGGAGTGCAGTCATGGGAGGGGTGTCGTTGCGGGGAGCCGCGTCCGATTGTATGCTGGCCCCACACCTCAACTGCGATGCCGATGCTGAACGGGCGCCCCGCGCCGTCTTCGGGCGATTTGAATCTCGACGCACGCCTGTGCGCGGACCTCGGTGCCGAGTTCACCCGTGCCCGCGATGCGCGAGGGCTCAGCATTGCCCAGGTCGCCGAGCGGCTCCTGCTGTCCACCCGCCAGGTAAAGGCACTCGAGAAGGTGGAGTTCGCCGCCTTCCACAACGCCACCTTCCACCTCGGCGCGCTCCGGAAGTACGCCGCGTTCCTCGACGTCGACAGCGATCTGCTGGACAAGATCGCCAGTGGCCTGGTGAGGCCCGACCCCCAGGCGGTGATGCTCGTCCCGTCCGACTCGAGCGACGACGCGGCGGAGTCCACCTCGGGCCGGCTGGTTTCTGTGCTCGGCACCCTCGCCGCCGTGGCGGTGCTCGCGGGCGGCGGCTTCTACCTGGCACAGCGCCGCAGCGCGCAGACGCCGGCTCCCGTCGCGGCCGCGCCAGCACAACCCGCGGCGTCCGAACCGGCTCCGGCACCGGCGCCGGTACCTGTGCCGGCCGTCGCGCCAGCGCCGCCCGAACCGGCCGTGGTGCCTGCAGCGGACAATCCGCCCGCGGCCACGCCCGCCGCCGCAGCGCCGGTGGCCGTATCCACTCCGGACCCGTCGAGCTTTGGTGTGCTGCGGGTGCTGCACCCCACGTGGATCTTCGTGCGCGACATGGACAACGCCGTCGTCGAACGCTCGCTGGCGCAGGGCGAGACGTTCGTCTTCGAGACGCAGCCCACCTATCTCGCCGTGGGCACGGCCGACGCCGAACTGTCCATCGGATCCCGGAAGGTCGACGTCGCGAAGTTCGTGGCGAACGGCCAGATCCGCATCCGCGCTGGCGACTTCGATGTCCTGGTGCAGGGCGCCTCGCCGATCCAGGCCCCGACGCCCGCCGTCCGGCGGTAGCACATCGTCACTCCAGCGCCTGCTGGACGATGTCTTACCCGACATCAGCCCGAGTCGCTACAATGGGTCGCGCAACCCGTTCAACAGGAGTGCCCAGGTGACATCCGAATCCCGTCGTCGAACCGTCCAGCTGATGCCAGCCGTCGTGCTTCTTGCACTGGGAGTGGCCTGCGCGCATGGTTCCGCCAGCCACGTCGATCCCTCGCTCCGTGGCGCGACCGCCATCGACCGGCAGATTCAGGGCAACGGTGCCGCCGCTCCGCGCCTCGACCACCTCATCCCGGCGCGCGACTCGCAGGGCAGCCTGCCGAAGCTGTTCCAGTGGACGGCCGTGCCGGGTGCGACGTCGTACAGCATCGGCGTCTGGAACGAGGTCGACATGATGGTCTGGCGCAAGGACCAGATCACCGCCACCTCCTTCGTGCCGACCGACCTGGACCTGCAGCCCGGCACCTACTTCTGGACCATTTCCGCGATCCAGGACGGTGACGAGATCGCCGCATCCGGACTCTCGGCATTCGTCGTCCGGCCGCCGAACCCGTAAGTCGTGGTTGACGCCCTGCGCGCCGCCGCGGCCGAGATCCTCGGAGACTGGCGAGGATTCGCGCTGGGCGACCTGCAGTTCTGGCATCGCGACGATGCCAGGCTCCTGCTCGTCGCCATGGCGAGCGTCGCAGTGCTCGTACTCGTGGCGCGCCTGCTGGTGCCGCGCCAGAGCAGCCGCTCCACGGTGGCCGTGCCGGCGGTGCTCCACTCGGTGCCGCACCTCGCCCTCGCGAACCTCACGCGCCTGCCGCTGATCGTGGCGGTGGCGGGCTTCGGCTTCCTCGCCGTGGCCCTGGCCGATCCCTACACCTCGCTCGTCAGGCGCGAAGCCACGTATCCCGGCCGGCGCATCTGCCTGATGATCGATGCGTCCAACAGCATGAGCAGCCCGTTCAAGACGGAGAAGCTGCCCCAGCGAAAGGACATCGAGTCCAACGCGTTCGTCACGACGGTGGCGGCGGCGGAGCGCTTCGTCGAGATGCGGCGGAGCGGTCCGTATCGCGACCTGCTGGCGCTGGTCGAGTTCGGGGCGGACGCCTACGTCGTCACTCCGTTCACGAACGACTACGACAACCTGCTGGTGAGCCTGTCGCTCATCGGCGAGCCGCACGAGTTCGCCTCGTTCCCGGATCAGCGCACGCTCATCGCCAAGGGCATCGACGAGGCCGTGGCACTGTTCAAGGCGTTCAAGTACCTCGACGCCTCCGGCAACCTCCTCCTCATCTTCTCCGACGGTGAGGACACCAACGCGATGGTCGACGGCCGTTCGCTGGACTCGATCATCAGCGGTGCGGTCGACGCCGGCGTGCCGGTCTACCTCATCCGGACGAACTACAACAAGCGCGAAGGCGACCCCGCGGTGCCGGACAAGCTGTGGCGCGACGCCGTGGTGAAGACGGGCGGAAAGTTCTTCGCGGCCAGCGACGAGCGCACGCTGCTCGCGGCCATCAACGAGATCGACCAGGTGGCCGCCGGCAGCATCCAGCTCACGGAATACAACTCGCAGCGCCCGCGCTTCCCGATGCTCGCGAGCGTGGCGCTCCTCTGCTTCCTGCTGGCGGCCGTGTCGAAGCTCACGGTCCCGTACTTCCAGCGTTACCCCTGAGACCCGGCCCCGTACGCTCGTGATGCATCCGGGCTGGCCGGATGCCCGCAATCGAAGGAGACACCATGCCTCACCCGAAGGTTCCGTTCGCCCTGACGGTCATGCTCGCATGCCTGGCCAGCGGACCGCCTGCATCCGCGCAACAAGCGCGCAAGCCGGCCGAACCGGGCGTGGCGGCGCGCAACCGCGCCGTGCTCGACGAATTGCCTTTCTCCGACCGCCAGGACTTCGAGGATGCGACGCGTGGGTTCGTGGCGACGACGCCAGACGCGGCCGCGCCGGACCGCTACGCCTTCCTGCAGGGAGCGGCGCCGGACACGGTGAACCCGAGCCTGTGGCGGCTGGCACAGCTGAACGCCATCCACGGACTGTTCAAGGTCGTGGACGGCATGTACCAGGTGCGCGGCTTCTCGCTGGCCAACATGACCATCGTCGAAGGACGCACGGGGGTGATCGTCATCGACCCGCTGTCCACGACCGCGTCGGCGAAGGCCGGGCTCGATCTCTACTTCGCCAACCGGCCCAAGAAGCCGGTGGTGGCCGTGATCTACACCCACAGCCACAGCGATCACTACGGCGGGGCCAAGGGTGTGGCGACCGAGGACGATGTGAAGGCCGGGCGCACGCGGGTGATCGCGCCGGCCGGGTTCCTCGACGCCGCGGTGTCCGAGTCGGTGCTGGCGGGCAATGCGATGGGACGCCGCGCGATGTACCAGTTCGGTGCGCCGCTCCCACGCGGCCCGCAGGCGAACGTCGACGCAGGCCTCGGGAAGATCGACTCGCGCGGCTTTCCCGGGCGGTCGATCCTCGCGCCGACCGACTCGGTTCAGCAGCCGGTCGAGACCCGCACGATTGATGGCGTGCCGATCACGTTTCACCTGGCGCCGGCCTCCGAAGCGCCCGCGGAGATGCACCTCTACTTCCCGCAGCACAAGGTGATCGACACGGCCGAGAACGCCACGCACACCCTGCACAACCTCCTGCCGATTCGCGGCACCGAAGTGCGCGACGCGAAGGGCTGGTCGCGCTACCTCGGCGATCTGCTCGAGCGGTTCGGGGCGGATGCGGAGGTCGTGATCGCGCAGCACCACTGGCCGGTGTGGGGGCACGCCAGCGTCGTCAGGCACCTCGAGCAGCAGCGGGACCTCTACAAGTACGCGCACGACCAGAGCGTGCGCATGATGAACCAGGGGATGACGCAGACCGAGATTGCCGAAGGACTGCGGCTGCCAAAGGGGCTGGAACAGGTGTGGGCCGCGCGTGGTTACTACGGCACCCTGTCGCACGACTCGAAGGCGGTCTACCAGAAGTATCTCGGCTGGTTCAGCGGCAACCCGGCGGAACTCAACGAACTGCCGCCGGTCGAGAGCGCGAAGAAGTACGTCGAGTACATGGGCGGCGCGGCGGCCAGCATCGCGAAGGCACGTGAGGACTTCAGGCAGGGGAACTATCGCTGGGTCGCCCAGGTGATGGACCAGGTGGTGTATGCCGACCCGGCCAACGCCGAGGCGCGAGCCCTCGCGGCGGACGCCTTCGAGCAGCTGGGCTATCTCGCGGAGTCGGCCACGTGGCGCAACTCGTACCTGATGGGGGCACAGGAACTGCGCGCCGGGGTCCCGCAGCAGCGCCCGAGGCAGGCGCTCGACGCGGAGTTCATCAGCGCGATGCCCGCGTCGCTGGTGTTCGACTATCTCGGCACCACCCTGAACGGTCCGCGCGCGGAGAACGCGAAGATCGTCCTGAACTGGCGCTTCACGGACACGAACGAGGTGCTGGCCTCGACGCTGGACCACGCCGCGCTGACGTACGTGCCCGGCAAGACGGCCGCCGGCGCCGACGCCTCGGTCGTGACGACGCGTGCCGTGTTCAACGCGATCGTCCTCCGCCAGCGCACCTTTGACGACGCCCGGCAGAAGAACGAACTGACCGTCACGGGCAACGCAGCGCGGTTGAACGAACTGATGTCGTTCCTCGACGACTTCGACCCGTCCTTCACCATCGTCGAGCCCAGGCGGCCGAGATAACGGAGGCGGGGCAGGGCAGGCAGGGCAGGCAGGGCAGGCAGGGCAGGCAGGGCAGGCAGGGCTGAAGTGTGGCGCTACGAATCCCTCGCCAGGAGCCGGATCCGTCCACGGTCATGCGTATAATTCGGGCACGCGCCACATCACGTGGCGCGGTGACCCTGTCCCGTGACGGCAACCTGAGGCTGGCCCGGCGCAGATCTCGACGAGGAGTTCCGATGACTCGACGACGACTGTACCTGTACGGCAGCCTCCCGGCTCTGGCTGTCGCGACCATGCTGGTCGCAACGCCGGCGGCCGCTCCAGCCGCAGACCCGCATCCTTCGTTCGACGGCATCTGGAACTCCGGTACGGCGACGCCGCTCGAACGTCCGGTGGCGCTGAAGGACAAGCCGTTCTTCACGCGCGCGGAGGCCGACGCGTGGGAGCGCCGCACCGCCGACGCGAACGCGGAGCCCGCACCCGGATCGCCGGCCGCCACGCGGGGCACCGGCACCTACAACACGTTCTTCCGCGAGTTCGGCACGCAGGTGGTGAAGACCCTGCGCACCTCGATCGTGATCGACCCGCCGGACGGACGCATTCCGGCCCTGACGCCCGCGGCCGCCGAGGTCAAGCGTCGGAAGATCGAGGCGATGCGCGCCGTGGCCGACGCCGAAGGCACGGGGCTGCAGGATCGCTGCCTGGCATTCGCCACTGCCGGCCCGCCCATGCTGCCGTACTCCTACAACAGCAACTACCAGTTCATCGAAACGAAGGATGCCATCGTCATCCACGTGGAGATGATTCACGATGCCCGGATCATCCACATGGACGGCCGCCCGCACGCGCCCGCCGGCGTGCGCAAGTGGATGGGTGATTCCATTGGCCGCTGGGAGGGGCAGACGCTCGTCGTCGATACCACCAACTTCAACGATGCCGGCGGCCTCTACGGCGATGCCGGCGGCAACTTCGGCTGGGACCGCAACCTGCACCTCGTCGAGCGCTTCTCGCTCATGGACAAGGACACGCTGCTCTACCAGTTCGACATCGACAACCCGACCGCCTTCACGCGTTCCTGGAAGGGTGAGCTCACGATGAGCCGCGCAGACGCGCCCATCTACGAGTACGCGTGTCACGAAGGTAACTACGCGCTCGGCAACATGCTGCGCGGCTACCGGGCGGACGAGGAGCGTGCGCGGCAACGCTGACGCGCGCGCAGAAGCCGGGAAGGCAGGAAGGCCAGGATGGCCTGGAAGATGAGCACTTCTGAAGTTCTGGAGTTCACTTCTAAGTTCTCATTTCTAGGTTCAGAATAGATCCACCATGACCGACTGGCTGGCAGGGCTGCGGCGCGAGCACATCACCGGCACGTTCACAGACGACGACGCGAATCCCGACCCGTTCGAGCAGTTCAGGCACTGGCTCGGCGACGCGCATGCGGCCGGCATCATGCAGCCGAACGCGATGACGCTCAGCACCGTCGACGAGCACGGACATCCCGACGCCCGCGTGGTCCTGCTCAAGGCGCTGGACGATCGCGGCCTGGTGTTCTACACGCATCGCACCAGCCGCAAGGGGCGCCAGCTGCATGCGCATCCGCATGCCGCGGTCACGTTCTTCTGGGACATCCTCGAGCGGCAGGTCCGCGTACAGGGCAGCGTGGAGTGGACCACCGACGCCGAGTCGGACGAGTACTTCCAGAGCCGCCCGCGCGGCAGCCAGCTGGGCGCGCTCGTCTCGAATCAGAGCGCGGTGATTCCCGGGCGCGAGGTGCTCGAGCAGGCGCTCACGGATCTCGCGGCGCAGGTCGGGGATGGACCGGTCGAGCGTCCCCGCACCTGGGGTGGCTACCGAATCCTGCCGGCGGAGTTCGAGTTCTGGCAGGGCCGGCCCAGCCGCCTGCACGACCGCATCCGGTACAAACCGGATGCGCACGGCCTGTGGATCCGGGAGCGGCTGGCGCCGTAGGGCCGCGCCGAGAACGCACGTGCGGCCGGGCTTGGCCCACGGGACATCCCGTATAATCGCTGACCCGAGACTGCGATGTCCCGTGTCATCCACGCCCCGCTCGCGCGCGCTGCTGCCATCGCGCTGACCCTCGGGCTGGTGCTTGCCGCCCTGTCGCGTGCACACGCCGCGGGGCAGGGCCCGCAGCCACCCACACCTTCGCCGGTCACCCTCTCGATTGTCGGCACGAGCGACCTTCACGGCTACTTCATGCCGCGCGCCGGGCGCGGCGGCATCGGCGTGTTCGCCGGGTACGTGGCCAACCTGCGTGCCGCGCGCCGGGCCGATGGAGGAGCGGTGCTGCTCCTCGACGCGGGAGATACGTTCCAGGGTGGCGTGGAGTCGGACCTGAGCGAAGGCGCTGTCGTGGTGGACGCGTACAACGCACTCGGATACACCGCGCTCGCCGTTGGCAATCACGAGTTCGACTTCGGCTCCGCCGATCGTCCCGGTGCACGGCAGGACCCGCGCGCGGACATGCGCGGCGCCCTCAAGGCGCGGGCGGCGCAGGCGCGATTCCCGTTCCTCGCCGCCAACCTGCTCGACGAGCAGACCGGGCAGCGCGTGGACTGGCCGAACGTCCACGCCTCCACCATCGTCGACGCCGCCGGGCTCAAGGTGGGCATCGTCGGCGTGATGACCTACGCCGCCCTGCGCGCCACGCTGCCCCTGAACGTGCGCGGCCTGAAGATGGCGCCGCTGGCGGAGGAAGTGCGCGTCGAAGCGGCGCGGCTGCGCGAGCGCGGGGCTCACCTGGTGCTGTTGAGCGCGCATGCGGGCGGGGGATGCGAATCGTTCCGCGACCCCCACGATCTGTCGTCGTGCGATCCGAACGCCGAGATCTTCGACCTTGCCAGGGAATTGCCGCGAGGTGCCGTGGACGCGATCGTCGCCGGCCACACCCATGCGGGCCTCGCCCACGAGGTGGCCGGCATTCCGATCGTGCAGTCCTACTGGGGAGGGCGATCGTTTGGACGCATCGACCTGCAGGTGGACCGCGCGTCGGGACGGGTGATCGGGTCCACTCCCTATGCGCCGCGCGACATCTGCCTGTACGAGGACCCCGGCACGCGCGCGTGCCTCGCGCCCACGGCACCAGGTGCCGTGCCGTCCGTGTACGAAGGGCAGCCGGTTGCGGAGGACGCTGCGATCCTGCGCGCCATGGAGCCGGCACTGGCACGGGTGCGCGCGCTGCAGGCCATGCCGCTCGGCGTGATGCTGGAGGGCACGCTCGCGCGGACCGGTGACCCGGAGTCGCCGCTCGGCAACCTCTACGCCGACGCCCTGCGCGAGGAAGGCGACGCGGACATCGCCCTCAACAACAACAGCCTTGGCGGCCTGCGTGCCGACCTGCCGGGTGGGCCGCTCACCTTCGGCCAGCTCTACGACACGTTCCCGTTCGACAACCGGCTGGCCCGGCTGCACGTGTCGGCCGGGACGCTCGAACAGGGGCTCGCCAATGTGCTGCGCCGGGGCCGGCGCGGTGCGTTCGGCATCTCCGGCGCGCGCGTCCGGGTCAGCTGTCTCGCGGATGGGCTTCGCGTGCAGCTGTTCCGCCAGGACGGCCAGCCGATTCCGCCGGAGGCTCCGCTCGTCGTGGTGGGCATGGACTCCCTCCTCGGTGGACAGATGTTCGCACCCGTGCTCGCCCCGGGCAGCCTCCAGGTGGCGCACGATGCCCCCATCGTGCGCGAGGTGGTCGAAGACTGGCTGCGCGAGCGGCGCCACGTGCGGGCCGAGGGCTACCTGGCGGAGAACAATCGCCGGCTCGAGTTCGACGGCCCGGCCGCGCCCTGCCTCGCGCAGTAAGGTCCGGCTGAAGCCGGACCCCACGACTCGCCGGACCCCACGAATCGCCGGACCTCACGAGTCGCCGGACCCCACGAGTGACCGGGACGGCACATGCAGTCGTGGGGTCCACCTTCAGGTGGACCAGCCCCGCCGCAGGATTTTCATACGCCGGACGCCCGGAATCGCCGTAGAGTGAGGGGGTTTACGTGGCGAGGTTCACCATGAAGCGAATCGCCGGACTCCTGGCTGCCTGCATCCTCACGTTCGCGTCGCCCCACACGGCCAGCGCCGCTGGCGGCGGCGAGCCGCAGGGGACGCCACCGTCGCCGCGCCCCGAGCTGCGGACCGCTCCCGACTTCCTGCTGAAGGCGCCGCAGGCCTGGCTGGCCATGCGCGGGTCGCTGATGGTGCCGCGCGCCGGCGGCGACCTGTTCGCCTTCGTCACCGACCAGCTCACCCTGGGGAAGTCCGACTTCCGCACGCGCGGCTATGCCGCCGATCTCGGCATCGTGCTGGGGAGCAAGATCGATCTGGTTGTCGGCACGGACATCACCGGTGGGTCCTCGTCGTCCGAGTACCGGCGCTTCGTCACCGCCAGCCGTACCGCGATCGCGCAGACCACGGAGTTCCGGCAGAAGCAGGTGTCGGCTGGCGTGCGGGTGTCGCCGTTCGGGCGCGGGCGCGCGATCAGCCAGTACGCGTTCATCCCGTCGAGGTTCGCACCCTACGTGGGCGGCGGCCTCACGACCGCGTATTACAACTTCTCGCAGATCGGGCAGTTCGTCGACTTCAAGGACCTCGGCATCTTCAACGATCAGTTCGCGTCGGACGGATGGGCCGCCGGCCCCTACGTGAACGGCGGTGTGGACGTGCAGCTCTGGAAGCGTCTCTACCTGTCGCTCGAAGGACGCTACTCCTGGATGCAGGGTGGGCTCGACACCGACTTCTCCGGCTTCGACGGTATCGACCTGGCAGGCTTCCGGGGCGGTACCGGGATCAACATCGTTTTCTGATCGACGTCCGAATCTTCCAGCCGGACCATCGGTGATCACCATGAAACACATCACGGCTTTCGTCGTCGCAACGTCGGCACTCTTCGCGCCTGCGATCGCTGACGCGCAATCCGCCGACTCCAGATGGCAACCCTGGCTGGGATGCTGGGTCTCCGAAGGGCGCGTGCCCGCCACCACGGCGTCTACGGTGTGCGTGCTCCCGTCGCCTGACGGCCGCAGCGTCACGGTGCGATCGTTCGAAGGTGACCGCGAGCTGCTCTCCGAGGCCATCGTGCCCGACGGCACACCGCAGCGCCTCGCCGAGAAGGCCTGCTCCGGCGAGCGCACCACCCGGTGGGCTGCGCGCGGGCCGCGCTTCTACACCAACGCCACCCTCACGTGCGAGGGGCAGCCCGAGTCCAAGACATCGAGCGTGTCGGAACTTGTGCGTCCCGACGTCTGGCTCGAGGTCCAGGTGAGCGGCGCGAGGGGCGGCGAGCAGGTGCGCACGCGGCGTCTCCTGCGGTCCGGCGGAACGCCGCCTGCCCCGGTGGCCGAGCAGGTCAGGGCCCTCCGCCCGTCGCGCGTGGCGCCTGAACCGGTTCAACCCGACGACGTCATCGACGCCAGCCGGAACGTGTCGGTGACCACCGTCGAGGCGTGGCTGGCCGAAAGCGGCTCACGCGCGTCGCTCGACCGGCGCGGCCTCCTGCAACTGGCCGATGCGAAGGTCCAGCCGCGCGTGATCGACCTCATGGTGGCCATGGCGTATCCGCAGAAGTTCCAGGTTCGCCGGAACAGCAGTAGCAGCAGCAGCGGCGGCGGCGGTGGTGTGGGCGGCTGGTTCGGGGGCGGCGGCTGGGGCGACGACGGCCTCTACCCGGGAAGCTGGAGCTACCTGCTGGACGTGTACGGATTGGGCTACGGCTCGTTCGGGCTTCCGTACCTCTACTCCGGCCTCGGAAGCGGCTACTACTTCTATCCGGGCAACGCGACCTACTTCATCCCGAGCGCCGGTGGCGGAGGCGCCTCGGCCCAGGAGGATCATGGCCAGGTCGTCAACGGTCAGGGCTACACCCGAATCCAGCCGAGGCCCGGCTACCAGGGCACGGCGTCCGCCGGCGGCAACGCGTCCTCTGGCAGTTCGTCCGGTTCGTCGGACGGCGGCAACTACAGCAGCCAGGGGTCGTCGGGCAGTTCGGCGGGCAGCAGCGGCGCAAGCCCCGGCGGCTACTCGGGCGGCGGCAGCAGCAGCTCCGGCGGAACCGCAGTACCCAGGTGAAGTTAGAATTCAGAACTTAGAAGTGAACCGGGGAAGTGAACGTCAGACCTTCACTTCTAGCTTCTTAGTTCTAACTTCCTCATGCCTCAGGCTCTGAACATCGCTGACCTTCGCCTGCTCGCGCAGCGTCGCGTGCCGCGCGTGGTCTTCGACTACATCGACGGTGGCGCCGACGCGGAACTCACGCTCCGCGAAAACTGCCGTGTGTTCGACGACGTGCTGTTCAGGCCGCGAGGGGCGATCGCGACGCCGTCGGTGCAGCTTGGCGTCACCGTTCTCGGGCAGTCGTTCGCGCTGCCGTTCATCCTCGCGCCCATCGGCAGCAGCCGCATGTTCTTTCCGCGCGCCGAGGTGCACGCCGCCGGCGCCGCGGGCGCGGCTGGCACCGGCTACATCCTCTCTACGTTGTCCGGGTGCCGGCTCGAGGACGTGAAGGCCGCGACGCCCTGTCCCGCCTGGTACCAGGTGTACCTCGTCGGCGGCCGCGAAGTGGCCGAAGCCGCGATCACGCGGGCGAAGGCTGCGGGGTTCGGGGCGCTGGTCGTCACCGTCGACACACCAGTGGCCGGCAACCGTGAACGCGATGCGCGCAACGGCACGTCCGCGCTGCTGAGCGGCAACCCGATCGCGATGGCGCCGCACGTGGGCCAGATCCTCTCGCGTCCGCGCTGGCTCGCCGGGTTCCTCGCCGACGGCGGCCTCATGCAATTCCCGAACGTCGTGCTGCCCGGCAGCGGACCGATGCAGTACGAGTCGGTGGGTCCCGCTCTCGCGCGCTCCGTCGTGTCGTGGGCCGACATGTCGTGGATTCGCAACCTGTGGGGCGGCCCGATCGTCGTCAAGGGCATCCTCACCGGCGACGACGCCAGGCGTGCGGCGGATGAAGGGGCGAGCGCGGTCATCGTGTCGAACCACGGCGGACGACAGCTCGACGGCGTCGCCTCCGGGCTTCGCGCGCTCCCGGAAGTGGTGGCTGCCGCCGTGGGCACGCCGCTCGAGGTGCTCATGGACGGCGGTATCCGCCGGGGCAGCGACATCGTGAAGGCGCTGTGCCTCGGTGCGAAGGCGGTGCTGGTCGGCCGCGCCTACGCCTACGGCCTGGCTGCCGCCGGCCGCCCCGGGGTCGATCGCGCAGTCGACATCCTGCGAGCCGACGTGGAGCGGACCCTGAAGCTGCTCGGCGCCGCCAGCGTTCGCGATCTCGATCGCTCCCTCATCGAGGCTCCTGCCTGGGCCGACGTCGATCGCGGGGTCCACCTCTAGGTGGATCAGGGCTGCCGTCCCGGCTTTCCGGGCCGCTGCACGCACGTTGTCTCGTGAGGCCCGCGATCGACCGATAATCAACCCGATGCGACTGCTGCTTGCGCTGGTCCTGGCCTGCTCCGCCGTGGCCTGCCAGCGCGCGACACAGGGACCACTGGACCGCCTGCACCCCTGTGCAATCGCGGAGGGACCGCCTGACGCGTACTGCGGCACCTACCGGGTGTTCGAGAACCGGGAGACGAAGGCCGGCCGCACCATCGACCTCAAGGTGGTCGTCGCGCCCGCACTCCGGCGCGACCCGAAGCCCGATCCCATCTTCGTGTTCGAGGGCGGACCCGGCGGCGGAGCCGCCACCCTGGCCGCCCAGCGCATCCCGATGTTCCGCCGCTTCCAGACCGATCGCGACGTGGTGCTCATTGACCAGCGCGGCACCGGCGGGTCCAATCCGCTCGACTGCGAGCCGGACGACGAGGAGCGTGAAGACCTCGGCACGATCGACGAGTATCCGGTCGAACGGTTCCGTACGTGCCTGGCCGCCCTGCAGGCCGACGCCGCGCTCTACACGACCTCCATCGCGATGGACGACGTGGACGATGTGCGGGCGTGGCTCGGCTACACGCAGGTGAACCTGTGGGGCGGGTCGTACGGCACGCGCGCGGCACTGGTGTACCTCAGGCAGCACGAGGCGAATGTCAGGAGCGTCGTGATCGACGGTGTCGCCCCGCCCGACATGCGGATCCCGCTGTACATGGCGCGCGACGGCCAGCGCGCGCTCGACCGGCTCATCGACGACTGCGAGAAGGACACCACCGGTTGCCACAAGGCCTACCCGGACCTCCGAGGTACGGTCGACTCGCTCTGGACGCAGCTCGCCGCGAAGCCCCGGATCACGTTCCCGCATCCGCGCACCGCGAAGCCGACGACCCTTACCGTATCGCAGCGGCTGATTGCGTCGATTGTGTTCCAGTCGCTCTACATGCCAGAGATCACGGCGCTGCTGCCGCAGTTGCTGACCGACGCGTCCGGCGGGAGCTTCCAGGGTCTCCTCACCCTCGCGTTCTCCACGGACCTGCCGAAGGGTGCGATGAGCGCCGGGATGTTCCTGTCCGTGGTCTGCGCGGAAGACCTGCCTCGCATCAGCCCGGAGGACATCGCGCGCGAGACCGCCGGCCGCTTCATCGGCAACGCGATGTTCGAGACGCAGGTGAAGCCGTGCGAGTTCTGGCCCAGGGGGCTCGTGTCGGCCGACTTCTACGCACCGGTCACGTCCACGAAGCCCGTGCTGATCTTCTCGGGAGAGAACGATCCGGTGACGCCTCCCGTGTGGGGCGAGCACGTCCACGAGACGCTGTCCAACAGTCGGCACATCGTGGTGCCCGGAGCCGGGCACATCACCCTGTTGCGCGGGTGCGTGCCGGAACTGGTCGGGACGTTCCTGGACACGCCGGCCCCGGCAGCCGTCGACCCGGCCTGTGTCGGCACGCTGACCCGTCCGCCTTTCTTCACGAGCTACACTGGCCCGGAGTTGCGGCCATGATCGCGCTGAAAGGGCTCCGCAAGTCCTTCGGCCACGTCGAGGCGGTGCGGGACGTGACGTTCGACGCAGCTGACGGCACGGTGGTGGGCCTCCTCGGACACAACGGGGCGGGCAAGACGACCACGCTGCGCATGCTGTCCGGGCTGATGCCACCGGATGCCGGCACCATCGAGGTCGATGGTGTGGATGTCGTGGCCGACCCTGTGGGCGCGCAGCGGGCCATGGGGCTGCTGCCGGATTCGCGTGGGCTCTATCCGAGGCTGACGCCACGGGAACACATCCGGTACTTCGGTGAACTCCACGGGATGCGTGCGTCTGCCATCCGCGAACGGTCCGAGGCGCTGCTGCACCGGCTCGGGCTCGACGGGCTGGCTGACCGGCGTGTGGCCGGGTTCTCCCAGGGGGAACGGACCAAGGTGGCGCTGGCGCGGGCACTCGTGCACGGTCCGCGGAACGTGGTGCTCGACGAGCCGACCAACGGGCTGGACGTGATGAGCACGCGCGCCATGCGCGCGCTGATCCGCGGGCTCCGGCAGGACGGCTGCTGCGTGGTCTTCTCCAGCCACGTGATGCAGGAGGTCTCCGCGCTGTGCGATCGGATCGTCGTGATTGCGCACGGGACCGTCGTGGCTGACGGCACGCCCGACGACCTGCGCACGCAGACCGGCAAGGCCGACCTGGAAGATGCTTTCGTGGCGCTGTCCGGCCTCGAGATGGAGCCGGTGGAATGAGCCGCCAGCCACACGGGCCGTCCGCGCGTGGTTCCTTCAGGTGGACCCAGGTGCTCGCGGTCTTCCGCAAGGAGCTGATCGATGGCGCGCGCGACCGTCGCTCCATCTCGTCGCTCGCGTTCTCGGCCATCATCTCGCCGCTGCTGTTCGGGTTGATGTTCACGGTGGCCGCCGAACGGCGGAAGAGCGCCGACGACATCAGGCTGCCGATCGAGGGAGTGGAATATGCGCCCGCCTTCGTCAACTGGCTGAAGCAGCAGAGCGGCGTCACCGTGGTGCCGCCGCCGACGGACGCCGAGAAGGCCGTGGCCAGCCGCGCGGAGGATGTGGTCCTCATCATCGACAAGGACTTCTCGAAGGCGATGTCGACGGCGGTTCCGGCGTCGGTGAAGCTAGTGAGCGACGTCACGCGCGACAACGCGCGGCCCAAGGTCGCGCGCGTGCGCAGCCTGGTCTCGCAGTATTCGGGACTGACCGGCGGACTCCGGCTCATTGCCAGGGGCGTGGCGCCCTCGGTGGCGACGGCCGTCCGCATCGAGGAAGTCGAGGTGTCCAGCTCCCAGCAGCGCCTCGCGACCCAGCTGAGCATCCTGCCGCTGCTGCTGGTGATTGCGGCGCTCACCGGGTCGATGCAGCTCGCCATCGACTCCACCGCGGGCGAGCGCGAGCGTGGCTCGCTCGAGCCGCTGCTCCTGAACCCCGTGTCGCGTGGCGCGCTGGCCACCGGCAAGTGGCTGGCGTCGTCGCTCTTCGGCTGTGGGGCCGTGCTGTTCTCGATGGTGCTGACGGTCAGCGTGATGCGCCGTGTGCCGTGGCACGACCTGGGCATCCGCTTCCGCGTGAGCGACGGCGAACTCATGAGCCTGCTGGCGCTCATCCTGCCGCTCGCGCTGTTCCTCAGTGCGATCGTGATGTTCGCGTCCACGTTCGCCCGGTCGTTCAAGGAGGCGCAGTCCTACCTCGGGATGCTGATGCTCATCCCCATGCTGCCCGGGCTGGTGTCCACCATCTACCCGCTGAACGACCGGCCCTGGCTCGCGCCGGTGCCGGTGCTCGGGCAGTACGCGCTCGCGGCGGATGTCCTCGGCGGCAAGCCCCCCTCCGTGTTCTTCTACGCGCTGGCAGGCGTGTCGGTGCTCGCCTGCGCCGGTGTCCTCGTCACCCTGACCGCCCGGCTGCTCACGCGCGAGGCGATCGTCTTCGGGCGATAGGCGTCCAAGCCTCCCGACACACATCGGCGTGGCCGCCTGACGCCAGGCTGAAGCCTGGCGCGACGTGCTAGACTCGCCGCCCGGAGGCCCTGATGCGCGCGAGAGTGTCGATCCTGTTTGCCCTGTTCGTCGCCGGATGGCTGTACATGGACGGCCGCGCCCAGACCGGTGGGCCGATTGTCAGCGGCGCCCACAGGTTCGAGAAGGTGGCCGAGGGGATCTACTACGCGACGGCGTCGGGGACGATGCAGGTCGGCGCCAATTCACCGGTGTTCGTGAACGCCGATGAGGCGATCATCATCGACTCGGAAACGTCGCCCGCCGCCGGCCGCGCGCTGGTGCAGGACATCAAGGCGTTCACCGACAAGCCGGTGAAGTACGTGATCGACTCGCACTACCACTACGACCATCTCTTCGGGAACCAGGTCTTCGGGCCCGATGTGCAGATCATCGGGCACGACCACACCGTCGAGCGTCTGAAGACCAACACGCTCGAGCAGTACACCTTCCTGACCAGCCTCCGGCCGATCCCGCAGCGCATCGCCTCCCTGCGCGAGCGCATCGCCCAGGAGAAGGATCCGCAGGCGAAGGCCACGATGGAGCAGCAGATCCGGAACGCGCAGGCCTATCAGGAGCAGGTCAAGGAGGTGAAGCAGACGCCGCCGAACCTCACCTTCGACACCACCATGACGCTCCACCGCGGCGGCCGTGAGTTCCGGCTGATGTACCTCGGCCGCGGCCACACCGACACGGACGTTGTCACATTCCTGCCGAAAGAGCGCATCGTCGCCACGGGCGACCTGATGGAGTCCGTGCTCTCGTACATGGGCGATTCGTATCCCGAGGAATGGATTGTCACGCTGGAGAAGCTGAAGCAGCTCGACTTCGATACCGTGCTGCCGGGCCACGGCGTGCCGTTCAAGGGGAAGGAACGGATCACGGCGTTCCAGGAGTACCTGCGCGATCTGCTCGCGCAGACCAACGCGCTCCGCAGGCAGGGCCTGTCAGCCGAAGATGCCGCGACGAAGGTGGACCTCACCAGGCATGCCGCGATGTTCCCGCAGATTCGCGCCGTCGGGGTGGATCCTGCGGTGACGCGCCGGATCTACCGCGTGGCGCAGGAGCCGAACGCCGGCCCGACACCCTGACGGCAGTTACCACCAGCGGCGCGACCAGACCAGCTGGAGACCCGCACGACGGTCCGCGGCCGCCGCGGTATACCCGCGCACAGCCACGGCGCTGCCCCTGAGCGTCAGCTCCGGCGTGAGCCGGTAGCCGACGCTTGTCTCGATGGTCTGGTAGCGGCGACGCGTCGCCGCCGAGGTCCCCTGAATGTCGCGAGGCGGCGTGTCGATGCGTTCGAGCCGCGCGGCCGCGAAGAGGTGTGGCGACAGCGTCTGCACGCCCTGCACGTAGTAGCTCGAGGCCGCGGCACGGCCGGCACCGAACGCGAAGCGCGACTGCGTGAACTCCGCCGCGAGCTTCGTGTAGGCGAACGCGTACTCGGCCTCGACGCTCCACATGCGCAGCTCCCGCTCGACGAGCGGGTCTTTCACTTCGGCCGCCGTCGCGTAGCGCCCGGCCACGAACGAACCGCCCACGCGCAGGCCCGGCGTGGGTGTCAGGCCCCCTCCCACGATGACCACCGGCGTGGCATCGGGATTCTTCGCGCGGCTGTTGAAGGCGTAGCGGCGATTCGGCGCCGAGTTCACCAGGGCCGCACGCACGTCCCACCGCGTGGTAGAGAGCGTCAGGTTCGCACCGAGCGGATAGGTCGACGCCAGCGCCCGCACGGCCGGTGCCGCCGCGTCGAACGCCAGCAGCGGCACGAAGTAGCTGGCATGACCCTGGACCGTCGGGTTGACGTCCGCCCGCATATCCAGCATGCCGAGCCCCATTGGCGACGCAATGAAGCCGGCGTCCAGCCGTGTCGACACGCGGCCGGCCCTGGCGTAGCGCACCTGTGCCTGGTACAGCTCGCGGCTCCAGAGCGATCCCGACGCGGACGACTTGAAGAACCACGGCCGCACCTGCGCCGACCATCCACCGCCGAGCCGGACCACGGCACTCACGTCGAGCGAGGTGTTGGGGTGTCCCGTGGTTCCGTTGCCCTTGAACAGATCCATCGCGCCGACGCTGTCGAGGCTCACCCGCGAGAGCCCCTGCGCCGCCGCTGGTGCGGGGCGCGCCGTGGTGGCGACGACGAGCAGCAGCGCCAGCCACTTAGGCACGGCGGGCCTCCGCGCGCACCACGCGCGTGAACGCGAGCTGGGGTTCGGACGGCATCACCGGGAGACGCGGCAGCGCACGCGCGAGGGCCGCAACGATGTCGGCGTGGTACTCCGTTCCGGCGCAGCGCCAGAGTTCGCGCAGGGCGTCGTTGCTCGACCGCCCGGGGCGATACGCGCGGGCGCTGGTCATCGCATCGTAGGCGTCGGCCACGTGCACGATGCGGGCGAGCGGGGGAATCTCCTCGCCCTGGAGCCCCTTCGGATAGCCGAGGCCGTCCGGCCGCTCATGATGCAGTTCGACGATGTCGAGGTGCGGGTGCAGGAACGGGATGGTGCGGAGGATGCGGGCCCCGACCGTCGGGTGTTCCATGATGACCTCGAACTCCGCGTCGGTCAGGGGCCCGGGCTTGCGGAGGATCTCGTCCGGGATGCCGATCTTGCCGATGTCGTGCAGCAGGGCCCCGAGCCGCAGCACGTCGAGTTCACTGTCGGGCAGGCCCATCACCCGGCCGATCGCCACCGAGAACACGCTGACCCGCTCCGAGTGGCCCGCGGTGTACGGATCCCGGGCATCGAGCGCTGCCGCGAGTGCACGGATGGCGCTGGCATAGGCCGCTTCGGTGCGCGCGTCGGCGTCGACGACGGAGGTCATCAGGTGGTTGAACGTGGTGGTCAGCAGGTCGATCTCGCGGCTCGAGCCGGTGACCGGCAGCGGCGTGGCCAGCGTGCGGTCGGCGGCCATGCCGTCCATCGCCTTCGAGAGCACTTCGATGGGCTGCGTCAGCCGGCGTGCGAGCCAGATGCTGCCGGCGAGCGCCAGGAGGGCGGCGCTGATCGCGAGCAGCGCCAGGACGCGGTTGAGGCGCGCCGTCGCGGCGGCGGCCGCGTCGTCGATGGAACTGAGCGCGAAGATGCGCGCGGAGTCGACGCGGGCGATCTCGCGGGCGGCGTGCGAGGCGCCGCCGAGAGTGACGAGGGCCTCGCGCTCCGTGCCTGGCGCCCCGCTCTCGCCGGTGCGCGCCCGGAGCAGCAGTTCGAGATCGTGCGCCTGGTCGGGCGTGAGGGTCGTGGCCACGATCTCGCCGTTATTCGTCACAGCGGTCCGCAACCCTGACATGCCATCGAGCGTGGCGGTGTAGCGGGCGTCCAGCGCGCTTGCCAGGTTCAGCCATCCGATGGTGGCACCGTCGTCGAGCGTGAGCGGAACGTGGATGACGCGGAACAGCGTGGACCCGCTCTGGACGAGCGAGTCTTCGCTGGAGGGTTGCTGGTGGAGCAGCCGGGCGTCGCTCTTCTCCTGAATCCAGGGGTCGGAGAGACGGCCGGCGAGGGCGAGCGTGTCGCCGTCGGCGCTTGCGATCGCCAGGGCGTCGGTGTCGACGCGGGCCGCGAGCTTGTCGAGTTCGTGCTGGAGCGTGGCCAGCAGCGGCTGCAGGTTGGCCTCGCTGGTGTGGTCCAGCCGCTCGGCTGCGTACGTGTCGAGGGCGGCTTTCAGCGTGGGGTTCTCTGCCAGGGTTACCGCCTGCGTGCGCAGTTCATGCAGGCGGCGCGCTTCGAGCGCGGCGAGCATGCGCTGGGTCACATCCAGGTTGCGGGTGATGGCCGTGCGGACCTGGTCGCGCACGCTGGCGCGCACGACCACGAAGACGAGGGCCAGCAGCACCGCGACCATGAGGACGCTGACGCCGAGCGCCTTGACCAGCAGCCGGGGCGGGCGCCCGGCGATCATCGCGCGTCCACCACGGGCAGGGAGATGTTCAGGGTGGCGACCTTGCCGGGCTGCACGGTGACGTGCGACGTCTGCTCGCCCACGCGTTCGTGCCATCCGACCAGCGTGTAGTCGCCGGGCGGGACGTTCTTGAGCGTGTACCCGCCGTCCGGCTCGGGAATCGTGAAGTAGGGGTGATCGAGCACGAGGATGGTCGCGCTCATCTGCGAGTGGATGTGGCAGTACACCTTCACGAGCCCCGGCCTGTCGAACTGGCGCGTCCGGCTCTGGCCCGCCGCGAACCGGCCGAGGTCGAAGCTGGCCGCACGCGACAGCGAGAAGACGTTGTGGAAGTACGGGTCGAAGTTCGGAAAGGTGACCGCCGACCCCCTGGTGACCGCCACGACGCGCGGCGAGAACGACTCCTGCTCCTGGCGGATCTCCGCCGTCATGGTCGGCAGCGGTCCGGCGTGGGTCGCGTTCTTCAGGTAGACGACGACGCTCCGCATCTCCGGTGCGGCGGGTGCGGTCGGCGCGGCGACCGCGCGGGGCGCGTAGGCGTTGGTCGCGATCGGCACGCCGCGCATGCGGGTGGTCAGCACCACGTTCCCGGTAATCGTGCCGGTGGCGCCCGGTTCGGCCTGCACCAGGACACTGGCGCACGAGCACGCGGCCGCCAGCGCGAGGGTCGCACCTTTCCACCGCCGTTGTCGCACGCTGCGTGCATCTGCGCGAACTGTCACGGGAACCCTTCCTCTCACATGCCGGTATCGGCAGCGATTGAAGCGGGTTGACCTGAACCAGTGTCGAAACGGTGCGAAGGTGCGCTGTACTGATGCGCCGGGCTGGCGCGGTGGGGGTCAACAGGCCTGGTGCGGCCCTGACGGGAGGGCGCGTGCCGGCGCCGGGCACCGGCACGCGTGGTCGAAGGTGCGCGGACTCAGAAGCGCAGCGTCAGGCCAGCGGTGACCGGCAGCGCCCAGCGCCGCGTCTTGTCGTTGATGGTGTCGAGGCCCGTGCCAGCCAGCCCTTCGTTCTGCTCCAGGTCGCCCTGCCACCGGAAGTCGGCCCCGACCTGGAACGCGACGCTGTCGTTGAGGTGCATCTGCACGCCGCCCTGCAGGCCGAATGATGGCACCGTGGAGGAGGCGTTCATCGGGACCGACGAGAGCGTGACGTTCGCCGCCGGTACCGTGAAGGTGCTGTTGATGGTGTCCACGCGGGTGAACCCGACGCTGGCGCCTGCATAGGGGCGCAGGGACGAGGCTCCGTAGTACTGGCGATAGCCGAGATCCATGCCGAAGGCCTTGTAGTCGTCGAAGTGCGCGAACAGCGCCAGACCGGCGACCGTCCCCACCTGCAGGCGGTCCGCCGGGTTCGCGGTGTAGCTGCCCTGGACGCGGAGTTCACCATTCGAGCCGACCTTGTAGCCGAGCCCCGCGGCCCAGTAGAAGCCGTTGCCGTAGATGTCGCCGTACGTCTTGGCATCGACGACTGTCGGCAGCGTCAGCACGCGCCCGGTGCCGGCGCCGTGCACGTTTCCGTTCACGGCGGTTTGCATCCCCAGGTCGAACGAGACGGACCAGGGCTTCTCCTGAGCGTGGACCGGACCCGCCAGGAAGGTTGCGGCGAAGATCCCTGCGGCAACTGCTTTCAACAGCGACATGTTCATGATGGTCTGCTCCGTATATGAAGTGTGTTCAGCATGTGTCATGGACACAGGCTGTATGTATTGACGCGCGGGATTGCGTGGAAGATCCGCGCTGCGGCGGTGCGCTACAGTACGAATCCGCCTATGGACATGCGTGCGCGATACGAGGAACTCCGCCAGCGGCTCGCCGAGATTCACGACCTGACGAAGGTGACGGCCCTGCTCAGCTGGGATCAGACCGTGATGATGCCGGCGGGAGGTGCCCAGACCCGTGCGGAACAGCAGGCCACTGTCGCCCGCATCACGCACGAGCGCTTCACCAGCCCGGAGATCGGGCGGCTGCTGGACGACCTTGCGCCGTACGAAGCGTCGCTGCCGTTCGAGTCGGACGAGGCGAGCCTGATCCGGGTCGCCCGCCACGACTACGAGAAGGCCGTGAAGACGCCGACCGACCTGCGGACGGAAATGACGCGCGTGGCCTCTCTCGCGCGCACGGCGTGGGCGGACGCGCGGCAGCGGAAGGACTTCGCGACGTTCCTGCCGTTCCTCCGGCAGACGATCGACCTGAAGCGGCGCTACGTCGAGTGTTTCGACCCGGCGGACGAACCGTACGACGTGCTGCTCGACGACTTCGAACGGGGGATGCCGACCGCGGACGTGCGCGTCATCTTCGACGAGCTGAAGGCCGCCATCGTGCCGCTCATTGCCGCCATCGCCGCCCGCGGCCCGGTGGTGGACGACGGGTGCCTCCACGGTGTGTTCCCGGTCGACCGCCAGCGTCTCGTCTGCCTGTCCATCCTGAAGCGGCTCGGCTTCGACGAGTCGAAGTGGCGCCTCGATCCGACCGCCCACCCGTTCGCCAGCAACACCGGCCTTGGCGACATCCGCCTGACCACGCGCTACTACCCGGACTTCCTGGCCACGGCCCTCTTCGGCACCATGCACGAATTCGGACACGGCCTCTACGAGCACGGCGTCAGCCCGTCGCTGGAGCGGACGCTGCTCTGTCGGGGCGCGTCGCACGGCATCCACGAATCCCAGAGTCGTCTCTGGGAGAACATCGTCGGCCGCAGCCGCGAGGCGTGGACCTGCTTCCTGCCGGACCTGCAGGACGCCTTCCCGCAGTTGCAGGCGGTGAGCCTCGAGGACTTCTACCGGGCCGTGAACAAGGTGCAGCCAGGCTTCATCCGCGTGGAAGCCGACGAGCTGACGTACAGCCTGCATGTCATCCTGCGCTTCGAACTCGAACAGGACATGCTCTCAGGCGCGGTGAAGCTGGAAGAACTGCCCGAGGCCTGGAATGCCCGGATGAAGGCGTACCTCGGCGTCGACGTGCCGGACGCGGCGGAGGGAGTGCTCCAGGATGTCCACTGGTCGCTCGGCTACGTCGGCTACTTCCCGACCTACGTGATCGGCAGCATCGTGTCGGCGCAGATCTGGGAGAAGGCGCTCGCCGCGACGCCCGACCTGCCGCAGCAGTTCGCGCGCGGGGAGTTCGGGGCCTTGCGCGACTGGCTGCGGACGAACCTCCACGTGCACGGACGGAAGTTCACGCCGAAGGAGACGCTGCGGAAGGTCACGGGCACGGACGCCATCGACGTCCGTCCCTTCGTGCAGTACCTGACGACGAAGTTCGGGGAGATTTACGGGCTTGGCGGGTGAGTGGGCACGGCGGCGACAGGTCCGGCTGAAGCCGGACCCCACGAGTGTCGCTGAACGGTTGTTGGCAGGAAGCCCTGTCGTGGGCGCGCTGAACGGTGAGTTGGAGGAAGGCCTGTCGTGGGTGCCGGCGTCAGCCGGCACTTACACGTTGAACTTGAACAGCAGCACGTCGCCGTCCTGGACGACGTACTCCTTGCCTTCCATGCGGTAGAGGCCCTTCTCGCGCGCGGCAGCGACCGAGCCGCAGGCGACGAGGTCGTCGTAGGCGACCGTTTCCGCCTTGATGAAGCCGCGTTCGAAGTCCGAGTGGATGACGCCAGCGGCCTTGGGTGCGGTGTCGCCGACGTGGATGGTCCAGGCGCGCACTTCCTTCTCGCCCGCGGTGAAGTAGGTCCGCAGGCCGAGCAGGTGATAGGTGGCGCGGATCAGCGAGCCGGTGCCACTCTCGCTCACCCCGAGGTCCTTCAGGAACTCCGTCGCCTCGTCCTCTGACAGATCGATGAGCTCGCTCTCGATCTGTGCGCTGATCACCACGGCCTCGCACGCCAGGTGCGTCTTGACGTAGTCGCGAACCTGCGTCACGTAGGGGTTGCTGTCGGCCGTTGCCAGTTCCGAGTCCTTCACGTTGCACGCGAAGATGGTCGGCTTCATCGTCAACAGGAAGAGGGGCGTGACGAGCGCCCGTTCCTCCGGCGTCAGCGGCAGCATCAGGGCCGGCTTGCCCGAATCCAGGAGGTCTTCGAGCCTCGCAAGGATCGGCTCCTCCGCCTGGGCGGTCTTGTCGCCGCGCTTGGCGTCCTTCGAGACCCGCTCGCGCCGCTTCTTCACCGAGTCGAGGTCCGAGAGGATCAGCTCGGTGTTGATGACCTCGATGTCGCGCACCGGGTCCACCTTCCCGGAGACGTGATGGATGTCGGCGTCCTCGAAGCAGCGGACCACCTGGACGATGGCGTCCACCTCGCGGATGTGCGTGAGGAACTTGTTGCCCAGCCCTTCGCCCTGGCTGGCGCCCTGCACGAGGCCCGCGATATCCACGAACTCGATGACGGCCGGGATCACCACGCTCGTCTTCGCGATCTTCTGCAGCACCGCCAGCCGCGCGTCGGGCACGGTCACCATGCCGGCGTTCGGGTCGATGGTGCAGAAGGGATAATTCGCCGCCTCGGCCTTGCGGGTGCGGGTGACGGCGTTGAAGAGGGTGGACTTGCCGACGTTGGGCAGCCCGACGATTCCGGCTCTCAGCATGTGAATGCGATCTGCAAACGAACGAAGTAACGACCCGACGGCCCAGCGGCGCTCGGTGAACTCACAATGATAGCCGGACCCGCCCATGCGGCGCATCCGGGCACCCGTGGATCCAGAGGTGCGGCCCACGCGTCGAAGCAGGAGTATTCGAGGAGACTGGATGTCGAAGACGATTCTGATTACGGGAGCGACGGGACAGCAGGGTGGGGCGACGCTCCACAACCTGCTCGGCAAGGGCTACACACTGCGGGCACTGACGCGCACGCCGGATGGGGAGAAGGCACGGGCGCTCGCGAACGCGGGGGTCGAACTCGTGCAGGGCGACCTGAACGATGCCGGCTCACTGGCGTCCGCCCTGAAGGGCGCCTGGGGCGTCTACGCGGTGCAGAACACCTGGGAGGCCGGCGTCGACGGCGAGGAGGAACAGGGCAAGCGGATCGCCACGCTTGCGAAGGACGCGGGTGTCGAGCACTACGTCTACGCCTCCGTGGGGTCCGCGCACCGCCAGACCGGGATCCCGCACTTCGAGAACAAGTGGCGCATCGAGCAGACGGTGCGGGCACTCGGGTTCCCGTCCACGGTCATCCTGCGCCCCGTGTTCTTCATGGAGAACCTCGTGTCGCCCTGGTTCCTGAACGGCGACAAGCTGGTCAGCACGCTGAAGCCGGAAACCGTGCTCCAGATGATCGCGGTCGAGGACATCGGCGTCTTCGGAGCCATGGCGTTCACGCACGCCGCCCAGCTGAACGGCCGGGAGATCGACCTTGCGGGCGATGCAGTGACGCTGCCGGCCGCCGCGGCCACGCTCAGCCGCGCGCTCGGACGCAGCATCGAATACCTGCAGATCCCCATCGGCGAGGTCCGCAAGAACAGCGACGACTTCGCGACGATGCTCGAGTGGTTCGACAGCACGGGGTACAACGCGGACATCGCCGGCCTCGGTCGCGTGTTCGGCGTGACGCCCACCTCGCTCGAAGCCTGGGCCCGCAAGCAGGCCTGAGCCCCTCCACACGACACGGCCACGACGGCAGAGCGGCTGATGCGCCGCGAGCCTCGTGGCCGTTGCCCGCCCGTCTACTGCGGCCCTGCCACGTAGCCCTCGCGCGCCCGAACCTTCAGCGTGCCCCCGTCCGCGGTGCGCACCGATACGTCCAGCCGATGGCGGGCGCCGGATGCCGTGGTGCCGGCCGGCGTGAACCCCAGCGCGTAGGACTGGTGAATGTCGTCCGCGATCTGGCGCAGTGAACTGAAGGCGGCGATGTTCGTCGAGGGGAAGTAGGCGTCGCCGCCCGTGGCCCGTGCGAGGCGGCGCAGGTGGCCGGGGTCGCGCGTGAGCGCAACCGGATCGACCAGGCCCACCGCATAGATGGCCGCGTTCGACGCCAGTGCCCGCTGCAGCGCGTCGTCGAACCTGATGTGGCTGGCGTTGTCGATGCCGTCGCTGATGACGACGAGGGCGCGGCGTGCGTGCGAGCCCCGCTCCAGGTGCTCGAGACCGGCGGCGACGGCGTCGTACAGGGCCGTCATGCCCCCTGGGCGGTGCGCCTGGACGATGGCTGTCCGGAGCGCCTGCGGGTCGCTCGTGAACGGGACGCTGTCTGGCAGCACGTGCACCGGTCTGTCTCCCACGATAATCGCGAAGACCTCATCGTCGGTGCGGCCGGCTCCTGCGAAGGCCGACGCGGCATAGGCGAGGCGTTCGCGCATCGGTTCCATGCTGCCGCTCACGTCGAGCACCAGCCCGAGTGTCACCGGCTCGTGCTGATTCCCGAAGACGCTGATGGGCCGTGCCACTCCGTTCTCGAACACGCGGAACGCCTGCTGGGGCAGTCCGCTGACGTGACGCCCGCGGTCGTCGCGAACGGTCGCGTGCACGACCACGAGGTCGGCCTGCGACCGGAAGGTGGGTGTGCCTGCGCCGGGATCCGGCGGCTGGGTCACCGGTGCATCGAGGCGCTGTGCTCCCATCAGGAAGGGCATTGCCAGCAGCACGATCAGCATGACGGTTCTTTTCATGAGCCTGCTCGCCTGAACGGGACAGGGTCCACCTGAAGGTGGACCCCACGAGTGGTCTGGGCCGGTTCCCGCCGCGCCCTCTATGGTGGCGCGGCGAGGCCCGAGGCGGAGCGGAACCCCTGCACATATCCATGCAGCGGGTCCCGCTCCGGTGTGGTCAGCGCGGGTCAGTCGCTGACCTCAGTTCGAGGTGTGCCAGGCGTGATCCCAGCTCGCCTCTCCGGCCGGGTAGAGGAACGTGCGGCCGCTCGTCGTGCCCGGATACCACCAGGTGTGGATGGAGCGGGTCATGCCGGCGGGCGCCTCACCCAGGGTGATTTCGGGTTCCTCGGCAATGGTGCCGCGCTCGGCGTGCTGCGTGAAGAACATGCCGTGCACCTCACCGGTCTCGCGGTTCAGCACCTGCACGACGCTCCGGCCGCTGTTCGGGTCCGCGAGCCGGAAGATGTACTCACCCGCCGGCAGGACGCCGCCCGGGATGGCCACGGGCTGGCTGAACGTGAAGTGGGTCCGGTTGTCGTGCGTCGTGGACGCCTCGGCGCGGACAGCGGACGCGCCAGCGAACAGGGTGAGGGCGGCAACGGTGCTGAGTACGGTACGCATCATGATGACTCCTCCTCGGGATGTCGTGCGGCCGTTCTCTGCGGCCGCGTCGCGTTGTTGCGTGGGCACCGCACCGGACCTCGTCTCCGGCGCGGCATCGATGAGTCGAAGATAGAGGCCGGGCCGAGGATAGACAAACAGATAGTTTGGAAGAGGCTCATCGAGCAAAGCGATGAGTGAGGCGTGACCCGGCGCCGCGCGCCGCGCGGTGCTACGATGTGCGCTCGCGCCGGCACGGATTCCGGTGCGACGGAGGACGCTGATGCGTGCATGCTGTGTGGCCCTACTCTCGTTCCTGCTGCTGGCGGCGCCTCGCGTGGCCACGTCGCAGACGCTCGTGCGCGACGTGCGTGCCGCCATCACGAAGGGCGACATCGCGGCCGCTGACGGGCTCGTCGCCGCGTATCGCGCCGAGAAGGGCACCACGCCCGAAGCGCTGGCGGGCCTGTCGTGGGTGGGCCGCGGCGCGCTGAACACGAAGCAGTACGACGCGGCGGACCGCTACGCACGCCAGACCGAGAAGCTCGTCCTCGAGACGCTGAAGACGCGGGCACTCGGGTCGGACCAGAACCTGGTCGTTGCACTCGGTGCCGCACTCGAGGTGCAGGCCAAGGTGATGGCCGAGACCGGCCAGCGCGCGAGCGCCGTGAAGTACCTCCAGGACCAGGTGAAGCGGTACCGCAACTCGCCGATCCACATGCGGTTGACGAAGAACCTGAACCTGATCAGCCTCGAGGGCCAGAAGGCGCCCAGGCTGAGCGCGACCCAGTTCCTCGGTGCGCCGATGCCCGATACCCGAGGCAAGCCGGTGCTGATGCTGTTCTGGGCGCACTGGTGCCCGGACTGCAAGCGGCAGGTGCCGATCGTGAGCGAGCTGGAACGCGACTATCGCGACAAGGGACTGATCGTGATCGGCCCCACGAAGTACTACGGCTACGTCACGGCCGGCAGGGAGGCGGGGAAGGCCGAGGAGTTCGCGCACATGGGCGCGGTGCTGAAGCAGTACTACAGCGCGCTGCCGAACATGGCCGTCCCGGTGAGTGACGAGGACGCGCTCGATTACGGCATGGACGCCACGCCGACCATCGTGCTCGTGGACCGTGCAGGGATCGTGCGGCTCTTCCACCCGGGGAACATGGAGCGCGCCGAACTGGAACCCCACATCAAGGCGCTGGTTGCTCCCGCCACCAGCTCGCACTGATCACCGGACACGTCGGGGCAAGGCTGAGGGCTGAGACCAATTGGCGCAGGGCGCAGGACGACCGGCGGACGTCTTTGGGCGATCGTAGGGTCCACCTTCAGGTGGACCTGCCGGCGCTAGCGCGGAAACGCGTAGGGGATGTCGGGTGAATCGGGCCTGACCCGCCAGTGGTCCGGGGCCTCGTAGTCGTAGGCCCGGTCGACGAGGTTCAGGATGCGCAGGGTGTCGGCCCCGATGTTCTGGATGCCGTGCCAGATGCGTGGCGGCACGACGACGAGCGCCGGCCGGTGCTCGCCGAACTTCAGCTCGGTCACCAGCCCCTTCGTCGGCGAGTTGTCCCGGTTGTCGTAGAACACCAGGCGCGCCAGCCCTCCCGTGATGAACAGGCGGTCGGTCGTGTGTGCGTGGGCGTGCCACGCACTGATGCCGCCGGGCACGAGCCTCACCTCGAAGACCTGTTGCACCGGCGCCTCGTCGAGCTGCCAGTCGCGGCGATAGACCTCGGTGAGCACGCCGTTGCCCTTCGGCACGCTTCGCACTTCCTTGATCACCAGGCCGTCGATCAGCCTGCCACGCAGCGGGTCCCACGCCGCGGTGATGGTCTGCGGGTCACGCACGGCCGTTGGAAGCAGCCACTCCGAGCTCATACACGTATTCCGATCGAAGGCGTCAGCCCGCGCGTCCGGCGCAGGTGACGGATGAAGGCGCCCTTGCGTCCGAAGCGGAGCACGTTCTCCAGCGCTGCAGGCGGAATGCCGACGCCGACGCAGAGGCGGGCGAGCAGTGCGCGGCAGGTGCGCACCGCCAGGACGCCAGGACGCAGCGCGGTCGTCAGGCTGGAGGCGTGCGCGGCGATGTCGGTGAGCAGACGCTCGCGGCACTGGCTTTCGTCGCGCATGGCCTCGACCATGGCGAGGTGTTCCGATTCGTGCCGCTCGCTGTACGAGCCGCGGCGGGCTCCAGAGGTGATCTGCACGGCGGTCAGGCGAGGTACCGGCGCGAGTCGGGCCCCGGCGGCGTGTGCGCGGCGAAGCCAGTCCTGCGACGGCGCATCCCACAGCGCCGCGGCGGAGGTCCACGGTCCGACCCGCGCAAAGAGGTCGCGGCGCATCAGCCAGATCGACGCCGGCACCGGATGCCACGCTTCGTAGCGGCCGCCAGGCGAATTGCCCCACAGGTGCGGATGGCCGTCCGCATCGATCCGGGCACTGAGGCCGTACGCGAGGTCGGCTCCCGTGCGATCGAGTGCGCCTGCGAGCGTGGCGAGGTGGTCGCTGAACCAGAGGTCGTCGTGATTCAGGAACGCGAGCAGCCGGCCGCTGGCGTGCCGCACCCCTTCATTGTTCGGAACGGACTGCTCGCCGTGGTTGTGCGGCAGGTGGACGAATCGGATGCGGGGATCGGCGAACGACGCCACGACGGATGCCGTGTCGTCGGTGCAGCCGTCCGACACGACAATCAGCTCCCAATCGGTGCACGACTGCCGCAGCACGGAGCCAATCGCGTGCCGGAGCACGTTGCTGCGGTTGTAGGTGGCCGTGACGATGGAGATGTCGGGCATAGAAATACCGGCGACGGCGTGCCATCGTGGCACGCCACCCTCAGCGACGGTTTGTCGTATGCCCTGATTCTAGCAGCCCGCCGCCGCGCACACCCGGCGCCACACTGTGGCGATCGGGTCTGCGCGGACGAGGCGACGGTCAGAACTGCCCGAACGTGCCCGTGGCGCCGAGCGGGAACTCCTCTTCGGCGGAGCGCTTCGGTGCCGGAGCCGGCTTGCTGCCCTTCGCGGCGAACGGCAGCTTCACGCCGGCGCCCTTCGGCGCGGTGCGCCGGCTCACCGGCGTCGCCGCCTTGTCCGCCGACCCGCCGACCATGGACGTCAGGTGCTGGATGGCGTCCATGGTGATCTCCGCCTGCGCATGCAGCTCCTCGCTGGTGGCGGCGCTCTCCTCCGCGGTGGCTGCGGTCGTCTGCGTCACCTTCTCCATCTGGTTGAGGGCCTGCGTCACCTGGTCGAGCCCCTGCGCCTGTTGCTGGCTGGCTTCGGCCACTTCCTCGACGAGCCCCTTCACGCGGTTCACGGCGGTCGTGATGCCGGTGATGGCGGTGGCCACGACCTCGACCTTCGTGCTGCCGGTCCTGGAGCGGTTGATCGATTCCTCGATGAGATCCGCGGTGTCCTTCGCGGCCTGTGCCGAACGCTGCGCCAGGCTCCGCACTTCGTCTGCCACGACGGCGAAGCCCATGCCCGCCTCGCCGGCGCGTGCCGCTTCGACCGCGGCGTTGAGCGCGAGGATGTTGGTCTGGAACGCGATCTCGTCGATCGTCTTGATGATCTTCGAGACCTTCTGGCTCGACTCCTGGATCGCCGTCATGGACTGCACCATGTCACCGAGGGCATCCTGCGAGTCGTGCACCCGCTGGTGAACTTCCGCGACCAGGATTGACGCCTCGCGGGTGTTCTCCGCGTTCTTGCGCGTCATCGAGGCCATCTCCTCCATCGATGCAGATGTCTCCTCGATGGAGGAGGCCTGCTCGGTTGCGCCCTGGGACAGCCCCTGCGAGGCCGCCGCCACCTGTTCGGACGTGGCGATGACCTGCCGCGCCCCTTCGGTGAGATCGGCGGTGGTGCGCGCGAGCGGTCCGCTGATGCTGCGTGCAATTGCGTAGACGAGACCGAGTGCCAGGCCGAGAATGGCCAGGCTCACCCCCACGGCCTCCATGCGCTCGAACTGCAGCCGGCTCATGCGGGCCGCGAGCAGTGTGTCGAGTTCCCGTGACGCCGCCCCGACCGCGGCCGCGGCCGCGGCGCGCGCCTCGTGGCCCGCCTTGTCGAGCGCCGACGCGTCAGCCTTCGGGTTGGCGAGCAGCGTGCGGATGGCTTGGATGACGGCGTCGTTGGCCTGGACGTACTGGTCGGTCGCCGGTCCGAGTTGGGCGCGCAGCGTGGGGCTGACGCCATTGAACCCGGCGTCCTCGTTGAGTGCCGTCTGGACGTCGCCCTTCACGCGGTCGCCGTCGTTCTCCTTGAGCATCGCGGCCTGCACCGCGAGCCCCTCGGCCATGTCGGCCAGCGTGGTGGTGTGTGCGAGCAGGTTGTCCGCCACCGTGTTCACGCGCCCGAGGCGCGCCTGGGCGCCTGGCAGCCCGACGACCACCGCGTCCATCACGTAATAGCTGTCGAGGTCGGGGTCGAGGATCAGGTTCGACGTATCGCCCGCATGGGCGATCATCCCGCGCACGTCCTCGATGAGGTGTTCGTGACGGGCGTCGTTCTCCGCCGCACTGAGCCCGGTCCAGCCCGCCTCGAGCGCGGTCCACTCGCTCCGCAGCGTCGCCGGGGAGAAGTGTTCCCGATGCCGCTTCGCCAACCCCTCCGGGGTGAACTGCAGCGATTCGCCCAGCTCGCTCTGGACGGCGTCGAGTTCCCCCAGCGCCTTGTCGATCGCCGCTGCGGCCTTCGCCGCCTCCGCCGGCTCGTCGTCGGCCACCTGGTGGGCGCTGATGCCGTCGAGCAGCGCGCTCAGTGGTGCCAGGTACTGCACCCCTTCACGCTCCGCGCGGGCGAATGCGATGTCCTGGTTCATGCCGGTGACGATGAGCCAGAGCATCACCGCGACGGGCACCGAGAACGAAACAGCAATGAGAAGCAGGCGACGGCTGACTGGTATGCGCTCGAGTGCGTGCGTCATGATCGTGATCCCCGGGACGCGTCACACGAGCGAACGGCAGCGCGGGCCCATGCCCGTGCTGCCGACTCTGCCGTATCGCGTCTAGTAGGACATCGGCCTACTAAGGAAGAGCTTTAGAAGCTGCCGAACGTGCCGGTCTTCTCGAGCGGGAACAGCTCCTCGTTCGACGGCTGGCTTGCGGTGGGAGCGGCCTTCGGGGCTCGCGTGGCCAGGGACACGACCTTACCCATTTTCCCGGCGTTGCGCTTCGCGACAGGTGCCGCGGCTGCGGTCGTGCCGCTGACGCCGACGAGGGCGCGGAGTTCGCCGACCACTTCCATCGTGGTGTTGGCCTGGGCGCTCAGTTCCTCGCTGG
This sequence comes from Vicinamibacterales bacterium, assembly GCA_046331345.1. Classification (GTDB taxonomy): domain Bacteria; phylum Acidobacteriota; class Vicinamibacteria; order Vicinamibacterales; family CAVVIG01; genus CAVVIG01. The sequence continues at coordinate 66,099 of JAXLRA010000006.1, read as the reverse complement.
CGGCGGCGCTCTCCTCGGCGGTGGCCGCCGTGCCCTGCGTCACCTTCTCCATCTGGGAGAGGGCCGACGCGACCTGGTCGATGCCCTGGGTCTGCTGGTGGCTGGCTTCACTGACTTCGTCGATGAGCCCCTTCACGCGGTTCACCGACGAGGTGATCCCGGTGATCGCGGCCGCGACCTGTTCCACCTTCACGCTGCCGTTGCGCGACTTCGAGATGGACTCCTCGATGAGGCCGGCCGTGTCCTTCGCCGCCTGCGCCGAGCGCTGCGCGAGGCTCCGCACTTCGTCGGCGACGACGGCGAAGCCCATGCCCGCTTCGCCCGCGCGGGCCGCTTCGACGGCGGCGTTCAGCGCGAGGATGTTGGTCTGGAAGGCGATCTCGTCGATGGTCTTGATGATCTTGGAGACCTTCTCGCTCGACTCCTGGATGGCGGTCATCGACTGCACCATGTCCTGCAGCGCCGCCTGCGAGTCGTTGACCTTGACGTGCACGTCGGTGACGAGGGTGACGGCCTGCCGCGTGTTCTCGGCATTCCGCCGGGTCATCGAGGCCATTTCCTCCATCGACGCCGACGTCTCTTCGAGCGATGCGGCCTGTTCCGTGGCGCCCTGCGAGAGCGACTGCGCGGACCCGGCCACCTGGTCGGACGCCGACACCACCTGGCGTGCGCCCTCGTCCAGCGACATCACCGCGGAGTTCAGGCGGTTCGTCACGCCTCTGGTGACGCCGATGGCGACGCCGATCGACAGCAGCACGCCGACGACGATCATGATGAGCACGAGGCGCTGCGTGGAGGCCTGCTGCTCGAGGTACTGGGCCTTCGCGGCGTCGGCCTCCTTCACGTTGAACTCGGCGAAGGCCTGCAGGGCCTGCGCGAGGGCCGCCGCCTGCTCGTCGATGCGTCCGTCGATCGCCCTGGTCTCGTCGGTCGCGTGTCCCTCACGATCGAGGATCGGCAGCAGTTCGCGCTCGAAGAGGTCGGCCATCGCCGAGTGGTGCTGCCGGGCCGTCTTGACGAACCCGCGCTCCTGTTCGGTGGACGCGATCTTCTCGACGGCGTCGAGCCGGGCCGACGATGTCTTGCGGGCCTCGGCCCAGTCCGCGCGCGTCTCCTGCAGGTTCAGGTTGATCTCGCCGTCCGCGATGATCTGGTACAGCTCGGCGCCCATGGCCGCCGCCCTGGTAATCGTCAGGGCGTTTTCCTCGCCCTCCGTCGAGAGGGTGTGTTCCGTCGACAGGACGCTGAGTCCGCGTTCGAAGGTGATCACCAGCGCGGCGGCGATGAGTCCCATCGCCGCGAAGCCTGCCGCGATCCGGCGGCCAACAGTCCAGTTCTGCATGCTCGAATTCATGGATATGTCCCGTACTCCCGATCAGCGAAGGAAAGAGCGGAGGGCTGACGTGCGGAGGCCGAGGCCCACACCGACGAACCAGTCGGGGGCTGCCGCCGTGACACCACGTCCCACTTCGAGATCGACCTGGGCGTTGCCGCCGATGCCGTGGGTGACGCCGGTGTTCACCGTCCACGCGGCGGAGCCGGGGCGCCCCTGCGGCATGAAGCCGTAAGTCTCCCAATAGCCGCCCCAGCCGCCCATGAGGTCGTGACCGAGCGACAGGCTGAGGGCGTGCTCGGTGTAGCGGCCGAGTTCATCGCCCAGCCGGCTGACGTTGTAGTTGCCGGACAGGCCGAAGTCCTTCGGCAGGTCCTTCGCCCACGTGAACTTGACGGTGGGGTCCACGGTGTTGCTCGACATCGCGTCGGAGCCGGTGGGGAGCGAGGCCATCGGAATCACGGCCATCTGGAACCCGCGCGTGGCGTCACCAGTGCTGAGCACGAACTTGGCGCCGACTTCGAGGTCAGCCTGGCCCTTGGTCGTGGCCTGGCCGAAGCCGGTGCGGAGTGAATCGAGGACGAAGCCGTCCGTGCTGAACCGCAGTTCGAGGCGCTTCGACACGCCGATGCGCGCCAGGGCCAGCGGCGTCGACATCGTCCGGTCCTGGTCGCCGGCGGTGCGGTTCGATTCGAAGGTGGTGCCCATCTCCAGCTGCACGATCCCGCGTCCCACGACATCGCTCGACTCCGTGAAGTCGGGACGGTCGGTGACGAGCTCGGGCAGGCCTGCGTTGTCCTGGGCAAAGCCGGACACGGGGGTGAGCAGGAGCGTGGACGCGACGGACAGAAGCACACGGACAGTCAGAGAGGGCTTGTTCATAGCTCAACAATCGACGCCGTACAGCCGTGCTTGAGTACCGCCACAGGGGATCCTGTGTCCCACGTTGGTGTAGGAGCGGTGCGCCGGTGCACGCGGTGGCGATCGTTGTGCGCTGTTTCGTGGCAGAAGGGCGGCGGCGGAGGCGGGGCCCACGAGCCCGTCGGCGGGCTCGTGAGTCAGTGTGACTGCCGTCAGAAGCTGCCGAACGTGCCGGTGCTCTCGAGCGGGAGGGCCTCCTCGGCCGAGCCCGCCTTCGGTTTGCGTGCGCGCGGGGTGAGCGGCACGACCGTGCCGCCGGTCTTCGCGGCCGGTGTGCGCGCCGCAGGCGTGGCCGGTGCCGCCGTCTCCGCAGTGCCCGAGCGCCCGACGAGGGCGTTCAGGGCCCGCAGCGTGTCCATCGTGACAGCCGCCTGCGCGTTCAGTTCCTCGCTCGTGGCCGCGCTCTCCTGGGCGGTCGCAGCGATCCCCTGCGTGACCTTCTCCATCTGCGTGAGCGCCTGCGACACCTGATCGATGCCCGCGGTCTGCTGCCGGCTCGCCTCGCTCACTTCGTCGACGAGTCCCTTCACGCGGTTGACCGAGGCCGTGATGGCGGTGACCGCCTGCGTGACGGTTTCGACCTTGCTGACGCCGCCCTTCGCGCGTGTCAGCGACTCTTCGATGAGACCTGCGGTCTCCTTCGCGGCTTCAGCCGAGCGCATCGCCAGGTTGCGGACCTCGTCGGCGACCACCGCGAAGCCCATGCCGGCCTCACCGGCGCGGGCGGCCTCCACCGCCGCGTTGAGGGCGAGGATGTTGGTCTGGAAGGCGATCTCGTCGATCGTCTTCACGATCTTCGAGACCTTCTGGCTCGACTCCTGGATCGCGTTCATCGACTGCACCATGTCGTGCAGTGCGCCTTCCGACTCGTTCGCCCGCGTATGCACGTCGTGCACGAGCGACACGGCCTGCTGGGTGTTCTCCGCGTTCCGCCGCGTCATGGACGACATTTCCTCCATCGACGCGGAGGTTTCCTCGAGTGAGGCGGCCTGTTCCGTGGCGCCTTGCGAGAGCGACTGCGCGCTGCCCGACACCTGCTCGGAGGTGAGCACCACCTGCTGGGCGCCGCTCTCCAGCGACGCGACGGCCTGCCCGAGCCGGCTGGTCACCGACCGTACGACGACCCAGACGAGGACGACGGCTACGACGAGGCCGAGGAGTCCGGCGAGAATCGCACGCCACTCGGTCCTCGTGCTGACCCGCTCGAAGGCCTCGCTGGCCGCGACGCTCTCCTGCCGCATGGCGGCCGAGATGGTCTGCAGGTCGGTCGTCATCTGCTCGCTCTCGTAATAGATGACCGTATCCACCATCCGGGCGGCCTCGGTCACCTTCTTGTCCGCCTTCAGCGTGGGCAGCATCTCCTCGTCGATGAGGCGGGCAATCTCCTTCGCGTGCGCCTGGGCGCTTGCCACCTGCTTGCGTTCCTCGTCGGTGTCGACGAGCTTTGCCACCACGGCCAGCTGTTCGTCGGCCTTGCGGCGCACCTCGGCCCACTGCTTGTCCGTCGCCTCGAGATCCATGTTGATCTCGGCGTCGGCCACGACCTGATAGAGCTTCGCCCCCGTGGTGGCGGCGTCGCTGACGATGAGGGCCTCGTTGGCCCGGTCTGCGGCCTCCCGATGCTGGGCGACCAGCGTCGAGATGCCGGTCTGGAAGGTAAAGAAGAGCACCAGGGCGAGTGCGCCGAGGGCAAGAAAGCCGGCCGTAATCCGCCGGCCGATGGTCCAGTGCTCGAAGAACTGCAGCATGACGACGCTCCGATACGCAGGCGTTCAGATCCGAGTACGAAATCGGCCGGGACTGGGTGTGCTTGAACGTGCTGAATCGGGCGGTTGCGGCTGATTTGGAGCGGATGGAAAAGAGCGTGCAGGCGGCTGGACCGCGCACCGCTGCGGAGGGGCGAAGGGGCCGGCTGGCGCCGGCCCCTCAACGGCTGGACGGGGCGGGGGAGTGCCCCCGGCCGTCCCGCGCTCAGCTGCGCTCGATGGTGACCGACTGGATGACGATCGGATTGACCGGGCGATCCTGGACGCCGGTCTTGGTCGAGCCGATCTTCTTGACCACGTCCAGGCCCTCGACCACTTCGCCGAAGACGCTGTGACGGTTGTCCAGCCACGGCGTCGCGCCGAGGGTGATGAAGAACTGGCTGCCATTGGTGCCAGGCCCGGCGTTGGCCATCGACAGGATGCCCGGCTTGTCGTGGCGCAGCTTGGGGTGGAACTCATCGGCGAAGCGGTAGCCGGGGCCCCCGGTGCCGTTGCCGAGCGGATCGCCGCCCTGGATCATGAAGCTGTCGATCACCCGGTGGAAGATCAGCCCGTCGTAGAACTTCCGGGTCGTCTTCTGGCCGGTCTTCGGGTCGACGAACTCCTTGGTGCCCTCGGCCAGCCCCGTGAAGTTGGCGACGGTATTCGGCACTTCCGCGTCGAACAGCCGGATCTTGAAGCTGCCCTCCGTGGTCGTGAAAAGCGCGTGCATCATTGGTATGCTCTCCAGTTCCTGAAGTAATGCCGCGATCATACCGGTAAGGCGGCTACGATAGTGAATCGGCCGGGCCCGAGGGCTGCCGGCCTTATCCGTGTGCTAGGAGGCCTATGAAACTCACGCGCGTGTTCTCCACCGCCGCCGTCGCGCTGACGCTGGCGTCCGCGGTGGCCGTCGCCGGCCAGGCGGACCCCAAGATCGAGAAGCTGAAGAACCCTGCGGCCTTTACCGAGAAAGCCCCGGCCACCTACAAGGCGAAGTTCGACACCAGCAAGGGCGCCTTCGTGGTCACGGTGCATCGGGATTGGGCGCCCCTCGGCGCCGACCGACTCTTCAACCTGGTCAAGGCCGGGTTCTACGACGACGTGCGGTTCTTCCGCGTGATCCCCGGGTTCATGGCGCAGTTCGGCATCCACGGCCGTCCGTCGGTGATGGAAGCCTGGCGTCCCGCGCGCCTGAAGGACGATCCGGTGAAGCAGAGCAACCTGCGCGGCTACGTGACGTTCGCGACCGCCGGTCCGAACACCCGCACGACGCAGTTGTTCATCAACTTCAAGGACAACGCGAACCTCGATCGGATGGGCTTCGCGCCGGTGGGCGAAGTGACCACCGGGATGGACGTGGTCGACAAGCTGTACGACGGCTACGGTGAAGGTGCCCCGCGCGGCAAGGGTCCCGACCAGAGCGCCATGCAGATGGAAGGGAACACGTACCTGAACAAGAGCTTCCCGAAGCTGGACTACATCAAGACCGCGACGATCGTCCCGTAGGGACGACGCCTGATTGCAGATTTCAGAATGCAGATTTCAGAATGGGATTGAAGATTGAATAGGGCCGCCCGGCATCGCCGCCGGGCGATTCCTGTGGTTTCAATCTGCAATCTGAATTCTGCAATCTGAAATTGCCCTGATGCCCCTCGATTCCTCGCTCGCCGCCGTCGCCTCCGGTCAGCATCCGGACCCCTTCGCCGTTCTCGGTCCCCACGCGCTCGACGCGTCCCGCGTCGTCATCAGGACGATCAGGCCCGATGCCTCGCGCATCGAGGTCCGGCTCGTCGAGAGCGGCGCGCTCCAGCCGATGACGCGGCTGAGCGACGCCGGCCTCTTCGAGGTGGTGCTGGCCGCGACCGCGGTGCCCGACTACCGCCTGCGCGTGACCTTCTGGAGCGGGGTGGTCCTCGACCTGGACGACCCGTACCGCTACGGCCGCGTGCTGACGGACTTCGACCTCCACCTCCTCGGGGAGGGCACGCACTACCGCGCCTTCGAGAAGCTCGGGGCGCACCGCGTGGCGGTCGGCACGACGACCGGCGTGCACTTCGCCGTGTGGGCCCCCTCGGCCCAGCGCGTGAGCGTCGTCGGCGACTTCAACGGATGGGACGGCCGCGTGCACCCGATGCGGCACTTCACGACCGGCATCTGGGAGATCTTCGTTCCCGACCTGCCCGACGGTGAGCGCTACAAGTTCGAGATCCGGACCACCGGCGGACACCTGCTGAAGAAGAGCGACCCGTACGGCGTCGCCTTCGAGCACCCGCCGCAGACGGCCTCGGTGATCCGCGATGTCTCGGGATACGAGTGGCAGGACACGGACTGGATGGCCGGGCGCGCCTCCTTCGGCGGCTGGCTGAAGAAGCCGATGTCGGTCTACGAGGTGCACCTTGGCTCGTGGGCCCGCGTGCCGGAAGAGGGGAACCGCGTCCTCACGTACCGGGAACTCGCGGCGCGCCTCGTTCCGTACGTGAAGGAGATGGGCTTCACGCACATCGAGCTGCTGCCGGTGATGGAGCATCCCTTCACCGGCTCGTGGGGCTACCAGGTCATCGGCTTCTACGCGCCCACCAGCCGCTATGGCACGCCGGAAGACTTCAAGTTCTTCGTCGATGAGTGCCACCGCGCCGGCATCGGCGTATTGCTCGACTGGGTGCCCGGGCACTTCCCGAAGGACGAGCACGGGCTCGCGCGGTTCGACGGGACAGCGCTCTACGAGCACGCCGACCCGCGGCAGGGGGAGCAGCCCGACTGGGGGACCCTGGTCTTCAACTACGGCCGGCACGAGGTGCGGAACTTCCTGCTCTCGAACGCGCTGTTCTGGCTGGAGGAGTACCACATCGATGGCCTCCGGGTGGATGCGGTGGCGTCGATGCTGTACCTCGACTTCTCACGCAAGGCCGGTGAGTGGATTCCGAACCAGTACGGTGGACGCGAGAACCTCGAGGCCATCGAGTTTCTCCGCACGCTGAACTCGCTGACGCACGGGGAACACCCCGGCACGATCACGGCGGCCGAGGAGTCCACGTCGTTTCCCGGTGTGACCAGGCCCGCCCACCTCGGCGGCCTCGGCTTCACGTACAAGTGGAACATGGGGTGGATGCACGACCTGATCGAGTACACCCACACCGACCCCGTGTATCGTCGCTGGCGCCACACGCTGCTGACGTTCTCCATGCTCTACAACTACTCGGAGAACTTCATCCTGCCGTTCTCGCACGACGAGGTGGTGCACGGCAAGGGACCGATGCTCGACAAGATGGCCGGCGATCGGTGGCAGCAGCACGCCACGCTGCGGGCGCTCTACGGCTTCATGTACGCGCACCCGGGCAAGAAGCTGCTGTTCATGGGCGACGAGATCGCCCAGCCGCGTGAGTGGCACCACGACCGCAGCGTCGACTGGCACATGCTCGACGAACCGACCCACGCCGGCATGCGCCGGTACGTGCAGGCGCTGAACCACCTGCTGCAGCAGGAGCCGTCGCTCTATGAAGCTGACTTCGACGGCAACGGCTTCCGCTGGATCGACTGCAGCGACAACGAGAACAGCGTCGTCGCCGTCCTGCGAACCGCCCTGAACGGATCCGATTCGCTCGTGTTCGTCTTCAACTTCACCCCCGTGCCCCGGTACGACTACCGCATCGGCGTACCGGACGAGGGCTACTACGCCGAACGGCTCAACAGCGACGCCGCCGTGTACGGCGGCAGGGACGTCGGCAACGGCGGCGGTGTCCACAGCGACGCGCACGCCACGCATGGGTTCCAGCATTCGGTCCGGCTCACGCTGCCTCCGCTCGGCTGCCTCGTACTGAAGTTAGAACTCAGAAGTTAGAAGTCAGAACTGGGCTACGGCGAGGCCGCTGCCAGGTGAAGACCCGGCGTTCCCAACCTCCAACCTCCGCACCCGGCGGCTGGAGACAGGCGCTGTTCGACCCGATACATGAATTCCAGGGGTCTGCGTGTTCGGGCCCGGGATTAGAATCGATTTCGGAGGTTTTCCAATGACTCGTTCGCGCACGGCTCTTGTCCTTGCGGCGGCGCTCGCGCTGGTCTCTACCCAGGCCATTCGGGCCGATGTTCGCTCCGACGAGAAGACCAGGGTCCAGCTCGGTGGCGCGCTGGGCAAGATGATGAACTTCTTCGGCGGCCGTTCCGCCCGCGAAGGCGTCACGCAGACGGTGGCACTCAAGGGCAACCGGCTGATGACCACCAACGAGAACACGGGCGAGATCGTCGATCTCTCGGAAGAGAAGGTCTACTCGCTCGACATGAAGAAGAAGCAGTACACCGTGGTCACCTTCGCGGAGATGCGCCGGAAGATGGAAGAGGAGCGCAGGAAGGCCGAGGAGGAGGCGAAGAAGCAGCCGGCCGAGACGGCCGACCCCGCCCGGCAGGACCCGAACGCGAAGCAAATGGAAGTGGACTTCGAGATCAAGAACACCGGCGAGAAGAAGGACATCAACGGGTTCAGCACCTCGCAGTCACTGATGATCATCACGGTGCGCGAGAAGGGCAAGACGCTGCAGCAGGGCGGCGGCATGGTGATGACGGCGGACATGTGGATGACCCCGTCGATCCCGGCCATGAAGGAGGTCGCTGACTTCCACATGAAGTATGCGCAGCAGCTCTATGGCCCGATGGTGGCGGGCGCCTCGCCGCAGGACATGGCCAGCGCGATGGCCATGTATCCGATGATGAAGCCGGCCATGGAGAAGATGGCGACCGAAGGCAAGAAGCTCCAGGGCACGCCGATTCTGACCACCACGACCTTCGACGCGGTCCTCTCTGCCGAGCAGATGCAGCAGCAGAACTCGGGCAGCGGCAGCAGGGCGAGCGAGAACACGACGCCCACCAGCGTGGGCGGTGTCCTCGGCGGCCTCGGCCGCCGCATGGCCCGCAAGAAGGACGACGACGCGCCGGCGGCCGCGGGCCCGAAGGATCGCGCCACGATCTTCACGGCGACGAACGAAGTGCTGAAGGTGTCGACGACGGTCGCTGCCGAAGAGGTGGCGATCCCGGCCGGCTTCAAGGAAAAGAAGTAGCCACGTCGGACATCGATCGTCTCCGGCTGACGGACCGCATCCAACCCGGGGTGCGGGTGCTCTTCGTGGGCATCAACCCCGGGGTGCGGTCCGCCCTCACCAACCATCACTTCGCGGGACCGTCGAACCGCTTCTGGACGCTCCTCTACGACGCCGGTCTCGTCCCCGAACGGCTCACCTTCGAAGACGATGACCGGCTCCCCGAGTGGGGGTTCGGCGTCACCAACCTCGTTCCCAGACCCACGCCTGGCATCGACACCCTCCGGCGCGAGGAGTACACCGCGGGCCTGCGCACGCTGCGCCGCAAGGTGCGCCGCTACCAGCCGAAGGTTGTGGCGTTCGTGGGTGTGACGCTCTACCGGTTCGTCTTCGAGGTGAAGGCGTCAGCGCCGGTCACGCTCGGCTTCCAGCGCGACCACTTCGAGGGGGCACGCGTCGCCGTGCTGCCGAACCCGAGCGGGCGCAACGCGAACTTCACGTACGACGAGATGCGCGCGGCCTTCGCTCTGCTCGCCCGCGCGCGTCGGCCCACCTGAAGGTGGGCACCACAACGCCACGGAGTCCCAGAGAACAGTCCCGCCTGCCCTGCCTGCCCTGTTGTCCTAGTGCCTCGGCATCGTGCGCTTGCCGTCAACGATGGCGGGGAAGTCCTTCACCTCGTCGTAGGCCTCGGTGATGAAGCGGTCCTTGCTCTGCTGGGTATCACCGAGCGTCGTCTTGTCGTAGGGAGCGGTGAGGTTCGCGGCGAGCACCTCCTGCAGCGACTTCCCCTGGTCGCGCAGCGTCTTCACCTTCGCGAGCACGTCCGCCACCATGGCGCGGTACGGCTGCATGTCTTCCTTCTTGATCAGCGTGCCGTGGCCCGGTATCAGTGTGGTCTTCGGACCCGCCAGCCTGGTGATGAGATCCACCGCGTCGAGCATGCCTTTCAGCGAGCCGCCGTTGGCCTGGTCCGCGAACGGGTAGCCGAAGTTCCTGTAGAAGTCTTCGATGTAGATCACGTCGGCCTTGCGGAACCGCACGATGGTGTCGCCCGCCGTATGCGACGGCATCATCGGGATGAAGTCGACCGTCTCCCCGTTCATGAAGATGGTGACGGCCGGTTCGCCGGGCTTCTGCGGGTTGTAGTTGTAGGTGACGATCGGCGCCCCGGCCGTATCCACCGTGGGAACCGTGCCGTCGGCGCGTGCAGGTGGGCGAATCATCTCGTTGCGCAGGTTCTCCTGCGCGTAGATGACGACACCCTGTTTCGCGAAGAAGCTGTTGCCGCCGGTGTGATCACTGTGCACGTGCGTGTTCACCATGATCTTGAGCGGCCCGTCGGTGAACGTCCGGATCGCGGCGAGCGTCTTCTCGGCGACCTGCCGGTTCTGCGAGTCCACGAGCAGCACACCATCAGGGCCGAAGAGCGCCATGGCACGGCCGCCTGAGGCGTCCGGATGTGCCTGGTCGAGCGCCTGCGTACCGTGCAGCACGAAGAGGTTCGGCGACATCTTCTCCGTCACCCGGATGTCGATCTTCTCCCACGGCGTCTGGTAGCCGGCCGGGAAGGTGAACGGCCCCTTGGCGATGGGAATGACCGTTTGTGGGTAGCCGGGTTCCTGTGCCTGCAACCCGAAGGGAAGCGCTACCAGTGCGACGGCTCCGAGCCACAGCGTCGTTCGTCTCGTCATGCACGCTCCTTTGCGTCCGCGCATGATACCCGCAATCGCCTGCTTCACGGCTGAGCATGATGCAGACGGTCGCCTGCGCGAACGGGCAAGGCCGGCTATTCCACTCCAGTCGAGGTGTGCGCGGCTCGTCCTTTGCACCGCACAGGGTTCATGGGTTTCATGATCCCCGCGCTCATCCTGATCGCGCTGCTCGTGATCGCGTTCCTCGTCTGGGAGCTGTACTTCTCGAGGTCAGCCCAGAAGGCGATTGCCGAGCAGCACCGCGTCGAAGGCAACGACGAGGAGCCGAAGGTCTTCTAGGGCTGGGCTGCGGGATAGAATGCCCGCATGCTCCGCCTGCCGAGGCTCTGCTGCTGCCCAGCGCTCCTGCGCCTGTGGCTGGCTGCCGTCGCGGTGTGCGGTGGCGCGGCCCGCACCCACGCGGCGCAGGACGGCACCGCCGTCCTCGTGGTCGACCTGAAGAGCGGCGCCACGCTCGGCAGTGAGCACCCCGAGGTCATCGGGCGCTCGGTCCTGCCGGGCTCGGTGATGAAGATCGCCACGGTGGCGGCGGCGCTGGAGAGCGGCGCCATCGGCGAGCGCACGACGGTGCTGTGTACACGCACGGTCGTCATCAACGGTCACCAGCTGACCTGCACCCACCCCGACCTGCATCGCCCGCTGACCGCGGCGGAAGCGCTGACGCACTCCTGCAACGTCTTCGTGGCGTCGGTCGCCGCCCGGATTCCGCGCGACAGGTTCGACCGCGCCCGGGCGAGCCTCGGCCTGCCACCGAGCGGCACCGCGGATCTGCGTGCGGCTGCGCTCGGGCTCGAAGGCCCACGCATCACCCCCCGGACACTCATCGACGCCGTTGCGCGTGTCGCGCGCACCGATACGTCGCTGGCGTGGAAGCCGTCGACCCTCGAGGTGATCCGTCGCGGACTGCGCGGCGCGGCCACCGTCGGCACCGCGGCGGCGCTGAGGGATGCGGGTATCGATGCGCTCGCCAAGACGGGCACCGTGGATGCCGGCGGCATCTCGCAGGGGCTCGTGGTCGGTGTCACGCCGCCCGTTGATCCCGTCCGCGGGTTTGCGGTGCTGGTGTCCGGGGCCGCCGGCCGGGATGCGGCGGCGGTGGCCGCGGAGCGCCTGAAGACGATCGGCGCGCGCACGACAGGGGCGGCGCCAGCCGGCCTTCGCACTGACCTCTCTGCGAGCCCCCATGGCCCACCTGAAGGTGGGCACTACGGACGGGGCTCCGGAACCCAGGCCGACACTCGCGGGGGCCGCCTTCCGGCGGACCGGCCGGCGGTCGCGCCCGCTGCGACTCGCCGCCTCCGCGTCGGCGTGCTGCAGCACGATGGCCGCGTGGTGCCGCGCGAGATGGTGCTCGACGATTACGTGGCTGGCGTCATCGCCGGCGAGCAGGCGACCGGGAGCCGCCCCGAGGCCCTCGACGCCCTGGCCATCGTCGCGCGCACGTACGCCCTGAAGAACGCGGGCCGCCACGCCGGCGACGGCTTCGACCTCTGCGACCTGACGCACTGCCAGGTGCTCCGGCCATCGACGGCCGGCACGCGCGCGGCGGCCGCGCGCACGGCGAGCCAGTACCTCTCGGGTGGCAGCGGACCTGCGGACGTGTTCTACACGGCGTCCTGCGGCGGGTTCACCGAGAAGCCGTCGAATGTCTGGCGCGGTGCCCGCGATGCGAGCCACCTGCCGTCGCGCCCCGACGACGCATGCGGTGGAGAGCCCGCGTGGCAGTCGGATATCGCTGCGCGGGATCTGCTGCGCGTGCTGCAGCAGGCTGGCTTCAAGGGTGACGCGCTCCGCGGGCTGCGCGTGACGCGGCGTACGGAATCGGGCCGCACGGCCTGGCTGGCGCTGGACGGACTCACGCCGTCGGAGATCTCGGGCGAGAACCTGCGCACGCTCGTCGGCCGGACACTCGGCTGGCAGCAGTTGCGCAGCACGCTGTTCGACGTGACGCGCACGGGCGCGGGCTACCGCTTCAGCGGGAAGGGGGCCGGACACGGCGTGGGCCTGTGCGTGCTCGGAGCCGCCGCGCGGGCGACACGTGGCGCCGACGCCCGAGCAATCCTGCGCGACTACTTCCCGGGCCTCGTGGTGACGACGCTCGAGGACGCGCAGATTCGCCAGCCGCTCCCGCAGATACGATGGCAGCTCCCCGTGGAGGACCGCGCGGGGTACGTCGAACTCCAGCGGCTTGCAACGGCCTGGCTCGGCGACACCGCCACTCGCATCGCCAGCGTCGGATCCGTCGTGCCGTCGTGGCCGGAGCTGGTCACCGTGCGCGTGCACCCCACCGTCGAGAGCTACCAGCGGCAGACCGGCGCACCCTGGTACACCACGGCGACGACGACGCGCGACACGATCGATCTGATCCCGCTGGACGCGCTCCAGCAGCGGGGTCTGCTCGAGTCGACGCTGCGCCACGAGTTCGTGCACGTGCTGACGTTCGATGCCCTGCGGCGTGCGCCCCGGTGGGTCAGCGAGGGGTTCGCGGAACTGGTCATCGAAAGGGCAGGCAGGGCCGGAGGGGCAGGTGGGGCTGCTCAGTCAGGCACTGCGGCTGGCAAGGCCGGCGCCGCCGGAGCTGCGTGTCCAGCGGACGCCGAGTTCAGGGCGGCGACGTCTGGCGAGGCGCTGCGCGGCCTCTATGCCCGTGCGGCCGCGTGCGTCGAACGCGAACTGCGCACAGGCCGCCCGTGGACAGAACTCGGCGCGCGTCGCTGAGAGCTGACCTGGGGGAGGGATGTCGTGTCCGCCTTCAGGTGGAGCACAGCAGGTCCGGCTGAAGCCGGACCCCACGAGAGTCTGTCCGGCAGGTCAGGACGTCACGTCAGTTGGCCTGCTGGTCCGAGGCTACCCCTTCGCGTGCGAAGACGGTGATCACCACGACTGCCAGTGCCGCGCCGGCGAGCGCGAGCACGCCGAACTTCGCGAGGGTGAAGATCACTTCCACGTAGTTCGGAGGGAGCGACCGCGGCCGCCAGTAGACGCCCAGCCACAGCGCCCAGCCCGCCAGGAGTGCGAGCACCGTCGCGCCGAGCGGGCGTGCCGACAAGACGAGGCGTGGGCTGCCTGCGGTGAGGGCGGTCACCGCCGCGAGCCCGATGCCCCAGCGCACGAGCCACAGCACCCAGGTCACGACCGTGAACAGCCACCCCGTGTTCGACGTGCCGGCGTATCGCAGGAACAGCGCCTCGATCTCGCCACTGTGCAGGCTCCACTGGCCCTCGACGAACGCGGTGAACCACCAGAGTGCGGCGAACACCATGACGCCGGCGACGAACATCGGCAGCCGCCGCACGGCCCAGGGCCCGGCCTCACGCAGTGCGCGCCCACCCGCATGGCCGGTGACCACCCCTGCGGTGACGCCGACGATGAGGACGGTGATGATGACGAGGAGCAGCGAGAGCGCCAGCGCCAGGACGTTCGACTCCGGCACGTTGATCAGGCCCCAGAACGAAGCCGCGGCGAGCACGGCGCCGGCAAGCACGACCGCCATGTTGGTGATGAACTGCTGTGTCGTCACTGCACGCCCTCCGGTGTCACGACCACGGTGGCCACGTCGCTCGATGCCGTGACATCTGGCACGTACATCGGCGAAACGCGCGCGGGCATCGCGTTGAACGTCCCCGGAGTCGTGGCCCGCAGCAGGTAGCTGAAGTCCTCGCGGCCGGCCGCGAGGTTGTCCAGGAAGTACACCGTGCGGTCGTCCCGCATCTCCCGGTTGCTCCCGAAGTTCCAGGCGGGCGGCTTCTCCAGCTCGTACTGGCTCTCGCGCTCGATCGATTCGAAACCCGCCGGGAGCGGATCCTCGATCTGCAGGTAGCGCCAGTCCTTCGCGCCGGCCACCGTGAGCTTCACCAGCAGCAGATCTCCGGTTTTCACGGAGCCCGTGAGCGGGGTCTCACGGTACACAATCCGGCCCTTCACCGTGACAGGCGTCAGCGTGAAGTACTGCCGCAGCATCGCCAGCCTGCGCGTGCCGGTCCGTTCCGCGGCGGCCGGTTTGTCGTAGTAGCGGACGCCCGCGTCGACGTAGAGCGCGCCCGCGCCCTGGCGCACGACCCGGATGGTGTTGGGCCCCTCTGCGGCGGGCGCCTCGACGAGCACCGGGTTCGGCGCCGTGAGCGAGGCCGCGTCGAACCGCACGGTGCCCGCCTTCGCGCCGTTCACCAACACGTCGGCGGTGACCGGCGCCGGCTTCTCGCCGCGCGCCTTCATGAAGGCCAGCAGCCCGCGCAGGGCCATGGCTGTCTGCTTCGTGCTCATCCAGAACGAACCGGCGTTCCGGTTTGCCATCAGCCACCGGGCGGCCCGCTCCAGCACCGGGTCCTGCGTGCCGCGTTCGGCCAGCGCCTGCAGGGCGATCGCCGTCGCTTCCGGTGTGGTGTCCACGAGGTCTTCCATCAGCGCGTCGCTCGTGCCCGCCCACGACGCCAGCTCACCCTGCGTGTTCGCCGCCCCGATCAGTTCGGTCGCGAGCTGGTTGCCGCGCGTGTCCTTGCGTCCGTCCAGCGTCATCAGCAGGAACGCCTGCCCGGTGGGCGACATGCGGCCGCGCGCGTCCCAGAGCTCGTCGAGAGCGGCGGCCACGTCGAACCCGTACAGCTCGGCTCTCGCCAGCACGTACAGCTCGTAGGCCTTCAGGTCCGGCATCGCCCGCGGGTACTCGGCCCACAGCTGCGCGAGGGCCCGCGCGCCGCTGTTGATGCGGTACTCCTCGAGCCGCACGCCGCTGGCCTTTGCCTGCAGCAGCCCGTCCACGGCATAGGCGGTCATGAAGGGATGGTTCTGATCCGTCTTCCACCAGCCCCAGCCCCCATCCTCGTGCTGGTAGTCATAGAGCCGCTTCAGGCCGTCCGAGACCTGCCGGTCCATCGACTGCATCCGCTCGGTCGGCGTGAGCTGCAGCTCTGCGAGCGCTTTCAGCACCACCACGTTCGGCACGAAGCTGGAGAGCGTCTGCTCGGTGCAGCCCCACGGATAGGAGGTGAGGTAGTCGAGCGCGCCCAGCATCGAGCCCGCGAGCGACGGTGCCAGCGACACCCGCACCGTGCGCCCGCCGGGGTTGGCCGTGTTCGGTACGGTGAACTCGAAGGTCCGCGCATCACCGCCCGTCAGCGAGCCGGACGACCCGAGGTTCCGCTGCAGGCCCGCGGGGTTCACCGGAATGGTCAGCGCGAGCGCGTCGCCCGCGGCGTCGGTCGTGGCCTTCCCCGTGAACGTGACAGGCCGGACGGCGGAGGCCGTGAAGTTCCAGTCCGACCGCTGCTGGCCGTTCTGCGGCACCGTGACCGATCGCGTGCCTGTCGCGCCAGCATCAGGCGTCAGGCCGTCGGCGGTGACACTCACGGCAACCGTCTTCTCCTGCGGCAGGTAGTTGTGGACGATCGAGGGGATGGAGACGTGATCGCCTTCGGTGAGGAAGCGCGGCGTCACCACGCGCAGGATCAGGTCCTTCGTCGTCAGCGACTTGGCCACCGCGCCGCCCACGCGCGTATCGGTGGTGACCGCCCGCACGGTGAGCCGCCACGTGGTCAGCGAGTCCGGATAGTCGACCTTCACGCGGGCGGTGCCCGATGCGTCCGTGACGACGCTCGGCGACCAGTACACCGTGTCCGGGAATTCCTTGCGCACGCGCGGACGGTCTGGACGATCCGCCTTGAACTGCGCGAAGGACGTCGGCCGGCGCCGCTGCGCCAGGAGCAGTTGCTCCGTGCCGGAGTAGCCGACGAACGGGTAGTCGCGCGAGAACGACGTGGACACCTCGTTGTATTCGCGGCGGTAGAAGAAGCGCAGCGGATCCGGCGTGGTATCGGGCCGCACGCCGTAGAGGGCTTCGTCCACGAGGCCGACGCTGAGCTGTGCGCGCACGGGCGAGCCGTTCGCATCGGTCGCGTGCAGCGTGAAGGTGGCCGGCTCGCCAGGCTTCACGACCGGGCGGTCGGTTTCGGCGACCACGGTGAGCTGCCGTGTCGTCGCCGGCACGGACAGCCGGCGTTCCGCCCGGAAGAGCCGGTCGTCCTTGAGATACGCGATGCTCACGTAGGTGTCGCCCACATCCTCCGGCGAGATCGGCACGTCGATCGCGCCGCCGCTGCTGGCGTGCACCACCTGGTGCCACGAGATGTGCTGGCTCTCCTTCGTGACGAGCACCTGCGCGTCGAACGCTTCGCCCTGCACCATCACCTTCGCGGTGTCGCCGGGCTGGTAGCTGCGGCGGTCTGCGATGAGTTCCAGGAAGCGGTCCCCATCATCGAACTCGGTGTCGGTCTGCCCAGGTACGAAGACCGACGTGACGTCCTTTACCGTGCGGTCGTCCGAGCGCGCCGACGCGGTCACCCGGTAGCTTCCGGCATCGGACGGCACCTTCACGGCCCACGAGCCGCGCCCGTCGGCGTCGGTGGTGACGTCGCCCTGCGCGATGCTGGTGACCTTCGGGTTCTCGTAGCTCTCGCGGTAGTCCACGTGCTCGAGGACTACGTGCACGCGGGTGTTCGGCTGCGCCACGCCCGTGTAGTCGACCGCCCTGACGCGCACCGTGGCCGTGGCGCCAGGCGCGTACACGTAGCGATCGGAATTGGCGATGAGGATGAAGCGACCGTAGGTGGCCACGACGGAGGCGGCGCCCTGCACCTCGCGCCCGCTGGTGTCGGTGACGTGCGCCTCGACGCGTGCCGTGTAGTCGCGCCCGTTCTCGTCTTCGTCGAGCGGCACCTGCACCTGCGCCGAGCCCTGCGCGTCCAAGGTGGCCGTGCCCTCGAACGCCGCGTCTCCGCCGTCGCCGTAGTACTGGTCGCCCGAGTCTTCCTCCCCGCTGTCCAGGAAACGGATCGGCGAGAAGTACGGCTGGTGGTGCACGACGTACTTCACCGCACCGCCGGCGACAGGCTGCCCGAAGTAGTACCGGGCCGTGATCGTCAGCGTCGCCTGGCCGCCCTGACGTTCGCGAGGCGTGGCCGGCCGCACGCCGACGTCGAACTCCGGCTTGCGGTACTCCTGCACTTCGAACGACCCGGTGGCGCTCTTGTCGCCGCTGTCGACGCGGACCACGTAGTAGCCGAGCGACGCGGTGGCGGGGATCGTGAAGTCGCCGCTGACGGACCCGAATTCGTCGAGCGTCTTCCGTTCGCGCTTCAGAACCTTCTCGTCGCCGTCGACGATCGACACCTCGACGGCGCGCTCGGTCAGCGGGACGAGGGCGTCCTTCTCGCGCCACCGGAGCACGCTACGGTAGTGGACCGTGTGGCCGGGACGGTAGATCGGTCGGTCGGTGTAGGTGTAGCCCACCAGGTCGCGGGTGGCGTTCGTGATCGTGAATGTGCCAGGGTCGGTGGCCGCAGCCTGACCGTTGCAGTCCGCTACGGTGACGAGGCTGTCCGGTTCCTGCGCATCGACGGTGGCGGTGAAGGTACCGTCAGCCGCCGTCACGCCGTCGCCAACGGCCTGCTGGTCTGCCAGCACGCGAACCTTGCAGCCTGGGACGGGATCGCCGCTGAAGCGGTTCGCGGCAAACACCAGCAGCTGTCCCGGCGCGGTCTTCGTCACGAGCCCGATGTCGGAGACGATCACCACGGTGTAGGCGCGCAGCGGCGGGTTCACCGCTTCCACCACGTAGATGCCTGGCTTGTCGAGTTCGAGCGGGACGCGCCTGTATTCGGAGTCGCGCACCAGCGGCAGCAGTTCCCGCCACGAGGTCACGAGCTGACTCTGGTTCAGCAGCGGCACCTGCGCGAAGCTGTTCACGTCCAGCGCGCGGCGCAGCACGACCTGCTCGGTGTCCTTCGACGCATTGCGCACCTGACGATATGTCGGGCTGAACTGCCGCCGCACGAAGCCGCGGACCTCCGAGCGGCGCGCCGATTTCCACGCGGCAATCCGCTCGAGCCACGTCTGCTCCTGCTCGACGATCGGCTCCTCGCTGCCAAGCTCGTGCGCGTCCTTCAGCTTCTCGAAGAAGGCAAACGTGTCGTTCACGCGGTAGACACGGAAGTCCAGGTGGTTCACCTGCCGGTGCGTGAGCGAAATGGCCGGCTTTTCCTTCGTGGTGAAGATGTGGCTCGTGGCGATCGAGAAGGCTGGCTTCGTCTCTTCCTGAGCAGCCGCCGGGTACGCGGCCCCCAGCGCAAAGACGAGGAGGAGGAGGAACGTCAGCCAGGGGCCACGTGGTGTGCGTTGCCCGGGACGGGCTGCGCGTCCTTCGCGGCGGCGTGCGAGGCTGTCATGGTTGGTGAGTCGATGGTGACGCATCAGGATTCCCGGTCCAGGATGGCGAGGCGGAAGACGCCGATGAACGCCGGGTTGGCCGGCACCGGCCTCCAGCGTGGCGATGGGTGGCGCTGCAGGTCCGCCACGGTGACCTTGCGGACCTCCCCGGGCGAAGCGCCGTCGGGGCCGGTGTGGTACACGAGCCAGTCGGATGGCCCCCTGTCGAAGCGTGACGCGCCGACGAAGACCATCACGTGCGCGGGGCTCTCGGCCTGTTCCTGCCGGAAGTAGAGCAGATCGCCCGGCTGGGCGGCACGCACGTCGCGGCCGATGCGGCGCGCGTTGAGGCTCACCAGCGTGTCGGCATCGGCGAACTCACCGAAGCGCTCCGGCGAGCGCCCCGTCCTGAACAGCAGCCACGCACCGTTCCGCACGGGAGGCACCTGGCGCACGTCTGGAAACGACACCAGCCTCGGGAGCTGTGCGGTCTGGAACCACGCTGTCGTATGCGGGCGCAGCGCCTCGCGGTACGCATGGCGGACCAGGGCCGCGCAGTCCATCACGTCGTCGGTCCGGCGTTCGAACTGGGCATCCGCGAGGAAGGTGAACCACGCCTGGAATGCCGCGCGGTCCGACTCGTCGAGGGTGCGCGAGCCCGGCGGCGGTGCAGCCGTCACCATTGTCGTCGCCAGTGCGACGAGGAGGGCGAACAGCCAGGCGCGCAGCGCGCGCACGCGTGTCGGGAAGAGGGGAGACGTAGGTGAAATTATACGGCGCGCCGCCAGCGCTCGGCCGGGGCGCGCAGCCAGCCCTGGGAGGTCCGCCTGCTGGTGGCCCTCCTCGGTCGGCAGGTCCGGCTTCAGACGGAGCCGTTCTGCGCAATGGCGTCCAGATATCGCACGGCCTCGGCCTCGGCCGCCTCCCGCCGCCTGAGCGTTGCGGGACGCAGTTGCCGATAGAGCGCCACCGCTGCGCGCAGCCCCTCCACTGCAGCCGAGCGGTCGTGGGCGGCGACCGTGTGCCGCAGCGTGGCCAGGTGGACTCCTGCCGCCGATTCGAGCCGGCGAACACCGGCTGGCATCACGCCAGCCGACTCGAGCAGCGGGGGACCCAGGACGCGGGCGCGCAGGAACGCCAGTGCGTCGAGCGCCTCGAACAGTTCACCGCGGCCGATCTTGGTCGCGACGTAGTGCACCCAGATCCAGAACCTGTCTTCGATCCACTGCGGGTCAGGCAGCGGGAACCGTGCGTGCGTGCCGGCGAGTCCGTGCGTGATTGCCCCATCGCGTTCCCAGAGGATGACCGGATCCTCGACGCGCTGCGCCAGGTCCTCTGGACGGACGAACTTGAAATCCACGTGCAGCAGCGGCGGTCCGAACAGCGTGACCAGCAGGCGCGGCTCGCCGACGTGTTCTCCCGTGAACGCGCCGAGGAGCGGCCCGAGCGGCCGCACCAGCGCCTCGCGCTCGTCGAGGATCGCCGGCCACGACGCCGGCGTCACCACGACGACGAAATCGAGGTCCGAGTACTCGTCCAGGGTATTCGTGCGAAACGACCCCCCAGCGGCCAGCCCGAGGACCCTCTGGTCCTGGGGGAACCTGGCAATCGCCGTCCGGACGAACGCGCGGTGGAGTGCCGGAAGTGATGAGGGCCAGTCCGGCTCCGGCAGCGTGACGGTTGTCGCCATCAGCTCAATCTACCCGATTCGGTGGCGGGCGCTCGACAACGGCGTGCACTGCAAGGCGACCTGGGCGACGATAGGCGGCGATGACGGCTGTCAACCTGGTGGGTCTGAACTACGTGTCCAACTACGACGAAGCCAGCCCCTATTCGGGATGGGCGGAGGCGCAGCGCCGCGAGTACCCGTTCCCAGTCACGACGATCACCGAGCCGCACACCGGAATCAGGGGCAACGACTACTGGCGCTGGAAGCCGCGCATCATTGCCGAGGCGCTTCGCACGCTGCGTCACGACCAGGCGCTGATCTACTTCGACACGCAGGACACCCACACGCCAGCGTGCTTCGAGTTCTGCCGCACCTACCTTGCCAGCCACGAGATCCTGCTGCTGCAGAACTACCACAATCACATCAGCTACACGAAGGCGGACTGCTACGTCATGATGGGTTGCCTCGAGTTCTTCGACGAGCAGCGGATGCAGTGCGAAGCCGGGTTCATCGGCATGCGGCCGACCGCGGCAAACCTGGCGCTGCTGGGGGAGTGGAGCCGCTGGATGGGCGTCGATGCCATCGTGGACGACACGCCAAGCGTGCACCCGAACCACCCGTCGTTCATCGAACACCGATGGGACCAGAGCGTGCTGACGAACCTGGCGCTGCTGCGCGGTATCCCGCTCATCGAGGTCCCCGGGGTCTCGACGAACGAGCGGCAGTGACCGGAAAAAAGGAAAAGGCCGGCGATTGCTCGCCGGCCCGTTCCCGCTTCTGCGTTCGGAAGCTGAATTTCTGAGTTCTGGCTTCCTGCTTCTCGCTTCCGCCGAAGGCGGTTACGCCTTCGGTGCGCCGCCTTCTTCGGTCAGCAGCGCCTTGCGGCTGAGGCGAATCTTGCCGGTCGGGTCGATGTTGATGACCTTGACCATGATCTGTTCGCCTTCCTTCAGCTCGTCGCGCACGTCCTTCACGCGGTGGTTCGCGATCTCGGAGACGTGCAGCAGGCCGTCGGTGCCCGCCATGATCTCGACGAACGCGCCGAAGTCGGTGATGCGCTGAACCTTCCCGAGGTAGGTCTTGTTCAGCTCCGGCGTCGCCGTGAGTTCCTGGATGATCGAGATGGCCTTCTGCGCCGAGGCGCCGTCGGCCGACGCCACGTTCACGCGGCCGTCGTCTTCCACGTCGATCTTCACGCCGGTCCGCTCGATGATGCTGCGGATCATCTTGCCGCCCGGCCCGATGACGTCGCGGATCTTGTCCACCGGGATCTTGATGGTGACGATGCGCGGGGCGTGCTGCGAGATGTTGGAGCGGTGCTCGGCCAGGGCCTTCGCCATGATGCCGAGGATGTGCATGCGACCCTGGCGGGCCTGCTCGAGCGCCTTGCGCATCACCTGCGTCGGGACACCGGAGAGCTTGATGTCCATCTGCAGGGCGGTGATGCCCTCGGCCGTGCCGGCCACCTTGAAGTCCATGTCGCCGTAGTGGTCCTCGGCGCCCGCGATGTCCGAGAGGACCGCGAACTTGCCGCTGGCCTCGTCCATCACCAGGCCCATCGCGATGCCGGCCACCGGAGACTTCAGCGGCACGCCGGCGTCCATCATTGCGAGCGAGGCGCCGCAGACCGACGCCATCGAGGAGGACCCGTTCGACTCGAGGATGTCAGACACCACACGCACCGTGTAGGGGAACGTTTCCTCGCCGGGGATCATGCCCGCCACCGCACGCTCCGCGAGCGCGCCGTGACCCACTTCGCGCCGGCCGGGGCCGGACATGCGGCCAACCTCACCGACCGAGAACGGCGGGAAGTTGTAGTGGAGCATGAAGTTCTTCCAGGTTTCCCCCTCGAACGTCTCGATCTTCTGCGCATCGTCGGCGGTGCCGAGCGTGCAGGTGACGAGGGCCTGGGTCTCGCCACGCGTGAACACGGCGGAGCCGTGCGTGCGCGGGAGCACCGAGGTCTCGATCCAGATCGGGCGCACTTCGTCGAGCTTGCGGCCGTCCAGGCGGACGTTGTTGTTGAGGATTTCGTTGTAGAGGACCTTCTCCTTGAGGTGCTTCGCGGCGCTCTTCGCGTCGGCGCGCTGCTCCTCGGGGTAGGACTCCACGAGCTCGGCGATCACCGCGTCGGTGGTCTCGTAGTTCTCGAGCTTGTCCTTGATGCGCATGGCGGCGGCCAGCTTGTCGAACAGCTTGCTCTCGACATCGGCGGCAAGGGCGGCGTCCACGTCCTTGCTCGTGACCGTCGTCTTCTTCTTGCCGGCTTCCTTCGCCATGTCGTCGATCGCGGCGACGATCTGCTTGATGGCGGCGTGTGCCGCCTCGAGCGCCTCGACCACCTGCTCTTCGGTGACTTCCTTGGCGCCGGCCTCGACCATCACGAGGCCTTCCTTCGTGCCCGCGACGATGATGTCGAGCTTGCTCGCCTTGCGCTGTTCGAAGGTCGGGTTGATCAGGTACTGGCCGTCGACGAGGCCGACGCGGACGCCGGCAATCGTCTTCTGGAACGGGATGTCCGACAGGGCGAGGGCGGCGGAGGCGCCGGTAATCGCCAGCACGTCGGTGTCGTTCGCCGAGTCGGCGGAGAGCACGAGCGCGATGATCTGCGTCTCGTAGCGCCAGCCGCCGGGGAACAGCGGACGAATCGGACGATCGATCATCCGGCTCGTGAGCACTTCCTTTTCGGCGGGCTTGCCTTCGCGCTTGAAGAAGCCGCCGGGAATGCGGCCCGACGCGTAGGCATACTCACGGTAGTCGACGGTCAGCGGCAGGAAATCCACGTCGCGCGGGCTCGCCGCACGGCACGCGGTGACGAGCACCACGGAATCTCCCGACTTGACGATGACCGAGCCGCCGGCCTGCTTGGCCAGCTTGCCGGTCTGGAACGAGAGGGAACTCTGTCCCACTGAAACTTCGCGCGTGGTCATAGATCGCACTTCACTTTGAAAGCAGCGTGAATGGGGGAACGCGCGTCCGCTACTTGCGGATGTTCAGGCGCTTGATCAGGTCGGAGTAGCGCTGCACGTCCTTCGACTTGAGGTAGTCCAGAAGGCGGCGGCGACGGCCGACGAGCATCAGGAGACCGCGACGGGAATGGTGATCCTTCGCGTGGGTCTTGAAATGTTCGGTGAGGTAGTTGATGCGCTCGCTGAGGATGGCCACCTGCACCTCGGGGGAGCCGGTGTCGCCGTCATGCGTCTTGTAGTTGCCGATCAACTCGTTCTTGCGGTCTTTCGAAAGTGCCACTTGGATTCCTCCACGCGCGCCCCAGAGCCCGGAATGGGACCGGCTGCGCCGTCTGTCTGAAATTCCGTTAGTCGAACAAGCTCAACATGTTACTACAGGAGCACGACAGCCGGATGCAAAAGGCCGGGCGAGCCGGCCGCGTCGGCCATGGCCACCAGGTCCCCGCCGGGCCCGAGCAGGCGGACGGCCGACGGTGGGGTGGCGGTGGCGGCACGGACCGCCTCGACGAACCCGCGCTGGCTGTCGCCCGGGCCCAGATTGCGCCCGAAATGCACCTGCGCCACCCCGTCGGCCGTCAGTTCGACCGAGGGCAGACCCTGGAGCATCCGTCCCATGGGGACCAGCGCCGCCTCCCCGGCCGCCGGGCCGTCGTCGGCCATCAGCCGCTCGAGGGAAATCGCGTCTGGCAGGCCGTGACCCGCCGCCTCGGTCCGCCGCAGTGCCACGAGATGGGCGCCCGTGCCGAGCGCGGCTCCGAGGTCGAAGGCCAGCGAGCGGATGTAGAACCCGGCCGAGCATCGCACGTGCAGGCGGATCAGCGGCCCGTCGACCCCGAGCACCTCGATCCCGTACGTCGTCACCGGAACCGGCGACGGGAGTGGAGGCGTTCGCGCTCCGTCGGGTTCGTCGGCGCCCTCCGCGGTCGGACCATCGGCCTCCCGCTTCTTTCCCCGGCGTGCGATCGCATAGCTCCGCTGTCCGTCGATCTTCTTCGCCGAATAGGCCGGCGGTTGCTGCAGGAACGTGCCCCGGAAGGGCGCCAGCGCCGCGTCCACCGCGGCGGCGTCCGGCCAGGGGCCTTCGAACGCGGCTCCGGCGGGTGCACCCAGGGAGTCGTAGGTGTCGGTGTTCAGGCCGAGGCGGATGGTGGCCTCGTAGGCCTTGTCGCCCGGCAGGAACCGGGCGAGCCTGGTGGCCTTGCCGATCAGGAGCGGCAGGAGCCCGCTCGCCAGCGGGTCGAGGGTACCGGTGTGGCCAATCCGCTTCTCGCGGAGGATCCGGCGGGCGCGCGCAACGACGTCGTGTGAGGTCGGTCCGCTCGGCTTGTCAACGAGCAGCAGGCCGTCCATCAATCGCCTGCTCGATCTTCTCGAGGAAGATCTTCTGGAGCGCGTCGATCGGCCCGCTGACCGAGCAGCCCGCTGCGTTCTTGTGGCCGCCACCGCCGAATTCCTTGGCCACGGCGCCGATGTCGATGTCGCCCTTCGAGCGCATGCTCACGCGGTAGTCGTCGCCCTCGGTCTGCTTGAAGAACACGACCGACTGGATTTCCTTCACGGTGAGCGGCAGGTTGATGAGCCCCTCGGTGTCCTCGTAGGTGCCGCCGGCGGCCCGCGCCATCTCGTGATCGAGGTAGACGATGGCGATCCGGCCGGTGGCGTCGATCTGCATCGCACTCAGCACGGCCCCGAAGAGCTTCAGGCGGCCCATGTTGTTGCTGTCGTACACGCTGCGGGCGACGGCGACCGGATCCACTCCCGCTTCGAGCAGCTGCCGGCAGATGTCGAAGGTGCGGGGCGAGATGCTGGAGTAGTGGAATGAGCCGGTGTCGGTGAGGATTGCGAGATAGATGTGGGTCGCGATCTCCTTCGTCAGCGGCACGCCGAGCGCGTTGACCAGGTCGAAGACCATCTCACCGCACGCGGCCGCCGACTCGTCGAACCAGTTCAGGTGGCCGTAGTTCCTGTTGCCGGGATGGTGATCGATGTTGATGACGAAGTAGTTGCCGAGCCCGGCGACGCCGGGACGCTCGAGGTCGCCGCACTCCATGATCACGGCGGCGTCGAACTCGCCGGTCACCTCTGGTGCGATCTGGATGTCCGACACGCCGGGGAAGGCCATGAGCGGCGGGGAGGCCGCGTCCTTGTTGACGATCACCACCTCCTTGCCGAGGTGGCGGGCCGCGTAGGCGAAGGCGAGCTGCGAGCCGATGGAGTCGCCATCGGGCCTCGAATGTGACGAGACGACAAAGCGCTGACGCTGTCGGACGGCGTCGACAATCTGCTGGAACGGTGACGGGCTACTCATCGGACTCAGAGTCACTCCGGGGTTGTGACTGCAGTTCGTGCAGGATCTGCTCGATGCGATCCTGGCCGGCAACGGCCTCATCGTAGACGAACTTGAATTCCGGCGCGCGCTTCAGCCGCAGGCGGCTGCCGATCTGCCGCCGCAGGAAGGGGGCGACGCGCGCCAGCGCCTTGGCCGTGTTCGCGCGGCTCTTCTCGTCGCCGAGCGCGGTATACATCACGCGCGCCGTCTGCAGGTCGGGCGTGACGTGCACGCGCGTCAGCGTGACGAAGCCGATACCCGGGTCATTCACGTCGCGCGCCAGCATCTGGGCCAGTTCGCTCCTGAGCTGGTCGGCGACTCGGTCGGGGCGGGAGCCTTGGGACATCTCTCTGAATGCTAATCGCGAATCGCTGCGTGGGGAACTGCCGATGTCCGTGTCGCGATTCGCGCTGTCGGGGGCAAGTGGTGACTGGGTGCGCTGGTGAATGGGTGAGCTCGATGCTTTGAATTCACCAATTCACCAGATCGCCCATTCACCAGCTGTGCGTCACGGCCGTCAGGCCGTGACGGCAATCCGTTCCATCGTGAACACCTCGATGGAGTCGCCGACGCGCAGGTCGTTGAACTTGTCGAAGCCGATGCCGCACTCGAAGCCGGTCTTCACCTCGCTCACGTCGTCCTTGAAGCGGCGGAGCGAGCCGATCTTGCCTTCGAAGATGACCACGTTGTCGCGCAGCAGCCGTGCCTGGGCGTCGCCCGAGCGGGTGATGCGGCCTTCGGTGACCATGCAGCCGGCAATCGTGCCGAACTTCGGCACCTTGAAGATGTCGCGGACCTGGGCGACACCCAGCCGGACTTCCTTGAAGGTCGGCTCGAGCAGCCCGACCATGGCCTTCTTCATCTCGTCCGTGACGTTGTAGATGATCGAGTGCTGGCGGATGTCGATGCCCTCGCGGCTGGCGACGTCCTCGGCGTTGCGATCCGGCCGGACGTTGAACGCGATGATGATCGCCTTCGACGCCGTGCCGAGCAGCACGTCCGACTCGCTGACCGCGCCGACGCCGGAGTGGATGATCCGGATCTTGACCTTGTCGTCGGAGAGCTTGGTGAGGGTGTCGGCCAGCACTTCGGCCGAACCCTGCACGTCGGCCTTGATGATGACCGGCAGTTCCTTCATGCCGCCCTCGGCCAGCTGGGCCTGGAGCGACTCGAGGGTGAGGCGTCCGCCCTTGGCGCCGAGCGCCTTGTTCTTCGCCTGTTCCTCGCGGAACGCGGCGATCTGGCGCGCCTTGGCGGCATCGGCCACCTGGAAGACGTCGCCCGGCTGCGGCAGGCCGGTGAGACCCAGCACTTCGACCGGCGTCGACGGACCCGCCGACTTCGTCTGGCGACCACGGTCGTCGATGAGCGCGCGGACGCGCCCGACGATCGGGCCGGCGATGAACGTGTCGCCGACGGCCAGCGTGCCGTCCTGCACGAGGACGGTGGCGACCGGACCACGACCCTTGTCCAGCTTCGCCTCGAGCACCGTGCCCGTCGCGTGCTTCTTCGGGTTGGCCTTGAGTTCGCCGATTTCGCTGACGAGCAGGATCATCTCGAGCAGCGAGTCGATGTTGAGCTTCTTCTTCGCGGAGACCTCGACGGTGACCGTCTTGCCGCCCCATTCTTCCGGCATGAGGTCGAGCTCGGTGAGCTCGCGCTTCACGCGTTCGGGCTGGGCGCCCGGCTTGTCGATCTTGTTGATCGCCACGATGATCGGCACGTTGGCCGCCTTGGCGTGGTCGATCGCCTCACGCGTCTGCGGCATCACGCCGTCGTCGGCCGCCACCACCAGCACCACGATGTCGGTGACCTTGGCGCCGCGCGCACGCATGAGCGTGAACGCCTCGTGACCCGGCGTATCCAGGAACACGATGTCGCGCTCGTTGATCGTGACGTGATACGCGCCGATGTGCTGCGTGATCCCGCCCGCCTCGCGCTCGGCGACGCGCGCCTCGCGGATGGCATCGAGCAGGCTCGTCTTGCCGTGGTCGACGTGACCCATAACGGTGACCACGGGGGCACGCGTGATGATGTCGGCGGCATTCGCCTCGTCGGCGTCCGTCTGGATCAGCTCCTCTTCGAAGCTGCGCATCTGGACTTCCGCGCCGAACTCCCGCGCCAGCATCGTCGCGGTCTCGGTGTCGAGCGTGGAGTTGATCGTCATCATCAGCCGCTTCATGAGCAGCTTGGCGAGGACGTCCTTCACGCGCACGTCGAGCTTGTCTGCCAGGTCCTTCACCGTCATGCCCTCGGCGAGCGTGATGGTGCGGGTGACCGGCGGGGGCGCCATCGGCGCCGACGGTGCCTGCGGCCGGGGATCGCGACGCTGCCCGGCTGCCGGCCGTCCGCCACCCATCGGCGGACGCTGGCCCATCGGCGGCCGGGACGGCATGCCCGGACGCTGCGGGTACTGGCCCGGACGCGCCGGCTGCCCGGGCTGTCCCGGGCGGATCGGCTGGGTGGGCAGCGGACGCGGGCCGCCGACCGGCGGCCGTGCACCCGCGGGACCCGCGTAGGGCGGACGGGCGCCTGCCGGACCGGCAGGACGCGGCGCACCAGCGGCTGGACGGGCCCCGGGCGCGAGCGTGCCGGTGGCGACCGGCTTCGGGCTCGCGACACCCGGACGATCCGGCTGCTTCAGCACAGGGCGCGGAATGACGCGTGGCACCGGGTTCGGCGACAGCGGGGGCGTCACCGGCGGCGGCGTCTGTTCGATGCGCAGGCGGTTCTTCGGAGGAACGATGCGGCCGGTCTGCCTCACCACCGGTGCGGCCGGCGGAGCCGCAGGTGCGGCGGCCACCGGAGCGGCTGCGGGCGGCTCGTCCGCCACGGGCGCCGCTGGCGTCTCGGCCACCACCGGTTCCGGTTCGGCCACGGCCACAGGTGCGGGTTCCGGCTCGGCCACCGGCGGCGGCTCCGGCACGTGCGCGACGACCGGTTCCACCTCTGGTTCAGCGACAGGCGCCGCGGCGGCGACCGGCTCGTGATGCACGGGCGTCTGGGGCGCATCGGCCACACCAGACGGTTCCGGCTCGACGTGCGCAACGGCCTCAGGCGGCAGCACCGGCTCGAACGCGGGCACGTGCGGCGTGTCCACGTGGACATGGTCGTGGCCGTGCGACCCGGCGTCGTGGCCCAGGGCGTCGTGGTGCTGTCCGTCGTGATGCTCGGCGCCCGTGCCGGCAGCGGCGGTGGCGGGCTTGGCCGTCTTCACGAGTCGGGGCGGCGGGAGCACCGGCGCCGCCGGCTTCGGCGGTTCGGGCGCCTTCTTGGCGAGCACCGGCTTCTTGGCGCCGACGTTCTTCTGCGGAGGTCCCTCCGCGAAGATGTCGCCGGTGGGCAGGGTGATGTTCCGCTGCCTGGCCAGGCGCTCCACGAACTGGCGGGCGACGACCTCTTCGATCGTGCTCGACGCGCTCTTCACCTCGATGCCGTGATCGCGCTTCAGCAGCGCCGTCACTTCCTGGCTCGTGGTGCCGAGCAGCTCCGCAACCTTGTAAATCCGGACAGTTGCCAAATGTCTACCTCAACTCGATGTGCGATCGGACTACTGCGCGCTCTCGCCCTGCTCGCCAGCGTCTGCCGATTCGCCTTCGCCAGAGACCGCCTCGCCGCGTGCCGCGGCGAGGATCTTCTCGGCGGTCTTGCCCCCGATTCCCGGGATCTCCGAGAGCTGCTCGACGGTGGCGGCCGCCACCGCTTCGGCCGTGTCGAACCCGGCCTCGACGAGCTTCCGGACGGTGCGGTCGCCCACACCCTCGAGTGCATACGGAAGCGGCGTCGCGTCAGCCGCGTCGGCCTCTCCCTCGGCGCCCTCAGCGGCGCCCTCGGCCCCCGCTTCCAGCTCGCCGAACTGCGCCTCGACCTCGCGGCGCTTCTCTTCCTCGCTCTTGATGTCGATGCGCCAGCCGGTCAGCTTGGCGGCGAGGCGGACGTTCTGGCCCTTCTTGCCGATGGCGAGCGAGAGCTGCTTGTCCTCGACCACCACCTCCATCACATGGTCGCCGTCGTCGACGATCGAGACCCGCTGGACCTTCGCCGGGCTCAGCGCGTTGGTGACGAAGGCAATCGGATCCTCCGAGTACTCGACGATGTCGATCTTCTCGCCGCGCAGTTCGCGGATGATCGCCTGCACGCGGGTCCCCTTCATGCCGACACACGCGCCGACCGGATCCACGTCGCGCTCGCGCGAGTACACGGCCACCTTCGCGCGGTCGCCGGCCTCACGCACGGCGCCGCGGATCATCACGGTGCCGTCGTAGATTTCCGGGACTTCCTGCTCGAACAGCTTGATGAGGAGCGCCGGGTCGGTGCGCGAGAGCTCGATCTGCGGCCCCTTCGCGCTCCGGTTCACGCGCTTGATCACGGCGCGGATGCGGTCCTGCGGCGAGTAGCTCTCCGCACGCGACTGCTCCTTGCGCGGCAGCACCGCCTCGATGCGCCCGAGTTCCACGATGATGTCGCCGTTCTCGAACCGCTTCACGATGCCGTTCTTGACGTCGCCGATCTGCTGGTTGAACTCCGCGAACACGTTCTCGCGCTCGGCCTCGCGGACCTTCTGGAAGATCACCTGCTTGGCGGTCTGCGCCGCAATGCGGCCGAGATCCTCCGTCGGGCGGGGGAACTCGACTTCCATGTCCACTTCCGCCTCGTCGCCGTACAGCGTGTGGGCCTCGTCGAGCGACATCTCGGTGGCCGGGTTGGTGACCTCTGCCACGATCTTCTTCACCGCCACGAGCTCCATCTGCCCGCTCTCGGTGTTGAACCGCGCCCGCATGTTCTCGTTCTTGTAGCGCTTGCGCGCCGCGGTCTCGATGGCGTCCTGGAGGGCGGTGATGATCACCTCCGGATCGACGTTCTTTTCCTTCGAGAGTGCTTCGATGGTCTGCTGCAGCGGATTAGCCATGTCTAAAAGTCCACTTCCAGATTCGCGCGAGTCACGAGCCCCAGCGGCACCCGATGCTGCCGGCCGTCGTCGCCATCGATGAGCGCGTCGTCGCCATCCACACCGGCAAGCCGTCCTCTGAAGAACGTCTGCCCGTCGACCGCTTCCCGCACCACGACCTTTGCGTGACGCCCGGTGAAGCGCTCGAAATCACTTTTGCCCCTGAGCGGCCGGTCCAGGCCCGGCGATGACACCTCGAGGGTGTACGCCACCGGGATGAAGTCCTCCACGTCGAGCAGCGCACTCAGGTCGCGGCTGACGTGCGAACAATCCTCGACGCTGACGCTCTCCTCGGCCGTCGCAGCCGGTCCGGGGCGGTCGATCTGCACCCGGAGCACCATGCCGTACGCCTCGCGGCGGAACCGCACGTCGAAAATGTCCAGTCCGTAGCTCGACGCCACACCCACGGCGGCGTTCCGAACCTGCTCGACGATGCTCGCTTCGCCCCGCATTCAGGGTCCTGACAAACAAAAAAAGCGGGCACACCGCCCGCTTCGGTCCTGCAACCAAAGCTCCGAACCTTCGGAGTATAGCATGCGGCAACGGCCCGAAACCGGCGCCGGACGGCGCCCCAGGAGGGCTTGCGCTGGCTGAGGTGCCGGCGCCGCTGACGAGGCCTACTGCAGAGGTCTGACGAGGAGGTCGTAATCCTGGAACCCGACCACTTCCACCTCGACGAAATCGCCGGCGCGGTAGGCGGACGGGTCGCATTCGGTCAGGTAGACCGACGCGTCGATGTCCGGAGCCTGGGTGGCGAGGCGGCCCCGAAGCACGAGTTCGTGGTCCGACGCCGGCCCGTCCACGACAATCCGGTGGCGCTGGCCGAGCCGGCCCTTCTGGCGGGCCTTGACGAGTTTTTTCTGCAGCCGCATCACGGCATTGCGCCGTGCGGTCTTGGTCCGGGCCGGCACATCGTCTTCCAGTCCGAACGCCGAGGTCCCTTCCTCGTGGGAATAGGTGAAGACCCCCACATGGTCGAACGGGTTCTCGGTGATGAACTGGCAGAGTTCGGCCACGTCCGCCTCGGTCTCCCCGGGGAAGCCGACGATGAAGGTGGTGCGGAAGGAGACGCCCGGGACGCGCTCGCGGATGCGGGCGAGCAGCTGGTCGTACTTCCGGCGCGTGCCGGGGCGCTTCATCCGCTTCAGGACCGGGTCCGAGGCATGCTGCAGCGGCAGGTCGATGTACTTGCAGACCTTCTCGCACTCGGCCATCGCAGCGAGCGTCTCGTCGTCGATGGTTGTGGGGTAGAGGTAGTGGAGGCGGATCCACTCGAGCCCCTCCACCTCGTTCAGCTGACGCAGCAGCCGGCCGAGCGCGCCGCGTTCCCCGCGGTCGATGCCGTAGAACGTGGTGTCCTGCGAGATGAGCAGGAGTTCCTTCACGCCGCGCGCCGCCAGCCCGTGCGCTTCCTCGACGATAGACTCGGCGGTCCGGCTGCGGTAGCCGCCGCGCAGCGTCGGGATGATGCAGAACGCGCACTTGTAGTCGCACCCCTCGGCCACCTTCAGGTAGGCGTAGTGGCGCGGGGTGGCGAAGATGCGCGGGGTGTCGGCGTCGTAGATGTAGGTCGGGGCGCCGTGCGCGACCGGTTCGGGAGCATGGTCCGCATGCAGGTGAACCCCGACGCTGACCTCCGACCCCTCGGGCGCGTTCTGGACCGTCGCTTCGGGCGACTTCACGGTGGGCCGGAAGAAGGTGAGCGGCGACGACTGCCGCGTGGCGACGCCGCCGATGGCGGCGACGATCTCCGGCACCTCGCCCGTGCCGAGCACCGCGTCGATTTCGGGAATCTCGGCTTTCAGCTCGTCACGATAGCGTTCGGCCAGGCAGCCCGTGACGACGAGGCGCTTCGCGCTGCCGTCCTTCTTGAACTGCGCCATCTCGAGGATGGTGTCGATCGATTCCTTCTTGGCGGAATCGATGAACGCGCATGTGTTCACGACCAGCACGTCCGCGCCGGCCGGGTCCTGCGTCAGTTCGTGCCCGGCCTGCTGCGCGAGCCCGAGCATCACCTCGGAGTCCACCAGGTTCTTCGGACAGCCGAGGGAGATCATTCCAATCTTCATTCGTTCACAGCCTGAAGGCTTCTGGCTTCAGACTCCAGGCTTCAGGCCGCGTCGACTCCAGGCTGAAGCCGACGATGCCCGGAGTCCGGAGCCCGAAGTCCGGAGCCTGTTAGGGGTACAGCCGGTACAGCATCCGCGGGTACGGAATCGTCTCCCGCACGTGTTCGAGCTTGCAGATCCAGGAGACGGCGCGTTCGATGCCCATGCCGAAACCGCCGTGCGGCACGGTGCCGTAGCGGCGCAGGTCGAGATACCACTCGAACGCTTCCTGCGGAAGGTCGTGGTCCTTGATGCGCTGCAGCAGCAGCGCCAGGTCCGCGAGGCGTTCGCCGCCGCCGATGATTTCGCCGTAGCCTTCCGGCGCCAGCACGTCCACGCCCATCGCCAGTTCGGGCCGCACCGGGTCAGGCTTCATGTAGAACGCCTTGATCGCCGAGGGATACCGGTTCACCATGACCGGCCGATCGAAATCCTCGGAGAGGGCCGTCTCGTCCGGACCGCCGAAGTCGCCGCCCCACTGGATGGGGAGCCCCTTCTTCTGGAGCCGATCGACCGCCTCGTCGTACGAGATGCGCGGGAACGGCTTGCGTACCGCCTCCAGCTTCGTGGTGTCCCGCTCGATGATCTTCAGCTCGCGCTGCCGCGTCTCGAGCACGCGGCTGACGATCGACACGATCAGGTCTTCCGCCAGGTCCATCACGTCGTCCAGCGACGCGTAGGCCACTTCGGGCTCGACCATCCAGAACTCGGTCAGGTGGCGCCGGGTCTTGGACTTCTCCGCGCGGAACGTCGGGCCGAACGAGTAGACACGGCCGAGCGCCATCGCCGTGGACTCGAGATAGAGCTGGCCGCTCTGCGAGAGGAACGCCTTCTGATCGTCGAAGTACTCGACCGGGAACAGCGTGGTCGTCCCTTCGCACGCCGACGGCGTGAAGATCGGCGTATCCGTGAGGATGAAGCCGCGCGAGTTGAAGAAGTCGCGCACGGCGTTGATTACTTCGTGACGGATGCGCAGGATCGCCGCCTGCCGCTCGGTGCGGATCCAGAGGTGCCGGCGATCGAGCAGGAAGTCGACGCCGTGTTCCTTCGGCGTGATGGGGAAGTCGTGCGACTCGCCGACGACCTCGAGCGACTTCACGTCGATCTCGTAGCCGCTCGGCGCCCGCTTGTCCGCGCGTGCCGTGCCCGTGACGATGACCGAGGTTTCCTGGGAGAGGTGGTCGGCGGCCTTGAACATCTCCTCGCCGACGGCCGCCTTCGACATCACCCCCTGGATGAAACCGCTGCCGTCGCGCAGGATCAGGAAGTGAATCTTGCCGCTCGACCGGCGGTTCGACAGCCACCCCTTGATGGTGACCTCTTCTCCCTCGTGCTTCCCGATATCCTCGATGTAGACATGCATGGGCGTCGTCTCACCTGCGTGCGGCATCCGGTCAGAACGCGTCGAACAGCCGTTCCATCCGGGCGCGGGCGGCACGGGCCCGCGCGAGTGTGTCCTTCGTCGATCCCTGCGTCGCCAGTTCCAGCACGATCGTCCCGTCGTAGCCGACCTTCTGCAGCGAGGTCAGCGCCGACGGCCAGTCGATCGATCCGTCGAACGGCACGAGGTGGTCGTCCTGCCGCCCGCGGTTGTCGTGCGCGTGCACGAGCACCACGTGCTCGGACACCGTTTCGATGATGTCCGCCACGTCGCCCTCGAGGCGGGCGTGGCCGAGATCGAGGCAGATGCCTGCCGCGCCCGAGTCGAGGATGTCCTCGACGAAGTGCACCAGCGTCGAGGCCCGCGACAGTTCGTTCGGCACCAGTTCCACGGCGACGGTAACGCCGAGCGGTTCCGCTGCCGCGACCACCGCGTCGATGCTGCGCCGTGCCGCATCCCGGCTGTTCGCGCCCGGCTCCGGCTGCTCGGCCTTCACCAGGCCCGCGTGCACCACGAAGGTCCGGAACGGCAGACGGCGCGCGACGTACAGCGCCTGCAGCACCTCATCGAGTGCGTGTTCCCGCCGGCCCGCGTCCGGACTCGCCAGGTTCAGCGGCCCGAGCCACCGGCCTCCGGTGAACCCTTCCGCCACCGGCGCGTGCACGGAGCCGAGTCCGAGCCGCGCATCAGCGAGCCACCCCTGCAGGTCGGCCACTCCCGTGCCGCTGTGGTAATCCACGTGCGTACGCGTGGCGTGCAGTTCCACCGTGTCGAACCCGGCAGCCGCCACCTCGCGAAGCTGGTCGCGACCGAGGCGTTGACCCAGGTAGAGCTGCGTAGAAATCGCGAAGCGAGGCTCCCGCGGCACCGGACGTCAGTCCATGTTAGCGCAGCTCTTCGACGTGCGACCCGAGCAGGCCGCGGAGCCGCGTGAACCGGTCGTACTTCGCCAGGTTGGTGCGCACGCTGTGCAGCGTGCGGGGCATGTACTGGATGTAGGCGGGGTTGCCGCGCGCCGACGCCTGGAAGCCGAACGTGCCGAGCGCCTTGATGTTCCGCTGAACCGCCATCAGATCGAAGCGGCGCCGGAACGCGCCGGTGTCGGCCGTGCCCGAGAGCGCGAGGAAGTACGCGATGAAGTCGTCCACCTCACGCTCGGTGATGTCCACGTACGAGTCGCGCAGCAGCGAGACGAGGTCGTAGGTGTCCGGCCCCATTCGCGCATCCTGGAAGTCGATGAGGTAGAGGCGGCCATCGTGCAGCATCAGGTTGCGGCTGTGGTAGTCGCGGTGGCAGAGCACGCGCGGCTCGGCCGACAGCTCGGTCGCGATCGCTGCCCACTCCTCTGAGAGAGCCTCCCGCTCGGCCGGGGTGAACCGCACGCCCTTGTACCCCTGCAGGAAGTGCTCGGTGAAGAAGTTCAGTTCGAAGGTGAGCTTCTCGACATCGAACGCCAGTGTGTACGGCACGAAGCCATGGTCCGCGAACGCGGCCCCGCGCTCCTGCAGCTGATGGATCAGCGTGACCGCGCTGCGATACAGCGCGGCGTGCTCCGTGATGCTGGCCGCGCCGAGGTGCGCCTGCAGCGTGACGTCCCCGAGATCCTCCTGCGCGACGATGCCGAGATCGTCCGCGTGGTCGAGGACGGCGGGGGCCGGCACGCCCATGCGTCCGAGCAGCTGCGCGACATTCGCAAACGGCATCGTCGCGAACGTGATGGCGCCGGTGTAGACCGCGAGGACGAGCGGTTCCCGGCCGCTGAACTGCACGCGGAAGTAGCGGCGGTCGGACGCGTCCGGCGTCAGGGGCAGGACGCGCGGCCCCTGCGCCTGCAGCCCGCGCCGGGTCAGATACGCGTCGATGCGCTCGAGCGTTTCAGCGGGGGTCGGGTGGGGTGCACTCATACGCGCTCCGGGTCGAAGGGAATGGCCATCACGCCGCCGTTGGGTTCGCGGATGAGGATGCTGTCGGTCCAGGTGCTGCCGTCCGGCACGGCCACCCCGTCGGTCACGATGCACCGGTGAAGGCGGCAGCCGTCCCCAAGGCGGACGTTGTCCCACAGGATCGATCCGGGCACCGTGGTCGGCGTCTCACCAGTGGTGAACAGGTGCGAGGTGTGCCAGTAGTCCTGGACCGTGCCGATGTCCCAGAAGCGCGCGTCGCACTCGTGCACGCGGACGCTGCCGGGCTGCGCGGCCATCAGCGCGCTGTAGACCTCGCCAATCGAGTTCGAGGGACGCCCGGCCGGAGCCGAGGCAAACGCCTCGCGATGAGCCACCTGGGCGCCGATGAAGTGGAACGACGGCTCGTTCGCTCCTCGCGGCACCACGCCGACGACGGCGCCGTCCGGAGCGACGCGAAGCCCGCTGTAGCGTAGCGGGTAGAGGTTCGGGATGACCGCGAGCGTAACGAGTGCGCCGGTCTGCGCGTGCGCCACGGCGAGATCCTGCAGGCGCAGGTCGGTCAGCGTGTCGCCGTTCACGAGGAAGAACGTGTCTGCCCCGATGATGTCGAGTGCCTGGCGTGGTCCGCCGGCGCTGCCGAGCACCACCGGCTGCTCCCAGGAATAGCGCGCGCGCACGCCGAGGTCGCTGCCGTCACCCACGACCGCCGAAATCGACCCCGGCAGGTGGTGCAGGTTCAGCACCACGTCGGTGACACCAGCGTCGGCCAGCCACGTGATGATGCGGCGTGCCATGGGCACGCCGCCGACGGGCAGCGCCGGCTTGGCGCGCACCAGCGTGAGCGGCCGCAGCCGGGTTCCGAGGCCGGCCGTCAGCAGCAGGGCATGGGCGGGAGACGACACGGGACGCACGTCAGCGGGAGAAGACCATCCGGTCGCCAGGCAGCGTGCCGCGCGCCTGGCAGGCGAGGACGTAGAGGGATCGGTACGAGTCCACGATGTAGTCGGCGGGGCCGCGGCCCAGCCGGGCCGCCGTGGCGGTGATGCCGGCTTCCGAGCCCTCGATTTCGACGAAGACGCCCACCGGCGTTTCGTCGATGGTCACGAGCGCATCGGGCAGGTTCCACTCCTCGCGGTACTTTTCGTAGACGAACGCGACGTGATATCCGAGCCGCGACAGCAGTTCGAGCAACGCCACCCCGTCGGTGACGCCGGTCTCGATCTCTTCCCGCACCTTCATCGTCGACACAAGCGGCGCGCCCTTGAAGGTGAGGTAGGCGTGGGTCGGCTCGAGCCGCACCCGCAGCGCGGAGCGCGCCGTCCGGAGCGTCCCGTCCATGGTGTCGAGCAGCATGTCGGATTGCAGGCGGCGTGCGTTCCGCAGCGTGCCGCCGAGATCGGCCACAGCGGTGCGGGCCTGC
This sequence comes from Vicinamibacterales bacterium, assembly GCA_046331345.1. Classification (GTDB taxonomy): domain Bacteria; phylum Acidobacteriota; class Vicinamibacteria; order Vicinamibacterales; family CAVVIG01; genus CAVVIG01. The sequence goes on along the minus strand of JAXLRA010000006.1, from coordinate 28,428 downwards.
TCGACCGTGTCGAACCGCAGCTTGATCTCCCGCTCGACCGGCGCGCTCATCATCCTCACTGTATCGCAAGGTGAATGGCCGCGCGCCACCGCGGAGATCGCGGCGGACCACAGACGCAAACGCCCGCGCCTCCGGGAGGATGCGCGGGCGCCTGCGTCTGAACTTCAGCGACTAGCGATCGGCAATGTGCAATCGCCGCGCTATTCCTTCCGGATCGTGACGAACACCTCGCCGTCGCCGCGCCACACGAGGATGCGGGCGATGCGGCCGGCGGCGATCTTCTGCAGTTCGCGCCCGGCCTCGGCGGCCGACGACACGTTCTGCCCGTTCACCGAGAGGATGACGTCGCCCTGACGGAGGATGCCGGCCGACGGGCCGTTGTCGTCCACGTCGGTGACCACGGCACCGCTCTGGCCCGAGGGGAGCTGGAGCCGGCGCGACATCTGCGGCGTGAGGTTGCCGAGCGTCAGGCCGAAGCTGTCCTGGCCCTGCTCTTCCGGCTGTTCGCGCTCGGGCGCGCGGCCCTGGCGTCCGGTCCGTTCCGCGTCGAGGTCGAGCTCTTCGACGGTCGCCTTGATCGTCTGCTGCTTGCCGTTGCGGACCACCGTGAGCGCCACGGACGTGCCGGGCTTCGTGGCTGCCACGAGCTTCTGCAGGTCGGTGGTGTTCTGGACACCCTTGCCGTTGTACTCGGTGATGACGTCACCGGCCTTGACGCCCGCCTTCTCGGCAGGGCCGCCCGGGGCCACGCTCGAGACCAGCGCGCCGGCCCGCGACTTCAGCCCGAACTCCTGGTAGCTGTCCTTCGGGACCGCCGTCATCTGCAGGCCGATACGGCCGCGGATGACCTTGCCCCCCTGCAGCTGCGGCAGGAGATCGCGCACCGTGTTGATCGGGACCGCGAAGCCGATGCCGATGTTCCCCTCGGCCCGGCCGTTGGTGAAGATCATCGTGTTGATGCCGATGACCTCGCCGCGCAGGTTGAGGAGCGGACCGCCCGAGTTGCCCGGGTTGATGGCCGCGTCGGTCTGGATCATCTCGTTCGTGCGGCCGTCCGTGGTGAACGGACGCGACATGGCGCTGACGACGCCGACGGTGACGGTCCAGCCCTGGTTGAACGGGTTGCCGATCGCCATCACCCAGTCGCCGGCCGCCATCTGCGACGAATCGCCGAACCTGGCTTCGGGCAGCGGGTGGTTCGGCATCTCGGTCATCTGTATGAGCGCCGAGTCGGTCAGCGAATCGCGGCCGATCAGCTTGGCCGGGTAGGTCTGGTCGTCGTCTTCACCGAAGAGCGACACCTCGATCTTCGTCGCCCCGTCGATGACGTGGTTGTTGGTGAGGATCATCCCGTCCTTGCTGATGATGAACCCCGTGCCGGCCGCCACCGTGGTCTGCTCGCGCGGGGCGCGGCGCCGGCCCTGGCCCTGACCCTGCGGCCCACGCTGGGGCGGCTGGTCCTGTTCGTCCTGGTCGTTGGGCTGGCCGAAGAACCGGCGGAAGAGATCGTCGCCACCACCGCCGCCACCGCCGCCGAAGAACTCGCTGAGGTCCTGGTTCTTGGCCTTGGATTCGGTCCGGATGTTCACCACCATCGGCTGCTGGGCCTTGGCGACGTTCCGGAACGTCTGCGCATCGAGCGGCCCTGTGATTGGCGCGCTGTTCATCGGCGGGAGCTGCAGGGTCTGGGCTGCCGACGCGGGCGCCATGTCGAAACGCGAGGCGATCACCATGCCGACCGCGAGTGACGACACAGCAATCAGCGACGCGTAGAACAGGGTGGTCTTGCGGGTGGACATCGTTCCTCCGTGCTTACACCAGGGCGAGAATGGCTGACTGCAGGGGGCCGCTCACCTCGGCCGACCCCACGCGCACGATCATATTGATCTCGGTCCGGATGCCGAAATCCGGAAAATACACGCCCGGCTCGATCGTAAACCCGGTCCCGGGCAGCAGGCGACGGTCGTCGTGGGTCTCGTAGTCGTCCATATTCACGCCGGTCCCGTGGACGGTTTCCCCCAGGCTGTGGCCGGTCCGATGCAGGATCTGTGCACCATAGCCCGCCTCCCGGAGCACTGTCGAGGCTGCCCGGTCCACTTCCCAGCCGCGGACATCCTGGCCGGCCCGTGCGCGGCCCTGCACAAGGCTCACTCCGGCATCCCGCGCCGCCGCTGCCGCGGCGAAGGCGTCGGCAATCCTGGACGGTACGGCCGGGCCGGTGAACCCGACCCACGTGATATCGGCATACACGGCGCCCGGCTGATCCAGCTTGCCCCAGAGATCGAGCAGGACGAGCTCGTCGGGGCCGATCGGCCGGCTGTGGCCCGCGGTCGGCAGGTAGTGCGGGTTCCCCGCGTTCTCCTGCGCGGAGACGTTCGGGTCCGAGTCGCTCACCAGTCCCTCGTCGCGGAACCACCCGGCCATCAGCTGCTGGATGTCGTACTCCGTGGTCGGCACGCCGTCGCGTAACCGGCGGGCCACTTCGGCGAAGGCCTGATCCTTGATGCGGTACAGCGCGTCGGACGCGGCCATGTGCGTCGCGATGGCGGCGTCGCTCCACACGGCCGAGAAGCGCTGGACCAGATCGCCGGACGAGACCACATCCACGCCGGCCTGCCGCACCAGTTCGACCGTGCCGGCATCGACGCGGGACACATACGGGATGGCGCAGCCGGGCGAGTACTCCATGGCGACCCGGCGCATCCCGCTCAGCAGTGTCCGGAGTCCGCTCTCGAGCTGCTCACGCCCGGCGTAGCGCGACGTGGTCGCGGGGAGGTGCGCCAGCGAGTGGGGTTCGATCGCGTGGACGAGCGCCCGGGGTGTGCCGCTGGCCGGAATCAAGTAATACCAGCGCCGCGTGGCGAGGTGGCCGCCCTGGCGGAGGACGCCGGTGATGTCGGCGGCAATCGGATTCAGGCCGCGAAAGTCGTAGAGCAGCCAGCCGTCGATGCCGTCCTCGCGGAGGGCAGCCTGGATGGCTGGCAGATCCAAGGACCCGGAACCCGGAAGCATAGGCGTCAAGTATAGACGTGCTTTTTCCGTAACTGGCCGTCCGTCTCGACCCGCAGCGCGTCAAAATGACCGGGCGTACGGCCCTTATAATTCGCTTCGAGGTCACGATGTTGAAGAACGCACGACTCAGGATTGCCGCCCTCTTCGTCCTGCTCGCCGGTGGAGGCCTTGTCGCCGGTCAGGGGCAGTCGCAGGAGCCTGTCGTCCAGGGCCCGACGTTCAAGGCGCAGGTCGAATACGTGGAAGTCGACGCGGTCGTCACCGACCAGCAGGGCAACTTCGTCCGGAACCTGAAGAAGGAAGACTTCCAGGTCCTCGAGGACGGCAAGCCCCAGTCGGTCTCCACCTTCACGGTGGTCGACATTCCCGTCGAACGCTACGAGCGCCCGCTCTTCTCGGCGCGCCCGATCGAACCGGACACGCAGTCGAACGAACGTCCGTTCGACGGGCGGGTCTACGTGATGATCCTCGACGACCTGCACGTCGACGCGCTCCGCACGCAGCAGGTGCGGCGCTCGGCCCGCCAGTTCATCGAGCGGAACCTCGGCGCCAACGACCTCATGGCCGTGATCTTCACTGGCGGACGGTCGTCCGACGCCCAGGAGTTCACCAGCAACAAGCGACTGCTCCTCAACGCGGTCGACAAGTTCATGGGACGCAAGCTCCCGTCGGTGACGGTGTCGCGCAACGAGCAGTACTTCCGGAACCAGCTCGGCCCCGATCCCACGCAGCGCGCCATGGACCCCAACGACCAGGAGCGCGGACACAACGCGCAGTCCATGCTCGGGTCGCTGCGGCAGGTGGCCGACTGGTTCGGCGGCGTCCGCGGCCGCCGCAAGACCATGCTCCTCTTCAGCGAGGGGATCGACTACGACCTGAACGACATCATCCGCGGCATGGATGCACCGCCCTCGTCGGCCAGCAGCCTGATCAGCGAGATCCGCGACACGCTGTCGGCGACGGCGCGCTCGAACGTCAGCATCTACGGGATCGACCCGCGCGGGCTCGCCACCGGCGGCGACGAAGCCATCACCCAGGGCGACTTCGCGAACTCGCAGGACCCCAGCCAGGGCATCGGCATGGGCTCCCTGAACAACGAAATCCGCATGTCGCAGGACAGCCTGCGCCAGCTCTCCGAGGAGAGCGGGGGCTTTGCCGCCGTGAACCGCAACGACACGGCGACGGTGTTCGATCGGATCGTCCGCGACAACAGCTCCTACTACGTCCTGGCCTACTACCCGCCGAACCCGAAGACCGACGGCAAGTTCCACCGCATCGAGGTGAAGGTGAACCGGCCGGGCCTCACGGTCCGGGCGCGCCGCGGATATGCCGCCCCGAAGGGCAAGCCGCAGCAGACGAAGAACCAGAAGCCTGGCGCCATGCCGGCCGAGATGTTCGAAGCGATCAACAGCCCGCTGCAGGTGAGCGGTCTCACCATGCGGATGTTCGCGGCGCCGTTCAAGGGGCCGCAGCCGAACGCCTCGGTGGTGGTCGGCATTGAGTTGAGCGGCCGCGACCTGAGCCTCGGCGAGAACAGCAAGGTCGACATCTCGTTCATGGCGGTCGACAACAAGGCCAAGATCTACGGCGCCAACAACAGCGCGCTCACGCTGAACCTGCGGCCCGAGAGCAAGGCGCGGGTGGAGCAGGGGGGCGTCCGGGTCATCAACCGCGTCGACCTGCCGCCGGGCCGGTACCAGCTCCGGGCGGCCGCGCACGACACGATCAAGAACCTGATCGGGTCGGTAATCTACGACCTCGAAGTGCCGGACTTCTACAAGCAGACCATGTCGATGAGCGGCGTCACGATCACGTCAATGGCGGGTTCGGCCATGATGACGGCGAAGCCTGACGAGCAGCTGAAGACGGTGCTGCCCGCGCCGCCCGTCGGCCTGCGCGTGTTCCCGCAGAACGACGAACTCGCCATCTTCACCGAGATCTACGACAACTCAGGCAAGGCCCCGCACAAGGTGGACATTGCGACCTCGGTGCTCACCGACGAGGGCAAGGTCGTGTTCAAGGTGGACGACCAGCGCGACTCGAGCGAGCTCGGCGGGGCGAAGGGCGGCTACGGCTACACCACGCGGGTGCCGCTCTCCGACATCCCCCCCGGCCTGTACGTGCTGAACGTGGAAGCCCGGTCCCGGCTGGGGAACGACAACGTCACGACCCGCCAGGTGCAGTTCCGCGTGGTGCCCGCCGCACGCTGACCGCCTGACCATGAGAGGGGCCTGACGCCGCCGTCGTCGGGCCCCCGTTCGCTGCACAACCGCCGCCTGCCCCTCACACCCCTCCCGCTCGGGCCGATTACCGACACGAGAACCGAGGAACCATCCCGAGCCCTGCGATGGAGTCGCGAGTGCACGCGTTCGCGCATCCGCCGACTTTGGATGACGCTTTGTAGGTTAAAGGATGAGGTTGAGCGGCCGATAACGAGCATGAAGGCGTTCTACTACCACTCTCAGCAGGCGACTCAGACATGGCCGACTTGACCGAACTCGGGCTGCGCAAGCCCTCATCCCCTACCCCTGTCCAGGCGCCAGCGGCGCCGACGCCGGTGGCCGCCACTACGGCCGCTCCGGTGGCGTCTGCCGCCCCGGCGGCGACCGCGCTGGCCCCGGCCAATGTCGAAGCCTTCGTCGACAAGCGTGGTGATGCCTTCGCCCTGTTCCTCGATCGCCTGATGGAAGTGCTCCAGCAACTGGCGCCCGAAGCGGATCCCCAGGAGCGCGAGGAGTTCCAGATCCGGATCAAGGAGTACCGGTCCGCGCTGCACGACCCGCGCCGCCGCAGCGAACTGCCGCAGGTGACCGACGCCTGCATCCTGCTCTGCCGCACGTACCTGGAAGGGTCGCGCACCTACCACGCGGAACGCGAGAAGGAGTTGACCGAGGTCATCGCCATCCTGCGCGACGCCGCCAAGCTCTCCGTTGGCACTTCGACCGACTTCAACAGCCAGGTGCTGGCCAGTTCCGACCGCTTCCTGCGGATCTCGGAACTCGAGAACATCCGCGAACTCCGCAAGCGGATGAACGACGAGGTCGGAAACCTGCGCCGCGCTGTCGCCGAGAAGCAGCAGAAGGACGAAGAGGCCTACACCGCGCTCACCCGCCGCGTGGAAACGCTGCAGGCCAAGCTGTCGGAAATGGAAGTCGAGGCGACGGTCGACCCGCTGACCAAGGTGGGCAACCGCCGCCGGTTCGACAGTTCGCTGAAGCGGCTGGTGCAGACGGCGAAGGACAACGGTACCTCGATCGCGCTGGCGATGATCGACGTCGACCACTTCAAGAAGATCAACGATACCCATGGCCACCCGATTGGCGATCGGGTGCTGGTCTGTGTGGCCCAGTGGCTGTCGAAGGGCGTGCGCCAGACCGACGTGGTCTGCCGCTACGGTGGCGAGGAGTTCTCGATCCTGCTGCCGGGCGCGTCAGCCACCGAGGTCGAAGGGCGCATGAAGAAGCTGCTGATGGACATCAGCAACAGCAGCTACGAATACGACGTGCTCGGGCGCAAGGAGCGCGTGCACTTCACGGTGAGCTGCGGCCTCGTCGATCTCGATGCGGACGAGGGGCCGGACGGGCTCGTCAAGCGCGCGGACGAAGCGCTCTACGAAGCCAAGAAGAAGGGGCGCAACCGCGTCATCACCCGCAAGCGGTCGATCATCGGCCGTGTCCTCGCCTGGGGCTGAGGAACGCTCCACCACGGAGGACGCGGAGGACGCGGAGTCTACTTTCTGAAACAGGTCACCGCGATCTCCGCGCGCTCCGCGGTGGCGCGCCTACCGAAACAAAAAGGGCCGGAACGCCTCGCGGCATTCCGGCCCTTCGTCTGTACCGGACGGCGAACTTACTTCTTCGCCGGCGCCGCTGCGGCAGCGGCCGGGTCGTCGAGGGTCTTCACCCGGGTCGGCTTGACCGTGCCGTTGGCGTGGGTGAAGTTCCAGTTGTTCGACTTCATCTTCGGGCTGTACGGCGTGTCGATCGTGATGGTCTGGACTTCGCCGGGCTGCAGGAACCCGTTGATGACGCCACGGCCACCCGCGACGATGGCGCCAGCGCCGTCGTACCAGGTTTCGGCCACCATCAGCCGGGCGATCGGGCCCGGAGCGGTGTTCTTCACCTTGATGGTCGTCTGCACGAGGCTCTTGCCGGGGATCGGCTTCGTGACCGGCTGCAGAATTTCAATCGTCGCCTCGCCCTTGAAGGGTGGGGTGATCTTCTTGCCAGCCAGCACAGGCGTGAGCTGCGTGGACTGAGCCGCGACCACGGCGCCGGCAAACATCGTGGTGCTGATGAGCGTCGCGGCGACGGCAAAATGCACGCGATTCATATCGATCCTCCAGAAAAGTCGTCGGTCAAAAGTTCGAGGCGGTGATTATACCGGAAGTCCCTTACATTTCACCGTTCCAGTCCTCGGGCTCCGGGTTCACGGTTCGGACGATTTCCATGTGCCACTTCCCGCCGCCCCACGGCTCGATGACGTCGGCCGCCACCACGTCCACCAGCAGTTCCGAGAAGAGCCGCCCTTCCGGGTCGCCCTCCAGGTGATACGCCGGTTCGTCCCAGCCGAAGTTGGGGTAGAGCATGAGGGTGAGGAACAGGTCGTACCCGTCGTCCACCACGATCAGCTGCCCGCAGGGCCGCTTCTGCGTGGAGTGGTAGATCAGGTACTTCTCGGCGCTGTGCGCCCGGATGTAGCGCTTGAGCGCGAACTCCCGGGCCACGATTTCCTCGACGGCGATCTTCTTGTCCCAGCAGTCGCGGCAGTACTTCTCCTCGCCGCGGGGCTCGGACACGTCCTTGGCACCGCAGAGCGCGCAGCGCGCCTTGACGACCGTCTTGCGTGGCATCCCTTCAGTCTAGCACCGCGGAATCCAGACATCTCTCCACCCGGCCGGCAGCCGGATGAAGAGGCTTTGAAACGCTAGGATTTCACGTCCATCCGGTTGTCGAGCGCCGGGGCGTACCAGCGGTCCACGTACTCCTTGACCATGCGCCTGGCCGAGAAGCGCGGCGCCACCGTGCGGATCGACTCCTTGACGATGGCGAGCCAGCGGTGGGGGACACCCTTCGCGTCGCGGTCGTAGTAGGTCGGGACGATCTGCTCCTCGAGCAACCGGTAGAGGGCGTCAGCGTCCGCCGCGTCCACGGCGTCCCAGTTGTCGTAGGGCAGGCCGCCGTCGATGAGCCAGCCATTGCGGCTGTTGTAGCCTTCGGCCCACCAGCCGTCGCCGATGCTCAGGTGCGGCACGCCATTGACCGCCGCCTTCATGCCGCTGGTGCCGCTCGCCTCGAGCGGCTTGCGCGGGTTGTTGAGCCACACGTCGCAGCCCTGCACGAGGAAGTGCGCGACGTGCAGGTCGTAGTCGTCGACGAAGGCCACGCGGCCGCTGAACATCGGGTCGAGCGCCCGGCGGTAGACCCGCTGCAGGTGGTGCTTGCCGGTCTCGTCCGCCGGGTGCGACTTGCCAGCGAAGACGATCTGTACCGGCCGCTCTGCCGAGGACAGGATCTGCGCGAGCCGCTCGGGGTTGTGGAAGATCAGCTCGGGACGCTTGTAGCCGGTGAAGCGGCGCGCGAAGCCGATGGTGAGTGCCTCGGGCTCGAGCAGCGTGCCAGCGGCGACGATACGCGGCGTGCCGACCCGCTCGACGGTCCAGCGGTTGCGGGCGCGCTCGCGCACGAAGGTGAAGAGGTAGCGGCGCAGCGCGTTCCGCACGGCCCACAGCTCATCGTCTGGGATGTTGAGGACCGCGTCCCACTGCGCCGGGTCGTCCTGGCGCTCCATCCAGTCGGCCCCGAGGTGCTTCGTGAAGAGGTCGGCCAGGTCGGCGGCGATCCACGTCGGCACGTGCACGCCGTTGGTGACGTGGCCCACCGGGATCTGGTCCTCGCTGCGGTCCGGCCACATCGGCTGGAACATCTGGCGCGTGACCTTGCCGTGGAGTTCGCTGACGGCGTTGACCGCACCGGCCGAGCGGAGGGCGAGCGCCGTCATGTTGAACTGCGAGCCGCCCCCGTTGTCGTACGCGCCGAGTGCCAGGAAGCGGTCGCGGTTGGAGCCCAGCGACCCCCAGGCACCGGCCAGGTGCTTCTCGACCATGTAGAACGGGAACGCATCGTGACCCGCCGGGACCGGCGTGTGCGTCGTGAAGATCGTCGACTTCCGGATCTGCTCCAGCGCGTCGTCGAACGAGGCACCCTGTTCGGTCAGGTCGCGAATGCGCTGCAGTACCACGAAGCCGGCATGCCCTTCGTTCAGGTGGAAGACGCCGGGTTCGGAGCCGAGTGCCTTGAGTGCGCGGACGCCGCCGATGCCGAGGATGATTTCCTGCTGGATGCGCGTTTCGCGATCGCCGCCGTAGAGGCGGGCGGACAGCTCGCGGTCCCAGGGCGCGTTCTCCTCGAGGTCGGTGTCGAGCAGGTAGAGTTTCACGCGCCCGGCGCGCACGCGCCACACCTGGACGAGCACCGTGCGATCGCCGATCGGCACGGCCGTGATGAGCGGACTGCCGTCCGCATTCGTCGCCTTGTCGATGGCCACATCAGGCCAGTTGAGATGTTCGTAGACTTCCTGCTGCCAGCCGTCCGCCGACACCTGCTGGTGGAAGTAGCCCTGCGGGTACATGAACCCGATGCCGATGAGCGGCACGCCGAGGTCGCTCGCTTCCTTGCAGTGGTCGCCGGCGAGCACGCCGAGGCCGCCGGCGTAGATGGGCAGCGACTGATGCAGCGCGAACTCCGCCGAGAAGTACGCGATCGAGCGTCCCTGCAGGTTCGGGTACTTGTTGGCCCACCACGTGTTGTGCGCAGCCCTCGCCGAGTCGAGGCTGGCCACGGCGCGGTCGTACGCGACCAGGAAGTCGGGGCTCTTGGCCGCCGCCTCGATCTTCTCGCGCTGCACTACCCACAGCATCCGGACCGGATTGTGGGCCGTGGCCTTCCAGAGGGTGTAATCGAGTCGGCGGAACACCTCACGCCCGTCGGCGTTCCAGCTCCACCAGAGATCGACGGCGAGCTGATCGAGCTTGTTGATGCGTTCGGGGAGCGGCGGCAACTGTTCGTAACGTGTCATGCGTGCAGGCATCGTAGTTAACGGACTCGAACAGCGTCAAACGGCATGACGCGTGAGTACGACAGGTTTGTCGGGGAACACGTGAGTACAATATCGGCTGTTGTCGAGACTTCGCCTAGGCCTGCTGCTCCTCATCGGCGTCTGCCTGCTGCCGCATCCCGCCCGGGCGCAGGGTCCCCCGCCAAGAATCGGGCCGTTCGTCATCGACGTCCACGGCACCATGCCGCGCTTCCCGGGCGATGACCCGCAGCTGGCGGCGAGCCGCGGACTGCTCCTGCAGGAACTGCCCGGCTCCGGCCTGGGCCTCCACACGGGCGCGCACGTCTACGTGGCGCGCTGGAAGGCCGTGACGTTCGGCCTTGGCGGCGACCTCACGATCGGGCGCTCCCACGCGGCGCAGCCGCAGATCTCGACGACGGTGTTCGGCCGTGCGGTGACCGAGCGGTTCACGCACGTGGCGCCACAGATCTCGTTCAACTTCGGGGACGGCGACGGCTGGAGCTACATCAGCGGCGGCATCGGCCCTTCCACGTGGTCCGTGGTGCCCGATGGTGAAGCGGCGCAGCTGCCTGACACGGAGCACCTGCAGACGATCAACTACGGGGGCGGTGCACGCTGGTTCATCAAGCGGCACCTCGCGTTCAGCTTCGACGTCCGCTTTTACGCGATCGAACCCACCACGGCCATCCTGAACCGGCCCACTGGCCCGCGCACGACCCTCCTCAGCTTCGGCGCCGGCATCTCGATCAAGTAACGCCCGGCGACGACCGATCGCGGCCCGGGTGGAACCCGGTACCGCTAAATCGCGTAAAACTAGCTAGATGGGCTGGCGACGGCCGTCGGCGGGACCCGGGTCCCGCACGGCGAGACTGGCGGGCGCCGGACTCGTGACGGTCGTGGGAACGGTGGCTGGACTCTATCTGCTGCTGCCCCTGGCGATCCGCGCGTTCGTCCGGACGCTGACGCTGACAGTGAATGCGTGCGTGTGGCTGGCGGCCGCGATGAGCTCGGGCGCCGACCCGTGGACCCTGCTGTCCGCGGTCGGCCGGGCGGCGAGCGATTCGCTGGCGACGCGCGAAGCGTCGGGCGTGCTGCTCGGGCTCGCCGTGGTGGGCGCCCTCGCGTTCTACTGGCTGCAGCGGCTACTCGGTTCTGATGAGGAGTCTTCACGATGATCGGTCTGGGGAGGTTGAGCATCCTCGTGGTGCTCGCAATCATCTGCGGAGGGAGCCCCTCCTTCTCGCAGGACCGGCGCGACGACGCCCTGCGGCGTGACGTGGAACGGCGGTTCGAGGTGCTGCCGCTGCGCGAAGGGCTCGCGCTGAAGCCGCGGGCTTCGGCGTCGACCGTCCGGTCCATCGAGATCGCCGACGGCGCCATCGCCCTCGACGGCCAGCCTGCCACGGGCGCTGAACTCCGCCAGCGGCTCGGGGCCGACGCCGACCTCGTGCTGCGCCTCTCCTACCTGAGCGATGCCGACCGCCGGACGCTCTTCAGCGCGGGTGGCGCCACCTCGGCCGTGGCTCCGCCTCCGCCGCCCGACGTGCCCGCTCCCCCCACGCCGTCCGTGCTGCCCGAACCACCGGCACCGCCAGAGCCTCCACCGTTCCCGCGGCGCGATCGCCGGAACGGCGACCGCGTCCGTATCGGCGGCGGCGTCACGGTGGAAGTCGACGAGAACCTGGCTGGCGACGTCGTCGCTGTCGGCGGGCCGGTGCGGATCGACGGTGAGGTGCGCGGCGACGTGGTGGCCGTTGGCGGCGGTGTCACCCTCGGTCCGCGCTCGGTGGTGGCTGGCGACGTGACTGCCGTCGGTGGTCCGCTGCGCCGCGACCCCGGCGCGATCGTGCGCGGCAAGGCGCAGGAGGTGAGCCTCGGCGGCATCGACCTGAGCCGCTGGACCTGGCGCCGCAACCCGGTGGGGCAGTGGTGGAGCGGCATGCTCGGCTCCGCGTTCGCCTTCGTCGGCACCTTGGTGCGGGTGGCGGTGCTGTGCCTCTTCGCGGCGCTCGTGGTGCTGTTCGGCCGGGAGTACATGGAGCGTGCCGGCTCGGTGGCGGCAAACGCCTCCGTCAAGGCCGGCGCCGTGGGTTTCGCCGCGCAGATCCTCTTCGTGCCGCTGCTGGTCATCACGATCATCGTCCTCGTGATGACCATCGTCGGCATCCCGCTCATCCTGCTGATTCCGTTCGTCGTGCTCGGGATCGCGCTGGTGGCGCTCGTGGGCTTCACCGGCGTCGCGCACCGCGTGGGTCAGGTCGTGACCGGCCGGCTCGGCCGCACCGACGACAACCCCTACCTGCTCACGATGCTCGGCGTGCTGCTCATCATGCTGCCGGTGCTGCTCTCGCGCCTCGCCAGCCTCGGCGGCGGCATGCTGTTCCCGCTCTCGGCGTCGCTGGGCATCGCCGGCTTCGTCATCGAGTACCTCGCGTGGACCGTCGGCTTCGGTGCGGTCGCGCTGCTGAAGTTCTCTCGTGGTTCAGCGCCGATCAACGTGCCGCCGATTCCGACGACGTAAGGGGAGCTGAGAACTCAGAACTCAGAAGTCAGAAACTCAGAAGGAAGGCAGAACTCGGAAGTCAGAGGGCGCTTGGACGTTCGAACGCTGACGTGAACCGGAGCGACGAACTTCGAGGCGACCCTGCTAGACCCGACGGCGCAGCAGGAGAGACGAAGCGTCGAGCCGCCTGCGGATCTACGGTTGACCATGCCAGGTGTGGAAACACCACCGGCACTGTTTCGCCCGAGGCGTCCTGGCCAGGCCGCCGCACCTGGGGCAGTGGTTGAGTACCACCGTGTCCTGATGGTCGCGAAGAATGCGCGCACTCGTCGTCTTGATGAACGCTTCGAGACCGTCGCGCATCAGCGCCAGGGCTTCGGGGTCGGTGGTCCGCATCGGTTCGCCGGAGATTCGCGCGATCTGCTGTTCCAGAAGCGCCAGGCGCCTAGCGGCGCCGGGGGTGCGGGACATGGCGTCGGCGATGAACGTGTATTGCGCCCGCGCCTCCTGAACGGTCATGAGCCACCCGTAGTTGTTGAACACATACCGGGCGAGGTCTTCGTCCGGTGCCGTTTCGGCCATCGCTGGTCTCCGCTTTGGTCAGCTCAACGTGCGGTCAGCCGAACTCTCGCCCCAGTACTTCGTCGAGCGTCCCAACGAAGCCGACCGGCCCTCTCCTGAATCCACACTGCTCGAAGAACAGCTCGTTGCCGGGCTGTGCCCCGAAGAACAGCCGCCCTCCAGGAGCCAGCGCCAGCGCGCGGTGCATCAAGGCGCGACCGATGCCGCGCCGTCGGAACTCGGGGTCGACAAGGACCTCGGCAACCGCGTTGAACAGGTACCCATCACTGAGGACACGCACGGAACCCACGAGGCGTTCACCAGTCCAGGCACCGACGTTGATGCTCGATTCAACGCCTGTGCAACGCGTGCCGTATCGTAGGCGCGAGGCCAGACCCGTTGCACCAGCGCGAGGAAGGCCTCTGGTGGCAACGCCGAGGGCCCTGTGCGGAGTTCGACGTCGAACAGGTCGCTCATGGGAGACGTCGTTAGCGGAGGATTCTCAGTTGAACAACCACGATGGTCAGCATCGCCGCGTCTCGAGGGTTGCATCAGCACCGCGAAGTGTGACGTGCCGCTGTCAAACCGCCGCGTTGATCATCGAAGCGATCTCAAGGCCCACGTCGGCCAATCCGCCCTCGAAAGGGATGTGAGCCTTCCCTTTGATTCCACCGACCACCGGGTGGGTATGAAACCCATGGTTCAGATCCAGATCCCACTGACCGAGAAGTCGTTCGCTCTCATCCTTCAGCTGGATGTGGAATTTGACGAGGTCTCCAGCCGAATTGAATTGTTCGACGCAATAGACTTTACGAAAGAGCTTGCCCCTCTGGAATGTGTTTATCGCGCTCGACATTCCGAATGTGGTCGCACTTGGCTTGTCATAGACGGGCCGAAACAAGCACAGCGAGCCCTCCAACGTTGTTGAAGTTATGCCTGCACCTTGAACGTTGACCTCGATCAGGTGCATCAGGCGAAGCACCAAAGCTGCAGATGACCTCATCTGAATATTGCGGCGATACACTCACCCGTGCGTCCAGAAGACCACGGCCACGTCGAGCCGCGGATGGTAGCACGCCGCCGTGTCGTGCGACTCTGCCGACTCGGCTCGGAGGACTGACGGGGCTGACACTCCCAAGGGCCTGATATCCGTGCCCCCCGTGTGAACTCCGTGCTGCGGGTGTTGGAACTTTGAAGGGCTGACAGGGCGGGTGCGGAGGTGGGAGAGCGCCGGGAACCCGCCTGAAGGCGGGCCCTACATGAAGGGCGCAGGACAGCCCTTGGGGCGCCGGCTGGAATTCGGAAGCCAGGCGTGCAAGTTCTGACTTCCGAGTTCAGTTCTAACTTCTAACTTCTCAGTTCCAACTTCGGAACGTGTATCACTTCTTCGCCATCTTCACCGGGGTCTTGAGTTCCCCGAGCTTGGCGGCCATGTCCTCGGCCGAGGTGGCGAGGCGCGTGGCGACGTCCTTGTCGATGTGCTGGATGCGGCCGTCCTTGCCGATGTAGAACGTCCAGCGGTTCGCGAAGCCGCGCTCAGTGAGGACACCGTACGCCGTGGCGGTCGCCTTGGTCGGGTCGCTCAGGAGCGGGAAGTCGGCCTTGTGCGTTTCCGCGAACGCCTTGTTGCCCTGCGCGCCGTCGAGCGGGTCGACGCTCGCCATGAAGTAGGTGACGTCGTACTTCTTGATGAGGTCGCCGTGCTCCGCGAGCGACTTGCACTCGATGGTGCAGCCCTGCGTGAACGCCTTCGGGAACCAGGCCACGACCACCGCCTGCTTGCCCTTGAAGTCCGACAGCTTGTAGGTCTTGCCGTCGGTCGCCTGCAGCGAGAAGTCAGGCGCCTGATCGCCCACCTTGAGATCCGCCGCCATGGCCGGCGCCGCGGCCAGGCCAGCCGCCATCGCCATCATGAGTACCAGTGCTTTCATTGCTCCTCCTACGCGTCCGTTTCACTGCACCAAAGCGCCACCGCGGGGTGCGCGGAGGTCGCCGAGAATCTTAGCCCCCGTGAGGTATCTGGACGCCGATCCTGTTCCTCAGGATCCCGATTCCCACGATTTTGCGCGCTCGACCGCCGCGGTCCAGCGCGCACGCAGGGCGCGGGCCTGCGCCGCGTCCATCGCCGGCACGAACCGGCGGTCCACCTGCCACTGCCCCGTCAGCTCGTCCGCGGACTTCCAGAAGCCGACGCCAAGCCCGGCCAGGTAGGCGGCGCCGAGTGCCGTCGTCTCGGTGACGGCGGGGCGCACCACCGGCACCCCCAGCAGGTCGGCCTGCATCTGCATCAGCGTGTTGTTCGCGGCGGCTCCGCCGTCCACCCTGAGTTCGGTCGCCGCGATGCCGCAGTCGGCCGCCATGGCGTCCAGCAGGTCCGCCACCTGGAAGGCAATGCTCTCGAGCGCGGCGCGCGCGATATGCCCCGAGGTCGTGCCGCGCGTGAGGCCGACCATCGCGCCGCGTGCGAACGGATCCCAGTGCGGTGCGCCGAGCCCCGCGAACGCGGGCACGAGGTACACGCCGCCGTTATCCGGCACGGAGAGCGCCAGCGGCTCGATCTCCGCCGCGGTGCGAATCAATCCGAGCCCGTCGCGAATCCACTGCACCACCGCGCCGCCGATGAACACGCTGCCCTCGAGCGCATACTCGGTGCGGCCGTCGATCTGCCAGGCCACGGTGGTCACGAGCTGGTGCTTCGACGGCGTGGGCGAGGTGCCGATGTTCTGCAGCAGGAAACAGCCCGTGCCGTAGGTGTTCTTCGACATGCCGGGTGTGCGGCACATCTGGCCGAAGAGTGCCGACTGCTGATCGCCCGCGACGCCGGCAATCGGCACCTGCCCGATGCCGAGCGACGTGGACGTCTCGCCGTAGACGGTGCTCGACGCCTTCACCGCCGGCAGCATCGACGCCGGCACGTCGAACAGACGAAGCAGCTCCTCGTCCCACGCCAGCGTGTGGATGTTGAACAGCATCGTACGCGACGCGTTGCTCACGTCGGTCACGTGCTCGCGGCCGCCCGTCAGCTTCCAGATCAGCCAGGTGTCGACGGTGCCGAAGGCCAGCCGGCCCGCCGCCGCCTTCTCGCGCGCCCCCGGCACGTTGTCGAGCACCCACCGGACCTTGCTCGCCGAGAAGTACGCATCGATGAGCAGGCCGGTCTTCTGCTGCACGAGCGATCCCGCGCCGTCGGCCTTCAGCCGCTCGCAGAACTCCGCCGTCCTGCGGTCCTGCCAGACGATCGCGTTGAAGACCGGTTCGCCGGTCTGCCGATCCCAGACGATGGTGGTCTCGCGCTGGTTGGTGATGCCGATGGCCGCGATGTCCGAGGCGCTCAGCGCCGCGCGCCCGAGCGCCTCGATCGCCACGCCGATCTGCGAGGCCCAGATCTCGTTGGGGTCGTGTTCCACCCATCCGGCCTTCGGGAAGATCTGGGTGAACTCCTTCTGGGCAACGGCCCTGATGCTGCCGTCTGCCGCAAAGATGATGGCGCGCGAACTGGTGGTGCCCTGATCGAGAGCAAGGATGTAGGCCATGGCGGAAGAGTCTACAATGAGCATCCTTTTTCCGCCGGAGGGGCTGATGCGAGAGGGTGTGGTCCGCGAGATGCTCGCGGAGTTCCTGGGCACGACGGTGCTCTTGGCGTTCGGACTCGGCGTCGTCGCGCAGACGGTGCTGAGCGGGAAGTCGGCCGGCTCGACGCTCTCCATCAACATCTGCTGGGGCCTGGGGGTGATGATGGGCTGCTACGTCTCGGCCGGTGTCACCGGCGCGCACCTGAATCCTGCCGTGACCCTGGCGCTCGCCGTGCACCGGCGCTTCCCGTGGGCCAAGGTCGGCCCCTACATCGTCGCGCAAATGGTTGGAGCGCTCGTTGCGTCCACCCTCGTGTTCCTGGCGTATCACGACGCGCTCAACGCTTTCGACAGCGGCGTGCGGCACGTGACCGGCGATCTCGGCACGGCCGGGATCTGGGCCACGTATCCCCAGGGGTTCCTCAGCATCGGGAGCGGCTTCCTGAACGAAGCGCTCGGCACGGCGCTCCTCATCGGCGTGATCCTCGGCATCACCGACTCGCGCAACTCGCCCGCGCCCAACGGCCTGGCTCCCGTCCTCGTCGGCCTGCTGGTGATGGCGATCGGAATGGCGTTTGGATGGAACACCGGGTATGCCATCAACCCGGCTCGCGACTTCGGCCCGCGCCTGTTCACCTTTCTCGCGGGCTGGGGCGGGGAGGTCTTCACCGCCGGCAACGGCTGGTGGTGGGTGCCGATCGTGGCGCCGTGTGTGGGTGGTGTCGTCGGAGCCTGGGTCTACGACGTGTGCGTCGGGCACAGGTTCCCGGACGTGAAGACGACTGTGGAACCTGTCTAGGGCACGGCTCGAGCTGGCCCGACCTGTGCAGGTCCACCTGAAGATGGACTCTACGACTGCTTCCTGGCTTCCGCGTCGTCCGCGACCTCCACGGTGGCGCTTTGACGTGATTGAGGAATGGGATGGCGCGAATTGCGTTCCTGGGAACTGGCCTGCTCGGCAGCGGGATGATCGAATCGATGCTGCGGCGCGGCCAGGCGGTGACGGTGTGGAACCGCACCCTGTCCAAGACCGAGCCGCTGGTCGCGCTCGGAGCCACCGCGGCGCCGACGCCTGAAGCGGCGATCACCGGTGCCGACGAAGTGCACATCATCCTGTCCGAGGACAGCGCGGTCGATGCGCTGCTCGAGCGGATCGGCGCGCACGTTCCCGCGTCCGCGGTGGTCGTCGATCACACGACGACGTCGCCTGCGGGGACGAAGGCGAGGCTGGTGAAGGCGGCCGCGCGAGGGCTGAAGTTCGTGCACGCGCCGGTGTTCATGGGGCCCGCCATGGCGCGCGAGTCCAAGGGCCTCATGATGGTCTCCGGACCGCAGGCGCTCTTCGAGCAGGTGCAGCCGACGCTCGCCGGCATGACCGGAGATCTCTGGTACCTCGGCGAACGCGAGGATCTCGCGGCGGCGCTGAAGCTGTTCGGCAACTCGATGCTCTTCGCAATGACCGGCGGCATCGCCGACATCCTCGCGATGGCGAAGAACCTCGATGTCGATCCGGTCGAGGCCATCGGCGTCTTCACCCGCTTCAACGCCGCCGCGGCGCTGACGGGGCGGGCGCAGAAGATCGCCCGCGGCGACTTCAGCGCGAGCTTCGAACTCACCATGGCGCGCAAGGACATCCGCCTCATGCTCGAAGCGGCAGGACAGGAAGCGCTCGTCTCACTGCCCTCGATCGCCAAGCGGATGGACGAAGCCATTGCCGACGGTCACGGCAAGGACGACCTCGGCGCGATCGCCGCCTCGTCGCTCAGGCGATAGAGAGAATTGCAGATTGCAGATTGCAGAATTCAGATTGCAGATTGGATTTCAGATTCGGCTGCAGAGCGAGTGCCCTCCAATCTGAAATCTGCAGTCTGAACTCTGAACTTCAGGCGTCAGCTCAGTGCGTCATCGCGTAGAGCACCGCGTTGACGCCGATAGCGTAGCCACGGGGTGAGAAGAGGTCGAAATACTCGCGGTTCTCGCCTTCGCGTTCCCAGGTGTCGGCCACGTCGGTGTTGTGCGTCATGAACACCATCAGGCGACCGCCCGGATCCTGGATGCCCCGGTAGTGGACCTGCGCGCTGTCGTAGCCGCGCTCCGAGGTCGAGCCGCTGTTGCTGTACCAGAACTGGATCGACGGCACCTGCAGGTACTCGCGCACGTCGTAGAGCGTGTGCATGATCGGGTGCGTGAGCGGCACGTCGATGATGGGGTACTCACCTTGCGGCAGGACCCGGGCGATCTGCTGCGACCAGCGGTCCCAGGCAAAGCTCCCCCAGAAGTCGTCCACCCAGAGGAAGCCGCCCTTCAGGAAATAGGCGCGCAGCGCCTGCACTTCCGCTTCGCTGAACTCCACCGTGCCCACGTCCTCCATGAAGAGGATGGGGCACCTGAAGAGCAACGGGTCGGTCAGTGAGACGACGCCGTAGTTGGGGAGGCGATCGGCGTTGAGCTTCACCTGCACCCGGGTCAGCTCGGCGAGGCGTACGGAGAAGTTGTTGTCGGCGCCGGGATAGTCGGTGCTCCAGCCCTGCCCGCCAGGTTCGCGCGTCACCTGGCTGTAGAAGCCGCGGCAGTACAGGAAGGACCCGTCGAAGTCCGCCTCCTTCACCCACTTCGGTGGTTCGCGGTAGAAGCGGCCGCCGCCGGTCCAGATGCGCTGGGCCATCGCGGCCGACGCGACGGTCAGGCAGAGCAGGGTCGCCAGCATGAGGCGCCGCATCACAGTGGAGCTGCCGCGTCGTCCCACGCCGGGTGCCCGCATGGCGCCAAGTATGGGGACCGCGCGCCCGGGGATCAAGCCCCAAAGAGGCGGCACACCCGGGAGGCGGAGCGGTGTAGTCTGTTAGGCCATGCGTCGGCTCGCGCTGATCGTGTCACTCGCGCTCGGACTCGGAGCGACGGGCGTGTCTGGCCAGGGCAAGGCTCCAGTCGACGTGTCGGAGACCGTCGCGAAGATCGGCGACTACGTCCAGCAGTACTTCGCGCGCGCGCAGAGCATCATCTACGACGAGACGGTGCGCGTGCAGTACCTCGGCTACGACCTCATGAGCCTGCCCGAGCCGCCGAGAACGCTGGTGAACGAGCTGCGTGTCTCGTGGGACGCGGCCACCAACGGTGGAATGGCCTCACCCGTGATCCTGCGCACGCCCATCAAGGTGAACGGCCGCCCGCCCGGCGAGAAGGATCGCGACAAGTGCTTCGACCCCGAGGCGAGCACGCCGGAACTGCTCGGCAGCCTGTTCCTGCCCGAGAACCGCGAGTCGTTTCGGTACAGCGGTCGACCGCCGGGCAAGCTCAATGGCCGACCCGTGGTCGTCCTCGACGCCTTCGAGCGGGAGCAGGGCCAGGTCTGGGTCGAGAGCACCGAGGACTGCTACAAGTTCGGCAAGCCGGGCAACATGAAGTGGCGCGTGTGGGCCGATGCGGAAACGCTGGCCGTCATGCGGATCGACGGGTCGCTGACCGGTTTCTACGACGTCACCCTTCCGGCGAACCGGAAGGAGCGCACGCCCCAGCGCGACATCACGGTCGAACGCGCCGACGTCAGCATTGTCTACAAGCCCGTGCGGTTCACCGATCCCGACGAGTCGATGCTGCTGCCGGCGTCGCGCGAAACGGTCCAGGTTATCCGCAGTGCCAATGCCCCACGCGTCCGCATCAGTTCCCAGTACAGGAACTTCAGGCGCTTCATGACCGGCGGACGCATCATCCAGTGAAGGCGGGAGCCGTGTTGGCATGATCCTTTGCTAGTGCTGCATCAGGAGGACCGTACTGATGAAGTCACTGGCGCTCGCATCCATGCTTGCTGCGACGATCGGGTTCGCAGCACCCTCGACCGTTTCCACCCTCCACGCGCAGCAGACGACGACCACCACCGCCGATCAGGACGCCGACAAGGCGAAGCGCGAAGCCGACAAGGCCGGCGACGATGCGAAGGAGGCGGCGAAGAAGACAGGCGCCGCCGTGAAGCACGCCGGCAAGGCGACGGCGCACGGGACGAAGTCCGCGGCGAGGACCGTGAAGCGCGACACCAAGCACGCGGGGAAGGCCGTGGCGCACGACACGAAGGGCGCCGTGAAGACCAGCGGCAGCGACGCGAAGTCCGTCGGTTCGGCGATCAAGGACGACATCACCGGTGATCACCGCAACGCCACGGCGAAGTGCGGGGACGGCACGTTCTGGTACTCAGCCGAGCGTGCGGGCGCGTGCGCCGGGCACGGCGGCGTGGCGAACTGGATGAAGTAGCGGCTCATCCACACAGTTCGTCACAGGAAGCAGCCAGCGGCGGTCGGCCTTTGTCCTACCGCCGCGGGCGCGCCACCCTGAAGACCCGTAACATCTGATCTCCATCATGGAATCAGACCACAGGAGCGACTGGCAATCGCCGCAGGCTGAATCGAGCCTGTTGTCGCTCCTGCGCCATGCAGTGGATGCCTCGGGTGAGATCGTGTTCCTCACCGATACCTCCGGCGTCTTCACGTACGTGAACCGCCAGTTCACCGTGGTGTACGGCTACGACGCGGACGAGGTCGTGGGCCGGGCGACGCCGCGCATCCTCAAGAGCCATCGACAGACCGACGACTTCTACCGCGCCTTCTGGCAGACCCTCGTGCGCGGGGAGTCGGTCCGCACCACCCACTTCAACCGGAGCCGCTCCGGGCGACTGCTCACGATCGAGTCCACGAGCAGTGCCGTCAGGGAGCAGGGTGCCACGGTTGGGTACCTCGCCATCCAGCGCGACATCACCCTCCAGCGCGAAGCCGAACGGGCGGCCGAACTGGCGCACGTCGCCATCGAGCACGCGCCGGACGCGGTGTGCTGGTTCGAGCCCATCGGCCGCGTGCTGTACGTGAACCGGATGATGACGAGCCTGACCGGTTTCGACCCGGATGAACTGCGGTCGCGTTCCCTGTTCGAACTGGTGCCGAATGGGTCGCGCGAGTGGTTCGAGGAACGATGGCGCGAGATGGTGCGGTCCGGCGCCATCGAGCTGAAGACCGACATCCTCCGGAAGGACGGCTCGAAGCTGCCGGTCGAGATCCGGGTGACGCGCGTCATCTTCGGGCAGGAGGCGTATGGCTGCGCCCTCGTCCGCGACGTCTCCGAGCGCGCGCGTCTCGAGGCTGAGTTGCTGCAGGCCCAGAAGATGGAAGCCATCGGCCGCCTGGCCGGCGGCGTGGCGCACGACTTCAACAACCTGCTGACGGCCATCTCCGGGTACGCCGACCTCGCCCTGTCGCGCACCACCGACCATGACGCCGCCGACGACCTTCGCGAGATCCAGGGGGCTGTCGAGCGTGCGGGAAGCCTGACGCGCCAGCTCCTCACGTTCAGCCGCCGGCAACCCAGCGCGCCGGAGGTGATCGACCTGCGTGCGGCGCTCGACCGTTCGCTGCGCATGATCGGGCGGCTCGTCGGCGAGCACATCGTGCTGGCCGTGTCGGGCGACGACCACGTGTGGCCAGTACGAATCGACCCGGGCCAGTTCGACCAAATCGTCGTCAACCTGGCGGTCAATGGCAGGGACGCGATGCCGAAGGGCGGAACGCTCACCGTGACGGTGAGCAACGTCGTGCTCGCGCCGGGCGATCTGGTGGCCGGAGGCCGCGAGCGCAGCGGGGCCTTCGTGCGCCTGACCGTCGCCGATACCGGCACCGGCATCCCGCCTGAACTGCAGTCGCGGGTCCTCGAACCGTTCTTCACCACGAAGCCGGCAGGCAAGGGCACCGGACTCGGCCTGTCCACCGTCTACGGCATCGTCGAACAGAGCGGTGGCTTCCTGGTGGTCGAGAGCGAGGTGGGAGCCGGGACGCGCGTCTCCGTTCACCTGCCGCGCGCCGAGCGCGACATCGTCGTGGTGACGGAACCCATCCCTGCGTCACACAGGTCGAGGGACGAAGGGACCGTGCTCGTGGTGGAAGACGATGAGAGCGTCAGGATGGTGGCGGCGCGGTTCCTGGCGCAGCACGGCTACCGGGTGCTCGTGGCGCGCGACGTGGCGGACGCGCTCCGCATTGCGCGCTGCGAACCCAACCACATCGACCTCCTGCTCACGGATATCGTCATGCCGTCACTGAACGGCCCCGATCTCGCGCAGCGGATTGTGGAGTGGCGCCCCTCGATGCGAGTATTGTATGTGTCCGGGTACGCGGACGCGCTCGGCGTGAATGCGGCCGGCGGTCAACGCATTGCCGTCGTACCCAAGCCGTTCACGGCGGACCGGCTGGCCTCTGCCGTGCGGCAGGCGCTCCAAACCGCCTGATGTGACTCCGCTCCGCGCGGCCCCGACACTGTGACGCAACGACTGTTCTTCCCATCCTTCCTGAGCGAATTGCGAGTAGCCACGCGGCTGCTCGTGGTCGACGATGTGCCGCAGAACCGCACGCTGCTCGAGCGCATGCTCACGGCGGAGGGGTACAGCGTGACGTCGGCCGCTGATGGTGCCATTGCGCTGCGCATGGTCGAGGCGGAGGCGCCAGACCTGATCGTGTCGGACATCGACATGCCGAACCTCAACGGCATCGAGTTCTGCCGGCGCGTGAAGGAAAATCCGCTGACGCGACTGGTGCCGTTCATCCTCATCACCGGGCTCGCGGATCGTGCGAACCGCATTGCCGGGATCGAAGCGGGCGCGGACGATTTCCTCGGCAAGCCGTTCGACAGCCAGGAGCTCAAGGCACGGGTCCGCTCGCTGCTCCGCCTGAAGCGGTACACGGACGAACTGGATTCGGCCGAGTCGGTGATTCTCAGCCTGGCGCTCACCGTGGAAGCGCGCGATCCGTACACGCGGGGACACTGCCAGCGGCTGGCCGCCTACTCGGTGCTCATCGGGAAGGAAATCGGTGCGTCGGACGAGCAGCTCTCGGCGCTGCACCGGGGCGGCTACCTGCACGACGTGGGCAAGATCGGTGTGGCCGACGCCATCCTGTTCAAGCCGTCCGGGCTGACGCCAGAGGAATACGAGATCCTGAAGCGGCACACCGTGATCGGCGACCGGCTATGCGGCGACCTCCGCGCGCTGTCGCTGGTGCGTCCCATCGTCCGCAGCCATCACGAGCGCCTGGACGGCAGCGGGTACCCCGACGGCCTGAAGGGCGATGCGGTGCCGCTCCTCGCGCAGATCATCTCGATCGTGGACGAGTACGACGCGATCACCACGTCGCGTCCGTATCGCCAGGCGCTGCCGCCCGAACGTGCCTTCGACGAGTTGTCCAAGGACGTCAAGAAGGGGCTCCTCAACCCCGACCTGGTCGAGATCTTCGCGAGGTTCGGGCCCGAGACGCTCTTTGCCACCGCGGCAGAGGCCGACCGGCTCGCCGCGGAAATGGCCTCTGCCTGACACCTCCGTGCGCTGATCCGCCGCCAGTGCTCAGCTGGCCGCGTCAGCTGTAAACAGCCACCCACGCCGGGGCGTAATTGCCCACGTGTTCGTTCTCCGTCGCGTGCCGCCACCGCTGCTGGCCGCTGCCGTCTTCGTCCTGTGCCTGGGACTCGGTACGGCGATCAGTCAGGGCGCACGGTGGCTCGCCTGGTCCGCGGCGACGGCTCAACTGACGCTCTCCGTTCAGAGCGGCGAACGGGATGTCCGGGTGGTCAACCTGACAGACGACGCGTGGGAGGGATGTGTGGTCAGCGTGGAAGGCGGCTGGCAGTCACCGCCGTTCGCCATCCAGCCGCACGGCGTGGAGCGCCTCGCCTACGACCAGTTCGTGTCCGACACCACGCCGAACGGCCACCCCTCGTTCGCGCAGGCGTTCCACGAGACCGCGATCCGCTGCCGCGACGACGAAGGGCACTGGCAGGATGCCGCCGTGCGCTGAGCCGGCGGCCGGTTCTCAGTGTCTGCCGAACAGGATCTTGACCTGAACCTGCATGCCGCCGAGGTCGTGCTCGTCGAAGGCGTCCGAGGCATTACCAGTCAGGCTGTTCGGCACAAAGGTGTAGGTGAACTCCGCCGCGGCGGCCAGCGCGCGCGACAGTGGCCACTCCACTCCCGCAAGTCCTCGGTACGCGCCGTTGGTCTGCTTCACGTCGTCGGCCGGGTCGGAGAAGTCGGAGGCTTCCCGCAGGACGTAGACTCCCGCGCCTGCAGCCCCGTACAGCGTCAGGCCTCGGCGTCCGTAGGCCTTCCTCGCGCCGACCGCACCCATCACCGGGGTGATGGATACGGTGTCGGTCACCCCGAGCGGATACACCGTGCCGTTGTTCACGAACACGCGCTCACCGGTTGCGCTGAAGTGCTGGGCCTCGGCCTGGATGAAGAGGCCGGACGCGTGCTGCCGCATCACGCCCCCGCCGAACCACGGGCCACCCGCTGAACCGAGCACGGCTTCGAAGGTCTTCGCCGCCGTGAAGCGGCCATAGCCAGCTTCGCCGAAAAGGCGCCAGAACGGGCGGGCTGCGGGACGGCCGCTTGGGGTCGGCGAACCGGTGCGGCCGCGGTCCTGCGCGCGTGCCGCGGGTGCGGCGCCCCGGACGATATCCACGCGTGAGCGCGCGATGAAGCCCGTGCGCCGGGGCTGTCGATCGGTCGCGGGCACGACGACCTCGTACCAGGTGCCCTGCTGTCCCACGATCTCGAGGGTCTCGCCGGTGTTGACGGTCGTGGCCACGGTCGTGAAGCCGGGATTCCAGATCGATACGTGGTCGGACTTCACCCGGCCCTCGGCCGCCTGTGCGAGCAGGCGTGGCGGCGCGGCCAGCAGGAAGAGCGTGACGGCGAGCACGACGCGGGAGAGGCGCAGCAGCATGGTGGCCACGGCGTTACCTCGCGATGCCGAAGCCGCGCAGGGCGGCTCGCGGCTGGATGAGTCCGTAGCCGAACTCGTTGTCCCTGCCTGTCGCGCCCAGATCCTGGGCCGTCGCTTCGAGCAGTTTCTCGATGGCTGCTGGGTCCTTCACGCCCTGGCTGTAGACGAGGGCGGCAACGCCGGCCACGTGCGGTGTAGCCATCGACGTCCCCTGCTCGGGGAGTTCGACGTAGCGGTCGAAGCGCGGAAAGATGACCGAGTGCGGGTCGTAGTCCGACGGGTTGAGGCCGGCCTGCCAGATGGTGCCGGCGACGCCCCCGTCGCGCACGTCGCCGCCGGGAGCGGCGAGCTCGTTGTGTGGACCCGTGTTCGAGTAGTACGCGCGCTTGAGCGAGCGGCCCACGGCGCCGACCGCAATCACGCCGTCGATCTGCCCGGCGTACCCCGCCGGGTAGTCGGTCGGATTGCCCTCCTCGTATTCGTTACCCATGGCCACCGCGACGAGCGAGCCGTGCTGGACCGCGTAGGTCATCGCGTCCCTGATCGTCGTCGACGTGCCCGGGCCCCCGAGGCTCAGGTTGATCACGGCTGCGCCGTTGTCGGCCGCATAGCGGATGGCGCTCGCGATCGCGCTCGCCGTGCAGCCGCCCGCGTCGGCTGGCGCGTAGCCCCTGATGCCGAGCGCGGACAGCGTGAACTGGACGTCCCAGTAACCGAGACACGCCTTGAGCGGAAGGATCGTGGCGTTGTAGGCGATCCCGGCCTCGGCGACGCCGTTGTTCGTGTCTTCGCCGATGGTGGACGACACGTGCGTGCCGTGACCATCCATGTCGAGCACCGGGCCGCCCCAGAAGGCGAAGTCGCGTCCGTCGAGCAGCCGCGACGCCGACAGGTCCGGGTTCACGCGGTACGCGACGGAGGTGCCGGTGATGGCACGGCCGTCCCAGGTGGCGAAGGTGTAGTTGTTGGTGACGGTTGTGATGCCGTAGTCGACCACGGCCACGATCACGTTCTTCGACGCACCAGGGTTGATGTCCCACGCGCGGTCGACGCCGATCGCGGTGAAGTTCCACTGACGCGAGGTGAACGACGGGTCGTTCGGCGTCGTGGTGTGGCGGTAGAGGGCGTTGGGCTCTGCGTACTCCACCTCGGGCTGTTGCGACAGCCGCTCGGCCAGCAGCGCGGCATCGGGTTCCGAGCTGTCGCGTAGGATCGCCACATCGCCGGTCCACTCGAGCGATCCGACGCCCGGGCGCGAGCGCAGGGCGGAGAGCGCACGCTGCTGATCGATGGGCGTGAGGCCGTCGCGGAACTTGACCAGGACTTCGCCCGGCACGTACGGCAGCTTGTCGTCGGCGGCCTTGACCAGCGCGAGGATGTGCTCGGCGCTGCTCAGGAGCCGGTAGGCGGGTGCCGGTGCGGCGTCCTGCGCCGCGGCACCGCTGACGGGCCCGAGCGTCAGTGCTGCGGCGAGCGCCGCACCAGGGGCAAGCTGACGAAACAGCATGTGTCCTCTCGAATCAGCAAGGAGACGGCGACCGACATCCGAGTATACGTGGGCCGTCAGGCCAGCTTTCCCGCAACCGCATCGAGCTTCGCGAGCAGGCTGCTCCTGGCGTCAGGGGTCAGCTGGCTATCGGCAGCAGACGCCAGCGCCTTCAGTGTGCCGGCGGCATCGCCGTGGGCGCCCCGTTCGCTCTCACGAAACGCCTGGGCGTACTGCTGGAGCAGCGCCGACCGTCCTGCAGACGCCGCGCCCGCCCGCGCGAAGCCGTCGTCCCTGACGCCGAGAATCGCGGTCTTCAGTTCGCCCCACCCGAGATCGATGACGCGCGGATCCACCGTCATGAGATCGCCGGTGACCTGCGTGAGGCCGGCGACCTGCGCGACGAAATAGTGCTCGTCGAACCCGTGCGGGCCTGCCTCGGTATCGACCTGCGCGAAGGTCTGCGTCCAGCCGCCCGGCCAGTCGCCGGCGAGGCCGATGCCCGGCTTCTTGTACTCGCGGCCGCGGTTCATCGGGCTCTTCACCAGCCCCTGGAAGCCGCCGTTCACGCCGGGCTGCACGCTGCCCACCTTCACGTCGACCCGCGGCCACGCGTTGTCGGTGGCGGCCCGGGCCACCGTTTCGACGAGCCACGGGTTGTTGTTGTAGACGTCGATGAGGCTCGTGATCACGCCGCCGTCCTCGGGCTTCTCGGGCGAGTAGGCGTACTGGTTGCCGCCGGGCCCGGTCTCGATGGTCTGCCGCCCGCCCATGTGCTCGACGCCGACCGTGGCCACGATTGGCCTGGCCCGCTCAGGGTGCATCTTGAAGAAGTCGTACTCGTCCCAGGCATTCTCGCCGCCGGGCATGAAGTGCCGGCAGTCGAAGAAGAACACGAGCGTGCGTGCGCGCTGCGCCTTCGGGATGCGGTTGAAGTACTGCATGATGCCGAGCAGCCCGAACGCACCGTTCTCCTCGATGAGCGACATTGCGTCGGTGTGCGTCGAGAGCAGCACCTGCTCGTCGCGGGGCGTGCCGTAGTTCACGCCGGGCAGGTACGCGACCGTGGCCCGTCCCCGGTCCTCCTGGAACCGCGCCGTGAGCGTGAGCGTGGCCTGCCTGCGGGCCTTCGCGTCGGCAATCACCTTCGCCCCGGCCACGCGATCGAGCGTCAGCGTCGGGCAGTTGATGTAGACCGCCCCTTCGCCGGCACGGGCATTCGCGGTGTACACCGAGCGCTGCGTCAGGCCGAAGGCGGCGCCGGGCGAGAGGTCGTAGACGACGACGGCGCCGGCTGCCTTTGCGCGGATGGCGGTGGCGGCGAATCCGCCCAGCTGATTCCACACCCAGCGCGTGTGATACGACGAGGAGACACTCGTCGGCACGACGGTGTAGAGCGGCGACCACTTGCCGGGTGACCGCCACTCGTAGTCGGTCATCGTGTAGTTGTCCAGGAACGCGTTGGTG
>JAXLRA010000005.1:0-883423 GCA_046331345.1 Vicinamibacterales bacterium | reverse complement strand
GCCTTTGCGCGGATGGCGGTGGCGGCGAATCCGCCCAGCTGACTCCACACCCAGCGCGTGTGATACGACGAGGAGACCGTCGTCGGCACGACGGTGTAGAGCGGCGACCACTTGCCGGGTGACCGCCATTCGTAGTCGGTCATCGTGTAGTTGTCGAGGAACGCGTTGGTGTACGGCGGCGCCGGGTACGGTGCCGTCTGGAACACCACGATGTGCCCGGCCATCTCGGCGTCGGAGGGCGGATGGGCCGGATCGAAGAACACGAGCGGAGCCGTAATCCCTTCGGGCGGCGTGGACCCCGATGTCATGCCGTACGAGGCGACGACAGGGACCGGTGTGCCGTCGGTCACGAGCTTCTCGACCGCTTTCCCCGACGCGTACGTGTGGGCGCCCCTGTCGGGCCAGTCGTCGACGATGTAGTGGTTGTAGGAGAAGTCGACGTGCTGGAGATCCACGGCGCCCGATTCCGGCAGGCGCGCGTGGATGAAATCGGTGAAGGTCTTCCAGCCGCTGCTGCCGGTGTAGGTCGGCCCGCACTGCGCCTTGAACCGGTGCCACTCGAGCGCCTTCTCCGGTGTGAGCAGTCGCGCGCGGTTCACCGCGGTGGCGCGTGTGGCGGCGCTCCGTGGCGCGGGGCCCTGTGCCAGCAGGCTCCGGCGGGCGAGAACGGTGCCGGCGGTGACGCCAGCGGCCGCCTTCAGGAACGTGCGACGTGACGTGCGGCCGGTCCGCGTGCGCGACTCGCTCATCTCTCCACTCCTTGCCTGCCCGGAGAACCGGGGTTACTTCGCTGGAAACGCCCTGGCGAGGTACTTCACGATCTGCGCGAGTTCCGAGCCGGAGGCGGTGGCGCCGTTGGCGACCATCTGGTCGACGACTTCCTTCCAGCCGTCCTCGTCGAGCGCCTGATCCGTCACCATCTCGGGCTGGTGGCAGGGCGAGCAGACCTTGATAGTCAGTTCACGCCCCTCGCCCTGTGGCAGGGTCGGGTGGTCGTCCTTCTTTGCCTCTTGCGGCGTGGCGGACGCAGCTGCGAGCGACACGGCCAGGAGCCATGCGCCGGCACAGGTCAGGGTCAGTACCCGCGGGCTTCGCATCGCGAAATTCTAGTGCAGGACACGTATCACTCCGTAGCCTACGGAGGGAATCCGGCGTCCTGCCCCTCGTTGCACCAGGTGGTCGGGAGCCGGGCGATCCCGCCGACCTCGTTGAAGGTGACGCCCGCGCCGTCGGCGCGCGACCAGCGGTACCACCCGGCGCCTCTCGCGAAGAAGAAGCGCTCGACGGCGGCAGTCACGTTCCCGAACGAGGGGTCGTACTCGAGCACCAGCACGTCGCGCAGGCCGAGGTCGCCGCCAGCCTGCGTGTTCGGCTCCAGCCATGCGCGGAGACGGTACGCCGCGGGCTGCTCCGGTCGCGGCTGGCACTGCGCGTCCACCCATCGCACGGTGTTGGCCGGCAGGTCGAGCGACCAGCCGCTGACGGGCAGGTGCCGCGGCAGCCAGCGTCCGTCCGAGAAGGTGTAGTGCTCCCAGCGCCGCCCGTCGATGGCGTGATCGACGACGTGATAGACCCACTGGTCGTCCCACCGCCAGGTTTCGAACGACCAGCCGAGCGTGTACTTCGTCCAGGTGACCTGCCTGGCGGCCCTGTCGACGACCTGGTGTTGATTCTGGGTCCCGTGCCTGGGCCACAGCGTGGCGTCGCCGATCACGAAGTCGAGCACGTCAACCGTCGGAACCGGTGTCGCCGCGGACGGCGCCACGCCCGACCGGCACGAGGCGGCGAACACGCCGGAGCCGAGCATCAGGATGAGCGCCGCCCCCATCGTCCGCGTCTGCACGCGCCCACTATAAGCGCGCCGCGAGTCACACGGGTCGGAGCCGCTCTGACGTCCAGGTTCCGGCGTTGGACGGCTACGGTCCCGGCGTGAACGTCAACGTCCCGAACGCGCTGTCTGGCGGCAGTGTGGTGTTGAGGATCGAGAAGCCCGGCGCCGCGCCGCCGCCGTCACCGCCGAGTGTGAGCGTGAGGTAGTACTCGCCCGGGTTGTCGTCGGGAAGCCCCTGGGGATCGCTGGCCATCACCTCGATCACGCCTGGCCGAAGCAGCAGGGCAAAGCCGCGGTTCTTCTTGGGATCCACGCCAGGAGCGGCCACTCCCGGCCATCGGTCGTTGGTCACCCGGGCAATACGCACGTCGAACCGCCCCGCGTGCTGCGCGCGGATGACCTTGTCCTGGTCGATGTGTGTGTAGGTGTAGCTGCCGTTGGCGCGGAACTGCAGGTAGAACACGCCGCTGTCGTTCCTGGCGAACCAGTGCCCGATGCCGCTCAGCAGCCGGCCGGCGGCCGGGGCCCGGCCCACGATGTCGGAGGCGCGCGCCGGCGGCTTCTGTGCGAAGGCGGTCGACGACGCGAGGACGAGGGTGACGACAAGCAGCGCGAAAGAGGGCAGATGACGCAGGGGCATGAGTGTCATGAACGACGAGCAGGATAGTCGATCGCTGGCGCGGACGTCCTGGACGCCGCGCGCACGACGCACGGGAGTATCAGGCACACGACGGGTGCCCCGCAAACTCAACGGACCGTGCGTCGCCTCAGCTCTGCCACGCGGCTCAGGCCGAGCAGCACGCGCAGCCGATGGTCTTTGCCACGAAGAGGTTCCGTGCCTTCGGCTGCGCCTCGGCCAGTGCAGCCGGGCCTGCTGCCGCGACGGACGCCGCGCGGCGCTGCGGTTCACGTGGGCTCGCGTCGGCACGGGCTCCGGCTCCGCGATACCCGGTCTCGATGCGGAACTGCCGCGTGTCGATGGTGGTGTCGATGCGGACGGTCGACGGTCCCGTCACCTCGAAGCGCGTGAACGGCTGTCCGTTCACCGTCATCCGTACGGCTGCGGCGTTCGGCAGGTTGGTGACGCGGAAGCTGGTGGTGCTCCCGCGCCTGTCCGCCGACGCCGCGTAGGTGCCGACGTGGAGCGTGCCGGACGCGGGATCGTTCCACGCCTGGTAACAGCCCATGGCGGGGAAGTCCACGCCTTCGACGGTGGGCGCGGTGAACTTGTCCATGAAGGGCGCCTGGAGCGCCCGGAGCCAGTCGCCCGGCTTGCCGATCTCCGCGACCATCATCGTGGCGCTCGCCTGGCCGCGCGGGTAGCCTTCGGTCGGCGCCGTGGTCCACCAGCCGAACATCTCGTTGTTCTTCCCGAAGAAGCGCGGATCGCTCTCCCGCTCGGCCGCGGCCTTCAGCCTGTCGGCCACGGTCGTGTCGCCGAGTTCGCGCGCCATGAGCAGCAGGTTGGCGTTCGCGCGAACCGTGGCGTTCGGCGCCCGCACTCCCGAGGCGTTCGCGGCGGCCTCGTAGAGGAACGAGGCGAACTCGCGGCTCTGCGGCGCGAGCAGGAAGGCCGTGAGCGGCCCGCCAGCGGCCGGCCCATTGAGCTTCCAGTTGACGAGCGGGTCGTAGTACGACGTGACCCACTCGAGGTTCCCGTTGCTGGCGACGCCCACGTAGTTCTGCCGGGCATACGCGAGGAAGTTCTGGGCGGCGCGGTGCGTATCGCGGGCGTACACCTTGTCGTAGAGGTACATCCCGAGGGCCGCGGCCATGTTGCAGTAGAACCAGATCTTCGTGTTCTCGCAGTGGGGGCCTTCGGGCCGGGCGCGGTACTGTTCCTCGAGCCGCGTGGCCAGGCGGTGGTGGTCCCACTCGAACACCTCGTCGCCGTAGCCGACCACGGGGAACGGCTTCGCCCACTTGTCGTCGCCCGAGACGTACTTGTAGGTGGCGAGCAGCAGGTGGAACCAGCCGCGGAAGAACAGGTAGCCGTCCGCGCCAATGGGATCACGCTGGAGTCCCCATGGCTCGGTGCCGTTCGCCGTCCATCCGTAGCGGTTGTAGTTCCCGCGCAGAGTGGGCGGCAGCGTGGCCATGATGGCCTGCGGATAGCGCGCGCGCTTCGGGTCGTCGCCGACCTGCGTGAGCCAGTCGATGGCGCCCCAGTACGTGGGATAGCGCTTCGCGAACTCGTCGGTGATCCGTGTATAGGCTTCGCGCCAGGCCGGCGTCTGGTCCGCCATCATCAGCACGCCGTAGGCCGAGTACGACAGGTCGAAGCGGCCGTAGCTCAGGACCACGGGCGCGGTGTAGCGGTCCCACCAGGGATGCGGGACGCCGTTGCTGGTCCAGTCGTCGACGGTGACCGCCTTCTCCCAGAGGAGGCGCAGCCAGCCGAGTGCGCGCTGGTTGAGGACCGGGAAGGACGACCCGGTCACCTCGGGCAGCGGCGTCGAGGGCTGCGCGGCGGCAGCGGCCTGCGACAGCCCGACAGCCGCCTCCAGCTCGCGGCCCGTGCCGACCAGGCCCGCAGCGCCCGCGCCGGCGGCGGCACCGATGCCCTTGAAGAATTCGCGCCTGGAGGGTGGCTGTGTCTCCGCCATGGCTGAGATTCTCGCCCAGAACCGCCTCCGGCCGCTGTCTCAACTTGTCGCGCCGCGGACGCCGCCCGCCTGGGAATTGCGCGCGCCCTGTCCGTCCTTGACCCCAGAGGAGTGGCGCGATGACAGCACCCCGGAGCGTGAGGCGGCCCGACCCCGTCGAGTCGATGAGCATGACAGCCGTCCTGCTGAAGGGGCTCGTCCAGCTGGTGATGCTGCCCGCGTTTGCTGTGGCGGTCACGATGGTGACGACGAACCACGCGTCGGATGCGCAACTGTTGTCAGTCGCCAGGACTTCCGCGCTCATCTCGCTCATCGACACCGCCCGCACGATCCGCCGCTGGCGTGGGTGATCGCCAGGCCGCGCATGTTCCCTCCATGAGGTGGACTTCGCAGCCGGCCCGCATCGCGCCGCCTTGCCATGTGCGCCGCATGATGCATGATCAGGCTGACGCTGGTTGATCGGGCATCGGCCCGGCAGAGCGACGCGGCGAATGGTCGCCGTCCTCGCAGCGGCGTGGTCGGAGCGAAGACGCAGATGACGGAACCGATTGTCCAGAACAAGAGCCGGGTGCTGGCGGCGAAGCGCTGGATGGACGACGAGAAGGGGATGGAGCGGGCGTGCCTGGGCCCCGCCGAGTATGTGGCCTACCAGATGAAGGTGTCGGCGGCCGAAGCCGAGGCGCTGGTCAAGGCGGTGTACGCGCTCGAAAGCGGCGACGACTAGCTACTTCTGCCCGCGCTCCTGCGCCCGCGCACCGCGGAGGATCCCTTCGAGTCCGTAGTTCGCCTCATGGCAGGCGTACTCGAAAATCGGTTCGTCCATCAGCACCATCGGCAGTTCGATCGTGAACGGCTTCGTGAACGTCGTCTCGTCGTCCACCGTGAACCGGTAGTCGATCGTCGCTTCGTCCACGCGCCTGAACCGTTCGACGATCCGCAGGTGCGCGGCCGCGCTGGCGCAGCAGTAGTACGAGTTGAACACCGAGTCCGGATGGTAGTTCGTCGTCTCGACGACGAGCGTGTCGCCGTCCCACCGGCCGCGGGAATCACCCAGCCACGACGTGATGCGTGAGGGCAGGTGCGGCCGGCCGTCGAGGGGGATGATCCGCGTCTCGTGAATCATCTCCTGCATGATCGCCACGTAGGTCGGCGTCTGCACGATCTGGACGTTGTTGTTGTAGCCGCCCGGCAGCTTGGGCGCGCCGCGGGTGAGGCAGCGCTCGGCGAGGTTGCGGTCCTCGGGGCCGGCCGTCACTCCCCGCAGCCGCGCGGCGATCTCCGTGGCACGCCTCCGTCCATCGGGCGTGAGCGCCGGAAGCCGGCCGTCCGGCGGGTCGATGATGAGCGACGAGCGGCGCGTCCCTACCGTCCGTCCGCGGTCCCACCAGAACTGGTTGTAGGCGTTGTCGACGTCCTGCGCCGTATTGGCCGGGCGCTCGTCGTACTGCGTGGCTGCCGCGGCGTCCATGGCACGCGCTTCCTCCTCGGTGAGGAACTCGCGTCCGGCATACTTCGCAGGCCGTTCGAGCGGTGTGATGGTGGAGTTGTTCCAGATCCCTTGAAGGTCAGGATGTCCCCACGGCGTCCGCGCCGCACTCGTGCGCGCAGCGGTGCGGCCCTGCTGCGCTGCCGGAAGGGCCGCGAGGACGGTTGCCAGGGTCGATACCAGGGCACCGATGCGAAGGACGTTCCGCATAACCGCTGACCTCCCGTCCTGTGTCGTGCTGGGTGTCCGCGCCGACTGTGCACCGGCGCGGGTCGGCCTACTGAGCGGGTGGGGCGGCGGGCTTCGGGGGCGGCGTGCCGTCGCCGTATTCGGTGACGTTCCGCTGATAGACGCGCCAGTAGTGCGCCACGCTTCTCACACGTTCCTGTCCGTCGGGACCGACCGCTTTCGAGACGGGGTTGCGTCCCAGGAGCTGGGCGACCTCGGCGCGATCGGCCATCAGAATGACGTTCACCTCATACAGCTTGCCGCCGATCTTCAGCCGTGCGCGGGGATCGCGCATGAGGTTCGACCACCACGCCTTCGAGTAGGGGAACCCCTTCTCGAGCCGTTCGTCCTGCTCGGTTCCACCGATGTAGAGCTTGTCGCCGCGAGGCGTGCCGTTGATGCGCACCGAGTGCGGGATGCCGTACCAGGTCCGCGTCTCGAGGAGGATGGTGTTCTTGGTGACGGGATCGTTGACCTGGTTGATGAAATCCCAGTTGGTCACCGGCTCGCGCACGACCTCGCCCGCGAGCCACAGGCCTGGCCTGTTGGTTCGCGCGGCCTTGACGAATTCCGGGCTGTTCGGGTCGAGCCACGGCGGCTCGAGACCGGTCACGCGGAGCGTTCCAAGAACGGCGACGAGGATGACGACGATGGCTGTCAGGGCAAGTTTGAGTGCGCGCATCTTCGCGGGTCTCCCGGGTTTCAGGTGAGGGAGTCTACTGCATTCAGCCCGCGGCGCACGTCACAGATGGTCACGGCCGCCCGCAGCACCGCCCGGAAGGGAAGGGGCTCGGCGCCGGCCGCCGCACGTCCCGTCACGCGTTGTTGCCGACAGCGTTCAGCGGACGCAATCGAACGGCACGAAGAGTGGTGATGTCGAGGCGGTTACTGCTGGCCAGGGATGAGCAGGCGTTCGCTGAGAGGCGAGGCCGCGTCGAATGGTGCGGAAGAGAGGATTCCGCAGGGCGACTTTCGTCGGTATCCGGGCGTATTGCGGGATCGAGATTTTGGCCGGAAAACGCAAACTCGTTGGGTCCCGCTCTTGGCTGGTGATGACCTGTTCGTGAGCGTCCGTTAGCTGTTTGTTAGCGTCCTATGGCGTCTGGCGATGGCTCCGACCAGCATTGCGACGCCGCAGCCGACCATTGCGCCCGAAGAAATCTCAGGCACTGGCGTTAGATTGGGTGCCGTGGGGGTGGTCATGAAGATCGTTGACCAACCCGCAGCGACACTGCCAGTGGCAGACGATGAGCCCAGAGGTGTGGGGAGAACCAAGGCTGTGGCGGCGGCTTGAGTCAAGAACGGCATCGCTTGGTTGCTTACGCATGTGCCATACAACTCATTGCCCGTGATGAACGGGTTCAGGGACTGCGGAGCTTGACTTATCCCACTCGCTGAGAACAGGCCAGTCGGTCCAACGGCAAGGCTGGTTTGGATGTTATAGCCAACGGCGGTCGCGACACATCCCCCGCCTTGGTCGTAGTTTAAGAAGAAGTTGCCTTGAGTCTGTCCGATAGAGGGACCAGTACTCGCGGCGTAGCCAGGTCCGAATGCGCCGTAGACACCGAACAACGTCGTGCTGGTGTCCAGAGTGATCGCGTAGTTGAACACGGCATACGCTTCTGCGTAACTGATCCCTGATGGGTCCGAGGCCGCAGATGTGGCGAACTGCGTCCCACCAATCGGCCTGTAGTTCACTGCGACGCCACCTCCGAGGTCAACAAACTCAACTGCGAAGTCAGTCGGAGCAGCGAACGAAGATGACCCCGTTGCTTGGGTGAACAATCCAGTCGGGCTCGCGTTCGTGGCCGGGTGCGAGAAATCGAACGTCATGCCCCCGAGGCTGCACTGGTACGCGCTCAGTGCTGAGAGTGACACGCTCACACACGGCGAAGTGAGAGGGCTTGCCTCCGTGGCGACGGCGAAGAGCAAACCCGCGGCGGCAAGGAAGAAGGGGCGAAGCGTATCAATCAAAGGCGAGTCCTTAGACGTGTTGAAGTTCGCCGTATTGTACATGGCTCACCCCGTGGGCTCCCGGCTGCTCTCGTCCCGGCGTTCGTCCCACGAGACATCGCAGTTCTTCGCCCAGTCTGGACGGCAATCTCGGTGTGATGGGAGTCATCGTGACGCCGTCCCCATCGGTCCCGTTACCGCTGTTCGAACACCCCATGTCAGCTGCATAGGAACGCGGATCCTTAGCGGCATTCGGCACTTGCTGCGCCTATGCCGCTTCCACCATCGCTTCCGCGATGCGTACGACAGGCGCGAAGGCCCGTATCGGATGTCGCTCTCCTCGGCTGGTGGACCGGCATGCTGCTTCCATCGCGGGGGGAAGCCCAAGCTTTCACGCGACCAGCACGCGGGACCTATGACCCGCTTGCCGAAATGGCTCGGTGGTTCATCCCGGTGTCGCTGGAATTCCCTCGGAACCATTTGGGACAACGCTCAACTTCGGCGAATCGCTGAGCGTTACTCTCTTTACCATCTCCGGTGAGGTGAGCCTGTCCCTCCACTTCGGGCCCGCGATCTTGAGCGTCGCGCTAGAGTTCTACCTAGACGCTGTTGCGTTGAGCGTGTTGGTCGGCACAGGCGCCATTGACATCCCTGTGACCGCCGGCTCCCAAACGGTGCTCGGCCCGACCAAGACATTCCGGAGCGTGAGTTTCAGCTAGTCACCGGAATGTATGACGGCCCGTTGTACCCGTACTCCCCGAGCGCAGCGGCTTGCTCCGGCCCCCTTTGTTCCGAATCCAGTTCCCGAACATGCCACCACGGCTCTCGTGATGCCGGTGGGTTACCTGCTGTTCGGACACATTCGGCGGAAGTCGCGAAAGTCAGCTGTGATCTAAGGATCGCGGGTGCGTTCGGCCCGCCCGAGTTTTGGCGAACTCACCTCAATTGCGCGGTAGCAGCGGCTCGCCCTTTGGATACTTCAGCGGTCAACGCGGATGGTCTGATCTGGGGCTACGACCCTCCAAACGGCCGTTCGGTGAGAAGACGAAAATGAGAGCGAACGGTCACTCGAGGGAGACCGCGTCTTCGGCGTAGCCGGACTGCTTCTCGTGTGGGGCGCTTGCCAAGGCGGTATCAGACGTTGCGTGGCGTTCGCCTGGCGAGCCTGCGGAGGGCCGCGATGTCGCCACGGATGAGCGCCTGCTTCTTCTTCGTCGTCCACTTCTTGATCTGGCGCTCTCGTTGAAACGCCGCGGTGAGTTCGGTGAACTCCTCCGAGTGGACGAGCAAGACCGGGCGTCTGCGAGACGTGAACGCGCCGCCTCTGCCCGCTTGATGGTCGGCAAGTCGACCTGCGAGATCGGCTGTTGCCCCTACGTAGAGTGAGTGATCAGCGCACTCGAGCAGGTAGACCCATGCCACGCGACGACGATGCCATCGTCGTTCAATCGGCTCAAGGGGTTATTGGGTGGACGTGAGGATCTGGCTTCGCCGGGCGTCTTGACGGAGGCAGGCCCTTCGACTCGGCGCTGACGCGCCTCGCTCAGGGCATTCGCCGCGGCACAATGTCAGAGACTCGGCTTGCCATGAGCAAGGCCTCGCTGAGAGGCGAGGCCGCGTCGAATGGTGCGGAAGAGAGGATTTGAACCTCCACTGGGTTGCCCCAACTAGCTCCTGAGGCTAGCGCGTCTGCCGTTCCGCCACTTCCGCACGTGGTGAGAGTCTTGCCGGGCAGGAACCCTGAGTATAGCGCAACACACCCGGCCGGACGAAGCAGTTCCTTCGGTGGAACGTGACCCAGGGCGAGGTGCGTGCAGGGGAGAACCTTGCTGGGATGTCAGCCGTGCGGCGCCACGTCCTCGAGCGCACCCGTCAGCAGATCGGCGAGAGCGGGCAGAGACGGCTCATCGCAAGCGTGAGCGTCTGTTCGCCGATGACGCCCGGGTGTGACCGCGCATAGCCGGGAATGGAGCGGGCGGCCGCCGCCATCTCGACGATCAGCCGCTCGAAGGTCTTCGCCGCGTCGAGCAGGTGCGCGTCCACTGTTTCCAGGTCCGGACTCAGCTCCAGCAGTCGCCGGGCTCCACGGTCCGCCATCATCCGGATGCCGCTCTCGGCACCATCACCGAACCGGTAGCCGCGCCGGCTCGCCTCGTAGACGGCCGTCCGGAAGAGCACGTCCGCCAGGTCCTCAGGGCGGTTCACCCGCTGTCTGGTCATCCTGACCGGCAGAGACGGACACAACCGCCCGATTTCCGGGTCTGGCGAACCAGCCTCCGCCACGCCTGCGGACCCTGCCCGCTGAACCTGCGAGGCGGGCCCCGTCGGCTCACCGTCCGCCCCGGACCCGGCGTCTATACTTTCGTATGCTCAAACGCGGCCTGCTTCTCGTGTTCGCCGGCATCGGCGTGGTGGTCGTGCTCGCGATGTTTGCCGTGGCCGGACTCGCCCTGGGCTTCTCGCGCGGGCCGTCGGTGCCCTCGAACGCGCTGCTCGTGCTCGAGGTCGGCGGCGACCTCGCCGAAACCGCGCCGGCCGACGTGGTCAGCTACTTCCAGGGCGCCCGCAACCCGACCGTCCGCACGTTCGTGGAGACGCTGCACAAGGCGAAGGCCGATTCGCGCGTCTCGGCCGTCCTGCTGAAGCCGACCGGCTTCTCGTCGCCGTACTGGGGCAAGGTCCAGGAACTGCGCGACGCGGTGGCCGACTTCCGCACGTCGGGCAAGCCGGTCTACGCGTACCTCGAATACGCAGACGACCGGAACTACTACCTCGCCACCGCCGCCGACCGCATCTTCCTGATGCCCTCCGCAACGCTCGATCTCAAGGGCGTCGCGACCTACGCGCTCTTCCTGCGCGGGACCTTCGACAAGATCGGCGTCGTGCCCGACATGCACCACATCGGTGCCTACAAGACCGCGGTGAACCAGTACACCGAGAAGACCTACACGGCGACGCACAAGGAGATGGACGAGTCGCTCAACCGCGACCTCTTCGAGCAGATCGTCCGCGTCGTGGCCCAGGCGCGCAAGAAGACCGACGCCGAGGTCCGCGCCCTCATCGACGAGGGACCGTTCCTCGCGGCCGACGCCGTGAAGGCCGGGCTGGTCGATGAACTCGCGTACGAAGACCAGGCGACCGAGACGCTGAAGCAGAAGGGCGCCAACGTGCTCACCGCCCTGGACGGCGCGGTCTACGCGCGCACCCCCGCCACGGCCCTCGGCCTCGGCAAGGGGCCGCGCATCGCCGTCATCTACGCCTCCGGCGCCATCGTCGACGGCACGGGCGGCTTCGATCCGCTGAACGGTGAAACCCTTGGGTCCGACTCCCTGCGCGACGCCATTCGCGCCGCCCGCAAGGACCCGGCGGTGAAAGCCATCGTGCTGCGCGTCGACAGCCCGGGCGGTTCCGCCTCGGCGAGCGACATCATCTGGCACGAACTGGTGGTCGCCCGCGACGAGAAGAAGGACCGCCCGCTCATCGTCTCCATGTCGGACCTCGCCGCTTCCGGCGGCTACTACATCGCGATGCCGGGGCAGGTGATCGTGGCGCAGCCGGCCACCCTCACGGGCTCGATCGGCATCTTCGGCGGGAAGCTGGTCACCGGCGGCGTCTTCGAGAAGCTCGGGGCGCACATCGAGTCGACGAGCATCGGCCGCAACGCCGAGATGTTCTCGCCGGTGCGCCCGTTCAACGAGTCGGAACTCCAGAAGGTCGAGGCGCAGTTGCAGTCGTTCTACACGGGGTTCGTCGCGAAGGCCGCCGAGTCGCGCCGCATGACGACAGCGCAGCTCGAGGCGCTCGCCCAGGGCCGTGTGTGGACGGGGCAGCAGGCCAAGGCCAACGGACTCGTCGACGAACTCGGCGGGCTCGATCGCGCCATCGCGATCGCGAAGGAGCGGGCGAAGATCGACGCGAACGCGAGCGTCGAACTCGTCACCTACCCGCGCGCGAAGAGCTTCGTCGAACTGGTGAGCGACCGGTTCGGCGGGAACAGCGAAGCCGCGGTGAGCCAGTGGGTGGCCGCCAATCTCTCGGCCGACGAACTCGCGGCGGTCCGCGCCGTCCGCGGCGTCACCGGACTCTACCGGCGGGGAGAAGCGCTCGCGCTGATGCCGTTTGTGTTCGTTCGCTAGCGCGGACGCACACAGGCTTCGGGCTCCCGACTCTTGACTCCGGGCAGGTCGGCTTCGGACTTCAGGGGCTTCGGGCACCGGGCCTCGCCGAGACTTCTGGCCTGCAATGAAAAAGGGCGCTGGTGAGAACCAGCGCCCTTTTGGCGTATGAGCCGACCCGGCCCGAAGCCTGGAGTCCGAAGCCCGGAGCCTCCAGGGGGCGGAAGAAGGCGAGCTAGCCGATGACGCGAGCCAACGCCTCGCGATTGACCTCAATCTTCATCTTCTGCTTCGCCTTCACCATGTAGGCGCTGAAGAAGCGGTTCCGGCGGTCTTCCAGGATCTCGTTCCGGAACGT
This sequence comes from Vicinamibacterales bacterium, assembly GCA_046331345.1. Taxonomy (GTDB): domain Bacteria; phylum Acidobacteriota; class Vicinamibacteria; order Vicinamibacterales; family CAVVIG01; genus CAVVIG01. The sequence continues at coordinate 870,846 of JAXLRA010000005.1, read as the reverse complement.
GTCCCGGTTCGAGGTGAAGTCTTCCGGCTTCGTCTCCGACTTCTCGACGACGCGGACGATGGCGGCGCCATTGGCGGTCGTGAGCACGTCGCTCAGGCCACCCTGGGGCAGCTTGAAAGCCGCCGCCATGATCTCCGGCGCGGCGCCCAGTTCCGGAATCGGCGCGTCCTGCGTGATCAGCTCGGTCGTCTTCGGTTCGACGTTCGCCGCCTTGGCTGCCTTGTCGAAGTCCGCGGCATCCTTGAGCTTGGCGGCTACTTCAGCGGCGCGCGTCTTGGCGAACTCGACGGCCTTCTGCTTGATGACCGCGTCCTTCACCTTGTCCTTCACTTCGTCCAGCTTGGGGATGTACGACTCCTGCTTGCCGGTCACCGTCTCGAAGACGAAGCCGCGGCTCGTGCGCAGCGACGGCGAGACTTCGCCGTCGGCCAGCGTGAACGCGCGCGCGCTCATCTCCGGGGAGGCGCCGACACCGAGAATCGGTTCGTCGCGCGCGAAGAAGCCGGTCTCCTGCACCGTGAGGCCGTTGGCCTTGGCGGCGGTTTCGAGATCCGCCGGCGTCTTGATCTGCGCTTCCAGCTTGGCCGCGAGGTCGCCCGCTTCCGCCTGTGCCTTCTCGGACTGAATCTGGTCGGTGAGCTGCTGCTTCACTTCGTCCAGGGGACGGACCGCACCGGGCTTCTTGTCGGTCAGCTTGATGACGTGGAAGCCGAACTGCGTCTTCACCAGGTCGCTGATCTGTCCCGGCTCCATCGTGAACGCCGCGGCGTCGAACTCGGGCACCATGCGGCCGCGACCGAAGTAGTCCAGGTCGCCGCCGTTCTTGTTGTTCGAGTCGTCCTCGGAGTACTTCCTGGCGAGTTCCGCGAAGTCGGCGCCGCCCTTGGCTTCCTTCAGCACCTCTTCGGCCTTGGCCTTGACCGCCGCCTCGTCCTTGCCCTCGGTCTTGAGGAGGATGTGGCTCGCGCGGACCTGCTCAGGCGAGGTGTACTGCTGGATGTTGTCGTTGTAGGCCTTGGTGAGGTCGGCCGGCGTGACGGTCGCCTTCGCGCGCAGCGCGTCGATATCGACCAGCACGTACTTGACCTTGCGCTTCTCGGGGATGCGGAAGTCTGCCTGCTTCGCGGCGAAGTAGGTGGCGACGTCCGAGTCGGTCGCGCTGACGTCCGGGCGGAAGCTCTCGGCGTTGAAGGCGATGACCGCCAGCTTGATCTTGTCGTTCCGGCGCTTGTACTCGCCCTGCAGCTCGGTGTCGGAGACCGACATCCAGTCGGTGACCGAGGCCCGCAGCTTCTCGAGCGCCAGCGAGCGGCGGATGCTCTCCTCGAACTGGGCCGAGGTCAGCGGCGGGTTCTGCGCCGCCAGAATCTGCTGGTACCGGGCCTGGCCGATGAAGCCGCCGTTCTCGAGGAACGCCGGGATCTGGTAGATCCGCTGCGCCACCTCGGCGTCGGTGACCTTCACGCCCAGGCGATCCGCTTCGGCCACCGCCGCACGCTCGTCCACCAGCTGCTGGAGGATCTGCTGGTCGATGCCGAGCTGCTTCAGCAGCTGGTCGTTCATCTGGCCGCCGTAGGCCGACCGGTAGGCCTGCATCTGGGCCTGATAGGTCCGCCGGAATTCATCGGCGCGAATCTCCTGTCCGTTCACGACAGCGACCGTGTCGGATGCCACGGCGCCGGTCCCGGTGCCCTGCAGGAAATCCGGGATGTAGAACAGAACAAACGACAGGCAAACGAGCGCCAGGCTCCACTTCAGCCAACTACTGTGCCGGCGCATCCGGTCGAGCATTGTCATTTCGGGGTCCTCGGAAACGCTCATGGTATGCCAGTACCTTCCGGCGTGGCAAGGGTCAGCCGTGCAACCGTGTGGTATATTTGCCGTGAATAGAAGAACTTAGCGTCCGGCACCAGCCTGGCGCTTCGGCTCTGATGGCTGCAGCAGGTCGAGCGACGGGGGTGCCCGCGAAACGGACGCGGGCGAGGGCGACACGCCCGCACTCCCGCGTGTACGACGAGCAGTCGCTTGCCGGCCGCGTCCAGCGCGCCTCCCGTCCCTGCCTCGCCCAGCTCAGGCGGCACGTCACCTTCAGGGAACTCATCGACGCAGTCCAGGCGACGCTGGAGCCGGGCGATATCGCCACGGCCATCCTCAGCCGGCTTGGCAGCTGGCTGCCGGCCACGTGCTGGTCCGCTGTCGCGGCGGACGTCGAGGGTCAGCTGTTCGTGCTCGCCGACTGCGGCCGGGTGAACGAGTTCGGCACCGCGCTCCCCCTCGTCTCCGACTGGGTGATGAAGCACGACGCGCCCTTCCTCAGCGGGAACCTTGCCGCCGACCCGCGGGTCGCCATCGATCGCGAGGTGGCCGTGGTGGCCATTCCCCTCCGGGGGCGTGAACGTGTGGTGGGGGCGCTCGTCGGCCTCGACCCGGGTCTCTCCGCTGAGCCGCCCATGCTGGGCGACAGCCTCCTGCAGGCGCTGCACGCGGTGCTCGATCCGGCCGGCCTGGCGCTCGACACCGCGCTGCTGCTGAAACGCACCGAGGCGCTGTCGGTCACCGATGACCTGACACGGCTCTACAACGCGCGCTACCTGAACATCGCCCTCCGGCGAGAGACCCGGCTGGCGGCACGAAATTCCCGACCACTTTCCCTGCTATTCATCGATCTGGACGGGTTCAAATCGATCAACGATAGCCATGGGCATCTTGCGGGCAGCCGGGCGCTGGTGGAAGCCGGTGCGGTCATTCGCGGCAGCGCGCGGGAAACGGACATCGTCGCCCGCTTCGGCGGAGACGAGTTCGCGCTGATTCTGCCCGATACCGGCTCCCAGGGCGCGCTGCAGGTCGCCGAGCGCATCCGCGACCGGATCGCGCGGCACGTGTTCCTGGCCGGCGACGGCCTCGATATTCACCTTACGGCGTCGGTCGGGGTGGCCACTCTTCCGGATGTGGCGGCCGCAGCCGACGAACTGGTACAGGCGGCGGACGCTGCCATGTACCGCGTCAAAGATCGCGGGAAGAACGGTATCCAGGCCGCGGCTTCAGGCCGATAAGTCCTCAGGCCGTTCACCCGAAGGAGTTAGCAGTTTGAGTCTTCGTTCGATGCTGTCGTTGTTCTCGAGTGACCTGGCCATCGATCTCGGCACGGCCAACACCTGCGTGTACGCACGAGGCAAGGGGATCGTGGTGAACGAACCCTCCATCGTGGCGATCAACAAGGTGAACGGGCGCGTCGAGGCGGTGGGGAAGGACGCGAAGGACATGCTGGGCCGGACGCCCGGCAATATCGTCGCGATCAAGCCCATGAAGGACGGCGTCATCGCCGACTTCGAGGTCACCGAGAAGATGCTGACCTACTTCATCAAGAAGGCGCACAACCGGAACGTGTGGGTGCGCCCGCGCATCGTCATCGGCGTGCCGAGCGAGATCACGCAGGTCGAGAAGCGCGCGGTGAAGGACAGCGCCTACCGCGCCAAGGCCAGTGAGGTGCACCTGGTCGAGGAGGCCATGGCGGCGGCCATCGGCGCCGGCATGCCGATCACCGAGCCCAGCGGCAACATGATCGTCGACATCGGCGGCGGCACCACCGACATCGCGGTCATCTCCCTCGCCGGCATCGTCTACAGCAAGGCCGTGCGTGTGGCCGGCAACGAGATGGACGAGGCGATCATCCAGTACATCAAGAAGACGTACAACCTGCTCATCGGTGAACGGACCGCGGAGCAGATCAAGATGGAAATCGGTTCGGCCTTCCCGCTCGACGAGAAGATGACGATGGAGATCAAGGGGCGGCACCTGATCGAGGGCGTGCCGAAGACCATCACCATCAGCGACGCCGAGATTCGCGAGGCCCTGGCCGAAACGGTCAACGTCATCGTCGACGCCGTGCGCGTGGCGCTCGAGCGCACCCCGCCCGAACTCTCCGCCGACATCGTCGACCGCGGCATCGTCCTCACCGGGGGCGGCTCGCTCCTGAAGAACCTCGACAAGCGCCTGCGCGAGGAAACCGGCCTGCCGCTCGCCATGGCCGAGGACCCGCTCTCGTCGGTCGTGCTCGGCGCAGGGAAGATGCTGTCCGACTTCAACCTGCTCCGGAAGATCTCGATCGACTGAAGCGAAATGCTCCAGCACGGCATCCACGGTGGTCCACGGAGAGCCACGGTCGACCCAGGTCCTGGGTTCCGTGTCTTCGATGTGATCGCGCCGTGCCCTCCGTGTTCGTGCTTTTGCCGTCATGGCCTTACTTGATGTACGGCTTCGCGCCGGGTACCTGTTCCTCGCGGTGGTGGTCGGACACCTCGTCCTGATCTCCGCGCAGGTGAATGCGCGGAGCGGTGTGCCGATCCTCGAAACGGTCACGTTCGGGGCCTTCGCCGAGGTCCAGCGGGCCACGTCGGCGCTGCTCAACGGCGTGCGCGGGGGGTGGAACGGCTACATCGGCCTGCGCACCGTGCGCGCGGAGAACGAGAGCCTGCGGCAGCAGCTCGCCGACGCGCAGCTCCAGATTCAGCAGCAGCGGGCGGCCGTCGACCGCACGCGCAGCCTGGAAGCGCTGCTGAACCTGCAGAACAGCATCGAACTGCAGACCGCCGCGGCCCAGATCATCGGGTCGGCGGCGCTGCCCGACTTCCGGACCGTCACGATCGACAAGGGCAGCCTGAACGGCCTCAGGACCGACATGGCCGTGCTGGGGCCCAACGGGGTGGTTGGCCGGGTGGTGGTGGCCGGCCCCCGGGCGTCCCGGGTGCAGCTGCTGGTGGACCGGAACGCGGCGGCCGGAGCGCTCGTGGAGCGCTCCCGGGCGCAGGGAGTGGTGGTCGGCGCCGGCGACGACCGGCTGAGGCTCGACTACGTCAGCGAAGTGTCCGACGTGGCGGTCGGGGACACCGTGGTCACCTCGGGGATCGACGGCATTTATCCGAAGGGATTCGTCATCGGAACGGTGGATGCGGTCGAAAAGAATGGTGTGGCCTACCGCGCCATCAGCATCCGGCCCGCCATGAACTTCTCGGCGCTCGAGTCGGTGCTGGTGGTGCTGACGCCCACCCCGGCGCAGCAGGTGTCGCCGGAGAAGCCCGAGTGAACGCGCTATGGGTGCTTCTGGCCACCGCCGCCGCCGTTGCGCTGCAGACGACGCTCGACCGGTGGGTGGCGGTGGGGGCGGTCGACCTGGTGCTGGTCGTGGTGGTCTACTTCGCGCTGACCTCGGGACGGGTGACGGGGCTGGTTACCGGGTCGTTCGCGGGGCTGGTGCAGGACGCGCTCTCGGGAGCGGTCATCGGGATGGCCGGGCTGTCGAAAACCGTGGTGGGCTTCGTCACGGGCATCGTCGGCACCCAGTTCATCGTGACGCATTCAGCTTCGCGGTTCGTGGTGTTCTTCCTGGCGACGGTGGTCAACCAGGCCGTCTTCCAGGGGGTTTACGAACTGCTGGGGCTGCGGCACTTCGCGGGGAATTACGGCGCGATCGCCGCCCAGGGGCTGGGCAACGCCGTGGTCGGGGTGCTGGTGTTCAAGGTCATCGAAATGCTCCCCGGGGCGGTGGAGCGGCGCCGGCATGCCCGGGCCAGCGGGATTCGGCGGTGAAGGGTGGGGCCGGGCGGGCTGGGCTGGCCGGACTGTCTCAGGGCAAGGTTGCCCGGCTCAGCGTCGTAGCGCCAGGCTTCAGCCTGGCGTGGGGCAGGCGCCACGCTGAAGCGTGGCGCTACGGGTCCTGATTTTCATGCGAGTATTTGCGTAATGGCATTTGTCGAGGAACGGCGGCGCGTCGGGCTCAGGCTGAGCGTGCTTCAGTACCTCACGGTTGTACTGTTCTCCGCGCTCGCCATCAGCTTCTGGTACCTGCAGGTCGTGCAGCACGACCGCTTCCAGGAGATGGCCGAGAACAACCACCAGCGCACCCTGCCGCTGCGTGCCCCCCGCGGCGTGCTGTTCGACCGCGACGGGCGCGTCCTCGTCGAGAACCGCCACTCCTACAGCATCTCCATCGTCCGCGAGCAGACCAAGGACATGAACCGGACGGTCCGGCTCCTGGCCCAGGTGCTCGGGCTCGAAGAGAAGTCGGTGCAGGAGATCGTCGACCGGCACCGGCGCGAGCCGTCGTATCGCCCGATCACCATCGTGCAGGACGCGTCGCTGGCGCAGGTGGCCGCCGTCGCCGCCCGCCGGCTCGAAACCGAGCTGCCGGACGTGGTCGTGCAGCAGGTGCCGACGCGCCAGTATCCCGAAACCCTGGCTGCCCACCTGTTCGGTTACGTCGGCGAGGTGAGCGACACGCAGGTGGCCACGGCCGCCGACCTCAAGAGCGGCGACATCATCGGCCAGTCGGGCGTCGAGAAGGTCTACAACGCCCTGCTGATGGGTGAAGACGGCGCCAAGCGCGTGGTCGTCAACAGCACTGGCCGCGAGGTGCGGACGCTCGAGGAAGTGCAGCCGACCGAAGGCAAGCGTCTCCAGCTGACCATCGACCTCGACGTGCAGAAGGCCATCGAGGACGCCTTCGATGCCATCGGGGAGTTCAACGGCGCGGCGGTCGTGCTCGACCCGGCCACGGGCGATGTCCTCGGTTTCACCAGCCGCCCGGCCTACGACCCCAACTCGTTCTCCTCCGGCATCGACCGGGCCACCTGGAACCAGCTGACGACGGACGAGGACCGGCCGCTGAACGACCGCGCCATCCAGGGCCGCTACTCGCCGGGCTCCACGTTCAAGATGGCGGTTGCCCTGGCGGCCCTCGAGGAGGGCGTGATCACGCCCGACTTCCACGTCTTCTGCCCCGGCCACGCCACGTTCTACGGCCACACGTTCGCGTGCTGGAACAAGCGCGGGCACGGCACCATGGACCTGCGGCACGCCATCGAGCAGTCGTGCAACGTGTACTTCTACACGATTGCCAACATGGTCGGCGTCGACAAGATCAACAAGTGGGCGACGCTCCTGGGGCTGGGCGTGAAGAGCGGCATCGACCTCCCGAACGAGGTCGAGGGGCTCGTGCCGTCCACCGAGTGGAAGCAGCGGGTCAAGAAGGAGAAGTGGTACGCGGGCGAGACCGTGTCGGTCGGCATCGGCCAGGGCGCCGTGGCCGTCACGCCGGTGTCCATGGCCGTCTACATGGCCACGCTCGCCAACGGCGGGACCCGGGTCACCCCCCACCTCCTCAAGGCGGTGGACGACGGGACCGGGTGGAAGCCGGTGCCTCCGCCGCCTCCCCGGTCGAAGATCGACATCGATCCGGATAAACTCCAGGCAATCCGGGACGGCCTGTTCATGGTCGTGAACGGGGCGGGAACGGGGCACAATGCCCAGATCAAGGGCTACGATGTGTCGGGCAAGACCGGCACGGCCCAGGTGATCTCGAACACCGGCAAGGCCGCGGCGGCCGGGAAGACGACGAGGGACCTCCGGGACAACGGCTGGTTCCCGTTCTTTGCGCCGCGCGACAACCCGAGGATCGCGGGCGTCGTCTTCCTGGAGCACGGCGTGCACGGGTCGAATGCCGCGTCGATTGCCCGGCACGTGATGGACACCTTCTTTGCCAAGCAGGAAGGGCGTCCGCTGCCACCGAAACCGGTGATCGTGCCGAACCTGAAGCCGTAGGCACTGGAACAGGACTGACGTGTTCGAACGACGGCTCTACCACCACATCGACTGGGCGCTGCTCATCGCGATCTTCGCGCTGTGCGCCCTCGGTGTGGCGATGATCTTCAGCACGACCTCGGATCCCACCCGGGGCAATTCGCACCTGTACGTCACGCAGCTGTACGCCATCGGCCTCGGCACCATCGCGATGGTCGTCACGCTGTCGATCGATTACCGCTGGTTCACCGACAAGTCCCATCTCATCTACATCGGGCTCCTGGCGCTGCTCCTGTACGTGCTGTTCCTCGGCATGGTCCAGATGGGCGCCCGGCGCTGGATTCCGCTCGGCGTGTTCAACCTGCAGCCGTCGGAGTTCGCCAAGGCCGGTGTGGCGCTCGTCCTCGCGAAGTACTTCGGCGAGACGCGCGGCATGCCCACCTGGACCGATCTGGCTATTGCCGGCGGCCTCACCTGCCTGCCGCTGGCGCTCATTGCGAAGGAACCGGATCTGGGGACTGCGGTCACCCTGATTCCCGTGTTCCTGGCGGTCGCGTATCTGGCCGGCATGCAGATGCGCGTCCTCGGGTACATGGTGCTCAGCCTCGTGCTGATCGCCCCCGTGGCGTGGAAGTTCGCGCTCAAGGATTACCAGAAGAGCCGTATTGCGACATTCATCGATCCCTCACAGGACGCGAAAGGCGCCGGGTACCAGCAGATCCAGGCGCGGATCACGGTGGGATCGGGCGGATTGGCGGGCAAGGGGTACAGACAGGGGACGCAGGGTCAGCTGCGTTTCCTCCCCGTGGCCCACAACGACTTCATCTTCTCGGTGCTGGCCGAGGAGCAGGGTTTCGCCGGCGTCCTCGTGGCGCTCGGCCTGTATTTGTTCGTGATTCTGCGCTCGCTCGAGGCGGCCCGCCTGGCCAAGGATCGCCTCGGCTCCTATCTCGTGCTCGGGGTGCTTGCCAGCTTTACCTTCCAGGTGGTCTACAACATCACCATGTCGGCAGGGCTGGCACCCGTGAAGGGACTCACACTCCCGCTCATGAGTTACGGAGGCTCATCGATGATCGCCACCCTCGCGGCTTTCGGGCTGGTGCTCAACGTGCGCATGCGCAGGTTCACGAACTAACCGATTACAGGCTTCAGCCTTCGGGCTTCAGGCTTCTGGCGTGGTCGGCTTCTGGTCTGAAGCCGACGCGGCCCGGAGCCCGGAGCCTGGAGTCCGAAGCCAGGAGAGTTCGTGCATGACCAAGGAGATGATCATCTCCTCCAACGGCCACGAGACCATGGTGGCCATCCTCGAGGACGATCTCGTTGCCGAGATCTTCGTGGAGCGGGAGCGCCACCGCGGCGTCGTCGGCAATGTCTACAAGGGCCGGGTCTCGAAAGTCCTCCCCGGCATGCAGTCCTCTTTCATCGACCTCGGGCTCGAGCGCGATGGGTTCCTCTATGTCGCCGAAGTGGTGGACACGATGGAGGAGTTCGAGCGGCTCGAAGGGGGCGATGAAGACGATGCGCCCAAGGGGCCGGAGGGGCAGGACGCCGCCGAATCGGGAACGCCGAAGGCAGAAGGCCGAAGGAAAGAGGCGCCCAAGGAGCAGCCGCGCATCGAGGACCTGCTGAAGGAAGGGCAGGAGATCCTGGTGCAGGTGGTGAAGGAGCCGCTCGGCACGAAGGGCGCCCGCCTCACCTCGCACGTCACGATGCCGGGACGCTTCCTGGTGTTCATGCCGACCGTGGACCACGTCGGTGTCTCGCGCAAGATCGAATCGCGCGACGAGCGCGCGCGCCTGCGCGGCATCGTCAAGGAGTTCCGCGAGACGCACGGCTTCACGGGCGGCGTCATCATCCGCACGGCCGCCGCCGGGCGCCCGAAGGAAGACATCATCAGCGACCTCGAGGCGTTCCACGCGATCTGGACCGACATCCGCCAGCGCATGGATTCGTCGCGTGCTCCGGCTGTGGTCTACCGCGAGCAGAGCCTCGTGGGCAAGCTGCTGCGCGACCTGCTCACCGAAGACTTCCAGGCGATTCGCATCGACCATCCGCAGGAGTACCAGCGCACGCTGGATCTCGTGGAGCGGATCCTGCCGAACCTGGCGCCCAAGGTGAAGCTCTACTCGAAGCCGTACCCCATCTTCGATGAGTACGGCGTGCAGGCCGAGATCGACAAGGCGCTCAAGAGCAAGGTGTGGCTGAAGTCGGGCGGCTCGATCGTCATCAACCAGACCGAGGCGCTGGTGGCGGTCGACGTGAACACCGGCCGCTTCGTCGGCAAGAAGAACAAGGAAGGGCGGCTCGAGGACACGATCGTCAAGACGAACCTCGAGGCGGTGAAGGAGATCGTGCGCCAGATCCGCCTGAGGGACCTCGGCGGCATCATCGTGCTCGACTTCATCGACATGGAGGAGAAGAAGAACCGGCAGAAGGTGCTGCAGGCGGTCGAACTGGAACTGAAGAAGGACCGGTCGCCCTCCAAGGCCCTGCAGGTGTCGGACTTCGGCCTCATCATCATCACGCGCAAGCGCGTGAAGCAGAGCCTCGAACGCGTGATGACCGAGCCGTGCCCCTACTGCTCGGGGACCGGCACCATCAAGAACACCTCGACGATCTGCTACGAGATCCTCACTGAAGTGAAGAAGATCGGCGCCGACCTCAACGGCCAGCGGCTGATGCTGCGCGTGAACCCGGAGATTGCGCGCGCGCTCAAGGAAGAAGAGCGCGACGTGATGAAGGACCTGAAGTCGTCGCTCGGCAAGGACGTGACGGTGAAGCCGGACTTCCAGCTCCACCACGAGCAGTTCGACGTCATGGCGGTCTAGGCTGGAACCTGCAATCTGCCATTCATTCTGCAATCTGAATTCTGCAATCTGCAACTCCCATCCTGGCCCACGCGGATCCCACAACTCTGCTGGCCCGTGGGGCGGCACTCTGCGCGACAATAGCCCCCGGCCTGCGACGGATGTGTCGCCGGGGATTGGGGGGACCGTGAGAACGCGCATGGAGAAGACGATCGGCATGTTGATCTGCACGCTGATCGTGGGGGGCACGATTGGGTCCGCATCGACGGCATCCGCGCAGTCGGCAGCGCCCGCCGCGAAACCAGCCAGCACGTCGTCGCTGGCGCTGCTCACGAAGGACCTGCCGAACATCGAGGGCAAGGAAGTGACGATCTCGGAGATCACCTATCCGCCCGGGTTTGCCTCCGCGCCGCATCGGCACGACGCGAACACGTTCGTCTACGTGCTGCAGGGCACGATGCAGATGCAGGTGGGCGGGGGAGAGGTGCTCACGCTGAAGGCCGGACAGACCTTCTACGAGAGCCCGACCGATGTCCACGCGACGTCGCGGAACGCGAGCGCCACCGAGCCGGCGAAGATCCTCGTCTTCATGCTGAAGGACAAGGGCAAGCCCGCATCACGGCCTGCCAATTGATCATGAGGGCTGGCTCGGCAGGCACGGCAGGCCGGGCTGAGCCAGTCCAGCCCGCCAGGCCAGCCGCGCCCGCTCCCTGCGCTCGGCGAGTGGCGCCGCACGCCTTCGCCGTTCGCGTGATCGGCGCTCTCGTCCTCACGGCGGCGCTCGCGCCGGCCTGCGCCACCACCGCGTCGCAGCGCCTGTCCAGCGCGGAGGCGGCCAGCCTCGACCGGTTGCTTACGCTGATCGTCGCCCGCCTGGAGGTTGCGCCTGATGTTGCGCGGGCGAAGTGGAACAGCCACGCCCCCATCGAGGACCTCCCGCGGGAGGCCCAGGTCATCGCCACCGTGGGACGCAGCGCTTCTGAGTACGGGTTGCCACGCGCCGACGCGGAACGCTTCTTCCAGGCGCAGATTGACGCCAGCAAGGTCGTTCAGCGCGCGATGATCGAGGAGTTCACGAGGTCCGCTCGGCCACCCTTCGCTACGGTGAAGAGCCTGGAGACCGAGATCAGGCCCGTACTCGACAGGCTGACGCCTGCACTCCTGCGCGAATACGGCGCGGCATTTTCCATGTTGTCGCGGGCCGACGTTCGACGTGCGCTCGAGCGCCGAAGCCACAGGGTTGCGCCACAGGTGCCAGGCGGTGGCGCGGCGATGGCGGTTGCAGTGAGTGTGCTGACGGGAAGCCTGGCCGACAGGGGCCAGGTCAGGTGAGGGACTTCAGCATTGCAGACTGCAGATTGCAGAGTTCAGATTGAATTCATCAACCCAAATCTGCAATCTACACTCTGAAATCTGCAATTCAGGGTCGGACCTTCAGGCGCCCGCCGGCAGGTTGATCAGGTAGTTGTTGCCGCCGCGGTTGATCCAGACGCGCACGTAGTCGTTACCCTTCAGCATGTCAACGCGTACGCCGCCCCTGGCCGGCGCGGGGCCCTTCACGACGCTCTTCACGTCGGCGTCGGAGATGACCGTCGCCACTTCCTTCGCGACCACCTTGCCGCCCTTCAGGAACTCGACGTAGCGTTCCGCCTCCGGCGTCTGGCCGACACCAGGCTTGGGCGGTGCCTCGTCGGTCAGGCGCACCGTGTAGGTACCTGCCGCCAGCGCCTCACCGTTCGCCTTCACCTTGTGGTTCAGCGTGACGCTGCCGAGCGGCGTGGGCTTGGTCTGCGCCGACACCGTTGCGATCGGCGACACCAGGCTCAGGACGAGTGCGGCTGCGAGCATTCCCTTCTTCATTGCGCCTCCCGAAGACAAACGTTCAGAACTTCCCGTCATTATAGGTGAGCAAGCGCGGTGCCGGCCATGCGCGCGCGGATTCTCCCGCTCACGGGAATCCCGCGCCGGCCGAGCCGGCCCGGCGTTAGCATGACCTATGGCTACTGTCGTGCTGTCAGGCGCGTCAGCCTCACACGCGTCCCTCCAACACCTCCTCGCAGAGCTTTCCCGTCAACTGCACCGCCTCGACGGTTCCGACGTCCGCGTGTTCGACCTCGCGACCACGCCGCTGGCCTACTGCCAGGGCGAGTTCGACTGCTGGCTGAAGACGCCCGGCGCCTGCCGCGCGCACGACGCCGAAGACGCGATCGTCCGCGCCATCCACGATGCCGATCGCCTGGTGCTCCTCGACGAGGCGACCTTTGGCGGTTACAGCTACACCGTGAAGCGCGCCGTCGATCGCATGATCTGCCTCATCTCCCCGTTCTTCGAGAAACGGATGGAGCTGACCCATCACGAACCACGCTACGTGCATGCCGCATCGCTCCACGCCATCGGCTGGCAGGCCTCGGCAGATCCTGCCGTTGATGCGACCTGGTGTGCCCTGGCAGACGCGAATGCGCTGAACCTCATGGCGCCGCGCGTCGGGGCCGGCGTCCTGGACGACAGCAATCGAGAGACCTGGCCGCAGGCGATCGGCGACATCCTGGCGTCCAGCCAGGTGCCCGGACACGCGATCGTGGACCGCGCGTCCCTGCGCGACGCCATGCTCGGCGCGGCCGGCGCGAGCCAGGTGGCGCCAGCCGCTCCTCCACAGACCGCCGCGCTGCTCGTGGGCAGTGCGAAGGCTCGAGGGACGAGCCTTTCGGAAAACCTGGCCGGGGCAATCCGCCTCCGGCTGGAGCGGTCTGGCGTACAGGTCCAGACCCGGTTTGCCGTGGACTTCCTGCACGACGCACGCGCAACCGCCACCGCACACGAGATGGCCGATGCGGACCTTCTCGTGCTCGTGTCACCGCTGTATGTCGACGCGCTGCCCGCCCTCGCAACCCGTGCGCTCAGCCTGATTGCCGAGGCTCGCCGCGGACGACCACCCTCCGGACGATGTGCGGCGCTGATCAACTGTGGATTCCCGGAGCCGGAGCACGTGCGGACGGCGCTCAGGATCGTGCGGCACTTTTCGGGAGCCGCGGGATACGGCTGGAGCGGCGGGCTGCCGCTGGGCGGGGGCGGGGTGATGAATCCCCAGACGCCGGTCGACGAGCAGCATGGGCCTGCCGACCACATCCGGGCCGCGCTCGATCGTGCCGTGGCCGATCTCGCGTCTGGCGGGGCTGTCTCGCGGGAGGCGATCGAGGAGATGGCCCGTCCGGCGATGCACGACATGCTCTATCGACTGGGCGGCGATCTGGGTTGGCGTTACCGCGCACACCAGAACGGGCTGACGCAGGCGCAGTTGCGCGCGCGGCCGCTCGACTGAGGTCCCGCACGCCGGACGGCGGCGGGGCAGTTCACCGCGGCCGGCGTGGCCGCCACTGGTGCTGGTCGAGATCGACGCGCTGCCCCCTGAACGCGATCCCTTCGGCGACGAGCAGCGACCGCTTGAAGTGCTCGCGCCCGCCGTAGCCGCCGAGCCGGCCTCCTGCTGCAATCACGCGGTGGGCAGGGACGTCCGGTCCGCAGCCGCTCATGATGTTGCCGACGGCTCTCGCCGCGCCAGGGCGGCCAGCCAGTTCGGCCACATCGCCGTATGAAGCGACGCGGCCAGGCGGGATGCGGCGCACCACGGTGAGCACGCGCGCCCGGAAGGTGGCGGCCGGGTCGGTCGCACGCCGCGGGGTGCGTGGGGTCAGCGGAGCGCTTCCTTCAGCACGCGTCCTTCGGCGTTCGGCAAGGCCGTGCCGCTGAGCGCCGCGAGGGTGGGAGCCACGTCGGCCGGCGAGGCCGGCTGCTCGTACTTGCCGGGCTTGATGCCGGCCCCGAACAGCAGGACCGGCACGTGCTGATCGTCGGTCGTGGCACTGCCGTGCGTCGTGCCTGCGCCCGCGAACATCCAGCCGGGTTTCGGCGACAGGATGAGGTCGCCGCTGCGTCCGGGCACGTAGCTGAGCGCGGCCGCCCGCAACTGCGGGTCGCTCGAGTTGGCGCCCTTCGCCACTTCCTCCGACGTGTAGATGTGGCCGACGCCGGGGATCTTCGACATGGCGTCGATGATGCCCTTCAGCGCGTTCGACCGCCGCTTCGCCTTGTCATACATCCCGGGCTCGAAGTAGATCTCGTTCCCGTTGAGGCGCGAGAGGTAGCGCCCGACGCCCATCGCCCTGACCGCCCGCGATTCGCCGGCATTCAGGATGGCGCTGCCGCTCATGCGCCCGGCGTCACGCCCCTGCTTCTTCAGCTGTTCCGGAATGTCCGTGATCGCGTGGTCGGCCGAGAGCCCGACCACATACTGCCCGGCGCCGACGACGCGGTCGAGCGTGTTGAGCAGGCCGCCGATCGACTGATCGAGGTTGGCGTACATGTCCTGAATCTCGTTGCTGTGCGGGCCGAAGTTATGGCCGACGAGATCCGGACTCGAGAAGCTGACGCCGAGGAAATCGACGCCGGCCCCCTTGCCGAGCTGCATGGATTCCACCAGGCTGCCGGCCATCTTCGCCACGTACGCATCGGCGAACGGGCTGTGCTGCCACTGGTCGTAGTAGCTCGTGTCGACCTTGTCGTTCACGCCCTTCAGTACGTGCGGAAAGGTGGACGTCCAGCCTTTCGTCGGATCTTCAGCCAGCCCATCGTCCGGGTCCGTGTACTGCGACGGCGGCAGCATGCGGGTCCAGCTCTTGCCGAAGTCCGCCTCGATCGGGTTGGCCGAGATGAACGCCTTTACCTGCGGCACGGGCACCTGCGAGTACACGGTGGAGGTTTCCCAGCCGTCGAGCGACTCGGAGATCCACGTGACGGCGTCGCCCCCGTGGCCGGCCATCATGATCGCGCTGCGCGCCTTCAGCGCCAGGGTGACGACCTTCGACCCCTTGCCGCGCATCTGGTCGGCCAGCGAGGGCACGAGGAGGTTGCCGGGGCCGGTGCGGCTCCCCGCGTCCTTGTTGTACGACACGACCCGTGCGCGCGGATCGTCGGTGCAGGGGATGACCGAGGCGCGCGTGCGGTCGAACCAGGTGTTGCCCAGGATGCCGTGGGTGTGCGGATAGGCACCGGTGGCCACCGTGGCGTGGCCGGCGCACGTGACCGTGTTCAGGTACGGATAGTTGGCCCGCGTGAACCAGGCGCCCTCGTCGACCATGCGCCTGAGGCCCGACGACCAGTTGTCCTTGAAGCGCTCGACGTAGTCGGCGCGCATCTGGTCGACCACGATCAGCACCACCAGTTTCGGCGCCGACTGCGCCGACGGAGCCGCGGGCAGTGCAAGGAACAGGGCGGCCGCCGCGGCGGCTCCGGCAAGAATTCGACGCATAGCTCTCCTGGACAGTCTCCCAGTTATAGCAGCGAGAGCGGATCGATGCCTACGTCCTCCGCACGGACCGGCCCGCTGATGGTCGGCGCCAGGTCGCCCTGGTCCGCCAGTTCCCACAGATTCACATCGGTCGGAGGATTCAGCCTCGCACCGTGGCGGTCGATGACCACCCGCACGTGCGGCCTGAACGGATCGGGTGCATGGGCGCGGATGACGACCGCAATTTCGCCGGTGGTCAGCCGCACCAGGTTGCCGACGGGGTACACCCCCACGAGCTGCGCGAAGCGACGCACCAGATGCTGATCGAACTGCCGGCCGTCGTTCTTCTGCATCACCTGCAGGATGCGGTCGGTCGGGAACGACTGCTGATACGCCCGCTGCGAGCGCATCGCGTCGTACACGTCGGCGATGCTGCACAGCATCGTGCCCAGGTTCAGTGACGATCGCTGAACATCCGGGTACCCCGAGCCGTCGAGTCGAAGGTGGTGCTCGAAGGCTACGACCGGGGCCAGCGCCGGGATGTCGGGGGTTGCGCGGAGGATCTCCGCACCGTCCACCACATGGCGTTTCATCACGGCAAACTCTTCGGGCGTGAGGACGTCGGCCTTGGTCAGGATTTCGATCGGTGTCTTCACCTTGCCGATATCGTGCATCAGGGCGGCGAGGCCGAACTCGCGAAGCAGCGGACCGTCCACGCCGAGCGCCCGGGCCTGCGCCATCGTGAGGATGGAGACGTTCACCATGTGGGTGAACGTGTAGTTGTCGTACTCGCGCAGCGCGGTCAGGGCCATCAGCGCGGGGCGGTTGTGCGACACCGCCTCGGCCAGGCCGTCGACCACCGTGCGGGCCACCGTCGAGTCCGGCTGCCCCTCGGTCTGCGTGCTCTCCCACACCTGCTCGGCGGACTGTACCGCCTCGTTGTAGAGCCGCCGGAACGTGGCCATGTCGGCCGCTGCGCCCTCGACGCGCTCGGCCACCTTGACGCGGCCCACGCGCACGTGCGGCAGCGACGGGAACGCCTCCGCGCTTGCGTCCGACGCCGGCGCCTCCGCGACGAAGGCGGCGAGCGCCGCAATCTCGTCGGCCTGCACGCCCCGGTCGATCGTGATCCGTTCGATACCGATTTGACGCAGACGACGCACGAAGCTCACCAGCGCGCCGCCGCCAGGCACCGGCACGTCGTCCACGATGACCTCGTCGCCGATGAGTCCGATGACGATGGCCGGCACGATGTCGTGCAGCCCTTCGATGGCCCGCCCGAGCGCCTCGAGGTTCCTGGTGATCAGCGGGTGCCCGCGGGAATACAGCTGGCCCGCGCGGAGCGAGGCGGCAAGACGACGGAGCAGCTCCTCGGCGAGCTGTGTGCGCGCCTGTACGGTCATGATGTCCGCCCTCCGGCGGTCCGGCCGTTCGCGATGGCATCCAGCTGCGTCCGCGCAGCGGTACGGACGCCGCGCGACCCCTCCCTGGATGCCTTGACCAGTGCGGCCACCGCGTCGGCCGTGCCGATGCGGGCGAGGGCGCCCGCGGCGGCGGTGCGGATGGCCGCCGTGCGGCGCGGCGCCCACCACTCACCCCGGTAGAGCGCTGCTTCCAGCGCCGGGATGGCCTCGGCGTCGCGTAACTGCCCCAGCAGATCCAGCGCACGCAGGTAGACCCACCCGAGCGCGCCGGCGTGCGACACGTGGTCGAGGATGTAGGTCAGCAGCGGCGCTGCGCGCTCGTCGCGCTGTGACGCCAGGGCCTGCATGATGGCCTCGCGCGACTGCGCGGTGCCGGTTTCGAGTGCCTGTTCGAGGACGCGGTAGCCCTGGTCGGTGCCGATCTGCAGGATGGCCCGCACCGCATCACGCTGCACGCCAGGCTCCGCATCGTCCAGCAGTTCGGTGAGGTCGGGCAGCGCCTCGCTGCCGCCGAACTCTCGCAGCAGGTAGATCGCCGTCCGTCGCACCGCCGGGTTGGCCGACGACTTGAGCTGCTCGATTTCGGCGCGGCCGACGCTGCCGAACCCCAGGAGGATGTCACTGAGCCGCTCGCGCGTGCGTGTGCGCTCCTCGACCGACAGCGCCTCGGCCAGCGGCCTCACGAAGCGTTCGCCGAGCGAGAGGCAGATCCCTTTCACGCGCGCGAACTGCGTGTCGTCCAAGGTGGCGAGGTGCGCCACGAAGTGGCGCATCGTGGCCGGCGTGATCAGCCGCTCCAGGGTGGCCTGCGCCAGCGCCTGGCGTTCGGGCTGCTCGTGAAGCCGCGCATCCTCCCCCAGCACGCCGAGGACGATGTCCGCGGCTTCGAAGTCGCCGACGAGGAGCAGGTCGTCGATGAGCGAGACCACCGGATCCATCAGCGCGGTCCGCCGGGTGAGGTCCTGCTCGATGCGCATCAGGTCGAGCACGAGCGAGAGGTCGAGCCGCCTGAGCTCGCTGGTGGCCACGGTGCCGAGCCAGGCCGTGAGCCGTTCCGGCGGGTCGTCACTAATCTGCTCGACGTCGACGGCTTCGGCGCGCACCGTGGTGAGCTGCTGCGCGTATTGCTCCGAGACGAAGGGCTCGTCGGAGTAACCCGAGAGGAGCTTCTCCGCGATCGTCTTCCACGAGGCCTCGAACGCGTCGCCCTCGGCGCCGGACACGATGGCCGTGTCGTGTGCCATGTTCACGAGGCGTTCACGGCGGTCGCCGTCCACCACCAGTGCGTGGAAGGCCTGGGCCACACGCTCGATCGGGGCACCGGCCTCGATCGCCTCCCGCGCCACGAAACTGGCGATGGTGCCGTCCGGCATATGGCCCATCACGTGGCTCACGATCGGCGAGCCGGCGTCGGACTGCTCACGGGCCTGGGCTGCGAGGGAGACGAGCAGTTCCGGCGAGGCATGACCGAGCGCCATCGCGAGGTCGCGCATCACGCGCTCCTCGTGCTGCGGGGCGCGGTCGTGCACGGCGGAGACCAGTCCCTTCAGCAGCCGCATCAGGGCGGACGCCCTCGCGCCGGCATTGCCGCCCGACGCCTGGACCGCCTCGTCGAGCTGCGTGAAGACCTGCGTGAGCGTCTCGCTGTCGATCGAACCCTCGAGCAGCGACTGCAGCAGGTTTTCAGGGATGTCGAACACCTTGCCGGTCAGGCAGTTCGCAATCACCTGGTCCCAGGAGGCATCGGCGCCCCGTGCGCGCTCCCGCAGGACCTCGGCGTAGTCCACCTCGCGGAGTTCCACGTGGCGCCCCGCCATGGTGGTCCACAGGCGGGCGATGCCGCCCTCGGCGCGCACCTCGTCGGCCGGCCGGCTGAGAAGCCGGAGGAACTGCCGCCAGGCGGCGATGTCGCCGCCGGGGTTGACCGTCAGCTCGCCAATCAGGTGGGCATGAAGGAGACCAGCCAGTTCCGTGACGGCGGCGTCCGGTTTCGGCATGGCGGCGCCGCCGATGGTCAGCGTGCGCGCGCTGACTTCGATGCGCAGCGGCGCGGCGAGGAGCGGTGGGGCCGTGATCTGGACGAGGCGGGACAGCGTGGTGGCGATCGCCGGATGCGCGTCGGGATAGAGGACCACCGCGCGGGCGGCGGCCTTGAAGGCCCTCGCGAAATCGGTCAGACGTCCCGCGTCGCGGGCGGCGAGCACTTCCGCCATTGCGAAAGATTATCGCGCATTCCGATATACTCCGGCCGGATGCGCACTGTAGACACCATCATGAAGAAACGCGACGGTCACGCACTCGAGCGCGACGAAATCGCCGCGTTCGTGAGGGGCGTCACGACCGGCGACCTGCCGGATTACCAGGCGTCGGCGCTGCTCATGGCCATCCTGCTGAAGGGCATGACGCCCGAGGAGACCGCCTGGCTGACCGACGCGATGGTCCACTCGGGCATCCGGGTCGATCTGAAGGACCTTCCGGGCGTGAAGGTCGACAAGCACAGCACCGGCGGCGTCGGCGACAAGACCTCGCTCATCCTCGCGCCGATTGCGGCGGCGTGCGGTGTCCCGGTCCCGATGATGTCCGGCCGCGGCCTCGGCCACACCGGCGGCACGCTCGATAAGCTCGAGTCGATTCCCGGTTTCCGGACAGGACTGTCGCTCGACGAGATGCGGGCGGCGCTGCAGCGCTGCGGCTGCGCCATGCTCGGGCAGACCGCGCAGATTGCACCGGCCGACAAGAAGCTCTATGCGCTGCGCGACGTGACCGGCACGGTGGAGAGCATCCCGCTTATTTCCGCGTCGATCATGAGCAAGAAGATCGCCGAGGGGATTGACGCGCTGGTGCTCGACGTGAAGACCGGCAGCGGCGCTTTCATGAAGACCGAGGCCGACTCGCGCCGGCTGGCGGAGTCGCTCGTCTCGATCGGGAACGCCTCTGGCGTGAAGACCGAGGCGGTGATCACGGACATGGAGATGCCGCTCGGCGTGGCGGTCGGCAACGCGCTCGAGGTGATTGAGTGCCTCGATGTCCTGAAGGGCCGGCACGCCGGCGATCTGGTCGATTGCTCGATCGAACTGACGCTGCGGATGCTGATCCTGGGCAAGGTGGCGACCGATCGGGCCGATGCCACCGCGCAGGTGCGGCGCGCCATCGACTCCGGTGCCGCGCTCGAACGCTTCCGCCAGATTATCGAGGGCCAGGGCGGCGACCCGCGCGTCGTCGACGACTACTCGCGCCTGCCGCAGGCGCCCTCGCGGGTCGTGGTGCGCGCCGAGCGCGCCGGGTACGTGGCGCGGCTCGATGCGGAACTGGTCGGGCGGGCGTCGGTGGTGCTCGGGGCCGGGCGCGACCGGGTCGAGGACGCAGTGGATCCCGCCGTCGGCATCATCATCCTCGCGAAGCCGGGGGCGCAGGTGGCCGCCGGCGACGCGATCTTCGAGATTCACTTCCGAGAGCAGGCGAAGCTCGACGCCGCGCTCGTCCTGGCCAGGCGCGCCATCACGCTCGCCGATGAACCACCCGTACTTCGAGCCATCATCGTTGGCGAGGTCCGCTGATGTATTACATCCAGCCGCTCATCGGGGCGGCCGTCATTCTCGGGATTGGCTACGCCTTCTCGACCAACCGCAGGGCGATCAACTGGACGACGATTGCGTGGGGGCTCGGCCTCCAGATCGTCTTTGCCTTCATCGTGCTGAAGACCACGATCGGCCAGACCGTGTTCGAGTTCATCGGCGGCTACATCACCAAGCTGCTCGGCTTCTCGAGCGTGGGTGCGGCCTTCGTGTTCGGTCCGCTCGGCGATGCGTCCGTCTGGGGCCGCGCGATGACCGGGGCCATCGGGCCTGACGGCGCGCAGTATGCCGTCATCTTCGCGTTCCAGATCCTGCCGACGATCATCTTCATCGCGGCGCTGTTCGCCATCCTGTACTACTTCGGCATCATGCAGATCATCGTGCGGCTGTTCGCGGTGGTGATGCACCGGGTGATGCGCGCGAGCGGTGCGGAGTCGCTGAACGTGGCGGCCAGCATCTTCATGGGCCAGACCGAGGCCCCGCTCACCATCCGGCCGTACCTGCCGGAGATGACGCAGTCCGAGCTGATGACGGTGATGACCTCCGGGATGGCGCACATCTCGGGCGGCATCATGGCGGCCTACATCGCGTTCGGCATCGAGGCGCGGCACCTGCTCACGGCGGTGATCATGACGGCGCCAGGCACGATCATGATGGCCAAGCTGCTGGTGCCTGAAACCGAGACGCCCAAGACCATGGGCTCCGTGACGCTCAAGGTGGAGAAGACCGACGTCAACGTGATCGACGCCGCGGGGCGCGGTACGCACGAGGGGCTGCACCTGGCGCTGAACGTGGGCGCGATGCTCATCTCGTTCCTCGCGCTGATCGCACTGCTGAACGCCATCCTCGGCTACATCCCGTGGCCGGGCGGCGGCGTGCTGAGCCTGAGCCGGATCTTCGGCTGGGTGTTCGCGCCGATCGCGTGGGCGATGGGCGTGCCGTGGAAGGACGCGCCGGTCATCGGCAACCTGCTCGGCACGCGGATGGCGCTGAACGAGTTCGTCGCCTACTCGCAGCTCGGGCCGCTGAAGGCGTCGCTCGATCCGAAGTCGTTCACCATCGCGACCTTCGCGCTGTGCGGCTTCGCGAACTTCAGCTCGATCGGCATGCAGATCGGCGGCATCGGCGGGCTGGCCCCGAACCGCCGCAGCGACCTCGCGCGGCTCGGCCTGCGCGCGATGTTCGCCGGCACGCTCGCGAACTTCATGACCGCGACGATCGCGGGGTTCCTGCTCTAACGAGGGCAGGCGAGGCTGGCCGGGCAGGTTGGATGCGGGGCGGCACCCACGCGGGCGGGGCAGGCGGGACTGCGGAGCGAAAGCCAGGCGGGCGGGGCAGGCCAGATAGCCGCAGTCGCAGGGGCCGGATTCAGCCGGCCTGTCGAACTGTAGTGTCCGCCTTCAGGCGGACCACACCAGGCCAGGCTGGCCAGGAGAGCCAGGAAGGCCGGGAAGAGACATGGGCTACTACGAGAACGTGAAAGAGGCGGCGGAGTACATCCGCGGCCGGATTCAGGCAGTGCCGGACCTGGCGATCGTGCTCGGGTCGGGGCTCGGCGATTTCGCAGGCACGCTGGACGAGGCGGTCTCGATGCCGTACGGCGAGTTGCCGCACTGGCCGAAGTCCAACGTGATTGGGCACGAGGGCCGGCTCGTGATCGGCAAGGTCGGCGGGCGCACGATTGCGGCCCTCTCGGGCCGTTGCCACGTCTACGAAGGGCACGACCTGAAGACGGTGACCTTCGCCGTGCGGGCGCTTGGCGTGCTCGGCGTGAAGATGCTCGTGCTCACGAACGCCGCCGGCGGAATCAACACTGGCTTTTCGTCCGGCGCCCTGATGGTGATCGACGACCACATCAACCTCATCGGCAACAACCCGCTGGTCGGCGCGAACGACGAACGCTTCGGCGTGCGCTTCCCCGACATGAGCGAGGTGTACTCGAAGCGGCTGCGCGCGGTGGCCGACGCGGGTGCGAAGGCCATGGGCCTCGAGCTGCCGCACGGCGTCTATGTGGGCCTGCTCGGGCCGAGCTACGAGACGCCGGCCGAGATCCGCTTCCTGCGTGTCATCGGCGCGGATGCGGTCGGCATGTCGACTGTCCCCGAAGCGATTGCGGCGAGGCACATGGGCGTGGAGGTGCTGGGCATCTCGTGCATCACGAACATGGCCGCGGGCGTGCTGCCGCAGCCGCTGCATCACGACGAGGTGATGGAAACGGCGAAGCGCGTGCGCGGGCAGTTCATCGGACTGCTGAAGGAAGTGATCGCGCGGGCCTGAGTCCATGTACACCCCGCCCGCCTTCCGCGAAGACGACCCTGCGGTGGTGCGCCAGATCATCCTGGGCGCGAAGCTTGCCACGCTCGTGACCGCCACCGCCGAGGGCCTCGTGGCGACGCCCCTGCCGCTGATCCTGGCGGACGAGGGGCCGCACGGGGTGCTCTACGGTCACGTCTCGAAGGCCAACACGCAGTGGAGCCTCTCGCCGATTGGCGAAGCCCTCGCCATCTTCACGGGGCCCGACGCCTACGTCAGCCCGTCCTGGTATCCCTCGAAGCGCGAGCACGGCAAGGTGGTGCCCACGTGGAACTACGTAGCGGTGCACGCGTATGGCCCGGTCGAATTCTTCGACGACGCGGCGCGCCTGCACGCGGTGGTGACAGCCCTCACGGACAGGCACGAGGCCTCGCGGACGGAGCCGTGGCGCGTGGACGACGCACCGGCCGAGTTCATCCAGGCGCAGTTGCGCGGTATCGTCGGCCTGCGGATGCCGATCACCAGGTTCGATGCGAAAAGGAAGCTGAGCCAGAACAGGTCCGCGGCGGACCGCGCCGGCGTGGCGGCCGGTCTGGCCCAGAGCCCGGACGACCGCGACAGGCGCGTAGCCGCGCAGATGTCGGGCGACGAATAGCGGCGGAACGGATCGAACCACGACGGTCGCGAGCACACCCGGCACGCGGATGGCACAGTGAGGAAGCACCATGGTGGATAAGGACGCGCTGGTTCAGGCTGCCAGGGCCGCGCGCGAATACGCGGTGGCCCGTTTCTCCGGGTTCAAGGTGGGCGCCGCGCTGCTCACGCCGGATGGGACGATCGTCACCGGCTGCAACGTCGAGAACGCGACCTACGGCCTGACGGTCTGCGCGGAGCGTGTCGCCATGTTCAAGGCGCTCTCCGAGGGCCATCGCGAGTTCGTCGCCGTGGCGGTCGTGGCCGACACGGACGAGCCGACGCCGCCGTGCGGCGCCTGCCGCCAGATCCTGTGGGAGTTTGGGGGCGACCTCGAGGTGTTCCTGGCCAACCTGACGGAACACAAGGGCACCTTCCGCATGAAGGACCTGCTGCCGCTCCCCTTCGACGCGCGGTTGCTCTAGCCAACAAGGCTCACGAACACGGAAGCCACGGAACGAAGTCCCGACGTCACGGTTCTTCACGGCGTTCGCCGAGTTCTCCGTGGCAACCTCCGTGTGCTCCGTGTTGGCGCTTTTGAACGGTAGAATAGGCCCGTGCTTCCGACAATTGCCCGCGACAACGACGTAGTAGTGATGATCGACCAGCGCAAGCTGCCGGCGCAGGAGATCTACGTGCGCTGCAGGACGGCGGCTGATGTGGCCAAGGCCATCAAGACGATGGTGATCCGGGGCGCCCCGGCCATCGGCGTGGCGGCGGCACTCGGGCTGTCGCTGGGGACGCGGCGCAGCACCTACACGGGCACCCAGAAGTTCGCGGCCGAGTTCTACAAGCTGTGCGACATGATGGCGGGCACGCGGCCCACGGCCGTCAACCTCTTCTGGGCCATCGACCGCATGAAGCGCTGCTTCGCCGACGGCGTCGCGAAGGGCGAGTCGGTCGATCAGCTCAAGGACCGGCTCGATCGCGAGGCCGACCTCATCGAAGCGGAAGACGTCGCCAGCTGCCGCGCAATGGGCGCGTTCGGCGCCACGGTCGTGCCGCAGGACGCGAAGATCCTCACGCATTGCAACGCGGGCGCGCTGGCCACCGCCGGGTACGGCACCGCGCTCGGGGTGATTCGTGGTGCGGTCGAAGCAGGGAAGAACGTCGCGGTATTCGCCGACGAGACGCGGCCTTTCCTCCAGGGTGCCCGCCTCACGGCATGGGAACTCGTGAAGGACGGCATCGACACGACGGTCATCACCGACAACATGTCCGGTGCGTTGATGCGCCAGGGCAAGGTGAACTTCGTGGTCGTGGGCGCGGACCGCATCGCGGCGAACGGCGACACGGCGAACAAGATCGGCACCTACTCGGTGGCGGTGCTCGCGCGCGAGCACAACGTCCCGTTCTACGTGGCCGCGCCGCTCTCCACCATCGACCTGAAGACCGCCGACGGCTCGGGCATTCCGATCGAGGAACGCAACAGCCGCGAGGTGACGCACGTCGGCAGCAACCAGCTCGCCCCGGAAGGCGCATCGGTCTGGAACCCGGCCTTCGACGTGACACCGAATCACCTCATCGCCGGCATCATCACGGAGAAGGGCATCTTCCGCGCGCCGTACACCGAGTCGCTCCGACAGGCCTTTGCGGCGAGTGCATAGGAACGCCGCTTCCCGGGGCAGGCGAGGCAGGCAAGGCTGTCACAGCCCGGCCTGCCCGGCATCGGTCTGATACCGTGCTCATCCTCGGCATCGAAACGTCCTGCGACGAAACCTCCGCTGCCGTCGTCGAGGAGACCGGCAACGCGGCGAGGCCGTGGGCGATCCGCTCCAACGTGATCGCCTCGCAGGTGGACATCCACCGCGAGTGGGGCGGCGTCGTGCCGGAGCTGGCGGCGCGTCAGCACGTGCGCGACATCTGCGGCGTGGTCGAGCGCGCGATGACCGACGCGTCGGTGACGTGGGCAGACCTGGGCGCGATCGCCGTGACGCAGGGCCCCGGGCTCGTCGGCGCGCTGCTCGTGGGCGTCTCGTTCGCGAAGGCCGCTGCCGTGGCGGCGAACCTGCCGGTGATTGGCGTGCACCACCTCGCCGGACACATCGAATCGGTCGCGCTGCACAACGGCGAGATGCCGCTGCCCGCGGTCATCCTCGTGGTGTCCGGCGGCCACACGAGTCTCTACCTCGTGAAGGAGCCCGGCTCATACGAACTCCTCGCCCGGACGCGAGACGATGCGGCAGGGGAGGCGTACGACAAGGTCGCGAAGATGCTGGGCCTGGGCTACCCTGGCGGCCCTGTCGTCGATCGGCTCGCGAGGCAGGGGAACGACGTGGCCATCCGCTGGCCCGGAGTCCGGCTCACGCATGCCGACCGCAACGCACCCGAGCTGAAAGGCGACCTGGACTTCAGCTTCAGCGGACTGAAGACGGCAGTGCTGCGCCATCTCACGCTCCGGCGCGAGCAGGGCACGCCGCTCAGCGAGCAGGAGATTGCCGACATCTGTGCGAGCTTCCAGCGGGCAGTCGTGCGTGCGCTCGTGGAGCGGACGTTCAAGGCCGCGGCGATCTACGGGGCGAAGAGTGTGGGCGTGGCGGGCGGCGTCTCCGCGAACAGCCGGCTCCGCACGGACATCAAGGCGTACGGCGACGCGCGCGAAATACCCACCTTCGTGCCAGACCTCGCGCTGTCCACCGACAACGCCGCGATGATCGCTGCGGCGGGCCTGCGCCGCTTCCGCGCCGGGTTCACCTCGCCGCTCGATTTCAACGCCGATCCCGCCCTCGCGCTCTGACATCAGGGGCCGGACGCCCACCTGAAGGCGGGCACTACGCACGGCCCTCTGTCGTCTGCGGCGTCAGCCGGTGCCTTCCGTCGTCTGCGGCAGCGAGATGATGAACGACGTGCCGCGTCCCCGCGGGTTGTCGATGGCGGCAATGGTGCCGCCGTGCATCTCGACGATGCGCTTGCAGAGGCCGAGGCCGAGCCCGAGGCCGTCCGAGTCCGAGGCGCCCCCCTGATCGAAGAGGTCGAAGACGTGCGGCAGGACATCCGGCGCGATGCCGGGGCCGTTGTCCGACACGTCGATGACGATGCGCCCGTCGTCTTCCGTCAGGTTCACCCGGATGTCGGCGTGTGCCTGTGAGTACTTCGAGGCGTTGTCGATCAGGTTGGAGAGCACCTGCCTGATCCGGGCCGCATCGACGTGCGCCGGCACCGCGTGACGCGGGAGCGAGACGACCAGCGACTGCCGCTTCCGCCCGACCGCATCCATGCAGCCTTCCACGGCGTGCTCCACGCACGTCCGCAGGTCGACCGCCTCGGCGCGCAGCGTCATGCGTCCCCGGCTGATCCTTCCGACATCGAGCAGGTCGTCCACCAGCCGCTGCATCTGCGCCACCTGCCGCGCGAGAATGGCCAGCGTCGGCCGGCTGGCCGGGTCGGCGGGGCGACCCTCGAGTGCCTTCACCGCCGTCGCGATGACGCCGAGCGGATTGCGCAGTTCGTGCGAGAGCGTCGCGAGGAACTCGTCCTTCTTGCGGTCCGCTTCGAGCAGTTGCTCGTTGGCCTGCGCGAGCTGCTGCTCGGCGCGCCGTGCCCGGTGACCCATGAAGATGATCAGGCCAGACGACAGCGCGAAGATCAGCAGGGCAGCCACGCCCTGCACGCTGACCGCGAGGGTCAGGCCGCCAGGCTGAAGGAAGAGGACGGTGCCGCCGACGTACGCGACGACCGCGGCCACCACGGCCGGTCCCCAGCCCCAGAAGAAGACCGAGGCGGCGATGGCCACGAAGCCGGGCGCGTACGGCTGAATGGAGCCGAGCAGCGGGTGCAGCGACCAGCGCACCCCCAGCGCGACCAGCGTCAGGCCGACGGCAAATGTGTAGTGTTTGACCTGCTCGCTCTTCGGCATCGCGCGGTCGAGCCATTGTAGATGAACCCGCCGGCCGGCCAGTCCATCTGGAAAGCGCAAGGTTGGCCTCGCGGCCGCCGCGGTGCGGCTGACATGGTGTTGGACCCGCCGCCCGCGGTTCCGCTAAACTGTCGTGTCCCCACTCGTGCGGAGAGATGTCCGAGTGGTTGAAGGAGCACGCTTGGAAAGCGTGTGTAGGGGAAACTCTACCGTGGGTTCGAATCCCACTCTCTCCGCCATCCACCTGCGCGCACGCTGGTGGCCACTCAGTCCGTTCGTGGCTCCCACTGTCTCGCCGCTTCCACCGCCAGAACGATCAAGCTCCAGGCCGCCGATGTAGGACGGCGCCCCGCACACGGTTTCCGGCCGTTTCGTGACCCGGCGCCCTTGTTTGGGCGATTCCGAGCCCGTCCGTTCCGACTCGAGCGGGTTCGGGCATACTGGAATCGATGTCCGCTGTCATCGATCCGACCGACACCGCCTCGCCCGAAGGCCTGCTCGAAGAGCGTCGCCTTCGCCGCCTGGAACGGAGCCGGGACAGCCGGCCGCTGGACGCCTGGGAGCGCTACCGCGCCCTCGTGGACGTGGTGGACGACTACCGCGAACAGCTGGACTCCTCCGACAAGAAGACCCGCTTCGCCCTGATCATCATGGGCCTGCTGAACGCGGTGAACTTCCTGCTGATTGCGCGTTCGGATGTCTTCGGCGCGGCCGCCCACAACAGCGGACGATGGCTCGCGGCGTACTCGGCGCTCTACGCCTTCGTCTCGCTCTACTTCTTCAGCCAGGCGATCGACGCGCTGCGTCCGCGGGAGCCGCGGCTCCACCGTGAGGCCGCGGCGGCAGCCGCTGGCAGCTCACCGCGGCGCCTGCGTTCGATGGCGCACGTGGCGCTGCAGGGGCCGGACGAGCACTACGACCTGTGGACCCAGGCGCAGGTGGGACAGCTCTCGAAGGAAGTGGCGTACCAGGCGCAGGCGCTCGCGCGGATCAATGTGGAGAAGTACCGCGCGCTGGCGCGTGTCTACAACGGGCTCATCGGCCTGACGGGGCTCACCGCGATCCTGGTGACCGCCCTCGCGTTCAGAGGGCTGACGTCCTGACCTCCGGGCGATGGGCCGGCTGAAGCCGGCCCCCACGTTCGCCACCGCTCGCGTTCCGACGTCCCGAGCGTCCAGTCCTTCCCGGCCTACTTGAGAAACGCCTCGTCCACCGGCACCCGCAGGCCGTTGACCAGCGCGTTGGTGTTGTTGGCCAGGCCGATCACGGCCAGCAGTTCCCCGTGCTGCTCTGGTGTCATCCCCTTGGCTACCGCGGCGGCCGTGTGCGAGTGGGTGCAGTAGTCGCAGCCGTTCGTGACCGATACCGCGATGTAGATCAGTTCCTTGGTGAGCGGGTCGAGCGCGCCCGCCTGCATGACATCGCGGACCGACTCCCACGTCCGCTTCAGCGTCGGAGGATGGTTCGCCACCGCCTTCCAGAAGTTGTTGACATCGTCCACCTTGCGCGTGCGCTTGATGTCGTCGAACACCGCGCGCACCTCGGCGGACGCCTCCGCGTACTCGATCAGTCGGACGGTCGCCATGTGCTGAACTCCGGTTCGGGCAGCCCCTCCGCCTCTCCTCCGTCCAGCCGACCTGTGGAAACGGCGGGTGCGTCCGATACTCAGAGATGATACGCCGCTACCCGTGCGCACGGACCCACGCCTGCCCCTCGTCGTAGCCCCGCTCGCGCTGGCTCTTGGCGTCCGCATCGCCATTGGCGGGCAGCCAGCCTTCACGACAGACGACGCCTACATCAGCCTGCACTCGGCGAGGCACCTGCTCGAGACGGTGGACCCCAGCTTCATCGGTTCGCGGCCGTTGCACGGCGCCACGAGTCCGCTGCACGTGTTCGTGCTGGCCGCCGTGATGGCGGCACGTATCCCTCCGCTGTGGGCAGTCGAGCTCGTCACCTGGGTCGGCGCGTCGCTCTACCTGCTCGGTGCGGCCACACTCATCTGCCGACGGGTTCCCTCGGCCCCGTGGCGTGTCGCACTGATGCTGCTGACCGCCTTCGTCTCGTACACCCCGATGCATCTCTCGAACGGGCAGGAGACGCCGTTCGCGATGGCGGCCGTCATGTGGGCGCTCGTCTGGCTCGACGACGACGCGCCCGGGCGGGTCCGGCTGCCGGTGCTGGCGGGGCTTCTGGTCTGGCTGCGCCCAGACCTCCTGGTGCTGACGCTGCTCGTGCTCGTGACGCGGTGGCGCTCCGCGCCCGAAGCACGCCGTCGGGATGCGCTGCTGACGACGGCTGGGATTGCCGCGTGGCTCGTCGTCAATAGCTGGACGATCGGCAACCCGGTGCCCAACACGATGATGGCGAAGTCCGAGTTCTTCGCCTTCTATGGATTCCCGTGGTGGTTCAACACGATCGTGGGCGGGACGAGGCTGTGGTGGTTCATCAGGTTCACTGGGCCGGCCGTGGTCTCACTCGTGTGGTGTTTCTCGAAGCCGAACGATCGCCTCATCGGAATGGCGCTGCTGGTGACGATTCTCGCGCTGGGCGTCCAGTCGTCGATCGTGCTGGACCACAACTTCTTCAGGTATCTGCACCCGCTGGCCTGCACCGCCATGCTCGCGGGATTCACCGTGCTGGTGTCCAGCCGGCCTCGCACGGCCCTTGCCGTGGTGTCCGCGAGCCTGCTCGCCATCGGGGTGATGGCGCCGGAGCGGTGGCGCGACTATCGCCGCTCGCAGGTCGTGGTCGTCGACATGCAGGGGGCGATTGCCGGGTGGATCAACACCAATGCGCCCGATGCGACGGTGCTCATTCACGACGCCGGCATGCTGAGCGAATTCACGCGCGCCAGGCTCGTCGACATGGTCGGCCTGAAGATGCCAGCCGCGACGGTGCTGCACCGACGGTTCACCGGACCGACCCAGGGCCGCGGTCGTGGCGACGCGCTGCACGCGCTCGCCTGTGAGACGCAGCCGACGCTGTACGTCGCATTCAACACCTGGGAACAGCTGTTCAGGCTGAGCGACGGGCTACGGAGCCATGGCTGGGGCGTCAACGAGGTTTTCCACCGCGAGATTCAGGCGTTGACGGGTCCACAGCGATTCACCCTCTACCGCCTGACTCCGCCGGCGTCGTGCCCGGCCGGAGACGGACTCGTGTCCCGCCGGAACCAGTTGCCTGTAGACTCTGGCTCATGATTGCCACGCTTGTGCTCGCGGCTGCCGCCGCCGTCGGTTACGCGCACCCGGACCAACTCGTCGACACCGCCTGGGTCGCGGCCCACGCCCGCGACGCCAACGTGCGCGTGCTCGACGTCCGCCGGTCCGGCTACGACGACGGTCACATCCCTGATTCGCTGTGGCTGGATCCAGAGTCGATTCGCGATCCGAAGAACACGCCGAGTTTCATGATGAAGCCGGAGGCGTTCGCGCAGGTGATGGCCCGTCTTGGCATCGGCGAACGGACGCGGGTCATCCTGTACGACGATCGCGGAGGCCTGCTGGCGTCACGCGTGTGGTGGATGCTGAATGCGTACGGCCACCCGAACGTCGCGCTGGTGAACGGAGGATGGGTGCAGTGGACCGCCGAGAAGCGGGCGGTCACGAAGACGACGCCGACGGTGCCGGTGGAGACGTTCAGCGTCCGGCTGGAGCCGCGCTGGCTCGCGACGCTCGCGGACGTGCAGGGGGCGATCGGCCGGCCCGCGACGAAGCTGCTCGATGCGCGGACCGTCGCCGAGATGGACGGCACCGACACGCGGCTGAGCGCACGTGGCGGCGTCATCCCGTCGGCGGTGCCAGTCTACTGGGAAGACCTGCTCGACCCGGTGAAGAAGACGTTCAAGCCGGCCGAGGAACTGCGCGCGCTGTATGCCGCCCGCGGCGTGAAGCCGACCGACGAGGTGATCGCCTACTGCTGGGTGGGGCACCGCTCGGCGGTCGATCTGTTTGCCCTGCACCTGATTGGCTACGACCGGTTGCGCAACTACCTCGGCTCGTGGGAGGAGTGGAGCGCGCGCATGGACCTGCCGACCGCGCCGTTCACGAAGTAGCGACGGGCACCCGCGTCAGGGCACGAAGGCGTGCGGCCCCTACCGGCTCCTCCGCGCTGAACGGCACCACCGCGAGCCGGCTCGCGAGCGTGCGGACCCGCTCGAACTCCTGTGCCTCGCTCGCAGCCCGCCGCACGAGCAGCGGTGCCGTCGGCTGTGCGGCGAGCAGGCTCTGGTTCACCACCCAGGCCCAGGGCTCGATCCCGGCGCGCCGCAGGTCCTGTTGCAGCCCGGCCGCCTCGAGCACCGGTGTCGTTTCCGCCAGCGTCACGATCAGCACTTTCGTCTGCGCCTGATCCTGCAGCCGCATCAACGGCGTCGTCATGTGCAGGCCGCTCTTGCCCATCTGCCGGGCGACATCGCGGTGATAGGCGCCCGTGGCATCGAGCAGCAGCAGGGTATGGCCCGTTGGTGCCGTGTCGAGGACGACGAACATCCGGCTCGACTCGCGAATCACACGGGAGAAGGCATGAAAGACCGCCACCTCCTCGGTGCAGGGCGACCGCAGATCCTCCGCGAGCAGCGCGCGCCCCTCATCATCCAGCTTCGCGCCTCGCGTGGCCATGACGTGCTCGCGGTACTGCGCCGTCTCCACCTGTGGGTCGATCCGGCTGACCGTCAGGTTGGCCACCGTGTCTGGCAGCGCCTCGCTCAGGTGCGCCGCCGGGTCCGTCGTGGTCAGGTGCACCTGGTGTCCGCGCGACGCGAGTTCGGTGGCCACCGCCGCCGCAACAGTGGTCTTGCCGACACCGCCCTTGCCCATCACCATCACGAGGCCGTGGCCCTCCTGGGCAAGCTGCTCGACGAGGCTGTCGAGCCCGTGGAGACTCGGCGTCTGTGCCTGGTGTGGCCGTTCAGCGGGCACCTCGGCCTGGTCGGCGAGCAGCCGCCGAACCGCGTCGACCCCGACGATGTTGAAGGCGCGGAGCGGGATGGTGTCGGTCGGCAGCGAGGCGAGCGCGGCCGCGGCGACGGCCTCCGATTCGCGCGCGTGGATGGCGGCAGCCAGGGGGTCGCCTTCGATCGCCGAATGCGGAAGGACGCCGTTGATGACGAGGTGCTGACCCGTCAGGCCGATGGCGCGGAGTTCCTCGAGGGTCCGGGCCGCCTCACCGAGTGACGTCTGCTGCGCCCGTGCCACGAGGATGATGCGGGTGCGCAACGGATCCGAGAGCGCCTCGACCGCCCCGCGGTATCGGGAGCGCTGCTTGTCCAGTCCCGCGAGCGGGCCGAGACACGACGCGTCTCCTTTGCCCGTCTGGAGGAAGTCGGTCCATGCCCCTGGCAGCTGCAGCAGCCGGATGGTGTGGCCGGTCGGTGCGGTGTCGAACACGATGTGGTCGTAGGCGGCCGTCACGGCCGCGTCGGTCAAGAGGCCGGTGAACTCGTCGAACGACGCGATCTCGGTCGTGCACGCGCCCGAGAGCTGCTCCTCGATTCCGCGCACGACCTCGTCGGGCAGCAGGCCCCGCACGGGACCGACGATCCGATCGCGGTAGCCCTGCGCGGCGGCGTGCGGGTCGATCTCGATGGCGGAGAGACCGGGGACCGCCTCGATCGGACGTGCGGTGTTCGTGAGCGCGGTGCCGAACACCTGACCCACATTCGAGGCCGGGTCCGTGCTGACCAGGAGGACGCGCTTGCCCTCGTCGGCCAGCCGCACGGCTGTCGCGCACGCGAGCGACGTCTTGCCCACGCCCCCCTTGCCGGTGAAGAACAGGTGGCGGGGAGGGCGCTCCAGGAAGGTCATGGTCAGTCTCCGCCGCAGGCGCAGGACGCCCCGCCGCAGCATCCGGTCTTCATGGCCAGCGGCTTCACGCCGGCGATGTTCGCCCAGCGGACCAGCTCGGCACGGTTCGGATACCGGCCCGCCAGCGCCATCTCGCCGTCCACGAGGACGAGAGGCAGCGCGTCCTGGCCGGAGCGCCGCAGGAAGCCGCTCACGACGTCGTTGAGGGCGAACGCCAGCGGCTGCTGCGCCAGGTTGAATCGCTCGATGACCGCCCCGTGCTGGCGGGCCCACTCGAAGTCTGCGGCTGCACCGACCAGCGACTCATCCACATCGACGCCGCAGACGCCGGTGGAGCAGCACATGGCCGGGTCGAACACCTGGATGACGCTCATGACGACACTCCCTCCGTGGGCTGACGGTCCTGCCCTTCAGAGTGATGCGGGCTCCGGCCGTACGGTGACGCGTGAGGGCGTGGGCCGCCGAGGCCGGCCCCCACGCGTGGCCCGTCCGTTGCCGAGGGCGTCGCGGGACCGCTCCGCGACCTCCTCGGTGGCGCGTGGGCCGGCGCGCCTTACGAGCAGCACGTCGGGCCGCAGCAGCTCTTCGCCTGCGGCTTGGTGGCGCGGATGAACGCGCTGGCGAACTTGCCGTCCACCTGCGGCGCGATGGCGTCGATGTCCACACCGGCGTCGGTCAGGAAGCCCCGTGCGTCCTCCACCTGGTAGATGCGCCACGGTTCGACGTTCACGTCCTGGAAGCCTGCCGCCGCCAGCTTCGAGGCGTAGTCGGCCTCTTCGAGCGCGCCGGCAATGCAGCCCACCCAGAGTTCCATGCTGCGCCGCACTTCGGCCGGCACGTCGCCACCGCGGACCACGACGTCGGACACCGCGAAACGCCCGCCCGGCTTGAGCACGCGGAACGCCTCGCGGAGCACGGCGTCCTTGTCGGCCGAGAGGTTGATGACGCAGTTCGAGATGATCACGTCCACGGAGTTGTCGGGCAGCGGGATCGATTCGATCGTGCCCTTCAGGAACTCGACGTTCGTGGCGCCGGCCTTCTTCTGGTTCTCGCGGGCCAGGGCCAGCATCTCGTCGGTCATGTCCAGGCCGTAGGCCTTGCCGGTGGGGCCGACCCGCTTGGCCGACAGCAGCACATCGATGCCGCCGCCGGAGCCAAGGTCCAGCACCACCTGCCCGGGCTCGAGCTGCGCCAGTGCCGTGGGGTTGCCGCACCCGAGCGAGGCGAGCACCGCTTCCTGCGGCAGGTCGCCCGTCTGGTTGTCGGAGTAGAGGTTGCTGGTGATGGGGTCGCTGCACCCGCACGAGGTGGGACCGCAGCAGCCGCTGGCGCTGCCCTTCCTGACCGAGGCCGCGATGGCGCCGTACTTCTCCTGGACTGCTTCCTGAATGTTGCTCATTGTTTACGTCTCCGTGTATGCGCGTATGCGAATATAGAGACTGTATCCGCGGGCTCTAATATCTGTCAAGGCGAATATATGGCCAGGCATCTGTCCGACATGGCGGCGCTCTTCCAGGCGCTCGGCGACGAGACTCGGCTTCGCATTCTCGGGCTTCTGCTCGCGGGCGAGGTCTGCGTGTGCGACATCCACGAAAGCCTGAAGATTCCCCAGTCCAAGGCGTCCAGGCACCTGGCCTACCTGCGCAAGGCCGGTCTCGTGGACACTCGCCGCGAAGGGCTGTGGGTCCATTACAGGCTGGCGTCGATCGCCAATCCTGTCGTGGCCGCCGTTGCTGATGCCGTGCGTCACGCGCTCACGCACGACGACGTGGTGCAGAAGGACGGGGGCCGGCTGGAATCGCGAACGGGCTGCTGCGTGCCCGCGACCGAACCGCATGCCACGGCCGCCTGCTGCGCGCCGCAGCCTGCGGCGGTTCCGGTCTCCGTTGTCCGGCGGCGGGCGTAGGCGGACTCATCATGGCCATTCGCATCGGCATCAACGGCTTCGGCCGCATGGGACGTCTCGCACTCCGCGCGGGCTGGGGGCGGCCGGACCTCGAGTTCGTCCACATCAACGACGTGGCGGGCGGCCCGGAGACCGCCGCGCACCTGCTCACGTTCGACTCGGTGCACGGCCGCTGGCCCAACGCGGTCGCATCAACCGCTGACGCCGTTGTCATCGATGGCCGCAGGGTATCGTTCAGCGCGTCGCCGAAGCCTGGCCTCGTCGACTGGCGACAGCACGGCGTCGACGTGGTGCTCGAATGCAGCGGCAGGTTCAGAACCACCGAGCTGCTGGACCCGTACTTCGAACAGGGTGTGCGCAAGGTGATTGTCGCGGCCCCGGTGAAGAGCGGCGCGCTCAACATCGTGATGGGCGTCAACGATCACCTCTACGATCCGGCCGTGCACCACATCGTCACTGCCGCGTCGTGCACCACGAACTGCCTCGCGCCGGTCGTGAAGGTGATTCACGAGACGTTCGGCATCAGGCACGGGGTCATCACCACCATCCACGACATCACGAACACGCAGACGGTGGTCGACGCGCCGCACAAGGATCTGCGCCGCGCCCGCGCCAGCAGCCTGTCGCTCATTCCGACCAGCACGGGGTCGGCCACGGCCATTGCGCTCATCTACCCGGAATTGAAGGGCAAGCTCACGGGGCTCGCCGTGCGCGTGCCGCTGCTGAATGCCTCGCTCACGGACTGCGTGTTCGAGGTGAACCGCCCGACCACGGCCGAGGAGGTCAACGCCGCGTTCAGCGCCGCTGCCGCCAGCAGCCTGAACGGCGTGCTCGGCTACGAGGAGCGGCCGCTGGTGTCGGTCGACTTCAAGGACGATCCGCACTCGGCGATTGTCGATGCGCTCTCGACCATGGTGGTCGACGGCACCTGCGTCAAGGTGCTGGCGTGGTACGACAACGAGATCGGCTACGTGAACCGGATGGTCGAACTCGCGCAGAAAGTAGGCGCGAGCCTGTGACAGGTCCCGCCGGTGCCGCCGCGGCGGCACCCAGCATCAGCATCCGCAACTACGTCACGGTGACCGCGGCGTACTGGGCGTTCACGCTCACCGACGGCGCCCTGCGTATGCTGGTGTTGCTGCATTTCAACCAGCTCGGCTACACCCCGGTTCAGCTCGCGTTCCTCTTTCTGCTCTACGAATTCTTCGGCATCGTCACGAACCTGGTGGGTGGATGGCTGGCGTCGAGGACCGGCCTGCGCTTCACGCTGGTGCTGGGTCTCGTGCTTCAGGCCGGCGCGCTCGGCCTGCTGGCCCTGCTGAATCCGGCGTGGGGCATCGCCGCCTCCGTGGCCTGGGTGATAACGTGCCAGGCAGTGTCCGGCATCGCCAAGGACCTCACCAAGATGAGCGCGAAGAGCGCCGTGAAGGTGCTGGTGCCGAAGGGCGACGACTCGGGACTGTTCAAGTGGGTGGCCGTGCTCACGGGTTCGAAGAACGCCCTCAAGGGGGCCGGGTTCTTCGTCGGCGGCGTGCTGCTGTCGCTCTTCGGATTCACGGGTGCGCTGCTCGTGATGGCCGCGGCCGTGCTCGTGGTGCTGCTGTTCGTCCTCACCACGCTTCCGGCGAACATCGGACAGGCCAAGAAGAAGGCCGCGTTCTCCGGCATCCTCTCGAATTCGGCCGGCATCAACCGGCTCTCCCTGGCGCGGCTGGCCCTGTTTGCCGCCAGGGACGTCTGGTTCGTCGTGTCGGTGCCGATCTTCCTTGCGTCGGTGCTCGGCTGGTCGTTCGCACAGGTCGGCGGATTCATGGCGCTCTGGGTGATCGCCTACGGGTTTGTGCAGGGCTCATCGCCGGTGATCCTGCAGGCGGTCGCCGGCGGGCGGACTCCCGGCCCCGGCCTCACCGCCGGCCTGGGCCTCGCGCTCGCGGCCGTCACGGCGCTGATTCCGCTCGGACTCGCGCTGCAGTGGCCCCCGGCGATCACCATGCTCGGCGGCCTCGGACTCTTCGGCGTCGTGTTCGCGCTGAATTCGTCCGTGCACTCGTATCTCGTGCTGGCGTACTCGGAGTCGGACCGTGTCTCGCTCAGCGTGGGCTTCTACTACATGGCCAACGCCTGCGGACGCCTGCTCGGCACGCTGCTGTCCGGAGCGCTCTATCAGCAGGCCGGTGTGACGGCGTCGTTGTGGGGCGCCGTTGTCCTCGCCACCGCAGCCGGCCTGACCGCCCTCGCGCTCCCACCCGTCGCGGCGAATACGTCGTGGTCAGGGGTGAAGGGAGAGGACTGATGAGGTGGTCGGGGTATAAAGAGGACACAAGGAGCGCGTCTCAATGCCTGGAGATTCCCCGCGTCCCGTCGATCGTGGACGCCGCAAGTTTCTGCTGTCCGCCCCGGCCCTCGGGCTCGGCGTGGCGGCCTGCTCGTCGCCCGAACCGCAGCCCGCAGTGACCTCGTCGTCCAGCCCCATCCAGCCGACGGTCGTGCGCTACGACCTGACGAAGGAGTCTGGTGCGCTCGCGCCCGATGAAGTCGTCCAGTCTGCCTGCCAGTTCTGCAACTCGCTCTGCGGCATCGAGGTGCTGAAGAAGAGCGGACGCGTGATCGGCATCCGCGGCGACGCGCAGGATCCGGTGGCGCAGGGCGGCCTCTGCGTGAAGGCCGACATGATGCCGCAGCTCGTCTACAACCCCCGTCGCATCAAGACGCCGCTGAAGCGCGTGCGCGGGAAGAAGGGCGACCCGAAGAGTGTCTTCGAGCCGGTGACGTGGGACGCGGCGCTGGAGGGGATTGCGCGCAAGCTGATCGAGATCCGCGACACCACGGGTCCGCAGGGGGTCGCGAACAAGACATCAGGACGCCTGCCGCGCGGCACCGGGTCGATCATCGGCCGCTTCTTCGATCTCTACGGCTCGCCGAACGCGACCGACGTCGGCCCGGTCTGCAACGACGCAGGCGGCAACGCGCTCGCGTGGACGTTCGGGCTCGGCAACTTCACGAACGGCTACGGCGTCGACGGGTCCACCGGCAAGGAGGACCTCGGGGCAGCGAAGTTCTTCCTGTTCCTCGGGACGAACCAGGCGGAGACGCACCCGGTCACCTTCGAATACCTGCTGCGCGCACGGCAGCAGAGCGGCGCGAAGCTCGTGGTCGTCGATCCACGCCGCACGCCGACGGCGGCGTACGCGGACGAGTACCTCGCCATCCGCCCGCACACCGACATGGCGCTGGCCTACGGCATGCTCGCGCATATCGTGGAGAAGGAGCTGTACGACAAGGCCTTCGTCGAGCAGTGGGTCCTCGGCTTCGACGAGCTGAAAGCCCACATCAAGGCGCAGGGGTTCTCGCCCGAGTGGGCCGAAGGCGTCACCACGATTCCGGCGGCGACGATCCGTACCCTCGCCGAGGCGTTCGCGAAGGCGAAGCCGGCCGCCATCTTCTGCAACGCCGGCGTCTCGCACCAGATGAACGCGTTCCACACCTACCGGGCGCTCGCGTTCCTCTCGGCCATCACCGGCAACATCGGCCAGCCTGGCGGCGGCTGCAACTTCATGCACAACACGTGGCCGGGCGGCCTCGACCTGCCGCCGGTTGCGGGCGAGGTGCCGAAGAAGGAAGGTCCGCTGCCTGTCGGCCCCGACTGGTTTGCCACGTCGATCCTGGATTCGAAGCCGTACAAGCTGCGCGGCGTCTTCATGGAGGGCAACCCGCTCGTCGACAGCGCGAACAGCAGCCGCGTGAAACAGGCGTACGAGCAGCTCGAGTTCCTTGTCTATCCCGGGCTCTTCATGGAGGAACCGGCCTACTACGCAGACTATGTGCTGCCGGTGCCGAGCGTGCTCGAGATGGACACCATCTACATGCGGCGCGACGACCGCGGCATCCGCTGGTGCAACCAGGCCGTGCCGCCGGTGGGCGAGGCGCGGCCGGACATCTGGATCTGGATCGAGCTCGCGAAGAAGATGGCGGCGCTCGACAAGAAACACGCGGCCGAGTACTGGACCGGCAACCTGCGCGACGAGTGGAAGGACTATCGTCACCTGTGGGACGACGTGTTCGCGAAGAACACGGCCGGTGTGGGCGGGATGACCTCCGCCCGCATGAAGGAACGCCATGAGCCGCTGCGCTGGCCCTGCCCGACCGCCGACCATGCGGGCGTCAGCACGCTCTACATCGACCATCCTTCGTGGCAGGCCGCGGCGGAGTCGCTGGGGCACAAGGGCAAGCGCTTCCTCACCCCGAGCGGCAAGGTGGAGATCTTCACGCCGGAGCTCCAGGCGAAGCTGGCCCCCGCCGGACATGCGGCCCTGCCGCCGTTCTACTCACATCCGGAGGTGACGGGCGACCTGCCCGCCGCGCGGAATCTCGATCAGCTCGTGACGAACCCGGTGAACCCCGGCGCACCGACCCCGAAGGCGGAACTGGCGGTCAAGGTGGCCAGGCCGGAGGGCTTCCCGCTGATGGGGATGATCGGCCGGCCGAGCGTGGTGCACTTCGCCACGATGACGCAGTGGACACCGCTCGGGAAGCAGCTCAACGGTGTGCGCCTGGTGCAGGTGCATCCGGAAACGGCGGCCGCAGCCGGCATCAAGAACGGGGACGCCATCAAGGTCGAGAGTCCGCGCGGAGCCGTCAGCGCCACCGCGCTGCTGTTCGACGGCATTCGCAAGGACACGATCTTCGTCCCCAACCTCTTCGGGCCGCAGCAGTTCGTGGGCGAGGAGATTGGGCTCCCGCTCTACGAACCGGCAAACACCCTCGTTGACGACCGCTACTTCGACAACCTCTCCGGCCAGCAGGCGTACAAGTGCTTCGCCTGTCGCGTCGTGAAGGCCTGATATCGTCCCGGCCGCCGCGGCGGACGCCGGTCCGCCGCGGCAGGTCGCCGCTTCCTCCGCGCCGATCCGGGGCCTGCCGGACCCGTCGTTCCTGACCCTTCCAGTCCGATTCCGCGCGTCTCCGTTCCATTTTTCAGATTGCGTCGTTTCCTCTAGTCGGCGGAATATTTGTGCGGCTCCGTGCAGTTGTGCCACCTCTTCCGGGTGGTGCGCTCCGGCCGCTCCGACTTTCGAGAAGAAGAGGGGGAGGCATGGCAGGTCTGGTCGTTCCTGGTGTCCGCGTCGAAGCGCGTTTCGACATTCTGCCGCCGCTGCCAGCCGCGTCCGGCATCCTCGGCGCTGTCGGTATTGTCGATCGCCCCCCGGCGCAGGCCGGTCTGGTCAGCGTGACGAAGGTCGCCGAGATCCGCGATCTGCTCGGCCCCGGCACCGAGGTCTCGATGCCGCAGATCGTCGAGGCGCTGGCCAATGGGGCGAGCGAGGTGCTCGTGTCACCGGTGGCCGGAGGCGCGAGCGCCGTGGCCGACCTGCTCAACGCCAACAGCCAGGCGGCGGTT
This sequence comes from Vicinamibacterales bacterium, assembly GCA_046331345.1. Classification (GTDB taxonomy): domain Bacteria; phylum Acidobacteriota; class Vicinamibacteria; order Vicinamibacterales; family CAVVIG01; genus CAVVIG01. The sequence goes on along the minus strand of JAXLRA010000005.1, from coordinate 830,271 downwards.
CGCCTGCGCTGCCGTTCGAAGGGCGCCTGGGGCAACGAACTGTCGGCCGACGTGCGCGCGGTGCTCGGCGGCGACGATGGGAAGACGCCGGTGCGCGTCACCCTGCGTTTGCTGCGCGGCGGCCGGGTCGTCGAGTCGTTCTCCGACCTCCGCATCCTGCCCGGTGCCGTCGACGACCTCTTCCAGACCATCAACGCCAGCTCCCGCTACGTCGTCGCGCTCGATCCGGGCTTCGACGGCGCCGTGCCGGCCGCGGGCACCTACTCGCCAGGTTCGTCCACCGTCATGAGCATCCCGCGCGACGGCTCCACGACGCCGTTGATGGAGCTGGTGGTGGCGGACGGTGCGAGTCCTGACGGCCTGTCGGTCCAGATCACGCTCTCGTCCGACAAGCGCACCATCGGCGTGCAGCTGTTCCAGGGCGGGCTCCAGGAATCGTTCACCGGCCTCGTGACAGACCCGGACGACGACAACTACCTGCCGCTGGTGCTGCAGACGCAGAGCCGGCTCGTTCGCGCACGCATCGACAACTCGCTCGCGGTCGACGCCCGCATGCCGAAAGCGACCGACGCGCCCGTGGCCTTCCACGACGGGGCCTCGCCGAGCACGCAGCAGTACGCGGACGCCATCGAGGTGCTGGCCGACGACACGCGCGCGGATCTCGTCCTGGCCGCCATCGAGCCGGGCCGTCCACGCGGCGAGGTGCGCGCCATCCACCAGTCGCTCGCGGCACATGCCGTGAAGATGGCGGACGAAGGCGCACCGAGGATTGCGTTTGGTTCGCTCGCCGCGGACGAGAAGAGCCTCGGCGACATCCGCGAACACTCGGCGCTGGTGCGCAACCGGCGCTTCGTGCTCGTGGCGCCTGCCGGTGCGGAGGGCGCGGTGGCGGGGCTCATCGGCCGCCTGAATCCACAGGAGTCGCCGACGTTCAAGCCCGTGCCGCTCTTCGGGCGGGCGCCGGCGTCGTTCCGCCAGGGCGACCTGAACCGCCTGCTCGGGCCGACCACGAACCTGCTCGTCGTGCAGGATCGCGCCGGTCATGGCGTCGTCGTGCTTCGCGGCCTCGACACCAGTGGTGACCAGGTGTCGGTGACGCGCGTGGCCGACCAGGCCATTCGCGAGACGAAGGCGATCTCGGAGAACTTCATCGGCGAGCTGAACAGCGAGCAGGCCCGCACGGCCCTGAAGCAGCAGATCGTCGCCACCCTGACGCGCATGGAGCGTGCGGGCGCGCTGGTGCCGTCGACCGACGGCAAGGACCCCGCCTTCATCGTGGACGTCTACTCGACCCAGCTCGACTTCGCGCAGGGCATCGTCCGCGTGGACATCGCAGTGCGTCCGGTGAGAGCCATCGATTACATCTACGCGACGATTCGCGTGAAGAACTGAGGAGACGCCGATGCCCACCATTCTTGCAGCGAACGAGAGCGCGGTGCTCCTCGACGGGAAGCCGCTCGAGGGGGTCCGCAGCATCGAATACCGTCAGCAGCAGACCCGCGAGAACATCTACGGGATCGGCAGCGCGGAGCGCATTGGCATGACGAGCGGTGCACTCGTGGTCGAGGGGCGCCTGCGGATCGCGTCGACGAGCGCCGCGCTCGCCGCGATTCCGACCGACCAGCCGTTCCAGATCAGCGCGTTGATGAAGCACGGCAACACGAAGATGACCGTCTCGTTCGACGAGTGCTACCTCACCGAGCGGAGCTTCGCGATGGCCGTGTCGAGCTTCGGGGAGTCCATCTACAGCTTCACCGCGACACGTGTGCGGGAGGAAGTCGCGTGAACACGCACCTCGATGCTCGCATCGAGGTCGCACGCGGCGAGCTGATTGTCGGCACCCTGGTCGTGCCGATGGTTCCTGACGGACCCACCGGCGAGTGGCGGGTGGGTGGCGCGGCTGGCCCGCGCCTGCGTCCGCTGCGCTACGGCGAGCGCACACGCCTGACCGGTCTGGCGGCGATGTCGGCCGCTCCGCAGGCGAGCCTCGCGGCTGCGGTCGCGCGGGCGTCGACGGTGACCGACGGTGTCGTCGACGAGACCGTGCGCGAAGTGGCGGCACTGCTGCTGAGTGGTGCGCGGGACGCGGGCGTGTCCTTCGACGAGGCGCTGCTGCGGGTTGGACGCGCGGGTGGATGGGGACTCGATCAACTCGTGGACGCGCCGGCGGACGAGGTCGATCGCCTCGCGCGGTCGCTGCGCGCGGGCCAGGTCCGCCTGAAGGCGGACCCCACGACCGACGCGGTGCATGCGCGGACCGTCGGTGTCGAGACGGACACCACGATCGACGCGAGCTCCGCGACTGGTGACAGCCGCACTGGTGCTGCCGGCGTCGGAGTCGACCCGGCGAATGGAACGGCATCAGGGGGCGAGGACGGTGGCGCGCTCTCGTGGGTGCCGGCTTCAGCCGGCACCAGCACGTTCGACGACGGGGGCTGGAACCGGCTGGTGTTCGACGATGGCAGCGGGACGGCGAGCCTGACCGCCGTTCGCGACATGCTTGCCGACAACCTTCTGGCGCGAGTCGACGACGTCGGGGAGCACGACGCCGGGTCCTCCGCCACGCTGCCGGTCGATCAGGCGCACCCGGACCCGACGATCGCGCGCACTGCGCCAGAGGCATCGCAGGTGTACCCGCCAGAAGAGACACGGGCTTCCAGTCCGCTCGCCAGGGTTGAAGGCGGCTTCTCCCTGTCGAACCGATGGTTCACGCGAGCGTCTGCCTCTGTGACGGCTGCCGCTGAGCAGGTGGAGCCGAATGCAGAGGGTGCCGACTCCTGGTGGCCGGCGGCCGGCCCCGCGACGGGCGCGCGGGGACAGTCGCAGCCGTGGACGCCTGCACCGAGCACTGCCGGCGCCGTCGGTGTGGCTGCGGGAACACCGAAACCATCCGCGCCGCCATCGACCGTCCCGCAGGCGTGGAGTCCAGCGTCAGCCGGTACCGCGTACGCCCGCTTGAAGGCGGATCCCGGACGAGCACCGGCCGATCGCCCATCGTCGCGCGCGCTCGCCGCCGCGCGACCTGATCTGCTCGGGCTCGGCGCGGTCGCCGGCCCGCCTTCGTCGCGCCCTGTGTCCACCTCGCCGGTGTGGAGTTCCGGCACGCTGCGAACCGTGGCTCTGGCGCCACCGCAACCGGCCACGACGGAACCCCCGGCCCTCGAAGGCCTGGCGCCGGACCTCGCCGACGCACTTGCGGCGCTGCTGCAGGATGAAGCCGATCTTCGGGGGCTCGAATGAGCGGCCCCTCGATGCCGCTCATCGGCGACATCGCGCTCAGCGCGGTCCAGCTCGTCGAGCACGCGCAGGACGGCGGCTTCGTGGCCACGCGCATTGCCGGCCTGCCTGGCGAACTGCAGCAGCGGCTTGCGCGTCCGTCGCATCGCATCCGCATCGCGGGCGTCCTGTTCGGTGCCGACGCGCTCGAGTCCCTGGGAACGCTGCAGAAGGCGGCGCAGGACGGGAAGGAGCTGACCTTCGCGGCCGACATCACGACAGCGCTCGATCTCAAGAAGGTGGTGATCGCGTCGTTCTGGGCGCAGGCCGAAGCGGGCTCGCCGGACCGCTACCTCTACGAGGTGCTGCTCGCCGAGAGCCCGCCGCTTCCGCCTCCAGCGCAGGTCTCGGCGTTCGGTGGCCTTGGCGACTTCGGCGTCGGCGATCTCGGCTTCGACACCTCGGTGCTCGGCGACATTGCCGATGCGGCATCGAAGGTGGCGTCGGCCGTGGAGCAGGCCATTGCGGTCGTCGACACGCTGCAGGCGCTCAGCAAGCTCGGGGATCTCGGTGTCAGCGGCGGGATGCTGAAGCCGGTCGAAGAAGCGGTGGGCCGCGTCGGCAAGCTCGGGAACGCGTTCAGGAAGGCGGGCGACGAGCTCGCCTCGATGTTCGGATCATGAGCCTCTCACCCTCCTGCAGCATCACGCTCGGCGACCTGCGGTACGACAGCCATGCGCTCGACCTGTCGATCACGCTCACCGTACTGCCGGGTGTGAACAGCATGCACGTCGACCTGCCGTCGACGACCACGGTGACGTGCGTGCCCGGGGATCCGGCCAAGGCAGAACTCGACGGTGGTGAAGGGAAGACCACCGTCCTCACCGGGACGGTGCGATCGGTCGCGCGCGGGCTGCTGCGCGTGCGCGTCACGGTAGCCGATGCCGGTGCCGACCTGTGCGCGCTTCGCGCCGCCATCACCAGCACCGGGCAAGCCGCCGCGGACGTCGTCGGACGGCTCGCCGACGAGGCCGGCGTGACGCTGGGCGAGCGCGCGCTCGACCTTCCGCTCGGCGCGTACACCACGCACCAGGGGCGCACGGCCGCGGATCACGTCGCGTACCTGGCAGGCCTTGGCGGCGCGATGGCCACGGTCGACGCCGACAACTCGCTCGCGCTGCGGGCGCGTCCGTCAGGCCCGGCCGACGTGGCGCTGCTCTACGGCCGCGAACTGCTCGAGTGCACCGTGCGCGACGCACCGGTCCGCGCATCCCGCGTGCCGATCGGCAACGGCCCGGCAGGCAACACGAGCGCTCCCGATGCGCTGCGTTTCACGACGGGGCCCCTGCCGGAGGACGCGCCTGCGCCAGGCGCCGATGCCCGCTGGGTCGCAGCGCCGGTTCTGCGGACGCCTGCCGCGTCGGTATCCGCAGGCGACGCGTGGCGCGCGGCGCAGGCAGGCGCGGGCCGCCGCCTTCGCGCGCGCGGCTTCCTGATGCCCGCGCTGCGTCCAGGGATGGCCATCGAGATCCAGGAACTACCAGGGGCGATCGCCGACGGAACCTGGCTGCTGACGCGCGTGGTGCACCGTGTGCGCCCGCAGGACGCCGGCACGACCACGATCGAAGCCGAATCGCTGGCCGCGGCATCCGGCCTGCCGGGCGTCGGGGCTGGCGCGGCGGCCGCGGCGGGGAGCCTGTTGTGACGTCGGCGCTCTACGATTCCATCGCACGCATCGCACGCCACGAGGCCGCCGCCCGGACGTTCGGCTCGGTGGGCACGGTCACGGAGATCTTTCCGGCCGACTCCGGCTCGCCCGATCACGCTGTGTCCGTGGAACTGCGCGACTCGCGCGTGCTGCTGCCGCGCGTGCCTGTCGCGGTCGGCGTCCTCGGGTTCGCCGCGATTCCCGCCGTCGGCGACCTGGTCGTGGTGCTGTTCCTCGAGGGCGACGTCAATGCGCCGGTCGTGATCGGGCGCCTGTACCACGCGGAACTGGATCCGCCGACGCACGCGGACGGGCAGATCATCCTCTCGCTGCCGCCGGGGAAGGACCCGACGGTGAAGCTCGAGATCACGCCAGCCACGCCGCTCGTGCAGCTCACGCTGCCGGACGACGTGTCGCTGACCTGCACGGACGAGAAGATCGAACTGGTGGCCGGCGAGATCCGGGTGCGCGTGGATACGTCGGGCGGCGGCCGCGCGGAAATCGCCGCCGGCGGCTCGACGATCACGCTAAAGAAGGACGGCGACATCACGCTCAAGACGAGCGGCACGTTCAAGGTGGATGCGGCCGTCGTGGATATCAGCGGATCCGCCAAGGTGAAGATCGCGGCGAGCGCCGTGGAGATCAACTGATGGGGCAGCCTGCAGCCAGCGGCGCGAGCACGGTCGTCGGCGTCGACACACACATCGTCATGGTGCCGTCACCAGGCGGACCGATCCCGACGCCGCTTCCGCACCCGTTCTCGGGCCCGATCGACGGTGGGCTTGTCTCGACCGTCTCCATCGCCGGTCAGCCCGCCGCGGTCGTCGGGTCCACCGCCACGAACAGCCCGGCGCACATTCCGACGCCGCCTGGCGTCAGCTTCCAGGTACCGCCGGCCAACTCGGGGCGCGTGATTCTCGGCAGCGCCACCGTGCTCGTGGGTGGTCGGCCGCTCGCACGCAACGGCGACCTGGTGAGCACGTGCAACGACCCGGCGGAACTGCCCGTCGGTCACATCATTGCCGCGGGCACGGTGCTGGTGGGGTGATGGCATTCGAGTTTCTCGGAACCGATCTCTCTGTCGTGCCGTCGATGGCGGCCGACGATGCGGCGAGTGCGGACGTAACCGTGCGCGCGCGGGTCGCCCGCCCTGGAGAGCTGGCCTCGATCCGCCGGGATTTCCCGGCGGCCGCGGTGCTCGATGGCGCCCTGGAAGTCAGCGACCTCGCCACGCTGACCGGACGGGAGAACCTGGCGCAGGCGCTCATCCTGCGGCTGCTCACGCCTCGCGGCTCACTGGCGGCGCTCGGCCACGGCTCGTACGGATCACGGCTCGCGGAACTGATTGGCTCACCCAAGAACGCGGCGACCCGCGCGCTCTGCCGGGCCTACGTGCTCGAGGTCGTGGCGCAGGAGCCGCGCGTGGAAGACACGGCCGTGGCGCTGGAGTTCGACCTCGATCGGGAAACGGTGTCGTCGTTCGAGTTCACGCTGATCGTCAGGCCGAAGGCCGGTGGTGATCCCGTGGGGCTTTCGCTGGGAGTGGCGCTATGAGCTACGAGCCGCGCCTCTACGAAGACATCGTCCGCGATCAACTGACGACGCTGACGGGTGGGACCGTTCGCGAGTCGATCGTCGTGCCGGCGATCGGCGACCTGCCGAAGCTGCGCAACCGGCCGGTGCGGCGCGTGTCGCACCTCGAAGGACAGGTCGAAGGCCGCGACGGGCGGCCGATGGCCTACACGTTCGGCGCGGCCGACTTCGTCCTCGTCTCGTCGGCGAACGACGGCAACCTCGATGCGATCCGCTTCAGGGATGGCGGGCGCAGGCCGATGGCCGGCTCGACGCTCACGGTGAACTACTACCCCGTGCAGACGCCGCCGGTGCCCCTCACCGACCTGAATGTCGGCTCGGTGGTGCGCACCATGCTGGAGTCGGTCGCCCGGGAGCTGGCGGCGACCTACCAGCACCTGCAGAAGGTCTACGACTCGGCGTACATCGACACGGCGCAGGGGCCGTCGCTCGACCGTGTGGTGGCGCTCGTGGGTGTCACCCGCCTGGCCGCCGATCATCCGGTCGCAACGCTCCGCTTCTCGCGGCGCCCCGATTCACCGGGGCAGATCACACTGCCCGCGGGCACGGCGGTGACCGATGCGAAGGGGAACCGCTACCTCACCGCCTCGACGATCACCATCGAGCCGAACGAGACGTCGATCGATGTCGTGGCCGTGGGTGAGCGTGTCACGACGAAGGTGGCCGCCGCCGGAGAACTGAATCGGCTCGAACTTGCCGTGGCCGGCGTGTCGACGGTGTCGAACCCCGAGGCGGCACGGGCGATCGGCGCGGGCGAGAGCGACGATGCCCTGAGGCGCCGCGCGCGAGGGGCCCTGCATGCGGCGGTGCGCGGCACGGTGGACGCAATGCGTTTTGGGCTGCTGTCCGTCCCCGGCGTCAAGGCGGTCGACATCGTGGAGATGCCGAACGGGATCCCGGGCGAGGTGTCGGTGGCGGTCGCCTACGAGCAGGACACGCCGGACGTGCGTGCGGAAGTGCAGCGCCGGCTGGACGAACTGAGGCCCGCGGGCGTGCGCATCGTGCGCAACGACGCGGTGTCGCTGAGTGTCGGCGTCGCCGTCCGGCTCACGCTGGCCGGGACCGGCGTGCCGGCCTCGCAGCTCGCGTCGATCAACGAACCCATCGCCGCGGCATTGAAGAACTATCTCGGGTCGCTGGCTCCAGGGGCTACCGCCCGCAAGTCGAAGCTCCAGGCGCTGGCGCTCGGCGATGGGCGCGTGCACGACGCGCAGATCGTGCTGAAGCCGGCCGGCAGCGCAGAGGCGGAGGAACTGGTGCTGCAGCCCGGGCAGGCAATCAGCGTGACGGGCGTGGAGTTCACCGCGCCGCAGGCCGAGAGCAGTCCGGCGATCACCGCGAAGGTCAGCGTCATCGTGCCCGTGCACCTGGTCGGCGCCACCACCGAAGCGGACGCGACGGACGCGCTGAAGAAGTCGGTCGCGGCCTATGTCGCGAAGGGCGCACCGGACCTGCCGCTCTCGGTGGACGGACTCGTGGGGGCCATCCGCGACGACAGCCGCTTCGCCGTGGTGCGGTCCGAGGTGGTGCTCACCGTCGAGAAGGGCGATCGCTTCTTCCAACTCGTGGACCGGAGCGGCAGCTACACACCGACGGCGTCCGAAGGCCTGGTCGTCGGGGACGTCGGCGTGCAGGTGCGCGAGGGCGGGGTCTAGCGCATGGCGCACCTGGACGAGATCGTCGGGCGGCTCCCGCAGCTCTATCGCGACGGTACGATGGTGCGCGGCGTCCTGGGTGCGCCAGCGGTCCAGATCGAGGTGGTCGATCAGATCATGCGCGAGCTGCAGCGGGCGCACTGGTTCGAGACGACGCTGAACCTCGACGAGGCCGCGCGTATCGCCGGTGTGCTCGACATCGCGCCGGAACCCTGGCAGACGCTGGCCACGTACCGTGGATGGGTCACGGCCCTGCGCGATGCGCGGCTCCGCGAAGGGTCGGTGACGCCTCGTGCGCTGCAGGTCTTCGTCGCCGAGTACGTGCGGGCGTTCGTGAATGCCACGCGCGAGCGCGTGGCGCCGGATCCTGACGTGCTCGATGATGCCACGGCCTGGAGCCCGGTGCCGGCGGCGTTCGCACCGGCGCTGGTCGAGAATCCGAAGCGTCGCGTGCTGTTCACGCCGTCCGGCTCGATGCTCGAGCCGCTCGCGCAGTTCACGGTGCAGCAGCGGGGCATCGACCCCGCCATGCCGACGCTGCTCTTCATCGGCACCCCCGCAGCCGGCGAATCGGGCCTCGTGCTCGTGAACACCACCACCGGCCACGCGCTGTCGTATGCGGGTGTCGTCGATCCGGGGCAGCGTCTGTGGCTGACGCCAGCCGCCGACGGCACCATCGCCGCGAGGCTGGAAGACGACGACACGACGCACCTGCTCCGGTCGATCGAACAGGTGACGCCCGGCCAGCCGTGGGCGCAGGCCGATGAAGTGACGCCGCCGCGGGCGATGACGCTCGTACCCGGCGCGAACCAGTTGTGGTTCCTGCCGCTGGCCCGCTACGACGTGCGCGGCCTCGACCGCGCGACGCTCGCCATGCCCGATCTCTCGCTCATGGAAGGGCGGTGGGACAGCACGGCGTTCGACACGAGCGTGTTCTTCCAGGAGCCCGGCGTGATGCTGCGCATGGGCTGGCGGGAGGCGGTGCCGGCGAGCTTCGAGATTCAGCTCCCGTCGCAGTGCGTGCCAGGCGGACCCCACGGGGTCGACGGCACGCTCGAGGCCCGGGCACAGCTGGGCGACGCGCTGGACGCGGCGGTGAACAACCTGCGCGCGGCCGGCGTGGCCTCGCGGGTCGTGCTGCGACAGTTCTTCGAGGCGCAGGGGCAGCGCGACCGGCTGGCGATGGTCCTGCCGAAGATGGTGGCCGAGCGCGGCAGCGTCGGCGCCGATCGGCTGCTCGATGCAGGCGGCGTCTTCGAAGTGACGCGATACGACGATTCGACTTACCGGTGAGGGTTCGATGCGTGGGCACCTTGTAATCCAACTCCTGGCGACGGACGGCACGCTCGTGGCCGAACGGAGCGCATACAACGCCGTGCTGCAGGGTGGGGGCACGCTGGTCGCCCGCCTCTTCGCCGGTCAACTCGCAGGCGGCATCACGCACATGGGCGTCGGCACGAGCGACGCGCCTGAGGGCGACCGGTTTGCGACGACCGTGCTCGCGAACCCCGACGGGCCGGACGCCCTGACGGGCGGCACGGAGGTGGCGATCACGCCTGACCAGATCTCCGTGCAGCCACCCGACGAGACGTCCCGCACCGTGAAGGTGCGCATCCGCGCGACGCTGCCGGCCTCGGCGGCCGTCGGCACCATCCGCGAGGCGGCGCTCCTGTCGCGCGCGTCGGCGCCCGGCGCGGTGCCGGATCCGAACGCGCCACCGGTGCTCTACAACCGCGTGGTGTTCCCGCCGCTCACCAAGCGGAACGATCACGATCTCACGCTGTTCTGGGAGGTGACCTTCCCGTACGGCGACCTGCAGGAACTGCTCTGACCGCGCCCAGGAGGATCCGATGAAGTCCACGTTCCAGATTCAGCTCGGCGGCGCGCCACAGGCTCACCGCGATGCCGTGGTCACACTGGCCAACGAGTCCACCGGGCAGACGATGCAGGTGAAGCCGTATCTCGACGGCACCGTCACCGTGCGCGATCTCGACCCCGGGCTGTGGAAGGTGCGGGTCGATCATCCCAACGCGGCGGTGCCGCTCTTCGATTCGCGCGTGCGCCTCTTCGATCAGGTGGCACCCACGTTCGTGCCGATCCGGATCACGCCGGACCTCGTGCCGCCTCCGGCTTCCACGCCGACGGCGGACCTGACCCCGGTGCAGAGCGCGGCTGCGGGAGTGAAAGACCGCGTCGCGCCGCTGGCCGGAAAGAACCCCGGCGAAGCGATCCGGGCCTCCGACTGGAACACGATGGCCGCCGCGCTGGTGGACCTCGCCTCGGCGGTCTCGGAGTTGACGACACTCGTGGCCCCACTCGGGCATCACCACGCCGACCTCGAGGGGCGCATCGACCGCGTCCAGGATCAGCTCAACAAGTTCGCGTCGTCGTTCGGGCGGTCGGTATTGCAGAACCAGCGCCTCCAGCAGATTGCGGAGCTGAAGGGCAACCTGCAGCAGGTGATCACGCTCGGCGCTGCGTCGGCGGCGCAGTCGAAGCCGGCGACCGATGCGATCGCGCAGCTCGAAGCGAACGTGGACGTGGACAGCGCGACGTTCACGTCCATGCTCACCAGCGCCTCCGCCGCGTCGTTCACGCTCGTGAACCAGCTGGCGGTCGCCGACCCGAACCTGGCCGCGCACGATCAGGTGAAGTCACTCCAGAACACGGCCAGCAGCTACACGAAGGCGGGCGTCGCGGTGACGCCGGCCGACGAGACATTCGCTTTCCTGGCCGCGAAGTCCGGCCGCGTCAACCTGAGGGGGTAGCCTGTGCCTGCCGATCTCGAACGGCTCCAGGCGGTCGTCAGCCGGCTGTCGCCGCTGTCGAACGCCGCCACCGGCGACCTGATCCGTGCGCAGGACTGGAACGCGCTGGTGGCCGCGGTGGTCGATCTCGCGCGGGCCGTACTCGCGGAAGGGCCGGCCACCGTACCGCCGCACGATCACGTCGGCCAGGTGAAGTCGTCCTGGCTCGATCCGCGGCTGGCCACGACGCTCGAGCGCGGCACGTTCGCCGACCCCGAGGCCGCGAGCCGGCTTGGTGGCGCCGAGCGGGCGGTCACCGCCGTCGATGGTCGGCTGACGAGCCTGACCGGTGAGATCACGCAGCTCCGCATGCGGCTCAACGAGGCGCTGTCGCGCGATCTCGAGCGGCAATCGCAGGTCTCCGCGCTCGGCCTGCGGGTCAGCACCGTGAAGGATTCGACGGAGGACGTGCAGGCCCTGCGGTCCACGCTCACCTCCGTGCAGGATGCGCTCGGCCGGGCCCTCACCGTGGCGCAACAGCTCACCGTGAACGGCGCGCCGGTCGACATCGGCAAGATGGGCCAGCGCATCGGCGAGCTCGAGACGTTCCGCGAGGGCCTTCGCGGCGCGGACGGGGCGCTCGTGGACGCGGCTCGCCTGCGGGCCGACCTGCAGGCGGCGACCGCCACGCTGGTATCGAAGGACCAGCTGGCATCGGCGCTCGAGGCCAGGGCCACCGCGTTGACACCCGCGCAGCTGGCCACCATTTCCTCGTCGGTGTCCGCGACGCTGCGCAGCGAGTTCACCGTGCAGTTCACCCAGCTCGGCGACGCCCTTCGCGCCGAGACCACCCAGCGCCTCTCCAGCGTGAACGATCTGGTGACCGGCGCCGTGGCCGACTCCGTGCCGTCCGTGCGCGACGCGGTGCTGGTGAAGGTGCGCCCGGAGATTGCCACCGCGGTGTCGAAGTCGGCCGCCGACCAGCAGGCCAGGACCGACCAGGGGCTGGCGGACACCACCAGGGCGCTGCGCGCCGAGTTCGACGGCAAGCTCACCACCACCCGTACCGACCTGACGTCGACCCTGACGGCCGAAGTGGGACGCCAGGTGAGCAGCGGGCTCGCGCCCGTTCTCGGCTCGCTCGCGGACCTCGGCACGAAGCTCAATGCCAACGCCGTGTCCATCGCAGACCTCAACACGCGGTCGGTCGCCACGGCCGACGCCCTGACGAAGCTCTCCACCTCGGTGACGACGGTCGGGCAGCGCGTCGACGCGGTGGCCGCGGCGGACGCGAGCGCCCGCACGGCGCTGGAAGCGTCGCTGCGCACCGAGTTCACCGCGGCGGACACCCGCATCTCGAGCGGCGTCGACAGCCGGCTGACCGCGCTCGACAGCACGATGAACCAGCGCCTGGCCGACACGGCGACCTCGCTCCGGACCGAGCTTCGCCGAACGTCGGTGACGACCACCACCGGCACCTCGGGCACCGACCCGCGGATCCTCATCGGTGGGTCGACCAGGATTACTCCATGATCACGGAGTTCGAGCGACGGCTCGCGGAGGTGCTCGGCGCACGTCTGCCTGCGCCGTTCGCGGGTCGTGTTTCGCAGGCGCCGGGGTCGGGCGACGCGAACCCGGAGGTGCTCGTGGGCGTCCGGCGCTTCGACCGGATCGACGAAGGCTTCCACGAGCGGCCGGAACTGGTTCCCGGAGCCACCGACCCGCGACGGATCGCGCGGCTCCGCTGCGAGGTCGCGCTCACGGTGCGCGGTGTGGCCGACCGTGGGGATGCGCTGCGCGGCGTCGATGCCGTGTCCTATGCCGTTGATGCGCCCGACCTGCGCGACGGATCGGTCCTGCGCCCATCGGGCGGCGATCCGGGCTTCCTCATCGACTCCCTGCTCCTGTCGTCGGGCGTCGTCGCGGACGACAAGGCCGGTGCGTCGACCATTCTCGTGACCGCGCAGGGCTGGTTCTGGCCGGTGGGACTGCCCGGTCAGGCTGGCACGATCATCGGCGAGGTACGCGTGCGCGGCATCGCGCTGCCGCTCGAGCTGACGCCCACGACTCCCTTAGCCGCGGGTGGCCCCGCGGCCACGCTCACGCTGCACGTCAACACCGCGGGCCTGCTGCGCCTCGGTGGTGTAACCCCGCTCCCGTTCGGTCAGCTCGTCGTGCAGGTGTTCGCGCCGGGCAGGAAGCCAGGGGCGGGCGCGCTCGGTGGCGGCACCGCAGGGAAGGTCGGCAGCCGGTTGCTCTCGCTGGTGGACGGTGCCGCCACCCTCACATACCAGCCGCCGGCGACCCCAGCCATCGATCAGCTCGTGGTGTCGCTGGACGACGGCAGCGGTGGGGCGGGCGTGGAACTGGGTCGCTTTGCGATCGTGGTGAAGGCGTAACGGACGGCCTGCCATGAAGCCCGTTGCCTACGAGATCCCGCGCGAGGTTGCCACAGCGGACCGCATCGTTGCCGACAGGGTCTTCCGCGGCCGAATCGAGACGACGCCGCACGAGATCGCGGTGGACTGGTCGCCGCTTCCGCCGGGCGTGACGGACGTCGACGTCGTGACGGCGTCGATGTCGATTGCCGGGGCCGGATCGACCGAGTCCGTGCCCGCGGTGCAGGTGTCGCCGGGCGACGGCGGCACGTTCGTGGTCACGCTGCCGGCCGGTGTCCGCGCGAGTGTTCTGACGCTGTCTGACCTGACGATCGGATCCGGCGACGCGAAGGTGTCGCTCGCCTCACAGGCCGACCTGGCGGCGCACGACCCGCCACTGCGGCTCACCGTGGCGTTGCCAGACCCGCGCGGCGGCTTCGGCGCCCCGACGTTCGCGGTCCCAGCCGTTGGCGGACGCAGCGGCGTGACACCGGCGTCGCTCACCGGTGCGTCGTTCGAGGGACGCGTGCTCACACTGCCGGAACCGGCGGCGCCGCGCCTGCGCATCGCGCTCGTCACGGGCGACCCAGGCGACTTCAGCGCGGCCGGCGAGGTCGGGCTGTCGAAGGTGTCCGCGGTCGTGACGCGGTATCCGAAGGCGCTGTCGTTCACCGCCGGCAACACGACGCTCTGGGAGTTCCCCCAGGAACTCCTGCCGGGAGCCGGCTCGCAGGCGGTCGACTTCAAGCCGGGCCTGAAGAAGGTGCTGCTCGATGCGGTCACCCAGGGCAAGCCGCCAGTCGCCACGCTCACCCTCGACGCAGCGACGTCGGCATCGGCGCGTCTTGCCGGCCCGCGCATCAGCGGGGCCCTTGTGCGCCGCGTGCCCGGCACCATTCGCACGGTCGTCGAGGGCGCGCGCACCAGCCTCGCGCTGATTCCCCCCGGCGAAGTGCCACTCGCCCTCGATGGATCCGCCGCCATCGTCGCCGGACTGACCGTGAAGTACGACGGGATGCGCCTGGTGCCCGAATTGTCGGACCCCGTGCCTTCGGGCGCGAGCGGGGGCCTGATTGTGGGGCAGGAGGGCGCACGGGTCACGCTGCCACCGGACGCGGAGGTGCTGCGCCGGCTGCGCCTGGCACGCGTGGGCCTGATCGGCCGGGCACCGGAGGCGTGCGAGCTGTCCGTGCGGCTCGTGGCGCCGATGAGCGGCGACCCGATTCTCGAACAACCCGTGGTCGTGCAGCTCGAGCCGTCCCGGGTCGTGTCGGTCGTCTGGTTCGCCATCGACTCCCGAGTGGCGGCACAGCCGCTGGCGGTTGCCGCACGGGCCACGCGTGGACGCTTCTTCTGGGCGGCCAATGCCGACGGGCGTCCGCTGGTGCAGGTGGCGGTGGAAGACCCGGATCCGCCTGACCGGACGGTGCGGCTCGGCGGGCGCGTGGTGTCGTCGGCCTTCGAACCATCGCACCGCGATGCGGTGTCGCTGACCGCGGCGTTCGCCTCGACGACCACACCGAGTTTCGACTCGACGATCTTCGTGACCATCGACCTGTCGGACGTCACGGTTCGCTACGCACGATGAGGAGCGCTGGCTGATGGCAATCATCGACGAGCTCAGGAACATCGACGTCTCCGCCGTGGTCGATGCGCGCACGGCCATCAAGGCCGCGGTGAACTCGCCTGCGCTGACCAGGGTGCTCGAGGGCGGTGCGGCGAAGAGCGCGCTGGGCGAACTCGGATCGCTGATCGACGGCGTGCAGAGCGGCGACCCTGCCGCGCTCATCCGGCCGCTCGCCGATGGCCTGGGCAGCCTGCACGTCCATTTCGATCTGGCCTCCCTGCCGATCGGCCACTATGCCAGCTCCATCAGCGACGGCCTCGGCATTGTCGCGACCGTGACGGCCGGCCTCGACGGCGACATCAGCAAGCTTGGCGAGGGGTTCGGCCTCTCCCTCGACGGCGTGCTGCAGCAGGCCCACGGCGGCGCCGGGACGGTCATCGCCTCGACGTTCCAGGCCGGCGGGCTGTTCTGGAACCTGATGTCCGAGGTCGATCGCGGCATGCCCGGCGGCGCCGACGCGATGGTCGACCTGCTGCTGCGAGGCCTGCTGCCGCTGCCGTCCGGATCGCTTGGTGACCTTCGGACCCGGATCTCCGCCCTGCATACGCAGGCCGGCGCCATCGCCCTGCCCACGACGCGAACCGATGGGCTCGTCACGGCCTTCGCGAAGGTGGAGGCCGCCGCGGCGGCGAAAGACCCGGCGGCCCTCCAGCAGGCGCTGCGCTTCCTCGAGCAGGTGCGGCTGTCGACCGTCGGCACCCTGCGCGACGACCTGATGGCGATCAACACGCAGGTGCGGAAGCTCGACCTGTCGTCGATCGTCGCGCCACTCGCACGCGCCGACAAGGAGCTGCGCGGACTCGCGGAAGGGCTGCTCGATCAGATCGCGCGCTGGCGCGACATGCTGGCCGTCATGCGAAAGGGGATCGAGTCGATCGACCCCGCGGTGGTGACGAAGTACATCGACGACTGCGTCAGCGAGGCGGAGCAGTTCATCCGCGACACCATCCTGGCCTTCATCGACGAACAGGTGCGGCGGGTCGTCGAGTGGTTCCGCAGCCTGTTCCGGCACATTCCCATCGCGTCGATCCGCGCGGAACTCACCGCGTTCCTGCACCGAATCGCGAAGGCCATCAACGATGCGGATATCGGGCGCTTCGCCAGGGACGCGCACGCCCTGCTCGACAAGCTGAGAGACACCGTTGCGCCGGACGCCATCAAGGCCGAGATCCAGAAGGCGCTGGCCGCGGCCGGCCAGGCGATCGACGACGCGCTCGATGAGGTGCTCGGGAAGCTTGATGTGGTGAAGGACGCCGTCGAGGCGGTCGCGGAAGAAGCCGGCCTCGTCATCGGCCGCATCGTCCCGGCGCTGGCCGGGTTCAACGCTGCCGTGCTCGAGATCAAGGCGGGAGCCGGGGAGGTCGGCATCGAGCAGGCGGGGCAGAAGGTGATCGAGCAGCTCGAGAGCCTGCGCGAGGCCGCCGAGAAACTGCTCACCGAGGCGCCGCTGCCGGACGCGCTCAAGGATGAAGTGGCCAACGTGGTCGACTTCGTACGGGGGATCGACCTGGATGCGGCGTTCCAGCCGGTGCGCGATGCCGCCTCGCAGCTCGCGCTGCCGGACGATCTGGCGGCGGCCGTGGACCACGGGCTGGCGGAAGCCGCGACGGTGATCGACAACCTCGTTCCGTCGCGCCTGGCGGCCGACATCGAAGCCGACCTGCACGAGGCGCTCGACCGGATTGCGCGATTCAATCCGGCCGCGCTGCTGCCGGACATGAAGGGGTTCCTCGACGAGGCCGCATCGGCGGTCGAGAAGCTCACGCCGCCACCTGACCTGGCGGCGGAACTTCATGCCCCCTTCCAGAAGCTGCTGGATCTGATCGACGCGGCGCACCCGGCCACGTTGCTGGCACCGGCCATCCAGGCCTTCGACAAGGCGCTCGCCGCGCTGCCGCTGCCGTCCGGCGGGGGCGACGTCGCGGGCCCGGCGCTCGAGTTCGTCACGTCGCTTGGCGAACGGGCCGCCAACGCGCTGATGGCGCCGCTGCAGGGGCTCGTTGGCGGCGGTTCGGGTGGTGCGTCACCGACCGCACCGACAGGTGGTGGCGGCACGGGTGCTGGCGCGTCCAACCCGCAGGCGGGCAGTTCCGGTGCGACGCCGACCACCGGGAGCGTTGGCGCGTCATCACCAGGCGCCGTTCCGCCACCGGATCTGCGTCCCGGCGACATCATCCGGCTGCTCGGCTACATCCCCGGTCAGCTGCGCGCGCAGCTGATGACGCTCGAGAAGGGCACGGTGGGGCAGGTGATGGCCCGGCTCGACGGGCTGACCGCTGGCCTTGCGCGCGACCTCCGCGCCACGGCTCGCGCGATCGCCGAGGTCGACACACGCGTGCACGCGAACGTCGGCGCGATGCTCGACAGTCTTGGCCATCATCAGGTCCGCGCCCAGCTTGCGGTGCGGGCCAACTTCACCGCGGGTCAGATCGACATGCACGCCACGATGAGCGCCATCGCCCTTGCGGGTCCCGGCGAACTGCGTCACGCGCTGGGCAGCGCGGTGCGCAGCACCCGCGACACGACATACCAGGCCGCGGCCACGCTGTCTCGCACCGTGGGCGCCCAACTGCTGCGCACGGCCGATGCGCTCGACGCGTGCCTGCTGTCGAAGTTCGCCGGAAACCTCGACGCGCTGCTCGCCGCCCTCGATCCCGAGCCGATCGCCGCGGAAGTGGACGCGCTGTTCCTGGCGGCGCTCACCAAGGCGCCGCAGCTCGTGGCCGCCATCGGCGACGCCCTGAAGTCGGCCGTGGCCCGTGTTCGCGCCCTGTTCAACGCCTTCAACCCTGGCGTGCTCGCGCAGAAGTTCTTCGTAGTGCTCGACGTACTCCGAGAGCAGCTCGACCTGTTCAGTCCACGCAGGCTGGCTGCGGAACTCGGCGAGATCCACGCGGCCATCCGGGGCACGATCGCGGCGTTCGACCCCGGCGCCTTCATCGAGGACCTCGCGGCCACGGTGAAGGCCATCGCGGCGTCGCTGCGTGCGCTCGACCCCACCACGCTGGTGGGCGACCTGACCTTCCTGCAGGAGGCCGTGGCGAAGATCGAGGCGGCGGTGCCGACACAGGCACTGGCCGAGGTCGGCGCGGAACTGAACGCGCTCGGGGAACAGCTCGCGGACGTGGATCTCGAAGGACTGCTCGATGCCGTGCGAACGCTTGCCCCTGAGGTCGTGGACGAGGCCGAAAAGGTCGCCGCAGCACTCAAGCAGGAGATCATCGCCCTGCTCGAATCCCTGCAGTACGCGAACGGCGGCGCCAGTGCGAGCGCCTCCGTCGAGGTGCACGCATGAGCCCGCGCCGCGCCTCGGGCGCCCTTCTGGACCGCGTGAACGATGAGGCCTTCTCTCTGCCTCGCAGTGGCTCGTTCCCCATTCCGGGGCAGCCGTTCGTGCTCGACTGGCGACGGAACGACGACGGTCGACTCATTGAGCTGAAGTGCGGCGGACGTGTGCATCTCGTCGAGCGCGAGGGTGTCCGCTGTTTCGGCGAAGGGCTCGCCGAGGTGTCCGAACTGCTCGATGGCCCGCGGCTGCTCAGGGTCGTGCACACACGGCACGGCAGCTGGGCCGAGACCTACCGGTCCGATGCCCTCGGGCGCGTGAGTCACGTCGACGGCATCGACATCGTGCGCGACGCCGACGGCCGCATCGTCCGGGCCGGCGAGTGGGCCTATGCGTACGACGGCGACGGCGTGGTGTCGATCGAGGGTCCGCACGGGGCACGACGGATCGCGCGCGATCGCCGCGGCCGCGCCGTTGGGGTCCACGACCAGCGTGGCCCGCGCACGTTCGCGTACAACGACGCCGGTCTGCGCACCGACGCCGTGCGCCTGCCCGGCACGTACCACCGCGATGATCTGGGTCGTCTGTGGACGGTGACCGACGCAACGGGGGCGGTGGTTGCCACCTATCTGTGGGAAGGCACCTCCTGCCTCGCACGTATCGACGGCGACGCCCGCCGGCCGATGGCGGCACTCTTCTCGCTCGATCCGACCGGCACGCCGGTGCGCATCATCCAGCCTGAAGGCAACCGGCGCGTGCCGCGCGACGCCTTTGGCGAAGCGCTGCTTGCCGAACGCGGCGTCCCCGGCCTGTTCGGTGCCGCCCTGCATGACGGGCTGCACTACCTGCCCGCCCGTGCGCTCGACCCGCGTACCGGCAGCTTCTGTTCACCCGATCCGTGGAACGCGGGCCCTGGCGATCCACGGCGTACCGACGGTCGCGACATTCCGCTGGCGGTCGAGCGACCGGGCGAATACGTGATCTGCCGGAACGATCCCGTGGGGCGAACCGACCCGACGGGATGCACGTCCGGGTACGCGGCGCTGGTCGCGTTCAGCTCACTCACGTGGGCGAGCCCGACCACGATCTTCGGCATCCTCGGGTTCGACCTGGGCGTGAACTTCTGGCTCAGCCTGTTCAGCGGCCAGATCGGCGACTACTTCGAGTCGTTCGGCGACGGCATGGCCGCGCGGCGTCACGGCGGGTTCGGCGTGCGGCGTGGAGGACTGCTGGGATTCCCGCGTGCGTACACGATCGGGCACTACGTGATGCACGACGCGGCGAGCTATCGCAGCTACGACCTGATCTCGTGCTTCGTGCCGAAGGCCGCGATGCCGCTCGTGGGGTACGGCACGCTGCTGCAGCTCGTGGCGGAGGACGGCAGCACATTCCTGCTCGGCGGCTCGACCGGCATTCCGAACGTCCCGGCCGCGCACGGATGGACACGCGGCGGAGGCGTGGGCACGCCGGTCTATCCCGGATCCACGGTCGCCCGTTACGACTCCGGCGGACTGCACATCGACCGCAACGTGTCGACCGCGAACAGCCCGAACCTGAACACCAGCGGCTTCAACATGGCGTCGAAGACGGTCTTCGGCCCACAGGCGTGCACCCTCACGGAGCTGGCGCCCACCGGTGTGTGGGCGGCCGGGTTCAGCCTGACGCAGTTGATCGCGGTAAAACTCGACGGCACGGGCCTCGGGATCTCCGTGGGCAACTTCGTGGCGCTCACCCACACCACCCGCGACGCCAGCGGTTCCACCACGATCGACAGCGCCACCATCGCCGAAGTCGCGAATGTCGTCGAAGACAACGGCGGTACCGAACTGACCCTGGCGTCGTCGGGCACCGGCGTCCTCTCGCCGTTGCGGCTTCGCACGCTCGGCTCGCCTGGCACACCAGAGACGGCGAGCGCCGTGTCGGGCCAGCCGACGTATCTCAGCACCGCGGGCACGACCGCGGCGTATGCTGCGGGCGACCCCCTCAGGCTCAGCCAGACTGCGGGTACGGCTGGACGCGTGCCCGTTGGAGCGGCCGTCGTGCTGCGCCTCGAGGCGCAGCTGACCATCGACGCGCCGCTGCCGCAGAACACGGCGCTGTCGTTCACCGTGGCCGTGCCCGGGGCCGGCGGCGGTCCGGCCACCATCACGTCGGGCACCACCATCAACTGCAGTGGTGCCGTGCCGTCGGTACCGAGCCTCATCGCGATCACGACGCCCGGTGGAACGGTGCCCGTGGCCGCCACGGCCGTGGCCGACAACGCGTCCGGTGGCAAGGACGTGACCCTCGACCGGTCCATCACGCTCACCGGGAGCGGAACGTGGGCGCCGCTCGTGGCCAACGCCACGGCGTTCGGCAGCGCGCAGAAGGCCGACACGGCGGCGACGATCACCTACCAGCCGGCGGCGCCTCGCACCGCGCCGGCCGCAGGCACGTTCGTCCGGGTCGACGCGTCGAACGCCGCGCCGACGGCGCGTGCCGTCACCGGCGTGAACTACGACGCCATCGTGCTGAGCGCCCTGCCCGGCAACACCGCCGTGCCGTACAGCGTCGAGCGGTTTCCGTTCCTCTCGGTCGACCAGGACGACCTGACCTTCACGTCGAAGACCGGCTTCGCCGTCGATGCCGCACTCACGTCGAAGGCGAACCAGACGCTGCCGGGTCTCGCGCTGAGGCTGCACGAACTCGCGGGACCCACGCTGGCTGCCGCGGTGGCGGGCACGTCTGCGGCCGTCACCGGTGTGACCTTCACCGTATCCGGCGCGTCGCTGGTGACCTCGCTGACCTCGACCCCGAGCGCCTCGAATCCCGCACCGGGGCAGTTGATGCTCCTGAGCGACGGCGGTGCGACCGTCGAGCTGACGGTCGTGACAGGGCTCGCGCTCACCGTGAACTGCGATCGCGCCTGGAGCGGCAAGGCCAGTGGACTCGAAGCCATCCCGATCGCCGACAGCGGACCCGCCTACCCTGCGACACGCCACGCGGGAGGTGCGCTGGAACTGACGCTCGCCAGCGCACTCCCCAGCGGCAGCAACTCCATCGTCACCGAGATGCCGCGCATCGGCACTGGGGAAATCGTGAAGGTGAGCTGGCTGGAGGGGACGAACCGCGTCTCCGACTTCTTCCGGGTCAGCGCGGTCGAATCGCTCGCGGCGGGCGGGGGGACCGTGCTGGTGGATTCCACCACCATCACGGTCGGAGATGGCGGCATCCTTCCATCGGCGACAGCGACAGGATTCAGCGTGACGCGCCAGGCACCGCGCACGCCGTCGCCGAACACCGGCAGCACGCGTGAGGGGCTGAACGGGGAACTCATCGCCTCGACGACCGGCGGCAACCCGCAGATGCGCTTCTCCGTGTGGAAGGTGGGGGCACTATCGAGCGGCGCCTTCGCCATCTCGGACGGTACCGAGGCCAGGCCGATGACGTTCGTCACGCCGACCAGCGCGGCACCCGGGGCCCTTGCCGTGCAGCTCGGCGCGGCGCCACTGCTGTTTGCCGATGGCTCGACGCCCAGCCTGCGCGTGCCGAAACTGGCGACGCCGCCTGCCGCGCCGGCAGCCCCGCCGGCGTTCGCCTCGACGGTGTACGCCGCGCGCTTCACACAGACCGGGAACACCATCAACTTCACGGTGCACCCGGACGAGCCGAACGTCCTTGCGCCTGCGACCGGCAACATCATCGTGGCGGTGTCGTTCGACGCAACGGCCGCAAAGGGCACACCGCCCATGATCGCCACAGCGGTGGCGGGCACGATCCAGCCTGGCACCGTGCTGATCCCGGAAGACACGTCGTACGAGCTGACGGTGAAGGAAGGGCTCGTCGAACACGAGACGCGCCACACGATGCAGTACTCGTGGCTCGGGCCGCTGATGTGGGGCGTCTTCCCGATCCTGCCCTTCGTCGACAAGGTCTATCCAGGGCTCGACGCGGCCGACTACTCGCCGTACTTCGACGCGGTGCTCTCCACCGAGGGCGGCGCCAGCACCCTGCGCTGCTCGAACCTCGGGTCGACGAAGCTGACCGCGGGCGACAAGGTGGCGTCGGCGCTCAACGCGCTCGTCGAGCTTGGCGAGCGCAACGAGAAGGTGAAGGATCCGGACGGCACCTTCAGCTTCCGCATCAGCGACGCTGACTTCCAGACGATGAAGCGCGTGGCGGATGACCGCGGCAGGCTTGCGGTCCGCAAGCGCACGAACACCACCGCCGGCGATGTCGGTGACGCCTTCCTGCGCGACGTCCCGGTGTTCCTCACGCCGGGCGGCCTCACCGAGTTCGCGCTCTCGAGCACCTGGGGCTGGTTCGTCTACGGCATCGCCCGGCTCATTTATGCCGTGAGCCACGCGACGGAAAACACCTCGGGCATCACGTACGACGGGACGGTGTCCGACGACGGCAGCGCGATCCTCGTGGAGGATGGAGCCGCCCGCGTCGCGCTCGAGGATGCCAGCCGCATCATCGTGCAGTCCGGGAAGTCGACCGTCGTTCGCACGGCGACGGTCGGGGATGGCGACACGCCCGCCGTGATGAAGCTCTCGCTCGCGGAGCCGGTGTCCGACTTCAAGGGCAAGAAGGTGCAGGTGGCCCTGTGGGACACCCACCAGCCGTCGTCGGCCTGGGACTGGAACACCTACTACCCGGCCACGGTGCCCGACTCGAAGAAGCCCGCCACGGTGAAGCTCCTGCCGGCCGACGCGGCGGGCAAGGACAAGCTGGCCTTGAAAGCCCAGGACACGGTGCTGATCCGGACCGGGACCGAGTCGAAGCGAACCGAGGTGACGGCCGTCAACGCGGACGGTACCGTGGACCTTGCGGAGCCGCCACAGCTCGCGCTCGCGAACGACAAGACGCTCGACAAGGAGTTCCGCATCGCGAAGGTGGGCGAACACGATCCGCTTGGCTCGCTGGGCGGACTCTTCGCCAGCCTTCAGGGAGCGCCGTGGCTGGGCAAGCTGGTGGACCCGTGGGCGTGGGTGTTCAGTGCGCCGAACGTGAAGCCGGGGTCTGGCGGCGAGTGGGCGATGCGCGTGCTGCGCTGGATCGGCTCCTCGCACGCGTGGAGCATGATCGTGCCGGGCGTGCTGTGGATCGACGACCTGTTCAAGGGCTCAGACTCCTACATGGCCTGGATGGAGCAGGACGCCTCGGAGAACAGCGGCGACCTGTACACGTCGATCGGCCGCCTGCAGCACGCGCCGTCGGTGGTGGGCGACATCGGACGCTACTGGTTCTTCCCGAACGGCCGCTTCCTCTCGGCGTACCCCGCTGGCGGCTTCGACACGGCCGGCGCCCAGATGCGGCGCGAGACCGTGGTCGCACCGTTCGTGACTGCCGAGACCCCTGGCGGCACGCCGACCATCAACCAGGGCGCAGGCGCGCCGACTCCGCCCCCCGCAACGCCTCCGCCCGGCAGCAGCGTGCTGCCGCCTGGAGCCGGCGATGCGTTGCCTGATGCGTTGTACGCGAAGGGCGGAGCCGATCCGCGCGCGCCTGTCGTGGCGTCGCCCTCGGCGTTCGCCCCCACCGACCGCGGCCTCGTCCCGGTGTCCGGGGCGCTCGAGCGGGCCATGGGGGCGTACGTCGCCTACAGTCGGCCGGGCACGCACCGCGCGACCATCATCGAAGGCTTCGCTGCCGCCCTCGGCAACGAGGTGCAGAGCGCGCGGCGCGTCGTCGACGAAGGCGCGGGGTTCGGCCTGATGGACGTCACGCTGTTCTTCAACGAGACCATTGCCGATCTCACCGTGACCGTGGGCGGCGTCCCGGTCAACAACGACGATGTGGTGACGCTGGTGTCGACGCAGACGGCCCGTGTGGCGGTGGCTCCCGTCGATGCGTCGCGGCGCTATGCGCTGACGCTGGAGCGTCCGCTGACCGGCCCACTGTTGCGCGCCGATCAGGCTGGCAACGATCCCACGACGATTCAGGTGCAGGCGCCCGCGCCGCTTCCGTCCACGGCCGCCGAGCGGGTGGAACTCTGCCGCATCTACCGGTACGACGCGGCCACCGATGCCTACGATGAGCCGTCGCTGAACACATTCAGGATGAACCTGCCGGGCGACCTGCGTGTGCCGGTCCGGCGCTTCACCGTGCAGGTCACCGAAACGCTCCCGGCCCGCCGCGCGCTTTCCCTGCTGCCTGCCGACGATGTGACGAGCGTGACGATTGGCACCGACGTCTTCGTGCTGGTGCCGACGTCGGTGGCCGTGCCGCTGGCGATCGCCATCTCTTACCCGCCTGGTGCGCCAACGCCCATGAAGGATCCGGTACTGGCCATCGATTCGGTGTCTGTCCCGGACGAACTCACCAAGGCCGGGTTCAGCGGCACCGCCTTCAAGATCAGCGGGGATCGGAACGATCCGCCTGAGGCGCCCGCCACCCTGGTATTCACCGTGGGCGTCGGTGCTGCCGGACTCTCCGCAACGCTGAAGGGAAGCGTGGTGCTGAACCCCGCCTTCTTCCTCGAGGGGGCCGCCGGGCTGTCGGTGGCGCGCGGCGCGAAGCTGACACTCACGGCGAAGGACCTGGGCGGTGCGAGCGTCGATGTGTCGGCGGTCGATGCCGGCGGCGATGTCACCGTTGCGATTACCGGTGCCTCGATCGAGCTGACGGTGGCGGCGTCCGCCGCACCGGGCACGCGCCGGCTGCTGGCGACGCTCGCGTCCGACGCGAGTGGCGCCACGAAGGGCGCGCGGACGATCACAATCACGTAGGGACGCGGGTCAGACCCGCGCGACGCGCTGCGAGCGAGTAGCCGTCCTCCTCGGGCAGGCCGATGTCGATGACGAGCACGTGGGGCTGCATCCGGGTCAGCGTGTACTGGACGGCCAGTCCGGAGTCGAGGCTCCGCACCTCGGCCCCCGCGCGCTCCAGCATGGTGGACACCAGCGTCCGCACATCCTCGTCGTCGTCGACCACCAGGATCCGGACACCCGCGAGTGCGCCGGTGCCAGGCGCTGGTGCCTGTGCCGGTGCGGCGACCGGTTCCGGCAGGACGCTGGCGTCGGCGAGCGGGAGGGTGACCGTGAAGGTGGAACCCTGGCCCGGTCCCGGGCTCTCGGCGCGGACGTCGCCGCCGTGCAGCCGCGCGAGGCTGGCGACGATC
This sequence comes from Vicinamibacterales bacterium, assembly GCA_046331345.1. Taxonomy (GTDB): domain Bacteria; phylum Acidobacteriota; class Vicinamibacteria; order Vicinamibacterales; family CAVVIG01; genus CAVVIG01. The sequence goes on along the minus strand of JAXLRA010000005.1, from coordinate 804,956 downwards.
GACAGGCCAAGGCCCAGGCCGCCGTAACGGCGGGCCACCGTTCCGTCCGCCTGGCGGAAGCGTGCGAACACGTGCGGCAGGAACGCGGCGGTGATGCCCTCGCCCGTGTCGCGGACGACGAGCACGGCCCGCTGCCCATCGGACGTGACGCCGACGTCGACGTGCCCTCCCGACGGCGTGAACTCGACGGCGTTGGTCAGCAGGTTGGCGGCGACCTGCTGGAGGCGCCCGGCGTCGGCGCTGACCAGGACCGGCTGATCCGGCCCTGTCGCATGCACAGCTGGAGCATGGTTGCGATTACAAGCAAGGACGGAATCAGCATGCGGCGTGCGTCCGCTCGTATTGTGCGGCCGTTTGCGTCACGCGGCAGACATTTCGCTGTGCAGAGCTTCTACGGTCGAGGCAGTGTGCGGGTGTGGCTGGACGAGGAGGAACGGCGGGAGCACGTAGAGCCAGGCGTCAGCCTGGCTCTACGTCAACGGCTAACCGCTAACGAGGTGCGGCGGGTGTCGCTGGCGTGGCGGGGCGCGTGTCGGCGGGCACCTTCACGTCGGCCTTCTTCCGCACCTTCGTGCGGATGAACTCCTCACGCGAGGCGAGGCCTATATCGTTGCCCATGTAATCGGCGTTGCCGACTTCCTCCATCCAGAGGGTCGTCGTGTTGCCGATCGAGGTCTGGAAGTACTGCGCCGACGAATCGGACGCGGCGCCGTGCCAGTGCTCCACGCCGGGTCCGGCGTATTCCGTGTCGCCCTTGCGCAGCGTGCGGATCTTCTCACCGCGCTTCTGCACACGGCCGACGCCTTCGTCGAGCATCATGATCTGCCCGCCCGCGTGGCAGTGCCAGTAGGACCGGTGGCCTGGCGCCCAGATGGCCCCTGGCGCCGGCTTGCCGTTGATCGTGATGTCGCTGACCGTGTTCGGCGTGTAGTTCCCGGTCGCCTGCACCGGCATCGCTTCGCCCGGGCACAGCACGACGCCAGGCGGGATTGGGGGCTGCGGCGGCGCCTGTGCGGCGTCGCCGTCCGACCAGGCCAATACCGCCAGGATGGTCGCCATCGACACCGGCAGCAGCAGTCGCCCGGCCGTGCGTGGAGTCAGTCTCATTCAGCACCTCTCGTGGCCGCCGGGAGTGTTCGGCGGCACATGCGGCGCGATTGTAACGCCGAATGCGCCGGTCCCGGCCATCTGCCTCCGCTGCTCCACGACCTGGTGCGGGCGGGGGCGGCCTCGGTCCCCCCTGGACGCGCCGTTGCCCCATCGGTTGATGCTACGATTCGCCATCTCATGCGTGTGCTGGCTCTCGCCCTTGCCTGCGCGGTTCTGTCCGCGTGCTCATCCCCGGCTCCTTCAACCGCGTTCCGGACCACCGCCACGGTGAAGGACATCATGGACTCGATCGTCGATCCCAGTTCGGATGCGATCTGGGACTCGGTGGAGATCATCGCCACACTCGACGGCGTCGAGCACAAGCAGCCGCGGACCGACGACGACTGGAAGGCCCTTCGGCGTGAGGCCATCACGCTGGTCGAAGCGAGCAACCTCCTGCTGATTCCCGGGCGACACGTGGCGAAACCCGGCGAAAAGGCCGAGGATGCCCGCGTGGATCTCCATCCCGAGGAGGTCGAGGCGCTCATCGCGAAGGATGCGGCCGCCTGGACGACGCGCGCGCACGGCCTGCATGACGCCGCGATGGAATCGTTGAAGGCGATCGATGCGAAGGACGTCAACGCCCTGATGAACGCAGGCGAGACACTCGATGCCTCGTGCGAGAGCTGCCACCGCAACTACTGGTACCGCGTGCCGCCGCATGCGGTCGAGTCGGGGTCCGTGCGGAGGTAGCACGTCACGATGGTCGGGAACAGGTGTTGTGCCACCTTCAGCAGGCGTAGTGCCCACCTTCAGGTGGGCCTCGGTCTTCAGGTGGCCCTCGGTGCCGCGCTCGCGGTTCTAGCCGTCGTCACGCTGCCGTCATCGGTCGCGGCACAACCGCACGCCCAGGTACGCACCGGCTCGGTCAACGGCCACATCCTGTTCGCGGGTCCGCCTCCCGGTAATCCTGTCATCCGCATGGGCATGGACCCGACGTGCGCCGACATGAACCGTGGAAAGATGGTGATTCAGGAAGAGGCGATGGTGGCGCGAGACGGCAGCGTGGCCAACGTCTTCGTGCGGCTCGAGGGCACATTCCCGCAGACCCCGATCCCGTCGACCCCGGTCGTCATCGACCAGCGCTCGTGCGTGTACGGTCCGCGTGTGGTCGGCGTGCGCGTCGGGCAGACGCTGCGCATCAGGAACGACGATGACCTGCTGCACAACGTCCACAGTTCGTCGGCCGGGCCGAACGGCTTCAACGTTGGCCAGCCGAAGGCGGGCCTGGTGTTCGAGTTCACGCCGCGTGCACCCGAGGTGATGGTGAGGCTCGGGTGCGACGTGCACCGATGGATGACCGCGTTCATCGGCGTGATGGCGCACCCCTACTTCGCGGTCACGACCGCAACGGGACAGTTCACCATTCCGAACGTGCCACCTGGCACGTACACGCTGAAGGCCTGGCACGAGCAGTTCGGCGAGCGGAGCACGGCCATCACGGTTCGCGCCGGTGCGAGCGTCACGGCCGACGTGCGGTACGAGCCGAAACCGTAGCGCCTCCCGCCACGCCGGCCCGTCGGGCGTATACTTCGCCGACTGTTCCTCCTGGAGGTGCCGGTGTCCGTCCGTTCCCTGGCCTGCGGCCTCGTGTGTGTCGTTGCGGCGTTGACTGCGGTGGGTGCCCAGGAAGCCCCACGGCCGAAGCTGCCGGTGCCGCCGCTTGGCGCGGGGCCGATAGCGGTCGACACCGCGGAGGTCCACAACCTCCGGCTCGCCGTGCTCGCGCGCGGACTGTCGCATCCGTGGGCGCTCGCGTTCCTGCCTGACGGCCGCCTCCTCGTCACGGAACGCCCCGGCCGCCTTCGCATCTTCGCCAACGGCGCGCTCGATCCGGTCCCAGTGAGCGGCATGCCGGCGGTTCGATCTGCGGGACTCGGCGGGCTCGAGGACATCGCCCTCCATCCACGTTTTGCCGAGAACCATCTCGTCTACTTCACGTACATCAAGCCGGTGGACAAGGACCGGGGCACGCCGACGCTGGCGCGCGGCCGTCTGGAGGGTGCCTCGCTGCTCGACGTGAAGGACCTGCTCGTCACCGATCCCGGTCCGGTCGGCTCGTCGGCCGTGAACAGCCGGATCGTGTTCGGTCGCGATGGCCGGCTCTACATGAGCGCCGGCGGCAACATCGGGAACCTGGCGCAGGAACCAGGCAGCCTGCGCGGGAAGATGCTCCGGTTGAACGACGACGGCACCGTGCCGGCGGACAACCCGTTCGTGGGCCGCGCCGGCTACCGCCAGGAGATCTTCTCGATGGGGCACCGTAACACGCTCGCGCTCATCGTCCATCCGGTGACCGGCGAGATCTGGAACAACGAGAATGGTCCCAACGGGGGCGACGAGATCAACATCATCCGGGCCGGGAAGAACTACGGGTGGCCCCTCGTGAGCTTCGGGCGCGATTACCCGGGCCCGCGGATCTCGGAGCATCCCACCCGTGAGGACATGGAGTCGCCGCTCGTAACCTGGATTCCCTCCATCGCGGCATCGGGCATGGCGGTCTACACCGGAAACCAGTTCCCCGCCTGGAAGGGCAACGTGTTCGTTGGTGCGATGCGCGTGGGTGAGATCGAGGGCACCGGGCACCTGCAGCGGATTGTCTTCAACGCGAAGATGGAGGAGATCCGCCGCGAGTCGATGCTCACCGAGCTGCGCCAGCGCATCCGCGAAGTGCGCGAGGGCGCGGACGGCTTGCTCTATCTGCTCACTGACGACGACGACGGAGCGCTGCTTCGTCTGGAGCCAGCGCGGTAGGGTCATCAGCACGAGTGTTTCGGACGTACGCCCCGCCAGCGCGGAATCATCATGGTGACTGAGGCGGTGCTCTTCGACCTCGACGGCACGCTATTCGACCGCGATCTAGCGGTCGTCGAGATTGCGACACGCCAGGTGGCGCAGTTCCCACATCTCATTCCGGCTGCGCGTGCGTCAGCATTCATCGAGCGGGTCATCGCGCTCGACGCACATGGGCACGGCGACAAGCGTGAGGTGTACGCGACGCTCGGTGAAGAGTTCGGGCTCGACGCGATCGGTGTGGAGGAGCTTCACGCCTCGTTCTGGGCCGAGTATCCCAGCTGCTGTCGACCCCAGCGTGGCGTCGCGGACACCTTGGCGGCACTGCGGCAGCGGGGCAAGCGACTCGGTGTGATCACGAATGGGGCCACGGCGATCCAGCAGGCTGCGATCGACGCACTCGGTCTCCGGCCGCTCTTCGACGTCATCCTGATTTCCGAGGCTGAAGGGGTGCGCAAGCCCGACTCCGCCATCTTCCGCCTGGCGGCCGCGAGGCTTGGCGTAACAGTGGAGCGGTGCTGCTTCGTTGGCGATCATCCAGAGGTTGACGTACTCGGTGCGCGGCGGGCGGGGTTCCGCGCGTTCTGGAAGCGCACGAGTTGCTGGATTCCGACCGAGCCGCTCCCGACGATTGATGCGATCTCAGACCTTCTTGGACTCCTGGACTAGGTGGCCCTCAACTCACGTGCCAACGTACTGTGAGCCGATGATGAGGCGGACCTCATCGGCAGGATAGGAGAAGAACCCGTTCGGCCTCTCGTGGCAGATCGTCCCGCGTCGCTTCATGGAGCTGGTCGGCGACAAGGACGCGAAGAAAGTGAAGGCCGTGATGGCGGCCATGATGACGATGGTGAAGCTCGACGTCGCGGACTCGAGCGAGCCTGCGAGGACGCCTGAGTCCGACGCTCGCGAAGGCCCGCCTGAAGGCGGGCACTACCAGGCGAGCTCCTGCGACGGCAACCGCTGCGAAGGGATTCGGAGAAGCGCACCTGATCAAGCCAACCGCCACGACCGCGGGCACTGTGCGCGAGCCACGCGGTGCAGCGAGCGCCGGTCGGCCCTCACTTAAGCAATTAGCGTTTAGCGATTAGCAACTAATATGCGTCGCCGATGAACGGCAGCATGCGGCCGAAGTAGAGCACGCCGAACCACGCGACGAGCGAGACGAAACCGATGGCCCTGGCGGAGATCGACGTGTCCTCGCCCGGGCCGAGTGCCATCGTCGCCTTGCCGATCGTCAGTTCGAAGAGTCCGGCGTTCGCGCCGGCCACGAAGAGGCAACCGACCTTCCACCACCACGCGACGTTGTGCACGTACTGCTCGGGATGCCCGATCAGGAACACGACACCGGTGAACAGGTTCAGTCCGAACCCGGCGATGGCCACCGGCACCAGATCGTGCGCGCCCTCGAGCGACACGCGCCGGAAGAACCCCATCAGGCGCAGGTCGAAGAACCCCACGATGCCGAGCAGCATGGTGAGGCCGATGAAGTGCAGCGTCTCGGCCGCGGGCCAGATCCACGTGTTGAAGACAATGGCCTTCGAGAGGCTGGTGGCCTGCAGCCAGGCGACGAGCGCATCCATCACGGCACCCCGATGTACGCCATCAGGCGCCCGGCCGTGATCGCCACGCACCACAGGATGGCGGACGTGAACGCCAGCCTCGTGCTGTTGTCGGGAATCGTGTCAGGACGGTCGAAGTCCGCGTGGTCGAGCACGATCCGGCGCGTCGAGAACGTCACCCAGAGCGCGGCGAAGATCGACAGCAGCTTCACCCAGAAGATCCACTGCCCGGCCTTGTGCGTGGCATCGGCGACGAACAGCAGGACGCCGGAGATGAAGTTGAGGACGAACCCCCACGCCATGATGGGGAAGAGCGGCGCCAGAGCGCCCACGCGCAGCTTGCGGCCGTAGCCGAGCAGGCGCAGGTCGACGACCGCCGCGGCACCGACGACGATGCCGAGGCCGACCGTGTGGAACGTCAGGACGGTGGGGTAGGCCCAGAGCGAGGGAGACTCGCGCACCCATGCGGCGAGCGCGGTCCCCTCGAGCCAGGCAGTCAGGTCTGTCACGAACAGCGGCGGTTAGCGGGGCGGCTGCTGTTCTTCCATCACGCGGCCGCCGGGCTGGATCGGGCTGCCGTCCGGACGGGTGACCTTCGCGCAGCACATGCCGAACGAGCCTTCCGCGCGCGACGGCTGGCCCGACACCTTGATGATGGTGCCCGGCTTCAGCGTGTCCGTCGTCCACCCTGTGCGGGTGAGCGACGCGGCCGGGCCGAGTTCCACCTGCCACTCCACCGTCTTCCCGTTCACTTCGGAGGTGAAGTAGAGGAACGAGTGCGGATTGCGGAGCAGCAGCTTGGTCACCGGGCCCTGCGCTTCGGCCTTCTTCGTCGCATCGTAGAACGGCGCGCTCGAGTGGTGGGCAACAACCGGCACGGCCAGTGCGGCACCTGCCACCATGGCGGCCAGAGCGTAGAGAGCGAATCGTCGAATGTTCATGGTTGCCTCCTGATCGAGCGGTCTTACTTGTACTTCTGCGGCATCATGCGGACCGGGGCGCGCGACGTCTCAGGGTCGCAGTCCCAGGCCGAGAGTTTGTAGCCCTGGCGCGCCGGCAGCCAGCGGGTGGTGTAGCCGGTGGGCTTCTTGAGGAACATCGGATCCTCGACCGTGATGGTCATCCGCAGTTCCGTGCCCTCGCGCCAGTACTTTTCGGTCACCTTCTTCAACGTGGACGACGGGATGCCGTTGTAGTCGTCGAAGCCGGTGATGTCGAAGGCGAAGTGGTCGGTCTCGACGATGAGCGCGTTGCCTTCGTAGCGACCGACGGAGAAGCCCTGGATGCCCCAGTCGTTGTTGTTCGGCTTGCGGCCATCGAGCCAGATCGTCCGCAGCTGGTCGTCCTTCTCGTAGCGGATCAGCACGCGGTCCGGCCACTGCACCAGTTCCATCGAGTACGGGTCGTACTGGATGGCGGGCGAGGAGGCTGGCTGGCAGTCGTACTTCGGCGACAGCGCCTCGTCGAACGCCTTCTGGTACGCCAGACCGCGCTCGGTCAGCTCAGGGAAGTTCTCCTTCGTCCACGGCACCGTCTCGCTGTTCACGGGCCTGGCGCGCGGCGTGCCGTCCCAGATTCCGCTCAGGTCCGGTTCCTTGCCGGGCGCCGACGACCCCTGTGCGTGCAGGTTCCCGCCGGACCACATGCCGAACGTCGCGGCGGCGAGTGCCGCGCAGGCGAACGCAAGTCCTCTTCTCATCCAGTCACCCTCATGCCCTGCTCGGGCCCGGCCGAAGCCGGCCTCCACGACCGTGCTTCCGCTCAACCTGCCTCAACTGCACTGCGCCCCGGGAGCGACGCGTCGATCCCACGTCGTCGGAGCGCCGCAAAATCCTACCTCAGGAGGGGGAGGCGGCGCCTCCCTTTCACAGAACGGCACGCGGGAAGGCGGGAACTCAACCTCTTGCCTGTATCGACCGATAAGTGAACCGGGTGACTGGTACAGACGAGGTTGGCGGACCCACCGAACCCGCCGGGCGCTTGGACGAGACTGCCGCTCACATCCTGGTTGTCGACGACCTGCCGGCCAATACGCGGGTGCTCGAAGCTCTCCTGACGAGGGAGGGCTACCGGGTGACGTGTGCCGAGAACGGCGAGCAGGCCCTCGAAGAAGTGGCGAAAGACCGCCCGGATCTCGTGCTGCTCGACATCCTGATGCCGAAGATCGACGGCTACGAGGTCTGCCGGCGGCTGAAGAACGACCCGGCCACGCGGCTCATCCCGGTCGTCCTCGTGACCGGTCTGACCGACACGGACAGCCGGATCCGCGGCCTCGAGGTGGGGGCCGACGACTTCATGTCCAAGCCCTTCATCGTGCCCGAGATGCGGGCCAGGGTGGCGTCGCTGCTCCGCATCAAGCGCTACACCGACGCGCTGGACTCGGCGGAGTCGGTAATCCTGAGCCTCGCGATGACCATCGAGGCGCGCGACCGCGCCACCGAGGGCCACTGCCAGCGGCTGGCCCAGTACGCGGTGGCGCTCGGCAGACGTCTGGGCCTGTCGGCGGACGACCTGGACACGCTCCGGATCGGCGGCTACCTGCACGACATCGGCAAGGTGGGCATTCCGGACCGGATCCTCCTGAAGGACGGCCGCCTCACCGCCGACGAATACGCGTTCATGAAGACGCACACCGAAATCGGGGACCGCCTCTGCGCCGAGCTGCGGATGCTGAAGCCGGTGCGCCCGATCGTCCGCCATCACCACGAGCACCTCGACGGCACCGGGTATCCCGACGGCCTGCGAGGCGATGCCATTCCGCTGCTCGCGCAGATCATGGGGGTGGTCGACGTGTTCGATGCGCTGACCACCTCGCGGCCCTACAAGGCGACGCTGTCGGTGGAGCAGGCCTGCGCTGTGCTGCGGGAGGAAGTGCGCTGTGGCTGGCGCCGCAGCGATCTGGTGGAGACGTTCATCGACCTGCTCGTCGAGCAGGGGCGGTTGGTCCGCCCACAGGAACGGCTCTCGGCCTAGGCAGCGCGGGCAAGGCTGGCAGGGCGGGCTGGCCTGCTGGCCGAACAGGACGGCTGTTCCGCGGTACGCCTCACTCCCGCCTGCCCTCTCTTCACCACCGCATCGCCTTGATCTCGCCCGTCAGGGGGTTGGTGACTGTGCCGATGAAGTCGCTGTGGCACAGCAGCCAGCGGTCGTTCTCGAGGACGGCACTCACGTAGTCAATGCCGTCGGCCGTTTCCTTGTGGCCGTCGGACTTGTAGGTCACTTCCCAGTGCACGTTGTATGACGAACACGCGTCGGTGTTCGGCTGCTGACGGCCGGCGGGGAAGCAGCCCTGGCGCACGAAGTTGAACGTGGCGGGCGGGCGGCGGACGACGCGGGCGGCGGCGAAGTTCTGGATGAAGAGGCGGCGGTTCTGGTCCGTGTCCGACGCTTCGTTCGTGCGCCCCTTCCCGTTGTCGCAGGTCGTGGAGAAGTTGTGGAGCACCTGTTCCGTCGTCTTCGACGAGTCCGAGAACAGCAGCAGGAAGTCTTCACCCGCGCTCAGGATCTCGTTCTGCGAATCGTGCACGCGGACGGCGAACGTGCCGCCGGCGGTCTGCTGGTGCTGCACGCCCCCTTCGGTGAACTTCTCCGTGACCGTCAGCCCGATGGTCGCCGTGGTCGGCGTCCCCTGCGAGAAGGATGAGGGGACCTTCCAGGTGAGCGTCGACCCGTTGGCGGTCAGCGTGCCGGGGCCGGTCCAGTCGTAGGTCAACGCACTGGCGGCCGTCTCGGTGTCGGTGACCGTCGCAATCACCTGCACCGTCTCATCGATGTCGGCAAAGCCTGACGGCTGGTTGTTGCGCGACCCGACGCTGCGGAAGCTGGCAATGACGGGTAGACGATTCGTGCCGCTCGGCGCCACGAACGTGAAGCCGTTCGTGAGCGAGGAGGTCTTTCCGCCCGAGGTGACGCTCACGTCCCCCACGCCCGTGGTCGGACGCGCCGAGGTGGTGGCGGTGATGGTGGTGCTGCCCGACACCACGACGTTGATGGCCGCCGCGCCGCCAATGGTCACCGTGGCATCGCTCGAGAACCCGGTTCCGGTGATGGTGACGCTGTTGCCGCCCGTGGTGCTGCCGCTCGCAGGCGAGATCGACGACACCTTCACGCTGCCGGACGAGGGGCCGGACGGCGAGTCCGATCCGCAGGCAGCCGCCATCAGGGAGAGCGCGACGCTGAGCGCCGCGCACGCAGCGAGCTGGAGCCGATGCTGATTCATACCTTCAGGTCTCGATAGTAGCCCGACCGGCCCCGTGCCCGCAGCCCCGGCTGCCTTTTGATGGAACCCTCACGCACCGGGGCAGGTCGGGCGGGTGAGGCGGGTGGGACTGCGTCGGGAGTCAGGGCAGGCCGGGGTGGCCGCTACCAGCGCAGCGCGCGCACCTCGCCTGTCAGCGGGTTCCGGCTGGTTCCGATGAAGCTGCTGTGGCACAGCCACCACCGGTCGTTCTCGAGGACGGCACTGACGTAGTCGATGCCGTCGGTCATTGTCCTGGCGCCGGTAGCGCGATTCGTATCCTCCCAGTGCGCGGTGTAGCTGATGCACGCATCGATGTTCGGCTGCACCCGTCCATCAGGCAGCACGCACCGGCTGCGGAACGTGATCGTCGCCGGCGGCCGCGCCGCTATCCGCGCGGCGGCCGCGTTCTCGACCACGTCCCGCCGGTTCCTGGCCACGTCGGTGAACTCCTCCGCACGCCCGTTGCCGCCATCGCACGTCGTCGAGAAGTTGTGCAGCACGGCGTCAGGCGGGTAGGTGGAGTCCGAGAACAGCAGGAGGAAGTCCTGACCGGCGTCGATGATCTCCTTCTGCGAGTCGTGCACGCGCATGGCGAAGCTGCCGATGGTCGAGTGCTGGTGCTGCACCCCGCCTTCGGTGAAGACCTCGGTGACCGTCAGTCCGAGCGTGGCCGTGGCAGGCGTGCCCTGCGAGAAAGACGGAGGCACCTTCCAGCTGAGCGTCGAGCCTCCGCTCGTCAGCGTTCCGGGTCCCGTCCAGGCAAAAGTGAGTGCGGACGTGGCGGTTTCGGTGTCCGTGACCGTCGCCAGCACCTGAACCGATTCGTCCACATCGGCGAACCCCGAGGGCTGATTCGCGCGCGAGCCGACGCTCCGGAAGCCGGCAATTGCCGGCGGGCTGTTCGTCCCTGTCGGTGCGATGAACGTGAACGCCGCAGGACGGGTTGACGTCCTGCCTCCGGAGGTAACCGATACGTCAGCGGCTCCAGCACCCGGCCGTGCCGCCGTTGTCGCAGTGATCGTCGTCCCACCGGAGACGACGATGTTCGTCGCGGCGACGCCGCCGATCACGACGGTCGCATCGGCGCCGAACCCGATGCCGGTGATCGTGACGCTGTTGCCGCCCGTGGTGCTGCCGCTGGCCGGCGCAATGCCCGACACCTGGAGCCCGGAGGGTGTCGGACCAGAGGGTGAGCACGAGTCGCATGCGGCGGCCATCAGACAGAACACCGCGCATGCCGACGCGCGCATCATGCGCATGAAGCTGGTCTGTATGGTGCCGGCCCGCACCGGTTCATGGTAGTGCAGGCAGAGCACGCTGCCGCCACACCCGCGCCGCCCGGTGCAAAGCCGCCGGGCGCATGGACGACGTTCGCAACAGTAGTCGCCAGACCCGCCTGTGCTCCGGCCCGCCCGATACCCCTACCGCACGGGCAACGGCGGCGGGGCGCTCCCGGTTGCGGGGTTGTAGAGCGGGTTCTTCGGGTTGTTCGTCTGATCGTTCGGGTCGAACGACGGTTGACCGTCGCCGCTGCGGATCCAGGCGGTGTAGATCAGGTCGCGCACGAGCGTGGACGCCTCGCCGAGTGTGGTGAACACGAGGTCCCGCGCCTGCTGGTCCGTCTTGTCCGCGAACGCCTTGCGCTGCTCGAGGATGTAGACCTGCTCCACGCGTGCGTGCGCGCGGTCGAGGTGCGCCAGCATTGCCGTGAACGGGTCGTCGAGCACCTTCGGCGTGATGTCGATCCGCGGCTGCAGGTAGGCGTCGTCCAGGCCGATGAGGTCGACGAACGTGTTCTCGAACAGCCAGTGGATGCCGCCGTCGCGTGTGTAGTTCTTCGGGTTGTCGCCCGTCCAGCCGTCGTGATGGATGGAGGAGTGCAGCGGCATGGCGGCGTCGGCCACGTAGTGGCTCATCCAGCCGGTGTAGAACGCCGCGTCCTGCTCGATGAACGTGGTGTCCTGCCGGCGCGCCTGCAGGTCGCGCCACGTGCGGAACGACACCTTCAGCCGCTCGTAGCCCTCGGTCGCTGCATACGGCAGCGTGCCGGTGTAGTGGATGTTGGTGCGCGCGGCTCTCTCCGGATCCGTGTCCTTCAGGCGCAGGTACTCGTCGTAGACGGCGAGCACGAACGCGTCGCGCGAACGCGGGATCTCCTTCATGAACGCGAACTGCTCGGTGTACCAGACGTGGTTCGGATCTTCGGCCGCCTTCGAGAACGGCTCGTGCGGTCCGCGCCACGAGTCGGCCAGCACGGACCGGCTGCCGATCCAGTCGATCTGCCGCAGCAGGAACGACGGCACGTCCAGGGGCAGGGCCTTGATCGCCGCGCGGCTGACCACCCGGTGCCCGGCCTCGCCCCAGGCACCGAGGGGCGGGGACGTGGTGAGGAGCAGGGCAACGCACAGGACGGCCGCGGCGTACTTCATCCCTTGATTGTCCTCCCGGTCCGCGGCCATTTCACGAAACCGTTTGTACTAGGGCACTATGCTCCCGTGAGCACAGGACGTGTCATCGGGCTCGGCGTCTGCGGGCTGGCACTGCTCGGAGCGGCGGTTGGCTGCGGCGCGCGCGACGATCGCGGCCAGGCCACCGGTGCGGAGCCCGCCGACAGTTTGCGCTCGAGACCCCACGTCTACTACCGCAGCGTACGGCCGGGCGAGTACGGCAAGGTGGTGCTGGCCGATCTCGACGCGCCGGACGAGCGGCGGGCGGTGTCCGACCTGACGTGTGACCGGCTGGACTTCGGCGTGCGGCGCGGGCTCTGCCTGGCCGAGGTGCGCGGCGTGCCGGGCATTGCATCGATCGTGAAGATCGTCGACGTGAACTTCGCTGTGCTGAAGGCGTTCCCGATGACCGGCGCCCCGATCCGCGCGCGCGTGTCCCCGGACGAACGGTACGGCGCCGTGACGGTGTTTGCGACAGGCGAGCACTACGACGCCGACTTCACGACGCGCACGTGGCTGGTCGATCTCGAACGGCAGTCGCTGCTCGGTGAGCTCGAATCCTTCGACACGACGCGTGACGGGACGCCGTTCCGTGAGGTCGACTTCAACTTCTGGGGCGTGACATTCGAGCGCGATCCCAATCGGTTCTACGCCACGCTCGGCACGGGCGCCCGCCGTTTCCTCGTGCGCGGGACCATGGACTCGAAGCAGTTCGAGACGGTCCGCGACGGCATGGAGTGCCCGTCGCTCTCGCCGGACGGTTCGCGCGTCGGATTCAAGAAACCCAACGCAAACGCCGCCGTCGGCTCCCGCACGTGGCGCGTCGCGGTCTTCGACCTCGCATCGCAGCGCGAGTGGCTGCTGCCGCAGGAGACGCGGAATATCGACGATCAGGTGGAATGGCTGGATGACGACCACCTGCTCTACCAGTTCGCCGAGCCCCAGGGCCTGCCTGAGGAAGCCGTCAATACCTGGGTGAGCCCCGTCGAACGCGAGTCGGCGCCGCCGCGCATCTTCATCAAGGCCGGCACCTCACCAGCCGTCGTTCGGCCGTAACGCTTCGCGGGACCGTAGTTCCGCTACCCCTCGCCGGCAGGCGGCTGGTTGGTGCCCGTGCGCCCGCGACCCTCGCCAATCAGCGCGATGCGCTCGATGAGCTGTTCGTGCAGCGTGAGCATCTGCGTATGGTTGGCCAGGATGACCGTGGCCAGGTCCTGATGCGAGGAGGCGATGTCTTCGCGGAGTTCGTCGCGGAAGCCAGCCATCTTCTCTATCAGCTCACCGCGGACGCCACCAATCTGCTCGACGAGCTCGCTGCGGACGCCGTCGATCCTGCCGATCAGCTCGCCGCGGACGTCACCGATCTTCTCGACCAACTCGCTGCGGACGCCATCGATCTTGCCGACCAGCTCGCTGCGAACGCCATCGATCTTCCCGACCAGCTCACCGCGAACGCCGCCGATCTCGCTGCGGACGTCACCGATCTTCTCGACCAACTCGCTGCGGACGCCATCGATCTTGCCGACCAGCTCGCCGCGGACGCCGCCGATCTCGCTGCGGACGCCACCGATCTGCTCAACTAACTCGCGGCGAACGCCATCGACCTTCCCGACCAGCTCGCCGCGAACGCCGCTGATCTCGCTGCGGACGTCACCGATCTGCTCGACCAACTCGCGGCGGATGCCCTGCATCTCCGATCGGAGTTCCACGCGCTGATCTCCGAGGTCCGACCGGAGGTCAGAAATGTCTGCCTTGACGTCCTTGCGAAGTTGCAGGAACTGCGTCGATAGCTCCTGGACCTGCGTCGAGAGCCCCTCCACCCGCGATGACAGGTTCTCCACCTGCCTCGGGAGTCCGGCCAGGCCGGTGACGGCTTGTTCGAGGGATTCCACGCGAATCTCCAGGTCCTGCTGCGGCATCGTGTGCTCCGTTCGCACGCCGGTTCGTCCACGGTGAACGAGGCGGTGCCGCCCGCATTGCCAACGGCGTGCCGCTGCTAGCCGCCGCGCGCGCACCACTGCGCGCCGACGACGCTAGCATCGTCGGGAGAAGTCCACAACCGTTGACGACACCCGTTGACCGCCAGGTCCGCCTGAAGGCGGACCCCACGAGCGAATCCAGTCTCCGCGCTCTCCGTGTTCAACTTCTGAGTTCTGACTTCTGAGTTCTCACTTCGGAACGCTAGAAGGTTGCGATTGGATTGAGCGGGAAGCCCGTGCCGCCGAGCACCGGCACCGCGGCGGCGGTGAGCAGGAACTCCCACCGCTTGCGCTGCGCCGCTTCCTTCGCCACCGCCTCGAGGTCCATCACGTCGATGAGCGGGAGCCCCATGGCGACGATCGCGACCTGGTGAATCGGGCGCGGGCTGCCCTGCACCGCCGAGGGCTGGACGTCCGTCACCGCATCGTTGCCGAGCAGGGCGACGTCGCGCTTCTTGAGCCACGGCAGCACCGAGGCGTGGAAGCCCGCGGAGTTGGCCGCCACGTTCCACGGCCCCTTCTCGGCACGTTGCGCCCACCGGCCGGTCCGCAGGAAGAGCGCGTCACCGCTGCGGATGGTGATGCCGGCGAACTTCTCCCATGCCTCGAGGTCCGCCACCGTCACGGGTGTGCCGGGTTCGAGGTAGGGCACCTTCTTCATGAGCGGCATGTCCACGAGGATGCCGCGCGTCATGATGCCGTTCTTCTGGTTCTCGATGCCGTTCTGGGGGCAGCCGACGCCTTCCTTGATATTCGAACGATCGAAGCCGTTGTAGATCTTGCCCTGGAACGAGTAGTGGCACAGCGAGTCGATGTGCGTGATGACCGAGCCGTGGTACCAGATGGTATAGAGGTCCATCGCGTGGCCGGCGTTGTCGAGGGTCATCGCCTGCTGGAGCGGGCGCGGGCTGTCGGCCGCCTGCTCCTTGTCCACGGTGTGGGCGAGCGACACGGAAACCCCGTCCCGCACCAGTTTGAGGGCGTCCTTGCGGACGGCGGCCGTCATCAGGTTGATGGTGCCGCGCTGGTCGTCCCTGCCCCAGCGCCCCCAGTTGGACAGCTCACTCATCCAGCTATCCACCTGCTGCATCGTCAGGGGAGCCGAGGGCTGGCCGGCGGCGACCGGCGCAATGCAGGCGGCGACGAGCAGGGCTGCGACATATCGCGACTTTCGCATGGGGGACTCCTTAGGCATAATTGGTCGCGCATTTTACTGCGGAGGCAACTGAATGAGGATGCATGGTTTCCGTCGGATCGCCGCGGCGATCCTGACGATGGCGGGTGTGGCGACGCCTGTGTTCGCCCAGAGCGTGACCGACGCGGACCTCGCCAAGGGGCTGTCGGACCCGACGAAGTGGCTGGTGGTTTCGGGCACCTACGACGGGCAGCGTTTCAGCCCGCTCAACCAGATCACCGCTGCCAATGTCGGCCAGCTGGCTCCGCAGTGGACGTTCCAGGCAGGCGTGACGGGGCAGTTCGAAGCGACGCCGGTCGTGATGAACGGCATCCTCTACGTCACCGGCCCGCAGAACCACGCGTGGGCGATTGACGGGAAGACCGGCCGCCAGATCTGGCACTACCAGCGCGCGCTGCCGGCGGGCCTGAAGGTCTGCTGCGGTCCGGTGAACCGCGGCTTCGCCGTGTATGGCAACAAGCTGTTCATGACGACGCTCGACGCGCACGTCCTTGCCCTGAATCCCGCCGACGGCAAGGTGCTGTGGGACGTCGAGATGGCCGACTTCAAGCTGGGGTATGCCAGCACGGTCGCCCCGCTCGTCGTGAAGGGCAAGCTCATCGTCGGCATGGCCGGCGGCGAGTATGCCAATCGCGGCTTCATCGACGCGATGGACCCCGAGACCGGCAAGCGCCTCTGGCGCTTCTGGACGATTCCGGCCCCCGGGGAACCGGGCAGCGAGACGTGGCCGGTGGACGTGCTCGAACGCGGCGGTTCGCCGACCTGGGTCACCGGTACCTACGACGCCGAACTGAATACCGTCTACTGGGGCACCGGCAATCCGAACCCGGACTGGGACGGCGACAGCCGCCCGGGCGATAACCTCTATGCCGCGTCGGTCGTCGCGCTCGACCCTGACACCGGCAAGCTGAAGTGGCACTTCCAGTACACGCCGCACGACACGCACGACTGGGACGCGAACCAGACCCCCGTGCTCGCGGACGTGACCATTGGTGGGCAGCCGCGCAAGGTCCTGATGCAGGCCAACCGCAACGGCTTCCTCTACGTGCTCGACCGCACCAACGGCAAGTTCATCGCGGCGCACGCATACGCGAACCAGAACTGGGCCTCGGGCTTCACGCCGGCCGGCCGGCCGATCGAGATCCCCGGCCACACGCCGACCGTGGAAGGCACCGATACCTGCCCGGACTGGTACGGCAACACGAACTTCATGCCGCCGTCGTACGACAAGCAGCGGAACCTCTTCTACCTCACGGTTCGTGAAACCTGCGCGAAGTTCATCAAGAAGGACACGCCGGACGCGAACGTCGGCGACCGCACGATGGGCGGCACCGTGGCCCCCGTCGGTCCGCGCACGGGCGCGCTGCGCGCCATCGACCCGCTGACCGGTCAGCGCAAGTGGGAAGTGAAGTACGACGGTCCGGGATGGGCGGGCGTGCTCGCCACCGCGGGCGGCGTGGTGTTCAGCTCCGACCACGACGGCACGTTCATGGCGGTCGACGCCGCCACGGGCAAGGTGCTCTACAGCTACGAGACCGGCGGCAACGTCTTCGGTCCGCCGACCACGTACATGATCGACGGCCGCCAGTGGGTGTTCCTGCCCTCGGCGATTACCGCGACCGCCTTCGCGCTCCCCGCGAAGTAGCCCGTCCGAGCGCGGCGCCGCGGAGAACGCGGAGGTCGCGGAGTTTCGACTCGATGCGCCTGGTAGTCGGCAGACTGCCAGGCGCTTCTCTTGTACGGCCTGGCGTTACGGAGCCTGTCGCCCGTCTACCGCCCAGCGCTTCTCGCCGATGGCCCGTGTGTCAGCGCGCGTATGCGAGCCATGGATCGATCGCCGTTCCCGCATCCCAGACGACGCCGGGAGTGCAGTGAAACGGCGGCAGTCAGGCCGTGCCCTTCATCGTCCATGCGCCGATCCAGCAGGACCCGAAAAGGCAGGGATGTCCCCGCATGTGGCACGTGGGTGAGACTTTACCTGTGGAGGGAGGGTGACGGTCAGCAGCGCCGCGAGCAGCCAGGTCATTCTCCCGCGCCCTGCAGGCTGCGTGCCTCACGGGTCGGTCAGTCGAGCCGAGGCACCGTGGCAAGTGATACATTTATAGGCGATACAGGGAGGCACGGTGGCAAATCGGACACGACCCACGCTCGAGAAACGCGCCAAAGAGCGTGCGCGGCAGGAAAAGCGCAAGCAGAAGGACGAACGGCGGGCGACCGCCAAGCTGAACAAGGGTGGCGCGCAGCGCGGACCTGGTGAGGAAGACCCCGATATCGCGGGGATCGTCCCGGGGCCCCAGCCCATCCCGTGGCTTGATGAGGACGACACAGAGGCCAACTGAGGCCAGCCAAGTTTTTCGCGAGCCGGCAGGATGACCGGCTCGCGTCCCGTTTCGGTCACACCTTTCCCGCTCCACCCCTGAACACTGACCGCGAGCGCCTTGCTCACCGCAGGGGGCCGCGCTACCATCGGCCTGCGAACCTCGTCGGTAGTGTCGGAGGGCGCCGCTGAACCGCATGCGTCATGCACGTGGGGCGCGTGCTCATCTGCTGCCGCACGTGGGTGAGGTGAACGACCGCATGCCGATATCCGACAGCGAGCAGTCCCGCCAGCTCGGGTCAGCGGTCCGTCCTCTTCACACCCCGGTCGCCATCTACGCCGCCACCCGTGACGCCAGCGGCGTCATCACGGCTTTCACGCTCAGCTTCGCGAATGACGCGGCGCGGGCCGACCTCCTCCTCCGCGAGGGGGCGCAGGTTCCGGACGCGCTGCCAGCGGCGCTCGACCCCCTGTTTCCGCGCCTGTGCGCGGTCGTCGATTCCGGCGCTCCGCTGCAGGCGGCGCGCGTGGCCCTGCCCGCCGCAGACGGGACGCCGCCGGCCTGGATCGATCTGCAGGCGGACCGCGCTGGCGGCGATGCGCTGCTGCTCCTGTGGTATCCCGCCGGTGACACGGCGTCTCCCGCGTCCGTCGACGACCTGCACGCTCGCGCCGAGGAACTGCAGCAACTGCTGGACGCCGCGCCAGCCGCAATCTGGATTGCGCACGACCCGGAGTGCCGCCGGATCACGGGCAGCCGGTTTGCCGCGGAACTGCTGCGGATGCGCCCGGGCGACAACCTGTCGAAGAGTGCCGGGCCGGAGGCGCCGCGGCACTTCACCGTTCGCGTGAACGGGCGCGACCTCGAGCCGCACGAACTGCCGGTGCAGCGCGCCGCGCGAGGCGAGGAGGTCCGCGATTTCGAGGAAGAACTCGTGTTCGAGGATGGCAGCCGCCGTTCGCTCTTCGGCTCGGCCCTCCCGCTCCGCGACGGCGCCGGCCAGGCCCGCGGCGCGATCAGCGCGTTCGTCGATGTTACCGCCCTCAAGCAGGCCGAGGCGCGGATGCGTGAGGCGCAGCAGGCGGCCGAAGCGGCGAGCCGCCTGAAGGACCAGTTCCTCGCCACCCTGTCGCACGAGCTGCGCACGCCGCTGAACGCGATCATCGGCTACACGAGCATGCTGAAGGCCGGGACCGTCCCGCCTGAGCGCACGGCGCAGGCGCTGGCGGTCATCGAGCGCAACGGACGCGTGCAGTTGCGGCTGGTAGAGGACCTGCTCGACGTCTCGCGGATGACGGCCGGGACGCTGCGGCTCACCATGGAACCGCTCTGCATCCGGGAAGAGGTCGTGAGCGCGATCGAGGCCGTGCAGCCCGTGGCGGAGGAGAAGGGGCTGGTGCTGCGCGCCTCGTTCGATGGTGACGTGGCAGCCACCGTCACCGGCGACCGGCTGCGGCTCCAGCAGGTATTCTGGAACCTGCTGAACAACGCGGTGCGGTTCACGCCGGCGGGCGGCTCGGTCACCGTGGGACTGCAGGTGGAACCGGGTGCCGTGCGCGTGACGGTCTGCGACACCGGCGCAGGCATACCCGAAGCGTTCCAGCCCTTCGTGTTCGAGGCCTTCAGGCAGGGGGCGTCGAGCACTTCCGGGGTGCAGCGGGGCCTCGGCGTGGGGCTCACCATCGCGAAGCAGCTGGTCGAACTGCACAGCGGCACGATCGGTTTCACCAGCGCTGGCGCCGACTGCGGCGCTGAGTTCTGGGTGCGGCTGCCGGCCACGTAAGCGGCCTGCCTGCAGGCGTGCCGGTGCCACCCTGCGCGGCCCCGCCGGCGCTTTGGTGTTGATACGCATACGTCACTCGCGATAGCCTGACGTCCTCCATGTCGCCACGCGCCCTGCGCCTCGTCCTGCCGGTCGTCGTCCTTACGGGGACGACCGGGGACGCCTGCGTGTAGCGACGCGACGACGAACCCCGGCCAGCGTGCCGGGCGTTCATGGTGATGCCGTCGGCGTGCTGGTCTTCTCCCAGAGGACAACGCCCGATGGATTCCGTGGTCTACTTCAACCGCACGTTCGTTCCCGAGTCGTCTGCCACCGTGTCGGTGCGCTCGCGCGCGCTCAACTACGGTCTCGGCTGCTTCGGCGGCATCCGCGCCTACCGCAGTGCCGGCAGTGAGCAGGTCCACATCTTCCGGCTCGATCGGCACGTCCGGCGCCTCGAGCAGTCGGCCGCCATCATCGGCCTGCAGATGTGCGGGTCGGTCGCGGAGATCGCCGACGCGGTCGTGGAACTGCTGCGGCGGAACGACATGCGGGGCGACGCGTACGTCCGCCCGCTCGTGTTCGCCAACTCGAACGAACTCGCGCCGATCCTCGACGCGGCCACCAGCGCCACGGCGATCTTCTGCATGCCGCTGGGCCGGTACCTCTCGGCTGATCCGATCGATGTCTGCGTCTCGAGCTGGCGCCGCGTCCGCGAGACGGCGATGCCCGCGCGCGCGAAGGCCACCGGCGCGTACCTGAACAGCGCGCTCGCGCGGAAGGAAGCGAAGGACGCCGGCTTCACCGAGGCCATTCTCCTGACGGAGGACGGCCTGGTGTCGGAGGGATCCGCCGAGCACGTCTTCATCGTGCGCGACGGCGTGCTGATTTCGCCGCCCAGCACCGCGGACAACCTGGACGGCATCACCCGGCAGTCGCTCATCGCGCTCGCGCAGGATCTCGGCATCCCCTTCGTCGAGCGGCACATCGGCCGGACGGAACTGTATGTGGCCGACGAACTGTTCCTCTGCGGCACCGGTGCGGAAGTGACACCGGTACGGTCCGTCGATCGCCGCACCATCGGCGCCGGCGTGGCAGGGCCGATCACCCGCAGGCTCGCCGACTACTTCGAGGCCACCATTCGCGGCCGCGTCCCGGAACGCGCCGACTGGCTCACGCCGGTCTGGTGAGGTCAGTGGATGGAGGTTGGAGGATGGAGGTTGGAGGTTCGGCGCAGTGGGCCGGACCTCCGCCGTGCGTCAGGTCATCTCCACGATGCGGTCGTATGCGCGAAGCGAGTCGCGCCGATGGGCGATGGTGAGGACCGTCCTGTCCTCGAGCGCGGTGTGGAGCACCTCGCTGATGCGCGCATCGGTCTCCGGGTCGAGGCCGCTGGTCGGCTCGTCCATCAGGATGATCGGCCGGTCGGCCGCGATCACACGCGCCAGGCAGACCAGCTGCCGTTCACCTGTGGAGAGGTTGTGCCCGCCCTCGGCGACGGTGTGATCGAGGGCGAGGTTCAGCCTCACCGCGGCCAGCGCCTGCTCCAGCCTGGCCGTGGGAATCACGCCGAGCCGATCGAGATTGGTGCGGATGGTTCCCGCGAACAGGTACGGCGACTGCGGCACGACGCCGAACCGCCGGCGGAGGTCGCGGACCTCCATGTCGAAGATGGACACGCCATCGATGCGGATGTCGCCGCCGCGGACGTAGACCATGCGCAGGAGCGCCTGCATCACGCTGGTCTTGCCCGAGCCGGTCCGTCCGACGAGGGCGGTCTTGCTGCCGGGCGCGAGCGTCAGGCTGAAGTCGCTCAGGATCACCGGGGTATCGGACCGGTACGACATCGAGTAGTGCTCGAAGACGATGCCCGATTCGTGGACCGTTTGGAGGCGTGACGGTCGCGGCGCGTCCATCTCCTCGGCGGCCTCCGCCGGGAGATCGACGAACTCGAACACGCGCCGGACGTGCGGGCTCGAGCGGGACACGAGGCTCGTGGCGAAGTCGAGCCAGCCGATGCTCGCCGTCACCCCGAACAGCGACGAGATGATGACGCCGGCCAGCGTGTCCGAGACGTCGCCGCGCGCCAGGGCTGCCGTCAGCAGGAGGAGCACACCGAACGAGTAGGCCTCGGCAAACACGCGCACCCAGAAGCTGGCCCAGATCTCCACCTGCGAGGTCAGCACCGACGCCCGGACGTAGTCCCTGACGCTCGCCGACATCCGCTCCAGCAGGTGCCCGGCACGGCCGTAGAGCAGGAAGATCTCGCGCCCCTCGATGAGGTCGTTCTTGCGGCCCAGAACCTGGCTGGTTGCGATGACGCCGAGCCCCCGCGCGTGGTTCAGCATCTCCGAGCGGAAGTACTGCGCGTAGGCGAACCCTCCGAGCAGGGGCAGCATCAGCACGGCGGCCCACGGACTCGCGAAGGCGGCGACCACGCCGATGCCCAGCACCTCGATCGAGGCGTTGAAGAAATCGCCGACGAAGATGATGGCGGTGGAGCGGACTTCATCGAAGTCGCGCACCAGGCGGTTGATGAGCCGTCCCGACGGGTTCTCGTCGAAGAACGTGGTGCGCGTACCAGCCAGGCCGCGGACCATGTCCTGGTGCAGGCGCTGGCTGGACCACATCCCGGATATCTCGAACAGTGCCCACGCGGCGATCCGGAGCACGATGGCGAGCGAGGTGATGGCGACCAGCCCCGCCAGCGTGAAGCCCACTCCGCCGCTGGCGAAGGCACCCGAATACCAGCGGAAGACCGACGGGGCGGCCGACGCGAGCAGGATGGTCGCGACCGAGAGTGGCAGCAGCGCCAGGAACAGCCGGAGGCTCCCGAAGAGCCGCCGGTTCAGGGCGATGAGCCCGCTCGCCGCCGGGACCGCTTCGTCCTTGATGAAGTGCGAAGACGACCCGCTCACGCCGCCCCCTCCTGCTCGTACGCGCGCAGGACCCTGGTGAGGTGCGAATCCGGATCCGACGCCAGGTCCACGGGCGCGCCCCGCTCGACGATGCGGCCGTTCTTCATGACGACGACGTCCTGCAGGCGCAGCAGTTCGCCGGTGCGGTGCGTGACGAGCACGAAGCCGCGCCCTCGCGAGAGCAGGCGATCCATCAGCGCGGCCTCGGTCACGACATCGACCGCGCTCATCGTGTCGTCGAGCACCATGCAGGGCCGCTGTGAGTAGAACGCGCGCGCCAGGTTCACGCGCTGCCGCTGCCCGCCGCTCAGGTTGACGCCGCCCTCGCCGATCTCCTGGGAGAGCCCGTCGGGCAGCGCCTGCAGGTCGGCTTCGAGTTCCGCCCAGTACGCCGCAGCCGCAATGTCGTCTTCCCGCTCGTGCAGTGCATGGCCCGAGAGCGTGATGTTCATGTGCAGCAGATCACTCGAGACGAACGGCTCCTGCGGCACGTAGGCGAGTTGCTGGCGGTAGCGGTCGTGGGCGGGCTCCGTCCACAGGTCGCGCTCGTCGCCCGTACTGAACCGCACCAGGATGCGGCCCGAGCTCGGCGGAATCTCGCCGCACAGCAGGCGCAGGAGGGTTGTCTTCCCCGCCCCCACTTCGCCGATGATCGCGAGCTGCCGATCGAGCGCAATCTCGAGTGAGCAGTCCTGGACGGCGGCCTTGCCTCCGGGATACTGGTAGCTGACGGCCTCGAACACGAGATGCGTTGGCGTGGCATCCGCGGCGAGCGGCTCACCGGGCCTGAGCAGATCGGCCTGTTCCTCTTCCGCGAGCAGGCGCGCAATGCGCCGGACCGACGGCGCCGCGTTGCCATAGAGCCGGATCGTGTTCGGGATCCCCGTGAAGAACCCGGCCATGAACGTCAGGAGCCAGAGCGAGCCGAGGAAGGCCCGCAGGTCCAGCGGGTCGCCCAGCACCCGCGACAGCACTACGACCCCGGTGGCCGACACCATCCACCACGAGATGCTGAGTCCGTAGATGAGGCACGCCAGGGCATGCTGGACGACCGACACGGTGAGGAAGCCGCGCGTTCCCACCGCCACGTCGCGCTGAAAGGCGTCGTCCCACGAGAGGTACCGGATCAGGCGGATGTTCTTCACCCACTCTCCGACCAGTGTCGTCAGTCGGTCGAGCGCCTCCTTGCTGCGCATCTCGAGCCGCGCGTTGATGACGTTCAGGGCGAGCGCGATGGGAATGCCCGAAGCCATCACCAGGAGGCCGAGCGCGCCCGGCCGGCCGGAGAACCGCACGACGAGCGGACCGATCACCGCGAGCGACACGACGGCGGGGATCAGGTTGCGAACCGCGTTGTCCACGAACTGCCCGACGTTCCTGACGTCGGCGGTGATGAGCGTCTTCAGGTTGCCCGACGACTGCCGCGCGGCCGCCGTGGTGCTGAGCCGGAGCAGTTTGCGCGAGATGAGGCCGACGAGATGGGCCTCGATGCCCATGCTGATCCAGATGCGAACCCGGCCGCCCCAGAAGGTGCCCACCTGCGCCAGGCAGTTCATCGCGAAGAACACCAGGGCCAGACCCCACAGGTAGCCCAGCGTGTGTCCGGGCTCCAGGATCTGCATGGCCGCGAGCGTCGACACCGACGTGCAGGCCGCCGCGAGCAGCGCGAGCGCGGCTGAGCGGGCGAGCAGGGCCCGCAGCGGGCGCAGGGCGTCGCGCCACAGCGGCCACGCGCCTGTCGCCGGGGTGCGTGTGCCGTCGCCGTGCGCAATGGCCGACAGACGTGCCTCCACGACCGGCGGAATCGCGACGGGAGGCACGGTGGCCTGCGCCAGCAACGCCGCCCGCTGACGGGCGAAGGTTGGCGCGAACTTCAGCTCGAACATGCCGTAGAGAGCTTACGCCGGGGCGTGCGCGACGCTGAAGGGGCGCCCCTGCTCGTTGAACGCGATCTCGACTCGGGTGTCCGCCAGCGCGGACCGGATGTTCCGGGGAGAACGGTCGCCGGCTACTGCGCGCGAAGCAGCAGCACGGGGATCTTCACGAGGTGCCGCACCTTGTTGACCGTGGTGCCGAACAGCACGTCCTGGATGAAGCGGTGGCCGTGCGTCGACATCGCCACGAGGTCGACGTGCCCTTCCTGCGCCACGCGGATGAGCTCGTCGGCCGGATCGCCCTTCGCCAGGCGGATATCGACCGTGAGGCCGTGTGCGGTCATCTCCGCGCGGACGCGCTCGAGATAGGCGCGGTCCTCGCGCATTTCCTCTGATTCACGCAGGTTCAGGTGATCGAAGTTGCGCGCGGCCCAGCCGTCCGCCACGTGCACGAGGAGCAGTTCCGCCCCCGTGAGCCGGGCGAGATCGCGCACGTGGGCCAGGATGGTGGCGTCGGCGGCGGAATGCTCGAGGGCGACCAGGATGCGTCGATACATCGGCGTCGAATTCTACATGCCCACGACCGTCTGGTAGAGCAGCCAGACGTTCAGCGCGGCGATGACGATGGCGACGGTCCAGGCGAGGACCTTCACCCACGTGGGGTTGACGAACGCGCCCATCTTCGCCGGGTCGCTCGTGAAGGAGACGAGCGGGAACACGGCGAAGGGGAGCTGCAGGCTGAGGATGACCTGGCTCAGGATGAGGAGCGGACCCGTGCCCCGCTCGCCGTACAGCGCCGTCACGATGACAGCCGGGATGATGGCGATGAGGCGCGTGATCAGGCGGCGCAGCCAGGGGCGCAGGCGAAGGTTGATGAACCCCTCCATCACGATCTGGCCCGCCAGGGTCCCGGTGAGCGTCGCGTTCTGGCCGGAGCACAGGAGGGCGACCGCAAAGAGGACGCTCGCGGCCGTCGTGCCGAGCAGCGGCGACAGCAGCTGGTAAGCGTCCGAGATGTCGGCGACGTCCTGGTGACCGGTGCCGTGGAACGTGGCCGCCGCCATCACGAGAATCGCGGCGTTGATGAAGAGCGCCGACATCAGGGCGACCGCGGAATCGATGCTGGCAAACCTGATCGCCTCGGCCTTGCCTTCGTGCGTGTCCATGTACTTCCGGGTCTGGACGATCGACGAGTGGAGGTAGAGGTTGTGCGGCATCACCGTCGCGCCGAGGATGCCAATCGCGATGTAGAGCATCTCCGGGTTCCGGAGGATCTCGGTGGTGGGGATGAACCCGGCCGCGACCCCGGTGAGATCGGGCTTCGACAGGTACATCTCCACGGCGAACGAGCCGGCAATGGCCAGGATTAACCCGACGACGAGCGCCTCGACCCAGCGGAAGCCATGATGCTGCAGGTAGAGGACGACGAGCACGTCGAGCGCCGTGAGGCAGACGCCCCAGATGAGCGGAATGCCGAACAGCAGGTTGAGCGCGATGGCGGCACCGACGACTTCGGCAAGGTCACAGGCGGCAATCGCAATTTCGCAGAGCAGCCAGAGCACCCAGGTGGTCGTGCGCGAATAGCTGTCGCGGCAGGCCTGCGCGAGGTCGCGTCCGGCCGCGATGCCGAGCCTGGCGGCGAGCGCCTGCAGCAGGATCGCCATCAGGTTCGAGATCATGATCACGCTGAGCAGCGTGTATCCGAAGCGCGAGCCGCCTGCGATGTCGGTCGCCCAGTTTCACGGGTCCATGTAGCCGACCGCCACGAGATACCCGGGACCCGCGAACGCCATGAGCTTTCGCCAGAAGCCCGCCCCATTCGGAATCGCCACCGAGCCATGCACCTCTGGGAGGCTCGGGGATGGGGGCGTGCTGCGCCAGCCCGAAGTCGTCGCCGCCGCCGGTTTCGGATCGTTCTGCAGCATTTTGAATGTTCAAAATGTAGAGCGTGCGGCCGGCAAAGTCAACCCCGCCGCGGTGCTGGCCCGTGGCCGGAGCTGCCCGCGCGGGTAGTTGATTCCCGCAGCGCTGGGCGCTGCCGTGCGGATTCAGGCCTGATTCTGCCGGTTGCGTGCGAAGTCCCGGGTGGCACCGGCCCTGCTCAGCCGCCCAGCATGGCGAGTCCTTCCAACGAAGCGATTACACCGGCGGCGGGCGTGCGCAGCCTCCTCATCATGCAGGCGGCCGCCGTGCTCGGCGTTTCGCGCCGCACGATCTACAACCGGATCCGCAGCGGGGAACTGGAAACGGTGCGCACTTCCGGCGGGTCGCAGCGCGTGCTGCTGTCCTCGCTGCAGCGCGCCATCGAACGGCAGGCGCTGTTCAACGCCTGACAGTCAGCCTGTGGCGTCCCCCTCGACGTGAGCGACGCCGCCGCTCACAGGCCGTAGCGCTGCCGCTTCAGGTAGAGCCCCTTGCGCGACAGGCCGAGTGCACGTGCCGCCGCGTCGAGTTGTCCGTGATGGCGGGTGATGGCTGCGGCGATCATCTCGCGCTCGAGCCGCGAGACCGCATCCCCGAGCGTCTCGTGCCGTATCGGTGCCGGAGCCGGCTCGCTTGCGCCTCGCCGGTTCGTCTGCTCGAGGAACGACTTCGGCAGGCAGTCGACCGTCAGCTCCTGGTTCGGCTCCGCGTGGGCCACCATGCGGCCGATTTCGTGGCTCAGCTGCCGGACATTGCCCGGCCAGGGGTGGAGCAGCAGGTGCGCGATCAGCTCCTGCGAGAGGCGGATGACCCCCTTCCCGAGTTCGTGCGCCCGCTTGATGGCAAAGTGCCGGGCGAGCGGCTCGATCTCTTCGCGCCGCTCGCGCAGCGGCGGAATTTCGATCTGGTAGACGTTCAGCCGGTAGTACAGGTCTTCCCGGAACCGGCCCTGTTCCACAAGCGACTTCAGGTCGGCGTTGGTCGCCGCGACCACGTGCACGCTGATTGCCTGCGGCGAGTCGCCGAGCGGCGCGATTTCGCCGGACTCGAGGAAGCGCAGGAGCTTGGGCTGCAGGTCGAGGCTGAGGTCGCCGATCTCGTCGAGGAACAGGGTGCCGTCGCGTGCGAGCCGGATGAGGCCGGGATTGTCGCGATCCGCACCCGTGAACGCACCGCGCCTGAATCCGAACAGGTGGCTCTCGATCAGGTCGCGGGGGACCGCCGTGCAGTTGAACGGCACGAAGGGCTTGCGGTGCCGCTGGGAGTAGCGGTGGATGGCGCGCGCCACCACCTCCTTGCCCGTGCCGCTTTCTCCCGTGATGAGCACCACTACTTTCGAATCCGCGACCCTCCGGGCCGAGAGCATGACCTCCTTCATGCGGCCCATCACGACCGAGTCGTCGTCGGACGCCGGCAATTCGTCGAGCGGCCACAGCGTGAGGCGTTCTTCCGCAATGGCCTCGGCGCGGCGCAGGGCCTGGCAGCGCGAGACCAGCAGGTCGAGCGCATCCAGCGTGACCTGCGACTCGATGTCGGGCAGCGCCGCCACCTCGAGCCGGACATCCACGCCGTTCGCATCACCGGCCGTGAACACGCGGACCTTCGCCGGGTCGTCCACGGGCCAGGCGCAGGCCCCGAAGGCCGACAGCACCGCGTCGCCAGCCGGGCCGGCCGCCACGATGCGTCCACCCCGCGCGCACCCGGTCCGCTCGATACAGGCCAGGAGCCCGGTGGCCACGAGTTCGGGCCGGTCCGCGGTCATCAGCGTCACGGCCACCTCCTGCAGCTGCCTCGCCGCCGCACTCCGCGCCTCGACGTGACCAGGCCGCTCGGCCGCGCCCGCAATGGTGCCACTCGCCGGTGCGGCGTGATGGACGACGTCGTAGATCCGCTGGGCGCGCGCGAGGTGATGGGTCGCCTCCGTGGAGCGCCCAACGGCGCGCAGCACCGTGCCCACCGTCTGCTCGAACTCCGCGAAGTGACTCGGGGAACCGTCCGTCGCGAGCGCGTGCACGACTTCGTTCAGCAGGGGCGCCGCGGCGTCTTCGCCAGAGAGGCGCCCGGCGATCTCGGCCTGGCGCGTCATGGTGACGATCCGCAGGCTGCGGTCGTCGACCCCCTCTACGATCGCGGCGAGCTCGCCGGCCAGCGCCCGGGCCTGTTCGAGTTGGCCGCGGCGCATCAGCAGTTCGACGCGGGTGAGCAGCGCGTAGCGGTTCGCGTAGAGCGTCGAGTCGGCGCGGTTCGCGATGCCGGTTTCGATCCGCGAGAGCAGGCGGTCCGCTTCGTCCAGCTGCCCCTCGGCGAGGTAGGTCCGGGCGAGTCCGTCGAGCGGCGCGTGGGCGTGCTCGCTGTTCGAGGGCAGCCGGTGGTAGGACGCTTCCAGGTGTGTGCGTGCCTGGGCGTACTCGCCGCGAAGACAGCAGATGTGTCCCAGATTCCCCTCGGCCGCCCGGATGAGCGCCGCCGCGCCGCTTTCGTGCGCCAGCGCCGCGGAGCGTTCGGCATGCGAGAAGGCGCGCGGGAGATCCGACCGCATGATGGCGAGCGCCGCGAGGTTGTTCTGCGCCAGGGCCTCCAGCCAGGTGTGCTGGGTCTTGCGCAGGAGGCTGAGTCCGAGGGCCAGGTGGCGGCTTGCCACGGCCGCCAGCCCGCGCTTGGCCTCGAGTTCGCCCATCATGATGTGCAGCGCGGCGCTCAGCGTCGGCTCTCCGAGTGTGACCACTGATTGCCGCACCTGTGACAGCAGCGTGGCGACCTCCGGACCCTGCGCGCGTCCGGACAGGCTCACGAGCAGCCGGAGTTCAGCCCAGCAGGCGCCCCGCCCGTCTCCCGCCTGCCGGTAGTGATCCACCGACCGCCTGAACATCGCCATGGCATCGTCGGTCCGTCCGCGCTCCCAGAGAATCAGGCCGAGTGCGAATTCGCAGCAGCCACGCTGCGCCGGGTCCAGGGCCTTCGAGCGGAGGAGCCTCGCCGCGAGCGCCTCCGCCTCGGCGTGCTGGCCGGTGCGCTCGAGGAGCGACACCCGCAGCGAATCGCCGGTGACGCCGCGTGACCTGAGGTGTGGAAGGGCGTCGAGTGTGGCAAGGGCGGCGGCGTAGAGCCCTCGTGCACGCAGGTGCTCGACCTGCTCGAGTGCGTTCGATTCGACCATCGCGTTCCGGATTCTCGCCGAAACGATGGCTCAGCTTTGCGACCCCGCTGCCAGCGGTCTCAAATAGTGTGCAGCCCGGCAAACGGAAGGCGAACGGGCCGCGCACACCGCAGGATCCATAATGTGGGGATGCCGCCCGGTTCCCCGCAGTCGCCCGATCACCTGCTCACCACCTCGCCGAATACGAGGGTCTACACCGACTACCTGTGGTTCACCACGCGGCAGCGGCAGGAGTTCATCCGGATTACCGACCGGGTGGCGGAGATCGTGGAGCGATCCGGAATCCGTGAAGGCCTGGTGCTCGTGTCGGCCATGCATATCACCGCCGGCGTCTACGTGAACGACTGGGAGGATGGGCTCATTCACGACTTCGGCGAATGGCTGGAGAAACTGGCGCCTGCCGGCCTCGACTACCGGCACCATCAGACGGGCGAGGACAACGCCGACGCGCACCTGAAGCGCACCATCATGGGACATCAGGTGACGCTGCCCATCACCGCCGGCCGCCTGGATCTAGGTCCTTGGGAACAGGTGTTCTACGCCGAGTTCGACGGACAACGGAAGAAGCGCGTGGTCGTCAAGGCCTTCGGCATCTGATCGGGCCGCCATGTCCGACCGCCAGTACCCCACACGTCCCATCGTCGGTGTCGGCGCCGTCATCCTCGACGGAGACCGTGTCCTGCTCGTCAAGCGCGGCCAGCCGCCGCTGGCGGGTGAGTGGAGCCTGCCGGGCGGCGGCGTCGAAGCCGGCGAGACCCTGGCGGCGGCCGTGCAGCGGGAGGTCTTCGAGGAGACCGGCCTCATCGTCGCCGTCGGCCCGATTGTGGAGGTGCTCGACCGGATTCATCCGGACGCCGACGGGCGCGTGCAGTTCCACTACGTCCTCATCGACTATCTCTGCACCGTGGTCGGCGGGTCGCTGCACCCGCAGTCGGATGCGGCCGACGCGCAGTGGGTGCGCACCGGTGACCTGCCGGCGTGGCAGTTGCAGAAGATCACGCTCGATGTCGTCATGAAGGCCGCGCAACTCGCGCGTCAGGCATAATCCGTCCGATGCTCCGCATCGCGGCCACGCTGCTGCTGGCGATCTCGCTGCTCGGGACGCCGGTGTCGACGCAGATGAAGATCGGCGCCCTGCCCGGCGACTTCGTCGAACTCGACGTGGTCGTGCTCGACAGGAAGGCGCAGCCGATTCACGGGCTGTCCATGGCCGACTTCCAGGTCAAGGACACCGGCAAGCGCGTGGAACTGGCCACCTTCCGTGAAGTGCGGGGGCCCAACCTCTCCGACCCGGACGGTGCCCGCAGCCTCGTGCTGCTGCTCGACGACAGCGGCGTCGCGGCCACCGGCACGCAGTCGATCCAGATCATTGCGAATGCGTTCCTCGAGATGGCCGACCGGCGCGACGACCTTGCGGTGGTGCGCCTTCACGCGCTGGACGACGAACCCTTTGGGGATCGCATTGCCGCGCGTGAGCGGATTCGCGCCTACCGCGGTGCGGCGTTTCCGTTTGCGTACTGGTCGACAACGAGTGAGACGCTGAACCGCGTGGCCGCGCTGGCGCAGTCCACGGCGCTGAACACGTCCAAGCGGAAGGTGCTCGTGTGCATCGGCGCGGGCTTTGTCTGTAATCCCAGTGAACCAGACCCCGCGACGCCGGGCAGCTTCGATCGCGGCTGGCGCTCGGCCGTCAACGAGGTGGCGCTGGCCAACACCTCCGTGTATGCGCTCGTCCCCGGCCGCGGCCTGCTGCGTCCCGGGTCACTGGCGGACGTGACGGGAGGCGACGTGTTCGGCCTCGGCTACAACGTCGCACCGGCCATCGAGCGCATCCTGCGCGACGCGTCGAACTACTACGTGCTCGGCTACTGGCCTGTGGCGGAGGGCAAGGAACTGCGCCGGGTGGAGGTGAAGGTCAAGACCAAGGGGGCACGCGTGCTTGCACGGAAGCTGCGCTAGGACTGGGTCCACCTGAAGGTGGACCCCACGACCGGAACCAACGTACCCGTGGGTGCCGGCTTGAGCCGGCGCCTGAGGGGCTACGCGTTCCGGCGCGACTGGCTGGCCCAGTAGAAGTACACCGGCACACCGAGAAGCACGATGACCAGGCCGGGCCATGTCGTGGAGGCGCGGTAGGCGAAGAGCATCACCAGAATCGTGAGGGCGCCGAGGATGTAGAGCGCCGGCACCACCGGATAGCCGAACGCCTTGTAGGGGCGATCCACATCGGGCCGTGTGCTGCGGAGGCGGAAGACGCCGAGGATCGTCAGCACATAGAAGATCAACGCGGCCGACACCACGTAGTCGAGCAGGTTGCTGTAAAGATTCCCGTAGGCCCCCGTGCCGGCGTTGAACGTGCGGGGCAGCACGAGCAGGGCGGACCAGACCCCCTGCAGCACCAGGCCCCAGGCAGGAACCTTGGCCGCGTTCAGTTCGCCGGCCGACTTGAAGAACAGGCCGTCGCGCGCCATCGCGTAGTAGGCGCGGGCCCCCGCCAGGATCAGCCCGTTGTTGCAGCCGAAGGTCGAGATCATGATCCCGACCGCCATGATGACGGCGCCAGCGCCTGGGAACGCCACGTCGAGCGTCGCGGACGCGACACGGTCGGACGGCGCGTGCTGCACCTGCGTGAACGTCAGCGCCGACAGGTACGCCACGTTGGCCAGCAGGTAGAGACCGATGACGATTGCCGTGCCCAGCGCCAGCGAGAGCGGGATGTTGCGCCTCGGGTCCTTCACTTCACCGGCCGTGAACGTGATGTTGTTCCAGGCGTCGGCGGAGAAGAGCGACCCGGTCTGGGCCACGCAGAGTGCCACGAACAGGCCGAACGTGGAGAGCGACGTCAATCCGGGGACGATGTCGGAGGCGCCGCGGATGGTCCAGAGGTTCCCGAAGTTGTCGGCCACGGCGGCCGGGTTCCTGCCGATCAGGATGCCGGCGATGATCAACCCGATGAGCGCCCCGCCCTTCGTGGTGGTGAAGACGTTCTGGATGATGCGGCCGTATTCGAGCCCGCGGGTGTTGGTCCACGTGAGGAGCGCAATCAGCAGCACGCCGACGAACTGCGCGGTCGACAGCGAGAGCGCGTAGCCGGTCGTGATGTGGACCGGCGCGATGAGGTAGTGATCCTCTGAGATCCACGGGATGAAGACGCCGGAGTAGCGCGCGAACCCGACCGCCACGGCCGCGATCGTGCCGCTCTGGATGACGAGAAACAGCGTCCACCCGTAGAGGAACCCCCAGATCGGGGAGAAGGCCTCGCGGAGGTACACGTACTGGCCGCCGGCTCTCGGCATCATCGCCGCGAGTTCACCGTACGACAGCGCGGCGGTCACCGTGAGGACACCCGCGATGAGCCAGCCCACCAGCATCCAGCCCGGGCTGCCGATGGTGCGGGCCATGTCGGCCGACACCAGGAAGATGCCCGACCCGATCATCGATCCGATGACCACCATCGTGGAGTCGTAGAGGCCGAGTCCGCGCGTGAACTCGGTGTCGAGGCCCGTGGCCCTGGCGTCTGCGCTGGTCGAAGTCCGGCTCGTCACGCTTGATAGTCCCTTGAATTAAGATCCGGTCGGGTTATATCCCATGTTGACGCTCGATTTCATCAACACCGTCGCGTTCGCGGGGCTCGTGCTCTTCCTCGGGCACTTCATCCGGCGATTCGCGCCATTCCTGTCGCGCTACAACGTGCCGGCGCCCGTGATCGGCGGCCTCGTGGTGGCGGTGGCCGTCACCGCGGCCCGCGCGCAGGGCGCGACGCTCGTCACCTTCGACACCCGCCTGCAGGCGCCGCTGATGATTGCCTTCTTCACCACCGTGGGCTTCGGCGCCAGCCTGTCGCTGCTCAAGGTGGGGGGACCGCAGGTGCTGATCTTCACGCTGCTCTGCAGCGTGCTCGCCCTCTTCCAGAACGCGCTCGGTGCCGGCGTGGCCATGCTGCTCGGCCAGCATCCGCTCTTCGGTGTTCTCAGCGGCTCGGTCACCCTGACCGGCGGCCCGGCCACCGGCCTCGCCTTCGCGCCGCTCTTCGAGCAGGCGGGCGTGCCCGGCGCCGCTACCGTCGCCGTCGCGTCAGCCATGGCCGGCATCATCTCGGGGGGGCTCATCGGGGGGCCGATCGGGACACTTCTCATCCGGCGGCACGCGCTGGCCCGGGCGCACGCCGAGGTGCATACCGACCCGCCGCTGGCCACGCAGATCGTTGAGTCGCAGCTGCCGGAGGGCGAGACCGCCGCACCCTCGGGCGAGGACAAGGAGTCCTACGCCATCCTCAAGGCCCTCGTCGTGATCCTCACGGCCATGTGGCTGGGCTCGATCGTGAGTGCCCGCTTCGAGAGCTGGGGCCTGACGCTGCCCGCCTACATCGGGGCCATGCTCATCGCCTCGGTGATCAGGAACCTGGACGATGCGACGGGGATGATTGGCCTCTCGCAGAAGACGATCGACGATCTCGGCAACGTGGCGCTCTCGCTCTTCCTGGTACTCGCGCTGATGACGCTGCGGCTCTGGGAACTCGCGGGGCTGGCGCTCCCGATGGTGGTCATCCTCGTGCTCCAGGTGTCGCTCATCGCCGTCGTCTGCTTCTGGCCGGTGTTCCCCTTCATGGGGCGCGACTACGACGCGGCCGTGATGAGCGGCGGCCTCTGCGGCTTCATGCTCGGGACCACGGCCAACGCCATGGCGAACATGGAGGCGCTGGTGGATCGCTACGGGCCCGCGCCGCGCGCCTTCCTCGTCGTGCCGATGGTCGGCGCGTTCTTCATCGACTTCATCAACGCTGTCCTCATCACGGTGTGCCTGAACATATGGAGCTGACCCGCGAGGCTGCCTGGCAGCTGCTGAACGAGTACACGAAGGGCGAGAGCCTGCTGAAGCACGCGCTCGCGGTCGAAGCGGCGGTCCGCGGCTACGCCCGCACCTTCGGCGAGGACGAAACCGCATGGAGCGTGGTCGCGCTGCTCCACGACTTCGACTACGAGCAGTGGCCCTCGCTCGACGATCATCCGTACAAGGGGGTCGCCATCCTGAAGGAGCGTGGCTACCCCGAGTGGGTGACACGCGCGATCCTCTCGCACGCCGACTATTCGGGCGTGACGCGTGACAGCCTGCTCGAGAAGACGCTCTTTGCCTGCGACGAAATGGCCGGGTTCATCACCGCGGCGTCGCTGGTGAGGCCGAGCCGGAGCATCCTGGACCTGGAGGCCGCGTCCGTCATCAAGCGGATGAAGGACAAGGCGTTTGCCCGGGCGGTGAGCCGCGACGACCTGCGGGCTGGGGCCGAACTGCTGGGCCTGCCCCTCGACCAGCACATCACCAACGTGATTGCCTCCATGCGCGGCGAGGCCGACGCGCTCGGACTTCGCGGAAACCTCTAGCGCCCCACTTCCGTCTATCCCCTCACAGATGCCTGAGCCTGGTCCGGTCGTCACGCTCGAGGGGGTTACCGTCACTTACGGGTCCCACACCGCGCTGCGCGACGTGTCGATTGCCTTCGACGGCGGTGCCGTCGGACTCCTCGGCCCCAACGGGGCGGGCAAGAGCACGATGATCAAGTCGCTGCTCGGCTTCGTGGTGCCGAACCAGGGGCGGATGCGCGTGCTCGGGCTGGACGTCGCCGAGTCGCCCATCGATATCCGCCGCCGCGTCGGCTACATGCCGGAGAACGACGCGCACATCCCGGGGATGAACGCCGTCAGCTTCGTGGCGTACTGCGCGCAGCTGTCAGGCCTGCCGCGGGTGGACGCGATGCAGCGGGCGCACGAGGTCCTGTTCTATGTGGGGCTCGGCGAGGCCCGCTACCGGAACGTCGAAACCTATTCCACCGGCATGAAGCAGCGCATCAAGCTGGCGCAGGCGCTCGTGCACGACCCCGATCTGCTGTTCCTCGACGAACCCACCAACGGCATGGACCCGAAGGGGCGCGACGAGATGCTCGAGCTCGTCCACGATCTTGCGCACAACAAGGGCGTCAACGTCATCGTCTCGTCGCACCTGCTGCCGGACATCGAGTACACCTGCACGCGTGTCGTGGTGATGGACAAGGGGCGCGTCGCGACGCAGGGACCGATCGATGCCCTGAAGCAGCCCCGCGGGCAGGTATTCGAGCTGCGGGTGAAGTCCGCCGCGGGAACGCCGGCGTTCGTCGAGACGCTCCGCACGGCGGGCCTCGACTGCCATGCGACCGACGACGACGTGATGCGGGTGTTCGTGCCGGGCACTGAAGGCGCGGGCCGCATCTTCGCGATTGCCGCCGCCGAGCAGGTGCAGGTCCGGCACCTGCGGCCCAGCGTGCCGTCCCTCGAGGACGTGTTCGCGCAGGCGATCGGGGAGGCATAACGATGCCGATTCACGATCAGGGCTACCGGCGGTATGCGGGGCCTCGGGCCGAGGCGGGCCGCGCCTGGTCGGTCATTGCCACGGCCGGCATCCGCACCCTGTTCGCCAAGCGGGCGTTCGTCGGCCTGCTGCTCCTGGCCTGGGTGCCGTTCGTCGTGCGCGTCGTCCAGATCTACGCGGCTGCGAACCTCCCGCAGGCCCAGTTCCTCGCGCCGGACGCGAAGATGTTCCGCGACTTCCTCGGCCAGCAGGAGGTCTTCCTCTTCTTCATCACGGTGTACGCGGGGACCGGGCTCATTGCGAACGACCGGCGGGCGAACGCCCTCCAGATCTACCTGTCGAAGCCGCTGACGCGCCCCGAGTACATCTTCGGCAAGTTCAGCATCCTCTTCGTGCTGCTGCTCCTGGTGACCTGGGTGCCGGCGGTGCTGCTGCTGGTCATCCAGGTGCTGTTCGCCGGCAGCTTCACGTTCTTCGTGAAGAACCTCTTCCTCCTGCCGGCCATCACCATCTTCTCGTTGATTCAGGTCACGGCAGTGTCGCTGGCCATGCTGGCGCTGTCGTCGCTGTCGCGCAGCAGCCGCTACGTCGGTGTGCTCTACGCCGGACTCATCTTCTTCTCGCAGGCGCTCTACGGTGTCGTGCGCGGCATCACGGGCGATACGCGACTGGCCTGGCTCTCGGTCACCTTCGACCTGCAGCAGATCGGCGACGCCGTCTTCCGGACGGCGCCGCGCTTCCACATGCCGGTCTGGTCGGCGTTCGCGGTCGTGGGCCTGCTCATCGTCGTGTCGGCGCTCGTGCTCGAGCGCCGGGTCCGCGGCATCGAGGTCGTGTCGTGAGCGTCGTCGTCGCGGAACACGTCTCGAAGTGGTACGGACAGGTCATCGGCCTGAACGACGTCACGCTCTCGGTGCCGCCGGGCATCACCGGGCTGCTCGGCCCGAACGGGGCGGGCAAGTCCACGTTCATGAAGCTGATCACGGGTCAGCTGAAGCCGAGCAAAGGGCGTATCACGGTCCTCGGCGAACCCATCTGGCAGCATCCCGAGCTGTACTTCCGGATCGGGTTCTGCCCCGAGCAGGACGCGTTCTACGAACGCATGACCGGTCTCGAATGGGTGACCGCGCTCCTCAGCCTGAACGGGCTCTCCGAGGCCGAGGCCACCGCCGCGGCGAAGCGGGGACTCGACCTCGTGGACCTGAGCGACGCCGCGCACAAGAAGATCGGCGCCTACAGCAAGGGCATGCGTCAGCGCGTGAAGATGGCGCAGGCGCTCGCCCACGATCCCGACCTGCTCATCCTCGACGAGCCGCTCTCGGGCATGGACCCGCTCGCCCGCCGCAAGACGATCAGGCTGATCCGCGAGTGGGGGAGGGCCGGGCGCAGCGTCATCGTCTCGAGCCACATCCTGCACGAGATCGAGTCGATGACCTCGAACATCCTCCTCATCAACCAGGGTCGCATCCTGGCCGAGGGTGATGTGCACCAGATTCGCGACCTGATCGACGAACATCCGCACACCGTCCACATCAGGGCGGAACGGCCCCGCGACCTGGCCCGCGCGTTCCTCGCGTCGGACGACGTGCTGAGCCTGCGGTTCGAGGCGGACGCCGTGATCGTGCAGACGGGGAAGCCCGACGCGTTCTACGCGCGGTTGACGAACATGGCCGCGACGAGCGAGGTCGGGACGATTCACGAGGTGACGTCGCCTGACGACAACCTGCAGTCTGTCTTCGAGTACCTGGTGAAGTGATGGCCGAGACCCCTGCCCGCCGGCGTCCGACCTACCTGAGTTCGGTGCTCCGCATCTTCGACCTGTCGCTCAGCGAGATGCTGTGGTCGCGCCGGTCGGTGTTCCTGGCACTGCTCGTCGGCGGGCCCGTCGTGCTCGCGCTGGTCAGCCGCCTGGTCTGGATGCTCGCGCCGGCCGAGTCGCTGACGATCAATGGCGCGTCCGTCTCCGGCGCCGGCATTTTCGGGCTGATGATCTGGCTGCTGTATGTCCGTTTCATCGTCCCCATCCTGGGCGTGTTCTACGGTACGGCGCTGATTGCGGATGAAGTCGAGGACCGCACCATCACGTATCTGTTCACCCGGCCCATCCCGCGCGGAGCCGTGCTGGTGGGCAAGTACCTGGCGTATCTGGCCTGCACGGTCCTGCTGATTCTGCCGTCGGTGGTGATCGTCTTCTTCCTGCTGGCGCCCATGGGCGGGGGGGCGATTGGCGCCCTGTTCCCGGCGCTGCTGGCCGACCTCGGCATGCTGGCCGCCGGGCTGGCAGCCTACGGTGGCGTGTTCGCCTGGTTCGGGGCGCGCGTCAAGCGTCCCCTGGTGGCCGGGTTGGTGTTTGCGCTGGGCTGGGAGCCCGCGGTGCTCCTGTTCCCTGGATACCTGAAGCGTCTCACCGTGGCCTATTACCTTCAGGCGCTCGTGCCGCACACCATGCCGGACGACTCGTCCATCATGGCGCTGCTGCAGGCCTTCACCGAGGTGCCCGGAGTGGCGTCCAGCCTGCTCATGCTGGCACTATTGACGGGGGTGGCGCTCTTCGTGGCCGCCCGGACCGTCGAGTCCCGGGAATATGTGCTGGAACAGTGACCCGCGGTTGTCCGTATAAGCACGTGAGGACTCCATGACCACGAAGACCCGCTATTTCGTTGTCGGCTCGCTCCTGACCCTCGGCGTCGGCCTGGGTGTCGGCCTGGTGGCCTACTCGGTCGGCTTCTCGACCAGCGCCTTCACCAACCAGGGCGGCCCGGACGAGTTGAAGTTCATCCCTGCCAACGCGGCCGTCGTCGCGTATGCGGACGTCCACGAAATCATGCTCTCGGACCTGCGCCAGAAGGTCCGCTCGGCCCTCCCCGACAAGCAGGACGGCCAGGGCGAGTTCCAGAGCCAGACCGGCATCAACATCGAAACCGACATCGACCACGTGGTCGCCGCCGTGGTCCCCACGGGCGAGCAGGTCGGCCAGATGCCTGGAGCCCCCATCGTGCTGGCGCGCGGCCAGTTCGACCAGGTGAAGATCGAGGCGCTCATGCGTGAGCACGGCGCCACGGTCGAGGATTACAAGGGCTCCCGCCTCATCGTCGGCCAGGCGAACGACGGCAGGCCGTCCATCTCGCTGGCCTTCCTCGAACCCGGCCTGGTCGCGGTCGGCAGCAGTGCCCTCATCCGCGGCGCGGTCGACCTCAAGGCCGGCGGGTCCAGCATCGCCACCAGCGACGAGATGATGAATCTCGTGCGCGACATCGACTCGGGTAATGCCTGGGCCGCGGGCCGCTTCGACGCCCTCACCTCACAGGCCAATCTTCCCGCCCAGGTCGCCCAGCAGCTTCCGTCCATCTCCCTGTTCTCAGCGTCCGCCCAGATTGGCAGCGGCATCCGCGGCACGATCCGCGCGGAGTCGCGCGACGAAGAAGCGGCCAATGGCCTGCGCGACGTCGTGCGCGGCTTCCTCGCCCTCGCGCGGATGCAGGGGTCGGCGCGTCCGGAATTCAGCTCGGCCCTGCAGTCGCTCCAGCTCGGCGGGGCCGGCAAGACGGTCAGCCTCTCGTTCGACCTCACGGCCGAGACGCTCGATGCGCTCCGGACACTCGGATCGCGCAGGGCTCCAGTACCTCAGCAGTAACGACCGTCGTCATTTGATAGCAAAAGGGCCGGCTTCTGCCGGCCCTTTTTGCTTGTACGGAGCCCCGTCCATTTCCCTTCGGTAAACGGATCCTGTAAGCTGGCCGTAATTTCAGGCAAGTACGGCGGCTGACAGCACAATGACCGACCTGGTGTTCTTCTATGGCACGTTGATGAGCGGGTTCAAGCGCCCCGGGCGCGCGAACCTCGATCGGGTGCTGAAGCCCATCGGGCGAGGCTCGATCAGCGCCGCGCTGTTCGATCTGGGCATCTATCCGGCCGCCATTCCCGCCGCCGAGGGCCAGGTCTGGGGGGAGGTGCACCAGATGCTGGAGCCGTCGCAGGCGCTGAGCACGCTCGACGAAATCGAGGGCTACACGCCCGATACGCCCGATTCGAGCCTTTACCGCCGCGTGGAGATTCCGGTGACCTTCGAGGACGGCCGGAGTGCGCAGGCCTGGGTCTACTTCTACAACGCGCCGCTCGGTCGCGCGGAGCGCATTGCCTCCGGCGACTACCTCCAGCACCTCAAGATCAAGTAAGCCGTCGGCTGCTCTTCAGGGCGCCGATGAACGACGCGATTACGTCGCGGACGCCTCCGCCAGGCTGGATGAATTCCAGCCCCGCGCGGTAGGTGACGAACTCGCGGTCCATGTCAGAAATGCTGCAGTGCACCACCCGTCCCTTCACGACGACGGAGGCGTCGCCGAGTTCGAGGCGGAGGTCGTGGAGGGAGTCGAGCTGCAGGGGGAACGAGGTTTCGATGAGCGCGCCGCCGTGGCTGATCTCCCGCACCGCCATGGGCTGGTAGACCATCACTTCGCCGCGAAGATCACCAAGGATCTCGAGCCGTTCCGTCGAGCGCCGCTCTGCAGGCGGGCGCGACTCGGCATCGTGCGGAGGCACCGTCATGCGGCGCCGACTATACCACGTCAGTTCATGAGCAGGGCCGGACGGGTGACGAACATCGGCGCGTCGTCCTCGTCGTCGTCCACCGGCTCCGGCGTGGCGTCGTCGGGGGCGCTCGTGAACGTGACCACCGGCACATCGGCCGTCTCGGGGTCGAGCTTCAGCATCGAGAGGACGGCCAATCCGTCGGCATCGTCCATCCGAACGCAGAGGATGACCAGGTCGGGCTGGACCCGCTTGATCTGCGAGTACGCGTGGGCCGTCGCCTCGACGAACACGACGTCGTAGTTCCCGGCGTCCAGCATCGGCTCGAGCATCTCGAGCACGTCGCCCTCACCGTTCACGATCAGCACTTTCTGCGAGCGGCTCGCATGGAGGGGCCGACTCGTCGATGTGCTCAGTCCGGCGTCGTGTGTCAGCATCGTCTCACTCCCGCTACGTCCGAGGATTCACGTCTCGTGCCACGGAAACCTGCTTCAGTTCCTTCGGACGCGTCGTTCCCTGCGCGCCTGTGTCCGCTCGAGTTGTCTCCTCCGCGCCAATCGTTCTCGGGCTCTCCTTCTAAGGACGCTCCGAATCGGCCCAGGTTGCCCCCGGATGGCGACGGACCCGGTCCAGCGCTGCTGATCTTATCGGCACCTCTGGCATCGGCGAGTGCGGGAAAGCGTGGACGCCGTTTCACGTGGAGCGCCAGCACGGCGCCTGAACGTCTCAGCGGAGTGTGGCGAGCAGGGCGGTTGCGCGGCTCTTGTAGTCGCGATCTTCGGGCGCCCAGTCCTCGCTGAGCGGGGCATCGATCACGTGCTGCAGTTCGGCGCGCGCCTCGGCCTTCCGGTTGGCATCGAGCAGGAGTTCGGCCAGGAAGTAGCGCGAAATGGTGCTCTCCGGGTTGTAGCGCAGTGACGCGCGGAGATGCCGCTCGGCCTTCTCGCGGCTCCCACCGAGCAGCGACGGCACCTTCGCATAATAGCGACCGAGTGCGCGGTCGGCGGACCCCTGCATGAACGCGGGATCGAGGCGCAGCACGATCTCCAGTTCCTCCCGGATCGGCTTCCGATACCGCAGGCCGACCCGCATCCCGTAGTTCTCGGCGAGCGCGCCCATCGTGGCGGCTGCCCAGAAGTGTCCCTCCGGACGGTCCGGCGCAAGGCGTGCGGCGGCCTGCGCCGCTTCGACCCCGCGTTCGAGGAACGCCCGGCGTTCGGCCGCGGGCGCGTGGGCGCCCATCCAGTAGCAGATGCGCGCCAGCTGCCACGCCGGATCGAAGGCGGCGGGATTCTGTGCCCGCGCGTCGGTCAGCAGCGTCACCGCCTGCCTCGCGCTCGCGAGGTTCTCGCGGTCCGCATAGAGCGCGTCAGCGGTTTGGGCGTGTGCCGGCCAGCCGTGCAGCGACATGTAGAATAGGAGGATGCAGGATCTGGTGAGAAACCTGCTCGCGGCGCTGGGGGAGGATCCGGACCGCGAGGGGCTCGTGAACACGCCGAAGCGCGTCGAGAAGGCGATGAAATTCCTGACCAGCGGATACGGGGCCGACATCGACCAGGTCCTGAACAACGCGCTGTTCACGGTGGATTATAGCGAGATGGTGATCGTCAAGGACATCGACTTCTACAGTCTCTGCGAACACCACCTCCTGCCGTTCTTCGGCCGCGCCCACGTGGCGTACCTCCCGAGCAACAAGGTCATCGGGCTCAGCAAGATTCCCCGGATCGTCGACGT
Source organism: Vicinamibacterales bacterium (assembly GCA_046331345.1). Classification (GTDB taxonomy): domain Bacteria; phylum Acidobacteriota; class Vicinamibacteria; order Vicinamibacterales; family CAVVIG01; genus CAVVIG01. Next base: position 763,039 of record JAXLRA010000005.1, on the reverse strand, counting down.
GTTCGCCCGCCGCCTGCAGGTGCAGGAGCGGCTCACCAGCCAGATTGCCGAGACGATCCGCGAGAAGATCGCCCCCCTTGGCGTCGCCGTCGTCGTCGAGGCCACGCACCTCTGCATGTCGATGCGGGGTGTCGAGAAGCAGAACTCGTTCGCGGTCACCAGCTCCATGCTCGGCACCTTCCGCACCGATGCCCGCACGCGCATGGAGTTCCTGGAGCTGATCAAGCTGCGCAGTGGCGCCGCCCTGCGCGCCAACGCCGCGCTCGGCCACGGCGCAGACGACGAGTAGGCCATCACCGCACTGATCTTCATCGCGGCCTACGCCGCGATTGCCGCAGGTGGGGTGCCGTACCTGCGCATCGACCGCACCGGTGTCGCCATCATCGGGGCGGTGCTCATGGTCGTCACCGGGGCGATCAGCTTCGACGAGGCCACACGCGCCGTCGACGTCCACACCCTGGTCCTGCTCTTCAGCATGATGATCATCGTGGCGTACCTGCGCCTGGCGGGCGGACTCGCGGCCGCCGCGCAGTTCGCCGCGGCCCGTGTCGCGCACCCTGGAGCCCTGCTCACGCTGCTCGTGTTCGCGTCGGGGCTCTTCTCCGCGCTGTTCGTGAACGATACGATCTGCCTCGTCTTCACGCCGCTGGTCCTGGAAGTGACCGCCGAGCGGCGCCTTCGGCCGCTGCCGTTCCTGCTGGCGCTGGCCACCGCCTCGAACATCGGCAGCGCCGCCACCATCACCGGCAATCCGCAGAACATCCTGATCGGCAGCCTGTCCGGGCTGAGCTTCGCCCGGTTCGCGGCCGTACTGGGACCTGTCGCGCTTGCCGGCCTGGCGCTCGATGCGGCGCTGCTGTGGCTGGTGTTCCGGCGCGACCTGCGACACGCGGAAGTTCCGCCCGAGGTGCCAGGGCCGACGCGACGGACCCATCGAGGGCTGCTGTGGAAGACGCTCCTCGTGATGGGGTGCGTGCTTGCCGGATTCCTCGCCGGCTATGACACCGCCCTGGTGGCCGCCTCCGGCGCGGCCGTGCTGCTGGTCACCCGGCGCGTCCGGCCCAGGAAGGTCTACAGCGCGATCGACTGGGACCTGCTGATGCTCTTCATCGGGCTCTTCGTCATCGTCGGTGCCGGTGAACGCGCGGGTCTCGACCGGCGGCTGTTCGCGTGGCTGTCGCCGCTCGGCGTCACGACCATCTCCGGCCTGAGCGCGACAGCGGTGGTCATCGGCAATGCCATCAGCAACGTACCCGCTGTCATGCTGTTCACGCGTATCGTCCCGCGGCTGCCGGACCCGGTGACGTCATGGCTCGCGCTGGCCATGTCGAGCACCCTCGCGGGGAACCTGACGATTCTCGGTTCGATCGCCAACCTGATCGTGGTCGAGGGGGCGCGGCGCCGCGGTGTGCGCATCGGCTTCCTGGAATATGCGGTCGTCGGCGTACCGCTGACGATCGTGACACTGACCTTCGGGATCTGGTGGCTGTCGCTGCGGCTATACTGACCGCTATGCGACTGGGATCCCTGTTGCTGCTCAGCTCGATGCTGTTCGCGCCAGTGCTCGACGCACAGACGCGCCGGGCTCCAGCCAGACGGCCGGCCACGCCTCCGACGGTGGAAGCGCCCGACCTGAAGTGCCCGGCTCCCCTTGGGAGCGGCACGACGACCAGGCGCGCGTACTGTGACGTGCTGACCGGTCGCGACCCGGCCGCCGGCATCATCATTCCGCTCCCGCCGCACCGGGGCGAGGTCACGCTGACGTTCGATCTGCACAACCGGCACACCTACTCGGAAGAGCAGATGAAGGACAAGCGTGCCGCGTTCGCGCGCTACACCGCCGTGATCGGGGCGCTGACGGCCGACAACACGCTCATCAGCCGCGCCGTCGTGCAGAGCGAGTTCCGGTCGGCGAAGGATCTGGTGGAGCGCATCTCCGGCGGCGCCGGTCCGACCGGCGTGAAGGCGGTGGCGCCCACGGGGACCGAATCGATCACGATCGTCGTGCCCGAGGCGGAGAACGAGGTGTCGCTGCTCGGCGAGAAGCTGGTGGTGGAACGCGCCGATGGGTCGGCCACGTACTCGTCGGACGGCCGCCCGATCGCGATCGTCAGCAACGTGATGATCAGCTATCGGCCCGCGCCGCCGAAGCCGGCCCCGAAGGCCAAGGCTCCAGCCAAGCCGGCACCGAAGCGTCCGGGCCGCTGAGGCCGGCACCACACCATGCACGCCTTCATCGTCCGTCCCTTCGGCATCAAGGACGTCGTCATCGGCGGGAAGCCGGAGAAGATCGACTTCGACCGCGTCGAGCGCGAGCTGATCCTGCCGGCGCTGAAGGAAGCGGGGATGGACGGCGGCACCACGACCGAGATCGTGGAGCAGGGGAACATCCGCGAGGACATGTTCCGGCTGCTGGTCACCTCGCCGCTGGTCGTGGCGGACGTGTCGATCCACAACGCCAACGTCTTCTACGAACTCGGCATCCGTCACGGGCTGCGCGCGTCGGACACGTTTCTCCTGCGGGCGGACATCGACAAGTTCCCGTTCGACCTGCAGACCGACCGTTACCTGATCTACGACACGAAGAACCCGGCCGCAGCCATCCCTGAATTGACGCGTGCCCTGCGAGCCACGCGGATCTCGAGCCGCACGGACAGTCCCGTGTATCAGGTGCTGCCGAGCCTGGAGCCTCCGGACCCGTCGACGCTCAACGTCGTGCCGCGCGATTTCATGGAAGCGGTGCACCAGGCGCGCGCCAACCGGTACCGTGGCGACCTGCGGTTGCTCGCCCACGAGGCGCGCGACTTCGACTGGGCGACGGAGGGCCTGAGGGCCGTTGGCCGTGCGCAGTTCTCGGTCCGCTCCTGGCACGGGGCCCAGCAGTCGTTCGAATGGCTGCTCGACCTGCGCCCGAACGACGTCGAGGCGAACCAGAAACTGGCGGAGATCTACCACAAGCTCTCCGATATGGAGGAAGTGCACCAGCGCGGCGAATACCTCGCGCGCTCCACGGCGGCGATTCAGCGCGTCATCGATGCCCACGGGACGACGCGTACGGACCGGGCGGAGGCGTACTCGCTGCGGGGATCCAACATCCGCGCGCACTGGGAAGAGGACTTCGGGGCCAAGGAACTGTCGGCGTCACGCCTGGCGGCGCTCCGATCGGCGCACCTCATGGAGGCCATCCAGGCGTACGCCTCCGGCTTCCAGCAGGACCTGAATCACTTCGAGTCGGGGCTGAACGCGATGGTGCTGCTGCGCCTGCGCAACGAACTGGCGAAGCTGCAGCCGGACGACTGGAAGCAGATGTTCGAGACCGACGCCGAGGCCCAGACGGAACTGGAGAGAGGTGAGCTGCAGTTCCAGCAGCTCTGGGGGGCGATCGCGCTGTCCCTGCAGGCGAGCCGCAACGCGCAGGAGAAGCAGGCGGTTCTCGACTCGGACGAGCGGACCAGGACGGCGATCGCGGAGGCGACCGTCCGCTTCCTCACCGGCCGTCGTCCGCTCGTGGTGGCGCAGAAGTTCCGCGAGGCCCTGGCCGATTCGTCCCGCTACGCGGTGAGCGCAGTACGGGAACTGCTGGCGCCGTTCGACACCCTGCAGATTCGCACGGAGTTCGTGGCCGCGACGACGTCGGCGCTCGACGAAGTGAGCAAGAGCTTCGCGAGCGAGACCACGTCGATCGCCGTTCGGTACTCGCGGGTTGTCCTCTTCACCGGCCACTCGATCGACCGGCTCGATCGCCCGGTGCCACGGTTTCCGAGGACCGCGGCCGCCGAGCAGGAAGCCAGGCGTCTCATCAAGGAAGCGGTGCTCGCCGAGAAGCAGAAGGACCCGAATGGGCAGCTCATCGGCATCTGCAGCGGCCGGTGCGGCGGCGACATCCTGTTCCACGAGGTCTGCCAGGAACTCGAGATCGACACGCGCATGTTCCTGCCGCTGCCGATTCAGCCCTTCTGTGCGCGTTCAGTGCAGCATGGCGGTGGGAACTGGGTCGACCGGTTCGAGGCGCTCGTCGACAAGGTGAAGCTGCGCCAGCTGTCGGTCGGCGAGGACATGCCGCTGTGGCTGCAGGCGAAGAACTACAACGTCTTCCAGCGCCACAACCTCTGGATGGTGTTCAACGCGCTGTCCGTCAACGCGCGCAGCCTGACCCTGCTTGCACTCTGGGATCAGGGCCCGGCCGACCGCGGCCCCGGCGGCACCGAGGACCTCGTGGACCAGGTGAGTTCGCGCGGGTACAGCGTGGTGCGGCTCAAGGCCGAGCGGTTGAAGGACATCAAGGACGCCGCCGTCTCCTAGCCCGCCCGATTCCCGGCCTTTCCAATCGTTCGGGCACCCGTGGCCTTCATCGGCGGCCACGGCGTCAGCCGGATCGCCTCTGCGTCGTCAGAACGCCGCGATGGCCAGCGCGATCCAGCCGGCCAGGAACGCCACCCCGCCAATGGGAGTGATGGCGCCAAGGATTGTCACACCCGACAGCGCCAGGGCGTAGAGGCTGCCCGAAAAGATCAGGATGCCCGCGGTGAAGCTCCAGCCTGCGACGAGCATGGCGCGCCCCTCCATGCGGTTCATCATGAGCCCGACCAGCAGCAGCGCCAGCGCGTGGTACATCTGGTACCGCACGCCGGTCTCGAAGATCGCCAGCATGTCGGGCGACACGCGCGTCTTGAGCCCGTGGGCCCCGAAGGCGCCAAGTCCCACGCCGAGAAACCCCATCAGTGCGCCCACGAAAATGAAAGTGCGGTCCATGGCGCGATCATACTTCGGCAGGGATCGGGGATCAGGGATCAGGGATCAGGGATCAGGGATCAGGGATCGGGGATCAGGGATCAGAGGTTGGAGGTTGGGGGTTGGTGTTTGGGGGTTGGGGGGCTGACGTAGCGCCAGGCTTCAGCCTGGCGTGCCCGCATCCGCCGGCTGCACGCACCGCCCGCAATCCACAACCTGCCTGCCGAAATCTGCAATGATTGAGGTCGCCTGGAGGAGGAGTTCATGGTCCTGACGTCACGCGTGTGCGCGCTGGCGGTGGCTGCCGTGCTGGGGACGTGTGCCGTCTCCGCCGCGCAGGAACCGCAGAAGACCCTGTTCGAGCGATATACCGACCCCATCGACATCTACAAGACCGGCCTTGGGACCTTCGCGCGTCCCATCAGCTCGACGAACGCGGAGGCACAGGCGTTCTTCAACCAGGGCTTCCAGATGATGTGGTCGTTCGCGAAGCCCGATGCCGTGCGGTCGTTCCGCGAGGCGTGGAAGCGCGACCCGAACTGCGCCATCTGCTACTGGGGTGAAGCGTGGGCGTGGGGCTCGTATCTGAACGCGCCCATGTCGCTCGAGGAAGGCCCGCATGCCTACGCGGCGATCCAGAAGGCGAAGTCGCTCGCGGCTGCGCACGCCACACCAAAGGAGCGCGCGCTCATCGACGCCCTGAGCGTTCGATACGTCGAGCAGTTCGATCCCAACACGCGCGTCGAGCAGGACCGGGCGTATGCGGACGCCATGAAGAAGCTGTCCGACACCTACCCCGACGACCTCGACATCATGACGATGTACGGGGATGCGCTGTTCCTGCTGGAGCCGCGCCGCGGCTCCCGCGAGCTGAAGAATCCGAACGTGCAGCGGCTGCACCACGTGCTCGAGACGGTGCTCGCGAAGGACGTGCACCATCCGGGAGCGTGTCATCTCTACGTGCACGCGACCGAGTCGACGGAGTCGCCGCAGCTGGCCGAGCACTGCGCGCAGTTCCTCGGCAGCTCCATTCCGGGCGCGAGCCACATCAACCACATGCCGTCGCACACGTGGAACGAGGTGGGCCGCTGGGGCGATTCGGTCCGCTCCAATCTCGAGGCGTGGCACTCGGACCAGAAGGCGGCCATTGGCGAAGGCTTCGCGATCTATCCGGAGCACAACCTCCACATGCTGCTCTATGCGGCGGCGTACGACGGGCAGGGGGCGATCTCGACCCGCGCCGCCAAGGACTACGCGAAGCTGACGAACGACACCTCGTTCGAGGTGATGACGCTCATCCGCTTCGGCCGCTTCGACGAGGTGGCCGACGTGAAGAACCGTCCGGTGCCCCCAATCCAGGGGGCGCTGTGGGACTTCGCGCAGGGCTACGCACACCTGAAGCGCGGCGAGGTGGATTTCGCGAACCTCTATCTGCAGCGGGTGAAGAAGACGGCCGACACCTCGAAGGCGATGATCCGCGTCCACACCGCGAAGAACCTCCTCGGTGTGGTGGCCGGGATCCTCGAGGGCGAGATCGCGCGGACGGCAGGCGATCTGCCGAAGGCCATCACCACGTTCCAGGCCGCGTTCGACCTGCAGGAGTCGCTGACCTACGACGAGCCCGAGCCGCTGCCGTTCCACGCCGGGCACTGGCTCGGCGCTGCGCTGCTCGAAGCGACGCGTCCGGCCGACGCCGAGCAGATCTATCGCACGGAACTCGCACACCACCCGCACAACGGCTGGTCGCTGCTCGGGCTGCAGCAGGCGCTCAAGGCCCAGGGGAAGCCGACGGCCGATGTCGACGCGGACCTCAAGGCCAGCTGGTCGCGCGCCGACACGTGGATCCGAGGTTCGCGGTTCTAGGGGCGCGGAGGGCTAGAGACCAGGGATCAGGGACTGGGACTCGGACTTCGATTCGACTATCCTCTAGTCCCTGATCCCTGATCCCTGATCCCTGATCCCTGATCGATGTCCGAACTCCGACGAGCGCTGGGCCAGACGCACGCCACCGCGATGGTGGTGGGGACGATCATCGGCGCCTCGATCTTCGTGCAGCCGTCCGAGATCACGAAGCAGATGCCCTCGGTGCAGGGCATTCTCTTCGTCTGGCTGTTTGCCGGCGTCCTGACGATGTTCGGCGCGCTGATCTGCGCCGAACTTGCCTCGGCCTATCCCGAGACCGGTGGCGTCTACGTCTTCCTCCGCGAGTCGGTCGGCGCCCCCGTGGCCTTCCTCTGGGGCTGGGCCATGCTCTGGAGCATGCACTCGGGGATCATCGCGGCCATCGCGACGGTCTTCGCCCGCTACGCCACCACGTTCGTGCCGCTCGGCCAGACCGGCACCCGCGCGCTCGCGGCCGGCGTCATCCTCCTGCTGTCGCTCGTCAACTACATCGGCGTCAAGCACGGCGGCCGGACGCAGAACATCTTCACGGTGGCCAAGGTCGCCGCGGTGGCAGGCGTCATCGTGGCGGGACTCGTGTGGCGCGGCGCGGCCCCGCCGCCCCTGATGGACGCCGCGCCGGCCACGGCACGCGGCTTCCTCCTCGCCGTGGCTGCCGGGCTCTTCTCCTACGGCGGGTGGCACATGGTCACCTACACGGCAGGGGAGACGCGGAATCCGACGAAGACGATCCCGCGCGCGCTGATGGCGGGGACGCTGATCGCGACCGCCTGCTACGCGGGGCTGAACGTGATCTACCTGCGCGTGCTGCCGCTCGACGCGGTGCGATCGTCCGCGCACGTGGCGGCCGACGCCGCTGACGTGATGCTCGGCGGGGGCGGCGCAACCCTGATGGCGGCGGTGGTGCTGGTCTCGGCCTTTGGCGCGGTGAACGGCATCATCCTCGTCGGACCGCGTGTCTACTACTCGATGGCGCGCGACGGCGTGCTCTTCCAGGCGCTCGGAGCGGTGAACCCGCGCTTCGGCACGCCGGGACCGGCGATCCTCGTGCAGGCGGTCATCTCGGCCGGGCTCGCCGTGACCAACACCTACGGGGCGCTCTTCTCGCGGGTCATCTACACCGAGTGGATCTTCTTCGCGATCATGGCGGCTGGCCTGATCGTCCTCCGCCGTCGCCCGGGCTACGCCCCTGCGTATCGCCTGCCGGGCGGCGTCGGCATCGCGCTCATCTTCATCGTTGCTTCGCTCACAATCGTCTGGACACAGGTGGCTGCGAACCCCGCCGACTCGCTCATTGGACTCGGGATCGTGCTGGTCGGGCTTCCTGTCTATGGAGTATGGTCACGCCGTGCGAATAGTCGACTTTCATAACCACTTCTATCCACCTGAATACCTCGACGCGCTCGGCCCGTCCGGTTCGACGCTGCGCATCACCCACGACGACCACGGCAACCCGGTCGTCCACTATCCGGGTGACTACAACGTGATGGTGCCGGGACATCGCGACATTGCGTACCGCCAGTCGGTGCTCGATGCCGAAGGCGTCGAGACGCAGGTCATCACGCTGACGACGCCGGGAACGCACGTGGACCCGCCGGCTGTTGCCGCACGCCTGGCCGCCATCACCAACGACGCGTTCGCCCGCATCCGTGCGGAGCGCCGGGGACGCTTCCTCCCGCTTGCCACGCTGCCGCTCTGCGACGCGGCCGCATCCGCGAAGGAACTCGCCCGGGCGCTCGACGAGCTGAAGCTGCCGGGCGCGATGCTGTTCAGCAACGTCAACGGCGTCGGGCTGGACGACGAGCGGTTCTGGCCGATGTACGAGGTGGCCAACGACAGGGGCACTGTCCTCATGATTCACCCGACGTTCCCGCTGGGCGTCGAGGCGATGGAGGACTACATGCTGATGCCGCTGAACGGCTTCCTCTTCGACACCACGCTCGCGGCGTCGAAGCTCGTCTTCAGCGGTGTCGTGCGCCGTTACCCGAAGATCCGCTGGGTCCTCGGGCACCTGGGCGGGACCATCCCCTACCTGGCCGAGCGCCTGGACCGCGGGTGGCGAGCCTTCGAGTCGTGCCGCCGCAACATCGACGAGCCGCCGACGGCGTACCTCAAGCGGCACTTCTGGTACGACACGGTGAACTTCTCGCAGGGCCCGCTGAAGCTGGCGATCGAGTTCGCCGGCGTGGACCGGATCCTCGCAGGCAGCGATTACCCCCACATGATCGGCAGCATTCCGCTGATGAAGGAAGCGATCGCCAAGCTGCCCCTCAGCGATGCCGAGAAAGCCGGCATCCTGGGCGGGAACGCCCGCGCGCTGCTTGGCGAAGCCTGAGACGGACGCAGGATCAGGAACTGGGGAGCAGGAACTAGGGAACAGGGATCAGGGATCAGTAAGAATGCTTTCCTGGTCCCAGGTCCCCAGTCCCTAGTCCCCAGTCCCCAGTCCCTGGTCCCTAATCAGTGCCGCAGCACGCGGCTCAGGAACTGCTGCGTGCGCGCTTCCCTCGGCCGGTCGAACACGTCGGCCGGTGCGCCTTCCTCGACGATCTGCCCCTCGTCCATGAAGATGACCCGGTTCGCCACATGCCGCGCGAACCCCATCTCATGCGTCACCACCACCATCGTCATCCCCTCGGAGGCGAGGTGCTGCATCACCTCGAGGACGTCGCCCACCATCTCCGGGTCGAGCGACGAGGTGGGCTCGTCGAAGAGCATCATCTCGGGCTGCATCGCCAGCGCCCGCGCGATCGCCACGCGCTGCTGCTGCCCGCCCGAGAGCTGGTTGGGGTAGGCGTCCACCTTCTCCGCGACGCCCACTTTCTCGAGCAGCGCGCGTCCGGCCTCGACCGCTTCCGCACGGGTGCGCCGCCCGAGCGACACCGGCGCAAGGATGACGTTCTCGAGGACGGTCTTGTGCGGGAACAGGTTGAAGCGCTGGAAGACCATGCCGATCCGCTGGCGCAGCGCGTCGAGGTCGGTCTTCGGATGGTGAACCGGGATGCCGTCGACGAACACCTCGCCACTCGTCGCCATCTCGAGTCCGTTCATGCAGCGGAGCAGGGTGCTCTTGCCCGAGCCGGACGGTCCGATGATGCAGACCACCTCCGAACGTGCAATGGTGCAGCTCACGTCGCGCAGCACCTGGAGCGCCCCGAAGCGCTTGCTCAGCGCCTCAACGCGAATCGCCGCGTCCATACCGCAACTCCAGCCGATTGACGAGGAACGCGAGGCCCAGCGTCAGCACCCAGTACATGAACGAGATGGTGAGGTAGGGCTCCCAGTAGCGCGAGTAGGCGCCCGCCACCGTGCGCGCCGCGTAGGCGAGTTCCGCGAGCCCGATGGCCGACACGAGCGACGAATCCTTGAGCAGGGCAATCGCGTTGTTACCGAGTGGCGGCAGCATGCGCCGGAACGCCTGCGGCAGCACTACATGCATCATCGTCTGGCGCGCCGACAGGCCGAGGGACCGGGCTGCCTCGCCCTGGCCGCGGTCGATCGACTGGATCCCGGCCCTGAAGATCTCGGAGATGTAGGCGCCGGCATTCAGCGTGAGGGCGATCACGCCGGAGAGCAGCGCGCCGTACTCCTGCTTGATGTCGCGCGCGGCATCGCCGGCCACCAGCCAGCCGTTGTCCGGGTTCACCAGCACGGGCAGGAACGCGAAGTGGATCAGGAGAATCTGGACGAAGAGCGGGGTGCCGCGAAAGAAGCTGACGTAGACGGTGGACGGCCAGCGGAGGAGGAAGCGACACGCGTCCCGCGCGGGCGAGTGCCTCGCGTCCGCCAGACGCGCAATCCCGATCAGCAGGCCGAGCAGTGTGCCGAGGACGATGCAGATCGCCGTGATGGCGATGGTCATCTCCAGGCCGCGCCAGAACAGCTCGGCGTACTCCGCGATGATGTCGGCGCGGAACCACCCGAACCAGGGACGAGGTTCCATGGAATTGCGGATTTCAGATTGCAGATTGCAGAGTGATCTACTGCGCGGGCAGCGTGGGCGGTTCGGCCTTGAACCACTTCCTGTAGAGCGTGGCGTAGGTACCGTCGGCCTTGATGCCGGCCAGGCCCGCATTCAGCTTGTCGAGCAGCGCCTTGTTGCCCTGCTTCACGACGATGCCGAAGTACTCTTTCGGGAAGGTGGGGTCGTCCACCGTCTTGAGCTTCGGCTGCTCCTGTACGCGGTAGGCGATGACGCCGTTGTCGCCGATGGCGGCGTCGAGTCCGGAACCGGCGAGTTCCTGGATCATCACCGGCGTGCTCTCGAACCTGCGGATGTTGGGGCTCGTCTTGCCGAACGCCGCGGAGGCGATGTCGTCGCCCGCGCTGCCGATCACGACGCCGACCTTCTTCCCGTTCAGGTCCTTCAGGCCCCTCACTGCGCTGCCAGCGGGCACCGCCATCAACTGCCGCGCCTCGAAGTACGGCGGCGTGAACCAGTACGACTGCCGGCGCTTGTCGTTGATGGTGACGCCGGACACGATGATGTCGATGTCGCCGTTGTTCAGCGAGGCGAAGATCCCGGTCCACGGTGTGTTGATCACCCGCACCTTCAGCCCTGCCTTCGCAGCGATCGCGTTGATCACGTCGACATCGAAGCCGACGATCTGTTTCTGCGGGTTCTCGTACGCGAAGGGTGGGTAGGTGGCGCTCGACCCGACCACGAGCGTGCGGGTCTGGGCCTGAGCGGCGGTGGCACTGAGGGCTGCGACGAACAGGAGTGCAAGCAAGCGGGCCTGACGCATGCCCTGTTTTATAGCACGCAAGGTCGAGCCTGCCTCGCCGAAGCGCGAGCGCGAAGGCGGGAGGTCGGAGACCGGGAGGTTGGTGGTTGGAGGTCGGAGGTTGGAGGTTGGCGGTTGGGGGGCCGTCCCACCTGCCCGGTCCGCCTTGTCTGCCCGCGAGCGCGCCGAACGCGCCACCACGGAGGAATTCCGCGGTGGCGCGACCGGGTGTGCGTGACTAGAACGTGAACTTCACGCTGAACTGACCCTGGAGGCCGGGCTGCCACAGGTCAGGCTGGCCGTAGCGCGGGTCGTATGCGTTCACGCCGTCCGCGCTGGCGCGGATGAGGGCGTTGTAGTCGTAGCCCTTGGCGAGGTTCACCTGCGACATGTCGATGGCATCGGCCGGGATGGTGCTGCTGCCGCCCGGGGCGCCCTTGTTCAGGTGGTTGAAGATGTGCGTCGCCGTCTTCTGGTTGAAGATGTTCAGCACGTTCAGCTCGAACCGGACCTTCCGCTTGCCGAACGGCACTTCCTGCGAGACGAGCAGGTCGGTGCGCGTGAGGAACGGGGTGCGTCCCATGTCGCCGCGGCCGTTCACCAGCAGCGGTTCGAGATCCAGCGAGTTGACGACCGTCGAGATCGGCGTGCCGCTGCCGCCGTAGAAGAACCCGCCCACCTGCGTGCCGAACGGCATGGTGTACGCGCCGTACAGCTTCACGACATGGGGACGGTCGGTCGGCAGCTTGCCGTAGACGCCGATGTTCCCCTTCGAGTCCCACAGGATCGTGTCGGTATCCCAGCCTGCGTGCGAGTTGCTGCCCTGGCGCGCGATGCTGCCGCCCGACTGCTGCGTCGTGCCGGAGGTGATGCCGGTGGTCGGCGTGAGGATCTCGTCACCGTTCGAGAGGCCGGAGTAGTTGCCGTACAGGCGGCTCAGCGTGTAGTTTGCGCTCACGAACCAGTTCTGCGAGAAGCGGCGGGCGACGCTCAGTTCGAGGGCGTCGTACTGGCGCTTGGGGCGCGGCATCGCGAAGTCCGCCGTGGCGGCGTAGGACGCGGGGTAGATCTTCGCGAGCCCCTCGCCCGGGTTGCCGATGGTGTACACGTTGTCGCCGTCCACCAGCGCGCTGAAGTCCTCCACCGTTCGCGTGAGGCTGTTGTGCACGTAGTTCGCGCTGACGATGGTCGTGGGGTTCAGCTCGTACTCCACACCAACGTTGGTGCTGTCCTGGAACATCGGCTTCAGGTTCGGGTCGGTGTTCTCGAAGTTCGCGGCGCGCAGGTCGCGGAAGCCGGTCGAACTGCCCCAGATGTCGCGGCCGGGCATGTTGTTCAGGTTCAGGCTGCCAATGTCGAGCGTGTCGAGCGTGCGGTAGTAGATGTGCCAGATGTCGCCGCCGTACGAGCCACGCGCGATGGAGTACTTCGTCCAGTCGTAGTAGCGGCCCCAGCTGCCGGAGACCTTGAGCTTGCCGTCGCCGCGCACGTCGTACGCCACGCCAAGGCGCGGGGCGAGCTTGTCGCCGAAGCCGAACTCGAACGCGTTCTTCTGGATGTCCGGCTGGAACGACGGCACCACCTCATGCTCGGTGCGCAGCCCGATGTTGAATGTCAGCCGCGGCGTCACCGACCAGGTGTCCTGCGCGTAGAGCGACGTGATGTCGCCGCCCACCTTGCCGAAGGTACCGAAGTTGTCGACGCGGTAGTAGCCGTAGGTGCCGGTCTGGCTCCCGACGAACGGGCTCGCGAAGGCCGTGTTCCAGTAGATGTAGACGTAGCCGCCGGGATATGAGACGTCCACGTCGTTCGTCGAGTGCTGGTAGCCGACGCCGGCCTTCACCTGGTGCAGCCCCGCCGCCGAGAACATGTGGTTGTAGTCGGCGTTGACGAAGGTGCGCTTCGCGATGTCGTAGTTGTTGATGATGGTGCGCGGGGTGTTCGACGTGAGGATCGGCCCCTGCAGGCTGGCCGGAATGTTCGCCGCACCGACGGAGGTGCGCTGGTAGGTGTAGCTCGTCACCGTCGAGATGCCGGTGTCGTTGTACTTGTCGTAGAAGCTGCCCGCACGGACCGAGAAGGCGGACATCGGGGTCAGCGTGACGTTGATGTCGCCCGAGCCGTTGAACTGCGCGACATCGAACCCCTGGGTCTTGAACGGTGCGTTCTGGACGGTGCTGCTGATCGTGAAGTTCGTGCCGGTGCCACGGTACGCCGGCAGCGTGCCGGTCGAGTGCTGCGGCGTCGCCAGCAGGCTCGCGCTCGCGGTGATGCGGCGCCCGGACGAATACGACACCTTGCCGAAGGCCTGCGTGAGCGTCTGCTTCTGGCTGATGCTGTCTGGCTCGAGCCCGTTCGAGAACAGGTAGTCGTTCGTCCGCCGCACCAGGCGCGGGGAGTACGACCCGAAGAAGAACAGCCGGTCGCGAACGAGCGGGCCGCCGAGCGAGCCGCCGAGTTCGTGGCGGTTGTCCTGCTGTTTCTCGTCCTGCACGTGGAAGACCGTCTGGTTGTCGACGGGGCTCAGCTGGATGCGCTGCACCGGCGCGGCGCTGAGCGCGTTGCCGATGTAGTAGTAGTGCCCTCACCGGTGAAGCGGTTGCCGCCGGACTTGGTGACCGCGCTGACCACGCCGCCGAGGGCGCCGCCGTACTCCGCGTTGATGCCGCTCGTCTTCACCTGCACTCCTGCAGGTGCTCGAACACGGTGTTCTCCCGGGCGCGGCCGTCGATGAGGCTGTTGGTCGGCACCGTCCACCAGATAGAGTTCTCCGCGCCGCTGGCACCGTGCACCTGCATGCCGGCCTCGACCTCGCCGGCGTTGACGCCAGGGGCCACCAGCGCGATCCCCTGGAAGCTCCTGGCCTTCGGGATACGATCGAGTTCCTCGGCCGTGATGTTGTGCGACAGCGTCACGTTCCGGATGTCGATCGAGCGGGTGACATCGGCCGTCACGCTCACGACTTCACTCACGGCACCGACCTGCAACACGGCCGGGAACTCGACGGCCCGCCCGAGCAGCACGATCACGTCGTTCACTTCCACTTTCTGGAAGCCCTGCAGTTCGACGCTCACGCGGTAGCGCCCCGGCTCGAGGTCGGCGATCCTGAACGTGCCGTCCGCCGCCGAGACGACCGTGCGCGCGGCCTGCGACGCGGTGTTCACGGCCGTGATGGTCGCGCCGGGGACCGCGGCCTGTTGTGAGTCGGTTACGGTACCGGTCAATGCGCCGAACCGTTCCTGCCCGTGCACGGTGCCGATCGCGCCGAGGACCAGCAGCGTCAGCAGCACGAAGCACCTGCTCCTGAATGCGTTCATCTTGTCGCTCCTTGCGTGCGAGCCGGCCGCGCATGTCACTCCGCGCGGGCGCCCGTCCACGTAAGGGCATCGTAGATGTCGCATGACCTGCGGAACCGGTCACTCGTCACTGCAACGTGCGCGGCGACTCGCGTGTCCGCGCCTTCGGAGAACGCCGCATTCGTCACCACGGCACCGCGGTTCGACACAGGTTGACGGGAGTCCGTCACGCGCGCATGCGCGTGGTGCCGCTGCGATTCGTCCCAGCGGGACGGGCTTGGAACTCAGAACTCAGAACTCAGAACTCAGAAGTCAGCGCTCAGAGTTCGGAGGTTGGAGGTTAGAGGTTGGAGGTGGGCGATGGCGGTCGGAGAGGGCGGTCGGGATCAGGACTGGTGCACAGCCCTGAGGGCAACTGGAACGTCAACGTGCCCGTGCCATCAACCGCTGCCGCCGTTGGCGGTCGACGGTCACTGGCGGGTGAAGCGCACGTCCCACATGCGCTCCTCGACAACGCTGAGCGCGGTGACGCGCCCCGACGCGTCGCGCCTGAAGACCACGTGGCCCAGCGCGGGCGAGCTGAACGCATCCTTGTAGACCGGCGTCAGCACCAGGCGGGCGTCCGGCCTTCGCAGGGCCACGAGGGTCGATCCCTCGGCCACGATACGCAGCGCGACCTCCACCTCGTCGCTGACATAGCTGCCGGCGTATGCCTGCAGGTCAGCGGCGGCCGGCGCCGCCGCGAGCTGCTTGTCGTAGGTCGTCAGGTTGAAGCGGTCGCGGACGCGGAGCGTCCCCGTGCCGTCGAACTCGTAGGCCGTGCCGTTCGCCGCGAGAAGCCGCGTGGCCGACTGCGCGAAGAGGCGCGCCCCGCCGTCGATGCGCAGGTTGCCGCCGTCGCGCACCAGCGCGATCGCGCTCCCGCCGTCTGCCTGTGAACGATAGATGCCCTGCAACCGCGCGCGGTCGGCGTCGTTCAGGGCGTAGGTGCTCGTGGGCACTGGTGCAAGCGGTGCCCGATCGGCGAGGTAGAGGTCTGCCACGTCGTAGGCCTTCTGCGTGGCGCCTCCGTCCGAGCGGTTGCAGAGCACAGCTACCGAGACCCGCTGGTCGGGGTAGCGCGCCAGGTGGGCGACGTAGCCGGCCGTCGAGCCGGAGTGGTCCACCTGGCGGACGCCACGCCGGTCGTCGAACATCAGCCCGAGGCCGTAGCCGTGCCCGGGCACTCCGCTGAACCCCACCATCTGCTGCTGCTCACGCACGAACGCGGCATCGCCGACCGTTGGCCGCACGAAATTCTCGTTCCACTTCAACAGGTCGCCCACGGTCGTCAGGAGCCCGCCGTTCCCGTACACGTCTTCGAACGGCATCAGGGAGTGGAACGCGCCGTCGCGGCGCGCATAGGCCACGGCGCGTCCCTTGACGATGCGGGTGTGGTCGTCGCGCCAGGACGTGCGGGTCATCCCCAGCGGCTCGAAGATCCGCGTTCGCGTGAAGTCGGCGAACGACATGCCCGAGAGGCGGCCCACCAGGATGGCCGCCAGGTTGTAGCCCGTGTTGCTGTACGACCAGTGCGTGCCGGGCGTGAAGTTCAGCACCTTCTGATGGCCCACGATGTCCAGCACGTGGGCGTGTGTGTAGGCCCGTGACGTTCGCGGCCACCCGGCGATCGCCTGCAGGCTGCCCCAGTCGCGCAGGCCGCTCGTGTGCGTCAGCAGCTGGCGCACGGTGATGGGGGTCCCGTAGTCCGGCACTTCGGGGAGGTAGGTCCGCACGGGGGCGTCGAGCGAGAGCTTGCCGTCGCGCGCCAGCAGGAGCACCGCCGCGGCGGTGAACTGCTTGGAAACAGAGCCGGCTTCGAAGATCGTCTCCGGCGTGATCGGGACGTCGTGCTCGAGGTCGGCCATCCCGGCGCCCTGCGCGAGCACGGGCTGGCCATCGACGGCGACCCCGACGGCGCATCCCGGTGTCTGCTGGTCGAACGACGAGAGGAGCGCTCGGACGGCGGGGGCCGGGTCGGCTGCGGCCTGCAGGGGCACGACGGACGGAGCCGTGCTCCACAAGGCGGCGGTCAGGACTGTGGCGGCGGCGAGCGGGAACCCAATGCGCATGTCTTCTCCGGGCAGCCCGGGTGCCGTCGTGCTTCCGCGATGCCGGGCCGTGACGCAAGAGTAACCCAGCCGCGGCTCGACCGTGCGGGCGAGGGAACCGCGGCTCGCTCGATTGCGTCCACCTCGTGGACGGACAGACGGGAGGGACGATGTCGCGAACTCGACTCTGGCTGCTGATGGCAGCCTTCGCAGTGGCAGTGGCGGTGTACGCCGGTGTCCTGGCGCTCGTGCCCCAGATGCGGCCGCCGTTCCTGCGGGACTCGGCGATGCCCCTCGCCCTGGTGGTGCACTTCACGGGTGGGGCGGTGGCCATGGCCGTCGGCCCCTTCCAGTTCAGGACCGGCCCGCGCGCCCGCCGCACCGCCACGCACCGGCTGCTGGGCCGCGTCTACGTGATCGCCATCCTCGCGAGCGGCATCGCGGGCTTCGCCATGGCGTTCGTGTCGCAGGGCGGGCTGGTGGCGCACGTCGGCTTCGGTCTGCTGGCGGTCAGCTGGCTGGCGACGACCATCCAGGCGTACCTGACCATTCGGCGCGGCGACACGCTGGAGCACCAGCGCTGGATCGTTCGCAGCTTTGCCCTCACCTATGCCGCGGTCACGCTGCGCGTCTACCTGCCGCTCAGCCTGGCGTCAGGCGTGCCGTTCGAGGTGGCCTACCCGATCATCGCCTGGGCATGCTGGGTGCCGAACCTCGCCATCGCAGAGTGGCTGTTCGTCCCGCGCGCACGGCGCGTCGCCGCGACTGTTGGGGTGTGACAGGTCCGCCTGAAGGCGGCCCCCACGACTACGGCACCGACCCGGCCCTGTGGATCGTGGGGTCCGGCTTCAGCCGGACCTTCACAGCTGGGATGCGCCCAGCGAGCGGCGGGGCGGCTCACTTCAGTTCGAAGATGAGGGCGCGCACCGGGGCGCCGACCACAGCGAGCTGTGCCGCTGCACCGCGGTCCAGGTGCCGCATGCCTCCCGGTGCGATGTCCACCACCGACGCGAATGCCGCATCGGCACTCGCCGCGGTCTGCACCCGCGTCGCCCCAAGCCAGACGATGACCGTTTCGCGCGCCGGCCGGTAGGTGAAGCCGGCGGCGCCCGCGGCCCACTGTACGTCCCACACCGTCACCCGCTCGTCGTCGAACACCTGTTTCGCCCCGTCGCGTGGGAAGGGGGAGAGGCCCGCGTCGGCCGGCGGAAGGCCGGACGGCTTCTCGTCCTTCAGTTCGATGAAGACCGCCTGGAGCGGCGGGTCGGAGTTGCCTTCCTCGATGTGCGTCGTCCCCTTGCGCGTCGTGGAGAGCGCACCGACCTCGGTCATGGCCGATCGCGCCTGCCCGTCTGGCGTCGTGATCGTGCGTCCGCCACGCGCGTAGTACGTGCCGACCTGGTCGTAGACGTGCCGGTGCATCGCCGTCGGCTGCCCTTTCGGCCAGACGATGTCGTAGACGTTGATGCGGGCGTTCTGGAAGAGGAGCGTGGCGTTGGTGCGCGGAAATGGCGGTGGCAGTTGCTGCGCGCCTGCGGACGACACGAACAGCAGGAGCAGCATGGCGGCGAGCGGGACGCTGCGCAGGTGCCGCCGGAGGGCTGATGACGCACGTCTCCTCAGGGTCATCGTCATGTCTCCTGTCTGGTTGTCAGTGTCTGGGCGATCCGGTCGCGGACCGTGTCGGCGAGGAACTGGCGATCGTCGTACGAGAGGCCCGTGGTTGGGACCGGCTCCGTCACGGTGACCGTGATCTCCACGGGACGGATGCGCCACGCGCCCTTGGGCAGCGCCTGCCGTGCGCCATGAATCGCCATCGGCACGATCGGCACCTGCGCGCGGATGGCCATCACGAAGACGCCCTTCTTGAACGGTGCGAGGGCGCCGTCGCGGCTGCGCGTCCCTTCCGGCGCCGCGAGTACCGAGACGCCGCGCTGGAGCGCCTCGACGCTGCGGTCCACGGCCTGGAAGGCCAGGTCCTGCTGCTGCCGCACGATCGGGATGCACCCGGCCATCCTGAAGATGCGGCCGAGCAGCGGCACGCTGTTGAACTCGGCCTTGTAGAGCACACGAAGTCCGGGGCAGTGCGGGTAGAGCGCCATGAACGACACGAGGTCGAGGAAGCTCGTGTGATTCAGGCAGTACACGGCGCCGGATGCGGGCATCCGCTCGGCGTGGATCAGGCGATAGCGGACGCCGGCGAGCCAGAGGGCGACCGCGGTGCCGCGGAAGCCGGCACCGATGATCAGCCGTTCGCTCGAGAACAGGTACGAGAGCAGCAGGACCGGCGGCCCCAGCACGAGGGTGTAGAGCGCCAGGAAGCCATACGCCGCAATCGATCGCACGAGGTGAATTCTACCGTCCTGCCTGCCTGGCCCGCCCCGCCCCGCCTCCCTTGATGCCTTACCGCCCCGGATTCGCGCCGCGGCCGCCGACGCCGATGGTCGGTTCCTCCACCGCGCTCCGGCCCGGACGCGGAGGCGTCCAGCCGTCCATCGCGGGGCCGTTCTGGACGAACCGCGTGTCGGCACTGAGCGGGTTGCCGGTGAGGTACTGCTGACCCGCGTTCCCCCACCACTTGCCCGCCTTCGCCGCGGCGTTCCGGCTGATGTTGAGCATCGCCTGGTAGCGGGGATCGTCCTGCGCGTACCCGGAGAAGCGGGCGAGATCGTTGTTCCCCTGGATGACGACGTCGATGCCGAAGGTCGCGGCGATCTCGTCGGCGTTGATGATGCCGTCGAGCGTCTCGAGCATGACGACCACGAGCATGTTGTCGTTGAAGGTGTTCTGGTAGCCGCCCGGCACCTTCGACCAGACGGAGGCCGCCTGTCCCGCGCCTGAACTGCGGCGGCCGAACGGCGGGAAGCGCGAGTAACGCGCAGCCTCGAGCGCCTGATGGCCATCCCGGATCGTCGGGAAGATGAGGCCGATGGCACCAAGGTCCGTGGCCTTCTGAATGCTGGATTCGTTCTGGTCCGGCATGCGGATGAACGGGGCGGCCCCGTCAGGACCCGGGCACGCCGCGATCATCTTCGCCACGTCGTCCCACGACATGGTGCTGTGCTGCATCTCGAACCAGACGAAGCCGTAATGCTTGCGCACCTCGCAGTAGAGGGCGGGATCGAGCGCGCTGATCGTGAAGCTCGTGACCTGCTTGCCGCTGAAGAGCAGTTCCTTGGCCTTGTTCCAGAACGGACGCTTGTAGCTGGCGCTCACGTAGCCCTTCGACACGGTGCCCCAGCTGTCGGGTGCCACCGGGACCGGGGCGGCACCCCAGGCGCCGGTCAGCAGCGTGCCCTGGCCGACGGCTGGCGCCGACGACGCCTGTGGAGCCTGCGCGGCGACGACGCCGCTGCGCTGCGCCTGCGCCGCGAGAAGGGTGACGCAGGCAAGGCCCAGCGCGCCGGCCGATGAGACGAAACGAGTCCAGGACATGCACACCTCCAGCTCGGGTGACCGCGCAGGTCAGGGTGCGCCTGCGCCGATGGGAAATCCGAGCGCCGGATTATCCCCTGACTTGCGGCCGGGCTGTCCGGGAATCTTGCCCGGAGCTGGCGGCGGCCACGCCTGCGTTCAGCGGGTTCCGGCCTGTGCCCCGTTGGCGAGCACGCGGTTGCGCAACGGCATCCCGAGCCCTTCGATGCTGATCTCGATCGTGTCGCCCGCCTTCAGCGGCACCACGGGCGCGGGCACGCCGGTCTGGAAGATGTCGCCCACCTCGAGCGTCATGCGTCCCGAGACGTAGTTGATGATCTGCGGGATCTTGAACGTCATGAACCGCGTGTTCGGGTTCGGCATCGGCGAGGGCTGGCCGTTGATGGTGGCCGAGAGCGCGAGGTTCTGCGCGTTGGGGACGTCCTCCTTCAGCGTGAGGAACGGTCCACACGGTGAGAAGGTGTCGAGCCCCTTGTCGAACGTGGCCCCCTGCGTTGGATGGCTGCCCTGCTGCAGGTCGCGGGACGAGACGTCATTGCAGATCATGTAGCCGAACACGTAGTCGAGCGCCTGCGCCTCGGGGATGTTCTTGCCGCGGCGGCCGATGACGAGCGACAGCTCAGGCTCATGGACCCCCTTCGTGATGAGCCCCGCGAGGTCGATGGGGTCGTTGTGCCCGGTGAGCGACGCCACCGACTTGAAGAACGAACTCGGAAACTTCGGGTTGGCCAGATCGCCTTCGCGCGGATAGTTGCCGGCGAAGCCGTAGATCTTCGACGGGTTCGGCACCGGCGCCATGAACTTCACGGCGGTCGTCGGGTAGAAGATGCGGTACTGCCCGCCGGGGTCCTTGAGCGTGCCGGCGGCCTTTCTCGCCGCGAGCGCCTGGTAGACCTGGCGGATGGCGGCGGTGGCGCGCGGGCCGGCGCCAGCGAGCGTGCGCATGTCGGCCGGGATGTACGGCAGGTTCTGCGCCTCGGGTGCGTTGGCCTGGAGCAGATAGCGAATGCCGTTGTGGACGTCGAGCAGGTCGTGCTCGCCGTTCCCGACCGTGGCGCCCAGCCTCGGGTCGCCCGACGCGTCGAAGGTCGCGAGCCGGAACGTCCCAGCTGGTGCCTGCGCCTGTGTGGTGACGGACGCACCAGCCGCCGTCATCGCCGCGGCCAGCGCGATCCCCGCCATCGTCATGCGTCCCAGTTCCACGTCGTGGCCCTCCCCGGCCGCGCGCATCATAGACCGGGACGTGCCCTTTGCGAAGGTGGGGCCTGCCTCAGTGGCCGCGGCTCTCCCGCGGGTTCGTCGGGGGCAGTTCGTCGATGACCGCCTGTACCAGCGTGGCGATGGCGATCGGCTTGGACAGGTAGCGGCGTACCCCGATGGCGGCCGCGGTGGCGCCGTCGACCAGGTCGCTGTAGCCCGTGCACAGCAGCACGGGCAAGTCAGCCCGAATGGCCAGCATCCGTCGCGCCAGTTCATCGCCCGTCAATCCCGGCATCGTCTGGTCCGTGATGACCAGGTCGGTGTCGGCCGGCGCAGCGGCGAAGGCGGCCAGCGCCGCCTGGCTGTCATTGAAGCTGGTGACCTGCATGCCGCGCCGCTCCAGCACCGTCCGCGCCAGGCGTGTCAGCACCGGTTCGTCGTCCACGACCATCACCCGCGCCCACGTGTGTGACGTTGCTGCGGGCACTTCGACGGGCCGCACTTCGCCGCCGGAGGATTCCTGCACCAGCGCTGGGAAGAGCAGCCCGATCGTCGTGCCTCGACCCACCGTGGAGCGGACCTCGATGTGCCCTCCGGCCTGATGCAGGATCCCGTGCACCACAGACAGGCCGAGGCCGGTGCCCTTGCCGACCTCCTTCGTCGTGAAGAACGGCTCGAAGATCGCCTGCAGGTGTTCCGGGGCGATGCCACTGCCAGTATCGGCAACCGACAGCTCCACGAACTGGCCCTCGATGGCCGAGTGGCAGGCGGCACAGGTGCCTGACGTCACGTGCCGATCGGCCAGCGAGATGCGGATGGTCCCGATGCCGTTCATCGCATCCCGCGCATTGATGACGAGGTTGGTGATCAGCTGGTGCAGCTGCACCGGGTCGAGCAGGATGCTGGCAGCCCGCGCATCGATGTCGGTCTCCATGCGGATGCTCGAGGGAATGGTGGCGGTGAGCATCTTCACCGCCTCGGCCACGACCGGCTGGGGCCGCAGCGCCTGGACGTCCGCCTCGTCGGTGGCATGTCCGCGGCTGAACCGCAGCATGTTCTTCACGAGATCCCGGGCGCGCTCGCCTGCGATCGTGATCTCGTCGGCGTAGTCCCTCGCGGCCGGGTCCTTCATCACCGCATCGAGCGCCTGGAGCAGCGACGCATGGCCGAGGATACTTGTGAGGATGTTGTTGAAGTCGTGGGCGATCCCGCCGGTGAGCTGGCCGATCGTCTCCATCTTCTGTGCCTGCACGAGCTGCTCGCGCAGGCGTGTCCGCTCGGCTTCCGCGGCCTTGATGTCGGTGATGTCGGTCGAGATGCCGCACAGGCCGATGATGGTCCCGTCCGCGCGCCGGAGCGGTATCTTCACCGACATGTAGTTCCTGGGCTCGCCCCCCCTGGCGCCGACGTGAATCTCCTCGGCTTCGACCCGTTCGCCCCGTTCGATCACCCGGCGGTCGTTGTCGCGGATGCCGGCTGCCGTCGGGGCGTCGAGGAACTGCGAATCCTCGCAGCCGACGATGGTCGTGGGGGTGACGCCGAACAGGTCGCACACGGCCGCGTTGGCGAACTGGTAGCGGTAGTCCAGGTCCTTCACGTACAGGTAGCCGCCGACGCTGTCCACGACCGTGGCGACGAACGCTTCACGCTCCAGGCGGGCCGACTCGCTGGCCAGCAGGTCGGCGACGTGGCGCTTGATCATCACCCACAGCAGGGCCGACGTGACGAGCACGAAGCCCCAGCCCTTCAGCGTCATCACGAGCGTGATCGTGTCGATGTCGTCGAAGAGCAGTGTGACGAGGCGGTCCGAGACCAGGATGTAGACGATGCCGGCCGCGGCGTAGCCGAGGGCAATGCGCCTGGCGCCGTTCGGGTGGGTCACCTCCCTGACAGGAGGGGGCTGGCTTACGGCGCTCATGGACGCTCCGGCGGATGGGGTGCCCGCCTGTGCGGGACGCTGGTCCCAGTCTAGCGTCGAAATCGGCCCTCTTCGATTGATATCAAATGGCTGAGTTTTGGCCGCTGCGCAACACAAGCGTACAAACGAAAAGGCCGGCAGCACGTAAGTGCTGCCGGCCCGTCTATCAGGCGCCACACTGAAGTGTGGCGCTACGTACGATGCCCATGGCCCAGCGCCTATGGCCGGCGAGCGGCCAGGCGCCAAGCTGCCGCTCGACTAGACCTGGGGCTTGTGCAGCACTTCCTGCACGTTCTTCTTGCCGCCGAGGCCCTGGATCTGGATGGTCGGCTGCTCCTTGAGCACGTGCTGCGCGTAGAGCTTGGCCATCTCCGCGTGGTACTTCGGATCCTGTTCCTTCTTGCGCTGGGCGAGCTTTTCCTCGCGGGCGTTCTTCGCGATGCCGAGCTCGTCGAGATCCGTCTGGGCGCCCTTGGCCACCGCCTCGGCGTTCAGCACGAGCGAGTGCTCGGTCGAGTTGAGCGGCACCTTCTTGTTGCCCGCGAAGATCTCGTGGCGGCCGTGCTCCTCGTACCACTTGGTGAGGGTGGCCGTCATGTGCATCTTCTCGATGATGTTGCGCCAGCCGATGCCCGTGTTGTAGGCGCAGAAGGAGATTTCGCCCTGCTGCGTGGCATACGGGATGATGCACATCTCCGTGCGGCGGAAGTCGTAGTTGAAGAGATCCTGGAACCACATCCCCGCGATGAACAGGAAGTTCCAGCGGTCCGCGCGCCGCTTCGCGATGTCTTCCTTCGTGATCTGGCCGCTCGTCTTGCCGTACTTGCCGGCCTGGGCCGACTTGGTCGCGCCGAAGGTCTTGTCGAACTTCTTCAGCAGGTCGGTCAGCTTGAAGTGCGTCGGCGACTTGAACGGGTCGTAGTTGCGGGCCAGGGCGAGCGCCATGCCGAGCACCGACATGTTGCGGCCGCGGGCCGCGTCGGCCACCGAGGCGACGTCCTTCGCCAGCTGCTCCGCCTTCAGGAACGCGCTGACCGGGACCGCTTCCTTGGTTTCCTTGTCGATCATCACCGCCATGCCGACGCCGCAGTTCGGGTGGCAGCCGCAGGTGAGGTTGCCCCACTCGGTGTCGGGGCCCTTCACGACGTCGGCCCAGTCGGTGAACGTGTTCATGAACGAAATCGGGAACCAGTCGCGCGTCGGTTCACCGAGGCCGGTCATGTTCTTCACGTCGTGCGCGAGGTGCGACAGCGTGTAGCGCTGCGCGGCACGGCGCTCCGGCGTCACTTCCTCGTCGCGGCCGGTGAACGACACCGGCTGGAACGACAGGAAGTTGATCTTCCGCGGGTTGTCGAGCGCGAACTCGATGATGCGGCCGACCTGCTCGTTGTTCACGCCGTTGACGATGGTGACGACCGGCACGATGTCGACGCCCGCGCTGTGCAGGTTCTCGATCGCGCGCAGCTTCACGTCGAACAGGTTGCCGACGCGGCGGTGCGAGTTGGCCGCGTTGCCGATGCCGTCGAACTGGAGGTAGGCGTAGCGCAGGCCGGCGTCGGCCGCCGCCTTCGCGAACTCCGCGTCCTTGGCGAACTCGATGCCGTTGGTGGCCGCCTGCACCGAGGCGTAGCCGACCTTGCGGGCGTAGCGCACGGCGTCGAGGAAGTAGGGCGAAATCGTCGGCTCACCGCCCGAGAACTGGACCGACATCTGCCGCTTCGGCTTGATGCTGATCGCGTTGTCGAGCACCTGCTTGATGTCCTCCCAGCTCAGCTCGTGGACGAACCCGACCTGGTTCGCGTCCATGAAGCAGGGGTCGCACATCATGTTGCAGCGGTTGGTCAGGTCGACCGTCAGCACCGACCCGCGGCCGTGCTGGATGGTGCTGCTGCCGTGGTTGTGGAGCTTCTCGTCGTTGTGCGCGCGGATGTCGCGGCCCGGGAACACCGATTCGAGGTGCTTGAAGAACTCGGTGTCGATCGCCATCACGTCCTCGAAGTGGCCGTGAATCGGGCAATCCTTCACCATCAGGATCTTGCCGTCGCGCTCGAGGATGGTCGCCTTGATCTCGCCGACCTTCTCGTTCAGCAGGACGCTGACGTCCTTCTTGCCGTCGAGGATCTCCTGGCGGGCTTCACGCGTGCAGACCGGGCAGAGCGAGTCGGTTTCACGCGGCCAGCCGAGCGGCGGCTTGGTCTTCTGATACGACTTCTGCAGCGGCTTGTCGGACCACTTCGGCGTGAAGGAGGGGTTCTGGTTGATCTTGTTCAGCGTGTTGAACACCACCCAGGCGCCATTCGCGGCGATGGAGAGCCCCTTCTCGAAGTATTTGATGGGCGCGTGCATTCGTGTCGTCTCCTGTAAATACGCATGGGCGCCGTCCGGCGCCGACGAATTGCCGTAAATGATAGTAGAAGAAAGGCTTGTCCCGAAAATGATCCAGCGAGCTGGCGGAACGGCAGGGTGAACGGGCAGCGGCAGCGGCCAATGGGCGTTGGAAGAGCTGGTGGGCAGGCCGGGCAGGTGGGGCTGGCAGCGCTGTCCGGAGCGCCCGGCTTCAGCCTGGCGTCAGATCCCGAGCCTGTCCTTGAGGTCCCGTACGCGGTCGCGGGCCACCGACAGCTCGGTCTTCGCCTCGTCGCGGAGCCGCAGCACCACGCCCTCGTCCACGCCTGCGTAGATTTCCTGGACGAAGGCGGTGTTCACGAGGGTCGACCGGTGGATGCGAACGAACCGGCGGGGATCGAGCAGGCTCTCCAGCTGGGTGAGCGTCGGTTCGACGACGTGCTCGCGTCCAGCCACGACGGCAAACGTCAGCTTGTCCTTTGCCACGAGGTGCGAGATGCGCGCGACCTCGAGCAGCGTGGTCTTGTCGCCCACCCTCGACGCCAGGCGCTCGACGCGGCGCGGCTGCGCGAGCTGGGCCGCGAGCGCCCGGGCCAGCGCCCGCACATCCGGCTGCGGACCCTGCGTCAGCCGTTCCAGCTTGTCCAGCGCCTGGTCGAGCCGTTCGCGTTCCACCGGCTTGAGGAGGTAGTCGATCGAGTTCGTGGTGAAGGCGCGGAGCGCGTGTTCGTCGTACGCGGTGGTGAAGACCACGGGCACGGACACCACGAGCCGTTCGAGCAGCTCGAAGCCGGTGAGCCCGGGCATCTGGATGTCGAGGAAGAGCACGTCCGGTGCGGCCGCCGCCAGCGCCTCGAGCGCCTCCTCGGGGTCCGTGCTGCTGCCCACGACCTGCACGCGCCCCGATTCGACGAGCAGCCTCGTCAGCCGGTCCACCGCCAGCCGCTCGTCGTCGACCACAAACGCCCGGATCATCGCGGCACCTCCACGACGACGCGCGTGCGCCCGGGCACGCCGTCGATGTCGAGCGACGCACGCTCGCCGAACGACAACGCCATCCTCTCACGGACCAGCGCGAGGCCGTGCTGGGGCAGTGCCGTCGCCGGATCGAACCCGGGCCCGTCGTCCTGCACGACGACGCGCACCTGCTGGCCGACGGCCTCGGCCGAGAGCGTGACCGTGCCGCCTCCACGCCGCGTGGCCACGGCGTACTTCACGCTGTTCTCGACCAGTGTCTGAAGGGCGAAGCGCGGGACGAGCGTGCCCCCGAGGGCGTCCGGCACCTCGATGCTGTACCGGAGCCGATCGCCGAAGCGGACGCGCTCGATCTCGAGGTACGCGCGCGTGCTCGCCAGTTCCTGCGCCAGCGGCACCAGGGGTGTGCCGGCGCCATCCAGGGACGAGCGGAGCAGCGACGCCAGCTGGCCGATCATCCGCTCGGCACCGCGAGGGTCGTGCGGGATCAGCGCGGCGATCGAGTTGAGCGTGTTGAACAGGAAGTGCGGCTGGACGCGCGATTCGAGCGACGTCAGGCGCGCTTCGGTGGCGGCGCGCCGCGCCTCCGCCTCGTCGCGCTCCTTCGTGCGCAGGGCCAGTTCCGCCGCATCCGCCCGGTGGCGCATGCGCTGATAGAGCGTGACGCCGACGCCGAAGGTCAGCGTGATGGCGAGCGAGACTCGGAGCGAGTTCAGGAAGAAGGTCACGGTGCCGGACCAGGGGAGCAGTCCGACGCCGGCGAGCATCACAATCCCGACAGCGCTGCCGACCGCGGCGATCGTCATCATCACGCCGATGAGCAGCAGCCAGCTGACCGGCGCCGTGGTCTGCCTGAAGATCCGTGGGGCGAGCCTTGGCAGCAGCAACTGCATCGGCACGCCGATGAGCGCCGAGAACAGGACCGCCGCGCCGACATTGGCCGCCACGTTCAGCCACCCGGCATGCCCGAACGAGCCGAAGAACAGGATGACCGCCACGGTCGAGAGGAGGACGATGCGTGCGAACGGCAGGAAGCTCTTCATGGTCGATGTCGAGTTCGACGATACGTCGTTCCGCCGCTCCCCGGCCGGCTCTCCGACGAGCGGCCGCAAATCCCTGACGAACGGTGCGCGGCCCCGGACAGAGTAGCAGCGGGCGATTGGCAATTAGAATTGCCTGTATATGTCCGTTCGCGATCTGCTGATCATCGGCGCCGGCCCCGCTGGGCTGGCGGTAGGGATTGCCGCGTCCGAGGCCCGCCTCGATTACCTGGTGGTCGAGAAGGGGGTGCTCGTCAACTCGATCTTCAACTTCCCTCCGGGCATGACCTTCTTCACGACCCCCGACCTGCTCGAGATCGGCAAGCTGCCGTTCGTGACGCCGTATGAGAAGCCGACCCGGCACGAAGCGCTCCGCTACTACCGCCGGGTGGTCGACGCGTACCAGATCCCGATTGCGTTCGGGGAAGAGGTGCTCGCGATCACGCCGGATGTCCTGGACGGCGAGCGGGTGTTCATCGTGGACACCCGGTCGGACAAAGGGGTGCGCCGCGGCCACAAGGCGCGGAACGTCGTGTTCGCGATCGGCTACTACGATCAGCCGAACCTGCTCGGCGTGCCGGGCGAAGACCTGCCGCACGTGCAGCACTACTACGGCGATCCCCACGCCCACTACCGGCAGCACGTGCTCGTGGTCGGCGGCAAGAACTCCGCGGCGATCGCCTCGCTCGAACTCTACAGGGCCGGGGCCGCGGTGACGCTGGTCCATCGCGGGGCGACCCTGTCGGACCGCATCAAGTACTGGATCCGGCCCGACATCGACAACCGCATCAAGGAGGGGTCGGTCACCGCACACTTCGAGTCCAGGGTCGTCGAGATCCGGCCCACCAGTGCCGTCGTCGAACTGAAGGACGGCACGCAGATCGAGGTGGCGGCCGATCGCGTGCTGCTGCTGACCGGATACCACCCGGACTTCGATCTCCTGCGGACGGCGGGGGTCGAGCTTGGTCCAAGGCGCGAGCCGGTCTTCGATCCGGAGACGATGCAGACGAACGTGCCGGGACTGTTCGTGGCCGGCGGCCTCGTCGGCGGCCTGGATACGGGCGCGATCTTCATCGAGAACGGGCGGTTCCACGGCGAGAAGATCGTCAGGTCTATTCGGCGCGCGTAGCCACCGTCGGGCTGGCTCGCGCCGGGCCCTCAGCTGAGCCGACAGGCGAGTGGCCAGAGGCGTGCGGCCCCTCGTATACTCACCGAGTGACGAAGGGCTGCGGACATCTCGATGCACTGCAGAGCATCGCGCACCCGCGCGCGCGCGAATGCGAGGCGTGTGTGGCGATTGGCGCGTCGTGGGTGCACCTGCGCACCTGTCAGCAGTGCGGCGTGACGCTCTGTTGCGACAGTTCCCCCAACCGGCATGCCCGGCATCATTTCCAGGACACCGGCCATCCGGTGATTGCGTCGGCGGAGCCGGGCGAGCGCTGGGTCTACTGCTACGCGGACGATGCCCTCGCGCAGTACTGAGGCAACTGGGCCGGAGCCCGCTGTACGGCCGGAAGGCGCAGGCCTTCTCGACGGGCGCCCCACGCAGGCCACCCGCGACACGCTGATCGCACGGTATCAGCGCAATCGGCGGCGGTCGGCCGAACTCTTCGCGATGCTGGCCGACGAGGCGTATTACAGCCGTCCCATCGCACTGCGTCATCCCATCGTCTTCTACGACGGGCACCTTCCGGGCTTCAGTTTCAACACGCTCGTGAAGAAGGCGATCGGCGGTGCATCGATCGATGCGCGCCTGGAGACCCTGTTCGCGCGCGGCATCGACCCGCATGAAGCCGATGCGGACCCCGCGGCGAACCGCGCGTCGGCCTGGCCAGCCAGGACTGAGGTGCGCCAGTTCGCTGACGAAGCCGATCGCCGCGTGCTTGCGGCGTTGCGCGAGGCGGAACTCGACCGTCCGGGGCATGAGCTGCTGGACGGCATGGAGGCGGTGTTCGCGATCCTCGAACATGAGGAGATGCACCAGGAAACGCTGCTCTACATGTGGCACCGGATCCCGTTCTCCCAGAAGCGCCCGCCGGACTATTACAGGGTAGTGGCCAGGGGACCGATGCCCGATGGCGCATGGATCGAGGTGCCGGCGGGAGAGGCCACGCTCGGCATCGATCGCGGGTCGGCTCGGTTCGGATGGGACAACGAGCACCCGCTCCATCGCGTGTTCGTGCCGGCCTTCCAGGTCGAGCGGCACAACGTGACGAATGCGCGCTTCATGGCGTTCGTGGAGGCGGGCGGCTACGGCGATCCGCGCTGGTGGTCCGGTGACGACTGGCGATGGGTGCAGGAGGAGCAGCGTGCCCATCCGCTGTTCTGGGAGCGCGACGGCGACACGTGGGTCTGGCGGGGCATGTTCGCGCGGATCCCGCTCCCGCCCGCGTGGCCGGTGTACGTAAGCTTCGCCGAGGCGAGCGCGTTTGCGCGCTGGAGCGGCGCGCGGCTGATGACGGAGGCCGAATACCACCGGGCGGCGTTCGGCAGCCCCGACGGCGAGCGTCCCTTCCCCTGGGGCAGCGAGCCGCCCTCGTCGCGCCGCGGCGCGTTCGACTTCGTCACCTTCGACCCGCACCCGGCGGGCAGCCATCCGGCCGGCGCCAGCGCGTGGGGCATCGAAGACCTCGTGGGCAACGGATGGGAGTGGACCGCCACGCCGTTCGCACCGTTTCCGGGTTTCACGCCCATGGCGTCGTACCCGGAATACTCGGCCGACTTCTTCGACGGCCAGCACATCGTCATGAAGGGCGCCTCGCCGGTGACGGCGCGCGACCTGCTGCGTCCCACGTTCAGGAACTGGTTCCGTCCACGGTATCCCTATGTCTACGCCACGTTTCGCTGCGCACGCTGAGGCCGCCTCATCGTCGCTGCTCGACACCGTGGTGGAGCACCTGCGCCGCACACC
Organism: Vicinamibacterales bacterium; assembly: GCA_046331345.1. Taxonomy (GTDB): domain Bacteria; phylum Acidobacteriota; class Vicinamibacteria; order Vicinamibacterales; family CAVVIG01; genus CAVVIG01. The sequence goes on along the minus strand of JAXLRA010000005.1, from coordinate 732,471 downwards.
ACGTCAGCTGCCGACCCACGCTCTCTACGACGCGCTCGGCTCGGCGCTCTTCGACGCCATCTGCTGCCTGCCGTGGTATCACATCACCCGCACCGAACAGGCGCTGCTCGAGCGCCACGCCGCCGAGATCCACGCGCTGGCGGGGAAACCCCAGATGCTCGTCGAATTCGGTCCCGGCAACGGGTCGAAGCTCGAGACGCTGCTGGCGCCGTTCGGGGAGAACCCCGTACGCGTCGAACTGGTCGATGTCTCCGCCGAGGCGCTCACCCGCGCGTGGAGCCGTCTGAGCCTTCGGCCAGGCGCCGACGTCTGGCTCTACAGGCACGGCTACGAACGTTCGCTCGCACGGCTCGCCCAGCGTCCGCACGGGCGGCCGACGATGCTCGTGTTCCTCGGCTCGAACATCGGGAACTTCGACACGGCCTCGTCTGCCCACCTGCTGCGATCCATGCGTGCGGCGCTGCGTGCCGGCGGCACGCTTCTGCTCGGAGCCGACCTCGTCAAGCCGGACGCGGAACTGCTCCTGGCCTATGACGATCCACTTGGCGTCACCGCGGCGTTCAACAGGAACCTGCTGCTCAACGTGAATCGCGAGACCGGCGCAAACTTCGCCCTCGATGGCTTCGCGCACCGCGCGATCTGGAATGCCGACGCCTCGCGGGTGGAGATGCACCTGGTGAGCCTGCGGCGCCAGCGCGTCACGCTGCCTGCGGCCGAATTCGAGGTGGCCTTCGCGCCAGGCGAAACGCTGTGGACGGAGAGTTCGTACAAGTACGAACCGGCGCACCTCACGGCGATGCTCGAATCGGCCGGATTCTCGGTGACCGCCCAGTGGGTCGCCAACGGCTTCGCGCTCACCCTCGCGGCAGCTGCCGGCGAAGTTCCCATCTAGAAGACGGCCGTGCCCGTGTCAGAGGGCGAGGTACTCGTGCACGAGGCGGACGGTCATCGAGCCTTCGCCGACCGCGGCGGCGACGCGGTTCATAGCCCCCGCCCGCACGTCGCCGGCGGCGAAGATGCCCGGCACGCTGGTCTCGAGCAGCAGCGGCTGGCGCGCTTCCTTCCACATGCGGGGGAAAGCGTCGGCCACCATCAACTCGCGCCCGGTGAGCACGAATCCCTTTGGATCGCGTAACACCGAGTCGGGCAGCCATTCGCTCCGGGGTCGCGTGCCGATGAAGACGAATATGGCATCGGCCTCTTCGAGTGCGGTCGCGCCCGTGCTGACGTCGGTGAGGGCCACGTGCTCGACGTGTCCGCTGCCTTCGACGCCGACCAGGTCCGTGTACACCCGCAGGCGCACGTTTGGCGTCTTCGCGAGCTGGTCGATCAGGTATTGAGACATGGTCGCGGCCAGCGACTCACGCCGGATGACGATGTTCACCTCGCTGGCGTAGCGGGCCAGGTAGAGCGCGCCCTGCCCGGCGGAGTTGCCGCCACCGACGACGAACACGCGCTTGCCCGCGAAGGCCGGCGCTTCGGTCGTGGCGGCGCCGTAGTACACGCCGGACCCCGTGTGCTCCGGGATCCCGGGAGCCGGGTGTTGCCGATAGGACATGCCGGTGGACGCGAGGAGGCTCCTGGCCACGATCTCCCGTTCGTCGCTGAGCGTCACCCGCTTGTAGCCATCCTCTATACGAACCCCCGCGACCTCGAGCGGCACCAGAATCTCCGCACCCAGCCGTTCCGCCTGCGCCACCGCGCGCCGCGTCAGTTCGCTGCCGCTCACACCGGTCGGGAATCCCAGGTAGTTCTCGATGCGGGAGCTGCTGCCGGCCTGGCCCCCAGGCGCATGGCAGTCGAGCAGGAGTGTCTTCAAGCCCTCGGACGCGCCGTAGACCGCCGCCGCGAGACCGGCTGGACCGGCGCCGACGATGACCAGGTCGTACAGCTCCGCCGCCGCGGACATCGACCGTCCGAGCCGCGCCGCCACGTCGCGCGGCTGCGGGTCGCGCATCACCGTGCCGTCCTCGAAGAAGAGGGCCGGCAGGTCCTGCGGGGCCACGCCGGCGCTCTCGAGCAGGGGCCGCGCGTCGGGATGCAGCGTGGCGTCCAGCCACTTGAACGGGAAGAGGTTCGCCGAGAGGAAGTCCTTCACGGCGTGCGTGCGCGGCGACCACTGATCGCCGACCAGTCTCAGCCCCCTGGCTTCCGGCAGCGACTTCGCCTGCCAGTCGTCGAGCTGATCGTCGAGGACGGGATACAGCTTCTCTTCCGGCGGGTCCCACGGCTTCTGCAGGTAGTAGTCGACGTGCGCGGCGTTGATGGCCTGGATCGCGGCGTTGGCGTCCGAGTAGGCGGTGAGCAGCACCCGGCGGGTGAGCGGATACAGCTCGCGCACGCTGGCGAGCAGCTCCGTGCCCTGCATGCCCGGCATGCGCTGGTCCGAGAGCACCAGGGCGAGCTCGTCGCCGCGGGCCTTCATCTCCTTCACGGAGGCGAGCGCCTCCTCGCCGGACGCGGCACTCACCACACTGTAGTGCTCACGGTACTTCGATCGGATGTCGCGCCGCACGGCGGCTAGCACCTGCGGGTCGTCGTCGACGAGCAGAAGAAACGGGCGGCTCACTGGACTCCTTTGGCGTCGGCATGCCCGCTGACCGGCAGGGTCAGCGTGAAGTCGGTGTGGCCGGGGCGGCTCTCGACTTCGATCTGTGCGTTGTTGTGCTTGAGCAGCTTGCGGACCATGTCCAGCCCGATGCCGGTGCCCCGGCCGACCGGCTTCGTGGTGAAGAAGGGATCGAAGATGCGGCTGAGGATCGCAGGTGGGATGCCGCTGCCGTTGTCCACGACGTGCACGACCACGTGATCCTGCTCCAGCGCGGCGCTGATCTCGACGCGTCCTCCCTCGGGTATCGCGTCGAGGGCGTTGTCGATCAGGTTGGCGAACACCTGGTTCAGCTCCCCGCCGTACCCGCAGACTTTCGGGAGATCGCTCGGGATCTTCACGGCGATCTCCGCCTTCTTCGAGCGCGCCTTGGAGCGCATCACGACCGCGGTGTTCTGGACCGCGAGGGGAAGATCGACCTCCGAGGTGCGGCCCTGGTCCATGTAGGTGAAGCCCTTGACCGCCGCGACGATGCCGGAGATCCGTGTCGCGGCATCCTGGATCTCCGACGAGAGGGCTCGCACCGCGCAACCTGATGCGGCCCAGCGCAGCACCGCTTCGAGCGACGTCCCTTCGACCACGCCGGCGATGCGATCCAGCGCCTGCGTCGACACGGTTGTGTCGGCCAGCAGCCCTCCGAGCGTCGCGGGAAGTCCGTGATCCTCGACCCAGTCGGTCAGTTCGTCCTCGCGCTGCGCCTGCTGCAGGGGTGACAGGACGCCGCGCAGGGGTGAGGCCAGGCACGCGTCGCGGATGCGTTCAACCGCAGACAGCTGCTCGTCCGAGAGGCGTGCCGCGCCAAGCGCGAGCGTGGCCCGCTCGGCGTCGGCCAGCCGATCCTCGAGCAGGGCTGCGCTCCGCTCGATGGCGGCGGCCGGATTGTTCAACTCGTGGGCGAGTCCTGCAGAGAGACGGCCCAGTGCGGCCATCTTCTCGTCGTGCACGTCGCTCGAGACGAACTGCCGCGCGCGATCGACCATCTTGTGCACGAGGATGCCGGTCATCTCGTGGCACTCACGGATCATGTCGCGCATGAGCGCGCGTGGAATCAACAAGGAGTCGACCGGTTCGAGCGCGACGGAGTCTCCGGGGGGCGACACCATGCGCGAGTACGGCAGCACGCCGGTCACGTCACCCCCGTGCCATTCCATCACCTTCTTCGGCCCCTCGCCGCGATCGACGCGGATGACGATGTGGCCGGAGAAGAGGATGAAGAGCCCCTCGGGCATCTCGCCGCCCGCATGGGTGAGCACGGCGCCCACTGCGTAGTGGCGCGGCACCCCGTGAGACGCGAGCCACAGCAGTTCCTCTTCAGGTACGCCGCCGACGGTGGCGTGCGCCTTCAGCAGCACGACGAGTTCGTCTCGTGTCATGGGAAGGCCGAATCATAACAGGAGGGCTGGAAGGCCGGGAGGGCCGGCCAGGCGTGGAACGTCCGGCGCTACCGACGTGACGCGGGCTCGGTGCTCAGCGTCCTGAAGTCGTCGATCAGCTGGTCCACGGCGTGCGGCTGCGTTCCGTTGTAGATACCGCGGAGCTGGCCGTTGCCGTCCACGAGCAGCAGCTTTTCGGAGTGGAGGAACGCGCGCTCGTCGTCCGGCGTCAGGCCGGCACGGCTGTCGTCGGCGAAGTACGACGTGCGGGCCAGCGTGTAGATGGTGCGCTTGCTCCCGGTGACGAGCGACCAGCGCGACGGATCGATGCCGCGCTCGTGGCCGAACGCCGCGAGCACCTCCGGCGTGTCCGCGTCCGGCGTCACCGTGAACGACACGATGCGGGCGCGATCGCCGAGGTCCTCCTGCACACGCGAGAGCTGGCGCACCAGGATGGGGCACACCGCCGCGCAGTTCGTGTAGACGAAGCTCGCCACATACGGTCGGCCGGCCAGCGTCCGATTCGAGATGGCCGTACGGCTCTCCGTCATGAGCGTGAATGCTGCAACGCGGTGGTCCACCGGCGTCCAGTGAGGGGTGAATGTGGCCTCGTCATAGAACGGGAGAGAAGAGGCGACGAACGAACTGGCGACCCGGCGATTGGGTGCACTGGTGGGCTCGGGCGCGGACGGGGCGGTCGTCGGCCGGACTGCGCGGGGCGTGCCGGCAGATTCGTCGCTCACGATCGAGCAGGGAGAGGCGTTCACGAGCCCGTATCGGCGGCCGTCGTGCACCTCGTAGTTCAGGTAGAGCGTGCCGTCCTCGGCCCACGACTGCTGCAGCCCCTCTTCATGGCCGTTCACGTAGTGCCGCCACTCGTACGGTGCGCCGCTCGGGTAGAACGTACGGTAATCGCCCTCGTACGCGTCGTCCCGGTAGGTGATGTCGGACTTGAGGACACCACCGGGCCAGTACATAACCACGTGTCCGTTGCGGACGCCGTTCGCGGCCGGCGCCGCTGATCTGTCGGCGAACGGGTAGGACACGGCGGCCGTACCGACGAGCAGCACCGCGGTGAGTGCCACTGCGGCGGTTCCCAGGTGACTCGTCATCAGCCCGCCACCGTGCCAGCGGTGCCGTGGAAGCAGCCGGCGATATACGGCGGTGCCGAGGTGACGTGGTAGTGGTAGATCCCCTGCGGGTAGTCTTCCTTCACGCCCACGTGTCCATTGCAGCTGTCGAGGTCCGAGGGGGCGCTGCCGTTCTCGTCCACCGTTCCGTAGACCGGGAATCCGTCGAGCAGGACGCCGATGAAGGTGGCTTTCCCGCGCGAGGTGGTGAGCCACAGCGGTTCCACGTGGTAGTGGTACTGGTTCGACGGCGACGGGTGCCCGTTGAAGCGATCGAACGAGAAGATCTCGTTCGTCAGCGGCATGCGGCCCGCCGCGTACTGGTTGAACAGGACGACGCCGTTCGTGGCAACGCCGATCGGTCCGAGCGGCGTGTCCGAGGGTGTGGCCGCCGTCGGTGCCGCGGGAATGCGGAACACGAGGTTCTGGCTGGCGATGCGGTGCGGATTCACCTGCACGCCGGCGGTCGGCGCCTCATAGTTCGCGCTCCCGCTGCCGAAGTAGGGGCTCGGATGATCCGGCACATCCGTGGTGCGCACGACGATCGTGGAGCCCTCCAGACTCACAGTGGCGCTCCCCCCGAAGCGCGCATACGCCGAGGGGAGCGTCGTGGCGCCGCCCGTCGTACCGGACGTCGTCGTGGTCGACGGCGATGTCGTCGAAGAGGTCGCGCTGGACGGTTCACCGCTGCACCTTGCGGTCAGCAGGGCGGCGGCCGTGAGCAGTGACAGGTGCAGGAGCGGCGCTCGTGTCATGGACGTCAGCATACCCATGGCCTTCGGCGGACCGGGGTGACACTTCCGCAGAGAAAGCGTGACAAATCCGTGGCGGGCGGAGGGTCCGGCTGAAGCCGGACCCCACGGCGGGGTGAGCCGAATTCCCTTGAGCGGGCACGAGGGCCACGACTGGCGTGCGAGCCGTCGCGCCCAGGCTTCAGCCTGGCGTCAGTGCGAATGCGAGCTGCGGGCGGTGCCCTTGGAGAGGATCAGTTTCATCTCGAGCAGTTCGATCAGCGCCGTGGCGCGTTCGGGCACGGCCGGCTGTTCGAGGAGCGCCTGCTTTTCAATCGGTTCGAGATCGAGGTACTGCGCCAGCGCGTTGATCAGGTCCACGTCGTTCAGGGCGGAGGTCGTCCTCGTATCCACGCGCGCACCGGACTCGAACTGCGCGAGGAGGGCCTCGAGCTGGTCGCGCTGGGTGCGCAGCGTAGTCCGCTGCGCCTCGGTCGGGTCGCTGTCGTGGAGCGTCTGCACGTGCGCCCGGCGATAGGCGCGGTCGTGGTCCTCGCCCACGATCCGGAACCGGTCCAGTCCGCGCAGGATGATGTTGAAACGGCCGTCGGGCAACCGGTCGTAGTGGGTGATGACCCCCGAGCAGCCGACGTCGTACACCGGCGGGCGCCCCTCGTACTCCTCGTTCCATCCCTCACGCAGCAGCACCATGCCGATCAGCCGATCGGCCTGGAGCGCGTCGGCCACCATCTCGCGGTAGCGCGGCTCGAAGATGTGCAGCGGCAGGAATACCCCGGGGAAGAGCACCACAGACGGGAGCGGGAAGAGGGGGAGGAGATCAGACACAGGCAATTGCGATTCAGTGAATCGTCTTGGTCTTCTTGTCCATGTAGTCCATGAGGACGTACTGGCCAAGGGTATAGGGCGTCGTGAAGTACGCCTTGCCCTTGCACATGTCGGCCACGCGGCGGACGAAGCTCACGAGGTCGTAGTCGCGCGCCAGCATGAACGTGTTGATCATGATGTTGCTCTTCCGGCACGCCGCGACCTCGCGGAGCGTTTCCGTGACGACGAACGGGTCGAGCCCGAAGGCGTTGCGGTAGACGCGACCGTCGGGCTGCGTGAGCGCCGAGGGCTTGCCGTCGGTGATCATGATGATCTGCCGCATGTCCTTCCGCTGGCGGTCGAGGATGCGGCGCGCGAGCCGGAGCCCTTCGCGCGTGTTCGTGTAGTACGGACCGACGCGCACGCGTCCGAGTTCGGAGAGCGGCACTTCCTCGGCCGAGTCGTGGAAGAGGACCACGTTGAGGGCGTCGCCCGGATACTGCACCTTGATCAGCTGCGAGAGCGCCATGGCCACGCGCTTGGCTGGCGTGAAGCGATCCTCGCCGTAGAGGATCATGCTGTGGCTGCAGTCGAGCATGATGACGGTGGCGCACGAACTCTGGTACTCGCCCTGCGCCACCATCAGGTCTTCGTGCTCGACCTTGATGCCGCGCGAGGGGGAGCGCCCTTCAGAGAGCGCCGCCCGCAACTCCCGCTGTGCGGCGTTCAGGAGCGTGCTCGCCGGGTCGATGTTGAGCGTGTCGCCGAATTCGTAGGGCTTCGGCGCCGCGGTGGTCTCGACGCCCGTGGCCTGCTCACGCGTGTCGTGCCGGCCGTAGCTGCTCTTGCCGAGTGAGCCGAGCAGATCCCGCAGCGCACGGTAGCCGAGGAAGTCCAGCGCCTTGTCGGTGACCTCGAAGGTCTGCGGCTGCTGGTCCGGTCCCTCGCCCTGGCCGCGCCCCTGCCGCCGCTCGCGCTCGGCGTCGAGATCGGGCGGCAGCGTGATGTAGCCGTCCTCGCCCATCTTCTCGATGATCTGCTGGATCAGCTCCTCCAGCTTCGTGCGCATGCCTTCCTGATCGCCGTCGGCCGGATCGCCGAGCAGCTTCTCGATGGTTTCCTCCGGCAGCACGCCGCCGTTGAAGAGCGCATCGAGGATGGCATCGTGGAGCGCCTGCATGGTGCGCTCCTCCGCATCGAAGTCGCGCGGGTTCCCGAAGCCGCTCGAGAGCAGCAGATCCGAGAGCTTCGACACGAGATCCTGGATGTCGATCTCGTCGAGCAGGTCGCCGGTGAATTTGGTGTAGCGGTATTTCATGGAACCCCGCCGAAGTTAGAACTTAGAACTGAGAAGTGAAGTTCTGAACTTGAAGTTCTCAAGTTCACTTCTGCCTTCTAACTTCTAAGTTCGGCCAGCGTCAGTTGTAGTAGCGCTTCTTCTTCCCGCCCGGGAGCTGGAAGTCGTCGTCGTCGGTCGGCGGTTCCTCGCGGCGCTGGCGACGCGTGGTCTGCTGTTCCTTGTCGGCGGTGTACCCGCGGTCGTCGTTGCGGCTGATCTTGCGCTGGGCGGTGAGCCCTTCGAGGACGAAGTCGATGGCCGAGGCGACCACCGGCGCCGCGGCGCCCGGGGGCAGGCCGGCCTTCTCGGCCAGGTCGATCAGGCCGTCCACGCTGCGGGTCTGCTTGATCACCTCGTCCGCCGCGCTGCCGTCGCTGAGCGGGAGCGAGCCGCCAAGGTCGAACCACTCGACGACCTTCCGCGTGTTCACCCCGTCGAACATGCTGGTGAACACGTGGCCGATGGCCGACTTGATGAGGTCCCGCGCCACGGTTTCGGCGCCCTTGAGCTCGCCTTCGTACTCGAGCTCGAACTTGCCCGTGATGGACGGGAGTGCCGCGTAGACGTCGGTCACGCGGGGCACCACCACCTTCTCGCCGTTCATGAGCGCACGCCGCTCGGCGTTGGAGACGACGAGTTCGAGCGTGGTGATCGGCAGGCGCTGGCTGACACCCGAGCGCTTGTCGATCTTGCGATCGGCGCGCGCCTGGAACGCCACCTCCTCGACCACCTCGCGCACGTAGTTCGGCACCTCCAGCTTCAGCCCGGGACGGTCGGTCCACGCTTCCTGCGCCGTGATCGACACCGCGTTCGAGCGTGACGTGGGGTAGTGCGTGCGGATTTCGGAGCCGATGCGGTCCTTGAGCGGCGTGATGATCTTGCCGCGGGCCGTGTAGTCTTCCGGGTTCGCGGTGAAGACCAGCATGACGTCGAGCTGCAGGCGAATCGGGTAGCCCTTAATCTGGACGTCGCCTTCCTGCAGGATGTTGAAGAGCCCCACCTGGATCTTGCCGGCGAGATCGGGCAGTTCGTTGATGGCGAAGATGCCGCGGTTCGCACGCGGCAGCAGGCCGTAGTGCATCGTGAGCTCGTCGGCCAGGTTGAGGCCGGCCTGCGCCGCCTTGATCGGGTCGATGTCACCCACCATGTCCGCGATCGTCACGTCCGGTGTGGCGAGCTTCTCGACGAACCGCTCATCCCGCGACAGCCAGCCGATCGGGAGCGTGTCGCCTTCGGCCGCGACGCGGGCGCGGCATGCGCCGCAGATCGGGTTCAGCGGGTTGTCGTGGATCTCGCATCCGGGAATTACCGGAACCTGTTCGTCCAACAGATCGACGAGGCTGCGGAGGATGCGGCTCTTGGCCTGGCCGCGGAGCCCGAGCAGGATGAAGTTGTGGCGCGAGAGGATGGCGTTGACGAGCTGCGGGATGACGGTGTCGTCGTAGCCGATCACCCCGGGAAAGAGGCGCTCACCGGACTGGAGCTTCCGCACCAGGTTGCCGCGGATTTCCTCCTTGACCGTGCGCGGCTGGGAGCCATACTGCTGCCGGAGTTCGCCGAGGGTGCGGATGGTGGCCGACATGTCACGCATCATATCCGAACTACACTGAACGTCTTCGTGCGCCACGCCTTCTTTACCTCGACTCGTCCGCTGGTCTTCGCGCACCGCGGCGGTGCTGCGCTCGCGCCTGAAAATACGATGGCGGCGTTCGAGTGCGGCGTCGGGCTCGGCGCGGACGGGGTCGAGCTCGACGTGCGGCCGTCGAGCGACGGACGCGTGATGGTTCATCACGATGAGACGCTCGATCGAACCACCCGGTTGCGCGGCCCTGTCCGGAGCCGTTCGGCGGCCGAGCTCGCCCGCGCCGATGTGCCGCAGCTCGCCGACGTGCTGCGTGCCTGCCGCGACGTGCGGGTGATCGTCGAGATCAAGGAAGACGACGCCGCCTTCGGCCGGCTGGTCGTCGAGGAACTGCGGAAGGCGGGGGCGGTGGACCGCGCCTGCGTCGGCGGGTTCCGCACGGGCGTGTTGCGCAGCGTGCGTGCGGAGGAGCCGGCGCTGGCCACGAGTGCGGCGCTCGAGGAGGTCCGCATCGCGCTCTACCGGACGTGGCTGCGCTGGCCGGTTCGCCATCCCGCGTGGGTGGGGTACCAGATCCCCGAAACCAAGGGGCCCACGCGCGTCGTCTCCGAGCGGTTCGTGAGGGACGCGCATGCGGCGGGACTCGGCGTGCAGGTCTGGACGGTGAACGATCCGGCGGACGCGACGCGCCTGCTCGAGTGGGGCGTCGACGGCCTCATCACCGATCGCCCCGACGTCATGGTGCCGCTCGTCCGCGCGTTCGCCGCGCGGCCGTGAACGGCCGGTTCGCAGACGCGCTCGGACGCGTTATAGGCTTTGCCCCGCGGCGTTCCGGCCGCGGAGAAGAGGAGCAGCCCGCATGTTCGGCATGCAGACACTCGACGTGGTCATCGGCCTCTCGGTCGTGTTCTTCCTGTTCAGCCTGCTGGTGTCGGCGGTGCGCGAGGCGTTCGAAGCGCTGCTGAAGACGCGGGCCATCCACCTCGAACTCGGCATCCGCGAACTGCTGGACGATTCAGAGGGGAACGGCCTTGCGGCGCAGGTCTACAAGCACCCGCAGCTGTTCTCGCTCTATCAGGGGGCCTTCACTGCGGTGAAGAAGCGCTCTACTGGCGACGGGCTCCCGACCTACATCCCCGCCCGCCATTTCGCCACCGCGCTGATCGATATCGTGGCGCACGGCCCCGTGCCGGCCGCCGGTTCCCCCGAAGCCCACTACGACGCGGAACGTCCCCAGGCGCCTGTCGATCTCGAGACGCTGCGTGCCGGCCTGCGGTACGTGAACAGCCCCCTCGTGCGCCGGGCCGTCCTGAACGCGATCGACCAGTCGAAGGGCGACATGGAGAAGGTTCAGGCGAATCTCGAGCAGTGGTTCAACGGCACCATGGACCGGGTCTCGGGGTGGTACAAGCGCCGCACGCAGTTCTGGCTGTTCTGGATCGGCCTCATCCTGGCCGGCCTGATGAACGTCAACACGATCACCATCGCCGACTACCTCTCCCAGAACCAGACGGCGCGCGACGCGCTCGTGAAGCGTGCGGAGGCGATTGCCGACGCGGACGCGCCCGCCGCTGGCGCCGTGGAGGCGCAGGCCGGTGAGTCGCGTGCGAAGGTCGATGCCGCGCGCCGGCAGGCGGATCAGCTGCAGGCCGAACTGGCCTCCATGTCGATTCCTGTCGGATGGGACCGCATCGGACTGCTCCCGTCGTACGCCAGGAACGACATCAACTGGTGGCTGTGGTGGTTCCGCCAGCTCCTGGGCATTGCGATGACGGCGGTGGCGGCCTGTCTTGGCGCGCCGTTCTGGTTCGACATCCTGAACAAGGTGATGGTGATCCGCTCGACCGTGAAGCCGCGCGAGAAGAGCCAGGAAGAGGGTTCCGAGGATCGCCGGCAGGCTCCGCCCGCCAACGCCCAGATTCAGCTGGTCGCGGCCGCTCCCGCGGGAGGGAATGCCGGAGCTCCCCAGGGGCAGGCTCCGGTGCCGCCTGGCGGGGCCGCGCCGCCACCGCCGCCCGCGCAGCCATTCGAACCGCAGCAGTGGGCGAACGGCACGCCCGACGAGGGGGTTCTGTGAGCGCCGGTATCAACCTCGATGGTGTGGGCGCGAACCGGACGAACCGGCTCGACCTGCTGGCCCCGAAGTTCCGTGCGGCGGTCGAAGCTGCGGTGAAGGAGTGCCGCGAGAACAACCTGCCCGTGAAGGTGTTCGAAACGTATCGCTCCGCGGAACTGCAGGCGCTCTACTTCGCCCGTGGCCGCACGGTCAAGCCGCCAGCGGCCCCGGTCACCAATGCGATGAGCAACCTCAAGAGCTGGCATGGCTACGGCCTGGCGATCGACGTGGTGCACGAGACCGCCTTCTGGGATCCACCCGGCGGCACGGCCTGGTTCGGCAAGGTGGCGCAGGTCTTCGCGAAGCACGGCTGCAAGTGGGGCGGCGACTGGACGAAGCCGGACCCGCCGCACTTCCAGTGGGGCGCCTGCAAGCCGAGCCCGTCCGACGCCGCGCAGGCGCTGCTGCAGACGCGCGGCATCCGCGCGGTATGGGAGGCCGTCGGCGCGGCCGACCCGGTCACGATCTAGCCTCGCGTGAAACAGGCGACGCTGTCCGTCTACACGGGAAACCTTACTGAAAGGACTCGTGGTGGGCCTGAAGACACTTCTTCACGCTGGACTCGCCGTCGGCCTCCTCGCGGTCGCCGGCGCTCCGCTCGTGGCGCAGGGTGGACGGACGATCGAGATTGCTCCGTACATCCAGGTCGACGACCAGTTGTTCGATCGCGACGTGTTCGGGTTCGTGGCAGCCGATGGACAGCTCGAACTGCGCCCGAGGACCGCGGCGCCGGTGGACGCGAGTAACGGCGACCGCCTCGCGACCTACGACCTGACCACCTGGGGTGGCTGGGACTTCGGCGTCGTCCCGCTGGAGTTCAGCCCGGATATCAGCCCCGCCCGCAAGACCCAGTTCCTGAAGACCTGTACTGAGTGGGCCACCAACGGGGTGCCGATCCGCTGTGTCGACCGGACCAGCCAGCTCGGTTACCTGCGCGTGAACATGGACGCGGCCACCACGAGCGCATCGCCCTGCTTCTCGGCCGTTGGGCAGTTCACCCGCCTGCGCCAGTCGATCATCAACATCGGGGAAGGGTGCTGGGCCGACTCGGTCATCAATCACGAGTTCGGACACGCGCTCGGATTCCAGCACGAACATCAGCGTCCCGATCGGGACTCGTACGTGTCTGTGGACCTGTCGAGCGTCCCTGAAGTCGCGCGGTTCGCCTTCAACCTGATCAACCTGCGCGATCCCCTGGGGCCGTACGACTTCCTGTCCATCATGCACTACGGCTACAAGGCCTTTTCGGGTAGCAACCAGGCGGTGATGACACCGAAGGAAGGGTACGGCTCGTACGCGACGACGATGGGCACGTCGACGAAGCCGACTGATCTCGATCGGGAAGCAATGGGCGCGCTCTACCGGACCGCCATGCGTCCGATGACGATGACCACTCCGGTGCAGGCGCCGCGCACGCGGTTCGATCGCACCGACTTCCTCGACGCGATGGAGCGCCTGAACGCGTTCTACATGAGCCCGATGGGTCTGCAACGCGATGCGGGGCTCACCATCGGCGGCGGCCCGGACTTCCTCGGCATTGCCACGTGGATCTTCGATGTGTATCTCGCCGCGCGGTCACGCGGGTTCAGCAAGGAACAGAGCTTCCAGATCGTCGTGGCCGACATCACGCAGACGGGTGAATGGCGTCAGCGCCACCCGGGGCAGGGAGCGCTGACGCGCCCGGGGTTCACCCCGCTCATCTCGTTCAACCGCGCCGAATTCCTGAACGTGCTCCAGCAGCTGGACAACTTCTACCGCGCCCCCGAGGGACTGCAGCGGCCGGAAGGCCTGTCGATCAACGGCGGCCCCGACTTCCTCGGCATCGCGGCGTGGGTGTTCGACGTATACCTGAACGAACGCCTGAGTGGCGGCTCATCGACCGTCGCGTGGCAGCGCGTGGTGAACGCGATCCAGGCGACCGACGAGTGGAAGATCAAGCACGGGCGGTGACGCCAGGCTGAAGCCTGGTAGTGCCCACCCTCAGGTGGGCGGGGGGTGTTCCGCCTGAAGGCGGACACTACACTCAAGTCGCCGAGCGGGTCGGCGCTACTCGGCTCGCGCGGCGAGCGCCTCGAGCAGCGCTGAGTAGCCGGGACGCGTGCGGACTCCGCCGAGCAGCGGGTCGATCGGGATCGTCCAGCCTGTGGACCCTGGCGGGGCCTCGCCGAGCAGGCGCCGCAGCACCTCGAGCGCTCCATCGGGGTTGCCCGTCACCGAGAGGCGCTGTGCCCGCACGTATTGCGCCTCCCACGGCCGGTGCTGCTCGAGGACGGCAATCGCGTCATCCGCCGCAGCGAGGTGCCGGCTCGCCCGCGCACGGTCGCCGAGGCCCACGAGTGCAGACGCGGTGGCGAGATTCGACGCACCGTGGTCCGGATACAGGGCCAGCGCGGCCCCGAACTCGCTCAGCGCGTCGAAGGCGCGGCGCGAGGTGAGGAGCACGAGCCCGTAGCCGAGGTGCGCGTGCATGGCGTACTCGCGGCCGAACGGATGTTTCGGGTCGACCACCGCCAGCTCCTGCTCGAATGCGGCAGTGGCCGCGGCGCCATGCCCCCGCGCGAGGTGAATCAGCCCGAGCAGCCAGGCCAGGCCCGGCACCGGCACGCGGTCGGCCACAGGTTTCCCGGACAGTCCTTCTTCGAGCACATGCCGCGCCCGCTCCGTTTCGCGGCGGGCCACCAGCACCGTAGCCTGGTGAAAGCGCGCGCGCACGCAGGACGGATACAGCGCCAACGCCCGGTCCGCGGCGTCCATCCGGCGCGCACCCCACGTGACGTGGCCGAGCCGGACATGGTGACGCCAGTTGCCCGGCTCCAGGGCGACGGCACGGTCCAGTTCCGCCACGGCCGCGAGCGCGTTGTCGCGGCCCGCCAGCGCGACCCCGAGTATGGCGTGCGCTTCCGCCAGGCCGTCGTCAAGGCTGGTCGCCTCGCGGGCATGCCCCACGGCCTCCTCGAGTGCATCGACATCGGGCTGGTTGTCGGCGCGCGTGGATTCGAAGCGCGCGAGCCTGGCATGTGCGAGACCGGCGTGCGCGATGGCATAGGCGCAGTCGGCGGCAAGCGCCCGGCCGAACGCGTCAGCGGCCTCGGGGAGCGCGCGGATGTCGCGCGTTTCCAGGTGTCGCCATCCATCGGCCGCCGCGCGGTACGCCTCGAGGCTCCGCGTCTCGTGCGTGCCGCTGCGACCCTCGCCCGTGGGCAGGCGGACGCCAAGGCCGTGTGCGAACACCACCACCATCTGGTCGAGCAGGGTGAACAGTTCCTCCGTCGTCCCTTCCACGCGGGCTTCGACCAGCGCCTCGTTCTCGCGCATCTCCAGCAGGCGCCCCGAGAGACGGATACGCGTCCGGCTTCGCTGGATGGTCCCCACCACGATAACGTCTGCGCGCACATGGCTGGCGACGGCCTCGGGTGCCGGACCGAACGCGGCCACCGCATCGGCGACGTGCTGGCGGTCCACCACGCAGAAGCCGGCGACCGCACGCAGGCCCGCGGTCAGCGACCGCGCGATTGCGGCCGGCAGCCACTCGCCCTCCGGCTCGCCGGTGCTGTTCACGAAGTCCAGCACGGCCAGGCGCTGTCCGATCCCCGGTGCTGCTTCTGCCTGCGTGCGCGTGCCTGGCGCGTCGGAGCCGCGTGCGTCGCGTGCTTGCGGCGCCGCCAGCCGGATGACCGGTGCCATGAAGCGGTAGCCCCGGCGCGCCACCGTCTCGATCAGGGTCGGCGCTTCAGCGCTGTCGCCCAGCGACTCACGCAGGTGCGACACCGCCTGCGAAATCGCGTCCTCGGAAACGCGGGTGGCCGGCCAGACGCCCTCGAACAGCGCATCCTTCGTGACGACCTCGCCTGCGCGCCGCAGGAAGAACGCGAGCAGCTCGAGCTGCTTCGGCGTCAGCCACACGGGCGACCCGTCGCGAAGCAGCCGGTGGGCTGCCCCTTCGTAGACGTACGGTCCGAACCGGTAGGTGGCGTTCACGAGGCGAGCTGCCACTGCTTGATGGCATCCACCGGGTGGATGAGCATCAGGATGTTGAGGGCCAGGTTGTCGCGGATGACGACGGCCAGCAGGATCTCGACGACCGCGATGAAGGCGACCGAGGCCAGCACCGGCAGCCGGCGAGCCATCCAGAAGCCGAGCATCATGGCGAGGACATCGGCAACCGAGTTGACGACGCTGTCGCCGTAGTAGTCGAGCGAGATCGTGGCCGCGCGGTAGCGGTCGATGATGAACGGCGAGTTCTCGACGATTTCCCAGGCGCTCTCGATCGCCACCGCGGCGAGCAGGCGCGTCCCGACCGGAAGCCGCCTCGCCACGAGATACAGCAGGCCGAAGAACAGCAGGCCGTGTTCGACGTGGGTGAACGTATACCAGTCGCTGATCTGCTGTGAGTTCTGGCTGTCCACCGCCCCGTGCCACAGCGAGATGTAGCCGCACGTGCACATGGGCTCGCGCCCCATCCAGAGCTCCACCAGCGCGACCAGCGCCAGCGCAGCCAGAATCGCGAGCCCCTCGCGCCAGGGTGCGCGGGTTGGCGGAGCGGTCACCGCGTCTGCCGCCTCACCCATCAGAAGCCCCCGTAGGTGGTCATCAGCCGCGGCCACACGAAGAACGCCAGGTCGACCGCGAGTGTCGCCGTGATGAACAGGTGTACATGACCCACGGTGACCGTTGCCGATCCCACCTGCCACGTGCACCTCGAGAACGGCTCCCGCGTGAGCAGCCACGAGAGCGTGAACAGGGCGGGCGTGGCGTGCATGAGGAGGAACCGGCCGGTGCCCGTGCCAGAGATGGCGGAGAAGAACGCCGTGGACGCCGTGAAGACGACCGCATAGAGCGCCAGGAACACCAGCGGTCCCGCGTGCACCCGTGCGAGGGCCAGCGCCTCGCGCCGGCACGAGAGCAGCACGGCTCCCACCGCCGCGAGGTAGAGCGTGAGGTACGTGCCGAAGCCCGTGTCGGCGAACGCGCGGACCGCCATGTCCCTGATGCCGTCCGTGAACCGTTGTGCGATCTGTCCTGTCGTGCGCGTCGCGAGATATGTCGACATCGTCGGTAATTGCTCGACCGGAATGTCGATCACCCCGCGCTGGTCCGTATGTGGCAGCAGCAGTGCCCGCGCCTGTGCGCCCGTGTCGTACCAGATGTAGTAAGCCGTGTTGGCGTTGAAGAAGTAGCTGCCGAACACGCGCTTGCTCGTCGAGATGTACGGGAAGACGACCGCCGTGAAGACCGCCAGCATGAGGGCCAGCGCTGCGAGGCGCCGCACTGTGGCGCGCACCTCGCGGGTGACGCGCTGTGAGTCCCCCTCGAGCCGCGCCTCGCGCAGGATCCAGAGTTCCTGTCCCACATACGCGGCGCCGAACGCGCCGAGGAATGGGGGCATCACGGCCTTGGTCAGGTGCGTGGCGCCTCCGAGCAGGCCGGCGAGAACCGCGAGCCTGACCGCAGGCTGCTCCCGCGGCTGCATCAGCAGGGCGCAGGACGCCAGGAACATGGCAAAGAACACGGCGTAGGAGAGTAGCTCAGGCTGGGAGTAGCCGGCCTTGAAGATGAAGTAGCCGAACGCCACGACGAGCGTGAGGTTCACGGCGGGGAGCAGCGGCAGCGACCGCACGAACACGGCGGCCAGGCCGCAGAGCAGGGCGACCGACAGCCAGACGTTCCATTCCCTCGCCGCCTCGAAGAACGCATCGTCGGACATCGACGGCGAGTAGAGGAGCGCCAGGAACGCCGGGTAGGCCGGCATGCGCATCCGCTCGCCAATGAGATCGTCCGTGCCGCCGTGCCAGTTGGAGTAGATGCGCTTCGCGTCGATCAGGTACCCGGTCTGATCGCCGCGCGACTTGATCAGGTTGACGGTCCGCGCGTGTGTCGTGGCCGCGGAGACGTAGAACCACGTCAGTCCAAGGCAGAGCGCGACACCGAGCGCGACCCGGGGCAGGCTGCGCCGGGTGCCGGAGGAAAGAGCGTCAGGCATCGACGGTCGGCAGAAGCTTATCGCGATTTCCGCCGGGCGGGCGGCGGCTCGGCCGTTCGCAGCAGCCGGGCGGCTGTCCGCATCACGCTGGTCAGCATGGCGGGGATGAGACGCCCCGTGTTCGTGTTCTGGCGGCTCGGATGGTAGGACCCGATGAGGACCTGTCCGTTCGGCAGGTGGGCCACGCTGCCATGACCGAACGCCGGCTTTGGCCGGACGACCAGGCCGCGCCCTTTCAGCAGCTGCAGGTACGCATCGAAGCCGATCCGGCCCAGCGCGACGACCACCTGGATGTTCGGCAGCGCCTCGAGCTCTGCACGCAGGTGCGGCAGGCAGCGGGCGACCTCTTCCGGCGTCGGCTTGTTGTCTGGCGGGGCACAGCGGACCGCGGCCGCGATGTATGCATCAGTCAGCACGAGCCCGTCGTCCGGCCGCTGGGACGTCGGGATGTTCGCGAAGCCGGCGTGGTGGAGCGCCGACATAAGGAAATCACCAGAACCGCCGACACCATCACCCGTGAAGACGCGGCCGGTGCGGTTGGCCCCATGCGCGGCCGGGGCGAGCCCGACGATGAGGAGGCGGGCAGCGGGGTCGCCGAAGCCGGGCACCGGCTTCGCCCAGTACGAGTCCAACAGATAGGCGCGCCGCTTCTCGCGTCCGATCCGCTGACAGTACTGCCGGAGCCGTGGGCACTGCTCGCACGTGACGATGGCCTCGCGGACGAGCGCGAGGGCCGTGGGTTCCTTGTGGTCGGGACTGGGCATGGCGGTGGCGAGCAAAAGGCGAAAATCCGAGGTCGCATCGACGCCAACCGGCCGTCGATGTTCATCTTGGCGGCGTCGTGGTTAGAATAAGGGATTGGCCCAGAGGCCGTCCGTCGGTACCCCCGACCAGTCCGAGGAGCTTGGAGTTCCAGTGAGAAACATTGCCCCAAAGGATGCCGCCGAGCTTGACGCCGTTGAACGGCGTGAATGGCTCGACTCCCTCGATTATGTGCTTCAGAGTGGCGGACCGGTAAAGGTCCAGCGCCTGCTGCGCGACCTGTCCCAGCACGCGACGGATAACGGGGTCAAGATCCCGTTCACCGCCAATACCCCCTACGTCAATACCATCCACGCCGAAGACGAAGCGTTGATGCCCGGCAGCCGCGAAATGGAGCGCCGCATCAAGAGTCTCGTCCGCTGGAACGCCGCAGCCATGGTGGTGCGCGCGAACAAGGCGGAAGAGGGCATCGGCGGTCACATTTCGACGTTCGCGTCGGCGGCCACGCTGTACGAAGTGGGGTTCAACCACTTCTTCCGCGGCCACGACAGCCCGGACGCCGACACCATCTTCTTCCAGGGGCACGCGGCACCCGGCATCTACTCGCGGGCGTACCTCGAGCGCCGTTTCGACGAACAGCACCTGGATAACTTCCGCCGGGAAATGAAGGCCGGCGGCGGACTCTCGTCGTATCCGCATCCGTGGCTGATGCCGGACTTCTGGGAGTACCCGACGGTCTCGATGGGCCTCGGCCCGATTCAGGCCATCTACGCCGCGCGCTTCATGCGCTACCTCGAGGACCGCGGGCTCAAGGCCAAGTCGACCTCGAAGGTCTGGGCGTATCTGGGCGACGGTGAAACCGACGAGCCCGAATCGCTCGGCGCCATTACGCTCGCGTCCCGCGAGAAGCTCGACAACCTGGTCTTCGTCATCAACTGCAACCTGCAGCGGCTCGACGGCCCGGTTCGCGGCAACGGCCAGATCATCCAGGAACTCGAGGCCGCCTTCCGTGGCGCCGGCTGGAACGTCATCAAGGTCATCTGGGGTTCGGACTGGGATCCGCTCCTCGCCAAGGATCGCGACGGCCTGCTGGTCAAGCGCATGGGCGAGATCGTCGACGGCCAGTATCAGAAGTACGCCGTCGAATCGGGTGCCTACATCCGCCAGCACTTCTGGGGAGTCGACCCGCGGCTGCTGGACATGGTCAAGCACCTCACCGACGACCAGCTCCGCTCGCTGCGTCTCGGCGGCCACGACCCGGTCAAGGTCTACAACGCCTACAAGGCGGCCGTGGAGCACAAGGGCGGCCCGACCGTCATCCTCGCCCGCACCATCAAGGGCTACGGCCTCGGCGAAGCTGGTGAAGGCAAGAACATCACCCACCAGCAGAAGAAGATGAACGAAGAGGAACTGCGGGCCTTCCGCACCCGATTCGCCATCCCGGTGTCCGACGCCGAAATCGCCAAGACCCCCTTCTACCGTCCCGAACTCGAATCCGAAGAATTCAAGTACCTGGCCGAACGCCGCAAGGCGCTCGGCGGCTCCGTGCCCTCGCGGCGCGTGAAGGCAGCGGCCATCCAGCCGGTGGCCGACGACGTGTACAGCGAGTTCTACGCAGGGACGGACGGCCGCAAGGCGTCGACCACGATGGTGTTCGTGCGCCTGCTGTCGAAGCTGCTGCGCGACAAGGAAATCGGCAAGCTGGTCGTGCCGATCGTGCCGGACGAAGCGCGCACCTTCGGCATGGAAGCGCTGTTCCGCCAGGTCGGCATCTACGCCCACTCCGGGCAGGTGTACGAGCCGGTCGACATGGACACGCTCCTCTACTACAAGGAAGCGTCGGACGGGCAGATCCTCGAGGAAGGGATCAACGAAGCCGGCTCGCTGTCGTCGTTCATCGCGGCGGGCACGTCGTACGCGACGCACGGCGTCAACACGATTCCGTTCTTCATCTTCTATTCGATGTTCGGGTTCCAGCGTGTGGGCGACCTGATCTGGGCCGCGGCCGACAGCCGCACCCGCGGGTTCCTGCTCGGTGGCACCGCCGGCCGCACCACGCTGGCGGGTGAAGGGCTGCAGCACCAGGACGGCAACAGCCACGTGCTCGCGCTGCCGGTGCCGAACTGCCTCAGCTACGACCCGGCGTTCGCGTTCGAGCTGGCCGTCATCATCAAGGACGGCATCAAGCGGATGTATGTGGACGGCGAGAGCATCTTCTACTACATCACCGTGATGAACGAGCAGTACGCGATGCCGGCGATGCCGGAGGGCGCGGCTGACGGCATCCTGAAGGGGATGTACAGGTTCAAGCCGACCAGCCTGCCGAAGGCGAAGGCGCGCGCACAGCTGTTCGGCAGCGGCGCGATCCTGCCCGAGGTGCTCAAGGCGCAGGAAGTGCTCGAGACCCAGTACAACGTCGGCGCCGATGTCTGGAGTGTCACCAGCTACCCCGAGCTGTACCGCGACGGCCACGCGTGCGACCGCTGGAACATGCTGCATCCGGCGGAACCCGCGAAGGTGCCGTACGTGACGCAGGCGCTGAAGGATGCCCCGGGCGTACTCGTCGCCGCCTCGGACTACCTGAAGGTGCTGCCGGATTCGATCGACCGCTGGCTGCCGCGTCCGCTCGTGGCCCTCGGGACCGACGGCTTCGGCCGCAGCGAGAACCGCGCGGGGCTGCGCGAGTTCTTCGAGGTCGACCATCGCTACGTCGTCGTGGCCACGCTGTCGGCGCTGGCGCGCGACAAGAAGATCGATGCGAAGGTCGCCCAGGATGCCATCGCGGCGCTGGGCATCAACCCGGAGAAGCCGAACCCGGCGATCTCGTAGAGACCGAACTCGCCATCGCACGGGCGCGGGCGGCGCGGCATCGGGCTCTGTCTGATGCCGGCGGCCCCTCCAGTCCGGGCGATGGCGCTTTCAGCCCGGAGCCCGGTTCAGCCGCTCCTGGCGGAGACCCTTCAACTTGGCGACAGACTTCCAGCTCCCCAATCTTGGCGAGAACGTCGCGGGCGGCGATGTCCTCCGCATCATGGTCAACCCCGGCGACACCGTGGCCAAGGATCAGCCGGTCCTCGAACTCGAAACCGACAAGGCGACCATCGAAGTGCCGTCGTCGGTGGCTGGCGTCGTCACCGAAGTGAAGGTGAAGACCGGCCAGAAGGTGAAGGTCGGCCAGGCGATCTTCGCGTTCGACCCGTCTGGCGGCGGCGCGGCAGCAGCCGCACCGGCACCTGCGGCAGCCGCGCCTGCTCCGGCAGCAGAACCGGCGCCGAAGGCCGCGCCGGCTCCCGAGCCGCCGGCGGCTGAACCCGCGGCGGCTGCGCCCGCGCAGCGCGCGCAGGTTGTCGACATCAGCGCGCGGGGCGCGCGTCCGGTTGCGGAGCCGCGACCGGCCGGTCAGCCGGCCGCGCCGGCCTCGCCGTCGGTCCGCCGGCTGGCACGCGAGCTGGGTGTGGAGATCGACCAGGTCCAGGGCACCGGTCCGAACGGCCGCATCTCGGACGCCGACGTCAAGGAACACGCGAAGCGGATCATCGTGGCGGCGCAGTCCGGCGGCTTCACCGGCGGCTCCGGCATCCCGACCGAGCCGCTGCCCGATTTCTCGAAGTGGGGCGAAATCGAGCGCGTGCCGATGCGCGCCGTGCGCCGCAAGACGGCGGAGCACCTCACGGCGGCGTGGCTGAACATCCCGCACGTGACGCAGCAGGAGTACGCCGACATCACCGGCCTCGAGGAGCTGCGCAAGCGCTACCGCAAGACGGTGGAGGCGGCGGGTGGCAACCTCACCGTGACGGCCGTGGCCGTGAAGATCGTGGCCGAGGCGCTGCGTCACTTCCCGCAGTTCAACACCTCGATCGATATGGCGTCCGGCGACGTGATTCAGAAGAAGTACGTGCACATCGGCGTGGCGGTCGACACCGACCGCGGCCTGCTCGTGCCGGTCATTCGCGACGCCGACAAGAAGAGCCTGATCCAGATTGCGGTCGACCTGGCGCAGCTGTCCGAGAAGGCGCGCACCCGGAAGATCACGGTCGAGGAGATGCAGGGTGGCTGCTTCAGCATCTCGAACCTCGGCGGCATCGGCGGCAGCTTCTTCACGCCGATCGTGAACTCGCCCGAGGTCGCCATCCTCGGCATCTCGCGTGGCCGGTTCACGCCGGTCTACAACGAGGAGAAGCAGGAGTTCCAGGCGCGCCAGCTGCTGCCGCTCTCGCTCTCCTACGACCACCGCGTCATCGACGGCGCCGACGGCATGCGCTTCCTTCGCTGGGTGGCGGAAGCGTTCGAGCAGCCGTTCATCATGGCCCTTTACGGCTAATACTTAGGGCGGGCTGGGCGGGCCCGGCAGGCAGGACTGTCACTGTGCAGTCCGGCCAGCCTTGCCCGCCCCGCCTGCCCATCACCTCTTATGTCTTCAACTCAACTCGTCGTAGTGGGCGGCGGGCCCGGTGGGTATGCGGCGGCGTTCTATGCCGCGGACCTCGGGCTCAGCGTGACCCTTGTTGATACCGAACCGAACCCGGGCGGCGTCTGCGTCTATCGCGGCTGCATCCCGTCGAAGGCGCTGCTGCACATCGCGAAGCTCGTCGACGAATCGCGCCACGCGAAGGCGTGGGGTGTCGAGTTCGCCGAGCCGAAGATCGACCTCGACAAGCTGCGCGACTTCAAGAACGGCGTCGTGAAGCGGCTCACCTCGGGAACCGGCCAGCTGGGCAAGGCGCGGAAGGTGAACTTCATCCAGGGCTTTGCGTCGATGGTGGACGCGAAGACGCTGAGCATCAAGAAGGTGGACGGCACGGAGGAGATGCTCTCCTTCGAGCACTGCATCCTGGCGCTCGGTTCCACCCCCGCGATTCCGCCGATGCTGAAGGTGGACGACCCGCGCGTGATGGACTCGACCGGCGCACTGGACCTGCCGGACATCCCGAAGACCATGCTGGTGGTCGGCGGCGGCTACATCGGCCTCGAACTCGGGTCCGTGTACGCCACGCTCGGCAGCGCCGTCACCGTCGTCGAGATGATGCCGGGCCTGCTGCCCGGTGCGGACCGCGACCTGGTCGACGTGCTGGCCAAGCGCATCACCGGCCTGATGAAGTCGGTCCTGCTGAACACCCGCGTCACGAAGGTGGTGCCGGAGAAGGCAGGCATCCGCGTCACGTTCGAAGGCGACGGTGCCGGAGAACAGGTGTTCGACCGGGTGCTGGTGTCGGTCGGCCGACGGCCGAATGGCCGCACGATGCCCGGGCTCGAGAAGACCCGCGTGGTCGTGAACGAGCGTGGGTTCATCGAGGTGGACGAGCAGCTGCGCACCGCGGAACCGAGCATCTTCGCCATCGGCGACGTGGTGGGCGAGCCGATGCTCGCGCACAAGGCCTCACACGAGGGGCGGGTTGCGGTGGAAGTGATCGCCGGCCACAAGGCCGCGTTCCAGCCACAGGCGATTCCGGCGGTGGTCTTCACCGATCCCGAGCTGTGCTGGGCCGGCCTGACGGAGATGCAGGCCGAGAAGGAAGGCCGCAAGGTGGTCGTCGCCAAGTTCCCGTGGGGCGCATCCGGCCGCGCCGTGACGCTCGACCGGACGGACGGCCTCACGAAGCTCGTGGTCGATCCCGCCACGGAGCGGATTCTGGGCGTCGGTATCGTCGGACCTGGAGCCGGTGAAATGATCGCCGAGGGTGTGCTGGCGATCGAGATGGGTGCGAACGTGACCGACCTGAAGCTGTCGATCCACCCGCACCCCACACTGACCGAGACGATGATGGAGTCGGCCGAGGTGTTCTTCGGTCACGCCACGCACGTCTTCCGCCCCAAGCGCTAGCCACGGGGCGGAAAATTTCACGGTAGCTGCCGAGAAATCGGCGGCTACCGGGTAGACCGCACGAGCGACCCGTCGCTCGTCTTCTTCAGATAAGCCGACCCGACCAGTCGCTCGATGACAGACTGAGTCATCTCGTGGTCCAGGCCGAAGAACTTCGACGCCTGCGGCATGGTCAGAATCAGGCCCGGCATCTCATCGAATTCCGCACGCACTCTCTCGGTAACCCTCTCGACGTTCATCGAACTCCTCCCGTGACAGGTTTGGTAGCAACCACCTTGCCACCTCTGCCGGCCACGGTATGCTCGAGGCGGATCAGTGCGATTTCCGCCCAAGTGGCGGGATCGGACCTGACGGCGGCCGCCGCACCCACGCCCGGAGGCCGCTACACTTTCGTATTGCAGCGAACACTGCCCTACATCTGCGTGGGATGGACCGCAGGACGCCGCCTCTCGCGGGACAGGGTGATGGAGGGGTGATGGCACTCTTCAGGAGCGTACCGGTCGTCGAGGCGGTCTTCGCGGAAGACAGGCTTCCTGCCGCGCTCGCGGCCTACCCACGCGACACCGTGACGCTGGGGTGGCAGGCGCGGATGGGTTCGCGCGGACGCTGGACGACCGACGGCGGCGTGGACTTCGGCACGGCCCTGCCCAGGGGCACGATTCTCAGGGACGGGGATTGCCTGGCCATCGACCGGCTGCCGCTGCTGGTCGTGGTGCGCGAGCAGGCCGAGCCGGTGCTGGTGGCGCGTCCGGCCTCGATCGAGGAGGCGGCGCGCTGGGCGTACCAAGTGGGGAACAGCCACCAGCCGCTGATGATTGACGACGGCCTGCTCGTGTGCCCCGACGAGCACGGCGCAGCCGACGTGTTCGCCTATCACGGCATTCCGTTCGAGCGTGAGTCACGGCGGTTCACGCCGGTCTCCTCCGGCCCAGGACATCACGGGTGAGAACTGGGGCCGGGGCGCGGGATCAGGGACTCGGCGTCAGGGGTCAGGGATCGGGGATCAGGGTCGGGGAGCGCGAGCTTCGGTCCTCGTCCGCCACTCAGAACCTGTAGCTGACGCCCCCGCCGAAGCGGCCGATGGTGCGGCCCGGGTCACCCATGATGTGCAGCGCGCGCAGGTCCACGTCCACGCTGAACCGGCGCGAGACGAGCAGGCTTGCGCCTCCGCCGAGTGTCAGCGCCATGTTCGTGGTGGTGGTCGTCACCGTCGAGGGGCCCGGCAATACGGGGACGGTCGTGAGCCCGATGCGCACCAGGTCAGGATTCAGTGTGCCGGCGAGCTGCGCGTAGTAGACCCCGTACGATTCACGAACTGCCGCGACACCGCCGCCGGCGACCACGAACGGCACCACGCGCCGCGTGGTCGTCGGAATCTCGAGCCTGACGTTCGTGGTGAAGGTCGTGGCGCTCGTCTGTTCATCGTCGTCCGTGCAGCAGTAGACGTGCGCGAAGCTGGAGGTGAGGGAGCGCAGGTGCGACAGCTCGAGGCCGAGGCCGAGCACGCTGTTGAAGCGCCACGTGACGCCGCCTCCGTACGCGGGCGAGGTCGTGTCGTCGCTGACCGCGGCGGCGACCGAGCCGTGCACCACGGCACCCTGCGCGCGCGCCGGGGTCGCCCACCCCGTCATCATTGCGATCAGCGTGAGGGCGGCGGCGACCGGAACGCGCATGGCGGTTTACCCCTGGGCTGCGGCGACGCTGTAGGCGTCAGCGGTTTCGTTGGCGTGATACGAACTGCGCACGAGCGGGCCGGATTCCACGTGCACGAAGCCCATCTCGAGCGCGACCTGCTTCAGGTCGCGGAACTCGTCCGGCGTGTAGTAGCGCACCATCGGCGTGTGTGCCTGTGACGGACGCAGGTACTGGCCGATCGTGAGGATCTGGCAGCCGACGTTGCGCAGGTCCCTGAAGACCTGCAGCAGTTCCTCGCGTTCCTCGCCCAGGCCGACCATGAGTCCGGTCTTCGTCGGAATGTCGGGCGCGATGGTTCGCGATCGGTCGAGCAGTTCCAGGGTGCGGGCGTAGCGGCCACCGGAACGCGCCATGCGGTAGAGCCGCGGCACGGTTTCGGTGTTGTGGTTCATGATGTCGGGCCGCGCCTCGAGCACCGTGCGCAACGGTGCCTCCTCGCCCTTGAAGTCAGGGATCAGGACTTCGATCCGGCACTCCGGCAGGCGCTTGCGTGTCTCGGTGATCACCCCGGCGAAGATCGAGGCGCCGCCATCCTTCACGTCGTCGCGGTCGACGGACGTGATCACGACGTAGTTCAGGTTCAGCTGATGGATGGCGTGCGCCACACGCTCCGGTTCGGCCGGGTCGATTGGGGCCGGGCGTCCGTGCGACACCGCGCAGTAGGCGCAGGCGCGTGTGCAGACGTCGCCGAGGATCATGAAGGTGGCGGTCCCATGGTTCCAGCACTCACCGATGTTCGGGCAGTGCGCTTCCTCGCAGACCGTGTTGAGCTTCAGGTCGCGCATGATCGACTTCAGGCGCAGGTAGTTCGGCGAGCCTGGAGCCTTGACCTTGAGCCATTCCGGTTTGGGCAGCCGGGGCTGCTCAGGGGTGAGCGGGATCACGCGGGACATCCCTTCGATTATAGGCCGGGGGCCGGGCGGCCGGGAGGGCCAGGAGAGCCCGGACAGTCGGCGCGGGCCAGGAGCTGTTCCTGCACGCCCGGCCGGGCTGGCAGGGCAAGGCCAGGCAGACGGGGCTGACGTCAGCGGGCGCGCAGGCCGGCGATGAGGTACCTGGCGAAGCGGTCGGCGATGACCTGCGAGCTTGCCGGCCCCTCCGGCGAGTACCAGCGCGGAATCCAGTTCACCGCCCCCAGCATGGCGAAGGACATCAGCTTGGGGTCGATGGCGGGATCGAACACTCCCCAGTCGATACCCTGCTGGATGATGCGGCGAATGCCCTGGTCGAACTCGTCGCGCCTCGCGACCGCCTGTTTCAGGTGGCGGGTCCCGAGCACCTTCACGTCGAGGAAGAGGGCCGTGCCGCCCAGGTCGTCGAGGATGGTGTGCACGAACGACTCGATGAGCCGGCGGAGCCGGTGCTCGGGCGAGAGGTCGCTCTTCTCGACGGTGCCGAGCACGTCGAGCAGGCGGTCCATCGAGTACTGGTGGCAGGCGAAGAGCAGGTCTTCCTTGCTGCGGAAGTAGTAGTACAGATTGCCCTTCTTCATCCGCAGGGCCGCCGCAATCTCCTCGAGCGTCGCACCGTGATAGCCGAGACGGCGGAAGGCTCCCGCCGCGGCCTTCATGATCTCGACCCGCGTGGGCTCGCCGGACTTGGCGCTGGCGCGGGCGGGCGTGCGCCGCTTGCCGCCCGCCTTTCGGGCAGGCGGGCGGCGGCTGAGCGGTTTGGAGGAATCCACGTCCTCCAAACGTAGTCTGGCGGCGGCCCGGGATTCAACTGTGGACTCGCGACACGGCCGTCGAGGACCCGGTACACTCGTTGTGGCGGCTGAGTGTCTGGCCCGTCCAGCCGGCCCGTGCACATGACCATCGCAGAGACTCCTCGGCTGCACATCCGCCGGATCGAACCGGGCGACGCCGGTTCGATGTTCGACGTGTATGGTGACGAAACCGCGATGCGGTGGGTGGGCGACGGCCGTGCGCTCACGCTGGCCCAGTGCGAAGAGTGGGTCGAGGTGACGCGGCGCAACTACGACGAGCGGGGGTACGGGATGTTCGCCATCGCTCGCCGCGACACCGGCCAGACGATCGGGTTCATCGGGCTCGTGCACCCGGGCGGGCACCCCACACCTGAACTGAAATACGCGCTGAGGCGCGACGCGTGGAACAAGGGGTACGCCACCGAGGCCGCGCGCGCCATGCTGCGCCATGCCGTCGCGCTCGGCCTTCGCGAGGTGATTGCCACCGTGTCGCCCGGGAACGGCGCGTCGATGGCCGTACTCCTCAAGTCAGGCATGACGACCGGCGGCCTGCGCGTCGACGACGACGGGGAGTACACGCAGGTGTTCGTCTGGCGGTCGCTCGCGAGGTAGGCGCCGCCAGCCTCACCACTGGGTGAGCAGCATGGCCAGCGTCAGGCCGATCATCGTCACGACGGTGATCCACGCGATCACGTTGAACGTCTTCGAGTTGACGTGGTCGCCCATCAGCTCGCGGTCGTTGCTCAGCATCAGCATGAAGAAGAGCACGAACGGCAGGACCACGCCGTTCACGACCTGCGACAGCACCATGATGCCGGCCAGCGGGAAGCGCGGCACCAGCAGCACGCCGGCCCCCACCACGATCAGTGCGGTATAGAGCCAGTAGAAGACCGGCGCCTCGTGGAACTTCTTGTCGAGTCCCGACTCGAAGCCCAGGCCTTCGCACACCGCGTACGCCGTCGAGATCGGCAGGATGGACGCGGCGAAGAGCGAGGCGTTGAAGAGGCCCGCCGCAAACAGCAGGTAGGCGTACTCGCCAGCCAGCGGCCGGAGCGCCTGCGCCGCATCGGCCGCGCTCAGGATCTGGGTGACCCCCGCCTGGTGCAGCGTCGCCGCGCACGCCACGATGATGAACCACGCCACGATCGCCGCGAACAGGCAGCCGACAATGACGTCCCAGCGCGACGCGCGGTACTGCCGGATCGTGATCCCCTTCTCGACGACCGACGCCTGCAGGTAGAACTGCATCCACGGGGCGATCGTCGTGCCGACCAGGCCGATCAGCATGTAGAGATAGCCATAGTCGCGGATGACTGCTTCGCCTTCCGGACGCGTCACCATCGCGAACGTCGCCGCGCGCCAGTCGGGATGAGCCAGCACCCCAGCCACGATGTAGCAGACGTAGAACCCCGACGCCACGAGGAAGATCTTCTCGACCGT
The DNA here is from genome assembly GCA_046331345.1 of Vicinamibacterales bacterium. Taxonomy (GTDB): domain Bacteria; phylum Acidobacteriota; class Vicinamibacteria; order Vicinamibacterales; family CAVVIG01; genus CAVVIG01. The sequence continues at coordinate 703,364 of JAXLRA010000005.1, read as the reverse complement.
CGCGTAGGTCCCCTGGACGACCAGCACCCACACCACCGCGGCCGCGATCGGCACGGTGATGTACTTGGAGATGCCGAAGAGTTCGAGGCTGCTCGCGACGCCCGCGAACTCGGCCATCACGTTGCCGAAGTTCGTGATGACGAGGGCGAGCATCAGCCAGAAGGTGACACGGAACCCGAACTCCTCCCGGATGAGGTCGCTCAGGCCCTTGCCCGTGACCGCGCCCATGCGCGAGGCCATCTCCTGGACGACGACCAGCGCGATGGTCGTCGGGATCATCGACCACAGCAGCGTGTAGCCGAACTGCGCGCCCGCGACGGAGTAGGTCCAGATGCCGCCGGCATCGTTGTCGACGTTGGCGGTGATGAAGCCGGGGCCGACGACAGCGAGGAAGAGCAGGACCCGCGTGCGCCACTGCTTGAGCATGGCCTGATCGAGCGCCATGTCAGTCGTTCCTCAGCATCGAAATCACGTCGTCGGCCGTGATGATGCCGGAGAGGCGCCCGTGTTCGTCGGCCACCGCGAGCGTGAGCAGGTTGTACTTGTCGAAGATCTCGGCGACCTCGCGCTCCGGCGTATCGGGCGCGCAGGTGGTCGGCGGTTCCGACAGCGACTTCAGCCGCATGTCGGGCGGCGAGATGGCGATGCGCACCAGTGGCACGGCACCGGCGAGCATGTTGCCGGGCCCGACCAGGTAGATGGTGGCCACGGCCTCGCCGCTCCCTTCGAACTGGCGCAGCGCTTCCACCGCATCGGCCACCGTGCCTTCGTCGGGCACGGCGATGTACTCCGTCGTCATGCGTCCGGCGGCGGTGTGCTCGCCGAACTCGAGGAGCTGCGTCACTTCCTGCCGCTCCTCGGGCTCCATCTCCTGGAGGATTGCGCCCGACTGCGCCTCCGTGAGGTCGCCGAGCAGGTCGGCGGCCGCGTCGGGGTCCATCTCCTCGACGATGTCGGCCGCGCGGTCGCTGTCGAGCGACTCGACGATGGCCACCTGGACGTCCGGGTCGATCTCCTCGAGGGCCTCGGCGGCCACTTCCTCGTCCAGCGCTTCGAAGACCGCTTTCTGCTCCGCCGGCGCGAGGTCTTCGACGATGTCCGCGATGTCCGCGGGGTGCATCTTCGAGAGGCCTTCGTAGGCAATCTTCAGCTTGACCCGCCGGGCGGGGTCGATCTCGATGAGATCGACGTACTGCCACGGGATCACCCGCGGCGGGATCTTCTCGAGCAGCGCGCGCAGGGTGAACGAGGGCACCATGCCCCTGGCGAGCCGGCGCACGGCGCCGCGTGCGCCGACGTCGACAGCCAGCACATCGAAGAGGATGTGGCTGTCGAGCGGGTTCGAGAAGAGTTCGACGTCGTTGACGCGGACCACCTTCCGGCCGTGCACGTCGATGATCTGCTGGTCGAGGAGGTCGCGTTTCAGCAGCAGGACGCCGTCGAAGCTCGTGAACGGAAGCCAGCTCGTCGAGGGGCTGGTGGCGCGCACGGTCGCCCCGAACGACTTGACGGCGTCGGCCGGGAGCATGCGGTCGCCCTCGGACGTGCGGACCACGAGGAAGGCCACGCGTGTCGGGTGGTCCTGCGGGGCCACGGCCAGTTCGCGCACACGTCCACGCACGGACCCGCTTCCATCGCGGACCGAGGCGCCGAGCATTTCGGACAGGGCGACAACGGACATGGCGCAACCAGTGTGAACGACGCGTGTAACGGAGGGGAGAACCCGGAAATGGCGGGAGAACGAGCGCGCTCAGTCCCCACTCGTTCGAGCTTCAGCACCGCGCCCCGTAAGGGTCCGGCTGGACCCTAGCCACGTTGGGAAAACCCTTGAGCCGGGAGTTCCTGTTCTACCTCTGGCCATCTCTCTCGAGATCGCGCGGGCAGTGGCCTGTGTGTGGCGCGGGAGCCTCGCCTACCGAGGACCCCGTGACGGCTGCGACGAATGCAGCCAATGGTTCCAGTGTCAGTCTCGCTGCTCCGGCGTGTCAAGGCAGTTTTCCGTGTGTTAAGGTCGAATTCCGATGCGCCGTGAGGCGCGTCGCTGGGAGGTATCGATGGGTGCACGCATCTGCGGAACGGCAGCGCTGGGGCTCTTTCTCGCTGCGCTCACGGTCTCGAACGAGGCCGCGCCGACGCCAGCGATCTCGCTGGGTGTTGCTGGCCGCGCGAACGCCAACGTCTCGCTGGCTGCGCAGGGCACGTTCGTCGAAGCGGTGTGGTCGGCCACGGCACCCGGAGGCGAGACGGACGTGTTCGCTGCGGCAAGCCGCGATGGCGGCCGGACGTTCGCCGCGCCGGTCCGCGTCAACACGAAGCCGGGCGACGCGCGCGTGAACGGTGAGCAACCGCCGCGGGTCGCCTTGCGTGCCCGCCCCGGCGGAGCGCCGGAGATTGCCGTCGTCTGGACCACGAAGGGTGCATCAGGCACCGTGCTCCTGAGCGCCACGTCGTCTGATGGCGGCAAGTCGTTCGGGGCATCGACGCTCGTGCCGGGCAGTGAGGCGCCGGGCAACCGCGGATGGGAAGGGCTCGGCGTCGGGCCGGATGGCCGGTTTCTGAGCGTGTGGCTCGACCACCGGAAGCTCGCGGAGCCGCAGCAGAAGGCGATGGCCGGCGAGCACCACCATGGTGACAGTGCCGCACCGAAGCCCGCGGCTGCCGCGGCACCGAAGGACGGCGTCGCCATGGCGCAGCTGTCGCAGCTCTATGTGGCGTCGCTCGACGGCACGCTCACGGGGAAGGGCATCACGGGTGGCGTCTGCTACTGCTGCAAGACGGCTATCGCAGCGGGCAGCGGCAACAGCCTCTACCTGGCGTGGCGCCACGTCTATCCGAACAACATGCGTGACATCGCCTTCACCGTCTCGCGCGACGGAGGGAAGACCTTCGCTGCACCCATCCGCGTCAGCGAAGACAAGTGGCAGATCGAAGGATGTCCGGACGATGGGCCGTCGATGGCGGTCGATCCGCAGGGGACCGTGCATGTCGTGTGGCCATCGGTGGTCACCGAGAACGGCGGCCCGGTGAAGGCGCTGTTCCACGCCATGACGCGCGACGGCAAGGCGTTCACGGCACGCACCCGTATCCCGACGCAAGGCATGGCGAACCACCCGCAGCTGGCCATCGACGCGAAGGGCAGCCTGGTGGTCACGTGGGACGAATCCGGCTCGGGCACGCGCACACTGGCGCATGCGGCCGGCCGGCTGAACGGCGCCGAGGTGCGATTCACGCGCGGCGTGACGGAGAAGATCGTGGGCACCTATCCCGTGCTCGCCTCGACGGCGCCTGGTCAGTGGCTCCGCGCGTGGACGGCGGGCGAACCGGCCTCGTCCCGCATTCAGGTCTCCCCGATCGCCGCGTCGGCCGACGTTCTCTCGCACTGACGACGGAGGAGCTGGCGACCAGGCACTCGGGGCTCGTCCCCAGTCCCCTGGTCGCCGAGCCCTAGTTCATCCCAACCCCCAACCCCCACCCACAGCCACCAGCGCCAAGTCCTTTTGAATACAACGACATAGGCGAAGCGAGAAAGCTTTCGCGGCGTCTGCGAGAAAATACGACTTGACTGGTCCTGTTTCCGCGCCGTAGTCTGCCGATATATCACTTGAGACTGAGTCTCAATATCGGTGAGGCTTCATATGGCTCGTCGTCTACTCGTTGTGTTCGCCCTGCTCGCTCTCTGCCGGCCCGTACCCTCCGCTCTTGCGCAGCCCGGAGGCGCGCTGCTCCAGACCCAGATCGCCGGCGTGGTTGTCGACCCCAGCGGGGCGCTCGTGCCGGCCGCTGAGGTCACGGTGACCTCCTCATCCGGCCAGCGTACCGACGTGACCGACCGCAACGGCGCCTTTCACATCCCGGTTCCAGGGCCGGCGCCCTTTGCCGTCACAGTGGTGATGCCTGGTTTCGCGCCCGCCGTGGTTGCCGACCTGGACGGCCGCAGCCCGGTGCGCGTGGTCGTCGAACCTGCGGCGGTGCAGGAGCATGTGGACGTGGTGTCCTCGACCCGGCGCTCGGCCGTTGCCTCCACCGCCACGAAGGTCGGCACGCCGCTGCTGCAGGTGCCCCAGACCATCGATGTGGTCGAGGCCAGGACGCTGCGCGAACAGGGCGCGACGTCGCTGGCCGATGCGCTGCGCAATGTCGCCGGGGTGAGCGTGAACCTGGGCGAGGGACGGCGCGATCAGTTCATCATCCGCGGCTTCTCCGCGCAGAACGACACGCTGCTCGACGGCACGCGCGACGACGCGCCGTACTACCGGGACGTGGCCACGATCGAACGGGTCGAGGTGCTGAAAGGGCCGGCGGCGGCGCTCTTCGGACGGGGCTCGTCGGGCGGGGTGGTCAACCGCATCCTGAAGACACCGCGGTTCGATGCGCCCATTGCGGACGCGTCGTTCAGCATCGGCTCCCTCGGCGCCCGTCGCGTCACCGGCGACGTGGGTCGCTCACTGACGCAGAGCGTGTCGGCCCGCGCGGCGATGGCTGCGGAAGACTCCACGTCGTTCCGCGACCACGCGTTCGTCACACGGCTGACGGTGGCTCCCTCGCTGCTGTGGACCGGCGCCTCCAGCTCCGCACTCCTCCAGATGGAACTGCTCGACGACGCGCGGCTGCCGGACCGGGGGATCCCGTCGGTCAACGGTCGTCCTGCGAGCGTGGACGCAGGGACCTACTACGGATACGCGCCAGACGATCGCATCGACACAACAGTCGCGACCGGAAGCCTTCGCGTCGAGCATCGCACCTCGCGCCAGTGGCTGCTGCGACAGGTCGTGCGCTTCGGCGTCTACGAAACCTCCTTCAGCAACACCGCGCCAGCCGGGACGACCCTCGCGGGCGGCGAGTGGCGTGTCACGCGCCAGCAGTACAACGCAGAGCAGGCGCAGCGCAACGTCTTCTCCCAGACGGAAGCGGTCGTGCCGGCCACGCTGCTCCGCACGCAGCACCTGGTGCTGACCGGTGTCGAGCTTGGCTCACAGCGTCGCAACACCATCCGCTTCAACGGGACCGCCGCACCGGTGAGCCTCGTGGCTCCGGAGGCGATCAAGCCGGCGTACTCGGCGACCGCCGCCACCTACAACCGCTTCGACGGCAACACGCTCGGGGTCTACGTGCAGGACCAGGTGTCGCTCGGCTCGCGCTGGAAGGCCCTCGTCGGCGCGCGTGGAGATCGGTACGGTCAGGGGCTCGACGACCGCCGGCCGGAGAACGTGGACCTCGCCCGACGCGACGCCACCTGGAGTCCGCGCGCCGGCGTGGTGTTCCAGCCGACGACACACAGCTCGATCTACGGCAGCGTGAGCCGCTCCTTCCAGCCATCGGGTGAAGGGCTCTCGCTCGCGGTCAACGCCGCGGAACTGAAGCCCGAGTCGTCGCGCAACGTCGAAGGCGGTGCCAAGGTCGAGCTGTTCGATGCGCACGCGACGGCCACCGTCTCCCTGTTCCGGCTCGACCGCCACAACATCAAGACCACCGATCCGGTCGATCCCACGAAGCTCGTGCTGGTTGGCCACCAGCGCACCGACGGTGTCGAGGCCGCGCTCGAGGGGCACCTCACGCCGCGCCTTCGCGCACAGGCCGGCTACGCCTTCCTCGATGCCGCCGTGCTGCGCTCCAACACCGTGACGAGCGGCGTGCGCATCGAGGGCAACCGGCCCGCTCTCGTGCCGAGGCACAGCGGAACGGTCTGGCTGCACTATGGCGTCACCGCACACCTGTCGGTGGCCGGCGGGGTCACCGCCAGCGGCCTTCGCTACACATCCAACGACAACCTCGTCGCGCTTCCGTCGTATGCGCGCACGGACGCGGCGGTGGCCTACAGGACCGGACGCGTCGAACTCGCCCTGAACGCGAGGAACCTGGCCGGACGGCGGTACTACGAGACGGCCTCCTCGAACTTCCAGATCATGCCGGGTACTCCGCGCGATCTGGTGCTCACGGTCCGGGTGGTTCGCTAGATGGCGGCACGTGCCTCCATCTGGACCCGCGTCCGCAGCTGGCTGTTCTGGGCGCACCTGATCGCCGGCGTCACGGCCGCCGCGGCGATCTTCACCATGTCGGTAACCGGCGCACTCCTCGCCCTCCAGCCCCAGATCCTCGAGTGGGTGGAAGCGGACCAGCGCCGCAACGACACTGCGGCCGGCACCCCGCGGCTCGCCCCAGGCGACATCCTCATGGCCGCCACCGCCGGTCTGGCGTCGCTCGAAGGCGTGTCCCTTTCGCAGACCTCCGACCCGCGGGACAACGCCACCGTGACGATCGGTCGAGGTCGAGTGCTATTCGTGAACCCCTACACCGGACGCATCGAAGGCGCCGGGGCGACGCGCTGGCGCCAGGCGTTCCAGTGGCTCACGGAGTTCCACCGCTGGTTCGCGCTGCAGGGGGAGAGCCGGGCGACGGCGCGCGCCATAACGGGGTGGAGCACTGTCGCGTTCGCGCTGCTCGCCGTGACAGGTGCCGTGCTCTGGATTCCGCGTATGTGGTCGGCCGCGCTGGTCGCGCGCGGACTCACACCGGGGTGGCCCTCGACGGCAGCCGCCCGCCATTTCAACTGGCACACCGTGTTCGGGTTCTGGAGCATGCCCGTGCTGCTGGTGCTCGCGCTCAGTGGCGTGGTCATCGCCTTCCCGTGGGCCACGCGCACGCTCTACACGCTGGCCGGCACGCCGGCGCCGCAGCAGGCCGGATCGCGTGCGGACGGCGGCGGTGAGCGGCAGCGCCCGGGCCGTGCTGGTGCCGACGCGGCGGCACCAGCGGATTTCCGTCAGGTCGATCGGGCGTGGACCGTGGCGACGCAGCACTTGCCCACGTGGGGCACCATCACGATGCGCATTCAGGAGCGGACAAACGGCCCGCTCTCGTTTACCATTACCGACGCCACCCACTGGAATCGGTTTGCCCGATCGCAACTCATCGTGTCCGGACGCACGGGCGCGGTGGTCCGATGGGAACCGTACGCGGCCACGTCACGTGGTCAGCGCTGGCGCCTGTGGGCTCGCTTTGCACACACGGGTGAACTCGGTGGTCTCGCCGGACAGGTCGTCGCCGGCCTCGCATCGGCCGCTGGCGCCCTGCTCGTCTACACCGGACTGTCGCTGGCCTTGAGGCGACTGGCACGCACACGCAAGACGGCGCGCGCCACCGCGAAGGCCGCGTGAATGGACTGACATCGCTCATGCTTGACTCGCTCGCCGGCCTCGCCACCTGGATCAACGCGCACGCGCTCTGGCCGAACCTTCCGGTCTGGGCCTACGTGGTGATCACGCTGATTGACACGCACATCACCACGACCTGCGTGACGCTCTACCTGCACCGCTGCCAGACGCACGGGGCCATCGCCTTTGCCGCGCCCGTGGCGCACTTCATGCGGCTGTGGCTCTGGGTCCGCACGGCGATGCCGACCCGGGAGTGGGTCGCCGTGCACCGCTGCCATCACGCCTATGTCGAGACCGACAAGGATCCGCACAGCCCGATCGTCTACGGCATCTGGCGCGTGCTCTTCCTCGGCACGGGGCTCTATCACAAGGCCAAGAACAACAAGCAGATCATCGAGCAGTTCGGCAAAGGCACGCCGGACGACGTCCTCGAGTATCTCTACGACGACATGAGCCTGCTCGGGCCGTTCATTACGCTCGCGCTCAACCTGTGGCTCTTCGGCACTGCCGGCTTCCCGATGTGGCTCGTCGAGATGGCGTGGATTCCGTTCTTCGCAGCCGGCGTGATCAATGGCCTCGGGCACTACTGGGGCTACCGCAACTTCGAGACGCCCGACGCGTCCACCAACCTGCCAGGTGCGCCGTGGTCGCTGCTCACGGCCGGGGAAGCGCTGCACAACAACCACCACCACATCCAGAATGCGGCGCGCTTCTCGATGAAGCGCGGAGAGATCGATCCCGGCTTCCTGTACTTCAGCATCCTGAAGTCGCTCGGCCTGGCCAGCCAGCGCCGCGTCGACGTAACCACCTAGGGGTTCGACTCGGGCGGAACCTCTGGCGTGGGGTTCTTGAGCAGCTTGCGCTGGAGCGACCGCCGGTGGATGCCCAGCAGCCGCGCCGCCTGCGAGATGTTGCCGTCGCAGTCGGCCAGGACGCGCTGGATGTGCTCCCACTCCACGCGCGCCAGCGGCTGCACGGGCGTCGAAGCCGAGGACAGGTCTTCAGCGGCCTCGTCGCCCGCGAACGTGGCGACGATCTGATCCGCGTCCACGGGCTTGGTGAGGTAGGCATGCGCGCCCAGCTTCACCGCCTGCACTGCCGTGGCGATGCTGCCGTATCCCGTCAGCACGACGATCGTCGTGGTGGCATCCAGCGCTCGTAGGTCCCGCACCACATCGAGTCCCGAGCGTCCTTCGAGTTTCAGATCGACGAGCGCGCACTCCGGCGTCTCGGCCCGCGCGGCAGCGAGCGCATCGTCGTAGCCCGACGCGGCCGTGGTCGAGAACCCGCGGGCCTCGAGCGCCCTGGCCAGGCGCGTACGGAACGCTGCATCGTCGTCCACGACGAGGAGCGTGCGTGGATGGCGGACGACCGGCCTGGTGTTCGTGGTCACGCGCTGACTCCGCTGGGGGCGACGCGCGTCGGCAGTTGCAGGACAGCCGTGGTGCCGGTGCCCGACTCGAGGGTCAGCGCCCCGCCCAGCCGCTCCGCGAAGACCCGGGCCAGGAAGAGTCCGAGCCCAAGGCCGCGGCCGGGCTCCTTGGTCGTGAAGAACGGCTCGCCAGCGCGCCGCAGCACGTCGGCTGTCATGCCAGGCCCCTGGTCTTCCACGGCGATCGTGAGCGCCTCCCCAGCGGTCTCCAGGGTGAGCCGCACATGTGCGGCGGCGTCCGTCGCGTCGAGGGCGTTGGACACCAGTGCCAGCACGGCCTGGAGCAGGCCGTTGCGCGGCAGGAAGAGCACGGAGGTGGCCGGACGCGCGGACACGTCGAGACGCGCGGCGCGGTCGGGCGTCAGGCGCGCGCGTATGGCGTCGGCGAGGTCATCCAGTGTGAGCAACTCGGGTTCGTCGACGGCGCTGCCGCCGGCCCGCCCGCTCATCTGATCGAGGATGGTGCGGCACCGGTCCACTTCGGTCCTGATCAAGCGCGCGTCGTCAGCGAGATCCGGCACCGTGCCCCGTGCCGTGGCGGCGTGCTCGAGTTCGCGCGCGGCGACCGCAATGGTCCCTAACGGTGTCGAGAGCTCATGTGCGGCGCCGGCTGCGAGGGTCGTGAGGGACACGAGCCGCTCGGCCTTTGCCGCCTGCCTTCGCATCTGCTCGATCTGCGCCTCGCGCCTGGCCAGGGCGTTCGAGGCCTGCGCGACGAACCAGGCGGCGAGTTCCGCACTCAGGGCGACGGACAGCCACAGGGTGAACAGGTGGGTCGGGAAATCATTGAGGCGATGATGGCCGGGCACCAGTTCCGTGAGGTGCCAGTACGCGAGCAGCGAGTAACCACCGACGCTGACCGCGGCGACGAATACACCGCTGACCGCGCTCACCGTCAGGCCCGCCAGTGCCACCGGCACGACGTAGACCACCGCGAACGGGTTGAAGGGACCGCCGGTCAGCTCCAGCAGCTCCGTGAGCAGCAGCGGCTGGAGCACGAGGTCGGCGGTGCTCAGCCAGCCGGGCAGGGCCGCGCCCCTCGACAGCCGGACGGCGGAGACCGCGTTCAGCAGCGCCGTCACGGCCAGCAGCGCGGCGACACGGCGCAGCGGAAAGTCGAGCGCCGGAAACAGCAGCGCGACGATGACAACGAGGCTGTCGACGACTGCCCGCATCCAGCGGAGGCGCGCGAGCCACGGCACCGCGGCGAGGGTCGTGGCCGAGAGATACCACGGCGTCGGGGTGTGGAGAGAATCCGGATGAACACCGGCCGGCATGCCCTGACAGTGTAAGTCGCCGGTGATGCCGCGCGGTGCATTCCGCCGCGGCCTGCGACAAAACACCGCAGGGTTCCGCGCCGCATCGCGACAATATGCCGCACGGTCGGGGCCCGCGCGGCACCCTACACTGGCTCCATCGTGCGTCGCCGTGTCGCCTGCCTGCTGGTTTCGTTCTGCATCGCCTTCGTTCACCACGTCCACGCGCAGAGCGCGTCTGTCACGGGCGTGGTCCGGGACCAGGCCGGCGGCGTCCTGCCGGGCGTGGACGTACGGGTTCGCGAGGGCGACCGCGAGATTGCCGCGACGACAACCGATGCGTCCGGCCGGTATTCGGTACCGGGCGTGCCTCCGGGCCGCGCGCAGGTCGTGTTCACCATGCCGAACTTCGGCGGGTTGCGCCGCGACGTCGAGGTGACCGCGGATGGTGTCGTAACCGCCGACGCCGTGCTGCGCTACGTGCTCAGCGCGGACGTGACCGTGACCGAGCGCGGGATGTTCACCAACCTCGCCGACGTGGCGGATCCCGCGCAGAACCTGGTCGGCATCGCCCAGGCGGCGAGCCAGGGCGCGGTGACCGCCACGCAACTCGAGGCACGTCCACTCTCGCGCGCCGGCGAAGTGCTCGAAACCGTCCCCGGCGTCATCGTCAGCCAGCACAGCGGCGAGGGCAAGGCCAACCAGTACTACCTGCGGGGCTTCAACCTCGATCACGGCACCGACTTCGCGACGACGGTGGCCAGCATCCCGGTGAACATGCCGACGCACGCGCATGGCCACGGCTACTCGGACCTCAACTTCCTGATCCCGGAACTCGTCGGCGGGGTGCAGTACTCGAAGGGCCCCTACTACGCGGAGCAGGGCGACTTCGCCACGGCCGGAGCGGCCAACATCACGTACGTCAGCCGCCTCGAGGCGCCGCTGCTCTCCGTCACCGGCGGCGAGTACGGCTTCGGGCGCGTGCTCGGCGCGACATCCGCGACCCGCGGTTCGTCCACGACGCTGGGCGCGGTCGAACTGGAGCACAACGATGGTCCGTGGTTGCGGCCGGACGCGTTCCGCAAGATCAACCTCGCCGGCCGCTTCACACGAGGCGATGCGGTGTCCGGCCTGTCGCTGACCGCGCTGGTCTACGCGGCACGCTGGAACTCCACGGACCAGATACCTGAACGCGCCGTGCGCGCCGGCGCCCTGGACCGCTACGGCAACCTCGACGCCTCGGACGGCGGGTCAACGGCGCGCGCCAGCATCTCGCTCGAGTGGCAGCGCACCACCGCCCGTTCCATCACACGGCTTGCCGCCTACGGGCTCGCGTACCGCCTGTCGCTGTTCTCGAACTTCACCTACTTCCTCGACGACCCGGTGAACGGCGATCAATTCCGTCAGGCCGACCGCCGCGTCGTCGGCGGAGGACGCGTCACGAACCGGCGCATCCTCCACTGGAACGGCCGCGCGGTTCAGCAGACCTTCGGCATCCAGACCCGCACGGACGCGATCGGCCTCGCGCTCGATCACACGCAGGGGCGAGCGCTGCTCGAGAATGTCCGTGACGACGACGTGCTGCAGTCGAGCGTGGGTGCCTTCTCGGAGACGTCCGTCGCCTGGGCGCCGTGGCTGCGTGCCAGCGGCGGCCTGCGGGTGGATGGCTACCGGTTCGACGTGCAGGCGAAGAGCGAACCCCTGAACGGCGGCGTGGCGCGCGCGGGCATCCTGAGTCCGAAAGGCGGCGTGGTGATCGGCCCCTTCGCGGGCACCGAGTTCTACGCGAATGCCGGCCGTGGTTTCCACAGCAACGATGCGCGTGGTGCCACCATCACGGTGGATCCGGCGTCCGGAGAGCCCACGCCTCGCGTCACCCCTCTCGCACCCGCCACGGGCGCGGAACTCGGCGTGCGCACGGTGGCCATTCCCCACCTGCAGACGAGCGTCGCGGTCTGGGGGCTCGGGCTGGCGTCGGAACTCATCTTCATCGGCGATGCGGGCACCACCGAGGCGGGCCGCGCGAGCCGCCGGTCCGGTGTGGAGATTGCCAACTACTACCACCCGCTCCCGTGGCTGACCCTCGATGCCGACCTCGCGTGGTCACGCGCGCGGTTCACCGACGAGGATCCGGCGGGCACCCGGATTCCGGGGTCGGTGCGCACCGTCGCCGCGGCAGGCGTCACCATCGACCGCCAGCGCGGGATCTACGGCAGCGCGCGTCTGCGCTACTTCGGGCCGCGCCCGCTGGTCGAGGACGGCAGCGTGCTGTCGACGCGGACGACGCTCATGAACGTCGAGCTGGGGTACCGATGGTCCCCACGCCTGCGCTTCTCGGTGGATGGACTCAACCTGCTCGACGCGAAGGACAGCGACATCGACTACTTCTACGCGTCGCGCCTGGCAGGGGAGCCGGCCTCCGGCGTGGCCGACCGCCACTGCCATCCGGCGCTGCCGCGCACCTTCAGGGCCACGCTGCGCGTGGGACTCTGACCTCCGAGTTGGTCCGGCTGAAGCCGGACCCCACGACGGGTGCGATGGTTCCAGACAGGTGCAACGGTCCGACCCCGCCCGGCTCCCGACCCTCCTGACAGCCCAGACTGTTCCGGACCGTCGTCCAGACTGTCAGGACCGTCCCGGCTGTCCCCGCCTACTGAATGACGATCGACCCCTGAAGCGCCGTGGAGTTCGGCAGGTCGTGGTCGTGATAGCGGCAGGTGCGCGCGGTATTCAGGTTGCCGCTCGTCCGGCTCTGGCCGGCACTGAGGAACCCCACCGCGTTCAGCTCCGGGCAGTCCGTATGCTCGGGATGCGGGTCGGAGTTCATCTGGTGCGAGCGGCTGTCGCTGTTCACGAACTGCACCTGGCTCCCGCGCGCCACGGTGACGCTCTTCGGACTCACGCCGCTGCTGGTGATGGTGATGACGGTGGCTGGCGTCGGCGTCGGATTCGTGCCGCCGCCGGAGTTGCCGCCGCTGCATCCGGCGACGAGGGCGGCAGCCGCCGCAAGTGTGATGAGGCTGGTTCGCATCAGTCGATCCTGTACTTGGCGAGATAGTAGGAGAGTGCGCGCTGGCTGATTCCCATCAGTTCTGCCGCGTCCTTCTTCACGCCCTTCGAGCTCTCGAGGGCGCGCCTGATCGTTTCCTTCTCCACCCACTCGATGTTCTGCCGCAGGCGCAGGGAAGGAAGGCCGCTGGTCTGCGACGGCGAGACGCTGATGACCGACACCGACTGGGCGGTCACGGTCGAGCCCGGCGTCAGCACGACCGCCCGTTCGATGGTGTTCTCCAGTTCCCGCACGTTGCCGGGCCACTCGTACTGCTGCAGGGCCTGGACGACCCCGTCGGCAATGCCGTCGATCCGCCGGCCGGTGCGCTGGGCGTGCTTGCGCACGAAGTGCTCGACCAGTGCGGGGATGTCGTCGCGCCGCTCCCGCAGCGCAGGCAGCTCGATCGGGATCACGTTGAGGCGGTAGAACAGGTCTTCCTGGAACCGGCCTTCGGCGACCATCTGCCGGAGATCGCGGTTCGTGGCGGCGATCACGCGGACGTCGATCTTCTCGGTGCGTTCGGAACCAAGCGGTTCGAACTCCCGCTCCTGCAGCACGCGGAGCAGCTTCGCCTGCAGCGTCTGGCTCATCGTCCCGATTTCGTCGAGGAAGATGGTGCCGCCGTCCGCGAGCGCGAACTTGCCCTTCTTGGACGTGGTGGCGCCCGTGAAGGCCCCGCGCACGTGGCCGAACAGCTCCGACTCGAGGAGCGTCTCGGGGATCGCCGCGCAGTTCACCTTGATGAGCGGCTGGTCGCGCTGCGCGCTGCGGTTGTGGATGGCGCGCGCCACCAGTTCCTTGCCGGTGCCGGTCTCGCCGGTGATGAGCACCGTGCTCTTCGTCTTCGCGACACGCTCCGCCCGCTCGATGATCTCCTTCATCGGGCGGCTGCGCCCGATGATCCCGTAGTTGCCGAACTGCTCGTCCCGCTCGGTCCGGAGGTAGCGGTACTCGCTCGTCAGGCGCTGGTGGTCGAGGGCGCGGCGCGCCACGACCAGCAGTTCGTCGATCTCGAACGGCTTCTGCAGGTAGTCCAGCGCCCCAAGCTTCATGGCCTCGATGGCGCTCTCGACGGTGGCGTGCGCCGTCATCATGAGGATCTGCGAGCGCTCGTTCTCGGGTGTGGAGCCGACGTAGTCGCGAATCAGGTCGAGGCCGCTCAGCTGCGGCATGACGTTGTCCACCACCAGCAGGTCGAAGGCACGCTCGGCCAGCAGCCGCTGCGCCTCCCTGGGGCTGGTCGTCTCGACCACCGCGTGCCCGGCGTCGCGAAGGGCGCGCCCCAGGGCCTTGAGAATCTTCTCCTCGTCGTCGACGAGGAGGATGGTGCCGCGGTGTGTCGTCATTCGGTCAGTGCCCCGTCGGGGCGAGGCGCTGCCGCGCCCCGCGTCTCCGGCACGCCGGCCGGCAGTGCGATGCGTATCTCGGTGCCACGCCCAGGTTCGCTGGCTGCCACGATCGACCCGCCCAGCCCTTCGACGATGTTCCGGGTGAGCGGGAGGCCGAGGCCGGTCCCGCCGCGTTTCGTCGTGAAGTAGGGATCGAAGACGCGTGGAAGGTCGGCCCGTTCGATGCCGACGCCCGTGTCCGCGACGTTGATCATAACCGTCCCGCCGTCCCGCCGCGTGGAGAGCGTCACCCGCTGCAGCGGCTGCCCGTCGACCGCCTGCCGGGCGTTCACGAGCAGGTTGACCAGCGCCCCGCGCAGCCGTTCTGCATCGGTGACCACCGGCCCGACGCCGGGGTCGAGTTCGAGGGTCACGCCGGCGCCAGGCGTGGCCTGCGCGGCCTGGGCCGATTCGCGGCACAGTGCGTTCAGGTCGGCGATCCCGAGTTCGAACGTGATGGGCCGCGCAAAGTCGAGCACGTCGTTCACCACCCGGTTCAGGCGCGCCACCTCGCCGTCGATGTCCGCCGCCACTTCCCGGACCTCCTCCGGCGTGACCGTCCCCCGGCGCAGCGTGTGCAGCGCCGCCTTGATGATCATCAGCGGGTTCCGGATCTCGTGCGCGATGATCGTCGAGAGCCGGCCGAGCGAGGACAGGCGCTCGCGCTGGGCCGCCTCGCGCTGCGCGCGCGAGACCGAGTCGGCGAGCGTGTTGAAGGTCGAGGCCAGCAGCCGTGCGTCCTCGTCGTCCCACCGGTCGTTGGACCGGAGCACGATCTTGCGGGTCAGATCGCCCGTGGCGGCGACATCCCGCATGACACCCGTGATCGCGGCGAGCGGACGGGTGATGGTGCGGGCGACGGCGAAGCTGACGAGCGTGGCAAGCAGCACCGCCACGAGCGCCGTCACCGCCAGCTCCGTGTGGATTTCCGAGAGGAAGCGGAACTGCTCCGTGCGGGAGCGCAGGACGAGCGCGAACGGCCCCTCGGCTGAGGCGTCGTGCTCCGGCGTGTAGAGCGTGAGCGGCATCACCGCGAACTCCTCGCTGTGGAGCGAGACATTCCCGATGGGCGAGCCGGCGGGCATCGCGCGCGACAGGGCATCCCGGTCGGCGGCGGGCAGGGTGCCCGACAGCACGCGGCCGCCGATGCCGAAGGCGATGTCGCTGCCGGTCAACTGCTTCAACTGCCCCGCGAACGCATCGTCCAGGAGGAAGCCAACGCTCAGGGTGCCGAGGATGTCGGGTTGCGCGAGCCCAACGGCCATCGGCACGGTCACCAGCTGAAGGATGCCGTCGGTCTGCGGCAGGAGGCTGACACTCTCGCGGCCCGCGAGGGCCGCCTTGATCGCGGGCTGGGCCGCCACCAGGTTCGCGGTGCGCGGCGAGGTGCCGACCGTGGCGAGCACGTCGCCCTTCCGATCGGTGATGAGGAGCACGCTCGACTCGAGCTGGACCTGGTAGTCGTCGGCCGTATCCTGCACCGTCGGCGGGTCGTTGGTGTCCACCGCCGCCTTGAGCTTCGGGGCATCGGCAATCAGCCGCGCCATCATGATGAAGCTCTGCGTGCGCGAGGTCCTGAACTGCGCGACGAGCGTGGCCGTGGTGGCGATCTCGCGGCGCAGCGAGTTCTCGGCCTCGCGCGTGACCCGGATGCTCACGAGGTAGATGGCGACGCCGATCGACAGGACGGTCAGGAGGGCGCTGGCGAGGAAGATGCGGCTGCGCAGCGACGAGAGCAATCTCATCGCAGTGTGAAGTCCGCCTCGGTCGTGCCGCCGTCACCCACGGTGATGGCCCTCGACTCCGAGGTCACCCCCTCGTTCCAGGCGACGAGTGTGTAGGCGCCCGGGGGCACGTTCTCGATGCGGTAGCGCCCCGAGCCGTCGGTCACCGAGAAGAAGGGATGGCTGAACACGAGGATGAAGGCGCTCATGTGCGAGTGGATGTCGCAGAACACGCGCACGATGCCCGGGCGATCGAAGCGGACCGACTTCGACTTGCCGACTGCGTACCGGCCCAGGTCGAAGGGCCGGGTCTTCGAGAGCGAGAAGACGTTGTGGTAGATCCGGTCGCTGTTCGGGAAGTCCACCGTCGTCCCGGTGGTCACCGCGAGCACGTGCGGCACGAACGTCTCGTTGCGCTGGTCCATGACGGCGCGTGCCGGCTCGTCCTGCTCGAACGCACCGCGCGGGGCCGCCTCGAGGTAGACGACCGACATCTGCCGTTCCGCGGACGGCTGCATGGGCGGCGAGCCGAGGTCGGCCACACCGGGCCGGCGTCCGGCGGCGACCGGCGGCCGGCGCAGATCGACGCGCCCCGTAATCGTGCCGTTGCGCGCCGCATCCACGCGGGACAGCGACGGCACCGACACGAGGGTGGCGGCGGCCACGAGCAGGCACGAGGCGATGCGAAGCCCTCTCATCTCAGAACCAGTAGAGCAGCTGTGTGGCCAGGGCCGTCATGCGCCGGACGCGGCCTCCGTCGCGCCAGTTGTGCTGGAAGGCCGCCCGGACCTGGAGGTTCCGCTGTACGGCGTAGCCGGTCCCGAGTTCCCAGCGAGCCACCGGCGCCTCCCAGGTGGCGGTCCGCGTGGCCCCGGTGATCCTGTTGAATCCCAGGTGGTCGGCACGCGCCGCGACGTGCAGGCGCGGGGTGAGCCGATACCGGCCCTCGACCATCGTGGCGAGCGCATGCAGGCGCGGGGCGATGGTCGGGACGTCGAACGTGCTCGCGACGGTCTCGGCGCGGAGCAGGTAGTGGTCGCGCGAGAACTCCACGTCCGCCCCCATGACACGCTGGACGAACCGGTTCGGGTCCAGGCCCGCGGCGGTGGCGGTGGCGGTGGTGATGAACGGGGCGCGCGAGGCCGAGACGCCGACGGTCAGCCCCACGACCGGCTTCAGGACGACACGCGCCGCGACCTGCTTGCCGCGGTTGTCATCGCGCACGAGCGGACGCGTGAGCGACCCGTTGGTCACGGAGGCGGCGGCTTCGATCCACTGTGTGCCGACGTGTGCCTGGACGCCCGTGTCCCAGCGGAACGCGTCGGCCAGCGGCAGGCCCGCCTCGGGCGCGGTCTCCCCGATCGGGAAGTTCGAGAGCCATCCGCGGCCCCGCATGCGGATCAGGTCGTCGGGCGTCGCCGGGAGCGCGTCGTATCGCAGGGAAATCAGGTACTGGTAGGCGAGCGGGTACCCGATGACCAGGTTGTCCGTGCTGTAGGCGTGCCGCGCGAAGGCGCCGAAGGTGGACGGAATGCGTCCGGCCTGGATGTCGACGTCGTGCCTCGCAAACGGCCGGTAGCGCAGGTAGGCGCCGTAGGGCCTGGGCGCATGGGCGTTCTGCATCCGGACCTCGCCCAGGGCGGCCAGGCGTCCCGAGAGGCGGACCGAGGTGCTCAGGCCGATGCGCACCATCCGGAGGATGGAGTCGTCGTAGTCGCTGTAGTTGAAGAAACCCGTGTCCGTCGTGCAGCCCGGCCCGCCGATCGGGTGGGCGCAGCTGGCGGTGAGTGCCGCGTCGCCGCTCACCACCGCGCGGCCGCTGGCGAAGACCAGCGGTTCGGACGGAAGGCCCTGCGCGTGCCCGCGGGACAGTCCGAGGCACAGGCAGGCCACGGCGGTGGCGACAGCGACGTGTGGCGCGCGGCGGAAGGTCCCCACGAGTGCCAAGGATTATAGGGCCGTCCAGCCCGGCCAGTACCCGCGTTGACACTGCGGAGAACGGGCAGCTAGAGTTGCCAAGTCCAGACTCCACAGTACGTTATCGTCAATGGCCTATATCATCTGCGAACCCTGCGTCGACACGAAGGACACCGCGTGCGTGGACGTGTGTCCGGTCGACTGCATCCACCCGCGCAAGGACGAGCCCGCGTTCGCCAGCGCGACGATGCTGTATATCCACCCGGATGAGTGCATCGACTGCGGGGCCTGCGTGCCCGCCTGCCCGGTCGAGGCGATCTATCCGCTCGAAGACACGCCCGACAAGTGGACGGCGTACATCGGCGCCAACCGCGACTACTTTGCCTGACACGGCGGCAATTTCGAGAGTTGCCACCGTCTTTCGACGCGCGTAAGCCGCAGAGGCGGACGCGGTCGAATCCCCAGCAATTCGCACGGCCCTGTTCTTGAAACGGGGACCCGGTTCGGTCATCCTTGCAGCGTTTCGTTCCGGGAGGGTTCATGGTCGGTCGGGGATGGGTCCGCGGCGCCGTCGCCGCGGCGTTGCTCACGGCGGCGTCCTTCGTGATTCACGCGGAGGTGACACCGCAGTCGCAGTCCGCTGAAATCCAGCTGCAACTGGGCAACGAGTTCCTGGCGGAAGGGCGCTACCAGGATTCGCTGGACGCCTTCCAGCGGGCCCTCAGCCTTGCCGCGCCGGACCAGGTGAAGACCGCCCGGTCGGGGGTCATTGCCGCGGCGCTGCGCGTCGCCGAGTTCGACCTCGCACGCCAGGAGGCCGAGAAGCTCGTGGCCGCCGCGCCGCTCTCGCCGGACGCCATTGCCCTCCACGCCGACGCCCTGTGGACCTCCGGCCTCTTCCAGGAAGCCGAGAAGCGCTACCAGGACGCCCTCTCGCTGCAGCCCGACCTCGCCCGCGGCCACCACGGCATGGCGCGCGCCTACGCCGCCCAGAGCAAACTCGACCAGGCGATGGAAGAGGCGCAGACCGCCCTCCGGCTGTCGCCGCGCGACCTGGAGATTCACCACACCGTCGGCTCGATCTACGAGCGGATGCACAAGTACGAGGAAGCGGCGGGCGCGTACAGCAACTTCGTCAACCTGCTGCCCAACAAGGACCACAGCGAGAAGGCCGACTGGTCGCGGTCCGAGATCAAGTTCCTCCGCTCGTTCGGCCAGCGCGTGCCGTTCGAGATGGACCCCGGCGCGGAGAACGAGACCTATTCCATCGACTTCCGCACGATCAACGACAAGGTGATCGTGCGCGCGAAGGTGAACGACGGCTCCTTCCAGGACTTCGTGGTCGACACGGGCGCCGAGAACACCGTCCTGTCGCGCCCCACGGCGCAGCGCCTCGGCGTCACCCCCATCACCTACACGCTCAGCGCGGGCGTGGGGGACGTCGGCCTGCGCGGGCTGCAGCTCGCGCGCATCAACTCGCTCGAACTCGGCACCCTGAAGCTGCGCAACGTGCCGTGCCTCATCAAGGATCCGCCGCTGCGCGACATCCCGACGCGCGAGATGGAGAGCCTCTCGCCGCTCTCGCTCGGCTTCTCGATGATCATCGACTACAAGACGAAGAAGATCGTCTTCGGCAAGCACCTGCCGATGGAGCAGAGCGACTTCGAGCTGCCGCTCCGCCTGCACCGCCTGGCCACCGTGCGCGGCACGGTCGACGGGTCGCACCAGGCCAACTTCGTGGTCGACACGGGCGGCGAGGTCATCTCGATCAGCCGCGCCACGGCCACCGCCATCGGCAAGCAGGAGCCGCCCCGCAAGATCCAGCTGAAGGTCTACGGGTCCTCGGGCTGGGACCGCGATGCCTTCCTGCTCCCGGGCGTGAACCTCGCCTTCTCCGACATCAGGTACAACAACTTCCCGGTGGTCGTCCTGAACCTCGAAACGCCGAGCGCGCTGCTCGGATTCAAGGTCGGCGGCATCGTGGGCCACAAGTTCCTGAGCAAGTACCGCGTCGGCATCGATCTCGAGCACTCGATCCTGCGGCTGAAGCAGATCTAGCGCGCGGCCTCGCGGGGCGATCCGGCGCGTGGGAACCGCACGAGGGGGCCCTCGGCGCCGCGTCGTTCCCACGTAAGATCGACGGATGACCCCAAAGCGTTCGTCAGAGTCCGCGACGGAAATGGTGCAGGTGGTCCTGCCCAACGATGCCAACCCGCTCGGGTTCATCCTGGGCGGGACGGTCATGCACCTCATCGACATCGCGGGCGCCATTGCCTCGTTCCGGCATGCGCGCAGCCGCGTGGTGACGGCCGCCGTCGACGACCTCGTCTTCCTGCACCCCATCAAGGTGGGTGATCTCATCCTCCTGAACGCGCATGTGACCTGCACGTTCAGCACGTCGCTCGAAGTGCAGGTGGACGTGTTCCAGGAGGAGGCGCTCACCGGTCGCCGCCAGCAGACCAGCCGCGCGTTCCTGACGTTCGTCGCCATCGACGAGAACGGCGCCAAGGCGCCTGTGCCGCCGCTGCTGGTCGAGACCGACGAGGAACGCCGCGTTGTCGAACAGGCGCACGCGCGACGCGACCTGCGGCTGAAACGGCGCGCCGACGCACGCTAGAGGCAGGCCGCATCGCCTCACGGGAACCGGGCAGGCAGGGCGGGCAGGGCAGGCAAGGCTGGCAGGGCGGGCAGGGCTGGTGGGGGCAGCCCTGGCTCTCGTACTCGCGGGGGCCGGCTTCAGCCGGTTCAGACAGAAAAGGCCCGGCAGGATCCACCCGCCAGGCCTTTTGATGTCTGCAGTTCTGAGTTCTAACTTCTGAGTTCTAACTTCTTCTGACGCAGCGGCGCAGCCGCCGCGTCAGAAGTCGTAGCCGATCCACACCGCGAAGCGCGGCTTGCGGAATGCCGCACTGCCGCCGTCGAGCGCGAAGGTGACGTCCTCCCACTCCTTGTTCATCAGCGTGCGCCACGACCAGTCGAAGTGAATGGGGAAGCCGAGGGCGAACGTCTCGAGGCCGAAGCCGTACGACGCGCGCCCGTCCCGCAGCCGAAGCCCGCTCACCGTCGTCGGGGCCCCGTAGACCGGCGTGGCGTTTCCGAGGAGATCGTAGGTGTAGCTGGTGATCGGCGTGACCGTCTCCGCCTTCGAGGTGGCGAACGTGTAGTCCTGGTTGTTGAACCAGCCGCCGCCGATGTTGGCGAAGAACACGCCGCGGATGCCGCCGATGACCCCGATGGGCGTCAGCGCCGCTTCGATGATCGGGAAGCGCAGTTCGGCGTTCGCGAACATCGAGTTCTGGCCCACGAAGCTCAGGTAGTCGTAGCCGCGCATCTCCGAGTTGCCGCCGAAGTAGAGGAAGTCCGGATAGGCGCCAATGCTCTTGAAACCGCGGAAGCGCAGCGCCAGCACGCCGCTGGTCGCCAGGCGCTGGTAGTAGCGCAGGTCGGCGTCGAAGGTCTGGCGCGACAGCGTGCTGCCGATCTTCGGGGCCACGTCGTACGCCACGCGCATGGTGCTGCCGGCGAGCGGACCGAACTCACGGAAGACCGTGGTCTCGGTGATGAACGCGGCGCTGAGCGGCACCATGTTGCCGTTGCGGAAGACCTGCTGCCCGAACGCCTGCTGCTGGTACTGCTCGGCCTCGAACTGCAACGCCGGGTCGTTGTACTGCTCGCGCAGGTTCACGAACCCGCCGGACACCTCGACGCGGCTGTACCGGTTGAGCGGGTAGATGCCGAATGCCGTCCCTCCGCGCACGGTGCGGGTGGCCTGGGCGAGATCGCGGCTCACGTAAGGAGCGATGGACGGGTCGTAGAACAGCCCTTCGTACTGGCCGTAGAAGAACTGCGTCTGCGAGTAGCCCTGCAGCGCGTACTGGAAGCGCTTGCCGAGGTTGACGTAGCTCAGCGACATCGTGCGGTACTGCGCGATCGAGGCGGCGAACACGTTCACCTGCTTGTCGCCCAGCACGTCGCCGAAGCTGATCTGCGTGCCGCCGAACACGTCGCCGTTGTTCGTGATGCCGACGTTCACCGGCGGGCGTCCCTCGAGGAACATCTTCTCGAACGCCTTCTTGCGCCGCTGGTTGCTCGGCACCAGCGTGTGCTGGAGCGGCGCCTGGAAGTCGATGATCGGGCCCGGCGCGCCGAAGTCGGACGTGGCCGCGGTGTTCAGCGGTTCCTTCCGTTCCAGCATGTGGAGGCCGTACTCGCCCTTGTAGTAGCTGACGAACCCGATCTTCTGGCCCGCGGCGTCGTTCACGACGACCGGCGAGAGGATGCCGCCGAGCGTGTCGGTGTACTGCTTCAGCTCGCCGGTCTTCAGGTCGAGCGTCCACGCGTTGTAGATGTTCGCGTTCTTCGCCACCTCGGGGTCGAGCGGCTGGTTGGGGTTCGTCGCCGTCGAGGAGAAGAGCAGCGTGTTCGCGTCGAAGAACTGCGCGGCCGTCTCGTCGTTGGTGCCGAAGGTGAGCTGCGTCTTCTTCTTCGTGTCGAGATCCAGGCGGAACAGCTTCTGGTTGCCGCTCACCCGGGCGTTGTAGACCAGGAAGGAGCCGTCCGGCGCATACACCGGGCCGAAGTCGAAGAAGTCGTCGTTGGTGACGTTGGTGATCTCCTCGGTCTGGAGGTTCACCAGGAAGATGTCGCCGATGCCGCCGCGCAGGCCGGCGACGGCGATCGTCGAACCGTCCGGCGAGAAGGACGGCGACTCGGGTTCGTCCACCGTCTTCATCGCGATGCGGACCTCGATCTTCCGCGTCAGCACGTTCTGGACGATGAGCGAGCGTTCCTTCTCGGTGCGCACCAGGTAGGCGAGGCGGTCGCCCTTCGGCGACCACGACATCCACGGCATCGTGTTCCAGCGCTCGCCGAGCATCACGAGGTTCGTGAAGCCGTAGTTCTTGTCGAATCCGGCGGTGAGGTTGCGCACGAGCGAGCCATCCTTCGCCGAGACGAGGATGATGTCCGATTCGCCGTCCTTGCGGTTGATCGTCTGCACCGCGATCAGGTCGCCGGAGGGCGACGGCGAGATGGACAGCGCCTCGGTGAAGTGCGTCTTCTCAGGGTTCGGCGACAGGTCGCGCCCGTAGTCGGCCGGGCGCTCCTTGTCACGGAACGGCTTGAAGCGCTCCTTCAGGTAGCGCTCGAACGCCTGGTCGAACTCCTCCGGCTTCATCTTGAACGCTTCCTCGTACGCGTCCTCGCCGCCGCCGATGACGCTCTTGCGGAGGGCGAACATGAACTGCCGGATGCCTTCCTTGCCCCAGCGCGCCTCGATGAACTCGAACACCGCGTGGCCGAGGTTGTAGATCAGGCGCGGGTTGCCGCTGTTGCCGTAGCCCTCGAGGTTGCTCATCTTGGGCACGATGTCGGCGACCGCCGCGTCGCGGATCATCATCAGGTCCAGCGGGGCCCACTGGCCGCGCTCGTAGTCGGAGAGCCCTTCGTTCACCCACAGCGGCACGCTGCGGCGGATGAGCCCCTGCGGGATGATGTCGAACTCGAAGATGTGCGTGAGTTCGTGCGCGATGAGGCCGTAGAGCCGGTCTGGTGGATCGTCGATCGGGAGCAGCATCCGGTCCCGGAACGGCTCCGCAAAGGCACCGACGCCCTCCTGGGCGGCACCCGGCACCACGTTCTGCTGCTCGAACTCGCTGTGGGTCTTGAAGAGGATGAGCGGCACCTTGAACGACAGGTCGTGCTTCAGGTCCGCGCTGACCTGCTGGTAAGCCCCTTCGGCGTATCCGGCGACCCGCTCCAGGTGCTTCTCGAGATCCGTGTAGTAGTAGATCTCGAAGTGGTCGGTCGTGTAGATGTGCCAGTCGAAGTTGTCGTAGTGGATGTTGTTCTTGCCGAAGTACGGCACGAACGGCGTCTGGGCCGATACCGTGGAGACGGCACCGGTCAACAGGACGACCACCGACAGGGCGAGGGCGACCAGCGGGCCTCGTGCCGGCATCCGGCGCGAAGGGACGCGCATGCGCATAAGCAGGTACCTCGAAGGGGTGCGAGTTCGGAAACTGCGCAGAATCTTACTGTGTCGTTTCGCGGACCTGCAAACCGCGGTCCCGGCTGAACCGCAGTTTTTCCGCCCGGCTGTCCTCCCGGCGGTCCAGCCCGTCGACACCTGGAGGCGACAGCGGACCCCCGCCCGCTTTACCATGAGGAATAAAACGCCGGCCCGCGGGGTTAACACCTCCGACGCGCTGGTGACATGCGCATGGGACCGGCCAGACGAACATCGCCCGGCGCGACCTCGGACGCCCGGGCGGCATTCGAGGCCGGCGCCCTCGAACATGTGGACAGCCTTTACCGGACGGCCCTGCGGTTGACCCGCGTGCCGTCGGATGCGGATGATCTCGTGCAGGACACGTACTTGAAGGCGTTCAGGGCGGCGGACAGCTTCGAACCCGGCACCAACCTCCGGGCCTGGCTGTTCACCATCCTGCACAACACCGCCCGCAACCGGGCCCGCGACCGTTCCCGCGACGCGGTCACCGTCGACAGCGAGGTCGTCGACCAGGCGGCTGACGTTCAGCAGCTCGGCAGTGGTGGCCGCGTGGACGACCCCGAAACCCTGCTGCTCAAAGCCACCCTCGCACCCGAATTGCAGTCCGCCGTGGACGACCTTCCCGACGCGTTCCGCGAGGCCGTCTGGCTACGCGATGTGGAAGAATTTTCGTATGCCGAAATTGCGGAGATGCTCGGCATCCCGGTCGGCACGGTGATGTCCCGGATCTCCCGCGGCCGGCGTATGCTGTTCGGCCGCCTCCAACACCTGAGACCCGTCAATGCCTGAGTGTTCCCGCATCGATTCGCTCGTCACGCCGTTCGTCGACGGCGAGCTGCCCGAGCAGGAGCAGCAGACGGTGCAGCAGCACCTGACGGCCTGTCCTCCCTGCCGGGCCAAGGTGGCCGCTGAGCGTGCCATCCGCGGCCTCCTGAGGGCCCGCCGCTCCGACCTCTCATCGTCCTGTGCGCCCGCTGGCCTGAAGGCCCGCTGCGCACGGCTCTCGTCCGCTGGCGGGGGGAGCGTGGCCCCCTTCCCGGCGCGGAGCGCGGGGGACCGCGGGACGTGGCGCGCCAGGCTGGCTCCGCTCGCCCTGGCAGCCGCGCTGGTGCTCGCCGTTGGTGGGGTGTTCCTCTACCAGGGCACGCGCAGTTCGTCGCGCCTGCTCGCGGCCGAACTGGCCATGGACCACGAGAAGTGCTTCCGCCTGAATCACCTGTTCGGGCCGGAAGAGAATCCGTCGGCCGTGCAGGCCTCGATGTCCGGATGGGTCGGGCTCGACGTGAACCTGCCCAGCCTCGCCGGTCACCAGGATGTGAGCCTCGTGGGGTCGCGCCCCTGCCTGTCCGGCGAAGGCAAGGTCGCACACATCATGTACAGGCACCGGGGGCGGCCCGTCTCGCTCTTCGTCCTGCCGCGTGACGCGCGACAGGACCAGGTGGTGCGGGTGTTCGGCCACGAGGCGCGGATGTGGTCCGACCGCGACCGGACGTTCGTGCTGCTCGCCGATGAATCGGGTGCCGAACTCGACGAGATGGTGTCGCTCGTGCGCACCTCACTGCGGTAGCATCGCGGGTCGGCCATCGCGACTCCGCCGAGTGCGCAAGTCCCGAGGCGCGCCCGTGGAGCCTGGCTGTTCACGTTTGCGAGTGACGATTCGCGATTAGCATTTTCGAGGTTCTTGTATGCGTATGCGCTGGGCCATCGCCACCTTCGGGGTCATCGCACTGGCCGCACTGACCATCACCACGCAGATGCCGTGGCTGACCGACTCGCATCCCGAGATGGTGGAGCAGCCGGTGGTGGACACCCGGAACAACAACGAGCCGGTGCTCTCGTGCCCCGCTGACGCCAAGCCCGCGAACCTCGACTTCACCATGAAGGACATCGAGGGCAAGGACGTCTCGCTCCAGAGCTTCAAGGGCAAGGTCATCCTGCTCGATTTCTGGGCCACCTGGTGCGGGCCCTGCAAGGTCGAGATTCCGCACTTCATCGAGTTCCAGCAGAAGTACGGGAGCAAGGGGTTCCAGGTGGTCGGCGTCTCGGTGGACGACCCGGTGGACAAGCTCGCGCCGTACGCCAAGGAAATGGGGATGAACTATCCGGTGCTGCAGGGGCTCGGGCACGACGCGGTCCAGGACGCCTACGGGCCGATCCTCGGCATTCCCGTCAGCGTGATGATCTCCCGCGACGGAAAGATCTGCGCGACGCACACGGGCCTGACCGGCAAGGACGTCTTCGAGCGCGAGATCGAGTCGCTGCTGTAACGGCACAGCGACCGGCGCTCCCGCAGCGGGCGGGCTCGCGCCCGAAGTTGGTGAGCTCATGATTGGTGACCGGGCGGGGACATCCCGCCTGCACCAGTCCGGCGACGCCCCAACCAGCGGTGTCCGACTCACCCATTCACCAACTCACCCATTCGCCAATTGTCCCTTTCACCCGTACTGGTATGATCGACCCGAGATGTTGAAAGGCTTCACGCACGCACGACTCGCCTGTGGCTGTCGAATCTCCTTCCGCGAAGGTGTCGAGGGCAGTCCGGTCACCGTGGTCGTGGACGAAAAAGCGTCGGGGTGCACCCTGTCCCTGCACGTGCGCGACCTGCCGCTCTACGATTTCCGCGAAGCCCTGCGCCCCTCCACTCGCCTCGGTCCGCCCGAGGAAGAAGAGTACGAGGAAGAAGGCTGACCGCACCCGCCCGCATTCGCTGAATGAAGACCCTTACCCAGACCGTCTTCTGGATCGTCCAGGCGTCGGCGCTTCTCGTCTTCGTCGTTCCGTTCTCGGCCGGTCTCGTCGCGCTCTGGGCGGTGTCCCACTTCCTGCGCGCCATCGGCCTGACCCTCGCCTTCCACCGGTACTTCGCGCACCGGGCGTTCAGGATGAACCGCGTCGCGCAGTTCGTGTGGGCGTTCATCGGCACCGCCGCGATGCAGAAGGGGCCGCTCTGGTGGGCCGGTCACCACGTGAACCATCACAAGTACGCGGACCGCGAGGGTGACCCGCACAGCCCGATGGTGAGCGGCATCTACTACGCGCACATCGGCTGGTTCCTGAACGACACGAAGCACGACACCCTCGAGTCGACCAACCCCGTGGTGCGCGACTTCTCGAAGTTCCCCGAACTCCGGTTCCTCAACACCTACTTCTTCGTGCCACCGCTGCTGCTGGCGCTGGCGCTGTACGCCACCGGCGGCTTCACGTGGCTCGTGTGGGGATTCTGCCTCCCGACGGTCACCCTCGCCCACGCGACGTTCGCCATCAACACGGTGAACCACCTGTTCGGGTCGCGCCGGTTCGACACCATCGACGAATCGCGCAACAACCCGATCACGGCCTTCTTCGCGGTTGGCGAAGGCTGGCACAACAACCATCATCGGTATCAGCGCGCGGCCAGGAACGGCTTCTACTGGTGGGAGTTCGATCCGACCTGGTACGTGATCCGGACGATGCAGGCGCTCGGCCTCGCGTGGGACGTCCAGCCGGTGCCGGCCCGCATCTACGCCGAGGCGATCGCCACGAAGGCCCGCCACCGTGCCCAGACCGCCGTCAGCGTCGTCCAGGACCCAGGTCCACTGGGGCTGGAACTGGCCGAAGACAGCGAGAGCTGACTCTAGATCCTGACGTCTGCGATGAGCGGCAGGTGATCCGACGCCACGAGCGAGAGGCGGTTGCGGAACACCTCGATGTGGACGATCTCCAGCGGGCCGTCGTAGTAGATGTGATCCAGGTGGAGGATGGGGAAGAGGCCGGGGTAGTGCCGGCGTCTCTTCATGTATTGCTGCAGGTCCACGCTCTTCAGCCGGCTGCTCAATAGCGTCGTCGTCAGCCCGCGAGTCCATTCGTTGAAATCGCCCAGCACAATCTTCGGGCCGGTGACGTGGCGATTGCTGACGATGGCGGCGAGCCGCTGCGCCTGATGCCGCCGCTCGAGGATGGCCGTCCCGAGGTGCACGTTGTAGACGTGCAATGTGTGCCCGTTCACCTCCACGTCGACGCGCTGCATGCAGCGCTCCTCGCAGGTCTTGTAGGTGAGATCGTGCTGGCAGTGTTCGGTGATGGGGAAGCGGCTCAGCACCACGTTGCCGAACTGGTGTCCCCGCAGCTCGCGGGTCTGCGCCATCACCCAGCCCATGCCGAGCGCTGCGCCGATCTCCTCGATGTGGCTCCCACGCGGTCCCGCACCCACCACTTCCTGCAGCGCAATCACGTCGGCATCGATGGCGCGCAGGACCTCGGCCACCCGGAGCGGCCTGATCAGGCGGTCCATCCCGCGCGACCGGTGGATGTTGTAGGTGACGATGCGGAGTGTGGTCCGGGGGGCGGGAGGCACTGGGCTATGATAAGTCCGCTTTGCCGCCGACGCCGGCCGCTGGCTCATCGAGGAATCGCATCATGGCACGCCTGAAGTCCGAGCTCGAAGTCTCCTGCCCCTGCTGTAACTCGATCCTCGTCATCGACCTCAACCTGGGCCGGGTGATCTCCCACCGGGAACCCGAACGCGGGAACAAGCCCGAGCTGAGCGACGCACAGCGGATCCTCGCCGAAGAGGCGGCGCGGCGGGAGTCGATCTTCCAGCAGTCGGTCGATGCGGAGAAGAACCGCGGCGACGCGCTCGCACGCCGCTTCGAGGAAGCCCTGCGCCAGGCGCACACGGAACCGATCAGCAAGCCCACGCGCGACTTCGATCTGGACTGACGCCTACCAGTGCTTCTCCCAGGTCCGGTCCTTCGGCAGGGGCGCCCACTTCTCGCGGCCTGAGTAGTACAGCACCGGCTTCCTGTCGTCGTGGGCGGCGCGGAACGCCGTGTACCGTGCGAGGAACCGGCGGTAACGGGCGTCCGACATACCGATGCGGGCGTGCGGGTAGTCGATCAGCATCTGCTCGACCTTCCAGACGTTCTTCGACGTCAGCCGCCAGTCGTAGCCGTCCATCTCGTCCACCAGGTTCACGACGGCAAACGCCAGCACGCGTCCCGAGTAATCGACGTACGGGTCGACGTAGCTGGCGGCAAGGGCTCGCGCACTCCTGAAGACCGGCAGGCGTCCGTTCAGTCCGGGGTCGCGCGACCGGGCAATGGAGCCCCAGCGCCCCTTCTCCTGATAGACGTAGATGACGTGATCGAGCTTGTCCGCCGACTCGAAGCTCATGACGCGGGGCGGATAGCCGTGCTGCTCCAGCACCGTCGCGGCGAACAGCGCGGCTTCGAGGCAGTGGGCCTGCCCGTGGTGCACGACTCCGCGGAACGACCGCTGCGTCGGGCCGCCCTTCTCGTAGTTGTACGGCAGCCGATTCAGGTAGGCCTGGACCTGGGCCGGCGTCCTCAGGCGCGCGATGAGACGCCGCTCGCGCGGCGTGAACTCAGTCGACACCCACCATCACGCGCAGGTCGGCGAGCACCTGATCTGGCGTCCACTCGTTTCCGGTGTAGATCTGGACGAGATTGCCCTGCCTGTCGAGCAGGGCAGTGCGCAGGTTGTGCGTGATGTCCCGCGGGTCGTTGGTCGCCCGTGAGATCGAGACGCCGAAGCCGGCGGCCCACTTGTCGATCTCGTCGCGGTCGCCCGTGACGAAGCTCCAGAGGCGCGGGTCGGCCCCGAGCTTCGCGGCGTGTTCCTTCATCACCTTCGGCGTGTCGATCTGCGGATCGAACGACACGCTGAGCAGGTGCGCCTTCAGCAGGTTGCCGTTCTCCTTCAGCTTCGCCTGCATCTTCGCGAAGTTCTGGTCCATGAGCGGGCAGAAGTTCGGCATCGGACAGCTTGTGTAGATGAACGTGACGATGACCGCATCGCCGCGGAAGGCGCTGAGCGAGGTGGGCTTGCCGTCCTGGTTCACGAAGGACTGGTCCGGCACCGGAGCGCCGGTCTTGATGAGTTCGAAGCCCGAGGCGGCGGCCGGCGCGGCTCCACCGTCCGCTACTGCGAGCGGGGCCTCGCCAACCTTCTTCACTTGCTGCAGGTATGCCCTCGTCGGCTCCACGATGAGGGTCGCGCTGATCAGGTCGCCGGCCTTCAGGTCCTGGTACTCCTTCGCGTCCAGCACGGAGTAGGGCATCGTCATCGCCGCCATGAAGCCGGGAATCTCTTCGTGCCGGATGATGGCCTCCTTGCGCTCCGCCTGCACGGACAGCACCTGCCCCTGCAGCGTGTATTGCTTGTGATCGGCGGAGGCACCGCCGCCGCAGGCCGACGCGAGCAGGGCGAGGCCCAGGAAGAAAGCCGTGAAAATGCGCATGGGCCTAGTTTACAGTTGGACGCCATGATCTGGGTGGGCACCTCCGGCTACAACTACCCCGAGTGGAAGGGCAGCTTCTATCCAGAGAACCTGCCGTCCGCGAAAATGCTCCCGTACTACGCGGAACGCTTCCCGACCGTCGAGATCAACTACACGTTCTACCGGCTGCCGAACGAGAAGCTGGTGTCGGGCTGGGCCACGCAGACGCCAGAGCCCTACCGGCTCACGCTGAAGGCGCCGCGCCGCATCACCCACGACAGCCGCCTGAAGAACTGCGCCGAGCTCACGCAGGCCTTCTGCCGAGTGGCCTCGACCCTCGGGTCGAAACTCGGTGCGCTCCTGTTCCAGCTGCCGCCGAACATGAAGAAGGACCTGGCGGTCTTCGACGCGTTCATCGATGAACTCCCCCCGCGGCTGTGTGCCGCGTTCGAGTTCCGGCACGCCTCCTGGTTCGACGACGACGTGTTCGGGCGGCTGAGGGACCGGAACCTCGCGCTGTGTGTGTCGGACAGCGAGAAGCTGTCAGCGCCGGTGCAGGTGACGGCCGACTACGCCTACTTCCGCCTCCGTGACGAAGGCTACACACCCGACGACATCGCCCGCTGGGCGGACACCATCGCCGCGGCCACGGCCGGCAGCAGGGACGTGTTCGTCTACTTCAAGCACGAGGACGAAGGAAAGGGACCTGAGTTCGCCCAGCTCCTCATGGACAGGCTCCGCCTGCCCAGAACCGCGAAGTCAGAACTCTGAAGTCAGAACTGGAACGACGGCATTCACTTCTGAGTTCTGACTTCTGAGTTCGTGGTTCATCTTCGCGGCGTGTTTCAGCGCGAAGTCCACGATCTGCCGTTCCGCCCAGTACCCATCGTCCTGGTCCGAGGCGTCGGCGATGAAGCCGCAGTGGCCGCCGTGCCTGGTGATGTGCAGTTCGATGTGCGGGTTGGCCTTCAGGATGGGGCTCCTGAAAGGGCCGGGCGGCACGAAGGGGTCGTCCTCGGCCGTGATGATGAGTGCCGGGACGCCGATCCGCTCCGCGATCCGCATGGCGCTGCACCGGTAGTAGTAGTCCTCCGCATCCGCGAAGCCGAAGTGCGGCGCGGTGAAGACGTTGTCGAACTCGCGGACCGTCCTGATGGCATCCAGCTTCGAGAGGTCGAACAGCCCAGGCCAGTGCGTTTCCTTGCGACGCATCCGTGCCTTGAGCTCCCGCACGAAGTTCCACTCGTAGATGAAGTTCTGCGGCCGCTCCAGGGCCCGCGTGCACTCGCCGATCTCGATGATGGGCGAAATTGCCGCAACGCCGGTCAGCGCGGCCGGGGGCTCGCTTCCGTACTCGCCGGCGAGCTTCAGCGCCAGGTTCCCGCCCAGTGAGTAGCCGGCGACGACGATGGAGGGGAGCCGATCCCGCGTGGAGAGTTCGTGCACGACGTGGCGCGCGTCTTCGGTCAGCCCCGAATGGAACAGGCCGGCGGAGAGGTGTTCCGTATTGCCGCAGTTGCGCTGATTGAGGCGCACGACGTTCATGCCCCGCGCCCAGGCCTTTGCCGCGATGCCCCGCATGTAGTGCGAGTGGCTGGACCCGTTCAGCCCGTGCAGCGCCAGGATGGTGGGCCGCGACGCCGGCTCCGGCTGCCAGTGGCAGTGGGCGACGACCCGGGTGTCCGGACGGATCTCGAAGACGCGTGCGACCGGTTCCGGGAGGGCCGGAAAGCGGCGCGGGTTCCCCCACCCGAAGAGCGTCATGCGGTGGCCACCGCCCCAGAAGCGGCGCGGAACAAACTGGTCCATCCGCGCGATCATACCGCTATCATTACGCCCATGCCGAAGCGGCCCATCTACACGAACCTCTACTTCCAGGTGCTGGTCGCCATCGCGATCGGTGTCGTGCTCGGCGTCGTGTCGCCGGAACGGGCCGCGGCGATGAAGCCACTCGGCGACGGCTTCATCAAGCTCGTGAAGATGATGATTGCCCCCATCGTCTTCACCACCGTTGTCGCGGGGATCGCGCACATGGGGGAGATGAAGGACGTGGGGCGCATCGGCCTGCGCGCGCTCATCTACTTCGAGGTGGTCTCCACGCTGGCGCTGGTCATCGGCCTGGTGGTCGTCACGGTGCTGCAGCCCGGAGCCGGTGTCGGATTCGACCCCGCGACCGCCGACCTGAACTCCGTGAAGGCCTACACGACCGGTGCCTCACACCTGAGCACGGTGGACTTCGTCCTCAACGTCATCCCGGACACCATCGTCGGGGGCTTCGCCCGCGGGGAGGTGCTCCAGGTGCTGCTCTTCTCCGTGCTGTTCGGCCTGGCGCTGCTGCGGCTCGGGGCGCGGGTGCACCGCCTGGTCGAGCTGATCGAGATGCTGTCGGCGGCGCTCTTCGATGTCGTCGCCCTCATCATGCGCCTGGCTCCCATCGGCGCCTTCGGTGCGATGGCGTTCACGGTCGGGAGATACGGGCTGGGTTCCCTCGTGGCCCTCGGCAAGCTGATGGCGGGGGTCTACCTGACCTGCGCGTTCTTCATCTTCATCGTGCTCGGTGCAATCGCGCGGGCCACCGGCTTCAGCCTCGTCAAGTTCCTCCGCTACATCGCGGAGGAAATCCTGATCGTGCTCGGCACGTCGTCGTCCGAGTCTGCGCTGCCACGGATCATGGCGAAGATGGAGCACCTCGGCTGCGCGAAGCCGGTTGTCGGCCTCGTGGTGCCCACCGGGTACTCGTTCAACCTGGACGGCACGTCCATCTACATGACGATGGCGGCGATCTTCGTGGCGCAGGCGAGCGGGGTGCACCTGTCGCTCGCGCAGGAACTCGGCATCCTCGGCGTGCTGCTGCTGACCTCGAAGGGCGCGGCTGCCGTCACGGGCAGCGGGTTCGTCACGCTGGCGGCCACCCTCGCGGCCTTCCCCACGATTCCGGTCGCTGGCCTCACGCTGCTCCTCGGTGTCGACCGCTTCATGTCGGAGGCACGCGCCATCACCAACCTGATCGGCAACGCCGTGGCGACGATGGTGGTGGCGAAGTGGGACGGCGCGCTCGACCTGCAGCGCGCGAACGCCATCCTCAACGGCGACCAGCCGGCTGTGCCCGACGCGGTACCGGTCCCGGATGCCGTGGCGACAGCCGACTAGCGGCAAAGACGGCGCGACCGCCGCGATGCCACGGCGCTCAGGAAGGCATGGCGCTCACGAAGGCCTGGCGCACCACCCCATGTCCACTGACCTCTGTTTCACCCCGGCCCGTGAACTCGCGCGGATGATCCGTGCGCGGGAGGTGTCCGCACGTGAGGTCATGCAGGCGTTCCTCGCGCGGATCGCCATCCACAACCCCACGCTGAACGCGATCGTGGCGAAGCTGCCCGACGACGCCTGCCTCGCGCTGGCAGATGCGGCGGATCGCGCGCCGGCCAGGCAGAAGGCGCGTCCACTCCACGGCCTGCCGATCGCCATCAAGGACCACGAGCCGGCCGCCGGCCTGCCGTGGACCAACGGCTCGCGCATTTTCGCGGGTCGCGTCGCGCAGGACGATTCGGTGTTCGTGGAACGCCTGCGCCGCGACGGGGTCATCCCCATCGGCAAGACGAACATCTCCGAGTTCACGATGGGCTCGCAGTCCTACAACGACGTCTACGGCACGACCCTGAACCCCTGGGATCCGACGAAGACCGCGGGCGGGTCGAGCGGTGGTGCAGCGGCCGCCGTCGCTGCCCGCCTGCTGCCGTTCGCGGACGGCTCCGATCTTGGCGGCTCGCTGCGCAACCCCGCCAGCTTCAACAGCCTCGTCGCGCTGCGGCCGACGGTCGGGCTCGTGCCGAATGCCCCGGTGGCATTCCCACTGATCGAGTTCCTCGCCAAGGGGGTCATCGCCCGCACCGTGGACGACGTGGCCTTCGCGCTCAGTTGCGTGATGGGACCCGACGACCGGGATCCGCGCACATGGCCGAGCGACCCCGGTGCCTTCAGGCGCTTCGAGCCGCGCAGCGTCATGGGCTTGCGCATCGCCTGGTGCCCGGACCTCGGCGGCCTGCCGCTGGACCCGAGGGTACGGTCGGTCATCGAGCGCCATCGCCACACCTTCGAGGCGCTTCACTGCAGCGTGCACGACGCCGCGCCCGACCTGCGGGATGCCGACGACATATTCCTGACGCTGCGCACCTGGATGTCTGCGCAGACGCTGGGGCCGCTGCTCGATGCCCACCGCGATTTGCTGAAGCCCGAAGCCATCTGGCAGATCGAGCAGGGGCGCCGTGTCACGGCCGACGACCTCGCACGCGCCATGGCGGCGCACGGGCGGTTGCTCGAGCGGATGCGCGTGTTCCTCGACCGCTACGAATTCCTCGTCTGCGCGACCGTCCAGGTGCCACCCTTCGATGCGTCGGTGACGTGGCCCCGGGAGATCGACGGCACCCCGATGGAGCACTACATCGCGTGGATGCGGTCGGCGTACTGGATCAGCACGACGCTCGGGCCGGCCGTGTCGGTGCCGGCCGGCTTCACCGACGACGGCCTGCCGGTGGGGCTGCAGATCGTCGGCGGACCGCGAAAGGACCTGGCCGTACTCCAGCTGGCACGTGCTTTCGAAGAGGCCAGCGGGGTCGGACAGCCCCGCCCGGTGTGACTCCGGCCATCTCCTGTGATGGAATAGGAAGCAGGTCACACGTGAGACTCGAACACCGGATCGACGAAGAGGCGCGGCTGCTCGTCATCGCCGGCACCCCGGCCCCCGCCGTACAGGCCGCCAGGGAGTCGGTGGCGTTCGTCGCGTCGGACCCACGGGTGGCTGGCGTGCGCGGCGCCCTCATTCTGGTCTCGGCAGAGACGCCCACGCCATCCGGCATGGACATCCTGCTGATGTCGGGTCTCCTCTCGTCGCTCACGCACATCGTGGCCGGCCCCGTGGCCATCGTCGTGGCGGGTGAGCAACACGAGTCGGCGGCGAGCATGATGGCGCTGTCCGGTGACCGCCCGCATCGCGTCGAGTATTTCTCGAACGAGGCCGATGCGCGGAACTGGCTGCAGGCGGAGAGGTCCGCGTGACCGAACAGGACGGTCCGCCCGCGCAGCCGGCCCTGCTCCGGCATATCGCTCCGGTGTTGGCGGGGGGCGTCCTCATTGCCATGCTCACGGTGGTCACCGGCAACTGGCTGAACGCGCATGGCTGGGTGCCGGACGCCGCGCAGGCTGGCCAATCGACAGGCTTCCTCCTCTTCGTGCTGGCCTACCAGGCGCTCTTCGCCGTGATCGGCAGCCATATGGCATCACGCCTCGCGCCGGCCGGACAGCCGCGCATCCGGTATGCGCTGGCCGTCGGGTTCCTGCTGTCGATCGTCAGCATCATCTCGGCGCTGCAGACGACGAGCCCATTTCCGACGTGGTACCTGCTGGCGGGTATCGTGCTGCCGATTCCGTCCGCGATTGTGGGAGGCGGCACGGCCACGCGCGCCATGGCGCAGGGGCCGACCCCTTGAGGACCATCATGCGAGTGCTGCGGTGTCTGGTGCTGTCGGGCGCGGGTGTGCTGGTGGCGGCCACGCTCTGGGCGCAGGACACCAGGCCTGTGGTGTCCGAAGGCATAGTCGACGCCACGCCTTCCCAGGTCTGGGCGGCGTGGACCACGGGTGAGGGGTTGCGCGCATGGATGGCACCGGTCGCGGACATCGACCTGCGCGTCGGCGGTCTGATGCGGGCGAACTACGCGGCCACCGGAACGCTCGACGACGACGGGGCGATCCACAACACCATCCTGTCGTTCGAGCCGGAGCGGATGCTGTCGATCAGGGTCGCGAAGTTCCCGAAGACGTTTCCGTTTCCCAACGCCATCCGCCACATGTGGACGGTGATCATCCTCTCCCCGGTCGAGGGCGGCCGCACGCACGTGCATGCGGCCAGCCTCGGGTTCACCGCGGACGACGAGTCGCAGAAGATGCGCGCCTTCTTCGAGCAGGGCAACGCGCTCACGCTCCAGGAGTTGCAGAAGCGCTTCGCGCCGAAATAGGGAGCAGGGTCCGCCTGAAGGCGGACCCCACGATCGGTCCTGCCTGCCAGACCAGTCCTACCAGCCCTGACCAGCCCAGCCGATTTGTGAGCCTGACCTGTGAACGTCAGTAACCGGCGGCCTTCCCGGCTGCGGATCGGCCGTCCGAGCCGCCCTGCAGCCACCCGCCGTCGCTGACGATGGCGGCGGTCTGCGCGAGGACGACGCCGGCGTTGTAGTCCACCTCGTAGCCGCGTGACTTCAGCAGGTCGACCGTGTCCGGCGAGATGGCGCGTTCGAGCGAGAGCCGGTCAGGCATCCACTGGTGATGGACACGCGGGGCGTCGATGGCGTCCTGTACGTTCATCCCGAAGTCGACGACGTTGAGGATCACCTGCAGGACGGCCGTCGAGATGCGCGACCCGCCAGGCGCGCCGACCGTCATGAACAGCTTGCCGTCCTTCTCGAGAATCGTCGGCGTCATCGAGGAGAGCGGCCGCTTGCCCGGGGCAATGGCGTTCCGCTCGCCCTGCACCAGGCCGAACATGTTCGGGGTGCCCGGCTTGGCGGAGAAGTCGTCCATCTCGTTGTTCAGCAGGAAGCCCAGGCCCGGCACGGTGATGCCGTTGCCGTAGCCGCCGTTCAGCGTGTAGGTGACCGCGACGGCGTTCCCCTGCGCGTCGACCACCGAGTAATGCGTCGTCTCCATCTTCTCGACGCCGGCAGGCTGGCCGGGCTTGACCTGGGCGCTCGGCGTGGCCTTCACGGGGTCGATGGTGCCGCGCAGCTTCGCAAGGTACGCCTTGTCGAGGAGGCCGGCGATCGGCACCTTCACGAAGTCCGGATCGCCGATGTACTCGTTGCGATCCGCGTACGCGCGGCGCATCGACTCGGCGATGTAGTGAATGGACGACGCGCTGCCCGGACCGCCCTTCTCGTAGCCGGTCCCCTCGAGGATGCCGAGCATCTCGAGGAGGGCGATGCCGCCGGAACTCGACGGCGGCGCGGTGATGACGGTGTAGTTCCTGTAGGTGCCCTTCAGCGGCGTGCGCTCGATCGCCTTGTAGTTCTTCAGGTCGGTCAGCGAGATGAGCCCGCCATGCTTCGCCATCTCGTCAGCGAAACGCTTCGCCGTCTCACCCTCGTAGAACTCGTTCGGGCCGTTCGTCGCGATGCGCTGGAGGGTGCGCCCGAGTTCGGGCTGCACGAGCGTCTCGCCGACGTCGTAGAACTTCCCGTCGCGCTGGAAGATGCGCTTCGACTCCGGATCGGACGCGAGGCTGCGCGAGCCCTTCAGCCCCTCCGAGAGGGCGTACGAAACCGGGTATCCCTTGCTGGCGAGTTCGATCGCGGGCGCGAGGTTGTCCGCCCACGCGCGGGTGCCGTACTTGGTGTTCGCCATCTCGAAGCCGCGCACCGACCCAGGCACGCCGCTCGACCGCCAGCCTTCGATGCTGTCCTTCGTCGGATTGCCCTGCGCATCGAGATACATGTCGCGGGTCGACTTCTCGGGGGCCCGCTCGCGGAAGTCGATGAACGTGGTCCGTCCATCGGCGAGCCGGATCAGCATGTAGCCGCCTCCGCCGATGTTGCCGGCGAAGGGATGCGTCACCGCGAGGGCGAAGCCGACGGCCACGGCCGCGTCGACGGCGTTGCCTCCCTTCTGCAGCACGCTCACACCGACGTCGGTGGCGATCGATTCCATCGCCACGACCATGCCCTTGCGGGCGCGCACCGGTTGACGCGTCGCCTCCACGGGAACGACGGCGGGGATGACGAGGGTGAGGCAGAGCAGCAGGGGAATGGTTCGGCGCATAGGGGCCGATTCTAGCCCGGCGGCGCTCCTGTTCGCCTGTGGCGTTTCGTGGCGGACGATTGTGTCGGGCCCTTTCTTCCTGACGCCCATCTGATCCATGATCCGCGCGCCTGGTGCCCCCCGAGGAGAGTGCGTGCGATGTCCGAGCCGTTGAATCCCGAGCGAATCCTGCAGACCGGTTTTGCCTTCTGGCCCTCGAAGGTGCTGCTCAGTGCCATCGAGATGGGCGTGTTCACCGAACTGGCGCGCGGGCCGGAGAAGCGTGACGAACTGGCGGGGCGCCTCGGGCTGCACGCCCGGTCGGCCGCCGACTTCCTCGACACCCTCGTCGCACTGGGGTTCCTGACGCGGACCGGCGACCTCTACGGGAATACCCCTGAGACCGACCTGTTCCTCGACCGGAAGAAGCCCTCCTACGTCGGCGGCATCCTGGAGATGGCCAACCACCGGCTGTATCCGTTCTGGGGCAGCCTCACCGAAGGTCTCCGCACCGGCAAGCCGCAGAACGAAGTGAAGACCGGCGGGCCCGGACTGTTCGAGACGCTGTATGCCGACCCGGCCCGGCTCAAGGAGTTCCTGGCGGCGATGACCGGCATCAGCCACGGCGCGAACATGACCATCGCGCACGCATTCCCGTGGGCCGGCTACAAGACGTTCGCGGACATCGGAACGGCACAGGGCGACCTCGCCACGCAGGTGGCGAAGGCGAACGGGCACCTCACGGGTGTGGGATTCGACCTGGCCGAAGTGGCGCCGATCTTCGAGGACTACGTCGCGGCGCACGGCGTGGCCGAGCGGCTGCGTTTCCAGGCTGGCGACTTCTTCAAGGACAGCCTGCCGGCGGTGGACGTGATCATGATGGGGCACATCCTGCACGACTGGGATCTGCCGACGAAGCAGATGCTGATCAACAAGGCCTACGCGGCGCTGCCGGCCGGCGGCGCCCTGGTCGTGTACGAGTCGATCATCGACAACGACCGGCGGCAGAACGCGTTCGGGCTGATGATGAGCCTCAACATGCTCATCGAGACGCCAGGCGGGTTCGACTACACGGGAGCCGACTGCGAGGGGTGGATGAAGGCGGCCGGGTTCTCGTCGACACGCGTGCAGCACCTGGTGGGGCCTGACTCGATGGTCGTGGGTATCAAGTAGGATCGGAGACATGAACATGAAGCGGATCCTCGCCGCGCTGCTCCTCAGCGCGACGACCGCCTCGGCGCAGACCGCCGAGCAGACGGTGCAGTCGATCGTGTCCGGCGCCTCCTTCAGGAACGCAAAGGCGTTCCTGGCGTCGGACCACGAGCGGTTCGTGAAGGAACTGATCACCCTGACCGAGATTCCCGCGCCGCCCTTCAAGGAAGACAAGCGGGGTGCGGCGTACCTCGAGATGCTGCGCGAAGCGAAGCTGACCGACGTGGAGCGCGACGCCGAGGGCAACGTGATGGGCATCAGGAAGGGCACCGGCACCGGGCCGATGCTCGCGGTGCTCGCCCACCTCGACACCGTGTTCCCCGAGGGCACGAACGTCAAGACCAGGCTCGAGGGGACGAAACTGCATGCGCCGGGTGTGGGCGACGACACCGGCGCACTGGCGCTGATGCTGAGCGTCATTCGCGCGATGGATGCGGCAAAGGTGCAGACGCCCGGGGACATCCTGTTCGTCGGGAATGTCGGTGAAGAGGGCGAAGGTGACCTGCGCGGGGTGAAGTTCCTGCTCCAGAAGGGCAAGTACAAGGACCGCATCAAGAGCTTCATCTCGATCGATGGCGGTTCGCAGGACGGCATAGTGAACGGCGGGCTCGGGAGCCGGCGCTATCGCGTCACGTTCAAGGGGCCGGGCGGGCACAGCTATGGCGCCTTCGGGCTCGTCAGCCCGGCGTTCGCCATGGGCAACGCGATGACGAAGTTCGGGGCGCTGAAAGTGCCGGGCGAACCCCGCACCACCTTCAACGTCGGCGTCGTCGGCGGCGGCACGTCGGTGAATTCGATCCCGGTCGACATGTTCATGCTCGTCGACATGCGCTCGGAGTCGCCGGATGAGTTGAAGAAGCTGGACGACAACTTCCAGCGCGTCGTGCGTGAGGCGGTGGACGAGGAGAACCGCGCGCGCAGCACACGCGAGGGGAAGATCGTGGCGGACGTGGCCTTGATCGGCGACCGCCCATCGGGCACGACCCCGACCTCCGCGCCGCTCGTCCAGGCGGCGTCGGCGGTGGCCCGGGCCTACGGCTTCGTCCCGACCTACGAGATCGGCAGCACGGACGCCAACGTGCCGATCAGCATGGGCATCCCGGCCATTACCATCGGCCGCGGGGCCGGGGGGCGTTCGCACTCGCTGGATGAATGGATCGACGTGACGAAGGAGAAGAACGTCCAGGCCGGCGAGATCGTCCTCGCGACGATCATGGCCGCGGCCGGCGCGCGCTGAGCCGTCCTGCCGACCTTTCCGCCCTTCAAGTTACAATCGAAGCGCTCTATTCCTAACCCCACTGACCAGCCAGACAGAGGTACGAGACGTCGATGGACACGATCAATTTCACCCGTGGTGTGCCCGCCAACGAATCCTTCCCGCTCGAGGAGGTCGCGTCGGCGGCCATCGATGCGCTCAAGGCGCGTGGCCCCGCGATGCTTCAGTACGGGCCGTCGGCCGGGTTCCAACCGCTGCGTGAATGGATTGCCCAGTGGCAGGGCGTCACCGCCGACCGCGTGATGACCGGCAACGGCTCGCTGCAGATCGTCGAGTTCCTGTGCCTCGGCCTCCTGAAGCCGGGCGACGTGGTCTTCACGGAGAACCCGACCTACGACCGCACGATCACGATGCTGCGCCGGCACAACATCGAGGTGGTGGGTATCCCGCTGCAGTCGGATGGGCCGGACCTGGAGGCGCTCGAGGCGGCGGCCGCGAAGCACAAGCCGAAGGCGTTCTACATCATCCCGGACTTCCAGAATCCGTCCGGCACGACCTGCTCGGGTGAGAAGCGCCGCAGGGTGGCGGAGATCGCGCACAAGTACGACTTCCTGCTCGTCGAAGACGCGCCGTATCGTCCGCTGCGCTATCGCGGCACCGAGGAACCGTCGCTCTACTCACTCGCTCCGGAGCGCACGCTGTTCATGTGCTCGTTCACGAAGCTGATTGCACCGGGCGTGCGCACCGGCTTCATCATCGGCCGGCCCGATCTCATCCACAAGCTGGCGAAGGTCGCCGAGGACACCTACATTTCGCCCGGTTACCTCGCGCAGGGCATCACCTACGAGTGGTGCCAGCGCGGCCTGCTGACCCCGCAGATCGAGCGTCTCAAGGCGCTCTACCTGCCGCGGCTCGACGCGTGCCTCGCCGCGCTCGACAAGTACATGCCCGGGGCCGTCGACGCGCGTCCCGACGGCGGGTTCTTCATCTCGCTGACCCTGCCGCAGGGTGTCCTCACGAGCGCTGTCCGTGCCGAAGCGGCCAAGCGTTCGCTGAACCTGTCGGATGGCCTGGCGTTCTTCCCGAATGGTGGCGGCGAGCGCTTCCTGCGCCTGCCGTTCTGCGCGCTCAGCCCGGCGGAGATCGAGGAAGGCGTCCGCCGGCTCGCTGAGAGCGTGGAGGCGAGCCGTAAGTAATCTGTCGAACTTAGAAGTGAGAATTCAGAAGTGAAGTTCTGAATTGAAGTTCTGAAGTTCACTTCTCACTTCTAAGTTCTAACTTCTCCGCGAGTCCGCCGATGGTCCGTAGATCGGCGGCACGGGGATGTCGTTGAGGCGCAGGTACACGGAGAGTTGCCCTCGATGGTGAACGACGTGGCCAAGCACGAAGGTGCGGAATGCCGCCGCACGCGGCATCGAGAACAGGGGCTGTCCACCCTGCCGCAACGACCACTGGGCCGCCAGTTCCGCCTCACTCCTGTCGAGCAGCCGGCGTGCCAGCGCACGCCCTTCGCTGAAGCGCGAGAGGACCGCCTGTCCCGACGCCGCGACCGTCTCCCCGTCCTCCGCCGCATCGTCCAGGTCGAAGGCATCCCGGTCGAGAATCTGCGCGCTCCAGAACGGGATGGCGGCGATGTGGGAGGCCAGCGCCCCGAACGAGCGCGATCGCGGATGCGGAGCCCAGTCGAGCCTGTCGCCTGGCACGCACGCCAGCAGGCGGCGCGTGGCCGCCATCTCATGGTCGAATTCAGCCAGCAGTCCGTCGCGGAGTGCCATGCGCGCTAGTCTAGCCTTCGCGGCGGCGTGTGCTCTAGCGGCCGCCGTGGCCGGCTGCCGCCCGGCGGAGCCGCCGCGTCCCGTGGCACCGCCGGCACCGCAGACCACCGGAGTCATCACCGTCCCAGGTCTCGAGGGTGCCGTGACCGTCGTGCGCGACCAGTGGGGCGTTCCGCACATTTCGGCATCGACCGTGGCCGACCTCTTCTTCGCGCAGGGGTTCGTGCAGGCCCAGGACCGTCTGTTCCAGATGGACCTCTGGAAGCGGTCCGCGCAGGGGCGGCTTGCCGAGGTCCTGGGCGCCAACTTCATCCAGCGCGACTCGATGACCCGCCGCATCCAGTTCAGGGGCGACTACGCACGCGAGTGGGCGAGCTACGGCCCCGACGCCAGGCAGATCGCGAAGTCGTTCACCGACGGCATCAACGCCCGGGTGCGCCAGGCGCGCCGCGACGTGCCCGAGGAGTTCCAGGTTGCCGGGTGGCTGCCCGAGGAGTGGAAGCCGGAAGACCTGCTGAATCGCACCGATGCGTACCTGGCGAGTGGCAGCGCCCTCGACGATCTCTTCCGGGCCCGCATGGTCGCCGCGCTGGGCGCGGCCCGGGTGGACGAACTGCTGCCGCTCCTACGCGGTGCGAGCACGGTGGCGGATCTCGGCGTCGACCTCTCAGCCGTCACCTTCGTGGTGTCCGACGCGCTGCGCCGACTCGGGACGCCGCCCTTCTTCACCACCCTCACCAACCCCGTGAGCGAGGCGCCTCGTCCGGGCCGTGCCGGCGGCACGGCCT
Organism: Vicinamibacterales bacterium; assembly: GCA_046331345.1. Taxonomy (GTDB): domain Bacteria; phylum Acidobacteriota; class Vicinamibacteria; order Vicinamibacterales; family CAVVIG01; genus CAVVIG01. The sequence goes on along the minus strand of JAXLRA010000005.1, from coordinate 660,439 downwards.
CGACCGATGCTGCGGCTGTCGCGGGAGCGAGGGAGCCCCATGCGCAACCGGGCCGGATTGGTGCCGGCGCCGGCTGGGTGGTGGACGGCACACACGCGACCACCGGACGCCCCCTGCTTGCCTTCGCGGAGTTCAATCGGTTCGAGACACCAGGTCGCCGGTATGCCGTGCACCTGTCGGCTCCGGGCATCAACGTCGCTGGCCTGACGGCGCCGTGGCTGCCCGGCGTGGCGATTGGCCACAACGACCGGGTCGCGTGGAGCTACACGCCGAGCGACGACGACACGCAGGACGTGTTCGTGGAACGGGTGAACCCGGAGAACGCGCACCAGGTGGCCCGGGACGGACGCTGGGTGGACATGAACGTCGACATCGAGCGGGTCTCGGTTCTCGGCCGCGACAAGCCGGTGGAGTACGAGCGGCTCTACACCCCCAACGGCGTCGTCATCGCGCAGGACCGTGAGCGTCACCTCGTCTACACGCTCCGGTGGGCTGGAACCGAAATCGGCGGGGCAGGGGAGCTTGCAGCCCTGAGCCTCCTGCGAGCGGCCTCCTGGGCGGACTTCAGGCAGTTGCTCGCGCGGTGGAAGGCCCCCGCCGCCGAGTTCCTCTACGCCGACGTCGACGGGCACGTCGCGCGACAGCGTGCGGGGCTGGTGCCGATTCGGGCAGATGGCCGCGGCGCCCTGCCGGCAGCCGCATGGCTCTCTTCCAAGACGTGGCAGGGGTTCAGGGACAACGGCGTCGGACCGGCCGATACCGACATCCAGCGGGGTTTCCTGGTCTCGTCGGCGTTGCCCCAGGCGCAGACCATCAACCTGACGACGGCCCTCACGCAGCCGGGTTCGCGCTCGCCGGCCGATCTGGCGGCTGTTCAGGCTGACGTTGCCTCCATCAACGCCACGAAGCTCGTCGAGTTCCTCAAGAAGATTGGGTCAGTGCCAGAAAAAGATCGCTCCGCACGGTCCCTGCTCCTGGAATGGGACGGGCAGATGCGCGGGGATCGGCCTGCAGTGGCCCTCTACTGGGCGTGGGAGGGGGCGATCCGGCAGCGGCTCGCTTCCAGGCTCGTCAAGTCGGAGCTGGCTGCCGAATTCGCCTCGCGCCTCGACCCTGTCGCCGCGCTCGAAGGGCCCGTGTCACGAGGCGCCGGCGGCGACATCGGCCCGTGGCGCGAGATTCTTCTTGTAGATGCCCTATCTGATGCGGTCGCTCAGCTGGCCGGTGAGTCCGATCCCGGCGACGCCCTTCAGGCGGCTCGGAGCCCCCTGACATTTGCCCACCCGCTCGGGGTCTTCGCCATCGGACAGCGCCGGTTCAACGTTGGACCCTATCCTCTGCAGGGACATACAGATGCCATGCAGACCACGGACGGAAGGCGAGGCGCGACCGTGCGTGGCGTGCTCGACCTGGCCAACTGGAGCGCCAGCCTGATCACGAGCGCCCCTGGCCAGTCCGGTTCCCCATCGAGCCCGCATTACGACGACCTCGCGCCACTGTGGACCGCCGGACGCCTCCAGAATCTGGTGTTCGACCAACAAATGGCGGCTCAGGGGACGGCTGAAACACTCAGGCTCGAGCCGCGCAGGTAGGGACGGGGATAGGGACTAGAAATCAGGGACCCGGGTCTTCATGACCGCCGGGATGTCCAGCATGGTCACCGGCCTGTTCCGGTGGAAACGCCGGGCCAGCGGAACGCCGCACGGCTTGTCGTCGGCCCACGGGCGGCGTGTAATTGCCGCCAGCGGGACCGATCAGACATCCTCCTCCCTCCGCGGTCAAACGACCCGCGGAGGGGAGGACACATCGGGACCCGGAAGTCTGTGTCGAACTCAGCTGGCCGGGTGCCGCCTACTTCGCGGTCCCGAAGTTGACCTTCGGCACCTCACGGGCCGCCTCGGGCGCCTCGAAGAACGGGTAGTCCTTGAAGCTGAAGATCTTGTTCGTGATGTTGGCGGGGAACTGCCGCCGGGACGTGTTGTAGGCCTGCACCGCCTCGTTGTACCGCATGCGTTCCACGGCGATGCGGTTCTCGGTGCCCGAGAGTTCATCCATCAGCCGGTTGAATTGTTCGTTCGCCCGGAGCTGCGGATAGTTCTCCACCACGGCCATCAGTCGGCCGAGCGCGCCGGTCTGCTGGTTCGCCGCGGCGATGGTTTCATCGGGGGACTTCGCCGCGAGCAGGCGCGAGCGCGCGTCGGCGATGTCCTTGTAGACCCCTTCCTCGTGCGCGGCGTAGCCCTTCACGGTCTCGACCAGGTTGGGAATGAGGTCGTTGCGCCGCTGCAGCTGGTTCTGCACCTGCGCCCACTGGGCCTTGATCGCCTCTTCCTGACCGACGAACTTGTTGTACGAGCAGCCGGTCAGCGGCAGCACCACAAGCGCGAGCACCATCAGTCGAATCGCCGTTCTACGAGTCATTGCCATCCTCTCGAAGGTCCTGGTTACCAACTCGATCCACCGCCGCCGCCACCGCTGCGGCCGCCGCCGAATCCGCCGAACCCGCCGCCGAATCCGCCACCGCCACCGCCACCGAAGCCGCCGCCGAAGCCGCCACCGAACGGGCCAACCCCGCTCGACCAGCCGCTCCAGCCACGACGTCCGCCCCAGCGCCGCATGCCGCTCCGCGGCCCTCCGCCGATGAAGCGGCTCAGGACCAGCAGGACGATGAAGACCACGAGCAGCCAGTTGGCGCGTCCCTCAGGCGCCTGGCGCTGGCGTACCGGCGTCACGGGCACGCCGGTCAACTGCACGTTCCGCCCCTGGGCGATGCGCTGGGCGATGGCGGCCGCCCCTGACGCGAGCCCCGCACCGAAGTTGCCGCTGCGGAACTGCGGCGACATCAGCTCGCGGCTCACCTGCCCACTGAACCCGTCGGTGATGAACGGCTCGAGCCCGTAGCCGACCTCCACCCAGACCCGCCGTTCCTGCAGGGCGAGGAGAATCAGCAGGCCGTTGTCCTTGCCGCGTTCGCCGATCCCGCGGCCGCCGTTCTGGAACATCTTCACGGCGTACTCGCGCACGTCGGCGTACGGCGCGATGGTCGGCACCGTGGCCACGACGATGACATCGCCGCTGGCCGCCTGCAGCGCCCGGATGGTCTGCGTGAGCGAGGCCTCGCTCCCCGCGTCGATCACGTGCGCGAAGTCGTTGACCTCGCGGGTCAGCGCCGGCACGTCGCTCGACGGCTGCGCAAAGGCACCCGCGGCGACGAGCAGCAGCGCCAGGACGAACAGGGCGACGACCCGGCTGCGGAGCCGGGCCGCGACGCTCGCCATGGCTAGGCTGCGCTCCAGCGGTCGAGAGCCGTGACGAGCTCGTCCATCGCCGAGAGGTAGCCGGGAAAGATCGTCCGGGCTTCGTCCGACGAAATCGTGCCCCCGGGGGCGAGCTGGGCCACGCGGGCCAGGGCCGGCGCGGTTGCCGGCGCTCCGCCCAGGCGGCCGACATGTTCCAGCAGGGCCGCCAGCGGCGCGGCGGACTGCATGACGAGCTGTGCAAGGACGTCGTTCCGGCCCTGCGTCTCCATGAACCCTTCACGAAGATGCAGCAGGTGGCTCCGCGCCTGCACTTCGCAGGCACGCCGGAGATCGGCCGGGTCGACGCTGAGGCCGGCGAACGGGTCGGCGCCGGACACCACCTCGTAGCTGGCCAGGATGGAGCCGAACTCGAAAGGGAACGCGTCGAGCGACCGTTCGAACTCGCTCGCCTGCAGGATGAGGGGCGTAGCCAGGCCGCGGCTGTGCCACGACGGGGTCCGTTCCGCGCAGTACCGCAGTTCGTCCGCGCCCACCCGGTCGACGATGACCAGGGTCGCGACCGGACCGTCGGACGGCGCCCCGTAGGTCAGGAAGGAGGAGACCCGACCCGAGAAGATGGTGCGAAGGTCCCGGTCGAGGTCGTGAACGGATTCCGCGTTGCGCATCGTCCTGATCTTACCGGCACAGCCGGTCACTTCTTTCGACGTCGCCACCGCCCAGGCGGTTCAGTGGACCCCGGGCACCCGTCCTTCAACCCTGCCCCCCCGCCTTTCGGCCGGCCCCAGTCCCTGAACCCCGATCCCCTACAATGTTCACTCCGATGATCCTTCGCGAATTGAACGTGGGCTGCTTCGGCGGCGGAACCGGGTTGCCGAGCCTCCTCGGTGGTCTCAAGACGAACCCCTGGGTCAAGGCCGACGCCGTCGTCACGATGTTCGACTCGGGAGGGAGTTCCGGCGTCCTGCGCGATGAGCTCGGGGTGCTGCCGCCGGGCGACATCCTGAAGTGCGCGCTGGCCCTGGCCCGGAACTCGCGCGAGGCGCGGCGCGTCCTGCTGGCGCGGCTCCCCACGCTCGAGCATGCGAAGCTGGGCGGCCACACTGGCGGGAACCTGCTGCTCTCGATGATGCAGCGCTACAGCGGCGACTTCCTCGACGCCATCGACGGACTGCGAGCGCTGCTCGGCTGTCGCGGGCGCGTCTGGCCGGTCAGCGTGCAGCAGGCGTCGGTCTGCGCGGAGTACAGCGGCGGGTCGATGACGCGTGGCGAGGTGGAGGTGGACGCGGGGCAGTCGTCCGGGCGCCGGGTGCAGCGCATCTGGCTCGAGCCGCCGGTCTCGATCCACCCGGCCGTGACGCGGGCCATTGCCGGGTTCGACGCCGTGGTCATCGGCCCGGGCAGCTTCTACACCAGCCTGATGCCGATCTTCCTCGTGCGCGGGGTCGCCGACGCGCTGAAGAACATGAAGGGGCCGGTCATCCTCGTGGCGAACCTGCTCACGGAAGGCCGCGGGATGAGCGGCTTCACCGCGGCGGATGCCGTCACCTGGATCGAGCGGGCGATCGACCGCCGCGTGGACGTGGTCATCACGAACAACAACTGGCCGAGCGACGAGGTGCTGGACCGGTACGCGCTGGAGCACAAGGAACCACTGCAGACCGGCACGCTGCCGGCGCACTGCGCGGAGGTCAGCGCGGAACTCTGGTGCCGTGACATTGCGCGTCACGACCGGCGGCGGCTCGCCTATACGGTCTGGACCGTGCTGTCGCAGCGGCTGCTGTAAGTCCGCCTACGTACGTTCCGCCTTCTTCTTCGCGGGGCTTGCCCTGCGCGTTGCGGCTTTCTTCGCGCCGGCCGCGGGGCTCTTCCTGTCCGTTGGGGTTGCCGACGCGGCACGGGGCTTTCCAGACTGTGCGGCGGCGCTCTTCCTGGGGCGCGTCGCCGACGATGCCGGGGTGCCGGCCGAGCGCCCGGCCTTGAGCGCGGCCGCCCGCTCGATGATCGTCGCCAGCATCGCGCCCGTGTCGCCCCCCTTTGCCGGCCGATTGGTCAGCCAGACCGCGGGGTTGTCCTCGGCGAGGATGTCCTCGAAGTCGCCGTCGCTCTTCACGCTGCGCGGCGCGAACTCGGCGATGTCGAGCTCGCTCGACGACCAGTCGTCCTTGTGCTTGATGAGCAGCCACGAGCGCTGGTTCGACCCCTCCCGCGCACCGGCATAGCGTCCGCTCGTGCGCACCAGCACCCACGATCCCTTGAGCTTGTAGCCGTCCAGCGTGAACTTCAGGTCGCCCTTCTTCAGGGCGGCGTCGATGTCCGCCACCTCGGGCGTCCACGTGCCCTTGTCCCACAGCATGACGATGCCGGCACCGTAGCCCTCCGGGATCACGCCTTCGAACTCGCCGTAGTCGAACGGGTGATCCTCGGTCTGCATGGCGAGACGCTTCGTGCCCGGGTCGAGTGACGGTCCCTTCGGGACAGCCCAGGACAGCAGCACCCCGTTGTGCTCGAGCCTGAAGTCGTAGTGCAGATGACTCGCGAGGTGCTTCTGCACGCAGAAGTAGAGCGTGCCGTCACCCTTCGGGTTGGTTCCACCCTGCGGCTCCGGCGTCTTCGTGAAGTCGCGCTTCTTCTTGTACTCGTCCAGGGGCATGGCGCAATTGCGATTAGCGATGTTCCAGTGCTTCCACCGTCTGCAGTACCCGCCTGATGCGGGGCAGCAGCACCGCGAGCAAGACGGTCGCCACCAGCAGGATGGCGACGACGAGCAGGAAGAAGCGGCTGTGGGCCATGCTCCCCCAGTACGCGCCGAGGGTGCCGGAGAGATACCCGCCCGCAGACAGCCCCACGAACCAGGCACCCATCATCAGGCCGCGGCTGCGGGGCGGTGCGACGCGGTTCACCAGGGACAGCCCCATCGGGCTGAGGCAGACTTCGCCCACGGCAACGAGCAGGTACGCCGCGATGAGCCACCACATCGAGACGCGGCCGGCATCGCCGCCGATCAGCCCGGCGACCGCCATCACGGCAAAGGCGGCGGCCACGAACAGCATGCCCAGGATGATCTTCATCGGCGTGGACGGCTCGATGCCGCGCCGGCCCATCCAGGTCCAGAGGAAGACGAAGGCGAACGAGAAGGTGATCACGCCGAATGGTTCGACCGACTGGAAGGTCTCTGGCGCGAAACGAGTGACGGTGTTGTCCCGGGCCCAGAAGGTCAGGGTGAAGCCGTTCTGGTAGAACGCCACCCAGAACACGGCCACGATCGCGAACAGCGTGAGCAGCGTGGTCACCCGCGTGCGGGCGTCCTCCGCGGACACTGCGGTGTTTTCCGGGGCATCGGCGTCCACCCGCTTCGCGGCGTCGCCCAGGTACCGGCGTCCACCGATGAAACATGCCAGTGACAGCGCCATCGCGATCGCCGCCGAGCCGAACGCGACACTCCAGCCGTAGTGGGCGCGGAACCACGCCACCGAGATCGGCGAGATGAGGGCGCCCAGGTTGATGCCCATGTAGAACAGGTTGAAGCCGGCGTCCCGGAGGTCGGGGCGATCGCGGTAGAGGTTGCCGACGATCGTCGAGACGTTGGGTTTGAGGAGTCCGCTGCCCACAGCGAGCAGCACCAGCGCGGCGTAGAAGAACGGCAGCGACTCGACCGCCAGGACCAGGTGGCCCAGCATCATCACGATGCCGCCGATGATGACCGCCCGGTAGAAGCCGAGGACCCGGTCCGCCAGGTAGCCGCCCACGAGCGGCATCAGGTAGACGCCGCCGATGTACCCGCCGTAGACGCTGCCGATGCGGGCCGCGTCGAAGTGAAGCGCCTCATCCATGTAGAGCGTCAGGATCGCCATCATCGAGTAGAAGCTGTAGCGTTCCCACAGTTCAGTGAAGAACAAGACGTAGAGGCCCGGCGGGTGCCCCTTCGGCGTCGGCTCGGTCATGTCCGGCTCACTCTAGCAGACGCCCGGCTGAGGCCGCGGCTGCCCTTGTTCGGAAATGCCGGTGCTACAATCGACCCATGGCTGACACACAGGGTGCGGGCGGGCGGACGGTGTTCTGCGTGAAGTTCCAGAAGCAATTGCCAGGTCTGGATACCCCGCCGTGGCCCGGCGAACTCGGTCAGCGCATCTTCGAGCACGTGTCCGTGGACGCCTGGAAGCAGTGGGAAGAGCGGATGAAGATGATCCTCAACGAATACCGGCTCATGCCCTTCCAGAAGGAAGCGCAGGAACTGGTGGCCCGGCACATGGAGGAGTTCTTCTTCGGTGAAGGCTCCGCCCTCCCGCCGGAGTACCGCCCCGAGCAGTCGTAGCCGTTCGCACGCCCGCTCCTGCCGTACGCCCATGCCCGAACCCGAGGACCGCCACCGCGCGTGCTGGTACGGTCGTCGGACGCCGGACATCCCCCCGAACATCGGCTTCCACACGATCGAGGATGGGCAGCTCCTGTACTGTGCCCATCCGATGCTCTTTCCTGTCGTCCGTTTCCAGTTCGACGTCCGCAACTGTGACGGCTGCGACTACTTCAGGGCCCGCCGCCAGCCCTGATCGTGCCCGCGTCCGGCGCCGCTCCGCCCGGATCCGACGCTTCCCGGCTCCCTCCGCATTGGTTCGAATTCAAACGGACGCTGTGGCCGCGCCGCGTCTGTCGAGTACGTCAGGTGAGCATCGTGTCGGGAGCGGTCCCTCACCGCAGCGCTGCGCGCTCCTGATGAGGCGCGTCGCAAGTTACTACTCGCGCCAAGCCCGACTGTAGCGATCCGCTGCACACCTTCCGCAACTCCCGAGTCCGCTGTCTGTAAGTGACTGACTCGTGGCCTCTTAGAAAACACCCACGCTGAGCCGTGTGGCACCCCTTTTGATACCTGCTGGGGTGATGGTGTGCGACAGCCCCACCGCCTCGAGCGCTCGCGCGGCCGATCCTCACGACGAGGACGACGACCGTGATCGGGACTCGGATGACACGCCGGAGACGCCGCTCGATGAGCCGCAGCCCCCGCGTGTGGAAGAGCCGCCGAACGAGCCTGGGGACAAGGGCCCGTATGTCGTCAATGCCTGGTGACATGGGACCCCATCGACGGAGGAGAAGGTGACTACAGAACGGAAAGAACGCCGCGGGTTTGCCTCGATGTCCCCGGAGAAGCAGCGCGAGATCGCCAGCAAGGGTGGACGCGCCGCTCACGAAAAGGGAACGGCTCATGAATGGACTGCGGACGAAGCACGGTCGGCCGGTCGCAAGGGCGGTCAGGTGAGCCGTGGTGGCCGAGGCCGACTCATCGTTCCGGCGGAGTCGTCACCGGCTGCAGGGTCCGACGGCAGCGCCCAATGACGGACGCGGCTGTCGTGCTGCCGTTCCCGGCCGGACGACAGCGCAGAGTGGAGGCGATGCATGAGCAGACGGGTAGCCGTGGCATGGGCACTGACGCTCGCCGTGGCGGCAACGGCGAACGCGCAATCCGGTACTTCAGGTCCATCCACGGCTCGATCTACGTCGGTGGCGCAGACGGACCAGCCGTCGGCGCCGGGCGACACGCGTCCGGCCACGACGACGTTCTTCGGCGACACCGGGTTGTGGTTTGTTCCGACGGCGGAGGTGCTCGCTCACGGTAAGTGGTCCGTGAGCGGCTACCGCCGCGGGACGAATTACATCCAGGGGTTCACGAACGTCGGCGACTTCGCCGGGACGTTCGCAGTGGGTCTGGGCAACCGGGCGGAAGTCTTCGGATCCTTCCTGTTCGATACGCGGGTCGAGCGCGACCTGCGTCCCATCTTCATTCCAGACGCGAAGGCCGGCGGCATCGTGGATCGCTATCCACGCGCGAACGCCGGCTGGAGCGGCAACACCGTCGGCGACTTCTACGTCGGCGCCAAGGTGAACCTGCTCTCGCAGGCCAACAACGCCCCGGCGGCGCTGGCGGTCCGTGGGATGGTCAAGGCGCCCACCGGCAACGACGACAAGGGCGCGTCCACCGGCAAGGCCGATTTCGTCGTGGACTTCATCGCCAGTGCCGAAGTGGCGCGCACGGTCGATCTGTCGGCCTACGCCGGGTATGACTGGCGCGGACAGCCCGACGGGTTCGACATCCCTGGCGGGGCCTTCCGCTGGGGCGGTGGCGCCGGCTTCCCGAGCCGTTCGCCGCTGCGCGGTGTCCTCGAGATCAACGGCCTCGTGCCGAACGGCGACACCGCGACGGTGTCGGGCGCATCGCTGCGCGGCGTCGACGCCTCGCTGCCGCCGACCACGTCCGCGGTGGAGAACATCACCCGCGCCACGGCGGGCCTGACCTGGCAGCACCGCAGCGGGTTCTTCGTCGGCGGCGGCCTCAGCTGGAACGTGCCGACGCTGGATCGCGATCGCTACCGGACCGATGAAGGCGCCACAGGGGACTTCGTCGACTGGCAGGTCCGACTCGGCTATCACCCGGGCGTACGGGTCTACACCCCTCCGCCCCCACCGCCACCCCCCGCGCCGCCAGCTCCACCGGCGCCGCAGAACCGGCCGCCGACGGTGCAGGCGCAGTGTGACCCGTGCACGGTGGAAGTCGGGAAGTCCTCCACGCTCACGGCCACCGGCGCCGACCCGGACGGCGACACCCTGACGTACCGCTGGACCATCCCCTCCGGCACGCTGGCGTCCCCGGCCGATCGCCAGACGCTGTGGACGGCGGGGCAGCAGGAAGGTCCCGTCCAGGCCACTGTCACCGTCGACGACGGCAAGGGCGGAACGGCGTCGGCCAACGTCACGGTGCAGGTGACGAAGCCGCCGGTGAAGAACTACACGTTCGAGGACGTGCACTTCGACTTCGATCGCTACTCGCTGCGGCCGGAAGCCACGCGCATCCTGGACGAGGCAGTGGCGGCGCTGCGCGACGACCCGGCGCTGCGCATCGAGGTGGAAGGGCACACGTGCAACATCGGCACGGCCGAGTACAACCTGGCGCTCGGCGACCGCCGGGCGAACGCGGTACGCGACTACCTGGTCAGCCGCGGCGTCTCCGGCGACCGGCTTCGCACCATCAGCTACGGTGAGGAGAAGCCGAAGTACGACAACGCCCGCGAGGAAACCCGCCGCCTCAACCGGCGCGCGGCACTGACCGTCAACGTGCGCTAACCATCACATGGACACGGAGCCTCCGCCTGAAGGCTCCGTGTCCATCGTGCCTCCCTGGCGCGAGGGCCTCATGCGGCCGATGCTGGTCTACCTGTCCGCGTACTTCACGCTGATCGTCGTGGCGGGCGCGGTCCTGTGGCGTGCCGGCGTGACGTCCCAGATCCCCTCAGCCTGGCTGTTCCTGGCCGGCTTCATCGCCGTCGCGCTCGGTGTCGTGCTGGCGGTTCTCTCATTGACGCCCACGCAGCCTCCAACCCGCGAGTAGTCCACGCCTTCGCGCTGCCTGCGTTCGACGGCGCTTCGGCGGGCAGGCTCCTCCGCCTTCGTGCTGCCTGCGACCGACGGCGCTTCGGCGGGCAGGCCGTGGGCAGTTCTGACTTCGACGTTCCAGATTCCAACTTCGGAGCGATGTGGCACGAGGTGTGTTGTACTGATCCGCATGCGTCGCCTCGGAGCCATCCTCGCTGTCGTCCTGCTCGCGGCCACTGCTGCGGCGTGCAAGGAAGGCGGGACCGTCACCGTGCACTCCCTCTCGTTCAAGGGTGTGAAGGGCGTGAACGAGGCCCTGCTGCGCGGGGCGCTGGCGACGCGCGAGAACACCAAGGTACCGGTCGTCGGCTGGCAACTGCCGTGGGGCCGAAAGAACTATTTCGACCGCGGACGGTTCGATGCCGACCTCAAGCGCATCGAGGCCTTCTACGCCGACAGCGGCTATCCCGACGCGAGAGTGACCGACTTCGACGTGAAGCTGAACGCCAGGCAGGACGCCGTGGACGTCACCCTCACCATCGACGAGGGGCAGCCGGTGACCGTTGCTGCCGTGGAATTCAGGGGGTTCGAGGTGATCCCGCCCGAGCACCTGGCGCAACTGCAGCGGCAGGTGCCCCTGTCGCCGGGCGCGCCGCGCGACAGGCGGCAGGTCACGGCCACGCATGAACTGGCGGTGAACGAGCTGCGCGATCACGGCTACCCCTACGCGAAGGTCTCGACCGCCGAGCAGGACGGCGCCTCGGGGAAGGCCGCCACCATCGTGTTCACGGCCGAGCCAGGGCCGGTGGCGCACTTCGGCCCGGTGGAGATCGCCGGCAACTCCAGCGTGAGCGACCGTGTCATCGAGCGCCAGCTGACCTTCAAGCCGGGCGACCTACCGGCGGAGCGTCGTGCAGGACTCGCAGCGTCGCCTGTACCAGATGGAGCTGTTCCAGTTCGTGAACGTCGAGTCGCTCAATCCGGAGCAGCAGCCGCCGCAGGTGAACACCCGCGTCACGGTCGCCGAGGGCAAGCACCAGCGGGTCAATTTCGGCGTCGGCTACGGCACGGAGGAAAAGGCGCGCGTGGACGGCGAGTACCACCACGTGAACTTCCTCGGCGGAGCCCGGTCTGCGGGGGTGCACGGGCGGTGGTCGTCGCTCGACCGCGGGCTCCGGCTGACCTTCAACCAGCCGTACTTCTTTGCGCCGCACCTGTCGCTCGGCGGAGAAGCGCAGCGCTGGTACACGTTCACGCCGGCCTATGGGTCCGTTGTCACCGGCGCGCGGGCCACGCTGACGCACCGGGAGTCGACGCGGTTCTCGTGGGCGGTGTCGCTGTCGTCCGAGCGGAACAGCAGCTCGATCAAGGAGAACGTGCTCAACGACCCCACGCTCTACGCCGACCTGATCGCGCTTGGCCTGGATCCAACCACCGGCAAGCAGGAAGGCACCCTGGGGGCGCTCGGCTTCGATCTGCAGCGCAGCACGGCCGATAACCTCCTGAATGCGCGGCGCGGGTATCAGCTCGCGTTCCACGGTGAGGAGGCGGGGCGGCTCCTGCCGGGCACGTTCAACTACTACGCGATGTCGGTCGACGCCCGGCACTACCTGCCGGTCAGCGATCGGCTGGTGCTGGCGAACCGGGTACAGCTCGGCGCGATCAATGCGGCTGGCGACGATCCGGCGCAGGTCCCGTTCTCGAAGAAGTACTTCCTCGGCGGCGCGTCGAGCATTCGCGGATGGGGTCGCTACGAAGTGAGTCCGCTCAGCGGCTCGGGCCTGCCGATTGGCGGCAACAGCATGTTCGCCTTCAGCACCGAAGCCCGGCTCTCACTGGGTGGCAGCCTGGGCGCGGTGGCATTCCTCGACGCCGGCAACGTCTGGCCCGGCGACTTCCAGATCAGGCTCAGCGATCTCCACTACGCCGTCGGTCCCGGGCTGCGCTACCAGACCCCCGTGGGACCGGTTCGATTCGACATCGGCTATCAGCTGGACCAGATCCCGGGCCTGCTCGTCGAAGGCAAGCCGCAGCCGCGGCGCTGGCGCATTCACTTCAGCATCGGACAGGCCTTCTGACAGTGGCCTGAAGCCGACACGCGCTGGAGCCCGGCGTCTGGAGCCGGACGTCACGGTGCGAGGCTTCGGACTCCGGGCTTCAGGCTTCCGGCGTGGTCGGCCTCAGGCGAGCGCCGCCAACGGGCCCGGCCCGGAGTTTGCGACGTGGCACGCTCATGCGTGTCGCCCGTCGAGTCGTCCATGCGCTGCTGCTCGTCCTCACGCTGATCGTCGGCGCGACCGCGGCGGTACTGATCGTGTCGCAGACCGCCTGGTTCAAGAACTGGCTCCGCGGCTACATCGTCTCCGAAGCGAACAGCTACCTGAACGGCCAGCTGTCGATCGAGCGGCTCGGCGGGAACCTGTTCTTCGGCGTCGAGCTCGACAACGTCGGCGTGTCGATGGACGGCAGCGAGGTCGTGGCTGTCGAGAGCCTCGGGCTCGACTACAACGTGTTCGACCTGATCACGCGCGGCCTGTCGGTCGACGCTATCAGCCTGAACCACCCCCGCATCTACCTGCGCCGCGACGGCGACACGTGGTCCATCGCGCGGCTCGTGAAGAAGCAGGAGCAGGAAGCCGATCGCGAAGGGCCGCAGATGCCGATCACGATCGATGACATCGGCATCAGCGACGCCACGCTCGTCATCGACGATCCGGTTGGCACCTCAGGCGTGGACGTGCCGGACCGCATCGACGGCATCGACGCGAAGCTTGCGTTCAAGTACGAGCCGGTCCGCTACTCACTCGAGATCTCCCACGTCTCCTTCCGTGCATCGCAGCCGGAACTGGCCGTGAACGCGCTCTCGGGCGGCATCTCCGTCCGCGATGACACCCTGTTCGTCGACGCGCTCTCGCTGCGGACCGCCGAAAGCTCGATGCAGATCGACGGCGCGGTGCAGCAGTACCTCTCGACGCCGCAGCTGAACCTCCAGGTCACCTCGGACAAGCTGTCGCTTCCCGAAATCGCGCGCCTCGTGCCCGCCTTGAACGGGTATGCGCTGCAGCCCGCCTTCGAGCTGACGATCAATGGCCCGATGGATCGGCTCGGCGTCGACATGAACGTCAGGTCGTCGGCCGGGCAGGTCAGGGGCCAGCTGGTCGCTGACGTCCAGGCACCAGGGCAGGCAGTGCGAGGGAGCCTGCAGGTGCGGCATCTGGATCTGGCGCCGCTGCTCAAGGACGCGGCGCAGAAGAGCGACCTGACGGCAGACCTGCAGGCGGACGTGACGGCCGCCTCCTTCTCGGACCTGGACTCGCTGAAGGGAACCGCCTCCATCGCCTCTCCGCGCGTGGCGCTCGCTGGGTACACGGCAGACGCCGTCTCCGCTGAGGCGCGAATCGATGGGCGACGGATGACGGTGGATGCGAAGGCGTCGGCGTACGGGGCCGGCCTCACGGCTCACGGTCCTGTGACGATTCCCCGGGGTGACGAGCCGGCCACCTTCAACCTGCGAGGTCGTGTGGCTCACGCCAACCTCGCGACCCTGCCTCGCAGGCTGAAAGCCCCTCGTGCCCGCACGGACGTGACGGCTGCGTATCACGCCACGGGCACGCTGCCGAAGCGGGCCTCCGCGCGTCGCCTCGTCGCCGACCTGCGCTTCGACGACTCCACCGTGCCGGGAGCGCGGATCGCGGGCGGATCGACGGCCGGCCTGATGATGAGCGGGCCGGCTCTCTCGTATCGAGCGGACGCCGTGATTGGCGATCTGGACCTTCGCCAGGTCGGTGACGCGTTCGACGTGCCAGCGCTCGACGACGCGCGGTACCAGAGCGCCATCAACGCCCACGTCAGCGCGAGTGGCAGCGGGACGACGCTGAAGGATCTGGACGTGAGGGCGGACGGCACACTGACCGACTCCACCCTGATGGGTGGGCAGGTGCCAGATCTGCAGTTCTCGGCCGCGATCGAGAACGACACGGCACACGTGCGGGCGACGGGTCGCATCGCTGACCTCAATCTGGCCACCGCCTCGGGCCGGCCCGCGCTCGACGGCCGGGTGGCCGGCGCCGTGGAAGTGGACGCCACCGTGGCCGGCGTGTCCGCTGGCGTCAAGCCAGACGCCGTGGCCGGCAGCGTGCGGCTCACGCTCGAGCCGTCCACGGTTGGCGGACTCGCGATCGAGTCCGGCACGCTCGACGCAGAGGTCCGCGACCAGGTCGCCGAGATCCGGACGCTCGCACTCGCTGGCCGCGATCTGCACGTGACGGCGAGCGGGCCCCTCGCCCTGAACGATGCCGGCCAGTCGAACCTGGTCGTTCACGCCGATACGCCGCGGCTCGCCGAACTCGGCAGGCTGATGGACGTGCCGGTGGAGGGCATCGCGAAGGCCGATGCCACGGTCACGGGGAATCGCACCGCCCTCCAGGCCGAGGGAACCCTCAGCGCAGATGGCCTGAAGTACCAGGAGAACGGGGCGCTCAGCCTCGACTCGACGTTCACCGCGCACGTGCCTGAACTCGACGCGGCCCGCGTCTCGGTCGAGGCCGACACGAAGGGCACGTTCGTGACGATCGCCGGGCAGAACATCAACGAGGTTGGCGCGCACGTGCGCTACGCGGAGAAGCGCGCCGACTTCGATGTCACCGCCACCCAGCCGCAGCGGAACCTGAAAGCCGGCGGGTCGGTCGTCCTGCATCCCGATCACCAGGAAGTCCATCTCACGAGCCTGGGACTCAGGGTCGGCGCGCCTGATGCCGTGCAGGGTGGCCAGCAGTGGGCGATGGCGGAGGGCCGCGAGGCCACGGTGAACTACGCGTCGGAACGGATCGCGGTCGAAGGCCTGGACCTCCGGAACGGCGACCAGCAGATCGCCGCCAGCGGCGTGTTCGGCGAGGGCGGCCAGTCGCTGACCGTCACGCTCGCCAACGTGGATCTCGCGGGGGTCGATGCGCTCCTGCTTCGTCCGCCGCAGTTCACTGGCCGGCTCACGGCGTCGGCCACGATCGGCGGCACGAAGGCCACCCCGTCCGTGAACGGCTCGTTCGAGGTGAACCAGGGCGGCTTCCGGCAGTTCCGCTATGACACCCTCGGGGGGACGGTCTCGTACGCGCCGGCGGGCGTGACGCTCGACGCGAGGCTGCAGCAGAACGCGGCGCAGTGGATCACGGCCAGGGGATACCTGCCGTCGACACTGTTCAGTGCCAGCACCACGGGGACCGGTGCGGCCGAGCGGAACGCGACGGGCCACGTCGAGCCCGCGACCGACGCCGACCGCGTGGACCTCACCATCGAGAGCAGCCCGCTGAGCCTTGGGCTCGTGCAGGGGTTCACCACGGCGGCGACGGACGTGACCGGCACGGTCGAAGCGCATGTGCGCGTGACCGGCAGCGCGCAGGATCCGCATCCGTCCGGCACGATCGCCATCGCGAATGGCGGCGCCACCATCGTGCCGACCGGCGTCACCTACAGCAACATCGCCGGCACCGTCGAACTGCAGCCCGACCGGGTGCACATCGAGCAGATCACCGTGCTCGACAACCACCAGAACTTCCTCTCGATCACGGGCGACCTCGGTGTCCATGCGCGTGAGGTCGGCGGGTTCCAGATCTGGGTGAATGCCGACGACTTCAAGGTCATCGACAACAAGATGGGGAACGTCCGCATCCAGAGCGCCATGTCGCTGTCGGGCCAGCTGCGATCGCCCATCGTCCAGGGCTTCCTCGGCGTGACCACGGGAGAGATCAACCTCGATGAGATCATCGCGGTGCTCGGGGCGTCGCCGTATCCGACCGAGTCGGTGGCGCCGGACGCCGGCAATACGCCGGCGGTGCTTGCCGAGGCCACGCCGAGGCCGGCACCGTCGAGCCCGCTGGACGCCCTGCGCATGAACCTCTCGCTGACGGTGCCCAACGACCTGGTCGTGAAGGCGAGCAACCTCCAGACGCCGGGATCGGCCGTGAGCCTCGGCGCGCTGAACATCACCCTCGGCGGCGACCTCACGGCGACGAAGGATCCGGGCGGCGCCGTCAGGCTCGTCGGCGACGTGACCACCATCCGCGGCAACTACGACTTCCAGGGGCGCCGCTTCGAAATCCTGCGTGACGGCTCGATCCGCTTCGAAGGGCTCGACCAGATCAACCCGAGCCTCGACCTGCGGACCCGCCGCCTGATTCAGGGGGTGGAAGCGCGCGTCAACGTCCGCGGCACGCTGCAGAAGCCCGAGATTCTGCTCTCCAGCACGCCGCCGCTCGAGCAGGCCGACATCCTCTCGCTGATCGTGTTCAACCAGCCGCTGAATCAGCTCGGCGAGGGGCAGCAGGTGTCGCTGGCGCAGCGCGCGCAGTCGATCGCCACGGGCGCCGTGGCCGGCCAGCTCGCGCAGTCCATCGGCAACGCGCTCAACCTGGATACGTTCGAGATCAACGTGGCGCCCGAGAACGGCGGTGGCCCGGAGCTGACGCTCGGCCAGCAGGTCGGCCAGAACCTCTACATCAAGGTGCAGCAGGGCATCGGCGACCAGAGCACCACGAACGTCGTGCTCGAGTACGAGATCAACCGCTGGCTGCGCCTGCAGACGAACGTGATGCAGGGCTCCTCGGCGCAGCAGTCGGTCTTCCGCCGCAGCCAGGGCTCCGGCGCCGACCTGATCTTCACGCTCAGCTACTAGCGCTCCGGCTTCGATATCAGAACTTAGAACTTAGAACTCAGAAGTCAGAACTCAGAAGGCAGACGCAGAACTCTAAAGTCAGAACTCCAAAGTCAGAAGTCAGAAGCAGAGCTCAGAACTCCGAACTCAGAAGGCAGAGCTCAGAGGTCAGAACTCAGAACGCAGCAGTCAGCAGTCGGCGGTCAGAAGGCGGGGGCAGAGACGGAGGCCCGGTCCTGCAGTCGTGGGGGCCGGCTTCAGCCGGCCCTTCCTGTGGGCTACGCCGTCGGCAGCGACGCCACCTGCACACGCGCATCGTTGAAGCACGCGCCGCCGCCGATATCGGTGAGGGAGTCGTCCACGAGCGCGGTGCCGGTGACGCCATTGCGCGTCGTGCGGCGCCACAGCCCCTTCGGCAGGCTGACCGTGCCGGGGCGGATCGTGGGCAGGACGTTGAGCGTGCAGTGCACCTCGCCGAGGGCGTTGAAGATCCGCACCGCGTCGTTGTCCTCGAGCCCGCGCGCCGCCGCATCGTCCGGATGCATGAGGAGCTTGCCGTCCGCACCGGGCAGTTCGCCGAGAGTGGAGCTGACGGTCTTCTCGGTGGAGGGCGAGATGAGCGTCAAGGGGTACTGCTCGGTCGCCGGATCGGGCTGGTACGCGTAGAGTCCGGCCGGGGCTTCTGCGTCGAGGTGCGCGGGGCAGAGGTCGACCCTGCCATCGGGCGTTTTCGGGAACACGTCGACGAACTGCACCGGCCTCGTGCCGAACGGGGGCGCGGGCCGACGGTCGTTCCGGAAGTCGTCCGGAATCGTGCCGGGCAGCGAGTCGATCACGGTCAGCATGAGGTCCAGCTCGCCGGCCGGTTCCCCCTCCTGCAGGAGGCCGAGCCGCGTGCACAGTTCTCCGAACACGTCGGCGTTGGAGCGCGATTCACCCACCGGCTCGATCACGGGCCGGACGAGATCGAGGCTGATCGTCCCGTAGGACCTCGCCAGGTCGTAGTTCTCGAGGAACGTGGTGGCGGGCAGGACCACGTCGGCAAAGAGCGCGCTGTCGGTCATCACCTGATCGAAGACGACGGTGAACAGGTCTTCGCGGCGGAGCCCTTCGATGATCCGCTGCTGATCGGGCACCGTTGCGACGGGATTGCAGTTGTAGACGAACAGCACCTTCACGGGCGGGTCCTGCGCCTCGAGCAGCGTCCGCCCGAGGCGGTTCATGTTCACGACGCGCGTGGACGGCTCGGCGGCGTTGATCCAGGTGCGGTCGATGCCCCATGAGGCCGAGTTGCTCATCGAGTACCCGCCGCCGCGCACCCCGAACTTGCCGCCGACCGCGGGGAGCGCCAGAATCGCCGCCGCCGCGCTGCCGCCGTTCCGGTTCCGTTCGAGTCCCCAGCCGCAGCGCACGAGCGCCGGCGTGGTCTCGGCGTACATCCGCGCCACCTGCTCCAGCGACGACGCGTCGATGCCCGCCACCTCCGCTGCGCGCTCGAACGTCCACGGCTCCGCGCGCTCGCGCAGTCGCGCCGCATTGTGGGTGTGCTGGTTCAGGAACCGCTCGTCCGCCTGCCCGGTGGCGAACAGGTATCGATGAATGGCCAGCGCAACCACGACATCTGTGCCGGGCTTCACGGGCAGGTGGATATCGGCGGACCGCCCGAGCTGCGTCGATCGCGGATCGATCACGACCAGCTTCGCGCCCCGGTTCTGCGCCTCGCGCACGTAGGGGATCAGGTGGATGCCGGACGCGTTCGGATTCACGCCCCACAGGATGATCAGCTTCGCGTCGGGATAGTCCTCGTAGACCACTGCCGGCATCTTGCCGTAGAGGCCCAGGTTGGCCGCACCGGTCGGGGCGGCGCACACGGTACGGGCCAGCCGCGACGTGCCCAGCCGGCGCCACAGCGTCGCGTCGAGGTTGTCCTGCGTCAGCAGGCCGTTCGACCCGCCGTACGAGTACGGCAGGATCGACTCGGCGCCGAACGTCCGCCGCGCCTGCTCGATCTCCTCGACGATGCGCTCCATGGCGACGTCCCAGGTGGCACGCTCGAACTTGCCCTCACCCTTCCGCCCCTTCCGGATCAGCGGGCTCATGACCCGGTCGGGTCCGTAGACGCGCTGATCGAACTTCCGCACCTTTGCGCAGATGAACCCGCCGGTCACCGGGTTGCGGGTCGAGCCGTCGAGCGTCAGTACCTTGCCGTTCTGCACGGACACGGCGAGGCTGCACGAGTCGGGGCAATCCAGCGGGCATGCGGTGTCCACGACCGAGATGGGACCGTTCAGCTGGGGTTCGCGGCTACGCGGCTTCGATGGTGCAGGCATGGGTGTTGGGTATTATCGCCTAGTGGCTCCACTGCCTCACGTCGTGATCCTCGGTGGCGGATTCGCCGGCCTCGATGCCGCGCGCACCCTTGCGAACGCGCCCGTCCGGGTGACGCTCGTCGACCGCCACAACTACCATCTCTTCCAGCCGCTGCTCTACCAGGTGGCGACTGCGTCGCTCTCGCCGGGCGATGTCGCGTCGCCCATCCGGTGGATTCTCCGCCGGCAGGCCAACGTGCGCGTGATCCTGGCCGATGTCCGCGGCATCGACGTGGCCCGCAAGTGCATCCTGCTCGATGCCGGCGGCGAACCGGCGAACCACGCGACGCACGCGCATGCGGCACCGGTCGACACGCTCGACTACGACTACCTGATCGTCGCCACCGGCGCGGCGCACGCCTATTTCGGCCATCCCGAGTGGGCCACCCGGGCCCCCGGCCTCAAGACGCTCGACGATGCGCTGGAGATCAGGCGGCAGGTGCTGCTGGCCTTCGAGGCCGCCGAGCGCGAGACGGACGAGGCCACCCAGCGCCGGCTGCTCACCTTCGTCATCGTGGGCGGCGGGCCGACCGGTGTGGAACTCGCCGGTGCGCTCGCCGAGATTGCGAGGCAGTCGCTCCGTCAGGACTTCCGCACCATCAACCCGCAGTCGGCGCGGATCGTCCTGCTCGAGGGCGGGCCGCACATCCTCGCGACGTTCCCGGAGAAACTCCGCGATGCGGCGCGGGCCTCCCTGACGCGCCTCGGTGTGGACGTGCGCACCGGCTCCGTGGTCACCGATGTGGACGAAGAGGGTGTGAAGATCGGCGACGAGCGCATCACCGCGCAGACCGTGCTGTGGGCGGCAGGTGTGGCGGCATCGCCCGTGGCGAAGTCGCTCGGCGTGCCGCTCGACCGCGCGGGCCGGGTCCAGGCAGAGCCGACGCTGCAGGTGCCCGGACACCCGGAGATCCTCGTCGCGGGCGATCTGTGTGCGCTGCAGCAGGACGGCGCGTGGCTCCCCGGCGTCGCGCAGGTGGCGAAGCAGGGTGGGCAGCACGCCGCGAGGAACGTGATCCGCCTCGCGACGAACCAGCCGCCCGTGCCTTTCCGCTACGCGGACTACGGCAACATGGCCACCATCGGCCGCGGTTCGGCCGTCGCCGACATCGGGCCGCTGAAGGTGTCCGGGCTGTTTGCCTGGCTCATCTGGGTGCTGATTCACATCTTCTGGCTCATCGGCTTCCGCAGCCGCGTCGCCGTGATGTCCGAGTGGGCCTGGTTCTACTTCACGCTCCAGCGCCGCGTGCGCCTCATCACCGGCGAGAAACTCTGGCCAGGCTCGGCTGAACGCTGAATTGCAGATTGCAGGCTGCAGATTTCAGATTGCGGTTTGAATCTGCTGACCGATCGGCCACTCCACGCTGCAATTCCAGACTGCATTTCCAATCCGCAATCTGAATTCTGCAATCTGCAATTCAGCAGTATCCCTCCCGCTGGTCCCCGCATTGCTATGTCAGTGACCAGCGTCCGCCCTTGTGATGCGGCGCATGCCGGCATCGTGGCCGGACTGGAGGGGAGTTGTCATGCGTGTGACTCAGACCAGCCTTGCGGTGGCGTTCGCGTTCGCGCTCGCGCTCACGGCCGGGGCCTGCAGCCGGGCCGACGTGCCCGACCCATCGGATCGTACTGAACAGGCGTTGAAGGACGCGAACATCCAGGACGTGAACGTCGACTGGGACGCGGATGCGCGAGTGGCGCACCTCAAGGGGACCGTCGACTCGACCAACGAACGTGAGCGTGCGGCGCAGGTGGCCGAGACGGCCGTCGGCACCTCAGGCAAGGTGCTGAACGAGCTGACGGTGGCCAACGTCAACGAGAAGACCGCCGACGACATGGACGGGCGGATCCGGTCGCAGCTGAACGACATAATCGACAGCGATCAGGTGCTGCGCGACCGCGACATCGACTTCGACGTCAACAACGGCGTGGTGACGGCGAAGGGCGAGGTGCGGACCACCGCCGAGAAGAACAAGGTGTCGGACCTGATGAAGGGGGCCGCCGGCGTGAAGGACTTCGCCAACGCCCTCGAGATCAAGCCGGCGAAGTAGCCCATGCAGCTGCCGGCAAGCTGGAAACGGCTGACCGCCGGCCAGCAGCAGGACGCGGCGCGTCAGGCACGCATGCGGACCGCGGTCCGTACGCGTGCCACGCGTCGCGGCGCGTCGGGCGCACGGCCGCCCGATCCCCTCGAGTCGGCGCAGCTGGCGGGGCTGCGCTACGTCAACGACGAGGTCACGCGAGGCATCCGCCGCATGGGGAGGGCACCGGGCTTCCGGTATGTGCTCCCGAACGGCCAGGCCCTGCGCGCAGCCGTCGAACTGCAGCGCATCAAGAGCCTGGGCATTCCGCCGGCCTGGACCGACGTGTGGATCTGCCCGGATCCGAACGGTCATCTCCAGGCCACCGGCCGTGACGCACGCGGCCGCAAGCAGTACCGCTATCACCCGCGTTGGCGCGACGTGCGCGACGAGGTGAAGTATGGCCGCCTCATTGCGTTCGCGGAGGCGCTGCCTGGCGTCCGGCGGCGCACGGACGCCGATCTGGCGCGGCCGGGGCTCCCGCGCGAGAAGGTGCTCGCCACGGTCGTACAACTGCTCGAGAAGACCCTGATCAGGGTAGGCAACGAGGAATACGCGCGTCAGAACGGCTCGGTCGGCCTGACCACCATGAAGGACGGGCACGCGAAGGTGGCCGGCGGCACGGTCCGCTTCTCGTTCCGCGGCAAGAGCGGCATCCAGCACGCCATCGACCTGCGCGATACCCGTCTCTCCCGCGTCGTGAAGGCCTGCCGCGACCTGCCCGGGCAGGAGCTGTTCCAGTACGTGCGCGACGACGGAGAGACCGAGAGCATCGGGTCGGCAGACGTGAACGCCTACCTGCGCGAGATTACCGGCCAGGACTTCACCGCGAAGCACTTCCGCACCTGGGCCGGCACCGTGCTGGCCGCGCAGGCACTGGCCGAACTGCGCTGCGCCGCGTCGTCGACACAGGCGAAGCGGAATGTCGTGCAGGCGATCGAGACGGTGGCGAAGCGGCTGGGGAACACGCGGGCCGTGTGCCGGAAGTGTTACATCCACCCCGCCATCCTGGATGCCTACATGGACGGAGCGACAATCCGGTCGGTGTCCACCCGCGCCCGGGCCCTCTCCGGGGTGCTCGGTCCCGAAGAGCGCGCGGTGGTGCGGATCATCGCCGCACGGCTGAAGAAGAGCGCCTGAGGTTCGTCTATAATCGAGCCCTCTCTTCACCTTTTCGCTGACACACATGCGCGCCGCCGTCATTGCGCTGGCCGACCTCGGCAAAAGCGCTCGCATGCAGTATCACGCGCGGGCGCTTGCCGCCAGCGGCGTGGATGTCGACCTTGTCGGCTTCGAGGGCACGGGCCTGCCCCGCGCCGTCCTCGACGATCCGCGCATTACGGTGCACCGCTTCCACGCGTCGTCGCTGCGCTACAAGCAGGCGAGCGGCTTCACGTATGCGCTCGTGGCGGTGTTCGACACGCTGCTGGTTGCCGCGCGGCTGTGGCGCCTGCTCCGGAGCCTGACGCCGCCGGAGCTGGTCCTGATGCAGAACCCGCCGGCGTTCCCGACGCTGGCCACGTCCTGGTTCGCGCTCCGCCGCAAGCACGTCCGCTTCGTCGTCGACTGGCACAACCTCGGCTACACCGTCCTCCGGCAGCGGCTCGGGCGCTGGAACCCGGCCGTGCGGCTGGCGCGCTGGTACGAACGGCGTGATGCACGCCGGGTGGACGCGAACATCTGCGTGTCGCGCGGCATGGCCGCCTGGCTCGAGAAGAAGTTCGACGTGCCGCGGCCCACCGTGCTCTACGACCGTCCCGCCGCGGTGTTCGCGCCGCTGGACCGGCGCGAGCGCGAGAGCTTCAGGCAGGCGCTGTTCGGGCGGCTCGGCGTGCGCCTCGGCGCCAACGCCCTCATCGTCTGTCCCACGAGCTGGACCGAGGACGAAGACTTCGACCTGGTGGTCGATGCGGTGAACCGGCTCGAGGATCGCATCCGCGGCTGGGAGGCTGCGGCGCCGGGACGTCGCTTCACCGACGTCGTGATTCTCGTCACCGGCGACGGCGAACGCCGCACCCGGTTCGAGCGGCTGTTCGCGGGCCTGCCGGCCCGTCGGGTGCAGTTGCGCACCCGCTGGCTCGAACCCGAGGAATACCCTCGCGTCGTGGGGAGCGCCGACCTGGGGCTCTGCCTGCATCGCTCGTCCTCCGGCCTCGACATCCCGATGAAGGTGGCCGACCTGTTCGGGGCCGGCGTCCCCGTCTGTGCGCTCGATTACGGCGCGTGTCTCGCCGAGCGGGTGCGGCACAGCGACAACGGCTTGCTGTTCGCGACCGGCCGCCAGCTCGCCGACGTGCTCTTCGATCTCTTCGAGACCTTCCCCGGCGACCAGTCGACGCTGGAGCGCCTCCGCACGGGCGCGCGCCGCTCCGCCCGCCCGACGTGGGACGAAGGGTGGATCAAGGACGCCAAGCCTGTACTCTTGCCGAACCTCGAAGTCAGAAGTCAGAACTCAGAAGTGAAGTCCTGAGTGTGTTCGAACACGATCGCGTCCCTCTCCGGTTCTGTCTTCCCGTTCTGACTTCTGAATTCTGAGTTCTCACTTCCGCTAAGATCCATCCCCGTGTCCGAACGCCCCTCATCCGACGACATCCAGCAGTGGCAGAAGCGCTTCGCGGTCGCGTGCAACAACCGTGCGTGGGCGCTGGTCGAGCAGGCCGACCGTACGCCGTCCGAAGTGCACGAGATGCTGCATGCCGCCCACGCCTCCGCCTGGCACTGGGCGCGCGTCGGCACGTCGCTGAACGAGGCCCGCGCCAACATGCTGCTGGGTATGGCCCACGGGCTTGCCGGTGAGGGGGCCCTCGGCCTCCGGTATGCGATGCTCGCGTTCAACTACTTCAACGAGCACGAGGCGCCCGACTGGGAGCAGGCGTTCGCGCATGCTGCGCTGGCGGCGGCCGCGAAGAGCGCCGGACAGGCCGACCTGCACGCGGAGCACTACGCCGAGGCGAGCCGGCTCGGGCAGGCCATTGCCGACGAGCAGGACCGCGACATCTTCATGCGGTCGTTCACGCAGATTCCGAAACCCTGAGGGCGGCGTGGTCGATCTCGACGCCTACTTCCGGCGCATCGGCTACGGCGGTCCCGTCCCCCTCACGGTCGAGACACTCCACGACATCATGGACGCGCACGTGCGCGCCGTGCCGTTCGAGAACCTCGACGTGCTCCTGGGACGCGGCATCGACCTGGCCCCGGAGGCGGTCGATCGCAAGATCCTCGACCACCGGCGCGGCGGGTACTGCTTCGAGCAGAACAGCCTGCTGCTGCGCGTGCTGCAGACGCTCGGCTTCGATGTCACGCCGCTGAGCGCGCGGGTGCGCTGGCAGCGTCCACGCGACTTCACGCCGGCGCGCACCCATCTCTTCCTGCGTGTCGTCATAAGCGACGTGCCGTGGGTGGCGGACGTGGGCGTCGGCGCGCTGTCCCTCACGTCGGCCATCCGCTTCGATGTCGAGGGTGAGCAGGCGACCCGGCACGAACCGAGGCGGATCGTCTTCGAGGACGGCCGCTACTTCCATCAGGCCCGGCTCGGTGACGCCTGGCATGATGTGCTCGAATTCACGGGCGAGGTGATGCCGCCGATCGACCGCGAACTGGGCAACTGGTACACGAGCACGCATCCGCAGTCGCATTTCCGCGCCAGGCTCGTGGCGGCGCGCGCGCTGCCGGACGGCGGGCGGCTCACTTTGGTGAACCGTGAGCTGACGCGGCGCCCGCGTTCCGGCGAGGCACAGGTGTCGATCGTCGAGTCCCCACGTGCGCTGGTGGAGGTGCTCGGGCGTGAGTTCGGCCTGGAGTTCCCGCCGGACACGGTGTTCCCGTGCAGCGGCCTGGTGTGGGACGGGCAGGGAACCTAGAACTCAGAACTCAGAAGTCAGAACTCGAAAGTCAGAACTCAGAAGTCAGAACGTGCACGTCTGAAGCGCTTTCCACGGAGAACCCCATGAGTCGTGTCGCCCTCGTCACAGGAACGTCGTCTGGTATCGGTCTCTACACGGCAGTTGCGCTCGCGAAGGCCGGGTTCACCACCATTGCCACCATGCGGAACACGGGCAAGGCCGGAGCACTGCAGACCGAAGCCGCCGCGGCTGGCGTGACGCTGGATGTCCGGGCGCTCGAGGTGCAGGATGCGGCGTCCATCCAGGCGTGCGTCGATGGCATCATCCGCGACCACGGGCGCATCGACCTGCTGGTGAACAACGCCGGCAGCGGCTACCTCGGCACGATGGAGGAGACGCCGTTCGAGGATCTGCAGCAGGTGATGGACGTGAACTTCTACGGGGTGTGGCGGGTGACGCAGGCGGTGTTCCCGCACATGCGCAAGGCCGGAAGCGGCCGCATCATCACCAACACGAGCATCGGCGGACTCATCGGGCAGCCCTTCAACGATGCGTACTGCGCAGCGAAGTTCGCGGTGGAAGGGTTCATGGAGAGCCTCGCGCCTGTGGCGAAGCGCCTCGGCATCCATGTGTCGATCGTCGAACCTGGCCCGGTGAAGACCGAGTTCGTCGCCACCGTCCGGGAAAAGCTGTCGCAGGCGTCCAGCCGTCCCACGGCAGACGGGGCGTACGAGGCGATGCGTGAGGCGTATCTGAGCGGTTCGGCCCAGGTGTTCGCCGTCGGCCAGACCGGAGCAGACGTGGCTGCCGTGTTCCTGAAGGCGGCGACCGACGAGGTGCCGCACCTCCGCTATGTCACCTCCGACATGGTTCGCGCCCTCGCCAGCCGCAAGTATGTGGACCTCGACGGCGACTCCATCATCGCCATGACCGGTTCGCGGCTGGGGCAGTAGGGTGCCAATCGAACTGCCACCCGACACGCTGAAGAAGATGCAGGCGTCGGTCAGGCGCTACGCCACGGAGTCGCTCGACGAGGAGATGGGCGATCTCAAGGCCGGCCTGCTGCTCGACTTCTTCCTCAAGGAACTCGCGCCAACGGTCTACAACCAGGCCATCGCCGACGCGCAGGCCTACTTCCACGCCAGGACGGCCGATCTCGAGGGGGTCTGCTACGTCGAGGAGTTCGCCTACTGGCCGCCGCAGCGCCGGCGCTGAGCGCCGGGGTGTGACGCGGACGCTAGCGCTCCGCGTCGAACAGGTCGGTGTAGGCCAGGCAGAACGCGGCCATCGAAACCGGGATGGTGACGAGCAGCGGGAACCCGGCCAGCAGGACCGACAGGACCAGCAGCAGGATCGTCGCGGCGAGGAGCCCGAACATCCGGAGCCACTGCGGATGCACCGCGTGCCGGCTCGCCGTGAGCGCCGCACGGATGCCGAGGTTGCGGTCCACCATGAGCGGGAGCAGGAACGCGTACGCCACGAGCAGGTAGAGCGTCGGCACCGTGAGCACCGCGGCGACAGCGGCCGCGGTCGTCGACTTCAGCAGGATGGCCTGCCGCACGCTCACGAAGAACGGCGCCGAGATCAACGACTGGACGATCCCTGCCAGGATGATGCGCAGCGCGAGCGGACCCAGCCGATCGACGATCTCCTGGAGCGACGGCCGACGGCCGCGGATGGCGCCGATGTAGAGCACGAACAGCCCGCAGAGGAGGATGTCGTTCAGCAGCACGCTCAGGACCACGCCCGCGGTCCCGAGGATGGAGAACGAGAAGATCACCAGGAGCGTCGCGACCGCCGGCAGCCCGAGCGTCCAGAAGTCCGAGGCCACGAGAGCCAGTGCGCGCCGCAGGCACGCGACGGGATCGATTTCGCCGGGCCGGCCCGACGGGATCGCCGTGCGCGGCTCGAGGCTCGGCGGTGCGGCGGAAGGCTCGCCCTCCGGCAACCCGCCACCGACATACGGCGGACGCGTGGCCTCTTCGAACTCCGGCATCTCCCGCAGGGCAATCCACTGCGACTCGCTGGCGCGGCGCGCGCGTGAGTGACGGCTCACGCGCCCATC
Source organism: Vicinamibacterales bacterium (assembly GCA_046331345.1). Classification (GTDB taxonomy): domain Bacteria; phylum Acidobacteriota; class Vicinamibacteria; order Vicinamibacterales; family CAVVIG01; genus CAVVIG01. The sequence goes on along the minus strand of JAXLRA010000005.1, from coordinate 632,817 downwards.
GGCCAGCCACAGCCTGATCTCGGCGTCGGAGAGCGGGCCGTACTGCCGTCCATCGGTACCGATCGCGTAGTAGTGGGCGTCCATCGACCGTACGATCCTTGCCGCAATCGGCCGATTCTGCAATCCTGAGTTCACCGATGGACCTGCGCCAGCTCGAGATTCTTCAGGCGATCGCCGAAACCGGGTCCTTCACCGCCTGCGGCCGGAAGCTGCACGTCTCGCAGTCGGCCATCAGCCGCCAGATTGCCCTGCTCGAGGACGAACTCGGGGAGCCGCTCTTCCTGCGGGTCGGGCGGCAGGTGCGCATGACACCGGCGGCTGAGAGCCTGGTGCAACTCGGCCAGCGCGTGTTCCAGGACGTGCGCGACACCGTCGGCGCCATCACCGACCATACCCGCGCCCTGCGCGGCACCCTGCGGCTGGCCGGCGGCATGACCGTCTGCCTCTACGTGTTTCCGCCGCTTCTCCAGCACCTGAAGCGCATTCACCCGCAGCTGGACATCCGGGTTACGGTGGCCACCGCGGCCCGCTCGGTGGAGGAGATCCGGGCCGGACGGCACGACGCCGGCCTGCTGACGCTGCCGGTGGAGGAGTCCGACCTGGTGACGGTGCCGGTGCTGCGCGAGGAACTGCTCGTTGTGGCCCAGCCGACCCACCGGCTGGCCCGGAAAAAGAAGGTGTCGCCCCAGGACCTGTCCGGCGAGCCGTTCGTGCTGTTCGAGCCCGGGTCGGCGACCCGCCGTGTCATCGACTCGATGTTCGTCACCGAGAAAATTGAGCCGACCGTCGTGATGGACACCGAGAACGTCGAGATCATCAAGGCGATGGTGAAGACCGGCCTCGGGATCAGCATCGTGCCCTACCAGGCGGTCGCGCGCGAGGTGCGCGACGGGCAGTTCTTCTGCGCCCGCATCGAGGGGCACGAGCTGGTACGCGAGACGGGCTGGGTCTACGCCCGGGCGAACCGGGTGCCCCGCATGGTCCAGGAGCTCCAGGTCGCCTTCGACGAGATCAAGGGGACCCTCGAACTCGCGCCACGGCCAGGTACCGGCCCCGTCGCATAAGCGGCGCGAACGGGTGCAATCAGAACTTTCTATCGATGGCGCGCCCCTCGTCCGGGGGTAGATTCATAGCTATGAGCAAAGAGCGCGACAGAGTGGTGTGCGTGTCGCTCAGCGAGGCCGAGTGGAAGGCGCTCACCGAACGGCACCCCGAACCGGTCGACTGGCTGCGGGGCCAGATCCTCTCGGAGATCGGCACCGGCCAGCCGCTGCCGGGGCCTCAGCCCGCGGTCGGCAAGGGGCATTCAATTTTCAGCACCCGCCGGGTCTGACGCACGGGCAAAGGTCCGGCTGAAGCCGGACCCTACGATCGAGCGCCATGAAGGTCCGGCTAAAGCCGGACCCTACGATCGCGGACTCGCGGACGATCGTGGGGTCCACCTTCAGGTGGACCATACCCGCCGGTGACGCCTGCCTTCAGGCCGCCGCGAATTCGAGCCTGAACTCGGTGTGTCCGGGACGGCTGTCGACACTGATGTGCCCACCGTGCCGTTCGACGATCGCCTTCACGATCGACAGCCCGAGTCCGCTGCCCCCGCCGCCCCCAGGCTGCGCCGTGCGCGACTGGTCGGCCTTGTAGAACCGGTCGAACACGTGCGCCAGATGGTCGGGCGGAATCCCCGGCCCCTCGTCGACGACCCGGATCACGATCGCGTCGCGCTCGCGCGAGGCGCTCAGTGTGACGGCAGACGAGGCCGGCGCGTACCGCAGGGCGTTGGCGGCCAGGTTCTGCAGCGCCTGCTCCAGGCGCGTGCGGTCGCCCCGTAGCGTGGCCGCTGCCTCGCCGACGCTGACACGCAGGTTCACCTGTGCCGCCTGCGCCGTGCGCTCGTGGCGCTCCGCGACGCGGGCAAAGAGTTCCGCCACCGGTACGGCGTCGAGGCTGAGCGCTCCGCCTCCACCTTCGAGCCTCGCCAGATCGAGCAGGTCGCCGATGAGACGCTCGAGCCGCGCGGTTTCGTCGCCGACGATCTGCAGGTACCTCGCGCGCGTGGCGTCGTCCAGCCCCAGTTCCGGCATCGAGAGCGTCTCGAGATAGCCCCGCATCGCCGTGACGGGCGTGTTCAGCTCGTGCGAGACGTCGGCCAGGAGCTGCCGGCGGGCCTTGTCGGCATTGACCAGGGCTGCGGTCCTGGCGGTGAGGTCGTCAGCCATGGCGTTGAACGCCGACGCCACAGCCGCCACCTCGTCGTCGCCCGAGACCGGCGCCCGGGCGCTCAGGTCGCCGCTGCCCAGGCGGCGCGCCGCTTCCTCCACGTGCTTCAGGCGGCGCCTGGCCGGCCCGAAGATGACGAACGCCGCCAGCGCCCCGCCGACGACCAGCGTGACGCCGGCGACGGTGACCAGCGTCGGCGCATAGCGGGCCAGCAGGAACGAGAACGGCAGTTGTGGCGGTACGAGGACCAGGCCTGCGAGTGCGCCGTTGGCGACGATGGGGAAGGGTCGTCCGGCGCGGGGGCCGCCGCGAGGACCGGGTGGACCATCCATGCGGTCGCCGGGAAACGGGCGGCGCGCGTCCGGCCGCGGTGGACCACCGGGCCGCGGTCCATCGAAGGCGCTGTCCGGGCCGTCGCCCTCCGGAGGCCGTGGTCCGCGTTCACCGAACCGGAAGGGGCCGCCCCGGCCGAAGCCACCGCGCGCCAGCCGTGCGGGATCGACCGTGCGGAGCGCCGCCAGCCGTTCCTGCGCCTCGGTCTTCAGTGCTTCGGGAAAGCGCGCGCCGATCTCGAGGAGCCTGCCGTCGGTGAGCGCGATCAGGAACGGCTGTGTGTCGGAGGCGTACTGCTGCCGGACGAACGGCTCGATGTCGAGCGTCGGGGTCCGTTCGAGTTCCTGCGCGACCTCGGACGCGATGGACTGGGCGAGCCGGTCAGGCGGCTGGTTCGGGACCGCGGAACCCGCCTGGGACATCATCCACAGGAACAGTCCACCCTGCACCACGAGCAGCAGCGCCAGGCAGGCGATGAATCCGAGGGCGATGCGCCAGTAGAGACTGCGGAACCACATGAGCCGGGACGTCCTGAGGAAATCCTACTCCGCGTCGCTGCCGTGACCGGCGTTCCCGGCCCGAAGTCACAGACTTTTCACTCCTCCCACTCGGCCTCGTCGTCCTCGTAGCCAGTGGCGACGAAGCGCACCGTGACGCCCCGTCGATCCATCGCATCGAGTTCCCGATGAATGCGGTCGATGTAGTGGAGCGTGATGTGCCGGATGTCGGCCATCGCGGGCACCCAGATCGTGATCTGGTCGCCGGAGTCGCTGGCCTGCGACGAGTTCGAGAACCAGCGCCGGTATTCGTCGGCGTCGATCGACGGCCGCAGCCGTTCGAGGACCCGGGGCCAGATGTGTTCGCTGTCCGACATCGGTTCATTGTCACAGAAATTGGTGAGGTGGCGCCCCAGCGAAATTGGTGAGGTGTCCGGGCTGGCACCGGGATTCCATGCATCGGGGGCGATGCTGCTCCAGCCACTCCTGCTCGTGCTGGTCGTCGGGGCGCCGCCGTCGTCCCCCGCGGCCACCGGCCCGCTCAGGCCCGCCTCGGCGGTGGTGTACGCCGCCGGCGCGGCCGCGCCGCGTGTGTCGAACGAGCAGCAGCCCGAGACCAGGGAACCGCCGACGCCTCCGCACACCGGCATTGGTGCGCTCCTGCGCGGGCTCGCCGGCGACGTGCGGCACCTGCCGTCGTGGCCGAACGCGTCGCTTGCGGCGGCGGGCGGCGGACTGGCGCTTGCGGTGCACCCGCTCGACGAGCGCGTGAACATCCGCCTGCGAGGGCCGAACCACGCCGCGAGGGCCGCGTTCGCGCCCGGCAAATATGTGGGCTACACGCCGGTGCAGATGGGTGCGGCGGTTGCGGTGTTTGCCACGGGCCGCCTGCGGCACGAAGACAAGGTGTCGCACTTCGGGATGGATCTGCTTCGCGCGCAGATCATGACCACGGCCCTCACGACCGGCCTCAAGTACGCCGTGCAGCGCGAACGGCCGGACGGCAGCAACAGCCATTCGTTCCCGTCGGGGCACGCCTCGATGACGTTTGCCACAGCCACCGTGATCGAGCGGCATCTTGGCTGGAGAGCCAGCGCCCTCGGCTACACGGTTGCGTCGTACGTGGCGGCGTCGCGGCTGCACGACAACCGGCACTACCTGAGCGATGTCGTCTTCGGGGCGGCCATTGGCGCGATCGGCGGGCGCACGGTGACACAGCACGGGCGCCAGACATGGACCCTGGTGCCGGCACCTGTGGACGGCGGCGTGGCGGTGGTGGCGATGCGGATGCGGTGAGGGGGGCGCGTCGTTCTGGAAGCCGCCAGAAACGGCGAAGGCCGGTTCGTGGGAACCGGCCTTCGTCAGTCGGGCTATTCGTCCGCGTCGTCGCCGTCGTCGGTACGGCTGGTCGCGAAATCGTCGATGTCCGGCATCGACTCGTCGCCGGCGCTGTCATCGTCGAGCGAGAACGAGCGGCCGGTGAACTTGGTCGGAATCGGGCCGCGGGGGCGTTCTTCCTGCTTCTTCTTGGCCTTGGCGTTCGGGCCGCGCTGCGGCTTGGCATCGGGACCGAAGTTGCGGTTGCGCGGCGGCTGCGGGGCGCTCGGGTCGAAGGGCCTCGGGGCGCCGAAGCCGCCGCCGGGACGCGGACCGCTGAAGCCGCCCGGGCCGCCAGGCCGCGGGCCACCGAAGCCGCCGGGGCGCGGACCGCCGAAGCCGCCGCCGGGTCCGCCGGGGCGCGGACCGCCGGGGCCGCCACCAGGCCCGCGGTCCTCGCGCGCGCGCGCTTCGCTGACCGCCAGCGGCCGACCGTTCATCATCTGACCGTTGAAGCGCTGAATCGCCGTCTCGGCGTGGGAGCGATCGAGGAACTCGACGAACGCGAACCCGCGGGGGCGACCTGTTTCCCGGTCTACGGGGAGCACGACCTGCGAAGGCGGAGCCACGGCACCGAAATAGGTGCGGAGGTCCGCTTCAGTCGTGCTGTACGACAGGTTACCGACGAACAACCGGACAGCCAATCAGTTCTCTCCTTGCTGGATGAAAGGAATTGCGGGAAGCGCGAGGGCGTGCAGGCGAAAAGACACGGTGGGCAAGCGGAAGCTTAGGCCGAAAACCTTACCTGAAGTTTGCGAGCAAGGCAAGCGGCTATAGTAACAGCGAGGGTCCTGCATGTCCGTTCGCAAGGTTCTGCTGTCCGCCGCGTGTGTCCTGGCGGTGTTCGCCGGCCCGATTTCGGCGGCCGGTGGCCGCTCCTCCATCGACCAGACCGATCTCCGGGAGTGGCTCAGCTACCTCGCGTCCGATGTGCTCGAGGGGCGGGCGGTCTACACCGAGGGGCTCGGCCTGGCGGCCGGCTATATCCAGGACCACCTGAGGGCCTGGGGCGTCCAGCCACGCGGAGACGCCGGGCGCTACCTCCAGACCGTGAAGGTGCTCAGTGTGGCCTCCACGAACCGGTCGAGCGTGACCGTCCGTGTCGGGAACGACACCCGCACCTTCAAGGACGGGCAGGGCATCAACTTCTCCAGGAACGTCGGCTCGAAGCGGACGTTCACCGTCGACCGCGTGGAGTTTGCCGGCTACGGCCTCGACGCGCCGGGCGCGCGCTACTCCGACCTCGCCGGCAAGGACTTCACCGGCGCGCTGGTCGTGTACCTCGGAAATGCCGGCCCGCAGGCGGTCGAACTTGAGCAGTCGCGGCGGCTCCTGGGTGGCCGCGGCCGCTGGCTGACCGACCAGATGAAGGCGGCGGGAGCCATCGGTCCCGTGTCTCCCCAGTTCGCGCAGCCGGCGCGGGCGGATGCCGCACAGGCGGCGAGCCGCCAGCGTCGCCCGGACTTCGTGACCACGCAGCGTCTCGACGCGCCAATCGCGCCCTCGGCCTCGGCCGACGACAGCCTCCTGGAGTTCCTCTTCAGCCGCGCTCCCGTGAAGTACGCCGAACTGAAGGCGAAGGCCGAGGCGCGTGAGCCGCTGCCCGGGTTCCGGCTCGACGGCGTCTCCGTCACGGTGTCCCTGGACGCCGACTACACGGTGCTGCGCACCCAGCAGACACAGAACGTCGTCGGCGTGGTGGAGGGCAGCGACCCGAAGCTGAAGTCCACGTACGTTGCGGTGGGAGCCCATTACGACCACGTCGGCTACGCGGAATCGGAACTGGGCGACGACGGCAAGCGCAGCGGCGCACCCGGGCGCGTCACCTCAGGGGCCGAGGCGGACCGGATCTGGAACGGCGCCGACGACGACGGGTCGGGAACGGTGGCGCTGATGGCGCTGGCGCGGGCGTTCGCCCAGGGGAACCGGCCGAAGCGGTCGGTGCTGTTCGTCTGGCATGCCGGTGAGGAGCGCGGCCTGCTCGGCTCGCGCTACTACGCCGACTACCCGACCGTGGCGCTCGACCAGGTGGTGACGCAGCTGAACATCGACATGATCGGCCGCAACCGCGACAACCAGACCAGCGAATCCAACACGGTCTACCTGGTCGGGTCCGACCGCATCAGCAGCGAACTGCATCAGGTGAACATCGCGGCCAACCGCGCGCTGGACCGTCCGCTCACGCTGGACTACGAGTTCAACGACCCGGCGGACAGCGAGCAGCTCTACTTCCGCAGCGATCACTACAGCTACGCGGCCAAGGGCATTCCGGTCATCTTCTTCACCACCGGCCTGCACCCCGACTACCACGCGAATACGGACGAGGTGTCGCACATCGAGTTCGGGAAGCTGGCGCGCGTGACGCAGCTGGTCTACGAGACGGCGTGGCGCGTCGCGAACCTCGACCACGCGCCGGCGCGCGACTTCAAGGGGCCCCGGGCCGGGAAGGGCACGCGCGAGTGACACGTCCGCTGCTCGTCATCTTCCTGACGATCTTCGTGAACCTGGTCGGCTTCGGCATCATCATCCCGCTCCTGCCGTTCTACGCCGAAACGTTCGGCGCCTCACCGCTGACGATCGGCCTGCTCTTCGCGGTGTTCTCCGCCTGCCAGTTGATTGCGGCGCCCGCGCTCGGTGACCTGTCGGACCGCTACGGCCGGAGGCCGGTGCTGATCTTCAGCCTGCTGGGAACCGTGGTGAGCTTCGTCATGATGGCGATGGCGCACTCGATTGCGATGCTCTTCGCGGCCCGCATCGTGGACGGCCTCTCCGGCGGCAACATCTCGACGGCGCGCGCCTACGTGGCCGATGTCACCGAGCCGAAGGATCGGGCCAGGGCCTACGGTCTCATCGGTGCGGCGTTCGGCCTCGGCTTCATCATGGGGCCCGCCCTGAGCGGCATCCTCGCGCGCTACAGCATCACGGCCCCGGTCTGGGCCGCGGCGGCCGTGACGCTCGTGGCCACGGGCATGGCCTGGTTCTGGCTCCCGGAAACGGTGCACCGGGCCGCGGCCGGCACCGGCATGCCGTTCCGCAACCTGGCCGAGATGATGCGGCGCCCCGGACTGCGCCGCATGCTCTGGATCGACTTCATCTACTGGTTCGCCTTTGCCATCTTCCAGACGACGTTCGCGCTGTTCGTGGCGAACCGGTTCGGGTTCGACGTCTCGGAAACCGGCTACTTCTTCGCGGCGTTCGGCGTCCTCGGCGCGGTGATCCAGGGCGGCGTCATCCGGCCCATCGTCCACCGGTTCGGCGACAAGACGACGTTCATCCTGGGACTGGTGTGTGCGGCGGTGGGGCTCGTGGCGGCGACGTTCGCGAACACGATCGTGCTCTTCACGCTGGCGCTCGTTCCGCTGGCGCTGGGCATCGGCTTCGGTCATCCGACGGTGTCGGCGCTCGTCAGCCGCGCGGGCCGTCAGGACGAGCAGGGGCGGGTGCAGGGCGCGGCCGGCGCGATGGAGAGCCTTGGGCGTGCCGCCGGCCCGGTCTGGGGCAACGCGGCGCTGGCGCGCTACGGCGACGCCATGCCGTACCTCTCTGCCGCCGTCTGCCTCGGCCTGACGCTGGTGCTGAGCCTCAGCTACACGGTGAAGGACGAGTTCTAGAATTTCAGAATTCAGAATTCAGATTTGCAGATTGGTTGCAGATTGGCGATCGCCGATTGGAGGCGCGGCTCGTGTTCCGTCAGCGGAAGGGCGTCGACAGCCGGCGGGCGATGCGTGCGCGGAGGTCGGCTTCGGAGGCCGAGGCGCCGATGTCCAGGCCGCTTTCGAGCAGGGCATCGATCAGGGCGCGGATGATTTCAGCCCGGTTGAAGGCGCGTCCCTGCCGCCTCGTCCGTGCGAACCGCGACAGGTGATCGATCTGTCGATCGAAGAGGACCACCGAGACCTTCGACCACGGTTCCTGATGCAGGGGCGGGCGACCTCGGGACGGTCTGTCGGCAGGCGTGCTCCGGGTCGGCTGGCGCTTGGGCACAGAGGCGAACGCGGCGGAATTATATCTTTCGATTGTTGCTATCACAAACACAACCGTTGACGCACATTGCGCAGCATCCGCGCACCAGTCGGTACAGTCACGCGATCGCGTGGCCCGCTGACGCGCGCATGCCGCCGACCGTGGCACCCGACACCGCGTACACATGACCAACCGGCCCGATCCGAAACCTGCACCCGACCAGTGGGTGGTCGACGACGCGAGCGCCGGTCTGCGCCTGGACAAGTTCCTCGCGGCGCCCGGGCGGCTGGCATCGCGCGGCAAGGCCGCCGAGGCGCTCGCCCGCGGGAAGATCTTCCTGAACGATGCCGAGGTTGGCCCCGCCAATGCCTGCCATTGGCTGGTGGCCGGCGACGTGGTTCGCCTCTGGATGGACCGGCCCGGGAGTTCCCGGAAGCTGACCCAGCGTCCACCCCGGCCTGGCGAACTCCCGATCGTCTACGAAGACGATGCCGTGATTGTGGTGAACAAGCCACCGGGCCTGCTGACGGTCCCGCTGCCGCGGCGCGAGGACGCCCCCTCGGTGGAGGATGCCCTGGTGCGCCACCTGAAGTCGAAAGGCCGGCGGCGTCCCTTCGTCGTGCATCGCATCGACCGCGACACGTCCGGCCTCGTGATGTTCGCGACGCGCGCGGACGCCCAGATGCGCCTCAAGGACCAGTTCCGGCGTCACGAGGCGCAGCGCCTCTACCTGGCGGTTGTCTACGGCGTCCCGGTTCCCTCGCGTGGGACCTGGCGCGACCACCTCGTCTGGGACCAGGACTCGCTCGTCCAGAAGGAAACCCACGCCCACGACCCGAGGGCCAGCACGGCGACGTGCGACTACGAGGTGCTCGAGGACTTCGGGACCGCATCCCTGATCGAGGTCAGCCTCGTGACCGGCCGGCGGAACCAGATCCGCCTCCAGGCCCGGCTCCGGGGGCATACCCTCATCGGGGAGCAGCGCTACGTCTACGGCCCGGAAAGCCTTCGGAACATTGAGTTTGGCCGGCAGGCCCTCCACGCCTGGCGGCTCGGCGTCGTGCACCCGATGACTGGAAAGCCGTTGCAGCTCGAGGCCCCGCTGCCGGAGGATATGGCCGGGCTCGTCAGGCAGCTGCGAGGGTGAATCTTCAGGATGAGTACTTTTGGGGATCCTCCCAAGACCAGAAGCAGTCTAAGATGTGAGGGGAGTTCTCTATGGCAAAACGTTCTTCGTCCGGCGCGATTGTCTGCCCCCGGTGTGGGGTACCCAGCGCGAAAGTCATCGGACGTTCGGAATCACTTCCGGTCATTTACCTTCGTTGCGACGACTGCGGCCGCACCTCTATCTCGCCTGAGTAACGCCGTTACAGAATTCGGGGGGGCACATACAGATGTGTAAGCGGCCCCCCGTACCTTCCTCGACCATTTCCTCCACCAGTCGCCGGTAAGTTCCAGCCGTTCACGCGTTTCCAGACACTGGAGCGCCGACGGTACAGTTCGCGCATTCCCGGGTACCGCCTACCCAGGTATTTGGGATCACGAGCTCATGGACTCTGCTGCCGGTCAACGTCACGCCGATTCGTCCGCTGTCATCTTCGAGGACAGCCTCGGGCAACGCGTGTCTCCTGCGGTGCCCGGTTCCGACCCCGGCCGTCAGGCGCTGGTGCTGCGGAGTGCGTTCGCTGCGCTGCCGTCGTTCGAGTTCGCCGTGCGCGAGCGCGTCGAGCGGCTTGCGGGGTTCCATCATCCGCAGTTCACCCGGGTGGTCGACGTGGTGCGCGGGTCGGGGCCGCTGGACGAACTCCAGGTGGTCTCGGACGCCGTCAGCGGCATTCGCGTCTCCGACCTGCTGCGCGGGGCGCAGGCACGGCAGGTGCCGGTGGGGATTCATGCCGCCCTCGCGGTCATCTGCCAGCTCGTGCCGGCGGTGGCGGCGCTGGAAGAGCAGGGGGCGGACGTGGCGCACGGGGCCATCGGTCCCGAGCGGCTGATTGTGACGCCCGATGCGCGGCTCGTCATCGCGGACCACGTGTTCGGCGGCGCACTGGAGCAGCTCCGCTACTCGCGCGAGCGTTACTGGAGCGAACTGCGCATCGCGCTGCCGGCGACCGCGACCCCGCGCCTCGACCACCGGGCAGACGTGCTCCAGATCGGCCTCGTGTCGCTGGCGCTGATTCTGGGCCGCATCGTGCGCGTGGAGGAGTTCCCCTCCCGTGTGCCGGACGTCCTGGCGTCGACCACGGCGATCTCGCCCCAGGGCGGCTTCGAGCCGCTGCCCGCCGGCCTGCGGGGCTGGCTCGCGCGTGCCCTGCAGATCGGGCCCGAACGTCCGTTTGCGTCAGCAGCCGAAGCGCGCGACGCGTTCCACGCCATTCCCGCCAATGGGGAACTCCTCGGGCCGCCCGCGGCGCTGGCCGCGTTCCTCACGAGGTTCCACGCGGCGAAGGCGACCCCTATCGAGAGCGCTGCCGCCCGTCAGGCGCAGCCGGCCGCCGCGCCGCCCCTGCAGCTGGTGGCGGCCCAGACCGCGCTGGCGTCGGACCGCGGGGCCGACGTGCTGGCGCTGGCCGCACCCGTGGCGCGGAAGCCGGTGCGCGTGTCGCGCGGAGTGACGCGGCGCGGCACCACGACGCCGGGCGACGCGTCCGCAGCGGCCGACCAGAACTGGACAGCGGGCGCGGTGGACGACGGCGGCGGTCGCTGGTGGTGGAACTGGCGCCTGGCCGCGGCCTTCGCGGTGCTGGCGGTGATCGTAGGGGCGAGCGGTTCGCTCGGGTCCGCGCGGCAGTACCTGCCGTTCGTGGACACCGGCCACGGCACCCTTGAACTCACCAGCATGCCGGCGGGCGCCGAGGTGTTCATCGACGGGGAATCGCGCGGCACGACACCCCTCGCGCTGACCCTGTCGATCGGCGCGCACGACGTCGAACTGCGGGCCGGGAAGGCGCGTCGCGCCTTCGGCGTGATCATCGGGAAGGGCGACAAGATCGCCCAGCAGGTGAAGCTGCAGAAGCCGCCGGCCGGCAAGGCGCCGCGGGCGTCGCGTCAGTCGAGCGCGGCGAAGGCCGTGCCGCCGGCCTCCGCGCCGGCTCCAGCACCGGTGGCGCGGGCCGAGCGTGCGGTGACGGCGGACGGACAGACCGGCACGTCTGGAGAGCTGACCGGCACGTCACGCTGACCGCCCGGCCTCGGGAGTCAGCCCTTTTCTACTGGGGCTTCCGGACGGCGCCCTTCTTCTCGCGTGCCTCGCGGTCGGCGCGCAGCAGCTCCACCACTTCGGGGTGGTTGCCCATCGCGGCGAAGAGCCAGGCCGACTGGTTCTTCTTGTTCTGCAGTTCCATGTCGGCGCCCTTCTTCAGCAGGAACTCCACGAGTTCGACGTAGCCTTCACCCGCCGCCCGCATCAGCGCCGTCATCCCGTCGTCTTCGTTCGCCGTATTGACGTCCAGTCCGCGTGAGAGCAGCAGTTCGAGCGCGGGCTGGCAGTTGGAGCCGGTCGCGAGGATGAGGAGGTTGTCGCCGCCGAGGTCCGCCTTGAGGCTGGCGCCCGACGCGAGCAGCGCGGTGGCGAGCGGCAGGCGGCAGTTGCGGACGGCGAACCCGAGGGCCATGTCGGTCCCCTTCGTCACGCCGGCTTTCTGCAGCACCGCCACGATCTCGTCCTGTCCCGTCGACGCGGCGTAGACGAGTGCGTTGAGGCCGTTGTTGTCGTCGAGCTGTGGGTCGGCCTTGCGGTCGAGGAGCAGCTGCGTCACGCGCACGTTCCCGCCGAGCGCCGACGCCATCAGCGCCGTGCGGCCGGCCCTGTCGCGAACGGCCGTGTCCGCGCCGCCTTCGAGCAGGGCCGTGGTCGCTTCCGCGTGGCCACCGTATGCGGCGGCAATGAGCGCACTGGCCCCGTCGTTGTTCGTCGCGTTGATGTCGGCACCCTTCCCGAGGAGTGCGCGGACCGTTCCTGCGCGGTTGGACGCGGCCGCCGCCATCAGCGGCGTGATGCCGTCCTTGTCCTTGCCGTTGACCGCGGCCCCCGCAGCGATCAGGGCTTCCACTGCGGCGGTGTGTCCCTCGTGCGCGGCGATCGCCAGCGCGGACTCTCCATCCTGGTCGGCCGTGACGCTGGCGCCAGCCGCGACCAGCGCGCGAATCACGTCGGCCTTGCCGTAGAGCGCCGCGATGCCGAGCGCGGTCATGCGCGAGTCGCCGGGGGCGTCGACTGGCGTGTGCGCGGCGACGGCGGCGGCGACCTGTTCGAGGTTCCCGTTCATCGCCGCCTGCTGCAGGCGGACAACCGTGTCGGGCGCACCCTGGAGCGCGGCATCGGGGGGCTGTTGTGCTGCGCCACAGCGCGCCACAAACAGGACGATGGCGCACGACAACAGCACGACGCGCGAAGTATTTGTTCCAATCACGGGCTGAGTATAGCGAATGGTGGCTTGCGAGCGCGCCTGTGCTGTGGCAAAATCCCCGGCGTTACGCCCTCTGCAGACTGCACGAACGTCCTGCTGGGTCACGGCGGCGAACGACCAGCACGTTTGAAAAGCAATCTCTGCAATCTTCAAGCGCTCTTAGGAACACGCAGTAATACGTAGCAAGGAGAGCGGGAAACATGCACCGCGTTTCGTCATTCATGTTCGCACTCGGTCTCGCCCTCGTGGCGGCGACCTCGCTCAGCGCCCAGAACCTCGGCGGAAGCCCCGAGGGGAAGGCGATGAAGAACCCTGTGGCCGCCTCCGCCGACTCGATTGCGGCGGGTCAGGCGCTCTACGCGAAGAACTGCCGCTTCTGCCACGGTCCGGAGGCGAAGGGCAACGGACCGATGGCGCCGAAGGATTCGCACCCGTCGGACCTCACCGATGCCAAGTGGGACCGGGGCGCGACGGACGGCGAAATCTTCCTGGTCATCCAGGCCGGCGCCGGCCCGGACATGAAGATGAAGGGCTACAAGGGGCGGATGTCAGACACCGATATCTGGAACACGGTGAACTACCTCCGCAGCCTGGGGCCGAAGAAGAAGTAGGCGGCTGACTTCCCTGCGCCGGCATCCACGATGCGTTACTACACGGTCCTGTTCTGTATCGTTGCAAGTATCGCGGGTGCCGGCTGCAGCTGGCTCGACGACCGGCCAGCGCCGGTCGACGGCGCCCCATACTCCGCTCAGGCGCACTCGGGCGCCCCTCGGCTGAGCACCGCGCACGACACCTTCGGCGCGGCGGTGAACGAATACTTCTGGGTGAAGTCCGACCCGAAGCAGCCGATTGAATTTCCCCACAACACTCACGTCGAGAAAGGCCTGGCCTGCACGGAGTACTGCCACGAGGCGGTCACCAAGGGTCCGCAGGCCGGACTGCCCAGCGTCAACACCTGCCTCATCTGCCACGCGGCCATCGCCACCGACAAGCCGCGCATCCAGCAGATCACGCAGATGTCCGAGAAGGGGCTCGACCTCCACTGGCAGCGCGTCTACGGGTTTACCCCGAGTGCGCACGTCAGGTTCAACCACGCCCCGCACATCCGCGCCAACGTCGAGTGCGCGACCTGTCACGGCGACATTGCCCACCAGACGGTGGCGCAGCGGAATGTCGACCACAACATGGGCTTCTGCGTGACCTGTCATCGGGAAAAGAACGCCTCGAATGACTGCCTGACCTGCCACTACTGATGGACCGCCGAACTTTCATCAAGCTCACCGCGATCACCGGTACGTCCGCAGGCATTGCGGCGTGCGGTGTTCCCGAACACCAGATCATCCGGTTCGTCCCGGATGAGGAACTCGTACCCGGCATCGCCGAGTGGAAGCCGAGCGTCTGCCCGCTCTGCAGCGCAGGCTGCGGACTCACCGTGCGGACGATGATGGCGGATGTCGACGTAACGAAGGACGGCCAGCAGGGCGTCGTCCGCAAGAGCGTGGCGAAGAAGCTCGAGGGGCTCGGTGAGCATCCGGTGAGTCGCGGCGGCCTCTGTGCCCGCGGCCAGGCGGCCATCCAGGTCACCTACCATCCGGACCGCATCGCTCAGCCGCTGAAGCGGAAGGGCGCCAAGGGGTCGGGCGAGTTCGAGCCGATTACCTGGGACGCCGCCGTGGCGGAACTCGTCGGGAAGCTCGACGGGCTCGCCTCGTCCGACAACCAGAAGGCGCTCGCGATCATCACGGGCGGACGCCGCAGCCACAGGCGGCTGCTGCTCGAGCAGTTCGCGGCGAAGTACGGCGCGCCGGCCCCGGTGGTCTACGAGCTCTTCTCGGACGACCTCCTCCGCCGTGCGAACGAGATGAGCTTCGGCCTCGCACAGTTGCCGACGTTCGACCTCGGCAACGCGCATTTCGTCATCGCGTTCGGGGCCGACTTCCTCGGCACCTGGAACGCACCGGTGTCGCACGCCGCGGCCTACGGCGACATGCGTCAGGGGCGCGCCGGGATCCGCGGGGCGTTCGTCCAGGTGGAAGCGCGCATGACTCCCACCGGCGCGAGTGCCGACGAGTGGGTGGCGGCGAAGCCTGGCACCGAGGGTGTGCTGGCACTGGGCCTCGCGCACGTCCTGCTGCGCGACAAGCTCCGCACGCCGGCGAATGGCCGTGCGGGGGCGCTCATCGACGGGTGGGCGGCCGGTCTGCCGGATTACGCGCCCGACCGCGTCGCGGCCGTGAGCGGTGTGTCCGCGAAGAAGGTCGAGCGCCTGGCACACGAACTCGCCGAGCGGGCGCCATCGGTGGCGATCGTCGGCGGCGTGCCGCTGGCGCAGTCGAACGGGCTCTTCACCGCACTGGCGGTGAACGCGCTGAACGAACTGCTCGGCGCCGTGGGCCAGAAGGGCGGCGTGAGCTTCACGCCGCAGCTGTCACGGCCCGCTGCGGCCCCGCGGACGTCACTGGCCCAGTGGGCGGCCGGCGTCGTGCCGCAGGTGCTCATCGTCGACGAGGCGAACCCGGTGTTCGCGGCGCCGCGTGCCTTCAAGGTGAAGGACGCGATCGCCAAGGTGCCGTTCCTCGTGTCGTTCGCGCAGTTCGTCGACGAGACGAGTGCGATGGCCGACCTGATCCTGCCGGACCACAGCTTCCTCGAGTCGTGGGTCGATGCGCTGCCCGAGTCGGGCGCGCAGCAGGCGGTGGTGAGCGTGGCCGGACCGGTGATGAAGCCGCTGTTCGACACGAAGGCCACCGGCGACGTGCTGCTCGAGGTGGCCGGCAAGCTGGCGAAGCCGGTCGACCTGGGAGCCACGAGCTACGACGCGTTCGTGAAGGCGGCCCTGGCGCCGCTCGGCGACGAGGCGTGGAGCACCGCCCAGAAGCAGGCCGGCTGGTGGGGCGAACTGCCGAAGGGCGCCGCCGCGCAGCCCGCGGCTGCGGACGCCAAGGCCGCGCCGGTGAAGTTCACGGAGCCCGCCTACAACGGCGACGCGACCGAGTATCCCTTCCAGTTCCTGCCGTACCCGACGGCCACCTTCTACGACGGATCGCTGGCGCACCTGCCGTGGCTGCAGGAACTGCCCGACCCGATGTCGTCGGCGATGTGGAGCAGCTGGGTCGAGCTGAATCCGAAGACCGCGGAACGCCTCGGCATCGCGCTCGGCGACGTGGTGGAGATCACGTCGTCTGCAGGCGCCCTGAAGGCGCCGGCCTTCATCAACCCCGCGCTCTCGCCGGACATCATCGCGATGCCGGTCGGGCAGGGGCACACGAACTACACGCGCTACGCCACCGGACGCGGCCAGAACCCGATCGACATCCTCGCGCCGGTCGTGCACGAGGAGACGGGCACACTCGCCTGGGCCGCGACGCGCGTCAAGGCGGCGCGCGTCAGCGAGCCGGACGGCAAGCTGATCATGTTCTCGGCACGCGGCGAGCTGCGCGAGGAACCGCACGAAGGGAAGGTCAGGTAATGGCCCATCGATGGGGGATGGCGGTCGATCTCGACCGCTGCACCGGATGTGAGGCGTGCGTGACGGCGTGTCGCGCGGAGAACAACATCCCGACGGTCGGCGATCTCCAGGCGTCGCGCGGACGCGCGATGCACTGGATCCGCGTCGAGCGCTACTTCGAGGGCGAGTTCCCCGAGGTGAAGGTCAAGTACCGGCCGGTGATGTGCCAGCAGTGCGACGCGGCACCCTGCGAACCGGTCTGCCCGACCTACGCGAGCCACCACAGCGACGAGGGGCTGAACGCGCAGGTCTACAACCGCTGCATCGGCACGCGCTACTGCGCGAACGCCTGCCCGTACAACGCGCGGTTCTTCGACTTCTTCAACCCGGTGTGGGAGAAGCCGATGCACCTCCAGCTGAATCCCGATGTCTCGCTCCGCGAGGTCGGCGTGATGGAGAAGTGCACGTTCTGCGTGCAGCGCATTGCCGCCGGCAAGAACGCCGCCGCCGCGGACAAGCGTGAGCTGAAGGACGGCGAGATCACGCCGGCCTGCGCGCAGGGCTGCCCGTCGAAGGCCATCGTCTTCGGCGACCTCAACGACCCGGAGAGCGAGGTCTCGCTGCTGGCCGAGTCGCCGCGCGGCACCAAGCTGCTCGAAGACCTCGGCACGGCCCCGAAGGTCACCTATCTCCAGGCCCTGGAGCACGTATGAGCGCGTCGGACGATCGGCTTGCAACGACACTGCTGCGCCCGCTCGAGCGGGGCGGCATCAAGTGGTTCCTGCTGGTGGGGTTCCTCGCCTCGGTCGTGGCGTGCGGCCTCTTCGCGTGGGGCTTCCAGATGTGGCAGGGCTTCGGCCTCACCGGCAAGCGCTGGCCGGTGTTCTGGGGCTTCCTCATCACGAACTTCGTGTTCTGGATCGGCATCAGCCACGCAGGCACGCTCATCTCCGCGATCCTGCGCCTCGTGAACGCCGGCTGGCGCCGCCCCGTCACGCGGTGCGCGGAAGTCATCACCGCCTTCGCGCTGATGATCGGCGGCCTCTTCCCGATCATCCACCTCGGCAAGCCGTGGCTCTTCTTCTGGCTGGTGCCGTACCCGAACTCGCGCCTCATCTGGCCGAACTTCCGCTCGCCGCTGGTGTGGGACTTCTTCGCGATCTCCACCTACCTCACCGGCAGCCTGCTGTTCCTGTTCCTGCCGATGATTCCCGACTTCGCGCTCGTGCGCGATCGGGCCACGGGCATCCGGAAGACCATCTACGGGGCGCTCGCGCTCGGCTGGCGCGGCACCACGCACCAGTGGCACCGCCTCGAGACAGCCATGTCCATCATGGCCATCGCGATCATCCCGGTGGCCGTGTCGGTGCACACCATCGTCTCGTTCGACTTCTCGATGGCGCCGGTGCCGATGTGGCACTCCTCGATCTTCGGGCCCTACTTCGTGGCGGGCGCGATCTTCAGCGGTATCGCCGGCCTCATCATCGCCATGGCCACGCTGCGCCGGGTGCTGAAGCTGCACGACTACCTCGAGGACATCCACTTCGAGAACCTGGCGAAGCTGCTCCTCACGATGAGCCTGCTCTGGGGCTACTTCACCTTCAACGAGCGCCTCACCGCGTGGTACGGCAACCACACCGCCGAATACAACACGTTCCAGGCCACCCAGAGCGGCCCCTACGCGCCGCTCTTCTGGACGATGGTGCTGGTGAACTTCGTGATTCCGGTCATCATCCTGAGCATCCGCCGGCTCCGCACGATCACCGGCGCGGTCATCGCGTCGATCGGCGTGGTCATCGGCATGTGGCTCGAGCGTTACCTCATCGTCGTCCCGTCGCTGGCCTACAAGTACCTGCCCTACGGCTGGGGCACCTACGCGCCGCGCCCGACCGAGATCGTCATCACCATCTCCACCTTCGCGGCGATGACGCTGCTCTACACGCTCTTCGCGAAGTTCGTGCCCATCATCTCGATCTGGGAGATGCGCGCCGGTGAGCACTCTCCCATCGAGGAGATGGCCGCCACGCCGGAACGCCGCCTCGGGGAGACCCACGCATGAAGGCCGTCTACGCCCTCTATTCCACGGGTGACGCCGCGCAGCGCGCGGTGAACAGCCTGCGCTCGGCCGGCTACGAGGACCACGACATCACGGTCATCAGCGGCGCACCGATGGAGGAGTACGAGTTCAGCCACATCGGTCACCACAGCTACCAGTGGTATATCGCGTGTCTCGGTGGGCTCACCGGCATGGCCTTCAGCACCTGGCTCACCACCTTTGCCGAGAAGGACTGGCCGATTGTCGTCGGCAACATGCCGATCGTCGCCTGGTGGCCGAACCTCATCGTCATCTTCGAGATGACGATGCTGGGCGCCATCCTCTCGACGGTGGCCACCCTCATCATCACCGCCGGACTCGGCCGCAAGATGCCGAAGCTGTACGACCCCGAAGTGACCAACGGCAAGATCCTCGTCGGCATCGCTGCGCCGAAGGACGCCGCCGGCGCCGACGTCGAACGGGCCCTGCTCGCCGCACCCGGCGCGCAGGTCAAGTCCATCTAGGCCGGCCCGAACACGCCACGCGCAGACGAAGAACACGGACGTATGCGGCTCCAGAACCGTATACTTCGTGTCCGTGTGCCTTCGGCTGACCCGCTTTCCCGGAGTTCCTGCATGACGCAGAAGTCACTGCTCGCGGCCGCGCTGTCGGCTGCGTGTCTTGCGGTCGCTGTGCCCGTGTCCGCCCAGTCGCCAGACGGCGCGGGGATCTTCCGTGCGAACTGTGCGACCTGCCACGACGGGTCGGCCGCCTCCCGTGCGCCGGGCCCCGAGCAGTTGAAGGACCGCACGCCCGAGTCGATCATCGCCGCGCTGACGGGCGGGGCGATGCGGTACCAGGGGCTCTCGCTCAGCGGGGCGGAGCGTCGCGCTGTCGCCGAGTTCCTGACAGGGAAGACGGTGGGTGCCGACGTGAAGGTCGACCCGAACATCGGGCGCTGCGTGAATCCGCCAGCGTTCACCAGCCTGGGCAACGGGCCCAACTGGAATGGCTGGAGCGCAGACCTCGCGAACACCCACGCCGTGTCGGCAAAGGTGGGCGGACTGACAGCCGCGCAGCTGCCGAAGCTGACGCTGAAGTGGGCGCTCGGCCTGCCCGAAGCCACGTCGGCATGGGCGCAGCCCACGGTCGTGAACGGCCGCGTGTTCGTCGGCTCGCAGAACGGTACGGTGTTCTCGCTCGATGCGAAGAGCGGCTGCGTAGTGTGGACCTACGTCGCGAAAGGCGGCGTGCGCGGCTCGGTCGTCGTGGGGCCGCGTCCGGGCGCGTCCGGCACGCTGAACGCCTACTTCATCGACCAGAAGGGCTACGGGTACGCGGTCGACGCGAGCACCGGGGCGGAGGTGTGGGTGTCACAGGTCGACGCACACCCGCTCGTGCGCCTCACCGGTTCGCCGGCGCTCTATGGCAACCGGCTGTTCGTGCCCACCTCGTCGTACGAGGAAGTGGGGAAGAGCGCCACGTACAACTGCTGCACGTTCCGCGGTGCCGTCGTGGCCATTGATGTCGCGAACGGCAAGACCGTCTGGCGCGCCTATCCCATCCCCGAGGAGCCGAGGCTGATGGGCAAGCGGCCGGATGGCGGCGAGTCGTGGGGACCCTCGGGTGGGGCGATCTGGTCGGCGCCGACGATCGATCCGAAGCGGAGCCTGATCTACGTCGGCGTGGGCAACACGTACAGCGGGAGTGGGTCGCAGCCCGGTACCGACGCCATCGTCGCATTCGACCTGAAGACCGGTGCGACGAAGTGGACCCGGCAACTGGAACTGGCCGACGTGTACGGCTGCCGCAACGGCGAGCCGAACTGCGGGACGAAGCAGGGGCCGGACTACGACTTCGGGGCATCGCCCGCGCTGGCGGCGCTGCCGGGCGGCAAGGAGATCCTCGTCGTCGGACAGAAGTCCGGGATGGCGTTCGGGCTCGAGCCGGATACGGGCAAGGTGGTGTGGGAGTACCGTGCGGGACAGGGCGGTTCGCTCGGCGGCATCGAGTGGGGCGTGGCGACCGATGCGACCTACGCCTATCTGCCTGTGGCCGATCAGAACCGGCAGAATCCCGGTGGCCTGCACGCGGTGAAGCTCGCGACGGGTGAACGCGTGTGGTTCACGCCGCACCCGGAGCCGCTGTTGTGCGGGCAGAAGAGCCGCCTGTGCAACCCGGCGCAGTCGGCCGCCGTGACCGCCATTCCGGGAGCGGTGCTCTCGGGGTCCTTCGATGGCGGCCTGCGCGCCTACTCGACGCAGGACGGGTCCATCCTCTGGCAGTACGACACCAACCGCGAGTACCTGACGGTCAATGGCGTCCGTGCGCGCGGCGCGTCACTGAACGGCCCGGCCCCGGTCGTCATCGGCGGGATGATGTTCGTGAACTCCGGCGACTACCGCGCACGCCCCGGCAACGTGCTGCTTGCGTTCGGGATTGACTAGTGGATGTGGGCGGGTGCATGAGAGCCGCGTCGGTCACCGCCTGAAGGTCTGGCTGAAGCCAGACCCCACGAGCGAAATCGCCGGTCGAGTCGTGTCGGGACGTGGGTGCCGGCTTCAGCCGGCGCCTTAAGGTCTGGCTGGCAGGCGGGACTGCGTCTTTCCAATTGGCATTTGGCCATTAGCGATTAGCATTCAGCCGTTGGAGGCTGTGATGAAGCGTGTGCTGCTCGTGCTCCCGGTCCTGGCCCTGGCGGCCTCGGTGTGGTTCTCCCAGCGCGGTGCCGGCGCGCAGCAGGCGCCCGCCGCGCCCTCGCCCCAGCCTGCACCGGCACCCGTCACTGTTCCAGAGATTCCGTTCGACTCGACGACCGACTTCCTGAAGTACTCGCCGGACCAGAACTTCGGTGAGGTGCTCGGCGTGGCCGTCAACTCGAAGAACCACCTCGTCGTGCTGAATCATCCCGGCAGCCCGACGCAGGGGCCGCTCTACGGCAACGCGTCGACGCAGTTGCTGGAGTTCGACCTCACGACCGGACGGTTCGTGCGCGAGATCGGGAAGAACGTCTACGGTCTCGGCTACGGGCACGGCATCCGCTTCGACAAGTACGACAACCTCTGGGTGGTCGACAAGGGCACGAACGCGGTTGTGAAGTTCAACCCGGCCGGGTACGTGACGATGAACCTCGGGCGCCGGCCCGAGGGGCCGGACGATCCCGAAGAGTCGTGGTTCCGGAACGGCCGGGGCAGCGCCCCGCCGCCGCCCACGCAGGACGGCTACTTCCGCGGCCCCACCGACATTGCGTTCGACTCCCGGGACAACCTCTACATCAGCGACGGCTACACGAACGCGCGCATCGCGAAGTTCGACACGCACGGGGCCTGGGTGAAGTCGTTCGGGACCAGGGGGGCCGGCGGTCCCCACGGCGATCAGAACCCGGGTCAGTTCAACACGCCGCACAACATCGCGGTCGATCGCCAGGACAACGTCTACGTGGCCGATCGCAACAACCGGCGCATCCAGGTGTTCGACGCGGACGGCACGTTCAAGCGCTTCATCTTCCTGAACGCCACCTACGACAAGACGCACCACCCCGTCCTCGGCAACCTGCCGGCCAACCCGCCAGACGAGACGCAGCCGTGGACGCTCTGCATCACGAACGGCGCCACGCAGTATCTCTACACGTCCGATCAGGAACCGGGCCGCATCTACAAGATGACGCTCGACGGGAAGATTCTGGGGACGATGGGGGTGTCCGGCCGGGACGCGAAGCAGTTCAACTGGATTCATGCGCTGGCCTGCCCGACCGACGACACGCTCTACGTGGCCGACATGAACAACTGGCGCATCCAGAAGATCACCATGCGGACCGGCGCGCCCGCGCGCCAGTCCGCCCGCTGAGCGATGGCCCAGCCGGCCCGGGCAGCGGACGATCTCGGCGAGGGCGGCGTGGTGGCCCGCCTCGCGCTCGCGCTCACGGCATGGACCGAGCGCTGGGTGCCGGACGCGTTCATCTTCGCGCTCCTCGCCACGCTCATCGTCGTCCTGGCGGGTGTGTTCGCGACCCCCTCGACGATCGGCCAGGTGGTCGACGCCTGGGGGCGCGGCTTCTGGGACCTGATTCCGTTCACGCTCCAGATGGCGCTGGTGATCATCACGGGCCACGTGCTCGCGACGTCACCGCCGATGCGCCGCCTGATCCGTGCGATTGCCGGATGGCCGCGCACGCCGAAGGGAGCGGTGGCGCTGGTGGCCGCGTTTGCGATGGCGGCCTCGTGGTTCAACTGGGGGTTCAGCCTGATCTTCGGCGCGGTCCTCGCCCGGGAGATCGCCCGCCGCGTGGAGGGGGTGGACTACCGGGCGCTTGCGGCCGCAAGCTTCCTCGGGCTCTGCAGCGTCTGGGCCCAGGGCTTGAGCGGATCCGCCGCCCTGCAGATGGCGAGCCCCGGCGCGCTCCAGCCCGCCATTCGTGACATCGTCGCACGCGGCGGCATCGTCCCCGGCGGCATCATCGGCTTCAGCCACACCATCTTCCTGTGGCAGAGCGTCGTGTCGGTGGTCGTGGAGATTGTCGTCGTGACCACCGTGATGTGGCTGGCCACCCCGACGGCGGCGCGGGCGCGCACGGCGGCCGACCTCGGCATCGATCTCGGTACGGCAGAGGTGCCGGAGCCGCCGAGGCCCGCCTCCGTGCAGCCAGGCGCGTGGCTCGAGCACTCGCCGCTGCTGGCGTGGCTCACCGTGCTGCTCGGCAGCGTGTTCCTGTGGCGCTACTTCGCCGCGTCCGCCGACCCGCTGAACGCGCTCAACCTGAACATCGTGAACCTGATCTTCCTCATGCTCGGGTTCCTGCTGCACGGCACGCCTGCCCGCCTGATGCACGCCGTGCAGGCCGCCACGCCGGCCGTCTGGGGCGTCATCCTGCAGTTCCCCTTCTACGCGGGAATCGCGGGGGTCATCACGTCCACGCACCTGAACGAGCAGCTGGCGCACCTGTTCGTGCGCGTCTCCACGCCAGCCAGTTTCCCCGGCCTTGTGGCGGTCTACTCCGCGGTCCTCGGGATCTTCGTCCCCTCGGGAGGATCGAAATGGGTCATCGAGGCGCCGTACGTGATGGCGGCCGCGCACGACCTGCGGGTGCACCTCGGATGGGTGGTGGCCGCTTATGACCTTGGCGAGGCGGTGGCCAACCTGCTGCAGCCATTCTGGATGCTGCCGATCCTGGGGCTCTTCGGCCTGCGCGCCCGCGACGTCATGGGATACACCCTGGTGGTCTTCGCCGTGATGCTCCCGCTCGTCCTCGTGCTGGTCACCGTCCTCGGGCAAACGCTGAGCTACCCGCTCTGACCCTCTCCAAATCCGGATAGGGTGCCTGATTTTCACACCCGTTTACGGATATCCAACCGCGGGGCCTAGGGGCAATCCAGTACAATTCCCCCCTCGCTCTCCCGGGCGAGATCCCTGTTCGGAGGCTGTCCTGGATCTGTCCCACTTCGCGGCGTTGTTCGCGCGCGTGCCTGTCACCGGCCTGTTCGTTCTCCTGGTTCTTTCATGCGCCGTGGCCGGTGCGATGCAGGCAGGTGACAGGGAGACGCATCCCGGACGGCCGTCGTCATTCGCCTTCATTCTCCCGGTTCTTCATGACATCTGGTTTCCTGCTGTCGGTGCGCGCGGGCCTCGTGCTGCTCGCGCTGCTGTGCCTCTCTACGCCCGCCGTCGCGCAGCGCCGCCAGGGCCAGCCTGGCGCACCCGCCGCTTCAGCCAGTACTGACGATCCGCCGCCACCCGTCGCCCCGGCGGTGGTGTCGCGCGGCGCCAATGGCCGCGCTGTCGTGCGCGCGATGCGTGTCGCGCAGCCGTTGCGGATCGACGGCAAGCTCGACGAGGCGATCTACAGCACGATTCCCCCGATCACGGACTTCATCCAGACCGTGCCTGCCGAAGGCCAGGTGTCGACGGAGAAGACCGAAGCCTGGGTGACCTTCGACGACCAGTACTTCTACGTCTCGGGCCGCATGTACGAGTCCGTGCCCGAATCGCAGTGGACGGCGAACGAACTGCGCCGCGACACCGCGCAGCTCCGCCAGAACGACATGTTCGGGGCGCTCATCGACACCTTTCACGATCGGCGCAACGGCTACAACTTCTACGTGAACCCGATCGGCGGGTTCGCGGACCAGATCATCACGGACGAAGGCAACCCGAACGTCGACTGGAACCCGGTGTGGCAGGTGCGCACGGGACGGTTCGATGGCGGGTGGACGGCCGAACTCGCGATTCCGTTCAAGTCGATCCGCTACAACGCCGGTACGAACCAGACCTGGGGGCTGCAGCTCCGCCGGTCCATCCGGCGCAAGAACGAGTGGACGCACCTCACGGCGGTGCCGGCCTCGTCGGGCGGCGCGCAGGGGATCTTCCGCGTGTCGGCTGCCGGAACGCTCATCGGGCTCGACCTGCCTCCGGCCGGCAAGAACATCGAGGTGAAGCCGTACGCGATCTCGAAGGTCACCAGCGACGTCGCCAAGAACGTCTCGAACGATGTCGAGCCGAACGCGGGCGTCGACGCCAAGGTCGGCATCACGGCGAACCTGACCGCCGACATCACGGTGAACACGGACTTCGCGCAGGTGGAGGTGGACGAGCAGCAGCTGAACCTCACGCGCTTCAGCCTGCAGTTCCCCGAGAAGCGCGACTTCTTCCTCGAGGGGCGGGGCATCTTCGACTTCGGGCGTGGCGGTCCCACCGCCGGGCAGAACGGCGCCTCCGGTGCCAGCAACTCGCTGACGCCGTCGCTCTTCTACAGCCGGGCGATCGGCCTGAACGCGGGGCGCGTCATTCCGATCACGGCGGGTGGCCGCATCACCGGCAAGGCCGGCAAGTACAGCATCGGCCTGCTCGACATCCAGGCTGGCGACGAGTCGGTCTCGAAGACCCCGACGACCAACTTCGCGGTGGCGCGCATCAAGCGCGACATCCTGCGGCGCAGCAGCGTCGGCCTGATGCTGACCAACCGCACGGAGTCCAATGCCGTGGCGGGCGCCTCGAACTTCGCCTGGGGTGGCGACGCCTCGTTCTCGTTCTTCCAGAACATCAGCCTCGGCGGCTACTACTCGGAGTCGAACACCGACGGCAGGACCGAGGACAACCAGAGCTACCAGGCGCGGTTCGACTACGCCGCCGACCGCTACGGCCTGCAGCTGCAGGTCCTCGACGTCGGCGAGAACTACAACCCGGAAGTGGGCTTCGTCCGGCGGTACGGCTTCGACCGGACGTACGCGTCGGCCCGTTTCAGCCCTCGGCCGCGCAGGCGCTTCAAGGGGATCCGCCAGTTCACCTACCAGGCGAGCCTCGAGTACATCCAGAACTCCGCCGGCCGCCTCGAGACGCGCAACCAGACCGGGCGCTTTGCCGCCGAACGGCAGAACAGCGACCTCTTCGTCGTCGAGGGCGGCACGAACTACGAGCTGCTGGTGGCGCCGTTCACGATTGCGCCGGGCGTGCGGATTCCTGCCGGTGTCTACCCGTTCAACGACGTGACGGTCTCGTATCAGCTGGGGCAGCAGCGACGCCTGAACGGGACCGCGTCGTACCAGATCGGCCAGTTCTACAACGGCACGATCAGCGCGTGGGGCTTCACGTCCGGGCGCTACGCGATCCTGAAGCAGTGGTCGGTCGAGCCGAGCATCCAGATTTCGCAGGTGGAGCTGCCGGCGGGCAACTTCACCACCAAGCTGCTGCGGGCCCGCACCGACTACGGCTTCAACCCCCGCATGTTCGTCAGCGGGCTGGTGCAGTACACGTCCACGGGCAACGTCTTCAGCAGCAACGTCCGCTTCCGCTGGGAGTACCAGCCGGGCAGCGAGCTGTTCGTGGTGTACACCGACGAGCGCGATACCACCAGACCCGGGTATCCGGACCTGAAGAACCGCGCGTTCGTCGTGAAGATCAACAAGCTGCTGCGCTTCTAGGCCGGCACAAGGGCAGGCCGGGCTGGCAAGGCAGGGCAGGCGGGCAGGGCAGGCAGGTGGGACTGCTGGTCGTCCCAGAGTTGGATGACGGCAATCAGTCGTGGGGTCCGCCTTCAGGCGGACCTGCTGGTCGTCCCAGGGTTGAATGACGGCAATCGGTCGTGGGGTCCGCCTTCAGGCGGACCTGCTGGTCGTATCGGGTACGCGCTGGTGAAGATGATGAAGTCGGGTGTGTGGGTGGCGGCCGTGTGTGCCGTGGTTTGTGGAACCGGTCTGGCCTCGGCGCAGACGCGTGGCGGGTACCCGCCGGACAGTGAACTCCCGCGTCCGCTGGCGCCGAAGACGGTGATCCGCCAGGACGGGCTGGTGGTCGTACGGGCGATCAAGCTGAAGGAGCCGATCAAGGTGGACGGCCGGCTCGACGAGGCGGTCTATAGCGAGAACGCACCGATCGACGGCTTCACCCAGGCCATCCCCAACAACGGCCAGCCGGTGTCGGAGCGCACCGAGGCGTGGGTGACGTTCGACGACAAGTTCATCTACATCTCGGCGAAGATGTACGAGTCCGTTCCGGAGTCGCAGTGGGTGGCGAACGAAATTCGCCGCGATACCAACCAGATGCGGCAGAACGATACGTTCGGCGTCATGCTCGACACGTTCCACGACCGACGCAACGCCTTTCACTTCTACACGAATGCGCTGGGCGGATTCACCGACCAGCTCGTGACCGACGAGGGGAACCCGAACGGCGACTGGAATCCGGTCTGGGACGTGCACGCGGGCCGCTTCGACGGCGGCTGGACCACCGAGATGGCCATCCCATTCAAGTCGATCCGGTATGTGTCCGGATCGAACATGACCTGGGGGCTCCAGCTTCGCCGCGCGATCCGCCGCAAGAACGAGTGGTCGCATCTCACGCCTCTCCCCGCAGCCGGCGGAGGCCCGAACAGTGCGTTCCGCCTGTCCCGAGCTGCGTCCCTCGTCGGACTCGACCTTCCGCCGCAGAGCGCGAACATCGACCTCAAGCCGTACGTCATCGGCAACACCACGACCGACCGGCTGCGTGTCCCGACGCTGAACAACGACGTGACCAGCAGCATCGGCGGTGACCTGAAGTACGGCATCACCTCGAACCTCACGGCAGACGTGACCGTCCGGACCGACTTCGCGCAGGTCGAGGTGGATGAGCAGCAGCTGAACCTCACGCGCTTCAGCCTCCAGTTTCCCGAGAAGCGCGACTTCTTCCTCGAAGGCCGCGGCATCTTCGACTTCGGGCGCGGCGGCGGCAGCAGCGGGGCCCGCCTGGGGTTCGGCAGCGGCGGCAACTCGGACGCGACGACCGGTGCGCCCACCTTCTTCTACAGCCGGCGCATCGGCCTCGACAACGGGCGGGTCGTGCCCATTCGCGCGGGCGGCCGTGTCACCGGCCGCGTGGGCAAGTGGACCATCGGCGCCCTGAACATCGAGACCGAGGACGAGCCGATCGCCGGGCTCCTGCCGACCAACTTCACGGTGGCCCGCCTCAAGCGCAACATCCTCAGGCGCAGCAGCGTCGGCGGCATCATCAGCAACCGTGACAAGTCGACGCTCGTGAAGGGGTCGTCGAACCTCGCGTACGGTGTCGACGGCCTGTTCTCGTTCTTCAACGACCTGAGCATGGGCGGCTACTTCGCGCAGTCGAACGTCGACGGTCGCACCACGCGGAACCAGAGTTACCAGGCGAAGTTCGACTACGCGCCGGACAAGTGGGGCGTGCGCGCGGACTACCTGGTGGTCGGCGCCAACTACAGCCCGGAGATCGGGTTCACCAATCGCAGCAACTTCCGCCGCAGCTACATGTCGGGCCGCTTCAGCCCCCGCCCCGCGAGGAGCAGGCGGGTGCGCAAGTACACGAGCGAAGGGTCCTTCGAGCATCTCGTCACCGACACCACGGGCCGCCTCGAGACGCGCGCGGCAACGGGCCGATTCGTCCTCGAGCAGCAGAACAGCGACATGTTCACGGTGGTGGCGACCAACCACTACGAATTCCTGGCGAGGCCGTTCACCGTCAACCCCGGTGTGGTCATCCCGGTGGGCGGCTACACTTTCACGGACCTCACGACGTCCTACGGGTTCGGCCAGCAGCGGAGGCTCTCGGGCAGCCTGCAGTGGCAGACCGGCCACTTCTACAACGGCGACATCAACGCCGTGAGCTTCAGCACCGGCCGCTTCGCCATCCGCTCGAACTGGTCGTTCGAGCCGACGTTCACCGTCAATCACGTGTCGCTCCCGAGCGGCACGTTCACCAACGCGGTGCTGGTGGGGCGCACGGACTACGGCTTCTCTCCACGCCGCTTCATGAGCGCGCTGGTGCAGTACTCGTCGTCGACGCACGTGCTGAGCTCGAATTTCCGCTTCCGGTGGGAGTACAGGCCCGGCAGCGAGATGTTCGTGGTCTACACCGACGAGCGCGACACGCTGAGGCCCGGCTATCCGGACCTCCGGAACCGCGCCTTCACCGTGAAGGTCACCAGGCTGTTCCGCTTCTGACCCCGACGGCACGAGGCATGGACAACATCGGTACGTGGGGGCCGGCCTGGGCCGGACCTGGACCGACTCGACGAACATGAGGATAGACGTGCGACGCGGATTCCTGACGACGCTGTTCCTGGGTATCGCTTCGATGGCTGCCGCGCAGCGGCCGCCCGACCCGGTGCCGCCCGCGGTGATCAGCCGCAACGAGGCACGGCAGGCCACGGTGCGCGCCGTGAAGCTGGCGGAGCCGCTGAGGATCGACGGCCGACTCGACGAGTCGGTCTATACGAGCACACCGCCGATCACCGACTTCATCCAGACGCTGCCACGCAACGGCGTGGAACCGACCGAGAAGACCGAGGCGTGGGTCACCTTCGACGCCGAGCGGTTCTACGTGTCGGCCCGCTGCTACGATTCGGCGCCGCCGAACAAGTGGGTGGCCAACGAGATGCGGCGCGACGCGAACCAGGTCCGCCAGAACGATCACTTCGGCATGATGATCGACACGTTCCACGACGGGCGGAACGGCTACGTCTTCTACTCGAACCCGGTTGGCGGCCGCATCGACCTGAGCGAGGCAGACGAGGGGAACCCGAACACCGACTGGAACCCGGTGTGGGAAGTGAAGACCGCGCGGTTCGAGGGCGGCTGGACGATCGAGATCGCGATTCCGTTCAAGTCGATCCGCTACAACTCCGGCGAAGGACAGACCTGGGGCATCCAGATGCGCCGCGCCATCCGCCGCAAGAACGAGTGGGCGCACCTCACTCCGCTCCCGACCGTGATGGGCGGCTCGCAGGGCTTCTTCCGCATCTCGGCCGCGGCCACCCTCGTCGGGCTCGAACTGCCGCCTGCCAGCCGCAACATCGAGATCAAGCCCTACGGCATCGCCCGGTCGACCACCGACCGCATCGTCAACCCGGCGGTGAACAACAAGGGCGAGGGGGACGTCGGCATCGACGCCAAGTACGGCATCACGGCCAACCTGACCGCCGACTTCACTTACAACACCGACTTCGCGCAGGTGGAGGTGGACGAGCAGCAGGTGAACCTGACGCGGTTCTCGCTGCAGCTCCCGGAGAAGCGTGAGTTCTTCCTCGAAGGGCGCGGCATCTTCAGCTTCGCGAACTTCCCGACGACCGGCTCTGGCGGCGGTGGTGGTGGATTCGCCTCCACCAGCACGGTGCCGCTGCTGTTCTACAGCCGGCGCATCGGCCTGAACTCGGGCCGCGTCATCCCGATCAACGCGGGCGGTCGCGTCACGGGCAAGGTCGGCAAGTTCAGCATCGGGCTGCTCGACATCGGCACGGGCGAAGACTCCGGTTCGAAGACCCCGTCCACGAACTTCAGCGTCGTCCGCGTGAAACGCGACATCCTTCGCCGGAGTGCCATCGGTGCGATGTTCACCGGTCGATCGCAGTCGGCCTCGAAAGCCGGGTCCTCGAACCAGGCGTATGGCCTCGACGGGGTGTTCAACTTCTTTGGCGACCTCACCGCGGGCGGCTTCTACGCGAAGTCGCACACCGACGGCCTGGCCGGCGACGAGGCGAGCTACCAGGCGAAGGCGGAGTGGTCGCCAGACCTGTACGGGTTCCAGGTGGAGCGCGTGAAGGTGGGCGATGCATTCAACCCCGAGGTGGGCTTCCTCAGGCGCCGCGCGTTCGAGCGCTCCTTCGCGGAGGGGCGCTACAGCCCGCGCCCGAAGAACATCAAGGGCATCCGGCAGGTCACGTTCACCGGCAGCGTCGAGTACATCGAGGGCAGCGTCACGAAGCAGATGGAGTCGCGCCAGCAGTCCGCCCGCATCAACGTCGAGCGCGAGAACAGCGACCAGTTCTCGATCGAGGGGGGGACGAACTACGAGTTCCTGCCCGCGGCGTTCAACGTGGCCAGGGGCGTCAACATCCCCGCGGGCGGCTACAGCTTCAACGACTGGACGGCGCGCTACGCGTTCGGGCAGCAGCGGCGCATGTCGGGCACCGTGCAGTTCCAGAAGGGGCAGTTCTACAACGGCCACATCAACGCGCTGACGGTCAGCGGTGCGCGCGTCTCGGTGATGACGCGCCTCTCGGTCGAGCCGAGCGTGTCGGTGAACGAGGTCACCCTCCCCGTGGGCGACTTCACGACCACCGTCCTGCGCGCGAGGTCCGACTACGCGTTCACGAACACGATGTTCGTGAGCGGGCTCGTGCAGTACAGCTCGAACGACCGCATCTTCTCGAGCAACCTGCGCTTCCGCTGGGAGTACCTCCCCGGCAGCGAGCTCTTCGTCGTCTACACCGACGAGCGGGATACGTCGCTGACCGGCTACCCGCTGCTCCGCAACCGCGCGTTCGTGGTGAAGGTGAATCGGCTGCTGCGC
The DNA here is from genome assembly GCA_046331345.1 of Vicinamibacterales bacterium. Lineage (GTDB taxonomy): Bacteria > Acidobacteriota > Vicinamibacteria > Vicinamibacterales > CAVVIG01 > CAVVIG01. The sequence continues at coordinate 601,749 of JAXLRA010000005.1, read as the reverse complement.
TTCTGAGTCGCGCTTCGCTCGTCGCTCCGGCGAGGGCTCTGGGCCATGGGCGTTGGGCGACGGGCGCAAGCCAGACCCGTGGCGGGCTGGAGCGCGTACGTAGCGCCAGGCTTCAGCCTGGCGGGTGCTTTTCGTGCGATTCAACGGCCTCGCGTTGCGACGGACGAAGTGTAGGTCCGCCTGAAGGCGGACCCCACGACTCAGCCCCCACCGCCCATGGCCCAGCGGCTATGGCCGATCAATCGCCAGCCATGGCCTATTTCGGCGCGACGAACCGCACTTCGAGATACGTGATCTCGCCGTTCACCTTGCTGTACATGTGCGCCGATCCGGCGGGGACGATGATGACGTCGCCGGGCTTGACGTCGTGCGATTCACCGCCGTCGATGGTCGCCTCGCTGGCCGGGGCGCCGGGCTTGCGGATGATCTTGCCCCCGGTGGTCACGGTGCCGGTGCCGGCGATGATGTAGTGCAGCTCCGTGTTGCCCGGATGCGCGATGGCGCCGTTGGCCTTCGGCCGGTGCACGATGTTGACGCGGTACTGGTCGGTGTTGGCGATCAGCGACGCCGCCATGTCGTCGGTTTTCGCGATCGCCGCCTTCAGCGCCGCCTGCAGGTCGGTGTTCGACTTGAAGATCCCGGCCGAGCCCGGCGGCGGCGCGGGCGGTTCCGGCTGCCCGGTTGGCGTCGCGGCTCGCGCAGCGCCGCGATCCTGCCCCTGCTGCGCCAGCGCTGGCGCCACCGACATGCACAACATCAGCGCACTCATCACCACTGCTCGCATCACATGCTCCTCGACTGAACTTCAGAATTCAGATTGCAGATTGCCAACCGCGGATGCTCGGGCCGGCGGGCCCGCCTGAAGGCGGGCGCTACGATCGGCCCGACCTCTGATCCCTAACCCCTGATCCCCAGTGCCCGGACCCCAGTCCCCAGTCCCCAGACCCCAGACCCCAGACCCCTGATCCCTGATCCCTAGAAGATCGCCAGCGCGTTGGCCGGGAAGCCGGTGCCGCCCGTGACCGGCACTGGCGCCACGCTGAGCAGGAACTCCCACCGATTGAGCTTCGCCGCCGTTTCCGCGACGGCTTCGAGATCCTGGTTGTCGAGGATGTCGATACCGAGGCCCGCGATGATGGCGGTGTGGAAGGGCAGCGCGATCCCCTCGACCAGCGATGGCACGACGTCCTGCGCATCGTCGCTCCCGACGAAGGAGACCCCGCGCTGCTTGAGCCAGGGGGCGACCGAGGCGTGATAGCCGGCTTCGTTCCGGCCCACGGCCCAGGGGCCGAGCTTCTCGCGGCGCGGCCAACGGCCGGTGCGGAGGAAGATCGCGTCGCCGGGACCGATCTTCACGTTCGCCATCTTCTCCCACGCCTCGATGTCCTCGACGAACACCGGCGTGCCGGGCTCCAGCCACGGCACCTTCTTGAGGCGCGGCATGTCGATCAGCACCCCGCGGGTGACGACCCCGTTCTTGTAGGTATCCACCGAGAGCTTGAGGCAGCCCTTGTCGCTCAGTACCTCTTCGCGGCGATAGCCGTTGTAGGTCTGGTCCTTCCAGAGGAAGTGGCACAGCGCGTCGATGTGGCTGTGCGCGTAGCCGTGATAGCTGACGCTGTAGGTGTCGGTCGTCAGCCCGCGGTTCATCGTGTGGTTGAAGGGGTTCGGGTTGTCCGGCGCGGCTTCCTTGAGCGGCGGGTGCGCCAGCGAGACGGTGATGCCTTCCTTCGCGAGGGCGATTGCCTTCCTGCGGGTCGCCGGCGTGATCAGGTTGGCGGCCCCGAGCTGGTCGTCCGTCCCCCAGCGGCCCCAGTTCTTGATCTCGTTGAACATCCTGTCGAACTCCTCGACGTTGCGCGGGAAGCGCGCAGCTGAGGGGCCTGGCGAGAGGATGACGTCGTTGGCGGGCGCCTGCGACTGGGCCGCGAGGGCCGCCGAGAGGGCCGTCGCCGCAAGGGCGGCGATCACGATCTGCTTCATCAGGGTGGAGCCTCCGGCAGAGAGTTATATCATTTGCCTCGCATGCGTCGGCCGTTCGTCCTGCCTGCCGCCTTCTTTCTCTCCGGTGCGGCGGGGCTCATCTTCCAGGTGGTCTGGCTCTACCGCTGCGGGCTCGCCCTCGGGAGCAGCCTGGCCTCGATCACGGTCGTGCTCTCCGGGTTCATGGCCGGCCTCGCACTTGGCAATCTCGTCGCCGCGAAGGTCGGCGAGCGGGTCGCGCGTCCACTCGGTCTTTACGTCCGGCTCGAGGTGGTGGTGGCCGCCACCGGCCTCCTCGTCACCTATGCCTTGCCGCGCACCGCGGGTCTGATCGGTCTCCTGCCCGGGGCGTCCGAAGGCGGAGCCGCACTGCACGCGTGGCGCTTCCTGGTGGCGTTCGTACTGCTCGCCGTGCCGACGAGCCTGATGGGCGCCACGCTGCCGATTCTCACTGAGGCGCTCACGCGGGACGGCCGCCGGTTCGGCAGAGCCTTCGGTGAGCTCTACGGCTGGAACACGCTCGGTGCTGTCGCCGGCGTCGTCTTTGCGGAGACCGCTGCAATTGCGACGGTTGGCATCGCTGGCAGCGCGTGGATCGCGGCAGGGTTGAACGTCGTCGCGGCGTTGATCGCCAGTCAGGGCCGGCTGAAGCCGGCCCCCACGACAGACGGTGCTCGGCCGACCAGCGAGACGGTCGCAGGGGCCGGCTTCAGCCAGCCTGACAGCGGTACGAAGGCGCTCGTGGAGTCCGGCTTCAGCCGGACCAACGCCGCTGCGCTCCTTGCGGCCTCGGCGCTCGCCGGCGCGTCACTCCTCGCCCTTGAAGTGATCTGGTTCCGGTTCCTCTCGATGTTCGTGCTGGTGACGACGCTGGCCACGAGCCTGATGCTGGCAGTCGTGCTCGCCGGCATCGGCCTCGGAGGCCTGCTTGCCTCGTCGTGGTCCGCGCGTCGCGCCAGTACGTCCGCGTGGCTGCCCGTCGTGGCGCTTGCGACCGGACTCGCGGTGCTCGGACCGTACGCGCTGTTCGGCGCCATCACGACCGGCACGCAGGTTGGTGCGTGGACCACCGAACTGTGGTTCGCCGTTGCGCTGACGCTGCCGGCATCCGTGATGTCGGGGCTGCTCTTCACGCTGACCGGCGACGCGCTCCACCGGACCGGGCGCTCGGCCGCTGCTGCCGCCGGTGCCCTGGCGGTTGCGAACACCGCCGGCGCGATCGCCGGGCCGCCCCTCGCCGCGTGGCTGCTGCTGCCGTATGCGGGCATGACGGCCGCCATCGGTGTCGTGGCTGCCGCCTACGGCGTCATGGCGCTCCTGCTTCACGTGGCCGTTGGTCCTGGCCGCGGCCTCTCGCGCGGACAGGCCGCGCCATCCCGTCGCGTTCGTGGCGTGGTCGTCGCCGCGGCCGCCCTCGGCGTGGCGCTCCTCAGTGTTCCGGCCGGTTCGTGGACCGACACCTACTTCCTCAGGGCGGCCTCCGCGTACGCCGGCGACGGGGCGACGGTGGTGGCGACGAAGGAAGGGGCGTCCGAGACGCTGTTCGTGATGCAGCAGCGGTGGCTCGACCGGCCGGTCTACAGCCGTCTTGTCACGAACGGCTTCTCGATGTCGGGCACTGCGCTCCAGGGGCAGCGCTACATGCGTGCGTTCGCGTACTACCCGATGCTGCTCCACGACGGTCCCCTGAAGTCGGCGCTCGTCGTCTGCTACGGCGTTGGCGTCACGGTCGGGGCCGTGACGCACATCCCGTCGGTCGAGGCCATTCATGTGGCCGAGATCTCGCGCGACATCATCTCCATGAGCGACGCCATCTACGAACCCGCCGCGCGTCCGCTCGGCGATCCGCGCGTGCGGCTGCACGTCGAGGACGGGCGCTTCTTCCTCCAGACGACGAACGAGCGATTCGACCTGATCACCGGGGAGCCACCGCCACCGCGAACGCCGGGGACGGTGAACATCTACACGCGCGAGTACTTCCAGCTGGTGCGCGACCGCCTGAACGAGGGGGGCCTCGCCACCTACTGGGTGCCGGTCGCACGCCCGAGCCCCGGCACCGACGTGAACACGATCATCCGGGCCTTCTGCGACGTGTTCAGCGACTGCTCCCTCTGGAACGCCACGCCGTTCGACCTGATGCTCGTCGGCTCCCGCGGCGCGGCCGGGCCGCGCACGATGACGCAGATGTCCGCGCCGTGGCGAACACCCGGACTCGAGGCGCGGCTGCGTGAGGTGGCGTTCGAGCGGCCCGAGCAGATCGGCGCGACCTTCCTCGGGGACGCGGAATACCTGCGCGCCCTGACCCGTGACACGCCGCCGCTGGTCGACGACTTCCCGCAGCGGCTCAGGCCGGTGAAGGGGCGCCCATCGCTTTCCGATCCCGAGTACGGGCGCGACCCGGCGGTCACCAGGCTCTATCAATCAGCGCTCGATGTGAACCGTGCTCGCGACGCCTTCAGGGGGTCGGCGTTCATTCGCGGCTTCTGGCCGCCTGAACTCATCGAACGCTCGCTGCCGTTCTTCGATCAGCAGGCCGCCATCAACCGTGTCTACTGGGAAGGCGGACTCCCGCTGCGGCAGATCGCGGACCTGGACGCCGTGCTGTCCACCACCACCCTGCGCACGCTGCCGCTCTGGATTCTGGGGAGCGACGAGGTGAAGCAGCAGATCGCCGAGTCTGCGGCGTCGGACGTGGACGGTGCCGTGGCCTACGCGCGTGGCCTCCGTGCCCTCTCAGGTCGCGACTACGCGGGCGCGGCGCAGTGGCTGGCTACCGCCGACCAGCGCGGTCTCCGCGGTACGGCGGTCCGCCCGCTTTTCGCCTATGCGTCGCTGAAAGCCGGCCGCCCCGACGTGGCACTTCGCCTTGCGGCGAACGCGCAGCCGTCGAGCGACGATGAGCGGCACTTCTGGGAGTGGATCCGCTCGCGCGGAAGTCAGAACTCGGAATTCAGAAGTCAGAACCACTGAAGAGGGCAATTGGTGAATGAGTGATCTGGTGAATTGGTGGACTGACGGGTTCGCTGCTTGATGCAGTGCCAGCCGTCAGGCGGGCCACACCCTCGGAACCCGTGCCTCCCGTGTGACCTCCGTGCCTTCCGTGTTGGCGCTGTTTCAGGGACATCCGGACGCGAGAGGGGCTGGCGCCCGCCTGCCCCGCCCGCCCGGCCAGGCCTCGTTACCGTGTCGAAAGGACCTGTAGAAACGCAACGAGTCCGCGCTTCTCGTCATCGGCGAGGTCGAGGCGCTGCATGTCCTTGTCGAGATACGGATTCGGCCGGCCGCCGCGGTCGTAGAAATCGACCACCTCGTCGAGCGTTGCCATCGAGCCATCGTGCATGTAGGGGGCCGTGCGGCCCACCTCGCGGAGCGTCGGCGTCTTGAAGGCGCCGTGCTCCTCGGGCCTGCCGCTGATGGCGAACCCGCCTTCGTCGGCCAGGCGGCCGCCGCTGCCTTCACCGGCAGCGGTCTGCCACGCGACCCCGGTGTTGTGCAGTTTCTCGTCGCTGAAGTTCGGGCCGACGTGGCACATCAGGCAGTTGCCGCGACCCTGGAACACGCGCAGGCCGACGCGCTCCTCGGCGCTCAGCACCGTACGTTCGCCCGCATTGAAGCGGTCGTAGCGGGAGTTGCCGGACATCTGCGCGCGCACGTAGCTGGCGAGCGCCTGGGCGATGGTGTCGACCGGCAATGCCACCTTGCGCGACGCCTCCTCCAGCGACAGGTCCATCTCGTTCGGGTCCTGGATCGGCAGCAGCACCTGCTGCTCGAGCGTGGCCGCCCGGCCATCCCAGAAGAAGACGCGTCCCCAGGCTCGGTTGACGATGGTGGGGGAGTTGCGCCGCCCCCTGCGTCCGAACACGCCGGGCGACACCGCCTCAGGCTTCGAGAACGCCCGCTCCGGGTCGTGGCACGAGGTGCAGGCGATGGTGCCGTCCTTCGAGAGGCGCGTGTCGGCGAACAGCCTGCGTCCGAGTTCGATCTTGGCGTCGGTCAGCGGGTTGGTGGCGGGTTCCGGAATGGGAGCCGCGAGGCCGAGGGGGACCGCCAGCGCCGCGATGGCAAGAAGCCTCACGCGGCCATTGTAGGGGCCACCCTCAGGTGGCCCAAAAGGGAAAGCGGCAGGAGACCGAGATCCCCTGCCGCTTCAGTGTCACTCGCGCGGCGGCGCCAGGCCCTTCAGGCCCACCTGAAGGTGGGCACTACGAGCGAGCGGGCCTGAAAGCCGGCCAGGCCGAGAGCCCAAAGCCTGGAGCCCACAGCCTGCACGCGAGGCGGTCAGCCGGTCAGCCTCAGAAGTCGAGCTGCGCGCCGAACTTGACCAGCCGTCCCTGCAGGATGCTGGTCGGCGTCCGCCAGTTCGGGCCGACCGTGTTGTTCTGCGTCAGGATGGCGCTGCTGTTCAGCAGGTTGTAGAGGTCCATCGAGATCGAGAGCCGGCGCGCGCCGAAGCGGACGTTCTTGCCGAGGCGCACGTCGATCTGGGTGAACCGGTCTCCGTAGATGGTCCCGGGAGCGATCAGGCCCGTCGTCGCCGAACCGGTGGCCAGGTTGCGGCCCAGGTTCTGCACGAGCGCGTTCGTCACCGTGTAGGTCGCGAGGATCTGCGGACCGGGACGGTTCTGGAACGTGCCGCTCGCCGTGATGCCCCACCAGGGGAGCGGGTAGCTCACGAGTCCCTTGACGTCGGGCTGGAACGGCGGTTCGACACGGCAGTAGAGCGTGCTGGGCGTGCCTGCCGCACTCGTTGCACCGTACGTGGGTCCAAGGGTTCCGGCGGTCGACGCCGTGACGCCGGCGACCGCCGCGTACGTGACGCTGGCCTGACCCGCGACGTCGCAGATGTCGGTCACTTCGTGGCCGTAGCTGACTCCGCCCGAGGCCATGCCGCCGCGCGGTAGGCGGGCGTTCAGGTTCAGGTCGTAGCCGGTGTAGACGTCGCTGACGTCACCGAAGTTGCTCGCCTTCTGCACCACGAAGAACGGCACCGTGGTCGAGAACGAGGGGTTGAGGTCCATGAAGCCGCAGACCTGCTGGCCCGCATTCGGCAGCGTGAAGCCGCTGTTGGCGGCCGCCGCGCTCGGCGCGGTGACACAGAACTCGTTGTAGGCGGACGGCGGTCGAGCCGTGTTCTGGCTGGCGACGAAGTTGCCGAAGGCGTGACGCGTCCACTGGAAGTCCAGCGCCACGCGCGGGAGGATTTCATGCTGGAACCCGAGCGCCACTTCCTGGTCGTTCGGACGCACGCCCCAGCCCTGCGTGATCTCCTGGTCGTATCGGGCCGCGATGTTCAGCGAGCCGAGCGGTGCGTTGAGCAGGCCGCACTCGCCGTTCGCAGCCGAGTTCGTCAGGGTGCAGTCGGGGAAGAAGTTCCCGTTCGTGTCGGTCCAGCTGCGGGTCGCGCTGTTCACCGAGGTGTTGACCCGGTTGTTCAGCGTCGCCATGTTGGTCGACTCGCTCGCCAGGTAGTTGCCCCAGTTGCCGCGAACCACCGTCTTGCCGTTGCCGAACAGGTCGTACGTCGCGCCGACGCGCGGCGTGATGTCCTTCCAGTTCGGGACGTTCGAGATGGCCTCGTAGGAACGGGCGCCGACGAACGGGATGGCCGCGAGGTTCTGCGCCGGCACGTAGGCATTGTGGTAGTCGAAGCGGACGCCGTAGTTCAGCGTGAACTTGCCGACGGTCCAGCGATCCTGCGCGTAGATCCCGAGCGCCGACTTCAGCTTCTCGAGGTCGATGAGCGGCCGCGCGTACTGCGTGATAGAGGTCGGGATGCCGCGGGTGAACGACCACGCCTGCGCCTGGTTCGTATCGTAGGTGTACTGCCGCGTGCCCCACATGTTCTGCACGCCGACCTTGAAGGCGTGTGACCCGGTGACATAGTTGGCCGCTGCCCGCATGTTGAACTGATGGTTGTACGCGGTCGTGAACACGTTGTTCGCGCCGTACGTGATGCCGAGCGACGACTCGGTCTTCGAGATGACCGCGTCAGGGCCGTATCCGTTCACGTTGTACGGCTCCGGCCCGAAGATCCAGCGCTCGTTGTAGAACGTGAAGCCGCCCTCGAGGAGCAGCTTGTTCGTCTGCGGGTTGCTCCACGTGCTCTGGAGGATGTACTCAGGCCGGTGCGTGAAATAGATGCCGGCTTCTGGCGACAGCGTGGCCGCGCAGTTGTTGCAGTCCACCAGGCGCTGGTTGAAGTGCCCGTAGAAGGTCACCTTGTGCTTCGGTGCCGCCTGCCACGTCAGGTTGAGCGTCTCACCGCGCGTCCATGTGTCGCCGCCGACGGCCGGGCTGTTCAGGTCCTGCGAGTTCGGCACGAGCGTCGTTGGGTGGTTCGCATCGCCGTAGCTGCAGCCCGCCGCCGAGTTGCAGTACTGCGGGGCGCCCGGACGCAGGTTCTTGAACATGCCGGCAATGTAGTTCTGCGCGCCGGAGAAGCGGAACCCGCCGTACCACCACAGCCTGTCCTTCACGATCGGGCCGCCGCCCGCGGGGTTCACGTCCCAGATCTTCCGGACGCTGTTCACGCGCGTGAGGCCGATCTTGCGGAGGTCGTCGGTGAGGTTGTCGCTCTGCAGCGCGTCGTTGCTGAAGTTCCCGAAGAAGTAGCCCTTGAACGTGTTGCCGCCTTCCTTCGGGATCGTGTTGCTCAGCACGCCGCTCGAGCGCCACTCGGCCGAGAGGGCGCTGGTCGTGATCGTCATCTCCTGGACGGTGCCGGTGTTCTGCACGAGCGTCGTGTTGTAGCCGCCGCCCGTGTTGTTCATGTTGTTGTACGGCATGCCGTTCATGACGAGCGGCATCTGGTCCGAGCGGCTGCCGTGCACGGAGAGCGTCTGGTAGCGCTCGCCGCCCGTGCCGCCGACGTCCTGGCTGCCGAGCGCGATGCTCACGCCGGGCACGAGGACGCTCAGGCTCTGGAAGCTGCGGCCGGTGGGAATGGCATCGATCAGTTCGCTCGTGAGCGACTTGCGCTGCTGTACGCTCTGCGTGTCGATGAGCGGACTCTGGCCCGACACCGTAATCGTTTCCTCGAGCCCGCCCACCTTCAGGTCGGCATTGATCGTCGCGGTGAATCCGCCGGTCAGCTCAACCCCCTCGCGCTTCACCGTGCTGAAGCCCGACAGCGAGAACGTGACGCCGTAGGTGCCCGGGCGAAGGTCGATGATGCTGTAGCGGCCGTCTTCGTCCGTGATCGCCGTGCGGGTCTTCTCGATCAGCGCAGGGCTCGACGCCTCGACGGTCACGCCCGGCATGACGGCGCCCGACGAATCGCGGACGACGCCTGCGATGCTCCCGTTCGTCTGCGCCAGCAGCGCTGCCGGCGCGAGGGCCAGGCAGGCCAGCGCGAACAGGCCCATCTTCAACGATTTCAACATGCGGTTGCCTCCAGGGGGTTGATGCCTCCGATCAAGCGGACGGATGTTGGCATACGGGAAATTCCGTATCAACATGCTTCTGCCGAAAGGGGAGTCGGCCAAACGCCGACCTCTCCGTAGAATTGGATTCCAACGAGATGGACAGACCAGCGACCGACCTCCGCATCTGGCGCCTTCGCAAACGGCACCTCTACGTCGACGCCGAACTGAAGCAGGTGTCCGGCACAGGCGAATGGGATCTGGAGGTCTACTACGGGACGACGCTCACCTCATCGAAACGCTTTGCGACGCGGAACGAAGCCGTGGACGAGGGACGTACGAGGCGGGCGGAACTGGAGAGGGAAGGGTGGACGTTTCACTGGTGAGGGCGCTCGACTCACCGGCGCCCCACAGAAGACGTCGGGCTTCGGACTCCGGGCTTCGGGCGGGGTCGGCTTCAGGCTCGAAGCCGCGGCTTCAGGCCGGAGCCGACATGCCCCGGAGCCTGAAGCCAGAAGCCTGGAGCCGTTAAGCGATAGTCAGTTTCCTGGGGAACTGCCCGTTGTCCTCGAGGAACGTCTTCTTGTTCGCGAGGTCGGCCGCGGTCGGCTGCACGGCGCCGTTCGTGTCCGTCACGCGCGACACCAGCGTGTGCTCGCCAGGCGTCGGGCCGTTCCAGTCGAACGTGAAGAGCTTCCAGCCGTAGGTGGCCGCGGTGTCGGGCGAGAGCGTTGCCTTCTGCCACTGGCCGCCGTCGATCTGCACCTCGACCGACCGGATCGGCGTGCCGTCGTTCAGCACGTAGCCGAGCACCTTGTAGGTCTTGTTGTTCGTTGTCGACACGCGGGCGACCACCGACTTGAGCCGCATCTTCGAGACGCCGGTTTCCTTCGGCATCACCACGCCGCCGATGTTCTCCTCGCGCAACGTGCGATACCAGCGCGTCTGGAACTTGCCCATGTAGGGCTCGGCCTGGATATGGATGTTCGACAGCCACTTCACGTTCGCCACGCCGTACCAGCCGGGGACGATGAGGCGGAGCGGCGCGCCCTGGTGGACGCTGAGCGGCTGGCCGTTGAGGGCCCAGGCCAGGAACGGCTCACCCGAGAGCGCCTGCTCGCGGGTCAGGCTGCGGCCGAACTGCTGTTCGACGTTGAACTTCTGCGTGCGCCACTCGATCTCCTCGGGCCCCTTGTCGGCGCCGAAGAAGACGAACTCGCGCGCATCGCGCGAGACGCCGGCCTGATCGAGCACGAGGCGCAGCGGAATGCCGGTCCACTTGCCGTTGCCGGCGAAGCCCTGCGTGAGGCGCGGGCTGTTGCCGCTGCACTCGAACCCGGCAATCAGGTCGCGGCCGTTCAGCTTCTTCAGGTCGTCGAGCGACAGCGTCAGCTGGTTCGTCACCATGCCGCTGACCTTCAGGCGCCACGCGGCGGCGTCCACCGTCGGGTGCCCGTAGTGCTGCGTGGTGAAGAAGCTGTCGTTCTGCGTGAAGGCGCCGTCGATCTTGCGGATGTCGTAGATGCGAGTGACGGCGGCCGGGTTCGGCGGGTTGTTCATGGCCGCCGGAATGTCCGCGAACGGGATGACCGTTTCGCCCTGCGCCAGCGCGGGCATCGTGAACTCGGGCAGGTTCGCCACCGACAGGCCGATACCGGCCAGACCAAGGGTTTTCAGCAAGTCGCGGCGCGACGTTTCAGGGGCCATCGTTCGCAGTCCTCCACGGGTGGACACGCCAACTCGGGCCGCAGTTCAGGGCGCGGTGACCGACGGGGTGCCGGAGGCGGATTCTAGCACCCTTCGACTCGCTTCGCTCGCTCAGGGCAGGCCAGGCCTTTATCGATTCCTGACTCCTGGACCTCTGAGCCTGCCCTCAGTGATTCACCAGCGCCACCACCGACTCCACCAGCCGGCCGGAGTCGATCGGCTTGGCGAGATGGAGCTGGAAGCCGGCGGCCAGGGCCTGTTCCACGTCTTCAGGCCGTGTCCGGGCCGTCAGGGCGATGGCCGGGACGTGTGAGGTGCCGGTCTCCATCTCGCGGATGGAGCTGATGAGCGCGTAGCCGTCCTCGCCCGGCATGCCGATGTCGGCAATGAGGAGATCGGGGTGGGCGCGGGCGAAGGCGGTCCGGGTTTCGCCGGCGGACGCCGACAGCACGACTTCGGCTCCTGCCGATTCGAGCACCGTCTTCAGCACATCCCGGGTGTCCGGGTCGTCGTCCACCACGAGGACACGTGCGCCCGTCAGCCTGGGCACGCCGGTGGCCGCGGGCGGCGCGGCGGCGTCGTTCTTCGCGCAGGACACGGGCAGCCGCACGATGAAGGTCGCGCCCCGTCCCTCGCCCTCGCTCTCGGCCTGCACCGTGCCGTCGTGCAGCCCGACGATGTCGTGGACGATGGCGAGGCCGAGGCCGAGGCCGCCATGCGCACGGGTCGTGCTGCTGTCCTCCTGACGGAAGCGCTCGAACACATGAGGGAGGAAGTCGGGGCTGATCCCGCAGCCGGTGTCTTCGAACCGCAGTTCCACCTCGTCTCCGACCTGCCGCAGGCTCGCGGACACCTGGCCGCCAGCCGGCGTGAAGCGCACCGCGTTCGACAGCAGGTTCCACGCGACCTGCTGCAGCCGGCGCGCGTCGCCCCGGACCACGGTTTCCGCCGTGTGAATGGTGCAGGCGAGCGCAACCCCCTTGGCGTCGGCCGCCGGGCGCACGGAGTCGACCGCGGACTGGAGCACCGCGCCGATGCGGACGTCCGTGGGTTGCAGCCGCACGGTGCCGGACACGATGCGCGAGACATCGAGGAGTTCCTCGATCATCTGCGACTGGATGCGGGCGTTCCGCTCGATGACGTGGACCGCGTGCCGCACGCGAGCGGGGTCGTAGCCGCTGCGCGAGAGGATGGAGGCCCAGCCGAGGATGGCGTTGAGGGGCGTGCGCAGCTCGTGCGAGAGCGTGGCGAGGAACTGGTCCTTGGTCCTGTTGGCCGCCTCGGCCTCGTGCCTGGCGTGCTGCTCACGCTGCACGAGTTGACCGATGGAGGCGGCCATCGCCGAGAGCGTGCGACCGAGCTGATGCACCTCGCTCGGACCCTCTGCCGGAATCGGCGTGTCGAAGCGGCCCTCGCCCAGCCTGCGCGCCGCTCCTGCGAGCCGCTTCAGCGAGCGTGTGGCCACGCTCGCCAGGACGACCGACACCACCCCGCCGAACAGGACGACCAGCGCCGAGGAATACGCCAGCAGCCGGCCCAGCCGCGTGATCGCCTCCGTCGCATCGTCGTAGCTGACGTTGGCGACGATGCAGCTGCCGCCGAGCGCGGGGGCGTGACGCAGGCTCGCGATGACCAGGATGCCCCGATCGTCGAGATCCAGCGCGTTCTGCGAGGCCCCACGCGCGCACGGGCCGATGGCCTCCATGGCGACCGGATGCTGCGCAGCCACGACGCGCGAGGCGCTGGTGATGCGGAAGCCTGCCGCATCCGTGAGGAATGCCTCGCCCCCGGTGCCGAGCCCCGCGCGATCCGTGACGACCGCATTGATCTCGTCGAGCGTGAACTCGACGTGGGCCGAGAGCCCGCCAAGCCTGGCCGTCATGGCGTAGAGGCCTGACCCATTGGCGGCGGCGATGCGGACGAGTTGATCGGCGGCTGGCGCCGGAACCTGCGCCGGCCCGCCCGCGGCGTACAGGCGTTCGCCGCGGTACGCAATGGTGGTTGACGTGGCGCGCTCGCTGCGATGGACGCCGCCGACGGCGGCCCGCACGCACTCGTCCTCGAACCCATAGCCCCCGTTGGGTCCGCGCTCGCCGCAGAGGGTCTGGAGGCTCTGCAGGAAGTTCGTGAGGCGCTCCTGCCGGTGCCGGAGCTGATCGAGCAGTTCCCGTTCGCGGCTCTGGGCGACGACGGCGACGGCGTCGCGGGCCTGGTCCACCATGGCGTCGTGCGCCGCGCGGTACGTGAGGACGGCGACACCAGCCGTGAGGACCACGTTGACGACGATCAGCGCGAGTCCGAGTTGGTAGCGGAGTGACAGTCGCATCCTGGGGCTTCCGTCCGTGTGAATGTCGCCTGGCGATCGGAAACAGCGAGTGCGTGTGGACGGTGCCTGGGCAGGCGCACGAACGATGCTAGCGCCTGAGCAGAACCGGCGGCAACCTCGGCCGCGGAGCACGGCTGCTCGTGCCGCTCGTGAGTCTATCGGCGCGGATTGCGGGTAGAGACAGCACAGCCGTAGCTCGGACCGCAGGGGCCCGCTTTGGGGGCGGGCGCAGCGGGCGCTGAGAGGGCGTGCGGGGTCTGGAGGGCCAGCTGGGAACGAGGCTGAGCCGGGCCGGTATAATCGGCTCGTTTTGATCCTCTCTACCCGATCGTCGCTCCTTGCGGTAGCTCTGCTGGCGCTGTCCCTCTCGACCGCCGCCGCACAGTCCGCCTCGACCGCAGCTGTCCCGCCGCCCGTGGTGAACGGCGTGCCCATCAACGGGCCAGCGCCACCCGTGGCACCGGAGACCATCGCGCGCGATGCGCAGGGGCGCGTCACGCTGCGGGCCACGCGGGTCACCTCGCCGATGAAGATCGACGGGAAGCTCGACGAGGAGCCGTACCTGCTGACGAAGCCGATGGGCGGTTTCGTCCAGACCGAGCCGCGCCGCGGCGAGGCGGCCACGGAGCCGACGGAGGTCTGGATCTTCTACGACGAGGACAACATCTACGTCGGGGCGAAGTGCTACGACTCGGCACCGGAAGACCGGTGGGTCGCGAACGAGATGCGGCGCGACAACAACAACGTCATCCGCAACGAGAACTTCGCGATCTACTTCGACACGTTCTACGACCATCGCAACGCGTTCCTCTTCGAGCTGACGCCGATCGGCGGGATCTACGACGCGTACGTCACGAACGAGCGTCCGCCGGGCAATACGGACTACCAGCCGGTGTGGAACCGGCAGCCCGGGCGCTTCGACGGTGGCTGGATTGCCGAGATGGCGATTCCGTTCCGGGCGATTCGGTACCGGCCAGGCGCCTCGCAGGTCTGGGGGATCAACATCCGGCGGACGGTCCGGTGGAAGAACGAGGAGTCGTTCATCCAGAAGATGACGCCGAACCAGGGCAGTGTCATCTTCCAGATTTCGCTGGGCGGCACGCTCGTCGGCATCGACGCGCCGTCAGGCGCCCGCAACCTCGAGATCAAGCCCTACGCGATCGGCGGCCTGACGAGCGACCTCCGGGCGAAGCCCGCGGTGAACAATGCGCGCGACCAGGATGCCGGCTTCGACGTGAAGTACGGCGTGACCCAGAACCTCACGGCCGACTTCACCTACAACACCGACTTCGCGCAGGTGGAGGTGGACGAGCAGCAGGTGAACCTCACGCGCTTTCCGCTCTTCTTCCCCGAGAAGCGCGAGTTCTTCCTCGAAGGCCAGGGCATCTTCGACTTCGGCGGCGCCGAGTCGACGACCCGGAGCGGCAACACGCTGACGCCGCTGCTGTTCTTCAGCCGCCGCATCGGCCTCAACAACGGCGCCGAGGTGCCCATCGACGCGGGCGGCAGGCTCACCGGCAAGGTGGGGCGAACGACGCTCGGCCTCATCGACGTGCGAGCCGGGGACACGGCCGCGACGCCGACCACCAACTTCGGCGTGTTCCGGCTGAAGCAGGACATCGGGCGCCGCAGCAACGTGGGGCTGCTCTACACCGGTCGTTCGAATGCCGTGGCGAGCCCCGACGCGAGCCAGGCGTACGGGGTCGATGCCACCATCGGCCTCTACGACAACTGGACGGTCAACACCTACTGGGCGAAGAGCGACACGCCCGGCGTGAGCGGCGGGGACACGAGCTACCGCCTGAACGCCGTCTACAACGGCGATCGGTACGGGGTGCAGTACGAAAAGCTGCGCGTCGACGATCACTTCAATCCCGAGGTCGGCTTCCTCCGGCGCTCGGCCTTCGACCGGCAGTACGGCCAGCTGCGCTTCAGCCCGCGGCCGAAGCGCTCGAAGCGCGTCCGCAAGTATGCCTACTCGCTGAACTACGACTACATCGCGAACACCAGCGGGCGCCTGGAGAGCCGGGACGTGAATGCGGCGTTCGGCATCACGTTCCAGAGCGGCGACGGATTCAATGCGCAGGTCGGTCGCAGCTACGAGGACCTGCGGTCACCGTTCACGATTGCGCCTGGCGTGCGCCTGCCGGTGGGCGGCTATGGGTTCGGCGACGCCACCGTTTCCTGGTCGCGAGGGAACCAGCACAAGCTGTCGGGCAACGTGTCGCTGACGCGCGGCACGTTCTACGACGGCGATCGGACGACGCTCGGCTATAACGCCGGTCGCATCGAACTCTCGCCGCGCTTCTCGCTCGAGCCGGGTATCTCCATCAACTGGGTGGACCTGAAGGAAGGGCAGTTCACGACGCGGCTGCTCTCGAACCGCGCCACCTTCACGGTGACGCCGCGGATGTTCTTCAGCGGACTGGTGCAGTACAACTCCAGCACGAACGCCATGAGCTCGAACCTGCGCCTGCGCTGGGAATACCACCCCGGCAGCGAGCTCTTCGTGGTCTACACGGACGAACGCGACACCGCACTTACCGGGTTCCCGGACCTGAAGAACCGCGCGTTCGTCGTGAAGATGAACCGGCTGTTCCAGTTCTGACGCGAGGGCAGCCACGGTTGGCTGGGCAGGGCAGGACTGCTGCACTGGGGCTCGTGATGACCTCGGCCCCGCCAACCCACGCTACCGATTGGTCACGGGTGCTTCGCAGTCGCGCTCGGGGTCTACGCGCAAGGGCCACCAGCGGTCGAAGCTGTTCTCCGTCGCGCCGACGATGAGCACGGGCGTCAGCAGGCCCGGATCGTACATGCCGATGCCGGCCTGCTCAGGATGCTCCGGCATCAGCGAAACCCGCAGTTGATCGAAGGCCGGCGAGGTGAACGGCACGAAGTAAAGGTCGGCCTCACCGGCCGCGCCCTGTACGGTTCGATGCGCGAGGCACACCGGTTCGAATGCGCGGCTGGCATCCAGCCCGAGGTCCGCCGCCAGGCGGCTCACTGAGTCGACGCCGAACGCTCCCTGCAAGGACTCATCGAACTCGGATCGCAGGACGAGCGGAATCGCCATGTGCGCTGGGGACACCAAGGTCCGGCCTGCCCGGCCCGTCACCTGTGACACGAGTGCCGTGATCAGGGATTCCGGCGGCGCCACGCCGACAATCCAGGGGTCGGTGCCGTCGCTCGTGAGGAGTGTCCACTTTGGCTCGATCCGGGGCGGCAATGTGTATGGAGACGTGTCACGACGGGTCGCGATCCAGATGCCGGCCCCAGTGGCGATGACGAGCGCAGCAAGCGCAATCCATTTCTTTCCAACGTGTTGCACGTGACGATCGTAGCAGCTTCCGCTCCGGCCCCCGCGAGCCGCGGACGGAACCGAACGTGCACTGCACGAGCCGTCTTTGCGCCCCGATACTGCGGCTCTCGTTCGTTCGCGCGCATCAGCGGTCCTCGCGCCGGCGTCCCCACCGGCGCCTGACGGACTCCTCGATGCCGTGCCCCTGCTTCTGGCGAGCTTCGATTGCGAGGGGCGATACCTGTTCGCGAACCGTCGCTATGCGGAGCGCTTCGGGCTCGAACCCTCTTCGCTCATCGGTCGCAACATCGAAGACATCGTGGGCCCCGCCGCGATGGCCCGGTTGCGCCCCTATATCGCTGAGGTGCTGGCCGGGCGATCGGTGACCTTCGAAGTCGAGATCGACTATCCGGACGCGAGCGGCCAGTGCGTTCGTTCGACGCTCACTCCCATGGTCGACGCGGAAGGCTCGGTCACCGGATGGCATGGTGCCGCTGAGAACGTGACCGCGTCCCGCCGCGTCGATGCGCGACTCCGGCAATTCGAGTTCGTGCTCGAACGGACAGGCGACTTCGTCGGTATCGCGGACCTGACGTTCCGCCCGCTCTTTGTCAATCAGGCCGGCGCGGCCATCATCGGCGCCGACCTCAGCAAGCCCTTTCCAGACACCCTGACTGTCTTCGCGGTCATCATGCCGGAGCACCATCAGTATCTGCGGGACGAGTTCTTTCCGCGCGTGCTGCGCGATGGCAGTGCATCGGCCGAGGTGCAGTTCCGCAACGTTGTCACCGGCCAGGGCACCTGGATGGACTACAGCGTCGTCCGCCTGGACGATGCGCAGGGCCGTCCGACGGGTTACGCGACAATCAGCCGGGACCTGACGGACAGCAAGCGCGTCGAGGCGCGGCTGGCGCAGGCTGCGCGTGAGAGCAACGAGTCGCGGGAGCGGCTGACGGCCGCGCTCGATGCCTCCGACACTGGGACGTTCCGCTGGCAGATCGACACCAACGAACTGGAATGGGACGACAAGCTGAAGCTGCTGTTCGGGCTGACGCCGACGACTCCCGTGAAGTCGTTCGAGGACTTCATCCATCGGGTCCATCCAGACGACCGCGAACGCGTGATTCAGGCGTGCGTGCGGTCGGCCCGCGACGCCGTCGATTTCCAGGAGGAGTTCCGGACCGCGGGCGAGATTTGTCGGTGGCTTTCCGACCGGGGACGCGTCTATCGGTCCGGCGACCGGATCTACATGACCGGGGCCTGCACGGACATCACGGAGCGTCGCCTCCAGGAGGAGGCGCTGCGTGCGGCCGACAGGCAGAAAGACGAGTTTCTCGGCATGCTCTCGCACGAGCTGCGGACCCCGCTCGCGCCGATGGCATTCGCGATTGCGCTGCTCGCGCGCGGAGAGGCGCCGCCCGAACACCGGAGGCCGCTCGAGGTCCTGACGCGGCAGGTACAGCGCCTGCGTACGCTCGTCGACGAACTGCTCGACATCTCACGGGCGCGGCTCGGCAAGATCCGGTTGGAACGCGAGCGGATCGACATGCGCCTGATCGTGTCCCACGCGGTGGAGACTACCCGGCCCCTGCTCGAGGCGAGGCGTCATGCGCTGGATCTGCGCCTCGGCGACGACGCGGCGTTCGTTCTTGCCGATCGGACCCGGCTGGGGCAGGTCGTCGACAACCTGCTGGCCAACGCGGCGAAGTACACGCCTGACCAGGGCACGATTCGCGTGGTGGTCGAGCATGTGGACACCGACATTGCGCTGCGGGTGCGCGACAGCGGCGTCGGCATCGACCCATCGCGCCTGCAGCAGATCTTCGAACTCTTCGTGCAGGAGCCGTCGTCGCATGAACTGGCCGACGGCGGACTCGGCATCGGGCTGGCGCTGGTCGAGCGCCTCGTGCACCTGCACGGAGGACGCGTCGAGGCACTGAGTGAGGGCCCGGGCACCGGAGCCGAGTTCGTGGTCCGCCTGCCGGCTGCCCGGGCGTCGATGGCCGCTACTTCTTGATCTTCTCGCCGATGTCCTCGATGAACTCACCGGCCTTGCGCCGGCCGCGACCGATCGCGTCCTGCGTGTCGCCCGCCGCTTCATCGGCGATACCTTCGTTCTTCAGCCGCTCGTTGTCCGTGAGATCGCCTGCGGCCTGCTTCATCTTGCCCTTCAGCGCCTCGGCCTTGCCTTCCATCTCATCGCGGTTCATGTGATCACTCCTTCATGGAATCAAAGGTCTGCCTTCGCTACGGAATGCAGAGTTCTGAGTTCTGACTTCAGCTGCTAGACCACCGTGCGGCGGCCGCTGATGATGCCCACCAGGAACAGCACCAGCGCGATGACGAGCAGCACGTGGACGATCGAGCCAATCGTGTAGACGCCGACGAGACCGAGCAGCCACGCCACGAACAGAATCAACGCGAGTGTGAACAGCATTGCCCTCTCCTCCAATGACGCGGACCTGATGGCCCCGTCCTTCATGGCTCTGGTAGAGAGCAAACGCTGCGCCGCCCCTTACGGTTCAGCGAGGCGGAGCGCAGGCGACACGTCTGGTGCCTGCAACGGACAAAACTGTGCGGCTCGTGCGGCCCGGGCAGCTGATAAAGTTGAAGCTCATCATCCTCGTGAACGCGCCCTTCTTGTTGACACAAAACTTAGATGGTCCGATTCGCTTCCGTTCTGTGTGGACTCCTCTGCCTTTCAGTGGGCACTGCTGCGGCGCAGTCGCCCGAGCCCCCGCCGGGCACCTCGGCTGAGCCGACGGTCACGAGAGCGGCCGATGGGAAGGTGACGGTGCGCGCGGTGCGCGTCTCCCAGCCCGTTGTGCTCGACGGCCAGCTCAAGGAAGAGGTGTACGCCCGCGTGCCTGCGATCGACGGCTTCCTCCAGCAGGAACCGCTCGAAGGCGAGCCCGCGACCGAGAACACCCGCGTCTGGCTGCTCTACGACGATCGCAACATCTACGTCGCAGCCCATCTGTCCGATTCGCAGCCCGACAGGGAGATCGTCACGGAGATGCGCCGCGACGGGCAGGGCACGAACGACAACGAGAGCTTCGGCGTGGTGTTCGACACGTTCCACGATCGGCGCAACGGCTTCCTCTTCCAGATCAGCCTCGCTGGCGGCCTGTACGACGGCTACATCACGGACGAGCGCGACATGAACCGTGACTGGAGTACGGTGTGGGACGGTCGCACCGCGCGCGTGGACGACGGGTGGACGGTCGAGATGGCCATCCCCTTCAAGTCGCTGCGCTTTCCACCAGGCGCGAACGAATGGGGCATCAACCTCAAGCGCGTCGTGAAGTGGAAGAACGAGAACCAGTACCTCACCAGGATGCCGGGCGCGCTCGGGCGGCGCGCGATCAACAAGCTCTCGTCGGCGGGCACCCTCGTCGGTCTGCAGACGCCGCAGGCCCGCAGGAACCTCGAGCTGAAGCCGTACGGCATCTCGGGCGTTACGACGGAGCATCCGGCCGGCAGCACGACCTCGAACGATGCCAAGGGCGACGTCGGCGTGGACCTGAAGGTGGGGATCACCGACGGCATCACGGCGGACCTCACCTACAACACCGACTTCGCGCAGGTGGAGGAGGACGAGCAGCAGGCCAACCTCACCCGGTTCAGTGTGCTGTTTCCCGAGAAGCGCGACTTCTTCCTCGAAGGGCAGGGCATCTTCGCCTTCGGCGGCATCTCGAACCGCCCGCCCGGCACCGGCGGCACCAACTTCGGCAACCCGATTCCGGCCGACGTTCCGGTGATGTTCTTCAGCCGCCGGATCGGCCTGCAGGACGGACAGACGGTACCGATCGACGCGGGCGGACGGGTCACCGGCAAGGCCGGCAACTACAGCATCGGCCTGATCGACATCCGCACCGCCGGTGTCGACGGCCGGAACATCGAGCCCACGAACTTCGGTGTCGTCCGCGTGAAGCGCGACATCCTGCGCCGCAGCGCCGTCGGTGTGCTCTACACCGACCGGTCGCGCTCCACCTTTGGGGAGGGCCACGGACGTACCGTTGGCGTGGACGGGGTGTTCTCGTTCTTCCAGAACCTGAACTTCAACAGCTACATCGCTGCGAGCGACAACCCGGGCCTCTCGGGGAAGAACACCAGCTACCGCGGACAGATGGACTACAACGCCGACAAGTACGGCGTCCAGCTCGAACGGCTCACGCTCGACGAGCACTTCAGGCCGGACGTGGCGTTCACGCGCCGCACGGCTTTCGCCCGCAACTCCGCGTACGTGCGCTACAGCCCGCGGCCGCACTCGAAGGTCGTCCGCAAGTACTTCTACGAGGCGCTCTACGACTACATCACCGATCCGGACAACCGGCTCCAGTCGCGGCAGGCGCAGGTTGCCGCACGCGCGGAGTTCCAGAACGGCGACGCGGTCTCGTTCGAGCTGCAGGAGAGCTACGAGTCGCTCGACAGGCCGTTCGAGGTCTCGCCCGGCGTGTTCATCCCGGTGGGCGGGTACGGCTTCAACGAAGCGCACCTGCTGTACAACTTCGGTCCCCAGCGGCCGCTCTCGGCGAACGTCACACTCGAGTACGGCGAGTTCTACAACGGCACCCGCACCGGCCTGACCGCGAGCCGCGGCCGCGTGCAGCTGACGCCGCAACTGCTCCTCGAACCCTCGCTCACCCTCAACATCGTCCGGATGCCGGAGGGCGACTTCACGTCGACGCTGCTCACGACGCGGGCCACCTACACGATGACGCCGCGCATGAGCGCGAGCGCGCTGATGCAGTACAACTCGGCGGCCTCGAGCTTCAACACGAACATCCGCTTCCGCTGGGAGTACCAGCCCGGGAGCGACCTGTTCGTCGTGCTCACCGACAACCGCGACACGATCCCCACGGGTATCCCCGAACTGCGCAACCGGGCGTTCATCGTGAAGTTCACGAGGCTCTTCAGGCTCTAGGCGAATTCCATGCCCTGACCCGGCTATGCTCGACGACGTGAGTACATCGAACGGGCGTGTGCCCGTGTCGGACGTCGAGGCCGTGGCGGTGGCACTGGTGATCGTCGCGGCGACGATCGTCCTCGCGAGCTATCTGCTGGACCTGGCGGGCTTCCCGTTCCTGCCGCTCGTGCTGCTCCTGTTCGCGCTGGCCGCCGGCGCGAGAGTGGCGGCCTTCCTGCTGCCTGGAGCCATCCGCGAACCGGGCGTGCGGTTGATGGCGGGTGGAACAGGGCTCGTCACCTTGGCCTGGCTCCTGTGGCTGGCGGCGCCGACCCTGCTGCCCCTGAGCACCGGGCCCGACCTGACGCATCACCTCCTGCTGATTCGCTACATCGAGCAGCACTGGCGGCTGGTGCACGACCCCTCGGTCGAGCGCTTCCTCGGGGAGATGGCGCAGTACACGCCCGGCAGCCACGTGCTCGTGGCGGTGGCCGGCGCCGTGTCGCGCAGCGACGGCCTGCGGGCGATGCACGCCGTGCAGGCGGCGACCGTTGCGCTGAAGGTCGTGTTCCTGCTCGCCGTCTGCATCCGGCTGCTGCCCCCGCGCGTGCCGGTGTCGCTGGCAATGCTCGGTCCCGTGCTGCTGCTGGCGTCGCCCCGGTATTTCCTCGGCGGCTTCATGGAGTACGGCTTCCTCGCGCAGGTGGTCGCCGAACTGTTCGTCGTCACCATGTGGTGGGCCATCGTCGCGTGGGCGCAGCAGCCCTCGTCGGCGCTGCTGGCGGTGTTCGGGGTGGCCGGTGCCGCCACGTTCCTCACCTGGCCGGTTTATAGCGGACCGCCATACCTGGCGGCCCTGCTGGTCATCGCCCTGACGCGGCAACGCTCGCTGTCGACCCGCGCGTCCGATGGGGTCCTCGCCGTGCTCCCCGTTGCGTTGATCGCCGGCGTATATCTCGTGGGCCGCCTCGGGTGGCTGCAACTCGCCGGGACCGGCGGATCCGCCCCGTGGCCGTCGGTGGAGGCGTTCGGCTGGCCCCTGGTCCTGCTCGCCGCAGGCGGCTTCGTGGCCGCGCTGCTCGTGCCTGCGGGCAGGCCCGTCGCCGTCTTCGCCCTCGCGGTGCTCGCGCAGGCTGGAGCCTTCTACGTGCTGGCGACGCGAGCCGGAGCCCCGCAGCCCTACATGGCCCTGAAGATGATGTACCTGCTGCTGTGGCCGATGGCGGCGTGCGCGGCGCTTCTGTGCGGGGTGATCTGGCGACGGGTGATTCGGGACGCCGACGCGGATCGCACGATCACGCGCGTCGCCGCGGCCACCGTCGTGGCGGTCGTCGCCGTCGGCGTCGTCCGGCCGCTCGCGGCGCAGCCAGCGAAGCTGCACCCGCTGCCACCGGCTGTCTCCCTTCCGTTGTACCGGGCCGGACTCTGGGCCGGGGAGCACGCCGCACCGGGCTGCTTCGAGTATCTCGTGGGCGACGACGAGACGGCGTACTGGCTGCACCTGGCGGTGCTCGGCAACCCGCGCATGTCGGACCGCACGGGCGACAACAGCACCTACGAACCCAGGGATGCGATCGTCCGCTGGCTGACGCCTGGAGGCCTGCCTTACGCGATCGTCGACCTGCCGGCGCTTCCGAGCGGCGTCCGTGAGGAACTCGACATCGTCCAGCAGTTCGGGACGGCGGCCGTGGCGCGGCGCCGCGGGGCGTCGTGGTGTGACACCAGGCCATAAGGGGCGGCCCGCTGCGGGGAGATGCCGTGCCCGCCACCTCGTCCGGTAGAATTGGACGCACGTGTCGCCGCTGCTCTCCATCATTGTCCCGGTCTACAACGAGGAACGCACGATCGGGGCGGTGCTCGACCGCCTGCTGGGCATTCCGTTCCCGCTGCCGATCGAGATCATCGCCGTCAACGACGGCTCCCGCGACGGCACGCGCCAGGCGCTCGACGCCGCGGCGTCGCGCTCTCCGCTCGTCACGGCGGTGCACCAGGAGCGGAACGGGGGCAAGGGGGCGGCGCTGCGCACGGGGTTTGCCCGCACACGCGGGTCGATCGTCGCCATCCAGGACGCGGACCTCGAACTGGATCCCGAACAACTGCTGACGCTGATCGAGCCGATCCTCCAGGACCGCGCCGACGTGGTCTACGGTTCGCGCTTCATGGGCGATACGTCGCACGTGCCGTTCATGTCGCGGTTGGGCAACATGGGGCTCACGCTGCTCACCAACGTGCTGTACGGGACGCGGCTGACCGACATGGAGACCTGCTACAAGATCATGCGGGGCGACCTCGCACGCAGCCTCCGCCTGACGGCCAACCGCTTCGACATCGAGCCGGAGATCACGGTGAACCTGCTCAAGAGCGGTGTGCGCATCCTGGAACTGCCAGTGACGTTCTCTCCCCGTTCGGTCCAGGCGGGCAAGAAGATCCGCTGGCGCGACGGCTGGCACGCCGTGGACCTCCTCGTCCGCCACCGGTTCCGCCGCTAGCCGCGCCCGGGGATCTTCAGCACCTGTCCGGGCTTGATCCTGTCGGGGTCCGACAGCTGATCGCGGTTCGCCTCGAAGATCCGCGGATACTCACTGGCCTTGCCGAGCAGTTCTTTCGCGATGGCGCTCAGCGTATCGCCCGGCTTCACCGTGTACGTGGTCGCGTGTCCGGTGGCAGTGCCGCTCGTCGCCTGCCCGGACGCAGCGGGGGCATTGTTCAACGGCTTGATGTCGGCGACGATGTCGTTCCGCCAGGTCGGTACTGTCTTGATCGCGTCCCAGATGCGGTTCGCTTCGTCCTGATTCTGGACGGTGCCGTGGAAGTAGAGCTTGCCGTCACGCTCCTCGGCTGCCCCCTGCATGTGCAGCCCCTTCGCCACCTGAATCGCCGAGTTGTACGTATCGCGCAGTCCCATGTGCGTCTCCCCGTGTGTGTGTTCACGCGAGGATGCTGCAAGCGGCGCGACCTCAGCGGTCGCGACGGGCGAGGTCCACGCAGTTCGTCCGCCGGTAGATGTCGACGCCGCTGACGGTGTCCACGTGGGTGTACTCGCGCGTGATGAGGCGGTGGAGGAGCGGGTAGTCGCGCATCGGGAAGGCCTTCCACCGAGCGATGTTGGCAGGGGAGGTATCGACGATGAAGGTGGGTTGGGACGAGCGCAGGTCGGCCATCAGTCGGGACCAGTGCTGTACGCGTGCGGACCGGCGACGGCTGGAGGCGCGCGGACGTGTCTCGTCAGGAGCGCCGGCGACGTAGCGCACGAGCGGGTATCCCGGGACGACGAACTGCGACGCTGGAGGAAGCCCGGCCCGGTAGTAGAACTCCGGGGCAGAACCCCAGACGAAGAGCGACGCGCCGGCATGACAGCCGTCTGCCTCGAGGCGCGCGGCCACCTGTGCGGCCGGCTGGCTGGCGGCCTGAGCCGACAGGGCCTGCACGTGCACGGCGTTCACCGCGGTCCAGCCGGTGCAGATGGCGAGGGTCGCGGTTGCGGCCGCCCATCCCGGCAGGCGCATCGGCCACCGGGTGATGCGCGCCACCCAGGGCGCCGCCCCGATGCACAACGGTACGTAGAGCGGGATGAAGTCGTGGGGGACGAAGCGGAACCCGAGACACGCGGCCGCCGAGGACGCGCCGATCGTCGCCGCAACGAGCGTGTTCGCGTACTCGGACGTGCCGGAGCCTCGTGCACTGGAGCGCAGCCAGCCGTACCACAGCAGCGACGTCACCAGCAGGAAGGGACCGACGCTCTCCAGGGCGCGTATGGCGGCGGCACCGACGCCGATCGGATGTCGCAGGTACTCGGGGTTGTGCGTCACGTTCCAGAACATCAGGCTGTCGAGCTCACCCGCGGCGGCACACGCGGTGACCATGGCCAGGGCCGGCAGCGCCAGGCCCAGCATGAACGCGACGGCCGCGCGCAGGACGCGGCGCCCCGCTCCCCACCCCGCAGCGGCGATGGCCACCAGTTCCGCCGCGGCCCAGAAGCCGGCCTCGTATTTCACGAGCGACGCCACGCCCACGAGCAGACCGGCGAGGAACACGCCGCCCGCCGATCGCGCGCGCCCTGGCCTCGCAAGCGCGACAAGCGACCAGGCCAGTGGCAGCACCATCACGACGTCGACGGTCACCGCCAGCATGTCGCCCGCGGTGTAGGCGGCGCAGTACAGGAGCAGCAGTGCCGCGGCCGTCATACCGCGGCGATCGTGACGATAGAACGCCGAGACCGCGAACGCGGTGCCTGGAACGATGAGCAGCGCCGTCAGCAGGCGGACCGAGGCGATGCCCGGTCCGAGGAGGAGCTGTGCCCCTGCGTAGAACAGGTAGATGAGCGGCGGCGTGTTGTCGCCGAACGCCGCAGAAGGGAGATGCCCGCTGAGGAGTTGCGAGGCGCCCACCATGTACGACGCTTCGTCGGCGTTGATGATGTCGGCGCGCGCCACCACCAGGCGGGTCAGGATGCCGAGCACAAGGTAGCCGACGAGCACGGCCATCGACCGCCGGGTCCGGAGCAATTCGAACAGGTTCACGGGCTGGGAGTGTCGAGCTTTATATCTGAGGCGGATCGGTCGCACAACAAGGTGAATCCCCTAGTCGGCTCTTGCGGCACGTGTCCGCCCCCGGCGACACGGGACCGGAACCCGCAGGGGACATGGGCCTGTAAGTCGTTGATTTCACAAGGACCCGGGCTGGCAGTGCGGTTGCTGGCACAGCCCTGCTGTTCAGAGCCCCCCATGCCACCGTCGTCTGCCCCTCATGTGCTCTTCGTGGAACCTGCTGGCGCCCAGACCGACCATCTGCGTCAGCTGCTGACCTTCGAAGGGATCGGTGTGGCGGAATGTGGGGCCGATGGCCTGCACGAGGGTGTCGTACCCTGTCCCCAGCTGGTCGTCCTCAATCACGCCCGCTTGCGGCGTGCCACGCTGGTCCTGGCGCAGGCCGTGGCCCGCTGGCGCCATCCCCCGCTGACGCTGGCGCTCGTGGCCCAGGGCGACGAGTTGCGGGGTGTCGAACTTGTCGAGCGCGGCGTCGACAGCTTCCTGACCCTGCCGTGCGGGTCGCGGGAGTTCGTCGCACGGGTGCGTGCGCTGCTGCGGCGGGTCCCAACCGCCCCGCCGCCCGCGCAGGCCGGTGCCGTCGATTCACGGGCCGTCCGGGTCCGCCATCTGGACATCGATCCGGCCCGCAGGCGGGTACGGGTTGGGGATTCCGAGCTGCGGCTCACCGAGCAGGAGTTCCAGCTGCTGTACTTCCTTGCGGGACATCCGGGGCGCGTGTTCGACCGGCAGTCGCTGCTCGATGCGGTGTGGGGCAGCGGGACGTTCGTCACGGTGCGCAGCGTCGATGCGCTCGTGAAGCGCCTGCGCCATCAGCTTCGTCCAGTCCTCGAGGACGCCTGCGTCGTCGAAACCGTGCGAGGGGTGGGGTACCGCCTCTCGGACGGTCCGGCCGGATCCGGCGTGACGGCCGCCTGACAGGCGCCGTATCATAGCCTTTTCACCTGTTGCCGTAGTTCAATGAGACACATGCTCCTTTCGCGTGTGGTGCCGGTTGCCCTGTGTGCGGGAATGCTCTTCCTCGCCGGATGCGGCAAGGACAGCACCACCTCCACGACGACCTCCCCGACTCCCGTGGCCGCCGACGCCACGGTCACCGAAACCTTCAGCGCGACCGTCGGTGTTGGCGGCGCGGTGTTCTACTCGTTCAACATCGCGAGCTACGGGAACGTGGCGGTCACCCTGAAGAGCGTGACCGGGACGAACCTGCCCGACCCGGTTCTGGTGAGCGTCGGTGTTGGACGGCCCGCGGGGACCGGTTGCACGACGACGACGGCCGTCTCGGTCAGCCCGGGCGATTCGCCCCAGCTGACCGGTGTCTGGGGGCCCGGCATCTACTGTGTTCGCATCTACGACGGCGGAGGCCTGACCGATACGGTTCGCGTGTCCGCTGCGGTGGCCCATCCATGACGCGCCCGATTCTCACCCGGCTGTGTGCCGCGGCGGCCTGCGCGGTGGCGCTCGCCACGGCCGCCTGCAGCAAGGACAGCAGCACCACCACCTCGCCGACGACCACGACCGTCTCCACGTCCACCGAGCTGTTCAGCGGGACGCTGTCGCCGAAAGGGTCGACGTTCTACTCCTTCTCGGTGACGAATGCGGGAACGGTCTCGATCACGCTGGCCAGCCTGGCGAGTTCCCGGATCGGTGCGGCGCTTCCGTCACGGCTGACGGTGGGGCTCGGCGTGCCCAGCGGCTTCGGCTGCGTGGTCAGCAGCAGCGTCGACACGGCGCCGGGGCTCACGGCGCAGCTGACGGCGTCGGGGGCGAAGGACAACATCTACTGCGTGAACCTGTCGGATCCGGGCGCCCTGTCCGGCGACGCCCTGTTCGTCATCCGTATCGTGCACACCTGACATGAGAGCGATTGGCGTACCGACCCTCTGTCTCCTGCTGGCGCTTGCGGCCGCGGGCTGCAGCAACGATTCCACGACCTCGCCGTCCTCGACGACCACCACGACGTCGCCGGTGACAGACACGTTTGCGAGCCTGCTGGCCCGTGGGGGCGCGACCACGCGCAGCTTCGCGGTGTCGTCGGCGGGGACGGTGAAGCTGACGCTGTCCACGCTCGGCAACGGCACGGTCACCGCTGGCCTGAGCATCGGGCTGCCTGCCACGGGTGCGCCCTGCAGCCCCTCGGTCTCGGTGGTCACCGGTCCTGGCAGCACGCCGCAACTGCAGGCGGCGGTCGAAGCCGGCACCTACTGTGCGCAGATCTTCGACACCGGCACGTTGAAGGAAGATACGGCGTTCTCGATCACGATCGAGCACCCCTGACGCGGCGCCGTCCCGCGCGGTGCAGCGGGGCTACCGGGACGTCTTCGCGCCCTTTCCCGCGGAGCGGCGCGCCGCCCAGTACTTCTTCATGCGATCCGACACCGCTTTCCTGTCGGCCGGACTCCAGTTCCGCATGCCCGGTTCACGCCGGCCGGCGGGCGCCGGCTCCGCGTGCTTCGGGGCCTTCGCGCCCTTCGCGTTCCTCAGATCGGGGAACGTCCTGTAGAGCGATTCGAGTTCCTTCCGCAGTTCCTGCACGCGGGCGACGGCGCCCGCTCTGGCCAGGCGCAGCAGCTCCTCACGAGACATTGGCACGTTCGTCCTCCAGACAACGTCCAGTGTAGCGGAGAAGTGTCGGTCGACGTCTGACTCCGTGCATATCCATGGATTCAGGACGGCGCCGTGCCGGAGGCCGGCGGGGCATTGGGAAACCGGTCCGGGTCCGGGGTAGCATCTGGCCATGCAGAGACTTCTCCGAACGGCCGCGAGTACGGCCATTGCTGTTGTCGGCGCCTGTGGCGTGCACGTCCTCACCCAGGGTGTCAGTTCCACGCTGGCCGACTGCACCGTGCCGGCCCTGCAGGCCAAGGCGCCGGCGGGCACGACGATTACGGGCGCCAAGCTGGTGGATGCCTCGGGCAAGACGCCCCGCTACTGCCAGGTGGATGGTCACGCCGCGTCTCCCGGCAACGAGGTCAACTTCAGGCTGGGCCTGCCGGAACGTTGGAATGGCAAGTACTACTTCGTCGGTGTCGGCGGCCTCGGCGGCTCGATCGGCTCGCTGTCGAAGGGGCTGGAGCGTGGCTACGCCTCGGCCTCCACTGATACGGGCCACGTGACGAGCGACGACACCTGGTGGAGCAACCGCGCCAAGGAGATCGACTACGGGCATCGGGGCACCCACGTGACCGCCGTGGCCGGCAAGGCACTCGCCGGCGCGTTCTATGGCCGCGCGCCGCAGTACGCCTACTTCGACGGCTGTTCGAACGGTGGCCGGCAGGCGCTGATGGAAGTGCAGCGCTACCCGCAGGACTTCGACGGCATCATCGGCGGCGACCCCGCGACCGGCACCCCCATGCAGGTCGGCCGTGCGCTCGTGTACCAGAAGATGCTCGACAAGCCCGAGCACTTCCTGACGGCCGAGAAGATCGAACTGCTGTCGAAGGCGACGCTCGCCGCATGTGACAAGGCGGACGGCCTCGAGGACGGGCTTGTCACGGATCCGCGGCAGTGCACCTTCAAGCCCGAGACACTGGCCTGCAAGGCGGGCACTGACGGCCCGTCCTGCCTGAACGAAGGCCAGCTGGCGGTCGTGAAGCAGATCTACGGTGGGGCCACGCTCGAGGGAAAGCCCTATGCGTGGGGATTCCCGGTCGGGCACGAGGGCAGTGCGAGCGGGTGGCGTGCGTGGATTTCCGGGCCCGAGGATCCGCAGAAGCAGGCGGACGGCACGCTGGCGTACACCGGCAAGCGCCTGCCGAGCGGCTACGGCCTCGCGGAATCGAACATGCGCTACCTCGCGCTGGAGCAGGACGATCCGTCGTTCAACTGGCGCGTCTTCAGGTTCCCGCAGGACCTGGCGCGGATGAAGACGATGAGCGAGATCCTGAGCCCGCTCGATCCTGACCTGCGTCCATTCAAGGCCCGCAACGGCAAGCTGCTGCTCTACCACGGCTGGTCAGACCCTGCCATCAGCGCCTACGGGACGGTGGGCTATTACGACGCCGTGTCGAAGATCGTCGGTGGCCAGAAGGAGATAGACGCGTTCGCGAAGCTCTATCTCGTGCCTGGCATGCACCACTGCAGCGGCGGTCCGGGGCCGAACGAGTTCGACATGCTCACCGCGCTCGAGAACTGGGTCGAGAAGGGGCAGTCGCCGGGACCGATCACGGCCACGCATCGTGAGAACGGCGCGGTGACGCGCACGCGGCCGCTCTGCCCGCACCCGCAGGTGGCGCGCTACAAGGGCACGGGCAGCGTGGACGATGCCGCGAACTTCGCGTGCGAGGTACCGCGGTAAGCGGCGCGCGTCGCGTCGTATCGCCTAGGGTGCGCAGCGCTCCGCGAGCATCTGGAACGAACTGAAGTTCAGCTTGTTCGACGGGCCTCGCATCAGGAGGCCCTTCACTTCCACCCGGTGCCCCGCGTGCCCGTCCGTGGCGCCGTAGGTGTCCATCAACTCGAAGGTCCCGGTGCCGCCCACGGCGGCATCGGACCGCCGGCGTTCGTCGCCGACGGACGGCGCAGGCAGGCGCGTGCGGGCCGGTTCGCTGGCGCGCGTCAGCCGCCACGTTCCCGCGGCTTCCTCCAGGCAGCCCACGACGCGGACCAGCGAGAAGTTCGGCACCGGCGCCGGCCCGTTCTTCCCGACGACCTGCACGTCGCCGACGCCTGCCCGCGTGAGTTCGTTCGCGCCGGCGGGATAGTCGTTGCGCTGGAGGATGTAGGCCACGACATCGAGGTAGTCCTGCTCGCTCAGCGTGCCTGGTGCGTTGCGCGGCATGGAGTCGCGCACCACCGAGTACAGGCTGCCGAGGCTGTCCTCGCCCCAGTTGCGATAGAACACGTCGCCCTTCAACGGCCTCGCATTCCTGCCGGCGAGATCCCACCCGTGACAGGTGCTGCACTGCCTGTCGTACACGACCTGGCCTCGCGTCGCCTGGGCGGTCGTGAAGACGCCGTCCCAGACGGTGGATGTCAGCAGCAGCACGATGGCGATCACGGCAACAGGCATCGGCGTCTCCTCCGGCACGTGGTGCAATCCGGGCGGTGGGATTATACGGGCGGTGCGCGTGCGGCCACGCCGCGTTGACACGCCGTGCGTGGCGCGTTATAGCTCTGACGCAGCGAACGACGTACGCGTCTGGAGTGTGGCATGCCGATTTATGAGTACGACTGTCGCGGATGTGGTGAGAGCTTCGAACTGCTGGTGCGGACGGGTGACGTGCCAGCGTGCCCCTCGTGTGGCAGCGTGGACCTGGCGCGACAGCTGTCGGCGTTCGGGGTGAAGACGGAGGCCGGTTCGAAGGCCGCGCTGGCGCGCGCGAAGCAGGACCAGAAGAAGGCCAACAAGGATCGGGTCATCGCTGAACGCGAGCGAATGGAAAGTCATCACCACTGACCGCAGCGCAGTGTTGCGGGCAACCGCCGCAGGCGCACGTATATTGCCCGCCCGGTGCCTGCGGCACTCCTTGCGCGCATCAGTATTGCGGAGCACGAGAACCCCGGAAACTACCTGAAAATAGCGATATCTTCACCTGAAACGCAGGTGTAGTATTCCCGGTCAGTTCACTGGCGTTACAGCCGCTTCGCGACAGGCTGCTGTCGGCGGCTCTCGCACGCAAGGGGTGGTGATGCGCGGTAGAGTCCTTGGCGCGGTCGCGTTCTGTCTAACCCTCGTTCAGTTCAGCAGTATGTCGGCATCGGCGGCTGGCCTCGATGCCCGCCTCGTCGACGCCGTGCGTCGCGGGCGCGCTGACCTGGTCAAGACCCTCATCCAGCAGAAGGTCGACGTGAATGCGCTCGCGCCCGACGGAGCCTCGGCTCTGCACTGGGCCGCTGAGCGCGACGACATGGACGTGGCCGTGCTGCTGGTCGGTGCCGGCGCGAAAGCCAGCGTCGCCAACCAGTTCGGTGTCACGCCGTTGTCCCTGGCCTGCACCAACGGCAGCGCGGCGATGGTCGACTTCCTGCTGCGCTCCGGGGCCGATCCGAATGCCACGCTGCCGAATGGCGAAACGGCCCTGATGACCGCGTCGCGCACGGGCAATCCCAAGGTGGTGCAGTCACTCGTCGAGCGCGGCGCGAAGGTCGAGACGACCGAGGCCATGCTGGGCCAGACCCCGCTCATGTGGGCCGCGGCCGAGGGGCACAACGACGTGGTGCGACTGCTCATCGAGCGGGGCGCCAATGTGAACGCCCGCTCGAAGGCCGGCTTCACGCCGCTCCTGCTCGCGGCGCGCGATGCCGACATCGAAACCTCGCGCACGCTGATCAACGCCGGCGCGAAGGTGAACGACACGGCCGCCGACGGCACGTCGGCCCTGACCGTGGCGGTCATCCGCGGACACACGAAGTACGCACAGTTCCTGCTCGACCAGGGCGCGCTCGTCGACCAGGGGCCGGGCTTCACGCCGCTCCACTGGGCGGTGGGCGACTGGAGCGTCGAACTCGCCGGCGACAACACGTTCGTCCGCCCCGAGGGCAGCGAATGGGACGCGGTGCTCGGGCTTCGCGGCGCCGAGAAGATCGAGATGGTGGAACTGCTGCTGGCCTACGGGGCCGACGTCAACGCGGTTGCGCAGGCAACGCCGCGCTACTCGGGCGGGCGTGGGCGCGGCGGCAAGCAGGCGGGCGCGAATGCCTTCATGATGGCGGCGATGAACGCCGACGTCACCATGATGAAGCTGCTGCGCTCCTACGGGGCGAGCCCCACGCAGGTGACGCAGAACGGAGTCTCGGCCATCATGTTCGCGGCCGGGCTCGCCAGCAACTTCTCCATCGGCTACACCTCAATCAAGGAAGAGAACGCCCTGGCCGCGGTGAAGCTCTGTTACGAACTCGGCGACGTCGACGTGAAGCGCGCCGACAAGTACGGCGACACCGCGCTCCACGGCGCGGCCTATCGTGGCCTGGCGGGTTCGACCGGACTGATTCAGTTCCTCGTCGACAAGGGCGCCGATCCGAACGCGAAGAACAAGCGCGGGTGGACACCGGTGACCGTCGCCGAAGGGGTCTACACCAACAACAGCAACACCCGCAGCCCCGAAGCGCTGGCGCTGCTCCTGAAGCTGGGCGGCGTCGCGAGCCCGCCGAACGTCGAGCGGGATGCCTACTCGGTGTTCGACGAGGGGAACCAGGGCACCATCGGCACGCAGGCCATTCCGACGAAGGTCAAGCCGCCCGAGACGGTGCAGCCGCGGCCCTGAGGGTGCGCGCGTTCGTCCCTATTCATACGCAGTGTTCGTGAAGAACGTCGTCGCGGCGAGGTGATGTCGATGTCGAATAGAACGCGGACTCTTCTGGGCGGGGCCACCCTGGTGGTGGGGGCCGTGGCCTGGCTGCAGGCAGAGCCGGCCCCGGTCAGGCCGTCGCTCGTGAAGTCACATGGGGCCGCTGCGATCGTCCAGCAGGCAGCGACGCCGGCGCCTGCGCGCGCGAGTGCGGCGCGCCCGGCCGTCGACCCCGTCGCCGCGCCGATCGACAAGGCCCTCGTGGACAAGTACTGCGTGACCTGTCACAGCGAGCGGCTGAAGCGCGGCAACCTCGTGCTCGAGAACATCGACGTCGCAGACGTCGGCGCGAACGCCGAGACGTGGGAGAAGGTCGTCCGCAAGATGCGCGCGAGCGAGATGCCGCCGGCCGGGTCGCCCCGTCCCGAGCCGGCGGTCTACAAGGCGTTCCCGGCCACGGTGGAAGCGGCGCTGGACAGGGCCGCCACGGCCCGGCCCAACGCGGGCCGCGTCGCGCTCCATCGCCTGAATCGCACCGAGTATGCGAACGCGGTGCGGGACATCCTGTCGCTCGAGGTCGATCCCACCACGCTGCTGCCGAACGACGAGACGGGATACGGGTTCGACAACATCGCCGGCGTGCTCTCGATGTCGCCCGGGCTGCTCGAGCGCTACAAGCTGGCCGCCTGGAAGATCAGCCGGCTGGCCGTCGGCGACCCGGGGATGAAGGCGTCGATCGACCAGTACAAGATCTCGCGCCTCCTCGTGCAGGACGACCGGATGAGCGAGGACCTGTCGTTCGGTACGCGCGGCGGCGGCGTCATCAAGCACTACTTCCCGCTCGAGGGGGAGTACTCGATCCGCCTCGAACTGCAGCGCGCGTATGCGTCCCACGTCATCAAGGGGATCATGCAGCGCGAGCAGATCGACGTGCGCCTGAACGGCGAGCGGATCAAGCTGTTCCAGATCGGCGGCGAGTGCGTCGGGTCCAAGGAGCCGCGCTGCCTCGCGTTCCGTCCGGAGTTCGACACGCAGTTCGGCGTGCGCGAACTGCCAGCCGAATACGACCTCACGGCCGACAAGGACCTCGTGGTCCGGTTCCACGCCAAGGCCGGTCCCGGCGTGATCTCCGTGGCCTTCCTGAAGAACACGGGCCAGGCCACGGAAGGTGCGGGGCCGCCCCGCATGCCGACCACCGTCTCGCAGGTGGACAACTCGTCCGGCCTGATGTCGGTGGAAGCGGTGCGCCTCGAGGGGCCGCTCGATTCAGCGGTGATCGGCGAGACGCCGAGCCGCCAGCGCATCTTCGTCTGCCGGCCCACGTCGAAGGCCGACGAGGCCGCGTGTGCCAACAAGGTGCTGTCCACCATCGCGCGTCGCGCCTACAGGCGGCCGGTCGTGGCCAGGGACATCCAGACCCTGATGCCGTTCTACGAGCGCGGCCGCGCCGCGGGCACGTTCGACACCGGCATCCAGTACGCCCTCGAGGCGTTGCTGATGTCGCCGAACTTCCTGCTGCGCGTGGTGCAGGATCCGGCGAAGGCCGATGCGCACGGCAACTACCGCATCAGCAACGTCGAACTCGCCTCGCGGCTCTCCTTCTTCCTCTGGAGCAGCATTCCCGACGACGAACTGCTGGATGTGGCGTCGAAGGGGCTGCTCTCGGACCAGCGGGTGCTGCAGCAGCAGGTCAAGCGCATGCTGGCCGACCCGAAGTCGAACCAACTCGTCACCAACTTCTTCGGCCAGTGGCTCGGGCTGCGCGACCTGAAGAACCTGACGCCTGACCCAGCGGCCTATCCGGACTTCGACGACTCGCTCCGCGAAGCGTTCTACCGCGAGACGATGATGTTCCTCGACAGTCAGGTGCGCGACGACCACGGGATTGGCGAGCTGCTCAACGCGAACTACACGTTCCTCAACGAGCGGCTCGCGCGGTTCTACGGCATCTCGGGCGTCTACGGTCCGCACTTCCGCCGCGTGCCGCTCACCGACCCGAACCGCTTCGGCATCCTGGGGCAGGGCGCCATCCTCACGGTCACGTCCTACTCGACGCGCACCTCACCGGTCGTGCGCGGGAAATGGCTCATGACCAACGTGCTCGGCTCGCCGCCTCCGCCTCCGCCGCCGAACGTGCCCGCCCTGAAGGAGAGTGGCGCCGGCGGTGCGCCGCCCACCACCGTGCGCGAGCGCATGCAGGAGCACCGCAAGAACGCCGTGTGCGCCACGTGCCACTCGCGGATGGACCCGCTCGGGTTCGCCCTCGAGAACTACAGCGCGATCGGCAAGTGGCGCGCGACGGAGTCGGGCAACGTGATCGACCCGTCGGGGAACTTCCCGGACGGCACCAAGTTCACCTCGCCCGGTGAGTTCAAGCAGGTGCTGATGACCCGGCAGGACGACTTCGTGAAGACGGTGATGTCCAAGCTGATGACCTACGCGCTCGGTCGCGGCGTCGAAGCGCACGACATGCCGACCGTCCGCGCGATCCTGAAGAGTACCGCTCCCGGCAACTACAAGTGGAACGCCGTCATCATGGGCATTGTCACGAGCCAGCCGTTCCAGATGAATCACGTCGCGGAGCCCGAGGTGTCGACCCCAGCCAAGCAGGTGGCCTCGCTCAGGTAGCGGGCAACAGGAGTACAACGCACATGAGCCATATCAACTTCGGAAAGCACCTGCCGCGCCGCACGTTCCTTCGGGGGCTCGGCGCCACGATCGCGCTGCCGCTGCTGGACGGCATGGTGCCGGCATTCGCCCAGGGGCAGGGATCGCGCGCCATCAAGCGCCTGGCCGTCGTGTACGTGCCGAACGGCATGAACATGGCGAACTGGAAACCCAAGGCCGAAGGCGCCGCGTTCGACCTGCCGCCGGTGCTGCAGCCGCTCGGGAGATACAAGGACAAGATTCTCGTGCTCTCGGGGATGTCCAACCTGCAGGCCGACCCGCTCCCCGGTGAGGGGCTCGGCGACCACTCGCGTGCGCAGTCGGTCTTCCTCACCGGCGTGCATCCGAAGAAGACCGAAGGTGCCGACATCCGCGCGGGCATCTCGATGGACCAGATTGTCGCGCGCCAGACCAGCAAGGAGACGGAACTTGCCTCGCTCGAACTGGCGCTCGAGGACGTGGACCTCCAGGGCGGATGCGAGGACGGTTACAGCTGCGCCTACGCCGGCACGATCGCCTGGCGCAGCCCCACGCAGCCGCTGCCCATGACCGCGCAGCCGCGCGCCGTCTTCGAACGGCTCTTCGGTGCAGGCGACAGCCTCGACCGCGACGCCCGCCTTCGCCGCATCGAGATGGACCGCAGCATCCTCGACATGGTGAGCGGCGAACTCGCCCAGCTGCAGCGGAAGCTCGGGGCGAGCGATCGCGTGAAAGTGGGCGACTACCTGGAGTCGGTTCGCGACCTCGAACGCCGCATCCAGCGCGCCGAGGAGCAGAGCGGGCGCAGTGAACTGCCGGCCGTGCAGCAGCCGCAGGGAGTGCCCGAGCTGTACAGCGAGTACGCGCAGCTGATGTTCGACCTGAACGTGCTCGCCTTCCAGGCGGACCTCACGCGCGTGTCCACGTTCCTCATGGGACGTGAGAAGGACGGGCGTACCTACGCCGAAATCGGCGTGCCCGACCCGCATCACCCGGTGTCACACCACCAGAACCGGCCGGAGATGCTCGAGAAGCTGAGCAAGATCAACCAGTTCCACATGAAGCTGTTCGGGTACTTCATGGAGAAGCTGGCGAAGACGCCGGATGGCGACGGCTCGCTGCTCGATCACTCGATCCTCATGCACGGCGCCGGCATGAGCAACAGCGACACGCACTTCCACCACGACCTGCCGATTCTGCTGGCCGGCGGTGGTGCGGGTTCCATCAAGACCGGGCGTCACCTGGCGCTTCCGGCCGAGACCCCGCTCGCGAACCTCCACCTCACGATCCTCGACAAGATGGGTGTGCCGGTGGAGAACTTCGGCGACGCGAACGGCAAGATCGACCTGCTCGCCGTCTGAGACGCGAAGAGCGGGTCGGGCTGTCCAGCCCTGACCCGCTCTTCGACCCCTGCCCGCTGCCGGCGCGGCTACTGCGCGCGCGCCGGTCCCATCCCCTTGTAAACGAACTTCTGCGCCCGTCGTCCCCCATCGTCGTTCACTTCGGCCGTGTACACGTTGCCCTTGGAGTCCGACACGATGTCGTGCAGGACATAGAACTGCCCGGGGGCGCCGCCGATGCCGTCACCGAAGTAGCCGAGCACTTCCAGCGACTTGCGGTCGAGGATCGCGATCTGCTCGCGCGGCCGGTCGAGCACGTAGAGGTATTTCTGTTCCTTGTCTGGTGAGAACGCCGTGCGCGAGGCGGTCCAGCGGGCGTTGCGGAGGCCGTCTTCGAGCTGGGCGAGCGGCTTGCCGCGCAGCATCCCGGTCAGTGTGCTCGGTGCCCACTTCTGGCGGCTGATGAACACCTGCGTGATGTACTTGCCCTCCGGCGTGAAGACCTGCACGCGCTGGTTGCCGCGGTCGCTCACGTAGACGAGACCGTCGCTGGAGATGCGTGCGGAGTGCACCAGGTTGAACTGGTCCTGGCCAGGTCCCTCGATCGCGGTGTCGGCCGGAGGCAGGCCGTTGCCGCGGCGCGGCTGCCCGGGAGGCGGCGGCGGAGGATCGGTCGGCACGTTGCCGAACGCGCCCCACATGCGCTTGAACTTCCCGGAGTCGGCATCGAACACGATGATGCGGCGGTTGTTATAGCCGTCGGCGACGAAGATCTCGTTCGTCTTCGCGTAGTAGGTGACGTCGGCCGCCCCCTTCACGTTCTCCGTGTCGGTGTTCCCCTTGCTCTGGCCGGCGTGCCCAATCTGCTTGAGGAACTTCCCGTCACGCGTGAACTTCAGGATCTGTCCGTCGCCAGCGCCGCTGCCGGCGAGCCAGACATTGCCCTTGTCGTCGAACGACAGGCCATGCTCGATCTCGAACCACTCGTAGCCGGGACCGGGGCCGCCCCACGCCTGGATGAAGGTGCCCGCGTTGTCGAACTCGAGAACCGCCGGGGCCGCGCGGTCCTTATCCTCCGGCGGCACCGTCCGCGGACGATGCAGCACCCACACGTGATCGCGCGAATCGACGGCGACGCCGCTGACAAGGCCGAGCACCCACTTCGAGGGCACCTTCGGCCAGGAGGCGTCTACCTGGAATTGGGGAATCTGCCGCGCCTGCGCGTGCAGGGCGTGCGTGTAATAGCCACCGGCACCGATGGCGAGTGCCGCCACGGCAACGGTCAGTCCGAGTGTGCGTCTCATGCAGGCGTCTCCGCTACAACCGTGAACACGAAGGGAACGGGCAGGTGCCGAAAGGCAGGCGGAATATAGCGTGCGCTCCAGGTGAATGGAAGCGCGATTCGCCTTGCCGCACGCACTGTGATTGCGTTATAAGCGGCGCACGCAAGATCGTCGCGCTGTGCCTGCTCTTCAGGCGAGTTCCGCGGGTGAGAGCCCGCGCGTCATGTCATCCCGTTCGGGTGCTCGGCTGGAGGATGTCTTCATGAGTCGTGGGCTGATACAGATGATGGCGGTGTGCGGACTGGTCGCGGGAGGCCTCGCCGTGGCGGTTGTAACGCCGCGCGGTCAGGTGGCCCCGAAAGCCGGCGAGTGGCGGGGCTGGGGCAACGATCTCGGCAGCACCAGGTATTCCGCGCTCGATCAGATCACCGCAGCGAACTTCGACAAGCTCGAGATTGCGTGGCGCTTCAAGACAGACCATCTCGGACCGCGCCCGGAGTTCCAGTACGAGGGGACGCCGATCATGGTGAACGGCGTCATGTATACGACGGGCGGCAGCCGTCGTGCCGTCGTGGCGCTCGATCCGGTGACGGGCGAGGAACTGTGGGTGCACAGTGAGCGCGAGCCGGGCCGTGCGAACAACTCACCGCGCCAGCTGAGCGGCCGCGGCCTGTCCTACTGGACCGATGGCCGCGAAGAGCGGATCTACTACGTCACCACCGGCTATCAACTGGTGGCGCTCGACGCGAAGACCGGCATGCGCATCGCCAGCTTCGGCAAGGGCGGCATGGTCGACCTGAAGCTGGAGAACGACCAGATCATCGACCCCAACGGCGGCGATATCGGGCTCCACGCCACGCCGCTGGTGACCAAGAACGTCGTGGTGGTCGGCGCCGCCTTCGGCACCGGCGCAAACCCGAAGAGTGCGCGCGCCGTGAAGGGCAACATCCGCGGCTTCGACGTGCGGACCGGCAAGCGCCTGTGGATCTTCCACACCATCCCGCAACCCGGCGAGTTCGGCAACGACACCTGGGAAAAGGACTCGTGGTCGTATACCGGTAACACCGGCTCGTGGGCGCAGCTCTCGGCAGACGAGGACCTGGGCCTGGCGTACATCCCGGTGGAGTCGCCGACCGGCGACTACTACGGCGCCAACCGACCCGGGAACAACCTCTTCGGCGAAACGCTCGTCGCGCTCGACCTGCAGACAGGCAGGCGCAAGTGGCACTTCCAGTTCGTGCATCACCCGATCTGGGACATGGACCTGCCGTGCGCGCCGATCCTGGTGGACGTGCCGATGAACGGCCGCACCATCAAGGCCATCGCCCAGCCGTCGAAGCAGGGCTATCTCTACGTGTTGAACCGCGAGACGGGTGAGCCGGTCTGGCCGATCGTGGAGCGGCCGGTGCCCGCGGGCACCGTTCCCGGCGAGTGGTACTCGCCGACGCAGCCGTTCCCGACCAGGCCGCCCGCCTACGAGCGGCAGAGCGTGTCCATCGACGATCTGATCGACTACACGCCGGAGCTCAGGGCCGAGGCGGTCGAGATCGCGAAGAAATACACGATGGGCGGGCTCGTCAACCCGCCCGTGGTGAGCAACAAGATCGAAGACCGCTTGGTGCGTTCACGCGCTCACAGGCCATTGCGAACTGGAAGGGGCTCGACCCGAGTCGCACGTGGTGTTCGTCTCGTCGACAGGCAACATCGGCACGTATGGCCTCGTGCCGCCCCCGCCAGGCTTCTCCGGGGATGCAATCCATCTTCCGGCAACGCGGTGACGGCGCGCCTCCCGGCAGGGCAGGGTCGTCCGCCGGCGGAGGCCAGGCGAACCTGGCGGCACAGCGCGGTGCCGAGTCCGGCGGCGCCGCAGCCCGCTCCGGCACGCGCGGCGGGTGGCGAAGGCGGCGGTGGAAGAGCGGCGGCACCAACGTGCGTGGCCTCCCCGATCAGCGAAGCCGCCAATGCGTGGCAACCGTCGACCTCACGAAGGGCGAGATCCTCTGGAGCGTCACGCAGAAACCGCGAGCAACATCCGGAACAACCCGGCCCTGAAGGGGCTGACCAAATTTCCCAACCTGGGCCGACCCGGGACGGTTAGCCCTCGTGACCAAGACGCTCCTCATCGCAGCCGAGGCGGGCGTCGACCTCCAGGCCAATGGTCAGCGCGGTGCGATGCTGCGAGCCTACGACAAGCGCACGGGCGCACGGGCCGGCGCGCTCTTCATGCCCGCAGGTGAGGGTGGCGCACCGATGACGTACATGATCGACGGCAAGCAATATCTCGTGCTGGCGATCAGCGGCGGAGCCTACTCCGGAGAGTTGCTCGCGTTCAGGCTGCCTGGCTAGAAAGATGCCGCGAACGTGCTGATATCGAGCTGTCATAGCTCGTTGTCAGCACGTTCCTATGTGTTTGTGGCCGCGCAATAATCGATGGCTCAGCTCCCACGGCATGGGCATGTGCCGGGCTGAAACGTTCAAATAGCTGGTGTCACGCCGCGATCGCAGCAAGTTGTTGCGCTGATATACCCCTAATCAGGGTTGACACTGCTATGACCCTCCGGTAAAACCGCGCCCGCCTCTAGTCAAGGTCCACGTTCGGCGTCGTCAGTATTCGGGCCATGCGGCGGTGTGCCTCCGCTGCATCACGGAGAGAAACATGACGGATTGCGTGAAGAGCTGGCAGCGTCGTGCTGTCAGTGCGTGTGCGACCGTGTTCGCCTGTCTCGCGCTCGCGAGTGCTGCAGCGGGCCAGGATGTCGCCGGTATCCTCGGTCAGGTGACGGATGAGAGCGGCGCCGTGCTGCCAGGAGTCACCGTCACTGCCAAGAGCCCTGCGCTGCAGGTGCCATCGGTGTCTGCCGTCACGGACGAACGTGGCGAGTACCGTCTCACCCCGCTGCCGATCGGCAGCTACGAAGTGGCCTACGAGCTGTCCGGATTCTCGACCATCCGGCGCGAGGGCCTCCGCCTGACCAGTGGCTTCACCGCCAAGATTGACGTCTCGCTGAAGGTCGGCTCCCTCGAGGAGTCGATCCAGGTGACGGGCGCGTCCCCCGTGGTCGATGTCACGTCGACGAGCACCAGTTCGCGCCTCACGACCGAGATGCTGGAGTCGACGCCGACGGGTCGCGTCGGCTTCTTCGCCCTGCTCGCGCAGGCCCCCGGCGTGCGCAACTCGCTCGACATCGGCGGGTCGTCGCAGAACGCGAACAGCATCACCTTCCGCGCGTTCGGCCAGTCGGGCGAATCGTGGCAGACGCTCGAGGGCATCCTGACCACGTCGGCCAAGACCGGGCAGTCCGGCAACTACTTCGACTACGCCTCGGTCGAGGAAGCGCGCGTGCAGAGCATCGGCGCCGACGCCGAGATGCCGCTGCGCGGCATCATGATGGCTGCCATCGTGAAGTCCGGCAGCAACGCCTTCCACAGCAGCACGTGGTTCAGCGATACGTCCAGCAAGTTCCAGAGCAGCAACCTGGACGATGGGCTGCGGGCGCAGGGGCTGTCGAGCCCGGCCGAACTCGAGGCGCGACACACCCTCAGTTCCGACCTCGGCGGACGCATCGTGCGCGATCGCCTGTGGTTCTACACCGGCGTGAGCCGCTCCAGGCCGCTGCTGGGCGCCTACAAGCCGGACGGCTCGCCCACGCTCGACGACAAGCTGTCGGTGTGGCTGAATGCGAAGGTCAGCTACCAGATGACGAAAGAACCACAAGCTGGTGGGCTTCGAACAGCTGCAGCACAAGGGCGCGGTCCGCAACGTCACGCAGTTCGTGCCGTGGGAATCGCGTGTGTTCCAGGATCTCTGGGGCTCGACCGCGAAGGGCGAGTGGCAGGCCGTGTGGGGCAGCTCGCTCGTGACGAACGTGTACGGCGGCATCTGGTACTGGCACTCGCCGTTCATCGGCCAGACCGACAAGCCTTCCACGCTCGACCTGACCACGCAGCAGGTGACCGGCATGTCGGTCACCAGCGCCGGCGCCGGTGAGGATCCGCTCGAGCGCAACTACCCGTTCAAGGCCACGATGAGCCTGTACAAGCCGGACCTGTTCATGGGGAACCATGAGTTCAAGGGCGGCCTCGACTTCGTCGACTCCCTCATCAGCCGCCGTCGCGAGTCGCACGGCGCCACCGGCGACTTCCAGCTGATCTTCCGCAACGGTGTCCCCTTCCAGGTGGCGACCGAGAACTGGCCCGTGGAACCGGTCTCGAAGAGCCGGTACCTGGGCCTGTACTTCATGGACAACTGGACCATCGCCCGTCGCCTGACCATCAACGCCGGTCTGCGCTACGCGCATGACAACGGCTTCATTCCCGATCAGTGCCGTGAAGCGGGGCAGTTCGCCGCGGCGGAGTGCTACCCGGCGGTACAGTTCCCGATCTGGGACAGCATTGCGCCCCGCCTGCACGCGTCGTTCGACGTGTTCGGCAAGGGCAAGACGGTGGTCAAGGGCGGCTGGGGCCGCTTCGACCATCGCCGCCTGATCGACCCCGAAGTGCTCGGCGCGAACAAGAACGTGCAGACCGAGACGCGCTGGACCTGGCACGACAACAACAACAACAAGCTGTGGGACGCCGGCGAGGTGCTGCTCGACCCGAACGGGGTCGACTACGTGTCGACGACCGGGTTCCAGAACCTCGTGCCGAACGTCAACGAACTGCAGCCGAAGCAGAACGAGTACACGCTCTCGCTCGAGCACGAACTGGCGGCGAACTTCGGGATCCGCGTGAACGGGATCTACTCGCGCGGCTACAATGACTTCCGCCTCCAGAACACGTATCGGCCCTACTCGCTGTTCAACGTGCCGATCACGAACCTGGATCCGGGCCCCGACGGCCGCCTCGGCACGTCGGACGACACGGGCAAGAGCTTCACGTTCTATGAGTATCCCCGGTCGGTGCAGGGCGCGCGGTTCAACCAGAGCCAGCTCGTCAACGACTCGCGCGTGAACACCTACCGCAGCATCGAGATGGCGGCCACCCGCCGCATGTCGAACCGCTGGCAGATGGAAGCGTCGTTCTCGGCGACGAGGAAGCACATCAACAACATCGCCGTGCTGCCCACCGACGATCCCAACGCCGACTTCAACACCTCCGACAACTCGACCGAGTGGATCTCGAAGGTGTCGGGCAGCTACAACTTCCCGCACGGAGTCATGACGTCGGCCATCCTCGAGGCACGCAGCGGCGAGCCGTGGGCCCGCACTGTCCTGTTCTCCGGGGGGGGCACGATTCCGACGCAGGTGCTCAACGTCGAGCCGTACGGGTCGCGTCTCTATCCGACGGCGACGCACCTCGATGTGCGCCTCGAGAAGCAGTTCAAGCTGCTGTCGTCGCACGAACTGGCTGTGCGCGTGAACGCGTACAACCTGCTGAACGCCAACACCGTGCTCGCGGCGAACGCCCGGTCTGGCGCCACCTTCGGACGGCCCACCTCGATCATGCCGGCGCGCCTGTTCGAGTTCAGCGCGTCGTACAAGTTCTAGGTCTCGACCCACTGCACCATCACGCCGGCGTGTGCGACGCACGCCGGCGCGGCGGGGCTCCTCGACAGAATGGCGGGGCGTTCAGGGCAGCAGATCGCCTGAACCTCCCGCCGTTTCCGTTTCGACACGCCCGTGCTGGCGTGGCGGGTGTATGCTCTCGGTCCTCGAAGGCCGGCTCTCGATGACAACTCGTACGCGCGCGTCCGGCCGATGCGCGGTGGAGCAGAATGACGATGACGCGACGATGGCTCGGGCTGGGGATCGCGGGGGTGTGCGTGGCCGCGGCGTTGATGACGCAGTCGCCGGCACTGCACGGACAGATGGGCGCGCAGAAGAGCGAGTGGACCAGCTACGGCGGGGATCTCGG
Organism: Vicinamibacterales bacterium; assembly: GCA_046331345.1. Classification (GTDB taxonomy): domain Bacteria; phylum Acidobacteriota; class Vicinamibacteria; order Vicinamibacterales; family CAVVIG01; genus CAVVIG01. Next base: position 557,267 of record JAXLRA010000005.1, on the reverse strand, counting down.
CAACACCCGCTACTCGCCGCTGGACCAGATCTCCGCCGCCAACTTCAAGTCCCTCGAGGTCGCGTGGCGGTTCAAGACCGACCATCTCGGGGCCAGGCCCGAGTTCAACCTGGAGTCGACGCCGCTCATGGTCGGCGGGCGCCTCTTCTCGACCGCCGGCACCCGCCGCGCGGCCATCGCGCTCGACGCAAAGACCGGCGAGATGCTCTGGATGCATGCGGAGCAGGAAGGCCCGCGAGGGCAGGCCTCGCCGCGGCAACTCTCAGGCCGCGGCCTGTCGTACTGGACCGACGGCCGTGAGGAACGCATCATCTACGTGACCCCGGGCTACCGGATGGTGGCCCTCGATGCGAAGACCGGGGAACTGGTGCATTCGTTCGGCACCAACGGCGTCGTCGACCTGAAGACCGACTTCGATCAGACCATCGACCTGGTGAACGCGCCGGTCGGCCTGCACGCGACGCCCAAGATCGCGAACAACGTCATCGTGGTGGGGGCGGCGTTCGAGACCGGGGCGAACCCGAAGAGCCAGGCGAACGTGAAGGGTTACATCCGCGGATTCGACGTCCGCACCGGCAAGCGCATCTGGACCTTCCACACCATTCCACGCCCGGGCGAGTTCGGCAACGACACGTGGGAGAAGGACTCGTGGGCCTACACCGGCAATGCCGGCGTGTGGGCCGAGATCTCGGCGGACGAGGAACTCGGCCTCGTCTACCTCCCGGTCGAGATGCCGACGCACGACTACTACGGCGGGGCGCGGCCAGGCGCCGGCCTCTTCGGCGAGAGCATTGTCGCCCTCGACATCAAGACGGGCCTGCGCAAGTGGCACTACCAGCTCGTTCACCACGGCCTGTGGGACATGGACATCCCGTGTCCGCCGATCCTGATGAACATCACGGTCAACGGCCGCGCGGTGAAGGCGCTCGCCCAGCCGACGAAGCAGGCGATCCTCTACGTCCTGAATCGTGAAACCGGCCAGCCGATCTGGCCGATCGAGGAGCGTCCCGTTCCGAAGGGCGACACGCCCGGGGAGTGGTATTCGCCGACGCAGCCGGTCCCGACCAAGCCGCCGCTCTACGACGGACTCGGCCTCACCGAGAACGACCTGATTGACTTCACGCCGGCCCTGAGGGCCGAGGCGTTGAAGGTCATCGAGAAGTACCGCATCGGTCCGATGTTCACGCCGCCGTCGGTGAGCCGTGCGGAAGGACCGATTGCCACGCTCGCGATGGGCGGGCAGGCTGCGGCGTCCAACTGGCCGGGCGGCTCCTACGATCCAGAGACGCACACGCTGTTCGTCGCCTCCACTCGGTCGGTGGGAACCTTCGGGCTCGTACCGCCGGCACCGGGGCGTGCGGACGGTGTGCCGTATCACCAGGGGACGGTGCTCTCGGGCGCGCGCACGAGCGGTGGATCCGGTTCGGGTGGATCCGCCCCGCGCGCGGAAGGCGCCAGCGCGAGCGGCAGCGCGCCGCTGACGGTGCAGGGGCTCCCGCTCATCAAGCCCCCGTACAGCCGCATCACCGCGGTGGATATGGACAAGGGCGAGTTCCGCTGGCAGGTCCCGTTCGGCGAGACTCCGGATGCCATCAAGAACCATCCTGCACTGAAGGGGCTGAACCTGCCGCCGATGGGCCGGGCCGGCAACAACTCCGGCACGCTCGCCACGAAAACCGTGCTCGTCGCTGGAGAGAGCACGCTCGGTCCGACACCGAATGGCCAGCGTGGCGCCATGCTGCGTGCGTTCGACAAGGCGACCGGGCAGGAAGTGGGTGCGCTCTACATGCCCGCCCAGCAGAGCGGCACGCCGATGACCTACATGGTCGACGGCAAGCAGTACCTGATCGTCGCGATCTCGGGCGGCAACTACTCGGGCGAGTTCCTCGCGTTCCGCCTGCCGAACTGACGCCGCGCGCGGCGGTCGTCGCGCGCCTCGGCGTTCGCGTGTGCCACGGTGAGGTCCGCCTCGGGGCGGACCTTCCCGAAACACGACATCCGGGGTGTTCCACCAGCACGTCATGAATGCGGACCTGCATGACGGCTGCGGGGGCCCGGCGTCTGCCAGGACCTCGCCTGACCGCACTCCGCGCTACAATCCCGCCCAATGCCGTCCCGCTACGGGCTGTTCGTGATCAGCGCGCTGCTCTTCGTCGCGAGCGTGGGTTTCGTCGTGCTGTCGGCGCGCTCATCGCGCAGTACCTCGGCCCCGGCCGCGGCCGCGACGGTCCTTGCGCCCGTGGCGAGTGTCCGGCAGATCATGCGCGGCGTAGTGGACCCTGCGGCCACCATCGTCTTCGGTGCGGTGAGCACCACGGTCACAGCGGCCGGCACGGAGGAGAAGGCGCCGCGCACGGACGAGGAGTGGGACGCGGTCGTGAACAGCGCCGCCGCACTCGCGGAAGCGGGGAACCTGCTGGTGGTCGACGGTCGCGCCGTGGATCGCGGCGACTGGATGCGCTGGGCGCGCCGGCTCACCGAGGCCGGCACCGTGGCGCTCCGGGCGGCGGAGCGGAAGGATGCGGCCGGCGTGTTCGCCTCGGGAGAGGCCATCTACGAGGCGTGTGACAACTGTCACCGGACCTATGAGCGCACGCAGTAACGCCGCAACGGTTCCGGCCGTGCGTCGGGCCCTCGTCGGCCTGGCGTGCGTGTCGGTGATCGTGGGCGTGCTGCTGCAGGTGGGCGTCGACGCGCACGGTGTCAGCGGACTGGATGCCCTGTTCCTCCAGAACCTCACAGGGGCTGCCATGGGGCCGCTGATGTATCTCGGCGCGAAGCATATGGTCACTGGCTACGACCATCTGGCGTTTCTGGTGGGAGTGATCTTCTTCCTCTACCGCGTGAAGGACGTGGCGCTCTACGTGAGCCTGTTCACGCTGGGGCACAGCCTCACGCTGCTCGGCGGTGTGCTCGGCGGAATCCAGGTGAACGCGTACCTCGTCGACGCGGCCATCGGCGTGTCGGTCGTGTACAAGGCCCTGGATAACATGAACGCATTTCCACTCTGGATGGGCCTCAGGCCGAACCCGCGCCTGGCCGTGCTGGCGTTCGGCCTGATTCACGGCTTCGGCCTCGCCACGAAGCTGCAGGAGCTCTCGCTGCCTTCCCAGGGACTCGTCGCCAACATCGTCGCGTTCAACGCCGGCGTCGAAGTCGGGCAGGCGGTCGCGCTCATGCTCGTGATGGCGCTGCTGATGGCGTGGCGCGCGAGTCCCGGCTACGGACGCTTCGCGTTCGCGACGAACACCATCCTGATGTCGGTCGGGCTGCTGCTCATGGGCTATCAGCTCTCCGGGTACGTGCTTGGCGCCTGATCTGCAGCGGCCCGACGCGGCTGGCGCGCCGCACGCCCGCGAGCACATCGCGGTGGCGACCGGCGTGGCCCTGCTCGCCGCGGGACTGTCGCTCGTCATCGGTGTCCTGCCGGCCGAGTTCGGCGTGGACCCCACTGGCCTCGGGGCGCGACTCGGCCTCGTCGCGCTGGCTGACGTGAAGCAGCAGGTGGGCGCGTTCCAGGCATCGCAGGCCGGGGCCACTGCTATCAAGCCGGTCACCGGTGCGGAGCGGCCGTTCAAGCAGGAGACCGTCTCCTTCACGCTCGAGCCGCGCGGCTTCATCGAATACAAGTACCGGCTGGAGCGCGGACAGTCGTTGCTGTACGCCTGGAGTGCGTCCGGCCCGGTGTCCAGCGAGTTCCACGCAGAACCGGACGGTGCGCCGAAAGGCTACGCCGAGACCTACGAGAAGCGCCCGCCGTCGGACCGTGCCGCGGGTACGCTCGTCGCGCCGTTCACGGGCATCCACGGCTGGTACTGGGAGAACACCGAAGCTGTGCCGGTGACCGTCACCCTCACGTCCGCGGGTTTCTACACGCTCGCGCATGAGTTCAGGAAGGACGCTGCGACCGTCACACGCGAGTTCCGTTGACCGCAGCCGATCGCTGTCGCTGCCAGGTGCGTAAGGTGGTGCCGGAGGTGGGAATCGAACCCACACGAGGAGTAAACCTCACGGGATTTTGAGTCCCGCGCGTCTGCCAGTTTCACCACTCCGGCCGGGAGGGAGAGACGAGCAGTATAGCGCGCTGCCTCCATCCAGTGGCCGGCCGAGCCCCTGGTCCGACGTCGGTCAACCGCGCCGACCCTGCCCGAGTGCACGCTCGGGCAAACCCGCCAACCCGGCCGTTACTTACGCCGAATTGATGTCGTACGAAAGTGCTAGGGGATTTGTGGCAGCGTGTGGTGCGTCCATGCACGGCAGAGCTGACGGTCTGTGGAGGACGCTTCATGACTCAATTCCCGGTACCCCAGCGGGTTACGGCTGTTTTCAGCCGCACCGCCCTCCCGCGGAGGTGAGCGACGACCCAGGTTCAGCGAAAGGCGCAGAGAGGGGCGAAAGCTCTCGAAAACCTCAGGCTTTCAGGCAATTCCCGTTGTCGCCCTTGTACCCTGTGGGCTATACTGATTGAACTGCCGGCACTCTATTCGGCCTACCATCCAGCGCTCCTAACAGGGGGAACCGTGACATTTGAAGTCGGCGACAAGGTCATCTACCCGAATCATGGTCTTGGAATCGTGGAGCGAATCGAGGAGAAGACGATCCTCGGTACGACCTGTGGGTTCTACCATCTTCGGATCGTGGCCAACGACACCACTGTCCTCGTGCCTGTCGCAAACGTCGACGGCGTCGGCCTTCGTCGAGCGATCAGCGACGATGATGTGGAGAGACTGTTCGGGCTCCTCGGCGACGGAAAGATCGACAACCACCAGAACTGGAAGGGACGCTTCAAGGACAACTCGGACAAGATGCGCAGTGGGTCCATCTACGATGTGGCCGACGTGCTCAAGAGCCTGACGTTCCTGGCCAAGTCCAAGAGCCTCTCGTTCCGCGAGAAGCGCATGCTCGACCGCGCGAAGTTCCTCATCATCTCGGAAGTGTCCGAAGTCATGCGCGAAACCGCGGTGTCCATCGAGGGCCGCGTCGATCGCGCGCTTGAGCGCTGCTTCACCACCAAGGCGCGCACCGCGGTGCCCCGGCCGAAGGTCACCAAGACCGCGGCCGTCCCGGCGCCGCGCGCGCAGGCCGCCTCCGCCGCTCCGCGGCGTGCCGCACGCGCCGCGTCGTAACCATTCGCGGACCACTCGTCCAGACGACTCGAGGCCCGCCGGCATCAGCCGGCGGGCTTTTTTCGTTATGATTCAGCCCCGGTGATCATCTCGGCGATTCGCACGGTGGCGACCTATGTGGTCGTCTCGGTCTACGTCCTCATTGCCGCGCCTGTCGGCATGCTCCTCGCGATTCTCTTCCGCTGGAAGAGCCTGCTGTACATCCTGGGACACCTGGGTGTGCGGCTGGCGCTGTTCACGTCAGGCATCTCGTTCCGTGTGCGGGGCCGGGAGCACCTGCCGCTCGATCGGGCCGCGGTCTACTGTTCGAACCACCAGAGCAACGTGGATCCACCGGTGCTGTTCGAGGCGCTGCATCCCCGCATGCACATCCTCTACAAGCACGAGCTCGATCAGATTCCGATTCTCGCGCGGGCGTTCAGGCTGGGCGGCTTCATCCCTGTGGACCGACGGAATCGTGAGGCGGCCCTCCGATCGATCGAGAACGGGGCGGCGGCCATCCGCGGCGGAAGCTCGTTCCTGATCTTTCCCGAAGGCACGCGAAGCCGGACCGACGACCTCCTGCCGTTCAAGAAGGGCGGCATCCACATGGCGATTCTCGCGCAGGCGCCGATCGTACCGATTGCCATTCGCGGCGGCCGCGCGGCCATGATGCGGGGGAGCTGGCTGATCAGGCCCGTCGTCGTCGACATCGCCGTCGGCCGGCCGGTCGAAACGTCGGGCATGTCGGCGGAGGACCGCGACCGGCTCATCGCGGTCGTGCGCGCGCAGATCGAAGAGCTCTTGAGAGAACTCGCGCGCTGAGGCGCCGGGGCGGCAGGCCGTGCGCGATGGGCCGCGAAGGCTGCCGCTACCCGCCTGTCTCGAACGTCAGCGTCCAGGGGGCGAGTGGCTGCTTGTCGGTGCCGACCACACCGTCTGCGAACGCCACCGTCACGGACATCAGCCGCTCCAATGGTGCCGTGAACCTGATCTCGAGGACGCGCGTGCCGGGCAGGTAGTTCGTCGTGAAGGCGACCGGCGGAGCCGCGGCATTGTTCGCATACCGCACCGCGATGCGGTTCCGGAACGACGACGGGTCCATGTCGCGGGAGAACTGAATCCGCACGTTCGTCGTCGGCAGCACGTCCGTCTCGCCGCCTGTCGGTGCGCTGAACACGACTTCGGGTGGAGGAGCGGCCTCGGTGCGAATGACGGGCGACTCCGGCACGTCCTTCGGCGCCTGTGTGATCTTGAGGCTGCCGGCTTCACCGTTCAGCCACTGCAGGCCACGACCCTGCTGGAGCGTGCCGGACACTTCCAGCCACCGGCCGGTGTCGATGCGCGTGTCGAGCGAGAGCTCGAAGTCCTTGCCGCGCGGTCGCAGGTTGGTGACCCATATGGCCGCATCGGCCGAACGGAGCACGAAGTCCCAGCGGCTCTGCCCGGGCGCATCAGGCAGATCGCCCAGCAGGTTGCGTCCCCCGAACTGCCCGACCAGCGTGATGCGCTGATCCAGGTAGCGCGCGGGTGACAGCACCACGTTGCGGACCGACGGCGCCGACGGCGGGGTGGCAGGGGATACCGACGATGCGAGCAGTGCCGTGACCTGGCCCACGCGAGGCCAGGGTCCCTCGGGGTCGATGCCGAAGCTGCGCCTGAGATCGTAGCTGGTCAGGCGCGGGTCGTCGGCGTTCAGCTTGCCCAGATCCCAGAAGTCGCCACGGACCTCGACACTGCCTTCCGGCGTGTTTCCCTTGCTCAGGACCCGCAGCGAAAGTCCGTCTGTCGTCAGCCGGTACTCGCCGCTGTCCAGCAGCGTCATGTCTCCCACGACCACGACCGGCCGATTGTGGAAGAACTCGCTATGCGCGATCAGGGCCGCGATATTCGTGGCGCGACGCACCGACCCCGGCTGCGCGAACGCGGTGCCAGCCGCCAGGACTGCAATGAGCAGCAGCTTCTTCATGTCACTCCGTCAGCGCACTACGACGCGGTGACCGTGCCGTGCGTTTCGCCGAGGCAGGATGCCTGCGCCGCAAGCGGAGCGAACTCAGCCGGGTTGGGGAAATCGGGGTGCAGGGCTCGGGTGCCGACGGGGATGAAAGTGCGGCCGTGCCGGACTGAGAATCCGGGGCGGAAATGGCCATGGCCGGGATATTAGCACGGGGTTTTGCTACAATTTGGCGCGCTTGTGAAACATCGGAACAAAGCCGGGGTGCGTCCCCCGAAACCGCGTCAGAACGCTGATCACGTCTCCGAACTGACCACGAACCGCCTGTCCGTCTATCTCCGCTGCCTGACCGAACTCGAGGCGCAGGGGGCGAGAACCGTCTCGTCGCAGTCCCTGGCCGAGCAGTTCCACCTCAACGCGGCGCAGATCCGGAAAGACCTGGCGTACTTCGGCGAGTTCGGCGTGCGCGGTGTGGGGTACTACGTCCGCGACCTGAAGCGGCACCTCCGGCAGATTCTCGGCCTCGACCGCCGGCTTCGCGTCGGCATCATCGGCGCCGGCAACCTCGGCCTCGCACTGGCGGACTATCAGGGCTTCAAGCAGGAGGGCTTCGAGATTGCGGCCCTCTTCGACAACCAGTCGGGCAAGGTCGGCCAGCAGTCGCGCACCGGCGTGCCGATCTACGACATCGCCGAGCTTCGGAAGTTCGTCAAGCGTGACGAGGTCAGCATCGCGGTCCTGGCCGTGCCGGGGGCGTCCGCCCAGAAGGTCACCGACATGGTGGTGGCTGCCGGCGTCAAGGCGATCCTGAACTTCTCCCCGGGCACGCTCCAGGTGCCGGACGATGTGAAGGTGAAGGGCGTGGACCTGACGGTTTCACTCGAAAGCCTGTCCTTCTACCTCGCCCACGGCGATCTCGACCAGGAAGACGAGTAGCATTCGCTCATGGCCAAGCGCGTGAAGCCTCCTGTTCCACGCCTGTCGCACGTCGATGCCCGGGGGCGGGTGACGATGGTGGACGTTGGCGACAAGGCGGTCACGGTCCGTGAAGCCATCGCGCGCGGTTCCATCCGGATGTCCAGCGAGGCGCTGGCGCAGATCCGCTCCGGCACGGTCAAGAAGGGCGACCCGCTGCAGGCCGCGAGGCTCGCGGGCATCATGGCGGCGAAGCAGACCTCCGCGCTGATCCCGCTGTGCCACCCGATCCCCATCTCGAGCGCGAACGTCGAACTCATCCCGACCGCCACCGGTTACGACATCGAGGCGCGCGTGCGCACGGCCGGCCAGACCGGGGTCGAGATGGAAGCCCTCACGGCCGTCTCCGTGGCCGCGCTCACGATCTACGACATGGTCAAGGCCGTCGACAAGCGCATGGTCATCGGCCAGATCCGCCTCATGAAGAAGACCGGCGGCAAGAGCGGTACGTTCACCCGCTGAGCGGCGCTCGGGCGCGCCGTTCCCTCCCATTCGGTCGTTTCACTATGATGATTCGTGTGCGCAGGCTCACGTTCCTTCTGCTGGTGCTCGCGGCCCTCATGATCACACGCAGGCCAGGCTTCGCCGCCTGGCAGTCCGGTGCTCCGCTTCCCATGTTCGGCTACACCGTGGTGCATACCTATCCCCACGACCGGGAGGCGTTCACGCAGGGGCTCCAGGTCGTCGACGGTGTGTTCTACGAGGGGACCGGCCTCAACGGCCGCTCGTCGATTCGCCGCGTGAAGATCGAGACCGGAGCCGTGCTCCAGAAGCGGGACGTGCCCGCGGCGTACTTTGGAGAGGGGATCACGGTCCGCGGCAACGAGCTGTTCCAGCTCACCTGGCAAACTGGCGTGGCGTTCGTGTACGACAAGCAGACGTTTGCGCCCAGGCGGCAGCACAAGTACACCGGCGAAGGCTGGGGGCTGACGCAGGACAGGACGGCGCTCATCATGAGCGACGGAAGCGAGTACCTGCGGTTCCTCGATCCGGCGACCTTTGCCGAGAGGAAGCGCGTGCGCGTCATGGCGGCTGGCCAGCCCCTGAAGAACCTGAACGAACTGGAGTTCGTGCGGGGGGAAGTCTACGCGAACGTCTGGCAGACCGACTATGTCGCGCGCATCGACCCGGCCACCGGTACCGTCACCGGCTACATCGACTTCCGCGGACTGCTCACGCCGCGCGAGCGGCAGGACACCGACGTGCTGAACGGCATTGCCTACGACGAGGCGACAGACCGCCTGTTCATCACCGGCAAGCTCTGGCCGCGCGTCTTCGAGGTGCGGGTGACGCGGAAGTAGTACGGGCCGGTCAGTCCTGCCAGCCCTGCCCGCGGCGCCAGCCCGTCGTCGTCACCACCGCAGCAGGCGCGTCACCTTCACGACGAACGAGCGGTTCTGCAGGTCGGGATAGCCCTGGCTGTTGAGCGTCGTGCGGCCATCGCTGTAGACCACGAACAGTTCGCTGCCCGGCAGGTACTCCCAGCGCCAGCGCGCGTTGGTGGTGACGCTGTCCGTGCGCGACTGGTACTGCACGAGTGCCGACACGAACATGTGCGTCGACAGCGTGTAGGTGGCGCGCGTGCTGTAGAGATTGCTGTTCGCCTTGCCCTGCGGCACGTCGACCCGGTTCCACGAGAGCTGCGGCTCCAGGTAGAACTGCTTGTTCAGTTCGACGCGCCCGTTCCAGGTGAGTTCGGCCAGCGTGCCGCCGTAGAACTGGCTGTACGCGGCCGTGACCGACCCCGAGTAATGACGCTGCTGTCCGAGCGTGTAGGTGGCGTGGGTCTGCGTCATCTCGTATTCGCCGGCCGGGACGAAGAGTCCCTTGCCCACCTCGAAGCGCGAGACCAGGCGCTCGAAGTTCCGGCTGACGTCCCACGAGAACGTATCGCTGTTGTTCAGCTCGAACTGGAAGTTCCCCTGGACCTCTTTCGACTCCGGGTGTCCATTCTGGTCGGTGATGTAGTCGACACTCCCGATGTAGAACAGCTTGCGGATGCCACCGAGGTGCTTCGGCCTGGGGCTGAAGCGCGCCTGCCCGTACGAGCGCTTGAACGAGGTGCGGCGCAGGAAGCCGACTTCGGGATTGAAGTTGGCCTGCACCGAGAGGTTCTCCGCCTGGACTCCGTACCGGTCGTTGTTCCAGTCGAAGCGGCCGCGATAGCTCAGGTCGTTCCCGCTGCGCCCCGGCGAGTCGGTCTTCGCGATGTACGCGTTGATCGTCGTGTCGCCGGTGGGTGAGATCAACGTGTCCAGGCCGTACGCGAGGTTGTCCAGTGCGCTCTGGCCGATCTTCGCGGCTGCCACGGGATCGCGCCTCGTGAAGATCGCGCCGATGCGGCTCCGGCGCAGGAAGTCGCGGTTCACGCGAATCACGCTGAAGTTGGTGGAGGGGCTGTTCGCGTCGGTCGATTCGGCCGTCTGGATGTTCAGGATGCCGTAGCGCCAGAGCCCGCTCCGGCCCAGCAGGCGTCCGCCCGCGCGGATCGGCACTTCGAGCCCGTTGTTCAGGCCGATGCGCCGGCTGTAGAAGATCGTCGGCGCCGTGCTGGTGTTCTGGCCGCTGCCGGCCTGGCCGCCGCCACCGCCGGTGCCGCCCGTGCCCGCGGAGCCGTTGGCGAAGTTGAACGTGTCGGCGCCTTCGAGGAAGAAGTCGCGTTTCTCGGGGAACAGGACGCTGAACCGCGAGAGGTTGACCACCTGCTGGTCGTCTTCCACCTGCGCGAAGTCGGTATTGACCGTGAGGTCGGCCACGAGCGTCTGCTTGACGCCCCACTTCACGTCCACACCGATGTTGCCGTCGCCCTTGTTCGAGACCGGTGGCCTCGCCGCACGATCGGTCAGCATCGACCCCAGGGCGTACGGCTTCACGTCGATGTTCTTGCCGATCCCGGGCGCCTGGATGCCGACCGCCGTCGCCGCGACCGACATGCGCGACATGGCGGGACGGCCCCACGAGGCCAGCACCGGTGTGAGGTAGCTCAGCTCGTTCTTGTAGATGACCCGGCGCCGGAAGTTCATGCCCCAGATCGTGCCGCCGACACGGTAGCGGAACGAGCGGAACGGGAACCGGATTTCGACCGCCCACCCGTCCGAGAAGGTGCTCGTCTTCGCGTCCCAGACGCCGTTCCAGCTGTTGTTCGGCTGCTCGTTCGTGGTCGACCAGTCGAGCAGCGCACCCGCGACGTTCACGACGAAGCCGTAGCCGTTACGCCGGTCGTAGAACCCGTCGAACGAGACGCCGAAGTGATCGTTGTTGAAGAGGTTGTTCGCGTCGCGCCGCATCTCGGTGGCCACGCGCTTGTCGGGCTGCGAATCGTGCATGCGCGCCGACACGTACAGGTTGTCCCGGTCGAAGAAGACCCACACCTCGGTCTTCTCCGTGGCGGGTGCACCCTCGGCAGGCTCCTGCTGGATGAAGTCGCCGATCGGCTTCACATCCCGGTAGAACGGTTCCTCGAGCACCCCGTCGAAGACGAACGGCGACGGCACCCTGAGGACGCGGAACGTCACCCGCCCCTGGGCATCGCGCGCAATCATCTCGGGAAGCGCCGGGGGCTGGGGCCCGTCGATGGGTGGGTCGCCACCCTGCGCAAACGCCGAACCGGTGAGGAAGAGTACGAGGAGAAGAGCGCCGAGGACTCGCATGTGCGCCGAAGATTCTATCGTCAATCCGGCTGGCGCGGTGGCGGTTCGAGGTGAATCACGGCGTCCACAATCTGTGGATAGCGGGCCATTAACCGGTCCTTTACGACATGGGAGATATCGTGGGCCTCGGTGAGGCGCATGTCGGCCGGCAGCCACACATGGAAGTCCAGGAAGACGTGGTCGGCCGATCCACGTGTCCGGATCTGGTGGCAACCCAGCACGCCATCGACGCTCAGCACCACAAGCTCGATGTCCGATTCGGCCATCACGATCCGGTCGCTCAGGATCTTCATCGTCGTCATGGCGATCTGGTAGCCGGAGTAGCCGATGAAGGCCGCCACGACGAGGGCCGCAAGCGGGTCGAGGATCGGCAGGCCCGAGCGGGCGCCGGCGAGTGCCACGATGACCGTCATCGAGGACCAGACGTCGCCACGGGTCTGCATCGCGTCCGCGAGCAGCACCTCGCTTCCGAGCCGCTCCGCTGCGGCCGACTCGTACCGCACCACGATGATGTTGACCGCCACGGTGAGGGCCATGACGATGAAGCCGACCGTGCCGATGTCGGGGACCGGCGACCGTCCGGTCAGGTGGTTGAAGGCATTGCGCAGCACCTCAAGCATGACGAGCCCGAGGAAGGCGACCACACCAACCGCCGCCATCGTCTCGTACTTGCGGTGGCCGTACGGATGGTCCTCGTCCGGTGGCCGTCGCGCCGCATAGACGCCGATCAGGCCGACCACGTTGGACGAGGCGTCGGTCAGCGAGTGGAAGCCGTCCGACAGGATGCTGATCGCGCCGCTGGAGTAGCCGAAGGCGATCTTGGCGATGGCGACAACGAGGTTGAGGACGAGCACGCGTCCGAGGACACGCGCCACATCGGCGTAGCGCTCAGAAGACACGTGCGGTCGGCACGGGCCACCAGCGCAGCTGCACCTTCCCGATGATGTACTTCTTCGGCACCATCCCCCAGTGCCGGCTGTCGGAACTGTTGTTCCGGTGGTCGCCCATCACGAAGTAATAGCCCTCGGGAATGATCTGCGGCCCGTAGTCATCGTGGCTGCGATACTCCGACGACACGTAATCGTCCTGCAGCGGGATGTCGTTGACGTAGACCCGCCCGTCCACGATGCGGACGCTGTCGCCCTCTTCGGCGATGACGCGCTTCACGAACGACTTGTTCGGGTCGACGGGGTAGTAGAGCATCACGATGTCGCCCCGCCGCGGCTCACTGATCCGGTAGACCAGCTTGTTGACGATCAGGCGGTCCTGATCTTCCAGGGTGTGGGCCATGCTCTGCCCCTCGACACGCGCCACCTGGAACCCGAACGTCACGATGAGGATCGCGTACACCGCGGCCGAGAAGAGGGTCTTCACCCAGGCGACGAGCTCTTCCTGCACCTGCTGGAGCGCGGTCGGACCAGGCCGTACGGTCGCCGGTGCCGCCACGATCGGAGGCAGGAGCGGGACCGACGCCGGCACGGCGGCGCCGTCGGCCGGGGTCGTCGCGACGAGGGCCATGGAAGCCGGAGCCTCACCGGCGAACGAAGGCGAGTCGGCCGGGCCGCCGGTCAGAGTTTCAGGTACTCCCTGAGCCGCTTCGTCTGTGCGCGGCTGACCGGAATCTCCGTTGCCTTCTCGTCCTTCATTCTCAGGATGTAGTTCCGACTGAACCACGGGACGATCTCCTTGATCTTGTTGATGTTCACGAGGTGCGACCGATGGACGCGCCAGAAGACGCCAGGGTCGAGGCGCGCCTGCAGTTCGTCGAGCGTCCGGTAGTTCGATGTGCCCGCGTACTGCGCGGTGACCACCGTGATGGTCTCGTCCACGAGCGAGGCATGGACGATGTCGTCGGCCTGCACGAGCAGCAACCGGTCGCCGACCTTGACGGCGAGCCGCTCGCGGCGGTTCTGCCGCTCGCTGACCAGTTGCAGGAGCTTCTCGAGCTGGTCCGATGCGATGGCGCCGGACGGATCCGCCGCAACCGACTGCCGGTCGGCTGCGATCCGTCGCCGTGCCCGCTGCACGGCGGTGTCGAGGCGGGCGGGGTCGACCGGCTTGAGCAGGTAGTCGACTGCGTTCACCTCGAACGCCTCGATGGCGCGCTGGTCGTAGGCCGTGACGAACACGATTTGTGCGCCCGCCTCCAGGTCCAGGAGGCGACGCGCGACCTCGATGCCGGTGAGCCCCGGCATCTGGACGTCGAGGAAGACGACATCCGGCTGCAGGCGGTCCACGGCCTCGACGGCGGCGGGGCCGTTGTCGGCCTCGCCGATGATCTCGACGCCGCCGAGCTGTCCGAGCAGGTACCCCAGTTCCTCGCGCGCAAGCTGCTCGTCGTCCACGAGGACGGCTCGAAGGTCGGTCATGCAGGTATCCGCTCCGGCAGCACCAGGTCGGGCAGTTCCATGCTGACCCTCGTGCCCCGCCCGGTCGTGCTCGCCAGCTTCAGCGTGCAGCTGGCGCCGTAGATCGTCCGCAGCCGCTCGTTGACGTTGCTCAGGCCGATGCCGCCTTCGAGCGCTTCCTTCAGCCGCTCTTCCGTCATCCCCAGCCCGTCGTCCTCGACTTCGATGAAGGAGCGGTCGCCCTTGCGGGCCGTCCTGATGGTAATCCGGCCGCCGCCGACCTTGCGCGACAGCCCGTGCTTGATCGAGTTCTCGATGATCGGCTGCAGCAGCATGCTGGGGACGACGACGTCGAGCGTTTCGGGGCTGACTTCCTTGATGACGCGGAGCTGGGGCCCGAAGCGGACGACCTCGATGTCGAGGTACTGGTCGATCGACTCCAGTTCTTCACGCAGTGACACGAAGTGGTCCGTGCTGCGCATCAGCCGGCGCAGGAGGCTGGACAGCTTGGTGATGAGCACCCTCGCGGTATCGGGCTGCGTCCGGATCAGCGAGGAGATCGAAGTCAGGGTGTTGAACAGGAAGTGCGGGTTGATCCGGTTCGAGAGCGCCTCGATGCGCGCGGCCAGGAGCAGCTTCTCCTGCTCCTCCAGGCGATGCTCGATGCGGGCGTTGTTCCAGATCTTGATCGGTGTTGCCACCGTCAGCACGGTGGCCAGCAGGATGACCGCCAGCGTCCAGAACGGCTCCGGGTGCAGGTAGAAGAGCCGGTGGTGGTCGCTCCACCGGAATCCGAGGGTCTGGCGGATCAGCTCCAGCCCGACGGGGGCCATCAGCAGGATGAACTGCCAGTCGATCTGCCGGGTGCGCAGCATGCCCCAGAGCCGCAGCGGCAGCCCCGAGACGATGAACGGCGAGAAATGCCAGATCGCTTCCTTGGGACAGAGTTCCCGGAGGCCCCCGCCGGCGAACCCGCATCCCACCGCAAAGGGCAGGGCAATGATCTCGCCGGTCGCCAGGGGCGGGATGCCGACCAGCAGCCCGACAATGGCCCCGGCGTAAGGCCCGGCAATCAGGCCGACCACGAAAGCGCCTTCGAGGGTCAGATCGGCCGCGTTATAGTTCAGGAGCAGCCGCGACGCGACACCGGCCATCAGGGGCAGGCCAAGGGCGAGCGCCAGAATGAGCCGGTCGCCCCAGCCACGTCGCTCGAAGATGAGGATATGGCGGAAGCGGCGGTAGCGGACCAGCATGGTGGCCAGGGTGGCCATCACGGCCAGCTTCACGACCAGGGTCGTGAGCAGCACCTGCTCGGCTGAAAGAAACTGGGGGCCGGGCATCCTTGATTTACTGGATCTTATCGGCGGGGTAAACTGAGAGCAATGGCTCTGATTCGTCCTTTGATCGTCGGGTTCGCGACCACGTTCAAGCACATGTTCAAGAAGCCGATCACGGTGAACTACCCGGACGAGAAGGTTCCGGTGTTCCCGAAGTATCGCGGCAAACAGGTGCTGATGCGCGACGAGAACGGCCTCGAGAAGTGCGTGGCCTGCGGCCTCTGCTCGGTCGCCTGCCCCGCAGACGCGATCTACCTCGAACCGGCCGAGAACGACGGCACCGTGCAGGCCGGCCCGCGCTACGCGTCGGTCTACCAGATTCACAAGACCCGGTGCATCTTCTGCGGCTTCTGCGAGGAAGCCTGCCCGGTCGGCGCCATCTTCATGGGCAAGGACTACGAACTGGCGGTCTACAGCAAGGACGACTTCGTGTGGGACAAGACCGACCTGCTCGTCCCCGCCACGACCGGAGCCGGCGCCAACGGGTAGGTCGCCACGGACGGCGGCGCGCCTCGAGGCGTCCGCCGCCTGAATGGCCAGACCTCCCCCTGCACACGACATGCAGATTGGTGCGCTAGGCGACATCCACGGCGCGTTCGACGCCGTCGCCGACATCATGTCCAGGCACCCCGAGATCGACCTCTGGGTGCAGGTCGGCGACATGGCCAGCAACGACGGCGAGTATTTCACGCCGTCTCGACCCGTCTACTGGATCAAGGGCAACAACGAAGACTTCGACATCGTGGCGGCGGCCATGGCCGGCAACCCGCCGGCGCCGACACTGCACTACCTGCCGAACGGCGGACCCTACGACGTCGGCCCGTGGCGGGTGGCCGCGCTCGGCGGCACCTTCGCACCCAGCTGGTATCACTCCCCGGTGGCCCTGCTGCCGCCTTCGCGGGGCCGGCGCGTCACCACCGGCAGCATGAAACTCGGGAAGAGCCGCGACGACAAGCGCCGCCACTTCGTCCGCGAGGAAGTGCTGGCCTGCAAGGCGCTGACCGGCATCGATGTCTTCCTGACACACGAGGCGCCCCGGCCTTTCTACCCGGCGGGCCGGCGCATCGACGCCGGGAAAACCGTCATCAACGAGGTGCTCACCAGCATGCGTCCGCGCCTGCACCTCTTCGGCCACCATCACGAGTTCACCGATTCGGTGCGCCAGGGTGTCCGCTCCATCGGCCTCGATATCGTGCAGAAGTCGTATCTGCTGATCGATTCCGAGACCTTCCGCTGCGAGCGGCTGGATACCTGACGACCCAGCACGGCGTGCACGATGTCGGGATGGTCCCGCCGGAGCTCAGACCTCCCGTCCGTTCCGGTGGTTTCCGTGAAGGTGCTGTGCTTGCCGCGTCCTCCGTGTTAGCGTTTTTGACCGGTCCCTATGACTCCATTTTCTGAAGCCCTTCGCGAACGCGTCCTGGTCTGCGACGGCGCGATGGGCACGATGCTCTACTCGCGCGGCGTGTTCATCAACAAGAGCTTCGACGCGATGAACCTCACGCAGGCGCCGCTCGTCGAGGCCGTGCACCTCGAGTACGTGAACGCCGGTGCGGACATCCTCGAAACGAACACGTTCGGCGCCAACCGCATCAAGCTGGCGTCCTTCGGCCTGGCGGACAAGCTGCACGAGATCAACGTCGCGGGTGCGCAGATCGCCCGGCGGGCCGCAGGCGGGCGCGCCTACGTCGCCGGTGCCATCGGGCCGCTCGGCATCCGCATCGAGCCGTGGGGCAAGACCGGCGTGGACGAGGCGCGCGAGTACTTCCGCGAACAGGCCGCGGCGCTGCTCGAGGGCGGTGTCGACCTGTTCATCCTGGAGACGTTCCGGGACCTGAACGAAATCGGCGCGGCGATCGACGCGGTCCGCGCGCTGTCCGACCTGCCGATCGTCGCCCAGATGACGACCGAGGAGGACGGGAATACCCTCGACGGCACGCCCCCCGAGCGTTTCGCGCCGGAACTCGAGCGGCGCGGTGCCACGGTCCTGGGCGTCAACTGCGCGGTCGGGCCCGGCCCGATGCTCGAGACGATCGAGCGCATGGAAGCAGTGACCGGGCTGACGCTCTCCGCGCAGCCCAACGCCGGCAAGCCGCGCGACGTGGAAGGCCGGAACATCTATCTCTGCTCGCCGGAGTACATGGCGTCGTACGCGCGCCGCTTCATCCTGCACAACGTGCGGGTGGTCGGCGGCTGCTGCGGCACGACACCGGAACACATCCGCCAGATCAAGGCGGCCGTGCGCGGCGCGCACGTGCAGGCGCAGGCGGCTGCCAGCCCGCGCGCCGGTGGCAAGGGGAGCGCCGCCATCGTGGCTCCGCCGGTGCCGCGGGAGCAGAAGTCGCACCTGGCTCGTGCACTGGCCAGCGGACGCTTCGTGCGCGGCGTCGAGCTCCTGCCGCCCCGCGGCTTCGAAGCCGAACCGGCCATCCAGCGTGCGCGGGAACTCAAGCGCTACGGCGTGGACGTCGTGAACATCCCCGACGGCCTGCGGTCGGGCGCCCGCCTGAGCGCCCTGGCCCTCGCGCTGCTCATCGAGCAGCAGGCCGGCATCGAAACGGTCCTCCACTACGCCTGCCGCGACCGGAACCTGCTCGGCATCCAGTCCGACCTGCTCGGGGCGCACGCCATCGGCCTCCGCAACCTGCTGCTTATCACCGGCGACCCCGGGCGTGTAGGGGATTACCCTGACGCCACGGCCGTGTTCGACGTCGACTCCATCGGCCTCACGAACCTGGTCACCCGGTTGAATCACGGCGGCGACATCGGCGGGCAGCCCATCGGGGCGCCCACCGCGTTCCACGTGGGCGTGTCGGTGAACCCGGCCGCCTCGAACATGGACGAGGAACTGCGACGGCTCGAGTACAAGGTGGAAGCCGGCGCCGAGTTCATCATCACCAGGCCGGTGTTCGATTTGGTGGGATTCGAAGCATTTCTGAAGCGGATCGAGGGGGTCCGGCTGCCGATCATTGCAGGCGTATTCCCCTTCGATTCCGCCCGAAACGCCGAATTCGTGGCCAACGAGGTGCCCGGCGTCCGGGTGCCCGACTCGCTGATGGACCGGATGCGCCGCGCCGACGGCCACGACGCGGCTGTCGCGGAAGGCGTGGCGATTGCCAGGGAGATCGCGGCCGGGTTGCGTCCGGCGGTGCAGGGCATCCAGGTCTCCACCCAGACGGGGAACATCGATGCCGCGCTCGGCGTCCTCGATGGACTTCGCTGACGAACCGGATGTATAGTCGCTCGAATCCGTCTCACATGCGGGCACACGGCTTGTTTACCTGTCGGGACATGAGCCGGTCCCTCAGTCGCCGAGGCTTCTGATGCCGCTATTCGAGTCGCCGAACACCCAGCACGACGAAATCGTCGGAACCGACGCTGCCAGCCGGGCACTCTCCGTGGCGGCCGTCGAGAACGACTTCGTGGCCCGGGTCTACGAAAAGCTCGCGTCCACCTACGACTTCACGTTCGGCCCGACGCTCCATCCCGGCCGTGTGCAGGCGTTGCAGCGGATGGGCATCAAGGCGGGCGACCGGGTGCTCGAGGTGGGTGTCGGCACCGGCATCAACACGTCGCTCTACCCCCGGACGTGCCACGTTACGGGTATCGACCTCTCGGACTCCATGCTCGAGAAGGCGCGCGAGCGCGTCGTCAAGCACGGGCTCAGCAACATCAGGCTGCTCGAAATGGACGCGGCCAACCTCACCTTCGCCGACGACTCCTTCGACATCGTGTACGCGCCGTACCTGATCAGCGTCGTGCCCGACCCGGTGGCCGTCGTGCGCGAGATGGTCCGCGTGTGCCGCCCCGGCGGCAAGATCATCGTCCTGAACCACTTCCTCAGCCCCAACCCGATCCTGGCCTGGTTCGAGCGCCTGATCTCGCCGCTCACCGTGCACATCGGGTTCAAGTCCGATCTCGACCTGCCGGCGTTCCTCGCCCAGGCGGGGCTCAAGCCAGTCTCCATCGAGAAGATCAACATCCCGAGGATCTGGTCGCTCGTCACTTGCATCAAGGCCTGAGGCTGGGCCGGCCCTGGCTGGCGCTGGTCCTCCTGGCGTTCTGCCTTCCGCTATTCGTCGGCCTCGGCGTCCCCGACCTCGAGACCGACGAAGCCATTTATTCCTTCGCTGTCGACGAGATCGTCAAGGCGGGCAACTGGCTCGAGCCGAAGAGCAGTCCCAGCACCACCACGGTCTTCCTCGAAAAACCTCCGCTCAAGTTCTGGATGGTGGCCGCGCCGATCGAGGCAGGGCTGCTCCCGCATAGCGAGTTCGGCCTGCGCTTCGTGGACGTGGTCCTCACGGGCGTGGCGTTCGTGTACGTGTTCGCCATCGGCAGCATCCTCGCCGGTCCAGTGTGCGGGGCGGTCGCCGTGCTGCTGCTGTTCGTGCACTGGCCGTTCGTGTTCGTTCACGGTGTCCGCACGAACAACATGGAGGCGTCGCAGGTGCTCTGCTACGCCGCCGGTGTCTTCCACTTCCTGCGCTGGGCCGCAATCGACGACGCACGGCTGCGACGACGGCACGCGGTGCTGCTGTCGCTGGCCTTCGTGCTCGGCTTCATGACGAAGTTCGTGGCGGCGCTCTTCCTGCCGTTCACGCTCGGCCTCACCATCCTCGCCGTGCCACGCGTACGCTCCCGTTTCTTCGGGGAGTGGCGCCTCTGGCTCTCGTGCATCGGCCTCATCGTCGCGCTGTGCGCGCCGTGGTTCGTCTACTCGCACCTGCGGTTCGGCTGGCAGTTCTGGGAAATGATCCTGGGTGACGCGGTGCTCAAGCGCCTGACCGCCTACCTGGATCCCACGCACCTGCACCCCTGGTACTGGTACGTCCAGCAGATGTGGGAGCAGTTCCAGAACGAGCAGATCGAATGGCTGATCGTGGCCGGGCTGGTGACCCTCGCATGGCAGACCATCAGGCGCCGGTGGTTCGAAGGGACGGTCGTGCTCCTCTGGGCGATCGTGCCGATGGCGGCGATCTCGGCCGGCACCTCGAAGCTCTATCACTACGCGTATCCCTACCTGCCGCCGATCACCCTGGCGGCGGGCTACCTGGTGGCGCTCGTCGCGATGCTCGCTCCGGCGCCGCTGCGGCGGATCCTGGAGCGCGTCGAAGACGGCGTGGCGCAGGCGGCTCCCCGAGCCGTCGCGTGGGGCCAGCGGCCGGCTGTGCGGCGCGTGGCGTCGGTCGTCATCGTCGCCACCGCGGCGGTGGCGATTGTGTCGGTCGTGATCGGGGGGATCCGCATGGAGGTCGGTTCCCTCACGCTCAAGTCGTCAGGCGTGATCCGTCCGCTCCTGGTGATCCTCGTCTTCGCGCTGCTGACACGCACGAGCGTCCGCGTCGCGCAACTCACCGTTGCGGTGCTCGTGCTCAGTGCGATGCCGACCGCCGCCTACCGGGGGCAGTTCGGGTGGCTGGAGCAGGGCAAGGCGCCGATTCGCACCACCGCCTCATGCCTGTTGCAGGTGCAGTCGGGCGCCGGCACGCCGCCCGGCCTGTACATGGACATGCCGGAGGGGATCTGGCATCCGCTCTATTACTACTTCCGCCGCGTGGAGCCGCTCACCGAAGCCAGCAGTGTCGACGAGGCGCTGATCGACCGTTACCTGATCGACGCCGCCAACCCGCGCCCCATACTGATTGCTGATGCGCGGTGGCGTGAACATCAGGCGTGGCGCGCCCGGGCAGGCCAGGCGCCGCTGTCACCGCCGCTCATGCCGTTCCTCAACTCCCTGCTGCTGCTGCCGGGTCCCTACGGCCGGTGCAGTTCCGAAGCCGTGCTCCGAACGGCGCCGTAGTGCATGGCCGCCCTCTCGGTCTCGATCGTCATCCCCGCCTATAACGAAGAGCGGCGCCTCGGCGCCACGCTCGAGGCCGTGACCACGTTCCTGCGCGAGCAGCCCTGGGACTGGGAAGTCCGCGTTGTCGACGATGGTTCGGCGGACGGGACGCTGGCGGTGGCGGACGCGGCGGCGGCCGGAGAGTGGCGCATCGTGGTCCAGCGGGAGCCGCATCGTGGAAAGGGGGGCGCCGTGAAGGCCGGGCTGCTCGCCGCGAAAGGCGAGTATCGCTTCATCTGCGATGCCGACCTCTCGATGCCCATCGGTGAGGTGGTGCGGTTCCTGCCGCCGCAGGCGACCGGCTTCGACGTGGCCATCGGTTCGCGTGAGGGGTTGCGCGCGAGGCGCGTGGGTGAGCCGGCGTATCGGCACCTCGCGGGTCGGCTGTTCAACCTCGGCGTGCAGGCGCTGGTGCTCCCCGGCATCGAAGACTCGCAGTGCGGCTTCAAGATGTTCACGGCGGACGCCGTGCACGCCATCTTCCCGCGCGTCGGCGTGGACGGCTGGGCCTTCGACGTCGAGGTGCTCGCCATCGCCAGGGCCCAGGGCCTGCGGATCATCGAACTGCCCATCGAGTGGCACTACCGGGCGGAGTCGCGCCTGAACATGCTGCGCGACGGCTGGCAGATGCTCAACGAACTGCTCCGCATCCGACTGCGAGCCCTCAGCGGCCGCTACCGGTCCTGAAGGTCCGGCTGAGGCCGGACCCCACGACAGTCCTTCTCCCTCACGACCGTCCCTGTCGCTCACTGGACATCGTGGGTGCCGGCTTCAGCCGGCGCAGCCCTGGCTCCTGAGTTCTTCTACCCGCGGAGCGGAAACAGCCTGTCGAAGGTGCCGCCGAAGATCTGCGCGACGGCCTCGGGCTCGGTGCCGAGTTCGTCCAGGATTGTCCGCTGCGCGCCGTGGATCGTCTGGCGCCAGCCGCGCGGAAAGTAGGACGAGTCGCTCCCGAACATCAGGCGCCCCGGTCCCACAAGGGCGAGTGCCCGGCGGAAGACCTCGGTGAGCGTCAGGCCCGGCACGAACCGGACCCAGTTGTTCGAGCTCGACGTATCGAACACGATGTTGGGACAGGCCTCGGCCGCCATCAGGGCCTCGCGCAGGAATCCGCCACCGAAGTGCGGCACGATCACCGGAACCCGTGGAAACGCGGCGGCGACCACGGCCAGCGCGAGCGGATCCCCCTTCCGCATGTCGAACGCGCCGGGCAGGCCGAACTTCGCGCGCATCTCGATCGAGAGGTAGCCGCAGTGCGCGAAGACCGCGCCGTTGTGGGCATCGGCCACCTCGAAGATGCGCGCCACGCGTTCGTCGTCGAGCGTGTAGCGGTGCAGGGCGGGGAAGAGGCAGGCCGTCCGCATCCCGAATTCCGTGAACGCCTCCGTCGCACGGGCCACCGCGTCCGGCGCCGTGGCGTTCAGCGCGAAGAAGCCCACGAACCGGGAGGGGTGTCGCCTGAGGGCGGCGGCCACCGACGGTTCGTCGCCGGCGACGCTCGCGATCAGCGTGGCACGCGAGACGTGGTGCCGGTCGAGTTCCTCGAGCCACCGGTCGGCCAGCGCCTCAGGCGTGCCCGGCGGCTCCATGCCGATGGCCGAGGCGACCTCAGCGGCCGACGGCTGTCGCGCGCCCTTGAACTTCTCGAGCCCGAGCGTCTCGAAGAACCGGGCCGAGAGGAAATGGCAGTGGCTGTCGTTGAGGGTCATCGGCGGCGTGAACTCAGAACCCGAACTCCAGCCCGACCAGCGGCGTCACGCGGTCGCGCACGCCATGGTCGTCGAGGCCGAAGAGCACGTTGGCGGTCAGCAGGAGGCGGTCCACGAGCATGGCCTTCATGCCGATGGACCCGCTCAGGGCGTTGAACGATCCCTGGTCGAAGGTGATGTTCGGGAACGTGGACCGGTTGTCGAGCGCGCGGAACGTGTTCTCGCTCAGGCGCTCTGCGTCGATCGTGTAGCGCCCCAGCACATCGAAGGCAAGCGTCACGCGCGATCCGGTGGCCACGTCGGCACCCACCGCGTACGCGACCTGGTCCGGGAAGTCGGCCGACTGCCCGGTGGCCGGGTTGCCCGCGAGGACACTGCTGCCGTTCCACCGGTAGCTCACGTTCAGGTGCGGCGACACCTGCTGGACCGTGCTCGACCAGATGGCGAACGGCTGCACGCCGGTCGTGCCGCTGCCCAGGAGTTCGAGCGCATCGCCCGTGGGGATGCGGATGTCGACGCCGAGCGCCAGGCCGCCCCCCTCGCGCTTGTGCACGGTCTGCTTGAGGCGCACCATCATGTCGCCGAGCCCGGTCGCCGAACCCCGGGCCGTGAACACGCGCGTGTCGCCCGGCGTGCCGTCCGACTGGATGTAGTAGTGCGTGAGCGGGTTCGTCGTGCCGATGCGGCGCACGGTCGCCGTCGACGTCACGCTCAGCGTGTTGCTCACCAGCGGCACGGCCACCGACACGTCGAAGCGCTCCGCGAGACCGACCGTCAGGAAGATCGTGGACTGGTTCACGGTCGCGTCGATCGCGTTCATGGTGGTGACGACATCCTCGCGTCCGCCGAGCAGTTGCGCGCTGTCGTGCGTGAACACGGCCGGAACCTTTTGCAGGTCCAGCCCCTCGATGCTGTCGAAGCTGAATCGCTGGTGCGCGAAGCCGATGGAGAAGTGCCGGGCGCCGATGGTGTCGGCACGTTCAGCCAGCACCGGGCCGAAGCTGCGCTTCGCCCGCTGGAAGACGCCCAGGCTCGGATCGAACTGGTAGGTGAACCCGCCGCTCGGTGACGGCAGCGGCACGCTGACGAACTGGTTCACCAGGGCGGTCGTGAACTGGCTGAAGTCGAACTGGAAGTCGCTGTTGAAGTGCGCGGAGTGCGACTGCTCCCCGGGAAGGCTCGCCTGGCTGTCGAGCTTCAGGCCCCCTTGGCCATACAGGTCCGTGAAGATCGTGGCCAGGTGCTGCACCGGCGACGCGAGTGTGTACGGGGTCTGCGCCCACGCGTTCTGCGTGACGCACAGCGCAGCCACGGTCAGCGCCGTCCGGAGATATCGCATGTGCTCCTCCCTCAACGAATGTCGGTGATGGTCCAGCCGGCCGCGGTGCGCGCCAGCGTGAAGGTCTGCCGGCTGTCGACGCTCTGGCGCCGGCCGCCCGCCTCGATCTGATCGTGCCGCTGGGCGACGACGGTGGCGGCCTGGTCACGCAGGTCGAGCGACTGCACCGTGAGCCGCACCTGCTGCGAGGCCACGGCGCGGAACCCCTCCTGCAGGCGCCGTTCCTCGTCGCGCGTGAGGTTCGGCTTCACGGTCCGGAACAGCGCGATGTCCTTCGTCTCGATGGCGCGGCCATACGAGGCCACCACGCGGCGGATCGCGGCCTCCTCGTCGCTGCGCGACGGCGGGGCTGGCGCGCTGGGGCGGGCGTCCTCTGGTGCCGGCGTCGCCGGACGCGCCACCCGCGCGGGCTCCGGCTCCGGAGCCGGGGGCGGAGCCGGCGTGGACGCGGCTGGGACCGGGAGCGGGGGTGGTGTCTGCGCAATCGGTGGCGCCTGTGCGTTCGGCGGAGCCGTCGGTGCCGGTGCTGGCGCCACGGGCCTGTCGGTGCCGCGGGCTGCAGGCGCAACCGGCGCCTGCGGCGTCGCGCCCACGGGGCGCGTCGGTGTGCCCGGCGCCGGCGTCGCGTCGGCCGTGCGCAGGCGCTCGCCGAGTTCCGCCGCGAACTCGACGACCGTCACATCGGTGGGATCGATGTCGCGGGCGGTGGCCAGTGCCCGCGAGGCTCCGGTCAGGTCGTTCTGCTGCAGGCGCTGCCGGGCGAGCGTCAACGCCCCATCCACGCGGGCCAGCGCGGCCGTGGCCTCGTCCCGCACGCGGCGGGCATCCGCGTTCCCGGGCGACGCCGCCAGCACGTCGCCCGCATAGGCCAGCGCCGCCCTGAAGTTGCGCGCGGCGAGGCTCGACTCCGCCAGCGCCATCCGATCGGGTCCAGACGGCGCAGGCGCCGCCTGTGCCTGTGGCGCGGCCGACGGGGCTGGCGTGGCACGCTGGCGCAGGAAGAGCACACCGGCCAGGGCGGCCAGTACGAGTACGCCGGCGCCCACAATCACGGTGGTGCGCGACCCCGGTGCCGGTGCCGCCGGGCCGGATCCGGACGCGGCAGCGCCCGCGGTGGCAGCGGCGCTGGCGGCGGAGCCCGATGGGGTCGCCGTCCGTGTGGACGCGGTCGGCACGAGGTGCCGGTCCGAGTCGGTCAGGGAGAGCGTGTCGGAGGTCTGCCCGACGCGCGTGCGTCCCGACTCCAGATCGCGGCGGATGCGTTTCAGGTCGGCCCGCAGGTCCGCCGCCGACTGGTAGCGCAGCTCGCGGTCCTTCTCGAGGCACGTCATGATGACGTCCTGCAGGCGCGTCGGCAACTCGGGGTTGAGGACCGAGGGGAGGACAGGCGCGCGGTTCAGGATGGCGGCCAGGATGACCGCAGGGACCTTCCCCTCGAACGGCTGCCTGCCGGTGGCGCACTCGTAGAGGACCACCCCGAGCGAGAACAGGTCCGTGCGGCCGTCCAGATCTTCGTCGGTCGCCTGCTCCGGCGACATGTACGACACGGTGCCGATCGTGGTGCCTGCCGCCGTCAGGTCCGGCGTGTCGCGCGTCTCGTTGTTCGTGCCCCGTGCGCCGGCTGCCAGCTTCGCCAGGCCGAAGTCCAGGATCTTCACGTGCCCACGGCCCGTGATGAAGATGTTGGCCGGCTTGATGTCGCGGTGCACGATGTTCGCCGAGTGCGCGCCCTGCAGCGCGTCGGCCGCCTGAATCCCCACATCCACCAGTTCGTGCACCTTCAGGTGCCCGCGGGTCAGGCGCTCCCGGAGCGTCTGGCCCTCCATCAGCTCCATGACGATGAACGGGTGGCCGTCGTCGGTGCCGACGTCGTAGATGGTGCAGATGTTGGGGTGGTTCAGGGCTGACGCGGCCTTCGCTTCGGCGTTAAGCCGCGCGATCGCCTGCGCATCGTCAGCGAAGTCTTCGGCGACGAACTTGATGGCCACCGGGCGGCCCAGGCGGACGTCTTCGCCGCGGTACACCACCCCCATGCCACCGGCGCCGAGCGGCGCGATGACACGGTAGTGCGAAAGCGTGCGTCCGACGAACCGACCCTGCGAACCGTCCGGCATCTGTGCGCCGTCATTCTACATGGCCGCTGTCATCGGTCGTGCGCGCGGTCGTGTCCGGCTCAACCGCCGTGCGCCAGCGCGAGCAGCCGATCGGCCGAGGTGCTGACGCCGTCGTGGCGGGGTGACGAGGGCGGAGCCGGCTGGGCAAGCAGGGCTCGAACCGCCGGCGCCCAGTGGCCCGTCCGCAGGTCCTCGCGCGAGATGAACTGCGCGCGCATCACTGCCGGCATCTCCCGGATGAACACCTCCTGCTCGATGAAGTGCTCGCGCAGGGCGTAGAGCAGCGGCACGCCGTTCAGCAGGCACTCCGAGACGATGCCGTACCCGAGTTTCGTCGCCACCACGTCGCAGGCCCCGAGCAGATCGGTATAGGTCAGCGCCGCGTGCTCCAGGTCGGCGCCTCGCACCACCCGAAGGTTCGGATGGGCCGGCGTGGTACGGCCCGCTTCGTAGTCCGTGGCGACCAGCAGGAACTCGCGGTTGTCGGCGGCGGCGGTCAGCGGCACATTGCCACCGTGCCCGCCGAACGTGGCCAGCACCACGGGACGGGCGTCGTCCAGGCCAAGACGGGCACGAACGTCGGCGCGAGACCGCGTGGCGCGGCGGCCAACCAGCGGCACGTCGAAGATGTTCGCCATGCCCTCGAAGCCGCCGGCAAACGGCAGCCGCAGCGTCTGCGTGGCCTGTCGCTGGGCCTCGCGGATCCGCTCGCGCACTCCGGGCGCCGCCAGGTCGAATCCGGGGAACCCGCTGTAGATCCAGTCCCACGTAAAGTTGCCGAAGGCCACGGACGGCACGCCGGCCACAGCCGCCGCGGCGAACGCGACCGGCGGAATGTCGGCCACGACCAGCGACGCCTGTTCCCGCCGCAGGAACGCCGCCTCGCGCGCCGTGTGGGCGTCGAACTCCCGGTAGAACGCCGCCGCCCGTGCGGCCGTGGCCGCTTCGTCGATCGTGAGGCTGTCGGGTTGCACGACACCGGTGTCAGTTGCGCCCGGCACGATGGAAACACCTGCGTCGAGCGACGTGCGCAGGAACCACTCGGGCACCTGCGTACGAATCACCACCCGGATCGCCGGCTCGCGCCGCCTGACCTCGGCGATCAGCTGCGTCGATCGTGCCGCATGGCCGAACCCGTGGCCGGAGATGTAGAAAACCAGCGTCATTCAGACGGCGGGAGCCGCGGGGAGCGCCACCCTGAGCACGTCTTCGAGCGTGGAGGCGGGGACGAACTTCATGCTTTCTTTCAGCTCCGGCGGCAGTTCGGAGACATCCGCGGCGTTCCGCGAGGGATGGATGAAGGTCTTGATGCCGAACCGCTTCGCGGCCAGCGCCTTCTCGCGGATGCCGCCGACCGGCAGCACGAGTCCGCTCAGCGTGATTTCCCCCGTCATCGCCACATCGTCGCGGACGTTCTGGTTGCGCAGGGCCGACACGATCGCCGTCGCCATCGTGACGCCGGCTGATGGACCGTCCTTCGGGATGGCACCGGCCGGGACGTGCACGTGGAGGTCGTGCTTGTCGAGAATGGCGGGATCGATCCCGAGTTCCGTCGACGTGGCGCGCACGTGGCTGAGCGCCGCACGCGCCGATTCCTGCATCACGTTTCCGAGCTGGCCCGTGAGGATCAGGTTGTGGTGCCCGGACGGCAGCAGGCTGGCCTCGACGAACAGCACGTCGCCGCCGACTTCGGTCCAGGCCACGCCGGTGGCGACACCGGGGCGCGACACGCGGAACGCAATCTCCTGCTGGAACCGCGGCGGGCCCAGGTAGTCGGGCACATCCTCCGCGCGCACCACCGTCGGAGGCAGCGGCTCGGCGGACGAGGCCACCCGGGCCGCCACCTTGCGAGCCACGGCGCCGACCTGGCGCTCGAGATTGCGGACGCCCGCCTCACGCGTGTAATCGCTCGCCACGCGGCGCAGCGCGCCGTCCTCGAGCGTCACCTGCTCCGGCCTGAGCCCGTGCTCCGTCAGTTGGCGCGGCACGAGGTAGCGCTTCGCGATGTGCAGCTTCTCCTCCTCGCTGTAACCCGCGAGCTGGATGATCTCCATGCGGTCGAGGAGCGCCGGGTGAATCGTGCCGAGCTGGTTCGACGTGGCGATGAACAGCACCTTCGAGAGGTCGATGTTCACCTCGAGGTAGTGATCGCGGAACGTCGAATTCTGCGCCGGGTCGAGCACTTCGAGCAGCGCGGCGGCGGGGTCGCCCTGATAGCCGGCGGCGATCTTGTCGATTTCGTCCAGCATGAACACCGGGTTCATCGCGCCGGCCTGCTTCAGCGCCTGCACGATGCGGCCGGGAATGGACCCGATGTACGTGCGCCGGTGCCCACGAATCTCCGCCTCGTCGCGCACGCCACCGAGGGAGATGCGCACGAACTTGCGGTTCATCGCGCGCGCCACGGATTGGCCGAGCGAGGTCTTGCCCACGCCGGGAGGGCCGACGAAGCAGAGGATGGGCCCCTTCATCGCCATGGACCCGGTCTGCTGTGCCTTCAGCTTCTGGACCGCCAGGTACTCGACGATGCGCTCCTTGATCTTGTCGAGGTCGTAGTGGTCCTCGTCGAGCACCTGCCTGGCGGCCACGGGATCGAGCCGGTCTTCGGTGGTCTTCGACCAGGGCACATCGAGGAGCCAGTCCAGGTACGTGCGGATCATCTGGTACTCGGGCGACGCCGGTCCCATCCGCTCCAGCCGCTCCACTTCTCGCAGGGCGACGGTGTTCACGTGCTCAGGCAGGTTCGCGTCGGCGATCCGCTTCCGCAGTTCCTGCGCCTCCGGCTTCTCTCCTTCACCCAGCTCGTCCTGGATGGCCTTCAGCTGCTGGCGCAGGTAGTACTGGCGCTGGGCGTCGGTCATCTCCTGCTGGGCGGCGTTCTCGATCTTCCCCTTCAGTTCCAGCAGTTCGATCTCGCGGTTCAGCGCCGCGGCGACCCTGGACAGCTTGTCGAGCAGCTGACTGGCCTCGAGGATCTGCTGCTTCTCGTCCGCCTTCATGTCGAGCAGGCTCGACAGCACGTACGCCAGGCGCAGCGGGTCGTCCAGCCCCTGCACCATCGTCCGCAGTTCCTGCGACAGGCCGGTTGCGACCGAGAGCGCCTTGTCGATCAGTTCCTGCAGCCGCCGGACGTGGGCGTCGATCTCCAGGCTGCGCTGAAACTCCTCGGGCTGCGGGCGCACCATCGCCCGCAACGAATTCGCCGTCCGCGTAATCAGGTCCGCGCGTCCCCGCTGCAGCCCTTCGACCACGATGTGGATGGTGCCGTTCGGGGCCTTGGCCATCTGGCGGATGGCGGCAATGGTGCCCACCTCGCGCAGGTCGCCCGGCTGCGGTTCGTCGACGTCCGACGTCTGCAGGGACAGGAAGATCAGGCGATCGCCCGCAAGCGCCCGGTTCACCGCCTCCACGGAGTGCGGCCGGGAGATCGCCAGCGGCTGCAGCGTCAGCGGAAAGACAACTGTCTCGCGCAGCGCGAGCAGCGGCAGTTCGCTGGGATAGGTTCGAGCGGGTTCGGTCGCCATTGCTGTGAGGATATCAGTGGATATACGGGATTAGACGCCACCGGACCGCGCGACGATACTCGAGATAGCGGTCGCCGAACTGAGCGGTCAGGCCCGCCTCTTCGAGCGGCATCGCGAGGAGCAGGTACACCGTTGAGACGACGGCAAAGAGCAGGCGGTCCCCGGTCATGACCGGGGCGGGGAAGAAGATCAGCACCCAGCCCGTGTAGAGCGGATGGCGCACGAGCCCGTACGGGCCGGCAAACTCGAGTGCGTCCGACGCACGCGGATCGGCCAACCCGCCCAGTTCACGCACGCTGATGCGCCGGATGGCCAGCAGGCTCACCGCCACCCCCGCGATCTGCACCAGCCACAGCGCGGCCGCCGCCACGCCCCGCGCGCGGTAGAGTTCGCCTCCGACCGGCTGCCACAGGAGGCACATCGTCATGAGCAGGAGGCTCGCCAGCCAGACATACGCACTTCGCACCAGATCGTGAGGGAGCACGCGCGTGACCAGCTCCTTCGCACGCGTCCTGGCGAGCAGGCTGTGATGGAGGGCAAAGGCTGAGAAGAGGAGCGTATCCAGCACGACCGCACGCACGCCGCCGTGGACGCCAGCCACGGCCGGCAGCCGCAGCCACCACCAGCCCGTCAGCGCCACCGCGGCCATGAACAGCGCGAATCCTGTTCGCCTGAACAGCGCAGTCATCTGTGCGTCACCGATCCACCGCCCCCACCGATTCGCCAACTTGCCAATTCACCAACTGCCTCCTTCACCAGATGCTATAACCACCTGAGTGTCTCGTGTGGTGGTGACCGGCATCGGTGTGGTGTCGCCCTTCGGCGTGGGGCGCGAAACGTTCTGGTCGGCGATCAGCAGCGGCCGGAGCGGCGCGCGCCGGCTCGACGAGCTGGACGACAGCGTCGTGAGCAGGGTGGCCGCACCCGTCGAAGGGGTCACCATCGACGACGTGCCGGCGGTGGACGGCGACGACATCTGGGACCCGGAGTACCGGGCCGACCCGAAGCGCTACAGCCGTGCCGCGCTGATTGCCGTGATTGCGGCGCGCGAGGCGTGGAACGACGCCGGGCTTCGCGTCGGCGCCGACGCGGCGTCGGTCATCATCGGCAGCGGCGGTGGCGGCATCGACGTCGGCGAGAAGCAGTACTACGACTACTTCGTCGAGCGCGGCCGCAAGGTGACCCCCTACGCCATTCCCATCTCCATCGTCGGCATGATGTCGAGCGAGATTTCGATCTCGCTGCGGCTGCACGGACCGAGTCATGTGCTGTCGTGCGGGTGCACCAGTTCGACCGACGCCATTGGATATGCCGCGTCGGCCATCCGCGCCGGCGACGCCGAGGTGGTGCTCACCGGCGGTGCCGACGCCTGTGTCACACCGGGGATGATGTACGGGTTCTCGCGCATGCGGGTGTCGTCCATGGGGTACAACGAGGCACCGGAGCGCGCGTCGCGTCCGTTCGACAAGGGGCGGGACGGGTTCGTGCTCGGCGAGGGGGCGTGGATGCTGGTGCTCGAACGCGAGGATCGGGCCAGGGCGCGAGGGGCGACGATCTACGCCTCGATCGACGGCTACGCGTCCACCTGCGATGCGTTCCACCGCGTGCAGATGGCGCCGGACGGCGTGCAGATCGTCCGTGCGCTGACGCAGGCCCTCGATCGGTCGGGCCGGCCCCGCGAGTCGATCGGCTACGTGAACTTCCACGGGACCTCGACCGTGCTCAACGATGCCGTCGAGTCGCGTTGTGTGCGGGAGGTGTTCGGCGCCCACGCCGACCGGCTGGCGGGCTCGTCGGTCAAGTCGATGATCGGCCATCCGCAGGGCGCGAGCGGGGCCGCCGGCCTCGTCTCCACCGTGCTCGGGCTCCAGCGCGGCTTCCTGCCGCCGACGATCAACCAGTTCGCGCCAGACCCGGCGTGCGATCTCGACTACATTCCCAACACCGGTCGCGCGGCCTCCATCGAAGCGGCCCTGTGCAACTGCCTCGGGTTCGGATCGAAGAACTCGGCGATCGTGGTGGGACGGGCCTCATGACCATTGCAGATTTCAGAATGCAGATTTCAGATTGGAAAGGCCCGGACGGCTTGAGAACTGACCCAATCAGAAATTCAATCTGAAATCCGAAATCTGCGATCTGACATTCAGATGTCGTTCGACTGTTTGGTTGTTGGAGCGGGCCCTGCAGGGGCGATGGCGGCGCTCACGCTGGCGCGGGCCGGGGCGCAGGTGTGCCTGGTCGACCGCGCGCTGTTTCCCCGTCCCAAGCTCTGCGGCGACACGCTGAATCCCGGAGCGCTGGCGGTGTTGCGGCGTGCCGGTGTCTCGCGCTGCATCGAGGCCAATGGGCTGCCGCTCGAGGGAATGCGCGTGACCGGCCAGGGGGTGTCCGTGGACGGACGCTATCCGGATGAGGTGCGCGGGTTGTCCATCCGCCGCGAGTTGCTGGATCCGTTCCTGATTGGGGCCGCGGTGTCCGCCGGTGTGGAGTTCCGGGAGGGCGTGCGCGCGCGCGAGGCGCTGGTGCGCGATCGCCCGGACGGTCCGCGCGTCGTGGGTGTGGCGTGCACGGCGGCGAGCCGCGCGCCGGTCGATATCGCCGCACGCGTCACCATCGCCGCGGACGGACGTCGATCCGCGCTGGCCTTCGGCCTCGGGCTGACGCGGCACCCGTCGCGGCCGCGGCGCTGGGCGATCGGTGTCCATGCGGAAGGGGTGCACGGCCTCTCGGCGTTCGGTGAAATGCACATCCGCTCCGGTCACTACATCGGCGTGGCGCCGTTGCCGGGCGGTGTCGCGAACCTGTGCCTGGTGCGGCCGGCTGCCGGGGCCGACGACGCGTTCCGCGATCCTGCCGGTACGCTGCGCCGTGCGCTTGCGGCAGATCCGCTGTTGCGCGACCGGGTCGCTGACGCCCGAATGGTGGCCCGGCCGCTCGTGCTCGGGCCGCTGGCGGTCGACGCCGTGCCGGGCGTGCCCACACCGCGCGGGCTGCTGCTCGCGGGCGATGCCGCCGGATTCGTCGATCCCATGACCGGCGACGGGCTGCGCTTCGCGCTTCGGGGCGGCGAACTGGCCGCCGCCGCGGCGCTTCGCGCGCTCGAGCACGGATGGGACGATGTGCACGCGTCATTGGCGCGCGAGCGCCGTGCGGAGTTCAGCGGTAAGTGGCGTTTCAATCGCGCCCTGCGTTCGCTCGTTGGCTCGCGCCTCGGGGTCCACGGCGCGACCGCGGGAGCGCGCGTCGCGCCCGCCGTCGTCCGCGCGCTCATCCGCCGCGCGAGCGACTGCGACCTGGCCGCGCACAT
The DNA here is from genome assembly GCA_046331345.1 of Vicinamibacterales bacterium. Classification (GTDB taxonomy): domain Bacteria; phylum Acidobacteriota; class Vicinamibacteria; order Vicinamibacterales; family CAVVIG01; genus CAVVIG01. Next base: position 524,060 of record JAXLRA010000005.1, on the reverse strand, counting down.
CTCGGTCTGATTCGAGCCCTCGTCTCCAGGTGCTCTGCGCCACAGGTATGGGGAGATCTCCCAAAGCCGCAGAACCCTGTACTGCCACAGCCGCACCGGATGGGCGTGACCGCGCGCCATGGTTCGCGGCTTGGCACTCGCAGGTAACCAGGGCATCGCGGGCTGACGTCCGGAACGATTCCGCCCGCATGCCGGTGTTTACCAGCGAAGGCGTCGCTGCCTAATCCGCCGTGCGGCGCAGTTGCTGGTGATTCGTGCCGTCCCGCCGTGTTTACCTGCGACGGCCTTGCAGCGAACCATGCTCGTGCCGGTTGTCGGCCCACATCGCCGCGCGGGTGCGCGTGCTAACATCCGCGCTCCGAATCAGTTGACGAGTCCGGCCGCGCCTGGTCGCGATGACGATGTCATCGCGGCCGGACGACGTGGCGGTCTACTCAATAGTAGTTAGCCCCTTCAGGAAAAGTCGATGACGCAAGAGCAGGGACTTGTAGCAGTACTTGACGCGCTTGGTGCTGCCAGCTACTCCGACTCGGAGATCGCGAAGTTCCTGGCGTCCCGGGACCGCGTCCTGAAATTGCTCCGACAACGAGCCAACGCAGCGGAGGTGAGGGGCCAGATTCAGGAAGGTGCTGTGTCCGTCTTCACTTTCAACGACACGGTCTTGTTACTCTATCGCACAACCGGCTCGGTCCGGCTGCACGAGGCAGAGCACTTCGGTCGGCTTGTGCGGAAGTTCGTGGCTGATTCACTGGTTGAGGGCATCCTATTTCGCGGATCGCTATCGGTGGGGGCCTTCTACGCGGACGAGGACTCAAACAGCGTCATGGGGCCTGCTGTAACCGACGCGGCAGCGTGGTATGAAGCATCCGATTGGATTGGCGTAATGGCTACACCGCACGCAGCCATGAGCATCACCGCTCTCGCAGAGAAGTCTGCGAAGGCGGTTGAACACGTGTTTATCGAGTACGCCGTTCCACTCACTCGCCAGGGCGGCTCGATCAAGACACTTGCGATCAACTGGCCAAAGGCGCTCTTTCACGAGCGCCTTACGCCGTTTCCGGCAGGCGCGAAGGCGCGTCCGGAGTTGCTATCGATGCTCACAAGGCACCGATTCGCCAAGGGCACGGAGTCGAAATACGTCAACTCCGTCTCATTCTTTGACTACTGCGAGAGTGCTTGGAAGCAGGCGAAGACCAAAGCGAGCAGCGGGGCTAACAAGCACTTGCAGCCGCCGGCGCGGAAGCCGGGCGTGAAGCGCCGCGGCTGAAGTGACACGTTAGGCTGGCAGCATTGCGAACATGAGTGTTCAGTTCCTAGTCAACGATCTATGGTCGCAGCTTCGGCGTCTGGCCAAGAGTCCAAAGCGGCGCGCTTGGGTCGCCGTTCCGTACCTCGGACCCGGCGCCGCAGACAGGCTGCCGCTCAGGCATGGCGACGTGTTGGTCACATGCTGCAACGAACATAGCGCGCGTGCAGGTGTGGTCGACCCTCGAGAGGTCGTAACTTTCATCAAGCGCGGTGTGGAAGTGCACTCGGTTGCGAACCTTCACGCGAAGGTGTACGTGTTCGGTCGCCGCGCGGTCGTCGGCTCCGCAAACGTGTCCGGAACATCAGAGCACCATCTCATTGAAGCGGGCTGCATGCTCTCCTCTCCCAAACTTGTCGCGGAGTGTCGCGATTTCGTGAAGCGCTTGCGGGGCGAGATTGTCGAGCTCGAATTTGCCAGCGGTCTGGTCTCGGAATGGCGTCCGCCGAAGATGCTGGGCGTAGCGACCTCTTCAAAGGGCAAGGCGTCACGAGTCGCGAGGCACTCGGGCCTGGTGGCTGTCGCACTCCAGGAACTGGAGTTCGACGAAGTCGACCAGGGTGCGGCAGTCAAGGCTCGCGAGTCGGCCGAGCAGCGTCTGACTGACCGAAGCCGGTTTCGCTTGGACGAATTTGTATGGCGTGGGCGCTTGCCGGCAGGGATACGGCGGGGCGCCCGCGTACTGGCCTGCACGGCCCGTTCGCGCGGACAGATCTTCATCGCGCCTCCAGCCCGCGTGTTGGAAGTGCGCCGATACAAGAGCGGTCGCGGCACGGAAAGACAAATCGTCGTGTTCGAGGCCCGGAAATACGTTCGCGAGAAGACACGCAGTGCGGTACTCAAAGCGCTCGGCAAACGCTCGGCGCCACTGCGGAACCTTCGCAATGCGAAGCTACTTACGGATGCCGCTCTGGCGCACGAACTGGGCCAACTGTGGCCGAGCGTATAGCAGCCTAACAACCTCTTGCAGCCGACGTCGGCCGGCGCGATGATGAGCCGCCGCGGCTGAAGCGGCAGCGTTAGACGGCGGAAAGCCACTAACGGAGTGGTCGCGAATGCAGCCGCAGCCAGTCGACGAGTTCGTTGCGATGTCGCTGACCGGCGGCGATGTCGAGCATCAACCGCTCCTGCTCATCGACGGTGGCGTCGATCTCGAAGCCGTTCAGGAGCAGGAAAACCTCCATCGCCGCGTGGCCGATGCGCTTGTTGCCATCGACGAAGGGGTGATTCGCGGCCAGGGCGAACCCCAAGGCCGCAGCCTTTTCGATGATGGTGGGATGCAGATCGGTGGAGTCGAAGGTTGCTTTGGGCTGGGCCAGTGCCGACTCGAGAAGGCCGAGGTCACGGATCCCCCTGGCGCCACCGGACTGGTCTACGACGCGCCGGTGCAGGGTGACGACTCACCCAGCGTGAGGTAACGCATCAGGCCAGGCGGCGGTACAGCTCATCGTTCTTGCGCAGCACCCGGTCACTCGCCGCCTGAAACGCCTCGTCGGGATCGGCCAGGAGATCCGCCAGCGCAGCTCGGGCCAGGTCTGTCGGCGAGACGCCGAGCCGTTCGGCCTCACGCCGGAGCTTTTCGGCTTGCGCGTCCGGGAGTTCAAAGGCTACGTTCATGCCCTCAATGTACAGCCGCGCGCGCCGTCTAACAAGCCGCTGCAGTCGACGAGCGGCGGACCGGCAAGGCTCTCGCGGCTGAGCGGCAAGCGTTAGACCGCTATCGCGGACTCTTGAAATCCATGCCATGCCGAACCCAACCCCGGAAGAGCATCTGACGAAGTACGTCATCGACTACTACGGTGGTCTCATGACCCGGGCGGAAGGGCTTGCCTGGCGCACGTTCCTGGCGGACGCCAAAATTCACCATGGGGACGACCAGGCGCTCCTGTCCGTTCTGCAGACGGACGATCCTGAAGCAAGAGCGTTGATGAGCGATGGCGTCGCGTCATTCAGGCTCACCGTGCGCGAACGCATTCTTCGTGATCATCGAGACACAGTGTTTCTGAACCATTGTCCGAGGTGTGGCGGCCTTGCCGCGACGCCCAAGGCTCGGCAGTGCTGCTGGTGTTTCCATAAGTGGCATCAGCCGGAAGAGGGCTCGCTCGAGCCGTCAGCGACGTAGAGTCATAGCCGCGATGCTTCGCCTGCTGGTGATTGGCCTTGCGGTATTCGCCCTGATGCTCGTCGAGGCACGCCGTGCGTCTGCAAACGAACGCACGCAGCGCGCGCGGGGCGGCGTCGAGCCACGGCGCGATGTCTATCCCGTGATGCAGATCGCGTATCCGGGTGTCTTCCTCGCCATGCTGTGGGAAGGGCTGTTCCGCCCATCGCCGCCGGCGTCCGTCATTGCGCTCGGCGTGGCGGTGTTCCTGCTCGGCAAGGCGCTCAAGTGGTGGGCCATCGTCTCGCTCGGCCCCGCCTGGACCTTCCGCATCATTGTCGTACCCGGGATGCCGCTGGTGCAGCGCGGGCCGTATGCCTTCCTGCGGCACCCGAACTACGTGGGCGTGGGCGGCGAACTGGCCGGCGTGGCGCTGATGTGCGGCGCGCCCATCGCAGGCGTCCTCGGCACCGCCTTCTTCATCGGCCTGATGCTGGCCCGCGTCCGTCTGGAGACCCGCGCGCTGGATGCTATACTCCGGCGCGGGCAGGCCTGAGGCCGGCCCGGCGCTCCAGCACCTGCTCCAGCACTGATGGCCTCTCCCTCCGAACCCGCCGCAAGCCAGCCGGCACCGTCGTCCGCTCTTCCTGGATGGGCGCGCGGGATCGACATGCTGTGCCTCGCGATCGTGCTGCTGGCGGTGGTGGTCGCCTATTGGGGCGGCTTCCGCATGCGCGTCTACGGACTGCGTATCGCGCTGACCTCCCCGTGGCGCGTGCTCATCGTTGCGGTCGTGCTCGCGGCCGTTCGACACTACCTCGCGCCCCGGCCGCCGATCTACGCCGACCTGCCCGGCCGGGTGCTGGGCAACATCAACACGCCGCCGGCACGGACGGCGTTCGGCGCCCTCATCGGCACCCGCCCCGCCATCCTGTTCGCCGGCTACATGGCGGTCATCGTGTTCGGCTTCAGCAATGGTGGACAGGCGCCGTACCGGCTCTCGGACAACGAAGCCGCCAACCTCCAGGTCCGCTGGGACATGCCGTGGTACTTCGGCATCGCTTCAGACGGCTATCACTTCAACCCGAACTACCACGGGCAGCAGAACATCGTGTTCTTCCCGGCGTTCCCGATGATCTGGCGTGTCGCCGCGCGCCTGCTCGGCGGGCAGACGATGGCGTACGTGACGGCGGGCACGGTGGTGGTCTTCGCGTGCTTCTTCCTCGCGCTCACGTATCTCTTCCGGCTCGCACGTGAACTGACCGGGGACGAAGACCCCGCGAGGTTCAGTGTCTGGCTGCTCGCGGCCTATCCGTTTGCGCTCTTCTACGGCGCGATCTACACCGAGTCGCTGTTCCTGCTCGGGGCGGTGGCCGCGTTCTACCACTTCAGGCGTCGGGAGTTCCGCGCTGCCGCGGCGTGGGGGCTGCTCGTCGGGCTGACGCGGCCGAACGGCTGCTTCCTGTCGATCCCGCTCGCGGTCATCGCCATCTCGCCGTGGCTGCCGCGCTGGCTGAACGGCGGGCGCGAGGACAACATCGAGCAGGCCGCATCGCGCCGGTCGTTTGCCGCGCTCGTGCCGGCGATGCTCACCGCGGCGATGCCGGGAATCGGCGTGCTCCTGTACTCCGCGTGGATCTGGCACTTCACCGGCAATCCGCTCCAGTGGGCCGCGGGGCACGCGGCGTGGGGACGGGAGTACGTCGGCTTCGGACCGCTGATTGCCGACCGGTACGACTGGCTGGTCAACGCGGGTCTCTACACGTATTCGACCTACGTCCCGACCGACTTCCTGAACACGATCGGCGCCTTCTTCGCGCTGGCGTGCGTCATCCCGGTTGCGCGGCGGCTGGGGCTTGCCTACGCCGTGTTCATCCTGATCAACATCCTGCCCCCCATGGCGGCGGGCGGCATGCTGTCGATGGGGCGCTTCTCGTCCGTCCTGTTCCCGGCGTTCATCTGGTGCGCCACCGCCATCCCGGTCCGGCAGCGCAGCGGCTGGCTCGCCACCTTCATGGCCCTGCAGGCGCTGAACGCCACGCTGTTCTATACCTGGCGGGAGCTGTTCTAGCCGAACCGAGAACTCAGAACTCAGAGAGAACGGTCTGCGGCCCGAATCCCCTTCCCGTCGTCTATATAATGTGCAAATGACGCGCAAGGCGCTCGGACTGGCTGCCGCGCTCGTGCTCGGCGTTTCCTTCACCGTCGCGGTCGCACAGGTGCGTCGGCCCTCGCAGCCGACAGCCGCGCCCCAGACGCCGGCTCAACTCGCCATGCGTGCCCTCAACGAGGGGCGGTATGACGAGGCCGCGTCCATTGCGGGCAGGGACCAGTTCGACCCCACGCTGGTCGCCATCCACGCGCGGGCCCTCATCGCCCGGGGCCAATACAAGGAAGCGGAAGGCATTCTCCGGCCCGCCTCCCAGCGCCAGCCGCTCAGCGATGCCACGCTCGAGCTGGGCCTGCTGCTGAAGTTGCTGAGCCGCCCCGAAGGGACGACGCTGCTGACCCGTGTGGCCGACTCGGCCGCCACGGCCGGTCGTGCCAGCGAACTCGCACGCGCCGCCAAAGCGCTCCAGGCGCTGGACCGCTTCGAGGAGGCCAACGCCGCGTTCCGCGACGCCGCCACCGCAGCCCCGAGGGACCCGGGCATCCAGACCGCCTGGGCCGAGATGTTCCTCGCCGGCGGCTGCCCCAACTGCATCGTCGACGCGACCAAGGGGTTCGAGGCGGCCCTGAAGGAAGACCCGAAGTGGACCCCGGCGATGCTGGGCATGGCCCGCGCCGTGGCCGACATGAACCCACCCGAGGGCGTGAAGCTCGCCGAGAAGGCCCTCGAAGTGAACCCGTCGTTCGTGGAGGCGTACCTCTTCATCGCGTCCGAAGCGGCCGACGCCGGGCATCGGGACGATGCGCGGAAGGCGATTCAGAAGGCGCTGGCGGTCAACCCGAACAGCCTCGACGGCCATGCGCTGATGGCCGCGCTCGCCTATATCGAGGACAAGCAGCCCGAGTTCGAGGAGAACATCCAGAAGGTCCTGGCCCTCTCGCCCAAGTACGGTGAGGCGTACCGCAAGGCGGGCGAACTCGCGTCGCACAACTACCGGTTCGATGAAGCGGTCACGCTGGTCCGCAAGGGGCTCGCGCTCGACCCGCAGAACGCGAAGGCGCTCGGGGACCTCGGGGCGCATCTGCTGCGCACGGGCGACGAGCAGGGCGCACGCACGGCGCTCGAGCAGTCGTTCGCCATCCACGGCAGCGACTTCGTGGTGAAGAACCTGCTCGACATGATGGACCGCCTCGACCAGTTCGTCACGGTGCGCGAAGGCGACTTCGTCATCCGGATGGACAAGAGCGACGCGGTCGTCATGCAGGACGAGGTCGTGCAGCTGGCGAAGGACGCCATGGCGTCCATGTCGAAGCGCTACCAGTTCACGCCCAAGGGACCGATCCTCATCGAGATCTTCCCGAAGCACGACGACTTCGCCGTCCGCAACGTCGGCCTGCCGGGCATGATTGGCGCGCTCGGCGCCTGCTTCGGCCGCGTGGTCACCATGGACTCGCCGAAGGCGCGGCCGCCGGGCGACTTCCAGTGGGCCGGCACGCTCTGGCATGAACTCGGGCACGTCATCACCCTGCAGATGTCCAACCAGCGCGTGCCGCGCTGGCTCACCGAGGGCATCTCGGAATACGAGGAAGTGATTGCCCGCCCCGAATGGGCGCGCGGCATGGACGTCGACTTCGCGGGGCTGCTCAACCGCGGCCAGACGATCAAGCTGGCCGAGCTGAACGCGTCCTTCCAGGATCCGCGCAAGATCGGCCTGGCGTATTTCCAGGCGTCGCTCCTCGTCGAGCACATCGTCGCGACGTATGGCGACGAGGGGCTGCACAAGATCCTGCGCGCCTACGGCCAGGGGCTCGAGACCGATGAGGCGATGAAGGCGGCGATCGGCGTCGGGCTGGGCGACATGCAGGCCGCGTTCGACGCGCGCATGGAGCAGAAGTACGGGAGGATGCGCGCCGCGCTCAAGGAGCCGGCTGAAGGTGTCAACCCGGCGAAGATGTCGCTGGACGAGGTGAAGGCCTACGGCGCCGCGAACCCGGACAACTTCATCGCGCAGATGGCCCTTGGCGTCCAGCTCCGCAAGGTGGGCGACTTCGACGGTGCGATTGCGGCGTTCCGCAAGGCGGCCGCGCTGGTGCCGCAGCAGGGCGGCGACGACAGCCCGCATGCGCTGATCGCCGACATCGAGCTGGCGCGCCGGAACAACGCCGGCGCGCTGCAGGCGCTCCAGTCGCTGGTGGACGTGGACTTCAACAACATCGACGCCGCCCGTCGCCTCGCAAAGCTGATGGCCGACGCGGGCATGACCGAGCCCACGCGGCTCCAGCGGGTCTACTCGCGCATCGTCGACATCGACCCGTTCGATGCCGAGGCGCGCACGCAGCTCGGGCGCGTGCTGATGAAGCAGAGCCGGGCCGAGGACGCGTCGCGCCACTTCAAGGCGGTGGTGGCGATGAATCCCGTGGACCAGGCGTCGGCGCACACCGACCTCGCGGAGAGCTACTTCCAGAGCGGCAAGCGTGCCGATGCCCGCCGGCAGACGCTGGCGGCGCTCGAAGTGGCGCCCAGCTACGAGCGGGCGCAGGACCTGCTACTGAAGCTGGCCGAGGCCAGGCCGTGACAGCCCGGGCGAGGGGGCTGCTGGTTCTCGCGGCCGTACTCGCGTTCACGCTCATCCCGACGCTGCAGCCGAGGGTCGACGCGCAGCTGCCCACGGCCGCCGACGACCGCTTCGCGGGGCTGCAGTGGCGCTTCGTCCGCATCAAGTATCACTACAACACCGAGGGGACCCGGCAGGGCCAGGACTTCTACGGCGAGCCGTGGCTCATCGACGGACCCGCCGCCGAACAGAACCTCTCGCGCCGCCTGAAGACGGCCACGTCCATCGACGTGCTCGATCCGATCGTCCTCACGCTGGACGATCCGCGCCTGTTCCAGAACCCCTGGATCTACTTCGTCGAGCCGGGCAACCTGGCGTTGACCGACAGCGATGCGAAGATCCTGCGCGAGTTCCTGCTCCGGGGAGGCACGGCGCTCTTCGACGACTTCCACGGCCCGTACGAGTGGGAGCACTTCGCGAAGGAGATGAAGAAAGTGTTTCCGGACCGGGAAATCGTTGATTTCCCGAAGGATCACCCGATCTACAGCTGCTTCTACAAGCTCGATGGCTACCCGCAGATTGCCGGCCTGGGGTCGTTCATGGCCGGCCGGAGCTGGGAGAAGGGTGGGTTTGTGGCCCACCTCCGCACGATCTTCGACGACAATCAACGTCCCATGCTCTATGTGAACTGGAACACGGACATGGGCGACGGCTGGGAGTGGTCGAACGCCGAGGAGTATCCCGGCTACCTGAAATACACATCGCTCGCGTACAGGATGGGCATCAACGAGGTCGTGTACGCGCTCACGCATTAGCCACAATGGCAATTGGTGACTGGGTGGATTCGTGAACTGGTGAGATGAACGCACCAACTCACGAACTCGCCAATCACTGGTTGTGAGGGTCACGTTTTGAACGGACAGAATTCGGGCTCGACCGGGGTCGAGCGCGTCGCCGACGGGCGCCAGCGCATCCTCGCTGAACTCCGCAAGGTCATCGTCGGTCAGGACGACATCGTCGATCAGGTGCTGGTGGCGCTGTTCACGGGCGGGCACTGCCTGATCACCGGCGTGCCCGGCCTCGCGAAGACGCTGCTGATCCGGAGCCTGTCGGAGATCCTGCACCTGGACTTCAAGCGGATCCAGTTCACCCCCGACCTGATGCCGTCCGACATCACCGGGACGGAGATCCTGGACGAGGACGAGTCGGGCCGCCACATGCGCTTCGTGAAGGGGCCGATCTTCGGGCAGATCATCCTGGCCGACGAGATCAACCGGACCCCGCCGAAGACCCAGGCGGCGCTGCTCGAAGCCATGCAGGAGTACCACGTCACTGCGGCCGGGCGGACCTACGAACTCGAGCGCCCCTTCTTCGTGCTCGCGACGCAGAACCCGATCGAACTCGAGGGCACGTATCCGCTGCCTGAAGCCCAGCTCGATCGCTTCATGTTCAACCTCGTCATGGACTACCTCAATGAAGACGACGAGGTGGCCGTGGTGACGAAGACCACGGGGAAGACGCAGGCCCGTCCCGAGCGCGTGCTGACCGGCGAGGACATCCTCCTGTTCCAGGAACTGTCGCGGGAAGTGGTGATTGCCGAGGAAGTGGCGCGCTACGCGGTGCGGCTCGTGGATGCATCGCGCCCTGGACGTCCCGGGGTGCCGGACTTCGTCGACAAGTGGGTCAAGTGGGGCGCTGGCCTCCGCGCCTCGCAGGCGCTGGTGCGCGGCGGCAAGGCCCGCGCGCTGATGCACGGGCGGTATCACGTCTCGATCAAGGACATCCAGGCGCTGGCCAAGCCGATCCTCCGGCACCGCGTCATGACGAACTTCTACGCCGAATCGGAGCGCATCACCTCCGACACCATCATCGACCGCCTGCTCGAGACGGTGCCGGTGCCGAAGAGCGGGATGTAAGCGGTGGCTGCGGGTCCGCGTACGCGCCAGTTCCTCGACCCGGCGGTCGTGGCGCGCCTCGGCACGCTCGAACTGCGCGCCCGCACGATCGTCGAAGGCTTCCTCACCGGGCTGCACCGCAGCCCCTTCAAGGGCTTCAGCGTCGAGTTTGCCGAGTACCGGCAGTACATGCCGGGCGACGACCCCGCGATGATCGACTGGAAGGTCTACGCGCGGAGCGACCGGCACTACGTGAAGCGCTTCGAGGAGGAGACCAACCTCGATTGTCACATCCTGCTCGACGTGAGCGGATCGATGGGCTACGGCTCGCGCGGCCTCACCAAGTTCGAGTACGCGCAGTGCCTCGCGGCGTCGCTGGCGTACCTGATGAACAAGCAGCGCGACGGCGTCGGCCTGACCGCCTTCGACGAAGGGATCGTCGGCATGCTGCCGGCGTCGGCCCGCGGCGGGCACCTGCGCGCCATTCTCGTGACGCTGGAGCGGTTGAAGCTTGGGCAGAAGACGAACGTTGCGAAGCCGATGCACCAGCTCGCGTCGTCGATCACCAAGCGCGGAATGGTGGTGCTCATCTCGGACCTGCTGGACGAACCGGAGCGCGTCATCCAGGGGCTGCGGCACTTCACCTTCCGCGGGACCGACGTCGTGGTCTTCCATGTGCTCGATCCCCACGAACTCGAGTTCCCGTTCGAGCGCGCGACGAAGTTCCAGGACATGGAGTCGGACCACGAGGTGATGGCGGTGCCCGCGCTCGTGCGCCAGCACTACATCGAGGCCATGCAGGCGCTGATCGAGCGCTACAAGCGTGAACTGGGCGGGGCCGGCATCGACTATCACCTGCTCACGACGAAGGATCCGCTCGAACTGGGGCTGATGCGGTACCTGTCGACCCGGGAGCACGCCCTCTGATGGCGTTCCTCTCGCCGCTCTTCCTGCTCGGGGCGCTGGCGGCCGCAGTGCCGATCGTGCTCCACCTCCTGAAGCAGGACCCCGACGCGCGCGTGCTGTTCCCCGCGGTGCACCTGCTGAAGCACGCACCGGTCGAGACCTCGAGCCGTCGCCGGCTGCGGGAATGGCTGCTGCTGGCCCTGCGGGTGGCGGCGCTGCTGGCGCTGGCGTTCGCGTTCGCCCGTCCGTTCCTCACCTCCGGTCTGGCGACGTCGGGCTCCACCACCGTCGTGGCTCTCGATACCTCGCTCAGCATGTCCGCGCCGGGGCAGTTCGAGAAGGCACGCCGGCTGGCGAAGCAGGCCGTTGCCGAGGCGGCCGGCGGCGGCCTCGTGGCGGTGGTGACCTTCGCGGACGGTGCGCAAGTGGCGAGTCAGCCCTCGGGCGACCGGGCCACCGCGACATCCGCCATCGACCGGGCACAGGCCGGGGCCGGCGGCACACGGTATCGCGCCGCCATCAATGCGTCGGTGGACCTGCTGCGCGGCAGGCCCGGGACCATCGTGGTGGTGACCGACCTGCAGGAAACCGGGTGGGACGTGGGCGATCGGGCCACGGTGCCGGACGGGGTCGCCGTGAAGGTGGCCGATGTCGGCGCGCCACCAGCCAACCTGGCGGTGACCAGTGCGCAGGTGGCCGGCGACCGGATCCTCGCCTCCGTGCGGAGCACGGGCAGCACGCCAGTGACGGCGCGCCTGCGCCTGACCGTCAACGACGGATCGGGTGCGGCGGCGGACAAGCCCGCCAGCGAGGTGACGGTGCCGGTCGGACCAGGCCAGACGGTGACGACCGCCTTCCCGGCGCCAAAAGGGCAGTGGGCCTCGGTCAGCGTCGACGACACGACCGGCGCGGCCGCGGACAACGCGCGGTTCCTCGTGCTGGACACCGCGTCGCGTCCGAGCATCCTCGTCATCGGGACGGCGGGCGATCTCACCCGCGAAGCGTTCTATCTCGAGCAGGCGCTCGTGGCCGCGGGCGCGGATGGTCGCGCCTACGCGGTCGAGGGCGCGGCAGCCGGCGAACTGGCGACCTGGGAGCAGGCACAGCTCGATGCGCACACCGCCGTCGTGCTGCTGTCCACGCGCGCGCTCGAACACCATGGCCGTGAACTGCTGACCGCGTATCTGCGCTCGGGGGGCGGCATGATCGTGGCGGCCGGCCCCGACGTGGACGGCGACGTGCTGCAGGAGGTGCTCGGCGGTCCCCGACTCTCCGTGGTCAATCCCGGCGCGGCTACCCCGGGGAGCCGGGTGATGCGGACGTGGGGGCCTTCCGATGTCCGGCATCCGGTGATCCGCGCGTTCGGTTCGAGCCAGGGCGCGCTGGGGCTCGTGCAGTTCCAGCGGGTCTCCACGATTCGCACCGACGAGTGCGCCGTGCTCGCCCGGTTCACCACGGGTGAGCCGGCCCTGGTGGACTGCCAATCCGGCGAAGGACACACGCTCGTGCTGGCGTCGGACCTCGACAACCGCGGCAACGACTTCCCGCTGCACGCCACCTTCGTCCCGTTCTTGCACGAGTCCATGCGGTACCTGATGGGTGGCACCGACCGGGCGGCCGAATATCTGGTCGCCGATGTGCCACAGGGCGTGCCGGCTGTGCCTGGCGTTGCGACTGCCCCCGGCACGCGGACGTCCAAGCTCGTAGCGGTCAACGCCGATCCGGCAGAGAGCGACCCCGGCCGGCTCTCCCCGGATGAGTTTGCCGGCGCCGTCACGTCGCTCGGCACCGGTGCGCAGGCCGGCGCCCGGTTGCAGGCCCGGGAGACTGAAGAACGGCAGCACATCTGGCAATATGTGCTGGCCATCATGCTCATCATGCTGGCCGTGGAAAGCTGGGTGGCGGCGAGGGTCGCCTGACGACGATGAACGAGCAGTTCGGGCCAATCCAGGATCTCCTGAACCGCGTGCGGGCGCGGTGGCGCCGCCTTGTACTGCTCGAGGTGACGACGCGCGCGGCGCTGGCGGGAACCGCGGTCATCGGTCTCGCGCTGGTGGTGTCGCGCTGGCTCGGGCACGCCCCGGTTGCGCTCGCCGTGCTCGCGCTGACCGCCTTCTGCGCTGGTCTCGCGGCCTTCGTGTGGGCCGTGTGGCCGACGCGTCACATTCCCTCGGATCGCAGCGTGGCCCGGTACATCGAGGAGCGGTCGCCGTCCCTCGATGAGCGCCTCGTCAGTGCCGTCGACGTGGTGCGCGCGCGCGGAGCCGACGAGCGCCCCGCGCTGGCGGCCGCCATGGTCGCCGACGCCGCGAAAGCCTCCGCCGGGGTGGACCCGGCGGCGATCGTTCCCGGCGAGGCCCTGCGGCGGCGTGCCCTGCGGGCGGCCGTGGCCTGCGGCGTGCTGCTCGCCACGCTGGTCGTGTCGCGACACGCGGCGCGGCAGGCCTACGACGCGGCCTCGCTCCTGCTCTTCCCCTCGCGGGTCACGCTGGAGGTGACGCCGGGCAACGCACGGGTGCAGGCCGGCCGTGCGCTCACCGTCACCGCCCGGCTCGTCGGCAACACGGCCCCGGTCGACGCACAGGTGCTGCAGGCGCCGGTCGGCTCCGACGAGTGGCAGCCCACGCCGATGACCAGCGCCGGCCCGGGTGCCTTCCAGCTCGAACTCCCCTCGCTGACGTCGTCCTTCCGGTACAAGGTGGCGGCGGGGGCGCTGACCTCCGCCAGCTACGACGTGGCGGTGGTGACGCCGCCGAGGGTGGCGCGCATCGATGTCGAGTACACCTATCCGCCGTCGCTGGGCCTGGCGCCCCGGGTGGAGGAGGACGGCGGCGACATCTACGGCCCGCAGGGCACCAGCGTCACCGTGAAGGTGCACACGAGCGCTCCGGCCGCGACCGGACGCATGGTGCTCGGAGGCGAGGCCGCCCTGCCGCTGCGCGTGGAGTCGCCGACGGTGCTGTCCGCCTCGCTGCAGATTGCCGGGAACGGTTCGTACCGCGTGGCGCTGGCCAACGCCGACGGCATGACGACCGACGGGGACACGGAGTACTTCATCCGCATCCTCGACGACCGGCCGCCAGAGGTGCACGTGGTGCGGCCGGCGAGCGATCGCCGCGTGACCAGGCTCGAGGAAGTGGAGATTGCCGCGGAGGCGCAGGACGACTTCGGCATCTCCGCGCTGGAACTCGTCTACGCGGTGCGTGGCGGCGCCGAGAAGGTGGTGCCGCTCGGGATCCCGCCGCGCTCGACGTCCGTGAACGGGCACTACGTGATGTACCTCGAGGACATCGACGTGACGCCCGGCGACTTCATCAGCTACTACGTCCGCGCGCGCGACCTGCCGCGTGGCAAGGCCGCAAGTGAGTCGCGCAGCGACATCTTCTTCCTCGAAGTGAAGCCGTTCGAGGAGGAGTTCACCCTGGCACAGACCCAGGCCGCGATGGGCGGCGGCAGCGGCAATGCGCAGCTCGACGATCTCGTGGCCGCGCAGAAGGAGATCGTCGTCGCCACCTTCAAGCTCGATCGGCGATCGCGCGATGCGCAGGGGGCGAAGTCCGAGGCCGACATCAAGGCCGTGGCGAAGTCGGAGGAGGAACTGCGGCTGCGCGTCGAGCAGACCTCGAGTTCGTTCCGCGAGTCGACCCTGAGGGACCCGCGGCGGATGCCGCGCCCGGGGACCCGGCCCGGTGGGGCTCAGCCCCAGCCGCCGCAGCCGGCGCCCGGTACGCCCCGCGTGGGCCAGGCCATGGCCGAGGAAGACGCGATGACGCGCGCCTCGAATGCGATGAGCCGTGCCGTGTCGTCGCTCAACGCCCTGAAGACGGCTGACGCCATGCCGCACGAGATGGAGGCGCTGAACGCGCTCCTCAAGGCACAGGCCGACGTGAAGAAGCGGCAGATTCAGCGGCAGCAGGCCGGGCAGGGCTCGGGGCAGAACCGGTCCACCGAAGACCTGTCGAGCCTGTTCGACAAGGAGCTGGCGAAGAACCAGCAGACGAACTACGAGAACAAGACGAGCCAGGAGCAGACCGAGGACCGGAATGCGAGCGCCGTCGACCGCATCAAGGACCTCGCGCGGCGGCAGGACGAACTGGTGCGCCGGCAGCAGGAGTTCGCGCGGAACCAGAACGCGATGTCCGCCGAGGAGCGCAAGCGTGAGCTCGAGAGCCTGAGCCGTGAGCAGAACGACCTGCAGAACCGCGCCGAGCAGGTGGCGAAGCAGCTGCAGCAACAGCAGCAGGGGCAGCAGGACGGGCAGCAGAGCGGCGAGAACGGGCAGCAGGGGCAGCAGGGCCAGCGCAGCCAGTCCGGTCAGCCCAGCGGCAACCCGGGGCAGTCGTCCGGTTCGCAGGGGCAGGCGGGGCAGTCGGGCCAGCGCCGCGCCGGCAACAGCCAGAACGCCCGCGCCGGGTCGCAGGGCGCGGAGAGCGAGCGAGGGTCGCAGGAGATGCGCAGCATCAGCGAGCAGATGCGCAGTGCAGCGAACGACCTGAAGCGCGCCGACGCCGGGCAGGCGAGCGAGCGCGGCGCGAAGGCGCTCGAGCAGTTGCAGAACCTCGAGCGGCAGCTGCAGGGGAGCACCGCTGAGGGGCGCCGCAGGGCCCTCGGCGATCTGCAGCTCGAAGCGCGTCAGCTGGCCGATGCCCAGCGCCAGATTGCGGAGGAGTCTGCGCGGGCACGCCAGGGGCAGGCTGCGAGCGACACGCTGCGGCGCCTGGCGGGCGAACAGGAGCGTCTGGCCGACCGGCTGCAGAAGGTGCAGGAGGGGCTGAAGCAGCAGGCGCAGGGCACGCCGGGTGCGACAGGTACGCCAGGCCGCGCGAACCAGCCCCAGAACCTCCAGCAGGCCGCGCAGGACGCGGCGCGCGATCTCCAGAACCAGCGGCTTGCCGAGCGCATGCAGCAGTCGGCCGAGGCCATGCGCCGATCGGCGGCCGGCCAGTCAGGCGCGGGGACCGACGGGCAGCCATCAGGCGGTCCGCCACAGGGCACGCCGACGGCCCGTGCCGGCGCACCGAACCAGGCTGGTGCTCAGCAGGAACTGGCGCGCGCACTCGACCGGCTGGCCGACCGCCTGAACCTCGTGGATACGCCGCAGGACACCGAGTCGAAGAAGCTCTCCGAGCAGGTGGCGAAGGCGCGCGACCTGCGCGACCGCATGGAGAACCTGACGAAGCAGCTCGAGGAGCTCGATCGACAGGCCTCGCAGCAGGCGCGCGGCGAGGCGCGTCCGGGGACGCAGGGGCAAGGTCAGCCCGGCGAGAACGGCAAGCCCGGGCAGGGCAGCAGCGGTACGTCCGGCGACCCCGCGCAGGTGGACGCGCTGCGCGAGCAGATCGCGAAGCAGCTGCGCGAGGTGCGCGAGCTGATGAACGAGACCCAGCGCGAGAACGCGCGCAGCGAGGGTGGGCCGGGCTCGACGTTCGAAGGGCAGGGCATGGTGCTCTCGGCGCCGGGCACCCAGGGCTTCAAGCAGGACTTCGCGAAGTGGCAGGAGCTGACCCGGCAGGTCACCCTCGCGCTCGACAACATCGAGTCGTCGGCCTCGCGCCGGCTGCAGGACAAGGCGTCGAAGGACCGCCTGGCCTCCGGTGGTGATGAACGCGCGCCTGCGGCATACCAGCAGCAGGTCGACAGCTACTTCAAGGCGCTCGCCACGAGGAAACGGCCCTGATCCACTTCGCCTCGCCGATCCCCTGGTGGCTGATGGCGCTCCTGGCGCTGGGCCTCGCCGGGGTCGCGCTCCTGTCCTATCGTCGCCCCTTCGTCCCGTTGACAGCGGCCCAGCGGACGCTGCTGATGGTGTTGCGCGCCGCATCGCTCATCGCCGTGCTGCTGTTCGCCTGCCGGCCCGTCATCTTCCTGCCGCCGGTGTCCGCGGGCGACCTGGTGGTGCCGGTGCTGGTCGACACCTCCCGCAGCATGCGGATCGCGGACGCCGACGGCGGCGAGCGGATCGCCGCCGTGCAGCGCCTGCTCACCGCCGACGTCCTGCCCGCGATCGCGAAGGTCGGCAGGGCCGAGCTGTTCCGGGTCGGTGAAGGCCTGGCCGAGGCGGCGCCCGACCGGCTCGACGCAGACGCGCGGCGCACCGACCTGCTGAGCGCCGTGGCCAGCGTGCGCGACCGCTACCGCGGCCGGCGCGTCGGCGGGATCCTGCTGCTCTCCGATGGTGGCGACACCACGGGCCGTGTCGGACGCGGGGCACAGGAATCGGGCGCGCCGGTGTTTGCGATCGGCGTCGGTTCCGCGGCCGGCGTGCCGGACCGCGAAGTGGTCGGCATCACCACGGGCGACCCGCGCCTGGACCTCGCGCTCGTCGATCTGCACGTGACGAGCGCGACGCGCGGGCTCGGCCGCGACCCGTACACCGTGCGGCTGCTGGCAAACGGCCAGCTCGTGGACACACGCGTGGTGACGCCCGTGGCCGACGGCACCCCAAGCGACGAGACGTTCTCGGTAACGCCGGACCCGCTCAACGCCACGGTCTACACCGCTGACATCGCCGTCGATCCTCGCGAAACCATCGGTGAGAACAACACACGGGCCGCGCTGCTGAGTCCCGCCGCACGCAAGCGGCGCCTGCTCGTGCTGAGCGGGTCGCCCGGCTACGAGTACAGCTTCGTCGTCCGCGCGTTCACGCAGGATCCCAGCCTCGAAGTCGATTCCATTGTGCGGAAGGGCAAGGACGACAACGGCCGGGATACGTTCATCATCCAGGCGGGAGGGGGCCGCGGCGCCGGCCTGGTCAGCGGCTTCCCGACGACACGCGAGGCGCTCTTTGCGTACGACGCGGTGGTGATCGGTAACCTCGAGGGGGAGTTCTTCGGGCGCGCCCAGATGGAACTGCTCGCCGACTTCGTGAGTGTCCGCGGCGGCGGACTCCTGCTCTTCGGCGCGCGGACCTTCCTGCAGCGCGGCCTTGCGGGATCGGCGCTCGAAGAAGCGCTGCCCGTGGAGCTGAACGATCGCGCCGGCGGCGCGGCGTCGCGGGTGACCGACGGTGAGGGCGCGGTGGCGCGCAACGGCGTCACGCTCACGGACGAAGGGGCGCAGCACCCCATCATGCGGATCACCCAGGCCGCGTCGGAGCTGCGCAAGAAGTGGGCGGAGCTGCCGCCGCTTTCGGCGAGCGCACCAGTGGGTGGGCCGAGGCCCGGGGCCACCGTGCTTGCCCTGACGCAGTCGTCGAACGGCGCCCCGGTGCCGCTCGTCGCGATTCAGCGCTACGGGCGCGGGCGGTCGATGGTGTTCTCCGGTGAAGCTTCATGGCGCTGGCGGATGCAGCGCCCGGCTGACGACCGCAGCTTCGAGTTCTTCTGGCGCCAGGCGGCGCGGTGGCTCTCCGCCGACGCCCCCGAGCCGGTCACGCTCACGGTGCCGGATGGCCCGACGCCCGGGGAAACGATCGCCGTGCAGCTCGAAACGCGCGACGCCGGATTCCAGCTCGTGCCCGACGCGGCCGTCGATGCCACGCTCACCGAACCCGGCGGCGAACCTGCGCCCATCGTGCTGAGGCCGGCCGGCACCGGGCAGTACGCGGCGAGCATCGCTGCCGAGCGCCCCGGCCTGTACCGGCTGCGGGCCGAAGCGCGTCGAGGCCCCACGTTGCTGGGGGTCGCGGACCGCTGGTTCTACGTCGGCGGTTCTGACCCCGAGTATGCCGACCCGCGCCTGAACGACGGGTTCCTGCGCCGGCTCGCCCGCCAGACAGGCGGCCAGTACGCGCCGCTGGCCGAGGCCGGCCGGCTCGTCAGCGCGCTGTCGGCCAGCGTGCCGCAGACGCTCGAACCGGAGCGCCGCGACCTCTGGCACGAGCCGTGGGCCTTTGCGCTCGTCATCACGCTGCTTGCGGCGGAATGGATCCTGCGACGCTACCTGGGGCTTCGGTGACGATGAGCATCATCACAGGTGTCGCGGCCGGATTCGGCCGGGCCAGCCGGCGCAGGTAATCTAGAGACGTCTCATGACTCACCGTCCGCGGACACTCGGGCTCGTGCTCACCGGCATCCTGATGCTGGCGGGTGGGCGTGTGAGCGCGGCAGACCGGTACGCGCTCATCGTCACCGGCGCATCCGGCGGGGCGCAGTATGCGGAGAAGTACGACGAGTGGCGGAACGCCTTCGTCCAGCTGCTTCAGGGACCGCTCGGCTACAAGGAGGACCACGTCCTGCTGCTGGCCGAGGAGGAGTTCGCTGGCGCGCGCAAGGCCACGCGCGACAACGTGCGGACGGCCATCGGCGACATCCGGCAGCGCGCGCAGAAAGACGACGTGGTGCTAATCGTCCTCGTGGGGCACGGCAGCGGGTCGGACGGCGGCGAAGCCAAGTTCAACCTCGTGGGACCCGACCTGAGCGCCCGCGAGTGGGGTGAACTGCTGCGTCCGATTCCGTCGAGGCTCGTCTTCATCAACGCCGCGAGCGGCAGCTTCCCGTTCATCGACGCGCTCTCCGGGCGCAACCACATCGTCATCACCGCGAACGACTCCGCAGCCCAGACGTTCGAGACCGTGATGCCGCCGTTCCTGCTGGCGGCATACCAGGACCAGGCGGCCGACCTCGACAAGAACGGGAAGACCTCGGTGTGGGAAGCGTTCACCTTCATCAGCGCGAAGGTGCGCGACTACTTCGAGCAGCGCGCCCAGCTGGCCACCGAGCACCCGATGCTCGACGACGATGGAGACGGGGTGGGGCGGTTGCTGGACGAGCAGGGGCCGGACGGCGTCGTCGCCCGCACGACCTACCTGCGCTCGGACGCCATTGCCGAGGATGCGACGAACCCGCAGCGCACCACGATGCTGCGTCGCCGCGCGGAGCTCGAGCAGCAGCTCGAGGAACTGCGCGCCCGAAAGGAGTCGATGCCGCTCGACGACTACCAGGACGCGATCGAAAAGGTGCTCCTCGAGATCGCCCGTCTCGACAAGGCGCTGCGTTCACGCAGCTGACCGCGCCGCGCAGGCCCACCTGAAGGTGGGCACTACAAGCGCTGCGCTGAGCAGGCGGTGCGAGATTCTGGTGGTGGCTGGTGTAGTGTCCGCCTTCAGGCGGACCACACCCGGCACGGCGGTTGCGAAGGTCGAGGTATGTGGACCGGCCGCCCTCAACGCTTACCCGCCTTCGACTACCGCGGTTTTCGCCAGTATTTCCTGACGTTCTGTACGTCTGGTCGGCGGCACTACTTTGAGGACGCGGAGGTGGTGTCATCAACCCTGGCTCAAATTCTTCGCGTGTCACGGCAGCAACGCTTTGCGGTGATCGCGTACTGCTTCATGCCGGACCATCTGCACCTTCTGGTCGAAGGCACCGCGGAAGACGCAGATGTCCGGTCATTCATCAAGCTGGCAAAGCAGTGTGCGGGTTATCAATTCAAGCGGGAGCGGGGTCAACCACTCTGGCAGAGATATGCGTACGAGCACGTGGTTCGCAGCACCGAAGCGACCATCGGTATCGCCCGGTACATCGTGGAGAACCCTGTTCGGGCCGGTCTCGTGACGAGTCCCGGGCAGTACGAGTTCGTGGGGTGTCCCGCGTACTCCTGGGAGGCCCTGATGGATGCGGTTGCCGTGAAGCCAGGCCGATCCGCTCAGCATGGGCCCACCTGAAGGTGGGCACTACACGTGCTGCGCGAAACTCCTCGCCTGATCCCTGATCCCTGATCCCTGATCCCTGATCCCTGATCCCTGATCCCCGATCCCTGATCCCTAGCCTCTGACCTCGTATCGCCAGTGGTCCGGCGGCTGCTTCCTGCGGAAGACGAACACTGCGAGCACGCCCATGACGAAACCACCGACGTGGGCCATGAACGCGACGCCGCCGTTCGCACTGCTCGCCGTGACCGCCACGGCACCGGCGCTGAACAGCTGCATCACGAACCAGAAGCCGAGCAGCAGGATGGCGGGCAGTTCGATGATGTCGAAGAAGATGATGAACGGGACGAGCGTGAGGACGCGCGACTGGGGGTAGAGGACGAAGTACGCCCCCATCACGCCGGCAATCGCGCCGCTCGCGCCGATCATCGGCACGGTGGAGCCGGGGTCGAGCATCACCTGGGCGATGGCGGCGACGAACCCGCACAGCAGGTAGAACATGATGAAGCGCCCGTGCCCCATCCGGTCTTCGACGTTGTCCCCGAAGATCCAGAGGTACCACATGTTCCCGATCACGTGCATCCAGCTGCCGTGCAGGAACATCGAGGTCACCAGGGTGGCCGGGATGAACGCAGCCGGCACCACCCCGAAGACCTGGAGGAACACCTCCAGCTCATGCCGCGGCATGGCCACCTCATAGAACCAGGCCGCCGCGTTGATGAGGATGATGGTGACCGTGATGTACGGCGTGGTCCGGGACGGAATGACGTCCCGAAGGGGAATCATAGGCGGATCGTTGCACGAAGTTGGTGACTTGGCGATCTCGTGAATTGGTGCAATGCCTCGTCGGCCGTCACCAATTCACGAATTCGCCCACTCACCAATTGCCTGAGGCGGGCTGATGTTCACCCCGCCACTTCTGCCGTCTGTCCCGACTTGACCCGCTCGACCATGCGGCGGATGTCGTTGTCGCCGATCGACTTGCGGTGTTCGCCCATTGTGACGACCGCGTGGTACACCTGCGCGAGTTCGTCCTGCGTGAGCGTCAGGCCGAGCTGCTCGGCGCGCTGGCCGACCGCGTGGCGGCCCGAGTGGCGGCCGAGGACGAGCTGGTTCGGCGTCTGGCCGACGTCGGCGGGACGCATGATTTCGTACGTCCGCGAGTCCTTCAGCATGCCGTCCTGGTGAATGCCGGCTTCGTGCGCGAACGCGTTGCGGCCGACGATCGCCTTGTTGCTCTGGACCGGTTCGTTCGTGAGCTTCGACAGGAGCTGGCTGGATTCGAAGAGGAGCGGGGTGTTGATGGCGGTGTCGTAGGGCAGGCGGTCCTGCCGGACGCGCAGCGCCATGACGACCTCCTCGAGCGAGCAGTTGCCGGCGCGCTCGCCGATGCCGTTGATCGTGCACTCGACCTGGCGGACGCCGCCCTCGAGCGCGGCCAGCGAGTTCGCCACCGCCAGGCCGAGGTCGTCGTGGCAGTGCGCGCTGAAGATGGCCTTGTCGGAGTTCGGGACGCGGCGGATGATCTCCGCGAAGAACTCGCGGGTTTCGTCCGGCACGCCGTAGCCGACCGTGTCGGGCAGGTTGATCGTGGAGGCGCCCGCCTTGATGGCGGCCTCGACAACCCGGCAGAGGAAGTCGCGATCGCTGCGCGTCGCATCCTCTGCCGAGAACTCCACGTCGTCCGTGAACTGGCGGGCACGAGCCACGTTCTCCACGATCGCCTCGAGGCACTGCTCACGCGTGATGCGCAGCTTGGCCGAGAGGTGCAGGTCGGACGTGGCGAGGAATGTATGGATGCGCTTGCGCTCCGCCGGCTCGAGTGCGCGGGCGGCTTCCTCGATGTCCTTCGGACGGCAGCGCGCCAGCGCCGCGATCACGGGGCGCCGCACTTCGAGGGCCACCTGGCGGGTGGCTTCCGCATCCGCAGGGGAGGCAATCGGGAACCCGGCCTCGATGATGTCCACGCCAAGGGCATCCAGGGCACGCGCCATGCTCAGCTTCGACGGCACATCCATCGAGAAGCCGGGGGCCTGCTCACCGTCGCGCAGCGTGGTGTCGAAGACGACAATGCGGGAGGAATCGTGGCTCATGGTGTTCTTTTGTAGCCGCGGCCCTACTAGAAGTCAAAGCGATAATCATTACGTTACAATAAGCTCGATTTATGGACTTGGCCGCCCTCCAGATCTTCCTGGCCGTCGCCGAAGAGCGCAGCTTCTCGCGGGCGGCCGCCAAAGTGCACCGCACCCAGCCGGCCGTCAGCCAGGCGGTGAAGCGGCTCGAGGAGGACCTCGGGGAACAGCTGTTCGACAGGTCCTCGAAGAGCGGCACCCTCACCGACGCCGGACGCGTGCTCCAGAACTACGGCCAGCGCCTCGTGCGCCTGGCCGAGGAGACGGAGTCCGCGATGCGCGAACTGCGCGACCTGCGGCGAGGCCGGGTGCTCATCGGCGCGAACGAAGCGGCCATCCACACGCTGCTGCCGCTGATGAAGCGGTTCCGCCAACGCTTTCCCGACATCGCCGTGGACGTGCGCCGCGTGCCCGCGCGGCAGATCGCGGTCGAAGTGCAGCAGGGCAGCCTGGACTTCGGCGCGCTGACGTTCCGTCCGCAGGAGGAAGGGCTGCTGGCCGTTGGTGTCGGCGACGACGAACTCGTGCTGCTGGTGCCGCCAACGCACCCGTTCGCCAAACGCAAGCAGGTGACGATGGCGGATGCGGCCGGGGTGCCGGTGGTCGCGCACAACGACCCGTCCCCCGCACGCGAGCGTGTCCTGCGTCTCTTCGAAGAGCAGCAGATCTCGCTCAACATGGTCATCTCGCTGCCGAGCCTCGACGGCATCAAGCGCGCCGTGGAACTGGAACTCGGCGTGGCGCTGCTCCCGCGCCGCTGCGCCGTCACCGAGATTGCCAGCGGCCGTCTCGTCGCCGTGCCGGTAACCGGTATCTCGCGCAAGCGCGAGCTGACGCTCGTATGCCGGAGCTCGCATCGATCCCACGCGGCCAACGCGTTTCTCGAGGTGGCCAGGCAGGCCGCGCACGACGAGCCCTGACGCCTCCGCACGCGCCGCAGGTCAGCTGAACCGGCGTCGTCCCGCGCAGATCTGCGCGAACTCCGGCACACACGGCGTCGCTGATCCCACGTGAGTGGGATCGGGGTACGACCATCAGTGGCTTGGCAGTGGGGTGCTCAATCCCTACTCTGGTCCTGATGAACGTGCCTGCAGAGCCGGCGTCCATCCGGAAGCACTGGCGGCGTGCCGCGGCGGTGGTGCTGTCGCTGCCGGTCGTCGTCTGTGCCGCCCTCCCGGTGCCCGTCAGCGCCGCTGGCAGCGGCTGCAGTCTCTCGACCAGCAACATCGGGTTCGGTACGTATGACGTCTTTGCCGCCGCCGACACCGACACCGTCGGGGCCGTGACGTACTCGTGCAGCGGTTCGGTGCCCGCCGTCAGCCTCACGCTGACCGGCGGATCGTACAGTGCCGGCAGCCGGACCATGTCGACCGGTGGAGCCACGGACAAGCTGCGCTACACGCTGTATCTCGACGCCGCGCGGACGCGGCCGTGGGGAGACGGTACCGGCGGCACCTCCACCTACAGCGCCGCTCCGGTCGCGTCAGGCAGCTAGACGCTCCAGATCTACGCACGCATTCCCCGCAACCAGGACGTGACCACCGGGTCCTATCAGGACTCGGTGACGGCCACGATCAACTACTGACCGTGCCGATGCGACGACGGCCACTCGTTCCCGCGTGCAGCGCACTGGTCGCGCTGGCGGTCGCCTCCGGTCTCGAGGCGTCGAGCAATACGGCCGGCTTCAACACCAGCACCACCGTTTCAGGTCGCTGCGTCGTGAGCACCATGCCGCTGGCGTTCGGCGAGTACGACCCGTTGTCGACGCACAGCACCGCCACGCTGGACGCGGCATCAGCCGTCAGCGTGGCCTGCACCAAGGGCGTGTCCGCGACCATCGTGCTGGACGCCGGCACGCACGCGAGCGGCTCGACGCGCCGGATGGCGAACGGGACGAACTACCTCACCTACGACCTGTTCCAGGACGCCGCGCACCTCACGCGCTGGTCCTCGACCGGAAGCCAGGTGAACATCGCGAAGTCGACCTCGATGAGCGCCCGCTCCTTCGCGGTCCACGGCGTCATTGCGGCCGGCCAGGTCGTGCCGGCCGGCGACTACTCGGATTCGATCACCGTCACTGTCAACTACTGAAGGAGAGATGCACGCATGAACGGTCGGATGCGCACCCGTGGCCTGGCCACCCTTGTGGCAGTACTTGCCGGATTCGGAACATCCAACGGAGGCCGGCTCCTCGCGTCGGGGAGCGCGACGGCCACGATGTCGGTCTCGGCGACGGTCGTGAACAACTGCACGATTTCGACGAGTGCCCTGTCCTTCGGCACGTACGACCCGATGACCACGCACAACGCCACGGCGCTCGATGGCACAGGCTCGGTCACCATCACCTGCAGCACCGGGTCCACACCAACCGTGGGCATCAGCACGGGCGTCAATGCCTCGGGCAGCGCGCGCCGGCTCGCGAGCGGCGGCAACTACCTGACGTACGAGCTCTACTCCGATTCCGGCCGCGCCACGGTGTGGGGCAACAGCGGCTCCGATCTCTATACGCCTGCGACCACCCCGTCCCGGTCGGCGCGCACCTTCACGGTGTACGGCCGCGTGGCTGGAGGGCAGGATGTCCCGGCCGGCGTCTACACGGACACGGTGACGGCCACGGTCAACTTCTAGCATCCAGGGAAACGGAGACATGGCATCCACGGCGACGCGCGGCTGGCGGGCTCGGATCATGACGGGCCTCGCCCTCATCGGCAGCTGCCTGCTCTCATCCGAGGCGGCGGCCACGACGTTCAGTGTCAGCCCGACGCGGGTGGAGCTGAAGCCGGGGGCGACCAGCTCGGTCATCACGGTGACGAACACGGGGACCGTGATGACCAGGTTCCAGGTCTCCGCCTTCTCCTGGGATCAGGGGGCCGACGGGAGCATGCGGCTCGAGGACACCCGCGACATCGTGTTCTACCCGCCGCTGGTCGAGATCGGTCCCGGCGAGTCCCGGCGCATCCGGGTGGGCACGACGGCCACGATGAGCGCGCTCGAACGCACGTTCCGGCTGTTCGTCGAGGAACTGCCGGACAACGTCGAGCAGGATCCCGACCTCGGCGTTCACGTGCGGGCGCGGATGGGGATCCCCGTCTTCGTCGGAGGCGCCCCGGGACAGCCGTCGGTGACCATCGAGGACGCGCGAGCGGCTGACGGCCGCGTGTCGCTCCGGCTCCGGAATGCCGGTTCGGTCCATGTGGCGCCGTCGAGCGTGACGGTGACCGGCCTGACCGACACCAATGCGGTCGTCTTCGAGCAGCAGGTCCCGGTGTGGTACCTGCTCGCCCAGCACACGCTGGCCGTGGCCGCGGAGGTGGACGGTGCAAAGTGCGCAGGAGTCGCGCTGGTGCAGTTGGTTGCCAGGTTCGAGGGGGGACGCGTCGTGACCACGCGTGTGCCCGTCACGGGCCGGCTCTGCAGCGAGCCGCGCTGACGTGCGGAGCCTGACAGGCGCGGTCGCGATTGCGGTCTGCTGGCTTGGTGCCGGCGCCGCTGCGCAGGTGAAGGTCCCTGCCGGGCAGCGCGCCATCGTCGATCTCGTCGTGAACGAGACACCCGTCGGCGACCACCTGGTGGTGCTGCGCGACGGCGATGCCCTGGTGGCCATCCGTGATCTCGAGGCTGCGGGCCTCGGCGAGGTGGCGGGCGACCGTCAGCTCATCGACGGCGTCACCTACCTGTCACTCGCCTCGACGCACGGTGGCCTTCGCTTCCACATGGACGAGGCGACGCTCGAACTCCGGATCGTCGCGGACCTCTCCCTGTTCAAGGCCCAGCACGTCAGGCTGCGGACCGGCGAGCCGACCGGCATCCGGCATGCGCATGCCACCGGCGCCTTCGTCAACTACGCGGTCTCGGGCGCCCGGGGTGGTGCGACGATGACCGGGGAGTTCGGCGCGAATGCGGGACCGGCGCTGCTCACCACGACCGCGAGCTGGCGCCCCGGCACGCGCCCGGTGCCCGGGCTGACCTCGCTCACCTTCGACAGCCGCAGGCGCATGCGGCGCGTCACCGTCGGAGAGACACCGGTTCCGGGCATGGGCCTGAGTGCGCCCCTGCTCCTGGCCGGCATCTCGGTGTCGCGCGAGTTCTCGCTCAACCCCTACTTCTCGCGCTATCCCACACCCATGCTCTCCGCGGCCGTGGCCACCCCCTCTGAAGCGGAGGTCTATGTCGACGGGCGGCTCGTCCAGCGCGTGCCACTGATGCCCGGCAGCTTCGACGTGACCGGCGTTCCGTCCGTGGCCGGTCCCGGACGCACCAGTGTCGTCGTGCGCGATGCCTTCGGGCGCGAGCAGGAGTTCGGCACCAGCTATTACTCCACGGCCTCGCTGCTGGCGCGGGGGCTCACCGACTACCAGTACGCGCTGGGCTACAGCCGGACGACGGCTTTGGGCGGTCAGCCGGTCTACCGCGACCCGGTGCTCGTCGCCAGGCACCGCGTCGGCGTGGGGGCAGGGCTGACCCTCGGCGTCTCCGTCGAGGCGTCGCGCGGCCGCTACATGGGCACGCCCTCCATCTCGCTTGCGGCCAGGCACCTGGGGCAGATCGACCTGTCTGGCTCGGCAACGTCGGTGGCGGGCCGGACCGGCGCAGCCGGCTCGCTGACGTGGAGCTATGCGGGGCGTGCCATCGGCACCGGCTTCTCCCTCCGCATGACAGACGCAGCCTACGCGCCCGGCGGAACGCCCACGGGGCGCGGCCGAGGCGACGCGACGGCGTTCGTCGGATTCAGTCTCGGCAGCCGCATCTCCACCACGATCTCCGAGCAGGAGGGCCGGGACATCGTCGACCGTGTGCCCGGGCTGCTGAGCGGCCGGACTTCGCTGCTGACCACCGTCCGCCTGAGCGACTGCGCCCACGTGATGCTCACGCTGGCGCAGCAGCGCGAAGGGAAGTCGCGCTCGCCCGAGGCCTTCGTGGGGCTCAGTATCCAGGTCGGGCCCCGGAGTTCGGCGCTGCTCGGCTTCGACAGGAGGAGCAGCGGCTCGAGCCCGTCGCTCGAGGTCCAGCAGTCGCGGCCCATCGGGGAAGGATTCGGCTACCGCATCCACGGCACCGACCTGAATCACCCCTCGCACGCGTCGGCGGAGTACGCCGGGCGCCACGGCGTCTACGGCGTGGACACCGTGCTCAGCGCGGGCTCCACGCAGCCCACCTTCCGCGCCGCCGGCGGCATTGCGGTGACGGGACACGGCGTCGCCTTCACCCGCAGTATCGAGCAGGGGTACGCCGTCGTCACCGTGCCGGGAGTGGAAGGCGTGCGTGTCCGGCTGAACAACCTGGAAGTGGGGCGGACCGACAGGCACGGCAAGCTGCTGGTGCCATCGCTCCTGTCGAACTACGGCAACCGCATCACCATCGAGGACACGGACGTGCCCGAGGGCTACACCGTGCCCGAAGCCGAACTGCTGATCGCGCCCCCTGCGCGCGGCGCCGCGAACGTGGTCTTCGGTGTCGCCCGGATGCATGCGGCGTCCGGGCGTGTCGTGCTCGATGTCGCGGATGCCGGGGGGCACGTCATTCCCACCGGCGGCGTGCTGCGACTCGATGGGCGCGAGGAGCAGTCGCCGATCGGCCTGAAGGGCGAGTTCTTCTTCGAGCAGCTCGGCCCCGGCACGTATGCCGGCACCGTCCAGTTCCGTGGCCGGACATACGCCGTCACCCTCATGCTGCCTGCAGCGCGCACCAGCGCGGCGTGGGTGGACCTCGGCGACGTAATCGCCACGGAGGTCGCACCCTAGCTCCGTCCGATCGTCTCCTGCGTAAAATGGAGGTCTCGTGACTCCCATCGTCCCCGACCTTACCGTCTCCGCCAGAGACCTGTTCAACATCGACACCGACCTGCAGGTGCCCGCATTCTCGACGACGGACGAACACGTGCCGCCGATCGACCGCAGCTACGTGTTCGAGCGGGACACCACGCTGGCGCTGCTGGCCGGCTTCCTCCACAACCGGCGCGTGCTCGTGCAGGGCCGCCACGGCACCGGCAAGTCGAGCCACGTGGAACAGGTGGCGGCGCGCCTCAACTGGCCGTGCGTGCGCGTGAACCTCGATGGGCACGTCACCCGCATGGACCTGATCGGCAAGGACGCCATCGTGCTGCAGGAAGGGCGGCAGGTCACGGAGTTCCAGCCGGGCATCCTGACCTGGGCGCTGCAGCGGCCCTGCGCACTCGTGTTCGACGAGTACGACGCCGGCCGGGCCGACGTCATGTTCGTCATCCAGCGCGTCCTGGAAGTGGAAGGGCGCCTCACGCTGCTCGATCAGAGCAAGGTCATCGAGCCGCATCCCGCGTTCCGGCTCTTTGCCACGGCGAACACCATCGGCCTCGGCGATGCCACGGGGCTCTATCACGGGACGCAGCCGCTCAACCAGGGGCAGATGGACCGCTGGAACATCGTGGTCACCCTGAACTACCTGTCGCACGACCAGGAACTGAACGTGGTGCTGGCGCGCTGCCCCGAGTTCCAGACCGACAAGGGGCGCCAGACGGTCAGCGCGATGGTGGCGCTCGCCAACCTCACGCGCCGCGGCTTCGCGGACGGCGATCTGTCCACCGTGATGTCGCCCCGCACGGTGGTCACCTGGGCGGAGAACGCCACACTGTTCCACGACGTGGCGCTCGCGTTCAAGCTGACGTTCCTGAACAGGTGCGACGAAGACGAACGCGCCATCGTGGCGGAGTACTACCAGCGGTGCATGGGCCACGACCTGCCCGCGGACGCCGCGCCGAAGGGGCCGCCGGTCCGCTGACGTGAACCACCGGACTCTCGAGGCCATTGCGGCCTGCGCGCGCACGCTGGGCGAAGCCCCGGATGCCGACGCCGCGCTCTTCGACTCGGACGCGGCGACGCTCGGTCCGCTCCGCGCCAGGGCAGATCGCCTGGCGCTGCGCGCGCGCTTCCACGACGAGGCCGTCCATGCCGCGTGGCGCCCGAACGATGCCGCCGCGGTCTCGCTGTACGAATCGCTGGAACTCGCGCGGCTCGACGCGCTCGGCGCCGCCTGGCTCGCGGGGGTCGCGCACAACCTTGTGAGCTTCCCGGGGCTCGACCAGGACGGCCTGCGCTGGTTCGCGTTCGAGCGCTTCAGCGGTCACGTGGCTCCGCCCGACAAACGCGACGTGGTCGAATTGACGAGAGCCTCGCTGGACCAGGCCCTGCTCGATGCGCTTGCGGATCTGTCCACGGTGCTGTCCGCGCCGGATGTCTTTGCAGAGCGCGCCGCGCAGTGGGCCATCATCGCGAGCGGCCATGTACCCGTTGACGTGCCGCACGCACCGTCGCGCCGGTTCAGCATTCCGGACGCGCCGGGTGGTGTGGACCTGCGCCGCGGCCGCTACGCCATCCCAGGGCGTCGGCAGGCGCGGGACGAGGACGAGGAAGACGAGTCGGTCGACAGCGCGTTCACCGAAGCGCCGCGGCCAGACGATGACCCGGTGGCCGAGCTGATTGGATACCGGGCCTACACCACGGCGTTCGATAGGATCGTGACCGCGGCATCCCTTGTCAGTCGCGACGAACTCGAGCGACTGAGGCGATCGCTCGATTCTGACTTCGGCCAGGTTCGCTCGCTGGTCGCCCGGCTCGCCAAGCGGCTGATGCGTGTGCTCATGGCGAAGCAGACGCGTGAGTGGCGGTTCGACCAGGACGACGGGTTCCTCGATCCGTCACGGCTGCCAGTGTTCGTTGCGAGCGGTGGCGCCGTACGCCCCTTCAAGCAGGAGTTCGAGTCGCCGTTCCCGAGCACGGTCGTGAGCCTGCTCATCGATCACTCCGGCTCGATGGCTGGCCGGCCGATGAAGATCGCCGCGCTCACCGTGGAGATCTTCGCGCGCGTGCTCGAGCGCTGCGGCGTGAAGTGCGAGGTGCTCGGCTTCACCACGCAGGAGTGGGACGGCGGCGAACCGGCCCGCCAGTGGGCCATGGATGGATATCCACCAGAGCCCGGACGCCTCAACGCCCTCGAGCACATCGTCATCAAGGCGGCGGACACGCCGTGGCGCCGGGCACGGATGGCGCTCGGCCTGTTCCTGCGGGACGAGATGCTGAAGGAGAACATCGACGGTGAGGCGCTCACCTGGGCCCATCGTCGGTTGCTGGCACGTCCGGAGCAGCGCCGCATCCTCGTCGTGATTTCCGACGGGGCGCCGATGGACGAGGCAACCTTTGCCGCCAACAGCTTCGACTATCTCGACGGACACCTGCTCGCGGTGGTCCGGCACATCGAGACCCGTTCGCCCGTGAAGCTGGCCGCCATCGGCATCGGCGTCGACGTGAAGCAGTTCTACAGCAACGCCACGCGCATCTCGAAGATCGACGACCTCGGCCCGGCGCTCACCGAGAAGTTGCTGGGGCTGCTCTCGGAGTGAGCCGAGCGCAGCCCGAGGCCCACCTGAAGGTGGGCACTACAAGAGCTGTGTGAGTCGAGTCTGCTCGTCGTCTGGAGCGCGTGTAGTGTCCGCCTTCAGGCGGACCACGCTGTGAGACGCGTAAGGGCCCCGGCTTCAGCCGGCCCGATCAGCGCCCGCCGAACTTCAGGTAATAGAGCGACCCCAGGAGCACGGTGCCGACGACCGCCGACCCGATCGGGAAGAACCACATCGGGAGGAACCGGTCGATCTCAGCGACCTCGTGGTCGTCAGCCATGTAGCGG
Source organism: Vicinamibacterales bacterium (assembly GCA_046331345.1). GTDB lineage: Bacteria > Acidobacteriota > Vicinamibacteria > Vicinamibacterales > CAVVIG01 > CAVVIG01. The sequence goes on along the minus strand of JAXLRA010000005.1, from coordinate 492,812 downwards.
ACCGGCACCTGCTGGCCGACGGTGACTCGGGTCGTGCTGGAGCTGAACGAGGACGTGAACTCGAACGTCTTCCCCTTCCGGTCCCGGACCTGTATCACCGGAGCGGCGGTCGTCCGGCGCCTGTTGTCCGAGCCGATATCCGAGCGGAACTCAGCGCGCGCGTACGTCCCCATCGTACGAACGCCGCGAGTCAGCAGGCGGATCCGCTGGATGGCAACGAGCACGGCGACCAGCCAGGCGAGCCCGCCGAACGCGCCGATGATGAGGGAGGCCAAGGTGCCAGGCATGAGCACCCGAACTATATGAGGGGTTCGCCCCCGAAGTCGAGGGCGAATCAAACGGAGTCGCGCAGCGCAGGCCCACCTGAAGGTGGGCACTACGTGCACTGCGCGACTCGTGCGTGGGGCGGGATGTCGTGTAGTGTCCGCCTTCAGGCGGACCACACTGAGGCGCGCCCTCTAGAACCCTGAGACGTACGGCAGCTTCGCCGCCGTGGCCTTCACCTGGTCGAAGTCCGCCAGGAGCATCGAGGTGGGGTTCCACTTGTCCGTGAGGAACGCGTCGCGCACGCCGGCCGGCAGGGCGGCCTGGATCTTCAGCGTGCCGGCGGTGATGACGCCGGTGTCGACGCGCGCCTCCACGACCGTGTCCGGCGCCTTCTCGATGAGCGCCTGCAATGCCTCGATGGACGCCTTGTCCGCGATGAAGCACGGCACGCCGAGCACCGACGAATTGCCGCGGAAGATCTCCGAGTAGCCTTCGCCGACGATGGCCTTGATGCCCCAGCGGAGGAGCCCCTGCGGGGCGTGTTCGCGCGACGAGCCGCAGCCGAAGTTCTCGTTCACCACGAGGATCGACGCACCCTGGTACTTCGCGTTGTTGAACGGGTGGTTCGGGTTGTCCTTCCGGTCGTCCTCGAACACGTGCTGCTCGAGGCCGTCGAAGGTCACCGCCTTGAGGAACCGCGCGGGCATGATGCGGTCGGTGTCGAGTTCGTTGCCGCGCAGCGGCAGCGCGCGACCGGTCACTGCAGTAATTGCAGCCATTACGCGTTCACCTCTTCCAGCATCTGGCGGACATCCGTGACTTCACCCGTGATGGCGGCAGCGGCCACCATGACGGGGCTCATGAGCAGCGTGCGTCCGGTGGGGCTGCCCTGGCGTCCCTTGAAGTTGCGGTTCGACGACGAGGCCGAGATCTGGTTGCCGACCAGCTTGTCCGGGTTCATCGCCAGGCACATCGAACAGCCGGCACCGCGCCACTCGAAGCCGGCCGCGGAGAAGATCTTGTCGAGCCCCTTGGCTTCGGCCTGCCGGCGGATTTCCTGCGAGCCGGGCACCACGAGGGCCTGGACGTGCGGCGCCACGCGCCGGCCCTTCACGAACTTCGCCGCTTCCTCGAGGTCCGAGAGGCGACCGTTCGTGCACGAGCCGATGAAGGCGACGTCGATCTTCGTGCCGGCCACCTTCTGGCCGTCCCTGAAGCCCATGTAAGCGAGGGCTTCGCCATCGGTCGTCTCGATCGCTTCGCCGATGCCGACCGACTGCGACGGGTTGATGCCCCAGGTCACCGTCGGCTCGATCTCCTCCGCGTTCAGGACGACGTGGTCGTCGTACTTCGCGTCCGGGTCGCTCGCGAGCGACTTCCAGTGCGCCACCGCGCGATCCCACGCCTCGCCCTGCGGCGCGTACTTGCGGCCCTTCAGGAACGCGAATGTCTTCTCGTCGGGGTTCACGTAGCCGACGCGCGCCGCGCCCTCGATCGACATGTTGCAGATGGTCATGCGCTCGTCGAGCGACATGTTCTCGATCGTGGTGCCGCCGTATTCGTAGGCGTAGCCGGCGCCCCCGTTCACGCCGAGCTTCCGGATGATCGTGAGGATGACGTCCTTCGCGTAGACACCGGGCTTCAGCGTGCCGTTCACGTCGATGCGGCGGACCTTGAGCGGGTCCATCGCGAGGCACTGCGAGGCGAGCACGTCGCGCACCTGCGAGGTGCCGATACCGAACGCAATCGCGCCGAAGGCGCCGTGGGTCGAGGTGTGGCTGTCGCCGCACACGATGGTCATGCCCGGCTGGGTCAGGCCCATCTCCGGACCGATCACGTGCACAATCCCCTGGTTCCCGTTCGCATCGTCGCCCGGCGCGAAGAGCTGGATGCCGAAGTCGCGGCAGTTCTTCTCGAGTGCCGTCGTCATCTCCTCAGCGGTGAGGTCGATGAACGGGCGCTTCTGCGAACTGGTGGGGACGATGTGGTCGACGGTGGCGAACGTGCGCTGCGGGAACGGGACGGTCCAGCCGTGCTGGCGAACCATGTCGAACGCCTGGGGGCTGGTCACCTCGTGCACGAGGTGCAGCCCGATGAACAGCTGCGTCTGACCGCTCGGAAGCGTGCGCACGGCGTGCGCGTTCCACACTTTTTCAAAGAGAGTTGGCATGGTGAAGCTCCATTCTAGCGCGGAGGAGCACCCGGAGGCTTCAGGCTTCTGGCTCCGGGCTCCAGGCGTGGTCGGCTTCGGCCTGAAGCCGACGCGGCCCGAAGCCTGAAGCCAGGAGTCTGAAGTCTGTGCCCGAGCTATCGGCGCGGTCGGGCCGGCGCGGCGGGCCGGGCGGGTCTGGGCGGACGCTTCTGCACGAGGATCCGCAGGCTGCCGGCGATCTGGAAGCCGCCCGCGTGCAGGTCCACGGTGTTGCCGGAGGCAGGGCTCAGCGACAGGTTCGCGAACGTGTAGCGCACCAGTGCGCCGCCACGCACGGAACGGCTGAGGCGCCATGTGATGTCCGCGCCCGCGTGCACGCCGACGACCGTCTTCGACACCTGTGTCGTGTCCGCGCTGGTGAACGAGGCGGTGTCGTACGGGTAGCTGTCGCTGTACCTGAAGTCCGTGACGAGGTCCTGCTTCGCGTTGATGATGGACGGACCGCCAAACACGGTGAATTCACGGCCCTTCGCGATCGAAACCGGGTACGCCAGCTCCACGTGCACGCCCCGTTCGAGGTGCGCGAGCCGCGAGAGGTCGCCGCTCACCGGGCGTGGCTGCCCGAAGTAGAACGGATGCGGCACCGTCGCGTCCAGCGTGCCGTTCGCCGTGGACGAGACGAGAAACCCGCTGGCGCCGAGGCTCAGCGATCGGGTCACCCGCACGCGTGCACCACCGTCGATGGTGAACCCGGTGGCGAGCGCCAGGTCGGTCGAGACGGGCGTGCTCTCCACGTTCTTCGTCAACGTGAACGCCTGGCCGAACGATCCCGGCGCCAGCAGGGCGCCGCCGTTGAACATCACGCGCACCCGCTCCGGCCCCGGAATCGGTGGAGCCGTGCTGCGGGGCCGAGCCTGGCGCGGCTGGGGACGCGCCTGCGCCTGGGCGCCGGACGCGCAGCCGAACACCGCGAGCGCGGCGACGACGAGGGCACCGTGAGCACCCAGGGCGCGTCGGCGAGGCCGGCTCGCGCCGTCCTCAACCCCCTGCCTCCGTCCTCCGAACGTGTGTGAGGCACTCATCAGTTCACCCCCACAGCGGTCCACGCCTGCGTCAGTGCGCGCACCGCCGCGCTGCTGGCGCCGTAGAGGTCGACGGCGGCCTGAATCGTCACCGCCCGCGCCACCGAGAGCGTGGCATTCGACGGCATCATCTGCGTGAACGCGCGGTACATCACCTTCTCGATCTGGTCGCGGTTGGCCAGGCCGACGCCCTGCACGCTGAGGCCCGATGTGCGGTTCGTGCCTCCCTCGATCGCGAGGTAGTAGACGTGGTTGGGGATGCCCGAGTTGGTGTGCACACCGCCGTTGTCCCGGGTGATTGGCAACTGCGCCAGCTTCGAGTAGTGGTCGGGCTGTCCGTAGGCCGCCGGGTTCTCCATCGAGCGGATGCCGCCCGGCGTGACGACGTCCTCACCGATCAGGTAATCCGCCTTCATCGACCCGGAACCGGGCTGCTGGAAGTAGAACTCGACGGCGGTACCCATCATGTCGGAGAACGATTCGTTGAGGGCGCCCGACTCGAACTCGTACAGGAGGTCGGACGTGTAGTCGGTGACGCCGTGCGTCAGTTCGTGCGCCACGACGTCGAGAGCCCCGGCGAGGTAATTCCAGCGCTGGCCGCCGGCGGTGAGGTTCGCGGGCAGTCCTTCGCCGTACACCATGACACCGGAACCGGCGTAGAAGGCGTTCAGGTAGAACGAGTTGATGGTGCTGCTGCTTTGCGAGAGCACAGAGGCCCGCGGGACCGGGTGCACGATGCTGAGGAGCCGGAGGTTGTTGTTGTCCAGCCCGCGCCGGCCGAAGCGTGCGTAGTAGTAGTCGTAGAAGTAGCCGGTCTGGGCATGCGCATCGACCACCGCGGCGTCGGTCCAGACGTTGTCCGTGTCCGCTGCCCTGTCGGTGGTGCCGAGCGAGATGCGCCCGTTCAGGAAGTCGAGCGTGCGCTGGAGGTTCTCGCGCATGTCGTAGGTGGTCAGCAGCGGCGGGCGCAGCGGATCGCGCGTCGTGAAGCCCGTGGTATCCGGCGTGACGCTCATCTTCTTCTGATCGCCGAGCACGCCGGTGCCCGTGCCGACGGCCGACTGGGCCCGCAGCCCATCGGAGGCGCGCAGGATGCGGCCGTCCGTCGCGTCGATGACGTAGGTGGTGGCGCCATCAGCCGTGAAGATGGTCGAGCGATACGCGAGCCGATACCCGTCGTCGCCCGGGAAGATGCAGAGTTGCGGGGGATGGTCGGCGCCGGGAGCCTCGCCGCTCTCCCGTGCCACGATCGCGGCGGCGCCGTCGGCATCGAACGCGGGCACGACGTCGAGGTTGATGCCCTCGTAGGTACTGCCGAACAGGGAGACGGTGCTGCCAGCCGTATCGGTCTGGCGCGTGAGGCCCGCGCCGAGAACCGGGATCCCGCGGTAGCGCTGCTGCACGCGGGTGTGGGTGCGACCGTCGACGAGCGTGTCCTCATCCACACGGGTCACCGCGAACTCACCAGACTGCAGGCCCGCCTCCAGGGTGCGATCCCACGCGCGGAGCTGTGCCGGTTCGACCGCGCCGACGACCGTGCGACGGGGCTGGGAGAACGCCGGGTGTGCCGACGCGCAGCCGAGGACGAGCAGCGAGACAATCCGGACGAACGACCGAGTCGACAAGGAGCCTCCTCTCGCAGACGCCGGACCACGCCGCCGCCCAGCTCAACCAATATAGCGACTCGGAATTGCGAATCGCCAATGGACACATGCTAAGCGACACCCGTGGGGTGTCGCGCACCTCCTCAGCCAGACGGACAGAGGGCGGGGAATTTTCAGATTTCAGATTGCAGATTGCAGATTTCAGATTTCAGAATTCAGATTCGCGATGTTGTACGCTCTTGAGACCGGCGGACGCCCCCTCGACTGATCGACAGGCGCGTGGCCCGGCATCGACACCGAACCCATGCAGTGCAGGAATTGCGGGACCGAGATCGCCGACAAGGCGCTCATCTGCTACCGGTGTGGCACCGCCACCACCGAGGCGAAATACAAGCCGTACGAGGCGCCGAAGGGGCGCTCGTCGTCGACCATCGTGATCGTGGCCATCGTGCTGGCGCTGCTGGTTCTGGCCGCATGGTTCCTGCTACACTCGTCGAGCCTTTGAGAACCGTGAATTCCCCTGAAATCCGCCACAACTGGACGCTCGAGGAGATCGAGGCCGTCTACACCGCACCTCTGCCGGACCTCGTGTTCCGCGCCCAGACCGTGCACCGCGCCTTCCATCGGTCCGACGAAGTGCAGGGGTGCATGCTCCTCAGCATCAAGACCGGCGGCTGCCCCGAGGATTGCGCCTACTGTCCGCAGTCCGCGCATTACAAGACGGACGTGGGGCGCCAGGATCTGGTGTCGCTCGACGAGCTGACGGATGCGGCCACGCGGGCGAAGGAGCAGGGCGCGGTCCGGTTCTGCATGGGCGCGGCCTGGCGCGATGTCCCGAACAACGAGAAGTTCGAGCGCGTGCTGGACATGGTGCGCGTGGTCCGGGGGCTCGGCATGGAGGCGTGCTGCACCCTGGGCATGCTGACGCAGGAGCAGGCCGACAAGCTGGCCGATGCCGGGCTCACGGCCTACAACCACAACCTCGACACGTCGCCCGAGTTCTACGGCAGCATCATCACGACCCGCACCTACGACGAGCGCCTCCAGACGCTCGCCCGTGTCCGGGAAGCGGGCATCACGCTGTGCTGCGGCGGCATCATCGGACTCGGCGAGGACCGCCGCGTGCGCTACGGCCTGCTGCGTCAGCTGTCGAGCCTGGCGCCGCATCCCGAGAGCGTGCCGGTGAACATGCTCGTCAAGGTGGACGGCACGCCGCTCGAACACGTGGCGCCGGAGGACCCGCTCGAACTGGTCCGCACCATCGCGACCGCCCGCATCCTGATGCCGAAGTCGTACGTGCGCCTGAGTGCGGGCCGCATGCAGCTCACCGACGAGGCACAGGCGCTCTGTTTCATTGCCGGCGCGAACTCCGTGTTCCTCGGCGACAAGCTGCTGACTACGCCAAACCCCGGCGACTCCCACGACGAGCGGCTGTTCGGCAAGCTGGGCATGCGCCTGACTGCGGGCGAGATCGTCGAACCGGTCTCACCCTGCGAGCCGTCGCCCCGCCGGTCCGAGCCGGCCCCGGCGAATGTCGGCGGCTGATCCGCTCGAACGCCGGGTTGCCGCGAGGCTGGCCGAGATCGCGGATCGGCACCTCACCCGCGTCATGCGTCCGCCCGCAGGGGTGGATCTCTCGTCGAACGATTACCTGACGCTCGCCACCCATCCGTCCGTCACGGCCGCCTTCGTGGCCGGCGTTCGTGCGGAGGGCGCCGGCAGTACCGGGTCGCGCCTGCTGCGCGGAGAGCGCCCTGCCTTCGCCGAGGCCGAGCGCCGCTTTGCGGCGTTCAAGGGGACTGAACGCGCCCTGTTCTTCTCGTCAGGCTACCTTGCGAACCTCTCGGTGCTCACCACGCTGCCCGAGGCTGGCGACGTCATCTTCTCGGACGCCCTGAATCACGCCAGCCTCATCGACGCGGTGCGCCTGTCCCGTGCCTCGCGCGTCGTCTGGGCCCACAACGATGTGGCGGCCCTCGCGCGGGCGCTGGACGACACCCCCTGCGCCGGCATCCGCTTCGTGGTCGTCGAATCGATGTTCAGCATGGATGGGGATCGCGCGCCGCTCGTCGACCTGGCGCGGCTGTGCCGCGAACGCGGCGCCGTCCTGGTTGTGGACGAAGCGCACGCGGTGGGCATCTACGGAGCGCAGGGCACCGGCCTCATCGAGGAACTCGGCGTGGCCGCGGACGTGTGCCTGTCGATCAATACGGCGGGGAAGGCGCTCGGCGTGGGCGGGGCGTTCGTCGCGGGGCCTGCCTGGGCCATCGAGTATCTGGTGCAGCGTGCGCGGCCGTTCGTGTTCTCCACGGCTGCGCCACCCGCCATGGCGTGGGCGATTCAGGCGAGCCTCGACGTGGTGCGCGACGAGCCTGTGCGGCGCCTCACGCTGCGCGCGCGTGCCGCGCGGCTGCGGGCCCGGCTGCGTGGAGCAGGTCTCGACGTGGACGCGAACGACTCGCACATCGTGCCGATCCACATCGGCTCGAATGCCGCCGCCCTGGCCGTGGCCGAGACGCTCCAGGCCGAAGGGTTCGACGTCCGGGCCATCAGGCCACCGACCGTCCCCGAGGGGACGGCGCGCCTGCGCGTCTCGGTGAACACGGGCGTGGACGAGCCCTCGATCGACCGCTTCGCCGCGCTCGTGCTCGCGGCATTGAAGGAGGCCGGGCTGTGCTCCGCGGCGTCTTCGTAACGGGCACCGACACGGGCGTCGGGAAGACCGTGGTGTCCGCCGCGCTGCTGCAGCGCTTCGGGCAGCGGCCGACCACGCGCTACTGGAAGCCGATCCAGACCGGCATCGAGCAGGACGACGACACGGCGGATGTGCTGCGCCTGAGCGGAATGCCGGCTGCGCGTGCGCTGCACGAGGGGATCCGTTTGCCGCGTCCGCTCTCGCCCCACCTCTCAGCCGCGCTCGCAGGTGCTGCGATTTCGCTGCCGCCGCTGATGGATCTGGCGTGGAGCCAGCCCGACAGCGACCGCTGGATCGTCGAAGGGGCGGGCGGCGTCCTCGTGCCGCTGAACGACCACGAGCTGATGGTCGACCTGATGAGTGTCCTCGGATTGCCCGCGGTGATTGCCGCGCGCAGCGGACTCGGGACCATCAACCACACGCTGCTCACGGTCGAGGCCCTTCGCGCGCGGGCGCTGCCGATTGCGGGTGTCGTGCTGGTCGGCCCTCCGAACCAGGACAACCGCGTGGCCATCGAGACGCGCGGCCATGTGCCGGTGATTGGCGAACTGCCGTGGCTCGACCCGCTGACGCCGGAGGCGCTGCAGTCCGCGGCGTCGGCGCTCGCGCGTGGCGGCGAGCTGGACCCGTTCTTCTAGGGCCGGCTGAAGCCGGCCCCCACGAATGCGGGGGCTCGCGTTCGACTTCGAGTACTTGTCGGGTCCGGCTCTCGCCGAACCATCAGGTCCGCCTCAAGTCGGACCAGCCCCTTGACACGCCAGCCCCGCCTGCCTGCGAGGCACTAGAATCAGATGGTGCCCCCGAAGACGCTAGCCGACCGGGACGCCGCGGTCCTGTGGCATCCCTACACGCAGATGCTGACGCGCCCGGCGCCGATTCCGATTGTGCGCGGCGAAGGCGTGTACCTCTACACCGAGGACGGACAGCGGCTGCTGGACGGCACGTCGTCGTGGTGGGTGAACATCCACGGTCATGCGCATCCGGTGCTCAACGAGGCGCTGGCGTCGCAGGCCCGGCAGCTGGAGCACGTGATCTTCGCGAACTGCACGCACGAACCTGGCGTCGTCCTCGCGGAGCAGCTCGTGCGGGTGCTCCCCCGGGGGCTGACGCGAATCTTCTACTCGGACAACGGGTCCACCGCGGTGGAAGTGGCCATGAAGATGGCCAGCCAGTTCTGGAGCAACCAGGGACAGCAGCGCCGCACGTTCATCACGCTGCACCACGCGTATCACGGCGACACCGTGGGTGCGATGTCCGCGAGCGAAGTGTCGGTGTTCACGCAGCCGTTCGCGCCGATGCTGTTCGACGTCGTCCGCGCGCATGCACCGTACTGCTATCGCTGCCCGCTCGGGCTCGAACGCGCGACCTGCCGGCTCGACTGCCTCGGCGCCGACACCTGCCCGGTGGCGCTCGGTCCGGAGCCATGGGCCGAAACACTGGGGGCGCAGCTCGAGCGCCACGGCGCGGACGTGGCCGCCGTGCTCGTCGAGCCGATGCTGCAGGGCGCGGGCGGCATGGTGGTGTGGCCCGCGGAGTTCCTCGCCGGAGTCCGCCGGCTGTGCGACCAGCACGGCGTGCTGATGATCGCCGATGAGGTGCTGACCGGCTTCGGCCGCACCGGCCGGCTCTTCGCGTGCGAGCACGCGGACGTGTCGCCTGACATCCTCTGCATGTCCAAGGCGGTCACCGGCGGCTACCTGCCGCTGGGCGTGACCGCAGCGACCGAACGGATCTACGACGCCTTCCTCAGCACGGACCGCACACGCACGTTCTTCCACGGCCACTCGTTTACCGGAAACCCGCTCGCGTGCGCACTTGGCGTCGCGAGCCTGTCGCTCATCGAGCAGACGGACGCGGTGGCGAAGGTCCGGCAGATGGAGCAGTGGCTGCAGCGAGGGCTCGCGCCTCTTCGGGCGCATCCCTCCGTGGGCGACGTCCGCATCCTCGGCGGCGTCGGCATCGTCGAACTCGTGACGGACAAGGCGACGAAGGCCGCGGGCGGATACCTCGACACGCTCGGCCCCGCCCTGACACGCGCGTTCCTCGCGCGCGGGCTCCTGCTCCGGCCGCTCGGCAACGTCGTCTACGCCATGCCGCCGTACGTCATCACCGAGCCGGAGATGGACTGGCTCACGTCCCAGATTCGCGAGGTCGTGGACGAGGTGGTGGCGTCATGACACAGCCGCGCCGGCGCGCGGTGACCGCCGCAGTGGTGCTGTGGCTGGTGTTCGCGTTCCTGGTGTGGAACGTGATCTTCGATCGCCTGATCGTGCTGGCTGGGCGTCGCTACTCGCACGATGCGACGGTGTACTTCCGCACGACCGGCAAGTACCTGCGCATCGACGATGTGATGCGCCCGGCCATCAGGAACGGCGCGCTCGTGGCCTCGCTCAGTGCTGGCGCCATTGCAGTGGCGGCGCTGGTCCTGATCAGGCTCGCCGCGGCGCGCGATGCGCGCGTCCGGAAGCCCAGCTGAGGCGTCAGGTCCGGCGCGAGCCGAACCCCACGCCTGACAGCCTCCACCCTGACCGCCCAACCTGAAAGTGCGCACCACGACTTCCCCGGCCACCACATAGATGGTCAGGTCGTGTAGTGTCCGCCTTCAGGCGGACCAGACCTCAGCGAGTGCCCGCGAGTCGCGCGAGCAGGGCCTTCCTCACCTCGATGAACTCCGGCTGCGACCCGGCCGGCACCGGCGTCGCACCATCCTCATCGACGAGCGGCCGCACGAGGCCAAGCGCTTCGCGGCGCAGCGACTGCCGCTCGTCCGCGGACACCGCCTCGGACCTGTCGGCAAGCGCCTCAGCCAGCCGAAGCGCGGCCCACGCCCTGTTGGCGCGCGGCCCTGGTGACGATGCGGCCGGTGCCAGCAGCTGGTCGCGGAGGCGTAGTTCATCCCGGAGGCGCGCGATGCACGTCTCCAGGTCGCCAGACGCACGGGCCGCCAGGCTGAGCCTCCCATAGAGCGTGGCCACGCCCATGAGGGCGCGCACGTTCTTCGGATCGGCGTCGCTGATCGCCGTGCGGATGTCGAGCGCCCGCTGCCACATGGCAGCGGCGTCCGCCCACTTGCCGAGGCGCGACTGCACGAGCGCGAGGTCCGAGAGCGTGAACGTGATGTCGTACGCGCGCGTATCGCCAGGCGGCAGGGCGGCGAGTCCGGCTTCCTCCATGACGAGCGCCGCACGGTAGCGCTGTTCCGCTTCCGCGAACCGGTCGTCGCGCAGGAGCACGGCGCCGAGACGCTTGAGCGCGAAGGCGTACTGCGCGGCAGCGGCCTGCTTCTCGGCATCGGGCAGCGCCTCGAATCGCGCGACCGATGTCTCGTAGGCGGTCAGGGCGCTCGCGAAGTCGCCCAGCGTCGAGAACAGGCGGCCGGCGTCCGAGTAGCCCGTGGCGAGGGCGCGCTGCGCCCGTGGTTCGCTGTGGCGGGCCTCGAGTTCCTGCAGCAGCGCCCGGTGCACCGCGACCGAGGGGCTCGGGCCGCGCTCGGCGGTCTCGATGTTGGCCATGGTGGAACTCACCTCGAGCGCCGCGATGTGCGCGTCGAGGTCCGACGGGTCCGAGGCGCGCACCTCTGCCGCCAGCCGCGCCGCGTGGCCGAGGCTCACGAGGGCCGCTTTCGTGTCGCCGACATTGGCGCTCGACGGATCGCCCTGCACTTCTGCGAGCCGCCGATAGCCCTCCACGACTTCGAGCTTCAGCGCGTTGTCGTCCCCCGCATCGGCAGCGAGTCCGTCGAGGAACTGCACCGCCCGGTCGAGCAGCAGCCGGCGCGATTCGGTCGCACCGGGTACGTTGGTCAGCGCGCGGTGCACGTCGAAGAGCAGCGACCGCGAGAAGGTGCGCACCTGGGCAAAGCGGTTGCGGGCCTTGTCCCGCTCGATGCGCGCAATGCGGGCCTGCCACGCTGCGGTCCCGCCGCCGGCCACGAGGGCGACAAGCACAGCGGCTGATGCGGCGACAGCCAGGCGATTGCGGCCGACGAAGCGCGTGAAGGCGTACACGCGCGACGGCGGTGCCGCGGCAATGGGCCGGCCTTCGCGCCAGGCCCGGAGGTCGGCGGCGAGTGCCTCCACCGTGGCGTAGCGCTCCTGTGCGGGCTTGCGGAGGGCGGTGTTGACGATGGTGTCGAGGTCGCCGCGCAGTGCCGCTGCCTGCGCAGGGGGGGCGACGTCGCTGGGACGGCTGGCGTCCCGCTCGCAGACCGCCCGCATCTGGTCCAGCGGCGAGAGCCCGCGGAGATCGTACGGCGGCTTTCCCGCGAGGAGCAGGTGCAGCAGCACGCCAAGCGCGTAGACGTCGCTGGCGGTCGTGATGCGTTCGCCCCTGACCTGTTCCGGGCTGGCGAACTCGGGTGTGTAGCTGCGGTGCTGCGTGGCGGTGAGGCCGGCGCTGGCCCCATCCTGCTCGCTGACGAGCGTCGCGATGCCGAAGTCGAGCAGCATGGGCTGCCCGTCGGCCGTGACCAGGATGTTGCCCGGCTTCAGGTCGCGGTGGACGACCAGATGGCGGTGCGCGTAGGCCACGGCCTCGCAGACCCGCTCGATGAGGGCGACCCGTGCGGCCAGCGTGGCCCGATGCTCCGCGCACCATCGATCGATCGGCAGGCCCTCGACGTACTCCATCACGAAGTACGGCACGCCGTCTGTTGTCCCTGCGTCCAGCAGGCGGGCAATGCCCGGATGCTCGAGGGCTGCGAGCACCCGCCGCTCGGCTGCGAAGCGCTCGGTCAGCGCCCCCGCGCTCCAGGCGGGCAGCAGCTTGATGGCCACCTGCCGCTCGAACGCCTCGTCGTCGCGCCGCGCGGCGTAGACGATGCCCATGCCGCCGCGCCCGAGCAGCCGCTCGATGCGGTACGCACCGATGCGCCTGCCGATGGCCAGATCGACGGCGGCCGTCTCGAGGCTGGCCACGGCGTCGACCGGCTGTTCCAGGAAATCGGGGTGGCGCTCGTAGGTGTCCAGCATCGACCGGACCTCCCGCCGCATCTCCTCGTCGTCGCTCCCGGCCGTGATGAACGCGTCGCGGTCGGCCACCGGCTGTTCGAGCGCCTGCTCGAAGAGGCTCGTGATGCGGGACCACCGCTCGGGGGTCATGCGGAGATCTGCCCGTCGAGGTGCCGCCTGACGAACGTCTTCGCAGCGACCCAGCCCCGCTTCACGGTCCCGGTCGAGAGGCCCATCGTCTCTGCCGTCTCTTCGATCGAGAGGCCGGCGAAGTACCGGAGTTCGACGATCCGGCCCTGCTGCGGGTCGAGCGACTCGAGGGCGCGAAGGGCCGTGTCGAGATCGAGCGCATCGACTTCCGGCGCCGCCACGGCGGCGGTGTTCTCCGTCAGCTGCACCGTCACGCGTCCGGACCCTCGTTTCTGCGTGCGCCGGGCCCGCGCGTGGTCCACGAGGATGCCCCGCACGACGTGGGCGGCGACGCCGAAAAAGTGCCGCCGGTCCTGCCACTGCCGTTCCGGGCCTTCGACGAGCCGCATGTAGGCTTCGCTGACGAGGGCGGTCGGCTGCAGCGTGTGCCCGTCGCGTTCGGTACGCAGGTGCCTGGCGGCGATGCGACGCAGCTCGGGATACACCAGCTCGATCAGGCGGGGAAGCGCGTCGGCGCTGCCTCCCGCCCACTCGTGCAGCAGCCGCGTGATGTCGTCAGGAGGCGAGGAGGACATGCGTGCCCCTCTATCTTACGGCCGTGGTGTTGTCGCGGCCGACTGCGCTGCGGCGGCGGCCCGGACCGGCCTAGCGCGCGATGCCGATGGTGGCGAACACGTGCAGGTCCGTGTGCCTCACGGCTGTCGGATTGCTCGTGACACGCGCCACGCCCGCGGCGTAGGCCTCGTCCGTGATCACCATCAGCTGGGAGGTCCCCTCGCGGCGCAGCATGCCGCGCTGCAGGAGGGCGTCTCCGGTGAGCGCGCCGGTCCACCGCTGCACCACGCTCGACTCCACCGTGTCGAAGCCTGCGTCGGCCATCCACTCGCGCAGCGAGGCGGCTGGCGGGTAGCGGCGCCGGTCAGCATCCAGCGCGTCGGGGAAGGCGTCGTAGAGCCACCACGTGTCCGTCCCGGCATGCGGATCGAGCCCGGCGACGAACAGCCCGCCACCTGGCTTCAGCACGCGGCGCGCATCGCGGATGAACGCGTGCGGATCGTCGAAGTGGTGAATCGCGTTGATGCAGACGACCGCGTCGACGGTGGCGGCCGCAAGCGGCAGGGCATCCCCGCGGGCGCGGACCAGTGAGGCGGCTGGCGCCGCCGAGCCCGCCACGCGCAGCATGCCGGCGGACAGATCGAGCCCGATGGTCCGGCTCGGTGTGTCGTCGAGCAGCAGCCGGAGCCAGTGTCCGGTGCCGCAGCCGGCCTCGAGCACCCGTGGGCTGCCGTCGCGCGTCGACGCGGCCACGAACGCCAGCAGCGCCTGCGTCACGCCGCGGTAGTCGAACGTGTCGTAGCGCCGGTCGAAGCCTGGTGCGACGGTGTCGTAGTCGACCCGGGTGGTCACCTGCTCAGTATCCGACATCAGGAGGTCCGGCTGACCGTCTCCGCTAAGGCTTCGGCGAGTTTCGCCGTAGCGTTGCGAAGGCGAAAGCCGGACCCCACGATTTGCGACCCCCCGAAATCATGTCTGAGCACGGGACCCGGGGCCAGGTCTGGTCGGCGAGCGAGGTCGGTCGTGGGGTCCACCTTCAGGTGGACCCTGAAGACTCAGCGGCGGGTGAGGCGCTGTTCGATGCGGGGGAGCGCGGCGAGGAGCACATCGCCAACCACCTGCAGGCTGCGGGCGCTGACGGCGTCGAGCGTGTCCATCGGCGTGTGCCACTGCGGGTAGTCGAGGTCGATGATGTCGACGGCGGGCACCCCCGCCTCGAGGAACGGCTGATGGTCGTCCTCGATTTCCGTTTCCTCGTTCACGAACTGCTGGCCGTAGCCCTTCTCGCGCGCCGTGGCCCAGATGATGTCGGTGAGCCAGGTCGTGGAGAAGCCGTCGCGCCGGATGTTCAGGTTCCTGTCGCCGATCATGTCGACGAGGACGAGCGCCTTGATCGAGGCCAGCGTGCCGCTCTGCTTCGCCACCTGCACGTAGTGCCGGCTGCCGTAGGTGTGGTCAGGGAACTTCCACTCGCCGAGCGCTTCCTCGCCGTCCAGGAACAGCAGCTCGATCGTCAGCGGGTTCTTCCGCGTCTTGAGGACCCGGGCGATCTCGATGAGGAACGCGGCGCTCGAGCCGCCGTCGCTCGCGCCGACGAACCGAAACTCGCGGTACCGCTTGGTGTCGAAGTGTCCGGCGATGATCAGGCGGTCCTTGCTTGCCCCCGGGATGGTCGCAATCAGGTTGACCATGTGGATGCGGCCCGCTGGCGTGGTGTCGTCCCACGCCTGCTCGGTCACCGGGATGTTGAGCTGGGCGAGCTGTGTCTTGATGTACTGGCGGGTCTGCTCGATGGCCGGGGACCCCGAGGGCGGGGTCCATGGCCTCATCTGCCGGAGGTGTTCCCAGGCGCGGCTCGAGTCGAACGTCGGTGCCGCTGCAAGGGCCTGCAGCAGCACCAGGGCGAAGACCAGAGCCGAAGCTTGAGCACGTTACTGCCGCTTGTCCTTGGCGATGTAGTCGCGGATGTCGTAACCCGTGTAGATCTGCCGCGGACGGGCAATCTTCTGGTCCGGGTCGATCGGCATTTCTGCCACTGCGACAGCCAGCCGACGACGCGCGGGATGGCGAAGAGCACGAACATCTCGACCGGGAAACCCATGGCCTGGTAGATCAGGCCGGAGTAGAGGTCGACGTTCAGGTAGAGCTTGCGCTTGACGAAATGCTCGTCCTGCAGCGCAATCCGCTCGAAGTTCAGGCGCGATCTCCAGCTTCCGGGTTCTTGCCGGTGACCGTGAACACCAGGTCGGCGATCTTCTTGATGACCTTGGCGCGCGGGTCGTACGACTTGTAGACGCGGTGACCGAAGCCCATGAGGCGCGAGCCGGCCTCTCCCGACTTCACCTTCTTGATGAACTCCGGCACGTGGTCGATCGAACCGATCTCGTCCAGCATGCGGAGCACCGCTTCGTTGGCGCCGCCGTGGAGCGGCCCGTAGAGCGCGGCTGCCGCGCCGGCGACCGACGCATACGGGTCGGACTCCGAGCTGCCGATGTTGCGCATGGCGCTCGTGCTGCAGTTCTGCTCGTGGTCGGCGTGCAGGATGAACAGCACGTCGAGCGCACGGGCGAGCACGTCGTTCGGGTGGTACTTGTCGGCCGGCGTGCTGAACAGCATGTTCAGGAAGTTGCCGGTGTAGCTCAGGTCGTTGTCGGGGTAGATGTACGGACGGCCGACGATGTGGCGGTAGGCGTAGGCGGCGATGGTCGGCGCCTTCGCGATGAGGCGCGTGATCTGCAGCCGGCGCGACTCCGGATCCTTGATCCGCTTCGAGTCCGGATAGAACGTCGACAGCGCGCCCACCGTGCTCAGGAAGATCCCCATCGGGTGCGCGTCGTACCGGAAGCCCTCCATGAACTTCTTCACGTTCTCGTGAAGCATGGTGTGCTGCGTGATCTGGTTGTTGAACTGCGCCTGCTGCGTGGCCGTCGGCAGTTCACCGTTCAGGATCAGGTACGCGGTTTCGAGGTGATCGCTGTCTTCCGCGAGCTGCTCGATGGGATAGCCGCGGTAGCGGAGGATCCCCTTGTCGCCGTCGATGAACGTGATCGAACTCTTGCAGTTCGCCGTGTTCATGAAGGCCGGGTCATACGTCATCAGGCCGAAGTCGTCATCTCCCGTCTTGATCTGGCGGAGATCCATGGCCTTGATGGTGCCGTCCTGGATGGGCAGCTCGTATTTCTTGCCGGTGCGGTTGTCGACGATCGTAAGGGTATCTGCCATCGCAGTCTCGAAGCGTCAGTCCGGCGCTGCCCGAAGGGGCGATATGCCCGTACGTCAGTAGCCGGTAGGGTCCGAAGTGTCGTCGTCGATGCCGAGGGCCGGATTGACCGGCTCGGCAGCCACGCGATAGGAGCCGTCCGCCCAGTGCGCCAGGTCCTGCAGCTTGCAGCGCTCGCTGCAGAAGGGCCGCCACTTCGCCTCCGCCGGGTTCTTCCGGCAGAAGACGCACAGCCGCGCCTCGTGCACAGGGGACATCGACACATTCTAGCGAATTAGGGACCGGCCGGACGCCCCAACTCGTCTGACGGGGCTCCCGGGTCGACCGGAGGGAGGGAGTGGGGGCGGGCCCAGCCTGGCCCGGGCGCCCCGGTGCTAGGGGCGGCCCTGGGCTCCCGGGTGCCTCACGTCACGGGCCGAGACGATGAAGATGACGTCTTCGGCGACGTTGGTGGCGTGGTCGCCGATGCGCTCGAGGTGCCGCGAGACGAGGATCAGGTCGAGCGCCGGCTCGATGGTGATCGGGTCCTGGAGCATGTACGTGAGCAGTTCGCGGAAGATCTGCGTCTTCAGCGCGTCGAGCCGGTCGTCCTCGTCGAGGACGTGCTGGGCCAGGTCGACGTCGCCGCGCACGAAGGCGTCGAGGGCGTCGCGCAGCATGTTCTGGGCGATCTCGGCCATCAGCGGGATGTCGATCAGCTTCTTGACCGGCGGATGCTGGTCGTATCGCGCCGCGGCCTGGGCGATGTTCACCGCCAGGTCGCCCACCCGCTCGAGGTCCGTGTTGATCTTCACGGCCGCCACGATGGTGCGCAGGTCGGCGGCCATCGGCTGGAAGAGCGCCAGCAGCGTGAAGCAGCGGCTGTCGATCTCCACGTGGAGCCGGTTCACGGGCTCGTCGCCGGCGAGCACGCGCTCGATGAGCGTGCGGTCGCGTTCGACCAGGCCCTGGACGGCCATCCGTACGTGCTCTTCCGCAAGTCCGCCCATCTCCAGCAGGCGGGTCTTCAGCTGCTGCAGTTCTTCCTGGAAGTGCCGCGGCAGGCGCTCGGTCGAATCCATCTAGCCGAACCTCCCGGTCACGTAGTCTTCGGTGAGCTTCTCGGACGGGGCCGTGAAGATCTTCTGCGTCCGGTCGCACTCGATCAGCTTGCCGAGCCAGAAGAACGCCGTGGTGTTCGACACGCGCGCGGCCTGCTGCATGTTGTGGGTGACGATCACGATCGTGTAGCGGCTCTTGAGCTCGTAGATCAGCTCCTCGATGCGCTGCGTGGCAATCGGGTCGAGGGCCGACGCGGGCTCGTCCATCAGCAGGATGTCCGGCTCGATGGCGAGCGCGCGGGCGATGCAGAGCCGCTGCTGCTGGCCGCCCGACAGGGCCAGCGCCGACGAGTGCAGGCGGTCCTTCACTTCGTCCCAGAGCGCCGCCGACTTCAGGCTTGCCTCGACGCGGCCCCGGAGTTCCTCCTTCGAGGTGGTCATCCGGTTGATGCGGAGGCCGTAGGCGACGTTCTCGAAGATCGACTTGGGGAACGGGTTCGACTTCTGGAACACCATCCCCACCTTGCGGCGAAGCGCCACGACGTCGACGGACGGGGCGTAGATGTCCTGGCCGTCCACCTTCACGGAGCCTTCGACCCGTGCGCCCGGAATGATGTCGTTCATCCGGTTCAGCGAGCGCAGGAAGGTGGACTTGCCGCAGCCGGACGGGCCGATGAAGGCGGTCACCTGGTTCGGCTGGATCTGGAGGGAGATGTCCTGCAGGACCCGGTGGGCGCCGTAGTAGAAGTTCACGCCGGTGACGTCGATCTTCGGCGGCTGCGCGTGCGCGGTCTGCGCATCGGTCGGCGCGGCAGCGACGGTCGGCGCCAACGTGGCGGTCAACAGCATGGAAAAAGCGTATCCGGCCTTCATCGCCGGAGAGTTTCGGCCGTGTTAAATCCCCGTTCACGCGCCGGTCGGCTGGCGGGCAGGGCCCCCGATGCCAAGTCCCTGATCCCGATTCCCTGATCCCTAGTCCCTGATCCCTGTTCTTCGTCCCAGCCCCCCGCCGCCCATGGCCTGCTCCCTGTTCCCATGCCGCAGTGCCCGGCGGTAGTCTGGGCCCAGAGGAGACGCCCATGTCCGAGCCGCTGCCCGCCGCCGCCCAGCCGATTGCCCTGCTGTTCAAGATCAACAACTCGATGGTGACCCGCGGCCTGGAGGGGTTGTCGGACGAGGACGCCTGGTATCAGATGGAGGGGAAGGCCAACCCGATCGCCTGGATGCTCGGACACCTCACGGAGACGCGGGCCCAGCTGCTCGGGATGCTCGGTACGTCGTGGGATCCGGGATGGGGAGGGCGGTTCAAGCGCGGATCCGAGCGCATGGACCGTTCGGCGTATCCCACGGTGGCCGAGATCGGCGCGAAGTTCGCCGAGACCCACGCGGCGATGCAGGCGGCGTTCGCGGTGCTCACCGCCGAGCGCCTGGCGTCACCGTCGCCGGTCTCGTTTGCAGGCGCACAGACGGTGGCCGACCTGCTGGCGTTCTTCGCGTTTCACGAGGCGTATCACCTCGGGCAGGTCGGGTTCATCCGCAAGAACCTCGGGCACAGCTCACTCGCCGGCTGAAGGCGGGCCCACGCCCTTCTTCCGCTTCGGGCTCGAGGGCGCTGGCTTCCGGGCGCGTGCCGTGTCACGCGCCACAGCCTTGCCCTTCCTGGACGGAGCGGCCTTCGTGACCGCAGGCGGTCGGCGGAGCTGCTCCTCGATGGCGTTCAGCTTCTTCTGGAGCTTTCGCCGCTTCTTTTCGAGCTTCTCCCGCTTTCCCGCAGACAGCGGCTTGGTCTTCGTGTCGGCCACGACGATCTCCTTCACAGGTGGGATGGAGGAGCGGACCCCGGAGGCTCCGCGACTCCTCGAACTGTACAGCTGCCGTCCGTCCACAGCCGTGTAAATTCGGCGCAACCTGCCCGCCAGATGCCCTGCGGCTGCGCGCCGGCGGCCCGTCGTTCCCTGTTTACGCGGCGGTGACCGTGGTCTGACGGCATCGTCATGCGCGCCGCGCACACTGGCAGTCGTCCTGTCGAAGGAGTCCAGTGTGGCCCCGCGGTGCAGCCGACGCCTAGCGGCGCGGGGCCTTCGCGGCCACCAGCTCCATCCGGTGTCCGACGCGAACCGGCTCGACGCCGGTGGCCTCGCGATTCCCACGCGGAGTGGTGGCCTCGCCGCGTCGGCGGTCGGCAGTGGAGCGCGTGCCGCCCGCGTGCACGTCCGGTTCCCGCCGTTCCACGTGCCGTGCTTCGACCGCCTCGACGACCAGCGGCTTGCCGAGCACCCGCGCGAACGGCTCCGAATGCCGTGAGGCCGCCCACATCTCCAGTTCGGCGTCGCCGGTGGTCTGCAGCACGAGGCGGGCTTCGTCCGGACCGTCGTGCACCGTCAGCCCCGTGACCACCTGTGAGTGGCTGCGGTCGAACGACTCGGCCAGCCGGAGCATCGCCGCCAGGGTCCGCACCACCCGCCGCTGCTTCCTCGGCAGCTCGCCGAACTCGAGGTGGGAGCGCGAGGGGATCGCCCGGCGGTGATACCGCGCCACCTGCGCGATGGTCTCCACTTCGAGCGGCTCGAAGCCGCGGAGGTCGCCGTTGCGGATCAAGTAGGCCGAGTGCTTGTGGTGCTTCTCGTAGCTGATGTGCACCCCGACGTCGTGGAGGATCGCGGCGAACTCCAGCCACTCGCGTTCCCGGTCCGTGAGGCCGTGGATGCCGCGTGTCTCGTCGAACAGCGCGAGCGACAGGCGGCAGATCCGCTGCGCGTGCTCGGGCACGTAGTTGCAGCGCTCCGCCAGTTCGATCACGCTCCGGCGCCGCACGTCCGGATAGCGTTCCGCGTGGGCGATCTCCTTGCGATGGCGGGCGATGTAGTCGAGGACGATGCCTTCCCGCAGCGACATGTCGCAGAGCGTGATCGCCGGGGCGCCCAGCCGCCTGAGGATGACATCGATGAGGATGGCGCCAGGCACGGCGATGTCCGCCCGCCGGGGTTCGAGGCCGGGGACGAGCAGGCGCTTCTGGAGGTTCACCGCGCAGAGTTCCTTGCGCACCCGGTGGATCTGTTTCGCCGAGACGCGGCGGTTGCGGATGCCCGCCGGTACTGCGCCGTCTTCCTCGGTCGCGGCTATCGTGCCGACGCTCAGGATCGAGCCTGACGTTCCGACGACGCGGTCGAACCCGGCGTCGGCAATCGACTTGAGGAACGGCTTCAGTTCGGCCTCGATGTGCCGCACCATCTTCCGCTCCTGGTGCGCGGAAATCGGGTCCGACTTCACAAAGCGTTCGCTCAGCCGGATGACGCCCAGCTTGAAGCTCCGGCCTGTCGTCAGGTTGGCGCCGGTGCCGTGCGTGATCTCCACGCTGCCGCCGCCGATGTCGACGGTGACCGCCACCTCGTTGTGCAGCCCCAGTCCATAGACGGCGGCCAGGTGGATCAGCCGCGCTTCCTCTGTGCCCGAGATCACGCGTGCCCGGATGCCCGTCTGCTCGAAGATCTCTTTGAGGAAAGCCCCGCCGTTCTCGGCTTCGCGGACCGCACTCGTCGCCACGGCCTCGATGCGCTCCACCTCATGCGATTCCGCGAGCCGGCGGAACTTCGACAGCACCTGCAGTGCGTCCTGCATGGCGCGCGGGGTGAGCGCCTTCCCGTCCAGGCCGCCCGCGCCGAGCCGCACCATCTCCTTTTCGCGGTCGATGACCTCGAAGGACAGGTCGGGCCGCACCCGCACCACGATCATGTGCAGGGAGTTCGTTCCCATGTCGATGGCCGCCAGGCGCATATGGGGCAGCGTAGCGCAGAAGTTGGAACTTGGAACTGCGAAGTGCAGGTCCTTGTCCCCGAGGCCGCCCGGTTTACATCCGCTCCGGCCGCAAGGGACAATGGAGCCACGTATGGTGCAGCTGTACCTGATCCGTCACGCGGTCGCGGAAGAGCGCGGGGCCGCCTGGCCCGACGACACGCTCCGCCCCCTGACCGACGACGGACGGGCGCGGATGCGGAAGGTTGCGAAAGGGCTGGTGCGGCTGGGTGTGTCGCTCGACGTCGTGCTCACGAGCCCCCTGGTGCGGGCGAGGCAGACGGCCGAACTCGTGGCCGCGGCATTCGACGGACAGCCGCCGATCCTCGAGCTTCCCCAGCTCGAACCCGATACGCCGTACACCGAACTGCTGGACGGCCTGCGCAAGTACGCCAGGAAGAAGCGGGTCGCGCTCGTCGGTCACGAGCCGGATCTGGGCATCATCGCGTCGCGCCTGCTCGGGACGAAGAAGCCGCTGGCCTTCCGCAAGGGTGGTGTGTGCCTGATCGACGTTGGCTCGCTGCCGCCGACCACTCCCGGGACGCTGCGCTGGTTCGCGACGCCCGCCATGCTGCGCGCCATCCGCAAGTAGCCTCACCCCATGTCCGCCACGCTGAGTCCTCACGTCGTCGCGGTGCTCGACCTGCTGCAGGACGCGGCCCTGCTGGTGGACCGTTCGGGGCACATTGCCTTCGCCAATCGCAATTCCGCCGCGCTGCTGGGTCACGCCCACGACGCCCTGATCGGGATGCCGGTCGAGGCGCTGGTTGCACCCGAGTTCCGCGAGGAGCACGCGCGGCTCCGGAGCAACGCCATGGCGTCCGGCCGCGCCCGCCCCATGGGCAGCGGCCTGGCCATCCAGGCCTGCCGCGCCGATGGCACCACGCTGCCGGTCGACATCAGCCTGAGTCCGTTCGGTCCCGAGCCCGCCCTCTTCATGCTGGCGTGCATCCGCGACATGAGCGAGCATGCCCGTCTCATCCGCGAGGTCCGCAGCGCCGAAGAGCGGTACCGCATGGTGGTGACGAGCGCGTCCGAGGTGTTCTACCGGGTGGCGATGAGCGACAACTCGCTGCGCGGACAGGTGGAGTTCGTCAGCCCGCAGTGCGAGCGCATCACCGGCATCACCCCGGCCGAGTTCATCGCCAACTCGGGGCTCTGGCTCGAGTGCGTGCACCCGGACGATCGGCCGGTGCTGTTTGCCACGACCCAGGAGATTCTGCAGACGGGGCAGGAGGGGTCCCGGTCGTACCGCCTGCGACACGTGCGGACCGGTGAATACCGCTGGGTGGCCGACCGCGTGGTGCCGCTGCACGACGCCTCGGGCCGGGTCTGCGGATATCAGGGCGTTGCGCGCGACGTGACCGAGCAGCGGCGGGCCGAGCAGGCGAAGCGCAGCCTGGAAGAGGAACTGCGGCAGGCGCAGAAGATGGAAGCGATCGGGCGCCTGGCGGGGAACGTGGCGCACGATTTCAACAACCTGATCACCGTGATCCTGGCGAGCAGCGATCATGCCCGCGTGCAGCTGGCGCCCGCGAGTCCGGTGATGGACACAATCGACGAGATCATCGATGCCGGCGAGCGCGCGACGGAGCTGACGCGCCGGCTGCTGACGCTGACACCCGACCAGCCGCGCGCACCGCACCTGCTCGACGTGACGCAGCACCTGCAGGAGTGCGCGTCGCTCATCAGGCGGATGCTGCCGCCGGCGATCGACCTGCAATGGTCGCTCGCCGATGGGCTCTGGCCGGCGCATCTCGACCCCGGGCAGCTCGATCAGGTGGTCTTCAACCTTGTCGGCAACGCGAGAGATGCGATGCCGGACGGCGGTGTGCTGACCATCCGCACGTCCAACACCACCGCCGGCGGAGATGGGCTCCCCCTCGGCGGCCCGACGGCGTTCGTGCAGCTCGACGTCGTCGATACCGGTGCCGGCATGGACGAGGCCACCGCCGCCCGCGTGTTCGAACCGTTCTTCACCACCAAGCCCGAGGGCAAGGGGACGGGCCTCGGGCTCGCCTCCGTCTACGCCATCGTGCGCCAGAGTGGCGGCGACATTCACATCGACACCGCCCCCGGCCGGGGCACGCGGGTGACCGTCCGCTTCCCACGGGCGGTCGCGGACGCCTGAACGCGCTCGCTAGGCGCGCAGAAAGTCTCCCTGCCAGTTCGCCACACGCTGCTTGATGGCCTTCGGGTCGGTGAGCTGACCCGCGAGCACTTCCTGCACCAGCCCCGGCAGTTCCTCATCGCTGGCGAACCGGAGCGCGGTCAGCTGGGGAATGCCCAGCTTGCACGCGCGAGCGGCCACCTCGGGCGGCAGCAGTTCGCAGAGGCGCAACTTCATCTCCAGACGGATGACGCGGTTCTGGACCGTGAGGGTCTGGGTGCGAGCCGACAGCGCCATGATGAAGAGCGCGATGCTCACCAGGAAGGCCATGACGGCGTCGACGCTCAGCCCTCCGGTCAACCGGTAGGCCGACCACAGGATGTTGGCGATGACGATGAGCGCCATCACTGTGTACTGCGGGGGCAGGCGTCGGACGTGGTTCTGGTAGGTCTGGGTTTCGGACATCTGGGCGTGTGCTCCTCGTTGCGGATCTTACGGTAGAGCCTTTAGGACGCCAGAATTTACCGCGGCGTTACATCGGGACCGTAAACGGTACGACAAGATGGCCTCGATCCAACCCGAGGTGACCCATGCTTGACGTGAATCTCGTCTCCGCCGGCCGTACCCGCCATTATTCCGTCGCGCTTGCCGGTGGAGGCGGCTGGGAGATCACCATCGAGGAGAATCGCTCGGTGCAGTGGCACGAGACGCTGGGCGACTGGCACAGGGTGGAGCGGACGCTGACCCGGCTGCGGCACGAGGTGGACGACCTCCTGGAGCAGGGCTGGACCCTTCAGGGCGCCCGCGGCCTGATGTAGGCGCCGCAGTCATCGTGGGCCCGGCTTCAGCCGGACTGCCCTCAGTCGATGAACCGGTAGCCCAGGCCGACGGCGGTCTCGATCTGCTGGCCCGCCGGCCCGAGCTTCTGGCGCAGGCGGCCGACGTGCACGTCCACCGATCGGGTCTCGACCATGCGGTCGTAGCCCCAGACCCGCTCGAGCAGCCTGTCGCGCGACACGACCCGGTTCTTGTTCTGCACCAGGTAGCGGAGCAGCTCGAACTCCCGCCGCGTGAGCCGGATCGGCTCCCCGTCGACACTCACGGACACGGCATCGAAGTCGGCGTTGAGGTGCGTTCCTTCGTAGACGGCAGCGGGACGCTCCTCCGGCGACGTGGCCCGGCGCAGCACCGCCTTCACCCGTGCCGTCAGCTCGCGCAGGCTGAAGGGCTTGGTGACGTAGTCGTCCGCGCCCATCTCGAGCCCGGTCACCCGGTCCGACTCGCTGCTCTTCGCGGTCAGCATGATGATCGGCAGGTGCCGTGCATCGGACCGCTGGCGGAGCAGGCGGCACACCTCGAGGCCGCTCAGGACCGGCAGGTTCAGGTCGAGGATGATGAGGTCTGGCGGGCGGGCGGTCACCGCCCTTAGGGCGGCGTCGCCCGTACCGACCACTTCGGCCTCGGCGTTGCCGCCGCGCTCGAGCGTGTGCTTGATCAACCCGGCGATGTCCTGTTCGTCTTCGACGATGAGCACACGGTGCTTCTGCATGGTGGCGAGATCCACGGTACAAAGCCGAGGTTTCGTCGCAGTGTCGAACCTGTTAAATCTGGGTTACGTCGGCCAGGGTGGGCAGGAGCGGGCAGGCGGCGCGACGGCGGCCCCGGCGGCGGGACCGGCGGGAAGGCCGGGGAACGAGGCGTGCTATCCTGCGCGAACCCGGTTCGTCTGGAGGTGGTCGACGTGGTGCGTGAGTTCGCGAAGGCTTCGATCGTGGCGCTCGGCGTGCTCCTGGTCGCGGGTGCGCGTCCCGCTGCCGCGCAGGAGTGGATTCCCTACCACAGCGACCCGAAGAACATCCTCGAGGGCAACTGGCAGTCGTGCCAGCAGTCGGACGGCACCTACGGCGAGAAGATCTACGACCACTACGTGAACAGCGTGCCGCAGTTCGAGGTGCACCTCGGGCCGCGCCGCGAGTTCGGGATCTTCAAGGGG
This sequence comes from Vicinamibacterales bacterium, assembly GCA_046331345.1. Taxonomy (GTDB): domain Bacteria; phylum Acidobacteriota; class Vicinamibacteria; order Vicinamibacterales; family CAVVIG01; genus CAVVIG01. The sequence continues at coordinate 467,203 of JAXLRA010000005.1, read as the reverse complement.
GTCCAGGAGGAGCACCGCGATCACGAGTCGCGCGACAACCTGCTCCAGCCCTACCGCGTCATCATGGAAGCGGGCCGCGCCCGCCAGCACTGGGACATTCCCTCGCTGAACCTCAGCTTCACCGTCTCGCTCGGCGGCGGCTCCACGATGGACTGCGAGAGCTGGTACATCGTGCTCGGACCGCTCGAGAAGGTGTCCCAGTAGCGGCTCGCCGGCAGACGTAGAGGCCGCCCCTCGGCGACCCCTACGTCACCCGTTCACCAACTCACCAGTCCAGGTTTCCCTCACTCACCACGTCAGCTTGGCTCCCAGCTGCAGCTGGCGCGCGTCGTAGGTGCTGGTGATCGTGCCAAAGGCATTCGACGACCGGTTGCCGTTCGGTGGGCGGAAGTTGGTCCGGTTCAGGAGGTTGAACGCTTCCATCCGGAGTTCGAGCTTGAGGGTCTTCACGAGCGACACCGTCTTGCTTGCCGCCATGTCGATCTGCCAGAAGTTCGGTCCGCGGACGGTGTTCCGTTCTGCGTTGCCGAACGGCTGGCTCGGATCCGTCGGGATGACCACGCAGCCAGGATTGAACCAGCCGGTGATCGCCTTGTTCGTCGCATACGGGTCGCAGACGACGTTCGGCCGGTAGTTGTTGGCGCCGCGGAAGTCCTGCTGGATCCCCGATACGATGAACGGCGTGGTGGGCGTGTAGGTGAAGGTGACCGGTTCGCCCGCGTTGAAGCTGTTGATGGTGGCGAGCTGCCATCCACCCACGAGGGCGTCGAGCGCAGACGGCATGTTCGACCCAATCTTCCGGCCTCGGCCGAACGGCAGGGACCACACGACACTCGTCTTGCTGTTGAACGGTTCGTGATAGCCCGAGTAGCTGAAGTCGGCGTCGAGGTTGTTGTAGTTCTGGGGCGCCGGGAAGTTGCCGTTCGGGTTCTCGAGCGAACCCGCGCCGTTGTCCTTCGCCTGCGAGAGCGTGAGCGAGCTCAGCACCGAAAAGTCCTGCCGCCGCCACTCCACCTTGCCCTGGAACGCCTTGTAACGCGACTTGCCGCCGTTGAACGCGTAGGTGATGTCCGCGAACTCGGCGATTGGACGCCGTGACTGCAGGGACAGCGACCCGGCGGCGTTGTTCGGCAGCGCCTGGTTGAAGTTCGCGAACAGCAGCAGGTCGTCGGCCTTGTTACCCACGTAGGCCACGTCGACGAGGAACCCGTTGCCGAACTCACGCTGTGCCGAGAGGTACCAGCTCTGCACCGGGCTCGAGTGGTAGTCCTCGGGCATGTAGGTGATGTTGGCCGTCAGCGGGTTGAACTTCGTGGGATCGGTCAGCCCGGCCGGGTAGCCGAGTTCGGTCGGCACGAAGGTCGCGTCGGTCGGGGTCTGGTTGACGACGGCGTTGATGACCTGCGGCCCGTTGATCGGCAGCAGGTTGCCCCCGCCCGCGCGATTGAAGTGGACGTAGCTGAGGCCCCAGCCGCCGCGGACCACGGTCTTCCCGGCCGCCGTCCAGGCGAAGCCGAGGCGCGGACCGAGGTTGTTTCGATCCGGGTTGATGGTGGAGCGGTCCTTCATCGACCCGGACTTTGCGAGGACCATGCTCTTCGTGGCCGGGTCGTAGTTGGAGAGGATGTTGTTCTTCTCCCACTGCGGTGAGGCGTATTCGTAGCGCAGCCCGACGTTGAAGGTAAGGCCGTCGCGCACGCGCCAGTCATCCTGGACGTAGCCGAAGTCCATGTTCTGGCGGATGTCGGCCACCAGCACGTTGCTCAGGGCGTACTGGGAGCGGAGACCGAGCATGAAGTCGGCCAGGTTGTAGATGTTCGCCGCAGCGGCGCCGGCCGGCCGCGAGTACTGGCCGCTGTAGGTGTCTCGGCCATAGAGCGGATTGACGTCCTGCACCTGCGTATTCACGCGCTGGAATTCGTACCCGGCCTTCATCGAATGCGCGCCAGACAGCCACGTGTAGTTGATCTTGGGGTTCCACACCGTCGGGTACTGCCACTGCGGGTTCGTTGCCTGGCGGCCGAGGCCGGTATAGCCCGTGATGCTCTGCGTCGGCAGGCCCCCGGCGATGCGCGGATCGTTCGGGAGGCCGGCCAGGCCGAACTGCTCGAGGGCGCCGGCACTGCCGAGTCCTGGCGGGTTCTTCCCGGCGCTCGTGGTGCCGTAGCCGAAGCGCACTTCGAGGAGCGAGGTCGGGCTCTGCACCCACGTCATGCCGAGCGCCAGCTGCTTGCTGCGAGCGTAGATGGTGCCGTTGCCGTCGCCGCCAGCCGGCAGGGGAATGCCGGGCTGGTCGACGGTGTTGAGGTCGCGCCACCCGTACCGGCCGAACATCGACAGGCCCGGTGCGAGCTGGACGTCGATCTTGCCGCCAGCCTTGTCCGTGTCGTTCGTGAACTCCTGCAGGATGGTGTAGTTGTTCGACGTGCCGGTGCCGGTCGGTGTCGGCAGCGACGACAGCACCTTGCGGGCGAAGGCCGTCATCGGAATCGGCGTGCCCGCGTCGTACGTGACGCCGGTGCGCGGGTCGCGCACGGCAACCGGGAGGATCCCGCTGGCGTTTGCCGCCGTGGGGATGGTGCTGATGCCGGTCACCTTGCGGGTCTGGCGGTAGCCCTCGTAGTCGCCGAAGAAGAAGGCGCGGTTCCTCACCAGCGGTCCGCCGAGGACGCCGCCGAACTGGTCGCGATGCATCTGCGGCTTGCCGGTAGCCGGCTTGAAGAAGCCGGTGGCGTTCATCTTCGTGTCGCGGACGAACTCCCATCCGGCGCCGTGCAGCCGGTTCGTGCCGCTGCGGTAGACCACGTTGATGGTGGCGCCGGCCGCGCGGCCGTACTCGGCGCTCGAGTTGTTGGTGACCACCTTGAACTCGCCGACCGCGTCTGGCGGCGGCTGCATCACCTGGTTCGAGAAGCCCTGGTTGCTCGTGCCGTAGGCGTTGTTGTCCACACCGTCGATCAGGAAGTTGTTGAAGGTGCTGCGCAGGCCGTTCACGTTGAACGAGCCCTCGCGCGGGGTGTTCGACGACCCGTTGTTGAACGCCGACAGGCGCACGCCCGTCGTCAGCAGCGCGAGCGAGGAGTACTCGCGCCCGTTGAGCGGGAGGGCCCTCGTCTGTTCGCCGGTGATGACCTGGCCCCGCTGGCTCGAGTCGGTCTGCAGCAGGGGGGCGGCCCCGGTGACGCTGACCGACTCGCTGACCGCGCCGACGCTCAGCTCGAGGTCGATGCGCAGGCGGGCGCCTATCTCGAGCTTCACGCCGCGCACCTCCCGCGTCGAGAAGCCCTGCAGTTCGCTGGCGACCACGTAGGTGCCGACCCGCACCGTCGGGAACTCGTAGGTGCCCCGTTCGTCGGTGGTACGGGTGGCGGAGATGCCGGTGTCGATGTTGCGCAGCGTCACCGTGACGCCGGGGAGGACGCCGCCGCTCGAGTCGCGGACCGTGCCGAGCACGGAGCCGCTGTCGAACTGCGCCCAGGCGGGAGCCGCGATGAGGAGCAGCATCGCGGTCAGGAACGATCGGATGGTCATGGAATCGATGAGCCTTTCGGAATGCGCCGGCGATACGCCCGCGACGTCCCGACGCTAGCAATCGCGCGTGAACGTCCGGTGACGGCGATGTCACGACGGCGCGACGAGCCGGCGGAGCGCCCGATTTGACACGCGTCCGCCGGGGGCCTACGCTGTTTCCCTGTGATCCGGGCTCTGCGGTCCCGCCAGTTCGTCCACGCGCTCGCGCTCGTCATGCAGCTGTGCATGGCGTGGATGTCGGTGTCCGCCCTGGTCCACAGCGACGACGATGACGCGCTGTGCAACCCGGTGGTGGTGCTGCACGACCACGCCGCCCACCACATCGGCAGCGCGACCGGCACCGACGCTCCCGCACCCGATCACTGCTTCATCTGCCACAACCTGTCGCTGCGTTCGCTGGTCGCCACCGCGGACGTCGTGTCGCCGCTGGTCGTCGAGCAGGCGTTCGTCCAGACCGTCACGACAGGTGCGGACGTCACGCTCGCCTCCCGAAAGCCCGCCCGCGCACCCCCGCTCGCCTGACACGTTCAGCAATCCCGTTCGTGCAGTGCACGCCACGCCCTTGCCGGCGCTCGGCGTGCCGATGGCTCTTTCAGGTGAGGTTCCAGGAATGTCCAAGGTGCTTGGCCGCCCGAGGCGGCGTCTGTTCACGTTCGTTGTCGTCTGCCTGCTGGCGGTGTGCGCACCTGCCAGCGCCCAGAACATCGGTACCGTCTCCGGCGTCGTCAAGGACTCCCAGGGGCTCGCGGTGCCCGGCGCATCGATCAACCTGCTGAACCGGGTGTCCCAGACGAGCCAGGACGCGGTGACCGACGGCGAGGGGAAGTACACGCTCGCGAACATCCCGTTCGGGATCTACGTGCTGACGGCGACGCTGCAGGGGTTCACGCCCGCGCAGCAGGTGCTCGACGTCCACTCGACCGTGGCCATCACGGCCGACCTCCAGCTGAAGGTGGGCGGGGTCAACGAGGTCGTCCAGGTGTCGGCGGACGCGCTGCTCGAGACCTCCTCGACCGGGTCGCACGTGGACCTTGGCGCCAACCTCATCGACCAGTTGCCGAGCGCCACGCCGAGCAAGCAGCTGTCGGCGATGCTGCTTTCGGCGCCTGGCTTCATCCCGAGCCAGAACGGCCGCATCCACGTGCGGGGATCGCACGGGCAGATCCAGTACGTGGTCGACGGCGTGCCGATGACCGACGAGTACACCGAGGCGTTCGCCAACCCGCTGGACCCGCGCTACGTGAAGAGCGCCGCCGTGATGACCGGCGGCATTCCCGCCGAGTACGGCGGCAAGCTGGCGGCGGTGGTGGATATCACCTCGAAGTCGGGCCTGGACGATCCGCGCAAGGCGACCGGTGAGGCGAGCCTGAACGTGGGCCGCTTCGGCGCTCTCGACGGCGGCGCGACCGTGGGCGGCCGCTTCAATTCGAGCGTCGGCTACTTCGTGAGCGGCGGCGGCAACCGCACCGACCGGTACCTCGATTCGCCCACGACCGACAACTTCCACAACTCGGGCGACGCGCACCGCTTCACCGGCAAGCTCGAGCTGAAGCCATCGGACAAGGACTTCCTGCGGCTCGTGTTCTCGACGAACGGCAGCCACTTCCAGGCGCCGAACCGGCCCGATGCGCAGGAGCGCGGCGAGGACGCCACCCAGGACCTGCGCGACAACTCGCAGACTCTCACCTGGCTGCGCCAGCTCGGGACCAAGTTCACGTTCGACATGGTGGCGTACCGCCGTGCCGCCTCCGCCTCCCTGGACGCGACGACGGCGCAGCCGCTGGCGGCGACGCAGGAGCGCTCGCTCGATCACCAGGGCGTGAATGCCGCGGTGAGCTACGCCTCCGGGACGCACCGCGTGAAGGCGGGCGTGCAGTACGACCGCAATCCGGTGCGCGAGCAGTTCGCGATGGTCGGCAACGGCACCGAACGCGGCTCGCTCGAGGCCCGCTTCGACCCCGCGTTCGGCGGACGCCCGTTCACGTTCGACGGCGACCGCGTGGGCCAGAACCTGGGTGCCTTCATCCAGGACACGTTTTCGCCGGTCGAGGACCTGAACATCTCGGTGGGCGTGCGGGTCGACCGCTACAAGCTGCTCATCGAGGAGTCGGCCGTCAGTCCCCGGGTCGGCATGGCCTATCACGTCCACGACACCGGGACCGTGATCCGCGGGTCCTACAGCCGGCTGTTCATGCCGCCGTTCTCCGAGAACCTCCTGCTGTCGAGCTCCGCGGCCGCGCGCGCGCTGTCCGCCGACGGCGGCGGTGAGGACGTGCAGCCGGAGAAGCAGCATGCCTACGAAGTCGGCGTGCAGCAGGCCCTGGCCACGCACGCCAAGATCGACATCGCGTACTACCGCAAGGACATCCGGAACGTGGCCGACGTGGACCAGTTCCTCGATACCACCGTGACGTTCCCGCTGTCGGTGGCGAAGGGGCTCGCGCAGGGCATCGAGGCCCGGCTCGACGTCCCGGTCTACAAGGGCATCAACGGGTACGTGAGCCTCTCACGGGCGAAGATCCTGCTGACCGCGCCGCTCACGGGCGGGCTGTTCCTCGAGGAGACGCCCGCGGCGGGCGAGCAGTTCTACGCCGACCACGACCAGCGTTGGCAGTCGCAGTTCGGCGTGAGCTACGAACACCCGAGCCAGAAGTTCTTCGCGTCGGTCACCGGCCGGTTCGACAGCGGCATTCCCTTCGAACTCCCGGAAGACTTCAACCCGGCGACGTTCGAAGACCCGGAGGCGCTGACGCTGGTGAACGTCGAGTCCGGCCGCGCGAATTCGCGCCTGATTGCCGACGCGATGTTCGGCAGCGAGTTCTACAGGCGCGGCTCGACCAGGCTGGAACTGCAGGCCGGCGTGCTCAACGTCTTCGACACCACGTACCTGCTGAACTTCCTGTCGATCTTCAACGGCACCCATTACGGTGCGCCGCGCACCTGGACCGCCAGGCTGAAGGTCGCGTTCTAGGCGCCCGATTTAACACACTCGTAACACGCCCGAAGCACGCGCGATACACACGGTCACTAGCGTTAGGCGAGACTTTCTGAGGCTCCGGAGTGGAGCCTCGGAGGAGTCTCGTGACGCGACATGCCAGGCTGGTGGTTCACGTGTGGTGTTCGGTGGTGTTGCTTGCAGGGAGTGCGGGCCTGAGCCAGGCGCAGACGGCGCCGGCAGCGCCGGCGCCGAAGCCCGATGACACCCCGTCGGTGAAGCTGGGGGGTGTCCTGTTCACCGACTTCACCTATACGCAGTCGCCCGAGGCCACGGACGCCGACGGCAACGCGTTCCACCCCTCGCAGTTCAACGTCGGCCGCACCTACATCAACATCACCGGCAACCTGAACCACATCGTCAGTTTCCGGTTCACGCCCGATATCTCGCGCGAAACGGGACCCGGCAGTTCGCTGAACGGCAGCCTCGAATACCGCGTCAAGTACGCCTTCGGGCAGGTGAACCTCGACGACTGGATGCCGCGCGGCTCCTGGGTGCGCTTCGGCATCCAGCAGACGCCCTGGGTCGACTTCCAGGAAAACGTCTATCGCTACCGCTTCCAGGGCACGGTGTTCTCCGAGCGCGAGGGCTACCTCTCCTCGTCGGACGCGGGCGTGTCGTTCCACTACAACCTGCCGTCGAACTACGGCGAACTCCACGCCGGCTTCTACAACGGCGAGAACTACAACCGCGCCGAAGTGAACAGCCAGAAGGCGTTCCAGGTGCGTGGCTCCGTGCGGCCGTTCGCGACGGGGGCGGCGGTGGCCCGCGGCCTTCGCGTGCACGGCTTCTACGACGCCGACAACTACGTGAAGAGTGGCGAGCGCCGGCGCGCCGATGTCGGGGCGACCTTCGAGCACGCGCGGCTCAACGCCGGCATCGAGTACCTCGCCACGACCGACCAGACGTCCGTGAACCGGGCGAGCGTGAGCGGCCACGGATTCTCCCTCTGGGCGACGCCCCGCGCCAGCAACGGGTGGGAAGCGCTCCTGCGCTACGACCACATGACACCGGACACGTCGCTCTCCAGCCAGACCCGGACCCGCACGATCGTGGGGGCCGCGTACTGGTTCCCGAGGCAGGGCAGCGTGTCGAGCGCGCTGCTCCTCGATTACGACGGGCAGACGTTCGAGGGCTTTGCGAGCGCGCAACCGAAGCAGCAGCGGATCGCCGTGCACGCGCTGCTGACGTTCTGAACCTGATGACGACGACCATGGCAGCGACGGCGCGAGGCCACGAAGGCCGGGCTGTTGCCGCTGAGCGATGACAAGAGGACTGTTCCCATGAAAACGCCCAACTTCCGAACCGCTGCCCTTGCGGTCCCCGTGCTGGTGTCCCTGGTTGCCGCGGCGTGCGGCGGCGGACAGCCGGCGGCCGACGGCCAGGGGGCTGCGGCCACGGCCGCCCCGCTGCAGATCAACGGCGCCGGCGCGACCTTCCCGTACCCGATCTACTCGAAGTGGTTCGACGAGTACCGCAAGAAGAACGAGGCGGTGCAGATCAACTACCAGTCCATCGGATCGGGCGGCGGCATCCGCCAGGTGACGAACCAGACCGTCTTCTTCGGCGCCACCGATGGCCCGATGACGGACGAGCAGCTGAAGGCGGCGCCCGGCGCGCTGCTGCACCTCCCGATGGTGCTCGGCGCTGACGTGCCGGTGTACAACCTGCCGGGCGTCACGGCCGAGTTGAAGTTCACCGGACCGCTGCTCGCCGACATCTTCCTCGGCAAGGTGAAGAAGTGGAACGACCCGGCCATTGCCGCGGTGAACGCCGGCGTGACGCTGCCGGGCACGGACATCACGGTGGTGCACCGGTCGGACGGTTCGGGCACCACCTACATCTGGGTCGACTTCCTCTCGAAGGTCTCGCCCGAGTGGAAGGAGAAGGTGGGCGTGGCCACCTCCGTCAACTGGCCGGCCGGTGTCGGCGGCAAGGGGAACGAAGGCGTGGCCGGACTGGTGAGCCAGACGCCTGGCGCGATCGGCTACGTCGAGCTGATCTACGCGCTGCAGAACAAGATTGCCTTCGGTGCCGTGCAGAACGCGAGTGGCGAGTTCGTGAAGGCCTCGACGGCATCGGTCACCGCCGCAGCGGCTTCGGCGGCTGCCAGCATGCCCGCCGACTTCCGCGTCTCGATCACGAACGCGGCGGGGACGGGCGCCTATCCGGTGTCGTCGTTCACGTGGCTCCTGCTCTATGAGGACGCGAAGGACAAGGCACAGGCCAAGGGGATGGTCGAGTTCGTGAAGTGGGCGCTGACCGACGGTCAGCAGTTCGCGGCGCAGCTCGGGTACGCCCCGCTGCCGCAGGACGTCGTCAAGCAGGAGCTGGCCGCGCTCGAGCGGGTGAAGGTGCAGTAAGGGCCACCTGCAGCGCGGCGAAGACACCATGCGTAAAGATCTGGGATTCAGGGTCGGGACGGGCCTCTTCGGGGCGCTGCTGATCCTCATCGTCTCGTCCATCGGTTTCGAGCTGACGCGGCAGTCGATGCTGTCGATCCAGAAGTTCGGGCTTGCCTTCTGGACCAGCTCCACCTGGGATCCGGTCGCGGGTGAGTTCGGCGCGCTGCCCTTCATCTGGGGCACGCTCTACTCGTCCGTGCTTGCCCTGCTGATCGCCACGCCGGTGGCGATCGGCATCGCGGTGTTCATCACCGAACTCTGCCCGCCGGTGCTGCGCCAGCCGCTCGTGTTCCTCACGGAGCTGCTGGCGGCCATCCCGTCCATCGTCTACGGCCTGTGGGGCATCTTCGTGCTGGTGCCCGCGGTGCGCTGGTTCCAGACCTCGCTGCCGGACAGCCTGCGCGCCCTGCCGATTTTCAGCGGCCCGCCGCTCGGCGTCGGCATGCTGTCGGCCACGCTCATCCTGGCCGTGATGGTCGTCCCCTTCACATCGTCCGTGGCGCGTGAGGTGCTCAAGTCCGTGCCGGTGGCCCAGCGGGAAGCGGCCTACGCCCTCGGGGCGACCCGCTTCGAGGCCATCTCGGCCGCGCTCTTCTACGCACGCACCGGCATTGTCGGCGCGGTGATGCTCGGCTTCGGGCGCGCCCTCGGCGAGACCATGGCGGTGACGATGGTGATCGGGAACAACCCGCAGGTGTCGGCCTCGCTGTTCGCGCCGCAGTACACGATGGCGGCGGTGCTCGCGAACGAGTTCACCGAGGCGGCCGATGAACTCTACCTCCACGCCCTGATCGAGATCGGCCTGGTGCTGTTCGTCATCACGCTTGTGGTCAACGGCTTCTCGCGCCTGCTCATCTGGAGCATGGCGCGGACCAGCAAACCCGCGCGCGTGGCCCCGCCTGCCTCGGCAGCGGTACAGGCATAGGTGCCGGAACGAGTGATGGCCGGCTTCAGTTGGACCACCTTGTGTGAGATTCTCCGCGACCTCCGCGCCCTCCGCGGTGGCGTGCTGGCTTAGCTGAACGGGCTGTTCCATGTTCCGACGCAAACTCGTCTCGTCCCTCTTCGTGGGCTTCTGCGCGGCGGCCGTCCTGCTCGCGCTGATCCCGCTGGCGATGATCCTGTTCTTCGTCATCTCGCAGGGGATTCGCGCCCTGAACGTCGAGTTCTTCACCCACATGCCACGGCCGGTGGGGGAGGCGGGCGGAGGCATGGCCAACGCGATGGTCGGCACGCTCCTGCTGACGCTCCTCGGTTCGCTGATGGCGATCCCCATCGGCGTCCTGAGCGGTGTCTACATGTCGGAGTACGCCGGCACCAGGCTCGCGTCCGCCATCCGCTTCGCGGCCGACACGCTCAACGGCGTGCCGTCGATCGTCATCGGCGTCTTCGCCTACGGAGTTGCCGTGCTGCCTTTCAAGCAGTTCAGCGGCCTGGCCGGCGGGCTGGCCCTCGGGATCATGATGATTCCGATCATTGCCCGCACCACGGAGGAGCTGCTGCTGCTCGTGCCAGGGACGATGCGGGAAGGTGCGCTGGCGCTCGGGGCGACGCGCGCCCGCGCCGTGTTCACCGTGGTGCTCCCTGCCGCGGCGCCCGGCATCGTCACCGGCATCGTGCTCGCGCTGGCGCGCATCGCCGGTGAGACGGCCCCGCTGCTCTTCACCTCGTTCAACAACCGGTTCTTCAACACCGACGTGAGCCAGCCGATGTCGTCGCTCACCGTGCAGGTGTTCACCTACGCCATCTCGCCCTACGAAGACTGGCATCGCCAGGCCTGGGCCGGTGCCCTGGTCCTCGTCGTCTTCGTGCTGGTCTGCTCCCTGCTCGCGCGCGTGGCCACGCGGCGCATGAGCGGGTTCACGCGAAACTGAAGGACCCGACCAGCCTTACCTGCCTGGCGCCCTGAAGTGTGGTCCGCCTGAAGGCGGACACTACATTCGTCCGTGGAATCTGGCGGACCTTCGGTAGTGCCCACCTTCAGGTGGGCCCTTTGGGTTGGCCTGAAGTCTGGCTGTTCTGGGCTCAGACACCAAACCCGCCCATCTGGTAGCCTCACACGGTGCGCGCATACCTGACGAACCTGTGCGCCGCCATCGCGGTGGTGGTCCCGCTGTCGGTCCCCTCGTGCGGCCCGGTCGGCCCCCTGCCGATGACGGTGGAGTTCTACCGTGCGAGCGGGTACAGCTTCTCGTGGTGGGAGCGGCGCACCATCAGGCGCGTCGCCGAAGAGGCGGGTGCCGATGCGCGCCGCGTGCTGCCGGGACTGCCCGGGACGCTTGTGCTCAAGGTCCGCGCGGGCGGTAACGTCATTCCGGAAACGGGCGAAGCGAGCAGTGCCCTCTCGCCCAACGTGATCTGGTGGGATGTCGATCCCCGGCATCAGGGCGGTGTGCGGGCGACTGCGGAACGCGAACTGCGGGCGTCGCTCTTCCACGCCTTTCACCATCTGGTCCGCAACAACGCGGGGCATCGTCGCGGGTTCCGGGAGGGGATCGTCGGGGAAGGCATGGCCATCGCATTCGAGCGTGACTTCGCGAAGGCCTCGAGGCCGTGGGGCCAGTATTCCGCGGTGGACGAAGGCCGGGTCGCGGAAATCCTGGCAATGCCGGACGATGCGGTGTGGGGCGAGTGGCTGAAGGCGGATCGGCGCGGCCGCCGATGGGCCGGCCAGCGCGCCGGCACCCTCATCGTCGATCGCGCGGCGAGCGCGACACGTCTGAGTCCCGCGCAGATGGTGACGATGCCGACCGAAGACGTGATCGCGTCAGCGGGGTTGGGGCCGAACAGGTCGAACTGACCTGTCTGCCCCTGCCGGGCCCTGTCTAGCGCCGCGGGAACTGATCCGGATTGTTCGTGAAGAGCGCGTCGATCCCCCAGGTGTAGAGGAACTGCGCCATCTCGTCCTTGACGGTTGGGTAGCTGGTCTTCTCGTCGGCGCGGAAGGTCCACACCGTGACCGTCAGCCCAAGCGCATGGGCGCGGGTCACGAGATCGGGGTGCTGGGCGACCAGCCTCTTCTCGGGCGCAATCCCCTGTGCGAACGTCGCCAGGTCCTTCAGTTGCGCATCCGTGATGTCGGCCTCGTCAGAGGTGAGGTAGACGCGCGGCACTGCCGGCAGTTCGACCGACATGCGCTTGATCGTCGGGCGATCGAAGGACTGGATGATCACCGGCGTCTTCCTGAGCGACTCCGGCGTGTCGAGCCGGTGCTTCTTCACGGAGTCGACGAAGATCTTCGCCATGTCGATGCCGCGTCCGGTGTAGAGCGGCGGCGACTTCAGCTCGGGATAGACCCCGATACCCGGATGCTGCTGCACGCGCGCGAGTATCTCGTCCCACGTCGGCACCTGGGCGCCCTTGTATTTCGGGTCGAACCAGCTGCCCGCGTCGAGTTTCTTGATCTCGGCCACGGTGAAATCGTTCGCCACCCAGCGCTTCTCGCCGTTGCGGCCCTTCACGTCGGGGCTGAAGCGGCCCGGGTACACCTCCTCCACGTTCGTCGTGCGGTCGAGCGTGTCGTCGTGCAGGCAGACCAGCACGCCGTCCTTCGAGACCGCCAGGTCGGGCTCCACGAAATTTGCCCCTTGCTGGATGGCGAGGTCGTAGGCCGCGAACGTGTGCTCGGGCGCGTAGCCCGATGCGCCTCGATGCGCGATGAGCGTCTTCGGCAGATCCGCTCCGCGCACGAGCGCCGTCGCCACCACCACGCCGAAACCAGTCAACAGCAGCGCCGCCAGTCGAAATGCATGCATGGGGCGAATTATACGAGGGCGAGGAAACATCCGTGTCTCAGTCCATCAAAGACGCCAACACGGAGGGCGCGGAGGTCGCACAGAGAGCACGGTGACTCGGACGCCGGGCCGGTCCGCTGACAAGGCGGGCCAGGCAGGACAGGCAGGGCAGGCAGGACTGTGAGGTCTCAGTGTTCCTGAAAAGCGAAAGCCCCGGGGAGACATACGCCCCCGGGGCTCACGTGCGATCCGCGTGCTGGCCCAGCGCCTGAAGCCCAGCGCCCAGCGCCGGCCTTTCTAGAAGTTCAGCCGGAAGGCCAACTGCACCTGCCGGTTGGTGCCGAGGCCGACCGTCGTGCCGACCGTCGATGCCAGGCGCCCGAACGCGCTCCCTGCCGCGGCGGTGGTATAAGGCTGACCGGGCTGGACCTTGTTGGCTTCGGTCAGGCTGTTGCTCGGCAGCGCGTTCGCGAGTGTCGAGGGCGGGTTCGTGAAGTTCGTGGTGTTGAACAGGTTGAACACCTCGACCCGGAACTCACCGCTCGTGCGGCCGAACGGCACCCGCTTCGCCACCACCATGTCGACCTGGCGGAAGGCCGGACCGTGGAGCGCATTGCGCTGCAGGTTGCCGAACGTGCCCGGCTTCGGCGCCGTGAACGCGGCAGGATTCAGGAACAGCAGGCCGCCGTCCTTGATGAACGGGTCCACACCAGGCACCACATCCGGCCTGCGCGTCGCGCGCGACGCGCCGCCACCCGGCGTGTTGACGACCGCCGTGCGGTCCGCCGCCGGATTCAGGAACGCGTTGCCGGCGCCGTCGACGTAGACGATGTCGTTGCGGCCGATGGTGACGTTGATGGGCAGGCCGCTGCGGCCGTTCAGGATGCCGCCGACGCTCCAGCCTCCCGTGAAGATCCCCTTGCCCGGCAGCGTGTAGAGCGCGCTGACGTTGTAGGTGTGGCGGACGTCGAAGTTGTTGTAGCCGTAGTCGAAGTCGAAGTCGTCGATGGCACGCGCGTTGTTCGACGCGGTGATGGCTTCGTTCGAGCCGCCCGTGTTGCCCTTGCTGTAGCCCAGGGTGTACTGGCCGTTCAGCACCAGGCCGTTCGCCGATCGACGCGTCAGCGAGAGCTGCATGCCGTTGTAGCTGTCGTGGCCGCCGCTGGTCTTGTAATCGATCTCGGCGTACGGGCGCTGGATGCTCGCAATGGACGATCCGTTGCACAGGATGCCGGTGCCTGTCGTGCCGTTGGCGCAGGTCACGAGGTCGAACTCGCGCACCTGGGTGCCGGCAGCCGCCCCATTGGTCTGCACGCCGACCGTCCGGTTGGCGATGCTGCGGAGGAACAGGTTCCGGCCCTGGCTTCCGACATACGCGACCGTGGCGGCCATGCCGCCCGGCAGTTCCTGCTGCACGGAGACCGTCTCGGAATAGACCTTCTCCGGCAGCGTGTACTCGTTGGCATACGCCCGCGGCTGGTAGGAGCGGTTGGTCGGGTTGTTGATGAAGTTCGCGCGCAGCGCGTTCGCGTCGACCGGGAAGGCGAGCAGCGAACCGGAGGTCAGCGTCGTGCTGATGCGCTCGGCTTCAACCGGCTGCAGCTGATCCTCGGTCTGGCCAGGCCCGACGAAGATGCCGCCGCCAGCCTTGACCACCGTCGTCGACGTCGGCATCCAGGTCGCCGACACGCGCGGCTGGATGTTGTTCTTCTTCATCGTCAGGAACGGGGTGGTGTTCGGGTCGATGCGGCCGGTGTCGATGTTGAACTTGACGATGCGGTTGTCGCGCTCGCGGAGCGGCGTGTAGTAGTCGTAGCGGACACCGTAGCTGAGGGTGAAGGACGGTGCCACGCGCCACTCGTCCTGCGCGAAGGCCACGAAGTAGTTCTGCACCGTGTGCTTCATGCCGCTCGCGCCGTTGTTGAACGGGCTCGGCTCGCTCAGGTCGCCGAAGTACTGGATGCTCGTCGGCGTGTTGGCGAGGAAGCCGGTGAGGTTGGCAAAGGTGTAGGTGATGCCGCCCTGCTGGTCGGTGGCCATGCGAATGAAGCGGGCGTCGGCGCCAATCTTCATCAGGTGGGTGCCGGCCGTGCGCGACAGCGTGTCGGCGAAGGTCAGCGAGTACGGGTCGTACGGTGCGGAACGGCCGTTGCCCGCGCTATTGACGCGGACCAGGCCGCCGGGTGTCGCAAGGCCGGTGCTCGAGCCCTGGCCCGCAATGCCGCTGTTCGCGACGGTGCCGCTGAGGCTCAGGTTGATGTTCTCGAACCCGGCACTCGTGTTCGCGCCGATGCGCGTGGGCGCGGCGTTGTAGCCGAACTTGAACTCGTTGACGCTGGTGCCGAGCAGGCCCTGCAGGTTGACCACCGCGTTCGACGGGTTCGCCTTCATGTAGAGCTGCTTGCCGGTCACGCCAACGGGGTCGGTGTTGGTGCCCTGGTCGTGGAACACGCGCGTGTAGGCCGACCAGTTGCTGCTGATGCGGTAGTCGAGGCGCGCCGAATAGGCGTTTTCCTTGACGTGCTGCACGTCCTGCAACTGGACGATGTCGAGGTCGGCGTTGGTGGAGGCGCCGGGAATCACGACCGCGCCCGGGGCCGTGAAGCCGGAGCGCAGGGCCGCAATGGCCGGAACGGCGCGCGCCCAGGCGGCGGCGCTGGGCACCGCTTCGACGAAGTTCTTGCCGGCATCGAGCCGGTAGCCTTCATAGCTGCCGAAGAAGAACGCCCGGTTCTTCATCAGGGGGCCGCCGACCGAGCCGCCGAACTGGTTCTGCGTCAGCGACGACTTGGGGCCGGCCGACTGGATGGAGCCGTCGGTGGCGCGGATCGCATCGAAGTAGTTGCGCGCGTCCATCCGGTCGCTGCGCACGTATTCGAAGAGCGACCCGCGGTAGGCATTGCCGCCCGACTTGGTGATCACGCTCACCTGGCCGCCGGTGCCCGTGCCGAACTCAGCGGCATACCCGCTCGACTCGACCCGGAACTCCTGCACGTTCTCGAGGCTCGCCTGCAGCTTGAACGGCGTCTTGTTCTCGCCGTTCGCGTTTCCCGGCGAGGCATCCACGATGGCGGAGCCTTCGACCCCGTCGTACTTGATGACGTTCTGTTCGTTGGCCCGGCCCGAGAAGCGGATGTCCTGCCAGGTGCCGTCGCCCGCATTCTGGGAGCCGGGGGCCTGCAGCATCAGCTGTGACATCTGGCGGCCGTTCACGGGGAGGTTCTGGACCTCGCGCTCGCTCACGTTCGCGCCGATGCGCGCCGAGCTGATGTCGAGCACGGGCGCCGTGGCGATGACGGTCACGTTCTCCTGCACGCCCGCCGGCCTGAACTCGAAGTCGAGCGCGAGTTCCTGGCCGACCGCCAGCGGCATGGCCGTGTATTCGATGCCGGCGAAGCCGGGCTTTTCGGCCGACACCGTGTAGGTGGCGGGCTTCAGCGGGCTCACCACGAAGAAGCCCTGGTCGTTGCTCAGGGCCGCGCGCGATTCACCGGTCTTCTCGTTCTTCACCGTGACCGTCGCACCGGCGACGAACGCGTTGCTGCTGTCGCGCACCGTGCCGCTGATGCGACCATCGGCCTGCGCCGCCGCCAGCGAGGGCAGCAGCGCGAACAGGACCGCCGCGACGACCCAACGAAACACTCTCATTGTTCCTCCCACTCCGCTCGCCCCCGAGATTCCAGGGGCCAGATGCCGGAAAAGACCGGACACCAGTGGCGCGGCCGTCATGGCCGTACCCCTCACAGGGACTGTAGAAAGCGGGGGTAAGTGGGGCGTGACGGGACTGTTACGGGGGTGTTAACTGCGTTCCGAACCGGGAAGTCAGAACTGCAGTGTAGAGACAGAGGATGGAGGTTGGAGGTTGGAGGTTGGGGGTTGGGGGTTGGGGGTTGGGGGTTGGGGTTGAAACGTGCCAGAGACACGGTCTCCCTGTGGCCCTGGCACTTCCGCCTTCAAGTCAGCGATGAGCGATTGGCGATGGCCTTAGATCACCGTGCCCGGCCGGATGACCCCGTCCTTGGGGACGATGATCACGCCGTCGCGGATGTAGAAGCCGTCGCCGTCGAAGTGATCGAGCCCCTTCTCGTTCACCAGGCGCGCCCCGTCGCCGACACGGGCGTTCTTGTCGACGATCACCTTGTCCAGGACGACGTTGCGGCCGATCCCGAGGCGGGGGGCATCCCCGCGGGCGGGCGCCACGTTGTCCGACTCGTAATAGTCCGCACCGAGCAGCACCGACCGCTTGATCGTGGTCCCCTCGAGGACGTGTGTCCGGATGCCGATCACCGACTCCTCGATGTCGCACTGCCCCAGGTAGCAGCCCTCGGAGACGACGGCGTCGTGCACGCGCGCGTCGACCAGCCGCGACCCCGGCAGGAAGCGGGCGTGCGTGAAGATCGGCCGCGTCGGGTCGTAGAACTTGAACGGCGACCCCGGCTTCGTGAGCATGATGTTCGCGTCGTAGAACGACTTCACGGTACCGACATCCGCCCAGTAGCCGCGGAACAGGTACGGGTTCACCCGGTACCGGTTCAGTGAGGACGGGATGATCTCCTTGCCGAAGTCGGTGGCGTTGCTCTCGTTGAGCAGCTCCATCAGCACCTCGCGCGAGAAGACGTACACCCCCATCGAGGCGACGAACGGCTTGTCCGGCGAGTGCCCCGACACCATCGATCCCTGCGGAATGCTCTGCCCGATTTCCGCGAGCCGCTTCTCGTTCGGCTTCTCCTCGAAGGCCACGATGTGCCCCTCGCGGTCGAACCGGAAGATGCCCATCTGGGTGGCGTCCTCCGGCGTGCAGGGCTGCGCGGCAATCGTGATGTCGGCGCGCCGGTCGATGTGCGCCTCCACCATCTCCGCGTAGTTCATGCGATACAGGTGGTCGCCCGCCAGAATCAGGTAGTAGTCCGCGTCATAGCGCTGGAAGTGACGCGACGCCCTGCGCACGGCGTCCGCGGTCCCCTGGAACCACTTCGCGCTCTCCGGCGTGATTTCCGCCGCCAGAATCTCGACGAACCCCGGACTGAACAGGTCCATCCGGTAGGTCTGGCTGATATGCCGGTTGAGCGACGCGGAGTTGAACTGGGTGAGGACGAAGATGCGTCGAATGTCCGCGTGCAGGCAGTTGCTGACCGGGATGTCGATCAGGCGATACTTGCCGCCGATTGGCACCGCCGGCTTGGAACGCAGCTGCGTCAGGGGAAAGAGGCGGGATCCCTGTCCGCCGCCCAGGATAATGGCCAGAACTTCGTTGTTCACGTCGACTCCTGGCTGCAAATGGTACACCCGGTGCAAGGCGATGCGGGGAGCCACGGTAACGTCCGTGTAAACGGATCTGCTACAATTCGACGGTTCCAGCAATCAAGGCGGCGCGACAGTGAAGGGGAGGATCCGTTGGCATTTCGTCTGATACCGCGCGAAGAGAAGTTCTACGCTGACTTCCAGGCGCTGGCCGACGAGATTCAGCGCGGCGCTCTTCAACTGGAAGAGATGCTGGCGGGCGACGAGCCGCGCTGGAGCAAGGCCGAGGACATCAAGGAAATCGAGCACAAGTGCGATTTCCTGACGCACGACATCATCTCCCGCCTCAATCGCACCTTCGTCACGCCGATCGACCGCGAGGACATCCACGAACTGGCCAAGTCGCTTGACGACGTGATGGATGCGATCGACGCCGCGGCCACCCTCATCAAGCTGTACAAGCTCAAACACATCCGCTTCGGTGCCCGCGAACTCGCGAAGACCATCACCGAGAGCAGCAAGCAGATCCGCCTGGCCCTCGATGCCCTCGAGAAGAAGAAGGGGGTGACCACGCACGCCGTGGAGATCAACCGCCTCGAGAACGAAGCCGACCGGATCCACCAGGACGCGGTGATGCAGCTCTTCGAGGACGAGAAGGATCCGATCGTCGTCATCAAGTGGAAAGAGACGCTGGATTTCCTTGAACACGCCACCGATCGCTGCGAGGACGTCGCCAACGTCCTCGAGGGCGTCGTCGTGAAGCACGGTTAGCCCGCAGATGTTCTGGATCGTCGTCGCGCTGATCGGCGTTGCGCTGATCTTCGATTACATCAACGGCTTCCACGATGCCGCGAACTCCATCGCGACCGTGGTGTCGACACGCGTCCTCTCGCCTGGCAAGGCGGTCGTCTGGGCCGCGTTCTTCAACTTCGTCGCCGCGTTCGTGTTCGGCACCGCCGTGGCCAAGACCGTCGGCTCTGGGATGATCGACATCAAGATCGTCACCTTCGCCGTGGTGTTCGGCGGGCTCACCGGGGCGATCGTGTGGGACCTGATCACCTGGTACTTCGGCCTCCCGACCAGTTCCTCGCACGCCCTGATCGGGGGCTACGCCGGTGCCGCGGTCGCGAAGGCCGGATTCGGCGCGCTGATTCCCTCGGGCTGGAAGCTCACCCTCATCTTCATCTTCCTCTCGCCGCTGATCGGGCTCACGGCCGGCCTGCTGCTGATGACGGCGATCCTCTGGATCTTCCGGTGGACGCCGCCGTCGCGCGTCGACCGCTGGTTCCGCCGCCTCCAGCTCGTGTCGGCCGCGTTCTTCTCGCTGAACCACGGCGCGAACGACGCGCAGAAGACGATGGGCATCATCGCCGGCATCCTGTTCGCAGCCGGGTACATCCCGACGTTCGACATCCCCTTCTGGGTGGTGCTCGCCGCGCACACGGCGATCGGGCTCGGAACGCTGGCCGGTGGCTGGCGCATCATCCACACGATGGGATCGAAGATCACGAAGCTGCAGCCGGTGGGCGGCTTTGCCGCGGAAACCGGGGCGGCGACCGCGCTGATGGTCGCGACCCTCACCGGCGTGCCGGTGAGCACCACCCACGCCATCACGGGCGCCATCGTCGGCGTCGGGGCCACGCGGCGCCTGTCCGCGGTGCGCTGGGGTGTGGCCGGCCAGATCGTCTGGGCGTGGGTCCTCACCATTCCCGCCGCCTTCGCCATCGGCGCGGGCACGTTCTTCCTCCTGCACCTCTTCGGCGCGAACTGAGCTCGCGGCGCCGCTGCACAGACGCGGCGCATCAGGGCTTCAGGCTCCGGGCTTCAGGTGTCCGGCTCACCCTGCCTGCACTCGGTGTCGTCGCGCAGGCTTCAGTCTGGCGTCGTCGCGGGCAACTCGATCGTGAAGCGCGCGCCGCCCTCGGGCCTGTTGGTGACCAGGACCCGTCCGCCGTGCAGTTCGACGAGGTGCTTCACGATGGCGAGGCCCAGCCCGGTGCCGCCCGGGTCGCGGGCGCGTGACTTGTCCACGCGGTAGAAGCGCTCGAACACCCGCAGGCGATCCTCCTCCGGAATGCCGGGGCCCGCGTCGAGCACGTCGATCGCCACGCGGTCGCCCACGCGGCGCGTCGCGATGGTGATGAGGCTGTTCTCGGGCGAGTAGGCGCTGGCGTTCGCCACCAGGTTCCGCAGGGCGTCGTGCAGCTTCGCCGGGTCGGCGGGCACCTGCGTGGCGCCCTCCCCGATGTCGATGTGAATGTCCTGGCCGCGCGTGTCCAGGGTGGCCTCGAGATCGCCCATGACCGCCTGCGCCATCGCACGCAGGTCGCAGGTCGATGTCTCCAGCAGTTCCTGCCCCGCGTCGAGCCTCGCGAGCCGGAGGAGATCCTGGACGAGCCGCTCCATCCGCCTCGTATGGCGCATGATGATCTCGAGGAACCGTGCGGTGTCGTCGTCGCTCGCGTCTCCGTCCTGCAGTGCTTCCACGTAGCCGCGAATGGCGGTGAGCGGCGTGCGGAGTTCGTGCGACACGTTCGCCACGAAGTCGCGGCGGATCCGGTCGGCCTTCTTCAGCTCCGTGACGTCGTGCAGGACCAGCACCGCGCCGTGCGCCCAGCCCGACGACACCGGTGCCGCCCGCACGATCACCGTGCGCGACGTGTCGCGCGGCGGCGTGAACTCGACCGACGGCGGCATTCGCCCGGCGAGCGCCGCCGTGAGCAGGTCGGTGATGGCCGGATGGCGAATCGTCTCGACGTAGTGGCGACCGATCGGCGTGTCGTCGGTCTTCAGCATGTCCTGCGCTGCGTCGTTGACGAGCTGCAGTCGCCCTGCCTGATCGACGACGATCACGCCTTCGATCATGCCGGCGAGGATGGCCGCCATGCGGCTCCGGTCGCGCTCGAGGTCCTGCAGCCGGTTGCCGAGCTCGTGCACCGAATCGTCCAGCGCACGGGCGACGATGCCGAGTTCGTCGTCGCCGTAGTCGAGCCGGGGCGGCGTGAGGTCGCCCTGCCGGTAGCGCTGGGCGACCCAGGCGATGGCGCGCACGCGCTGACCCATGCGGCCGGCCAGGATGCCGGCGATGGCGATGCCGCCGAGCAGCGCCAGGCCGAGCGCCGTGAGGGTGGCCGTGAGAATGGACTCGAGCTGCTGCCGGATGCTCGTGAGCGGGAGGGCCAACCGCACGAACGCCACCGGCGCATGCTGCACCGGAATGGCGACGTAGAGCATCTCCTCGCCCAGCGTGGCGCTCGAGCGGCGAGCGAGGCCCAGACCGTGCTGGCGGGCGTCCACAACCTCCGGGCGCGTCGCGTGGTTCTCCATGGTGGCCAGGGCGCCGAGCGGCTCCGCAGAGTCGCCGAGCACGAGACCATCGGCGGCAATGAAGGTGACGCGGGCCGTCAGCAACGCACCGACCCGGTCGGCTTCGGCATCGAGGACGCGGCGCGCATCGGTGGTCGCCTGCACGTCGGTCATGCGGGCGAGCAGTTCGGCGGCCACGCGGGCCTCCGACTTCAGCGTCTGCTCGACGCGCGCGTTGGTCTGGCGTTGCAGCGTGAACGCGAAGAGGACGCCTGCTACCGCCAGCGTCAGCACGGCGGCCGACACGCCAGCGAGGAAGAGCTTGACCTGGAAGGAGGCGCGCGGCACGGTCAGGCTTCCGGCGGCGTGTCGAGCAGCCGGTAGCCGAACTGCTTCACGGTCACGAGCGCCTGCTCCAGGTAGGGCAGCTTTTCGCGGAGGCGGCGCACGTGCACGTCGACGGTCCGCGTGCCGCCTGTGTACTTGTATCCCCACACATCGGTCAGGAGCACGTCGCGCGAGAGGACGCGCCCGCGGTTGCGCAGCAGGTACTGCAGCAGCAGGAACTCCTTCGCCGTGAGCACGACCGGCTCGCCCTGGGCCACCACCGTGTGCTGCGTCGCATCGACCACGATCGGGCCGTAGGTGAGCGTGGCCTCGAGCGCGGGCGTCCGCGCCGTGCGGCGGAGCAGGGCCCGCACGCGAGCCACGAGTTCGCCGGGGCTGAACGGCTTCGCGAGGTAGTCGTCGGCGCCGAGTTCGAGGCCGGCGATCCGTTCCGACTCCTCCGTGCGCGCGGTGACCATGATGATCGGGATGCCCGCCGTCTTCTCGTCGCTCCGCACGGCGCGGCAGATGTCGAGTCCGCTGACCTGCGGGAGCATCAGGTCGAGGATCAGCAGGTCTGGCGCCGATGCCGCAATCGAGCTGAGCGCATCACGACCGGCCGAGCGGACCTCCACCTCGAAGCCGTTCTTCAGGAGGTAGCGCCGGATGAGGTCGGCGATGTCGGGGTCGTCTTCGACGACGAGAACGCGGCTCATGGGATGCCTGATGGTACCTCAGGGGGAATCTGGAGGCCGGACGCCTGGGCAGAGGTCAAGGGTCGGTCAGGGCGCGAGGTCCGCCTGAAGGCGGACCCCACGATGGTCAGCGGACCGCGAGCACTGAGGGCGGAGGGCCGAGGTCCGAGGTCGGAGGGCAGGGGCAGTGGACGGAGGTCAGGGCGCAGAGGACCGAGGGTGGAGGCTGGAGGCAGGAGGCTGGAGGCAGGAGGGTGGAGGGTGGTGGGACCGTCGTGGGTGCTGGCTTCAGCCGGCGCCTCAGTGCCGCCAGCCTTGCCTGCCTGGCGCGGCCGTGAATGTTTCACGGCGGACCCGGTAAGTTCTTCCCGCACTCTGCAGGCGGCGCCTGACTCACCGTACTGTCCGGGAATCCGGTCAGCTCGGCCGCGAACATGGCCGATTTGCGCGCAAATCCGGCTGGCACTGCGCTTGGTTCATAGGCTGGCACGCGCCACGATGCGCGCAGGAGGCCGAGATGACCAAGTATCTGGCGGGTGTGCTGACGGTAATCGCGATGGGAGTGCTGGCGGTGGCGTACGGACTCCTCGCTCCGGCGAAGGCCGTCAACGCGATGAGCATGCAGCCGGCGAGCGCGTCGTATCAGACGATGGATCCGGCGGTGATGGCGCGCCCCGTGGCGGTGTCGCAGACGGCGCCGCCCTACGCGCCGGCGATGATGTATCAGCCGCAGGCCGCTGCGGTCGGGTACGTGGCGCCGCCCGCCCAGGTGGTGACCTACGTGCCGACTCCCGCACCGTACGTGCAGGCCCCGGCCTCCAGCGCTCCGCGCGCCGTGCAGACCGTCGCCTATGAGCCGGCCCCGCGCATCCGGGCCTCGAGCCGGCGGGTCGTGGCACGCGAACAGCGGCGCGACTGGAAGCGGACGGCGTTGATCGTGGGCGGGTCCACGGCCGCGGGCGCCGGTGTCGGCGGGATCTTCGGCGGCAAGAAGGGCGCCCTCATCGGTGCGGCGATCGCCGGCGGCGCGAGCACGATCTTCCAGACCACGAAGCGGGACTAGAATGCGCGGATGCGGTCCGCGATTCTGCTCACGACCTTCCTGACCCTGCTGGGCGCGGCGCCGGGCCGCGCCCAGGGCCTGCTCAGCGGCAGGCCCACGCCGCAGCAGGCGTCCATCTCCACATCCTCGAGCGCGACGAGCGTGACGCCGGGCGGGACGGTCACGCTCTGGGCCGACGTGACGCCGAACCCGAAGATGCACGTCTATGCCGAAGGAGCGAAGGGCTTCCAGTCCGTCTCGCTCGCGCTGACGCCCAATCCGTCGGTGACATTCGGCAAGGCCAGCTATCCGAAGTCCACCCTCATCAGCGTTCCCGGCGAAGTGGACAAGGTGCCCGCGTACAGCGGACCCTTCCGCATTGCCGTGCCCGTGACGTTCAAGGCCACCGCGAAGTCCGGGGAGTCACTCGCGCTCGGCGGCGCGCTCAACTACCAGGCCTGCGACGACGTGCTGTGTTACCCGATCTCGGTGCTGCCCGTGTTGTGGAAACTGGACGTGAAGTGAGCCGCAGGGGCTGGCGAGGCAGGCAGGGCAGGCTGGACCGAACGTTCCGGTTCTAGAAGATCCGCCCGACCAGCGGATACCCCCAGAAGATCCCCAGCGTCACCGACATCGCCCCGACAGCAAACGAGATCGCCCGCGTGACGGTGTGATGCGCGCCGAGACGCGCGAGCGGCCAGCCCAGGAGTCCTGAGAGCGCGGCCATCCCGATCGTCGAGCCGAGGCCGAACAGGGCCATGTAGCTCAGGCGTGCGGCGGTCGACGGCAACGTGGTGAGCACAAGGGCCGTGAGCGCGCCGCTGCCTGCCAGGCCGTGGATGGCACCGATGATCAGGGGCCGACGGGCGAGGGTCCACGTTCCGATGTGGACGTGGGCCGGCAGACCCGAGTGGGTGTGCACCGCAAACGCATGGCGATGCAGATGCGAGGGTTGGCCCTGCGACCATGCCTGCGCCAGTGCGCGCGTCCCGAGCACGATCAGCATGGCGGCCACCAGCAGCTCGAAGATGTCGGCAAGACGGTCCGGCAACTCCGCCCGGAGGACGACGAGCACGGCGCCGACGACAATCAGGCCGAAGGTGTGGCCAAGCCCCCAGCAGACGCCGAGGAACGCGGCCTTGAACCCGTTGCGTTCGCGGCTCACGAGCGTCGACACCGCCGCCAGGTGATCGGGCTCGAGCGCGTGGCGCATGCCGAGCAGCGATCCGAAGCCGGAACTGGTGAGGAGCTCGAGAACTGGCATAATGCGGGTCAGCCTCAAGTCTACGTGAATATCCTGCTCATCGCGATTGGCGGCGCTGTCGGTTCGGTGTGCCGCTACCTGGTCACATCGGCTGTCCTGCGGGCACTGGGCACGCTCTTTCCTGCGGGCACGTTCGTCGTCAACGTGGTCGGGTGCCTCGTGTTCGGCGTCATTACCGGCCTTGCACAGGATCGCATCACGCTCAGCCCGGACGCGCGCGCATTCCTGCTGGCCGGAGTCCTCGGCGGGTTCACCACGTTCTCGTCCTACATGAACGAGAGTGCGGTGCTGGTGCGGGAGGGGCAGTTCCTCTGGGCCGGCCTCAATCTGGGCGGCCAGGTCGCCGTCGGCTTCGTCGCGTTCTGGGCCGCGTTCTCGGTCGCCTCCTGGCGCTGAGCACGCTGGGCCTCCCCTTCGCTGCAGGTCCGGCTGAAGCCGGCCCCTACGATTGCCAGCTGCGAAATGCCGTCAGCCTGAGATCCAGCCAGACCGCCAGTGCGAGGACGATGCCCCTGGCGACGTACTTCACCTCGGGCGTCACGGCCATCAGCGTCATGCCGTTCAGCAGGCTTGCCATGATGAGTGAGCCGACGAGCACGCCAGACACCGAGCCCCGGCCCCCACGCAGGCTCGTCCCCCCGATCACGCACGCGGCCACCGCATCCAGCTCCATCAGCGAGCCCACCGTTGTCGTCGATGCGCCGGCGTAGGCGGTTTGCATGAATCCGGTCAGCGCGACGATCGCGCCCATCAGCGCGAACGCGCCGACGATTGTGGCCTGGACCGGCACGCCGGAGAGGATCGCGGCGTCTTCGTTGCCGCCGATGGCGTACAGGTAGCGCCCGAAGGGCGTGTGCATCGTGAGCTGATGAACGAACAGGGCAACCCCGCCGAGGATCACCAGTGCGAGCGGCACGCCGCGGAAACTGTTGGCGACGATCACCGCGAGGAGCAGCGCCTGCAGGAGCAGGAACCACTTCAGGAAGAGCAGTTCCGCATCGTCGTCGGGCACGCCGTACGCGCGGCGCCGCTGGCTCCGGTGCCGCCACGCTGCACCGGTGAGCCCTGCAGCCACGGCCGCCAGTGCGAAGCCCGACATCGGTGAGAGGTAATACGTGGTGAGCAGCGAGAGCAGGTTCGTGCGCCCACCCTCGACGACGGGGATGGTGGAACTGTCGATGACCCACCAGTGCACGCCCCTGAACGTGAGCAGGCCGCCCAGCGTGATGATGAAGGCCGGGACCCGCTCGCGGGCGATGAGCGTGCCCATGGCGGACCAGACCAGCACGGCGCCGGCGAGGGCCGCCGCCAGCGCCGCCGGGGCAGGCCAGCGATGGGAGAAGGTCAGCACCGCGGCGACGCCGCCCGCGAGCCCCACGCCGCTGCCGGCCGACAGGTCGATCTGCCCGGGCAGGAGCACGATGAGCATCCCGAGCGCGAGCGTGGCGGTGATCGCCAGCTCGACGGAGAGCAGTGACAGGTTGCGTCCCGAAAGGAACACCGGTTCCTGCCAGGCGAAGAACAGCCAGATCCCCGCCAGTGCAGCGGCGAGCGGGAGTTCGCGCGCCATCGCCCGGCGCGATGGGGGTCCGTTGGCGCCGCTGCCCGATGGCGATTCAGGCCGCATGCGTGCCGCGCCCCATCGCCGCTGCCAGCAGCCGTTCCTCGGTGGCGTGCTCACGCGTGAACACGCCAGCCGCGCGCCCGTCGTGAAGCATGAGGATCCGATCGCTCATGCCGATCAGCTCTGGCATCTCGCTCGACACCATGACAATCGCCGTCCCTTCCGACGACAGGCGCCGCATGATCTTGTAGATCTCCCGTTTCGCGCCGATGTCGATCCCGCGTGTCGGCTCATCGAGCAGCAGGACGCGTGGCTTTGTCAGCAGCGCCTTGCCGAGCACCACCTTCTGCTGGTTGCCGCCGGACAGGGTCGAGACCGGCGTCTCGAACCCGGAGGTCTTGATTCGCAGCGCCTCGCCGATGTCCCGCGCCGCCGCGTGTTCGGCGTCCGCATCGACCATCGGTCCACGACGCCGTCTCTTCAACGAGCTCAGCATCAGGTTGAACGAAACGCCGAGGGACAGTACAAGCCCCAGACGCTTGCGATCTTCACAGACGAGCGCAAGCCCGGCGTCCATCGCTTCCTGTGCGCCCTGGATGTGCGTGAGCTGCCCGTCCACGTGCACGGTTCCGGAGGTGCGCTGCCCGCAGCAGCCCATCAGGTGCAGCAGCAGTTCGCTCCGCCCCGCGCCCATCAGGCCGCCGATCCCGAGGATTTCTCCGGCGGCCACGTCGAATGTGAGGTCGCGCAGCAGGGGAGCACCGGGCTTCCGATCGACTGAAAGACCCTTCACGGAGAGAACGACCTCGCCCATGGTGGCGCTTCGCACGGGGAAGAGTTCGCCGATCGGTCGGCCCACCATCAACGACACGATTGCGTCCGGTGTCGTGTCCGCGGCGCGCGTCGTGCCGCGCGCGACCCCATCGCGCAGCACAGTGATGCGATCGGCCACACGGAAGACCTCGTCCAGCTTGTGCGAGATGTACACGCACGTGACGCCGCGGGCGCGCAGCCGACCGACGATGTCCAGGAGCACGCCCACTTCGTGCGTGGCGAGGGCCGCGGTGGGCTCGTCGAGCACGAGGATCGCCGGTTGCCGCGCCAGTGCACGCGCAATCTCGACGAGTTGCTGCTGCGCGATGCTCAGGGAGCCGACGCGGGTGTCCGGGTCGAGCTCGATGTGCGCCTCCGCCAGAACGGCGCGCGCACGGGTGTGGAGCGCGGGCCAGTCCACGCGTCCCCGCCGCCGTGGCAGGTCGGTGAGGAACAGGTTTTCGGCTACGGTCATCTCGCCGAAGAGCGCCAGTTCCTGGTGCACGATGGCGATGCCTGCCCGTTCAGCGTCGCGCGGGGAGGCGAACCGCGCGGGCCGTCCGCGCAGGAGCAGCTGGCCTTCATAGCTGCCGGAGGGGTGAACACCGGCCAGCAGCTTGATGAGGGTCGACTTGCCGGCGCCGTTCTCCCCGCAGATCGCGTGCACCTCGCCGGCCTGCAGGTCGAGGCTCACGCCGTTCAGCGCGTGGACCCCGCCGAACCGCTTCACGAGGTCGACCGCTTGCAGCAGCACGCTCATGGACGAGGTGGCCGCGCCGGCTCCGGCACGCTGCGATAGACGTCGTCGTACGTGGCGAGCCCCTCGGCGACGACGGTGGAGAGGATGTTCTCCTTCGTCACGGTGACGACCGGGAACAGCGTCGACGGGACGTCGACCGCGCCGTTGTTGACGGTCTGTGCGGCGGTCACGACGCGTCGCTGGCCCAGGCGCACTGCCAGCTCCGCGGCGCCGCGCGCGAGCGTCCGCAGGGGCTTGTAGATCGTCATCGCCTGGGTGCCGGCGGCGATGCGCTGGAGCGCCACCACATCGGCGTCCTGCCCGGTGACGAGCACCTTGCCGGCCAGCCCTTCTTCGGTGAGCGCCTGCACCACCCCGCCAGCCATGCCGTCGTTGCTCGAGAGCACCGCATCGAACTGCCGTCCATGGGCCGTGATGGCGGCGTTCACGATCTTCTTGGCGTTCTCGGGTGTCCAGTTCTCGGCCCAGTCCTCGTGCAGTACGGTGATGTCGCCGCGCTCGAGGTAGGGCGCGAGCGCGCGGTCCTGCCCTTCTTTCACCAGCGACGCGTTGTTGTCCGTGCGTCCGCCGTACACGCGGATGATGCGTCCCTTGCCGGGCGTGGGGAGGTGATCGATCAGGTACCGGGCCTGCTGTTCACCGACCTTGACGTTGTCGAAGCTGACGTAGAGATCGAGATCGCTGTCGCGAATGAGCCGGTCGTAGGCGAGCAGCGGAATCCTGGCGTCGTGCGCCAGGCGGACGGCCCGTGCCATGGCCACGCCGTCGTGCGGCACGACCACGAGCACCGAGACCTGGTTGGTGATCAGCTTCTCGATGTCGCCGATCTGCACCGCATCATCGCCGTTGGCGGCGAGCACGAGGACCTCGGCGCCCAGCTCCTTCGCGCGCGCCACGAACATGTCGCGGTCCGACTGCCAGCGCGCTTCCTGCAGGCTGTCGAGCGACAGCCCGATCACCACCGGCCCTGCCGCATCGGTCGGGCCGCTCGACGCACCGCGCCCGAGCGCCAGCCCGATCGCCACGCTCAACCCCAGTGACACGACCACGAGCAGGTTGCGGACACTCATCCGGCCCGAATCTTACTCGCGTCGCGTGCCGGGCTCAAAAGCGCTCCTGCCTGCTCTGTTCACCATGAGCACGAAGGCGTAGTGCAGCGCCGTTTCCCTCAGGCGCGAAAAGCGTCCGGACTTGCCGGCGTGGCCGGCTTCCATGTAGGTGCGCAGCAGCAGGAGGTTGTCGTCGGTCTTGCGGGCGCGCAGCCGGGCGACCCACTTGGCCGGTTCCCAGTAGGTGACGCGTGGATCCGTGAGTCCGGCCGTGACGAGAAGATGCGGGTAGGCCTTTGCCTCGACGTTGTCGTAGGGCGAATACGACCGCATGTACTCGAATACCTCACGGCTCTCGATCGGGTTGCCCCATTCAGGCCACTCGATCGGTGTGAGCGGCAGCTCCCCGTCGCTGATCGTGTTCAGCACGTCGACGAACGGCACATGCGCCACGACGGCCTTGAAGAGATCGGGTCGCATGTTCATCGAGGCGCCCATCAGCATGCCGCCCGCGCTGCCCCCTTCGATCGTGATCTGGCCGGGCCTGGTCATCGCCTCGGGGCCCGAGCTGAGGCGCTCGGCAGCGGCGATGAAGTCGAGGAACGTGTTCTTCTTCTCGAGCTGGCGGCCGTGGCGATACCAGCCGTATCCCTTGTCCTTGCCGCCGCGGATGTGGGCCAGCGCCCAGATGAAGCCGCGGTCCACCAGGCTCAGGCGTGCCACCGAGAATCCGGGCGGAATCGTGAGGCCATACGAGCCGTACCCGTAGAGCAGGACCGGGGCCGTCCCGTCGAGCGGCGTGGACGCGCGCCAGAGGAGGGACACCGGCACCTGCTCGCCGTCGTGACTCGTGGCGAAGACGCGTGCCGATCGGTACTGCGCCGGGTCGTGTCCGCTCGGCACCGGCTGCTGCTTGCGCAGGACGCGCGTGCGCGCGCGCATGTCGTAGTCGAACGTCTGCTCGGGCGTCGTCAGCGACGAGTAGGTGAAGCGGAGGGTCGTCGTGTCGTACTCGAACCCGCGCTGCACGCCGAGTTCGTAGACCGGCTCGTCGAACGCCACGGTATGTTCCGCGCCGTCGGTGCCGGTGACCACGATGCGCTGGAGGCCGGACTCGCGTTCCTGCCTGACGACCTCGCCGGCAAAGCAGATCACCCGTTCGATGAGCCGGCCCGGCACGTGGGGCACCCAGTCGCGCCAGTGCCCGCGGCCTGGAGTCGTGACGGGCGTGCGCACGATCTTGAAGTCTTCCGCGCCGTCGGCATTGGTCAGGATGACGAGGTCGGCACCCTGCGCGCTCACGGAGTACTCGACGCCAGGTTCGCGTCGGGCCACGAGCACCGCGTCGGCGGTCGGGTTGGAGCTGTCGATGAGCCACACCTCGGACGTCACGTGATCGCCCGTCGAGATCACGATGAAGCGACGGTCGTCGGTGGTGCCGAGCGAGACGAAGAACCCCGGGTCCTGCTCTTCGTACACCAGCACATCGTCCGACTGCGACGTCCCGAGGACGTGCCGGAACACCTTGCACGGACGATGGTTCCGGTCGAGGACCGCGTAGAAGAGCGTCTGGCTGTCACGGGCCCAGACCATGCGTCCGGCCGTGTCTTCCAGCGTCTCCCCGTAGATGGTCGTGCCGTCGAACTCACGGAAGCGGACCGCGAAGACTTCGGAACCCTTCGTGTCGAGGCCGTAGGCGAACCGCGTGTGATCGGGCGCGTGGGAGATGCCGCCCAGCCTGAAGTACGACGTGCCTGCGGACTCCACGTCGCCGTCGAAGTAGATTGTGGCGCTGTCGGCGGCACCGCCGCGTGGGCGCCGCTCGAAGCGCGGATACTGGCCGCCGGTCTTGAATGATTCGAAGTACTCCCAGGGGCCGTGCGGTGCCGGGACCGAGGCGTCGTTCTCCGCGATGCGTCCCTTCATCTCGGCGAACAGCTCCTCCTGCAGCGCCTCGGTGTCCTTCAGGAGCGCGGCGGTGTAGCTGTTCTCTGCCTCGAGATACGCGCGGATGTCGGCCGGCAGCAGCGACGGGTCGCGCAGGACGTCCTGCCAGTTGGCGGCGCGGAGCCAGGCGAACTCATCGACGCGGTCGATGCCGTGCGCTGTAATCGTGGTCGGCTTCTGGGGGGCTGCGGGAGGAGTCGGACGCTCGGATGCGGACATCCGCCTATTCTGCACCGTCCGTCGTCGATCCGCGCGGGGAGCGCGGGCGAGCCGAACGCGACACCTTCCGGTGGTCGCGTCCGGCCCGATCGCGGGTCAGTGCTTCGGCTGGGCCTGCGCCGCGTCGCTCTGGACGACGCGAAGCATCACCGGGCTCGCAGGAGCCGCGGCGCCGCTGCGGAGCGCGTCGATGGGCACCGCCGTGGCCGTGTCAGTCCGCCGCGTGTAGGTGACCGTCGGCTCCGACGGGCAGCGTGCGAGCGTCTTCTCGCGTGCCTCATCCTTCTCGACCTGCGTCGTCGCCGTACGCTTCCACGGCAAGGAGAGCTTGTAGAGCGGGATGAGTTCCTTGCCGAGATGGAGCAGGTGACGCGCAAAGTACGGATTCTTCACCGTGAACATCATCGTGTCCCAGACGAAGAACGGCCGGAGATAGAAGGCCCGGGTCGCGGTGCGCTGCCAGTACTCCGAGTCGAAGCCGGGAATCTTCAGGCCGCCCTTGGCGGTCCAGCCCCAGCGCGCCTGGAACGCGGAGTTCTTCCTGGGATCCCAGGCCTGGGTCGCCCACCATCTCGGTTCGACCATGCCCTGGGCCACGGCCTGCTCGTACAGCGGCGTACCCGGGTATGCCGTGGACACGAAGAACATGGCCAGGTTGGGGCGGATTCCCGTGGCGACGGTGATCGTCCGCTTCACGGTTTCTTCCGTCTCGCCGGGGTTGCCGACCAGGAACGTCGCATACGTCCGGATCCCCAGCTTGCGGCAGCGCCGGTGCGCGTCGTAGACGTCCTCGATCTTCGTCTCTTTCTCGATCGTCTTGAGGATCTGCGGGTCGCCGGACTCCACGCCGAAGTTGATGACGTAGCAGCCGGCCTTCTTCATCTTCTCGAGGAGCGGCGCCGGCACCAGGTTGACGCGTGTGTTGCAGCGCCACTTGATGTTCAGCTTGGCCTCGATCAGCGCGTCACAGAAGGCATCGGCCCACTTCTTGTTCGCGGTGAAGGTGCTGTCCTTGAACACGAAGTTGTGGCAGTCGTACTTCTCCACGTAGCGGCGGATGTCGCTGATGATGCGGTCCATGGACCAGAAGCGCAGCTTCTTGCCCATGGTGATCGGGGCGTCGCAGAAGGTGCACTTGAAGGGGCACCCGCGCGACAGCATCATCGAGATGACGTACTTGCCCGCCATCGTCGGGATGACGTACTTGTGGATGTCGACCATGTCGTAGTCGACCGAGGGCAGGACGTCGAGCTGCGGGATGAACGGGCGGCCCGGGTTACGGATGACCTGGCCGTTGTCGTCACGGTAGATGACGTTCCCGACGCCGGCGAGGCGCTGCGCCAGCGTGGCCGGCCCTGGTTCCTGCAGGCGCTGCACCGCCTCGAGCAGCGCGTACTCGCCCTCGCCCTCGATGGCGAAGTCGAAGCAGTCGGCCATCGAGAACACATCGTCGTGTGTCGAGTCGATATGCGCGCCGCCGAGGACGATCGTCAGGTCGGGGCGGGCGTTCTTCAGGCCGACGCATGTCTGGAGGGCCGGAATCAGCTGGGGCGTCATCATGCTGAAGCCCACGAGATCCGGCTTGCTGGCCAGGATCCGCTCGACCATCTCCGCGACCGTGAGGCCGTCCACGTCGGCGTCGAGCACTTCGACGTCGATGCCGTGTTCACGCAGCAGTGCCGCGATGTACAGGACGCCCAGGGGCTGCAGGCCGTAATTGGCCTTCTGGCCCGGAAGCAGCGACGGGTAACACAGAGTTACTTTCATGATGCCAGCACCAGTCGGCGAACCTGCCGACAGAATGGAGAACCGGTCCTGTTACGAGTCTGGATCCGATCGGCGGCTATCCTGGTCGAGGGTGTTCGGAGCCAGCGGAACGCGTTGTCGTCGAGCAGACGAACCGCTACCAGTCGATGCCCGGGGGGGAGCGCGGAAAGAATAGCATATTCCTTATGTCCCGAACGGCCCCTCGACGCTCCGCGGAGCGACCGGCACGTCGCGGCAGGCAGGCGCAGGCAGCTAGACGCCAGGGGACGACGCCTTGCGCCAGGGCTTGCCGGCCATGAGGGACACGCCCCATCCGAGGAGACCGCCGATGATGAAGGTGGCCTGCCAGAGCAGGCCGGCCGCCATCACCGTTCCTGACGGATCTCCGAACGGGCGCATCAGGACGACGAGCGCCGCCTCGCGTACGCCGAGGCCGGCGGCGCTGACAGGAAGGATCGCGGCGAGTTTCGCCAGCGGCCACGCCATGAACCACGCGCTGATGGGAGCCCGCATGCCAACGGCTCTCCCGAGACTGACGTTGACCAGGATGAACGCCGACTGGATGCCGGCCGATATCGCCAGCGCGGCCATGACCCGCCCGGGGCTCCGGGCGATCAATTCCGCCGCCTCGACCAGCGCGCCAATCTTCGCGATCTGCCGGCTCTTGACCACGCGATAGGCGACGAAGCTTGCCACTCCGAAGATCGCCGCGCCGATGAAGCCGACTTCCACCAGTCGCCACTCACTCTGTGTTGCCCCACGGATGAAGAACAGGCTTGCCGTCGCCAGGAGCAGCAGCGCGATCGAGTCGACGACCCGATCGACCAGGCTGGCCACGAGGACGAGGGCCCGGCGATTCGGTCCGAAGGCGGCTCCGGCTCGCACCACGTCACCACCGACGACGCCCGGCAGCCAGAGATTGGAGACGACACCCAGGAAGTGCGCACGAAGGGCCGTCGATACCGGCAGCGTTGCGTCGGCGCCCTGGAGCAGCCGCCATTTCAGCGCCGCGGTTGCGTGTCCGAGGAGCAGCACCACCAGCGTGATCAGCATGACGAGTGGGGGCGTCCTGGCAATCGCGGCCCCCAGCTCTCGAAGTGGAATCAGGCTCAGCAGGATGCCGAGCGCGACGACGGATACAGCGACACGAACGAACGAAGACAGACGCGGGAGAGTCATCCGGGGGGGCGAACCAATCCAGTGGTGTTGAAGCGCCTCGTCGGGGACACATGCAGCCAAATCGGCATCCCGACGGACCTCTTCAAGTCTGAACGACCTCACTGGCGGGTTGCAAGCCAGCTGCAGGCAGATCGCGCCTCGAAGGCCCGATGCCGGCTGAATCTGGGCAAGCGCAGGCGACGGCGATGTGTCCCGGGCAAATCAGTACGAAGGCGTTCGAGCCGTGGGCGGGACGTGTGCGCGCCGGTGCACGCGGACGCGTGAAGACCCGTCAGGTACGATGCGCGAATGGCGCGGGCTTAGATCTCCCTGACGCCGTGGCTGCGGAACAGGAAGTAGAACGCGACGGCCACGAGGAGGACCCCGTTGATCTGCAGGACGGCCGGGGCGCCGATGTAGGTGGCGGCCCAGCCGCTGGCGAGGCTGCCGAGCGGCATGCCGCCGCGGAACGCGAGCATGTAGATGCTCATCACGCGTCCGCGCATCTCGTTCGGGGCCGTGAGCTGCACGAGTGACGTGACGGTGGAGAACACCATCATCAGTGCCGCCCCCGTGAGGAACAGCAGCAGGTCGCTCAGCCACATCGTCCGCGACATCGCGAAGGCGACGATGAAGAGGCCGTAGACGACCTGGACGAGCAGCACCGTCAGCCCCATCCGCTTGAACTTGCCGAGCCACGCCACGACCAGTGCGCCGGCCACCGACCCTGCGCCCGAGAACGCGAGCAGGTGGCTGTAGGTGTTCGCGCCTTCCTTGAACACGCTCTTGGTGAACACCGGCAGGAACGTCAGCACCGCGAACCCGAGGAACGTCGTGGCCGCGGCCAGGACGATGAGTGCGATGAGCGTGCCCTGTTCGCGCACGTACTGGATGCCGCCGGTCAGTTCGTCCCGGATGCTCTTCTGTTGCGACGGCGGGATGAACTTCACGCGCAGCGACATCAGCGTGTAGATCACCACGAGGAACGACACGGCGTTCAGCGCGAAGCAGAGCGCCATGGCCTGCTCGTCGCCGAGGCCCCAGGAGGCGCCCGCGGCAATCGTGACGCCGAAGAGCAGCGGACCGATCACGCGCGCGATGTTGAACTGGATGGAGTTGAGCGCAACGGCGTTCGGCAGATCCTTCTTGTCGACCAGCGACGGCACCAGCGTCTGGTACGCCGGTCCACCGAAGGCCTGCGCGATGCCCGTGATGAACGAGAGCGTGAGGATGAGCGGGATGTTGATGCGTTCGGTGAACACCAGCAGCGCGAGCGTGGCTGCCGTCGACATCTGCAGGTACTGCGAGCTCAGCAGCGTGCGGCGGCGATCGCGCCGGTCCGCGAGGACGCCGCCGACCAGCGTGAAGAGCATGATCGGCAACTGCTGCAGGAACGAGTCGAGGCCGAGGAAGAACGCCGCCCGCGATTCACTCGCGAGCTGCGTCACCATCCAGTTCTGGGCGGTGATCTGGACCCACGTGCCTACGCTCGAGGTGCAGGCGCCAAACCACTGCACGCGAAAGTCGCGGTAGGTGAACGCCGCGAACATCCGGTGGAGCGCCTTGGACCCGAAAATCGTGGTCGCCGACGGTTCGTCGGGGGTGGGGGCGGCCTCTGCTTGAGTGGTCTCTGACACGTAAAGTTGTGTCGTGCAGTGGGTTAGCCTGCACGAGCGCGCCGCTCATCTTACCTTACCCAGACTTGACTTGATCCGCGGGAAACGCGTGGGCTATAGTTCGCCGCAAAGGCGAACATAAGGCGAAAATATGCTGCCTGCCCGTGCTGACCGCTCCACGCTCATCTCTGCACTCCGTGCGCGCCGCCTCGAACGGACGCTCACCACCACCTTGCCGGCGGTCGACCCGCGCGACGAGCAGGCGGTGGCGCCCACCGGCGTCTCCGCCCTCGATGCCCGCCTCGGTGGCGGCCTGCCGCGCGGGCAGGTGTCCCAGTTGACCGGGCCGCGGTCGTCCGGCCGGACCAGCCTGCTGCTGCAGGCCATCGCGGCTGCCACGCGGCGAGGCGAACTCGTGGCGATGGTCGATGCGCTCGACATGCTGGATGTCGAGTCGGCGTCTGCGGCGGGAATCGACCTGGCCCGCCTCCTCTGGATCCGCGGGCTCGTCGTTCCCAACCCGGGGCTGTGCCGGGATCTGAACCAGCGGGCGATGGAGCAGGCGGTGAAGGCGCTTGGCCTCGTGCTGCAGGCCGGGAACTTCGGGCTGGTGGTGCTCGATCTGGGCGAGGCGCCGGCGGATGCCGTGAAGCGCCTGCCGTTCACCACCTGGTTGCGCGTGCAACGGATGGTCGAGGGGAGCCAGACGGTCGGTCTGGTGGTCGGGAGCGAGCCGGTGTCGCGCAGTGCGGCCGGTGTGTCGATTGCGCTGCGTGCGGCGGCGGACGCGGCGCCTGCGCGGTTTGCCGGAACGCTGTTCGACGGGCTGTCGCTCGAGGCGTGCGTGGCGCGTGCGCGGGTGCAGGCGTCGGAAACGCGGCCGGTCGCGGTGGCGACGAAGGTGGCCCACCATGCCTGAGGCCATGGCAACGCTGGAGCGTCCCGACGCCGGGTTGTTCGCCTGCCTGTATCAGCCGCCGTTGCCGGTGGGGCCGGCTGGACGCGCGGCCAGCGGGGCAGCAGGAACGCCGATGGCTTCCGAGGGGAGTTCGCCGCTCGTGGCCATTGCCGCGGAGTTCTCGCCGCGCTACGAGCAGCACCGGACAGACCTGGTGTCGGTGGACGTGCGCGGGTTGTCGCGGCTGCTGGGGACGCCGCGGGCGATTGGCGCGGAGATGCGGCGCGAAGCGGCGGCGCGCGGGTTGCGGGTCCATGTGGCGATTGCCCCGTCGCGCATGGCGGCGCTCGTGCTGGCGCTCGCGCGTCCGGGGCTCACGGTGGTGATGGCTGGCGGGGTGGCGGAGGCGCTGGCGCCCATTCCGCTGACGCTGCTCGAGCACCTGCACGAGGATCCGCTGCCGGCCGCGAGCAAGTCCGAGGCGCGGGTGCGTGCGGACGAAGCGAAGGCGGCGACGGCGGCCCTCAAGCGGTGGGGGCTTCGCACGCTGGGCGAACTGGCCGCGCTGCCCGGTCCCGATTTGTCAGCGCGCCTGGGGCGTGGCGGTCGTCGCTGGCAGGCCATTGCGCGCGGGGAGGACACGCGGCCGCTCGTGCCCATGCAGCCGGAAGAGCGCTTCGAAGGCCGGCTGGAACTCGAGTGGCCGATCGAAGGCGCGGAGCCGTTGTCGTTCGTGCTCACGCGCCTGCTCGAGCCGCTCTCCACGCGCCTCGAGCGGCGCGACCGCGGGGCGGCGGTGCTGCACGTGGAACTCGGGCTGGTGACGCGCGAGGTGCATGCGTGCCGGCTGGAACTGCCGTCGCCGCTGCGCGACGTGCGCGCGCTCCGGACGCTGGCGCTGCTCGATTTCGAGGCGCGTCCGCCGGCGGGGGCCATCGATACGGTCACCGTCACGATCGAACCGACCCCGGGGCGCATCCTGCAGCACGCGCTGTTCGCCCGCCCGCATCCCACGCCCGAGCAGCTCTCCACGCTGCTCGCGCGGCTCGGCGCGCTCATGGGGCAGGACCGCGTCGGGGCGCCCGCCGTGGTCGATTCGTATCGCCCTGGGGCGTTTGCGATGACGCCGTTTGCGATCGATCTGTCCACGTCCAACCGCCCCGCCTCCGCGCTTCCTGCGCACGAGCGCTACGGCGAGGCAGGCTCCGCCTCCGCGCATACGCGCTTCGGCGAGGCAGGCTCTCCAACCTCCAACCTCCAACCTCCAACCTCCGAGTCAAACCAGGCGACCTCCGCTCTTCGTCGTTGCCGCCAGCCGATCCCCGCGCGTGTCGTCGCGGATGCGCAGCTTCGTCCCCTGCGTGTCACGACCGATCGCCGGGGATTCGCTGGCGGTACGGTTCTCTCGAGTGCCGGGCCATGGCGGACGTCAGGGGCCTGGTGGGAGGAGACAGGAAGCTCGGAAGTGAGAACTGAGAAGGTAGACGTGAACGTACAGAAGCCGGAATTGACCAGCCTTCAACCTCCACCCTCCAACCTCGAGGTCCGCGAGTTCTTCACCCGTGACGGCGATCTGGTGACGGTGCCTTCCCACACACCCCGAAGCCCGAAGCCGGATGCGCGAAGCCAGCAGCCAGGAGCCGACGCCGCCCAGAGCCAGGAGCCTGAAGCCCGACGCCAGCCTTCGCGCGAGCGACACAGGCGCGACGGCGGCCCCTGGAGTCGCGACGAGTGGGACGTCGCCCTCGCCGATGGGGCGGTCTACCGCATCTTTCGCGACCGGGTGACCGACGGCTGGTTCATCGACGGAGTGGTGGACTGAAACGTGGGGCAGGCGAGGCAGGCAGGGCTGGCCGGAGTGTTGGGAGCGAGGTGCCGAAATGGCCCCGCCCACATCTTTGATTGTCACAGTCCCGCCTGCCGTGCCCGCCCTGCCAGCCTTTGCGGGCACACGTGTACATCGAACTCCACGCTGCCTCGGCATTCAGCTTCCTGCAGGGCGCATCGCTTCCCGAAGCGATCGTCGACCGGGCCGCTGACCTGAACTATCCAGCCATCGCGCTGCTGGATCGCGATGGTGTGTACGGCCTCCCGCGCTTCCACAAGGCCGCCCGCGCCGCGGGGATCAGGCCCATTGTGGGGGCGGAGCTCACAATCGGGCCGGCAGGGCAGGCGGGGCCGGCCGGACTGCTCGAGGACGGGCAGGCGAGGCAGGCACGGCTGAAGGGGGCACAGGCTCGCCCGCCAGGCCCGCCCAGCCTGCCCTTCGCGCTCTCGGTCCTGTGCGCCTCCCAGGAGGGCTACCGCAACCTGTGCCGGCTCGTCACGCAGATGAAGCTGTCGTCGCCCAAGGGAGAGGGTGCGCTGCCGATCTCGGCGCTCGACGGCATGACCGGCGGGCTCGTCGCCATCGTCGGGCGCGCCGCACTCGACGCGAACCGCTTCGGTGTCGGCGGCCTCCTCGACCGCATCGTCGGCCTGTTCGGACGAGAGCGGACGTATGTGGAATTGCAACGACACTATCGGCGAGATGAGGAGGCCGACAACCAGGCGCTGGTGTCGATGGCTGAGGCCTTCCGTGTGCCACTGCTCGCCACCAACGGAGCCAGGTTCGCCACTCCGGCAGAACGGCCGCTCTTCGACGTCCTGACGTGCATCCATCACCACACGGATCTCGCGCAGGCCGGACGCCGGCTCGCGCCGAATGCCGAGCGGTACATCAAGTCGCCGGCACAGATGGCGGCGCTCTTCGCCGATCACCCGCGTGCGCTCGCCAACACGCTGGACCTGGCCGATCGGCTCCAGTTCACGATGGCCGATCTCGGCTACCGTTTCCCGGAATACCCGGTGCCGTCGGGCGAGACGCAGGCGTCGTTCCTCCGGCGCATCACCGATGTCGGCGCCCGGAACCGGTACCGTCCCTATCACGACAAGGCACGGGCGCAGATCGCGCGCGAGCTGGATCTCATCGAGAAGCTCGATCTGGCCGGCTACTTCCTGATCGTCTGGGACATCGTGAACTACTGCCGCCAGCACGACATCCTCGTGCAGGGGCGCGGCTCGGCGGCCAACAGCGCGGTCTGCTACAGCCTCGGCATCACGGCGGTCGATCCGGTCGGCATGGATCTGCTGTTCGAGCGCTTCCTCTCGGAGGAACGCGGCGAGTGGCCGGATATCGATCTCGATCTGCCGAGCGGCGATCGGCGCGAGCGCGTCATCCAGCACGTTTACGAGAAGTACGGGAAGCACGGTGCGGCGATGACCGCGAACGTCATCACGTACCGCGGCCGCAGTGCGGCACGGGAAGTGGGGAAGGCGCTCGGGTTCGATGCGTCGCAGGTGGACCGGCTCGCGAAGGTGATGAACCACTTCGAGTTCGTGGACACGAACGACACGCTCGGGCGGAACCTTGCGTCCGTCGGCCTGGACATGAACGCGAACCGCGTGCGCCTGTTCGCGAAGCTGTGGCAGGAGATGCAGGACCTGCCCAGGCACCTGGGCCAGCACTCGGGCGGCATGGTGATCTGCCAGGGCCGGCTCGACTCGGTCGTCCCCCTCGAAAACGCCAGCATGCCCGGCCGCGTCGTCGTCCAGTGGGACAAGGACGACTGCGCGGACATGGGCATCGTGAAAGTGGACCTGCTCGGTCTCGGGATGATGGCGGCAATTCAGGATGCGCTCGCCCTCGTCAATGGGCAGGCGCGGGCGCAGCAGGAATTGGGGACTGGGGATCAGGGATTAGGAAATAGGGAGCAGGGACCAGGGATTGAAAGACACAGTTCGAGCCAGCGTGACAGTAACCAGGCCCAAAGCTCAGAGCCTAGAGCCCAGAGCCTGCATGCCGGCGCCCAGCGCCCAGCGCCCAGCGCCCATGGCCTGCTTGTAGATCTCGCCCATCTCCCCGAGAACGATCCGGCGGTCTACCGGATGCTGCAGGAGGCGGACACGATCGGGGTGTTCCAGGTGGAGTCGCGCGCGCAGATGGCCACGCTGCCGCGCCTCAAACCCGCGAAGTTCTACGACCTGGTGGTGCAGGTCGCCATCATCCGCCCCGGCCCCATCGTCGGCCAGATGGTGCACCCGTACCTGAACCGGCGGGCGGGGCGCGAGCAGGTGGTGTACGCGCATCCGTCGCTCGAGCCGGTGCTCGCACGCACGCTGGGTGTGCCGCTCTTCCAGGAGCAGCTGCTGCGCATGGCGATGGTCGTGGCCGGGTTCACCGGCGGCCAGGCCGAGGAACTGCGCCGGGCCATGGGCTTCAAGCGATCGGAGAAGCGCATGAAGCAGATCGAGCGGCAGCTCCGTGAGGGCATGGCGAAGAACGGCATCGCGCCGGACGCGATGGAGCAGATCATCCTGTCGATCACCTCGTTCGCGCTCTATGGATTCCCCGAGTCGCATGCGGCCAGCTTCGCGCTGCTGGCGTATGCGAGCGCGTACCTGAAGGCGCACTACCCGTCGGCGTTCTACACGGCGCTCCTCAACAACCAGCCGATGGGGTTCTACCACCCGTCCACGCTCGTGAAGGACGCGCAGCGGCACGGTGTCCGCTTCCAGCCGATCGACGTGCAGGTGTCGGAGTGGGACTG
Source organism: Vicinamibacterales bacterium (assembly GCA_046331345.1). Classification (GTDB taxonomy): domain Bacteria; phylum Acidobacteriota; class Vicinamibacteria; order Vicinamibacterales; family CAVVIG01; genus CAVVIG01. The sequence continues at coordinate 426,283 of JAXLRA010000005.1, read as the reverse complement.
CACCGTGGAACCAGACGGTGCCGTGCGGCTCGGCCTGCGATACGTGAACGGATTGCGCGCGGAGGCGGGCAAGGCGATAGCGGCGTTCAACGCCAGGCTCAAGCCGGGCGCTACGTACGGCACGGATGCTGTCGCGACATCTCGTAGTGCCCACCTTCCGCCTTCGCCGATGCTACGGCGGACCGCCGAAGCCTTGGCGGAGGCTGGTCAGGTGGGCCATGGTCGCGACAATGCTCAGGACACCCTCATCTGCCCCAAGTGCGGATGCGACGATCCATCGATGCTCGAGCCGGTTGCAGGGCGCGGCGCGAAACCTGGAACGTACTACTGCAACAACTGCTCGCACGACTGGGTGCCTGGCACGCGGCGTCCGCCGCGCTTCGCGTCGCTCGACGAACTCGTCGCCCGTACCGGCCTCCGTCGCGACGAAGTGGTGACGCTCGCCGATATCGGCGCGCTCAACTCCTTCGGTTACGACCGCCGCGCCGCGCTGTGGCAGGCGGAACGCGCCGTGCGTCCCGCGGGCGCGCTCTTCGGTGAGGAGGCTCGCCGTGATGAGTTGAGTGGCGACAGCTCGCAGTGGCTCGGCCCATCGGCCGATCTCGAACTGGCGCACGCCATCGAGCAGGTGGCGGATGACGGTGGGTTCGCAAGCGGCAGCGAAGCGTTGGAAGGCCCACCTCAAGGTGGGCACTACATGTCCCAGCGCTCGCCCGCCTCCGCCGCGGACCTCGGATCGCTGACCTCCCGCCTTCGCGCGTCTGAACCCGACGGCGCTTCGGCGAGACAGGCGCTAACCTCCAGCCTCCAACCTCCAGCCAGCGATGAGGCCGAGTGTCCGCTCAAGCCGATGACCGAGGCCGAACGGCTTGTCGCCGACTACGCGGGCACCGGCCTCACCGTTGGCCGCCACCCCATGGCGCTCCGGCGGCATGAACTGGCGATGCGGGGCGTCATGCGTGCGGTCGACATCCGTACAACCAGGCAGGGCCGGATGGTGCGCGTGGCCGGCATGGTCATCACACGCCAGCGGCCCGGAACCGCAAAAGGATTCGTGTTCCTGACGCTCGAAGACGAGACGGGCATTGCCAACATCATCGTGCGCCCCGACCTGTTCGCGCGCGATCGGACGGTGATCGTGGAAGAACCGTTCCTGCTGGTGGAAGGCGTCCTGCAGAATCAGGACGGCGTGGTGTCCATCAGGGCCGAGATCGTCCAGGGGCTGGGCGGTACGTCGGTCGACTTCGACGCCCACGACTTCTATTGAGGCCGTTCCTTACTTCGCGTCAGGCTTGGCTTCGGGCGTCAGGAACTCGACCGTCGAGTCGTGCATCCAGCCGCTCGTTTCGTTGTCGAACCAGCGCATGACGATGCCGGACTTGCGCAGTACCTGCGGCAGGCGCACCTGAATCCACTCGCCGCTGCGCCCGACCATCTCCATCTCCGTGCCCTTCGGAGCCAGCACCAGCAGTTCGTTGCCGGTGCTCGGCCCGGAATGGATCGACGCGTGCGTCGACGGCACCCGGACACGGGCCAGCACCTTCGCGTTCGGGTCGGCCTGCACGCGCTGCCCCTGACCGCCGCGCTGCGGCTGTCCCTGCGCCGATGCGGCCGGCGCCAGCCAGAGCAGGCTCGCGACGGCGAGCACCACGACGCGGGTGAGGCAGCTGTTCATGCGCGTAGTCAACACGCCGCGTGGCAGGGTTGTCAAGACGGGACCCGGGCGCCGGGCCGCCAGGACCACGGGAGCCGACCCACGCCGAAATCGTTGACACGCGCGTCGCCCGCACGCAGCATACGCACCACAGGAGTGGACGATGGTGACACGGGTGAGTCTCGTGACTGCGGCGTTGGCAATCATCGCGCTGACACCAACCGGTCGGTCCTCGGTCGAGCCGGTGGCTCATGCCCAGCAGTCGCCGCCGATCCAGAAGGTCGACATGGGCGACTACGAGCCCGTGGTGCCGTGGCCCAAGCCACTCCCCGATACCGACCTGTCCCACACAGGATGGACCTGGGGTTCCGGCGCCGGTGTCTGGGCGGAGAGTCCGGACAAGGTGTGGGTCCAGCAGCGGGGCGAAATCGAACTGCCCGAGGGCGCGCCCCCCTTCATCTGCGGGTGCCTGCTGACGCCGCGCCGCACCAACACGGGACGCCGCGACTACTCAGGCAACCCGTACGGCTATCGCACGCGGCGCCATCACCTGCTCTTCGCAGTGGACCGCGAGGGCAACACCATCGAGGAATGGCTGCAGTGGGACAAGTACCTGGCGCCGCCCCGGGGCAGCGGACTCGGTGAGGTGGGGCGGGGCCCGCACAAGATCCTGATGAATCCCTACGATCCCGAGAAGCACATCTGGATCGTCGACGACGACATGCACGAGATCAACGTGTTCACGCACGACGGGAAGCGCATCGTGAAGACGATGGGCGTGCGCGGCGTGCCGGGGCGCGGACCGAACAACTTCATCAGGCCGACCGACATCGCGTGGCTGCCCGACGGCACGTTCTTCGTCGCCGACGGCTACGCCGGCGTGCGCGTGGCCAAGTTCGACAGGAACTTCAACTTCATCAAGGACTGGGGCCAGGTGCCAAAGGATCCCGCGCACCCCGGCCCGTACGAGTTCTGGTCCGTGCACAGCATCGGGATCAGCCGGGACCGCCGCCTCTTCGTCGCGGACCGCGAGCACCACCGGATGCAGGTCTTCGACGAGGACGGCACGTTCCTCTACATGTTTCCCACCGGGTACAACTCGTCGGTCCTGGCACACACCGTCACGAACGACGATTACGTCTGGGTGGCCGACTGGACGACCGATCGCCTCGTGAAGTACGACCTCGAGGGGCACTACATCCTCGACATCGGCGGCCACGGGGCGCTGCCCGGGCAGTTCGACGGCGTGCATCAGATTCACGTTGATTCGGATCGGAATCTGTACGTGACCGAGGTGTCCAACGCACGCTCGCAGAAGTTCAGGCCGAAGCCGAATGCCGACCCGAACAGGCTGATCGGTCCGCAGGCGATCGTGAACCCGGTGCGAACGCGCCGCTGATGTAGTGTCCGCCTTCAGGCGGACGGCAGGAAAGTCCGGCTAAAGCCGGACCCTACGTACTACACCCAACGGGAAACGGCTCTCGCCGCAGCCGAGTGGCCGGACGGCTGCAGCTACCGCAGGCCGAGCAGCGTGACGGCGTTTCCGCCGAGCATTGCCTCCCGCTCCGCGTCCGAGAACCCGGGTGCGTTCAGGATGTGATCCACCGACGTCGTCGTCCAGGGGAAGGGATAGTCGGTGCCCATGAAGATGTGATCGGCCCCGCACTCGGCCGCGAGGTGACGAAGGCCTTCACCGGTGAACACCATCGAGTCGAAATAGAGCTGGCGCAAGTACGCGCTCGGCTTCCGGGCGTTCTTCGGCGTGCAGTTGGCGGGGAAGGCCACGCAGCCCTGGTCGAACCGGCCGATGTACGCGGGCAGGAATCCTCCCGCGTGTGCGCCGCACAACCGCAGCCGGGGGAACCGGTCGAGCGTGCCCTCGAAGATCAGATGTGAGAGTGCGATCGTCGTCTCGAGCGGGTTGCCGATGACGTTGGTCAGGAACCCGTTGCCCTGAAGCCGATCGCGCAGTTCCGGTACCCCCGACGGGTGCATGAAGATCATCGCCCCGAGCGATTCGGCCCTGGCCCAGAACGGGTCGAACTTCGGAGCCGACAGTTCATCGGTGCCGACCGTCGGGCCGATGCCGGCGCCGCGCATGCCGTGGCGGTCGAAGGCCTGCTGCAGCTGCTCGGCGGCCAGGTCCGGATGCTGCAGGGCCACCGTCGCCAGCGCGACGAACCTGTCGGGGTGAGCCGCGACCAGCTTCGCGAGGGCCTCGTTCTGCGCCGGGATCAGCTGCGACGCCAGCGCACGGTCGGCCCCGTACCAGTACGGGTTGATGGTCAGCACCTCGACGTCGATGCCCTGGTCGTCCATCGCACGTAGGCGCGCCTCGTTCATCACCAGGTTGCCATTCACCTGGCCGCGCACCACGTTCTCGAGCGGCGTGCCTCGCACGATGCTGCTGAGGGCGTCGGGAACGGCCGTGTGCGCATGGACATCCACCGTTCGCACACGCCTGCCCGACACAGTGACAGCTCGCCTGGCCCGGCTCGCCGGCTGCAGCCCCAACGCGTGCACGGGCACCAACCCCGCGGTTGTAGCGAGGAGCGTCCGCCGGATGAACTCGCGTCGGGTCGGTGTGGTCACGTGTAGGCGCCTCCAGTGAGCAGCGTGCCGGAAACATAACCCAGCAACGGGCGGGTCCGCCACCGTTCAGAACGGCGTCGTTCCAACGGGCGCCGCCTCGTCGCGCGCTGCGCGTGCCGCCTGCGGTCCGGGCGCCCAGGGAAGGCGGTCCACAAATTCCTCTTGACGATATTCGTTGCGACGACTATCGTTCAGCGGCATGAAGCGGGCGGTTGCCACAGCCATCAAGCAGAAGAGCCAGTTCGTCAATCCCGAGCAGCACGTCGTGCTCGGGCTGCGCGTCCTCGCCGCGCGGCTGGTCGAACCGTGGGAGAAGTTCCTGAAGGACACCGCCGGCCTGACGGCCAGCCAGTACAACGCCCTCCGCATCCTGCGCGGCAGCCACCCGACGCGGCTGGCGTGCAGCGAGATTTCGAATCGGATGATCGCGCGCGATCCCGACGTCACGCGCCTGGTGGATCGACTGAGCACGAGCGGCCTCGTCGAGCGTGTCCGCGCCGAGCACGATCGACGCGTGGTCGAAGTTGGCATCACGCCCAAGGGGCTCGCCCTCGTGGAGCAGCTGGACCCGCACGTGTCGCGGATGCCGAAGGCCATGGTCGGTCATCTCGGGGAAGCGAAGCTGAAGCGGCTCGCGCAACTGCTCGATGAAGTGCTGGCCGATCTCGGCACGTTTCCCTGATCGGGTTCACGACGGGTCGGACCGTCCGGTGCTGACACGAGTCATCCCGTCCGAACCGGGTGGCTGCCCACAGATGAGAGAGTGAATTCCATGAGTGCATCCACGCAGCGTCCATCGGCGGCCGTCATCATCACGCACGACGTGGCTGACTTCGCCACCTGGAAATCGGTCTTCGACGGCCATGAAGGCGCGCGCAAGGCCGCGGGCTTCCTCGGCCATCACATCAACAGGCACGCGGACAACCCGAACCGGCTGAGCGTGTACCTCGCGGCGTCCGACGTGGAGAAGGCCAGGGCGTTCGCGGCGTCGGACGACCTGCGCCAGACGATGAGCGCCGCAGGTATCACGAGTGCCCCCACCGCCACCTGGGTGAAGCCGGTGTCGGAAGACATCGTGTGGGACCGCGAACTCCCGGCGATGATGATCTCGCACCAGGTGGCCCAGTTCGACGCGTGGCTGGCGGGGTACACCGCGGCCGACGCCGTGCGCAAGCAGGGCGGCATCGTCGGCGCCGCCGCCAACCAGGTCCTCGACGATCCGAACACGGCGCTGGTCTACCACCAGGCCGAGTCGCACGATGCCCTGAAGGCGTTCATGGCGAATCCAAGCCTGAAGGACGCGATGCAAAAGGCCGGCGTGACCAGCGCGCCCGAAGTGACGTTCGTCACCGGCGGCTGGGCGAAGCGCTACTGAAACATGGGCCGTCGCTCGTCCCCCGAGGACGACGCGACGGCCAGCATCCCTGGGCACCCCGGAAGGTGCCGAGCGACCAAGCTCAGCAGTAGCGGGAACTGCGGCCCTGGCGGCCCCCCGGCACCAACCCTGCCCGCGCGAACATCTGCTCTTCCCGAGCCCTGTCGCGCGCCACCGGCCCCGTGTGCCGTCAGCCTCTCCCGCGCGACCGGTGGTGAACGGGCTTTCAGGTCCTCCGCCGTCGCCGGTCCTACACCGTCCGCATCAGTCCCACTGCTATAATCCGGACGTTTTCGTCACCTGATCTTTCCGGGGTCTCTCCCCCGGTCTACCTCTACTGAACGGAGCAGAACGATGGTACTGGCAGTACTTCTCGCCCTGTCGATGGCCATGGCCGGCCTCACAGGCGTCGTGAAGGACACGAGTGGCGGCGCCGTGCCTGGCGCATCGGTCACGGTCCAGACAGCCTCAGGCACTGAACAGCAGACGGTGATTGCCGGACCCGACGGGCGGTTCTCCTTCGAGAGCGTGCCCGCGGACGCGATCCTCATCGTGCGCGCCGGCGGCTTCGCCGAGCAGCGCCAGACGGTCAGCGGTCAGGGGGAGGTCGATGTCACCCTCCAGCCCCCATCGATCCTCGAAACCGTCGTGGTCACCCCTGGCCGAACCGAGCAGCGCCTCGGCGATACACCCGCCAGCGTCAGCATCGTCACGGCCGAGCAGATCGAATCGTCGCCCGCCGTGGCCGTCGACGATGTGCTGAGGACCGTGCCGAGCTTCAGCCTCTTCCGCCGCGCCAATAGCGTGGTGGCGCAGCCGACGACGCAGGGCGTGTCGTTGCGCGGCATCGGCCCCAGCGGCCAGAGCCGCACGCTGGTGCTGCTCGACGGCACGCCGTTCAACGATCCGTTCGGCGGCTGGGTCTACTGGACCCGCGTCCCGATGGTGAGCGTCGACCGCATCGAGATCACCGAAGACACGGCGTCGGGCCTCTACGGCAACTACGCCATGGGCGGCGTCATCAACATCGTGACGAGTCGGCCGACGAGCCGGACGCTCGAACTCAAGCCGCAGTTCGGCTCGTTCTCGGGCGCCAACGGCGGGTCGGACAAGGGGAACACGCCGAAGTTCGACATGTTCGCGAGCCATGTCTACAAGAAGGTGGGCTTCGCGGTGGAAGGCAGCGCCTTCAACACGGACGGTTTCAAGACGGTCACGACCGAAGCCGGCCCGATCGACAACAACGCGAAGGTCGACTACCGCAACGTCACCGGCAAGGTGGAATTCCTCCCGAGCGAGAAGGTCACCATTTCAGGCCGTGCGGGCTACTTCACGGAGAATCGCGACAACGGCAAGATCGGCGAGGTCAACGACACGAAGTGGACCAGCTACAGCGCCGGCATCCGTGCCGCGCTCCCGGATCACTCGGATCTGCAGGCCCGGATGTTCGGCGACCATCAGCAGGCCCACTACAACTTCCTCGCGGTGACCAACGCCGCGACCACGCGTAACGTCGTCCGCCTCGCGACCGACCAGAACCTCCCGGTGGACGGCCTCGGCGGCATGGTGCAGTGGCTCAAGGTCATCGGCACGAAGCAGGCCGTGACCGCGGGCGCCGACTACCGATGGGTCGAGGGGGAGAGCCAGGAAGGTGCATACGTGGCGACCACGCCGGCGGCGTTCGACGGCGTGACGCAGCGTGCCACCCTGTCGGTCTCGCGCTTCTCCGGCGGTTCACAGCGTTCCACCGGTGCCTTCATCCAGGACGTCATCACGCCGAGCGACAAGCTGGTCATCACGCTGAACGCGCGCGTGGACCACTGGCGGAACTATAACGGCCACAACCTCGAGACGACGGTCGCGACCGGGCTGCCCACCGCGAACAACAAGCCGACGCTGGCGGACCGGACCGACTCGGTCGTGAGCCCGCGCGTGGCGGCGCTGTACCACATCACGAACCGGGTCACCGCCTGGGGCGCCATGAACTCCGGCTTCCGCGCTCCCACGCTCACCGAGCTGTATCGCCAGTTCTCGGTCGGTGCCATCACCACGCGTCCCAACGCCCAGCTCGGTCCCGAGCGGCTCAGGGGCGGGGAGATCGGGCTCAACGTCGCGCCGGCGAAGAACCTGACGGCGCGCATGACGTGGTTCGACAACCGCGTGAAGGATCCGATCAGCAACGTCACGATGACCGTTGGCGTGCAGCCTGACTACGCCACGGTGTGTGCGGGGCTGGCCGCCGGCAACTGCGTCCAGAAGCAGAACCTCGGCCGCACCAAGATCACGGGCGTGCAGACCGACGTGGAATACCTGATCGGCCGCGACTGGCGCGTGTCCGGCGGCTACATCCACAACCAGGCGAAGGTGACGGACGGCGGCACTGTCAACGCGGCGCTCGTCGGCAAGTTCCTCGCGCAGGTGCCGAAGAACCGCGGCTCGCTGCAGGTGTCCTACGCCAATCCGAAGGTGGCGAACATTTCGGTCGGCTTCCAGTTCGTCGGCCTGCAGTACAACGACGACCAGAACGTCCAGTTCATCCCGGCGGCCACGCTCACGGCGGCCGGCTACGACACGAGCATTACGGCCGGCCTGCCTGGCTACACGGCGGTCGACCTGGTCGCCTCGCGCGACCTTGGCCAGCGCCTCCAGGTGTTCGTGGGTGCGCAGAACCTGACCAACCAGGTGTTCTTCGTGCAGACCAACCCGTCGACGGTTGGTGCGCCGCGCATGGTGAACTTCGGCGTGCGCGTGCGGTTCGCCGGGAAGTAGACGGTTCTGGCCACAGAGACACAGAGGGCACTGAGACAGCCATCTGTAGTGCCCGCCTTCAGGCGGGCCTTATGGTCCACCTAAAGGTGGACACTACATTGGGAACTCTGTGAACTCCGTGTCTCTGTGGCTATGAGAATCGTGGGGTTCGGCTCTGGCCGGACTTACCGTGCGGCGGCAGTAGTCTGCGCGGCTTTCGTCGCCTGCTTCGGCAACGTGGCGGAATCCACGGTTCGGCCTGTACGCGAGATGGCCTGGACCGACATCTTGTCCTTGTCGATCTCGACCAGCATGAACGACATGTCGAGGTCGTAGCCGGCCTCGGTCAGCCCCGTCTTCCGCAGGTCGCCCTTCCTCAGCTGTCCCGCCGCTCCCGACACGAAGTAGTAGATCCCCTTCTGCGGCTTCACCCGTTCGTAGACGTGGTCGTGCCCCGAGAAGACGGCGTTCACGCCGTACTTCACGAACAGCGGCTCGAGCACCAGCCGGAGGTCGGTTTCCGACCCATGCCGCCCGGCCGATGAGTAAAGCGGGTGATGGAAGTAGGCAATCTTCCACTCATCGTTCGACTTCTGCAGCTCGGCGGTCACCCAGTCCAACTGCTTCGGGTCGATGTAGTCGCTATCCAGCACGAAGAAGCGGACGTTCTTCTTCGTGTAGGTGTAGTACCGCTCCCCGTTCATGTTCCACGGCTTGTAGAGCCGGTTGGTCTGCTGGTCGTGGTTGCCCAGTGCCGCGTAGAACTTGACCCCGGCGTCGAGCAGCGGCTTGTACGGCCGCTCGAACTTGCTGACGAAGTCGGCGGGCCGCTGGCTGCCGTAGAGGTTGTCGCCGAGCATGATCGCGAAGTCGAACGGGAACAGCGTGTGCGCGCTCGCCATCTGCTGCGCAACCTCGTACTGGCCGGACTCGCCGGTGCCGTTGTCGCCCATGGCGAGGAACTTCACCGAGTCCTGCGCGTTCGGCAGCGTGATGCGCAGCCCCTGCTGCGCGGCGACCGTCGGGCCGACCAGCAGCAACAGGGCGAGGAGCAGGGGGGCAGGGCGACGCATGGGGCTCTCTCTATCGCTTGATGGCCGGAACCGCACCCGGCACGAAGTCGACGATGATGTTGGCGTCACGGTCGCGCAGGATCAGGTCGCGTCCCATGAAGCGGTATTCGAGTCCGTCTGGCAGCCGGGGCAGGTTCACCAGGATGAGAGGCGGCACGGTGGCCAGTCCGGCCTTCTCAGGATAGATCGCATTCACGGCTGGCGGCGACTGCGCCGGCACCTCCTGCATGGCGGCATAGGCGTCGCGGATGCCGCGCGTTTCGGCGTCGTGCTCGATGATCTGCTTGAAGTACGGCGCGGCATCAGCGAATACGTCGCCAGGTTTCGCAGTACGCCGGGCGGCCTTGATGCGTGACGCGAGCGTGTCCTCGACCTGTTCGGCCCTGCCGGTCGCCGCCTTGTCGCCAGGCTTCGCCTGTGGAAGGCCGCCCTGCAAACGCTTCTTCTGCTCGGCGTAGGCCTTCACACGATCCGTGAAGCCTTTCAGCGCTCGCTCACGATCGCCTGTCGTGTCAGCCTGGATGGGCCACGCGCGAACGCGCGACGCGTGCATCAACGGCGCGGCCGCACACAGGGTGAGCGCCACGACGAAGACTCGGACGGCTGGGATGGCGAGCAACTTGCTCCTCCTTGCTGGCACAGCAGGAGCGCAATCAAGCTCCGTTCCCGAACCTCTGGCCGCGAGTGCACGATGAAGCTGATTGTTGAGCCCGACGAGGGGATCGCCCCGGTCCTGACCGCCATCAAGCAGGCGAAGCGGTCCATCGACATCCTGATCTTCCGCCTCGACCGTACGGATCTGGCCCGGGCGCTCGAGGACGCGGTCGCCCGCGGCGTGGTCGTGCGGGCACTGACGGCCCACACCAACCGCGGCGGCGACAAGAGCCTCCGCCGGCTCGAACTGCACCTCCTCGAACGCGGCGTGACCGTGTCGCGCACGGCCGACGACCTGATCCGCTACCACGGCAAGATGATGCTCGTGGACGGCAAGGTGCTGCACCTCTACGGTTTCAACTTCACCTCGCTCGACATCGACAAGAGCCGCAGCTTCGGCGTGGTCACCCGCAATGCGAAGCTGGTGCAGGAAGCGGCGAAGCTCTTCGCCGCCGACTTCGACCGCCAGCCGTACACGCCGTCGAGCACCTCGAGGCTCATCGTGAGTCCCGAGACGTCGCGGGCAAGGCTCGCGGAGTTCCTCTCCGGTGCGAAGCGCCAGCTCCTCATCTACGACCCCGGCCTGACCGACGACGCGATGCTGCGGATCATCGCCGCGAAGCTGGAGGCTGGCGTCGACGTGAAGATCATCGGGAAGGTGGAGGCGAAGTGGAAGCTGGGCTGCTGGGAGAAGTTCCCGGGGCGCCGCCTCCACGTGCGCACGATCGTCCGCGATGGACAGCGAGCCTTCCTCGGCAGCCAGAGCCTGCGGAAGCTCGAACTCGACAAGCGCCGGGAAGTGGGCGTCGTGATCACTGACCGCGCCGTCGTCGAGCAGTTGATGGCGGTGTTCGCGCGCGACTGGTCGGAGACGCCGTCGGGACGGAAGGCGGCGAAGAAGGTTCAGAAGGACATGAAGAAGGGCAAGGCGGTCGCCCCCGAGCTGAAGCTGCTGGTCGCCGCCGTCCCGTGAAATGACCTCGTGTAGCGCCCGCTACACCTCTCAGCCTTCGGCGTTCGCCGGCATCGACGCTGGCGGTGAGACGCGCTCCCTGCGGCGGCGCATCCGTTCTCCGATGGCCACGGAGCCACTGAAGATCGCCCCGACCGGCACGAAACCCCACAGCCTGTGACGTTCCACGGCGGCGAGTCCGGCGGACGCCACGCAGCCGCAGTTCGCGCAATCGGGCGCTCCGCCGAACTGGCAGGGCTCGATGCGGGTCTCGAAGTCGGCCGAGACGCTCGTGGTGGTTCTCGCGAACACGCAGGCCGATGGCGACGCGGGCGGGTTCGCGTACACCTTGATCATCCCCTCAGGCGCTTCGAGCTTCGGGAACTTCAGGCGCAGCGCCATCAGGTCGGCGACCACGCGGGCGCGGTCCTCCGGCGTGAGACGCTCGGCCGACTCCTCGCCGATCTGCGGCGTGTAGAGGCTCATCCAGACCTTGCGTACCTCGTCCTTCGCCGACCAGAACGTCAGGAACTCTTCGAGGTAGCCCGGACGGTTGATCTGCTGACGCGTCACGGTGCAGTGGACGACGATGCGGTGCCCCTGGATGTGCTTCTGGATCCGTTCGTACGTGGCGGGCGTGCGTCGTGCGTCGTGTTCGGGCTGCAGGCCGTCGATCGAGACGACGACGTGGAGCTTCGGAATGCTGGCCCACTCCTTCGGAATCTCTCGCACGGCGCTCGTCACGAGCTGCACGTAGATCCGGCGCTTCGAGAGTTCCGGCAGGATGGTGTTCAACTCCCGATAGCGTACGAGCGGTTCACCGCCGACGATCGAGACGTGCAGGGGTTGGTGGCGATCGACGAGTGCGAGCACGCGATCGATCAGTTCCTGTCCCTTGTAGTCGCGCACCTGCCGCAGCGTGATCGCGCCACCGAGATGCTCGTCGCCGTAGGCGTAGCATCCGGGACAACGCAGCGGACATTCGCGGGTGATTTCGATGGAGAGCGAGGGGCGGTAGCCTTTGAGAATCCTTCCCCAGGCAGAGAAGAGGGCTTCCATCGACCGACTATAGCAGCCATCGGTTACATTAGAGGCAATGATCGAGCGTCGAAAATCGAAGATCGAGGGGTGGGGTGTCTTTGCCACGGAGACGATCCCGAAGAACAAGCGCATCATTCACTACGCCGGCGAGAAGATCCCGAACAAGGAAAGCCTGAAGCGGGAAGCGCGCTACCTCGAGCGTGGCCATATCTGGTGTTTCAAGCTCACCAATCGCACGGCGATCGACGCCGCCGTCGGCGGCAACGACGCGCGGTTCATCAACCACTCGTGCAAGCCCAACTGTTACGTCCACATCGTCGATGGCGTGATCTGGATCCGTGCAGCGAAGACGATCCGGAAGGGCACTGAACTGCTGTACGACTACAACACGGGTGGCGACGCCGAGATCAAGTGCCGGTGCCGGCCCGGATGCCCGAACTACCTGTGACGCCGGATCGGCTGCCGGTCCTCTACCTCCACGGCTTCGCCTCGTCGCCCGAGTCGTCGAAGGCGCGGTACTTCGGTGAGCGGCTTGCGGCGCGCGGCGTCGCGCTCTCGACGCCCGACTTCAACGCGCCAGACTTCCGCACGCTCACGATGTCGCGCATGCTCGACCAGCTCGGCCGTGAGATCGATCGGGTGGGCGGTCGTGTGGTCCTGATGGGGTCGAGCCTTGGTGGCGCGCTGGCGGTCCTCGGGGCGGCCCGCTACGGTGCGATGGTCGAGCGGATGGTCCTGCTGGCGCCGGCCGTGATGCTCGCCAAGCCTGGGCATTCCCTGCTGCCACCTGAACGCATCGAGGCGTGGCGTCACGCGGGCAGCATGACGTTCTTCCACTATGCGTACGGCGAGGAGCGCCTGCTCGACTACGCGTTCTATGCCGACTCGCTGCGTCACGATCCCGACGAGGCGGTCTTCACGCAGCCGACGCTGATCTTCCAGGGGCTGCGCGACACCATCGTTGCACCGCGGCCGGTGGAGCACTTCGCGTCGCGCCGGCCGAACGTGACGCTCTCCCTGCTGGACGACGATCACCAGCTGGCGGCGAGCCTGCCGCGGATGTGGGAATCGGTGGAAGACTTCCTCGGACTGCTCGACTGATGCGACTGGTTCGGCTGCTCGTGGTGGCCGTGCTGCTGGCGGGCCTCGCTCCTGATCCCACGCAGCTGCAGGCGCGCGGCACGGCGCTGGCCCAGCGCGTCGCGCCGTTCGGCGCGAGCACCGTGCGCATCGGGCAACTGCGCGACGGCAAGTACGAGGTCGTGACGCTGCCGCTCGAGGTCTACGTCGGCCGAGTGCTCGCCGGCGAGGCGGCCCCGAACAGCCCACCGGCCTCGCTCGAGGCACTGGCGATCGCGATCCGCACCTACACGTTGACGAACAAGGGCCGGCATGGGGCCGACGGGTTCGACCTGTGCGATCAGACGCACTGCCAGGTGATGCGCACCGCCAACGCTGCGACCGACCGTGCCGCCGTGGCGACCGCCGAGCAGGTGCTGCTCTTCAGGGGCGCACCGGCGACGGTGTTCTACAGCGCCTCCTGCGGCGGCCGCAGCGAGAAGCCGTCCAACGTCTGGCCGGCTGCCGACGATCCTTCCTACCTGTCCATCCATGACGACGACGGATGCGGAGGATTCCCGGCATGGAGTGCGGAGCTTGCGCTCTCCGATCTGCAGCGGGCGTTGCGTGCGGGCGGCTACACCGGAACGCTGCGCGACGTCCGGATCGTGTCGCGGAACGATTCGGGCCGGGTGGCCAGGCTGGCCGTTGACGGCATGAGTCCGGCGGAGATCTCCGGGCAGGATCTGCGCATGGTGGTGGGGCGCGCCCTCGGCTTCCAGCACCTGCAGAGCACCCAGTTCGATCTTCGCCGGAGCGGCTCCGCGGTGAGGTTTACCGGCCGCGGGGCCGGCCACGGTGTTGGCCTGTGCGTCATCGGCTCCATGAAACTCGCCGCGAACGGCCAGTCGGCGACGACCATCCTCGCGCGCTACTTCCCGGGCACCACCATCGGCAGCTACGGCGCGCGGGTCACCGCGATTCCCGACGAGCCACCGATCATCGCGGCGCCCGAAGTGCCACGTGTCGCTGCCCCTGCGCCGCCGACCATTGCCGCGCCGCCCGTCGCGGCCGCGGCACCGGCCACGGACGACGGTGCGGTGGATGGCATCAGGGTGTTGATTGCGGGGAGCGATCCGGGCGATCGTGCGGCGCTGCTCGCTGCGGTCCGGCAGCAGCGGCAGAGTGTGGCGGCCGCACTCGGTGAGCCGGCGCGTCCCCTGACGGTGCGCGTCCTCGAGAGCAACGAGGCGTACGAGCGGGCGAGCGGACGCCCCTGGTTCACGCTGGGCGCGGCGTCCGCCGACGAGATGCTGCTGACGCCGCTCTGGTTCCTGCGCGAACGGGGGATGCTCGAACGCACGCTTCGCCGGGCACTGGTGCGGCAGGCGGTCGAGCCGGTGCTTCCTGCCAGACCCGCCTGGATTCGGGAAGGCGCGGCGGTCCACTTTGCCGACCCCGACGCGGTCGCCACCTCACGCCCGCCGTGTCCAGGTGATGCGGAACTCGAGCAGCCCACCTCTCCCGGCGCGCTCGGCGAGGCGCTCGCGCGTGCGCACGCCTGCTTCGATCGGCAGTTCGCCGGCGGCCGCGACTGGCGCAAGCTCCGCTGAGCCGCTGGTGCCAGGCGCCAGCCTTGTGACCTGCCGTCGTCGGCGTTCGCAGAGATCGACTAATCGAGGGGCGTCTTCAGCCTGGCAGGTAGTCGGCGATCGCACCGACGAGCACGACTTCGGCCGATTCCAGCACCAGGATTTCGTCGTGATCCGTGTCGGTATCGGCATGGTGGAAGTCGCCCGCCGCGAGCACGAGGCCGCCAATCGAGATCCGGCCGCGGACGACGTAGCACTCTTCAGGCGTGGAGTGCCGGTGCGACGGGTACACGGCGCCGGGCTCTCCCCTGAGGAGCATCGTGACCAGGCCGCGCGGCCGGTCTACGGCGAGTATCTTGGCCGAGATGCCGGCGTGTCCTGAGTCCATCCAGGCGGAGGCGGCGGACACCGTATAGGTGGCCGGCCTGGTGGCGGCGGACAGGATGCGGTCGCGCGCCGCTGGTGGCGGCTCGTGTGTGTCGGCGGATGCACTCAGCGCCAGTGCCGTGTCGTACAACCGGGCGACCGCTGCCTGGTCGTCCGCGCTCAGTGTGCGCAGCTGGGCGTGAAGCGCCCGCTGCTCCCCTTCGTCAAGCGCGCCGAGGGCGTCCGCCATCACGAGTGCTTCGAGATCGTCGGTCATCATACAGCCTGCAGTTGGGACCGCAATGCCAGAAGGCCGGTCCGGATGCGTGCCTTCACCGTGCCGAGAGGAAGGCCATACCGCTCCGAGAGTTCCTGGTGCGTGTATCCCTCGAAGAACGCCGCCTCGATCAGCATCCGCTGCGGCGGCGGCAGCGTGCCCAGGGCCCCGCGGACCGAGACCGAGGTGCGCTGATCCTCGAACAGCCGTTCTGGTGTGACGGCCGTCGATGGCTCCACTGACGGGACGTCGCTTTCAGGCGGCGCGCCGTCCACGTCCTGCCGGGTCCTCCGGGCACGAAGCCTGTCGATGGCGCAGTTGCGCGCGATGCGCGATAGCCACGCCGCGGGCGACCCGAGCGCCGGCTCGTAGGTGTGTGCGCGCGACCAGATCCGCACGAAGGTTTCCTGGAGGATCTCCTCCGCGTCGGATGGGCTGCGAAGGATGCGCATCGCGAGGCTGTACGCCAGCCGGCTGTGACGGTCGTAGAGCGTCGCCAGGGCTCCCTCGTCCCTCAACACGACCAGCCGAATCAGGTCGGTGTCCGTCAATCCAGGCGCGTCCATTACCGCGCCCGCATCCTGCCACAGCGTCGACCGGACGGACAAGTCGGAAGCCGCGGGCGGCGGTCCGACATCCGATTCGTCCGGTCTTCCGTATGTCGGTGTCGGAAGGCTGGAGCACAGGACGGAGGACGAGCGATGGGCTACGCCGGCAACGGAAGGAGACAGGCAATCGTACTGGGGGGCAGCATGGCAGGCCTGCTGGCCGCGCGCGTCCTCTCGGAGCACTTCGACACGGTCACGCTCCTCGAGCGCGACCCGTTGCCCGAGACGGCCGGGCATCGGCGCGGCGTTCCCCAGGGCCGGCACACGCACGCGCTGCTGGCCAGTGGTATCCGGGTCCTTGAACGTCTGTTCCCCGGCTTCGGCGACAGCCTGGCGGAGGCGGGCGGCGTCAGGTTGAACGGGTCGAAGGATCTGCTGTGGTACTTCGAGGGCGGCGAACTGGCCTCCTGTGACAGCGACCTCGACGGTATATCGGCGTCGCGACCCCTCATCGAGGCCGAAGTCCGGCGGCGCGTCCGTGCGTTGCCTCAGGTTGTCGTGCGTGAAGGTGCTCATGTCATGGCGCTCGTGGCGGAGCCGACGGCCCGGCGCGTCACGGGAGTCAGGCTCCTGACGGGGGAATCCCTGTCGGCGGACCTTGTCGTAGATACGTCCGGACGGGGATCCCGGATGTCCGAGTGGCTGAGTGCACTGGGCTACGAGGCGCCGGACGAGGAGAAGGTCGAGGTCGGCATTCACTACGTGACGCGGAAGTTCGCGCGGACCACGCTCGTGGCGGGCGGCAGGCTGGGTGTCATCGTTCCACCGTCGCCGGCGAATCGGCACGGCGCCGTGCTGTTGGCGCAGGAGCGCGATACGTGGACCGTGACCCTGATCTCACAATTTTCTGAAGCGGCGCCGATGGACCTCGAGGGCTTCCGCGACTTCACCGCCCACCTGCCGTGCAGGGCCATCCATGACGTGATCGCAACCGCCGAGCCTGCAGCAGAGCCAGTGCACTCACCCTTCCCGGCCAGTCTGCGTCGACGCTACGAACGCCTCGGCCGCTTCCCAGGCGGGCTTCTGGCCATGGGAGACGCATTCTGCAGCTTCAATCCGATCTACGGGCAAGGGATGTCGGTGGCGGCACTCGAGGCGTTGGCGCTCGATACGGTGCTGCGAGACCGGTCTCGAGAGTTGTCCCGGGCCTTCTTCGCACGGGTAGCCGTCATCGTCGACGGACCGTGGACGACCGCGGTGGGCAGCGACCTCCGGATACCCGAGACTCGGGGGCCGCGCAGCCCGATCGTGAGCTCGATCAACCGGTACGTCTCCCGGCTGCACCGCTCGGCACAGGGCGATCGGCAGCTTGCACTCGCGTTCCACCGCGTGTCCAACCTAGTCGCGCCGCCATCGTCGCTCTTCGCGCCGGCCGTGCTGTGGCGCGTGCTGTTGGGAGGGTACGCCGAGCCTGAGGGGGCGCGGCTCGAACCGAGTGCCCATGGTCGTCGCTGAGATCTCAACGCGCTACTGCGGCAGAGGAATGGAGACGACCATCGCGCTGCGCAGTCCCCGATCGCTGTCGTCAGTCGGCGTCGGGGACCACACGTGTCCACCCGCGCGTTCGACGACGCGCCGTCCGATCGGCAGGCTGAGTCCGACTCCGCCCCTGAACTCATCGAATGGTTGTGCGACCGCACCGTATGCCCGCTGTACGTCGGTGTCTCTGGCAATGACGACTACGGCCGAGGCTCCGGAGCCGCTCGACAGGAGCCGACGATCCGCGACCACCGTGACCGACGTGGGCTGTTCCCGCAGTAACGCGTGGAAGAACGCGCCAAATGCGGCCAGAAGCCGTGGCCGGTCGCCAATGAGTCGCGCCCCGTTGGACGCCCCGATGAGCTGCAGCTGAACCTCGCGGTCCCTACCCTCGTGCACGTTTGCTGCCACTTCTTCCAGGGCACTGAAGAGGTCGAAGGACTCGAGCCTCACCGCCGCCTGGCCGCTGTCGAGCTTGCCCACCTCGCTGAGTTCGCCGATGAGGCCGACCAGGCGCGCCATCGCCTTCGCGGCTTCGTCGATCATCTTCTGCTGGCGCTCGTCCATGCCGGCATTGTCCTTCTGCAGCATGCGCAGGTACCCGCCGACGACCGACGCGGGTGTGCGGAACTCGTGCGAGGCGAGGGACAGCAGGCGCGCGAACTCGGGATCCTTCGACATGGTCGGCAGACTAGCACGCGTGTGCGGACGCTGCGACCACCCAGAATAGGTAAGCGCGTTCCGTCGACTGCGAGTTGACGAGTGTCGAGAACAGCAGAGCGCACGTGGTGAGCCGCGCGTCTTCCCGGTGTGCGTGGCGGCGGGGCGCACGCCGCCGACGCCTGGCGCGCGCCTCAGCGGTGTCGTGGCACCCGACTTGATATTCCAGACGCTGCAATGAGAAAGCGACTTCGAATTCTGCTGTTGGCGTGCCTGGCGGCGGCGATCGTGGTGCCTGTGGGCTTCGCGCTCTCGCTCGAGTCAGCGAAGCGTGCGTCCGCTCCGGATCGCACGCAGCCCATGGCACGCGTCGTCTCGCGCCCCGTCGCGATGGCGGAGTCCGCATCGACGGTCGCGCTGACCGGCGTTCCGGAGTGGGCCCGGCTGGTCGGCGTGGGATCCGTGCTCTTTGGCCTGGCGGCCGTGATGCGCCGGACCAGGCGGACGGACGCATGAGATTTCAGGACGCGTGAGATTTCAGATTGCAGATTGCAGATTGCCGATTGAATGCGGTGCCCCTGACGCCGGCGCTGTCGGCGATCCGCGCTCAGCAATCTGAACTGAAATCTGCAATCTGAACTCTGAAATCTGCAATTTGGGTGAGATCCGTATAATGAGGGCTCCCTGTAACCTGTGCCGCGGTGGCGGCGTCAAAGTGGCGAGACCCTATGCTGATCAAGAAGCCGGCTGACATCCCGTATTCCGAGGTCACGGACCGAAAGCTCTATCAGAATCGGCGGGAGTTCCTGAAGACAGCGGCAGGTGTCGCTGCCGCCGGGGCAGGGGCTGCGGCATTCCAGGAAACGCTGTTCGCCGCGGGCCAGCCCGCGCCGCACGGGCGGAAACTGGAAGGTGTGGGCAAGAGCCCCCTCAGCCTGGCGCCCGAGCAGGAAAAGGCCAACACCTGGGAACAGCTCACCACCTACAACAACTTCTACGAGTTCGGCACCGACAAGGACTCGCCCTCCCTCACGGCCGGGAAGCTGAAGACCGAGCCGTGGGCGGTGATGGTCGAAGGTGAGTGCAACAAGAAGGGGAGCTACGCGCTCGGCGACATCCTCAAGGGGCAGGCGCTCGAGGAGCGCATCTACCGGCATCGCTGCGTCGAGGCCTGGTCGATGGTCATCCCGTGGGTGGGCTTCCCGCTGTCCGATCTGATCAAGAAGGCGGAGCCGACCGGCAAGGCGAAGTTCGTGGAGTTCACCACGCTGGCCGACTACGGCATGATGCCGGGCATTCGCCAGCCCGTGCTCCAGTGGCCGTATGTCGAGGGGCTGCGCATGGACGAAGCCATGCACCCGCTGACGATTCTCGCCGTCGGTCTCTACGGTGAGGTGCTGCCGAAGCAGAACGGGGCGCCGATTCGCCTGGTCGTGCCGTGGAAGTACGGCTTCAAGGGGGCAAAGTCGATCGTGCGTATCCGCTTCACCGAGCGCCAGCCGATGAACAGCTGGCAGCTCTCGGCGCCGCAGGAATACGGGTTCTACTCGAACGTGAACCCGAACGTCGATCACCCGCGCTGGAGCCAGGCGAGCGAGCGCCGCATCGGCGAGTTCTTCAAGCGCAAGACGCTGATGTTCAACGGCTACGCCGACCAGGTGCAGGGGCTCTACGCGGGGCTCGACCTGAAGAGGAACTACTGACCCGCTGGATTGCAGAATTCAGAGTGCTGATTGCAGATTGAACAGCCCAAGACGGATGCCTTGCGCTCGATGGGTGGTTCGGCTCGGCAATGCCAATCCGCAATCTGAATTCTGAAATCTGCAATTCGAGATGCCTTCCCAGTCCACCATCCGGTTCGCGCTCAAGCCGCTCGTGTTCGCGGCCTCGCTGGGGCCGCTCGCGTGGCTGGTGTGGGCGGGGCTGACCGGGAACCTCAGCGCCAACCCGCTCAGCGATCTCACGAACGAAACCGGCACCTGGGCGCTGCGTTTCCTCTGCCTCTCGCTCGCCATCACCCCGCTGCGCCGGCTCACCGGCTGGAACTGGGTCATCAAGTTCCGCCGGATGATCGGGCTCTACGCGTTCTTCTACGGCGCCCTGCACTTCCTCGTCTACACGATCGTGGACCGGTTCGCGGGACTCGATTTCCCCGACGGGATCGTGGCCTGGAGCACCGCGCGCAACCTGGCGGTGTCGGTGGGGGAGGACATCTACAAGCGTCCGTTCATCACGATCGGGTTCACGGCGCTGATGATCATGGTGCCGCTCGCGATCACGTCGACGACAGGGTGGATTCGCCGCCTGGGCAAGCGGTGGGCGGCGCTGCACCGGCTGGTCTACGTGTCAGCCATTGCGGCGGTGGTGCATTACTACTGGCTGGTGAAGGCCGACATCTCGCGGCCGCTGGCCTACGCCGCGGTCCTGGCCGTCCTGCTCGGCGCGCGCGTGTACTGGGCACGGGAGAAGGCCGCGACGAAACGCTCGACGGCGGCACCGGCGGGAACGAGAACCGTGCAACCTGCCCCGCCGGCCTGACCAGCCCTGTCAGCGCTTGCGGCCTCCTTCCTGGCCGTCCTTCCCCTCCTGACCTGCTAGCGCTCGATCGTGATCCGGCCGTCGATCTTCGGGCTGATCTCCCGTCCGCCGATGAACTTCTCCAGCGCTGACACGATGAGCGGGCCCTGCTCCGCATTGACGAGGACCTGTACGTTCGTCAGGTTGCTGTAGCCGTCGCCGCCCTCGAGGACGTAGTTCGGCATGGCGACGGTGTAATCCTTCGTCAGGTCCAGCGGCGCCCCGTTCACGCGCACATCCGACACGCGCTGGCCCGCCGGGCTGGCCACACGGACGCGGAACGTGATGCCTGATACGGCAGGGAAGCCGCCATCGGCGCCGGGCAGTTTGGCCACGCCGATGTTCAGCGTCTCGAGCAGCTTGGCCCCGCTCATCTCCACCGTGCAGATGGTGTTGGCGAACGGATGAATGGCGATGATGTCGCGCCGGCGCAGGACGCCGGCCGGGTACACCCGGTTGCCGCGGATCGCGCCGCTGTTGACGAGCGCCACGTCGGTCTTCGCCTCGGCGCGAAGGGCATCGGCCACGAGGTTGGAGATGTTGGTCTCACCGCCACGGATGCGGAAGTCCACGGCGTCGAGCGGCTCCGTGGTGCGGCCGATCTCGTCGTTCATCTCCGCGCTGAGGCGCGACTCCCACGCGTTCACGACCGCCAGTGTCGCGGGGTCGTCCTTCACCTTGTCGGTGACCGGGATCATCTCGAAGTAGCGATCGACCATGCCGTTCGGCCGCCGGCTGATGTCGATGCGCGCCACCGCCCGTGCGTCCATGCCGGCCTTGCTGATGAGGGTCTGCCCGCTCATCACCGTGATCGGATAGTGCTCGTGCCCGCCGACGATGAGGTCGATGCCGGGGACGCGTTCGGCGAGGGCCTGGTCCTGGCGGATGCGCAGGTGCGTGAGGGCGACGACGATGTCGGCGCCCTTCTCGCGCATCTCCGGCACGTACTTCAGGGCCATCTCGATCGGATCCAGCATCTGCAGGCGGGCGCGCAGGTCCGGCTTGCCCATGCCTTCGTCCACGATGCAGAGGCCGAGCACGCCGAGCTTGAGGCCGTTCACCTCGCGGATCACGTACGGCGGCGTATCCCCGACCAGCCGGTTCGTCGTCCTGTCGATCAGGTTCGCGTTCACCCACTGCCACTTCGACTGCTTCATCCGCGTGAGCAGCAGGTCCACGCCGAAGTCGAACTCGTGGTTGCCGAATGCCGTGATGTCGAGGCCCATCGCGTTGAGGCCCTCGATCATCTGCTCGCCCTTGAACACGCTCGAGGCGACGGACGACGAGAGGAAGTCGCCGCCCATCATCAGGATCGGCGTGCGTCCGGCCGCCTGCATCTCCTTCTTGATGGTGGCCACGCGTGCCAGGCCGCCGAGGCCGTCGACCGGCACGGTGGAGTAGACGTCGTTGATCTGCAGGATGGTGATCGGCGCCTGCCGCCGCGGCGAGGTGGGCTCCTCCTGCTGCGCATGCAGCGTGAACCACTCGTGGCGCTTGTGTGGGGCGGTCCCGTCGTGAAGGCTGGGGACCGAACTCCCGTAGACCGAACTCCGGTAGGCCGAACTCCCGTCGACCGAACTCTCGTAGCGCCACACTTCAGTGTGGCGTTCCACCCAGTCCAGCCCGACCGGCCCCGCACACGCGATCCCGATCGCCAGCAGCCAGGTACCTAGTTCGCGCTTCATAGCATGGCTCTCCACGTCGCCACCTGCGACAGGTCCACGTTGCCGCCACTGAGGATGACGCCGACCCGCAGGCCGCGGACCGCGAGCGCGCCTTCCAGCACCGCGGCCGCCGCGAGGGCTCCTGTCGGTTCCACCACGAGCTTCAGCCGTTCCCACAGGTAGAACATCGCGCGCAGCAGCGTCGGGTCGTCCACCGTGGTCATGTCCGACACGTTCGCGAGCACGAGCGGCATGGTGAGCGTGCCGAGCGAAGGGGTCATCGCCCCGTCCGCCACCGTCCGGGGGTTCTTCACGCTCTGCAGCGTCTTCGTCCTGAACGTGCGCGTCGCGTCGTCGCCAGCCAGCGGCTCGACCCCGATGACGCGGCAGCCAGGAGAGAGCGCGGCTGCCGAGAGGGCCGTGCCTGAGAGGAGTCCGCCGCCGCCGCACGGCGCGACGAGCATGTCGAGCGGTCCCACTTCACGAATGAGTTCGCGCGCGGCCGTGCCGGCGCCCGCGATGATGTCGGGATGGTTGTAGGGCGGGAGGACCGCGAGCCCGCGCTCGTCCGCGAGCCGGCGCCCGATCGCTTCGCGATCTTCGTGCTCGCGATCGTAGAGCACGACCTCCGCGCCGTACTCCGCCGTGGCCCGGCGCTTCACCTCTGGTGAGTCGGCCGGCATCACGATGACGCGCGGGATGTCGAGGATGCGCCCGGCGAGGGCCACCGCCTGGGCGTGGTTGCCGGAGGAGAAGGCCACGACGCCGCGCCGCCGCTGGGGCTCGTCGAGCTTCGACAGCGCGTTGTAGGCGCCGCGGAACTTGAACGCCCCGCCGCGCTGCAGCGTTTCGCACTTGAAGAAGACGCTCGCGCCGGTGCGCTGGTCGACGGTTCGCGACGTGACGACAGGCGTGCGATGCGCCACGCCGTCGATGCGATGCGCGGCCTGCTCCACGTCGTCGAAGGTGGGGAGCGTGATGGTTGACGGTTGAGTCACGATGCGGCGGTCCCTCGGTGTGTTCTGAGAATACCGCCACCTCGTCAGCGGTGCAGCCGGTGAACACGCCCATCTTCACGACGAGCAAAGTTCAGCTGTTGCCACGTGCGTCGCGTGTGCTAGTATCAGAGTCTCTGGTGACGCGGGGTGGAGCAGTCCGGTAGCTCGTTGGGCTCATAACCCAAAGGTCGCAGGTTCAAATCCTGCCCCCGCAACCAACAACTCTTCGCGCAAAAGGAGCCATCCGCATCCGTCGGATGGCTTTTGTTGTTATTGGGGGGCCTGTTCGCCAGGTGCCCGCCACTCGGCCTCCGGCCGTCCCGCCACCCACACGATGAAATCGGTCGTCGGCGGTACCCCGCCGTGCCGGCGCAGCAGGGTCGCGCATTGCGAACGATGCCCCTGCGAGTGGAGACACACCTGCACGAACGCCTCGGCGACCGTGCACCGGCCACCTGGAATACGCGGATCGATTAGAAGCCGCGCGAGCGCACCCTCAGCGGCCGCCGAGAGCCACTCGGTCTCCTGCTCGTGCGTGCGGTGATAGCGGGCGACGAGGTCGTCGAACGAATCCGCAGGCGCGGCCTCCGCCTCCTGAACGAACGGCATCCCGAGAATCGTGAGCAGCCAGAACCGGTTGGCGAGGAGGATGTGATGGAGCAGCGCCAGCACGTCAGCGTCGGACGCGGCCGCGTCGTTCGCCCGAATCGCCTGCAGCAACGCCGCTGTCGCGTGCCCTTTGTGCGCGACGAGATCCCGCACCAGTTCCAGCATGCCCTGTCCTGTCGTTCCGGGCGTTCGAAGAAGCGCCAGCCGCCGCGCGTCCTACCGCTTCTTGCGCGCGGTTGCCGTCCGGCCACGACGCGATGACCGCGTCTCTTGAAGCAGCCCAATCCGGGTGATGACCTCTTCGTGCAGCACCCGCATCTGTGTCCGGGTCTCGTCGTTCAGCGCGCGCATCTCCATCCGGAGCGTTCCTTCGAGGCGGCGCACCTCCGCCCGGGTTTCGTCGTTGAGCGCCCGCATTTCGCTCCGGGTCTCTTCGTTGAGTGCCCGCATCTCGCTTCGGGTCTCGTCGTTGCGTGCCCGCATCTCGCTCCGGGTCTCGTCGTGGAGTGCCCGCATCTCGCTCCGAATGTCGTCGCTGAGTGCCCGCATCTCCGCCCGCAACTGAGTCCGGGTCTCTTCGTCTCCGGTCCGGATCTCGGTACGGACCGCAGAGAATTGATCGTGCATCTCTTTGCGGAGTTGCAGAACCTGCGATTCGAGCCGGTCCATCCGTGCGGGAAGTTCCGCGACCGTGGTCATCTGCTCCTCGAGCGTATCTACACGCGCTGCAAGGGGTTGCTGGGCCATGCCGTGCTCCGGTGTGCGCCGATCGACAGCGCACCATGCGTGTCGTCACCGGTCGGCACTGCGAGCACCATGCCGAGCCGTCCACCAGGAGACGACGACGCTACCATCGTCGGGGAAGGGGAGCAAGGTGTGCGCGGCGTCCGACGAGCAGCAGCAGGAGGCCGGCCGCGAACATCACCGGCTGAAGCCACGACACGTAGCCGATCAGGCCAACCTGGATGGTGATCCAGGCCAGCAGCACACCGGCCGCGACAGCGTTGACGAGGGCCGCCGACGGCCATCCACGCACAATCGCGAGCGCCGCGGTGAGGGACGCGCCGCCGACGAGCACGACCAGCACGAGGCTCGGAATGAGGTAACTTCGGAACGGCGTGCCGGCCAGCCACGCAACCGGGATGCCGCGCGCGCCGGCCATGCCGTAGATGCCTCCACCCAGCGCGTTCAGGCCCACCAGCATCTGCAGACCCGCAAGCGTGCGTCGAGCTCCCGTCATGGCGCCTCCCTCCATCCTCGCCAATTCTGGGTGCTGATTCAACGCGGCGTCGGACTCCTGGTCCGCCCGTGTCTACCTCCGCTTCGGCATCAACGGCACGGACTGCCCGATCAGGTGCCGCGGATCGGCATTCGCCTTCGGTGTCAGCTTCTGCGGACGGCCGAGGATGTTGTCGCCCGTGTAGACGTTCCCCTTCGAGTCGACCGAGAACTGGTGGAGTTCGCCGAAGCCGCCCGGCTGCGGACCGCTTGCGTGCCAGGAATACAGCTGCCGCCCGTTCGTATCGAACTTCATGACGTCGGTGGTCTGGTTGTCGGCCACCCACACCACCTGCCCGCCGTTGGTGCTCGTGTCGCCCGGCACCGGCTCGGTGACCTGCACGTGATTCGGGAAACGGATGTTCGGCCAGCTCGCGAGGTGCTTGCCGTTCGGGTCGAACACCTGCACCCGCTTGTTCAAGCGATCGACGACGTAGATGCGGCCGTTCCTGTCGACATCGATGCCGTGCGCCGCGTTGAACTGGCCATCGTTCGAGCCGTGGCCGCCGAACGCCGAGACGAACTTCCCGTTCCTGTCCAGCTTCACGACGCGCGCATTGGTCAGACCGTCGGCCACGAGCACGCTGCCGTCCGGCAGGAACGCGAGATCCTGCGGCTTGCCGAAGTGCGTCTCGTCTTCCGCCGTGACGCCCTCGACGCCAATCGTCTGCAGCAGCTGCTTGCCGTCGTTCGAGAAGACGTAGATGACATTCTTCGTCTCTCCGACCACCCACACGCGGTGCTCGGGATCGTAGGGGCTGATCTTGATCTTGTGTGGACCGTTGGTGCCCTCGAAGAGCTTGTCCCACTGCGTCCAGATCTCGACCACCTTGCCGGTGCTGTCGAGAATGCGGATGCAGCCGCGCACTTCGTTGTCGGGCGCATTGAGCACCTGGCGGAAGCCACCGAGGAACCCCTTGTAGTCTGCCGGCAGAGGGTTCGGCTCCTTGATCTCGCCGCGGCTCGCCACGAAGATGCGGTCGTCGCTCTCGACGAAGATGCCTGGCACCGACCCCCAGGCGTACCCGGCCTTCGGATATGGCAGCGACCAGTTCGGCACCACGTCGTAATCGAACGCGCTCATCAGGTCGGGCACGCGCTGCTGGCTCGACAGCGACACCCCCAGCATCGTCGTCACCGCCATCGCCGCCGCTGCCACCGCACGTGCTCGCATCAGGAGTCTCCTCAGGGTGAATGGAATCTGGCGGCGACTATAGCACCCGGGCCGCTGATGCGGGGCTCCGGACTGATCGTCACGGCACACCGCCCGCGTCGCGCGCTTCTGTGCGAGGATCCGTGGCGCGAGGAGATCGCCACGATGGCTTCAGACGAGACACGGGTCACACGCCGCCACTTCATCGGTTCGGCAGCGGGCGCGCTGCTCGGCACGATGGCTGTGCCGCTCAGGCTGGCGGCGCAGGGAAGCCAGACGGCGGCGCGCCTGGCCGCGCGGCCGAAGCCGGGTGCGCCGCGCACCCTCGCGAGCGGACCCCTCGGCCTTGGCGCGGGTGGCCGCGACGGCGTGGTCCAGGTGCCGGCGACGCTGCGCGACGGGCCGGTGCCGCTGCTGCTGTTCCTCCACGGTGCCACCCAGAACGGCGCGGCGATGCTGCGCCGGATTGGCCCCGCGGCGGACGCCGCGGGCGTGGTCGTCGTGGCGCCCGACTCGCGCGACGGCACGTGGGACGCGATTCGAGGCAGCTTCGGCGACGACGTGGTCTTCCTGAACGACGTGCTCACGCACGTGTTCGCCCGCCTCCTCGTGGACGCCGCCCGTCTGACCATCGGCGGCTTCTCGGACGGTGCGTCGTACGCCCTCTCGCTCGGCCTCGCCAACGGCGACCTGTTCCCCAGGGTGATGGCGTGCTCGCCCGGCTTCATCGTCCAGGCGCCACCCCAGGGGAAGCCGCGCCTGTTCATGTCGCACGGACGGTCCGATCAGATCCTGCCGATCGACCGCTGCAGCCGGGTCATCGTGCCGCGCCTGCAGGCCATGCGCTACGACGTGACCTACCGCGAGTTCGATGGCCGGCACGAGATTCCTCCGGCCATCGCCACCGAAGCCCTCGCCTGGATGACGGCGTAGCGCGCCGGAATCCGGGAGGGTTCAGGCGGTGAACCAGAGATAGGTGCCGACCGCCACGGTCACCAGTGCGAGTCCGAGCGCGAAGGCCGGCCAGAACTCGAGATGCAGCCGGTCCGCGAAGGCGAGCGGTACGAAGAAGGGGAGGCTGAGGGGCACGAGCACCAGCATCTGCCGCGCCATTCTCGAGATGGGGGCGAGGTTCGGCTCGCGAAGATAGAGCACGGCATAGACCGCGAACACCACCAGCGGCACCGCCAGGATCACGTCGGCGACGCGGGGATAGCGCCGGGCCACTTCACCAACCGCCACCACCACGACCCCCGCGAGCAGGCCGTTGATCGCGAGCCTCAGCATGCGTGCCCGCTCAGCCGCGCGGCGCGACGCCGATCTCGACCTTCATGGCTGCTGCGATCCGTCCCGCATCGTCGGCGCCAATGCTGACGAGTCCGCGCCCGATGGCCGCCGCCCAGTTGTCCTTGTCGGTGATGAAGTCGAGTGCTGGCACCAGTGGGGCAGCCGGCGTCTCTTCGGAGGGCACCGCCTGGATTTCCCGGCGCCAGGGCCTGATGCGCACCGCGGCATCGACCTGATGTGCCGACTCGCTGGTGACCCGCGCCACCCCGGTGAAGGCCTGGAGCACCGCGCCGCGACGGAACGACGTGCCCGGTGAGTAGAAGAAGACGATGTCACCCCGCTCGAGCTGATGCAGGGCGCCCGCCTTTTCACCGGGGGCTTGCATGAAGCCGCCCGCCAGGCTGTCGAGCACGTGATCCTTCGAGGTGACGCTGATCCAGAACGACATGACTGGAAGCATACGTGGTCCGGGCCACGTCCGGCCAGCGCGCTACTTCGCGGGAACGGCCTGCCCCTGGGGCGCGGCGGTAGTGGCCGTCGCACCGGTGCCCGCGATGATGTTCCAGGCGCGGCGGTTCTGCTGGAGCCGCTCGAAGATCCGCTCCTCGAGCACCTTCTGGCCGAGATCGGTCTCGTGCTGGTTGCGGGCCGAGAGCCGGTACGGCGTGAGATCGTCGATGCCGACGAACGTGTCCGACGCGTCGATCACCGGGATGTCGAGGCTCTCCACGAGCGACTTGACTTCCGCGAACCCGGCCCGCAGCGTCTCCGGATCGGTGACGAGCGGCACCAGAATCACGACGAGCGCGGCGCCGCGCTCCTCGGAGGAGGTCTTCATCGACTGCAGGACCCATCGCAGCACTTCGTCGCGGTACGGCTCCAGCTTCGACGCAAACATCTGTGCGTCGTCGTCTGGCCGGACCCCGGCCTTCTCGACGATGTCCTTCAGGAACGGATAGTGGAGGTCGATGCCGTCGTGCACGAGCTGCACGATGTGCGCCTCCCATCTGGCGAAGGACAGGTTGGTCAGGGCCACCACGTTCACCTGTGGCTGGAACGCGGCCGCCTTGTTCTGCAGTACCCAGAGGAGCTGCGTCGGACGATACCCGCCCACCGCAAAGTTGAGGAACTCGTACTTCTCCACCCCGGAGACGGGGCGCATGACGTTGAGGCGTTCTTCGAGCAGCGACTCGTAGTTCTTGCCAAACGAGGCCCCGAGCCCGCGCGTCAGCGAATCGCCCATGAACGCCACACGCCACACCCCGGGCGGCCGCTCGAGGCTGTACTCCCGATCGGTCATGCCATGACTGTTCGTGACGAACCTGACGTTGAACTCCGGCTGGTCCAGGTTCGGGCGCGGCTCGTAGTAGAGGAAGGATTGCAGCCGCTGGTCGGCAGCCGCGTTGGTGCGGAGCGGCTCGAACTTCGTCCAGTTGGTGGCCCACTTGCCCGTGGTCAGGCGATTGGTCGAAATGGTCCGGTTGCTGAACGTGAACAGATCCTCGTAGTAGCCGCCGGTCATCTGATCGTTCTCGTCCTGCGGCATCCGGTCCTTCCGGATGATCTTCAGGGCCCGGATGGTACTCGGCTCCGCGGGATCGTCGTCGCCGGGGAAGGCCAGCACGGGGGCCAGCAGGGCGGCCAGGGTGCAGAGGCAGAGCACGACGCTGAGGGGATACTGCGACAGGTTCGGCAGAGGCTTCATAGGCGCTCCCGGCCGGCCCAATGGCGTCGGGCTGGCGTGCTACTCCGTGGGGGTGACCCGCCCCGTCGTCGCAGGGGCAGGCTCCGTGCCGATTGTGCCAGCAATGAGGCTCCACGCGCGAGGATTCCGCTGCAGGCGCTCGAAGAGACGTTCCGCGAGGAGCGCCTGGCCCCGATCGTTCTCGTGCTCGTTGCGCGGTCCCACACGATAGGGAGACAGATCCTCGAACCCGGCGAACGTGTCCGACACGTCGACGAGCGGGATGTCTAGGCTCTCGACCATCGCGCGTACCGCAGCGAAGCCAGGTCGCAGGCTCACTTCATTCGTCGATACAGCCGGCACGAGGAACACCACGAGCTGTGTACCCTGTTCCTTCGACGACTGCTTCATCGTCTCCAGCACCCACCGCAGCACGGTCTCGCGGTACGGCTCGAGCTTCGCCCTGAACATGTGTGGGTCGTCGTCCGGCCGGACGCCGGCCCTGGCCACGAGCTCCTTCAGGAAGGGGTAGTGCAGATCGATGCCGTCGTGGATGAGCTGCACGAGGTGCGCTTCCCACCGCGTGAACGACAGGTTCGTCAGTGCGACGACATTCACCTGCGGCTGGAACCGCGGGACCTTGTGCTGCAGCACCCAGAGGAACTGCGTGGGCCGGTACCCTTCGACGGCAAAGTTGAGGAACTCGTACCCCTGGACGCCGGGGGCCGGTGGAGCGGCATTCATGCGCGCTTCCAGCCGCGACTCATAGTTCTGGCCGAAGCTCGCGCCGAGGCCGCGCGTAAGAGAGTCGCCGATGAACGCCACCCGCCAGACGCCTGCCGGCCGCTCGAGCGAGTACTCGCGGTCGGCCATCCCGTGACTGTTGGTGATGTGCCGGTCCTTGTAGCGTCCCCTGAGCCAGGACTCGGGACTGTTCAGGTTCGGCCGCACATCGAAGTAGAGAAACGAGTTGAGCTTGACGTCGTCGTGCGCCGTCGGCAGGGCCTCGAACTTCGTCCAGTTGGTGGCCCACTTGCCGGTGGTCAGGCGGTTGGTCGAGATGGTCCGGTTGCTGAACGTGAACAGATCTTCGTAGTAGCCGCCGGTCATCTCGTCCGCTTCGTCGGACGTGAGGATGTCCTTCCTGATCATCTTGAGCGCCCGGATCGCGCCGGGCTGCTCCCGGTCGTCCTCGCCCGGGAACGCCAGTACCGGCGCGAGCAGGGCCGCGAGCGCGCAGAAGCAGAGCCCGGTCCTGATCGGGGCCTGCGACAGGTTCGGCAGGAACGTCACTTGCTGGTTCCGGGCCCGGGCTGGAGGCCGCGCAGCAGTTGCTGGTAGTCGACCTTGCCGGTCGACGTGAGGGGCAGGTCGTCGCGCCAGGCGAACGCGTCGGGAATCATGTAGGACGGCAGGTGCTCATGGCAGAACTGCTTCATCTCGATGGTGGAGCGGGTCTCGCCCTCGGCGACGCAGCAGGCGACAATCTTCACGCCCTTGTCGTCGCGGGTCGCGATGGCCGCCACCTTGGCAATGCCCTCGTGCTTGTACAGCGCGCTCTCGATCTCGCCGAGCTCGATGCGATAGCCGAACCGCTTCACCATGCGGTCGCGCCGCCCCACGTACACCAGCGTGCCGTCGGCCTCCTGCCTGACGAGATCGCCGGTGTCGTACCAGCGCCGGCCATCGATCATCTCGAACGCCCGGGCATCCTCCGCGGGCCGGTTCCAGTAGCCCTGGAACACGCAGTCGCCCGTGAACCACAGCGCGCCCTCGACGCCCGCACCGGACACCGCGTGCCCCTCGGCATCGCGCAGCATGGCGATCGTATGGTCGCCGCACGGCTTGCCGATCGGCGGCGGCTCGATGACGTCCGCCGGAATCGGCGGGATCACCTCGTGGTACGTCGACACGTTGGTTTCGGTCGGCCCGTACAGGTTGAACCAGCGCGGACGGGTCCAGAGTTCCATGAGGCGCCGCAGGTGCTTCACCGGGAAGACCTCGCCGGCAAACAGCGCCAGTCTCGGACCGGTCCATCCGGTCTTCGCGAGCCCGCCGAACTGGGTCATGAAGGTCAGCGTGGAGGGCGTCGAGTACCAGACGGTGATGTCGTGCGCCACGGCGAACTGCACGAGCTCCTTCGGGCTGCGGCCGAGATCGTCCGGGATCAGGTGGACCGATGCGCCGTGCTTCCACGCCACGTGCAGGTCGAGGATCGACAGGTCGAAGTGGAGCGGGGCGTGGCTCGAGAAGCGGTCCTCCGGCGTGGGGTCGAACGTGCGCGAGCACCAGTCCACGAAGCTGAGCGCGTTCCGGTGGCTGATCTTCACGCCCTTCGGGACGCCCGTGGAGCCTGACGTGTAGAGCACGTACGAGAGGTGATCGGGGTGCCGCTCGACGTCTCGCCTGCCGGGTGCGGAGTCGAGCGCGCGTTCGAACGGCGTGCAGCCTTGCGGGACTTCCTCGCCGCCGACCACCAGCACGGTGGCCGGCCTGTCGGCCCACCCGTCGAGGACGCCGAGGCACTGCCGGTGCAGCACGAGTGCCTTCACGGCACAGTCTGCCATGATGGCGCGGCCGCGCGCGTCCGGTGCGGTCCAGTCCGAGGGCACGTACGCGGCCCCGCACTTCAGGGCCGCAATGACCGTGGTCACCGCCTCGAAGCCCTTTGGCACCGTCAGGCCGACACGGTCTCCCGGCACGACACCCGCAGCCTGGAGGAAGCCCGCGAGCCGGTCAGCGCGTTCGTCCAGTTCCGCGTAGGTGAGGCTCGTGCCATCCGGCATGCAGACCGCCGGACGCTGCGGGAACGCAGCCGCGGCGGCCTCGAACGTCGCAGCGAGGTGCTCCATGTGTCAGCCGACGGCTTTCTTGCTCAGGACGAGCGCTGCGATGTCCTCGATGCGATCGAAGTTCTGGATGCCCGTTTCGTGGGCTTCCAGCTCGATGTGGTAGGTGTCCTCGACGAAGGAGATCAGCGTCACGGTGGCAATCGAGTCGAGCACGCCGCTCGTCCGGAGCGCGGTGTCGTCGGTCAGGTTGGCAGCTGATTCGCCCGGCAGGAACTCCGAGAGAATGAAGGTCCTGATCTGCTCCTTGATGTCGGCAATCTCGCTCATGACGGCTCCTGTTCGAATATGAAGGAATCAGCTAGGTGGTCGACACGCTGCCGTACGTCAGCAAATCCAGCCAGGCCTCGAACGACGGACTGCTCCACAGCGACCAGAGGAAGATGATCAGCGAGACGGTGGCGATGGTCTGGACCACACGCAGTGGA
Source organism: Vicinamibacterales bacterium (assembly GCA_046331345.1). Lineage (GTDB taxonomy): Bacteria > Acidobacteriota > Vicinamibacteria > Vicinamibacterales > CAVVIG01 > CAVVIG01. The sequence continues at coordinate 393,626 of JAXLRA010000005.1, read as the reverse complement.
AGCGGCGGGGGCGCGGTCGAACGCCGGCGGCCCTTGCTCACTTCGAGGTAGACGTTGACGACGACCAGGGCGCCGAGGGTGCCCCAGAAAAGGGTATCGGGCACCGTCAGCAGCCACCGGCCGCTCAGCCACCAGAACTGCCACGCATGCAGCAGCCACGTCAGCACGAAGACGACCGCCGTTCCCACCAGCTGCGCGCGCATGTCTCCCTGCTTGCGAAGCCGGAAGTACGTGGGAAGGTAGACCATCTTCACCATGAAGTCCTTCCAGTAGATGTTGATACGCCGCCAGAAGTCGGTGAGGCTGCTCGCGAGCAGCCACTTGCGGTGGGTTTCCGGCAGGTCGTACCCGAACAGCTGCATGAGGCCGATGATGATGTGGAAGGTGCCCGAGACCTTGAGGTAGAGCAGGTACGTCGTCACCATGTTCCGGATCAGGAGCAGCAGCGTGGTCGTCTCCACCGCGGTGCCGCGGCCGCGGAGATACACCACGACCCGGTAGAGCAGCAACTGCAGCCCGCCGCGAATCATCCACAGCACGCCGAGCTGCGCCAGCTCGCTCGCGGGCCGCCGCAGGAACCCCTTCCGCATCGTCTGGAAGTCGACGACCGGGAAGAAGAGGAAGTAGAAGTTCGGGAGCATGAAGAAATAGGTCCCGAACTCGACGAAGCCGAACGGGGCGCCAGCGTGCCTCAGCTCGTAGTAGTAGACCGCCAGGCGGAACATGAACAGGGCGCCCAGCGTCGGCCAGTAGGCAGACGGCACTGGGGTGTTCGGCACGTACCGCAGGGCGATGATGGCCGCCGTGATGGCCAGGGTGAGGCCGAGGCGCACGTGCCACGACGCCGGCAGCCGGGTGATGCCGTAGAGCACCAGGCCGGTTCCGAGGACGAGGACGGCCACGATCGGCTCCAGGGCGAAGCCGGCGGCAAGCACCGACAGAGCGATGAAGAACGGTTCCTTCCACTGGACCGGCAGCCAGTAGTGCACCGCGAAGCCGGCGTAGGCGATGACGCAGAGCCCGAAGAACACCGGGCCTTCGATGTGGTATTCCCTGAAGGCCCACAGCAGCAGGCCGAGCTGCAGCAGGATGAACGCGTAGCGCGTCAGGTCGGGGCGCGCATTGGCGAGCGTCCGGTCGGTGATCACAGGCCAAGTCCACGCGCGATGATGTTGCGCTGGATGTCCGACGTGCCCGAGTAGAACAGGCCGCCGACGCTGTCGCGCAGATCGCGCTCGAGCGTCTGCTCGGTCATGTATCCGTACGCGCCGAAGGTGCGCATCGCATCCAGGCTCGACGCGACGAATGACTCCGAGACGTGGAGCTTGGCCAGCGAGGATTCGATCCGCGCGTTCCGGCCCGCGTCCTTCGCCGCGCCGATCCTGTAGACCAGCGGCCGGCAGGTCTCGAGCCGGATCTTCATGTCGACGATCCGGTTCGCCACGGACTGGTACTTCCCGATGGACTGCCCGAACTGCTTTCGCTGGCCCGCGTACCTGATGCAGTCTTCCAGCTGGCGCCGCATCACGCCGAGGCACGCGGCCAGGATGCAGCCACGCTCCCACTCCATGGAGCAGTCGAAGATGGTGGCGCCACGCCCGTCGCGCCCGATCCGGCGGTCCGTGCCGACGGCGCACTCGTCCAGCACCACTTCGCCCATCGGCGACGTGCGCAGGCCCATCTTGTCGATCGGCCTGGACACCGTCAGACCCGGCGTGGTGGATTCGAGGAGGAAGGCGATGAGGCCCCGGGCGCCCAGCGCCGGATCCGCCGTCGCGTAGAGCATGAACAGGTCGGCGACCGGCGCATTCGTGCAGAAGGTCTTCCTGCCAGAGATGACGTAGCCGTCGTCACGCTTCACCGCCTTCGTCCGGAGGGAGAAGAGGTCCGACCCTGAGTCGGGCTCCGTGGCCGCGTTCGCGCCGATCAGGTCCCCATTGATCAGCCGCGGCAGATACTCACGCTTCTGCGCCTCCGTGCCGAAGAGCAGCAGCGGAACGACGACCGTCCACATGTGGGCGTTGATCGAGAAGATGAGGCCCGCATCCTTGGACCCGTAGCCGAGCCCCTCCATCACCGCGATGAGTTCGGTGAGGCCGAGCCCGAGCCCGCCGTACTCGGCCGGAACAGGCATCCCCATGACACCGAAGGCGGCACATGCGCGCCACCCGTCGCGGTCGAAGGTCTCCTCCCGGTCGCGCGCAATCATGTTCCTGCCAAGGGTGCCCCTGGCGAACTCCACGGCGCTGTCCTGCAATCGCTTCTGGTCGGCTGTCAGTTCGAGAATCATGCGTGGTGGGTTGCGCGTACCTCTGCCAGGTCCGGAATTCTTATCGGTCGGAACTCAGCGGCGGAAGAGGTGTGGTCGCAGCGCCCGGCCTCCTTGGAGGAAAGCGGTCGCTGTGTGCTGAGCTTCGCGGGTATTCTCGCACAGGACGCCCCTTGCGGAAGGGCGGTTGCGTGTGACACGAGCGGCCTCTTCATGACGAATTGCCGGGACGTTCGGCGCGTTCGCGTGAATCTGGCGCTCCCCGACGGATTTGGACCGCTGCCCGCAGCGCGCCCGGCGGCACCGGGCGCCCGTGCCGTGCGACAGGGACGCCCGTCCGGGTATCAGTACGTGAGCGGGGGAATGGCCGGCGTGGGCAACTTCGACGCTTCCGGCGTCAGCAGGTTGCGGGCGTTGGCCCCGGAGACGTTCTGGATCACGTCGACGTTCCGGCAGCGGAAGTTGGTGGGCCGGCCGCTGCCGTTCCAGTAGTCGTTGTACCAACCGCCGGGCATCAAATTGCTGACGATGTTGCTCCGCACCGAGATGTTCGCGCAGGTACCCAGGCCACGCCAGTCCCAGACCTGGATGCCGGAACTGCCCGAATCGCCGACGAAGTTCGGGTCGAGAATCTTGTTGCCCCGGAGGATGTGGTTCGAGCCGCCGACGACGCCGATGCCGCAGTGGGACGTCCTGATGAGCGTGTTGTCTGTGACGGTGACGCCGTCGCCCGGCAGCCCGTCGAAGCTGTCGCCGATGACGATACCGCACCCGTTGGCGGAGTCGCCGTCGCGGATGAAGTTCCGTGCGATCAGGACGTTGCCCGTCTGGTAGATGTTGATGCCGTCCTCGATGAACTGCCCGTCGTACGGGGCGCCGCGGAACCGGGGCACCTGCTCGCCGAAGTTGTCGGTGATCGAACTCTGGCTCGACCCGGTGGTGAGCTGGAAGTGCGAGGCGTTCGGGAACGGTCCGAGCGGATTCTGCGAGTAGTTGCCGATGATCTTCGTCTTCGGCGACGCCTGCGCGAGCACGCTGCTGGCACTGTTGGAGATCTGGTTCCCCTGCACCAGGACATCGGTCGAGTTCTGGATGAGGACGGCGGTACCGGTGCCGAAGCCGCTCGTGTCGCCGTGGTCGGTGTGGATCACGCTGTTCGTGATCCGGACCCGCGCCGCGCCGATCACGTAGATGCCCTGGGCGCCACATGGTCCGACCGTCACGCGGTCGATCCACACGTCGGTGACACCCTGGACGACGAGGCAGGGGCCCGACGTGGTCGTAATCGTCACGTTGCTGATGACCTGACCCGTCGTTGCGGACAGGTTCTCCCCGAGGGCGAGCGTGTCCGTGGTGGTCGGCGCCAGGGGAGACCCGCCGCTGCTCTGCGCGTTCGGCGGATGGCTGGCGGTGCATCCCACGTAGAAGAGAGCGGTTGCAGCGATGAAGAAGCGTCCGAATCCACGCATATTTGTTACGCGACACTCTACTGCTGTCGAGCTCGCGCGACAAGGTGGGACGTCCGGAGCCACGTCTCGAACGCCGCTTCGGTGCCTGAGGGCCGGATTCCGGCGGCGTCCGGGCTCACGGAAGTCATGGGTCCGGGCCGGTATACTGAGGGCAGCCGAGCCGCTCGGGAACCGCGGCGGCCGGACACCGACATTGCCGATGTCGAATCTCCCTGGGGCGCTCGTGCACACTACAGCCAGACAGGTCGTCGCTGCGCTCCTCGCGGTGTGCGCCACCGTCCCGGCCGTCGCGCAGTCTGTCGACGAGCCCCGGACGTTTGCCGCGCTCACGCGCACGGTCTCCCAGATTGCTGCCGATGGCCAGGTGCTCGAACTGCGCGTGCACTGGGCGGGGTCGACCGTGGTGGGGCAGACTGCCGCGGCCGCACTGCCACCCACCCTGGCGGTGGTGGAGCAGAAGCTCTCGAGCGGTTTCCTGCGCCGCGAACGCCGCCCGCAGCTGTCGCCCGACATGCTCGTCATCGTGGTGCGTGCGTCGGACGGGCGCGAACTGGACTGGCGCACCGCGCCGAACCCCCGCGTGCTGCGCGCCGAAACACCGGGGCCCGACGGACGGCTGAGCGGACAGTTCTTCGAACGGCAGGAAGCGGAGCTGTTCATCGCCATTCCGCGGCTCGTGGATGCCAGCGCCCTCCGCGTGTACCAGCCTCGCTGGACCGGCACCGAGTACGCCCTCGACGTCGTCGGCGATGTGGCGCTCACCCCGCTGCCATGAAGGTCTGGCCGGTCGCAGCGATCCTCCTCGCTGCCTCGATCGCACGCGCCGAACCGGTGGTGACCGTCCGCGACAACGGACCGGTCGCCAACCGCATCAACCTCGTCATCGTCGGCGACGGGTACGCGCAGGCCGACATGGTGAAGTACTCGAGCGATACCGACAACCTGGTACGCGGCTTCTTCGCCCAGCAGCCGTTCGCCGAGTACGCGAGCTACTTCAACGTGTTCCGTGTCGACGTGGAGTCGCCCGAGTCTGGCGTGTCGCACCCTGAGAGCGGGGTCACGCGGCGGACGGCGCTCGGGGCGTACTACAACTGCGGCGGCATCCAGCGGACCGTCTGCGCCAACGTGTCGGCGGTCAACACCGTGCTCTCGCGAAGCCTCGCCCCCGACTCCCGCGACCTCGTCATCGTCCTCGTGAACGACAGCCAGTATGGGGGCAGCGGCGGGTCGGTGGTGGTGGCGTCCACGGCGCCCGAGGTGATCGAACTGGCGCTGCACGAGATGGGGCACACGCTCGGCCTGCTGGGCGACGAGTACTCCGCCTCGCCGCCCCCCTGTAACAACGGCGTCGAGCCATCGCAGGTGAACATCGCGAAGAACATCGCGCGCGCCTCGATCAAGTGGGCCACGTGGGTCGATGGCGGGACGCCGCTGCCCACTTCGACGTCCGCGCTCAACGTGCCCGGGGCCTACGAGGGAGCGTCGTATTGCACCTCGGGCCTGTACCGGCCCACCTTCGATTCGAAGATGCGCAGCCTGAACCGCTCGTACGACGCGGTGAACACCGAGCAGCTGATCCTGCGCTTCTACAATTTCGTGCAGCCGTTCGATACCGCCGTGCCGGCGGAGGCCAGCGTCAGCGCCGCCTGCGGCAGCAGCGTCACGTTCGGCGTGAAGCCGCTGCGCACGACGACCCGGGAGCTGAGCGTGGTGTGGCGGGTCGATGGCGCGCAGGTGGCGACTGGCCCCGACCTGGTGCTCGGAACGTCGCCGCTGTCGCAGGGCGCGCACACGGTGGAGGCCGACGTCCGTGACAGCACCACGGCGGTACGCCGCGACCCGACGCAGGCGCTCGTCGAGACGCAGCGCTGGACGCTGACGGTCGGCGCGCCCGTTCGGTCGATTTTCGGCTTCCCGGAGAGCCGCTGTGCCACGCCCTAGCGCACGGCTGGCCCGCGTCGCGCTCTGCGCCACAGCGCTCGCCTGGGCGGCAGCCTGCGGGTCGTCGCCGTCCGGCCCCTCCGGGTCGTCCTCCGGCAATGGAAGCCTGAGCGGCACCTGGTCGGGCGACGCGACCGACAGTTCGGGGCCAGGGACGATGACCTGGTCGCTGACGGACGGCAGTGGCGCCGTCCGCGGGCCGGCCACGATCTCGACGCCGCTCAAGAGCGTCGTGCTCACCGGTACGGTGAGTGGCACGCTCAACGGGTCCACCCTCACGTGGACCATCGACGTGCCGGCCGGCGGGGTGACGGGCCAGCCCTCCTGTACCGTGACCGTCAGCGGCACGGCGACGCTGAACGGCGCCCGAACCGGCCTGACCGGCAGCTACTCCGGGGCGGGCAGCTGCACGCCCGCGTTCTCGGGTGGAACCCTCACGTTGACGCGGCAGTAGCAGGTCCGGCCGGTGGCCGGTCCGAACCAACCACTCGCTGCCGGAATCCGACCGCTCATCGGCACACGCGGTGGACGCACGGGCGGCTCCCGTATCCTGAGGTGATGCGTGCCATCTTCCTCATCTGCTTCCTGCACCTGGCGGCCGTGCGCGGCGCCGCCGCGCAGCCGGCCTTCGACCTGGCCGGCCACCGTGTGCCGTCGGGCACGGCGGCTTCCTTCCTCGTGCCTGTGGCCGACACACAGATACCCGTCACGGTCATCAACGGCGCGAAGCCAGGACCGGTGCTGACGCTGACGGCGGGCGTGCACGGCGACGAATTTCCGTCCATCCTCGCGCTGCAGCGCCTGCGTGCCCGCGTCGCGCCCGGCGACCTGTCAGGCACGCTGGTGCTGATCCACCTCGCCAACGTGGCCGGGTTTCAGGGGCGGCGCATTGCCGTCAATCCCTCAGACGGCAAGAACCTCAATCGTGTCTTTCCCGGGCGGGCCGATGGCAGCGCCACCGAGCAGATCGCCGACTTCCTCACACGGGAGGTCGTGCGCCGCAGCGACTACCTGATCGACATGCATGCGGGAAGCTGGAACGAGGAACTGTGGCCGCATGCGTACGCGCCGGTGATGGGCGATGCGGCGCTGGATGCCAGGACGCTCGCATTTGCGAAGGCAACCGGGCTCGGCCACATCGTGCTGTTCGGCGGGCGCCCGCGCGACCCGAACCAGTCGGTGTCGTACCCGAATACCGCCCAGACCCGCGGCAAGCCAGGCCTCACCGTCGAAATCGGTCAGCTGGGCCAGCGCGACGAGGCGTCGATCGCGCTGACAGTGGACGTGTCGTTCAACGCGCTCCGCCACCTGCAGATGCTGCCAGGCAGCGCGCCTGCCAACGACGGCGCCGTGCTCTACAAGAAGCTCCACGAGGTCGAGAGTCCGGCGACCGGCATCCTGATCCCGCGCGTGCGGGCCGGGGAACTGGTCGGCGCCGGCACTCTCCTCGGCGTCGTGGTCGACTACTTCGGCGCCACGCTCGCCGAACTGCGTGCGCCGGTGCGCGGCGTGCTGCTGATCCTCAACGGCGCCCCGGCCGTGAACACGGGCGAGACGCCGTTCACGATCGGCGAGTGGTAGCAGACATCTTCGGTCAGCGCGCGGCGGCGGGCGCCTTCGGCTTGCCGTTCTCGTCGACCTGCACGGTCTTCACCGGCCCCATGCCGACGAGGACCAGCACGGCCGGTTCCTTCTCGCCAACCCGTGCGCCATCCCAGTGCACGGTGTTGGCGGTGTCGATCGCCACCGTGCCCGCGCGCACCGGGTAGGTGGTCTTCTCGTCGTACACGTTGCTCGTCGACACCCACCACGTCCCGGAGATCACGTACGCGTACCGTTCCTGATCGTGGAAGTGGGGCTGGGAGAAGTTGCCGGGGTACCACTTGTAGACGACGCCGTAGAGGCCGGGCTTGTTGGGATCGCCGAAGAGCAGCCCCATCTGCTGCCGGCCTTCCTGCCCGGTCCACTTGATGTCCTTCGGCAGCGTGACCGGAATGTGTGTCGGGTCCGGCAGCGGACCGACCGGGTCGTTCACGGTGGGCCGGGCCCCCTGCGCATGTGCCACACCGGCCATATACGCGCCACCCACGACCGCCGCCGTCACCACTCCCGCAATCATCAGCTTCATCACACGCATGGTGTCTCCTGTAGGCGCCGATTATGCTCCCGCCGCGCGGGCTGTCAATCACCAGGGGCACCAGCTCGGCCTTGCCCCATCGATTCTTGTTGCGGTCTTTCGGCACAATCCTTGGAAAGACGCCGTGCCGCACCTGAACATCCTCTCGCTCCTCGCGTCGATCGGCGGCGCGATTGCCGTCCTGGTCTGGAGAGTCCAGGAAACCCGGACGCCCGTGTCGGCGAAGAAGATCATCATCCCGCCGCTCGGGATGGCCACCGGCTTCTGCATGTTCCTCGCGCCGGTGTTCCGCCTCCCGTGGAGCTGGGCGCTGGCAGCCTTCGCGATCGGTGCGCTGGTGCTGGCCTACCCGCTGCTCCGGACGTCGAAGCTCGTACGCGAGGGCGACACCGTGACCATGCAGCGCTCGAACATCTTCTTCGCCGTGATCGTCGTGCTGGCCGGCATCCGCATCGGGGCGCGCGCCTACCTGGACACGGTGCTCACCGTGCCGCAGACCGCCGGCCTGTTCTTCATCCTCGCGTTCGGGATGATCCTGCGCTGGCGCGCGCAGATGTACCTGACATACACCGCGCTCCTTCGAAGGTAGAACTCAGAACTCAGAACTCAGAACTCAGAACTCAGAACTCAGAACTCAGAACTCAGAACTCAGAACTCAGAACTCAGAGGTCAGCGCCCGGAGGTCGAGGGGCGACGGTCGGAGGGCGGAGGCCGGAAGCCGAGGGGCCGGGGTCGGAGGGCTGGACCGGAGGGCAGAGGGCTGGGCGGTGCGTGGCGCAATGGCGGGGGCAGTGCCTGGCGCGAGGGCGGGGACCGAGGCAGCGGCTCGTGACACTCGTGGGGTCCACCTTCAGGTGGACCTTCACCGCGGCCTGACACCTCGGCGTTCCTCGTCGCGCGCCCCGCGCAGGATGTTCTCGATGGTGAGGCTCCCCTCGTGGCAGGCGTACTCGAAGATCTGCTTCGTGGTCGCCCTGAAGGGGATCTCCGCGGTCCACGGCGCTGCCCAGGTGTCCGGGTCCTCGACCGTGACGCGGTAGCGCAGCTCGGTGGGCGACACCCGGGTGAACCGCTCGACGACGTGCAGGCGCTCGCCGGAGTTGCGGTAGTGCGTGTCGTTCCTGAAGTTGGTCGTGTCCACGACGAGCGTGTCGCCCTCCCAATGCCCGATCGAGTCGCCAGTCCACGTGCGCATGAACGGCGGCAGGTGCGTGCCGTTGATCCGGATCACGCGCGCCTCGTGGATCAGTTCGGAATGAATCACGATCCGGTTCGCGGTCTGCACGATCTGGTAGAGATTCTGGCCGAACGGGTTCGGCACGAGCGGCGGGGTGGCGGCTGATGAGCTGTAGTTCACGCCCATCAGACAGCGTTCGTCCAGCGTGAGCGTTTCCGGGTCGTCGTAGTTGCGCTTCGGGCGCGCGTCGGCCCGGACCTTCGCCGCAGGGAGCTGGTCCGGCAGCTGTCCGTTGGGTGGATCCACGATGAGCGAGGTGCGGAGGTCGCTCACCACCTTGAGGCCCGCCGTTTCCTGATAGGTGTCGTTCAGGTCGCTGGCCAGCCTGTCCTCCGCGGAGAAGACGCTCAGGATGCGCGCGTAGTTGTCGCGTTCGAACGCCTCGGCTTCCTCACGCGTGAAGTGGCTCTTCGTGGCGAACGGCGCCGGGCGGGTGAGCGGCGTGGCGGTGCCCGTGTCCCACACACCTTCGATGTCTGGCACCGTCGGGGCCGTGCGGCGCTGTGCCTGCGTCGTCGGGCTCATGAGCATGGCGGCGAGCGCAGCGATCGTGAACCCGATCCAGCGGGAGGCCGGAGTGGAGTGGCGTGGCTGCGGGAGCATCTGCCCGCTAGTGTAGCTGAGCGGTGTGCCGGTCTGGGTAGTATGGAAGACCATGACCCCGGCCCAACGCGCGCTCCGGCAACACGCGGTCCGCTTCACGGAACACGAGTATCGCTACGAACCTCACGGCGGCACCGCCGCCTCGTCGCGCGCGCTCGGGGTGGACGAGCACGCGGTGATCAAGACGCTCGTCATGGAGGACGACAGCCGGCAGCCGCTGATTGTGCTGATGCACGGCGATCGGGAGGTCTCGACGAAGCAGCTCGCGCGGCAGGCCGGCCGCAGGAGCGTGGAACCGTGCGACCCCGTGGTGGCACAACGGCACACCGGGTACATGGTGGGCGGCACGTCGCCGTTCGGGACGCGCAAGCCCCTGCCGGTGTACGTCGAGCGCTCGATTCTCGAGCTCGAGGCGATCTACATCAACGGTGGACGGCGGGGTCTGCTCGTGCAGATAGAGCCGAAGGAGATCGTGCGCGTGCTCGGTGCCACCCCGGTGGACGTGGCCGTCGAGTGAGGGCCCGTGCCTCAGTGCGTGGTCTGGGGCGGCGGTTCGGTCCGCATCGCAGGTTGTGACGCGACGTACGCCGCCACCGCGAGCAGGTCGCCTGGTGTCAGGCGTGCGATCGCGAGCTTCATCAACTGCACCGCCTCGCCGTTGCGGGTGCCCTGCTGGATGTCCCACATCTGTCGCGTGATGTAACTCGGAGACCGGCCGGCGATCGGCGGCACCTCCGCGACCCCCATCAGGTCGAGCCCGTGACAGGTGACGCACGCCTGCGTCGGGCCCTGGACGATCTGGTTGCCCACCTCGCGGATGCCGCCGGTGGTCACCAGGTCCTTGCCGCGCGCGAGCGTCCCCGGCGGCACGTAGGCGATGAAGCCCACACGCGGGTTGCGCAGCCGCTCGGTCTGCTCCTCGTCCGACGGGACCTCGATCAGGCGCCCGGCAATCGGCTCCGTGAGGGCGGCAGACGTCGGCAGGAACAGGTTGCCGACGATGCGCGTGGTCGGGACGAGATCGGTTTCGACGACGCGCGTGCGGGCGGGATAGGGAATGCGGCTGAAGTACTCGGCCGCGTCGCGCATCTCCTGTTCGGACATGGCCTTCGCGAGCGCAATCATCGTGTTCGTGTTCGGCTTGCGCGGGTCAGCGGTGCGCCGCAGTCCGTTCCTGAAATCCTGCAGCTGCCGCAGGATGTACGTGACCGGCAGGCCGGCGGTCGGCGCATTCTCCGGACGGCCCATGCCGTTCGGCAGGTGACACGACCCGCAGCCCCATCGCTTGTCGCCGAGCGACGCCGGGCCGTGCCTGATGATCTCGGGAAGCGGGCTCGGGTGGTCTTCGGGGAACCAGTCGATGACGTTCGAGCTGTCGCGCACGTCCACCAGCGAGTAGCTGGCCTTCGAGCCGGCGACGGTCCGGAGCCGCGTCTGTTCCTGCTCGTCTTCGTTGGGGCGCAAACGCCGGCTCGGAGGGTTCTGGGGAGCCGCCTGCTCGCCGTCCTTCCGCACGGTCGTGAAGCCGTACGCCCACAGCGGTTCAGCGGCGAAGTCGATGGCAGGCGTCACCGCGGCCGGCGCGGCGCTGACGGCCGCAGGCGTACGGTACTGCTGCCAGGCGCGGTGCGCGCCGGCGCCAAGGGCGAACGACACGAGGGCGACGATCGTCGTGCGCAGGGAGCCGTGCATCAGGCGCGGGCATTCTAGCCCGCGGGCCCGCCGCGTGCGCATGAAGTTGTGGGCGCAGGATGGAAGGGGCCGGCTGAAGCCGGACCCCACGTCAGTCTGAGTTCTGAGTTCCCTTTAGATGTTCGCGCGCAGCCGGTGTTCTTCCGGGAACGCCCACTCGAGCGTGTAGTGCTCGTCGAGGGATGTGAGGATCACGTCGAGCCCCACGGGCGCGCGCAGCAGCGCCTTGTCACCGACCGCGTCGCGCAGCGCGTTGAGCACGGCGCTGGCGCCGGCGCCGACCGGCGGTTCACCGATGCCGCGCGAGCCGACCGGCGTGAACGGGTCGGGGATGTCCATCGCGTGCCACGCCATCTTCTGCGGGACGTCGAGGATGGTGGGCGGGCGGTTCTGGTAGAAGCGCTTCGCGAGCGGCACGCCGTAATGCTTGTCGTAGACCCACTTCTGTCCGATGGCGTGCGCGATGCCGAGCGTGGAACGCCCGAGGATCTGGCCGCCGAGGCTGCGCGGATGCAGGACGGTGCCGACGTCGGCCACCGCCAGGTAGTCCAGCAGCGTGAACTTGCCGGTTTCGACGTCCACCTCGACTTCCGCGAAGCCGGCCACGAACGAGAACGGCTGGCCACCCTGCGGATAGTTGTCACGGGCGACGCCCATGAGGCCCTGTCCCGCGAGCGCGGCTGCCGAGGCCTTCGTGTGCGTGTTGATGTCGGCCGGGAGTTCGTGCCCATCGAATGCGCCGCCGTACTCGATGGCCTTCTTCGCGGCATCGCCGAGCGTGAGGCTCCGGCCGCCGTTCGACACCTTGCCGTCGGCGACCTTGTACGAGTCGGGCGAGCCGCCCAGCGCCTTCGCCGCAATCTGCTGCAGCTTCTTCGTGGCGTCCATGGCGGCTGCGTGCGCCGCCCGTGTCATGGCATGCGTCGTCTGGCTGCCGCCGGAGATGCAGGTCCACGGCAGGTGCTGCGACGTGTTGCCCCAGGTGACCTCCACCTTCTCCCACGGCACACCGAGGACCTCGGCGGCGACGCGGTGCACGTCACTCACGGACTCCGACCCGAAGTTGCCGATGCCGGACTGCACGCGCAGCGTGCCCTCGGGCGTGATGACGAGCAGGCCGTCGAAGCCGGCGGAGCCGGCGAAGAACCCGCTGACGCCGACGCCGACGCCGCGCACGGTGGTGCCGGTCCGCTTCCCGCCGGCTCGTGCCTGCCGCGCCTGCCAGTCGAAGAGTTCCGCCCCCTTGTCGAGGGCCTCGCGCAGGAACACGCTGGTGGCCGGAATGCCGCCCTTCGCCGGCGCGGGCGGGCCGGCCATCGGCCGCCCGGTCGGCGCATTCAGCCGGCGCACGGCGACCTGATCGAGGCCGAGCTGCTTCGCGGCCTTGGCCAGGATCGGATCGATGAACGCCACGGCCTGCATCCCGCCCGGCTGGCTCTGCGACACGCGGGGCGGCGTATTGGTGAGGACGTTCACGCTGCGGAAGCGCATGGCCGCGGGCTGGTAGAGCAGCGAGCCGATGTAGCCGCTGATGCTCGCATCACCCTGCGCCTCGTAGGGGCCGTTGTCGCAGACCACGAACATGTCGAGCGCGGTCACCTTGCCGTTCTTGTCGAAGCCGGCCTTCACCCGGCCCTGGAAGGCGGGGCGCGCACCACCGATGTAGTGCTCGTTCTCGCGCGTGATGCGCATCAGGACCGGTGCGTTCGCCTTCTTCGAGAGCAGCGCCGGTATGGCCGTGTAGACGTCCGCCGTGATCTTGCTGCCGAACCCGCCGCCGGTGTACTCGCTGATGACGACGACGTCCTCGGGCTTGATGCCCACGAGTTGCGCGACGGCCGCGATGGTCTGCACCGTGCTCTGCGTGGAGCAGTGCATGAACAGCTTGCCATTCTGCCAGTAGGCCGTCGCCGAGCGGGCCTCGAGCGTCTGGTGGCTGACGTTGGAGTTGACGAAGGTTTCGTCCAGCACGAGCGCCGACGCCTTGAACGCCCCCTCCACGTCGCCGAAGCTCCACTCGAAGCCGGGCTTGCCCATGGGCAGCCTGCCCTGCGCGGCCTCGGCAAAGTCGGCGTCCGTCCATTTCAGCGTGCCGACGTTCATCACCGCGAAGGGGGCCGGATCCTTCTCTTCCGCCTTCCGCATCCACACGTTGCCGTCGGTGCGTGCGTTGGGACCACCCGGCCTCAGGCTGTCGAGCGGGTCGATCACGAACGGCAGCGGCTCGAACTCGACGACGATCTTCTCGATCGCCTCCGCGGCGGTGAGTTCGTCCACGGCCGCCACGGCGAGGATCGGTTCGCCCTCGTAGAGCGGCTCGTTGGTCAGCGCGCGCTTGTTGTGGACATCGACTTCGATCTTCACGCCGAGGTCGCTGACGCCGGCCTGCGGCTTCGGCAGGTCGTCGGCCGTGATGATGGCCTTCACGCCCGGCATCGCCAGGGCCGCCGACGTGTCGATGCGCGTGACCCGCGCATGCGGCATCGGGCTGATGAGCAGCTTGGCGAAGAGCATGCCGTCCACACGGTAGTCGTCCGAGAAGCGGGCGCGCCCTGTCACCTTCGCGACGAGATCTGGGGTCGTGTAGTTCTGGCCGACGAGTTTGCTGGGCATGCGTCCTCCGGAAAGTGGTGCCGTAGGTTAACACCGCCACGCGGCCTGACCGTCTCAGCCGTCCGATCCTTAGCGAATGCTTACGGGAGGCCGCCGCCGGCGGCCTGACGGGGCGGGTGCGATCGATCCGTCATAATTGGCGCCGTGTCACGCCGCTCGTCCGTGCTGGTCGCTGCCGTCGTCGGCCTCACGGCGCTGGCGCTGTACGTCCGGACGCTCGCCCCCGGACTCGTCGCCATCGAGGACACGCCGAAGTTCCAGTTCATCGGGCACATCCTCGGCACGGCGCACCCGCCCGGCTACCCTCTGTACGTCGTCGTCTCCCATGTGTTCGGATGGCTGCCGCTCGGCAGCATCGCCTGGCGTGTCAACCTGCTCTCCGCCGTTTGTGCCGCCCTCACGGTCGTCTGCTGCCAACTCGCCGCTGTCGAACTCGGCGTGGCCCCTGTTGTTGCGGCCGTCGCGGGACTCGGGCTCGCCACGGGGGCCGGGTTCTGGTTCTCCGCGACGATTGCGGAGGTCTATGCGCTCCACGGTACGCTCGTCGCTGCCCTGACGCTCGCGCTGCTTCGCTGGGGCCGCACGGGCCGGGCCCCGTGGTTCTTCGCGGCCATTGCCGTCTTCTCGCTCGGCCTGGGCCACCACACGAGCATCGTGATGATTGGACCGGCCGTCGCGGTGTTCGCGATCATGCTCGCGCCGCGGTTCGCGCTGAGCCCGAAGACCGTGGCGGGCATCCTCGGCTGCTTTGCCCTGGGCTTCGCGCAGTATCTGTTCGTGCTCGTCCGGACCCGGCAGGGGGCGTGGGGCGAGGCGCCGGCGAGCAACCTGCGCGAACTCTGGGACGTGATTCGCGGGGCGCGCTGGGCAGGCTACGTCGCACCGCTGTCGGCGGATACGTTGACCACCCGCGTGCCGGGTGTGCTCCTGCGTCTGGCCCAGGAACTGTCGTGGCCCGTGGCCCTGCTGGCCCTGGCCGGTGTGGTCGTGCTCGCCCGCCGCCACCGCGCGTCGCTGGTGTACCTGGTGCTCTCGATCACCGGCGTCGTGCTCTTCTCGGCCGTGTTCGCAGGGCAGACCGACGGGTTCCTGCAACCCGCGTTCGTCTTCGCCTGGCTGCTGGCGGCGGTCGGCGCCGACGGGCTGACGACGCGGCTGCCGGCGCGCGCGCGTTACGCGGGTGCGGCCGCGCTCGTGGGGCTGATCGCCTGGCAGGCGACGATACGGCTGCCCGCACGCGACCTGAGTCATCGCCGTTTCGAGATGCGCTACTTCGACGCCCTGGCGCAGCAGGTGCCGGATCGAACCGCGTTCGTGTCGGAGGACTTCCTCGTGGACCGCATGGTGCTCTACGAGCGCTTCACGTCGCCGGCGTTCACCGCGCGCGGGCTGGCCGCTCCGGTCGAGGCCGTGCCGGCGCGGATGCGGGAGTTCACCGCGCGTGGCTTTGGCGTGCTGGCCTTCGCGAAGGCGGCGTCCAACCTGCGCCGCGAGGGCTTCGCGTTCGACTACGCGCCGTGGCCGCTGACGTACGGCCCCGTGCGCCAGTTCCTCGACGACCAGCCCGCAGGAACGACGGTCGCGATCGCCGTACCCGCCATGTCGCTTGGATCGGCACTGGCCCACGGTGCCATCCCGCTCGATCGGATCGGCGGACGGATTCCGCCGCCGGACTTCGCGAACGTCGCGGCCATCGGCGTGCGCGGCAGTGGCGGCGGGCTCCAGCAGCAGGCGGACCGACAGGGCGTCGCAACCGTATCGGCCGTGCGCGGGCAGGCGATCGGCAGGGGCCGCGTGCCGGTCGATGTGGCCGCCGTCGCCAGTTACGACCAGGCCTCCATCCGCGTCGGTGGCCGTGCCATCGTGCAGTCCAGCCAGCCGGTCCTGGCCGTGTGGAATCCCGACGGCGGGTTCGTCGCGGCCCTGGCCCTGACCCCTGATGGGCGCGTACCGATGCCGCCGAGTGCCGTGAGCGTATACCGGCTGCGCGAGGAACGGGAGTGGACCAGGCTCGGCGCACAGCCGTACGACATGACCCGCGCGGCCGCCAGCGGAAACCTGATCGTGCGGCAGGCGTCTCCCTCGACGGAGACCGTGCTCTACGCGGCCCACCGCGATCGTGCGCTCGCGCCGAGGCTGTTCGATGTCCCGGCGAGCCTTGGCGTCCTCGAGGTTCGCGAGTTCAGCGGCGGCAGTGCGGCGCTGCGCGACGCGCTCACGCGTGACGGCTGGCCGCCGCACGCCGCGCTCGAGTCGATGACGCGCGTCTACCGCCTGCGCATGCCGCGAGCCGCGGGAGCATTTGCCGTGCGGCTGGGCGGCACGCCCGACCTGATCGAAGGACGCACGGTCGCGGGCACTGAGCCGGGTGCCTTCTACGGCGTCGACCTGACGGGACAGCTCGAGCGCATCGATGCCCGCACGGAGCGGCTGCACGTCGCGCGCGACTATCACGAGATGCTGCTCGGCGCCGGCTGGTCACCGGTCGGCGCGGACGAAGGCGGCGGGTTCGTCGTGTCCATCGCGCCGGAGGCGGAGCTCCTGCTGCCGTGCACGTCCAGGTGTTCGAGCGTCAGCCTCCAGTTGTGGGCCGACGCCGAGGGGAGCGCCGTGGGCCTCGAGGTCGACGGTGTGCGCCTGCCACCGCAGCCGCTCGGCCCGGGGTGGCGCAATTACACCTGGCGCCTGCCCGACGAAGCGGGCGACCCGGGCGTCCACGGACTCGTCATCACACCGGGCCGGCCGATCCGGTTGGCCGACCTGCACGTCACCGCGCCGTAGCGTTCCGCTCATGAGCTGGCCGGTGTCTTGAAGGTAGACTCCCCTCATGGCACCTGAGCTGCCGCCGACGCCGGTTCCCCCCGCCTCCGCTGATTCACGCGCGGAACTCGAGGCACTCCGCGCCCTCGTCAGCACGTTCGCGTCCGCGACCTGGGAAACCGGCACGGACGGCGTGGTTGTCGTCGACAGCCCGTCGTGGCGGGCATACACCGGTCAGACCTACGAGGAGTGGATCAGCGACGGCGGACTCGCGGCGATCCATCCGGATGATCGCGCGTACGCGGAGCGGCAGTGGCGCGAATCGGTGGAGACCGGTCGCCCGGTGAACGCCGTCCTCCGGGTGCGCTGGGCCGCTGGCGGCTGGCGATGGACCAACGTGCGGGCGGTCCTCATCACCGCGCCTGACGGGACGGGCGTGAAGTGGGTCGGACTCAACGTCGACATCCATGCGCGCACCATGGCGGAGGATGCGCTCAGGGACAGTGAAGCCATCCAGGCTTTCCTGGTGAAGCTCGGCGACACCCTCCGTCCCCTGTCCGATCCGACCGAGATCCAGCGCGAGGCGTCGCGCCTGCTCGGCGAACACCTGCGTGCCAGCCGCGTGAGCTATGCGGAGATCGACGGCGCGGATGCGGTCGTCCATGCCTCGTACGTCGATGGCGTCGAGCCGCTGCCGGCGCGTTTTCCGTACGCCCTCTTCGGGACCTGGTTCCTCGATCCGGCGACCCGCGGCGAACCGATGGTGTCGGACGATACGTCCGCCGACGCCCGCCTCTCTCCGGACGTGCGTGCCCTCTGCGAGCGGACGCGGATCGCGGCGGTGGCCGCCATCCTGCTGGAGCGGGACGGACGGCTGGCGGCGGCGTTCGGCGTCCACCATGCCACGCCTCGCCGCTGGCGTCCGGCGGAGATCGCGCTCGTGCGCGAGACCGCCGAGCGCACCTGGGCGGCCGCCGAGCGGGCACGCGCCGAGGCCGCCCGCCGGGAGGGCGATCGGCGGCTCGCGGTGCTCTTCGAGACCCTGCCCATCGGCGTCGGCCTCGCCGGCCCCGACGGCGGCATCCTGATGGCGAACCAGGAGTTCAGGCGCTACACGCCGACCGGGATTGTGCCGTCGCGTGACCAGTCGGTGCATCACCGCTGGCGCGGGTACCTGCCCGACGGCCGCATGCTCGATGCGCGCGACTTCCCGATCGCCCGTCTCCTTCGCGGGGAGCCGGTCGTACCCGGCGTCCAGTTTCTCTACCGGCAGGACGACGGCAGCGATGTGTGGGCGCAGGTGGACGTACTCCCGGTCGTTGGCGCCGGGGGAGAGGTAGCCGAGTTCCTCGCGGTGGTGAGCGACATCGACGCCCTGAAGCGCACGCAGGAGGCGCTGCGCGAGAACGAAGAGCGGCTGCGGAAGCTGCTGGAGACGCTCGAGGAACGGGTTCGCGATCGCACGTCGGCACTCGGCGAGGCCAACGCCGCGCTGCAGAAGGAGGTCGGTGTCCGGCAGGACGCCGAGGCGCAGATCAAGGCGCTCTTCCGCCGGCTCGTGTCCGTGCAGGAGGAGGAGCGGCGCCGCATCGCGCGCGACATCCACGATCAGCTCGGCCAGACCCTGACCGCGCTGCGCCTGCAGCTCGAAGTGCTGCGCAACGACCCGGCCCTGCCGCCGGCCCTCGTTCCGGCCGTGGAGCGGACCCAGCGCACCGGGGCGGAGATTGACAGCAGCCTCGACTTCCTCACCTGGCAGCTCCGACCGACCGCGCTCGACCACCTCGGGCTGCCCGCTGCCCTCGACAGTCTCGTGAAGGGCTGGACCGCCCGGTTCGGCGTGGCCGCGGAGTACGCGTGGACCGGCACCGAACTGCCGCGCCTGGCGCGCGAGGTCGAGACCAATCTCTACCTCATTGCCCAGGAAGCACTGCACAACGTCTACAAGCACGCCGGGGCCTCCACCGTGACGGTCCTGCTCCAGCACGTCGGCGATTCCCTCCAGCTCACCGTGGAAGACGACGGGCGAGGATTCGACCAGACCGCCGCCGGCATGCCCGAGCACCTCGGCCTCGTGAGCATGCGCGAGCGGACGGCGCTCATCGGTGGCGCGCTGCAGATCGAGTCGTCGGCGCAGGGGACCACCGTGCTCGTGCGCGTGCCGCTGGCCGAGCCCAGAACGCAATGAAACGGCGGCGCCGAGGCGCGTATACTGCTCCGGCCGACGGCGTGCCCCGCCGGGCGTATCGACCATTCGAAGGAGCTGAGCGCCAATGAAATGGGTGACTACCGCCAACGTCCACTTCGATCGCGTTGCGTCGCCGTGGCTGATCACGCGCTTCATCGATCCGAAGGCGGAGTTCGTGTTCGTGCCCCGCGATCAGGTGGACAAGCGGCCCGCTGACGCCATTCCCATTGCGATCCCGGGCACAGAACTCGGTCCACACGACGAGAACGGCACCACGTTCACCAAGCTGGTCAAGAAGTACAAGATCACGGACCCGGCCATTCACCACATGGCCGAAGTGGTGGAGAAGGGCGTGAAGTTCGTCCTCGAGGGCTACCGTCCACCCATCACGGACCGGGACGGGCAGATCGGCGTCGGGTTCCTGGCGTTCTCCGACGGCATGATCCTGCAGAAGACCAACGACCAGGAGCGGCTCGACGCCAGCTACATCGCCTACGACGCGCTCTACGCGCTCTTCAAGGCCAACAAGGGGCTGGTGCTCGCGGCGCGCGATGAGCAGCAGGCGCCTGGTGGCGCCGAGAGGGCCTGATGGCGCGCCACGAATCGCCCACGGTCTCGCGGCGGCGTTTCCTCGGCCGTTCACTCGCCGCGGCAGCGGTCGTGCCGCTCGCGCCCGCGCTGACGCCGATTGCGGCTGCCGCGGATACGGACGACGCGGCGCCCGTGTCGGCCTACCGTGTGCTCACGGCAGATGAAGCCGCGTTCACCGAGGCGATGGTGAACGCGCGCTGTCCCGCCGACCACCTGACGCCCGACGGTGTCACCAGCGGGCTGGCCTCCTTCATCGACGGCCACCTGGCGGCCGCGACCGATGCGCAGGGCGAGGCGCAGCGCGAGCTGTTCACGGCAGGGGTCGCCGCAGCCGACGCCGCCTGCGTCGCACGTCACGGGCGGCCGCTGGCCGCGCTGCCGGCGACCGACGCCCGCGCCTTCCTGCGCGACGTCGCCGCCGGTGATGTGCCCGCGGCGTTCCCGCTCGCCTCCTGGTCTGCGGAGGTGGTCGACGCCCTGCTCACGCAGGCCTGCTTCTCGGGTCCGATCTACGGGACGTTGGAGGGACGGATGTTCTGGAAACTGTTCGGCTGATACACTGGGGACATCGTTCCACACGAAAGGGCCGCGGCTGCCGCGGCCCTTTTTCTTTTGTACGGAGTCTTCATGCAGACGAGTGAGGGGTTGGTGCAGGCGCTGGAAGCGAGGACGCTGCCGAAGTCGGCATTCACCCACGCGGCACATGTGCAGGCCGCGTGGTGGTACCTGCGCACGCATCCGCTCGGGGCGGCGATGGACCGGTTCCGCTCGACGCTTCGCGCGTATGCCGAATCGCTCGGCGCCTCAGCCAAGTACCACGAGACGATGACCGTCGCCTGGCTTCTCCTGATCGAAGAGCGGCTCGGCGGCGACGCGCGGACCCTCGACTGGCCGGCATTTGCCGGGCGCTGTCCGGAACTCTTCGACCGCCACCTTCTCGCGCAGTACTACGACGCGGAGACGCTCGCGTCCGACCGTGCCCGCCGCTCCTTCGTCATGCCGGCCCGCCGTCCGGTGCCGGCTGACGCGACACCCTCTGCGTGAACGACGCGGGTGTGCCGGCGGTCAGAGACGTGACCGGCCGATCGCCGCGTGATGCGTCACAGGCGAACGACGCGTCCTTCGGAGGCGCGGGTGAGACGGTCGTGAATGGCGAGGCCGATGCCCTCCGGTCCGACGCCGATGGCGAGGATCTCGTCAGGCCGCGCGGCGTCGACCCTGCGGATCGCGTCGAACAGGTGGCGCGCCACCGCATCGGGATCCTGGCGGGAACCCAGCCGCTGCATCGCGAGAGCCGGCGTGTCCGCCACGAGCGCACGCTGCAGCGTATCGATGTCCTCATCAGGCGCGAGCAGCCCGACGCGCATCCCTCGCGCCAGCAGCGCCCGCGCGTCGGCCAGCACCCGGGTCCGCACCGCCTGGCTGTCGCCTTCGAAGAGCGTCATCCTGGCCTTCGGCGCGTAGTGGCGGAGCAACTGGCCGGGTGAGACCTGGGCGACCGACGCGCCGCTCGCCCGCTGGACCACCTGGACGTCGGGCAGGAGTTCCCGGATCGCGTCGATCGACACGCCACCTGGCCTGCGCACCACCGGCGGGGTCACCGTCAGGTCGAGCACCGTCGATTCCAGCCCGATGTCCGTGTGCCCGCCGTCCACGACGATGTCTACGAGGCCGTCGAGGTCGGCGAGTACGTGCGACGCCTGCGTGGGGCTCGGGCGTGAGAAGGTGTTGGCGCTTGGGGCGGCCACGGGCACGCCGGAGGCGCGGAGCAGCGCCTGCGCCACGGGATGCGCGGGCACCCGGACGGCAACCGTGTCGAGGCCGGCCGTGACGAGGTCGGGGATCTCCGCGCGCTTGGGGACGATCATCGTGAGCGGTCCCGGCCAGAAGCGGGCCGCGAGGCGCGGCAGCGCCTCCGGCACGAGGCGTGCGAGCCCCGCCACGTCGTCGGCCGCCGCCACGTGCACGATCAGCGGATCGGTGGAGGGGCGACCCTTGGCCTCGAAGATGGCGCGGACGGCGCTGGCATCGCGGGCATGCGCGCCGAGCCCGTAGACGGTTTCGGTCGGGAAGACCACCAGCCCGCCCTCGCGCAGCATCCGAGCGGCGTCGGCGAGCGCCTCGGCCGACGGATGAACCGGATCGACCTGCATGACGCGTGTCTGGCGGCGGACCATCTCCCCATTGTGCATCGGGACCGGTGTGGCCGAGGCCCCGCCTGCGTGGGGGACGCTCGGATCGCTGCATGGGTATGCTGAAGTGCCGATACAACGGTCGCCATGCAGTGCCCGCGCTGTCCGTTCGAACAGGCCGACCCTTTCGCGGAATGCCCGCGCTGCGGCGTCATCGTCGCACGGGCTCATGCGGCGCCCTCGCGTGAGCTGCAGGAGGACGTCGCTCGTGCCGCAGCCGCGCAGCGGGAGGCCCGCGCCGAGGCCGTGACCCGCGCGACCGCCGTCCCTGCCGCCCTGGCGGCGGCATGGCTGCTCGTGAAGGTCGCGCCCGCGCCCGTGCGCCTGCTGGCCATGTGGGTGCACGAGAGCGGCCATGCCGTTGCCGCCTGGCTGTGCGGGTACCTGGCGTGGCCGGGGCCGTGGTTCACGCCTGTGGGCACCGAACGCTCACGACTGCTGACCGTCACGCTGATCGCCCTGATCGGCTACGGCGGCTGGCAGGCGCGCGAGGCCCGGCGTCCCGCGTGGCTCGGCGCCGCGGGCGTCGCACTGGTGCTCGTCCTCGTGTGTACGTTCGGCCTCCATGAGGGGCGTGCGCAGCAGCTCATCATCTTCGGCGGCGACGGCGGCAGCTTCGTGCTGGGCACGGGCCTGATGCTGACAATCTTCTCCCGCGCGGACAGTCACGTGCGGCGCGAGCACCTGCGCTGGGCCCTGCTTGCCATCGGGGCGCTCGCGTTCATGGACGCGTACGCCACGTGGTCGGGCGGTATCGCCGCGGTGCCGTTCGGCGCCAACGAACACGGGCTGTCGGATCCGAGTGTCCTCGCGGAAGAATTCGGCTGGAGCGTGCTCACGCTGATGCGACGCTACCTGCTGCTCGCACACGCCTGCCTCCTGGCGCTCGGGTGCGCCGTCCTCGCCGGCGGTGTCCTGCCGCTCGTTTCGAATCGGCCGTCCGCATAGGGACCTGACGCCGGCTGCCCGCAGCCGACGGGAATCCGGCAACGCTGTCGGTGCGGTGCCTACGGCGTTCGCATCACTCCGAAATACTGGCTGCGGTCTTGCTCAACTTGCCTGCACGCGCGCCGATAGCAGGGGAGACACCACGCCATCGGAGGTTCGTGCGCTCATGTCGTTCACGAGGAAGCTGCTCACGCTTGGACTGATCCTTACGCTGGGTCCCCTGCTGACCGTGCTCGCGGTCGTGCGGCAGACGGATACGCGGACGGAACGTGCCGCGCACGATGGCACCGTCGAACTCGCCCGCAACGATCTCGATCACATCGTGCAACTGGTGTATCTCGCGTGTGATTCGCTGAGCCGCTACGCGAGGGTCGGCCAGGGGGCCGATGCCGCCGTCGACAAGGCCGCCGTCGATGACCTGCTCACGCGCCTCGCGGCCATGAAGGTCGGCCGGACCGGCTACGTCTACATCCTCGTCGCGAACGGCGACACGCGCGGCACGTACGTCCTTTCACTCAACCGTAAGCGTGACGGCGAGAGCCTGTGGGAATCTCGCGATGCGGCTGGGAAATATTTCATCCAGGAGATCGTGAACACGGCGGTACGGCTGGGCCCCAACGAAGCCAGCGAACTGCGATACCCCTGGAAGAATGCCGGAGATTCGGCACCCGTGATGAAGGTGGCGCGCTTCAAGTACGTGCCGGCCCTCAACTGGGTGGTGGCGGCCAGCCTGCCCGAGCCCGAACTCCTGGCCACCAGCAACAGCATCGATGCGATGGTTTCGCGCGCGAACGTGCTGCTCGCCGGCGTCGTCCTCGTGGCGCTTGTCGGGTGCATCGTCTCGTGGCGCGTGTTCTCCAGCCGGCTCGGCCGGCAGCTGGACCAGGTGGTGACCGAACTCACCGAGGGCAGCACGCAGGTGGTGGCGGCCGCGTCGCAGGTGGCGTCGGCTGCGCAGGCGCTCTCGCGGGGCGCGACCGAGGAAGCCGGGTCCATCGAGCGGACGGCCCACTCGATGGAGCAGATGGCGTCGATGACCCGCAGCAACGCGGAGCACTCCCGCGAAGCCGCGGCCTTGATGACCGATGTCGACGGGAGGGTCACCGAGTCGAACGCGGCACTGGAGCAGATGGTGGGGTCGATGCGCCTCATCGAGCAGTCGAGCCAGAAAGTGGCGCACATCATCAAGGCGATCGACGAGATCGCATTCCAGACCAACATCCTGGCGCTCAACGCCGCCGTGGAGGCCGCGAGGGCCGGCGAGGCCGGCATGGGCTTCGCGGTGGTGGCCGACGAGGTGCGCAGCCTGGCGCAGCGCTCCGCGCAGGCCGCGAAGGATACGACGGCCCTCATCGAGGAGTCGCTGGCCAACTCGACGCTCGGCGCCGCCAAGGTCTCCCAGGTGGAGGCGGCCATTGTCGGCATCACGTCGGGCGTGGCGCGCGTGAAAGGGCTCATCGACGAAGTGAGCTCCGCCAGCGCGCAGCAGGCCGAGGGGATCGGGCAGGTGTCGAACGCCATCGCGCAGATCGAGAAGGTGACGCAGATGATGGCCTCGAACGCGGAGGAGAGCGCCGCGGCGAGCGAGGAACTCAGCGCGCAGGCCGAAACCGCGATGGCGACCCTTCACCGGCTCGAGCACCTGGTCGGGGCGCACGTGCATGGGCAGGCGCAGCGGGACGCCGCACGTGTCCGCGCGAACCGCGGCGAGACGGTGGATCAGGGGCATCACGAGCGCCCTGCGGCGTGACACGGCCCGCAGGCGAGGCAGGTTCCGGAGGTTCGACATGGGTACGACAGCAGCACGGCGGCGCATCACGGGGCTGGCGGCGGCGATGATCTTCAGCCTGCCGATCGGGGCCCTCGCCCAGACGCCGGTCCAGGTGCAGACGCACGACGGTTCGTCCTCCATCTCGTTCGGCGTGCTGACGCAGGCGCTGGCGCAGCAGGATGTGTCGGATGCGGGCGTGCCCTCGCTGGACCTCTGCCTCCGCCGCTTCCGTCTCATCGCCGGCGGCAAGCTCGCGAACAAGGTCAAGCTGTTCGTGGACACCGATACCCCGTACATGGGGCAGCACAGTGCGGGCTGGTCGATGCCGGCGACCTACCTCCAGGACTTCATCCTGACGTACGAATGGCGTCCGCAGCTGATGGTGGACGGCGGGCTGCTGCTCGTGCCGGACTCCTACAACGGCACCCAGTCAGCCGCGTCGCTGATGGCGATCGGCTACGGCGCCTATTCGTTCCAGGCGTCGGCACCGACGCACTCGCGCGTGGGCCGCGACCAGGGCGTCCAGTTGCGCGGGTACCTGGCGAAGAACCGGATCGAGTACCGGGCCGGCGTGTTCCGGGGCGCGATGAAGGTGGACGCGGACCTCGCGCCACGCTACGTGGGCCGCGTGGTCTGGCACCCGTTCGGGGCGCAGACGTCGTACTTCTACACGGGCACCACCCAGGGGAAGAAGCGCCTCTTCGGGATCGGCGCGAGCATCGATCGACAGGAGCACTTCAGCGTCTACTCGGCAGACCTCTTCAGTGACTGGCCGCTGGCCAACGGTGCCACGCTGACGGCGCAGGCGGACTACACGCGCTACGACGGCGACCGCACGTTCCCGGCGCTGCCGCGCCAGCACACGTGGATGGCCGAAGCGAGCTACACGTGGCGCACGCGCGTCGGGGCCTTCGGGCAGGTGTCCCGGCAGGACGTCGTGGCAGCCGGACGTCCGGACGCGGCCGTCTTCCAGGGCGGGGTGCTCTACTGGATGAAGGGGCACCGCAGGAACCTGAAGGCGGGCATCGGTCGCACGATGAAGACCGGGACGACGAGCCACACGCAGCTCCTCGTGCAGAGCCAGTTCTTCATCTTCTGAGAGGCGACCGTCGTTCAGCGAGGCCTCAGCCGGCCGAGCTGCTCGGCGAGTTCCGCGACGCGGTACGGCTTGGGCAGGAGGCCGCGGGCGCCGAGCGAGATGAGGCCCTGCGCCTCCTCGTTGTCGCCGTAGCCCGAGCAGATCAGGACGGGGACGGCGGCGTCGATCGCCTGGAACTCCAGGAAGGCCTCGCGGCCGTCCTTCTTCGGCATCTTCAGATCGAGCATCACGCCGGCCAGGTCGCGGTGGCGTGCGCCGAAGACCGCCACGCCTTCCTCGCCGTCCGCGGCAGTCAGGCTGTCGTACCCAAGCTTCTCGAGCGCCGCGCTTGCGAGCCGCCGCAGCAACGGTTCATCTTCCACGACGAGGATCAGCCCTCGCCCGCGCCCGGCGGCGGGGACCGGCGCCTGCCGGCCTGGGGCCAGCGTGCCCTTCGGCAGGCGGACCACGAAACGCGATCCGTGCCCCGGGGTGGACTCGACGTCGATCGCGCCGTGGTGCAGGTGCACGATGCCGTAGACCGTGGACAGGCCGAGCCCGGTGCCCGGCGAACTGCCGCGGACCTTCGTGGTGAAGAACGGTTCGAAGATGCGCGACCGCACGTCGTCGGGCATCCCCACGCCCGTGTCGGTCACCGCCAACTGGACGTAGTCGCCCGGGGCCAGCGCGCCCGCGTGCTCGGCGTCGAGGGTGACATCGGTCACCGTCAGCCGCAGCCATCCGCCGTCCGGCATGGCCTCGTTGGCGTTGATGCAGAGGTTCACGACCAGCTGATTCATCTGGCCGGGGTCGGCGTCCACCGTCCACATGCTCTCGGGCTCGATGCTCACCACGACGTCGGGGCGGAACGACGGCCGCAGCATCGAGACGCTGTCCTGCACGATCGCGTTCAGGTCCACCGCCTCCACGATGTTCTTGCCGCGGCGGCCGAAGGCGAGGAGCTTGCGCGTCAGCTCCGCCGAGCGGACCGCGGCCTGCATGATCGACTCGAGATCCTGCCGGCGCTGCGGGTCGGACTCGTCGTCCAGCAGGAGCTCGGCGTAGCCCATGATGCCGCCGAGCATGTTGTTGAAGTCGTGCGCGACGCCGCCCGCCAGCCTCCCCAGGCTCTCCATCTTCTGGGCTTCGGCCAGCTGCAGTTCCATGTGCTCGCGCTCCGACTGGTTCCGGCGCTGTGCCGAGATGTCTTTCCCGAAGACCGCGACGCCGGTCGTGCGGCCCTCGATCCGGACGGGGCTGAACGAGTGCAGGAGGAACGTATCGCTGTCCGGGACGCGATACTCGATCGTGAACGCCCCGTCGGTCAGTGCCCGCCGGTAGAAACCGCACCATTCGTCGGCGGTCGGTCCCGGCATGAGGTCCGCCGGGCGGAGGCCGGCCCTCGTGGCGAGTCCCAGGCCGTGCTGGACGGAGTCGGCGAACGCCTTGTTGAAGAGCGTGAGACCGAACTGCTCAGGTTCAACGAGCCAGATCAGGTCGTCGGTGCTGTTGATCAGGGTGACGAGCTGCGCGCGCGACTCCGCGATCACCTGCTCGACCTGCACCTGTTCGGTGACGTCGCGGGTGGTGGCCAGGGCGAGCGGCGTGCCCTCCCCCTCGATGATCGTCAGCGAGATCTCGCCCCAGAATTCCTCGCCGTTCCGCTTCCGGAACCGTGCCCGAAATCCGTGAACGGTGCGCGTGTCCTGCGTCATCCGGAAGAGGAGATCGCGACGTTCCGGATTGGCCCAGAGCCTGAGGTCCACGGCGGTCCTGCCCGACGCCTCCTCGCGTGACCAGCCGGTGAGGCGCGTGAACCCCGCGTTCACATCGCGGAACCGGCGCGTCTCCAGGTCGAAGAGGAACACCGCGTCGGGGTTCAGGTCGAACAGGTTGGCGAAGCGGTCCTCGCTGCGGGTCAGCGCCTCGATCGCGACGCGCAGCCGTTCGCGTTCGCGTCGGTAGCCGGTGACCGCGAGCCAGAGGATGAGCACGCAGGAGAGGCCCGCGACGATCATCCCGATGGCGAGATCGAGCCATCGGTCGTGCGGCGAGCTGAATGGGACCAGCATCGCCGGGAATCGAAGCTCGAGCGCCATCAGGGCCAGCGCTTCGCCGATGATGACCGTGGACAGCAGCCACGCCTGCCGTCCGCTGAACAGCAGCACCGCGTAGGACAGCGGGACGAAGAAGTAATAGGGGAGGCTCCCGACCGAGCCGGCGTTCGGATACCAGCCGACGGCGAGCACCACGAGCTGGAGCGCGAGGAACACCCCCGGGTAGTAGCGTTCGCGTCGCGCCAGTCCCCAGAGGATGGCGGACACTGCGCCGAACACGGCGAGCGCCACATTCAGCTGCGCCGGCAGATGCTGCACGACGTTCGTCGGCAGGATGATGGCGAAGACGAGGACGACGGCCACGAGGCACAGGCCCTCGTAGAAGCGCTCCCGGAGGTCGTGCTGCGTATCCGGAAGGAAGTAGGCGCCGAGTTGCGAGGAGAACCGGCTGATGTCCACGGGGTCGCTCCCCGGCGCCGACCCAGGCCGGCGGG
Organism: Vicinamibacterales bacterium; assembly: GCA_046331345.1. Taxonomy (GTDB): domain Bacteria; phylum Acidobacteriota; class Vicinamibacteria; order Vicinamibacterales; family CAVVIG01; genus CAVVIG01. Next base: position 365,586 of record JAXLRA010000005.1, on the reverse strand, counting down.
GGTTGGAGTGAGCTCAGTGTAAGTCATCGGGCGCACGGGGGCGCCGCCGCACTACGTGCCCCTGCACTCATGCGTGGAATGCGCATGCAGTCCTGCCGTGCGTGATAGCATGGCAACCGCTGAGCTTGGCGCGCCCATGCCAACCGTCCCGGGTGGCGCCTCCCTCGTCGAGGAGGAAGATGGCAGCCCGTCAGTCCGCGCCCGCGGACAGCACCCGCCGCGCCGACGATCCGCTCGGCTGGGAACCCACCCAGGCTTTTCTCCGGTACTCCGTGGCGGCCATCGTGGTTGGCGGCCTCTGCATGCTCATCGCGCTGCGGGTGCTCGTGCCAGAGCAGCGCCTGCGCGCCGCGATGGTGTCGACGTTCGTCATCATCGGGCTTGTCTCCGGCGGGCTGCTGTGGTCCGGCCGCACGCGCGCCAGCTTCCTGACGCAGGCCCTGGGCGTCTGGACATACGTCACGCTCGCCGCGTTCCTCTTCGGCGGCGTAGATGCGGTGTCGGTGGCGATCTATCCGCTGCTGGTCCTGATGGTGGGCTGGCTGGTGCACGCCCGAGCGGCCATCCTGCTCGCGGCCGTGACCTCGACGATCACGCTGGGTTTTGCGCTGGCGCAGATCGCCGGGGCGCTGCCGTCCGCGCCGCCGACGTCGCCGCTCATGCGCTGGCTGGCGGAGACCGGCGTCACCATCCTGTGCGCCATCCTGGTGACGACGCTCCGGCGCTCCTACCACGGTCGTCTCGTGGAAGTGCAGCAGCTCACGACACACCTGGAGGATCGGAACACGGCGGTGCTCGCCCGCGAGGCGCAGCTCGAAGCGATCCTGGCCTCGACCTCCGAGGGCATCCTCGCGGTCGATCGCGCCGGACGCGTCATGCGAACGAACCGGCGGTTCGGCGAGTTGTGGCGGATTCCGGAGGACGTGCTGGAGCGACGTGACGATCGGGCGCTCATCGAGCACGTGGTCGGCCAGCTCGCCGACCCGAAGGGTTTCGTCTCGCTCGTCGAAACGCTGTACGAATCGGACGTCACGTGCACGGATGTCGTGGCATTCAAGGACGGCCGGTTGTTCGAGCGGTACACGGCTCCGCTGCTGCTCCAGGGCGAGCCGGCGGGACGCATCTGGAGTTTCCGCGACATCACCGACCGGACCCGGCTCGAACAGGCGCACCTGCAGGCGCAGAAGCTGGCCTCGCTCGGGACGCTGGCCGGCGGCATTGCCCACGACTTCAACAACATCCTGACGGCGATTCGCGGGAACGTCGACGAGGCCGCGCTCGGCCTGCCGGCCGACCATCCGGCGGCGGCGCACCTGCGCGACGTCCAGCGATCGGCCGATCGTGCCGCCGAACTGGTGCGACGGATCATGACGTTCGCGCGGCCCGGCGAGTCGCGGGTGGAGCCGATCGACCTGCGCCAGGTGACGCGCGAGGTGCTCGAACTGCTGCGGTCCACGCTGCCGAGCAGCATCGAACTGCGCACGCGCTTCGACGCCGGCGCCCGCGACGTCCTCGCCGACTCCACGCAGGTGCACGAGGTCCTCGTGAACCTCACCACGAACGCCGCTCATGCGATCGGGCTCCGCGCCGGGGTGATCACCTACGCGCTCGAACCGGTGGTGATCGAGACGGGAGGCACGGCAGCTCTGCCAGGGCTGGCCGCGGGCACGTACACCCGCCTGTCCGTCAGCGACGACGGCTGCGGCATGGACCGTGCGACGGTGGAACGCATCTTCGACGCCTTCTACACGACGAAACCGGTCGGACAGGGCACCGGGCTCGGCCTGTCGATGGTCCACGGCATCATGACCAGCCACGGCGGGGCCGTCGCGGTGGAGAGTACGCCGGGCGTCGGCTCGACGTTCTCGCTGTATTTCCCGGTGTCGGCCGCACCGGCCAGCACGGCCGTGGCGCCGGTGCCTGCCGCGTCCGCGCGCACCGCGGGTGTCCGGCTCCTGTTCGTGGACGACGAACCGCTGCTCGTGTCGGTGGGGCAGCGGATGCTGGCGCGGTTCGGGCACACCGTGGCCGGTTTCCCGGACCCTGTGGCTGCCCTCGAGGCGTTCAGGTCCGCCCCGGATCAGTTCGATGCGCTCGTGACCGACCTCGCGATGCCCCGCCTGTCCGGCATCGACCTCGCCAGGGCCGTGCTGGCGGTGCGCCCCACGCTGCCCGTGCTGCTCGTCACCGGCCGCATCAGCGACCGTGACCGTGCGCTGGTCCGGGAGGCCGGCATCCGCGAGGTGCTGTTGAAGCCGTTCGGGGCCGACCAGCTCTCGGCCGCGCTGGACCGGACCCTGCACGGAACGGCGTCGCCGGCCGCTCCACTCTGACGGGCCCGGGCCCGGGGGCTACCGGACCGGGGCGTTGCGGCCGAGATACCCGTTCGATAGGTGTGTCGCGGTCGTTTGACACTCCAAGAGACTCATTCTGATAATGAAGAGACATTCTGAACCAGTGGAGGCAAGCATGACCGTGCGCATTCGACGCACCCTTACCGCCGCCTGCTTGATGGTCCTCGCGGCCACGGCACCGGCGTGGGCGCAGGGCAAGATCCGGATCGCGATTTGGGAAGTCGAGAATCACGCCGAAACGAGCTGGTGGTTCCATGGCCAGATGGGCGGTGCGGTTCGCAACACGCTGGATACGGAGTTCTCCGAGAACAAGGCGCTCAGCGAGAAGTTCAGCATCATCGAGCGCAGCCAGCTGAATCTGATCCTGAAGGAACAGGGGCTCGGGGCGGCCGGTGCGCTTGATCCGCAGACGGCGGCCAAGGTCGGCAAGGTCCTCGGCGTCAAGTACATCATCGTCGGCGGCATCGACAAGTTCAGCATCAACAACACGAGGGGCGGCATCGCCAAGTTCGGCGGCGTCGGCGGCAACATGGTGAGTGCGAACGCGCTCATCAACATCCGCATGGTGGACACCACCACGGCCGAACGGATCGTGTCGCTGAGCGGTGAGGGCGACATCAAGAAGGGCGGCGGCTTCTTCAAGGGAACGAGCCTGAGCCGCGATGCCGAGTGGGGCATTGCGAGCGAGGCGATCGAGAAGGCCACCAAGGCCACGATCGAGAAGCTCGTGTCGGGCGACTACCTCGCGCGGATCGGGTCGGCGGCCACACCGGTCGGCGGCCTCGAGGGCAAGGTGGTGAAGGTCGAGGGCGGCAAGGCCTGGATCAACCTCGGCGCCAACTCGGGCATCAAGGTGGGCGACAAGCTCACGTTCTTCAACATCGGCGAGGCGCTGATCGATCCGGACACCGGCGTGAAGCTCGGAGCCGACGAGACGAAGACCGGCACCGGCTCAGTCGTGGAAGTCCAGGCGCAGTTCGCCATCGTGTCGCTCACGGGCACGACGAAAGCCAAGGACACCGTTCGTAAGCAATAGCAGCTTGACGCGGCTCCGACTCGAATTCCTGGGTGGCCCTCGGCGTGGAGATGCCACGGTCTTCTCCGCGTCGAGGGTGTCGCTCGGGCGCAGCCGCAGCAATTCCCTCGTCCTCCCGGAATCCCTCGCTCCGGCGGCCAGCGGCCACCATGCCGAATTCGTCTTCGAGCATGGCGCGTGGTGGGTCGTCGATCTCGAGTCCACCAACGGCACATACCTGAACGGCACGCGCGTCACGCGTGCCCAGGTCGCGTCAGGCGACCGCCTCAGCCTCGGCGAGACGGCTTTCAGCATCACGTTCGTCGATGCGAGGCCGCTCTGGCGGACGCCGGCCGTGTGGGTCGGTGCCGCGGCGGTGCTGGCGCTGCTCGTGGGTGGCGGCAGTTACTGGTGGTGGCGGGTCCGCCCGGGCGACCCGCAGCAGATCGCGGAGGTCGCGAGCCGCTCGGGATACCTGGTTGCGCTCGAGCGCGGCGGTGCGCGGACGCGCGTCGGCACCGCCTTCGCCGTCAGCCCGCATGGCGTGCTGGCGACGAACGCCCACGTAGCGCAGGTCCTCGTGAGCGCCCTCGATGCCGGCAAGGGCAGTGTGCGTGCGCTGGCGGTCCGGTCCGACGGGTTCGAGACCTGGCAGGTCGCCTCGATTCAGATGCACCCGGAGTGGCGCGCGGGCTCCGTGGCGCACGACGTGGCCGTGCTCCGCCTGTCGGGCGCGCCCGACACCGTGCCGTTGCGGCTCGCCGAACCGGACGAGGTACAGGCGCTCCGGCGGGGCGCCGCCGTCTCGTCGTTCGGCTTCCCCGCGGCGTCCACGGACGCCATGCGCCCTCGTGGCCGCCTGTCCGTCGACGTCGTGTCCGACGTGCGCCTGCCGTTCCTGGAAGTGGGACTGGGGATTGCGCCGGGCACGAGCGGCAGCCCCGTATTCGGGGCCACCGGTGCGGTGATCGGCCTCGTGGTGTCTGGCGACTTCGTGAAGGGCGCCCCGACCGACGTCCCCAAGCCGAGCGGGAGCAACGTGAACTGGGCGATCTCGGTCGAAGAGCTCAGAAAGCTCCTCGAGAACACCGGCAGCTGGTGAGCTGACTCACCGCCTCGCCGGCCTTCCACCCCGCGCGTCAGCGCCGCTGCCTGTCCCAGAACTCGCGCACCTTGTCGACGGCGTCCGAGGCGAGCAGGCGTGAGTTCTCTGCGGCGCGCTCGCTGCCCACGCGTGCATCGAACGAGAAGTTGCGTCCCGGCGGCATCGGCACCGCGCTGCCGTGCGAGTCGCCTTCGACCTGCGCCGAGTAGCTGCGCGTGAGGAACGTCGTGCCGAAGCTCTGCGTGGCCCGTTCATCGACGATCTCCACACTCACCGCCAGCACCACATCCGCACGGCCCGCCGCATTGACGACCGTCATGTGATCCTGACTCGCCGCATTGGTGAACGCGGTGCGCATCGGGCCGCACACTTCAGGCGGGCCGCTGCACTGGACGAACACGGAGGGATTCTCCGGCAGACTCGGCGGTTGCGCCGGGCGTGATGCCGCGGCAGGCGCCGCCGGGGGAGCCTGGGTGCCCGTTGCCGGAACGGCTGCGGGACGTTCCACGGGCGCCGGCACCGGCGCCGTCGGAGCCGCGCTCGTGCTGGCTGGCGCCGCCGACGGTGGCTGGGCGGCGGTGGCCGGCGTGGGTGCTGCGGCGGGGCGTGCCGCAGTCCCCTGCGCGGGCTGCGTGCCAGGACCGCCCGGGACTGCCAGGCCGCTCGAGGCAGGCGTGGTGGCCGACGGGGTGGTGTCGCCGGCTGGCGTGGACGCGGAGACCCCTTCCAGCGCCGTGGCCTGCGTGGTGTCCGGCGTGCCGCTGCGGCGCAGCCCGATGGCCCCGACGACGAGCGCGATGAGCGCGACGCCGGCAGCCACGGGAATCCAGATGTTGACGCCCGACTTCCTCGGCTCCGGGTCGGCCGCGGCCGGCAGCGGCGGCGCCACAGGCGCCGCCATCGTCCGCACCGTCGCCTTGGGCGCTTCACGGGGTGGCGCCGGGATCTCCGGCAGCGGTGGCGGCGGGGGCACCTTCCCGTGCGTCGCCTGAGTGGCGGCAACCGCACCGCGGACGACGACCGTCGGGTCGTTGTCGGGGAGGGCGGGAGGCGCACCAGCGACGCCCATGCGGACGGTCGAGGCCTCGGTGGCGGCGCTCCCGCGCGCGTCGTCGAGGGCCGCGTAGAGGTCGTCAGCCGTCTGGAAGCGGCGCTCCGGATCCTTCTCGAGGCAGCGCATCGCAATGGCTTCCAGGCTCGGCGAGATCGCCAGGTCGGGCCGACGCAGCGACGGCGCCACGGGCGTTTCCGTCATCTGCTTCAGCAGCACGCCGGCGAGTGAGGTGTCGGCGAAGGGGACCTCGCCGATCAGCATCTCGTAGAGGACGATGCCGAGCGAGTAGATGTCCGAGCGGCCATCGACCTGCTTGCCCGTGGCCTGCTCCGGCGACATGTACTGCGGCGTCCCGAGCGCGAAGCCGGTCATCGTGAGCTGGCTGGCGCTGTCGTCGAACGTCTTCGCGATGCCGAAGTCGAGCAGCTTGGGCGTGAAGCCGCCATCGGCGTCGACGTCCAGCATGATGTTGTGCGGCTTCAGGTCGCGATGGATGATGTGCTGTCGGTGGGCGCGTGCGAGCGCCGAGGCAATCGGCTGCAGGATGCTGACGATCCGCCCCGCATCCATCGGCCCGCCCTGCTGGATGAGATCCCGCAGGCTCGACCCCTTGATGAACTCCATCACGAGGTACAGGGTGCCGTCAGCGGTCTGGCCGAAGTCCGAGACCGCCGCGATGTTCGGGTGCCCGAGGTTGGAAGCGGCGCGCGCCTCCCGCTGGAACCGGGCCCCGATGTCGGGGGTCGTGACCAGTTCCTTCTTGATCAGTTTGATTGCAACCGTCTTGTCCAGCATCACGTGCGTGCCGCGGTACACGGCACCCATGCCGCCCGCGCTGATGAAGCTGTCGATGCGGTACTTGCCTTCGAGCATCGTGCCGAGATTGGGATCGACCGCAGGGGCGACCGGCAGCGGCGTGCCATCGGCGGGGCAGATCCGGACGTTCGGCTCGTAGCTCACGTGACAGGTTGGACAGACGGCCATGAAGAGGTCCTCTGAAGTGCGTCTCTGATACTTATACCCCCGATCGCCGGGGCTGTCCGGGAAACGCCGCCGTGGGGCGGCGCCGAACACCCCCGGAGTATCGGCCGCAGGGCTCCGAATCCGGCTGCTACTGCTTCACGAACTCGACCCGCCGGTTGAGGGCGCGTCCGGCCGGGGTGTCGTTGCTGCCCATTGGCTTGGTGGCGCCGAGCCCGGCCGTCGTGAGTCGCCCCTCGGCGATGCTGAACTGTGACACCAGCACGCCCTTCACCGCCGCGGCCCGCCGCTTCGACAGATCCAGGTTGTGCGCGTCGCCGCCGACGTTGTCGGTGTGCCCCTCGATGCGGAGCGCGAGTGCCGGCGTGGCCTGCAGGGCACGCGCTATCGCCTGTATCGCCGGCGCGGACTCCGGTTTCAGGTGGTCGCTATCGGAATCGAACAGGATCCCGTGCGACACGTAGCGCCCCGCGCTCAGCAGCACCTGGCTCGCGTCCGGCACGGACTCGGCGAACCGCACCGTCCGGTAGCCGATGGAATTGCCCACGCCGGCCATGTCCGAGCGGAGTTCGATCCGATCGACGGGCGCGATCTCGACCTGGTTGATGTCGAGCTGCTTGCTGCCGTTGACGAACACGCGCAGCCGCCCATCCTGAATCCACAGGCCAAGACGCACGACGGCGCTGAGCGGGACCTTGGTGGACTTGCGCCCGAACTCCTCGTACTTCGGCACCTTCGTCGACAGCACCGTCGTGAGCGTGCCAGCGGGATCGACGCGGACCACCCAGGCCAGCGCCTCCTTCTCCTTGCTCATGAGCAGGAGGTTCGCGCTGACCCAGCCCTTCGGGACCTGGAGCAGCGTGTCGACCTCGTACGTGAAGTTCTTCGGCAGGGTGGTGAGGTTCGGCATCAGCACACCGGCGGCCGTGGCCGTGAGCTGCGTGACGCCTCCGCCCGCGCGCAGTTCCGGCGCGCCGCCGCGGACCTTGAACCTGGCCGGCGACTGGTCCGCGGTCATGTCGGAGAAGTCGTCGTAGAAGAGCGTGCGGTCGCCCGGGATGAAGTCGGCCTGCACCGTTGACAGCTGCGGCTGCTGCGCGAACACCACAGGGCCCGAGGCACTGGACACGAGGAGCAGGCCCATGCCCGCATACGCGACCGTTCGGACACCGTCCATGAGTCGAAACATGGCTGGTTCTCCTGATGTGGGAGGAATGAAGCGCGGTGGGGTGCGCGGACGGCGATCGCGTGCGAACGCAGAGCGGCGGATACCCGGCAGCACCGGGCTTCACCAGGTGACCGGAGCATCTTTCGTGCCCGGAGGCGCGAGCGTCGAATTGCCGATTGCCGATTGCCGATTGCCGACTAGCGATTGCCCCCTGCGGATGTTCGGGCCCACTGGTCGGCCACCCATGCAAATGCACGCCGCAAGGCGGGCACGTAGGCCACCATCTCGTAGTGGGTCGGCTGGTCGAGGGCCTCGAACTTCACGACGCGTCCGAGGCGCGCCAGCGCCGCGGCGTTCTGCTCGGCCGGACCGAACGGCACCACCTGGTCCCGCCGGCTGTGGACGATGTAGGTGGGCATGGTCGCCAGCGTGTCAGGTGGTTCGTCGCCGACGGCGGCCGCCATGGGCACGGCGGCGGTGAAGAGATCCCCGTGACGGGCAGCCATGAACCACGTCCCGCGGCCGCCCATGCTGTAGCCGACAACGGCGACGCGCCGGGTATCGACGGTGTGCTCCCGCAGCACCCGTTCGAGGAGGGCCATGACGGCGGCCTCCGCCTCGGGGGCTGTCCAGGAGGCGGCCGGACAGTCGGGTGCGACGACGACGGCGTCGGCCCAGGGCAGGGCGGGGATGACCACCGCCTGTGCGTAGGCGCTCCCGTAGTAGCGCATCCGCACGCCTCCGGGATGCAGGGCGAGCACGAGGGGATGGGGCCGGTCATCGGACGCCGCTGGCGCGGCGAGTCCGTAGAGCAGCGTGCCCCCCGAGGGCAGGGGCATCGACAGGTTCTGCACGTCGGCCGCTGCCGACGAACCCGCGGCACAGAGGGAGAGGACGAGGAGCGCCGCCGCGCGCATGAGCATCACGGCGGCGATTGTAGCGGCTGGCCGCCTACTTGATGAAGACCTGCCCGCCGATCCACGCGCCGGTGCTCGTGGGCACGTCGTCCACGACAGGCACCAGCGTGACCGAGTTGATGCCGAGGGCGCTGGTGACGCCGACGTACTGCACGATGCCGCCGACGAGCGTCGCGCGTCCGACGTATGTGCCGTTCACCGAGACGTCCAGCGCCTGCACGGTCTGGATGTCCGGGCGCCCGGGAATGAGCGACAGCCCGAACTCCGTGACCGGCTGCGTGAACGACACGGTGACCGTCCGCGCCGGCTCGTAGACCCCCGCGGTCGGCACGAGGAAGTTCGCGAAGTTGGTCACCTTCAGGCCGTCGACCTTGATCGGCTTCGCGAAGCCCTCGGCGATGTTGTAGGTGAAGCCGTTGGTGAAGACGAAGGCCGGCGTGACCAGGCTGGCGTTCTTGTCGGTGGCCACGATGATCTCGCGGCCCGGGAACTGGGCGAGCGCGGCGGCCAGCGTGGTCTTGAGCTTCCTGGCGTCGACGACCACGGGCGTGTAGACCGCCGCATCCGGCGCGGGCTGGCTCACGAGGGTCTGCGCACCAGCGCGGGTGGTGGCGACACCGGGCATCACGATCAGGGAAAGGGCGAGCGCACCGAGGTGCACGAACGAGCGCAGCGAGCGGGTATGAAGGGCCATGTCGTTTCCTGTATGCGGCCGCGTGACTGCGGTCCGTTGTGACCCTTCAAGTGTCGCCAGCCACCTGCCTGCCCGTTGTCAGGGTGATGTCAGCGGAATGTCAAAACTGGCGTGGTGTCCCGTCGTGTGACAGCCGGGGGTCGGCTGGCCGTCATCCCCGCGCCGCAGAAGCGCGACGAGGTGTGCGGTGCTGTGCCGGCGCCGGTCTGGTACCGCCATTGCCTCTGCCGGAGGCGATGCAGCCACAACCTCCGCACTCCGACGTCATTCCGCTGCCCGCCTGGCGCCTCGAACGCCGGGTGGCCCGAAGACTGCAGCCGCATGAAGTTCCGTGGATCCGACACGTCCACCCCGTTGCCGGCGACGTCGCACGCCTGGTGAACATCTCGAGTTCCGGCCTGCTCGTCGAGACCACGGCGCGTCTTCAGCCCGGCCGTCGCGGCACGGTCGTCATCGTCGACGCTGCGGACAGAACCCTGCAGGCCCACGGTGAGGTGGTGCGCACGGAACTGGTGTCGGTCGGCCTCGACGGCGCGTTCATCTACCAGACGGCGATGCAGTTCCCGGGGGGCCTGGACCTGCAGCAGCCGCTCGCCTCCACCGCGCCGAGCGTGGCCGAGCCCCTGCCGAACTTCCCGACGCGGGTCGAAGGCCCGCTCGACGGTGAATGGGTGACGCCGGAAGGCGCACGGCCGGCCCAGGTCTCGAACCTGACGGCCACCGGCTGCTGCGTGAAGACCGACGAGCGCCTTGGCCTCGACCAGTTCGCCATCATCCGGGTCCGCTTCTCGGCGGACCGGACCCTGACCCTGAACGGGACGGTGGTCGCCGTGGAGGAGGAAGTCGGGTGCCTGCTCCGCTTCGAAGACCTGTCGAGCAGCACCGCGCAGTCGCTGCGCAGCGAGTTGCTGCGGCTGGTGTCCCAGGCACCGCGTGATCTGTCCACGGTGTTCGGCACCGGATTCGTGCGCGAACTGCCCGGCAGCGAAGGCGTGGTCATGGAGTGGCAGGCCGGCACGGGCGTCGGGTCGGACCCCGCGGCCTGAACGGCACCGGCTCAGGCGTGAAGCCTGACGTGTGACTGCCGGTGGGTTCGTGCCGCGCTGACCAGGCACGGCAGCGCGACACGACCTCACGCACCAGGAACGACGCCTCTACGTCGTCCGTGGGCTCGCGCTCTTGCGAGCTTGCACCTTGAATGCCGGCGTCGATTTCATCGACACCGCCGGTCCGCCTCCCCGAAGCTCGACCGCGGTTACCTCGCGCACCGCTTCCGTTGCACTTCCCATGTCGAACAACGTGATGGTCATGCGGTTGCCCAGATCATCGTGCATGGTCGGCCGGAATCCGTACTCCCGATTGTCGACCGTGACGGTGACGAGCCCGCTTTCGTGCGTGGTGAGTTGCTGGACCGTGCCGTTCGGCAGCGTGATCGACAGCGCGACCTTTGGTGCCGGTGGTTCCTGGGCGTGAACGGCCGCTGCGGAGACGCAGATGAAAAGCCCCGCCAGCAGGGCGATCGCCGACTCGAGACTGCGCATACGAGACTCCTTTCCGTGGGCCCGACCGTGCCCGCTGGGCACATCGCGTGTCGGGGCGGGTTCGCTCCATGCGAACCTCTCCGATGCAGTTGGACGCCTGGTCCGTGCGTTTGGTTGTCGGCTCGAGGGAGCGTCATCGGCGCGGCCGCGGAGGCGAGCTCATCCGCAGAATTCAGGCCAGTTTTGTGCGATCTCGTGTCGTGGCGGGTCTATAGTGGAAGGCGAACCGCAGGTTTCCACTGGAGGACGCGACATGCAGGCCCCCCGCGTTCATCGCCGCGAAGACATCGTCAGCCGTGTGAAGGGCGAGTTCCTCGAAATGCCCGGCCTCCGCCTGACCGAGGTGCAGGCGCGGCGGCTGTGGGCCCTCGAGCCGTCCCTCTGCAATGCCGTCCTGAGCGAACTGGTCGACAACGGCTTCCTGCTGCGCACGCGCGACGGCGCGTTCGTCCGGGTCGACGTGGCCACGCCGCTGAAGGCCTCACGCACCGGATCGACGAACTGGCGCCGCAGCGCCTGACAGGGCGCCCGGCAGATCTGGCGCTAGCCCGGCTCGCGAAGCCCGAACGTCTGTTCCAGCGCGTCGCTGGCCGCCTCCACCCCGCGTTCCTGCCGGACGACGGAAGCCACGCGGGCTGCGGCGGCGGCGTAGCGCCCGTCTGCGAGCAGGGCACCCAGTTCCTTTGCCACGCGCGCGCCCCGATACTGCGCCGGGTACACGGTCCTCGACATCCCGAGCGCCCTGGCACGCCACGCGTTGTCCGGCTGGTCGTGTGCCCAGGGCACGGCGAGCATCGGACGTCCACTCCGCAGGCTCTGGGCCAGCGTGCCGATGCCGCACTGCTGTACCACGACGCTGGCTCGCGGGAACAGCCGCGAGTGCGGCGCCCCGGCGGCCACGACGACGGACCCGCGTAGCGCGGCGTCGCCCGCGACGGCGGCACGGACGTGTTCTGCCTCCGGACCCGCCAGCATCACGGCACGTGCGCCGAGCCGCCGGACGGCGTCGAGGCTCTCCCGCCAGAAGTCCTTTGCCACCCGCACGACGGACGACCCGAGCGTGAACACCAGCGGTGCCGGACCGGCCGCGAGAAAGGCCTCGAGGTCTGGAGACAGTGCCTTCCCGTGGGGAGCGTCGTGGAAGGCGTGCCCGGTCACCGTCACGTGTGGCGGCCAGTCGGGTTGCGGCGCACCGAGGCACGACGAATACATGGCGAGCACGAGGCGAGGCGCATGCTGGCCCTCGAGCACGGGATTCAGGCCTGCCGGCAGTCCCACCGACTGGCGGAAGCGGAACAGCGGCTCGGCCCACTGCTGCGTGCCGCGTCGAGCCATGCGCAGGATCGCGCGGGCGGGCCACGTGCCGAGCGCACTCAGTGACTTGACCCAGGGCGCCGGTGCGAGGACGGGGAAGTCGTACACGGAGAACATCGAGGCCGGCGCGAGGACGACGCTCGCCCACGGCAGGCGACGCTGCTCCGCGACGATTGGCGTCGCGAAGGTGACCGGATGACTGACCAGCAGGTCGGCTCCCTCTGCCGCGCGGTTCACATCGTCGACGCTGTCGGCGATGGCAGGGAACAGGATGTCGCGCAGCAGGAACTCGCTGCCGCGCGCGGGGTCCATGATCCGCTCGATCAGTGCGATGTCCGACGGGTCTGCGATCGGGCGAAGCGCCGCGAAGCCCAGCCCCGCGTTCGTGACGAGTGCCCGGTAGTACTCGAGTGTCGCCACCGTGACGTCGTGCCCGCGTGCGCGCAGGGCGAGCCCGAGTCCGAGGAACGGGTCGATGTCGCCGTGGGAGCCCCAGCACGTGAGCACGACGCGCGCCATGGTCCGAGTGTAACGGATGAGGGCCGTGGCCGACGGGTTCCCGGCACTGACAGAAGGTCGCCAGCGCCCTCGTTGCAAAACCGAAAGGATCAGGCCTGATTTCGATCGGACCTCGTCGAGCAGGGAACTTGCAGCCATGCCTGCCGGGAGGTGCGTATGTTGGAGATTCGCCGCATCCTCTGTCCGGTGGATTTCTCGGATGCTTCACAGCACGCGCTCGACCACGCGGTGATGATCGCCGGCTGGTATCGGGCGCGCATAACCGCACTGCACGTTCGTCATCCGGCGTTTCTCGTGGAACCGCCGATTCTGTTCACGGACATGGGCGGCGGCCCTGCGGCCACGCTCGAGGACGCGGAGAGCCGCCTCCATCACTGGCTGTCGCCGGTGCGCGCGGCCGGCATCGCCTGCGACGTGATGGCGGTGGACGGCAACACGCCTGCGGCGCGCATCGTGGAAGTGGCGGAGCGCATCGGCGCCGACCTGATCGTGCTGGGCACGCACGGCCGCAGCGGATTCGAGCGCCTGCTGCTCGGATCGGTGACCGAACGGGTGGTTCGGACGGCGCGCTGCCCGGTCGTCACGGTGCCGCCGCCGACGGTGTCCACCTCGAAGCTGCCCTTCAAGCGCGTCATCTGCGGCGTCGACTTCTCCGACCCCTCGATGGCCGCGTACCAGGTGGCGCTCTCGCTCGCGCGTGAGTCCGATTCGCAGCTCACGCTCCTGCACGTACTGGAGTTCCCCGCCGAGGACCGCGCCGACATCACGCTGCCGTTCGACATGGCCGCCTACCGCGCTGCGGTCCAGGAGGATTCAACCAGGCGGATGCTGGCCCTCATCACCGACGATGTCAAAGCGTGGTGCACGCCGGTGACTTCGGTGGTGCACGGGCGCCCCTACGAGCAGATTCTCGCCGCGGCGGCGGCCACGTCCGCGGACCTCATCGTGCTTGGTGTCCACGGCCGGAATGCCCTGGACCTCATGCTCTTCGGCTCGACCACCAATCAGGTGATCCGCCGGGCCACCTGTCCGGTGCTGACGCTCGCGCATCGCTGAACGCCTGCACCGCCGCCCTTCCGAAGTACCGGTAGCGTCGCCGGTACTTCGGACCCGATCCCGCAGCCGCACCCGCGTGCGTCCCGGAAAACAGGCGGGAAGCCCCAGCGATCGCAGTCCGCGACGAGGCAGGTACCTTGCAGTACTCGGGCATACCGGATTCCACTCGTACGATCCTCGGGAGAGAGCCCCCGCAACAGGCGGTCAGGGGGACCGCGACGGCCATCGGGACAAGGAGGCGCGGCATGGCAGTCTCGGAACTGGTCCAGGAGTTTCTCAGGCAGTCGAACGTGGCCTACAGCGTCTTCCCGCACCTGCCGGCCTACACCGCGCAGGAAGAAGCGGCCGTGACGCACATCTCCGGACGCGACTGGGCCAAGCCGGTCGTGTTCTACGCCGATGGAGAGCCGATCATGGCGGTGGTTCCCGCCGACATGGTGATCGATCTCGACCAGCTGCTGCTGATTACCGGTGCGGACCGGATTCGGCTCGCCACCGAAGAGGAACTGGTGGAGCTGTATCCCGACTGCGAGCCGGGCGCCATGCCTCCCCTCGGCCCGCTCTACGACCAGCCGGTGTTCGTCGACCTCGCGCTGGCCGCACAGCCGCAGGTGGTCTTCAACGGCGGCACGCACGGTGACGCCGTGTGCATGCGCTACGACGACTTCGCGGCTCTCGCGAAGCCGGTCGTCGGCAGCTTCGCACGCCGACCCGCGTTCTAGTCGTCAGTTCGCCGCTGGTCGCGGCGGGTAGTACACCGCGTCGGGTGGCAGCGGGTCGGCCTGATAGTCCCTGTCCTTGAAGGGAAACGCCGGCCTCGGCTTCGAGGTGATGAACGCGGCGAGGTCGAGCGCGTCGCGATCGGTCATGTTGCCAGGGTCGAGATACGGCATCGAGTACCGGATGATGCCGGCCAGCGTATAGGTGCGGGCTGCGCCGGCCCCATCGTTCCAGGAGCCCGGTCCCCACAGTGGGCCGGGCTTCCTGTCCCCGACGAACACCCCCTGTCCATCCGGCCCATGGCACGACGTGCAGCGGTCGCGGTAGAGGGCTTCGCCCCGCGCCGCGTCGAGCGTGCCGACGGGGACGAGCGCCTGCTGGGGAATGCTGTTCTGTCCGCGCCACGCCGGCGTCTTCCCGATTTCGTGCCCCCGTGAAATCCAGTTCAAATAGGCCGCGATGGCCAGCACCTCGCGCGAGGTTGGCGTCGGAACTCTGTCGGCGGCAGCACCGGCGGCCGTGCTCTCCGCGTCTTGCGGCAGCAGCCCGGTCGCATTCTCGCTGCGCAGGAAGCAGTCGACGATCCGGTCATTCAGGCTGATCAGGCGTCCGGCGCGGCGGTTGTACTCCGGGAAAGCGCCCGAGATGGCGACCAGCGGAAGCGCGCGTTCACGCTGTCCCCCGTTCAGATGGCAGTTGTTGCACGACATCCCGCCGGGCACGAACCGCCCGGCCTCGGCTGGCGTATTCGTGAAGAGCCGGAAGCCGAGCTGAATCTCCTTCGACAGTTTCGACTGGTCCAGGCTCGAGTCGGTGAGGGGGTTCTGGGGATAGTCCCACGCCGTGACCATGGTCATCCGCGCTGGAATGAGCGGGCCGTTCAGCTTGTACCGCAGTCGAGGTGGGGTGCTGCCCGGGCCTGTCGGCGCATTACCGGAGCAGGCTCCTGCTGCGAGCACGGCTGCGAGGGTCAGCGTGAGGCGCAGGGGCGTATGCATGGACGAAGGACCAGCCGCCGGGGTAGTGTACCGGTAGAATCGCTGCTTCTATCAGCCCTATCCGAGGATACACACATGACGCAGGAAACTGCACGCGGCCCGTTGGCCCGCCGTTCGTTCCTCTCACGCATCGCGGCCGGTGCCGGCGCGTTCGGCGCGGCCTTCGCGGCCTCATCCACGGCAGAGGCGCAGTCCTCGCCGTCGGCGGCCCCGTTCCAGCCAGCCCGCCACGCCGAAGACGACTGGTTCGACCAGACCACCGCGAAGCACCGTTTCTTCTACGACACCACCACGCCGGCGGGCGCCGCGCAGGCGCTCTTCTTCGCGCGCAACTACTTCGTGGCCAATGCGAGCGGGTACAAGCTCGCCGACGCCGATCTGGCCCAGATCATCTGCCTGCGCCACGGCTCCACGCAGTTCGCGTTCACTGACGCCATGTGGGCCAAGTACAGCGCCGCGTTCTCCGAGCGGTCCGGGAACTTCGTCGACCCGAAGACGAAGCAGATCCCCACGACGAACATCATGATGGTGGGCGGGTACGGCGAGCTGATGCCGAACGTGAACGTCACGCTCGATCAGATGGCGAAGCGCGGCGTCCGGTTCGCGGTGTGTGCCATGGCCACGCGCGCCGCGGCGCAGCTGGCGGCCACGAAGAGCGGCGGAAACGCCGACGCCATCTTCAAGGAACTGACGGAGAACCTGGTTCCGGGCGGGCACATGGTGCCGGCCGGAATCGTGGCGGTGAACCGCGCACAGGAACGGGGCTACTCGTTCTCGTACGTGGTCTGACCTGGAGGACCGACGACGATGCAGACACGAATTGCCGCAGTGGCCCTGGCGCTGGCGCTCGGGGCGGGCACCGGATTCGCCCAGACCGTGACCAAGCCGGTCGTGGCCGGCGTCACGAACTTCGCGAAGCTCGACACCACGATCGCGTGTGCGGGCGCGACGACGGCGAGCGCGGTGCCGGAGATCAAGAAGATGGGCTACAAGGCCATCATCAATCTCCGTCAGCCCTCAGAGCCTGGCGCCGACATCGAGGGAGAGGCCGCGGCCGCGAAGGCCGCCGGCATCGCCTACTTCAGCATCCCGGTGAACGGCGCGTCGCCGGATCCGGCGACGGTGGACCAGTTCCTGGCGGCCGTGGCCGGAGCGCAGCCCGCGGTCGTGCACTGCGCGAGCGGCCAGCGCGCCTCCGCCTACTGGATGATTAAGCGCATGGTCGTCGATGGGTGGGATGCCGAGAAGGCGGGCACCGAGGCCGCGGCCCTGGGGCTGACCAGCCCGGCGCTGAAGACGTTCGCGCTCAACTACGCGGCGTCGCACAAGAAGTAGCCGATCGCCCTCGTACGCTGAAACGGCCGGACGCGACATGTGCGCGCCCGGCCGTTCCTTCCCCCGGAATCCTTCCGCTGCCTAGTGAGCCATCGCGTCTGACCCGCCGGCGTGCACGTAGGCGTCTTCACCGTGCATCGCGACGTCCAGACCGACCGCCTGGTCTTCGTCGTTCGCGCGGAGCGGGAACACGATGTTGACCAGCTTCAGCAGGATGAAGCTCATGACGCCCGAGAACACCCACGCCACGGCCACGGCGATGGCCTGCGTCATCAGCTGGCCCGGGTTGCCGAACAGGAGGCCGTCGGCGACGCCGTTCATCGCCTTCTGTGCGAACACACCCGTGAGGAGCGCGCCGAAGGTGCCGCCGACGCCGTGCGCGGCGACCACGTCGAGGGAGTCGTCCAGGTTGGTTTTCGCACGCCACAACAGGCCGAAGTAGCTCGGGATGGCGGCAAGGCCGCCCAGGATGATCGCGCTCATCGGACCGACGAAGCCCGCCGCGGGGGTAATCGCGACGAGGCCGACGACGATCGCCGTCGCGGCGCCCACCGCCGTGGTCTTCTGCAGGCGCATCATGTCGAGGAGCGCCCAGACCACCAGCGTTCCCGCAGGCGCCAGCATCGTCGTCGTGAAGGCGAGGGCGGCGATGTTGTTGGCCGCGAGGGCGCTGCCCGCGTTGAAGCCGAACCAGCCAAACCAGAGGAGGCCGGTGCCGAGCAGCGTGAACGGCACGTTGTGCGGGGCGAGCGCCACCTTCTTGTAGTCGCGACGCGGCCCGATCACGATGGCCGCCACGAGCGCCGCCGCCGCCGCGTTGACGTGCACGACGGTGCCGCCAGCGAAGTCCAGCGCCCCCATGTCAGCGAGGAAGCCACCGCCCCACACCCAGTGCGCGACCGGGCTGTAGACGACCAGCGACCACAGGGTGATGAACGCCACGTAGGCAGGGAAGCGCATGCGCTCGACGATCGAGCCGGAGATCAGGGCCGCGGTGATGATGCAGAACGTGCCCTGATAGCACATGAAGAGCAGGTGCGGAATGGTGCCCTTGGCCTCGAGCCCGACGCCGCGCAGGAACGCGTTCGCGGCCGTGCCGATGAAGTTGCTCCCCTCGGTGAACGCCAGCGAGTAGCCGATCACCGCCCAGAGGACGCCTACGAACCCGAGTGAGATGAAACTCATCATCATCGTGTTCAGCGCGTTCTTGGGGCGCACGAGGCCCCCGTAAAAGAAAGCGAGCGCTGGCGTCATCAGCAGTACCAGCGCCGTCGAAATCAACATCCAGGACGTATCCGCAGCGTTCATGCTCACCTCGAAGAACCGGCGTGCAGGGCACGCCCGGTTGGAGAGCGGTCAGCAGGTCGCAGACCGCCGTGTTGTGGGAACAAGAGGCAAGCACAGGGCCATGGATGGGTCGGGAGGGTCGCTTCGTAAGTTCTTACGGCGCAAGACGTTGGCTGGGTGGGGCTGATTTCTGTTGAGCGACAAATTTGTCGAGAGCCATGAATCCGCCGACATATTGGTAGAGATCGCCTGAGGCGGCGTACCTCAGGACGCTCGAATGGAGCCCGTCGCCATCGTCCGGAACGGAGACGGCGTCGATCGAAGGGGTGCGCCGATCCTGGCGGGCGCGTGGGTCGACCCGAAGCGGGGGCTGCGACGTCGGTGATGTGGCGGTCGACCCGTGTGCCGCTGCCGGCGGTCCGCGCCGAAGGGCTCCTCCGTCGGGCCCGCCTGTCCGGTTGCTACAAAACCGTGTGGCCATCCGGCCCAATGGACAAACGTGTCTGTCTGCCCGAACAACTCTGTTGGCGCATCCACTCGCCGGATTTGCTTGAGAAACCGACATTTGTGGGCGTTGTGGCGAATTGTGGCAGGGTGGCGATTGCCTTGCAGCCTCGCAGTCCGTTCGAACTTCTCACTCTTCGCTGCGAGGTGGACTGATGACGACGATGATGATGTGTGGCCGTGGTGTCCGTAAGGCCTTGATGGGGGCCGCGCTGGCCATTCTGGTGGTTCCGGGGCTCGCGCAGGCGCAGTCCACGATTTTCAATATCCCCAGCACTGATACGGTCTCCCCGGGCAAGGGGTATGTGGAGTTCGACTATCTCGCCCAGTTGCCCAAGGCCGATTTCGGGGCCTGGCAGATCTTCGCGCCTCGCGGCGTGGTCGGCGTGTCGCCGCAGATGGAAGTCGGCGTCAACCTGGCGGTGAGTCACGTTGGCGACGGCGGCGGCAACTCCACGATCTTCCAGCCGAACGCGAAGTACAAGTTCTTCGCTGACGATGACGCCGGCGTGGCGGCATCCGCTGGCGTCATCGGCTACTTCGTGTCCGACGGCGGGGACAAGTTCGGGCAGGTCTACGGCAACGTGAGCAAGAAGACGAAGAGCGGCGCGCGCGTCACGGCCGGTGCCTACGCGGCGCTCTCCTGCGATGCCTGCGACGGGACCGCCAACAAGGTCGGCGCCATCCTGGGCTACGAGCAGCCGATCACCGGCAAGGTGAGCTTCGTCGCTGACTGGCTCAGTGGCAAGAACTTCTGGGGCTACTTCACGCCCGGCATCTCCGCGGTGCTGCCGCACAATGGCCTGCTGAACATCGGGTACAGCATCGGCAACGACAGCTTCTCGAACAACGACCTGAAGAACCGCGCACTGTTCGTCTACTACGGCATCACCTTCCCGTAACCATCGACCCAGGAGGGGGCATCGCCTCGGCGGTGCCCCCTCTGGCTGAATCGCGGTTGCCAGCCCAGCCGGGCAGCGTAGAATACCCGGCGGTGATGACCATGCCGATCCTCTTCCGAGTGCTGTTCGCCTCCCCGCTGTTCCGCCGTGTTGCCCTGACCGCGTCGTTCGCCGTCCTGGTCGGTCTGGCGCCCAGCGCCGTTCTGGCGCAGGCGGGCCGGCCCAATGCCGGCGCCCTGACCTTCACCGGCGGGCTCGATGCTCCAACGGTCTACGTCTTCCGCGGTATCGTCCAGGAGCAGGAGCCGAAGCTGACCCTGTTTCCCTACGGCGACATCGGCCTGACGCTGAAGTCCGACGCTGACGGCGCGCGGAAAACGTGGCTGAACGTCGGGGTGTGGAACAGCCTCCAGACCGGGTCGTCCGGCTCGGAGGGCTTCAGCGAGCACCTGCACTACGAAGAAGACTTCTACGCCGGTCTGTCGTTCGCATTGACCGGTCGCCTCAGTGTCGGGGCCACGTATACCGCCTACACGAGTCCGAACTTCATGTTCGACACGGTCAAGGAGATGAGCGTGAAGGTGGCTCATTCCGGCCGGTTCAGCCCCTACGGCCTGGTCGCCGTGGAACTCGGGGACAACGGAGCCGACGGCGGCGAGAACAAGGGCACGTATGTGGAGCTCGGGGCCGGCCCCTCGTTCCCTCTAGGCAAGACCTCGCTCACCATCCCCGTGAAGGTCGGTTTGAGCGGGAAGGACTACTACGAGCTGAACGGCACGGACAACAAGTTCGGGTACTTCGACGTCGGTGCCGTCGTGACCCTCCCGCTGTCCAGTGCCTCGTCAAGCTTCGGCGCCTGGAACATCCACGGCGGCGTCGACCTGCTCACCTTCGGGAAGACGACACAGGCCATCAACGGGGACAAGAAGACCAAGGTCGTCGCGCTCTTCGGCATCGGCGTGACGTACTGAGGGCCTGACCCCATCTCGGAACCGCACACAGGGTGGCGTCCCGGCCGGACGCCACCCTGTTTCTGTCTAAGCCGCGGGCGCCCGGCTGAATTCATTCAAATATGTCGAGGCCATCGGGCATTGCAACAATCCTGTTGCCTGACGTCCTCCGGGCCAGACGCCGTGATTTGCAGGAATCATTAGGAAACAGGCCGGTTGCTGGCACCAATCCCGCGGCTGGGCTGCGGTGCCGGTTTTGCTGCTGTTCCCGGACGACGCGCTCGTCGGATCGAGTGCGTTACGATACGGGCAGTTGCGGCAGTGCCGTCGGCCCGCCTGACTAGAACGGGGTCCATGTCTTCCGAGTCGCCAGAAATCCAGATGGATGCGCGTCACGATGCGCGTGTGGCCAGGGCCGCACGGCTCGATGGCGCACGCCGCGAGCTGGCGGACGCGTCTGGACGCGGCGAAGGCGGCCGGCATGCGATGCGGCAGTACTCGCACCGCATGGACGCGCTCATCCAGCAGCTGTACGCGGAGGCGGGGTCGCTGACGCAGTCCGTGGCCGTGTTCGCCCTCGGGGGCTACGGCCGCCGCGAACTCTGCCTGCACTCGGATGTGGACCTGCTGATCCTCTTCGCGGATGTCATCGGACGCGAAGACGAGCGGTTCCTGCACGCGTTCCTGAACCCGCTCTGGGACCTCGGATTGACGATCGGCCATCACGTCCGCGAGGTGTCGGAGGGGGCGGGGCTCGAGTCGGATAATTCGGAGTTCCTCCTGGCCCTCACCGATGCCCGGCCGGTCGTCGGCGACGCCACGCTGCTGGACCAGTTCCTTGGCGGCTCCGACGTGGCGAGGACCAACGCCCGGACGCTGGACGCGCTCAAGGGGCTCATCGCCGAGCGCCACGCGAAGTACAACGACACGCTCTACCAGCTGGAGCCTGACGTGAAGGAGGCGCCGGGCGGGCTCCGCGATCTCTTCGGCGCCCAGACCATCGCCAAGCTGACCGATCCGGCGCTGCTGTCCAACGGCGGGGCGGGCGCGCGCGCCCTCGAGGACGCCGAGGAGTTCCTGCTCCGCGTGCGCTCCGTGCTGCACCTCGAGGCGGGGCGCCACCACAACATCCTGAGCCATGAAGTGCAGGAGCGCGTGGCGGAGCGGCTCGGCTACGCGGGATCAACACCGAGCCAGCGCGTCGAGCGTTTCATGGGCGACTACTTCAGGCACGCCCGCGCGATCGACCGCTCCCTGCGCTTTGCGCTGAAGGCGGCGCCCGCGCCCATCGGCCGGAACCTGGTGCGGAGCGCCGACGGGATTCGCTTCATCGACAACAGGGAAGCGGCTGAACGGCCCGAGACGTGGCTCTCGCTCTTCCAGGCGGCGCTCGATGGCGGGGCGCCCGTGTCCGATGACGCGCTGGTCTGCATCGGGCAGAACGCAGGCCGCTTCGCGGCCGACGCGTTCTTTCCGACGACGACCCATCGAGAAGCGCTGCTCCGGTTCCTGAAGCCACGCCCGGGGCTCTACTCCCGGCTGTCCGAGATGCACGAGTGCGGCATGCTCGGGCAGATGTTCCCCGAGTTCAAGGCGATCAACTGCCGTGTGGTCCGCGACTTCTACCACAAGTACACGGTCGACGAGCACACGCTGCTGACCATCAGGAACCTGGAACGGCTCACCGATCGCCCGACGCGTGAACGCGAGCGCTTCGGTCGCCTGCTCGGCGAGCTGCAGGCGCCCGAACTCCTCGTGCTGTCGCTCATCTATCACGACGTCGGCAAGTGGACCGACGAGGACCACACGCTCGAGAGCGCGCGCATGGCGCAGCAGATGTTCGACAGGCTGCAGCTCTCGGAGGAGCAGCGCGCGGAGGTGGACTTCCTGGTGCGCGAGCACATCAAGATGTCGCTCGTGGCGTTCCGGCGCGACACCGAGGATCCGGAAGTCGTCCGCCAGTTCGCCCAGTTCATCGGCACCGAGGAGCGGCTGAAGATGCTGTGCCTCATGACGCTGGCCGACGTCGAGGCGGTGAGCCGTGAGACGCTCACGCCCTGGAAGGAAGAGCTGCTCTGGCGGTTGTACGTCGATACCTACAACCACCTGACGCTGACCTACGGCGACGAGATCATCGACCGGCGCCAGTCCATGACGACGGCCCTTCTCGCGCAGCGTCCCGACGATCTCGCGGAGGAGGAGATTGCGGCCTTCCTCGAGGGGTTGCCGCGCCGCTACCTGCAGCTCTTCTCCGCCGACGCGGTGTTCCGCCACGTGCGGCTCTCGCGCGATCTCGCGCCGGATGCGGTGAAGGCCTGGCTGAACAGGGTCGAGTCCGGGTGGGAGCTGACCGTGCTCACGCACGATCGGGCGTTCCTCTTCTCGAACATCTCGGGCGTGCTCTCGTCGTACGGGATGGACATCCTGCGCGGCTTCGCGTTCACCAAGCCGAGCGGCCTCATCGTGGACATGTTCCACTTCACCGACGACGAGCAGTTCCTGGAGCTCAATCCGGAGGGTGAAGGCGAACTCCTCAAGACGCTCACCGAGACCGTGCTCGGGCAGAAGGACATCGCCGTCCGGCTGCGCGGCCGCGAGCAGGGGGCCTTCAGGCGCCGCCTCCCGGGCTTCGCACCGGTAGTCCACTGCGACAACGAGTCGTCCCGCAAGTACACGATCGTCGAGATCGTGGCGGAGGACGCGCTTGGCCTGCTCTACCGCGTCAGTCGCATGATGTCCGAGTCCGGTTGTGCCGTGGACCTGGTCCTCATCGGCACCGAGGGCCGGCGCGCCATCGACGTGTTCCATATCAGACGGGACGGCAGGAAGCTGACGCCCGACCAGCAAGCGGATATCACCGGTAACCTGCAACGCGTTCTGGAGGGACGCTCATGAAGCTGATCAAGGCAATCGTTCGACCCAACAAGGTGGATGAAGTGAAGGCGGCGCTCGAGAAGCTCCAGATCTCGGGAATGACCGTCACCGAGGTTCGTGGCCACGGCAAGCAGAAGGGCCACACTGCCATCTATCGCGGCCAGGAATACAACGTGAGCCTGCTGCCGAAGATGGAAATCGAGGTCGTGGTGCCAGACACCATGGCTGACGACGCGATCAAGGCGATCATCGCGTCGGCCCGCACCGGTGAAATCGGTGACGGGCGCGTGTTCGTGATTCCCGTGCTCGAGAGCTACAAGATCCGCACGGGCGAGCGCGAGTCGTAGTACGCCGGACGGCGTTCGCGCGCACGCGACTGACGTCGACACGTGGAACCTGACGACCGGAGCAGAAGTTCGGAGGCTCGACCGCTTTCTCCGACTTCTGGCTTCGAGCGGTCGGTTCCCTGTCGGCGGTTGGGTGAAGTCGGTGCAACGGCTGGGAGCCGCTACTGTGCAGGAGGCGGCTTCAGGTCCTTGATGATGAAGACCTTCTCGCCAGGCTTCATCAGGCCCAGCTCACCGCGCCCGAGTTCCTCGATGGCCGCCGGGTCGTTCGTCAGGCGATCGATGTCGGCCCGCAGTTTCGCATTGGTTGCCCGCTGCTGCTCGAGGGCGGCGGCCGCCGCCTCGTAGCTCTCCCGTGCGCGCAGCGTCGCGAGCAGCCCCCGCTCCCCGACGACCGCGTCGATCAGCATCGCCACCGCAAAAAACACCACCATCCACCGGGCAATCTGCTTGCCTCGCGACAGACGACGAACCGGAGGCCGTCGCTTCGGTGTGGGAGCGGTGTCGGGCTGAGACACGTGGTAAGACAGTACAACAAGTGTCTGCCCGGTACAACCCGGAAACGCCCGAAACGACGAGGTGCCTGTCATGTCCGACGCCGTGATCCTGCTGACGACCGCGCCGGCGGAGGTGGGCGGTTCACTCGCGCGACGCCTGATCGATGCGCGCGTCGCCGCCTGCGTGAACGTGCTGCCGCCGATGGTGTCGGTCTACCGCTGGAAGGGCGAGGTGCAGACCGATCGCGAGTGCCAGCTGGTCATCAAGACGACCGCCGACCGCCTCGACGCCGCCCGGCAACTGCTGCGCGAGCACCACCCCTATGAACTGCCCGAGTGCCTGATCGTCCGAGTCGACGATGGCGACCCCGCGTACCTGGCCTGGCTCGCCGGACAGGTCGGTGAAACGGACGCGCCGTAGCCTTGCCGTTCTGTGAGGTCCTGACCGCTGGCCTCCGCACCCTGGACGCAGTCTCCCTAATCCGAGGTCGTCGGGGCATGAACCCATGAAACAATAAGGAATTCATGCCCAACGTCGTCGACTTCATTCTCCACAGCGACAAGCACCTGCTCGAGTTCGTCCGCAACTACGATGTCTGGGTCTACGGCATCCTGTTCCTGATCGTGTTCGCGGAAACCGGCTTCGTGGTCACTCCGTTCCTGCCTGGCGATTCGCTCCTGTTCGCCGCCGGCGCCATCTGCGCGACCGGCGAGATGAACGCCTGGGCGACGTTCGGCCTGCTGGCCGTGGCGGCGTTCGGCGGGAATGCGGTGAACTACGCGGTGGGGCGCTTCGTCGGGCCGCGGATCTTCACAGCCACGGACCATCAAGGCCTGTGGCACAACCTCATGAACCGGGAGTATCTCGCCCGCGGGCATGCGTTCTTCGAGCAGTACGGAGGGAAGGCCGTCGTCCTCGGCCGGTTCGTGCCTATCGTGCGCACGTTCGTGCCCTTCGTGGCCGGGGCCGCAGAGATGACTCCGTCCTCCTTCGGCTTCTACAACCTCATCGGGGCGGTCGGGTGGGTCGGGATCTGCCTCGGGGCCGGCATTCTCTTCGGCAACGTGCCGGTCGTGAAGAACAACTTCTCGCTCGTCACCATCGGCATCGTGGGCGTGTCGCTGCTGCCGGCGGTGGTCGAACTCATTCGCCACCGGAAGGCGAGCTAGGACACCGCGTCGAGCGCCTGGCCGAGATCGGCCATCAGGTCGTCCAGGTCCTCGAGCCCGGCTGAAATCCGGACCAGGCCGTCGGTGATGCCGAGGGCCGTGCGATGCTCCACCGGCACCGATGCATGGGTCATGGTGGCCGGGTGGGAAATGAGCGATTCGACCCCACCGAGGCTCTCGGCGAGTGCCAGCAGCTTCACCCCTTTCAGCAGGCGTGCGGCCGCCTCGCGTGAGCCGAGGTCGAACGCCAGCATGCCGCCGAACCCCTTCATCTGGCTGGCCGCCAGCGCATGCTGCGGATGCGAGGCGAGGCCGGGGTAGTAGACCTTCCGCACCTTCGGGTGCCCTTCGAGGAATCGGGCCAGGGCCGCGCCTGTCTCGCAATGCTGCCGCATGCGCAGGGGCAGGGTCTTCGTCCCGCGCAGCACCAGCCACGAGTCGAACGGGCTGAGGATCGCGCCGACGGCGTTCTGCACGAAGCGCAGCCACTCGATGTCGGCCTCGTGCACCGCCACCACGACTCCGCCGACGCTGTCACTGTGCCCGTTCAGGTATTTCGTGGTGCTGTGCGTGACGAGGTCTGCGCCGAAGGCGATCGGCTGCTGGAGGACGGGACTCGCGAAGGTGTTGTCGACGGCGAGCTTCGCGCCGTGCCGATGGGCCAGCTCGGCGACCGCCCGGAGGTCGGTGATGCGCATCACCGGGTTGCTCGGCGTTTCGACGAAGACCAGCTTCGTCGCCGGCGTGAACGCCCGGGCCGTGGCATCGAGGTCGCCCGTGTCGACATAGGTGAACGTCAGCTGGTAGCGGCGGAGCACCTTGTCGAAGAGCCTGAACGTGCCGCCGTAGACGTTGTCGGAGACGATGACGTGGTCGCCGCTGGTCAGCATCGACCCGATGGCCGAGATGGCGGCCATGCCGGATGCGAACGCGAAGGCGGCCGCCCCGCCTTCGATTGCCGCCAGATTGCCCTCGAGGGCCGACCGCGTCGGGTTCTGGGTCCGCGCGTACTCGAACCCCTTGTGCTTCCCGAGCTCCTCCTGGACGTAGGTGGACGTCTGGAAGATGGGCGTGATGATGGCACCCGTCGACGGGTCTGGCTCCTGCCCCGCGTGGAGGCAGATGGTGGAGAATCCGGCGTTCTTTGGGAGTTTCACGACCTCACCACCTTACATGGTTAAATAGCGCCACGTCCACGTCATGACGCACGCGCTGCTCCGCACGCTGCCCGGACGCGCCATTGTCGGCGGCGCCGCGGTCAAGCTGATCATCTTCGCGCTCTCGCTGGCGATCCAGCTGCCGTCCGCGCTCCGCGTGCTGGACACGGGGATGTCGGTCGTGCTCGTCGCAGCCGGCGCCTTCTTCGTGGCGCAGGGCATCGCCTTGGCGCAGCGGCAGCTGCTCTGGCGTGTCCGCCGCAAGCTGATCATTTCGTACATCTTCATCGGGTTCGTCCCGGCCATCCTGATCGCCGCGTTCTTCCTGCTGGGCGGTCTCCTGCTGTTCTCGAACTTCAGCTCCTACCTGCTTTACGCGCGGCTGCAGTCGCTGACGGTGCAGGCCAGGGCGGTGGCGTCCACGACCGCCGTCGAGATTCAGCGCGCCGGCGGCCGCGGCGTGCAGTCCATCGCCAACCGGCGGCAGGCGGCGGTCTCGCGCGACCTGCCGGGCGCCTCCATCGCCGTGGTCCCGATGGACAGGCCCTGCGAAGACGGGGCCGTGCCGGCCGTGCCCGCCGAGCCTCGCCCGCCGGTGTTTGCCGGCCCGTGGACCCACGTCGACCCGCCGCGCCAGTTGCCGTCCTGGGTCACCTGTGCGGGGCTCCAGGGCTTGCTGGCCTACGCCAATCTGGACAGCGAGCCCGGGGCAACCGGGCTGGACGGCAAGCCAGCGCGTGACCTCGGGCTGACCGCCAGGGCCATCGTCTTCCCGGACACCCCTGTACCCGCCTACGCGGTCATCGTCGACCTCCTGGTGAACGAGCCCGTGCGCGAGGAACTGCGCGCCGAGACCGGCGTCGAGCTCACGACAATCCACACCAACGGCGCCGACAGCACGCCGATGCTCCGGGCCAAGGGGGCGATCGAACCGTGGGACCCCGGTTCGGCAATGGCCTCGCTGCCAGGGCTGTCGTTTGCGTTCCCGCCGGTGATCGACTGGGCGACGGGCGAGACGCGCGACAACACAGTCGTCGCCTCGATGCAGCTGAGCATCGGGCAGATGTACGGCCGCATCACCGCCGCGCAGGGGCGCGCCGCGCAGGGGCTGCTGCTCAGCCTGTTCATCATCGGCCTGCTCTTCCTCGTCATCGAGGTCATCGCGCTGATCGTCGGGCTCGCGCTGGCGCGCTCGATCACGGGCTCGGTCCACGAACTGTTCACCGGCACGGAGCGGGTGCGGGCGGGTGACTTCAGTCACAAGATATCGATCACGGCGAAGGACCAGCTCGGGGAGCTGGCGCAGTCCTTCAACTCGATGACCTCGAGCATCGAGGACCTCCTGCGGGTCGAGCGCGAGAAGAAACGCCTCGAGGAGGAACTGCGGATTGCGCACGAAATCCAGATGTCGCTCCTGCCGCAGGGGCCCCTCGGCTTCCCGGGCATCTCGGTGACGAGCGTCTGCGTGCCGGCACGCGAAGTCGGCGGCGACTACTTCGACATCCTGCCGCTGGACGACCACCGCGTCGGCGTCCTGATTGCCGACGTCTCCGGCAAGGGCACGTCGGCGGCGCTCTACATGGCGGAGATGAAAGGGCTGATGCTGTCGCTCAGCCGGAACCACGCGTCGCCGCGGGAACTGCTCTGCACCGCCAACCGCATCATCGCCGAGCACCTGAACTCGCGCAGCTTCATCACGATGATCTACGCGATCATCGACATCGAGGCGCGCACGCTGACCTACGCGCGAGCGGGCCACACGCCGCTCCTGTGCTGTCCGGGGCCGAAGTCGGCGACCCCCGGCCTCCGCCTGCTGGCGCCAGACGGCATGGTGCTCGGGCTGAACCTGGATGACGGCACGATCTTCGAGAGGCTGCTCCAGGAGGAGACCCTTCCCATCGCTGGCGGTGACATCTTCGTGCTCTACACGGATGGGATCAGCGAGGCGATGAATGCCGCGGACGACTGCTTCGGCGAGGACCGTCTCGGGCGCATCGTGGAGGAGCACGCCCACCTTCCGTCCGATGAACTGCGGGAGCGCATCCTGCGCGAGATTGCCGCGTTCGTGGGCGAGGCGCCGCAGCACGACGACATGACGATGATCCTGCTGCGCATCGACGACCTCCAGGAGGTGGCGGCTGCCGGCGGCACCGAGGCTGCGCTGGTGCGCTCGTGAGCGACTTCGTCACCATCTTCAGCACCCACTCCCCGGTCGAAGCGGACGTGGTCAAGGGGCTGCTCGAGGCGAACGGCGTGATGCCGATCGTGGCCGCGGCGACCTCGCGGTCGCTGTTCCCGTTCTCGGTCAGCGATCTCGGGGAGGTGCGTATCGCCGTTCACCCGGACGAAGCCGACGAGGCGCGGCGGATCATCGAGACGCACCGGACCGAGCTGCAGACGGGCCAGGTCGTGCGCCTCCGCGACGAGTTCGAGGGGCTCCAGCGCGCCATCGAGTACCGGTTCCGCGACCGCGGGCTGCTCGAGCACGCGATGACGCACACCTCGCGCGCCAACGAAGACGTGAGCGGCGGCGCGGCCGACAACGAGTCGCTCGAGTTCCTCGGTGATGCACTGCTCGGGTTCGTCGTGGCGGACATGCTCTTCCACGAGTTCCCGGCGTCGAACGAAGGACAGAAGTCGAAGCTGAAGGCGACGCTCGTCTCGACGACCACCCTGGCGCGCCAGGCCGAGCGGTTGGCGCTCGGCGACCACCTGTTGCTCGGGCGAGGTGAAGAGAAGACCGGAGGCCGCCGCAAGCAGGCCCTGCTGGCCGACGGATACGAAGCGCTCATCGCCGCGATGTACCTCGACGGCGGCATCGAGCAGGCGCGTGCGTTCATCCAGCGCGAGTTCGCGCCGCTGCTGGTCGAGGTGAAGGACGGCGGGCTCTCGGCAGGGCAGCGCGACTTCAAGTCGGCGCTCCAGGAGCACCTGCAGGCCACCGACCGCCCGCTCCCCGAGTACCGGCTGATGGGGACACTGGGTCCCGACCACCGGAAGCAGTTCCAGGTGAGCGTCGTCGTTGGTGGGGAAGCGCTGGCGGACGCGATCGGCCCGAGCAAGAAAGAGGCGGAGCAGGAAGCCGCCCGCCAGGCGCTCGAGCGCCTGGCGCGCTAGTCGATCTCGATGATGCCCCAGGGCTTCCGGTCGTCGTCCGGAGGCGGGGCGCCGGCACCGGCCATCACCAGCGCGGGTTCAGCCGGCTGGGGCAGGCGTGGCAGGGCGTACCGATGGACTTCGCGCGCGAGGTCCTCCTCGGTTGGCGGCATCGGTCCGCAGTGCAGGCGGACCCACACACGCAGCAGCGGATCGGTGTAGCTGTAGCGCTTCTGCCTCGACACCACCAGGTCCACATCCTCGAGCCAGGACAGGTAGTCTTTCGTCGAGCCCGGCGTGCGCTGCAGGCGGAGCGAAATCTCCGTGAGCGTGAGGCCTTCTTCGTCGGCGAGGATCTCGAGGATCGCCTTCAGTGCGCCGTACCCGCGTGCGCGGTGCAGACGCAACTCGTAGCAGAAGTTGCAGAACTGCGCGATGCGCCCGCCCGGCGCCATCTGCGCCACGAGCGCACTGACTGCATCGTCGCCGCCGGGACCACCCTGTTCACGGGTGCGGCGCAGCTCGCCGGCCAGCGCTTCGGCGTACGCCGGGCGTCCATCCGCCAGGGCCTGGACGGTGCGCGCCGTGAACTCCGCGTCGGCTGGCGCACCGCCGGTGGCGTCGAGCAGCGACAGCGTGTCCTCAGCGGTGAAACCCGGCACGTGGATGACTTCGAACCGCGACGAGCGGTCGCGCAGGAGGCGCAGCGCGCGGGCGGTGTACCGGCTGGTGAGGATGAACCGGTTGCCGCTTTCGGCGAGGCCGTCCACCAGGTCGAACAGCACGCGACGCAAGCCGGGAAAACTCTCGAAGGTCCGGAGCTCGAGGAACTCGTCGAGCAGGAACGTCACGGGCTCGCTGCCGGTCGCCCGGGTCTTCGTGAGGAACGCCAGCGTGGCGTCGAACGACGCGCGGGCGCCCATCGGCGCTGCAGGCGCGGCGAAGGGAGACGCGGACGAGACCGACTTCAGGAACCGTTCCGGTGTGGTGGCCGTCCGCTCCACGTCGATGTACTGCGACTGCGAGCGGCCGAGCCGTTCGCGGATCTGGTGCAGCAGCGTCGTGCGTCCCGACCCGCAGCCCCCGAGAAGGACCGGGATGCGCGAGGGCGAGGCGTCGAGCGCGGCGATGATGCGTCGCGTCAGGGTGGTGCGGGGGGTCAACATGCGCGTGCTGTGTGAGAAGCGAAAGACTAGAACCTTAAGAAGCGCCGCAGATGTTGTCAATCGAAAATCCGCAGCTGAATTTTCTTGACGGGGCGTGTCTTCTGAATGGATGTGCGTGCTGCTCGACATCACGCCGTGACGACGCGGGATGGGGCGGCGTTTGAGAGTAGAATCGTAGGCCTGACTACTATGAATCTTGCAGTGCTTGGAGCCCAGTGGGGCGACGAGGGCAAGGGGAAGATCGTCGACCTGCTCACGCCCCGTTTCGACATCGTCGCCCGTTATCAGGGTGGACACAACGCCGGCCATACGGTCTACGTGAACGGGACGAAGTTCGTCCTGCGCCTCATCCCGTCCGGCATCCTTCACGCAGGCGTCGTGTGCCTCATCGGCAACGGGGTCGTCGTCGATCCGCTCGCGCTCTTTGCGGAAGTCGACGAGCTCGCGAAGAACGGCATCGACGTCACGGGTCGCCTGTTCGTCAGCGAGAAGGCCCACCTGATCCTGCCGTATCACCGCGACCTCGACCTGCTGTCGGAGGCGCGCCGTGGCGAGCGCAAGATCGGCACGACGTCGCGCGGCATCGGCCCGGCCTACGAAGACAAGATTGCCAGGCGTGGCATCCGTGTCGGCGACCTGTCCGATGCCCGCGGCCTCGAGCAGAGCATCCGCGACAACGTCAGCGCGCGCAACCGGCTCGTGCACGACACGACGATGGAGTGGGAGACGGTCCTGGCGCAGACGCTGGAGATCGCCAGGCGCCTCATGCCCATGGTGCGCGACGTGTCGCTCACGCTGGCCGACGCGTTTGCGGCCGGCAAGTCGGTGCTCTTCGAAGGGGCGCAGGGCACCCTGCTCGACATCGACCACGGCACGTATCCCTTCGTCACGTCGTCGAACGCGTCCATTGGCGGGGTGTGCACGGGCCTGGGGATCGGCCCGCGCCGCATCGGTGGTGTCATGGGTGTGGTCAAGGCCTACGCGACGCGTGTCGGCGAAGGGCCCATGCCAACCGAACTGCACGACGAGATGGGGAAGCGCCTGCGCGACGGCGGCAACGAGTATGGGGCGGTCACCGGCCGCCCGCGGCGGTGCGGCTGGTATGACGCCGTGGCGGTCCGCTACGCGGCGCGCATCAATGGCCTCGACGTGCTCGCGGTGACGAAGATGGACGTGCTCGACGGTCTCGACGAGATCCGGATCTGCACCGCCTACAAGTGCGGCGACCGCACGCTCACCGAGTTCCCGTCCGACGCAGGGCAGCTCGCCAACTGCGTGCCCGTGTACGAGTCGCTGCCAGGCTGGACGGAGCCCACCAAGGGCGTCCGCCGGTTTGCGGATCTCCCGGAGAACGCGAAGCGCTACCTGGCGCGGCTCGAGGAAGTGTCAGGTGTATCGGCGGCGCTGGTCTCGACCGGCTCCGAACGGCTCGACACCATCGTGCGCGACGATGTCGTCGACGCGCGCCTGCCCGGATTCAAGCTGTCGGTCTGAACGCGGCAGCCATCCCTTGTAACCCAAACCGGTCTGCCGCTCCGGCAGGCCGGACGCGTGTCAGAGGCGCCGCTTGATGTAGGCGTCGAAGGCCGGAATGTCGGGCTCGATGAAGTCGAGCCCGGCCCGGTAGCGCGGACTCATCCCTTTCGGAATCTCGAACGCCGCCCACACGACCGTCGCGCTGCAGCGGGTTGTCGTCACCTCGTCTGCGAGCGACACGCGCACGCGCTGGTTCGGCTTCAGCACGGTGGCGGTGAGGATCTGCGCGCCCAGCGTGGAGAGATCGACGAGGGTCCCGCGATTGCCATCCACCAGCACTTCCGAGGTGTCCGGCATGCGGTAGCGCGGCGCGCGCCGCGTGCCCCGGTAGTCGAGCTCGGGGACGGCGTGAGTCACGGGCGGCTTCGGTCCTGGCGTGGCCGGCCGGGCCGGAACGGCCTCCGCGTCGGGACGTCCGTCTGGCGTGAGGACGTCGATCCGCGTGTCGACGAGCGACGGGTCGGCCTTGATGCGGTTGATGAGGGCCGTGCCCCGCGGCGTCGACGCGAACTTCCGCTCGAGCATCACGACGGCAGGACGGCGCGTGGTGATGACCTCGAGCGCGCGAAGGGCCTCTGCGTCGGTGAACGTCACGAGATCGCGCACCTCGGAGGCGAGGCGCGCCTTCAACTCGGTCAGCAGATCGCCTGCTGAAATCAGGACGGCGTGTTCGATCACAGGTTTCTAGAAGATGCGCGCGTCCTGCAGGGGCCACCAGCGGACTTTCACCTTGCCGACAATGTACTTCTTCGGCACCTGGCCCCAGTGGCGGCTGTCGGAGCTGTTGTTGCGGTGGTCGCCCATCACGAAGTAATAACCCTGCTCGATGACCTTGGGACCCCAGTCGTCGTGGCTGCGGAATTCCTCGGGGACGTAGTCGTCGTGCAGCGGCACGTCGTTCACGTAGACATGACCGTCCACGATGCGGACGACGTCGCCTTCGCTCGCGATGACGCGCTTGACGAACATCTTTTCCGGGTTGAGCGGGTAGTAGAGCATCACGATGTCGCCGGGCCTCGGATCGCCGAGTTCGTACACGAGCTTGTTGACGATGAGCCGGTCGTGATCCTCGAGCGTCGGCGCCATGCTCAGGCCGTCCACGCGCGCGACCTGGAATCCGAAGGTGACGATCAGCGTGGCGTAGACGGCCGCCGAGAAGAGCGTCTGCACGCCCGCGGCGATTTCACCCCAGACGCGCTGCCACACCACGGGCCGCTCCGGCGCCGCGGCGACCAGGGGGGCGACTGTGGCGGCAGGGGACAAGGTTCCTGGCAATGCCGGGTCGCCCGCAACCGCCGGTTCTCCGGTGCCGGAAAACAGGGCCGGTGCTGGTGCGTCGTTCGCGTCGAGTGCGACAGGCCCTGAGGCCTCGTGCGCAGGAGTGCCGAATGCCTGCGGGTCTGCGCCGGTCCGATCGAACGGTGGTGCCGTATCGTCCATGCCAGTGGAACTCAGGATACCACTAGCGTGGCACCCGCGTTGCACTTCAGGTTCACCAGTGAGGAGAGAACATATGAGGAAACCATGGCTGACAGGTGCACTCGTGCTCGCGGCCGGCATGGTCGGCCTGCTCGAAGCTCAGGAGCCGTCGACGGTGGTGCTCAAGAGCGGCGAGCGCATCAGTGCTGAGCTGATCGACATGAACGCGTCGGGCTTTGCGGTGCGCGTGAATGGGCAGGACCGTACCATTCCGACGTCGGATGTGTCCGCCGTCGAGTTCACCGTCGGGGCCATTCCCGACGACGCCCGGAACCGTATCAATGCTGGACAGCCCGTGGTGGTGCTGAAGAACGGGCAGGTCATCCAGGGACGGTTGTCCGACGTTGGAGGCACGCGTCCACTCCGGCTGACGGTCGACACGCCCTCCGGCCCGCGCGACTTCTCGTCGAGCGACGTCGCGCAGATCCACCTGAGCCCCGGCGCTGGTGCGCAGCCCGTGGCCACGTCAGGGCAGACCGCGGGCCAGGCGCAGGCCGTCCCCGCCGGAGCGCAGACCATCACGGTGCCGGCGAACCAGCCCTGGACCGATACGGGCATTACCGTCCGGCGGGGTGACCGCATCCAGTTCAATGCCTCGGGCGACATCATGATCGCGCCCAACGCGAGCTCCGGCGTGGGCGGATCGCCCATCCAGCCGGGTGGGCGGCTGCCGCTGCCGAGCGCGCAGGTTGGCGCGCTCATCGCCCGTGTCGGGAACGGCGTTCCGTTCCTGGTGTCGACCAACACCAACCCGTTCCCCATGACGGCGAACGGCCGTCTGCAACTCGGCGTCAACGACAACGATCACGGCGACAACACCGGAAGCTTCACGGTCGCCGTCTCGCGTCTCGGACGCTGAGTCTCCTGCTACCCGCAGCGTCTGGCACGGGACGACGCCCCGTCGCCAGACGCTGTGACCCGTTTCCTCGCCCGCCCGCATCCGCCTCGCACGTCCGCCACCTCACCTGTTCGTCCGCGCACAAGTCTTGCTACAGCGCACGCGACAGCCACGCATCACTCACCTGTACGGATGGAGGCGCCACACATGGCCGGTATCGATTCGCTCGAGAGCCTGTTCCAGGACGAACTGAAGGACATCTACGACGCCGAGAAGCAGATCACGAAGGCGCTGCCGAAGATGATCAAGAAGGCCACCCATGACGAACTGCGGGCGGCGTTCGAAGAGCACCTGCAGCAGACCGAGCAGCAGATCGAGCGCCTGGAGCAGGCGTTCGAACTGCTCGAGATGCCCGCGCGTGGCAAGAAGTGCGTCGGGATGCAGAACCTGATCAAGGAAGGCCAGGAGATGATGGCCGAGGCGGAAGACGACGACACGCGGGACGCGCTGATGATCGCGGCTGCCCAGAAGGTCGAGCACTACGAGATCGCCGCGTACGGCACGCTGCGGGTCTGGGCCAATGTGCTGGGCCATTCGGATGCCGCATCGCTCTTCGAGGAGACGCTGGACGAGGAGAAGGACAAGGACCAGCGACTGACGGCGATCGCCGAGAGCGTCGTGAACGCGGCGGCTGCCGACACGGACGACGAGGCAGAGGACGAGGCGGTGGCCGAGCCGCCGATGCGCATGGTGCGCGGTGCGCAGGGGCGTGGCGTGAAGGGCGGCGCCGCCGCGCGTCAGCAGGCGGCCGACCGGGGGACGAAGCGCCGCGGGCGCTGACCGCGGTCACCTGAAGCCCGGACGCACGGAAGCCGCGGAGTCCGCCGGTGGGCGGCTCCGCGCGCCATCCGGCGGCGTCTACTTGTTCAGGGCGTCGATGAACGTCCGCGCCACGCCGGGCAGCTGGACCTTGCCTTCGATCAGGATGTTCCGGGCCGTGATGCCCTTGCCGTACAGGTCCGCGTTGTCATCCACATCGTCGCGCAGGACGCCGCCCGAGAGATTGATACCGGCAAAGATGCCCTGCGTCCGCGAGTAGGACAGGATCTCGGCGCGCATCTGCAGGTCGGTTGCCGCGCGAGCGTCGCGTCCAACCGGGCCGGCGGCGACCGAGGCCTCGGCACCGAGCGACACCCGGTTCCTGAGCAGCTTCTCGATCCCCTTGTCGTTCATCACGAGCAGGACCAGGTCTACGGTCTGGGCGCCGAACTGCAGGCCCCAGCTTCCCTTGCCGAGGCGCATGAAGACCGGCGGGCTCCACGAACTGCCGGTGCGGCAGCTCATCAGTCCCTTCCCGTACTCACCGCCCACGATGAACGCGGCCTTCTTCAGGCTCGGTATGACGAGCACGCACGACGCCTTCGACCAGAGCTCCGTGGGGATGTCCTGATCGGGAGCGCTGTGGAGCTCGCGCAGCACCGTGGCGGCGTCCTCGATGCGCTTCGCTTCGGCGGTCGAGAGTGCGGCAGAGATCGGCGCGACAGCCAATGCTGACAGCAGCGCCGCGGCAATGATTCGCTTCAACGTTGTCCTCCTCGCTGGCACCAGAGCCTGAGCCTAGCACGGCGGCCCACGTCCGGAGCGACAACTCAGCGGACCGCAGGTTGCTACGGCAGCAGCGGCGAGCGTACGCCAGAAAAGGACGGGTGCGATGGCGAAGTATGGGAAGGCGGCACAGAAGAAGGTTGCGACCGTGATGCACGAACGCAAGGAGGGGACGCTGCGCTCCGGCTCGGGGAAGAAGGTCACCAGCCGGAAGCAGGCGATTGCCATCGGCCTGAGCGAAGCCAGGAAGGCGGGGGCCAAGGTGCCCCGGAAGCGGGCGTCGGGCGCGAAGAAGCGCAGCGGCGGCGCGAAGAAGCGCTCCGCCACCGCCAGGAAGCGCTAGGGAGGGGTGGCGGTCAGGCGCGCTCTTCCCAGATGCGCGCGAGGTGCACGATGACCTCGACCGCCTTCTCCATGTCCTGCACCGACACCCACTCCAGGCGTGAGTGGAAGTTGTGTTCGCCCGCGAAGATGTTCGGCGTGGGCAACCCCATGAAGGACAGCCGCGACCCATCGGTGCCGCCACGGATGGAGCGGCGCCGCACCTCGAGGCCGGCCCGGCGGACCGCTTCTTCGGCGTTCAGCGCGATCTCGGGCCGCGTGTCGAGGATCTCCTTCATGTTGCGGTACTGCTCGACCACCTCGACCTCGAAGCGCGACCCAGGGTGCCGATGCACGGCCTTCTCGGCCAGCGCCTCGAGCATGCGCTCCTTCTCCTGGAGCCCGTAGGTGTCGAAGTCGCGGACGATGAGCTTGACGCTGGTCTTCTCGACCGAGGCGTTCAGCACGTAGGGATGGACGAAGCCCTCCATGCCCTCGGTCGTTTCAGGCGAGAGCGTATGCTGCGGCAGGCTGTCGATGAACGACGCCGCCACCTTGATGGCATTCACCATCTTTCCCTTGGCATACCCGGGGTGCGTGTTGAAGCCGTGGAACGTGAAGGTGACGCCGTCCGCCGAGAAGCTTTCGATCTCGACTTCGCCGCGCAGGCCGCCGTCCATCGTGTACGCGCACTCGGCGCCGAATTTCGCCACGTCGAAGTGCAGCGTGCCTCGGCCGACCTCTTCGTCAGGCGTGAAGCCGATGCGCACGGGGCCGTGTGGAATTTCCGGGTGCTGCATCAGGTACTCGGCGGCGGTGACGATCTCGGCCACGCCCGCCTTGTTGTCGGCTCCGAGGAGGGTCGTTCCGGATGCCGTCACGATGTCGTGGCCGACCTGCTCGACGAGCGCCGGAATCTGCGTCTGGCGCAGGACGGCGTCCGGCGCATCCGGCAGGACGATGTCGCGGCCGTCCCATGCCCGATGCACGATCGGCTTCACGCCGGCACCTGGCATTTCGGGCGAGGTATCCACGTGGGCCAGGAACCCGATCACCGGCACATTCGGCTTGGCGGTTGTCGCGGGAATCGTCGCCATCACGTAGCCGAACTCGTCGATGGCCGCGTCGGCCAGGCCGATCGCCTTCAACTCGTCCACGAGGGAGCGCAGCAGCACGAGCTGCGTGTCCGTGCTCGGGTAGGTCGTGGAGCGTTCGTCTGACTGCGTGTCGATCTGGACGTACCGCAGGAATCGGTCGAGGACAGACATACGCCAATGCTAATCGCGAATCGCGAATTGCTGATTGGAAATGCCCGGGAGCCTGCGGGGCCGGCTTCAGCCGGCCCTTCAGCTATTCGAAGGTGGCCATCACGGGCGCATGGTCACTGGTGCCGACCTCGCGCTGTACGGGACAGGCGGTGGCGGTGGCCGCGAGAGCCTGGCTGGCGAGAATGTAGTCGATGCGCCAGCCGATGTTCCGTTGTCGCATGTTGCGCCACGGTGCCCACCACGTGAACATCCCCTCATCGTCTGGCGCGAGCGCCCGCCCGACGTCGACGAGCCCCCGGCTGATGATGCGGTCGAGCAGGGCGCGCTCCTCGGGGAGCTGGCCGATCGCGCGCGGCTTGCGTTCCTTGGGGTGAAGGTCGAGGTCGGTGAGGGCGACGTTCAGGTCGCCGCAGAACACGGCCGTCTGTCCGGAGGCCTGCAGTGCCGCCGCGTGGGCGTCCATGGCCTCCAGGAACCGCATCTTGGCCTGGAAGTCCTTGCCGCCGTTCGGGACGTAGACGGACGCGA
This sequence comes from Vicinamibacterales bacterium, assembly GCA_046331345.1. Classification (GTDB taxonomy): domain Bacteria; phylum Acidobacteriota; class Vicinamibacteria; order Vicinamibacterales; family CAVVIG01; genus CAVVIG01. Next base: position 327,290 of record JAXLRA010000005.1, on the reverse strand, counting down.
CGGTCAGCGCAGGCAGCGCCACCTGGACGATGCGATGTTCGAAGTCGAAGGCGGGATGCGAGAAGACGGGGCGCTCAGGCGCGAGGCTCTTCTTCACATGGAGTCCGACGCCGGAATAGCCCTTGTCGCCGTGCCAGTAGCACCAGTAGCCCTCCATTTCGCACAGCGCCGCCGGAACCTGATCGGACGAGGCCTTGATCTCCTGCAGGCAGACCACGTCGGGCTGCTCGCGCTCGATCCACTCCTGGACCTGCGCCTGCCGTGCGCGGATGCCGTTGACGTTCCAGGTCGCGATTTTCACGGGCGACGTCTCCCGAGGGTCTGACCGACAGGCGTCACCACGGAGGCCGCGGAGACGGGAACACGGACCGGAAGGCCCGTGGTGACAAGTGTGTGTGCGAAGACGTGTGGTGCGGGAGCGTGGGTGGTGCGCACGGCAGAAGCGCCGCAGAGTGCAGATTCAGACCGGAGTCGAGGCTCCAATCTGAAATCTGCAATCCGAAATCTGCAATGGCTAGAACTTGGCGTGCGCGGCCTGACGTTCCTCGGCGGGAACGGCCATGATGTCGGCGTGGGCCTCGACGTGCGCCTTGACGAGGGCTTCGGCCTGCGCCATGGAACCGGCGTCGCCGTTGCGGTAGATCGCGTTGGCCTGGACGAGGTCCTTCTGGTGCGAGGGCACCGCGTCGGCGCTCTCATAGATGGCGGCCACGGGGCACGCGGGCACACAGGCGCCGCAATCGATGCACTCCTCGGGGTGGATGTAGAGCATCCGCGTGGAGGCGAACTCCGCCTCGTCCTTGCGCGGATGGATGCAGTCGACCGGGCACACATCCACGCAGGCGGTGTCCTTGGTGTCGATACACGGGTCGGTGATGATGAACGGCATGCTCGCGAATCTCCGTCGTGGGAACCGGTGATGAAAAGTCCGGTGGCCCGCAGCGGGGCCAGAACCCACAAAGTATACCTTGCCCCCTGTCGGCCGCCCAAGTCCCGGAGCGATCCGCACGCCGACGCGGCCTGACGGGCGCGTGCGGCGGGCCCCCCGGCCGGAGCCCACGGTTTATACTCGCGGGATGGCTGATACCCCAGATGTCCCTGAACGTCGACGCGGACCGGAGCCTCCAGACCTCGCCGAGAAGGGGGGCAACCGGAATGGTGTCCCGCAGCGCTCCAACGATCGCCTGTTCATGCAGTTGCTCGTGTTCGGCCACTGCCACGATGCCCGGCCGCTGGCGCATGCCCTCGAGACCGCGGGCATCACGGGTGTGCTCTACGAGGACGTGAACGATCCGAAAGGCGTCGGCCTGCTTACCCTGTCCCAGAACCCGAACGACTTCCTGGACCGCCTCCGTCCGGTGCTGAACGTCGAACCGTGGGCCTCCCTCGACCAGAAGGAGGAATACACGATGATGGGCCGCACGTACGCGATCGGCTACGAGCCCGATCTCAACGAGACGCTGCTGCATCGCCCGCGTCGCACGGTGCTCACTCGCGAGTGGAACTGGGCCGTGTGGTATCCGCTCCGGCGCAGCGGGAAGTTTGCGAACCTGCCCGAGCAGGAACAGCGCGTGATCCTCGCGGAGCACGGCACGATCGGCATGTCCTTCGGTGCGGCGGACTACGCGCACGACATCCGGCTGGCCTGCCACGGCCTCGACAAGCACGACAACGACTTCGTCGTGGGCCTCATCGGTCCCGATCTCTTCCCGCTGTCGGCCATCGTGCAGACCATGAGGAAGACGCAGCAGACGTCGCTGTACCTGGAGCGGCTCGGGCCGTTCTTCGTCGGACGCGCCGTCTGGCAGAGCGCGCTCTAGGGCCGGTGCGACGGACGCCTACCGCAGATCCGCGGTAGGCGCGAACGCCGGCGGCCTGCGGTGGCGGGTCGCCTGTTCGTAGGCGAAGGCCAGCTTGATGAGTGTGGCTTCGCTCCACGCACGGCCAAAGAACGAGAAGCCCACCGGCAGGCCGTGGTCGAATCCCATCGGCACGGTCACGTGCGGATAGCCCGCCACCGAGGTGACGGTCGACGGCCCGGGGGCACTCGCCGTTCCGCCGTCGCCGTTCACCAGGTCAATCAGCCAGGCCGGTCCGCCAGTCGGCGCCACCAGCGCGTCGAGCCGGTTGGCGGCCAGCACGGCGTCGATGCCCTCGGCGCCTGCCAACCGCCGGTTGCGCGCCAGCGCGTCCACGTAGGCCTGCTCCCCGAGTGATCCTTTCGCGTCTGCCTGCAGCGCGAGTTCCTGCCCGAAGTAGCGCAGTTCCTCTCCGGCGTGCGCCTTGTTGAAGGCGATCATCTCCGCAAGGGAGTGGATCGGCGCCGACGGTCCCCACCACCGGAAGAACGCGGCGAGGTCCGCCTTGAATTCATAGAGCAGCACCTCGAACTCGCTCGCGTCGAACTGGCCGAGCGTCGGCAGGTCGACCGGGTCGACGACGATGGCGCCCTGCTGCCGCAGTGTGTCGATGGCCGCCTCCGCGAGGGCATCTGTCGCGGGATGTGAGCCGAACAGCCGGTTCCTGACCACTCCGATGCGTGCGCCGCGGAGCCCGCCGGGGTCGAGCCCGCGGGTGTAGTCGGCCTGTGTGCGCCCGGCTGCGGTGGTGGCGGGATCCGCCGGATCGGGCGCGGCCATCGCGGTGAGCAGCGCCGCGGCATCGGCAACGGTGCGGGCCATCGGCCCTGCCGTGTCCTGGCTGTGGGCGATGGGCACGATGCCGGTGCGGCTGATCAGGCCGAGCGTCGGCTTGATGCCGACGAGTCCGTTCACATTCGCCGGCGACACGATCGAGCCGTCGGTCTCCGTTCCGACCCCAACGGCCGCGAGGTTGGCAGCGACAGCGGCGCCGGTGCCCGAACTGGAACCCGAAGGGCTGCGATCGAGCGCATACGGGTTGCGTGTCTGCCCGCCTCGTGCACTCCACCCGCTGCTGGAGTGCGTGGAGCGGAAGTTGGCCCACTCGCTCAGGTTCGTCTTGCCGAGGATGACCGCGCCCGCCTCGCGGAGGCGCGCGACGACGAACGCGTCGCGTGGAGCCGGGCTCGCGGCCAGCGCCAGCGAGCCCGCTGTCGTGCGCATGCGGTCGCCGGTCGCGATGTTGTCCTTGATGACGATTGGAATCCCGTGCAGCGGACCTCGCACGCGCCCGGCCCGGCGTTCGGCATCGAGCTGATCCGCGATCGCCAGCGCATCGGGATTGCGCTCGATGATGCTGCGCAAGGACGGACCGCGTCCGTCGATCTCGTCGATGCGTTTCAGGTAGGCCTCGGTCAGCGTCCGCGCCGTCGCCTGCCCGCGTGTCATGCGGCCCTGGAGTTCGCTCACGCCCAGCTCGTCGAGCTCGCCGCGAGCCGGCGCAGCTGGCTGTCCCTGCATGAGCGCGGTGGCGACGGCGGCGCCCAGGAGCAGCGCCCCGGCCAGCGGGGGCCCGCTACGCACGCGACGTGAAATCGACATCGTCTTCTTCAGCCTTTCCGAGCCAGGGCATCAACACGTCCCGGTCGATCAGGTGCACGAGCAGGCGGTCCGTCTGGCGAACCGCCTCGTTCAGGAGGGGGGCATCGAGGGGGCGGGCGGTCGCGGCGCATGCGCGGACACACTCCACGCGGAGGACCGACGCCGTCATGAACAGCTCGGCCACATGCGTGCGGAGTCCGCGCGACTGGTAGGCCGTCCACGACGCGAACGCTTTCGCGGCGAGGACACGCAGCAGCCTCGGCGCCAGAGAGTCCCACTGCGGCGCCACCCACCGCGCGTCGAGGGCGTCGAACGGTTCTGGCACCGCCGGTGCGACCAGACCTGGCGGCACCGCTCCGGCGGCAGCCTCGAACGCGGCGCGGCCGATGAAGGGCGCGTATCGATGCGCGAGCGCCGGCGGTGTGTCGCCCTTCTGCATGGACGTCGACAGGCACGCGCGGGTCCACTCCTCGAGCGGTCCGTTCGCGAGGGACCAGGTGCGCAGGGACTCGACCCGAGTGGCCAGCGCCCACAGCGCCTCCGCTACGGACGACGAAGCGGTGCCGAGCGCGTCCACGACGTGGTGTTCCCACAGCGTGTAGCTGGGCGGGTCGAACAGCACATCGCGCCTGAGCAGCGGGGGCCAGGCGTCGCGGGCATCGAGCCCTTCGTAGTCCCGACCTGCGGGAAATGCGGGCGGTGCGCTGACAATCCGCAGCGGGGCGGCACACTCCAGCAACAGCGAGGCGGCCGTGGGACAGAAGAGCGAGAGCGCCACCGATGTGCCCCTGCTGTCGATCAGCGCGCGACGGGGGAACTGGAAGCACGAGGTTGGCAGCATCGCCTCGCCGTGGTCGCGGTGCAGCGCGCAGCGGTGCGCGGATCTGTCGTACTGAGGGCAGGTGCCTCCTGCATCCGGCTCGAGCCAGTCGGTGCCGACCAGCGGCAGCAGGTGCGCGTCGACCGGGATGGTCCAGCCCGCGGTGCAGCACAGGCCCGAGTGGCGGCACGCGTACGCCGCATGGGCATTCAGCGCAAAGACCTCGGCAGGCACGGCCGGATCATAGCGCGGCGCATCGGCTGCCCGCGCCCTACCGGCTTGCGGCGGCGATGAAGGCTTCGATGTCCTGCGCCGGCCGCGCGCCCGCGGTGCGCTGCACCTCGCGGCCCCCCGAGAACACCGCCATCGTCGGAATGGAGCGGATGCCGTACCTGGCGCCGAGGTCGTCGAGCACGTCGGTGTTCACCTTGACGACCAGGAACCGTCCCTCGGAACGGCGCGCCACCTTCTCGAGTTCCGGCGCCACCATGCGGCAGGGGCCGCACCAGGGCGCCCAGAAGTCGACGACGACGGGGACGGCCGACTGTCCGACCAGGCGATCGAAATCAGGTGTGGTGGCCACTTCGAGGGGAGCGGCGCCTGGCGCGAGCGGTTCCTTGCACTGACCGCACCGCGCCTCGTGCCCCAGCTTGGCGAAGGCGACGCGGTTCTTCTGGCCGCAGTGGGCACAGGTCACGTGTACGCCGACATCGTCGAGTTGCAGTGGGGTAGACATGATCGGATTCTACCGGGTTCAGTGCCGGCGGTCAGAGATGGGACGGCGACGGATCAGCGCCGGCGCGGTGCCTGTCGGCGGCGCGACGTGCCGGCCGCCGACGGCCTGCGGCTGGCCGCCGGTTTCGTCGCCCTCGGCGCGCGCGCGGGTGCGGGCGCGGCCGCGAGCCGGTCTCCGAGGATGGCGACGCTCAGGGCGTACGGGTGCGCACAGTTGTACTCGAGCAGCGCGTCGTAGTTGTCGTACACCAGGAAGTGCCGCGTCGAACCCGATACCAGCGCGCCCTTGATGGTGGACTTCGGCAGCGCGGACCCGCCGAGCGTCCGTACGCCGAGCGCCGTCCATTCGGAGAGGGGCAGGGCGACAGTCATGTCTCGCTCGGCCTTGCAGCTCCCCTCGCGCCGCGCCACCGTGCCCGCGATGCGCGAGGCGGCCGCGGCGGAGAGGGTCACTTCCCGGCCCCAGGGCTGGCCGTCCTTCCAGCCGTGCCCCTTGAGGTAGTTCGCGATGGACGCGAAGACGTCCGCCGGCGTGGACCAGATGTCGCGCCGCCCGTCGCCGTCGAAGTCTTCCGCGAACTGCAGGTAGCTCGACGGCATGAACTGCGGCTGGCCCATGGCGCCCGCCCATGAGCCCTTCAGCTGGCCCGGCTCGATGTCGCCGCGCTTCAGGATTTCGAGGGCGTTGAAGAGTTCGCCGCGGAAGTAGGTGGACCGGCGCGGATCCCACGCCAGCGTGGCCAGCGCGGCGATGGTTGGGCGCACGCCACTGAACCGCCCGTAGTTCGACTCCATGCCCCAGATGCCCGCGATGATCCGCGAGGGGACGCCGTAGCGCGAGGACACCGCGTCCAGCTCGGCGCGATGCTTCGCCACCATCTCGCGGCCGTTCCGGATGCGGCGCGCGGTGATCTGCCGGGTGAGGTACGTCTCGAGGGTGAGGACTGTCTCGGCCTGGGTGCGGTCGCGCTCGAGCACCACCGGTATCGGCTCCTCGACACCGCTCAGCACCGTCTCCACGAGGGCATCGTCGAACCCGCGTGACCTGGCTTCGGCGCGAATGCCGTCGAGGAACTCGGCGAACGACGGGCGGCTCGGCTGTTCCTGGGCGGGAGGCGCGGGCGCAGGCACCGGCGCCTGCGCGGCAAGTGTGGCGATGGAGGACGCCGCGACGACGGCAACGAGCCACTTCACGCGAGGCAGTGTACCGCGTTCCGGACACCGATCGCAGAAGTTCTGCCCCTGAGTTCTGACGTCAGAGTTCTGACTTCTGAGTTCTGACGTCGATGGCCTAGTGCGCCGCCGCCCCAGCTCCGCCGGCGCTTGCGCGCGGCCGCTTCATCAGCAGCACCAGCGGTGTCACCACGATGAAGACAATGCCGAGAAGCTGGAAGAGACCCACGAACGAGACGATGGAGGCCTGGCGGAGGACCATGCCGAAGAGCGCGCCATAGGCACGTTCGGTCGCCGTGACCACGTCGGCTCCGCCCGCCATGAAGGCGCTCCGCATCTGGTAGAAGAGCGTCTGGGATGTCGGGTCCATCGCCGTGATGTTCGCCCCGTAGAGCGACGTGGTCTGCTGCGTGTGACGCGCGAGCAGCGTGCTGGTGACCGCGATGCCGATGCTGCCGCCCATGTTGCGCATCAGGCTGAACAGGCTGGTGGCGTAGCCCATCTTCTCGCGCGGGATGGCGTCCATCGCGATGGTCGTCATCGGCACGAACAGCATGGACATCGCCATGCCCTGGATGACCTGCGGCCAGAAGAGATCCCAGTACCCCGCGTTCAGGTTCATCCGTGAGAGCCACAGCATCGTGCCGCCGCCGACGAAGAGCCCGATCGTGAGCAGCTTGCGGGCATCGACGCGCCCGACGAGCATGCCGGTCATGGGCATCATGATGAACGACCCGAGCCCTCGCGGCGCGAGCGCGATGCCGGCCTGCAGGGGCGGGTAGCCCAGCAGTGTCTGCAGCATGATCGGGAGCAGGACCATGCTGCCGTACATCACGAACCCGACGATGGTCATCAGGAACACGCCGACGGCGTAGCTCCGCACCTTGAACACGCGCAGGTCCACGATCGGCTCTTCAGCCGTGAGCTCGTGGATCACCAGCGCGATCAGGCACAGCGCGCTGAGCACGGCCAGGCCGAGGATGATGTTCGACTCGAACCAGTCGTCCTGCTGCCCCTTGTCGAGCACGTACTGCAGTGCGCCGATGCCGACCGCCAGCATGCCGATGCCCCAGTAGTCGACCGATCGCCCGGCATTGGCCTTCAGGTACGGCGGGTCGAAGATGTACATCTTCGTCATCACCAGCGAGGCCATGCCCACGGGCAGGTTGATGTAGAAGACCCAGCGCCAGCTGTACGTGTCGGTGAGCCAGCCGCCGAGCACCGGCCCCAGGATCGGCGCGACGACGATGCCGAGGCCCCAGAAGCCCATGGCCTTGCCGCGATCCTGCGGCGGGAAGGCCTCGAGGAGCACGGCCTGGGACAGCGGCTGCATCACGCCGCCCGTGGCGCCCTGGATGATGCGGAAGACAACGAGCGACGCCAGGTTCGGCGCGAGCCCGCACAGGAATGACGAGCCCGTGAACCCGATCACCGCCGCCATGATGAGCCGCTTCCGGCCGAACGTGCTGGCCAGCCAGCCGGTCATCGGCAGGATGATGGCGTTCGCGACGAGGTAGGACGTCAGCGCCCACGTCGCCTCGTCGATGGTGGACGACAGGCTGCCCGCGATGTGCGGCAGCGACACGTTCACCACCGTCGTGTCCAGCACCTCCATGAAGGTGGCGAACATGACCGACACGGCGATCAGCCAGGGATTGATATGACGTTCAGTGGACAAAACCTGAATCCCGGCATCCGGACAGTCCGGCCGGCCTCGCCAGCCCGGCCTGTCCTTCAGCGTTCCGTTACTTGGTGTAGACCGTCGGCGTGACCGACATGCCCGGACGCAGGAGATGGTCCGGATCCTGACCTGAGTCGAGCGCGATCTTCACCGGCACGCGCTGCACCACCTTCACGAAGTTGCCGGTCGCGTTCTCCGGCGGGAGCAGGCTGAAGCGCGCGCCGGTGGCCGCGGCAATGCTGTCGACCTTGCCCTGAAACACGCGCCCGTCGAATGCGTCCACCTCGACGGCGACGCGCTGTCCGGGCCGCATGGCGGTGAGCTGCGTTTCCTTGAAGTTCGCGGTCACCCACACCTCGTCGGTCTGCACGACCGACATCAGCGGCTGGCCGGGCTGGATGACCTGGCCGGGGTTCACGCTCTTCCTGGACACGACGCCGCGGGCCGGTGCCTTGAGCACCGTGTACTGCAGGTTCAGCTCGGCCTGCGCCAGGATTGCCTTGGCCTGTTCGACGCGGGCCTGCGCCGAGGAGGCGCGGGCACGCATGGCGGTCACCTGCTCGGGACCGGTCTGCGCGTTGCGGAGGCCGGCGCGTGCGGACACCTCGCCGGCCCGCACCTGGGCCTGCCGGCTCTCGGACATGCGCAGGGCTGCCTCGGCTTCCGCGATCTGGGCGCGCGCCGTGTCCGTGGCCGCTGCCTGCGCGTCCGCCGCGGCCACCGCCGCGTCGTACTGCTGCTGCGACACTTCGTCCTTCGCGAGCAGCCCCTTGAGGCGGTCGACATCGCGCCTGGACCGCGTGGCGTTCGCCTCGACCTCGCGCAGCCGCGACTGCGCGGCCGTGACGCGTGCCTTCGCGGCGTCCACTTCCTTCGCCGCCGTCTCGATGGCGCTGCGCGCCTGGTCGAGGGCGCTCTGCGCCGTGCTGATGCCGCTCTCGCTCGTCGTCGAGGTAATCGGCACGTTGCTCTGCGCGGCAATGGCGGCGGCTTCCGCGTCCGCGAGCTCGGCCTTGGCCTTGTCGACGGCGACCTGATAGTCGCGCGGATCGATCTCGACGAGCACGGTGCCGGCCTCGACCTGCTGGTTGTCGTTCACCGGCACACGCAGCACCGTCCCGCCGACGCGCGACGCCACCTGCGTCATGTGCGCATCCACCTGCGCATCGTCGGTCGTCTCCCGGCCCTGGCTGGTCCACCACCAGATGCCGGCGGCGGCCAGGAGGACAACCAGGCCGCCGATCAGCACGCGGAAGCGTCCGGACCTGGTGAAGGGGGGTGGGGTTTCGATCGCGTCCGCCATTACTTGCCGCCTCCGAGAATCTGCTTCGCCAGCGCTTCCGCCTCGCCGAGATCGCGGGCCAGGCCCGCCTTGGCGCTGTTGTAGGCGTAGAACGCCGAGATGTACTGCTCGCTGGACGCCGCCACGGCCTCCTGCGCCTGAATCACTTCGATATTGCTGGCCACGCCCGCCGCGAAGCGGTCGCGGGCCTGCGTCAGCTGCTGCCGTGCGAGGTCGCGCGAGCGCGTGGCCACGGTCAGCTGCTCCTCGCTCGCCTGCATCTCGAGGAAGGTGGAGCGCACGCTGAAGTCGATCGCGGCCTTCATGTCCTCCACCTCGGACCGGCGCGTGCGGAGGTCGGCATCGGCCTGCATGATGCGTCCCCGCGTGCGTCCACCGTTGAAGATCGGGATGTTCAGCGCCGCAGACATCGAGTACGTCCCCTGCGCGTCGCCCACGGAATTACCAATCCGCCCGTAGTCGGCGTTGACGCGCAGCGAGGGCAGCCACTCGCCGACGGCCGCGCGGCGTTCCGCCTCAGCGGCCTTGAGGCGTTCGATCGCGGCGAGGTAGTCGGGCCTCGACGCGTACGCGCGCGTCAGCGCCTCCTCGAGCGACAGGTTGCTGAAGGGGAGCTCCGGCACGGTCGGATCGAGCGTGAACGCCTGGCCCGAGGGGAGCCCGATGACGCGCGCGAGCTGGAGCTTTGTGAGCTCGAGGGCGTTACGCGCACCGGTCAGGCGCACCTTCTCGGTGCCGAGCTGGACGTCGGCGCGCAGTACCTCGATGCCGGCGACGATGCCCGCTTCCTTGAGGCGCGTGGCCTGGTCGAAGATCGCCTGCGCCGTCTGCACCTGGGCGTCGGCCGACTCCACGCGGCTCTGTGCGGCGAGCACGTCGAGATAGAGCGTCCCCGACACGAGGACGACGAGATCGCGTGCCGACTTGATGTTGAGCTTCGCCGCCGCGACCCGGTGCGTCTCGGCGCGCGCGGCATTCATGGCGCGGATGTCGACCACGCCCTGCGACAGGGCAACACGGGCGTCGAAGATGTTGATCGGGCCGACCAGCGTGGGCGTTCCCGGCGGCAGCGGGAAGCCGAACACGGCGAGATTCACCGTCTGGCGCGTTTCGCTCAGACGCCCGTTGACGTTGGGCAGGAGATCGGCCAGCGCGGTCCAGCGGGAGCCCTGCGCACGGCCGAGCGCATCTTCCGCGTTCAGCACGCCGAGGTTGTGATCGAGCGCGCCCTTGATGGCACCGAACAGTGTCAGCTGAACCGGCTGGGGGGACGCCGTACCGGTGGGCACGCCGCCGAGAAACGGCGACGTGGGCACACCGGGTTGCGAACGGGAAACACGCGGGGCTGTGCCCGTGGTTTGGGCACTCGCGGCGGTTGCAGCCACGGAAGCCAGCAGCAGGCACGCGGCCGGCAGAGCAACTCTCACCTGGAATCCTTTCTCGCCTGACGCGCGGCTCGACGAGGAAGGCGCGAGAGGCAGCCGGTCGAGGGGAGGACGTCCTGCGTGGCGATTGGCACCAATCGCATCCCCCAAGCGTACTACGTGCGGCAGGCGAGCGTCACCGCCTTCCTCGTCATGGAGCGGCGCGTGCGACGCCTCATAAGTCTCTGATAAGTGAGCGCGATGTGGGGCGTCGGCGGATCGCGCGTGGCCTGCGGGCCGCCTCCACCGTGTTCATGGCGAACCAGCTCTAGTGTGTTCGTACTATTGGCGGGCCTACGAGTCGCCCGTAGCATGGTGCCCGCCTGGGGCGCACCGTGTCGCGCCGCCACTTCCACGTGCGGACACATTCATGAGGTTATCGCTGCGGACCGCAGTCGCGGTTCTGCTCGTCCTGCTCGTCGTCAACGCGGCGTACATCTGGGCGCTGCCGACACCGACAATCGTGTACATGGCCAACGTGCTGGCGCACCTGGCCGGCGGCGTGCTGTTCTGCGCCGCGGGCGCCGTGCTGCTGGCGCGGGAGCGCGAGCTGCGGCGGCCGCTCGAGATGCTGGCGGCGGTGGCGATGCTCGTGTCGCTGGCGTTCGGTCTCTTCCTCGCCTACCAGGGCGCCGTGCTCCACCTGCGCTGGGCGATGAACGCGCACATCGCCGCGTCGGCCGTGGGTGTCCTGCTGCTCGTGGCGTGTGCCTGGGCCGCGCGCGGCACCAGTGCTGGCGCGCGCCGCTATTCGGCGACGCTGCAATTCGCGGTGGTCCTGCTGGCTGTGCTTCCCCCGGCCGCTGCCGAATGGGCGAAGCGCCACCCGAATCCGAACGATCGGATCGTGAACCCCACCGTTCCCCCGATGAGCATGAACCAGGAAGGGGGCGGGCCGTCCTCGCCGTTCTTCCCCTCGTCGGCGAAGACGAACGTGGGTGGGATCATCCCGTCGAACTTCTTCATGGATTCGCAGCTGTGCGGCGAGTGCCACAAGGATGTCTACGAGCAGTGGCAGGGCTCGATGCACCACTTCGCCTCGTTCAACAACCAGTTCTACCGGAAGTCGATCGAGTACATGCAGGACGTGGCCGGCACCCAGCCGAGCAAGTGGTGCGCCGGGTGCCACGATCACGCGGTCTTCTTCAACGGGCGCTTCGAGAAGCCGATCAAGGAGCAGATCGACACGCCTGAAGCGCAGGCCGGCCTGGCGTGCACCTCGTGCCACTCCATCACCCGCGTCGAGGGCACGATGGGGAACGCGGGGTTCACGATCGAGTATCCCCCGCTGCACGAACTCGCCACGAGCCGGAACCCGATCATGCGCCGTCTCGATCGGTTCCTGACCTACCTCAACCCGGAACCGCACCGGCGCTCGTTCATGAAGCCGTTCATGCGCCAGGATCAGTCCGCGTACTGTTCGGCGTGCCACAAGGTGCACCTGGACGTGCCGGTGAACGACTACCGCTGGTTCCGCGGCTTCAACGACTACGACAACTGGCAGGCGAGCGGCTTCGGTGAAGGCGCGCGGTCGTTCTACTACCCGCCGAAGGGGCAGACCTGCGTCGACTGCCACATGACGCCGGTGAAGTCGAACGACCCGGGCCGCCATGCGGATGGCACCGTGCACTCGCACCGCTTCGCGACCGCGAACACCGCCGTGCCGTTCGTGAACCACGACACGCAGCAGCTCGCCGAGACGGAGAAGTTCCTCAAGTCGGGCTTCATCAGTGTCGACATCTTCTCCATCTCGCCCGTGGACGAGAAATCCGAGGGCACGCCGATGGTGCGCCGTGTCGGTGACGCACCGCAGGCCATGTCCGGGTTCGCGGTCGGCGAGGAGGCCGAGCAACAGCAGCAGCTGACGATCCGCGATGTCGGCGAGGTGGCGGCCCCGATCGACCGGGCGCAGCCGGCGCTCACGCCGGGCTCGACGGCGAAGGTGGACGTCGTGGTCCGCACGCGCCGCATCGGGCACTTCTTCCCGGGCGGCACGGTGGACGCCTTCGACATCTGGGTCGAGCTCGAGGGGCGCGACGCAGAGGGCAAGGTGATCTACTGGAGCGGCCAGGTGGCGGACGAGGGGCGCGGACCGGTCGAACCGGGCGCGCACTTCTACAAGTCGTACCAGCTCGACGGCAACGGCAACCCGATCAACAAGCGCAACGCCTGGCAGGCGCGCAGCGTGCTCTACGTGCGCCTGATCCCGCCCGGAGCCGCCGACGTGGCCCACTACCGCGTGAAGATCCCGAAGGATGCGAAGGGGCCGATCACCTTCACGGCGAAGCTGAACTACCGCAAGTTCGCGCACTACTACACGCAGTTCGCCTACGCGGGGCAGCCCGAACCCGGGCAGGACCCGTCGCTCGTCGGCCGTGCGCACAACGACCTGACGTACTCCTTCGCCGCGACGAACATCCCGAAGAACGTGTCGGGGCAGATCAAGGACCGCATCCCGGACCTGCCGATCATCGTGCTGGCGCAGGCCAAGGCCACGGTGCCGCTTGGCGACGGGAAGACGCCGACCGCGTGGGTACCGGTCGTGGAGAAGAAGGACCGCGAACGCTGGAACGACTGGGGTATCGGCCTGCTGCTGCAGGGCGACATCAAGGCGGCGGAGTACGCGTTCAAGCAGGTGACGAAGGCGGAGCCCGAGTACGCGGACGGCTGGCTCAACGTCGCCCGCGCGCTCATCCAGGAAGGTGAGACCGACGCCGCGAAGCCGTACATCGCCGAAGCGTTGAAGCGCGACCCGTCGCTCGGGCGCATCTACTTCTTCAAGGCAATGATCGAGAAGGCCGACGGCGACTACCAGGCGGCCCTCGCCTCGCTCAAGGTCGCCGCCGACAAGTATCCGCGCGACCGCGTGGTGCTGAACCAGATCGCGCGCATCCTGTTCCTCGAGCGGCAGTACGGCGAGGCGCTGACCTACCTGGAGCGGGTGGCGCTCGTCGACCCCGAGGACCTGCAGATGCACTACACGGCGATGCTCTGCTACCGCGGGCTGGGCAAGACCGATCTGGCGGAGCGCGAGGAGCAGCTGTTCTCGCGCTTCAAGGCCGAGGAAGCCGCGCAGGCGATCACCGGCACACGACGGCTGTTGAGCCCCGAGGACAACAACGAGCGCCAGCAGATCCACGAACATGCGAGCGTGCCGCTCGGCGTGCTGACCGCGAACAACTGACCGAATCCATGAAGACATCCGCTGCACTCATCACCGTGTTCGCGTTCTCCGGCGTCGCCCTCATGGCGCAGGCGCCGAAGGGCGTCACCTTCACCGACATCACCGCGCAGGCGGGCATCGCCTTCACCCACGAGAGCGGGCGCGCCGGGCAGAAGTACCTGCCGGAGACGCTGGGATCCGGGGCGGCCTTCTTCGATGCCGACGGTGACGGCTGGGCCGACCTGTTTCTCGTGAACAGCAAGCGGTGGACCCCCGGCCCGCGGCGGGCGCTGAGCGCCCTCTACCGCAATACGGGCAAGGGCACCTTCACGAGCATCACGGCCGGCAGCGGGCTGGACGTCGAGATGTACGGCATGGGGGTGGCGGCCGGCGACTTCGACAACGACGGCCGGCAGGACCTGTATGTCACGGCCCTCGAGGGCGACCGGCTGTTCCACAACGAAGGGGCCGGCAAGTTCAGGGACGTGACGAAGACGGCCGGCATCGCGAACGCGAACTTCGGGACGAGCGCCGCCTGGCTCGACTACGACAAGGACGGGCTCCTCGATCTCTTCGTCGCCAACTACGTGCAGTGGACGGCCAAGGGCGACCTGTTCTGCTCGCTCGACGGCAAGACGAAGTCCTACTGCACGCCCGAGTCGTACAAAGGTACGGCGTCACGGCTGTTCAGGAACCTTGGCGGCGGCAGGTTCGAGGATGCTGGGAAGAAGGCGGGTGTGGCCGATCCGACGAGCAAGTCGCTCGGGGTCACCGTCCTCGACTACAACGCGGACGGCTGGCCCGACATCTTCGTGGCCAACGATACGCAGCCGAACAAGCTCTATCGGAACAACAAGAACGGCACCTTCACCGATCAGGCGATGGGTGCCGGCGTCGCCTACAGCGAAGACGGTGTTGCCCGCGGCGCGATGGGCGCCGACTCCGGCGACTACGACCGCTCGGGACGCCCGCACCTGCTGGTCGGCAACTTCTCCAACCAGATGCTGGGGCTCTACCACAACGAGGGGACGGGGCTCTTCGTGGACGAGGCGCCGAAGTCGACCGTCGGCCGGGCGAGCCTGCTCTCGCTCGCCTTCGGCGTGTTCTTCTTCGACTACGACCTCGACGGCTATGCGGATATCCTCGCCGCCAACGGCCACATCGAAGAGGAGATCGGCAAGGTCCAGCCCCGCATCCAGTACAAGGAACCGCCGCTCCTGTTCCGCAATCTCGGCCAGAAGCGGTTCGAGAACGCGACCGCCAGCGTCGGTCCCGCCTTCTCGAAGCCGATCGTCGGCCGCGGTGCCGCGTATGCGGACATCGATCACGACGGCGATCTCGACGTCCTGTTCACCAGCAACCACGGCCCGGCGATCCTCTACCGCAACGACGGCGGCAGCGCGAACAACTGGATTGCCGTGCGCACCCGCGGAGTGAAGTCGAACCGGGACGGCATTGGTGCCGTGGTGCGCGTCACCAGCGCCTCCGGCAAGCAGTGGAGCCTGGTCCGCAGCGGGTCGAGCTATTCCTCACAGAGCGATCTGGTGCAGACATTCGGGCTCGGCAAGGACACGGCTGTCCCGGCCATCGACGTGGAATGGCCGAGCGGCGCAAAGGACCACATCACGAACCCGCCGCTGAAGCAGGTGCTGGTGATCGAAGAGGGACGTGGCCTCGTGAAATAGGGCGGGAGGGCCCGGGCCCGGGCTGTCGGTAGAATGACGGGTATGCCGCATCTGTTCGATCCCCTCGTCCTGCGTGGCCTGACCCTCCGCAACCGCATCGCCGTCTCGCCGATGTGCCAGTACTCCTCGAACCAGGGGTTCGTGAACGACTGGCACTTCGTGCACCTGGCGTCCCGCGCCGTCGGCGGCGCCGGCCTGGTGTTCACCGAAGCGACCGCGGTGCTGCCCGAGGGGCGCATCAGCCCCGACGACCTCGGGATCTGGGACGATGTGCAGGCGACGGCGTTCGAGCGGATTGCCCGGTTCGTGAAGGGGGAAGGCGCGGCGTTCGGCATCCAGCTCGCCCACGCCGGCCGCAAGGCGAGCACCATGCGCCCATGGGACGGGCACGGCACCGTGCCGCCCGAGCAGGGGGGATGGGAGCCGGTAGGCCCGACCGCCACACCGTTTGCCGACAACTACCCGACGCCCCGCGCCCTCGCGCTCGAGGACATCGACACAGTTGTCGACGCGTTCAGGCGAGCGGCCTACCGCGCGCGACGCGCCGGCTTCGACGTGGTCGAGGTGCATGCCGCACACGGGTACCTCATCCACGAGTTCCTCTCTCCGCTGAGCAACACCCGCACGGACGCGTATGGCGGCTCGTTCGAGAACCGCATCCGCCTGTGTCTCGAGGTGGTGAAGGCGGTCCGCGAAATCTGGCCGGATGACCTGCCGGTGTTCGTCCGCATCTCGGCGAGCGACTGGACCGAGGGAGGATGGGACATCGATCAGTCCATTGAACTCGCCCGCCGGCTCGGCGCGCTCGGGGTCGACGTCGTCGACTGTTCGTCGGGCGGGAATGTGTCCCACGCGAAGATCCCGGTGTCCCCTGGCTACCAGGTGCCGTTTGCGGAGCGCATCAAGGCCGGTGCGGCCATTGCCACAGGCGCGGTGGGCCTGATCACGAAGCCGGAGGAGGCGGACGCCATCATCCGCGGCGGGCAGGCCGACCTCGTGCTGCTCGCGCGCGAGATGCTGCGCGACCCGTACTGGCCGCTGCGGGCCGCGCGTGAACTGGGGCACACGATGGAGTGGCCATCGCAATACCTGCGTGCAGCTCCGGCCGGCTCCATCGGCCGCTGATCCTCCCGGCCAGACGCGCTGCCACGGTGCCGTATGCACGCACTCATCGTCGAAGACGACGCCGCCATTGCCGAGTTCATCGCCCGGGGCCTGCGGGAGGCGGGCTGGGCTGCGGACATCGCCACGAACGGTGACGACGGGCTGGCCGCGGCCCTCGAGCAGAACCCGGACGTGGCGATCGTCGACGTCATGCTGCCCGGACGGGATGGGTTGAGTCTCATCGACGAACTGCGCAGGCAGGGACGTGGCACGCCGGTGCTGATCCTCAGCGCGAAGCGCTCGGTGGACGATCGGGTCCGCGGGCTCCAGGCGGGCGGCGACGACTACCTGACCAAGCCGTTCGCGTTCGCGGAGCTGCTTGCGCGTGTGCAGGCGCTGGTGCGGCGGGCGTCACGCGCGCCCGAGGCCACATCGCTGACGGTGGCCGACCTGACCATGGACCTGCTGGCCCGCCGGGTCACGCGCGGGGGACAGCCGATCGAACTCCGCCCGCGCGAGTTCGCGCTCCTCGAATACCTGCTCCGGAATGCCGGCAAGGTGGTCTCGAAGACCATGATCCTGTCGCACGTCTGGGAGTACAGCTTCGACCCGCAGACCAACATCGTGGACGTGCTCGTGAGCCGCCTGCGGGACAAGATCGACAAACCCTTCGAGCGCAAGCTGCTCGAGACGGTGCGGGGCGTCGGCTATGTCATCCGGTGACGCCCTCCCGGTGCCCGGCACAGGCGATCCCGCGGATCGCGCGGGGCGCTTCGGCCTTCGGCTGACGATCTGGTACGCCACGCTCTTCATCGCCAGTTCATTCACCATCGTCCTGCTGACCTACTGGCTGACCTCGTCGTCACTGGCGCAGCGCGACCACGAGATCATCCAGCAGAAGCTCGACGAGTACGCGACGGTCTACGCGCGTGGCGGGCTGCGCGCGCTGACGGCGCGGGTGGACGCGGAGCAGCGCACGTCGCGCGAGCGGATCTTCGTGCGCGTGCTCGAGGGCGATGCGGAGACCGTGCTGCTGAGCAACGCCGAGGGGTGGGACGTGTCGGCCCTCGAGGTCGGCACGGTGTCGCTGCTCGACGGCAGCCTCGTGCAGGTGGGGAAGAGCACCGAGGCGCGCAACGACATCCTCACCCGCTTGCGCGCGACGCTCGGCTTCGTGACGCTGGCCATCATCGCGGTGGCGCTCACGGGAGGATGGGTGGCCACACAGTCGGCGGTCCTGCCGATCCGCCGCCTCTCGGCCGCCGTGCGCCGGATCATCGCCACCGGCCGCACGGACGAGCGCGTGCCTGTCTCCGGTGACGACGACGCCATCAATGAGCTGACACTCCTGTTCAACCAGATGCTCGACCGGATCGAAGGGCTGGTGCGCGGCATGCGCGGCGCCCTGGACAACGTCTCCCACGACCTTCGCACGCCGCTCACCAGGTTGCGGGGCACGGCCGAACTTGCCCTGGCCGGCGAGCCAGACCTCGATCGCTATCGTGAAGCGCTGGCGGATTCCGTCGAGGCGTCGGACCGCGTGCTGGTGATGTTGAACACCCTCATGGACATCTCCGAGGCCGAGAGCGGCGCCATGCTGCTCCGCCGGGAGCGCTTCGACCTGCGTGACGCCGCGGGGCGCGCCGTCGACCTCTACCACGACGTGGCGGACAGCAAGGACATCGTGCTCGAGCGGGGCACATGGTCGGAGACGTTCGTGGTGGCTGACCGCGTCCGCCTCGAGCAGGTGGCGGCGAATCTCGTCGATAACGCGGTGAAGTACACGCCAGAGGGCGGCCGCGTGATCATCGACGTGCTGGCCGAGGGAGGCCGCGCGCTGTTGCGCGTGCGCGACACCGGCATCGGGATCCCCGAGTCGGAGCAGTCGCGCATCTGGGATCGCCTCTTCCGCGGGGACAGGAGCCGCACGGCACGCGGCCTCGGGCTCGGCCTCAGCCTGGTGAAGGCCATCGTCGAAGCGCACGGGGGGACTGCGTCGGTGATGAGCACCCCAGGGTCAGGCTCGACCTTCGCCATCAGCCTGCCGCTCGCCGCAGCGTGAGGCCGGTTTCGGCCGGCGGACGCGGCCTTGTTAGACGCGACGGACGACTCGACGGTTTGCGTGTGGTCGCGTCCCCAAGGCTTTCACAGATGTAATGTTCCGGACACAGCCATGAAAGGGAGTCTCCCGTCTAATCGAATGTGAGCGGACGACAGTCCGCGCTGACACATACGAGAGGACAAGAGGAGACCATGAACAACACGCCCACCAACCTGAAGCAGCGGACGGTCCGGGGGGCCGTGGCCCTCGGGGCAGCGGCACTCCTCGTGGCCGGTGCCACGTGGCAGGGGATGGCCGCCGAGCGCGGCACCCACGAGACCGCGAGCCCGGCTGCTGCCTACACGGAGACGCAGCAGACTCCGGTTACCGCGTCGCGCGGCGCGGCCATTGCCGGCGGCCGCGATTCATACGCCGACATCGTCAAGAACGTCGCGCCTGCCGTCGTGACGGTGCGGGTGGAAGGCAAGGCCCGCGTCCAGCCGACCCAGTTCGGCCCCGGCGACGAAGACATGCTGAGGCGCTTCTTCGGCGACCGGTTCGGCCAGGGGCGCGGCCAGATGCCCCGGATGCCGAAGCAGCGCGGACTCGGCTCGGGCGTCGTCGTCACGCCGGACGGCTACATCCTGACCAACAACCACGTGATCGACTCGGCCGACGACATCCGTGTCGAGTTCACCGACGGTCGCACCGTCAAGGCGAAGCTCGTGGGCGCCGACAAGCCGAGTGACCTGGCGCTGCTCAAGGTCGAGCAGACCGGCCTGGCCACGCTTCCGCTCGGCAACTCCGACGCGGTGCAGGTCGGCGACGTCGTCCTCGCGGTGGGCAACCCGCTTGGCATCGGCCAGACCGTGACGATGGGCATCATCAGCGCGAAGGGCCGGTCGACCGGCACGGGCGACGGCAGCTACGAGGATTTCCTGCAGACCGACGCGCCCATCAACCACGGCAATTCGGGCGGTGCGCTCGTGAGCACGCGCGGCGAACTGATCGGCATCAACTCGCAGATCGTGTCGCAGAGCGACGGCAACATCGGCATCGGCTTCGCCATCCCGGCCAACATGGCCCGGCACGTGATGGACCAGCTGAAGACCGACGGCCGCGTGCGCCGGTCGCAGCTCGGGGTCACCGTCCAGCCGGTCACGTCCGAACTGGCCGAGAGCCTTGGCCTGAAGGACGTCGGCGGCGCCATCGTCTCGTCGGTCGGCCCGAACAGCGCGGCCGAGAGGGCCGGCGTGAAGCGCGGGGATGTGATCAAGTCGTTCAACGGCCAGAGCATCCACGACTTCAACACCCTGCGGAACCGTGTGGCGGATGCGACGCCGGGTTCCAACGCGACGGTGGTGGTGATTCGCGACGGCTCGGAGAAGTCGCTCACGGTCATTCTCGACGAAGCGCAGGCGTCGCGGGATGCGCGGGACCGGTCCGCCAGCAACGGCGACGATGACAAGGCGGCGCTGGGCGTGGCGGTGTCGCCGCTCTCCCCGGAACTGGCGTCGCGCGCCGGGCTCGGCAAGAACGCGCGCGGCGTTGTCGTCGAAGACGTGGACCCGGACGGCCGCGCGGCCGATGCGGGTATCCAGGCGGGCGACATCATCCTCGAGGTGAACCGGCAGCCGGTGCAGTCGGTCGAGGAGCTTCGCGCTGCGGTCCGCAAGAGTGTCGACCGGCCCACGCTCCTGCTGGTCCACCGCTCGGCTGACGGCGACGGTCGAGACATCTTCATCACCGTCCGTCCGCAGTAAGCCACCATCCAGGTGCGTCCGGCCGGGCCCGGACGCAACCTCGACGCGTGAATCGTTCGACGGTCGCACACGGTAGCAGGTGGGCGACGAAAGGGCCGCGGGGATGCTCCACCCCGCGGCCCTTTTTCCGTCAGGTCGGGGTGGCCCTCCGTCTCAGGGTTCTTCGTGGTTATCATGAGCGGCCATGACGCATGCCGATCTCACGACCATGCTCGATTTCCACTACTGGGCGCGGACCCGCACCCTCGAGGCGGCCGCTGCGCTCACCCCGGAGCAATACACCCGCGACCTGGGCAGCGCATTCCCGTCGGTCCGCGACACGCTGGTGCACCTGTGCTCGGCCGAATGGAACTGGTACCTCCGCTGGAACCGCGAGGCGCCGGCGTCGATGTTCGATCCGCTCGAGTATCCGGATGTCTCCTCGCTGCGCGCCCGCTGGGCGGAGCAGGAACCGAAACTGCGCGGCTTCCTGGCGTCGCTCGGCGACGCCGGCGTGCAGCAGCGCATCGAATACAAGGCGCTGAACGGCAGCTCGCACGTGTCGGCCTTCTGGGAGATGTTCCTCCACGTCGTGAACCACGGCACCTACCACCGCGGCCAGGTGCAGACGATGTTCAGGCAGCTGGGGGCTGCGCCGGCCAGGAGCGTGGACCTGATCGTGTACTTCAGGGAGAAGAACGCCGCCGTGGCCCCGCAAGCGTGATGTGTCTGGGGCGTGTCGGTCAGGGGCCCCAGGGTGGCCCCTGCGCCGGTCCCCAGCCCGCACGGGTGGCGATCACCATCGAAGGATGTAGCGCACCGGACACTCGTGTACCCTCCGGAGGCTGTCCGGGCGAGCCGGGCGGCCTCCGCGAGAGGAAATCGTAAGATTTTCCGTGAATCCCCGGAGCCAAATCCTGAGCTCGAGCGTCATAGCTTCAGGGCATGGCGTCCGTCCAGGAATTGCGGCAGAGCTTAGCAACGGTCGCCGGGAATCCGGCAGGCCGTTGTATAGTGGTCTCTGTCCAGTCTCTGGACACGTGTTCCGCACACGAGCGGACACGACGGGAAGGAGTCTCGGATGGCGAGCGGTACGATCAAGCGTATTCAGCGTGACAAGGGTTTCGGGTTTATTCGCGACACGAGCGGCCAGGAATATTTCTTCCACCGCAGCGCGGTTCAGGGGTCGTTCGACTCCCTGAGCGAAGGTCAGCGCGTCAGCTTCGACGAGGAACAGTCGCCGAAGGGACCGCGTGCTGGCAACGTAAGGCCCGAGTAGTTACGCAGAATCGACAGTCGCCGGTCGCAGCAGCCGTCGCGTTCGCGAAGACTGGCTGCTCCGGCGGCTTTCGAAACCTTCCTCGACCGTCCTACTTCCGCGCGCTCGGCGTCAGCGTTGTCTCGCGACGCACGCCGCCCCTCATATAGACCACCTTCGCAGGTTCGCCGATTTTCAGCACTTCCAGCGCGTACGTGTAGTCGTAGATGTTGGCGATCGTCTGCCCGGCGATTTCCACGATCACGTCGCCCTTGGCGAGTCCGGCCTGCTCGGCAGGGCCGCCGCCGATGACGCCGCTCAGCAGCAATCCCTTCACCTCGGTCGCGTAGTCCGGAATCGTGCCGGTGAAGATGCGGACGCCGCCGCGCCCGGCCGTGTTGGTCTTCTCCTCGACCTTGGTGAACACCGGAGGCTCAGCCGCCTCGCCGACCCGCCGGACGATGGCGGCCGCGAACTCGACCACCCGGTCCAGATCCTCGTAGTTGATCTTGTCCGCCGTGTCGCTGGGCTTGTGGTAGTCGACGTGGGTGTTGGTGAAGAAGTTGATGCAGGGCACACCGACGCCGTTGAAGGCCGCGACGTCCGTGGGCTGGTAAGGGTCGGGCTGCAGCTGCAGGTCGAACCCCGCGGCAATGTTCGCCTGCTCGACGAGCCGCGCCCATGCCGGGCTGCTGCCGGTGGCCTGCACCGAGAGCTTGTTGTCCTGCATCCGGCCCACCATGTCGAAGTTCACGTACGCGGCGGTCTGATCGAGCGGAATCAGCGGCGCGTTCACGTAGGCGTTCGAGCCGATGAGCCCGAGTTCCTCGCCCGACCAGAACTGGAGGGCGATGTGCCGCTTGCGCGGCTGCGACGCGAGCATCTCGCCGACGGCGAGCACCGCGGCCGTGCCGGAGGCATTGTCGTCCGCGCCGTGGTGCACCTTGCTGGCGTCGGCCTTCTCGGCGAGCGTGTTGCCACTCTCGCCGTGTCCGAGGTGATCGTAGTGCGCGCCCACGAGCACCCAGGGCTTCTGGACGCCGGCCGTGCTCCCGGTTGCGGGCAGGTAGGCCACGACGTTGTGTCCGGTCCTCTTCTCGCGCACGACGTTGGTGTGCAGCGAGACCGTGACGTCCGGCAGGGCGAAGCCCGCCGCATGCGGGTTGGCATCATCGAGCGAGGTCTGTGCGGCTTTCAGCGTCTTGGCGGGATCGCCCAGCGTCCTGAACATCGCGTCGGCGACGGCACCGCTGATGCTCGCGGCGGCGATGCCCGATCCAGCCAGCGCTGTATCGAACGTCATCGGGACGATCTCGCCGGCGTTCGGTGAGTTGGGCCCGCCGACAATGAGAATCGCCTTCGCGCCGTGCTGCCGTGCCGCCATCGCCTTGTAGCGCAGGTCCGAATATCGGGACAGGATGCCCTTGGTCTTCTGCTCCGCGGCCTCGGGGAAGTAGCGCAGTACGAGGACGACCTTGTCCTTCACGTCCAGGGTGGCGTAGCTGTCGTACGCGAACCCCTGCGAATCGGGCACGACGATGCCGTAGCCCGCGAAGACGACCGGCGTGTCGGTGATGTCCACGTTGTCGGAGAAGGAGAGCGCCTGCACGTCCTTCCGCTGCTCGAAGCGGTCGGCGGCCTTGCCGCCGAGGCGCAGCCAGGAACCGCCGTCGCGGCTGCCGGCCGTGAACTCGAACGGCATCAGGAAGCTGTCGCGCCCGGGAAGCGGTTTCGCGCCGATACGCTGCAGTTGGGCGACGAGGTAGGCGCTGGCCTTCTCCTCGCCGGCCGACCCGGAGAGCCGTCCCTCGAACGCGTCCGAGGCCAGGGTCGTGACATGCGCCCGGGTGCGCGACGCCGTGGTGGCGGGCGCCTGAGCGTACAGCGCGCTGCCGAGAGCCAGTGTGCCGAGGACGAGCGCCGTACGTTTCATGTCCGCTACTTTCTCAGGTTGGTGACACGCGGTGGCGCATTCTTCAATGCCTCCATCGCCTTCTCATGGTTCCACTGCGCGAGGAAGATCTGGCCCTCCTCGCCGCCCGAGCGGGTCGAGGTCCACGACAACTGCTTGCCGTCCGGGGTGAAGACCGGCAGACTGTCGAACCCGTCGGTGTAGGTCACCCGCACCGGTTCCTTCTTGCCCGCCGAGTCGACCATGAACAGCTCGAAGTTCTCGAACCCCAGCTTGTTCGACGAGAAGATGAAGTACTCGCCGGACGGATGCTGGAAGGGCGACCAGCTCATGGCGCCGAACGAGGTGACCTGCCGCATGTCCTTGCCGTCCAGCGTCATCGTCCAGATGTCGGCGTAGAGGCCGGTCTCGTCGAAGTGGCGCCAGACGATGCGCTGGCCGTCGGCCGTGAAGAACGGCCCACCGTCGTAGCCCCACTCGGTGGTGAGCTGCTTCTGGCCGGTGCCGTCGGCCTTCATGATGTAGATGTCGGCGAACAGGCTCGGGTCCTTCTCGAGGGCCGCCTTCTCCGTCGCATTCAGCGTCCGGCTGTACGCGCCGCGCATCGACGTGAAGATGATCCACTGGCCGTCGGGCGAGTACGCCGACTCGGCGTCGTACCCCTTCGCGGTGGTCAGGCGCTTCATCGCGCCGGTCTTCTCGTTGAGGCTGTAGATGTCCATCTCGGGGTCGTAGTCCCACGAGTAGCGGCGGGTCTTGCCCGAGGCGCGGAACGCGATCTCCTCGTCCTGGTACTGCTTCGACTTCGGGTCGTGGTGGGTGGACGAGAACAGGAGTTCGTCGGTGTTGGGCCGGAAGTAGGCACACGTGGTCTTGCCGATGCCCGGGGAGACCTTTTTGATGTCTCCGCTCGTCATATCGAGCGTGTAGATCTGATACCAGGGGTTGTCCGGCTCGCGCTCGCTCTGGAAGATCATGCGCTTGCCATCGGCGGAGAAGTACCCTTCTCCCGACCTGCGGCCCTCGACCGTCACCCGGCGCGTCCGCGACAGGAAATCGCGCTCCTGGTAGGTGGGGGGCTGGGCCGGTGCCGCCTGCTGGAGCGCTGCGGCGCCAAGCTGGGCTACCGCCAGGAACGCCCCCGCTGCCACGATGTGCAAAGATCTCATCGGCGTATTATCACCGTGATATTCTCGGTCCTCAACCAGCAGGAGCGAATTTGATGAAGAAGTTCTTCGGCGTGCTGGCGGCCGCGGCCGTCATGGCGTTCTCCCCGGTTTCCAGCTTCGCCCAGACCGGGCCGGCGGGCGAGTGGACCATCACGATGAATACGCCCCAGGGCGCGACGAACTCGTCGCTGGAGCTGAAGGTCGATGGTGACAAGGTCACCGGCCAGCTCTCCAACGCGATGGGGCCGGTCGGCGTCACCGGGACCACGGCCGACAACGCCGTCAAGCTCTCGGCCGAAATCAACATCCAGGGCATGTCCCTCACGCTGGCCATCGACGGCAAGGTGACGGGCGATGCCATGGAAGGCACCGTCGCCGTGGGCGACTTCGGCCAGTTCCCGTTCACGGGCAAGCGCGCCGGCAAGGCCGCCGCTGCCGCGACGCCGGCGCCGACCGCCGCTGCCGCCGGGGGCGCGACCATCACCGACCTGAACGGCAAGTGGGACGTGAAGCTGATCGTGGCCGGCATGGGCGAGATGCCCGCGACCGCCGTCCTCACCCAGACGGGCGAGAAGCTCACGGGGACGCTGAGCGGCCCGGCTGGCGACCTGGCCATCGCCGGCACCGTCACCGGGAAGAACGTGAAGATCGACTTCGAAGCCGACACACCGCAGGGCAAGCTCGCCGTCACCATGACCGGCGAGATCGGCGCCACCTCGGTCGTCGGCAAGGCCAGCATTGCTGGCATGGGCGAAGCGGACTGGACCGCGACGCGCGCAGCAAACCAGTAAGTACAGAGGGGTGGCCGTGTCCTGGCGTGCCCGACTGACCACCATCGCGCTGGCGGCACTTGCGACCTCGCAGGTGCTGCTGGCGCAGTCCTCCGCCATCAAGCTCGCCACGGTCGTCCCCGACGGGTCGGTCTGGGACAAGAGCCTGAAGCAGATGGGCACCGACTGGAAGGCCGCCACGGGCGACCGGGTCGGCCTCACCGTCTATTCCGGCGGTACGCAGGGGGATGAATCCACCGTCCTCCGGAAGATGCGCCTCAACGCCCTCCAGGGCGCATCGCTCACCGTCGTCGGCCTGTCGAGCATCGACTGGTCGTTCAACGTCTTCAACATCCCCTTCTTCTTCAAGGACTACGAAGAGCTGAACGCGGTCATCGAGAAGCTGACCCCGACGCTCAAGCAGCGCGTGGAGCAGAAGGGGTTCGTGCTCGTGCACTGGGGGCACGGCGGCTGGCTGCAGGTGTTCTCGAAGCAGCCGGTCACCACGGTCGCCGACCTGAAGAAGGCGAAGCTCTACACCTCCGCCGGCGACGACACGATGACGCAGTGGTACAAGGCGAACGGGTTCCAGCCGCGTGCCATGGCGATGACCGACGTGCTCACCGGCCTGACCACAGGAATGATCGACGCCCTGCCGACCACGCCGCTCGCCTCCATGTCGTTCCAGTGGTACAAGCAGACGCCGTACATGCTCGATCTCGGCATCAGCCCGATCGTCGGTGCCACGGTCATCAACAAGAAGACGTGGGACGCGATCGCGCCGGCCGACCGCGCGAAGATCACGGACATTGCGCTCAAGGTGGAGAAGCAGTTGCAGGTCGACGTGCCGAAGGGCGACGGGCTGGCGACCCTGCTGATGCAGAACCAGGGGCTGAAGATCACCAAGGGCACCGGCCCTGAGTGGCAGCAGCTCGCCGACAACCTCGGGCAGACCATGCGCGGCAAGATGGTGCCGCACGACATCTACGACATGGCCCTGAAGGAGCGCGACGCGTTCCGGCAGCGCAAGGCCGCGGCCGCTGCTCCGGCAGCGGCGCCGGCGGCGAAACCGGCGGCACCGAAGGCCCCAGCGCCGCGCAAGTGAATCGCTTCCTCGCACGTCTCGAGGACGGCGTGGCCGCCACCGCGCTCGCGGTGATGACCGTCATTCCGCTCCTCGAAATCGTCCTCCGGCGGACGGCTGGCATCGGCATCCCCGGCGCCGGCCCCATCGTCCAGCACCTCGTCCTCTGGGTCGGCTTCCTCGGCGCCGCCATCGCCGCGCGCGAGGGGCGGCTGCTCTCGCTGGCCACCGGCTCGCTCGTGCCCGAGGGGCTCCCCCGGCGGGTGACCACGCTCGTCGCCGCGATGATCGGCTCCGGGGTCTCGACCGTGCTGGCGCTGGCGGCCGTCGAGTTCGTCCAGTCGGAGCGCGGCGTGGGCTCGTCGTTCGGCGCCGGCATCCCGACGTGGGTCGCGGAGCTGGTCCTGCCGTTCGGGTTCGCGCTCATTGCCCTCCGGCTCGCCTGGCGCGCGAGCGACCGGTGGCTGTGGCGCGTCGTGGCCGCGAGCGGCATTGCGGCCGGCTACTACCTCGGCACGCACCCGTCCGTGCTCGAAGGCGGATCGGCCATCCCCGGACTGCTGCTGATTGTGCTCGGCGGCGTGCTCGGCGCCCCGATCTTCGCCATTCTCGGCGGCGCGGCGGCGGTGCTCTTCATGGCTGACGGCGTCACGCCGGCCGCCATCCTCATCGAGACGTACTCGCTCAGCACGTCGCCCACACTGGCTGCGATTCCGCTGTTCACGCTCACGGGCTTCCTGCTCGCCGAGGGCAAGGCGTCGGAGCGGCTGCTGCGGGTGTTCAGGGCCCTGTTCGGGTGGATTCCGGGCGGCACCGCAGTCGTGTGCGCCGTGCTGTGTTCGTTCTTCACGGCATTCACCGGCGGGTCGGGCATTACCATCCTCGCGCTCGGCGGCATCCTGTTTCCGGCACTCCTCAAGGACGGGTACCGCGAGCGGTTCTCGCTCGGCCTGCTGACGGCGTCCGGTTCGCTCGGGCTGCTGCTGCCACCCTCGCTGCCGCTGATGCTCTACGGTGTCGTGGCGCAGATGCCGATCGAAGATCTCTTCATCGGCGGCATCCTCCCCGGCCTGCTCCTCACCACGATGATCGCGGCGTGGGGCATGCGCGAGGGGCTCCTCTCGGGCGCCGGGCGGCAGGCGTTCGCGTTCGGCGAGGCGGGCGCGGCCCTGTGGGATGCGAAGTGGGAGCTGGCGATGCCGGTGGTCGTGGTCGGCGCGCTCTTCAGCGGCCTGGCCACGTCGGTCGAAGCGGCCGCGCTCACCGCGGCCTACGGCCTTTTCACCCAGTCGGTGGTCCACCGCGACGTCTCCATCCGGCGCGACCTGCTGCGGGTGTTCGCGGAGTGCGTCGGCCTGATCGGCGGCGTCCTCGTCATTCTCGGCGTGGCGGTCGGACTCACCAGCTGGCTCGTCGGTGCGCAGGTGCCGATGCACCTGGTCGAGTTCACGCGCGCGCACATCGAGTCGCGGACGATGTTCCTGCTCGCGCTGAACGTCTTCCTCATCCTCGTCGGCTGCCTGATGGAGATCTTCCCGGCCATCGTGGTGGTGGTGCCGCTCATCGTGCCGCTGGGGCAGGCCTTCGACGTCCACCCCGTGCACCTCGGGATCATCTTCATCGCGAACCTCGAGCTCGGCTACCTGACACCGCTCGTCGGCCTCAACATCCTGCTCGCCTCGTACCGCTTCAAGCGCCCGGTGCTGGAGGTTGCGAGCGCGGCGCTGCCGATGGGCGCCATCCTCGGGATCGGTGTCCTCGTCATCACGTACGTGCCCTGGCTCACGCTCGGCATCCTCAGGATGCTGGGCCGCGCCTGAGCAGCCCTCGTGGTCCGCGGCGTCGGCCCGCCTGACGGTGGACACTACAATAAGGCGCGGGCCGACGCCGCCCTTCCGTTTGGCAATCAGCGTTCAGCGATCAGCAATCCAGTCTTCCTGTGCCCCTACTGACTCTCGACCACATCAACCACGCCTACGGTCACCTCCCGCTGCTCGAGGACGTGTCGCTGCAGCTCGACGCGCGCGAGCGCGTGTCGGTCATCGGCCGGAACGGTGCCGGCAAGTCCACGCTGCTCCAGATCATCAGCGGCGACCTCGAGCCCGACTCGGGTACGGTCTGGCGCCAGCCCGCGCTCAAGGTCGCGCGGCTGGTGCAGGACGTCCCGCTCACGTCGACGAAAACGGTGAACGAAATCGTGGCGGAGGGGCTCGCGGGCCTGAGCGGGCACGACGCCGAGGACTGGCTGCGCGACCACAAGGTCGACCTGATCCTCTCGCGTCTCGACCTCGACGGCGAGGCCCGCGTGGACACCCTCTCGGGCGGCTGGCGGCGCCGGGTGCTCCTCGCCCGCGCACTCGTGGCTGAACCGGACGTGCTCCTGCTCGACGAGCCGACCAACCACCTCGACATCGACGCGATCCAGTGGCTCGAGGGGTTCCTCGCCGAGTACCGCGGTGCGGTCGTGTTCGTGACCCACGACCGCGCGTTCCTCCAGCGTCTTGCGACGCGGATCGTCGAGCTCGATCGCGGCCGGCTGACGTCGTGGCCGGGCGACTACGCGACCTTCCTGCAGAAGAAGGAGGAGTGGCTGGCGAACGAGGCGCTCCAGCAGGAGAAGTTCGACAAGAAGCTCGCGCAGGAAGAAGCCTGGCTGCGCCAGGGCATCAAGGCGCGCCGCACCAGGGACGAAGGGCGCGTGCTGGCGCTGATGGAGATGCGCAAGGAGCGGGCGGAACGTCGCGATGTCCAGGGCAACGTGGCGATGCGCATCGACCGCGCCGATGCCTCCGGCAAGATGGTCTTCGAAGCCGATCAGCTCCGGAAGGTCTACGGCGACCGCGTGGTCGTGGCCGGCTTCTCCACGCGCATCATTCGCGGCGACCGCGTCGGCCTGATCGGTCCGAATGGCGCCGGGAAGACCACGCTGCTGCGGATGCTGCTGGAACAGCTGCCGCCGGATGCCGGCACCATCCGGCACGGCGCGAACGTCCAGATCGCCTACTTCGATCAGCAGCGCGAGCAGCTCGATCCCGAGAAGACGGTGTTCGACACCGTGGGCGAGGGGAATGACACGGTCACGGTGAACGGACAGCCGCGGCACGTGCTCGGGTACCTGCGCGACTTCCTCTTCGGCCCCGAGCGTGCGCGCTCACCCGTGAAGGCGCTGTCTGGAGGCGAACGCAACCGGCTGCTGCTCGCCAGGCTTTTCACGCGGCCGGCGAACGTGCTCGTGATGGACGAGCCGACCAACGACCTCGATCTGGAGACGCTCGAACTGCTCGAGGCGCAGCTCGTCGAGTGGCCAGGCACGCTGCTCCTCGTCAGCCACGACCGCGTGTTCCTCGACAACGTCGTGACCAGCACGATCGTGTTCGAGGGCGACGGCCGTATCGAGGAGTACGTCGGTGGGTATGCGGACTGGCTGCGGCAGCGCCGGGTCGACGGCGCACGCGCGAAGGGGGCGTCCTCGGCCGCGCCGGCACAGACGCCTGCCGGACAGGTCGGGAACGCCTCCGGGGCTGCGGCAGGCGCGGCAGCGCCGGCGAAAAAGCTGTCATACAAGGAACAGCGGGAGCTCGAGGCCATGCCGGCGCGAATCGAGGCGCTGGAGTCCGAGTATGCGCAGTTGCAGGAGCGCGTTGGGTCGGCCGGCTTCTACAAGGAGGGCGCCGAGGCGATTGCGGCCGCCATGGCGCGAGTGGCGGCGGTCGAGGAAGAGGTGCTGCTCGCCTACGAGCGCTGGGACGAACTGAAGGCCCGGGCCTGACCCTAGGTCAGACGCGGCTGCTCGGGCTGCGGCTCCTCGGGCGCCGGCTGCCAGCCCTCGGCTTCGCGCTTCCCGCGGCGCTCACGCGCCCAGTGCAGGGCTTCGTCGTCGGTCGCGAAGACGCGTGTCAGGACGACGGCACCGTCGTTCAGCATGTCGACTTCGATGCCGTAAGGCGCGAGCCGTACGCGGCAGGCTATTTCCTCGTTGTCGCGGCGCAGCTTCCAGAGGGTGACCGGCTGATCGTCCACGCCTCCGATTCTAGCGCGGGTACTCCGTACCGAGTGCACGGCTGTCGATCCAGATGGGCTGACGATGCACGGTGTCGCACCGATTGTTGCCGGTCCACTTCCAGAGCGCGTCGAGCAGGCGGACCTGCGAGCGGCCGTTGCGCTCGGGGCCGAGGGGAGCGACAGGGGTCCCTTCGGGGACCGTGCTGCTGTCCGCGCCGCACGCGAACGTCTGGCCGTCGGGGTCCAGCCAGGCGACGTGGCCGCCTTCGACCAGCACCGGCTGGTAGAACCGCGTGTCGTCGGTGATGGCCTCGAAGAACGCGCCGACATACTGACGCGCCAGGTCCCTGCCGCGCTCGTCCACGTCGGCGTTCGTGATGGCGGCCTCGATCGCCGTGCGCGCGGACACGAAGGAGGCCCGTGCCTCGTCGAGGACCGCGCGCGTGAAGAGCGTCCTCGTGCGCTGCACCTGCGCCAGCACCTCCACCCGCACGGCAGATGGCGGGTCCACGAACGTGCGGTCGAAGACCTGATCGAACCACACATGTCGTCCGACCACCGGGCCGGAGAGGTCGAAGTCATACGGCAGCGGCAGGGCCCTGGACCCGATGCCCGAGAGGCCCAGGATATTCCAGAGCGGGTGCCGATCGTCGCAGCGATAGATATCGCCGGGGAACATGCGCAGGCACCAGTCGAAGTTGCCGACCATGGCCTCGGCCAGGGCGAGCCGCGCCGTGTCGAGCGGCGAGAAGCGGTGTGCGGCCGAGTCGAACGTGTCTTCCGTCAGCATCTCCGTCGCCCCGAGCCGTGCCGCCGCGGCATCGTCGTCTTCCAGCAGCAGGGCGTAGCGCGTGAGGGGCGGTTGCGCGGAGGCGCCTGTGCCGGCGTACGTGATGCGCGCCGGGCGGGCCAGGAGGGTGGGGACGCCAGCGGCGGCCAGCAGGCTGTAGACCATCGCCTCGCGCCGCGGGGCCAGTTCGTTCGCCAGTCGGCCGTATTTCGGCGTCAAGGTGTCGGGCGCGGCATCCCCGCAGTGTGTCCCGATCTTCAGCACATCCACTGAATCGAACGGACCGCCGGTGCGATCGGCGGACACGAACTCCAGCCGGAGTTTGGGAAAAGCACACTCGCCGGGGTTGCGGCTGGTGTGTCCACGCTCGGAGACGCGGACGGTGTACGGCGTGCCGTGGCTCCCATCGTCCAGCGTCAGCGAACCTTGTACAGAGGCGTCGTCTTCGCGCGAGGCCAGGCGACGGAGGTCGGCGAGCGGGGCGGTCAGTGTCAGGGAGGCCGTGCCCGGCCCCGTCAGGACATCCGGCGGACCCGCTGCGACGGGAGCGGCGGCGAGGGCGGCGGTGACGAGGGCGGTACGCAGGCGGGCAGTCATGGCCCGATCGCTTGCCAGCCGGTTGCCAACCGTTTCACTTACGCCGTTCGGCTATCATCGCTCTCCGAGTCGCAATATAATTCCGGCTCATCATTTTCAACCGGTGGAAGGACCGACATGAACATCTCGCAGCGGAGTGTGCAGGGCGTGTGTGTGCTTGATATCGACGGGCCGATTACCCTCGGCACCGAAGGATCGGAAAAGCTTGGGGACAAGGTCAAGTCGGTCGTCGCTGCGGGCGAGAAGAACGTGCTGCTGAACCTGGCGGCTGTGGCCTATATCGACAGCGCCGGGCTCGGTGAGCTGGTCAATTCCTACACCACGGTGAAGAAGCAGGGCGGGGCGCTGAAGCTCGTGGGTGTCACGAAGAAGCTGAAGGACCTGCTCGTCATCACGAAGCTGGCGACCGTCTTCGACTCCTTCGAGACGGAAGCCGCGGCGATCGCCAGCTACGGAGCCTGATCATGTTGAACCTGGTGGTTGTCGATGCCTCGGGCCGCCGATCGGTGTCTGTGCCATCGGGTCCATTCGTGATCGGACGCAGTTCGGACAGTCATCTCCAGCTGAACGACGCGCACGTCTCGCGCAAGCATGCGGAGCTGGTGGCCGAGGGCTCGACCTGGCGCATCCGCGATCTCGGATCGCGCGGCGGCACGTTCGTCAATGACGCCAAGGTCGAGAGTATCGGCCTGAAGCCCGGCGACAAGATCCGGATCGGCGACACCGAGCTGCGGATCGAGTCCGGCGAATCGAGTTCGCTGACGTCCGGGCACTTCGACTTCCGTCAGGTGAACGCCCTGCTGGCAGGGCTGCGTGCCCTCGGCTCCGGCCAGGTGCTCGATGAGGTGCTGGCCATCGTGCTCGACAGCACGCTCGAGCTGACAGGCGCCGAGCGCGGCTTCATCCTGCTCGCCGAACCGGGCGGGCAACTCGTGCAGCGGCTTGCCCGCACGCGCGGCGGCCTGACCCTCACCTCGGCCCAGACCAGCAAGCGGATCCCGGACGAGGTGTTCTCGACCGGTGTGGACCGCATCGTCAGCGACCTGCTGGACGACGCGAACGCCGCGCGGCACGGCGGAACACTGGCGCTCGGCATCCGTCACGTGCTGTGTACGCCGCTGAAGGTGGCCCAATTCGGTGGCGAAGCGCACAGCGAGGGCGGCGAACGCCGCATCGGCGTGCTATACCTCGACAGCCGCGAGAAGGGGTACTTGCAGAACGCCGGCGTGCTGCATGCGCTCGCCGCCGAAGCTGCGGTGGTGATCGAAAACGCGCGGCTCTACCAGGAGGCCGTGCAGGCCGAGCGTGCGGCGCAGGAACTCCGCATCGCCTCGGAAATCCAGCGCGCGCTGCTGCCTCCGGACCACTATTCCTCAGCGAGCGTCGAACTGGTGGCCAGCACGACGCCCTGCCGCTCGGTTGGAGGCGACCTCTTCGACTACGTCGAGCGGGAGGACAAGCAGTTTGCCTTCACGGTGGCCGACGTCGCTGGCAAGGGCACGTCGGCGGCGCTCCTGACGGCGGTCGTGCAGGGCCTGCTCGCCGGCGAAGCGGAAGGCAAGGATTCGCCCGCCCAGGTGTGCAGCCGCTTGAACCGCTCCCTGTGCAAGCGTGCAGTGGCGTCGCGCTTCGTCACCGTGTTCTACGCCCAGCTCGACGAGGGGCGCACGCTCAAGTACTGCAACGCCGGACACAACGCGCCCTTCCTCGTCACGAGCAGCGGCCTGACACGCCTGGAGACCGGCGGCACGGTTGTCGGTCTCTTCGACTTCTCGCAGTACGAGACCGGCGAAACGCAGGTGAGCCCTGGCGATCTGCTCGTGGTCTTCAGTGATGGCCTGACGGAAGCGGTGAACCCGGCCGGCGACGAGTTCGAGGACGAGCGTCTGGCGGCGGTCCTCGAGACGGTGCGCGGACGGTCCGCGTCGGATGCGCTGGCGGCGGTGCTCAAGGCGGTGACCGACTTCGCCGGTACCGAACCGCCGCGCGACGACATGACCGTGATGGTTCTGCGTTTCAGCTGATATCTAGGGCCGGCTGAAGCCGGCCCTGCGGTCGATTCCATTGCGCGTCCGTAGGGGCCGGCTTCAGCCGGCCCTTCGCCTTTCACGCGGGCTTCGCGTGGTCGCGCACGAGCCGCTCGATCGCGCGGTATTCCCGGTAGTGCCGCCACGCGACCTGCAGGACTCCAACGGTCGGTACCGCCAGGCAGACACCGACCACACCGCCGAGCATCGCCCCGAACCAGATAGCCAGTACGACCGCCAGCGGATGCAGGTGCAACGCCTGCCGGATCAGGCGCGGGTAGATGACGTAGTCCTGCACCATGCGCAGCGTCCCCAGGAACGCGAGCACCAGGATCACCTGGGACGGTGAGGCGACCGATGTGGCGGTGATGGCGACCGCCAGTGGACCCGCAATCGGAATGGTCTCGAGCAGGCCCGCGACGATGCCGAACATGGCGGCATTCGGCAGTTTCATCAGCGCGAAGCCGATGCCGCAGATGACCCCGACGATGAGCGCGGACAAGGCCTGCGCGCGCGTGTAGGCGGCCAGGACCATGTTCACCTGCCGGAGCAGCTGGTCCGTGCGCCACTTCAGGTGCGGCGTCGGGAGCACGCGGGCCGCGGACCGATGGAAGGCCGGCCACTGCGCCACCAGGAGCAGCGCGATCAGCGGCACGCCCGCCAGCCATGGCACTACGGTTCGCGCCCGCACCACCTCGGCACCAACCGTTCTTACCTCGTCCTGGATCCGCAGCGAGACCCGATGGCTCGTGTCGCGCAGGAGCCTGCGGGTTTCGCGTTCCACGGCGAACCGCTCGTGCCAGCGTTCGCTGGCCCTGACCTGTGATGCGAAGCGCGCCACGTGGCGCGGCACGTCCCGCGCGACGTCCGGCACGGTGCCCGTGATCTTCGAGCCCCAGACGCTCCAGATGGGCGTGACGAACAGCCCCACCGCGGCGTAGATGAGGAGCACGGAGAGGATTCGTGAGGGGCGCCAGCCGCCGAACCACGCGGGGGCGACCCTGCGCATGATGAGAACGACCGGCAGGACGAGGTAGGCGAGCGCCACCGACAGGAATCCGACGACGAAGACCCCCTTCAGGGCGACCCAGTCGAACGCGATGGCGACGACGACGAGAATGGTGAAGAGCGCGGCCGCCCCGAGGTTGAGCGCAACCGTCCCGTCCGGCGGCGGAAAGTCCGCGTCGTCGATAGTCGTGACCGGAGCGGCGGGCGGCATAGGGACGCTGGACCCGGAAGTCAGAACTCAGAACGCAGACCCGCACGCCCGACCTGTGGCAGGGGCCGCCGTGGACAGGTCGACATTCTAGTAGCGAGGGACGAGCGGATCCACTGCCAACGACCACGCATCGATCCCGCCCACGAGGTTATAGACGCGTGTGAAGCCCTGTCGGACGCAGAACTCCGCGGCCGCCTGGCTCCTGATGCCGTGGTGGCACTGGAGGACCAGCGCGGTATTCCGGTCCATGCCCAGGATCTGGTCGCCATAGGCCTGGTCGAGCAGGCGGGAGCCCGTGATGCAGGCGAGTGCGCGTTCTTCCGGGGTGCGCACGTCGATGAATTCGAACGGCTCGCCACGGTCGATCATGGCCTTCAGGTCCGCAGCGGTGAGCTGCTGCACACGAGCTGGTTCGGTCGCGCCGGTTGTCATGCCCCCATCATGGCAGGTCTGCGGGAAAAGTGGCCTCGGGGCGGACTCGGAAGCGGGATTCGAGCGCAGGGCGGAGAAGGGCCGTGTGTCGCGACTACAGTGCGTCGGCGAGCCGGCCCCGCTCGAGCCTGAGGACGCGCGCACAACATGCGGGCGCCCGGCCCGCGGTGGCGAGCACGGTGGTGCCTGCCGGCGCTCGACGCTCGAGGCGGGCCAGGAGGTCGGCGGTCTCGTGAGTGTCGAGCCCGGTGAACGGGTCGTCGAGCAACAGGAGCCTGGGGTTGTGGAGGGAGGCGACGGCGATATCGATCCGTGCGCGCACGGCCGGAGACGCCGTGTCACAGCGGTCGCGCAGGTGCGGCGCCAGTCCCCATGCGTGGACAACGTCGTGAACCCGTTCTTCCAGGAGGGCGTGCGACAGCCCACGCGCACGTCCCGCGTAGAGCAGCACGTCGGAGAGCGGCATCGAAGTACAGGCCGAGCGGGCCTGCGGCACGAACCCGATGTCGGCCATTGCCGTGAGCCGGGCGTGGCGGATGTCGCGATCGAACAGGCGGATGCGGCCCCCTGAGGCCGACAGGGTGCCGGCCAGCAGCTTCAGCAGTGTGGACTTGCCGGCGCCAGCGGGGCCTGTCAGCGCCACGAGCGCGCCGTGCGGAATCGAGAAGGTCACGTCGAGCAGGACCGGAGTGGTTCCGTGCAGCTTGCTCAGTGCCCGCACATCGATCGCCATCACGACGCCACTTTTATCGGCCGCGCGGCTGTCGTTCGAGAGCCGACAGCGGATCCACGCGGGCTCCGCCAACCCGAAGGGCCCAGTGCAGATGGGGCCCGGTCACCCGGCCCGTGGCGCCGACGAGGCCGACCACCTCACCGGTGTTCAGGTCCTGGGACTCTTCGACGTCGATACGCGAGAGGTGCGCCAGCATCGAGAACACGCCCAGGCCGTGGTCGATGATCACGGTGTTCCCGGTGAAGAACAGATCGCGCGCGAGCACCACGCGTCCGGCCGCGGGCGCATGGATCGGCGTGCCGGTGGGGCTCAGGAAGTCGGTGCCGGCGTGCGGACTCCTGGACTCGCCATTGAAGACGCTCCGGGTGCCGAAGCTGCTGTTGGCCGGCTCCGCGACGGGACGGACGAAGCCATCGCGCCAGCCCGGCTCCGTGGCGGTCCGACTGTAGGCCTGCCGCGTCCATTCCGCCTCACGCGCGATGCGCTCGAGCGTCTCGGCCGGCGGGTTCACATATTCCGGCGCGACCTTCAGCACGCGCCGCCGGTATTGCCGGCGTGCCACCGTGATCGATTGGCGATGTTCGAGCGTGACGGTGCCGGCGCTGCGCGCCACGACGGGGTACTGGCCGGGGGTGGTCTCCATGTCGACGCCCACCAGCGCTCGCCACTGGCCGTTGTCGGCCCTGAAGGCCGGCCAGTCGCCGCCCACTGCGGTCACGGAGACGGCCGTGGTGCCGGCAGGCGCGTCGATGGCCGCAACGACCACGGTGCCTGGCTGCACCGTGCCGGGTGTCAGGGTGACCGTGAGGGTGTCCTGCGCGGCGGCTGACGCGCCCGCGAGCACGCTGACGACGAGCGCCAGCAGGAGCCTAGCGGCGCCGACGCGCGTCGGACACAATCGGCACCTTGAGATCGAGCGTTCGACCATTGCGCAGCACCTTGATTGTGGCCGTCGAGCCGATCTTCGCATCGGCGACGAGTCGGAAGAGCTGTGAGGGGTCGTCCACCCTGGTGCCGTTGAAGCCGACGATGACGTCGCCCGGCCGTACGCCCGCGTCGTAGGCTTCCGAGCCCCGCATCATGCGGATGACCAGCGCGCCCTGCGTGTTCGGTGCGCCGACTTCCTCGGCAATCTGCGGCGTGAGCTTGTCGATGGTGACGATGCCACCGATGGTCCCGCGCTGGACCTCGCCGAACTTCATCAGGTCGTTGACCACGTGCTGGACCAGGTTGCTCGGGACCGCGAAGCCGATGCCCTGGTAGCCGCCGCTCTGGCTGAAGATGCCGGTATTGATGCCGATCAGTTCGCCGCGCGTGTTGATCAGCGCACCGCCGGAGTTGCCGGGATTGATGGCGGCGTCGGTCTGGATGAAGTCCTCGTATTCCGAGAAGCCGACGTTCGAGCGTCCCGTGGCGCTGATGATGCCGGCCGTCACGGTCCGGCTCAGCTGAAAGGGGCTGCCGATGGCGAGCACCCATTCACCGACCTGCAGCTTGCTCGAGTCGCCCCAGTGGATGGCCGGCAGGCCCGCCATGTCGACCTTGAGCAGCGCGATATCCGTGGCGGGGTCGGTGCCGATGACGCGTCCCTTGACCTCCCGGTTATCGCTGAACGCAACCGTGATCTCCCGCACGTTCTCGCCAACCACGTGGTTGTTGGTGACGATGTAGCCGTCGGAGGAGATGATGACGCCGGACCCCAGGCTCATCGAGCGGCGGTCCCGCGCGCCGAACATGTCCTGATCGCCGAAGAAGTACTGGAAGAACGGATCGTCCTGGAACGGCGTGTTCTGCCGGCGGACGACCTGCAGCGACGAGATGTTGGCGACCCCCTTCACCGCCTGCCCGGCGATCTTCGTGAAGTCGGGCCCCATGGCCGCCGGACCGCTGACGGCCGGGGGCTGGGCGCCAGCCGCACGCTGCGGTTCGGCGCCAGAGGGCGGCTCCGGTGCGGCGGTCTCGGCGACCGAGTCGGAGGCGATGCGCATCCGGCCGGTGACGACCATGCCGGCCGCGAAGCCGGCGACCACGAGCACGAAGGTGAGGAGGAATCGGCGAATCATCAAATTGCAGAGTTCAGAATGTTGATTTCAGATTGATTGCAGAGTTCGTGGCCGTCGGCACGCTGGCTCTTCCGGTCTGCAATCTGAGTTCTGAGACCTGAGATTCAAGAGACGTTGATTTTCCTGGCGCCGCGCCCGCCGGCCTTCGGGATGGTCACGGTCAGGATCCCGTCCTTGAGATCGGCGTTCACGTTGTCCACGTCGATGGGCTCGGGGAGGACGAACGCCCTGGAGAAGCGACCATGGCCGCGTTCGACGCGGTGGTACTGCTCGCAGGGGACCTGCCCGCCGGCCCGCGCGCCGCGGATGACGATGCGGCTTTCCTCGGCGTGGATCTCGACGTCTTCGCGAGCCAGGCCGGGCACTT
Source organism: Vicinamibacterales bacterium (assembly GCA_046331345.1). GTDB lineage: Bacteria > Acidobacteriota > Vicinamibacteria > Vicinamibacterales > CAVVIG01 > CAVVIG01. Next base: position 288,535 of record JAXLRA010000005.1, on the reverse strand, counting down.
CGGCCGTCAGGACGAAGGTGCCGGCGGTTTCGTACAGGTCGACGGGAGGCGTCCACCCGGGCGCGTCGCTCCCTACCAACTGCCCGATCTGCTCGTGTAACGCGAGCAGATCGCGGAACGGATCCCAGCGCGAGAACGCCACGGGAAAATCGTAGCACGGTTCCTTCGGCCTCGACCATATGTGCTACGATTGCAAGGATATACAGGCATAACTATGGCAGACACAGTACAGGCAAAACGGCTTCGCAAGGGGCAGCTGATCAAGGTCGGCAACGACCTGTTCCGCATTCTCGAACTGCACCACCTCACGCCCGGTAACCTGCGCGCGCACGTCCAGTGCAAGATGCGCAACATCCGCACGCTGACGCTGGCCGACGTGAAGTGGCGGTCGGAAGAGGACATCGAGCGGGCCGTCCTCGACGAGAAGGAGATGCAGTACCTCTACAAGGACGGCGACGACTTCTGCTTCATGGACACCACCAGCTACGAGCAGGTGCACATGTCGACCGAAGTGCTGGGTGATGCTGCCGGGTACCTGATGCCCGATGCGCTGATCCGCGTCGAGTTCTACGGCGAGGAACCGGTCGGCATCGAACTGCCGCAGACCGTCGAACTCACCGTGAAGGAGACCGTGCCCGGCATCAAGGGCGCGACGGCCAGCAACCAGATCAAGCCGGCCACGCTCGAGACCGGGCTCGTGGTGCAGGTGCCGCCGTTCATCAACGAAGGCGACCGCATCAAGATCAACACGGAAACGGGCGAGTACCAGGGGCGCGCCTAGCCGGCGCGCAGGGGATTGCAGAGTCAGCGTGCAGATTCCAGATTCGAGCCGTCGAGCGCTCTGAATCGGCTTTGATCTGCCATGTCATTCTGCAATCCGAAATTCGCACTCTGACATTCAGGCGGTAGTTCCCATGGATGTGCGACAGAAACCGGAGCATGGCTGGATCGAAGTCATCACCGGCAGCATGTTCAGCGGCAAGAGCGAAGAGCTGATTCGCCGCATTCGCCGCGTACAGATTGCCCGGCAGAAGGTGCAGGTCTTCAAGCCGGTCATCGACGACCGGTTCAGCAACGACCACATCGTCTCGCACAGTGACATGCGCATCGCCTCCACGAACGTCCGGACGTCCGACGACATCATCCGGGCGGTCGAGGACGATACCGAGGTGGTCGGTATCGACGAGGGGCAGTTCTTCGATGCCAACCTGCCGGCGGCCTGCAACACGCTGGCGGACCGGGGCAAGCGCGTGATCGTGGCCGGGCTCGACCAGGATTACCTGGGGCGGCCGTTCGAGCCGATGCCCCAGCTGCTCGCCATCGCGGAGTACATCACCAAGACGCTCGCCATCTGCATGGTGTGCGGCGACCCGGCCAACCACACGCAGCGCCTCGTGCAGAGCGGGGAGCGGGTGCTGGTCGGCGCGAGCGGCACCTACGAAGCGCGCTGCCGCCACTGCTTCGACCCCACGCTGGCGGCCGTCGAAAAGTCCTAGCTACATTTCGTAGAATCCTGCCGTGGACCTGATCACCGCGACGCTGATCATGCTCGGCGGCGGATTCTTCTTCGCCAATACCCGGCTGCTGCTCGACTACCTGCGATTCAAACGGCGCCGTGCCACCGCCATGCTGGTATGGCCGAGCCCGCCCCCGCCGTTCTACAGGCTCACCATCATCCTCGGCGTCGCCACGGGCATCCTCGTGGTCGTGAAGCTGTTCGTCGTGCACCGGCAGGCGTTCGGCGAAATCATGATGTTCGTCTACTTCGGCTATCTGCTCCCGCTCAGCAGACGGATCGGGCGCGGCTTCTACGCGGATGGGATCTGGGCGGACACCCAGTTCATTCCCTACACGGAAGTCGGCGGGGTGACCTGGCGGGAAGGCGAGCACGACGTGTCGCTCATCGTGATTTCACGGCTGAAGAACCTGGCCAGGCGGCTCGCCGTGCCGCCGGAGCACTACGGTGAGGCGCGGCGCCTGCTGCGTGACAAGATCGGCCACCACGAGATCCAGTTCGGCACCGGCCTCGACCTCGGCGTCCACGACGAGCGCGACGACGCGTAAACGTTCCGAACTTAGAACTTAGAAGTTAGAACTCAGAAGGCAGAACTGAAAGGCAGAGGACACTCCCAGCCCTGCCTGCCTTCGGTTCCTGGCCTTCCGCTCTGGGGACGTCGAATGTAGTGTCCACCCTGCGGTGGACCACGCAGACCCGCCAGCCGGCGGGCACTACGTCAGAAGAGCCAGCCGAGGAGGCCCATCCCGCTGGCGGTCGGGTCGCCCAGCCAGACCGGCGGGACCAGCCAGACGAACGCGAGGATGGAGATGACCCAGATGTCGTACGGCACCGAGGTGCGCGGGTCGGTCCAGAAGAACATCCGGTTGAACACGCCGCCGACGCCGTCCTTCGACGGCATGGGCAGATCGTTCAGCGCGAGATAGGTGTAGTAGATCCGGTTCGCGACCGTGAGCACGGACAGCGAGAGGATGACCCACAGCACGCCGGCGAAGCGGTTCGTGAAGGCGCCGATCATGAAGAGCACGATGCGCTCCGGCCGCTCCATGAAGCCGACCTTGCACTTCTCGATGAGGCACTCGGCGCGGGCGCGGGCGTAGCTGGTCATGATCGTGAAGATGAGCGTGATGCCCGCGATCATGATGTAGTCGGTGCGGCCGAGCGTCGAGTACAGGTAGATCAGCCCCATGAAGAGGGCGAGATCCGAGAACCGGTCCAGCGTCGAATCCCAGAAGGCCCCGAACCTCGACTCGAGGTGGAGTTCGTGGGCGACCTTGCCGTCGATGAAGTCGAAGATGTTCGCGCAGATCATCACGACGCCAGCCAGCACGAACCGGCGCTTGCCGAGCGCCCATGCGGCCGCCACGTTGACGATGACCCCGACGAGCGTCAGCACGTTCGGATGGATCCGGAGGGCCACGCAGACGGCGATAATCGCCTTCAGCGGAAACCAGCAGATCGTGCCGATGATGCCGGTGAAGGTCAGGTTGGACTTCGGAGCCTGCCCTGGCTGCTGGGCACGATCCTGCTGCGGAGACACGACTTCGGCGTTCGAAGGCACTGGTAATATGGAGGGTTCAGACTCGAGCCGTAAACGCGCCATAGTAACGTATGCCCATCCGTGATCTCAAGGATCAGATTGCCAGGCTGCCGGAGCAGCCCGGGGTCTACCTGTACTTCGACGCGGCCGGCGACACCATCTACGTCGGCAAGGCCCGGGCCCTGCGCGACCGGGTCCGCAACTACCTCGGCGCCTACGGCAGCAGTCCCAAGACCGACGCCCTCCTCGACGACATCGTCCGGCTCGAGTTCATCGTCACCGACTCGGTCGTCGAGGCGCTGGCCCTCGAGAACAACCTGATCAAGCAGCGGAGCCCGAAGTACAACATCCTGCTTCGCGACGACAAGAACTACCCCTACCTCCAGCTCACGACCACGGAAGAGTTCCCCCGGGTCCTGGTGGCGCGCGGCGTCGAGCGCGACGGGAACTTCTACGCCGGACCGTTCATGCCCGCCAGGTTCGCGCGCAAGACGATGGCGCTGACGCATCAGCTCTTCGGCATGCGGTCCTGCAACGAGGTGATCACGGGGCAGCGCAGCCGCCCCTGCCTCGAGTACGACATCAAGCGCTGCATTGCCCCCTGCGTGGCCAGCATCTGCAGTGCCGAGGTGTACCGCACGGCCGTCGAGCACACCCGGTTGTTCCTCGACGGGAAGAACGACGAGCTGACGCGCCGCCTGCAGGCGCGCATGCTCGACGCCTCGGAAGACCTCCGCTTCGAGGAGGCCGCGCAGATCCGCGATGCCATCCGCACCATCCAGACGCTCGAAGACCGGCAGCAGAAGATGGCGACCGTCGAACTCGGCAATCGCGATGTGTTCGGCATGAAGCTCGGGCCTGCCGGCGCCGCGATTCAGGTGTTCCAGGTGCGTGGCGGGCGGGTGGTCGAGCGCGTGGACCTGGGGACGGAGGCCGCGGTCGTCGGGAAGGACGAGGGCGAGGTGCTTGCGGCGGCGATCCAGCAGTTCTATGAACTGCGCGACGCCCCGCCTGAGGTGCACGTGCCGGCCGAACCCGAAGAGCGGGAGGCGCTCGAGATGTGGCTGTCCGGACGCGAGGGGCGGAAGGTGCGCTTCGTCGTGCCCCAGCGCGGCGACAAGCGCGGCCTGGTGGATCTCGCCAACCGCAATGCCGGTATCTCCTATCAGTCGCGCTTCAATCCGGACACCACGGCGCAGTACGACGCCCTGGCAACGCTCCAGCACGTGCTCGGCCTGCCCGCGCTCCCGCGGCGGATTGAGTGTTTCGACATCTCCACGTTCCAGGGCAGCGAAACGGTGGCATCGATGGTCGTCTGCGAGGACGGCCGGATGAAGCGCGGCGACTACCGCAAGTTCCGCGTGAAGGGGTCGAAGGTGGCGGAGCACCAGGGCAGGGGCGCCTCCGGCAACGCTCAGCCCCGTGTGGCCGCTCCAGGCGCGGACAGCGCGCTCGCGGTCGACAGCCGTGCGGCCGTGGCGCATATTCCCCTGCCCGACGACGGGTCAGCCCAGCGGATCGCGAACGACTTCGCGTCGATGCACGAGGTGGTGCGCCGCCGGTACCGTCGCGTGCTGGAGCAGGGCGGGCCATTCCCGGACCTGATCCTCATCGACGGCGGCAAGGGACAGCTGGAGGCGGCCTATGCGGCGCTCGAGGAACTCGGCCTGTCCAACCTGATGGCCGCCGGCATCGCCAAGAAGGAAGAACTGCTCTTCACCCGTCAGTTCGAGCAGCCCATCGCGCTGCGGCAGGGCGACCCTGCGCTGCTCCTGGTCCAGCGGATTCGCGACGAAGCGCACCGCTTCGCCGTGACCTTCCACCGCAAGGCGCGATCGATGCGCGACCTCGGCTCCGAACTGGACCAGATCCCTGGCGTCGGTGTGCGCCGGCGAAAACAGCTCCTGACCACGTTCGGCAGCGTCGCCGGCGTTCGGCGGGCGACGCGCGAGGAACTGGCTTCGGTGATTGGCCCGAAACTCGCCGATGCCGTCCTTGCCTTTTTCGCAGGGCAAACGTAACCTGTACCGCCTCGCCGGCTGGCGCCGTGCCCGGGCTTCACCCGGGTCGTCACCACACGTGAGTTCGCGCAGGTTTTCAACGCCTTCACACTCTCTTTTTGCGCTGATTTTGCAATGACGACTGCTTCGTCTGCTGGGAAGGCCCGCGTCGTATCGGGCATGCGTCCGACCGGGCAGCTGCACCTCGGGCACCTCGTGGGGGCGCTCGGAAACTGGGTGCCGCTGCAGGAGACCTACGACTGCTATTACTTCGTGGCCGACTGGCACGCGCTGACCAGCGATTACGCCAACACCGCGCAGCTCACCACGTACGCCTACGAGATGGTGGCCGACTGGATGGCCGCCGGGCTCGACCCCGAGAAGAGCACGCTCTTCGTGCAGTCGCTCGTGCCCGAACACGCCGAGCTGTTCCTGCTGCTGTCGATGGTGGTGCCGGTGCCGTGGCTCGAGCGGGTGCCGACCTACAAGGAGCAGCAGGAGAACCTGAAGGACAAGGACCTCTCGTCGATCGGCTTCCTCGGCTATCCGCTGCTGCAGACGGCGGACGTGGCGATCTACGACGCGCGCTTCGTGCCGGTGGGCGACGACCAGGTGGCGCACCTCGAGCTGGCCCGCGAGTCGGTCCGGCGCTTCAACAACTTCTTCGGCGAGGTGCTCGTCGAACCGCAGCCGCTGCTCACGAAGTTCAGCCGTCTTCCCGGCCTCGACGGCGACAAGAAGATGAGCAAGAGCCTCGGCAACACGATTCACCTGTCGGACTCGGCCGCCGACGTGATGAAGAAGGTCCGGTCCATGTACACGGACCCGAAGCGGGTGCGTGCGGACATCCCGGGCACTGTCGAAGGCAATCCCGTGTTCATCTACCACGATGCCTTCAATCCGAATGTCGACGAGGTGAACGACCTGAAGGAGCGCTACCGCGCGGGCAAGGTGGGTGACGTCGAGGTGAAGACGAAGCTCGCGAACGCGCTCAACGCCCACCTGGATCCCATCCGCGAGCGTCGGGCCGCCATCCTGGCCAACCCGAACACCGTGCGGGACGTGCTCCACGAAGGTTCGCGCCGTGCGCGCGCCGTCGCCATCGAGACGATGGAGCGGGTGCGTGACGCCGTCAAGCTGACGTACCGCTGACACATGGCGCCCACGCAAGACGATTTCGAGTCCGCCCTCGAGGCGCTTCCCATCCGCCTCGAGAACGTCAATTTCGAGGGACCGCTCGACCTGCTGCTTCACCTCATCAAGAAGAACGAGGTGAACATCTACGACATCCCGATCGCGATGGTGACTGCGCAGTACCTGGAGACCATCCAGCTGATGCAGGAACTCGATCTGGATATCGCGGGCGAGTTCCTCGTCATGGCCGCGACGCTCATCCACATCAAGTCGAAGATGCTGCTGCCGCGGCCGGAGACGGCGGCCACGGCCGAGGGCGACGAGGAAGATCCGCGCGAACAGCTGGTCCGGCGCCTGCTGGAACACCAGAAGTTCAAGGCCGCCGCCGAACTGCTCCACGAGCGCGAGCAGCTGCGTGCGGCCCAGTGGCACCGACCCGACGAGGCGGTCGCGAAGATTGCGGGCGACGAGTTCGAGCCCGAACTCGAGGTCGATCTCTTCAGCCTGCTCTCGGCGTTCCAGCAGGTGGTGCAGCGCACGAAGGCGCGGCCCAAGGTCCTCCTGCCGCCCGAGCAGATCCCCGTGGAGGTTCGCATCGAGCAGCTGCTCGACCGGCTGTCCGAGAACGACGCGTGCGGGTTCGAGGATCTGTTCGCTGACGTGCAGGACAAGGCCGGCCTCATCGTGACCTTCCTCGCGCTCCTCGAGATGATTCGTTTGAAGCTGGTGAGGGTCTTCCAGTCCGGCAGCTTCGGCCCGATTCGCGTCTACAAGCGACCGCGTCCGGCCGACGCGCCGCATCCGATCGGAGACCCGGAGGCGCATCGTGGCTGATTCGACAGAACAGGACGGACAGGACCCACAGGCTGTGGACGCAGAGGTGCCCGCGCGCCCGGAGGCTGCCGACGAGGAAACGCTCCCGGAGTCGGGGACCGTGCACGCCGCCGAACCCGGCCTGGCAGACGACGCGGAGGTGCCTCCGGCGGTGGACGAGGGCGACGAAGAAGGCGCTCTCGAGGCGGGCGACGGGCAGGACACGGTGGATGACCCCGCCGCGGACGCCGAGGTGGAGCCGGTCACGGAGGAAGACCTCCGCCGGCCCATCGGAGAGCTGAAGGCGATCGTGGAAGCGATGATCTTCGCGTCACCGGAGCCGCTGACGCCGAAGGCGCTCTTCAAGCTGCTCGACAACGAGCCGAAGGAAGACATCCTCCAGGCGCTCGAAGAACTGAAGGTCGACTACCTGCGTCCTGGCGGCCTGCAACTCGTGGAAGTGGCTGGCGGGTTCCAGATCGTGACGCGGTCCGACCTGCACGAGTGGGTGCGCCGCCTGTTCCACGAGCGGAGCGCGCAGAAGCTCTCCGTCCAGGCACTCGAGTCGCTGGCGGTCATTGCGTATCGCCAGCCGATCACGGCGCTCGAAATCACGGAAATTCGCGGTGTCAGCGCCTCGGGCGTGCTCAACACCCTCCTCGAGCGGCATCTGATCAAGATCGTCGGCCGCAAGCAGGTGGTGGGACGCCCCTTCATGTACGCGACCACCAAGGAGTTCCTGATCCGCTTCGGCCTGAAGGATCTCAGCGACCTGCCCAAGGTGGAGGACATGGCGGAGTCGCTCGGGATCGAGAGCAACCTGCTCGTCGAGCAGACACCGCCCGAGGAACAGCTCCCGCTGAGCGAGCCCGACTACGCCGCCATCGCGGCAGAAGAGGCAGACGCCATCGAGGAAGAGCGCCGCCAGGCGGCCGCCGCCGAGGCCGACGCGGACGCGGCGGACGACGACCCGGAGCCGGTTCAGTAACCGCGAGGGTCCACCTGAAGGTGGACCCCACGACCGGCCGCGCCGGCACCGCCCGTAACCGTCGTCAGTCCGCCGGCCACCCCTGTCGAGGAGAGCATCCAGGAACCGGTTTCAGCCGGGCCCCTCTCGTTCAGCGTCTGGGTTTCGTCGATCGCGCTCGTGGGGCGCGCGTCCGCGCCGCGGCAGGACGCGCACCAGCGCCGGCCGGCGTACGCTCCGCGCGTGGTGCGCCTTCGGTGCGTCTGTTCTCCGCGCGTTTCGAGTGCGGCACGGCCTCGCGCGCGGCCACCCGCTTGAGCGCGGCCACTTCGTCCGGCGTCAGGTCGCGCCAGTAGCCGACCTTCAGGCGTGCGTCCTTGATGGGGCCGATGGAGACGCGACGCAGGTGATCGACCGGATGCCCGATCGAGTCGAACATGCGACGCACCTGCCGGTTCCGACCCTCCGAAATGGTGATGCGCAGCGTGGCGTGGGTCGTGTGGCGGCCGGGACCCAGTTCCACCCGCGCCGGTTCGGTCCGTCGTCCGTCGATGATGACCCCCTTCGAGATGCGGGCGATGTCGTGATCGTCCGGGACCCCGGCAACCTCCACCTCGTAGACCCGCGGCACTTCGTGCCGCGGATGAGTCAGGCGGGCGGCCAGGTCTCCGTCGTTGGTGAGCAGCAGCAGGCCCTCGGTGTCGTAGTCGAGACGGCCGACCGGATAGATGTACTCGCGGATGCCGCGGAGCAGTTCCATCACCGTCGAGCGACGTTCGGGGTCCGAACGCGTCGTGACGTAGCCCTTCGGCTTGTTGAGGAGTACGTAGCGATGGCGCTCGGAGAGCTTCACGCGCCGGCCGTCCACGCGGATGTCGTCGGCCGAGGGGTCTGCCTTCGTGCCGAGTTCGCGCATGGTCTGCCCATTCACCGTCACGCGCCCGTCGACAATCAGCTGTTCGGAAGCGCGCCGCGATGCCACGCCGGCCTGCGATAGAATTTTCTGGAGCCGTTCCACGTCCCTGTTCCTTTCCGCGTCTTCGACATCCTACTATCTGCACGCCATGCGAAAGCTGATCATCGCCATCGACGGCCCCTCGGGCGTCGGCAAGGGCACTGTTGCGCGAGCCATCGCGTCCGAACTCGGGTACCGGCACGTCGACAGCGGGGCGATGTATCGCGCGGTGGGCTGGAAGGCCATCCAGCAGCAGGTGCCGCTCGATCGGGAAGACCTCCTCACCGCTCTGGCATCCGGCTCGTCCATCGAGATCTCGGCCACGCTGGTTACGATCGATGGCGAAGACGTGACGCGCGCCATCCGCACACCGGAGATCGACGCCGCTGCCGCCGCTGTGGCCCGCCTGCCGAAGGTGCGCGAGATCCTGGTGGCCCGTCAGCGGGCGCTCGGAGAGGGCGGAGGCATTGTCATGGAGGGGCGCGACATCGGCACCGTGGTGTTTCCCGCCGCCGACGTGAAGCTGTATCTCGATGCGTCGGCCGAAGAGCGGGCGAGGCGCCGTGCGAACGACACCGCGCACAGCGGCCCGGCCGCCATCGAAGCCGTGGCCACCGCGCTGAAGGCACGCGACCAGAGCGATTCGACGCGCGCCGCATCGCCGCTTTATGCGGCGGCGGACGCGACGGTGATCGACACGACGAACGCGCCAATCCACGAGGTTGTCGCGCGTGTGATGGCGCTCGTGAAGGGAAAACTGTCCTAGGTACCCGCCGGCGAACAGCTTCACCACGGAGGACACGGAGCACGCGGGGGAAGACCTGTTCTGTGCTCCGCGACCTCCGCGCTCTCCGCGGTGGCGAGTGTTCCGCGCGACCGACTATCTACTCGCGGTCGCGGTCCCGATAGTCTTCAGCCGACGCCGGGTCGAGTTCCCACCGGTGCTTGTCGCGCTCCTCGAGCTTGTTCGCGCCCTGGAGTTCCTCGTTGTCCTGATACTCGACGCCCAGGGCCTTCCCGATTTCATCGACGATGTCCTGGTCCGGGGTGGGGTTGTCGCCGCCGGGGGCTTCGTCGCCGGTGAAGTAGGCATCCTCCACGTCGGCATCGACGTCGCCGCCGGTAATCGACGGGGTCATCGTGGCGTGGTCGGCGCGGTGCTCGGCCATTTCGTCGCGGCCGGTCCGTGCCGCTGAACCTCGACGGTTCATGTTGAGCGAGGAGGGTGGGGACGGCACCATCTCCTCGAGTTCCCGCCGCCGGGAGTCAATGGATGAGGCGCGTCCCTTGGGAGCGCTCCGTCTGGCGAGTTTCTTCGGCGCCGCGGACCGTGTGGAGGCCGCCTTCCTGGGGGCTTGACGCGTCGCGGCCTTCTTCGCCGACGCCTTCTTCGGCGCCGTCTTCTTCGCCGCGGCCTTCCTGACCACCGTCTTCCTGGCCGGCGCCTTCTTCGAGGCAGCCCGTTTGGGTGCCGCCTTCCCCGGCGCGGCCTTCTTCCGGCCCTTGGCTGAGGCGGTCGTGGCCTTCCTGGCCGGAGCCGGCTTCTTCTTCGCGGCTACCTGTGCACGTGTCGATGCTGCGGTCTTCCTGCGGGCCTTGGCCGGGCGCTTGGCCATGATGGAGTCCTTTCGGAACCTTGACAGTGTTTCGATAAGTGTCGTACTCTCTGATGCTTATCGGAAATCAGACGGCGCTGCAGAGCACCTGCTGACCAGCCGAAATTGCGGGCCGCCGGACCCCGCTACACGAACGCCGGCACTCGTACGTCTGGGGTTGGGATTGTCCGAACCATTCGTGCGACGACAAGAGGAGTGCGCAAGGCATGGCAAACGTTGAAGACGAGCAGACTCCGGTGAAGGGCGCGGGGTCGCTCGACCGCGCGGAGCGCGGTGATCGCGGCGGATTGAAGCTTCTTCCGCGCGAAGACGACGATCAGGTCGACCCCGAGGAATACGCCCGACTGCTGGATTCCTACGATAGCAGCTTCCGCAACATCGCGGAAGGCGAGGTGGTCAAGGGCACCGTGCTCAAGGTCACCCCGTCCGAAGTGATCGTGGACGTCGGCTACAAGTCGGAAGGCATCATCGCGGTCGACGAGTTCGTCGACGAGAACGGTCAGGTCACCGTCGAGCCGGGTGACATCGTCGACGTCCTGCTCGAGCGGACGGAAGACCGGGACGGCTACGTCGTTCTCTCGCGTGAAAAAGCGGAGAAGATGAAGATCTGGGACGAGGTCGAGAAGGCCTACGTCGAACGGAAGGTCGTCATCGGCCGCGTGATCGAACGCATCAAGGGCGGCCTGGCCGTCGACATCGGCGTCCGGGCGTTCCTGCCGGGCAGCCAGATCGACGTGCGGCCCGTGCGCAACCTCGACGCCCTGCGCGGGCAGGAACTGCGCATGCGCGTCATCAAGGTCAACAAGAAGCGCGGCAACATCGTGCTCTCGCGCAAGGCGCTCCTCGAAGAGGAGAATGCCGAGAAGAAGAAGCACACCCTCGAGACGCTCGCCGAAGGCAAGGTCCTGCGCGGCGTCGTCAAGAACATCACCGACTACGGCGCGTTCATCGACCTCGGCGGCATCGACGGCCTGCTCCACATCACGGACATGTCGTGGGGCCGCGTCGGTCACCCGTCGGAACTCTTCAAGGTCAACGATGAGATCGATGTCGTCGTCCTGAAGTACGACGCGGCGACCGAGCGCGTGTCGCTCGGCCACAAGCAGCTCATCACCGACCCGTGGGCGAACGTGATGGACCGCTACCCGGTCGGCGCGCGCGTCGGCGGCAAGGTGGTCAGCCTGACCGACTACGGCGCCTTCGTGGAGCTGGAGTCGGGTGTGGAAGGCCTCATCCACGTCTCCGAGATGTCGTGGAGCAAGCGCGTCAAGCACCCGTCGAAGATCCTGAACGTCGGCGACACCGTCGACGCGATGGTGCTCGGCGTGGACCCGACCGCCCGCCGCATCTCGCTCGGCCTCAAGCAGGTCGAGAGCAACCCGTGGCACGACCTGGCCGACAAGTACCCGGTCGGTTCGCGCATCCAGGGCAAGGTCCGCAACCTCACCGAGTTCGGCGCGTTCGTCGAGGTCGAGGAGGACATCGACGGCCTGATCCACATCTCCGACATGTCGTGGAGCAAGCGGATCAAGCACCCGTCGGAGGTCCTGAAGAAGGGCGACGTGGTCGACGCGATGGTGCTCAACATCGACGCCGAGAACCAGCGCCTCTCGCTCGGCCTCAAGCAGCTCGCCACCGATATCTGGGACGACTTCTTCTCCAGGCACCAGGTGGGCAGCACGATCGAGGGCAAGGTCGTTCGCATGACCAACTTCGGTGCGTTCGTCGAACTCGACGAGGGTATCGAGGGGCTCATCCATGTGTCCGAGTTCGACGACTCGCGCCACACGGGCAAGGACGAGGAGAAGATCGAACTGAAGGTGGGTGAGTCCTACCAGATGAAGATCATCAAGCTCGCTCCGGAAGAACGGAAGATCGGCCTCTCGATTCGCGCGCTGAAGTCGGACGAGTTCCGCGCCGATTGGGAGAGCTACCAGGAGTCGGCCGGCGACGGCACGGCGACGCTGGGGGATCACTTCCGCAATAACCGATAGGCTCCAGACTTCAGGCTCCGGACTCCGGGGCGTGTCGACTTCAGGCCTGAAGCCGACCGTCCCGGAGCCTGGAGCCCGAAGCCAGAAGCCTTCAAGGATCAGCTATGACTGGCGGCAGCATGACGAAGGCCGAACTCGTCGAGGAAGTCTCGCGGGTCTCGGATCTCACGAAGAAGCACTCCGAAGTCATCGTCGATACGGTGTTCAAGAGCATCATCGACGCGCTGCACCGCGGCGAGAAGATCGAACTCCGCGGGTTCGGCAGCTTCCGCCTCCGCAAGCGCGAGCCACGCAAGGGGCGCAACCCGAAGACCGGCGACAAGGTGGACGTGCCACCGAAGAAAGTGCCGTACTTCAAGCCCGGCAAGGAACTGAAGGACCTGATCAACAAGGAAGCGGACGAGGCTCCTGCCGAGGCAGACTCGACGCCGCCCTCCGACATCCTGACCGTCTGACGCCCACAAAAGGCCGGCTCCGCCGGCCTTTTGCTTTCACCGAACCCGCCTCTCCGACGCACTCCTGCGTTCCTGACGACGTCCCTCCGCGCTAGACTGGTCGCAGGTCGTCGCCGTCCTGGTATGGTCCGCCTGAAGGCGGACACTGCATCGGTCACACACCCCCAAGGCCGGCGAGCGTGGTTCTGACTTCTGAGTTCTAACTTCTAGGTTCCTATGGAGCGCCTGTGGTCCCCCTGGAGACTGGCCTACGTGACCAGCACCTCGACAAAGCCTGACGGCTGCATCTTCTGCTCGGTCTCCTCGCCCGGCCTCGGCGCGCAGGGCGACCCGATGCGAGACGGTCTCGTCCTGGTGCACGGGCAGACCTGCTACGTCATCCTCAACCTCTACCCGTACAACAACGGTCACCTGATGGTGGTGCCGCGCCGGCACATCGCCTCGCTGACGCTGGCCACGGCCGACGAACTGCGGGAGATGATGGAGTTCACGCGCGACGCGGAGGCCGCGCTGACGGAGGCGTACCGGCCCCAGGGGATCAATGTCGGGATCAACCTCGGCCAGCCCGCGGGGGCCGGGATCGTCGACCACATGCACATCCACCTGGTGCCGCGGTGGACCGGCGACACGAACTTCATGTCGGTCGTCGGGAACACGCGCGTGCTGCCGGAGGACATGGGGGAAACGGCAGCCCGCCTGCGGCCGATCTTCGAGAGATTGCTGCAGGCGCGCAGCGCCTAGGCGGCGTACGAACGTTCCACCGCGGCGGACGCGGAGAGGCTCTTCTCGCCAGCAGGCTCCGCGATCGTCGCGCTCTCCGCGGTGCGAGTGGTGTCCCGAGACGGATCGAGGTGTGCGGTGGTTCTGGAGTTGACTGACACGCAACAGGCCTTTCTCGACGAGGTGACAGCGTTCGCCCGCGACGTGATCGAGCCGCGCGCAGCCTCGATCGACGAGGGAGGGGAGTTCCCGCTCGACGTGATGACGGCCGCCGCGTCCCGCGGCCTGCTCGGCATCACCGTGCCGAAGGCGTGGGGCGGCCTCGGCCTCGACTACGTCAGCTACGCCGTCGCCATCGAGGCCATTTCGAGGGCGAGTGCGACCGTCGGCGTCTCGCTCGTCGTCCACCACTCGCTGGTGGCCGACATCCTCGCGTATGCAGGACGCGCCCGGCAGAAGGAGGAGTGGCTGCGGCGGCTGGCGTCAGGTGAGGCGCTCGCGGCGTTCGCCCTCTCCGAGCCCGAGGCCGGCACCGATGCCGCCAACCAGCAGACCCGTGCGGAGCGCATTCCCGGTGGCTATCGGATCGTCGGGCGCAAGGTCTGGGTGGCGAACGCGACGGTGGCCTCCGTCGCCGTCGTCTTTGCCTGCACGCGCCCGGGCCAGCGCGGGCAGGGCGTGACCGCCTTTCTCGTCCCGATGGATGCGCCGGGCATCACCAGGACGGCGCGGGCCGATTCGCTCGGCGTTCGCGGCCTCGGCTGCATGGACCTCGACTTCGATGTCGACGTGACCGACGAGCAGGTGCTCGGCTCGGTCGACCAGGGCTTCCGGCTGGCCATGTGGGCGCTCCAGGGTGGCCGTGTTGGCGTGGCGGCCCAGGCCCTCGGCATCGGTGAGGCGGCCATCGCGGAAGCGATCGCCTTCGCAAAGGACCGCCACACGTTCGGCCAGCCTATCGCGAAGTACGAAGCGATTCAGTGGATGCTTGCGGACGTGGCGACGGAGCTCGAGGCCGCCCGCATGCTGACGTGGAAAGCCGCGGACGCGAAGGACCGGCAGGAGCGCTCGCGTGTCGAGTCGTCGATGGCCAAGCTCGCGGCGTCGGAAGCAGCACACCGCGCCACCGACCGGGCGATGCAGATCATGGCGTCAGCCGGCTACCGGCGCGGATCGACGATCGAGCGCCTGTTCCGCGACGTGCGCGCGACGGAGATCTACCAGGGCACGTCAGAGGCGCAGCGGCTCATCATCGCGCAGGGCATCCTGGCCGACGTCTGACTGGACCCGCCAGCTCCGGACGCCTCGCTGGGCGCCAGGTCCGGTGCCGACGCGCGGGCCGGCCCGCGCGCGTCAGCGCCCGCCGTTCGGCACGATGTGCTGCTTGAACGTCCCCACGCCGTAGTCCGCCGACTGTCCCCTGGGAATGCTCAGCGAGGTCCAGTGTGCTCCGGCGAAGTGCTTCCCCAGGAACACGATCTGGCCCACATGATAGGCCGTGTGTGTCACCGAGCGGTTCAGGGCTTCGGTGACGGCGAACGCTTCACCGCGGATGTGGACGGTTCGTTCCAGGTCTGCGGGTGTGAGCGCGTCGAGTTCGCCGAGCACGATGTCCCAGGCGGCACTCCACTCGGCCAGCAACCCGTCTCGCGTCAGCGCGCGCGTCTCGAACTCGCCGTCGCGGTTCCGATCCGGCTTCTCGCCGTCCGCCGTGAGGAAGTCGCGGAAGCGCGACCTGAGGTTGCCCGCCACGTGCTGCATGATGACGGCAAGGCTGTTGTCCTCGTCGTCGAGGGCGCGGTGCAGCTGCTCGTCGCTCACCTGGGCGACGGCCCGCTCGGCCAGCAGCTTGTAGTTGCGGTAGGTGCGCCGGATATCGACCAGGTACGTCGAAGACACATCAGGGCTCACGGACACCTCACCCGGGAGAGGGGCTAACTGCCCAGGATCTGCTTGGCGATCGTCTGGAGCTGCAGGTTGGACGTGCCCTCGTAGATCTGGCCGATCTTCGCGTCCCTGAACAGCTTCTCGACCGGGTAGTCCTTCACGAAGCCGTTGCCGCCGAAGAGGTTCACCGCGAGCGAGGTGACGCGCTCCGCGACTTCTGACGAGTAGAGCTTGCACATCGCCGCTTCCGTGAGGAACGGGAGCTTCGCATCCCTGAGCCGCGCCGCCTCGTAGACCATCAGCCGTGCGGCGTGCACCTCAGTGGCCGCACGCGCCAGCTGGTGCTGCACAGCCTGGAAGCTCGACACCGCCGCCCCGAACTGCTTGCGTTCCGACGTGTACGCAATCGCGTGATCGAGCGCACCCTGCGCCAGCCCGACCATCTGGGCCCCGATGCCGATCCGCCCTTCGTTCAGGGTTTCGATCGCCGCCTTGTAGCCCTTGCCCACGTCGCCGAGCACGTTCGCGGCTGGAACCCGGCACTCGTCGAACAGCAGCTCGCAGGTGCTGCTGGCGCGGATGCCGAGCTTGTCCTCCTTCTTGCCGACGGTGAACCCGGCCATGCCCTTCTCGACGAGGAAGGCCGTGATGCCGCGATAACCAGCCTCGGGGTTGACCGTGGCGAACACGATGAAGAGGCCCGCCTCGTTGGCGTTGGTAATCCAGAGTTTCCGTCCCGTCAGCAGGTAGTCGTCCCCGTCCTTGACCGCGCGCGTGGTCAGGGCGAACGCGTCGCTGCCCGATCCCGCTTCCGACAGGGCGTAGGCGCCCACCACGTCAGCCGCCAGCCCTGGCAGGAAACGGGCGCGTTGTGCCTCGGTGGCCCAACGGAGCAGGGCGTTGATGACCAGGGTGTTCTGGACGTCGACGGCGACGCCGACGGCGGGGTCGACGCGTGAAATTGCCTCGATCGCGAGCACGGAATGGAAGAAACTTGCACCGGCTCCGCCGTGGGCGTCCGGCACCTCGATGCCCATGAGGCCCATGTCGAAGAGCTGCCGCAGCAGGGCGGGCGAGAGTTTCGCGTGCTCGTCCATCTCGCGCACGAGCGGCCGGATTTCCCGATCGGCGAACTCGTAGACGCTGTCCCGGAACAGCCGTTCGTCCTCGGACAAT
Source organism: Vicinamibacterales bacterium (assembly GCA_046331345.1). Lineage (GTDB taxonomy): Bacteria > Acidobacteriota > Vicinamibacteria > Vicinamibacterales > CAVVIG01 > CAVVIG01. Next base: position 271,762 of record JAXLRA010000005.1, on the reverse strand, counting down.
CTCGTCAGGGGCAGGTGAACCTGGTCGGTCGTCTCGGTGCTCACAGCCGGTGATGTTAACAGGCGCGGAGGCTAAGATAGAAGCCATGGCGAAGCTCCTTCGGATTACCGCCGCAGCGGCCATGCTGGCCGCCACGACCTGGGTCCTGCCCGGGCACGCACAGCAGCCATCCGGAGGTGCGGCGCCCGCGCCGCAGGCGCCACCGCCCGTCGCACAGGGACAGCCTGCCGCCCAGCAGCCGCCGCCCGGCCCCATCTTCAGGGCCGGGATCAACTTCGTCCGCGTGGACGTGATCGTCTCGGACCGCAGCGGGAATCCGATCGCCGACCTCAAGCCCACCGACTTCGAGATCGTCGAGGACGGCAAGGTGCAGAACATCGAGACCTTCAAGCTGGTGTCGCTCGACGGCGGGCTCATCGACGCCACGAAGACGCCGCCTCGCCAGATCCTCACCGACGCCGACGAGGAAACCGAGGCCGCGCGCGACGATGTGCGGCTGTTTGCGTTCTTCCTCGACGACTACCACGTGCGGCTCGAGAACAGCATGTCGGCCCGTGAGCAGCTGGCGCGCTTCGTCCAGACGCAGCTCGGCCCGAGCGACATGATCGGGATGATGTATCCGCTCGAGGCGACGGCCTCGGTCCGCATGACCCGCAACCACGACGCCATCGTCCGCGGGCTGATGCAGTTCAAGGGACGCAAGTACGACTTCACGCCGAAGAACGAGTTCGAGGACAAGTACGCGTACTACCCCACGGAAATCGTCGAGAAGATCCGCAACCAGGTGTCGATGTCCGCGATGAAGGCGCTCATCGTGCACATGGGCGGCCTGAAGGAAGGCCGCAAGGCGCTGATCCTCGTCAGTGAAGGCTACAACTCGATGTTGCCGCCGCAGATGCGCGACCAGGTCGCGGCGATTCAGGGTTCCGGGAATCCGAATGCGCTCGATCCGTTCGCCGGCCAGAGGGGCAGCGTGGCCGAGGACCGCGCGGCGTTCTCGGCAAACAACGACATGGAGTCCGACCTTCGCGAGCTGTACGACACCGCGAACCGGAACAACGTGGCCATCTATGCCGTCGATCCCCGCGGCCTTTCCACCGGTGAGTTCGGGATCGACCAGAACATCTCGCAGCAGACGGACCGGCAGTTCCTGAACAACACCATGGAGACGCTCCGGACGCTCGCCATCAACACGGACGGGCGTGCCATCGTGAACCGCAACGACCTCACGATGGGGATGAAGCAGATCATCCGGGACTCGAGCGCGTATTACCTCCTCGGCTACAACTCGACCTCGACGGCCACGGACGGCAAGTTCCACGACATCAAGGTTCGCGTGAAGCGCTCCGGCGTGCAGGTGCGTGCGCGCAAGGGCTACTGGGCCTTCACCGCCGAGGATGCCAAGCGTGCGCTGGCGCCGCCCAAGCCGGAGACGCCGAAGGCGGTCGACGCCGCGCTCGCCTCGATCTCTACGCCGTCCCGCTCGCGCCTGGTCCGGACCTGGATCGGCACCGGCCGGGGCGCCTCGGGGAAGACCAGGGTGACGCTGGTCTGGGAACCGGTGCCCCGCGCACCGGGCGACCGCGCGCGTGACGGTGAGGTGCCGGCGCGGATGTCCGTCACGGCCGTCGCGCCAGACGGCTCGCCGTACTTCCGTGGCAAGACGGCCGAGGCGGCGCCGGGTGCCCCGGCGGGCGGGTCGGTCTCGTTCGAAGCCGCGCCGGGCAAGATGCAGTTGCGGCTGGCGGTCGAGAGTGCGCAGGCGGAGACGCTCGACAGCGAAGTGCGAGAGGTGGCCGTTCCCGACCTCACGTCTCCCGACGTCGTGATCGCCACGCCCCAGGTGTTCCGGGCCCGGACGGTCCGCGAGTTCCAGCAGATGAAGGTCGACCCGAAGGCGCAGCCGACCGCCGGGCGCGAGTTCGGGCGGATGGAACGCGTCTTCGTGCGCATTCCCACCTACGGCACCGGTGCGGCCGCGCCCTCGCTGACGGCGAAGCTGCTGAACCGCGCGGGCCAGCCGATGGCCGACCTGCCGGTCACCACCACCCCTGGCGCCGACGGCGCGTCGCAGGACATCGATCTCGCGCTCTCGTCGCTGCCCCCCGGCGAGTACATCGTGCAGGTCACGGTGTCGGGCGGCAGCGCGCCGACGCAGGAGCTGATCGGCTTCCGCATCACCGGCTGACCATGAGGGCCCTGCTGCTCGCCGTCCTCGGCGTGCTGGCGGGCGGCCCTGTGTACGCACAGCCCCCGGCGCCGACCGCGTCGCTCGATCTCGTCGTCAGTGCGGCGGCGGAACGTGGGCGCAGCCTGACCCCGGCCGACTTCGAGGTGCGCGCGTCTGGCGATCTCCTGCCCGTGGAGCAGGTCCGGCTCGTCCAGCCGTCGGGCGATCGCACCCCGCTGCCCCCCATCGATACCGACGCGGCCGAGCAGAAGGCGGCGGCCGCCGCGAACCGGCTCGTCGCCGTCTACATTGACGAGTACCACCTGACCCAGGACAGCGCGCTGGAGGCGGCGAAGCGTGCGGTCGCGTCGTTGCTCCGCACCGCACTGGGACCGCGCGACCTGGTGGTCGTCCTGAAGCCGCTCGATTCGGTTGTCGCAATCCGCCTCAGCACCGACCGCGAAGGCGCGGCGTCACGCGTCGAGGCGGCAGAGGGCCGGGAGGGCGACTACACCGCGCGGTCGGCGCTCGAGCAGAACCTTGTGGCCGGTACTCCGGGCAGGGCCGATGCCACTCGGCGCCAGATCGTGCTCGCCGGGCTCAGCGCGCTCGCGGCGCACCTCGGCCGCTTCGATGGGCGGAAAACCCTCATCGTCCTCAGCAACGGCTTCGCTCGACAGGACGGCCGTGGCCGGGCGCAGGCCAGCGTCGACAGCGTGATTCGCGCGGCGAACATCGGTGCGGTTGCCATCTATCCGGTGAGGCCCGCTGCCGCAGGCACAGGAGCGGACCCCGACGCCATGGTCCGTCTCGCTCAGGAGACCACCGGGTTTGTCGTCGACGGCGCCGCTGTGCTGGGGCGTGGTCTGCCGCGGGTGCTGGACGACGCGAGCCGGTACTACCTGCTCACCGTCGCGTTGCCGCCAGGGCAGGAGCGGGCAGGGTTCCGCGCGGTGGACGTGGTCGTGAGGCGCCAGGGCCTGGATGCGAGGGTGCGCGGCGGAATCGCCGTGCGCGCGTCCGACGATGACGTGCCTGTCGCACCGGTTCGCGGGCTGCCAGAGGGCCTGAGGGTCCCGCGGCACACGAGCCTGCTGATCCGGACATGGTTCGGCTTCTCGCCCTCGGGCGATGGCCGCACACGCGTGCAGGTCGTCTGGGAGCCCGTGCCCTGGCGGGCTGGAGAGCGTGGGAGCGCGGCCCGTCCCACCCGCATCATGCTCCGTGCATCGACGATGGAGGGCCAGGAGGTCTTCACGGGAGAGGCGACGGCATCGCTCGGAGAAGTCGCGCCGGACCCTGTGTCCCGCTCGCAGCTCGCGTTCGAGACGCCGCCCGCTCGTCTGCTCGTCCAGATCGATGTGCTGGACCTCACCGGCCGGGTGCTCGACCGCGACGTGCGCGACCTGTCCGTGCCCGCATTCGAGGGGGCGGTTGCCCTTGGAACGGCATCGGTGTTCCGCGCACGCACGGGGCGCGACCTCCGGCTGCTCGCGGACGCCGATGACGGCGTGTCACCCGTGGCGGCGAGGCAGTTCAGCCGCGCCGAGCACCTGGTCGTACGCCTGCCCCTGGCAGCGACGGCCGGCACGCGCGTGACTGCCCGGCTGATGAACGCGTTCGGCAGGCCGCTCCGGTCACTGCCGACGACGGACACGCGCCGGGGTCTCGTGCAGGTCGAGCTCCCGCTCGCACCACTCGCGTCCGCGACCTACGTGCTCGAGTTCACCGCCACGGCGGACGCCAGGACCGCCATCGAACGCGTCGAGTTCACCGTCACACCCTGAACGCCACATTTGTGCGTGGCCGTCCCACGGGATCGACACAGTTGTCCGGGTTCACCGGGCACGCCGCCGCCGTGCGGCCGTCAGCCTGCGATTCAGGCGGGAAGGCGGTGTGTCGCGCGCCCCTGTCGCATCGGTTGCCGTCCCGCAGGCGCGGGCTCCTGCCCCAGTATCTGGTCCCTCTTCGACAAATTCGTGCCTGCGGAGAGGGCCTTTCTACAAAAGTGTCCTGTGTCGTCTGCGCGGGCGGATAGGGCGATCCCGAAAATTGCGCCAGATTCTGCCCGGCTGCACCCAGGGTGCGCGGCCAGCTCATGGAATTGCCCTTGCTGCTTCCATGTACGTGACACGAGCAGGGACCCGCATTCCACCGAGTACCGAGCCTATGACCTCGCAGAATTCCGCCGCCCAGTGGATGGAGCCCGACGAGGCGCACGCCGGCGAAGTCCGCAAGCTCTCCACATTGCTCGAAGCCAGCCAGGCGCTGTCGGCGACCCTGGATCTGCACGCCGCCCTGATTCGCGTCCTCGAAATTCTTGTGCGGCATCACGGGGCGGTGCGCGGCGCGGTGGTGCTCCAGAACGAGAACACCGGCGAGGTCGAACTCGAGGCGTCTGCCGGCGCCATTGCAGCCGGCAAGCGGGTGCGGTTCGCGGTTGGCGAGGGGATCATCGGCCAGGTCATCCAGAGCGGCAAGCCCATGGTCGTGCCGCGCGTCTCGCGCGAGCCGATGTTCATGAATCGGCTGTCGGATCGTCCGGAACTGCGCGAGCAGGAACTGAGCTACGTGTCCGTGCCAATCGCCCTCGAACGGCGGACCGTGGGTGCGATGAGCATCGACCTCCGCTTCAAGGCCGACCGCGACTACAACCGGACGGCCAAGTTCCTCGGCGTCGTGGGATCGATGATCGCGCAGGCCGTGCGCGTCCATCGCCTCATTCGCGCGGACAAGCAGCGGCTCCTCGACGAGAACACGCACCTGCGCCAGGAACTCAAGGAGCGCTACGACTTCTCGAACATCATCGGCACCAGCAGCCCGATGCGGCAGGTGTACGAGCAGATCGCCCAGGTGGCGCGCACCAACACCACCGTGCTCCTGCGGGGCGAGTCGGGCACGGGCAAGGAGCTGATCGCACACGCCATCCACTACAACTCGGCACGCGCGAAGAAGCCGTTCATCAAGGTGAGCTGCGCCGCGCTTCCGCACGACCTGATCGAGTCGGAACTCTTCGGGTACGAGAAGGGCGCCTTCACGGGCGCCCACGGCACGAAGAAGGGGCGTTTCGAGGCGGCCGAAGGCGGCACGCTCTTCCTCGATGAAATTGGCGAGCTGAACCTCTCGACGCAGGTGAAGCTGCTGCGCGTGCTGCAGGAACGTGAGTTCGAGCGGCTCGGCGGCACCGAAACGATTCGCTGCAACATCCGCCTGATTGCCGCGACCAACAAGGACCTGGAAAAGGCGATTGCGGCCGGCGAGTTCCGCGAGGACCTGTACTACCGTCTCAACGTCTTCTCGATCTTCGTCCCCGGCCTGCGCGAGCGGAAGGCGGACGTGCTGCTGCTGGCCGACTACTTCCTGGAGAAGTTCTCACGCGAGCACGGCAAGGCGGTGAAACGCATCTCCACCCCGGCGATCGATATGCTCAACAGCTACCACTGGCCGGGCAACGTGCGCGAGCTGGCGAACGTGATGGAGCGGGCGGTGGTGGTCTGCGACGCGCAGGTCGTGCACGCGCACCACCTGCCGCCGACCCTGCAGACGGCGGAAGCCACGGGCACGAGCCAGACGGCCACGCTCCGCGATTCGATGGAAGCCTTCGAGAAGGATGCGCTGCTCGACGCGCTGAAGAGCGCCCGCGGCAACCGCGCCAAGGCCGCGCGCCTGCTCGGCACGACCGAGCGCATCTTCAACTACCGGGTGCGGAAGTACGGGATCGACTGGAGACGGTTCAAGGTCTGACGCACGAGGGGTTCCGCCGGCCGGTCGATCGTCCCACCCATCCATGTGGCGGGACGATCGAACGGGCCGCCCGGTCCTGTTCGACGGTCAGGCGTACATGCCCCGCAGCCGCGTGACCGTTGCCACCCGGTTGATGGCGACGATGTAGGCGGCGGTGCGGAGGTCGACGCGGTACTTCAGCGAGGTCTGGAGCACGGCGTTGAAGGCCTCGGTCATCTTGGCCTCCAGCTTGTCGTTCACTTCCTTCTCGCTCCAGAAATAGCCCTGCCGGTCCTGCACCCACTCGAAATACGACGTCGTCACGCCGCCGCTGTTCGCGAGGATGTCCGGCACGACGAAGACACCCCGATCGTGCAGGTGCTTGTGCGCGTCCGGGCTGGTCGGGCCGTTCGCGCCCTCGACGACCACCTTCGCCTTGATCGACGGCGCGTTCGCACTCGTGATCTGGTTTTCGAGCGCGGCGGGAATCAGGACGTCCACGTCGAGCGCGAACAGCTCGTCGTTGGTGAGTGAGGTGGCGCCGGCGAAGCCGGCCACGGTCTTGTGCTGGCGCACGTACTCGTTCAGCGCCCCGAGATCGAGCCCCTTCTCGTTGTAGACGCCGCCCTTCCAGTCGGTGACCGCCACCACCTTCGCGCCGAGTTCCGCGATGAGCTCGGCGGAAATCGCGCCGACGTTCCCGTAGCCCTGCACCGCGACCGTGGCGTTCCTGATGTCGAATCCGAGGTGCTTCGCCGACTCGCGCGTGGAGATCATCACGCCGCGTCCGGTCGCCTCGCGCCGGCCGAGCGATCCACCCAGCTCGAGCGGCTTGCCGGTGACAACCGCCGTGGAGGTGTGGCCCACGTGCATGCTGTAGGTGTCCATGATCCACGCCATCACCTGATCGTTGGTGTTGACGTCGGGCGCAGGCACGTCCTTTTCGGGACCGATGGCGTCGATGATTTCGGCGACATAGCGGCGGGTGAGCGCTTCCAGTTCGCGGCGCGACATCCGCGTGGGATCGCAGATGATGCCGCCCTTGCCGCCGCCGAACGGGATGTGCGCCACCGCGCACTTCCAGGTCATCCAGGCCGCGAGTGCCGTGACCTCGTCGAGGCTGACATCCGGGTGGTATCGAATGCCGCCCTTGGCGGGGCCGAGCGTGATGTTGTATTGCACGCGGTAGCCGGTGAACACCTCGATCTCGCCGTTGTCCATCTGGACCGGGCAGGACACCGTGATCTGACGCTTGGGGTGCGTCAGGATCTTCCAGATGCCTGGCTCGAGATTGAGGATGCGTGCCGCGCCGTCGAACTCCTGCAGCATTGCGCCGAAGATCGGGCCGTGGGTCGTCATAATGTCCCTAATATAATGAAAACTCGATGAAAGGGATGGCCGACAGTTCGAAGGCGCGCTGGGAACGGGACACGCTCGAACCAGCCCTGAAGAAGGGGCCGGAGCGGACGGGCACGTTCACGACCATCTCCGGTCATCCCATAGACCGCCTGTACGCACCTGCCGATCTGGAAGGCATCGATCGTGCCCGCGACATCGGCGAGCCCGGCGCCTTCCCGTACACCAGGGGCATCCACCAGTCCGGTTATGCCGGCAAGCTGTGGACGATGCGGCAGTTCGCCGGTTTCGGGACCCCCCGGGAAACCAACGCCCGCTACCAGGCCCTGCTCAAGGCGGGCGGCACCGGCCTGAGCGTGGCGTTCGACCTGCCGACACTCATGGGTCGGGACCCCGACCACGACCTGTCGCTGGGTGAGGTGGGGAAGTGCGGCGTGAGCATCGCCTCGCTGGCAGACATGGAGGTGCTGTTCGAGGGCATCGACCTCGGCGCCATCACCACCTCCATGACGATCAACTCGCCGGCCGCCATGATCTTCGCGATGTACCTGGTGGTGGCCGAGCGCCAGGGGGTTGGCTGGGACCGTGTGGCCGGCACCATCCAGAACGACATCCTCAAGGAGTACATCGCCCAGAAGGAGTTCATCTACCCGCCGCGTCCGTCGATGCGGCTCATCACGGATGTGTTCGCGTTCTGCGCGGACCAGGTGCCCAGGTGGAACACCATCTCGGTGAGCGGCTACCACATCCGCGAGGCCGGGGCGACGGCGATTCAGGAGCTGGCGTTCACCCTGCGCGACGGCATCGAGTACGTCCAGTGGGGCGTCGATGCCGGGCTCGACGTCGACACCTTCGTGCCGCGCATCTCCTTCTTCTTCAACGCCCACTCGGACTTCTTCGAGGAGATTGCGAAGTACCGCGCGGCCAGGAACCTGTGGGCGCGCGTCATGCGCGACCGGTTCGGCGCAAAGAGCGATCGCTCGTGGAAGCTGCGCTTCCACACGCAGACGGCGGGGGTGTCGCTCACCGCCCAGCAGCCCTATAACAACGTGGTGCGCACCGCCCTCCAGGCGCTGTCGGGGGTCCTCGGCGGCACACAGTCGCTCCATACGAACTCGCTCGACGAGGCACTGGCCCTCCCGACCGAAGAGGCGGCGACGCTCGCCCTGCGGACGCAGCAGGTGCTCGCCTACGAGAGCGGCGTGGCGGCACACGTCGATCCGTTCGGCGGGTCGTATTTCGTCGAGCGCCTGACACGCGAGATGGAAGAAGGGGCCCAGGCGTACTTCGACCAGATCGACGCGATGGGCGGGATGGTCGAGGCGATCGAACGCGGCTTCCCCCAGCGCGAGATCGCCGAAGCGTCCTACACCCTGCAGCAGGCCATCGAGCGGCGCGAGAAGGTGGTGGTCGGCGTCAACGACTTCGTGCAGGAGGGAGACACCCCGATTCCCACCCTGTATGTGGACGAGCAGGCCGCGGGGGAACAGCTGGCCCGGCTGCAGGCGCTTCGTGCCTCGCGCGACAACGCGCGGGTGCAGCACACGCTGCATGCCCTGAAAGCGGGTGCCGCAGCCACCACGAACCTGATGCCGCTCATCCTCGACGCCGTGCGGGCTTATGCGACGCTGGGCGAAATGTGCGATGCGCTGCGCGAGGTCTGGGGCGAGTACGAGGAAACGGCGATCATCTGACGATGGAATTGCAGATTGCTGATTGCAGATTGCTGATTGGAAACACAGAGCATGGCCGCGAGCACGTGCATTCAACTGGGCATTCGACCTTCACTTTAGCAATTGGCCTTTAGCATTTAGCGATGCGTAAACTGCGTGTAGTGATTGCCAAACCCGGACTCGATGGGCACGACAGGGGCGCCAAGGTCATTGCCAGGGCTCTGCGCGATGCCGGCATGGAGGTCATCTATACCGGCCTCCGTCAGACTCCGGAACAGATCGTGTCGGCGGCGCTCCAGGAGGACGCCGACGTCATCGGCCTGTCCATCCTCTCCGGCGCCCACAACCACATCGCCCCGAAGCTCATGAACCTGCTGAAAGAACAGGGGATGGATGACGTCCTGGTGCTCGTCGGGGGTATCATTCCCGACGTGGATGTGCCGAAGCTCCAGGCCATCGGGGTCAAGGGGGTCTTCCTTCCCGGGACGCCGATGCAGGCCATCATCGACTTCATCAACGCCAACGTTCGCGCACGCGCCTGACCTGTGGCGCGGGTCGCGAGCCGCCGATACCTGACCACGTGACCAAGACGGTCCTGCTCGCCGACGACAGCACCACGATCCAGCGGGTCGTGGAACTCGCCCTTGCGGGGCGCGACGACGTGCGCGTGGTCTCGGTGGGCGACGGCGAGGAAGCGATTGCCCGCATCCGGCAGTCGCCGCCGGATCTCGTGCTGGCCGACATCGCCATGCCGTACCGGAGCGGCTACGACGTGGCGGAGTGGGTGCGCGAACAGGCCCAGCCCGGTCCCGTGCCCGTGCTCCTCCTGTCCGGCGCGTTCGAGCCGGTGGACCAGGAGCGGGCCCGTTCCGTGGGCGCGGCCGGAATCATCACCAAACCCATCGACCCGGCGGTCCTGCTGGCACGGGTCGCCGACCTGCTGAGCCGGGACTCCGGCGCACCGGTCGCCGAGGCACCAGAATCTCTCGCACCGGAACCGGTCCCGCCGACGCCGGACCTGTCCGCGCCGGCGTCCGAGCCTGACGCGCCGCCACCACACGTGCCCGTGTCGCCGGCGGACCAGTACTTCGACGACATCGACCGCGCGTTCGCTACCCTGAAGAGCGCGCCACGGCCGCCGCTGCCGCCGGCGCAGGAACCCGACACGCTGGCCGATTGGCTGCCCGGCGCTGTTGCCGCACCGCCCGCCGGGTCAGCGCTGCAGGATGCGTTTGCCACCCTGCTGGATGCCGAGCGAACCGGGGCCGTGGTGCTGCCGCTCGGTCGCATCGCGCTGGCGCCGCCGGCGCCGGCCGCCCCGGCGCTCGACGTGAACGCACTGGCCGATCAGATTGCCCGCCGCGTGCTGCAGCAGTTGTCCGAACGTATCGTCCGCGAAACGGTCACCGACATCGTCAGCAGCACGACCGAGCGGCTCGTGCGGGATGAGATCGAGCGGATCAAGCGTCACATCACATAAAATCGGGGGATGCCCGCTCCGCAGACATCCCTGACCGCGCTCGATCCGTCGCGCCTGAACCTTCCCGAGAAGCCGGCCCTCGAAGGGCTGGAAGCCAAGTGGACGCCCATCTGGGAAGCCCAGCGTGTCTACGCGTTCGACCGCACCAGGACCCGGGACGAGGTCTTCTCCATCGACACGCCGCCGCCGACCGTCAGTGGCTCCCTGCACGTAGGGCACGTGTTCTCGTACACGCACACGGACGTGCTGGCGCGCTTCCAGCGCATGCGCGGCAAGGCGGTGTTCTACCCGATGGGGTGGGATGACAACGGGCTGCCGACCGAGCGCCGCGTGCAGAACTACTACGGCGTCCGCTGCGACCCGTCGCTGCCGTACGACCCGACGTTCCAGCCCCCTGAAACCCCGGCCAAGCCGCCCATCTCGGTGTCGCGCCCGAACTTCATCGAGCTGTGCACGCGGCTGACCACCGAAGACGAGAAGGCCTTCGAACACCTGTGGAAATACCTCGGCCTGTCGGTGGACTGGTCGATGACCTACGCGACCATCGGCCGCCCCGCGCAGCGCGTGTCGCAGGCCGCCTTCCTGCGCCTGCTGAGGCGCGGGCTCGCGTATCAGCTGGAAGCTCCCACGCTGTGGGACGTGGACTTCAAGACCGCTGTCGCCCAGGCGGAACTCGAAGACCGCGAGATGCCGGGAGCGTACCACCGCATCGCCTTCGCCAGGGCCGAGGGCGGCGAGCCCGTGTACATCGAGACCACGCGCCCCGAACTCATCCCGGCGTGCGTGGCACTCGTCGCGCATCCCGACGATGAGCGCTACAAGCCGCTGTTCGGGAAAGAGGTGGTGACGCCGCTCTTCGGCGTGAAGGTGCCCGTGCGCGCGCATACGCTGGCCGACCCCGAGAAGGGGAGCGGCATCGCGATGATCTGCACCTTCGGCGACATCACCGACGTGACCTGGTGGCGCGAGCTGAGCCTGCCGGTGCGTGCGGTCATCCAGGCCGACGGCACCCTGAAGCCGGTCACGTGGGGCGCTCCCGGCTGGGAGTCGGTGGATGCCGCCCGTGCGCAGCAGCACTACGACGAGCTGGTGCGGCTGTCCGCGGCGAAGGCCAAGGTCAAGATCGTCGAGCAGCTGAAGGCGAGCGGCGAGCTGATTGGTGACCCGCGGCCGATCACGCACGCGGTGAAGTTCTTCGAGAAGGGCGACCGGCCGCTCGAGATCGTGACGAGCCGGCAGTGGTTCATCAAGACGATCGACTTCCGCGAGCAGCTCCTCGCCCGTGGCCGCGAACTGCAGTGGCACCCGCCGTACATGCAGGCGCGCTTCGAGAACTGGACCAACGGCCTGAACGGCGACTGGTGCGTGAGCCGCCAGCGCTTCTTCGGCGTCCCGTTCCCCGTGTGGTATCCGATCGACGTCGCCGGGGCCGTGCAGTACGACAGCCCGATCCTGCCCGATGAATCGCAGCTCCCGATGGACCCGTCCACGGACGTGCCGCCCGGATACACGGCCGCGCAGCGCGGCCAGGCCGGCGGGTTCATGGGCGACCCGGACGTGATGGACACGTGGGCCACCTCGTCGCTCACGCCGCAGCTCGCGTGCGGCTGGCCCGACGACCCGGATCTGTTCGCACGCACGTTCCCGATGAACATGCGGCCGCAGGCGCACGACATCATCCGGACGTGGCTCTTCTCGACCGTCCTCCGTGCGCAGCTCGAACACGACTCGCTGCCCTGGACCAACGCCGCCATCTCGGGATGGGTGCTCGACCCCGACCGCAAGAAGATGTCGAAGTCCAAGGGCAACGTCGTCACGCCGATGGCGCTGCTCGAGGAGCATGGGTCGGACGGCGTGCGGTACTGGTCGGCGTCCGGACGCCCCGGTACGGACACCGCGATGGACGCGGCGCAGATGAAGGTGGGGCGCCGGCTCGCCATGAAGCTGCTGAACGCGTCGCGCTTCACGCTGGGTTCGGCGGTGCCGCAGGGACCGATCACCCACGCGGTGGACTGTGCGATGCTCCGCAACCTTGCGGCGCTCGTGGACGAGTCGACCAGGAACCTCGACGCCTACGACTACGCCCGTGTGCTGCAGCGGACGGAGGAGTTCTTCTGGCGCTTCTGCGACGACTACCTCGAGCTGGTGAAGGGGCGGCGCTACGGCGAACAGGGCGATGCGGCGGCTGCGTCGGCGAACTCCGCACTGGCCGCGGCGCTGTCGGTGATGCTGCGGCTCTTCGCCCCGTACCTGCCGTTCGTGACCGAGGAAGTCTGGTCCTGGTGGAAGGACGGCTCCGTGCACCAGGCGGCGTGGCCCACGCGCGAGGAAATCGAGGCGCTGGTGCCCGACAACACCGAGGCGCGCCGGACGGCCGACCAGCAGGTCTACGACTGGGCGACCGAGGTGCTCTTCGAGGTGCGCAAGCAGCGCTCCGAAGCCAAACAGCCGCTGAAGGTGCCGATTACGAAGGTCACCGTCACGGCCGACGCCGCGCAGGTGGCGCTGATGCCGCAGGTCGAAGCCGACCTGAAGGCCGCGCTCCGCGTGCAGGCGTTCGAATGTGCGACCGGGGAACCGCGCGCCTTCGTGGTAGCCGGGTACGATGTCGCACCTCAGGCCTGAGGACTACGTCGGGATCGTCCGCAGGGCGCTGGCCGAGGACGTCGGCGCCGGCGACGTCACCACGGAGGCGACCGTCGATCCCGCCCAGCGGGCGCGCGGCATCTTCCTAGTGAAGCAGCCCTGCGTGCTCGCCGGCGTGGACGTGGCCGTCGACACGTTCCGCCAGATCGAACCGGCCATCGTGTCGCACTTCTCGAAACGGGACGGCGACCGGTGCGAGGCCGGCGACGTGATCGGGCAGATCGATGGACTGGCGCGTACGCTGCTCATCGGGGAACGCACGGCCCTGAACTTCCTGCAGCGGCTCTCCGGCATTGCGACCATTGCACGCGCGTTCGCGGACGCGTCGGGTGGCCGCATCACGGTGCTGGACACGCGCAAGACGACACCGACGCTGCGCGTGCTGGAGAAGTACGCGGTGGCGGCGGGCGGCGCCGCCAACCATCGCATCGGGCTCTACGACGCGATCCTGATCAAGGACAACCATGTCCGCCTCGCAGGCGGCGTAGCGGCAGCCGTGGCCCGCTGCCGCGCAAGCCGTCCGGACCTGCGTCTCGAAGTCGAGGTGCAGTCGCTGGACGAGTGCGACCAGGCGCTGGCAGCCGGTGCGGACATCATCCTCGTCGACAACATGACGCTGGACGAGGTTCGCGAGGCGGTGCGACGGGCGGGCGGCCGCGCGAAGATCGAAGTCTCCGGCGGCGTTACACTGGCGCGTATCCCCGAACTCGCGTCGACCGGCGCCGACTATGTATCGGCCGGAGCTCTGACGCACTCCGCGCCTGCCATCGACATCAGCTTCGAAATCGAGCCGGTCGGCTGACCGGCCGCTGCTGTACGTTCACCATGCCGGACCAGCCACAGCCGCTGCCGTACGAGCTTGCCTCGGCCCTCGAGGCGCGTCGGGGCAACCTGGGCGTACTCGGCGGGCGAATCCTGTATTTCGAATCCATCGGGTCGACCAACGATGTCGCGTCGCAGATAGCGGCCGACGGCGGTGCGGAGGGCGTGGTGGTCGTGGCCGATGCCCAGACGGCCGGCCGGGGACGCCGCGGGCGCGTCTGGTTCTCGCCGCCGGCCTCGGGGCTCTACGTCTCCGTCGTGCTGGCACCCGGCCGTGCACGGGTGCAGCCTGATCGGGCCACCGCGCTGCTCACCATCAGCGCGGGCGTCGCGCTGGCGGAAGCGGTGGAGCGCTGCACGGGACTGCCGCCGGCGATCAAGTGGCCGAACGATCTGCTGGTGGGGCGGCGCAAGCTGGCCGGCATCCTCGCCGAGGGCGTCCTCTCGCCGTCGGGGAACGGCCTCCAGTCGGTCGTACTTGGCTACGGCCTCAACGTGATGGCGGCGGCGTTCCCGCCGGAGCTGTCATCGATTGTGACGTCGCTCGAAACCGAACTGGGACGCGGCATCGACAGGGCGGCGCTGTGCGCCGAGTCGCTGGTCTCGCTCGCCGCCCGGTATGCCGACCTGATCGAGGGGCGTTACGATGCTATCCTCGACGCGTGGCGTGCCAGGGCGTTCGGGGCACGCGGAGCGTCTGTGGAGTGGGATACGCCTGCCGGTCCGAAGACAGGCCTGACAGAAGGCATCGATGCCATGGGCGCGCTGCTCGTCCGCACGGGCGGACAGGTCGAGCGCATCGTGGCCGGTGAAGTACGCTGGGGACTCCATGCTGCTCGCGATTGACGTCGGCAACACCAACATCGTCCTTGGCGTGTTCGAGGGACGCGAACTGATCCGGAGCTGGCGGCTCCAGACGCTGCGCGATCGCACGGCCGATGAACTCGGCCTCGCTGTCGATGGCCTCTTCGCGCACGGCCGCATCGACCGCGGGCGAATCGGCGGCATCGTGCTCGGTTCCGTCGTCCCGCCGCTCACCAATACCGTGGTTGGCATGTTGTGGAAGTACTTCGAGCGCAAGCCGCTCGTGGTGGATCCGCCGGTCAACTCCGGCATGCCGATCCTCTACAGCAACCCCGGCGAGGTGGGCGCCGACCGCATCGTCAACGCGATTGCCGCGTTCGAGCAGTACGGCGGCAACGGGCGTCCGCTCATCGTCTGCGATTTCGGCACGGCGACCACGCTGGATGCGGTGAGTGCGAACGGTGAGTACCTGGGTGGTGCAATCTGCCCGGGTGTCACGATCTCCGCCGACGCCCTGTTCCAGCGTGCCGCACGGCTGCCTCGCATCGAAGTGCGCAAGCCAGCCACGGTGATCGGCCGCACGACGGTCGGGGCCATGGAGTCGGGCCTGTTCTTCGGCTACGTCGGCATGGTGGAAGGGCTCGTGCGCCGCATGGACGCCGAACTTGGCGGCAACGCGGTCTGCGTCGCAACCGGCGGGCTGGCTGTCGTCATCGCGCCGGAAACGCACCTCATCGAACACGTGGACGTCGAGCTGACGCTCCAGGGGTTGCGCCTGGTCTGGGAACGGAACCAGGCGAAACCATGAATCGCAGAAATTCAGATTGCAGGTTTCAGATTGCAGATTGGAAAGCCAGTCAGGGATCGTGGTGGCGCGAGACCGTAACCGATTCGCGCGTCTGAAATCAGTCAATCGAATCTGCAACCCGAATTCTGCAATCTGAATTTCCCGTGTTTGACCTGTCTGAGTACTGTCGCGAACTCGAAACGCACCTGTGCCGCAAGAACGACGGACACCTGATGCGCATTGTCGGGCCGTCCTTCGAGGTCGTGTCGCGCTGGGCCCAGCAGGGGATTCCGCTGAAGGTGGCCATGGGCGGGATCGACCGCTACTTCGAGCGCTACTACAAGAAGGGGCCGCGCCGTCGTCCGGTGAAGATCGACTTCTGTGAGGCCGACGTGCTGGACCTGTTCGATGAATGGCGCCGGGCCACGGGCGTCACGACTACCGCGGCGACGCCACAGCCGGATGGCGGAACGCCGGTCGAATCGGCCACGCGGAAGGGACCGTCGCTGCCCGACCATCTCGAGCGCGCGCTCTTGCGGCTGAGCAACCTGCGGGCGAAGGGCACGCTGGGTCCGGAGTTCGACCCGCTCGTCGACCGGGTGTCCGCTGAACTCGATGTGGCCCGTGCACGGGCCGGCGGGCTGCGGGGCGACGAGCGGCGCGCCATGCTCGAGCGGCTGGGCCAGCTCGACGCCGAACTGCTGGGGACGCTCAGGGCATCGCTGCCCGCCCAGCAGCTCGCCGCTATCGAACAGGACGCCGTCGAGGCCCTCGCGCCGTTTCGTGCCACGATGGAGGCAGGCGCCTTCGACACGGCGTTGGCCCGAGCGAGCGCCAGCGCCCTTCGTGAACGGCTCGGCCTGCCCATTATCCAGTTCTCCTGACGATCCATGCTGACCCCAGGGCAGACACTGCCGCTCACCATCGAGAAGCCGGCCGCAGGCGGCCGCATGATTGCGCGCCACGACGGACAGGTCGTCCTCGTCTCGGGCGCCATCCCGGGCGAACAGGTGTCCGCGCGGATCGAGCGTGTCGGCCGCGGCGTGGCCTACGCCGACACCATCTCCGTCGAGGAGACCTCGCCGGACCGCCGCCCGGCCCACGAGGACCCCTTGTGCGGAGGCTGCGCCTATTCGCACATCACCTACGCGCGCCAGCTGCAGGTGAAGGCGCTGGTCATCGAGGACGCGTTCACGCGCATCGGGCGGCTTCCACTGCCGGGCCCGGTCGTCGTGGCAGGGTCGCCGGAGTCGGGCTACCGCATGCGGGCCCGCCTGCACGTGCGAGGCGGGCGCATCGGCTTCTTCCGTGAAGGGACGCACGACTTGTGCGACGCGCGGGGAACGGCGCAGCTGCGCGACGACACGTGCGACACCCTCGATCGCCTGGCCGCCGGGCTTCGCTCGCTCGGCATGGCCGGCGTGCGTGAACTCGAACTGTCGGAGAACGTCGACGCGTCGCAGCGGGTCGTGCATCTCGAAACGCAGGGCGCGCCGGCCGTGCGGGCGTTCAAGGGTATCGGCCTCACCGATGGATTGACCGGGCTGACGGTGCCGGACCAGCAGTCCCGCTCCGGCCGCGCTGCGGTGGTCTCGGGCTCGCCGGACGTGGTCGATGCGATCCGCGTGCTCGGCGCCGACGTGCGCCTGCAGCGGCACGTGCTCGCCTTCTTCCAGGGGAACCGCTTCCTCCTGTCGCCTCTCGTGGAGCACGTCGTGAGCCACGTCCCGCAGGGGAGCCGCGCCGTCGACCTCTACGCGGGGGCCGGCCTCTTCTCGGTGGCTGCCGCGCTGGTGCGCGGCGCGCAGGTGCTGGCGGTGGAGGGTGACCGGGTCGGCGCGGCCGATCTGGCCATCAACGCCGCTACGACGGCTGGGGCCGTGAAGGCGCTGCACGAGCCGGTCGAAGCCTTCGTGGTGCGACAGCACAACACGCCGCACGTGCTCATCGTGGATCCGCCCCGCACCGGGATGACCAGCGAAGCGCTGGCCGGCGCACTTGGGCTGAAGGCGCAGACGCTCGTCTACGTCTCCTGCGATGTGGCCACGCTGGCGCGCGACGCGAAGAAGATCGTCGAGTCCGGCTACACGCTGCAGCAGGTGCAGGCGTTCGACCTGTTCCCGAACACGCCGCACGTGGAGACCGTGGCGACGTTTACACGGTGAGAACGGCTCCAGGCTGAAGCCCGAAGGCCGAAGCCTCAGGCCCGTGATCAGTTCTGCGCCGCGATCTGTTCGCCCATTTCCTTCATCCGGGTCGCCAGCGAGTTCGCGACAGCCATCACGGTGAAGATGCCGTCCGTGTTGGACGTCAGGTTCTCGAGGATGGCGCTGGCCATGCCGGTGTTCTGCGTCGCGTTCCGGATGACGACCGCATGGGCGCGCCCCCGACGACGCAGGAAGTCCTCCACGAACCGGTTGTAGCGGTAGAGCGGCGGGTCGCCAATCACGGGCGGATCTGTAGTGACGATGGCGAAGGCGCCCCGCCGGTCGGCGGCCGCCTTCAGGAAGCGCTGGTCGCTCTCGATCAGGGTGTCGAGGAACGAGTTTGCGCCGCCGTCCGACGAGAAGCGCGACGCCGCATCGTGGAGTTTCTGCCGGTCGAGCGTGGGAGGCACGCGAATCCGCAGCTGGCCTCCAGTGCTGATGATGGCGATCTCGACGTCCTCCGGCACGGTGTCGATGAAGCTGTGGAGGCCCGCCCTGAACTCCGTCAGCATCGTGGCCATGTTGGTGCTCGAGTCGACCAGCAACACCACGCGCAGCGGGTCGGCTGCACGGAGCCGGACCGCGCCGATTCCACTCACCACGCCGAGTACGGCGACCACGCTCAGGGCGAACAACCAGCGACGACGAAGCATCCGGAGCCCTCCAGGCAACGGTTCACTGAACGCGCGGGAGTGTAGATCGGAATCGTGGGTTAGGATCGGCGGACGTGAGATTCTGGATTCCCTGGACCCTGTCCGCGCTCGTCTCCGCTGTCTGCGTCTACTTCTTCCTCGTCGGCCTGGCGGACGGCAGCGTGTCGTCCTTCAATGGCGGGCTCTGGCTCGGGCTGCTGCTGCTCTGCGGGGGTGTCACCGGCGGCAGCTTTCGCCTGAAGCAGGCGGGCAGGCCCGGAGCGGGCGCCCTCCTGGCCCTCGTGCTCGCCGTCCCGGGTGCCCTCTTCGGACTCTTCGTGCTGATGCTGCTCCTGACCAACCCGCGGTGGAACTGAGCGTCACGTGGTCCCCTGGTTCATCGCTACCGAGCGGTTCTCTCCCGACTCGGGCGACGCCTGGACCACGTTCGTGGACTGGTCCGGTCTCACGCACCTGACCGAGGTCGTCTCGCTCGACCCGATGCTCTGTCCAACGCTCCTGCCCGACGTGCAACCGGGCTACTGGCCGCACATCGTGAACGAGGACTTCGCGCTCGGCTTCTTCACGGACCTGGCCTTCCTGCGTGGCGAGATTGCCGGATTCGACGACCTGAACCTGCTGTGCGTCTACAGGAATCCTGAGCGCGAGCCGTCGCCGCCCGGCGGTTTCGAACTGCTCGGGTACGACCTGATGGATGTGCAGGGGAGCGCGAGTGCCCTCACGAACTGCGGAGGGTTTCCGGACGTCTTCGAGCCGTCCGAGTTGACGCCGCTCGGGCTGCTACCGTGGCTCCCGAGGGCGAGGGCGGTGCAGGACGCGCTGCGGCAGCGCTACCCGGACGAACCGCAGGCGGACTGCCACGTGTGGGCGATCTGTCGGGCCACTGATGGCGGCGCCGGCTGACGCCGGCCCCCCACAGTCGGAAGCGCTGATGCCGACGGGCGTGCCCGTCAGCGCTGGGACGCGGCTTCCAGGAACCCCTCGAAGAGCGGGCGGAACTCACCCGTCCGCCAGAAGTTCTCCGGATGCCACTGCACGCCGAGGCAGAAGCGGGCGCCCGGATCCTCCATGGCCTCGACGACACCGTCGGGCGCGGTGGCGACCACCTTGAACCCGGGAGCGGCATCCTTCACCGCCTGGTGATGGCGGCTGTTTACCGAGCAGGAATCCGAGCCGTTGAGACGTTCGGCCATCAGCTTCGCGAGCAGCGAACCGTCGTCGATCCACACGTCGTGCGCGTGGTCGAACGGCTTGTGCGGGGGCACGGTGAGCTTGTGCGCCAGCGAGCCCTCGAGCTGTGACGGGATGTCCTGGATGAGGGAGCCGCCGCAGGCGACGTTCATCACCTGGATGCCGCGGCAGATCGCGAAGATCGGCAGACCCTGCCGGCGTGCCTCCTTCACGAGGGCGATCTCGAACTCGTCGCGTTCCGGTGCCACTTCGACCGTCGCCGGGTGCTTCGGCTCGCCGTAGTGCAACGGCGACACGTCGTCGCCGCCGGTGAGCAGGAGTCCGCCCACCCCGCGCAGCGCGTCGTCCACGCTCATCGTGTGATCGACGATCCGCACTTCGCCGCCCGCGTGCAGCACGGCCTGTCGATAGTCCTCGAGCTTGGCGCAGCTGGTGACTGCAATCTCAGCCATGTTTACATCCGTTCGGGCACGGCAATGCCCATGAGGTCCAGGGCTCGCGTCAGCTGCGCCCGGAAATGTGCGACACCCACGGCACGCCACCGACGGCGTGCGGGGTCTTCTTCCTTCAGAACGTCGGAGCTGTGATAGAACGCGTTGAACAACTGCGCGAGGCCGAACGTGAATTTCGCGAGCACGGCGAACTCGAGGCCGCGAATCGTCTGCTCGACCACCTCGTCGAGCCGCGAGGCTTCGAACACCAGCGCCCACACGTCGTGGTCGCCGGACCCCTCGAGTTCCTCGGCCGACAGTGATTCGAGGCCGCTGAGCAGGGCGTCCTCCGTGACGCCTTCCTTCGCGGCGACCTTCGCGAGGATCTTGTTCGCGCGCACGGCGGCGTACTGCAGGTACGGTCCCGTTTCGCCTTCGAAGGAGAGGGCCTCCTTCATGTCGAACACGATCAGCTTCCCGCGCGAGAACTTCAGCATGAAGTAGCGGATGGCCGCCACGGCGATCTGGGACGCGACCACCTTCACCTGATCCGGCGTCAGTTCCTCGTTGCGCCGCGCGACCTCCTCGCCGGCCTTGGCTTCGAGCACGTCGAGCAGATCGTCGATCTTGACGCCGAGCCCCTTGCGGCCCGACACCTCCACGAACGGCTTCTTCTCGTCGTCCGGTTCTGCCGGGTAGCCGAGTTCGCGCGCGGTCGCGTGCGAGAGCGCCACCATCTCGTACGAGAAGTGAATCGAGTTCTCGGCCTGCTCCGGATGGCCCAGCGTCCGCAGCGCCTGCGAGAGCAGGGCCTGCAGGTACATCTGGCGCGAGTCGATCACGTTGTAGATGCGCGACGCGCCACCGAACGACGGCACGCCGTCCGACTCGCCCGCGCCGGACGTGGTGGCCCAGAGCTGGCGGCCTCCGGCCTGCGTCGCGAAGCGGTGGTAGTGGAAATCGCGCCCGAGCAGGCCGAACTTCCAGAACTGGTTGGCGATGTCCTTGCCGACGTAGGTGACAACGCCGTTCGACCGCACGATCACCTTCTCGCGCGCCTCGTCGTCCTTCTCCTCGTCCGCGGCATCGGGGGCGTCCTTGCCTTCGTCGATGCGCATCACCCAGCAGCCCTTGAGCTTCCCCTCAGTCTGGAGGAACACCGCGCCCTGGGCCTTTAGCGTCTCGAAGCAGTGCGCCCAGAACTTCAGGCGGATGATGTCCCCCTCGTACGTGAGGAGGTCGTAGCCGATGTTCAGGCGCGCCATCGTATTCAGGTGGGCGCGCACGATGTGGTCGACGATGATGGCGCCCATCTCGGCGACCTCGGTGCCGCCGTGCTCGAGATCGTGCAGCGCCTGCGCGCGGACATCGAGGTGCGCCTTGTCCTCCTCGTACCACTGCGTCACCTTCGAGTACAGGTCCCAGCAGTAGTAGTCGAACCGGGTCGACGTGGCGATCGCCTTCACGTCGTCCACGCTTTTCTTCTCGAACTCGCGGAAGCCGACGATGACGTCGGCCACCTGGACGCCGAGGTCGTCGATGTAGTTCTGCGTTTCGACCGGCGTGCCGCGGAAGCGCAGCACGCGGACCAGCGTGTCGCCGAGCGTGGCGTTCCGCAGGTGGCCGATGTGCGCCGCCTTGTTCGGATTGATGGCCGTGTGCTCGACCACGGTCTTGCCTTCGGCGAGCGCGAGCCCCTGCGCACGTCCGGCCGCACGGTCAGCGAAGAACGTGGGGCGGTCCAGATACAGGTTCAGGTAGCCGTTGGGAGCCACGTTCAGGCGGGCGACGCCCGGGATCGTGCCCACCGCGTCGGCGATGTCCTGGGCGATGGCCCTGGGCGCCTTGCGCAGGGGACGGGCCAGCTGGAACGCCACCGTGACGGCCAGATCGCCGAGGGCGCGGGTTGGCGGCGTCTCCACCGCGAACGCTGGAACGTCGGCAACCCAGAGCTTTTCCCGGATGGCCTGGCTGATGGCCGCGTGAACCTGTCGCTGAATCGGAAGAATCATGGTCGATGACGGAGACGGACCCGGGCCGTCAGACGGACCTGGGCTGGACGTAAGTTTTGATACGATTACAGTTTAGTGGTTTCGCAGCGATTCGAGTGCGTCCAGGTCGGCCTGGGTGTTCACGTTGGCGAGCAGGTGGGACGGCTCGCCGAAACGGGCAAGGTCAGGTCCCTCGACGACGCGAACCCGCACGTCGTCGAAGAGGTCGCGGACACGCAGCGCCCCATGCTCGAGCCGGCGCCGCACCGCCGCCTGACACGCCGGTCCGTACACCGCACACAAGGGATGATAGCCGCGTTCGGTCCTCGGCACGACCGCGTCGACGCCGTGCAGGTCCGCGAGCATGGCCCGGAGCAGGGCTGCGCTGAGGAACGGCATGTCGCACGCCACCAGCAGCACCGGGGCGCCGTCTGCCGCGGCAAGGGCCGCGTCGAGCCCTCCGAGAGGCCCGCATCCGGGCGTGCGGTCGGGGACGGGCTCCACGTCCGCGGGGAGGCGCGCGTCAGCCGTGGCGCCGACCAGCAGGATACGGCGCGTAACCGCACGCAGCACGTCGAGCTGGCGCTCGCGTATGGTGCGGCCCTGGACCACCAGCGCACTCTTGTCCCGTCCACCGAAGCGGCGCGCCTGCCCGCCTCCGAGGATTGCTCCACACGCCATCCGCTGGCGATCTTAGTCGCGGCCAGCCATGCGTGAAAGCGGCATCGGACGCGTACTGGTGGCCAGCCTGCACCAGGCCATCGGCGATGTGCTGCCGATGCGGCTGGGTTTCTATGAAAGCTGGCTGAACGCCGAGGGTCTGCGTGAGGGCACGATCGGCCTCGCCCCGCTCTACGCCGTGCTGAGCTTTCTTCGCCAGGAAGGTCCGGCCTACGATCGCGTGGTCGCCGCGGCTGGCGGGTATGCCGCCGAGTGGACGGTGGAGTCGATGAACCCCACGGTCCGTCGGGTCATCAATGCGCTTCCTCGTGTGCTCCGACGCCGGGTCGTGCTCGGACGGGCACGACGGCTCGTGCGCATGAGCTACGAAGGAAGCCGTGCGTCGTGGCGCATCCGGAAGGGAGTCGGCCAGATGAAGGTCATCGCCTCCGTCTTCTGCTCGGTGCGCGAGCCGCACCCGGCCCCGCTGTGTGGCTTCTATGCGGCGGCCGTGGAGCGCATGCTGGCGCTCTTCGCCATCGATGCCCGGGTTTCGGTCAGTGCGTGCCGCGGCAGCGGGGGAGAGGTCTGCACCCTGGACATTCCGATGAACGCCGCGAGCCCGGACTCCGAAGTGGTGGCGGCATGAGGACGCTCCAGCGCCTCCTGGCGGCCTGCGCCGTCCTGGTCGTGGCGCTGCCCGTTGCCGCACAGCCGGCGCCTGGGCGCACGCTCGTCATGCCCTTCGAGAACGCAGCCCGCGACGCCAGGCTCGTGTGGCTGGGCGAGGCTGCGGCCGTGCTGCTGGCGGACGACCTGAACGCGATGGGCATGCCTGCGATTACGCGCGACGAGCGCCGTGAGGCGTTCGATCGCCTCCAGGTGCCGCCGTCGGCGGCGCTCACTGATGCCACGGTCATCCGTATCGGGCAGCTGCTGCGCGCGTCGCAGGTCGTGCGTGGCACGCTCACGCGCGAGGACGACACCATCGTCGTGCGTGCCCGGGTTGTGGTGCTCGACTCGGCCAAGGTGTCGGTGGACGCGACGGAGCGCGGCCCGCTGCCGGAGCTGTTCGCGACGTTCGAACGTGTGGCGCGGCGCATCGTGCCCGCATCGTCGCGCTCGTCGGCGGACGTCGAGCGGATGCACCCGCCGGTGGCGGCGTTCGAGAACTACATCAAGGGGCTCCTCGCGGAGACACCGGCCACCGCCGTGAACTACCTCGACATGGCGCTGAAGGCGGATCCGACGCTCGACCGGGCCCGCATCGCTCTCTGGGAGATCTTCGACAACCAGGGTGAGCATGCGAAGGCGCTCACGGCGGTCAACGTCGTGCCGGCGTCGTCGCCCCTCGCGCGCCGTGCGCGCTTCAGGCTGGCGCTCTCGCAGATGAACCTGAAGCGCTACGACGAGGCCTTTGCCACGTTCAAGGCGCTGCTGGACGCACGGGCCACGCCGGCGCTGCTGAACAACCTGGGCGTCATCCAGTTGCGGCGAGGTGGCACGCCGACCGCCGGGTCTGCCACGTACTTCTTCACGAGGGCGTCGGACGCGGATGCCACCGACCCGGCCTACTTCTTCAATCTCGGGTACGCCTACTGGTTCGATCACGACACGCAGGCCGCCATCTACTGGCTGCGCGAAGCGCTGCGCCGCGACCCGACGGACGGCGACGCGCACTACGTGCTCGGCGTGGCCCTGGCGGCGGCCGGCAGCACGAACGAGTCGGCCCGGGAGAAGGAGCTGGCGCGGCGGCTGTCTTCGACCTACGAAGAGTGGGACAAGCGGCCTGCCGGCGACCCTGTGCCCAGGGGGCTGGAGCGGCTGAAGACCGACATCGAACTCCCGCACGATCGGCAGGTGGAGCAGACGCTCGCCGGCACGGCCGACCAGCGTGAGCTGGCGCGGTTCTACCTGGACCGTGCGACCCGGCTGGTGGCGCAGGAGAGCGACCGCGACGCGATGAACGAGTTGAACCGCGTCCTCTTCCTCGCGCCCTACAATGCCGAGGCCCATCTCCTCGTCGGCCGGCTGCACCTGCGGGCCGGCCATGCCCGCGAGGCGATCGACGCGCTGAACATCTCGATCTGGAGCGTCGATTCGGTCGAGGCGCACGCCCTCCTGGCCCAGGCCTACCTCGATGCGAGGGAGACGGAGCAGGCCCGGCGTGAGGCCGAGCGCGCGCTGGCCATGGAGCCCTCGAATGCGGCCGCGCGTGCGGTGCTCGAGGCCGTGCGCGCGCGCTGAGCGCCGTGCACCTGCGTGCTAGAATCAACCCGTTTTGACAGGAACATCTGCGCACGACGACGGCTTTCGTGAAATCCACCTGAGCGGGAAGCAACTCGTCTTCCTGTTCATGGCGGCCACGGTGGTGCTGGTGGTGACGTTCCTCACCGGAGTCCTCGTGGGACGCGGGGTGCGGGCGGACCGCTCGGAGTCGGCGCAGGTCGACACGCTGACCGAGTCGCCCGACGCGCCGGAACGGTCGGCGTCGGCAAGCCCTGTGACTGCTGCCGAGGATCCGCGCACGGCACCGCCTCCGCCGCAGGCCGAAGACGATGCGGATGGGAAGACGGCGAAAGCCGCGGAGCTGGAAGAGCCGCCGATGGCGGTCAACCGGAACCCGGCGCCTGCGCCCGCTCCCGAGAAGCCGGCGGCACCCGCCGAGCCCGTGGCGAAGCCGGCTCCGGCAAAGCCCGAGGCGGCGAAGGCTGAACCGGTGAAGGCGGAGGCTCCGAAGGCCGACCCCAAGGCTCCGTCGGCCACGGGCGCCCCCGGAAACGGCTACGCGGTGCAGGTCGCCGCTGTCAACGTGCGCGGCGAGGCCGATGCCATTGTGAAGCGGCTCTCGGGCAAGGGCTACGCCGCCTACGTCGAGACCCCGAAGGGCAGCGCCTCCGTGTTCCGCGTGCGCGTCGGCACGTTCAAGACCCGCCGCGAGGCGCAGACGGTGGCCGACAAGCTCAAGAAAGAAGAGAAGTTCAAGCCCTGGGTAACCCGCTGAACCAGTCGCGGCAGCTGCGCTTCGGCCTCTCCGCCGCGTCAGGTCTCCTCCTCGCCCTCAGCTTTCCGCAGTTCGGTCTCCCGGCCGTGGCATGGGTCGCCCTGGCGCCGCTGCTGGTCGCGCTCCAGTCTGCTGCGCCGCGCGACGCGTTCCTGATGGGGCTGGTCACCGGTCTGGTCTACTTCACCGGCACGCTCTACTGGATCACCAACGTCATGGCGATGTACGGCGACCTGCCGTTCCCCGTCGCCGTGCTGATCAATTTCCTGCTCATCGCGTATCTCTCCCTGTTCCCGGCCCTGTTCGCCATGGTCGTCAGCCGGCTGTCGATCGTGATCGGCGCCCGGAGCCTGGTGCTCGCGCCGTGCGTGTGGGTGGCGACGGAACTCGGCCGGATGTATGTCATGACCGGCTTCCCGTGGGTCCTGCTCGGCTACAGCCAGGTCACGGTCCTGCCGATCGCGCAGTTCGCCTCGATCGCCGGTGTCTTCGGGCTGTCGCTGCTCGTCGCGTCGGTGAGCGCCGCGCTCGCGTATGCAGCACTGCGTGGGCGCGTGGCTCCGGTGAGCGGTGCGCGCGGGAGCGTCTTCGCACCGTACCGGCCGCTCGTCCTGGTGCTGGGGCTGGTGCTGGCCATCGGCAGCTGGGGCGCCGCGCGCATCCGGACCGCTGCGCTGACGCGCGCGGGCGAACCGGTGAAGGTCGGGCTGATCCAGGGCAATGTCGACCAGGCCGACAAATGGGATCCGGCCCGCGCATCGACCATCTTCCGGCAGTACCTCGACATGACGCGCAGCGCCATCGGCAGGGGGGCGCAGCTGGTTCTCTGGCCCGAGTCGTCCACGCCGTTCTTCTTCGAGGAAGACCGTCCCGGCGCGGAGATGGTGCGGGCCGTGGCGCGTGAAGCCAGGGTGCCCATCCTGCTGGGCAGCGACCAGATCGACCGGTCGACGAATCCACCGAGCTACTACAACTCGGCGTTCCTCGTACGACCGGACGGCTCCACGGGCGGTGTCTACCGCAAGATGCATCTCGTGCCGTTCGGCGAGTATGTGCCGTTGAAGCAGCTGCTCTTCTTCGCGAGCCGCCTCGTCGAAAACGTGTCCGACTTCTCGGCTGGCGACGCCGTTGTCCTGCTGCCCGCGCGTGGGCACCTGGTCAGCACCGCGATCTGCTACGAGATCGTCTACCCGGATCTCGTGCGCAAGGCGGCCGCCAGCAGCGAGCTCATCACCACCATCACCAACGACGCCTGGTTCGGCCGGACCTCGGCGCCGTATCAGCACTTCGCGCAGGCGTCGATGCGCGCCATCGAGAACGGCCGCTACCTCGTGCGCTCCGCCAACACCGGCATCACCGGCATCGTCGATCCGTACGGGCGCGTGCTCGCGCAGACCGGCCTGTTCGAACCTGCGGTGGTCGTCGGCGACGCACGCTTCCTCCGCACCACCACGATCTACGCCCGCATCGGCGACGTGGCGGCGACCGCGTCGGCGGTCGTCACGCTGGCCGCCCTGCTGCTCGTACGCCGCCGTGTAGAATAGGCGCATGGCAAACGCCGACGAGTTAAGGAAACGCTACGAGGATCTCAGCCGCCGTGCTGCCGATCTGCGTAGCTATCTTTGAGGCCTCCAGACCCGACGAAGAACTGGCCCGCATCGAAGCCAAGGCTGCCGCTCCGGATTTCTGGAAGGATCAGGCCGAGGCACAGAAAGTCCTCCAGCGCCGCAAGGGCATCGAACAGGATCGCGATCTCATCCAGTCCCTGAAGAAGCAGGGCGAGGATCTCGCCGTGTTCGCCGAGTGGATTGCTGCCGGCGAACCGGTCGAAGACGACTTCCAGAAGGGGCTCGATCTCTTCGACCAGGACGTCCAGTCCGGTGAGGTGAAGAAGATGCTCGGGGGCGAGCACGATCGCAAGAACGCGATCGTGACCATCCATCCGGGCGCCGGCGGCACCGAGTCGCAAGACTGGGCGGAGATGCTCCTCCGCATGTACCTGCGCTGGATCGAGCGGCGCGGCTTCAAGCGCGAGCTGATCGACTACCAGCCGGGCGAAGAGGCCGGCCTCAAGAGCGCCACGTTCACCGTGACGGGCGACTACGCCTTCGGGTTGCTCTCGGCGGAGGCTGGCGTGCATCGCCTCGTGCGGATCTCGCCCTACGATCAGGCGGCGCGCCGCCATACGTCGTTCGCCTCGCTCTACGTCTGGCCGGAACTCGGCGACGACGTCGAGGTGGAGATCGAGGAGAAGGACCTCCGCGTCGACACGTACCGGTCCAGCGGCGCGGGCGGCCAGCATGTCAACGTGACCGATTCGGCCATCCGCATCACGCACATTCCGACCGGAATCGTTGTGTCGTGCCAGAACGAGCGCTCCCAGCACAAGAACCGCGCCTCGGCGATGAAGGTGCTGCGCGCCAGACTGTACGACCTGAAGCTGAAGGAGCAGCAGGCCAAGCTCGATCAGCTCGGTGGCGAGAAGCGCGAGATTGCGTTCGGCAGCCAGATCCGCAGCTACGTCCTGCACCCCTATCAGATGGTGAAGGATCACCGCACCAAGGAATCGGTGAGCGACCCCTCGCGGGTGCTCGACGGCGACATCGACGGCTTCATCAAGACGTACCTGATGAAGAAGTCGAGCGGGACGCTGGGCGAAGTGACGGCCGACGACGATGACGAGTAGGGAAGGGGGGCGGATGCGCGGATCCGCCCGGCCGTGAACCGCGCCGTCTTCGTCGCCGCCGGCATCCTGCTCAGCCGGACGGCCGGGTTCATCCGGCTGAGGGTCTTCGCGTATTACTTCGGGCTGTCCGATCCCGCGGATGCGTTCAACGCCGCGTTCCGCGTTCCCAACTTCCTGCAGAACATGTTCGGTGAGGGCGCGCTCTCGGCGTCCTTCATCCCGGTCTACGCCGCGCTGGTCTCCAAAGGAGACCGGCGGGAGGCGGACCGCGTGGCCGGGGCGGTCCTCGCGCTGCTGGCCCTCATCGTGTCGGTGCTCGTCGCGGTGGCGGTGCTCGCGACCCCCCAGATCGTCGCGGGCATTGCCCCAGGCTTCACCGGTGCCAAGCGCGAACTCGCCATCCAGTTGACGCGCGTGCTGTTCCCGGGCGCCGGGCTTCTCGTGCTGTCGGCGTGGTGTCTCGGCGTGCTGAACAGCCACCATCGCTTCACGCTGTCGTATGCCGCGCCTGTCGTCTGGAACGCGTGCATGGTCGGCACGCTGCTGCTCTTCGGCCGCGGCGCCACCCTCCCGTCGCTGGCGTATCACCTGGCCTGGGGCTCCGTGGTTGGGAGCGCCGCGCAGTTCCTCGCGCAGATTCCCGTGGTGCTGCAGGTGGCGCCGGACCTGCGCGTCGCCTGGGACACGACCTCCGAACACGTGCGGACCGTCGTGCGGAACTTCCTGCCGGTGTTCATCAGTCGCGGCGTCGTGCAGCTGAGCGCCTACATCGACGCGCTCCTGGCCAGCCTGCTGCCCACCGGTGCCGTGACCGGCATCACGAGCGCGGCGCTCATCTACACGCTGCCGGTCAGCCTCTTCGGCATCTCGGTGGCCGCGTCCGAGCTGCCGGCGATGGCTGGCGCCGCCGCACTCGATACATCGGGCTTTTCGGCGATCCGCGCGCGGCTCGACGCCGGCGTCCGCCGGATCGCCTTCTTCGTGGTGCCGTCGTCGGTCGGGTTTCTTGCGCTCGGCGACATCGTGGCGGCCGCGGTGCTGCAGACGGGACGCTTCACGCGCGCCGACGCGGACTACGTGTGGGGCATCCTGGCCGGGTCGTCGGTCGGCCTGGTCGCGATGACGCTCGGGCGCCTGTATTCATCGACGTTCTATGCGCTCCGCGATCCCCGCACGCCACTGCGCTTCGCCCTCATCCGTGTGACGGTGACGACGATGCTCGGGTACGTGTTCGCGATTCCGCTGCCCCACGCGCTGGGGCTCGATCCACGCTGGGGCGCGGCCGGGCTCACGGCGTCTGCGGGGATGGCGGGATGGATTGAGATGTTCCTGCTGCGCAATGGCCTGCGCGCGCGGATCGGCAGCGTGACGATGCCGGTCGGTTTCCAGCTCACGCTCTGGGCGTCGGCGATCGGGGCGGCGGCGGTGGGCTGGGGCGTGAAACTGCTCCTGCCGCCCATGCATCCCATCTTCGCGGCAGCCGCCATCCTGGGGCCGTACGTCCTCACGTACGCCGCGCTCACGCTGGCGCTGCAGGTGCCCGAGGCTCAAGCCACGCTGCGCAGGCTCCTGCGGCGGCGCTGACGCGCGTTCGAAGTCGGGAGGCCGGGATGGTGCCCGGCTTCTCCTAGCTCTCGAGCAGCTTGTTCTCGATTGCGTAGCGCATCAACTCGGCGTTGGTGCGCATCCCCAGCTTGTCGAGCACCCGGGCGCGATAGGTGCTGACCGTCTTCACGCTCAGGCCGAGATCGCGGCCGATGTCCGAGATGGTCTGGCCCGACCCGATGAGGCGCAGAACCTGGTATTCGCGGTCCGACAGCGACTCGTGCGGCGGCGACTCCCAGCGGGCGCCCTGGCGGAGGAGCAGGTCCGCCGTGTCGCGGCTGATGTAGCGGCGCCCCCGGCGGGCATGCTCGATGGCCATCACGAACTCATCCAGCTTGCTGTCCTTCGTGAGGTAGCCGATCGCGCCGGCGCTGAGCGCCCGGCGCGCGAACTGCGACGGTGGGTGCATGCTCAGCACGAGCGTCGGGAGCGAGGGCCGCACCTTGCGGATTTCCTTGAGGAGTTCGAGTCCGCTCATGCCGGGCATCGACAGATCCGCGATGACCAGGTCCCAGCCGCCGTCCTCGATCTGGCGGAGCGCGCTGGTGCCGTCCGGCGCTTCTCCGATGACGGCGTCCTTCATCCTGTCCACCAGCAGCGACTTGATGCCGTGACGTGCCACCGGGTGATCGTCGACGAGCAGTATGCGAATCATCGCCGTTGCGACTCCATTGTCCTGCGAGGCTGCTGCCCCGCGAGCGCTGTGTGGAGCGGCACGTGGACCGAGACCACCGTGCCCTTGCCACGCTTGCCGGCGATCGTGAAGCTCGCGCCGACCCGTGCAGCCCGTTCCTTCATGCCCAGCAGCCCAATCGACTTGGGCGCTGCTGCCTGCGCCGCCGTAATGCCCTTGCCGTTGTCGCGGATGGACAGGTCCACCCCCGTGTCGGTCTCCTTGATCGAGACCTGAACGGCACTCGCGTTCGCGTGGCACAGGACGTTGTTCAGGGCTTCCTGGACGATGCGGAACAGGGCGGTCTGCTGCTCGCTGTCCAGCCGCGTCTGGCGCCGGTTCGCCCGTAACTGGCAGCGGATACCGGTTCGTGCCTTGAACGTCGCCGCTTCCCACTTGATGGCTTCCGCCAACCCGAGGTGATCCAGCGTCGCGGGGCGGAGTCGAGCGGAAATCCGCTTGACCATGCCGATGCCGAGATCCACGAGGCCCACGACGGACTGGAGGCGGTCCACGGTATTAACGTTGCTCGAGCCCGAATCGAACACCGCGACGGCCCTGTTTATTTCGAGTTTGAGGGCGGTGAGGGTCTGGCCCAGTTCGTCGTGCAGTTCGCGGGACACCTCCGCCCGCTCCTCTTCCCGCGCGGCCTGCAGGCGGGCCGCCAGCTGACGCATCTGCTCTTCCGACTCGCGGAGGCGGCGGTCGGTGTCGATGCGATGCGTGACGTCGCGCGCCAGGGCCTCGATACCGACGATGTGGCCGGCGCTGTCGAAAATGGGCATGCGGAAGTGCTCCGCCCAGACGATCCGCCCGTCCGGGTGCACCCACCTGAAGGTCGTCGAGATGACGGTGCGGGCCACGTGGTCCGCCGTCGTTGCCAGCTGGTGCGCGTCGTCGGGGTGAACGGCGGAGTGGATGAGCAGCGGGTCGGCGTACCACTCGTCCGGGGTGCGGCCGGTAATGGCCTGGACGGCGCCCCCGACGTATTCGAGCTGGACCGTGGGCGTGAGGCGCACGCGGTACACCATGTCCCTGGACTGTTCGACCAGCTGGGTGAGGCGACGCTCCGAGTGTGCGGGGGCGCGGAAGGTGCGCTGGTCGGTCACGTCCACGCAGACGCCCATGTGGCCGGCGAACGCGCCGGTGGAGTCGAACAGCGGCATGCCGTGGTCATGGAGCCAGCGGGTCTGGCCATCGGCCCTGATCACCCGGTACTCACCGACGTAGGGGCTGGCCGTGGCGTGGGAACTGTGGAACGCGGCAAGCGCAGCGTCCCGGTCGTCGTCGTGAATGCCGTGGGACCAGCCGGCCGGCACAGGGGTATCCGATGCAAGCCCGCGGAAGTGCCGCCAGTCCCGATTGAACAGGACCGGCGCCCCCGCGGTGTTGCTCATCCACAACATGATCGGCAACTGCTCGACCAGGGTGCGGAACGGCGAGCCGGATTCGAACAGCGAGCGTGGCGACACGACGGTTCAGGTAACGTCTGGGTGGACGCAGTCTATCCCAGCTACTCCTGATGGTAGAGGGGCGTCAGGGAAATTACTTAGGCGGATGCGCCGGTGCGTTCAATGTGTTGGATCGCGCGGATTGTTGCGCTACGGCTGGAGCGCGCGCGTCAACCCGCCCGGTTCGGTGCCGGCGATGAACGCGTCGGTGATCGCGCCCGGTGCGTCGGTGCCGGTTGCCGCACCGGTCGACTTGTCGACGGCCAGGAACACGATGTTGGCTGGAGCCTGGAAGTCCGGCGGCGTGTCCTTCCCAGGGCGGCTGTCGATGTACCCCTGCATGAAGTCCATCCACATGGGCAGGGCCGCCTTCGCCCCCTGCTCGTCGCCGCCGAGCGACTTGCGCTTGTCGTCCATCCCAATCCAGACACCGACCGTGATGTCCGGGTCGAAGCCGATGAACCAGGCGTCGGTGTTGTTGTCCACCGTGCCGGTCTTGCCCGCCAGCGGCCACTTGGCCGCCATGGCCGCCGCCCGGGCTCCCGTCCCTCGCGGGCTCAGAACCCCGCGCAGGATATTGGTCATCACGAACGCCGAATCCGCGCCGATGACGTCGCTCGGTTCTGGCCGGTTCTGTTCGAGCAGGTTGCCCTCGCGGTCCTTCACGTTGAGGATCGACCACGGCTTCATCCGCATGCCCTGGTTCGGGAAGGTCGTGTAGGCGCTGGTGATCTCCATCAGCGTGGCGTCGCCGGCTCCGAGGGCAATCGGGAGGTACGGCGGGAACTCCTCCTCGAACCCGAAGCGCTTCGCGTAGTCGAGCACGTTCTTCGGGCCGATCTCTTCCATCATCTTGATCGCCGGGATGTTGCGCGACTCCTCGAGGGCGTAGCGGAGCGTGATGGGCCCCATGAACGTGTGGTCGTAGTTCTGGGGCGCCCACGTCCCGCCGCTGCCGGACGGATACGCGACGGGAGAGTCCACGATGATGGACGCGGGCGTGAACCCGCGATCAATGGCCGCGGTGTAGACGATTGGCTTGAAGGTGGAGCCGAGCTGCCGGTAGGCCTGCACGGCCCGGTTGAACTTGCTGCGCTGGAAGTCCCAGCCGCCGACCATCGCCCTGACCTGACCCGTGTGGTTGTCGAGGACCACCATCGCGGCCTCGGCCACCGGGGTCTGCTCGAGCGAGCCGATCACCGCCGTCTTCGCCTCGTCGTCCACGCTCTTGATCTGCACGTCGACGATGTCGCCGACGGAGACGAGATCGGAGGCCGATGCCTTGCGGGTCCAGGTGAACGCGTCGCGCGTCAGGTCGGCCCGATACGGCCCCACGATGAGTCGTGCCGCGGCCGCGGTCGGCTTGCCGACCGCCTCGACGACCGCGGGCACGATGTCGCCGGCGTGGATGGCGCTCTTCCAGCGCTCGTCGCGCCAGGTGTCAACGGTCTTCTTCTCGCCCACGACGTTGCGCACCGGCTTCCGCCACGCATGCCGCTTGTCGTAGCTGCGGAGCCCCCGTTCGACGGCGGCGTTCGCCAGCTTCTGCAGGGCCGGGTCCAGCGTCGTCGTGACCGAGAGTCCGCTCTCGTACAGGGCCTTGGCGCCGTACTCGCGCTCGAGGTGCTTGCGCACTTCCTCGAGGTAGAACGGTGCAATCGACCGGTCGGGCTGCGGCTGCCCCTTGAGCACGATGGGCATCGCCCGCGCCTTCTCGTACTCCGCGCGCGTGATGTAGCCCTCGTCGGCCATGCGGCCGAGGACGTAGTTCCGGCGGCGCATTGCTGCGTTCATGTCGACGTAGGGGCTCTGCCGCGCGGGCGACTGGATGATGCCCGCGATGAGCGCCGCTTCCTCGAGCGTGAGGTCCTTCGCGCGCGTGTTGAAGTACAGGCGCGAGGCGGCCTCCACCCCGTTCGTCCCGTGCCCGAAGTGGATCTGGTTGCAGTAGAGCGTGAGGATCTCGCGCTTCGTGTACCGCTTCTCGATCTGGATGGCCAGGAGTGCCTCCTTGACCTTCCGCTCGATGCTCTTCTCGAACCCGATGGGGAACAGGTTGCGGGCGAGCTGCTGGGTGAGCGTGCTGGCGCCTGCCGGGTTGCCCAGCCGACGCTGGAACACGTCCCTCATGACCGTGATCAGGATGCGGGAGATGCTCAGGCCGAAGTGGGAGTTGAAGTCGGCGTCCTCCGCGGAAATGATCGCTTCCCGCAGCCTGGGGGAGATGTCGTCGTAGCCCACCACCAGGCGGCGCTGCACCGCGAATTCCCCGATCACTTCACCGTTGGCGGCATACACCCGCGTGATCGTGCTCGGGTTGTAGTTGTCGAGTGCGGAAATCTCCGGCAGGTCGCCCGCAAAGGCGAAGAGCACGCCGCTCAGGGTGCCCAGCACGGCTGCCACGGCGAAGAGGGCGATGATGGTCGCACTCCTGGCGACCTTCACGACGTAATTAGCCAACCCGCCCAGTCTACCAATCTGTTGACGGCGCGAACCAAAGACGGACCCGCGCGCCCTGAATCAACGGTTCAGATGGCCGTTCGGCGCGAGGTCTGCCTGGCCGAGGGATGGAATTGCATCCAAACAGCCTCGGTTGGAAGAGTCGAGGTTGAATGTCGGAGACTCAGGTTTTATACTCAGACCTATATCACCCCTGAGCGGGTTTTCGAGGAAATCAATGAGCAAAATCATCGGCATCGACCTGGGCACCACCAACTCCGTCGTCGCGGTCATGGAAGGCGGCGAGCCGGTTGTGATCACCAATCCGGAGGGTGGGCGTCTGACGCCGTCCGTCGTGGCGTTCACGAAGTCGGGCGAGCGTCTGGTCGGCCAGGTCGCGAAGCGGCAGGCGGTTACCAATCCCGAGAACACCATCTTCTCGATCAAGCGATTCATGGGCCGTCGCTTCGACGAGGTCGGCGAGGAGATGACGATGGTGCCGTATCACGTGGTGCCGGATGGCCAGCGTGTGACGGTGACCGTGGACGGACAGAGCAAGCCCCTGACGCCGCCGGAGATTTCGGCGATGGTGCTGCAGAAGCTGAAGCAGGCGGCTGAGGAGTATCTGGGCCAGCCGGTCAGCAAGGCGGTCATCACGGTGCCGGCGTACTTCAACGACGCGCAGCGGCAGGCCACGAAGGACGCCGGCCAGATTGCCGGCCTCGAGGTCATGCGGATCGTGAACGAGCCGACGGCGGCCGCGCTCGCCTACGGACTCGACAAGAAGAAGGACGAGACCATCGCCGTGTACGACTTCGGCGGCGGCACGTTCGACATCTCGATCCTCGAGGTGGGCGAGGGCGTGGTCGAGGTGAAGGCGACCAATGGCGACACGCACCTGGGCGGCGACAACCTCGACCAGCGCGTGATGGACTGGATCATCGCGGAGTTCAAGAAGGCCGAAGGCATCGACCTCTCGAAGGACCGCATGGCGCTGCAGCGCCTGAAGGAGTCGGCGGAGAAGGCGAAGATGGAGCTCTCCACGGTGATGGAGACCGACATCAACCTGCCGTTCATCACGGCGGACCAGACCGGCCCGAAGCACCTGCAGATGAAGCTCACGCGCGCGAAGTTCGAGCAGCTCGTGGACGATCTCCTGCAGAAGACGGTCGGCCCGACGAAGCAGGCGCTGGCGGACGCGGGTGTCGACCCCTCGAAGATCGATGAGGTGGTCCTCGTTGGCGGCTCCACCCGCATCCCGAAGGTGCAGCAGATCGTGAAGGCGCTCTTCGGCAAGGAACCGCACAAGGGCGTGAATCCGGACGAAGTGGTGGCCATCGGCGCGGGGGTCCAGGCCGGCGTGCTGGCCGGCGACGTGAAGGACCTGCTGCTGCTCGACGTCACGCCGCTCTCGCTCGGCATCGAGACCATGGGCGGGGTGTCCACGGTGCTCATCCCGCGCAACACGACGATCCCGACCCGCAAGAGCGAGGTCTTCTCGACGGCGTCCGACAGCCAGCCGAGCGTCGAGATTCACGTGTTGCAGGGCGAGCGTTCGCTGGCGCGCGACAACCGCACGCTCGGCCGCTTCCACCTGGACGGCATCATGCCGGCGCCGCGCGGCGTCCCGCAGATCGAGGTGACGTTCGACATCGACGCGAACGGCATCGTGAACGTCCAGGCGAAGGACAAGGGCACGGGCAAGGAACAGAAGATCACCATCACGGCGTCGAGCGGCCTGAACAAGGACGAAGTCGACCGCATGATGCGCGAAGCCGAGTCGCACGCCGAGGAGGACAAGAAGCGGCGCGAGGAGATCGAGACGCGCAACAAGGCGGACCAGGCGGTCTACGGGGCCGAGAAGTTCATCAAGGACTCGGGCGACAAGCTCGCCGCGGCGGACAAGGCCGCGATCGAGAGTGCCACCGACGCGCTGAAGAAGGCGATCGAGTCGAACGATGCGGCGGCCATCTCGCGCGAGATGGAGAACCTGACGCAGGCCCAGCACAAGGCAGCGGCCAACCTGTATGCGCAGGCGGCTCCGGGTGCCGAAGGGGCAGGCCCCGGCGGCCCCGGTGGTCCGGGCGCCGGTCCGTCGGGTGCCGCTGGCGGCGCGCAGGGCGCGGCGGGCAACACGTCGAACCAGGGCGGTGGCGGCGACATCATCGACGCCGAGGTCGTGGACGACAAATAGCACAGGGGATTGCAGATTTCAGAGTTCAGAATGCAGATTGGCCTGCAGCCTTCGTCGCGACGGCACGCAGGCGCGTTCAATCTGAAATCTGCGATCTGAAATCTGCAATTCAGGTGTCTGCTGATGGACTTCTACCTGGTGCTGGGCGTGGATCGTGAGGCGTCGCTTGCCGAGATCAAGCGCGCGTACAAGCGTCTTGCGCGCAGGTACCATCCGGACATCAATCCAGGGGACCGCCTGGCAGCGCAGCACTTCCGCGCCATTGCCGAAGCGTATGAGACGCTGATCGATCCCGACCGGCGCCGGCGGTACGACACCGGCGGCACCGAGGTGACCACCATCGACTCGACGGCGTTCGGGTTCGAGGGCTTCGACTTCTCGGTGCGCGTGAGCGGCGAGTCGGCGCCGACCTTCGGCGACCTGTTCGCGGACGTGTTCCAGCGCGTGGCGCCGGTCAGGCCCGAGCGCGGCTCGGACCTGCACCTCTCGCTGCGTCTGTCGTTCGAGGACTCGCTGCGGGGCGGCAGCCGGCAGGTCACGGTGACCCGGCTGGTGCACTGCCGCGCCTGCCTCGGAACCGGGCACGTGCAGGCGGCGGAGCGCCGCTGTGCCCCGTGCCAGGGAACCGGAGCGCTGAAGTCGACGCGCAACCACATGGTGTTCTCGAAGCCGTGCCTGTCGTGCGGCGGCACGGGCACGCAGGCCCACGCGCGGTGTCCGGCGTGCCAAGGACGGCAGGTCGAGATGCTGAGCGAGGCGCTCACCGTGACGTTGCCTCCCGGACTCCAGGACGGCGCACGTGTCAGGCTGCCAGGGAAAGGGCATGCCGGGCCGAACGGTGGGGATGCGGGAGACGTCTACATCGCCGTGCAGGTGGACGCCGACCCGCGGTTCGTGCGCGACGGAGACGACCTGCACCTGAGCGTCCCGATTGCCGTCCACGAGGCGGCGCTCGGGGCGAAGATCGAGCTGCAGTCGTTCGACGGCATCGTGCGGCTGCGCGTCCCGCCCGGCACGCAGACCGGGCAGCGGTTCCGGTTCACGGAGCGGGGTGTGCCGTCGCCCAGGGACGGCCGGCGTGGAGATCTGGTGATCGAAGTGCGGATGGTCCTGCCGCCCCACCTCGATGAACGTTCGAAGGAACTGTTGCGCGAGTTCGGCCGCCTGAACGGCACCGACGTGCGCCGGGAGCTGGCATGAAGAAGACAGGTCAGGCGTATTTCATGATCAGCGTCGTGGCGCAGAAGTACAACATCCATCCCCAGACACTGCGCCTCTACGAACGCGAAGGGCTGCTCAAGCCCTCGCGCACCGAAGGGAATACGCGGCTGTATTCCGAAGAGGACCTCGAGCAGCTCGAGACGATCCTCTCGCTGACGCGCGACCTCGGCGTGAACCTCGCCGGCGTGGAGATCATCCTGAACATGCGCCAGAAGATCGAGCGCATGCAGGCGGAAGTCAACGAGTTCATGGCGTACGTCAAGAGCGAACTCTCGAAGGGCATCGGCGACTGGGAGCAGCGGCTCTCCACCGCGATCGTGAAGTCGACGCCCACCGATCTCGTGCGTGCAAGCGCGCAGCCACCGACGCCTCCCGCTGTGCCGAAGGTCGACGAAGAAAGTGACGGCGCAGAGGTCACCAGCCGCTGATATACTCAGCGCGCGAAATCTGAATTGCAGATTTCGGATTGCGGATTTCAGATTGATTTCTGAATCTGTAATCTGCAATCTGAGATCTGCAATTCAGTGTCCTTGCCGCCTATGCCCTGCGAACTCTGCGACGACACCGGCTGGAAACCCTGCGACGACAACGGTGTTCGCCGCGTCGTGCGCTGCTCGTGCAAGCGCAGTGAGGCGGGGCAGCTCCGCCTTGCGAGCGCCAACATCCCGAAGCGCTACCAGCACTGCACCATCGCGAACTTCACCGCGTACAACGAGTCGCTGAAGAAGGCGGCCGAGCGGGCCGAGCGCGTGGCCGAGGAATTTCCGGCGGTGACGCGCGGCCTCTTCCTCGAAGGGCAGCCGGGTGTCGGCAAGACGCACCTGGCGGTCGCTGTGCTCAAGCGCGTGATCGAGCGCGCCGGCGCACGAGGGCTGTTCTACGACACGCGCGACCTCCTTCGCGTCATCCGCAGCACGTACGACCCGTCCATCCGGACCACGGAACTCGAGATCCTGCGCCCTGTGATGTCGGCCGATCTGCTCGTGCTCGACGACCTCGGCGCGGAGAAGACGTCGGAATGGGTCGAGGAGACGATGAACCTCATCGTCAACACCCGGTACAACGAGCGGCGCCTCACCATCTTCACGTCCAACTACAAGGACATCCCGGACGACACCGATCCGAATGCCCTGCTGTTCCGCATCGGGCACCGCATGCGCTCGCGCCTGCACGAGATGTGCGACTTCGAAGTGCTCGACGGCGCGGACTACCGGGAACTGCCGCCCAACGGCGGTGCCGAAGACCTCCTGATGATGTGGAAGATGCGGGGCAAGGCGGCAACGCTGCCGTCACCGGGCCGGTCAGGCGGACGCCAGGCCCGCGCCCAGCTCCGCGACCGCGACGCCCAGGTCGACCTGAAGTGGAGCGGGGGCAAGGCTGGGAGAAGTTAGAACTGAGAACTTAGAAGTGAACCTCGGAATTGAAGTTCCGAAGTTCAAGTTCCCAAGTTCACTTCTCAGTTCTAACTTCTAAGTTCATGCTTGGTCTGTACCTCCACATCCCGTTCTGCGCGGCCATCTGCAACTACTGCAACTTCAACCGGGGCCTGTTCGACGCGGCGCTGAAGGTGCGTTACGTCGATGCGCTCGTCGCGGAGATTCGAGCGGCGGCGCAGGAGCGGGGGCGTGAGCCCGTCGATACGATCTACTTCGGCGGCGGGACACCCTCGCTGCTCGACGCCGCGGAGGTCGCGCGTCTCATCGACACCTGCTGCGCCGTGTTCGACGTGGCGCCTGGCGCGGAGATCACGCTCGAAGCCAATCCGGAAACCGTCAGCACCGCCAGCCTGTCCGCGTTTCGCGACGCACAGGTCAACAGACTGAGTTTCGGCGTCCAGTCGTTCAGGGACGCGGAGCTGATCCGGCTGTCGCGGCTCCACGGTGCGGAGCGCGCGCGGGCTGCCTACGCGGAGGCGCGCGCCGCAGGCTTCGACAACGTGAGCCTCGACCTGATGATGTGGCTGCCGCAGCAGGCGACGGCCGAATGGCTGCAGTCGATCGACGCCGCCATCGCGCTGGCGCCCGAGCACGTGTCCCTCTACATGCTCGAGGTCTATCCGAACGCACCGCTTCGCGACGCGATGGCGCGTGCCCAGTGGTCGCAGGCGCCAGACGAGGACGCCGAGGCGATGTACCTCGAAGCCATGGCGCGGCTCGAACGCGCGGGCCTGCTGCAGTACGAAATCTCGAACGTGGCGCGGCCAGGCCGTGAGGCCCGCCACAACGTCAAGTACTGGGCCGACGGCGAGTGGTTCGGGTTCGGCTGCGGTGCCCACTCGACACGGGAGGGCGTTCGCTGGAAGAATGTGGCGTCCACTGAAGAGTATGTCGACCGGGTGGCGCGGGGGATCTCGACCCGCATCGACGTTCGTCACCTCGACCAGCAGGAGCGCCTGGGGGACGCGCTGTTCACCGGCCTGCGGCTGACGCGGGGGCTCGATCTCAACGCGGTTGGGACGCGCTACGGAGTCGACATCTGGCAACGGTATGGCGCGCAGCTCCAGCCGTTCGTGGACGACGGACTGCTGATCCACGATCGCTCGCATCTCAGGCTCACGCGCCGGGGAATGCTTCTTGCGAATGAGGTCATGGCCGTCTTCGTATGAGATGATGCAGACGCACCGGGCCAGCGCTCAGGTAGGTGTAAGGGCATTGCGCACCGCCAGAAGCTCTGAGTAGTATTTCGTTCGGTATAGGCGGACCACTTCAGCTGGCCGTCAAGGTACGATAAAGTAACAGCCCTTTCGTGAAGGAGGCCGTAATGCTTCGACGGTACGTGCCGGTGGTCCGACGCCGGGTGGGTGTGGTTGTTCTGGGTCTGACGATGGGCCTGATGTCTGTGGCGTCCGCACAGGCGCAGCAGAAGAGCCCGTACGCATTCGCAGGTGACAACGCGGTGTTCATGAACTTCATCAAGGCTGACCAGACCGCCGCTTACGAGGAGCTGATCGGCAAGCTGAAGGAAGGTCTGCAGAAGAGCGACAAGCCCGAGCGCAAGCAGATGGCCGAGAGCTGGAAGGTCTACAAGGCCACCGAAGCCGGTCCGAACGGCTCGGTGATCTATGTGTCGATCATCTCGCCGGTCGTGAAGGGGACGGACTACTCGATCGTCTCGCTGCTCGGCGAAGCGTTCCCGAACGATGCGCGCGCGCTGTACGACAAGTACGTCGCGGCCTTCACCACGCCTCCCGGACAGCTGTTCAACCTGACGCTCCAGACCGACATGGCCAAGTAAGATCGGCCGGCGTCAGGGTTCCACTCGAAAGGGCGGGCACGCACACAGCGTGTCCGCCCTTTTTGTTTCTGGCGAAAGCGCCACCGCGGAGATCGCGGAGCAACAGGCCCTCCGGCCCCAGTGTTGTTGCGCTCGACTCCTAGAATTTCAGGTTGAGGCCGACGTACATGCGGTGCGACGGCGCGAACCTGGCGCCGCTCGACAGCTTGAAGACCCGGTAGTCGACGCGCAGCCGGAGCGGCCCGGCGAGGCTGATCTTCACGCCGCCTCCGACGTTTGGCGTCAGGCCCGTCTCGGTCGACGTGCCGAGCCGTTCGCGGAAGATGCCGGCGCCGGCGGTCGCATACGGCTGGAAGCCGAAGATCGGCACCGGCGTCTGGACGAGGCCGTTGGCGCTGCCGACCTTGAGGGCTGGCGCCCCGGTTTTCACGTCTTCGGCGGTCGAGGAGTACTCGAACTCGAACCCGACCGCGAGCAGCCCCGACCCCAGCGCCGCGCCGCGCACCTGCCTGTTGGTCGGAGTGGTCGTGGCGCCGAGAAACGCCGTCATGTCGGCCTGCGCCGGCGCCGCGGTCGCCGCGACGAGCACTGCCGCGAACAGGGCGGGACGGAAACTGCTCATGAACCCTCCTCCTGCCGATAATAGTACGAAAGCGACGACCGGGAGGCTCATGTGACACGACAACAGGCGGCCCTTTGCGCCGCGATGTTCCTGCTGGGTGGGATGGTGCTCAGCGCTGACACGCTGGTGTTGCGCGACGGGCGCCGCGTGCAGGGCGAACTCATCGCCGTGCGCGACGGCGTGATCGAATTCGAAGGTCAGCGCGGCGTGTTCGGCCGCGAACGCATCCGCTTCGACCGCGAGGATGTCGTCCGGATCGAACTGGACAACGACGCGCGGGGGGACCGCTACTCGAGCGACGACCGCGGACGCGATCGGGACCGGCTCGACCAGGGCAGTTCGCGGCCGCCGGGCCTGCGTGAACGCGACGTGGACGTGGCCGCAGCCCAGGCCTGGACCGACAGCGGCATCAACCTGCGGCCGGGCCAGACCATCTACGTGGAGGCGACCGGTCGGGTGCGCTGGGGACCCGGACGGCAGGACGGCCCTGCAGGCGAGCGCAACTCGCCGCGAAACCCGGGGCGTCCGATTCCGAGCCGCCCGGCCGGATCGCTCATCGGCCGCGTCGGTGAGGGCGACGAGTACTTCTACATCGGCGAGGAGACCGACCCGATCCGCGTCCGCGGCGGCGGCCGCCTCTACCTCGGGATCAACGACGACTTCCTGCAGGACAACAGCGGCGCCTTCAGGGTCATCGTCTACTACTGAGAATTTCAGATTTCAGATTGCAGATTTCAGATTGAACGTTGCGTACGTAGCGCCAGGCGTCGGCCTGGCGTTCACGCCTGCAATCTGAAATCTGCAGTCTGCAATCGCCAATTCCCGTAAGATTTCCCCCATGCGCTGGTTGGCGTTCGTGCTTGCCCTGCTCGGGCAGGGCTCCGGGTTCGCGCCCTTCGACGTCGGTTCCATGGCGGTGGCGCCGCCGACGCTCATCACCGATCTCTCCCGCAAGGCCCTCCAGGGTGAACCCAGCCGGCTGGCGTGGGCCCCCGACGGCTCCACGCTCTACATCCAGTCCCGTGACGGCGTCGGTGCGGCCGCCCGCCTTCGGCACTTCCAGCTGAGACTCGGCGATCAGAAGCTCCGCCCGCTCGACATCGAGCCTGACTGGGCCGCCGAGTACTGGCACAACAAGGTGGTCGAGCGCGCGCCGGGGATGCCCTGGCTGAAGATCGATGTCGCGGAAGAGAAGACGCGCCAGCGCGTCGCCCCGTTCTCGGGTGGCTTCACCAGCGCCACGGCGACCGGAAGCGAGACCGCCAGCTCCTACGTGCTCGCGTACATCACGCTCAGCTACCTCGGCGTCGAGATCGGCAAGTTCATGAGCGACGAGCCGAAGAGCGGCGTGACGTTCGGCTGGGGCCCGGCTGGCAGCGGGGCGATTGCCTTCAGCGACCGCGAAGGGCACCTGGTCCTCATCGACAAGGAGCGGCGGCAGCAGTCGGTCGGACGCACGGACGGCGTCATGCTGCCGGCCTGGTCGCCCGACGGCAACTACGTGGCCTTCTTCCAGAAGCGGGGCCGTTCGCGCTACGAGCTGTCGTCCGTGGCGATTCTCCGCACGGTCTCCACGCTCCAGTAGCACCAGTGCTACGCTCGGAGACGCCATGGACTTCCGGCTGACGGACGATCAGGAACTCTTGAGGCGCTCGGTCCGCGAGTTCGCGGAGACCGAGATCCGGCCCCACGTGCGTGAGTGGGACGAGACGCAGCACTTTCCGTCCGAGATCGTGCCGGCCCTGGCCGACCTCGGCCTGATGGGGATCCAGTTTCCGGAGCAGTACGGCGGCTCCGGCATGTCGGCCATCGACTACTGCATCTGCATCGAGGAACTGGCCCGCGTCGATCCGGCGCTCTCCCTCACGGTGGCCGCGCACAACGGCCTCTGCGCCGCGCACCTCTACATGTTCGGCAGCGAAGCGCAGAAGCAGCGCTGGCTCGTTCCGCTGGCACAGGGCAAACAGATCGGCGCCTGGGGGCTGACCGAGTCCACCTCCGGCAGCGACGCGGCCGGCATGCGGACGACCGCGACGCGCACCTCCGCGGGCTGGACACTCAACGGTTCGAAGACCTTCATTACCCACGGCCGCGTCGGGCAGGTGATGGTCGTGATGGCCGTGACCGACAAGGCTGCCGGCCCGAAGGGGATTACGGCTTTCGTCGTCGAGCACGGGACACCGGGCATGCGCGCGGGCCGCAAGGAAGACAAGCTCGGCATGCGTGCCAGCGATACCACCGAGGTCATCTTCGAGCAGTGCGAGATCCCGGAGGACCGCGTGGTGGGTGAGGTGGGCCGTGGATTCATCGACACCATGCAGGTGCTGGACGCGGGCCGCATCGGCATCGCGGCGCTGTCGGTCGGGTTGGCGCAGGGGGCGTACGAGGCCGCCTTGCACTACGCCCGCGAGCGGAAGGCCTTCGGCAAGACCATCAGTGCCTTCCAGGCGATTCAGTGGAAGCTGGCGGACAACGCCACACGCATCGAAGCCGCGCGCCTCCTGACGTACCGCGCCGCGTACCTGAAGGACCGCGGCGCCAGGACGACGCTCGAATCGTCGATGGCGAAGCTCTACGCGAGCGAGATCGCCGTGAAGGCGGCGGACGACTGCGTCCAGATCCACGGCGGCTACGGCTTCGTGAAGGACTACCCGGCGGAGAAGTTCTTCCGCGACGTGAAGCTGACCACCATCGGCGAAGGCACCAGCGAGATCCAGCGGCTCGTCATCGCCCGCCAACTCTTCGCTCGATGAACTCACCATCCACACTGGCCGACCGCGTGCTCGCCGGCGAGCCTCGCGCCATCGCGCGCGCCATCTCGCTCGTCGAAGACGAGGACCCGGCTGCCGCAGACCTGATCCGCGCCATCTTCAGCCACACCGGCCGTGCCTACGTCGTCGGCGTCACCGGTCCGCCCGGCGCGGGCAAGTCCACGCTCGTCGACAAGCTCACGTCAGAGATCCGGAAGAGCGGGCGGACGGTCGGTGTCGTCGCCATCGACCCGACGAGTCCGTTCTCCGGCGGTGCCGTGCTCGGCGACCGGCTGCGCATGAATGCCCATGCGGCTGATGCCGGTGTGTTCATTCGCAGCATGGCCACGAG
This sequence comes from Vicinamibacterales bacterium, assembly GCA_046331345.1. GTDB lineage: Bacteria > Acidobacteriota > Vicinamibacteria > Vicinamibacterales > CAVVIG01 > CAVVIG01. The sequence continues at coordinate 226,937 of JAXLRA010000005.1, read as the reverse complement.
GGGCCACCTCGGCGGCCTGTCGCGTGCGACCGGCGATGCCGCGCTCGTGCTCGACGCCTCCGGCAAAGACATTGTCGTGATCGAAACCGTGGGCGTCGGCCAGGACGAGGTGGACATCATCCGCACCGCCGACATCTCCATCGTGACGCTCGTGCCAGGCACGGGCGACGATGTGCAGGCGATCAAGGCGGGCATCATGGAGATTGCCGACATCTTCGTCGTGAACAAGGCCGACCGCGAGGGGGCAGACCGGCTGGTGTCCGCCGTCGAGTCGAACCTGGCACTGCACCCGTATGGCCCGGGCGAGTGGCGTCCGCCGATCCTGAAGACGGTGGCCTCGACCGGTCAGGGTGTGCCGGAACTCGAGGCGGCCATCGCGTCGTTCCGTGCGCATGCCGCGGCGCAGCAGGCGGCGCGCCGCAGGTCGAGGAGCGCGTGGCGCCTGCGCGAACTGGTGTCGCAGCGGTTCATGGCGCGGCTCGAGCGCGACGTGCTGGCGCCCGGTGAGTTCGACGCCGTGGTGCAGCGGATCGCCGCGCGGGAACTGGACCCCTACTCGGCGGCGAACGACTTGCTCGCGCGAGCGTTTCAGCGGCCAGCGTGACGGCGTTGTAGTGCCCGGCTTCAGCCGGGCCTGGCATGGTCCGCCTGAAGGCGGACACTACACCCGTTTTGCTCGATTCCAGCCCTCAAGCGATAATCAGGGCTTCGGTTTCCTGTGCTCCCTGTGTCTCTGTGGCTCAACCAGCGATGAAAGCGTATCTCGATCACATCGGCATTGCCGTCTCCGACCTGTCCGCCTCCCTCGCCTTCTTCCAGGACGCCCTCGGCCTCGAACTGCACGGCTCCGAGGAGGTCGGTTCCCAGCGCGTGCGAGCGCACTTCCTCCATGCCGGGCACTCGAGCCTCGAACTGCTCGAGGGAACCGCACCCGACTCGCCGATTGCGAAGTTCGTGGCCAAGCGTGGCCCCGGCCTGCATCACATCACCCTGCGCGTGGATGACATCTCGGCCGCACTCGCGCACCTGAAGGCGAAAGGCGTCACGCTGATCGACGAGGTGGCGCGTCCCGGCGCCGAGCACGCGACGGTGGCGTTCATCCATCCCTCGAGTGCGCACGGGGTCCTCGTTGAACTCAAGCAGGCGCCCTCAACGGTGCCCCCGCTGGCCGTGACCCGGTACACCGTCGGCAACTTCGAGCTGATCTCCCTCTACGACGGCACCTTCCGCCTCGATGGCGGCGCAATGTTCGGCGTCGTGCCGAAGGCGCTGTGGGAGAAGAAGACGGCGCCCGACGAGTCGAACCGCATCCCGATGACGATGCGCCCGCTGATCGTGCGGGACGGGTCGCACACGATGCTGATCGATGCCGGGCTTGGTGACAAGGAGAGCGAGAAGTTCTACCGCATGTACGCGGCCGATCGCTCCCGGACGCTGGACCACGCGCTGGCCGAGGCCGGCATCTCGCACGAGGACATCGACATCGTGCTCGCCAGCCACCTGCACTTCGACCACGCGGGCGGCTTCACCACGCGCAATGCCGCGGGCAAGGTCGTCCCGAAGTTCCCCAACGCGAAGTACCACATCCGCCGCGGCGAGTGGAACGACGCGCGCAAGCCCCACGAGCGCAGCCGCGCCAGCTACCTGCCCGACAACTTCATGCCGCTGGCGGAGGCCGGCGTCATCGAGTTCATCGAGGAGGACCAGCACGTGATGCCGGGCGTGCGCGTGCAGCGCACGGGCGGACATACCGCCCACCACCAGATCATCTGGATCGAGTCGGGCCGTGACTGCGCGGTGTTCCTGGCGGACCTGATGCCGACCAGCGCCCACCTGCCCGACCCGTGGATCATGGGGTACGACCTCTATCCGATGGACACGCTGTTCGCCAAGCAGGCCTTCGCCCGCGCGGTCGCGCGGCGCGAGACGCTGGTCTTCTTCGAGCACGACCCTGCCGTACCGGCAGCTTTCATCACTGAACAGCAGGGCAAGCTGGGCCTGCGGGCAACGACATGAGCAACCCGACGATTGGCATCATCGGCGGCAGCGGCCTGTACGACATGGCCGAACTGACCGACCGCGAAGAACGCACCCTTACCACACCGTTCGGCGACCCGTCCGGTCCGTACATCATCGCGACGCTGCGCGGGAAGCGCGTGGCGTTCCTCGCGCGTCACGGCGCCGGGCACCGGATCTCGCCGTCGGAGCTGAACTTCCGCGCGAACATCTACGGCTTCAAGGTGCTCGGCGTCGAGCGCATCCTCTCGGCCAGCGCCGTCGGCAGCCTGAAGGAGGAGTACCGCCCGCTCGACATCCTGGTGCCCGACCAGTTCTTCGATCGCACGAAGGGGCGCATCAGCACCTTCTTCGGGCGCGGCATCGTGGCGCACGTCGGGTTCGCGCATCCGGTGTGCGGCCACCTCGCGAAGATTGCGGGCGACTGCGCGGAGGCGTCCGGCGCGACCGTGCACCGGGGCGGCACCTACGTGAACATGGAAGGGCCGCAGTTCTCGACCCTCGCCGAGTCGCGGCTGTACCGGCAGTGGGGCATGGACGTCATCGGCATGACGAACCTGCAGGAGGCCAAGCTCGCCCGCGAGGCGGAAATCTGCTACGCGACGCTCGCGCTGGTCACCGACTACGACTGCTGGCACCCCGATCACGACTCCGTGACGGTGGACCTGATCATCGCCAACCTCACGCAGAACGCGCTGATGGCCCAGCGTTCGATCGCGGCCGCGGTCGAGCAGCTCGGTGCCGAGCGCACCTGCGGCTGCAAGGATGCCCTGGCCACCGCCATCATCACGCGGCCGGAACACGTGCCCGCCAGCGTGAAGCAGGAACTCGCGCCCATCATCGGGAAGTACATCAAGTAACGGGCGGGCAGGGCAGGCTGGGCGGGCCGGGCTGAATGGCGAGCCTGCCTGCCCTCAGTCCTGCCAGCCTTGCCAGCCCCGCCTGCCCACAGGATCACGAGAATGAACATCGTAGTAACCGGATCGATTGCGTACGACTACCTCATGTCGTTTCCCGGGAAGTTCGCCGATCACTTCCTGCCCGAGCACCTGCAGCGGCTGTCGCTCAGCTTCCTGGTGGACTCGATGGACAAGCGGCGGGGCGGGTGCGCACCGAACATCGCGTACACGCTGGCGCTGCTCGGGGAGAAGCCGCTGCTGATGGGCACGGCCGGTGAGGACTTCGGCGATTACCGGCAGTGGCTCGAGGCCGCCGGGGTCGACACGCAGTACACGCTGAACGTCGCTGGCAAGTTCACCGCGTCGTTCTTCTGCAGTACCGACCAGCACAACAGCCAGATCGCCTCGTTCTACACGGGCGCGATGGCCGATGCCGGCCAGCTCTCCTTCCGCAGCATTCCCGAGCCCGGGCTGGCAATCATCTCGCCGAACGATCCGGGGGCGATGGTGCAGTATGCCGAGGAGTGCCGCACGCTGAACATCCCGTACATCTGGGATCCGGGCCAGCAGGTTGCGCGCATGGAAGGCGACCAGCTGAAGGACGGCACCATCGGCGCCACGATCGTCATCTGCAACGACTACGAGTACGAAATCCTGAAGCAGAAGACCGGGCTCTCCGAAGAGGAGATCCTGCGCCACTGCCAGGCGCTCATCGTGACCAAGGGTGAGCACGGTTCCACCATCATCACCACGAACGGGCGGACCGACGTCGCGGCCGTCACCCCCAGCCGCATCGTCGATCCGACGGGCGTGGGCGATGCGTTCCGCGGTGGGCTGATGAAGGGGATTGCGATGGGGCTGGGCTACCAGCAGTCAGCGCAGCTCGGCAGCGTGGCGGCGACCTATGCGCTCGAGCACCTTGGTGGGCAGAGCCACTCGTATTCGTTCCGTGAGTTCATGGACCGGTACGAGCAGCACTTCCCGCCGCTGAAGATGACGATCGCGTAGATTGGCGCCACACTGAAGTGTGGCGCTACGAAGAGTACGTAGCGCAGGTAGATTGGCGCCAGACTGACGTGTGGCGCTACGCACAGTACGTAGCGCCAGGTAGGTTGGCGCCACACTGACGTGCGGCGCTACGCACAGTACGTAGCGCCAGGTAGGTTGGCGCCACACTGACGTGTGGCGCTACGCACAGTACGTAGCGCCAGGCTTCAGCCTGGCGCCCGTGCGCTACTGCCCCGCGGGCGCCGCCTGCTGCAGGGCCTCGAAGTCGACCAGCGACAGATCGTAGGCGAGAATCGCGGCGAGTTCGTTCTGGCGCGCCTGCGCGAGATCGCGCTGGGCCTGGATGACCAGGAAGCTCGTGGACATCCCCACGTCGAAGCGCTTCTGCTCGACGTCGCGCCGCTGCTCGGCGAACTCCCGCCCGGCCCGTACCGTTTCCAGCCGCTTCGCGTTCATCTCGACCTTCCACGCCGCGTCCCGGACCTGCTGGATGACGCGCCCTTCCGCGCCGCGCACGCGCTGCGCCGCCTGCTCGGCTTCGAGGCGGCTGCGCGCCTGGTTGGCGTCCTCCGCGCTCTGGCCGATCGGGTACGACACGCTGACGCCGACCGCCCAGGTGGGGAAGTCGCTCTTGAACAGCTGATCGAGGATGTTGCCGAACCCGATGATCTGGCCCGGGCCGACGATGGTGCCGGGGAAGCCACCGGTGCGGAGCACCTCGGTGCCGCCGAGTCCGCTCGCGAGGTAGCTGGCGTTCACGCGCACGTCCGGCAGCTTCTGGTTGCCGGCGAGCTTGAGCGCGAGGTTCGCGTTCTCGATGTCCTTCCTCGCACGCGACAGGTCCGTGCGGTCGCGCAGGGCATTGGTCACCGCTGCTTCCACGTCGATCGCCTGCCGACCCACGGGCGGGGCATCGGTCGGCTCGATGGCGACGTTCCAGACGTCTCGCCTCGCCGCGTCGAAGATCAGCATGCGCAGCCGATCCTCGGCCTGGCGCACAGCGGTCTCGGCGACGATGACCTGCTCCTGGTTCGAGGAGACCTCGGCCTGCGCCGACACCAGGTCGAGCGGCGGCGACTGCCCGACGTCCACCTTGGCCTTGTTGACGCGGACGAGTTCCTCGGCGAGCTGCAGCGACGCACGGCGGGCATCGACGTTCGCGCGGGCGGACACGAGTGCCCAGTACGCCGCCTTCACGCCGGCTGTCGTGCGCACGACCGCCTCCTGCAGGCGCGTGTCGGCGATCACCCGGTTGTTACGGCTGACCGCCACGTTGGTCCGCGCGCCGTCGACGAAAAGATCTTTCAGCAGCGGCTGCGAGACGTTGAACTGCAGGCCGGAGCGCATCAGCGGGTTGAAGCTGTTGAGGAAGCTGTCGCTGCTCGTGTGCGAGGTGTTCCAGCCGACGTTGTACGAGGTGCCGAACCACGGCAGCTTCTGGTTCACGCCGGCGTTGGTCGTCACGACGTCCGTCCGGGTGGCGGTCGGGAAGAGCAGGCTCGACGGCGGCGCGAGCTCGTTGTTCCGGTTCACCGACGAGGACACCGTCGGCTTGAACAGCGCGCTGGCAGCGGCCACGCGCATGTCGCCGATCTGGGGTTCGTAGCGCGCCGCCTTCAGGTCGACGTTGTTGTCGAGGGCCATCTTCACCGCCTCGTCGACGGTGAGCTTCAGTGGGGCCGCCGGCGCCTGCGCCTGCGCCGCGACCGGCGCGAGGGACAGGAGGGCGGCGAGGACTACATGTGTCCGCATGGATAACCTGGATGACTGATGGTGCGTTTTACGAGTGATACGCGCCCCGCGGAGGACAGGCGCTCGCAGAGGTCCCTCGAGGGACGACGCGGGCTGCCCGTCTGCTCCGTGGGGCTCTTTCCACGAGCTAGGACGCAGACGCCGGAACCGGGTCGGCGCCGGCTGAACGCTTCCTGCCGAAGAGACGAACCTTCGACATGTCGTCGAACAGGGAGTACGCCACCGGCGTGACGACGAGCGTCAGCAGGAGCGCCAGCGACTGGCCGCCGAAGATGACGAACCCGATCGCCCGGTTCGTGCCCGAGCCGATGCCGCTCGAGACGATGAGCGGGATCATGCCGGCCACGAACGCGAACGTGGTCATGAGAATCGGGCGCAGTCGATCGCGGCTGGCCTGGATGACGGCGTCGTGTGCGTTCATGCCCTGGGCCTGCAGCTGGTTCGCATGGTCGATCTGCAGAATCGAGTTCTTCTTCACGACGCCGAAGAGCACCAGCAGGCCGAGGGCCGACATGATGTTCAGCGACTGGTTGAAGATGAGCAGGGCCAGAAGCGCGAACGGCAGCGTCATCGGCAGCGACAGCAGGATCGTGATCGGGTGCAGCCACGATTCGAACTGCGCCGCCAGGATCAGATACATGAAGACGAGCGAGAGGACGAACGCGAGCACGAAGTTCTCCGCCGCGCGACCGAGTTCCTTCGAACGTCCGCTGAAGCCGCCCTTGTAGTCGGGGCCGGGCGACAGCTTGTCCCACTCGGCCTGGATGGCGTCCTGGATCGCCGACTGCGATCCGTTCGGCACCATGTTGGCGTAGAGCGTGACCTGCCGCTGGCGCGAGAGGCGGCTGATGTCCGACGGCGCCGAGCCCTCGTCGAACCGTGCGATGTTCTCGAGCGGAATGGACCCCAGGCGTCCCGAGGGCACCGTCAGGCCTCCGATGGCCTGCTGCGTCGAGCGGTTGGCCGCCTCGGCGCGCAGGTGCACCTCGTACTGCTCGCTGCCCTCGTTGTAGGTCGTCACCTGGTCGCCGCCGACCAGCCAGCGGAGCGCTTCCGCGGCCTCGCCGACCTGGACGCCGAGGTCCGCCGCCTTGGGCCGGTCCACCTGCACGGAGAGTTCGGGCTTGCCGGCGTTCAGCGACCGGTCAGGATCGACGAGCCCGGGGATCTGCTTCATCTTGTCGAGCAGCTGCGTGCTGAGGACATCGAGCTTGCGGAGATCCGGCCCGCTGATGAGGAACTGGATTTCGGCGTTCTGTGACCCGCCGCCGCCGATGGTCGCCACCTGCTGGACGGACGTGCGGGCGTCCTTGGCCACAACCGGCAGGATGTTCGACCGGATGTCGTTCATGATGACGAACTGGTCGCGCTTTCGGGCCTCGATCGGGACGAGGCGGACGTAGATCGACGACAGGTTGCGTGTGCCTGACTGGTCGCCGCCGATGGTGATGAGCGTGTAGTCCAGCTCGGGGACCTGTGCCTTGAGGGCGGAAGACACCCGGTTGGTCAGGATTTCCGTCGACTCGAGGCTCGTGCCTTCCGGGGCGCGCAGGTTGATTTCGAACTCCGACTGATCGTCAGGCGCCATGAACGCCTTCGGCACGACCATGAAGAGCGGAATCGTCGACAGGAACACGAGCAGCGCCGTGCCGGCCACGATCGCGCGGTGGCGCATGGCCCATTCGAGCAGCCCGGTGTAGAACGCATCGATGGCGTGGAAGACCCTCGAGTTCTTCGATGAGTGGTGATCCTTGCCGTGCGGGTTCACCTTCAGCCAGCGGGCGGCGAGCATCGGCGTCAGCGTGAAGCTGACGACGAGTGACACCATGATGGCGAAGGCCATCGTGAGGCCGAAGCTCTTCATGAACCGGCCGACGATGCCGCCCATGAAGCCGACCGGCACGAAGATCGCCACGAGCGAGAGCGTGGTGGCGAGCACCGCGAGGCCGATTTCCGCCGTCGCGTGTTCCGCCGCCTTGAACTTGTCCTCGTGCTTCTCCTCGATGTACCGGTAGATGTTCTCCAGCACGACGATCGCGTCGTCGATCACGATGCCGACCGAGAGCGTCAGGGCCAGCATCGTCATCATGTTGAGCGTGAAGTCCATGTACCACACGAGCGCGAAGGTGGCGATGATGGACGTCGGGATGGCGATGGCGGCGATGATCGTCGAGCGGAAGTTCGACAGGAAGACGAACACGACGAGCGCGGCCAGGATGGCGCCGAGCACGAGGTGCTCCTCGACGTCGCTGATGGCGGCCTCGATGAAGATTGAGAGGTCGCGCACCACACGAGCCTTGTAGCCGGGCGGCAGCGTGGGCGTGATCTCGTCCAGCCGCTCGCGGATGTTCTTCACGACCTCGACGGTGTTGGTGCCCGACTGGCGCCGCACGTCGAGGAGTACGGTGGGGACGCCGTCGATGCTCGCGATGGTCGAGGGCTCGGCCTCGCCGTCCTCGACGCGGGCCACGTCCTCGAGCGTGATCGGATGGCCTTCCGTCTGGCGGATGACGATGTCGTTGAACTCGGCCACCGACTGCACGCGGCCGCGGGTGCGGAGGGTGAGCGACTGGCCGCCCTGGTCGACACGGCCACCGGGCACTTCGATGTTCTGCGCCTGGAGGGCGCGCGCGATCTCGGTGACCGTCACGTTGTAGGCCCGCATGCGGTCGGCGTCGAGCCAGACGTTGACCTGGCGCTGGCGGCCGCCGAGCACGACGACCTGGCCCACGCCGGTGACGCTCTCGAGCTGGCGGCGGAGCACCTTGTCCGCGTATTCGGTGACGTCGCGGACCGGCTTGTTCGCCGTGACCGCGATGCTGATGACGGGGGCAGCGTCCGGGTCGAAGCGGTCGATGCGCGGCTGCTGCACGGTCTTCGGCAGGCGCGACATCACGGCGCTGACCTTGTCGCGCACTTCCTGCGCGGCCACGTCGCCGTCCTTGTCGAGGAGGAACGACACCATCACGAGCGACACGCCTTCGGACGACGTGGAGCGGAGCTCGTCGATGCCGCTGATCGTGTTGACCGCTTCCTCGATCTTGTCGGTGACTTCCGTCTCGATCTGCTCAGGCGCCGCGCCTGGCTGGACCGTCGTGATGACGATCATCGGGAAGTCGACCTTCGGGAACTGGTCCACGCCCAGCTGCGTGAACGAGAACGCGCCGACGACGGTCAGCGTGAGGATGAGGACGCTGGCGAAGACGGGGCGCTTGATGCAAAGCGCGGCAAGCCACTGCATTACGACACCTTTGCGCCGTCGAAGAGCTGGGCGATGTTCTTCGTCGCCACCTTTTCGCCGGCCTTGAGTCCGGTTGCGATTTCCACGAGCGCGTCAGAGGGTTGCCCCAGCGTGACGATGCGCTCCTCCACGTGATCGCCGGTGACCACATACACCCGGCTCGTGCCGGCCTGCGTGAGCACGGCGTCGGCCGGGACCATGACCGCCGGCGACTTCTCGGGCTGGTCGATGCGCGCCGTCGCGAAGAGGCCCGGTTTCAGATCGCCCGACTGGTTCGGCACCACCGCCTCGATCGTGAGGGCGCGGCGGTTGGCCTCGAGGCCGGGTGAGACGTAGCGGACGGTGCCGCTGAACTCGCGGCCCGGATAGGCGTCCACCTGGAACACCACCGGTGCGCCGGTCTTCACGGCGGCGACGAACTGTTCGGGAATCGTCAGCTGGACCCGCAGCGGGTTCACGCGGACGACCGTGGCGACCTTCATGCCCTTGGTCACGTAGTCGCCGATCGACACGAGGCGTTCACCGACCAGGCCCGTGAACGGCGCACGCACGACGGTGTCGGCGAGCGACTTCTGGGCCAGGGCCACGCGGGCGCGGGCGCCCTGGAGCGCCTGGTACTGCTGCGACGCCCCGTTCCGCGCCGCCTCGTACATCTGGCGCGACGCGTCCATCTGCGTGCGGCGCTGTTCGAACTCCGACTGGGAGACCACCCGCTGATCGAGCAGCGACTTGATGCGGTTGAACTCGTTCTGCGCGAGGTCGAAGGACGCCTTGGCGTTCTGCACCTCCGGCACCTTGTTCACGTCGAAGGCCGAGTTCGGGCTCATGCCGAGGCGCGCCTCGATCTGGGCCGCGTTGGCTTCCGCCTCCTTCACCTGGGCGTCGGCCTCGGTGGGGGAAATGCGGACGAGCACCGCGCCGTCGCTCACCACGCTGCCGCGTTCGACCGGCGTGGCGACAATGCGGCCGGCGATTTCGGCGGCGACATCGGCCTGCTCTTCGGCCATGAGACTGCCGGTCGCGCGGATGAACCGCGTGATGGGCTGCTCGACCGCGGCCGCGGGCGCAACGGCCACGGCGGCTGCCGGGACGTTCGCCGCTTTCGCGTCGGCCGCCTTCGGGTCGGCGGACCCGCAGGCTGAAAGGACACACGCGCCGGAGAGCAGGATGGCGGCGAGAGTCGGTCGGTTGACGGGACGGATCATGAACGGGGCTCCTGTAATGAGACGTGCGCGTCGTGCAATGAAAAGTCGGGCGTATCGAGCGGACAGGCCGCTGAGATGAAGTGCGCGGGCGGCGCGACCCGGAGGCCGGCCAGCGTGACCGCGAGGACGTCCCGGGCGAGGGCGTCGGCCATCTCGGCCGGCATGCGGTCCGAGAGCCGCATCGCGGCGACGCCCACCAGGCCGCAGCTGACGACGTGCAGCACGGCTTCTGGTGAAGTGGTCGGTGGAAGGTCGCCGGTTTCGACAGCGGCGGCGATGTGTCCGAGCAACAGCTGCTTGCCTTCACGGGCGAACCGCAGGCGCTCGTACTCGCGGCCGATGCGCGGGACGGAGCGGTCGACGAACATCAGCGAGAAGTACTGCGGATGCTCACAGCTGAAGGCGTAGAAGCGCCAGAACAGCCGCCGTACGCGCTCGAGGGGCGGCAGCTCGTCCAGGGCGTCGAGGGACTGCTGGTCGCCGTACATGAGGCGGAAACCGTCCTCGGCGAGGGCGAAGAAGATGTCGTCCTTGGACGGGAAGTAGCCGTAGATGGCGGCGGGGCTGTACTCGACCCGTTCGGCGATCTTCCGCATCGACACCTGCTCGAACCCCTCGCTGACGAAGAGTTCGCGGGCGGCGTCCAGAATGCTGCGGCGGACCGCTTCGCGGTCCCGTTCCTGTCGTTCCTTGATACCCATGCGTAAGTGGCGAGGCCGACCCGGCCGGACAGCTGGATGGCTCTGAACACTGTTCGGTCGGCTAACAACGTTAGACGGCGGTGTCTGGACGCGGGTTCCGGGCTTCGTTAAATAGTTGCAGCCACGCGCGTTCGCGGGAATCGCCGAAGAGCCGGGCCGCACTCGGAGTAAACTATCGGGCGGTGGCGCAAACCAAAGAAGAGTCGGTTCCGGGCGGCGTGTGGCTGCTCTGTCTGGCGGCATGGGCGGTCCCCGGGGCTGGGCACCTCTGGCTGGGCCGCCGGTTCAAGGGTGTGTCGTTCCTCATCGCCCTGCCCCTGATGTTCGCGGTCGGGCTGTCCATTCACGGCCAGCTCTTCTCCTTCACGCTGTCCGATCTGCTCGTGGGGCTCGCCGCGCTGGCCCACCTGGGCATCGGCGTGCCGTACTTCATCGCGAGCGCGCTCGGGTACGGGGCCGGAGACGTCCGTGCCATTGGCTATGAATACGGCAACGCCTTCCTGATCGTGGCCGGACTCCTCAACCTCCTCGTCGTGGTCGACGTCTACGACATCGCGCTCGGTCGCAAGTAGCCGTGCACAGCCACCTCCTGCTGCTCGTGCTCTTCGCCGCCTTCGTCTCGTTCGTGTTCGCACTGATCGCACGGGACGAACCGCGGGAACAACTCCAGTTCGGCGGCACCCTGTTCGCCGGGTTCGTCGCATCGGCCGTCGTGCTCGGCTGGCTGATGTTTCCGTTTCCCTTCTGAGCCTGCGGCCTGACGGGCTCCAGACTCCGGGCTCCTGGCTCCGGAGAGGGTCGGCTCCTGGCCTGACGTCGACGATGCCTGAAGCCCGAAGCCAGCAGTCCGAAGCCGCATCGGCACCGGTCCCATCGTCGCTCCTCCTGTGGGGCCCCGTCGTGCTCTACATGTGTTTCATCTTCGGCCTGTCGTCCCTCACGGCGACGCCGGCGATGCCGCACGGCTCCGACAAGGTGCTGCATGCGCTGCTGTATGCCGGGCTCGGCCTGCTGCTGGCCCGCGCGCTGGCGCGGGGGCTCACGGGTGTCACGCCGCGCATCATCGTCATCACGGTGGTGTGTGGTGCGCTGTATGGGGTGAGCGACGAGTTTCACCAGTACTTCAATCCGCCGCGCGCGGTGGAAGCGGCCGATGTGCTGGCGGACACGATCGGCGCCGGGCTGGGCGCGGTGGTGCTGTATGCGTGGGGTATAATTCGAGGCCGCAATGAGCTTTGACAACCTGCTCGTCGAGCGCGACGGCGCTGTCGCGACCGTCACGATCAACAGGCCGAAGGTGCTGAATGCCCTGAACGGCCAGACGCTCGACGAACTGCGCCGCGCGATGCTGGACCTCCAGCGTGACGCGGCCGTGCGGGTCGTGATCCTGACCGGGGCGGGCGACCGCGCATTCGTGGCCGGTGCGGATATCAACGAGCTCGCGCAGCAGACCCCGGTCAGCGGCCGGGAGATGGCGCTCACCGGCCAGCACGTCTTCGACCTCATCGAACACCTCGGCAAGCCGGTCCTCGCGGCCATCAACGGGTTTGCGCTCGGCGGCGGGTGCGAGCTGGCGATGGCGTGCACGCTGCGCCTGGCCGCCGATACGGCGAAGCTGGGGCAGCCGGAAATCAACCTCGGTGTGATTCCCGGGTACGCCGGCACGCAGCGGCTTCCACGCCTCGTGGGCAAGGGACGCGCGCTGGAACTGCTGCTCACCGGTGCCCCGATCGGCGCGGCCGAGGCCGAGCGGATCGGGCTCGTGAACCGAGTCGTTCCTGCCGCGGCGCTGATGACCGAGGCGCGGACACTCGCGTCGCTCCTGGCGGGCCAGGCGCCCGTTGCCGCCCGCTACATCCTCGATGCCGTGAACGCCGGTGGAGCGATGCCATTCCCGGACGCGTGCCGCTACGAAGCCACGCTGTTCGGGCTCACCGCCGCGACAGACGACATGCGCGAAGGCACGCGTGCCTTCCTCGAGAAGCGCAAGCCGACCTACAAGGGACAGTAAGTGCGAATCATCGACGGCTCCAGACCCGCGAGCGGACTGACGTTCGCGGTCGTGGTCTCCAAGTACAACGACTTCGTCACCGACCGCCTGCAGAAAGGCGCCCTCGCGGCGCTGGCCGCGGCAGGTGTGGCCGACGACGACATTACGGTCATCCGGGTGCCGGGCGCGTTCGAGATCCCGACGGCGGCGAGGCTCGCGGCCAACACCCACCGGTACGACGGCATCATCTGCCTCGGCTGCCTCATTCGCGGGGCCACACCGCACTTCGAGTACATCTCGTCGGCGGTGGCGCACGGGCTCACGGCCGCGGCAGGCGAGACCGGCGTGCCCATGGCGTTCGGCGTGCTGACCACGAACTCGGCGGAGGAGTCGCTCGAACGGGCGGTCGACGGGCCGTCCAACAAGGGCTGGGAAGCGGCGCAGGCCACGATCGAGATGGCGCTGATTGCGGCCGACCTCTCGACGGAACCGGCGGACGCATGAAGGCGTCGCGCAAGGATCCGAGACACCGGGCACGCGAAGCGGCGCTGCAGGTGCTCTATCAATGGGAGATCGGCAAGACGGACGTGGGCAGCGCCGGCGAGACGTTCTTCGATCTCCAGTGGGCCGACGCCGATCCGGCGCCAGCCGACCTCCGCGCGTTTGCCACCGAACTGGCGCACGACACGGTGCGGCGGCTGCCCGAAACGGATGCGCTCATCGCCGACACGGTCGAACGCTGGCGTCCCGAGCGCATGGCCGTGCTCGACCGGCTGATTCTTCGCATGGCAGTCGCGGAGATGCTGCGGACGCTCCGGCCGGCGCAGGCCGGACGGCCGCTTGGACGCGACGACCTGGCGCCGCCGGCCGTCGTGATCAACGAGGCGCTCGAACTCGCACGCACGTTCAGCACCGAGGAAGCCGTGAAGTTCATCAACGGCATGCTCGACGCGATCAGGCGGAAGCTGGAAGAACGCTGAAATTCAGATTAGCGATTGGCAATTCGCACTAGTAATCCCGATATGGCGACATCACAGGATGAGCAAGTCCAGCAGCGGAAGGCGAACCTCGAGGCGTTGACCGCGCTCGGCGTGGCCGCGTTCCCCACGAAGTTCGAGCGGACCGACACGATCACCGCCCTCGTCGAGGCGCACAGCCCGAAGACGGGCGAGCAGCTCGAGGCCGAGCGTCCCGAAACGAAGACGAGCGGCCGCATCCTGGCCGTGCGGTCGTTCGGCAAGGCGAACTTCCTCGTCCTCTCGGACGGCCGGCAGAAGCTGCAGGTCTACATCCGGCAGGACTCGATGCCGGCGCTGGACTTCACGATCTTCAAGCACCTCGATTTCGGTGACTGGGTCGGCGTCGAAGGGCGCCTGTTCCGCACCAAGACGAACGAGCTGACGATCTGGGCGTCGCGCGTGCACTTCCTCGCGAAGTGCATGCTGCCGCTGCCCGAGAAGTGGCACGGCCTCACGGACGTCGAAACCCGCTATCGCCAGCGGTACCTCGACCTCGCGGTGAACCCGGACTCGCGGTACGTGTTCGAGACGAGGAGCCGGATTGTCTCGGCGATCCGCGCGTTCATGATCGCGCGCGGCTACCTCGAGGTCGAGACGCCGATGATGCAGCCGATCGCCGGCGGCGCACTCGCCCGTCCCTTCATCACGCACCACAACGCGCTCGACATGCAGTTGTACCTGCGCATCGCGCCCGAGCTGTACCTCAAGCGGCTCGTGGTCGGGGGCATGGAGCGGGTGTTCGAGATCAACAGGAACTTCAGGAACGAGGGGATCTCCACCCAGCACAACCCCGAGTTCACGATGATGGAGTTCTACCAGTCCTACTCGGACTACCACGATCTCATGGTGATGACCGAGGAGATGTTCTCGACGGTCGCCACGCAGGCGACCGGCTCGGACCAGATCACCTTCGGCGAGCACCAGATCTCGCTGGCGGCACCCTTCACCCGCCTGTCGCTGCGCGAAGGTGCGCGCGAGGCGGCGTCGGCCCGGCTCGGGCGTGAGGTGGCGGCGGACGAACTGCGGGATCGCGACAAGGCGGCGGCACTCGCGGCCTCGCTCGGCATCGAGATCCATCCGGGATACGGCGCCGGCAAGATTGCGACTGAGCTCTTCGAACGGCTCTGCGAGGACCGGCTGATCCAGCCGACCTTCGTCTACGACTTCCCGACGGAGGTGTCGCCGCTCTCGAAGCAGCGGGCCGACGATCCCGACACGGTGGAGCGGTTCGAGCTGTACATCGGCGGCTTCGAAGTGGCCAACGCCTTCTCGGAGCTGAACGACCCCGAGGAACAGCGGCGGAGGTTCGAAGCCCAGCTGAAGGACCGTGCGAGCGGCGATCTCGAAGCCCATGCCATGGACGACGACTACATCCGCGCGCTCGAGTACGGCCTGCCGCCGACCGCCGGCGAAGGGGTCGGCATCGACCGCCTGGTGATGCTGCTCACCAACAGTCCGTCCATCCGCGACGTCATCCTGTTCCCGCTGATGCGGCGCCGGGCCGATATCGACTGACAACAGGGCACCAACACGGAGCACACGGGCGCGTTGCGCCTCACGGAGTGCACGGCTCCCTTCGTCGGTACCACCGTGGCCTCGGCGTGACCTCCGTGCGTTCCGTGTTGGCGTTCTTTGGTTAGAGCTTTTCCGCTGGCACTGGTAGGCTCTAGACGATGGATGTGCCGTTCGAGCTCCAGATCGCGCTGCGGTACCTGCTCGCCAAGCGGAAGCAGGCGTTCATCTCCGTGATCTCGCTGATCTCCACGCTTGGGGTGGTCGTGGGCGTGATGGCGCTGGTGATCGCGCTGGCGCTGATGACCGGGCTCCAGGGGGAACTCCGCGACCGCATCCTCGGCTCGAACCCGCACATCTTCGTCTGGAAGCGCGGCGGCATCGGCGTCGACTACCAGCAGCAGCTCGATCTCCTGCGCCGCGAACCCCACGTGGTCGGCGCCGCGCCCGCCATCCTCGGGAAGGCGCTCGTCTCCGCGGCCGGCGACCAGGCCTTCATCAACATCAAGGGCATCGACCCGGCTGTCGAGCCGCAGGTCACCGAGATTGCCGGCGCCATGCGCTCCGGTGCGCTCGAGGACCTGTCGAAGCCGGATCCCGATACGCCCGGCGCCATCCTGCTCGGCGGCGATCTCGCGGCGCAGCTCGGCGTGCAGGTGGGCGACTCGATCTCCGTCCTGACCCCGCAGGGCACCCTGTCGCCGATGGGGATGATTCCGCGCGCGCGCCGCCTGCGCGTAGCCGGCACCTTCACGCTGGGGCTGTACGAGATCGACTCGCAGACCGGATTCGTATCCCTCGACGTTGCGAGGCGCCTGCTCGACAAGGACGATATCGACGCGATTCAGCTCCGGCTGGACGATGTGTTCCAGGCGCCGGAGACAGCGGAGTCGATCAGCGGCAAGCTCGGGAGCGGCTGGCAGGCCCAGGACTGGGCCGACATGAACCAGTCGCTTTTCTCCGCGCTGTGGCTCGAGAAGATGGCGATCTCCCTCACCATCGGCCTCATCGTGATGGTCGCGGCGCTGAATATCGTGGCGTCGCTGATCCTGCTCGTCATGGAGAAGCATCGCGACATCGCCATCCTGAAGACCATGGGCGCCAGCGCGCGCAGCGTGACGACGATCTTCATGCTCCAGGGGCTGATCATCGGCGTCGTGGGCACCGCCGTTGGCGCCTCCCTCGGGTACGGCATCTCGAAGGTGCTCGATGTCTACAAGCTCATTCGCGTGCCCGTCGACGTGTACCAGATCTCGCACGTGCCGTTCAAGGTGCTGCCGCTCGACTTCGCGCTCGTCGTGATCGCGGCGATCCTCATCGCATTCGTGGCCACCATCTACCCGTCACGCCAGGCCGCGAAGCTCGACCCGGCGCAGGCGCTCCGATACGAATAGGCCAGCGGCTTCAACCTCCAACCTCCAACCCCCACCCTCCTGCCCATGTTCATCTCCGCCCGCGGCATCGTGAAGAGCTACACCGACGCAGGCAAGCTGCTGACGGTGCTCCGCGACCTGGACATCGACGTGGCACAGGGTGAGATGGTGGCGATTGTCGGTGCCTCCGGCGCCGGGAAGAGCACGCTGCTGCACGTGCTTGGCGGGCTGGACCGGGCCGAGCAGGGAAGCGTCACCGTGGACGGTGCGAACCTGTCGACCCTGCCGGACGCCGAGGTGGTGGCCTTCCGCAACCGGCACGTCGGGTTCGTCTTCCAGTTCCATCACCTGTTGCCGGAGTTCAGCGCGCTCGAGAACGTGGCGATGCCGCTGCGCATTGCACGGGCGCGCTCGGCAGAGGCGGCCGCGCGGGCGACCGACCTGCTCACGCGCGTCGGCCTCGGCGAGCGGCTGACGCACCGGCCGGGCATGCTGTCGGGGGGCGAGCAGCAGCGCGTGGCGGTCGCCCGGGCGCTGGTCATGCAGCCGGGCATCCTGCTGGCGGACGAGCCCACCGGCGACCTGGATGAGCAGACGGCAGAGGCCCTGCACGACCTGCTCCGCGACATGCACCGGAGCTACGGCCTGACTTCGGTCATCGCCACCCACAATCCACGCCTGGCGGCCGCCTGCGACCGGGTGCTCCGCCTCGAGGGCGGGCGGCTCACGGCGCATGGCACCGGGAGCGGGGGCCCCGACGAGCCAGCGCGCCCTGTGCTCTAGTCTCCGGCGTCCAGGAGCCGATACGCTCTCTATAGCTTCCCGATTGTTCGCTCAACGCGTCCCGTGCCGAGGCCCGGCCGGGTGCCTCGCAAGGAGTTCTCCGATGAAGGCGTACTGGTTCATTGCCGCCACCCTCAGCCTCGCCGTCGCGACCGTTGCGTGCGGCAAATCCGACCAGCAGAAGGCGGCCGAGCAGCTCCAGCAGTCCGCCCAGGAACTGCAGAAGAACTCGGGCGACATGCAGAAGAACGCCGAGGAGATGGCCAAGGGGTTCGAGGCCATGGCCAAGGGCCTTGCCGGTGCGACCGGTGGCGATCCGAACGCCAAGCCGGTGGACCCGGTGAGCTTCCGCGACCTGCAGACCGTGCTGCCGACCGTGAGCGGCTGGGAGAAGGGCAGCCCGACCGGCGAGAAGATGACCGCCCCCTTCGCGTTCTCGCAGACGTCGGTCACCTACAAGAAGGGCGAGATGGAGATCGAAGCCAAGGTGATGGACTCGGGCTTCAACCAGCTGCTCTTCGCGCCGTTCGCGATGATGATGGCCGCCGGCTACGAGAAGGAAACCCAGGACGGGTTCGAGCGGTCGCTGATGATCGGGAACAACCCGGGCTGGGAGAAGTGGGACAAGGGCACCAAGAACGGCGAACTCAGCGTCGTCGTCGGCAAGCGGTTCCTCGTTCAGCTCGAAGGGCGTGAACTGGACGATGTGAAGACGCTGCGGACCGTGCTGGACCAGACGGATCTCAAGAAGCTGGAAGGTCTCAAGTGAACCTTGCCTTCCCGAGCGCCCGGCGGCACGCCTGACGCATACGCGGCGTCCAATGAAGTGTCGGGAACTCCCACGATGCGCGTGGGTTACCGGCGGAATGACGGGCGGTGCCCCGGAGCGATGCCGTATACTGGGGTCATCGCAGTCGTGACCCCAACACCATCTGCTTTTCACTAGGTAGGCCGGATGTTCGAACGGTACACCGAAAGGGCTCGACGAGTACTTTTCTTCGCCAGGTACGAGGCCAGCCAGCTGGGCAGCGTCTCGATCGAGACCGAGCACCTGCTGCTGGGACTCATCCGCGAAGGCAAGGGGCTCACGAGCCGAATCTTTGCGCGCTCGCACCTCTCCCTCGAGAACATCCGCAAGGAAATCGAAGGGCGCACGGTGTTCCGCGAGAAGGTCTCGACCTCGGTCGAGATCCCGTTCAGCGCGGAAACCAAGCGTGTACTGCAGTTTGCGGCTGAAGAAGCCGACCGGCTGCTGCACAACTACATCGGCACCGAGCACCTCCTGCTCGGCATCCTCCGCGAGGAGCGTTCCGTGGCCGCCTCCATCCTGATGGAGAAGGGCATGCGCCTGAACGCCGTTCGCGAGGACATCGTCCAGCTGCTGAACGAGAAGACCACGCTGACGCGCGTGAAGGAAACCCCGCTGCTGGCCGAGTTCAGCCGGGACCTGACCGAGTCGGCGATGAAGAACCACCTGGACCCGCTGGTCGGCCGCGAGCACGAGGTGGAGCGGGTGCAGCAGGTGCTCTGCCGGCGCACCAAGAACAACGCGGTGCTGATCGGCGAACCGGGCGTCGGCAAGACGGCCATCGTCGAGGGGCTGGCGCAGAAGATTGTCTTCGGCGACGTGCCGCACTTCCTGGCGGACAAGCGCATCCTCGCGCTGGACATCTCGCTGATCGTGGCCGGCACCAAGTACCGCGGCCAGTTCGAAGAGCGCCTCAAGGCGATCATGAAGGAGCTCACCGAGAACCCGAACATCATCGTGTTCATCGATGAGCTGCACACGCTGGTCGGTGCGGGGTCCGCGGAGGGCTCGCTCGATGCGGCCAACATCCTCAAGCCGGCGCTGAGCCGCGGCGAGATCCGCTGCATCGGCGCGACGACGCCGGCTGAGTACCGGAAGTACATCGAGAAGGACCGCTCGCTCGAGCGCCGGTTCCAGGCGATCAAGGTGGATCCGCCGAGCGAGAAGGAAACGATCGAGATCATCCTCGGCGTGAAGGAACGCTACGAGTCGTTCCACCACGTGGAGTACACCCGCGAGGCGATCGAGGCGGCCGTCTACCAGTCGAACCGCTACATCACCGACCGCTTCCTGCCCGACAAGGCGATCGACCTGGTGGACGAAGCCGGTGCGCGCGCCAAGCTGCGCGAGGCGGGCTACAGCGAGGAGTTCGGCGAGATCAACAAGAGCATCCGCGTCGCTGTGGAGCAGTGGGAAAGCGCCTCGTCCCAGAAGGACTTCGAGAAGGCGCAGTTCTACCGCGAGCAGGAGATGGCGGCCCGCGAGAACCTCCAGTTCGTGCGCGAGAAGTTCGACGTGAAGTCGAGCACGCGCAAGGTGGTGGTCGGCAAGCAGGAAATCGACGAGGTGGTCGCCAAGTGGACCGGCGTCCCGATGACGTCGATCAACCAGGACGAGGGCGACAAGCTCCTGCGGATGGAAGGCGAACTGCATCGCCGCGTCATCAGCCAGGAGAAGGCGATCTCGGCGATCTCCCGCGCCATCCGCCGCTCGCGTGCGGGGCTCAAGAACCCGAACCGTCCGGTCGGCAGCTTCGTCTTCCTCGGACCGACGGGCGTCGGCAAGACCGAACTCGCGCGTGCGCTCGCCAACTTCCTGTTCGGCAGCGACCATGCGCTCATCCGCTTCGACATGTCGGAGTACATGGAGAAGCACTCGGTCTCGAAGCTGATCGGTTCGCCGCCCGGATATGTCGGGCACGAAGAGGGCGGTCAGCTCACCGAGAAGGTGAAGCGGAACCCGTACTCGGTCGTCCTGCTGGACGAGGTCGAAAAGGCGCACCCGGACATCTTCAACATCCTGCTGCAGGTGTTCGAAGACGGCCACCTGACCGATGGCCTGGGCAACCGGGTGAACTTCAAGAACACGATCATCATCATGACGTCGAACATCGGCGCCCGCTTCATCCAGAAGCGGACCGGGCTGGGCTTCCAGTCCTCCGAGACGACGGCCATCGAGAAGAGCGTGTCGGAAATGGTGCTCGGCGAGGTGAAGCGGACCTTCAACCCCGAGTTCATCAACCGCATCGACGAGATCATCGTCTTCGAGGCGCTGACCGACGACGACCTGCGGCGGATCATGGCGCTCCTGGTCAACCAGCTGAACGACAACCTGATCGACCGCAAGATGAAGATCTCGATCAGCCAGGAAGTGGTCGACTGGATCATCGAGGTCACCTGCAAGGACCGCTCGTACGGCGCGCGTCCCCTGCGCCGGGCGATCCAGCGGTATGTCGAGGATCCGCTCTCGGAAGAGCTGATCCGCGGTCACCTCAAGGGCGGCGAGGTCGAGGTCTACATGGAGGCCGGGCAGATTGCCTACCGGCCAGCCGGCGAACTCGAGGCTGGACGCAAGCTCTCGTGATGAGTGGTCCACCTGAAGGTGGACACTACACGCGAGCGGCTGTAGTGCCCGCCTTCAGGCGGGCCCCACGAAGGGCAGGGGAGTGAGGCCTCTGCCCTTTCTGCTTTTTCGGTACGTCCCACCCGCTCAGAGGGGCCGGCACGGCCATCCGTTGCCCGCTGCCGTCTAAAATCCAGTAAAGTAAAGAGCTTCGGGCGCCCCGGTGGGCGACGTCTGGAAAAGCGCTGCATGTTCAAACGGTTACGCGTGAGTGGGTTGGCAGCCGGACTGCTGCTGTCGGCCGTGGGTGCCTACGCCCAGCCTGCGGCACAGGTCGCCAACCCCGCGACCATCTGCGGGCAACCCGTTCCGCCTCCCCGCGCCCTGCCGCCGGCCGGTTCCGGCCCCGTGGTGTACCTGATTGCGCCGTGCTTCGAGGCGCAGGGCAACACCTCCCTGGTCGATATCCAGACCTACATGTTCTACATCCAGACCAAGCCGAGCGCGCCGTCGCAGGGCGTCTGGGTGCCCTACACCGAGAACACCGAGGAGAGCCTCCGTCAGGACTTCCAGCGGCTGTGGGGCACGAACTTCCTGGATAACCTCTCGATCGACGTCGAAGACTACGTCTTCTCCAACGGGGTGGTGGGCAAGCTGATCACCTACGACATGGAGGAACGGCAGCGCGTGAAGATCGTCGACTTCGTCGGCTCGAAGAAGCTCGAGACCTCGAAGATCGACGAGAAGCTGAAGGAGAACAACGCGCAGATCCGGCTGGACACCTTCATCGATCCGGGCCTCATCCGCAAGATCGAGGGCATCATCCGCGACATGATGAAGGAGAAGGGCTACCAGTCGTCCGAGGTCTCGCACGAGATCAAGGCGGTCGAGGGCGGCCCGAAGCTGGTCCACGTCACCTTCAACATGAGCGAAGGTCCGAAGGTGAAGATCCGGAACGTCGAGTTCACGGGGAACACCGCCATCGGCGACGGCAAGCTGCGTCGCAAGATGAAGGACAACCGGTCCAAGACGTGGCTGTCGTTCCTGACCGGCCGCGGCACCTACCAGGAAACCAAGTTCGAGGAAGACGCGGAGCGGGTGCTCGACTACTACCGCGACCACGGCTACATCCGCGCGCAGGTGGGTGAGCCCGAAATCAAGGTGCTGGGCGACTCCGAGGACAAGAAGACGCGCTGGATCGAGCTGCGCATTCCGGTCAACGAGGGGCACCGCTACAAGGTGAACAGCTTCGACGTGGCCGGCAACACCGTCGTCAAGAGCGACGCGCTGAAGCCGCTGTTCAAGCTGCAGAAGGGCGAGTACTACAGCCAGAAGCTGGTGCGGAAGGGTTTCCAGAAGGCCCAGGAAATCTACGGCGCCGGCGGCTACATGGAGTTCACCGGCTTCCCGGACTACAAGTTCAGCGACGAGGTGAACCCGGCCGAACCGCAGGCCCCCCGGCTCCTCGCCGCGGTCGACGATGCGCCGAAGGGCGACCCGTCGGTGGACGTGACGCTGCAGATCCAGGAAGGCAAGCAGTACTTCATCAACCGCATCGTCTTCACGGGCAACACCACGACGCGCGACAACGTCATCCGCCGCGAGATGCGGCTCTACGAGAACGGTGTCTTCAACACGGAGGCGCTGAAGTACAGCATCAAGCGCCTGAACCAGCTCGGCTACTTCAAGGCGCTCGAGGGCCCCGGCAAGGACGTCAACGTCGACAAGACGCCGAACGCCGAGAACAAGGTCGACGTGAAGATGAAGCTGGAGGAGCAGAACCGCAACCAGCTCACCTTCGGCGCCGGTGTCTCGCAGTTCGAGGGCTTCTTCGGCCAACTGTCGTTCCAGACGGCCAACTTCCTCGGGCGCGGCGAGAGCCTCACCATCTCGCTGCAGGGCGGCCAGCGCGCGCAGAACTACACGCTCTCGTTCACCGAGCCGTTCCTCTTCGACCGCAACATCACGGGCGGCGCGAACCTGTTCCGGAGCGACGTCCGCTACGTGAGCCAGTTCACCCAGCGCTCCACGGGCGGCTCGCTGACGATGGGGTTCCCGGTCGGGTCGGGGTTCACGCGCGCGTTTGCGAACTACAGCTACCAGCAGGTGGAAGTCACCGAGATCAACACGGCGTTCACCGACCCGCTGATTCTCGCCCGCAACCCGTACCTGCGCGACTCGCTGCTCATCGGCGCGGGCGGCGTGCGGACGATCAGCAAGATCACGCCGAGCCTGAGCTACAACTCGGTCGACCAGCCGATCTTCCCGACGACCGGCCGCCGCCTGACCCTCAATACGGACCTGGCCGGCTGGGGCGGCAACACGAAGTACATCAAGCCGTCGATCGAGGCCGTCGGGTTCTTCAAGCAGAACAACCGCATGTCGTTCGGCGTGCGCGGCCAGGTCGAGTACGTGCGGACCTGGGGTGGCACGACCGACCTGCCCATCTTCGAGAAGCTGTTCATGGGCGGCGAGTACACCATCCGCGGCTTCGACCTGCGCACGATCGGCCCGGCCGACCTGCAGACCGGTCTCGTCCTCGGCGGCAACAAGAGCCTGCTGTTCAACGCGGAGCAGATCTTCTCCATCGCCGGCCCGGTGCGCCTGATCCTCTTCTACGACGCGGGCCAGATCCGCGACACGGGGGAGTCGTTCGCCCTCAAGGAAGACATCAAGGAACTCGTCACCGATCCGACGCCGCTGTTGCTGGATCCGCTGCAGAGCATCACTCTGACGCCGTGCACGCGCCAGACCGATGGGTCGTGCACCGTCGCGCCGGCGCAGACGAAGATCACCGGCCAGCGCAGCGCGTTCAAGACCTCCACGGGTGCCGAGATCCGGTTCTTCATGCCGGTCCTGAACGTCCCGTTCCGGCTCATCTTTGCCTACAACCCACAGCGGGGCGGGGTGCTGAACAACTACCTCCGTCCCCAGAAGGCGTTCCAGTTCAGGTTCGCCGTGGGTACGACGTTTTGATACACTCGTAAGGTTTCGCTCAGACGAAAGGATTAGCAGGAATGAAAGGTCTCGCCCTTGCCGCGGCCGTCGCGTTCGTTGTGACCGCGTCGCCGGTGTTCGCCCAGGCCCAGGCTCCCGCCGGTGCCGCCCGTCCCGCGCAGCCCGCTCCGGCCCAGGCCGCGCCGGCACAGCCCGCGCCCCCGCCGCCCGCCCCGTTCCCGCAGGGCGCGAAGGTTGGCTTCGTGAACCTTCAGGCGATCGCGCAGCTCTCCGCCGACGGCAAGGCTGCCGCCGCGAAGGTCAATGCGCTGGCCCAGAAGAAGCAGACCGAGGCCGCCGACAAGGCCAAGGTGCTCCAGACCAACCAGCAGAAGCTCGAGACCAGCGGCAGCGTCATGAGCGAAGCCGCGCGTGCGCAACTCCAGAAGGACATCGACCGCCAGACGCTGGAAGGTCAGCGCTTCGAGCAGGATGCGCAGCAGGAACTCACCGAGCTCCAGCAGCAGCTCCAGCAGGAATTCCAGACCAAGCTGATGCCGGTCCTCGAGGCGCTCTCCAAGGAGAAGGGCCTGCAGGTCCTCTTCAGCGCGGGCGACTCGGGCGTCATCTGGGCCGAGCCCGGAATCGACCTCACGCTCGAAGCGGTGGCGCGGCTCGACAAGACGCCGGCCAAGAAGTGAGACCGTTCCGAGCTTAGAAGTTAGAACTCAGAAGTGAAGTAGGAACTGGATGACGCGGACCGGAGCTGACGCTCTGGTCCGCGTCTTCTTTTGTACGGTGCACAAAAGAAAAGGCCCGGCGCGAGCCGGGCCTCTGTGCGTCGCCTATCGTCCAGGGCCGATGGCCCAAAGCCTAGTAGTGAACGACCGTCACCTGGTAGTCGAGCGGGTTGACCACCTTGCCGATGTCGTAGACCCGGACGCACAGCTGGCCGACGCCGCTGGCACTGGCGCTGAGCGTGGAGCCCTGCAGGGCACTGTCGTTCGCGATGCTGGGGTTGAAGGAGCAGGTGGCCGTGGCCGCCGTCCAGACGCCGATGCTGAGCCCCACCGGTACCGACGTGTCGGCGATGGACGTGAGCGTGGCGTAGACCGCGCCGGCCGCAGACACGTTGAACGCGAAGCTCGAGGCGCCGTTCTTCGTGATCGTGCCGTTGAACGAGTCCGTGACCGACGTTGGCGTCGTCGTGGTCGTCGTGGGCGACGTGGTCGTGTCGTTACTGCAGGCCGCAGCGGACAGCGCGGCCACCAGCAGTGCGGCAATCGTGAATCGACTCATTGGGCTCCCTTGAAGCTCCTCATATTATGGGCGTTTCGCGAGCCGTGCGACAGCCCTTCTTCTTAGACGCCTGACGACGCATCTGGCCGTGTCCGGCGCGTCCGGAGGGCGGCTGGGGTTCTGGTAGACTGACACGAGTGTCCATCAACATACCTCAGGCGCTTTCGGGCCTGTGTTACCGCTACCCGTCGATGCTCGTCGACGCTGTCCTCGAGCACGAACCGGGGCGGCGTCTGGTGGCCGTCAAGAACGTGACGGTCAACGAGGAGTTCTTTCCCGGTCACTTTCCCGGCGCGCCCCTGCTGCCCGCGGTGCTGATGGTCGAGTCGCTCTCGCAGGCGGCGGCCATCCTGGTCCGCGACCAGGAGCAGAACCCGCAGACGCGCGTGTACCTCCGCGGCGTCAACGGCGCGAAGTTCCGCCGGCAGGTCGTGCCGGGCGACCGGCTCCGCCTCGAAATCTCGCTGAGCCGCCGTCGCGGCGGCGTGGCCTTCGCGCAGGCGACGGCCTACGCCGGTGAGCAGCTGGCCACCGAGTGCCAGCTGGTGCTCGGCATCGTGACCGACGGCACCTTCATCGATCCGACCGCGCGTGTCCACGCCGGGGCGGTCATCGGCGAGGGCGCGTTCGTCGGCCCCAATGCGGTCGTCGGTCCGAACGTCGTGCTGGGCGCGGGCTGCAAGGTCGGCGCGTCCGCGGTGATCGAGGGGTGGACCGAGATCGGCGAGGGCACGGAGATCTACCCGTTTGCCTCCATCGGCCTGGCTCCGCAGGACCTGAAGTACAAGGGCGAGCCCACACGCCTGGTCATCGGCCGGCAGAACGTCTTCCGCGAGTTCGTCACGATTCACCGCGGCACGGCGGGCGGGGGCGGCATCACGCAGATCGGCGACCACAACCTGTTCATGGCCTACGTGCACGTGGCGCACGACTGCCACGTGGGGAACAACACCATCTTCGGCAATACGGCGACCCTCGGCGGGCACGTGCACGTGGAAGACTTCGCCAATGTCAGCGCCGGGTCGGCCGTGCACCAGTTCTGCCGCGTGGGGCGCTACGCGTTCATCGGCGGCTATTCGGTGGTCACCAAGGATGCGCTGCCGTACGCGAAGAGCGTGGGAAACCGCGCGCGCATCTACGGCCTGAACACCATCGGCCTGATGCGGCGGGGCTTCACGAGCGAGTCGGTCACGCGGCTGAAGCGGGCGTTCCGCTACCTGCTGGTGTCGAAGCTGAACACCTCCGCGGCGCTGCAGCGCATCGAGTCGGACGAGACGCTGGCGTCGCCCGAAGTGCAGTACCTCGTGGACTTCATCCACAAGTCGGAGCGTGGCGTCATCCTGAAGCGCGCCTCGCGCCGCAGCGAGGACGTCGCCGCGGACGACTAGCGTGCACCTCGGGCTCATTGCCGGCAACGGCCGGTTCCCGTTCCTGGTGCTCGAGGCCGCACGCGCCGCCGGGCACCAGGTCACCATCATCGCGCTCAAGGAAGAAGCCTTTCCGGAACTCGAGGCGGAGGCCGCACGGGCTCCGGCCGCGGCCATTCACCGCGTGTCGCTGGGCAAGCTCGGCACCTGGGTGGGGCTGCTCGAGAAGGCCGGCGCGACGCACGCCCTGATGGCGGGGCAGGTGAAGCACACGAAGCTCTTCTCCGACATCGTGCCCGACATGACGGCACTCGGGCTCCTGGCGCGCATCGCGACCAAGAACACCGACTCCATCATCGGGGCCGTGGGCGACTTCCTGCAGGAGCGCGGCATCCAGCTGATCGACTCGACCGGTTTCCTCACGCCGCTGATGGCGCGCGAGGGGGTGCTGACGCGTCGTGCGCCGAGCGAGGAGGAGCAGGCGGACCTCGCCTTCGGCTACCGGATGGCCGACGTGATTGCCGGGCACGACATCGGGCAGACGATCGCGGTGAAGTCGGCGGCGGTCGTCGCGGTGGAAGCGATGGAAGGGACCGATCAGGTGATCGCCCGCGCCGGCCAGCTGGCCGGTCCTGGCGTCGTCATCGTGAAGGTGGCGAAGCCGAACCAGGACATGCGCTTCGACGTGCCGGTCGTCGGCGTGGCCACCGTGCGGGCGATGCAGGCCGCCGGGGCAGCGGTGCTGTCGGTGGATGCGGGGAAGACACTGATGATCGATGGCGATGCCGTCATGGCCGCGGCAGACGCGGCCGGCATCGCGATCGTCGGACGCCCGGTTGCGGCGTCCACAGGACAGGTGAAGGCATGAGCATGAAGGTCGCGGTCATTGGAGTCGGGCACCTGGGCAAGCATCACGCGCGCATTCTCGGCGCGATGCCGGATGTCGAACTTGTGGCGGTGGTCGACACGAACCAGGCGAGGGCCGAGGAGATCGCCGCGGCCAACCACACCCGTGCGCTGATGCGGCCGGGCTCCCTGCTCGGGAAGGTCGATGCCGTATCGATTGCCGTGCCGACCGAGCAGCACCTGGCTGTGGCGCTGCCGTTCCTCGAGGCAGGCGCCGGCGTGCTGGTCGAGAAGCCGATGGTGCGGTCGCTCGACGAGGCGGACACGATGATGGCGGCCGCCGCGAAGAGCGGGGCGGTGCTCGCCGTGGGGCACACCGAGCGCTTCAATCCGGCCGTCGAGGCCGCGCGGCCGATGCTGCGCGACCCGCGCTTCATCGAGGTGCATCGCCTGGGCACGTTCCCGGAGCGGAGTCTCGACATCGATGTCGTGTTCGACCTGATGATTCACGACCTGGATGTGGTGCTCTCGCTGGTGAAGTCCGAGGTCGAGTCGATCGAGGCCGTCGGTGTGCCGGTGCTGACCGGGCGCGTGGATATCGCGAACGCGCGGCTGCGCTTCGCGAACGGTGCGATTGCGAACCTCACGGCGAGCCGCATCAGCCGCGACCGCGTGCGCAAGATCCGCTTCTTCCAGCCCGCCGCCTACCTGTCAATCGATTACGCTGCCCAGAAGATCGAGATGTACAGCCTCGTGAAGGGCGAGGGGCCGATGCCGTCGATTCAGGGCGGGGACGTGCCGGTGCAGAACGAGGAGCCGCTCAAGCGGGAACTCGCGGATTTCGTCGACGCCGTGCGCCACAAGCGCGCGCCCATGGTCGACGGCGCTCAGGGGCGCCGCGCCCTCGAGCTCGCCACGCGCATCGTCGCGGCGATGTAGCGCCTCGATACTGGACCGCTCGCTGGTGGTTCGTCCGCGGGCTGTTATACGGTCTGCCTAGATACTAGGGGCGAGCGAGCAGGCCGGCCAAGGCGAGTCCCTCCCCTTCGCCGGGTGAGCCAACTGGACTCTGCTCGCCACCAGTCGACCTCCTGACCTCACTTCGCACGAACGCTGAGAGTTCGCCGAATGTCACAGTGCCGTCCCGGTTCTCGTCCGCGCTGCCGCCGAGTCCAGCGACGATTTCTCGCGTGAAAGTCCCGACTGTCGCGGTTGCCTCGCCCGCCGAAGCGGTCTGACCGACGTCTGCCGCCGCGAGCACGGCCCGCGTACCTCCTCCGGCAAGTCGACTCAGATACTGATGCACCAACGTCGTGGTGGACATGCCTGGACGTACGAACGGCGTCGGGCGTGCGACATCAAGGAACGTCGCGACAGAGCGCGCCTTCAGGGATCTTCCGAAGAAGTCCTCGAGTTCGGCGAGTGGAAGTGCGGTGCCCTGCAGTTCCTGGGGCCGCGAGTCGTGCGCTAGGAGATAGTACCGTCTGGGATCCTCCGGTGCCGGGATGCCGTAGCCCGCGATGAATATCGCCACCATGTCGTCAGGGGCCGCAACCGTGGCGAGTGTCGCCAGAGCCTGTCTGATACGCGAGGCAGTCGCATCTTCGTTCAGTAGCAACGTCACGTGATCTGTCTGAAAGCCGCCACCCGGAGAGACGAGAAAGTCTCGGAGGAGCGACGCATCACGGTCGGCCGTTGCGAGATTGCGCACGCCAGTTCCGTTCTCCAGATATCTGGCGACTCCGATCAAGAGCGCATGTCGCGTGCTGCCCCGGCGAGCCGCAATCGGGTCCGCTCCGCGGCGCACCTGCGCCTGAGCGGCAAGGTCGATGAGAAACGAGGAGTACCGGAGCCTGCCTCGATTGTCCACGACGCCCACTTCGACGGAGTTTCTTCCGCCTCTGAATCGGATAGCCTGCTGGCGGGTCAGATCCAGGTCGCACAGGAGGCCGTTCGACGTTCCGCGCACCGTCATGATCGTGTTCGCGGCCTCGGTATTCACTCGGGCGAACACATTGCCGTACGAGACCTGAGTGGGTGGCAGTGCTATGCGGACCTGCACGTGGCCCGGCGCGGTGCCGGGAATGACCGCGGAACCACCCTGAACGATGTGAATTCCAAGTTCCGGTACTTCGAGGGTGAATATGTCCGAATCGATCTGGCCGGACACCACAGAGGCGCCGCTGACTAGCGCAAGCGCGAGCGGGAAGAGTAGATGTCGCACCGTTCGTTCTGTTCTAAGGAGTGCACGGACGATAGCCTCGCCCCTGCGTCCTGTCAACATTGTCACGATTGACCTTGATCTCACCCCGCCAATCTCCTACGATTCGCGCAAATCTACAATCAGTGTCCGTCCATGTTCGTGGGAGGTGGCGTGATGGGCAGGGTATTTCAGCGAGCCATCGGCATCGGTCTGCTGTGCCTCAGTGTGTCGTCAATGGTCTGGGCGCAGGCTGCAGCACGGCCGCAGTACACCGACAAGGAAAAGCAGCGGATGGCTGAGATCGCGAAGCGGCCTGAAGTCGTCGCGGAGATCGATGCCGCGTGGGCGAACGTGCAGCGACAGGACAAAGAGTTCGCCTTTCACGTGAACTCCACGGCCGGAGGTGCCGACTGGCGGTCGAATCCGCAGTGGCTCGAGGTCTGGCAGAAGTACGGGCGGCTGTACGACAACCCGATCCTCGTGAATTACATCAACACGTTGGGTCAGAAGCTGGTGCCTCCGGACTCACCCAACCTATATGCGTTCAGGTTGGTTCTTGACCCGACGCCGACGGCTGAGGCGCTCTCTACCGGGACCATCTATCTGTCGACCGGGTTGGTGTCGCTGCTCGACAACGAAGCGCAACTCGCCTATGTGCTGGCACACGAGGTGGCGCATGTCGAACGGAAGCACATGTACGAGCAGATTCGCAGCGACGTACTCGAAGACAAGCTCGCTGTCGAATTGGCCGCGTCGTCTGCGAAGAAGAAAGCCATCTTCGGCGCGGTGATGGCGGTTGGCGGAGGCGCCCTCGGCGCCGCCATCGGCGGCAACGCCGGGAAGGCGCTCACAGCTGTCAGCGCCGGGGCTGCCATCGTCGGGTCGACTGTGCTCTTCCGGAACAAGTTCGAACCGACTCGGTGGGAGGCTCTACACGAAGGGGAAGCCGACGAGTTCGCCCTCAATGCGGTCCTGAACACCAAGTACGACCTGCGCGAGGTGCCCAAGGTGTACACACGCATGGCCGGTCTGATATCGAGGGACAAGCGGCTCGGTCTTGGTTTCGTCGGTGACCCTGACCGGCTCAAGCAGCGTTCGGCGTACGTCGAGGGTCAGATAGCCGGACCTCTCAAAGCGAAGATCGATGCGAGCCTCAACCAGGCTGGTTTGACCGGTTCATCGGCGGAGTTCGCCATCCTGATGGCCGCGCTCAAGCGAGACAACGGCGTCATCGCGGCGGAGTACGACCTGATGCCGATGGCGAAGGAGAACTTCATCGACGCCGAGAAGCTGCGCTCGAACGACCCTCGTATTCAGTATGAGCTCGGGAAGCTGTACGCGATTACCGGCCGGACCCCTGAAGAGAAGCAGCTGGCGCTGACGCACTTCCAGAATGCCATCCGCTACGACGCCGGTCGCGGCAGTTTTCCGGAGCCCCACCTCCAGTACGCCTTGCAACTCATCGCGCAGAACAACCCGGCCTCACAGCCGGAGATCCAAGAGTCGCTGAAGAAGTACGTCAGCCTGTACCAGCGTGCGCACGGTGGTGCGCTGCCGGACAACATGCACATCATCTACGACTATCTCCTGATGGCCGGAGACGAAAAGTGGTCCGCAAGCCCGGCGGCAGTGATTGCCACCCGCGACAACGAACCGCTGCCAGTCCTCAACAACGCGCCGGCCGCAGCGGCGACACCGGCCGCCAATCCCAGTGCACGCCAGACTCCCGCGGCACGCCCGGTTTCTACGCCCAGGCCGGCCGCGACGCCGCGGCCCTAGTCCGCACTACGACGAGGAGACGCTCATGTCCACCTGCCGCACGCGGAATCGATGGTTGACATTTTTGGCTCGCGTGTTCAGTCTGTGCGCTCTGGCGTGGGCGTCCTTCGCCTCTCCGGTCGTCGCGCAGGAACTAAAGCCGGCCGCGACTGGCCTGTTTCCGGCGTTCGACTCGTCCGGCGAGGCACAGGGAGAACTACTGGCGTGGCATCTAACGCCGGCGGTCTACGACGAACTCGAGGATGCCGGACACGAAGTTGTGCTCCTCAACCCAGGGGGGAGTTACAGCACGCTGGATGAGGCTGGTAATCTTGAGTTCGCCCGTGCCGCTGGGGTCAAGACGGCCATAGTGCCGCGATTGCTCATGACCGAGCGTCAGGGCGCGAAGGACAGTTCGCCAACCCTGCTTGTGGAGTTCAAGGTGCTGAACACCGCGAACGGGAGACTCCTCCAGAGTTTCGTGGTCCGGCAGGATGTTTCACGCAAAGATCTGGAGCGCGGGTTCGATTTCGGTCCTGGGTTCCACAGCAAGCGGTTTCTATGGATCCCCGGTACGAGGGTCACAGGGTTTCATTCCAAGAGTCGGGCCATCGACAAGCAGGCGCTGGGCAGGACGCTGCGGAGCCTTGCGAGCGCAGCCACCCAGAACATCCTGACTGCGAATCACGGGGACCTGCTCGTGCCTTCCGAGTCCGCTGTGCCAACTCCGCTTGCGACCAGTTGCGAGATCGAGTTTCGGGTCCGGTACACCGCGCAACGAGCGGCGTCTCGCGTCTACTCGGTCATCGTCAATGACCGCGAGGAGTCGGCAGGTGTTGACGATGCGGGCATTTCCCGTGTGACCGTGCCTGCGGGCCTGAGCTTGTTTCAGGTGACGGTGAAGGACGCACCCTACCGGCTACCGGTCCAGAAGGAATACAATATCAACCGCTGGATCTCCTGTGCCCCGTCCGAGCATAGCCTGACTCTGGAGATTGGTTCGGCCGGTGACGGACTTCTGGTCGAGGGACGCTGAGCGGGAGTCCTCCGGGCTCACCGGGTCACCCGCCACGTGTGGACGTCGCCGTCTCCGCTCGACGAGACTAGCCAGGTACCATCATCGTTGAAGGCGACGCCGCGAACCCAATCGGCATGGCTGAACTGCCCCAGAGCCTGTGCGGTGGATCCGCGGAACAACCGTACCTGACCATCGGCGCCGCCCGATGCGAGCAGCGCGCCGTCTGCGCTGAACGTGAGAGCCCACACAGTGCCACGATGTGGGGCTCGCAGGCTCCAGGTCTTCAGGCCTGACTCCGCGTCCCACGCTTCGATCATCCCGCTTGGGTCTCCGGCAGCAACGAGCCGGAAGTCGCGTGTCGCGGCCATGGCTGTGACAGGACGCCCCACCTCGATCGCCATCGTCTCGCGCGCCCGGATGGGATCCCAGACGCGGACAGTGCCGTCCCTGCTGGCCGACAGCAACTGGCGCCCGTTGGCGTTGTACGACACGCCTGTGACGGCGTCTCGGTGCCCCAGGAGCGTATCGCGCGCGGCTCCCGTCTCGACGGTCCACAGGCGGATCGTATTGTCCGCGCTCGCGGTCGCGAGTTCTCGTCCATCCGGACTGAAGGCGATCGCCAACACTGCGTCAGAGTGGCCTGACAATCGGGAGACTTCGGTCTTTGAGTCGAGATCCCAGATGCGGACGACGCGATCGCCGCTAGATGCCGCGAGCCGGCGATTGTCCGGACTGACTGCGACAGTCGAGACATTGCCGACGAGCCCGGCGAACTCGCCAATCTGTTTTCCCGCGGCCGGGTCCCAGAGCCTCACGGAACCGTCCTCGTAGCCAGTCGCGATGAAGCGTGAGCCCGGGCTCAGAGACACGCCGTATGCCGCCCCCGCGCTGGCGTTGAGTGACCGGGAGACGACCGGCCTGGCAGGCCCGGACGGTCGATCGAACCGGCCCGCGGGTTGCGGCCGGTCGCGCATTGGCAACGGGACGGGCGCCTTGTCAGTCGCGACACCAGGCGCCGCACTGGGGCCAGGGCGGAACGCGAAGTTCCCGATGAGCCCATCCCAAATCCATGGGAACTGCCGGCCTCCCGAGGCCCGGTCGACTCGCTCCCGCACGGTCCGGAACAGTTCGCTGGCCGTGAGACCCGGCTCCTTCAGCGCCTCCAGCAATTCCTGCGTGAAGAGTCCGTTTCGGCCGCGCGGATTGTCGCTGGCCGTTCCGCCTGGCGCGGTGGCAAACGCGATGAGAGATCCTTTGGCCGTCATCGCTGCAAGGCCGCCCGCGCCCGAGCGCACGGCCCGGAAAGGATTGTCGCGGCAGGCATCGAGGATCAGGATACGCAGCCGTGACCGTGTTTCGAGCTTGGCCTGTACTCGTTGTGCCGAGTATGCGCGCGCCTTGAGGTCCGCTGCATCGATACCATTGAAGTCGACCGGAATGAGGTAGTTCTCCCCGTCCACTTCGACGCCGTGACCGGAGAAGTAGAACACTGCCACGTCCCCGTCAGACAGGCCGGCCGCAAACGCGTCCACCTGACGTTCGAACTGGGCCAGCGGTACGTCGGTCAAGCTCGTAACGTCGAAGTCGAGCTCGCGCAAGGCGTCCGAAATTGCCGTCGCGTCTGCCACCGCGTTCTGGAGTCGCGCACGTGCGTACGCGTCATTCCCAATGACGAGGGCCCGGCCCCGCGGCCGCGCAGAGGTCGCTGTAGGAGCAAGTCGACGGTCCTGGGCATGGACCGGTACGAAGAGCAGCGCAGCCGCTGCCAAGAGGGCGATCATTCGGCTCGCAGGCATCACATCCGCCTCCCCACCTACGCGTCCGTCCGCGAACTTCTAGTTCCGTAGCCGCCGGAGTTCCACCCGTCTGTTCCGTGCGTGGCACTCTTCCGTCTGGAGCGTGCATAGCGGGCGGCTGCGGCCGAGCCCAACCGCTTTCAACTGCGCTCGTGGAATATCAAATCGCGTCACGAGTTCGTTGACGACGGCGTCGGCCCGGCGTTGCGACAGCGCGATGTTGAACGCGTCGCTGCCACGGAGGTCGCTGTGACCAGAGACCTCGACTACCACTGCTCTGGTACTGGCGATCACCCCCAGGCTTCGAACTGTCTGGAGTTGGTCCCACAGGGCATATGCAATCTCCCGAACTTGAGCGCGTGCCGCCGTCGCCAGTGACGCGGAGTTCACCGCGAACGGAATGAGTCGCTCGTTCAGGGCCACCGATGCCATGACCCCCGCGCTTCTGCTACCGTCCAGCGTCGCGCTGATCGATCGCCATGGCAGCAGGCCGTTCGGGTCGTCCGCACGTAGGGCTCGCACTTGCGCCTGTGTCGCCGGATCGTTCGGAGCGTAACGAAGGCCGTTCTCATACCAGTACAAGGCGTCGTCTGGCCGTCCGAGCGCGCGGTATACGTCTCCGAGTCCGAAATAGGGGAGCGCCCAGTCCGGCTTCTGATCGATGGCGGACCGATAGGCTGTTGCCGACTCCTCCAGGCGCCCGAGCTTTTCCAGCGTGTCGCCGATGTCGTTCGCCACTTCCGCGGATGGACACAACCGCCGCGCTGAGTTCAAGTTTGCCAAGCGTCCTTCGAGGCCGACGCCAGTCTCTGGAAGGGCGAGTGCCTGCGCGCGCAAGGCCTGTGCCTGTTTGCACGGAGCGCCATCGGCCAACTGCCATACGAGGACAAGGGCTGCAAGGTTCATGGTGCTCACCTGTGTCCGTACTCCGACCTACCGCGCGCACCGGAAGCCAAGATCTGGGCCCGTGAGCCGAGGGTCGACGACTTGGCGCGAGTCGAGCGTGAGCAAGGCGGGTGCGTCCTTCCACGAGCCGCCGCGCACGGTTCGCCCTGAGGTCGCCCCGGTGTCCAGGTCCGCAGCGGAACCAGTCCATTCCCAGACGTTGCCTAGCATGTCGGCCAATCCCGTCGGGTCGCGATGTTCGGCGAGTCCAGCGGGGAGCGTACCGCGGCTCTCGGCGTTGGCGCGAGTACGACTGAAGTCGTCGCCCCACCAGTAGCGCGTTCGCGCATCGCCACGCGCGGCTACTACCCACTCGGCGTCCGTCGGCAGACGTTTGCCGGACCACGCCGCGAATGCTTGGGCGGCGTACCAGCTGACGTAGACCACCGGGTGCCCGGCGAGGTCAGCGGGGAAGTCGTTGTGGTTCCACAATTTCAGGTAGTCGCCGTCGTGCAGTTCTGGCTTGATGCGGTCCTTCTGCCACTCCGGATTGGCGAGCAGGAACCGACGGAAGTCTTCGTTCGTGACCTCCGTCTGATCGATCCAGAACGGAGCGAACTGCTGGGCGGAGAACCGTCCTTCCGGGCGCAGGGCCACCATGCCGTCCACTCGAGGCCTATCACGGCCTCCGGTCCACACATACACCACCGAGGCTATGGCTGCAGCGCCGACGAGGCCAGCCGCCGCTGTGAAGGCGGCGCGAGGACGTGCCGCTGGAGTGGTGCGTCTCAATGGGCTCGCCCCCGCGTAAGGTGGGGTC
Source organism: Vicinamibacterales bacterium (assembly GCA_046331345.1). Classification (GTDB taxonomy): domain Bacteria; phylum Acidobacteriota; class Vicinamibacteria; order Vicinamibacterales; family CAVVIG01; genus CAVVIG01. The sequence continues at coordinate 191,139 of JAXLRA010000005.1, read as the reverse complement.
ATTGACAACGCAGCCGGTACCTCTGCGTCGCCGCCGGCGGCGACATCTTCCGCTGGTACCGGCGACGCAAGAATTCCGGCGGATGCGTCGCTCGGACCGGCCGCCGGGTCGGGGACGGTCAGATTGCCGAGGCGCACCGTCGCTCCCGGATCCCAGTCCGGTGCGAGGCGGAGCGCGCGGATGGCACTGGCCATCTCCCGTGCCGAGCCGAAGCGCGCCCGCGGATTCTTCGCGAGCGCCCTGGATAGAATCGCCTGTATTGCGGCGGCCTTGCCGGAATAGCCTCCGGACAGCGCAGGCGGCTGCTCGTGAAGCACGCGGTGCATCACCCGCTGAATCGAGTCGCCTGGGTGGTAGAAGGCAGGATTGCCCGTGAGTAATTCGTACGCCACCGCTCCGCCCGCAAAGAGGTCGGTCTGCGGTGTGAGCGGGGTTCCCCGATACTGTTCGGGAGCCATGTAGGCCGGTGTGCCGGCGAACTGGAATACCGACGTTCCAGGTGCGTCCAGAAGTCTGGCTAGCCCGAAGTCCAGAAGCTTCACTCGATCGCTCCGGTCAACCATGATGTTCGCCGGTTTGATGTCGCGGTGGATCACGTGAACGTGAGCTGCCGCGAGGCCCTCGCACACCTCTTCGACATATCTCAGTGCCGACTCAACGGATACCGTCGACGCGCGCTCGATGATCGCCTTGAGCGTTTCGCCTTCGAGGTACTCCATGACAATGAACGGCGTGCCGTCACCTTCGATTTCTCCCACATCGAAGACGGTGCATATATTCGCATGAGAGAGGTGGGAGAGGAGGGCGGCTTCCTGGAAGAACCTGCTTCGGATGTCCGGATTTGCCGTCAGTTCGGCCCCGAGCACCTTGATGGCGACCAGTCTCCCCAGCTTCGTGTCGCGCCCGCGATACACCTCTCCCATGCCCCCGCCGCCGATGGGGGACTCGATGGCGTAGCGTCCGAGGTGTCTACCGTTCGGCAGCAGGTTTCGAGAGATGGGACAGTATACGTACCCGTGGGCTGTAACGGGAGGCCGGTGTCAGTTCGGCCGGCCGTAACGCGGTCTTACCTTGGCTGGCTCCTCAAGGCCCAGCGTCCCCCGTGAGGTTCGAGAGCTTGATACGACATCGCTGGCCGAAGGCGAGGACAAGCAACAGGGCGACGGCCGCAACCAGCCAGAGCCCGAGGTGGTGGTTAACGATCGATGCGTCCAGATGACTCCGCCCTTCACGTTGAACGTCTTGGCTGGTCGCGTCACCATCAACGCTATCGCGTCCGGGCGATACTACTCCGGCGAGGCGACCGTACCGGGTGACAAGACAACAGTCTTGCGGTTGCAGGAAAGCATGGGGCTGGACAAGGCGTCTGTCTCACCAGAGTTGCTAGACCTGTTTGCCGGTTGTCGCGTGCCCTGAGCTGGCACTCCCGATTTGGACCGCTCAAGGCGCCCGCTCCGTCGGTGCGAAGCTCACATGACGGAGAACACACAACCACGATGGCGCGAGTGGCGTCGGTAGGCGATGGCGACCGGCGCTCCGCGCAAGTGAGCCCGGCCAGTTCTCCGGAGCCCGCCCGCGAATGCGCTACGACACCACCGGGCCGAACGCGACGCCGAGGACTAGCGCGATGGACACCGCCAGCACGAACCCGAGCAGGCACGTCGCAACGGCGCGTCCGGTGCTCTCGTAGTCGAGCGCCTGCCGCACGGCCACAACCATTGCCGCAATCATCCACAGCCAGGTCAGCACCAGCACCTGAACCGTGACCGCCGGCACCGCAGCCAGCACGGCCGCGAAGCCGGGCGTCGCCGCGAACCCAACGGTGCGGAGCAGTTCGTACGGGTCCGAATGCGTGCGCCGGCCGGGCAGCAGCCGGGTGCCCAGCTCGAACATCAGCAGTGCCCAGGCGGCCCAGGTGATGAGCGCCACGACGCCGAAGAAGGCAATCGTGTGGAGGCCGCCGCCCAGCCCCCGGGCCCCGATGCCCATCGCCACGCTCGACAGGACAACGATCGCCATCGCCTGGCCGGTGGCGTTCCCGTCCCGTTCCACTTCCTCGTAAATGGCTGAGTCCAGCGCTGCCGCCCCGACCAGCCGCTGCAGGAACGTGTTCGCACGGAGAGTGGTAGCCATGCCGTTCGAAGACGCATAGCTTCTGCCAGCCGGACCGATGCGGTTTGCGCCACTTCCTGCCCAGCTCGCCGGCGCGGGCGGTCGCGCCTGCCGGGAAACCGGCGCGAGTGGCGCCTCCCCGTCCGGAACTCGAACCGCCGGTTCGGATGAGGCGGCTCCGCTGATATGATCGCCAGTTGGAATGACCGTCACAGACGCAGAGCTCAGCTCCCTCGCCACCAGCCACGACATCATCGCCATCGGCGTCTCGGCCGACGAGGCCCGGCGCCAGCGGCACGGTGCTCGGACCACGTTCGTCAGGGTCGCGGATGTGGACGCCACGCCGGGTGGCCCGATAAGCATTCCGCCAGCGGCGGGTGAAGTGCGCATCACTGGCGCGCCGGCCAGCATCGACGCGGCCGTGCAGCGGGTCCGCGAGGTCGTGGCCGCCGCAGGGCGTACGCCGGTCTCCGGGTACTCCCTGGCCGACCTCGAGCAGCTGGCGGCCGCGGCGCAGACCCCGCTTCGGAGCGTCCTCGAAGCGCTGAAGCAGGCCGGCCTCGAACTGGTCGCCCAGGCGCCGTTCGACCTCCTGCGCGACGCGCGCCTCGCCATCGAGGAGGTGAACATCGCCGGCCTCGGTCTCGCGCGCCTCACGATCGACAGGCTGCCGACCGCCGATGTGCCCGCGCTCTACGGCCAGATCGCCGCGCTGCAGCAGGCCGTCGGCGTCATCAAGGCGTTCGCGCCGCTGCCGCGCAACGTGAATCCCGCCGTCCCCACCACCGGCTACGACGATGTGCGGCGTGTGGCGCTGGCGCGGCTGTTCGTCACCAACATCCCGTCCATCCAGGTGGACTGGTCGCTGTACGGCCCGAAGCTCGCCCAGGTGGCGCTGACCGTTGGCGCCGACGACATCGACGGCGTCTCGCCGCTGGACGACGCGCCCGAGGGACGACGCCGGGCGCCACTCGAGGAGATTCGCCGGAACATCTCCGCGGCGGCCCTCGAGCCGGTCGAACGGGACGGACGGTTCGACGCACGCTGATGGCGCCGGTCCGCATCGGGGCGGTCACGTACCTGAACGCCCGCCCGCTGGTCCACGGGCTCGAGAAGCATCCGCGGTTCGACGTCCGCTTCGACCTGCCGGCCCGCTGCGCGGATCTCCTGCACGCGGGTGAAACCGATCTCGGCCTGATTCCGTCCATCGAGTTCCTGCGCGCGCCGGATGGCCCCGAGAGCTACCGGGTCGTGCCCGAAGTGGCGATCACCTCGCGCGGCGCGGTCGCGTCCGTGGCCATCTACACCACGAAGGACATGCGCGACGTCAGGACGGTCGCGCTCGACACGAGTTCGCGCACCTCCGTGGCGCTCACGCGCGTGATGTGCGCCCGCGCGTTCGGCATCACGCCCGCGTTCTCGCCGCACGCACCCGACCTGCCGGCCATGCTGACGCAGGCCGACGCGGCCCTCGTCATCGGCGACAACGCGCTCTTCCTGGACGCTGGGCCCGTGCGCATCGGCGACGGCCCGGCGCCGCGCACCGTTGAGGTGCAGAAGATCGACCTCGGCGAGCTCTGGCTGCAGACTACCGGGCTGCCGTTCGTCTACGCGTTCTGGGTCGGTCGGGCCGGGGCCTTGACGCCCGACGATGTGCGCGCGCTCATTGCCACGCGGGACGCGTCATTGCGGCAGACGCGCGAGATTGCCGAGTTCTACTATCCGGAGGATCCGGCCCGCCAGGACGTGGCGGACCGTTACCTCCGGGATAACATTAAGTACCGTCTGGGCCCCGACGAACGTGCAGGCGTCGAACGCTTTTACGCCTACGCCGCTGAGCTCGGTGTGGTGCCGCGGGCGGTCGCGCCGACGTACTACGACTGTTGACGGTCGATTCGTGTGGTCCGCCTGAAGGCGGCCACGACATTGGGGTTCGACGCAGGTCTCCTGGTTGATGTCATGACGATTGAGCAGATTGCCGACAAGGTCAGGAACGGCGGCCGCGTGGACGCCGCAGAGGCGCTGAAGCTGTACCGCGAGGCGCCGACACCGCTGCTCGGCCAGCTTGCCGACGGGATCCGCGCACGCAAGCACCCCGAGGGTGTCGTCACCTACATCATCGACCGGAACGTGAACTACACGAACGTCTGCGTGGCGCGCTGCGCCTTCTGCGCGTTCTACCGTCCAGTCGGGTCACCCGAGGGCTACGTCCTCGGCTTCGACGAGCTGTTCAGGAAGATCGACGAGACCATCGCCGTTGGCGGCGTGCAGCTGCTGCTCCAGGGTGGACACAACCCGGACTTGCCGATCGAGTGGTACGAGGATCTGTTCCGCGCGATCAAGGTCAAGTACCCGGACTTCCGCCTGCACGCGCTCTCGCCGCCCGAAGTGATCCACCTGTCACGCATGTCACAGCAGCCGGTATCCCAGGTGCTGGATCGCCTGATTGCGGCCGGCATGGACAGCGTGCCAGGCGGCGGGGCGGAGATCCTCGTCGACCGCGTGCGCAAGCTGCTGCACTGCTACGGCAAGGCGACGGCGGACGAGTGGCTCGACGTGATGCGCCACGCCCACAGGAAGGGGCTGCGCACCACGGCCACGATGATGTACGGCACGGTGGAGACCGACGAAGAACGGCTCGAGCACCTGCTCCGGCTTCGCGCGCTGCAGGACGAGACCGGCGGGTTCACCGCCTTCATTGCGTGGAGCTACCAGCCCGAGCACACCGAACTCCAGGGGCAGGAAGCCACCGGCATCGACTACCTCCGCACGCTCGCAGTGTCCCGCATCGTCCTCGACAACTTCCCGAGCCTCCAGGCGTCGTGGGTCACGCAGGGCGGCAAGGTGGGCCAGCTCAGTCTCGCCTACGGCGCCAACGACATGGGAAGCGTGATGATCGAGGAGAACGTCGTCCGTGCCGCCGGTGCGAGCTACTGCATGGATGAAGTGGAGATCGTCCGCAACATCGAGGACGCGGGCTTCACCGCGAAGCGCCGGAACATGCACTACGAGGTGCTGGGCGATCCGATCTTCCGCGCGCGCGAGATTCCGCGCATGCTCGAACTCGCGACGGCGCGCGCCGACGGCGACGACAGCGTGCCGGCCGAGCTCATGAACTACCCCGCACGCAGCCGCTCGGGCAAGGCGCTCCGCGTCGTCCAGTCGTGACGCGCTACCGCGCGGCCTGGGTGCTGCCGGTCGCGCAGCCGCCCCTCCGCGACGGGTGGGTGGCCTGCGAGCACGGCCGGATCGTGGCCGTGGGAGGGCCGGACGACGCCGCCGACGGTCCGGAGGTGGACCTCGGCCATGTGGCGCTCATGCCGGGCCTGGTCAACGCGCACACCCATCTCGAACTCTCCTATCTGCGCGGGCAGGTCCCTGTCGCTCCCGCGTTCGTCACCTGGATTCGGGGTGTCGTCGGCGCGCGCCGTCAGCGGCCGGACCCGAACGGCGCCGAGATCCTCGACAGTGTCCGTGCCGGCATCGAAGAAGCGGTGGCGTCCGGCACGGCGCTCGTCGGCGACATCAGCAACACCCTCGTCACCTACGGTCCACTGGCGGAGAGCCTGCTCGGCGGGGTGGTGTTCTACGAGCTGCTCCGCTTCAATGCGCCAGACCCCGACGGCGTCGTCGCGCAGGCGTGCGCGCAGCTCGACGCGTTGCCCGCGCATCCGGCGGTCCGGCCAAGCCTCGCGGCGCACGCGCCGTACTCCGTCTCGCCACGGGTGTTCCGCGCCATCCGCCGCGCGATGGAGGCGCGGCCCGGCGTGCCGTTCAGCGTGCACCTGGCGGAGTCGACCGACGAGACCGAGTTCATCAGGACCGCCGGCGGCGAATGGCGCCGGTTCCTCGAGGACGTCGGCTCCTGGGATCCGGCGTTCATGGCCCCTGGCGTGTCGCCGGTGCAGTATCTGGACGACGCCGGGTTCCTCGATGCGCGGCTGCTCGCGGTGCACGGTGTGCAGATGACGCCGGCAGACCTCGCACGGCTCGTTGCGCGTGGCACGACCCTCGTCACCAGCCCACGCAGCAACCTGCATACGGGAGCCGGGGTCCCGCCGGTCGCCTCCTTCTACGCGTCTGGCGTCCCGGTGGCCGTGGGTACCGACAGCCTGGCCAGTACACCGGATCTGAATGTGTTCTCGGAGCTGGCCACGCTGAGGCGTCTGGCACCGGAGGTCCCTGCGCGGCGTCTCATTGCCAGCGCCACCATCGAAGGCGCCAGGGCCCTCGGGTTCGAGGGATCGTTCGGGACGCTGGAGACCGGCAGGCGGGCACGCGTGCTCGCGGTGGCCGTTCCGGCGCGCGTGAACGATGTGGAAGAATATCTGGTGTCCGGCATCACACCCGACCAGCTCTCCTGGGTGGGTGAGACGGTTCCGGCGTCACGCGCATGATTGCCCGCATCCGCACGTATCTGTCGTTCGTCCGCTTCAGCCATTCGGTGTTCGCGCTGCCCTTCGCGCTCGCCGGTGCGCTGCTGGCGTCCCGCCACACACCGATCACGTGGTCGATCGTCGGGTGGATCCTCCTGGCGATGGTGTCGGCGCGGTCGGCCGCCATGGGCTTCAACCGGCTCGTCGATGCGAAGTTCGACGCCGAGAACCCGCGTACCTCGATGCGCGAGATCCCGCGTGGCGCGATGAGCGCGCGCGAGGCGACCCTGTTCATCGTCGTTGCGGTCGCCGTGTTCGAGTTCGCGTCGTGGGAGCTGAACCCGATCTGCTTCGGACTCTCGCCCGTCGCGCTGGCCATCGTGTTCTGGTATTCGCTGGCCAAGCGCTACACGTCGTACACGCAGCTCTTCCTCGGGCTCGCGATGGCCGTGGCGCCGGTGGGCGGCTGGCTGGCGGTCGGCGGACGGGGCGGGTGGGAGCCGTGGCTGCTGGGGCTCGCGATCGGGACCTGGGTGGGCGGGTTCGACGTGCTGTATGCCTGCCAGGATCTCGAGGTGGACCGGAAGCTGGGGCTGCGGTCGATCCCCGTGCGCTTCGGCGTCCCGGCGTCGCTGGCCATCTCGCGCGTGATGCACGTCATCACGATGGCGAGCTTCGTGGCACTCGCCTGGGTGACGCCGCTGCCGCCGTTCTACTTCGGCGGGGTGGCGCTGGTCGGGGCGCTCCTCGTGTACGAGCAGTCGCTCGTGCGCGCCGACGACCTGTCGCAGGTCAAGAAGGCCTTCGACATGAATGGCTACGTCGGCATCCTCTATCTGCTGGTACTCGGGGTGAGCATCTATGTGCGCTGAGCGCCGGCCCTCCATTGCGATCGCGATCACAGGTGCGAGCGGGGCGATTTACGCCACGCGCACGCTGGCCGCGCTGCTCGAACGTGGCGTCCATGTCGAACTGGTGATCTCGGACTACGGCAAGCGCCTGCTCTTCGACGAACTCGGGGAGCGCGCCACCGTGGAGCGGCTGATTCCCTACCTGACGGAGAAGTACGGCGAGGGAGTAGGGAAGGGGTCGATCGAGATTCACAGCCACAAGGATCTGGGCGCGACCATTGCCAGCGGCAGCCATGGCTGCAGGGGCATGGCCATCGTGCCATGCTCGATGAAGACCCTCGCGGCTGTGGCGCACGGGCTCTCGCGCAACCTGGTGGAGCGTGCCGCCGACGTGATGCTGAAGGAGCGCCGCCCGCTGGTCATCGTCCCGCGCGAAACGCCCATGAGCCTCATGCAGCTGCGCAACATGGTGCTCTGCGCGGAAGCCGGAGCCATCATGCTGCCCGCGATGCCGGCGTTCTACCAGATGCCGAAGACGCTGGATGATCTCGCCGACTTCATAGCCGGGAAGATCCTGTCGTCGCTCGGCTTCGATCACGACCTGTACCCCATGTGGACCGGTCAGGTGCAGAAGTAGATGCGCCACCACGGAGGTCACGGAGACACGCGGAGGTCACGGTTCGTTCCGATCAGGCCTATCGCCCAGCGCCCATCGCCGATGGCCAGCAAGGATCGACAGTGACAGACCTCAATAAGAGTCCCGAGAAGATCGCCGGCATGTTCGACGCGATCGCCGGGAACTACGACTTCCTGAACCACCTGCTCAGTGCGGGCATCGACAAGCGGTGGCGGCGCAAGGCCATCCGGTCGCTGCAGCTCACCGGCCGTGAGCAGGTGCTCGATCTCTGCACCGGCACCGCCGACCTCGCGATCGCGGCGCTCGATGCGAAACCTGGCGCCGCCCAGGTGCTCGGCGTCGACTTCGCCGGGGCCATGCTGCGCGTGGGCCTCGAGAAGAGCCGATCGCGCGCGCTCGAACAGCGGCTGACGCTGGTGCGGGGCGATGCGGCGAACATTCCGGCGGCGAGCGGTGCTGTCGATGCGGTCACCGTGGCCTTCGGGATCCGCAACGTGCAGAACACCCAGAAGGCGTGCGACGAGATCTTCCGCGTGCTGAACGCCGGAGGCCGGCTCGCGGTACTCGAGTTCGCTATCCCCACGACGCCCGGAGTGCGGGCGGCCTACCTCTGGTATTTCAATCACGTGCTCCCGCTGATCGGCAAGGTGGTGTCCAGGCACAACGCGGCCTACGGGTACCTGCCGGCTTCGGTCGGCGCCTTCGCGACCCCCGGCGAATTCGTGACAATTCTGCGGCAGAGCGGTTTCTCCGAGATCAAGGCAGACCCGCTGACCTTCGGCATCGTCTACCTGTATACGGCCCGGAAACTGTAGACGCCTGCGCCGCGTGCTCGCCACGTTTTCCACGCGCCGCACTGCTATACTGCCCGGAACTCACTGATGTACTTCGAGATCGACGAGAGCCACCCGGACATCACGCCAGTCGGCAGCGTCATGTCCTGGCGTGAGGGCGTGCTGCTCTCGATCATCCTGCACCTGGTCTTCGTCATCCTCCTGCTGGTCGCTCCCGACTGGCTCGCGCAGTTCGAAATCTTCCAGCCCAAGCCCAAGGAAGTCGCCGAGCAGCGACCCGACAGCGAGAAGACCCGGTTCGTGTTCGTGCAGCCGAAGATCGACCTGAAGGCGCTGAAGCCGCCCCCGCGCGCCGAGGCGTCCGATATCGATCGCAACGCGGCGTCACCGAAGCCGCAGCCCAAGCCGGAGAACCCGCTGCCGTTTTCACAGGGCAACACGCGTGAGCGCGTCGAGCAGTCGCAGCAGCAGGTTGCGCGCGGCCAGGGCCCGACGCCGGACCCGCTCGCCGGGCAGCAGAGTCCGTCGCAGGCGCAGCAGCCCCCGCAACTCGCCGAGAACCAGCTCCGCCTGCCCGAGGCGCAGTCGCCGCTGCAGATTCCCTCGTCGCAGCCGCCGGCGCCGCGTGCCGGCTCGCAGGGGCGTGCGCAGCAGCAGGGCGGATCGCTCGGGGATGCGCTGCGCAACCTGCAGCGCTACGTGCAGAAAGACAACTTCGACAATGCCCAGGGGGGCGGCGCCTTCGGACCTGCGATTCAGTTCGATACCAAGGGTGTCGAGTTCGGCCCGTGGATCCGGCGGTTCGTCGCGCAGGTGAAGCGGAACTGGATGATTCCCTACGCGGCGATGTCCATGCGCGGGCGCGTCGTGGTGACCTTCAACGTCCACAAGGACGGCAGCATCACGGATCTCCAGGTGGTGGGCCCCTCGCCCGTCGACGCGTTCAACAATGCCGCGTACGGCGCGCTGGCGTCGTCGAACCCGACCGCGCCGCTGCCGCCCGAGTATCCGTCCGACAAGGCATTCTTCACCGTCACCTTCTTCTACAACGAAGATCCCCAGTGAACCGCTCGCAGCAGATCGGGCTCGCGCTGCTCGTCGTCCTGTTCGCCATCTTCGTGTTCGTCCGCCTCCGTGCCTGACCCGCTCGTCGTTGCGATCCTGGGCCCGACGACCAGCGGCAAGAGCGCGCTCTCGCTGGAACTGGCGGCGCGGTTCGACGGGGAGATCATCAACTGCGATTCGACCGCGGTCTATCGCGGGTTCGACATCGGGACGGACAAGGTCTCGCTGGACGAGCGCCGCGGCATCCCGCATCACCTGATCGACATCGTCGACCCGACGGAGGTCTACACCGCGGCGCAGTTCGCGGCCGACGCCGCGCGTCTCATCCGTGAGATTCACGCGCGGGGACGGCTGCCGTTCGTGGTCGGCGGGACCGGGTTCTACTACCGCGCGCTGGTGCGCGGGCTCTTTCCGGGGCCGCCCGCAGACGATCCGCTGCGCGCGCGCCTCGAGGGGATTGCCGACCGGCGAGGGACGCCGTTCCTCCACCGCATGCTGCGCCGCGTCGATCCACCGTCGGCGTCCCGCATCCTGGCTGGCGATCGCAAGCGGATGATCCGGGCCCTGGAGGTGTTCTTCCTGACAGGCACGCCGTTGACGGCGCACTTCGCGGAGACCGTGTCGCCGATCGCGGGGATGCGGGTGCTGGCGATCGCGCTACGGGTGTCACCCGCGCACATCGCGGAGCGGACCGCCCTCCGCGTGGACCAGCAGTTCGAGCGCGGCCTGCTCGACGAGATGCGGGGCCTCCTCGCGCGCGGCGTGCCGGAGACCGCCCGCCCGTTCGGCGGACTGGTGTACCGGCAGGCGCTCGAGCATCTGCATGGGGTGCGTGACGAGGCGGCCACGCGTGAACTGATCGCGCGCGAGAACCGGCACTACGCACGCCGGCAGATGGTCTGGTTCAGAAAAGAGCCTGATCTACAATGGCTGGATGGACCCGGCGATTCGCCGGCGACCATTGCCGCTGCCGCCCGCCTGCTCGAACAGACCCTGGCCGGCGCGACCAGCTGAAGGGCAGACGCCCGTGCCTCACACATTTCCCCGCGTCATCGTCATCGTGCTCGACAGTGTCGGGTGCGGCGAGTTGCCCGATGCCGGCCTCTACGGCGACGAGGGCAGCGACACCCTGGGCAACATCCACCGGCAGGTGCCGCTGCGGCTGCCGACGCTGCGCTCGCTCGGCCTGGGCCGCGTGGCGAACATCGGGGGTGTCGAGGGCGAGGCCACGCGTGCAGGGGCCTTCGGCCGCATGGCGGAAGCGTCCGCGGGCAAGGATTCGGTCACGGGGCACTGGGAGATGATGGGCATCGTGCTCGACCGACCGTTCCCCGTGTTTCCTGATGGCTTCCCTCCCGAGGTGATCGCGGAGTTCTCCCGCCAGACCGGCCGGGGCGTTCTTGGCAACTACGCGGCGTCCGGGACGAAGATCATCGACGACCTCGGTCCGGCGCACATCCAGTCGGGCGACCTGATCGTCTACACGTCCGCGGACAGCGTCTTCCAGATTGCCGCGCACGAAGGCATCGTCAGCGTGCCGGAACTCTACCGTGCCTGTGAGATCGCCTACCGTCTGGTCGGTGAGGGCATGGGCGTGGGCCGCGTCATCGCCCGCCCCTTCGTTGGGGAGCCCGGGGCGTTCCGACGGACGGCGAACCGCCACGACTACGCGCTCCCGCCATCGGCCGAGACGTTGCTCGATCGCGCTACAGGCGCGGGGATCCCCGTCGTGGCGATCGGCAAGATCAGCGACCTCTTCGCCGGGCGTGGCATCGGTCGTTCGGTGCACACGGCCAGCGACGCCGAGGGCATGGATCACGTGATGGCCGAGATGGACCGCACGCCTGCCGGGTTCATCTTCGCCAACCTCGTGGACTTCGACACCCAGTACGGGCACCGGAACGACGTGCCGGGGTACGCGGCCAACCTCGAGCGCTTCGACGCGCGCCTGGCCGACCTCCTCCCGCGCCTGCGGCCGGATGATCTGCTGATCATCACCGCCGATCACGGGAACGACCCGAGTACGCCGAGCACCGACCACGCGCGCGAGTACGTGCCGATTCTGGCCACGGGGACACGCGTCCGGCCCCACACCGCCCTCGGCACCCGCCAGACCTTTGCCGATGTCGCGCAGACGCTGGCGGCGAACTTCTCGCTCGGCACGCTCGCGCACGGCACCAGCTTCCTTCCGGAGATTGCGGCCCGATGACGACCATTCGTGAGCAGCTCGAAGCGCGCGAGCGCGAGATTCTTGCGCCGCAGGCCGCGAAGGCCGCCGATTCGAAGGGGCGGCTCCGTCCCGAAGTGGAAGACGATGTGCGCCCGGCGTTCCAGCGGGATCGCGACCGCATCATCCACTGCAAGGCGTTCCGCCGGCTGAAGCACAAGACGCAGGTCTTCTTCGCCCCGACGGGCGATCACTACCGCACCCGCCTCACACACACGCTCGAGGTCTCGCAGATCGCGCGCACGATCGCCAAGGTGCTCCGGTTGCACGAGGAACTCACGGAAGCCATCGCCCTCGGGCACGACCTGGGGCACACCCCGTTCGGGCACGCCGGTGAGCGGGTCATCGACAAGCTGATGCCGGGCGGCTTCAACCACTACGAGCAGAGTCTCCGCGTCGTCGATCAGCTGGAGAACGATGGGCTCGGACTGAACCTCAGCTGGGAAGTGCGGGACGGCATCGCCAAGCACTCGAAGGGCAAGAACGGCGCGCCGGTCGGCATGGCCGAACACCTCCGTTCGAGCACCATCGAGGGGCAGATCATGCGGGTCGCCGACCTGATCGCCTACGTGAACCACGACATCGACGATGCGGTGCGGGCGGGGATCCTGAAGCCGGAGGACCTGCCGGAAGGCCCCATCGCGGTCCTCGGGCGTACCTCCTCTGCACGCATCGGCACCCTGGTGAAGGACGTGGTGACCGAGTCGCTGGCCGGCGGGCTCACCGAAATCCGGATGAGCGACCGGGTGCTTGAGGCCCTGCTGTCGGTCCGGAGCTTTCTCTTCGAGGCCGTCTACGAGAACAACACGGCCACCGCCGAGTTCCGGAAGGCCTCGGACATCCTGAGCGGGCTCTGGGAGAAGGTCCGCGAATGCCCGGCGGAGTTCCTCGACATGCGGACCGTCGAGGCCGAGGGGCTCGACGCGGCCACGCGCGATTTCATTGCGGGCATGACGGACCGGTACGCCGTGCGCCTGTTCGAGCAGTTCTACATCCCGAAGCCCTGGGCCATCGACTAGCCGGCGCCGGCGGGGGTTCCGGCCGGGCTTGGGGAGGAACAGACGGCGAAATGACCCGATTTGGCCCGTGGATGGTCCGGATCCGGACGTCTGGATGGTATATTGAGTAGTTCATGCTCTCGCTGAATCTCGCGAAGATCAGGACGGCCGAGGAGCACGTCGAGCGGGCGTACGAGCCGGCTCAACTCGGCGGCGAAGACGATGTCTACACGATCGTCCAGCCGGTGTCCCTGGTATTCGACATCCGCAAGGACAAGGACAAGTTCCACCTTGTCGGGCGGGTGAAGACGACGCTCGAAATGCCGTGTAGCCGGTGTCTCGAGCCGTTCCGGATCGATGTGGACGCGCCGTTCGACCTGCGCTACCAGCCCCATGCCGAACAGCACGGGGGAGGCGAGCGCGAGGTCGAGGCCGACGACATGGACACGGCGTTCTACGAGAACGACGAGATCGACCTCGGGCAGCTGATGCAGGAGCAGTTCTACCTGGCGCTGCCGATGAAGCCACTCTGTCAGGAGGACTGCAAGGGGCTCTGCCCCCAGTGCGGCACGAACCTGAACAGGGCGACCTGCGACTGCAATACCCAGTGGGAAGATCCGCGCCTCGCGGCGCTGAAGGACCTGAAGAAAGAGTCTTAGAACGATGCCGAATCCGAAACGACGCCACTCGAAGACGCGCACGGCCAAGCGCCGCACGCACGACTCCCTGACCGCGACCGGCCTCGCCGAGTGCCCCCAGTGCCATGAGCCGAAGCCGCCGCATCGGGTCTGCACGAACTGCGGCTACTACCGCGGTCGTCAGGCGCGGGCGGTCCAAGAGGATTAGTCCAGCGGTTCGATGATCTGGATCGCCGTCGACGCCATGGGTGGCGACACGGCGCCGGGGCTCGTGGTCGACGGGGCCCTGGCGGCGGCGCGCCATCTCGATCTCGGGGTGGTCCTCGTCGGTCCGGTCTCCCGGATCGAGGCTCAGGTCGAGCGGGCTGCCGGAGTCGACCCGTCCCGGGTGCGCTTCGTGGAAGCCGGGGCGGTGATCGACATGGTCGAATCGCCCGCCGCGGCGCTCCGGCGCAAGCCCAACGCCTCCATCAAGATCGCCGCCGATCTGGTCGCCCGTGGCGAGGCTGACGCGCTGTTCAGCGCCGGCCATACGGGTGCCACGGTCATGGCGGCGCACGGCGCGTTCGGCATGATTGCCGGCGTAGATCGTCCGGCGCTTGCCGCGACCATCCCGACACGCGAGCGTCCGGCGGTCCTGCTGGACGTGGGCGCGAGCGTGGAGTGCCGGCCGAATCACCTGCTCCAGTTCGCCGTGATGGGCAGCGTCTATGCCCGGGTGCATTTCGGGCTCGATCGGCCGCGGCTCGGGCTCCTCTCGATCGGTGAGGAGGAGACCAAGGGGAACGATCTCACCAGGGAGGCGCACCAGCTGCTGAAGGCGAGTGCCGTGAATTTCATCGGCAACGTCGAGGCGCGGGACGTCTACAGCGGATCGGCCGACGTGATCGTGTGCGACGGGTTCACCGGGAACGTGGCGCTCAAGATCAGCGAGGGGCTCGTCGACACCATCGAGGGGTTGCTCCGGGAAGAGCTCTCGAGCACCATCACGATGCGCGTGGGGTCGCTCCTCACGCAGCGGGCCATGCGGCACTTCAAGCGCCGCGTGGACTATTCGGAGTACGGGGGTGCGCCGCTCCTCGGCGTCGCGGGCATCACCATCGTCGGACACGGACGGTCGAGCGCGAAAGCCGTGCGCAACGCCGTCGCCATGGCTTACAGGTTCGCCTCCGGCCAGCTCATTCAGCGGGTCGAGCGCGAGATCGCCGTCGCCGCGGTACCTCACCAGTGATTGCATTCATCTTTCCGGGCCAGGGGTCGCAGAAGGTCGGCATGGGCAAGGCGCTGGCCGATGCGTTCCCGATTTGCCGCCAGACGTTCGAGGAGGCTGACGCCGCCCTCGGCGAACCCCTCAGCCGCCTCTGCTTCGAAGGCCCCGAGGACCAGCTGACGCTGACCGAGAACACGCAGCCGGCCATCCTGGCCGTGAGCGTCGCGGCGTACCGCCTGGTCTCGTCGCTGGGCATCACGCCGGCGTTCGTGGCCGGGCACAGCCTCGGCGAGTACTCCGCGAACGTTGCGGCCGGTACCATCGACTTCGCTGACGCGTTGCGCATCGTGCGCCGCCGTGGACGCTACATGCAGGAGGCTGTCCCGGTGGGCACCGGCGCGATGGCGGCGATTCTCGGGCTCGACGCGGCGCTCGTCGCGCAGGCCTGCGAGGAGGCCGCGCAGGGCGACGTGGTGAGCCCCGCCAACATGAACGGCGCCGGGCAGGTGGTGATTGCCGGCGCGAAGGAGGCGGTGGCCCGTGCCAGCGAGCGCGCGAAGGCGCTCGGGGCGAAGCGGGCCATTCCGCTGCCGGTGAGTGCCCCCTTCCACTGTGCCCTCATGAAGCCGGCGGAAGAGCGCCTGGCGCCCGAACTGCGTGCGCTCACGACGCACGCGCCGGCCGTGCCGGTCGTGGCCAATGTCGATGCCGAACCCAAGCGTGGCGCGGCGGAATGCATCGAGGCGCTCGTCGCGCAGGTGTCGTCGCCGGTCCGCTGGGAGGACGTCATCCGTCGCCTTGCGTCCGAGGGCGTCACAACGTATGTTGAGGTTGGCCCCGGTACTGTCCTGAGTGGTCTGGCGCGCAAGATCCATCGCGACGCCACCGTCCTCAATGTCGGCTCGCCCGACGATGTGGCGGCTGTCGAGGCATTGCGGTCCTGACATGTTCGAACTCACTGGCAAGGTGGCGCTCGTCACGGGCGCGTCGCGCGGCATCGGCCGCACCATCGCGCTGACGCTCGCGAAGCAGGGCGCGACGGTCATTGCCGCCGCCCGCGGAGACAACGCGGCGGACACGGTCGCGGCCATCACGGCGGCAGGCGGCACCGCGGAAGCGGCCTCCGTCGACGTGACCGATGCGGCTGCGCTCGAGGCGCTGCCCGCCTCCATCGTCGCGAAGCACGGACGGCTCGACATCCTCATCAGCAACGCCGGCATCACCCGCGACCAGCTCCTGATGCGCATGAAGCGCGAGGACTGGGACGCCGTCATCGCCACGAACCTCACCGCCACGTTCACGCTCGCGCAGGCGGCCATGCGGCCGATGCTGAAGCAGCGGGGCGGACGGATCATCGCGGTGTCGTCGGTGGTCGGGCAGATGGGCAACGCCGGCCAGACCAATTACGCGGCGTCGAAGGCCGGACTGATTGGATTCGCAAAGGCGCTCGCCCGCGAGGTGGCGTCGCGCGGCATCACGGTGAACGTGATCGCGCCGGGCATGATCGAGACCGACATGACGAAGGCGATCAGCGAGAAGGCCCAGGTGGACTGGGCGTCGCAGATCCCGCTCGGCCGGCTCGGGAGCGTCGACGACATCGCGTCGGCGGCCTGCTTCCTTGCATCGGACGAGGCAGCGTATATTACTGGACACGTGCTCGCCGTCAACGGCGGCATGTACATGTGAGAAACAGGCGGAAGTTGGTCATTTGTTCATTGGGCCATCTCGCCAGTTGATCTGCTCATTCAGTCGCCAAATCAGTGGCGAGATGATCAGGTGAACAAGTGGCAAGGTTCGCGTGAGGAGGAAGCATGGCTGTCGCCGACAAGGTCAAGAGCATCATCGTTGAGCAGTTGGGTGTGGACGAAGAAGAAGTGACTCCGGATGCGTCGTTCGTCGACGACCTGGGTGCCGACTCGCTCGACACCGTCGAACTCGTGATGGCCTTCGAGGAGGAGTTCGGGATCGAGATTCCGGACGAGGACGCCGAGAAGATCACGCGCGTCAAGGAAGCGGTCGATTACATCGAGAAGCACAGCAAGAAGAAGTAGTCGTCCCGCTGGCACGTCGCCAGC
This sequence comes from Vicinamibacterales bacterium, assembly GCA_046331345.1. Taxonomy (GTDB): domain Bacteria; phylum Acidobacteriota; class Vicinamibacteria; order Vicinamibacterales; family CAVVIG01; genus CAVVIG01. The sequence goes on along the minus strand of JAXLRA010000005.1, from coordinate 174,156 downwards.
GCGGCAGCTGCACCCCATAGGAGAATCGTGAGCAATCGGCGAGTCGTGGTCACGGGCATTGGCCTGGTGTCGTCGCTCGGCATCGGTACCGACGCCAACTGGAAGAACCTCCTGGCTGGCGTATCCGGTGTGTCGAACATCACCAAGTTCGATGCGTCCGCCTACGCGTCCCGGATCGCGGCAGAGGTCCAGGGTTTCGACCCGCTCAACTGGGTGGAGAAGAAAGAGGTCAAGAAGATGGACCTCTTTATCCAGTTCGCCATCGCCGCCGCCCAGTTCGCCATGGACGACTCGAAGCTGCAGATCACCGAGGAGAACGCCGAGGAGGTCGGGGCGTTCATCGGATCGGGGATCGGGGGCTTCAGCACGATCGAACGGGAGCACATCGCCCTGCTCGACGGTGGGCCCCGCAAGGTCTCGCCGTTCTTCATCCCCTCCGCGATCATCAACCTCGCCGCAGGTCAGGTGTCGATCCGGTTCGGGGCCAAGGGGCCGAACCTGGCCACCTGTACCGCCTGCACGGCGTCGGCCCATGCGGTCGGCGAGTCGTACGAGATCATCCGGCGCGGCGACGCGCTGGCGATGATTGCCGGTGGCTCGGAAGCGGCCATCACCCCCATGAGTGTCGGCGGCTTCGCCGCACTCCGCGCCCTCTCCACCCGGAACGACGATCCGGGCAAGGCGTGCCGTCCGTTCGACAAGGAACGCGACGGGTTCATCATCGGCGAAGGTGCGGGCGTCGTCATCCTCGAGGAACTCGAGCATGCGAAGCGCCGCGGTGCACCGATCTACGCCGAGGTGGTCGGCTACGGGCTTTCGGGCGACGCTTTCCACATCACCGCACCGTCGGAAGACGGCGACGGCGGGCGCCGGGCCATGGCCATGGCGGTCCGTAAGGCCGGCATCCGCCCCGACGAGGTGGACTACATCAACGCCCACGGCACCTCCACGCCGTTCAACGACAAGCTGGAGACGCTCGCCATCAAGCGCTGCTTCGGCGACCACGCCCACAAGCTCGCCGTGTCGTCGACCAAGTCGATGACCGGCCACCTGCTCGGTGGCGCGGGCGGCCTCGAAGCCGGCATCACCGCCCTCGCCGTGCACCACCAGATTGCTCCGCCGACCATCAACCTCGAGAACAGGGACGAGGAGTGCGACCTCGACTACGTGCCGCACACCGCGCGGCCGATGCCGATGCGCTACGCCCTCTCCAACTCGTTCGGGTTCGGCGGCACCAACGCCTCGCTGCTGTTCAAGAAGTACGAGGAGTAGGCCGGCTCCGCCGGCCCTGCATTTCAGATCGCAGATTTCGGATTGCAGAATGGGATTGCAGATTGTCCTGAATGGCGGATGATCGACCTATGGGTTGAGTGTCCGCCGATCTGAAGTCTTTGCTTCCAATCTGAAATCTGCATTCTGAAATCTGCATTCCAGGGAGCGCTGTTCCCATGAAGATCGCCGTCTGCATCAAGCAGGTTCCCACCCGAGACTGGCAGCCGCGGCTGAACGACGACCGCACCTGGATCCGCGAGGCTGACGCCACCTACGAGATGAACGAGCCCGACGCGTACGCGCTGGAAGAGGCGCTGCGGCTGAAGGAGAAGGTCGGCGGCGAGGTCGTCGTCTGCTCGGCAGGACCCGCCCGGGTGTCCCAGGTGCTGCGCGAGGCGCTGGCCCGCGGCGCCGACCGCGCGCTCCATGTGCAGGACGATGGGCTGGCTGCGGGGGACGCGTTCATGGTGGCCGGGGCTCTTGCGGGCGCGATGGAGGACGAGGGGTTCGATCTCGTGCTGACCGGCCTGCAGTCCGATGACCAGGGGTTCGCCCAGACCGGGGTCATCCTCGCCGAGAAGCTCGGCTTCGCCCACGCCACGATCATCATGGAAGTGCAGGCCGAGGGCGGCGCGCTGCGCGTGAAGCGCGAACTCGAGGGGGGCTGGTTCCAGTGGGTCTCGCTCCCGACGCCCGCCGTGCTCACCATCCAGAGCGGCATCAACCAGCTGCGCTACGCCACGCTCAAGGGCATCATGGCGGCGAAGAAGAAGGAGATCCGCACGAGTGCCCCCGTGGCACCGGTGGCGGCCCATCAGCAGGTGCTCGCCCTGTACGTGCCGGGGAAGTCCAAGAAGACACAGCTGCTCGGTGGTTCAGCCGCCGACGCGGCCGCGGCGCTCGTCTCGAAGCTTCGGGACGAAGCCAGGGTCATCTGAGGGAGAGCGACCATGATTCTGGTGATTGCCGAGCAGCGTGACGGACGCCTGAACCGGGCGTCGTGGGAGGCCATCGCGGGAGCGCAGCAGCTCGCGCAGGCTTCGGGACACACCGTGTCGGTGGCAGTGGCTGGCTCAGGACTCGAGGCCGTCGCCGGCGAGCTGGCTGCCGCCGCGGTTGCCGAAGTGCTGACGCTCGACGCCCCGGTCCTCGCGGCCTATACGGCCGATGGGTTCACGGCGGCGTTCCAGGCGGCTGTGGCGGAACTCGCGCCGGCGTTCGTGCTGTTGCCGCACACCTACCAGACGCGCGATTTCGCCCCGAAGCTGGCCGCTCGCCTCGACCGGTCCATCATCACCGACGTGACAGGCGTGAAGGCCGACGGCGGCCGGACCGTGTTCACGCGCCCGATGTTCCAGGGGAAGCTGACGGCCGACGTCGTGCCGCTGGGCGAGGCTCCGCATTTCGTGACGTTCCAGATCGGCGCGTATCGGCCGGATCAGGCGGCGCGCGGTGCGGCCCCTGCGCCCGTGCGTGCGCTCGCCGTCGGCGTGGAGGCCGCGGCGATCCGGCAGAGGCCCGAGGCGCCGTTCCAGGAGGCGCGCCAGGCCGTCGACCTGTCGCAGGCCGAACGCATCGTCTCCGTCGGACGCGGCATCAAGGAGCAGGCGAACATCGCGCTGGCGCAGCAACTGGCCGAGGCGCTCGGGGCCGAGATCGCGGCGTCGCGACCCATCTGCGACGCGGGCTGGCTGCCGATGGAACGCCAGGTCGGCAGCTCGGGCCAGACCGTCGCGCCGAAACTCTACCTGGCGCTCGGCATCTCGGGCGCCATCCAGCACCTCGTCGGCATGAAGGGCTCCAGCACCATCGTCGCCATCAACAAGGACGCGGACGCCCCGATCTTCGAGGTGGCCGACTACGGCATCGTGGGCGACCTCTTCGAGGTGGTGCCGGCGATGATCACCGCCCTGAAGGGCTGAACGCCTGCCGGGTCCGCCTGAAGGCGGACCCCACGACAGACGATCCCAGCCTCCAGCCCAACCTCATAACCCCGATTCCCACCCTCCAACTCCCAACCTCCACCCTCCAACCTCCAACCTCCAGCCCCCAACCTCCGACATCCGACCTCCGCACGCCGAGTGCGCGATAATGGCGCGTGATGGAGACGCTCCTCCTGTGGGTGCTCGTCCTCGGTTTCCTCGGGGCCTTCGCGGCCCAGGTGGCCACGCGGGTCCGTCTGATCGCGGCCGCCCCTGACACGTTCTCGACCGACAACCTGCCGTTTCGCGTGGGCCGGTTCGTCACCGACGTTCTCGCGCAGCGGAAGACGATCGTCGAGCGCCCGTGGGCCGGTGCCGCGCACGCCTTCGTGTTCTGGGGATTCGTCGCGTTTGCGGGCTACACCGCGCTCGAGTTCCTCGCGGGCCTCGGCATCGCCGACCTGACGCAGACGGCGGCGTTCCAGGCCTACCGCGCGCTGCTGACCCCGTTCGCCGTGGCCGTCCTCGGCGGCATCGTGTTCCTGATCATCCGGCGGGGCATTGTCCGCCCGGTCGCGCTCGGCGATCACGTCTCGGTCGAGTCGATCGTCATCGGCCTCTTCATCACCACGCTGATGGTGACGTTCCTGCTGACGTGGCGCCTCGACGAGGCCTCGCTGGCGGGGCGCGTGAACTGGTGGGTGCACTCGATCGTCATCCTCGCGTTCCTCGCGCTGATCCCGGCGTCGAAGCACTTTCACCTCGTCCTGTCGCCTCTGACCGTGTTCCTGAAGTCGCCCGAACTCGGCAACGTGCCGAACCTCGACTTCGAGAAGGAGCAGGTGGGACTCGAGACGCTGAAGGATCTCGGCAGCAAGAGCGTGCTGGATGCCTTCACGTGCGTCGAGTGCGGACGCTGCCAGGTGAACTGCCCGGCCTGGGGCGCGGGGAAGGAGCTGAATCCCAAGGCCATCATCCTGCAGACGCAGGCGGGGCTCCTGGGGAAGCCGGGCGAGACGAAGCTGGTCGACCTCTACTCCGAGAAGGTGCTCTGGCAGTGCACGACGTGCGGTGCCTGCGAGAACCAGTGCCCGGTGGGGATCGAGCACCTGCCGATCCTGATCGGCGCGCGGCGGGGGCTGGTCTCCAACGGTGAGGCGCCTGAATACCTGGGCGCGATGTACAACAACCTCGAACGGCGGTCGAACATCTGGGGGCTCTCCTACGACCAGCGCCAGAAGTTCGTGGACTCGGCCCAGCTCGAGATCTTCGATCCGCGCAAGCACGACGTGCTGGTGTGGCTCGGGTGCGCCGGCGCATTCGAGGCCGACTTCCAGAAGTCGCTCCGGTCGCTCTTCGAGATCCTCACGAAGAAGGGCGTCAGCTTCGGCGTGCTGTCGAAGGAACGCTGCACGGGCGATGCGGCGAAGCGGACCGGCAACGAATACATGTACCAGGAGCTGGCCACCGCGAACATCGAGGACCTGAAGGCCGCGTCGCCCAAGACGATCCTCACCTCGTGTCCGCACTGCGTGAAGACGATCGGCGAGGACTACCGCAAGTTCGGCTACACGGTGAACATCGTCCACTCGGCCGCGTACGTCGAGGAGCTGACGCACGGCGACCGGGCCGTGCTGAGCGGCGGCCTCGAGCCGGTGACGTACCACGACCCCTGCTATCTCGGGCGGTACGCGGGCAAGGTGGACGAGCCCAGGGCGCTGCTGCGCCGCTTCGGCGCGACCATCGCCGAGCCGGTCAGGAACCGCGAGAATCCGTACTGCTGCGGCGCCGGCGGCGGCCTGCTGTTCGAGGATACCGACGCCGAGCCCGGCACCCGGATCTCCGACGTCCGCTTCAAGCAACTGCGCGAGACCGGCGCCGGCACCGTCGTGACCGCGTGCCCCTTCTGCTCGATCATGCTCAAGGGCGCGCAGTCGAGTGCACCCGAGGCGAACGTGCAGTTCGTCGACCTGATGACGTTCGTGAACGGGCGTCTCGAGAAGCGGCAGCCGTCCGCGTGACCACGACACCGGGCGACTGGCGCGCATCGCGACGCAAGCGCCTCGAGGTGGCCGCGATCTCGATGGTCGGCTACCGCGCGATAGCCGCGCTCGGCTCGACGCTGCGCTGGAAAACCGAGGGCTTCCAGCACTTCGACGCCATCGCCCGCGCGGGGCACCAGCCGATCATGGCGTTCTGGCACGGCCGCATCCTGCCCGCGACCTACTACTTCCGCAACCGCGGCATCGTCGTCATCACGAGTTCGAATTTCGACGGGGAGTGGATCGCCCGGATCATCGAGCGGTTCGGATTCGGCACGTCCCGCGGCTCGACGTCGAGGGGCGGAGCCCGTGCGCTGCTCCAGCTGTCGCGCGACCTGAGCGGTGGCCGGCCGGCCGGATTCACGGTCGATGGCCCGCGAGGGCCCGCGCGCGTGTCGCAGCCCGGCGCGGTGTGGCTCGCCAAGGCGTCCGGCCATCCCGTCCTGCCGTTCCACCTGGAGGCCGACCGCTACTGGACGATGAAGAGCTGGGACCGCACGCAGATTCCGAAGCCCTTTGCCACGGTGGCCATCAGCATCGGTGAGCCGTTCTACGTCCCGCGCGAGGCCGACGAGGCGGCGGTCGAAGGCTACCGGCAGCGGCTCGATGCGGCCCTGGTGGCTGCCGAAGCGCGTGCCAGGGCCATGCTGGCCGGGACCACCGCGTGAGCCGCGCGCAGGCACCAGCTGGCTCGGCGTCGCTCGCGACGCTCGCGCCCATCATGCTGGTGGTCTTCGTCGCGTACCTCATCATCGGCATCCCGCTGCCGGTCCTGCCGGTGCACGTGCATCGCGACCTGGGCCTCAGCACGGTGGTCGTGGGCATCATCGCCGGCAGCCAGTTCGCCGCGTCGCTGGCGTCGCGCATGTGGGCGGGGCACCTGTCAGACACGCGGGGGGCCAAGGTCACGGTCGTCACCGGCCTCGGCTTCGGCAGCGCGGCGGGCGCCCTCTATCTGCTGTCGATGCTGTTCGCTGACGCGCCGGTACGCGCCGCGGCCGTGCTGCTGCTTGGCCGGCTGGCGCTGGGCGTGGCGGAAAGCGCCCTCATCACGGGCTCGCTGTCCTGGGGACTCGTGCTTGCGGGCGGGCGCAACTCCGGCCGCGTGATGGCCTGGATCGGCACCGGCCTCTATGCCGCGCTGGCCGCAGGCGCTCCCGCCGGCACGCTCCTCTTCGGCGCGTACGGGTTCGGTGCCGTCGCGCTGGTCACGACCGCCCTGCCCCTCGTGGCCCTTGCGGTCGTCCTGCCCCTGAGCCGTCCCCCGGCTACCAGCACCGCGGCGCGGCCATCCTTTGCGGCCGTGACCCGCGCGGTGGCCGTGCCCGGAGGAGCGCTCGCGCTCTGCGGCTTCGGCTTCGCCGCGGTGACCACGTTCATGGCACTCCTGTTCGAGGATCGCGGGTGGGGACCGACGTGGGTGGCGTACACCGGCTTCAGCCTCGCGTTCATCGTGGGGCGCAGCCTGCTCGGACACCTGCCCGACACCTACGGCGGTGCGCGGGTGGCGCTGGTGTGCGTGGCGGTCGAGACGACCGGGTTGCTGCTGGTCGGCGTGGCTCCCGGCATGGCGCTGGTCATGAGCGGCGTCGTGCTCACGGGACTCGGATATGCCCTCGTCTATCCCGGCCTCGGGGTCGAGGCGATCCGCCTCGCGCCCGCCGAAAGCCGGGGGCTCGCGATGGGAGCCTACACAGCATTTCTCGACGTGTCGCTCGGTCTCGGCAGCCCGGTCCTCGGCTGGGTCGCGAGCGTCAGCAGCCTGGGCGGGGTGTTCGTGGTCAGCGCGGGATTCGTCCTGGTTGCCACGCCGCTGATCCTCCGCCTGCTCGCCGCGCGCCGCTGACACCATGAAGACGGGACGGCCTGGATTAGACTGGCCGTGATGAGCCTCATCCTGATTGCCTCCGAGCGCTTCGCCGAGCACATGACTCCGCCCGGCCATCCCGAGTCGCCCGAGCGCGCCGAAGTGATGGACGTGATCGCGGCCGAGTGGCGCGCGCGTGGCGGGGAAGTGGTGGCGCCGCGCGAGGCGTCCCGCGAGCAGCTGGCCAGGGTGCATGCGCCCGAGCACCTCCGGCGCATGGGGGAAACGGCGGGCTCGTCGGTGGCGCTCGATCCCGACACCTACACGTCACCGGACACCTACGAAGTCGCCCTGCTGTCGGCGGGGGCAGCCGTCGATGGCGTCGAGCGTGTCATGGGCGGCGGACACAAGCGGGCGTTCGTGCTGTCCCGTCCTCCCGGTCATCACGCCGAGCACGATCGCGCGATGGGCTTCTGCTTCTTCAACAACGTGGCCGTAGCCGCGGCACACGCCCGTGCTCTGGGCGCGACGCGCGTCGCCATCGTCGACTACGACGTGCACCACGGGAACGGGACGCAGCACATCTTCGAGAACGACGCGGATGTGCTCTACATCTCCACGCACCAGTTCCCGTACTACCCGGGGACCGGCGCCGCGGAGGAAGTCGGCTTCGGCGGCGGTGCGGGCCGCACCGTCAACGTGCCGCTCGAACTCGGCGCGACAGACGACGACTTCAAGCTGGTGTTCGAGCAGGTAGTGCTGCCGGTCCTGCGGCAGTTCGCGCCGGACGTGCTGTTCATCTCGGCCGGCTTCGACGCCCACGAGCGTGATCCGCTCGGGCAGATGCGGGTGACGACGCCGGGCTTCGTGGCGATGACGGCGGCGCTCCGCCAGCTGGCAGAGGAGTGCTGCGCCGGACGCCTCGTGGCGGTGGCCGAAGGGGGCTACGACCTGCGCGCGCTCGGCGAGTGCTACCGCGCTGTCATCGACGTGCTCGCCTCGGAGACGGCCCCCGCCGTCACGTGGCCCGCCTGCCCGGTGGCGTCGTCGCGAGGCCGCGCAGCGGTCACCCAGGTGAAGGCCGCCCAGGCGCGGTACTGGCGGTTCTGAAGGGAGGCCCGCCCGAAGGTGGGCACTACAAGAGGAACTGCCGCCGCATCGGGCAGCCGTAGTGTCCGCCTTCAGGCGGACCACTGGACGGGCCGGCAGCGAACGCATCACGCGACCGATTCACCAGCTGTTGTAGTGTCCGCCTTCAGGCGGACCACTCCCGTCCGGATCTCTCGTAAGGGCCACCTTTAGGTGGCCCTGCCACGGTTTTGTACAATAGGCGCCACGCCCATGACTGAGTACAAGCCGCAGCAACTCGACAGGAAATGGCAGCAGCAGTGGACCGCCGACCGCGCCTTCGAGGTGGAGGTCGACGAGTCGCGTCCGAAGTTCTACTGCCTCGAGATGTTCGCGTATCCCTCAGGGCATGCGCACGTCGGGCACGTCCGCAACTACATCATCGGCGACATCTGCGCGCGCATGAAGCGCATGCGCGGCTACAACGTCCTGCACCCGTTCGGGTGGGACGCGTTCGGCCTGCCCGCGGAGAACGCCGCCATCAAGACCGGCACGCATCCCGAAACGTCGACGTTCGGGAACATCAACCACATGAAGGGGCAGCTCCAGCGCCTGGGCATCAGCTACGCCTGGGAGCGCGAGATCGCCACGTGCACGGCGGACTACTACAAGTTCAACCAGTGGATCTTCCTGAAGATGTACGAGCGCGGGCTGGCCTACCGCAAGCGCTCGACGATCAACTGGTGCCCGGTGGACAACACCGTGCTGGCCAACGAGCAGGTGATCGACGGCGCATGCTGGCGCTGTGGCACGACGGTCGAGCAGCGCGACCTGGAACAGTGGTTCTTCCGGATCACCGCCTACGCCGAGGAACTGCTGAAGGGGCTCGAGACGCTGACCGAATGGCCTGAGAAGGTCGTCGTGATGCAGCGGAACTGGATCGGCCGCTCCGAGGGCGCGCGGCTGACGTTCCCGGTGGCCGGTGCGGACTTCGGCATCGAGATCTTCACCACGCGCATCGACACGATCTACGGCGCGACGTTCGTGCTGCTCTCGCCCGAGCATCCGCTGGTCGACCGCATCGCCACCGAGAGTGGCGAACCGGCCACGTTCCGGGCGCGCGTGCAGCAGTTCCGGGCGCTCGACCGTGAAGCCCGGCTCACCGGTGCGATCGAGAAGGAAGGCTTCGACACCGGGCGGAAGGCCGTGAACCCGTTCACCGGCCAGGAGGTCCCGATCTGGATCGCCAACTTCGTGCTGGCCGACTACGGCACCGGCGCCATCATGGCGGTGCCCGCCCACGATCAGCGCGACTTCGAGTTCGCCCGCAAGTACTCGCTGCCCGTGCGCATCGTCGTGCGCGGGGAGGGGGACGCGCGCACGGCCGACGAACTGACCGAGGCGGCCCCGGGCGCGGGGAAGCTCGTCGACTCCGGCGAGTTCACTGGTGCGGACACGCCCGAGGTCATCTCGCGCATGATTGCCGAGGCGGAGAAGCGCGGCATCGGCACGGGCGAGATCAACTACCGCCTGAAGGACTGGGGCATCTCGCGCCAGCGCTACTGGGGCACGCCCATCCCGATGATCTACTGCGAGAAGGACGGCATCGTTCCGGTGCCGTACGAGCAGCTGCCCGTGGAGCTGCCGAAGGTGGCGCAGTTCACCGGACGCGGCGACTCGCCGCTCGCGCAGGTCTCCGAGTTCCTGAACTGTACGTGTCCGACGTGCGGCGGTCCCGCGAAGCGTGAAACCGACACGATGGACACGTTCGTCGACTCGTCCTGGTACTTCCTGCGCTTCACCGATCCGAAGAACAGCGACCTGCCGTTCGACCCGTCGGCCGCGAAGTACTGGATGCCGGTCGACTTCTACAGCGGTGGTGTGGAGCACGCCATCCTGCACCTGCTGTACTCGCGGTTCTTCACGCGCATCCTGCGCGACGTCGGGTTGCTGACCTTCGACGAGCCGTTCAAGCGCCTCCTCACGCAGGGCATGGTGCTGAAGGACGGCGCCGTGATGTCGAAGTCGAAGGGCAACGTCGTCGACCCCGACACGATGCTCGAGAAGTACGGCGCGGACGCCCTGCGCCTGTACGTCATGTTCGTCGCACCGCCTGAGAAGGAAGTGGAGTGGAGCGACGCCGGGCTCGAGGGGAGCTTCCGGTTCCTGCTGCGCGTCTGGCGCCTGGTGGACCACTGGGCCGAGACGGTGGGGGGCGAGGGGATCCCGGCCTGCGGGCCGGACTGCAACGAGGCTGAACGGGCCGTGCGCCGCAAGACGCACGACACGATTCGCCGGGCGACGGTCGACATCGAAGAGCGGATGAACCTGAACACCGCGATCTCGTCGCTGATGGAACTGGTCAACGAGCTCTACACCTTCAGTGCGACCACCCCGCACGGCGCACCTTCGAAGGACGGCGCGGCCGGCGCCATCGAGCGGGTGCAGACCATTTCCGTGATGCGCGAGGCGCTCGACGCGCTCGTGGTGATGATCTCCCCGTTCGCGCCGCACACGGCGGAGGAACTCTGGCTGATGCTCGGCCATGCCGGCGGCCTGACGCGCGCGCCGTGGCCGACGTTCGATGCCGAGGTCGCGAAGGCCGACGAGGTCGTCGTGCCCGTGCAGGTGAACGGGAAGGTGCGCGCTCGCATCACGGTGCCGGCCGACCTGCCGGAGGACGCGCTGCGGGAGCGCGTGCTGGCCGACCCCACGGTGAAGGCCCACACGGAAGGGAAGACCATCCGCAAGGTGGTCGTCGCCAAGGGACCGCTGGTCAGCGTGGTGGTTTCGTGACGCAGGTCTCCAGGCGCCGGCTGCTCCGCGGAGCGGCCGGTCTCGCTCTTGGCGTGGCGGGTGCGCTTCCGCTGTCGGCCTGCGGCTACTCGCTGGCCGGGCGCGGGTCGTTCCTGCCGGACTACGTCAGGACGATCGGCGTCCCGAACTTCGTCAACCGGACCACGCTGTTCAACCTGGAGACGCAGCTCACCGAGAAGATCCGGACCGAGTTCATCGGGCGCGGCAAGTACAAGATCGTCCCGGAGACGCAGAACGTCGACGCCGTCCTCACCGGCGAGGTGACCGGCGTCAGCATCGTGCCGCTCACGGTCACCACGCAGCAGCTGGCGTCGCGATACACCATCACGATGTCGGCCCGTGTGGAACTGCGCGACACCCGCGAGAACAAGGTGCTCTGGGAGAACCCCGGTCTCGTCTTCCGCCAGGAATACGACGCGCAGGGCGGCGCCACGGGTGCCGTGGACCCCACGGCCTTCTTCGGCCAGGACCAGAACGCGCTCGACCGCATGACCACTGAATTTGCGCGCTCCATCGTCAGCGCCATCCTGGAGGCGTTCTAGCCCGATGGCTGTCTCCACGGTCGCCGCCGTTCGCGCCCAGATCCGCTCGGGGAGTGCCGACCCGATCTACCTGCTCCAGGGCGAGGACGACATCGAGAAGGCCGGCCTCGCGCACGAGTTCGAGGAACTCGTCGAGGAAGGGCTCCGCGCGTTCAACGTCGAGCGCATTCACACGGGGGAACTCACCAGCGGCGACAAGATGGCGGCCGCCGTGGCGTCGCTCGTGAGCGCCGCCCGCACGCTGCCCATGATGGCGCCGCGGCGCGTGGTCATCGTGCTGCAGGCGCAGTCGCTGCTCGTGCCGAAGCGCGAGAGCGAGGCGGCGTCGCGCGCGCTGGAGGAACTCGAGGACCTGCTGAAGAACCCCGATCCCCAGACCACACTGGTGCTCGTGGCCGGCACGCTGGACAAGCGCAGCCGCATCTACAAGCTCCTGGCCAAGGTGGCCACGCTCGTCGAGTGCGGCGTCCTCGAAAGCGTGGACGACGCCGCGCGGTGGGTCGTGAACCGGGTGTCGGCGGCCGCGATGAAGATCGAGCCGGCTGGCGCGCGCCTGCTGGCGGAGCGCTGCGGGACCGACGTGAAGCGCCTGCGGAACGACGTCGACCGGCTGCTGCTCTACGCGCTCGGGCAGAAGGCCATCACGCTGGACGACGTGCGCGAGATCGTGGGGCCGGCGGCGCTGCAGGACGACTGGGCCATGGCCAACGCCATCGAAGCCGGCGATGGCAGGACCGCGCTGCGGCAACTGGCGCTGATGCTGGATGCGGGAGCCGCCCCGGAGCAGATCATGGGGCAGTTGGGATGGCTGGTCCGGACGAAGTTTCCGTTCCAGGTGCCGGCGATGCTGCGGCCAGCCGTACAGGCGTTATTCCGCACCGACCTCGATCTCAAGCGGTCGGCGGGAGAGCCGCGGGTGCTCCTCGAACGGCTGGTGGTGGAGTTGTGTGCCAGGGGCGCCGGCCGGCCTTCGCAGGCCGGCGGCACCAGGCGGTATTGAGAGCGCTGTTACGCGCGCGCCGCAGCGATGCGGGTCGCGAGGCGCGACTTGTAACGGCCGGCAGCGTTGGCGTGGATGACGCCCTTGCTGGCCATCTTGTCGATCAGCGACACGGTCTGCTTCAGCGCGCCTTCGGCGGCCGTCACGTCCTTGCCGTCGATGGCAGTGCGGATGCTCTTCAGCGCGCCGCGCAGGCGTGAGCGGAACTGGCGGTTGCGCTCGCGATTCTTCAGACTCTGCTTGTGCGCCTTCAGCGCGGATTCATGCGATGCCACGTAATTCGGTCCTCCGGAACCCCTAATCGTAGCACAGCATATGGGCATTTCAGTCGAGGGGTTGCGACGAAGTTACGGGGCGCTCACCGCGGTCGAGGATCTGACGTTCCGGGTCGAACCGGGGCAGATCGTCGGGCTCATCGGGCCGAACGGGGCGGGGAAGACCACGACCCTCCGGTCGCTGGCAGGCATCCTCAGGCCCACGGGTGGCCGCGTGCTCATCGGCGGCCACGATCTGGCGCAGGCTCCCCTCGAGGCGCGGCGCCTGCTGGCCTTCATGCCCGACGAACCCCACCTGTTCGAATACCTCACGGTTGCCGAGCATTTCGCGCTCGTGGCCCGGCTCTACGGGATCGCCGACATGCCGACCCGGGTGGCCGCGCTCCTGGATGAGCTCGAACTCGTCGGCAAGCAGGACGCCCTGCCGGGCGAACTGTCCCGGGGGATGCGCCAGAAGGTGGTCATCGGGTGCGGGCTGGTGCGGAACCCGCCGGTGCTGCTGTTCGACGAGCCGCTGACCGGCCTGGACCCCATCGGCATCCGCCGCATGCGCGACACGATCCTGCGGCGCGCCCGGGCGGGCGCGGCGGTGCTCCTGTCCTCGCACCTGCTGCCTCTCGTGCAGGAACTGTGCACGCGGGTCGTCATCATGCACCGCGGGCGGAAGATTGGCGACGGCACCGTGCAGGAACTGGCCGCGCGCGTCGAACTGCACGAGGCGGGCTCATCGCTCGAGGACATCTTCCTCCGCGTCACCGGCCACGGCGACCCGACCGCGGACCGCGACTGACGCCATGCTCGGCGTCACCCTGTTCATCGTCTCCCGGACAGCGAAGAACCGCTTCCGCCAGCGGCTGCGGCGGCTGCGCGAGCCGCGGTACCTGTTCGGCACCATCGCGGGCCTGGTCTACCTGACGTTCACGCTGGTCATCCGGGCGCGTGCGTATGAGGTGCGCGGTGGTTCGGAGGAGGCGGCGTCCCTTTTTGCCCTGATGGGGCCGATCGTGGGCGGCGTCGGGCTCGCCGTGCTGGCGCTCGCGTCGTGGGTGCTGCCGGTGCCGAGCACGCTGCTCGACTTCTCGAAGGCGGAGATCGCGTTCCTGTTTCCCGCGCCGCTCAGCCGGGGCACGCTGGTGCTCTACCGGATCGTCCGCTCGCAGGTGGTGGTGTTCACCGCGGCGCTGATCATGACGCTCGCCTATCCGGTGGGTTCGCTTCCGGCGCGCGCGCGCGGGCTGGCGAGCGTCTGGCTGCTGCTCATGACCATGCGGACCTTCTTCGCGGTCGTGGTGCTCGCGCGCTCGTCCGGGCGCGGGTGGAGCGGGGTGCGTGCGTTCGGCTGGCCGGCGCTGCTCGTACCCCTGGCTGCCGTGGTGTCGGTGAGCGGGCCGCTCTTCGCCGCCGTGGCCGACCTGGCGCGGCTCTCGCCCCTCCAGGTGCCGGGTCGGCTGGCGGAAGCGATCTTCGAAGGAGCCGGGGCAAATGGCGCGTCGGTGTGGCTGACGCCGTTCACCGCCCTGCTGACTCCGCTCTTCTCGCGCTCCCTGACGTCGTTTCTGGCGGCGCTGCCCGCCGCGATGGCCCTGTACGCACTGACCGTGGTGTGGCTGGTGGTGGCCGATCGCGCGTCGACCGAGCAGGCGGACGCGAGGGCCGAGCACCAGGTCACGAGCCAGCCGCGCGCCGCGCAGGCCTACGCCGCGAGGACGGCACCCAGCCCGCTCGCGTGGAATGGACCGCCCGAGTTCCTCTTCCTGTGGAAAGCCTCCCTGCAGACCTGGCGGACGGTCGATCGCCGCGTGGTCATGCGTGGGCTGCTGATCCTGGCGTGGGTCGTCGGCGCGTCCGTGCTGGTGACCCGAGGCCGAAGTGTGGCCCTGCTGGTTGGCGTTGGGGCGACGTGGGCGGCGCTCTTCAGCGTGCTGATGCTGCCGCAGATCCTGCGGATGGACCTGCGCCAGGATCTCGAGCACCTCGCACTGCTGCGGACGTGGCCCGTCCGCGGCGCCGCTCTCGTTCGCGGCCAGATGCTCTGGCCCGTGCTCATCGTCGTGCTGCTGGCGTGGTTCTTCGGGGGGCTGGCCATGGGGGCGTCGATGAACTCCGCGTCGCAGATCCCGTTCGGGAACCGCGTCTCGGCCTGGTCGGCCTTCCTGCTGCTGGCCCCGGGCATCGTGCTCGCGCAGTACACCGTCCACAACGCCATCGCGGTCTTCTTCCCGGGCTGGATTCCGATCGGTCCGAACCGGCCGCGAGGGGTCGATGCGGCGGGGCAGCGGCTCCTGCTGCTGCTCGGGAACTGGGTGGGGCTGCTGCTCGCCCTCATCCCAGGTGCCCTGGTGATCGCACTGCTGTCATTCACGCTCAGGCGGACACTGGGGCCGGTCGTACTCCCGATCGGCGCGCTGGTGACGACGGTCGCGGTCTTCGCGGAAGTGTGGCTGGTGACCGAGTGGCTCGGCCGCGCCTGGGACCAATTGGACGTGACGAGCGTGGAACGGCCCGACTGAGGCTTGGGGACTCCCTGGCTTCAGGGCAGGGGGTCAGCGTCCCGAGGGGGGCTGATCGGTGTACTTCACCGTCTCCACGCCGTCCACGATTTCGACGATGCGGTAGATGCGGGTGCGGCCGCCGGTGTCGGCGCTCACGGGCACGGCCGCCGACGTGCCGGCAAGCTTCTTCACCTTCGACACGTAGCTGCGCGTTTCGCTGTAGGGCGGAACGGTCAGCCCGTGGCTGTCCACGGCGCCGGGGCCGGCATTGTAGGCGGCGAGCGCGAGCCGCTCATCGCCGTTGTAACGGTCCAGCAGCTGGCGCAGGTAGGCGACGCCGCCGCGGACGTTCTCGCTCGGATCCATCGGGTTGCGGACGCCGAGTTCACGAGCGGTGGCCGGCATCAGTTGCATCAGCCCCATCGCGCCCTTGTTCGAGATGGCGCGCGGGTTGAAGCCCGACTCCACCTGGATCACGGCCCGCACGAGGTCCTTGCGCACGCCCTGTCGCGACGCGTGCTCGTCGATGACGTCGTCGAAGCTGCGCGACCTCTGTGGCTCCACGTAACGCGTCGTTCGGATGCCGCCATCCGTTTGCGGCACTTCGTACGACGCGATGCCCATGTTCGTGCCAGGGGCCACGTTCGAGATGATGAGGCTGCCGTTCGCGTCGACCCAGCTGTAGATCTGTGCCGAGGACGGGCGCGCGGCAGCCATGAGCAGCACGAGGCAGGCGACCGCCAACCTGACGGTCCGGGCACACGTCCGACGAAAGGCAGAGCAATCCACTCTGACGGTGGTATCGGCAGGTCACGGCGCGCGGAGCAGGGTGGGGACATCAGTCGATGACGCCGGCTGCGGCGTTGTGAGGCGTCTTCGGGAAGTCGCGTGCAGATCCGATTCGGGACTTCTGCCGTGCGTATACTAGGACCGAATCCCTGCCCATCATGCGCCAGCCTTCGCGACAGCTCCCGACCTTCGCCAAGCTTCTCCTGCTCGTGGGCTCAGCCGTCGTGGCGCTCGCACTTGTCGAAGTCGCCCTGCGGTTCACGGGGCGGTTCCCGATTCCGCCGGCTCGTGTCACAACCGAGCGGCCCGAGATGTACGAAGCGTATCCGCCGTACGGGTACCGCCTCCGTCCGTCGCGGACGATGACCTACAGCTATCCGCGCCAGAATCCGCGACAGCTCACGGTGCACGCCAATCGACACGGGTTCAGGGGCGCACGGGAACTGGATGAGGCCGATAGCCGGACGCGCATTCTCGTCGTCGGCGATTCGTTCGTGTTCGGCGAAGGTGTCGAGGAGTCCGAGCGATTCACCGACCGGATCGAGGCCGCCGAACCTGGCTGGCGCGTCGACAACCTGGGCATGACCGGTTTCGGTCCCGACCTGATGCTGCGGGCCTTTCAGGCGGTTGGCCTCGGACTGAAGCCCGACGTGGTCGTGCTGGCTATCTATACGGACGATTTTCGGCGGGTGCGTCCTGAGTATGCGGGCGCCGGCTTCGAGATTCCGCGATTCGCCATTCGCTCGGGCGCGCTGGCGTCGATCGATTATCCACGAGAGACGGTCTGGAGCCGGTGGAGCTCGGTGGTGGCCCTGCGGCGCGCGCTGTGGAGCGCGAGCGGCCTCGAATGGACCCTCAACGAGAAGATTCTCGACCGCTTTCGTGCGGACGCAGCGGCCGCGAACTGCGCCCTGCTCATCGCGTTCCTTCCGGCCGAGAACGACCTGCCGCCCGATGTGGAGCGCCGCCGCTGGCTGCGGGAGTACGCGGCCCGCACGAGCACGCCGTTTCGCGATCTGACCGAGGCCGTCCTCGACCCGCGAGAACGCCCGCTGTTCATTCCGGGCAACTGGCACCTGAACCCCGCGGGCCACGCGGTCGTCGCTCGGGAACTCGTCACCGAGCTGAAGACGATCACCTCGACTGCCTTGCAGCGGCAGGCGCGCTAGAACAGCGAATAGATGAACGGAGCCGCCGCGGTTCCGCCGACCAGCATCAGGATCCCGAACAGCAGGAAGACCACCACGATGGGGGCCATCCACCACTTCTTGTTCTCGGCGAGAAACATCCAGACTTCGCTCAAGAGCGAGCGCCGCGGTTGACTGTTCTCCGCCGCGAACGCGCGCTGCCGATCCGTATCCGACATCACTTCTCCCTCACGAAAGCCTGAAGTACCGCGATGCGTCCGGCGCGGCCGGCCGATCCCGCCAGTAGCTCGACGCCTGTTTGTCGATCCGCCGGTCCAGGCGGTCGCGCCCCATCAGGCGGAACACCGCGCCGATCAGCGTAAACATCCCGAAGTAGACGAGTCCGAGCAGGACGTGGCTCACGACCCAGCCGATCGGAAACGTGACCGCGGTCAGCGTCACGTACACCGGCCGGACCAGGCGCGCATCCACGACGCCAAGCGCCGCCACGATCACGCCGGCGATCCAGAGCAGCATCGGCACGAGCCAGGGGCCGTGCAGGCCCGGGGCGGTGTCGAACGCGTGACCGCGCCACGCACGCCACAGCCCGACGCCGATGCAGAAGGCGAGTGTCAGCCAGGCGAACTGCCGCAGGATGCGTGGCGACGGGTTCCAGTCAGGTGTCAGCATGTCAGTCGAGCGCGAAGCGCTTGAGGTACTGCTCCCGATCGACCAGCAGCCCCGATGGGACCTCGGTCTTCAGGAGGAGATGGTTTTCGAGCACCAGCGCGTCGATATCCGTGTGCAGGAAGCAGCGGATGGCATCGTCGGGAGTGCAGACGATCGGTTCGCCGCGGACGTTGAAGCTGGTATTGATGATGAGTGGACACCCGGTGTCCTGCTGGAAGCGCTTCAGCAGGGCGTAGTACTCCGGGTTGCGCTGGGCGTCCACCGTCTGCAGCCGCGCTGAATAGTCGACGTGCGTGATGGCCGGGACGACCGAACGCTTCTGCTTGAGGAGTTCCAGGCCCCAGAGGCCGTCCTTGCTCTCGGCGATGCGCTTGTTCTCGCGTACGGGCGCGACGAGGAGCATGTACGGGCTTTCCGCGCCCTGGTCGAACTCGAAATAGTCGCTGGCGGACTCGCGGAGGACAGACGGGGCGAACGGCCGGAACGACTCCCGGAACTTGATCTTGACGTTCATCACGCTCTGCATCTGGTCGCTGCGTGCGTCGCCAATGATGCTGCGCGCTCCCAGGGCGCGCGGCCCGAACTCCATGCGCCCGCGGAACCAGCCGACCACCTTCTCGCTGCCGAGCAGGGCGGCCACCTGCGTCGTCATCTCATCGTCGGCGTAGTAATGCGACGAGAGGCCGGCCTGCGCGATCGCTGAGGCAATGGCGTCGTTGCTGAACCGCGGACCGAGCAGCGAACCGCGCTGGCTGTCGGTGGCGCCTGGCACACGCTGGTGTCCAAGCAGCTGGTGCCAGACGAAGAGCGCGGCGCCGAGCGCGCCGCCGGCATCGCCTGAGGCCGGCTGAATCCAGAGCTCCTCGAACGGGCCCTCGCGCTGCACGATTCCGTTGGCGACGCAGTTCAGCGCGACGCCGCCAGCCAGGCACAGCCGCTTCATCCCCGTCTTGCGGTGGACGTGACGCGCCATGCGGCGAACGATTTCTTCGGTGACCGCCTGAACGCTGGCGGCGAGGTCCATGTCGCGCTGGGTGAGGTGTGATTCCGGCTTGCGTGGCGGTCCGCCGAAGAGCGCGTGGAACTTCGGACCCGTCATCGTGAGGCCCTGGCAGTAGTTGAAGTACTGCATGTCCATCCGGAACGAGCCGTCTTCCTTCAGATCGATCAGGTGCTCGAGGATCAGGTCCTTGAACCGCGGTTCACCGTAGGGCGCCAGGCCCATCACCTTGTACTCGCCCGAGTTCACCTGGAAGCCGGTGTAGTAGGTGAAGGCCGAGTAGAGCAGGCCGAGCGAGTGGGGGAACTGGAGTTCCTGCAGCAGTTCGATGTGATTGCCGCGTCCGACGCCGACGGTTGCCGTCGCCCATTCGCCGACGCCGTCGATCGTGAGGATCGCCGCGTCTTCGAACGGTGACGGGAAGAACGCGCTCGCCGCATGCGACTCGTGGTGCTCGGTGAAGACGTAGCGGCCCCGGTACTCGCCGTTCAGGCCGCGGTCGAGCAGGCGCGGCAGATGGAGCTTGTCTGCCAGCCACGTCGGAATCGCGCGCCTGAAGCTGTTGAAGCCGCTCGGCGCGTAGGCGAGATAGGTCTCGAGCAGCCGCTCGAACTTGAGGAGCGGCTTCTCGTAGAACACGACGTGCGTGAGGTCGCCAGTGGTGATGCCCGCTTCGTCGAGGCAGTACTTCACGGCGTGGGTGGGGAAGCGCTCGTCGTGCTTCTTGCGCGAGAAGCGCTCTTCCTGAGCGGCGGCTACGACGACGCCGTCGCGGATCAGTGCCGCGGCGGAGTCGTGATAAAAGGCGGAAATTCCCAGGACCGTTTCGGTGCTCATCTCAAGACAGCATTCCACGCCGCGCGCGGCGAAACCCAGAAGTCATCACACTGCGCCGCCAGCGTTCCGGAGTCGGCCGTGCCGACGGCCGACGAGTGGTGTGCGAGCCTGACGACCGAAGACACTGCCGGAAAGCCTCACCACAATATCATCGTGCTCGTGAAATTCTGTATCCGGGCTCACGAGGCGCGACCGCCGGGTTCGACGCTCGTCACTGGGGAAACCCGCCCGCATGAGGGCAGGTGCAGGCACTGGCGCATGCGCACCTGGCCCTCGACGACGCACGGCGGGAAGCCGCGCGCAAGCGTGCAGATCGTGCCCACAGGGTCGCCACCGGCCCTGGTGCTGCGACAGCGTCGGCGCACCCCGGGGCCGGCGTCCGCCGCTCGGGGGACGTCAGCCGGCGTGACGGCGGATGAACCGGACCGCATCGCCGATGACGAGCGGCGCTTCCACATCGACGGCCACGAGATGGCCTGAACGAGTCAGCGTGAGGCGTTCCACGACAGCCGAGCCGAGCGACCGGGCGAGTGCGGTCGACTGCGAGAACGGCACGGTCCGGTCGGCCCGCGCGTGCACGATGAGTGTCGGCACGCTCACGCGGTGGAGTTCGCGCACGGTGAGCTCCATCAGTTCCAGCATGCTCACGAGCGCGGGCAGCGAGTAGTGGGTGGACGACGGGCATCGGCGCCGTATCTCGGGGTCCGATACGTCGACGCCTCTCAACTTCGGGAGGGCCAGGGCGCTGTGGGTGCGCACGATGCGCGGGAGGAGCGAGAACGCTCGAAGGCCGGCACGCTGGAACCAGGGCAACCTGAGAGGTACGCCCATCACGACCAGCGAGCCGACATCTGCCGGCCGGGCAACGGCGAGGCGCAGGGCGAGCAAGCCTCCCATCGAACTGCCGACGACCGCGACGGGATGCCTGGAGTTGGTGCGCAGCCGATCGAGGCCGTCGTTCGCGGCGGCCAGCCACGAACGCCACGAGGAGTCCGACAGTGCGCGAACGTCGCCTCCGTGGCCAGGCAGCATGGGAAGCTCAACGTTCCAGCCCCGGCCGGTGCAGGCGTCAGCCAGCGGCTGGAGCTCGAAGGGCGAACCCGTGAGGCCGTGCAGGCACAAGACCCCGCGGCCCTCGCCTCCGGGCGCCTCCGCGTGCGGCATCGAGTCGGACGCGCGACTTAGGGGATTTCGCCGGTTTCGCCGATCGGACCGATGCGGCCCGACTGGGCGACGGCGTTGCGTGTCGTGAGCATGGCGGCCGCGAACGGCAGGGCCACCATGCCGGCCTTGCCGAAGCCGGCCAGGAACTTCCGGCGCTCCAGCTCGTTGGAATCTGCGTTCTCGGTCGGGGTGGCGTCGTGGTTGTCCTGGCTCATGCGAGCAACCTTACGACCAGCTCCGTCGCGCTGTCAATCGCTCCCATGCGAAGCTCGAAGCGCTCGATGTCCGCCAGGCCTCGCACCAGGGCATCGGCCTGGGTCCGATCGAGCCGGTTCGGGAGTTCGATGCCCGCCTGCGCGAGCTTCATGACGGCAGCCGGCACGCCAATCGCGATCAGCTCCGACCGGGCCCCGGGCACGACCTCCGGGAACACGAGTGCACGCACCGGCGCGCGCTGCGTCGCCTTCGCCGTCGGCACGTGGAGGAACGCGGTCGTCCCATCCGCGCGTCGACACGTGCGAAGGTCGCCCGTGGCCAGCCGCCCGCCGAGCAGGGACAGGGCAGGTTCACGGAGGGCGAGCCAGACAGCGGCCGGTTCGATGTTCCAGTCCCTGTCGATCAAGCCGGCTTCGTCTGCCACCAGTGCCAGTCCTTCGAGTGTCAGTGCCGTCGCCAGCGTCGTCTTGCCGGCGCCGCTGGCGCCAGCGATGAGGGCGGCTCCGCGCGGGCCAGAGACCGCCGAGGCGTGGAGCGCAATCGCCACCTCGGGCCTGAAGTAGGCGCGGCGCAGCAGCGCGGCATGGAGCACCGATGGCAAGGCGCCGATGTCCGACACTCCAACGGACTCGCGCCCGCTTCGCACCGTGGCGCCACCGTCGCTGGCGCAGACATCAACCTCGAAGTCCGGTTCGCCATCGCTCGCGTCGAGGGCGTCCAGCAGCTGTGCGGCGGCGTGCCGGAGGGCGGGATGCTCGAACGCGATGCGAACGCGCGCCGGGCCGATCCGGACGGCCGCGACGCTCGACGGCGTGATCCTGCCGCCAGCCGGCACCGCCGAGGGCGACTCGATGAGCGGCAGCGCAGGCCGGGACGCCTGCCAGAGCAGCGCCAGCGCGTCCTCAGTCGCCGACAGCGTGGTCTGCGCGTCGACGGTGCCGTCGATGTGGGTGGTCAACTGGTCCACCACCTCGTGAACCGAGAGGCCGTCTGCGCACGACAGTGCAGCGAATGTTGCCGAGGCGTTGAAGGCGACGAACGACTGCTGTGGTTCGGCGAAGACCACGGCGCCGTCGTCGAACAGCGTCGCGGCGTCGGGCCATCGTGCGGTCCAGGGCGCGAGTGATGGAAGGCCAAGTGCCGAGAAGAGCGAGCGATCGGCCTGGCGCGGCCGCCAGAGGTCTGTCCCGTCGACCGCTGCCTCGGACGGCACGAGCAACTCGAACGACGTGTCGGCGTCCAGGAGTGCGCGCGCGAGTCCGTCCGGCGACGAGGCCCGGGCTGCCGCGACGACCAGCCGGACCGAGTTCGATACGACATCGATCTTGAGCTGCCGCTCGTCGTCGGCCGTGTCGCCGCGCGCTTCCACCTTGAGCGACGGCGGCAGGTTGCACTCGATCAGCCACGCCTTGTGACGGTCGTCGAAGAGCAGGTCCAGGCCGACAATCGCGAATCCGCGGTACCACTGCCGCCGCCGCTGCTCCCGCAGGAGGGCCTCGCGCGCTGCCAGAACGGTCGTGCTCGCGACGTGACGGATCTGCGTCCAGCGATCCTCGAAGTCGGCGATCGTCCGCGAGTATCTCGAGAGGGTCAGCACGGGAACCGGCGCGCCAGGTGCGTGCCGCTGGATGTCCGGGTTCGTCAGGTGCACGAACGGGTCGGTCAGGCGCGCGCGGTCGCGTGTGTACGGCTGTGTGGTGCGCTTGACGAAGCCGTCGCGATAGAGGTGAGCAACAAGCGGATCGAGGGAGCTGATGAGGACGTACGTCCTCACCGTGTATTTGTATCCATCGAGCAGGTCAGGGTTCGAGACGTACTCCTGCACGATGTATCCCGGCTCGAGTGGGGCATGGCGCGGATCGGACAGAACGCGATTGCCCCGGCCGCTGTTGAGTGCGCTCTCCTTGGCGATCCAGATCGTGTCCGGCTCCTCCACGGCAGCCGCCTGGAACGCGGCGCGCCCGAAGGGCATCTCGAACGTGCGCGGAACGAAGTCGATGCGATGCGACGGTGCCCCGGCTCGAGCTGCCCAGAGCAGGCGATGCATCTGCCCCTTGTCATCCAGGCTGCGCGCCCCGGCAAGGTGTGAGACCAGCCTGATGCCATCGTGCGGAGTGACCGCGGGCTCCTGCCAGCCCCACCACAAATTCCAGTCATCGCCGGTTGTGGCAGTCCAGCCATGGTCGTCGAGGGCCGTCTGGATCAGCGCCGATCCGGCGGGGTCTGCTGCTCGGTACTTCATGTCCGATTAAGAAGGATCGAGGGGGCCCACCAGGCGGCCCCGGTTACATGTGAGGTTCGAGCGGCGCAAGCCACCGGGCACAGGAGAACACCACGTTTCGGCGACCGTTGTCCCCTGCCGCATCCAGGTGACGCAGTTGCCAGTTGACCAGGCGCGCCTGCATCTCCGGCCAGTAGTGGTGCCGATGATAGCTGGCGACCCGCAGGCACTCGCCGACGAGGCGCGACCGGCGGGACTCCTTGACCGAACGGCGCTCAGGAAACATGTGGGCGATCACCATGTCGGCCAGATGCCGCAACACACGTCGCCGCCAGGCCCGTGGCTCGAGCGCACGCAGCGCCGTAGCCGGGACCTCGCAGCCGAGAAGTGACTGCACAACCGTCAGCGCGGTGAACACGATTCGGTCCGCCGCCATGCCCCGTGCGGTGGCAACGAGCCGCGCCCAGTCGACGCCGGCGGCGGCGACCATGTCGCGGACGGGCGCCATGTCCTTCAGCAGGCGGTACCGCCGGCGACAGAGACCGACGCACGCTGTCAGCAGCATGTCCTCCGCGGACATGATACGTGCGTGTGTCCAGCCATCCATCGTCCGCGCGCGGTCCCAGAATCCGCGGTAGTCGATGTCCAGCACGCGGTTCATGTCCACGTCGTGATGCCGCTGGAACCCGAACTCCACCCCGCCAGATTCGGTGAAGGCCGACAGCGTGGTCCGATCGTGTGACGGGAATCGATCCCAGCCCGAGTCGACAAGCACATCGATGTCGCTCGCTTCGAACAGCCCTGGATCCCTGGGCATGGCCCGATCGTACGCCTCTCCTTTCAGCAGCATCACTCGAATCTGCCGTGCCTCGAAGAAGTCCAGGACAGCGCGAACCACCGTACGCCTGGCAGCTTCAGCGCGGCGATGCTCGTCCAGGAAGCACCTCCACGCTCCTGCCACGGCGTCCGGCACACTGTCGCCTGCCAGCGCCATCACGTGTGTGATCACCAGCGGGGTCACCCGGTGGGCGACGGCCTGCGCCGTAAACGCGTCCCAGTCGAAGCCGCGGCTCCTGCATGACGCCCTGATCTCCTCACGTAGAGCACCACCGCTGGCCTGACTGGCGCAGGCCAGCACCACCCGCTGCTCGATCGACAGGCGGGCCGTGGCACTGGCTGATGCATCAGAGACGCGAGGCACGATTCAGATGATATCGGCAGCTCACTTGTTTCGGGCTGTCCGACTCTGCGACCATAGTCAGCCGACTGCCTTCCATGTCCTTCGACCCTCAGGCCCTCGAGCCCCAGAACCGGTGCGACTGGATCGCCCGCTGCCTGTTCGGGCTGGTGGACCAGTTCGACGCGCACGGGCTCTGGTATTCGCTCGCCTACGGCACGCTGCTCGGCGCTCTCAGAGACGGCGACGTCATTGGGTGGGACTACGACTTCGACGTGCTGATTCGCCCTGGCGACATCGACCAGATCCTGGCATGGAGTTCGCCCGTGCCAGGCAGCGGCTATGAATTCATCCCGACGGTGCATCCGTCTGGTGCCCTGGCGATGAATCCGGCTGGCGTGACCTCGTTCTGGACCGCTGCCATCGGCGTCTTCCACGACGGCGCCAAGGTTGGCGACCTCTACGCCTTCTCGCTGTTCTCCGACGGCATCCTGCGGCGATGGGACTTCACGACGGATGTCTACTGGTGTCCGCATTCGAGCTTTCCCGCCTACTTCATCGAGTCCGAGGCGCGTGCGCCGATTCGCGGCCGCGCGTTCCGTACGGTGCGTGCGCCCGAACGCTGGATTGCCGGAATCTACGGCGAGGACTGGCGCACGCCGTATCGAGCCGTGACGCACGGAGGGCTCCTGCGCGACGGCGTCACGATTCATGGCGACCGCTATGAACCGAAGCTCGCGGCGGAAACGGCCTGGTGCGAATCGCAGGGCTGGGATCGCCGGGCCTATGTCGAATCGCACGACTGGCCCAGACGTATCGGCGGCGCCGGACCTGTCGGACCCACCGATCGCACGCGCGACAACAGCCGCGCCCTCTGGTGGCGCGATCTCACCGAACTGCAGGCCTTCTTCTGATGAAGGCCATCATCCTCGCTGCGGGGCTTGGCCGCAGGATGCAGCCGCTGACCGACCACGTCCACAAGTCGTTGTTGCCGGTGGGGGGGACGACCATCCTCGGCCGCATCGTCGACAGCCTCCTCGGTATCGACGTCCGGGACATCCTGGTGGTGACCGGCTACAGGGCCGAGGACATCCGGGCGTTCCTGGCTGCGAACTATCCCGACCTGACGTTCCAGTTCGTGCACAACGCACGGTTCGACGAGACCAACAACATCGTGTCGCTGGCGATGGCGCTCGACCAGATGGACCTCGATGACGATGTGCTGTTGATCGAGTCGGACGTGCTGTTCGAGCACCGGGCCCTGCAGGCGCTGACCGGGCATTCGCGCAACGTCGCACTGGTGGATCACTATCGCTCGGGCATGGACGGCACAGTCGTCGCCGTGGAGCAGGGCGTGATCACCGGCGTCTATCCCCCGCATATCCAGGGCGAGAACTTCGTCTACCGCGACAAGTTCAAGACGTTGAACATCTACCGGTTCACCCGGGAGTTCTGCCGGCGCACGTTCCAGCCGCTCCTGAACTGCTACGCCAGTCTCATCGACGAGCACTGTTATTACGAACTGGTGCTCGGCATGCTCGTGAACATGCAGCGCGAGCGGATCTGCGCCGAGGTGGTGGACGGCTCGGCCTGGACCGAGGTGGACGATCCGAACGACCTGCAGGTGGCCCGCTTCGCATTCGACCCCGAGCGGCGTCCGGACGTCCTGGACCGATGCAAGGGCGGGCTCTGGAACTTCGACGTCCTCGATTTCAGCTATCTGCGCAACATGTACTTCCCGTCCGACGCGATGCTCGCCTCCATGCGTGAGGCGCTCCCGGACCTCGTCCGGAACTACGGGTCGTCGCAGGAGGTCCTCGACGAGAAGCTCGCCGCGCTGCTGCTCTGCCGCCCCGACCGCGTGCACCTGCTGAACGGCGCCTCGCAGGCGTATCCCTGGCTGGCCGGCGTCCTCGGCGCGACCAACCCGCTGCTTCCGACGCCGACGTTCGGCGAGTACCCGCGGTGGTTTTCCGGCGCAGCCACCTACACCGACGCCCCAGGCGTCGACCTCCACGCAGTGGCGCGTCTCGTGGGCGCACATGATGTCGCCGTGTTCGTGAACCCAAACAGTCCGACCGGGACCACACTGCCGACGGCCTGGCTGCACGAACTGGCATCACGCCATCCGCAGACACGATTCCTCATCGACGAATCGTTCATCGACTTCTCGGATGAGGAATCGATGCTGCACCGCCTCGAACGGGCACCGCTCCAGAACGTGTTGGTCCTTGCGAGCCTGTCGAAGTCGCTCGGCGTCCCCGGCGTGCGGCTCGGCTATCTCTACACCTGCAATCCCGCGTGGCACGCCGCGACGGCCGCGCACCTGCCCATCTGGAATTCCAGTGCGCTGGCCGAATACGTGCTGGAACTCTGCCTCAAGTACCGTGGGGAGCGGACCGAATCACTGCAGAAGACCGCTGCTGACCGCGCGGCGTTCGCCGCCGAACTGTCACTGCGCCCATGGGTCCGGGCCGTTGCGCCAAGCGGGGCGAACTTCCTGATGGTGGCACTGGCGGATACCGGCACGTCGCGCGCAGAGGCGCTCGCGCGGACGCTGCTCGTCCGGTCGCGCATCTACATCAAGGACGTGTCGGCGCGCTTCCAGCCGCCGATGCCCGCCCTGCGTCTGGCCGTCCGGATCCCCGCAGAGAACCAGCGCCTGCTGAAAGCGCTCGATGCCGCTGTCGAAGGCCTGGATGCCTGACCAGACCTGGGCGTCAATCTGGGGGGCGCGTCGCCTGGATCCGACGAGGCCGTCGGTGCTGGCGCAGTTGATGGCCGCCGACGGATTCGACAGCGGTTTCGGCCACATCGGCGAACTGGCGTGGCGCGCGTATGTCGCCACCATCCAGCATCGCCTTGGCATCGAACCCTCGACATCCGTCTACGAGGTCGGCTGCGGTGCCGGCGCGTTCCTGTTTCCTCTCTTCGAGATGGGATGCGGGGTCGCGGGCCTTGATGGCTCGGCCGCGCTGCTGGGATACGCCGCGGACGCGATGCCGGGCATCGTGACGCACCTCGCGGACGCGAGCGCGCTCGCGGAGGAACCAGCCTTCGATTTCGTCGTCTCCAGCGGTGTGTTCCTCTATTTCCCGTCGCTCGACTACGCCGGCGACGTGCTGACCCGTATGGCGCGCAAGGCTGTGAGGGGCGTGGCGGTGCTCGACGTGCCCGACGTGGCTACCCGCGACGAAGCGGAGCAGATGCGACGACAGACGATGGGGCCTGGCGAGTACGAGGCACGGTACCGCGGCCTGCAGCACCTCTACTTCCAGCGCGGCTGGTTCGAGGACACGCTGCGCGCGGCCGGCTGGCCCGCCGTGACCATCGCCCAGCAGGACATCGCCGGCTATCGCAACGGGCGGTACAGATTCAACGTGTTCGCGACCCGCCAGCGCCGGCCCTGACGAGGCGGCCGCGAGCGGCGTTCAGAGCAGCGCCTTCAGCGCGTCCGGAGCGGCGGCCAGCATCTCGTCGATCTTCTCGGGCAGCTTGCCGCCCGCTTCGGCGAAGTCGGGCCGGCCGCCACCACCGCCGCCGACGATCGGCGCGAGCGCCTTCACGACCGCACCGGCCTTCACCTTCGCGGAGAGGTCGGGCGTCACCGCCACGACCATCTGCACCTTGCCCTCGTTCTCCGACGCGATGACCACGACGCCGGAGCCGATGCTGGCCTTGAGGGAGTCGGCCAGGCCGCGGAGGGCATCCTTGTCGAGATCCGCCACCTTCTTGCGTGCGAGCTTCACACCCGCCACGTCGATGACCTCGTCGCCGCCACCAGAGGCGCCGCCGCCCATGGCGAGCTTCGTCTTGAGCTGCGAGATCTCGCGCGCCGCCTTCTTGGCGTCGCCCTGGAGCCGCTCGATCGTGTCGACGGCGGACTCGGCGTTCGCGTGCAGCGCATCCAGCACGCGCTGCAGCGTGGCACGCTGCTCCTGCATGTGCAGCACGGCGCCCATGCCGGTGATCGCCTCGATACGGCGGACGCCTGCCGCGACGCCGCTCTCGGCGACGATCTGGAACGAGCCGATGTCGCCCGTGGCCGACACGTGGGTGCCGCCGCAGAGTTCCACGCTGAAGCCGGGCACCGAGACCACGCGGACCCGGTCGCCGTACTTCTCGCCGAAGAGCGCCATGGCTCCGGACGCCATCGCTTCCTGCGTGGACTTCACTTCCGTCGTGACCGGCGTATTCCGCACGACTTGCGCGTTGACGATGCGCTCGATCTCCGGCAGTTCATCGGCGGTGACCGGCTGGAAGTGGGCGAAGTCGAACCGCAGGCGATCGGGGGAGACCAGCGAACCGGCCTGCTTTACATGCGTGCCGAGGACCTGGCGCAGCGCCGCATGCAGCAGATGGGTAGCGGTGTGGTTGCGGCGTGTCGCATTGCGTGCCGTCTCGTCCACCTGTGCCGTCACCATGTCGCGGACGTGCAGCGCGCCGGACTCGACACGGATGCGGTGTGCGCGGGGCAGCCATGGCTTGATCCGGACCATGCCTTCGACCACCGCTGACGCGCCAGTCGCCTCATTCACGAGACGGCCGGTGTCCGACACCTGACCGCCCGCTTCGAGATAGAAGGGCGTGCGTCCAAGTGCCGCATAGCCCGTGGCGTTCTCGCTCAGCATGTCGACCGACTGGCCCTCTGCGTCGAACAGGGCGACAACCGGTACGCCTTTTTCCAACGTCGAAGTGTATCCCTCGAACTGGTCGCCCACCTGGTCGAGCGCGACGCCACCCGGCAACATGAACTCGAGTCCCTTCTTGCCGCCGCCGAAGGTGCTGCCCGCGCGTGCCTTGTCGCGCTGGCCTTCCATCGCCCGCTCGAAGCCCTCGCGGTCCACCGACGCGCCGCGTGTCGCCGCGGTGTCCTCGATGAAGTCGTAGGGCACACCGAACGTGTCGTACAGCTTGAACGCGGCGTCGCCCGACAGGACCTTCGACGATTCCAGGGCCTTCGAGATCTCTGCCTCCAGGCGCGGCAGGCCATCCTTGAGCACCGCATCGAAGCGGTTCTCCTCGGCCGTGATCGTCTTCGAGATCATCTCCTGGTTCGTGCGGAGGTCCGGATACGCATCGCCCATTTCGCGGGCGATGACCGCCACCATCTCGTGCAGGAACGGGTCGGTGAGCCCGAGGTGCTTCCCGTGGCGCATCGCGCGCCGCATGATCTTGCGCAGCACGTAGCCGCGCCACTCGTTCGAGGGGATGACGCCGTCGCCGATGAGGAACGTCATGGCACGCGAATGGTCGGCCACCACGCGCATCGAGATGTCGCTCTGCTCGTTGTCGCCGTACTGCTTGCTGGCGAGTTCCCCTACGCGACGGAGGAGCGGCTGGAACAGGTCGGTGTCGTAGTTCGACTCTTTCCCCTGGAGCACGGCGGTGATGCGC
Organism: Vicinamibacterales bacterium; assembly: GCA_046331345.1. Classification (GTDB taxonomy): domain Bacteria; phylum Acidobacteriota; class Vicinamibacteria; order Vicinamibacterales; family CAVVIG01; genus CAVVIG01. Next base: position 144,301 of record JAXLRA010000005.1, on the reverse strand, counting down.
TCGAGGCCCATGCCGGTGTCGATCGACGGGGCAGGGAGGGGTGTCAGCGTGCCGTCGGCGCTCCGCTCGAACTCCATGAACACGTTGTTCCAGATCTCGATTTCGGGGTCGGCGCCGGTGCCGCCGCGGACGAAGTAGATCTCCGAGCAGCGGCCGCACGGGCCGGTGTCGCCCATCTGCCAGAAGTTGTCGTCCGCGCCGAGTTCCATGATGCGATCGGCCGGCACGAACTTGCGCCAGATGTCGTACGCCTCGCTGTCGCGCGGGATGCCGTGCTCGCCCTTGAACACCGAGACCACCAGCTTGTCAGCCGGCATGCCCCAGACCTCCGTCAGCATCTTCCAGGCGAACTCGATCGCGTCGGCCTTGAAGTAGTCGCCGAACGAGAAGTTACCGAGCATCTCGAAGAACGTGTGATGCCTGTGCGAGGGTCCGACGTTGTCCAGGTCGTTGTGCTTGCCGCTGACGCGCATCACCTTCTGCGACGTCGTGGCGCGGGTGTACTCGCGCTTCTCCCGGCCGAGGAACACGTCCTTGAACTGGTTCATCCCCGCATTGGTGAACAGCAGCGTCGGGTCGTCTCCGGGCACGAGCGGCGAACTGGCGACGACGCGATGACCGTTCTTCTGGAAGTACTCGAGGAACGTGCGCCGGATGTCGTTGGAAGTCATGGGCGATTCTCTTGGGCTTCGGGCTCCAGGCTTCGGGCTTCTGGCCGTGTCGGCTTCAGGCCGGAGCCGACATGCCCCGGAGCCTGGAGCCAGGAGTCCGGAGCCGTGACGCGTCGCAGAACGAGCGGGCGTGTGTCAGCCCGCGAGGGTCGCGACGTACTCCTCGTGCGTTCCCTTGAAGTCGGTCAGCTTGCCTGGCTCGAGGTGCCAGATGCGCGTGCCGACTTCGTCCATCAGGTCCTCGTCGTGCGTGACGAGGAACACGGTGCCCTCGTACTTCTGGAGGGCGATGTTCAGCGCGTTGATCGATTCGAGGTCCAGGTGGTTCGTCGGTTCGTCGAGCACCAGGACGTTCGGCTTGGTGAGCATCAGCCGGCAGAAGAGCAGGCGCGCGGTCTCACCACCCGAGAGCGCCTCGGTCGGCTTGAGCCCTTCCTCTCCGCTGAACAGCATCTGGCCGAGCAGGCCGTGGATGTCCTGGCGATGGGCGTCCGGATCGAACTGGTGCAGCCACTCGACGGCGGTCATCCCCTTCTCGATGAGGCCCGTGTGGTCCTGCGGGAAGTAGCCCACGGCCACCTCGTGTCCCCAGCGCAGGGTGCCCGAGTCGCGGTCCTGCGGCGATGCCGGCAGCGGCGGCGCATCCGCCAGCAGTGTGCGCAGCAGCGTCGTCTTGCCGACGCCGTTGCGGCCCATCAGCACGATCTTCTCGCCGCGGTTCACCACCGCCGAGAAGTTGTTGACCACCTTGTTGTGGCCGAACTTCTTGTTGAGCCCCTCGCACTCGACGACGAGGCGGCCGGACGGACGGGCCTGCGTGAACTTGATGAACGGGCGCTGGATGTTCGAGCGCGCGAGTTCGTTCGTCTGCAGGCGCTCCACCTCCTTGCGGCGCGCCGTCGTCTGGCTGGCGCGGGTGCCGGCGCCGAAGCGCTGGATGAACTCCTGCAGCTGCGCAATCTTCTTCTCGCGCTGCGCATTGTCGGCCTCGACGCGCGCCCGGATCTGCGTCTTCGCCATCACCATGTCGTCGTAGCCGCCGGTGTAGGTGATGATCGTCTGGTAGTCGATGTCGGCCGTATGCGTGCAGACCGCGTTCAGGAAATGGCGGTCGTGCGAGATGACGATGAGCGTGCCGTCGTAGTGCGTGAGGAAGTCGATGAGCCAGTGGATCGAGTCGAGGTCCAGGTGGTTCGTCGGTTCGTCGAGCAGCAGGGCCGCGGGATGTCCGAAGAGCGCCTGCGCGAGCAGTACACGCACCTTCTGGCCACCCTGGATTTCGCCCATCAGCCGGCCGTGTAGCGAGTCGTCGATGTCGAGCCCCTGCAGGAGGATCGCCGCATCGCTCTCTGCGCTGTAGCCGTCCTCCTCGCCAACGATCCCCTCGAGTTCGCCGAGGCGCATGCCGTCTTCGTCGGTCATGTCGGCGCCCTTCTCGTACAGGCGCTCCCGCTCTTCCATCGCCGCCCACAGGCGCTTGTTGCCCATGATGACGGTGTCGACGACGCGGAACTTGTCGAACGCGAACTGGTCCTGCCTGAGGACGCCGAGCTTCTCCGGACGGGAGACCGAGCCGCGCTGTGGCGGCTGCTCACCGGTCAGGAGCTTCATGAACGTCGACTTGCCGGCCCCGTTGGGACCGGTCAGGCCGTAGCGGCGACCCGCTGAGAAGGTGGTGGTGACGTCTTCGAAGAGAATCTTCGAGCCGAACCGCATCGACACGCCGGAGACAGTAATCATGAAATTGCTAATCGCTAAAGGCTGATTGCTAAAGGCATACGCGACACGGACGCGGTCAGCACCTGCCGGGACACGATGGCTGACGGGACGACGCCATGGCGCCGGAGTCCGGTACGTAGCGCCAGACCTCAGCCTGGCGTAAGTCCATCGAATTACTTAGTTTAGCAGCTTATGCCGGCTCGTCGTCGCCTGATGTGCTGCGGCCGCGGCGGGCGTGCAGGGCCTTGAGGATCCGGTCGGATTCGAACCCCTGCGTCGCCAGGTAGCGGTAGAGCCGCTGGAACTCACGGTCGTCCTCGATCGCCCGCCCGTGACGCAGGCGCCGTCCCAGGGCCGCCGCCAGCAGCGCCTCATCGTCCACGTCCGCGAACACCGCGTCGAGCGCCTGCTTCGCCACCTCGCCAGAAATGCCCGCCTGCTGAATCTGCTGCTTCACCCGAAGGCGCCCCCGCCGCTTGATGCCTGTTTCCGTGCGCGCGATCGCCTCCGCTACGCGGGAGTCGTCGAGGGCGCGGTCAGCCTTGAGGCGCGACACGGCGGCATCGATCTCTTCTGGCGCATGACCCTGGCGCGCCAGGCGATCTCGCACCTGGTTCTCCGACAACTCGCGCCGCGCCAGCATTCTGAGGGCGGTGACGTAGGTGTCGCGCGGACGGGCTTCCGGCTCTGGGCTCCCGCCTTCGGGGTCTATCGGCTCCGGGCTCGTGGCCCGTCGGGACGCTCCCGGCTTCGGGCTCAGGGCGTCAGCACGGGTCGGCTTCTGGCGCCAGGTCATAGGTCAGGCTCTTGGCTTCGGGCTTGGTTCGGACTCAATCGCGCTGTTCGAGCGTGTTGATCATGGCTTGCAGACCACGCTGAAGTTCCGCGCACTGCGTCAGTAGCGGCTCGACAGCCGATTCTGGCACGTAGTTCAGCCTGCAGACCACCGTCAGGAGGTAATGGGTCTCCGCGGCAGACCCATTCGCAAGATTCAAGAAGTTGACATACTCGCGTGTCGTTCGCCGCGCAGATCCTTCGACGATGTTGGTAGCAGTGGAGAGGGCGGCGCGCCGGATCTGGTCCTGAAGGCCAAACCGCTCCGACGGTGGAAGTGCTTTGGTCGCGCGGTATACCGCGATCAGCAGCGAGTCTGCGAGTGAGAAGACGTGCAGCTTGCGATGGTCACGGGCCATGGCGCTGCTTCGAGCTGAGCAACCCGTGTTCCGCGCCGGCCCGAAGTCAGGAGCCTGACCGGCCTGGGGCCGAACAGCCCGAAGCCCGAAGTCCCTGGAGCCGACCGCGTCCGAAGCCCTGAGCCCGAAGTCTTGAGCCTGTCAGTGAGAGAGCGCTAGCTCCCAAACCTCGTAATTTCCGGCGCTCCCTTGAGCACCGTCTGCGCCATCTGGTCGCGGCTCACGTCGGACGTGGTGGAGATGCCCTGGACCTTCAGCTTGAACTCGTCGACGTTCGAGGCCCAGCGCAGCGCTTCCTCGTAGGACACGAGGCCGCTCTGGTAGAGGCTGAAGATCGACTGGTCGAAGGTCTGCATCCCGTACTGCGACGTGCCCGACGCGATGGCGCCGTGGATCAGGTGCGTCTTCTCCTTGTCCACGATGCAGTCGCGGATGAAGGGAGTGCTGATCATCACTTCCACGGCCGGCGCGCGGCCGTCGCCGTCGGCGCGCGGCATCAGGCGCTGCGAGATCACGGCGCGGAGGACGCTCGCGAGCTGCAGGCGCACCTGCTTCTGCTGGTGCGGCGGGAACACCGCGATGATGCGGTTGATCGTCTCCGTGGCGTCCAGCGTGTGCAGGGTGGAGAAGACCAGGTGGCCCGTTTCGGCGGCGAGCAGGCCGGTTTCAATCGTCTCGAAGTCGCGCATTTCGCCGACCAGGATGACGTCGGGGTCCTGGCGGAGGGCGCTGCGGAGCGCCTGGGCGAAGGAGCGCGTGTCGACCGACACTTCACGCTGGTTCACGATCGACTTGTGATCGCGGTGGAGGAATTCGATCGGGTCCTCGACCGTCATCACGTGCGTGCAGCGGGTCCTGTTGATGTGGTCGACCATGGCGGCCAGGGTGGTCGACTTACCGGAGCCGGTGGTGCCGGTGACCAGCACGAGGCCGCGTTCCTCTTCCGCAATGGTCTTCAGCACCGGCGGGAGGCCGAGGTCGTCGATCGACCGGATGTGCATCGGAATGACACGAAGCACCAGCCCGACCGTACCGCGCTGCTGGAAGATGTTGCAGCGGAAGCGCCCCAGGCCCGGGACGCTGTAGGCCAGGTCCACTTCCTGGGCCTCCTTGAACCGCTGCCGCTGCGACGTGGACATGACGGAGGCGCTCATGGCCACCACGTCCTCGTGGTCCAGGCGCTTCTCCTCCGTGGCCGGCACGAGCGTGCCGCGCACGCGCATCATCGGGTAGCTGCCAACCTTCAGGTGCAGGTCCGACGCTCCGGCGTCGACGGCAATCTTGAGCAGGTCGTTGACGTGCATGGGCCACTCTTGCCTGAACGGGGGTCAGGGACTCGGGATCACGGACTAGCAACTGCCGGGCCCGTACGCGCGTACGGGTCCCTACCGCTTATCGGAAGGAGACCGGTCTGAAGTTAGAACTTAGAACTGAGAAGGGAAGTCGGAATTCCGGAAGTTCAGCGCACCGTGGGTTTGGCGCTTCGACGACAGGGCGAAGCTGGAGGGCAGAACCGAGAAGTCACTTCGACAGTTCCGAAGTTCACTTCTCAGTTCTCACTTCTCAGTTCCCTCTCGAACAAGCCCCTCAGGCTTTGGCCGCCGAGGCGCTGACGGACCCGCGCAGATGGGCTTCTTCCTCATATACGTACGTGAGCCAGCCGTGGGTGTCCGGGATATCCCCGTTGACGACGGCGAAGAATGCGCTCTGGAGGGCGGCGGTGATGGGGCCGCGCTTGCCCGCGCCGATCGTGATCTTGTCGATCGAGCGGACCGGGGTGACCTCGGCGGCGGTGCCGGTGAAGAACACTTCGTCGGCCAGGTAGAGCAGTTCGCGCGGCAGGTTCTGCTCGACCACGGTGTAGCCGAGGTCGCGCGCCAGCGTCATCACCGAGTCGCGGGTGATGCCGCCGAGCACGGACGCGCTGATGGGCGACGTGTAGAGGACCCCGTCGCGCACCACGAAGAGGTTCTGGCCCGAGCCTTCGCTGACGTTGCCGAAGACGTCGAGCGCGATCCCTTCGGAGTAGCCGTCGAGCAGCGCCTCCATCTTGATGAGCTGTGAATTCGCGTAGTTGGCCGTGGCCTTCGCCATCGCAGGCAGCGTGTTCGGCGCCATGCGCGACCAGGTGGCCACCTTGACGTCCACGCCCTGTTCCAGCGCTTCAGGGCCGAGGTAGGCGCCCCATTCCCACAGCATGATGGCGGCATCCACCGGGTTGCCGAGCGGGTTGACCCCCAGGGTCTCGTAGCCACGGTAGACGAGCGGACGGATGTAGCACGCCGTCATCTTGTTCGCGCGGATGGTCGACAGCACGGCGTCGCGCCAGCCCGCCAGATCCAGCGGGTACTGCATGCGGTAGATCTTGGCGGAGTTGACCAGGCGAATCATGTGCTCGTCGAGCCGGAACACGGCCGAGCCCTTCGGTGTCGCGTAACAGCGCGCACCTTCGAAGACGCCGCTCCCGTAGTGGATGACGTGCGAGGCGATGTGGATCGTCGCATCCTTCCACTCGACGAGCTTTCCATTCATCCAGATCTGGCCGGTCCCCGGAAACGACATCTCAAATCTCCTTACCCGTTGATTCTAATGCATCAGCCCCGGATGGCCGGTGCCGACACCGCGTCCGGGCTGCAGCCGTGTCACGGCATCCCGTGGCCAGGCGTCTTCGCCTCGGCTACTGCGTCTCTCCGCAGAAGGGGCATCGGTCGCTCCGGGCATGGAGCGGCTTGCGGCAGTGCCAGCAGAACCGGGCCTGTGGTGTTTCGCGAGCCTTGAGCCTGGAGTGGATGTCCTGCACGGCCTCGGCCGGCGCCTCGTTCGCCGCCGCAGCGACAGGGCGCGGTGTCCGCCGCGGGTCCGCGGCTCCGCGGGCGGCGAGAATCTCCTCGAGGACCTCGCTGGCACGCTGATACCGGCCGGGGACGTCGGGGGACATCGCCTTGAGGACGATGTCGTTGATGACGCGGGGGATGTTCGGGTTCCGGGAGCGGACGGAGACGAGCAGTTCGCCGCGAAGGAGACGCTCCAGGTCGGACGGGGTCGGCGTGTCGTACGGCAGGTCGCCGGTCAGCATCTGGAACATCGTGACGCCGAGCGAGTAGATGTCGCTGGCGAACAGGGCGCGTCCCTGGAACTGCTCGGGTGCCATGTAGGGCGGGCTCCCGATGACCGTCGTCCCGTGCGCCGCCACCTCGAGGAACCGGGAGGTTCCGAAGTCGGCCACCTTCAGGAGGCCGGCATCCGAGACGAGCACGTTCGACGGACGCAGGTCGCGGTGCAGCACACCGTGCCGGTGCGCGTGGTCGAGGGCGTTGCAAATCTGGCACGTATAGTCCAGCGTCGTCGGCACGTCGAGGGAGCCGGCGCGCGAGATGACCGCCTCCAGCGTCTCGCCCTTCACGTACTCCATCACGATGAAGAACACGCCCTCCTGTTTCTCGGCCGTGAGGATGGAGACGATGTTCGGATGGCTGAGGGCGGCGAGCAGCCGGGGTTCCCGGAGCAGTTCGCCGAAGTCCATGGTCTGGCGGTGGGGAACCTTGAGGGCGACCTTCTTGTCGATCCAGGTGTCCTCGGCGAGGTAAACCGTGCCGAAGCCGCCGCTGCCGAGCGTTGCGAGGATCTTGTACTTTCCGACGATCTGATCGCGAAAGAACATGTAAGGCGAGGCCAGTATAGTACGGACACTGGAATTGCAGATTTCAGATTGCAGATTGCAGATTGCAAATGGGAACGATCCCAAGGGGAGTGTTTCATCCTGTCCAGCCTGCATTTCAATCTGAAATCTGAATTCTGCAATCTGCAATAATTTGTCGCCTGTGGCGACTCATCGGTTTTTTGCGCCGGCGCTCGATCCGGGCGACGACCTGGTCACGCTGCCGCGCGACGAAGCCGAGCACCTCACGCGGGTGCTCCGCCTCGGGCCTGGCGATACGGTGTCGGTCTTCAACGGGCGCGGCGACGAGTTCGTCGCGCGTGTCGAGTCGGCGGCCCGCCGCGACGTGCGCGTGCAACTCCTCCAGCGCCTGGTTCCGGCTGCCGAGTCCACCACTGCCATCACGCTCGTGCAGGCGGTGCTCAAGGGCGACAAGATGGACGAGGTGGTCAGGGACGCGGTCATGCTGGGCGTCTCCGCCATTCAGCCGATCGTGACGCGCCGGACCGAAGTGACCGTGGCCGCCATTCTCCGGGGGGCTCGCGTGGAGCGCTGGCAGCGCGTGGCCCTGGCGTCGGTGAAGCAGTCGCGGCGGGCCGTCCTTCCGGAAATCCTTACGCCCCTGCCGTTCGACACGTGGCTCGATGAACCGGCGCCCGACCTCCGCCTGCTGCTGGCTGAGCCCGGCATCGAGGGAAGCGAACCGCTGGCAGCGTTCAAGACGGCCCCGGTGCCCTCAACCGCGTCGCTGGTCGTCGGGCCGGAGGGCGGCTGGGACGCCGCGGAGTGCGCGCTGGCGCGGGCACGCGGCCTGCGGCTCGTCTCACTCGGCGGACGCACCCTGCGTGCCGATGCGGTGCCGATTGCCGCGCTCAGCGTGCTGCAATTCCTCTGGGATCATTCGTGCTAGCATCTCCCGTCTTCTTTTCTTCCTCCTGCTGTTTCCATGTACAGAACTGCCATTCTTCTGTCCGTTCTCTGCCTCCTGACCCCCGTTTCCCGTGCGGCCGCCGGACAGAATGCCTCACAGCCCGCGCCCGCGCCGAAGCAGGCGCGCGCCTCCCGCGTCGATTCCGGCAGCGTCAAGCTCGACGGTCGCCTGGATGAGCCGTTCTGGGAGCGGGCCGCCCCGGTCACCGAGTTCCTGCAGGCCGAGCCGAACGAGGGCGCGCCGCCGTCCGATGGCATGGAGGTGCGGTTCGTCTTCGACGAGACCGCACTGTGGATCGGCGCCCGGATGCGGAGCACCGGCGGCGACATCCAGGCGCCGATGAGCCGCCGCGACAACGGTGAACAGGCCGAGTACCTGCAGATCGAGCTGGACACCTACCACGACCGCCGGACGGCCTACATGTTCGGCGTGACCGCCTCGGGGGTCCGCATGGACCATTTCCACCCGACGGACAACCAGGACGACACCGACGCCGAGTTCGACCCGGTCTGGGAAGCGAAGACGCAGGTGTCGGCCGACGGCTGGACCGCCGAGATGTGGATTCCGTTCTCGCAGCTGCGGTTCAACGACGCGCCCGAACGTGTGTGGGGCCTGAACGTCAAGCGTTCGGTCCCGACCCGCAACGAAGAGGACTACTGGGTGGTCGTCGGCCGTACCGCCCGCGGCTGGGCGTCGCGCTTCGGGGAGCTGCGCGGTATCGACGGCGTGAAGCCGAAGGCGCGCCTCGAACTGCTCCCGTATGTGTCGGGCTCCTCGCGTGTCACCAGCGAGAACAACCCCAACAACCCGTTCGACAGCGGCGCGAACCCCGGCGGCAGCGTGGGCGCCGACATGAAGATTGGCATCGGCTCGAACCTGACGCTCGAGGCCACCATCAACCCGGACTTCGGGCAGGTGGAAGCGGACCCGGCCGAGGTGAACCTCACGGTCTTCGAGACGACGTTCGCGGAGAAGCGCCCCTTCTTCATCGAGGGCAACAACATCCTCGAGGCCGGCACGAGCAACTACTACTACTCGCGGCGCATCGGCGCGCGTCCGACCGGTCCGGCGACCGGCGATTTCCGCGACTACCCGCAGTTCAACACCATTCTCGGCGCCGCGAAGCTGAGCGGCCGGTTCAGCAACGGCCTGTCCGTCGGCTTCCTCGGCGCGGTGACCGATGAGGAGCAGGCGCGCCTGTCGACCAATGGTGTCCGCTCGGAAGTGGTCGTCGCGCCCCGGACCGAGTGGGCGGTCGGGCGTGCCATCAAGCAGTTCGGCCGCGACTCCACGCTCGGCGCGCACCTGACGATGGTGCATCGCGAGATGGCCACCGGGTCTCCGCTCGCGCAGTTGATGAACCGAAATGCCCTCACGACCGGTGTCGACACGCGGATCCGCTTCAAGGACCGCACGTACGAGGTGTCGGGCAACGTCGGGCTGACGTTCCTCGATGGCGACGCCGCAGCCATCGCGCGCACCCAGCGGGCGAGCGGCCACTACATGAATCGCCTCGACCAGCCGACCGTCCGGTACGACCCGACGCGCACGTCGCTGAACGGCGCGCAGGTCGTGGGTAACCTCAGCAAGATCGCCGGCCGTCACTGGCTCTGGAGCAACAACCTGATGATCGAGTCGCCGGAGTTCGACCCGCTCGACTTCGGGCGCCTCAACTACGCCGGCGACATCACGACCAACCACCGGCTGACGTACCGCGAGACGCGCCCGGGCAAGTACCTGCGCGCCTACTCCACGCAGTGGTCACTGGTGCCGTACTGGTACTTCGACACCGACCTCGGCGTGCGCTGGAACGTCCAGAGCAACAACAGCGCGACCTTCCGGAACTTCTGGGTGACCAGCCTCAACATCACCCGCTTCTTCCGCGGCAACGACGCGCAGATGACGCGCGGAGGGCCGTCCATGGGCACGCCGCTCGGCTGGGCCTGGACCGCCACCCTGCGCAACGCCACGAGTTCCAAGACCGCCTGGTCCGGCAGCGTCAACCGCCGCTCGAACGAGTTCGGCGACCACACGATGACGACGTCGTTCACCGTGTCGGCGCGTCCGACCCCCTCGCTCCAGTTCTCGTTCAACCCGGAGTACGCCGACGAGAACGGCACCTCATCGACCTTCAGCGGCCCGATCAACCGCCAGTACCTGACGACGATTCCGGGCGGTCGCCCCGAGACCTACGGGAACCGCTACATCTTCGGCGTGGTCGATCGCACGACGCTCTCCGCCCAGTTCCGGGTGAGCTACACCTTCAAGCCGGACCTCACCCTCGACGTGTACGCGGAACCGTTTGCGGCGAGCGGGCGCTACACCGGTTTCGGCGAGACGATCCGCCGCCTCGAGAAGAACCTGCGGATGTACGGCACCGACGGGACGACGATCGTGCGGCTGGCGAACGGCGACTACCGCGTCACCGACGGGGCCGCGGCGTTCACGATCACGAACCGCGACTTCAACACGCGCTCGTACCGCAGCAACGTGGTGCTCAAGTGGGAATGGCGTCCGGGCAGCACGCTCTACGCGGTGTGGCAGCAGAACCGCGCGAGCCAGACGACCGACGGCGCGCACGTCGGCGCGGGCGACCTCTTCGATTCATGGTCGGCCCCCGGCGACAACACCTTCATGGTGAAGTCCACGATCTGGCTCAGCCGCTGACGGCTGTCACTGCACGCGCAGCTTGAAGTCCTGCGTCTTCACGTCGCCGTCGGCCAGCGAGACGCTGGTCGCACCTGAGACGTGCGCCGACAGGTAGGTCGGCTCGAACCACTCACCCTGTTCGGCGGGATCCACCGCCACCAGGTAGTAGCGCCCTGGCGGCAGGCCGCGGATTTGGTACCGGCCGTTCTGGTCGGGCCGCGTCGTCATGATCTGCCGGGCCTGTGCACGCCAGAGCGACTGGTCTTCCGGGAACGCCAGCACGGTGTATTCGGTGACCGGGCTGTTGCGGTCGTCGGTGATCGTGCCGTTCACTTCGGTGAGGCGGTCGGTGAAGACGACCGACAGGCCGGTCAGTGTCTGGCCCGCCCGCAACTCGACCGGCGAGTCTGTGATGTCGCGGCCGTTCAGCAGGACCGACTTCAGGACCCATCCCCGCGGGTTGCCCTGCGGCCGGAACAGGTGCGCTCCGGCAGGAAGCCCGTTCAGCGTGAACGCACCGGTGCGCTCCACGCGCGCGACCGGATTCGGGCCGATGTCGATGCCGTCGACCACCGGGGCACTCACGCGGACTGACGCGGGGTCGGGCAGTTGCTGCCCCTGTGAGGTCTCGAAGCTCACCGTGCCGGACACCGACGCCGCGGCCGCCAGGATGACCGTCAGGTTGGTGAGGTCCGTGTCGCCCACCGTGAGCGGCTGGACCGCGAACTGCGGCTCGACGCTGTCATCGCTGCGCGCGCGCAGGATGTAGCGTCCCGGCGCCACGCCGGACATCGAGAAGGCGCCGTCCCACTCGATGCGGGCGCCAAACGTGCCGCCGATGTTCCCGCCGCGGCCGATGCGACCACCGTTCTCGGGGACCATTGTCACGTTCCCGGCCGTCACATCGGAACCATCCGGGTTCGCCACGCGGCCAGACACGCGCGCGGTGCGCACGAGGAGTACGCCGAAGTCGATGCTCGGAACCTCCGCGCTCAGGCCGACCGCGACGGCCCGGGCCTCGGCGACCGACGGGACACCGGGGTAGTACGTCGGTGCGTAGCCCACGGCGTTCGGGTCTTCGGGCGCTCCGCCCGGAACAGGGCCACCACGCCCGCCAGGTCCACCGAACCGGCCGCCGCCAGGCGGACCCGGCGGTGGTGCGAACCCGCCCCGTCCGCCGGCGTTCGGCATCACCGCGGAGACGTAGTACTCGCCGGGGTTGAGGCCCCAGATGCGGTAGGCGCCGAGGTCGTCCGTCTGCGCCGCCCCGACGGGTGTCAGTTGCCGGCTGCCCTGCGCGTACTCGTAGCGCATGACGCGCACGGCCGCTCCGGGCAGCGGGTCGCCGGTCTCGTCGTAGACATGACCCGCGATCACGCTGCCGCGGGGCAGGCGGAAGTCGAGTCCCGTGAGGGCCTGCCCGTCGGCGAGTTGAATGGGAATGCCGGTCTGGAGCGGCCGCCGCTGGCCGTAGGAGAGGCTGATGAATCCGACCTTGCCTGCCGTGAGGGTGTAGCGCCCTTCCGGCAATTCGGTGAGGTCGAACACGCCGTCGTTGTCCGTCAGGGTGGCCCGCCCGCCCTGGATGGCCGCGCCCGACAGGAACACGCGTGCCCGGCGAATCGGCCGGCCCGAGTCGGCGGCCAGCACGCGGCCGGTGATGTGCCCCTTCGGGGTGTCTGCGTCTGCCGCCTGCTGGGCTGGCGTGTCGCGGGTGCTGCGCTGAGAGGTGGACTGCCCGGGGCGCGACGTCCCCTGGCCCCCGCCCGGTGTGGCCTGCGCCGCAAGCAGCGCCGAGCCAGCCATGGCAACGACCGCGGTCACGAACAGATTGCTGGCTCGTTTCATTGCGGCCCCTGCGACCGTCCCTGATCCCTGATCCCTGTCCCTTAGACTAGGGCCTCGTCCGGAAAGTTGAAGGCAAGCGCCATCCATCCGGCCTCTTCCTTCTCGGACGCGAGGCGTCCGCCCACGAAGGCCGACACCACGCTCTCGTACTCGTGCGTCTGCAGGCCCGACACGATCAGCGTGCCGTCGGTGTCGACCGCGGACGTGAGCAGGGCCGCGTTCTGCACGAGCACCGCCCCGGTCAGGTTGGCGACGACGATGTCGGCTTTCGGCAGGAGGGCGTCGCGCACGTCGACGACCTGGAACCGGACGCCTGACAGCCCAGGGTTCAGCTCGAGATTTTCGTTGGCGTTCGTGATCGCGTCAGGGTCGAAGTCGATGCCAAGCGCCTCGCTGGCGCCGAGCGCGGCCGCCGCGAGGGCCAGCACGCCAGAGCCGGTTCCCACGTCCAGCACGCGTGCGCCGTGCAGCTGGAACGCCTGCAGCGTCTCCAGGCACAGCCGTGTGGTGGCGTGGTGCCCGGTGCCGAACCCCATCGACGGCAGGATGACCACCTGGAGCGTGGGCGCTGAAGACTCGAGGTTGGCCTGCACCGCCCAGGGCGGCGTGACGATCAGGCTGCCGACCTGCACAGCCGTCAGGTTTTCCTGTGACCGCTTCGCCCAGTCCTCGTCGTCCACCTCGCGTGGAGCGAGGCGCGCGTGCGGCAGGGCCGCGGCGAGGGCAGCCTGGGCAGCATCGCGCCGATCCGCAGAGGTGAAGAACACTGACACGCCGTCGGCGAGGTCCTCGACCGCGGTGGGGGAGAAGTCGTCCACCGCCGCGAGCACCAGCTCCGGATCGGCGCCGCGAACGTCCAGGGCGGGGTACGTCATGTCAGCCGAAGATGTCCTTCACGCGGTCGAACAGGTTCCGCTCGTCCTGCGCATCGTCCTGCGCGCGCGGTTCGAACTTCTCCTTCGGGAGGGCCTTGGCGAGCTGCTCGAGCAGCTGGCGCGTTTCCTTGCTTACCTTGCGCGGGGTCTGCACCTGCACGGTGGCGAACAGGTCGCCCTTGCCGCGACCGCTGACGTCGGGCATGCCCTTGCCCTTGAGCCGCAGCGTGGTGCCGGTCTGCGTGCCCTCGGGCACCTTGACCGTCTCGGTGCCATCGAGGGTGGGCACCGTGATTTCGCCCCCGAGGGCGAGCGTCGGGAAGTTCACCGGGATCTCGCAGAACAGGTTGACGCCGTCCCGCTTGAAGAAATCGTGCTCCTTCACGTGGACGACCACATAGAGGTGCCCGGCCGGTCCGCCCATCGTGCCGCCCTCGCCCTCGTGCTGCAGCCGGAGCTGCTGCCCCGTGGCGATGCCGGCGGGAATCTTCACCGTGATCTTCCGCTCGTGCGCCGTGCGACCCGACCCGTGACACGTCTGGCACGGCTTGGCGACCGTGCGGCCGACGCCGCGGCACTGTGGACACGTGGTCGCAATGGTGAAGAAGCCCTGCTGGCGGCGGACCTGCCCCTGCCCCTTGCACATGCTGCAGGTGGTGGGCTGGGTGCCCGGCGCGGCGCCCGAGCCACTGCAGGTTTCGCAGTTCTCCTGCCGCGGAATCTGCACGGAGGTTTCCGTGCCCCGCGCCGCCTCCTCGAACGAGATCTCGAGGTCGTAGCGGAGGTCGGCACCGCGCTGGGGGCCGCTGCGCGAACGGCGGCCGCCGAACATGTCGCCGAATCCGAACATGCCGCCGAGGATGTCGGCGAAGTCGCCGAAGTCGTTGAAGACCGACGGGTCGAAGCCGGCCCCCGCGCCCGCGCCCTGATTCACGCCGGCGTGGCCGAACCGGTCGTAGGCGGCCCGTTTCTGCGGGTCGGCGAGCACCGCGTAGGCCTCGGCCGCTTCCTTGAAGCTCTCCTCGGCAGCCTTGTCTCCCGGATTGCGGTCCGGGTGGAACTTCATGGCGAGCTTGCGATAGGCACTCTTCAGCTCGCCCTCGGCTGCCGTCTTCGAGACGCCGAGGACCTCGTAGTAGTCGCGCTTGCTCACGCCTTTGCCACCTTCACCGATGCGGCACGCAGCAGGCGATCGTTGAGCGTGTAGCCCTTGCGCAGCACGGCGGTCACTTCGTTGTCACGACGGCCCTCGGCCGGTTCCTGCATCACCGCTTCGTGCTGGTTCGGATCGAAGTCCTGACCGAGTGCGTCGATCGGCTTGACGCCCTGACGCCGCAGCACATCCTGCAGCTTGGCGTGAATCATCTCCACGCCCTTCTTGTACGCCGCGCCGGACTCGCCGGCATCGACCGTGATGGCCAGATCGAAGTCGTCGACCACCGAAAGGAGGTCTTCGAGCAGCGAGACCACGGCGCGGTCCGCCTGCTCGCGCCGCTCGCGCTCCACGCGCCGGCGGTAGTTGTCGAACTCGGCCGCCTTGCGGACGTAGCGGTCGTAGTTCTCGTCGCGTTCGCGCTTCAGGGTGTCGATCTCGGAACTGCCCTGCGGGGCAGCCTCTGCCTGCGACTGCGTCTCGTCAGTCGTGTTCGGGACCTGTTCGTCAGCCATGGATGTTACGAATCGGGATCGCGCAGTACGCGCGTGATGGCCTGCGCGGCGCCGTCCACCACGGCAATCGCACGCGAGTACCGCATGCGCGTGGGGCCGATGACGCCGACCGTTCCGGAGCTGGTGCCGTCCTTGAAGGAGCAGGCCACCAGGCTGAACGGGCGCAGGGAGGGTTCCAGGTGTTCCGCACCGATGACGACGGTCAGCCCGGTGCCATCGATGTACTCGTTGAGCAGCCGCACGAGCCGCTGCTTCTCCTCGATCATCTCGAGGAGCGCGTGCATGGTCTCGAGCGTGAGTCCGTGCTGTTCGCCGAGCAGCGACGCGGCGCCGTCCACGTAGAGCACGTGCTCGTCCGGCAGATCCGCGAACGACTCGGAGCCGAGCTTCAAGGCCCGGTCCATGAGTTCGTCGTAGAGCAGCCGTTCTTCTTCCATGCGTTCGAGGATGGCCTGCCGCGCCCGCGACAGCGCCAGCCCCGAGAACTCGGTGTTCAGGTAGTTGGATGCCTGCCGCAGCGCGTCGGCGGGCAGCGGTTCACCGGTGTCGATGACCTTCTGCACCACGTGGCCGCCCTTGGCGACGATGACGACCAGGACGCGGGAGGCGCCGAGCGGCACGAACTCGACCCGCTCGAACACCGCCGCATCCTGCGCGGAGCTGAGCGCAAACCCGACCGACCGCGACGCCTGCGACACGACATGCGACGCCTGCGACAGGACGACATCGGCGAGTGGTGCGATGCTCTCGCGCCGGAGCCGGGCTTCGACCACGCCGGCGGCCCGGTGCCGACGCTTGGACTCGAGCAGGAGGTCGACGTAGAAGCGATAGCCGCGGTCCGTCGGGACCCGGCCAGCCGATGTGTGCGGCTGGGCCACGAACCCCTCGGCTTCGAGCCGCGCGAGGACGTTCCGAACCGTCGCGGACGACACGCCAAGGCCGGCTGCCCTGACGAGCAGCGACGACGCGACCGGCTCGCCGGAGGCGATGTACTCGCGAACCAGCGCCGCGAGGACCCGTTTCGAACGTTCGGATGGTTCCATTAGCACTCTTGTCCGGAGACTGCTAAGAAAAAGTATACACCGGGCTGCGCTAGATTCCGGCCCGGCTCGCGACCGTCCGAGCAGCCTCGGCCGCAGCCGCCGAGACGTCCAGCCTGGAGGTGCGCACGGGCTCGCCTCCGTCGACCAGGACGACCCCGTCCACGATGGTCGTCCGGACATCGCTGCCCCGCGACGCGTAGACCAGTGTCGAGTATGGGTCGGTGTCCGGTGCGAGGTGGACATCCTGCCGGCGCACGCTGATGAGGTCGGCTTTCTTGCCGACCTCGATCGACCCGATCTCGTGCTCGAGGCCCAGCGTTCTCGCGCCGGCCCGTGTGGCCATCCAGAGCGCGTCGCGGGCGGTCAGGGCTCCGGGCTGGAGGCGCACCGCCTGCAGCAGGGCGGCGAGGCGCATCTCCTCGAACATGTCGAGCCGGTTGTTGCAGGCCGCGCCGTCGGCGCCGAGCGAGACCGTGATCCCCTTGCGCCGCATCTCCACGACCGGGGCGATGCCGGACCCGAGCTTCAGGTTCGAGCCGGGGCAGTGCATCACCTTCACGTCGCGTGCGGCGAGCATCTGCTGTTCGGCTTCGTCGGCCCAGACGCAGTGCGCCGCGCAGAGGTGCGGCGTGGCGAGCGTCAGCGAATCCAGGTACGCGAGGTTCGAGAGCCCTCCGGAGAGTGCGCGCACGATGGCGATCTCTTCCTGCGACTCGGACGCGTGCGTGTGGACGAGCGCGCGGTGTTCGCGCGAGAGGACCGCCACGGCTTCCAGCAGTTCGCGCGTGCAGGACACGGCGAACCTCGGCGCCAGCGCCGCGTGGATGCGGCCGTCTGCCGCGCCGTGCCAGCGTGCCCGCAGCGCGAGGCTTTCGTCGATGGACGCCTGTGTTCGCTCCTTCAGGCGCGCAGGGACGTCGGCGTCGGCGTCCATCATGCACTTGCCGATCGCGGCGCGCATGCCGCTGGCCGCCACTTCCTCGAACACCACCTCCGTGTCGTGCACCGTCTCCATCGTCAGGACCGCGGTGGTGCCGGAGGCGAGCAGTTCGGTGGTGGCGAGCCGCGCGGCCGCGCGGAGGGTGGCCGGCGTGTGTGCGGCTTCCATAGGCCACACGCGCGTGCGCAGCCACTGCATCAGCGGCATGTCGTCGGCGTAGCCGCGGAACAGGGTCTGGCACAGATGGATGTGCGTCTGGATCAGGCCGGGGAGGACGTAGTCGCCTCCGCAGTCGATGGCGCGGTCGTGCGGCGCGTCCGGCACGCCGCCGATGGCCGCGATGCGCCCGTCCCGAATCGACACGTCGCCGTGCACGACCTCGAGCCGGTCGTTCATCGTGACGATGCAGGCGTTGCGGAGAAGGAGGGACATCACGAGATTGCAGATTTCGGATTGCAGATTTCAGATTGGATTGGCGATTTCAGATCCGAATTCGAATCCGCAATCTGAATTCTGAATTCTGAATTCTGCAATGCCTATGTCTTTATCTTGCTCCACCGCATGGAGAGCTCTGACGCATCACGGCTCTTGATCTTGCCGTGCTTGACGGCGATCAGCTCCGCGAGGATGCTGACGGCGATCTCCTGCGGCGTCACGGCGCCGATGTCGAGGCCGATCGGGGCGTGCACCTGCTTGAGGGCGTCCGGCGCCATGCCCTCGGCGAGCAGCTGATCGGTGATGCGCGCCACCTTGGCGCGGCTGCCGATGAGGCCGAGGTACCGCAGGTCGCGCGGCGCCAGGGCGCGCAGCGCGTCGAGGTCGTTGTTGTGGCCGCGCGTGACGATCACCACGTACGCGTGCGGCGGCAGGTTCGTGCGACCGAGCCAGGCCGGGATGTCCTCGGTCACGACCTCCGCGACATTCGGGAAGCGTTCGCGGCTCGCGAACTTCTCGCGGTCGTCGACTACGTGGACCTGGAAGCCGACGTCGTGCGCCATCAGCGCGAGCTGCGCGCCGACATGGCCGGCGCCGATGACGTAGAGCTCCGGCGACGGTTCGATCGGCTCGATGTAGACGCTCATCTGGCCCCCGCAGATGAGCCCGGTCTCCTGCGCGAAATCGTCGTCGAGCTCGTAGTGGACGAGCTGGGGCTTGCGGCTGGTGATGGCTTCGCGCGCCTTCCAGAAGGCATCGTTCTCGTAGCAGCCCCCGCCGATGGTGCCGACGAGGCGCCCGTCGGGGAAGACGAGCATCTTCGCGCCGACACGCTGCGGCGTGGAGCCCGTGGTCGAGACGATGGTGACCAGCGCCGCCGGTTCGCCCTTCTCGAGCGTCTCGGCGACCGCCGCGAATACCTCTTGGTTCATACGCCGATCTTACGAGAAGTTAGAACGCAGGAGTCAGAACTGAACGGCCGGCCCGACTTCTGCGTTCCCGGTTCGACACCCTAGAACCGGTGCAGCTCGCAGGCGTCCACCGGTTCGGTGCCGGGAATGAACGGCTGGTTGATGATCTTCGGGCAGAACGGCGCGGCGAGCCTGCCGGTTTCCTTGTCGATCTCCGTCCAGGTGATGCCGTCGGGCGGATCGAACGGGATGCTCTGGCGTCCCGCGAGCGCGTTCTTCATGAACTGCGACCAGATCGGCAGGGAGGCCTGCGCGCCCGTGAGGCCGATGATCTGGTTGTCGTCGTAGCCGACCCAGACGACCGTGAGCAGTTCGGGCGTGAAGCCGATGAACCAGGCATCGCGCGTGTCGTTGGTCGTGCCGGTCTTGCCGGCGGCGTCGAGCGTGAACCCCATGCCGCGCGCGCCGGCGCCGGTGCCTTCGTTCAGCACAGATCGCATCATGTCCGTCACCAGGAATGTCGTGTCCGGGCGGGCGATCACCTTCGGCTTCCTGTCGTCCTGCGCCCGGGTCACATCATCCTCGCCGCTGGTGACGCGCATGATGTGGCGCAGCTTCCGCTCGATGCCCATGTTCGGGAAGATCGTGTAGGCCGTGGCCATCTCGAGCGGCGTCGCCTCGAACACGCCGAGCGCGATCGACGGATAGGGCTTCGGCTGGCTGCCGACACCGAGACGGCCCCAGAGTTCGGCGACGTTGCCGTAGCCGGCACGCTCCGCGGCCTTGATCGTGGCCACGTTGCGGGAGTGCGCCAGCGAGTCGCGATACGTGACCATGCCGCCGTACTCGTCGTCGTAGTTCTCCGGCGTCCAGACCTGATCGTCGAATTCCCACGTGGTGGGCGAGTCGTCCACCACGGTGGCCGGGGACACATCGGTGTCGCCGTTGAGCATCGCCTGTTCGAAGGCCGTGAGGTAGACGAACGGCTTGAAGGTCGAGCCCGGCTGCCGGCGCGACACGATGGCGCGGTTGTACTGCGACTGGTTGTACGACCGGCCGCCGACCATGGCGAGGATCTCGCCCGTGCGCGGGTCGAGCGCGATGAGCGCGGCCTCGGCCTTGCCCTTGCGCTTGCGGCGGGCGAGCAACTGATCGACGTTGGTGAGCCCGTCGCGCACGGCGTCCTGGGCGAGCCGCTGCAGGTGCAGGTCGAGCGTCGTGAACACCTCGACAGGCTTGTCGTCCGTGGTGGTGAGCCCCGGGTACTCCTCGTTCAGGGTCTGCGTGACGTAGTCGACGAAGTACGGCGCCTCGGCTTCGAGGGCGCGCTGCACGACGGTGAGCGGTTCCTTCTGCGCGGCGTCGGCCTGTTCACCGGTGATGAAGCCGGCGTCGGCCATCGCGCGGATCACGACGTTGCGACGGTCCTTGCACCGGTTCGGATTGTTGAAGGGCGAGAGCGCCGAGGGCGACTGGATGACCCCGGCGATGGTCGCCGCCTCCGGAATCGTCAGGTTCGCCACGTCCTTCCCGAAGAAGAGGCGCGCGGCTTCCGAGACACCGACGATCGCGAACGAGCCCCGCTGTCCGAGCGGCACCGCGTTCAGGTACATCTCGAGGATTTCGTCCTTCGTGGCCTTGCTCGTCAGGATGAGCGACACCCAGATCTCGAGAATCTTCCGGCGCGCCGACCGTTCACGTGCCTGCTGGAGCGTCCAGCCCTCGAACTGCGGCAGGAAGATGTTCCGGACCAGCTGCTGGGTGAGCGTGCTCGTGGCCGAGATGCGGCTGTCGCCGAGCATGCCGTAGACGACCGCGCCCGTCAGGCGAATCGGGTCGACGCCCGGGTGGTAGTAGAACCGGCGGTCCTCGATCGCCAGCACGGCGTTGATGACGTGCGGCGGGAGCGACCCCAGCGCGACCGGGCGGCGCTTCTCGCGCTCGATCTGCAGCGAGCTCAGGAGCGGGGTGTCGAGGGTCAGGCTGTCGCGGGTATCAGTGTCCAGCCTCAGGGCCTGCACGCGGTCGGCGGGCTTCGGCGCCGGTGGCGTCTTGCCGCGCGAGGCGCGCTGCACCGGCGGCGGGGGCAGCTTGAAGGAGACCTGGACCTTCTTCCCCTTGAACTCGGGCGATCGCGGCGCAATCTCCACCTGATCGCCGGCGATCGTGAACTCGCCCGGCTTCGCGATCGCGTCGCGCTCGGCGTAGCCGATGTCGTTGAGCCGGTCCACGAGCTGGCGTTCGGTCAGTGCCTGCCCCGTGCGGATTTCGAGCGGACGCGCGTAGATGCGCGGGAACACGCGCTGCCGTTCGCCGTGCAGCTGCTGGTCGATCAGGCGGCCGAACGTGACGTAGTAGTACCCGGCGACGAACGACAGCAGCAGGAGCGGCACGGCCACCACGAGGGCGGCGATGCGTACCCACTTGCGCTGCAGGAACGCCCGGAACCGGGAGGGGCGTGCGCGTTTCTGGCTAGATGGTGACAATCCAGTGATGCCCCATGTCCAGGGGCAGTTCCTCTTCCAGTCTATCGACGAGCGCAGGCCCGTACTGGTTCAGGAACGAGACGAAGCCGATGGTGCGCTCCTGCGCGTGCCCGTCGGGAAACGCCAGGGCGCGAGTGCGGATGTACTGGCGCCGGAGCGTCTCGTCGCGCCGCTTGGCCGCCTGGATCATCTTGTTGTGCAGCGACTGGAGGTCGTGCTGCATGCGGCCGAGCGTCGACCGGGCCGCACCCTCGAGCGTCGGGTCGAGCGCGGGAATCGCATCGATGACCGCCTGCATCGAGGTGGCAATCGCTGAGGAGGCCTGCGTGAACGACGCCTCGACAGCCGGCGGGATCTGCGATTCGAGCAGCTGGTTCAGGGCCGACTCGTCCTGCGGCTGGAGCGCCTCGATGGGCAGCCCGTACTTCGACAGGAACCGGACCGCCGCGGAATCGAGCACGGTGGCCGAGGCGCGCGGATACATGAGCGGCATCGGGACGCCGAAGCGCGCGTAGACGCCGCGGAGCTGCCCGAGATACGCCAGCTCGTTCGGGCCGGCCACATAGCAGATGGTCGGGAAGAGCGTGTCCTGGGCCACCGGGCGGAGCAGCACGTTCGGGCTGAATTTCTCGGGCGCCGTGGAGGCCTGCTGCATGAGGTCGGCGGGGGCAAAACTCGCGTCGCCCACGACGAACCGTCCGCCCTGCTGCTTGATCGCGCGCCGGCCGCCCTCCAGATGGAACAGCGCGAGGCTGTCGTCGTGCGCGTGGACCTGCGAGTGGTAGCCGCGCTCCACGAGGCCCGCGCCCGCCTGTGCGGCCAGCCGAGCAGTCTCGCCGGGCGTCGACAGCTCCGACACGAACAGCGGCGCCGCCATCGGCTTGGATGCGCGATCCGACGAGTCGTACACGATCAGCCCGCGGTCGCCGAGCACCCGTTCCATCCAGCGGCCGAACGCGTCGGCCATTCCGCGGCCCTCGGCGTAGGCGTGCCGCAGGTCGGCCATGATGGCAGGGCGGAATTCAGTGGCGGGCAGCAGCTGTTCGAGCTGGTCCAGGGCCGTGGTGATGTGCTGATCGAGCTGGACGGTCGCGACAGGCGCGTGGTCGGTGTGGCGGGCAGGCAGGGCGACGTTGTGCGCCGCAAGCGCGGCGTCGTACACCGTACATCCGCGCACCTCGTCCCAGTCGTGATCCTCGGCGTCGATCCAGAAGATCGCAACCGCGGGGACCTTGTGCTCGCGTTCGACCTGGGCTGCCAGCTTGAGCGCCGTGAGCGCCTTCAGCAGGGTGAACAGCGGCCCACCGAAAAGGCCGGCCTGCTGGCCCGTGAGGACGGCGACGGTTTGCGGATCGGCCAGCTTGCGTGCCGCCTCGACCGAGGCGGCGGGTGCACCACGGCGCGCCTGCTGGGCGCCAAGCACCGCGGCGATACCCGCGCGATCCCGCGCGTGCGCCTGGGTCCGGCGGATGGCATCGGCCCACGCGGCGCTCTGGGTCGGGTTGCCGGCGAAGAAGGGTTCGACGGCCTGGAAGTTGTAGGCGTAGTCCGCGGCAAGCCGGCGGATCCAGGGGAAGCGGCGCACGTCGATCGCGATGCGGGTCGACGGCTCGCCCGTGGTGCCTTGGAGCAGAGACGAATCAGCTGAGTTCGACGTCACCGGGCACCTACTGTAGCACGGCTAAACGATTGAACAGGCAGTGTTTCAGTGTTACGATCCACGCGGTTCCCTGAGGAGTAGCAACGCTGCATTCGGACGCTTCCGGCACTGCGCCCCCTGATGCCTTCGGCCCCTTTCGGGTGCTTCATCAGATCGGTGCCGGCGTTCTCGGCCCGGTCTTCCGGGCCTATCAGCCAGACCCCGGTCGGCTCGTCGCCGTCAAGCAGTTCCGGCTCGACATTCCCCCAGACTCCGCTCATCGGTTCGTTGCCGCGCTCGATCGCCTGATCGCAGCGGACCTGACGCATTCCGGCATCGCGGCCCCGCTGGCCGCGGGCCTCGAATCCTTTACGCCGTACTTAGCTCAGGACTTCGTCGCTGCAGATTCATTCGACGTCGTCATGCGGGATCACGGTGCAGCCCCGGTTGCCGAAGTGCTGCGTGTCGCCACGCAACTGGCGGGCGCTCTGGACTTTGCGGCGGCCGTTCAGGTGTACCACGGCGCCCTCCACCCGCGCGACGTGCTGGTGTCGGCCGACGACACGCGGCTGACCGGGCTCGGCATCGCGCAGGCGCTCGAGGGGATCGGACTCACGGCGCCGGTGCGTCGCCCGTACGCCGCCCCTGAGCGTGTCGCCGGGCAGGCGTGGGATCGGCGGGCTGATGTCTTCAGTGTCGCCGCGCTCGTGTACGAGATGCTCTTCGGCCGACGGGTGGCGGGCATCGGCGATGCCGCGGCCGAGTCGATTACGGCCGTGGACGGGGTCGATGCAGATGCACTGCGGGCCCTCTTCACGCGTGCGCTCGCGGAGCGGCCGGAGGCGCGGTTCGAGACCGTGCTGTCGTTCGCCGAGGCGCTCCACGAGGTGCTCTCGACGGCCACGCAGCCCGTGCGCCAGTCGCGCACGCGCCGCAAACGCGACACGCACGCCCCTCAGACGCGTCGAAGCGCGCCGCCTTCACTGCCGCTCGACGCCGACCTGCCGCTGCACGACAGTGCCGGGCCGACGCCGGATCCCGCGAGCGTCGTGCTCGCCGCAGAGCCTGCAACGACGCCAGCCGCGATGGTGGAGCCGTCGGCAGTGCCGCTCAGCCGTGCCGTCGCGCCGGTTGCGGATGCCGACGTCGACCTGCGTGCAGCGCCGGACCAGGCGCCGGAGGTCGATGCGGTTGCAGACGTCGACCTCACGGCGGCCGACATGCGGCGGTTTGCCGACGTCGATGTCCCGGCGCCGGAGTCCGGCCCCGTCCGTCGCGAGAAGGCCGCTGAGGTTGCAGACGATGCGTCGGAGGTGGCGCTGCCGTTGCGCCCCCTGGACGCCGTCGAGGTTCACGAGGCACCTTCCTTCGGCAGTGTGGCGCTCGAGCAGAGCCGCTCCGCTGTCTGGCCCATCGTGCTGGCGCTCGTGGTCGGCCTGTCGGTCGGATTCGCGCTCGGCTACGGCACCGGCACGCGTGAACGCACGCGAACCCAGACGGCGTCCGTCGCCCCGGCTCCTGCCGGTGTCGCGGAGCCGCCGCCAGGCCCGGTGGTGCCGGCGTCTCCTCCCGCCGAACCGCCCGTACCGCAGGCGCCGGCTGCCGCACCCGGCGACGCCGGGACACCGCCAGGCGCGCAGGCGTCCGAGAGCCCCGTGACGGCACCGGCGACGCCATCCGAAGTGCTCGCGCCCGCTCCGCGGGCGGTCGATCGGCCCGCTCCCTCTGCGGCTCCATCCTCGCCATCCGCCACGCGCGGCGCCACTGCGGCGGGGCGCCTGAACGTGCGCTCGACACCAGCAGGGGCCCGCGTCGTCGTCGACGGTCGCGAGGCGGGCGTGACGCCGACGACCGTGCGCGACCTGGCGGTCGGCACGCATCTCGTACGAATCGCACATCAGGGCTATGTCACAGCCGAGCGCCGCGTTAGGATCAGGACTGCCCAGCCCGCACAGTCAATCGAGGTGGACCTGGAGGCATCCCGACCTGTACGGCAGGCGGCGACGCCGGCAGCGCCACCGGAGCGAACCAGCGGGATGCCCGCCGACGCCGCGCGCGCCAGGGCGGGATCACTGATGGTGGACTCGCGTCCGGCTGGCGCGCGTGTGCTCGTCGATGGAAAGCTGGTGGGGACGACACCGCTGCTGCTCGATTCGGTCGAGGCAGGGGAGCACACCGTCCGGCTGGAACTCGATGGGTTCAGGGCCTGGACGGCAGGCACGAAGATAACGGGCGGGGAACGCACCCGCGTGAGTGGATCGCTGGAGCAGCGCTAGAACCGAGATGAAGGAAGCCATACTCGCACTGGAAGACGGCACGATCTACCGCGGCCTTGCGGCCGGCGCTGAGGGGGACACCCAAGGCGAGGTCGTGTTCAACACGAGCCTCAGCGGCTATCAGGAGATCCTGACCGACCCGTCCTACTCGGGACAGATCGTCACGATGACCTGTGCCGAGATCGGCAACTACGGCGTCGCCGCCGACGATGTGGAGTCGCGGCGCCCGCAGGTGGCCGGCTTCATCATCCGCGACGAATCGCCGGTGGCGAGCAACTGGCGCGCGAACGGCACGCTGCGCGACTACCTCGTCGCCAACAACATCGTCGCCATCTCGGACGTGGACACGCGTGAGTTGACGCGCAGGCTGCGCTCGGGCGGCGTGATGCGCGGTGTCATCGCGACCGGCAGCCAGATCGACGAGACGGCGCTGGTCGCCAGGGCGCAGGGCATTCCCCAGATGGAAGGGCAGGACCTGGTCAAGGTGGTCACGTCCAAGCACGCGTTCGACTGGCCGCAGGAGGATCCGGACGAGTACGACATCAAGCCGGAACGGGTCGCGAAGCGTCGCTTGAAGATTGCGGCGTACGACTACGGGATGAAGTGGAACATCCTGCGGCGGCTGAGTGCACACGGCTGCGACGTGCGCGTGTACCCGGCGTTCACGCCGGCGTCCGAGATCCTGGCCACCAATCCCGACGGCGTGTTCCTCAGCAACGGCCCCGGCGATCCGGCGCCGCTGACCTACGCCATCGACAACGCGCGGACCATCGCGAACTCGGGCACGCCGACCTTCGGCATCTGCCTCGGGCACCAGATTCTCGGCCTCGCGCTCGGCGGGAAGACGTTCAAGCTCAAGTTCGGGCATCGCGGCGGCAATCACCCGGTGAAGAACCACGCGACCGGCAAGATCGAGATCACCTCGCAGAACCACGGGTTCGCGGTCGATCCCGCGTCGCTCCCGGCCGGAGTCGAGGTGACGCACACGAATCTGTACGACGGCACCGTCGAAGGCCTGCG
Source organism: Vicinamibacterales bacterium (assembly GCA_046331345.1). GTDB lineage: Bacteria > Acidobacteriota > Vicinamibacteria > Vicinamibacterales > CAVVIG01 > CAVVIG01. The sequence continues at coordinate 118,339 of JAXLRA010000005.1, read as the reverse complement.
CTCGACGACGAAGCCCGTGTTCTCGGTGCAGTATCACCCCGAGGCTTCACCAGGCCCGCACGATGCGGACTACCTGTTCAACGACTTCATCGACTTGATCGAGAAGAACCGCGGATAGGCTCCTGACTCCAGGCTCTCGGCTTCAGGCAGGTCGGCTCCAGGCCGGCTGACGCCCGAAGCCGACACAGCCAGAAGCCTGGAGTCTGAAGCCAGAAGCCCGCCGCCCGATTGGCTCTTAGCGTTCGCACCAGAAGAAGATGCCCAGAAGAACCGACCTGAAGCGTGTCCTCGTGATTGGCTCCGGCCCGATCGTCATCGGCCAGGCCTGCGAATTCGACTACTCCGGCTCCCAGGCCTGCAAGGCGCTCCGCGCCGAGGGGCTCGAGGTGGTGCTCGTCAACAGCAATCCCGCGACGATCATGACCGACCCGGAGATGGCCGACCGGACGTACGTCGAGCCGCTCACGCCCGAGTTCCTCGAGGCCATCATCGCGAAGGAGAAGCCGGACGCCATCCTGCCGACCGTCGGCGGACAGACGGCGCTGAACCTCGCGGTGGCGCTCGCCGAGCGCGGCATCCTCGAGAAGTACGGCGTGAAGCTGATCGGCGCGCAGATCGAGGCCATCAAGATCGCGGAAGACCGCCAGCTCTTCAAGGACGCCATGCGCTCCATCGGTCTTGATGTTCCGCGCAGCGCCGTCGTGAAGACGCTGCAGCAGGCCATCGACACCGCGAAGGAACTCGGCTTCCCGCTCGTCATCCGTCCGTCGTTCACGATGGGCGGCGTCGGCGGCGGCATCGCCTACAACATCGAGGAGTTCGAGGAGATCTGCGACCGCGGGCTCGAGATGAGCCCGGTGCACGAGGTGCTCGTCGAGGAGTCGGTCATCGGCTGGAAGGAATTCGAGCTCGAGGTGATGCGCGACTCGGCGGATAACTTCGTTGTCATCTGCTCGATCGAGAACATCGATCCGATGGGCGTGCACACGGGCGACAGCATCACCGTCGCGCCGATCCTCACGCTCTCGGACAAGGAATACCAGCGGATGCGCGACGCCGCGCGTCTCATCATCAGCAAGGTCGGCGTCGAGACCGGCGGATCCAACATCCAGTTCGCGGTGAACCCGGCGAACGGCCGGATGATCGTCATCGAGATGAACCCGCGCGTGTCGCGGTCGTCGGCGCTCGCCTCGAAGGCGACCGGCTTCCCGATTGCGAAGATCGCGGCGAAGCTCGCGCTCGGCTACCACCTCGACGAGATTCCGAACGACATCACGCGCGTCACGCCGGCGTCGTTCGAGCCGGTCATCGACTACGTCGTCGTCAAGATTCCACGCTGGAACTTCGAGAAGTTCCCGCAGGCGGATCGCACGCTGACCACGCAGATGAAATCCGTGGGCGAGGCCATGGCCATCGGGCGTACCTTCAAGGAAGCGTTCATGAAGGGGGTCCGCTCGCTCGAACTCGGCAAGAGCGGGCTGCTGTTCGGGCCGTCCGCGCTCGACCAGGAAGACGATGCGGGGCTGCGCAAGCGGCTGGCGGTGCCGCAGGACCGCCGGATGTGGGATCTCTTCCGTGCGCTGCAGCGGGGCTGGAGCCTGGAACAGATTCACGAGATCACGAAGATCGACCCCTGGTTCCTGCAGCAGTTTGCCGAAATCCGCGACCTGCGGCTCATCGCGGCGGAGAAGGGGCTCGTCCAGCTGGATGCGCCGACCATGCGCCGGCTGAAGCGGGCGGGGTTCGGTGATACGGAACTCGCGCTGGCCACCGGCACGAGCGAGTCGTCGGTCCGTCGCAAGCGCGAGGGCTTCGGCCTGAAGCCGTCGTACAAGCGGGTGGACACGTGTGCGGCGGAGTTCGAGTCGTTCACGCCGTACCTCTACAGCTCGTACGAGCCGACCTGCGAGTCGAACCCGAACGGGAAGAACAAGGTCGTCATCCTCGGCAGCGGGCCCAACCGCATCGGCCAGGGCATCGAGTTCGACTACTGCTGCTGTCATGCCGCCTTCGCGCTGCGCGAGGAGGGGCTCGAGACGGTGATGGTGAACTGCAACCCGGAGACGGTGTCGACCGACTACGACACGGCCGACCGGTTGTACTTCCAGCCGCTCACCTTCGAGGACGTCATCGCCATCGTCGAGAAGGAGCGCTCGGCTGGCGGCGAGGTGTCGTGCCTCGTGCAGTTCGGCGGGCAGACGCCGCTGAAGCTCTCGCTCGCGCTGCAGGAGGCGGGCGTGCGCATCCTCGGCACGTCGCCTGACTCGATCGATCTCGCGGAAGATCGCAAGCGCTTCTCCGCACTGCTGGAACAGCTCGGCATTCCGCAGCCGGCGAGCGGCACCGCCACCTCGCGGGAGGAAGCGCGTGACGTGGCCACGAAGATCGGATTCCCGGTCGTGGTGCGCCCCTCGTACGTGCTCGGCGGCCGAGGCATGGCCATCGTGTACGACATGGACACGCTCGACCGCTACATGGCGCAAGCGACCGACGCATCGCCCGAGCATCCGGTGCTGGTCGACAAGTTCCTGGAAGACGCATTCGAGTTCGACGTGGACGCGATTGCGGACTCGACCGGCGCCGTGGTCATCGGCGGCATCATGGAGCACATCGAGGAGGCCGGCATCCACTCGGGCGACAGCTCGTGCGTCGTGCCGCCGTTCCTGTGCCCGCCGCGTCACCTGGAGATCATTCGCGACTACACGCGCAAGCTGGCGCGTGCCCTCCACGTCGTCGGCTTGATGAACGTGCAGTACGCCACGAAGAACGACGTCGTCTACGTGCTCGAAGTGAACCCGCGTGCGTCGCGCACGGTGCCCTATCTCTCGAAGGCGTCGGGCGTGCCGCTGGCCAAGGTGGCAGCAAAGGTGATGTCCGGGAAGACGCTGGCTGAACTCGGGCTCACGAAGGACGTGGAAGTCTCCGGCGTGTTCGTGAAGAGCCCCGTGTTCCCGTTCGTCCGTTTCCAGGGCGTGGACACCATCCTCGGACCCGAGATGAAGTCGACCGGCGAGGTGATGGGCGGCTCCAGTAACTTCGGTGTCGCCTACAACAAGGCGCAGCTCTCCGTCGGTCAGCGGCTGCCAGAGAAGGGCACGGCGTTCGTGAGCGTCAACAACGACGACAAGGCGAACCTGCTCCCGATTGCGCGCGACTTGGCGGACCTCGGCTTCAAGCTCACCGCCTCCCGCGGCACGGCGACCTACCTGCGCGGCTTCGGGCTCGACGTGGAGATCATCTTCAAGGTGAACGAAGGCCGGCCGAACATCGCCGACGAGATCGTGAACAAGAAGATCGATCTGATCGTGAACACCCCGCTCGGGCGCGAGTCGTTCTTCGACGACCGCGCCGTGCGCCGCGCGGCCATGATGCACGAGGTGCCGTGCATCACCACGCTCACCGGTGCGGCCGCCGCGGTCAGCGCCATTCGCGCCATGCGCGAGCAGGGCGTGGCGGTGCGTGCGCTGCAGGACTACTACGCGGGCGCCACGGAACCGGTCTAGGGCGCTTCGGGGCCGGCGTCAGGCGAACGCGGTCTTGATCCGGATGTTCGCCGGCAGCGACGGACGCGTCGTGAAGAGCGCGTTGAACTGAACCGGCAGGCCCGAGTGCCACGCCGGCAGGGCGACGAGCCCTTCCCAGGCGATCATGTACATGCGATACCCGAGCGCCGCCAGTTCCTGGTGAATCTGGACCGGAGAATGTCCCATCTCCGCCAGGTACTCCGTGCTGACCTCCAGCACAATGTCGGGATGATGGGCAGAGAGGATGTCCTTCATCCCCTGCAGGGCGAGATACTCCGCACCTTCCACATCGATCTTGATGAGCCGCGGGACCGTGTTTGCCGGCAGGCAACTGGTCAACCGGCGCACGGGCACCGTCACCGAGTGCGTCGAACCATCCACCGGACGAAGGCTCGCGATGCCGGAATGATCCTCCGGACCGGCGAAGATGTCCTGCTCCGTGTCGTTGTCAGCGACGGCTTCGTTCCGAACCGTGATGGTGCTGGCGTTGTTGAGGGCGACGTTCTGGCGCAGGCGCTGGTTGGTGCCAGGCACCGGCTCGAACGCCCAGACCGCGCCGGATGTGCCGGTGATGTTGGCCAGCAGCAGGCTGAAGTACCCGATGTTCGCGCCAACATCGACCGCCGCGTCGCCGGGCCGGACCAGCGCCTTGACCACCTCGGTGGTCGGCTCCTCGTACTGACCCGTGAGGTAGATGTACTGGTCCACCCAGTCACCGAGGTCGAGCGCCATCCGGTAACCGAATATCGTCCTGACCGCGGTCTTCCCGATCCGCCGTCCCTCCCGCCTGAGAGTCCCCAGTGCGAACGTGATCAGGGCGGGTCGCCCGAACTGCAGGGGCGAGTGGCGGAGATACAGGGCAATGAGCCGGGTCAGGAACAAACGCATCGCGGGTCCTCATCAATCGAGGTCGGCACGGGCAGCTCGCCGTGAGCCAAAGTTGTACGGCCCTATATTAAAGGTTATAAGGCTCGCGTGCTGTGCAAAGTGGTCCCTGAGCGCGATGCGCAAAAAATGCCGCCCGGCCGCCCTCACCGCTTCATCTGGTTGCCGCTAAGCCACTGAATTCACGAGATCTGTTGTCCAGTCCCTGACCCGCGACACCGCGGGCATGCCCGGTGCAGCCCGGGGGGACCGTGCCCGTCATCCTTGTTCCCGTCGCCGGCCTGCTCGCGGGTGCGGTGGCCGGCCTGACCCTCGTCCCGGTGCCTTCAGGATGGCTCCTGGCTGGACTCGTGGGCTGGGTGATGCTGGCGATCCATGCCCTTCAGGTGCGTCAGTCGATCCTGCTGATCGCCAGCGCCTGGGGTGCATTCGCGGTCGGAGGCGCGGCGTTGTCGCAGGACGCCTGGGCGCGAGCCTGGCGCCCGCCGTTGCGCGTCGTCTTCGAGTCCATCGCGCATGCACAGAAGGTCGAGGCGATCGCGGAGGGCCTTGTGGTTCCCGAGGACGGTGATGCGGCGGTCGTGCTCACCGGCGTCCTTCGCGCGGATGCCGCGCCCTCCTCCAGTGGTGCGGTGTCACTGTCTGTGGACGTCGAGTGGCTCGGCTCCGCGCGGCACGGGAGTGAGCGCTTCGATGCGGCTGCGAACCCGGTGCAGGGCGGGGTGCTGCTGACCGTCGTCGGTCGACTCGCGCCGGAGCAGATGCCGGCCTGGCGCGCGGGGCGTCGCATCAGGACCACCGCGACGCTGCGGCGTCCGGCACGGTACCTGGACCCCGGCGTCCCGGATCAGGAGCGTGCACTCGCCAGACGAGGCGTCTCGCTGGTCGGGTCGGTCAAGAGCGGGGCGCTCGTCTCGGTCGAGTCCACCGGACCGCTGCACGCCGAGTTGGCCGCCCGCATCAGGGGATACGCACGCCGCGCGATCGCTGCCGGCGTGGGGGCCTGGAGCGTCAGGGCCAGCGGCATCGTGTCGGCGATCGTCATCGGCGACCGCACGGGACTGGACGTCGACGTCGAACGTCGTCTCCAGGAGTCTGGCACCTACCACGTCATCGCCATTTCAGGCGGCAACATCGCCCTGCTCGCCGGGCTGACGCTTGCGGCCTTCCGCGTCGCCGGACTGCTCGGCCGCTCCGCGATGCTGAGTGCCGCGCTCGGGCTTCTCGCGTACGGCATCGTTGTCGGGGGCGGCGCGTCAGTGGAACGCGCCGTGTTCATGGCCTGCGTGTACTTCGTCGGACGGGCATGGGACCTCCGCGGGCCACCGTTTCAGTCGCTGCTGCTGGCGGCCGGCGCGCTCTGCCTGGCCGATCCCCTCAGCGTGGCCGACCCCGCGTCGCTCCTCACCTTCGGTGCCACCCTCGCCATCGTCGCCGTCGCGCCGCTCATGCCAGACGAGGGGCTCCCTCGCCTTGTGCGGCCCGTCTCGAGCCTGTTTACCGCGTCGCTCGCGGTGGAGGTGGTCCTCCTGCCTGTGGCTGCGAGCTACTTCTCCCGCGTGACGGTCGCGGGCCTCGTCCTGAACTTCGCCGCCATTCCGTTGATGGCCGTCACGCAGTTCACGGGCATGGCCATCGTGCCCCTGCACGCGCTCTCGCCCGCTGCCGCGCGCACGATCGGCTGGGTGGCGTTCGCCGGTGCAGAGGGGCTCGTCCACACGGCCGACCTCGTGGCGCTGGCCACATGGTCCACCTGGCGGGTCCCGCCGCCGTCAGCAATCGCCATGGTCATCTACTACGCCGCGCTTCTCACCGCGTCTGGCGTCGCCAGGCAGTCCGTCAGGCTGCCTGCCCTGAGCGCCGCGCCGGTCTTCAGACTGGCGATTGCAGCGGCCGCAGCCGCCGGCATCTGGATCGTCGCGCCCCCTGCGCTGCGCGCGACGCATGGCGATGGACGCCTTCACGTGACCTTCATCGACGTGGGGCAGGGCGACGCGGCGCTCGTCCGATTCCCGCTCGGCTCGTCGATGCTCATCGATGCCGGCGGTCTGACCGGGACAGCCACCTTCGACATCGGCGAGCGCGTGGTGATGCCCGTGCTCTGGAACGCGGGGGTCTATCGTCTCGAGGTGCTGGCGCTCTCGCACGGCGACGCGGACCACATTGGCGGTGCGCCCACCCTGCTGCACGAGTTCCGCCCGCCGGACGTGTGGGAAGGCGTGCCGGTGCCTCCGCACCAGGCGCTGGCCCGGTTGCGTGGCGCCACGCAGCTGCAGTGCACCCGCTGGACCACCCTGCAGCGCGGCGACCGCACCTCCATCGACGGTGTCGAGGTGCGCGTGGTCCATCCTCCGCTGCCCGACTGGGAGCGCCAGGATGTGCGCAACGACGACTCCACCGTGCTCGAACTGCGATGGAAAGAGGTGTCGGTCGTCTTCACGGGCGACATCGGCCGCGAGACGGAGCAGGCGATCGCGCCACTCTTCGAACCCGCAGCACTGCGCGTGCTGAAGGTGCCGCATCACGGCAGCAGCACCTCGAGCTCGAACGCCTTCGTGCGCGCGCTGAAGCCGGACGTGGCTGTGATCAGCGTCGGGCGCAGCAACAACTTCGGGCATCCGGCGGCCGCGGTGCTCGAGCGCTACGACGCGGTGGGCGCGCAGGTGTTCAGGACGGATCGGGACGGTGCCGTGTCGCTCGAGACGAACGGCTCCGCGATCTCGGTGAGTACGACGACGGGGCGTGCTGGGACGAAGACGACCGCGAGCGCCCGATGACCAATGCCTCAGTTCGCGTCGAGGGCCAGGACGCCGGCTGGCCTGCCTCGTAAGGTCGACATGCCGCTGGTGCGTGAGGCGGGTCGTGCTGTGTGAATGTGCGTGCTGGTGTGAGAGTGCAGGAACGTCGCCGCGATTCGGCGTTGTCCGCTCACGTGTCCGTTCTGATACGTAATTGTTCGGACCCCGGGGCCGCGTCCGCGGCCTGAGCGGATACAGTCAGATCCCGGATGCGGGCGGCGGTTCTGGCGTTCGGGTTGGTCTGGCTTCTTGCTGGTTCTGCAGCGGCGCAGGGGGCCGGCACCATTCGCGGTACCGTCGTGGACACGGAAGGCGGGTCGCCGATCGAGGACGTGAGCGTCCGCCTGCAGGACACTGGCGCCACCACCACGACCGATGCAGACGGCCGCTTCACCTTCGCCGACGTTCCCCCCGGCGACCACGAACTCTACATCTCCGTCGTCAACTTCCTGCTGGTGACGCGCAAGCTGACGGTCCCGGCCAGCAACGCCGTGGACGTCACCATCGCGCTCACGCAGGGCACGGGCACCTACAGCGAGTCGGTGTCGGTGGTTGGCGCCGCAACGACCAGGACCACCGCCGCGCCGGCCGAGTCCGAGGTGCACGGCATCGACCTGCAGTTGCTGAGCGGGCTGCTCGCCAACGACCCGCTGCGTGCCGTGCAGGCGATGCCCGGTGTCACCACCGGCGACGACTTCCGCAGCGAGTTCGCCGTGCGCGGCGCCGGACCCGCGCAGACCGGCTTCATCTTCGACGGCATCTCGACGCGCTTCATGCTGCACACCGTGCGCGAAGTGACCGACGCCGGCAGCATTGCCATGGTGAACGGCGAGGTGATCGACTCGGTCTCGCTGCGCAACGGGTCGTACCCGCAGACGCACGGGAACCGGACCGGCGCGGAAGTGGAGTTCCAGCTCCGGAACGGCTCCCGCGACCGCGCACGTGCCCACATCTCCGTCAGTGCCGTGGATGCGAGCGCCGTGGCCGAGGGGCCGCTCGGCCGGACGCAGCGCGGCTCATGGCTCGTCTCCGCGCGCAAGAGCTATCTCGATCTCGTCCTGAAGCGGCTCTACCAGGACCAGACGGTGAACTTCGGCTTCTTCGATGCGCAGGCCAAGCTTGGCTGGGACCTCACGAACCGGCAGCATCTCGACGTCTCGCTCACCGGCGGCCGCTCCCGGCTCGACCTGGTGCCCGACGAGGTGACGAACCCGAACGACCTGCGCGAGGCCATGACCGAGTCTGGCATCGGCGTGTTGGGCTGGCGATGGGCACCATCGGCCGGTACGACACTGTCGCAGCGCGCGGCCGTCATCGGCAACACGTTCCGCAACGCCAGTCCGAGCGGCCTCTCGCTCGACGATGGGGGGACGACGGAGTTCGTGTATCGGGGCGATGTGTCGCACGTGCTGTCGATGCATGCCTCGGTGGACGGCGGCTTCGAGTGGCGGTCGGCTGACGTGTCGGGCAGTGAGCTGCGCGCATCCGGCACCCGCATGGTCACCCGCGAGCGGTACAACGGCACCGACGCGCGCACGGGCGCCTATGTCTCGTCCGCCCTTACGGCGGGACGGCTGACCCTGATGCCGGGCGTGCGTGTCGATCGCTGGTCGCTGACACAGGCGACCGGCGTGTCCCCCTGGATGCAGGGCTCGTTCGGGCTCGGGCATGGCCTGACCGTACGTGGCGGAACCGGGCTCTACCGGCAGATGGCGGAGGCCGACCAGGTGATCGGGCTCCGGGGCAACCGATCGATCGAACCGTCGCGGTCGACGCACGCGGATCTCGGCATCGAGGGTCGCGTTGGCCCCCACGTCCGCTGGCAGATGACCGGCTACACCCGCGAGGATCGCGACTGGCTGCGCCTGCCGCTGGCGGAGGTGAAGCTGGTGGGCACCAGCGTGCTCTCGCCATCCACGAGCACGACCTGGCAGAACGCCCTGGACGGTTACGCGCGCGGCGTCGAGTGGCTGGTGGAACGGCGAGCCGAGCGGGGCATCGGCGGTTGGGTGTCATACGCATACGGCCGCAACCGCTACCACGACCGGCTCACCGGCGAGCGCTTCTGGGGCGACTACGATCAGCGCCACACGTTCAACGCCTTTGCGAGCTATCGCCTGAACAACCGCACGAGTGCCAGCGTCCGGTTCAGGGCCGGGAGCAACACCCCCGCCCCGGGCTACTGGACCTCGCGAGGCGGCCTGTACTACGTCAGCTCCACGCGCAACGACCTCCGCGTGCCGCAGTACGCGCGCCTCGACATTCGCGCCAACCGCACGTTCACGCGGAAGCAGGGGCGCCTGACGCTGTTCGTCGAGGTGCTCAACGTGCTCAACCGCGACAACGAACGCTTCCTCGAACGCTCGGTGAACCGCCGCACGCTGGAGACGGTCCGCCCGTTCGAGTCGATGCTGCCGCTCGTTCCGTCGGCGGGCCTGTTGGTCGAGTTCTGAAGCCACGAGGGCTTCTGGCTCTCGACTCTCGGGCTCCGCCTGCCTCAGGGCAGCAGCGCGCGGAAGTAGGCGTCGTACCGGGGTCGCAACACGTCCGGTGAAAACGCCGTCGCGGCCTCCAGTGCCTTCGCACGTTCCGCCCCGTACAGCTCATCGTCGTCCATCAGGGTGATGAGTGTGGTGCACCAGGCGTCCAGGGACGAGTCGTCCACCAGCGGCAGCACGCGGCCCGCGCCGCCGCACATTTCCGGGAGCCCACCGCGGTCGCTCACGACCGGCGGCACGCCGTTGATGAGCGCCTCGCCGACCACGCGCGCGCCGGGTTCCGCCAGCGATGGGACGATGAGGATGCGGGTGGGGGCGAAGATGTCCCTCGGGCCTGGCACGGGCGGCGACACCCTGATGTTCTCGTGCCGGCGCAGGTCGATGCCGGCCCGATCGCCCGCGGCGAGCAGCGTGCCTGCGCGCCCCTCGGATTCGATCACGAGAAAGGGCAGGTCCGGCCGCGCCGCGCTGAGGCGGTGCGCGAGCCGAGCGAAGAAGTCGACCCCCTTCCTGGCCGACGGGTTCACCATCGTGATGAAGATCGGATCGTGCGTGGTGGCGAGCACGTCGGCGGTGTCGAGCGGGGCGAAGAGCGGCGTGGACGCCAGCCCGAACGCATTCCTGTAGACGCTGGTGAGGTACTCGCTCGGCGTCAGCACGCCGGCGAGATGATCCCAGGTGCGAGCTCCGAGGTAGGCTTCGTTGCGGAGCCCGAACACCACGGACATCCCTCGCCGCGCAGCGGTCTGCTGGCGTCGAAGGTCACCGGGGTGCATGCCGTACGTGAAGACGACGTCCGGCTGGAAGGTGTCCAGCTCCTCGCCGAACGCCAGGTCGAACCGTCGCCCGTCCACGCGCTCCCAGGTGTCCAGCCGAAGGTGCCGGCCCGTGAGCAGCGCCCGCGTGCGGATGCCGCGATGCGTGTAGTGGAGTTCGGGTCCGCGTTTCGACCGACGCTCGACGTCGATGCCGTGCGCCGCCAGCAGCGCACTGGGGTCCGGAGGCTGGCCCGCCTCGGAGACGGTGGTGGTGAGGGCGCGAACCTGCCAGCCGCTGCGGGCGAGCAGGCTCGCGATGTCGGTCATGGAGCGGGCGGCGCCGCTCGCCGGATCCTGCGCCAGCTGGGGCAGGAGCAGCAGCAGCCTCGGTCCGCCGCTCGTCACCGCGTCGTCAGCGCCGACGGGCCCGCAGCACGAGGCCGACCGCCAGGCCGCTGCCCAGCAGCATGGCCGTGCCCGGTTCCGGAACCGGCGGGGGAGGCATGCCGGGCGGCGTGATCTGGACCGACGGGACGGCCAGGTTCACCGTGCCACCCGTGGTGCTGCTGACGCTCGCGCCGATGATCACTTCCCAGAACGACAGGGTGTCTGTCGGTGCCCAGCCGCTCAGCGTGATGGGCCCGCTGCCCGCGCCGCTCGGTGAGGTGCTGGACCCGACCAGCGCCCCGTTGATGTAGAACTCGATGTAGCTGGTCAACCCGGTAAACAGGCCACCCGGGCTGGGGATGAACGCGTAGTTGTAGCTGGCGAGCAGGCTGGCCATCGACAGCACGCCGTTGTCGCCGTCGCCCGACAGCGACAGTTTCATGGTGCCCGCGGTCGACCCGCTGCTCGGGGCGGCCAGGTCGAACGTGTAGTCGGCGACGCTGGCGAACTGGACGCCGCCATTCGGGAGCTGGGTGAAGGCGCCGCTGCCACCGGTCACCGTCGCGCCAGCGGACGTGGCCGTGGCTGTGGCGGTGGCTGCCTGGAACGTGATGGTGGACGCGTCGGCCTGTGCGGCGGCGAGCGGGACGATGACCAGGGCCGTGGCCGAGGCGCTGGTCTGGATGAAGCGCTTTGCGCGATCGAGAGCTGTCACGAACGACCTCTTCCAATGAGGATGAGTTGAAAGAGTACGCAATATTGCGTTCGTGTGCAATTCTGGCGCAGCCAGGCGACCGGCTAGGTCAACCGACCACGCCCTTGCTGCGCTGCCACTCCACCTCGAGCTCGTCGATGTGCATGTCGCTCATCTTGCGCCCGCCCTCCTCGATGCGCAGTTCCATGTCGGTGAAGCGGCGGGTGAACTTGTCGTTGGCCTTGCGCAGGGCGGCCTCCGGCTCGATCCCGAGGCGCCGCGACAGATGGGAGATGGCGAAGAGCAGATCGCCCATCTCCTCCTCGGCGCGGTCGCGGTCGAGCGGCTGGTCGGACGAGACGACCTCGGCCACTTCCTCGACTTCCTCGCGAATCTTCGTGATGACGTCGGCCGGCTTGTCCCAGTCGAACCCGACCGAGTGCGCCCGCGACCCGATCTGGTAGGCGCGGAGCAGGGCCGGCAGGGCGGCCGGGATGCCGCTGAGCAGCGTCTTCTTCTTCGCCTCGCCGCCGCGCTCCTGGGCCTTCACTTCCTCCCACCGCACCTTCACCTGGCTGGCGGTCTCGAGCGCCGGCTCGCCTTCGTCGCGCTTGAAGACGTGCGGGTGCCGTCGCACGAGCTTGTCCGCGACGAACTTCACGGAGTCGGCGATGGTGAAGTGTCCGGCCTCCTGCTCGAGCTGCGCGACGAACACGGCCTCGAACAGGAAATCGCCGAGTTCCTCGCGGAGCGCGTCGTGGTCGTGCCGGTCGATCGCTTCGAGCAGCTCGTAGGTTTCCTCGATGACGTACTTCTTCAGGGTATCGATGGTCTGGACGCGGTCCCACGGGCAGCCGTCCGGCGCCCTGAGCGCGGCCATGATTTCGATGAGCCGCACGAACTCGCGGGCGGCGTCTGCGGGGAGCGACTCTGGTAATCTGGATGACGACACCCGGTCATTTCATCACATGGCAGACATTTCGTTCACGCAGTTCGTCATCTCGCTCGCCACGTCCGCCGCCATCCACTTCGGGGATGCCGCCGAACCCGGGGGCGAGAAGCTCAAGGAACCGAACCTCGAAGGCGCGCGCCAGATGATCGAGATCCTCGCGCTGCTGGAGGAGAAGACGAAGGGCAACCTCACGGCGGAAGAACGCCAGGTGCTCGACCAGGTGCTCTACGAACTGCGGCTGCGGTTCGTGCAGGTGTCGGGGAAGGGCTAGGGGCACAGGCGCTCTGCGCTGGGCCGAGCGGCGCCACACTGAAGTGTGGCGCTACGTACCTGCCCCTGGTCCCTGATCCCTGGCCCTTGAACTCTAGTCCCTGATCCCCAGTCCCTGATCCCCAGTCCCTGATCCCTAGTCCCTGATCCCTAGTCCCTGATCCCTAGTCCCTGATCCCTGATTCCAGATCCCCGTCAGTACCGGAACAGCCGCGTGTACTTCACGACGAAGCCGCGGCTCTGGAGCGGCTGGACGATGTTCGCCGTGGTGTCGCGTCCCTCGCTGTAGACGACGAAGAGGTCGCTGCCGGGTTTGTATTCCCAGCGGAGCCGGACGTTGGTGGAGAAGGCGTTCGTGCTCGAGTTGTACTGCACGAGGCCGCTCGCGAACATGCGCGGGGTGACGGTGAACGTCGCGCGCGTGGTGAGCAGCTTCGTCACGAAGTCGCCCTCCGGGAGGTGGGCGGACGTGATGTCGACACGCGGCTCGAGCGAAACGCGCGGGTTCAGCTCGATGCGGCCCGAGTAGCTGGCGCCTGTCCGCGTGCCGCTGTAGAACTGGCCCCGGACGAAGCGCAGATCTCCCGCGAGCCGGCGCTGGGGACCGAGCCGGTACAGGGCGTCCACATCCGTAAAGGCGTACTCGCCGACCGGGAGCACGACCCCCTTTGAAATTTCGAAGGTCGACGTCAGTGCCTCGGTGTTGGCGTTCAGGTTCGCTTCGATCTGGTCGCCGCTCTGCAGGTCCATGCGGAAGGCGCCCTGTGCCTGGCGCGACTGCAGCCGCGTGTTGGTGTTGTTGATGATGTAGTCCAGGTTGGCCTCGTAGTAGTACTTCCGCACCACCTTCGAGTTGCGCGGCCTGGGGCTGAATCGCAGCTGGGCGAAGTTGCGCCGGAAGTTCTGCCGGCGCAGGAAGCCGATCTCCGGATTGAAGTCTTCGCCCACCTTCAGGTACTCGACATTCACGCCGTACCGGTCCGCGTTCCAGTCGAACTGCCCGCGGTAGCTGCTGTCGTCGCCGTTCCTGCCCTCGGAGTTCGTGCTGGCGTAGTACCCGCCGACATTGACGTTCTCGAAGAAGCCGAAGTTGGCGTCCACGCCCGCCGCCTGGTTCGAGTCGACGCCCGCCGCGTTCGGCGTGCGGTTGGTGGCGATGACCCCGATGCTGCTGCGCCTGAGGATGTCGCGCTTCAGCCGCACGACGGAGAAGTTCGTGGCCGCGGCCCTGGCGGCGGTGTCCTCACCCGTTTCGATGTTCAGCAGGCCGAGGCTGTACTGACCGACGCGGCCGGTGAGCCGCGCGCCGGCGCGGATCGGCGTCGGCACGCCGTTCTGCAGGCCGATGCGCCGGCTGAAGAAGAGCAGGGGCGTCTCGTTCGGTGCGGCCTGGCCGCCCTCGCCGCCGCCACCGCCACCCCCTCGCGTGCGGACGCTGGCGAACTCGAACAGGCCCTGCCCCTCGAGGAAGAAGTCGCGGCGCTCCGGGAAGAACTGGCTGAACCGCGTGAGGTTGACCTGCTGCTCGTCTTCCTCCACCTGGGCGAAGTCCGTGTTGTAGGTGAAGTCGAGCGTCAGGCTCCGCGTCAGTCCGTACTTCGCGTCCACGCCGAAGTCGCCGTCAGGATCGTTCGTCACCGCCGGCGACGCCAGGTTGTTCGTCGTCAGGCCGCCGATCACGTACGGCTTCAGCTCCAGGTTGCGCGACTTGGCGGGCGCCTGGATGCCGACCAGGGTGCCGGCCACGTTGAAGCGGGTCGCGCCCGGACCGCCGTACGACGCGGGCACGGCAGTCAGGAACGAGGTTTCGTTCTTCCACCGCACAACGCGACGGACGTTGATGCTCCAGACCTGCTCGACGCCGGGCCGGTAGCGGAGCGACTTGAACGGGATGACCATCTCGGCGGTCCAGCCCTTGTCGAACCGGGCGCTCCGCGTGTCCCACACGGTGTTCCAGTCGAAGTTGTTGCCCGCGCGTTCGTCGGCCACGATGGCATCGCGCACGCCGCCGATCGAGTTGGTCTGGAAGTAGTAGCCGCTGCGCCGGTCGTAGAAGGTGTCGAGCGAGACACTGAAGCTGTCGTTCTGCCCGATGTTGCGGTTGTCGCGCCGCAGCTCGTTCGCCTGGATGCGGTCCGGCTGGCTGTCCCACATCCGCCCCGAGATGTAGACGTTGTTGTCGTCGTAGAACACCCAGAGGTCCGTGTCCTCGGTTGCCTTCTCGCCTTCGTGCGGCTCCTGCTGGATGAACCCGTTCACCCCGGGCACGCGCGAGTAGATCTCTTCGTCCAGGCGACCGTCGAGCGTGAGTGGCTTGTCGATCCGGACGGCGCGCATCGTGACGAGGCCGTGCTCGTCGCGATTGGCCATCGCGGGTGGCAGCGGTGCCGCGGGCCCGACGAGGGTGTGCGCCGGTTCAACGGGGCTGGGTGTCTGGGAGGAGGCGACCGGAACAGCGCACAGTACAGCACCGAGCACGACGGCCGCTGCGAGCCGTTGGCTCGGCGAGATCGGAGAGCGCATCTGTGGCCGCTATTTTATCGACTTCATCGCGGGCCACGCCAGAACCCGACGCGATCGGCTCGAGCGTAAGGAAACTCGAAATCAGTCGGCGGACTTCATGTGCCGCCACAGCCAAGCCTTGGCGAGCTTCCAGTCGCGCATGACGGTGGCCTCGGAAACGCCGAGGGCCGCGGCGGTTTCCTCGACGCTCAGTCCCCCGAAGAAGCGCATTTCCACCACCTGGCTCTTGCGCAGATCCACTTCTGCCAGGGCCTCGAGTGCCTCGTCGAGTTCAGTGACCTCCTGCGCGGTTTGGGCCGCGGGGAGGTCCTTCTCATCGAGCGTCACCCGAACGGCTTCGCCGCCACGTTTGCGGGCGAGCCGCGTGCGCGCGTGGTCGACCAACACGCGGCGCATCAGCCGCGCCGCAATCGCCAGGAAGTGTGTGCGGTCCTGCCACGAAACCCCGTTCACGTCGATCAGGCGCAAGTACGCCTCGTTGACCAGTGCCGTCGGCTGGAGCGAATGGCCCTTTCGTTCGCGGGCCATGACGTTCCGCGCAATCCGCTTCAGTTCGGCGTGCACCAGCGGCGTGAGCTGCTCGAGCGCGGCAGCATCGCCGGCTCCCCATGCCTTCAGCAGGATCGTGACATCTCCCGGAGCGCCCATGGGCCGGGATTCTACATACCTGTCGCGCCCGTGCGAGCTGACGACCCTCTTTTTCGCATCTACCACCGAGGCCGAATGTGACCGTCTGTTGCCCCACCGTGAATGTAGGCCCCCGTCCTAGGCCGGGTCGCTCTATACTCCCGGCACTTCCAGCGTGGATACCACCCGTCGGTCAAGCGGCAAGGGAGCGAAGTCTCCTTCGGCGATGACGGACCGTCGGTGGGAACGGGTCGAACGGCTGTATCACGCCGCTCTGGAACGTCAGGGCGATATGCGCGTGGCGTTCCTGGACGAGGCCTGTGCCGGCGACCCCGGGCTCCGCGAGGAACTGGACTCGCTGCTGCGCGCCGACGCGGACGGGGGCTCGTTCCTGGAGCAGCCAGCGGTGGCCGTGCTTGCCGACGGTGAGTCGACCCTGTCGGCCTCCTCGGAACACGTCTCCGACCCGCCGCAGCCGGAGAACGACCCAGCGGACGCTGAGGCCACAGACCGCGTGGCTGCCGGCTTCCTTCTGGCCGAGGATAACGGTCCGTCACTCTGGGACCGGCTTCTGGTCGTCCTCGCCTGCAGCAAGGTGCTGTTCGCACTGGGTGCCATCTCGCGAGGCGCTCTGGCAGGTCCGCTGGTCCAGGTTGGCGCGCCGGCCAATTCCCTTGCCGCCAGCGCAGCCCTGGTCGTTTCCTTTGGTGCCTGCGGCCTGTTCCTGATCCACCGCTCGCATGTGGACCCGCGCGGCCGTGCCTTCGGCATCTTCCTGCTGCTGGTGGCCACCCCCTTCACGCATGTGCTGGTCGCCAGCAGCCTCGGGCTCGGGCTGGCGACCACGGTCTTTGCGCGCCTCCGGCTCGAGATGTTCCTGCCGACGTACTTCTGGCTGTTCGTCAGGGACTTCCCGCTTCGCGCACCGCTGGGGCTGACTGGCGTCTGGCCGGCGCGCCTGGTCCGGGTGTCCGCCATCGGCGGAGGGCTGCTGTTCGGACTCAACGCGGCCGTCAACCTCCACGGAGCGTTCTGGCCGCCCCTTCTGATGCTGATGCTGCCGGTCGGTCCCGCGATGCTCGACCGCGCCCGCTTCGTCGGCGCCGCGGACCGCCGACGGGTGTGGTGGTTCATCGCGGCAATCTGCGGGGGGTTGCTGCCGCTGGCCATCGATGTCCTGCTCAGGACACTCCCGTGGTGGAACGACATTGCCTCACGCTCCACCTGGATCCCTGCCGTCGTCCTCATGGCGTTGCTCTCGGTTCCGTGGCTGACGGCGTACTCCGTGCTGGTGGACCGGGTGTTCGACGCGAACGTGGTGGCCCGCGCGGCGTTGCAGTACGCGCTGGCCCGACTCACGCTGCTGCTCGTCTCGCTCCTGCCGATCGGCTGGGCCCTATGGGCGTCATACCAGGCACGGTCGCTCACGCTTGCCGAACTGGTGGCCGATCGCCCCCTGCCTCTTGGCCTGGCGGCACTGACGCTGGCCGTGATCCTTCCCATGCGGCAGCGCCTGGGACATGAACTCGACCGCCGCTTCTTCCGGGCCCAATACGAGACGGACGCCATCCTGGGCCGGCTCGTCGAACAGGGACGGACCGCAACATCGGTGACTGACCTGGCGCGCCTCATGGCCGTCCAACTCGGCGCGGCCTTCCACCCGACGCGGCTCGCGGTGCTCGTACGGCGCGACGACCTCGAGCTCTTCGACGTGGTCGTCGGCGTATCGCGATCGCTCCGACTGCGCTCGTCACTCGTGAGGAAGCTGGCGGAGTCTGACGCGCCGCTCGTCGCACAGACGGAGCAGGCGATCGCGGGCCTGCGCGAAGGCGACGGCGACGCGGCAACATGGCTTGCAGACGGGGATTTCCGCGTGCTGATTCCGCTGCGCGGCCACTCAGGCACCCTGCACGGTATCGTGGCTCTCGGTGAGCGCCGGAGCGAAACCCCGTATTCAGGCCGTGACCTGAAGGCGCTTTCCGCGATTGGTGCCACGGGCGGCGTGTGGATGGAAAGCCACATGGCCGACGGCGTGTCGGTCCCAGGGTCGGTGCCCGATCGGACCGGCAGCGCACCGGCACGCGAGTGCCCATCCTGCGGACTGCTGCACCGCCTGCCGGAGACCCTTTGCACGTGTGGCACGCCGCTGCGTGAGGGGAACGTGCCGGCCGTCCTCGCGGGGAAGTTCGTGCTGCAGGCGCGGATCGGCGCCGGAGGCATGGGCGTGGTGTACCGCGGCGTCGACCTGGAGCTCAGCCGGCCGGTGGCGGTGAAGGCGCTGCGCGGGCCGCGTCCCCGCGACGTGTGGCGGATTCGTCGCGAGGCACGGACCATGGCGTTGGTGACCGATGCGAACCTGGCCACCGTGTACGGCCTCGAATTCTGGTTCGGTCGGCCGTTCCTCATCGTTGAGTACCTGGCCGGAGGGACCCTCGCCGACAGGCTCTTCGGCGGGCGCACGCTCTCGGAGCCGGAGGTGCTGGCGATGGGGCTCACGCTCGCCCGCGTGCTAGAACGGCTGCATGCCTCCCGCCTGCTGCATCGCGACATCAAGCCGGCCAACATCGGCTTCAATGCCGAGGGCGTCGTGAAGCTGCTGGACTTCGGGCTGGCGCGGCAGCTGCTCGGTGCCAGCGGGCCGGTGGGCGACACGCGCATCGAAGCGGCGCCGGTCGTCGGCATCGGGGTCGGTCTCGGTGACGGCGGGGCAACCCCGGGCGGGCGAGTGGTTGGTACGCCGCTCTACATGTCGCCCGAGGCGCTCCGCAACGATCCGCCCGATCAGGGGTTCGATCTCTGGAGCCTGGCCGTCACGCTGTTCGAGGCGCTCGCGGGTGTGAACCCGTACGCCCGGCGCCAGCTCTTTGCGATGACGACGGCGTGGCCCGCGCCGGATCCCCGTGATTTCAAGCCGTGCAGTGCCGGGGCCGCGGCGTTCTTCGCGAAGGCGCTCTCGCCGAAGCGCGCCGAGCGCCCCGCCACGGCGCAGGCGTTCGGGGAGCTGCTTCGCACGCATCTGTGTTGACGGTATTCGCGACACGTTACGAAGGGCGCTCTCATCAACCTGTAGCAGCACACGTCACCGAGGAGCACACACCATGACCAAGAAGCAGCGGACCGAGTCACCCATGACGACCGAAGCAATCGAGATTCTTGCTGAGACGGCGTTCCACGTCGGGCTCGGCATGGGCCGCAACGACCCGGCTCGAACCTTCAACCTCACCGAAAAGGCCCGCCAGTACTGGCTCGAGGGCCACATGCAGTCAATCCCGACTGCGTTGAAGCGTTCGACCGCGAATTGGAAGATCGATCGTTCGGAAGTCAACAGTGCGGCGGAAGAACTCGGTAGCCTTGCCGCGACCTACGCCATCGAAGACGGGCAGCAGGGGGAGGAAACAGTCGAGGTCTTGAAGGCGCACGTCAAGAAGGCCACTCGGCAGGTGCGCAAGAACCACAAGTGCCGTCGCGCGGGTCTCGGCTGGAAGCCGGGCGACAAGGACGGAGGCAAGGACGCTGGTAGAGGCGGCTACTGTGAGGGGCCCTGGTAAATGAGCTCTTCGCTGCTACCGGTGCCCGTACACCTTCAGGACGACCCGGACTCCTGCGGCTTGGCGTGTGCCCAGATGGTGATCGCGTACCAGAGTGGAACGGTGGTTGAGCAGGCGTCGATTGGCCCCGTCAATTCCGGACCGGGATGGGGCGTGACGCCGAGCCACCTCGCACAGTGGACGAACGCCCACTTGTCGGGTCTCCAGTACGAAGTCCGCTACGAGACTTCCGCCATGGACGCCATGGGGTGGATACTTGCGGCGATCGCCGCGTCGAAGCCGGCGATGGTCGCCGCAGGGGCGAACAGCCACTGGCTCGTCGTGCACGGAGTCGCGAAGAGCACGGCATCGTACATGGTGCATTACCGGAATCCATTGCCTTCGCTGAAGGGACGAACGAAGAACGGACACCCGATTCACACGCCTCCGCATTCACCGCTCGACGAATGCCTGAGCGTGGACAAGGGAGACTGGGCCTGCATCAAGTGCGGTGAACCTGGTGAGGCGGAGCAGTGTAGAAGCTGGATGAAGACCTTCATGCAAAAGGCCACTGTGGCACCGGCCGTCGGCCAGTACGTCGTCGTCGTGCCGAGCGGACTGACTCCCCTCCCCGTCGGAGCACGCCCCTGTAGTGGCGCCGGTTCGGCGATACACCTGCCTCAGGGCGCGGAGGTCGGCCCGTTCGCCTGGCATCGGTTGCAGGCCTCTGGTCTGCTGGCCCAACCGCAGTGGCGGCGGCTGGCCGACCATGGTCCTGTGTTCTCGCACGTCCGGTCGCTTCGCGTCGCGGCTCTGTCCGACCCGGATGGTGCGTTCAGGCTAGTGATGATTCCCGTGAAGGAAGCCGGCGGAGTGCTTCTGAGGCTGCTCGAAACGACTGGTGAACTGCTATCTGCCTTGGCGCAGCCCTCTCAGGAACTCCTCAGGAGCCTGTTCTCGCCTCCCGGTGCGCCGCCGGTACCGCTGCCGCCGACGGCTTCGACTCGACTCGTGTGGAACTATTGCCGTCCCGCGTTCTACTCGCCGTTCGTCCCATTGACCGAGGTGCGGGTTGGTGGCGGAGCGCCGTTCTACCTTCGTCAGTATGTTGCGGACGGCGTGCGTTACGCGTCCGAGGACCTTCGATAGCCCCGACCCGCCGCGGCGACCTACCGCGCCTGCTCGACGACCTGCTTGGTCTTCGACAGCGCCGCGAGCAGGCCGTCGCGGCCACCGGACTGCACCTTGGACTTGACCATCCCGCCGAAGAGTCCCGTCAGGCCATCGGAGCGCACAACGGTCAGCGCCACCAGGTAGTGCGACGCGGCGTCGGGCGCGACATCCACCGTGGCCCGCACTTCGAGGGCCGTGTGGAAGTAGTGGTTCGCATAGAGCTGTTTCGTCGCCACCGCGTACCGCACCGGCGAGGGTTGTGGCACACGGTGGATGACGACGTGATTCAGGCGGAACACCGGCTTGAGTCCGAACTCGGCGACCGACCAGTAGTAGAAGTCGTCGAACGCAGCGCGGTTCTGGACGCGCGGGTAGTCCAGCAGGAACCGCGCGAGGTCCGGCAACTGGGAGGGCAGCTGACTCGTGCGCTGCACGAGGTCGGCGAACTCTCGCGCAACGAACGTGGGGCGATCCGAGTCCGCATAGATCGCGAGTTCTTCGTTGCCGCCTTGGCGGTAGGCTTCGAGCAGATTGAAGGCGCCGCGCCTGGCCAGCGTGTTCACCTGGTCGCGCACGTTCGGCGCACTCCAGTTGATGGCGTTCAGCACCGGGAAGAGGCTCTGTCCCAGCTTGACGTCGCAGTCGGCGGGCCGACACTTCCGCAGGGCAGCAAAGTCTTCCTGATTCACCTGGAACGCCGCGAAGTCGTCGAGCCGAGGCGGCTCGCTCATCTTCCTCGTCTGGATGAAGCCCTTGCCGCGCTCGAACCGCTCGATGTCGCTGATCGTGGCGACCGTCCGCTCGGCCGGGGCGTCGATGCGGATCACGCCGGCCATCGCCACTTCGCGATCGACAGCGGCAGTCATCGGGATGACGATCGGGACGCCTTGACGTAGTCTGCCCAGATCGGCAGCCGTGGCCTTCATCTGTTGCGCAAGGAAGGTCTCGAACTCGGCGCTGGACGTTCTGGCAGGCTGCGTGGACACGTGTGTCACGCTCACGAGCCACAGTCCAGTGGCCATTGCCGCAACAGTCATCGTCCGCATCGTCGTCCACGCCCAGGCAGGCCAGCCTGCCGGTGTCTGCCTGCATTCTAGAGCAGGGGAGCATCAGGCGCACCGGCGCGCCACCTGGGCCGTAATGGCGTCGCTCGTGGGAGGGTTCTCGCCGAGTCCGAGGGTGTGCAGGAACTCGTGGATGAGCAGGACTTCTGCGTGTACAGAGACCGGTCTGCGGAAGACCGTCGGGCAGACGAAGACCAGGCGGCCGCCAGGCACGGTGAAGGCCGACGTCGCGCGAGAGCGGCAGGCCTTCTGGTCGTCGCCGCGGAGGAACCAGAGCGTCTTCATGTGCTCCCTCGCGGTCAGTCCACGACCCTCGAGGACCTCACGCAGCGTGCGTCCCTCGCTGTCGGCGAAGTCCGACAGCACGGCGCTGCAGCGCGGTGTGGCGAGCCTTTCTGCCGCACCGGTGACCGCACGTTCCACCCACTGGAACTCGGGACCCGATGCCAGATGCACGTGCGCCAGCGACGGCTCGCCCGCTGACGCGTGCACAGAAATGAGGAAGAAACAGAAGGCAACGAACGAGATCCGGCCCCGCATGTGCACCCCTTCGCCGTGGCCGGAGAAAGCCACGGTCGAAACGGGATGCGGGAATGGACCTCGAGAACTTGCACACCCGACGGGCGCCGAGCGATCAGCGGTGGGGGAGCGCTGGTCTGCGTGCCGACGCGCGCGTGACCGCGGCGGCCTGGTCCAGCAGAAGTGCGAGCCGACCCGCCTCTGCCGTCGTCATCCGGGCGTACTCGCGGATGGCCGGGCGGGCGATTCGCCCCATGGCAAGGGTCTGGCTCATGGCCAGGATGTTCGCGAGCGGACCCTTCATGGCCTTGTGCAGCGCCATCAACTGCTGGCGCGTGTCGTGAGGTGTCGTGGCGGAGGTTGCGCCCGCATGCGTGCGCGATACGGAGAGCGGCTCTCTTGGCTGTCTCATCTGGCGTGCTCCTGGTTAGCCCTGAACGGGGCGTCTTCAGGAGAGATGCGGAATTGGGACTCCTGTGCTGTCACGAAGGCTACGATGCGCGATCAGTGAGGGTTTCCCTGGACAGACGGAGCCGCCGATGACCGAGTCAGCGGAGCACTGGCGGAAGGTGGAGGCGATCTGGCAGGGCGCCTCAGGCCTGTCGACGGCGGAGCGCGCGCCGTTCGTCCGCGAGGCGCGGGGCGGCGACAAGGCGCTGCTGCGGGATATCGAAGTGCTGCTGGCGGCGGACTCTGGCGCTGGCGGGATTCTGGACCAGACCCTCGACGCGGCGGCGGCGGTGATGTCGGGAGCCGCAGCGCCGCTGCCCGGGGCAGAGAGTTAACGGCCTCGAGCTGCGTGAACTCCTGGGAGCGGTTGGCATGGTCGAGTTGTACTAGGTGCACGACTCTCGACGCGGGCGCGATGTGGCGATCAAGGTGTTGCCGCCCTACGCGTACTCGTGTGCGCGTACCGTGTCCTCAGAACTGATCGTCGCCGAGGGCCTGCTCTGAGCGGGTGCCCGGCCGCCGCTGCGGCCGGCCGGGCTGCCACTACGAACAGAGACTCGCCACTCGTGTCACGCGCTGCGCCTCCTGCCGGAGCTTCGGGCGCGACGGAACTGCCACGCGGTGGATGCCGGCCCTCGCGAATTCGAACGACCCGCCGTAGCTCTCGCGGATACCGCTCGCGCTGGCCGGTGCCCCGTCCTGCGCCAGCACCGCACGGGGGGCACCGATCGAGCCGAGCAACCCTGCCGCGCGGACCTCGTTCGTGTGGCGCACGACGGCCAGATCGATAGGGTCGGTCAGTGCCTCGAACGGGCACGACGACGTGACATCCTTGGCTACCAGGAGCCCGCGCCCATCGAAGCGCACAAGGTAGGCCACGTGCGACGCAGCCACGGTGACCGCGCGCACCGTCACGCCGCTGCCGACATCGAGTACGCCACCAGTCACGTCGACCGTCACCACCGGGCGCAGGCGTGCCCCGCGGGTGCCGCCGGAGGACGCGACCTGACGCATCAGCGATCCGGTACCCTCCGGTCCGAACACCTGAAGCGGCGTGGCCACGGCGGTCCGTGGCGCAGCCATCAAACGGAGCAGGCGGTCCGTGGCGACACGGTCGAGCGTCGTGAGCAGCAGCACGTCGGCCGGTTCGCTCACCATAGCCGACCCTTCAGACGGGCTGGCGTCGACGAGCAAACGGATCGTGCCCGCGACAATGGCAGTGCCGAGACCGGCGTGGTCGTGACGCCGATCGGACTCGATCATCGCGTAGAACGGTGCCGCCTCCCCGGCTTCCGACCGGACTGGCAGTGCGGCTCCGGACGTGGCTGCGAGGCCGACTGCCGTAGCCGTGGCCGCCGCAGCCGCGAGCGAGGTCGACAACAGCGCGCGCATGAGATATCCCTCCTCTGACCCTGACACCGTCCGCCCAGATAGGCGTGAAAACGCGCTTCGGGGTGCCATGCCTGTCCAAGACGGACGTGGATTGGCGTTTCCCGGCACGCCACGGCCCTCGCGTCGGGCGGACTTCGCGTCCACCCGGACCGTGTGGTCAAATACGGTGGACGTGTCCCTTCGAATCACCATGCTCGGCACCGGCACCTCGCACGGCGTGCCGATGATCGGCTGTGACTGCCGCACCTGCCACTCGACAGACCCACGAGACCGGCGATCGCGCCCGTCGATCCTCATCGAGCGTATGGACGACGATGGTCCAGGGTCGCACCCGGGAGACGTGCGAGCGATCCTGGTCGATACTTCGACCGACCTTCGGACGCAGGCGCTCACCTACGGCGTACGGCGCGTGGACGCGATCCTCTTCACGCACAGCCATGCGGACCACATCTTCGGGCTGGATGAGGTGCGCCGCTTCAACGCCATCCAGCAGGGCGCGATCCCGGCGTTCGCGGACGAGCGCACGAACCGCGACCTGCGCAGTGCGTTTGCGTACATCTTCAATCCGCATACGCCGCAGGGTGGCGGCATTCCGCAGATCACCCTGAGCACGGTTGGCGGTCCCTTCTGCCTCGGAGTGCTCGAGGTGGTGCCCGTGCCGGTTTATCACGGCAAGCGGCTGATCCTGGGCTACCGCATCGGGACCTTCGCGTACCTCACGGACTGCAGCGCCATCCCCGACACCTCCTGGCCGCTGCTCGAGGGGGTGACGACGCTCATCATCGACGCGCTCCGCCACCGGCCTCACCCGACGCACTTCACCGTGGCCGAGGCGCTCGAGGCCGCGGCGCGCGTCGGCGCGGCCCGCACCTACTTCACGCACATCTGTCACGACCTGCCGTACGTCGAGACCAACGCGAGCCTGCCGGCGGGGGTTGAACTGGCCTACGACGGGCTGGTGCTGCAGGTGGATTGACAGCCGGGGCGGTCAGGAGAGTCGGGAATCGCCCCTGGGCAGTCCTGCCAGCCTGGCCGGCCCTGCCCGCCCCCGTCTCAACCCAGACCCACCGTCGTCTATGCCTCCGCGCCTCTGTGTCTCCGTGGCCAGAACCGCCCCTCATGATGGCGCTTTGGTAGTCTAGAGAGCGGCGCCTGCGCCAGACATGGACGTTATTCATTTCCCCGAAGACCCGCGGCCGGCCCGCTGGGTGCATCCCGTGCTCGCCCTCGGCAACTTCGACGGCGTCCATCGCGGCCATCGCAAGATCCTCGACCGCGTGCGGCGCGTGGCCTCGGAACGGAGCGCCACGCCGGTCGTGATGACGTTCGACCCGCATCCGCCGCGCGTGGTGCGGCCGGACAAGGCGCCCCAGTTGCTGATGACGAAGGCGCAGAAGCTCGAAGCCCTGGCCGGCGCCGGCGTCCAGGGCACGGCCATCGTCCGCTTCACGCACGAACTGTCGCAGTGGGACCCCGAGACGTTCGTCAGGGCCGTGCTGGTGGACTGGCTGCACGTCTCGGAGGTCTGGGTCGGCGCGAACTTCCTGTTCGGCAAGGACCGGGCAGGCACCTTCAGCCTGCTGCGCACGCTTGGCGCGCGGTTCGGCTTCAACGCCGAGAAGATCGATCCGGTCCGCTACAAGGATTTCGTCGTCTCCAGCACCCGCATTCGCCGGCTCATCAGCGAGGCGCGGGTCGACGAGGCCGGCGCGCTGCTGGGTCACCAGTACTCGATCGACGGCGTCATCGTGCAGGGGCACCAGCGGGGGCGGACGATCGGGTTTCCGACGGCCAACCTGCAGACGCAGAACGAACTGCTGCCGCCGAACGGCGTCTACGCGACGACGGCGACGCTGGACGGCGTGGTCTATCCGTCCGTGACGAACATCGGCGTCCGGCCGACCGTGGACGATTCCGGCCGGCTCTCGGTCGAGACCCACATCTTCGACCTGGATCGCGACCTGTACGGTGCCGGGATGCGCCTCGGTTTCGTGCAGCGCCTGCGCGACGAACGCACCTTCGAGTCGCTGGACGCGCTCAAAGCGCAGATTCAGGCCGACTGCGACCGCGCCCGCGTGCTGTTCCAGCGTCTTTCACTGTAAAATCCCGCGTAGTGTCGCCGCTGTCGAAGCCCTTCACCCTGGAGTTCTCCAGTCAGGGGACGCCCGTGCCGCTCATCGAGGCACTGGCGGGGCAGGTGTTCCAGTACGTCGGCTGCACCGAGACGCCAGCCGCGGAACTCGCGGCGGCGCTCGAGAAGGCCGCTGGTTCGGGCACATTCGGTGGCGCGGGCCGGTGCGACATCCAGTTGCGCGCGCACGGCCAGACACTCGACATCCTGGTGTCCGCCAACGGCGGACGGATCTGGCAGACACGCTGCACGCTTCCCTAGAAGACACGATGCGCCTCTACAACACGCTGACACGCACCGAGGAAACGTTCACGCCGGGGCCGGACAACACCGTCCGGATGTACACGTGCGGCCTCACCGTGTATGCGCGCGGGCACATCGGCAACTTCCGCACCTTCGTCAACACCGACGTGCTCCGCCGCACGCTGCGCCACCTGATGCGGTTCGACGTGTTCCACGTGATGAACTTCACCGACGTGGACGACAAGACGATCATCGGGGCCCAGAAGGCCGGCCTGGACCTGCGGACCTATACCGACCAGTGGGTCGAGGCGTTCCGAGAGGACGCGAGGGCCATGGGGCTCGAGCCAGTGGAAGCCAATCCGCGTGCGACCGACCCGGCCAACATCGCGGCGATGGGCGCCATGATCGAGGCGCTCGAGAAGAAGGGGCACACCTACCGCAGCGACGGCTCGATCTACTTCAAGATCTCGACGATGCCCGACTACGGCAAGCTCGCGCATCTCGATCACGAAGGCATCAAGCCAGGCGCACGGGTCGATTCGGACGAGTACGGCAAGGACGACGCGCGCGACTTCGTGCTGTGGAAGGCGTCGAAGCCTGGGGAGCCGTCGTGGGAAGTGGCCGGCGGGACGCCGGGGCGTCCCGGCTGGCATCTGGAGTGCTCCGCCATGGCGCTGCAGCTGCTCGGGGCCCCGCCGATCGACATCCACACCGGCGGCGTGGACCTGATCTTCCCGCACCACGAGAACGAGATCGCGCAGAGTGAGTGCGCCACGGGCCACCAGTTCTCGCGCTTCTGGTTCCACTGCGAACACCTGATCGTCGACGACGAGAAGATGTCGAAGTCGCTCGGGAACGTGCGCAACATTCCCGACATCATCAAGGCTGGCTATCGCCCCTCGGCGGTGCGCTACCTGCTGCTCTCGTCGCACTACCGCAAGCAGCTGAATTTCACGTGGGACAGCCTCCTGCAGGCCGAGGAATCGCTCCGGCGCCTGACGGACTGCCTCGCGCGCGTGGACGCCGTGACGGCCGCCGGCTCGCATCCCGACATCCTCGCGCGCGTGGATGAAGCCCGGTCGGCCTTCAGCGCGTCGATGCAGAGCGACCTGAACACGGCCGGCGCGCTCGGGGCCATCTTCGAACTGGTCCGTGCGCTCAATTCGGCCATCGACGCCGGGCAGTTCGGAACCGACGATGCCGCGGTGGTCCGGCAGGCGTTCGCCGACTTCGACATGGTGCTCGGGGTGCTGTCGCTCCGGAAGGCGGAAGACGAACAGCCACCTGTACCGGTCGAGGAGATCGAGCGTCTTATCGAAGAGCGGCACGCCGCCCGTCGCCGGCGCGACTTCGCGGAAGCGGACCGCATTCGCCAGGACCTGGCGGCACGGGGTGTGCTGCTCGAGGATTCGGCTGGTACGACCCGCTGGAAACGCAAGTAGGGTGCGTTCCGACGTCAGAACCTGGAACTGAGAAGTCAGAACTGGAAGACCGGCTGAGTTCGTGCGGACCGGGGTCTCGCTCCGCGGTGGGGCATCTGTTGCCGATAAGTCGTAGGGGCCGGCTTTAGCCGGCCCTTCACCCGACGGGAGGGTCTCCACATGGCCGTGCCCGACATCAAGACCGCGCTCCCAGGCCCGAAGGCGGCCGCCCTCATCGCGCGGGACCGCGCGGTGATCTCTCCCTCGTACACACGCGGATACCCGTTCGTGATGGCCCGCGGCCAGGGCTGCGCCGTCGAGGATGTCGACGGCAACGTCTTCCTGGACTGCGCCGCGGGTATTGCGGTGAACGCCACCGGCCACTCCCACCCCGACGTCATCCGCGCCATCGTCGAGCAGGCGCAGCAGTTCGTGCACATGTCGGGCACCGACTTCTACTACGAGCGGCAGGTCGAGGTCGCCGAGGCGCTGGCCGCCGTGGCGCCGATGGCCGGGCCGGTGAAGGCGTTCTTCGGCAACTCGGGGACCGAGGCGATCGAGGCGTCGATCAAGCTCGCCCGCTACGCCACGGGCCGCACGAACCTCATTGCGTTCCTCGGCTCGTTCCACGGGCGCACGATGGGGTCGCTGTCGCTGACGGCGAGCAAGGTCGTGCAGCGGCAGAAGTTCGGGCCCCTGCTGCCCGGCGTGATCCACGCGCAGTACGCGACCTGCTATCGCTGCCCGGTGGGACGGACCCCGGACCGTTGCCAGGCGGAGTGCCTGGACGCGCTGGAGCAGCAGACGTTCATGCAGCTCGTCTCGCCCGACGAAGTGGCGGCGGTCATCGTGGAACCGATCCAGGGCGAGGGGGGCTACCTGGTGGCACCCGACCAGTTCCTCCAGCGCCTGCGCGCGCTCACGTCGAAGCACGGCATCCTCATGATCGTGGACGAGGTGCAGTCCGGCATGGGACGCACGGGCAGGATGTTCGCGATCGAGCACACGGGGGTGCAGCCGGACATCGTGGCCATGGCGAAGGGCATTGCGTCGGGCATGCCCCTCGGTGTCTCGCTGGCGAAGGCCGACATCATGACGTGGACGCCGGGTGCCCACGCCTCGACATTCGGCGGCAACCCGGTGGCGTGTGCGGCGGCGCTGGAGACGATCAGGCTCCTCAAGGCGCAACTGATGACGAACGCCGAGACCGTTGGCGCACGCCTGCAGCAGCAGTTGTGGGCGCTCGCCGAGAAGCACCCGCTGATCGGCGATGTCCGTGGGCGCGGCCTCATGGTGGGTGTCGAGCTGGTGCGCGACCGTGTGACGAAGGAACGCGCGGTGGAGGAGCGCAACGCGGTGGTGAACGCCGCGTTCAGGCGCGGGCTGCTGATCCTCGGCGCCGGCAAGAACACCGTGCGCTTCTGCCCGCCGCTCGTGCTCACGGCGAGTGAGGCCGACACCGCGGTCGCCCTCTTCGAGGAGGCGCTGACAGAGGTCGAGCGCGCGGCGCCGGTGGCCTGACGCCTGACCCCTCGAGCCGGGCGGCCCGCACTTTGCTCCCGCCCAGCCACGGTGACGCGCGCCCGGCAGACCCTCGGAGAAATCGGCGAGAACCTCGCGTGCGAGGAACTCGTCCGCCTGGGGTACTCAATCGTTGCGAGGCGCTACCGCGCCCGCGGTGGCGAAATCGACGTCATCGCCGCGGATGGTCCCACCGTGGTGTTCGTCGAGGTGAAGACCCGCGCTGGTGCGGACTACGGTTCCGGCGCCGAGGCCATCACCTTCCAGAAACGCCGCCGCATCGTGTCCACCGCCACCCTGTTCCTGGCGAAGGAGCGGCTGCTCGACCGACCCGTGCGCTTCGATGTCGTCGCCGTGGACCTGCGCGACGACGGGCCGCGGATTGATGTCTACAGGTCCGCCTTCGATGGCTTCGCGTGACGAGGGCGAATGACGGGCAAGAGGCTGTGGGCGATGGGCGCTCGGCCTTGTTGTGGCCGGTGGCACAACTGGCGTCGGGCCCTGTAGCGTCGTCAGTGTTCTCCGTGAAACATCCGTGCCGTCCGTGTTCGCGCTTTTGCCCGCCTTTCCAATCCGAAATCAGCAATCTGCAATCTGCAATAGAATCGCCTGAGCCTTGCCTGAGCTGCGCAAAGATCCCATCACGGGCCGCTGGGTCATCATCTCCACCGACCGCCAGAAGCGTCCGAACGATTTCCTGCTCGAGAAGTCGACCGTCATCGGCGGCGAGTACTGTCCGTTCTGCGCCGGCCGCGAGGAGATGACGCCGCCCGAAGTGCTGGCGTTCCGCCCCTACGGGCAGCCGCCGAACAGTGCCCCGTGGGACCTGCGTGTCGTTCCCAACAAGTTCCCGGCGCTGCAGGTCGAAGGCAACCTCGATCGCGAAGGCGAGGGGATGTTCGACCGCATGAACGGCATCGGCGCGCACGAGGTGATCATCGAGTCGCCCGAGCACGGCAAGATGCTGGCGATGATGAGCGAGGTGGAGATCGAGCGGGTGCTCTGGGCCTTCCGTGAGCGGATTCTCGACCTGAAGCGCGACACGCGGTTCCGGTTCATCCTCGTGTTCAAGAACCACGGGGCGGCGGCCGGGGCCACGCTGGAACACTCGCACTCCCAGTTGATTGCATTACCAATCGTTCCGGACTTCGTGCGCGAAGAGCTCGAGGGGGCGCGCCGGCACTTCGACCAGAAGGAGCGCTGCGTCTTCTGCGACGTCATCCGCCAGGAAGTGGCGGCCGGGCGCCGCGTCGTCCACGAGAACGCCGACATCGTGGCGCTCGCGCCCTATGCGCCGCGGTTCCCGTTCGAGACGTGGCTGCTGCCGCGCAGCCACGGTGCGCGATTCGAGGAAGCGCCTCGTCCGGTGTACGAGAACCTCGCGCGCATGCTGAAGACGGTGCTGCAGAGAATGAACCGTGCGCTCGAGAATCCGTCGTATAATCTCGTCATCCACAGCGCGCCGTTCTCGGAACCACGTGGCGAGTTCTACCACTGGCACGTGGAGCTCCTTCCGAAGCTGACGCGCACCGCCGGGTTCGAGTCGGGGACTGGTTTCTACATCAATCCCACCTCGCCGGAGGAAGCCGCGCAGGTGCTGCGCGCCGCCAAGGTCTGACCCGAGGACAATGCGTCGGGGATTTTTTGGCAGGAAGACGCTTGCGGGGTTGAAGCTGAGCGCGTGCGTGTGGTAATTTCGGTGTTCGGGCGAGCGGGAATAACTCAGTGGTAGAGTGCGACCTTGCCAAGGTCGAAGTCGCGGGTTCGAATCCCGTTTCCCGCTCCATTCTCTAACGCGACCGTGGCAGGTTGCGGGCCAGCAGAGAAGAGCAACTCGCCCTCGAACTGGGAATGAACGCGCGGGCCTTCACGGCCCGTTCTTCGTTTTCAGGCAGTCGTGAGGCGCCGTCGCCAAGTGGTAAGGCAGAGGTCTGCAAAACCTCCACCCCCGGTTCAAATCCGGGCGGCGCCTCCAATTCAAGTCCTTCCAACCTCATAGCCATTAGTTCAGTTCGCTCCGCTGGGTGCACTCCCCGGATCTGAGGAACGGATGGGGACAACGACCTTTGAGCGTCTCCTCGGAGCGTTAGCGCGACGAGGCCGTGCGTCCGCGCAGATGTTCAGTGAATAGCCCGCAAGCGCAGTCAAACTGCTGCTGCGCGGTGCTCTCTACGACGGGGAGAGCGGTCGACTAGTACGCGCACACATGCAGGACGATGAGGGCGGGCAACTGCGACTGGCATGTCGGACCAGGACTCTCAATCGCGAGCAGCAGATCGGTTGCGGCGTCAGCGGGCGTGAGCGCTCCCAATGAATCGTCCGGTTCCTGGTTTGCTGCAACGCCGCCTCGAACCCCCGCTGGAGCGCGCTGGTGGGCACATATTCAAATCGTCGGTTGCCACTGCGCCAACGCTCAACCGCGCCTGAGGTCGGCTCAGCAATCGGAGCCCTCATCGTGCGGTGTGTGGCGGATTCGAATGCGTCGAGCGGGGAGCGGGAGCGTCGCGCCGTCACCGGGCGGAATTGCAAGTCTCGGCGAGAACCTCGCTCCGCGGCCAGAGGTCCCTACCTCATTCGGTCGTCATCCTGACGATGTCTTGCGTGTGGCCTGCCAGTCGAAGCCTGCGTTGATCTTCCGGTCACGAACTGTTGTCGGCCGCAGTTACCCTCGGACCGGCTCCGACCGCTCAGTCTACCACCGGGGTAGTACCCCCTTGGGCAATTCAACGGCCGGGGCGTCGTTCATCATCGCGCGTGCGGTGGAACCTTAATGCGGCGCGCATCGGACGCGAACTGGAGGCAGACACGGACTTGAGTGCGAGGGTAAGGCGTCGCTCGCTCTGTACGCTGCAGTCCGAAGCAATCGCAGGACTGCCAGAAACAAGAACTAACGTGGTCAGCGCTTCGCCGGCGCCGGCGCCGACTATGATTGAACGGCAGCGTCAGTTTGAGCTTTGTGCTGAGGGTCGGTGGCGAAGGTAAGCCCGATGAACGAGTCGAAGCCGAGTGGCGCGCCCGCTGCGACGGTGGCGGGGGTCACAAAACGATTTGGGGAGTTGACGGCGGTTCACGACGTCAGCTTCGAAGTGCGGACTGGTTCCGTTCACGCTCTGCTGGGCGAGAACGGAGCCGGGAAGACGACGCTCGTCAGACTGCTTTCTGGCGAACTGCTTCCGGATGAGGGCACAATCTCGGTCTTCGGCGAGTGTCAGTCGTTCCGCTCTCCCAGGGACGCGCGCCGGATCGGTATTCGTTTGGTGCATCAGCATCCGACTCTGATCCCGAACTTGACAATTGAGGAGAACTTTCTCCTCGCTTTCAAAAGTGTGTCCGCTACCACATCAAGGCGAGACTTCTCGGAACGCCTGCGCGGCGAGGCGGCCGTGCTTGGAATAAAGATAGACCCGAGTCGCCCCGTATCTGACCTGTCCGTCGCCCAGCGGCAGTGGGTGGAGGTGTTCGGTGCGATCTTCGCCGGCGGGCGCCTGATTATCTTGGACGAACCTACTGCTCACCTGTCTCCTCTGGAGGGGGACCGGTTGCTTGATGAACTAGCACGGCTCGCGTCCGGAGGACTGACGGTCATGCTCATCACGCACAAACTCCGCGAGGTCCGGCAGTTTTCAGAGGTCGTGACCGTCATGCGCCGTGGGCGAGTGGTGGCCACCGAGAGCGTTGCCGACCTCTCCGATGCTACCTTGGCCTCCATGATGGTGGACGGGTATAGGGACTTGCGAGTTCCTGAAAACGAGAGCGGGCGTTCGCGGGGCGATGTTCTGCTCGTCCTTAGCGATGTGAGCTGTGCTGGACACTACAGGCACTCCGCCCTGAGTAATGTCAGTTTCGACATCCACCGCGGAGAAGTCGTGGGGGTCGCCGGAGTGTCAGGGAATGGCCAAACCGAACTGGCCAGAGTGGTCGCCGGCATCGCGGCCCCGACATCTGGCACAGTTATGCGGCACGGCGGCGCCGAGGTCTGCGTTCGC
The DNA here is from genome assembly GCA_046331345.1 of Vicinamibacterales bacterium. Taxonomy (GTDB): domain Bacteria; phylum Acidobacteriota; class Vicinamibacteria; order Vicinamibacterales; family CAVVIG01; genus CAVVIG01. The sequence continues at coordinate 84,996 of JAXLRA010000005.1, read as the reverse complement.
TACATCCCGGATGACAGAATCAACGTGGCGACAGCCAGCTCGCTCAGCGTTCGGGACAACCTGTCGATGCGCGACTTCGACCGGCCACCTTACGCACATTACGGGTTGCTGGCTCAACCGGCTCTCCGGGAGCACGCCGAAGCGATGGCCGATCAATTTGGTGTTAGGAGAACATCGCTGGATGCGCCCGTGCGAGTGCTCTCCGGAGGCAACATCCAACGAGTGGTAGTCGCTCGAGAATTGACTGCAAATCCGGATCTCGTGGTCGCCCACAATCCGACCGCGGGGCTTGACCTGGAGACAGCCCTGTTCGTTCGTAACCAGCTGCGAGACGTGGCATCGCGCGGTGGCGCGCTATTGCTCATCAGCGACGACATCGACGAACTGCAATGGCTCGCTGACCGCGTGCTGGTTCTGCACGGCTCGCGGATCGTTGGAGACGTTCCCCGTGCCCTCTTTGACTCGGCGTTGGTAGCACGTCTGATGGCCGGCGGCTCCGCCGATGGTCTGGGGAGGAAATCTTGAGCCCGTTACTCTCTCGGCTCGTCGCCCTTGGAGTGCTTGGCTTGGCGGCGATTGCGATGTTCGGGGCAGTCGTGGCCTTGGCCGGCGGCGATGCGTGGGTAGCTCTGGGCACACTGGGCGCCGCCGGAACCAGTTCCGGCTACGGACTCATCGAAACGGTAGTCAAGGCCATTCCAGTCCTCCTGTGCGCTCTGGCGGTGGCGATTCCCGCGAGGCTCGGTTTACTCAATATCGGTGGAGAGGGGCAGTTGGTGGCTGGTGCTGTAGGTGCCGCTTGTGCTGCTCGTGTCCTGACCGGACTGCCGCCTGCGATGACGCTGCTCTCCATGGGGCTTGCCGCCGGTGCCTTTGGGGCAGCCTGGGGGGCGCTGCCAGGTACGCTTCGTGGGGCGGCCCGCTCCAGTGAAGTCGTGGTCGGCTTGCTGCTGAACTATGTGGCCGGCCTGTCGTTGCTGTATTTGGTCCACGGGCCGCTTAGAGACAGCGCGAGTCTCGGTTGGCCACAGGGAGAAGCGCTGCCTGCCGCTGCCAGACTGCCGGCTTTGTGGGGCACCCGAATCCACATGCTCCTGTGGGTGGCACTTGGAGTCTGCATCGCGCTGAAGCTCATTGAGCGTTGGACCGTAGCGGGAATGGCCTCGAAGGCCATTCGCGCCAACCCCGAATTTGGTCTCTACCTCCAGCTTCCGGTCTCCGTGTACTACGCTTGCGCATTCGGTCTCGCCGGTGCCATGGCGGGCTTGGCTGGCTTCGGAGAATTGTCGGGCATCCAAGGGCGGCTTCGAGAGGGCTTGTCCCTTGGTTACGGCTATGCCGGCTTCTTCGTTGCGTGGCTGTGCGGGAATGAATTCGCGTGGCTACCGGTCGGAGCACTGGCGTTCTCGGCGGTAATTACCGGCGCTGATGCTTTGCAGGTCTCAGCGGGATTGCCTTTCGCGACGGTGTACTTGTTACAAGGAATCGTCTTTCTGTCGGTTCTTGCGGCGCCGAGCCTTGAAGGCGTCCTTCGGCGTCTTCCTGGCTGGAGGCAGAACAATTGCTGAATGTCTTGGACATCTCCTTGTTCCTGTCCGTGGCAGCAGGAGCTCTGCGTGCTTCGACGCCGGTGGTCTATGCAGGTCTGGGTGAGTTGATCGGTGAGCGCAGTGGCGTGGTGAATCTTGGAGTAGAAGGCCTCATGCTCGTCGGCGCGTGTGCCGCGGCATCCGCGCAGTTGGCCTACGGGTACTGGCCTCTCTCGCTGGCGATTGCGGCAGTCGCGGCGGCTCTGGTCTCAGCGGTTCATGGGTTCTTTTGTGTTTACATTCGGACGAACCAGGTCGTTACGGGACTTGCCACAATGTTTCTGTGCCAGGGCGCTACGGCGTTGATGGGGCGTTCGCTTGTTGGCCTCTCCATCCCGCTCGACGCGAGGCCGCCGCTAGCGTCGTTCGCCAAGCTCCCGGTGGTTGGGGCAGTGCTCAGTGGGCAGGACTGGATGGTATTCGGGGCCATTGCCGCTGTGGTCGCAACATCTGCCTTCCTCTATCGCACACAGGGCGGGATCGTCCTGCGCGCGTGCGGGGAGAGCGGTGCTTCTGCGGCTGCGGTAGGCATCTCGGTGTTGCGGGTGCGTCTCGCCGCCGGAGCCGCCTGCGGGGCGCTCTGCGGTTTGGGAGGCGCACACATGTCGATCTTCTACGCACAGCAGTGGCAGGAGGGAATGGTTGGAGGGCGGGGGTGGATTGCCTTGGTCATGGTGATTTTCGGCCAATGGTTCCCGTCACGCCTGCTCCTGGGAGCCTATCTGTTCGGCGGCATGGCCTCCCTGCAACTGAACCTGCAGGCTCGCGGCGTTGCAACGTCTCAGTACCTTCTTGCGATGCTTCCCTTTCTCGCGACCCTTGCGCTGTTGGTCATAGGCTCCTTGAACTCTGCGAGAGTGGGTGGCGCGTCGCCGGCCGACCTGGGGCGACCCTTAGAGCCCCAGGCCTGATTCACCTGGCGAGCCTCGAACAATTACCTATGTGTCATACTTCGGAGTTCGACGAGACTCTTCCGGCAGGCCTTTGCGGCCAAACTGACGTCATGTGGCATGGCACAAATCGTTGCTCCAAAACATCTTATTCAAATTTATCGCGGGCTGGTTGTAGGTGGACTCGTGTTTGCTGTCGTGTTAGACACTACATACTGACTTCAGGCGACTGCAGTGCGAAACGAGGTTGAGGCTATGAAGACGTTCCGGAACGCGTCTCCAGTTGGTGCGGCAGCTAGGACTCTGGCGGTGGCGCTTGCTCTGCTCGCGGCAGTCGCATGCTCCGGTACGAAGCAGGCTCCCCCCAACGATCACAAGCCCTTCCGTGTTGCTCTGATTGCGAACGGTCCCCTTACGGACTACGGGTTCAATCAGGCTCAGAAGGAAAGCCTTGATGACGCGAAGAAACTCCTGGGAGACCGAGTCGACGTCCAATCGGTCGGTGACGTGCCAGAAACCGGAGATGCGGAGCGAATTGCGCGTCGCCTGATCGCTGAGCGCGCGGACCTCCTCATCGCCGCGTCCTTCGGTTACCAGGACACGTCTGTGAAGCTCGCTACCGAATTTCCAAACCTCAAAATCCTGCAGGCCTGGGGCTTCAAGCCGGCCCAAAACCTCGGCACTTACTCGTCGAAGATGTACGAGGCGTGGTACGTGATGGGCATTGTCGCCGGGCGGATGACAAAGACCGGGAAGCTTGGAATTGTCGCTGCGCATCCCATCCCGCCGATGCGATGGCAGATCAATGCGTACGTCCTCGGTGCACGTTCGGTCAATCCGAACGTCACTGCGTCTGTCGCATTCATAAACCACTGGTTCGATCCCGGGCTGGCTACGGAGGCGACCGAGACTCTGATCAATCAAGGCGCCGACGTTGTCACCGGTATCCTGGATAACTCGGTGGCCGTTGCGCGGACCGCGGAACGACGCAATGTGATGCTGATCGGCCACAACGCGGACCTGTCGAGCTTCGCCCCAACTGCCATTCTCGTCGGTACGAAGTGGCAGTGGGGCCGCTTGTACGCGAGCGCTATCGAAAAGATTCTTCAGGGAACGTGGAAAGGAACGGACGGTGACCTGAACGGTGGATTCAGGGAGGGATACGTAGGAATAACCGGTTTCGGATCTCGCGTGCCGGACGACGTAAAACGTCAGGCCGAGGAGGCGGTCGCGCGGTTCACTAGAGGAGACCTTGCCGTCTATCGAGGTCCAATCAAGGACAACACGGGCCGTGAAGTCGTCCCGTCAGGGGTTGAACTCACTCATGACCAGATCATGGCCATCGACTGGGCGGTCGAAGGCGTGCGCTGAATGCGGAGGCACACGGCACACGCGACCTGGTCTGGTAGTGCCGCAAGACCATGTGCGGAATAGCTGGTTTCAGTGCGGACCCTCAGACTGGGCATGGGCACCAGCTTGGTCGCATGCTGGACGCAATTTCGTACCGGGGGCCGGACGGTAGGGGCACCTACTCCGATGAGGACATCTCGATCGGGAGCTTGCTTCTTGCGATCGTCGATGTCCGCCGAGGGCATCAACCCTTCATTCGGACATTTGATGGGCGCAAGTTCGTCGGCGTCGTCAATGGAGAGATCTACAACTACCGGCAGGTCCGAACCGAGCTTGCGCAACTTGGGCTCCAGTTCAGTACCGACTGCGATTCAGAGGTCGCCGTCGCCGCCTTCGCGGTCTGGGGCACCGCGGCCGCAGAACGCCTCGACGGTCAGTGGGCGCTGGCCCTTTGGGACGCTGGCACTCGACAACTGCTGCTGTCCAGAGACCGCTTTGGGATTAAGCCACTCTTCTACTACCAACGGGACGGCTTTCTCGCGTTTGCTTCCGAGCCGAAGGCTCTTCTAGCGCTCCCGAACGTACCGAGGCGCCCAAACGTCACCTCGATTCGTGAATACTTTCTTCACGGGTTTGCGTTCGCAGCCGGCTACAGCCTGAGTCATCGCTCCTTCTTTGAAGGCATCCATTCGTTGCCGCCTGGCCACGTGCTGCGCTGGACGGCCGGGGGCGCCGTGAAGCTCGTTCGTCAACTCTCGCCCCCCGTTATCGCCCCCTTCAACGAAGCCGAGTTGGCCGATGCTCCGGACCGGCTGCTTGATGCACTGCAACGAAGCACTCAGGACGCGATGATGGGCGAAGCGCCCGTCGCGGTCGCACTGAGCGGAGGCTTGGATTCCAGCATCATCGCAACCGTCGCCGCGACGGAGTTGGCCCGTCGAGGCGAGTCACCGTTGCTCGCGTCGTGTATCAGGTACCGGACCCAAGGCTCCAACGAGGATGCCGAGCATGCCACCTTATTGCGTGACTGGCTCGATGGTCAGGCTCCAGTGGACCTCGTGTTCTCGACGATGGATCCCGCCAGCTACCTCCACGATGTTGACGATCTGGTCGACCACTTCGACGAGCCGCACTGGGAGGTGAAGCAGCTTGCGATGTTCAACAACTATCGGTGCCTGCGTTCGCACGGGGCAAAGGTAGTGCTGACCGGCGAAGGTGCCGACGAGTTGTTCTTCGGCTACTACCACCGGTTCCCTGGGTTCAAGAATCCCGTCTTGCGGTCCGCCGATGATCTGCGCACCGCATGGGCGAACCGCCTGCCGTCGGTTGAAGCGTTGCTGGCCGGCAGCGACGAAAACAGCCTGCGTGGCCTGCAGGACGAGGCGATCGACCGGATCTACCGACCAGCCGTTGCCGCGGGGGCCGACCCCGATCAGGCGATGCAGCAATGGTATCTGGCCACATTTCTCCATTGGTTGCTGCTCGATAACGATCGATGCAGCATGGCGTTTTCTCTGGAGGGCCGCTTCCCCTTCCTGAGCCGCGATGTATTCGAGCTCGCGCTTCGCATACCGCCACGGGTGCAGGTTGGCGATGACCTTGGTGGTGAAAAACTGGTCCTGCGCCAGGCTTTCAAAGGGCTTCTTCCTGAGGGGATTTGGAAGAGTCGAAAGAAGGCCCCTCTTCCGTCGCCACTTGGCCTGCAGTTTCACCGACTCATCGCGAAGGCACTCCAGGTCGCAATCGATGACGCTCCGCCCGACGTATGGGATGTCCTAAGCCGCGATGGGGCCAAGGCGCTGTGGGTTGGTTATGCGGGTGCCGTCGACGATCTGGAGCGCCGGGGTGCGCTGGCCGCTGGCGGAGAGGAACTGACCCGATATCTTCGGCTCGACGAGCCTTGGAGCGTAAGGACACCGCACGCGTTCGGCTTGCTCACTCTTCTCCGGTGGTGGCGCCGGAACTTTTCGTAACCCGTTTTAGGCGAATGTCATGACCGAGGAAACGAAGTGGGCGTTGACCGACGCTGAGATCCCCCAAGCGTGGCTCAACGTGGCAGCTGCGGTTGCTGGAGAGTTTCCGCTACCGGTGGAAGGCGACGACCTTCGGCCGATCTCGGTTGACCACTTGGCGCAGCTGTATTCCGAGGAATGCGCTCGTATTGAACTCCTGCAGGGACACTACCGGACGGACCAATTCATCCAAATACCCGGCGAGGTGATGGATCAGTACCGCAAGTACCGTGCTACGCCGCTATTCCGAGCGCGCGGTCTCGAAAAGCGGTTGGGCTACTCCGGGCGCATCTTCTATAAGCGGGAGGATGGGAATCCGTCAGGGAGCCACAAGCCCAATACTGCCGTTCCGCAGGCATGGTACGCCAAGCAGCAGGGGCTGCGCGGCCTGGTCACGGACACCGGGGCTGGACAGTGGGGGGCGGCCATGGCGTGGGCGTGCCGCAACTTGGACCTGACCTGCACGGTCTTCATGACGGGCAGCAGCTACCGGGCCAAGCCATATCGGCGCTACCTCATGGAACTGGCCGGAGCCACCGTGCACTCCTCGCCGAGCGAGATGACGCTTCAGGGGCGCCAGTTGTTGGCCGCTGAACCTGACCACCAGGGAAGCCTGGGGATCGGGATGGGAGAGGCGATTGAGCTTGTACGACGAAGCGAAGGAGTGCGACTGGCGTTGGGCTGCATGTCGTACTATGCGGCCCTGCACCAGACCGTGGTTGGGCTTGAACTCGAGCGCCAATTGGCTCACGCCGGGGTAGCGCCGGACGTCCTCATCGCATGTGTTGGCGGGGGAACGAACCTGTTCGGCTTCATGGCGCCGTATATCGCGCGGAAACTCCGCGGGGATTCTGGCCCCGAGATGATCGCCGCTGAATCGGCCAACGTGCCGAGCCTTTCACGGGGCGAGTATCGGTACGACTACGCGGACGCGTTCAAGCTGACCCCGAAAGTCAAGATGTACACGCTGGGGCATCAGTTCCTGCCTCCGCGCATCCACTCGGGCGGACTGCGCTACCACGGAAAGTCCCCCATCCTGTCTCTCATGGTTCACAAGGGACTTGTGACCCCGCTGGCAATCGAGCAAGAACGTGCCTTTGAAGTCGGAGGCTGGTTCTACGAAAGCGAAGGCGTGATTCCGGCGCCCGAAAGTGCCCATGCAATTGCCGCAGTTGTGGATGCGGTCGCCACTGCACAAGCCGAGGGGCGCAACAAGGACATCGTTTTCTGCCTGTCTGGGACGGGGTACCTTGACCTGCAGGGTTATGCTCAGATGTTCGGTCTCAAACCGTGAGCACACGTCATCTGAGGAGAGAGGATGCCCGACCTGGACGCAGCCGCCAGCGAACGTGGTGGCGCACAGATAAGCACGGACAATCCTGAACTGTTGATGTCTCGCGCGGTCGTCGCGCGCATCGCCAGCCATGCGGACTGCTGTTCCAACATGGCTGCCTTCGAAGCCGATTTCCAGGATGCGGTGCGGCCTGACGCTCCTTCCTCGACGCGGGCTGCGGCCATTGGTCGATTGAACCTGTTGGCCGAAGTGTCTCGGCGACGCAGGGATGCCAATCCTTGCAAAACGTGCACGGCGACTGCTGCACGAACCGCCAGTTCGTTGCAGCATCTCGGCCGGCTGCTCTGTATCCCCGATAGCCTCGGAGCATACCGGGCTGCAATGGGCCTTCCCGGTGATGGCATCAGTTACGGAGAATGGTGCCTCGCTATTCAGGACAAGACGACTCTCTGGGAAGACCTCAGAAAGGAGCATGACCCGGCGGATAGCCCAGTCGTCCAGGTGTTGGCGATGCATGTGCTGGATCGCGTACTGGCATGGTACGAGACGCTCCTGGTCCCACGTGAGAGGGCCGAACTCAACGTTGTCCTTGTTCCCCTGCTACGCCTGCTGTTCTCCAATCCGAGCGGCGGGCACGTCGCCTATCAACGCTACTGGTTCGGTGAGGCCGAGCAACAGCAATCGCTCTTTCATCGACTGTACGGCGGATTGATCGCTGGAACCGAAAGACTCAAAGGGCGGTGCGTGGCGGAGCGCTCTGAGCTTCTCGTTAGTCTGAGTGGGACGGGTGGCGATCTCGCCGAAGAACTTACCAAAATCCTGCATGGCTCCTCTCGCGAGTCCTTGCTGGAACTGGGGCAACGTACTGCGATCTGTCAGATGTCGCTTCTGGTCAAAGACGCCGATGATGGGGAGTCCGATGAGGTTCGGTACTCTTCTCAACTGGTAAAGCACGGCGTGTACTACCCGCCGTCTCGTGGTGCCTGGCCTAAGCCCTGGTGCCAAGCCCCTCCAGAACTGCCCGAGCGCTTCTATGCTGCAATCAGCTCGGCACACGAGGGTAAACGAGGTCACGCCAGGGAACACCTCAGAGCGCTTTTCGGCAGCCCGGAGCGTGGACTCGTGTGGCTGCACGATGGCGAGATCACTTTTTACAGCCTCGTTCGCACGAAGGCGATCGGCCCTCCAACCACGATTGCACAGCTGTTCGAGGGCGAGCGCGCAACCGGAAAAGGCTGGGCGCTGCTGAACTTTCTCGAGCGACTCGCCGTTCATGGCAGGCCGGCGAGTTTGGCTCGAAAAGATAGCGGCGCAGGAGAACTTGCGCGCGTTCTGTACCAAAGGCTCTGGAGCCTTGACTTCGTAAGGAGCACGGCGACCGACGCTCTTACAGCTATTCGGAAGACAGACGACTCTGATTTCAGGCTGCGTACGTTGCTTCCCGAACTGATCCTGCGCAGCGAAACGAATGAGCCGCTATCCCTGTTCTTCTATCCGATATATGGGAAGGTCGGTGCTGCGGCCGCAGGTGCGACTCCGGAGGTGTTGATCGGAGGGACGGTCGGCGGCGTGGGAGGGGGGGAGTTGCCCGATGTGGCGCAGGCGTACGACTACTATCTGTTCGCCGCAATGCAGGCGGCTCGGCCGGTCATCGATTCGAGGATTTCGTCCGTTTTGACCCAGCGATTGGATAACGTTGCCCGGGCCAAGAGTGAGGCGCTGCAGAACGAAGTCGCCCCAGTTGTACGAGATCTGGCCAGATTGTTTGAAGACGCCAGGGGGAAGCTTGCGCGTATCGAAGCAGCTGTGGACTCCGACTGGTCAGGACTGTTCGGTGATGCGCTGGCTCAGGGTGTGGCCCCGGCCTTCGAGGATGGTCGACGGTTAAACATGTCGGAGGTTCCCGGATTCGAAAATTACGACGGTCGGTCGAACCACGTCTTGAAGAGCTCGGTCGACTTGTACGCGATGCTCGCCTACGTGACGTTCAAAGTGCTACTGCCTAGCTCTGAAGCGGGAAAATGGCCCGCACTCGCACAGTGGGAACCTTCACCCGGGATCCCTGAAGGCAGAGTATCGGGAGTAGAGGTGGCTGGTCTGGGCGACAACACGACCTACGTTGCGCTTCAGGACTCTTATCGCTGGATGGCTCAGGCGTGGAGTTACATGCTCACGGCACAGAAGAGCCGTATTCCGACTCTAGAGCAATCCGTGTCGGAACACGTGCATTTGGTTCTCAAGACTCTCACAGTACGGTCGCTGGAAACGTCTCGGCCGATTCATCCGGTCCAAATAGTCGCGGCACTTGGGCTCGGAGGTGACGAGGTGTGCGTTGCGTGGCTTGAGGACAATTGCTGGGAGTCGTCATATCAGCGGTTCGACTTGAAATCCAAGGACCACACCGAGGGCATCCAACCGCTTGCGGACTTGATGGCGTCCTTGAGGCACTGGAGCGACAAAGGTCTCCCGGTCGCTCTGCCGGCATCACGAATTGCCCGGGCCCTACGATTGCTGAAGGAGAACGCGCTTGGCAAGGGTGGCGTCACATTCCGCCAGTCGGTGGTTCTCGTTCGCAATGGCGCGATTGCGATCGTGCTCCTGTGCTCGGGACGCTTTGACGCTGATGCTAAGAGCAGCCTGTCTGCACATGTGACTTCTGGAGACCTAGGGGGCGGACACGACCTCCGGACTCACTTCGGCGTGCTCTGTCAAGCGGCGCAGGGGCATCCAATGGGGCGAATGCTTCAGTTTGACTTTGCACCGCTGGGTAAGGACGGACGCATTGACTGGAACTTCGACAGGTTGGCCTTGCTGCTGGCAACGAATGTGTCTGGGGTTGAGATTGTTGAAGAGTTGGAGGGCGCAGTCGCTTCACGAGACTCCGATCAGAAACTCCGCACGGCGATCGTCATTAGATTCGGCAAGAGAGTGTGGTCAGAGTGCTGATCTTAGTGTTCGACATAACCGGTGGCAAAAATCGTAAGGAGGCGTGGAAAGCTGGCGATCCTATCGTACTAGCAAGTTCCAAGTTCGAACTGGTAACTTCCACATCGTCTCATAAAGAGCCTTTCGTTGTTCTTGCACACACTAGAGACAGTGTTCCCCCTGATTCGCCCGACCTAGCGCAGCGACTGGAAAGGTTCGAGGCGTCTCTGAAACTGCGGGACGAAATCCCTGTCGGGTTACTGTACTTCAGCGGAGACAAAGGCGGAGCGAGTCATCTGTCTGGTATCCGCACTCCAGAACGTCCAAATGTCCGAAGGTACATCTGCCAGATGACGGTGGATGACACTAATGCGAACGTATTTGCTAACAACCTTAGGCGGGTAGTTGAGGACTGGGAGACTGCCCTGAACGATGGCCACAAGGACGCCATTCCCCTATGGGACGCACTGTGGCACGACTCCGCAGAAGTCGTTGCCGAGTGGCTGTGCGCAGTAGGATTCGGCCTTAAGTGCTCGTCTCTCGATTCCGGAAGCGAGCTCGGTCTACGCAAGGCAATCAAGGACCGCTTTCTTTTGGGTGAAGCGTTGAATGACGCTTTCGAGAGGTGGAGAAAGGGCGAGGGGCCAGTTGAAACAGAACGGCTTGCCAAGTCGCTAGCCCACTTGGAGGGTAACCGGAGCGTGGCGAGGGCCGATGCGGCAGCGCGACTGCTGGGAGAGAGAAGTCGCGTCAGTCATGATCTGTTCAAGAATCAGTTCGGCGCGCTCCTCCAGCCGGGGTGGGATTCCGAAGGCACCGACAGGCTGGGGCCTCGCGACGTGGTCGTCTGTGCGATCAATGGCGATCCCGAAGCCCGGCAATCCGTGGAAGAAGCGGTCCGCGTTTGGGGCGAGGTGGTCTGGCCGGCCCTTGATGACTTCCTGCGATCCGTTGAGAGGTCGCTCGGTTTCATCGCGACCGAGAGGTTCAAACGTGAGCACTCGGACCTCGAACCCTCGTCGGCCGCCATCCTCTCCGTGCTCCAACCGCATCAATCCCAAACCGCTAAGGACGCCGCGGCAGCGTTCTGGACGGCGTGCGACAGGGCCGACGCAATCTTGTCCGGACTCGCCACCCGCCCAGATGACTATCTTGAGGGATGGGTTTCTACTGCTGAAGGCAACAGACACCCGCGGCGATGAGCAACATCCTGAGTAATCCGCCAGTGCTTGTTCTCGACGACCAGTTGGGAGTTGCTGGGAGTCTCCAGCAGAAGGCGTTTTTGAGGAACTACGAATCACTTCCCTACAACTTCATTTTTGAGTCGTGCGTTAGCCAGAAAGGCTTCGAAGAAGCACTAGCGGAGGAGGCGGTTGCGAGAGAGGGCGAGATCGCGATCGTGCTCCTTGATCTCAAGTTTGGCGAAGACGAGCTCTTCGGCTTACGTGTGTTGCAGCGGCTGAACGCTCGCTATCCGGCGTTGCCGGTGCTCGTGATGAGCAGTGCGGCGCGTGACGTTGAGACGTTGGGACATTGTCTCGAAGGAGGCGCCGTCGGTTTCGTCGAGAAGCACCGCAGCCCTGAGTACCTCCTGGGTGCCATCGAGCGGGCGCTGGGTCTTGTGCGGTCACACCTGATCCTTGGGCAAACGCCGCCTTTGCGCGACCTCAGGAGGCAGGCGGCGCGCCTGAGCCCGTACGACCAGATTCCGGTGCTGATCGCGGGTGAGCGAGGGACAGGAAAAGAACGTGTCGCTCGCTACATCCACGACAATGGCCCACGTCGACTCGGACCTTTCCTCGCGGTGAACTGTGCGGCGGTGCCGGAAGGGCTCTTTGAAGCGGAGTTCTTTGGCGCAGAGGCGGGAGCCTTCACGGGAGCCAAGGCCAGGCGTATCGGAATTCTGGAACGCGCGCATGGCGGGACGCTCTTCCTGGACGAGGTGGGACTGCTCCCGATCGCGATGCAGGCGAAACTGCTTCGAGTGCTCCAGGAGCGAAGCTTCAATCGCTTGGGTTCGAGTGGGGGCGAAGTTGTCAGCAAGTTCCAACTCCTCAGTGCGACGAATGTTGACCCGCAACTCTTGGTATCCCAGGGCCGCATGCGAGAGGATTTCCTGGACCGGATTGCGGCGGTTACCGTGCGGACACCTCCGCTGCGCGACTGTCTTGACGACGTGGGCCTGCTCGCGAGTCATTTTCTGAGCCAACTTGTGGGTGACAGGAAAGCACTTGCGCCAGACGCGCTTCGACTACTAAAGGAGCACCACTGGCCGGGCAACGTCCGAGAATTGCAGCGAGTGGTGCAGGAAGCGGTCGTGCGATCCGAGGACGCGCAGACGGTGCGGATCTCGCACCTGCCAGGGTACATCGTGCGCGCCAGGGAAGACGCGGCTGAGGCTTCGGCGACCGAGGCGAATGCCGACAGGCCGGAGGCGTGGTCGCGCAGGCGCCTGATTGCCGAACTCTTGATCGCTGTGGAAGCAAAGCGGCGTATCCAAGGTTACAAAGGTCGACACTGGAAGGCCGAGTTCATGCGTCGGGTGTACCCCTTGTGTCGAGCGCAGAGCGCCAAGGGCGTGGCTGACTTGTTGCGACGCCTGACGAAGGGACCGTGGGGCGACCCAACTGCCATGACTGACCCGGAACTGCGAACTCTGATTGAGGAGTTGCGAGGAGAAAACGGTGAGTAACGCGCTGCCGGCAGCTGCAGATTGGGCTCTCGTCATGGCTGGTGACCGGCATGGATTCCTTCGGCTCGCAATCCAGGAAATCGCCAACGCCCCAGGCTGGATGCTTCGAGGGGCATCGGATACGCCGCAAGCGGGGGATATCGCGCTCCTCTACTGGTTCGAGCCACAGGACGTGTCAGGTGAGCGATGCCTGACGGAGTTTTCCACGCTCTGGAACAAGGGCGTTCGCAGATTTCTGCTTATTGCTCCCGGCGCTGGAACGCGACGTCCTTGGGCATCATTTCCTGCAAGGGCTCGTCTTGCGTTCGACTCGGTTTGCCAGAGCGTTGAATCAACGGTCGAGAGCCTATCCCTATGCATCGAGGAGATGCGGGATGTCACGGTGGAAGTGTGGGCGGAGCGACGGGTCGACGAGGCCCTTGCTGCGAGGCGGGTGTATCAGCAAATTCGTTCATATGCTCACGGTTCGCGCGCCGACTTCGCCAATCAGTTTTTGGCCCCGGCTCGCATGTTGGTCTTGGCGAATTGTCGTCTGGACGATCAGAAGCAAGCCTGGGCCAAACTTTGGGGAGCCGAGGGCGACGGGCTGTCGGCCGTTCTCGAGCGCCTGAGTAATTTTGGGGATTGCGGTGCGGAACTATGGGCGTCGTCGAGGACAATCGACAACTGGTTCAGGACAGAGGCTGCGCCTCCGTCAGCAGAGGAACTCGCCCGCTTCATGGGTGTGCTGACGGCTTGCCGGGAGTTAGCCGGCGCGACGAGTCGCTCTGAAGGAGCGGCGCAAGGCGATCCGCCACCTCCGTTGACGTCGGACTCCGACCAACCGTCGAGGATTCTTGTCGTAGACGACCATGCGAACGAGTGGCATCCGGTCTTCAAGGTGCTCCAGACGAAGTTGTCGACGCTGGGCGTTGAGGCGCCGGAGATCTTGTTCTCCCTGGACGGAAAGCAGACGAAGACCGTCGATGACCGCGTCGTTCCAATCCAATTTGACGCGTTCGACCTGATTATCCTGGACGTGTTGATACATGCCGACCTGGATGGCCACGCTCTCTTGAATCAGATTCGCGGGAGCTTCGCCCAACGCCCAGTGCTGTTGTGGACAACGTCTCGAGATCAGGAACTGATCGCTAGAGCATCTCGCGCCAATGGCGTGTTGCTGAAGAAGTCCCTCTCGTGGGACGACTTCGTCGACGCGGTCAGGATGTGGCTCGTCGAAGGTCGGCGGCGGCGCACGCCCTCGTTACTGAATCCGTTCTTCAATGATCTCATTCAGGATGAGGAGCACAGGAGGCTGGCATTGGCGGCGACCGATTGGTGCCTCAGGCAGCTCGACAGTTTTCACGCCCTGGACGGAACTTACTTCAGGTACTTCACGGACCACGGAGGTCGTCATATTTCCAAGTTGCTCGGCCTATTCGAGAAGGTTCTCGCACCGTTCATGCTCGGGAACCATCTGGTGCTCTCGGCCGATCGAGGTGACCGACAGTTTGAATTGCTGTCCCTGTATCTGACCGTCGTTTGCCACGAACTTGGCATGTTCCCCATGCACGTGGGGGCGAAAAGGGAGGAGTTTGCCTCTGTCGGTCGAGACTATCTGGATGATGTCAGAAGTCTGCATGCGCTGAGAGGCATGGTGCTGTTTGCTGACATCGAGGCCAGCTTCTGGAGCGATGAGAGTGGCCGACAAATCGGTCGGACGATGCGTGACGTCAAGCGGTCTTCGTCGGCGCTGACTTTGGCCGATGCCGTTGCGGTGCTCGTGGGATATCACGCACGATGCCTTATTAGCTTGAAGGACGCCGATTTCCTGGATTGGTCCCAGGCTTGGTCTGACGGTGTCAAGCGGCGATTCGAGAGACTAAAGGCGACCACGCCAACGCTTCAACGTGCGGACGCTCCGTTCAAAGATGCTGTCGAGAGACTACAGCTGAGGGTTGCCGCGGCGGATGAGCACTATCGTGACCGTCTCCGCAGGCAGTGTGCGCTCTTCAGATTCATCGATGCTATTGACATCGATGAAACGCGGAATCCCGCTGAATTCCTTGTTTTAGCTCGTGGCCGCAGCGCCACCCAGAATCGGGAGAATCTGAAGCGCCAGGTGTGCTCTTCCGTCGATATCAAACGTGTCGACGTAACGCGTGCCGGCGTGGAAGTGGCTGTCAGGGTCCCGTGCCCTGACCGAGAGCGACTGCGGGCCATTCTGGGGAACGCTCTGCCCGAAGGTCTAGCGAGTACGCCCTGGGCGCAGCAGTTCCGAACGGAAGTGCGGGAAATGCAGCGCCCCCTAAATGAATGGCTTGAAAGTGTGTGGCGCCTCCTCATGGGCGAGTCCGTGTCAATCGAGGAAGCCAGGAAGCTGAACGACCTTGGCATCGTGAAGACGTCGACAGCCCGGTCAGTTCACCTCGGCACTCTTGAGTTCATCGGCTCCGTCACTGCACTCGCCGTTGCGGCGGAGGTCGTCGACGAGTTCAGCGCTATCGAAGACGCCGAGCTCGAGGACGTAGTCTGTCTGGAGGAATTCAAGTGGGGCAGTTCGTGGGAAGGCGGCATTCCGCAGGCCGTGACAGTTCTCGGGAAGCCACTCAAGGAAGAATACGGTTTTGATGTAGAGTCTTAGCCCGTCAGACAGTGCCGTGCATCTGACGCGTGCCTGGAGTGACACGACGCACTGTTTCTCACCGATCGCCTGGTGCGCACCCGAGGACCGCTATGCCGGCTGAAACCGTGGCCCTGTTCATCGACTGGGAGAATATCAAGAAGGCCACCGCGGAGAATCTTGGTGCCCTTCCGGACATCATCACGCTGAAAAAAATAGCGAGGCGCTTTGGGACACTCGTGACAGGCAAGGCCTATGCGAACTGGGCGGATTCCTGGCACGACGGTGATATGGAGCGTGTTGCTCAACAGGGCGTGCAGCCGGTCTTCGTTCCGACGAGGCGCTACGTCAACGGTGAGTCGACGGTAGTGAAGGATCTCGCTGACTCGCAGCTAATCTGCGACGCGATGGAATTGCTCGCAGCGTCTCCAGGCGTCCGTTGCGTTGTGGTCGCCAGTGGAGATGGCTCCATGCAGAGCCTGCTCGAGAAGGTCATTGCGACCGGACGGCGGGCTGTGAGGGTGGCTGTCCGCGGCTCGAATGCGCAGCGCTCTCACGGGCTCGCAAATGAGGTCGTCTTCTACGACGACGCAGTCGTCGGCCTTGACCCGAAGGTACCGAGCGCCCGCGTCGCGGACGCGGTCAAGGAATTTGCTCGCGCTGTCGAGGACCTGTCAGACAAGGGGCTGGCGCACGACTTGGCTTCGGTGAAGGCGGCGATCCTGCGCAGGACCCCCGAGTTCAATGAGGAAGCACTGGGCATTCCAACTTTCCGGCACCTGGCATACCTCGCCGAGATGCGGGGCAGGGTCCGGATCGATGCGTCGGCCGGCGAGCCGGCCACGGCATACCCTGGAAGCGTCGTGGAAGTCCCCACAACGAAGGTGCCACTGCCTTCCGGAGAGATGTGGGCGCGGCTGATTCGCGCTGTTGTACCGGGCACTGAATACACCCGTAAGGCCCTTGCGGATCAGCTCCTCGCTGAGCGGATCGTGGGGGACGACACTGAGGCGAAGGCGCTGGTCGAACTTGCCCAACGTTCTGAGGTTCTCTGGTCCAGGAAGGCCGCCTACTTTGACCCCGTGCGGGGCGCGAATCCGTACGCGCGAAAGCTGCTACTGAACACGCATCACCCACGGATACAGGTGTGTCTGAGGTAGCAGGCCTCAAGTAGCCACACTAGCTGAACGCCACCGGGCCGTATGTCGACGTCGCGGCCGGGGTCCGGTCAGGGCGGGGCATGGAAGCGCTCGTCCGGTTCGTGAGCCCGTCCGGCGCGCGGAGCGACCTCCTCTAGGACGAGCCACCGCCGTTTCTCGGCGCGGGGGTTCTATGATGTCTCACCTACATGCAGATAGAGACCGCGTCCATCCACCTCGCAAGCCGTGGCAGGCTGCCGCCGGCAGGTCACTCACGTCAGAGCGCCCGCGGTTGTAGCGTCGCACGCCTCCGCGTACACTTCAGGTCGCCATGGCGAAGACGCGCAAAGCATCGTCGGGCCCAGTGGTACCGTGGACCGTGCTGTTGGACCAGTTCGCCCGCGAAAACCCACTCGGGCGTCTCCCGCATCTGGAATCCTATGCACGCTTCGAGCGCCGCCTGGTGGAGATTACCGCGGCGGCGTTCTGCTGCGACCACCCGAATACTCCTGAAGTCCGTGTCTTGTCCGCCCAACTCGGTGAACGGGCCCTCTCCGAGGAGTCAGCTCGTGCGGGTCTGGGGAGTCTGCAGCGTCCGTTGAGGGTCGAACTTGACATAGGGCATCAGGGCGGTGGCCGGTCCCGTGTCGCTTTGTTTACCGATCTCCTCGCTCCGACAACGATCGGGAGCCTGCTCCCGTCCAGAGGTACGGGCCGCAGTGTGGAGGTCATGCCCCTCGGTCAACTCGTGCGCCGGCCCGGATTGCACCTGTCGGTGGAGACCAAGCCAGGCGTGGCGACGCAGCGACGTGTGGCCAGGGTTCAGCCCTTCGTGGGACCGGCGGTGACGGCGTCCATCCGCGTGGGCAGGCGGAAGAGCGGGGTGATGGTCCGCCTCCCTGGCCTGCCGGCCGGAGTGTCATTCGAAGAGGCTAAAGCTTTGTCCGCTGCCGCGCGACAGAGCCCGTGGCGGATACACCCAGGCTGGTGCCTTGGGCCGTCAGGGAGGTCAGACCTCGGCAGACGGCTAGGGGGTGCCGCTGGTCCTCCGACTCACCTTGAGTCGGCCGACCTTGACGCCTTGGCCTACTTGCTGGCGACCGGATGGCCCGGCCCGGATGACCCGCAGCACCTTGAACGGCAACGGGTGCTGCTGCTCGGTGACCATCTCGAACGAGCAGTCTTCAGAGGCGCGCAGCGTGTTCTTGCAGCGTTGGAACATGGCAAGACGGCGGTGACCACACTGCAAGCAGTGTTTGCTCGTGGGGTAGCCGGTGCGCTGGTCGCCGTCTGTGGCCGCGGCGGGAGCCCTTTGGCAGAGCGACTCGATGACCTTAACCCGCTCGCTCTCCTGAGCGCGGCCCGTAAGGTCACCCTGTGTGGTCCAGGCGGCGTCAGCCCTGACGGGCTGAATCGTGAACGACGCGACGTGCACGCCAGCCACCTTGGACGGTTGTGTCCCATCGAGACACCAGAGAGCGAGCGGCTCGGTCTGACACTGTTTCTCAGCACGCAGGCCCGTATCGACGAGCACGGCGCCATCGTGACGCCCTTACGTGCAAGCGACGGTTGCAGCACTGAACTGGTGGCGCCGGGCAGTGAGGACGCGGTAGGTGTGAGTGGCGCGCGCATGCTGCCCGCGATCCTCGCCCTGACCGCCGGTCAGACCGATGTCGAACCGGTCCCCTCGCGCCCACTGGACGTGCAGCATGATGAGAGGCCACTTGTCAGGTTACCGACGACGGGCGCCCATTTCCAGGAGCGCATTGGTAGGCTGGAATCGGGGCGCGCGCCCAGCCTGTCGTGGACCGGACAGTCGCTTGGCGTGGCTGCATCCCTGATTCCCTTCGTCGCCCATAACGACGGCGCGCGCGCCATGATGGGCGCGAAGAACATGAAGCAGGCGATGCCAGTCGTCAGCCCCGACGTGCCGGCGGTGCAGACGGGCTTCGAGCGATTCGTGCCGGGTGCCGTCGGGCAGGTTGTGCGCTCGACGGTATCCGGAATGGTCACTGCGGTCCGCACGCAGCCCGGCGCGAACGTGTCAGTCGCGGGCGCAGATGGCAGAGAGCACAGTCACACAGCCCACGAAGGGAGACCTGGACACGCAGGGGGATTTTCGGCCTTTACGCCGCGCGTGAGCCCCCTCGATGCCGTCGACAGTGGAGCCGTGCTTGCCGAGGGGCCCGGGAGTCTCCATGGGACACTCGCGCTGGGCCGGAATCTCCTGGTTGCATACCTCCCGTGGTACGGCTTCAACTTCGAAGACGGCATCGTCGTGAGCGCCAGCGCGGCGTCAGCGCTCACCGCACGGCACGCGAAGCGGATTGTCGTGGAAGTATGGCCGGGTCCCCGTATCCGGCCGCTCGGCCCCTCCGCGACAGACGGAGGCATCTCGCTGGATGCCCACGGTGTCGTGCGTCCCGGCACAGTGGTGTCTGTCGGCACCACTTTGGTCCGAATCGGCGGCCGGAGCGTCGTCGCCTGGCAGGGCATACGTGGGCGCGTGGAGCGAGTGACCAAGCGCCGTCTCGTCGCTGGCGGTACTCCGTCGCCCCGGTATCCGATCGAGGTGTTGGTGATTGACCTCGTCCACGAAGCCCCGTTGGCCGTGGGCGACAAGCTGATGGGACGGCACGGGAACAAGGGGGTCGTCACCCTCATCGTGCCCGACGAGGAGATGCCCCGTCTCGAGGATGGGACCCCGCTGCAGGTGCTGCTCAATCCGCACGGCGTAGTCGGACGAATGAATCTCGGCCAGCTGCTTGAAACGCATTTGGGATTGCTGTCTTGGGCGGCGCGCAGGAAGGGCCGGGACCTGAGCTTCGTGGTACCCCCGTTCGTCGGCGTTGATGAGGCGTGGCTCGAGCGCGAGCTATCGGAAGCTGGATATCCATCTGGTAAGGCGCGTCTGACGAACCCGGTGACAGGGGCGACGCTTGGCGCCCCGGTGACGGTGGGACTCCAGTACATCCTCCGCCTCAATCACAACGCGGCGGACAAGGTAGCGTGGCGCACCACGGGCCCGCGGAATAGCGTCACGGGTCAGGCGACGCGCGGGCGAACTCGGGAGGGGGGGCAGCGCTTCGGCGAGATGGAAGGGTGGGCTTTGCTCGCCCACGGCGCCCCGAGCTTGCTGCGGGAGATGACGGCGAAGGCCGATGGTGCCGTCGACGGTGCGCGATGGCCGATGAGCGTCGATGCCGCGCTGGCCCACGCCCGCGCACTCGGGTTGAGCGTCACAGTCAGGAGTGGCCAGAAGGCGTGGCGTATTGATGAACCCACGGCCATCGAACGCCTCTCGAAGGGGAAGGCCCAAATCGAAGTGAGGCCGGCAACCCCTGCGGAGGTCAGGCTGGGCTCATTTGGCGCTGTCTCCGTGCGACGGGCATTCGCCGCGCGAGCAACGAGCGTGTGGTACCGGTGCACGACCAGTGAGTGTCCCGCTGAACTGGACGCGGACCAGTTCAGAGTCCTCGACGCCATCGTTCGTGAGCGCATGCGCCTGGGGGAGATTCGGACCAAGCGAGTCCCGTGCCCGCTCGGGTGCGGCGGTGCCTTGCGCCGGCGTCAGGGCGACGCGCGAATGGTGCCGCAGGCCGGTGGGCTCTACGATCCCGCGATCTTCGGAGATCTGGACACAGCGGACTATCGGACGCGACACGGTCATATCGACCTCGCAATGCCGCTCGTACATCCGTGGGTGTACCGGGCTGGTGGGCGCCCGTTGGTGCAGGCGTGGCGCGCTGCTGGACGGACGCCTCGAGAGCTCGACGCGCTCCTGAAGGGAGGCGCGATCGAGGGCAAGGTTGGCGTTGAGGCGCTTCAGGCAGTTCTGCAGGAGTCGTTCCTCGCAACCTGGGTGGTGTCGGTGGTGTCCGTGTTGCCGGCCGCCTACCGGTCCGGGCGCGACCGCACGCGGATAGAGCCGGGGGCGGTCGCCGAACGCTACGATGCGCTGCTCGCGGCGAATCAGGGTGCCGCTCCAGCTACATCGAGTCACGGCACGACGTTCGCGAGGCTCCAGGAGGCCCTGGAGTCGCTCTTCGGCTGGGGACGTCGGCAGCCCGGGTCGCTCGCTGCACGGTTGTCGGGAAAAGAGGGCTTCCTGCGCCAGGCGGTGCTGGCTAAGCGAGTGGACTTTTCGGCACGCGCGGTCATCGTCCCGGAACCGACCGGTGAACTGGACGCGGTCGGACTCCCGCGGGCCATGTTCGACGCCTACGCCAGCGCGCTCCCCAACTTCGCTCGCGACCCGGTCGTGCTCTTGAACCGAGCCCCGACGTTGCATCGCTACGGCATTCGGGCGGGGCTGGCCTATCCGCATGATCGCGGTGACGTCGTGCTCATTCATCCCCTGACCTGCGGCCCGATGAACGCTGACTTCGACGGTGACACAATCGGCGTTCACGTCCCTGTGGATCCCCCTGCGCGACGAGAGGCGCACACCCTGCTGCCGAGCCGACAGACCCACTCCGTGGCGAACGGAGGACATCTGATGCACTTGGCCCAGGACATCTTGTCCGGCCTCTTTCTCGCCGCTCAGGCAGACTCCCTCGATCGCTCGTTTGCAGAGAACACCAAAGGCGCCGTCGCGCGAAGTCTGCCCGGCGCAGGTGCTGACAGGACCGTCCACGTGACCACGGCCTGCCGACTCGCGAGGACGGGATTCGCGGCGGCCACTGAGGCCGGTCTCACGATCGCACTGGCCGATGTAGTACGTCCGGACCGCCGCGCGTGGCAGGACGTGACAGCGGCCCTGTCGAGGCGGCGAAGCGACGCGAAGAAGCTCTGGACGGCCTTCGCCAAGTTGCACCCGTTGCCACCGGAATCCGAGGACGGCGGCCCGAACCCGCTCGCGGCAATCATTGCCTCCGGTGGGCGAGGCGACCCGCTGCAGGTTGGTCAGATACGGACGGCGCGCGGCCTCGTGACCGGGAGCGCGGGACTCCCGCTGCCGCACGTGATCGAAGCCAGTTACAGGGACGGTCTTCCTGAACTCGAGTACTTCTACGCCGCGCACGCGACACGCAAGGCGATGGGCGACAAGAAGCTAATCACCGGGCCGGCGGGAGAACTCACCAGGTGGTTGGTCGAAGCCGCGTACGAGTGCCTCATCGTCTCCAAGACTTGTGCGCCTAGCGGAAGGAAAGCCGATGGCCTGCCCTACCGGATCTCAACGGTGGCGCAGGCAGTGGTGGACCTCGAGGGCCGAGTGCTTGCGAGTGCCGTCGTGGCTGGCCGGAAACGCCTGGCGGCCGGCGCGATGTTGTCCGCGAAGGACGTAGCCCGCATGCGCGTGGGTGACCGCCTGTGGGTGCGTTCGCCAGCGACCTGTGCCGAGCAGGTGGGAGTGTGTCAGGCGTGCTACGGAACGGATCTGTCCACGGGGCGACTGGTGGCCCTCGGGACAGCCGTAGGTATCATCGCGGCGCAGGCGATCGGTGAGCAGGGGACGCAGTTGCAGATGCGGACCTTCCACGGTGCTGGTGGCGGCACCGACATCGAGGCGGCTCGGTCGCTGTTCAATGCCAAAGCAACGGCGCGTCCGTTGTCCGTCGGTGCCTTCGTGACGCGGGTGGTTGGAATCTACGGGGCCGGTGCGGTGAACCGTCGCCATATCGAAGTGATCTTTCGAGCGATGCATAGTGGACCCGACCAGGTCGGCATCGTGGCGAAGGCGCGGTCCTCAGAGAGGGGCCTGCTCGCGCGCGCGGCGTTTGTCCGGACGACCGACGTTCTGGCTGCAACGGCCTTTGGTGACACCGACGATTCGCCCGCTCCGGTCGGCCTGAAAGATCGGTTGATGCTGGGACTGGACACAGGTGTAGGGCGACATGGCGCGCGCCGGAAATAGGGGTAAAGGCAAGGGGACCCAGCGGGCCTCCGGAAGGGGCGGGTCCCGGAGCCGGCTCGGTGGCAGGGCCGCGCTTCTCGAGATGGCGGATGCGAGCGAGGTTGGCGCCCTGTTGCCGGGACTGGCGCCGGATGCCCGGCCGGACGACCAGACGGATGGCGACCCTGACGAGTCGAGCGTGTCTGACGAAGACGCGTACGACGAAAAGGTCGCCTACGGCCGCGACGCAGACGACGAGGCGGAGGACGACTGGACGGCGGACTGGCAGGCCGGCGAATCGGCTGGAGACGAGGCGCTGTGGTCCGAGCCGGAACCAGCGATCGTCATTGACAGGTTCGGCGGGGAGTTGTCTGTCCGCGTTGAAGAATTCGGACGCGCCTCAGAGGCGCGCGCGAGGGCGTTGTCTGAGATAGGCGAATTTCTGGTACAGCGCTTCGCCGAAGGACTACGCAGCGGTGACGCAGGAATACTCGAGGCCGGCATCAACGATGCGCGGTGTTCTCAACGCGATCTGTCCCGGTGGCTTCTCCAGCGACGAACGCCGCTCGACCGGCACGATGTCTCTCGCGCGATGAAGTCATTGGTGGTGAGCGTCAGCGGTGTCGGTGACGTACGGCTGTCGTGGTTCTTGCGCGGGGACGCGCGCAGGACCGAGGACAAGGCTCCGGCCGAGATCGCTCAATTGAGAGCGCGTATCCGACATACCCTCGCCTCGAAGCCGAGCATGCCGACGCGCCTGCTTACGGCTGTGTTGCGGCGGGAACTCGGCCGTGCACTGAGTGAAGAAACCGTCCGACGACATCGAAACGCCGTGGGCCTCGGTGCCCAGCGCGCTCAGAGAAAGCGGCAGTCATGACGTCAGCGAAGACCTTTGTGCCGGCCGACGGGCCCTGGGTGGCAGTGACCGACGAACCAGTTCGGGACATGGTCCAGGCTCTCCTTCACGACCTGGGCGCCAGTGGTAAATCGGAGTTTCAGGGACTCTCGGCCCGCGTAATGACTCCCTCGAAGTGGCGCCCCCGCAAGGACACGCACCCTCCCATTGCCGTGATCGCCGGAGCCGACGACCCCTCGCGGATCATGAACTGGCTCGACACGATGGACCCGTCACCTGCGCTGTTCTTCTTCGTTGAGCGCTACGAGGCAGACGTGCTGGAGCGAGCCTACCAAGGCCGCTGCCTGCACTTGCGCGGTGTGTTCAGGAAGAAAGGGTTCGCCGATCCAGACGAGCGGGGGATCATCGCGGAAGCGCTCAAGGAAGCCATTCGGCAGCATCCGAATGTGCGGGAGCGCGTAGTTCCGAAGCGGTTGGGGTGGAAGATCAGCGTCGGCGAGCGCTATCCCAGGCGCCTCGTCAGTCTCGTGCTCGACCGCCAGATGCGCGCGTTCATTCATGCGACCGAGAGTGCGGTGAGCCGGGTCAGTCCGATTCCCGCCGCGCCCGCCCATCACGGCGAACGCGTGATGGACGCGTTCGCCGCGATTGGACAGGCCCTCGCCGGTAACGGTACACGAACGGTGCTTTCGCAATTGGCCGAGGTGCACGCGGACGTCTTGCGCGTACCCTCCCTGAGACCAGAGCCCATTCTGCTTGAAGGAGAGAGCGGCACAGGGAAGACGCTCGTGGCCGACTGGATTGCCAGGCGGCTGACCGACCAGCCCGCGATCCGCGTACCCATCGTCAATGTCTCCGCGGAACTGCTGGAGGCGGAGTTGTTCGGTTCGTTGTCGGGCGCGTTCACCGACGCGGTCTCACGCCCGGGCGTCTTCCATCGCGCACGCGGACGCGTGGTGTTTCTCGACGAGATCGGGGATGCGCCTCTCGAGGTGCAGGCCAAGCTCCTGACCTATCTGGACGACTTCGGCTTCACGCCCCGAGGCTGGCCATTTGTGGACGAGGCGCGTTCCCCGGTGTATGTCGTCGCAGCCACTAACCGGGGGCTGAAGGGGGCGATGGAATCAGGAGCGTTCCGCCCGGACCTCTATTATCGGTTCCGCCATCGCTTGACGGTGCCGCCGTTGCGGGACCGGAAAGCCGACCTTCGAGTGCTGATCGACTTCACGCTGCAGGACCCGTCGATCAATGGGCAGGACGCGCAGGGCCGTCAGGTTGAAGACATCGCGATCGACGCTCTCGAGAAACTGGAGCGCTATGCCTTCCCGGGCAACTTTCGAGAACTTGAGGACCTGCTGTCGCGAGCGGTGTTCAATGCGGTATCGGCGCGGCGCCGGACCGTCACAGCCGCCGACATCGAGTTGCCGTAACCGGTCGGATCATTTCCACACGCAAGTTGCATGCTGTCTGTGCGGCCCGGGGCTCCTTGGTGGAGCGCGCCGGCGCCTGCCGAGGAGACAGTTATGCCAAGCGCCACTCAGACAGAACGCAGCGTCCTTGACCGGGTATTCCAACCTTACGAGGAGGGGCAGGCGGCAGTCCTGCTGACAGGCCGGAGCCTGTTCGATCTCGTGGCCGACGGCGACGGCACGATGCGACCGCTCCTTGAAGCGTTTCGACGCGAATGCAAGGCGAGGCACGGTATGGTCGCCGTCACCTACTCGATGGCCGGAGGCCTCGACTATTACGGGGAGTGCTTCGAGAACACCGCGGATCGCCGAACGGTCGAAGCCGCGCTCCAGGCCCACGGACTCTCGAAGCTGCCACCCGACCAGAACGAGGTCGTGCGCGTCCTGCGCGGCATTGGGGCTCTCGCACGCGTCTCGGCGGCCGGCTTGAAGTGGGCCGACGGCCGCGACCTCCGATTTGCCTTCGTCGTCCTTTTCGCCGAGCACGTGGTGCCTGGAGGAGCGAATGGTGCCGGACAATCTGACGCGCAGCTCGTGGCCGCAGAACTCGCCTACCTGACCGCGCAGAGCCTGGCGCTGCGCCAGAGCGGCAACTACGTCATCTTTCACGGCGACCATGCCCTCGTCGATGGGGGTGTCGGCGCAGCCCTGCGGCGCGTCTCGTTGTCCCAGCCAGGGGCCGAGGAAAAAGCGACCTTTCTGAAGGCCGGCCGCCGCCTCTACGGCCGCGCGACCTTTGGCGATGGACTCCTTGATGAGAACGTCGTGGCGTTGACCTGCAATACACCGAACCGGGGCCTCGAGAGCCTTCTGCGCGCGTCCGATCGCAGCGGGGCGCCGGTGACCGTCCGTGACCTGCTGGCGAGGAAGACCGCCGATGTGGAGCAACTCTCGGAAGGCACACTGACGCTGCTGGATACTTCCACCATCCAGCCAACGGCGCTTGTCGGCGCCAACATCGAGGGCGCCGCGAGGCTGCTCCATACACTCGGAGACGCGCTCCTCAAAGGCAACGCCGACATGCCGGCCAACGTGCTGCTCGCCGGGCCTCCAGGAACGGGCAAGACTGAACTCGCCAGGCAGGCGGCGCGCCAGGCCAGGGCGGCCGCCTATCGGATGAACTCCCCTAAGGGGCCCTACGTCGGCATGACGGAGCGCCTCGCTAGGCTGCAGCAGGAACTGCTTGGTGAGTGGACGCCGAACATCGCGTTCAGCGACGAAATCACCGAGGCGTTTCCCATGGAGCGTCATGAAACCGATAGCGACGCCGGCGCGTCTCGTGCTGTGCTGGCGCAGCTGTTGACGAGCCTGTCAGACGAGCGACGCCGGGGCCGGGCGTTGCTCATTGCGACCACCAACTGTCCGTGGCGGATCGGCTCGGCCATGCGCTCGCGCTTCACGGTCATCCCTGTCCTCCACCCGCTCCTGGCGGACTTCGCCCCGATGATCGCGTCGATCGCGCGAGAACTGCACGGCAGCGACGCGATCGCTCCCGAGGCACCACAGGTACGGGAGGCGGCGTCCCTGTTCTACGAGAAGGGCGCGCACGCCAGGCATGTGCGGGCCAGCCTCGCGAATGCACGATTGCTTCGCGGCACGCTGGACCCGGACGCGGTGCTGTTCGGGGCACGCGACTTCACAGGCAGCACCGATAGGCTCAGCATGCACTACGCCGACTTCTGGGCCATCAAGTGCTGCTCGTCCCGCGCGTTCCTGCCGTGGAGCGGCAGGCTCGGCAAGTACACGTTTCCCGTCCATCTGGTGGGCATCGTGGACGAGGGCACGGGAGAGGTGAACCACGATGAACTGGATCGCCGCATCGAGGAGGTGCGTCCTCATGCCAACCTCTAGTCAGTGCTCATCGCGCTCAGCGGGCACCTCGCGCACGGCCGCCTTGGCGCGATGTGTCTCGAAGACCGGTGAGATGGACGGCCGGCATCTCGCAGGGGCAGGGGCCGTCGCGTCGCTTGAGGCCAGGCTCGCGCGTCACTTCGGCATGCGGTACGCCTTGGCGGTGTCAAGTGCGACGACGGGTATGCTCGCACTCGCACTCGCGACCGAAGTGCGCGGGCGCGATATTGTCGCACCTGCATTCGCGCACGGCGGGGGGGTAGCGGGCTGGCTGCTCACTGGCAATGCGGTTCGGTGCGCCGACGTCGAGCCCGCCACCATGACGCTGTCACCGCGCGCGGCGGCGGCGTGTATCACGGCAAGGACTGCCGTGGTGCTCGGGGTTGACTGGTTCGGAACTCCTGCCGACGCGCAGGCTCTCAGGAGGGTCGCTGACGAACACGGCGTGCTCTACGTCAGCGACGCCGCGCAGGCGCTCTCCGCGAGCCGTGACGGAAAGGCGCCAGGCTGGTGTGCCGACGCGGTGGTCGTGTCGTTCACCACCGGTAAGGTCCTGGACGTAGGGGAGGGCGGGGCCGTGCTCACAAATCGGCCCGACCTGTATGAGCGCTTGGTGTGGCACACGCAGCACCCACATCGACAGCACCGCGACGTCTCACTGCGTGCGTCTAATACATTCTCGATCAACGGACGCATCCATCCGGTCGCGGCCGCCCTCGCCGACTACGTCTTTGACGACGCGATGGCGAGGGCTCGACGTCGCAGCGCCAGGCTGCGTCGGTTCCTGGCGGCGATGGTCGGTGACGGGATCATCGAGGCAACGCCCCTGGCAACGTCCGATATCGGTTCTGGCTTCTTCCGGGTGCCCGTGGCATGTCGCGGCAAGGAAGGCCGCGCGCAGTTCCTCGCGGCGGCCGCCCGCCGTGGAATGAGCCTGAGGCATGACCCTGCGCCGCTCCGCCCTCTCTATGCCGAGCCCGCCATCGCGCACGCGCCGGACCCCAAAGTCGTTCCACCCGCGTGGCCTGCGGCGGAGCGGCTGATGCGGCGCCTCGACATCTTCTCGGACTGATTCCACACGTAAGTTGCAATCGTCTTTTGGCGGCCACCGGGCTGGTGCTCGCGGCCGGAGGTGTCTCTTTTCAGGAGGTGTCAGATGGTGACTCGCGTTCTCGCCGGTCTCGCACTCGTATGTGCGCTCTTCATCGCGACGGCATGCAATCAGGCAAGCCCCAGCGCGTTGGCGGCTGGGCCCGTCGCCGCGGCTGTCAGCCTTCCGGAGGTGCCAGGTGCGCCGCCGCCGATCCGGGTGGCGGTCATCCAAGACAAGACGGTGAGCGGCAAGGGGAATCGAACGCCGCAGATCCAGTGGGAGCACCTGCAGTCCCTCATCGACGCGGCCAGCACACACGGGGGCGAGGTGGCCTTCGGCATCATCCATCCGAGGGAGTCCAGGCCACTGGTCAGGCTCCGTGTCACCGAGCCGCCGACGCTGGAGCCCGAGCCGATGGCATCCAATCCGCTCGAGAAGCGCCGTCTCGCGCGCAAGCACGCCGAGTGGGAGGCGACCAAAACGGCGAGCGAGAACGAGTGGCTCGAACGCCAGTTGCCTCGCGTCCAGGCGTTCTCGGACGGTGCCCAACTACTGCTGCGGTGGCCCGCTGACGGACAGCGTTCAGCAGTCTGGGCGGGAGTCCGACGAGCGGTCGCATTCCTGGCGGAACCGGCGCCGAGAGGCGCCACACCACCCCGCAAGTTCCTGCTCGTCTCGAGTGACGGCGACGACGACACTGGCGGTGTGCCAGTTGACGTACCGCCCGACGTGACCGTGTTGCTCGTCTCCGGGAACGGCGATGCCGGCCAACTCGAGAGCCTCGGCGGTGAGCGCTACGAGTCAATCGAAGCGGCGTGCGCGGCCATCGCTGCCGCGAGCGACGTCGGCTCCCCGACAGCGTCCTCGAACTAGTCGCCGCTCGGCGCCGCGGCGATCCGCCTCGGCGCTATCCGACCCATTCACCAAAGGAGGTTTCATGCCAGCAGCACAGTCGCTGTTCAACGTTCGTCGTGGATACACACGCAGGCGCATCGGCCGCATGCGGGAAGACATCGAGCTCGGCACCGGGAAGGTTCTGGATGCCCGTCGTGCGGCGGCAACCTCGCGCGGAGCGATAGCGAAGCTGGACGAGCGCAGCGGCGGCGCCTCCGAGGCGTCAACGCAGGACAAGGTGATGTACATGACCTTCCTCGGGCTCATCGCGGCCGTCTACATCGTTGACATCGTCCTCCTCGCGGCCGCGTTGAACTACGCCGTTCGAGACTCGGAGACCGGGGCACTCGCGGCCTACGTGCCCTACCTCGTCCCCGCCTGCATCATCCTGATCGAGATGGCCCTGGGCCAGGCGCGGCATCAGGCGCTGCTGAGCGAGTTGTCCGGGCAGGGCAGCCGCGCCAACGTCGTTGGGTGGACGATCGCCTGCGTAATCTGCAGCTGCGTCGTGGAAGCGACCGTGCTGTCGTGGGTCGTGTCGCGGGAGTCCGATGTCTATACCCCATGGGTGTCGATTCCCTTGGCGGTGGGCATCGTGGGGCTGCCGCTCGTGGCGCACCTGTTCATCGCGCTGAGCGGTGAACGTTCGCTCGAGAGCAAAGCGTGGGTGGCGTACGCGCTCCAGCACCGGCGCCTGCAGGCCGCAGCGATAAGGCAGGAGACCCGGGCCACGCAGGCCGGCCGCCAGGTGAAGTTGCTGTTCACGCGCTACAGCGACGGCATCGCGCAGTACAACGCGGCGAACGTCGAAGACACGGCAGACCACCTCATGCCAGGCCCCTTCCACCGCGAGACGCAGGCCTTTCTGCGCGAGCTGTTCGACGCAGAGGCGCCGGCCGCCGCTGGCCCGACTGCGGCGCAAGCCGGGGGTGGCCCCCAAGCGACGCCACAGCCGCCGCCGCGCCCCCAGGAGCCAGGGCCTGTCGGCGGCACCGCCCCATCGAGCGACCCAGACCCGTGGGCCGCGTTCTTCGCGCGGCAGGTGCGGGACGCCGAGAGCGAAGTCCGCGTCTGACGCGCGCTTGCACGTCGAACATCCCGACAAACCAGGCACCCCGACAAACAAGGAGGCAGACGATGAGCGCATACACAACCAGACCGGAGGTCCGCAGCGTCGAGGACGCAGGCGCTGTCGCCGAGGCCGGCGGCGTCGCCATTTCGGCCGTCGTGGCACAAACCCTCAAGGACATGACCACTGCAACGCTGCCTGAGTTCACGAAGGTGCGCACCCCTGATGTGACCCTGCGCGGACGGGCCGCCGTGGTCCGTCAGCTCGAAATGCTGGCCGCAGCTGAGGGAAACCGAGCGCCCAGTCCGACGGTGGCTTCAGCGAAGGCCGCAGCGCTTCGCTCGATGGGGGACCTCGGTGTGGCGGTCGCTCCCGCCGATGTGGCCGGCGCGATCGCAGCCGTGGTCTCGGCGAAGAGCCTCGGAGAAGTGCGCCAGACCGCAGCCCTGCTGCGGGCCTCGGTCGCGGATAGTCACGATCAGCTGTTCACGAACGCGCTACGGCAGGCATGCGAGGCGGCCTCGAAGGCGGCGGGCTTCGCGAGTGTGCATCACGTGCCGGCCGCAGACGGCGGCTTCCGGCTGGTCGCATCAGACCCGGCCGGACGTGCCCTGGTCACGGAGTTCCGGAAGGCGGGGGACGGACGTGGGGCGCAACTTGAGACTGAGGTGGTCGGAGTCACCGACGGGACATGCACGAAGGCGCTGAACGTGTACCACGAGGCTCTGGCGCGGTCCGGCGTCCAGAGCGGCGCCGTCGAGCATAGGTGGACCGGTGGTGTCTGCGAAACCGGCTTGGCGCGAGAGCTGGTCCGTCGGCGACAGACCGTCCCCGTGTCGGCGGGGAGCGCGCCAGCGACGACCGTGACGCAGCCCAAGCGTCGACTGACTGAGAAGATCCGCACGCGTCAGTAGCTCACATCGCAGGCAGCGTCGTCTCCCCCAACAAACCGATGGAGAAGCTCCGGCTCAGATCGGAGAAGGAGGTTGTGTGCTCACAGAGTTGCTGTTTTGGCTGCCGGATGAGGCGGCGGTCTTCGTCATCGTGGGAGTCGGCTTCGCGCTCATGGTGGGCCTGATGTCCCCGGGGGCGGCACTCAGAACCCTGGGGCTGTTTTGCCTGTTCCTCATCCTGACCCCGTTCATCGACGCTCTCGTCGGCCAGCTGCCCACGCTCTGGCTGATCCCACTCGGGCTCTTCGTCGCGACCTCGATGTTCCGGTCGCTGGCGAACCTGACGCTTGGTGAGCGGGCCGCTGACCACATGGTTGGCAGCTTGGCGGCCTCGGCAATGCAGGGCGCCTTCGCGCTGCTGCTCTTGCCGTTCCGTCTGCTGTTTGGAGCGGTGAGGTGGGCGCTGTTCGGCGCCCGGTAGTTAACCCGACCCTCTTGGAGGAACCCAATGACCCACATGACAAGGCGCGTCGTCCAATTCGTTCTCGTAGTGCTCATGCTGACGATGTCCGCGTCGGCTCAGGCCGGCCCAGGGCGCATCGTGGCGAAGCGCATGACATCGCGTGTGAGCGGCGCCGCGTCAAGCCGGCTGCGGGGAGTGCTCGCGCGTGACACCGCGAGGGATGCCGCCTCACGGACCGTCCGTCTCGCCCGTCCGCGGACAGTCTTTCGGTATACCCGAACAGCCGAAGCGCGGCGTGAGCTGAGGAGCGGTGTGGCCGCGAAAGGTCGACACTTCACCGCAGTGGCCAGACCCGGGCGTCCGCTCACGCCTGCGCACGCCCAGCAGCGCTTCGGGCTACCGCAGCAGCCCGACGCTCGTTTGACCATCCGCCTGCCGCGCGGCACGCCCGTCCGTTTGAACAAGGCGCTGGGCGGAGCGCGGGGCGTGGGTGAAGTCACAAACCGGGCGGCGTTGCCGCCCGACCGGATTCGGCGCCTCGTGCCTCTGAGACCGCCAGCTTCGTAGGCAACTCCCC
Organism: Vicinamibacterales bacterium; assembly: GCA_046331345.1. Classification (GTDB taxonomy): domain Bacteria; phylum Acidobacteriota; class Vicinamibacteria; order Vicinamibacterales; family CAVVIG01; genus CAVVIG01. The sequence continues at coordinate 53,502 of JAXLRA010000005.1, read as the reverse complement.
CCACGGCGGCGTGGCAGATCCCCTTGTCCACGCCGCCGATGCCCCCTCCAGGCATCATCTTAGTGGACCGTGTCAACCTAGGCGCGCAGATCAGTTCCACTTTCCAGGCCTCCGAGCCCTGATAAGGTCGAGCACCTGCGAGGAATTCACCCAAACGTGGAGCCTTGCCGGTCACAAGCCCTCACCACGGCCAAAACGGGGTCCTGTCGCCACGAACAGGCGAGACGACTCACCCGAAATTGAGTCTGCAGAACCTCCACCCCCGGTTCAAATCCGGGCGGCGCCTCCAATCTCCCTCTCATCCTCACCACACAGCTGATGCGGGCCGCATCGCGGGACGAACGCGATGCCAGTCACGACGGCCGGGAAGCCCGGGTGAGCGCCTCGATGCGATACAGTGCTGCCGTCACCTGGCCGGCGCGTCGTACCGGTGCGCGGTTCCCTTCCTGGAGGGAGCAGGCGTCCTGATGCCCCAGAAAATGCTCGCTGCGGAGTTGCGATGCGTCTCGATCTGTATGTGAACTACCCCGGCACCTGCGAGGAGGCGTTCCGGTTCTACGAGCAGCACATCGGTGGCAGGCTCGTCTCGATCGCGCGCCACGCCCAGGCGCCCAATCCCCACATTCCGCCCGACTGGCAGGAGAAGGTGCTTCATGCCCGCCTCGAACTCGGGAACGCCGTGCTGCTCGGCGCGGACATCCCGGGTGCCCAGCCGATGCGGAGTGCCTATGTGACGCTGACGCTCGATTCCGCCGACGATGCCGAGCGGGTCTACGGTGTGTTGCGCGAAGGGGGCGAGGTGTTCATGAAGATGGAGGAGACGTTCTTCGCGACGCGGTTCGCCATGCTGCGCGATCGGTTCGGCACCTCGTGGATGCTGCTCCACGGCGTCCGGGAGCTGTAGCCAATGGCCGACGCGAGCGTCCGGTCCGCCCGCTGAGGGTCCAGCCATGCCGACGCCCGTGATCATCAGGGACGAGCAGCCCGCCGACATCCCCCGCATCGCACGCCTTGTTACCGAGGCGTTCCGGACCGCGCCGCATAGCAGCGGCACAGAGGCGCTCATCGTGGACGCGCTGCGCGACGCCCGCGCGCTGACCGTGTCCCTCGTGGCCGACGCCGGGGGCGAACTCACCGGGCACATCGCCATCTCGCCGGTCACGACTACCTCGGGCGATCGCGGCTGGTTCGGGCTCGGTCCGATCGCCGTGGCCCCGGCCCATCAGGGGAAGGGGATCGGCACGCAGCTGATGCACGCGGCGCTCGACCGGCTCCGCGAGGCAGGTGCGTCGGGCTGCGTGGTCCTCGGCAATCCGGCGTTCTACTCCCGCTTCGGCTTCGTCCGCGAGGAGGCCCTCGTGCTCCCGGGCGTGCCGCAGGCGTACTTCCTGGCCACGACGTTCACGGGTGCCATGGCCTCCGGAACGGTCTCGTATCACGACGGCTTCAGCGCCGGTGCCGGTGAGTCCGGCCCGCCTGACAGCCGGCCATAGCATGGTGGCCCGGGGTCCGCTCCGTACCGACCCTCGGGGTCCGCCTCGCGCTGACTCGTGGGGTCCGCCCTTCAGGCGGACCGAGGGCAGCCTGCTGATGCATCGGCGGGCGTGCCGAGCCTGTGCACGCGGGTCGACGGCTTCCTGGCGCCCCGGGCCGCAGCGCGCGCCCTGGCAGGCGTCCGCCGTGGCGCTCTCCTGCATAACCTCGAGGACAAGACACGTCAGGGTCCGTGTGTTCGCGTCCCGTCGAGTGACGAGGCGGAGACACGGGCCCGTGCCGCGGGAGGCCTTTATGCCGCGTCCACTTTCGCCATCAGACCCAGCGAACCTCGAACGCGAGCGGAGCTGGGCGCCGGTTGCCGCACCGGGCAAACACCATCGGCAGCCGCCCCCCGCAGGAACACGTCGACCTGGGCGACGGTTGGGGAAGCACGCCGGCGAGAAGAACATGAGCCGCCTGGCGAGGCGGGCGGCCGAGCTGACTGTTGTATCGTCATCGAGATGCCCGAGCCTCGCGACTGGCCTCCCGAGCTCGATGCACTTGCGGCTGCGCCGGAGCACCATCGGCTGGTTTTCGAGAACGACGCGGTGCGTGCGCTGGACACGCTGATCGGTCCAGGACAACGGACGCCCGTGCACACGCATCGGTGGCCCATGTCCATCATGTCCGCAGCTGGAGTCCGTTCGTCCGGCGCGACGGCACCGGCCCTCGTGATGCTGGATTCCCAGGCGGCCGGCCTGGCGCTCCCCCCGGCGCCAGGCCGCCCTCGAAGAGCCTTGTCCGCACTCGCTCGAGAACGTGGGCGATGCGCCGATCCATGTGCTCAGCGTGGAGATCAAGGGGCCGCCGGCGAGTTCCCGATGAAGACCACCAGGAACTGGACGCAGGGCACGCGCGCCGTGGTCGACCTGCCCGTACCAATCGCGGCGAGACTGTTCGGCCTGCCGTTCCTCGGATTCGGCCTCCACCTGCTGCGCCTGTTCGTGACCGGCGCGATGCATCCGGCCGACATGACCGTTGCCGGCTGGATCCTCCTCCCGGTCATCACTCTCGCCTTCCTGGCTCCGGGCTGGGCACTGGTGTTCGTCCGCCGGCGTGTGGTCATCGACGCAGGCTCCAGGACCGCGCTCGACGAGATGGACTTCCTCCTGTACACGAAGCGCACCCCATCAGCACTGCTGTCGACGGCCCACGTGCTCGTTCGCGACGAGCTCGGCACCCCCGGCGACGACGACTCGGATTCGGTCTACTGGACGCACGTGTACCTGGTGGCCGACACGCCTGTCCTGATCGGCATGTTTGCCGACAAGGAGCGGGCCGACGCAGACGCGCTCGCCCAGCGCGCGGCGACGTTCCTCGGCGTCCACCTGGTCGATCGACGCGTCGAGCGCGGAGAGGTCAACGCGGGTGGTGTCGTGGTCGGCCGGCTCGGCCCGGACGACGTGGCGTAGGCATCGAGGAGACAGCATGGGGTACTGCCACTACTGGGGACGGCCGAAGACCATCCCCGCGGATGTGTTCGGGACCATCGGCTGTGAGGTGCGGTCGGTGATCGCGGCGGTCGCACCCGCGCTGGGGCTGTTTGGAGGCATCAAGGTCCGCGGCGCCCTCGGGTCCGGCCGGCCGATCATCGATGCCGAGCACATCTGCTTCAACGGCTCGCCGCGGAAAGAGACGTTCTGGATCTCCCGCGACGTCGCCTCGAAGTCGCCGGAGCAGGAGCCGGGGGAGCACGGTCTCTACTGGGACTTCGTCAAGACCGGCCAGCTCCCGTACGACACCGTCGTCGTCGCCGCGCTGGTGTCGCTGAAAGTGCACCTGCCCGAGGCGCGGTTGAGCTGACCTCCAACCCTGCATCCTTCGCCAGCGCCGTGCCGTAACGCTGCATGCACTCGCGTGTGGCAGCCTTCCGGCTCGGCTCAAGCGCAGCCTCTGTCCGTCCGATTTCAAGGTTGGCATGAACCTCGATCCGCGCACGATGGTCATTGTGATCATCACGAGCACGCTGCTCATCGGCAGCGGGCTGCTCCTGATCATGCGCGGCTACCTCGGCGGCGTCCCGGGTGCGCAACGCTGGGCAGTCGCGACGCTGCTGCAGTCCGCTGGATGGGTGCTGACCGGCGGCCTCCGTGGCTTCGTACCGGAGTTCGTCTCCTCGGTCCTCGGCCCGTTCCTGATCCTCGTCGCCCTCACCATCTGTCTCTTCGTCCTGCACGAGTTCGAGGGAACGCCTGTCCGGCGTCTCTGGAAGTACGGACTGCTCACCGCCAACTTCGGGCTCGGGTGCTACTTCACCCTGGTGGCGCCGAGCATCGCGGCGCGCCAGCTGCTCCTCGCCGTTACGGCCGGACCGATCACGCTCCGGAGTGCCTGGGTGCTGATTGCGGGGCCGAACAGGCGCGTCGCCAGCCACCGGTTCATGGCCGCGGTCTTCGCGGCGTGCGGGCTGGTGCTCGTGCTGCGCGGCGCGATCTTCCTCGTGGCCGACCCGGCATCGGTGTACCCGAACGAAGCCAATCCGATGAACTCGGTCACGCTGATGGCGTTCTATGCCGTCGCCGTGGTGCTGCCGTTCGGGTTCATCCTGATGTGCAACGACCGCTACGTGTCGCAGCGCCACCAGGCCGAAGCCGCGCTCAGCGCGGCCGCCCGCGTGGACGCCCTCACGCAGCTGCCCAACCGTGCGATGGTGACGAACCGCCTGAGTGCCGTATCGGCCAGGGCGTCGCGCACACCCGGCACCCTCTTCGCGGTGCTCTTCATCGACCTGAACAACTTCAAGTACGTGAACGACAGCCTCGGTCACGAAGCGGGTGATCAGCTGCTCATCGAAACCGGCCAGCGCCTGACCGGCGTCATCCGCTCGAGTGACAAGCTGGCCCAGGGCGGTGAGTCGATCGCCGGACGCTTCGGTGGAGACGAGTTTGTGGTGGTGCTCGACGGCCTCTCGAAACCCGACGATGCGTCCCTCGTGGCCGAACGGATCCTGGACGCCATGGCCGCGCCCTTCACGCTCGTGGGGCAGCGCGTGGCGGTTCCGTGCAGCATCGGCATCAGCGTGTGCGAGCCGAACGGGCGCCCGGTCACGACGGACGACCTGCTGCGGGAGGCGGACACGGCGATGTACCGTGCCAAGCTGGCCGGCCGCGCGAACTTCGTGGTGTTCGACGAATCGATGCACGTGGAGGCGCGGCGGCGCCTCAAGCTCGAGAACGACCTGCGCGTGGCGCTCGAACTGGACCAGATCCGCGCCCACTACCAGCCGATCATCGACCTCTCCACCGGCACCGTCGTCGGCTTCGAGGCGCTGGCGCGCTGGCACCATCCCGAAGAAGGGATGATTCCGCCCGACGCCTTCATCCCGGTCGCCGAGGAGACCGGCCTCATCTTCGAGATCGGCGTGCGCATGATGCGCCAGGCCGTCGACACGATGGAGCGGATGAACCGGCTGCCCGGTGGCCACGCCATCCGCATGAACGTGAACGTCTCGCGCAAGGAACTGGTCGACCCGCGCTTCTTCGGCCGCGTCTGCGAGGTCGTGAGCCACATGAGCGTGGCGCCGCACCGGCTGCGGCTCGAGATCACCGAGACCGCGGTGTCGGGCAACGCCACGGCGCCTGTCTCGGAACTGCTGCTGGCCCTGAAGGAACTCGGCGTCGAGATTCTGCTCGACGACTTCGGTGCGGGGCTCTCGTCGCTCAGCCTCCTGCGCAGCCTGCCGCTCGATGGCATCAAGATCGACCGGAGCTTCCTCGACCGGTCGACCGGCGACGTGCAGGCGATCACGATTCTCAACGCGATCATCTCGCTCGGTCACAACCTCGGAAAGACGATCACCGTCGAAGGCGTGAGCGACCCGACGCAGGTGGCAACCGTGATGGCGCTCGAGGGCGATCTGGCCCAGGGGTACCTGTTCGGGCGCCCCGTGCCTGGGCAGGATGCCGAGGCGCTGATCGGCGCCGACTTCTCAGCCAGCTGCGCGGCGTAGGGAAGGCGTGCCAGGGTCCACCTGAAGGTGGACCCCACGACCCTGCGAGTGCGGCCAGCGCTCCGGGCTATCCGTCCCGCAGGACCGCGAGGATGTCCTTGATGGCGTCGGGCAGGGCGTCACGCACCGCGGCGAGTTGATCGCGCGTCAGGCGCACCACGTCCAGCGTGGCGTCGTCGACCTCGGCTGCCGGCGAGTCGAGCAGGAAGCCCGGGGAGCAGGTGAGCACCAGCCGGTCGGCCACATGCACGAGGGTCGGCATGAACCGGTGCGCAGCCGGCACCGTGACTGGATGATGGTGGTACTGCGCGGTCAGTGACATCGTGCTCGGCAGGTTCCACGCCGTGAGCAGGGCGGCGCCAAAGTCCTGGTGTGACGCGCCGAAGGTGGCCTCCTCCGCGTCGATGATGTCGGGCGGGGGCGTTGTCTCGAGCAGCGCCAGGAGCGAAGCCAGCTTCGTGCGATCGAGCTGGAGTTCCACCATCAGCCCGATGTCGTGCAGCATGCCCGCGAGGAACGCCTCGTCGGCGAGGGCCGGCTTCGTCGCCGCAGCCAGCAGACGTGATGCGGCCGCCACGGACAGGCTGTGACTCCACACGTCGCGCGGCGAGAACCGTGGCGAGAGCGGACGCCCCTGGAAGAAGCGCGTGAGGCTGGCCGCGATGGTGACGTTCCTGACGCTCTCGAGTCCCATCAGCGTGGTGGCGTGCTGGATGGACCGTACCTCGCCGGGGAAGCCGTAGAACGCCGAGTTCACGATCCGCAGGATCCGCGCACAGAGTTCCGGCGACGTGGAGATCACGTCGGCGAGCCGGGCCATCGTCACGTACGGGTCGTCGGCCAGGCGGAGGACACGCGCCGCGGTTTCCGGCAGCATGGCCAGGTTCGATGAGCGGGAGAGTGCAACGGCGACGATGGCGTCGCGGGGCGTGGTGGTCGGCGGTATGGTCACGTCGGTCTGAAACCTGGTGTACGCCTAGTATCGGCAGATCCGGGCCGGACCAGCGGCCGTGTGCGCCGGGAGGCTGGTCAGACCCCCGTGCTAGCCTATTTGCCGTGCCTCGCCTTTCGATTACGGCTCTCATCCTGGCGTCGGCCCTGGTGGCTGGCGGCTGCAAGACCAACAACGGCCCGGCGTCCGCCTCGTCGACCCCCGAACGGGACGTGACCATCAGCCTCAATGCCAGCGCGATCGAGCAGGAGATGGGTGGCTGGGAGGTGCCGATTCTCGGAACCGCCCGCGACTATCTGGGAACGGTCCCCGTCGCCCAGGAGGTCTTCAACCAGGCGGTCAACGACCTCGGCCTCACGAGGCTGGCGATCAGCGTCTTTCCGGGCATGGAATCGGCCTCCGGCGCGTGCCAGCAGCACTACTTCGACGGCTCGCTCAGCGAGGACAATTTCGTGCGCACCTGCGCGTACAGCCCGACCAACGACAACGATGACCCATCGGTGATCGATCCCAACGGTTTCCACTGGGACCTCTTCGACTGGGAGATGGACAGGCTCGTGCTGCCCATGAAGCGGGCCATGGACGCCCGGGGCGAACCGTTCTACCTCGACACGGTCTACGTCGATTTCGCGGCGGCCTCCTTCGAGCCACAGACCAACCCGGCGGAGTACGCGGAGTTCGTGCTCGCGCTGTTCCAGCACATGCAGGCCAAGTACGGTTTCGTCCCGGCCGGCCACGAGATCATCAATGAGCCCGACCTCGCCCCCGACTGGGCGGACCCCGCCATGGTCGGGCGCCTGGCGGCGGCGACCGGCGCCCGGCTCCGTGCGGCTGGGTTCACCCCGGAACTCATCGTTCCCAGCACGACCGACAAGGGAAACGCCGCACCGTATCTCGAGACGATCATGAACCAGCCCGGCGCGCGCGAGTACGTCAAGGAGATCGGCTGGCACTGCTACAAGAATTCGGACCCGAACAGTTCCGCCGCGATCGGCGCCGTGGCGCTCGCGTACGGTGTGCGCAGTGCCCTGACCGAGTGCTGGACCACGGGCAATACATACGAATCGCTGCATCACGAAATCAAGACCTCGCGGAACGGCATGTGGTCGATGGGGACCATCCACGGCGTGCATGGCTACTACGCCATCTCGAACGGCACGATCACCTTGCGTGACCGTGCGAAGTACATGCGGCAGTACTACAAGTACGTCCGGCCCGGCGCGAAGCGGATCGGCGTCGCCTCTTCCAACCCGAACTACGATCCGGTGGCGTTCATCAACACGGACGGGCGTTACGTCGTGGTGGTCAAGGCCTCCGCGGCCGGGACGTTCACCATTCACAATCTGCCTGCTGGCACGTACGGCATCTACTCGACGACAGGGCCGAACCCGTCCACGGTGACGGCGTTCGACGTGACCGCGCCGGACCAGACCGTGACGGCCGGCGGCCGGCTGACCACGTCCATTCAGGGCCAGGGCGTCATCACGATCTTTGCGCGAGGCCAGGGCAGTTCAGGGCGCAGCGCGAGTTGATCGGCGGCCGGAACGGGCGGGCTGGCCGGATCCCCGTGCTAGCCTATCGAGCATGACTCGCCCCTCGATTGTCGCGCTCATCCTGGCTTCGGTCCTGGTGGCTGGCGGCTGCAAGACCGACAGCGCCCCCGCGTCCACCCCGTCCACGGGCGGCGGCACCACGACGCCCGAACCGGACGTGACCATCAGCCTCAATGCCAGTGCGGTCGAGCAGACGATAGGCGGCTGGGAGGTACCGATTCTCGGAACCGCCCGCGACTATCTGGGAACGGTCCCCGTCGCCCAGGAGGTCTTCAACCAGGCGGTCAACGACCTCGGCCTCACGAGGCTGGCGATCACGGTCTTTCCGGGCATGGAATCGCCCTCTGGCGCGTGCCAGCAGCAGTACTTCAATGGCTCGCTCAGCGAGGAGCAGTTCGTGCGCACCTGCGCGTACAGCCCGACCAACGACAACAATGACCCATCGGTGATCAATCCCAACGGGTTCCACTGGGACCTCTTCGACTGGGAAATGGACACGCTCGTGCTGCCCATGAAGCGGGCCATGGACGCCCGGGGCGAACCGTTCTACCTCGACACCGTCTACGTCGATTTCGCGGCGGCCTCCTTCGAGCCGCAGACCAACCCGGCGGAGTACGCGGAGTTCGTGCTCGCCGTGTTCCAGCACATGCAGGCCAAGTACGGTTTCGTCCCGGCCGGCCACGAGATCATCAATGAGCCCGACCTCGCCCCCGGGTGGGCGGACCCCGCGATGATCGGCCGCCTGGCGGCGGCGACCGGCGCCCGGCTCCGTGCGGCGGGATTCACCCCGGAACTCATCGCGCCCAGCACGGAAGACAAGGGGAATGCCGCACCGTACTTCGAGACGATCATGAACCAGCCTGGCGCGCGTGAGTACGTCAAGGAGATCGGCTGGCACTGCTACAAGAATTCGGACCCGAACAGTTCCGCCGCGATCGGCGCCAAGGCGCTCGCGTACGGGGTGCGCAGCGCCCAGACCGAATGCTGGAACACCAGCAATACGTACGAATCGCTGCTGCGGGAACTGAAGACCTCGCGGAACGGCATGTGGTCGATGGGGACCATCCACGGCGTGCAGGGCTACTACGCCATCTCGAACGGCACGATTACCTTGCGTGACCGTGCGAAGTACATGCGGCAGTACTTCAAGTACGTCCGGCCCGGCGCGAAGCGGATCGGCGCCACCTCTACCAATGCGAGCTACGACCCGGTGGCGTTCATCAACGCGGACGGGCGTTACGTCGTGGTGGTCAAGGCCTCGGCCGCCGGGACGTTCACGATCGGGAACCTGCCTGCTGGCACGTACGGCATCTACTCGACGACAGGGCCCGACCCGTCCACGGTGGCGGCCTTCGACGTGACCGCGCCGGACCAGACCGTCACGGCCAGCGGACGGCTGACGACGTCCATTCAGGGCCAGGGCGTCATCACGATCTTCGCGCGAGGCCAGGGCAGTTCAGGGCGCAGCGCGAGTGAGCCGGCGGCAGCCGTTACCCCGACGCCCCAGGCGCTGGCGGTGCCGAGCGACGCCACTGCGGCCCCTGCATCATTCACGACACGCGACGGTATCCGTCTCGACGTGCAGTGGATCACCGGCGGCGCCACGAACGCCGTCGACCTGGCGCCGAGCCCCGACGGACGTGTCTTCATCGCCACGCCCGATGCCGTCATCGTGGCGGACGGCGGAGCGGTACAGGGGGCGGCCCTGCGCCTGTCGCCGGACGCCGCCGACGGGCAGGAAACGCTGCATGCGATCGCCCTCGACGCCAAGTTTGCCGACACGCACTTCGTCTACACCTTGTCTACTGTTGGCGAGGAGGCGCGCTCCTTCCGGGTGTCGCGCTACCTGGAGGCCTCAGGAGTCCTGCGCGACAGGGTCGTGCTGCTCGACGGGATCCCTGCGGACCCTGAGGTCAGCGGGGCGCTTCGCGTGGCGTCGGACGGCACGCTGCTCGTCGCGCTCGATCAGGGCGGCACCCCTGGGTTGGCGGACGACGCCGGGTCCTACAACGGAAAGCTGTTGCGGTTGAATGCCGACGGGACCACACCGCGCGATCAGGCCGCCGGCACGCCGGTCGTGGCGCGCGGCTACCGCTTTCCACGCGGCGTCGACTGGGACGGTGCCTCGCACCTGATGTGGCTCGCCAGCCAGGACGCGTCTGGTGTGCTCGACCTGCGCGGTCCGGACGACCGCGGTCCCGCGGGACGCCTGCTGGGCCGCTACGCCTTGCCGGCCGACCTGGAACCGTCGTCGCTCGCCGTGTACCGGTCGACGCGTGTGGCCACGCTGACGGGGAACGTGCTCGTCGCATCCGAGCGTGGGAGGGACCTGCTGCGCGTGCAGCCGGACGCGTCGGATCGGTCCCGCACGCCGACGGGTGAGCGGTTGTTCGGCGGGGAACTCGGCGCCGTGAAGGCGGTGGCGGTGAGCTCCGCAGGCGAGATCTACGTCGCGACCGACCGCGGTATCGGCCTCGTCACGCCTGAACCCTAGAGCGCTTTCCAGAACGACGTAGTGTCCGCCTTCAGGCGGACCACACTCGGCCCGGCTGAAGCCGGGCACTACACACAACTGGAAACCGGTCTAGCGGTGCGGAAACCGCGCGCGCGCCGCGGCCCGCGCCGCCTCGAGCTGCGGCGCGACGGCCGGGTCGTTGATCCGGTTCACCGCTTCGGCCGGATCGCCGTCGAAGTCGTACAGTTCCTCGGACCCATCACCTCCACGGATGTAGTGCCACCCGTTCAGGATGACGGACTGCATCGCCCCCTTCGTGACCGGCAGCCACGGCAGCGTGTTGATGCCCTGGCTCACCTCGGAGTAGACCGGTTCGGCCGGCGCGCCACCACCGGTCCAGTGCGCGGAGAGCGTGCGCCCCTCGAAGGGTGACGGGGCCGTGGACTGCAGCCCGGCGAGGTCGAGCACCGTCGGGGCCAGCCGCATGAGCGACACCGGCGTGTCGACGACGCGTCCGGCCGGGACGCGGCCGGGAGCGGCGACGATCAGGGGCACGTGCAGCAGCGGGCGGTACAGGCTGTTCGCGTGATCGTAGAGCTGGTGTTCCCCGAACTGCTCGCCGTGATCGGCGGTGAGGATGACGACGGTGCTGTCGAGGACGCCGTTCGCTTTCAGGGTGGACAGCAGGCGCCCGATCTCGGCGTCCGCAAAGGCGATGGCCCCTTCGTACGCGGCGAGCGCGTGCGCCGCCTCACCCGGTGTCACGGTCTTCCGTTCGGTCAGATCGGGTGCAGGGCCGGGGGCGCCGAACTTCGTGAGGTACGGGTCGGGCGGCAGGTACGGCGCATGCGCGTCGAAGTAGTTCAGGAAGGCGAAGAACGGCCGCGCCGGACGCGACCCCATCCATGCGAGGAAGCCATCGGTGACTTCGGTCGCCGACTTGCGGACCATGTCGTCGCGGTCGCCCTTCAGGTTGAACGTGCGCCGAACCTCGTCCTTGAGCGGACGCCAGAGCCAGCTCTCGTGCAGCAGCGTGCCACGCGAGAACGTGAAGTCGGAGTACCGGAGGAAGCCGCGGTCGAGGCCGCTCGCACTCGTGGTGTAGAGCAGGTTCGCGACATCGCCGACGGTCGCAAAGCCGGAGTGCTGCAGGCGCTCCGCCAGCGTCTCGTGCGTCGAATCCAGGGGCCGGAGCCAGTCGGCCGAGAGTTCATGCGGCGCGCGCGTCGTGAACATCGACGCGTGCGACGGCAGCGTCCACGGGGCGGGGGCGATCGCCTGCGCGAATCGCACACCGGTTGCCGCCAGGGCGTCGATGTTGGGAGACGTGGCCCGCGTGTTCCCGTAGACCCCCAGGCTCTGCGCCCGCACAGTATCGAGAACAATCAGGAGGATGTTCGGCGTGGTCCCGGGCAGTGCCGGCAGGGCGGCTTCCGCTCGCCTGGTGCGCACCTCCCGCAGGCCCAGGAAGCCGAGCGCCGCAAGGGCACAGAGCCCCACGAGCCACGGCTTCGTCGCCGAGACCACGCGCCGCGCGCGGTCCACGTCCGCCATGACGAACCGCGCCACCTGCATCGCGATGCCGGCGGCCAGGAGCAGCGCGGCGTACGGATGGAGCCGCGGGAACTGCAGCACCGGGCCGACGATGCCCGCGAAGACGAACACGCCGGTCGTGACGCCGAGCGCCGTCGTGCGCGGCCGCGTCCGGAAGACCGCGGTGAGCACGACGCCCGCGAGGGCATACAGCGCGAGGTTCGCGATCGGGCCGCGCCACACGATGTCCTGCGTGACGAACACCAGGCGCGTCGTGAATGTCCTGAGTGCCGTGACGACAGCGGTCTGGCCGAGGGCCGTCGCAACGCCGAACCAGACCACCCAGTCGATCGCGTCGGCGAGCAGGCCGCGACGCTGATCGGTGGTCGGGAGCGGCTCGGATGGGGCTGACGGCATTCCTGCGATCTTACCGCCTTCCACCACATGCTCGTCGCGTGACGGAACCCGGCTTCACGTGACGGTGCGGCCGGATGCACAGAACCACCCGGCCTCGCGCGCATGCGCTCCGCAGCCCTCAGGCCTGGGCTGAGAAACACTCGCGCAACGGCGTCGTTGCGTTTACGATCGACCAGTGAGCATGCCGGTGCGGATTCGACGTGTGGCCGCGGCGCTCGTCGCCCTGGCGGCCGCGAGCGGAATCACTGCGGCGCAACCCGAGCCCGCGACGATCGTGATCGATCCAGCGGTGCGACATCAGACGTTTCGCGGGTGGGAAACGGCCGTCCTCGGCACCGTTCGCGATTACTACCGCACGCTGCCGGGCATGAACGAGGCGTTTCGCCTTGGTGCGTCCGATCTGAACCTGACGCGGATCGCGCTCAGCCTGTCTCCCGGCATGGAGCGTCCGGCTGGACCCGGCCTGGACTACATCGAGGGGCGTCTCACGGAGCGCGCTTACATTGATGAGTACATCTACCGGGCGGTGAACGACAACGGCAACCCGAAGGTTGCCGATCCCGCCGGGTTCGATTTCGCGAACCTCGACTGGCAGATGACGTACATGGTCATGCCGTTCGTCGAGGCGGTGAAAGCCGCGGGTCTGACACCGGTCATCGTCGCGCGCTACGTCGATTTCGGCAAGGTGGGCTTCGGACACTACGACCACCCGGACGAATATGCCGAGCTGTTCTCCGTGCTGTTCGCACACATGAAGGCGAAGTACGGCGTCGTCCCGGACGAAATCGACGTCATCAACGAACCGGACAACATGGGGCGCTGGACCGGCGAGTACATCGGCCGGGCGCTGCTTGCCACCGGCCGTCGCCTCGAAGCCGAGGGGTACCGGCCGCGTTTCGTCGCACCGTCCACCATGGACCGGGCCAAGGCGCTCCCGTTCCTTGCCGAGGTGCTGCGGACGAAGGGGGTCGAACGCTACCTCTCACAGGTGACGTATCACTGCTACGCCGACAGTGGCAAGAACAGCCACGCGGCGATTGGGCAGGTGGTGTCGAAAACCAACCTCGAGTCCGGGCAGAACGAATGCTGGGGCGAGTCCAACAACATCGAGGCGCTGGCCGTGGACCTGACGCAGGCGAACGTGTCCACCTGGCAACTGGCCACCATCAACGGCGTGAACGGGTTCTACGAAGTGGACCCGGTGAAGAAGACCGCCACACTGCGTCCGAAGGTGCGCCTGCTCCGGCAATTCTTCCACTACGTGCCGCCGGGCTCCGTGCGCATCGGCGCGACAGGCACCGGTCCCACCCTGACTCCTGTCGCGTTCATCGCGCCCGGCGGGCGCTACGTCGTGGTCGTGGTGGCCCGCGCGGGCGGCCCGATGCGTGTGTCGGGGCTTCCCCAGGGAACCTACGACGTGTCGTACTCGACGCCCAACGCGTTCGATGTGCACACGTCCGTGACGGTCGGCCCCGACGGCGTGCTGGCGACCTCCATTCCCGGTGCAGGCGCCCTGACCATCAACGGTGCGCCGTCCGGCCGCTCCGCACGATGACGGGCAGCCCTCTCCAGTTGCGCACGCACGCGGGGCCCGTCCGACGCGACGTCACGCACTCCCCGCGTCGGTAGGGCTGACGTGGCCGGGCAAATCGTGTTCGAACTCCTCGTTCTCATCGGCAGCATGGCGGCGGTCGCCACCCTGCTGGCCGGTTCAGGCCTGCTGCTGCGGCGTGCCTTCACCACGTCGGCGCTCGACCCAGACGACGTGTTCCTGGCCAGCTGGACCGGGTTTGGCGTCGTGCTCGTCGTGCTCACCTGCTGGCATCTGGCCGGCCCCGTTGGTGCCCCGGCGCTTGCGGTCGTCGGCGTGCTCGCCACTGCCGGCTACGTGGTGAACTGGGCCGCCCTGCGGCACCTGCTGCAAACGCGGGCGTGGCGCCCGGGCCCAGGCGGCCTTGTGCTCCTGGCGCTCGTGACGCTCTGGTTCGCGGTGCGCGCCTCGGCCCTGCCGGACGCGTGGGACGATGGGCTGTATCACGTGCAGGCCGTGAAGTGGTCGCAGGCCTACGCCGCGGTGCCCGGACTCGCGAACCTGCACGGCCCGCTCGGCTTCAACATGCCGAGCTTTCTCTTCGACGCCATGATCGATGCGGGGCCGTGGGCAGGTGTAGGTCTCCACGTTGCGAACCCGGCCCTCTTGTGGCTGCTCGCGGTGCAGAGCCTGTACGGTGCGTCGAGGCTGCTCGCTGGCGACACCCGGCCGGAGCGTCTCTACGAATCATTGATGCCGGCGGCGCCGCTCGTCCTCGCCATCCGGGAAAGCCCCGCCGGCTTCTCGACCGACGTGCCGGTGCTGTGCCTGCTGATGATGACGGGGCTCGTCCTCTACCGCCTGCTGACCCTCGCGGAACGCGGCTCCTCGGCTGATGAACGCTACCTCAGTGTGGCGTTCGCGATGATTGTGGCCGCGGCTGTCCAGGTGAAGCTGAGCACGGCGGTGTATGCGGGGCTGAGCCTGATCGTGGCACTGGTCGCACGCTGGCCCGTGTGGACCACCGCCGAGCGGCGCCAGATCCTCCTGCTCACGGGCGGCGTGGCCGTGGCGTGCGGGGTGCCGTGGCTGGTGCGGGCGGTGGTGCTGAGCGGGTACCCGCTCTATCCGATCCCCGTGGCGGGCCTGCCGGTCGACTGGCGGGTCCCGCTCGAACACGCGCGCGTCGAGGCCGCCTACATCGGGTTCACCGAGCGCGGATTCTCGTGGCACCTGGTCGGCAGCGGGTGGGTACAACTGGTGCTCGTGCAGGAGGTCTACTCGGCGCTGGTGCCGTGCGTCCTCGCGGTGCTCGCGCTTCGTGGCGCGTGGCCGTCCGTGGCGGGGGAGGGCGGTCATCGCCGGCCGGCTGCCTGGTGGGCCGCGCTGCCACTGCTGTGCGCCCTGCTTGCGTGGCTGCTGTCGGCGCCGTCCACGCGCTATGCCCTGCCGCTCTTCTGGAGCCTCGCGGCGCTCTGTGTGGCGGAGTGGGGACGTGTGGAACTCAGTCGTGGGAGGCCTGGCCGCGTGGCAAAGGCGGCACTCGCCGCCGTGACGATCGCGTGTGCCGGTCCGCTCGTCGAGCCGGCGCTGGCGGCCGCGTCCAGGGGCGCGTCGGTGGCGGCCGCGGTCGGCGCGCAGTTCGCACCGTTGGCGGGCCCCCCGCACGGCCTGCGGTCCGCTCCGCCCTCCTTCGCGCTGGAGCCCTTCGTCACCACCAGCGGGCTCACGCTGCACGTGCCGGCCAGGAGCGCGGTCGACCGGCCGAAGTGCTTTGCCGCGCCGCTGCCGTGCACGTCCAATCCCGCGCCGAACCTGCGGCTGAGGGAACCGGGCAACATGGCCGCTGGCTTTGCCGTGGACGGCGCGTGGCAGATGCAGGACTGGCCGTATTACTGGCAGAGTGAGTATCTGCCTGAATGGCGTCGGCGGCAGGGGGTCACCAGCCGCGAGTCGGAAAGGGTTTCGAAGCCGTGAGTGTGACGACGTCCCAGTCGAGCGGTCAGTCAACACCGACGATCCGCGAGGTGTGGGTCATGGCGGTGTGGACGGGGCTGGCCGGTGGCCTGCTCGAAGCGGCCATCGCCGGTGCGCGCCGCCAGTGGTACGTGCCACCCTACATCGTCAGTCCGCAGGTCGTGTGGATGATTCCCGTGGACGCGCTCGTGTTCGCGGGCATGCTGGCCCTCGTGTTGACGTGCCTGTCGCGGATCCCACGGGTGTGGCGGCATGTGAAAGCCGAGCAGGCGCTCTTTGCCTTCGGCCTCCTCGCCGCCGCCGGGCCCCTCTTCGCCATCCCCCGTCTGCATTGGGCCGCGTCGCTCGTCGGCGCCGCCGGGTGTGCCACGCAACTGTCGCGACTCATGGCGTCGAGGCCGCGGACGCTGCGGCGCGGCGTGCCCTGGCTCCTCGGTGCTGCCGTGCTGGCGACGGCCATCGTGAATGGAACGCTGGCCTACCGGGAACGGCGCCAGCTGGCGGCCCTGCCCCCTGCGCAGCCGCCCGCGCCCAACGTGATGCTCGTCGTGCTCGACACGGTGCGCGCGCAGACCTTGTCGGTCTACGGCTTCCCGAAGAGCACGAGTCCCGAACTCGAGAAGATCGCCGCGTCCGGTGTGACGTTCGACGCCGCGATCTCTGCCGCACCCTGGACGCTGCCGTCGCACTCGGCCATGTTCACCGGGCACCTGCCGTACGAGCTGTCGGGCGGATGGCGGGAGCCGCTGGACTCCACCTATCCGACCCTCGCGGAGGCGCTGCAGGCGGCGGGCTACCAGACCGGCGGTTTCGTGTCGAACGTGATCTACGCCAGCCGCGTCCACGGGCTGAGCCGCGGATTCATCCACTACGAGGACATCCCGAATACCCCGGGCGCCACCCTGTCGGCGTCGGCCATCGGCGTCGAGATCGCGACCGAAGACCATATCCGCGACCGCATCGGATTCCACCGGGTGCTGGTCCAGCGGAACGCCACCGAGATCACGGATGCCGTGCTCCACTGGGTCCGCGGCCGCAAGCAGGGGCAACCCTTCTTCGCGTTCGCGAACTACATGGACGCGCATGAACCCTACCGTCCGCCAGAGCCGTTCGCGAGCCGCTTCGGATCGCCGCGCGAGTACGGGTTCATCATGCACGACCCGGCCACGGCCACGCGTCCGGGCAAGGTCGACACCCCGAAGCGCATCATGGAGGGCGACGAGCGCTCCTACGAGGCGGGCATTGCCTACGCTGACTATCAGATCGGGCGGCTGGTCGAAGGGCTCCGGCAGGAAGGCGTGCTGGACAATACGCTCCTGATCGTCGTGGCCGACCACGGTGAACACTTCGGCGAGCACCGCATCTTCGGGCACGGCAACTCCCTGTACATGCCGCTGCTCCATGTGCCGCTCATCATGCGTTTCCCGCCGAAGCTGCCCGCCGCCCGGCGCGTCACGAACTGGGTGACCACGAGGCAACTGCCGTCGACGGTGATGGACGTGGTCGGTCTTCAGGGACGCGTCGCATTCCCGGGCGCATCGCTCGCGTCCTGCTGGGCGCAGGCCAGCGGCGCGCCATGCGGTGAACCGGTCATCGTGTCCCAGGCGCGTCAACGTGTGTTCGGCCTGGTCAAGCCGTGGTACCCGCTCAGTCACGGCGACATGCAATCCGTGATCAGCGATGGCTACCAGTACATCTGGAACAGCAACGGCACCGAAGAGCTCTACAACCTGACCGTGGACCCGGCGCAAACGGTGAACCTCGTGGAGACCGACGACGGCAAGCCGATCGCCGCGCGGCTCAAGGCGCTGGTGCCGCCGCTGCCAACCACGCCATGATCCTGCACGGCGCCTGATCACCATGCCGCAGCTCGCTGACCGGAACGCATCGGTCCCTGGCTCACCCCCGTCGCGGCTCGTCCGTGCGGGGTGGGCGGCAGTGTGCGTTGCGGCCGCCTCCTGGGCCGCGGCCAGCCTGACGTTCCCGTTCGGCTGGGATCAGGGCATGATGGCGTCCGTCGGCGACATCGTCCTCCGCGGCGGATTGCCGTTCAAGGACGGGTGGGATCTCAAGGGACCCTTCGCGTTCCTGGGCTTCGCCGCTGCCGAATTCCTCTTCGGGCGGAACATGTGGGGCATCCGGGTGCTCGAACTCGGCCTGCTCGCCCTCGCGTGTGTCGCGCTGCGCCGCGTCGATTCAAGGTTCGGTGCTCCCAGAGGCGGAACCGTGGCTGCGGCCGGACTCGTGCTCGGCATTGCGTCGCTCGGCTGGTTCCACACCGCGCAGCCCGACGGCTGGGTCACCCTGCTGAGCACCGTCGCGTTCGTCCCCCTGCTCACGGACGCTGGCCGCTCGCCAGCACGGTTGACCCTGGCCGGCGTGTGTGCGGGCGCCTGCAGCCTGGTCAAGCCGTTCTATGCAGTGCTCGGCCTGGTTCCGGTGTACTGGGCTTTCGTGGACCCGGCGCCATGGCGCACCCGACTGGGCAGGGCCTCGGCGGTCGTGGCTGGTGCGATGCTGGTCCCCCTTGTCACGCTCGCCTGGTTCGCCTACGGAGGCGGCTTGCACGATCTGTTCGAGGTGCAGGTTGGCTACAACGTGCGCGCCCTGTCCACCTCGGTGTCCGGTCGTCGCGTGCGCTTCCTCAGGGCCGTCTGGTACGGACTTGCGACGGTGCCGGCGCTGTCGGCGGGGGCGTTGACCCTCTGGCGAGTCGAGCGTCGTGCGTGCTACGCCGCCTCCCTGTGGCTGGTCCTCGCCGTCGGGTGCGTGGTGCTTCAGGGGAAGTTCTTCGTCTATCAGTGGGCCGCCGTGTTCGGGCCCGTCGCGCTGCTCAGCGGAATCGGCGTTTCGCGGATGCTGGCGTCCGACGCGGAGAACGGCGGCCGGGCAGGCGGACCCGCCGTGCTGAAGTTCGCGACGCTGCTGTCCTGCGGCGCCATTGCCGTGTGGCTCGCGCTGCAGCCGGTTCGCGATGTCGGTCGATGGCTGGCGTATCTGACCGGGGAGCAGACGCGGGTCGAATACTACGACCAGTTCCAGTTCGACAGCTACAGGGTCGGTGACGAGATTCGTGCCGCCGACTACATCGCGGCACACAGTGCGCCGAACGACCGGGTCGTGGTGTACGGTAACGATGCCACGGTCGGATATCTCAGCGCGCGTCCGCATGCGACCCGATTCGTCTATGGGCTGCCGTTGACCAGGGCGGTCCCCGGCTTCCGCGAGACGTATCGCCGCGAGTTCCTCGAGACCATCCAGCGCACGCCCCCGGCCTTCGTGGTCATCGGCGTGCCCTTCGAGCATCCCGACAAGGCGAAGGCGCTCCGCGAGTTCCCGGAGTTCGAGGCCCACCTGCTTCGCCACTTCCATCACACGACGAGCTTCGGCTTCCTCGACATCTGGGAGCCGAATCAGCCGTCCTGACGCACCCGGCACCCGAGCCGACCTGACCGGGTCCCGGATCGCCGCAGGTCTTCCGCCCCGGTCCAGGGGGCTCCGGTGTCGTGAACGCTACACGGTTGAGGCAGTGTCTGCGCATCGAAAGCATGCACCCGCGTGCGAGGCGCGGTGGAGCGCCTCTCGTCGGAAATGTGCCGGGTTTCGAGCGTACTCACCGAAGTCAGGCTGGGCGCAGACCTGTGCAGCCATGGCGTGTGCCTTGCTGAGTTACGCAGCGAGGCACCAATGCTCGACACGCAAGCCGCCATCGTCGTCATCGCCGATACCCGGAAGCGCGACGGGCTGCCCCCCCTGGCGCTGCAGTCCTTCTGGGGCACGCCGCTCGTGCGGCACGTCACGCAGTCCGCGCTGGAAGCCGCCTGCGGCCCGGTCGTCGTGGTGTCAGGCGAGCACGCGTCGTTCGTGAAGCACGCCATCAGCGGACTGCACGTCGACACCGTGGCGTCCGATCCCCGCTCCCGAGGCAGCGTGGAGGCCCTGCAGGCGGCCCTGCGCGCCCTCGACGCGAGCCGTCGCTTCGATGCGGTGGTGGCCATCAGGGCCGAGCAGGTGCTGGTGACCGGTGGACGGATCCGCCAGCTCGTGTCTGCCTGCCGCACCCAGGGCCGCGCCCTGGCAGTGGCCAGGCACCGGTCTGGCGTCGGATTGCCCGCCTGCTTCAACGGCTACACGATCGACTGGCTGCTGACCCTGCCCCGAGGTGCGGAACTCGATGCCTGCGTCGAGAAGGCGGGGGCCGACTGTGTGTACCTGGAGTGTCCGGAGGCTGAGCCCACGGCGGCGCAGGGGCTGACGAGCGGGCTGTATGCGGGCATTGCCTGGACGGCCCAGCCCACGGTCCACGCGGTCTGACCGGGAGCGGGCTCGGCCCGGGGACGCGGCAGGAAGGGGAACGGGCCGGATCGCCCTGTGAGACGACCCGGCCTGCGAGCTACTGGCGCAGCCGGAACGATGCGCCGACCACCATCGAGAACGAGTTCGGCTGGTCGCGGACCACCGAGTACTGGCCGATGATGAACGGCTCGTAGCCGCGGCTCGAGCTGAGGGCAATCCGGGACCCGGCCACGAGGTTGATGCCGACGACCGTGTCTCCCGCGCCCTGATCCGCCGAGAATTTCTGCAGCGTCCCACCAACACCCATGAACGGCCGGAAGCGGCCGGGCCGCGCCAGGTCGAAGTTCTTCAGGACGTTGGCGTCGATCTGCATCGTGTGCGCGCCGTTCTGCGGCTGGTACGTGAACCGCGGCTCGAACTCGAGGGCGTGCGCGATCTGGACCCGGGCGTCGGCTCCGAAGAGCAGCCAGTTGTCCGGCGTGTCGAGCTGCGCGCCCACCATGGCGCCGGCGGACACCAGTCCCGCCCGGTCGTCGTCTGCCAGCGCCGTCTGCGCATGGGCCAGCGTGGGAATGCCGAGGAGCACCATCGCCAGCGCACACGCCTGTAGAAGTCGTCTCATCCTGTGGTCTCCGTGTCGAAGTGTGTAACCGTGTTCAGCTTATCCCGCCCGTTAGGACGGCGACAAGCTGGACACGGCTGGGAAGTAGTTCTTACCCGGGTGTCAAAAGTCCGCCGGGGTCGGATGGGTGGGGGTCGCCGCATTCCTCGGTGATCGACTGCAGCAGGTCAGCCAGTTCGCGGCTGCGGCGCAGGGCCTGCTCCCGGGCAGAAGGCCCGGAAAAACACACGATCACCGTGTCGTTGAGGGAGACGCGCCACTCGCCGTCGCGGTCGGGGGAATGTGAGAGTCTGACCGGCATCCCGAAACCTCCGGCTCGACCTACAGCAAGCGGGACGCCGGATTTGCCCGGTTTGGCTGGCCTCGGCTAACGCCCCCGGCGGAGGCGGCGGAGACGGCGCTCGCGGTCCCCGTCCGTGAGGTCCGAGCTGCTGTCGGCGCCGGGCCTGGGACGGCCGAGGCCGTCGGTCCACCAGCGGCGGCGATCGCTCAGCAGACGGCTGAAGTGCCGACGTTCACGGCCGGATCGGCGCTCCGGCGTGAAGGACATGAACGTCCAGCCGGTGCCGAGCAGGAACTTCTCGAAGTCCGCCTGGAACTGTTCGAGGCGGGCGAGTTCCGGGAAGAAGTAGGTCCGCGGCGGCCCATCCCCCGTAATCGAAAGCAGGATGCCGTCGTCGGCCGGGGTGCGTTTGACTTCCAGCAGCTCCCCGTTGCGCGAGAAACTCCAGATTTGCTCATCCACGCCGCTGTTATCGGCGCCTGCCCGACCTGTACTTAGGGACCACATCAATTTTTGCCACGCGACTGGATGGGGGCAGTGCTGTCCGCTCCGCCTCTGGCCTGCCTCAGTCGTTGAGCCGGATCGACCGGACGACCTGCTGGAAGACCGGCTCGTAGGTCCGGACGTCGGCCGCCGGTGAGACCCCCACGACATAGAAGAGCGTGCCGTCCCGCAAACGGGTGGTGAACAGCAGGAGGCTCTCGTTGCCGCCGGTGGCGTCCGACACGTTCGCGAGCGGCGTCTGCAGCGCGCGCCTGCCCCCAATCACCGTCGGCATCGACTCGCCGCGGCGGGTGAGGCGCGGATTGCTGCGGGCGAGCGAGGTGATGAAGTCGGCGGTCGCCTCGTCGAGTTCATGGCGCTCGCTTCGGATGACGCCCACCTCCACCCCGTGCGTGAAGACGCTCTGGCCGTTGACCTGGCCGAAGGCGCCGTCCGGCGCGAAGGTCACCGCGCTGGAGCCTGGCAGTTCCCGCCAGTTTTCCGGGACCGTGATCCCGAAGGCGCTGCCCTCGGTGTAGTCGCGCGTACGCGAGGCCGGAGGCGCGACGCGGCCCAGGGTGCCCGTGGGACGCGAGCCCTCCTGGTTGCCGGCGGGGCGCGACTTCGCCACCTCCTCGGATGTCGGCGCTTTCGGCAGCGTGGCGAGGTGCGCCTTCACGCGATCGAAACCGGACCGATCGGTCACCGGGTTCGACACCCGCAGCGTGGTGGCTTCCTTCTCGATGTACGCCGAGCGGTTGCCCGGATTGGGGTGGTCGCTGAGCCACTCGGGACCGCTGGCGCCGCCCTGCTTCTCGATCGTGCGGAACATGGCGGCCATGTCCCTGGCGTCGTAGCCCGCCCGCGCCATCAGCTGCGCGCCCATGATGTCGGCCTGCCGCTCGTACTCGCGTCCGTAGCGGAGGAAGCTCGCTCCGAGGCCGAACTGGGTGCCCTGCGCGATGACACTGCCCACCCGGCCGCCGATGATGGCCCCGAGCACCGCGCCAGCGACCTGGCCCATCTGGTACTTCCCGGCCTTGCTTGCCTGGGCCGTGCCGTGGCGCAGCAGCACGTGACTCAGTTCGTGGGCCATGACGCCGACGACCTCACCCTCGCTGTTCGCCGCCTCGATCATGCCCCGGTTGACGAACATCGGCCCGCCGGGCAGGGCGAACGCGTTGATGTCGCGCACGTTCACCGCCTCGAACGAGTACTTGAACGCCGGCTGCTGCAGCTCCGGAGGAATCACGGCGGTGAGGCGGGTGCCAAGCCGCTGGATGTACGACGTCACCGCGTCGTCTCGCATCACCGGGAGCTGCTGGCGGGCTTCGTTGGCGGCCTGCAGCCCCAGCTCGACGTCCTGTGCGGGCGTGTACTTGTTCGACGGTGGCGTGATCCGGGTCTGGCTGCTGAGCAGTCCACCGGAGAGGACGAGGGCGATGACCAAGGCGGACACGCGCTGCTTCATGGCAATGTGCGGCTGCAAAAGGAACACCTCGCAGAGATTATGACGAACGCGGCCGCCACAGGCGCCGAAATGTCGAGGGCACCGCGCGGACGGCCACATAGGCGATATAGAGGGCGAGCAGGCCGGCCAGCCGGCGCCAGCGTGCGTACCGCTCGCGCGGACGACGGCCGCCGCGGGTCCGGCGTCGGCGGTCGCCCTGCTGGCTGCGGCGTTCAGCGCGTGCAGTGGGAGCGCGCACGCGTGGTCCGATGCAACCCGGTCGCCACGCCGGCCGGCTCGGCCGGCCGGCTGGAATCGCGCTTGCTCTATCGGCCGCATGAGCGACTCGACGAAACCCAACCGTGAAGGCAGGCGGCGCCGCCGGCCCGTGGGGCGCCCACCGGCCGGTGCGCGCGCCGGAGAACGTGTGAAGGACTACCCCCAACTTGGGGTCCGTGTGCCGACCGAGGTGAAGGCTCGCCTCTCCGCCCTGAGTGCGATCACGGGCCGGGCGCAGTGGCGCCTGTTGGTCGACGCGGTCGACTGCATGCTCGACGATCTCTCGCCGACCGAGCGGCAGCGCGTGCAGGGCCTCAGCCGCCAGCTGCTCCGTCCCGCGAGCTGACCGCGCGCTCACAGGCCCGGACTGTGCCCGGCGCGGTGATCTTCCGAAAACACCTGTGACAGGAATTGTCAGGGTGGGCGGTGCGTGTCACGGAGTGTCACCCGGCCGACCATGCCGCATGTTCCGGAGTGCACGACGCGTCGCGATGCTGCGCGGACCCGCACCACGGCACAACCCCTGCTACAAGGGTGACAGGAGCTGACAGGTGCACACACGGAAAGCCGACGGCTTCGCCCTCATCGATCTGCTGTTCGTCATCGCGTTGATTGGTGTGCTCTCGACCATCGCGCTGCCTCGAATGCTGCTGGCCCGCCAATCGGCGGGGGCGGCCTCGGCGATCGGCTCGATGCGGGTGATCCACAGTTCGCAGTTGACCTTCGCACTGACGTGCGGAGCCGGTTTCTATGCCCCGAACCTGACCACGCTCGGCCAGCCGCCCGTTGGCGCGCGCGAAGCGTTCATCTCGGCGAACCTGGCCACGGCCAACACCGTGACGAAGTCGGGCTACGTCATCGAACTCGACGGCACGCCGTTCCCGGGCGCACCGGGCAGCTGCAATGGCCTGGCGGTGGGCGAGGCGGCGCAGGGCTGGCGCGCCTACGCAGACCCGACGAACGCCGACAACAAGCGGTTCTTCGCCACGAACGTGAACGGCACGATCTGGGAGCACACCTCCACGCTCAGTGCGGTCATGCCAGAGGTGGGCAACTCACCGGTGGGCACCTACCTGAAATAGGCAGGGGCTGCGCCTGCGTCAGGACCGGTCGCGGGTTCCCGCGACCGCCTGCATGCACCGCGAGGGCAGTGGGTGCCCGATCCGCGTGCCGATGAACCGTGACGCCTCGACCAGCCGGTCGAGGCGCACGCCTGTGCTGATCCCCATCCCGTCCAGCATGTAGACCAGATCCTCGGTGGCGAGGTTGCCCGCTGCGCCCGGCGCGAAGGGACACCCGCCGAGGCCCCCGGCGGCGGCATCGAAGGTCCGCACGCCGTGGAGCAGTCCCGCGAGCACGTTCGCGAGCGCGGTTCCGCGCGTGTCGTGGAAGTGCAGCGCCAGCCGTTCGACCGGCACCGCTGCGGTGAGGACCTCGAGGACCGCGGCGACCTGCGCCGGGTGCGCCACGCCGATGGTGTCGCTGACCGCCACCTCGTACACGCCCATGTCCAGCAGGCGCTGCGTGAGGGTGAGCACCCGCGCCGGCGCGACCTCGCCGTCGTACGGACAGCCGAACGCGGTCGAAAGGTAGCCGCGCACCCGCATGCCGCGTGCAATCGCCTGCCGGCAGACCTCGCCGTAGATCGAGAAGGCTTCGTCGACACCGGCGTTGATGTTCGCGCGGCTGAACCCCTCGGACGCGGCGGCGAAGATGGCCACGTCTGCCAGGCCCGCGGCCTCCGCGCGGTCGAGCCCCACCAGGTTGGGCACCAGCGCCGTGTAGCGCACGTCGCTCCGGCGCGCCAGGCGGGCGCACACGTCGGCGGTGTCGCCCATCTGCGGCACGCGCTTCGGATTCACGAACGCGCCGACCTCGATCACCGGAAGGCCGGCCGTCGCCAGCTGGTCGATGAACGCCACCTTGTCGTCGGTACGGACGACAGCGGCTTCGTTCTGCAGGCCGTCCCGTGCGCCCACTTCGACGATCGTGACCTGCGCTCCGCGGAGCGATGGGATCGACATCGGCTACTCCAGGTCGATGAGCGGGGTTCCAGGCTGGACGAGTTCGCCTTCGCGGCAGTGCACCGCGCGCACGACGCCGTCGGCGGGCGCCCGCAGTGGCAGTTCCATCTTCATCGCCTCGAGCACCACGAGCGTATCGCCCCTGGTGACACGACTCCCTGCGGTGACCGCCACCTTCCGCACCGTGGCCGGCATCGGCGCGCTCAGTGCGGCATGCGCGTCTGCGCGGCGCGTCCGCACCACGGCCTGTCCGTCACCGAACGGCTGCTCGAACACGAGGCCGTTCCAGTGCACCCACGGGTGCCCCGGGGCGCCTGCCACGTGCACGATCTCACTCCGGCCATCGACCTCCACGCGGTAGACCCCCTCGCGTACCCGCGTCACCGCTGGCCGGGCACTCATGGTTGCCCCCAGTTCTCCAGGCCGCTCCACGGATCGTGCATCGCCGGCACGGCGCCCGCCGTAGACGCCGATGCGGACTGGCTGTGGAGGTCGAGGACCGCGCGGATGAAGTCAGGCGGGGGAGCCGGGGCAGGCGTGGCAAGCGAGGCGCCGTCGGCGTCGAGAAAGCCGGTGTGGATCTGGCCGGCCGTGAACGCGTCGCTCTCGAGCACCCGGATCAGGAACGCGATGTTGGTGCGGATGCCGAGCACCGGGAAGGCGCGCAGCGCCGCCACCAGGCGCCGGGTTGCCAGCGCGCGCGATTCAGCGGTGGCAATCACCTTGGCCAGCATCGCGTCGTAGTGCACCGGCACCGTGTCGCCTTCGCGAAACCCGCTGTCGATGCGGATGCCGGGCATCTGCGGCTCGCGGTAGAGCAGGAGCGGACCCGCCTGCGGAATGAAGCCCTGGGCCGGGTCTTCGGCATAGACGCGTGCCTCGATCGCGTGGCCGCGCTGCGCGAGCGACGCCTGCGTCCACGGCAGCGGCTCGCCGGACGCGACCAGCAACTGCGCGCGGACCAGATCGACACCGGCGATCTGCTCGGTCACCGGGTGCTCGACCTGGAGCCGCGTGTTCATCTCGAGGAAGTAGAACGGCGTGTCGTCGCCCGCGAACCGGCTCACATCCACCAGGAACTCGAACGTGCCGGCGTTCACGTAGCCGGCTTCCCGTGCTGCTCGCACGGCGGCGTCGGTCATGCGTTGGCGGAGTCCAGGCGTGAGATGCGGCGATGGGCTTTCCTCGAGCACCTTCTGGTGCCGGCGCTGAACGGAGCATTCACGCTCGAACAGGTGCACGACCTGTCCGTGCGTATCGGCCATCACCTGCACCTCGACGTGGTGCGGACGTTCGATCAGGCGTTCCACGTAGAGGGTGCCGTCCTTGAAGGCCGCCTCCGCCTCGCGGCGCGCCGATTCGATCGCGGCGGCCGCGTCGGCCATGGCGTGGACCTGCCGCATTCCTCGTCCGCCTCCGCCAGCGGACGCCTTCACGAGAGCCGGGAGGCCGACGGCGGCAATGGCGTCGAGGATGCCGGCCGTCGACTGATCGGCTGGCGTACGCCCGGGCACCACCGGCACACCGGCCCGCTCCGCGAGCGCCCGCGCGGCGATCTTCGACCCCATACGCTCGATCGCCTCGGGCGGCGGCCCCACGAACACCAGCCCGGCGTCGCGGCAGGCGCGCGCGAACCCGGCGTTCTCCGAGAGGAACCCGTAGCCCGGATGCACGGCGTCGGCGTCCACGCTCCGCGCGGCCTCCAGGATGGCCGGCACGTGCAGGTAGCTGTCCCGGGCTGGTGCCGGGCCGATGTGGACGGCGCGATCGGCGGCGTCCACGTGCGCGCTGCGCCGGTCGGCGTCCGAGTAGACCGCCACGCTCTCGACGCCGAGTTCGCGACACGCGCGTGCGATGCGCACGGCAATCTCGCCGCGATTGGCGATGAGCAGCCGCCGGATCACGACGCGCTCCAGCCCGGTTTCCGCTTGTCGAGGAAGGCACGGAGTCCGTCCTGCCCCTCGGCGGACACGCGGCGGGCCGCCAGGGCGCGCGCACTCAGCTGCACGGCGTCGTCGAGCGACCCGGCCTGCGAGACGTCGGCGATCAGCTGCTTCGCGGCCGCGACGGCCTGCGGACCGGCCCCGAGCACTTCGCGAAGTACGGCGTCCACCGCGGCGTCCAGCTGCTCGGGGGCGACGGTGGTGTGCACCAGGCCGATATCGAGCGCGTGCGCGGCCGAAAAGCGGCGGCCGGTGAGGAAGAGCTCCCGTGCTGCCGACCGGCCGATCTTGGCGAGCACGAATGGCGAAATCACCGCCGGAATGATCCCGAGCTTCACCTCGGTGAACCCGAAGACGGCGTGTTCCTCCGCGACGACAACGTCGCAGACGGCGGCCAGCCCGGCTCCGCCGCCGAGCGCCGCGCCGTGGATGCGGCCGATCACCGGCACGGGGAGCGTGTCGATGGCCCGGAACATGGCGGACGTCCGCTCCGCATCGGCGACGTTCTCGGCCTCGGTGTACTCCACCGTCCGCGCCATCCACGTGAGGTCCGCGCCGGCACAGAATGTCGGGCCCGCGCCGGCGATGACCACGGCGCGCACCGTCGAGTCGGCCGCGAGCCCGCCCGCCCATGCGGTCAGCTCCGCGATCATCCCGTCGTTGAACGCATTGCGGACGTCGGGGCGGTGCAGGGTGAGCCGCTCGACGCTGCCGTGCCGCTCGGTGAGGAGGTGCTGGTATGCCACGATGGCCTACATGCGGAAGATGCCGAACCGGGGTTCCGCCAGCGGCGCGTTCAGCGCGGCCGACAATCCGAGCGCGAGGGCGCCGCGCGTCTGCGCCGGATCGAGGATCCCGTCGTCCCACAGCCGGGCCGTGGAGTAATACGGGGAGCCTTCGGCCTCGTACTTCTCGAGGATCGGCTGCCTGAGTTCGCGCTCCTCCTCGGCGCTGAGCACGCCGCCGGACCGCGCGAGCTGTTCGCGCTTCACGGTGGCCAGCACCCCGGCGGCCTGCTCGCCGCCCATGACCGAGATGCGGGCGTTCGGCCACATCCACAGGAAGCGCGGATCGTAGGCGCGTCCGCACATGCCGTAGTTGCCGGCGCCGAACGATCCGCCGATGACCACCGTGAACTTCGGGACGACCGCGTTGGCGACGGCGTGCACCATCTTCGCGCCGTCCTTGGCGATGCCGGCGCGCTCGTACTGGCGGCCCACCATGAAGCCGGTGATGTTCTGCAGGAAGACCAGCGGAATGCCGCGCAGGTTGCAGAGTTCGATGAAGTGCGTGGCCTTCAGGGCCGACTCCGAGAAGAGGACGCCGTTGTTGGCGATCATGCCGACCGGCATGCCGTGGATGTAGGCGAAGCCGGTAACGAGCGTCGTGCCGTAGCGCTCCTTGAACTCGTCGAACCGCGAGCCGTCGACAATGCGCGCGATGATCTCGCGGACGTCGTAGGGCTTGCGGATGTCGGCGTTCACGATGCCGTAGATCTCCTCCGGCGCGTAGCGCGGATCCTCGGGGGCGATGAGGCCCGGCGGCACCCGCTTGGCCGAAGGCAGCGTCGACACGATCGTCCGGCAGATCTCCAGCGCGTGCGCGTCGTCGTCGGCGAAGTAGTCGGCCACGCCGGAGAGGCGCGTGTGCACGTCGGCCCCGCCGAGTTCCTCAGCGGTGACCTCTTCGCCGGTGGCCGCCTTCACGAGCGGCGGCCCCCCGAGGAAGATCGTCCCGGTGCCCTTCACGATGATGGTCTCGTCCGACATCGCGGGCACGTAGGCGCCGCCGGCGGTGCAGGAGCCCATCACGGCGGCAATCTGCGGAATGCCCTCGGCCGACATGCGCGCCTGGTTGAAGAAGATGCGGCCGAAGTGCTCGCGATCGGGGAACACCTCTGACTGCAGGGGCAGGAACGCGCCGCCCGAATCGACGAGGTACAGGCACGGCAGCCGGTTCTCGAGCGCGACCTGCTGCGCCCGCAGGTGTTTCTTCACGGTGATCGGGTAGTAGGTGCCGCCCTTCACGGTGGCGTCGTTGGCCACCACGACGACCTCGCGCCCGGAGACACGGCCGACGCCCGTGACGATGCCCGCGCCGGGAGCGTCGCCGTCGTACATGTCGAACGCCGCGAGCGCCGAGAGTTCGAGGAAGGGGGTGCCGCGATCGAGCAGCCGCTCGAGCCGGTCCCGCACGGGAAGCTTGCCCTGCGCACGATGCCGCTCGATGTATCGGGGGCCTCCACCTTCGCGGACCAGGAGCGTGCGTTCGCGCAGTTCGTTCACCAGGCCGCGCAGGCGCGCGGCGTTGGCGGTGAAGAGGGGATCCGTGGGGTCGATGTGCGAGTCGAGGGCCTGCATCTACCAGCCGTATCCGTCGGTCTTGTGGCCGCACGCCGGACAGTGCCACGCGGCGCGCACGCGGTGCATCCGCGTCCGGCACCGCTCGCATGCCACCGCGTCGGCGCCGCCCGGTGCCGTGAACTCCAGCGGCGGGACGCGTCGATCCGGCGGCAGCGGAGGCGTCTGGTCCGGCATCGGGCGGATTATCGCACAGCGGTCTTCGGGGCCCGTTTCGGCCGGGTTCGCGTTCCAGACACCCCGATCGGCTGCCCGAGAATGCACTTGTTGCCATACCCAGCCATATAAGCGGCGACAGAACAGTCGCTTGCGGTCAGGCTCATCTGTATTACTTGCAGACATGTTGTATTGAGAGCCAACAGTCTCTGTGATTGTGTATTGACTTGTGACGCGGCATACACGACGCTCAGGAGCTATGAGCGTCAAGCGCAAGCGTCGCGTCCTGGCCATCGACGACGAGCCGTCGATGACCGAGTGGCTGAAGATCCTGCTCGAGCATGCCGGCTACGAAGTGCGGACGGCGCTGATCGGCACCCGGGGCGAAGAACTGTTTCGCACGTGGCGTCCCGATGCGGTGGTCACCGACATGATGCTGCCGGACATCGACGGCATCGAACTCGTGCGCAAGTTCAAGGATCTCGAGCCGGAGGCGGAGGTGATCGTCATCACCGGCCAGGGCAACATCCCGCGCTCGGTCGAGGCGGTGAAGGCCGGCGCGTTCGACTTCCTCGAGAAGCCGATCGACGCCGAGCGGCTGCTCGACAAGCTCGAGAAGGCCATCAAGCAGAAGTCGCTTGTCGACGAGAACGAGCTGCTGAAGCAGAAGCTGCAGGACCGCTACAAGTTCCAGAACGTCATCGGGAAGAGCAAGAAGATGCAGGAACTCTTCGAGCTCATCGAGAGCGTGGCGGCGAGCGAGGCGAACATCCTGATTCAGGGTGAGAACGGCACCGGCAAGGAGCTCATCGCCAACGCCATCCACTACAACAGCAAGCGCTCGAAGGGCCCGTTCATCAAGATCAACTGCGCGGCGATCCCGAAGGACCTCATCGAGTCGGAGCTGTTCGGCTACAAGAAGGGCGCGTTCACCGGCGCCACGATGGACAAGGAAGGGCTCTTCGAGATGGCGGAGGGCGGGTCCCTCCTGCTCGACGAGATCGGCGAGATGCCGTCCTATCTCCAGACCAAGCTGCTCCGTGTGCTCCAGGAGCGCGAGTACCGCCCCATCGGCAGCGACCGCATCGTGCACGTCGACTTCCGCCTGATCTGTGCCACGAACATCGACCTCGATGCCGCGCTGCGCGACGGCCGCCTTCGCGAGGACCTCTACTTCCGCATCAACACGATCACGCTGCGCGTGCCGCCGCTGCGCGAGCGGACGGAGGACATCCCGCTCCTCTGCGACTACTTCCTCGACAAGTTCCGGACGCGCTACCAGAAGAACGTCAAGACGCTGGCGCCCTCGGTCTACCACCTCCTCATCAGGAACCGGTGGCCGGGCAACGTGCGTGAGCTGGAGAATGCGATCGAGCGCGCGGTGCTCGTCGCGAAGGGGAGCGAAATCGGCGTCGGCGACCTGCCGGAGTCGATTCGCGAGGAGAGCACGGGCTCGAACGACTTCGTCATTCCGCCGCACCGCACCCTGGCCGAGATCGAGAAGATGGCGATCCTCCAGACGCTCCAGCGGACGAACTGGAACAAGCAGGAAGCGGCGCAGATCCTCGGGCTGTACCGGCCGACGCTCTACAGCAAGATGAAGAAGCACGACATTCGCGACGCCGGAAAGGCCGCCCGTGTGGCGATGGCGTCAGCGGGCGCTGCCTCGTGATCTAGCAGTACGGCCGGGGCGGCTCGGCGTGACGGCCCGGGCATTGCACGGTGCTCTGCCGTGCACGCGGCCACGCCGGAGCTGCCCCTTGTCGATCGTGTCGGCGCCGCGGCCATTCGCGGCCTGGCGAGTGTCGGCTCGTTCTCCCTCTTTGCGGGCCGCGCCCTCGTGCGGCCGTTTGCTCCGCCCTACGAGGGTAGCGAAGTTCTCCGCCACCTCTTCCAGTTCGGCCTTCGTTCCGCACCGCTGATCGCCACATCAGGCCTCGCGATCGGCGTCGTACTCTCTCTCCATACGCGCGCGTCACTCGAACGCTTCGGCGCCGACGCGATGATTCCCGCCGGGCTGGCCATCGCGCTCATCCGCGAAACGGGGCCGCTCACCGCGGGCCTGCTCGTGGCCGGACGCGTGGGCGCCGGGATCGGCGCGGAACTCGGCGCCATGCGGGTGACCGAGCAGATCGATGCGCTCGAGGCGAACGCGGTGGATGCGTTCCACTTCCTGGTGTCGACGCGTGTGATCGCCTGCGTCCTCGCGATGCCGCTCCTCACCATCCTGATGGACTTTGCGGGGATGCTCGGAGGCTACGTGGCCGAAGCCCTGGCGTCGGACATGCCGTGGCGCCTGTACCTCGAGCGCTCCTTCCTCTTCATCGGCTACGCCGACCTCCTGCCGGCCACGCTGAAGACCGCGGTGTTCGGTTACCTGATTGCCACCATTTCCTGCTACCTCGGCTTCCGGGCGGAGGGGGGCACCGAAGGCGTGGGCGACGCGGCGACGAGGAGCGTGGTCACGGCCTCGATCCTCATCATCGTCAGCGATGTGGTGCTGGTGCGCCTGATCTTCTTCTTCTATCCGCAGGTGGCCGGATGACGCCGGCCATCAGCCTCTGTCACGTCACGAAGCGCTACGGCACGCGCGCGGTCCTCGACGATGTGTCGGTGGACGTGCCGGCAGGCTCCGCCTTCTGCCTGCTGGGCCGCAGCGGCACCGGCAAGAGCGTCACCCTGCGGCACATCGTCGGCCTGGTCAAGCCCGATGCGGGAGAGGTGCTCGTCGATGGGGAAGACGTGTCGCGCCTGCCGCCGCGGCAACTCTCGCGCGTGCGGGTGCGGATGGGGTTCCTCTTTCAGAACGCCGCGCTCTTCGACTCGATGACCGTGGGCGAGAACGTCGCGTTCCCCATGCGCCGGCATCGCCAGATGACCGAGGAGGAGATTCGGAGCCGGGTCCGCCAGAAACTTGCGGCCGTCGGACTCGAGCGGGAGGTCGACAAGATGCCCTCCGAGCTGTCCGGCGGCATGCGCAAGCGCGTCGGACTCGCGCGGGCGATGGCACTCGACCCGTCGATTCTGCTGGTGGACGAGCCGGGGGCGGGCCTCGACCCCATCACCACGCGCGAGATCGACGAGCTGCTCGTGGCCCAGAAGGCCGCGGGGGTGACGCTCGTCGTGGTCACGCACAACATTCCGAGCGCCCGTCTGGTGGCCGACGACCTGGCCCTGCTGCACGAGGGACGCATCGTGATTCGGGGGACGGCGGACGACCTCGACCGCAGCGAGATCCCGCTGGTCAGGGCGTTCATGCAGAGCCAGGGAGGCGGCTGATGTCGGCATCTCCAGCGCGGCTGGCAGGAGTCGGCCTGTTCGTCCTCGCCATGCTCGGCCTGATCGGTGTCGCCGTCTTCATGATCGGCGACCGGCAGATGGCGTTCACCAAGCGCTTCGATCTGTACACCGAGTTCGTCAAGGTGACCGGGCTGCAGGCCGGCGCCATCGTGCGCGTGTCCGGGGCGCGCGCTGGCGAAGTTGTCGAAGTGGTGCCGCCCACGCAGCCGGGCGGGCGGTTCCGTGTGCGCCTCCGCATCACCGAGGACCTGCATACGCTCGTGCGCGCCGATTCCATTGCCTCGATCGAGACCGAAGGGCTGGTCGGCGGCTCCTATCTCTCGGTGAGTGCCGGCTCGGCCGATGCCCCTGCCGCGTCGCCGCTCTCGACCATTGCCGGCCGCGAGCCGTTCGAGCTGGGCGACCTTCTCCAGCAGATGAACGCGACGATGGGGAAGGTGAATACCACGATCGACGACTTGCGCGGAGAACTCGAGCAGACGTTGGCGTCGATCGGCGAGACGGTGACGACCGCGAACGACGTCATCACCAGCGTGTCTGGCGACATGAAGAAGATTGCCACCTCCGGCGCGACGGTCAGTGCCGACCTCGCCGAACTCACCACCCGCGTGCGCGAAGGCCGGGGCACCGTCGGCCGACTCTTCACTGACGATGAGCTGTACACGCACGTGACGCGGATCGCCGCCAACGCCGACGCGGTGACGACCGACGCCCGCGCCGTGGTGGCCCAGGCAAGACAGACGCTCGAGGGGATGAAGAGCGCCCAGGGGCCGATGGTCGGGTTGGCGGACAACATGCGCCAGACACTCGATGATGCGCGCGACGCGATGGCCGGCTTCGCGGAGAACATGGACGCGCTGCGGCACAACTTTCTCCTGCGCGGCTTCTTCAACGCCCGCGGCTATTTCGATCTCGACCAGATTTCACCAGCGGACTATCGCGCCGGGGCCCTGGCGCGCGACGGGCGGAAGGCCACGCGCACCTGGCTGGACGCGTCGATCCTGTTCGAGGCCACGGCACCGTCCGACGTGCCGGTGCTCTCGCCCGAGGGGCGCCGCCGGCTGGACACCGCCATCGCCCCGTATCTCGACCGCATCGCGACCGGCATCCTCGTGGTCGAAGGCTACGCACCGTCGGGCACCGCCGATCAACAGTTCATTGCCTCGCGAGCGCGCGCCGCCGTTGTCCGCTCCTACCTCTTCGACCGGTTCCACCTCGACCAGCGTGCGACCGGCGTGATGCCGCTCAGCGCCGGGCCCGCATCGGGCGCACCGGCCCAGCCGTGGGACGGCGTCGCACTCGCGTTCTTCTTCAAGGGCAAGTGACGCGGGCTCGAGCCTGCCGTGCTTCACGTGGCACGCATGTTGGAACACACCGCATGGGGAGCGAAGGAGGCGACGTGGACGACAGGCAACGAGGCATGATCGCGGCGGCCGTTGGTGCAGTGCTGGGTGGCGTTGCAGGGTACGTGCTCTTCACCGAGCGCGGGCGGGAACTGCGGCGGCAACTCGAGCCGGCACTGGAGGAATTCGGGCATGAACTGGTGCAGTTGCGCGGCACGGTGAACCGCGCGATCGGCGTGGCCTCACAGGGCTGGCATGTGCTGGACGAGGCGCTCGGCGATCGCGGCAGGGCGCCCTACGCGTCCGGCCACCAGACCAACCCCTTCTGAGGAGCGCCATGCAGGATCTGGGAACGACGAACCTCTTCCTCGGCATCATGGCGGTGGTCAGCGTGCTCGAGGCACTGCTGGTCATCGGGGTCGGCATCGGCGCGTACCTCGCGTACTCGAAGGTGATGACGCTGGTGAACGGCCTCGAAGGGCGGCAGGTCGCGCCAGCCATGGCACGCGTGAACGCCATTCTCGACGACGCGAAGGTCGTCAGCGGCAAGGTGCGTGAGGAGGCCGAACGCGTGGACACGGCCATTCGCACCACGATGGACCGTGTGGATGACACGGCCGACCGCGTGCGCTCGAACGTCCGCGCGAAAACCAGCCGCATCGTCGGCATCGTGCGGGGCGCGCGCGTCGCGCTCGAGCACATGCTCTCCCGCGCAGCCTAGCGGGAGCGCCGCCCGCGTGGCGGATACCCGGGCCCCCGTTCGGGCCGCATCGCACGATCACAGACGACTGAACCTGGAGGAGGAGACGATCAATGGCAGACGGATACGAACGCTACGACAGCGACAGTGGTGGGGGCGGGAGCTTCGTGATGGGCCTGCTCACGGGCACGGTGCTCGGGGCCGGACTCGGGATGCTGTTCGCGCCCAAGTCGGGCGCTGACCTGCGCAACCAGCTCAGCGAGCAGGCCGGCACCCTGCGCGACTCGGCCTCGGAGGGCTACCGCCGGGCGAGCGAAGCCGCCGGCGAGTGGGCCGACAAGGGCCGCGACATGGTGGACAAGGCGAAGGACGCCGTCTCGCGCGGTGCGGACGAAGCGCAGCGTTACGCCCGAGAAGCGACGGGTGGCTCCAGCGGCTCCATGGCCACTGGCGGCGCGAGCGGCAGCGGATCCACGGGCTCATCGTACGGGTCCGGTGGGTCGAACTACGGCAGCGGCTCGGGCAGCTCCGGGTCGTCGTACGGGTCAGGTTCGACCGGCTCGGGCTCCACGGGCACGGGCGGCACCGGGTACTCGGGCGGAACGACCGGTGGATCCAGCACGGGCGGCACGCGCCGGAGCTAGACGTCCATGACGGGTTCCGCGGCAAGATCGCTGGCCAATGCGGTGCTCGTTGCCACGGGTGTGGCGGCGGCGTACGTGGTTGTCACGACGCCGTCGCTGCGCAGGCTCGCCGTCGGCGCCACGCGGCTGTATCTCGGGGCGAGCGTGCCGGCCTGGCTGCTGTACCAGATGGGACGCGCGTGGGTGGAGTCGGACCGGCAGCGCCTGACATAATCGGCGCGTGACGTCGTTGAAGCACCCTGCGAACACTGCGCGCGAGATCGGCCGGCTGGCGGCCGTCTCCCTGTGGCGGGGCCTGCTCGGGTTCTATCGCAGCGACAACCTGACGTACGCCGCCTCGATCGCGTACTACGCACTCCTGTCGATGTTCCCCTTCGCGCTGCTCGGCTTCGCGCTGATCGGGCGCGTCACGGCCGACGAACAGGACCGCGCCGTGGTCCTCCAGTTCGTCCTCCGCTATTTTCCCCAGCAGTTCGAGTTCATCACGCGGCAGCTCGATGCGTTCCGCGGGTCGACCGCGACGCTCAGCATCGCCGGCACGGTCGCGCTGATCTGGGGCGCGCTCGGCTTCTTCGGCGCGATCAGCACGGCGGTCAACTACGCCTGGGGCGTAGAGAAGACCCGCAGCTACTGGAAGCACAAGCTGTTCTCGTTCCTGATGCTGCTCGTGGCGGGCGCCCTGCTCGCCGCGGCGACGCTGCTCGTCAGTGCCTCCCAGATCGTCGGCGCCACGTGGTTCGCGAGCATCCTCTCGCAGTTCCCGGCCCTGTTGGTGCTTCGCAGCTTCGCCATCCGAAACGCCACGACAGCGATGTTCATCCTGGTGGTCGGCCTCGTGTACTACTTCGTGCCGAACGCGAAGGTGCGGTTCCGCGACGTCTGGATCGGGGCGTTCCTGACAGGGCTGCTGTGGAAGGGGGCGCTCTACGGCCTCGGCTGGTACATGCGCGACATGAACCGGTTCACGCAGGTGAACGGCTCGATCGCCGCCGTGGTCGTCTTCCTGGTGTGGGTCTACGTGCAGGCAGTGATTCTGCTCTTCGGGGTCGAGTTCACGGCCGCCTATGCGCGGCTGCGTCGCGGGCGTCCCGACGAACTCCCCGCGGCACCAACGCCGAGAGTTTAAGGCGCGCGCAACCGGTGAGTGCGCAATTCACCAACTCACCAATTCGCCAATTCACCAACTCACTACGCGCTTGCTCCACCGCTGAGGATCTTGACGATGACGTCCGTGAGCGCAGGCACATCGTCCCACTTGCGTGCCGTGACGACGTTGCCGTCCTCGACGTAGGGGCGATCGACGTAGCGGCCGCCGGCGTTCTTCACGTCGATGGCGACGGACGGCCAGCAGGTCGCGGTGCGGCCGCGGAGTGCATTGATCGTGATGAGGAGTTGGACGCCGCGGTCGATGGTGACCACCGGCTTGCCCGCGTCGTAGGTATCGCGGATGAGATCGACCATCGCGTGCCGCATGCGGATGCGGTCCGGGGCGTAGCCGCCAGGCACGATGACCATGTCGAAGTCTTTCGCCCGGGCCTTGCCGGCAGCCATCTCCGACGCCACGGTGGCTTCCTGGCGCTTGCCTTTGTAGGCGGTTCCAGCGACCGGGCCGACGACGACAATCTGCAGGGCCGTCTCGCGGAGCAGCTCGAGCAGCAGGGGCAGTTCCCGGTCTTCGAAGTCTTCCTCCACGAGAATCGCAATCCGCTTCGCGGAAAGCGCGGCCTGGTCCGTCATGCCCGCGATTCTACCGCATGTCATAATTCCTTAATGAATCGGCTGGCGCGCGAGCGCAGTCCCTATCTCCTGCAGCACGCCAACAATCCTGTCGACTGGTACCCGTGGGGAGACGAGGCGTTTGCCCGCGCCCGCGCGGAAGACAAACCGATCTTTCTCTCGATTGGCTACTCGACGTGCCACTGGTGCCACGTCATGGAGCACGAGTCGTTCGAGAATCCGGAGATCGCCGCGTTCCTGAACGAGCACTTCATCCCGGTGAAGGTCGATCGCGAAGAGCGGCCGGACGTCGACCGCGTCTACATGGCGTTCGTGCAGGGCACGACCGGATCCGGCGGCTGGCCGATGAGCGTGTGGCTCACGCCCGAACTCAAGCCGTTCTACGGCGGCACCTACTTCCCGCCGGCGTCGAAGTGGGGCAGGCCGGGGTTCATCGAGCTGCTGACGGAACTGCTTCGGGCGTGGCGTGAAAAGCGCGATCAGATTGAACGTTCCGCCGGCTCCGTGACCGAACAGCTCCGTGCATCATCGAAGGGCGAGGCCGGCAGCGGCCTTCCGAACGTGGAGGCCCTCGCTGCCATCGCGTCCCAGTTCAGACAGAGCTTCGACCAGCGGTTCGGCGGCTTCGGCGGCTCGCCGAAGTTCCCGCGTCCGAGCGAGCTGCTTTTCCTCCTGCGCGAACATGTGCGCACCGGAAACGCCGATGCGAAGGAGATGGTGCTCAGCACGCTGCGGGCCATGGCGGTCGGCGGCATGCGCGACCACATTGGCGGCGGCTTCCATCGCTACTCGGTCGATGCGGCGTGCGTGCGCCGCACTTCGAGAAGATGTCTACGACCAGGCGCGCTCGTGCTCGCGACCTCGAAGGGGCGCAGGTGTCGGGGGACGTGTTCCACCTGCAGGTGGCGGAGGACACGCTGCGCTACGTGATGCGCGAGATGACCGACCCCGCCGGCGGCTTCTATTCAGCCGAAGATGCGGACAGCATACCGCCCGAGCATGCAGGGCAGGCCGGTGCCCACAAGATGGAAGGCGCGTTCTACCTGTGGCGTGCGGGCGAACTCGACACGCTGCTCGGCGCGGACGCGGCGGTGGTGAAGAAGCGATTCGGCATCGAGGCGGATGGCAACGCCCCGATGGATCCGCAGCAGGAATTCGTCGGCAAGAACCTGCTGTACGTGGCGCGCTCCATCGCCGACCTCTCGAATGAGTTCGGGCTGTCGGCCGAGACGGTGGACCAGGCGCTGAAGGACGCGCGGCTGAAGATGTTCGAGGCCCGTCTGACGCGTCCGCGTCCGCATCTCGACGACAAGGTGCTGACGGCGTGGAACGGCCTCATGATTGGCGCGTTCGCGCGTGCCGCCTTCGTGCTGAACGTGCTCGTCGAGGGCGGCGCGAAGCACGGGGCGCCGTACCTGTCGGCGGCGACCGCGGCGGCGCGGTTCGTCCGCTCCACGCTCTGGAAGCCCGAGACGAGAACGCTGCTCCGCCGCTACCGCGACGGACAGGCCGAGATCGAGGCCTATGCCGAGGACTACGCGTATCTCATCTTCGGGCTGCTCGAACTGTTCAAGGCCGATCCGCGGGCCGAGTGGCTCGAATGGGCGATCGAACTGCAGCATCGCCAGGACGAGCTGTTCGGCGACCCGGAGTCCGGCGGGTGGTTCAGCACCACCGGGCAGGACCCAACGGTGCTGCTCCGCATGAAGGAGGAGTACGACGGTGCCGAGCCGTCGGCGAGTGCGGTGTCGGTGATGAACCTGACGCTGCTTTCGCACCTTCACGAACACGCGCCGTGGGCGACGACCGTCGAGCGGGCGCTGCGTCTCTTCGCGCCCAGGCTCGAGCAGGTGGGCCGCGCCGTGCCCATGATGGCGGCGGCCTTCTCCGCCTGGACGGCCGGTGTCCGTCAGGTCGTCGTGGTGGGGGAGGGGGCCGAGGCACAGGCGCTGCTGGACGCGGCAGCCACCGCCTACAGCCCGTTCACCCTGGCCCTGCGCCTGCCGCCGGACGCCGCGCAGGATCTGGCGCGTGTAGCCCCGTTCCTGGCGTCGATGCGGCCGGTCGACGGCGCGGCGGCCGCGTACGTCTGTCGCGACTTCTCGTGCCGCGCCCCGGTGACCACGCCCGACGCGCTCCTCCGTGAACTCTCAGCCTGATTGGACCTCGATGACCTTCTATGTGGATATCTGGCTGCGCGGTGAGGAAACCGCCAGCACCTGCAGCATCCCCGGCCTCTCGACCGACCCCGCGTCCTGGACCGATGACGACGTGCGCGTGATGCTCGAGGGGATGCTCCACGAGATGCATCGCCTGAAGTACCCGAACGACGAGGAGCGCACCGTGGCCCTGCGCGGCCTCAGCTGGATCGTCAATCCGTACGAAGAGGGCGGCGTCGTCGTGGCCATCGAAGTGACGCTCGGCGCGGCGATCGGTGGCCCCTTCACCATCGATCAGAAGGCGCTCGAGACGATGATCTCGCGCGTCATCAACCAGTCGCGCGGCATCACGTCGTCGACCGTGCACTGAGCCAGGTCCGGCTGAAGCCGGCCCCCACGACAGTCCCCCGGCAGGTCCGGCGACCCGCTGCCTACACTCGTGGGGTCCGCCTTCAGGCGGACCTGCCCTCACACGGACCCGTGGCGAGACGGACATCGTGACGTAGAATCCGCCGCATGATTGTCTTCCTTGTCGTCCTCGGTGTGCTTGCGGCCGTCGTGGTGTACGACCTGGGGCAGCGCCAGCACGCCATCCTTCGCAACTTCCCGATCGTCGGCCACTTCCGGTACTGGCTCGAGGCCATCGGCCCCGAACTCCGCCAATACATCGTGACCGACAACAACGAGGAGCGGCCCTTCAGCCGCGACCAGCGCCGCTGGGTCTATGCGTCGTCGAAGCGCGAGAACAACTATTTCGGCTTCGGATCGGACGACGACATGGAACTGCAGCCGTCGTTCCTGATCATCAAGCACAACACGTTTCCACTCCGCAGCCCCTTCCCCGGTGAGCCGGGCTACGACCCGAACTACACCATCCCGTGCGCCAAGGTGCTCGGCCGCGCGCGCGGCCGTGCGAAGGCCTTCCGGCCCTCGTCGGTCATCAACGTGTCGGGCATGAGCTTCGGGTCGTTGAGCGGACCGGCGGTGGAGGCGCTGAATCGCGGCTGCCGGACCGTGGGGTGCCTGCAGAGTACGGGCGAGGGCGGCGTCTCGCCCCATCACGAGAAGGGCGGCGATCTCGTCTGGCAGATCGGCACCGGCTACTTCGGGTGCCGCGAGAAGGACGGCCGGTTCTCACTGGCGCGGCTGAAAGAGACGGTGGCGCGCCTGCCGCAGATTCGCGCGATCGAGATCAAGTTGAGCCAGGGCGCCAAGCCCGGTGTCGGCGGCCTGCTGCCGAAGGCGAAGATCAGCGAAGAGATCGCCACGATCCGCGGCATCGATCGCGACCGCGACTGCGTGAGTCCGGCGAGCCACTCGGCGTTCCACGATGCCGACAGCCTGCTCGATTTCGTCGAGCTGCTGGCAACGGAGACCGGGCTGCCGGTTGGTATCAAGTCGGCGGTGGGGGAGACCGAGTTCTGGAGTGACCTCGCGCACCTGATGCTCCACACCGACCGCGGTGTCGACTTCATCACCATCGACGGTGGGGAGGGCGGCACCGGCGCAGGGCCGCTCGTCTTCGTCGACCACGTGTCGCTGCCGTTCAAGGTCGGCTTCAGCCGGGTGCAGAAGATCTTCCACTCGGTCAACCTGCACGAGCGGGTGGTCTTCATCGGTTCGGGCAAGCTCGGGTTCCCGGAGGCCTCGCTCTTCGCGTTCGCCCTCGGCGCGGACATGGTCAACGTGGCTCGCGAAGCGCTCCTGTCGATCGGCTGCATCCAGGCGCAGCGCTGCCACACGAACCACTGTCCGACCGGAATCGCCACGCAGAACGCGTGGCTCGTGCGCGGCGTGGACCCGACGCTGAAGGCGGCGCGCCTCGCCAACTACGTGCTGTCGCTGCGCAAGGACCTGCTGCAGCTCTCGCGCGCGTGCGGCGTGCCGCACCCGGCGCTCGTCACCGCAGAGCATCTCGAAGTGCTCGACAGCCGCTTCAGTTCCGCCACGGTGGCGGATCTGTTCGGCTACCGTCGCGGCTACGGCCTGCCGTCAGCGGCCGACATCGCCGAGATCCGCGCGCTCATGGAGCGGCGGGAGGTGGTCGCCGCCGCGGTCTGACGCATCGCGGGAGGCACGCGGCAGGTCGGGGCGGTGGAACTGATTGCAGTCCTGCCGGCCCTCCCCGCCACGGTCGCCTGTCTTTACGCCCCGCAGCTGCCGGCGCCGCCGGTGGCTGGCTGGACGTTCGTCACGTTGAAGGTGCGCGAGGTGATGCGCGTCTTCGCCGACGTCTCCACCTTCGGCGTCACGCCGCCGGCATCCCCTGCGGCCGATCCGGTCCGGCCGGACGTCCCTGTTGCTGCCGGCGCGGGCGGCGTCTTCATCTCGACGCGGCTCGACGCGGCGGCGTCCTGCCCGGCGTCCGTGCCCTTCACGGTGACCCGCCTGTTGAGGTATGCCCGGAGTTCGACGCCAGACCCAGGCGCCAGGGTGTACGCGATGGTCTCAGCCGTCGACCCGGGCGTGCCCGAATCGTCGAGCACGGTCAGCGTGTAGATGTTCTCCGCCGACGTGAGACAACCGGTCAGCGTGCGCTCGCCGCCCACGGCGGCGTCGCCCTGTGTGGCGGACCCACGCGGCGTGGCGGGGCCGGGTTGCTGGGATGCACCCTGCGGTGCCTGTGCAAACGCCGCGGCTGAGGCCGCGACGAACAGTCCTGCTGCAAGTGTCAGCTTCACGTGATAACCCTCCATGTGGAGAGTCGAGTAGCAGGACGGTTGCCAGTTCTTGAATCGCGGGTCGTGCATCGCGATTCGGAAAACGGATGGGGTCGGGTTGTGGCGCGCCGCGCTTCAGCGTGGCGTGACGAGCTCGACCGGATCGCCAGGCTGCACGAGGCCGGCCTCCAGCACACGCGCGCACACGCGGCTCCAGCCTGGGTGTTCGTCCTGCGCGATCCGCATGAAGTGACCGCCCCTGAACGAACCGCGGATCTTGCTGCACGGCGTCGCGTAGCGGGTGATCAGCAGGCGCACCGCGCCAACCCGCACCTCGCTGCCCGGCACGACCCGCGCCCACTCGAGCCCCGACACCGTCAGGTTCTCGCCGGTGGTGCCTACACCGATGTCATGTCCCTCCTCCTGGAGGGCGCGGATGACCTCCTGTGAGTAGAGGACGACTGCCCGGTCGGGTCCGCCGTGTACCTGCAGGTTCGTCTGCGCGTCACCGCTTACGCCGGTCTCCGCGACGAACGCCTCGAACACCGGACGTTTCGGCACGCCGCCGCGCGACGTGTTGATCGATTCGAGTCGGCCCATCGGGTGATCATACAGGGCGGGCGAACCGGCCGGGACCGGCAGGTGGGGCCTGTGGGGCTGACGGACTTTCGTGGCGCCACACTCCAGTGCGACGTGAGCGCGCGAAGGCACCGACCGTCGTAGCGCGATACCCCGGTGTGGCGTCAGGGCGCCAAACCACTGACCGTCGTAGCGCCACACTTCAGTGCGGCGTGAGCGCGCCTAAGCACTGACCGTCGTAGCGCCACACTTCAGTGTGGCGCCAATGTGGCGCCAGCTCGCCGGCCGCGAGATCGACGCTACGCCTGCGCGAACCCCGCCTCACCCCGCGCCAGCACGCGGACGCGCGCGGCCACGTCGACGCCATCCGGCCCACCGAATGCCAGCGCCATGGGACCCGGCTCCTGGAACTGCAGACCCACCGCCGCCGTGATGACGTCGCGTGCGTCGATGGCGAGGTCCAGGCCCATTCCGGTTCGCAGCGGTGCGAGCCGCAGGGCGAACCGCCACGCGCCGTCGCGCGCCTTCTCCATCGAGAAGGTGCCGACGCGGTCGTCGATGTTGTCGAGCCGATCGGCCATCGTCGTGATGCGGTCGAGTACGGGCGACATCTCCCGGAGCTGCGCTTCCACCGTGGGCAGCAGCGCGGCGAGGACGTCGTTGATCCGGTTGAAGTCGCGCTGCAGGCCGTGAATGGCATCGCCAGGTGACACCGTCGCGGCGGCAATGCCCAGATCGAGGTTGATGTGGGCATTCATCCCGAGGAACAGGTGCTGCAGCACGCTGAGGTCGGTTCGAGTGCCGGCGGCAAACGCCACCTGCCACGACCGCGTCAGGGCGTCGCCGCGCCCCCACGCATCGTAGGCGGAGAGATAGCGATTCGCGAACACGACGTCGAGCCGTTCCATGCGCGCGTTGTCGTCGAACGCGCCTGCCCTGATGCCGTCGCGTACGGCCATCGTGACGCGGTTGTACAGCGCGGCGAAGTAGCCCGCCCGGTGTCCGGTGCGGACCGCCTCGAGCACAATCCCGTCCAGGCGCACAATCACATCGTCGATGGTTTGCGGCAGCGGCATGGCGATGGGCGGTATTAAACCACGACCTCCACGTCCCCGCCGTCGCGCACGCGCATCGCCGAGGCGGGCTGACTCTGGTCCGCCTGAAGGCGGACCCTACGATCCAACCTCCAACCCCCAACCCCCAACCTCTGATCCCTGACCCTTACCCGTGACCTCCGAAGGTGTGTCACGGAAATGTCATGTTCGAGGCATCGCCGAGGCGTCATAACGTTGGAAGGCCTGGACCGACCGACTGACTGGAGGAGCGACGATGGGCGTGGGGGAGATGGAGACGGAGCACGACGAGTTCGGAGGATTGCAGCGGGATCTGAAGGCGACCGGTGTGGCCATGGATCGCCGCGGTCTGTTCCGGCTGGCCGCCAGCATGGGATTTGGTGCGGGAGCACTGGCACTGGTGGGGTGCAGCGGCAGCACGACCTCTCCGACCGGCTCCACCTCGTCCTCCTCCTCTTCATCGACCACGTCAGGGACGACGAGCGGAGGCACGACGACCGCATCGTCGTGCAGCGTGATCCCGAGCGAGACGGCCGGCCCGTATCCGGGCGACGGCTCGAACGGGCCGAACGTCCTCACCACGAGCGGGGTGGTCCGGAGCGACATCCGTTCGAGCTTCGGCGGCCTGAGCGGCACCGCAGCGGGCGTGCCTCTCACGCTGTCGCTCACCATCGTGTCGGCGTCCACGTGCGCGCCGCTCGCGGGACGCGCGGTGTATCTCTGGCACTGTGATCGTGTGGGGAACTACTCGCTGTATTCGTCCGGCGCCACGAACCAGAACTACCTCCGTGGCGTGCAGGCGGCGGATGCCAATGGCGTCGTGACGTTCCAG
Organism: Vicinamibacterales bacterium; assembly: GCA_046331345.1. Lineage (GTDB taxonomy): Bacteria > Acidobacteriota > Vicinamibacteria > Vicinamibacterales > CAVVIG01 > CAVVIG01. The sequence continues at coordinate 8,676 of JAXLRA010000005.1, read as the reverse complement.
TCGATCTTCCCGGGCTGCTATTCCGGCCGGTGGCCGCACATCCACTTCGAGGTGTATCCGACGCTGGCGGCTGCGGCGAGCGTCTCGAACAAGGTGGCCACGTCGCAGCTCGCGCTGCCGAAGGCCAGCTGCGACGTCGTCTACGCCACCAGCGGCTACGAGACCAGCGTGCGGAACCTGGCCGGCATCACGCTCGCCACGGACAACGTGTTCAGCGACGGCTCGTCGCTGCAGCTGGCCACCGTGACCGGCTCGGTTGCGGGCGGCTACACGGCGACGCTCACCGTCGCCATCTGACGCACACGCTGCCAGACGCGGAGGTCGAGACAGAGGCCTGCAGCGGGCGTATGCTGGGTCCATGGACACACTTGTTGCTGTTGCCACGTTCGGGAGTCACATCGAAGGGGACCTCGCGCGCACGGCGCTCGAGGCGGCGGGTATCGAGTCCATGCTGCGAGACGACGAGGGTGGGGGGCAGTATCCGTCGCTGGCGTTCTCGGAGGGCGTGGTGCTGCTCGTGAACGAAGCGCAGGCGGACGCCGCACGCGACGTGCTCGCGCAGGCCGCGACCTTCCCGGACGCCGAACCGACGACCGAGCCCTGACCCGGGACCGACCGGGCACACACGGACGCCCGTGGGGGCCGCCTTCAGGCGGACCATCACGGTTGCAGTCGCTTCTCTTCCTGCCTACGGCTGGAAATTCACGGTCGTCGTCATCCGCACGGGCACGGGCTGCCCGTTGACGATCGTCGGCGCGAACTTCCACGTGCGCACGGCGTCGAGCGCGGCCTGGTCGAGCATCGGCACCGAGCGGACGATCCGGGCGTCCACGACATTGCCGGCCGGGTCGATCACGAGTTCGGTAATCACCTGGCCCCTGATGCCGGCGGCACGGGCGTCCTGCGGGTACTGCGGCACACCCTCGCGCGCGGGCGGCTTCAGGGCATTGCCAATGCGGTAGACGCCGCTCGCATCGGGCTCGCCAGGGTTGCTGAACGTCTCCGGCGACGGAGGCAGGTTCTTCGCGTGCAGGGCGGTGACGCGCCGTGCGTAGAACTGCGCCAGCATCGCGTTGGGCTCCTCGGACTCGGGCTGACGATGGCGGGCATCGAGGAAGGTGGCCTCGGCCAGCTCGATCAGGCCGCGCTGTTCCTGTGCCTGCGCGAGCCGGTACATCGGCTTCAGGTTCTCCGGATGGCGGCCGATCAGTTCCCGCAGCACTTCCTCGAGCCGGTCCGGCTGATTCAGGTGCGTCGCATCGTAGACGTCAGCGAGCTGCTCGAGGGCCAGGGTGGCGACCGCGCTGTTCGCGCTTGTCGTCGCCCGTCGCAGGTGCGCGATGGCCCGCTCGTACCCTCGTGTCCGTTCAGCAGCCGACGCGGGCAGCGCGCTGGCGCTCCGCATGTCGTCCATGCCGGTGCACAGTTCCGTGGTTGCCGAATCGGCCGGCGCCGTACCACTCGAACAGGGTGGCGGCTCAGGCATCGACGCGCCCGGACTAGCCTGCGCCTGGGTGACCAGCATCGCCGTGACGAGTACTGTGAGTACCATCCTGCGTCCTCCGCAGTGCATTAGACACCGACCTGATGCGATCGGGGCGAACTCAGCGGTGTCCGAACGGCGGAAGGCCTGGCGACAGCATCCCCACGGACTGTCGGGCGCACCTGCGGGCCGCGTCCGCTGGAATCGTCGTCACGGTTCACAGCGCCTCCGTCACTTCACAAGGCAATTCGAGCGTGATCGTGGTGCCACGGCGTAGCTGGCTGCATGCGCGGACCTGGCCGCCGTGCCTCGTCACGATGGCCTTGACGATTGACAACCCGAGTCCCGACCCCTTGGACATCGCCCCGTTCCGGCCTGCCTTGAAGAAGCGGTCGAAGAGATGGGGAAGGTGCTCGGGTGCCACGCCTTCGCCGGTATCGCGCACCTCGATATACACCGCGGATGCGGTTTCGAACGCGGAGAGTTCGATCGTGCCCCCGGGGGGCGTGTGTCGAATCGCGTTCATGACCAGGTTCTCGATGGCCTGCTCGATGCGAAACGAATCGGCGGACAGCTGGAGCGTGCGAGGCCTGACCTCCGCCTTGAGCACGAGTTGCCGCGAGGACAGCTCCTCTTCATGGCGCTCGGCGACGTCATCGAAGAGCTCGGCGATCGAGAACTGCTCGACGGCGAGCGCCGCGGCACCCGCCTCCAGGCGGGCGACATCCAGCAGGTCGCCTACGATCCGCTCGATTCGGCCCGCCGCTTGACGCGCCAACGTGAGGTGGCGCTGGCGACGCTCCTCGGTCAGATGCACTTCCGGCATCAGTATCGTATCGAGCAGGCCCATGATCGATGTCAACGGCGTCATCAGCTCGTGCGAGACGTCCGCAACCAGCTGGCGGCGGACGCGGTTGGAGGTCTCGAGTGCGGCCGCTCTGTCCGTCAGTTCGTCGGCCATCGCGTTGAAGGCGAGCGACAGGTCCGTGATCTCGTCGCTCCCCGCGACAGGGGCGCGAGCGGTCAGGTCGCCCCTGCCCAGCCTGCTGGCTGCCTCCTGCAGTGTCTGGACTCGCACGCGCACCGGTCTGACGATCAGCCGGACGCACACAAGCGAGGCAAGGAGCGTCAGGAGCGCCGCGCTGATCGCGCTCGCTGCGCCAATCTCACTCCACTGGGACGGTGGAGGCGTCGCGACGACGCCGTAGAGCGCGCCATTCACGACGATTGGCGCCGCGGCGAACCTGCTGAGCCTCCAGCTGTCTGGAATAGAGTGCTCCAGGTCCTTCATCATCGCGACGACGGCGCGCACGTCCATCGCGGGATCGATCGGCCCGTGTGTGTGGCCGCTCCGCAGGACCACGACGTGGCTGGCGTCTTCCGCGAGGACGCGCTGAACGCCGTCGTCACCGAACTGCTCGATGGCCGTGACGAGACGCGCGCTCAGTGCCTCCGATTCCGAGCGTCGAAGCGCCTGGGCCGCCTCGACGCCTGCATCGCGACGGTTCACAAGCCATGCGATGACACCTGCATGGACGAGCAGGACGGCGACGACGGTGATGATGAACGCGTACGCAGTCCGGGATGTCAGTGTGGTTCGAGGCCACTGCACATGTCGGATCATGTTGCCGTGCCGAACTTGTAGCCGGATCCAAAGACTGTGGTGATCAGCGCCGGCCGTGCTGGGTCAGCTTCGATCTTGCGACGCAGCCGCTTCACGAGCGCATCCACGCTTCGAGGAGTCACGTTCACATCGTCCTGCCAGACCGTGCGCAGCAGTTCCGCACGTCCAAACACGATGTCGGGACTCGACACGAGAATGTGCAGGAGCCGGAACTCCTGAGGGGTCAGCGAGACCGGTCGGCCATCGCGCTCCACCCGTTGGCGAGCCGGATCGATGGTGATGCCAAGGCCCGCCACGGGTGCACTGTCCGGTGTCCAGGCGGGAACGGCGCGCCAGGTGCTGCGCGGCCGCCGCAGCAGCGCCTTTACGCGCGCCATCAACTCACGAATCAGAAACGGTTTCGTGACGTAATCGTCCGCACCGCTCTCGAGTCCGAGGACCTTGTCAGCCTCCTCGCGCTTCGCGGTGACCATCAGGATAGGCACTTCGCGGTTGGGACCCTCGCGGCGGAAGCACTGACACAGCGTGAGGCCATCAATCTCGGGCAGGCCCAGGTCGAGGATCAGCAGGTCGAACGGCTGGCTCTGACCGAGCCGCAGCGCCGCGCTCCCCCCTGATGCCACCGTACAGGCAATGCCGGCCAGGCCGAGGTGAAAGTGCAGGAGTTCGCAAATGGTTTCGTCGTCCTCGATGACGAGCACGTGCGGACGAGGGGGCGTTGGCAGCACCGGCGTGGTCCTCCTGTGACGCGGCCCATTCTGCCACGCGCCTGCGCCGCGCCACGGCGCATCACAGGATTGCTACAGCATTGTCAACGGTTTGTCACGGCCCCCCCCGACACGTCCGCAATACACTTCGGCCTACACCAGAGAGGAGAACTGATGAAGTACATGCCAGCCCTGAAGCCTCTGCTCTTCGCCGCCTCAATCATTGCTTACGCACATTCAGCCGGTGCGCAGGTGCCACGAGCGCGGACGCCAGAGGAGCGGTTCGCGAACATCAAGGGCTATCCCTTTGCTCCCCACTACATGGAGATCAAGACGCTCCGTGTGCACTACATCGACGAGGGCAAGGCGGACAAAGGCACGTTCCTGCTGCTCCATGGCGAGCCGTCATGGAGCTATCTGTACAGGAACCTGATCCCCGTCTTCACGCAGGCTGGGTATCGCGTCATCGCGCCAGACATGATCGGATTCGGCAAGAGCGACAAGGTGACGGAACCGGCGTGGTACACGCTCGAGGCGCATGTGGGAATCGTTCGAGGCCTGGTCGAAGGGCTCGATCTGCGGAACGTGACCATCGTAGTGCAGGACTGGGGCGGCCCTACCGGTCTGGTCACCGCGACGGACGTTCCCGACAGGTTCGCCCGCCTGGTCATCCTGAATACGTGGCTGGATCACCCGGGTTACAACACGACCCAGGCCCTGCGGGACTGGAACCGCCGCAGCGTGAGCACCGACTTCTCGAAGATGGGGGCTGGCCCCTGGGCCCAGAATAGCCCCGACGATGCGGCGACCCTGGCGCAGGCGTACGGCGCACCGTTCCCTCCAGATCGTCCGGACCTGCAGGTCGGCGCGCACCGGTGGCCGTGGATGCTCCCGTTCGTGAATCCGGTGGAAGGGGGCGCTGCTCGCACGGCGGCCGCGTATGCGTCGTTGGCCAACTGGAAGAAGCCGGCGCACGTCATCTACGGTGCGAAGGACCAGATCTTCACCGTGGACTGGGGCAAGGAGTTCGCGGCTCACATCCCCGGTGCAACGTTCGACGTCATCGAAGAGGGTAGCCACATGGTGCAGGAGACTGGAGCGCCGCTCGCCGAACTGATCCTGAAACGCATCGGGGAGGAGCGTCGGTGAGCGTCCGTGAGCCGAACGAGCGGACCCTCCTTCGAGTTGCGACGGGGAGCCGGGCGTGAGCGCCACCGTCTGGGCCATCCAGATTCTGCTCGCGGCCGTCTTCCTCGCGCACGGGTGGTTGTTCATTGCGCCGCCCGCGCGGGCCGCCGCCCGCATGAACGAATCACTGCCTCGCTGGTTCCAAGTGTTTCTCGGCGTAGCTGAAGTCCTCGCCGCGCTTGGACTCACGCTGCCCAGCGTGACCGGTATCCTTCCCTGGCTGACATCGTGGGCGGCCGCCGGGGTCATGCTGGTCGCGTTGTCCGCGTCTATCGTCCATCTCAGGCGCGGGGAGTTCCGGTCGACGGTCGTCACCCTTTTGTTGCTGGCCATGGCCGCGTTCGTCGTATACGCACGCTGACGGGCGCACGGGACCGCGGCAAGCGCGCACACCTATGGTGGTGGGGCTCTGACCGGTGCCGTGTCGCCGCTGGCTCCCAGCCTTGCGCGCCCGCCCACTTTCCAGAAGTCCCGGCGCCGTGACCTGACTTGAACCTGGCCTCGCACACACCTTCCGCGGCTTCGCGAACTGACACGACGTCCGGGGACAACCGGCGTCGCATGTATGATTTAGGTCCGCAGGCCGGGGTGGCGAAACTGGCAGACGCACGGGACTTAAAATCCCGGGTTCCGCAAGGAGCGTGCGGGTTCGATCCCCGCCCCCGGCACTCGCGCTCGCATCCGCTCGCGTCGCGCGCCCGTGGCGGTGCTCCGGCGCTCGACCGTCGCGGCTCACGCCGCTCGGTCTTCGGGCACAATCCCCGTCCCCGGCACTCAGCGTCGACGAGCGCATTCCATGTCCACCGCCGCTCGCCGGTGCTACCTGAGGGATAATCACCGCGTGCTGAAGGCTCTTCGTCGGAGGCGTGCCGCGGTCGCGGTGGTGTGTATTGCCGCCGTTGCGTTCAGCGGACTCCTGCTGGGGCTGGCAGGGATCGATGCCGCTCTCCTGGAACCACAGTGGACCTTCCTGCCTGACGCAACGGCTCCCACCTTCGCCGCTTCCGTCCCTGATGCCGGCGAGCAGCCACTCAGCCTCTTCGCCCTCTCCGTCTCGCGCGGCCCACCCGTCGGCTAGCTCACCGATCTCCTGACCGTTCACGTGTCTCGCTAGCCGGGCGTACGCCCGGGGAGGGTGATGTGTCTCTCCAGAATGCCGTGATGCAGCGGCTGCGAACGATATTCGTGTGCGCCGTGCTGGAGTGCGGGGTGTTGCTTGGCGTTCCCATGCGCCCTGACGAACTCCAGAAACTCCTGCGGCAGTTCAATCAGCCAACGGTGGCGCACACGCTGCGCGACGAAGACGATGAAGGTGACGGCGCCAGGCGGCCATCGCGCCGGGGCTCAGGCCGGCGCAGGATGCCGTGATCCCAGCATGAATGCCGCGGCTCCGGCGTAGTACCCGAGAATCGGCGCCACGCCGTATCCCATCACGGGCACGGGATAGTTGCCCACCACCGGAACCAGGACGGTGCAGAGCAGATACGCAGCCACCGCAGCGCCGAGAGCGCGCTGCCGGGGATCGAGCAGAAACGGCAGCGGCAGCAGCACCAGCGAGAGCCCACCAGCGGCGGCCAGGCCTGCGCCCTGCGTCTGCGCCAGGCGCAGGATGCCCTCCACGTACGGAACCGGTGCCAGGGAGTCGGCCCGAAACCAGGTTGCGGCCGCGAGGGCCAGCACGACGAGGGCCCCACCAGCCTCACGGGTGTGCCGACTCGTCCTGGCCGCAACGGCCCACGCGACAGCAAAGGCCGACGCCTGGGCCGCGTCGGGCTGCGCGAACAGGAGGGCAGACACCACGATCGGGCCGTAGACCGCGGCACGCCGACCGGGTTCGCTGTCGCTCAGCACAGCCAGCATGGCCGGCAGGACGGTGGCCGCGACGTGCAACCGCAGCGGTCCGATTCCAATCCACCGATGGACGCCGTCGATACCAGGGGCCACAAACGTTGCCACCAGCGCCGCGATCCCGACGACGACAAACCGCGGCACGGCGGCATCCGCGCCGCGTGAACGCTCGCGAGCCGCGGCGGCCACACACAGCAGCGAGCCCAGGAGGGCAGCGGCCACGTTCTGACTCCAGAGCGTCGCCGAAACCCCGGACGCGTGCATCACCACGACGCCCACGGCGAGAGCCGGGATGGGCGCGGCCACGAGGGCGACCGGGATCTGTTGCCTGCTCACGGGAGCTCCGCGACTGGGCTGGGCATCAGGCCGTCTGGACCAGCAGGGCGTATCGAGTGAGCGGCGCACGTGGACTCGCGGCGACGCGGCCCGCGTGTGCGCCCCGTCCCATGTCAGGCGTCATCCTCAGCTGCGCGGCCATTGGCCTCGTCCTGGCGCGGAACCTCGCCAGCGCGGAACCCGAAGCGTCCACCCGCCGCGATGAAGGCTTGAATCTGGTGATCCAGTTCACGGTACACATCGAACGGACAGTTCGGTGGCACATGCGTGAGCAGCCACCCGTTGATCGGGACTTCCCACGTCCCGCCGGCGGCCTGCAGCGCGGTGACGAAGGCCACGAAGGAGTCAGATTCGAGAAACGTCGGCCCGACCACCGTGCCCGCGTGCGTGTAGTCACTTCGTTCCACCACTCGCGTGAACCGGCGCCATCCATGCTCCGCCACTTCCGTTTCGATGACATCCCCGACGTAGAGCTCGATGTCAGCGAAGTTAGCGGCCCATGGCGAATACGCCAGGCGATACACGCCCTCCGAGACGCGATGCGCCGGCCCGCGTGCCCGGACACCGCCGAAGTCGATGCCGACGATCTCCGTGTCACCCATAGTGTCCTGTGCGTCTGACGGCCACGAACGAGTTCGGCTCCCCGCCGGCCCAAAGGCATACGCCCGGTTCGGGAGCCGCCGGGCGATTCACCTCGTTCGGGGCGCGGATGTTAGCACGCGGACGTACGCCAGTCCGTTCGGCACACGCCCCGGCCGCGCATGCTAGACTCCGGCCGTTCCCCCTGCCGACTCACGTCTGACGTGGAGTGTTCGATGTCCTTCCGCATTTCGCGCGTGCTCGCCGGTGTTCTTGTTGCGGCTGCCGTCTGTCCCTCGGTGGCGGTCGCGCAGACACGCACCCCGGACCAGCGCCTGCTTCGCGAGATCTACCAGCAGCTTGTCGAGATCAACACGACCGACTCGGTCGGGAGCACGACCGCCGCAGCGCAGGCCATGGCCGCGCGGCTGAAGGCTGGCGGCTTCGCCGAGGCCGACGTGCGGATCATCACGCCGTCGGGCAACCCGAAGAAGGGCAACCTGATCGCCCGCCTCGCGGGCACGGGCGGCCGCAAGCCGCTCCTGCTCCTCGCTCACCTCGACGTCGTCGAGGCCCGGCGCGAGGACTGGACCCGCGATCCGTTCACGCTGATCGAGGAGAACGGCTTCTTCTACGGCCGCGGCACCTCGGACGACAAGGCGATGGCGGCGATCTTCGTCGAGGAGATGATTCGCCTGAAGCGCGAGGGCTACAAGCCGGATCGCGACATCGTGCTCGCGCTCACCGCCGACGAGGAGCTGGGCGGTTCGTCCGAATTCAACGGCGTCGAGCACCTGCTGCGCGCGCAGAAGCCGCTCATCCAGGCCGAGTACGCCATCAACGAAGGCGGCGGCGGGCTCATCAACGCGCAGGGCAAGTACTCGCGCCTGGCCATGCAGGTCGCCGAGAAG
>JAXLRA010000004.1:0-894119 GCA_046331345.1 Vicinamibacterales bacterium | reverse complement strand
CAGACCAACACGTTCCACCCGGAACGCGACACCCTCGCGTACTCGGACCACATCATCGTCCAGGGGCTCATCGGCGCCCCGTTCATCTGGGCCGGCGCCTCGCCCGTGCTGACCTACAACCTGGTGCTCATCATCGGCCTGACACTGACCGGATGGGTGACCGCCCTCGTGGTGCAGCGGTGGACCGGCAGCATGGCGGCCGGCGTCCTGAGCGGCTCACTGATGGCGTTCAATGCGATGACGCTGACGCGGTTCGCCGAAGTCCAGGACCAGTACCTCGCGTTCTTTCCGCTGGCGCTCTGGGCCCTCGATCGCCTCCTCCAGGTGCCACGGGTCAAGGACGCGCTGCACCTGGCGCTGTGGTTCAGCCTGCAGGCGCTGACCTGCGGCTACCTGCTCGCGTTCGTGGCGGTGTCGCTCGTGGCGGCAGTACTGGTCCGCGTAGGTGAGTGGGCAGGATCCCGGTTCCGGCGCACGGTGCCGCTGCTGCTCCTCGCGGGCGCCCTGTCACTCGTGGTGCTGCTGCCGTTCCTGTTGCCATACCTCCGCGTCAGCCGCGGGCAGGGGTTCTCCCGCGACATGGGGGAGGTGGCGATGTACTCGGCGCACCTGACCGACTACCTCGGCACCGGTGGACGCCTGCACTTCAGCCTGTGGAGTCATCACTTCTTCGATAGGGAAGGGCTCTTTCCCGGCGTCGTGGGCGGTGGGCTGACGCTGCTGACGATCGTGACCGGACTGGCCTGGAGGGACCGGCGTGCGCGGATGGCTGCGGCGTTCGGGGTGGTGGCGTTCGCGCTGTCGTTCGGCCCGGGGTTCCCCCTGTATGAACTGGTGACGAGGCTCTTCCCGATCATGGCCGGCATTCGCGGAGCCTCGCGGTTCGGGCAGCTGTTCCTGGCCGCCGTCGCACTCCTCGCCGGCTTCGGGCTGGTGTGGCTGCAGGGCCGCGTGCCCCGCCACGCGACCGCGCTGGCACTCGCGTGTGTCGTCGTGGCGAACGTGGAGGCGCTGCGGGCGCCGATCAACTACCGGCCCTTCGACAGGCTCTCGTCGATCTTCGACGCGCTCGCTGACGAACCGCCCGGGACGGTGGTGGCCTGCTACCCGTTCCCGCCCCCGCGCGAGGCGTTTCACAACGTGGACTGCATGCTGGCTTCCACGCGCTTCTGGAAGCCGATCGTCAACGGCTACTCGAGCTTCATGCCCGAGAGCTACACCCGATCGGCGGCGGCCCTCGAGGCGTTTCCCGAGGGGAACACGCTGGATTACCTGAAGGGGCTGGGGGTGACGCACGTCATCGTGTTTCCCTCGAAGGTGAGTGCGCCGCGGCTGGAGCGGATCGATGCGCACCCGGACCGGCTGATTCCGTGGAAGGCCGACGCGTCGGCGCGCATCTACCGACTACACTAGGACTCCGATGATCGACGGGAAGACCATCGCAGTCGTCCTGCCTGCGTACAACGCCGCTGCGACCCTCAAGGCCACGGTCGATGAACTGCCGGCCATCGTCGACTTCCGCATCCTCGTGGACGACGGAAGCCGGGACGGGACGCCTGCCGTGGCGCGCGACCTCGGGCTCCTGACCTTCGAGCACGACTCGAACTACGGCTACGGGCGCAACCAGATGACCTGTTACCGCGAGGCGCTGCGCGTGGGCGCGGACATCGTGGTCATGGTGCACCCCGATTACCAGTACACGCCGCGGCTCGTGACGGCGATGGCGAGCATGATCGCCTACGACGTGTACGACGTGGTGCTCGGCTCGCGCATCCTCGGCGACACGGCCCGATCGGGCGGGATGCCGCTCTACAAGTACATCTCGAACCGCCTGCTGACCGCGACGCAGAACCTCCTGCTCGGCGCGAAACTCTCCGAATACCACACCGGGTACCGCGCGTTCAGCCGTCGCGTCCTCGAGACGCTGCCGCTCCTGGAGAATTCCGACGACTTCGTCTTCGACAACCAGATGCTCACGCAGTGCCTGTATTTCGGCTTCCGCGTGGGTGAAGTCTCGTGCCCGACGAAGTACTTCCCGGAGGCCTCGTCCATCAGCTTCTCGAGGAGCGTGACCTACGGCCTCGGCGTGCTCGGCACTGCCGTGCAGTGCCTGCTGCAGCGTAAGGGACTCGTCAGCGTGACCCGTTTCGACCCCAACGGCCGTCGCCTCGAGACGGCGACGCGGCGCTGACCGCCGGCCGCTGCAGTCTTCCGGATTCGGAGCGGGGCGAGATGGTAAAGTTACCAGCCATCTATGTTCAACGCGTTCCGTATCCGGCTGTGGCTTGTCCCTGCCCTCATACTGTTCAGCCTGACCGCCAGCGCCCAGACGCGCGCCGGCGGCGCTGCCGCTCCAGTCAATAGCCATCGCGCCACGATCACGAAAGTGACCGCGGCGCCTGTGATCGACGGCACGCTCGACGAGGCGGTCTGGAATCAGGCCACCCCTGTCGACACGTTCACGCAGATCGAACCCACGGAGGGCCAGCCTGCGACCGAGCGGACCGAGGTGCGGTTGATCTACACGTCGAGCACGCTGTACGTCGGCGTGAACCTGCTCGATGCCGACCCCTCGAAGATCGTGACGACCGACTCCCGGCGCGACTCCGCGCTGTCGGGCCAGGACTCGTTCCAGATGATCTTCGACACGTACCTCGACAAGCAGAACGGGTTCATCTTCGGCACCAACGCCGCAGGCATCCAGTACGACGCGCAGGTCCGCAACGAAGGGGAGACGCTGCGCGGCGGCCCGCCCACGGGCCTTGCCGGCGGCAACTCGGGCGGCGCTGGCGCCGGCATCAACACGAACTGGGACGGCTCGTGGATTGTGAAGACCGCGCGCACGGACCGCGGCTGGAGCGCGGAGTTCGCGATTCCGCTGAAGACGCTGCGCTATGGTCCGCCGCCGCAGACCTGGGGCGTCAATTTCTCACGCAACATCGAGCACAAGCGCGAGGTGGTCTACTGGTCGCCCGTGTCGCGCATCTACAGCCTGACGCGGCTGTCGTCCGCAGGTGAGGTGACGGGCCTCAACGTGCCGGCTCCCCGTGACTTCAAGCTCATTCCGTACGCGGTCGGCTCGACGAACCGCAACTTCGCCAGCAAGACCCAGACGGGCTACGACGGCGACGGCGACTGGGGCATCGACGGCAAGATCGGTGTCACCTCGAGCACCACGCTCGACCTCACCTACAACACCGACTTCGCGCAGGTGGAAGTCGACGAGCAGCAGATCAACCTCACGCGCTTCAACCTGCTGTTCCCGGAAAAGCGCCCGTTCTTCCTCGAGAACCGCGGCCTGTTCGCTGTTGGCCGTCCCGGTGAAATCGACCTGTTCTTCAGCCGCCGCATCGGCATCGACGACACCGGTACCCTCATCCCGATCCAGGGCGGTGCGCGTTACACGGGCAAGGTCGGAAGCACCAACATCGGCTTCCTCAACATGCAGACGAAGTCGGTGGGGAAGACGCCGGCGAACAACTTCACCGCCGCACGCGTCAGCAAGGACCTGCGCAACCGCTCGGGCTTCGGCGTGATCTTCGTCAACCGCAACGCCACCGGCGACCTCGCCGGCAACGACAACTACAACCGCACGTTCGGAGTCGACGGCAAGCTGGGCATCGGTGAGGCGATCACGCTGAGCGGCTTTGCCGCCAAGACCGAGACGCCGGGGCTGGACAGGCGCGATACGGCGTTCTCGGCCGCCTTCGATTTCCGCACGCGCAAGTACGAGTCGACGGTGAGCTACGCTGAGGTGGGCGACGACTTCAACCCCGAGGTCGGCTTCCTCGAGCGTCCGGACGGCTACCGCCAGACCAGCATCGTGCTGCGCCGCCGCATCCGCACGCCTGGGCTCGCAAAGCTGGGCCTGCGGGAAGTGGAGCCGCACGCGAGCTACGAGAGCTACTGGGGCTTCGACGGCTTCCAGGAAACGGCCACGCTGCACATCGACAACCGGCTCGACTTCGAGAACGGCGCGTCGATCACGTCCACGGCGCTGAACATCCAGTACGAAGGGCTGCGCAAACCCTTCGAGGTCTATCCGGGCGTCGTCGTCCCGGCGGGGAGCTACCGGAGCCCGTACTTCCTCACGCAGATGAGCTCCGACCGGCGCAAGTGGATCTCGGCCGGCTTCAGCGCCAACATCGGCGGGTTCCTCTCCGGCTCACAGGTCAGCCTCGGCCCGTCGCTGAACATCCGCCACGGTGGCAAGCTCACGTCGAGTTTCCGGCTGTCGCGCAACGACATCAGCCTGCCGCAGGGCGACTTCACCACGAACCTGGCGACGGCCCGCTTAACCTACAACTTCTCGACGCTCATCAACGCGTCGGGCCTGCTGCAGTACAACGACCGCACGAAGCGCTGGTCGACGAACCTGCGCTTCAACTGGCTGCGCACGGCAGCGAGCGGACTCTACGTGGTCTACAACGACACGGAAGCGTTCAACGGGCTGGGGCCGGTGAGCCGCGCGTTCATCGTGAAGTACGCGCACCAGTTCGACGTGCTGAACTAGGAGCGGCCGGGGGCCGGCAGCAGCCGGCTCCAATCCTACAGCGTGCCGTCGTCGAGGAGGCGGGTCGTCAGGAGCGACTGGCCGATCTGGCGGAAGGCGGCCGTGAGGTCGCCGCTGGACGGCTGGCTGAAGAACTTCTTCGAGTCCGAGGCGATCTGGCTCATCGTGCTGTAGGCGGAAATGCGCGGTGAGTCGTTCACGCAGCTGCCCGTTGCCGACGTCGAGGCGCCGTAGGCCACCGAGTAGACCCAGGTGCCGGCTGCCGTCGCGGTTGTCGCGGCGTTGATGGCCAGCTGGCAGGGGTTGTTCGGCCCGCCGGTGTACTTGTTGGCGTCGCCGTCGCTCACGAAGATGATCACGTTCTGGACGTTGGCGCGCCCGCCCGAGACGAGCGCGGCCTGCGCCGCGGTAATCACGCCGGCGAAGTAGCTGCCCTGGCCACCGGGATTCTCGGCACCGTAGGATCCGCTGCCGCACGTGTTCCCGTCCGCCCAGTCCACCGCTTTCACCATGTTCGACGTGGCACCGGCCAGCGCACCGAACGCCGAGGGTTTGTAGTCGCTCGACAGCGGCGCGATCACGTAGACCGGCGAACTGCCGTACGGCGAGATGCCGGCCGACCCGACGTTCTGGGCGCAGTCGAATTCCTTCGACAGGGCGGTCGTCGCCTTCAGGCCCGGGAAGACCGCCAGGCCGACCTCGTCGATCGGGTTGGCCACGTGCCCGCCGGTGGCCGCGCCGCAGTTGGCCTGGGAGTTCGAACACGGCCACATGGCGCTCAGCAGCGTGCGGATGCCCGCCTTGGCGCAGTCCAGTCGCGTCGGGTTCGAGACCCCCGCTACCGTCGCCGAGCAACTGCCGCCCATGGAGCCCGTCGTGTCGAGCACGATCATGACGTCGAGAGGTGGCATGGCTCCGCCGCGCGCGCCGGCGGTGGCCGTGGTAACCACGTTGAGCGTCCGCCGGCCGATGATCGGGCCGAAGAAGAGCGACACCGGTGCGCGCTGGGTCACGGTGACGGTATTGGCGGGAACCGTGGACGACGTGCACCCGGCGCCTGTCATCAGGTTCGCCATGTAGTTCGTGCACTTCACCGCGGTGGTGGTCGTGACCCCGGTGATGGCGGCCCGGGCGTTCTTGTTGCCGGCGCCCATGCCGAAGTCCGTCGCCTTGGAACTCGGATTCCCGCCGGCGACCGTGAGTTCCTGTGCAGCCGCGGTTGCTGCCGCATCGGTCGACGCCTGCAGGGCCTGGCGCACGGAGTAGGCGTAGCCGATGTCGATGGCCACGGCCATCATCGCGAGCAGGATGACGCTCAGCGCAGCCACGAGCGGCAGCGCCTGGCCCCGTTCGTCGCGCATCATTCCACCCTCACCACGGTCTTGGCCCGGAGCCTGCACGACGGCATGTAGTCGACGCCGTAGATGACCGCCGTGCACGGATAGGTGGCCTCCACGGCCGCATCCGCCCCCGTCACCATCGTGGTGCCCTGGCCCGAGCACGACGGGGAGTTGGACGGCCCGTAGGCCGTTCCGTTGACGGTAACAGTGATGTTCAGGCTGGCCGTCGTGAACCCCTGGGCCACGTTCTTCAGCTTCGTGACAGCGGTGGCGCACGGGTCCGGAGTGCCGCGGGTCAGCGCGAGCGTGCGGGATGACACCCGCACGGCGTCGTTCAGCGTCACGTTCGTGTTCATCACGACGCCGAACTGCAGGATCCCGAAGACCATCATCAGGAGGACGGGGGACACCACCGCCACTTCGATGAGAGCGGACCCTGCTTCTCCGGTTACAAGCCGACTGACTGCGGGACGACGGATCAAGAGCGGACTCCTCAGACACTTGAATCGTCAGAGCCGAGCTGAGCTTTACCGTTCCCCGACGAGTTTGCAGCCAGCGGGAGGAAAAACCGCCGCGGCGGAGGTCGCGGAGCGGCCTAGGCGTAGACGTAGAAGCCGCGGCCGCTCTTGCGTCCGAGGTGTCCGGCGGCCACCATGCGCCGAAGCAGGGGACAGGGCCGGTATTTCGGGTCGCCGAGCCCGTCGTGCAGCACCGTGAGGATCGCGAGGCAGACGTCGAGGCCGATGAAGTCCGCGAGTGTCAGCGGCCCCATGGGATGGTTCATGCCCCCGCGCATCACCGCGTCGATGGCTTCGGGCGTCCCGACGCCCTCCATCACGGCGAAGAACGCCTCGTTCAGCATCGGCATGAGGATGCGGTTTGCGATGAACCCGGGGTAGTCCGCCGCCTCGACGCCGTTCTTGCCGAGGGCGGTGCAGAGACCGAACGCCGCCTGCATGGTCTCGTCTGAGGTCGCCTGCCCGCGAATCAGTTCGACGAGCGTCATCAGCGGCACCGGGTTCATGAAGTGCATGCCCAGCACCCGTTCCGGCCGCTTCGTGGCGGCGCCGATGAGGGTGATCGAAATGGAGGAGGTGTTGCTCGCGAGGATGACATCAGGACGCGTGAGCGCATCGAGCCGCGCGAACAACTCGCGCTTCACCTCCGCATTCTCGACGACGGCCTCGACGACGTAGTCGACGTCGGCCAATGCGTCCAGGCCCGTGAACGTGGTCAGCCGCGCGAGGGCCGCGTCGCGATCCGCCGCGGCGAGCTTCCCCTTTTCCACGAACTTCGCCAGGCTTCGGTCGATGGTCGTTCGCGCGCGGTCGAGCATCGGCTGGGCCACATCCACGAGGCGCACCTCGTAGCCCGCCTGCGCGAAAACCTGCGCAATCCCGTTCCCCATCGTTCCCGCACCGATGACGCCGATTGTCTTGATGTCCATGCGCGACTGTCCTGCTGGCCCACGCGCGCACGGCGCGCACGGCACTGGATTGAGAGCGAAGCGGTCAGAGCATCTCGACCGCGAGGGCCACACCGTTGCCCCCACCGAGGCACAGCGTGGCGATACCGCGCTTCAGGTTGCGGTGCTTCAGTGCATAGAGCAGGGTTGTGAGTACGCGCCCGCCGCTGGACCCGATGGCGTGACCGAGTGCCACGGCACCGCCGTTCACGTTGACGCGCTCGTCGTCGAGCCCGAGTTCCCGCATGACGGCCACAGCCTGGACGGCGAAGGCCTCGTTCAGCTCGAGCAGGTCGACGCTCGCCTGCGTCCAGCCGGCCCGGGCGAGCACGCGGCGCACGGCGTCGACCGGCGTCATCAGCACGAACTTCGGCGCCAGGCCGCTGGTCGCCTGGGCGACGATGCGCGCCATCGGCGCGAGGCCCAGCGAACGCGCCTTGTCGGCCGACATGACGACGAGCGCTGACGCGCCGTCGTTGACCGGCGGGGCATTGCCGGCGGTCACGGTCCCGTCCTTCTTGAAGGCTGGCTTGAGGGCGCGGAGGGCCTCGGCCGTGGTGTCGGCGCGGATCGCCTCGTCCCTGTCGAACGTTTTCGTGCTGCCGTCCCGCTGCGGAAGGGCCACCGGCAGAATCTCCGCCGCAAAGGCGCCGCCATCGGATGCCGCGGCCGCCTTGTGGTGACTGCGGACAGCGAACGCATCCTGCTCGTCGCGCGAGACGCGATAGTGCTCGGCGACGACCTCGCCGGCGTTCCCCATGTGGTAGTTCTCGAAGGCGCACCAGAGCCCGTCGTTGATCATCGAGTCGACGAGCGGTGCATTACCCAGCCGCGCGCCGTCCCGGGCCTTCGGCATCAGGTAGGGGCAGTTGCTCATGGACTCCATGCCGCCCGCGACCGCGATCTCGATGTCCCCGGCAGCGATCCCCTGCGCCGCCAGCATCACGGCCTTCAGCCCTGATCCGCAGACCTTGTTGATGGTGAGGGCGCCGACGCGGTCGGACAGGCCGCCGCGAAGCGCCGCCTGCCGGGCCGGGTTCTGGCCGAGCCCGGCCGACACCACGTTGCCCATGATGCACTCGTCCACAAGGCTCGGGTCGATGCCGGCCCTGCGCACGGCGTCCGCGACGACGAGCGCCCCGAGCTGCGGCGCCGTGAACCCCTTCAGCGCGCCCTGGAACTTGCCGGTGGCTGTGCGGACCGCGCTGACGATGACGGCTTCGTTCATGGTGTGTCCCTGAGGAAGGGCAGTCGAATTCCGTGGAGGGCCGGTTCAGCGCCTGAGCCGCATCTCGCGCACGGTGTCGGCACCGAGCAGGGCGTGCAGGCGCGCCAGGATGACCGGCGTGGCGCGCATGATCGCGGCTCCCCACGCTGGCGTCTGCGCTTCGACGATGAGCAGGCCCTCTTCGAGCCGTACCGCGCTGACACGCGCCATGGCTGGACCGACGGCTGCCTTCCAGGCGAAATCCACCTTGCCGTGGGAGAGCGGCGTGTGGCGCACGATCTCCGCGAGGGCGCGGGGCAGGACCTGCGCGATCGGCTGCATGCTCACGTCGCGGGATCTTATCATTCAGGCATGCACCTGATCCTTGCGTCCGCCTCGCCCCGCCGTGCCGAACTCCTCACCTCGGCGGGCTTCCGCTTCGAGGTTCGGGCCGCCGACCTCGACGAGCGGGTGCTGCCGGGCGAGACGCCGCACGACTACGTCCGCCGGCTGGCGCTCGAGAAGGCGCGCGCTGTCCACGAGGCACTCGGCGCCGCGGAGTCCGATTCGCTGGTGCTCGGCGCCGACACCACGGTCGTCGTCGACGGCGAGATGCTCGGCAAGCCCGACGATGAGCGGGAGGCCGAACGGATGCTGCGGCTGCTCTCCGGACGGCCCCATCTGGTGCTGACAGGCGTCAGCGTGCGGTCGAGGCGGGGGGAAGCCGGCGGGGTCGACCAGACGCAGGTCTTCGTCAGGCCGCTGACAAACCCGGACGTCGACTGGTACGTCCAAAGTGGAGAGTGGCGCGACAGGGCCGGCGGCTACGCCATCCAGGGGCTCGCCGGGCGGTTCATCCCGCGTGTGGAAGGGTCGTATACGAACGTGGTCGGGCTTCCGGTGGCGCTGGTGGCCGACCTGATCGGGCAGGTCTCCGGCCTGTGAGCCGCAGGCCGGCCTATCCCGATTCGGAGAGGGTTCTCAGCCTTGCATCATGGTTGGGAACCGAAGTATTCTGAACTCGTCTCGTTCCCGGAAGTCCTTATGACACATCGATATATAAAAATAGGTATCACCGCGGTCGTTCTCGTCCTCGCGTTTGCCGGGATGCTGTGGTCGACCCTGCGCGAGGGAACCGAGTACTACAAGCATGTGGACGAGGTGACGGCGAGCCAGAGCGAGTGGCAGGGCAAGCGCCTGCAACTTCATGGCTTCGTGGTCGCCAACTCCATCATGGTGAAGCCGGACACGCTCGAATACCGGTTCAAGGTCCAGAACAACGGTCAGGTGATCGACGCCACGTATAAGGGTGTCGTGCCGGATACGTTCAAGGACCGGCCGGGCGAGGAGGCCGAAGTCGTGCTCAAGGGCGAACTCGGGCACGAGGGGTTCTCCGTCGAGCCGAACGGCATCATGGCGAAGTGCCCGTCCAAGTACGAAGCCGAGAAGAAGACCGGGCAGGTCGGGTAGATGGCATCGCTGGGCTTCTTTCTGCTGCTGGCGACCTTCGTCGTCTGCGCCTACTCCGCGGTCGTTTCGGTCGTCGGCGCGCAGCAGCGGTCGCGCCGGCTGATCGAAAGCGGCATCGGCTCCTTCTACCTGGTCTGCGCGCTCATGACCTGCGCTTCCGCGGTCATGGTGAACGCGTTCCTCACGGACGACTTCTCCATCAAGTACGTCCAGCACTATTCGGACTCGGTCCAGCCGCTCTTCTACAAGATCACCTCGTACTGGGGCGGTCTCGACGGCTCGATCATGTTCTGGGTGTTCCTGCTCTCCATCTTCGGTTCGCTCGCGGTGTACGTGAACCGTGAGCGGTACCGGGAACTCATCCCCTACGTCATCGCCACGATCTCCTCGGTGCAGATGTTCTTCCTGTACCTGATGGTGGTGCACAAGAACCCGTTCACCACGTTCCTGGCGAACGCGCCAGCCGAGGGAACGGGCCTGAACCCGCTGCTCCAGAACTACTGGATGGCGATTCACCCGCCGTCGCTCTATACGGGCTTCGTCGGCATGACGATCCCGTTCGCGTTCTGCATCGCGGCGCTCGTCACCGGACACCTGGACGACTCCTGGCTGAAGGCGGTCCGCCGCTGGACGATGTTCAGCTGGCTGTTCCTCACCTTCGGGCTCACGCTCGGCATGATCTGGGCGTACGAAGAGCTCGGCTGGGGCGGCTACTGGGCCTGGGATCCGGTCGAGAACGCCGGCCTGCTCCCGTGGTTCACGGCGACGGCCTTCCTGCATTCCGTGATGGTGCAGGAGCGGCGCAGCATGTTGAAGGTCTGGAACGTGTCGCTCGTCATCGTCACGTTCTTCCTGACCATCTTCGGCACGTTCATGACCCGGTCGGGCGTCGTGCAGTCGGTGCACGCCTTCGGCGAAGACAAGGTGCTGGCGTGGCTGTTCACCGGGTTCATGGTGGTCATCCTCAGCTTCAGCTTCGGCCTGGTGATCTACCGCATGCCGCTGCTGCGGGCGCGGACGAACGAACTGGACTCCTGGGTCTCGCGTGAGGCGGCGTTCCTCGTCAACAACTGGATCCTGCTGTTCTCGGCGTTCTTCGTCCTCTTCGCGACGATGTTCCCGACCCTGAGCGAGGCGGTCACGGGTACCCGCATCACCGTCGCGCAGCCGTTCTACAACACGTGGATGGCCCCGGTCGGCCTGATCCTGCTGTTCCTCACCGGCGTCGGCCCGCTCCTCGCGTGGCGGAAGTCGACGATGAAGAACCTGACGGACCAGTTCCTCCTCCCGGTGGTGCTGTCCATCGTGGTGGGCGTCGGCCTCTGGTTCACCGGCCTGCACCTCTGGTCGTCGGGGCTCTGCTTCGCGCTGTCGGCCTTTGTCGCCGGCACGATCTGGCAGGAATTCTGGCGCGGAACGCGTATCCGCAAGAAGAACACCGGCACCGACCTGCTCACGGCGATGATCGGCCTGGTGGGGCGCAACAAGCGCCGCTACGGCGGCTACGTGGTGCACCTCGGCATCGTGTTGATGTTCCTCGGCTTTGCGGGCAGTGCTTACAAGCTCGATGAGCAGGTGCTGCTGAAGCAGGGACAGGCGGCGCAGGTCGGCAAGTGGCAGTTCCGCAACGACGGCATCAAGGTGAGCGACGACGGTCAGAAGCAGATGACCACGGCGTACATCGCGGTGCTCGAGGACGGGAAGCAGATCGACAACCTGTATCCCGCCCGCTGGGTCTTCCATCGGCACGAGGATTCGCCGACGACCGAGGTGGCGATCCGCCGCGGCTTCTGGGAAGACCTCTACATCGTGCTGCCCGCCACCGACCCGACGATGATGGCGGCGCAGACGGCGACGCTGCAGATCGTGGTGAACCCGCTGGTGAACTGGATCTGGCTCGGCTTCGGCATCATGGCCTTCGGAACCGGCATCGCCCTGCTGCCCGAGAAGAGCTACTCGTTCGCACTGGCGAAGAATCCAGGCGATGCGGCTGGCGCGACCGCGGTGCTCCTGCTGATCATCTTCCTGGCCTCGAGTCCGGTGTTCGCGCAGGTCCACGACCCGAACGCGGCGAACGCCCCCGTGATGGCGACGTCGGAACTCGAGAAGCAGATGCGCCGGGAACTGGTCTGCATCTGCGGCGACTGCCCGCACTATCCGCTCTCGGAATGCACGTGCGGGACCGCGGCGCAGATGCGCGGGGAACTCGCCCAGCAAATCGCCCTTGGCAAGAACCGCGACCAGATTCGCCAGTGGGCGGTGGAGCGCTACGGCAGCCAGGAGCCGCTCGGCGCCCCGCTCGATGAGGGATTCAACCGGCTCGCGTGGCTGCTGCCGTGGTCGCTCGGCGCAGGTGCAGCGGCGGCTGTTGGTTTCGTCGCCCTTCGCTGGTCACGAAACAACAACACCCTGGACAAGGAAGCCGTCACGCCCGCCGACCCCGACGTGAACGAGCGCCTCGACGATGAGCTCAGAAACCTCGACTGAGTCCGGCCGGCTCGGTCCGGACTCTCCCCCCGCCGCCACTCAGCCCGGTATGCAGCCCTGGCAGTTCTTCGTGCTGGCCGGCCTTGGCTGTGCCACGGCCGTCACCTTCATGGCGCGCTCGCAGGGCGTCACCGTCGTCATTCTCCTGTCCGTCATCATGGCGACGACCGTGCTGGTCGGCATGGCCGCGCTGCGCACCATCAGGCCGCTCGTCACGGACCACGACGATCGCAGCGCCGTGGTGGGCGAGCGTACCCGTGCCGCCCTGGAGCAGGAGAAGGCGAACACGCTCCGGACGATCAAGGAGCTCGAGTTCGACCGCGCGATGGGCAAGATGTCGGAGGAGGACTTCACCGAGATGTCGGTGCGCCTCCGGTCGCGCGCGGCGCGCCTCATCAAGCAGCTCGATGCTGGGTCCGGCTATCGCTCGCGCATCGAACAGGACCTCGCGAAGCGCCTCGGCGAGACGGCGGTGTCCCAGAAGCCCCACGCCCAGCGCGCGTGCGTGAAGTGCTCGACGCCCAACGACGTCGACGCGAAGTTCTGCAAGAACTGCGGCGAGAGGCTGGCCTCGTGAGCGCGACTCTCCACCTTCAGCGTTTGATCCCCAGGCCCAGGGCCCTGGCCGCGGTGCTGCGCCCCGTGACGGCGGCGCTCGCGTGTGCGGCGGCCGTGGTGGCGTGCGTCGTCCCTGTGTACGCCCAGATGGACATGAAGCAGGCCTCGGGCATTCCGCGGCCCGTGGACGACCTGCCGGTCGGGTCTGTCTCGGTGCGCGTCATCCGGGGCGACATGTCCAATCCGCTGGCGAAACAGCCCGTGGAGATGCGCGCCGGCGACAAGGTCACCACCGTCAACACCGACGACCAGGGGCGCGCACAGTTCGACGGCATCGTGCCCGGCACGCCGGTGACGTTCACCACGACCGTCGACGGCGAGAAGCTGGATTCGCAGCCCTTCAACGTGCAACCGCAGGGCGGCGTTCGCCTCTTGCTGGTGGCAACGGACGCCGGTGCTGCCAAGGCTCCGGCCGCGCCGGCCGCTCCGGCGGTGACCGGGTCGGTCGCCATCGCAGGCGAGTCGCGCGTCGTCATCGAACCGGGCGACGAGAACGTGTCGGTCTACTACATCCTCGACATCGTGAACGGCAGCAGCAGCCCCGTGAATCCGGAGAAGCCGTTCGTGTTCTCGATGCCGGCAGATGCCGTGGGGACGACGGTCATCCAGGGGTCGTCGCCGCTCGCGAGCAACAAGGGCCGCGAGGTCACGGTGGCCGGGCCGTTCCCCCCGGGGATCACGGCTGTGCAGGTGGCGGCTGAGTTCCCGGTGGGCAATGGGACGATCGAACTGGCGCAGGTCTTTCCGGCGTCGGTGGCCCAACTGGTGGTGATTGCCAAGAAGGCGGGCGCGCTCAAGCTGGCGTCGCCACAGTTCACGAGAAGCGAGGAGTCGGTCATCGAGGGCACCGCCGTGGTGCTCGGCATCGGCGGCGAACTGCCGGCCGGGCAGACGTTCGCGCTGACCATGAGCGGCCTTCCGCATCACAGCACCACGCCGCGGAACATTGCGCTGGTGGTCGCCGGCCTCATCGTGGTTCTGGGCGTGTGGGCGTCGTCGTCGGCCTCGAGCCGGATCGACCGCGCGGGCGAGCGCCAGCGGCTGATTGCGCGTCGCGAGAAGCTGTTCCAGGAGTTGGTGCGGCTGGAGCAGGATCACCGTCGCGGAAAAGTGGACGAGGCGCGGTTCCAGGCGCGCCGTGAGGAACTGCTGCAGGGACTCGAGCACATCTACGGAGCGCTCGACGAAGACGATGCAGGACCGGAGCCGGCCAAGCGGGCTGGTGTCGCTGCCTGAGTGTCCGCCGCAGCCGTGACCTTCGACTTCGACCGCGTCGAACTGACCGACATCTCGCGCCACTTCGGCCGGCGCAAGGCGGTGTCGCGCGTCTCGCTCGCCCTTCGCGCCGGTGACATCATCGGCCTGCTCGGCCCCAACGGAGCGGGGAAGTCGACGCTGCTCGGCATGCTCGCGACGCTGAGCGCGCCGACGAGCGGGGCGGTCACCTACGGCGGTGCGAAAGCCTCCGAACACGGAGAGGCCATTCGGGCCCGCATCGGCGTCCTCGCGCACGAACTGCACCTGTATCCCGAACTGACCGCGCGGCAGAACCTCGAATTCTTCGCGCGCCTCCACGGGCTCGACGACGCGATGCTGGTCACCACCGCGCTCGCGTCTGCGGACCTGGCCGAGCGGGGCGAAGACCAGGTGTCGTCGTTCTCCCGCGGCATGCGCCAGCGGCTGGCGCTCGAACGCTGCCTGCTGCACCGGCCCCGCCTCGTGCTGCTCGATGAGCCTTTCACCGGGCTCGACGACAGGGCCGTCCGGGTCGTGGCGGATCGGATTCGCCGTATCGCGTCGGACGGGGCGATGGTGGTGCTGGCGACGCACGACCTCGACGTGGCCGACGGCCTGATCACGCGCATGGCGGTCGTCCGGGGCGGACGCCTCCTGTGCGACGCCGCGGCCAGTGCCGGCGTGCGGCAGCAGTATCGTGCCCTCGTGGAGTCGGCGTGAGATTCCTGACGGTCGCGTTCCTGGTCCTGAAGAAGGACTTCGCCATCGAGCTGAAGAGCTACGAGATCCTCTCGACGACGCTGTTCTTCGCGGTCTCGTGCGTGGCGATCTTCTCGTTCGCGTTCGTGCGGGAAGGGCAGGCACCGGTCGATGCCGCGGCCGGCATCCTGTGGATCGCCATCGCGTTTTCGGGCACGCTGGCGCTCGGGCGCACGTTCGAGCGCGAGCGATACGGCGAGACGCTCAAGGCGCTCCTGCTGGCACCCGCGCCGCGCCCGGCGATCTATCTGGGCAAGCTCCTCGGTATCGTCACCCTGCTGTTTGCGACCGAGGTCATCGTGGTCCCGATGGTGGCGTTCCTGTTCGGCGCGCCGTTCTTCGCGCGGCCGCTCCTGCTCGTGGCCCTGCTGGGCCTGGGCACGTTCGGCTACGCGGCGGTGGGGACGCTCTTCGCCGCCATGCTCGTCCGCGCCCGCACGCGGGATGTGATGCTGCCGATTCTGCTGTACCCGATTACCATACCGGTGATCATCGCCGGTGTCCGCGGAACCTCCGCGCTGCTGGCGTCGCCGGTCGACGAGCCGGTGGCGATGCTCTGGATCGGGTTGTTGTCGTTCTTCGACGTGGTGTTCGTCACGCTGTCGCTCTGGACGTTCGAGCCGCTCATGACGGAGTAGCGCGGGCGCGATGCGCCCGATGCAGGCAGGGCTGGTGGGGCAGGGATTGCTGAGGGGCCAATGAAAAAACTGTTTGTGCCGGTGCTGGTGGTGGCGGCGTTGATGTTCGCCTACTCGCCAATCGCCATCGCGAACGCGCCGTACGAGTCGACCATGAAGCTCGTACAGAAGATCTTCTACTACCACTTCCCCGCGTGGATGGCGCTCACCGTGTCGGTCACCGTGTGCACCGTGGCCAGCGCAATCTACCTGTTCAAGGGGTCGCCGAAGGCCGACCAGATTGCGGTGGCGGCGGCCGAGATCACGGTGATCTTCGGGCTGTTCGGGCTGGTGAGCGGCTCGCTGTGGGGACGGAAGGCCTGGGGCGTGTGGTGGCAGTGGGATGCGCGCCTCACGATGGCGTTCCTGCTCGAACTCATCTTCTTCGGCTACATCCTGGTGCGGAACTACGGAGGGCCTGGCGCCGAGAAACTGGCGGCCGCGATGGGCATCTTCGGAGGTGCGACGGCACCGTTCGTGTACAAGTCGGTGGACTGGTGGCGCACGGTGCACCCGAAGACGAGCGTGATGACCACGCTCGGCCAGACCTCACCCGAGATGTGGTACGTCGTCTGGTTCTGCACGTTCACGATCCTGCTGTTCATGGGACTGCTGCTGGCCGCGAGAATCCGCCTCGAAGAGCAACGTGCAGCGCTCGACCAACTGTATCTCGCAGCCGAGGACTGAAATGATTCGACGAATCTGGATCGCCGTGGTGTCGTTCGTGCTCGTCGGGGTGCCGGCCTTCGCGCAGCCGCCGCAGGGCGGCGCCGCCAACGACGGCTTCGTGCCCATGAGCTCGCTTCCGCCCGGTGAGGAACTCCCGGCGGCGCGGTTCGTCATCGCGTCGTATGCGTTCTTCCTGCTGCTGATGCTGTTCTATCTCTGGACCATCTGGAACCGCCTCTCGAAGGTCGAGAAGGACATGAAGGAACTGGAGCGTCGCCAGGGCGGGGCCGCGCGGTGAGTGCGGGCCACTTCATCTTCATCCCGGCCGTCCTGTTGGTCGGCCTGGTGATCGGGTGGATTCTGGGCTCGCGCGCCGCACGCGACGCCTATGCCATGGAATTGAAGCGTCGCGAGGAACGGGCGGCCCGGAAGGGCGGCACGGCGTAGTCTTCGTGCCCTGCCGGTCTGGCAGGGCCCCGCAGGCACGCGTGGGTGCAGCCCCCGAGGGCTGCACGATCCGCTCTCAGCGCCCGGCGGCGAGACGGCGGACGAGCGGCTCGGGCAGGCCGGCCGCTGTCATCTTCTCCTGGGTCTGCTCGACCGGGTACTCGATGCGAATCATCTCGATCGTGTTCGCCGTGGCGTCGACGATCGCGTAGGCCGCGCGGGGATCCGCATCGCGAGGCTGGCCGACCGACCCTGGATTGATCAGGTACTTCGCATCGCCATCCAGCACCAGTCCCTCGTCGGGCGCGGTCAGCAGCCCGATCGAACGTCCCTGCAACTGGAAGATCATCGCGACGTGCGTGTGGCCGAAGAGGCACAGGCGCCTGCGGCCGCCGTCGATCGCGCGGCGGGCGTCGAGTTCGTCGAAGATGTACTCGTCCTCGTCGATGGGCGAGCCGTGGCAGATCTCGAAGAGGTCGTCCACGAGTGTCGGGCCCTGCGGCAGGTTGGTGAGCCAGTCGCGATGCTCGGGCGTGAGCGCGTTCAGCGTCCACTGGGCCGCGGCGCGCGCGGCCACATTGAATCCCTCCGCCTGCTCGATGCCGAAGGCGATCTTGTCGTGATTGCCCCGCACGATTGCGGTCGGGGCAAGGGCGACGACGCGGTCGATGACCGCGTTCGGATCGGGGCCGTATCCGACGATGTCTCCGAGCACGACGCTACGGTCGTATCCACGACGTGCGGCGTCCTCGAGGCAGACCTCGAGGGCTTCGATGTTGGCGTGGATGTCGCTGAGCACGAGGTAGCGCATAGAAGCAGTAACGTCAGAATACGTATCGGTCGAACCGGCTCACGGATTCAGCCAGTGCACGATTTCCTCGACGATGGCGGGGATACTCGCGCGTTCGGCGTCGACCCGGTAATGGGCGTCCTGGTAAGCGGCGCGCCGGAGGAGGAACAGGCGTTCGAACTCCCCTCGGTCGGCGGCGAGGGGACGCCGCCCATCGGCGGGCACGCGCTGGATGATGCGCTGCATGGGGACGTCGAGCCAGACGCTCGCGCCGTCGCCCTTGATGACTGCGCGGTTCTGGGCGTCGACGAAGGTCCCGCCTCCGGTCGCGACGACGAGGTGACGGGCAGGCACCTGCTCGAGCAGGACCGCCCGCTCGGCCGCACGGAAGTAGGGCTCGCCGTGCTTCGCGAAGATCGAGGCCACGGTCTGCCGCTCGCGCTGCTCGATCAGCTCGTCGATGTCGATCGCGCGCCAGCCGAGCCGGCGGGCGAGGGCCCTGGACACGGACGACTTGCCCGCGCCCATGAATCCGACCAGGTAGATCTTGTCGGTGTTCACGCGATCAGCCGCTCGAGCGTCTCGAAGAAGCCCGGGTACGAGATCACGACCGCTTCGGCGCCCTCGACAAGGGAGGGCCCCTGTGCCGACAGTGCGGCGATGGCGAAGGCCATGGCCATGCGGTGATCGCCACCCGCGTGCGCCACGCCTCCGCGGGGAGCGCCCGTGCCGCGGACGGTGTAACCGTCCCCGTGCTCCTCGGCCTCGATGCCCAGGTTGCGGAACCCGGTGACCAGGGTCGTGATGCGGTCGCTTTCCTTGACGCGCAGTTCGCCTGCCCCGTGGATCGTGACCTGCCCGCCGTGCGCCGCGAGCGCAGAGATGGCCGGCAGTTCGTCGATCAGGCCGGGCACTTCGCCTGGCGCGATTTCGAGTGCGCCGAGCCGATCGCCGGTGACGGTAATGCTGCCGAGCGGTTCGCCAGCGGCGACCGATTCGGGGACGACCTCGACCTGCGCGCCAAAGCGGCGCAGGACGTCGATGAGGGCCGTCCGCGACGGGTTCAGCCCCACGCGGTCGATCGTGACCGTCGAGCCGGGACGTGCGGCGGCAGCCACCATCCAGAACGCGGCCGAGGAGAAGTCGCCGGGAACCGGCAGCGTTTGTCCGGTGCCGCGCTGCCCGCCGTCGATCGAGACGGTGAGTCCGTCCACCTTGACGGTGAAGCCGAACGCCGCGAGCGCGCGCTCCGTGTGGTCGCGCGTCTGCGCCGGTTCGGTGACCGATGTGGTGCCCTCGGTGTGCAGGCCGGCCAGGATGACCGCGCTCTTCACCTGGGCGCTGGGGACCTTCGGCGCATAGGCAATGGGGTGCAGGGCCGTTCCATGGACGGTAAGCGGTGCGTGTCCGTCGACCGCCTCGATGCGAGCCCCCATCAGGCCGAGGGGCTCCATGACGCGCCGCATCGGGCGGCGGGAGAGCGATTCGTCGCCGATCATCGTGGCCGTGAACGGCTGGGCGGCCAGAATCCCGGCGAGCATGCGCATGGTCGTGCCGGAATTGCCAGCGTCGAGCGGCTCGCCCGGCGAACGGAACTGACGGATGCCTCGTCCATCTATGGTGACGGTCGTGCCGGCGCGCTCGATGGCCACGCCGAGTCCGCGCAGGCAGCTCAGCGTCGACTGGCAATCTGCCCCTGGCGCATAATTGCTCAATTCCGAGCGCCCCTCGGAGAGCGCCGCGAGCAGCGCGTAGCGATGGGAGATGGATTTGTCGCCGGGAACCGTGAGCCGCCCCTGCACGCGAGTGGCAGGTCTAATCGACGCAGTCGTGACCACAGACATCCGTTCGATCTTACGACAGTCGGCTTGACATCGACCAACAGATGGGTTGGTATTCAGGTTCGCACCCATGGCCCAGACACATCCCCTGAGCATCAGCCTCGAGTTCACGAGTGCCTTCGACATGCTCGACGTCCTGCAGGTGGTCAGCGACCATGCCTGCAAGCAGGTGGGACTCGACGAGGACTCCGTCCACTGGGTCAGTGTCGCTGTCCGCGAGTCGGTGGCCAACGCCATCAAGCACGGCAACCAGCACGACGCCGCCAAGAAGGTGTTCGTCGAGTTCACGGGAACCGTCGACCCGGCGGAACTCTCGATCCGGGTGCGTGACCAGGGCGCCGGCTTCGATCCTGACGAGGTGGCCGACCCGCTCGCCCCGGAGAACCTGCTGAAGGGCAGCGGCCGGGGCATCTTCCTGATCCGCAGCTTCATGGACGAGATGGTGCTGCAGCGCGCTCCGGAAGGCGGGATGGAGATGCGGATGCGCAAGCGCGCACAGGCCACCGCTCCCTGACGTGTGAATGCGGCGTGCCGATCGCAGGCTGGGCTCTCTTGCCCCCGCCTCTGACCTCCAGGCTCCAACCCTCTGATCTCTGATCCGACTCCTGAGTCCCGTCCTGACGATGCCCAACGATCCCCTGTTCCTGTCCACGGCGGTTGAGTCTGTTGTTCGCGCCGGCGACCTGATGCTCGAACGGTTCGGCACCGGCATGCGGGTCGACCTGAAGGGGGCCATCGACCTCGTGACGGAAGTCGACGTGGCCATCGAGCGCGAGTTCAGGGCGCGGATTGCGGAGCGCTTCCCGGACCATGCCGTGCTCGGCGAGGAGATGGGGGGCAGCCGGACGCCGCCCGAGGGGCCGTGCTGGGTCTTCGACCCGATCGATGGCACGACCAACTTCGCGCACGGCCTGCCGATCTTCTGCTCGTCACTGGCGCTCGAAGTGAACGGCGTCGCGCAGTTGTGCGCGGTCTACGACCCGACCCGGCGTGAACTGTTCACGGCCGAACGGGGCGGGGGCGCCTTCCTGAACGGCGTGCCGATGCATGTCTCAAGCTCGGAGACGTTGCTCGAAGCGGTGCTCGTCACGGGGTTCCCCTACGACGTGCACGCGAAGGTGGCGGAGATCGTCGGCCTCTTTGCCGAGTTCGTCGGGCGCGCACGCGCCGTGCGGCGGCTCGGGTCCGCGGCCATCGACCTCTGCTACGTCGCCGCAGGCCGGCTCGACGGGTTCTGGGAGCGCGGCCTCAATGCCTGGGACATCGCCGGCGGCGCCCTGCTCGTGGAGGAGGCCGGCGGCACGATTACCTCGTTCGCCGGCACGCCGTTCTCGTCCCGCGGCGGCGAGGTCGTCGCCAGCAACGGCCGGATCCATAGGGCCATGCTCGACGTCATCGCGGGGCCGCGCACCATCCTCAGCCGCTGAGCTGCTGTCGGAAAGTCTGGACGCCCTGACATCCCGCGGGGACACCGGCGCCAGGGCCGGTGTGTTTTGCGCCCAAAACCATCACCTCGTCTGGCATCGCTCCTGCTTTGTGTGAGTGGCATCGGCCCGGTTGCCGGGCCGCACTTTGCGAGCCGCCGTCCGGTTCGCCACTCACGAGGAGTGCCATGCGTCGTCTATCGCTTGCCCCTGCGCTGTTCGCCCTGTTCGCGCTCGCGCTCCCGGCGTCCAGCTATGCCCAGCAGTCCATCGGCTTCTCGGTCGGCGCGTTCGTGCCACGGGCCGAACAGAGCCGTGACACCCAGGACGTGCTCTGGAACAACCTTGATTTCCTCTCGTTCAACACCAGCGACTTCAACGGTGCCACCGCCGGCGCGGAGTACGTGGTGGGCCTTGGCGACTTCCTGGATGCGGGTCTCGGGGGCGGCGTCTACTCGAAGTCGGTGCCGAGCGTATATTCCCGCCTCGTGAGCCGGAACGGATCGGAAATCGAGCAGGATCTCCGCCTGCGCATGGTGCCGTTCACGGCGACCGTCCGCTACCTGCCCCTCGGGCGCTCGGCTGGCATCGAGCCGTACATCGGCGCGGGCGTGGCGGTGATCAACTGGCGCTACAACGAATCCGGCGACTTCGTCGACTTCACCGACAGCTCGATCTTCACGGACGAGTTCACGGCGAAGGGCACGGCGACCGGCCCGACCGTGCTCGGCGGTGTCCTGTTCCCGATGGGGAACTGGAGTGTCGGCGGAGAGATTCGCTGGCAGAAGGCGCTTGGCGATCTGCCGGCCGACCTGGGCTTTGCGGGAACCAAGGTCGACCTCGGCGGCGTGAACTACCAGGCGGTGTTCAGGGTGCGGTTCTGAGCCCGCGCCGCACAGAGGCACGAGAACGCTGACGCTGGTTGCCGCGTTCTCCGTGCCTCTGGCTCATTCGAGCCGTCGGTACAGGGCGACGCCGGCGGCCTCACAGGTTCTGGTGTAGCCCTCGAGGAAGGATGGACGCTCGCGCACGATCTGCGCGAGCATGTCCCCACCTTCCGCTTTCTCCTCGATCAGGATCCAGCCCGCAAACGGCCGCGGGGAGTTCAACGCATTCAGCCAGATGTCGCCGTTGCCCTCGTGCAGGATGTCGCGCAGCGAGAACCCGGCCCGCGACAGGTCCTGCATGTAGTGGCCGAGCGACCCCATGCTCGCCATGATGCTCTCGCCGCGGTAGTGCGCCGTGAGGCAGGACGTCACGCGGTCGCGCGCCACGATGTTCGGACGGTCCCACTCGGCCTCCGTCACCATCGGAGCCCCCGCGTTCAACGGACGCAAATCCCAGAGGCACGCGCCGACGACCACCGCCATGAAGAGCGGACGCATGCGGCGCCACGACCCGGCCGCGACCCCTGCGCAGATGGACTGGATCGCGATGAGCGGCACCATGTAGCGAATCCGATACGGGTGGCCGTCGACGAACGCACTCCAGGGCACCGAGGCGGTCCCGAGCAGGGCGAGCGGCAGGATGTGATCGGAGCGATCCGCCCGCATCAGCGCCGTCCCGGTCAGCACGACGCCGCCGGCGGCCGCCGCAGCCAGGACCGCCGTGCCGCTGATCTCCCGCAGCCCCCAGATGATTTGTTTCACCGCCTCGAATGGCTGGCCCTGCGCGGGGTTCTCCGGGACGAAGAACCCGCTCGCGAACCAGGCGCCGACGACAACCTTGCTGAAGATGCTGAACGCGACCAGCGAGACAAGCGGGTAAATCGCGACGCGACCGACCGCCCACGCGGCGTGCCTCGGTGCCACGCCCCGTCGCCACAGGACCCACACCGACGCGACTAGGGCGCCGATGGTGACCGGCCACGCCTCGTAGCGCGTCATGCACGCGAGCACGAATACCCAGCCGACGAGGGCCGTCGACGGTCCCTCGTCTGTTGCTCCAGGGCCACCTGAAGGTGGCCCCCACGATTGGAGGGACCGCGGCCGGCCGGCCTGAGCCTGACCGTCGGTGACCCAGGCCGGGGCCGACGCGGTAGTGCTCGCCACCACTGCGTCGCAGTACGCCATGAGCAGCGCAATGGAGCCGAGCGTCAGCGCCATCAGCAGCGGCTCGGTCATCGGCGTCGACTGCAGGTAGAGGACGTTCGGGTTGAGGGCGAACACCAGCGCACCAGCCACGGCGGCCAGCCGCGAGCCGGTCAGCCGCGTCACGAGCCAGAGGATCGCGGTCACGGCGGCGGCGAACGACACGATCGAAATGGCGACACCAGAGGCTCCGGTGCGATAGAACCAGTCGACCTGGACGGGGAGCGCGTTCAGGAGATGCGGGAAGGGCAGCCACACGGCGCCGACCTGCTGCCAGCCGGGCGTAATGCTGTCGACGATGCGCCGCGAGACGACCAGGTGACCGCGCGCATCGTAATGGCTGAGCGTGAGCCCGAGGCGCGCGTACCAGGCGGCTGCGCCGGCGCCGAGCACAACGGCGGCCGCCGCGCCTGCGAGGAGCGGTCGTCGCCGCCATGGTGCACCTGACACAGGGAGATTGTAGCTGCTCCTGTTACAATCACCTGTTCACCTATGCGCAAGTTCGTGGCCGGGATCCAGGCCTTCGCACTGGGGCTGGGGGCGCCCGGTCTGTTTCTGGCAGCCTTCCTCGACTCCTCGTTCATCTCGCTCCCCGAAGTCGTCGACATCCTGCTGATTTGGATGACGACGCAGCACAAGTCGCTGATGGTGCTGTATGCCGCCAGCGCCACGCTCGGGTCCGTGGCGGGCTGCCTCATCCTCTACGTCATCGGGCGGAAGGGCGATCAGTTCATCCAGCGGCGGTTCAGTGCGGACAAGGTCGAGCGGGCCCTCGGCGCCTTCCGGCGTTTCGGGCTCATGGCCGTTTTGATCCCCTCGCTCCTGCCGCCGCCCATGCCGTTCAAGATCTTCGTGCTCCTGGCCGGCGCCGCCGGTATCAGCACGGGGCGCTTCGTGATGGCCATTGCCATCGGGCGCGGCATCCGGTACTTCGGAGAAGGGCTGCTGGCCGTGTGGTACGGCGACGCCGCCATGGCGTTCCTCGAAACGAACGGGCGCAGCATCTCCCTGGGCCTGGCCGGCTTCTGCGTCGCCGGCGTGCTGGCCTATGTGGTCTGGCAGAAGCTGCGCCGGCCCGGTCAGCAGGTAAACTAGGGCACACGTCGCATGGTTGACCTGAGCGTCGTCATCCCGGTGAAGAACGAAGCGGCCGGGCTGGAGGAGTTGCACCGTGAGGTCACGGCCACCCTCGAGCCCTGGGGCCGTCCGTACGAGGTCATCGTCGTGGACGATGGCAGCACGGACGAGAGCTTTGCCGTGCTGTCGCGCATCCAGGCGGCGGATCCCCGCTGGCGCATCATCCGCTTCCGGCGGAACTTCGGCCAGACCGCGGCGTTCTCGGCCGGGTTCGCGCACGCGCGCGGGCGGTTCATCGCGACGTCCGACGGCGACCTGCAGAACGACCCGAAGGATCTGCCGTCGATGGTCGCGCAACTCGAGGCGGGCGATCTCGATATCGTCTGCGGGTGGCGGAAGAACCGCCAGGATGCGCTCATCTCGCGGCTGCTGCCGTCGATGGTCGCCAACCGGCTCATTTCCTGGGCGACCGGCGTGCGCCTCCACGACTACGGCTGCTCGCTGAAAGTGTTCCGCGCCGAGGTCGTCAAGCCGCTGAAGCTGTACGGCGAGATGCACCGGTTCATTCCGGCCATTGCCAGCGAGCAGGGCGTTCGCATCGCCGAAGTCGTGGTGAACCACCGGGCGCGGCGGCACGGCAGCTCGAAGTACGGCATCTCGCGGACCATCCGCGTCGTCCTCGACCTGCTGACGGTCAAGTTCCTCCTGAGTTATTCGACGCGTCCCGTGCAGATCTTCGGGCTGATCGGCCTGAGCATGCTCACCCCGGGCGCGGCGATCCTCGCGTATCTCGGCTTCGTCAAGCTGGTGGCGCACGAGGCGATCGGCAACCGTCCCATGCTGCTGCTGGGCATCCTGCTGGTGTTCACCGGGGTCCAGTTGTTGACGCTGGGGCTGCTGGCCGAACTGCAGGCGCGGACCTATCACGAATCGCAGGACAAGCCGACGTACGCCATCCGCGAGGTTCGGGAATCGCACCCGCAGGAACTGGCGGCGGCTGGCGATCGGCCCCGCGCCTGAGGATGACTGTCACCGAAGTCCAGACGTCCCGCGCCGCGCGCCCGCCGCTGGCCATGGCCTGGGTGGTACTGACGGCGGCCGCAGGTTCGGTACTGGCGGTCGGCGTGGTGGCCACCGTCATCCTGTTCGGCAGTCTCTCGGCGTATCCCGACGTCTCGTCGCGCCGCCTCTGGTTCGGCTTCCTCGGTGCGAGCCTGCTCACGGCCGCGAGTCTCGGGCTGCGCAGCCTGCGCTGGATCTTCCTGCTGCGCCGGGCCGAGACGCGCATTCCCATCCGCGACGCCTACATCGGGTACTTCGCCGGCTTCAGCCTCCTGTTCACGCCGATGCTGGTCGGGGAGATCGCGGTGCGCGCCCTGGTGAACCGCGCGCGCGGCGGTGTGCCGGTCCATACCACGATGGTCGTCAACGTCTGGGAACGGCTGCTGGACGCCACGGCCCTTGCACTGCTGGCTGTTGCCGGCGGCGCGATCGTGGGGCGGATCTCTCCCTGGACGGCCGCGCTCGGCCTGGGCGCTGCGATCTCGTTGATCACGCCGGTGAGGCGCCTCGCGCTGTCCACGATTGCGCGGCTGACGGCACCGCTGGCGCGGCGCTTCGATGCGAAGCCGGCCGCCCCGTTCCGGCGGATGGCGGATCTTCGTACCTGGTCGGTGGCGCTCGTCGCCAGCCTCGTGTCCTGGCTGCTGCCGGCTCTTGGACTCTGGCTGCTGGCCGGGCACCCGCCGTTTGGCATCGATCTCCCCGCGGCGATCGAGGCCTACGCCTCGTCAGCAACGGCCAGCGTGAAGACGCTGGCGCCCGGCGGCATCCTGGTGGCAGGACGCCAGATGCTCACGCTGCTGCTCGACCACGGCATCCCCGAGCAATCCGCGGCGCTGACCGTGCTCGGCGTGCGGCTCTCGACGGCCGGCGTGTCGCTGGCGATGGGGCTCGTGTTCGCGTGGCTCCACGTGCGGTCGGCGGCGGCGGACAGCGCGGCGCACTTCGACGACATCGCCGAGGCGTACGACGTGCAGATTCCGGAGTCGCGGCGCAATGCGCTGCTCGTCCGGAAGACCGACATGATGCGGGATGTCCTCGACGCGCGCGGGGCTGGCAAGCGCGGGCTCGACGTGGGGTGCGGCCAGGGCGCGTACGTGGGCCGGATGCGCGAACTCGGCTACGACGTCGAAGGCATCGACATGTCGTCGGGGCAGGTGCGGTTTGCCGCGCGGCGGCTCGGCGAGGATGTCGTCCGCGTCGGGTCGGTGCTGGATATTCCCGCGGCCGATCAGACCTTCGACTTCCTCTACATCATCAACGTCCTGCACCACCTCAACTCGGTCGAGGAGCAGCGTCGTGCGTTCGCCGAACTGTTCCGTGTCCTGAAGCCGGGCGGCCTGCTGTTCATCCACGAGATCAACACGCGCAACGTCCTCTTCCGCTTCTACATGGGGTACGTGTTCCCGTCGCTGAACTGCATCGACGAGGGGATCGAACGCTGGCTCCTGGCCCACAAGCTCGACATCTACACGCAGGCGCGCGTCGTCGAGGTGCGGTACTTCACCTTCCTGCCTGACTTCGTGCCGGCGTTCATCGTGCGCGCGTGCGCACCGATCGAGCGCGCCCTGGAGCGCTCGGTGGCGCGCGTGTTCTCCGCGCATTACATGGCGGTGCTGCAGAAGTGACCGCCAGGCAGGTGCCGCTGCTGGCCGCGCTCCTCGGACTGGCGGTCTTCGCCTGGCTGGTGCCGGCGTCGATGCACATCGTGTCGTGGCCCGCGGCCGGACCGGTGCGCCTCGCGCTCCTCAGCCCGACGTGGCAGTTGCTGGTGTGGCTCGCGGCGGCGACGGTGCTGTTCGGGGCGCTGCGTCTGACGGGCCGCGCCGACGCGGGCGCGCGGCTGCTGTTCCCGTTCAACATCGTCTGGCTCGTGGCCGTTCCCTATCTGCCGTGGCTCCCGGACCGGCTCCCGCTGCTCCTGCTGCTGGCCGGAGAGATCCGCTGGGTGCTGCTGGCCGTGGCTGCGGTGCGCGCGCTGCTGCTCTGGCGCGGTGACGCGGGTATCACGTCGGCGGCCGGGGCCGTTGGACGCCGCACGGTCTTCATCGCGAGCCTGGTCGTCTACCTCGCGTTCGGCCTGTGGTCGGTGTCGACGAACGGCCTGGGCGGCGACGAGCCGCACTACCTGATCATCAGCGAGAGCCTGCTGCGCGATCACGACCTCGACATCGAGAACAACCATCAGCGCGGCGATTACCGCTCGTTCTTCCGCGGCGACCTGCGCCCCGACTACATGCAGCGCGGGCTGAACGGCGTGCTCTATTCGATCCACGCGCCAGGACTCCCGGCGGTCCTGCTTCCGGCGTACGTGGCCGGCGGTTACCGCGGGGCCGTGGCCTTCATCGCGCTCATGGCCGCGCTGACCGCGCTGGCCGTCTACGACCTTGCGGCACTGGTGGCCGGCCCCCTGGCCGCGCTGCTCACATGGATGGCGGTGTGCCTGAGCGTGCCGTTCATACCACATGCGTGGGCGATCTTCCCCGAGATGCCGGGCGCGCTCCTGGTCGCCTGGGCGTCGCTCTGGCTGGCGAAGGACCCGGCCAGTGCTGGCGCCGGCCGCTGGGCCATGCGGGGTGTCGCGCTCGCACTGCTGCCGTGGCTGCACACGAAGTTCATCGTGTTCCTGGCCATCTACTCGCTGGGCCTCGGCCTGCGGATGTTGAGGCAGCTTCCGCGCCTCGTGGCGCTCGCCCTGCCGATCGCCGCCTCGTGTGCGCTCTGGCTGTATTCGTTCTACGCGATGTACGGCAAGCTCGATCCCGAGGCACCGTACGGCGCGTACTCACGGGTGTTCGTGCTGACGAAGAACATCCCGCACGGACTCCTCGGGCTCTTCCTCGATCAGAAGTTCGGTCTGCTCGTCTACAGCCCGATCTACCTCGCGGCGATCGCGGGCGCCTGGTTCGGGCTGCGCGATACCCGCTGGCGCTACCCGTCGCTCGTGCTGCTGGCGACCGTCGCCGCGTTCGTCGGCAGCACGGCGCGGCTCTACATGTTCTGGGGCGGGTCCAGTGCGCCGGCGCGGTTCTTCGTGCCGGTGCTGCCGTGCCTGGCTCCGTTCGTCGCGCTGGCGCTGGCGCGCGCACAGTCGATGCTCGCGCGGGCGGCGGTGGGGACGTGGCTCGCGCTCAGCGTCGGGATTGCCGCATTCGGCATCGCTTCACCGGAACGGCTCATGCTGTTCAGCGATCCGCATGGGCGGGCGCGGCTCCTCGAGTTCTTCCAGGCCGGCTCGCCGCTGGCCCTCGTGGTCCCCACGTTCACGGATCCTGACTGGGAGTCGCACGTCTGGCCGCTCGTGCTGTGGCTTGGGGCCACAGCGCTGGGCGGCGCAGCGCTGTGGCTGGCCTCACGCATCGCGCGCAGTCCGTGGACCCTGTCGGCGGCGGGCGCCATCACGTTCCTCGTCGCAGGCGCGGTGTTCACGGCACATCCGGCAGCCGCGGTGCGCGAAGCCACGGCGCTGCGGGGCGACCTCGACGTGCTCTGGGCCTTCGATGGCGACCGCTTCCGCACGCTCGACTATGCCTCCCTCGCCAGGACCACGCCCGATCGCCTGCGCGAATTGACGACGCTGCGGCTGACGCCGCGGGTGCCGGCCGATGCAAAGGGACCCTACGAACTCGGTCCCCTCGAATTGCCGCCTGGCACGTTCGACGCGTCGGTCTGGTTCAACGGCCGAGCGGCGCGCAGCGGCGAGGTCAGCGTCGCAGGGCCACGAGCGACCTTCGGGGCGCTGACCGGCACGCTGGACAATCCCGCCACGTTCCCGGTCACGCTGCCCGTGGCCGGCCGCCGGGTCATGGTGCGCATCACCGACCTCGGCGTGGCACGCGCGGCAACCGAGGTGCGGCTGGTGCCCCGCGACATCGTGCCGCCCCCGGCGCGCGACCCGCGTCCGGTGCGCGCGGTCGAGGGGTTGCCCGGGCCGGCCGGCGCCTACCTCGTCTACACTGATGGCGATGCGTACCCCGAGATGGGCACGTTCTGGTCGCGCGGCACGGCGGCGACCACCGTGCTCGTGGCTCCGGCGGGAGCCGCGCGCATGACCCTCACGCTCTCCACCGGCCCCATGGCCGGCACCGTCGTCGTGACGACGCCGGCGGGAAGGCAGTCGTTCGCGATGCAGGCGGGCGTCGACCAGCAGGTGTCGATCGCGTTGCCGCAGGGGGCGCGCCTCGTGCCCCTCACCATCCAGTCCTCGGTCATGTTCAGGCCGGGTGAGATCACCACCGAGTCGCGCGACTTCCGCGGACTCGGCTGCCAGGTGCGCATTGCGCTGGAATAGCGCTCTCGTACGTGCGACGGCGCTGAGCGCGCTGGCTGTGGTGTCGGGCAGCTGCGGCGGGGGAGGTACGTCCCCGACGCCCATCGACGTGCTGACGATCAGCTGCCCGGTGGCGCAGACCGCCCAGTCGCTCGACGGGAGCGCGGCTACTGTCAACTTCCCGAACCCCACCGTGACCGGTGGCGAGGGGCTGCTCTCGACCTCGTGCACGCCCGCCAGCGGGTCCCGGTTCAACGTCGGCACCACCAACGTCACCTGCACCGCGCAGGATGCCAAGAAGCAGACCGCGTCCTGCGGCTTCCAGGTGACGGTTGCGAGGGTGCCCCGGCTCTCTGCCACGCGCTTCGTCGCGTTCGGCGACAGCATGACCGAGGGCTTCGTCCAGGTCTGCCGGACGACCACCCTCACCGGCCTCGACGCCATCCTCGAGGACATGCTGTTCCTGAAGCAGGCGCGGCCACCGTCGTTCTCGGCCGTCTCGTATCCGGTGAAACTGCAGGCGGCGCTGGCGGCCCGCTACGCCGCACAGTCGATCACGGTCATCAACGAGGGCAACGGCGGCGAGACCGCCGCTTCAGGCGCCGTGGACCTGCCGCGCGTCCTCAACAACGACACGCCGCAGGCGCTGCTCCTGCTCGAGGGCATCAACGACATTCACGCCGGCACGCCGACGCAGGCGAGTGCGATCCCGACGCTGGTCTCCAGCCTGCGGACCATGGTGCAGGAAGGAAAGCGCCGGGGAATGAGCGTGTTCCTGGCGACCTTGCTGCCGGAGCGCAAGGGCTCGTGCCGCTCGTTCGACTTCGACGACGGGATAGAGGACGTGGTGGCGGCGAACACCCAGATCCGCGCCCTGGCGCAGTCCGAGAACGTGCCGCTCGTCGACATGTACCCGGCGTTCACTGGCTCGCTGGACACCCTGCTGGGCGCTGACGGCCTTCACCCCTCGGAAGCGGGCTACCAGAAGATGGCCGACCTGTTCTATGCGGCCATCACGGCCCGCCTGGAACAGTAACGATTCCCTTCCAGAAAACTGCACACTTCCTGACACTTCCGGCTGCACTTTCGTACAACTGTTGGTATATTACTCCGCGTAATTAACTCGTAAGTTCACTCTGTCCTGATGGAGAGCGCCCTACGATGACGCGGAATTCTGTCTGTCTCGCCGCGCTGGCCCTTGTCGCCACCGCAGCCTGCAGCAAGGCACCCCAGGCTCCGGCCACTTCTACCAACGCAGCCAGTCCGACGGCCGCTTCCGCGAACGCGGACGGCTCCACGCTCAAGGCCACCGCCCCCACGCCAACCTCGCCGGTCAGCGGCCAGCAGCCGCAGTCGCTCGAGGTCGTGCTCACGCTGAACAACGCGTCGGCCAAGTACGCGAACGGCATGAGCCCGACCTACCGCTTCCAGGTGTTCAATGCGGCCGGGACGCTGGCCTACGAGGCCGCGAATGTCGCGGCCGGCTCCGGCGGCGTCACGGCGCACACCATCACCGCCACGCTCGACGGCGATCAGGCGTACAGCTGGCAGGCGCGCGCCGAGGTCGGCTCGGATGTGGGCCCCTGGTCGGCGCGGGCGAACTTCGTGGCTCCGGCGAGCACCGGTTACATCCGCGGCACGGAACTGTACGACCCGCTCATCAACGGAAAGACGGTCGGCGACCTGCATGGACCGCTGACGTTCATTCCCGGAGTGGGGCTCAAGTTCGAGTCGCAGGAGAGCTACGTCTCGTACATGCTGGGCTCGACGCTCAACCAGGGTGAGTTCTCCCTGCTCGTCACCGGCATGCCCGCGAACACCGACGGCGACAAGACGAAGCTCTTCGCGATGGGACAGGGCTACGACGACATCGTCACGAACGACCGTCGCATGACGGTGGAGAAGCGCGGCGACCCGGCCGGCATCATCGCGTGGCGCTTCATCACGCACGACGATCAGGTGGACACCGAAGGGGCTGAGCGCACGTTCTTCAACTTCCTCGCGAGCCAGACCTACTTCTGGAAGGCGACCTGGACCCTGAATCGCTTCAACCTCGAAATCCGTGAGGGGGGCACCGACGGCCGGACGATTTACAACCTCGGGAAGAACTTCCAGGGCCGCCCGTACGACCCGAACCCGCACGTGATCTATCTGGGCGCACCGGTCGGTCGCAGCGGCGCCGCGGGTGCGTCGGTCGACCAGGCCATCATCCGCCAGGTGTGGGTGTCGGGCCGCGCCCGGCCGAACTTCGCGAACAAGTAGACGTTCCGAACCGAGAACTTGGAAGTGAGACGTGAAGTGCCGAACGTCGGCACTTCGAACTTCACTTCCAGGTTCTCAGTTGCCACTTCCGCTAGGGAGTAGCCGCCGGAATCGCCGTTCCCGAATACAGCTCGACGCGTTCCAGCACCATGCGCGTGCCCGCGTTGGAGAAGAAGCGGTAGTCGAGCTTCGTGACGCCCTCGTCCGGCACCGTGAAGTCGAGGCTCGCCAGCAGGTGGTCATCCCGCTTCGGACCGGAAATTACCGGTTCGCGCGAGATGCGACGGTCCCCGAACCACACTTCCACGTATCCGAGCGGCCCTTCCGACGGGGCCGCGTCCACGGTCCCAATCCAGCGCGCCCGGTACAGTCCGCGTTCGGCCGGTATCTCCGGCCCGAACTGCAGGTAGCCCGCGCGCTCGCCGTTCGTCCGCAAGGCTCCGGCGACCGGATCCCTGAAGCCCAGGTCGGACCTGAACCGCTCGTTGTCGGCGCGGATGGAGAGGCTGATCGACCGCCGCTTCAGGATCTGTTCGTACAGGTTGCTGTACTTGCCGAGATTGAGCGTGATGATGTCGCGGAACCGCGAGGTGCTGAAGAGCGGCCCCCGCGTGACGTTCCGCAGCTTGTCGTAGTAGTCGTGCAGCAGCGGGTCGGTCAGCAGGTTCTCGTTGCGCGCCACCGACTCCAGGTACCCATCGGGGATGTCCCGGAAGTAGTGACCCGCGAAGAACTCGAAGTACAGCCGCGGAGAGACCGGCAGGCGCGCCAGCAGCGGGTCCGAGAGCGCGTTGCGGTCGACCAGGAACTTCTCAGGCCCTGCGTAGAGTCCGTAGAACCCGATGCTTCCCTGGACGGTCACTTTCTCGGTGCCGTTCCTGAAGCTGGTGCCCTCGTTCACCCAGACGAAGTCCGGCAGCTGCCGGAAGGGGCTGTAGAAGAGGACGTTCGTGCCCTGATGGTAGTGGCCGCGTTCGTCCTTGATCCCGTTCTGCGAACGCCACGCCCACGCCGCGTCGTACTTGCCCGTCGTCTTGATGGGCACGATGGGCATGAGCACGTTGTAGGCGACCAGGCCCGCCAGGGCCCAGGGCGTACCCACGGCGGCCGCGAACGGGGCTACGGTCATCGCGGCAATCATGAACGGCATCGCGAAGAACCGGCCGCTCATGAAGTCGCCGCCGACGATGACGGTGTACGCGCAGTAGAGTGCCGCCGACAGCGCCGCGCGCAGTGGGGCCCGGCCCGACCGCACGGCGAGGAGCAGCGACACCGCCACCGTCCCGAGCGTCAGGGGATCGTGGCTCGCGCTGTTCAGCACGTAGGCAAACCCCTGCTTGTACATCAGGAACTTGGGGATGCCGTTCGCCACCTTCGCGTAGTAGGTGTTGGGAAGCGGGAAGCCGTAGTAGAACGTCGAGAAGGCCAGCCAGAGGACGGCCGGGGCCACGCCGACCAGCACCGCTGCCGCCGCCGCTGACGGCCGCCGGCGTAGTACCGTCACGAGCAGTTCAGCCAGCGGAAGGGCGAAGAGCAGCACGGCGTCCGGCCGGTTCAGGAACGCCAGCGATCCGATCAGGAACAGGCGCCGCAGTTCGCCGGTGTCAGGCACGCTGCCCCACGTGCGGTCGAGGTAGCGCGTGTAGAACAGCGCCACGAGCAGGTAGCTGAGCGGATTCTCCAGCCCGGAATCCGTGTAGTCGACGAACGCCTTCGAGGTCAGCAGCCAGACGACCAGCACGGCGGCCTTCGGCACGGTCCGCGCCCAGCGCATGAGCACGACCAGCGTGGCAATATCGAAGGCCCACGAGACGAACGTCCCCGTGAAGAAGAACTCGCGCGTCACGAAGTGCGCGCCCGACATCACGAAGAACCACAACGGATGGGTATAGGCCTGGACCCGCTCGTCCGGATTGAAGGTCAGCCCGTAGCCGTGTACGAAGTTCCAGACCGCCCGGTAGGTGATGTACGCGTCGTCGCCCATCCATGCGTTGGCCAGGAAGATGTAGCTGAACAGGGCCAGGAGGCTGATGCGAACGAGGCGGACGGTCGCGGCGTCTGACAGGGTGTCAGGCGCGGTCTGGGCTGGGCTGGGAATC
The DNA here is from genome assembly GCA_046331345.1 of Vicinamibacterales bacterium. Taxonomy (GTDB): domain Bacteria; phylum Acidobacteriota; class Vicinamibacteria; order Vicinamibacterales; family CAVVIG01; genus CAVVIG01. The sequence continues at coordinate 860,316 of JAXLRA010000004.1, read as the reverse complement.
ACGCGCTTTACGATGACGGCTAACCAGCGTAAAATCAAGAGGTTCAATGGCACAGACCTACGCACTGAAGTATCTGACGCAGGCCGCGCTGAGCGTCCCGAAGGACATGCTCAACGCCTACATGGCGAAGCACCGCCCCATCCATCCGACCGTGCTCATCTATCAGTGCACGTTCGTGTGCGATGCCCGCTGTGAAATGTGCAGCAACTGGCAGCGAGGGGACCGCAAGTCGGACATGACCCTCGACCAGATCAAGAAGGCGTTCCAGAACCCGCTCTGGAAGAACATCGAGATGGCCATGCTCTCGGGCGGCGAGCCGACCACGCGCAACGACATGGTCGAGGTCTCGCAGGTCATCATCGACAGCCTCCCGAAGATCCGGAAGTACGGCATCAACACCACCGGGCTGACGCCGCACCGCGCGATTCCGATGCTGACGAAGGTGGCCGAGTACTGCGCCGAGAAGGGCGTCATCTTCAGCACCCGCGTGTCGATCGACGGCGTCGGCGAGATGCACAACGAAGTGCGTCACGTGAAGGGCGCCTTCGAGAAGGCGAACAAGACGATCGACGCGATGCGCGAACTCCAGAAGCGCGTCCCGTTCAACTTCGGCGTCTCGGCCACGATCTTCAACAAGAACATCGACGACTGCGAGAACATCCTCGCCTGGGCCAAGAAGGAAGGGCTCGACATCGTCTTCAACATGGTCCGCTTCTCGGACTCCATGCTGGGCAATGCGGAACTCGCCGCCGGCGCCGTGAAGCCGATCGGCCGCGACGAGGAGCGCCTCCGGCAGTTCTTCCTCGAGCGCGTGCGGATGGACCCGCTGATGGACGGGCAGAACTACATCCACATGCACTACGCCGACATGATCGGCAACGGCTACCACCGCGAGGCACCCTGCCCGTTCCAGAACCAGGGCATCATGCTGAACCCGGACGGCGGCCTGTACTTCTGCGAGAACAGCGAGATGCTCGGCAACGTCGTGACCGACGATGCGGAGGAACTCTACTTCCGCGCCTCGAGCCAGAAGCACCGCGACTGGGTGCGCGACGAACAGTGCCCGACCTGCCTCAGCCCCTGCCAGATGAACGTGGCGGCCGTGAAGCAGGTGGTGCCCTACGTGAAGTTCCTCGTCCGGGCCTCGCGCGAGAAGCGCCGCGGGGCGCCGGCCCGGGTGCCCGCACACGCCAGCTCCGCGACCAAGTAGCGACGTCTCGATGGCCCAGAGCCACACCACCACCACGCCGCTCGCACGGGTGGTGCTCTTTTCCGGCGGTCGCGGGTCGAGCATGCTGTCGAAGCAGCTCCTCCGCGACCCGCGCGTCCAGCTCACCCTCGCCATCAACGGCTACGACGACGGGAAGTCCACCGGCGAGGTGCGCCGGTTCCTTGGCGATGCGCTGGGCCCCTCGGACTTCCGCAAGAACGCATCGCGCCTCGCCCTCGAACTCGGCACCGCTCCAGCCGCACTGATCGAAACCCTCGATGCCCGCCTGCCAGACGGTCTGTCGGCTGCAGACGCGCTCACGACGGTGCGCACGCGGGCGGCCGCGTACCCGCGCGCGCTGGAACGCGTCGAGGCGTTCGCCGCGGAACTGGCGCGGACGGGGAAGGCGTTCTGCTTCGACGACTGCAGCGTCGGCAACCTCGTGTTCGCTGGCGCATATCTCTTGAGTGGCCGTCGCTTCAATGCCGCGGTCGACGACTACTGCGGCATGCTCGGGTTGCCCGCGGGCGTCATCGAGAACGTGACCGACGGCACGAACGCGCACCTCGTGGCGATCGGCGGCGACGGCACGATCCTCGGCAGCGAGGAGGAGATTGTCGGAGCGGCGGGGCAGAACCGCATCCGCGATATCTTCCTGATCGACCCGCCGCTCTCGGCCGAGGAGCGCGGCCGCCTGCACGATCCCGAGGCCGCCGCCCGCATGTTCGGGACGCGCGCGGTGCAGGTCACGCTCAATCCGCGGCTCGTGCCGAAGATCGCCGAGGCCGACCTCATCATCTACGCGCCGGGCACGCAGCACTCGAGCCTGTTCCCGTCGTACCTCACGCCGGGCCTGAGCGAGGCCATCGCGCAGAACCTGCACGCGATCAAGGTCCTCATCACAAACATCCAGACCGACGCGGAAATCGCCGGCAGCACCGCGGTCGACATCATCGAGCGTGCGCGCTTCTACATGCAGGGCAAGGGGGTCCGGCAGACCCCGACGCCGTGCCTCATCACGCACTACTTCGTGAACGACCCCGGACGCACGGAAACCGCGACGCCGTATGTGCCGCTGGGCCAGATCGAGACGCTCGAGGACCCGCGCCTGGTGCGCGTCGCCAACTACGAGGACGGCGTCACGGGCCGTCACGATGCGGGCAAGATCGTCGGCCCGTTCATCCAGTCACTGCTGCACCGGCACGAACGGCAGCGTCTCGCCATCCTGCTGCACGACGGCGGTTCGGCGAACAAGCTGGCACAGTCGATCGTGGAGATGATCCGCGGCGGCATGGCCGACCTTCCCGTGGACGCCGCGATCTTCCACGGCGGCGCCGCGCTGGACGAAGCCTTCGTTGCGTCGCTGCCGTTTCCGGTGCGCGCCCTCCAGGGGAGCGTGCAGGAGGTGGAGGCGCAGTTCAGGACCGCCGTGCGCGACGGCCGGTACGACTACGTCGTGCTGTTCGAGTCGTCCGGTATGTATCGCGGAGAGGACGTCGTCGGCATCGCCTCGAACCTGACCTCGGGGCGCCTCGACGCGGTGTGGGGCAGCCGCCGCCTGTCGGTCCGTGACATCGAGGAGTCGTACAAGTTCCGGTACCGCCGGCAGGCGCTGCTGGGATGGCTCAGCTACATGGGCAGCCACATCCTGAGCCTGACCTGCCTCGCCCTGTTCGGCCGCTACATCTCGGATACGTTGTCCGCCGTGCGGGCCGTGCGCGCCGCGGATGCACTGGCGCTCGACGTCCCCCTCACGCATGCGCGCGCCAACGAGCACCTCCTGGCGCGCCTGCTTCGCCGCAAGGCCGACATCCTGGAAATCCCGGTGCAGTTCCTGCCGATCTCGCCTGAGCTCGTGAAGCGGACGACGGTCGGGGAGGGCGTGCAGGCGCTGGGGGCGCTCATCGCCGGGCGCTTCGCCGGCAGGCCGGCACCCGTGCCGGCCGAGTCTGCAGCCGCGGAGCGACGCACGACACCGGCGGCCACACGATGATGGCCGCGTGATGCGCACGCTCGTCATTCCCGCCGCGGGCATGGGTTCCAGGCTCCGCTCGTCGCTGCCCAAGGTGCTGGTGCCGGTGCTGGGCCGTCCCATGCTCGACTGGCTCGTCGATCTGTACCAGCCCTGGGTGGAACGGGTGATTGTGGTGGCGAATCCCGCGTCCCGCACGGCGGTGTCCGAGCACCTGTCCAGGCTGGGTGTGCCCGCTTCGGTGGCCGTGCAGGAACAGCCAACCGGGATGTTAGACGCGATTCTCCTGGCCCGCCCACTGGTCGAGGCCAGCGCGGCAGGCGACGTGTGGATCACGTGGTGCGACCAGGTCGGCGTACACCCGGCCACGGTGGCGGCGCTTGCGGGCGCGGCGGAGGCGCATCCTGGCGCGGCGATGGTGATGCCCACGTGCACGAGGCCCGAGCCGTACATCCACCTGGAACGCGATGCACGCGGGCGCATTGCCCGTGTGCTGCACCGGCGCGAGGGCGACCGCATGCCGGCCGTGGGCGAGAGTGACATGGGCGTGTTCGGGCTGTCGCGCCGGGCGTTCGTCGACGACCTGCACGCGTACTCGACCGAGGCGTCCCTCGGCGAAGGGACCGGTGAGCGGAACTTCCTGCCCTTCATCCCGTGGGTCGAGTCACGAGGCGGCGTCGTGACGTTTCCGTGCACGGAGCCCGAGGAGTCCACGGGCGTGAACACGCCGGACGAACTGGCGTTCATCGAACACTACCTGCAGACCCGCATCCGGAGCTGACGTGGCCGTCCTGTCGATTGTCATTCCTGCCTACAACGAAGAGCGCTTCATCGGCACGCTCCTGCACCAGATCAAGGCGGTGGATCTGTCGCGCTTCGACCTGACGAAGGAGATCATCGTCGTCGACGACTGCTCGAAGGATCGGACTGCCGCCATCGTGGAGGCGGAGCCGGGCGTGGTGCTGTTGCGGCAGCCGAAGAACGGCGGCAAGGGGCAGGCCGTGCGGGCGGGCATCGCACGGGCGACCGGCGAGTACCTGATCATCCAGGACGCCGACCTCGAGTACGACCCTGAAGACTACATCCCGATGCTGGATGCGTTGTTCTCGGGCAAAGGCACGGTGGTGTACGGCAGCCGCTACATGCAGTCGGGCAAGCACGCAGACCAGTCGCTGCTTGCGTACCTGGGCGGGCGCAGCCTGAGCCTGATCGCGCTGGCGTTCACACGCACGTGGCTGACCGACACGGTGACGGCCTACAAGCTGTTCCGGCGGGCGGAACTCGCCGCGCTGCCGCTCGAGACGAGCGGGTTCGAACTGGACCACGAGATCACGTCGCGCATGGTGGCGCGCGGGGCGCGCATCGTCGAGGTGCCGATTCGCTACGCGCCGCGCAGCAAGGCCGAGGGGAAGAAGATCGGCCTGAAGGACTGGTTCATCGGCTTCCGGACGTTCTGGCGGTATCGGCGCGGGTAACCTTGTAGATCACGACATTCCCGCCCGTGAACACGGGCGAGAACCAGTCGGGACGGTCACCGAACTTCGCGATGTTGGGGTACGCCTCGCGGTCGACCCCGTCCACCCAGAGGTACTCGATCCCCAGCGCCTGCGCCGACTTCCACGCCTGCTCGGGGTCGCCGTACGCGTAGATCTTCTGGACTGCGGCGGACCGCTCGTCGTACTCCGGCACATGCATCAATGAAATCGGCAACCCGGCCGCCATCCGGCGTTCGGCGAACGACGGGATCAGGCTCCACGCGTCGCGGCCGCGCGCGATCGGCTCCGCCTGGACAATCGCCGTGGGCGGCGTGTTGGCACGCAGCCACGCGAGGCCAGCCTGTTGCTCCGGCGTCAGGTGCAGCGTCCACTTCAGCCCGACCCCTTCGAGATCGTTCTCGACATCCTGGGCGTTGAACGCGTCGATCACGGTCGTCACCAGGCCCACGACGAACAGGCCCGACACGGCGAACCGCAGGAGGGCCTGCTGGGGCCGCTTCGACAGCCAGAGGAGCCCCCGCGCGACGAGCGCTGGCGCGAGCACGAAGAAGAGGTGCCCGGTGCGGAAGCCGATCCAGAACTCGTCGACGGTCATCGTGACGAGGTGCATCACGAGCACGACCAGCGCGACACCGGCGGCCGCCGGCCAGACGCGGGCGAACGGAACATCGCGGTTCGGGAGCAGGCCGAGCGCCATCGGGAGCAGGAGCGGGCCGAACGACAGCGCGAAGGCGACGAGCGGCGCATTCTTCGCCGGCCCATACAGTCCGAAGTGCAGCGTGCCGCCTGCGCCGTCCGCCACCTGGTTCAGGGCGCCCCAGCCGAGTGCGGCGGCGACCGGCACCACGGCGATGCCGTGCAGGAGCAGGGCGGCGTACGACCGCTGCGTGCGCCACCAGTCGCCGAGTACGGCGAAGCCATAGACGGCGCAGAGCAGCCCTCCGACGAACGGGTTCATGGCCACGGAGGCACCGAGCGCGAGCCCAGCGATCCCGATGGCCATGGGCGACGCCGCCACGCCGGAGGTGACCGCGACGGGCAGGCCCAGCAGGCCCAGCGCGTACGACATCGAGTGCTGGGGCGTGTACCACATGGCGCGCGGGAGGTTGTCGATGCGCAGGCCGCCGACGCCGCGCGACAGGGCGTCCACGTTGAGGTCGCGCAGGCCGGCGAGCCCCTGCCCCTGGCGGACGACGTAGGCGAGTGCGGCCAGACCCTCTGCGCTGGCCGAGAGGATCACGAAGAACAGCGCGGCCGCCACCATAATGGGGCTGCCGGGAATGGCGGCCCACGCCGCCAGGAACACGGCTGACGTAAGTAGCAGCGCCGTGCCCACGGCGTTCACCTCGAGCGACAGTTCGACGTCCGCCTGGGCTATCGGACCAGCGGCGGCTGGGACGAGGAAGTAGGTCCAGTAGTAGTGGATGCGTTCCGGGGCGAGGTACGGATTCACCGGCGGCTGCTCGTGCTTCCGGAGTTCGGCGGTCAGCGCGGTGTGCCACACGAAGTCGGCGGTGAAGTAGGCGCGATAGCGCCTGTCCCCGTTCTCGTCCACGCTCCCGATCCGCGAGAACGGCCGCCCCACCAGGAGCGGCACGAGCAGCAGGACGAGGAGGAGCGCGGTGGTGTCGCGCCGCGTCCACGGCGGCAGCGCCACGAGCGGGCCGGGGCTGACGCGGGAAACGATCAGCGCGCCAGCCAGGGCGGCTACCAGGGCGACGGCCCATGCGAGCACGAACATCGACGCAGAGGCGTGCCGGGAGTACACCATCACCCAGATCGCGAGCGAGGTGGCGGCGTAGCCGAGCAGGCTGCCCGCGATCCATCCGCCGGCATGGCGCCAGCCGAACAGGGCAAAGCCCAGCGGAAGGCCCGGGAGGATCGCCAGGGTGAACAGGCCCAGGTAGGCGACAGCCGTCAGGCCACCGAGGCTCACCGTTGTGACCGCGATCGCGGTGACGAGGATCGCCGCGAGAGTGCCGGAGTGCCGTGTCATGGTTTCTCGGGTCTGGGGCCGAAGGCGTACAGCAGGCCGCCCGGCAGGTTGCCGATGACGCCGAGGGCCACGAACAGCACCGACAGGGCGAATGCCTCGGCCTGCGGCACGCCCGCACGCCCGAAGAACCAGACGAACCCCATCTGGCTCGTGCCGATCCCGTTGATGCTCACCGGCAGCAGCATGACGAGGAGAATCAGCGGAATCAACCCGAAATAGACCGAGAGGGGGGCGTCGATGCCGAGCGCCCGCCCGAGACAGTACGCCTGCACGATGCGGAGGGCCTGGACGGCGATGGACCCGGCGAGGACGTTGGCCAGTTCGCCGTGATGCGAGCCGTAGGCGCGTGTCGCCCTCGTGAGTTCCGAACCGATCCGGCGCACGGCCGCGATGGGCATGCGGACGGCCACCGCCTCGGCCAGGGCGGCGGCGCGTTCACTGAAGATGATGGAGGCGGCGGTCAGCGACCCGGCCGCACCCACGAGCAGCGCGAGGGCAATGGCCTGCGTCGAGGCGAGGTCGCCCGTCCTGGCGAACCACAGGCCGCCCGCGCCGACCACGAGAATCGACACTACACCCAGCAACCGGTCCATCAGAACCGACGCCACCGCCTGCCCGGACGCGACGTTCAGCTGCGCGAGCCCGTAGGCGCGGACGATGTCGCCCCCGATGCTGGCGGGGAGGAACGTGCCGGCGAACGTACTCACGAAGAAGATGCGGAGCACCGACCCCAATGGTGGCCGCGCGGCCGCATCGATGGGGCAGAGCAGCACGATCCAGCGATACGCCATCAGCAACCGATCGACGACGACGAGCGCGACGGCGAGCCCGATCCAGCGGAGGTCGGTGCTCGCGCCGGCACGCAGCACGGCCGACGGGTTGGCCCGATACAGGACGTACCCGGTCAGCAGGATGGCGAAGAGAGGTCTGAGGATGCGCCCGAGAGCGCGAAGAGACACGGGATGTGGAGCGGGGCGCCGGACCGGTGCAGGACCGGTCCGGCGCACGGCAGGACTACGGGTTGTCGTTCGGGAACGCCGGCCGCGGGTTGGCCGACACCCAGACGTTGCGGAACGTGGCACCTGGCAGGGACTCCGGACCGCCACGGCCGCCGACTGAACCCAGTCGGATGACATGCGGGTTCGGGGCGTACGGCGCACGGTAGCTGGCACCGACGGTCTTGACCACGGCGCCACTCGAGCCACCCTCGAGCACGGTCAGGCGTGAGCCGCCGCCGGCCCAGGTGTAGCGCCACAGGTAGAGATTGGTGCGGGTCCACCGCATGCCGCCGGCATTCGGTTCACCCGCGTCCACGCCGCGGGAACGCAGCGTGTACCGGACCGTGCCGCCCGAGTCCGCATTGCGGCGGTCGGCCGTGAAGCGATAGGCGTTGTCGGTGACGTTGACGCCGTCGCCCTGCAACATGCTCATCACCTTCGTCTTCCACTGCTCGTTGCTGTTGCCGAGGTTGGTGATGATGACGGAGAACTCGCCGTCGGTCAGCGGGGCCGCCAGGCGCCACTCGACGAAGCTCTCGATGCTGTTGAGGCGCACGCCCTGGCCGGGGAGCCAGGTCACGTCGTTCGCGGCGGTGATGATGGTGGACACGCCGTTCGTGAGCGGGTCATACAACTCGTTGCCACGGATGTAGCCGCGGCCTTCCGGCGTCTTGAACGTACCGAAGGCCGACCACGGGCCGTAGGCGCTGTCGCTGGTGGCTCGCACGCGCCACTTGTAGGGCTTGTCGTACTCCAGTGCGCCGACCTTCCAGGCCACGCCGGAGACGACGACGGTCTGGATCTTGGTGTCGTTTCCGTCGTACAACTCGAAGTCGTAGGCGAGCGACCCCGCCGCGTACTTGCCGGTGGACGGATTCGCCACGAGCGTCGGCGTGAGATCCTCCACAACCGTGTCGTTGATTGGGGAGCTCAGTGTCGGGGCGGAAACCTTGAGGGTGGAACCATCGGCAGCGGAGCCCGCGTCGGTGGACGCTGCCGCTGTGCTGGAAGGGGTGACCGGGGTCGAGGCCGTGCGGCCGCACGCGATCGAGAGGCTGAGGATCGCGGCGAGACCGGTCGCTGCGTACAGGCGTCCGTGCATCAAAACTGCTCCTTGGCGGAAAAACTGACGGGGCGATGTGCCAAGAATGATACTCGATGGCACAACGCCCGTGCTACCATCTGCAAGGCTTTTCCTCAATTTTTCCCGTTGAATTTCGACGTTTCGCTTCACGAGCGAGGAGTTTGATGTCTCAGATAAGAAAAGTGTGTGGAGTCCTTGCCGGTCTGGCTCTTTTCGCCGTGCCGCACGCCGACGCGCAGTCGCCGTCCCCGTCCACGTCGAAGGCCTTCATCAGCATCAACGCCGGCGCGCAGCTGGCGGCCCGGACGCTGGACATGGCGGCTTCGCAGACGGTGTACGACGAGACGGCGAGCGTCAGTGCCTCGCTGCCGATCGGCAAGGGGATCGTGCCGGACGTTGGCCTGGGCTACCGCGTCTTCGGTGACGTTTTCGTCGGCGTCAGCGTGTCGATGTTCACCAACACCGGCACCGCCACCACGACCGCCAGCATTCCCGACCCGCTCTTCTTCAACCGCCCCAAGACGGTCACCGGCACGATGGCTGACCTGAAGCATCGTGAACTCGCCATCCTCCCGCAGCTCATCTACACGCGGGCAATGACCGACAAGGTCGACTTCGTCGGCGCGGTCGGACCGGCCATCATCAGCCTGACGCAGGACACCATCAGCAGCTTCTCGGTTGCGGCCGGCACCCAGAACGTGACGTTCGGCAAGACCGAAGAGAAGGCGACCGGCACCGGCATCAACGGGTCCATCGGCCTGAACTACAACCTGAACGACAAGCTCTCGTTCGGCGTCTTCGCGCGCTTCGCGGGTGCGAAGGTGCAGCTGGCGTCGGCTCCTGAGAAGCAGAACGTCGGCGGCATGCAGGGCGGCGCCGGCATCCGCTACAGCTTCTAGGACGGGATCAGGGGCAGGGACCAGGATCAAGTCTCGATTCTGAAGCCGGCGGCCTGCAGTCCCAATCTGCAATCTGAGCTCTGCAATCTGAAATAGAAAAAGGGGAGCGCGGCCTCACGGCTACGCTCCCCTTTCTGTTTGTCTAAGTTCTGACCTCTGACTTCTGAGTTCTGAGTTCTGAGAGTCCCCTACGGGATGTCGCAGGTGTCCATTCTGATGTCCGGGTAGACCTTCGGACCGCCCCAGATCGGGCCCTGTGTGCCGTCGGAGTCGATGAGCACGTCGTACTGCTTCTGCGACGTGCCGGAGCCCTGGCAGATGATGTCGCACGAGTAGCCGCCGCAGCTCGCGCCGTTCGGCTTGCGGAGCAGGCCGTAGCCCGTGCCCCAGGTGCCGAGCCGGTTGAGGTCCGTGGCGATCCCCTTCAGGAACACGATGACCTGGCCCGCGTCCATGTGCCCGGTGAACTGGTTCCTCCGGCAGGTGACGATGCCCACCTGGCTGGTATTGGTGCAGGGACCGCCGGTGGTCGTGCCGCCACCACCGCCGCCCGTCGGAGCGGTCGGCGTCGGCGTGATGAAGCTGCCGGTATCAGACCACGGACCGAGGGCGCCGCCCTCGAACGCGCGCACGCGCCAGTAGAGCGTGGACGCGCCGGGCAGCCCGCTGGCCGCCGTGAACCGCGTTTCGTTCGCCTGTTCGGGGAACTGCCAGGCCGAGATGATGCCGGCGAATGCCGAGTTGGTCGAGACCTCGATCACGTAGCTCACGAGGCTCGGGTTGCCGGTTCGCGGGGCATTGCTGAACCGGAATTCAGGCGTGTAGGACGTGACCTTGGCATTCCCAATCGGCGAGATCAGCCCCGGCTTGTCGAACGCCACCGGGGTGAACACGTTGAACATGGTCATGGAGGAGTAGGGACCCGTATTGGCCCCGTCCTGAGCCTTGGCGCGCCAGTAGTACGCGCGGCCGCTGCTGAGGGCGTTCGGCAGCACAAGCGACGTGCGGCCGTTGTCGCCGGGCGTGATGCCCTCACGCAGGAAGACCATGTTGGAGAAACCGGTGTCGGTGGCCACCTCGATCGAATAGCTCAGGGGGCGCTGGCCGGTGGAGTAGGCGTTCTCGATGAGGAGCGTGATCGGCTGGCTGTTGCCCGAGATCTGGGCATTCGGGATCGGTTCGAGGAGCTTCGGCGCCGAAATCTCCACCCCGGGAATGGGGCCGGCCACCGACGGGCTGAGCGGATTCTCGGTCTTCGTGAGCTCGCAACCCGCTGCCAGTACCATCAGCGGGAGCAGGAGCAGTAGCGTGAACTTTCGCATAGATCTGAAACCTGGCACCCCGAGGGCGCAAACGCGAGTCCGTCACACGGCGCAACCGGTGTATCGGATCAGCGGAACACAAGCTGTAGCGGGTCGAAGGCGCAATTACGGGTCGAAGTGCGATCGGACTGGGTTCGCGATCGCAGTGAACCAGGTAGGCGAGGGAAAGTGTACGGACCGGTCCGGTCAGTGTCAATATAGAGACCACTCGTGACCAATCGACCGCTCAACGTCCTGCAGGTCTGCGACCACCTCGGGTGGGAAGGGTCGCGCATGCACGGCGTCAAACGCCTGTTCAGCTGGATGATCCCGCGCTTCGACAGGGCGCGGTTCAACGTGTCCCTCGTCAGCCTGCGCAAGAAGGACCTGTCCGAGGAAACCCTGGACGCCCTCGGGATCGACATTTCGTACCTGGAACGCGGCAAGTTCGACCCGTTCACGCTCCCCGCGCTGCTGCGCATCGTGGACCGGAAGCAGATCGACATCCTGCACCTGCACGGGTACGGCGCGACCACCTTCGGCCGCATCGTCGGCGCCATGCGCGGGATCCCGACCATCGTCCACGAACACGCGAACCTGACGGACACGCCGTGGTTCCAGAAGGTGGCAGACCGGTCGCTCGAACCGTTCACAGACATCGCGATTGCGGTGTCGCAGAGCACGGCGGATTTCGTGACAGGGGCCCGGTTGATCCCCGCCCGGAAGACCCACGTGGTTTACCTCGGGGTGCCGCTGGAAGAGTTCAGCCGCGAGCGGAGCTCCGCCGAGGTCGGCGCGGCCCGGGCGGAGCTGGGGATCTCGCCGGATACCTTCGCGGTGGGGACCATCACGCGGCTCCACGACTCGAAAGGGAACAGCTATCTCGTCGACGCGGCCGCGCAGGTGGCGAAGCAGCGTCCGTCGGCCCGGTTCTTCCTGGTGGGTGAGGGCCCGCTGCTGGCGGACCTGCAGGCGCAGGCCGACGCGCTGGACCTGCGGGACCGGTTCGTGTTCGCCGGGTTCAGGAAGGACGTCGCCGGGACGCTGTCGGCCTTCGACCTGAGTGTCTTCCCGTCGCTCTGGGAGGGCACCCCCATCACCGCGTTCGAGGCGCTCGCGATGGGCAAGCCCATCGTGGCCACCGACGCCGACGGCCTGCTCGATATCCTGACGGACGGGCACGACGCGGCGATCGTGCCCAAGCGCGACGCGGCTGCTCTGGCGGCGAAGATCGTATGGGCCATGGACACGCCGGCGGAGCGCGAGCGGTTGTCTACGAATGCGCGCACGACCGGGCGCGAGTACGACATCCTCGCGTTCGTGCGCAAGATGGAGCGGCTCTACGAACTGCTGCACGACGCGACCCAGGCCAGGCACGGTCGCGGTTTGCCGGGCGAGGAACTCGCGTTCCTCTCCTCGGGCCGTTCGAAACGATGAGCGGCGAGCGACAGCAGAGTCATCTCGGCGTCGCGGTGCTGGGCCTCGTGCTCTTCGTCGTCATGGCGTGCGCCGCGATTGCGACCGATGTCCCGCGCACGACCTACGGCCTCAAGAGCGATGAAGCCACGTACGTTGTGGCTGCGCTGAGCGCCGCCTACGACGGCGACCTCACCTACGAACGGAAGGATCTCGAGCGCTTCGCCGGGATCTATCACAGTGGTCCCGACGGGATCTTCCTGAAGCGCGGCAAGGTGATGCGCATCCGCATCCGCTCGGAGTTCCCCTTCATCCGCATCATGAAGCGGGAGGATCCGCGCCAGGACCGGCTCTACTTCGGGAAGGCCATGGCCTACTCGACGCTCGCCGCCCCGTTCGTGCGGGTATTCGGCGTCAACGGCCTGCTCCTGTTCCACGTCGTGCTGCTCGGGATCGCCGGGACGTGCGGCTACCTGTTCCTGGCCGCGCAACGGACGCCGGCGAGTGCGGCCGCCCTCGTCAGCGCCTTCATGGGCGCCTCCATTCTTCCGGTCTACGGCGTCTTCCTCATGCCGGAGATCTTCAACTTCACGATCGTGACGGCCGCGTACTTCCTGTGGCTCTACAAGGAAGTGAAGCCCGGCTCCGTACTGGCCCGGCCGTGGACCACAATGGCGGCCGCCGTGCTGCTCGGGCTCGGCACGTACTCCAAGCCCCTGCCCACGGCCATCCTCGTGGCGCCGCTCGTGCTGCTGGCGTGGACCCGCCGCCAGTGGGTGCGCGGCTTCGTGGTGGGCCTGGTGTCGGTTGTCGTCGCGGCTTCGCTCTTCGCCGCGAATGCGGCGATCACGGGCGAGTTCAACTACCAGGGTGGCGACCGCAAGACGTTCTACGCCAGCTTCCCGTTCGATGCGCCTGACGGGTCGGGCACCTGGCAGCGGCGCGGCGGCACGGTCACGACCGACACCTCCACCCCGCAGGAGGTTCTCAGTTCTGAAGAGGCGCCGCTCCGCTTCGCCCACAACGTGGAGTACTTCCTCGTCGGGCGGCACTTCGGGTTCGTCCCGTACTTCTTCCCGGGCGTCGTGGCGCTGCTTGCGTGGCTGCTGTCGCGCGTTGCGCGACGCCAGAGCTGGCGTCTGCTGACGTTCGGTGCGCTGCTGACGGCGGCGGTCGGCCTGCTCATCCTGCTGCCGTGGACGTGGAGCGGCGGCGGCGGTCCACCCGGAAACCGCTACTTCTTCACCGCATATCCGGCGCTGCTGTTCCTGATCCCCGAGGGGGTGTCGGTGCTGCCGGGTGTCCTCGCGTGGGTGGGCGGCGCGCTGTTCACGGCGAAGATGCTCATGAACCCGTTCGTCGCGGCGAAGTACCCGTACTTGCCGATGGAGAAGGGGCCGGCCCGCAGGCTGCCTGTCGAACTGACGATGGCGAACGATCTGCCGGTGCGCCTCGCGCAGCCGCTGCGGGGCCACGTGCAGTACCGCATCGACCCCGGTGTCCTGCTGTATCACCTCGACCAGAACTCGTGGCCGCCCGAACCGAACGGGATGTGGATCTCCGGCAGCGGACGCTCGGAGATCATCATGCGCACGGCGTTCCCGGTGGAGTACGTGCAGTTCGAAGCGGAGTCGCCGGTGCCGACGGTGGTCACCATCTCGCTCGGCAGCACTCCGATTACGGTGGCGCTCCAGCCGCGGCGGACGGCGTACTTCAACGTTCCCGCCTCAGGCGTGCGAGGGTTCGGCGACTTCAACTATCTGCTGGTGACGCACTCGACGGAGGGGTTCGTTCCGCACCTGCTCGAGCCGGCGAACATGGACTACCGGAACCTCGGAGCCCAGCTCCGCTTCAGGCCGGTGACGCCGACGGAAGCTTCCGCAGGAAGAACATTACCGAAGTGAAGACCGTATCGAACACGTGCACCACCATGTGGGGCGTGCGATACGGGTCGTGCACCACGTCCACCGGCACGGTGGCGTAGCGCTTCCACACCAGTTCATCCACCGGTTCGACGAGTTCGAGGCCCGGCTGCGCGATGAGCTGGTGGACTTCCTGCGGCTGGAACACGTCTTCCCCGGGCGGACCCGCGAGGGCGTACTCGGTGGCGATCGCCAGGATGCCTCCCGGCTTCAGCACGCGGCCCATCTCGCGGATCGTCTGCGCGGCCCCCTCGACGCCACCAAAGTGCTCGATCGACGACAGCGAGTAGGCGATGTCGAAGGTGTTGTCGGGGAAGTCGAGATACCGGCCGTCCATCTTCATGAACGTCAGGTGATCCTGCCGGTACGGGAACGGGGCGAAATCGTCCGGACGGTCGAGCACGGACGGGTCGCCTTCCCGGCCGCGCCGCTCGGTCCAGTAGCCTTCGTAGAGGTCGGTGGCCACGACGCGCTTCACGCGGTTGGCAAGCCAGTAGAGCACGATCTCGTGCCCGGCGCCGATGCTGACGATCTCCGCGTCAGGCCTGAGGGCGCCCAGCTTCTGGCAGCCGTACACGAACTGCGTGAGCTCGTACGGCTTGCGGTGCATGGAGAAGCGGTCGTCGGACAGCCCCAGGCTCCGGAGGATGTCCATCCACTCGGGGTTGTCCCATTTCGCCGGGTTCGCGAGTTCGCACAACTGGGTGTCGCACGGAACCGCGGCCCATCGCTTCTCGAACTCATCCGAGAGCGCCATGGCCCGGGCCACATTGGTGCGGCGTTCGCCGCCCGCGAGCACGCTCACGTAGTGCTGCTTCCCCCCGTCGTCGGCGCTCCGGGCGAGCAGGCTCTGATACACGCGCTCGACGAAGAACTCATGCGGCCCCATGGCCACGAGCGCGCGCTCGAGCGCGGCGGGGGCGGGATGGGTCTCCTGCCCCGCGCGCCAGGCGGTGCGCAGGCGCCGGAACTCGTCTGTGTGCAGCAGGCCGCGTGAGAGTCCGACCTGGTCGCTGTTCAGCGGGTGCGTGCGCTGGTCCGCCAGTTCGAGCGCGGACGGCGGACGATTGAGAACGATCCAGTACGCCTGTTCGAGGAAGGCGGTGTCACGCCCGGCGGGGTTCATTCCGAATCAGCGCTTGCGGGTGACGTAGACGGCGGCGCCGCTGAGCGAATGCAGCATCGTGATGCCGGCCGCCACGAGCGACAGCAGCACGGCCGACTCGATGGGGAGGCCGACGCGCGTGAAGTAGAACGAGAAGGTGGCTTCGCGCACGCCGAACCCGTTGACCGACACCGGCAGCATCTGGACGATGAGCGAGAGCGGCACGATGACGGCGAGATCCTGCGCGGTGACCGGAATGTTCAGGGCGTAGACCACGGCGAGGTAGAACGCCACGATCAACGCCTGGACGATGACCGCGCCGCCGAAGCAGCCGATGAGCGACGAGGGCTTTTCGCGGAACCGGCCGAGCGTATCGGTGAGGTGCTGAATCTGCCGTTCCACCCATTCAGGGTGCAGGAACGTGAGCGGACGCAGCAGCTTGCCGAGGCCTTCGGGGGCCATCATCGCCGGCACCGCCACGGCTGCGCTGACGAAGAACCCGAGCCACAGCCACGATGGCCAGATAGGCAGCACGCCCTGTCCGTGCAGGCCGACCGCCATGCTCGCGCCCATGGCGGAGACGAGCACCAGGCCCATGAGGCCGAGCCCGCGATCGACCAGCACGACGGTCGCCGCCAGCGTGGTGGACTGGGCGCTTGGCGCGGTATCGCGGATGCGGATGACGTCGCCGCCGATGTTGCTCGGCAGGAAGTTGTTGAAGAAATTGGCGACGAGGAACGACCCGAACAGCTTCTTGCGCGGCATGCGCACGTCCTGCGCGTCGAGCAGCAGGTGCCAGCGCCAGGTGGCCGTGGCGATGTTCAGCGTCCAGATGACGAGCGCGGCAGCGAGCCAGGGCAGCGACGCGTGGCGCGCGCCTTCCCAGATTTTGCCGATGTCGATGCGTGAGAAGAGAAACGCCAGAAGCGCAAGACTCACCGCGACTTTCGCGAGGGTCATGAGGAACGGGCGGCTGCTGGAAGGGGCAGTGGTCTCTTCAGCCATGCAGTGGGTGTCGGACGCCTACTTTACTATGGATTCGTGCGAAAATCAGCAGCGAATGCGCATCCTGATGATCGCGCCGGAGCCGTTCTTCGAGCCGCGCGGCACACCGTTCAGCGAATTCCATCGTATCCGGGCCCTGACGGCGCTCGGGCACCAGGTCGACCTGGTCACGTACCCGTTCGGCGAGGATGTGTCGATGCCCGGGCTGCGGGTCATCCGCTGCCTGCGTCCGCCGTTCGTCACGAGGGTCAAGATCGGTCCGTCTGCCGCGAAGTTCCCGCTCGATTTCTTTCTGACGCTGACGGCCCTGCGCGTGGCTCTCTCGGGGAAGTACGACGCGATCCATTCGCACGAGGAAGGCGGGGTGATCGGCGTCGTGCTCTCGGCGCTGCTGCGGGTTCCCCACCTGTACGACATGCACTCTAGCCTGCCGCAGCAGTTGACCAACTTCGCGTTCACCGGGTCGACGCTGGCCCGTGCGGTGGTGCGCTGGTTCGAGAAACTGATGATCAACCGGTCCAAGGTGGTCATCGTCATCTGCCCGGCCCTGGAAGACACGGTGCGTGAGACTGCACCCACGGCCAATGTCGTGCTCATCGAGAACGCCCCCGGCTCGGCCGAGGAGCAGGCCACGCCCGCGCAGGCCGCGGCCGTGCGCGCCGCACATGGCCTGGCCGCCGATGCTCCGCTGGTGCTCTACACCGGAACGTTCGAGGCGTACCAGGGGCTCGACCTCCTGTTCGCATCGATGGCTCACGTGAAGGCGCGCCGGTCGGACGCCCGCCTGCTCATGGCCGGCGGGAAGCCGGACCAGGTGGAGAAGGCGCGGGCGCAGGCGCGTGAGGCGGGCATTGCCGACGTGACGATCTTCGCGGGCGAGCGCCCGGCGTCCGAGATTCCGGCTTACCTGCTCGCCTGCGATGCGCTCGTCTCCCCCAGGTCGCGCGGCACCAACACGCCGCTGAAGATCTATCAGTACCTGCGGTCCGGCAAGGCGATCGTGGCAACACGGCTGATGACCCATACCCAGGTGCTCGACGACGAGACGTCGATCCTGACAGGTGTGACGCCGCAGGAGTTCGGGGACGGCATCCTGCTGGCGCTGACCGACCGCGCGAAGGCGTCCACGCTCGGCGCGAACGCGCAACGCCTCGCCGAGACGAAGTACAGCTACGAGGCGTACCTGGACAAGACGAAGCGTGCCTGCGCGGCGTTGTTCGCCGGGCTGACCCCGCATCCACCCGCCTCGGCCGTGAAGGACGTGGCGTGAGCGACCGCGAGCACTACAGCTACACCTTCTACGCGGACGCGGCGAACGCCCAGTCGTTCGATGCGCGCCGCTTCGGCGGTCCCATCGGCGATCTCGTGGCGCGCGGGCAGGCCGATGTCCTCGCGAACATGCTCGGACCCGTGCAGGGACGCCGCATCATCGACGTGGGCACCGGCACCGGGCGGGGCGCATTCCTGCTGGCCGCCGCGGGCGCGCGCGTCACCGGCATCGACGCCTCCGAGGAAATGCTCGCCATCGCGCGGACGCGGGCCCGCGAGACACACACGGCGGTCGACTTCGCCGTGGGCGACGCCCACAAGGTCGAGTTCGCGGACCGCTCGTTCGACCTGGCCGTCAGCCTGCGCGTGCTGATGCACACACCGAGATGGCGTCAGTGCATCGGCGAACTCTGCCGCGTGGCGAGCCACGGGGTCGTGCTCGATTACCCCTCGGCCCGCAGCGTCGCGCTGCTGGAGTCGATCGCCCGCAAGCTGATGCACCCGCTCGGCCTCGCCGCCGAGCCGTACCGGGTGTTTCTCGACAGCCAGATCCACGGCGAACTGGCGCGTCACGGCTTCCGCGTGACCGCTGTGCACCGGCAGTTCGTGCTGCCGATCGCCATTCACAAGGCGGTCGGCTCGGCGCGGTTTACCGAAGTGGTGGAGCAGTGGCTGGCACGGGTCGGGTTCCTGCGCCTCTTCGGGTCGCCTGTCACGGTCTACGCGGAACGTGGCTGACCTCGTCACCGGAGCCACCGGCTTCACGGGCGGACACCTGGCGCGCATGCTCGTCGCGAAGGGCCACACCGTGCGCGCCCTCGTGCGAGACCGGAAGAAGGCGTCCGATCTCGCGGCACTCGGCATCGACCTCGTCGAAGGCGACCTGAGGGACCGCGCCGCGCTGGACCGGGCCGTGGCGGGCATCGATCGCGTGTACCACATCGCGGCGATGTACCGGCAGGCAGGGCTTCCTGCCGACACCTACCGCGCCGTCAACGCGCTGGCGGTACGCGACATCATCGAAGCCTCCGCCCGTGCGGGCGTCACACGGGTGCTGCACTGCAGCACCGTGGGTGTCCACGGCGACGTGGAGCATCCACCGGCGAACGAAGACGCGCCGCTGCGCCCGGGCGACGTCTACCAGGAGACGAAGGTCGAGGGCGAGCACCTGGCACGCGAAGCCGGCGAACGGTGCGGCATCGAGGTCACGATCGCCCGTCCTACCGGCATCTACGGACCTGGCGACCGCCGGCTCCTGAAGATGTTCAGGGGCGTCGCCCACGGCCGCTTCCCGATTCTTGGCGACGGGCAGATCTACTACCATCTGACCTTCATCGACGACCTCTGCGAAGGCTTCCGGCTGTGCGCGGAGGCGCCGGGCGGCGCCGGCCGGACCTACATCCTCGCCGGCGGCGAGGTGACCACGCTGAACGAACTCGTGGCCATCGTCGCGGAGGTGGCGGGAGTGAAACCTCCGTCGCTGCGGCTGCCCGTGTGGCCGTTCTGGGTGGCCGGTGCGGCGTGCGAAGCGCTCTGCGCCCCGTTCGGCATCGAGCCGCCGCTCTATCGACGCCGCGTGGACTTCTACACGAAGAGCCGCGCCTTCGACATCAGCCGGGCGCGCACCGAAATCGGCTACGCTCCGCAGGTCGGCCTGCGCGAGGGCATCCGCCGCACGCTGGACTGGTACCGTCAACACGGCTGGCTCTGAGCAGACGATGAGCACCGGAGCATCGACCGATATTCCAAAGGCGCAGGAGCAGCTCTTCGACGGGCGGCTGAGCGCACGCCAGAAGTACGCGAAGCTCGTCGTGGGCCGGCCCGGTCTCGGCGCGCTCCTCTCGTACGAACTGGTGACGCTGTTCGCGCAGTGGGTACCCGGGGCGCTGGGGCTCGCGCTGCGGAAGACCCTCTACCCGAGGCTCCTGGGGGCCTGCGGCCGCAACGTCGTCTTTGGCCAGAACGTCGTGCTGCGCCATCCGCACAAGATCCACATCGGCGACAACGTCGTCATCGACGACAACTGCCTGGTGGACGCGAAGGGCGAGTCCAACACCGGCATCCGGATCGGCTCGAGCGTCTTCATCGGACGGAACACCATCCTGTCCTGCAAGAACGGCGACATCGAACTCGGCGACGGGGCGAACATCGGCTTCAACTGCGAACTGTTCTCCGCGAGCCGCGTCCGGATCGGCGCCGGCACGCTGCTGGCGGCCTATACCTACGTGATCGGCGGCGACCACGACTTCTCCGACCCTTCGAAGTCGATCCTCGAGCAGGGGCGGAAGTCCGACGGCGTGACCGTCGGCGAGGGGGCCTGGCTCGGGGCCGGCTGCAAGATCCTCGACGGCGTCTCGATTGGCGACAAGGCGATCATCGGCGCCGGCGCCGTGGTGACGCGCGACGTGGAAGCTCAGGCGGTCGCAGTCGGCATTCCTGCGAAGGTCGTCTCCACCCGGTAGAATCGAAGCATGAGTTACCGCACCGAACTCGAGTCGCGGATCGCGAAGAAGACGACGAAGGCGATCGTCGATTACGACATGATCCAGGACGGCGATCGCATCATGGTCGGCCTGTCCGGCGGCAAGGACAGCTGGGCGCTGATCCAGGTCCTGTCGGTGCTGCAGCAGCGCGCACCCCTCAAGTTCTCCGTCGTCGCGGTGAACGTCGACTCCGGCTACAAGGAGTACAAGCACGACGTCATCGCGCGCACGTGCGCCGAGCGCGGCTGGGAGTTGCGGATCGAGCACACCGAGATCGGCGAGCTGATCGAGGACATCCTCGACGAGAACCAGACGCCCTGTTCGCTGTGCGCGCGTCTCCGCCGCGGCGTCCTCTACCGCGTGGCCAAGGAGGTCGGCGCAACGAAGATCGCCCTCGGCCACCACATGGACGACTTCATCGAGACGCTGCTCCTGAACCTGTTCTTCGCGGGCAAGCTGATGGCGATGCCGCCCAAGCTGGTCTCGGACGACAAGGCGCACGTGGTGATTCGGCCGCTCGCGTACGTGGGGGAGGACGAAGCGCGGCTGTACGCCAAGGAGTGCGAACTGCCGATCATCGGCTGCTGCTGCCCGGCGTGCGGCGACCTGTCGCTCCAGCGCCAGCGCATCAAGCGGCTCCTGATGGATCTCGAAGTGGAGCACCCCGGCGTGAAGAACTCGATGCTCAAGGCCCTGCAGAACGTGGCGCCGCGGCACCTGCTCGACACGCGCCTCAATCCCCCGGCCGATCTGCGTGCCACCGTGCCGCTCGACGCGTTCCCGGTGCAGGCGCCCTCGGCTCCGGCCCGCCCCACGGCGAACCGGCGCCTGCTGCCGGTCATTCACCAGTAACCCGCCGAAAGGATCCGTCCGTGCGCATGCTTCGTCCGGCCCTGGCCGCCGCGGCCCTGTTGGTGACGGCCCAGGCCGCCCTTGCCCAGCAGCGGCCCCTCGTGACCGAAGATCCCGAATCGGTTGGTGCCGGGCGCCTGCTCATCGAGAGCGGCGTCGATGTGCTGCATGGGCAGCGGTATCCCGTGTCCGGGCTCGAGGGGAACCTGCTGCGGCTGCCCACGCTCGGCGTCAGCATCGGGATCAGCTCCATCGCGGAACTGCAGATCGATGGAGGGCTCTACGACCGGCTGTCCATCACGACGCGCGAAACGGCACCGCTGTCGAGCCTGCTCACCGTGTCTGGCGCGCAGACCCACGACGTCAGCGACATCGTGGTTGGCACCAAGGTGCGCATGGTCGGGGAGTCGTCCGGACATCCGTCGTTCGCGATCCGTTTCGCCACGAAACTGCCGAACGCCAGTAACGAGGCCGGCCTCGGCCTCGATACCACCGACTTCCATGCGTCGCTGCTGGCGGCAAAGAACATCCAGTCGCTTCGCGTGGTCGCGAACGGCGGCTTTGCGATCCTGGGCGACCCGACGTCAGGCAACCGCCAGAACGACGTGCTCACCTATGGCCTGTCGATGGCGCGCGCGGTGACGGACCGCGCGGAGATCGTGGGCGAACTGAACGGGCGGATCAACACGCGCGACAGCGGCGCATTCCCGGGCACCGAAAGCCGCTCGGCGCTGCGAGTGGGCGGCCGCTTTACCACCGGCACGCTCCGCCTCGACGCCGGTGCCATCGTCGGCCTCAACAACGAGGGGCCGACCATCGGCATGACCGCCGGCCTGACCTGGGTGTTCGAGGCCTTCAAAGTTCCCTAAAGCGCTGCGACGCGAGGTGACAACAGGACGACGTCCGGCTTCACCGCCGCGATGCAGGCTGCTCCACCTGTCGCTGTGCTACCGTAGCGCCTCCACTCGCTTACCTGCGTCGGGAGATTACGCATGAAACCAGTCGACACCGTCCGCGCTGCTTATGCCGCCTTTGGCCGCAACGATCCCTCCGTGCTGTTCGGAGCCATGGACCCGGCGATCACCTGGAACGAGGCCGAAGGGAATCCGCTGGCGAAAGGCAACCCGTTCATCGGAGCGGCCGCCATTGGGGCCGGCGTCTTCGGCGCCCTTGTGGCAGCCATCGACGGCTTCACCGTGCGGCCGGAGACCATCATCGACGGTGGAGACGACGTCGTCGCACTTGGGCGCTACGGCGGCACGATGAAGGCCAGTGGTGCCACGCTCGATTCGCAGTTCTGCCACGTCTGGCGGTTCGCACAGGGCCGGATCGTCGCGTTCCAGCAGTACACCGACACGGCGCAGTGGGCCCGCCTGATGCCGTAGAGGATCGCCGGCGCGCGAGGCTCCTCTCGCCGGGGCCTCGCGATTGCCGGCCGGACCGCCTGTGCGCTAGACGCAGTCCTGCACGTCGGCGATGAACTGCGCCTGGTTCCACGCGTCGATGTGGATGGCGGCGCCGAGTCGCACGACCACCAGGCGCTTCGAGGGAATGACCGTCAGCGTCTGCGCTTCGTGACCCACCGCGAAGAAGGCATCCGGCGCGATGCGCCTGGCGGCGTCGGAGCCGCCACCGATGTCTTCGTTCAGCTTGACCCACCAGTGCGCGCCGAACCGGCCGTCGGGCGACTGCGGCGTGGGCGTGGTGCTGAACCGGATCCACTCCGGGGCGAAGACCTGCGCGCCCTTCACCCGGCCACCGTCCAGGAAGAGCTGACCCAGCCGCGCCCAGTCGCGCGCCGTCGCGAGCATGTACGACGAACAGACGAAGGTGCCCGACCCGTCCGGCTCCATCACCGCGCTGTCCATGCCCAGCCGGTCGAAGAGTGCCCGGCGCGGCCACGCGTGGTAGCGGTCGTCGCCGACCGCGCTCCGGACGACCGCGGAGAGCAGGTTGGTCGTGCCCGACGAGTACTGCCACGTCGTGCCTGGCGTCGCCGCCAGCGGCGACGCGGCGGCGCACGCGGCCATGTCGTGGCTGCGATACAGCATCCGCAGCACGTCCGACCATGGGTTGCCGTACGCCTCCGAGAACCTCAGCCCGGTTCGCATGCGCAGCAGGTCTTCCACGGAGATGGCGGCACGAGGGTCTGGTGCCGTCCACTCTGGCCGGAGGTTGCGCTGGTCCAGGGCCAGACGGCCTTCTGACACCAGAATGCCGACGAGCGCGTTCAGCACGCTCTTCGTCATCGACCATCCGGGCATCGGTGTGGACGGCGTGATGCCGCAGGCGTACCGCTCCGCCACAATCTGGCCGTCCTGCACGACGAGCACGGCGTACGTGCGGCGCCGTCGCCGCGGGTTCGGCTCGGTGAACGCCGCGTCCACCGCGCGCTGCAGGTCCGGCGAGCCGGGCGCCTCAGGCCAGTCGTCCGCGCGCTGCGTGATCAGTGTCGGCGCGGGTCCGAGGGCGACCGCCGGTTCACCGCCGAGGAGCGTGGCGCCGAGTCCGTCGCGGTGCACTGCCGTGCGCGGCATCCAGCCGAGGAGCGCGGCCGTCACGCTGCGCGTGGCCGGGTCCACCGACACCGAGAACGGCCGAAGGATCAGATACGCATCGTCGGCAATCTGCGCGGTGACGTGCTCGTCGAGCGGACGGCCGCTGCCGAACACCGCCGTGCACACCACCTTGGCGCGGTATCCGGCGCCGACCTGAGGGTAGACGCGAAGCAGCCACAGCCCGCACGCCAGCAGTACCGCCGCCGCGGCCCAGACCAGTGTCATCGTCAGCCGAGGCCCACGGCGGCGCTCGTGGGGTCCGCCTTCAGGTGGACCATCAGGGCGCGTTCCATCAGAACGTCAGCCGCAATCCCAGGTGCAGAACTCGAGGCGGCTGAATGGCCGTCGGGGTGCGGAAGCCGTTGCCGTTGACGACGTATTCCTCGACCTCGTTGTTGCGGGTGAACAGGTTGTAGGCGTCGAAGATGAGGTCGGCCTTGCCGGTCCCGAGCGGGATACCCTTCTGCGCACGCAGATCCAGAGTGCCCGTGAACGTGAAGCGGCTGCCGGCGTTCGGGTAGGCCTGCACCGCCTCGACCCCCTGATTCAGGTTGGGCAGGACCACCATCCGCGAGAACGGCTGTCCGTCCTGGTACCGCGCGATGCCGCCGATGCTGAAGTCGCCGGGGAAGCGGTAGAGGGTCGTCCACTTGATGGTGAACGCGCGATCGGCGAAGAGCCGCCCGTAGGAGTAGCTGGCGGCATTCGGATTGGTGAAGAGTTCGCCCGGCTGATCCTGGTCGTTCTCGAGCGGGCCATACCCGCGATTGCCGCCCGAGCCCTGCGCCGCAGACGCCGTCGCCCCGAAGAGGAGGAACAGGCGGTCGCTCGAGTGTTCGAGGCTCATGCGCAGGCCGAATGCACGCGCAGCCTGCTGCTCCGGATTGGTGACCAGATAGCGATCCAGGCCGAACGACGACGGCAGGCGGTTGTAGATGACGAGAGTGCGGTCGTCTGCCGGGTCGATCAGGTCCTTGCCGGCGTCCGGAAGCGCCACGGGTGCGTACGCCGATGCGCCCACGCCCGTGTTCACCACGCCAAGCATGTTGTGCTCCCATCGGGCGATGCCGGTGAGCGTGTACCGCGTCGAGGCGCTGCGCCGCTTCTCCCACCCGACCACGAGTTCGTCGGTGTAGGGACGTTTCACATCGGTGGCGATGCCGCTGAACGCCGTGTTGCCATTGATGCCGGGACCGACTCGCGCGACCACGGTGTTCGGCGCGGCCGTGGACACCACGCGAGCGGTCGGCGCGGCGGGATCCCCGAACGCAAGCCAGTTGTGCGTGAGTGTATTCGCCGTACGGTTGTAGCCGAGCGTCAGGGTTCGACGGTCGCTGAAGGCGAGCCGCACGTAGGCGTGCGGCAGGAGTGTGAGCCAGTTGACCGTTGTGGCCGCACCGTCGGCGCCGCCGTGCACGAACTCGCCCCGCACTGCGGCATCGAGGCTGACCCGCGGTGACAGGTCGAAGCGGCCCTGTGCGAAGGCCGCAGAGGTCAGCGTGGTGCGGAAGGGGTCGCCGGCAATCGCGTTGTAGGACCAGATTCGTGCCGGGAAGCTGTTGACGCTTTCGCGCACGGTGCCCGCGAACAGATTGGACGAGGTCGTCGCGGCATAGTCGACGTCCACACCGTATTCGAGATGGCGTGCCGACCCTGACGGCACATGCGGCGTGAGCCGGGCACCGCCCGACAGCCGCGCGGTGAGCGTGTCAGCCGCGGCGTCCACCAGGCTCGTCACCGGGCCATCGACGATGCGTTCGACGAACAGCGTGGACGGCCCGATGGCATGCTGCCGATCGCGCCGCGTGTATCCGCCGAAGACGCGCCACTGCGCCGCATCCGCCGCGTGCGACTCGTAGGTCGTCTGGATGTGCAGCGCGGTGTTCGCGGTGCTCGCCGCGGCGTCCCGGAAGAGCGACCAGTACTCGAAGGGCCGTTCGGACTTCTGCACGAGGCCCAGCACGCGCCATTCACGAGTCGTGTCCGGCGCGAAGACCAGATGAGCGAAGCCCGACGTGATCTGGTTCGTCGTCGTGGGCAGGACCTCGCGGCGATAGCTCGAACCACGACCGAGCGTGCCCGCCACCACCAGGCTCGCGCGCGGCGAGAGTGGACCGCTGACCACGGCAGATCCCTGGAGCGCGTCGTTCAGCCGGGCAATGGGAATGGGCTGGCCGGCAGGCGCCTTCACGGCCAGGCCGCCGCGGGAGAGCGTGCCGGTGAACAGGCGCTGCCACGACGACCCCGCCCGGCGCGGCTCGAGGCCGATACCGAGTCCAGGCGTATTCAGGTCGACGGGCATCAGGCCGGTCGTCACGCGAACGGTGCCCCAGAACGCGGTGTCGGGGAACAGCAGGGCCGCGCCGCCGCCCATGGGGTCGGATATGTCGATGTCGCCCACGCGAAAGCGTGTCTGCGACCAGGAACCGAGGAAGCCGCCGAGCCGCGTGTCGCCGCCGATGTTCAGCCCGCCGCTGTTGAAGCGGTCGGAGATGACTTCGGACTGGGTCGTCTCGATGAGCGCGTAGACGCTGTCGCCGAGCGGCAGGTCGCGCATGACGTCCGCAGGCACGACCGACCCCACCGGCACCGACGTCTGGTGAGTCGCCGGCTGCGCCTGCGCGAATGAGGGCCACGGGAAGGCGAGCAGCGCCACCAGTGCGGCGCGACGGCAGAAAGACATCGTAAGAGTCTACGCCACGGACGGAGGTCCGATGTCCGAGGTCGGAGGGCGGAGGTTGGGGGGACGTCGGAGGCTGGAGGTTGGAGGCTGGGGGTTGGAGGTTGGAGGTTGGACGTTGGGGGTTGGACGTGGGGTCCGCCTTCAGGCGGACCACGCACGCTACGAGTAGAACCGGTTCAGCGCGTCGATCTCGATCAGGCGGCGTCCGGTCGACCAGCCGAGCGCGTCGCCGACGACGGTTGCGGCCGCTGCCATCGTCTCGTCGTCCGGGCGGCCGAGTGCGCCGAGCGGGGTGCGGCGGAGCACGGCATCGGCGAGGGTCACCACCATCTCGTGCGAGGCGGCGTGGCGCAGGAGATCGTCGCCGATGAGGTCCACGTGCGGGAGCGGGCGCTGAGCGCTCACGCTGGGCGGCGCGGGACGCCCGAGCAGGCCGAACACCCGTGTGACGATCCGCTCGGCCACGGCGCGGGCGGTGGTGTACTTGGTGCCTGCGACGCTGATGACCGGGATGCCGCCGCCCGTGCGGTGCTCGAACACCAGTTCGCGCCCATCGAGTGTGGCGCTGCCGTCGACGACCCGCGCGGGGACGACACCGCGATGGACGAGCGTGACGTCGTCTCGCGTGAGCGGCATCGTGGGGAACGCCTGGTTCAGCTCGCTGATGAACGCGTCGAGGTGCGGTCCGCCCACTGTGAGATCGTCCGGCTGGCACAGCCCGGGTGATTCCCAGGTGCCGAACAGGGCCCGGCCCCTCCACGGCACCACGAAGAGATTGCGGTCCGCGGCGCTGCGCCCGCCGATGGCGGCGCTCGGTGCCGCGAGCCGCGTGACGAGGTTCACCGCCTGCAGCAGCGGCAGGTCCACGCGGTGGCCCAGCGGATCCAGCAGCCGGTTGATCGCGCCGCCCGTCGCATTCACCACGGCACGGGCGCGGATGGTGAACGACGCGTCGGTGACCCGATCCTTGACGGTGGCGCGCCCCTCCGAGCCCTGTGGCAGTGTGCCGGCCTCCACGTAGTTGGCCAGGATCGCGCCGTTCGCCGCGGCCTCGAGTGCCCAGGCGAGGGTCAGGCGGTCGGCCTCGGTGGTGACATAGTCGAACCAGAACGCGGCGCCGGTGATGGGGAGCGGCCGCACCTCGGGAAAGCGCTCCCGGGCCTCGGCGATCGACAGGACGCGCCCGACCGGTAACCGGTGCGTCGCCTCCACGCCCTCGTTCTTGTCCGACGCGACCACGGCGTCGAGCAGGAAGCCGGCGCGCATGGCGAGCCTGCCCTTCATCAGAGACGGGTAGAGCGGCAGCACGAACGGGAGCGGCGCAACGGCCCATGGGGCTATGCGTGCCAGCGTGCGGCGCTCGCGTACCGACTCGCGGGCGCGCGCCAGGTCCAGGGTCTGCAGATAGCGGAGCCCTCCGTGGATCGTGCGGAGGTGGTTGAACGAGGTGCCGCTGCCGAAGTCGCTCCGCTCGACCAGCGCCACGCGAAGCCCGCGCTGCGCGGCATCGCAGGCGACGGTGAGGCCGTAGATGCCGCCGCCGATCACCAGCAGGTCGAAGGTCTCGGATTCGAGGGCGTGCAGATCGCGTGTCAGGGGCGCAGGCATCAGGGACGGCTCGGACCGCTCACGCTATAGTATGCAGCGTGGCGACCGTCGACGAAGTCCGCGCGTACTGGGAAAAGCACATTCACGACCTCGAAATCACCAGGCACCCCGTCGGGTCGCGGGGATTCTTCGAGGACCTCGATCAATATCACTTCGAGAAGCTGCACCACCTGTTGAGGCTGGTCGACTTCAACGGGTACCGCGGGAAGGCGGTGATCGAAGTCGGGTGCGGGGCGGCGGTGGACCTGGCCCGCTTTGCCAGGGGCGGCGCTGTCTGCACCGGCGTCGACCTCGCGCAGTCCGCCATCGAACTCGCGCGCGCGAACTTCGAGCAGCAGGGGCTGCAGGCCGACCTTCGCGTCGCCAACGGCGAGGCCCTGCCGTTTCCGGACAACTCATTCGACCTGGTCTATGCCCACGGCGTCGTCCAGTACACGGCCGATCCGCAGGCGCTGGTCAACGAGGTCCGTCGGGTGCTCAAGCCCGGAGGCCAGGCCATCTTCCAGGTGTACAACCGGATCTCCTGGCTGAACGCGCTCTCGAAGCTGATGAAGGTCGGCCTGGAACATGACGACGCGCCGGTGCTCCTGAAATACAGCATCGGTGAGTTCAGGCAGCTCGTGTCCGGCTTCGCTGAGGTGCGCATCGTGCCCGAGCGCTTCCCGGTGAAGTCGCGCCTCCACGGCGGATGGAAGGGCGCGGTCTACAACGGTCTCTTCGTCGGAACCTTCAACCTGCTGCCGCGCGTGCTGGTCGAGCGCTTCGGCTGGCATCTCCTCGCGTTCTGCCGCAAATGATCACCTTCGCCAAAGCCCACGCCTACGGGAACGACTTCCTCTATGTGAAGCACGCGGACGTGCCCGGCATCGACGAGCCGGAACTGGCCCGCGAGATGTGTCAACGCAACACGGGGATCGGCGCGGACGGGCTGATCTTCTACACACCGACCCCGACCGGTGCGCAGATGCGGCTGTGGAACTCCGACGGCAGCCGCGCGGAGGTGTCGGGCAACGGTGTCCGTGCGCTCGGCGCGCTGCTCGGGCTGTCGGTGCCCGAAGGGATGCTGCAGCTCACCATCCAGACCGAGGGGGGCATCAAGCAGCTCGTACGGCTGGAGCGGGACGGTGCCAGGCAGCTGTTCCGGGCGGCGATGGGCCTGCCGGCCGGCATGCACCGGCGCCTCCTCGACGTGGCGGGCGAGCCCCTCGATGTCGTGGTGCTCAACATCGGCAATCCGCAGGCGCTCGTCCTGGTGGACGACCTGCCGAACGACGAGCGGTTCAACCGGCTCGGCGCCGCGCTCGAGTGGCACGAGGCGTTCCCCGAAGGCACCAACGTCGAGTTCGTGCAGGTGGTCTCACCCGAGGAAGTGCGCATCCGCATCTGGGAGCGCGGGTGCGGGCCGACGATGTCGTCCGGTACCGGGTCGTGCGCGTCGCTGATCGCCGCGGCCGCATTCGGCGGTGCCGCGCGCGACGCACAGGTCGTGGCGCCCGGTGGCACGCAGCGCGTGGAGTGGACGACGGACAGCGTGTATCTGACTGGCTGGGCCGAGGTGCTGTGCGAAGGGCAGTGGCTCAGGCCGCTCCCCGCGAAGGCCGGCTGACGTCGCACGCAGCGACCTGGGGGAACCTGACGGCAGGAGTAACCGCAGCGGCTGCCGGGCCTGACGTGCGCAGAAACTGAGACGCGGCGTCAGCGCCGCCGGCGGGCGGGCGGCGCGAGGGCGGTCTCGAGCGCAGCGGTTGCCTCTGGCAGTGCAGCAGTTGCGGCCGTGGCCCGGGAGGTCGCCTCGAGGTAGTCGCCCTTCTCGAACACTGCGCGTGCTTCTTGCAGGGCCGCTCGTGCCGTGTCGACTGTCTTCCTCGGACCCGCGACAAGCCGTGCCGTGGCCTTGCTGGCTTCGGCAGCGGTCACCTTCCCGTCGAGCGCCGCGACCTGCGCGTCGGCGGCCGTCAGCGCCTTGTCGGCGTTGGCGCGCGCCACGGCCTTGCCGTCAGCGGCCTGGCGCGCCGCATTCTGCGCGCGTTCCCGGCTGTCGAGCGCGCGATCGAGCGCGAGGCGGTAGTCGCGTTGCGTGACGGCCTCGCGGGCATTGGAGAGGGCAGTCTGGGCGGCGGCGTATTCCTCGCCCGCGTACTTGTCGGCGCCTGCCGCCTGCGCTGCAGCGAGCGCCCCTTCGGCCTGCTGCATTTCCTTCTCTGGCGGCTCGCCACCACAGCCGACCGTGACGAAGAGAGCGAGGCAGATCGCAGGCAGCACACACGCGCGAGACGACATCCCCCGAAGTATACGCGTACCCATTTCGCTGTAGTACGATGAAAGACCTTGCACCGGACGATCGTCCGAGAGAGAAACTGCTCCAGCACGGCGCGGGCGCGCTCGGCGACAACGAACTGCTGGCCCTCATCGTCGGCAGCGGCACGCACAGGCTGGACGCCCTCGCCGTGGCGAACGCGCTGCTGCAGCAGGGCGGGGGACTGCACGGGCTGACGAGGATCTCGGCGGACGCCCTGGCCATGGTGGGCGGGATTGGCCGCGCACGGGCGGCACGGGTCCTGGCGGCGGTGGAACTCGGTCGAAGAACGCTGCGGCGCGGACCCGGCCCGCGAACGCAGTTGCGGACGCCCCAGGAGGCGGCGGCCTACCTGCTGCCGGGGCACGGGGCGCATCCGGTGGAGCAGTTCGGCCTGGTGCTGCTGGATACCAGGCACCGCGTGCTGAGGACGAGGATCGTCGCCTCCGGCACGCTGAACACGACCATCGTGCACCCGCGCGACGTGTTCCGCGAGGCGGTGCTCGGCAGTGCGGCCGCCGTGGTGGTCTTCCACAACCACCCGTCGGGCGACCCGACGCCGAGCCAGGACGACATCGAGCTGACGCGGCGGCTGCGGGCGGCCGGCGTGTTGATGGGCATCGAGGTGGTGGACCACGTCATCCTCGCGGATGCCCGGTACTGCAGCCTGAAGGAGATGGGGCAGATCTAGTGGCGCGTGTGCTGTACTTCGACGGCTTCTCCGGCATCTCCGGCGACATGGTGATCGGGGCGTTCCTCGACCTCGGGTTGCCGTTCGAGGCGTTGACCGCCGCGCTCGGCAGCCTGGCCGTGTCCGGGTATGCGCTGGGGGCGGAGCCGGTCCTGCGGGCCGGTGTGGCCTCCACCCGCTTCGTCGTCCGGCAGCCCGGCACGCCTGGTCATCTGGCGGACCACGCGCACGACGACGAGCCGGTGCATCCCGGGAGCGGGGAGCCACGCCTCCACGAGCACACGCACAGCCACACGGCGCCCGACGGCACCGTGCATGTCCATACGCACGCGCACGCCCACATGCCCGGGGACCATCACCACACCGTGGCGGAGATGGTCGCGCACATCGACGGGTCAGCGCTGTCGCCGGCCGGAAAGGCCAGGGCGACGCGGATGATCCGCCGGCTGGCCGAGGCCGAAGCCCGGATTCACCGCATGCCGGTGGAGCAGGTGCACCTGCATGAGGTGGGCGACATCGACTCCCTCATCGACATTGTCGGCGCCGTGTTCGCCATGGAGTGGGCGGGCGTGGACCGGGTGATCTGCTCGCCGCTGAACGTGGGCGGGGGGATGGTGCGGTCGGCCCATGGCCTGTTTCCCGTGCCGGCGCCGGCCACGCTGGCGCTCCTTGGTTCGGCGCCGATCTATGCGGGCGCGGTTCAGAAGGAACTGGTGACGCCGACCGGCGCGCTCATCGCGACCGAGTTCGCGGACGGGTTCGGTCCCGTGCCGGCGATGTCCATCGAACGGATCGGGTACGGGGCGGGGCGCCGGGATAATCCGGGGACGCCGAATGTCCTCCGCGTGCTGATCGGTGAGGCGGCCGATCGGCCGGCGGCCGAGCGGGTCGTCGTGATCGAGTGCGAGATCGACGACATGAACCCCCAGCTCTTCGGTGCCGCCATGGAGCGGCTCTACGCGGCCGGCGCGCTCGAGGTGTTCTACGTGCCGGTGCAGATGAAGAAGAACCGCCCCGGCACGCTGCTCACCGTAGTGGCGAAGCCCGAGGCGCGGAGCACGATGGCGGACATCGTCTTCGCCGAGACAACGACCATCGGCCTGCGTCATCAGGAAGTCGAGCGCGAGTGCCTGCGGCGTGAGATCATCACCGTGGACACCCCGCTCGGGCCCGTACGCTTCAAGCTGGCGTGGCGGGATGGCCGGGTGGTGAATGCCACGCCCGAATACGAGGACTGTGCGGCGCTGGCACGGACGCACGGCGCCTCGGTGAAGACTGTCCAGGCCCAGGCCATCCACGCGTACGGGGCGCGGGCCGCCGCACCTCCAACTGCCCTGTGAACGAGGCACCGTGAGCCGCTTCTACATCACGACACCGATTTACTACATCAACGCCGCGCCGCATCTGGGGCACGCCTACACCACGCTCGTCGCTGACGCCGTGGCGAGGGCACACCGGCTGCTGGGCGACGACGTGCTCTTCCTGACGGGCACGGATGAACACGGCCAGAAGGTGGAGCGTGCGGCGCAGAAGGCCGGCCTGCCGCCGAAGACCTTCGCGGACCAGACGTCGCAGGCCTTCCGCGACCTGCTGCCGCTGCTGAACGCCTCGAACGACGACTTCATCCGCACCACCGAGCCGCGCCACCACGCGTCGGTGCAGGCGCTGTGGCGCCGCGTGCGCGACAACGGCTACATCTACAAGGGCAAGTACGAAGGCTGGTACTGCACGGTCGACGAAGTGTTCGTGCCCGAGACGCAGCTCGTGGCCGGCAAGTGCCCGATGTGCGGCAACGCCGTGGAGAAGATCGCGGAAGAGAGCTACTTCTTCAGGCTCTCGGCATTCCAGCAGCCGCTGCTCGAGCACTATCGCAATCACCCGGACTTCGTCACGCCTGCGGGGCGGAAGAACGAGATGCTCTCGTTCATCGAAGCGGGGCTCGAGGACCTGAGCGTCAGCCGCACCTCGTTCAGCTGGGGCATCCCGGTGCCGGACGACCCGGCGCACGTGATGTACGTCTGGTTCGATGCCCTGACGAACTACATGACCGCGGCCGGGTACGGCTCGGACGACCCCGCCGATCGCGCACGCTTCGAGACGTTCTGGCCTGCGGACGTGCACGTGATGGGGAAGGAGATCGTGCGCCAGCACGCCATCTACTGGCCGGCGTTCCTGATGGCCGCGGGTCTGCCGCTGCCGAAGCAGGTCGTCAGCCACGGCTGGTGGCTGATGGACGGCGCCAAGATGTCGAAGTCGCTGGGCAACGTCGTGCGGCCGGCCGACTACATCGCGAAGTTCGGACTCGATGCCTTCCGCTACTTCGTGTACCGGGAGATGGTGTTCGGCCAGGACGCGAGTTTCACGGACGAGGCCATCCTGGCGCGCTACAACGCCGACCTGGCCAACGACCTGGGCAACCTGGCAAGCCGCGTCACGACACTCCTGCACCGGAACTGCGCGGGACGCGTACCCGCGCCAGACGCCGCCCTGCTCGATCGGGCGGAAGAGCGCGACGTCCGCGCGAGTGTGGCCACCATGCTTGCGCAGGTACCGGCTGCCGTACGGTCGTTCCAGCTGAACGTGGCGCTGCGTCACGTGTGGGACGTGATCGGCATGTTGAACCGCTACATCGTGACCCGCGAGCCCTGGAAGCTCGCGAAGGATCCGGCTCGCCGCGCGGAAATGGAGACGTCGCTGTACGTCACCGCCGACGCGCTGCGGGTGATCGCCGAGATCCTGCGTCCGTTCATGCCGGAGACGGCCGGGCGGACGGCAGGCATGCTGGGACAGACCGCGGGGGCAGTGTCCTGGTCGACGCTGCAGGCGGGGACCCTCGAGCCGGGCACGGTGCTCGGGCCGACGGTCCCGCTGTTCCCGCGTATCGAACTGACTGTGGAGGCCCTACGAGAGATGTCGAACGAGACCCCGGGTACACCGGCGCCGGTACCGGCGCCACCTGCTTCCGACGCTGCGGCTCCGGCCGCGGCAGTGCCGGCCGCCGCGGCGGCGCCCGCGGCCCCTGCCCAGGAGCCGCCCGCCAGCGAGCCGATCACGTATGAAGACTTCATGAAGGTGGATCTCCGCGTGGCGAAGATCCTCGAGGCCGAGCGTGTGCCGAAGTCGAAGAAGCTGATGAAGCTCCGGGTCGACACCGGATTCGACACGCGGACCATCGTGGCCGGCATCGCCGAGGCCTACGAGCCGGAGCAGCTGATCAACCGCACGATCGCCGTGGTCTTCAACCTGAAGCCCGCCAAGCTGATGGGTATCGAATCGAACGGCATGGTGCTCGCCGGAAGCGCCGAGGGCGGCAAGCCGTTCCTGGTCGGGTTCGAAACCGACCTCCCGCCCGGTTCGCGCGTGCGCTGACGCGCCCCTCGGGCCTGAACATCGGCCGCGCACGTCCGGGCGCGGCTCGATGGTAAGCTCGTCCGGAGAGCTGCGGTACAGTGACGAACACGGACGGCCATCATGGCCGTCCGGTTCGCACCGCGCACAACCTGAGCCAGCACAGCCGGCGTTGCCGGTGCTGGTCGATCCGCAGTCGAGGAGACTGCCGTCCGCCTGCCGATGATCGATTCACACTGCCACCTTGCCGACGACGTCTACGCGGCCGATCTTCAGGACGTGATTACGCGCACGAAGGATGCCGGATTCGAGCGGGTCATGGTCATCCTCGAGGCGGGCAACGCGCAGGAGGAAGCCCAGGCGAAGAAGGCGCACACGCTCTGGAAGGAGATCCGGGCCGCGGTCGGTGTGCATCCGCATCACGCGCACCAGTTCAATGGCAACGCGCTCGCTGCGGTCGACCTGGTGCGCGATCAGATCAAGCGCCTGCCGTTCGTGCGCGCGGTCGGGGAAATCGGTCTCGACTACCACTACGACTACTCGCCAAGGCCGACCCAGCAGGCGGTCTTCCGCGCGCAGATTCGTCTCGCCCGCGAACTGAAGCTGCCAATCGTCATCCACTCGCGCGAGGCCGACTCGGACACGATCGACGCCCTGAAATCAGCGGGCGGCGGGGAGGTGCGTGGAGTGTTCCACTGCTTCACGGGCACCCACGAACTCGCGGACGCGGCGCTCAACCTGGGGTTCCACATCTCGCTGGCGGGTGTCCTCACCTTTCCCAACGCACAGGACCTCCGCAACATCGCACGCCAGATCCCGATGGATCGCCTGCTCATCGAAACCGACAGCCCGTTCCTCACGCCGGCGCCGCATCGGGGCACCAGGAACGAACCGGCGCGCATGGTCCACACGGCAGAGACGCTGGCGGCGATCAAGGGGATTTCTGTGGCCGAGCTCGCGACCGTGACCACAGCGAACTTCCACGCGCTGTTCCGGCCGTGATAAAGTCCTAAACTGAGCCACGTGGAAAAAACTCCGGCCCTTTCGCAGATATTCGAGCCGATTCGCGCCGATCTGGAGTTGGTCGACCGTGAGTTCGGCCGCCAGGTCGAATCGCAGGTTGCCATCATCCCGACGATGGGCCGCTACATCCAGCAGGGTGGCGGCAAGCGCGTGCGTCCCGCCGTCCTCCTGATGGCGTCGCGGCTGCTCGGATACAGCGGGGATCGCGCCATTCTCTTCGCTGCTGCCGTCGAGTTCATCCACTCGGCGACGCTGGTGCACGACGACATCATCGACGAGTCCGACACGCGGCGCGGCCGCCCCGCGGTGCACGCGCGGTGGGGCAACGACGTCACGGTGCTGCTGGGCGACTACCTCTACATCAAGTCGATGGCGCTCGCGCTCACGCACGACACGCTCGAGATCGTGCGCGTCCTCTGCGATGCCACGCTGAAGATGATCGAGGGCGAGATCTACCAGCTCACGAAGAACGGCGACGCCGCGATCACCGAGGACGAGCACTTCGACATCATCCGCCGCAAGACCGCGTACCTCTTCGGCGCCTCGTCGCAGATCGGCGGGATGCTCGGGAAGGCCACGCCGGAGCAGGAGCAGGCCCTGCAGCAGTACGGCTTCAACGTGGGCATTGCGTTCCAGGTGGTCGACGACATGCTCGACTTCACCGGCGATCTCGAGGCGCTCGGCAAACCGGTCGGTGCGGACCTCGTGGAAGGCAAGATGACGCTGCCGCTGATCCACCTGCTCCAGCAGCCTGGGCACCGTGGCGGCGACATCGTCCGCGAGATCATCGAGAAGCATGCGGCGACGCGCGAACAGTGGGACGAACTGCTCGCCCTCCTGCGTGAGCACCGCAGCATCGAGTACGCAACGCGGCGGGCGATCGAGTTCGCGGAACGCGCGAAGAAGCAGCTCGCGATCTTCCCGCCGAGCTCGGAGCGCGACGCGCTGCTGGCGCTGCCGGACTACGTCCTGTCCAGGGACCGCTAGTACGCCGCTCGCACGGGCGTTTCACGACCAAGAGTAGCGTCCGCCTTCAGGCGGACCAGGTGCGGCCTGGCTGAAGGCGGGCACCACCGTGTGAAACGCCATCCTGCGTGTTGCTCTTCACTTTCAGAGGTGTCCGACGTGTCGAACGTCTCGCCCGATGAACGCCTGCAGCAGCTGCGCACCCTGATTCGCCATCACGAGGAGCGCTACTACATCCACAACGATCCGGAGATCGCCGACGCCGAGTTCGATGCCCTGTTGAAGGAGCTCGAGGCGCTCGAGGCGGCGCATCCGGAGCTGATCACCCCCGACTCGCCGACGCAACGCGTGGCCGGGCGGCCGACCGACGGGTTCGAGACCGTCGAGCACCTCGTGCCGATGCTCAGCCTCGACAACACGTATTCGCCTGACGAACTGCGTGGGTTCGACGAGCGGGTCCGGAAAGGCGCAGGGCTGGGGGAGGTCCGGGTCCGGTACATCGCTGAACTGAAGATCGACGGCCTCAGCATCGCGCTGACCTATCAGGGCTGCCAGCTGCGCCGTGGGGCGACGCGTGGCGACGGGCAGCGTGGCGAAGACGTGAGCGTCAACGTCCGCACCATCCGCGCGATCCCGCTGTCGCTGCGAGGCGCGCCGGACGGCCCCTTCGAGGTGCGGGGCGAGGTGTACTTGCCGCGCGCCGCGTTCGACCGCACGAACCGCGAACGCGAGGCCGCGGGCGAGCCGATCTTCGCCAATCCCCGCAACGCCGCCGCCGGTGCGATGCGCAACCTCGATCCGCAGCAGGTGGCCAGGCGCGGACTCAAGGCCTTCGTGTACCAGTTGGTGACACCCGGTGAGGCGGCCGAGGGCAGCGGGTTCGGGCGGCACGCAGACGTGCTGACCGCCCTCGCGCAGTGGGGGCTGCCCGTCGAGGCGCACTGGACCCGGTGCGACGGCATCGACGAGGTGATTGGCTTCTGCGAGGTGTGGGCCGAGAAGCGGCGGACGCTGCCGTTCGACACCGACGGTGTCGTGATCAAGGTGGACGACCTCGCCCTGCGCGCACAGCTGGGCGCCACGGCGAAGTTCCCCCGGTGGGCCACGGCGTTCAAGTTCCCGGCGGAGCAGGCGACGACCGTCCTGAAGCGCATCGCGGTCAACGTCGGGCGCACGGGCGCGGTCACCCCGTATGCGCTGCTCGAACCGGTGTTCCTCGCCGGTTCGACGATCTCGATGGCCACGCTGCACAACGCCGAGGATGTCTCGAGAAAGGATCTGCGCGAGGGGGACCGCGTGCTGATCGAGAAGGGGGGCGACGTCATCCCGAAGGTCGTCAAGGCGATCCTTCCGCACGCCGACGACAGCGTGCCCTGGGTGATGCCCACGACCTGCCCCTCCTGCGGTACGACGCTTCGCCGGGACGAGGAGGAAGTGGTCTGGCGCTGCCCGAACACGTCGTGTCCGGCCAGGCTCCGCCGCAGCCTGGAGCACTTTGCCTCTCGGTCGGCCATGAACATCGAAGGGTTGGGGGAGTCGCTCATCGACCAGCTGGTGACGCTCGGCCTGATTCGGGACGTAGCCGACATCTACGCGCTCGGCGGCGATCAGCTCGAGGACCTGGTCGTCGCACCGAGGGACCCGCGGTCCGAGAAGGCGCGGCCGCGCAAGCTGGGGAAGGTGGGGCGCAACATCGTGGCGCAGATCGACCGGAGCCGTGCCAACGACCTGTCCCGCCTGATCTACGGGTTGGGCATCCGGCACGTGGGCGAGAAGGCGGCGTCGACGCTGGCGCGCTACTTCCGGACGATGGCCCGGGTGATGGACGCCCCGGTCGAACAGCTGACGAGCGTGCCCGAGATCGGGCCGGTCGTGGCGGCGTCGGTACGCGACTTCGCCGCCGAGCCGGCCAACCGCAGGCTCGTGGAGCGGCTGGCGGCGGCCGGCGTGAACATGGCGAGCCAGGCGCCGGAGGTGTCCGACGAACCCGGTCCGCTCAGTGGGAAGACGTTCGTCCTCACCGGGACGCTCGCGTCCATGAGCCGCGAAGAGGCGCAGGCGGCGCTGGAGCGCCTGGGTGCGAAGGTGTCCGGGTCCGTGAGCAGGAAGACGAGCTACCTCGTCGCTGGTGCAGACGCGGGCAGCAAGCTGGAGAAGGCCGCGCAGCTCGGCATCGAAACGCTGGATGAGCGGGCGTTTCTGGCTCTTATAAT
The DNA here is from genome assembly GCA_046331345.1 of Vicinamibacterales bacterium. Classification (GTDB taxonomy): domain Bacteria; phylum Acidobacteriota; class Vicinamibacteria; order Vicinamibacterales; family CAVVIG01; genus CAVVIG01. Next base: position 821,922 of record JAXLRA010000004.1, on the reverse strand, counting down.
GAACCGCGAGAGCTGATGTGCGTCGGTTCACCCTCGTCACGCTGGCGCTGACGGCAACCGTGGCGTTCCTGGTCGGCGCCATCGTCGCGGGTGGATTCCTCCGCCCGTCGGTGATTGCGCAGGCACCGGGTGGCCCCCGGTCACGGCTGGCGGCCGACAGCCCGCGCTTCACGGGCCGGTTTGGCGGCAACACCGCCCTCGTCAATTTCGCCGACGTGGTCGAGCGCGTGAACCCGGCCGTGGTGAACATCGACGCCACGAGCAGCGCGCCGTCCACCGATACCCGCAGCCGCCGGCGGAACAGCCTCCTTCCCGATCCCCCTGAGATGTTCGATGGCCCGCGCAGCACGCCACGGCGTGGCGCCGGGAGCGGGTTCATCATCGACGCCGACGGCAGCATCCTCACGAACAATCACGTGATCGACGGGGCGGAGCGGATCCTGGTCAAGCTGTCCGACGGCCGTTCGCTCCGCGCGCGCGTCATTGGCGCGGATCCCGACACCGACATCGCACTGCTGAAGGTCGACGGGCAGTCGCGGCTGCCGGTAGCGCCGCTCGGCGACTCGTCGGCGCTCCGCATGGGTGAGTGGGTCTGCGCCATCGGCAACCCGCTCGGATACGAGCACAGCGTCACGGTCGGCGTGGTCAGCTACATCGGCCGGAAGCTGTTCGACTCGAGCCTCGACAACTACATCCAGACCGATGCGGCCATCAACTTCGGCAACAGCGGCGGACCCCTGATCAACGCGCACGGTGAGGTGATCGGGATCAACGCCGCGATCAGCTCCCGCGCGAGCAACATCGGCTTCGCCGTCCCGATCGACGTCGCCACGGCCATCCTGCCGCAGCTCCGGCAGCGGGGCCGCGTCCTGCGGGGGTACGTGGGCATCACGCTGCGCGATCTCGACGCCGACCTGCAGCGGTCGCTGCACATCCCGGTCTCGCGTGGCGCGGTCGTCCAGGACGTGACCGAGGGCGCCCCCGGCGCGCGCGCCGGCATCCGTCCGTACGACGTGATCGTCGGCTTCGACGGGGTGTCGATCTCGAGCGACGATGAGCTGATCCACGAGATTGCGTCGAGGGCGCCAGGCTCCACGGCCGATCTGCGGGTCGTGAGGGACGACCGGGAGTTCACCGTCACCGTGAAGCTCGTCGAGCGGCCGGGACGCGACGGCGACACGCGCCGTGCCGCGGCGACCCCCTCGGCGGAAACGGACCAGGAGCGGCGGGAGAACCTCCTCGGCCTGACCGTGCGCGACCTCGATGCCGCGGCCTTCAACCGGCTCAAGCTGCCGCGCGAGACCCGCGGCGTGCTGATTTCGCGCGTCGACCCGATTGGCCCCACCGCGGACGCCGAGCTGCAGCGCGGCACCGTGCTGATGGAGATCAACCGGAAGCCGATCCTCTCGCTCGCGGACTACACGCGCCTGGCGGCCGCCGTGCGGCCGGGTGACGTGGTCACGCTCTACGTGTACGTCCCCGATCTCTCCCAGCGGCAGCTGAAGACCATCCGCATCGACGACCGATAGACGACCGACATGCCCAAATCCCGAATCCTGGTGATCGATGACGAAGCGGCCATCCGCGACTCGCTGCGGATGACGCTCGAGTACGAAGGCTACGAAGTCGTGCTGGCCGCGACGGGCCAGGAAGGCCTGACGCTGGCGGAACGCGAGGCGCCGGACCTGGTGATCCTGGACGTGAAGATGCCGGGCATGGACGGCATCGAGGTGCTGGAGCGCCTGCGCACGATGAACGACGCGCTTCCCGTCATCGTGGTGTCCGGCCACGGGACCATCAGCACGGCGGTCGAGGCCACCAAGAAGGGAGCGTTCGACTTCATCGAGAAGCCGTTCGCGAGCGACCGGGTGCTCGTGAGCCTGCGCAACGCCCTCGACCAGCGCCGCCTGCGCGACGAGAACCGATCGCTGAAGCGGGCGGTCGAAGTGCGGCACCAGATGATCGGCGAAAGTTCGGTGCTGCGGCAGGTGATGGGCGCGATCAGCCGCGCCGCCCCGACGAACGCGACGGTCCTCATCCAGGGCGAGAGTGGCGTCGGCAAGGAATTGGTCGCGCGAACCATCCACCGCAACAGCCTGCGGAGCCGCGAGCGCTTCGTGCAGGTGAACTGCGCCGCCATTCCCGAGGAGCTGATCGAATCCGAGCTGTTCGGGCACGAGAAGGGGTCGTTCACGGGCGCGACCGAGAAGCAGGTTGGCAAGTTCGAGCAGGCCGATCGCGGCACCATCTTCCTCGACGAAGTCGGCGACATGAGCGCGAAGACCCAGGCCAAGGTCCTGCGCGTGCTCCAGGAAGGCGAGGTCGAGCGACTCGGCTCGGCCCGCACCACGAAGGTCGATGTCCGCGTGATCGCCGCCACCAACAAGAACCTCGAAGAAGAGATCGAGAAGGGGGGCTTCCGTGAAGACCTCTACTTCCGGCTGGCGGTGATTCCGATCTACGTGCCGCCGCTGCGGGAGCGGCCCGACGACATCCCGCTGCTGGTGCGGCACTACATGGACCTGTTCTGCCGCGAGAACAACACGCGCCCGCGTCGGGTGACGCCGGCGGCGATGGACGCGCTCCAGCGCTACCGCTGGAAGGGCAACATCCGCGAACTGCGCAACACCGTCGAGCGGATGATCATCATGTCACCGGGTGACACGATCGACCTGGCCGACCTGCCGGGCACGGTCCGCACCCCGTCAGCCGCCGCCTCGCCCGCGTCGTCGAGCCGGAGCCTGGCGGCGTCGGACACGGGCGCCAGCGGCGCCGGCACCCTTCGCGAGTTCAAGGACAACGCCGAGCGCGCCTTCCTGGTGGCGAAGCTTCGCGAGAATGCCTGGAACATCTCGAAGACGGCCGAGGTGATCGACACGCCCCGCAGCAATCTGTACAAGAAGCTCGAGCAGTACCAGATTTCACAGGAGACCGACGGCTGACGCGTGCCGAAGTTGGAACCCGGAAGTCGGAACTCGGAAGTACAATTGACTGTCGCAGTCAGCCAGACGATCGCCGGCCTTCGCCCGCTCCGCGGGCTACGGCCAGGCAAGCCGAGAGGTTGGCCTGGAGCGTGGTGGGTTCGTTCGCGAGCCTGCCTCGCCGTAGCTCGAGGCCGAAAGGCCGAGAGCGGAGGCGGGAGGAAAGTCCGAACTCCGCAGGGCAGTGTGCCGGGTAACACCCGGTCGGGGCGACCCGAAGGACAGTGGCACAGAAAACATACAGCTGACGTCCGCCGCAAGGCGGGCAAGCAATGGTGAAAAGGTGCGGTAAGAGCGCACCGCGCCCGTGGTAACACGGGTGGCAGGCAAAACCCCGCACGGAGCAAGACCAAATAGGGGAGCACCCGGCGAAAGCCGGACCGGATGGCCCGTCCGGCGCTTCCGGGTAGGTTGCTTGATTCCACCAGTGATGGTGGAGCTAGAGGAATGATCGTCCCGCCTTCGCGACGTCGTCGCTTCGGCGAGGCAGGCTCAGTATCTGAACTTGTCTCGCCGTAGCCGGGCGTAAGCCCGGCGTAGGCGGACAGAATTCGGCTTATCGGCTGGCTGCGACACTTTTCTGATTGGATATGAAACGAACCCTTCCCGTCCTGATCGCCCTCGGTCTCGTCTCCCTCGGCATTGTCACGGCGCAGCAGCTCCCGCCCGGGCAGATTGTGAGGCGTCCTGCCGAAGGACGCGAGCCGGAGTTCCCGCAGCCGAAGATCCGCGAGTACCATCCGCGTTCCACCCTGGTCGTCCCCGAGCACAAGGTGCCGAAGGCGAAGTTCCCGGTCATCGACTTCCACCATCATCCGCCGTTCTCGATGACCGTGGAGGATGTGAACAAGGTGGGCGACGCCATGGCTGCGCTGAACCTTGGCCTGATGATCAACGCGAACTCCACGTCGAGCGAGCGGCTGAAGCCCGCCATGGATGCCATTGCGGCCAGCCGCTACAAGGGCAAGATGGTGATGTTCACCGGGCTCGATCTGCGGAACGTGGGACCAGGCTCGGGGCGGAAGATCGCCGCACAGCTCGAGGCGGACGTGAAGGCCGGGGCCCTGGGCGTCGGTGAAATCATGAAGAGCTTCGGCCTGACCATCAAGAAGGCCGACGGCTCACGCCTCCACATCGACGACCCGGAGCTCGATCCGGTCTGGCAGACGGCGGCGCGCCTGAAGATTCCGATCTTCATGCACACGGCCGATCCTGCGGAGTTCTTCCAGCCGCTGGACTACAACAACGAACGCTGGCTGGAACTGGCGATCTATCCCGACCGGCGGTACCAGGACCGCTCGCGGTTCCCTAGCTTCGAGGAGCTGATGGGCGAGCGCGACCGCCTGATCAAGCGCCACCCGGGTGTGACGTGGGTGCTCGCCCACATGGGCTGGCACGCGAACGACCTGGCGAGGCTCGGCAAGATGTTCGACGAGAACCCGAACCTCTACGGCGAACTCGGCGCCGTCCTCTACGACATCGGGCGCCAGCCGAAGTTCGCGCACGACTTCTTCATCAAGTACCAGGACCGGATCATCTTCGGGAAGGACAGCTACCAGCCCGACGAGTACCCGTACTACTGGCGCGTCTTCGAGACCAACGACGAGTACTTCGACTATTACCGCGATTACCACGCCTTCTGGAAGCTGTACGGCATTGGGCTCCCGGACGCGGTGCTGAAGAAGATCTACTACGCCAACGCGCTGCGGATCACCCCGAACCTCCCGCGGGCCGGCTTCCCGGCGAACTAACGGACGGGTTCGGGAATTGCAGACGGCACACGCATGAGCCACTACCTCGTTACCGGCGGAGCCGGTTTCATCGGATCGCACCTCGCCACGGAGCTGGTCGCACGCGGTCACCGCGTGCGCGTGCTCGACAACCTGAGCACGGGCCACCGCCATAACCTGGCCCACATTCCCCAGGTGGAGTTCGTCGAGGGCGACCTGGCCGACCTCGCGGCCTGCCAGCGCGCGGTCGACGGCATCGAGTACGTCCTGCACCAGGCGGCCATTCCCTCCGTGCCCCGGTCGGTGTCCGATCCCATCACCTCGAACCGTTCGAACGTCGACGGCTCGCTCAACATCCTCGTGGCCGCACGCGACGCGCGGGTCCGCCGCCTCGTGTATGCCGGCTCGTCCTCGGCCTACGGCGACACGCCCACGCTGCCGAAGCGCGAGGACATGCCGACCGCGCCGCTGTCGCCCTACGCGCTGCAGAAGCTGGTGGCCGAGCAGTACTGCCAGATGTTCACCCAGCTCTATGGCCTGGAGACGGTGACCATCCGCTACTTCAATGTATTCGGCCCGCGCCAGGATCCGGGCTCGCCCTATTCGGGCGTGATCTCGCTTTTCTCGACCGCGCTGCTCGCCGGCCGGCGGCCGACCGTGTACGGAGACGGTGAGCAGACGCGCGACTTCACCTACGTCGCCAACGTCGTCGACGGCGTGCTCCGCGCGTGCGAGGCGCCGGGCGCCAGTGGTGAGGTGATCAACGTCGCCACGGGTGGGCGGATCTCCCTGAACGATCTCCTGCGCACCATCAACGGCATCCTCGGTACCAGCATCGAGCCGATCTACGAAGCCGCGCGTCTCGGTGACGTGCGCGACTCGCAGGCTGACATCAGCAAGGCGATCACCCTGCTGGGGTACGCGCCGAGCGTGGATCTCGAAGAAGGGCTCCGCCGGACGCTCGACTGGTGCGCCCGCTCCGAAGTCAAAGCCTAGGGAGCCCTGACCGGGCAGGTGGGGTGGCCTGGACCGCCCGGCCTGTGACCTCCGACCTCTGAGGTACCATAGTCGGCGTGACTTCCGCCGCCGACTCGACTCCCGAATCCCAGCCGACGGCGAGCGCGCCCCTTCACGCTGAAATCGAGCGCGAGGTGGGCCGCCGCCGCACGTTCGCCATCATTTCCCATCCGGACGCGGGCAAGACCACGCTGACCGAGAAACTCCTGCTGTACGCCGGAGCCATCGAGCTGGCGGGGGCCGTGCGCGGACGCGCCGGGCGCCGTGCGGCCACGTCGGACTGGATGGAGATGGAGCAGCAGCGCGGGATCTCGATTACGAGCGCCGCGCTCGAGTTCGAGATCCAGGGACGGCGCATGTCGCTCATCGACACGCCGGGTCACAACGACTTCAGCGAGGACACGTACCGCGCCCTCATCGCGGCCGACGGCGTGGTGATGGTCATCGACGCGGCGAACGGTGTCGAGTCGCAGACCCGAAAGCTCTTCGAGGTCTGTCGCCGCCATCGGCTCCCCATCCTGACCTTCATCAACAAGTTCGACCGCCCCACCCGCGACCCGCTGGAGCTGATCGACGACGTGGAACGGACGCTGGGGATTGCCGCCGCGCCGGTGAACTGGCCGGTCGGCTCGGGCGAGCGCTTCCGTGGCGTGTACGACCTGCGTGCACAGACCCTGCTGCGCTACGAGCGCGAGGCGCAGGGCATGTTCCGCGCCCCGGTGGACCTCAGCGCCATCGACGACCCGGAAGCGGTCGAGATGATCGGCCCCGAGGTGTACTCGCATTTCCGCGAGGAGTTGCAGGTGGTCCGGGAAGCTGGGACCACGTTCGACCTCGCCGAGTACCTGGCGGGGCGCCAGACGCCCGTGTTCTTCGGCAGCGCGCTGACCAACTTCGGGCTCGAGCCGTTCCTGCAGGCGCTCGTCGAATTCGCGCCGTGCCCCGGATCGCGCCAGGCCGACATCGGCACCGTCCGCGCGAGCGACGAGCGCTTCTCCGGATTCGTCTTCAAGATCCAGGCGAACATGGACCCGAGGCACCGCGACCGCATCGCGTTCGTGCGCGTCTGCTCGGGGCGGTTCGTGAAGGACATGTCGATCGTGAACAGCCGGCAGGGGAAGACGCTCCGCGCGTCCCGCGCGTACCGGTTCTTCGGCCGTGAGCGCGAGACCATCGAGGTGGCGTACGCCGGCGACATCATCGGGCTCGTGAACCCGGGGCAGCTGGGGATCGGCGACACGCTGCATGCGGTCGGTGCACCCCTGCGCTTCCCGGACCTGCCGCGCTTTCCGGCGGAGCATTTCGGACGCGCCCGCCTGCGCGACACCCGTTACAAGCAGTTCGACGATGGGCTGCAGCAGCTCGAGGAAGAGGGGCTGATGCAGGTCTTCTACACAGCCGCGGGCCGCCGCGAGCCGATCATCGGGGTCGTGGGATCGCTGCAGTACGACGTAATCAAGAGCCGCCTGAACAGCGAGTACGGCGTTGCGGCGGACATCGATCCGCTCAACTACACCTGTGCCCGCTGGGTGGAAGGCTCGCTCGCGGCCAGGCCGGGCGGCTCGAGTATGGTCGCGTCCGACCGCTTCGACCGGCCCGTCATCCTGTTCGAGTCGGAGTGGGAGCTGAACTACTTCCAGCGGCACCACGAAGGCATCGTGCTGCACGCCGAGTCGCCGGTGATGACCGGCAAGCCGTCCCGATAGCCGAACCGCTACGGCGTGAACACCAGCGCTTCGCCGGGTTCCACCCTCACGTCGACGACCGCAGCCGTCCCCGTGGAGACCGACGCCCCGCTCCAGAAACGGGCGCTGGACAGCGTGCGCGAGGTGACCGCGCCCTCCCGTGGACCCGTGTTCGCGTAGGCCAGACGCAGCGTGCGCGCGGTGGCGTGGATATCCCGATCCACCAGCACCGAACCGGCGAACGCCGCGGTGCCCGTGTTCGCCACGACCAGCACTTCGGCCTCCGCGAGGATCCGCGAGAACGCGACGATGCCGCCCGCGCCTGTCGGCAGGCCGAAATCGGCCCCGTTGCCCGAGACCTCCCGGAAGTACAGCCGCCCATAACGCAGCGCAGGAATGGCCTCGCGCAGTGCGCTGAGCGCGCGGACCGTGACGAACCTGGGGTGCCGCGTCGAGAAGCCGTCGGGCTTTCCCCATAGCGCTTCGCGAGTGGATTCGTTCGCGGAGAGGTCCGGCCTTCCGTCCGCGTCCACCGTGCCGCTGAGCCCCTGCTCGGTTCCGTAGTAGATCGACGGAATGCCCTGCAGCGTGAACAGCAGCGTCAACGCCAGGGTCACCTGGCGCTCGGGCGTGTCCGGGTGCTGTATCCGTTCGTGCTGATCGTGGTTGTCGAGGAAGCTGACGAAGAAGCGGCCCGCCTCGCCGTGCGAACTGAGGAGTTCGCGCTCCTGTCGCTTGCGTTCGTCGAAGACCGCCTTGAGTTGCGACACGTCGGCCTGGCCCTTCGCCACGGCCGGCAGCGTGAAGAAGAGTGGGAAGTCGAGCGCGGCGTCGATGCCGAAGCCGTCGCCGCCGTTGCGTCCGACGAACCGCGCCACGACCGCCTCACGATCGTAGACCTCGCCGAAGGTGAAGAAGTTCCGCTTGCCGAGGCTGAGCGCGAACTCACGCATGGCGTTCCCGAAGGTCTCGATCATCGACGCGTCGACGTACTTCACGGTGTCGAGTCGGTAGCCATCGAAGTCGTACCGCGCCATCAGGTAGGCGTAGGCGCGGATGAGCACCGAGAGCACGGGGTATGCGCCGTAGCGTGCCCGCAGCGCTTCCTGTCCCGTTCCCCGCGCGTCGTACTCCACGACGAGCTGACGCATGTCGCCGAAGTCGCCACGGACGAAGCCGTTCTCGGCTTCATCCGTCAGCTTGCCGCCGCGCCGCCGGAAGAAGTCCGTGCGTTGGAGATCCGTGGGCCACACCGCGTCGTCGGGAGACAGGGCGGCGGCCGGTGGAAGGCTGTCCTGCCAGTCGGGGCGAGGCTGACCGAAGCCGTTCAGCCACTGCACGGGGAGTTCGCCGCCCGGCGGCGCCTGCATCACGTCGCTGCGTTCGACCACACCACGCACGCCGTCCGCCGTAACGTAGTCGAACACGCGCGCCGTGTGGTTGAGGACGATGTCGAGGATGACGTGGATGCCGCGGGCGTGCGCTTCGTTGACCAGCGCGGTGAGTTCGCGCTCGGCGGTGGCCCGCGTGCCGTCGGAGGCAAACCGCTCGTCGATGTTCAGGAGGTCCTGCAGTCCGTACCCGTGGTAGTTCCAGGGCCAGTCGGGACGCGCGTTCTTGACGACGGGCGAGAGCCAGATCGCGCGGACACCGAGACGCCGAAGATAGGGGAGCCGTCCGCGGACACCGTTGAACGTGCCGCCCTGGCGATGGTCGAACCGCTGGTTCCAGACGCCGGCGGGCGCTCGGTGCTCGGCTCGAAAGCGGTCGAGGAGCAGGAAGTAGATCCAGGTATCCCGCCAGTCGGCCGGTGATGGGTAGGGGCGCTGGAGCGCGACCGTTCCGCCGCCGACCCGCACGGCTGTGCGTCGTCCGTCCCGGGCAGCGGCCTGGGCATCGGCCAGCGTCCGTGTCACCTCGTCGTCGAAGATGGATGCAGGCATGCCGAAGTACCGGCATCGTATCCCGTCCCGTTCACGGGATTTCGCCGAAGTGAGTCCGATTCAGCCGGCGGTCGCGCTCCCGGTGGCCTGTAATGTCCGTTCATCGAACACCGTCGGGGTTGGCCTGCGGATTGTAACCTCAGCAAGACGACGCCTATGGGTCGGGAGCGGTCCTGGAGTCGAATGGCCCTGTTCGCGTGGGCCAGCGTCGCTGCGGCGGGCATCAGTGTCGGCGCATGTCAGGGTGCCCCGGTTCCCCTCAGGGTGGGGGCGAATCTGTGGCCGGGCTATGAGCCGCTGTACCTCGCGCAGTCGCTGGGCTACGTGGAGGCCGGTGTCGCTCGCATCATCCGGTTCTCATCGGCGACCGAGGTGGTGCGCGCGTACCGCAATGGCCTGGTGGATGCGGCCGCCTTGACGGCGGACGAGGCGATTCTGGCGACCAGTGGTGCGGCGTCGCATCGCATCGTGCTCGTGTTCGACGTGTCCAACGGCGCGGATGCGCTCGTGGCGAAACCGGAACTGCGCACCTTGTCGGACCTGCGCGGCGCACGTGTTGGCGTGGAAGCGACGGCGCTCGGGGCGTTCATGCTCGCGCGTGCACTCGAGCATGCCGGCATGACCCCACAGGACGTGCACGTGGTCCCGACCGCGCTGGCCGACCACGAGCAGGCGTTCAGGGACGGTTCGGTCGATGCCGTCGTGACGTTCGAGCCGCGCAAGAGCCGTCTGCTGAAGCAGGGGGCACGGTCGCTGTTCGACAGTTCACAGATTCCCGGGGAAGTCGTCGACGTGCTGGTGACGCGGCAGACGCTCTCGCCGCCGCAGGAGCGGGCGCTGGCGCAGGTGGTGGCGGCCTGGTTCCGCACACTCGACTTCATGCGGGACCATCGCGATGACGCGAACGCGCGCATGGCCAGGCTCGAAGGGATCACGCCGTCCGAGTTCGAGGCGAGCCTCGTGGGCATCGAACTGGGGCAGCGCGCCTTCAACAGCGAGCTGCTGGCCGGGTCGTCTCCGCGGATGCTCGAGACGCTCGACCTGATGGCGCGCCTCCTTCCCGATCAGTATCACCGCTCTGGGTCCGCAGGACGGCTGCGGCCCGACCCGGCGTATCTCCCGAAGGAGGCGCGGTGACCAGGCGTCTTCCCATCCGTATTTCGATTCCGCTGGGCCTGGCCCTGATCAGCATCGTGTTGACAGGCGCTGGCATCGCCTACGACCGCTACAGCACCTACCGGACACTCGAGCAGACGACACTTCGCCGTGCGACGTCGGTGGCGCACATCGTCGTGCCGGATCTCGAGCGGGCGCTGATGGCGGGGCGGACAGGGGATGCGCTCGAAGAACTCGACCGGCTTGCGCTCGAGCCCAGCATCACGCGGGCGGCGGTGGTCGATGCCGACGGCACGATTCTCCACGCGACGGATCCGGCCCTTGTCGGGCAGTCCCTGGCTTCATCGTCGTTGGGAGTGACGGCCGGCCTCCTGGCGGCGGCCAGCAGCGAGATGCGGCTCGTGGCGAGGCTGACGCCCTCGGGTGGCCACGCCTGGGTGGCGGCGCCGATGCACATGGCGCCTGTGCCCGGCGAACTGGCGCCGAGCCGCGTGGCGGTGCTGTTCACCGAAACCGACATCACGAACCAGAAGCGCACGGCGCTCGAGGAGATTGTGACGCGGTCGGGCCTGCTGGCCGTGTTCGCGCTCCTCGCCTGCCTGCTGGTGTGGTGGTATCTGCACCGGACGTTCACGTCCGACCTGGGCCGGATTGTCGAGTCGCTTCATGCCGTCGGAGGCAGCGCCGGCGCTGACCGCGATCCTGCGGAACTGGCGCAGATCGAGGCCGCCCTGCGCGGACTGCTCGGCACCCTGGCGCGCGAGCATGCGGTGCGTCGCGACAGCGAAGAGAAGTTCAGCCGAATCTTCGAGAGCGCCCCGGTGATGATCAGCCTCTCCGAGATCGCCACGGGACAGTTCATCGACATCAACGATGCGGGCGTCCGGATGCTCGGCTACTCGCGTGAGGAGATCATCGGTCGCACGTCGGTCGAGCTCGGCTGGTTCTCGGCGGAAGAGCGGCAGGCGATGCTGGCCGCCCTCTCGCGTGACGGCCGCGTGGATGGACTCGACGTGATCGTGCACCGGAAGGACGGTGACGGGCTCGAGTGCGTCCTCTCGGCGGAAGTGGTCACCATCGAGGGGACGCCCCGCCTGCTGGTGCTGTGCCAGGACCTGACGGACTACAAGCGGGCGCAACGCGTGATGTTGACCCAGGAGCGGCAGTTCAGGGAACTGCTGGACCGGGCGCCGGTCCCGATCGGCCTCGTGCGCGACGGGCGCGTGGACTATGTGAATGCCGCCCTCATGGCCATGAACGGCTTCCGAACTGTGGATGACGCGATCGGCGCGCCAGTCGGCGCCTGGGTGGCGCCCGAGGAGCGCGACGCGTTCGTCGAGCGCGCGCGCCGGCGCGTGCGCGGCGAGACCGTGGCGGAACGGTACGAGACCATCGGCATCAGGCAGGATGGCACCCGCTTCCCGATGCTCGTGAACGCGTCGCTGGTCCAGCTGGCCGATGGGCCGGCTGTGATCGCCTTCGCCCAGGACATGTCCGAAGAGCGTGCGCGCGAGCAGCGCCTGGCAGACAGCGAGGCACGCCTGCGGCTCCTGTTCGACGAGGCCTCTGATGCCATCATCATCCACGACCGGAACGGCCGCATCGTCGACGTGAACCGGCAGGCCGTGGACAGCGTGGGCTATACGCGCGAGCAGTTGCTCCGCATGTCCGTTCTCGAACTCGAGGTCGCGGTGTCGGAAACCGACCTGCGGGCCATGTGGCGCGATCTCCCCGTGGGATCCGGCATCACCGCCGTCGGCCGTCATCGGCGCTCGGACGGCCATGTGATCGATGTCGAGGTGCATGCCTGCGCGTTCGTGGCGGACTCCCAGGAGCTGATCTTCGCGGCGACCCGCGATGTCACCAGGCGGCTCGACGGAGAGCGCCGGCTCAGGGCGAGCGAATCGCGCTTCCGCGAGCTGTTCGACCAGGCGGCGGACGCGGCATTCATCCTCACGCCGTCGATGCACATCGTAGACGTCAACCAGAAGGCGGTCGACGTCCTCGGCTACACGCGTGACGAACTGCTCAGGATGCATGTGGCCGACCTTGAGACGACGGTCGGCCGGACGGAGCTTGTCGCGATGGCCGCGTACGTGGAAGCGCACGGCGAGCAGACCGTGACCGGGGTGCACCGGCGGAAGGACGGCAGCCTGATGCCTGTGGAAGTGCACAGCGTCAGGTTCCTGGATACGGACGGCGCGCCGTTCCTGTACTCCCTGTGCCGGGATATCTCCGACCGCGTCGACGCGCAGCGCCACCTGCGTGACAGCGAGGCGCGGTTCAGGGCCGTGGTGGAGAACAGCCACGACGGCATCATCTTCACGGACCGTGAGGGAAACATCACCTGGCGGAGTCCGGCCTACTCCCGGTTGAACGGCTTCGAGGGCGATGAACGGATCGGGCAGAGCGGCTTCGAGACGATCCACCCGGACGACCTGCCGCTGGTGCGCTCGGTCTGGGCGCAAATGCTCACGGAACCCGGCACGGTGGTGAGTGCGGAGTATCGCGTCAGGCACAAGGACGGCAGCTGGCGATGGCTGGACACCTCCGCGCGCAACCTGCTCGACAATCCGCACGTGGGGGCTGTGGTCCTCACCAGCCGCGACATCACCGAGCGCAGGCGGGCCGAGGAGGAGCGGCGCGGCCTCGAGGAGCAACTGGCGCAGGCCCGCCGCATCGAGGCGGTGGGCCGTCTGGCTGGCGGAGTCGCCCACGACTTCAACAACATGCTGAACGTGATCCTGGGCTGCGCCGAGCTGTCGCTGGCGGAACTGCCGGAGGGCAACGCCGTCCGCGCGGACCTGCTCGAAATCCAGCGGGCCGCGGAGCGGTCGAGCGGCCTGACGCGGCAACTGCTGGCGTTCGCGCGCCAGCAGCCGGTGGCGCCGCGAGTACTGGACCTCAACATCGCGGTCGAGGAGGTGCTGGCGATGCTCCGGCGCCTCATCGGCGAGAACATCACGCTGTCGTGGGAGCCCGGGGCGTCGCTGGAGATGGTGCTCATCGACCCGACGCAGATCGATCAGCTGCTCGCGAATCTCTGCGTGAACGCGCGGGATGCGATCAAGGGCGTCGGCAGCATCAGCATCGCGACGGGGAGCGCCGTGCTCGACGAGACGTTCTGCGCCTCCCGTCCAGGCTCCTCTCCGGGTGCCTACGTCCGTCTCTCGGTGCGGGACACAGGCGAGGGCATGTCCGACGAGGTGCTGACTCACATCTTCGAGCCGTTCTTCACCACGAAGGGGATGGGGAAGGGCACGGGACTCGGGCTCGCCACCGTGTACGGCATCGTGACGCAGAACCAGGGCTTCATCGATGTCGAGAGCGTGAAGGGGGCCGGGACGACCTTCGCCATCTTCCTGCCGGCACAGCGGGCGGAGGCGGGGCGCGGCGCTGTGGAGGAGGCACCAGCCGTCCGGACCCCGGAGCACGGGACGATCCTGTTGGTCGAGGACGAGCAGGCGGTGCTGCAGTTGACCGAACGGGTGCTCGGGCGGCTGGGCTATACCGTGGTGGCCGCACACTCGCCGCGCCGCGCGCTCGCCCTGGCCGACGCCTACGACGGGCAGTTCGACCTGCTCATGACGGACGTGATCATGCCGGAGATGAACGGGCGCGAACTCCTGGCGGCCCTGCGTGAGAAGTGGCCCCGCCTGCGCTGCCTGTTCACCTCGGGATACACCGCGGAGGTGATCGCGGAACAGGGCGGATCCCGTGAGGAGGTGGCGCTGCTCAGGAAGCCCTGGACGCGCGACGATCTCGCGGCCCGTGTCCGGAGCGCGATCCGCGGCGAGCCGCCGGTGTCCTGACGAGTGGACCCGCCCCGATCCGTTCGTCCTTCACGGCGTGGTCGAGAGATCGGCAGTGGCTTCCTTGACCCTCGTCCTGTACCACCACGACGTCAGGAGCGGCGTCAGCATCGCCGTGACGATCACGGCGGCCGTCACCTGCACCGTGGCGGCCGCGGCGACTCCGGCGTAGGACGGGTCGGCCAGTGCGACGGCCTGCGGGACCGCCGCTGAATTCCCGGCGGTGCTCGACGCCGCGGCGCCGGCCACGCCGCTGCCTCCGAGCAGCCGATCGGCGAGGATGCAGACCGTCCCCGTGATGGCCCACGCCGCGACCCCGAGCATCACGCCCGGCACACCCGCCGTGACGACGGACGCGAGGTTGATGGTCTGGCCAAGCGTGAAGGCCATGAACGGGACGATGATCGGTTCGTGTGAGCCGAAGAACTGCCGGAGGTCGTCGTCCAGGTTCCCGAGAATCGCCCCGGCGATGATCGGTGCGATCACGCTGAGCATGGTGAGCCAGGGGATCACCGCCAGGCCCGCGCCGACGAAGATGATCATCGTCAGGAACGGACCGGTTTCGATGCTCTGGGCCACGTAGGTGCCCGCGTCGTCGCGCGTGCCCATGACACTGGTCAGCGCGAGGAACATGCCGCCGTTCGTGTCGCTCATGGCGACCATCACCGCGAGCGTCGAGATGCCCAGGATGGAGCCGCCGAAGACATGCGCCACCATGAGCGCAAGGGCGGTCGCGGTGCCGACCTTCGCGAGGAGCAGGCCGAACCCGCGCACCATCATCCGCGGGGCGGCGCGCACGGTCATCTTGGTGCCGACGGTGAACAGGTACATGCCGAGCACCGTCGGGTAGCCGGCGCCGGTGAGGGCCTGGGTGAAGCCGCCGATCTTCAGCAGGTTCGGCGCGAAGGTGTTGAGGACCATGCCGATGAACAGCGGCACGACCATCATTCCCCCGGGGACGCGGTTCACGGCGGCAAGGATGCGCATGGGACTCCCTCCGGCACGGGCCGGTGTGTGTCGGGAGTGTAGCCGGAGTTGCCACATTTCCGTCGGCGTGCCCGGAGCGAACCGACGCTCCTGTCGCTGGCGCGGTGGCCCCACGGCGCCAGCCCCGCGGAATTCCGGCCGGTTTCGGCGGAAGTGCCCCGGCCCGGATCGGCGTGGCGCTTGCTCACGCCTGAGGCACAATTCCCTATGCCGCAGCCACCATCCATCCGCAGGACCGTATCGATTTCCCTGGCGGCACTGGCCGCCGTTGTCACGCTCTCCAGTGTGACGTTCCGCGCGCAGGCGCGTCCCCCGCAGGGGGGCGGTCCGATCGAGGAGCGCACCGCGTCGATGCAGAAGCTCGACGGGTTCGTCCCGCTGTACTGGGAGGAACGCACCGGGTCGCTGTTTCTCGAGGTTCCGCGGTTCGACAGCGAGTTCCTCCTGTCCACCGGCCTGGCGGCAGGCCTGGGCTCGAACGACCTCGGCCTGGACCGTGGCCAGTCGGGCGGCGGCCGCGTGGTGTCGTTCCAGCGCGTCGGTCCGAAGGTGCTGCTCGTGCAGAGCAACCAGTCGTTCCGCTCGTCCAGCCCGAACGTCGCTGAGCGCAAGTCGGTCGAGGACTCGTTCGCGAAATCGGTGCTGTGGGGCTTCACCGTTGCCGCGGAGTCGAACGGCCGTGTGCTGGTGGATGCCACCGAGTTCCTGCTGCGCGACATTCACGGCGCCGGTGATGGCCTGAGACCGGGGAGCTATCGTGTCGACCGCACGCGCAGCGCCTTCTACATGCCCCGGACCAAGGCGTTTCCGAAGAACACCGAAGTCGAGATGACGCTCACGTTCACGAACGAGGCGGGCGGGGGCGGGCGTGGCGGTGGTGGCGGCCCGGCGGACGGGCCAGACGCCATCGGGACGGCGCCGGTCCAGCCGACCGGTGGTCGCGGCCTGAGCCGCCTGTTCTCGGGCAGCGTGGCGAGCGTCGCGCCGAATGCGCAGTCGATCACCCTGCGCGAGCATGTCTCGTTCGTCGAACTGCCGGACGCCAACTACCGGCCGCGGCTGGACGACCCGCGCGCCGGGTACGGAGGCATCAGCTTCGTCGATTACAGCGTGCCGATTGGCGACAACATCCAGCAGCGCTGGATCCGCCGGCACCGCCTGGAGAAGAAGGACCCGGCCGCAGCAATCAGCGAGCCGGTGAAGCCGATCCAGTACTGGGTGGACTCCGGCGCGCCGGAAGATGTCCGCAAGGCGCTGCTCGAGGGTGCGAGCTGGTGGAACCAGGCGTTCGAGGCGGCCGGGTTCCGAAATGCCTTCAAGGTGGACGTGCTGCCGCCGGATGCCGACCCGATGGACATCCGCTACAACATGATCAACTGGGTGCACCGGTCGACCCGCGGCTGGAGCTCGGGCTCGACCGTCAACGACCCCCGCACCGGTGAGATTCTCAAGGCGACGGTGACGCTCGGCTCGCTGCGCGACCGCCAGGACTACCTGATCTTCGAAGGCCTGCTGTCGCCCTACGCCACCGGCCTCGAGAAGCCGCAGGCGCTCTACGACACCGCGCTGATGCGCATTCGCCAGCTGGCGGCGCACGAGACCGGCCACACGCTCGGCCTCAGCCACAACTACTACGACAGCTCGAAGGGCTGGATCTCGGTGATGGACTATCCGCACCCGCAGGAGGAACTGCGGCCGGACGGAACCATCGACATCGCGAAGGCCTACCCGCAGCGGATCGGCGACTGGGACAAGGTCACCATCAACTACGGGTATCGGCAGTTTCCGCAGGGGACGAACGAGGCGCCGGCCCTGACGAAGATCCTCGACGATGCGTGGGCGACCGACCTGCGTTTCCTGACGAACCAGGACATGGACGCAAACCCGCGGGCCGACTGGTGGTCGAACGGCGCGAACCAGGCGGAGGAGCTGAACCGGCTGCTGAAGGTGCGGCGCGCGGCGCTGGACCGCATCGGGGAACGGACGATCCGGGCGGGCATGCCGATGGCCACGATCGAGGAGCCGCTCGTGCCTGTCTACATGTACCACCGCTGGGCTGTCGAAGGCGCGGCGTCGATGGTGGCAGGCCAGAACTACGTCTACGGCATGCGCGGCGACAACCGCATTCCGACCCAGTGGGTCACCGCGGAAGACCAGCAGGCCGCGATGACGGCTCTGTCCGCGGCCTTGAAGCCGTCGGAGCTCACGATTCCCGTGGCCCTGCTGGGCAAGATTCCACCGCGGCCGCCAGCCTGGGACCGGCATCGTGAGCTGTTCCCGAGGACCACGGGCGACACGTTCGATCCGCTGACGCCGGCGATGATCGCGGCGGACGTCACGATCGGCTTCGTGCTGCAGATCGAACGGGCGGCCCGGCTCGTCGCGCAGCATGCGGTCGATCCCACGCTGCCGGGGCTCGACGAGATGTTCGACCGCATGCAGGCCGCCACCTTCGGCGCGACGGCGGCGAACGCCTACGAGCAGGAAGTGCGGCGGGTTGAGGAGCGCGTGTTCGTCGACCGCGTCATGTGGCTGGCCTGGGCGTCGCCGAACCCGCAGGTGCGCGCGCTGTCCACGGCACGGCTGGTGTCCATCGCCGATCGGCTGAAGGCGGTGTCTGGTGCAGACTCCGCAGACCGGGCGGCCCATGCGCTGCTCATCAGCGACATTGCGAAGTTCCTCGACCGACCGTACGATCCGTCGAAGCCGATCCTGCCGCCGTCCGCGCCTCCCGGGGCGCCCATCGGCGACATCCCGATGGACTGGCTCGCGCCGGCACCGTGGAAATAGCGATCAGGGATCAGCAATCAGGGACTAGTCAAAGGGCTGGGTGACAGGTCGTGTCCGCCTTCAGGCGGACCACTCGGATCGCCGTGTCGATGGGTTGCGGGCTCGAGATCACATGACAAAAGCACTCGTACTGGCGCTGACTCTTCTGGCGACGTGCGGACTGACACAGGCGCGGGCCGAAGGGCCGACAGGCGAGTGGGACGCGGCCCGGGCCGCGCAGTACCTCGACAGCCGTGCCCAGTGGTGGAGCACGTGGAGCGGGGCGGCCCGCGACCACGGCACCTTCTGCATCTCGTGCCATACCACATTGCCGTATGCGCTCGCCCGGCCGGCGCTGCGCGAGCGGCTGCATGAACCGCGCATGTCCGCCGCCGAGTCCGCGGTGATCGAGAATCTGCGGGCTCGGGTCGCGCTCGGACCTGCCGCCGAGCCGTTCTATCCGGATCAGACGCGCGGCATCCCGAAGACCAGCGAGTCGCGCGCCATCGAGGCCGTGATGAATGCGCTCGTGCTCGCGCGCCGCGACGCGCCGGCTGGCCGGCTCAGCGCCGAGACGCGAAGCCAGCTGGACGCCATGTGGGCGCTCCAGATGAAGGTGGGCCCGCAGGCCGGGGCCTGGACGTGGCTGAACTTCAACTACGACCCATGGGAGTCGCCTCGGTCGCCCTACCTCGGCGCGTCGCTGGCGTCCCTGGCCGTGGCTGCGGCGCCAGGCGGATACGCGGCGGACCCGGTGATCGCACCCGGCCTCGACGCCCTGCGAGGTTACATGCAGAGGCAGTTCGCGAACGAGTCGACCCTCAATCGCCTCATGGCACTCTGGGCGTCGGGAGGCATCAACGGGTTGCTGACGCCCGAGCAGCGACAGGCCGCGATCGACGAGGCCTTCGCCGCGCAGCAGGCCGATGGCGGCTGGGCGACGGCCAGGCTGGGGCACTTCGAGCGGGTCGACAAGACGCCGCTCGATACGGCGTCCGATGGCTACGCGACCGGGCTTGCGGCCCTTGCGTTGCAGGCCGCTGGCGTGTCGCCGAGCGATCCGCGCCTGACGCGCGGACTGACCTGGCTGCGCACGCACCAGGACCCCCAGACCGGGCAGTGGCACGCCTCGTCGCTCAACAAGCAGCGCGATCCGGCCTCGGATGCGGGCAGGTTCATGAGCGATGCGGCGACCGCCTACGCCGTTCTCGCGTTGACGTACCCGCAGGGGAAGTGAAGCCCACCTGAAGGTGGGCACTACATCAGATCGAGCCGCCTGAAGGCGACCCCTACGGTCTGCCAACCAGCCCAGTGGCGGTCTCCGTCAGCGATCGCGGCGCGTGCGGCTGTAGTGTCCGCCGTCAGGCGATCGCGGCGCGTGCGGCTGTAGTGTCCGCCTTCAGGCGATCTCGGCACGTGCAGATGTAGTGTCCGCCTTTAGGCGGACCATGGGGCCCGGATGCCCGCTCGCTGTCGAGACACTTGTCGGCACGCTGTAGTTGGGGCCGGCTTCAGCCGGCCCTTTACTTACGGCCGGACAGCAGCTCCAGAATCGCGGCGGTCTCGGCGCGGACCGCGGCCTTGAGCGTCGGCTCGAGATCCGGCGCCCACTCCGGCGAGTGAGGGGCGGGCACCGGGATGCCCGTGCGCTTCGCTTCGTCGAGCTTCGCCTGCGACACCGCGCCGATGTGGAGCAGCACGGAGGGCACGCCCGCGACGCCGTACTCGGCAAAGTCCTCGGACGTCATCTTCTGCGGCATGGGCGTCACGCCGGCGTTACCGAGCTGCTTCGTCAGAGCGTCCGCAAGCCGTGCGGTGACGGCAGGGTCGTTGAAGACCGGCGGTGCGGCCGTGGCCGGCGCGTCCACCTTCGGTTCACGCGGTGCGTTCGACGCCATGGCTTCGCCCTTTGCGACGCGCCGGATGGCGTCCAGCATCCGCTGTCGTGTCTCCTTCGAATAGGTGCGGACGGACAGTTGCAGCCGCACTTCGTCGGGGATCACGTTGCCAGCGGTGCCGCCGTGGATGGAGCCCACGGTGAGCACGACGGGATCGACGGGATTGCTCTCGCGCGAGACGAGCGTCTGGAGCGACAGCACGATCTTCGAGGCCAGTACGACCGGGTCGACGGTGTTGTTCGGCATGGCACCGTGCCCGCCGCGACCGTAGACGGTAATCGTCACGCCGTCCGAAATCGACCGGAACAGTCCCGGGTGATAGCCCACCACGCCCGACGGCATCGTGTCGTCGTCGTGGAACGAGAGCGCGAAGTCCGGCCGCGGGAAACGGGTGAAGAGCCCGTCCTTCAGCATGCCGGACGCGCCGCCACCGCCCTCTTCCGCGGGCTGGCCGACCATCATCAGCGTCCCGCTCCAGCGCGAGCGGTTCTGTGCGAGCAGTGTCGCGGTGCCCGTCCAGGCGGCCATGTGCAGGTCGTGCCCGCACGCGTGCATCACCGGCGTGGTCGCACCGCTCGCGGTCTTGCCTGTCTCCCGGCTGGCAAACGGGAGCCCGGTCTTCTCCTCGACGGGAAGTGCGTCCATCTCGGTCCGCATCATCACGGTGGGGCCGGGCCCGTTGCGCAGGATCCCCACCACGCCCGTACGCCCGACACCGGTCGTGACCTCGAAGCCGAGGGCCTTGAGCCGTGCGGCGAGCGCCGCGGACGTCTGCACCTCCTGGAAGCCGAGTTCCGGATGCTGATGCAGGTTCACGTAGAGCGCCTGCAGATCCGGATAGATGGCCTCTACCTCCGCCATCGCGGGGACACGCCAGGCCGGTGACGATGGGCGGGACGCCTGCGCATGGCCGGAGAGTCCCGAACCGGCCAGCATGGCCGAGGCGGCCACCGACCAGAGCACGCGTGAACGACCGTGGTGAGACATGGGCGGATTGTAATGCACACCCCTGCCCGCCGCCCGGCGCCAGCTCACGGACTTCCAATGTGGCGGGCTCGGGTAATCACTGTAGAATCCGCATACCCATGACACGACTGATGCGGACGGCGGTGGTCGCCGTGCTGTGCCTGTGCGCGGTTCGCGCAGCAGGGCAGAGCGCGTCCTCACGCTACGCTAGGAGCCCCGAAGCGGGCGGTCTTGCGCTCAGAACCTACGCGCCCGAGGTCTACGACGGCGGCGGCCAGAACTGGATGACGCTGCAGGACGCCAGCGGCATCCTCTACGTGGCGGCGACGAACGGGATCCTCGAGTACGACGGCGTCACGTGGCGGAAAATCACGACGCCCACGCGCTCGACGGTGCGCGCCCTGGCGGCGGACGCGAGCGGCCGCATCTACGTGGGCGCCGTGGCCGACCTTGGGTACCTGGAGCGCAGCGCCACGGGCGAGACGCGCTTCGTCTCGCTCCTCGATAAGGTGCCGGACGACGTCAAGGTGTTCGAGGACGTCTGGCGTGTCTTCACGACGCCGGAAGGCGTCTATTTCCAGACGCAGATTGCGCTGTTCCGGTGGGCGAACGGTGCGATGAAGGTGTGGAAGCCGCAGGGGCGCATCTTCAACAGGGCGCAGCTGGCGAACGGCACGCTCTATATCGGGCAGACCGATCGGCCGCTGATGGCCATGAAGGGCGACGAACTCGTCCCGGTGCCCGGCGCCGAGCGCATGGGTGTCGAGGGCTACCCGATCATCCTGCGCTACGACGATCGCCGCCTGCTGATGGGCACCCGCTCGGATGGACTCTTTCTCTACGACGGCGCGGCGCTCACCCCCTTCCACACGGAAGCCGACGACATCATCAAGGCGAACAACCTGTATCGGGGCTTCGAACTCCCGAACGGCACGCTGGCGCTGACGACGACAGCGGCGGGCATAGTGATCATCGATCGCGAGGGGCACCTGCTCGAGCGCATCGACCAGAGCAGCGGACTCCTCAGCCAGTCTGTCTACTATGCGATGCCCGACCGCGAAGGCGGGCTGTGGCTCTCCCTCTCGGTCGGCCTGGCGCGCGTGGAGCCGCTGTCGCCGTTCTCGATTCTGGGGGCAGACAACGGGATCGACGCGAGCCCGAGCGACCTGTTCCGGCACGACGGCCACCTGTACATCGCACACAACCAGGGCGTGCAGTACCTGAAGCCGCGGGCGGTTGGCACGCCCGAAACCGTGCGTGTCAGCGGTGTCGCGAACCAGACATGGGGATTCAAGGAGTTCGTCGATCCCGAGGGGAAGGTGCCCCCGCAGTTGCTGCTCACGGCCAGCGATGGGCTCTACGTCATCGAGGGTGACCGGGCGCGTCCCATCGTCGAGAACAAGAACCGGAGCTTCAGCGCGTTCGTGACGCAGCTGTCGAAGCGCGATCCGCATCGCATGTGGGTGGGGCTGGCAGACGGCCTGGCGTCGGTGCGGTGGGCGAACGGCGCCTGGGTGAACGAAGGGCGCGTGGACGGCATCACCGAGCAGGTGCGCTCGATGTACCAGGGCGAGGACGGACGCCTCTGGCTCGGGACGCAGACCGCCGGCCTGCTCATCCTCACCAATGCGGATGCGGCGCCGGGTGAGCCACGACCGAACACACCGATCATCAAGCGGTACGGGGCCGCGCAGGGGCTGGCCCGCGGTGGGGCAGGTGTGACCTCGCTGGCAGGGAAGCCCTACGTGAGCGTGCTCGGCCTCACGGCGGTCCTCGACGAGAAGACCGACCGGTTCGTGCCCGACACGACCTTCGACGTCGTGCCCCGCACGGAGGATGCCCAGATCATCACCTTCACCGAGGGGCCGGACGGCCGGGTCTACGTGAGCGCCGGTCGTGAGGCGGCGGTCATGACGCGCCGACCTGATGGCACCTGGAACACCGACCGCCAGCTGTTCAGCCGATACACGCTGGAACGGACCGATGCCTTCTATGCCGAGCGCAACGGTGTCCTGTGGTTCGGGGCCCGGGGCAGCCTGGTGCGCTTCGATACCAACAAGTTCGAGCGCTCGACGCCGTCGTTCCGCGCACTGGTTCGCCGCATCACCATCAACCAGGTCGACCCGCTCGACCCGGCTGCGACGGCAGAGCCAGGACCGCGCCTGCCTTCGTCGGCCCGGGCTGTCCGGTTCGAGTTCGCGGCGCCGACGTTCCTGAACGAGCTGTCGACGGTGTATCAGAGCCGGCTCGATGGGATCGATGGCGACTGGTCGGCCTGGTCCAGGGAATCGAGGCGCGACTACACGAACCTCGGGTCCGGGACCTACCGCTTCCATGTGCGTGCGCGCAACGAACTCGGCCAGGTGAGCGACGAGGCCACCTACAGCTTCATCGTGCTCCCGCCGTGGTACCGCACGTGGTGGGCGATCACGTCCTACTTCCTGCTGGCGCTGGGTGTCGCGGCCGGCGCAGCCCGCATCCAGCGACAGCGCGGACAGCGGCAGGAGCGGCAGCGGTCGGAGATGGCTGAAGCCAAGCTTCGCGCCGACTCGGCCGAAGCGCTCGCCAGCGCGGAGCGGGAGCGCAACCGCAACATCGAACTGCTCAGCGACATCGGGCGTGAGATCACGGCGTCGCTCGATCTGGACACCATCTTCGACCGCCTGTACCAGCGCGTGAACGAGATCGCCGATGCCGACGTGTTCGGCGTGGGCCTGTATCACCCGGAACGGCAGGAGATCGAGTACCGGCTCGCCATCGAGCAGGGCACGCGGTACGCGCCCTACACCAGGAGCACGACGGACCGGAACCAGCTGCCGGTCTGGTGCATCGAGCACCGCGAAGCGATCCTCATCAACGACGTCGCGCAGGAGTACAGCCGCTACATTACGAAGTTCGAGGAGAAGGCGCGGGCGCTGCAGGATGGGTCCATGTCGCGCACGGCCCGCTCGATGATCTACCTGCCGCTCGTCTCGAAGGAACGCGTGCTCGGCGTGGTGACGATCCAGAGCTTCGAGCCGAACGCGTACACCGAGCGCCACCTGAACATGATGCAGAGCCTGGCGGCCTTCACGGCCATCGCGCTCGACAACGCCTCGGCCTACCGGCAGCTGAACGAACAGGAGCACGAGATCCGGCGCCTGTTCGAGGAGGCCAAGCGCGCCCGTGCCGCCGCCGAGGAAGCGGACGCAGCCAAGAGCGCGTTCCTCTCGACGGTGAGCCACGAACTGCGCACGCCGCTCACGTCCGTGCTCGGCTTCGCGAAGATCATCCGCAAGCGCCTCGAGGACCGCATCTTCCCGCTCGTCCAGAGCGACGACAAGCGCATCCGCCAGACCATCACGCAGGTGGAGGAGAACCTGAACGTGGTCGTCAGCGAGGGTGAACGGCTCACCAAGCTGATCGACGACGTGCTGGATCTGGCGAAGATCGAGGCGGGCAAGCTCGAATGGCGCAGCGAGCCGGTGAGCATGGACGAGGTGATCGCCCAGTCCGCCGCCGCGACCTCGTCGCTCTTCGAGGCGAAGGGGCTCGCCATGATCCAGCAGGTGGAGCCCGACCTGCCGGTCCTCACCGGCGACCGCGACCGGTTGATGCAGGTCGTCATCAACCTCATCTCGAACGCGGTGAAGTTCACCGATGCCGGGTCCGTCACCTGCCGCGCGGAGCGCCGCAACGGCGCCATCGTGGTCAGCGTCATCGACACCGGGATGGGGATCGCCGCCGCCGATCAGCCGAAGGTGTTCGAGCGCTTCAAGCAGGTGGGCGACACGCTGACCGACAAGCCGAAGGGCACGGGGCTCGGTCTTCCCATCTGCAAGGAGATCGTGGAGCACCACGGCGGGCGGATCTGGGTGGAGAGCGAACCCGGAAAGGGGAGCGCCTTCTCCTTTTCACTGCCGCTCGACGACGCGGCGCAGCCGCTGCTGCCGCTCGACCTGGCCGGCGTGGTCCGCCAGTTGCGCGAGCAGGTGGCGGTGTCGACGCCGACCACGGGCGAGCGGCAGCCGCGGATCCTCGTCGTGGACGACGAGGCGAACATCCGCGAACTGCTGACGCAGGAATTCACCGAGGCCGGCTACGCGGTGAGCACGGCGTCGAACGGGCGCGACGCCGTGGCGAGCGTCCGGCGCGAGCGGCCCGACCTGGTCGTGCTCGACGTGATGATGCCCGAGATGAACGGGTTCGACGTCGCGGCCGTCCTGCGCGGCGATCCGCAGACGATGGACATCCCCATCGTCATCCTCTCGATCGTGCAGGACCGCGAACGCGGGTTCAGGCTGGGGGTCGATCGCTACCTCACCAAGCCGATCGACACCGATCTGCTGTTCCGCGAGGTGGGTGCCCTCATCGAGCAGCGCAAGTCGCACAAGCGGGTGCTGGTAGTCGACGATGACGCGTCGGCGGTGAAGACCCTGACCGACGTCCTCAACGCCCGCGGCTTCAGCGTGACAGAAGTGCGCGGCGACGATCTGCTGGAGAAGGCCCGCGCCCTCCGGCCCGACATCATCATGATCAGCTCGAGCGACCCGGCGCCGGCCGTGGTGCAGACCCTCCGGTTCGAGAAGGGGCTCGAGAATGTCCTGTTCTACGTGTATCGCCAGGAGCCGACGTGAGCCAGAAGATCCTGATTGTGGACGATGAAGTGCACCTGCGCGCGCTGCTGCAGCAGACGCTGGAGGAACTGGAAGACGAAGGGGTCGAGCTGCTGACGGCGAGCAACGGCGAGGAGGCGCTTGCGACGATCCAGAGCGAGCGGCCGAACCTCGTGTTCCTCGACGTGATGATGCCGAAGCTGAGCGGCTTCGACGTCTGCGAGCGCACGAAGAAGGCCCTCGGGCTGACCGATGTGCACATCATCCTGCTCACGGCCAAGGGGCAGGAGTTCGACCGCCAGCGCGGCATGGACGTCGGCGCCGACCTCTACATGACCAAGCCGTTCGACCCGGACGCGCTCCTCGACAGGGCGCGGCAGGTTCTGGGGCTCGCGTAACGACATGAGCCTGTCCCTGCGCAGCGTGATCGGGCCCCGAAGGCCCGCGGTGCACCTGGTCGATGCGGTGGCCGCAGCCCTCGGTTCGACCGTCGCCGTCGAGGACCTGAACGGTCGGGTGCTTCACGGCGCGAATGGCACTGGGGGAGACGCCCGGCATCCGGTCGAGAGCGGCGGCACGCCGTTCGGCTGGGTCAGCGGCGGCGCGGCGGCCCCCGCGGTGGCGTCGCTGCTGTCGCACCTGCTGACGCGCGAGTCGGAGCAGCGGGCGCTCGGCTCGGAGGTGCTGCACCTGTATCGCGAGGTGAACCTGATCTACAGCTTCTCCGAGAAGCTCGCGGCGCAGCTCGACACGACGCGGGTCGCGGAACTCACGCTGACCGAAGCGAGGCACCTGATCAAGGCGACGGACGGGGCCATCCTGCTGCTGGATGAGGAGAGCGGGACGCTCTCCCTCATCGCGGGGTTCGGCGAGCATCTCACGCAGGTCCACGGCCTGACCCGCGGTGTGGGCATCATCGGCTCCATCGCCCAGACCGGCATCGGCGAGATCGTCGAAGACGTCGAAGCGGATCCGAGGCGCGTGCGCTCCGGCGCCGGCGTGCATTCCCTGTTGTGCGCGCCGTTGAAGGCGGGCGAGCGCGTCATTGGCGTCATCGGCCTGGGCAGCACGGTGCCGGCCGCGTACACGGCGGCCGAGCTGAAGCTGCTGAACACGCTGGCGATGCAGACGGCCACGGCCATCGAAAACGCCCGGCTGTTCGAGCGGACGATCCGTGCGGCGCGCGAGCGTGAGGAACTGCTCGCGGCCAAGAAGGCGCTCGAGGTATCGCAGGCCAAGATGGAGCACGAGCTCCAGCTCGCGGCACAGATTCAGGCGAACCTTTTCCCGACGGAGCTTCCGGTGTCCGCGGCCCTGGACCTGGCGGCCCGCAACCGGCCGGCCCGCCAGTGCGGCGGCGATCACTACGACGCGCTGGTGGTGGAGGGGGATGGCGGGCGGCAGCTGCTGCTCTGCGTGGCCGACGTGTCCGGCAAGGGCATGCCCGCCGCGCTGCTGATGAGCAACATGCAGGCGACCCTGCGGGCGCTGCTCGGGCGGACGGAGACGCTTCCGCAGCTCGCCTCCCAGGCGAGCGACCTGCTCTACGGGTCGACGGCCGGGAACAAGTACGTCACCGCGGCGTTCCTGCAGCTCGACCTCGACGCGCGACACGGCAGCGGGCGGTTCGTCAGCGCCGGGCACGTGGACTGCCTGCTGGTGAAAGCCGACGGGACACCGGTCCGCCTCACGTCCACCGGCGCACCGCTCGGGCTGCTGCCGCCGGGGCTGCCGTTCGACGAAACCACAGTCAGCATCGACGTGGGCGACTGCGTGGTCCTCTTCTCGGACGGGGTGCCGGACGCCCAGAACGAGGCGGGCGAGGAGTTCGGCGACGAACGGCTGCTGGCGATCGTCCAGCAGGCCAGGACCGAGCCGTCATCCGCGATTGTGGAACGCGTCTTCAGTGCGATCGATGCCTTTGCGGGCAGCGCGGCCCAGTTCGACGACATCACCCTGTTCGTCGTCCGCCGGACCCGGTGACCCGGCCCAAAACAGTCGGGTAAGCTGAGACGCTGGACGGTCAGGGCGCGGCCGTTCGCGGGCCGCCTTGGAACGGTCCCGCTCGCGTCACCGATTACCCGGTTTGTGCATCAGTGCAGGAGCCCTTCTGGAGGTTCCATGCTCGTCCGTCAGATAGCCGATTCGAAGCTCGCCCAGTTCGCCTACCTCGTCGGATGCCCGGCGACCGGTGAGGCCATGGTCATCGACCCGCAGCGCGACGTGGACCGCTACTTCGACGAGGCGGCCCGCCACGGTCTGCGCCTGGTGGCGGCGGCTGATACGCACATCCATGCCGACTACGTCACGGGCCTGCGCGAGATGGCCGAACGCGGCCTGCGGGTCTACGGATCGAAGGAGGGCGGGGCCGACTGGCAGTACGAGTGGCTGGCGGGGTCGGCCTATCAGTATCAGCTGCTCGGCGACGGCGACACGTTCCGGGTCGGCAACATCGAGTTCAAGGTGGTGCACACGCCGGGGCATACGCCGGAGCACCTGGCGTACCTGGTGCGCGACGGCGGGGCGGGTGCGTCCGAATACATCGCGATGGCGAGCGGCGACTTCGTGTTCGTCGGCGATGTGGGGCGTCCTGACCTGCTCGAGCGGGCCGCTGGCGTCGAAGGGGTGATGGTGCCCTCCGCCAGGGCGCAGTTCCGCTCGATCGAGCGGTCCTTCAAGACGCTGCCCGAGTTCCTGCAGGTGTGGCCTGGACACGGTGCCGGCAGCGCCTGCGGCAAGTCGCTCGGCGACATCCCGATGTCGACGGTCGGCTACGAGCTGCGGTTCAATCCGTCCGTGCGCGCCACGGACACCGAGCAGCACTTCGTCGAGTTCATCCTCGCCGGCCAGCCCGAACCGCCAGCCTACTTCGCGCGGATGAAGCACACAAACCGCCAGGGGCCGGCGGTGCTCGGGCAACTGCCACGACCACGTGAGGTCGCGCTGGCGGAGGTTGCCCGGTTCGACGACCGGCTCGACCTGACTGTCGTGGACACGCGCTCGCGGAAAGAGTTCTTTGCCGGACATCTCCGCCGGTCGATTCTCGCGGAGCGCGACTACCAGCTGAGCGCGGTGGCCGGCTCGTACGTCGACCCGGCCCAGGCGGTGTGCCTCGTGGCCAGGCCCTCCGACGTCGAGCAGGTGGTGCGCGAACTCGTCCGCGTCGGCATCGATCGCGTTGAGCACTTCATCACCCCGGAGACGCTCGCCGCCTACGCCGCGGCTGGCGGTGCCCTGCGGACGACGCCGACCATCGACATGGCGGAACTCGAGCTGCGCCGCCGCGCCGGCGGTGTCACGGTGCTGGACGTGCGCGGTACCGCTGAGTTCGAGGCGGGGCATGTGCCTGGAGCCGTGCACATCCCGCATACGCGGGTCGGGCAGCAGGCCGGCACCTTGCCCCTGGGGCAGCCCGTCCTCGTGCACTGCCGGAGCGGCGCCCGGGCCGCGGCGGCCGTGTCGATGCTCGAGCGTCTCGGGTTCGAGGCCGTGGACGTGAACGATCTCTTCGCTCACTATCGGGAGTCGGCGGCGTAGCCGTGCGCCACCGCATCGCTGGCGCCCTCAATCGATGACCGTCACGGCCACGCTGCTCGGATTCGTCATCGGCGCGTCGCTCGGCCTGCTGGGCGGCGGCGGCTCCATCCTCACGGTCCCGATCTTCGTCTACGTGCTCGGGTTCCCACCAAAGGATGCCGTGGCGATGAGCCTCGGCGTGGTCGGGCTGACGAGCATGGTTGGTGCGGTCGGGCACTTCCGGCGCGGCAACGTGGACCTGAAGACTGCGGCCCTCTTCGGCGGCTCAGCCACGCTCGGCACGCTCGGCGGTACGCGGCTCGCGGCCTTCGTTAGCGGCGCGACGCAACTCGCCCTGTTCGGGGTGGTGATGCTCGCGGCGTCGGTCTTCATGTTCCGCAGGCGCCCTGACGATGGGGCAGCGCCCACGCCGCCCGGTAACCGGCTCGGTCTCATCGTCCTGGAGGCGCTGGCCGTGGGCGGCCTGACCGGCCTTGTCGGGGTGGGGGGCGGCTTTCTCATCGTTCCGGCGCTCGTGCTCCTCGGCGTGTCGATGAAGACCGCCGTGGGTACCTCGCTCGTGGTCATTGCCTGGAACTGCGTGGTGGGGTTCAGCGGCTACCTCGGACGCGCGCACTTCGCGTGGACGCCGATGGCGCTCGTGACGCTCGGGACACTGCCGGGCATCTGGGCGGGCACGTATCTGCACCGCTTCGTGTCACAGGAACGGCTGCGGCGCGGCTTCGCGCTGTTCCTGGTGCTCGTGGCCGCGTTCATCCTGTATCAGAACCTGCCGACCGTGATGGCGGCCCTGCGCTCGTCCTGATCGGTCAGGCGGGCACCTGGCGCGGCGTGTGCCGCGAAGGCGCAGCCTTCGACTGCCTACCTGTCAGTTGTGGGGAGCGGCGTCCGCCGGCGGGGGATCCTCGAGCGGCGGCAGATCGACGATCGCGCGGAACCTGTTCACCACCGGTCGCGTGTCCACGGCCTCGCCATTTGCCGCTTCGGTCGCCATGCGGACAATGTCGGGCCAGAGACCAACGGCGTTCACCACGTAGTAGATGAACCCGAGGAACACCGCCCAGCGGATGATCGCCGCGATGCACCCTCCGCCAGAGGCCGCTACGGCCGGTTGCGCGGCAGTCTTGCGCGCGCGTCTGGCTGCGGACGCCGCCTTCCTGGCCGCACGAACCGCGGTGTCGGCGGCAGGGATGGGAGGTGCAGATACCGGCGCGTCGGGCGCCGATGGCGCCTGTACCGTCGCGGCGTCGACATGCGTGGCCGCCGACGAGCGCAACTGCGCGGTGTAGTCGGCATCCTCCACGAACACGGCGCTCCCGCAGCGTCGGCAGAACGACCGGTCCGGGTTGCTGCGGGCGCCGCAGGAGTTGCATCTCATCGTGGGTCGGTGCCGCGTGACAGCGAGCGCTACTTGCCTTCGGGACGGAGGGTGACCTGCACGTACCGCTTCAGGTTCAGGAAGTCGCGCGCGGCGGCGCGCAGCGCCGGCACCGTCACCTGATCGTACAGGGCCTTCTGGTTGAACACCGTGGCGACGTCCTCACCGTTCTCGACGCTCTCCATCAGGTCGTTGAGCAGGTCCGCGTTCTCCTGGTAGCCGTTCTCCAACTCCCGATCCATCTGCTTGCGCACGCCCGCGAGGAACTCGGCCGACGGCCCCCGTTCCGCGAACGTCCTGATCTCGTTCCAGGCGGCGTCGGTCAGTTCCTTCACGCGGGCCGGATCGCAGGCGAAGCCGATGGAGATCTGGTATTCCTGCGTCGGGAACTTCGAGAAGCGCGAATCGACGTTCACGCCGTAGGTGCCGCCGAGTTCCTCACGCAGCACGTGATGCAGGTTGCCCCCGAGCATCTCGCCCATGGTCTTGATCACGAGCCGGTTCAGCGGGGTGTTCTGGAACGGTCCCGTGAACACGATGGCCACCTGGCTGCGCGGATCGACGCCCTTGACCACCTCACGCTCGACGACGCCGGCCGGGGGGTGGACGCCGCGATCGACCGCCGCTTCTGTCCGGCGGAGCGACGGCAGGCTCGCGAGGTAGGTCTCGACCAGCGGCTTCATCGCCTGCACGTCGAAGCTCCCGACGAAGACGAACGTGAAGTCGCTCGCGTCGGCGAAGCGGTTCTTGTAGAACGCCAGCGACCGCTCGAGGTTCATCTGGTCGATCGCCTGCGGGGTGAGCGGACGCGCGCGTGGGTTGTCCTGCGTGAGCGCGCTGTTCAGCGCAAGGCGGAATGCTGTCTCCGGCAGCGCCTGCTGGTTCGCCAGCATCGGCTTCAGCCGCGACTTGAGCGCCTCGAACTGCACGGCATCCGCGCGGGGTGCCGTGAAGTTCAGGTAGACCAGCTGGAACATCCGCTCGATGTCCTTCTTCGCCGACCCGCCGCGCATGCCTTCGTCCGCATCGCCGATGTCCGCGCGTACGGCGGTCGTGGCGCCGGCGAGCAGCTTGTTCAGGTCGACGCGCGAGAAGCCGCCGAGCCCGCTTTCCGACACGACCTCGTCGGCCGTTTCAGCGGGCACGAGATCCTGGTCGCTGGCGATGGAGGTACCGCCGGGGCTGTAGGCCCGGAAGAGGATCTCGTCCTCCTTGAACGGCGTCGGCTTGAGGATCACGCGCGCGCCGTTCGAGAGCTGCCATTCGGTGACGCCGATTTCGGCGCGCACGGTCGTCCGCGTGATGGTCCCGGGCGTCGGTGCCTTGGCGAGCAGCGGCTGGTTGCTTACGCGGTCGACGTAGGCGTCGAGCTTCGCATTGCTGGCGGTGAAGATGGCCGACGCCAGGCGTGCCTGCGTGGGAAGGGCGAGACCCGCCCGCTCCGGGGCGGTGACGGCCACCACGCGGTCCGACTCCGGAATCCAGTTCTTCGCGAGCGCGTTCACTTCCGCGAGCGAGATGCCCGGCAGGAAGCGCTGTGCCATGGCCTGCTCGTAGACGATCCCGGGGACCGGCTCGTCCTGGATGACGTGCCGGACGAGTTCGTCCGCCAGCGGACCTGAGGGGCTCTTGTCCTTGTCCGCCAGGGCCTCGTCGAGGTAGTGCAGGCTGTCGCTCTTCTCACGGTCCAGTTCCGACTGCGTGAACCCGTGCTGGATGACGCGCTGTACCTCAGTGATCAGGGCGGCGAGGCCACGCTCCGCACCACCGTCCGGCACGAGCGCGACAACGCTGGTTTGCACGGCGGAGCGGACGAGCAGGCCGCGATTGGTTTCGGCGGCGAGGAACGGCGGGTTCTGGCCGTGCGCGATCTCGTCGAAGCGAGCGGAGAGCAGGCGGCCGAAAAGCCGTTCGACCATCTGCTCGCGGTACGTCCCGACGGTCCGCTGATCGCCGGCCGGCTTGATGTTGAAGATGTTGACCAGCGTGCCGCGCGCTTCCTTGTCGGAGACGAGGGCGTAGCGCGTGTCCGGATGGGGCGGCACGGTGTAGAGCGGACGCGGCTTCGCGTTGGCAGGCCGCGGAATGTCGCGGAAGTGCGACACGATCATCTGCTCGACCATCGCGGCATCGAAGTCGCCCACGGCAACCACAGCCATCAGGTCCGGGCGATACCAGTCCGCGTAGAACTGCCGCAGCCGTTCGGGCGTGACGTTCTGCAGGATTTCGGGCCGGCCGATGGGGGAGCGGTCCGCGTAGCGCGCGCCCTTCAGGAGCACCGGCATCTGCGCATCGCGGATGCGCGCCTCGGCGCCGAGACCCAGCCGCCACTCTTCGAGCACCACGCCCCGTTCCTTCTCGACCTCGTCGCGGTCGAAGGAGACGCCGTGCGCCCAGTCCTCCATGATGAGGATGGAGCGGTCGATGATGTTGCGGTTGTCGGTGGGGATCTGGAGCTGGTAGACCGTCTCGTCGAAGCTGGTGTGGGCGTTCACGTGGGCGCCGAAGCGCATGCCCAGCCGCTGGATGAAGGCCGGAATCTCGCCGCCGGGGAAATGGGTGGTGCCGTTGAACGCCATGTGCTCGACGAAGTGCGCGAGGCCACGCTGGTTGTCGTCCTCGAGCACCGACCCGGCATTGACCACCAGCCGCAGTTCGGCGCGCCCTTTCGGGGTGCCGTTGGCGCGCACGAAGTACTGCAGCCCGTTCGGCAGCTGGCCGACCTTCACTTCGGGCGTGACCGCGATGATCGCGGTCAACGGGTCCTGGGCCGCGCGGGCGGCCGGGTTGGCCTGCGACGGCTGCTGCGCAAGGGCGGGAGCAACGGACGTTGACGCGACCGTGACGAAGGCAAGGACGAGAGCGCGTATGTTCATGACGGTTTCAGGCAGATGAGAGAAGCGACTGCGCCGGGTGGCGTTCCAGCGTACACCGCGGCAGGCGGACATCACCTCCCGTTTGGACGCGGAAACTCCCGTTCCGGATGGCGCTAACCGCATGATTCTGCATCAGAACCGGCCATCCTGCGTGCCCGATCCGGCGGCCGTGCACGGTTTGGGCGGAAACCGGGGTGGATAGCCAGCCGTGCCTGGCGCGAGGCGTCAGAGCCGGGCGTCCTCAACCTCGACCGCAAGTCGGGCATTCATCGAGGGTTCGAGACGCAGGTCGCGTACGGATCAGGCTGGCCCTGGGCTTGAAGTGCCCTGCAGCGATTCGGGGGCGGCTCAACAACTCCCCAGCGCAGGGCCCGACCTCCCGTGCGTGGGACGGCCGCTCCCGGATCTCCCTCCCGCGCCGCCACCCGCCTCTCCAGTTCCCTCATCCTCTCGGCTCCCTCTCGACCTCGGGCGAACGGTCATCGCGTGGGGGGCCGGCTTCAGCCGGCGCCTCGCCAGGCAACCGGAGTTGCGCGGGCGCGATTGCATCAAGTGGCCCGGGATCCCCGATGTCCGGGCCACGCGTCAGTGCCCGCGGCGGCTTCGCCGTCATCCATCCTCAGTGATTGCGCCCCTTGCACCAGAGCGCTCCTCGACAACGGCGGTGGGCGGAATCGTCGGCCCGCGCGCCCGCGTCGGATGACGCCGTTCCGGAGGTGTCGCCGCAAGTTCGTATTCGGCGTCACTTACGAACGCACCTGCGTGGCCGGGGTGTCCGGCGCGCGGCTTGCCCTGTGTTCGGCCGACGCGATGAAGACGACCCGCTGCACTGCCCGAGTGACGCGCCTGATGGCGGGGAGTCATCGCCAGTCCAAAGGAGGACATCCATGCTGTACATCCGTTCCGCCGTGTTCGTCCTGCTCACGCTTTGCGCGGCGAGCGCCCACGCCCAGGTTCCGGCTCGCTCGAAGGCCGACACGGCGGCTGCGAAGCCGGCGGTGATGGTCAACGTGAACACCGCCACCGCCGCGGACTTCGAACAGCTGCCCGGCATCGGCGCCAAGGTCGCCGCCCGCATCGTCGAGTACCGGACGAAGAAGGGACCGTTCAAGAAGATCGAGGAGCTGATGAATGTGCAGGGCATCGGGGAGAAGAGCTTCCTGAAGCTGCGGCCACAGCTGACGGTGGGCGGCGCGGCGGCGTCGCCGGCGCAGCAGCAGTAGAGGCGTGTGTGGCGGCGTCCTCTCTGCTGGAACTCGTGTTCACGGCGGGTGTCGCCGCCACGCTCGTTGCGACCGGGGCGGCGCAGGTGGCGGGCAGCGTGGACAGCATCCGCGCGTCGGCCGCGGCGCGGCACGTGGCGGCGCGCCTGCAGCAGACGCGTCTGCGGGCGATCACGCGCAACCGGGCCACGTCGCTGCGGATCACGCTCGACACCCGCGGCTACCTGCTGGAATCGTTCGAAGACGGGAACGACAACGGCGTGCTGGCGGCCGACATCCAGGCTGGCATCGACACGCGCATCGCGCCCGACGAGCGGCTGGCGGATCAATATCCGGGTGTCGAGTTCGGGGCGCTGCCGGGCCTTCCCGGCGCGGAGGGGAGCGTGGCACCCGGCATCGACCCCATACGCGTCGGCACGTCGAACGCGGTGACGTTCACGCCGAACGGCACGGCCACACCAGGCAGCCTGTATGTCCGTGGTCGAGGGGTGCGCCAGTATGTGGTGCGCATCTACGGCGAGACCGGGCGGACGCGTGTGCTCACCTGGGTGGCGCGCACCAGCGCGTGGCTGGCGCCATGAGTGACGAGGCCGAGCGCCGGCGGGAGCCACGCCTCGCAGGCGTCGACCTGCCGGACGGTCTGACGGGGCGTATCCGCCCGGGCCATCAGGTGCGT
Source organism: Vicinamibacterales bacterium (assembly GCA_046331345.1). GTDB lineage: Bacteria > Acidobacteriota > Vicinamibacteria > Vicinamibacterales > CAVVIG01 > CAVVIG01. Next base: position 786,733 of record JAXLRA010000004.1, on the reverse strand, counting down.
GTCGTCGACATTTCGCGAAGCGGGATCCTCATCGACTCCGCCAGACGGTTGTTGCCGGGCACGCAGGTGGATGTGCAACTGGAAGCCGGCCCGCAGCGGCACGCCTGCCGTGCCAGGGTGGTGCGATGCGGTGTGGCGACGCTGCAGCCGCAACTCGTGATCTATCGCGCAGGGCTCGAGCTCGAGCAGGGTGTTGGCTGGCTTGATGAGGCGAGTGGCTGAAGCCGGAGGGACGCGAGCGCAGGGGAAAGGCTCGTTGCTTTTCCCACTAATAGTGTCTCCCGGGCGGCGCTCCATCTTCAAGACTGTTTCTGGCGCGGGTGGCCGGCTATCATCGCCGGCCCATGTCGAAACGACGCAGCAGGACGCCGACGTTCACGACACCCACCGCTGAACTCCAGCACTACCTGAAAACAGCCGAGCTTTCGGAGGTCGTGCCCCGGCTCGACACGCGCGTACTGCAGCGCGTCGTTTCAATTCTCGGTCTCGAGGATGCCGGCGACGTACTCGTCAACGCAAGCCCGGAGCAGTTGATCACGCTGCTGGACGCCGACGTGTGGACACCCGGCGGCGCGATGCACGCCGGCGCCCTCGACGCCGCGCGTTTCGGTGTGTGGCTGCGCGTGCTGGTGGAGGCGGATGTCGCCGCCGCGGCGCGGCAACTGCAGGCGCTCGACCCCGATCTGATCGTCGGCCTGTTCGCACAGCACATGGGTGTCTGCAGCCGAACGGCAGCCGAGTTGCGCGGACTCCAGGAGTCTGCGCCTACGCTCGAGTACGGCGGACTCGTGGTCTGGGCGAGGCGAGACGACGCCTGGGACGCAATCGCGACCCTGCTTGCGGAGGCGCAGGCCGAACATCCGCGCTGGTTCGGCGCGCTCGTGCGCGGCTGTCGCGACCTTTCTTACGAGCATCTCGAAGAGCCGTCCGGGTTCGACGACCTGGCGGGCCGGCGTGAACAGTCGGTGCACGACATGGCGACCGCCCGCGATCTCCGTCGCGAGGCGCTGGGCTACGTCACGCCGGCAGCCGCGCGAGCGTTCCTGGCCGCCGCCAGGCGCGGTGCCGACGCGGATCCGCGAGTCCTGCGCGGCGAGCTGGCGCACTACCGGCACGCGCTCTCGCCTCAGCTCGACTCCCGGTCGTCAACCGAGCAACCGACACTGCAGCCAGACACACGAGGCGGCACGCAGACGAAGTCAGTCGATTCCGCCGACGTGGCCACGGTGTCGACGCTGGTTGAGGCCTGCGAGGGTCGCCAGACCCCGCGCGGCCTGCTGGGAGAGGCTCGTCACGCCTCGGCACCGGCGTCGCGCGTCGGTCTCCGCCTCGCGGCGCTGGCGACGAACGCACCGGCGCAGTTCGAAGGCTGGCAGGAGGAACTCGGCTTCCTCGCCAATGCGTTGCTCGAGGGCGGCGTGCTCCCATCGTCGCGCTCGACACATGCCGACGCGGTGTCGGCGGCGATCGCTACCTGCGACCTGGGGCTCGAACGCCTCGACGCCGTTGCGTCCGGCGCGCCGCTGCCGGCCACTCCGGTTGACGCATTCTCGGTGGGCTGGGCCATCCTTCATCGCGAGGTGTGTACGGCCGTCGCCGCCGCCCTGCTCGGCGCCTTGCGCCACATCCCGCTCGATTCGAGTGTGGTTCACGAGGATGTGCGGAGGTTGAGGGGAGTGCTGCAGCGGTCGCTGGAGCGCGAGCGGCCGTGGGAGGCGGGCGCAAACCTGGAAGTCGTGGCGATTCTCGATCTGCCTGCGTGGGCGGTGCTGACGGGGCTGCTCGCGGAGTACCCGATCGTGCCCATGGGATGTCTGACCACGGAGGCGCCTGCGAAGCGGCTTCGCGTAACCATCGACGTCGAATTCATCGCGTCCGAACGCCACCTCGCGTGGGTCCGCGCGTTCTGCGCTGGCCTTACGCAGGCGCTCTCCTGAGCCTTCGCACCCGACGCGAGCGCCGCCGCTCGCACGCCACCCGGTTCGGACACGGCTGACAACGGCGGGTGTCGAATCCAGCCGGTCCGCCCTCGGCGTCCAGCCTCACCGGCGACTTGGCCCGGGCCAAGCCATGCCCGGGCAACGCCTTCCAGCCACGATGCGGACCTGGTCGCCGTTGGCGCCACGCTTGCCCACGTCAGACGCGTCGGCGTCGTGCGGCCCTTGTGCGCGTGCGGGAAGCAGGTTCCCACGTGCAGGGCCCACGCCGACGGGGAGAGTCGCATGAATACGCCGGAAAACCCGGAGGGCGCGCGGCGGCGGCTGGTGGCACTGCACTTGGTTCGCTCCCGGCAGCTTCTTGCAGGAGACCATGCGATGCAGCAGACCGGTGAACGGGGGAGTGCGGTGAATCACAGATCTCGACGCCGACGCGATCGGCGCCGCGGGATCGGCGATGTGCTGGCGCGCCTGGGGCGCGTGCTCGGGACACGGGCCGACCCTGGACAGTTGCGGGCCACCTTCGAGGAGGCGCTGCAGCAGGTGCTGCCCGTTCGCACCATCAGCCTGCGCGACCGGTCGGCGCGGTGGCAGCCTGAGCGGGCGGATGAAGGCCGTGCTGAAACAGTCGCCTTCGAGGTGCCGGGAGCTACCCCCGCGCAGCGCGGCGTGCTCGAAGCGAACTTCGACCCGCTGAACCGGCTGGCCGAATGGGACTTCCAGGTGATGGGGCACGCCGCACAGCTCGCGGCGCTGGTGCTCGAAGCGGAGCGAGCCCGGGCGCAGCTCCGCTCCGACAGCGCCGGATCCGGTGTCGCGCGCGCTGGCGAGGCGGCGGCGTTCATCGGCACGTCGCCGGCCATGGCGGCCCTGCTGCAACGCGTCGATCGGATCGCGTCCACCGACTTCACCGTGCTCATCGAAGGCGAGTCCGGCGTCGGCAAGGAGCTGGTCGCCAGGCGCGTCCACCAGAGCAGCCCGCGCCGGACGGGACCGTTCGTCGCCATCAACTGCGCGGCGCTGGTCGAGACGCTGCTCGAGGCGGAGCTGTTCGGGATTGAAGAGCGCACGGCGACCGGCGTGCGGGGCAGGCGGGGCAAGTTCGAGAGCGCCGATGGCGGCACGCTGTTCCTGGACGAAGTGTCGGACCTCTCGCTGTCCGCGCAGGCCAAGCTGCTCCGGGCCATCCAGGACCTCGCGGTGGAGCGCGTCGGCGGAACCGGAACGCAGCGCGTCGACATCCGCATCATCGCCGCCACGAACAGGCGCCTCTCCGACATGGTCACACGCGGCCAGTTCCGCGCCGACCTGTACTACCGCCTGAGTGGCGTGGACGTGCACGTGCCGCCCCTGCGCGAACGGCGCACGGACATCTCCGAACTGGCCACGCATTTCCTGGAGCGCCATCGCCACGTGCGGGCGCTGCGGCTCTCGGACGCCGCGCGTGAGGCCCTGCTCCTGCACGACTGGCCCGGCAACGTGCGTGAGTTGCAGCGGGTGATCGAACGCGCGATCGCCCTGGCCGCAGGTGAGGTGATCGATCTCGACGACCTGCCCCCGGCGGTGCGGGGCGAGTACGACGCGGTGCTCGGACCGTCGCTGCGCAGCGCCGACACCATGCGCGCGTGGGGCAGCCGCTACGCGCGCCTGACGCTCGATCGGTGCCGCGGCAACAAGCGGCAGACGGCGCGCGTCCTCGGGATCACCTACCACACCCTGAACAGCTATCTCCGCTTCCCGCTGACGGCTGCCGGCGAGTGCGTCCGGTCCGAAGACGAGACCACCGTGAGCCAGAGCGACGTGGAAGAGGAAGAAGACGTGGAGGCCATCGCCGCAACGCCGTAAGGCTGGCGAGGAGGGCCGGGCGCGACCGGCCACTGGGCGCACGCCGCAGGGCGGCCACATCGGCCGCGAGGTCGCACGTGCGCTCCGAGGTGGGGTGTCCGCGGGCACGCCACACCGGACCTCGGTCCGGGAGGAGTTCGGATGAAGAACGCAGCAAGGGTCGCAGCGATCGTCTTGTGCCTGGGGTTGAGCGTGACCGCTCAGGCCAGCGAGCGGTCACCGGGGTTCATGGCCAGCGGACCGGGATGCTCGGCTGGCGCGGGTCCCCGCATCATCGAGACGTCGTTGCGCACGCAGTCCCCAGCATCGCCACACGGAGTCCGGGCGGCGAAGACCGCAGCGCAGGTGACGCGGAATGAGCGGGCGAACGTGACGTTCGAGGTGCGGCCCTCCAGCGACGGAGGCGCGGAACTGACGGCGACCGCCGCCGGCGTGGAGATCTCCAAGTCCGTTCAGCCGACAGGGGAGTTCGTGCTCACCGTCAAGGCTGGCGCAGACGCCGTCACGGTTGCGGTGTCGGGCCGAGGGACTCGCCTCTCGCGCGGACGCCAGTCGGTAGACCTGCCTCGCGGCGCCGATGCGCCTGGCCGCCGGCCTGCCGCACGCCGCATGCTCGCCGACTCCGACGCCATCGTCCGCTACCGGGCCATGGCGGATGGGCTGATGGCGTCTGACGATCGGTCACCGGCGGCACTCGGCGTCATCATCGCCGACGCCATGGTCGGTGCGCTCAGCGGCGACGTCGGCGCGCCCCGACGCGTGGCCGACTTCCTGGCGCGCGGGGGCCGGAAGAACGCCCGGCCGGCGGGCTTGGCCATCGACTGCTTCACCTTGATGGAGCAGCGAATGGTGGAGGCGTGGAGCGACTACGTGTCGTGCTGGATGTCGGTGGGCAACATCATGTTCTCGGACTACTGGCAGGAACTGTGTGCCGTCCGGTGGGTGATTCAGGTCGAGTCGTACTGGTTCAACTTTCTGAGCTGTTCAGGCTTCAACTTCTAGCAGGAGAGACCATGGGACGCGTGGGAATGCTCGGGGCAGGTCTGGTGGCGGGGGTGCTCATCTCGGGGCTCGTGGCTGGGCTCGTGCTGCCGCTGGCACCGGAGGCGTGGCGAAATCCGCCAATTGTGTGGGGCTCGTCCGCCATAGTTGTCGCGATCTGCCTCGGGGTGGCCTTCCTGCTGTCGCGCCCCTCACGCGAGTGACGATTTGGCGGCGTTGACGCGGTGCGTTTTCTTGACCACGCGCGAAGGCGCATAGTACCGTTGCCCTGTTCCCCAAAACGCAGAATTCCCCCATGGACCAGGCTAACGAGACGCCCCTCAAGAAGACCCCGCTCAACGCTCGCCATCGCGCCCTCGGGGCTCGGATGGTGCCCTTTGCCGGCTGGGACATGCCGGTGGAGTATTCCGGCATCACGGCCGAGCACCTGGCAGTGCGCGAGCGCGCCGGCCTGTTCGACGTGAGCCACATGGGACAGGTAGAGATCGCCGGCGCGAATGCCCTCGAGGCCGTGCAGCGCATCTCGTGCAACGACGCCACGAAGCTCCAGATCGGCCAGGCCCAGTACTCGGGGCTCCTCACCGAGCAGGGCACGTTCGTGGACGATCTGCTCGTGTACCGGCTGGGCCCCCAGCACTTCATGCTGGTGATCAATGCCTCGCACATCGAGAAGGACTTCGACGTCATCAGCGAGGGCATCAAGCCGGCCGGCGATGCGGTGGCGGTCAACGTCAGCGCACGCTACGCGCTCATCGCGGTGCAGGGGCCGCGCGCGCTGGAGATCGTCCAGCCGTTGACGGGCATCGACCTGTCGGCGATGAAGTACTACTGGTTCGCGCACGGTGAGATTGCGGGCGTTCGCGGCACGGTGTCGCGCACGGGCTACACCGGCGAGGACGGGTTCGAGATCTTCGTGCCGCCGCAGATGGCCGACAAGGTGTGGCTGGCCCTCACCGCGGCCGGTGAACCGTTCGGCATGATCCCCTGTGGCCTCGGGGCCCGCGACACGCTCCGCCTCGAAGCGGCGATGTGCCTGCACGGGAATGACATCGACGAAACCACGACGCCGGTCGAGGCAGGTCTCAGCTGGATCGTCGGCTGGAAGAAGGATCAGTTCATCGGCAGCGACGTGCTGAAGCGGCAGAAGGCCGAAGGGCCGGCCCGCAAGCTCGTGGGCTTCGAAATGGTGGACCGCGGCATCGCGCGCCACGGCTACCCGATCGTCGCCAACGGCGAATCCGTGGGCGTCGTCACCAGCGGCACCCAGACTCCCTATCTCAAGAAAGCCATCGGTCTCGGGTACGTGCCCGCCGCGCTCGCTGCGCCAGGCACCGGGATCGAGATCGATGTTCGCGGCCGGCGCCTCAAGGCGACGGTCGTGCCGACTCCCTTCTACAAGAGGTCAAAGTGATGGCGTATCCGGCAGGACTCAAGTACACCAAGGACCACGAATGGCTGGAGCTGTCGGGCGACCAGGGCAAGGTGGGGATCACCGACTTCGCCCAGGCGCAGCTCGGCGACGTGGTCTACCTTGAACTGCCCGAGGTGGGCACCACCGTCAAGGCCGGCGAGACCTTCGGCAACATCGAGTCGGTGAAGGCGGTCTCGGAGCTCTATGCGCCCGTCTCCGGCGAAGTGGTCGAGGTGAATACCGCGCTGAAGGAGAAGCCCGAGGCGGTCAACACCGATCCGCACACCAGCTGGATGGTCGTGATCAAGCTGTCGGACCCCGGCGAAGTCGGCCAGTTGCTCGATGTCGCCCAATACTCAGAACTGGTGAAATGAGCATCTTCGACCACGACGTCTTCCAGACCCGTCACATCGGTCCGCGCGCGTCGGATACCGACGCGATGTTGCAGGTGGTGGGTGCCTCCTCCGTGGACGCCCTGATGGACGAGGCGATCCCCGCGCGCATCCGCCTCAGCGCCCCGCTCGACCTGCCGAACGGCACGTCGGAGCAGGCGTTCCTCCGCGATCTGCGTGCGGTGGCCGCCCAGAACACCCTGTTCCGTTCGTACATCGGACTCGGCTACTACGACACGGTCACGCCGAGCGTCATCCTCCGGAACGTGCTGGAGAACCCGGGCTGGTACACGCCGTATACGCCCTACCAGGCCGAAATCGCACAGGGCCGTCTCGAGTCGCTCCTCAATTACCAGACGATGGTGGCGGACCTGACGGGGATGGAGATCTCCACGGCATCCCTGCTGGACGAAGCGACGGCGGCGGGCGAGGCGATGACGCTGCTGGCGCGCGTCCAGCAGAAGCGGATCGACACCGTGGTCGGACCTCCGCAGTTCTTCGTGGCCGACTCGTGCTACCCGCAGACGATCGACGTCCTCAAGGCGCGCGCGGTGCCGCTCGGGATCGAGCTGGTCATCGGCGACATGGCCACCGCCGACTTCGGCGACCGCGTGTTCGGGGCGCTGGTCCAGTCGCCGGACGAAGCCGGGGTGGTGCACGACCTGCGTGGCTTCATCACGAAGGCGAATGCCGCCGGAGTCCTGGTGGCGGTGGCGTCGGACCTGCTGGCTCTTACGCTGCTGACGCCGCCCGGAGAAATGGGCGCCGACATCGTGCTCGGCAGCTCGCAGCGCTTCGGCGTGCCCATGGGCTACGGCGGTCCGCACGCCGCCTTCTTTGCGACCAAGGAGAAGCACGTCCGGCAGGCGCCCGGCCGCATCATCGGCGTGTCGGTGGACGCGCACGGCCACACCGCGTACCGCATGTCGCTCCAGACCCGCGAGCAGCACATCCGCCGCGAGAAGGCCACGTCCAACATCTGCACGGCGCAGGCGCTGCTGGCCAACATCGCAGGGCTCTACGCGGTCTATCACGGCCCGAAGGGGCTGACGGCCATTGCCGAACGTGTGCACGGCCTGGCCGCGCTGCTGGCGCAGGAACTGGCGGCGCTCGGCCTCACGCAGCTGAACGCGCACTACTTCGACACCATCCGGATCGGCGGCGCCGACCAGGCAGCTGTCCGGAAGGCGGCCGAGGCGGCGCAGATCAACCTGCGCTACCGGACCGACGGCTCGATCAACATCGCGCTCGACGAGGTCTGCGAGGCAGACGACGTGTTCAGGCTCGTTGGGGTGTTCGCGAAGGCGCTCGGCCGCTCACCGAAGGGGGCGGCGCTGGTCGCGCTCGACGCGAGCTATCCGGCGAACCTTGCCCGCACCACGTCCTTCCTCGGGCACCCGGTGTTCAACACGTATCACTCCGAGATGGAGATGATGCGGTACGTTCGCGGCCTCGAGCGGAAGGATATTGGCCTCGATACGTCGATGATTGCGCTCGGCTCCTGCACGATGAAGCTGAACGCAGCGTCGGAGATGCTGCCGATCACCTGGCCCGAGTTCTCGAAGCCGCACCCGTTCGTGCCGGTGGAGCAGGTGGCCGGCTATCACCGCATCTTCGCCGAACTGGAGAATGCGCTCTCGAAGGTCACCGGCTTTGCGGCGGTGTCCCTGCAGCCGAACTCAGGGGCACAGGGCGAGTTCGCGGGCCTGATGGTCATTCGTGCGTATCACCACGATCGGGGCGACACGCATCGCGACGTGGTGCTCATCCCGGCGTCGGCGCACGGCACGAACCCGGCCAGCGCTGTCATGGCCGGCATGAAGGTGGTCGTCGTGGCCAGCACGAAGGAAGGCAACATCGACGTCGCCGACCTCAGGGCGAAGGCCGAGCAGCACAAGGATCGCCTCTCCTGCCTGATGGTCACCTACCCGTCGACGCACGGGGTGTTCGAGGAGAGCATCCAGGACATCTGCGCCATCATTCATGAGAACGGCGGCCAGGTGTACATGGACGGCGCGAACATGAACGCGCAGGTGGGGCTGACGAGCCCGGCCACGATCGGTGCGGATGTCTGTCACCTGAACCTGCACAAGACGTTCGCGATTCCGCACGGCGGTGGTGGTCCCGGCATGGGGCCGATCGCCGTTGCACGCCACCTGGCGCCGTACCTGCCGGGTCACTCTGTCATCAAGACCGGCGGCGAGAAGGCCATCAACGCCCTGTCGGCGGCCCCGTGGGCCAGCGCGAACATCCTGCTCATCTCGTACGCGTACATCCGCATGCTCGGCGCGGACGGGATGACGAACGCCACGCGCTACGCCATCCTCAACGCCAACTACATCAAGTCGCGCCTCGAACAGCACTATCCGGTGCTCTACACTCGCGAGAACGGCCGCGTGGCGCACGAGATGATCTTCGACCTCCGTCCGCTCAAGGCCGCCAGCGGCATCGACGAGACCGACGTCGCGAAGCGCCTGATGGACTACGGGTTCCACGCGCCAACGGTGTCGTTCCCGGTGGCGGGCACGCTGATGATCGAGCCGACGGAAAGCGAACCGAAGGCTGAACTGGACCGCTTCTGCGACGCGATGATCGCGATCCGCCAGGAGATCCAGGACGTCATCGACGGCAAGGCCGACCCGAAGGACAACGTGCTCAAGCACGCCCCCCACACGGCGGCCGCGGTGTCGGCCGACGAGTGGACCCACAAGTACTCACGGCATCAGGCCGCGTATCCGCTGCCGTTCGTGCGCGCGCGCAAGTTCTGGCCGACGGTCGGACGCATCGACAACCCCTACGGCGACCGGAACCTGATCTGCGCCTGTCCGCCGATCGAGGAGTTCGCGGACGCCGCGGTCTGACCGGCGTACGGCGGAAGGAACAGGAGGGGGCACGGTCTGGACTGTGCCCCTCGTCCCTGACTGATTCCCGGCCATCGAGACAAAAGGCAGCGTGTCCCACGGGGCGCGCTGCCTTTCTTCATGTACGGACCTGTTCGATGCGCTAGGCTCTGCACGTTCGCCTTCAAGGAGTGTCCCGTGTACCGACGCGTGTCGATGTTCTTCGTAGTCGTGGGAACCATCGGGCTGCTTGCGGGTGCCGCCGCTGCCCAGCAGCCAGCACCGCAGCCTGGCGAGGCCGACCCCGGCGTGCGTCCGTTCAGGCTCATCGACCGCGACGAGATCCGCGTGAGCCGCGTGGAACTGCAACCCGGCGCCGTGCGCGCTGTCCATGCGCACGACGATGTGGAGTATCACGTGTGGGCGCCGGTGAGCGGCGCGCTCGAGATCACCATCGGGACAGGTGCGCCTCAGGCGGCTGCGCCAGGGCAGGCGTTCTTCCTGAAGAAGGGCACGCGGCACGGCTTCCGCAACACCGGAACGACCCCGGCCGCCGTGTTCGAGATCTTCGTGAAGAAGTCGACGACGACGGCGTCGGTCGATGTGGAGAGGGACGTCGAGGCGCTGCTGGCGGGCCTGCGCTGAGACGGGCGATCGGCCAGCGGCAACGCAGGCATGAACCATCGTTCCTGCTGCGTCAGGCGAGTCGTGTCGCAAGAGAAGAGGCCACCTGGCTGCAGCCTCTTCGAACGATCGGCTACGCCCTCAGTGCGGCGATCTGGCGGTGCGCCCGCGCGCGGAAGCCGGCGAGCAGCTGTCCGGTGATGACGCCAGGCTTGCCGGTGCCGACGACGTGATCGTCGATGCGGACGATCGGCACCACTTCCTTCGTCGTGCTGGTGAGGAAGACCTCGTCGGCGCCGAAGAGGTCCTGATCCAGGATGACCTGCTCGCGCATCGGGACACCCAGCTCCGCCGCCACTTCGAACAGGAAGTCGCGCGTGATCCCGACCAGAAGCCCCGCGTCCGCCGGCGGCGTCAACGCGACGCCGTCCTTCACGATGAAGATGTTCGACTGGCTGCACTCGGCGATCTCGCCGCGGTAGTTCCGCATGATGGCCTCGACGCCACCCTTGCGCATCGCCTCCTGCTGGCCCAGTGCATTGTTCAGCAGGTTGTTGCTCTTGATGAGCGGGTTCACGGTGCCCGGATGGTTGCGCACGACCCCGACCAGGGAGACCGTGATGCCCTGCGCGTACGTGGACGCCGGCACTTCGTTGTGGGGCTTCACGATCACCACGATGCTCGGCTCGGGGCACGATTTCGGGTCGTAGCTGATCTCCCCGATGCCCCGCGTGATCAGGATGCGGATGTAGGCGTCGCGACCCGGCGAGCCGAGGCCCGCCGCGCGCATCGTCTCGACGCACCGCTGCTCGAGCGCATCGTCCGAGATGCCAAGGCCGAGGTGGATGCGGTCACCGGAGGCGCGGAGCCTGCGCATGTGCCTGTCGAACAGGAAGGGGATGCCCTCGTACGTCCGGACGACTTCGTAGACCCCTTCACCGTAGAGGAACCCGTGATCGAACACGGAGATGACCGCGTGCTCCTGGTCGAGGAGGCGGCCGTTGACGTTCACCATCACGCTCATCGGGCCAGAGTACTGCCTGTGCTATCGTGGGTGCAACTCACCCCATGCGAGTGCTGAACGCCGCGCAGATGCGCGAAGCCGACCGTCGCACAATCGAAGAGATCGGCATCCCGTCGCTCGTGCTGATGGAGAACGCCGGCCGCCAGGTGGTGGCGGCGATGGAGGCGGTCCACGGCGATCTGCAGGAGCACACGGTCGCCGTGCTGTGTGGCCGTGGCAACAATGGTGGCGACGGGTTCGTGGTGGCGCGCACGCTGCTGCAGCGCGGCGTCGACGTCGCGGTGTTCGTGATTGGACGCGTGGCGGATGTGCGGGGCGACGCCCGCGTCAACCTGGAGATCCTGGGCCGCCTTGGGCTCACGGCCGTCGAGGTGGCAGACAGCCAGGCGTGGGAACTGCACTTCTCCGAAGTGTCGGAGTGCACCCTCATCGTGGATGCCATCTTCGGCACCGGCCTCAACGCGCCGCTGACGGGACTGCTCGAAACCGTTGTTGCCGACGTGAACCAGTCCGGCATTCCGGTCGTGTCGATCGACCTGCCGTCGGGGCTCTCGGCCGATTCACACGAGCCGATCGGCGACTCGATCGTCGCGGGGACGACGGTAACGCTCGCCGCGCCGAAACTCTCGCTGGTGTTGCCGCCCGCCGAGACGCGCGCGGGCGACATCGTGATTGCCGACATCGGGATCCCGATGGACGTGGTCGAGACGGTAGAGGGCCAGCGGGTCGAGCTGCTCACGCGTGGGTCGATGCGGCCGCTCGTGCCGCCGCGGGAGGCAGACACCCACAAGGGCGACTACGGCCGCGTGACCATCGTGGCCGGGGCGCTCGGGAAGACCGGTGCGGCCCACCTGGCCGCAACGGGAGCGCTGCGGTCGGGCGCCGGCCTGCTGACCATCGCGACGCCAACTCGCTGCCTGCCGATCCTGGCCGCCATGGCGCCCGAGTACATGACGCTGCCGCTCGACGAGAACCCGGACGGTCTCGATCCGGACGGTGTCGACGACCTGTTGTCGGGCACCCACGATGTGCTCGCGCTCGGTCCGGGCCTCGGCCAGGGGGCGGGCACCCGCGCGTTCGTCCACGCCGTGGTCGACCGCGCCACCGTGCCGCTCGTCGTCGATGCCGATGGCCTCAATGCGTTTGCGGGCCAACCGGATCTGCTCGCCGGGCGGGAGGGCCGCGACGTGATCATCACGCCGCACCCGGGCGAGATGGCCAGGCTCGTGGGCATGACCACCGAGGAAGTGCAGGCCAACCGGCTCGAGGTCGCGCGCGTCTTTGCCGCCACGCACCGTGTCTACGTGGTGCTGAAGGGGCATCGCACCCTCATTGCCACGCCTGATGGCTCCATCTTCATCAACCCCACCGGGAATCCCGGCATGGCGACCGGCGGCACCGGCGACGTGCTCTGCGGGATGATCGCCGGCTGGCTCGCGCAACTGCTCGATGCCGAGGCGGCCTGCAAGGTCGCGGTGTACCTGCACGGCATGGCGGGCGACCTGGCGCAGGCTGACGAAGGTGAGGTCTCGATGACCGCCTCCGATCTCGCTGCGCACATCGGCGACGCGATCCTGGAACTCACCGCGCGTCGCAAGGTCGTCGAGAAGAGTTGACGGTTACGAGTCACTCGGAAGCGGACACGCGCGCCGCCGCGCGGGCGCTCGCCTCCACGCTTCACCCCGGCGACATCATCGTCCTCCACGGCAACCTCGGGGCCGGCAAGACCGCCTTCGTGAAAGGGCTCGCCGAAGGACTTGGTGTCGACCCTGCCGAGGTCAGTTCACCGACGTTCACGCTGATTCAGGAATATCGTGGTGGCCGGCTCACACTCCACCACATCGATCTCTATCGCCTCGCCCCGCCGGACGTGGACGACCTCGGGCTCGACGAACTCGTGAGCGGCGGGGGAGTGGTTGCGATCGAATGGCCGGACCGTTGGCGCGACGCGCCAGCGGGCGTGATACGTGTGACTATCGAGTCGGTGGGAGACGACGAGCGGTCGATCACGGTCGAACACACTCGGGAATGGTCCACCTGAAGGTGGACACTACACCTGTCGCTCACGGTCGCACCGAGCGTGCGTAGTGCCCGCCTTCAGGCGGGCCAACGCGAGGTCCGCCTGAAGGCGGACCCCACGAGTGACACAGCGAACGACCTGGCCCGCACGAGCATCGAACGGTCGCCCTAGTTGCCCGAACGATAGTTCGGCGCTTCCTTCGTGATCGCCACGTCGTGCACGTGGCTCTCGCGGAAGCCGGCCGGCGTGATCCGGATGATCTGCGCCTTCTTCTGGAGTTCGGGAATGGTGGCGCAGCCGGTGTATCCCATGCCCGCGCGCAGGCCGCCCACGAGCTGATGGATCATGGCCGCGACCGAGCCCTTGTGCGCGACGCGTCCCTCGATGCCCTCCGGCACGAGCTTCTCGCCGACCTGCGACGGACCTTCGAGATCGAAGTCGTCCTGGAAGTAGCGATCGCGGCTGCCGCGCCGCATCGCACCGATGGAGCCCATCCCGCGGTACTCCTTGAAGCTGCGGCCCTGATAGAGGATCAGCTCGCCCGGGCTTTCGTCCGTGCCGGCGAACAGGTTGCCGATCATCGTCGTGCTGCCGCCGACGGCCAGCGCCTTCGTGATGTCGCCGGAGAAGCGGATGCCGCCGTCCGCGATGATCGGGATGTCGAACTGCGCGGCCGCACGCGAGCACTCCATGATCGCGGTGATCATCGGCACGCCGATGCCGGCGACCACGCGCGTGGTGCAGATGGAGCCGGCGCCAATGCCGACCTTGACCGCATCCACGCCCTGCTCGATGAGGGCCACCGTTGCCGCGCCCGTGGCAACGTTCCCGGCCACGAGTTCGACGTCCCGGAACCGCTTGCGAATGCGGCCGACGATGTCGAGCACACCCTGGGAGTGGCCGTGGGCGGTGTCGACGACGAGCACGTCCACGCCGGCAGCCACGAGCGCCTCGGCGCGCTCCATCGTGTCCTTCGCGACGCCGACCGCAGCGCCGCACCGCAGCCGCCCCAGCGCGTCCTTCGACGCGTTCGGATACTTGACCGCCTTCTGGATGTCCTTGACGGTGATGAGCCCCTTCAGGCGGAACGCGGCGTCCACGACCAGGAGTTTCTCGACCTTGTGCCGATGCAGGATCTCGCGCGCGGCGTCGAGCGTCGTGCCGACCGGGACGGTGATGAGGTTCTCACTCGTCATGATGTCGCTGATCGGGCGCTGGACGTTGGTCTCGAAGCGGAGGTCGCGGTTGGTCAGGATGCCCACGAGCCGGCCTTCCTTGCTGCCGTCCTCGGTGATCGGGACGCCCGAGATCCGGTACTTCTTCATCAGGTCGAGCGCTTCGAAGATCCGGTGCGTGGGGGAGAGCGTGATCGGATCCACGATCATGCCGCTCTCCGAACGCTTCACGCGGTCGACTTCCGACGCCTGCTCTTCGATGGAGAGATTCTTGTGGACGATGCCGAGACCGCCCTGCTGCGCCATGGCGATCGCGAGGCGCGACTCCGTCACCGTATCCATCGCGGCGCTCAGGAGCGGCACGTTCAGCCTGATGTTCCGGGTCAGGCGCGTGCTCACGTCCACCTGGTAGGGGAGGACGGTGGAATGCTGCGGCACGAGAAGTACGTCGTCGAACGTGAGGGCCGTGGCGAACCCGCTGTCGGTTGCCGTCTGCTGCTGGGGGAGCGATTCAGTCTTTGTCGTCATAGGTCCGGATACACAAAAGGCCGACAGCAGTCGGCCTTTGAGGGATCATCGTTCGGGTTCCACGCGCACGCCGACCGACGAGGGCCGGCGGGGCGGGGCTGGGCGCACGGGTTCAGGCTGCGGCACCATGGCATTTCTTGTACTTCTTGCCGCTGCCGCACGGGCACGGGTCGTTGCGTCCGACCTTCGGGCCGTCGTTGCGGACGGTCTTCACGTCCGCATCGTCGCCGCCCACGCGGGCCGGCTGCGGCGTGCGGTGGCCAGCCACCCCCACCGCGTCGGCGTCGGCCGCCTGCGCGCGCTGCGACGGCGTGCTGTTGAAGATCGAGGCCGCCTGCGTTTCCGCGGACGGGTTGTTCATGACGATCTGCTGGCGGGGCGGAGCCTGGCGCACCGGCGGCGGTGCCGGCGGGGCCTCTTCCGAGAGCACGGGACGCAGGCGCCAGAGGTAGCTGACGGTCTCTTCGTCGACCCGCTCCTTCATCGCCTGGAACATCTGGAAGCTTTCCTTCTTGTACTCGACCAGCGGGTCGCGCTGGCCGTAGCCGCGAAGGCCGATGCCTTCCTTGAGGTGATCCAGGCTGTAGAGATGATCCTTCCACTGCTGGTCGACGACCTGCAGCATGATGTCGCGCTCGACGCGCTGGAGGATCTCGCGGCCGATCAGGTTCTCCTTCGACGTGTAGGAGCCGAGGATGGCCTCCCAGAGTTCGTCGCGGATGTCGTCGGCCGTCTTGCCCGCGAAGTCGATCGGGGCGGTGTCGACGAGGAAGGTGTCTTCCACCTCGCGCCTGAGCGCATCGAGATCCCACTGCTCGAGATCGGCTTCGGCCGGCGCGTAGTTCTCGACCATGGTGTCGAGCGCGTCTTCGGCGAGGGTCATCAGGTAGTCGCGCGTGCCGACCACCTCGGTCTCGTCGAGGCGGATGTTGCCCTCGAGGATCTCACGACGCAGCGCGTAGACGCTCTCGCGCTGCTTGTTCATCACGTCGTCGTATTCGAGCAGGTGCTTGCGGGTGGAGAAGTTCTGCGCTTCGACCTGCTTCTGGGCGCGCTCGATGGCCTTGGTGACCATGCCGGCTTCGATCGGCACACCCTCTTCCATGCCGAGGCGCTGCATCAGGCCGGAGATGCGGTCCGACCCGAAGATGCGCATCAGGTCGTCCTGCAGCGACAGGTAGAAGCGGGCCGAGCCTGGGTCGCCCTGGCGGCCGGCGCGTCCGCGCAGCTGGTTGTCGATGCGCCGCGCCTCGTGACGCTCGGTGCCGATGATGTGCAGGCCGCCCAGGTCGACGACCTTCTTGTGCTCGTCGTCGGTGATGGCCTTGAAGTGCGTGTAGATGCGCTCGTACTCCGCCTTGGGCACGCGGAAGAAGCCGTCGAGGTGCGAGAAGTAGACGAACTCTTCGTCGTCCACGAACCGCTCCTGCCCCTTGGGCAGGCGCTCGGCGATCTGCTCGGCCAGGGCCTGCTGGCGAGCCATGAACTCGGCGTTGCCGCCGAGGAGGATGTCGGTGCCGCGGCCCGCCATGTTGGTGGCGATGGTCACCGCTCCGATGCGACCGGCCTGCGCGACGAACTCCGCTTCCTGGGCGTGGTACTTGGCGTTGAGCACGACGTGCTTGTCGTGGCCGCCGCCGGTGATCGTGCCGCGCTTCAGCCCGCGTCGATCGAGCATCGTCGAGAGCTTCTCGGACTTCTCGATCGACACCGTGCCGACGAGCACCGGACGCCCGGCCTGGTGGGCCTCGATGATGTCCGCGACGATCGCGTCCCACTTCTCCTGCTCGGTCCGGTACACCAGGTCCGGCAGTTCCTTGCGGAGCAGCGGACGGTTGGGCTCCATGATGTTGACCTGGAGCTTGTATATGTTCTCGAACTCCACCGCCTCGGTTTCGGCGGTGCCGGTCATGCCGGAGAGCTTCTTGTACTTGCGGAAGTAGTTCTGGAAGGTGACCGTGGCGAGCGTCTGGTTCTCGCGCTCGATCTTCACGCCTTCCTTGGCCTCGACCGCCTGGTGCAGGCCGTCGCTCCAGCGCCGGCCCGGCATGAGGCGCCCGGTGAACTCGTCGACGATGACGACTTCGCCGTCCTTCACCATGTAGTCCACGTCGAGCCGATAGATCGCATGGGCGCGCAGCGCCTGATCGACGTGGTGCTTGATGTGGGCGTTCTCGAGGTCGTAGATGTGGCCGCCGTTCAGCCGGTGGAGCAGCATCTGCTCCGCCTTCTGCATGCCGCTCTCGGTGAGCGTGACGGTCTTGTGCTTCTCGTCGATGATGTAGTCGCCGGTCTGCTCGATCGCCTCGCGGTCCTCGGCCTTCGTATCGCCGCGGATGATGGCGCCCGGCTTCAGCTTCGGGACGATCTTGTCAACCTCGTAGTAGAGGTCGGTCGACGCTTCCGCGGGGCCCGAGATGATGAGCGGGGTGCGGGCTTCGTCGATGAGGATGCTGTCGACTTCGTCCACGATCGCGAAGTGGTGACCCCGCTGCACGTAGTGCGCGAGGTCGAACTTCATGTTGTCGCGGAGGTAGTCGAAGCCGAACTCGTTGTTGGTGCCGTAGGTGATGTCGGCGCCGTAGGCGACCTGGCGTTCCGCGTCGGTCAGCTCGTGCTGGATGACGCCGACGCTCATCCCGAGGAAGCGGTAGACGCGTCCCATCCACTCCGAGTCGCGGCGGGCGAGGTAGTCGTTGACCGTGACGACGTGGACGCCCTTGCCTTCGAGCGCGTTCAGGTATGCCGGCAGGGTGGCGACGAGCGTCTTGCCTTCGCCCGTCTTCATTTCCGCGATGCGCCCCTGATGGAGGACGATGCCGCCCATCAGCTGCACGTCGTAGTGGCGCATGCTCATGACGCGCCGGCCGGCTTCCCGCACGACGGCAAACGCCTCGGGCAGCAGGGAGTCGAGCGACTCGCCGTTGGCCACGCGGGCCTTGAACTCAGCGGTCTTGCCGCGCAGCGCCTCGTCGGAGAGGGGCTGGATCGACGCCTCGAGGGCGTTGATCTGCGCGACGATCGGACGCAACTTTTTCAGGTCGCGTTCGTTCTGGGTGCCGATGACCTTGGCGAGAATTGATTGCAGCATCTACAGCGCGGATCCGCCCGTCTACCGACGAAGCTCAGGCCGTCCCTGAGCCGGCGGAAGGGCCGTGGGTATCCGCCGATTGTATCAGAAAGAAAACGGGCAGCAGGGAAGAGGGACGTGCCCGCTTCGACCTTCTGCCCGTGAGGTCGGTGAATTGGAACGACTCGGACGCTACCGCGTCTGAGCCGGCTGTGCCAGCAGCTGCATCGGGTTGAGCAGCTTGCCGTTCACGAGGATTTCGTAGTGCAGGTGCGCGCCCGTCGAGCGGCCGGTGGAACCAACGTAGCCGATGACGTCGCCACGGTGCACGTCCTGGCCGCGCTTCACGTTGAAGCCGCTCAGGTGGCCGTAGCGCGTGGTGATGCCGAAGTCGTGCTTCACCACCACCATGTTGCCGTACTCGCCTTCGTAGTTCGCGGCGTCGACCTTGCCGTCGGCGGTGGCGTAGACCGGCTGGCCCTTCGTGGCCGAGATGTCGAGCCCCTGGTGGAACGCCGACTCGCCGGTGAACGGATCAGAGCGGCCCCCGAAGCGGCCGGTGAGCCAGCCCTTGGCGGGCCAGATGGACGGGACGGCCGCGGCGAGCTTCTCCTGGCGCTCGATCCCCTTGCGGACGCTGCTGAGGCGCGTCTCGATGGAGGAGAGCAGGGTGCGAAGGACGCCGAACGTGTCGTCGGGCGAAATGAGCGAGGTGGAGACTACGTTCGAGATGGCCGCGTTGGTCTGCGAGGTGCCGCCGACCGCCCGGTTCTTCACGACCGCGGGCAGCTTGGCGATGGCGCTGGCCTGCGCCGGATCGAGTGCCGAGCGCGACCCGAGGTCGTCGATGACGCTCTCGAGCGACTGAATCTGCTGGGCGAGTTCGCCCGTGGTTTCGCGATAGTTGCCGTTCTCGAGGGAGAGCGCCGAGTTGGCGGCCCGAAGCTGGTGCATCTCCAGGCTGGCGCTCCACTTGGCGCCGAGGCCGATCAGGACCGGCAGGGCCAGCGCGCTGCCCACGACGAACGCCACCGCACGCAGGCTGATGGTGAGGCGACGCACGACACCGGTCGAGCGGTCAGCGATGAGAACGGTATACCGTCTGGAAAACATTACCCTCTCAGATCGATCGTGAGTGCGTGTCCGCGAAGTCCTGGACGCAAACGGGGAAGTCCGGGAACAACCTGAAGTAAGCCCAGCCGAACGGGGAGTTTCCAGAACTGTAACACACGGGTTTTTGGGATCGGAAGTACGAAATGCCCGTCGGCGAACACGCGGCGAAGATCGAAGCGCCGTATCATGCTGCGGCTGAGAGCCTCGGACTCAGGGATCAGGGACCGGGGATCAGGGACAGCCGAACGGGCAGTTGGACTGCGGGGTGTGGCGATGCGTGTGAGGGCACTGACGCTGGCAGTGGTGGTTACCGGGCTCTGTCTGCTGGTCCAACAGCGGACCTGGACGATGGTGGGCGGGGTTGGGATCAACCCGGTTGCGTGCCCCGCGCAGACGTGGGCACCAGACGACCCGGCGTTCGAGGCGCTGCCGGGTGCGAAGGCGTTCTTCGGCAGCTACGCGGGCGGCATCTACCGCATCGAGATCCCCGCGAACTGGAACGGCGAACTGATGCTGAGCGCCCATGGCTTCGTCTCGAATGCGGGGCCGCAGGGGGCGCGGCTCAGGGTCGGCATTCCGGCCATTCGGCAGCACCTGATCGAGCAGGGGTTCGCGTGGGCGGCCTCGAGCTACCGCTGCAACGGGTACGTCCCGGGCATGGGCCTGCAGGACACGATGGCGCTGACCGATCTGTTCACGACGTTCAACGGCGGCACCGCGCCGCGCCGCGTCTACCTGACCGGCACCTCCATGGGCGGCCATGTGACGCTGCTCGGCATGCACGAATACCCCACGCAGTTCGCCGGCGGTCTGGCGATGTGTCCGGCTGGCCCCGAACTGTTCGACTACTTCACGGCCGTTGGGGCAGCGGCCGAGGTGATCACGGGGCTGAAGTTCGACGACCCGGCCGCTGTGGCGACGACGACGCGCCGCATGGCGGAACTGCTCGGGGAACCACCGAACTACACGGACAAGGGCCGTCAGCTGGCCAGTGTGGAGATCGAACTGAGCGGTGGTCCGCGTCCGTTCGCGGCGCAGGGGCTGCGCTCGCGTTTCGTGCAGAACATCAGTGGCGCGGCACTCGCCGGGAGCCGCACGGCGTCCAACCGCGCGGTGACCAACGCGCATTACACCTACCGGCTGGACGAGTCGTTCGGGCTGCCCAGGGCCGCCCTGAACGCCGCGGTCCGGCGCAAGGCGGCGGATATGGACATGCGCGGGCCGCAGAGTCCGTTCGATGAGGTGGCCGCGTTCGATGGCCGGATCGAGCGTCCCGTGCTGACCATGCACGGAACCGGCGACCTGTTCGTCCCGATTCACCTCGAGCGCACGCTGCGCACCGCGGTGAAAGCCGCGGGCAAGGACGACCTGCTCGTGCAGCGCATCTACCGCATTGCCGGGCATTGCCAGTTCAGCGTGCCGGAGCAGGCCCGGGCGTTCGACGACCTCGTGCGCTGGGTGCGTGAGGGCGTGAAGCCTGCTGGCGACGACATCTTCGCCGACTTCCGTGACGCGGGCCGCACGTTCACCAATCCGCTGCGCGAGGGCGATCCGGGCGGGCTCACGATAGGCGGACCGCTCGGCCGTTGATCCCGAATCACGCAGCGGCAATCGGGGGAGTCGCCGCGAACTGACCGCGAGCGGTCCGCGACTCGCGGGTGCCGGCTAGCTGACTCTGAACTGCAGTGCCTCGGCCACGTGGTCGGTGTGGATGCGCTCCTCGCTGGCGAGGTCTGCGATGGTGCGCGCCACGCGGCGGACGCGGTCGAAGCCGCGCGCGGTGAGGCCGAGCCGCGCCGCGGCCGTGCGCAGGAGCTTCAGCGCGTTCGCATCGAGCGGACAGTGACGGCGTACGTCAGACGCCGAGAGCGCGCCGTTCGTCGTGGACGTGGCTGCCCCGAGCCGCGCGCGTTGCCGCGCACGTGCGGCGACCACCCGCGCACGGATGACGGCCGACGAGTCGCCGTCGCCGGACGTGCCCAGCAGGTCGTGTGGCAGCCGTTGCACATCGACACTGAGATCGATCCGGTCCCGAAGAGGCCCGGAGAGCCGCCCCGTGTAGCGCGCCACCTGCTGCGGGGTGCACCGGCACTCGCGCACCGGATCGCCGGCAAAGCCGCACGGGCACGGGTTGGTGGCGGCCACCAGCACGAAGCGTGCGGGAAAGACGACCGTGCGTGCCGCGCGAGCCACCGTAACCACGCCTTCCTCGAGCGGTTGCCGAAGCACGTCGAGCACCGCCCGCGGAAACTCCAGCAGCTCATCCAGGAACAGCACGCCGTTATGCGCCAGGCTCACCTCGCCCGGCCGCGGATGCGACCCGCCGCCGCTCAGGGCCGCAGCGGAGATGGTGTGGTGGGGCGCGCGGAACGGCCGCTCGCTGAGGAGGCCGGCTCCTGCGTGCACAAGGCCCGCGACCGAGTGCACCGTGGTCGACTCGAGCGACTCGTCGAACGTGAGCGGCGGCAGCACCCCAGCCATGCGCCTCGCCATCATCGTCTTGCCGGCTCCCGGCGGACCGACGAGCAGGAGGTTGTGCCCACCGGCCGACGCGACTTCGATGGCGCGCCTGGCCAGGGCCTGGCCGCAGACGTCGGCGAAATCTGCGGGTGAGGGCGTGGCGCTCGCGGTCACCGGCTCGACGTGCAGCGGCCGCTCGGTGGCGTTGATCAGGTCTACCGCCTCCGCCAGCGACGACACGGGAAGCAGGCCGCGCGGAAGCACCGGTGCCGCCTCGCTGGTGTTCGCGCGAGGCAACAGCAGATGGGGCAGACCGTCGCGCCGTGCCGACACCGCAACCGGGAGGACGCCGCGTGCAGGCTGAATGGCGCCGTCCAGCGAGAGTTCGCCGATGACGAGCACGTCGCGCAGCCGTTCCAGTGCGACCGCGCCCGTGGCGGCGAGGATGCCCAGGGCAATCGGCAGATCGAACGCTGCGCCGACCTTCCGCACATCGGCCGGCGACAGGTTGATCGTGATGCGGTGCGGCGGAAACTCGAATCCACTATTGCGGACCGCACTCCGGACGCGGTCGCGGCTCTCCCGCACGCTCGCGTCCGGCAGTCCGACCATCACGAAGACCGGCATGCCGAACGACACGTCGACTTCGACCTGCACCGCACACGCCTCGACGCCGTGCAACGCCGCCGTCCGCACCGTGGCCATCATGCGACGGTGTGCTGCAAGGGGCGGGGCAGGAACCGGCCGCCCGCGCTATCAACGACTTAGAAGTCTGCGGCTCTACCCGGGTTGGAGGACCTGCACAGGGCACTTCGCCTGCGCATGGCGATTTCTGACGCGGCTGCCCGGCGGTGGCGGACGCCTGATTGCGGCCGTCCTGGACTCAGTTCGCCTGTGCGGTGTAGATGGTGAGTCTGGCGCCTGCGGCGATCTGGGTGCCGGAGATGCGGTTCCACGACTTGATGTTCGAGACGGTCGTGTTGAACGCGCGCGCGATGGTGGCCAGCGTGTCCCCGCGCTTGACGCGGTAGCTGACCTTGACGCGGTGGGGAGCGGACGTGTCGACGGCCGGCACGACAGCGCGGGCGACGAGCGGCCGCGATTCGGTCGGGGGCACCGGACGTTCGGCCCTGGCCGCCATGAGCACCGTGGATTCGTGCGGCACCATCAGCTTGGTGCCGGTAGCCACCCGCGCGGTGACCTTGAGATAGTTGGCGGCTGCCAGGTCCGCGCGGCTCACGCGCAGCGTGCGGGCGATCGTGGCGAGCGTTTCGCCCTTCTTCACGGTGTACCAACGCAGGGACGCGAGGTCCGCGGTCGAGGCATCTTCCAGTTTCGCCTTCACCACTCCCGACGTACCCACCGGCACCTTCAGCGTGTACGCGTCGTCCTTAATCGGCGTCGTCCAGCGGCGCAGTTCGGGGTTGAGTGTCTGGATGTCGCCGATGGTCGTGTCGGCCCACTCGGCAATGCGGCGCAGGTCTACCGGTTTGTCGAGCGTGACCGTTTCATACGAGTGCGGTTCGTCGCTCTCGAACTCGAAGCCGTACTGCGAGGGGTTCTTCGCGATGACGATCGCCGCGAGGATCATCGGCACGTAGTCGCGCGTCTCGCGCGGGAGCAGCTTGGGGCGGCTCGACAGCTCCCAGAAATCGTCGGCGCTGCTGCGCTTGAGCGCCTTCTGCACGCGGCCCGGGCCCCCGTTATACGAGGCAAGAGCCAGGTGCCAGTCGCCCTTGAACATGGACGCGAGCGTGTTCAGGTACTTCGCCGCGGCGAGCGTGGCCTTCTCGGGGTCGGAACGCTCGTCGATGTACCAGTCCTGCCGAAGTCCGTTCTCGAGGCCGGTGCCGCGCATGAACTGCCACACGCCGCGGGCCTTTGTGCGGGACAGGGCGTTCGGGTTGAACGCGCTTTCGACGAGCGGCACATACGCCAGGTCGAGCGGCAACCCTTCGGCCCGGAACACGTTCTGGATCATCGGCAGGTACTTGCTGCCGCGCTTCATCCCGAGTTCGAGGAAGTCGTGCAGCCGGCCCTGGAACAGTTCGATGAACGAGAGCACCCGTTCGTTGAGCGGAATCGGAATGTCGTGCTCGCCGGCTTGGATGTCCGACTTCACGGCGTTGGCCAGCTCGGCGCTCGCCGCGGGCGGCACCATCGAGGCGGACACCGCCAGCAGTTCGTCGATGCTGGCCGGCTCTTCGGACTGCCGTTCCGTGAAGCCGTCGCCCTGGGCCAGCGCCTTCACCTCGTAGGTGCTGATCCGGTCGACCAGCCGGTCGAACTGCTCGCGGATGCGCGGTTCCGTGCGTCCACCGAACGGGGACTCGACGAGGACGTTGATGGCGCGGTCGAACTCCTGACGCGCACCCTGGACGTGCCCGGCTTCGAGTTCAGCCTGACCAGCGGCGAAGTGGCGATCGGACTCGGCAAGGAGCGTGACGACGGGGTCGACGACGGGAGGGGCGGGGCGGGGAGTAACCTGGGCGGTGACGGGGGCAGCGGCGGGACCCGGTGGGGCCGCCGCGATCGGCGCCTTGCGCATGCTCGATCCGCACGCAGCCACGAGCGGCAGCAGCGCAAGGAGAGCAATACGCGTGAACGGGCGTCGAACCATTCGGGCGCTCCGAAGTCGCGCGCCCCGAGCAGGCGGAACGCGCATCGTAAGTCGCCCCCCTCGTGCGGGGGCTCGGGGTGAACCGGGGAACGACGCCGGGACGTGCGCGCCGAACCTGCGAATCCGAAGGAGGGCGGACCCTCCGGACGCCCGATGTTCAGGACGTCAACGGCTGAGCCATCCTACCATCCGATCGGATGCCGGTCAACAATAAGTCCAAATGCCTCAGCAGTAAGCGGGATTTCGTCCCTGCGTTCCGCCCCTGCTGGGACGGGCGTCAGCGGCCAGACGGGACGACCGTGAAGACGCGGTTGGCTTCGCCGAGTTCGCGAGCCGAGGGGGTCAGAATCGCCCGTTCCGACACGAGGAGTGTCCGGCCCGCCCGCATCGCCGTCCGCACATCGTCTTCGCAGACGAAGTCGAGCGGCGCGCCGTCGGCCGCGGCCGGAGGCTGAGACGCCGGCGCCGGTGCGGGTGTGCCCTTGAAGCCACGCGCACCCAGGAACTGCTCGATTCGCTGATTCAGCACGTCCGCCCGGATGCCGACCGATTCCTTCGGGCGTGCGGTCGGCGCGGCGCCCGGTGTAGCGCCCTTCGCGCGCTCGAAGCGGTTGGGCACCGACGTCACCTCGTACGCGAGCCGCTTGATGTTGAGCAGGTGCAGCGGCGTGATGTTGTCGGAGGTGATGTTCCCGCCGTAGCCGCCGCATCCGAGCGTCATGGCCGGCGCGAGGCCGGAGGAAATGCCTGTCGAGCCGAACGTGGTGGGCGTGTTGACGGCAATGCGGAACGCCGGCTTCTTCAGGCCGAACTCGAGGATCACCTGCTCGTTCTGCGAGTGGATCCCCATCGTGTGGCCCATGCCGCCGTAGCGCAGGATCTGCTTGCAGCGCTCGCACCCCTCGCGCCAGTCGGCGACGACGTAGAAGGAGAGCACGGGGCAGAGCTTCTCGATGGACAGTGGGAAGTCGCGTCCGACGCCGGCGAGTTCCGCGATCAGCACCTTCGTGTCGTCCGGCACCGTGATCCCGCAGGCCTCGGCAATCACCCGCGCTGACTTGCCGACCAGCGTGGGGTTGGGCAGGCGCTGCGCGGTCACCAGCACCTTCGCCACCTTGTCCTGCTCGGAGGCGTTCAGGAAGTAGCCGCCCTGCGCCTGGAACTCCCGCTTCACCTGCTCGGCGATCGGGGCATCCACGACCACGGAGTTCTCCGACGAACAGAGCACGCCGTTGTCGAACGTCTTGCCCGTGATGATGTCGCGGACCGCCTTGCGCACGTCCGCGGTGCGCTCGATGTAGGCCGGTGCATTGCCGGGGCCGACGCCGTAGGCCGGCTTGCCGGCGGAGTAGGCCGCACGGACGAGCCCCATCCCGCCGGTGGCCAGGATGACAGCGACGTCCCGCTGCTTCATCAGCTCCTGCGTGCCTTCGAGCGAGACCGTCGTCATCCAGTTGATGGTGCCGTCAGGGGCGCCAGCCCGGCGGGCTGCCTCGTTCAGCACCTCGGCCACGCGCGTGATGCACTTCACGGCGGAGGGGTGCGGGCTCAGCACGATGGTGCAGCGCGCCTTCAGGGCGATCAGCACCTTGTAGATGGCCGTGGAGGTCGGGTTGGTGGACGGGACGATGGCCGCCACGACGCCGAACGGTTCGGCGATCTCGACGACGCGGCGCTCTTCGTGGCGGGCGACCACGCCCACCGTCTTCATCGGCTTGATGAAGTCGTAGACCTTCTGGGAGGCGAAGAGATTCTTCTGGATCTTGTCTTCGTAGACGCCGAACCCGGTCTCGTCGACCGCCATGCGGGCAAACGCCTCCGCCTGAGCAGTGGCGGCTTCCGCGACAGCGCCGACGATGGCGTCGATCTTCTCCTGGGAGAACTCGGCGAGTTCCAGCCACGCCTGCTTGGCGCGCCTGGCGAGGGCGCGGGCCTCCGCGATGGACGCGAGGTCCCTGTCCGTGTGAGGGCTGACGGCGGCGTCTGCCATCGGGCGTTACGCGCCTTTGGGGAGAATGCGCTCGACTTCGGCGTGCGGCCTCGGAATGACGTGGACCGAGACCAACTCGCCGACACGCCGTGCGGCGGCGGCGCCCGCATCGGTGGCGGCCTTCACGGCACCGACGTCGCCCCGCACCATGACGGTGACGTAGCCGGCGCCAATGTATTCCTTGGCGATCAGGGCGACGTTGGCCGTCTTGACCATCGCGTCGGCGGCTTCCACCGACCCGATGAGCCCCTTCGTTTCCACCAGTCCGAGCGCGTCCTGTGCCACGTCTGAAATCCTCGCGCAAAACTGTAGCACATGGGTCGGGCCGATTGCGCCGTTCCGGCCCGATCCGCTAGCATTCTGAGGTTTCAGACTCAGCGATCATCCGGAGCATCATGATTCGAGCACGTCTTCGTCAGCCCCTGTTCGCCAGCCTGTTGAGCCTCCTCGTCGTCGGTATGGCGGCGTGCGGTGGCAACAAGGACGCTGGCGGTCCACCCGTTGCGACACCGACCCTTACGCTCAGCTTCTCACGCGTGCCGGCGGGAAGCCCGCTGGTCCTGACCTATAAGTTCGTCGTCGCGCCCGATGCCAAGTTCGACGAGGACTACCGCGTCTTCGTCCACGTGGTGGACACCGACGAAGAGCAGATGTGGAACGACGACCACGACCCGCCCACGCCGACCACCCAGTGGAAGCCGGGCCAGACCGTCGAGTACTCGCGCACGATCTTCGTGCCGGTGTTCCCCTACGTCGGCGACGCCACCATCGAGATCGGTCTGCACTCGCCGAAGACCCAGAAGCGGCTCGTGCTGGCCGGGGAAGACGGCGGGCAGCACGCCTACAAGATTGCGAAGCTGCAGCTGCTGCCGCAGACCGACAATCTCTTCACGGTCTTCAAGGAAGGGTGGCATCCGGCCGAGGCGGCGGCGCACGACCCGACGCTCGAATGGCAGTGGACCAAGCAGCAGGCCACCCTGGCGTTCAAGAACCCGAAGAAGGACGCGCTCCTGTATTTCGACGTGGACAGCCCGGGCAAGGACCTGCACGGCACGCAGCAGGTGACGATTACCCTGGGTGGGCAGACGGTGCAGACCCTGACCGTGCCGCCCGATGAGCGGACCCTGAACAAGATCACCCTGCCCGGCAACCTGATGGGGGAGGCCGACCTGACCGAACTCCAGATCGCCGTCGACAAGACGTTCGTGCCGGCGACGGTCACGAACGGTGCAAGCAAGGACCCGCGGGAACTCGGCGTGCGGGTGTTCCACGCGTTCGTCGACCCACGGTAATGGCATGACCCTGCAGTACCGCAGAACCAGCCGCGTCTGGATCGCCCGTGTGGCGCTCATGACGGGCTGCGTCTGCGGACTGGCGGGAACGGCCCGGGCCGAACTTGTGACGTTCACCACCGGGCGGACGCTCTCGGTCCGGAGCCACGTGGCGGACGGGGCGACGATCGTGCTGCAGCTCCGTGCCGGGGGCGAGATGGCGGTCGATGCCGGAATGGTGGCGTCGATTGGCCCTGACGAGGTGCCCTATCCGGAGCCGCTCCGGGACCGCATCGTGATGCCCGACCAGGCGCCCGCGGTGGAGGTGCCCGTGCCGGTGCTTGCGGTACACCCCTCCTTCGACCCGCTCATCAGGAAGATGGCGGCGGAAAAGGGGGTGGATGCGACGCTCGTGCGGGCGGTCATTCAGGTCGAGTCGGCGTATCAGCCGCGCGCCCGGTCGAGCAAGGGGGCGGTCGGGCTGATGCAGGTGATGCCGGCCACCGGCCGCCAGTACGGCATCCGCAATCTCTACGATCCGGCCTCGAACATCCGCGCCGGGGTCACCCACCTCAAGACCCTGCTGGATCGCTTCCCCCTCGAGCTGGCGCTGGCTGCCTACAACGCCGGCGAAGGGGCGGTGGAACGGTTCGCGGGGGTGCCGCCCTACCCCGAGACCGTGGACTACGTCGCCCGCATCCGCGCCCTCACCGGACTCTGAGCTGAACGCGCCGGGGCAGAGTTGATATACTCTGTCAGACTCTAATGTCCACGGCTGCAATCTGTTGCGGATTCGGAGAGGGTGCCTGACCGGTGGAGTTCCACTGCCGGCTGGCCTCGAGTTCCGGGGAGATCGTCGAAGGCACCTACGTTGCCGACTCCGAGGCGCGCCTGCGCCACGACCTCGAGGAGAAGGGACTCTTCGTTCTCTCCCTGAAACCGAAGGGAGCGGTGGCCGGCCTTTCGTTGCGCCTGCCGAACCGCTCGAGCATTCCCTCGCGTGAGTTTCTCGTCTTCAACCAGGAACTGGCGACCCTGCTGAAGGCCGGCATGCCGCTGGTGCAGTCGCTCGACCTGCTCAAGCGCCGCGTGACAACGCCGCTTTTCCGGACGGTGCTGGAGGACGTGCACGAGCGCGTGCGCGGCGGCACGGCGCTCTCCGACGCGTTCGCGGCGCAGGGCAGCCTCTTCCCGAGCATTTACACGGCGTCACTGGTGGCGGGCGAGCGCAGCGGTAACCTGGACTCGGTCCTCCGCCGCTTCGTCGAATACACGAAGATTCTCGCCACCGTGAAGCGCAAGACGCTGTCGGCGCTGATCTATCCGGCGATTCTCGTGGCGCTCGCGTCCGGCGTGGTGTCGATCATCGTGCTGTGGGCGGTGCCCGAGTTCTCCGAGTTCTACGCCTCGTTCGGGGCGGACCTGCCGCTGGTCACCCGCATCATCGTGGCCATCTCGAACGCCATCCGCGGGCACTACATCATCCTGCTCCTGGTGCTCGCCGGCATCGTCGCGGCGGTGATGAGCTGGGTGCGGCAGCCGGGGCAGCGGGCCCAGTTCGATCGTCTCGTCCTGCAGGTGCCATTTGTCGGCGAAATTGCCGCAAAGTTCGCAACCTCGCAAATGGCGCGCACCCTGGCCACGCTGCTCGGCGGCGGACTTCCGCTCGTGAACGCCCTCGATATCGCGTCGAGGTCTGTTGGGAACCAGCACATCGCGCGAGAACTCGATGTGGTGGGTGCGCGTGTCCGGGAAGGCGTGTCGTTCTCGTCGGCCCTCGAGGCCCGGGGCGTCTTCCCCGAAGTGGCCGTGAAGATGGCGGAAGTGGGCGAGTCGACCGGCGCGCTGCAGGAAATGCTGAATACGGTGGCGGACTTCTACGACGAGGAGATCTCCACCAACATGGAACGCTTCGTGACGCTGGTCGAACCGGTCCTGCTGGTCGCCATGGGGATCGTGATCGCCGGGTTGCTGCTGGCGCTCTACATGCCGTTGTTCCAGCTGAGTTCGGTGCTCGCAGGCTAGAGGGCGGGCGAGGGAGTCTGAAGTCTTATCCGCATGGCTGACGTTCACACCTCATCACTGCACGCCGACGCGCCGGAGCCGCTGCTCGGGCCGGACGACCACGTCGCCGAACTGGAGCAGGCGAGGCGGCTGGCGGAGCGGTACCGGCTCGAGTTCGTCGACATGGACACGTTCCGGATCGACCAGGAACTGTTCCGGTCGATTCCGGCCGACCTGATGCTGCGCTACGGCTTCGTCCCGTACCGACGCGACGGCCGCTCCCTCTGTATCGTCGTCTCCGATCCGTCCGACCTGCCGATGATCGACGAACTCGGCGTCCTGCTCGCGACGCCGATCAAGCTGTCGGTCGGCCCGAAGTCGGCCATCGAAGCGATTCTCAAGAAGAGCGAGAGCTCCCAGCGCGTTCTCGAGGATGCGACGGAGAGTTTCCAGCTCCAGCTCCTGAAGGACGACGACGGCGGCGACGATGCGCTGACGGTCGAGCGCCTGACCAGCGACATCAGCCCGGTCATCCGCCTGATCGACTCGACGATCTACACCGCCATCCAGCGGCGGGCGAGCGACATCCACATCGAGACCCAGGACGACGCGGTGCACGTGAAGTACCGCATCGACGGCGTACTCCAGCCGGCCATGCGGCCGATCGCGAAGCAGTTCCACGGGCCGATCCTGTCGCGCATCAAGGTCATGGCCGAACTCGACATCGCCGAGAAGCGCGTGCCGCAGGACGGCCGCTTCAAGCTGCGCATGCCGGGCAAGACGATCGACTTCCGCGTGTCGGTGATGCCGAGCGTGCACGGCGAGGACGCGGTCATCCGCATCCTCGACAAGGAGTCGATCAGCGAGCAGTTCACCGAACTGCGGCTCGACATCCTCGGGTTCCCCGACGCGGAACTCCGGCGCTTCCGCAAGTACATCGCCGAACCCTACGGCATGGTGCTCGTCACCGGCCCCACCGGTTCCGGCAAGACGACGACGCTCTACGCCGCCCTGTCGGAGATCAAGTCGATCGAGGACAAGATCATCACGATCGAGGATCCGGTCGAGTACCAGCTGCGCGGGATCACGCAGATTCCGATCAACGAGAAGAAGGGGCTGACCTTCGCGCGCGGCCTGCGCTCCATCCTGCGCCACGACCCCGACAAGATCATGGTCGGCGAAATCCGCGACAACGAGACGGCGCAGATCGCGATCAACTCGGCGCTCACGGGCCACCTGGTGTTCACGACCGTCCACGCGAACAACGTGCTGGACGTCCTCGGGCGCTTCCTGAACATGGGCGTCGAGGCCTACCAGTTCGTGTCGGCGCTGAACTGCGTCCTCGCCCAGCGGCTCGTGCGCCACATCTGCGTGCACTGCAAGCGCCCGGCGAAGGTGACGCGGGCGATGCTCGAGGAGTCCGGGCTCGACCCGGCGCTCGAGTTCTCGCACACGTTCTATGAAGGGGTCGGCTGCATCGAGTGCAACGGCACCGGCTACAAGGGGCGGTTCGCCATCTGCGAACTGCTCGACCTGACCGATCACATCCGTGAGCTGATCCTCGCCAAGCGGCCGAATTCCGAAATCCGGAAGGCGGCCCGCGAGGAAGGCATGCGGTTCCTGCGCGAGTCGGCGGTCGAGCGCGTGATGGACGGGCAGACTACGCTGCGCGAAATCAACAAGGTGACCTTCGTCGAATGAGCCGCTTCTCCTTCTCCCTAGGCAGCGCCGCGGCCCCGACGGCGGCGGTCGAGATCTTCGGCAGCCGGGTGGCCGGCGCGGTCATCGACGCACGCGGTGGCAGGCCGGTGATTGCCGCCCACGCGATGGAGGCGATCCCTGAGGGGGCGCTGGTGCCAGGGCTGACGGCCCTGAACGTGCGCGATCGCGCCGTGGTGGCCGGTGCGCTGGGGCGCGTGCTTGAACGGCTGGGCCGGCCCACGCGCATCGGTCTGGTGCTCGCCGACCCGGCCGCCAAGGTGTCGCTCGTCCGGTTGCAGCAGGTGCCCGCGAAGGCGGCCGACCTGGAGCAGGTGATCCGCTGGCAGGTGCGCAAGAGCGCGCCTTTCCCGATCGACGACGCGCAGGTGTCGTACGTGCCCGGCTCGAAGAGTGCCGACGGGCAGGACTTCATCGTCACCCTGGCGCGGCGCGACGTGATTCAGGAGTACGAGGCGTTCTGCGAAGGGTGCGGCGCCCAGGCTGGCGTGGTCGACATCTCGACGTTCAACGTGATCAACGCTGTGTCCTCGGCCGGCGCCGTGCCGGGCGGGGACTGGCTGCTCGTCAACGTGGCCCCAGGCTGGGAGTCGATCGCCATCATGCGCGGGACAGACCTGGTCTTCTTCAGGAGTCACGGTGCTGACGGCGAGGGCACCTTGGCCGACGTGGTGCACCAGACGGCGATGTACTACGAAGACAGGCTGGGCGGCTCGGGATTCGGACGGGTGCTGCTGTGCGGCGCATCCGACGCCGGCGACTCCGCGGGGCTGCGCCGGAGCCTGGCGGAACGCCTGTCCACGACGGTCGAACCGATCGATGCCTCGCGCGCCGCGGCACTGGCAGACCGCATTGCCGCCGCGCCGGCGCTGATGGACGCACTGACGCCGCTGGTCGGACTGCTGCTCAGGAGTCAGGAGGCCGCGTGATTCGCACCAACCTGTCCACCAGACCGTTCTACAACACGGCCGCGGTGCGCCTCTGGCTGCTGGTGGCCGGCGTCGTCGTGCTGGCGGCGACCGCGTTCAACGTGACGCAGGTCCTCCGCTACTCCAACAGCAACACGGAACTGGTTACCCGCGCCGCCGCTGACGAGGCCAGCGCGGCGGAACTGCGCCGCACGGCCCAGCGGCTCCGTGCGAGCGTGGACACGGCGCAGGTGGACGCCGTCTCGGTGGATGCGCGCCAGGCGAACGACCTGATCGACCGGCGCACGTTCTCGTGGACCGAACTGTTCAATCGCTTCGAGCGGACGCTGCCCGACGACGTGCGCATCACGGGGGTGCACCCCGAGGTGGACCGGCAGCGCCGCATCGTGCTGACCGTGAACGTCCTCGCGCGCGGCGTCGACGACGTGAACCGCTTCATGGAAAGCCTCGACAACACCGGCGCCTTCGCCGAGTTGCGGTCGATCCAGGAGCAGACCACCGACGAGGGGCAGATCGAGTCGGCGCTGCAGATGGTCTACCGCGGGGCGGGAGCGGAACCGGCGAACGCCCAGGCATCGGCGCCGGCGCCCTCGGGCGCGGCGGCCACGCCGGCCCCGGGAGGTGCGCGATGAATCCGCTCCTTCGGCGGGCGGTGAACGAGCACCGCAACCTGGTGGTCGGGCTCTCGCTGGCGCTCCTCGCCAACGTGCTGGCCTATATCCTCGTCGTGCGTCCGCTCGAGGCGAAGTCGAGCGGTGCCGCGGACCGCGCGGCGGCCGCAGCCAATGCACGCCGCGCTGCCGAGCGTGAGCGCGCGCAGGCGGACGCGCTGGTGAAGGGGAAGGCGACCGCGGATCAGGAACTCGCGTCGTTCTACCAGAAGGTCCTGCCCTCGGACATGACGGCTGCACGCCGCATGACGTACGCGAGCCTGCCCGCCCTGGCGCGCAGGACCGGTGTGCAGTACGAGGCGCGCACCACCAACATCGAGGCGGTCGATCGCGACGGCCGCCTGGAGCGGATGACCATCCGCATGAGCCTGCAGGGCGACTACGAGAACCTGCGCCAGTTCATCTACGCGCTCGAGAGCGCCCCGGAGTTCGTCATCATCGACGGGGTGACGCTGCTCGAGAGCCAGGGCAGTGAGCCGCTGAGCCTCACGCTGGACCTGTCCACCTATTACCGCGTGCGACCGAATGCCTCCTGAACGTCGACGCCTCGTCGCGCTGCTCTCGGTGCTCGGTGTCCTCGTGGTGGTCGCCGGGTATCAGTACTGGCCGACGACGCCCGAGTCGGCGGTGCGGCGGGCCGCGCCGGCCACCGGGCGTGCGGCTGCCCCCGGCGCCATCGCGGCACCGGAGGTGCACCTGCAGGCCCTCAATGCGTCGCGCCCGGCACCCGAGGGAGACCCGGAGCGCAACCTGTTCCGGTTCAAGCCGAAGGCTCCACCGCCGCGTCCTCCGGCGCCGCCGCCACCGGTGGTGACAGCGCCTCAGCCGACGGGGCCACCCCCGGCGCCCCCGCTGGCCCCGATCGCCATGCGCTTCATCGGGGTGCTCGAAGCCACGGAACACGCGCAGAAGATCGCCGTGCTCAGTGACGGCCGTGGCATCTATCAGGGACGGGAAGGCGATATCATCGAAGGCCGGTACCGCATCCTCCGGATCGGTGTCGAGTCGGTCGACATGGCCTACCTCGACGGACGCGGTCGTCAGACGATCAGGCTGTCGGGATCGTGAGCACGCGGGATTGCGGATTTCGGATTGGCGATGTGCGTTTGCAGAGATGCGCGATGGCATTGATGGATTCGGGGGCACTGTGAGGATACGTCTGAGACGGCTCGCTGTCCTGGCCGGGACGATTGCCCTTGCCGCAGGGTGTGCGGCGGGGCAGGCCTTCCGGCAGGGCAACGCGGCGGTGAAGTCGGGCGATTTCGACCAGGCGGTCGCGTACTACCGCACGGCGGCACAGGCCTCGCCCGACAACCCGAACTACAAGATCGCCCTCGAACGGGCGCAACTCGCGGCGTCGCGCGCGCACTTCGAGAAGGCCAAGGAGTTCGAGGCGCAGGACCAGCTGGAGGCGGCGCGCGGCGAGTATCAGCTCGCCTCGGAATACGACCCGGCCAACCGGCAGGCGGCGGCCAAGGTGACGGCGCTCGACCAGACGATTCGCGCGCGGATCGAGGCGGCCCGTCCGCGGCCCGCAATCGAGCAGCTGCGCGACCGCGTCAGGGCCACGCCCTCGGAGCCCTTGCTCAACCCCGCGTCACGGGAACCGCTGCGCCTCAGCTTCCGCAACGCGAACATCCGCGACATCCTCGATGCGCTGGGGTCAGCGAGCGGCATCAACATCACGTACGACCCGCAGGTGCCGCAGACGGCGGCGTCCGTGCAGCTCGACGGCGTCACGCTGGAGCAGGCGCTCCAGCAGATCATGTCGGTCAACCAGCTCTCGTACAAGGTGACGAGCGACCGGTCCATCCTGGTGTTCCCCGACAACGCGCAGAAGCACGCGCAGTACGACGAGCAGGTCGTCCAGACCTTCTACGTGTCGCATGCGGACGTGACCGAACTCACGCAGCTCCTGAGTTCGCTCATCCGGCTGCCCAGCATGGCGGTCCAGCCGGCGATCCAGTTCAACAAGACCGCGAACACCATCACCGTGCGCGGCACCACGTCCGTCGTGCAAATCATCCAGAAGGTGATCGAGCAGAACGACAAGGCGCGCGCCGAGGTGATGTTCGACGTCGAGATCCTCGAAGTGAACCGGCAGCGTGCGAAGCAGTACGGCCTGAACCTCTCCGAGTACGCGCTCGGCGGGGTGCTGTCGCCGGAAGTTTCGCCCGGCGCGACCTCGACGACCACCCCTTCGGGTACGACGGGCACTCCAGGCACCACTACCACCACGACCGGTGGCCGTGCGACGCCCCCGTCCGGAGTCACGTCGCCGCCACCGTTCAACCTGAACACGCTCTCACGCGGGTTCAACACGTCTGACTTCTACCTCGCCGTGCCGACCGCCATCGTCCGCGCGCTCGAGAGCGACACGCAGACCAAGCTGATTGCCAAGCCGCAGCTGCGCGGCACGGAAGGCAACAAGCTCACGATGAACCTGGGCGACGAAATCCCCATCGTGTCGACCAGCTACACGCCGATTGCCACCGGCGGCGTCGGTGTGAACCCGCTGAACTCGTTCCAGCTGAAGCCGGTCGGGATCAACATGGACATCACGCCCGTGCGCGTGACGCTCGAGGGCGACATCCTGATCGACATGAACCTCGAGAACAGTTCACGCGGGAGCGACGTGAACGTGGCCGGCACGAACTATCCGTCGTTCGGCACACGCAAGGTCGGTACGCGTCTCCGGCTGCGCGACGGTGAATCGAACCTGCTCGCAGGCCTCCTGCGTGAAGATGAACGGAAGTCGTTGAACGGCTTCCCGGGCGCCATCCGCGTGCCGATCCTGCGGCAGCTGTTCTCGAACAACGACCAGACGATCGGCCAGACGGACATCGTGATGCTGCTGACGCCGCACATCCTGCGGGCGCCGGAGATCACCGAGTCCGACCTGCGGCCGATCTACATCGGTTCCCAGGGCAACCTCGGCATCGGCGGACCACCGCCGCTGATCGGCTCGCCGGCGCCGGCTGACACGCCGACTTCGGGTCCGGCGGCGAGTTCGCCTGCGGCAGCCCCGCGGTCCCCGGCATCGGCGCCTGGTGCGGCGCCCACGGGACAGCCTGCGCCGCCGCCCGGCACCACGCTCTCGGCCCCTCCGGGGAGTTCGCCCGTGCCGGGAACGGTTGTCGTGCCCGTGCCACAGGCCGCGCCCGCGCCGCCGCCGACGCAAGCCCCGCAGACACCAGAACAGTCGGCCGTGGCGCCGGCCGCTCCGGCCTCAGCCGCGCCAGTGGATCCGCCGCCGGTTTCACCCGGGTTGGGGACCGCGCAGGTGATCCTGACGCCGCCCGGGTCGACCTTCCGTGTGGGTGGCGGGCCGTACACGGTGCCCATCTCCGTCACGAACGTGTCGCGCCTGTCGATGGTGTCCCTCACCCTCGTGTACGACCCGAACCGGCTGCGTGTCCGCGCCGTGAACGAGGGCAGTTTCATGCGCTCCGGCGGGGCCAACGCCGCATTCACGCAACAGAACGCACCGGGCCGTGTGGATATCACCATCACGCGCTCGGCTGATGCGACCGGTGCGACAGGCACAGGGCTGCTCGGCGCGGTCCTGTTCGATGCGGTGGCGCCGGGACCGGTCACGCTCTCGATCAGCGGTTCCGGAACAGGCCCGGGTGGTGCGCCAATGGGGCTGCAGTTCAGGCCGGCCGCCATCACCGTGCAACCATGATGTTCGCCAGGCGCCAGCACGGCTACACCTTCCTCGAGCTGATCGTGGTCTCGGCGATCGTGATGCTGCTGGCGTCCGCGGTGATGCCGCTTGCGCGGGTCACCGCGAGGCGCTCGCGCGAGGCGGAGCTCCGGCGGGCCCTGCGGGAACTGCGCACCGCGATCGACAAGTACAAGGACGCGGCCGACACGCAGCAGATCGCGTCGCTGGAAGTGAAGGCGGGCAGCGAAGGGTACCCGGCCGACCTGCAGGTGCTGGTCGACGGCGTGGCGGTGCAGAACGATGCGACCGGCCGGAAGCTCAAGTTCCTGCGGCGCATCCCGGTCGACCCGATGACCAATTCCACCGAGTGGGGCAGGCGCTCCTATCAGGACGAACCGGATGCCACGCGCTGGGGCGGACAAAACGTATTCGACGTCTACACGACGTTCGACGGAACGGCACTCGACGGGACGAAATACCGTGACTGGTAAGCTGCGTTCGGCGCGTGGATTCACCCTGATCGAGCTGATGGTCGTCATGACCATCATCGTCACGCTCGCCACGATTGCGATGGTGCAGTACCGGCAGAGCGTCCAGCTGGCGCGCGAGGCGGTCCTCAAGGACGACCTCTTCAAGATGCGCGACGCGATCGATCAGTACTACGCCGACAAGAACCAGTACCCGCCCACACTGGACGACCTCGTCAGCGCCGGGTACATCCGTGCGCTGCCCAAGGATCCCATCACCAATTCCACGTCGTCGTGGCAGGCGGTACCTGCCGAGCCCGAGCCTGGCAGCAACTCGCTGAGCCCTGGCGTCTACGACGTGAAGAGCGGTTCGGATCAGCAGGCGATGGACGGCTCGCGTTACTCGGACTGGTAGGTCGCCGCACGGCCGTCGGTTGGAGGCGGCACGCCGGTTCGGATTGCCGCGACTGACAGCGAGATCCTGCGGGTTGCGTCAGGCACCAGCCTGGCGTCCAAAACAAAAGGGCGGAGCCAGTGACCACTGACTCCGCCCTTTGCATTTCACCCGGGCCTCGTTCGAGGCCCCCCATGCATCCGACTACGGCAGCGTGACGGTGGTGAAACCCTGCGTGGTGCGGCCGATCGTATCGGTGACCGTTACGGTGACCGTTTGGCCGCCGTGCGTGGTCGACGCGTAGGTGTGCTGGATGGTGGCGCTGCCAGACAGGCCACCGAGGCCCGACTTCGAGCCGTCGCCGAAGTTGATCTGCGCATCCACCACACCGACGCCCGTCGGCGGTGTCACCTGGATCTGGAAGGACACCGTGCAGGCGCCGCTGCCGTTGCACGAGCCAGGGACCGACGGCGTAATCACGATGGTCGGCGAGGCCACCGGGATCACGTTCACGGCGGTAGCGACCGTCTGCACGTTACCCGAGGCGTCCGTCAACGTACCGGTCACCGTGTAGGACCCGGTCCGGCTATAGGTGTGCGTGACGACGGCGTTGCCGGTAACAGTGCCGAGATCCTGCGACGATCCATCGCCCCAATCCACCCGGAGGCTGCGCACCGCGGCGCCGTTGGTCGGCACTGTTACAGCGAAGGTGAACTGCGCGGGAATGCCTGAGCTGGGCGCCGTGGTCGGCGGCGTGATGACAAGCGTGGGTGCCGCGCTCACGGTCACCGTGACTGAACCAGACGCCTGTCCGGAGGAACTGGTCGTGGTCGGCGTGGTGCCGCCGGTCGTGCCGGTGGTTCCGGTCGTGCCCGTTGTGCCCGAACCGGCGTTCGATGCGCCCTGCGCGCCCACGCTGGCCGTGACGGTCGCCTGCTGTCCGGTGGTCAGTACCGTTTCGGCGATGCCCGAGGCATTCGTCGTGACGACGGCCGCGGTGAGCGATCCGGTCGTTGTCGAGAAGACGACCGGCACCTGTGGCAGGGCATTGCCGTTGATGTCGAGCACGTTGGCGGTGATCGTCGTGGAGCCACCGAGCGCCGACACCGTCGCGGGATTGGCGCTGACCCGCACCGCGCCGACCGCGGCAGTGCCGATCGATAGCTTCAGGGAGTTCGTGCCAGTCGATGCGCCGCCAGAGACCGCGGTGATGGTCGCTGTGCCGCTTGCGCCCGTCGCGCTGAACACAACCACAGCGCGTCCGCTCGCATCCGTTTCAGCCTCGGCCGGATCGATCTTCCCGAGGGTGGTGGTGAACGTGATGTGCGTGCCGCTGTGCGGCGGCGTGCCCGACGCCTCGAGCACCTGCGCCACGATCTGGGCGGTGCCATTCGTCGTGATGATATTGGTGGCCGTCGTCAGCGTGATCGTCGAGCCGGTAGGTGCGAGGAGCGGCACCTTTTCGCAGGACGCAGCGAGGACGAGCAGGGCCAGAGCCGAACCGAAAAGGCGGCGTGATACCATGAAAGCCGCAATCAGTTTATTGCCATGCAGTTACGCGGTCAACATGGATACGCGATGGCCGCCCTGCTCGTGGGGATGGCCGTGGCCGCCATCCTCATGACGGCGGCCCTGCCCACCTGGCGCCAGATGGTGCGCCGGGAGCGCGAGGCCGAGCTCATCTTCCGCGGCCAGCAGTATGTCCGCGCGATCACCCTGTTCCAGCGGAAATCCGGTCCTGGCACGCTGCCCCCTGATCTGGACACGCTGGTCAACGGGCGCTTTCTGCGGAAAAAGTTCAAGGACCCCATCACGAACGATGATTTCGACCTGCTGTCGCCGGCACAGTCGGCCGGCGGCACGGGCGCGGCGGCACCGGGCGGCGCGGGCACCCAGGCTCAGGCCGGAAGGGGCGGCCAGCAGCCGACCACGACCGGGGCGGTGATCGCCGGGCAGGCGCCGGGCGGACGAGGTACGGTCGGCGGGATCATCGGGGTGGCCAGCAAGAGCAAGGACGCGTCGATCCGTATCTATAACGGCCGGGCCAAGTACAACGAGTGGCAGTTCCTCTTCGTGCCGCAGCAGGCTCCCGCGGGTGCAGGGGCGGGCGGTGCGCAGGGGCAGCGCGGAGTCGGGCCCGGCGGAACGCCGCAGTTCCCGACCGGATTCCCGGGCGTCGGCGGCGGCCGGCAGGGTGGTCCAGGCGGCCGGGGTACACCCCCACCCGCCGGCGGGCGAGGCGGGCCGCAGGGACCCGCCCCCAATCCGGCTGGAGGCGGGGCGCCGTCGCCCTTCGCCCCTCGCGGACGCTAGGTCCCGAGGGCGTTCGCCTTCACACTGCGGCGACGAGGTCGTGAAACGCACGTCGCAGCGCCTGCATCTCATCGGACGTACCGCCGTCGCACACGCGGTTGCTGAGCAACACGTAGTAGCGATCGCGCGCCGGGTCGACCCACAGCGACGTGCCCGTGAAGCCGACGTGTCCGAACGCGGACGGGGACAGGTGCACGCCGCACGACGAGGTCGGTTTCATGGTGTCCCAGCCGAGTGCACGCGAGCTTCCCGGGACCTTGCTGCGCGAGATGGCCGTTGCCGCGAGGTCCGGAGTGAAGGGCGCCGGCAGCGACCTGTCTCCCTGAAGTGCGCGGAGCAGCAGTCGCGCGTGCTGTCCGACACCGGCCGCCGTTCCGAAGAGCCCCGCGTGCCCGGCCAGGCCGCCCAGTGCGGCCGCGTAGTTGTCGTGCACATCGCCAACCAGCCGGCGGCCTCGCCTGCGGTCCTCGATCATCGGTTTCGTTGGCGCCGTGCGTGGCAGATCGCTCGTGCCCACCCGCGCGTAGAGTCCCTGCGCAAGCCCCCCGCCGGCCATCGACGCCTCCGTCAGGAACCCGCCGACCAGATCCGTGAACCGGCTGCCTGTGACCCGCTCGCACATGAAGGCCAGCAGGATGAACCCGAGGTCGGTGTAGATGGATTTTGTGCGGGGCGCGTATTCGAGCGGGATGTGGCAGATCTCGTGTTCGAAGCTTCGCGCATTGTCGGGCGGCTGATCGAGGAGGCGAGCGCTGAGCCCCCCGGTGTGTTCAAGCAGATCCCTGACGGTGACGGGAACCCTGTCCGCCCCGGTCCACTCCGGAACAATCGAGGTGATGCGCTGGTCGAATGCGAGTCGATCTGACGAGACCAGCCGCAGCACGACGGCCGTTGTGGCGAGCGGCTTGGTGAGCGAGGCGAGGTCGAAGATCGTGTCGAGCGTCGTGGAAGGGGCGTCGGCCTCGAAGGTCAGTGTCCCGCTCGAGTGGGTCCAGATGATCTCCCTGCTGGAGCCCACTTCGGCGACTGCCGCCGGAAACAGCCGTCGTGCGATCGCGCCCTCGATCAGGCGCGCTGCTGCGGCGGCGGGGGAGTCGGCTCGCATGGTCTGCAACTAGTACCATAGGTGCAGGACCCCATGCACGTAAACGGAATGACCATCCGCCGGTTCGCGACGCCTGGCAGTGCCGCGCGCGCCCTGGCCCTGCAGCTTGCCCATGGGCTGCGGCAGCAACCGCGCCTGACGCTCGGCCTGCCGACCGGCCGCACCCCGATTCCACTCTACAAAGAGCTCGCCGCGCTGTACGCCGAAGAAGCGGTCGACTTCGCCGAGGTCTCGACCTTCAACCTCGACGAGTTCGTCGGTGTCCGCGGCACTGATCCCGGGAGCTACCGCGCCTTCATGGAGCGGCATCTCTTTTCGCACGTCAATATCGCGCAACGGCGGGTGCACTTCCTGAACGGGGCGGCTGCCGACCTCGCCGAGGAATGCCGACGCTACGAGCGGCAGATCGCGCGAGCGGGCGGGCTCGACCTGCTCATCCTCGGGCTGGGGACGAACGGCCACATCGGGTTCAACGAACCGGGGGCGTCCCTCGTGGCGGCGACGCATCGCACGCGCCTCACGGAGGCGACCCGGCGATCGAACGCGGCGCTGTTCGGCCATCGCGCGAGTGCCGTGCCGCGGTTCGCCCTGTCCATGGGAATGGGGACGATTCTCCACGCGCGCCGGATCGTGCTGCTCGCGACCGGCCAGGCGAAAGCCGTGGCGGTGCGCCGGCTCGTGCGGGGGCCGATCACACCGCAGGTGCCCGCGTCATTCCTGCAACTGCATCGCTGCGTGGAGGTCTGGGTGGACCGGGCAGCGGCCGCGAAGCTCTAGCGGCTCTTGGAAGGCGAGGTCTTCTCGCGGGCGTCCGGCGTCGGCTGGGCCTGGTCGTGCAGGTCCAGCAGTTCGCGCAGGCGGGGCTCCACGTCCTCGCCGATCGCGTCGCGCACGAAGTCGTGCGCCTGCCGGAGCCGCGCGAGCGCGCGGGGATAGGTGAGGTCGGCCTTCTGCATGACGATCGCCGCCTTCACGTCCCAGTGCGCGCGTTTGAGCAGCCTGTCGGCCTCGTCGTACTCGAGGCCCGTGACGATCGTGATGATGCGGCGGGCCCGATCGCGCAGCTTCTCCGATCCGGTCTGCACGTCGACCATCAGGTTGCCGTAGGTCTTGCCGGTGCGGACCATGGCGCCGGTGGTCAGCATGTTCAGCACGATCTTCGTGGCGGTCGCGGCCTTGAGACGGGTGGAGCCGGCAATCACTTCGGGACCGACGGCCGGGGCGATGGTGAGATCGACGAAGGTCTGGAGCTCCGTTCGCGGATCGCAGGTGACGAAGATGATCTTCGCGTTCACGCGCCGGGCGCGCGTCAGCGCGCCACGCACGAAGGGCGTCATGCCGCTGGCGGACACGCCGACCACGACGTCCTTCCTGGTCGGCTTGAGGCGCATCATGGAGCGTGCGCCCTCTTCGTAGTTGTCCTCGACGCCTTCCTTGGTCTTGAGGATGGCGTTCTTGCCGCCGGCCATGATGGCGAGCACGAGGTCTGCGCTCGTGCCAAACGTCGGGGGCATCTCCGCCGATTCCAGGATGCCGAGCCGCCCGCTGGTGCCGGCGCCCACAAAGATGATGCGGCCGTTCTTGCGCAGCGCCTGCGTGATGATGTCGACGCCGACCGCGATGCGTTCCTTCTCGCGCTGGACCGCGGACAGCATCTTGCGGTCCTCGTTCAACATGCCTTCGACGATGTCCGCCGACGAGAGCTTGTCGATCGCCAGCGTCGCCGGATTGATCGCTTCGGTCGGAAGCGATTGCCACTTCGAACGGACAGGCATGCTTGAACGAACCTCGAAACCGCGGATGTTAGCATAGCCGGCAGGGACATGGTCGACGCCTACCTGGACCACCTGCGCGTCGAACGGCGCCTCGCGGACCACACGCTCGAGAGCTACGAGCGCGATCTGCGCGGCCTTGCGCGCTTCGCCGCGGGCGAGAACCAGACACTGTTGTCGCTCGATCGCTCCGCGCTGGAGTCTTACGTTCGACAGCTCATGGCCGACGGACTGTCGCCGCGCTCCGTGGCCAGGGCAGTGGCGGCGATCCGCGGGTTCTACCGCTTCCTCGTGCTCGACCGCCGTCTCGACAGCAGCCCGGCGGATGAACTCATGCCTCCGCGCGCCTGGCCGGCCCTGCCGCGGCACCTCTCCATCGAGGATGTCGACCTCCTCATCGCGCAACCGGATGTCAGCACCCCCTTCGGTCTGCGCGACCGCGCGATGATCGAACTGCTCTACGCCACAGGCATGCGGGTGTCGGAGCTGATCAACATCCGCGCCGCCGACCTGCACCTCGACGAGGAGTACCTCACGTGCGTGGGCAAGGGCAATAAGGAGCGCATCATCCCCATCGGTGCCCAGGCGGCAGACTGGGTCCGGCGCTACCAGCGCACCGGTCGAGCGGCCCTGGCCGGCCGTGCGAGGGCGACGACGCGCAGCGACCCGCGCCTGTTCCTCAACGCACGAGGCGGAGGCATCAGTCGCGTGGGCTTCTGGAAGGTGCTCACCGCGTACGGGCGTCGCGCGGGCATCACCAGCGCCCTCAGCCCGCACGTGCTCCGCCACTCGTTCGCGACGCACCTCCTCGAGCGCGGCGCCGACCTCCGTGCCATCCAGATGATGCTCGGGCACGCGGACCTCTCGACGACGCAGATCTATACACATGTCCTCGAGGCGCGGCTCCGCTCGGTCTACGAGCGTTTTCATCCGCGTGCGTGAATCTGTTAGACTTAACCGTTTGCCAGCAACGTTTAAGGCGCTTTACGCCGCGTCCGACAGGGCGCGCAGAAGGAGAGTCGCGGCATGAGCCGTAAGGGACGGCACCTCTTTACCTCGGAGTCGGTGACCGAAGGGCATCCCGACAAGATCGCGGACCAGATTTCGGATTCGATTCTCGACGCGATCCTCGCGCAGGACCCGGTGGCGCGCGTGGCGTGCGAAACGCTCGTGACGACGGGGCTTGCGGTCGTCGCCGGTGAAATCACCACCAAGGCGGTCATCGAGTACCAGGATGTGGTGCGTGCGGCGATTGCGGACGTCGGCTATACGCGCGCCAAGTTCGGCTTCGACGCGGAAACCTGCGGCGTCCTTTCGACGATTCACAAGCAGTCGGCCCACATCGCGATGGGTGTCGACACCGGCGGCGCCGGCGACCAGGGCCTGATGTTCGGCTTTGCGTGCACCGAGACGCCGGAACTCATGCCGCTGCCGATCATGCTCGCGCACAAGCTGACGCGCGGCCTGTCCGATGCGCGCCGCACCGGCGGCCTCGACTACCTCCGTCCCGACGGCAAGTCGCAGGTCACCATCGAGTACGACGGCAACAAGCCCCTCCGCATCGACGCCATCGTCGTGTCCACCCAGCACAGCCCCGACGTGACCAACGAGGCGATGTTCGCGGATATCCGCGCGAAGATCATCACGCCGCTCATGCCGGCCGACATGATAGACGCGAACACGAAGATCTTCATCAACCCGACGGGCAAGTTCGTCATCGGTGGTCCGCACGGCGACGCCGGCGTCACCGGACGCAAGATCATCGTGGACACCTACGGTGGCGCGGCTCCGCACGGTGGTGGCGCGTTCTCGGGCAAGGATCCAACGAAGGTCGACCGCTCGGCCTGCTACATGGCCCGCTACATCGCCAAGAACGTCGTCGCGGCCGGCATCGCCGATCGCGCCCTCGTGCAGCTCGCGTACGCCATCGGCGTGGCCGACCCGGTGTCCGTGATGGTGCACACCGAAGGCACCGGGCGCATTCCTGAAGAACAGATCACCGAGATCGTTCGCGCGCACTTCAAGCTGACGCCGCGCGGCATCATGGAAGAACTGGATCTGCGTCGTCCGATCTACAAGAAGACGGCCGCGTTCGGTCACTTCGGCCGCACGGAGCCCGAGTTCACGTGGGAGCGCACCGACAAGGCTGCGTCGCTCAAGTCGGCGGCGAAGCTGTAGGAGACTGGCGCGCGTGAAGCGTGTCG
Source organism: Vicinamibacterales bacterium (assembly GCA_046331345.1). Classification (GTDB taxonomy): domain Bacteria; phylum Acidobacteriota; class Vicinamibacteria; order Vicinamibacterales; family CAVVIG01; genus CAVVIG01. The sequence goes on along the minus strand of JAXLRA010000004.1, from coordinate 742,166 downwards.
CACTGACGGCGGCCCTCGTGGCCGCCGTTGCTGTTTGGGGGCTCTCCCTGCCGCCCCGGCGCACCATGCTCAGTCCCGGAGCCGGCGACGGGGCGGTGCGCGGGCTGTTGCACGTGCACAGCCGCGCGTCCGACGGGCGCGGCACGCTGGACGACATCGCCGCGGCGGCCGCGCGCGCCGGCCTTCGCTTCGTGGTCGTGACGGACCACGGGGACGGCACGCGGCTTCCGGAAGACCCGGCCTATCGGTCCGGCGTCCTGATCATCGATGCCGTTGAAATCAGCACGCGCGGCGGACACTACGTCGCACTCGGACTGCGGAAGACACCATACCCTCTCGGTGGTGAGCCGGCCGACGTCGTCGACGACGTGCGGCGACTTGGAGGGATGGGGATTGCGGCGCACCCCGATTCGCCAAAGGCGGAGCTGCGCTGGCGCGACTGGCAGGCGCCACTCGACGGCGTCGAGCTGATCAACCCCGACACGAGCTGGCGCGTCCACGCCTTCACGGACGACGGGTCACGATGGCTGCTTCTGCGGACGTTGCTCGGCTATGCCGTCCGGCCCTCGGAGGCGGTCGCCGGTGTGCTGACCGAATCCAACCAGCTCCGCGCGCAGTGGCTGGCACTGACGGCCGATCGGCCGGTGGTGGCCATCGCTGGAGCGGATGCCCACGCGAAGCTCGCGCTGCGCGATGCCGAACCCGGCGACAACCGGTTCTCGATTCCGATTCCCAGCTACGACTCCTCGTTCGAATCGTTGTCCGTTCACGTCACGCCTGGGCGCCCCCTCACCGGTGACGCAGCAGGCGACAGCGCGGCCGTGCTCGACGGCATCCGCCGGGGGCACGTGTACGTGGCGGTGGACGGATGGGCCTCGCCTCCGTCGTTCTCGTTCACGGCGACGTCTGGGGCGGCCCAGGCGGCCGCCGGCGACACCCTGCTCGTGTCAGGGCCGGTCGCGATGCATGTTCGGAGTAACGCGCCTGCGGGCTACGTCACCATGCTTCGACGCGGGGCGGACGTCGTGACGGAGCGGGGCGAGCCGTCGTTCGACATCGACGTGGGCTCAACGCCTGGCACCTATACCGTCGAAGTGCGTCGGCCCATGAGCGAGGGCATGCCGCCGTGGCTGACGAGCAACCCGATTTATGTCCGCGCCGTGCCATGGCCGGCACGAAGGGAGGAGCCAGCGGCGAGCGCGGCTGACGGCGGCCAGCCCCTGTTCGACGGGCGCACGACGGCCGGGTGGTCCTACGAGGCCGACCCGTCCTCGGTGGCGGCTGTTGATGTGGCGCCGTTCGTGGACGGCTCGCGCGTGCGCCTGCGCTATGGTCTGGCGGGCGGTTCACTGGCGGGGCAGTATTCGGCGGCCGCGGTGGACGTGCCGGCGGGAGCTGGCGATTTCGACGGGGTGGCCTTTTCGGCTCGCGCCGACGCACCGATGCGGATCTCGGTTCAGGTTCGCGCCGAGGTCAAGGGGGCGCCACCGGAGCGGTGGGAGCGCTCCGTCTACGTGGACGCGACCGAGGCCTTGCGCTTCGTGCGTTTCGCCGACATGGTTCCGGTCGGCCGCACGCATGAGGCGCGCCCACCGCGCCGCGACGTGAGAGCCGTGATGTTCGTGGTGGATACGACGAACACGAAGCCTGGGGCGTCAGGGCACCTCTGGATTGGGCGGCCCAGGCTCGCGAACGGCGCGAGACCCTGAGCGGCGTCGCCCTGCAGGTTCGACGCTCAGGTTCTGACCGTCAGCACCAAATAGGCGGCGGCTGACCCGAACACGAGATTCGGCGCCCAGGCCGCCAGTGTAGGCGTCATCACGCCGCCGGCGCCGAGGGCGCCCGTGATGCTCATCGCAATCCAGTACGTGATCGCGAGCACGATGCCGACGCCAACGCCGTACATCGCTCCACGGCGTCCGGTGGTGACCGCGAACGGAACCGCGAGCACGGTCATGATGATCGTCACGAAGGGGAAGGCGAGCTTGCGCTGCAGGGCGACCATCTGCGGCACCACGTTGGAACCGCTCGCCCGCAGCTTGTCGATGTACTCGCGCAGCTGACCGTACGTCATCAGTTCAGCGAGCGGCTCGTCGGACTTGAAGTAGCCGGGCGGTTCGATCGCCAGCGCCTGCTCCGCGAACGGGGTGTACTTGACGACCGTGCGCTGGACTCCGCGCTTGCCGGTCTCCTTGACGACCTCACGGGTCCAGCCGTTCTTGCCCACCCATCCGCTGCTGTCTCCTGAGCGACCGGTCGGTGCCGTGGCCTCAGCCGCGCGCACGACGGAGGCAAGTCCCCATGCCTTCTCGTCCAGGCGGTAGACCCACAGGTTGCCGAACCGGTTGGACTCCGGGTCGAACACATCGTAGTGATAGATCTCGTTCTGCCGCCCGATGACCCAGCGGCGGTTCAGGGCGGAGGTCGCAGGCGGCCAGCGCCTGATGATGCGCTCGAGGCGGTCGGCCTCGCGGTTGGACTGCGCCAGCACGCGCTCCTGGATCGCGAACAGGGCACCGCTCGCCAGCGCGCCGAAGAGCAGCAGCGGGAGCGCGCTTCGATAGAGGCTGACGCCGCACGCCCGCATGACCAGCAGTTCGCTGTTCTTGGTCATGACGCCGATGGTCACCAGCGTCGATACCAGGACGCCCATCGGGATGACGTAGTAGACGAACTGCGGCGTCCGGAAATAGAAATAGCGGAGCAGCATCGCGGAGGTCGCCTCGCCGCGGAACAGCTTGTCCACCAGATCGATGAACGTCGAGATGTAGAAGATGCCGAGCAGGCCGACGAGTCCCAGGAAGAACACGCGCAGGTACTCGCGCGAGACGTAGACATCGAGGAGGCGCGGGCCGGGCACGGAGATGTTCGGCACCCGCAGCACGACGACGACTCGCCCAGTCTGGGCCGCTGGCGACGGCGCAGACCCGGCTACGTGCGGCTGCGACGAGCGGCGCCAGAAGGCCGGGACACTGAAGCGGATCGGCTGGTCGGCCGACCGCGATCGCCAGAAGTACATCGCGACGCCCAGGGCGCCCATGACGATGTTGGGTACCCACGGCGCCAGCTCCGGCGGGAACCGGCCGCCCATGGCCGCGGCCCGGGCGCCCCAGAGCAGGACGTAGTACACGAAGATCACGCCCATCCCGATCGCGAAGCTGGCGAGCTTGCCGTCCTTCCGGTTGCTTGCACCGAGGGCCAGCGCAATCAACGCCAGGATTGGACAGGTGAGGGGGAGCGAGAACTTCTGCTGGAGCATGAACCGGGCGCCGTACGCCGGGTCGTTCCGTGTCTGTGCGTCCGCGATTTCCGCCTTCAGTTCGGCGATGCTCATCTCGGGGGCACCCTTCGATGGCGGCTTCTTGAAGACGGTAGACGGATCGAGGGACAGCAGGATGCTCTCGTACGAGTTCGCCTCGTAGGCGTCCGGCTTGTCGACGTGCGCTGTGTACGACGTTGCGCCCTTCAGCTCCAGCTGGACGATCTGGTGCCCCTCGTCGAGCCGGATGCGGCCCTCCCTGGCGAAGTAGACCGTGGTTTCTCCCGGGCGTCCGGTGTCCGCCAGGAACACGTCCTTCCAGCCGCCGGTTGCCGGGATGTCGCGGACGTAGATCACCTTGTTCGGGAAGTCCTCGTAGAACACCCTCGGCTTGACGTTGTTCTCGACGCGTGTCGCCAGCAGGACGAAGACGATTTCCCGGTACGCCTGATTCGCATTCGGCAGCGCGATGATGATTTCGTAGGCGGTGGCGGCTGTACCGAGCGTGGCGACGAGCAGTACCGGGCGGAGCAGGCGGGCGAGGCTGACGCCGCAGGCCTGCATGGCGACGAATTCGCGGTCGGCTGAGAGCCGCCCGAATCCGACCAGGATCCCGAGCAGGACTGCCATGGGAATGGTCAGGCTGAGCGCCTGCGGCAGCAGGCACGACATGGCCCGCGCCACGATCGACCATTCCACGCCCTTCGAGATGAACTCCTCGCCGGCGACGAGGATCGGCGGCAGGACGAGGATGAAGGTCAGGACCGTCAGCCCGAGCGCGAAGGGGAGTGCGATCTCGCGCACGAGGTATCGGTCGAGGGTCCGCAACATGAGGCAGAGATTAGACTAACACCCATGACCCGAGTCGCGATCCTCTGGCACATGCACCAGCCCTACTACGAAGACCTGGTGACGCACGAGCACATCCTTCCCTGGGTCCGGCTGCACGCGCTGAAAGACTACTGGGGCATGGCCACGCTGCTCGAGGAGTTTCCGCAGATGCGGACGACCTTCAACCTGGTCCCGTCGCTGCTCGTGCAGCTCGAGGCGTTCGCGGAGAACCGGGCCCAGGATCGCTTCCTCGACGTCGGCCTGAAGCCGGCGCATGCGCTGACGACAGACGATGTGCGGTTCATGCTGCGGAACTTCTTCCACGCCCAGCGGCAGCGGATGATCGACGCCTACCCGCGCTACGCGGAATTGCTGGCGCTGCGGGGGTGGGGTACGTCCGACGCCGATCTCGCCGCAGCCGCCAGGCGATTCGCGGTCGATGACCTGCGCGACCTGCAGGTCTGGCAGAAGCTGGCATGGATCGACCCGGAGTACCACGCCACGGACGCGCGGGTCCGGAGCCTCGTGGAGCGTGGGCGCCTCTTCACCGAAGACGACAAGCTGGTGCTTCGGGAGGTTGAACTGGAACTGCTTCGGGCCGTCATCCCGGCCTACCGCCATGGGGCGGACGCCGGACGCATCGAGATCTCGACGTCGCCCTTCTACCACCCCATCCTCCCGCTTCTCTGCGACACCGACATCTACAAGCACACGCACCCCGCCTCCAGATCGCCCCGGCGCCGATTCACCCGGCCCGAGGATGCGCTGGCGCAACTCGAGGACGCGGCGGCCTACCATGAACGGCTCTTCGGTCGTCGTCCGGTCGGCCTCTGGCCCTCGGAGGGGTCGGTGTCTGACGCCATGGTTCCGCTGGTGGCCCGTGCCGGGTTCCGCTGGATGGCGACCGACGAGATGATCCTGGCGAATACGCTCGGGACGCTGTTCGGCCGCGACGGACGAGGGCTGGTCGAGCAGGCCGACCGCCTGTACCGCCCCTACCTGGTGTCGGCCGGAGGTGCCGAGGTCGCCTGCGGGTTCAGGGACCATGCGCTGTCAGACCTGATCGGCTTCGTCTATGCCGGGTGGAACCCCGACGCCGCGGCTGCCGACTTCGTCGGCCGTCTGGCGGAGGCGGGCCGCCACGCCGCAGCCAGGAACGGCGGGGGAGAGCCCACCATCTTCGTCATTCTCGACGGAGAGAATGCCTGGGAGCACTTCGAGGGAGGCGGCCGCCCGTTCCTGCGGGCGCTCTACGGCCGCCTGACCGGACATCCGGAGCTGCGTGCCGTGACGATGTCGGAGGCGTGCGCCGGGCCGACGGAGCGCCTCGAAGGCATCTTCCCGGGGTCGTGGATCGACGCCAATTTCTCCATCTGGATCGGCCACCAGGATGACCAGCGCGCCTGGAGTCAGCTCGCCGATGCGCGGGCCGTCCTCGATGACGCGTCTGGAGATGTGGATGCCGGCACGCTTGCCCGGGCGCGCGAGGAGATCCTCATCGCAGAGGGCTCTGACTGGTGCTGGTGGTACGGAGACGACCACTCGTCGGACCACGACGCCGAGTTCGACGACCTGTTCCGGCGCCACCTCCGGAATGTCTATCGCCTGCTCCGGAGACCGATTCCGGACGAACTGTTCGTCTCGAACATCAGCGCGTCGGCCACCTCGGCCGAGGCGGTGCCGCCGACCGGCCTCATCGCGCCGGTGCTCGACGGCGAGAACTCCAGCTACTTCGAATGGCTGGGCGCCGGGCGCCTCGATGTCCGGGACACCGCTGGGGCGATGCACCAGGCCGAGCGCGCGCCGTCCCTGCTTTCGGTGCTGCACTTCGGATTCAGCGAGGAGTACCTGTTCCTGCGTCTGGACGCGCACCGGCCGGCGACCCGTTGGCTGGCCGAGGGGTTGACGGTCGTGGTCAGCTTTCTGGTGCCGGCCCAGATACGCGTGGTCTGCGGTTCGCGGGATGGGCGTCTGAGTGCCTCGGTCGAGCGCCTGCGAGGCGACCTCTGGGTTAGCGACGGCTCCGCGGCGGTGGCGGCCAGCGCCGGCTCGATTCTCGAGATCGCCGTGCCCCGCGGAGTGCTGGCTGACGGGCCTGAGCGCGTCTCGGATGTTTCGTTCTTTGTTGCCCTCCACGACGCCGAGTCGGTCGAGGTGGAACGCCACCCGTCTGGTCGACCGATCAGCGTGACCCTCCCGGATTCGGCCTTCGCTGCCCGCAACTGGACCGCCTGATAGGGCATCGGCCCATATAATCCATCCACAGGCTGTGCACAGGGCCGTATTGGCTGCAAATACACGTAGTCCGATAATGCATGTTATGTTAACTAATCAGTGCGGCCGGCCGGAAAACGCATTGGTGGGCCCGCGCTGCTGGAGTCTGATGCCCTTCCGTAGATCCTGGAGTCCTCGATTTGCGCTCGGTTCTTCGGTCTGAATCGTATGTGGATTTGATTGGCGGTTGGTCGCTGGTCGTGCGCTGGTCGAGGTCCGCGGCGTGTTGGCCTCGGAGTCTTTCCGTTCGGGGCGCTGTGTTGTGGTGTTTGGCGGGTGCGAAAAACGAGGACGCCCGCTCGGGGCGTCCTCGCGTGGTCTCAGTCCTCGCTGTTGCGAAGGTCGTTGATGATCCCTTCCAGGGCGCTGATGATCTCGTCCTTCTGCACCTTGGACTTGGTGAAGCTCAGTTTCAGATTGAACTGCTTCGTCGGGGGGCGGTACGCGAACGTGTAGTTCTTCGGGCGTCCCGGCTTCGGCTTGGCGACGGCCTGTCTGGCTTCCTGTCGTGTGGAGATGCCACCACTCGCGATCTTTTCGACCAGGGCGGTCATTTTCTCAGGTGATTCCTGCCTAACTACCTGTAATAGCAACGACTTGGAGGAAATGTCGGCCAGCCGACAAAGGTTTCGGACCTCCTCCGGCATCTGAAACAGGGAGAGGGATTCGGTGACGGATGTCCGCGACTTCCCCAAGCGCCTGGCCAGATCCTCGTGGGTGTACCCGCAGCGTTCCGCGAGGCCGTGCATGGCCTCGGCCTCTTCGAACGGCGTCAGGTCCTTGCGCTGGAGGTTTTCGATGAGCGCAACCTCGAGAACCTCGGTGTCGTCCGCTTCGCGGATGACGACCGGGAGTTCCTTGAGGCCGGCCTGGACCGAGGCCTGGTAGCGCCGCTCGCCGGCGATGATCTGGAACCGCTCGCCACGCTGCCTGACGATGATGGGTTCGATGATGCCCTTCTCGGCGATCGAGGAGATCAGCTCGCTCAGGTCGCCCATCACCTGTCTGGGCTGGTTCGGGTTCGGGTCGATCAGGTCGATGCCGATAACGCGCCCGACTGGTGTCCCAGCAGAGGCGGCAAGCGCTGAGACGTAGTGTTCGTCGTGGCGCATGGCAATCGAGACAGGCAGCCCTCGTCTAGACACGGTCGATGACCTCCTCGCAGAGACGGTAGTACTCGGACGCGCCGGTGGAATCGGGCGCAAAGGTGAAGATGGATTCCTTGTAGGCCGGGCTCTCTTCGAGCCTGACGCTCTTGGTGATGACGGTGTTGAAGACCTTGCCGCCAAACACCTTCTGGATCTGGGCGCGAATGTCGCGCGCGAGTGCGGTGCGCTTGTCATGCATGGTGATCAGCACGCCCAGGAGTTTGAGGGCCGGGTTCGGCCGCATCCGCACTTTCTCGATCGTTTCCAGCAGGTCATCCGTGCCCTCGAGGGCGAAGTAAGACGACTGGATGGGGATCAGGAGGTGGGTCGCCGCCACGAGGGCGTTGACCGTCAGCAGGCCCAGCGTCGGCGGGCAGTCGATGACCACGTTCGGATACTGGGCGAGCAGCGGCTCCAGCTTGTCCTTGAGGCGGAAGTGGGCGTCCATCTCCCCCACCAGCTTTGCCTCGAGCTTGGCGAGGGCAATACGCGAGGGGGCGATGGCCAGGTTCTCCAGGGGTGATTGCAGGACCACATCCTGGATGGCGACCGATGTTTCCGCGATGGCGTCGTACACGCTCCGGGTGACCAGGCTCATGTCGAGGAAGGACATGGTGCTGTTGGCCTGCGGGTCCAGGTCGATGAGGAGCGTGCGTCGACCCCGCAGCGCGAGCGCGGCTGCGAGGTTGATGGCGGTCGTGGTCTTTCCCACTCCGCCTTTCTGGTTGGCGATGGCGACGATCACTTGGGCCTGGTATCTCTGTTGGCTGCGGGGCGGTTTACATCTTGTACTTGCCGAGGTCCTCGGGATCGAGGCTCTCGAGCCATTTGTGGAGGCGGTCGGCGTCGGGCTTGTCTGGTGAGAAGTCGACGGTCTTGGCGTGGTCGAGCACCGTTTCTTCCACGAAGATCGGCGCGCGCGTCCTGAGCGCAAGCGCGATGGCATCGCTGGGTCTGGCGTCGATCGTCATCGGTTGACCGTCGCGGGTGAGATGGATCAGCGCGTAGAACGTGTTGTCCTGGACGTCGCAGACGACGATGCGTTCGACCGTGGCCTTGAGATCGTGGATGACGTTTCGCAGCAGGTCGTGTGTCATCGGACGAGGCGTGGTCACGTTCTCGATCTGCAGCGCGATGGCGTTGGCTTCGAAGATCCCCACCCAGATGGGAAGTACACGCTGCCCTTCTTCGTCTCGAAGGATGACGATCGGCGTATTGGTGATGGGGTCGACCATCAAGCCCTTGATGGTCATTTCGATCTGCATGCCTCAGTGCCTCGTGCTCTGCAAGGTAGGCGCTGGTGCGCCTGCTGTCAAGCTCACCTGCCCCCATACGCTGTGTGGGCCACTCCGCTCGATGACGACCTGTCGTGTCTGACCGATCCATGACGGGTCGCCGGGCAGGTTGACGACGGTGTTCTGCGATGTGCGGCCGGAGAGTTCCGTGTCGCGCCGGCGGCTGGCGCTGTCGATGAGTACTTCCACGGTTTGGCCTACCAGGGAGCGGTGAAGCTCCTCCTGGATGCTCCGCTGCAGCGCCTGAAGCTCGACGATGCGCGAGGTCTTCACCTCCTCAGGGACATCGTCTGCCATCCGCTTCTCGGCGAGCGTGTTCGGGCGCGGCGAGTACTTGAACGAGAACATGCTGTTGAAGCGCGCGGCGCGTGTGAGCGACAGCGTGTCCTCGAAGTCGGCGTCCGTCTCGCCAGGAAAGCCGACGATCATGTCCGTGGATAGTGCCACGTTGGGAAGCATCGTGCGGATCTGCTCCACGAGTTCGAGGTAGCTTTCGCGCGTATAGCGGCGCCGCATCGCCTTCAGCACGGTGGTCGAGCCGGACTGGACTGGCAGGTGCAGGTGGCGGGCGATCTTTGGCAGTCGCTGCATTGCCTCGAGGAACCGCACGGAGAAATGGCGGGGGTGTGGGCTTGCAAAGCGGATGCGGTCGATGCCGTCGACCTGATGAATAGCCTCCACCAGTGCGGTGAAGTCGCACTGGGCGTCGTCTGGCGCCGAGTAGTGGTTGACGATCTGCCCGAGGAGCTGGACCTCCCGATGGCCTGACTCCGCCGCGTGCTGGACCTCGGCCAGGATGTCGGCTTTCGGGCGCATGCGTTCGTTGCCGCGGGTGTATGGGACGACGCAGAACGAGCAGAATTCGTTGCAGCCTTCGATGATCGTGACGTAGGCGCGCACCGGGTCCGTGCGGCGGGTAATTCCGAGCGGGAACGTCACGTCCTCGAAGGGGTCGAGGTCGACCACCGGGCGTCGCGCTGAGGCGGCGCGCTGCACGAGCATTGGAAGCCGCTTGATGGCCTGAGTGCCGACGATGACGTCTGCGACGCCCGGGGAGCGCTTGAGGAGCGTGTCGCCCTCCTGTTGGGCCACGCAACCGGCGACGGCGACGATGGGGTTGTGGCCGTGTTCCTGGGCGAGTACCCGGAGTTCTCCGAGCCGGGTGTAGAGCTTCTCCTCGGCGTGTTCGCGAACGCTGCACGTGTTGATGACCACGACGTCTGCGTCGGAGGCGTCGTTGGTGGGCTCGTATCCGGCCTGCTCGAGCAGGCCAGCCATGCGCTCCGAATCGTGCGCATTCATCTGGCAGCCGTAGGTTTCGATCAGGTATTTCCGTGACATGGGTATGGTTCAGGCGCCCGGTCGACGCGCGGGCTTTCCGGTTGCGGGTTTCGCTTTCGCCCTGCCGGCGGTTTCGCTTTCGCCTTTTGCTGATTCTTTGCTTTCGCCTTCGCGCGGAGCGCTCTGGCGCTCCCTGAGCATTTCCTCGGCCGAGGCTCGCAACTGGGCGGTCACGCTGACGCCACCCAGCATGCGCGCGAGTTCTTCGACCCGGCCGGCGTGGTCGAGGCGACGAACGCTTGTGAGCGTTCTCCCCTGCTCCACCTGCTTCTCGATGAGGAAGTGGGTGTCCGCGTATGCGGCAATCTGGGGCAGGTGGGTGATGCAGAGCACCTGGAAGCTCGACCCGAGCGCCCGCAACCGCTTGCCGACGACATCAGCGACTCGGCCACCGATGCCGGCATCGACCTCATCGAAGATCAGCCCGGGAGCCGATGCGCTTGGCGGACGGTCCGCGCCTTCTGTGAACCCGAAGCGGCGGGCAGCGGTCAGTGTCTTCAGCGCAAGCATCACGCGGGAGAGTTCGCCACCCGAGACGATGCGGGCCAGAGGGCGCAGTTCTTCGCCCGGGTTCGGCGAGAGGTAGAACTCTCCCCTGTCGATGCCGTCGGCCGCCCAGTCGGCTTGGCCGAGCGGCGCTTCGAAACGGACCTCGAAGCGGGTCGCATCCATCGCGAGTTCACCGAGGAGCCGCTCGACCGACGAGGCGAATGCGCGAGCTGCCTCCTGCCGTCGCTGGCTGAGCGCGGTGGCTCTCGCCAGATAGGTCGACGCCGCAGCAGCCTCCTCCGCTTCGAGTTCACGGCCCCGGCCGGTTCCCTGCGCGAGTTCGGTCAGTTCTTCGCGAAGGTCGTCCCGCTTCGCGATGACTCCGGCGAGCGGTGCGCCATGCTTGCGTTTCAGACGTTCGAGCAGGGCCAGGCGGTCTTCCACCTGCTGGAGGCGTTCGGGAGAGGCCTCGATGCCGTCGGCATAGTGGCGGAGCTGGGCCGCGAGATCTTCCAGCTGCGACTTGATGCCGTCCCGTGCGTCGAGGTAAGGCTGGAAAACGGGGTCGATCGACGCGAGCTCTCCTACTCGTTTCCACACACCGGCCAGCACGGCCAGCACGGCATCGTCCCGTTCGTACAGCGCGGCGTGGCCTTCGTTGCAGAGCCGCTCGATGCGCTCCGCGCTCGCGAGCACCTGCTTGAGTGCCGTCAGCTCGTCGTCTTCTCCTGGCTTGAGGTCGGCCTTGTCGAGCTCGGCCAGTTGGAACGCCGCCAGTTCCTGTCGGGCATCGCGTTCGGCCAGCACCTTGCGAAGGCGGCGCAACTCCTCGCCTGCCTGAACCCACTCGGCGTGTGCGGCGCCGACCTGTTCGCGTGCGGGCTCGAGTCCTGCGTACGCATCGAGGGCGGCGAGGTGCGTCGTCGGGTCGAGCAGCGTCTGGTGTTCGTGCTGGCCGTGGAGTTCGAGGAAGCGGCTCGCCAGATCCTTCAGTGCGCTGGCCGTGGAGAGGTTGCCGTTGATGAACGCCCGGCTTCGGCCCTGCGCCGTGATCTCCCGGCGGACGAGCCACTCTTCGCCGCCGATTTCGAAGATGGCTTCGATTGTCGCTGTTTCTTCGCCTGTCCTGACGAGGTCGCCTGATGCCCGGCCGCCAAGCAGGAGTCCGACCGCCTCGACCAGGATGGACTTGCCGGCGCCCGTTTCACCGCTGAGCACGTTCAGGCCCGGGTCGAATTCGACCTGGACCGAGTCGATGACTGCGAGACGCCTGATCGTGAGGAAGCGAAGCATCGGAGGGAAGAGAACTCCAATCCTAACATAGGGTTGACCGCGATTTTCTCCGCATGCTACAGTTCGGCACGACCTCAGATCGGGGCACTCCCCGAGGCGCTGTCCCAGCGGCGCGAGAACTGGTATTCGGAGGGCAGTTTGCGCACGCTTGGTAGCCCGTTTGTCGCCCTGCTGCTGCAGCCGGCGGAGAGCGGTGCCATGTCCGGTGGCACTGATACATCGATTCTGGGCCTGATTGCCAGGTCCACTCCCATTTCCAAGGCGGTCCTTCTGACGCTGGTGCTCATGTCCGTCGGGTCGTGGGCGATCATTCTCTACAAGTTGTGGGTGTTCCGGCGGTCGGAACAGCAGTCCAACAGCTTCCTCGACGTTTTCCGCCGAAGCAGCAAGTTTTCGGAAGTGCAGGCGGTCTGCCGCTCACTGACCGAGAGCCCGCTCGTCGGGCTGTTCCAGTCGGGCTATGCAGAGCTGACCGCCCAGCTCCGGCAGGCCAATCCGGACGAATCGGACAATCCAAGAGCGGGCGCCGGACGTCCAACCCTCAAGAGCCTCGCCGCTGTCGATCGCGCGCTGATGCGGGCGTCTGTCGTCGAGGTCAACAAGCTCGAGAGCAGGATCACGTTCCTGGCGACGACCGCGAGCATCGCGCCGTTCGTCGGGCTGTTCGGTACGGTGATCGGCATCATGATGTCGTTCCAGACCATCGGAGAAACGGGGTCGACCAACCTGGCGTCTGTCGGCCCCGGCATCGCGGAGGCGCTCGTGGCGACCGCCGCCGGACTGGTGGCGGCGGTGCCGGCCGTGGTCGGCTACAACCATTTTTCCAACCGCGTCCGCCTCTCTGCCTCCCAGATGGACGACTTCGCGATGGAGTTCCTGAACATCGCGGAGAGGAACTTCACCTAACGTGCCGAAGGTTCATGCGGCTGGCGACGCCGCACCCGCGCGTGGACGCGGACGACGGACATCGACCAGCCTCGCCGAAATCAACGTCGTCCCCCTCGTGGACGTGATGCTGGTGCTGCTGATCATCTTCATGGTGACGGCGCCCATGATCCAGCGGGGGATCGACGTGAAGCTGCCCGTCTCGCGGCGCGCCAGCGCGGTCGAGGGCGAACGGGTGTTCGTGACGGTGCCGGCCACCTTTCGCGCGGACAACGCGGTCTATCTGGGCGACGAGAAGATCCGGTTGGACATCCTGCAGGAACGCGTCCGCCAGAAAATGGAGTCGTCGTCGGATAAGCGCGTCTACCTGCGCGGGGACGGCACGGTCCAGTTCCAGGAGCTGATGACCATCATCGACTACCTGAAGAATGCCGGCGTCAGCGACGTCGGGTTGGTGGCTCGCGCGCCCGGGGAACGCTGAATGGACGTGACGGACGTCCTGCGCGAACGCCTGAACGCCCCGAAAGGGTTCGACCGCATGCTGGCGGCCTCCCTGGTCGCCCATGTTGGCATCGTTGCGGCGTTCATCTTCGCGCCCGGTGGCTGGCTCGACGCGACCAAGGCCGCTCCGAAGACCGTCATGACCATCTCGCTGGGTGGCGGAACGCAGGGGCCGGAGAACGGTGGCTTCACACCGATGGCGGGCCGCGCGGTGCAGGAAGTGAAGCCTCCCGATGAGCCGAAGCGTCCGGAGCCGGTGAGGCCGCCGGCCGCGAAAGTACCTGAGATGACGGTTCCGGTGCCGAACAAGGCGCCGACCAAGGCCCCGCCCCCGCCCAGGGTTGCACAGGCCCCGGACGAAGCGAGGGGCCGGACCCCGACCCGTGGCGCCGAGACCCGGGCTGGATCGGCTGTTGCTGAGACAGGCGCGCGTGGACAGGGATTCGGGCTGTCGAGTGGCGGTGGCCAGGGATCCGGGTCACGGCTCGACGTCGCCGACTTCTGCTGTCCGGATTACATCGTGCTGATGATCGAACGCATCCGCGCCAACTGGAACTCGAGGGCCGAGGTGGCGAGTGAGGCCATCGTGAAGTTCACGGTGCAGCGGGACGGCTCGATTGCAGGCGCGGAAATCGAAAAAGGCAGCGGCTACACGGCCCTCGACATCGCAGCGCTTCGCGCCGTCGTCGGTACGCGACAACTGCCCCCTTTGCCCGGGGCGTATCCGAATCCATCACTGGGCGTGCACCTCAATTTCCAATACACACGATGAAACGGACACTTCCTGCCCTTGCCGCCGCTGCCCTTCTGCTCGTGAGCGTCAGGGCCCAGCAGCCTGCGACGTCGCAGCAGCCCAATGAGGTCAGCACGACGATCAGCAGCGACCAGGCCGGCTCGGCGCCGCGATTTGCCGTGCCCGACTTCATCGCGCTGTCGAAGGACGCCGAAACGGTCGACGCGGCCCAGACGATCGGGCGCGTGCTCTGGGACGACCTCAATTTCGAGCGGGAGTTCGCGCTGATTCCCCGGGACGTCCTGGCTACCATCCCGCCCGCCACCTCCCTCGTGGACATTCCGTTCGACCGGTACCGGGAGATCAATGCCGACGGGATCATCATCGGCGCGGTGCAGAAGACGGAGCTTGGCGTTCGCGTGGAAGTGCGGTTGTTCAACCGGAACCGCCAGTCTGTCTTCTCCCGCGAATACAGCGGGTCGGTCGGGAACAAGCGCCTCTACGCCCACACGATTGCGGACGAACTGCATCAGCAGCAGCGCGCGCTGCGCGGCGTGGCGCGCACGAAGCTGACCTTCAACTCCGACCGGGACGGCGAGCGCATGGCCGGCACGGTCGAGAACCGCGGCGTGAAGGAGATTTACATCGCCGACTATGACGGGGAGAACCAGCGTCGGGTCACGACGCAGCGGTCGCTCAACATCAACTCGACCTGGTCGCCGGACGCGCGCTCGATCGCCTACACCTCGTACCGTCGGGGAGCGCCGACGATCTTCATCTCGAACATCTACCAGGGCACCCTGGACGAACCGACGAAAGGCGCGGCCGGACAGGCCTTCCTCCCGGCCTGGTCGCCTGACGGAACCCGGATTGCGTTCACGTCGACACGTGATGGCAACTCAGAAATCTATGTAGCCAATCGCGATGGGTCCAACGTCCGGAGGATCACGAACAGTGCGGCGATCGACAGCACCCCGACCTGGTCGCCAACCGGCACACAAATCGCCTTCACGTCCGACCGGTACCGGCACGCCGCAGATCTACATCGTGGGCGCGGATGGGCTGGGGCTGCGCCAGCTGACACACGAGTCGTATGCGGACCGGCCGACCTGGTCGCCGGCGCCTTACAACGAGGTCGCGTACACGGCGCGCACGGGTCCGGGCAACGACATCAAGGTCATCGAACTCGCGACCGGCCAGGTCAGGCAGCTGACGTTCGGGGAAGGCACGAACGAGAGCCCGGCGTTCTCGGCCAACGGCCGCCACATTGCCTTCATGTCCACCCGGTCCGGCAAGTCGCAAATCTTCACCATCAGCAAGGACGGCAAGGACCTCCGTCAGATCACGCGGACCGGCAACAACTTCCAGCCAGACTGGTCCAAGTAGCGACGCGCACCCTTTGGGAGTATGTGAATGAACCAGATGCGAGGATTCCGGCCGGCGACCCTGGCAACCCTGCTGATGCTGTGCGCCCTGACCATCGCGGCGTGCGGCGGCAAGAAACCTCCGGTGGCGCGCCCTGCCCCGCCGCCACCGACCACGGGAGCGAGCACCTCCGGTGTGCGGCCGCCTGCGCCACCTGAGCCGGTCAGCGAGCCTGTGGTGGTCCCGTCCGAGCCGGTCCGGGAGGACCGGATTGCGTCGTCGTCGCTCGATGATCTCAATCGCAATTCCCCCCTCAAGCCGGCGTTCTTCGAATTGGACAGCAGCGAACTGAGTGCGGACGCGCAGAAATCGCTCAACGACAACGCCGCCCTGCTGAAACAGAACGCGACCTGGGCGGTAACCATCGAAGGTCATTGCGACGAGCGCGGGACAGCCGAGTACAATCTGGCGCTGGGCGAACGGCGTGCCCTGGCGGCCCGGGCGTATCTGGTGTCCCTGGGCATCCCCGCCGATCGCCTCCGAACCGTCAGCTACGGGAAGGAGTTCCCCTTCGATCCCGGGCACGACGAATCGGCTTATTCGAAGAATCGCCGCGCCCACTTCGTGGTGACGGCCAAGTGAGTCTATGAAGATGCGAACGTCCGGAGCAGTACTCGGAGCCCTCCTGGCAGTCAGCCTTGCAACGCCCGCATGGGCGGCGGACAAGGAAACGCGGCAGATGATGGCCGATATCCGGATTCTCCAGGAGCAGTCGCAGCAGCTCCAGAACCTGATTGCGGCCCTGACCGAAACGATCAAGGCGGTCAACGGACGGATCGACGAGCAGACGGCCGCCAACCGCAAGGCCTTTGCCGACCAGAAGCTCGTCGTCGACACGCTGGCGAACGACCTCCGGGTGGTGCGCGAGAAGGTGGACGACAACAACGTCCGCATCGGCTCGCTCAGCCAGGAACTCGACGCGCTTCGGCAGTCGGTAACCGCCATCGGTTCGGCTCGTGTGGCTGCACCTGATCCCGCCGATCCGAACGCGGCTCCTGGCGATGCCCCGTCTGCCCCGGCCACACCCGCTGCACCCACCGGCGCGGCGGCGCTCGGCCAGTCGCCGCAGAAGCTCCTCGACAGTGCCCTTGCCGACTACTACGCCGGTCAGTACGACCTGGCGATCCTCGGCTTCGAGTCGTATGTGAAGACCTTCCCCCAGTCTCCGCAGGCCTCCTTTGCGCAGCTGCACATCGGTCAGTCACAGATGCAGTTGGGCAAGTACGAGCCGGCGGTGGCCGCGTTCGACGTCGTGATCCGCAACTACCCTCGCAGCAACGAGGTCCCGGATGCCTATGTCCGCAAGGGCACGGCATTGAAGACCCTGCGGCAGTCCGAGCAGGCGCGTCAGGCGTTCGAGTTCGTCATCAAGACCTATCCGGATAGCGTGGCGGCAACGGTCGCCCAGCAGCGGTTGCAGGAACTCGCGCCTCAGAAGCCGTAGGCGTTTCGCAGGGAAATCCGTCCGGGCGGACGGATCATGAAGAAGGGACAGCGACGATGGGCAGTGTGAACAAAGTGATTCTCGTGGGGAATCTCGGCCGGGATGCCGAGGTCCGCTACACGCCGGGCGGCGCAGCCGTGGCCCGGTTCAGCATCGCCACCACCGAAGTCTGGAACGACAAGTCGGGCCAGCGGCAGGAACGGACCGAGTGGCACAACATCGACCTGTGGGGCAAGCAGGCCGAGTCCCTCAGCGAGTACCTCGTGAAGGGCAAGCAGGTCTACGTCGAGGGCCGCCTCCAGACCGACGAGTACACCGACAAGGAAGGCCAGAAGCGGAAGAGCACGAAGATTCGCTGCGAGCGGGTCGTGCTGCTTGGCGGCGGCGGTGGACGGAGTGGGGGCGGCGGTGGCGGCTACGATCGTGGCGGTGAGAGCCGCGGCGGCGGTGGTGGTGCGGCGTCACACGACGACGTCTCGGAGCCGCTGACCGACGACGACATCCCGTTCTAGGAACGCCGAATGGCAGATTGTTGATTTCGGATTGCAGGTTCGGACGGGCGTCGTGCCCGTCTGCGTCTCAAACTGAAATCAGCAATCTGCGTTCTGCAGTGCGCGTTCAGCCCTTCTTGTCTTCCCTGCCGTAGCGATCCTCCAGCCTGACCACGTCGTGGAGTTCAGGCGTCGACACCTCGAACACATCGCAGTCCTCGATTGCCGTCATCCGGTGCACGGTCTTTGGCGTGACATGGATGGACTGGCCAGGCTGCATCTCGATCTTCGTCAGCGTTCCGTCGATCTCGATCTCGTAGAGCAGCTTGCCCGACTGCAGGAAGACCGTCTCGTCCTTCAGGTTGTGGTACTGCAGGCTGAGGGCGTGTCCGGCGTTGATGTGAATCAGCTTCCCGACATAGCGGTCGGTCTTCGCCCAGTGCAACTCGTAGCCCCACGGCTTCTCGACCCGTGTCACTTCGTTCACGCTCTGTGTCCTTTCGAAGTCGCCCGGGCTGCCCGGAGCGACGCGTTGAAGCGGCGGCACGCGCCTGCCCCGCTATCCATGGATAGTGTATCGGCCGAGCGCCGTCAGGAGTTCCTGCTCGATTTCGTCGACCGTGGGCAGGCGGAGGACGCGGCGCGCCAGCGCGCGCAGATCGTCGCTCCCGATCTCGGACAGCACCTGCTTTGCCACGCCGATGGCGCCCGGGGTCATGCTGAACTCGCGGAGCCCCAGGCCCACGAGCAGCGTGAGCAGGGCCGGGTCCGACGCCATCTCGCCGCATAGGGACACCGGGATGCCGGCCCGTGCCGCGGCCCGCCTCACCATGACGATGACCCTGAGGATGGCGGGATGCATCGGTTCGTACAGCCGCGAGACCCGTTCGTCGGCCCGATCCACGGCCAGGCAGTACTGAATCAGGTCGTTGGTGCCGATCGTGAAGAAGTCGACCTCGCGTGCGAGGAGATCGGCCGTGTAGGCGGCGGCGGGGATCTCGATCATCACGCCGATCGGCACGTCTGGCACGTCGACGCCCTGTGCGACGAGGCTGCTCCGCGCTTCGGCCACGAGCTTCCTGGCGCTCCGCAGTTGCTCCACTCCAGACACGAACGGAAACATGATTCGCAGCGAGCCATGCCGTGCTGCCCGAAGCAGGGCGCGCAACTGCGTGCGGAACAGATCCGGCCGCGTCAGGCTCAGCCGAAGTCCGCGGAGCCCCTGGCGGCTACGCCGCTCCTCGTCCGAAATCCAGCTGCCGCCGAGCGTGGGGTCGGTCGAGCGCAGCGCCAGTTGATCCTCGTCCACGTCGAAGGTTCTGACCGTCACCTGCCCCGGCGCCATGCCTTCGAGCATCCGCCGGTACACGTCGTACTGCTCGTCTTCGCCAGGCACCGTCCGTCGGCCCGTCAGGAGAAACTCTGTTCGGTACAGGCCGATGCCTTCTGCGCCCGCATACCGCGCGGTGGCCAGATCCTCGACGAACTCCACGTTCGCGTCGAGCCGGATCCGCACGCCGTCTGCAGTCGCGGCGGGCCGTCGCCGCTCCGGTCCGTGACCGTGAGCGGGACGATGCTCGTGCGACGCCGCTTCCGCGCGCGCCAGGGTCGCCGCGTCGGGATCGATGATGATCTCGTCCGCCGAGCCGTCGATGACCACCATCTGCCCTGGGCGGATCCGCGTCACCGCCTCGTGCAGGCCGACGACGGCGGGCACTTCGAGCGATCGCGCGAGGATCGCGGTGTGATACGTCCGGCTCCCGGCGTCCGTGGCGAAGCCGCGAACCTTGGTCCAGTCGACCTGCGCGGCGAGGGACGGCGTCAGTTCATCGGCGATGAGGACCGATGCCTCCTCGAGCGCGCGCAGGAGGTCGCGGGCGGTGGTCACGTCCTGACGCAGGTTCATCTTCAGGCGGCCGACCAGGTCGGCGACGTCGCCCTTCCGCTCGCGCAGGTACGGGTCCGCCACCTCGTCGAAGATCTCGCTGAACTCGTCGAACACCTGCTGCACCGCCCACTCGGCGTTCACGCAGGTCTGGCGCATGAGGCTCTCGGCCCTGGGCACGAGCATCGGGTCGTCCAGCATCAACAGCTGTGCATCGAAGAGAGCGGCGAGTTCCGGCCCCCGCCGGCGGGCGACGCGGCCGCGGATGTCCTGCAGTTGCTGACGCGAGCGGAGGCGGCTCTGCTCGAGACGGCCGACCTCGTCGTCGATCCGCTCGGGAGCCACCTGGTATCGCAGGACCTGGGCGCGCTGCATCAGCACCACGGCCTTGCCGTAGACAATGCCCGGAGAGACCCCGATGCCCTTCAGGCGCTGCATACGTCCTCGCCGAAGCCGCTGGCCACCAGTTCACTCAAGGCCTCGACCGCTGACGCCTCATCGGGACCCTCGGCCGAGATGACGATGCTGGTGCCGCGCGCGGCTGCTAGCAGCAGGAGGCCCATGATGCTCTTACCGTCAATCTCGCGTCCCTGCCGGCCGACCACCACCCGTGACTCGAAACGCGACGCCAGGTGCACGAACTTCGCGGCGGCCCTCGCGTGCATGCCGAGCTGGTTCACGATGGTCACGGTCCGTGAGGTCATCAGGCTTTGTCGCTGCGCAGCAGGTCCGAGGCGACCCAGATGGCATTGCGACCATCATCGCGCATCTCGCGGGCCACCGAAAGCAGATCGTGCTCGCCGCGTAGCGACGCCAGCTTGATCAGCATCGGCAGGTTCACGCCGGTGATCACTTCGATTCGGTCCTTCTCCAGGAAGGTCATGCCCAGGTTGGACGGCGTGCCGCCGAACATGTCGGTGAGGATCAGGACCCCGGTGGTATCGACCCGCACGCGCTCGATCGCCTGCTCGATATCGCCGCGTGCATCGTTCACGTCTTCGTGCCACCCGATCGAGACGGCGGTGAAGCGCGGCAGATCGCCGACGATCATCTCGGCGGCATTCACCAGCTCGGTCGCCAGCTGCCCGTGCGTTACGACCACCACCCCGATCATTTGACGCTCCGTCTGATGTCCCGGTGCTTCACGCGCACGCGGGCGCCCTGCACCGAGGCCAGTGCGTCACGCAGGTGCTCGGCAATCATCACCGACCGGTGCCGTCCGCCGGTGCAGCCGACGGCCACCGTCAGGTACGCCTTGCCCTCCTGCACGTAGTACGGCAGCGCGAAGCGCACGTACTCTGTGAGCCGGTCGATGAACTCGCGTGTACCCGGTTCCTTCAGGATGAACGTGACCACGGCGCGATCCCGCCCGGTCCGCTTCCGGAGCGTCGGCACGAAGTGCGGGTTCGGGAGGCAGCGTGCGTCGAACATCAGGTCGGCGTCCACCGGGACGCCGTGCTTGAACCCGAAGCTCAGGATATTCACCACGAGCGGCGCACGCGCCCGGTCGCGCGACAGCCCCATGAAGAACTGCCGCAGTTCGTGCACCGTCATGTCCGACGTGTCGACGATGGCGTCGGCCATGTCGCGGATGGCTGCGGTGCTGGCGCGCTCTTCGCGAATCCCCTCGATCACCGACTTGCCCCGGCCCATGGGATGCGGCCGGCGCGTTTCGCTGAAACGGCGCACGAGCGCGTCGTTCGTCGCATCCAGGAAGATCAGCGACGGCGCGAGGCCGCGCATCACCTTGAGGCGCCGGTAGACGGCCGGGAACGTCGCGAGGAACCGCTGTTCCCGCACATCCACCACGATTGCGGCTTTCTCGAACGCGCCGCGCGCGGCGAGTTGCGCGAGCGTGGGAATCAACGCCGTGGGAATGTTGTCGACGCAGAAGTAGCCGAGGTCCTCGAGGGCGCGGATCGCCTGCGACTTGCCTGACCCGGACAGCCCGGTGACGACCACGAACGAATGCCCCGGCTTCTTCTTCGACCGGCGACTGGCCGTGCGCGCGCTCATGCCGATCCTCCGTGCTCGTGCTCTTCGTCTTCATCGGCGTCCGGCTGCGCCGGCACCTGATTGCCGCTGAGCGCCTGGTTCACCCGCTCGGCGAGCAGCCGTGCGGCGTGGTGCCCGCGGGCCTTCAGCAGCTGGTTCCTGGCCGCGACCTCCACGAGGATCGCGATGTTCCGTCCGGGCGCCACCGGCATCCTGATGAGCGGCACCTTCACGCCGAGCAGTTCGAAGTAGTCGTCGTCCAGGCCCAGGCGCTCGTACTCACGGCCAGGCTCCCAGCGTTCGAGGCGCACGACCAGCTCTATCCGCTTCGACGAGCGCGTCGACGAGATGCCGAACAGCTCCTTGACGTTGATGATGCCGAGCCCGCGCAGCTCCATGTGATGGCGCGTGAGGTCGGGACAGGTGCCGATGAGGAGGGTGCTGGCCAGCCGCTTCACTTCGACGGTGTCGTCCGCGACGAGCCGATGGCCGCGCACGATCAGGTCCAGCGCGCACTCGCTCTTCCCGATGCCGCTCTCCCCCATCAGCAGCACGCCGAGACCAAGGACGTCCAGGAGGCCGGCGTGGGAGACGGTGCGCTCCGCGAGCGCGTCTTCCAGCAGCGCGCTGAGTTTGGCGATCGCCGTCGGCGTCACCATCATCGTCTGCAGCAGGGGCACCCCGGCGCCTTCGGCTTCGACCGTCAACTCCGGCGGCGGCGGGAACCCGCCGGTGATGAGGATGCAGGGAAAGTCGTGGCGCAGCGCGGCCTGCAGCGCGCGAACGCGCGCATCCGCTTCCAGGCTCTCGAGGAAGCGGATTTCGCTCTCGCCGAAAATCAGCACCCGCCCGGGGCGCAGATACTCGTCGAACCCGGCGAGCGCGAGGCCCGTCTTCTGGACGTGTGGACTGGTGATGCGGCGGTCGAGCCCGCTGGCGCCGGCCAGGAGTTCGAGGCCGAGACCGGAGGTGTCCGGCCGTCCGTTCAGGAGCGCGCCAACGGCGACGCCAGGACTCTGGGACATGTGGATCGGCACCCGACGTCGCGGCCCGTGCCGTGCGTCGGGTGTGCCGGTGCGTTTACGCCGTCGTCTGAACCAGCGTCAGCTCGCCGCCAGACGAGCGATAGAGTACCGCAATCCGTGCGGTTTCGGCGTCGAGGAAGATCACCACGCCATCGGCACCATCCAGCTGAGCCGCAGCGTCGCTCACCGACAGGGTGCGTATCGTCTGACGACGCGCCTTGAGAATGCGCGGCATGGTCACCCGCACGCGGCGGCCCGGCGTGGGCGCGGCTTCCGGCTCGGCCTGCTCGATCGGGGTCGGCGCCTCCTTGCCCGCGCGGCGCTTGCGTGCCTCGAACTTCCCCTTCACCTTGCGGAACTGCTGCCCGAGGCGCTCCACCGCCTGGGCCATCGCCGTCGTCAGGCTTTCGCCGCGACCGTCGGCGTGCAGGAACTTCTCGCCACGGGTGTGGAGCGTCACATCGGCGCGATGCCCGTTCTTCTCACGCGCCACGACGACCTGCGCAGAGACGGCCGCGTCGTTCAGGAGGCGCTCGAGCTTGCCCAGCTTGGTGTCGATGATCCGGCGCACGCCCGGGGTGATGTCGATCTGGCGTCCAGTTAGTTCGAGTCGCATAGTCGCGTCTGTCCGTACGCACGTGCAGGCGCCACCGGGGTGGCGCGCACGGGCTGTGATCGTCTGTTAGTAGAGAACCTTGCGCTGGTTCGACGTGGGAATCTTCAGCTCTTCGCGGTACTTGGCGATCGTGCGGCGGGCCAATTCCAGCCCTTCGCGCTGCAGGATGCTGACGATCTTCGAGTCGCTGAGCGGCTTTCGCGGGTCTTCGTTTTCGATGATCTTACGGATGCGCTGCTTGATCGTGACCGACGAGACGCTTTCGCCGTACTGGCTGCTGATGCCGCTGTGGAAGAAGTACTTCATTTCGAACACGCCCTGCGGCGTGTGCATGTACTTGTTCGTGACGACGCGGCTGACGGTGGATTCGTGCATGCCGATGTCATTGGCGACGTCGCGCAGCACGAGCGGCCGGAGGTGTTCGATGCCGTGATCGAGGAAGTCGCGCTGGAAATTGATGATGCTCGTGGCGACCTTGTGAATCGTCTTCTGACGCTGCTCGACCGACTTGATCAGCCACAGCGCCGACCGGAACTTGTCCTTGACGTAGGCGCGTGTCTCGTCGGTGTTCTCGCCGTTCTTGTCGAGGAGCCGGCGGTAGACCGGGCTGATCCGCATCTGCGGCAGGCCGTCTTCGTTGAGCATGGCCACGTACTGATCCTCGACCTTCATCACGTAGACGTCGGGGATCACATACTGCGACTGGCTCGGGTTGTAGCGGCTGCCCGGCTTCGGATCGAGGTGCCTGATGATTTCGATGTGTTCCTTCAGATCCTCGATCGTCATGCCCATCTTGCGGGCGATTTCCGGGACCTGGTGATTCTGGAGGAGCCGGAGGTGCTCGGTGACGATCTTCTCGGTTGCCGTGTTCTCGAGCCCGAGGTGCCGCAGCTGGAGCAGCAGGCACTCCTGCAGGTCGCGGGCGGCAACGCCGGTCGGGTCGAAGCCCTGCACCAGGCGGAGCGCGCGCTCGACATCGGCCGCCGGCCAGGGCCCCATGGACGCGATTTCCTCGAGTGACGCCACCAGCGCCCCGTCGTCGTCCAGGTTGCCGATGATGGCGGTGCCGATCTCGCGCGTCAGCGGGTCGTCGGTCTGCATCGAGAGCTGCCACATCAGGTGGTCCGCCAGCGAACTGGAGGTGGACAGCGTGTTCTCGATCGGGGGCAGTTCCTTCACTTCCTGCGGCGCACGCGGCCGGTAGCCGTCGTCCAGGTAGTCGCCGAAGAAGTATTCGTAGTCCTGGTCGTCCCAGGTATCTGTCTTGTTCTGCTGCTGTTCGGGATCCTGCTTCTCAGGCTGCTGGGCGGCCTCGGCCGGCTGCAATTCCTCGGTCGGCACCTCTTCGAGCATCGGGTTCTCGACCATCTCCTGGTTCAGGAGATCCGAGAGCTCGAGGGTGGACATCGGCAGCAGCTTGATGGCCTGCTGCAGCGATGGCGTCAGAATGAGCTTCTGGACGAGCTTCGTGTGTAGTTTCTGCGAAATACCCATTGAACCGCAGCGCGTCAGCTAAGTAGATGCGTTGGAACCTGTTATCGAAGCGTTCTTGATGACCACCGCCCCCTGACAACGGGCGGTCGCCTCAGCTGATGCAATTTCCAGTCCTTATTCTAGTCCAAGCGGAACTCGGTCCCGAGATAAATCCTCCGCACTTCCTCATCTGCAGCGAGGCTGTCAGGCGTGCCGCTCTTGAAGATGCTGCCCCCGTGCACGATGTAGGCACGGTCGGTGATGCGCAGCGTCTCGCGGACGTTGTGATCGGTGATGAGCACGCCGATGCCGCGCTCCTTCAGGTGGAAGATGATCTTCTGGATGTCGGTGACGGCGATCGGGTCGATGCCGGCGAACGGTTCATCGAGGAGGATGAACTTCGGTTCCATGACCAGCGCCCGCGTGATCTCGGCCCGGCGCCGTTCGCCGCCGGAGAGGGTGAAGGCCATGGAGTTGGCCAGGGGCGTGAGGTTCAATTCGGCCAGGAGATCGCGCGTGCGGGCCCGCCGCTCCGCCGCGCTGAGCGGCATGGTCTCGAGGATGGCGAGGATGTTCTGTTCGACGGTCATGCCGCGGAAGATCGAGGCTTCCTGCGGCAGGTAGCCGACCCCCTTCCGCGCTCGCACGTACATCGGATCGTCGGTGACGTCGATGCCGTTCAACTCGACGCGGCCGGAATCGGGTGCCACCAGGCCCACGGTCATGTAGAACGTCGTGGTCTTGCCCGCACCGTTGGGCCCCAGCAACCCGACGACCTCGCCCGACGACACTTCCAGATTGATGCCGCGGACGACCATGCGGCCGCCGTAGGACTTGGTCAGATCGAATGTGCGGAGTGTGGCCACAGACGGAGTGCGCGGTTACGGGCAGGTGGAACCGTTCCCACGTGTCTGGGTGCGGACCTGCTCGTTTCCGTCGACGACAATCCTATCGGTGGCCCTGAAGAAGGTCAACGTGCGTCCGGTGGTCTCGCGCCCGCATTCGTCGACGATGGTCACCGGCGTACCGGTCACGAGGTAGCGCTGGTCTGCCCCGAAGAAGGTCAGCCGCTGTCCCGTGGTCTTGCGGCCCTCTCCGCGCAACGTCACGCCGTCGTACGCCTCGGCGCGATCGAGCTCATCGCCTCCGGGCTTCAGGAACAGCTCGACTCTGGGCGACGTCAGGTCCCCCTGGGGGCCCGTGATGTGCGCGTCGCCGGTGTAGGTGGCGCGGCGGAGTGTGTCCAGGTAGGCGAACGCCTTGGAGGTCCCGATGGAGCTCACCTTCTCCCGGGTGCCGTTCTTGCCCTCCTGCAGCAGCATGGCTGACGTGGTCACCGGACCGTCCGCGGCGAGGTCGCCACTCTGGCTGTCGATCGTGATCGTGGTGCCCTTGATGGACGTATCGGCCTGCCACAGCAGCGCGCTGCCGGTGTAGACCGCGCGCGACTGCCCTCCGTCGTAGGTGAGCTGGTCGGCGGTGACGTTGACCGGCTGGTCCCCCTTCAGCATCGCCGGGAGCCTGGGGTCGGACTTTCCGGCCGGTGCATCCTTCTTCTTCGGCTGCAGCACGCTCTTCACCGCCCCGGTCGCTTTCACGATCGGACCGTCGAGGGTGATGTCGAGACGGGTCGCGTCCACGGCGATCTGTTCGTTGACGACGTGCGGAGACAGGCTGCCCGGCTCTGATCCGGTCAGCTCGAGGATCCCCCGGCGCAAGGCATACTTCGCGGCGGCGGCGGTGGCGAAGATCGGTCCGTCGGCAAACCGCACGCCGCGCTGGAACGTCGCCTCGTCGATCGCCCCGAACCCAGGCGCCATGGCGACGTCCATCACCGCGGAACGGGCGGCGCGGTCGAGGCCGCCTCCGCGCTCGGAGAACTGCACGTTGCCCGTGAAGTGCGCGCCAGTCAGGCCCCGTGCGTCGTCACCGGTCCCGTCCAGCGCCTGCGCCGCGATGATCCGCGTGGCGGCGCCCGGTTCGCCGGGCATGGTCACCTTCACGTTGTCGCGGGCCACGAGCGCGTTCGGCGTCGTGCCGTTCGGCGCCAGGCCGATCTCCATCGCGTTTGCCGCAATCTGCCGGCCCGGCTGGCGCCGCTCGCCTGCCACCTGCAGGAGCGCGTCGCCGGTGATCGTCGCGTGCTGCAGCGTCTGCCCATCGCCGCCGTACTTCAGGTCGATGTCACGGCCCGAGAGCAACTGCAGGCCGCCAGGGGCAGACGATGTGGCGTTGATGCGGGAGTTGGTGCGCAGTTCGAGCAGGTCGAGGTGTTCGTCTGCCTGTGTCAGGTGCGCCACCGCCAGGTCGGCTTCGAGCGTCATGCCGTCTCGCGAAATCTTCGCGCCACGGTCCATGCGGATGATCTTCTCGACGCGGCGGAACTCCAGGCCACCCGCGTCCAGGGTCATCGCGTCCGCACCGTTCCGGTCGGCTGCCTGCTCCATGTGGGCGCGGTCGCCGATGACGATGATGTCCTCGGTCTGGTGGTAGTCGAACCCGATCCCGCTGCCCTTCGTGCGGCCGCGCGAGAACTCCACGGCGCCGGGTATGCGGATGACGTTGTCGGACCTCGTGAAGGAGGCGCGGTCGGCGGTGACGCGCATGCCGTCGCTCGACTGCAGCGTCACGCCACCCGACAGCTCGATGGACGACTCGTTTTCACCGGCCTGTCCTTCCTTGCCGGTGATGACGAAGGTGGTATTCCGGCGTTCGGTCGTGATGGTGACCCCCATCATCTTCGACGCGCCGTTGGCGTAGGTCAGCAGCCGCTCGTACGTGAGCGTGCCTTCCTCGCGCGAGCCCTGGATGCGGACCGAGTTGCCGCCTTCCGACTCGACGACCGCGGCCGGGTCGGTCTTCGGCACCGGCGGCTGCGTCTGCGGTGTCGTCCGGCGCTTCATGGTGGACCCGACACCGATCGCCACGGCGATGCCAATGATGGCGAAGAGCAGCCGGGCGATCCGTTGCCACCTCATGGCTGGGAAGGACGCAGGTCGGCGAGGGTGAGTTCCACGTAGGTCTCGCCGTTGTACTGGTTCTGCTCGAGCGAGAAGGCGACGTCGATGGCGCCCCGGCTCGTGGTGATCTGATCGTGCTTCTCGGCGGCCCGCCACGCCACGGCGCGGAACACGCGCCCATCCTGCCGCAGCGCCATCTTCAGGTGCCGCTCCTTGAGCTTCCGTGGGCCGTCGATCACCTCGACGCGCCTGGCGGCGAAGATCGGCTTCGGATTGCCCGCGCCGAAGGGGGCGAGCGACGCGATGCCGGCGGCCACCTGCGAGCTGATGGCGCGGAAGCCGAGGTCGCTGTCGATGCGCAGGCGCGGCATCAGCTGCTCGGGGCCGAGCAGGCCCTCCGCGCGGTCGTTGACCACCGCGCGGAACTCACGGATTCGCGCGGCGTCCATCGTCAGGCCCGCGGCCTGCTTGTGGCCGCCGAACCGGATGAAGAAGGGCGCACAGCACTCGAGCGCGGCCAGCATGTCGAAGTGCGGGATGCTGCGGCACGAGCCGTGCGCCACCCCGTCCTCGATCGACAGCACGATGGCCGGCCGGTGGAACGCGTCGACCAGCTTCGAGGCGACGATGCCGATGACGCCGCGGTGCCAGCCTTCTCCCGCGACGACGAGCACGGCGCGCGCGCCGACCTCCGGATCGGTCTGCACCACCTTCTTCGCCGCGGCCAGGATCTCCGCTTCCTCTTCCTGCCGCCGGATATTCTCGCCGTCGAGCTGCTGCGCCAGCGTACGCGCTTCGTCGAGCATGGCCTCGTCGCTGGCCAGCAGCAGGCGCGCGGCCAGGTCCGGGGTGCTCATCCGGCCCGCTGCGTTGACGCGTGGCGCCAGCATGAAGCCGATGTGATAGCTGTCGATCGTCTTGCCCGCCAGCCCCGACACATCGAGCAGTGCGCGGAGGCCGACCTTGTGCGGCCCCTTCGAGAGCAGGTCGAGCCCGAGCTTCGCGATGACGCGGTTCTCCCCCACCAGCGGCACGACGTCCGCGAGCGTGCCGATGGCCGCCAGCTTGATGAACCCGGGCAGCCAGCTCTCGTGTCCAGCCCGGCGGCAGAGCGCCTGCACCAGCTTCAGCGCGACACCCACGCCGGCCAGGTCCTTGTCCGGGTAGCTGCAGTCGGCGCGCTTCGGGTTGATGACCGCCAGTGCCGATGGCAGTTCGGCGTCCGGTTCGTGGTGGTCGGTGATGATCAGGTCGACGCCGAGTTCGCGTGCACGCTGGGCCGCATCCGCGCCGCGGATACCGCAGTCGACGGAGATGATCAGGGCCACGCCTTCCGCATGGAGGCGATCGATCGACGCCGGCTGGAGCCCGTACCCGTCGCGCAGGCGTTCCGGGATGAAATGGGTGACGTCTGCCCCGAGCAGTTCGAGCGCCCGCCTCAGGATGACGGTCGACGTGACCCCATCGACGTCGTAGTCGCCGTGGATCGCAATCCGTTCCCGCCGGGCGATCGCGGCCTCCACGCGCACGACCGCCTTGCCCATGTCGGCGAGCGCCATGGGATCGTGCAGGTGGTCGAGGGCCGGGTTCAGGAAACGGTGCGCGATCTCGGGCGCCCCGAGCCCGCGCTGGCAGAGCAACCGCGCCACGATCGGCGGGATCGACAGCTCCGCCGCCAGCCTCTCCGTCGCCGCTTCGTCACACGCCAGGGTCTCCCACCGGGGAGCAACAGTCGGCATCAGGCGTGGCCTCGAGCTTGAAAGACGCCATCCCGGAGGTTCAGATGAAGGACGGCACCGACTCCGGACGCAGGACGCCTGCCGGAACCACCGGCGACAACACGGAGCGCACGGGGCTTCGCCCACACGGAACGCACGGCCTCATACACGGGGCCACGACGAACAGCATCCTTTCCGCGGCGTATCGCGTGCACGGGTCGCTCGGACCCGGTCTGCTCGAGCGCGTGTATCACACCTGCCTGTGTCATGAGTTGGGACGCCTGGGTATTCGCTACTCATCCGAGAAGCCGATGCCCGTGTCGTATGACGGCATCGACTTCGAACTGGGCTACCGGGTCGATCTGCTCGTCGAGAACAAGGTCATCGTCGAGATCAAAGCCGTCGAAGAAGTGCTGCCTATCCACAAGGCACAGTTGCTGACGTACTTGAGACTGAGCAGGATTCGCGTTGGTCTGTTGATCAACTTCGGCGCCGCTCGTCTCAGGGACGGGATCACCAGGAGAGTCGTGGGTTCCTGATCCGTGGCCTCCGTGGAAACTCCGCGCCCTCCGTGTTGGTAGCTTTGATTCGAGCCGCGCTTCTACGCCTCCTCGACAAATTCGAACCCGAGGCGGCCCATGTTCCTGAACTTGTCGTACCGCAGGTTCAGGCGGGTCTGCACATCGAGGGCTTTCACCTCGGCCAGCGCCTTCGTGATCGCCGCCTCGACGTTGCGGGCTGCGGCGTCGTGGTCCGTATGGGCGCCGCCCGCCGGTTCCTTGATGATCTCGTCGATGATCTTGAAACCCAGCAGGTCCGGCGCCGTGAGCTTCAGGGCGTTGGCCGCCTCCGCCTTCTTGGCCGAATCGCGCCACACCAGGGCCGCGCACCCCTCGGGCGGGATGACGCTGTAGATCGCGAACTCCTGCATCAGCACCCGGTCGCCGACCGCGATGCCGAGCGCGCCGCCGCTGCCGCCCTCGCCGCTGACGATCACGATGACCGGCGTCTCGAGCATCATCATCTCGCGCAGGTTCACGGCAATGGCCTCGGCCACGCCGCGCTCCTCGGACTCGATCCCGGGATAGGCCGCCGGCGTGTCGACGAACACGATGATCGGGCGGTTGAACTTCTCCGCCATCTTCATGACGCGCATGGCCTTGCGGTAGCCCTCGGGCCGCGCGTAGCCGAAGTTGCGGTAGATCTTCTCCTTCGTGTCGCGGCCCTTCACGTGCCCCACGAGCATCACGGGTTCGCCGTGGAAGTCCGCGAACCCGGTCATGATGGCGTGGTCGTCCGCAAAGCGCCGGTCGCCGTGCACCTCCACGAACCCCGGGAACAGCCGCTGGATGAAATCCTCGAGTCCGGGCCGGCTCGGATGGCGCGCCACGAGCACACGCTGCCAGGGCGTCAGGTGCTGGTAGAGCTCCCCGCGGATCGACTCGATCCGGCGCTTCAGGGAGTCGATCTCCAGCTGGCGCGCGTCGGTCCGCGGCAGCATCGCGAGCGCCTCGATCTCCTTCATCAGGACGGCGATTGGTTCTTCGAACTCGAGTGTTTCAGCAGCCATGCATCACCGCAGGGAAACCGACCCCTGCCCGACCACCTGTTCGATCTCGGCGATCAGCGTGGACGAGGGGCGGACGCGAATGGTCGAGGAGACATCGGCGCGCACACGCAGCGGCGCCGGCGACGAGGGAACTTCAAGGTCGAACGATACCCGGCGATCGCCGCGATGGCGGGCGAAGATTTCCACGAGCGCCTCGAACGTCCGGCGGTCGGCGGGCGCCTTGACCCGGATGGCGACCTCGCGCGCGATCCGCTCGCGCACCGTCTCGATGGGTGCAATCTCGGTCGAGAGGATGCGTGCGCTCTCGTCGTCCTTCTCGAGCCGGCCGCGGACGAGCACCATGGCGCCGGTCTCGATGAGCGAGCCGCACTTCTGGAACGTGTCCGGGAAGCAGAGCACTTCGACGCTGCCGTGGGCGTCCTCGAGGGTGAAGACCGCCATGCGGTCGCCCTTCTTCGTCTTGAGCGGACGCATCGTGGCAATCACGCCGCCGATGGACGTGTCCGCCTCCATCGGCTTGCGGCCGCCGGGCCCCCACTCGTTCGCCTGCGGGCGGACCTCCATCTCCATCAGCTCCGCCGTCGTGCGCGCGCCGAATTCCTTCAGGTCCGCCGACCAGCGGTCGGTCGGGTGGCCGCTCCAGTAGAGCCCGAGCGTCTCCTTCTCGAAGGCGAGCTGCTCCTGCTCGGTCCACGGCGTCGCCTGGGGCAGCGGCACGTTGGCCGACCCGCCCTGCTGCGGCTCGTCGCCGCCGAACGCGCCGAAGAGCTGTGCCTGCCCTTCGTTCCTGTCGCGCTGGAGGCGCTGGCCGTGCTCGCAGGCGGCGTCGATCTGCGCGAACAGCCGGGGACGAAGCGCGGAGGTCGGGAGCGAGGCGAGGGCCGGATCGTCCTTCGCCAGCGAGTCGAACGCGCCGGCCTTGATCAGGCTCTCGAAGACCCGCTTGTTGGCGAGCCGCAGGTCGAGATCCTCGCAGAGCGCGTGCAGTGACGCGATGCGGCCCTGCTTCTTGCGCACCGCGAGCAGGGACTCGATGGCGCCTTCGCCGACGTTCTTGATGGCCGTCAGGCCAAACCGCACACCCTTGCCTGGCTCGACCGTGAAGCGCAGTTCGCTGGCGTTCACGTCAGGCGGCAGCACGGGAATCTCGAGTTCACGCGCCTCGCCCAGATACAGGGCCAGCTTCTCGGTGTTCTGCGATTCGATGGTGAGCAGCGCCGACGCGAAGTGCCACGGGTAGTTCGCCTTCAGGTAGGCCGTCTGGTACGCGAGGTATGCGTAAGCGGTCGAGTGCGACTTGTTGAAGCCGTACCCGGCGAAGTGCTCCATCAGCTCGAAGATGTGGGCCGCCTTCTTCTCGGGATGCCCCTTCTCCACTGCGCCCTTCACGAACTTGCCGCGCATCTTCGCCATGACCTCGGGGTTCTTCTTGCCCATGGCCTTGCGGAGCAGGTCCGCTTCGCCGAGCGAGAAGCCCGCGAGCACGTTCGAGATGCGCATCACCTGTTCCTGATACGCGATGACGCCGTACGTGTCCGAGAGCACCGGTTCGAGTTCGCCGAACTCGTAGGTGACCTCCGTCTTGCCCTGCTTGCGCGCGATGTAGTCGTCCACCATGCCGCTGCGGAGCGGGCCGGGGCGATACAACGCGTTGAGGGCGATGAGGTCGTCGAGCCGCTCGGGCCTGGCCTTGCGGAGAATGTCCCGCATGCCGCTGGACTCGAACTGGAACACGCCGTAGGTCTGCCCGTCCTGGAAGATCTTGTACGCCTTCTCGTTGTCGAGCGGGATGGCATCGATGTCCAGCGACTCGCCCGTGGTCCGCTTGATTTCGTCCAGGCAGTCGTAGATGAGCGTGAGGGTGGACAGCCCGAGGAAGTCCATCTTCAGCAGCCCCATCCGCTCGACGTCCTTCATCGTCCACTGCGTGACGATTTCGTCGCGGGCCCCCTTGTAGAGCGGGGCGTAGTCGGTGATGGCCGACGGGGCAATGACAACGCCGGCGGCGTGCACCGAGGCGTGGCGCGTCATCCCTTCGAGGCGGCGGGCGACGGTGAACAGTTCCCGCACCTTCGGGTCGGACGCCTCCATCTCCTTCAGCACCGGGTTCTCCTCGAGCGCCTTGTCGAGGGTCATGTCCAGTGCGGCGGGAATCTGCTTGGCGACCTTGTCCACCTCGGCAAAGGTCCACTCGAGCGCGCGGCCGACGTCCTTGATGACGGCCTTCGCCTTCATGGTGCCGAACGTGATGATCTGCGAGACGTTCTCGCGGCCGTACTTCTTGGTGACGTAGTCGATCACCTCACCGCGGCGGCGCTCGCAGAAGTCGACGTCGATATCGGGCAGCGACACGCGTTCCGGGTTGAGGAAGCGCTCGAAGATGAGGTCGTAGTCAATCGGATCGACGTCGGTGATGCGCAGGCAGTACGCCACGAGGCTGCCCGCCGCCGAGCCGCGGCCCGGACCGA
Source organism: Vicinamibacterales bacterium (assembly GCA_046331345.1). GTDB lineage: Bacteria > Acidobacteriota > Vicinamibacteria > Vicinamibacterales > CAVVIG01 > CAVVIG01. Next base: position 709,047 of record JAXLRA010000004.1, on the reverse strand, counting down.
CCGGAATCCCCTGCTCGCGCGCGTAGCGGATGAAGTCCCAGGTGATCAGGAAGTACCCGGGGTACTTCATCTGCTTGATCATCTCGATCTCGTAATCGAGCCGGCGCTCGTATTCGTCGATCGTGTGACGCAGGAGGCCCTGTTCCTTCAGCTGCTTGAGGCGCGGCAGGCGCGCCGCGAACCCTTCGCGGGTCACGTGGTCGAAGTAGCTGTCCACCGTGAAGCCGGGCGGCACGTCGAAGTCGGGCAGGAAGTTCTCTCCCGAGGGCAGCTTCACGTTGCACCGCTCGGCGATGCGCATCGTGTTGGCGACGGCGTCCGGGAAATCCTTGAAGGTCTCCGCCATCTCGTCGGCGGTCTTCAGGAAGAACTGCTTGGCGTCGTACCGCAGTCGTTTCGGGTCGTTGAACCCCTTGCCGGTGCCGATGCACAGGAGCACGTCGTGCGCATGCGCGTCGGTGTTGCGCAGGTAGTGCACGTCGTTCGTGCAGATGAGCGGCAGGCCCAGGTCGCGCGCGATCGCGGGAATGCCGCTGTTGACGGTGCGCTGCTCCTCGATGCCGTGCCACTGCATCTCGAGGAAGAAGTTGCCGGGGCCGAGGATGTCGCGGTACGCCGCCGCCGCCTCCATGGCCTTCTTCTCCTGGTGATGCGCCAGCCCCTCGGCGACCTCGCCCTTCAGGCAGCTGCTCAGCCCGATGAGCCCCTTCGAGTGCTGCGCCAGCAGTTCCTTGTCGATGCGCGGCTTGTAGTAGAACCCCTCGGTGTAGCCGGACGACACCAGCTTGATGAGGTTGTGGTACCCCTCGAGCGTCTCGGAGAGCAGGACCAGGTGGTTCTGCGTCTCGCCAGGCACGCCGCTCTTCGTGCGCCGATCCCCTGGCGCCACGTACACCTCGCACCCGAGAATCGGGTTGAGCCCACGGGCCCTCGCGTGGTCGTGGAACATGACCGACGAGAACATGTTCCCGTGCTCGGTGACCGCGATGGCCGGCATCTTCTGCTGAACCGCTTCGTCGAGCAGTTCATCGATGCGGCACGCGCCGTCGAGGAGCGAGAACTCCGTGTGGAGGTGCAGGTGGACGAACTCAGACATGGGGTGACGATGGCAATTGGTGATCTGGCGACTTGGTGAACTGGAGAATGACGAACAGGACTCCGCCTATCTGCGTGAAGCCTTCATTCACCACCTCACCAACTCGCCCATTCACCAATTGCATGTAACGGTCCTACTCCCATTCGATGGTAGAGGGCGGCTTCGACGAGATGTCGTAGACGACGCGGTTGATGCCGCGGACTTCGTTCACGATGCGAGACGAGATGCTCGCGAGGAGTTCGTGCGGCAGGCGGGCCCAGTCGGCCGTCATGCCGTCGCGGCTCTCCACTGCGCGAATCGCCGCCGTGTATTCGTAGGTGCGTTCGTCGCCCATCACACCGACGCTCTGGACCGGGAGCAAAACCGCAAAACTCTGCCAGAGCCGTTCGTACCAGCCGGCCTTCCGCACTTCCTGCGACACGATGGCGTCCGCCTTGCGCAGCAGTTCCAGGCGCGGGCGCGTGATCTCTCCCAGGATCCGGACGGCCAGGCCGGGGCCGGGGAACGGCTGGCGCACGACGAACTCCTCGTCGAGGCCGAGCTCGCGGCCGACCGCCCGCACTTCATCCTTGAACAGCTCGCGCAGCGGCTCGACCAGCTTCATGCGCATGCGCTCTGGCAGGCCGCCGACGTTGTGATGGCTCTTGATCACGGACGACTGCCCCACGACCGGCACCGATTCGATGACGTCCGGGTAGAGCGTGCCCTGTCCCAGAAAGTCGACCTGCCCCAGCTTGTGGGCCTCGGCCTCGAACACGTCGATGAACGTGTTGCCGATGACCTTGCGCTTCTTCTCCGGGTCCGTGATGCCAGCGAGCCGATCGAGGAACAGGTCCGCCGCGTCGGCGAAGACGAGCGGGAGGTGCAGGCGCTCGAAGCGCTTCCGGATCTGGTTCGCTTCGTCCTGCCTGAGCACGCCGTTGTCGACGAAGATGCACGTGAGCTGATCGCCGATCGCCTTGTGCATGATCAGCGCCGCGACGGTCGAGTCCACGCCGCCGCTGAGTCCGCAGACCACACGTCCGCCCCCCACCTGCTCCCGGATGCGGGCCACCGACTCGTCGACGAACTTCTTCATCGTCCAGTCGCCGGTGCAGCCGCAGACCTTGAACGCGAAGTTCCTGATGATTTCGGTGCCACTCTCGGTGTGGACGACCTCGGGATGGAACAGCAGCGCGTAGAGACGGCGGTCAGGATTGGCCATCGCCGCAACCGGGGCGTTGGCGCTCGTGGCGGCAATCGTGAATCCCGGGGGCGGTGCGGCGACGAAATCGCCGTGGCTGGCCCAGACCCGAATCTCGCCGGGCACGTCAGAGAAGAGGATGCCGGGCGCGCCGGTCGCAGCCACCGTGACCGTGGCGTGTCCGAACTCACGGTGCGACGCCGCGGCCACGGTGCCGCCGAGCTTCGAGGCCATCAGCTGCATGCCGTAGCAGATGCCCAGCACCGGCACACCGAGGTCGAATACCGCCGGGTCGCACATGGGTGCGCCAGGGTCTGACACGCTCTTCGGTCCGCCCGACAGGATCACGCCTGCCGGATTCCGGTTCCGCAGCTTCTCGAGCGGCGTCGACGGGGGCCAGATCTCGGAGTAGACGGAGAGCTCACGCAGCCGTCTGGCGATGAGCTGGGTGTACTGCGAACCGAAGTCGAGGACGATGATGGTTTGGTGGCTCACGAGGGCCTGCACTCTGACGAAGCCGGACCCGCTCGGGTCCGTAACGGATTGGGATTCGAAACGACGCTATTATAAGCGGTGCATCGTGCCCCGGGTCACAACATCTTGTAGTGCAATTGCCCTGTGCGTGCTCCTCGGCACGCCACTGTTTGCTCAGGCTCCGGCACTGCCACCACTGCCGTTGTTCCCCGTCCAGGATGCCTGGAACCAGCCGCTCGACCGCCTCGTGACCGCGCCCCCGGCGTTTGCCGGGAACCGGGCGTTCTTCCCGGTCGAGGACGGCCGTCTCGCCGCTGTCGACGTCGCCTCGGGCACACCGGCCTGGCGCGCCGACGCGGTGGCCGCGACGACCCCGGCCGCTGGTGAGGGCCTGGTATTCGCCGCGGGACGCGACCAGCTCACCGCCCTGCGTCAGGACACCGGACAGGTCGTCTGGCATCTGCCGTTCTCTGCTGCGCTGGCGGTTCCGCTGGTCTGGGACAACGGCTGGCTGGTTGCGGTGGACACCGCCGGGACGATCTTCGCGTTCAGGGCCAGCGACGGCGAACTCATCTGGCGGCAGGATCTGGGCGTCGCGGTGCATGCGGCCCCCGCGCTGGCGGCCGACCGCGTGTACGTGCCGCTCGAGGACGGCCGCGTGCAGGCCCTCGACGTGGCCACGGGCGCACGGCAGTGGGAGCGATCGCTCGGCGGAGCGCCGAACGAGATGCTCGCGCTCGAGGACCGGATCTACGTGGGCTCCGACGACAACTTCCTCTACTGCCTGACGGCCGGGGACGGAGCGGTGGCCTGGCGGTGGCGCACCGGCGGAGACGTCATCGGCGTCCCGGTCGTGGACGACTCCCGCGTCTACTTCGTTTCGCGCGACAACGTGCTCCGGGCGCTCGACCGGAAGTCGGGAGCCCAGCGGTGGAAGCGTGCGCTGGCGACACGGCCCACACGCGGCCCGGTCCGGGCCGGCGGCATCCTGCTCGTGAGCGGACTCACGCCGAAGATCTTCGCCTTCAACCTGAAGGACGGAACCCCGGCCGGCGACCTCACCGCGCCGGGAGAACTCGCCGCGGCGCCGTACGTGTTGGAGATCGTCGACATCCCGCAGGTGGTCGTCGTTGCCCGCGACCTGGCGCACGGGACGCGCGTGCTGGCGTTCAAGCGGAACCTCGAGCCGCCCATGAACGCCCCCATGCGTGAGTGGCCCGCGGTGCTGAAAGACCCGGACCTGGCAACCACGCTCGCGGGCGGGCAGCCGCAGGCGGGCGCTGGCTCCGCGGGCACGCCGCCGGCCGCGCCGTCGTCTCCGGCGGGCGGGGATGCCCAGCCGGGCGACCGCGTCGGCGCGCCGCGTCGCTGACGCGCCAGGCCAACGGCCACTCGGTCTTGCTCAGTGCGCCGTGCGGAGCGAGGTGGTGTCCAGGGAGGACGCGGTGGAGGGGCGCGCGGCTTCGGCCGCTTCGAAGCGACGATAGAGCGTGACGTAGGCGCCCATCGCCGTGACGCCGATGTATTCGAAGACGAGGCCGCGCAGCACCAGCGCGGCGATCTGCAGCGGGAAGACCGCGAGCCCCACGAGCGGCACGAACGCGATGAGCCCGACGCCCGACCAGGCCAGCGCCGAGGCCAGCCACGCAGCGACCACGAGGCCGAAGACCACCAGGAAGATCGCACTGAGTTCGCGGAACTCCGCGCGCGCGAATCGGAAGGTCTGCCGGGCCGCGCCGCCGAGCGTCGGGTGGCCGGACGCCATCGAGATCTGCAGCAGCAGGTAGACGAGGTTGACCAGCGTGATCCAGAGGAAGAGTGTCAGCGTCGCAATCGCCGCCAGCATCGTCCACCCGATGAAGAACAGGCCGTCCCCCGCCGCACGATAGCCGTACACGATGAAGGCCAGGTACGCGCCGCCCGTCAGGGCGTAGACCAGCATGAGCGTGAGGCCGAGCCGCAGGTAGGGTACGAAGAGCCGGCTGCACCCGCCGAGGAAACCGCGAATCGAGAAGGCTGCGGCGTCGGCGACTGTGGTGAGCGTGACCGGCCGGTACTCGATGTCGCCGGCCTGTTCGTTGGCCAGGCGGATGATGTCCACCGTGCCGCCCTTGACGAGGAACATCAGCACCGAGCCGCCGAAGAGCGCGATCACGAACGCCACGATGAATGCCCCGAACGCAAAGGGTTCGGAGATGAGCGCGTCGGTGATGGTGGCGAAGATCTCCCGCATGCTGCCCTGCAGCAGGTTGGCGAGGTCGCCGCCGAGCAGCACGGCCACGAGGATGGCGGCGCCGATGATGGGCACGCCGAGCAGCACCTGGAACGTCGTCTGCGCCGCGAACTGGATGGCGACCACCGGCCAGTTCGCCGCGGCGAGCATGCCGCCTCGCTTCAAGTGCAGCTTCAGGTCCAATCGATTTCACTATAGCACCCGTGTATCCTGTGCTCGGCTGCCCCTGTGAGACGTCCTCCGACATTCCTCCGATCGCTGGCGCGCATCGCTGTCGTGGGCCTTGCGCTCGCGGTCGCGCTCGGCGCCGGCGGCCTGGCGCTCGAGCGGTCGCGCATCGGAGCCACGGACGAGGCGGCGGTTGCCCGCGTCCAGACCGAACTCCGCGCACGGTTCGACGTGGCGGCAGCGGCGCTGCGGCAGCAGACCGACAGCGTGTCGCGAAGCGGCGAGGCGCTGACGCTCGCCACGCGCGACGCCGCGGAGTCGAGCGCGCTCTTCCAGACGCTGGCGGCCTTGCAGCCGGCCCCCGCGAATGGCAGCACCGGCCTCTCGCTCTACAACACCCGCGGAATACCGGTCGCGTGGGCCGGACGCGTGTCGGACCTGCCGCGCGACCGCATCGACGGCCCGTCCAGCGTGTTCGTCACCCTCGACCCGCTCGGCCCCCGCCTCGTCCGGGTAGAACCGCTGCTCGACCGGGCGCGTCCGGGAAGCCCACGGGCCGGAACCGTCGTCGCCGAGCAACTGGTGGCAGAGCGCGTCGACGTGTCGGGGTCGGTCACCGATACGTTCCGGTTGCCGACGTCCGTTGTCGACGTGGACGTGAGGGTCACTCCCGCGCAGCCGCCGGTGGACACGCCGTACGGCTTCGTCGTCCGGGGCGCGGACGGCCGGGTACTGGTCGAGGCGGCGGTGTCGCCGGAGGATCTCGCGCACGTGCGGGCCGCCTGGCGCGGCCGTGTCCGTGCCGGAGTCATTCTCGTGCTGGCGTGCACCCTGCTGTTCCTGGCGGGGCCCGTGCTCGAGGCGCGACGGCACAGCACGCGCCGGGCGACCTGGGCGAGGCACACGGCCCTGCTCCTGATCCTGATCGTCGCGAGCCGCCTGCTCGTGGCCTGGGCGCTCCGGCCGATCTTCGGCGGCGGCGCCTCGACACCGAGCGAGCTGCTGCCGAACGCGCTCCTCCTGCTGGCGGTGGTGTCGCTGGCGCTCGACAGCGCGGAGCGCCGCCGCGTTGCCGCTCCGCGGCCGCGGCTGTTGCAGGACGAGCGGTGGGCCACCGTCGTGACGGTGCTGGGGTTCGCCCTGGCTGGCGCCGCGGCCGCGTGGATCCTCTGGACCTACGAACAGCTGCTCGCCGGGCTCGCCACCGGGATGTCGCAGGATCTCCTGCGCTTCTCGCTCCACCCCTTCGAGCTCTCGAGGCTCGGCGCCGTTACCGGTCTCGTACTACTCCATGCGGCCGTGGTCTGGGGTGCGGCCGGCGTGCTCCGCGCCCCGACGCTCATCTGGCGCATGACCCGGCGGCCGCTGCGGCGCGCGCTGACGATCGCCGCGGCCGTCGCTGGCGCCGCGGCCTGGTGAGTTGGTCGCGCGGGGGCCACAGCACCTGCAGCCGGGCGTGCCGCTGCTGCTGGCGTTCGGCGCGGCTGGCGCGGCCGCTGTCGTGCTGGCGAGGCCGCGCGGACCGGTCCGCAGGGCTTCGCAGGCGGCGCGGCTCGGCCTGCTGTTCCTGGGGCTGGTAGCCGGCACTCGCGCTCTATCCGTCGCTCGACGCGTTCACTGTCGACGCCAAGGAGCATCTCGTCGAATCGCAGTTCGCGCCGATGGTGGCCAGCCTGCGCGAGGATCTCCAGGCCAGGCGGCTGCCCCAGGCCATGGAGGCGATCGACGGGCTCGCGGAACTCTCCGCATTCGTCACCACCGCGTCAGAGGATGGGGCGCCGACCACCGACCGGGCGTTCATCGTGTGGTCGCAGACCGAACTCGCGCGGTCCCGCACCACGTCCGCGGTCGAGCTGTACGGGCAGAACGGACGTCTCGTCAGCCGCTTCGCCCTCGACCTGCCCGAGTATGCCGCCCCGGAATACCGCGGCGGGTCCTGCACGGACTGGGAAGTCTACGAAGAGGTCTCCCCTTTCGGATCGTCGCTCCGGAACGTGCTGCGCGCGAGCCGCGCGATCTGCTCCGGTGCCGCACGCGTCGGTGGCATCGTCGTGCGCGCGCAGCTGGATTACCGGGCACTGCCCTTCGCCTCGTCGCCGAACCCGTACCTCGAGTCGCTGATGCCGCAGGGTGATGAACGCGAGACCGTCTTCGGCAGCGACGTCGAGCTGGCGTTCTACGGCTGGAGCCGTGCGCCGCTCTACGCGACCGGCACGCGCGTCTGGCCACTGGACGACGACGTGTTCCAGGCGATGGCGGGCGCGCGCACCGCGTTCTGGCGACCGGTCGTACGGGATGGGCAGCCGTTCCGCGTGTACTTCTTCAACGACCGTGGCGGCATCTATGCACTGGGCTACCCGGTGCTCACCTGGTTCAACCACCTGGTGAACCTCGGCGAACTCGTCTTCTTCTGTGGCGTGCTCTACATCGTGATGGTGGCCGGCGGCACGGCCTTCAACACGCTGACTTCCCAGACGCCGGCGAGCGGGCGCGCCCTCCTGCGTGAGATCCGCTCGAGCTTCTACCGAAAGCTGTTCATCGCGTTCGTGGCGTCGGCGGTCGTGCCGGTGGTCGTCCTCGCGCTTGCGGCGAGCACATACTTCGCAAATCAGTTCCGGACCGGCATCGAAGAGTCCGCCGTGAAGACGGCGACCGTCGCCCAGCGCCTCATCGAGGACTATGTGGCGCTGCAGCAGCGCGGCGCCGGCTCACTGGACCGCATCGACGACGAGTTCATGCTGCTCGTGCGGCGGGCGATCGACCAGGACGTCAACCTCTTCGACGGCCCGCGCCTGCGAGCGACCAGCGAGCGGCCGCTGTTTGCGTCGAGGCTGTTGCCGACTCGCACGCCGTCGGCGGTCTACCGCGCGATTGCGCTCGACCGCCTGCCGACGACCGTGATGGTGGAGCAACTCGGGGGCGCCTCGGGCTATCTGGTGGCCGCGGCGCCCGTGCGTGCCGGCGCCCGCGAAGGCATCGTGACCGTGCCGCAGACGCTGCGCCAGCGGGAGATCGAGCAGCAGATCGACGAACTCGACCGGCGCGTGCTCTCGGCCGCGGTGCTGTTCGTCCTGCTCGGCGCCGCCATCGGTTACTGGATGGCGGAACGCATTGCCGACCCGGTGAACCGCCTCACGAGGGCGACCCGCCGCATTGCGAGGGGCGACCTCGATGCGCGCATTGCCGCCACATCGTCCGATGAGCTGCGGCGCCTCGTGGAAGACTTCAACCGGATGGCCGACGACCTGAAGATGCAGCGGGCCAACCTGGAGCGCACGCAGCGCCTCGAGGCCTGGGCGGAGATGGCCCGGCAGGTGGCGCACGACATCAAGAACCCGCTGACGCCGATCCAGTTGTCCGCGGAACACGCGCAGCGCGTGAATACCGACCGGGGGAAGCCGCTCTCGCCGGTGCTCGATGAGTGCGTCGCGTCCATCCTGTCCCAGGTCAAGCTGCTGCGGCAGATCTCGAGCGAGTTCTCGAACTTCGCGTCGTCGCCCACGGCGCGGCTGGAGTCCGCGGATCTGGGTGCGCTGCTCGAAGAGGTGGTGGACCCGTACCGTACCGGCGCCCGGGTTGCGGTGGGCCTGGAGATGGCCGATCCCCTGCCGCGCGTCTTCATCGACCGCACGCTGTTTGGGCGCGCCCTGACGAACGTCATCGAGAACGCGCTCCATGCGATGCCCGGAGGTGGCTCGCTCGTCGTCCGCGCGTACGCCGGCCGGCGTCGCGGCGGTCCGACCACGGCGCCTTCGGGAAGCGACACGGTGACCGTGGAAGTGGCGGACACCGGCGTCGGCATGGATGCCGATGCCCTGGCCCGGATCTTCGAGCCCTACTTCTCGACGAAGGCCACCGGCACCGGGCTGGGCCTGACGATTGCGCGCCGGAACATCGAACTCATCGGCGGGTCGATTTTCGTCGAGAGCGAACGGGGCATCGGTACGACAGTGACGCTCGAACTGCCGGTTGCAGCGGCGACCGGACCGGCGTCCTGACATCGGACGACAACGACGGACCAGCACCAGGCTGCCTGCGGGCGGATGTGGACTGCGGCCGTCACACTGCGAAGCGAGGGAGCGATGAAGTATCGGCAGCTGGCTGACACGGGAGTGTTCGTTTCGGAACTGTGCCTGGGCGCGATGACGTTCGGTGGGCGCGGCGGTATGTGGGAAGTGATTGCGGGGCTCGATCAGGCGGGTGTGGACGAGATCGTCAACCGCTCCCTCGACGCGGGCATCAACTTCATCGACACCGCGAATGTGTACTCGCTCGGCGAGTCCGAGACGCTCCTCGGCAAGGCCCTTGGTACGCGACGTTACCAGGTCGTGCTTGCGACCAAGGTGCGCGGACGCATGGGGCCGGGCGCCAACGACGTCGGCCTGTCACGCCTGCACATCATGCAGGCGGTCGACGACAGCCTGCGGCGTCTCGGGACGGACTACATCGACCTGTACCAGGTTCACCGATTTGATGTCCTCACCAACCTCGAGGACACGCTGCGTGCGCTCGACGACCTCGTGCGCTCGGGCAAGGTGCGCTACATCGGCTGCTCGAACTACGCGGCGTGGCAGATCATGAAGGCGCTCGCGATCTCGAAGGAACAGCATCTCGAGCGTTTCCGCTGCACGCAGTCGTACTACTCGCTTGCCGGACGAGAGCTGGAGCGCGAGATCGTGCCGCTCATCAAGGACCAGCATCTCGGCCTGCTTGTGTGGAGCCCCCTCGCGGGCGGCTTTCTGTCGGGCAAGTTCTCGCGCACGTCCAACGCCGACGAGGCGGCGCGCCGGGCCTCGTTCGACTTCCCGCCCGTGAACAAGGACAAGGCCTTCGACATCATCGACGTGCTCATGCGGATCGCGGGAGCACGTGGTGTGAGTGCGGCGCAGGTCGCCATCGCGTGGCTGCTGGCGCAGCCGGTCACGACGAGCGTCATCATCGGGGCCCGCCGACTCTCGCAGCTCGAGGACAACCTGAAGTCGGTGGATCTCACGCTGAGCGCCGAGGAGCTGTCGGAACTGGACACCGTGAGCCGTCTCGCGCCGGAATACCCTGCCTGGATGACCGCGGCGGCCAGCGACGATCGCCTGCCCGGACAGGAGCGGCGCTTCGCGACGACGAAGCCGGCGGCGGACAAGCGCGGGTGAACGGGCCGCGGCGCGAGCCCGGAGGTGTCTCTACTGATTGGCGGCGTCGGCGGCCGGCTGGTCCGGCCGAGCGGCGTCGCCCGTCGGGGGCTGGCCGCGATGCTTGAAGCGGGTCATCGCCATCCCGATGAAGGCGGAGGCGAGATACGTGTAGGCCATCCCCACGAGCACGAGCCGCGGCTGCGTGGCGACCGCCCAGATGCCGACCGCCACGAGGAAGAGTACCGTGTACGGGCGACGCATCTGCAGGTCGAGCGTCTTGAAGCTGCGGAAGCGGATGGTGCTGACCATCAGCAGCGCCGGCACCAGGACCATCGCGAGTGCGCCGAGCGAGGCGCGGAAATCATGCAGCCCGCCTGAGAACAGGTACACGGTGGCCGCAGGCACACCGGCGGCCGCCGGGCTCGGCATCCCGACGAAGTAGCGCTTGTCGCCGCCCGCCGCGCTCTGCACATTGAAGCGCGCCAGGCGCAGCACGGCCGCACTCACGAACAGGAACCCGGAGAACATGCCGACCCGTCCCAGCGGTTCCAGGCCCCAGACATACGCCAGGATGGCCGGAGCCACGCCGAACGAAATGGCGTCCGCCAGCGAGTCGAGCTGCAGGCCGAACTCGCTGGATGTCCCGGTGAGCCGCGCGATACGGCCGTCGAGCATGTCCAGCACGATGGAGATGCCGATGTAGGGGGCGGCACTCTCGAAGTTCCCGTGCAGGGCGTAGATGATGCACGAGTAGCCGCAGAACATGTTGCCCATCGTGAACAGGCTGGGCAGCAGCGCGACGCCGCGGCGGACCCTGGGCCGCCGGTCCTGCGAACGGCGCAGGAAGCGCAGGCGTGTGTCGGCCGGCGGCGGGGCGTCAGTGCTCATCTGGGCTCGAGGGTCGGTTCAGTGTAGCACCGCGATGACGGTTTCGGCGGCGCGCACGACCGTGCCGACCTGGACCGTAATCTCGGCCGACATCGGCAGGAAGATGTCCATGCGCGAGCCGAACTTCATGACGCCGTACCGGTCGCCCGCCTTCACATCGGTCCCCTCGGTCAGGCGGCAGACCACCCGCCGCGCGAGCATGCCGACGATCTGACGCGCCACGATCGGCTGCCCGTCGTGATCGATCCAGATCTCGCTCCGCTCGTTCGCGGTGGCGGCATCGTGCGCGTACGCCGGGAGGTACTTTCCTGGCACGTAGCTGACCTTCGTCACGCGGCCGCTCACTGGCACGCGGTTCACGTGCACGTTCATCGGCGAGAGGAAGATGCTGATCTGCTGCCACTCACCAGAGGGGGCTGCGCCGGGCACGGCGGGTCCGGCGACGAGCACGCGGCCGTCGGCTGGCGAGACAACGTCGTTGTCGGCGCTGGCGACGCGCCGTTCGGGATCGCGGAAGAAGAACAGGAAGAAACCGGCCAGCAGGAGGAACGGCGCGGCCAGCCACGGCGTCACGAGCGCGCCGGCCAGGACCGCCAGCACCGCCGAGACACCGATGAAGGGATAACCCGCAGGGTCGAATCGCATCGACCCTAGTCTAAAGGACAAGAGGGTGCATCTGCCCTTGGCCTTGAGACCAGGGTCGCGCGAAGAAAGCTCAGTGGCTGTGCTGGAAGTCGCGGGCGATGGCTTCCATGCGATCCTTCAGCGCGAGTTTGCGTTTCTTGAGGGTGACTTCTTCGAGCAGTTCGGGTTCGCTCGGGTGGGGCTTGACGGTGAGTTCGTGCAGGCGATCCTCGAGTACGTGATGCTCGGCGGCGAGGTGGGAGAATTCCTCGTTCGTCTGCAGCAACAGAGCCTTGAGGTCCTGTGTCTGCTCATTCATGGTCCGCCTCCTTGAAGGCAGGCCCGGCACGAAAGCGCTGTTACGGGCAGCGCGAGCGCACCGCACCTGTTAAGGCGAACGTAGCACACCCTCGGACCCGATTCAACTCCGGTCAACAGGGGACGGTTCACGCCAGAGCACGAGCGCGTCCTCCTCGGGGTGGCTGTAGTAGTTCCGCCGGACGGCGGTCACCCGGAAGCCGAACTTCTCGTACAGTCGTCGCGCCGCCTCGTTCGAGCGCCGCACCTCGAGCGTCGCGCGATGGGCGCCGCGCAGCGCGCCGTCCGCCAGCACCCGTTCCAGCAGGGACGAGGCTACGCCGGCACGGCGATGCTCGGGCAGAACCGCGAAGTTATTGATGTGCACCTCGTCGAGCACCAGCCACCAGGAGCAGAAGCCGATGGCCTCCCCCACCGCGTCGCGCGCGACGTAGAAGTACGACACGCCCGTGTGTTCCAGTTCCGAGAGGTACATCTCGCGCGTCCAGGGACGCGTGAAACAGATGGCCTCGATGCGCAGCAGGTCGTCGAGATCCTGCGCGGAGGTGACCGGCTGGATGTAGCACTCCATCAGCGCCTGGCGGCAGCGGCATCCCGCGTCAGTTCCACGTCGGGCCGCCGCACGTAGAACGGCTGCACGGCCGCCGGAGAGCCCGGGGAAGACAGCGGCGCCAGACGTGCGAGATGCGACGCCAGCGGTGGTGGCGCGAGGACCCGCACTGGATCGCGTACCAGGCCGGCGTGCTGCACCGCTCCGTCGCCGCAGAGCACCGACGGGAGGCCCAGGTCGAGCCACCGCGCCAGGGCCAGGGCCGGGGCGCTCACCATCGCCTCCTCCACCGCGGCGAGCACGGCTGCGCGCTCGGGCGTGGCGGGTTCGACGACGTCGTAGAGCGCCGTGAAGACTTCGCGGCGGTGGGCATCCATCCACGCGCCGACGCGTGTGCCAGCAGGCAGCCCGGCCGCCGCCGCTTCACCCAGCGCACGGAGGGCGGTGACCGCCGCCACGGGACGCCGCTGCACAGTCGCCAGTCCCTGGATGCACGCGATACCGATCCGGATGCCCGTGAAGGAGCCGGGTCCAGACGCGACCGCGAAGAGATCGATGTCCGACAGGCGCAGCGACGCCGTCGCCAGCACGTCCAGAATCTCGCCAGGCAGGCGCTCGGCCTGCGTACGGGCGCCGTCGCCCGCGTGCTCCGCAAGCACCCGGCCACCGTCGAGAACGGCGACGCTGCCGGCGCGTGTGGTCGTGTCCAGTGCGAGCACTCGCATGCGATAGACTACAAGGATATGTCAACGTCGGCGACGCCGGCGATGCGGCAGTACCTCGACGCCAAGCAGCAGCATCGCGACGCGATCCTGTTCTTCAGGATGGGCGACTTCTATGAGATGTTCTACGAAGACGCCCTGGTCGCCGCCCGCGCCCTCGAACTGACCCTCACCTCCCGCTCCAAGGATGCCAGTGGCGGCGGCATCCCGATGTGCGGCGTCCCCTTCCACGCGGCCGATACCTATATCGCGCGGCTCGTGAAGAAGGGGTTCCGCGTGGCCATCTGCGATCAGGTCGAAGATCCCCGCAAGGCGAAGGGGCTCGTCAAGCGTGAGGTCGTGCGGGTGGTGTCGCCCGGCACGTTCACGGACAGCAGCTACCTCGATGCCCGCGAACCCGCCTTCCTGATGGCCGTCGTCCGCCACGAGCTGAAGGACCGGACGACACTTGGCGTGGCGCTGCTCGATGTGTCGACGGGCGAGTTCACCGCGACGGAGTATCTGGGCGCGGACGGCATCCAGGCATTCGCCGATGAGCTGATGGTGTTGCGCCCCAGGGAGGTCGTGGTGCCGAGCGACCACCATGGGCTCGACATCGCGGCGACGCAGCAGGCGCTCTCGGCCGCCTGGCCGCAACTCGCCGATGCCGGACTGCCGATGACACCGCTCGACGCCTGGGCGTTCGACGGCGAAGCCGCGCGGCGGACGCTGCTCGATCAGCTCAAGGCCGGCGGCCTCGAGGGCTTCGGCCTCGACCAGAAACACGCCGCCACCTGCGCGGCGGGCGGTCTCGTGCACTACCTGCGCTCCACGCAGAAGGCCGACCTCGCACACGTGCGGGCCATCAGCTACCGGCAGCGGGCCGACGCGCTGCTCATCGACCCGACGACGCTGAAGCACCTCGAGATCGTGCAGGGCTCCGAGGGCGGGCGTGAGGGCTCGCTGCTCGACGAACTCGATCGCACGGTCACCTCGATGGGCAGCCGGCTGCTGCGCTCGTGGCTGCTGCGCCCCCTGCTCTCCCTCGACGCCATCCGCGACCGGCTGGACGCGGTCGAGGATATGGCGTTCCGGACCACGGAGCGCGGCAAGTTCAGGGACGCGGTCAAGGCGGTTCAGGACCTCGAACGGCTGGTGGCGAAGGCCTCGCTCGGCACCGCCGGGCCGCGGGATCTGGTGGGCCTGAAGCAGTCCATTGCCATCGTGCCGCGGCTCCGCACGCTGCTCGCGGAACTCCAGGCACCGCTCGTGCGGTCGCTCGCCTCCGAACTCGAGGATCTTGCCGACGTGCGAGACGGGATCGAGCGCGCCCTGGTGGACGACCCGCCGGTGCTGGCGCGCGAGGGCGGCTTCACGCGCGATGGCCTGGACCCCGAGATCGACGAACTCCGCTCGATCAGCCGATCGGGCAAGCAGTTCATTGCGGAACTGGAAGAGCGCGAACGCCAGCGGACCGGCATCTCGTCGCTGAAGATCCGCTACAACCGGGTCTTCGGCTACTACATCGAGATCTCGAAGTCGAACCTGCATGCCGTGCCGGTGGACTATCACCGCAAGCAGACGATTGCCGGCGGCGAACGCTTCATCACGCCTGGGCTCAAGGAGTACGAAGAGAAAGTGGTGGGTGCCGACGAGAAGATCGTCGAGCGCGAACTGGAACTGTTCGAGCAGCTCCGGAAGGCTGTGGCATCCGAGGCGCCGCGGATTCAGGCGGTTGCACGGGCCATCGCCACGCTCGATGTGCTGGCGGCGCTTGCGGACGCGGCCGCGGTGAACAACTACATCAAGCCCCACGTGCACGACGGCGACGAGATGCTGGTTGTCGATGCCAGGCACCCGGTCGTGGAGCGGCGGACCGCGGCGTCGGGCGAGGCCTACGTGCCGAACGACATCAGCCTGAACGGCACCACGTGCCAGCTGGTGGTGCTCACAGGCCCGAACATGGGCGGCAAGTCCACCTTCCTCCGCCAGACCGCCCTGGTCTGCATCATGGCGCAGGCGGGCTCGTTCGTGCCGGCCCGCGAGGCCAAGCTGGCGCTCGTGGACCGCATCTTCGCGAGGGTCGGCGCGTCGGACAACATCGCCCGCGGCCACTCGACCTTCATGGTGGAAATGCAGGAGACGGCGAACATCCTCCACACCGCCACCTCCCGCAGCCTCGTCGTGCTGGACGAGATCGGGCGCGGCACCGCCACCTTCGATGGCCTGAGCATCGCGTGGGCGGTCGCCGAGCACCTGGCCACGAACCCGAAGGTGCGCCCGAAGACGCTGTTCGCGACGCACTATCACGAGCTGACCGACCTGGCGGACTCGACGCCGGGGGTGGTGAACTATCACGTCTCCGCGCGCGAGTGGAAGGAGGACATCATCTTCCTCCACAAGATCGTGCCGGGACGTTCGGATCGCAGCTACGGCATCCAGGTAGCCCGGCTCGCGGGCCTTCCCCGCCCGGTCGTCGACCGGGCGCGCGAGATTCTGTCCGCGCTCGAGCAGGACGAACTGGCTCGCGGCGGTCGTCCCTCGGTGAGCGCCACGCCGTCGGCCGCGCAGCAGCAGTTGACGCTCTTCCAGGCGCCTGCGGACGACCGGTTCCGCGAGAAGCTCGCGGCACTGGACGTGGACCGCATGACGCCGATCGAGGCGCTGACCCTCCTGGCGGAGCTCAGGAAAGAGGCGCTCGCGTGAGACGCCTCGGCGGCGCCCTGTGCGTCGTCCTGGCGCTTGGCGCGCCGGCCTGCCTCCGGCGTCCAGCAGCCGACCCGAATGTCATCGTCGTCAGCATGACGACGGGACCGAACAACCTCGATCCGCGGTTCGGCACGGACGACGCATCCGCGAAGGTCCATCAGCTGATCTTCGACAACTTCGTCGAGCTGGACGAGCACCTCCAGGTCGTGCCGAAGCTGGCGGCTTCGCTCCAACATCCAGATCCGGTCACCTGGGTCGCCACGGTCCGCCCGGGCGTCCGCTTTCACGACGGGCGTCCCTTGAAGGCCGCCGACGTCGTGTTCACCTTCGGTCAGTTCCTCGATCCCAACGTCACCTCGCCGCGCAAGGGCGGCTACCGGGAACTGCAGTCGGTTGTCGCGCGGGACGACCACACGGTGGTGTTCACGCTCACGAAGCCGTTCGCGTCGTTCCCGATCAACCTGATGATGCCGATCCTGCCGGAAGGCTCGGGGCCCGAGGTGCGGGACCACCCAGTCGGCACGGGGCCGTATCGTTTCGTCCGGTACGCGGTGGACGATCGTATCGAGCTGACGGCGAATCCCGACTACTGGGACGGCGCCCCGAAGAACGCCGGACTGGTGCTGAAGATCGTGCCCGACGATGTGATGCGGGGCCTGGAACTGCAGCGGGGCACGATGGACCTCGTGGTCAACGATCTGGTGCCGGACATCGTGCATCAGCTCCGGAACGAGGCGGCGCTGCAGACGGTCGAAGGGCCCGGCGTGGACTACCAGTACATCGGCCTCAACGCGCAGGATGCCGTCCTGAAGGACGTGCGTGTGCGGAGGGCTCTCGCTTACGCCGTCGACCGCGAGGCGATCGTCCAGCACCTGCGGCGTGGCCTGGCGATGCCGGCCGCCGGCATGCTGCCACCCCTCTCGTGGGCGGCTGCCGCCGACGTGCCGGTCTATCCGCATGATCCGGCTCGCGCGAGCGCGCTGCTCGACGCCGCGGGGTATCCCGACCCGGACGGCGCCGGGCCGGCACCGCGGCTGACACTGACACTCAAGGTGTCGAACACGGAGTTCAACCGCCTGCAGTCGTCCGTCATCCAGCAGAATCTGCGCGACGTGGGAATCGACCTCGACGTCCGCACCTATGAATTCGCCACGCTCTACGCCGACGTGCTGGCCGGCAATTTCCAGCTGTTCACGCTGCAGTGGACGGCGGGCGCGCTCGCCGATCCGGACATCCTGCGTCGCGTGTTCCACACGAAGCAGGCGCCGCCGGTGGGCTTCAACCGCGGCCGCTACTCGAATCCGGAACTCGACGAGGTGCTCGACGAAGCCGGCGCCCTCGAAAACGGTCCGCGCCGGCTGGAGCTCTACGCGAAGGCGCAGCGGATCATCGCCGAGGACGTGCCCTACGTGAGCCTCTGGTACAAGACCAATGTGGCGGTCGCCCAGAAGAACCTGGCAGGCGTGAGGCTCACGCCGCTGGCTGAGTACACCTTCCTGAAGGATGTCGCACGGCGTGGTTCGAACTAGGCAGCTGGCGGCAGCCGTGCTCCTGCTGCTCGTGCACATCGCCGGCGTCGACGGCGCGCCGCTCGTCGATCCCCTGCTTCGCTTCCACCAGACGCGCACGCCACATTTCATCGTCTACTTTCACGACGGCGAAGCCCACCTCGCCGCGCGCCTGGCCGCGCTTGTCGAGACGGCGCGGCTCGAGGTGGGCTCGGCCCTCCGCACCGAACCGCCGGCGCTTACCCATGTCATCCTCGCGGACCAGACCGAGGTGGCCAATGGCTGGGCGACGCCACTGCCCCGCAACACCATCTTCCTGAACGCCGCTGCGCCGTCCGGCTCAGAGTTCATCGGCTTCACCGACGACTGGCTGCGGCTGGTGTTCACACACGAGTACACGCACATCGTGCATCTCGATCAGTCCCGGGGCTGGGCGCGCCTGGCGCGGGGCGTGCTCGGCAGGAACGGCTTCGCCTTCCCGAACATGTGGCTGCCGCAGTGGCAGATCGAAGGCATCGCCACCTTCCAGGAAAGCGCCATCACCGGTGAGGGGCGATTGCATGCCGGCGACTTCCGTGGCATCGAGCGCACCGGAGCTGCGAGTGGACATCCTGTCACTCTCGATCGCGCGAGCGGCGGCCTGGTGGGGTGGCCTGACGGCCATGCCGCGTACGCCGCTGGCCTGGGCTTCCATGCGTTCCTGGCCGAACGATACGGGGCCGACTCATTCGGCCGCCTGGCGGCCGATACGGCCCGCAGCCTGCCCTATCTCGGCTCCCGAGCCTTCAAGGGCGTGTATGGGCAGTCGCTCGGGCAGCTGTGGCGGCAGTACGAGGAGCAGGTGACGCGTGCCGCTGCGTCGAACGTGAACGAACGCGATGCCAGCGTCGTCCAGATGACGTTCGAGGGGCACATGGTGTCGGGACCGAGGTTCGCTCCTTCGTCGTGTCCCGCGTGCACGCCAGATACCGTGCTGTACGTCTCGCGCACGCCGCACGAACTGCCGTCGCTGCGGCGGATCCCCGGGCGCGGCGCGTCCGAGCGCCTCGCCAGCGGCTACCTGGGCTCGACGTCCGGCGTCAGCGGAACGGCGGCCGTCTTCGATCGCCAGGAGATTCGACGCAACGTCGGCCTCTACTCCGAACTCGCGGTGTACGACGGCGTCGCGCGACGCGTGCTGCCCATTGCCGGCACGGCGCGGCTGCAGGACCCCGACGTGTCACCGGACGGCCGGGTCATCGCGGCGGTGCGCGAAGACGGCGGCTCGCGCGCGCTCGTTCGCGTCCAGCTGCGTGCGCCACTGCACGCCCCCGCGACGGCCGCGGAATCCCGAGCGTCCGGTAGCGCGCCCCCGGTGGTCGAACGTCTGACGGTGCTGGCCCAGCATCCCGACCAGCAGTTCAGTGCGCCCCGGTGGTCGCCGGACGGCCGGTGGATTGCCGTCGAGCGCCGCCGGCTCGGCGCGCTGCCGGAGGTGGTGGTACTCGACGCACAGACCGGCGCGGAACGGGCGGTCTTCGCCGACGCACACGCGCGCATCGTCACGCCCGCGTGGCGGTCCGACGGTGACGCGGTTGTGGCTGCCGCCGATTTCGACAACGCGCCGTTCGACCTGTACGAGTTTCCCTTCGGAACGGCACACGAAGCCTACCGCCTGACGCGCACGGACGGTGCGATCTGGCCAGACGTCTCGCGCGACGGGTCGACGCTGGTGTACGCCGGGTACACCGCTGCGGGCTTCCAGATCTTCAAGCGGCCGTACGTCCGGCTGGCCGGGGCGCCCCGGGTTGTGTCCGGTGCGGAACCGTCGTCGGTGCAGCCGGCGGCATCCCTTCGGGAGGTGGCGACGGATCCCTATGTGCCGTGGTCGACGCTCGCGCCCACGTCGTGGACGCCGTATGTCGTCAATGATGTGGACCAGTGGCGGGCCGGCGGACTGGTGGGCGGCGCCGACGTGCTCGCCCGCCACGCGTGGAGCCTCGGGGCGTCCTGGCTGGTGCAGGGGCCGGAGGTCGTCCGACCCCTCGCCGCCTCGACACCCGACTGGTCTGCGTCGTACGCGTATACGCGTCGGCAGCCTGTGGCTTTCGTCTCGATGGCGCGGGGCACAGTGTTCCGGACGGCATCGGGCGCGTCGGGAACCAGTCGCGTCGCCGGCGTGGAGCACGAGGCGCAGGCCGGCGTGGCCATCCCCTTCCTCCACGTGCGCTACTCGACGCAGGTCCTCGGGGCCATCGCGGCGACCGACACACGGTACCAGTTCGCGGGCGGGGATCGACGGAATCGCACCGTTGCCGGGCGCATGGCCGCGGCCTTCAACTCCAGTCAGCGATTTGGCTACTCCATCAGCCGCGAACGCGGGATCTTCGTCGGCACGACTGTCGAAGTTGCGAGCCGCGCCCTCGGCTCGCGCGCGAACGCGACCACCGCGACGGCCGATCTCCGCGCCTACCTGCCCGGGTTGGGCCGTCACCATGTCGTGGCGCTGCGAAGCGCCGGGGGGCTGTCGAACGGTTCGGACCTGGCGAGGCAGCAGTTCTCTCTGGGCGCGCTCAGCGCCTCCGGGTCCGTGATGGACTTCGGGAGCAGCGCGCTCGGGCTCATGCGCGGCGGCCTGCGCGCCAGTGTTGGCGGCAACCGTCTCGTGGTTGGCAATGCGGAATACCGCGTGCCGCTGAAGGTGGTGGAGCGAGGGCGTGGCACGCTGCCCTTGCTGCTCCGGACGGTCCACGCATCCGTGTTCGCCGATGTGGCCCAGGTACGTGGCGACGGTCGGACCGGCGCGGGGTGGACGCGTGCGTTTGGCGGGGAGTTGTCGCTGGACGGAGTGGCGGGCCACGGCCTGCCGTTCGTGGCGACCGTCGGAGCCGCGTGGGGGCGGGATGGCTCCCGCCCCGCGGTGGCTCAGGTCTATGCACGCATCGGCCGGGCGTTCTGAGGCGAACGTCCAGCCGGCGAGCCGCTAGCTCTTCTTCAGGGAGTCGAGTTCCTTGCGGGCATCGGCCGTGAACGGCGAATCCGGGAACTCCTGGACGAGCTTGTTGAAGGTCTGCTCGGCTTCGGAGGCCTTCCCGGCCTCAATCTGCGTGCGGCCCAGACGGAGCAGGATGCCGTCCACCGGCAGCTGGCCGTCCTTGCGCTGCGAGAGGTCGCGGAAGGTCGTCAGTGCGGCGTCGAACTCGCCGTTCTGCGCCTGCGCTTCGGCCAGACCCAGCTTCGCCATCTGCGCGTAGAGGCTGTCGCCGCCGTTGCTGATGACCTGCTGGTACGCCTCGATCGCCAGCTTCGGTGCCCCGACCGCCATGGCCGCCCCAGCCTGCCGGTAGCGGGCGTAGAGTCCGGCATCGCTGCCCGGATACGCGTCCGCCACTTCCTTGAACTTCGTCATGGCCGCCTGGCGCTTCTCGCGCTCGGACACGAAGCTCAGGCCGGAGGTCGCGGTGGTACCGAACGCCGCCGGCGGACCAACGCGTGCCTCCTCGACCGCAAGGGCGCCGGCGAGCTGCGCGTGCGCCTTCGCCTCGACGCTGTTCTTCCAGGCGGTGTAGCCGCCGATGCCGCCGAGCACCACGATCACGGCCACGACGACGGCGAGGAGGGGCTTGGCGCGATCCTGTACCAGTTCGCCGGCGGAGGCCGCGATGTGGGCCAGTTCGTTTTCCTTCAGGTGCTGACGCTCTGTGCTCTTCATATGTGTGTCTACGTTCCCGTTCGAGCCGGGACCGCAATGGTGCGCCCGGGCAGAATTGAACTGCCGGCCCCTCGCTTAGGAGGCGAGTGCTCTATCCCCTGAGCTACGGGCGCTCTTGTCTCGAAACGCCCAAGTTTACCAGACTTGGGGCCGGCTTCTGCCGCGGCGCCGCGGAACAGCGCCCGGCCACGCCGCGGGCGCCGCAACCGTCGGCCTCAGTGTGGAATCTCGACCGGACCGTTCAGCGGGTCCGGTTCGTCACCGAGCGCTTCCCTGATCGCCTCGATCCGCGCCTGCTCGTCCCACGACAGCGTGCCGAGGCCGAAGATGCCGCCAGAGGCGTGCCCCACCGTCTCGCACCGCTGGACGATGGCCTGGATGCGCGAGCGCCGTTCGGGCTCCGGAAGTGCGTCCACGCGGCGGCGGAGCGCCTGGCGTGCGGCCAGCAGGGCCTCGTGCGGCGGTCGAACGAACAGCCACTCCGTCAGCAGGCTCAGGCTCGCCCCGTCCGACGCCGGGTCGGTGGCGTACTGCCGGCGCAGTTCCTCGCGCTCATGCATGTCGACGTCGTCGACCCAGGCCACTTCGATCGCCGGCAGCCAGTCCAGCAGCGAGACGTTCGAGGCGGAGAGTCCCGCGGCGTGCAGCGGTCCGACAACCGCCGGATCCTCGATGCCGAGCGCGTCCACCAGTGCCTGTTCCCCCTCCGAGCGCTGCGGCGACGCGGCCGTCGCGGTTCCCTGTGCCCGCGCCTCGCGCGCGCGCTCGATCAGTTCGGCATCCTTGCGGCGGAAGTAGTCGTCCTCGGCGCGGCGGGCTCGTTCGTAGAGTTCGTTCATGGCCGGTCCTCCAGTGGCGGCGTGCGTGCCGCCGTCATGAAAGGAGCGTAGAGGCACCGGGGTTATCCGGACAAATAGATAGTTCGACGCGGGCAGCAAGAGAGAACCTATCAGCCACGCCGCGGCGGAGCGCTCCGTACAAGCAAACGGGCGGTGGGCCGCCGAAGCGACCACACCGCCCGTCCGACCCGGGAGCGACCGCGGGACGGTCAGTAGAACTTGCGAGCCAAATTGAAGCCGAGGTACCAGTTGTCCGTGCCGAACGCGCCGCGCGCCAGGCTCGCGGGCATCGTCGCGAACCCGTTGCTGACGTTCAGTTGGAACATGTGGCCGCCCGCGCGCTTCTCGATGCCGAACGTGGCCTGGTTCGAGTTCGGCTTGTAGCCGGCCAGGCGCGGCGTCACTTCACCGATCAGGTACACGGTCGGGCGAATGCGGATGCGCGCGCCGAGGCCGAGATTGATGCTGTTGTTGTCGTCGACGACTTCCTTGGGCAGCGTGTTCGTGTTGTTCACCCACGCCGGCTCGATGTAGATCGCCCCCGCGTCACCGAGGCGGCGCGAGATGACGGCGGTGATCGACGGCGAGTAGCTGTCCTGGAAGTTCCCGGTGCCCTCGACACCCACGCGGGCCGAGATGTCGAACGGGAGCGAGCCCTGGCGCACGAGGCTGTACTGGCCGAACAGTTCGATCGTCTTGTCCGCCGTGCGGTAGAAGCCGATCTGGCCGCCCTTGACGAGGCCGTAGCGGAATTCGAAGCCCATGAGCGCTCCGGCGTCCATGCCGAACATGTCGGACAGTCCGCTGTCGTTCAGCGGACCCTGGAAGCGGTGGGTCAGGCGGAACGTCATCTTGTTCTGCGGCAGCCGCATGTTGGTCGCCAGGCTTGCGATGGTGAAGTCCGGCTCCGCCGGCTTGATCACCGTATCGTCGTCGTCCTGGGCGTAGGCGGCGGGAGCCAGGCTGAGGGTCAGCGCGGCAACGGCCAGCAGTCGTGCAAGTGATCGCGTCACGAAAATCTCCTCGAGTTACTAGTTGCGCGGGGCGCCGAGTTCAATCCAGCGCCGCAGAATCAGGACCTGGCCTTCGGTCATGAACGGTGGGCCATTGCGCGGCATCCGGGTGCCGACGATGCCCGACCGGCCGTCGATCTTGTGCAGCAGGTAGCTCGCCTCAGGGTTGCCGGGAGTCACGTACTTCAGGTCGGCCTTCTGCCCGGCCGTCACGTTGACCAGCTGGTCGTACGCCACGTCATGCAGCAGGTTGAGCCCGCCGGCAGGGGTGCGCCCCACGTTGGTGTGGCACGAGATGCAGGAATTGCGTCCGGCCGAGTCCGTCAGCTCGAAGATGTTGGCCTGGATGCTCGAGAACGTCGGTTCGAGGTCCGGGGTCGGTCCCGCGAGCGTCGACAGTTTCTCGTCGCACGCCGAGGCGCCCACCGCGAGGGTGAGAGCCAGAAGCAGTTGTCGTGATCTACGCATGGTCCTCCTGAGACACGTCTAGTCGACCGCTCTCAGGGGCAAGACCAATGCCCAGCTGGATCCTCGGAATGTCGAACGAAAACGCGCGTGGTTCCGGGCGAGTCTTACGGCAGGCGTAAGCTGCCGACGCCGCGCGTAAGGATCAGCGGTCGGGCAGCTGCCGGCCGCGGCCGGCAATCGAGGCTGCGACCGCCGCCAGGAGGATGGCCACGCCCGCCCACAGGCCCGGCGGCGTGAAGCGCAGGACGTAGCGGCCCGCCTGCCCGGGGGTGACCGCGATCGCCATACCCGCGTCCTGCAATGGCGTCACGGCACCGGCTGAACTCGACCATCCGGGGGCGCCGTTCTGGTTGAGCGCAAGCCGTGTGGTGTCGCGGCCCGCGATCAGCGAGAAGTCGATCCGGTTCGGCGAGAAGTGGACATCGCTGATGCGGGCGCCGCCGTCACCCGCAAGGTATGGAAGGCTCGGATTGGCCGTCCTCTGCAGCAGCAGCGGTTCGTAGCAGCCCCAGAAGTCGGTGTCCTTCACGAGGCTGTGGAGCATCGGCGAGCCGGGGCCGTACGGGTTGCCGGAGGCGTCGGTGGTTGGCGGTGTGTCGGGCCCGGCTCGGCGCGGAAAGAGCGAACGTGGAAACGCGTCGCCGTTGAAGACACCGACGAAGTGTTCCCGGGTCTGCGCCCCGACGTCGAGCGCCGCCAGGAGGCACAGGGCCCCCGCCATCAGGCGCACCGGCGCCGGGAGCGGTGCCTCGCCAGACAACGCCCGCCACGCCCAGCCGGCCGTTGCGATCCCCATCACGACCACACCGAAGGTGTAGCGACTCGGAATCCGGAAACTCGAGAACAGCGGAACGAGCCTGGCGAGGGAGGCCGGTGCCCAGGCGCTGAACTCCCCTGCCGACATCAGCAGGAACAGCAGGGTTGCGGTGGCGAGTGCGAACCCCAGCCACCGCTCGTCGGTGCGCGGCACCGCAAACGCGAGGATCATTGCGCCGGCGATGACGATTGCGGCGAAGCCGCCGATGTAGTTGCCGTACTCGTACCAGCCGCTGCGTTGCCCGGCGAACCGGAGGTTCCGGTACTGATACCGATCGAGATAGGCGCGAGTCACCATCTCGGCGCTCATGGCATCCGGGTGTTCGATCGCCGGCCGCGCGTCGAAGAACTGATCGCTGGTCACGAACAGCGAGATCGGCAGGAGCTTCGGCGCGCTGTACGCGAACCCGAGCGTGGCGACGAGCGCCGCGGCGACGAGGGGCATGACGCGCCGCTGGGCAACCGCTGCGCCCAGCGACACGAAGCCGACGGCCGCCAGCGAGATCGGCACCGCGTGAAGGGCGCCGTTCCAGATCATGAGCGCCAGTGGGATCGCGGCCCACATGAATGGACGCACGGCCCGCGTGCGGATCCCCTGAATCACGAAGTGCAGTTGCAGCGGCAGGTACAGCACGGGCAGAAACACGCTGTGACCGACGGTCAGGTGCATGGCCATGGCGCCTGACAGCACGCCTACGGCCGACAACCCGGCGACGACGCTGCGGGAGCGAACGCCGAGCGAGCGGTGCAGCAGCAGGTGGAACCCGACCAGGCCGACCCAGTAGTGGAGGGCGATGTTCACCTTCATCGCCAGCGGCAGCGACATCACCGCGACCAGCGGAATGACCGGTGTCAGCAGCGGGACCTGCGGGTTCTGCCACAGGACGTTGCCGCCGCAGTACCACGGATTCCAGAACGGCAGCTGGTGGTACTCGAACAGGCTCTTGATCACCGAGCCGTAGTAGAAAAGGTGCTGATCCCAGTCGAGAATGCCCAGGCCGTCGGGCGAGTCGAAGAGTGGAGCCGAGTACCAGGCTGCCACCACTCCATAGAACACGAACGGCAGGCTTCGCCGTAGACGATCAATCAGCATGCGGGAGGACGCGAGCCAGTATACTCGTCTCCTTGGAACGTGCCCCGTCCACCAGCCGCCGCTGGCTCGTCCCGGCCCTGCTCGCGCTGCTGACGCTCTACCTGCTCGCCGCGCGCACGTTCGACACCACCAGTTCGTTCCTGCTCCTGCGCGACCAGATGCGCGACTGGCGCATCGCGCTCGGTCCCTTCTCGGCGCTCCCGCTGACCGGTCCGCAGAGCACCGCCGGAGGCTCGTCGCTCGGCCCGGTGTACTACTGGGTCCTCTGGCTCTCCAGGCTGCTGCTCGGTCCCTTCACCAACAACATGCCGCACGCGGGTGCGTGGGGCATCGCCCTGCTCCAGACCGGCGCGGACCTCGCGCTGATCCTCGCGGTCGGACGCCGGACCGGCACCCTGCTCGCCGGCGTGGCCGCCGTGCTCCTCTCCAGCACCTCGGCGCACGAACTGGCGCTCTCCGAAACGATCTGGAATCCGGCCGTCTCGGTGGCGTTCGTCAAGTACGCGCTGGCGGCACGGCTCCATGCCGGCGAGCGTGCGAGCCTCTGGGCCACGGCGTTGACCACGGCGTTCGCGTGGTTCGCGGTGCAGGCACATTCGGCCTCCGTGTTCGTGGCCGCGCCCGTGGTGGGATCGTTCGTGCTGCAGGACGTGGTGCTGCGGGAAGGACGCCGGGCGCTCGAGCGGACGCGCGCAATCGTCGAGGTGATCGTCCTGCTCCAGATCCCCTTCCTCATCTCCCTGACCACGTCGACGGGAGAAGCGGTGCCCACGCGCGCGCTCGCCGGGGCGGCGTCGGGCAGCATCCGCTGGCAGGCCTCCTGGGTGGCGACCCTCGACTTCACGAGTTCGATCCTGGCGAAGCCGTGGCCGTTCCCGGGGTGGCCGGTGCTGCTGCCCCTGGGCATGGGGATCACCGCGTTCGTGTGGAGGCGCTCGCCCTCCGTGCTCGGGTGCACGGTGGCGCCCATGCTGCTGACGGTGGCCGGCTTCGCGCTGTGGCAGGGTGGTTACGACGAGTACTGGTTCCTGCCCCTCGCGCCCTGCGCGGCCCTCACGCTCGTCCTGGCGGTGACGGCGTGGCAACCGCGGACGATGGCGGCCATCTGCATCGGGCTGCTGGCGATCAATCAGCCCGCCCGGTTGCAGGCGTCGCGCGCCTGGTACCGCATGCCCGAATACCGGCCGATTGTGCTCGGGGCGACGCGGATCGTCCGGCAGACGAAGGAACTGCGCCGGCTGGACACGGCCTTCCGGATGCCGCCCTTCTCCGACGTCGGGTTCCCCTACGAGATCCTCGGCGGCCGATTCAGCCCCGAAGCCCCCTTCGACGCCGTCATCAATGCGGACGGCAGTGTCGACTTCAGGCCCGTGCGTTGATGACGCGGGATACGGGGCAAGCCACGTCCCCGTGCCCGGGTCAGCGTCTCAGTACTTGAGTACCGTGTGCAGGGTGTGGCCGGCGAGCTTCTCGCGGCCGTTGAGATCGACCAGTTCGATGAGGAAGGCCAGTGCGCGGACGTCGCCGCCGAGGCGACCGACGAGATCGCTCGCGGCCCTGGCCGTCCCGCCTGTCGCCAGCAGGTCGTCGACGATGATCACCTTCTGGCCCGCGCGCACCGCGTCGTCGTGGATCTCGAGGGCGTCGCTGCCATATTCCAGGTCGTAGCTCGCACGCACCGTCGTCGAGGGGAGCTTGCCCGGCTTCCGCACCGGTGCGAATCCGGCGCCGAGCCGATCAGCGACCGCCGCGCCGAAGATGAAGCCGCGGCTCTCGATCCCGACGACCAGGTCGATGCCCTGCCCCTCGAACGGGCGCGCCAGGCTGTCCACGGCGAGCCGGAATCCTTCGGCGTCCTGCAGCAGCGTCGTGATGTCGAAGAAGAGGATGCCCGCCTTCGGGAAATCGGGAACGTTACGAATCTTGCTCTTGAGGATGTCCATGTAGGTACCGCGATCTAGCGCACGTCGAAGCCTGTGTCGTGACCGGTGGCTGCCGTCTCCTCCACGTCGACGCCATCGACGCGCGAGGCCGGAGGCCCCTGCCTGATCTGCCGCTCGAACCGGACCACCGACTCGAACTCCCCTTCCGCGTGTGCCTCGACCCGGCCGTCGGGCAGGTTGCGCACCCACCCGTGCAGGCCTTCGACCGTGGCGGCGTGCAGGACAAAGTATCGAAACCCGACACCCTGCACCCGACCCGTGACCAGAAAATGGCGGGCTATCCGCATGGAAGGTAACGTCGATTATACCGTGGCGTCAGGGGGCGGCCGGCGCCGCGTCCGGCACGGCGACCACGAAGCGCGTGAGGTCGGTGTTCCGCCGCCAGAGGGCTTTCCCCGAGGTTACCCAGCGCCCCTCCCGTTCGTAGGCGATGCGCAGCGGCACGCCCGCCGCCCGGAGGGCCTCGAACAGCTGCCCGGTCATCACGATGTAATACGGCTGCGGCGCGCTGAAGAACTGGCGCGCGTCTTCGTCGCTCTCGACGATCGTGACGGGGCGCTCCACGTAGAACCGGTAGGCGGTGTTCCAGCGATTGAGCCGGAACGTGGCGACGCGGTCGCTGCTCCCGGCATGCGAAGCGACCCAGCGGGCTACGTCCGGCACGACCTTGCCCTCTTCGAGCCCGGGAATCACCCATGCCACCGCTCCGAAATACAGCAGGCCCATCGCAACGACCGGCGCCAGCGGCAGTGCAGGGAGCATGCGGCCAGGGGCGGTCTGCACAGTGGTCAGCAGGCCGGCCGCCAGAAGGACCACGGGGACGACCACGAACATCCGATCGATGGCGAGCACCGCCAGCGCAAGGTACGCCACCACCGCGCCGGCGACAATCAGAACCGGTCCCACCGTCTGCGCGCCACGCCGAGCCACTCCCGCGGAGCCGGTCCGGCCCGCTTCCTCCCAGACTCGGGCACACAGGAGGCAGAGCGCCGGTGTTGTCGGGAAGACGTAGTGGTCCAGCTTGAATTGCGAGAACGAGAAGAACACGACGATCGAGAAGATCCAGCACCACAGCAGGATGTCCGCCCGGTCCAGTTCCTCTGCCTGGCGCATCCGCCGGACGGCGTCGCCCAGCCTCGCCAGCAGGAGACCGGTCCACGGCAGGAGGCCGACGGCCACGATGGAGAGGTAGAAGTACCAGCCCGGCTGGCCGGCGTACATCGGCGTCGCGAACAGCTTCAGGTTTTCGTTCAGGATGTAGCCGTCGACGAACTCCCGCCCGAATCGGGCCAGCATGTACAGCGGCCAGGGCAGGCCCGGCAGCGTGGCGATGATGGCCCCCTGCACCCACCGCAGCGAGAGCAGATCGCGTCGTGTAGAAGCGGACACGGCGCACCCGGCCGCCATGGTCAGGCCAGCCAGCACCAGTGCGACCGGCCCCTTCAGCGCGTGCGCCAGCCCGAACATCACGTAGCCGGCGTACTCGAGCTGCCTCCGCTCCCGGACGATGGCCACCGTCACGAAGGAGAGGCCGGAGAACAGGAAGAGCGCAAACGGCAGGTCCAGGATGGCGTAGCGCGCCAGACCGAAGAGGCCCGCGTTGGTCGCCAGCATCAGGGCTGCCGTCAGCCCGACGCCCGCCCCGTACAGCTGCGCACCGCACCAGGCGGTTACGGCGACCAGCAGGACGCCGGCCACGGCCGGCATGAAGCGCGCGGCCGCTTCGGACGCCGGCGCCACGCTCATCGGCAGCGCCTGCAGCCAGTAGAACAGGATGGGCTTGTCGAAGAACGGACGGCCGTTGTAGAAGGGCGCCGCCCAGTCGCCGCTCGCCAGCAGTTCCCGCGTGGTTTGCGCGTAGTGCGCCTCGTCCGGATCCCAGAAGGACGCCGCGCCCAGACGCCAGAAAAGGACTACGAACAGCAGGGCTGCCGTAGCGAACACGGACAACCACACCCGACGGGAAGACGCGGGGCGGAAGGGCATGTGTGTGTAAGAGGGCGGGATTATACGGCGTTTGCGGCGCCGATGCGACTTGGCGTCGTCGTTGCAGGCCTTCGGTCGGAGTTCCAACCGTTTACAGCATGGCCGAGCCGGATCAGACCAGCACGGGCGGGCACTGCCCCGTCCTCATCGTGGAAGACGACGCGGACCTGCGCGAGATGATGGCGCAGTTGCTCGCACTCGAAGGGTTCCAGTCGAAGACGGTGTCGAACGGGCGCGAGGCGCTCGCCTACCTGCAGCACGGCGATCGTCCCGATCTGATCCTGCTGGACTTGATGATGCCGGTCATGGACGGCTGGGAGTTCCGGCGACGGCAGGTGCAGGACGCCTCGATCTCAGGGGTGCCGGTCGTTGTGTTGTCCGCGCTCGACCCGGTACGCGGGGCCGACCTCGGCGGGACCTCCTTTCTCAAGAAGCCGCTGGACTTCGACCGCCTGCTCGCCATCGTGCACCGGTTCTGCGGTGCAGACGGGCTGTTAACATGAGCGTGACGCATGGGGCGATGGCGACAGGTGAGTCTCGGGCTCGCGCGGGGGCTCGCCTTCGCGGTTGTGGCACTCCTCTGCCTGGGTGCCGCCATTGTCGGCCTCGTTCGTACGTCGTGGGGGCTCGAACGGCTCCGTCCGGTCATCGTCAGCCAGGCCAACCATTACCTCTCCGCCACCCTTGAAATCGACCGCCTGAGCGGTTCCCTCTTCAGCGGCATCGCGCTCGACGGCGTCCGGTTGTCCCGCGACGGCCGCGCACTGGTCCGCATCGAGCGCGTAGAACTCGACTACCGGATCGGCGAACTGACCGGCGCGGGCTCGGTGATCCGCCGTCTGCGCCTCGTGCACCCCGTCGTCGACGCGGGGCGGCAGGCGGACGGTCGATGGGACCTGGCCGACCTGATTCGCCGCGATCCGAACCGTCCGGCGGGCGGACCACGGCGCCCGCTCCGCATCGACGACCTCGAGGTGACGGACGGTGAGGTGATGCTCCGCAGTCCCCTGACCGTGGGGGCGGCCCGGGTGCCGACTCGGTTCGCCGGCCTCGATCTCAGGATGCGCGTGGCCACGGGACCGGAGCGCTGGACGCTCGACTTCGAGCACGGGGCGTTCGAAGGGCACGCGCCGGAACTGACGCTGAACGGCCTCACGGGCCGGTTCGGGAACACCGAGACCGGTTGGCTCTTCGAGGCGCTGCACGTGCGCACGCCCCGCAGCGAGTTCACACTCGACGGGCGCACGGATCGGCGCGCGACGCCGTCGACCATCGACCTCTCGGTGTCCGGCCCGCGTGTCGCGTTCCAGGAGTGGTCCGGCGTGCTGGGTGGACTTCGGAACATCGCCGTGGAGTCGGCGGTCGAGGCGACGATCGCCGGTCCGTCCTCGGCGCTGGCCACCACGCTCGACCTCCACTCGACGGGGGGCGACGTGCGCGGCAAGGTCGTCCTCGACAGCACGGTGCCTGGCTGGCACGCGCGGGGGCGCGCAAGCGTGGCCCGCCTCGACCTCGCGCGCTGGCTCAATCGGCCGGAGCGTCCGTCGGACATCACGGGCGAGGTGGACCTCGACGTCGACCTCCAACTGGGCGGCCACTTCCCCGTCGGCCGGTTCAGTTTCTCCGGCACGCACGCTGGCTATATGGAGTACGAAGCCGACGACGTCAGGGCGGACGGAGTGCTGACGCCGACCGAGGCGCAGATCGCACGGGCCACGGCCACGGCGTACGGCGCGAACGTGCGCTTGGGCGCCAGCGCCATGGCCATCGATGCCCCATACGGGTTCCGCTTCGCCGGAACCGCGACTGGCGTCGATCTCCGTCAGGTGCCACGGTCAGTTCCCGTGCCGCACGTAGAGAGTTCGCTGGCCTTCGACTTCGATGTCACGGGACGGTTCGCCAATCCTGTACTCACCGGTTCGGCGCGCTTTGCGGACTCCGAGTTCCTCGGCGCCCGCCTCGCGTCAGGCGCGGTCGGGTCCATCGATACGGTGGTCGAGCCGTTTCACTACACGGGTGCAGGCGACCTGACCGACGTGGACCTGAATCACTTCGGCCGCGAACTGCAGATCGCGTGGCTCACGGAGCCGCGGTATGCAGGCACGCTGGCTGGCCGTTTCCATGTCGATGGTGCCGGCTCCGACCTTGCGACGATGACGCTCGAAGGAGGCGGCCGTCTCGCCTCGGCGCGCCTGTTCTCTGGCACGCTCTCGGACGCAGAGGTGAGCGTGTCGATTGCGAGTGGTTCGCTCCACGCCACCTACGATGGCGAACTGGACAACGTGGATCCGGCAATCCCGATGGTCGACCCGTTGTACGCCGCGCGTCTGAGCGGGCATACACAGGCGACCGTCGCCGTGCGGGATCTGCTGGTTCGATCGCCGGAACTCGACGACTACACGGTCGCGGCGACGCTGGACGCGCGGAACTCGCGCGTGCGCGGCATCGACATCGCGACGGGGCACGTCGAGGCGACGATTGCAGACGGCGCGCTGCGCCTCGCCCGCCTCACCCTGTCCGGTCCTGCGGTGGACATGGACGCGAGCGGGACGCTTGAACTGGACGGTGTCCGCGCGTCTGACGTGGCCTACTCCGTCAAGCGGGCGGACCTCGACCGCTTGCGCGATGTGCTGGGATACGACCTTCGCGGACGTGCCGTCAGCAGCGGACGGATGACCGGACCCTCAGGCACCCTGCGCTTCGTCGGCGCGGGCACCGTTACGCAACTCGGCATGTCGGGCGTCGAGGCGCGGGCAACCTCGCTCGAGTACGACGTTACGCTGCCGACCGACGCCCCGGCGCGCGCGGTCGGGACGATGGATGCGCGCCTGAACGATGCGCTGGTCAGCGGACGGCCCGTCAGGACGGCGCACGCCCGCCTGGCGTACGACGCGGGTGCGGTCCGCGCGGATCTCGACAGCACCATCCGTGAGGGACTGGACGCCCACCTGCTGACGACGCTCGACCTCGATGTTTCGAATCGAACCGCCAGTATCCGGAGTCTTGCGCTCACCCTGCCCCGCACCTCCTGGCGTCTGGGTACGGGGCCCGTCGCTGCAAGCTGGACCGACACGGGGCTGCGCCTGTCGGACGCGACGCTACTCGACGAGGCCGGGCAGCAGCAGCTGACGCTTGGGGGCACCTGGGACAGCGCCGGCGGTGGCGCCATGCGGGTCGGCGCACGCGGATTGCGGCTCGAGTCGCTGTTGATGGACGACGAGGCGCTCGCAAGGTACGGCGGCACCCTCGAGGGTTCGGCCGTCGTCGGCGGCTCGTTCGACCACCCCACCGTCTCGGCGGATCTGCGTGTGACCGGTGGGCGCATCCGCCGCCTCGCATACGCCTCTTTCGGCGGCCACGTCGACTTTCGCGACGACGCGCTGGCTGTGGACGTGCGGCTCGATCAGGCGCCAGGGGTGTGGCTGACAGCCGTCGGCACCGTGCCGCTCAGTGCGTTCGACCGGACGCGCACGCCGCAGCCAATGCAACTCGCCGTCAAGTCGAGCGACGTCAGCCTCACCCTCCTCGAAGGTGTCACGGACGTCGTCCGCAATGTCACCGGTCGCATGCGCCTCGACGTGACAGTGCTCGGGAACGCCGCGGCCCCCCTTTTCAGCGGACGGGTCGAGGTGGCGGACGCCGCCTTCGACGTGGTGTCGTCGGGCGCACGGTACCAGCGCGGGCGCATGGCGCTCAACCTCGCGACCGAGCGTGTGGCCGTGGACATGCTGCACGTCGAGGACGAGAACGGGCATGCGCTCGAGGTGACCGGCAGCCTCGGCACGCGCCAGTTGCGGGTGAGCGACCTGGCGGTCGCCGTTGACGCGCGCGATTTCCAGGTGCTGCGGAATCAATACGGCCGCGTGGACATCGACGCCCGGCTCAATCTCACCGGCCAGTTCGAGTCACCGAGGCTGACCGGCCGCCTGACGGTGACCGGCGGCGTCCTGAACGTCGATCGGATTCTCGATCGCACGCTGTTCCAGCCGTACGCCACGCAGGCCGCGGTGCCTGCCGAGATCGACCCGATCGTCGCGCTGAATCCCTGGGAGCGCATGGGTATGGACCTGGAACTGCACGTGCCTGGCACGTTGCGGATGGAGGGCGACAACGTCCAGGTCTCGCCCGGCACGCCGCTCGGACTCGGCAACATCAACCTGCGGGCGTTCGGCGACCTGTACCTCTACAAGGACCCGGCGCAGCCGATGTACGTGAATGGTTCGTTCGACTCCCTCTCGGGCACCTACGTGTTCCAGGGGCGCCGCTTCGATCTGGACCCGGGTAGTTCGATCGTGTTCCGGAGCGATCTGAACCCCGAGCTCTATGTCACCGTGAACCGGATCATCTCGGGCGTCGAGACTCGCGTGTCGATCGTCGGGCCGCTCCAGCAGCCGGAGCTGCGCCTGGCCAGTACGCCTCCGCTGGAGCCGTCGGACATCCTGTCGCTGATCGTCTTCAACACCTCGACCAACGAACTGTCTGCGCTGCAGCAACAGCAACTGGCCGTGCGCGCCGGAACGCTCGCCGCAGGCTTCATCGCGGCGCCGATGGTTGCGGCCCTTGAGCGTACGCTGGGCATCGACACGCTGGAGATCGAGCCCGGCACTGACATCAGGGGCGGTCCGCGCGTCACCGTTGGAAACGAGATCGCGCCCGGCCTGGTGGCACGGTTCAGCCGTCAGTTCGGCGCCGCCGACTACGACGAAGCCACGCTCGAGTACTACCTCTCGCGCATCCTCAGGATCCGGGCGACCTTCTCCGACGCCGGCACCCTCACGGCACGCTCGCCCTTCCGCCGGGTCGAGCGCGCCGGCATCGATCTGCTGCTGTTCTTCAGCTTCTGACGCGGGCTACTTCGTGAGGTCGATCGAGGTCGACCCGGCGGCCACGTTCACTTCCTTCACGATCTTCGCGGCGCCGGCGTAGGCCGTCGCACGATAGGGACCGTTCGGAACTCCGGCGAAGGAGAACTGGCCCGAGGGGTCGGCCACCGCCGTCCACGGCGTGGAGGTGGCGAGGATCTGGGCGGACATGCCTGGGTGGATGTCGCACCCGACATCGTAGAAGCCGTCCTTGGGGAACGTGTGCGTGTACTTCTCCCCCGTCGGGATGGCCACGTTGAACGCCGACTCCTTCGTCTCGTCGTCTTTCACGCGGACGTTGTGCAGCACGTCGTCGTGGTTGAGGAAGTCCACAGGCTGTCCCGTGCGGACCAGCAGGATGCTGGGAATGAACGTCTGCTGCTCCTGGTCCATTGCGGGCGTCGCCGCCTGGGCCGGCACGGCGCCGCCGCCGATCGGCTCGAGGACGACCATCGACGGGAAGTTGCCCTGCGCAGGGGGCGCCTGGCCGGTCACGGTCTGCACACCGGAGTCGGCGGGCGCCGCTTCAGCCGCGGCCGGCCTGGACTCGGAGCTCGAGCAGGAGACGGCACCGACGAGCAGGGCCACACCGGCGAGCCGCACAAGATGCTTGGAATTCGGACGACGCATCCCGCAAGTGTACCTGCGGCCAGCCCGCGACGGGAAGGCCCGGGCGGGTTTCTGGCGCGGCGGTGGACATGCGAACATGGGGAACGATGACTCACGTCGACCCGGTCTGCCACATGGAAATCGAGGAGGAAGATTCCGTCGGCACGCACGTGCACAACGGCGTCACCTACCACTTCTGCGCGGAGGTCTGTCTCGAACGCTTCCGCGAGAACCCGGACCAGTACCTGGGCGCGGAGCCGTACGTCGCACCGCCTCCAGTCGTCGGCGAGGGCGAGGCCGTTCAGTACATCTGCCCGATGGACCCCGAGGTGCTCAGCGATGCGCCGGGCGCGTGTCCGGTCTGCGGCATGGCCCTGGAACCGAAGGTCATCACGCTCGAGTCGGGGCCGAACCCCGAGCTCGTGGACATGACCCGGCGATTCACGCTGGCCGCGCTGCTCGCGGCTCCGATCTTCTTCCTGACCATGGGCGACATGCTGACCGGCGGATCGCTGATGATGTCGCACGGCACGCTGCTCAACTGGATCGGCCTGGTCTGTGCCACCCCCGTGGTGTTCTGGGCTGGGCGTCCGTTCTTCGAGCGTGCGTGGGTCTCGATCGTCAACCGCAGCCCGAACATGTTCACGCTCATCGGACTCGGGACCGGGTCCGCGTTCCTCTTCAGCCTGGCGGGCACGCTCGTGCCGGGGATCTTCCCGCAGAGCCTGCGCATGCACGGCGCCGTGGAGACCTACTTCGACACCGCCGCCGTGATCACCGTGCTCGTGCTCCTGGGACAGGTCCTCGAACTGCGCGCCCGCGATCAGACGAGTTCGGCCATCAAGCAGCTGCTCGGGCTCGCGCCGAAGATGGCGCGCGTGATTCGCGACGACACGGAGGTCGACGTGCCGATCGCGGAGGTCCTCGTCGGCGACGTGTGCCGCGTGCGCCCGGGCGAGAAGATCCCGGTGGACGGCGTCGTGATCACCGGCGCCACGTCGATCGACGAGAGCATGGTGACCGGCGAATCGATACCGGTCGAGAAAGGGCCCGGCGCGCGTGTGACGGGCGGCACCATCAACGGAACGGGGACGGTCATGTTCCGGGCCGACCGGGTGGGCCGCGAGACGCTGCTCGCCCAGATCGTCCAGATGGTCAGCGACGCTCAGCGGAGCCGCGCCCCGATACAACGCCTCGCCGACCGCATCTCCGCGTACTTCGTGCCGGCGGTCGTCTTCGTCGCCATCCTGGGCTTCGTCACCTGGATGGCGTTCGGGCCTGAACCGAAGCTGGCTCACGCCATGGTGGCCGGTGTCGCGGTGCTGATCATCGCCTGTCCGTGCGCGCTCGGCCTGGCGACACCGATGGCGATCATGGTGGGCACCGGGCGCGGCGCGACTGCGGGCGTGCTCGTCCGTCAGGCCGAAGCGCTCGAGCGGCTCGAACAGGTGGACACCATCGTGGTCGACAAGACCGGAACCCTCACCGAGGGGCGGCCGGTGCTCGGCGTGATCCGGGCGTATGCGGGGCTCACCGAGGACGAGGTGTTGCGCACGGCCGCTTCCCTTGAACAGGCGAGCGAGCATCCGCTGGCGTCGGCGCTCCTGGGCGCCGCGAAGGCGCGCAATCTCGAACTCGCCAGGGTGAGTGCGTTCCACGCGCGGCCCGGCTTCGGAATCGAGGCCGAGATCGACGACCAGCACTACTCCATCGGCAACGCCGCCATGATGGTGCAGGCGGGGGCCCCGGTCGACTTCGTCGCCGACGAGGCGGATGCGCTCCGCGTCGAGGGGTTCACGGTGATGTACCTGGCCCGTGCAGCCCGCGTGGTGGGGCTCTTCGGCGTAAGCGACCCGGTGAAGGCCACCACGCCCGAGGCGATTGCGGCGCTGCACGCCGAAGGGCTGCGCATCGTGATGCTGACCGGCGACAACAAGATCACAGCCGAGGCCGTTGCGCGCAGGCTTGGCCTGGACGACGTGTGGTCGGAGGTGTTGCCCACCGGCAAGCTTGCCGTCGTGCAACAACTGCAGCGCCAGGGGCGTGTGGTGGCGATGGCCGGCGACGGCATCAACGACGCACCCGCGCTGGCCGAGGCCGCGGTGGGGATTGCGATGGGAACCGGCACCGACGTCGCGATCGAGAGCGCCGGGATGACTCTCGTCAAGGGCGACCTGCGCGCCCTGGTCCGAGCGCGCCGCCTGTCCCGCGCGACGATGCGGAACATTCGCCAGAATCTCTTCCTGGCCTTCGTCTACAACGCCGTGGGCGTCCCGATTGCGGCCGGGGTGCTCTACCCGCTCACCGGCACGCTCATCAGTCCCATCTGGGCGAGTGCCGCGATGACATTCAGCTCGGTGTCGGTCATCACCAACGCCCTGCGGCTGCGAAGGCTGAGCCTCTAGGCCGCGTCACGAAATCGACGCGCCCTGCATCCCTCTGGCGATAATAGGACGTGCAGCGCCCGCGTGCCGGGCCCAACAGGAGCGGACATGGCCATCGACCCCGTGTGCAAGATGCAGGTGGACGAGAAGAAGAACGCCGGAACGAGCGACTACAACGGCAAGACGTATTACTTCTGCGCGCCGGGCTGCAAGCGGAAGTTCGACGCCGATCCCGAGAAGTACCTGAAGGGCTAGGCAGCGCTCTCGGCGGTGGCCTGCTCGACGAGGTAGCGGTCCAGCGCCTCGTCGAGCGTCGGCAGCAGCGCTCCTCGGCCCGAGCCGAGGACGGAGTAGCGCGGCCGGCGTGCCGGGAGCGGCTCACCCGCCGGATCGCACTCCTCTATCAGGTCCACGTCCAGGCGGGCCAGGCTCGCCGCCCGGCGGGCCAGATCGAGCCAAGTCACGGCGCCACGATTCGCCAGGTGCCAGACGCCCTCCGCGTTGTCGATCAGCAGGTCGAGCGACGCATGCACGAGGTGCGGCACGTAGGTCGGCGACACCGTCTGATCGCTCCGCGCCGTGAATGCATGGCGGCTACGGATCGCTTCCAGTACGCAGGTCACGAAGTTGGCCCGGTCCCATGGACCGAAGAAGGCGCTGGTCCGGATGACGAGCGCCGACGGCTGGATGCTCAACACGCGCCGCTCCCCTTCCACCTTGCTTCGACCATACGTACTCAGGGGGCCGACCACGTCTGTCTCGCGATAGGGCTCCGTGTGGCTGCCGTCGAAGACCAGGTCTGACGAGAACGTGACGAGGCGGGCACCGGCCTTGCGGCAGGCCATGGCGAGCACGGCTGGCCCGATGGCATTGACCAGGCGACACGTGCGCGGCTCACGCTCGGCCTCATCGACCCGCACGTAGCCGCTGGCATTGACGACGGCCCAGGGGCGCTCGCGTGCGAGCACCGCGGCGACGGCCTGCTCGTCGAGCACATCGAGATCGCGCCGGCCGAGCGCAATGCAGGCGAGCCCCCGTGAACGGCAGGCCCGCACGAAGGCGCGTCCGAGTGTGCCGCTGGCGCCGACGATCAGCAGCGGGGCGCGGCCGGCGAGAGCCGGGGCGCCCTGCTGCCACCATCCGCTCCCCTCGGCCGCCGGGTGCGTGACGTGACCGGTGGCAGCAAGCTCGCTGGCGGCACGAACCAGCGCCGTCGGGCGCGGGGATCCGGCCCGGAGGTCGAAGGGGCCGGGCTCGTAGTGCCCGCGTTCCTCCGTGACGAGGGAATCCCAGTCGGTCGATCCGAGCAGGGCCCACGCGGTCACCGCGCACACATCGGCACCCGCGCGACGGGCGGCCTCGGCACCGGCCCAGGCATCGCGCAGCCAGCGCAGTTGCTCCTCGCGCGTGCAGCCGAGATGCGCCTCGGTGATGGCCACCGGCCGGCCGAAGCGGTGCCATGCCTCGAGCAGTACCTCCGCGTGCGTGCGCGGTGCTGCCCCGATTGCCCGTGCGGCATCGACGTCCGCGTAGCGCTGCCGTCCGTTGCCGCCGTGCGTCGTGGGCGCATACAGCTCGAGCCGATGGTCCAGGTGCCGGTCGCTCGTGACGTAATAGTTCAGGCCGACGATGTCCGGCGCGACCGCATGCTCCTGGAACCAGGCCGCGTCGGCGGACGAAAAGCCGTGCGCGTCCAGGTACTCGCGCAAGGGATGTGACGCGTCCACGCGTCCGGTGAGGAGATCGAGGCTGAGCCAGCGCCGCTGGTCTTCGAACGCGGCCTGCGTCGCCAGCGGAGGCGTGGACGTTGTCCGTCCGGCGTCCTCGGTCTGGACCAGGCGGGCATCCGGCCGGATCTGCCGGATGGCGGCCATCGCTTCGATGATCGCGCGGGCCTGAATCACCAGTGCTGTGACGAACGCGTGGTCGTCCCGGCGGTGGGGATACCAGTGTCCGTACAGCGCAGAGAAGCGAGCCGTGGTCAGCGGCTCGTTCACGGGCGTGTAACTGCGGATGTGCGGGTAGCGTTCGGCGCAGGCGCGGGCGTACTCGGACAGGCGTCGGGGAAACGCCGAGTCCAGGAGGTGTGTGTCCGGCGGTCCGCTGCCGTGGTGCACCAGGCCGACAATCGGTTCGATGCCGGCCTGCGCGAGCTGCGGAAGGGTGCGGTCCGCCCACGACCAGTCCGCAGCGTGCAGGCCGCGCGGCGCGACCGCCTCCCAGAGGACCGGCCAGCGCACGCGCGTGGCGCCGGTCGACCGCACGAGATCGATCAGGTCGCTGATGGCATAGCCGCCAACGAGGGCCAGCTGGTCGAGGAAGCGGTCACCCACTCGATTGATGGTGCACTCCAGACCTCCCCAGAGCTCGAGCGGCGGCGTGCCGTCGGTCATGCGCCGACGCATTCCGAGCGCCGCAGGCCGGCGATCTTCGCGAACAGCGTGAGCGCCTGTGCCACGACCTGGTCCATGTTGTAGTACTTGTACGTGCCGAGCCGGCCGAGGAACTGTACGCCCGGAGTCTGCTCCGCCAGTTCCTGGTACTGCTTGTAGAGCGCCGCGTTCTCGGCGCGCGGGATCGGATAGTACGGATCACCCTCGGCCTTCGGGAATTCGTACACCCTGGCGGTCTTGGGATGGACCTGCCCGGTGAGGTGCTTGAACTCCGTCACCCGCGTATAGGCCTGGTCGTTGGGATAGTTCACGACCGCCACCTCCTGCACCTGTGCGGCGTCCAGCGTCTCGTGCTGGAACTCCAGCGAGCGGTACGGGAGCCGGCCGAGCCGGCAATCGAAGTACTCGTCGATGGGGCCGGTGCAGATCACCTCGTCGTACAGGATCGCGCCCTCGATCTCACGATAGTCGGTGTTCAGGAGCACCTTGATGTTGGGATGCGACAGCATCCGCTCGAACATCCGGGTGTAGCCAAGCTTCGGCATCACCTGGTACGTGTCGGTGAAGTACCGATCGTCCCGATTGGTCCGTACCGGGACCCGCGCCGTCACCTGCGCGTCGAGTTCCGACGGGTCGAGCCCCCACTGCTTCCGCGTGTAGTTGCGGAAGAACTTCTCGTAGAGGTCGCGGCCGACCTGGCTGACGATCACATCTTCCGACGTCTTGATGCTGGCGCGCGGTTCGGCCACCGACTCGAAGAACGCCTTGAGCTCCATCGACGTGTACGACGTGCCGTACAGCGTGTTCACGGTGTCGAGATTGATCGGGATCGGCACCGTGCGGCCATCGACCCATGCGCGCACGCGATGCTGATACGGGAACCACTCCGTGAACCGCGACAGGTAGGTGTACACCTCGCGCGAGTTGGTGTGGAAGATGTGCGGCCCGTACCGATGCACCAGCAGGCCGTCGTCGTTGTAGTGGTCATAGGCATTGCCGCCGATGTGCGGCCGTCTGTCCACCACGAGTACCTTCTTGTCGAGCCCTGCGGCCAGTCGCTCGGCGATGACGCTGCCCGCGAAGCCCGCTCCGATGACCAGGTAGTCAAACACGCGTCAGCCGCCTCTCCCGCACACGTTCGACCTGGTCCCACATGCCCGTCCACGTGCGGTCCCAGGACATGTGCTGGAGGAAGGCATCGGCGTGAGACCGATGCTGTTCGCGATCGCCGTTCAGGGCGTCGTCGATCGCCGCCACGAACCGGTCGGGAGTCGAGGCGATGCGGGCGAGGCCGCGCTCACCATAGGGACGCACGACATCGGTGATGGGCGTGGAAACGACCGGCAGCCCTCCAGCGAGATACTCCGGTGTCTTCGTCGGACTGATGAAGCGTGTCGCGTCGTTCAGGGCGAACGGCAGCATCGCCACGTCCCAGTGCCCGATGTAGTCCGGCAGCACGCTGTACGACTTGGGCCCGAGGTAGTGCAGGTTGGCGGCCCGCGGCAAGGCGGCAGGGTCGACCTTGGCGATGGGCCCGATGAGGATCAGCTGCCAGTCGGGGCGCGCCGCCGCCACCGCAGCGAGGAGGTCGTAGTCCATGCGTTCGTCGATCACGCCGAAGAACCCGATGCGTGGGTGCGCGATCGCCCGCTGGTCCTCCGGGTCCAGGTGGCAGCGGCGTGCCCGCGAGAAGTGCGCCACATCCACACTGCTCGGGAACGCGTGCACGTTGGGGTGCTTCGCGCGTTTCGATTCGTACAGCGTGTGACCACCGGTGAACACGACGTCCGCCTTCGAGAAAAGTGCGGACTCGAGCGTGACGAGGTCCTGCGGGGCATTCGCGAACGCCGACAGTTCATCCATGCAGTCGTAGATGACCGTCGACGGGGCCAGTCGTCCGGTGAACTCGAGCGCCATGGGCGTGTAGAGCCACAGGGCGAAGTCCACGATGTCGTGGTCGCTCAGGAGTTCGTCGAGCAGGTCCGCCTGCATCGCGTTGCGTTCGCCGCGCGTTGCGCTGGGCGGGATCTGGGGCACCACAACGGTCAGCCGGGGAGAGAGGGCTCGGATCGTCAACGCCGGCTCGTCCGCCTCGATCGTCTGCGGTTCTTCCACATAGAACACCCGCCGGTGCCGCGCGGCGCGGGTGAGGAGATGCTGAGGTCGCTGGAAGACGAAGTCCCAGCGCAAATGAGAGATACACACGAGGTCCATGGTCACCGCCGCCGTACGGAGTCCAAACTCCGTGCCGCGGCTCACGGACCTGGCACGAGGACTCGACCGGAGCGGCCGGTCCGTGCGCTGTAGCGATCGACGATGGCGGGTCCGATGCTTCGGGCGTAGCCGCGCGCGCAGAGGGCGACGACGCAGCCGCCGAATCCGCCTCCCGTGAGCCTTGCGCCAGTGACCCCCTCCTGGTTCTGCGCGAGCGCCGCAAGCACGTCGATGTCTGGCGTGGATACCTCGAAGTCCTCGGACATCGATCGATGGGAGGCGTTCATCAATGCGCCGGCGGCCGGCATGTTGTCCGCCACGAGCGCCATCCGCATCTCCAGCACGCGTTCGTTCTCGGTGACGACATGGCGGGCGCGCCGATCGAGCGGGGATGGCAGCGGACGTGCCATCAGCAGCCGGGCGTCGGCATCCCGCAGCGACGCGACGCCCAGCGACTGGGCAGCCGCCTCGCATTCCCGGCGCCGCAGCCGGTACTCCCCGCCGGCGTGCGCGTGCGTCAGGCCGGAGTCGAGCACGAGCAGCTCGACCGACGCGGGAAGTGGCACGCGGGCGAAGTCGAGCGAACGCGCATCGATGAAGAGCGCTGCGTCCTCGGTCGCGAGGCTGCACGCCATCTGGTCCATCACCCCGACCGGCACGCCGACGAACGCCGTTTCCGCGCGATGCGCCAGCGCGGCGATGGTCCGACCGTCGAGCCGGAGCCCGAAGAGCGCGTCGATCGCCCGCAGGACGGCGACCTCCAGCGAGGCACTCGAGGAGAGCCCAGAGCCGAGTGGCACGTCGGATTCCACCGTGACGTCGAAGCCGGTGATCGCATGGCCGGCGTCCAGCAGCGAGCGCGTCAATCCCTGGAGGTAATCCACCCACGCGGCGCGCCGGCGCTCCATCCCGATCCCGAACGCCATCAGCTGATCGGCGCCGGGCACGTCGCGGCTCCACGCGCGGACCTGCTGGTCGCTGCGCCGTGCAGCCGAGACCCGGGTATGCATGGGAACGGCAATCGGCAGCATGAAGCCGTCGTTGTAGTCCGTGTGCTCGCCGATCAGGTTGACGCGCCCGGGGGCTGCGCTCGTGACGTCTGGCTCGCGGTCGAAGATCGTGCGGAACGGCGTCGCGGCATCAGCCAAGGGTGTCCGCAATGCGCCGCAGTTCCGACGCGCGTTCGTCTGGATCGGTGTCGGCGGTGAAGACGCCGGCTCCAACCTCACTGCCCGCCAGGAATTTCAGGCGGTCACGCATCCGGTATGCCGGATAGAACTCGAAGTGCACGTGCGCCTCCGGATGCAGCGCGTCGTCGGTCGGCGCCTGATGGATCGCCATCACATAGGGGAACGGGCGATCCCACAGCCGATCGAAGGTCATCAGCGTGCGCTTCAGGGCGCGGGCGGTATCGAGGCGTTCCTCCGGGGTGAGATCGGCGAGGGACGGCACCGCCCGCCGGGGCATGAGCCAGACTTCGTACGGATAGCGCGCGCATACGGGCACGAAGGCCACGCACTGCTCACCGCCGTACAGCACCCGCTTCCCCGTCGCGACCTCCTGCCGGACCATGTCCTCGAGCAGTCCGGTACCGAACTCCTCGAGGTATGCCAGCTGCTGGCGACTCTCACGCTCGGGGATGGGCGGCACGAAGGGATACGCGTAGATCTGCCCGTGCGGGTGGTGCAGCGTAACCCCCACCTCGACGCCGCGGTTCTCGAACGGAAACACGTACTTCACGTCGGCGCGCGCGCCCAGCGTTCTGTAGCGCTCGGCCCACACGTCGATGATCAGGACCAGGTGCTCGACGGACAGCGACCCGAGTGACGCCGACGCGTCGCGCGTGAAGACCACCACCTCGCACTCGCCCTGCGCGGGCCGCGTCTCTACTTCAAGAGCCGGCGGGTCGTGTGCGCCGCTCGTCAGGGCCGGGAACAGGTTCTGGAAGACCGCCACGTCCCAGTTGCCACCGGGAACCTCCGTGGGCCGCCCCGGATCGGTGGTGGGTGCCAACGGGTTGTACTCGGCCGGGGGCAGAAACGTCCGGTGCTGACGATGTGTGGCGTACGCCACCCACTCGCCGCGCAGGGGATGCCACCGCAGGTGAGCGTTCGGCGCGAAGGGACCTGGCGCCGGTGACGGGGCGGGGCCGTCTGCCTCCACGGGAGCCAGCCCGTACAACATCAGGTAACGCCCATCGGACTTGGTGAGCTGCTGCCGGTACATCACACGTCCGTTTCGCTGCGGCTCGCAGCCTCGATCGGGTCTATTACCACCGCCCCGCCGCGCCCCTGCCTGCCGCGTGTCGCCTTCGCGATGGAGGCGATCGGGAACTTCGGCGTGCGGTCGGCGAACAGCAGCCCGTTCGCTTCCTGGTAGGTGTCGGCAAACTGGGTGTAGCAGAAGCCGCAGAGGACGGGCAGCTCACGCACCACGTCGAGCAGCGCCGTGTATTGTGCCTCCAGGGCATCGGCTGTCTGGCAGCGGGTGTAGCCCCAGGTGCGTTCGTCCGGCGAGTAGGCGATGCCGCCGAACTCCGAGAGAACGATGGGCTGTTCAATCGCCGGCTGATCCTGCAGCACGAGGAGACGCCCTCCTGGCCGCTCGCGCCTGAACAGCCGGGGCAGCACTTCGTCGGCCTGGTAGCGTCGGGCGATGCGCGTAGGGTCGTCGTCGTAGTCGTGGATGCCGATCATGTCGGTCGCGACGCTCTCCCAGCCGTCGTTGCCGATGACGAGCCGAGTCGGGTCCAGCGTGCGCGTCAGGTGGTACAGAGCCTGTACGTAGTGGCGCTCGCGCGCGCTCTCCGGCAGGTTCGGCACGCCCCACGATTCGTTGAACGGCACCCACGCCACGATGCACGGGTGGCTGTAGTCGCGGGCAAGGGCCTCTGTCCACTCCTGCGTCACCAGTTCGACCGAGTGATGCGTGAAGCGATACGCGCTCGGCATCTCCTC
The DNA here is from genome assembly GCA_046331345.1 of Vicinamibacterales bacterium. GTDB lineage: Bacteria > Acidobacteriota > Vicinamibacteria > Vicinamibacterales > CAVVIG01 > CAVVIG01. Next base: position 664,198 of record JAXLRA010000004.1, on the reverse strand, counting down.
CCACACCAGAAGACCGAGGCGGTCGGCCCAGTAGAGATACCGCGGGTCCTCGAGCTTCTGGTGCTTCCGGACGCCGTTGAAGCCCATCGCCTTGGCCAGCCGCACATCGCGCTCGATCGCCTCGTCGTCGGGCGCGGTGAGACCGGTGTCGGGCCAGTAGCCCTGATCGAGGACCAGGCGCATCTGGTACGGCCGCCCGTTCAGGAGGAACCGGTCGCGCTGGGCTGCGATCGAGCGGAGCGCGGTGTAGCTGCGCAGCACGTCGAGGCGTTCGCCGCGCTCGCCCCACAGTTCGATCTCGGCGTCGATGAGCGTGGGCTTGTCCGGACTCCAGAGCAGCTCGTTGCGGTAGTCGTCGATGCCAGGGTCGGACAGCGCGATGCGCCGGTGAACCTCGCCGGCGACGACGGTCATCGTGTCGTCCGCGATGAGCGTGTCGCCCACGAACAGGTGCACTCGCACACGCAGGCGTTCCCGCGGCTCTCCGTGCACCCACGCCTCGAATCCGATCTCCCATCGCTCCAGGTTCGGCGTCCACCGGATCGCGCCGATGCGCGTTGCCGGCACCACCTCACTCCAGACGCTCTGCCAGATACCGCTCGTGCGCGGATACCAGATCGAGTGGGGCTCGAGCTGCCAGTCCTGCTTCCCGCGTGGCTTCGCCAGATCCTGGGGGCTGTCCTCCGCGCGGACGACGAGCGTTACGGATCCGGGTGCGCCGGCGATGGCTGCGGTCAGGTCGACCGCGAACGGGGTGTATCCGCCGCGGTGCTCGCCGACAATGCGACCGTCCACCCACACGGTGGCGTGGTGGTCAACCGCACCGAAGTGCAGCACCCACCGCTCGCCTCCGGTGAGCACCGGCGTCTCGACGGTGCGTCGATACCAGACCGCCTCGTAGAACGACTCATCGCCGATGCCGCTCCGCGGTGTTTCCGGCGAGAAGGGCACCAGGATGCGTGTCGACCAGTGCACCTGGTCCGGCGTCCGCCAGCGTCCCGTGCGATCGAGGGCCGCCTCCCACTGCCCATCGAGCAGCGTCCAGTGCTCGCGCTGCATCTGCGGCCTGGGATAGCCGCGCCCGCCTGCGGGCGGAACGGGGTGCGGGCGGAGGGGCATCGCGCCGACTCCTGCAAACAGCCGGCCCGCGCCGGACCGGCGTGGCAGTCGTGACGACGGAGCGCTCAGCGGGCGGTGGGCGTCGCGATCCCGAACTCGGCCGCGAGCAGCTCGTACGAATGGCGACGCGCGTCGTGGTCGTAGGTGATGGTCACCACCATCACCTCGTCTGCACCGTACGCGTCGGCAACCGCCTCGACCTTGCGACGCACAAGAGCCGGCGACCCCACGATGGCGCGACGCCTCGTGATGATCGTGTCGAGCAGTTCCGGGTTGGCGTCCAGGAACGCGAGCGCCGTCTCGACAGGCGGCACCGGAATCATCTCGCCCCGCAGGAAGTACGCGAACGCCATGCGCGAACTCGACGCCAGCCGGACCGCCTCCTCATCCGTGTCGGCGCAGAGTACCCAGACCGCCACGATGACGTGCGGTCGCTCGAGCGCCGGTGACGGCTGGAACTGCTCGCGATACAACCGTGCGATGCCCTCGCCTCCGGGCGCGAAGAAGTCGGCAAACGCATACGGCAGCCCGAGCTGCGCCGCCCACACGCCGCTCTGCGGAGAGGACCCAAGCAGCCACGGCGTCGGGCGTTCCTCCGGGAGCGGCAGCGCGGCCAGCCGCGACAACGGATGCTGCGCGGGCAGGCCGTCGCGAACGTAGGCGAGCAGTTCGGCCAGCTGGTCCTCGAAGTCGTCCGGGGCCGCCTGTCGCTTATCGCGCTGAAGGGCCCAGGCGGTCAGCGGGTCGCTGCCCGGCGCGCGCCCGAGCCCAAGATCCACACGGCCTGGATAGAGCGCCGCCAACATGCGGAAGCTCTCTGCCACTTTCAGGGCGCTGTAGTGCGGGAGCATCACGCCGCCGCTGCCCACGCGGATGTGCGTCGTGGCCGTCGCCACAGGCCCGATCAGGACCTCGGGGCTCGAACACGCCAGCATGCGCGACGCATGGTGCTCCGCCAGCCAATACCGCGTGTATCCGAGGCGGTCGGCGGTGCGCGCGAGGTCGATCGAGTGGCGCAGCGCGTCGCCGGTGGTCATCCCCTCCGACAGGGGGGCCTGGTCGAGGACGCTGAGCTTCAAGCTGGTCGGCTGAGCTGATGGCATGTGGATTGTTGAAGACACGGTGACGACATGACGCCCGACTCGAGACAGCGCCTCTGGACGCGCCTGGCCCTGACCGCGGGTCTCGTGCTGCTCGTCGTGGCCGTCCGCTCCACTGATTGGACGTTCGTTCGGTCCCACGCGTCAAGCCTCCTGCCCTCTGCCCTGGCCGCCATCGCGATCTCCGGCGCCTGGCACGTCGTTCGAACCTGGGCGTGGCAGGCCTGCTTCCCGGTGCGTGCAGTCGCCTGGCGTCGGCTGTTCCGCGTGAGGCTGGCCGCTGAAGCCGTCAGCTACGTCACGGTTCGCGGTGTCGCAGGTGAACCGCTCAAGGTGCTGCTGCTTCGCGATCAGGTCACTGCCGATCGGGCCACCGCCGCGGTTGCCCTGGAGCGTCTGGCCTACATGATCTGCACGACGCTGCTCGTGGGCGTCGGCGCGTCCGTCGCCTGGGCACGGCTGCCGCTCACGCCGGCGTGGCGTTCGGTCTTCCTCGCCTTCGCTGCGGGCAGCGTCCTCGTCGCGGGTGGCGTGGCGCTCCTGCTCCGCCGGGCCGCGGCGTCGGCGTCCCGCCGACCCGTGACGCCACCTCCCGAGCGACTCACGCGGCTGCGAGCCTTTACCGCTGGCGTCGGTCTCCACTTGCAAGCCGCCCTGCACGCCGGCCCCGCGCGCATCCTCTCGCTTGCCGGGGCGTCCGTCGCCGGTTACCTGCTGATGGCGTTCGAAGCGTGGGCGGTGCTGCGCATAGGCGGATGGCCGATCAGCTTCGGGCAGGCCGTGGCGATCGAGACCCTCACGCGCGTGATGAGCATGGCCACGGCGGTGATCCCGGCGAATCTCGGCGCACTGGAGGTCGCGAGCCTGGCGGCCGCGGCCGCGGCGGGAACTCCCGGGGGTGCGCTCCTCGCCGTCGCCCGCCGGCTTCGCGGGCTGTTCTGGGCGGGGGCCGGCTTCGCCGTCTTTCCTGGCGGCCTGCGGGGCCAGACGCCCAGCGCCCAGCGGCCTGACGACAGCGGCGATCGCCCGCTCCTCTATGTCGCGCACGACGCGCGCATCGAGACGCCGCCAGACGCGCGACTGGCTGGTCTGCCGCTTGGTGAGCGCGTCATCAGGGTCGCGCTGAAGGCGGGGTTCCAGCGCATTCTCGTGTGGGCGCCCGGCCGCCAGCCGGCGCCTGGGTCGAAATGGGCCGCCGTCACCGTGGTCCGGACGCCGGATGCGTGGCGGCGCGAATTGGCGAACCTACCTGAGGACACGGTGCTCACGGCGATTGGTCCCGGCACGCTCGTGAGTCCCCGCCTCCTCGAGGACGCCGCGCTCGTGCTTCACGCGGGAGGTGTGGCGCAGGACGTGCCGGCAGGATCTGCGTTTCCGGTGTCCGGGGTGCTGCAGGTTCCACTGCACCTCGCACGCCGCGTGGACGACCTGGCCTCGGCACTCGTCGACCGCGTCTGGTCGCCCCTTCCAACCCCCACCGGCGAGGAGGTGTCGTCCGGGCACGCCAGCCTCGCCCTTCGCATGCCGACCATGGCCGCGCACGCGGCGGCGGACGCCACTCTCCAGCGCTCGGTCTTCAAGCCGACCGATGCGACCATGGCCCGCTTCAATCGCCGCATGTCGCTCCCGATCAGCACGGCGCTGCTGCGGACACCGGTCAGCGCCAACGCCATGTCGGTGTTCGTGTGTGCGCTCGGCCTGTTCTCGGGATGGCTGTTCAGTGTCGGCGAATACGGGGCGGGGTTGGCCGGCGCGTCGATCTCGCTTGCCGCCAGCATCCTCGACGGATGCGACGGGGAGATTGCACGCCTGAAGTACCAGGAGTCTGCACTCGGGTGCTGGCTCGAGACGATCGGCGACTACTCGTACTACATCGCGATCTTCATCGGCCTGACGGTTGGTGCAGTGAAGCAGACCGGCGCACCCTTCATGGCGACGCTCGGGGCCGCTGGCATCGCTGGCACCCTGCTGTCGTTCGCGCTGCTGATCTATCTGCGCCGCACGATTACACAGGGGCGGCCCGAGACGCTGCACGCGGTGGCGAGGACCCGGTTCAAGGCCGAGTCGTCCTGGTGGACACGGCTGGTCTGGCGGCTGTCTTTCGTGGCCACGCGCGCGGCGATGCCGTACGGCATCCTCGCGCTGGCGATCGTGGGCCTGCTCCCCGCCGTGGTCGTGCTGTGCGCCATTGGCGCGAACGTCTACTGGCTCTCGCTCGTGTTCAAGCTGCCGGCGCTGCTCGGACAGCCAGCCCCGATGCCATGGGCGCCAGTCGTCCTTGCAGCCGAGGCTGGACTCGCGAGCCCCGGCCAGCCGTCGCGCCCGACCGGCGCCTAGGCCATCAGCCTCGGCGGCGGCTGGGCGGACCGTGCCTGCGCGTGCCGGGAGGGCCGCTGGGCCCGGGACGATGTCCCGGATGACGCCGCTGTTCGGGGCGGTGTGAGGGACGTCCGTGCCCGCCGCCAGGACGCGCGGGAGCCGCCACCGGCGCTTCCTTCGCCGCGTTGTAGTCGAACGCCGGCATGGTCACGCGCGGGAGCCGCTTCTGGACGGCCTTCTCGATCGCGGCCAGATCACCCTGCTCCTCCGGCGAGACGAACGTGAACGCGGACCCGACCGCCTCCGCGCGCGCCGTGCGTCCGACGCGGTGAATGTAATCCTCCGGCACCGCAGGCACGTCGAAGTTGATGACGTGCCCGAGCGCGGTCACGTCGATCCCGCGTGCCGCGATGTCGGTGGCCACGAGCACGCGATACTTGCCGCTCTTGAATCCGGCGAGCGCTTCCGTGCGCTGGTTCTGCGAACGGTTGCCGTGGATGCGCTCCACCGGCACGCCGTGCTGCGCGAGGTACCGCATCAACCGGTCAGCCCGGTGCTTCGTACGGGTGAACACCAGCGCGTCGTCGACCTCGCCGCCATTCAGCAGTTCGAGCAGGAGCTTCGGCTTCAGGTGCTGCGGCACCGGATAGACCGCCTGGGTGATGCCCACGGCTGGAGCGGCGCGGCGTTCCAGGTTGATGGTGGCCGGGTCGTGCAGCATCTCCCGCGCGAGTTCGGCAATCGCGGGCGGCATGGTCGCACTGAAGAACAGCGTCTGCCGGCGAGGCGGCAGGTGTCGCAGCACGCGCCTGATGTCCGGCAGGAAGCCCATGTCCAGCATCCGGTCGGCTTCGTCGAGCACGAGATACTTCAGCCCTGCCAGCTTGCCGTACGGCGACTTGAAGTGGTCCAGCAACCTGCCGGGAGTGGCCACGATCACGTCGACACCGACGCGGAAGGCGCGTTCCTGCGGCCCCATGCCCACGCCGCCGAACACGGCAGCCGCCGTGACCGGGGTGTGCATCGCCAGGTCGTCGAGGTCTGCCACGATCTGCGCGGCGAGTTCGCGGGTCGGCGTCAGCACCAGCGCACGGGTTGTCCCCCGCTTCTGGCCAATCAGCCGGTGGAGGATCGGCAGCAGGAACGCGGCGGTCTTGCCGCTGCCGGTGGAGGCACACGCGAGCAGATCCCGCCCCTCGAGGGCGGGCGGGATCGCATCGGTCTGGATGGGAGTGGGTCTGGTGAACCCGAGGTCCTTGATGCCGGAGAGCAGGTCAGGATGGAGGCCGAGAGACGTGAATGGCACTCCTAGGCGACCTGCTGTTCGACGCGGCGCATGTTCGGCATCTGGAGATCAGGCATCGGCTTGCCGAGGAACAACCGCCGGATCGCCGTGGCGATGAGGCGGGCGTACTGTGCAGACCGCTGGACACGGGCGCTGTCGGTCGCGATGCCCGTGTTGGCGTACATCTGGCGATACAGCTTGGAAATCAACACGAAGGCGATGCGCGACTTCATGGACTTCACCACCGTCGAGCGTCGCCACACGTTGTTCCAGCTGTAGAACTGATCCCACGCCTGCTGCGTCCGCACGCGGATCTCCTCGATCGACATCGTCGGGTGCGGGGTGAACAGCTTGGGGCGCTTCTCCTGCGGGATGAGCCAGTGGGTGGTGACCGGCACGCCGTCCACCTTCGTTTCCTGGTTCTCCGGCTTCGCCGCCCACTTCTCGAAATCGATCGTGCCCGGGAAGGGCGTGAGCAGCACGAACTGCGCGAAGGTCAGGTCGGCCTTGGCGGCCAGGGCGGCCGTGGCCGCGAAGGTGGTCTCGCGGTCGCTCGGCAGGCCGAAGATGAACGAGCCGAGGACGTGCACGCCGTGCTGGCGGAACGTCTTGAGCCGTTCGACGAGCGCCTCGCCGGCGAGGTTGAAGCCCTTGTAGACGTCCTTCAGCCCCTCGGGCGTAACAGCTTCCACGCCGACCAGCGCCCCGCGGATGCGCGCCTTGCGCATGGCATCGAGGAAGGTCGTGTCTTCCGCTGCCTCCATGGTGATCTGGGTGAAGAACACCATGTCGTCGGGGAGTTCCGCCAGGGCCTCCATCAACTCGAAGCGCTCCCGCCGGAGCGCCTCGAGTTCATGCAGACGCGCCTTGTCGTGCCGGCGGTCGGCCATGCGCAGATCTTCGAGCGACACCGGGTAGAAGTTGTCGTCGGCCAGTGCGATGAACCGGAAACCCTGCCGGCGCAACTGGACGATCTCGCCGACCACCTTCTCGACCGCACGCTGCCGCGGCTCCTGGCCGTCCGTGCGCCAGACCGAGCAGAACGAGCAATGCTTCGGGCAGCCGCGCACGGTCTGCACAGAGGCCCACATGTAGCTCGACGGCGGCAGCAGGTCCCAGCGTGCCGGGATGAACTCGTCGCCACCAACCCGGCCGCCGTCGTACACCGGCTGCGGCTTGCCCGCGAGGCAGTCGCGGACGACGGTGGCCCAGACGAGGTCGCCGTCGTGCTTGACGACCGCGTGCGCGCCGCCGTTGGCCAGCACTTCGTCTGGAAAGAGCGTGGCGTGGATACCGCCGTAGACCACCCACGCGCCCCGCTTCCGGGCCTCGAGGCCGATTTCATAGCCTCGACGCGCATTGCCCGTGTGGATGCCGATGCCGACAACGTCACCCGAGCGGATGGTGTTCATGTCGATCTGCTCGAGGGTTTCGTCGACGATGATCGGGTCCCCCCATTCCGTGCCTGTGGCTGCCGCCAGCACGTAGAGCCATCGCGGCGTGATCACGGCCACACCGAAGGCCACGTGACTGGGGTTGACAAGGTGGATACGGGGTTGTGACAACGTTACCGTGCCTTTCGCGACGGGGCGACCCGGACGTTCTGGGCGCGTTTGCCGCTGATGGTGTCGTTCAGCAGTTCGAAGACGACCTTGTCGCCGACCTGCAAATCGAAGAACTCACCCTTGAAATCGGCCTTGTGGAAGAAGACGTCGCCGTCGGCGTGGCTGATCATGCCGCAGGCCTGTCCGCGCGTGAGGCTCTTCACCTTGCCGGTGGTTTCCTTGCCGGCATAGACGGGTCGTGAAGGCACTCCGCGCGCCGAGGAGGGAGACCGCATCGAACGCCCTTTCATGAGGTTGTGGGTTCGGATGAGGCTCGAACGCATCTCGCGTTCCCTCACCACTGCGGAAGATTGCCGGAAATTGTAGCACGTTGCTTCGCTGGGGTTTCGTGATAGACTACTGGCTCTTTGGAAGCCGTTCCCTCCGCTTACCTTCACTCAGACCGAGCCCATCCGCTCCTTACCTGTGTGTCCGTCAAGTCAGGGCGAATCCTTCGCCCAGGACAGGTTTCCTCATGGTGCCCTTCAGGGGCAGCGTTTCGTTGAGTCGGGGCGCAGGAGTTTCAGCATGGGTCGCAAGCTTTACGTTGGCAATCTCTCGTTCAACACAACCGAAGGTGAGCTGGAAGCGCTCTTCGCGCAGTCCGGCACGGTCGAATCGGTGCGCCTGATGCGCGACATGGCCACCGGCCGTGCGCGTGGCTTCGGGTTCGTCGAAATGGCCAGCGACGACGAGGCGCAGGCCGCCATCAACGCCACGAACGGCCTCGAGTTCGGTGGCCGTAACCTCACCGTCAACGAGGCGCGCCCGCAGGAGCGTCGTCCCGGTGGCGGCGGCGGTTTCGGCGGTGATCGTGGCGGGAACCGTGGCGGCGGCGGTGGTTTCGGAGGCGGCCGTGGCGGCCGTCGCCAGGAACCGCGCTGGTAACAGCCGTTCCGAAGTTGGAACTTAGAAGTTAGAACTCAGAAGTTCTGACAATGAAGCCCGTCTCCGGAGTTCCGGGGACGGGCTTTCGTCTTTCTCAGCGAAGCGTCGCCCCGGTGAGCTCTCCAATTGCCCCCAGGGTGGTCTGCGCCGCGTTCAGTCCGAGCCTGAAGTCCTTGTCCGAGTAGGTGGCGAAGACATCGGTCGGCTGGTGCCACTGCGGGTCCCAGCCGCTGCCGACGTGGACGCCGCGTTCGTTCTCGCGCAGGCTGATGGCAGGAATCTCGTCCATGAACGGGGTGGAGTCGGTGTTGGTCATGTGCGGCCCCACCTGCGCCGGGTAGTCCGTCGCGTACTTCTCGTTCGCGGCGTGGAAGAACCAGGCGAGTGCCTGCGCGCCGAGCGTCTGCCTGGCCGTCATCTGGAACTCGATGTTCACGTCCGCCTCCGGACGCTGGTCGGGCGGAATCGTCCCGTCGGCGCGCGGCATGCCGTGGTCGAACATCATCATGTCGTGCTGGATCATGCCCAGCCAGGTCGGCTCCGGATACTTGCCCGACCCGGGCGGGTCTTCCTTCCCCTGTAGCGCCTTCCGCTGCTGCACGTAGGCCTCAGCCCCGTTGAGGCCGGTTTCCTCGTTGTTCCAGAGCGCGAAGCGGATCGTGCGATCCGTCTGCACGTCGGGCATCGAGAACACACGCGCCAGTTCCATCACCAGCGCCGTGCCCGAGCCGTCGTCGTTCGCGGCCTCCCCCCAGCCGTGTCCATCCATGTGCGCGGACACGATGTACATCTCGTTCGGGCTCTTCGCGCCGACCTTCGTGCAGTACACCTCTTCGCGCGGACCGTTCGTGGCCGGCTCTTCGTTCAGCCTGCGCAGGGCCTCGTTCGGCTGCTTCATCGCGTCGGTGTTGACGCCGGTGGGCGTGCGGATGCCTCGCGGCCGCCCGCCACCGACGGCGCGCGGGATGGCCGGTTCCGGCGGCCGCTGCGCGGGTGGTGTTGCGCGCGGAGCCGGCGGGGGCGGGTTGTAGACGTACTTGATGCGCTCGGTCGGGCAGCCGTAACTCCTGAGCTGCGCCTCGATCCAGTCCACGGCCTTGCGGTTGCGCTCGGTTCCCTGCCGGCGGTCGCCGAACTGTGTCAGCCCCTTCACGGTCGCCTTGTAGCGCTCGAGGTCCAGCCTCGACACCAGCGTCGTGACGGCCGCGGTCGGCGTCGGCACGATGGGCGGCAGCGGACGCGGCGACTGCGCCGCCGGCACGCCCTGGAAGACGCCGAACACCGCCATCGAAAAACCTGACAGGAACACGGCCACGCGCATAAGAGTCACTCCCTCCGTGCGCCTATCTTGCTTCAAACCGCGCGTTCCGTGGCGACGCGACACTTCCGTCGCCATCCGGCCCTTTATGTCGTTCGGGTAAACTACCGGTCCCCTGAGCATGTTGTGTCGTCTGCTGCGCCTGTTCCTGCTGGTCGTCTGCGTGTCCGCGCTCTCGCCAGTCGTCGCCCCCGTTTCGGGACAACCCGTGCGCGGCCCGGTGGTGCCGCCGCCGGTGGCCCCCGCGACCATCGCGCGGAACGACTCGGGCCAGGCCACCGTCCGCGCGGTGCGGCTGCAGAAGCCGCTCCAGATCGATGGACGGCTGGACGACGAGGTGTACCAGAGCACGCCGCCCATCGACGGCTTCATCCAGCAGGAGCCGACTGAAGGCGCGCCGGCCACCGAGAACACCCAGGTCTGGGTGTTCTTCGACGACCGCAACGTGTACGTCAGCGCACGCTGCCTGGACAGCCATCCGGAACGCGAGGTCGTGACCGAGATGCGGCGCGACAACAACAACGTCACGCAGAACGACTCCTTCACGGTCGTCTTCGACACGTTTCTCGACCGCCGCAACGGCCTCTTCTTCCAGACGACGCCGCTCGGCACCTTCCGTGATCAGGCGATCGTCGACGACGTGCTGAACTCGAGCTGGAACACGGTGTGGGACGTCCGGGTGGACCGCAACGAGCAGGGCTGGAGCGCCGAGTTCGTCATCCCGTTCAAGTCGCTCCGCTACCCCGCCCCGGGCCCCCAGATCTGGGGCGTGAACTTCCGCCGCGTCGTCAAGTGGAAGAACGAGTACAGCTACCTCACCGCGATGCCCGCGTCGTACGGCACCGGGAACGCCATCGGCCGGATGGGACCGGCGGGGACCATGGTCGGCCTCGAGACACCCGCCGTATCGAAGAATCTCGAGCTGAAGCCGTACGCCGTCGCGTCCAGCACGACGGATCGCACGGCCAGCGTGCCGTTCTCGAACGATCTCAAGGGCAACGGCGGCTTCGATTTCAAGTACGGCCTCACCCGCTCGCTCATCGCCGACGTGACGGTGCGGACCGACTTCGCGCAGGTCGAGGAGGACGTGCAGCAGGTGAACCTCACCCGCTTCAGCCTGTTCTTTCCGGAGAAGCGCGACTTCTTCCTCGAAGGCCAGGGGATCTTCGCCTTTGCCGGCATCGGGTCCGGGAATGGCGGTTCCCCCGGCGACGTGCCCGTGATGTTCTTCAGCCGGCAGGTCGGCCTGCTCAAGGGCCAGGAAGTGCCGGTCATCGGCGGCGGCCGCATCAACGGGCGCGCGGGGCGCTACAGCATCGGCGCGCTCAACATCGAGACCGGGGACAAGGCGAGCATCGGCGCGAAGGCGACGAACTTCTCCACGCTCCGCATCAAGCGCGACATCTTGCGACGCAGCAACGTCGGCCTGATCGCCACGCATCGCTCCGTTGGCATCAACGGCACCGGCTCCAACACGCTGGTCGGCGCCGACGGCAACTTCTTCCTGCTGACCAATCTCACCGCGAACGCCTTCTATGCCCGGACCGACACGCCCGGACTCGAAGGGGGCACGGCGAGCTACCGCGGCACGTTCGAGTACGCCGGCGATCGCTACGGATTCCAGCTGGAGCACCTCCTCATCGGGCAGCACTTCGACCCGCAGGTGGGCTACGCGCGACGCACCGACTTCCGGCGCAGCTTCGCCGAGGCCCGCTTCACGCCGCGGCCGAAGCGGCGCAACCGCGTCCGGAAGTACACCTTCCTCGGCAGCATGGACTACGTGACGGACGCGAAGGTCACGGCGGTCCAGAACAAGGAGCTGCGCGGGTATTTCCAGACCGAGTTCCAGAACAGCGACCAGACCTCCGCGGAATACACGCACACCTACGAGCTGATTCCGCGTGCCTTCACGATCTCACCCGGGGTGGTTGTCCCGGTTGGTGGCTACGACGCAGACAACCTGCGCGTCACCTACTCGCTCGGGCAGCAGCGTCCGGTCTCCGGACGGATGGCGTTCGGACACGGCTCGCTGTACGAGGGCACCCGGACGGAGGCCAGCTACAGCGGCCGCCTCGCGCTCCGGCCGCAGGTGGCGGTGGAGCCGAGCCTCTCGCTCAACTGGGTGAGTCTCCCCTTCGGCGACTTCTCCGCGCGGCTGCTGACCACCCGGTTCATCGTCACGCCGACGCCCCGGCTCATCCTGAGCGGCCTCGTGCAGTACAACATCAGCGGGCACTCGATGACGTCGAGCGCCCGCATGCGCTGGGAATACCGGCCCGGCAGCGAGATGTTCCTGGTGTACTCGGACGGCCGGAACCTGCTCGAGACGCAGAATCCCACCGGCCTCCTGAACCGCTCGATTGCCCTGAAGGTGACGCGACTGCTGCGCTACTGAACGGGACGGACAGCCCGGAACGCTCGAGCGGCCACGACCTCGCCATCGGCGGCGATTTCCCGCCGTCCGCCCCTCCCGAGCTTCCGGGCGGCCCGTGCATTTGACCTCGGTCGTGTAAACTGCTTGGCACTGAATTCGGCCCGTCGGCCGAGGAGGACACCTACATGAACCCGATCTCTGCTCAGAACTGGCGCCGCCGCATCATCGTCGCGCTCGCCGCGGTTCTCGCAACGGCCGCGCTGTCGACCCCCGCGCGTGCACAGGACATTTCGAAGGAAGACGCCGCCGCGATGAAGGCGTCGTTCCTTGCCGACCTCGAGACGGTGAAGGGCAAGTTCGTCCAGCTCGGCGGCGCGTTCCCGGACGACAAGATGTCGTGGCGTCCGATGGAAGGCGTCCGTTCCGTGGCCGAAGTGCTCGCGCTCGTGGCGTCCGAGTTCAACGGCTTCGTGCCGAGCGGCATCGGCGGCAAGCCCGGCGCCCCGCGCGAGGAGATGCAGGCGCTCGCCAAGTCGACCAACAAGGCCGAGCTGATTGCGGCGATCAACAAGACCTTCGAGCACACGAAGGCGCAGTTCGCCGCGGCGGATCCGGCGACCCTGACCGGCAAGCGGACGGTGATGGGCCAGCAGCGCTCGCTGAACGATGTGGCGCTGATGATCGGCGGCGACCTGCACGAACACCTCGGCCAGCTCATCGCCTACGCGCGCATGAACAAGGTCGTTCCGCCCTGGAGCAAGTAAGGCCCTTCAGTCACGGCGGCACCGCGGCCACGGAGACGGCGTTGGCTTTCTCCCTGCGTCGCGGTGCCTCTGTCGCGACCGACGCCTCGGGCGCGGCCTAGCGCCCCAGCAGGCTCCGCACGACCCGCTCGTAGATCCGCGACAACCGCTCCAGATCGTCCACACTCACCTGCTCGTCGATCTTGTGGATCGTGCCGTTGAGCGGCCCGAACTCCACCACCTGATCGGCAATCGCCGCGAGGAACCGTCCGTCGCTCGTGCCGCCGCTCGTGGAGAGCGCCGCGGCCACGCCTGTCTCCCGCATCACGGCATCGCGAACGGCTCCGACGAGTGCCCCCTCGGGCGTGATGAACGGCTCCGCGGATACGGTCCACTGTAGTTCGTACTCGAGCCCGTGGCGATCGAGGATCGCCTGAATGCGCTCCTGGAGATGCGCGGCTGGCGATTGCGGCGAGAAGCGCAGGTTGAACTGCACCTCGAGCATCCCGGGCACGACATTGGGCGCCCCGGTGCCGGCGTGGATGTTGGCGATCTGGAAGGTGGTCGGGCCGAAGTACTCGTTGCCGGCGTCCCACGCGGTCGCGGCCAGTTCGGCGAGCGCGGGTGCCGCCTGATGCACCGGGTTGCGTCCACGCTCGGGATACGCGACGTGGCACTGGATGCCCCGCACGCGCAGCATGCCGGTCAGCGATCCGCGCCGGCCATTCTTGATGGTGTCCCCGAAGCGCTCGCTGCAGGTCGGTTCGCCGACGATGCAGTGGTCGATGCGCTGGCCGCGCGCGCGCAGGGCGTCGACGACCGCCACGGTGCCGTGCGCGGCGTCACCCTCCTCGTCAGCGGTCAGCAGCAGCGCCAGCGTGCCCTGGTGAGGCGATCCATCGTCCACGGCGCGCTCGAGGGCGGTCACGATCGCCGCGACGGAGCCCTTCATGTCGGCGGCGCCGCGCCCGATGAGCATGCCGTCGCGCACCTCGGCGGCGAAGGGCGGCGCGCTCCACTCCTCCACCGGCCCGGTCGGCACGACGTCCACGTGCCCTGCGAAGCAGACAAGTGGCGCCCCCCTGCCGTGGGTCGCCCAGAGGTTGGCGACACCTTCACGGTCGATGCGCTCGCAGGCGAATCCCGCAGCCGCCAGCCGCGCCTCGACGATCGCGAGGCTCCCGGCATCGTCGGGTGTGAGCGAGCGGCAGGCAATCAGTTGCTGCGCCAGCGTGAGCGTGTCGGTCATACAGTGTGGCTCTGCCCGTGATGGGCCGGCTCAAGCCGGCCCCTACGATCGAGGGCGTCCTGTTACGACGATTCGGGTCTTCCGACCGCCGGACAACACGCCTCAGGCGCGAAGGAGTTCGTTGATCGACGTCTTCGCACGGGTCTGGGCATCGACCCGCTTCACGATGACCGCGCAGTTGAGCGAGTAGGTGCCATCGGCCGAGGGGAGGCTTCCCGGCACCACGACCGACCCGGAAGGCACGCGTCCGTAGGTGATCTCGCCGGTCGAGCGGTCGAAGATCTTCGTGCTCTGCCCGATGAACACGCCCATCGAGATGACCGAGTTCGCCTCGACGATCACCCCCTCGACGATCTCGGACCTGGCCCCGATGAAGCAGTTGTCTTCGATGATCGTCGGGTTCGCCTGGAGCGGTTCCAGCACGCCGCCGATGCCGACGCCTCCCGACAGGTGGACGTGCTTGCCGATCTGCGCGCAGGAGCCGACCGTTGCCCAGGTGTCGACCATCGTGCCCTCGTCGACATAGGCGCCGATGTTCACGTAGGACGGCATCAGCACCACATTGCGCCCGAGGAACGACCCAGCCCGTGCTACCGCAGGAGGCACGACACGGACCCCGCTGTCCCTGAACTGCTGCTCGCTGTAGCCCGCGAACCGGAGCGGTACCTTGTCGAACCACTGCACGCCGCCGGAGGCCGGCACCAGCGCGTTGTCGTGCGTGCGGAAGTACAGCAGCACGGCCTTCTTGATCCACTGGTGGGTGACCCAGGTTCCGTCGATCTTCTCGGCTACTCGCGCCGAGCCCGCCTCGAGGGCGGCCATGACGGCGTCGAGCGCCGCACCCAGGTCGGTGGGCACGGCTGTCGTGGAGAGTTCGGTTCGACGTTCGAACCAGCTGTCGATCACGGGAGCGAGCGAGAGGATGTCCATGAGTGCAGTCCGGTCAGTGGCAGAACGAGACGATACGGTGGGCGGCGTCGAGGCAGTCCGCCAGTTCGGGTACGAGGGCAATCCGGACGAACCCGCGTCCAGGGTTCGTGCCGTGCGCATCGCGCGCAAGATACTGCCCGGGCAGGACCGTGACGTGCGTCTGCGCGAACAGCGCGCGCGCGAACTGCTCGTCGTCTCCACCGGGCACGCGGGCCCATAGATAGAAGCCCGCATCCGGCGCGACGGCGCCGAGCGGGTCCGCCAGCAGCGGCGTCACCGCCGCGAATTTTTCGCGATACTTCGCGCGGTTCTCCTCGACGTGCTGCTCGTCGTTCCAGCCCGCGATGCTCGCATGCTGGACCGGCAGGCTCATGGCGCAGCCGTGATACGTGCGGTACAGCAGGAAGGGGCGGAGCACCGATGCGTCGCCGGCAACGGCGCCCGAACGGAGCCCCGGTGCATTCGACCGCTTCGACAGGCTGACGAACACCACGAGGTTGCGGTAGTCCGTTCGCCCGAGTGCCTGAGCCGCGGCGAGGCCGCCGAGAGGCGGGGCGCCATCGTAGATGTCCGAGTAGCACTCGTCGGACGCGATCACGAAGCCGTGGCGGTCCGACAGCGCGAACAACCGCCGCCAGTCGTCCAGTGAGAGCACTCGCCCGGTGGGGTTACCCGGTGAGCAGACATACAGCAGCTGGGTGCGGGCCCAGTCGTCCGGGGCGATCGTCTCCAGGTCGAGCGCGTAGCCGCGTTCGGCTGTCTGGTTGAGGAACGCGGTCCCGGCGCCGGCGAGCAGCGCGGCGCCCTCGTAGATCTGGTAGAACGGGTTCGGACAGACGACGAGCGGCGCGCGCCCGGCGCGCGGCGAGACGACGGCCTGCGCGATGGCGAACAGCGCCTCACGCGTGCCGGTGACCGGCAGCACCTGTGTGTGCGCGTCGAGCGGCGGGATGCCGTGTCGACGGCTGAACCACCCGGCGATGGCCAGACGCAGTTCGTCCAGCCCGGCGGTTGTCGGATACGCGGCGAGACCCGACAGATGACCGGTCAGCGCGTCGGTGATGAGCGACGGCGTCCGATGCTGGGGTTCGCCGATGGAGAGCCGGACAGGCCGCAGCGCGGGCGGCGTCACGCCGGACAACAGCGTTCGCAGGCGCTCGAACGGGTACGGATGCAGGTGGGACAGCTGCGCGTTCACGGGTCGTTTATCGTAACCCGCAACCGCCCCCGACCGGATGCGTCATGCGCGCGGTGCGGGCCCCGGCGCAAGGATGGCCATCACCAGCAGCCGGCCCTGGCTGTTGTTCTCGACGCCGTGCGGGACGCCGTCCGGTGCGACGAGGAGATCCCCCGCGCGCATCGGCAGCGCGGCGTCCTGCAGCAGGAACAGGCCCTCCCCTTCGACGACCAGGTACACCTTGTCCATGCCTGCGTGGGCATGGAGCGCGTGCGACTGTCCGGGTTCGAACGCGTTCAGCCCGACGAGCAGATGCGGCGACTGATACAGGGTGCTCTTGCCCATCGCGTCTGCCCGCCACGTGGCGTGTGCAGACGGATGGAGGATTTCGGGACGTGTCATGCGTCTGGTGCTCCTCGTTGCTGTGATGTGGGAGAGGCCGCGCGCGTAGCCGAATGGGCGTCGCGCCGCTAGCGGTCCAGTTGCCAGGTGATGCCGGTGTCGCGGGTGACGAACCGCCGGCCGTCGGCGGCGTCGACGCGCGCCTCGCGCGCGCTGGTGGCCGTCACGCCGACGAGGTCCACGTTCTCGGGAAACGGCACGCGGGTCACCCCCTGTGGTTCCGCGAAGACCAGGACAACGCCGCCACGCCCCACGAGCCAGCACACGCCGGATGCAGGCGCGGACGCCGCCAGCAGGCTCGTTCCCGCGGGGGCCGGCACGTCTGCCCACGTTGTGCCCTCGTCGCGGCTCCGCTGCACCCGCGATCCCGCGACCCGCCAACGGTCCTTCCCCGCACCTGCTCGCACGTCGAACGACGGGACGGGTGATGCGTCGGCCGCCGCACGCTCACGCAGGGCGGCACCAGCCGCCACGGCGGCCGCAGGCGCCGGTGGTGCCGCGGCCGGCGCGGGTGGCGGAGGCGGCGGGGCCGGTGCTGCTGCTGACGCCGGCTGTTCCGCAGCGCCGGCGAATCCAGCGACGATGCCCCCGGAGACACTGCCGACGACCCCGCCGATGATGCGGTTCTCGGAAGGAGGTGTTGGAGCGTCCACCGTGGCGCGCTGCTCTGCCGCGGCCTGCTTGGCCGTCGCGCCAGTGGCCAGCGGCGGAGCCTCCGCCACTGCGGAACGCGCCGGAGCGTTCGCTGCGGCCGGACCATCGGGTCGCGCCTGCGCCTGCGTGTTCGCGTCGGCGCCCTGGAGCGGAGGCGCAGCGGCCTGCTGTGCCGTTCCAGCCACCGCGTCGACCGCCGCCCTGCCCGTGGATACGGCCGTCGACGACGGCGTGGGGACGCGCAGCCAGAGCCCGACCGCCAGCACCACCGCCGCGGCAGCGACGAGCGGCGCTCCCCAGGCCTGCCAGCCCTGCCACCAGCCAACGGTCGCACGCCCATGCTGCAGACGGTCCGCGCCGGTCGCCGGCGCCGGCACCTCAGCCGCGAGTTCAGCTTCCATCAGCATCCGGAGGAGCAGCTGACACTGACCGCAGCCCGCCGCGTGCGTCTGTGCGGTGAGCAGTTCCTCAGGACCGAGTTGCCCGTCGAGCCAGGCGGCTGCCCGCTCTGCGTCGAGACAGGCGCCAGCGTTCGGGGCGGAGGCGGTCCGGCCGCCCTGCGCCTCGAGCCACTGTTCGAGCTGACGGTCACGCCCTGCGGGGGTCATACGGCTCCTCCCATAGAACGGACGGCCGCGGAATTCTTGCGGGCCTCGCCGGTCACCTCATCCGCGGCCAGCAGTTGGTGCAGGTCGAGGTCGCCGGGGTCGTCGGCGACACAGGCAAAGCATTCGTCGATCTCAGGTCCACCGAGCCCTGCACGTGCCAGGTAGCCCTCGACAGCGCTCCTGATCTCCCGCCGCGAGCGGGCGACATGACGGGACACCGTGGCTTCGTGCTCGCCAAGGAGCCGGCCGATCTGGGCAAGCGTCATCTGACGCGCATAGTAGCAGGACAGGCGCAGGCGGTCGGGCGGCTGCAGCAGTGCGAGCGCGAATGCCAGGGCCGCTCGCATCAGGTCGAGGAAGCGCTCGCGTTCCGGAGACGGAGGCCTGGACGGCGCCTGGAGTTCGCCTGGCGTCTCAGCCTCGGGCAGTGCGTCGGTTCGGCGCTCTCCGCGAACCCGGTCGACGTATCGCTGCGTCAGAACCGCACGCAACCACGTCGCGAGGCTGCTCCGCCCGTGGTAATAGCCGAGGAGCGGCGCCTTGACGCGCGTATCGGTAACCCCGAAGAGCTCCGCGTAGAGGGCATCAGCAAGGTCGCGCGCCCGGCCGCCCGGTGCGAGCGCGTCAGCACATCGATACAGCACCGGTCGGTAGGTCTCGATGAAGTGCTGCCAGGCCGCCTCGTCTCCCGCGGCACAGGCACACGCGAGCGCCAGGTCCTGCAGGTGCAGGTTGCGCAGGAAGGATTCAGTGTTGCCAGAGGCGGGAGTCTGACCGGCGAAGGCCTTCTGCACCGCAACGGCGAGCGCTGCGGCGAAGGTGTCCGCCGGCACATTCCAGCGCGCCGCCGCCGACTCCGCATGCAGCCGGACCACCAGGCCGGCGTCGAGCGGGGGCAGGCCGGTCATGCGTTCGGAACCCGGCGTGGATAAGGCCAGAAGGCGTGAAGCGGCACGACGGATCGGCGTCTCTCGAACTGAGACGGTCGCACAATCCGCCGGCCGCGTCCAGTCCGACCACACGCGGTCGGAGGCGAGCCTCGTGAGAGGCGGGCGTTGAACTAGTGACGTCCAGCCGCCTGCCGGCGGCGATACATCCGCACGCCGAGCAGGGCAAGGACCCCGGGTCCCAGCAGGAGCAGCGACTCAGGCTCGGGTACCGGAGCCGCCGGCGGAGGCGGCGGGGGTGTGTAGCTCCCCCGTCCCATGAAGTCCTGGGTGTAGTACCGGTTGTTCACCGGGTTGTCGGTGCGGAACCAGTCAGCGTTGTACCCGACGAGCGCACTCGGCGAGAGCAACTGAAGGGAGCCGAGCATCGACGACGCCGCCACCTTCGCAGCCGCGGACACACCTGTCGCCTTGAAGCCCGTGGTGGCGGTGCCGAGACCGAGGATGTCGAAGTCGCCGGTGTCGAACAGCACTTCCCAGATGGACAGCTGGAGCGCAGCCCTGTAGTAGGCGCCGCTCGACGCCGCAATGCTCGAGTAGTTCGTGTACAGCCACGCGGCCTGCTGCCAGGCCTGCGGGATCACCGAACCGGGCCCAGTGACGCCGCTCCCCGGGCTGCCCCAGTTGCTCATGGAGTCCAGCGTGTAGCCGAAGGTGCCGTTCGGATTGATGTAGTGCTGCAGGTCGACGCAGTAGGCGTCGAACCAGCTGACGCCGGCGTCAGTGCTGACGCGGGCAGCGCCGGCAATCGTCGACAGGGCGCTGTTGGCGAGTGTGCCGGGGCTGTAGATCGTGACCCCCTGTCCGGATTCGCCGTTGAACAGCATCGACGATGCAGCGGCGGGCATCGGCATGGCAACGAGCGGCAGCGCGAGCAGTACTGCAAATGCAGCCTTCTTCATTCGAGTCCTCGATGACGACGGTGGCTGGGGAGCCGCGCACCACGATCGCAAGGGTGCTGCCACATCGCGAGCCGGCGAGAGCCGGCAATAGCGGTATCCAACTGGTTTGTATTCCACGAGTTACGCCCCGTGATCGGGGCTGCACGGCTCAGCACGGACCCTGAAGACCCGCACGAAGCAGACTTCAGTTTTCCCGTCTGACACTGCCCCGATCTGTCGCCAGGAACGTCAGGGGCGGCGCGCCGGTCTGCGGACACGGCCATGCGCGTCAGGCGGCTGGAACAGGGCGCGCAGGCGTGCGCACCACGCGGACCGGTCCGCGGCACATATAATCAAGGGCAAGGAGCACGCGTGACCGAATTCGAAGAAGACTTTGCAGCGATGTTCGAGGCCTCCCAGCAGGCGAAGCGCATCAGCCGGGGCCAGACCGTCGAAGGGACCATCGTAGGCATCGGTCACGACGTCGCATTCGTGAACGTGGGCGGCAAGGGCGAAGCCGTGCTGGACCTGTCCGAGATTCGCGGAGAGGACGGCGTCCTCGAAGTGGGCATCGGCGAGAAGGTGCAGGCCGTCGTCGTCTCGACGGAAGGCGGCATCACCCTCTCGCGCCGGCTCGCACGCGGCGCCGCCACCGACGCACAGCTCGAAGGCGCCTATGGCGCGGGGCTTCCGGTCGAGGGCAAGGTGGAACGCGAGGTCAAGGGCGGCTTCGAAGTTCGCGTCGGCCGTTCCCGCGCGTTCTGCCCCTTCTCTCAGATCGACGTCGTCCGCGGAACGGATCCGGCGCAGCACATCGGCCGGGTCTACACCTTCCGGATCACGGAGTTCAAGGATGGCGGCCGCAACCTCGTGGTGTCCCGCCGCGCGCTGCTCGAGGAACAGCAGCGCCACGAGGCCGAGGGCCTGCGGAAGACCATCGTCCCAGGCGCGGTGATCACCGGACGCGTGGTGTCGGTGCGCGACTTCGGGGCGTTCATCGATCTCGGCGCCGGCATCCAGGGCTTGCTGCACGTGTCCGAGATGGGCTGGTCGCGCGTGACCGACACGTCGTCGGTGGCCGCGCCTGGCGAGTCGATCACCGTGAAGGTGCTGCGCGTCGACGAGGAGACGCAGAAGATCGCGCTCGGCCTCCGGCAGTTGACGGAGGATCCGTGGCTGCGGGTCACGACCACTTACGAGGTGGGACAGGTCAAGAGCGGCCGCGTCACGCGCGTGACGGAGTTCGGGGCGTTCGTCGAACTGGAGCCCGGCGTCGAAGGGCTCGCACACGCGTCGACGTTCGCGCCGACCGGTCATTCGCGTGGCTGGACCCGCCTGGTGCCAGTGGGCGCCACGGCCGACTTCGAGATCCTGAACATCGATCCCGAGAAGAAGCGCATCGGCATCGCGCTCGTCTCCGAGGCGACCGGACGCGCCGCTGGCGCAGGACAGCAGGCGGCAGTGGTTCCTGGTGCGCGGCTGACCGGCAAGGTCGAGAAGCACGAGAAGTTCGGGATGTTCGTGTTCCTCGCACCCGGCAAGACCGGCCTGATGCCGTGGAGCGAGAGTGGCCTCGCCCGCGAAGCCGACGCGCAGAAGGCCTTCCCTGTCGGCGCCGATGTGGACGTCGTCGTGCTGGATGTGGAGGCCGGCGGCCGCCGCATCCGCGTCAGCCACAAGGCCGTCATCGATGCGCAGGAAGCGGATGTCGTGCGGGAGTACAGCGAACGGTCCGATTCGGCCCAGGCCGGCGGACTCGGTTCGCTGGCGGACAAGCTGCGAGGGGCGCTGGGCGGGCGCTGAGGCGCCTAGTCCCTGTCGTCCTGCAACGGACGGGAGCGCGCCTGCGGTGCTCCCGTCGCAGCAGACTCGCTCCGGCTGCGTGCTGCCGCATCGAGCGTCTGCGCTTCGCACTCCGGACAGATCCCGTGCGAAATGGAACGCTCGCTCACGTCGCGTGTCGCTGCCCCCCACCCGCCGTCGTCGTCCTTCATGCGCCGGCACCACGCACACATCAGCCACAGCAGACCGGCGCTGCCGGCCTGAGCGTCCCCTGCAGGGCCGGCAGCGCGCCGGGCAGTGGTGTCATCCCCGACGTCTGCCGCACAGCGGCTCTCAGTAGTGTGGTCCATGTATGAACCAGACTACGGGGACGCCCGGCGCCGGGAAATCACCCACCGGTGCAGTCCGATTCACCCGCGCGTGTGATGTGAGGCGTCGTGTCGTTCAGCGCACCGGCGCCGCAGATTGTGCGGCCCGCGCGAGGGCGAGGTTCTCCTTCACCGCCACGGAGGTGGGATCCAGGCGGAGCGCCTGCTCCAGCGCCGCGACCGCCTCGTCCGCCCGCCGCAGGCCGAGATACGCGCGGCCCAGGTTGTTGTACACCTCGGCGGTGGCGTAATCCGCCGCAATCGCGTCAGAGAGATACCGGACCGTCAGGTCCAGCCGTCCGGCCTGTGCCTCCACCATCGCCAGATTTGCCAGTGCGCGGGGTTCGCCCGGCATCAGGCTCAGTCCCCGCTGATAGGCGGTGCGCGCCTGCTCCACGTCGCCGAGCAGCGCCTGCGCCACGCCGAGATTGAACCAGGCTTCGGCTGATGAGGGATTGCGAGCGAGGGCGGCACCGAAGGCCCGGACTGCATCCGAGGGGCGGTCCAGACCGTTGAGCGCCACGCCGAGGTTGTTGTGCGCGTCGGCAGTCTCTCGCAGCGACAGGCTGCGCCGCAGGACCGTCTCGGCGTCTGCGAAACGGCCTTCGTCGTTGAACGCAGCGCCGAGGTCCGCCAGCAGCATCGGATCGTCTCCCTGCACCTGCCGCGCGCGCTCGAGTGTGGCCACCGCCTCCGCCGGCGCGCCGCGCTGCGACTGAATCGCCGCCAGCCGAAGCCAGGCGTCGCTCGACGACGGATCGATGTCCGTGGCTCGCCGCGCAGCCGCCGCGGCGGCGTCGAGCTGCCCCGCCTGCCTGAGGAGCGTGGCGTGCGCGAGCCAGTCCCGCACGTCGTTCGACCCGCCCGTCGTACGCGCCGAGAACTCGGACAGCCACACATCCCGCGTGTGCTCCACGTCGGCGATGAGGGCCGGAATGGATGCGTCGGCGGGGTTGAGCGTGGCTGCAGACCGGTAGAGGCGCAGCGCGCCCGCATAGTCGAACGTCCCCATCTGGTACCGCGCGTGCCCCTCGATGAGGGCCGGCGTGGACGCGACGTACCGTTCGAGCGCAGGCGCGGCGTCGGCCGTCGTCCGCCAGCGTGACAGGTCTGCAGACCAGTCGCGTGCGGCGGCGATCGCGCGCAGGTTGGTCGCCAGCGCATCACGGTAGGCCAGCCTCGGCGCCTCGAACTCGAGCAGCGGATGGCGGTCGGTGTTGAGGGGACCTTCACCGGCGACACGGGCGGCATCCCGCTCGTCGAGCACCAGTGACGAGGCCACCTTCAGCGGATCGGCGAGCCTGATTTCCGCGAGGTCGGCGCGTACCGGCTCCGCACCCAGGTGCCGTCCCATCTCTGCGACATCCGGACGGATCTCGTGGTCAGTCCCCACCAGCAGCAGGTAGTGCGTCGGCTGGTTCGTCATGTACCAGATCGTGGTGTGCGGGAAGACGGCGCGGAAGGTCCGGAGCGCCATCCGGAAGGTGTCGCCACCCAGCCCTCCGAGCGGCATCCACACCGTGACGATCCCGCCGGGATTCAGGCGATTGCGTACGAGCGTGAAGTAGTCGACCGTGTAGAGGTTCGCGTTGGTCTTGTAGCGGAGGTCGGTGCAGTCCGTCGAGATCACGTCGTAACGCAGGTCGGTCGATGCGAGGTAGTTGCGCGCATCTTCCAGCACCAGATGGAAACGCGTGTCGCTCCAGACGCCGTGATTGCTGTCCTGCAGGTGCGGCGCGGCGCGAAACACCGTGGGGTCGATCTCCACGGCGTCGACCTGCGCCAGCGACGACCAGCGGGTGAACGACCACGACGCGCCACCCGAGCCGAATCCGACTGTCAGCACCCGCGTCGCCGAGGGGTTCAGCAGCATCGGCACGTGCGCGAGCGACTTCTGGTCGGTCAGCATGATCGTGTCGGTGCCCGCCACGGGCACACGGTCGATATAAATCGTCCGCGTGCCGGTCACCTCCTGCAGCACGCTGACCGTGCCCGACGCGCCCTCCTCGTAGAACACGAGCTGTTCGGACCCGCCCGGTACGTGAAGCGGCGCTCCACGCAGCGTCGGCACGGCCATCAGCACTACGGCCGCCGCCATCGCGCCGAGCTCGACGCGCGACCGTCCGGTTTGCCGCCACACCACGAGCGCGCCGGCCAGGCTGACGGCGCACGCGAGCAGGAGCGTGTGGCGGATACCGAGCAGCGGCAGCAGGACGAGTCCCGACACCGCGGCTCCACCGATGCCGCCGAGCGTGTTCCACGCGTAGAGCCGTCCGAGCAGGCTCCCCGAGGCCCGTAACGACTCGCCCGGCCCGGTCCTGCCGGTGGTCGCCAGACGCACGGCCAGCGGGAAGAGTCCGCCCATGAGCAGCGTGGGTGCCCCCATGGTCACCAGCGCCTTCAGGAATCCGCCGGCCACGAGCGACGCCCATGACCGCTCGGGATTCCAGCGCCCGTCGATGGCCGGCGTGAGCCACTGCAGCATCGGGAGCGACCATGCGGCCGTAACCCCGATCGCCACCTGCGTCGCGAGGAATGCGCGACGGACGTCACGGAGCCGCTCGATGCGGGGGGCCGCCAGGGCCGAGCCGACCGTGATGCCGGTCAGGAAGACCACCAGCATGCTCGTGAACGCGTAGGTCGTGGATCCGGCGAAGAACACCAGCGCACGGGTCCACACGATCTGGCAGGTCAGCGCCGCGAAGCCGGCCAGGCCGTAGGCGACGGCCACATATTGCCAGCCGTCGTCCGGCGCCTCGGTGCCGGAAGCGGCTTCCCCCGCCACCTGCTGCGACTGTGGCCTGAGCAGGATGAGCAGCAGGGCCACCGCGGCGTTGCCCGCGGCGCCGAGCCACGTCGTCTCGTACGTGCCGAGCCGTTCGATGAGCACGAAGCCGGCGAGGGCCGCCCCGGCTACGGCGCCAGCGGTGTTGCACGCGTAGAGGAGGCTGGCCGCGCGGACACTCCCGCGATTCCCCTGCGCCCCCGGCACCACGTCCAGCATGGCCGGCAGCGTGCCGCCCATCAGGAAGGTGGCCGGCACCACGGCCACTGCCGCGAGGAGGAATCGGACGAGGCCCAGCGCGAGCGAGCCGCGGACGAAGAGGTCGCCGCTCGCGGCCGACAGCCACGTGACGAGCGAAAGCTGAAGGGGGAATGCGAGGGCCAGGACGGCTACGCCTGCTTCGAGGGCGACGTAGAGCCGCACGGCATTCATGCCGCGGCGCAGCCGTCGTCCGAAGTAGGCACTACCCGCGGCGAGCCCGCCCATGTAGGCGGCCACGACGGCCGTCAGCGCCACCGTCGTGTGGCCGATGGCGAGACCCAGGAGCCGGGTCCAGACGACCTCGAAGGCGAGCCCCGACGCGCCTGAGATGAAGAACAGAATCAGGTACGGCGCCAGGGCCCCCACAGGGTCAGTTCGTCGCGACGGCCTTCGGCTGGAAGCCGTCCTGCTGGTACACGATCTTGCCGCCGACGATGGTCATGAGCACCTGCATCTGCTCGACCTTCTTGGCCTCGACCGTCATCAGGTCTTCCGGCAGCAGCACCATGTCGGCGAACTTGCCCACCTCGATCGACCCTTTCGTCTTCTCCTCGAAGGTGAGCCAGGCGTTGCTGATGGTGAGCCCCTTGAGCGCTTCCTGGCGGGTGATCTTCTGGTCCTCGCCAAGGACGCCGCCGGTAATCGTGTCGCGCGTCACGAAGTGATAGAACACCCAGAGCGGCGGATACGGCACCACCGACGAGTCGGTACCCAGCGACGTCGGCAGCCCTGCATCGAGAT
The DNA here is from genome assembly GCA_046331345.1 of Vicinamibacterales bacterium. Classification (GTDB taxonomy): domain Bacteria; phylum Acidobacteriota; class Vicinamibacteria; order Vicinamibacterales; family CAVVIG01; genus CAVVIG01. The sequence continues at coordinate 638,663 of JAXLRA010000004.1, read as the reverse complement.
ACGCCCGCACCGGCGTGACCCATGCCGCACGCTTCGGCCCCCACATCTTCACCAGGCTGGGCCCGGCGAGGTACAGGTGATTCTGAGCCGAGATGGCGAGGTCGAGCTTCTTCATGCGCGGGAACTGGTCGGCGCGCGGAATGAAGCCGTGCTCCACTGTCCACCGGCGTCCGGCGATGGATTTCTCGGCATCGGCCGCTTCATACGCCGCGAGCACTTCGTCGATCGCTGCGTCGCCGACCGCATGCGTGGACACGCGCCAGCCCTGGCGGTTCAGCTCCTTGACGATCTCGGTGTAGGGCTCCTGCTTGAGCGTGTTGATGCCGTAGTACTTGCCGCCCTCGTCGAAGGGCTTCTCGTACAGCTCGCTCATCCAGCCGCCCTCGAAGCCGCCGTCGACGCCCATCTTCACGCCGCCGACGCGGAGCCACTCGTTGCCCTCGTCCTGCTTCACGCCCCAGCTGTCGATGGCCTGCTTCATCTGGTCCAGCGTGACCGCCTGCTGGGCGCGCATCAACTGGTTGACGCGGATGGTGAGCTTTCCTTCTTTCTCGAGCTGCTGGAGGATGCGGTACTGCGCGGCGGGGGCTCCCGGGTAGCGGATGCCCGTGAGGCCCGACGCATTCAGCTTCTTGTGCTCGGCGAGGAAGTACTCCGCGTTCATGCGGTTCTCGTCCGGGGGCAGCTGCACGAGCGCCTTCGCGCGGTCCACCAGCTCGCCGTTCAGCTCGCCCTTCTCGTCGCGCGAGATGCGTCCGCCGGCCGGCTGCGGCGTGGCCTTCGTGATGTTCCACTTCTTGAGCGCCGCCGTGTTCAGGATGTATTCGTGGCCGCCGCGCACCACGACGACGGCCGTGTTCGGCGCAACGGTGTCGAGGTCCGCGCGATACGGCAGGCGCTGCTCCTTCAACTGCGCCTCGTGCCAGTCGGCGTTCGTGACGACCACCTCGCCGGGATCCGTCGTCTTCACGCGTTCGCCGATCGCCTGCAGCACGTCGTCCAGGCTGCGGGCGCGGGAGAGGTCGACGCCCGGGCCCCCGCCTGCGTTGTGCAGGTGGTTGTCCATCAGCCCGGGGATCAGCGTCTTGCCTTCCGCGTCGATCACCTTCGTTGTGGCGCCAGCCAGCTTCTGGATGTCGGCAGTGCTGCCGACGGCGGTGAACTTCCCGCCCGTCACAGCCACGGCCTCGGCCGTCGAGAACGACGGGTCCACGGTGTAGACCTTCGCGTTCACGATGATGAGGTCCGGCGCAGGGCCCTGCTGAGCGGGGGTGGACGAACAGGCGCTGAGGAACCAGCTGCTGCCGGCGAGAACGAGCGCAACGACGATGCGGCGCATGGGACGGAACTCCTGGTTGTGACGGATGGCGGAAACACGGCGGGGCGCCACTGCTGGCGACGCCCCGCGTCCAATCAGTGCCTGAACTCGATGCCGACCTGCACCTGACGCGGAATGTCCACGTTGGTCGGCGCGCCGGCCGTCGCACGCAGGGTGCTGACCGCGATGATGTTCACGTGGTTGGTGGCGTTGATCACCTGTCCGAACAGGCGCAGCCGGCTTCCCCCCACCGCGAACTCGCGGCCGACGGTCATGTCCATCGTCCAGTTGTTCGGCAGCCGTTCCTGGTTGCGGCCGGTGATGTTGCCCGCGCGGTCCACGTATGCCGCGGCAATCGTCGGGTCCCCGTTCACGATCGAGAAGGGACGCCCGGTCGCATGCCGCACGAGCGTGGTCCAGCGGATGTCCTTCGGGAGGGTGATCGTGCCGGTGCCCGTGAACGTCCGCCGCTGGTCGTAATCGGCCGGCCCGTACGAGAAGCGCCGCTGCAGTGGGCTCAGTACACCCGAGGCATCGTCTTCGGACTTGCCGATGGTGTACGACACCAGGCCTTCCCAGTGGTGACGGGGCGCCTTCTGGAGCGTCAGCTCGACGCCGTTGTATTTCAGCTTTCCGGCCGTGCGCTGGACCTGCTGCACCTCGACGCTGCTGATCGTGACCGCATCGCTGCTCGGCTGGTTGAAGCCGCGGCGGATGATCCCGGTGACACCGACCTTGAGGTCCGGCACCAGCAGCGTTTCGTAGCCGACCGAGTAGTGGTTGAGATACGGGTTCTTCAGGTCGTCGATCGCGAATCGCTGAATCGACCGCACCACGTCGTCGCCCTTCAGGTTCGCGTCAGGGTTCCGCACCGTGTAGGTGGTGTCGACCGCCGGCCGTGAGTCGGCGAAGCCGAACACGCTGTCGAAGACGTTCGCGTAGTAGCGGCCGATGCTGGCGAACACCTTCTGCTTGCCTCCGCCGGTCGGGTCCCACGTGATGCCGCCACGCGGAGAGAACGTCGCCGTGCTGGTGGAGCGCTTCTGCGTGTCCACGCGCACGCCGGCGTCAATCGAGAGGCCCGCACCGACAGACCAGTTGTCCTGGAGGAAGGCGCCGGCCAGGCGGTCGCGCAGCGAACCCTCCACCGAGTACGGGTCCTGGCGCGTGAGGGCGCCGCCGCCCGGCTGGGCACGCAGGTCGTTGAAGTTCGGCACCTCGCGCATGCGCGGCTGGGTGCCGAAGGCCTCGGTGTACTCGAAGCCGGCCTTGATGGTGTGGGCGCCGGCCGTGCGCGTGAGCTTGGTCGAGAACCGTGCCCGCGTCTCGTCCGTCACACCGAAGCGATCCGTCGACGGACCGCGGGTGTAGAACTGCCGCAGGTTCGTGTCGTAGTAGCGGACGAAGTACGTGCCGGCCGGCAGCGGCACGTCGTCCGGCTTGACCCGATTGTTGTGGAACGTCATGTAGAACACCTGGACGCCCGACTCGAGCACCGTGTTCGCGTTGAACAGGTGCGTCTGGCGGAGGGTCTGGTTCCACGTATTGATCGCCTGCCGGCGGTTCGATTCTGCCGCCAGTTCAGTGCTCAGCGTCGTGTGATCGGCCGTGAACGGCCCCGTGTCACCGGTGTACTCCCACCGGTTGTTCGCGTTGCTCTGATAGGTCAGCTTGAGGTGACCCGGATAGAACCGGTTCTGGATCGGCAGCGGATCGGCCGACAAGACCGACCCCTGATTCTCGGCGTTGTACTGGAACCCGGCGAAGTACCACAGCTTGTCCTTCACGATCGGGCCGCCGACCGCCGTCTCGAAGAACCGGGCGAAGCCTGGCGGCTTCTCGCGGACCTGGCTCGCGAGCCCCGTGTCGATGGTGCTCAGGAAGGCGTTGGGCTTCGAGATGGCCGAGAAGAACAAATCCGGCCGGTTCGCGCCGCTCTTCGAAATGAGGTTGATGACCGACGACTGGTAGCCGCCGTACTCCGCGGGGAACCCGCCCGGAATGAACTCCACGCGCTCGATGACGCCGGGCGCGATCAGGATGCCCGCACGGCCGACGCCGCGGTTCAGGCTGCCGCCGTCCAGCAGGTAGTTGTTACCGGTCTGGTCGCCGCCGCGGACGTTGAACTGGTTGTACGAGGTGCGGGCGCCGCGGTTGTAGCTGACCCCGGGCATCACCGTCGGCATCTCGGTGTAGTTGCGCGTGATGAGCGGCAGCGTCGCGAGGTACTTGTCGTCGATGGTGGTCGACTGCGTGGCGTCCTTCGTGTCCAGCAGCGGGGCGGCGGCGGTCACCACGAGGTTCTCCTCGATGGCGCCCACCTTCATGCGGATCGGAAACCGCTGATTGCTGCCCGGGTCGACGGTGATGTTCGCGATCGTGACCGCCGCGAACCCGGACAGTTCGGCCCGGAGTTCGTAGCTGCCGACCTGCACGGCCAGGAAGCGGAAATCGCCCGTCGGGCCCGTGGTCTGCGAGACCACCGTGTTCCGGGCGGCGTTGCGCAGCGTCAGCGTGACGCCAGGCAGGACCGCGCCGCTGTCGTCGACAGCCCGTCCTTCGACCACGCCCGTCGTGACCGCCTGCCCGGCGAGCCAGGGCGCGGCCACACAGAGAACGAACAGAACGAGCAGCGCAGCAACGCGCTCCCGTGCAACCTGACGCATGCCGAATCCTCTAGTGGGGTACCGGCCACCCGGCACCGTAACGTAGACCGTGAGGGAGACAGTGAAGCCCTGAGATTCTATATCGAAGTCCAGGCTTCGCTGCGGCGCCAGAGTTCGGCTGCCAGTTCGGGGTCGGCACCCGCCGGAGAAGGCGCCTTGGGCCGGCACCGCTCGTAATACAGCCCGGTTTCCCGCCCCACTCCCGGGTCCGTCGCGCAGTGCAGCGTCGTCAGCGCCCCTTCTTCCGGGGTGATGGTGACGAATCGGACGAGGCTGCGGAAGGGCCAGGGCACGTGCCGCCACACGTCGGTCGCGACCGCGCCGGGATGCAGCGCGTACGTGGTGACGCCGCTCCCCTGCAGGCGCCGCGAGAGTTCGGCGGAGAACAGGACGTTGGCCAGCTTCGAAACGGAGTATTCCTGCAGGCCGGTGAACGTGGCTTTCGGCCTGCGGACGGCGTCCCAGTCGATGCCGGACACCCGGTAATGTGCCGCGCTCGACACGGTGAGCACCCGTGCCGGCGCCGACCGCCGCAGCCGGTCGAGCAGCAGGGACGTGAACAGGAACGTCCCGACGTGGTTGACGCCGAAGGCGATCTCGAACCCGGAACGGCTCAGGCCCGCACGGCTTCCGGCCAGGCCGGCGTTGTTCACGAGGATGTGCAGGGGGAGTTCGCGGCCGAGGAATGCGGCCGCACACCGCCGTATCGACGCGAAGTCCTCGAGTTCCAGCTCGAGGCTCTCCACGGTGCCGCACCCGGGAATGGCCCTGATCTCGTCGAGCACCGACGCAGCGCGGGCGTGCGTGCGGGCCGTGACGAAGACATGCGCGCCGCGCCTGGCGAGTTCCCGTGCCGTGATCCGGCCGATGCCGGTGTTCGCGCCGGTGACCAGCGCAACCCTGCCGGCCAATGCCGGGGCCGGGGCGCTGCCCGTGACACCGCCGCTCATCGCGTGCCCGGCATGGTGTTCCGCGGCACCGCCCGTCCTTCGAGCACCTCGCGCACCTTCGCGATGAGGTCGGGCGGCGAGAACGGCTTCTGGAGGAACGGGGCCCGCCGGTCCTCCACCTGATACCGCAGGGTCACGTCGTCCGGGTATCCGGACATGTAGAGCACTTTCATGGCCGGCTGCACCGGCACCAGCGCGTTGCGCAGTTCGGTCCCGCTCATGCCGGGCATCACGGTGTCGGTGAGCAACAGTTCGATGCCGCCGGCATGCTGCAGCGAAATCCGGATGGCCTCTTCCCCATTCCGGGCTTCGAGCACACGGTAGCCGTTCAGCTGCAGGAGCGTGCGCACGAACCCGCGCACCGCATCTTCGTCCTCCACGAGGAGGACGAGTTCCGACCCGCGGGACACGCTCGAGGGTTCGACGACATCTGGCGCAGGCACATCTTCGTGGGCCTCCGGCAGCCAGATGGTGAAACACGTGCCCGCGCCAGGCTCGCTCTCCACGAAGATCTCGCCGCCGCTCTGCTTGACGATGCCGTAGACGGTGGCGAGGCCCAGCCCGGTTCCGCGCCCTTCCGCCTTCGTGGTGAAGAACGGCTCGAAGATCCGGCTCATGGTCTCGGCGTCGATGCCGTCGCCCGTGTCGCGGACAGCCAGTTGCACGTACGGCCCCGGGTCCAGATCGTGACCGTCGTCCAGCACGCTGCGAGTGACCTCGATCGACAGACGTCCGCCGCGCGGCATGGCGTCGCGGGCATTCACCACCAGGTTCATGATCACCTGTTCGGTCTGCGCGACATCGGCCCGCACGGCTGCGGGCGAGACGCACGGCAGGACATCCAGGTGAATGTCCTCGCCGATCAGGCGGCGCAGCAGGCTCGACAGGTTGGTGACGACGTGGTTCATGTCGACCACCATCGGTGCGAGGATCTGCTTGCGGCTGAACGCCAGCAACTGGCGCGTGAGGGCGGCCCCCCGGTCGCAGGCCCGCCGCACCTCCTCGATTTCACGGGCCACCGTGCTCGCGGCGTCGAGTTCCGAGAGCGCCATTTCGGTGTAGCCGGTCATCACGGTCAGCAGGTTGTTGAAGTCGTGCGCGACGCCTCCCGCGAGGCGGCCCACGGCTTCCATCTTCTGCGCCTGCCGGAGCCGCTCCTCGACCTGCCGCATCGCCTCTTGCTGGTACTTCTCGTCGCTGAGGTCGCGCACCGTCCACACGATGCCGGCCGGCCGTCCCTCGTCTCCGGCCACGGGAGACGTCCGCAGCGCGGCGATGAAGTCGCTGCCGTCGCTGCGCAGGCAGACCATCTCCCCGGCCCAGCGGCCCGACGTCGACATGTCGAGAATCGCGCGGCCGGTCGTCCCGTCCCCGGACTGCGACCACAGGAGCGCGATGTCGCGGCCGAGCACGTCGGCTTCCGCGTACTCGCAGCTCGCAAGGAAGGCCCGGTTCACGAACGTGATGCGCCCTTCGACATCGGTGAGCAGGATCATTTCCGCGATGCTCTCGAGGCTGTGCGCCAGCAACCGGACCTGCGCCTCGGCCGCGCGTCGTTCCTCGAGTTCACGTTCCAGCCGGCGATTCGCCTCCGCCAGGGCAAAGGCCCGCTGCCGGATGTCGGCCTCGAGTTCCTCGTTGGCGGACCGCAGGCCAGCCTGCGCCCGGGTCAAGGCGGAGACCTCGAGGCTCTTCGAGCGCCCGGCCTGAAGGATGGTGGCCTGCTCGGCGTGCGTGTGCGCCGGAGCGGCGATCACGAGCACGGCCCGGCCAGCGGCCCAGAGCGCCGTCGCCTCGAGCCACGGGCCTCCGTCGAGGACCGCGGGTTCCTGCCACCAGCCGGACTTCAGCGACGCCCCCTCCGCCTGCCGGTGCCAGATCTCCTCCGCGTCCACGAGGAAGTTGGCGAGGAATTCGAGCGTCGCGTCCGGTCGCAGCCCCGATACCCCGGGACCGCCGTCCGGACACAGCCGCTCCCACCATGACGTGCTGGCGCTCACCTGCCTGAAGGTGCGGTCGGCGTTCCGCTCGAGGACCACGAGGCTCAGCCCGCCCAGCACCGCGCCCATGAGGGCGTGGTCCTCGGCCTGCCGGCGCTGCGCGCCGGGCCCGTTGGGGCCCGCCTGCAGCAGCAGTTCGTTGGCCATCTGCTGCGGCAGCCGGGTGCGCAGTTCGAAGGACGACGCGTCGAGCAGCAGCACCCAGTCGCGGCCATCGCGCCTGACGACGTGGATGTCGGCGGGCGGGCCGTACTCGAGGGAGACGCACGGCAGCAGGACCCCCGCCTCGTCGGCGGGCAGCAGGCCTTCGAGCGTCACCACCTGCTCGGTGACAGGGATGTCCCGCGCCAGGGTGTCGAGTCCGTAGGCATCGACCGGACCGCCCCAATCCAGCAGCAGGCCGTCCTCCGCGGAAATCTCCAGGAACGCCGGGGAGCGATCCTGCGCGGAGATCCGCAGCAGGTAGTCGACCACCGACTTCGGCAAGTCAGTCATGACCGACCATCCCGGCGACCAGGCGCGCGAACGCGAGTTCGACCCCTTCCCCGGTCTTCGCGCTCGTCCGGATCCAGGTACACCCCGCCGTCTCCAGCCTGCGGAGATCGTCGTCGGTCAGTTCCCACGCGTCGACGAGGTCGCACTTGCTCAGGGCGAAGACACCCGGCACCGGCCCGATCGCGATGCGCGATTCCTCGTACAGCAGCAGCGCCCGCTCCAGCGTGTCGCGCCTGGTGCCATCGACGACGAAGAGCAGGCCCGCCGTGCCACGCAGGTACGACGCGCGGACCTTCTGGAATTCATCCTCGCCGTGCAGGTCCCAGAGAATCAGGTTCACGTCGCCGGCGTTCGTGGCGACCGTCTTGCGCTCGATCATCACGCCAACGGTGGTGAGGTACTTCTCCGAGAACACGCTGCGCACGAAACGCGCGACCAGCGATGTCTTGCCCGTGGCGAATGCTCCAAGGAGGCAGACTTTCTTTTGGATCATGGGAGACTTCAGCGGCAGGTTACTACAGAGTCTGGCGCAAGAGTCTGCTCCTGCCGCATCCTGCGTGCTGGTCCTACCACGCACCGCGACTTTCAATCGGCTTTCGTCCGCGCTACGCTGACGCGTGCCTTCCCGCCTCGACCTGCCAGCACCGCCCGCTGACGCCCTCGACCGCCTGATCGCCCTCGGCGCCCTCGACGCCGAAGCCATTGGCGTCACGGTGGCCGCCATCCTCCCTGACGGCATCTCGATCGAGCGCCTGACCCGGGAACTGGACGGCGCGCCCTTCACCCTGTCGCCGGCCACGCCCAGGGACGACGGCTCGGTCTGGATCCTCCGTCCTCGTCTGGTCACCGTTGGCGGCCTCGTCCTCGCCCCGGCCGACGGGCCGATGCTGGACGGGGCCATCAGGCTCGTCGACGGCAGCGCGTTCGGCACAGGGCTCCACCCGACCACCGCCCTGTGCCTCGAGATGCTCGACGACCTGCTGGGCGACCCGCCTCCCTCGCGCGTGCTCGACATCGGCACCGGTTCGGGCGTCCTGGCACTCGCGGCTCTCGCGAAAGGCGTGGCTCACGCGACCGGCGTCGACATCGACCCGATGGCCATGACGGACGCGTCGGCGAATGCGCGCCTCAACGATGTGGAAACCCGGCTCACGCTCGTGCAGGGCGGGCCTGACAGTGTCGATGGCGCGTGGCCGCTCGTCCTCGCGAACGTCCTCGCGGCGCCGCTCATCGACATAGCGCCCATCGTCGTCCGCCGGATCGCGCACCGCGGGCGGCTGCTGCTGTCAGGTGTGCACGAGTCGATGGCGGCCGATGTCGAACGGGCGTACGTCCGCCTCGGCATGCGCCGCGCCTGGACATCCACGCGCGACCGCTGGACAGCGATCGTCCTCGACGCCTCCTGGTAGTGACCTGAAGGTCCGCCTGAAGGCGGACCCCACGATGTCCATCTCGCAGGGTCATCTTCAGATGGACCTGCATGACAGACCCCAGTCAATCTCCGTCACTCGCAGGGTCCATCTCCAGATGGGCCCTGCAGGACAGACCCCACTCGACTCTCTCACTCGTGGGGTCCATCTTTAGATGGACCTGCAGGACAGACGGGCTCAGGGGTGGAAGGACTTGTACGTCGTGAACCCGCCCGACAGGTTGCGGGCGCGGTAGCCGTGCATCATCAGGAACCGCGTCGCGAAATACGCGCGCTGCCCCACGCCGCAGTACACCAGGACGTCGCGATCGGGTGATAGCTCGCCGTAGCGATGCCGCAACTGCGAGAGCGGGACGTTGACGGCACCGGGGACGTGCCCCCGCTCGAACTCCTCGGGTTCGCGCACGTCCAGCACCAGCGCGTCCGTGCCGTCCAGATCCGCCCAGTTCGCCACCGGCATGTCACCGCGCAGGACGTTCTGCGCCATCATGCCCGCCATGTTCACGGGATCCTTCGCGGCGCCGAACTGCGGGGCGTAGCACAGCTCCGCCTCGGCGAGGTCGTGCACGGTGCCGCCGAACTGGATCGTCGTGGCGATCACGTCGATCCGTTTCTCGACACCATCGGTGCCCACCGCCTGCGCCCCGAGCACCCGGCCGTCGGGCACGGAGAACAGCAGCTTCAGATGGATCGGCCGCGCGCCGGGATAGTAGCCGGCGTGATGCCCCGGATGGAGGTAGATGCGCTCGAAGTTGGTGACGCCCGCGCGAAGCAGCCCCTTCTCGCTTGCGCCGGTGGACGCCACGGTGAGGCCGAGCGCGCCGACCACAGCGGTTGCCTGGATGCCGCGGAACTGGGTCTCGCGGCCCGCGATCGACTCGGCGGCGATCCGCCCCTGCCGGTTCGCCGGTCCGGCGAGCGGCAGCACCGTAATCTGGCCGAGCACGAGGTCTGGCGTTTCGACCACGTCGCCGACGGCCCAGATGTGCGGGTCGGACGTGCGCATCTGCCTGTCGACGACGATCCCGCCTCGTGCCCCGAGGGCCAGGCCCGCGGCTTTCGCCAGCGCCGTCTCGGGTCGCACGCCAAGCGCCAGGATGACCATGTCTGCCGGCAGCGACGCGCCGCTCTCCGCGACCACCGTGAGGTGTCCGTCCGCGCTCTCGTCGATGCGTGCGAGGCCGTCGCCGAGTTGCAGCACGACGCCCTGGCTCCGGAGGTGGGCCATGACCGGCTCGGCCATCTCCGGGTCGAGCGGTGGCATGACCTGCGGGAGTTTCTCCAGCAGCGTCACCGTGAGTCCGCGGTGCCGCAGGTTCTCGACCATCTCCAGGCCGATGAAGCCGCCGCCCACGACGACGGCGCGCGTGGCGTGACGGTCGGCAATCCAGGCACGAATCCGCCGCGAGTCTGGAATGTTGCGGACCGCAAAGACGCCAGGCCGGTCCACGCCCGGGATGGGAGGCCTGATCGGCGCCGCCCCCGGCGACAGCACGAGCGCGTCGTAGTGCTCCACTCGGCGCTGTCCGGTGGGCAGGTCGACCACGGTGATGGTGCGCCCGGCGGCATCCACATCGACGACGTCCGAGTCCGTGTGCACAGCGATGTTGAACCGATCACGGAACAGCTCGGGCGAGGCCACGAGCAGCTTCCGCTCGTCGGCAATCACGTCGCCGACGAAGTACGGCAGGCCGCAGTTGGCGAACGCCACGTACGGCCCCCGATCGAAGATCACGATCTCGGCCTCCTCGTCGAGCCGGCGCAGGCGTGCGGCACAGGAAGCGCCACCGGCCACGCCACCGACGACGAGGACGCGGCGGCTGGGTTGCGGCGACGAGGCGGGCGGCTGGCTCGGAGGTGTCATGGCGGCTCCATGGTGACCGGCAGGCCGGTCACCTCATGGATTCAGAATCGCGAGGATGGTGACGCATCCACGTCACACAGCGGTGCTGCCGACGCCGCGGAGCGGGCGGCCGCGAGAGCCGTTCTCAGCGAGGTGTTCCGGGGTTCGGCGTCTGGCGCCCGCGTTCCGCTGCGTGGCGATCCAGCGACGCACCCGCGCTTCCATTACCGGCAACGGCAGGCTGCCGCCCCCGAGGACGACGTCGTGGAATCCCCGATAATCGAAGCGGCTGCCCAGCTCGCGCCGCGCCTCGTCGCGCAGCCGGAGGATGGTCATCATCCCGATCTTGTAGGTGGTGGCCTGTCCCGGCCAGACGAAATACCGGCGGACCTCCGAGCGCACGGCGCCCTCCGCCATCGGCGAATTGGCCAGGAAGTAGTCCACCGCCTGCTGCTCCGTCCAGCCCTTCGCGTGCAGGCCGGTGTCGACAACGAGCCGGATGGCCCGCCACATCTCGCCGCCGAGACGTCCCGCGTCGGAATAGGGGTCGGTGTAGTAGCCCATCTCCCTGGCCAGCACCTCGGCGTAGAGCCCCCAGCCTTCCGCGTAGGCCCCGTAGCCGTACTGCGTCCTGAACCGCGGGAGTCCGGTCAGCTCTTGCGCGATGGATACCTGCAGATGGTGGCCGGGAACGCCCTCGTGATAGGCCACCTCCTCGAGCTGATAGAGCGGCATGGCCGACATGTCGGAGAGATGCACGTAGAAAATCCCGGGCCGGGAGCCGTCGGGTGTGCCGGCAAAGTAGTGCTGCGCGCCGCCCGGCTCTTCGCGGAACGCCTCGACCCGCTTCACCACCAGCGGCGCCTTCGGTAGCAGCCCGAAATACTCCGGCAGGCGCGCCTGCATCGTCGCGAGGATGGTCTCCGCCCGCGTCAGGTATTCCCGCCGCCCGGCATCGGTATTCGGGAGGAAGTACCGCCGCTCCCGACGCATGTGCTCGAAGAACTCGGGCAGCGTGCCGGCGAACCCCACCTTCTGCTTCACGGCCTCGAGTTCAGCCCTGATGCGTGCCACCTCCGACAGCCCCAGCTCGTGAATCTGGTCGCTGGTCATCGTTGTCGTGGTCTGGAGTTCGAGCATGGCGTTGTAGTACGCGGTCCCGTCCGGGAGCGAGGACACGCCCTGCGGCTCCTTCGGTGCGTTCGCCATGTCGGTCTCCAGCCAGGACGCGAGCCGCGCGTACGCCGGGCCAACGGACGTCGTCAGCGCGGACGAGGCCGCTGCCCTGTGCGCGTTCGCCTGGTCCGGCGTGATCTTCCCGCTCCTGGCGAGGGCGTCGATCTTCGCCTGGGCGTCCTCCCACAGCGCGGACGCCTTGCCGCGCCCGAAAGGCGCGCCGCTCACGACGCTGCGTGTCTCGGCCAGGGCCTGCTCGTACGAGAAGCGCGGCATCCTGATCCCTTTCGCCGCGGAGGCGCGGGCGCGTTCGAGGGACTGGTCGATGGCGCCACCGAGCTTCGCCAGCCGCGACACATAGGCGTCCATGTCCCGCGCGTCGTCGACCCGGTGGAAGTTGATGAGGAACTGCGGCAGCCCGACGTGGGGACCGCCTATCGAGAAGATGTATACGTGGCTGCGGAACGGACGCATGCGCTCACCGCGCTCGAGTTCCTGGGCCCAGATGTCGTACGACGTCTTCCCCGCGTCGTCCAGTTGGTCGTACACGAAGGCCGCCTTCATCCCGGCCACACTCGCCCGGCGCCACGCGAGCACCCGCTCTTCGGAGGTCTCGGAGCGGTCATCGAGCTGGTCGTAGTGTTCCTTGCGCCCCTGGCTGGTGAGGGACTCGGGACTGAACGCGAGTTCCTTCTCGTACTCGGCGTCGAGGTACGCCGTCAGCCGGGCGGTTTCGGCCGTGGGATCCGGCCTGGCGGTCGTTGGCGTGGACGATGGAGTGGCCCCGCATGCGGCGGTGAGACCGGCTGCAAGCAGGGCGATCAGGGTGCGGACACGCATCTGCACATTTTACGAAGGGCCCCGTGCGGTGCCAGGACTCCGCAGGGACGAGCGTCACCTGGCGAATGCGGATCCTGCCGACCTCAGGCGGGATCCACCCGGCCGGACGCTCCCGGGCCGGAGGGCGTCGATGGCTCCGCCATTTGCGGGCGAACCGCTCCGACTTCGGTACAATCGCCGGCGACACTCTGAACGCCGGCTGCGGCGTCAGCGGCTACAACTCTGTGATGGGATTCCTATGGCTCTCTCTCTGAAGAACGGCGTGGCCAGCGCGATCGGTGTGCTCGGGTTCGCCGCCCTGACGGCCGGCGCGGCGCATGCGGGCGGTGCGCAGGACGTGAAGAACGGTCAGAACGTGTTCGACTCGAGCTGCGGCAACTGCCACACCGTGAAGGAAGGCAAGCACAAGAGCGGTCCGTCGCTCTTCGGCGTCGTGGGCCGCACGGCCGGTTCGGTCGACGGCTTCGTCTATTCAGACGCCATGAAGGGCTCGGGCATTGTCTGGACCGCCGAGAAGCTCGATGCCTTTGCCGCCAACCCGAAGGGGCTCGTCGAGCAGACGAAGATGAAGTTCGGCGGTGTGAAGAACGACAAGTCGCGGGCGGACCTGCTCGCGTACCTCGCCGAGCAGAAGTAGGCCGTCAGACGGCGGCTTCCACCGAGCGCAGGCAGGCTTCGCAGATGCCGTGGGTGATCGTCGGGCTGTCCTCGTCCCACCGGAAGAGGTCCACGGCGTAGACGGCCTCCTCAACCTCGGTCCATCCCGCGGGCGTCCAGACCCGCCCGCACCACGCGCACGAGCGGATGAGCACGTGGCGCGGCAGCAGGATCTCGGCGCGTGGACATTCGTCCATGAGTTCACTGACGAATTCGACCGCGCCGTCGGCCCTCGGCGTCATCGTGAGCTGCATCTCGCGGCGGACTCTGGGCGCGTCACACCGAAACGGGAACCGGATCACGCGACCGGACCGCACCCGGGCGAGCAGGCTCCGGTAGACCTGCCTGACCGTGGTACCGGCGATGTTGTCCCAGAGCAGCCGGCCGACGACGGCGTCGGCCGGTGCCAGGCCTCCGTTTGCAGCCGCGAATGCGCGCCAGGCCTCGTTGATGGACACGATCCGATCGTGCTGATCGATCCTGTACGAGACGGCATCCATCCCGGCCTCCTCTCGCGGACGGCTCCCCTGCCAGAGCGATTCGACTCATCCAGCCCGTGACCGACGCCCTTCCGGGCATCGGACCACGACACCACGCTGGATGCTGTCTGAATCGGCGTCACGGCAGAGGCGGCGCATCAAAAGTCCGTGGAGGAGTTCGAGCGCGCCGCCAGCGTCAGGCGAGCGCCTTGCTGTGCAACGCGAGCAGGCGGCTCCAGGCCTTCTCGGCCTGCGGCTCGTTGTAGACGCCCGAGTCGGGCGGGCACCACCCGTGCGCGGCGCCCGAGTAGACCTCGATCTCGGCCGGCAGGTTCGCCTTCGCGAACGTCTCCCTCATCACGTCCTTGTCGGTCGGGGCGCGCTGGTCGTCGTTCGCCGCAATGCAGACCAGGAACTGCGCCTTCGTCTTCGACGCCTGCGTGTGCGGGCTGTTGGGCGCCGGTGTGACGAGGCCGCCCCCGTGGAACGACGCCACCGCCCCGACGCGATCGGGCACGGCCGCCGACGTCCGGAACGCCATCGGTCCGCCCATGCAGTAGCCCTGCGTTCCAATCTTCCGGTTCTTCGCGACGGACGCCTGGCGGTCGAGCCACGCGACGAACGCCTTCGCGTCGGTCATGTGCGTGGTTTCGTTGAGCGCCTGCGCGAGCGGCATGAGTTCCGGAATCGGCGTCGCCGCGCCGTTCGCGGCAGTTGGCGCCTTCTTCGCCCGGTAGAACGGGTTCACCACGAGCACCGCGTAGCCGGACTCGGCGAGGCGCTTCCCCATCTGCCGGAAGGCGGGCCGCAGCCCGAAGATGTCCGGCCAGATGAGCACGCCGGGGGCGGTGCCGGTGGCGGGGTGGACGAAGTAGCAGTCCGCGGTGCCGTCCGGCGTGGTAATGGTGACGTCGCTCTCGGTGACGGCCACCGCATTCACGACGGCTGGCAGCATCATCGAGACGCCCGCGCCGACGAGGGCGCCGAACTGGCGCCGCGTCACCAGGCCGCGGGAGACGTAGTCCTGACGGTCATCTTCGAAGTGGTCCTGATCGCACATGGCAAGTCCTCCCAAACAGGTGGCTGTCGCAGACCGAAGAGTCTAGCGCACGCCTGTTCAGTCGGTGACGACGATCGTGACGCGGTCGAAGGTCGGGGCCGGCGAGTCGGGCTCGAGGAAGAGCCACTTCAGCAGGTCGCGATAGAAGCCGAAGAGCGGAATGGCCGCGGCCACCTGGTTGCGGATGTCCTCGCGGCGCGACTTGAAGCCGGCGTGGCTCTCGCGCGTCAGCCGCTCGCGCTCCTGCAGGTAGTTGCCGAGCGGCTGCACCTGCACCTCGATCATCGTGTCCCACCAGTGGAACACGGACTTGATGGCCTGCCAGCCCGAGGCCTTGAGCCCCTCGGTCTCGCTGAGGTAATCCTTCACCTCGAGACACTCGAGCGCGGCGGTCGCCGGTGTCGGGGGCACGCCGCGGCGTTCGAGCTGTTCGGGCGTCCACTGCAGCCCGCGCAGCGCCTCCTGCAGCCGGCGCACGGCCGCCTGATCGCTCACCACGAACTTCACGCCGAACACGTCCTTCACGAAGCGATTCAGGTGACGCAACTGCTTGTCGAGTTCGACGAGGCGATCGAGGTCGAAGATGGTGTCGACCACCTTGTTCCAGATCTGCTCCTCCGCCTTGATGCGGCTCACCATCTTGTAGATGCGCCAGTCGCTGATCGACTCCGGGTGATACTCGACCACGTTGGCGATGAGGGTGGCGGGGCTCCAGCGCTCCCCGTCGAAGTAGCGGATCCGCGCGATCTGGCGGTTGCCGAGGTCGAGGTCTGTCAGCGAGTAGAGGTCGCCCGCCGTGATGTCCTGCACGAGGGTGAAGCGTTCCTTGGTGTTGACGGTGCTGCCGACCGCCAGGCTCTGGAGCGCGAACCGCCCATCGAGGAACGCATCGCCGGCGAGTTCGCAGAAGCGGTGCAGGCGCTCCTCGCCGCGACGGATCATGCGGCCGAAGGCGCCACGCACGTCGCGCAGGGCGGCGCGGCTGAAGGTCATCGTGTGACCGGCGTCCGGGGCAGACTCGATGTCCCGCCGCATCTGATCGAGGTAGACGACCAGGTCGTTCAGCAGCGGCTCGTCGGCCACGAGCCACAGCGGCGAGGCGGTTCCATGTTCCCGGGTTGAGAGAGCTTCGGTCCAGCGCACGACAGCACCTGCAATAACAAGATCTGCGCCAGCGGCTTCAGGGACACCGGCCTGAATTCGCGGCGGGAATCGCAGGTTCCGGTGGGCAGACATGCCGGATTCTGCGACAGAATTGTCCGAACGGCGCCAGGCGGCTTCTACATTGTCAGTTCCGGCAGGCGCCGGTCAATTCCGGGGCAATTCTGGAGGGGCGTGCCGGTTGTGCCTGACAGGGACGCAACCGCTGGCCGTCAAGGCGCGTCCCACTGATGCCACGCGGCCGGTCGGCGGGCTGACATGCCCCGCCGGACCAGGCCTGCACACGAGGGTTGGAGCATGAACAGGGCCGAGAAAGGTTCGCTCGCTGGAGCGATGGTCGCCGTGCTGATCGGCGCGGGCGTGGCCGGTGCGGGGTCGCAGGGCGGGCACGCAATGGCTGGCGTCCCCATCTACGCGGTCTGCGTCGCCGTCGCGTTCCTGATGCAGTGGACCGCCTTCGTGCCGGCGTGGCTGAACCGCACGGAGACGTTCTACGACCTGACAGGCGGCCTCACCTACATCACGGTCACCCTGCTCGCGCTGTTCCTCACCCCCGATGTCGACGCCCGCGGCCTTCTCCTCTCCGGCCTCGTCATCGTCTGGGCGGTGCGGCTGGCGAGTTTCCTGTTCCTGCGGATCCGCGCGGCCGGCGAAGACCGCCGCTTCCGCGAGATCAAGCAGGCGTTCTGGCGCTTCCTGCTCGCGTGGACCCTGCAGGGACTGTGGGTGGTCTTCTCGCTCGCGGCGGCGCTGGCGGCCATCACCTCCACCTATCGACGGGAACTGGACCTGCCTGCCGCCGCCGGTCTGGTCGTGTGGCTCGCAGGCTTCGCCCTGGAAGTGATCGCCGACCGCCAGAAGAGCGCGTTCAACGCGAAGCCGGAGAACCACGGGCGTTTCATCAGCACGGGGCTCTGGTCGTGGTCGCGTCACCCGAACTACTTCGGGGAGATCGTGCTCTGGATCGGCGTGGCCCTGATCGCGCTGCCCGTCCTGCGCGGCTGGCAGTACGTCACGCTCGTCTCGCCGCTGTTCATCATCTTCCTGCTGACCCGCGTGAGCGGTGTGCCGTTGCTCGAGAAGCGGGCCGACGAGAAGTGGGGTGGCGAGCCAGAGTACGAAGCCTACAAGGCGCGGACGTCGGTGCTGATTCCCCGTCCACCGACGGCGTCGTAGCAGCCAGAAACGAAAAAAGCCTGCGTTGCCGCAGGCTTTTCGTCGATGTGATGGTCGGGGCGAGAGGATTCGAACCTCCGACCCCTCGGTCCCGAACCGAGTGCTCTACCAGGCTGAGCCACGCCCCGACAGGCGAAGTGTTGAGCAGTGTTCCCTGCGGCCCGGGTGGCCGCGCGCTCGAAGAGCTATCTTAGCGCAACTTCCGTTTCGAACGAGATCTTTTCTACGGCGGAGAGCGCGTCGTGCGCCGTCAGGTCAGGCTGCAGCGGTGTCACGGACACGAACCCGTCGCGCACGGCCTGATAGTCCGACCGATCGTGCGGTTCCCACTCGTTCTGCCCCTCGTCGATCCAGTAATACGGCCGCCCCTTCGGGTCGTCGCGCACCAGCACTTCGGTGATGTGATTGCGCTTGGCCTGCACCGTGGTGCGAATCCCCTTCGGTTGGCCGCTCGGCACGTTCACGTTGAGGAACGTCTGCGACGGCAGCGGCTTCTCGAACATGGCCGCGGCCACGGCGGCCGCGACGCGCGCCGAGTAGGTGAAGTCGTACTCGCCCTTCGTGCGCGCGAGCGACACCGCCAGCGCCGGAATGCCGAGCAGCGCTGCCTCGAGGGCGCCGGCCACGGTGCCCGAGTACGTGACGTCGTCTCCGAGGTTCCAGCCCTTGTTGATGCCCGAGACGACCAGGTCTGGCAGCCCGCCCTTGTACAGCTGCGTGATGGCGATGTTCACGCAGTCGGTCGGCGTCCCGTCCACCCCGTAGACGTTGTCGCGCAGGTGTTCCAGGCGCAGCGGCCGCTTCAGCGTCAGGGCGTGCCCGATGGCACTCGCCTCTTCCGTTGGGGCGACCACGAGTACGTCGCCGAGCGGGGCCAGGGCCAGCGCAAGGGCGTGAATCCCCTGCGACCGATACCCGTCGTCGTTGGTTACGAGAATTTTCGGCATGAGGGCACGAGTGACCGGTGGTGGTGCGGGCTGCCCGCGTCTCGCGCGGTGGCGCGCCCGCGTGCGCCTGTGTGACCCCGTGATTCTATCAGCGGCGCACGGTGGCGAACAGCCACACCGTCGCGGCCAGCGCGAGCGCGGCGCCCGTCCCGAACGCGATGGCCGGGCCGAACGCGTTCCACAGCAGGCCGAACAGCACGCTCGCCAGCAACGCGCCGACACCCAGCACGGCGTTGTAGAGACCGAATGCGTAGCCCCGGGCGGAGGCGGGGGCGAGGTCGGCGACGAGCGCCTTCTCGGTGCCCTCGGTCAACCCGAAGTACAGCCCATACACCATGAACCACGCCAGCAGCGCCGGCAGCGACGACGAGAGGGCAAAGCCGGTGTAGACCGCTGCGTAGACCAGCCACCCCGACGCGATGACACCGCGCCGCCCGACGCGATCCGACCAGCCGCCGCCAAGCACGGACGACACCGACTTCACTACGTGGAGCGCCGCCCAGATGAGCGGGATGTAGCGCGTGCCACCCGCGGCGTCGGTGAGCTTCAGCAGCAGGAACGCATCCGTGGAGTTCCCGAGCGTGAACAGGGTGAGAACCAGCAGGAAGGACTTCAGCTCCGCTGGCAGCCTCGCCTGCGGGCCGCTCGGACTGTCATGGTCCGCCTGAAGGCGGACCCCACGCTCTGCCGGTTTGTCGCCACGTGCGTGTTCGCGGACGAAGAGGATGAGGGCGATGGCGATGAGACCCGGGATGAGGGTGAGCGCGAAGAGCGTGCGGTACCGGTCCGGGTAGAAGTACAGGAACGCCGTGGCGAGGATCGGGCCGAGGACGGCTCCGGCGTGGTCCATCGCGCGGTGGAAGCCGAACACGCGGCCCCGCGTCTCCGGTGTTGCGGTCGCGGCGAGGATGGCGTCGCGCGGCGCGCTGCGAATCCCCTTCCCCACCCGGTCCACCACGCGAATCGCGAAGACGTGCGTCCAGGACTGGGCGAGGGCGATCAGTGGACGGGCGAGCGACGAGATGGAGTAGCCCGCGAGGACGAGCGGGCGCTTGGCGGGTCTCCGATCGGCCGTCCGGCCCGACCAGACCTTCAGCAGGCTGTTGACCGCTTCGGCCGCTCCCTCGACCACGCCGAGGGAGATCGCGCCGGCGCCGAGCACCTGCGTGAGGAAGAACGGCAGCAGCGGGTAGATGGCCTCGGTCGCCGAATCGGTGGCGAGGCTCACCCACCCGAGCAGCCAGACGGTGCGCGGAAGGTCGAGGAGGCGGTTACCGGCGTTCGAACGGAGCGACCGGTCCATTCTGCACGGTGGTCACGTAAATGCGATTCGACGCGCCGCCACGTTCGCGGTAGACCGTGAAGCCGTTGTAGCTCCCGACGGCGTCGAACCGGTTCGCGTCGTGGATCACCGCCGGGCCTGCCGAGAACCAGCGGGCGTCCTGGAACGAGATCCACAGGCCGTTCTCGCTCGCCGGCCTGGCCAGAACGCCGTTGCCGTAGTTCGTGGCGCTCGGCCTCATCGCACGCGGAGCAAGCATCACCGCTCCGACCGGCTCGAACGCCTCGTCCACCGCCGCGGCCCGCCTCGGGGCGTCGTCGCGGCGTACGGCCGCGGCGCGCGCGGAGGGGGTGAGGAGTCCGCTGACCCGTGGATACAGTTCGCCGAACGACTCCCACGACGACGCGGCTTCGGCGTCACGCGTGATCGGGAACGACGGGGTGCGCGACCCGACGGTGCCGGTGAGTTCGCCGTCGCGCCGGCGCTCGTAGGGCTGCATCAGCGCGCCGCCAACCGGCACGTAGACGATACTGAACGGCTCGAGCGTCACGTCGGCGTAGAGCGGCACGCCCTCGTAGGCGCCCGTTCGCACCATCACTTTGCCGTCGAAGAACACCGTCGCACCGGCCGGATAGTAGAAGTTGCCGGCGTGGAAGATCGGCTCGCCAGCGGCCTGCCACGACGCGCTCGCGGCGGTGACCGTCGGCGGCGGGGTTTCATGACGGTAGACCTGCGCACCCGCAGGGCTGGTGTTCGCAAGGGCAAGAACCACGAGTGCTGGAAGCACAACCGTACGCATATCAAAGACTCTCCACGCCGGACTGTACATCAATCTCCGCGCCCGAAACGGCGGTGCGAGCCGCTGCGGTTCGTCCCTCCGCGCGGTGGACTGTCCGGGATCGGTCAGCCTGAGCTGCGCCAGGGCTTCATCGGAACACCGGAGCGGATGACGGCACGCCCGTTGCGCCGAATCGGCACATGAGCCGCTCAGCGAGTGCGTTGCCGAAAACCATGAAGCGCGTCTTCGGCGTGCAGGAATTTCGTCCCGACCAGGAAGCGGTGGGCGGCGGAAACCACGATCCGGAACGGCGAGGCTCAGCTGGGCATTCCCGGTCCGTGACCCTAGACTAGGCAGTGGGACGGGCGATGGCCACTTTGGCGGAAGTGCTCGCGCAGCGCACGCGCGAGGGCGAACTCTACACGACGCTCGGCGACGGCCGGCTGCAGTGCACGGCGTGCGGCCACCGGTGTCCGCTGCCCGAGGGCGCGGCGGGTGTCTGCAAGGTGCGCTTCCGGAAGGACGCCAGGCTCTTCGTGCCCTGGGGGTACGTCGGAGGCGTGCAGTGCGATCCGATCGAGAAGAAGCCGTTCTTCCACGCCTACCCTGGCGCGCTGGCCTACAGCTTCGGCATGCTCGGGTGCGACCTGCACTGCGGGTACTGCCAGAACTGGGTGACGTCGCAGGCGTTGCGCGACCCTGCCGCCGTGTCGTCCCCGCTCGTCGCTTCGCCAGAGGCGCTCGTCGCCGACGCCGTGCAGCATGGCGCGCGCGTGCTGGTCAGCACGTACAACGAGCCGTTGATCACGAGCGAATGGGCCGTCGAGATCTTCAGGCACGCGAAGGCGGCCGGACTGGCGACGGGGTTCGTCTCGAATGGGAACGGCACGCCGGAGGTCCTCGAGTATCTCCGTCCCTGGGTCGATCTCTACAAGGTCGACCTCAAGAGCTTCGACGACCGTCACTACCGTGAGCTCGGCGGACGCCTCGAGCCCATCCTAGACACGATTCGACGCCTGCACGCGATGGGCACCTGGCTGGAGATCGTCACGCTGCTGATTCCGGGGTTCAACGACAGCGACGACGAAGTGCGGCGCCTCACGGCGTTCATCGCCAGCGTGTCGCCCGACATTCCGTGGCATGTGACCGCGTTTCACGGCGACTACAGGATGACGGAGCCGTCGAACACCTCCGCGGCGATGTTGCTCCGGGCGTCGGCGCTCGGGCGGGAGTCGGGCCTCCGCTACGTCTATCCGGGCAACATGCCAGGACGCGTCGCCGACGAGGAGTCGACCCACTGCCCTTCCTGCCGCACGCGCCTCATCCGCCGGTTCGGCTATCACATCCAGGAGTACGCCCTGACGAGCGACGGCTGCTGTCCAGATTGCGGCACCGCCGTACCCGGCCGCTGGAGTTCGGAGTTCCAAGGGCAGACCGCCGACCGCCCGTTCCTGCCGATGGCCTGGGCGGAGCCGGTCCGCCTGAAGCCGACGGGCCGGAAGCCTGAGGCCTGAGGCCCGGAGCCTGTACAATCAGCAGGTCCTCATGTTGCTTGATCGCCACCAGCGTCCCTTGCGCAACCTGCGCCTGTCGGTCACCGACCGGTGCAACCTCCGCTGTGCCTACTGCATGCCGGAGATGGACTACGTCTGGCTGCCCCGCGAGGACATGCTCCACTTCGAGGAGATCTCGCGCCTGGTCGATGTCTTCATGAGCCTGGGGGTGAACCACGTCCGCCTGACGGGCGGTGAACCCCTGCTCCGGCGCGACCTCCCGGTGCTGGTGGACATGATTGCCGGCAAGGAAGGGCTGAATGACCTCGCGCTGACGAGCAACGGCATCATCCTCGCCAGCCAGATCGACGAGCTGAAGGCGGCCGGCCTCAAGCGCGTCACGGTGTCGCTGGACACCCTGCGTCCCGACCGCTTCATCAAGCTCGCGCGCTTCGACGAACTCACGCGCGTGAAACAGGGCATCGAATCGGCCGCGCGCGTCTTCGGACGCGTCAAGCTCGACACGGTCGTGATCCGCGGCGTGAACGACGATGAACTTGTGGACCTGATCGAGTACGGGAAGACGGTGAACGCCGAGGTCCGCTTCATCGAGTACATGGACGTGGGCGGTGCCACGCACTGGTCGTGGACCGATGTGGTCCCGCGGCGGGAAATGCTGGAGCGGCTCACCGCACACTACGGCGGTGTCGAAGCGATCGTCGAGGCGTCGTCGGCCCCTGCGGACCGCTACCGGCTTCCGGACGGCACGGTGTTCGGGGTCATCTCCTCGACGACCGAGCCCTTCTGCTCGAACTGCGACCGGAGCCGGCTCACGGCCGACGGCATGTGGTACCTGTGCCTCTACGCCACGCGCGGCATCGACCTCCGCGCGGCACTGCGCGGAGGCGCGTCCGTCGACGAACTGAAGGCGATCATCACCGCCGGGTGGACGGGCCGCGACGACCGCGGTGCCGAAACCCGCCTCGCCCTCGGAGAACGCCGCGCCTTCGTGCCGGCGTCAGCCCTGAAGAAGAACCCGCACCTGGAGATGCACACGCGCGGCGGCTAGTGCCGCCACGCCAGGCAGAAGCAGTCCCGGACACGTCCGCCCGATGCCGAACGCCACGAGGTCAGGCAGGGGCGGACGGAACGCGTCTGACCCGCCCTGCCCGCCCCACCTGCCCTGTCGACGCTAGTGCGCGACGGCCGGCGCGCAGTACTTCGCGAAGGCCGCCTGCAGATCGCTGGCGATCTCCAGCGGACCGCGGCCTTCGATCTGGTGCCGTTCCATCATGTAGACCAGCTTGCCGTCCTGCAGCAGGGCAATCGACGGCGACGAGGGGCGGAAGCCGGTGAAGTACTCGCGGGCCCGATCCGTCGCTTCGATATCGAAGCCGGCGAAGACCGCCGTGAGCCTGTCCGGGCGCGCGCCGTGACGCAGCGCCAGGGCGATGCCAGGCCGGGCCTTTCCTGCCGCACACCCGCACACCGAGTTCACCACCACGAGCAGCGTGCCCTTCGAGTTCGCCACGGCGGCGTCGACGTCCGCCGGGGTCCGCAGTTCCTCGAAGCCGAGGTCGACGAGTTCGGCGCGCATTGGCGCCACAAAGAAGTCTGGATAAGCCATGCGCCGAATTCTACCAAGGGACGGGGGATTTGCTCTTTCCTTCCCGGACGAGCTTCGATACCGGGTGTTCCGGGTGTAACGTGGCGGACCTGCAGGCCGTGGCGGCGAGGCGCCCGGTTGAGTTCGGCACGCGGTTTGATGACGCGGGGGGCTGATGCTGCCAGGCCACGTCCTCATCGTGGAAGACGATGAGGCCACGCGCGACATGCTCACGACGCTGATCGCCGGGGAGGGCTTCATCGCCGTCGCGGCCGAGGATGGCCTGGAGGCACTCCACCTGCTCCGTACGGTCTGCCATCATGCGCCGGGCACGCCCTGTCTCGTCCTGCTGGACCTCAGCATGCCGAGGCTCGGCGGCAACGCGTTCCGCCAGGCTCAGCTGGCCGATCCCATCGTGGCGCGCATTCCTGTCGCGCTCATGTCCGGCGCAGCCGACGTGGATCACTGGGCCTCCGAACTCGGAGCGGTGGCGACCGTTCCCAAGCCCCTCAACCTGGACTTTCTGCTTCAGGTGGTCCGCTCTCACTGCGCCCCGGCGCCTCAGGCATAGCCGCACCCAGTTCGGCGACTCGTGTAAGAGCGGCACGGGTAACAGCGCCAGCGTCGTCTGACGATACGCGCTGCGTCGTCCCTGCTGCGTTCTCGGTCGTCTGTCGGCCTCAATCCCGCGATTCCTGCAGGTGGCAGGCGACTCCTCATCGGCATACGCGTTGCTGCCCATGTTCGGCATCCGGACAGGAGTCTTATGAACCACGGCAACGCACCCATGGACGATGCGTTCGACCGGCTGCAGCGTCTGCTGCTGGCGATGCGGACGGGCGACGAAGTGGCGACACGCGAAGCCTCGCGGCTGACAGGACTGGCCGAACCGACGTGCAGGACGGTCCTCGAGGGGTTGGCCAAGGCGGGCCTGCTCTCCCATCGGCACGACGACCGCTTCGTCCGGGTGAGCACGGTCTGAACCGGCCGCGGCCAGCCCCGCAGCGGACGTACGCCTACTGCGGCGCGATGCCCGCGTCCTTCAACCGCTCCGTGACAGCGGTGAGCACGGCCGGGTCTTCGATGGTGGCAGGCATGGTGTAGGCCTGCCCATCGGCGATCTTCTTGATCGTGCCGCGCAGGATCTTGCCGGACCGCGTCTTCGGGAGGCCCTTCACGACGAGTGCGGTCCTGAAGCACGCGAAGGCCCCGATCGTCGTGCGCACGCGCTCGACCAGTTCCGCCGCAATCTCCGCCTCGCCCCGGGTGACGCCCGCTTTCAGCACGACGAAGCCGATCGGCACTTCTCCCTTCAGGTCGTCGACATGCCCGACGACCGCACATTCCGCGACATCCGGATGCGAGGCGAGCACCTCCTCGATGCCGCCGGTCGAGAGCCGGTGACCTGCTACGTTGATGATGTCGTCCACGCGGCTCATCACGTAGAAGTAGCCGTCGGCGTCGCGGTAGCCGGCATCGCCGGTGAGGTAGTAGCCCTTGAAGCGGTTCAGGTACGACTTCTCGTAGCCGGCATCGTTGTGCCACAGGGTGGTCAGCGTGCCAGGCGGGAGCGGCAGGCGAATGACGATGTTCCCGATCTCGTCGGGGCCGACCTCATGGCCGTCGTCTCCGAGGACGCGGATGTCGTAGCCGGGCACCGGTCGCGTCGGTGAGCCTGGCTTCACCTCCATTAGGCCGATACCGGCGGGGTTCGCAATGGCCGGCCATCCGAGTTCCGTCTGCCACCAGTGATCGAGCGCCGGAATGCCCAGCATCTGCGAGGCCCAGTTCAGCGTGTCGGGGTCGCAGCGCTCCCCCGCCAGGAACAGGAGGCGCAGGCGCGAGAGGTTGTAGCGCTGCATGAACGAACCGGTGGGGTCCTCCCGCTTGATGGCGCGAAACGCCGTGGGCGCGGTGAAGAGCACGTTGACCCCATGCTGTTCGCAGAGGCGCCAGAACGCGCCCGCGTCGGGCGTACCGACCGGTTTGCCCTCGTAGAGAATCGTCGTCGCGCCGTGAATGAGCGGGCCGTAGACGATGAAGCCGTGCCCGACGGTCCAGCCGATGTCGGAGGCGGCCCAGAACACTTCGCCCGGCCCCACGCTGAAGACCTTCTCCATCGCGTACTTCAGCGCAACGGCATGCCCGCCATGATCGCGCACGACGCCCTTCGGGATGCCCGTGGTGCCCGAGGTGTAGTGGACGTAGAGCACGTCCGTTGCGTCGAGTGCCACGCAGTCCACCGGTTCGGCATCCGACACGAAGTCGACCCAGTCGATGTCGCGGCCATCGACGAGGGTTGCCGTTGCCTGAGGCCGCTGGAAGACGACGCACCATTCCGGCTTGTGCTCCGCCAGTTCGATGGCGTGGTCGAGCAGCGGCTTGTAGGGAATGACACGGGCGGCCTCGATGCCGCACGACGCGCTCAGGATCATCCGCGGCTTCGCATCGTCGATCCGGGTCGCGAGTTCCTTCGCCGCGAACCCGCCGAACACCACGGAGTGAATCAGGCCGAGCCGGGCGCACGCCAGCATCGCGAACACGGCTTCGGGAATGCCGGGCATGTAGATGATGACGCGGTCGCCCTTTCGCAACCCCTGGCTGTCGAGCGCGCCGGCGAGGCTGGACACCTCGAACAGCAGTTCGTCGTAGGTGTAGGTGCGGACCGTCTGCGTAACCGGGCTGTCGTAGATCAGCGCCGCCTGACGGCCGCGCCCGCGCAGGACGTGGCGGTCGACGGCGTTGTAGCAGGTGTTGAGCACGCCGCCGGTGAACCAGCGGTAGAACGGCGGCCTCGAATCGTCGAGCACGCGGTCCCACCGCCGGAACCAGGTGATGCCGGCGGCAGCCTCTGACCAGAAGGCCTCGGTCTCAGCGAGCGACCGTGCGTGCGCGGACAAGTACTCGTCGATCATTGGTGGCCTCAGTCCTGCCTGCCAGGCCTGCCCGGCCCGCGCTACGACGTCCGGAGCGCCGTCAGCAGCTTCGTCACCGTCTGCTGGGCGTCGCCGAACAGCATCACGGTGTTCTCTTCGTAGCAGAGCGGGTTGTCGACGCCGGCATAACCGGCGTTCATGCTGCGCTTCAGCATGACGACCTTGCCTGCCTTCCAGGCCTCGAGCACTGGCATGCCCCAGATCGGGCTGTTCGGGTCGGTCTGCGCACTCGGGTTCACGATGTCGTTTGCCCCGATGACGAGCACGGCATCGGTCTCGGGGAAGTCCTCGTTGATGTCGTCCATCTCGAAGACGATGTCGTACGGGACGTCGGCTTCGGCCAGCAGCACGTTCATGTGGCCCGGGAGCCGGCCCGCCACCGGGTGGATGGCATAGCGGGCCTTCACGCCGCGCTTCGCGAGTTCGTTCGTGAGGTCGCGGACCGCGTGCTGCGCACGCGCCACCGCCATGCCGTAACCCGGCACGATGATGACCGAACGCGATTGCCTGAGGAGGTCGGCCACCTGGTCCACGCTGGCTTCGGTCACCGTGCCGGTGACTGCTGCCGCGGGCCCCGAGGGCTTCGCACCGGCGTCCGCGCCGAAGCCGCCGAAGACCACGTTCCAGATCGAGCGGTTCATCGCGTGGCACATGATGAACGACAGGATGGCGCCCGAGGAGCCCACGAGCGCGCCCGTGATGATCAGCAGGTCGTTCGAGAGCATGAAGCCGGCCGCCGAGGCCGCCCACCCCGAGTAGGAGTTCAGCAGCGACACCACCACCGGCATGTCGCCGCCGCCGATGGCCATGACCAGGTGCACGCCGAGCAGGCTGGCGATCACCGTCATCACGCCGAGCCAGGGCATGCCGCTCGTGCCGTCGGCCATGACGAACAGGACGCCGAGCACGATCATCGCGAGCGCCGCCACGGCGTTCAGCGCGTGGCGCGCTGGCAGCAGGAGCGGCTTGCTGCCGATCGAGCCGCGCAGCTTGAGGAACGCGATCACCGATCCGGTAAAGGTCACCGCGCCGACGAGGACGCCGATGTAGATCTCCCCGAGGTGCACGCCCCGGCCGGCAATCTCCTCGTGACCGGCGACGAGGTAGTTGGCGTAGCCGACGAGCACCGCCGCGAGGCCGACGAAGCTATGGAGCACGGCCACCAGTTCCGGCATGGCCGTCATGGCAACGCGCGACGCGAGCAGCGCGCCGACCGCGCAGCCGATTGCGATCACGACCGCCAGCACGCCCAGGGCGCTCGGCGAGAGGCCGGCCGCGCCTTCGCCCATGACGAGGGCCGCGAGCGTGCCGAGCACGGCGATCGCCATGCCGATGACACCGAGCAGGTTGCCCTGCCGGGCGCTCTCCTGCGACGAGAGGCCGCGGAGGCTGAGGATGAAGAGGATGCTCGCGGCAAGCCAGGCGAGCGAGATGGCCGGATGGGTCACTGGAATCATCGCGGCCCCCTACTTCCTGAACATCCGCAGCATGCGCTGCGTGACAAGGAACCCGCCGGCCACGTTGATGGTGGCGACGAGGACCGCGACGGCGCCGAGGATGGCTGCGGTGCTCAGACCGCTGCCCGCCATGACCAGCATGCCGCCGACGAGGATGATGCCGCTGATGGCGTTCGTGACGCTCATCAAGGGCGTGTGCAGGGCCGGCGTGACGTTCCAGATGATGTGCCAGCCGACGATGACGGCGAGCAGGAACACGGTGAGGTGGCCAAGGAACTCGGGCGGTGCCGTCAGGGCGGCGGTGCCCAGCAGCGCCGCGACCACCGCGCCGGCAATGGCGCCGGTCGCGCTCGACGACTGCGGCTGCACCTGCGCGGCATGTGCAGCCGCGGCCCTCGGGTCAGGCGTGGGCGCCCCTGCGCGGGGCGCGGGCCGACTCGGTGGAGGCCAGGTGATTTCGCCGCCCTTCAGGACGAGCGCGCCGCGCTCGACCTCATCCTCCATGTCGATGCTGAACGTGCCGGTCTTGTCGATGTACTCGCAGACCAGGTTGAAGATCGTGGTCGCGTAGAGTTCGCTCGACTGACGGGCCATCCGGCTCGGCAGGTCCGTGAGGCCCACGATGGTGACGCCGAACTTCTCCACCACCTTGCCGCGCTCCGTGAGCGCGCAGTTGCCGCCCTGCTCCGCCGCCAGGTCGACGATGACCGAGCCGTGATGCATCGCGACGACCGCCCCCGACGTAATCAGCTGCGGCGCCGGCTTGCCCGGAATCAGCGCGGTGGTGACGACGATGTCGCACTCCTTCGCGTGGGCGGCGAGAAGCGTCTGCTCGGCCTGGAGGAACGCGTCGCTCATCTGCTTCGCGTAGCCACCTTCGCCTTCGCCGCTCTCCTTGAAATCCAGTTCGACGAACTGGGCGCCAAGGCTCTCCACCTGCTCACGCGAGGCGGCACGGGTATCGAACGCGCGAACCTGGGCGCCGAGCGCCTTGGCCGCGGCAATCGCCGCGAGGCCGGCGACACCGGCACCAACGATGAACACCTTGGCCGGCGGCACCTTGCCGGCCGCCGTCATCTGCCCGGGAATGAAGCGGCCGAAATGCTCGGCGGCCTCGATGATGGCGCGGTAGCCGGCGATGTTCGCCATCGCGCTGAGCGCGTCCATCTTCTGGGCGCGCGTGATGCGCGGCACGCAGTCCATCGCAATGGCCGTGGCCTTCCGCGAGGCGAGCTTCTCGAGCAGGTCGCGGTTCTGGGCGGGCCAGAGGAAGCCGACGACCGTCGCGCCTTCCTTGAGGAGCAGGGCCTCGTGGCCTCCGGCGGTCTCCATGGGCGGCCGGACCTTGAGCACGAGATCCGACGTGCCGAAGACGGCCGCGGCGGAGTCGACGACGGTCGCGCCCGCGTCCTTGTAGTCCTGGTCGGAGAAGCCTGCGGCATTGCCGGCGCCCCCCTGAATCTGGACATCGACGCCCAGCTTCTTCAGTTTGGCGACGGAGCCAGGCGTCGCGGCGACGCGCTTCTCGTCCGGGTAGATTTCCGTGGGGATTCCGATGATCAGGGGCACGTGTGGTCTCGGCGCGCTCGGTGCGACGGAAGTGTCCGGCCGCAGCCGGACCGTTTAAGTGCCTGAAGGACCTGTCTTGCACGCACCCGTAGGGGCGTGCGCGGCTTAATCATAGCCGGGATGGCTCGCGATTCAACGCGTCGAGATGAGGTAGGCTCAGAACGTTCCGCATGAACGGTCCGCTCCTGGCTACTGCCGGTCGTCGCGCCCTGGCGGCGCTGCTGCTCTATACGGTCCTCGCGACGGTCGCCACCTGGCCCCTCGTCCCCCAGATGGGCACCCGCATCACGTCAGACCCGGGCGACCCGATCCTGAATACCTCCATCCTCGTGTGGAACGCGACCACGCGTCCGCTCTCCGCGGCGTGGTTCAACGCGCCGCACTTCTACCCGACGCAGGGCGCCACGGCGTTGACCGAGAACCTGCTCGGCGTCTACCCGGTGGCCTCCCCGGTCTACTGGCTGACGGGCAACCCGCTGCTCGCCTACAACCTCACGATGTTCCTGACCTGGCCGCTGAGCGCGCTGGCGGTGTTCCTGCTCGTGCGCTACTTGAGCCAGCGAGACGACGCAGCGTTCATTGCCGGCCTGGCGTTTGCCTTCACGCCATACCGTGCCCTGGCGCTCGCGCACCTGCAGACCGTCGCGACGTTCGGCGTCCCGCTCCTGGCGCTGGGGCTGCACGGCTACCTGACCGAGCGCCGACCCGGCTGGCTCGTGCTGGCCGGACTGGCCTGGGTGCACCAGGGGTTCGCCAACGGGTACTACATCCTCTACGGCGCCCTCTTCGTCGGCCTGTGGGTGCTGTACTTCTGTTCCATCGGCGACCGATGGCGCGCCGCCCCCGGCATGGCCGTCGCCCTCGGGGTGGCCAGTATCCCCCTCGTCCCGATGCTGATCGGCTATCGCCGCGTGCACGATGCCATGGGCATGCACCGCTCGCTGAACGAGATCCAGTACTTCAGCGCCACCGCGCACGCCTGGACAGAGGTCGGCAGCCTCGTCTGGCTCTGGAGCCGGGTGATGCAGCAGGGCAAGGACAACCTCTTCCCGGGCCTGACGGTCGTCGCCCTCGCCGGCGCCGGAATCCTGTGGCTCCTCTGGCGGCGCGACGACGCGCCGCCCGGCGTGCGCAATGGCGTGCGCGTCGTCCTCGGGGGAGTGGCCCTGGCAGCCACCGCGTCGATCGTGGCGCAGATGATCTATGGGCCGATCGACACGCTGATCTTCGGCATCGTCCCGCTCAAGATGCGCGGGCTCGGTCGCGGGATCGTCGCGCTGGCCCTCGCGGTCGCCGGCCTCGTCTGGCTGACCCCGCGCCTGCGGGCGGCACTCGCCCGCCGGAGCACGATGGTGTTCTACGCCGCGGGCATCCTGCTGTTCGGCCTTCTGGCCTGCGGTCCGGACCTGCGTGTCGGGGATCGCTCCATCCTCAGCCCGACGCCGTACGGCCTGCTGATGTGGCTCCCGGGCTTCAACGAGCTGCGCGTGCCGACGCAGATCAAGATGATTCACCTGCTCTGCCTGTGCGTCGCGGCCGGGTTGGGCTACGCGGCGCTCGTGCGGCGGCGGTCACGATGGGCGATGGCCGCGCTCGGCGCGGTGACCGTCGCCCTGCTGATGGACGGCTGGCTGACTGAAACGCCCATGGCCGAGGCGCAGCAGATGTGGCCGATCGCGGAACCGGCGACTCGCACCGAACCGCTGCTCGAACTGCCGCTCGGCCCGGCGTGGGACGCGGGGGCGACACTGCGCGCGTCGGTCCATCGCCGCCGGGTGATGAACGGCGTCAGCGGTTACGACCCACCGTACTACTACGCCCTGAAGGAAGGGCTGGCCCAGCACAACATGCGGCTGCTCCAGGCCATTACCGCGCTCGGCCCGATCGACGTCGTCGTGGACCGCAGCGCCGACCCCGACGGGGCGTACGCGCGGTACGCCTCGTCGGCGCCCGGAGCCACACTCATTGCCGACGACGGCGTGCGGCGGACGTATGCGGTGCCCGCCTCGCCAGCAGCGCAGGGGGTCGGTGCGGAACTGCAGATTGCGTCGGTGTCAGCCAGCGACAATCCGCAGGACGCCGGATGGGCGATCGACGGATTGCCGGACACGGGCTGGGGCGTCTTTCCGCAGCGTCCGAATCAATGGGTGATCGCCGATCTGGGCGGCGTGCGTACGGTGGGCGGCATCACGCACGCCATCGGCGACTTCATGATGGACTTCCCGAGACAACTCGGGATCGACGTGTCGGTGGACGGGCAACAGTGGGAGCAGGTCTGGCTCGGCCCGACCTACGGCGAGACATTCACCGCGTTCGTGCAGGATCCGAAATACGCCAGCCTCCGCATCGCGTTCGCGCCGCGCCAGGCCCGCTATGTCCGGCTTCGTCAGAACGGAACATTCGAGCGCATCTGGCGCCTCTCGGCGCTGACCGTCCACGCACCCTGACCCGCGCTGGCTGAAGCCAGCACCCACGATTGTTTGATCTGGCCCAAGGCTCCGACAACCGTGGGGTCCGGCTTCAGCCGGACCTGCTCCCTCCAGTGTTCGAAGTACACTTGGGGCCATGAGCTTCTGTGAACACTGCGAAGGACAACGGTTCGATCGCGCGCAGGTCCTGCGCATGCTCCGGCAGGTGCGGCGTGAGATGCGTGAGGCCGAGTGCGGACGCGAGGTAGACGACGCCCTGGCCACTGCGCTCAAGGCTGTCCGCGGCCTGGAGATTCCCCACCTGTACTTCGAGCCCGAAGGTGGCGAGGTCGTTCACTAGTCAGCGCTCGATCGCGCCCGGCTGGATGGTCTTGCAGGGGACCTGCCGGCGCAGCGACCTGTAGTCGAACACCTCGCGCGTCTCACCCGCCCGGCAATCCGCCCGTTCGACGTTCTTCGTCGCCTTCGTGCTGACCGTCATCGTCCAGCGCGTGGCCCCGCCGTCCTCGAGCGTCGTCCGCTCCACGAAGCCGCAGTCGCCCTCGATGGCCTTGCCGGCCGTGGTCCACCGGCCCGGCGCCTCGAGCGCAAACGACTCCTCGTAGCCGTTGGTCGTGATGGCGCAGTGCGTCGGGTCGAGGCTGGTCGGCAGGATGAACACCTGCCGGAACCGGCACTGCATGGCTGTGCCGTCCGCGTTGACGTCACAGATCGCCGCGCTGAAGTCGAGCTGATCCGGAGTCGACGCGTTGGCCAGGTACGGAATCGTGAGTGTCGTCCCGCCGTGCTGCGCGCGTGCCACGGTTCCGCCGGAGACCGCGAGCGCCGTCAGTCCGGCAGCCAGCGCGAAAGAGGTCCGCCCATGCATATGGTCCTTATCGGATCCGTAGGCCCGGACCTGCGCCCGGCGTCCTACAATCGAAGACATCATCCCCGGCAAGCCCGTTCGGCCCTGCCCACGCACTTCATATCAGCTCACCGTCCCCCGGAGGTCGTCCCCGTGCCAGTCGTCAACGCCTTTGCTGCCGAGCAGTCGCATGCGCCGCTCGGCCCCTTCCAGGTCTCCCGCCGCGAGCCTGGACCGCATGATGTGGTCATCGACATCGCGTTCTGCGGCGTCTGCCACTCCGATCTGCACCAGGTGCGGGACGAATGGGGCAACTCGACCTTTCCCATGGTCCCTGGGCACGAGATCGTCGGCCGGGTCCGTGCCCTGGGCGGCGCCGTGACGGCGCACCGCGTGGGCGACCCGGTGGGTGTCGGCTGCTTCGTCGATTCCTGCCGTGCCTGCGAGGCCTGCCGCGACCACGAAGAGCAGTTCTGCGCGACGTGCGCCTTCACTTACAACGGCACGGAAACCGACGGCGTCACGCCGACCTACGGCGGCTACTCCACGCAGATCGTGGTGGACGAGCGGTACGTGCTGCGCATACCGGAGAACCTGCCGCTCGACGCGGCGGCTCCCCTGCTGTGTGCCGGCATCACCACCTATTCCCCGCTCCGTCAGTGGCAGGTGAAGGCCGGCGACCGCGTTGGCGTCATCGGCCTCGGCGGCCTCGGCCATATGGGCGTGAAGCTGGCGGCCGCCATGGGCGCCCGGGTAACGGTCTTCAGCACCTCCGACCGCAAGCGCGCGGACGCCGCCCGGCTCGGGGCGACCGGGTTCGTCAACACCTCAGCAACCGGTGCGCTCGACGGGCTCTCAGGGACGTTCGACTTCATCCTGGACACCGTGTCGGCCCCGCACGACCTGAACGTCTTCCTCGACCTGCTGAAGCGCGACAAGGCCATGGTGCTGGTCGGCGTTCCGCCCGAGCCGGCGTCGGTCGGCGCCTTTCCGCTCGTGATGGGACGGAAGCGGCTCACCGGCTCGCTCATCGGTGGCATCCGGGAAACGCAGGAGATGCTCGACTTCTGTGGCGAGCACGGCATCACGGCCGACATCGAGCGCATTCCGATCGCTGCCATCAACGACGCCTACGAGCGCATGCTCAAGGGCGATGTGCGCTACCGGTTCGTGATCGACATCGCGTCACTGAATCCGTAGCACGTCTCGGAACTGTCACACGGCGAGGGCATCCGCAGAGGTAGTCTGAGAACATGCGCCATCTGCTGACTGCCCTCCTCGTCGCAGGTTCGTTCGCCGCACCCCTCACCCAGGAGCAGAAGCCGGTCCCGAAGGACTCGGTGCGGGTCTACATCCCGGGATGCTCCCACGATCGCATCTTCACGGCCTATCCGCCGGCCGAGGACCGGCCCGGCGGCACGGCCGTCCCGGAGGGCACGCACCTCCGGATGAACGGGCCCAAGGCCCTGATGGCCGACATCACGCGGCACGAGGGGGCCCGCATCGAGATCACGGGCCTGATGAAGCGGAGCCAGACCGGCCCGGAAGGACTGCGGCTCGGCCCTGGCGTCCGTGTCATGCCGGGCAGCGGCGGCCCGTCGGCCGGCCTCGGCGGCGGCATGGGTTCGCCGGTGGCGAACCAGATTCAGGTCGACGTCGAGGGCTGGCGCCAGATTCCCGGCGACTGCCCGCAACGCTAGCCTGCAAGGAATTCCCGCGACTCCGTTCTAGGTCCAGACCGTTGCCAACGGTCTGGGCCGGCATCACGCCGGCCGCTCATCTCCCGCGCCCCTGGCGCCGGGACTGGAGGGGCTATGCGCAGGAAACTGGCGGTCGTCGTCGCGTGGGTGGCCGTGCTGGCCGCGGTGGTGGCCGTGGCGGCCCAGGTGCGGCTGGGTTCGATAGCGGGCGTGGTGCGGGACGCGCAGGGACTGGCGGCGGCGTCGGTGCCGGTCGTGGCCGTTGCGCCCGGCGGGGTGCCGCGGCGCACGGTGACAGACGCGGCGGGCCGCTTCCGCTTCGCGGATCTGCCGCCCGCTGAATACCGTGTCACCGCGCTCGTGGACAACATCGCGGCGGCTTCGACCGCCGCGCGCGTGACCGCCGGCGCCGTCACCGAACTTGCGCTGGCGCTCCCCGCCGACCGGCGGCTGCGCGAGCAGCACCCTGTGCCACCGCCTCCGCCCGTGGCACCCACAGAACAGGCTCGCACCGACAAGATGCTCCAGAACGGCGTCGTCGGCGCGGTGGCGGCGGGCATCCTCGGCGGCACGGCGGCGTATGCCCCTGCCGCCATGCCCGCCGAGCGGTTCAACACCGAGGCGTACGCGCGCATCGAGGACAACGGATGGAACGATGCGGGCCGGACGCCGCTCTCCACCTTCTCGATCGACGTGGATACCGCCTCGTACGCCAACGTGCGGAGGATGCTGGCGGGCGGCGCGATGCCGCCGAAGGATGCCGTGCGCGTGGAGGAACTCCTGAACTACTTCTCCTACGACTACGCGCTGCCGGACGGCGCCGCGCCGTTTGCGGTTACGACGCAGTACGGCGACGCGCCCTGGAACCCGAAGCATCGCCTTGCGCTCATCGGCCTCCGGGCGCGCCCGATGGACGATGGGCGGATGCCGGCCCGGAACCTGGTGTTCCTGATCGATGTGTCGGGCTCGATGCAGGCGCCGAACAAGCTGGCGCTCGTGAAGGCGTCGCTGGCCATGCTCGCCCGGAACCTGGGCACACGAGACCGCGTGTCGATCGTGGTCTACGCCGGCGCGGCCGGCCTCGTGCTGCCGCCGACCTCCGGCGCCGACACGTCGACGGTGCTCGCCGCGCTCGCGCGGCTCGAGGCCGGGGGCTCGACCAACGGCGCGCAGGGGATCCGGCTCGCCTACGAGGTCGCTCGCCAGCACTTCATCACCGGTGGCGTCAACCGCGTGGTGCTCGCCACGGACGGCGACTTCAACGTGGGCACGACGAGCGAGGGCGAACTCACGCGTCTCATCGAGGAGCAGCGCGCCTCGGGTGTTGCCCTGTCGGTCCTCGGTTTCGGCATGGGCAACCTCAAGGACTCCACCATGGAGAAGCTGGCCGACAAGGGCGACGGCAACTACGCCTACATCGACACGCTCAGCGAAGCGCAGAAGGTGCTGGTCGAGGAAGCCGGGGGGACGCTCGTGACCGTCGCGAAGGACGTGAAGCTGCAGGTGGAATTCAATCCGGCCGTCGTCTCCGCCTATCGCCTGATCGGGTACGAGAACCGGCTGCTCCAGGACAAGGACTTCAACGACGACCGCAAGGACGCGGGCGACATGGGCGCCGGCCATTCCGTGACCGCGCTCTACGAACTGGTGCCAGTTGGTGAGACGCTCGACCTGCCCGGCATCGACCCGCTGAAGTACCAGCGCACCTCCCCCGCTCCGCGCGGGGCGCACAGCAACGAAGCGATGACGGTGAAGGTGCGTTACAAGCTGCCCGAGGCGTCGACGAGCACGCTGATGTCCGTGGCCGTCGCGAACACACGGGTCGCCGGCGACGCCCTCGAATTCGCGTCGGCCGTCGCTGAGTTCGGCATGCTGCTGCGCGACAGCGCGTTCAAGGGCGCCTCGAACTACGCCGACGTGCGCCAGCGCGCCACGCGCGCGAGAGGGGCCGACCAGTTCGGCCACCGCGCGGAATTCATCCGGATCGTCGGGGCCGCCGAGGCGCTCGCGGGACTCGGCCGCAGCCACGACTGAGCGTGCGTTGCAAGATAACCAAAGCGCCACCGCGGAACGCCCGGAGGCCGCGGAGTGGGCTTGGGTGCAGACCTTTGTTGTCAGCTCTGAGAAGCCGGGACGGCGGGGAGCGCCAGGATGCGACGGCGATCCCTGGCCGTCACGGCGCCCAGGCCCGTGTCCGCCAACGCTACGCCGCTGTCGCCGAACAGGACGCACGCCCGAGCTGGCTCCCCGAAAGCCCCGAGTTTTCCGGGACATTCCGGGGGAGCCCGACGGGCGCGAGTGGCAGTCCGCTTGCTCAACGGACGGGTCGGAGGAGATGCGCGCTATGGATTCCGACATCGTCCGACGCCAGGCGCTGTGCGAACTGCTGTCCGAGCCGGACCCGCCAGACCTGCACCGCGGATTCGTGCGGCTGCTCGAGGGCAAGCCGGATCGGCACGCGCAGGTCCCGATCCTGGCCGCACGGTTCGTCCAGGCGCGCCTGCTCGAAATCCAGGAGCGTGCGCCGCTCGGCGACGAGTGCTACTGACCGGTCAGTAGGAGACCTTCAGCTCGCCCATCACCGAGCGCTTCATGATGTCGCCGAAGATGTGCTGCTGCACATCCTGGTTCAGCAGGTTCGTCACCTTCACGGAGGTCGTGTAGCGCGAACCACCCCACTTCCGACCGAGGCTCGCGTTCACGAGCGTGTACGCGTCCGAGTAGCCGTGATACTGGCTCGTGAGCACGTCGCTCCAGAACCCGGTGCTCGAGTAGCTCACGCTCGCGTTCGCGAGGTAGACCCGGCCGCTCAGGTTGGCGCCGACGTTGATGCGGTGGGTCGGCGGAAACGCGAGTTCGGCCGCCGGATACGGGTTCGGCGAGTCGAGCACGGTCGGCCGGGCCTGCCATGAGTAGTTCGCGAAGGCCGACAGATCCCGCACGATCTGCTGGTCGATCGACAGCTCCAGTCCCTTCGTCAGTGTCGGCCCCAGATTCAGGTACGTGAAGGCGGTGCGCGGCAGGTAGATGCCCCGCAGCGCCATCACGTCGATGAGCGACGCCGGCAGCTGCCAGCCGGGCGG
Source organism: Vicinamibacterales bacterium (assembly GCA_046331345.1). Taxonomy (GTDB): domain Bacteria; phylum Acidobacteriota; class Vicinamibacteria; order Vicinamibacterales; family CAVVIG01; genus CAVVIG01. The sequence continues at coordinate 601,286 of JAXLRA010000004.1, read as the reverse complement.
CGGAGCCGCCGACGTGTACGGGTCGAGGTTGTTGGCGAGCTGCACGAAGTTGATGTCGTTGTTGTTGCGGTTCCAGTACATCGCCGCTGTCAGCGTGCTCTTCTTCGCGAACGTGCCCGTGTAGCCCACTTCATACGCGGTCACCGACGACTCCTTGAGCGTCTCCTGCGCCCGCCCGCCGATCGGATACTCGCTGCCCACGCCGCGGACCAGCAGGGGGAACGGATTGGCCACGAGCGGCGCCAGCTGCGCCGGCAGCAGCGGCGCCAGACCACGGAGATCGACCGGATTCACGATCGTGAGATCCAGGTAGTTGTTGATGGCGGAGGGCGACCGGAAGGCGCGGTTCACCGACCCGCGAATCGCGTGGTCGGCGGCGAGCTTGAACGACGCGCTGAACCGCGGCGAGACGACCACGTTGTCCAGGTTGCCGAACTTGTCGGCCCGCACGCCGGCCGTGATCCGGAGCCGCTTCACGAAGATCTCGTCCTGCAGGTACGCCCCGAGTTCCGTGCGGTTCTCCACGTTCGGCGCAATCGTGATGTCGAAGAGGTTCCGGCGCACGTTCCCCCCGAACGTGAGCACCTGGTTCTGGCCGACCGCGTGCGAGTCGCCGACCTCGAGGTCCGCGGTCTTGACGAGGAAGTTCAGCTGGAGCGGCTTGCCCGTGAGCGGGTCGGGCAGCAGCAGGTTCGGGGCCTCCGTGTTGGTCGTGTTCAGGAACCCATTAATCTTCAGCGCCTTCCGGCTGTACGCCACGCGGCCGTAGGCCGAGTAGCTTCCGGGCTGGATGTTGAAGGGGCCGATGCCGGTGTGGATGATGCCCGACGAGCCCGCGACGCCGCCCGTGTAGCTGATGCGCCCGTCGCCGAGTTCCTGGTCCACGCGCACGTCGAACTTCGGCTGCTTCGTTCCGACGTTGGCGAAGGCCGAGCCGATGCTGCCCGCGCCGTCGATCGGATACGAGCCGCCGCCGACGAACGCCCCGGGGGTTCTCGGGTCGGCAATCAGCGGGATCTGGCCAGTGGGGCGTGCATACGCGTCGGAGTTGAAGTAGCCGGCAGAGATGCGATACGACCAGACCGGATTGGGCGCCTGTGCCACGGTGGCGTTGGCGCTGTAGACCGCTCCCATGCCCTTGCCCGCGGTGGACCCGGCGTCGCGGCTGAAGCCGCCCGCGCTGATCGTGACGTCGGTCCCGACCGACTCACGCGGCGACTTCGTGATGATGTTCACGGCGCCGGACACGGCGTTCGCGCCCCACACAGCCGACGCCGGTCCGCGCACCACTTCAATCTGCTTGATGTCCGACATGTTGGTCGGCAGCATGTCCCACAGCACGAGCCCGAAGAAGTCGAGGTACACGCTGCGGCCATCGAGGAGAACCAGCTCCGTGTTCGACAGCGTGGACGTGGCGGCACGGCTCGTCAGGTTCACGTCGCGCGCCGACGTCTGGATGGCGTTGATGCCCGGGACGTTGCGCAGCAGGTCGCCGTAGTTCTGGACGGGCGCACTCTCGAGCACGCTCGCACCGATGACGCTCATCGTCGCCGGCGCGTCCAGCAGCTTCACGTCGGTTTTCGAGGCCGAGACGACCACCGTGTCGTTGATGGTCGCCGTCGCGAGCGTCAGCCGCGGCACCTCAACGCTGCCCCCGGCCACCGACACCCGCACGCGGCCTTCGGCGAACCCGGAGAGTTCGGCGGCGAGGTCGTAGTCGCCAGCCGGAACATTCCGGAACGTGAAGACGCCGCCCGCGTCCGTGACCTCGACGCGCCGCTCGCCTCCGCCCGACAGGCTCACCGTGGCGCCTGGCAGCACGCCGCCGGTCTGGTCGGCGACACTTCCGGTAATCGTGGCCTGCGCCGACGCAAGCGTCGCGCACAGCAGGATCATGGCGGTGGCAAGTAGGGCGCGCATAGACCTCCTCCGAGGCTTGGGGGGACGCGTATTCAGTTCCGGCACGACGAACTATTCGACTATACGCCCGGCATGCAGGGCGGGGGCAAGCGCTAGCGGAGCGAGTCGGCGTCGGCCTGCGCGATGGCGGCGTCGGTGTCGGTGGCCAGGAGCAGCAGCATGCCGCCGACGATCAGGACGATCAGGGAGAGGATGGCCTGCCGGTAGGAACCGGTCGCCCCGGCCACCATGCCGAAGACAAGGGGGCCGATCCAGGAGGTGCCGCGTTCCGAGATCTCGTACAGGCTGAAGAACGCGCCTTCGCGCCCGCCGGGAATCATCAACGAGAAGAGCGAGCGCGACAGCGCCTGCGATCCGCCGAGCACGAGCCCCAGGATGGCGCCCATGGCCCACGCCTGCGCCTTCGTGTCGAGCCAGCCGTACGCGAACACGACCAGGCCGGTCCAGACGACGAGCGAGAGGACGATGGCGAGCCTGGCACCGGTGAGCCGCGACAGCCGCTCGAAGACCAGCGCACCGGCGAAGGCCACGAACTGAATCATCAGGACGAGCTCGATGAGAAAGGCGTCGTCGACCGGCAGGCCCTTGGCGACGAACAGCTCCTGTGCGAGCACCAGCGACGAGACGCTGATGACGGTCTGGATGCCGTCGTTGTAGGACATGTACGCGAGGAGGAACCGCAGGGTCTGCGGCAGCCGGCGCAGTTCCTGGAACGTGGCCGCGACACCTCGGAGGCCGGCCACGACGATCGACCCTCCCGGCCGCTGCTGCAGGTGCCGCCGCCGCGCCAGCCGGCGCAGCGCCACCCACGCAAAGCCGCCCCACCAGAGTCCGGAAGAGGCCAGAGAAAGCCGGACGGCCATGCCCTGACTGATTCCGAGGCTCTCGCGCGCCGTCAGGAGCCCGAGGTTCAATGCCAGCAGGACGCCTCCCCCGATGTATCCGAGCGCATAGCCCCGGCTCGACACCGCGTCGCGGCGGTCTGGCGTGGCAATGTCGTTCAGGAAGGCGTTGTAGAGCACCAGGCTCGCGCCGAAGCACAGGTTCGCTACGATGAGCAGCGCGCCGCCCAGGAGGTAACGCTGCCCCTCCACGAAGAACATCAGCACGGTGGCACTCGCACCAACGGCGGTAAACCACGCCATCAGTGGCTTCTTGAGGTCGGTAAAGTCCGCTACTGGCCCGAGGAGGGGGAGCAGCAGCACCTGCAGGAACACGGACGCCGAGATGCAGTAGGGGAACAGCGACTTCGCCGTGACCACGAGCGGTCCAACTCTCAGCACCACCCCGTTGTCCGATACGGCCGCCTGCGCCAGCGCGGTCAGGTACGGGCCCGCGAGCACGGTCACCACCGTGGTGACGAATGCCGAATTCGCCCAGTCGTAGAGCATCCAGCCGGAGATTTCCCGCGGGTCGTTGGCCTGCGCTGACACCGCCGGGATTATCACACGCACGGCGGGCACGACCGGGCGGCGGTCAATTCGCGCCTCCGCCGCGGCAGGCCCGATATAATCGACGCGGCTCGCTGCCAGCCACGGCAGCCCCCTTTCGAGAGGCTTCATGCGTTCGATCCTGTTTTCGCGACTGCGCTCCGTGCCGGCCACACGACTGCTGGCGGGCGTCGTCACCGGCGTCCTCTGGGCGAGTGCGGCCGCTGCCGCCACCGTCACCGGCGTGGTCGCCGATTCGACCGGCGGCGTCATCAGCGGCGCCACCGTTGTCCTGCGCGGTGTGGCGACCGGTCAGGAACGCGCGGTCGAAACCGACGCGTCGGGCCGCTTCACGTTCGACACGCCGACGCCGGGCACCTACCTCGTGATCGTCACCCGCTCCGGGTTCTCCGATGCCGCGCGCACGGTGGACGTGGCCACTGCGTCCGATTCGGTGGACGTGCCCGTGCAGATGGAAGTGGGCGTGGTGAGCGCGCAGGTGAGCGTCACCGCGAACCGCGCCGAGCGCGAGACGCGCACCATCCCGCTGCACGTCGAGAGCATCAGCCGCGCGGCTGTCGAGCAGAGCAACACGCTGTCCACCGGCGATGCGCTGGCCAGCACCGCGAACATCACGCCCGTGGGCAACGGCCCGTTCGGCGTGCGTCCCCGCCTGCGCGGACTCGACTCCACCCGCATGCTCGTGCTCGTCGATGGTGAGCGCCTCAACACCGCGCGCCAGGCGACTGACCGCACTGGGGCCGAGACGGGGCTGGTCTCGCCCGACGCCATCAGCCGCGTGGAGATCGTGAACGGTGCCGGCACGCTCATGTATGGCACCGACGCTCTCGCCGGCACGGTCAACATCATCACGAACGAGCCGGGCTTCTCCGACCAGTCGCGCGTCATCTACGGCGTGAACGGCTTCTACAGCTCGAACGAGAACGGCCGCCGCGGCACGGCCACCGTCGGGTACACCTCGCCCATCTTCGCCGTGAGGCTCCAGGCCGGCCAGGAAGCGTTCGACAACTACAAGGCCGGCCACTTCACGACCGAGGACACGCGTCCCCTCTTTGCCTCCGGGCAGCTGAAGCGCTCGGACACCATCGACACGAACTTCGGCTTCAACTTCGGCGCGTTCCCCGATCCCTTCAACGCGCCGTTCGTGCGCACGAGCCAGGAGATCCCCTCGTCGAGCGCCAAGGGCAACTTCCTGAACCTCTCGAGCCTCATCCGGGTGGGTGACCGCCGGTCGGTGCGCGTGCGGTATCAGCGCCGACGGATGGAAGACATCGGCTTCCCCGACTTCCAGACGCCGTACTTCTTCAACGCGACTTCGCTCCCCTTCAGCAACCTGGACCGGGTGTCGGCGAAGTATGAAGCACAGGCGGTCACGCCGTGGCTCGCCAACCTCTCGCTGACGGCGCACTACCAGAGGACCGACCGCATGCTGCAGAACCTGCTGCCGGTGCAGTTCCCGGCGCCGACGGCGGTTACCTTCTTCCCCATTGCGGTCTTCCGGCTGGACATCCTCTCGCAAACCGAGCAGCGGGTCTGGACGCCCGGTGTCGACCTGCAGGCGGTGCTGCTGCCCGCCAGCCACCACGTGCTGACGACGGGGCTCACCTTCTACCGTGACCGCAGCAGCGATGTCCGCACCACCAGCACGACGACGTCGCTCCTCGGCCAGGTGGCGGTCGGCGCACGCGGTCCGGCAGCCACGGTCTTCCCGACGCCGCAGGTGCTCGGGCCGGCGTCCATCGCCCGCCCGGTGCGCGTGCCGGACGCGAGCCTGCGCGACATTGCGGTGTTCGCCCAGGACGAGTGGAAGGTGCTGCCGACGGTGTCGGTCGTCGCCGGCCTGCGCGGCGACTTCTACGACGTGACCACCGAGGCCACGCCCGGCTACGACATCCAGTCGGTCGTGGCGGGCGCGAAGCCGGCCATCGACCCGTCCACGCTGCCCGACCCGAACGGCGCCACCTACACGCGCAACGCCCTCACGGGCGACATCGGCGTGAACGTGAATACCGGCGGTGCGTTCAGCCCCTTCATCCGCTACGGCCGCAGCTATCGCCACCCGAACCTGGAGGAAATGCTCTTCGCGGGTCCGGCGACGGCTGGCAGCATCGCGCCAAACGTGAAAGTGAAGCCGGAGACCGGCCACAACTTCGACGCGGGCGCCAAGTTCTCGCGCTCCCGTATCGCCGGCGGGGCCTACTTCTTCCTGAACCAGTACTCCGACTTCGTGGTGCAGGACCTGGCGATCGCACAGACCAGCGCCGGTCCCCTGGCCCAGGCCACCAACTACGCGGATGTTCGCATTGGCGGGCTCGAACTGAACGCCGACTCACCGCTGAGCGTGGCGGGCGGCGTGCTGACGCTGAGTGGCTCGGCGGCCTACACGCGCGGCACGATCTCGCGCGGCATCAACCCGCTCGATGGCAGCGCCCTCGACGGCAAGCCGGCGGACAACATCACGCCGTTCAAGCTGGTGGTCTCGGCGCGCTTCACCGAGCCCGGTGGCCGCTGGTGGGTCGAATACGGCTCACGCACCCAGACGAAGGTGAACCGGATTACGCCGACGCTGCTCACCTCGCCGTTCACGGTCGCGCAGGACTTCCTGTCGCTCGACGGCTTCACCGTCCAGCGCATCGGCGGCGGCATCAGCCTCTCGCGCAAGCGTGAGCGCCTGAGCCTGAACGTCGCGGTCGAGAACCTGACCGACCGCTACTACCGCGAGCAGTTCCAGTTCGCCCCGTCGCGCGGCCGCACCTTCACGGTCGGCATCAACACCGGCGCGTTCTAGCCACCCGGGCGGCAGGCCGGAGGATCATCCCTCCGGCCTTTCCTGCTGAGCTTTCGAAGCGAACGCCTCTGGTAGAATCCGCGGTGTCCGCCCGGGACGCACTGTCCTCGATGCCACACCGCATAGCCGACCCGCAGGCCCGCGCCGAGGCGCAGCTTCGCATCAGCGAGGAGCGCTTCAGGCACATCTTCGAGAACGCGGGCATCGGCATCGCCGAGGTGGCCCTCGACGGCCGTTTCGTCACGGTCAACAGCACCCTCTGCGAGATCACCGGCTACTCCCGCGAGGAACTGCTCCGCCTCACGTTCCAGGACATCACGCACCCGGACGATGTGGCGACGGACGTGGCATTCGCCGAGCGGCTGGCATCGGGCGAACTGCAGCAGTACACGATGGAGAAGCGCTACATCCGCAAGGACGGCGCGACGGTCCACGTGCATCTCTCCGGCTCCGCGGTCCGCGGACTCGACGGCGACGTCATCCACTTCGTCGCCATCGTCGAAGACATCACCGATCGGAAGGCAGCCGAGGAGGCGCTCCGCCGGAGCGAGCTCCAGTTCCGCAGCGTCTTCGAGCATGCGTCGACCGGCATCGCGGTCACCGACATGCGCGGGCGCCACACCCAGTGCAACCGCGCATTCGAGCGGCTCGTCGGCTACACGCAGGAGGAACTCCGCCAGTTCCGCCTGTCGGAGCTGGTCCACCCCGACGACGCGGCGCACCAGGCGGCCCTGATCGAGCGGATTCAGCACGGCGCGATTCCTCACTTCGAGGTGGAGAACCGGTACGTGCACCGGAGCGGCCGGCCGGTGTGGGTGCACAAGTTCGTCGCCGTGCTGTTCGACGGCAACGACGCGCCGGGCCGTGTGATGGTGCTGGCGACCGACATCACGAACCAGCGCGAGCTGCAGGAGATTCAGCGCGACGAGCTGCGGAAGAAGGACGAGTTCATCGCCGTGCTCGCGCATGAACTCCGGAATCCACTGGCGCCGATCCGCACGTCCGTGTCGGTCCTGCGCACGTTCGACTCCGTCGACCCCACCCTCGCCCGCTGCCGCGAGGTCATCGATCGCCAGGTGGGCCACATGGCGCGGCTCATCGACGACCTGCTCGACGTGTCGCGCCTGAGCCGAGGCGAACTGCGGCTCCAGCGCGGCCCCGTGCGGCTCGCCCGCGTGCTGGACGATGCCGCGGAACTGGCGGACGCCCTGCTGCAGCAGCAACGGCAACGGCTCGTCATCGAGGGCGTGCCTGCCGACCTGGTCCTCGACGCCGATGCCGCGCGGTTGACACAGGTGGTCGGCAACCTGCTGAACAACGCGGCGAAGTACAGCCCGCCAGACACCGATGTCCGGATTTCCGTGGTGCTCGAACCGGGCGTCGTGGCCATCAGCGTCATCGACCAGGGGGTCGGCATTCCGGCAGCGCAGCTCGACCGGGTCTTCGACCTCTTTGCGCAGACCGACAACGCCCGCGAACTCAGCAAGGGCGGTCTCGGGATCGGCCTCGCCCTCGCACGCCGTCTGGCGGAGATGCACGGCGGCACCATCGCGGCGGACAGTGCCGGCCCGGGACGGGGTTCCATCTTCACCGTCAGGCTTCCGCACGTGCCCGCCGCTGTCGAATCCGGCGCACTCCGCCTGCCGGCCTCAGCGCACACCGCGGCAGCCGCGTCCGTTGCCATGCGGATCCTCGTCGCCGACGACAATGTGGATGCGGCCGAGATGCTCGGCGTCCTCTTCGAACAGGCGGGCTGCACGGTGCGTCGCGTGCACGACGGCGAGTCGGCCGTGCTCGAGGCGGAGCGCTTCCGGCCCGAACTCGCGGTGCTGGACATCGGGATGCCCGGTATGGACGGCCATGAAGCCTGCCGGCGCATCCGGCGCGCACCCTGGGGTTCCGCCATGCGCATCGTCGCGCTCACGGGGCGCGGGCAGGAGTCGGACCGGCAGTTGAGCCTCGCATCGGGGTTCGACCAGCACTTCGTGAAGCCGGTCGACACGGATGCGCTGCTCCAGTTGTTGCAGCCTCAGTAAGGGCGGGGTTCAAACAGCCACGGCGCCGTCGTGGAGTGCGCGGTGGTCGCGACGTGACCTCGGGACAGGCCTCCTCGGGGCGCATCCAGGGTGTCGGACTAGTGCGCCTCGTAGGGTTCCATGTGCACCATGACGGCCTGGACGGCCGACACGCGCGCATGAATCGCCTTCGACACGGAACCACCGAGTGCGTGCGCGTCATGCAGCGTCATCCTCGCATCGGCCTGCACGTGAATCACCACGCGGTAACCCACACCGACCCGGCGCACGAACAACTTCTCCACGGCCTGCACGTCGTTCACCGAGCGGGCGGCATCGCGAATCGCCTCCAGGACGTCGGCGTCCGCGGAGCGATCCATCAGGTCGGCCACCGCGGGGCGCAGCAGGAGGACGCCGTTGATGGCGATCACCGCGGATGCGGCGAGCGCGGCCCAGTCGTCTGCGGCCTCCCAGCCCGGGCCACCCACGAGCGCCACGGAAATGCCGATGAAGGCCGCGGCCGACGTCAGCGCATCGCTCATGTGATGCCACGCATCGCCCTTCACTGCGGTGCTGCCGATATCGGCCGCCACCCCATCCACCCAGCGTGAGAGTGCCGCCTTCACGACGATGACGACGACGAGGACGAGGAGCGTCCACCACGCCGGCGCGTGGTGCGGGGTGCGGATCTCACGGATGGCCTCGACACCGACGGCGGCCGACGCCCCGAGCAGCATCAGCGCCACCACCGCGCCCGCCAGCGTCTCCGCCTTGCCGTAGCCGAACGGGTACGTCTCATCCGGCTCGCGGTCCGCCACCTGCAGGCCACCCAGCACGATGGTGGACGACGCCACGTCGGCGCTCGACTCGATCGCGTCGGCGACCAGCGCATACGAGTGACCGACGATGCCAGCCACGAGCTTGAACGCGGCGAGTGCGGTGTTTGCGAGGATGCCGAAGCGTGCTGCGCGCTTGCCCCGCGTCAGGCGGTCGCTGCGGGTCGCCGCTGTTGGGCTGGCCATGCGGGCATTGTATCGAGAGCCAGCGGTCAGGTCTTCAGGTCGGCTGGCTGGTGACCCAGCGGACAGCGTCGGCGACATTCTCGAACACCGACACATCGTCGACCAGTTCGGTGAAGACCTGGAACTGGCGGGCGACTCCGTAGTGGAGTGGGCTGCCTGTCACGATGGCGGTCCGCCAGGGGCGTCCGCCGAGGAGTGTGGCGAGTTCGGAGGAGACAAGCGCCCGCAGTTCATCGCCGGTGAACATGATCTGGGCGTCCCGCAGGTCAGCCACGTTGCGCCGGAGGGCCAGCACTTCCGGGTCCCGGAGCATCACCGCCCAGTGCGCCCGAAGGTCGTTCGCGCTCACCGGTCCGTGCCAGACCGAGAGGACCACGCCCAGTTCACGGTCGATGCTGTAGGAAATGGGCTTTGGGGATGTGCTGCACATCTGAAGCCTCGTCGCCCGAACCGACTCACACGGAGGAGCGCTGAATGCTCTGGATTCTACTCCCAGCTCACGGAGCGGCGTCCGAAGCCGGGTGCCGCCCGTGCCCGGCGTTCAGCGTGACGAGGCAGGCAGCAGGCTGCGTGACAAACGGACGACGTCGGCGAAGAAGGCCGGCCCCTCGTCGAGATGGTCGCTGCCGTCGAACAGGCGCTGCGCGAAGTCGATCATCCCGTGCGACTCGCGCAGGCGGAGATATCGAGGGTCCAGATCTCCGAGGCGGACACGGTCCAGGGCATCGGCGTCCTTGAGCAGCGCCGTCAAGGTCCAGTGCGCGTGGGAGGCCGGCAGTTCCCTGGGGAGCGAGTGGAACGTGACGGCGGTCCGGATCGCCAGGCGGTCGACGGCCTGCACGCCGCCCTCGTCCAGGCGCGCGAGGGTGGGCGCATGGTCGGCCAGCCGGCGGGCGGCCCAGCGTCCGTGCTGCGTGCACTCGCCGTCGTGGCGGCGTTCGAGATCGTGGATGTAGACCGCGGCCCACAGCGCCGCGCGCAGACGGTCGTCGTGGCCTCGTGCGTGGGCGAGGCGCATGGCATGCACCATCACGCGGCCGACATGCCGCTGCCCGTGCAAAGAGCTCTGGTGACGGAACTCGCCCGGCAGCGGGATGGCGCGCTCGAGCGGCAGCGGGACTTCGATCATGGAACGCCTGGTCAGCAGGGACAGTGATGCGGCGCCGGCGCGGAGGACGCTATTTGGTTCGAAATTCGACTGGGAATGAGAATGGGGATGGAGTTGCGTCGCCTGATGGGAGGATCCGGTCTCCCGGGCTTCTCCTGTTATAGTTGAAGTCGCCCCATACTCTGTCCAAGTCGTTCATTGGTCTGTTCCGCATTCCGTTATTGGAATAGCCGTCACTCTCGCTGTCTCCGCCTTGGACTGATGACAGCATTTCCGACTGCAACGCTAGCCCTGCGCTGGCTCGTGTTGGGCCCTGCGCAAAACTAGTCACTATTTCGTTGTTCACTCTTACCTCAGCTTCAAGCGCTGCCGTCGGAAGGATGTTGACCAAGAACTCACCCCGCACGGCATCTGACACGCGGCGATTTGCAGACACGATCTCGATTTCGTCCTTTGACGGCACTCTCAGAAAGCCGCCGGAGTATTGATTGACGCTCTCGAATCCAGCCAACACCTTGTCGAAGTCAGGATTTGATCTGGCGTTAGCATGTGCGCCAAGGACATTACTTGGATCTGCAAGCACGAACTTAGTGGGTTGGTTTCTCCATACCTGGTTTATCCCCTGATTGCCCCTCCCCCTGTACACCTCTATTACCCATCGTGGGTCTATATTACCTAGCTGGATTGAGCTGAAGAGTGTGCTGTAGCTCGCCAGGTCCGTTGTGAATTCTCTACTTGCGCTAATCGTGAAGCCTTCGTAGACCGCTGGGACCAGCGCATCTGTTGATGCTTGGTTGCCAGCGTTCATTCCTATTCTTAGTGTGTACGCTCCGGTCGGGACCTGGATTGGATCCCTGTCTGTCTTGCCGACGTACTTCCGTCCATTGCCTTCCAATACGTAGTCGACACTGAGTGATCGCCCGGTGAATGTTTCGTTAGCTCTTGCGGCGAACGTGACGTCTGCCGGTCCACGGTCCCCGTCGCTTCCGCTGCTCATTGCTGAATTCTGCGTTGGGCCCGCAGGGCTACCTCCGCAGGCTATTGATAGTCCCGAGAACGCAACCGCGCCTGTTCCTTTGGCTACGAGTTCTAGCAGGTGCCTTCTCGACAGTGCGACTGATGTAGTTCCTTGTTGTCCAGTCAACTGACACCTCGGATATGACGCATTGAGTAGTGCCTGCCGGGCCGTCGCTGTCTCGGCCGATGCTAAGCGGGGCGCCCGCCGCCTCGCGCGGCCACACCGACCGTCCAAACGCCAGGCACGTCCAACTGCGCGGCTTCGGGACTTGGCCTGCCGCCACCCTCAATGCCGCGTTGCGCCCGATGCCTCCTGACCCCCGACGCAGCGGCGAGGTCTGCCGGATGCGGTGGTCGGACGTCAGCCTTGACGGCGGATGGTGGACCCAGCCAAGAACGGCCACGAAGAATGGGACCGATGACTCCGTAACGTTGAATGGGCCTGTCGTTGACCTCATCGGTGGACAGTTGCAGATGGCCCTTTCGCGTGGGCTTTCCTTCGAGTTCCGCGCGCACGACCTGCGCCGGACGGCCGCGTCAGGGATGGCCATGGCCGGGATTCCGCGCCCACATATCCCGCACGTCCTCAATCATCGGTCCGTGACACACGCATCTATCGCTGCCGCGTATGACCGCTACAACTACGACCGGGAGAAGCGCGCTTCGCTTGAGCAGTGGGCTCGCTCATTGTCAGCGATCTTCGTTAGGAATGAGGGTGGTCGCGACGTCATCGCCTTTTCAATCGCTCTGCGCCGACCCTCCTGATCGCCAGTGTCGCGAGAACGCCGCTGCGGCTAGACCGCTAGCGAATAGCACCAGCGACTCGGGTTCAGGTACGGCTGGATTGTTGGGAAACTCGTCCGTCATCACCCAGCTAATGTTGCCGAACGTGGTCGTCCCCGCCACGAACTGCCCTGAGAAGTTGCTGGTCGCTCCGAAGATGAAGTACCCCTGACGCCGTTGAAATAGAAGCGGCGCGTCGAACATCGCGTAGACGTTAGTATGACCACCGACGCTTGCGGCCGAGATTGGGACCGTACCGCCTCCGGAACTCGCATAGCCACTGCGGAAGAAATCCCAGTCGCTGATCGTGCCGCCACTCCGGGAAGCGAGCCAGGTCGCACTCGAATCGATGCCGCCAGACGCTGTTGGTCCGAGGCTCTGATTGATCTGAAGGTCGGATAGGCGGGAGCAGTAGTGCTTTCAATCTCGAAGTACACACCGACGGCACCTAGGGGAATGTCCAACCAGTGGAGTGCACCACTTCCGTCGAGAGAGTGCACTGCAGTGGAGGCACCGCTGTAGCTGAGTGTCAACGTGTTTCCCGTCCACACCGCGGAGCCGGCGGTGGGCTGGGCGAAGGGCAGGACGAAGTACGCACTCTCGGCGAGCGTCCAAGATTGAAGGGTCAGCGTCGATGCATCCAGGCGTCCGCCGATCAAGGCGAGAACGAGGGCCGTCGCTGCGATCGAGCATCTGCGCACGCCTCTGCCGGAACAATGGTACATGAGGCGAGGAGTCTAACCCGAGACGCGGTTCACTTGAATAGCGAAAGCCGCCAGTTAGGCGGACACCGGACGAGACGCATGCGCCCGTGCTACCCCGGTGAAAACCCGAAGCAAGAGTGCCGAGACTCACGCCTGTAAGTCTTGCTGTTTGTTGGGGAAAATTGGTCGGGATGGCGGGATTCGAACCCACGACCCCCTGACCCCCAGTCAGGTGCGCTAGCCAGGCTGCGCTACATCCCGAACCTTGCGTGCAGTGCCCTCGGCCGGTCTTTATGGCGAAGGCGTCCGACTATTCTACGCTGAACGCTTGCGCCGAGGCGAGGCCGACTTCGTACTTTCGTCCTTCGCGCCTCGCGCGGCCTTCGCCGCGGGCTCCGCGCCAGCCTCTGTCTGCTCCGACTCCGCCTCGAACAGCGACCCCGCCACCGGTTCGAACGCGACCGCACTGGAACTCGATGCAGGCCGATGCGAGGGCGCGTCCAGCAGGTCGAGCAGCGATCGCAAGCCGCGGCGCACGCCGTCGATCCGTTCACGTGCGTCGGCAGCGAGGCGTGTGGACGGGCGTGCCGGCTCCGGTGCCGGGCTCGGCTCCTCCGGTGGCAGCAGATCGAGCGAGGGCTCCGTCTCCTCTTCCAGCTTGCGGCGGACGCCGGCAAGCGTCAGCCCCTCGATGAGGAGCAGGTGCTTGATGCGGAGGACGCGCTCGACGTCTTCGCGGCGGTAGACGCGCGAGGTGGACCCGGTCTTCGCGACGCCGAGGTCCTTGAACTCGGCTTCCCACGAGCGGAGCACGTACGGCTGCACCTTGGCGAGATCGCACACCTCGGCCGCCTTGAAGAGCGGCCGGTTGGGAATCTCAACCTGTGGTGACATCTCGGCCATTGACGCGCGGGCTCGCAGCGAAAGTATAGCATCCGGCCGATCGCGGCCGGCCGGGCCCGCGCTACCGTGTGGCCTGCGAGCCGTGGCCGGCGAGCGCCTGCTGGAGCGCCGCGAGTTCGGCCTCGCAGTCGGCCACCACCACACGCTTGCGTCCGAGGGTGAGGGCCAGCGAGCGGACGTTCGTGTTGCGCCGCGACAGCGCAATCACCTCGTCGTGCGTGGCGACGAGCCTGTTGAAGAGCGACACGGCGGCGAGCACCTGCGCCGCATTGCCCTTCCCACTCAACTCCGTGAACCGTACCCGCGTCTCGACGATGAGCGCGTTGGCCTGCGCCTCGAGGCGCGACATCTCGGCGTCCTGCGCCTCCGCGTTGTGCCGCGCCTGCAGGAACAGCAGGGCGAACACGTTCGCGCGAATGGCCTCAGCGGGTGCCGCCTGCTCCCCCGCCTGGGCTGCTCGCAACGGCGCCAGTTCCGTGGCGATCTGCTCGCCGAGTTCGCGGGCGGCGCCGAACGACAGGCGCTGCGCCTTCAGGTTGGTGTTCTCCACCGCGAGCGCCAGGATCTCGCCGTCGAGCTTCTGGAATTCATCGAAGCGGCCACGAAACGTCTTCAGCGTTTCGACCTCGCCGCTGTAGCCGAGCGTCTGCACGAGGGCTTCCAGTTCGCTCAGGGTGCGCCCCGCGGCCGCGGTGGCCTCGGCCGCCTCACGGGCCGCCGCTGCCGACACATCGTCGGTGTCGGCGAGGACCGCCCGCTCGGAGGCTTCGTTGGCCCGTGTGAACGAGGTGTGCAGGACCGCAGCGAGCCGCCGCGCCTCCATCAGGCGCAGCAGCACAGGTTGCGAGGGGCCGCAGGCAGATGCGGCGACCGACAGGGCGACCCAGAGGAGGACGACCGAGGGCCTGAGGAGCCTCGGCCGGAGACCGGCGGTACGACGAGCAATGGCGAACACGCGAACGCTCCCGAGTGCAACGCCGACGGGGTTAGCTGACGGGCTCGGACTCGGAAGTGTCCTACGGCAGTGCCGATGCGCCCCGAACGACATGGGTCCCCCGCGTTCCGCGAGTGGCGCGGAACTTAGGCCAGAGCGCGAGTATACGCCCTCTGGCGCGCTGCTCAACCTCAGGGGCGACCGGCCCGTCAGTCCGCCTTCTTGCCGGTGGCGGCCCGCTTCCGGGTGCGTCCGCCGGGCACCGACCGGGCGCGGCGGCGCACCTGGATGCGGATCGGGGTTCCCTCGAAGCCGAACTCCTCCCGAATCTTGTTGATGAGGAACCGCTCGTACGAGAAGTGGAACGTCGTCGCCACGTTGGTGAAGAAGACGAAGGTTGGCGGCGCCACGCCGATCTGCGCCACGTACATGATCTTCACGTTGCGGCGCTCGGGGCTGACCGGGGGATTGGCCGAGATGAACGTCTCGATGAAGCGGTTGAGGGCCGGCGTCGGGATGCGCTTGCGGCGGTTGGCTGCCACGCGGTCGAGCGTTTCGAGCACTTTCGGCGCCCGCTCTCCGGTCAGCGCGGAGATGTGCAGGATGGGTGCGTAGTCGAGGAACCGCATCCTGCGCCGCAGCGCATCGTCGAAGCGCTTCACGAAGTCCTGGTCCTGACTCTTCACCAGGTCCCACTTGTTGGCCACGATGACGACGCCCCGGCCCGCCCGATCGGCCTCGCCGCCAATCGCCGCGTCCTGGTCGGTGGCCCCTTCCTTCGAGTCGATCAGCAGGGCGACGACGTCGGCATCGAAGATCGCCTTCTTCGCCCCCGCCACACTGACAAGCTCGACCTTGCCGCCACTGCGCACCCGCCCCGGGCGCCGCATGCCGGCGGTATCCACGATGCGGAACTGGCGGCGGTGCCAGGTCAGCGTCGCGTCGATCGCATCGCGCGTCGTGCCCGGCATGTCGCTCACCACGACACGCTCCTCCTTGAGCAAGCGATTGAGGAGCGAGGACTTGCCCACGTTCGGCCGGCCGATGATCGCGATGGTCGTTTCGTCCGGAGGCGCCGCGGGGCCCGACGCAGACCGCCCCTCGCCCTCCGGCGCCTCGTCGTCCTCGACCACGCGCGCCTTGCTGCCGAGGCGGGCGACGATCGCATCGAGCAGATCGCCAACCCCGTTGCCGTGCTCGGCGGAGATCTCGAGGATCGGCTCGAACCCGAGCTGGTAGAACTCCGGCACCGCCCGCTGGGCGCGCTTGTCGTCGGTCTTGTTGACGGCGAAGAGGATCGGCAGGCCCGTGGCCCTGATTTCCCGCGCGATCGTCTCATCGCCGGAGGCAAGCCCCTCCTGCCCATCTGTCAGGAAAATCAGGAGATCGGCGCCGGCGATCGCGCGCTGGCCGGCCTGCACGACGAGGTGGTGGAGCGGGTCTTCACTGGCCCCGTAGAGACCGCCGGTATCGGACAGCTGGAAGGTGGACCCGCGCCACGTCACCGGGTACGCCAGCGCATCGCGCGTGGTGCCCGCGATGGGCGCGACGATCGCCCGGCGTGAGCCGATCATCTTGTTGAAGAGCGTCGACTTCCCCACGTTGGGGCGGCCGATGAGAACGACGGACGGTAGTTTCCGGGGCATTCAGGGCGTCTGTGTGCTGGGAATTCGAACGATCACTTAGCCTCGGCATTGACAGCGTAAGTGTCACAATCTATAGTGTTTACAAGCATCGAGGAGCCCCTAAGCATGATCAAGGTCGACATCGTGAACGAGGTATCGAAAATAGCCGACATCACCAAGGTCAAGGCCGAGGTGGCGGTCGATGCCGTGTTCGATGCGATGAGGACCTCCATGCAGCGGGGTGAACGTATCGAGTTGCGTGGTTTCGGTGTGTTCCAGGTGAAGCCCCGCAAGCGCGGCATCGGCCGCAATCCCCGCACCGGCAAGGAAGTGCGCATCCCTCCTGGCCGGACCATCCGCTTCAAGCCCGGCAAGGACCTGCAGAACATCGGGTAAGCCCTCCCGGTGGAATCTCCGTCCGAAGAATCTGTCTCCCTCCCGGTCGAGTTCGTCTGGCTGCCGCGCCGGAAGTTCCAGGACCGGCGCTGGGTGCACGCACTCCTCCTCGCGCTCACCATCCTGTCGACGACGTTCGTGGGGAGCTTCCATTGGCTGGAGTTCGCCGCGCAGGCGCACATCCAGTATGAGCTCATCGACTGGCCCGGCCGCCTGGTTCGCGGTCTCTGGTACAGCGGGACGATCCTCGCCATCCTCGGCTGTCACGAACTCGGGCACTACCTTGCCTGTCGCTATTATGACGTCGATGCGTCCCTGCCGTTCTTCCTGCCGGCGCCTTTCCTGACCGGCACGCTCGGCGCCTTCATCCGCATCCGGGAACCGATTCCGAGCAAGCGGATGCTCTTCGACATCGGCATCGCCGGTCCGCTGGCCGGCTTCATCATCGCGGTGCCGGCCCTGTTCATGGGACTGGCCATGTCGACGGTGGTCCCGTCTCCGCCGGCCGAGGTCGTCGGCTTCTTCGGCGATTCGGACGCGCTCCAGCTCGGCGAGCCCCTGCTCTTCAAGGTGGCCGGCTGGTTCGTGGCAGGTCCCCTGAACAGTCAGTCCACCTTCAACCTGCATCCCGTGGCGTTCGCCGCCTGGTTCGGGTTGATCGCCACCTTCCTCAACCTCTTTCCGCTCGGTCAGCTGGATGGCGGCCACATCTCGTACGCGGTGCTTGGGTCGAAGTCCTCGCACGTCACGCTCCTGGCGATTGCCGGTGCCGTGGTGCTGACGGTCTTCTCGCCCGGCCTCTTCGTCTGGACCGGCCTGATGATCCTGATGCTGTGGCGGTTCGGCCGGCATCACCCGCGCACATTCGACGAGGCCGTGCCGCTCGACACGCCGCGCAAGCTGCTCGCGCTCGTGGCGGTCCTCATCTTCATCCTCTGCTTCACGCCGGCGCCGATCCAGCCTATCCGCCTGCTGCAGTAGTCCACGGGCTCTCAGGCTTCCGACTTCGGGCTCGGGACCAGTCGGCTCCCGGACCTGAGCGGACGCTGCGCGACGCCAGCACCGGACGCGGCTTCAGACTACAGGACTGAGAGAGGGTCGACGTCGATCGTCGTGCGCCGCGCCAGCTCCGGGCGGCTGTTCACGATGGCGGTGAGCGCTTCGCGCATCCGCCGGCGGTTGGTCCCCTTCACGAGCAGCTGCACGCGGTACTCGCCCCTGAGCTTCCCCAGCGGGGCCGGAGCCGGCCCGAGCACGCGGTAGTGCGTGAGGTCAGGATCCTGCTCGCGCATGCGCGCCACCACCCACGAGGCTTCGTCCATCGCGCCGGCGTACGTGCGTGCGCGGATCACGGCGTTGATGATGGACACGATCGGCGGATAGCGCATGGCGCGCCGGAAGTGCAGCTCGTGCTCGTAGAAGGCGGCGTAGTCCTGCCGGCACGACAGCTGGATGCTGTAGTGCGTCGGGTAGATGGTCTGGACGATCGCCTCGCCAGCCGTCTCGCCCCGACCGGCACGCCCGGCTACCTGGGTCAGGAGCTGGAAGGTGCGCTCGGACGCCCGGAAGTCCGCCATGCCGAGACCGACGTCCGCGGAGACGACCCCCACGAGGGTGACGCGGGGAAAGTCGTGCCCCTTCGCGATCATCTGCGTGCCGACCAGCACGTCGATCTCGCCCGCCCTGAAGCGCGTGAGCAGCGCCGTGAGCGACCCCTTCCGACGCGTCGAGTCGCGGTCGATGCGCGCCACGCGCGCGCCCGGACACTGCTTGATGACCTGCGCTTCCACGCGCTCGGTGCCGTACCCCATCTGCTCGAGATACGGAGCCTTGCAGGTGGGGCACGCGGCAGGCACACGCGTGAAGTAGTTGCAGTAGTGGCATCGCGCGCGGCGCGACGCGCCCTCGCCGTGCACCACGAGCGACACGCTGCAGTTGGGACAGTCGATGGTGCCCGAGCACTGCCGGCAGAAGACGGCGGTCGCGAAGCCGCGCCGGTTGAGGAGGACGATGGCCTGTTCCCGCCGTTCGACGCGGGCGGCAATGCCGTCGCGCAGTGCGCGGCTGAGGATCACGTCGGGGCCTTCCGCCGCATACTCCTCGCGCATGTCGATCACGGTCACCGACGGCAGCGGGCGGTCCAGGATCCGCCGGGCGAGGACGATCCGCTCGTACTTCCCGCTCATCGCGTTGAAGTAGGTCTCCATCGACGGCGTGGCCGAGCCGAGCACCGCGAGTGCGCCTGCCCGCTGGGCGCGCACCAGGGCCACGTCGCGCCCGTTGTAGCGGGGACTCTCGTCCTGCTTGTACGAGTTGTCGTGCTCCTCGTCGACGATGATCAGCCCGACATCGCGGAGCGGGGCGAACACGGCGGACCGTGTGCCAACGACCACATCCACGTCGCCGCGCCGGATGCGCTGCCACTGGTCGTGCCGCTCCCCATCGGAGAGCGCGCTGTGCTGGATGGCGACGCGGTCGTGGAACGTCTGCCTGAACAGTGCGGCGACCTGCGGCGTGAGGGCGATCTCGGGCACCAGCATCAGCACCCGGCGTCCGCTGTCACGCACGGCCGCGGAGAGCCGCAGGTACAGCTCGGTCTTGCCGCTCCCGGTCACGCCGTGCAGCAATGCGGCCTTGAAGGTGCCCGCACGTGCGAGGCCGAACATCCGTTCGAGCGCCGCCTCCTGCTCGAGCGTCAGCTTCCGGCCGTGGTCCACCGGCGCCGCCTCCAGCGCCGACGTATCGAACGGATCGCGATCGACACGCGCCTGCGTCACGCTGACGAGCCCGGCCTTCACCAGCCGGGTGATCGCATCCGCGCTGACGCCGCGTTTCGTCAGGTCTGGCGACGTCAGGCCGTCCGGCGCCGCCATCAGCAGATCGAGCGCCTCGCGCTGCTTCGCCGACACCTTCACCGACGGGTCGCTCCCCGCCGCCGTGATGCGCACCAGCCGTACGGTCTTGTGCGCATCGGCCCGCTCGCCGCGCGTCTTCGGCGGCAGCACCGCCGTGATCGCTTCACCGGGTCCGGCCGCGTAGTACTCAGCCGTCCAGCGTGCCAGCTCGATGACGTCGGCGGGAATGAACGGCTCCGCGTCGAGGACCGACGTGAGCGGCTTCACCGGCTTGCCGTCCGGCATGGCCGCATCACTGACGACGTCGACCACGATGCCCGTGACGGAGCGTGTGCCGAGCGGCACGACGACCCTGGCTCCCAGCGACGGCGCGCCGGTTCCCGCCGGCACCGCGTAGGTCAGCAGGTCGAGATTCGGGACCGGAACGGCGACTCGGACGAACACTGGGGGAACCGGGAACTCAGGATTCAGAACGTGGAACTGAACGGGAAGACTTCAGGCGCTACTCGCCGCTCAGGAGTCGCTTCACCAGCTTCATGTCTTCCCACACCTCGCGCTTCGCGGGAGGATTGCGCAGGAGATAGGCCGGGTGGAACGTGGGGATCAGCTTCGAGCCGCGGTAATCGAATACGCGTCCCCGGATCTTCGAGATCGGGTCGAGCGTCCGGAGCAGCGTCTGCGCCCCGAATTTCCCGAGGGCGACGATCACCATCGGCCGGATGGCGTCGATCTGCTGGAACAGGAACGGCTCGCACGTGGCCACTTCGTCCGGTTCGGGATTCCGGTTCTGTGGCGGACGGCACTTGATCACGTTGGCGATGTAGACGTCCTTGCGCGGAATCTGCAGGCCCTTCTCGATGATGTCGGTGAGCAATTGGCCCGCACGGCCGACGAACGGAATGCCCTGCTCGTCTTCGTCCGCCCCTGGCGCCTCGCCCACGAACATCAGCCGCGCCTCCGGATTCCCCACGCCGAAGACCACCTGCTTGCGCCCGAGCGTGTGCAGCTTGCATCGAGTGCAGGCCGGCCCGATTTCGTCGCGAAGGGACGCCAGCAACTCGGCGGCGTTCCGCACCAGGGTGAATGGCGCCTCCTGCTCAACGGACATGACGCTCTCCCCTGCCGACGCGCCCCTGGCGTCGGGAACGGTGCCCTCAGGCTCCGCCTGCGGTCGGACCGTCGGCACCTGGCGGATACGCCAGGCCGCATCGCGGCTCGTGCCGGCGACGCCGAGCTCGGCGGCAAACTTCAGGTGTTCTCGGAGCTGATCGCTGTCCATGGCAGGCGGGTCGCAGTCCGGTCAGTCGGACGCTCCAGCGTAGCAGGTTTGGCGCTCAGGCGGTTGGTGCCCCGCGACGGGCCCGCAGGAGCGTCGTGAGCCGGTCGAGTACCACGGCCGCCACCCGCCCCTTGCTCTGGAGCGGCACGGCCTCGACGCCGTCGTGGCCCACAAGGGTCACGGCATTGGTGTCAACGTCGAAGCCCGCATCCGTGCGGGACACGTCGTTCGCCACGACCAGGTCGACCTGCTTGGCCCGGAGCTTGGCCTGGGCGCGCGCCACCACGTCCTGCGTCTCCGCGGCGAAGCCCACGAGCACGGTGGTGCTGCCGCTCGCGGCGCGCTGCGCGCCCAGCGTCTTCAGGATGTCGGGCGTCCGCCGGAGCACCAGCGCCAGCGGCCCCTCCGACTTCGACACTTTCTGGTCGGCCTGCACTTCCGGCGTGTAGTCGGCGACGGCGGCAGCCATCACCACCGCGTCCGCGACTGCGGCGCGGGCCGCGACCGCCGCCTGCATGTCCTCGGCACTGCGCACCCGGACCAGTTCAGCAACGCGGGGCGGCGCTACCGTCGTCGGCCCGGCGACCAGCGTGACGATCGCCCCGCGACGCGTGGCCTCCTCCGCGAGGGCAAAGCCCATGCGGCCACTCGAACGGTTGCCGATGTAGCGGACCGGGTCGATGTCTTCGTAGGTCGGCCCGGCCGTCACGAGGATCCGGACGCCTTCGAGCGTCCGCGCCGGGGCGACGACCGCCTCGGCAGCGGTGACGATCTCCTCGGGCTCCGCGAGGCGCCCCTTGCCAATCCAGCCGCACGCCAGGTAGCCCTCGCCGGGTTCGACGAATCGCACGCCGTCGGCGGCGAGCCGGTCCATGTTCCTGCGGACGGCCGGGTGCTCGAACATCTGCGTGTTCATCGCCGGCGCGACGAGGATCGGCGCCCGTGTCGCCGTGTACAGCGTGGTCAGGAAGTCGTCGGCGATCCCGTTCGCAAGCTTGCCGATGAGATTCGCGGTGGCCGGTGCGATGAGCAGCAGGTCGATGCTCGACGCCAGCTGGATGTGTTCGATGTCCGCGTTGGCGCCCGATTCCCACTGGTCGGTGATGACCCGGCGCCGGGTAATGGCCTCGAAGGTCACCGGGCCGACGAACTTCGTGGCGGAGTGCGTCATCACGGCCACGACGTCATGCCCGCGCTTCTGGAGACCGCGCGCGACCTCGACCGCCTTGTATGCGCCGATTCCGCCCGAGACACCGAGAGCTACCAGCATGCGCACTCCCTCCACCGCTTCGGACGCGGGCTACTCCCCGACCGGTTCCTCGACCGGCGCCGGTTCCTGACGCGGCAGCGCCTCAACCGCCCCCGTCAGCACCTCGCGCGCCGCGATCGTCGTCTTCTTGTGCTCGCCAACTTCCACACGCGGCACGGAGCCATCGAGCAGCTGGCGTGCACGGGCGCCGGCAGTGACCACGAATTCGAAGGTGTTCGGGAGCTTGGAACGGTCGATCATCTGGAAACCTCTGAATGAGTGCTGAACGCGAATTGCCAATTGCTGAAATGAATGGGACTCACCTGAACGTCGTCACGATTCCGTCGACCGTGGCCTTCATGCAGCTCAGCTGACAGCGCTCGGCGAGCACGATGCTGCGCAACCGATCGACGGCCGCCGCGACCTCGTCGTTGATGACGATGTAATCGTACTCCGCGAAGGCGGCGACTTCCTCCCGGGCCACGGCGAGCCGGCGGAGAATGGCCGCTTCCTTGTCCTTGCTGCGGCCGCGGAGCCGCTGTTCGAGCACGGCATAGGACGGCGGCATGACGAACACGGTCGTCGCGTTCGGCCTGAGCGCACGCACCTGCCGGGCGCCCTGAACGTCGATGACCAGCACCACATCGCTGCCGTCGGCCAGCAACCGCTCCGTATCGGACGCGCAGGTGCCGTAGAGATTGCCAAAGACGTCCGCCCATTCGAGGAAGTCGCCGGCGGCAATCATGGCTTCGAAGCGCGCGCGCGTCACGAAGTTGTAGTCGACCCCGTCCTGCTCGCCCGGGCGGGCTTCGCGCGACGTGTACGAGCGCGACATCCGGAGCTGCGGCATCTGCTCGACCAGTCGCTCGACCAGCGTCGTCTTGCCCGCACCCGAAGGGGCGGACACGATGAAGAGCTGCCCGTGGCCGCCGACCGCGCTACTCGACATTCTGCACCTGCTCGCGCATCTTCTCGAGTTCGGCCTTCGCCGAGATGATGAGCTCGGACACCCGGAGGCCGTCGGCCTTCGAGCCCATGGTGTTCACCTCGCGGTTCATCTCCTGGAGCAGGAAGTCCAGCTTGCGGCCGCACGGCTCCGCGCTGTCGGCGAGGGTCTGCCAGTGCGCGACGTGGCCGCGGAAGCGCGCCACTTCCTCGCTGATATCAGACCGGGCCGCCCACTTCACGATCTCCTGCGCCACCGACGCCTCGTCGGCCTGGAGATCGGCACGGATCTGCGCCACACGCTCCGTGAGGCGCTGCTCCATGCCCACCCGGCCCTCGTCGGCCGCGACGGCCACGCGTTCGACCATGCCGGCCACAAGGGTCCGGCGCTGATCGAGGTCCGCGCGCAGGTGCTCGCCTTCGGTGGCCCGCATCTTCTGGAGGTCCCTCACGCCCGCCTCGATGGCCTCGAGGGCCATCGCCGCAATGGCCGCATCGAGCGCCGCGTCGTCGCCGGCCTTCTCGCGGATGGTGATGGCCTGGGGAAGCCGCAGCAGGTCGCCCGGTGTCAGGGTGCCCGCGACGAGGTTCCGGTCGCGCGCCTTGTCGAGCGCCGACTCGAGCGCCTTCGCGAACCCCTCGTTGAACTCCACCTCGAGTTCCGGCACCTGCCGCGTCTGCACCGACACGCTCAGCTCAACTCGCCCGCGCACGATCGACTTCGAGACGAGCGCCCGGATGTCGGCCTCGAGCGCCCCGAGGCTCTGTGGCATCCGCAGCTGGAGGTCGAGGTGCCGGTGGTTCAGTGCACGGAGGGTGACGGAGACGGTGGCGCGCTCTTCTTCCCGGCTCACGGACGCAAAGCCGGTCATCGATGTGATCATGACGGAACCATTCGCCGCTCGGGCTTCCGGCCCTCGAGCAGTTGCATCTGATAGAGCGCCGCATACGCCCCGGACGGGCGCGCGAGGAGCTCGTCGTGTCGGCCGACCTCGACGATGCGGCCGCGCTCGAGGACGATGATGGCGTCGGCGCGGCGGATCGTCGACAGTCGATGGGCGATGACGAACGAGGTGCGGTTCATCATCAGGTTGGTCAGCGCTTCCTGCACCAGCAGTTCCGATTCGGCGTCGAGCGCGGACGTGGCTTCGTCGAGCACCAGAATCGGCGCATTCCGAAGCAGGGCGCGGGCGATGGCGAGCCGCTGGCGCTGGCCACCGGACAGTCGCTGGCCGCGTTCGCCGATGATGGTGCCGTAGCCGGCCGGCAGCGCCGCAATGAAGTCGTGCGCGTTCGCGGCCCGTGCGGCCGCTTCGATTTCCGCCTGCGGTGCCGACGGACGGCCGTAGGCGATGTTGCTCGCGACCGTGTCGTCGAACAGCACGGTCTCCTGCGTCACGATGCCGATCTGGCTGCGCAGCGACGCGAGCGACACGTCACGGATGTCCACGCCGTCGATCGAGATCGAACCGCTGGTGACGTCGTAGAACCGCGGCAGCAGGTTCACCAACGTAGTCTTGCCCGCGCCGCTGCGGCCGACCACGGCAATCATCTGGCCAGCGCGGACATCGACGGAAACCCCGCGCAGGATCCGCCGGTTCTCCTCGTAGCTGAAGGCGACGTCGCGGAAGGCGATCGTGTGCTGGAACGGCGCCAGCGCCGGAGCATTCGGTTTCTCGACCACCTCGGTGTGGGTGTCGAGCATCTCGAAAATCCGTTCCGACGCGGCGATGGCCTGCTGCAGGTTGGCGTTCACGCGGCTCAGCTTCTTGGCCGGACCGTACATCAGGAACAGGGTGGCGATGAACGACGTCAGCTCGCCGATGGTGAGGCGGCCGCTGGCAATCTCACGGCTGCCGTACCAGAGGGCGCCCGCCATCGCGAAGCCGCCGAGCAGTTCCATGAGCGGCGGGAGGCTCGAGAGCGCCGCCGTCACCTTCATGTTCGTACGGAAGAGCTGATGGCCCGCGGCGGCGAAGCGATCGCTCTCGCGCTGCTCCGCACCGAACGCCTTGACGATCCGCTGGCCGGTGAAGCCTTCAGCGCTGATGTGCGAGAGCTGCTGCAGCGCTTCCTGGCTTCTCCGCGTCGTCTTGCGCACGCGCTGCCCCAGGCGGACGAGCGGGTAGACGATGAGCGGCGCCGTGATGATGCAGAAGACCGAGAGCCACGCGTCGTAATAGAACAGCAGGAACGCGAAGCCGACGAGCGACAGCGTTTCACGCGCGAGGTCGCCCGCCGTCTCGGAGACCGCCTGCTGCACCTGACCGACATCGTTGCTGATGCGCGACATCAGCTCGCCCGTCGAGCGCTCCGCGAAGAAGCTCGCCGACTGGCCGAGGATGTGGCTGTACAGCTCGTTGCGGATGTCGGTGACGACGCGCTGGCCGACCCAGGCCATGAGGTAGGCCGACCCGTACGAGCCGATGCCCTTGAGCAGGTTCAGCCCGACGATCGACCACGCCACGGAACTCAGCTGCGAGCGGTCCTGCAGGACGTTGTCGAAGATGGTCTTGATCAGCGCGGCGAGGCCCGCGGACCCGAGCGCGTAGAACGCCATCGCCACCACGGCCCAGCCGAGGCGTCCCCGGTAGGGTCGCGTGTAGCCGAACAGCCGCGTCAGTGGTGACGACGTGGTCACGGGCGATGGCCCGTCCGGTATCCCTGCGGGTGGCTGCGATGCCAGTTCCAGGCGGTCCTGACGATCGACTCGAGATCGGCGAAGCGCGGCGTCCACTTCAGCTCGGTCTGGGCCCGGGCGGCCGCCGCATACAGGACAGCCGGATCGCCTTCGCGGCGCGGGGCCAGCGTCCAGGGCACCTTGTTGCCGGTGACCCGTTCCACCGTGTCGATGACCTCGCGCACGGAGTGCGGGTGGCCGGTCCCCAGGTTGTAGATGCGCGACGTGGCCGTGTCCGCAATCGCCTGCAGCGCCTTCACGTGGGCGTCTGCAAGGTCGGACACATGGATGTAGTCGCGCAGGCAGGTGCCGTCTGGCGTCGGGTAGTCGTCGCCGAACACCTGCAGTCCGCGACCGCCCGTCGCCGCCTCGATGGCGCGCGGGATGATGTGGATTTCCGGCGAGTGGTCTTCGCCAATCTCCCCGTCGGGGTCGGCGCCGGACGCATTGAAGTAGCGCAACGCGACGGAGTGGATGCCGTACGCCCGTTCGAAGTGCGGCAGCGCTCGTTCCACCGCCAGCTTGGACTCGCCGTAGCTGTTGATGGGACGCTGCGGGTGCGACTCGGAGATGGGCGTTTCGATCGGCTCGCCGTAGGTGGCGCACGTCGACGAGAAGACGAACAGCTTGACGCCTTCCGCAGCCATGGCCTCGAGCACGGTCGTGGCGCCGGTGACGTTGTTCCGGTAGTACTTCCCGGGCTCGCGCACCGACTCCCCGACATCCAGGAACGCCGCAAAGTGCATGACGCCCCAGATCTCGTGCTCGCGAAGCGCGCGCCGCACGGCCCCGAGGTCGGTGATGTCGCCCTCGACCAGGGTGCCGTAGCGGACCGCCTCGCGGTGGCCGGCGCAGAGGTTGTCGTAGACGACCACCTCATACCCGGCCCGCTTCAGTGCCTTGGCGGCATGGCTCCCGATGTAGCCGGCGCCGCCGGTCACCAGGACGCGTCGGAGGTCAGCGGCCAATGGAGAAGTACTGGAAGCCGAGCCCGTGCATGGTCTCGGGAGCGTAGATGTTCCGTCCGTCGAACACGACGGGCGACTTCAGCAGTTGCTTGATCTTCTTGAAGTCGGGCTCGCGGAACTCGTTCCACTCGGTCACGACAGCCAGCGCGTCGGCGCCCTGCAGTGCCTCGTAGCTGTGCGCGCAGTACGTGATGCGGTCGCCGAACACCCGCTTCGCGGTGTGCGTGGCTTCGGGGTCGTACGCCTGGATCGTGGCGCCGGCGGCGAGCAGCTTCTCGACGATCGTGATGGCCGGCGCTTCACGCATGTCGTCCGTGCGCGGCTTGAACGCCAGGCCCCACAGGGCGATGGTCTTGCCCTGTACGCTGCCGAAGTGCTTGAGGATCTTGTCGACCAGCACCGACTTCTGGCGCTGGTTGACCGCCTCGACCGCATCGAGGATCTTGAAGTCGTAGCCTTCGTCGGCGGCCGACTTCAGCATCGCCTTCACGTCCTTCGGGAAGCAGCTGCCACCGTAGCCGATCCCCGGGAAGAGGAACGAGGGGCCGATGCGCCGGTCGGAACCCACGGCCTTGCGGACCGATTCGGCATTCGCCCCGACCAGCTCGCAGACGTTGGCAATCTCGTTCATGAACGAGATGCGGGTCGCGAGCATGGCGTTCGCCGCGTACTTGCAGAGTTCGGCGCTGGGCGTGTCCATCACCATGATCGGTGCACCGGTTCGCGTGAACGGGGCGTAGACCGCGCGCATGAGCTCGGCGGCCTTCGAGTCGTCCGCGCCGATGACGACGCGATCCGGCTTCATGAAGTCTTCGATGGCCGCACCCTGCTTCAGGAACTCGGGGTTGCTGACCACGCTGAACGGCACCGACGTCTCAGCGGCCACGGCAGCTTGCACCTTCTTTGCCGTACCAACGGGAACGGTGCTCTTGTCCACCACGACGGTGTACTTGTTGATGGACCTGCCGATCTCGCTTGCGACGCCAAGGACGTGCTGCAGGTCGGCAGACCCGTCTTCACCCTGCGGGGTACCTACCGCGATGAAGACGATCTCCGAAGCCTGAACGGCGGTCGGCAGATTGGTCGTGAACGTCAGACGAGCTTCGGCGGTATTTCGCCGAACCATCTCTTCCAGCCCCGGCTCGTAGATGGGCATCTTGCCCGCCTCGAGCGTGGCGATCTTGCTGGCGTCCTTGTCGACACAGATCACTTCGTTGCCGTTCTCGGCGAGGCAGGCGCCCGCGACGAGACCGACATACCCGGTACCAATGACGGCGATTTTCATTTAACAATAAGATACTGAGTCGGAAAGACTTAAACAAGTGCGCGTCCTCATCGATTATCGCGCCGCGCTCCGGGAGCGCAGCGGCGTCGGCGAATACACACATCAGCTCGTCCGTGCGCTGCTCGAGGCGCGCGTGGATCAGCAGGGCGCGCCGCTCGACATCACCGTCTTCTCCAGCTCGTCGAAGGACCGCCTGGTCTGCGGCCCCGACCTGGCCGGTTCTCACTGCGTGGATCGCCGGGTCCCGGTGCGGCTGCTGAACCTGGCCTGGCACCGGCTCGGCTGGCCGTCGGCCGAGACGCTCGCCGGGGGC
The DNA here is from genome assembly GCA_046331345.1 of Vicinamibacterales bacterium. Lineage (GTDB taxonomy): Bacteria > Acidobacteriota > Vicinamibacteria > Vicinamibacterales > CAVVIG01 > CAVVIG01. The sequence goes on along the minus strand of JAXLRA010000004.1, from coordinate 573,046 downwards.
GTGTTCGACATCGCCCACTCCCTGCATCCCTTGCTGATGCCGGCCCGCCGCGCGGCCCAGGTCGTCACCATTCACGACCTGAACTTCCTCTACCACCCGGAACGCACGCGTGCCGAGATCCGCCGCGACTATCCGGCCCTCGCCCGATCGCACGCACACCGCGCCGACCGCGTCATCGTCGTCTCGGAGTTCACGCGCCGCGAGGTGGTCCGCCTGCTCGAGGTGCCGGCCGACCGCATCACGGTCGCCTCGCCGGGAGGTCCGAACTGGACCGCCCGCACTGGGGAGCCCAGAGACGGGTATGTGCTGTTCTTCGGGACGCTGGAACCTCGCAAGAACCTCGGCGCGCTCCTGGACGCCTGGGAGATCCTCCTGGGCCGCCGTCGCGTGCTTCCAGAGCTGCGAATCGCCGGCAAGACCACGGATCAGTCCGACGCCTGGCTCGCCCGCATGAGCCGCCCGCCGCTCAGCGGCGCCGTGCGCCATGTGGGTTACGTCGCGCCCGACGCCCGGCGCGACCTCTACACGGGTGCTCGCCTGCTGGTTCAGCCGTCGTTCGAAGAGGGCTTCGGGTTGCCGGTGCTCGAGGCCATGACGGTCGGTGTGCCGGTGGTGGCGGCTGACGCGGGGGCACTGCCAGAAGTGGGTGCCGACGCCGTTCGGCTCGTGACGCCTACCGACCCCGACGCGATGGCCGACGCGATCGAGGCCCTGCTCGACGATGAACAGGCGCGTGCGAGGGCGACGGCGCGGGGGCTCGCGAGGGCCGCTCAGTACAACTGGGCGAGCACGGCAGCGGCGACACTGGACGCGTACGCGAAGGCACGCGCGGGCCGCACGGCGCGCCGGGGTGTCGCCTGATGCGGATCGGCATCGACGCGCGTGAACTGAGCGGCACACCCACGGGGGTCGGCCGCTACCTCGCAGGTCTGCTGCGGGAGTGGACCGCGTCCCAGCACCAACACGGTCACGACCTCGTCCTCTACGCGCATCGTCCCCTGGACTTCGGGACCGGCTGCGACGTGCGCGTGCTTCCTGGAAGCGGCGGAACCAGCTGGGAGCAGCGCACACTTCCGGCGGCCATCGCGGGCGACAGGCTCGATATCCTCTTCTCCCCTGCCTACTCGACGCCGCTGCTCACGCGGGTTCCACGCGTGGTCGCGCTCCACGACATCTCGTTCGTCGCCCGTCCGGACTGGTTCCGGTGGCGCGAAGGGGTCCGGCGCCGGTGGCTCGCCCGCCGCTCCGCCGCGGCAGCCCGGGCCGTGGTCACCATTTCCGAGTTCTCGAAGCGCGAGATTGTGGAGCGCATGCGGGTGGACCCCGGCCATGTGCACGTGATCCCGCCGGGCATCGATGCACCACCCGCCGCAACCGCCGGCACGGGCGCTCATGTGCTCTACGTCGGCTCGATCTTCAACCGGCGGCACATCCCCGACCTGATCGCCGCCTTCTCCATCGTGGCCAGCCGCCATGCGGACGCACACCTGCATCTCGTCGGCGACGACCGGAGTTTTCCGAGCGAGCATGTCGGCGCCCTCGTCGCCCGGAGCCCGCACGCCGCCCGGATTCACTGGCACCGCTACATCCCGGACGCCGAACTCCAGACGCTCTACAGCCAGGCGCGGGCGTTCGCCTTCCTGTCCGAATACGAGGGGCTGGGACTGACGCCGATGGAAGCAATCGCCGCGGGTATCCCGGCGCTGCTCCTCGACACCGCGGTCGCCCGCGAGAGCTGCGGCGACGCCGCGCTCTACGTGGCTCGCGGGGCGATCGGCGAAACCGCGTCGCGGCTGGAGTTGCTGCTCTACGACGAGGCCACGCGCGCCCGCCTGCTCGCGGAGGCCCCCCGGGCGCTGGGGCGCTACGATTGGGCGCGTGCCGGCCGCGACACCCTCCGGCTGCTGGAGTCGGTAGCCTGATGGACCTTTCGATCATCGTCGTCAGCTACAACACGCGCCGCGATCTGGTGAACTGCCTCGACTCGCTGCGGCAGCACCCGCCCACCGCCACCCACGAGGTCATCGTTGTCGACAATGCATCGACCGACGGGTCGGCGGACACGGCCGAGGGGTATCCGGGTGTTCGGGTCATCCGTCGCGCCACCAACGGCGGATTTGCCGCCGCGAACAACGACGGCCTGCGCGTGGCCACGGGCGAGTTCGTGATGCTGCTCAACAGCGACACCGTCGTCCCGCCCCGGTCCGTGGATCGGATGCTCGCGCGGATCCGCCGGGCGCCCGACGTGGCCGTCCTCGGGCCGCGCCTCGTCGATGCCGCCGGCCGGGCCGAACTGTCGTTCGGCGCGATGCTTTCGCCCCTGAGCGAATGGAAACAGCGCCGCCTGCTGCAGGGCATTGCCGTCAACGACCCGGACGTCGTCGCGCGGGTGGAAGCCATGACGAGGATGGAACAGCGGCCGGACTGGGTGTCCGGCGCCTGCCTGCTCGTGCGCCGCACCGATGCGCAGGCCGTTGGGGGGCTGGACGAGCGCTATTTCATGTACACCGAGGACGCGGACTTCTGCGCGGCCATCCGCGCGAGAGGCCGCGGTGTGCTGTTCACACCGGAAGCCGAAGTGATTCACCTGCGTGGACGTTCGGCCGCCACTGCGCCTGCGGCGACCAGGGCCGCCTACGAGCGGAGCCATCTGGCGTTCTACCGGAAGCACCATCCGCTGTGGGTCCCGGCACTGCGCCTCTTCAGGCTCCTGCGCCGGTCCTGACACGCGCCCGCCCACGGCCTCACGCGCTATGATTTGACCGTGCGAATCGGCATCGACGCGCGCAAGCTCCACGACTACGGCATCGGGACCTACATCAGGAACCTGCTGCGGGAGCTTGCCCGCCTGGACCAGCAGACGGAGTTCGTGCTCCTCTGCCGGCCGGGCGATGTCGAGGGGCTGCGGGCGCTCGGGGCGAACTTCCGGCCCGTCGTCGAAACCGCGGGCAACTACTCCATCACGGAGCAGGTCAAGGTGCCGCTCGCGCTCCGGCGCGAGGGCGTGGATCTCTTCCACGCGCCGCACTATGTGCTGCCGCCCCTCGTGCACTGCCGGTCGGTTGTCACCATCCACGACTGCATCCACCTGATGTTTCCGCAGTACCTGCCGAACCGCGCCGCGCTGACCTACGCGCGGACGTCGATGGCGATGGCCGCGAGCCGCGCCACGCGCGTGCTGACCGTCTCCGAAACATCGAAGGCCGACATCATGAAGTTCTTCGGCACCGAGCCGTCGAAGATCGACGTGATCTACAACGCCTACGACGAGCGTTTCGGCGTGGAGCCCGTGGAAGAGGATGTCGTGCGCGTGCGGGAGCGTTACCAGCTGCACGACGAGTTCGTGCTCTACGCCGGGAACGTGAAGCCGCACAAGAACCTGGAGCGGCTGATCGATGCGTTCCAGATCGTCCGGATGCGCGGGCTGGATCATCTCAAGCTGGTGATGATCGGCGACGACATCTCGAAGTATGCCGCGCTCCGGCGTGCCGTGCACCGGTACCAGCTCCACAACTACGTCCGCTTCCTCGGCTACCTGCCGGAGCACACGCTCGCGGTGATGTATCGCCTCGCCGGCGTCTTCGTGTTCCCGTCGCTCTACGAGGGGTTCGGTCTGCCGCCGCTCGAGGCCATGGCCAGCGGCACGCCGGTGGTTACCTCGAACATCTCCTCGCTGCCGGAGGTGGCCGGGGATGCGGCACAGCTCGTCGATCCCTACGATCCCGAGGCCATTGCCGACGGCATCTACCGCGTGCTCACCGACGTGGACCTGCGGCGCGACCTGCGGCGCCGCGGCCTGGCGCGCGCACGCCAGTTCTCCTGGGGGGCGTCGGTCAGGCGTGTCCGGGAGATTTACGGGGAGGTCGTACACCAGCCGTTCGTGGAGGTGCCGGCCGCGCCCGGCACGGCCGGGCAGCAGGCCGGAGTGCCGCCCACGTGAAGCTGGCGATCGTTCACGACTGGCTCACCGGCATGCGCGGGGGCGAGAAGGCACTGGAAGTGGTCTGCGAGCGCTTTCCCGGCGCGGATCTGTTCACGCTGATGCACGTGCCGGGGTCCGTCTCGCCGGTCATCGAACGGCGACGCATCCATACGTCGTTCGTCCAGCGACTGCCCGCTGCGCGGACGCGCTACCGCCACTATCTCCCGCTCTTCCCGACGGCCATCGAGCAGTTTCACTTCGACGGGTTCGACCGGGTCCTCAGCCTCAGCCACTGCGTGGCCAAGTCGGTGGTCACCCCCGGCGGCGTGCCGCACCTCTGTTACTGCTTCACGCCCATGCGGTATGCCTGGGATCAGTTCGACGCCTACTTCGGTCCGGAGAAGATTGGCCGGGTGGGCAGCGCCCTGATGCGGCCCGTGATGCGCCGAATCGCCCGCTGGGACCAGGAGACCTCGAACCGGCCCGACCGCTATGTGGCTATCTCTCACTATGTTGCGGGCAGGATCGCTCGATACTATAATCGCGGGGCGTCGGTCGTGTATCCGCCCGTGGACACGGAGTTCTACCACCCGGACGGCACGGCGCCCGAGCCCTTCGCCCTGATTGTGTCGGCGCTCGTTCCGTACAAACGCATCGACCTAGCCATCGAGGCCTGCCACCTGGCGCACCTGCCCCTGAAAATCGTCGGCGACGGCCCTGAACGGGCCGGACTCGAACGGCTCGCCGCCGGGCGCGCCGAGTTCCTCGGGCGTGTCTCCAACGACGACATCCGGAACCTCTATCGCCGCGCCGCCCTCGTGCTGCTGCCGGGCGAGGAAGACTTCGGCATCGTGCCGCTCGAAGCGCAGGCCTGCGGCCGTCCGGTGGTCGCGCTGAAACGCGGAGGCTCACTGGAGACCGTCCGCGACGGCGAAACCGGCATCCTTGTCGACGACCTGTCGGTCGAAGCCTTCACCGACGGCGTCAGCCGCGCACTGCAGACCCCGTTCGACAGCGGCACCATCCGCGGCTTCGCCGAGGGGTTCGCCCGCGAACGCTTCGGCGACGAACTCGAGGCGCTGGTGCGCGGCCCGATCCAGGCGGACGCGCGATGATTCGGCACAACCGCCTGCTCGTCGCGTTCCATGTCGTGTCCGACGCCCTGCTCGGGCTGACGGCCTTCATCCTCGCCTACGCCATCCGCTTCCAGACCGGGCTCATTCCCATTACCCGCGGTCTGCCGCCGCTCCGTCAGTACGTCAACGTCCTGCCGTTCATCCTGGTGGTGGTGCCGCTCGGCTTCTACCTGCAGGGGCTCTACCGGCTCCGGCGTGGCCGGTCGCGCGTCGACGACTTCTTCGCCGTGTTCGTCGGCAGCATCCTCGCCGTGGTTTTCGGCGTCGTCGGCACGTTGTACGTCCAGACCTACTTCGCCAGCGAGGCGGCGCGGGATGTCGGGGCGTACCAGGTGTCCCAGCTGGTCTGGGCCATCTTCCTGGTCCTCAACGTCGCGCTCACCTTCGCGTCGCGCGAACTGATGCGCGAGGTGCTCGAGCGCCGGTGGCGCGCGGGCATCGGGCTGAAGCGGATCCTGATCGCCGGCTCAGGCGACCTCGGACGGCTGGTCGCCGACAAGATCCTGGAGCACCGCGAACTCGGCTATCAGATCGTCGGCTTCGTCGACGACCGGGCCGCCGGCGATCACCTTGGCTACCGCGGCCTGCCCCTGCTCGGCACCCTGCAGGAAGCCGCTGAGATCACCGCACGCGAGAGCATCGACCACCTCTACGTCGCCCTGCCGCCCGAGCAGCACATGCGGATGATCGAGCTGCTCGAGAGCACCAGCCGCGAGATGGTGGACGTGAAGGTGGTGCCCGACCTGCTCCAGGTCATCGCCCTGCGCGCCCGCCTCGAAGATCTCGACGGCGTTCCGGTCATCAACGTCAACGACGTGCCGCTCCAGGGCTTCAACTCGGCGCTGAAGCGGGCGATCGACATCGGCATCTCCGCCAGCGCGCTCGTCGTACTGTCGGTCCCGCTGGCCATCGTGGCCGCGCTCGTGAAGCTGACCTCGAACGGGCCGGTCTTCTACCGCCAGGAGCGGATGGGGCTGGACGGCAAATCGTTCACCATCGTCAAGTTCCGCTCGATGTTCGACGATGCCGAGAAGCACACGGGGCCGGTGTGGGCAGTGCAGGGCGACTCGCGCGTGACACCGCTGGGCCGCTTCATGCGGAAGTCGAACGTGGACGAACTGCCGCAGCTATGGAACGTGCTCATGGGCGACATGTCCATCGTCGGTCCCAGGCCGGAGCGTCCGCACTTCGTGGAGCAGTTCAAGCACAAGATTCCGCAGTACATGCTGCGGCACAAGGTGAAGGCCGGACTGACCGGCTGGGCGCAGGTCAACGGGTGGCGCGGCAACACGCCCCTCGAGAAGCGCATCGAGTACGACCTCTACTACATCGAGAACTGGTCCGTGCGGCTCGATCTGAAGATCATGTGGCTGACGCTGCTGCGCGGCTTCTTCCACAAACACGCATACTGATACCGGCGCCTCGTGAATTGGCTCTCCAATTCACCACTTCGCCAACGCACCAATTGCCATGAAGAAACGTATCGTCATCACCGGCGCCGCCGGGTTCATCGGCTCCCACCTCTCCGAGACGCTGCTGGACCGCGGCTACGAGGTCATCGGCATCGACAACCTGCTCACGGGGTCGACCGAGAACATCGCGCACCTGGTGAACCGCGAGTTCACGTTCATCAAGCACGACGTCACCAACTACATCTACGTGGAGGGGCCGGTCTACGCGGTGCTTCATTGGGCGAGCCCGGCGAGCCCGATCGACTACCTCGAACTTCCCATCCCGACGCTGAAGGTCGGTGCGCTCGGCACCCACAAGGCCCTCGGGCTTGCGAAGGCCAAGGGCGCACGCTTCGTGCTCGCGTCCACCTCGGAGGTGTACGGCGACCCGCTCGAGCATCCGCAGAAGGAAACCTACTGGGGCAACGTGAATCCGGTGGGACCGCGCGGCGTCTACGACGAAGCCAAGCGCTTCGCGGAGGCGATGACCATGGCCTACCACCGCTACCACGGGGTGGACACGAAGATCGTCCGCATCTTCAACACCTACGGTCCGCGCATGCGCGTGAACGACGGCCGGGCCGTGCCCGCCTTCATGTCGCAGGCCCTGCGGAACGAAGACGTCACGATCTTCGGCGACGGCTCGCAGACCCGCAGCTTCACCTACATCACGGATCTCGTCGACGGCATCATCAGGCTGATGCTCTCGGACCAGAACGACCCGATCAACATCGGCAACCCGCGCGAGATGACGATCAAGGAGATTGCCGAGACGATCATCCGGATGACCGGTTCCTCGAGCAAGCTCGTCACGCGCCCGCTGCCGACCGACGACCCCAAGCAGCGCCGGCCCGACATCACCCGCGCCACCACGCTCCTCGACTGGCAGCCGAAGGTGCAGCTCGAAGAGGGCCTGGTGAAGACGATCGAGTACTTTCGAACGAAGGTGAACTGAAGGCGGGCAGGGCGGGCAGGGCAGGCGGGACTGAACAGGGAACGCAACGGGCTGATGGGAAGTCGCTTCCCTCAGCCCGTTTCCTTCGTACGGCGCAGCAGCCCGCTCAAGGGCGCGAACACCTTTTGAATCTCGGCGTCCAGTTCGTTGAACTCGCTCGTGGTGATGTATCCGAGCCGTGCCGCCACGTGAACACAGTAGGCCACCTCGGCGAGCGAAGACTCGGACATGTTGAGGAAGTGCACTCGCTGAGCGTCCGACCGTCTGGCAACGCCTTCGACGATGTTCGCGGCCACCGAATAGGCCGCTCGCCGTAGCTGACTACCGAGTTCGAAACGTTCAGCGGATGGAAACCGCTCCGATGCGAGCCGATGCAGGCGGATATAGAGATCGTCCGCCCGCTGCCACGCCACGAGGTTCTGATGTCTGAGCACGCCGAACCTCAGGCAAAGTCCCTGCCCGGAAACCTCGGTGGCGACAGGGCCAATAGCGCCCGGTCTGCCTGGCCTCCATCTCGCGCGTGCCGGCGGCAGTCCCGCCTGCCGAGCCTGCCCTGCCCGCCCTACCTGGTGAGCTTCCTGTACTTGATCCGGTGCGGCTGGTCCGCGTCGGTGCCGAGACGGCGCTTCTTGTCGGCTTCGTAGTCCTGGTAGTTCCCCTCGAACCACACCACCTGGCTGTCGCCTTCGAAAGCGAGCATGTGGGTGGCGATGCGATCGAGGAACCAGCGGTCGTGGCTGATGACCACCGCGCAGCCGGCGTGTTTCAGGAGCGCTTCTTCGAGCGCGCGCAGCGTGTCGACGTCCAGGTCGTTCGTCGGTTCGTCGAGCAGCAGCAGGTTGCTGCCCTTCTTCAGCAGCTTGGCCAGGTGCACGCGGTTCCGTTCGCCGCCCGAAAGGGTGCCGACCTTGCGCTGCTGTCCCGCACCCTTGAAGTTGAACCAGGACACGTAGGCGCGCGACGCGACCTTCGTCTTCCCGAGTTCGATTTCGTCGGCACCGCCCGAGATCTCATCGTGCACGGTCTTGTTGGGATCGAGGGCGTCCCGGCTCTGATCGACGTAGCCCACCTGCACCGTCTCGCCAATCCGCAGCGTGCCGGCGTCGGGCTGCTCCTGCCCCGTGATCATCCGGAACAGCGTGGTCTTGCCGGCGCCGTTCGGCCCGATGACGCCGACGATGCCGCCGCGCGGCAGCGTGAAGTTCAGGCCGTCGATGAGCAGCGTGTCGCCGTAGCCCTTCTTCAGGTCACGAGCCTCGACGACGATGTCGCCGAGACGCTGGCCGGGGGTTATGTATATCTGGGCCTGCTCGATCTTCTGCGCGGTGTCTTCGCGGAGGAGTTCCTCATACGCGTTGAGGCGGGCCTTGCCCTTTGCCTGACGCGCACGGGGCGACATGCGAATCCACTCGAGTTCGCGCTCGAGGGTCCGCTGGCGTCGGGTCTCCGCCTTCTCCTCCTGCGCGAGCCGGTTCTGCTTCTGCTCGAGCCACGACGAGTAGTTGCCTTCCCACGGAATGCCGCGGCCGCGATCCAGTTCCAGAATCCAGCCCGCCACGTTGTCGAGGAAGTACCGATCGTGCGTCACCGCCACGACCGTGCCGGCGTAGTCCTTGAGGAAGCGCTCGAGCCAGGCCACTGACTCCGCGTCGAGATGGTTCGTCGGTTCGTCCAGCAGCAGCAGGTCAGGCGACTGCAGGAGCAGCCGGCAGAGGGCGACGCGGCGGCGCTCGCCGCCGGAGAGCTTCGTCACGTCGGCGTCGGGTGGAGGCAACCGCAGCGCGTCCATCGCCAGTTCGAGCCGCGAGTCGAGGTCCCACAGGTTCAGCGCGTCGATGCGGTCCTGGAGCTTGCCCTGCTCATCGAGCACCTTGTCCATTTCTTCCGGAGACAGGTCTTCGCCGAGCTTCTCGTTCACCTCGTCGTAGCGCGCCAGAATGGCCTTCAGCGGTGCGACGCCTTCCTCCACGTTGCCGAGCACGGTCTTGTTGGGATCGAGCTTCGGCTCCTGGTGCAGGAACCCGATCGAGATCCCCTCGGCGGCGAACGCCTCGCCCAGGAAGCTCTGGTCCTCGCCGGACATGATCTTCAGGAGCGAGCTCTTGCCGGCGCCGTTCAGGCCAAGGACGCCGATCTTCGCGCCGTAGTAGAACGAAAGCCAGATGTCGTCGAGGACGCGGGCGTCGGGCGGATGGACCTTCCCGAGGCCTTTCATGGTGTAGATGAACTGGGGCATGTACCTGATCGCTAATCGCGGAAGGCTAATCGCTAATTGGAATCACGCCGACGACCCCACACGCGCCTGGAGGCGCGGGCCTCAGTCCGCACCGCGGACGTCGTCGGCTCGAGCGCATAGAGCGTACAATCTGCCTTGCGAATCTGCAATTCAATCTGCGATCGGCATTCTGAATCCTGCAATTCCCGTGACCCGCCGAATCATCCACGTGGACATGGACGCGTTCTTCGCGTCCGTCGAGCAGCGCGACGACCCGTCGCTCAAAGGCCGGCCCGTGGCGGTCGGCGGGCAGCCCGACCGGCGCGGCGTCGTGGCGGCGGCGAGCTACGAAGCCCGCAAGTTCGGCGTGCGCTCGGCCATGTCGATGGCGAAGGCGGTCCGCCTCTGCCCCGACCTCCTCATCGTCCGCCCGGACTTCGCGAGGTACAAGGCCGCATCCAACGCGGTGTTCGCCATCTTCCGCGAGGTGACGCCGCTCGTGGAGCCGCTCTCGCTGGACGAAGCGTACCTGGACGTGACCGAGAACAGCTGGGGCGAGGCACTGGCCACGCCCGTGGCCCGCCGGCTCAAGGCCCGGATCCTCGAGGAGACGCGACTCACGGCCTCGGCCGGGGTGGCCCCGAACAAGTTCCTCGCGAAGATCGCGTCGGGCTGGAAGAAGCCGGACGGGCTGACGGTCATCAGCCCCGACCGGGTCGAGCCCTTCCTGCAGCAGCTCCCCGTCGATGCGCTCTGGGGCGTTGGACCGGTCACGGCGAAGAAGCTCCGCGAGCGGGGCATCGAGCGGCTGGTGGACGTGCGGAGATTCGAGCCGCAGGCCCTGCGCGCCGCGGTCGGCAGCCTCTGCGACTGGCTGCTGCAACTGGCGCACGGAGTGGACCCCCGTCCGGTGACGCCGAATCGCGTGCGCAAGTCGTCCGGTTCCGAGCGGACCTATGCTGAAGACCTGACCGACCAGGATCGGATTCGCGACGAGGTATCACGCATGGCCACCGCCGCGGCAGACTGGATGGCCGAGCGCCAGATGGTGGCGAGAACCGTCACCCTGAAGGTCCGCTACAGCGACTTCTCCACGCTCACCCGCAGCCACTCGGCGCCGGCCACCTCCGACCGATCGGCCATCGCGGCCAGGGCGCTGGAACTGCTGCTGAAGACCGATGCGGGCGCGCGTCCCGTCCGGCTGCTCGGCGTCAGCGTGCACAATTTCGGCGAACGCGACGAGCCGGTCCAGACACGGACCGACCTGCTGCCATTCGACCAGTGACATGCGCGTGGCGCCGGACACGAAGCGGTCCCTGACGGGGCTCGTTATCGTCGCACTGCCTGCGTACGCGTCTCTTCACTTCAGCATTCGACGAAGAACGATTAGCATTCCTGAACATGCTCAAAGGCACTCGTGACGGTATCCTCAAGCGGCTTCAGCCGGTCAGCATCCACGGGCAGGTCATCTGCGACGTGTTCTTCACGTCGGTCGAGGAGCCCGATGGACAGGTGCATGTCGCGCGGCTCGGTCCCGAGGCGGTGGCGGACAACATCGAACCCGGCGACCGCATCCGCGTGGAATACCTGGTCGGCACCGCGGTCAAGGTCACGCGGGTGGTGCCGTCCCAGGCCTGAGGGTCAGGCCGGTGCCCTGTCAGGGCTTCACGACTCGCACGGTCTTGAGGTCGATGCGTGAGTTCGGGGCTTCTCCCGTGCGCGGCACCTGTTCGATGGCGTCCACCACACTCATGCCGTCCACCACGCGCCCGAACGCGGTGTAGACCCCGTCGAGCGCGGTGGATGTGCCGACGCAGATGAAGAACGAGGTCTGGGCGCTGTTCTTCGCCTCGCCTCGCGCCATCGACACGATCCCCTTCACGTGCTTCGTGTCGTTGAACTCCGGTTCCAGGTCGTGCACGAGCGCCTGCTGCTTCGGGCTGAGCGGAACGGTCCGCGACGACAGCGCGCCGGTCTGGATGACGAACCCCGGTGCCACGCGATGGAAGCCCATGTCGTTGTAGACACCGGCTTCCGCCATGCGGAGGAACTGCCGCACCGTTTCAGGCGCCTTGTCGGCGAAGAACTCGACGGTGATCGGCCCCATGCTCGTCTCGAGCACGGCCTTGTAGGTCCCCAGGGTCTCCTTCGAGTCGTTCACGAACGGCTCGGGCGGGGTATCGCGAATCGTGACCTTCCGGATCTCGACACGATCGGCCACCATGCCGCTGACATCCGGCGGCATCGCCGAGATCTTCTGCAGCACGTCCATCCCGTCGGCCACCTTGGCGAACACCGTGTACTGGTTGTCCAGCGTGGGCTGGTCCGCGAGGACGATGAAGAACTGCGTGCCTGCACTGTCCGGCTTGCCCGGGACGAGCACCGCCGCGGCCGCGCCGGCAAACATCTTCGGCGCTCGCGCCTCCGCCTTCAACTGATTGAGACCACCCTGCCCGTACTGCGCCTTCTTGGCCGGATCCTTCGAGAGCGGATCGCCGCCCTGGACCATCCCGTTCCTGATCGCCCGATGGAAGACGGTGCCGTCGTACCCACCGGCCTGTGCCGTCTTCGTGAAGAACGCCACCGTATTCGGCGCGGCCTCGGGCATGAGGTCCAGGATGAACGTGCCCGCCGTCGTCTCGACCACCGCCTGCTTCGGGGGAGCCTGCGCGAAGGCTGGCGAGACCGGCGCCAGCAGGGCGCACAGGGTGAGGACCATGACGGACGGCAACCAGGAGTCGAGCAATCGGCGCATGTCGTATCCCTGGCAGGCTACGGGGCCTGCGGCGTCTCGATGATGCGTGACGCGTGAGTGATGTAGTGCAGGCTCGAGATCAGCGTGATGGCGGTCGACGCCCAGACGAAGAGATCGACCACGACGGAGTGATACCTCAGGTAGTTGAAGAGCATGGCGGCCACCACCGTGAGCATGTAGGTGGCGGTCGCGATCTTGCCGTAGATGGACGGCTTGAACGTGCGCTTGCCCACCGCCAGGTTCACGATGGCGACGGTCGCGACGATGACGACGTCGCGCGTGATGATCATCACGGTGAGCCAAATCGGCAGCGGGTTCGCGAGGCCGAGTCCTGGCACCGAGAGCACGATGAACGTGCTCACGGCGAGCAGCTTGTCCGCCATCGGATCGAGCCACGCGCCGAGGTCGCTCTGCTGGCCGGACCGCCGCGCAATGATGCCGTCCAGCATGTCCGTGATACCGGCCACGACGAACGTGACGAGCGCCCAGCCAAGATAGCCATAGACCACCAGGCTGACGAAGGCTGGCACGAGCAGCATGCGCAGCAGCGTGACCTGGTTCGCCGGCGTGATGACGCTCATCAGCGCCCCGACTCCGCCAGGCGCCGCACGCGTTCCATGGCGTCCACGGCCTCCGCCCCGGTAACGGCGCGGGTTGGCTGAAACGCCCCGGTCTCGGTTGGCTGGAGGACGCCGGCGGCCACGGCCAGCGAGACGGCCGGATACGCCAGATGGCTCGTGGTCAGGTCGGTGAAGCGCCCCTTCGACTGGTTCCAGGTGCTGACCCGCGCCGGCTGAGTCCGGCCCAGCAGATCCAGCAAGCGGGCGACCGCCTGGGCGAGGTCGACGCGGCGCACGACACCTCGCGGCTGGAAGGCGTGGTTGGGTAACGCCTCGATGATGCCGGTACGCGCCACTGGAGCGATCCATCGCTCGGCCCAGTGGCCGCGGATGTCGGTGATGACGCCGATGTCACGCACAGGTGCAGACGCGACAAGGTTCGACAGACGCACGCCAATCAGGGCGGCCAGATCCGCCCGCGTGACCTGCCGTGCCTCGTCGATCGCCCGATACTGCTCCGGGAGGGCGGCACGGTCGAGACGCGCCTGAATGGACTCGCGCCGGGCGGCCGGCACGGCCTCGGGGTCCAGGGCCTGCGCGTCGGCGAACGCCTTCAGGGCCAGTTCGAGCGCGCCCTGCTGTTCGTAGAGGTCGCCGAGGAGCACCAGTGCCTGGGCATCGCCGGGATCCAGTTCATGCGCGCGCGCGAGGTGCGTGATCGCGTCCTCGGGATGCGCCTCGCGTTCGACCGCCGCCAGTTCACGGTAGAGAAACGCGCTGTCTGGCGAGGCCGCGATGGCGTTGCGGTAGGCACGGATGGCCGCGTCCCGCCTGCCCTCCCTCGATGCCTGGCGGGCGGCCGCGAGTTCTTCCTGGAGTCCGCGCAGCGTGAGCACGTCCACACGACGGGCGATGTCGGTCAGGCCCGGATTCACGGCCAGTGCACGCCGATACGCATCGACGGCGCCGGCGTTGTCCTCCGCGGCCTCGAGTGCGAGTCCCCGGCCGACGATCGCCGGCAGGTAGCCGGGATGCGCCTGCTCCACGCGTGCGAACTGCGACTCGGCCGCCCCGGCGTCCTTCCGGGCAAGCGCCGCGTACGCCGCGGTGACCTGCGCCGGGAAGTACGCGGGTGCGAGCTTCAGGGCCGCCGCGACCTCGCGCTCGGCACTCCTGATGTCGCCCGCCTGAAGGAAGCGCCACGCGCGCGCACCGGCCGAGGCAGCTGGTGTGGACGCCAGGTCAGCCGGCGCGGTCGGCTCGATGAAGTCTGGAAATCGGACGACCCCGGCAGGTGGCAGCGGGACGGTTTTCGGTGCGCAGGCAGACAGCATCGCCACACCGAGGACGACAGCTGCAAGGACACGCGACCGCATGCCCGGATTCTACCGCGAGGGCGTGTCGAACCACCCCATCAGACGACGCGGCACATCGGCGACCAGCGTCACACGACCGTCGCGCACCTCGTGTTCGATGACCGTGCCGTGCCTGTACACGCGACCGATCCGCTCGCGCTCGGCCTCGTCCTCTGGATCGAAGGTCAACGTGACCCGACGCGTGTCGAGTTCGACGCGCGACGCCACGGTGCCGAGCAGTTCATCGATACCCTGCCCCGTCACCGCGGAGATGCGCAGCGCCGAGGGGTCGGCCTCGCCGAGCCGGCGGACCTCGTCCGCACTGATCTGGTCACACTTGTTGTAGACGTCCACCAGCGGCACGTCGAGCGCGCCGACCTCCTCGAGTACCGAGCGCACGGCCGCCATCCGGCGGTCGCGGTCGGGCGCCGAAGCGTCGATTACGTGCAGCGCCAGGTCGGCCTCAGCCACTTCCTCGAGCGTGGCGCGGAACGCCGCCACCAGGGCGTGCGGCAGGCGGTCGATGAACCCCACTGTGTCCGACAGCAGCAGTTCGCGGTTGTCGGGCAACCGCACCTGGCGCAACAGCGGATCGAGCGTGACGAAGAGCGCGTCGGACGCGGTCGCTTCCGACCGCGTCAGCCGGTTGAACAGGGTGGTCTTGCCGGCGTTGGTGTAGCCGACGAGGGCCACGGTCGGCACGGCGGACTTCTTCCGCCGCTCGCGCAGCTGCGACCGGCGCTGCCGGACCTGCTCGATGGCTTCGGAAATGGCGTGGATGCGGGTGCGGATGCGCCGCCGGTCGGTCTCGAGCTTCGTTTCACCAGGACCGCGTGTGCCGATGCCGCCGCCAAGGCGCGAGAGCGCCGCGCCCGCCCCGACCAGCCGCGGCAGCAGGTACTGCAACTGCGCGAGTTCGACCTGCAGCTTGCCTTCGCGCGTGCGGGCCCGGGCGGCGAAGATGTCGAGAATGAGCTGCGTCCGGTCGAGCACCTTGCGGCCGACCACCTCGGTGATCTGACGCAGCTGGGACGGAGTCAGCTCGTTGTCGAAGATGATGACGTCGACGTCAGCCGCGGCGCTCGACCCGGCCAGCAGTTCGATCTTGCCCGAACCGAGGAAGGTCGCCGGATCTGGCTTGGGCCGCTCCTGCAGGACGCGGAGCACCACGTTCGCGCCGGCCGCATCGGCCAGGCCGGCCAGTTCATCGAGCGAACGCTCGGCGTCCAGACGCCGGGCCCGGCCCGTGACGAGCCCGACCAGCGCGGCACGCTCGGGTCCCGCTTCACGCGTTTCGATCCCGCTCGGTTTCCTCGGCATGCTGGATTGCTAATCGCCACCTGCTGATGGCCGACGTGATTGCCGAGTGCAGTGTGGCATCACCCAGTGTGTCCGCACGTCAGCGCTTGGCAACTGGCGATCAGCAATTGATCAGAATCTGATCTTCACGTCCCGCCCCGGCTGGACGTGGATGCTATCGATGAACCGGATGTAGTGCGGGTCGTTCTGCATGATGACGGAGCTCGTGCGAACGCCGTCGCCAAAGAACCGCACGCCCTTCATCAGGGTGCCGTCGGTGACGCCCGTGGCCGCGAAGATGACGCGCTTGCCCGGCGCGAGGTCCTTCGACCGGTACACCTTCTTCAGGTCGGTGATCCCCATCGCGCGGCAGCGCTCCTCGTCTTCCGGCTTCCGGATGACGAGGCGGGCGAAGATCTCGCCGTTGAGGCACCGCATGGCCGCCGCGGTGAGCACCCCTTCGGGGGCGCCGCCTGTGCCCATCACCGCGTGGACGCCGGACCCGACCACGGCCGCGGCGATGCCGGCCGAGAGGTCGCCGTCGCCGATGAGGCGGATACGCGCGCCGGTCGCGCGGATATCGGCAATCAGCTTCTCGTGCCGGTCGCGCTCGAGCACCACGATGACGAGGTCTTCGACGCTCCGGCCCAGGCAGCCGGCAATGGCCTTGAGGTTGTCGGCCACCGACGCATCGAGGCTGACGTGATCCTTCGAGCTCGGCCCGACGACCAGCTTCTCCATGTAGAGATCGGGTGCATGCAGCAGGCCATCACGATTGGACGCGGCAAGCACCGCGATCGCGTTGGGGGCTCCGGTCGCGCAGAGGTTCGTGCCCTCGAGCGGGTCGACCGCGATATCCACCTGCGGGAAGCCAGACGCCGAGGCGGTGCCGCGCATGGCGTGCGGCATGCCGACCTTTTCACCGATGTAGAGCATCGGCGCCTCGTCCCGCTCGCCTTCACCGATGACGATCCGGCCATCGATCGGCACCGTGTCCATGACGCGGCGCATCGCCTCCACGGCCACCTGGTCCGACCGGTGACGCTCCCCCTGCCCCATGGTGTGGGCGCAGGCAATGGCGGCTTCTTCGACGACGCGGAGGAATTCGAGAGAGAGGTCTGGTTCCATGGCTATTGGCTCACGGGCGGCAGCTCGCACCGGGTCGGACGATCGACGCGATATCCGAGGAGGTAGTCTGCCTGCATCAGCTTGTGAATTTCGCGCGTGCCTTCGTAGATCACCGCGCCCTTGCAGTTCCTGTAGAAGCGGCCGACCGGATACTCGTCGGAGTACCCGTTCGCCCCGTGAATCTGCACGGCGTCGCCTGCCGCACGCTCGGAGGCGACCGTAGCGAACCACTTTGCGAGGCCGGTCTCGCGGGTATTGCGCCGGCCTTCGTTCTTCATCCAGCCCGACCGCATCCACAGGAGCCTGGACGCCTGATAGTCGGACTCCATCTGCGCGATCATCTCCTTGACCAGCTGGTGCTGCCCAATCTCCACCCCGAAGGTCTGGCGCTCGTGCGCGTACTTCACGCTGGCATCGCGACAGGCGCGAATCAGCCCGGTGGCACCCGCGGCCACGGTGTAGCGGCCCTGATCGAGGGCGAACATCGCGATCTTGAAGCCCTCGCCTTCCTGCCCGAGCAGGTTCTCCGCCGGCACCTCCATGTCGGCCATGGTGAACCACCCGGTGTTCCCCGCGAGGATGCCCCACTTCTCCTTCATGGGGCCGCTGCTGAACCCGGCGAACGTGCGCTCGACGATGAAGGCGCTCAACCCGCTGGGATCGCGCTGCTGCTTCTTCTCCGGATCGGTCCAGGCAATGACGATGAAGTTGTCGGCGACATCGGCGAGCGAGATCCACGACTTCTCGCCGTTCAGGATGAAGCGATCGCCCTTCTTCACCGCTGTCGTCTGGATGGCGCGCGCATCGGAGCCCGCGCCCGGCTCGGTCAGGCCGTAACCGGCAATCTTCACGCCCTGCGCCTGCGGCACCAGGTAGCGCTGCTTCTGCGCTTCGGTGCCCCACGTGAGAAGGGTGAGGCAGTTCAGGCCCGCATGCACGGACATGATCACGCGCAGCGACGTGTCGACGTACTCCAGTTCCTCGCTCGCGAGCCCGAGGCATATGTAGTCCATCCCGGCGCCGCCATACGCTTCCGGCACGGAGATACCGAGGAGCCCGAGGGCGGCCATGCCGCCGAGGATCCGGTCGCGGTCGAAGCGATGCTGACGATCGGCTTCAGCGATGGTCGGCGCGACATCGCGCGCGGCCCACTCGCGCACCGATTGCTCCAGCAGGCGCTGTTCGTCGGTGAGGTCGAATCCGATCATGGAGATGCCCGGATCGTATCACGCGCCTCAGCGGCGGCGCACCGACACCGCCGCCCCGCGGGCCAGTCCGAGCACTGCTGCCGCGCTGCCGCCATTCACCGCGATTTCGAGCCGATCTGTGCTCCCGACGAGCGCCGTCAGCGTCCCCGCCGCCACCGCGCCGTAGGTGGCGACGACGTCGAGGGTCCGCCCCGCAACCGTCACAACGGTCCCGGCGCCGAGCGCCTCCAGGTCCGCACGCCGGATGTTCGTGACGAGGTTGCCGAAGCGGTCGGGCCGCAACACGATCCCCGACAGATGGTCGTCCGTCGACACGGGCTCCGGCACATCGAGGTGGACGAGGCTCGACACGCCAGGTCCAAGTGCGGAAGGCGGGGTGCCGGCAGCCAGGTGCGCGGCGACCGGAGCAAAGCGGTCGCGCCCTTCGAAGGTCCGGCTCATGACCGGCCGGTGAAAGCGCGGATTCGACAGTTCCACGGCGGTGTACGACGGCGTGGTCCGCAGCACGAGCGTGAAGAGGCCGTTGTCAGGGCCAACCAGCCGGAGCCGTCCGGCGTCCACGGCGATGGCTCGGCGTTCGGTCCCTACTCCCGGATCGACCACGGCAACGACGATGGTGCCGTCCGGCAGGCAGGGCGCCACCGCCTCGAGTTCGAGCGCCCCGCCGAGCACGTCCTGAGGCGCCACGTCGTGCGTGATGTCCAGCAGCACCGCGTCCGGCGCGATGCCCAGGATGACGCCCTTCATGGCTGCCACGTAATGGTCGGACAGCCCGAAGTCCGTCAGCAGGGCAATCACCGGACTGGGCGGGCGCACGTCGGTCAGCGCGTTTCGTAGGAAGGCTTGCGGAAGAGGATCTCCCGCAGGTTGTTCTGCAACAGGAACGAGTCGGACACGCGGAGCCGCTCGAAGAGCTTGATGATGTCGCGGTTGGCCAGCGTCGCCTGACGGCCCCGGCTCGCCGGATACGGCCGGTACTTCAGGTTCACATCGTCGACGATGATGTAGCGCGTGTAGTGCGCATCGCGGGGCGCGGCCGTGCCGAAGAACGCGAGCAGGGCACCTTCGGGCTTGAGCACGCGCGACAGCTGGTCCGCCAGGGCCTGTGCCGCGGGCCGGTCCAGGTAGTCCATCAGGTCCCAGCAGATGATGCCGTCGACCGACGCGTCGGCCTGGCGGAAGCGCGCGGCAAGGTGCGCGGGCAGGTCCGCAAGCTTCCCGTCCCGGGTGAACTTCTCGATGTCCGCGTAGATGTCCTCGATGATCACCTTGCAGCCGAGGTGTTCACCGAAGAAGTTCAGGTTCCCGCCGACCACCGGTGCGAGGTCCATCAGCGTCGGCGCCTCACGCGCCCCCAGCATGCCCAGGAACTTGCGGAGCGCCTTCGTCGAGAAGACAGGCTCCTCGACGCGGGAGTCGTGTGGCTCCGGTGGCGCGTCCGGCTCGGGACGGCGGTGCGTGAGACGGTCCAGGAAACCCAAGGGGAACTCAGAAGGTTGACGTCAGAACGGAACGCAGGACGTGCTGAAGTGACGATACGGTGGAATGGGTGCGAGCGGAAGGGAAAAGGCGACGAAACCCGCTGGCCTCGCCGCCTCCGTGAACACGCTGGGGCCTAGGGCTTGGCGCCGACCGCAGGGACCGGTGCCGCCGCCGGCTGGGCTGCGGGCTTGGCCGGAGCGACGCCCTTGCGCTGCATGTCGACGCTGCCGCGGAAGTGCGCGCCTTCCGCGATCGCCACGCGCGGGGAGACGATGTCGCCGTCCACCGAGCCGTTGTCGCGGATATCGACCTTCTCGGTGGCCGTGACGTTGCCGTTCACTTCCCCGAGGACGATGACCGACTTGGCAAACACCTGCGCCTTGATCTTGCCGTTGGGGCCGATCGTGAGCGCGTGATCGTTGAGCTGGATCGTGCCCTCGACCTGACCCTCGATCGTCAGGTCCTCACTGCCGCTGAGTTCCCCCTTGATGATCACCGATTTGCCGATGTTCACGATGTCCCTCTCCATGGTGCGGCTCGCTTCTGGCCGGGTGGGTGAACCGGCCACGGCCGGCTGCGGCTGTGCCGCGGGTTGTCCGCTTGGGGGGCGGACCGCTTCATCGCGTTTCCACATGTTCAAGAACCTCCGCCTGATGGCGTTAGGGTGTGTGCCTCAGCCGCGAGGACCGTCAGCGACGGGCCAGTATAGGCCCCGCCGAAAACCGTTGTCTAGTCCTTTCGGTACCTACACTTAGCGTGAATGCTAATATGAATGATTCACGATGCGTGTCTACTTCGACTACAACGCGACGACGCCTCCGTCACCGGAAGTCGTTGACCGCGTTGCTTCCGCTACACGAGACCTCTTTGGCAACGCCTCGAGCGTGCATCATTTCGGCCAACAGGCGAAGGCTGCACTCGACGAGTCGCGCTCGGCCCTGGCTGCGCTGATCAAGGCCGACCCGTCGGAGATCGTCTTCACGGCTGGCGGGACCGAATCGGACAACATGGCCATTCGCGGCGTGGCCGAAGCTGCCGAGGCGACCGGCCGTCGGCATCTCGTGGCGTCGGCCATCGAGCACGAAGCCGTGCTCAATACGTTCAAGGCACTGGCAAAGCGGGGCTGGCGCACGACGCTCGTGCCGGTCGACCAGAGCGGCGTCGTGTCGGTCGAGCGGGTCCGCGAGGCGCTCGCCGACGACACGGCGCTCGTCTCCGTCATGCACGCCAACAACGAGATCGGCACCATCCAGCCGATCGCGGAGATCGCCGCGGTGGCACGCCAGCGGGGAGCGCTGATGCATACCGACGCGGTGCAGTCGGCCGGCAAGATCGCCGTCGACGTGAAGGCACTCGGCGTCGACCTGCTCTCGCTGTCCGCGCACAAGTTCAACGGACCGAAGGGCGCCGGCATCCTCTACGTGAAGCGGGGCACGCGCATGCAGCCGATCCTCACGGGCGGCAAGCACGAGCGGAACCGGAGGGCCGGCACGGAGAACACGCCCGCGATCGTCGGCATGGGTGTCGCGGCCAGGCTCGCCATGCAGAAGATCTCGGTCGAAGCGGAGCGGCTCGCCGCGCTCCGCGATCGCCTGGAGCGCGGCATCCTCGCGGCCGTACCGGGAACCGCCGTGAACGGCGGCGACTCGCCTCGCGTGCCGAACACGACGAACATCAGCTTCGACCGCATCGAGGCGGAGAGCCTGTTGATCGCGCTCGACCTCGAGGGCATCGCGGTGTCCACGGGCTCCGCCTGTTCATCGGGCACGCTCGAGCCGTCGCACGTGCTGAAGGCGATGGGCCTGCCGGTGCATCGCACGCAGAACTCGCTGCGGTTCAGCCTGGGCCTGTTCTCGACCGGGGAGGAGGTGGAGCGGGTCATCGCCACGCTGCCGCGCCTGGTCGAGAAGCTTCGCGCGCTCTCGTCGCGCGCCGGGGCCGCGGCGCGCTAGGGAGCTACTGCTGCCATGAAGATTGTGGTTGCCATGTCCGGCGGGGTCGATTCGTCGGTTGCCGCAGCCCTGCTCGCCGAGCAGGGCCACGAGGTGATCGGGCTGTCGATGCAGCTGTACGACCAGACCGAGGGCCAGACCTCGTTCGGCAGCTGCTGCTCGCTCGACGATCTCTACGATGCCCGCCGCGTGGCGCAGGCCATCGGCATCCCCCACTACATCCTGAACTTCGAGCGGGAGTTCAACGAGCAGGTCGTCTCGAACTTCGTGCAGGAGTACGCCGCGGGACGCACACCGATTCCGTGCGCGCGCTGCAACAGCGACCTCAAGTTCGCCACGCTCGCCGAGCGAGCCGCTGGTTTCGGCGCCGACGTCGTGGCCACCGGGCACTACGCCCGCACGGCCATCGACCCCGACAGCGGGCAGGTGCTCCTGAAGCGCGGGGTCGACCCGGCAAAGGACCAGGCGTACTTCCTGTTCTCGCTCACGCAGGACCAGCTTGCGCGCGCCTGCTTCCCTGTAGGCGACGTGTCGAAGGACGTGGTGCGCGACTACGCGCGTCGCTACAACCTTGCCGTCGCGGACAAGCCGGACAGCCAGGAGATCTGCTTCGTTCCAGACGACGACTACGCGGGGTTCGTCGCAAAGCGCGCGCCTGGCGTCGCCGCCCGCGGCGCGATCGTGGACGAAGCTGGACGTGCGGTCGGCACCCACGAGGGCATCCACCGCTTCACCGTCGGGCAGCGCAAGGGGCTCGGCATCCCCGCGTCACCCGACGGCTCTCCCCGCTACGTCCTTGCACTCCGGCCGGTCGACAACCAGGTGGTCGTCGGGCCGAAGGCAGCACTCGAGCGCCGCACGCTGCTGGCGTCGGGCGTGAACTGGATTCTCGGCGCGCCGGACGGCCCGCGCCGGGTTACCGCGCAGATTCGCCACCGCCACACCCCCGCCCCCGGCACGGTCCGCGCGCTAGGCACGGGCGGGGCGGAACTCGTCTTCGATGACCCGCAGGTCGCCGTCACCCCGGGTCAGGCCGTCGTCTTCTATGACGACGACGTGGTGCTCGGCGGTGGGTGAATCGACTCCACCTCCGAGTGAGCGCCCTCAGGCGGTCCCTTGACGAAGGAACAGTTACCATGTCCCTCCCGCTGACGCTCGCGCCTGTCACGCTCGCGGGCACCTACGCCACGCTGGTGCCGCTGGCGCCCGAACACGCGCCGGCACTCGCCGACGCCGCGCGCGACGGTGAACTCTGGAAGCTGTGGTACACCACGGTCCCCTCGCCGGAACAGATGGCGCGGGAAATCGACAGGCGGCTGGGATTGCTGGCCGCGAACAGCATGCTGCCCTTCACGGTGCTGGATGCCGCGGGGGTCCCGGCCGGCATGACCACCTACATGAACGTGGACGCCGCCACGCCTCGCGTGGAAATCGGCTCGACGTGGTACGCGGCGCGTGTGCAGCGCACGGCCCTGAATACCCAGTGCAAGCTGCTGCTCCTCACGCATGCCTTCGAGTCGCTCGGCTGCGTGGCCGTCGAGTTCCGCACGCACGTGCTGAACACCCAGAGCCGCCGCGCGATCGAACGGCTCGGCGCGAAGCTGGACGGCGTCCTCCGCAACCACATGCGCATGCCGAACGGCACGCTGCGCGACACGGTGGTCTACAGCATCATCGAGAGTGAGTGGCCGACGGTCCGGGCGCACCTGCGGTGGCAGCTGGAACGGGGACGATAGAAGCAGGCGGCCTGGGCAGGCTGCGCGGGCGAGACTGACGGAGAGCCGGGCACAGCCAGAGCGCGGAGTCGGTCCCGCCAGCCTGGCCAGCCCGGCCCGTCCCGTTACGTGTGCAGGTGCTCCGGCACGCCCTCGAGGTAGTGCTCGGCGTCCAGGGCGGCCATGCAGCCGGACCCGGCGGCGGTAATGGCCTGGCGATAGGTGTGGTCCTGCACGTCGCCGCAGGCGAAGACACCGGGCAGATTCGTCTTCGAGCCGTCGCGCGTCACGATGTAGCCGTTCGCGTCGAGTTCGAGCGCGCCCTTGAACAGCGACGTATTCGGCGTGTGGCCGATCGCGACGAAGACACCCGCCAGCGGAATCTCGCGAACCGCGCCGCTGTTCACGTCGCGGATCACCACGCCGGTCACCTCGCCCTTGCCCGTATCCTTGATCTCCTCGACGATGGCGTTGGTGACGACCTCGATCTTCGGGTTGGCCTTCACCTTGTCGATCATGATCTTCGAGGCGCGAAACGTGTCGCGACGATGGATCAGCGTCACCTTGCTGGCGAACTTCGTGAGGAAGTTCGCTTCCTCCATCGCCGAGTCGCCGCCACCCACGACCGCAATCTCCAGCCCGCGGAAGAAGTAACCGTCGCAGGTCGCGCAGGTCGACACGCCCTTACCCATCAACGTCCGCTCGGAGGGAAGTCCGAGCAGGCGCGCTGACGCGCCGGTCGCGATGATGAGTGCCCGCGTCTGGTACGTGGCATCCGCGGTCTTCACGGTGAACGGCGCCCCGCTCGAGCAGTCCACCTCGACCACGTAGTTCTGGATGATCTCCGCGCCGAACTTCTCCGCCTGGGCGCGCATCTCCCCCATCAGGTCCGGTCCCATGATGCCGTCCCGATGACCCGGCCAGTTCTCGACGAGGGTAGTCATCATGAGCTGACCACCCGCCTCGAGCCCTTCGATCACGAGCGGTTGCAGGTTGGCGCGCGCCGTGTACAGCGCGGCCGTGAGTCCGGCCGGACCGGAACCGATGATGATGACGTTGCGGGTGCTCATCAGATGTGCTTGTCGATGACTTTCTTGAACTCTTCCTTCGGGGCGAGGCCGATCACGGAGTCGACGATCTGGCCGCCCTTGAAGAGCATCACCGCGGGAATGCCGCGGATCTGGAACTTGATCGCGGTGTTCGGGTTCTCGTCGACGTTGAGCTTGCCGATGGTCACCTTCCCGTCGTACTCAGCCGCGAGCTGGTCGATCGTCGGACCGAGGCGCTTGCAGGGGCCGCACCATTCGGCCCAGAAGTCCACCAGCACCGGCTGCCCGCTCTGGAGCACCGACTGATCGAAGTTGCTGTCGGTAAAGGTCTGCACGTTCACGGCTGCCATCACGCTCTCCCTCTGGAAATCGCCAATCCGTATATATTGACGTACTCGCGAGCTGAACGGTCCCACGAAAGGTCCTGCCGCATCCCGTTCAGCTGCAGGGCCCGCCACGCGTCCTTATTGTCCCAATACACCCAGACGGCCCGCTTCAGCGTGTTCAGCAACGTCCACTCCGAGTAGTCGTCGAACACGAAGCCTGTCGCGTCGAACCGTCCGGGCCAGTAGTCCTCCACCGTATCCGCCAGGCCGCCGACCCGACGGACCACGGGCACCGTACCGTAGCGCAAGCTGTACATCTGGTTGAGCCCGCACGGCTCGAACTGCGACGGCATCATGAACATGTCGGCCCCCGCTTCGATGAGGTGCGCGAGCCCCTCGTCGAAGCCGATGCGGGCACCGATCGTGTGCGGATGCTCCGACGCGAGCCAGCGCCACATGTCCTGGTACCGCGGCTCGCCAGTACCGAGAATGACGAAACTGGCCCCGAGCCTGGGCAGGTCGTGGGCGATGCGCGAGATGAGATCCAGCCCCTTCTGGTCCACCATGCGCGAGATCATGCCGATCAGTGGACGCTGAAGGGCCGCGTCGTCGGTGGGCAGGCCATAGCGGGCCAGCACCGCCGCCTTCGCCGCGCGCTTCCCGGAGAGGTCGTCCGCGCTGAAGGGCTGCGGCAGGTGCGGGTCGGTCTGCGGATTCCACTGGTCGGTATCTATCCCGTTCAGGATGCCGAACAGGCTGTCGGCCCTCGAGCGGAGGATGCCGTCGAAGCCCACGCCGCCTGAGGCGGTCTGGATCTCGCGGGCGTAGCTCGGGCTCACGGTGGTCACGATGTCCGAGTTGACCACCCCCGCCTTGAGGAAGCTCGCGGTCCCCCAGAACTCGAGCTGCGCCGGCGTGTAGAGCGACCACGGCAGATCGAGGTGTGGCAGCCACGACGGCTCGCAGCGCCCCTGGTAGGCCAGGTTGTGAATCGTCAGCACCGACCGCGCGTGGGCCAGCGCCGGCCGGTCGCGATACATCGTCCACAGGTAGACCGGCGCGAGGCCGGCCTGCCAGTCGTGGGCGTGGACGATGTCGACCCGCTCGGGCTGGCGCGAGGCCCACTCGAGCGCGGCACGGGTCAGCACGGTGAACCGTCGGGGGTTGTCCCAGTAGTCCGCACTGCCGACCCCGTAGAAGAACTCGCGATGGTACTGGTCCGGTTCCTCGACCAGCATGGCGCGCGCGCCGTCGCCCAGGTGCGCCTCGTAGAGGCCCACGCTGTGATGCTGGCCTCCGACGACGACCTCGATCTGCTCCCGGAAGGTCCCCGCGTCTATCCCCTTGTAGCGCGGCGTGAACAGGATCACGCGCCAGCCGAGCCTGGCGAGCGCCTGCGGCAGCGCGCCCAGCACATCGGCCAGACCACCGGTCTTCGAGAACGGCAGCGCCTCGGACCCGATCATCAGCACGGTGCGGGGTGGATCGGAGGCGGGATCGACAGGTCGGGAACGGGAGGCCATCGGAATCTCCGATTGTATCAACGCAGACCCATCTTCTCCGCGCGGGCTACAATCCTCACGTGTCCGAACGACCGCCACGCGCCGTCCGCGCCGAACCCCGTGAAATCGTCGAACTGAAGCAACTGAAGGCCTCGCAGCCCGAACTGGCCGACGCCGTCGACATGCAGGTAGCGCTCGTCGAAGTGCAACGCCGCATCCAGGGACGCGTGCCCCTGCCCCGCATCCAGCCAGATCCGGCGTGGCTGGCCACCCAGCAGCAGGCGGGCCGCCCCGCGGTGCACTTCGCCGACATCCCGCTCGACTGGAGTGACTTCCGGCTCACCCTCCGGCAGACCGCCGACGTCCTGCACCGCTTCCAGGCGCTCGACCGCAAGGACTACGAGGCCGTCCAGTCGCTCGCACGGGAAGGCAACGCGCTCGAACCGCTGGTGACGAACTGGTACGTGGCCACGTCGGGCGTCGACGCGGGCCTGGCGCCGCCCAAGCTGCCGGCCGACGCACCGGAGATGCTCGAGTATCTGCTCCTGCTCTCGCTCCGACCGTTCCTCGCCCGCTGCGGCGAGGCACTCGCCCAGCGGCCGGACTTCTCCGCGTGGACGCACGGGCACTGTCCGGTCTGCGGCTGGGAAGCCGACTTCGCCGTGGTGGCCCCGAGCGGAGAACGGCGGCTCATCTGCGGCCGCTGCACGAGCCAGTGGAACTACGGCACCCACACGTGTCCCTACTGCGCGAACGACGATCAGTCCCTCGTCAAGTCGTTCGCCACGCGCGACGGACGCTACCGCGTCTACGCGTGCGACGTCTGCAAGCGATACGTGAAGGCGTACGACGCCAGACGCGCAACGCGACCGGTCATGGTGTGGGTGGATGCCATCGCCACGCTGCCGCTCGACGCGGCCGCGCAACAGCGGGGGTACTCGGGCTGACGCGTCCTGGCGTCACCCCTCGAGGGCAAGCAGTGAATGGGCGAGCTGGCTCTTCACCAACTCACCCAATCACGAACTCGCCAACGGTGTGGTTCTTTACTGCTGCTGTTGGTTCGTCAGCCCAAGCGGACGGCTCGTCGCGAAGACGGTCGTGGCCTTGGCAGACAGCCAGTTGAACAGGTTGCGCGTTTCCATGAAGCGCCCGGCGTTCGAACGGGCCCCCAGTACCACCACGGCGACCTCCTGGCCGCTCTGCGGCAGCCGCAGCAGCGTCGCGAGGCAGTAGCCGGCCTTCGAGATGAAGCCGGTCTTCCCGGCGCGCACTTCGAGATCCTGCCGGCCGAGCAGATGGTTGGTGCTGTGGAAGAGGATGTCCCGGCGCGGCGAGTGCACCGTGTACTCCGACATCCGCATGATCGAGGAGATGCGCTCGTCGTTCGACGCGTTCGTGATCAGACGCGCCATGTCGAACGCGGACGAGACGTTGTCCGACAGCAGGCCGGACGGGTCGGCGTAGTGCGTGCTCTCGAGGCCGAGTTCCGCGGCCTTCTCGTTCATGCGACGGATGAACCCGATGGACCCGTACGGCGACACGCGAGCGAGCGCGCGAGCCGCGGCGTTGTCCGACGCGATGAGCAGCAGATGCAGGAGGTCGTCGGTCGTGACCTTGTCGTTCAGCCGCAGCTTCGTCGTCGACGCCTGGTAGACATCGCTGCGGACGATCTGCACCTTCTCGGTGAGGTCGGGATTGTTCTCGAGGAACACGGTGGCGGTCATCACCTTGGTGATGCTCGCGATCGACCGCTGGTCCTGCGAGTTCTCCTCCCAGAGCACCTGGTTGGTTTCAGGGTCGTAGATGATGGCAGCCGCGGCGCGCAGGTCAGGCACCAGGTCGCCACTTGCATCGACCTTGTAGCGCGGCGTGACCGTGTCAGCCATCTCGCGCGCGGTCGCAGCTGCACGTGCGATGGCGGACCGCTGCGCTGCGCTGCGGCGGGGCTTGACTGCGGCCTTCTTCGCGGGTGCCTTGACGGTCGTGGCACTGGCGCGCTTGACCGCCGTGCGTCGAGTGCCTTGCGCCTCAGCCGTAGACGGCGTGGAACTGACGAGTCCGGCGATGAGGAGAGAACCGATCCAGAAACTTGGTTTTCTGAGCACTTAGCTGACCCGTGGCTGTAAGTGACTGGAAGCGCAGGGCCATGATAGCAGGGAATCACTAGAGCGCAAGGCGTTTATCGTCGCCGGACTCAAAACACTTACGCCGGTTAGAGCATCACCCCAACCGTTTCGGGCTCCTGTGCCACAATGTGTCCCGTCCAATTTCGCGAATCTGCTGTCTTCCCCCGCCTTATCGGCGCCGCGGGCCGATTGCCGCATATGACATCGAGGGAATTCCAGGAATACGAGTCGCTCAGGGCCACCATCCGCGAGCGGGGTACCGCCCGGCACTGGATGCTCCTCGCAGGTCTGGTCGGATGGGCCACGCTGTCCCTGGGCGTTGGTGCCTGGGGCACCGACCCGGTCGAAGTGCTCGTCCCCCTCATCGTCCTGGTCGCGACGTTCGAGGTGGTCTTCGCCATCCACACGGGCGTCGAGCGCGTTGGACGATACCTTCAGGTCTACTTCGAGCAGGACGGCGAAACGGCCCGGTGGGAACACGTGGCCATGGCGTATGGCCGGCAGTTCGGCGGCGGCGGGATGGACGCACTCTTCTCGCCCCTGTTCTGGGTGGCCACGCTGTGCAACCTCATTCCGGCGGTGCTCATGGAGCCGGCCCCCGCGGAGTGGGCCGTCATCGCACTCGTGCATCTGCTGGTCGTCGGCCGGATCGCATCGGCGCGCACGCAAGCGGCGGGTCAGCGGGCGCAGGACCTCGAACGATTTGCGACGCTGAAGGCCGCCGCCAACCCGAATCCGCCTCAGTCCTGAGCCAGCGCCACCGTCAGCAGCACCGCGTTCTGGGTGCCCTGCCACGCATTCGTGGTGTCGAAGCGCTCCTGTTCGGTGTGCGATCCGAACGACTGTCCGCCAGCGCCGATGGCAATGGCGGGTATCCCGAGGCTCATGGGCAGGTTCGCGTCCGACGATGCCTCACCGCGCGCAACGGCGAGCCCGAGCACGCGTGCCACGGCTTCTGCGGTCTGCACGATCGGGGCGGCCGCCGGCGTGCTCCCGGCGGGCCTGTTCCCCACCATCCGCTTCTCGGCCCTGACGCCGGCCCCGCGTCCCCAGCGCGCGTTCTCGTCGGCAACCGCGGCATCGACGATGGCGAGGAAACGCGCGTCCAGATCCTTCAGGGCCGCCTGCTCGGACGAACGCAGGTCGACTTCCATCCAGGCGTCCTCGGGAATGGCGTTGACCGAGGTGCCGCCCCCGATCCTCCCCACATTGAACGTGGTCCGCGGTGTGGCCGGCACCCGCAGATCCGCCAGGCGGGCCACGGCGCGGCCAAGCGCGTTCGCCGGGCTGCTTCGCCCGAAGTCCGCAAAGCTGTGGCCGCCCGGGCCACGAAACGTGACCCGATAGCGCATGCTGCCGACGCCTGTCGCGCTGATCTGAATCCCCGCATTGTCCAGAGTCACGAACCGATCCACCTGGCCCTTGAGCGTCTCGCCGAAAAGCGCCTTCACGCCGCGCAGATCGCCAAGCCCCTCTTCTCCGACGTTGGCCACGAACGTCACGCTGCCCTGCGTCAGGACGTGCGCGTCGGCCATGGCGCGCGCAGTGGCGACCAGTACCGCGAGCCCCCGGCAGTTGTCGCCGATGCCTGGGCCGGAGAGCATCGCACCAGAGCGGGTCACAGCCACTGCCGTTCCCGCCGGAAACACCGTATCCAGATGTGCCGAGAGCACTACCTTCGGGCGGACCGCGGCTCCAGGGCGATCGCCCAGCACGTTGCCGGCACCATCCACCCGCACGTTGCGCAACCCCGCGGCAATCAGGGCCCGCCGCAGCACCTCCCCTCTCGCCGCCTCGCCAAAGGGAGGGGCCGGCACCTCGCAGAATCGAATCTGGTCAGCAGTCGTCTGGGGCTCGATGGCCTTCGCCCGGGCAAGCGCGGCGCGGACCGTCGGGTCCGCGGCGAGCGCCGCCACGCGGTCGGCGCGCTGTGCGTGCGGACCTGCTTCGCTCCAGGCCAGCGCGATGCAGGCGGCGATCAGGCCCCCAAGGCGCCTCACCTGCCCACGACCTCGGCGCGCTTCCATCCCTGCACGGAATTGATCAGCCAGAGGGCGGAGGCCGTATCGAGGTCGTCACGCGTCACGATCGCCTCCCGGAGTTCACCGGCATCGATCAGCGCCTGTCGAAACGTGCCGGCGAGCAGACCGCATGACACGGGCGGCGTCACCCGCTGCCCGTCGCGCTCGACCACGAAATTCGCGAACGTCGACTCGGTCAGTTCGCCGCGCTCGTTCCACAACAGGACGTCGCGCACACCCGTACGACCCTGCAGCGCCTGCTCGTAGACGCCGCGGCAGGTCGTCTTGTGACGGAGGAACACGTCGGTCGAGTCTACCGGATGCGCCGCCAGCGCCACGGGCACCGGTTCCGGCCACGGCACGTGGTTCGTGGACTCCGTCCTCGGTTGACCGGATCGGTTCACCAGCAACCGGACCCGGCGCGGCGTGACCGCCCCGGCCACTTCCCCGGCCAACGAATTTCGCAGGTCAGTGCTCCGAACCGGAACACCGAAGTAGTCGGCCGAGTCCAGCATCCGGGCCAGGTGGCGTTCGAGCAGGTGATAGCCCTGCTCAGGGGTCCAGAGGAGCGTCTCCAGCAGTTCGAAAGACGCGGCCCGGCGGCCCAGCACCGCCCCCTTCAGCAGGCACTCGCCGTATTCGGCGTCCGCCTCCGAGTCCCAGACGATGCCACTCCCGACACCGAAGCGCACCGTGCCCGCGTCCCTGTCGACGACGGCGGTCCGGATAGCAACGTTGAACCGCGCGTCGCCGGTCGGCGCGATGTGACCGATGGCGCCGGTATACACGCCGCGGGGGACCTGCTCGAGGCCGGCCAGCAGCGACATAGTGCGAACCTTCGGCGCGCCTGTAATCGACGCACACGGGAAGAGCGCCGCCACGATCTGGTCGAGCGGCGCCCGCGATTGCGCCCGAACGACGGACGTCATCTGCCAGACATGCGGGAAGCGCTCGAGGCGGAACAGTTCCGGCACACCGACACTCCCGGTGTCGGCCACCCGGCCAAGATCGTTCCGGACCATGTCCACGACCATGACGTTCTCGGCCCGCTCCTTGGGAGATTCCACCAGCGCGCTGGCGACCGCGCGGTCCTCGGCCGTCGTGCGCCCGCGCTTCGCGGTGCCCTTCATCGGCCTCGCTTCGAACTCCGCCCCCACGCACTGGAAGAAGAGTTCCGGGGAGGCGGAGCCGATCACGAGGCGGCCGAGATCGATGTAGGCCGAATACTGTCCCCCCTGCGCCGCGACCAGATCCGCCCACAGACTCCGCGGGTCGCCCTCGAACCGTCCCTGCAGCGCAAACGTGAAGTTCGCCTGGTAGGTGTCGCCGTCAGCCAGATGCTCGTGAATGGCGTCGAACGCCGCCGTGAACTCGGCGCGGTCCAGCGTGGGCACGACGTCGGCGACGCAATACGGCCCGAATTCTCTCGGCCCCTCGCACGGTTCCACATCCGACGGGTCGAAGAGGCCGAACCAGGCGAGCGGCACATCGGGCGGTTCCGGTCGAACCTCGAGTCCGAAGGCCGCGCCCGCTTCATACGCCAGGAAGCCGACGGCGTGCAGGCCGCGGTCGCGTGTCAGGTGCTCGACGTCCACCAGCGTCGACCGCACCGCGGCGGCGGTGTCCGCCTGCAGGACCAGACGCGGTCGACTGAAGGACAGCCATCGATGGCCATCGATCTGCACCACCGCCGTGAACGGAACACGCACAAAGTGAAATTATTGCGCGAGTCCAATCCAAGCCTTCGGATCAACGACGCCTGTCACCAGATTTTTCAAACCGTTGACTCTCAACTGACCTCTCGTTGCGTCGATAATTTCGTCGTTCGACGCGACGTGAAAAGGCGAGCCCATCGGTACGAGGCTTGCTGATGGGGATGGTGTGAACCCGACGCGTCGCCGGGTTCCGCGGCGGGAACAGCCCGCCACTCCGCGAGGGCGCCATGAGTCTGGTTCGATTGCTGGGATTCACCACACTGACCTGCGGATGCGTCGTGGGCCGCTACCGCGAGGTGGCGACGAGCCGCGAGGTGACCTACGTCGAGGAAAAGGGCAAGGGCTGTGCGAGCCACGGTCACCGACGCAACCACACGGTAGCCACCGACCGCCTCGCTGCCGCCGTCGCCCTGAACAAGGCGTCCTAGGCGCGCGGGTCCCCCCGGCCCGTCCGCCTGCCCCCTCTTGTACTTTCGTTTTTCCTCACGTACAATCCGCCCGACAGCCTGACAACACGCGCAGCGAACGGATGGGCATGACTGTGAACCCACACAAAGTCGTACGTACGAAGAACAACAGAGAGGGTCGGTTCTACCTCGCGGATTGCCTGCAGGTGTTCAGCAGCCTGGAGGCAGCGAGCGTCGACGTCATCGTCACCTCGCCGCCCTACAACATGGGCATCCGCTACAACACCTATCAGGACACGCTCGAGCAGGACGAGTATCTCCGCTGGACGTCGAGCTGGGTCGAGGGCGCGGCGCGGGTCCTCAAGCCTGAAGGGTCGCTCTTCCTGAACGTCGGCACCCGTCCATCCGATCCATGGACGGCACTGGACGTGGCACAGGCGGCGCGGCCGCACCTGCGCCTCCAGAACATCATTCACTGGGTGAAGTCGGTCGCCATCGACCGGGAGCACACCAGCCTCGCATCAGGCCTGACGCGCGACCTCGCGGTCGGCCACTACAAGCCGATCAACAGCGAGCGCTACCTGAACGACTGCCACGAATTCATCTTCCACTTCACGCACGCCGGTAACACACGTCTCGACAGGCTGGCCGTCGGCGTCCCCTACCAGGACCAGTCGAACGTGGCGCGCTGGGGCTCCGGCGCGGCCGGCGTCCGGTGCCGTGGCAATACGTGGTTCATCCCGTACGAAACGATCCAGCGCCGCGACAAGGACCGCCCCCACCCGGCGACGTTCCCCGCGAAGCTCCCGGAGCAGTGCATCCGCCTGCACGGCCTCGCGCAGGTCGAGACGGTGATGGATCCCTTCACGGGACTGGGCAGCACCGCCGTGGCGTGCGCCCGCCTCGGCGTGAACTTCGTGGGCTCGGATATCGACGAGTTCTATCTGACGGAAGCGGCCGAGCGCATGGAAGCGGCTGCAACGAGCCCCCTCACACTGCCCGGCCGTGGTGTGGCGCGGATGGCGAAAGCGGAACGGACGCGACCGGCTACTTCTTCTGCGCCGCGGGCGCGGAGGGCCTAGGCGCGCGCAGGACGTATTCCTTGCGCGAGTAGACGTCGAGCCCCTTGCGCGTCAACTTCACCTCGACCTGGCGACGCCGCTTCGTCGGGTCGGGGTTGGTCGAGTAGTAGCCCAGCACGTAGTAGTCGCTGCTCGCCGCGTCGATGTTCTTCAGGGCCTTGTCGAAGTCGTTCATGTTGACGACGGCAAGGCCGCCCGTCTCTTCGGCCAGCACGCGCAGGCTGTCCTGCGACTTCCGCACGTAGTTGCCCCACTCGGTGGGATCCACCTGCTCGTCGATGTCCGAGCCGGCCACGAGGCCGCGCGGGTCGATGGTGTAGATCGTCGTGTTCGCCCGGTTGGCCGACCGCGTGATCTCCCCGAGTTCGAACGCCAGTTCGGCATCGCTGAACGTTTCGTTCTGCTGCTGCTGCCGGACGACCGGGTCGATGGCCTGGCCGCTGGTGCCGTCCCCGTTGTCACGGGTGTTCATCATCACGTTCGACTGGTTCTGCAGGAACGGCGAGTCGCCTGAGCGGAGGCCGAGGCGCGACTCCTGGAACGGGTTGAAGTCGTAGCCCTCGCTCACCCAGATCAGCGCCTTGCGGCGGTTGGTGACCTTCTCCAGGTTCTGCAGCGCCTCCTGCATCGTCGAGAACGCGACGTGCGCCTGGTACCGGAGTTCCGTCGGGCCGCCGCTGCCATTGCCCTGGTTGATGATTTCGCTCGGCTTGAGGCCGCCGCCCGTCATCTTGTTGATGGCCTCGTCCAGGCGGCGACGGTCGTACGTCATGTCGATCGAAATCGACGACGTGCCGCTCGAGACGATGCCGAACAGGTCGCCATCGTGAATGAGATTGCGACCGATCTTCTTGAACAGCTCACGCACGCGTCCCGTGTTCTGGAACTGCATGTGGAGGTCGTCCACGAAGAAGAGGAAGATGCGACCCGATGTGTCCTGGACCTTGCGCACCGGGGGGAGGATGATGCCCTCCGGCGGCGGGGGCGGCGGAGCCTCGAGCAGGTTCGAGACGCGGCCGCCGTGGCTCAGCGTCATCGACGAGATGTCCTGCTTCACGCCGTCTTCGTAGATCTCGAACTCATCTTTCTTGAGATCAGGGACGAAGCGGCCGTCCGAGTCCTTGACGATGACGTCCATCGTCACCGCATCGATCTGGACCCTGAAGGTGGGTGCCTGAGGCTGGCTCGCAGGCCCAGACGGGGCTTGCGCCGACAGACCGGCAGTTGCCAGAGCGACAAGGGCCGACGACCAGAACCCGTTGAGTTTCAGAGTCATAGCAGTTGGGATTATGCCACGCCCGGGGCGTGCGACTACTCACCTTCAGACGACGGGTCGGCCTCTCCGGACGGGGCCGTTCCTTCCGGCTCGTCGTCCCCACCCGCGTCGGCATCCGCGGCCTGACCGGCCGGCTCCGCGCCGTCCTGGCGGCGGCGACGTCCGCCCCGCCGGCGTCGACGCTTCCGCGCCGACGGGCCCGCCCCCTCGGCTGCCGCATCCGGCCCGGCGGCGGACACGGAAACCCCGCTTTCCCCCACCGGTTCAGCCAGCGGCAGGTCCTGACCGTCAGCTGGACTGCCGGCGTCGCCGGGACCGGAGTCGGGCTCGGCAGCGGCGTCCGCCGCGGCTTCCGGCGACTCGCCTGCCTCCGCAGCCTCGGCAGCTTCAGCGGCCCGGCGCTCCTGCTTCGCGGCCTTCTCCTGCCGACGGCGCTCGCGCCAGTACTCCGTCATGTCCGGCGGCGGCATCGGCGTGTTGACGATGGTGTCCCAGTCGAAGGTCAGGCCGGGATTCTGCTGTTCGATGAGCTTCTGGACCTCGGGGTCGAACGGTTGCCGGCCCAGACGGACGCCGGGCGGCGTGCGGTACCAGTACAGCATGCGGGTCCGACCCGGCTTGCCCCGCCGGGTCGGTGTGTGTACCAGGTAGACGTATTCGTAGCCGCGCTTGTCGCGGGAAAAGCGAACGGTCGGCACAGTTGCTTACTTGCGCTTCGTCGGTCGGGCGGCGACCTTCTTGCGCACGGGCGCCGGCTTCCGGCGCGGCGCAACCGGCTTGGCCGCTCGCGCCGGAGCGCGCTTGGCCGGTCGCTTCGCCACGGGCGCCGCCTTCCGCGCCGGCTTGGCGGGCTTGCTCGCCTTCGCCGGCTTGGCCGTTTTCACAACCCGGGCCGGCTTCGCGGCCTTGACCGCCTTGACGGCCTTCGGCGCCTTGGGTGCCGGCTCGGCCATCCGCTTGGGCAGGGGCGCCAGCACAGGGGCGTCCTTCGACTTGTGAATCAGCGCGAACCGGATGTCGTCGCCGACCGCGTGGTAGCTCCACACTTCGGTGACGGTGATCTGGTTGTCATCGCAGAGATGACGGGCCACTTCGGCCATGTGCGACGGCACATACAAGTGGAACGCCGCGCGGAGCTTCGCGAAGTGGGCCCACTCCGCCAGCGCCTCGAGGTGGTTCACGGACTCGCCGGTTTCCACCTCCACCACGACCTCGAGCCGTCGCCCGCGCTCAGGCGAGTGCAGGACCAGGTCGGGGTACAACGCCGCCCCGCCGGGCGAGGAGACCGGAGCGTTCTGTTCAGCGCCAGGGTTCATGCCAGCGTCGTACTTCCGCCGGCTCTTTCCGTGCAGCAGACGGATAATGCGGTCGTGCTCGAGTTGTTCGCGGACAGGCCGCACCAGAATCGGGCTCACCTAGCGCCTCCAAGTATTTGGATACTGACGGTAGGAAACTCCGAAGTGTAACACGGAGTTGTCAAGCTCTTCGGCCTCCTGAGTCGCAATTGCGTACATCGGCTCGGTTACAATGAGCCAAATGGCGTCTCTCGGGAACACTCCCGCCTCGATTCTTATCGTCGATGACGATGAGGCGGTGACCCAGACGTTCGCCAGAATGCTGCGAATGGAGGGGTTCGAGGTGCGGACGGCGGTCAATGCCGAGTCCGGCCTGGCCGACGCCTCCGAGCACCACCCCGACGCCATCATCCTCGACCTGCGCATGCCCCTGGTCGATGGGCTGGGCTTCCTCCGGCAGCTCCGATCCACCGACGGCATTGGTCAGACCCCGGTTGCCATCGTGACCGGCGACTACTTCCTGGACGAGCACGTCTCGGCGGAACTCAAGCAGCTCGGCGCTGAACTCAAGTTCAAGCCGCTCTGGCTGGACGACCTCGTGGCGCTCGCCCGCACCCTCCTGAAGGTGACACCCTGAATCGCGAAGACTTCCGTTTCATCAAGGCATGCCGGCGTCAACCGGTCGATGCCACGCCGCTCTGGTTCATGCGTCAGGCCGGCCGCTACATGTCGGTCTACCGGGAACTCCGCAAGCAGTACACCCTGCTCGACCTCTGCCGCATCCCTGACCTGGCGACCGAAGTCACCATGCAGCCGGTCCGGGCCATCGAGCTGGATGCCGCCATCCTGTTCTCGGACCTGCTGCTGCCGCTCGAACCCATGGGCATCCGGTTCGACTTCATCAAGGGTGAAGGCCCGCAGATCGAGAACCCGATCGACGGCGACGACGACATCAACCGGCTCCGGCCGTTCGAGTCGAGGGAGTCGCTCGGCCACGTGCTCCAGGCGATTCGGCAAATCCAGGTCGAGCTGCAGGGACGGATTCCGCTCATCGGGTTCGCCGGTGCGCCGTTCACCCTCGCGTCCTACGCGATCGAGGGCGGACACTCGAACAACTTCGCGAAGACGAAGGCCATCATGTACGGCCATCCGGCGTCGTGGCACAAGCTCTGCGCCCTGTTCGCGGAGCAGATCGGTCACTACCTCGTGGCCCAGATCGAGGCCGGCGTCGACTGCGTCCAGGTGTTCGACTCCTGGGTCGGCGCCCTGAACGCGGCCGACTACCGCGAGTTCATCCTGCCCCACACGAAGCGGATCTTCGAGATCGTCCGCGCGGCGTCCGATGTTCCCACCATCCACTTCGGTGTCGGCACCTGGTCGATCCTGGCGGAGATGCGCGAGGCGGGCGGCGATGTCATCGGCGCCGACTGGCGCACGCCCCTGGACGAAGCCTGGGCCCGCATCGGGTACGACCGCGGCATCCAGGGCAACCTCGACCCGACGCTCCTGCTCGGTCCGATCGATCGGCTCCTCGCCGGGGTGGACGATGTGCTGGCGCGGGCGGGGGGACGGCCGGGACACATCTTCAATCTGGGGCACGGCATTCTGCCGCCGACACCGCTCGAACACGTACAGGCCGTCGCCAGGTACGTCCACCAACGCACCGCGCGATGACCGGCGTCCTGCTGATGGCACACGGCACCCCCTCGTCCGTCGAGGAGATGCCCGAGTACCTGAAGCTGGTGCGTGGTGGTCGCCCGCCGTCTCCCGAACTCGTCGCGGAGATGCGTCACAACTACGCGGCGATCGGCGGACGATCGCCGCTGACCGACCTGACGTTCGCGCAGGCCGCTGCCCTGCAGGCCAGGCTGGGGCCGCGCACGCCCGTCGTCGTCGGCATGCGCAACTGGACGCCGTTCCTGAACGAGGCCGTGCAGCAACTCGTACAGGCCGGCGTCACCAGAATCGTCGCTATTCCACTGGCGCCCCAGTTCTCCACGCTGAGCGTCAGCAAGTACTACGACGCCGCCTCGGCCGCCATGCCCGCCGGGGTGGAGCTGGTGCGGGTCGGTTCCTTCCACGCGCACCCGTTGCTGCTCGATGCCTTCGCCGAAAGGGTTCGTGCGGCGGCACCAGCCGCAGACGAAGAGGTGATCTTCACGGCGCACAGCCTGCCGGTCCGCGTGATTCAGGCGGGAGATCGGTACGCGGTGGAAGTGGCTGGCACCGCGCGCGGCGTGGCCGCGCGGGCCGGGCTGCGCCGCCACGCCCGCGCGTTCCAGAGCGCCGGGCGCACCCCTGAGCCCTGGATGGGGCTTGACCTGGGCGAGTTCCTCCGGCATCGCGCCGCCCGCGGCGTGCGGCGCTTCCTCGTGGTCCCGATCGGGTTCGTGTGCGACCACACCGAGATCCTGTTCGACATCGATGTGCAGGCCGCAGCCGTGGCCAGGGAGCTTGGCGTCTCGCTCAGGCGGACAACCTCGTTGAACGACTCGCCCACGTTCATCTCCCTGCTCGAATCACTGGTCCGCGAACGGCTATGATCGGGCGGTGACCGTCCCTCCACAGGTTCTCGTGCTCGGTGGTGGCATCGCCGGCCTGGCGTCCGCCTACGAGCTGCATCAATCCCGCATTCCGTTCCTGCTGCTCGAAGCCTCGCCCCGGCTCGGCGGCGTCATCTTCAGCGAAGAAGTGGCCGGGTTCAACATCGACGGCGGCCCCGATGCCTTGCTAATCCAAAAGCCGGACGGCATCAAGCTCTGCCAGGAGCTCGGCCTCGGCGCGCGCCTCGTTCCCACCAAGGAGCCGCGCCTCGCGTATATCCAGCGCGGCGGCCGCCTGCATCCGCTGCCGGCGGCCTCGGTCATGGGCATCCCCACCGAGTGGGCGCCGTTCATCAAGACACGGCTGTTCACGTGGCCGGGCAAGATCCGGATGGGGATGGAGATGTTCATCCCGAAGAAGGAGGGCGGCGAGGACGAGTCGATCGGGTCGTTCATGCGGCGCCGCTTCGGCCAGGAGGCGGTCGAGTACCTGGCAGAGCCGCTGCTCGCCGGCATCCACGCCGGCGACGTCGATCAGCTGTCCATCCGCGCGCTGTTCCCGCGCTTCCTCGAGACCGAGCAGCGCTTCGGCAGCCTGCTGCGGCACTTTCGGGCGCATCCCACGCCGCGCTCGAAGGACGGCGCCTTCAAGTCGCTGCCGGGCGGCCTTGGCGAAATCATCGCGGCGCTCGAGCGGGTGCTCCCGCAGGACGCCGTCCGCACGAACACCGCCGTCAAGACCGTCTCGAGGGACGGCGCGGGGTACGTGGTCGAAACCACCGCGGGCGAGGTCCTCCGCGCGCGAGCCGTGATCTCCGCGACGCCGGCGTTCGTGGCGGCCCGAACCCTTGCGACGGTCGCGCCGGTGACCGCGCAGCGCTGCGGCGATATCCCGTATGCCTCCGCCGCCACTGTCGCGATGGCCTTCAACCGCGAGCAGATCTCGCACTCGCTGGCCGGTTCCGGCTGGGTCGTCCCTCGCGTCGAAGCCAGCGGCATCATGGCGGGCACGTGGCTCTCGTCCAAGTGGCCCGGCCGTGCGCCAGACGGGAAGGCCCTGCTGCGGGCGTTCTTCGGCGGCGCGCGCGATCCGAAGGCGCTCGAGAAGTCGGATGCCGAACTGGTGGACACGGCGCTGAACGCGATGCGGCCGCTCATTGGCATCTCCGGGGCCCCGCTCTTCACGCGCGTGTACCGGTGGGAGAACGCCAACGCCCAGCACGTCGTCGGGCATCTCGATCGGATCGCGGCCATCGACCGCGATCTCCCCACTCACCCAGGTCTCTTCGTGACGGGCAGCGGCTTCCGCGGCGTCGGTGTTCCCGACTGCGTGGCGGACGCCCGCGCCACCGCCCGCAAGGTATCCGAATGGCTCGCATCGTCCGTGTCGTAGCGCTGGGGCTCGCCCTGACGCTGCTCGTTGCCCCGCTTCGCGCCCAGCAGGGCGCCACGTCGACCATCCCGCCCGACCTGCAGAAACTGATGCAGCAGATCAAGGCGGCTGATACGGACCTGCTCGCCGTCTCCGAAGAGGATGGCCGGTTCCTGCGGGTGATGGTGGCGTCGAGCGGCGCGACACGCGCCCTCGAAATCGGCGGCGCGAACGGCTACTCCGCCATCTGGATCGGCCTTGGGCTGCGCCAGACCGGCGGGAAGCTCACGACCATCGAGTACGACCCGGCACGCGCGAAGGTGGCGGCGGAGAACATCCGCAAGGCCGGCCTGTCAGACATCGTGACGGTGGTGCCCGGCGATGCGTTCAGGGAGATTCCGAAACTCCAGGGTGAGTTCGACTTCGTCTTTCTCGACGCGTGGAAGCGCGACTACAAGCGGTTCCTCGAGATGGTCTTCCCCCGGCTGAAGCCGCACGGCCTGTTCCTCGCGCACAACGTGGTGAACAAGCAGAACGAGATGACCGACTTCCTGCAGGCCATCAGGAACGACCCGCGCATGTTCAGCTCGATCGTCACGCCGTCGGGCGAGGGCGTGTCGGTGACCGTCAAGGCGAAGTAGCAAGGGAGGCTCCGTGCGCCGTGCCATTCACGTCATCGGCGTTCCACTCGACCTCGGCGGCGGCCGCCGCGGTGTCGACATGGGGCCCTCCGCCGTACGCATCGCGGGCCTGGCCGAGAAACTGACCACGCTGGGGTTCGACGTCACGGACAAGGGAAACGTGCACGTCCCCGGCCGCGAGACGCTGTACACCTCGAGCTCGAACAAGAAGTTCATCGACGAGATCGCGCGTGTCTGCGCCGCGCTCTACGACACCTCGTTCTCCTCGCTCGATGCGGGCGCGCTGCCGATCGTGCTGGGTGGCGATCACAGCCTCGGCGCCGGCTCTGTCGCGGCGGCCGCGGCCTGGGCCCGCCGCGCGAAGCAACTCCCCGTGGGGCTCCTCTGGGTGGACGCCCACGGCGACATGAACACGCCATCGAGTTCGCCGAGCGGCAATGTCCACGGCATGCCGCTCGCAGCCCTGCTCGGCACCGAGCCCGCGGAACTCGCGGACATCGGCGGGTTCTCCCCCACTGTCAGCCCCGCACACACGGTGCTCATTGGCATCCGCAACCTGGACGACCGCGAGAAGGAGATCGTGCGCGCCTCGGGCGTGCACGTCTTCACGATGAAGGACATCGACCGCCAGGGCATCGCGGCGGTCACCGAACAGGCCGTGGCGCTCGCGTCGGCCGGCACGGCCGGCATCCACGTGTCGTTCGACCTGGACGTGTGCGATCCCGTCATTGCTCCCGGCGTCGGCACACCGGTCAAGGGCGGCCTCGATTACCGCGAAGCGCACATGGCGATGGAAATCGTCGCCGACTCCGGCCATCTCCTCTCGCTCGATCTTGTCGAAGTGAATCCCACACTCGACGTGCGCAACGCGACCGCGGAACTCGCCGTCGAGCTGGCGCTCTCCGCACTGGGCCAGAAGATTCTCTGAGGCCCGCAATGGCTATCCAACCTCCCCACCTCCGGCGGAATAGCGCCGGAGCGGCCGTCCTTTGTCTGCCTGCAGGTTGAACACCGGGGACCGTTGCTGCCTCCTCCGACCCAGGACAGTTACCCCAAAGCGCTTTCAATTCCACGCATGGACGCACCGACACGCGCGCCACGCCCTTCTCCCGCGTGATCGTCCCGGACACGCAGCTCGTCGGCATCGCCGTTGCTCCATCTCCATCAACCTTCACAGGAGATTGAGCATGACCTCGGTATCGCGCGCACTGTTCGCCATGGGCGGAGCCCTGATCATTGGAATGGCAAGCGTCTCGGCTATGCCAAAAGGACTACGCCCGCAGGAGGAACTCGGAAAGCGCATCTTCTTCGACACGAGTCTCTCCGCCAACGGCAACCAGTCGTGCGCCAGCTGCCACGACCCCGCCACGGGCTTCACCGGGCCGAACGCCACGTCCAACGCGCACGGTTCCGTCCACGAAGGCTCGTTCGCCGGGCGCTTCGGCGGCCGGAAGCCACCGACTGCGGCGTACGCCAGCGTCAGCCCCATCCTCCACATCAATGAGGATGGCCTCTACATCGGCGGCAACTTCTGGGACGGCCGCGCCACCGGAAGCCGGCTGGGAAGTCCGTCGGCAGAACAGGCGCAGATGCCCTTCCTCAATCCCGTCGAACAGGCCCTGGCGTCACCCGCCGACGTCGTCGGCAGGGTGTGCGGCGGCCCGTATGCGCGCCTCTTTACGAAAGTCTGGGGCGCGCGGATCTGCACGAACGTCGGGAAGGCCTACGACGCGATCGGACTCTCCGTCGCCGCCTACGAAGACTCCGACGAAGTGAACGCGTTCGACTCGCGCTTCGACAGGGCCAGGGGCGGACATCGCCTCTCGCGCCTCGAGGAAAAGGGACGCGAGATCTTCGAAGGCAAGGCGAACTGCGCCGCGTGCCATCCGTCGGACGGGCGAAAGCCGCTCTTCACCGACTTCTCGTACGACAACATTGGTATTCCCAAGAATCCGGAGAACCCGGCGAACGTGGCCGACCCGACGTTCGTCGACCCAGGCCTGGGCGGCGCCCTCAAGAACGCGGGGCAACCGGCCAGTGTCTACGAACCCGAGTGGAGCAAGTTCAAGGTGTCGACGCTGCGCAACGTCGACGCGCGCCCCTACCGGGGCTTCGTCAAGGCATTCGGCCACAACGGCTTCTTCAAGTCGCTCGAGGGCATCGTGCACTTCTACAACACGCGCGACGTGCTGCCGCGCTGCCCCGAACCCGGAGGCGTCCCGTTCACGGAGGCTCAGGCACTGGCCGCCGGTTGCTGGCCCGCGCCCGAGTACGAACCGACGATGAACGTCGATGAGTTGGGCAACCTGGGCCTGTCGGGGTTCGAAGAGCAGGCGCTCGTCGCCTTCCTGCGCACGCTCACGGACGAGGATGGGGACGAACACGGACACGGCCACTAGACCGCTCGCCGCACGCACGGTGGGGTCCGGGCAACTGCCCGACTCCACCGTTCTTTCCCGTCCCCTTCCTTACTAATCAAGCAGCCCGCCCGGCGAGCCGATTCCCATGCAGACCTCCCCTCAGCATGGAATCGCACCGGGCTTCAAACGGCGTCGCGCCACACGCGCAGGAGCAGCAGTTCAACGCTGACGAG
Source organism: Vicinamibacterales bacterium (assembly GCA_046331345.1). Classification (GTDB taxonomy): domain Bacteria; phylum Acidobacteriota; class Vicinamibacteria; order Vicinamibacterales; family CAVVIG01; genus CAVVIG01. Next base: position 529,965 of record JAXLRA010000004.1, on the reverse strand, counting down.
ACGCTGACGTACGTCGACACGCCGGCGCAGCGGCTGCTCATCCGTGCGAGCGCCGTCACGGCATTGCTCGTCTACGCGGCCTACCTGACGTACCGCGCCCTCTTCACGTTCAACCGGGCCGCCCCGGTGTTCTCCGCGCTGGTCTACTTCGCGGAAGTGCACGGCTTCCTCTCGCTCTTCTTCTTCTTTCACGCCGTCTGGTCAGTCCGCGGCCGGCGCGTCGTCGAACCGCCGGACGGCCTCCGGGTGGATGTGTTCATCACCACCTACAACGAGGACGTGGCCCTGCTCCGCCGGACGGTACGAGCCGCGGTCGGCATCCGCTACCCCCACCGGACCTTCGTGCTGGACGACGGCCGCCGGCCGGCCGTGCGGGCGATGACGGAGGAACTGGGTGCCGTCTACGTGACGCGGAGCGACAACAGGCACGCGAAGGCCGGCAACTGGAACAACGCCTTCCGTGTGACCGACGGCGACATCATTGCCACGTTCGACGCCGATCACGTCCCGCAGCCCGAGTTCCTCGATCGCACGCTGGGGTTCTTCCGCGACCCGAAGGTCGCCCTCGTGCAGGTGCCGCAGCTGTACCACAACCTTGAATCGGTGCAGCACCGGGTCCGCTGGGACCGCCGGCAGATGTACAGCGAGCAGGACGCCTTCTTCGGGCTCGTGATGCCGGGCAAGGACAACTGGAACGCGTCCTTCTTCTGCGGCACCGGCGCCGTGCTTCGCCGCGAAGCGCTCGAGCCGCTGGGCGGCATCATGACCGACACGATCACGGAGGATCTGCATACGTCGGTCGTGCTGCACTCCCAGGGATGGAAATCGGTCTACCTGAACGAGATGCTCGTGACGGGCCTGGCCCCTTCTGACCTCAAGGCCTACGAGACGCAGCGCCTCCGGTGGGCCGAGGGCAACATGAAGGTGGCCACCTTCATCAACCCGATCACCGCGCCACGCCTGTCCTTCCACCAGCGGCTCTCGTACGTGGCGTCGCTGTACCACTGGACCGTCGGCGTCCCCAAGTTCGTGTTCTACATGGCGCCGCCGTGGATGCTCTTCACCGGCACCTTCCCCATCGCGAACTACGACCGCTTCTTCCTCGCGATCTATCTCGCGTTCCTGGGCACGCTCATTGGCTCCTACCATGTCGCCAGCCGGGGAAAGGGCCGCCTGCTCCTCGACGAGCTGTACAACATGGTGTCGTTCTTCACGCTGACGCGGGCCGTCAAGCGCGTCCTCTTCGGGCGGGGCGCACCGGCCACGTTCGTCGTGACCGACAAGAAGGGCGCACTCGAGCAGGACCTCGGGCCCGTGCTGCCACACCTCTCCCTGATTGCGTTCAGCACGTTCGCCATCGGCTGGAGCGTCCTCGGGCTCGGCTTCGGTGTCACCGACGACTACTTCGGGATGGGCACCGCCATCTTCTGGACGCTCTTCAACATGGGGATGATGTACGCGATCCTCAAGATCGCGACGCGCCCTGGTGAGAAGCGCGCGGAGCAGCGCTTCCGCGCGAACTTCCCGGTGGAGGGCCGGTCGGCCGATGGCCGCGACCTCCTGGGCGTGACCGATGACATCTCGGAAGGCGGGTTCGCGCTCCTCTGGCCGGAGCCGCTCGAAGTGGGACAGCCGCTGCAGGTCCGCATCCATCTGGGCCCGAAGGTGGTGCCCTGGACGGTGACGGTCAAGACGGCCCTGCGTTCGACGTCCGACGGCTGGTACCGGTACGGCGTCGCCTTTGGTGCCCTCTCGCAGGACGAACGCGACCTCGTCAACGACAGCATCTACACCATCGTCGTTCCCCACCTCTTCACCACGCTCACCCAGCCGCCCCTGCTGCTGCGCATCATCCGCGCCGTGTCGATGCGTGTGAGCGGTGCGGCCCGTGCACGGGCTCCCCGGCAGCATGTGCACATTCCAGTGCGCGTCGAGTATGCCGGCCGGTCCACCGCCGCCACGGCAATCGACGTCAGCACGACCGGCATCTCCGTATTGATGCCCTGGGCCGTGCCGGCGGGCGCACAGATGCACCTGTCGATGCAGGTGCCCGGGCACGAATGGGCCGGCATCGTGTCGGTGGCGCGAGTGCAGCACCGTCCTTCCCGTGGCGGGTTCGACACCTGGACGCTGGGGCTACGGTTCGAGCACGCGATGGTCGCCGAAGGCGCCGCACCGTTCCAGAACCAGGAGGCGGCGTAGGGACCCGCCATGCTGACACGTTTCACCCGTCTCGTCGTCGTTGGCCTGTTGCTGGAGGCGCTCGCCTTTGCGGTGTGGAACCGCGACGTCCTGCGCATTCGCCACCAGGCACACGACGCGACCGCGAGCGCGGCGAGCCGCGACGACTTCGCGCGCACGGCGGCAGAGGTGCTCTCGCGCAAGACTGTCACGCGCGACAACCTCGAGCGCGTGGCGCGCGAAGCTTACGTGCTTCGCCTGACCGCCATCGAGGTGCAGGCGCTCGACGCCGCGGCCAGGCAGTCGCCGAACGATGTGAAGCTGCGGCTCCGCCTGGCCGATGCGCTGCGTCGCGCTGGCGACTTCAGCCGGGCCGAGACGCTCTACCAGTCGGTGCTCGACGCGCCGGAGGGGGCCGAGCCATGACGCGTCGTGCGCTCGTGTTCCTGCTCGTCGTGCTCTTTGCCGCGGCCGGCCCTGTGGCTGCGCAGCAGGAGAACCTGAAGGCAGCCGCCCTCATCGGCCTGGCCCGCACGCGGCGCGATGCCGGCGACCTCGCGGACGCGGCCCGCTACTTCGCGGCTGCCCGCGCCACCCGTCCGCTCACCGCCGACGAACTCGCCGAGTACTTCTGGATCCTGCGCCCCGAGAGCCCCCGTGAGGCGCTGGGCGTCGCGCGCGACGTGCTTCGGACGACGCCCAGGCTTACCGCCGTGCGCGAGGGCGCCATCGCCGCCGCCCTCGACCTCGGCGATGAGTCCACGGTTCAGGCCTTTGCCGAGGAGGGGCGCATGCTCGACGCGAGCACGGCCGTCTGGTACCGCCGCCTCGGCGACAGCTACCTTCGACTCCGCGACTACACCCGCGCCGCCGACGCCTTTGCGCAGGCGGTTCGTCAGAAGGACCGCCTGCCCGACGATGTCCTCGCCTTTGCGGTGGCGCTGACGGCGGCCGAGCGACACGCTGAAGTTATCGACGCGTGGAAGGCCGTGCCCCGGGAACTCGTGGCGGAGCGCCTCGACCTGCAACGGCTCGAACTCCAGGCCATCGCACGTGCGGCTGCACCGGCGCTCGCCACGGCCCGTCTCGACGAGTGGCTGACCCACCATCCCGAGGATCGGCTGATCCGTGGTTGGGCGGTTGATGCCTGGGAGCGCGCAGGTTCCCCGGCACGGGCTCTCGACACGCTGCGTCCGCTGATGGAGGCGCCAGACCCCGCTCCGTGGCTGCGCCGGGGCGCAACCCTGGCGATGCAGGTGGGGCGCCGTGCCGACGCCATCACCGCCTATGAGGGCCTGCTGACCGAGGGGGCAGCCACGCGCGCCGACAAGGTGACCTACATCGGGCTTGCGCTGCGCAGCGCCGCGGACCAGCGGGCGGTCGGTGTGCTCGACGATCTCCTCGCGGCCGCTCGGGGATGCGACGACCAGTTGCTGCCGTTCGTGGAGCGCATGGCAGGCGCCGACGCAACGGACCGCGTGCTCCGCGAAGCACGCAAGCCGGGCTGCGCAGACGCCCGGTGGGGGCGCCGTGCCGTAGAGCGCGCCGTGGCGGAGCGCCGCTTCACGGATGCCCTCGGCGTCATCGACCGGATGCAGCGCCGGGATGCTTCCATGACCCGGACCCGAGGCCTGCTCCTGGCCTGGACCGGCGATCAGGCCGGCGCCATCGACGTACTCACGCCGGTGCTGGCCGCGGCGCCAGCCGATACGGAAGTGCGCCTCACCCTCGTCGATGCGAACAGAGCCCTGGGTCGTGCCTACGCCGCGTGGCAGGTTGCACGCGTGCTCGTGGATCAGCCCGGTGAGGCCGGTGGAGCAACCGTGCTCCTGGCGAATGTGGCGCTCGAAGCCGACCAGCCGGATGCGGCGCTCCGTCTCGCCCGGAGCGGGATGGCCACCAATGCACTCGTCGAAGTACTGGGACGGGCCCACCTGGCGATGGGGAATCCGGCACTGGCCGTCGCCACCCTGCGTGGGCGTACGGATTCGCTCAGCCCGCCCGCGGCGCTGGCCCTGATCGATGCGACGGCCGCCCTCGAGGGCCCGCGCGCGGCGGCGACGCTTGCCGCAGGGTTCGACGGTTCGCAGCCCGCGTGGGAAGACGTGGCGGTGCGGCAGCTGGAACTCGCCCGTGCCTCGGGCCGCGCGGACAGCGTGTCGACACTCGAACGGCGGCTGTGCACTGGAGACAACTGGCCGTGCCACCTCGCGACGGCCGAAGCCGCGCTGATGGCAGGCAGGCCGCTGGACGCGCTGAAAACCGCAGAGGGTCTGCACGCCACGGGATCGGGACGCCAGCGGCGGCTCGACGAGCTGCGCGCGTGGGCGCTCGCCGCGCTCGGCGAGCACGCGAAGGCGGGCGCAATCCTGACGCGCCTCATCGAGAGCACGCCTGACCGCATCGATCTGGTGCTGGAATCGCTCGTCATGCGGTGGCTGTCGGCGCAGACGACCAGCGAGCCGGTCTTGAACCTGCTGCGTGAGCGCGCCCCCGCACAATATGCCGCTCCACGCACGCGTGGCGCAGGCCCTGCTCTCGCAGGGACGTGCGGCAGACGCCGCGGCACTGCTTCGCACGACAGGGCTGCCGGCACCAACGCTCGACGCGCGCGTCGTCCTGGCGCGCGCACTCCGTGCGACTGGCGACATGGACGGGGCGCTGACGGCGCTGGGCACCGTTACCCTCTCCGCACCTGACGCGGTGCTCCTCAAGGCCGATCTCCAGACACTGGTCGGGCGACGGGCCGAGGCGGCACGCACGCTGCGGATGGCGATCCGCGCGGACGGCGGCACGGAAGCCACGTGGCTGGCGCTCGCGGCATTGTCGGACCCCGGCGCGCCGAGGCTCGACGTGCTGCGCGAGGCGCTCACCGGCCTGCCGGCCAGCCTGGCCCTTCGCGTCGGCGCCGCAACCGAGTGGCTCAGGACCGGCAACCGCGACAACGCACGATCAGAAGCCGAACTGGTGCTGCGGCAGGACCCGACGAACCGCGACGCCTGGATGGTGCGGGCCGACGTCGTCAGGGCCGCCAGCGCCGCTGAGGCCTCGGCATTCGCCACGCGCCTGATGAAACTCGCACCGCAGAATGGGGGGCTCGTGCTTGCGGTGGCGGACCACGTGGCGGGGCTCGTGCGGTCCAGCGGCCCCGAACTCCCGCGGCGGCTCGCGTCTTCGCTGCGCGATGCCGATGGTCGATGGTTCCCCGGTGCGAACGCAAGGATGACGGTGGCACGCCTGTTCGCGGCGGTCGAGGACTGGACGCCGGCCCTGTCAGCCGTGCAGCAGGCGCTGGCCGACGCGCCAGACTCGCGTCCCGCGCAGCGCCTGCGCGCCGACATCCTCGGCTGGTCCGGCAGGCACGAGGAGTCGCTCGCCGCATACGACCGCTATCTCGCCGAGGGGCCGATGGACTGGGACGCCGCACGGCAGCGGGCCCGCGTGGCGGGATGGGCAGGCATGTATGCCAGGGCGAGGACAGTGCTGCGATGACCTGCTCGCACAGTTTCCGGATGATGTGACGCTGCGCGCGGAGGCGACAGCCAAGCGCGCCTTCTTCGATGGACGCTGGCGTGATGCGGCCACGGCCTATGCGGAGTGGATTGCGCGCGACCCGGACAGCAGCGAGGCGCGTTTCGAGCGTGCAGCGGCCCTCAAGGCGGCCGGCGACACGGCGGCCTGGGAACGGTCGCTCGTGGACCTGAAGGTGGATGCCGGCCACCGCCTGGCGGCCGAGGCGCTCCAGCAGGCGCTCGATGCCCGCCGCCCGAAGCTCTCCATCGTCGGCGAGAATCGCACGGCGTCTGGCTATGCCGGTGCGCGCCTGCTGAACCTGGCGCGCGACGGGGGACGCATGGACGTGACCCGCGGCGCACACGGCAGTCTCACGTTCTCTGCGACCTACGAGCGCGTGCGCGTCTCGACGCCGGCGGCGTGGCGGACGGGCGACTTCGCATCGGTCGGCGTCACGGCCGACCTTTCGACGCGCACGTCGCTCGACGGCCGTGCCGGGTTGTGGGTGATCGGACGCGGCGGCATGCCGGACAGCCGTGTCGGCGTGCTGTGGAACACGACCGACCGCGCGTCGCTCTCGGCCGGGTTCGAGATGACCCCAGTCCTCGACAACCTGGCGACCATCGATCGGGGGCTCGTGGCGAAGGGGCCGTTCGCGCAGGCGCGCTGGAGCACGCCGAACGGCGGTGTCGAGGCGCGTGTGTCTACGGCCACGCTACAGGATGGCAACCGGCGCAGCGAGGTGCAGGGATCGATCGCGCACCGGCTACCCGTGCGCGGATTGCAGGTGATGGGCTGGAGCAGCCTCACGCGGAACAGCCGGCCGTCGGCCCTCTACTTCAGTCCCGATCACTTCGCTCGGGTCGACGTGGGGCTCGAGTACACGCGCACGTTCAAGCCGATGCGGTTTGCGGACGACCGGCAGAAGACCGTGCGGGCCACGTACCTCCAGGGCACCGACAACCGCGGCACGCTCTACTACCATCCGGCCGTGACGTTCGAGCTTCCCTTCTCGCGCCAGTTCGCGGTGAGCGCACGCGGCGACTGGGTGCGGTCCGCCACCTACCGCGAAACGTCCGTCTACGTCGGCCTCACCTATACGGCCGCCGGCGGCACGCCGTAGGCGCCAGCGGCGCCGCCCTGCCAGGGCTCGGCATCGAGTCAGCAGACTCAGCCTCGAGTCAGCAGGCTCAGCCTCGATCGTAGGGTCCGGCTTCAGCCGGACCACTACCGCACGCACTACCTGATGCGGTCAGCCTCGCGGTAAACTGGACGTCCCTCCATCGTGACCTGGTAGCTCAGTGGTAGAGCATCTGACTTTTAATCAGAGGGTCGTGGGTTCGATCCCCACCCGGGTCACCACGCTTCAATTGCGCATCTCCTGACCTTCCGCCCGCGCACACCACTGGGTAGCACCGGGCAGCAGAGCCGTGCAGGGCGGCTGCCGCCCGCGCGCGGCAGAGCCATACAGCGGGGCACGCAGCGTGCACTCACCTCCCCGACTGACACACGGCAGGGAGGAACGCATGAAACTCAAGGCACTCATCGCGGTGGGGTTCGCCGCGTTCGCACTCAGCAGTTCGACCAACCTCATCGCAGCAGAGCAGACCGGTCCGGGAGCGCCGTCTACCGGACAGACGCAGGCCGGCTCGGGCCGCAGCGTCGAACGCAACCCCGACAACAAGGGCGCCACGGACCAGGCCGGGCAAACGCACCAGCCGGCCGGTACGAGCGGCACGCAGACGGACACCACCCCGGCAACGGGCGTCCCGCAGGGCACTGGCGGCACCACGCGCGAGCCGGCAGGGTCCACGTCGGGAAGCACCGCGCCAGCTCAGCCCGCAACCCGCGGCGACTCGACGCAGCCGACCACCGCTCCCGGCGCCACGACAACCACACAGGAGAAGAGCCCGAGCGGGTCCGGCCGCGTCACTGACGGAAAGAGCGGGACTGGGGACACGCGCAAGACGAGCAGGCGCGCGAAGAACAGCCACCGCAAGGCCAGCGGCAAGAAGGCGCAGGGCAACTCGTCGCGAGGGTCCGCCTGAAGGCGGACCCCACGATCGCGGAGCGGACGCCACCATCGCGGAGCGGACCCCACGATCGCGGAGCCGCGCGCAGGGCTACACTGAGCGAGTGACGTCATCCGTGCCCGGCCATTCACAAAGAGAGCGCCTCGCCGAGATTGCTGCACGCGCCATGCGCGAGCGCGGTCTGGCGCCCGACTTCCCCGCCGACGCACTGGAGCAGGTCGCGGCCATCCCGGCGGCGCCGTCGATCGAGGCGGGGCTGCCGGCGCGCGACCTCCGCCAACTCCCGTGGTGCTCCATCGACAACGACGACTCGAAGGATCTCGATCAGCTCTCGGCGGCCGAACCACTCGCCGACGGCGCCGTGCGGATCCTCGTCGCGGTCGCCGATGTGGACGTGCTCGTCCCGGCCGCCTCGCCGGTTGACCGGCACGCGGCGCTCAACACGACGTCCGTCTACACGCCGGCCCGCGTGTTTCCCATGCTGCCGACGCGGCTCTCCACCGAGCTGACGTCGCTCAACCAGGACGCGGATCGCCTCGCGCTGGTGGCCGACATGGTCGTCCGGCGCGACGGCACGCTCGCCGGTGAAGCGGTCTACGCGGCACGCGTCCGCAACCACGCGCACCTCGTCTACGACGATGTGGACCGCTTCCTGTCGGACGACGGCCCCCTTTCCGTGTCCACGGTGGTCCTCGAGCAACTGCGGATACAGGATGCCGCCGCACGCGCCCTGAGCACCCGACGCCACGAACTGGGCGCGCTCGACTTCGAACTCTCCGAAACCCGGGTGCAGTTCGACGATGGGCACCTGCGGGCGCTGCAGTCGGATCGACCGAACCGCGCGAAGGACCTGATCCAGAACCTGATGATTGCCACCAACGGCATCGTGGCGCGATTCCTGGACCGGAACGGCTTCGCCTCCATCCGCCGGGTGGTGCGCGCACCGGCCCGGTGGGACCGCATCCAGGCCATCGCCGCCTCGCTCGGTACCACCCTGCCGAACGAGCCGGACGCCCCTGCGCTGGCGCGCTTCCTCGCCGCTCGAAAGGCGGCCGCACCCGAGAGCTTTCACGAACTCTCGCACGCCATCATCAAGCTGGTCGGCGCGGGCGAGTATCTGGTCGATACGCCCTCAACCGACGCGCCGGGCCACTTCGCGCTCGCGGTGAAGGACTACGCCCACTCCACAGCCCCGAACCGGCGCTACACGGACCTCATCACGCAGCGCCTCGTGAAGGCGGTGCTCCGCGGCGCGCCGAGTCCATACACGGTCGAGGAACTCACCGCTCTGGCGCGCCTGTGCACGACGCGTGAGGACGACGCGAACCGCGTGGAGCGGCAGGTGCGCAAGTCCGCGGCCGCGATGCTGATCGCCGACCGGGTCGGTCAGTCGTTCGAGGCCATCGTGACCGGCGCCTCCCCCAAGGGCACCTATGTCCGGACCACCTCGCCGCACATCGAGGGACGTGTGGTGCGCGGCACGGCCGGGCTGGACGTGGGTGAGCACGTGCGCGTGCACCTCGCCCACGTGGACGTGGAGCGCGGATTCATCGACTTCAACGCCTAGCGCCCGCGGCGGCGTCTTCTGTGCGACCATTGCGCGTCACGCGAGGAGCACGCCATGGCCGATGTCAGCGCGAAGCCACAACCGAAGCCCCTGCCCACCGGACTCAGCCTGCGGGACCAGTACACGATGCTGGTCCATCCCGAATGGAACCTGACGCACTACGTCCCCTTCGAGGATGCCGCCGCGTTCGCCTTCGACCCCGCGGCGACGGACGTGTCGCGCGTGAACGCCTGGTGGCTGGCCGATGCGGCATGGGCCTCCTACATCCACGATCCCACGGCGCTGAAGCAGGTGTATGACCCCACCGGGATTGCCGCCGTGGACCTCTTCGAGGTGCACGGCACCGACTTCACCGTGGCCCACACGCCGGAGTTCGCCATCGTCGCCTTCCGCGGCACCCAGCCCGACCAGTGGCGCGACATCTTCGCTGACGTGCACTGGAAGGTCCGCGCGTGGGACACGGGCTTCGTGCACGGCGGGTTTGCCGACGCATTCGAACGCGGTTGGCTCGGTGGCCTGCGTGACGCGCTGACGGCGCTGCCCTCCGGATGCCGCATCTGGGTGACCGGGCACAGCCTCGGCGCCGCCATGGCCACGCTCGCCGCCTGGCGCATCGACACGCACTTCGGCCAGGGCCGGGTGGCCGGCGTCTGCACGTTCGGGTCGCCCCTCGTCGGGAACGACGACTTCGCGGCGCAGTTCGCCGCCCGCTTCCCCGGGCTGCGCAGCCGCCGCTACGTCAATCACGTCGATCTCGTCACGCGCGTGCCGCCCGAGGAGTTCGCGTTCCCCCGCGGGCGCTTCACGCACGTCGAGACGCTGCGTCAGTTCGACGCCGCCGGCCACCTCGACGCCGCGGCACGCACGCAGCGGCGCTTCTTCTGGAGCGTCTTCGGGAACGGCGCGGTCATGCTCGACATGCTGCGGCTGGGCGCCCACGTGGATCTCCACCTGCCGCAGGCGCTGCGCGACCACACGCCGGTGCACTACCCGACGCTGGTCTGGAACGACTTCGTCGCGAACTACGCGACGGCGTAGTACAGGAACGGCCCGGCGGGCCCACGGCCGAGCGGCTTCCGCAGGTCGAGGTGATCGGTGATCGTGCCGCCGAGGAGTTCGCCCATGTGGACCACGAATCCCCCCACGTCCTGGAGCGGATTGCCGAGGTCGATGTCGAACTCGGCATAGGTGTAGTCGGTGCCGGCGGGCGGCTCGACGATCACCATCTGCAGCGCGGGCCGCCCCTCGCCCCTGAAGCTCACGAGCTTCTCACGTGGGAACAGCGCCCGGCGCGCCGGCGGCTCCGGCAGGCCGTCGAGCAGGCGCTGATGGATGTCCGCGGTCGGACGCCCCTCGCTGTAGAACGGCTTCTTGGGATCGAGCACGAGCCGCATCACCGTGTCGAACATCGCACGGTCCACCTTGGCGTAGATGCGGTCCCGCTTCACCGCGAACACCTCGCGGACCTGTGCCGCCAGGTGCGCCCGGCTCGAGGGACGCACGCGGAGGCTGGCCAGCACGTTCAGCAGGCACGCGCGCCGCTCCGGCCGATGGCCATCGTTGCCCACGAAGTCCACCGCTCCTTCGTCGTCGATCCGCGACGCGGCGAGGATCCGGGCAATCTCGGGATCGCACGGCTGCAGCGCCGGGGCGATTGTGCGGTCGTCCAGTTCCACGATGATCTCGGATCGCCCGAATCCGTCGTGCGGCACGCTGACCCGCCGCTTGACCGGCCGCGTGCGCGCTTCGTCGATGTTCAGCGTCAGGAGGTAGTGCCCCTCGGGAAGCGAGAACCGGTCGTCTCCGCGCAGGACGATGGAGCCGTCTTCCACCGTGACCTTCAGCTTGAACTGCCCGTTCTCCCACCCGCGCACCTGCCGCACGCGGCTCATGCGGTAGGCCGTGATGTCGTCGGCGGCCTTGAACCCGATGTCCACCCGCCTGGCGATCGGCTCACGCTCCTCGAGTTCGATCCCGCCTGGCACCTGGCGCTTCACCGGCAGCCGGCGGTTGTTGCGCAGCAGTGATATTTCGATGTACTCGTTCACGTGTGGCCTCCTCGGCGAAAGGAATGGTATGGCAGTCGACGATGGAAGTGAACCGGCAGGAGGCGGTCCGGGGCGTCGAGCATCGTGTCAGCGCGCCGGTGAATCGTTCCCCGGCGGCGTGAACGCCAGTGTCTCTCGTAGCCACGGGGCGACGTCGGCGAGCGAGGCCAGGGCCTGCGGCACGCCGGCCGCGGCAGGTCCAGCCACGACCAACGGCACGGGATTGCGTGAATGCTGGTGATGCCAGGGCTCTTCGGCGTTGCCATGATCCGAGGTCATGACGAGCGTCGTGCCGCGAGCCCCCGCCAGGTATCCGGCCACGAACGCATCGAGTTCCCGCAGCCGTTCCACGATGGTGTCGCGCTCCCGGTGCCCCGCGTAGTCGAGCGCCCAGTACTCCAGCACCGTGAGGTCGTGGTGCCGGCTCGCCTCGGCCAGGGCCTGCCCGGCCTCGGCAGGAGCCTTCCAGTACCCGGGCCAGTGGGCCCGCGCATCCGCGAGGTCGAGCAGTTCGCACCCCGCCGCACGCGCTGCAATCGCGAACGCGGACAGCATGTTCCGCCGCGAGCCGAGCACGCGTGCCAGGTACTCGGCGCGGTAGCCGTTCGCGTGGAACACCGAGAGGCCGCGCGACGCGGCCCAGACGTGGACGCTCTGCGCTTCGAGGAGCGCGCGAAGCCGGGGGCCCGGATGCGGCCCCTGGTGCCGCTCGAGCACCGCCGCGGCGTTCACCCCTGTCAGCAGCGTTGTCTGGCCGGTCGCCGACTGCGGGAGACCGTCGACTCCGAGCGTCGCGTCGAGCACGCGGTACGCCACGCCGGGGGCATCGAACGGCTCCGGTGCGAAGTCCCCGGTGAGCGCACGCAGCGTGTCGAGCCGCTCGGTCCGCAGCGGGCTCTCGGCGGCCGCCGACACGCCGAGCCCGTCGACGAAGAGGAAGGTGACGCGGGCCATGCCAGACGCCGGGTCGTCTGCCGCGCTCAGCGTGCCCGCACGAGGTTGACCACCGCGTCCCAGGAGAACCGGACGAACCGGTGCAGTTCCTCTTCGAGCAGCCGTTCCTGATCGCTGTGAGCGCCGAACCCCTTGGGTGCATCCTCGACGTCCACGGCCGGTCCGGTGCCGTAGCACTGAATCCCCTTGTCCCGCAGGTAGGCCATGTCGGTGGCGCCGGTGCTCATGGTGGGCAGGAGCACGGTGTCGTAGTTCTGCGCCACGGCCGTCTGGAGCGAGGAGAACGCCTCGGTGTCGAGCCGCGCCGCAGGTGCCGGCGGCCGGACATCGCGTGCGGCCCACTCCACCTTCACCGCCGGGTCGTTCACGACGGACCGCACGGCAGCCAGGAACTCGTCGTCGGACTCGCCTGGCAGCAACCGGACGTCGATCGTCGCCTTCGCCTCGGACGGGATGACGTTCACGCGGTAGCCCCCCTGGATCATCGTGGGCGACAGCGAACTGCGGAGCATCGACGCATAGCGGGCCTGGTTCTTCGCGAAGTAGTCGACCGCGTCCTGGGCGGCTTTCGACGTCGGGTCGAGCACGGCCCGGTAGCGGGCGGCCTCCTCTCCGGTCGTCATCTGCGCCATGCGCGTGAAGTACGCGCGCGTGGTCTCGTTGAGCCGGATGGGCGGCTTCCACGCCACCAGCGCCGCTACGGCCGCAGAGAGATGACCGATTGCATTGCTCTCGAGCGGCACGGACCCGTGGCCCGAGATACCGCTCGCTGTCAGCTCGATGGCGTGGGGAATCTTCTCCGCCGGCTGGATCGACGCGTACTGCACCCGGCCGCCCGCGCGCGCGACCGTGCCGCCCTCCGCGAAGCAATACTCGGCGTCGATCTCGGCGAAGTGCTGCTTCACCATGAACTCGATGCCCACGCGCGTGGTGCCTTCCTCCCCGGCCTCGGCGAGGAAGATCACGTCGCGGTCGAGCGGCACATTCATCCGCTTCAGCTCGAGCATCGTCATCAGGAACGCCGCCACGTGCGACTTGTCGTCGATGGCGCCGCGTCCGTGGACGTAGCCGCCGTCGCGGGTGGCGCTGAAGGGCGGGAACGTCCACTTCTTCGGGTCGACGGTCACCACGTCGGTGTGGGCCATCAAGAGCAGCGGCTTCTTCTTCCCGCTGCCCTTCAGCCGCGCCACGAGGTTCACGCGGTTGGGCTCGGCCTCGAACATCTGGACGGGGATCCCCTCCCTGGTCAGCACCTGCTGGAGATACTCGACGACCGCCTTCTCGTTGCCGGGCGGGTCGCTGCTGTCCATCCGGAGGACCGCCTGGTAGTGCTGCAGGGTTTCGGCCTGGAGGCGCGGCCAGTCCGGGTCGCGTCGCGTCTGGGCCGATAGAGCGTGGGGGCCGATGGCAGCGGTGGCCACGGCGACGGCCGTGGCCGCAAGGAATCGAAGTCCCGTCCTGAAGGGCATAGACGAGATTATGCGGCAGAACGACGGAGCCGACCGAAGCCGGCTCCGCGATCAGCAGCGCCCGGCGCTGTCTGCGCGCGCGGCGAGCAGGTCGAAGAGCGACGGCACCGTGTGCTGGCGCAGCACGCACACGCGCAGGCGATGCGCCTCGCTGCCGTTGCACTCGTGCGGCACGTCGCCCGACATCAGGTCACGGCACGACACGTAGCCGTGTACGAGCGCCTTGGGCGCGCCCTGCGGCTGGTGCCAGTGCACGTCCTCGATCGACGACAACGGGACGAGCGCCTTCCGCCAGCCATTCCAGTCGCGCTGCACCACGACGAGGAGTGTTCCCGGCCCGGCACCCAGCGCCCCGGTCCACAACTGCCCTTTCGATTCGGCTTCCGCCGTCCACATCTGTGTCATGTCTCCAGTAGACGGCACCGGCGCGCCGGAATCCATCCGGTCGACATGGGAGAAACCTAGACGATGAGCCCTTTCCGCACGGCGTAGAGCACGACCTCGGCCGTGTTGTGCAGGTTGAGCTTCTGCATCAGGTTGGCGCGGTGGGTTTCGACGGTCGAGAGGCCCAGGTCCAGGAGGTTGGCGACCTCCTTGTTCGACCGTCCTTCGGCCAGCAGTTGCAGGACTTCCTTCTCGCGGTCCGTGAGGAGGTGGTAGCTGTCGGTCAGCCCGCGCTGACGCAGCCGCCTCACGTAGTCCTCGACGAGCACCTCGGACACCGCCGGGCTGAAGAACGGCTTGCCCGCCGCCACGGCCCGCACCGCGGGCACGAGGTCCTCGTCCGTGGCGCTCTTCAACAGGTAGGCGCGGGCTCCGGCCGCCAGCGCGCGCATGATGTACGACTCGTCCCCGTGCACGCTCAGGATGATCACCGCGGGCGGCCGCTCCATCTTCTGCGCACGGGCCGCCACCTCGATGCCGCTCAGCTTCGGCATCGAGATGTCGAGAATCATGAGGTCGGGCCGCTGCTCTTCGCAGAGCCTCGACGCCTCGAGCCCGTCGCCGGCTTCGGCCACCACCGTGACACCGGCGCTCTCGAGCAGGCCCTTGAGTCCGCGGCGAACGATGCTGTGATCGTCAGCCAGCAAGGCGCGCATGCGCGACCTCCATGTTCACCGTCGCCGGCAACGGCAGGTCCATCGACAGCACTGTGCCGCCGCCTGCGGCACTCCGGCCGATGGTGAACGTTCCACCCAGTTCGCGCACCCGCTCCTCCATCCCCCGCAACCCGAAGCCACGCCCACTCAGCGCCGGGTCCACGCCCACGCCATCGTCGGCCACCTGCACGTGCAGCCCACCCGCGTCTGTCGTCATGCGCACCGTGATGGCCGACGCCTTCGCATGCCGGGCGCAGTTCGTCAGCGCCTCCTGGATGACGCGGTACACACAGGTCCGGTGCCGCTCCGGCACATCGTCAACATCGCCCTCGACGACCAGCTCGACGTCGACCGCGTAGCGCCGCATGAAATCGCGCACCAGCCACTCGATGGCGGCCTGGAGTCCGAAGTCGTCCAGCATGCTCGGGCGCAGGCCGAGCGCGAGGTTTCGCACGGTCGAGAAGAGTTCATCCACCAGCTGCTTGCATCCGGCTGCCGTCACCGACATCGCCGACCCGGCGCCTGCCGCCCGCTCCAGGCGACCCAGTTCCATGCGGAGGCCGGTCAGCACCTGCGCCACGTGGTCGTGCAGTTCGCGCGACAGGTGCTTGCGCTCTTCTTCCTGCGCGGCGACGACCTGCTGGGACAACCGGCGCATCTGCGCCTCGGCCACGGCCGACCGCTGTTCGAGGAAGCGCAGCCGCAGCACGACGATCAGCGCCACCCCGAGGCCCAGCAGCACCGTCTGCCACCGCAGCCGATCCAGGTCGCTCCTCAGGGCCGCATGCCGCTGCGCCACCTCGGCCCGCTGCTCACCGAGGTTCGCGTTGTTGATCTCCTCGATCTGCTGGGCGATCCGCAGCACGGCGTCGCGGCGGGGCACGACATCGCGCCGCAGGAAGCCGGCTGACTGCACGATCTTCTCCGCCGGCGTCCAGTCGAACAGCGGGTCGAGCGTCTGCCAGTAATCGTCCAGCCTCGTCTGCAACCCGGCGATCTCCGCGTCGCGGCCCGTGAGCCGCCGCAACTCGTCGAGCGTCGTCATGTTGCTCTGGCGGAACGCGGTCAGCTGTTCGCGGTATTCAGGCGCACGCTCGCGCGCCACGTCGAGCAGGTAGTCGCGCACGAAGATGCCGGACAGGTTCACGTCGGAACGCAGGGCGCGCAGCTTCACCTCGACATTGCGGTGATGCGTGTTGAGCTCATCCAGCTGGACGTAGATTTCCTGGGCGCGCCTGGCAGAGGCCTGCATCGACAATGCAATGAGGACCACCAGGCTGCCGAGTCCGAGCGCGGCCACGAGCCACGTCTTGATGCGCATCCTCCCGAGCGTACGCGATCGCCGCCCGCCTGGACATCCGGCATCCATGGGATTCCAACGACACGGATGAGGCGGACGCAACCACCTCTGCAGAGCCTCACGATGCCACTGAGCGGAGGCGCAGCGCGGCCTAACGCGCGGCAGCGCCCGGCATCGCCGCGCGCCAGATGTTGGCGGTGGCCTGCGCCCGCTCGAAGAGAATGCGCCGGCCAGACGGGTCGAACTGGGGATACCGCACGTAGCTCCGCGCGTCCGTGAAGTCGGTGAACTGGCGGACGGAGCTGGTGGTCAGATGCACGCCGATGACATTCCACACCGCCTCGTGCCTGGCGGCCACGAGCAGCGTGTCGGTCCCCATCCACCCACCAATGAAGTGCACTCCGGCCTCGTGCGTCACCTGGCGCCGGCCGGAACCATCAGCACCTACCAGACAGACGTGTGTGTTGTCGCCTTCACCGCATTGGTAGGCCAGCGAGCGTCCGTCGGGCGACCAGTGCGGAAAGGAGCCGCCTTCGCGCTCGAACGTGACCTGCGTCGCGCGCGGTGCCGGGCGTCCCTGCACCAGCGGCACCACCCAGAGATTGGGCACGCCGTCCGTGATCAGCGTCATGACGACGTGTGTGAGGCCGGAGTCCGGCAGCACATTCAGGTTCGGCAGCGGATGCAGGCTGGTTCCGGGGGGCACCGGAAGATCGGCGATGCGGAACAGCAGCCGTTCGCGTCCACTGCTGACATCCAGCGCGTGGAACGCCGGCACGTCCCCGTGGGTGGCGTAGTACGCCACGTCGCGGTAGCCGTCCACCCAGAACGGGATCAGGTGCTCGCCATCGTCCACGGTCAACTGGCGGGGTTCGCCCGTGCGACCGCGGGTCCACACCTGCGGGAAGTTGCCCTGCAGGATGCCCGAGTACACCAGTGTGCCGTCCGGCGCGGCGGCCGCACCGGTGACACGAAGGCCACGGCCGAGGAAGAGCGGCTCCGCCTGCCCCGGATTCTCCTCGTCGCCGACCGGGACAGACCACAGGCTCGACGCGGCGGTCTGGCCGGTAAACGCCAGCAACCGCGCGTTGCGCGAGAGTGCGGGCTGGATCGGCCGTCCGCTCGCCGGCACGGACACCGTCCCCATCGTCCCGCTCGGCCGGCCGTCGAACGGCAGCCAGGTCAGGCCGGGCATCATGCGCGTCGTTGCCCAGGCACCGGCGCCGTCGGGTGCCAGTGCGAAGTCCGCGAGAATCCGGTCGCTGGAGGTTTCGCGCCGACGGCCTGACCCGTCCGCGGCAATGCTCCAGATCGTCGTCGTGGCCGAGGGCAGGCTGCCGGTGTAGGGCGGCGGCGCCTCGGCAAAGTAGATGCGACCGTCAGACGCCCACTGCGGGGCCAGGTGCGGCCCTTCCGGCGGGTGCGGCCTGGTCAGCGTGCGCACCTCGCCGCTGTGCGGATTCAGCAGGACGATGCCGGAGTACTCGTTCGGCGACCCGATCATCAGGAGGTCGGACGCCGCGGTGGATTGCACGGCGATCCAGCGCCCGTCCGGCGACCACGCCGGCCGGGAGCCGACATCCGCAATCCTGCGTGCCGACCCGCCGCGCGACGGGATCAGCCACACGCCGCCGCCCGCGGCCTGGTGATACGCGATGAACTGGCCATCCGGCGACCACGCGGGCTGCACATTGTGGCGGCCGTCATGGGTCAGCGGCGCCGGCGAGGCACCCGGGGCGAGGCTCTGCACGTAGATTTCGAAGGCACCGCTCCGGTCGGAACTGAAGGCCATCGCCGTTCCGTCATAGGAGAACGCCGGCGTGCCGTCGACACCGGCCCCGGTGGTGAACTGCGCGGTCCGGAGCACCACGGGCGTGACACTGCCCGTCCGGGAGTCCGCGGTCACGGGAATCGCCACATGGACGCGCGTCGTCAGCCGGGTCAGGGCGGGCCGGAGCGCCCAGAGCGCACCCGCGGCGAGCACCAGTGCACCAACCGCCCACAGCCAGGACCTCGCCTGACGGCTGGCGGCACGCACGGCCACGTCCGAGGCAGCGGTCTCGAGCGGAGCGGCTGGGGCCGGCACCACGGCGTCCGCGACACGGACCGGCGACTCCGACAGGTCGGCCACGAAGCGATAGCCGCGCGTGGCGACCGTCTCGATGTAGCGTGGACTCCGCGCGTCGTCTTCGAGCGCCTTCCGCAGCTGGGCGACGATGCGCGTGAGGGCGTTGTCGGTGACGGCGACATCCTTCCAGACGGCCGCGAAGATGTCGGACTTCTCCACGACGGCCGGCGCGCGCTCGAGGAGCAGGCGCAGCACATCCTGCGCCTTCGGCTCGAGCGGGACGAGGCGTCCCTCGCGCTCGAGCCTGAAGGTGGTCGCGTTGAATTCAAATGGTCCGAAGGTCCAGGCCGACGCTCTTGGCATCCGTGCACGCTATTGTGACGGATCACCCCTCATTGGAAGCTCGGCAGGACCGCACGATCCTGCGGGCTGCCGATCAGCTCGACACGCCCGTCGCGCGGCCAGAAGGTGACCCGATCGAAAAGATGGAGGGGCAACAGGCCGTCTCCATGCGCACGGTCGATGTCCGCACCATCCACAGCGACCACTGGGAGTTCGACGAGGGCGGTCGCAGCCAGGTTCAGCCGGGCGAGCACCGCCGGACGTCCGCGGGAGAGACTCGTCACGGATTCGATGGTCCTCGTCCCACCCACGTAGCGGAGCCCCTGCCATTGCCCGCGATCGAACAGCACGGCGGCTTCCGCGCCCGAGTCCGGCACGAGGCGAAGGCCACCCGCACCGGCCGGCAGTTCAATGGTCCAGACCGGCCCTGTCGCGTCGAGTCGCAGCGCGTCAGCGGGGGGCGTCCTGCCCTGCGGCCACGAGATCTCGCGCGTCGAATAGTCCAGCGTGAAGGGCGCCGCCGCGAGCACGTCCCTGCCGAGCACGCCGGCGACACCCAGGCCGTCCAGCCACCCGGCCGGCAGTTCGGTCGCGAGCACGCCGTCCGCGGCGAGCGGGCCGACGCGCAGCGTCTCCAGGCGGACAACGGCCGCCCATTCCGTGCCGGCGGCCGTGCCAAGGGCGGTTTTCGCCACGCGGGGCACCTCCAGGCTCCGCGCGGTGGCGGCGGTGAGCGCCGTGTGGCTGGACCCGGTGTCGACGATGAAGGGGAGCGGACCCGCGCCATTGACGACGACCGGCACGGTGAGGGTGCCGCCCGGTCCCTCGGTGAGCCGAAGGCCAGGTGTCGCGGCGCCGACGGCAGGCCCGGCCAGTGCCAGCACAGCTGTCACGGCCAGGAACCGGGCGACGACGCGTGGCCGGTGAACGTCGGGGGGGAGGCAGGTCATACCCCGGCACTGTGGCCGGCCAGGCGGCCTCCCGTCGTGACGGCCGGATGATGAAATGCGTGATTTCCCGTGAGGTTCCGGTCATCACGTTTTCATCACCCCTCGTCCGGCCCGGCGGCTGCGGTAAACTTCCGCCTCATGATCAAGCCGATGGCTGCCATCCTCTCGTTCTCGACCCTGACGCTCACCGCCTCGCTGGCGGCCGCACAGGGCGGCGGCGCACAGGCGCCTGCCGTCCCGACGCCGACCGACGTGAAGCCGATCAGCATCACGTGCGACGAATGCCCGTACCCCTACCCGAGCAGCTACATGAACCTGACCACCTACGGTCAGGATGTGCGCATGGCGTACATGGACGTGGCGCCGCAGGGAACGCCCAACGGCCATGCGGTGGTCCTGCTGCACGGCAACAACTTCGCGGGCTTCTACTTCGGCAACATCGCCGAGGCCCTGCGCAAGGAAGGCTTCCGCGTCATCATCCCGGATCAGATGGGCTACGGCCGGTCGTCGAAGCCGATCATCCCCTACTCGTTCAACGACTTCGCCCGGAACACCGCGGCGCTGCTGAAGAGCCTCAACCTGCCGAAGGCGATGATCGTCGGCCATTCCATGGGCGGCATGCTCGCGGCGCGGTTCGCGACCCAGTACCCGGACCTGACCGAGAAGCTGGTCATCTACAACCCGATTGGCGTCATCGACGGCCGCTTCAATGGCCGGCCGGCGCCGAGCGTCGACGAGGGCTACAAGCAGACCCTGGGCGCGACCTACCAGTCGATCCGGGCCAGCCTGATGCGCTACGTGGCGCATAACCCGAAGGCGTGGAACGACACGTTCGAGACCTACGCCCGCATCCGGTACGGCTGGACCCTCAGCGCCGACTGGCCGCGGCTCGCGATGGTGCAAACGCTCATCGGCAACGTGAATTACGCCGACCCGGTGGTCTACGACTGGGCGCACATCAAGGCGACGACGCTGGTGTTCGGGGGCGCGGACGACTTCCTCGCCGGCACGCCGGCGGTCTTCCAGGAACGGATGAAGTACATCGCCGCCACCATCCCGGACGGCAAGGCCCGGCTCGTCCTGCTCCCCGGACTCGGCCACGTGCCGCACCTGGAGGCGCCCGAGAAGACGCTGCCGCCGCTCGTGGCCTTCCTGAAGGAAGGGCTCTGACGCACACGCCGTTGCGCGGCCGTTACATCCGGCTCAGCCGCGACGGCGCTTCGGGTACGATGATGTGCCGCCCTGACCGGCATCCATGACCGAGGGTTCACAGACAGCCAGCCGCGTGGTCGCCGTGCTCGACATGGGCGCGACGGCCATCCGGCTGGTCATCGCGGAG
This sequence comes from Vicinamibacterales bacterium, assembly GCA_046331345.1. GTDB lineage: Bacteria > Acidobacteriota > Vicinamibacteria > Vicinamibacterales > CAVVIG01 > CAVVIG01. Next base: position 509,101 of record JAXLRA010000004.1, on the reverse strand, counting down.
ATCGCGGCCGACCGGCGCGTCCACATCCTCGAGCAGGCGTCCCGCGGCGTCCTGCTCGGGCGCGACGCCTTCTCCGGCGGCGGCGTCATCAAGCCGCGCACGGCCGACAGCGCCTTTGCCGCGCTCGACGGATTCCGCCACATCATGGACGGCTACGGCGTGACCGAGGTCAGGGCCGTGGCCACCTCCGCCGTTCGCGAAGCCCGCAACGGCGACCTCTTCCTCGACCGCGTGCGCGCGCGGACCGGCATCCAGTTCGAGATCATCAACGAGGCGGAGGAGACGCGGTTGCTCTACCTCGCGGTCCGCGACTCGCTGAAGCGGCACCCGGCCATGAAGGGGGCGTGGACCCTCATCGCGGAGGTCGGCGGCGGCAGCACCGCCCTCACGCTGCTCCGCCACGGTGAACCGGTGCGGTCCGGCGTGTTCGCCCTCGGCGCCGTGCGCTTCCGGCAGCGACTGGAACTGCGCCGGCTGAATCACGACGTGCAGATCGCACTCCTCAAGCGCGTCATTGCCAACGTCATCGACGAAATCCGCGTCGAGATCCCGCTCCACAAGGTGACGCAGGTGATTGCGGTGGGTGGCGACATCCGCCTGGCGGCATCGCACATCCACGCGCAGGAGGGGGACTCACAGGCCCGCGAGATTCCGCGCGAGGCCCTGCTCGCCTTCGCCGCGGACATCGAGAACCTGGACGACGACTCGCTGGCGACCCGCTTCCGCCTGCCCGGCGTCGAAGCCGACACGCTCGCGCCGTCGATGCTGATCTACTCCACGCTCGTGTCCGACACCGCCGCGCGGCGCGTGATCGTATCCGACGCCTCGCTCCGCACGGGCATGCTCATGGACCTCGCGGAGCCGGAGGCGCAGGTGGCCGCGCGCGACTTCGAGCACCAGGTGCTCGCCAGCGCCGAAGCGCTCGGGTCGCGATTCCGCTTCGACCGCGCGCACGGACGCCACGTGGCGCACCTCGCCACGCGGCTCTTCGACCTGATGCAGGACGAGCACAAGCTGGGCAGCCGCGAACGCCTGCTGCTGCAGACGGCGGCCCTGCTCCACGACGTCGGCATCCACGTCGGGCTCCGCTCCCATCACAAGCACTCGCAGTACCTGCTCTCGGCCTCGCAGATCTTCGGCCTCTCCGGCGACGAAACGGCCGTCGTGGCCAACGTGGCGCGCTATCACCGGGGCAACCTGCCGCAGCGGAGCCACCTGCCGTACATGGAGCTCGACCAGACCGAGCGCATGCTCGTGAACAAGCTCTCGGCGCTGCTGCGGCTCGCCAACGCGCTCGACGCCGAACATCTCCAGAAGGTCCGCGATGTCCGCCTGCTCACCGACGATCACCCGTGGGTGCTCGAGCTGCGCGGGAGTGGCGACGTCACGATGGAACAGCTGGCCGGCACCGCCCGCGCGGACCTCTTCGTCGAAGTATTCGGCCGCGAAGTGGTGATTCGCGCGGCAGGAGTGGTGGGTTGATGGCGGCCCCGCACGACCGTTCGCTCTTCCTCAACCGGGAACTCTCGTGGCTCGCGTTCAACGAACGCGTCCTCGAGGAGGCGGAAGACACCACCAACCCGCTGCTCGAACGCCTGAAGTTCGCCGCCATCGCCTCGTCCAATCTGGACGAATTCTTCATGGTGCGCGTGGCGGGCCTGAAGGAAGCGGTCAGCGAGCGGCAGTCCACGCCCGATCTGTGCGGCATGACGCCGCAGCAGCAGATTGCCGCCGTCGGCGAGCGGGCGCACCGCTTCACGGAACGCCTCTACAGCCTCACGACCGCCGTGCTCCTGCCGGCGCTGCACGCGCACGGCATCCGGGTCGCGCGCGTGGAGCAGCTCAGCGAAGGCAGCCGCGCCGCGCTGGCCGGCTACTTCCGCGACAACGTGCTGCCCGTGCTCACGCCCCTGGCCATCGACCCGCTGCGGCCCTTTCCGCGCCTGGCCTCGCTCTCGCTGAACCTCGCGGTGCTGCTCGAACCGGCCGGCGACGACACGGGGCGCCGACTCGCCGTCGTGCAGGTGCCCACCGGCCTGCAGCGGCTGGTGCACGTCGCCGATGAGGGCGGCGACTGCCACATCTTCCTCGAGGACCTGATCCGCACGCACCTCACGGCGCTCTTCCCGGGGCAGCGCATCGCCGAGGCCTCGGCCATCCGCCTGTCGCGCGACGCGGAACTGGAGTTCGACGACGAGGGCGGCGTGACGCAGCTCGAACGGGTCGAGCGCGAACTGCGGCGCCGGCGCCTCAGCGACGTGGTGCGGCTCGAAATCGAGGCGGGCGCCTCACCCGATCTCGTGGCGATGCTCTGCGAGCAGGTCGAGGTGACCGAGGCGGACGTCTACGCGAACGCCGGCCCGCTCGACCTGCGGGTGCTGATGCAGCTGGTGGATCTGCCCGGCCACAGCGCCCTTCGCGATGCACCGCTGCCGCCGGTGCAGGCTGTCGGGACCGCGACCGACATGTTCGCCGCGATTGACGCCCGCGACATCCTGCTGCACCACCCGTACGAGTCCTACGACCCGGTCGTGCGCCTGCTCGAACAGGCGGCCGAGGACCCGGACGTCCTCGCCATCAAGCAGACGCTCTACCGCGCCAGCCCGAGTTCGGCGATCATCGCCAGCCTCCGCCGCGCGGCCGAGAACAACAAGCAGGTCACGGTCGTCGTCGAGCTGACGGCGCGGTTCGACGAGGAGCGGAACATCCGCTGGGCGCGGTCGCTCGAAGAGGCCGGCGCGCATGTCATCTACGGCATCCGCGGCTACAAGGTGCACGCGAAGATCTGCCAGATCGTCAAGCGCACGCGCCAGGGCCTGCGGCGCTACGTGCACCTGGCCACTGGCAACTACAACGAGCGGACCGCCCGCATCTACACGGACTTCGGCCTGCTCACCACCTCGCGGGCCATCGCGGAGGACGCCAGCGCCTTCTTCAGCGCGCTGACCGGCTACTCGGATCCGCCGCGCCTGAAGCGGCTCACCATGGCGCCGACCGGGCTCCGCGAGAAGTTCCTGCGCCTGATCAACCGTGAGCGGCGGCGTGCCGAGGCCGGCCAGCCGGCGGAGATCATGGCCAAGATGAACTCGCTCATCGACGACGAGATCATCCAGGCGCTCTACGCCGCGTCGAGGGAAGGCGTGCGCATCCGGCTCAACGTGCGCGGGATCTGCGCGCTCCGGCCGGGGCTGCCGGGCCACAGCGAGACCATCGAGGTGGTGTCGGTGGTTGACCGCTTCCTCGAACACTCGCGCATCTACTGGTTCCTGAACGGCGGCGAGGAAGACACGTTCCTCGCCAGCGCCGACTGGATGACGCGCAACTTCGACAAGCGCATCGAGCTGCTCTTCCCCGTCGAACGCGCCGACCACAAGGCACGCGTGGTCCGGACGCTGCGCGCGATGTTCCAGGACAACGTCAAGGCGCGCCGGCTGACCGCCGACGGCACCTACCAGCGCGTCACGCCGCGCAAGCGCGAGGCCCCCTTCCGCGTGCAGCAGGTGCTCGCGGACGCGGCGCACCATGAGGCCACCATCGCGCGCGAGACCGCTGGCGTGGTGTTCGTCCCCGCGCAGCGAAGCGACGTCAAGGACTGACGCGCGGCGGGAGCGTACGTAGCGCCAGGCTTAAGCCTGGCGTTCAGTGCGTCAACCCGTAAATCAGGTAGTTCACACCGAGCTTGTATGCCTCGTTCGTGTCGTCGAACGGCCGGAACCCGCGTCCTGACCACTCCCAGTACTGCGACACGTCGGTGTTGTAGTTGACGATCATCAGCAGGCGCTTCTTCGGGTCGTTGTCCTCGTAGACGCCGCGGAACACCGCCTTGCCGTAGGTGTAGGCCTGCGGGAAGTCGTCCAGTGTGTTCTGCGTGATGTCGAAGAAGGAGTGGAAGATCGGATCGGACGGGTTCATGTCGTAGAACCGCGCGCCCGGCAGGACGCGCTTCACGTTCTCCTCGAACGGCTGCCAGCCGCCGCCGGGCAGCCCGCGCCAGCCGGCCACCTTGAAGTCGTCGACGATCAGGAAGCCGCCCTTCTGCAGGTACGCGCGCAAGCCCGCGACCTCGCGGTCGGTCATGGTCCACCAGCCGACCTCGATGATGTAGGCGATGGGGTACATGAAGAGGGTCGGGTCGTCGAGGGTGACGACGTTCATCTCCCCGGTGTGCGCGTCGAGCAGCGACACCTCCTTCATGATCTGCATCAGGTTCATCTCGGCGAGCGGATACCCGTGCACCCAGGAGGGCCGTCCCCCCGCCCAGTTGCCACCAGGGGCCGGCGTGTACCGCACGCGCGCGAAGATGAAGCGGCCGTCGTACGGCGTGTTCTTCACCGACTCGTCCCAGCCGTAGAAGAAGCGCCCGCGCTGCGCCGAGGCCACGACGGCGAGCGCCAGCACCAGGGCCACTGCGACCCCGATGACCGATCTCCTGTCGCCACGCACCCTCACACGCCCCTCGCCTCTCGTTCCGTCGAACGCCGGGCCGCCCCGGCCCTCAGCCTACACCTGGAATCGGACCACGACTCTCGGGTGCAGCCATCAGGGGCTTCCCCAACCACAGCATTGTCATCAGGAAAGCGATAAGGCGACAAGTGTGTCGCCCTCGAATATCAGCGGGGTCCCCATCCAAGCCGCGCTGACCCGCGCGCCGCTTCACCTTTCGCGCCCGGATGTCCGCTTCTCGTCTGGCGCACCCCTTGCGAACAACCGGCTCAGACCTGGAGACTACCGCTGTGCACTCAGACCCGATCGCGCTCACCGTCCTGGCCCTTGCCGTCATTCTCGTCGCCGCCAAGTTCGGCGGACACCTGTCCACCCTGGTGCGGCAGCCCCCTGTCCTGGGCGAGTTGCTTGCGGGCGTCATCCTCGGCAACCTGGGGCTCCCCTTCCTGAACGAGCTGAAAACCGACCAGGCCATCGACACGCTGTCGCGCCTGGGCGTGGTCCTGCTCCTGTTCCAGGTCGGGCTCGAATCGACCGTCGGCCAGATGATGCGTGTGGGGCTGTCCTCACTCATCGTGGCGACGCTCGGCGTGATCGGGCCGGTCATCCTGGGCTGGGGCGTTGGTGCATGGCTGATCCCCGACGCCGGCGTCTATGCCCACGCGTTCCTCGGCGCAACGCTCGCCGCCACGAGCGTCGGCATCACCGCGCGGGTCCTGAAGGATCTGGGCAAGTCGGACACCGATGAAGCACGCATCATCCTCGGCGCGGCGGTGATCGACGACGTGCAGGGGCTGGTGCTGCTCGCGGTGGTGACCGGCATCATCGCCGCTGCGGACCAGGGCAGCGCGCTGTCCTATGGCGCCCTCGGGCTGGTCGTGGGCAAGGCGGCGGGATTCCTCGTCGGCGCGCTCGTCCTGGGGATGTACCTCTCGCCGAAGCTCTTCGCGCTCGCGTCACGGCTGCAGGCATCCGGTGTGCTGCTGGCGGTCGGCCTGTCGTTCTGCTTCCTGCTGTCGTGGCTCGCAGACGTCATCGGCCTTGCGCCCATCGTAGGCGCGTTCGCGGCCGGCCTCGTGCTCGAGCACCTGCACTACCGCGACTTCGTCGATCGGGGCGAACATTCGCTCGACCATCTCGTCGAGCCCATCGCCAGCTTCCTCGTGCCTGTCTTCTTCGTGGTGATGGGCCTGCGAACCGACCTGCGGGTGTTCACGGACCCGAGCGTGCTCGGTCTCGCCGGCGCACTCACCCTGGCGGCGATCATCGGGAAGCAGATCTGCGCCTTCGGCGTGGTCGGCCGCGGTCTCGATCGTCTCTCGATTGGCATCGGGATGATTCCCCGGGGTGAGGTCGGCCTGATTTTCGCGAACATGGGGCTGACGCTCACGGTCGGCGGCGTCCCGGTCGTCAACCCCGCCATGTTCTCGGCGGCCATCGTGATGGTGATCGCCACGACGGTCATCACGCCGCCCGCGCTCGCCTGGAGCTTCAACCGCCGCCGAGACGCGTGACTCATACGAAAGCGTTGACGATCCGCTGGAGATCGACATCTCTGTCGTACCTTACGCGTCTCTTAGGAATCGCGGAAACCCAGATATCTCAGGCGCTTTTGGCGATTCGCGCGGCATCACACCGGTAACGGCCGTGGTGTCGCGCTTGCACAACTGCCACGCATACACACAGACGTGGGGCGGCCACCAGCCAACGGTCGCCGCCTGACGCGGTTCGTTCCCTGAACGTCACCAGGAATGGGTGCTCCTGCTGACAAGAAAGGATGCCAGTGATGCGTAGCGTAGGTTTCGTACGACGGGTGCTCGCCTGGGCGCTCCTCGTTTTCGCGTTGACCCTGACCGTCTCCCCGGCTGCGCTGCACGCGCAGGCGGCTCCCAATGATCCGACCGGCGCTGCCACGGGCGTCGCCAAGGACGTGGCGGTCAAGGACGCCAACAATCCGACCCTGCCCGAAGTGATGGATACCGTCGGCCACAACAAGGTCGCCATCAACTTCATGTGGACCCTGCTCACGGGGTTCATCGTGATGTTCATGCAGGCCGGCTTCGCCATGGTCGAAACCGGCTTCACGCGTGCAAAGAACGCCTCGCACACGATGAGCATGAACTTCATGGTGTATCCGCTGGGCATGTTCGGCTACTGGATCTGCGGCTACGCCCTCCAGATGGGCGGCCTCGGGGCCATGGCCACGCTCGGCGGCGGTGCACCGCTCGCGCATGAATTCACCATCACGCTGTTCGGCAAGTCGTTCGGGCTCTTCGGCCTCGACGGCTTCTTCCTGAGCGGCAACGCGTACGACACCGGCGTCTACACGCTCTTCCTCTTCCAGATGGTGTTCATGGACACCACCGTCACGATTCCCACCGGCGCGATGGCCGAGCGGTGGAAGTGGTCGGCGTTCTGCATCTACGCCCTGTTCATGTCGATGGTGGTCTACCCGATCTACGCCAACTGGGTGTGGGGCGCAGGCTGGCTGTCGGCGCTCGGCGCCAACTTCGGCCTCGGCCACGGGCACGTCGACTTCGCAGGCTCTTCCGTGGTCCACATGGTCGGCGGCGTGGCGGCCCTCGCTGGCGCCATCGTGATTGGTCCCCGCATCGGCAAGTTCAACAAGGATGGTTCCGCGAACGCCATCGTCGGCCACGACATCCCGATGGCCATCACCGGCACGTTCATCCTGGCCTTCGGCTGGTTCGGCTTCAATCCCGGATCGACGCTCGCAGGTGGCGACCTCCGCATCGGCGTCGTCGCCACCAACACGATGCTTGCCGGCACCGGCGGCGCCATCTCGGCGATGTGCTACGTCTGGGCCCGCTTCGGCAAGCCTGACCCGAGCATGATGGTCAACGGACTGCTCGCCGGCCTCGTGGCGATCACCGCCCCCTGCGCCTTTGTCACCGCGCCGATCTCGATGCTCATCGGCGCCATCGCCGGCATCCTGGTCGTCCTGGCGGTGTTCTTCATCGAGTCGCTGAAGATCGACGACCCGGTGGGCGCCATCGCGGTGCACGGCGTGAACGGCATGTTCGGCGTCCTGTGCGTCGGCCTCTTCGCCGACGGCACCTACGGAGACGGCTGGAACGGCGTCCCCGGCACCGTGCGCGGCCTGTTCTACGGCGGCGGCATGGGACAGCTCACCGCCCAGATCATCGGTGTGGTCACCTGCTTCGTCTGGGTCTTCGCGCTGTTCTACGCGTTCTTCAAGGTCTGCGATGCGGTCGTCGGCAACCGTGTCTCGCCCGAGGTCGAAGTCGAAGGCCTCGACATGGACGAGATGGGCGCGCTCGCCTATCCCGACTTCGTGCTCAAGTAGAAAGTCGCCCGATTTGGTTGCGCGGGCCGTATGTGCCCGCGCAGCCCCTGGCTTCAAAGGAGTCTTTTCATGTCACAGCGCATCTTCACGACGTCCTGCATCGTGGCTGGCGGCCTGCTCGTCAAGTTCGGCGCGCCCCTGCCAGCAGTTGCCGCCGGGCTCATGCTCGCCTGGCTGTGGAACTGGAAGCTGCGAGATCTGGTGGCCAGCAAGCTGTAGTCCGAGACCAGCCCTGCGGCCTGGGTCGCACCCAGGACGTCGGCCCCGTTCGCAGGGCAAAGCAGCCTGCCGTCAGGTCCGGCAGGCTGCGGGGGTTCCAGGCCGGCGCTATCGTCACAGATGGCGCCGGCAGGAACTTTCAGCGCCTGAGGTCAGCGCGAGTGCCGGCGATGGTCGCGACGATCCTCGCGCAGCTCACGCCGGTCCTCACGCAGCTCGCGGGTGTCCTCGCGCAGTTCGCGCCGGTCTTCGCGCACCTCCGCTGCCGGTGCGCCGCGGCGCAGATCCCTCCGGAGTTCGCGCTGGTCCTGACGGATCTCCGCCTGGTCGCGCCGGATCTCCCGCTGGTCCTGCCGCAGTTCACCCGCCCCGCGTCCACCCCGGTGCGGCGCGGCTTCCGCCGACCCGGCCACACCGACCAGCACCATCGCACCCACCACAGCGGCCATCGTCGTCAGCTTCATCGTCGTCTCCTCGCGCCGTCCGGCGCCTGTCGTCGTCACCACCCTGCCGCCGAGAAACGCCTCTCCGTGGCCGGTTGTCGAGTTGGACCGGTGGCGCGCACCGAAGGTTTAGGCACACGCGTGGCATGAGCCACGGCATGCAACTGCGCCATGCCCGCCTCTGCCTGAACTGTGAAGAGGTGCACGCCGCGTCCCACTGCCCGGTGTGCACCTCGGAAAGCTTCGCCTACGTGTCGCGCTGGATTCCGCCCGGGGAACGTCGGCAGTCTGCACGCGTGCCGGGTCAGGCCGCGAGCGGTGCGCCCGCGCCACGGGGCGCCGACGCACGTCCGGACCCGCGCATGCGCTGGGTGAAGCGCGGCGCCGCCGGTGTGGCGGTGCTCGCCCTCAGCCGCGTCGTCTGGCAACTGAGCCGGCCGGTCGAGTGGGATTCGCCCGCCGTTCCGGACGGTGAGGACGCCGGCGTCGACAGCATCAGCGAGCGCCTCGAGGATCCCGATTCCAACTGACCAGCGTCTTACTGCCGTGTTGGTTCCGGGGCTCTCGTTGTACGCTCGGCTCGACGATGCATGACCTGCCGCTGCTCCTGAACATTGCTGTCGCGCTGAGCTTCGCCCTCGCGGGCGGGCTCATCGCCACACGCCTCGGCCTGCCGTCCATCGTCGGCTACCTCATCGCGGGGGTGGCCATTGGGCCGGCCACGCCCGGATTCGTCGGCGACCAGACCACCATCGCCGAGCTGGCGGAACTCGGCGTCGTGTTTCTTATGTTCGGCGTCGGCCTCCACTTCTCGTTCAAGGACCTCTGGGCCGTGCGGACCATCGCCATCCCAGGGGCGGCGATCCAGATGGCCGTCGCCACCGGCGCGGGCTACCTGCTGGCGCTCAGCTGGGGATGGACGCCGACGGCCAGTCTCATCCTGGGGCTCGCCATCTCCGTCGCCAGCACGGTGGTGCTGCTGCGCGCGCTGATGGACTACGGCGCCCTGGACAGCATCCACGGCAAGGTGGCCGTGGGCTGGCTCGTCTTCGAGGACATCGCGACGGTCCTGATGCTGGTCCTGCTGCCGCTGCTGGTGGACGCGCGGAGCGGCACCACCAGCGGAGGCATGACCGCCCTGCTGGCGGTCACCAAGGCGGCGACCTTCGTGGCGCTGATGATGTTCGTCGGGGCCCGCGCCGTTCCCTGGCTGCTCCGGCGGGTGGTGCACGTGAAGTCGCACGAACTGTTCGTGCTGGTGGCCCTCACGATTGCCCTCGGCACCGCGCTCGCGTCCGCGAAGTGGTTCGGCGTGTCCCTTGCCCTCGGCGCCTTCATCGCGGGTGTCGTGGTGTCCGACTCGCCCTACAGCCATCAGGTGAATGCCGACCTGCTCCCGTTTCGCGACACATTCGCGGTGCTGTTCTTCGTGTCGGTCGGGATGCTCGTCAATCCCGCCTACCTGCTCGAACACTGGCGTGAAGTGCTCGGGCTCTCCGCCCTGATCATCGTCGGCAAGGGGTTCCTGGGCGCGCTGCTCGGCCTCCTGTTCCCGTATCCCGCGAGGACCGGGCTCGTCGTGGGCGCGGGGCTGAGCCAGATCGGCGAGTTCTCCTTCATCGTCGGGCAGACCGGCATGAGCCTGGGCCTGCTCGATCAGTCGCAGTACTCGCTGATCCTGGCGGGAGCAATCGTCTCGATTACGCTGAACCCCGTCATGTTCACCCTCATCGCCCCGGTCGAGCGCTGGCTCCAGCGGCACCAGGCGGTGTGGCGATGGGCGAATCGCGACGGCCACCGTGCGCCGGCGCCGCCGCAGGAGGTCCTCTCGCGCCACGTGGTGATCGTCGGTGCCGGCCGTGTCGGACACCATCTCGCCGACATCCTCGGCACCCTGAACGTGCCGCGGCTCGTCATCGACGCCGACGGCTCACGTATCGACCAGCTGACGCGGGACGGTGTCCCCACGCTCTACGGCGACGCGGCGAACTCCACGATCCTCGAACACGCCGCACTCGAGCGCGCGCGAGCACTCGTCGTGACGGTGCCGGACGAGGCGGTCGCAGCCATCGTGCTCGCCTCCGCCCGCGACATCCTGGTGGAGCGCCACCGCGTGGATCCGCTGCCGACGATCGTCCGCGCGAGCACGGACGACGGTGCGCGGCACCTGCTCGAACTCGGCGCCACCTCCCTCGTCCGCCCGGAGTTCGAGGCGGGCCTGCAGACGATGCGGGCCGCGCTCCTGGCGCTCGGGCTACCTTCACGTCGCATCCAGGCCTTTGCCGACGAGATTCGCGGCCGCGAGGTCGCTGGTTCGGCGATCGACGACGAGATGGCGCTGGTGCGGAAGCTGACCGCCAGCGATCTGGAGCTCGACTGGATTGAGGTCGTCCGCGGCAGTGTCGCCGCGGGCACCACGCTCGCGGAAGCCAACCTCCGCGGGCTGTCGGGCGCGACCGTCATCGCCGCCGAGCGAGGCGGCACGCTGACCGGCAACCCGGGTCCGGATACACGCCTGGAACCGGGGGACCGCATCGCCCTCATCGGCCGGCCCGACCAGCTCGCGTCGGCCTCGGTGCTCCTGAACTTCGTCGTCGCAGGTCCCGACGGTTCATGCGACGCGGATCCAGAATCGCCGACGCCGGGCTGATAGTGCGACCGCCGAGCAGACGCGCTCAATGCTGGTGCTGTGCATGCGCCCCGCCCATCATGGGGGGACCGGCCATCCGCATGTTCCACATCCGCCCCATGGCCCCGGCCGGCGGACGCAGCTGGAGGAAGACCTGAAACGACGCCGGCCGCGAACCGTGCGAGTCGCGCAGGATGGCGGGCACGCGATAGACGGAACCGTTCGCGCCGAGCGCCGCCGTGAACCCCTTCCAGCGTCCGAGATCGCGCTGGAGCCCCAGCGTGAGCGCGCCCACGGCGTCCTTGCGCTCTTCGTCCTCGTGCGAATCGGGAAGCTGCCCCAGCACGAGGAGCATCGACTCCACCTCGACCACTTCCGCACGCACCGACAGCAGGCTGCCGCCCCAGGCCTTCGACACTTCGCCGAAGGCGGCTCGGCGCGTGACGTGCCCTGTGTCGTTCATGCCGGCGCCGACCGTCGCGGCGAGCAGGTCCGACTCCCCTCCGCGCATGTAGGACGCCGATGCCGTGGTCCGGGTGACGTTGCCCTCATGCAGCTGCTCCGGCTCGACCAGGTGCCCGCTCGATACCTGCAATTCAACCGACTTCGAGGGCCTCACCCAGAGCCGGCCCGAGAACGAGTCCATGCGGCCGAAATCGAGGTCCCATCGGCGCTGATCCGGTTCCCGGCCGTTGAACGCCGAGGCCTCGACCGTCACAGGGCCGCGGTCGAACGCCACCGTCGCCACGCCAAACGCGACGTGGGTCGAGTCGAACGTGTGGTGCCCCAGCGGGGCCAGCGGTATCGCGGCGGCCGACGCGCGATGCATGAAGGCCACGGGGCCGAGCGCCGGCTCGCCAGCCAGCGCCCCCGCGAGCGTCACGCCGCCCTTCCCGACCGGCCTGCGCCATGCCGCCGAGAGCTGCATCCAGAAGTCGTGGGGATGCTGCCGGTCCACGACGGGCGACCCGTCGTAGGCCTCGCCCACCTGGAAGAGCTCGCGGTAGCCGCGGCTCCCAACCGTCGCCGGGTCCAGGCTGAGCATGCCGGTGAGAGTAAGCGCTCCGGCGCCGGCGTTGCGGCTGGCCATCCCCATCCACCAGTTCGGGACGCGCATTTCGTCCCCGCCCCGTGGTCCGCCCTGGTGATTGAACAGGGCGTAGAGCGCCCCGTCCTGCATGAGGTGCCAGTTCCCGCCGCTCGCGGTCCCGCTCGACATGTCCATCGCGGTCATGTCGTGAACATGCTCGGGCGGCTGCTGTGCAGGGGGATCCTGCGCACGCGCGTTGCCGGCCACCAACAGGGAAAGCGCGCTCAGGACGCGCACTACCATCTTCGACACACACCCTCCTCGCGTGCCCCGGGGGACGCTCTTGCGCCCCGCGGCACGTACTCCGCACGGCAGCCATGCGCGGCTGCCACCCTGATGACGCAGAACTGGAGGTGGTCTTACAGTCGAAGCGGCAGGTCGAGACTGCGGAACCGGGCGTGCGGGGAGGCCGACGGAGCGACGGGTGGCAGTCCAGCCAGCGCAGGAGCCGCTACCGTGCGTGGATGTGGCAGAACGGCGGCGCCATGTGCCTCTCCGTGCGGTGCGGCGGCGACCCGGACATCGACTACATCGGCCGAGAGCGCGTCGTGGTCGTGGTCGCACGCGGAGGCGCCCGTCATGGCCAGTCCATCATGGCTGGCCAGATCGTGGCAGGGCGGCGTGCGCGCCTCGGACGCAGGCGCCTCGTGGCAGTCGAAGAGGCAGGGATCGAACAGCGCCGGCCCGCAGGCGATGGCCGCGAGCAGCACGATCGCGATGAACCGCAACGACTTCACCCCGTCATGATAGCGCACGGGCCTAACTGTCCCGACCGAGCCTCAGAAACGTCCCGAACCGACTCGAACCGCGAGTCCGCTATAATCCGCTCCATGCGACGGGTACGCACCTGGCGACGCGGGCTCCTGCTGGCCTGCCTGCTGCTCCTGGGCGGAGCCATGCCGGCGCTGGCGCAGCTGTCGATTGCCGCGGCGTCGGACCTGCAGCCGGTGCTTCCCGAGATTGCCGCACGCTTCGCACGCGCGGCCGGCGACACGCCCCGCCTGTCCTTCGGGTCGTCCGGCAACTTCGTGACGCAGATCCAGAACGGGGCGCCCTTCGACCTCTTCCTGTCGGCCGACGAGGGGTACGTGAAGCGACTCGTGACGTCCGGTCACGCCGACGGGCGCACGGCAGCCATCTACGCTACCGGACGGCTCGCGCTGTGGAGCCGCGCCGACAAGGGCCTGATCCTGTCCGCCGGGCTGCCTGCCCTGACGGATGGACGCGTCAAGCGCATTGCCATTGCCAACCCGGAGCATGCGCCGTACGGCAGGGCCGCCGTCGAGGCGCTGCGCCGGGCCGGCCTCTACGACCGCCTGAAGGATCGCCTCGTGCTCGGCGAGAACGTGGCGCAGGCCGCCCAGTTCGCGCAGACCGGCAATGCCGACGTGGCGATCATCGCGCTCTCCCTGACGCTGGCCCCTGCCCTCCAGCGTTCCGGCAGCGCGGTCGAACTCCCGGCAGACACGTTCGGTCCGATCCTGCAGACCGGTGTGGTGCTCACCCGGACCACGCAGGCCGATCTTGCCCGGCGGTTCGTGCAGTTCCTCGGGCAGCCCGACATCGCGCTGCTGCTGCGCCGTGCCGGCTTCGGTCCGCGCCCATGAGCGGCATCGACTGGCAGGCGCTCCTCCTCAGCGCCAGGCTCGCGGCAGTCGTCGTGGTGATCCTCGTGGCGCTCGGCCTCCCCCTCGCCTGGTGGCTGACCTTCCACCGGTCGCGGTGGACGTTCATCGCCGAAGCGATCGTGGCGCTCCCGCTGGTGCTGCCCCCGACAGTCCTCGGCTTCTACATGCTGATTGCCATGGGGCCGCGCAGCCCGCTGGGCCAGCTGTGGGAGCGGATGACCGGTCACGGGCTGGCGTTCACCTTCGAGGGGCTCGTGCTCGCCTCGCTCCTGTACAGCCTGCCCTTCGTGGTGCAGCCGATCGCCACGGCGCTCGGCCAGATCGATCCGGCACTTCACGAGGCCGCCGCGATGCTCGGAGCGTCGCGCCTGCGCACGTTCACGACGGTCACCATGCCCCTCGCGCGTGACGGCATCATTGCCGGCGCCGTGCTCGGCTTCGCGCACACGCTGGGCGAGTTCGGCGTGGTGCTCATGGTCGGCGGCAACCTGCCCGGCGTCACCCGCACGGTGTCGGTGTCGATCTACGACCAGGTGCAGGGCTTCCAGTTCGCGGAGGCCAACCTGACTGCGCTCGTGCTCCTCCTGGTGTCGCTCGCCTCGCTCGCCTCGGTGTACGCCCTCCTCCGGAAGCCGTGGGCGGTGTCGGCCGCATGAGCCTGCACGCGACGATTCGCAGACGCCTCTCCACGTTCACCCTGGACGTCTCGCTCGAGGCCCCGCGCGGCATCACCATCGTCTTCGGCGCATCGGGGTCCGGCAAGTCGACGCTGCTCCGCGCCGTCGCCGGCCTCGTCCGTCCGGACGCGGGATGCATCTCGGTGGGCGACCGGATCCTGTTCGACTCGTCCACGGGCGTGCACGTGCCCCCGCAGGAGCGCCACGTCGGCCTCGTCTTCCAGCACCTGGCGCTCTTTCCGCACCTGACGGCACGCGCCAACCTCGAGTTCGGCCTCTCCCGGCTGAGTCCCGGGGAACGCGGGGATCGCATCCGCGACGTTGCGGGCCGGTTCCACATCGAGGCCCTGCTCGACCGCAAGCCGGCAGCCCTCTCCGGCGGTGAACGCCAGCGTGTCGCGCTGGCACGGACGCTCGTCACCGACCCGGCTGTCCTGCTGCTCGATGAACCGCTCGCGGCGCTCGACTACGCCACGCAGACGCGCATCATCGACGACCTGCGGCGGTGGAACGCCGCCCGGCAAATTCCGGTCCTCTACGTTACTCACTCCCACCGTGAGGCGTTCGCGCTGGGGGAACGCGTCGTGCTGCTCGAGTCGGGCCGCGTGCTCGCCAGCGGGACGCCGCACGAGGTGATCGACCTGCCGACGCACGAGACGATCGCCCAGATTGCGGGGTTCGAGAACCTCTTCACGGCCACGGTGGTCGACAGGCGGCCCGCGTCTGGCGTGATGCTCTGCCGGCTCGCCGACGGGCACGCGGACCTCGAGGTGCCCCTCGGCCTGGCCGACGTCGGCGCCTCCGTGCGCGTGGCGGTGCGCGCGGGCGACATCCTGCTCGCGACCGAGGAACCGCGCGGGCTCAGTGCCCGGAACGTGCTGCGGGGCACGCTCGCCTCGTTCGCGCGCGAAGGCCCCAGCATCGTCGCCGCAGTGGATGCCGGTGAGCGGTTCGTCGTGCACCTGACACCCGGGGCGGTCGAATCGCTCGGGCTGCGCCCCGCCATGCCGGTCTGGCTCGTGCTGAAGACCCATTCCTGCCGGATCGTGTCGCTGTGATAGTCTGCGGCCGCATGAGTCGCGCTCGCATCCTCGTGATCGCGACGCTCCTGTCCCTCGCCGGTCTCGCGCGCGAGGCGACGCTCCGGGCGGTCGACCTTCGCGACGTCCTCACCGACTACACCTTCACGTCCTGGAGCCGCAAGGACGGCCTCGTCGGCCCGGTCTGGGCCATCGCCCAGGACGGCAACGGCTTCCTCTGGCTCGGCACCGACTCGGCCCTCGTCCGTTTCGATGGCGCGCGGTTCGTCACCTGGGAAGGGCTCGGTGGGCAGCCGCTGCCCCGTCTGCCGATTCGCGCGCTGCAGGTCACCGCGTCGGGCAGCCTGTGGGTGGGGTTCGGCGGCGGAGGCGGCCTTGCCCGCATCGATGACCGGAGCGTCACCACGTTCGTGGGGGCCGAAGGCACCGAGTCGATGGGGGCGGTCACCGCCATCACGCCCGATCGCGACGGCACCGTCTGGGCCTCCACCGCGTCGGGCCTCTACCGCCTGACCGGTGCGCACTGGGAGCGCCTCGGAGCCAGGGCCGGGCTCCCGGACGAAGGCGCGGTGAACGCCTACGTCGACCGGACCGGCGCCCTCTGGGTGAGTACCATCGACGGTCTGTATCGACGGACTCCGGGGCCGGACAACGGCTTCGAGAAGCTGGAGCCGTCCTACGACCCGCAGCGCACCCTGGCATTCAGCGAGGACCCTGAGGGGCGCCTGTGGGTCACGGATTCGCTGGTTGGGTTTCGCGCATTCGGCCCCGGCCCGGCGCTGCGCGGGGTCGACGCCGGCCGCGGGTATCGCCTGCTCCACGATCGCAGCGGCCACATGTGGGTCGCGACGATCGGCCAGGGGCTCTGGCGGGTCCGGCGAACCGGCGCTGCAGGCGCCCCGCTGACCATCGAGCGCACGACCGTGCTCTCGGGCCTCTCGAGCGACGCGGTGCGCACGGTCTTCGAAGACCGCGACGGCAACATCTGGGCAGGAACCACCGAAGGGGTCGATCGGCTGGTGCCGCACCGTGTGACGCCGTGGACCAACCTCGGCCTCGTCAACACGATCGATGCGGCCACCGATGGCCGCGTCTGGGCGGGCACCGCCGACGGGCTGATTCCGTTCGCGCGCACGGCCACGGGTTGGGCTCCCGGCGAAGCGCGCGTGCCCGTGCGTGGAGCCATCGCCATCCGCGGGCGTGCCCCGGGTGGGCTGTGGGTCGCCACGTCGAGTTCGCTCTACAGGGTCACCGCCGAGTCGGCCGTGCAGATCGCGGCACCCCGCATGCCGAGGCCCATCACGATCGAATGCCTCGCCACCGATGCCGACGGCGAAGCCTGGATCGTGACGAGTGCCGGCGACGTCCTCCGGACCGAGCGCGGCGTGCTCCAGGTTCGTGATCGCGTTCCCGAACTGCGCGGCGTCCGCACGAACGCCGCCCTGGTCGATCGCAGCGGGCGCCTCTGGGTCTCGTACGCCGGCACACGCATCGGCGTCATCGGCGGACCTGGCGAGTTCAGGCCCATTCCCGAGTCGGCCATCGGCACCGGCCCGCACTACGACCTGTATGAAGACCCGTCCGGCGCCATCTGGATCTCCGGCGCGGACGGCCTGATCCGCTTCGCCGGGGATCAGATTGCCGTCGCGGGTCCCGCCAGCGGCCTGCCGGCGGGCGGTGTCTATTCGATCATCCAGGACGGCCGTAACGACCTCTGGCTGGCCACGCCGCAGGGCATCATCCGCCTCGCGCCGGACGAGTTCGATCGCGCCGTCCAGACCCGCGGCTACGTGATGCGGTTCCGCATCTACGACACGTCGGACGGGCTGGCCGGCTATCCGGTCGCCCTCGGCGATCGCAACGCGCTCCGTGCCGACGACGGCAGCCTCTGGTTCGTGACGAGCCGCGGCATCTCGGTGGCCGACCCGCGCGCGCTGCAGACGCAGCGCCAGCCTCCGCTCGTGGCGATTGACGAAACCCGCGCCAACGACCTCACCATCACCGGCACCGACCTCCCGGCCGGCACCTCGAAGCTGCAGATCTTCTACACCGCACCGGAACTCACGTCGTCGCTCAAGACCCGCTTCCGGTACCGCCTCGAAGGGTTCGACGCCGACTGGGTCGACGCGGGCATGCGGCGCGAGGCGCTCTACACCAACCTGCCGCCGCGCACGTACACGTTCCGCGTGTCGGTCAGCCAGGACGACGGACGGTGGTCGGAAACCGAGGCCACGTACACCTTCACGCTACATCCGCGCTTCTATCAGACGTGGTGGTTCTACGTGCTGCTCGCCGCCACGCTCGGCGCCCTGACCTGGGTGACCTGGCAGTTGCGCGTGCGACAGCTCCGGCGGCAGTTCGCCCTCGTGCTCGGTGAACGCGTGCGCCTCAGCCGTGAGCTGCACGACACGCTGCTCCAGAGCCTCGTCGGCGTCGCGCTCGAATTCGATGCGGTGTCGAAGTCGCTCGAGACCTCGCCCGCGGCCGCTCGCGAGCGGGTCATCCGAATCCGGGAACAGGTCGAGGAGTACATCCGCGAGGCTCGTCGCTCGATCTGGAGCCGGCGCTCGCCGGCCCTCGACACCGGCGACCTCATCGATGCGCTGAAGGACGGCGCGGACCGCGCCAGGGCCGGGCACGACGTGGGCTTCACCTTCGAGCAGACCGGCACGAGGCGGCGGCTCTCGTCGAACGTGGAGCATCAACTGCTGCGCATCGGCCAGGAAGCCATGCTCAACGCCGCGCGGCATGCGCAGGCGTCGTCGATCCGGATGCACCTGCACTACGATCCCGATCGGGTCACGCTCACGGTGTCGGACGACGGTCGCGGGTTCGACACGGCCCGCGGTCCCGAGGGCACCACCGACCACTACGGCCTGACCACCATGCACGAGCGTGCCCAGCAGGCCGGTGGACGCCTCACGATTTCCTCGACACCCGGGCAGGGCACCGTGGTGGAAGCTCAGATTCAGACTCGTGGCGACGATGCAAGGACAGACGATGAGACCGAATAAATGAGCACCCCAGTCATTCGCGTCATGTGCGTCGAGGACCACCGCATCGTCAGGGAGGGCCTGGCGCTGATCATCAACCAGGAAGCCGACATGCGGATGGTCGGCTCCTGCGCGTCGGTGGACGAGGCGGTGGAGCTGTACAAGACGGTGCAGCCCGACGTCACGCTGATGGATCTTCGGCTTGGCGCCGCCAGCGGCGTGGACGCCATCAAGGCCATCAGGCTGGTCAACCCGCAGGCCCGCATCATCGTGCTCACCATGTACGAGGGGGACGAGGACATCTACCGCGCGCACCAGGCGGGAGCGACGACCTACCTGCTGAAGGACACGCTGTCGTCGGATCTCGTCCGCGTCGTGCGCGACGTGCACGCGGGCCAGCGGCCGGTCGTGCCCGAAGTGCAGGCCCGGCTCGCGGAGCGCGCGTCGATGCCGACGCTCACCTCCCGCGAGGTCGAGGTGCTACAGCTCATCTCCCAGGGGCTGCGCAACAAGGAGGTGGGCGCGATGCTCGGCATCACCGAGGGCACCGTCCAGATTCACGTCAAGAACATCTTCGCGAAACTGAACGTGAACGATCGCACCGGCGCCGTCCAGGTCGCCGTCCGGCGCGGCCTCATTCACATGCGCTGAGCGCCCCACACGGGGCCGGGGCCGCCGCACTATAATCCGGGTCAGTGCCCGGCGTTGCCTACCCATCGTCGCGAGCGCAATCAGAGCGGACGATCGCAATCGCACGTATCGTGCTGGCGGCGACAGCTCTGTTTGCGGTGTGGCTCGATCCTGCCGAACCGGCCGCGTACTCAGACGAGACCTACACCCTCTACTGGGTGTACCTGCTGTATTCGGGCCTCCTGGGTGCCTGGACGTTCGCCGCCGACACGGGCGAGCGGTTCCGCATGTTCGTCCACGTCGCGGACATCGTGGCCTTCTCGGTCTTCCAGTACCTCACGCTGGGTCCGTCGAGCCCGTTCTTCGTCTACTTCATCTTCTCGATGTTCTGCGGCGCGATCCGCTGGGGCTGGCGTGGCACGCTGTTCACCGGGGCGGCCGTGATGGCCGCCTACCTCGGGATCTCCTTCGCCATCAACGAGCGCATCGTGCCAGGCTTCGAGGCGAACCGCTTCATCGTGCGCCTCGCGTATCTCGTGGTGGCCACCGGCATGCTGGTGTATCTGGGACGCTATGAAGCGAGGCTCCGGCGGGAGATCGAGCGGCTCGCCAGGTGGCCGACCCCGTCCGGCGGCACCGCGGAGGCGTCCGTCGTGCGCATTCTCGAGTACGGCGCGGAGCTGGTGCAGGCGCGGTGCGTCGTGCTCTTCTGGGAGGTCATCGGCGACGGGCGTGTGTGCGAGGCCCGATGGGCCGACGGCGTGGGGCGAGTGAGCCCACCGGCGCCGCACCTGCCGATTGTGGGTCCGGCGCACCTCGAGGCGCAGACCTTCATCTGCACCGGATCCGCGCGCGCGCCGGAGTTCCATCTCTACGGTGATGCGGCCGGGCACCTGGTCCGCGGCACCGGTGCGCCGCTGCAGCCGGAGATCCTCGAGCGCCTGCAGGGCGACGGCATCGCCTCTGCGCCGTTCGCCACCGACGCGCTCCGCGGCCGTGTCATCTTCTCGGACTTCGGCACGCCAGCCACCGAGGCGCTCGCCTTGACGCGCCTCGTGGCGCGCGAGATTGCCTCGTCACTCGATCAGCTGCACTCGGCAGGCCAGCGCCAGGAACTGGCGGCGCGGGAGGAACGCATCCGCGTGGCGCGCGACCTCCACGACGGCGTGCTGCAGGGACTGACGGGCGTCCGTCTCGAACTGCGCGCGCTGGCCAACGTCGTGGCGCGCACGTCGGACCAGGAAGCGCGCGAACAGTTCGTCACGCTGGAGCGGGCGCTGGCGATGGAACAGCGCGAGCTGCGGTACTTCATCTCGGGACTCGAACCGGGCGCGGACCAGCGCATCGGCCGGAGTTCGCCCCTTGCCGTGCGCCTCGACGGCATCGGGGAGCGGCTGGCCCTGGAGTGGAAGACGCCGGTCACGCTCAGGGTCGCCCATCGCCTCGATGCGCTGCCAGCCGCCATCGAGGCCGCCGTGCCGCTGATGGTGCACGAAGCGGCCGTCAACGCGCTGAAGCACGCACAGGCCTCCCGGGTGGCGGTGGACGTCGGCGGCGGGGACGGTCAGCTCACGATCGCCGTCACCGACGACGGACGTGGCTTTCCCTTCAAAGGGCGCTACAATCACGACACACTCGCAGAGTTACCTACAGTTCCGCGAACCCTGTTCGACCGGGTCTCCGCGCTCGGTGGCCGTCTGTCCATCGAATCGTCGGAGCGGGGATCGCGGATCGAGATGCTGCTTTCGTACTAAGGGGAGCCCGTGCCGATCCGCATCGCCATCGCCGACGACCACGCCATAGTGCTGCACGGCCTCAAGCGACTCATCGACAGCGAAGCCGAATTCGAAGTCGTCGACTGCTGCGGCACCGGACAGGACGCAGTCGACGTGGCCCGGTCGGGGAACGTCGACGTGCTGCTCCTGGACGTGCGCATGCCGGGGATGAGCGGGATCGACGTGCTCCGCAAGCTCTCGAACGACAAGGTCCGCGTCCCGACCGTGCTGCTGACCGCGGCCATCTCGGACGCCGACGCGGTCGAGGGGCTCCGGCTCGGAGCCAGGGGCATCGTGCTGAAGGAGTCGTCGCCCGACTGCCTGCTGGAGTGCATCCGGCGGGTGGCGCGTGGCGAGCAGTGGGTGGACAGCGAAACCATGTCTCGGGCCCTCGACATGGTGACCCGCCGCGAGTCCTACACGACCGACTCCAGCCGGCTCCTGACCGCCCGTGAACTGGAGATCGTGCGGATGATTGCGCAAGGGCTCCGCAACAAGGCCATCGCCGAGCGGCTGTCGATCTCGGAGGGCACCGTCAAGATCCACCTGCACAACGTCTACGAGAAGCTCGGGCTCGACGGCCGCCTGGAGCTGATGCTCCACGCCCAGAAGCAGGGACTCGTGTAGCTGCCAGTTCCTTCCCCGCCCCTAACTCCCGCCGTAGGCGCTCCTGTACGCATCGCGCAACACCGACTTCTTGAACTTCCCCACCGACGTGCGCGGGATCTCCGACGCGAATTCGATGGTGTCCGGCAACCACCAGCGGGCGAAGTTCGGGGCGAGGAACTCGCGCAGCTCGTCCGCCGTGGCGTGCTCGTCCTTGCGCAGCACCACGACCGCCAGCGGACGTTCGTCCCACTTCGGGTGTGGCACGGCAATCACCGCGGCCTCGGCGATCTTGGGGTGCGCCATGAGCGCGTTCTCGAGCGCCACCGAACTGATCCACTCACCGCCCGACTTCACCAGATCCTTTGCGCGGTCGGTCAGCTCGACGCATCCGTCCGGATGAATCACGACCACATCACCAGTGCGAAACCAGCCGTCGTCCGAGAAGCGTGAGTCCGCGCCGTCGACGTTGAAATACTGACGGGCGACCCACGGGCCGCGACACTCCAGCTCGCCCATCGTCTGGCCATCCCACGGCACCGCCGCCCCATCGGCGATCGCCCGGACTTCGACGAACGGCAGCGGCTTGCCCTGACGCGCGCGGTAGCGCACCTGCTCATCGGGAGGCGCGTCGTCCAGCGACGGCGGGAGGAGGCATACGGTGCCGAGCGGCGTCAGCTCCGTCATGCCCCAGGCGTGCACGATGCGGAGGTTGTGGCGGTCCTGGTAGGCCGCGATCATCGAGGCCGGTGCAGCCGAGCCGCCGATGGCGATCGTGCGCAGGCAGCTCACATCGTGGACACCCGGCTGGCGGTCCAGCTCCTGCAGCATGCCGAGCCACACCGTCGGCACGCCGGCGGTCACGCTGACGCGCTCGCGCACGATGAGATCGAGCACGCTGGCGCCATCGAGGAACGGCCCCGGGAACACCTGGCCCGCGCCGAACATGACGCCGGTGAACGGCAGCCCCCATGCGTTGACGTGGAACATGGGCACGATCGGCAGGAGGATGTCGCGCTCGCCGATGCCGAGGGCGTCCACCAGCCCCTGCGAGAACGAGTGCAGGATGATCGCCCGGTGCGAATACAGCACGCCCTTTGGCTGGCCCGTCGTGCCCGACGTGTAGCAGAGTGCCGCGGCCTCGTCTTCCTCGACGGCGGTCTCGACCCACACCTCCGGGTCGACGGATGCGATAAGGGACTCGTAATCGAGAAACCCATCATCTGCCGGATTCCCGCCACCTGCGCGCGCAGAGTCGCCGCCAGCGATGACTATCACGTGCCGCAGGCTCGGCGTGCGCGCCCGGAAGCGGTCCAGCAGCGGGAGCAGGCTCTCGTCCACAATCACGGCGACGTCGCGCGCGTCGTTGACGATGTAGGCGAGGTCGTCCTGGTGCAGCCGGAGGTTCAGCGTGTGGAGGACGGCGCCGATCGACGGAATGGCGAGGTAGGCCTCGAGGTGTTCCTGGCTCGCCCACGCCAGCGTGGCCACGCGGTCGCCGCGTCCGACGCCCAGTTGCTGCAGCGCGAGTCCCAGCCGCCTGGCGCGCCCGAGCACCTCGCCGTAGGTCGTCCGCCGGATCGTGCGGTCCGGGCGTCGTCCGGAGACCGGCCGATGCCGGAACAAAGAGTCGGCACGCCGCACGATCGCCGGGATCGTCAGCGGGAAATCCATCATCAGTCCGCGCATGGCGCCGGAAGATATCCGGGTCGGCCTGCAGAGGCAAGACGGAAGTCGTTGGGTGGGTTAAACTACGCGCTCGTCCACAGAGTGTGTCCTTGAGATAGGATTAGCCCGCCGTGCATCCTGACCTCCAAGAAGCGATCGACTTCCACAAGGCCATCATCCAAGAAGGTGGCAAGGCTCTCGTCGGCTACGACCTGCCCAAGGCATTGGCCAATGTCGTCCTCATGTCGGAAATTCCGACGACGTACGACAAGCGCGAACAGCGCCAGGTGAACTCCGGCAACCTGCTGCTCCGCGGCGTACCCGGCGTCGGCAAGACGTTCTTCGGGGTCATCCTCGCCGCGATCAGCAACGCCAAGTTCGCCCGCATCCAGGGGCGCGCCGACCTGCAGCCGACCGAAGTCGTCGGCTTCCAGATGATCAACCCGGCGACCGGCGAGATGATGACCGAGTTCGGGCCGATGGCGTCGGCCGAGGTCATCCTGCT
Source organism: Vicinamibacterales bacterium (assembly GCA_046331345.1). Taxonomy (GTDB): domain Bacteria; phylum Acidobacteriota; class Vicinamibacteria; order Vicinamibacterales; family CAVVIG01; genus CAVVIG01. The sequence goes on along the minus strand of JAXLRA010000004.1, from coordinate 485,427 downwards.
GGACGAAATCAACCGCATCCCGCTGAAGTCGCAGAGCGCGTTCCTCGAGGGCCTGCAGGACCGCACGATCACGGTCGGCAAGGAGACCTACGAGCTCCCGACGTTCAGCTTCGCGATCGCCACGATGAATCCGGTCGAGCTCGGGCAGGGCACCTTCCCGCTGTCCGAAGCCGCCACGGACCGTTTCGCGATCATGATCAACATCGGCTACCTCTCGCCCGCCGAGGAAGAGAAGCTGGTGCACTTCGATTTCAAACGGGTCAAGCTGGGCAGCCTGATGGCGAAGGAGCGCATCATCGAACTGCGTTCCCGCATCAGCGAGCACGTGTACCTGCACGATCGGCTCGGACGCTACATCCAGCGCCTCGTCGCGGCGACGCGCCCCTACAACCCGGACACCGACTGGCACCACAAGTCGCCGTCCGAGCTGGTCGAACGGGGCGTCGACCTCGGCGCCTCGCCGCGCGCCATCATCGCGTGGGGCCGCCTGGCCAAGGTCTGGGCGCTCCTCATCCACGAGCGCATGGAAGTGCTGCCGGAGGACATCCAGGAGCTCGCGCCCTACGTCCTCGGCCACCGCATCTGGCTCGGCCCGCACGCCGCCAGCCACGGGCTGACGACGGAAGCGGTCATCGAGGACATCATCGCGCGGGTTCCCGTTCCATGAGAACACGCGACCACGAGGAGCTGGCGCCTCTCGTCAACCTCGCGGACATCACCGAAATCGAACTCGTCGTCCTCAAGCGCATGCGCGAGCTGACGCTCGGCGATCACCGCAGCCGCGCGCAGGGGTCGGGCTTCGACTTCCAGGGCCTGCGCGAGTGGCAGGCGGGCGACAAGTTCTCGTACATCGACTGGGCGCAGTCGTCGCTGAACAACTTCTCGCCGCTCGTCATCCGCGAGTTCGAACAGCAGAGCACGGCGACCGTAATGCCGATTGCCGACTTCTCGCCCTCCACGCGCTGTGGCACGGGCGGCGTGCCGATCGCGGCCGCGGTGGCGCGCGCCATCGCGATCGTCGGCATGTCCGCGAACTTCTTCCAGGATCCGTTCGGGCTCGTCACCTTCGACCGCGGCTTCGAGCATCTCGCGGCGCTGCGCCCGAGGCTTGGGAAGAGCCACGTGGTCCACTGCGTGGACGCGTATCAGTACGAGCGCGGCCTCCAGCACCTCAAGCGCAGCGGCAGCATCAGCACCTCGCTCGGCGGATTCGTGCGCCGGCAGGCCATGCTCCCGGTCATCTCGGACTTCCTCTTCGACGACGTGGACGACGTGATCAAGGAGCTGTCGCTCCTGGCCGTCACGCACGACGTCTTCGTGGTCCTCATCGACAGCGCGTTCGCGTTCGACCTGCCGAAGATCTCCGCGGGATGGATTGAGATCTCGGACGTCGAGACCGGCCGCACCCGGACGGTCTCGCGCCGCCAGTACGCGCAACTGGCCGACAAGGCGCGTGCCTGGCAGGAGCGCGTCCGGCTCCGCGCGAAGGACCTGGACCTCGATGTGGTCACGATCGGGCTGGACGAAGGCAAGAGCGACCTGGCCCTGAGCGAATTCGTCGTCGAACGACGCCTGCGGAAAACTCATGAGTAAACGCGTCCTGCTTTCCGGTGTCCTCCTGACTGGCCTGCTCGGCCTGGCGTCGCCCGGCGGCGCCCAGCCTGCTCCTACGCGCGAGGCCGGCACCCAGAATGTGGCTGTCGATCCGATTCGCTGCTGGTGGCGGACCAGCGCCGGCGCGGTTCGCGTGGGTGAACAGTTCGACCTGTCGCTCACGTGCGCCGTCCTCCAGACCGAAGCGGTCTCGGTGGTGGTGGACGAATCGCGGCTTGGCAACGCGGTCGTGCAGATGGCGCCGTTCGAAGTGGTGTCCGGCTCGCACCCGCCCGACCAGCACGCGGGGATCCGCCGGTTCTTCCAGTACGAGTACCGGCTCCGGCTCATCAACCCGGACGTCGTCGGGACCGACGTGCGCATTCCCGACATCGGCCTGCACTACCGCGTGAACAGCAAGGTGGACGGCAACGCCTCGGTGCAGGGTCGCGACCTCCTCTACTTCCTCCCTCCGCACGTCATCAGGATCGTGTCGCTCGTGCCGGACGGCGCAACGGACATCCGCGACGCCTCGGGCGCCAGCTTTGCCTCGATCGACGCCCTGACCTTCCGGGCGGGCCTCTTCAGCATCGTCGGCACGGCCCTCATGGCGTTTGCGGGGCTGATCGTGCTGCTGGTGCTCTTCCGTGTGGCGCGGGGCGCCCGCAAGTGGACGCCGGCCGAGCAGCGCTCGCTCTCCACCGGTCGCCTGCTCGGCGTGGCCACGCGTGAACTCGCGGCGGTTCGGCGTGAGAAGGGCGGCGGCTGGACCGACGAACTCGCCGACCGGGCCCTGTCCGCCACGCGCGTCGCCGCGGCGGGTGCGCTCGGCCGCACCATCGGCCAGCGCGTGGGCGGGGCCGACGCAGTCGTGGGTCAGGGCCAGCTCGTCACACGCGGCCCGCGCCGCGGCACCAAGCGCGTCGTCTCCGCACCGACGACCGCGCACGACATCAAGCGGGCGCTCGCCCGCCTTTCCCCTGCCGACTCGAACCGCGGCACGCTCGAGACGCTGCAGGAGGCGCTGCTGGCATTCACGGCCGCGCAGTACGGCCGGGCCGGCCGCAACGACTCCGCCCTCGACGACGCCCTCGAGGCGGCCATCCGTGCGGCGTCCACCGTGAAGTCGAAGAACTCGTTCCCGCGGTCGCTCCTGAAGCGGTGGAGCACGCCGGCCGTCCCGCTGGAGAGTCAGGCGTAACGATGTCCCTCAGCGAGGCGCGGCTCTACCTCGCCAATACCGTTGCCGAGTGGAGGAACATCCGCCTGGCGGACCTCCAGTTCTGGCACAGCGGGGACGCGCGTCTGTTCGTCTTCGGGCTGGTCGCGCTGGCCATCTTCGCGCTGGTGGCGCGTTCGTTCGTCGAGCGCGCGCCAGGACGCCATCGCCTCGTCGTGCCAGCCATGCTCGGCTCCGTGCGCCCCTCGTACTTTGCCTTCATCCGGCACCTGCCGCTGCTGCTGGTGCTGGCGGGCATCCCCTTCCTCGCGCTCGCGATCGCGGATCCCTTCACGTCGCTCGTCACGAGCGAGGTGTCGTATCCGGGGCGCCGCATCGCCATCATGATCGACGCGTCGACGAGCATGCGCACCCCCTTCAAGGCGGCACACCTCAACACGCGCGCCGAGACCGATGCCACGTTCTTCACCACGGTGGCTGCCGCCGAACGGTTCATCAAGCTGCGCATGGCGCGCAACTACAAGGACCTGATGGCGCTCATCGAGTTCGGGAACGAGGCCTACGTGGTCACGCCGTTCACGAACGACTACGACAACATCCTGCTGAGCGTCTCGCTCATCGGCGATCCGGTCGAGTACTCGCTCTTCCCGGACCAGGGGACGATCATCGCGCAGGCCATCGCCCAGGGCACGGGGCTCTTCAAGGCGTTCGACTTCCTCGATGCCACGGGCAACATCATGATCCTCTTCTCCGATGGAGAGGACACGCGCGTGCAGGTGGGCGACAAGACGCTCGACGAGATCCTGCAGGGGGCCATCGACGCGAAGATTCCGGTCTACATGGTCCGGACCAACTACGACCGTGGCAAGGGGATGGTCATCCCCGACGAGATCTGGATCCCCGCCATCGAGCGGACCGGCGGCAAGTTCTACGCGGCGAGCAGCGAGGATGCCTTCCTCGCCGCGATCAACGACCTCGACAAGGTGGCGGCGGGAACCATTTCCACCAAGCAGTACACCAGCCAGCGTCCGCGCTTCGCGTTCTTCGCGCTGGCGGCAGCGACGACCTGGCTCGCGGCAGCGCTGTTGAAGCTCTCGCTGCCCCACTTCCAGAAGGTGCCCTAGGAGACAACCATGAAGACCATTGTGGGCGGACTCATTCTCGCGGCGCTGCTGTTCGCCGGCGGCTCATTGGCCCTCCGCGAATCGCGGCACGTCAGCCGTCTGGCCGACGCGCAGCGCTCGCTGTCCACGCTGCATTACGTCGACGAGGAGGACCTCGGGACCGACTCGACGCTCATCAACAGGCTGCCGGCCCCGATTGGCCTCGGCGCCGGCGTCGAGGCCAGGCATACCGCCACCGTGAACTACTGGCTGGCGCGCTATACCGCCCTCACCGACATGGCGGCCCCCGGCAACGGTCCGGCGATCGACGATGCCCAGATCCTCTTCCTCGCGGCCAACGCGGCCTTCCGGACGAGCGCTCCGCAGTCGGAGGACAAGAAGGGCGTGGTGTCGCGGCTCGACGCCGTGGTGCAGGCCTACGCTGACGTGCTGCGGCGCGACCCGAACCTCTCGGACGCCGCCTACAACTACGAACTGGTCGTGAAGATGCGCGATCAGATTGCCAAGGGGCCGCGCGGCCTCAAGCCGTCGCCGAAGAAGGCGGAGCGTCCGGACGAGAGCGTCGACCTGCCGATCGGCCCGACGATTCACGGCCGCCCGGGCGGACCGCCCGAGAGCGAGTCGATGAGCGACTTCAAGACCGTCACGCCGATGCGGTACGACGAACGCGAAGAACAGATGGATCCGGGCCGCGGCCAGAAGCTTCAGCGCAAGGGCTGACACGTGCCAGTCCGGATCGACTTCAGGCAGATCACGTTCGCGCAGCCGGAGCTGCTGTGGCTCCTCGCCGTGCCGGCACTGCTGCTGGTCCTGTGGACCTGGCGGCTGGTGTCGCGGCGTGTGCTCGCGCGCCAGCTCCAGCGCACGCGGCTCGTGCCCGTGCGGGAGCGGTTTGCGCCGTTCGGCGACCTGCCGTTCTGGCTCTGCCTGATCCTGTCGTCCGCCCTGCTCATTGTCGCCATCGCCAGGCCGCACGGCCCTGCGACCGCGGTCCGCAGCGGCGGGATCGACCTGGTCATCCTGCAGGACGGGTCCGCGTCGATGTACGTGCAGGACGTGGCCGGCAGCCGCTGGCAGCGGTCGATTCAGTTCCTTCGCACGCTCGGCGATTCGCTGGCCTGGACCGACGACCGCATCGCGCTCTCGCTCTTCGCCCACATCGCCGCACCGCAGATCCGCCTGACGAAGGACCCGAACACCTTCTTCTTCTTCATCGATCACCTCGACAAGACCTCGCCCTTCCGCGTCGAGGACGAGACGACCTGGGACACGAACAGCGAACAGGGCATCTACTGGGGGGTCCGGCTCATCGAGCGCGATGAGGAGATCCACGGCAAGTCGTCGAACGCCAGGGCGTTCGTCATGGTGACCGACGGCGAAACATGGAGCGGTGAGGTCGCCAAGTCGCTGAAGCGCGCGCAGGACGCCAATATCCCCCTGTTCGTGGTCGGCGTCGGGACCCTCGGGGGCGGACGCCTGCCGGAGTTCAGGGACAAGGAAGGGAACGTCGTGCACGACCCGGAGGTGCCGACCATCGCCCGCCTCGATCGTGCGGCGCTCCAGAAGCTGGCGTCGGCCGGCGGCGGCCAGTACTTCGAACTGGATCGTGACGGCGACCGCCACATCGCGAACACGATCATCGACACGGCGAAGAAGATGGCCCCGTCCCTCGGCGCACAGGAGCAGTCCGAGGAGCTCTACTGGCGGTTCCTCGTCGCCGCGGCGCTCTTCCCGTTCCTCGGCATGCTCTTCCTGCGCGACCGCGCGGAGCTCTGGATTCAGGCGCTGGGCGTCGTCGGGGCCGCCGTCGCCGTGATCACCATCCTCGGCTAGATGATTCCCACCCGGACCGCGGTTCTCATCGCACTGGCGATTGGCGTGGCACTGGAAGTCGGCACGCTGGGCACGACCCGCACCAGCCTGCCAATCGCCCTCGTCGTCTCGGCGGCGCTGGGCTTCTTCACCTCGGGTTCCGGATGGCTCGCACCGGCCGTCATTGGCCCCGCGGAATTCGCGGCCGCGCTCTACCGGGGTGGCAGCATGGCCAGCAACTGGCTCGGGCCCCTCGCCTATTACCTGGCGCTGAGCGTGCCGATGCTGCTGGCCGGCTACGTGGGACGCAGGCTGCGGGGGCGGCTGCGCTAGGGCACGAGAGCGCCACCGCGGAGCATCCCCAGGATGTCTCTCGGCGTTCTCCGTGTGCTCCTGCTGAGGACGTTGTGCCTGCTAGGAGAACCGGCGGACGTCGATCGCGTACTTCTTGACCTTGTAGTTCAGGACCCGCTCGGTGGTGTCGAGCAGGCGCGCCGCCTTGGCGCGGTTGCCGCGCGTGGTCTTCAGGGCGTCCTGAATCAGGTCCTTCTCGAACGCCCCGACCGCATCGGCAAGCGACACACGCGTGACGGTGTTCGAGGCTTCGGCGGTCTGGAGCGACGGCGGCAGGTGATGTCCGTGCACGACCTGGCCATCGCACATCAGCACGGCGCGCTCCAGCGTGTTCTCCAGTTCGCGCACGTTGCCGGGCCAGTGGTAGGCCATCAGCATGTCGATGGCCGGCGTGGAGATGCGCTTGATGTTCTTGTGGTGCTCGCGCGAGAACTTCTCGAGGAAGTGGTCGACGAGCAACAGCAGGTCGGCCTTCCGTTCACGCAGCGGCGGCACGAAGATCGAGAAGACATTGAGGCGGTAGTACAGGTCCTCGCGGAACGTGCCGGCCGCGATGGCCCGCTCCATGTCCTTGTTCGTCGCCGTCAGCAGGCGCACGTTCACCTTGACGGTTTCGGTGCTGCCGAGCCGCTCGAACTCGCGCTCCTGCAGCACGCGCAGCAGCTTCACCTGGGTCGACAGGTTGATGTCGCCGATCTCGTCGAGGAACAGTGTCCCGCCCTCGGCCAGCTCGAAGCGCCCCTTCTTGCGCTGCTCGGCGCCCGTGAACGCCCCCCGTTCGTAGCCGAAGAGCTCCGACTCGATCAGGCTGTCGGGCAGGGCCGCGCAGCTCACCTTCACGAACGGCTTGTTCGCCCGGGGCGAGTTGTAGTGGATGGCGTGGGCGATGAGTTCCTTGCCGGTGCCCGACTCGCCGCGAATCAGCACCGTGGTGTTCGTGGACGCCACCTGCGCCATCTGCTCGTACATCTGGCGCACCGGGCCGCTGGTGCCGATGATGCTCGAGAAGTCGTAGCGCTCCTTCAGTTCCTGCCGCAGGTGCGTGTTCTCGTCGACGAGGCGCTTCTTGTCCTCTTCGACGAGCCGCTGTACCTTGACCGCCTGCGCGATGCTGGAGGCCACGATGCCGAGGAACTTGACGTAGCGTTCGTAGTCGCGCTCCGCGTCGAACCGGAGATCGACGCCGATGGCGCCGACCGCACGGCGGTTCAGGAGAATCGGGACGCAGATGAAGCTGAGTTCGTCCTTGTGGACATCAGGGCGCTTGGCCGCCCTGTTCAGGAACTCCGGTTCCTGGCTGACGCGCGGAACAACGATCGGCCGGCTGCTCTCGACCACCTTGCCGATGATGCCTTCGCCCAGGCGGTAGCGGACGGAATGCGACGGCGCGTCGAGGCCATCGGCGGCCTCGACGTGCAGTTCGCGATTCTCGTGCTGGAGCACGATCAGGCTTCGGACCGTACCGTGATGCTTGGCGAGAATCTCGAGCGCCCGGTGCAGTGCGGACCGGAGGTTGAGCGTTCCCGACAACGCGTGGCTGATCTCCAGCAGCGTGGAGAGACGACGCGACTCACGGGCCTGGACGACGGCGGGGTCTTCAGCCTGACGGGTCTTAGCCATTCTTGGAGACGGTGGCGCTGTTCACTTCCTCGTCGGTGATCGTGACCGGACGGAGGAACGGCATCATCCCGCGCAGCTGCGCACCGACCTTCTCGATCTGGTGCGAGCGCTCGGCCTTCCGGCGCGCCTCGAAGGTCTTGCGGCCGGTGGCATTCTCGTTGACCCAGTCCGCCGCCCACTTGCCGCTGCGGATGTCATCGAGGATGTTCTTCATCTCGGCCTTGGTCTGCTTGGTGATGACGCGCGGGCCGGAGGTGTAGTCGCCGGCTTCGGCCGTGTCGCTCACCGAGTAGCGCATGTAGTTGATGCCGCCCTGGTACATCAGGTCGACGATCAGCTTCAGCTCGTGCAGGCACTCGAAGTAGGCCACTTCAGGCTGGTAGCCGGCCTCGACGAGCGTTTCGAACCCGGCCTTGACCAGTTCGCTCACGCCGCCGCAGAGCACGGCCTGCTCGCCGAAGAGGTCGGTCTCGGTCTCCTCCGCGAAGGTCGTCTCGATGACGCCGGCGCGGGTGACGCCGATGCCCTTGGCGTACGACAGCGTCAGCGCGCGGGCCTTGCCGGTGGCGTCCTGATGCACGGCGAAGAGGGCCGGCGTGCCCGCCCCTTCGACATACAGCTCACGCACGCGGTGCCCCGGCGACTTGGGGGCCACCATGGCGACGTCCACGTCCGGGCGCGGCTTGATCGTGCCGAAGCGGATGTTGAAGCCGTGCGCGAACATCAGCATCTTGCCCGCGGTGAGGTTCGGCTCGATCGCCTCGGCGTAGAGCTTGGCCGCGCTCGTGTCCGGCGCGAGCACCATGATGACGTCGGCCCAGGCAGACACCTCGGCGGGGGTTCCCACCGTCAGGCCGGCGGCTTCGGCGCGCGCACGAGACCGGCTGCCCGCCGGCAGACCGACGCGGACACTCACGCCGCTGTCCTTCAGGTTCAGGGAGTGGGCGTGACCCTGCGATCCGTAACCGATGATCGCGACCTTCTTGCCCTGGATCAGGGAAAGGTCCGCGTCCGCGTCGTAGTACATCTTCGCCATTCGAATGCTTCTCCAGTCTGTTGTCGTGTCGCCCCGGGGCGGACCGGCGTCCGCACCACCCGCGGCGGCGACACCCCGCGGGACCCGTTCAGGACATTGCTGATCGCTAAAGGCTAATTGCTGAAGTTCTGACGTCTGAGTTCTAACTTCTCAGTTCTCACTTCTAAGTGCGGCACGTCTTCAGACAGAAAGCGCTCCGCCGTCCTTCTGCCGCGTGGGGCCATCGCCAATCCCGCGCGAGGGCGCGACGGTGACCGCCTGCGACGTTCCGCGCGCCATTTCCACGCGGCCCGTCCGGACCATCTCGATCACCCCGTAGGGACGGAGCACCTCGAGCAAGCTATCGATTTTATCCTCGGTTCCGGTCGTTTCGATCACCAGCGTTTCCGGGCTCACGTCCACGATGCGGGCGCGGTAGACGTCGACCAGCTGCATCACCTGGGTGCGGGCATCGCCGGTGGCGGAGACCTTGATCATCGCCAGGTCGCGCGCGATGGTCGGCACGCGGGTGATGTTGTCGACCCGGCGCACCGGCAGCAGCTTGTACAGGTTGGCTTCGACCAGGTGCGCCCCCCGCTCGTCGGTGTCGACGACGATGGTCATGCGCGAGAGCCCCTTCAGCTCGGTGTGCCCGACCGTCAGCGACTCGATGTTGAAGGCACGACGGCGGAACAGTGAGGCCACCCGGTTGAGCACGCCCGGCTTGTTGTCCACGTAAACGGCAAATGTCTGCATATTCAGGCTCTGGCCTTCGAACTAGTCGGCGGAGGTTTCCACGATCGGCGATGGGCGCCGGATCATGTTGTGCAGGTCGTTGCCCGCCGGCACCATCGGGAACACCGAGTCTTCCTGCTCGACGCGGAAGTCGATGAGCGCGCCCTTCTTCTGCGCACGCGCCTTCTCCACGGTCGGCTCCACCTGCGGCCGGGCGGTCACGGTCGCGCCCCACACGCCGTAGGCCTCCGCGAGCTTCTCGAGCCCAGGGCCGGTAATCGGGGTGGCGGCGTACCGGCGCTGGTAGAAGAACTCCTGCCACTGGCGCACCATGCCCAGGTAACCGTTGTTGATGACGCAGATCTTCACGTCCAGGTCTTCCTGGACCAGTGTCGCAAGTTCGCACAGCGTCATCTGGAAACCGCCGTCGCCGACGACCACCCACACCTCGGCGTCCGGCTTCCCGACCTTGGCGCCGATGGCCGCGGGCAGGGCGAAGCCCATCGTGCCCAGGCCGCCAGAGGTGATGAGCGAGCGCGGCGACTCGTGATGGTAGTACTGCGCCTCCCACATCTGGTGCTGGCCGACGTCGGTCACCACGATCGCGTTGCCATTTGTGATGCGCCAGATGTCGTTGATGACGTGCGCCGCGTACAGGTGCCCATCGTCCGGCAGGTTCTTGATGTCGCGAACCGCGGCGTCACCCTTCATGTCGGAGATGTGCGCCAGCCACGACGACCGGTCGGCTTCGATCACCTTGTCCATCCAGCCCGCGACGACCTGGCCGACGTCGCCCGAGATGGCGGCATCGACGCGCACGTTCTTGTTGAACTCCGCAGGATCGATGTCCACGTGGATCTTCTTGGCGTGCGGCGCGTAGGTCTTGATGTTGCCCGTGACGCGGTCGTCGAACCGCATGCCCAGGGCGATGAGCAGGTCCGACTCCTGGATGGCGGTGTTCACCCACGCTTCCCCGTGCATGCCCATCATGCCGAGGTTCAGCGGATGCGACGCCGGGAAGCTGCCGATCCCGAGCAGGGTCATCGCGATCGGAATCTGTGTCTTCTCCGCGAAGGCCCGCACGGCCGCTTCACCACCGCCGAGGATGATGCCGTGGCCCGCAAGGATCACCGGACGCTGCGCGGCGTTGATGAGGGCGATCGGGTCGACGCCGAAGGAGTGGCCCGAGCGGTCGATGCTCGCGACGTCCGGCTCGGCTTCGTCCCAGTCGAGTTCGCAGACGCCCAGCTGCGCGTCCTTGGTGATGTCGATGAGCACCGGGCCGGGACGGCCGTGCTTGGCGATGGCAAACGCCTCGCGCACCGCTGGCGCAATCTCGCTGGCGTGCGACACGAGGTAGTTGTGCTTCGTGACCGGCAGGGTGATGCCCGTGATGTCCGTTTCCTGGAAGGCGTCGGAGCCGATGAGGCCGCTGCCGACCTGGCCGGTGATGCAGACGATCGGGGTCGAGTCCATCATCGCCGTGGCGATGCCCGTCACCATGTTCGTCGCGCCGGGCCCGGAGGTCGCGATGGCGACTCCAACCTTGCCGGTCGCGCGCGCATAACCGTCGGCCATGTGCGTGGCGCCCTGCTCGTGCCGGACCAGGATGTGGCGGATCGGGTAGTCCAGCATCGCGTCATACGCCGGCAGAATGGCTCCGCCCGGGTAGCCGAAGACGACCTCCACCCCTTCGCGCACGAGACATTCCCAGAGGATCTGCGCGCCGGTCAGCGTCTTTTTGCTCATATACGTATCCCCAACCCACTCAAGAAAGCAGCACGACTCAGGCCGGCGCCATCGCGCCCGGCTTCGCACTTGGATAGGACCCGAGCACCCGGAGCATCGGGGCGAATTCCCCCAGGTGCGCCAGTGCCCGCTGGCACGCGAGGTCCTCTCGCGCCGCCGCCAGGTCCACGTAGAACAGGTATTCCCACTTGCGGCCAGGATTGGGCCGCGACTCGAGCTTCGTCAGGTCGATGCCCCGGAGCGCGATGGCGGCGAGCGCCTTGAAGAGCGCCCCGGGTTCGTCGCCGAGCGTGAAGACGATCGTCGTCTTGTCCGCGGGCTCGTTCGAGATGGGCGAGTTCCCCACCACCAGGAAACGGGTCGTATTCGAGTCGTTGTCCTGGATTCGCGATCGCACCGCGGTGAGGCCGTTCACCTCACCGGCGCGCGCAGAGGCAATGGCCGCGGCATCCGTCCACTGCTGGTCGGCCACCAGCTTGGCACTTCCCGCGGTGTCGTAGCTCGCGATCACTTCGACGCCGGTCAGCGTGCGCAGGAAACGCTCGCACTGCGCCAGCGCCTGCGGGTGCGAGTAGATCCGCTTGATGTCCTCGAGCCGCGTTCCCGGGAGCGCCAGCAGGTAGTGCACCACTGGCACTTCCACCTCCCCGACGATGGGCAGATGGTGCGCGAGCAGCAGGTCGAAGTTGCGGTGGATGCTGCCGCCAATCGAGTTCTCGATCGGCAGGACGCCGCAGTCGACGGTCCCGGCTTCCACGGCGGCAAACACATCCTCGAAGGACCGGCACGGCAGCAGCTCGGCCGTCGGGCTCACCAGCCTGGACGCCGCCTCGCTGAACGCGCCCGGTTCCCCCTGATACCCAATCTTCATACGGTCTTCATCACTGCCGGCTCGATCCCACGTACGAACAAAAGGCCATCAGTCCGTCTGGACGATGGCCTCGAAGCATCTGGACTGCTGCGCTGCCATCATCCGGTGGGCCGGACACCCGTAACGACGCTGACGAGGCCAATGAAGACCTCGGGAACCGCGACGACGGGGATGACAACCGACAGCATGTGTTTGGAATTACACCGGTTTAGAGAAACCGAGTCAAATTGAAACAATTTACCAGAAGATAAGCGTCGCAAATGGTCAACGGAACTACATAACCATCATCAATAACCTGCGCCCGCTGCGCTGACGGTCCACTGTTCCTCCATCCGGCGCATGACCCGGTCGACGTCGGTCGCCAGAAGATACCCGCCCGCCACCAGATCATCCGCGACCCGCCTCGCCTGCGCGAGATAGGCCTCCTTCGAAGCATAGCGCTCCGCGATGGCCTTCCGCGGATCCTTCGACGCGGCGGCGTCCGCCGCCGTCTTCGGGAACGGCAGCCGCGCGCCGAGCAGGGACACCAGGGTTTTGGTGCCGCCAATGGACGCGTTCCGGAAATTCCAGCCGGTATAGGTCGCCAGCGGCACGAGTGACTCGGGTGTACGCACGCCGGCGAGTTCGTTGCCGTCGGCGTCCACCTGCGGCACCAGGAACGGGATCAGCGTGCCGTTGCGCCGGTGCGCCTCGACGATGCGAGGCGACTGCACGCCCGGAAGGGACGGGAAGGACACCTTCGATGCCTCGACGAGCGTGCCGTCGGCCAGCTTCGGATAGCGGCTGGCCGGAGGAGCGGTGCCGTCGGCCACCCACTTCTCCATCGCGACCATCAGCGCGCGCATCGTCCACCAGTATTCGAGCGGGTTGTCAGGCTGCTGACCCTGCCCCACCGAGGTCGGGAACCGGGCAGGCCCATGCTGGGCGCCCGTGAAGAAGTACACCCGGGTCGCGTCGTTGAGCGCGAGGTCGGTCTTGCCGTCAGGTGACGTGTGCACGAGCGCGGCATTGCGTCCTCCGCCCCAGTACTCCACGGACGAATTCGTGAAGAACAGCTTCGGCTGGAAGGCCTTCGCCCGCTCGTTCTCGATCAACCCCTCGGTGCGGCCGGAGATCGGATCGCGGGTGGCCTGCGCCGCATACGGGAACCGCGTGATCTCGTACATCGTGAGCGACGTCGGCGTGGCGCCGCGCGCGTTCACGTCCAGCCCCGCCGCGCCGGCGATATGCATCCAGGCCGCGTCGTAGACCTGCCGCCCCTTCTCGTCGCCGTTCAGTCCGTGGTAGAGGAACGTGCGCAGGAAGCGGCCGCTCTGCGACGACCCGAACGCCAGCGTCTTGCCGGCATGGGCGAGCGCGTCCGGCGCGTACTTCACCCAGCTGCCGATGTCGCGGAAGGCCGCGAGCCCCAGGCCCGAAATCGGCAATTCCTTCGCGCGGTACGTCAGGCGGTAGATCCGACCGGGCTCGAACCCGCCAGTCAGGGCCACCATGCCCTTGGCGTCGATCGACCACCGCGTGCGGTCGATGGCCGTCTCGGGCGCGAACTGCGCATCGCGGACCGTCAGCGTGCTGTCCGCCGCCGCGATGTCAGCGGGGGTGTAGCCCACGAGGTCGCCGACCGTCTGCCGCTCGTTGGCATTGGCCGGGGTGAAGTCGGCCCAGACTTTCGCGTTCACGCCCTGCGCCGACGGCACGGAGATTCCCATCAGGCCGTTCGTCCGACGAACGTCGAACTCCCATCCGACCCAGACGAGGGTGAAGCCACGATCCAGAAGGAAGCGGTCGCCAAGGTCCGCGTCGCTGGACGGATCGTTCGACGCACCCCGGATGAAGCCGTTCATCACGTGCTTCCGGCCGCGATTGAGCACCTCGACGAGCGCCAGCCCGTTGGCCTTCGACGCCTCCTTCGGACGGATGATGTAGAGGTCCGCCGAGAACGCCACACGACCGCTCGCCGAGACGGGCGCCCGGTCGATGTCGGCAATGACCTGGTTCCGGGGATCCTTGGGGTCGACCTCGAAGAAGGCCGTGCCAACGATCTTCTCGAAGCCGGACGTCCCGATGTCGGTCCTCGATTTCACCTCGACGCGGGTGACCTCCGACGACGCCGGCCTGGCGGGCAGCAGGAGGGCGGTCACGGCGAGCACGGCACCCAGCAGCGGTTTCCTCATGGCTGCGCAGTATACCGGCTTGGGCGGCACGTGCCGACGTGCGACAATCCCGCCATGCTCAAGCTGGTTCGTTTCCTTGCGGCCGTCGCCCTCGCCGCGTCCGTGGCCGCATGCGGCGGCGTGAACTCCCCCTCGACCCAGAGCACCGAAGACTTCTCCGGCACGCTCGACCCGCAGGGCCAGTCCTTCAAGACCTTCTCGGTGGCCAAGACCGGTGAGATGCAGCTGACGCTGCAGAGCCTGACGCCGCGGCCGGTGCTCGGGTTCCTGTCGATTGCCGTGGGCACGCCCGCTGGCTCGGTCTGCTCGCCACTGCTCGGCTACTTCGTCTCGCAGGCCGCCGTCGGCACGCCCTACTCGTTCCCCACCATCGTGAAGGGCAGTTACTGCGTGGTCATCGCGGACACGAACGCGATTCTCCCGGGTCAGGTCAGCTGGACGATGCGCCTCTCGCACCCGTAGCGGAAGGGCCCGGCCCTGTGAGTGCCCTGGACGATCGCATCGATCAGCTCTACGCGATTCCGGCCGCCGAGTTCGTGGCGGCGCGAAACGCCCTGGCAAAGACCCTGAGGGGCGACGACGCCGCACGCGTCAAGCGCCTCGAGAAGCCCACCGTCGTCCCCTGGTCGGTCAACCAGGTCTACTGGCATCACCGCGACATCTTCGAACGGCTCATGGCGGCCGGACGCGCGCTCCGCGCCGCGCAGGTGGCCGCCCTGCAGGGAACGCCCGCCGATCTGCGCGCGGCTTCGGCTGCACACCGCGCTGCACTCTCGACGGCCGTGAGCACGGCCGAGTCCTTCGCGTCCCGGTCGGGCGTCTCGCCGTCGGCCGACGCCCTGGGCCGGATGTTCGAAGCCCTCTCACTGGCCGCACAGCCGCCGGGCGACCCCGGCCGCTATACCGAGGTCGTGGCACCGGCAGGATTCGAGGCGCTCGCCGGGATCACCCCAGTCGCTGCGTCCCCGCTCCCTGCCGTGACAGCGAGCCACGAGAAACCGGTCCCCGCGAAGCGGCTGTCCCCTGCCGCGGAGCGCAAGCGTCTCCAGGAGGAAGCCGCGGCCGCACGCGCCGCCGCGGACCGGGCGATTGCGGAGGCTCGACGGCGGTTGAAGGACGCCGAGGAGCAGGAGGCACGCGTCCGCGCGCAGGTGGATCTCGCCAGGCAACAACTCCACCGCACCGAGGCCAGCCTTCAGGACGCCCGCGCGCTGTTCGAGGCGGCGGCGGAGGCACTCGCGCGCGCCGAATCGGAACGGAGCCGCCTCTGACCCGGAACCGGGCGCGCGGGCGCGGCGTCCAAAGGCGCACTGTCCGTGTGTTAACGTCTTCCCTATGCATGAACTCCTGCTCCTGCTCCACTCGTGGGTCCGTTGGGTTGCGATCATCGGCGGCGTGCTCGCCACGGTCACCACTTTCAGTTCCACCGACCCCAGGAACAACCGGTGGGGACTGATCTTCACGATTGGACTGGATCTTCAGTTCCTGCTCGGACTCCTGCTGCTCCTCACCAGCAGCGCGTTCAGCAACATGGGGGAAACCATGCGTGATGCGACGGCGCGCTTCTACGCCGTGGAGCATCCCACCATGATGATCGTGGCGCTCGCGCTGGCGCACATGGGCCGCGTGATGGCGCGCAAGGCCGCCACGCCCGCGGCCGCACGGAACAAGGCGCTCATCTTCTTCGGCCTCGCCACGCTCGCGATGCTCGCCATGACCCCTTGGCCCTTCAGGCTCGACGCCAGGCCCCTTTTCAGATTCTCACTGTGACCCGACGCACGCTCATCGTGACGGCCGCGGCCGTCGTCCTCCTCGCTGGTGCCGGTGCTGCCCTCTCGCGGCGCGGACCGCGGGGCATCGCCGTCGACACCGGCACCGCCGTCAGGCAGGCGCAGTTCCGCTCGACGGTCACTGCCTCTGGCGAAATCGTCGCGTCCCAGTACGCCGACATCGGGTCGAGCGTGATGGGCAAGATCACGGCGCTGCCCGTCTCCGAGGGCGATCGCGTCACGGCCGGCCAGGTGCTCGCGCAGATCGACCGAGTGGGGGTCGAAGCCGACGCGGCCGCCAGCTTCGAGCAGATGAAGGCACTCGAGGCCGACGAGCAGGCCGCCAGGCAGCAGGTCACCGCGGCCGAAGCCGACGTCACCGCCGCCGAAGCACGCCTGCGCGACGTCCAGCAGGTGCTCAAGCGTCGCCAGGAGCTCAGCGCCGAGCAGCTCGTGCCTGCCGCCGACCTCGATAGTGCCCGGGCCGCAGCGGACACCGCTGCCGCCCAGGTGGCCGCCGCCAGGGCGGCCGCAGACCGGGCTCGCACCGCCATCGAGACGGCCTCGCGCCGGCGCCTCCAGGCCAAGGCGCAGCAGATTCGCGCGGCCGACGTCCTGTCGAAGACCTCCATCCTGTCGCCCATCGCCGGCGTCGTCACCCGGCTGCGCGTGCGGAATGGTGAGATGGTGGTCGTCGGTGTCCAGAACCAGCCGGGCACGACCCTCATGACGATTTCCGACCTCGGCGCCATCGACCTCGAGGTCAAGGTGGCCGAAGCCGACGTGCTGGCGGTGCAGCGGGGACAGGCCGCCACGGTGACGCTCGAGGCGCTGCCGGGCAAGTCCTTCAACGGGAAGGTCGTGGAGATCGGGGCCAGCGCCCTGCCGGTCACGGGCACCGCGGCCGCGCGCGAATTCAGGGTCGTCATCCGCATCGAGAATCCCGACCCGGGCCTGCGTCCTGGCCTGACCGGCGACGCGGAAATCGTCACCACGGAGCGCACCAACGTGCTCACCGTGCCGCTCCAGAGCGTCGTGCTGCGGACGACCGGCGGTCAGGAGAAGACCGGCGTCTTCACCGTTGCCAACAACGTCGCGACGTTCGTCCCGGTCACGACCGGCGTCATCGGCGGGCTGAACATCGAGGTGTCCGGTATTCCCGACGGCACGGCGGTCGTCACCGGGCCCTACCAGGTGCTGCGGGAACTGAAGGACGGCCCGGTCGTCGCGCTCGGAAAGAAGTAGGTCGTGCGGGCGCAGGTCATCGTCGAGGCCGCGGCAACGATCGCCCGCAACCCGCTGCGCTCTTCCCTCGCCGCGCTCGCGGTCGCCGCGGCGGTCGCCACGACGGCGGTGGTCCAGACGGGACTCGACGCCCTGGCGCGCACCGCCCGTGAGACCAGCGCGAAGGCCTTCGGCGCCGACACCTTCGTGCTGGCGCGGCTCGCCTCGGGGAACCTGAGCCGCCGCGAACTGGCCGACAAGCTCGCCCGGAACCCCAGCATCTCCCGCAGTGACGTCCGCTACATCCAGGGCATTGCCAGCGGCGTGGTCAGCTACGCCGCCACCGCCCAGCGCAACGCGGACGTGGTTCGCGGCTCGCGCAAGTTCGAGCAGTCGACCATCAACGGGACGCAGGCGCCGCTCCTCGCCATCAGGAACATCGAGATCGAGTCCGGACGGTTCTTCAGTGAGCAGGAAGACGCGTCGGGTGCACCTGTGGTGGTGCTCGGCCAGGCCATCGTCGACCAGCTGTTTCCCGGCTCCGACCCGCTCGGCGACCAGGTCCGGATTGCCGGCCGCGCGTTCACCGTCGTCGGCCTGCAGACGCGCCAGGGCACGGCCGGTGGCGTGTCGCTGGACCGCTACGTCTGGATGCCGCTGCGGGCGTTCGAACGGGCCTTCGGTTCGGCCGCCTCGCTGCAGGTCTTCGCGCGCGCCCCGCAGCCAGCGGCGACGGTTGCCGCAGAGGACCACGCCCGCATCTCCATGCGCGCACGCCGGCACCTCCAGCCCGGTGAGGCCGACACGTTCGACATCATCACCCCCGAGGCGTCGCGCACCTTCGTCGCCAACATCACCGAGCGGATCGGCGTCGCCGCCGTGCCGATTTCCATCATGGCGCTGATCGCGGCGATCGTGGTGGTGACCAACACCAGCCTGGTGTCGGTGACGCAGCGGACGCATGAAATCGGGATCCGCCGCGCCCTCGGCGCCACGCGTGCGGCCGTGATCGGCGAAACGCTCGCCGAATCGGCCATCGTGGGGCTGCTCGGCGGAACAGCCGGCCTGCTCGCCGGCGCCGGTGTGCTGAGCCTCGCCTCGCGGATCGCCGGCATCGCACTGGCCGTCAGCATCCCCACCGCCACCGTGAGCCTGGCGGCGGCGGTCCTGAGCGGACTCGCCGCGGGCTGGTATCCGGCGCGTCGTGCCGCCTCCATCGATGTGGTCGAGGCACTGAGGCAACAGTGAGCACGCGCCTCTCGAACATCGGTCGCACCATTGCCGAACCGGCCTGGCTGGCGGTCGACTCGCTGCGCACCTCGCGGGCACGATCGTTCCTGGCCATCGCCGGCATCGTCATCGGCATCGTGACGGTGGTGCTCGTCGCGTCCGTGCTGGCGAACGTCCGGAACCAGATCGCGATGCTGTTCCGTGACCTCGGGACGGAGAACGTCTTCGCCTTCCACCTCACGGGCGACCCCTACGTCACCCCGAGCGAAGCCGAGGCCAGACGGCAGCCGCTCAAGCTCGAGTTCATCCCCGAACTGCTGCGGCTGGGACCGGCGATTCGGGACGTGGGCGCCGAAGCCATCGTGCCCACCACGCTGAACGGCGAGGCGCTGGTGGCTCGCGCCGGCACGAACGAGTCCGACACGGTGCTCGTCGAAGGGGTCTCGCCCACGTTCTTCGACATCGTCGGTGCCGAGTTCGAGAGCGGGCGCCCCTTCACGGCGCTCGAGGACCGGCAGGGTGCGCGCGTGGCCATCGTCGGGGCGAGCCTCTCGAAGGCGCTCTACGGCGATGAGTCGCCGCTGGGCAAGACGCTGACGCTGGCTGGCGAAACCTACACCGTGGTCGGCAAGCTGCAGAAGCGCCGCGGCGGATTCTTCGGTGAGAACCGCCAGGACAACCTGCTGAACCTGCCCGTGGGCACCATCCGCCGGCGCTTCGGCGACCCCGAGCGGCTCGTGCTCTACATGCGCGCGATGCCGGGCCAGCGGGAGGCGTGCATGCAGCAGTCGGAGACGATTCTGCGGCAACTGCGCAAGCTGCCGCCCGGAGCCGACAACGACTTCACGCTCTCGACGGCGGACTCGATCATCGCCACCTTCGACGCGATCAGCGCCCGCATCGGCCTCGTGTCGGTGGCGCTCGCGGGGGTCAGCCTGCTGATTGGCGCCATCGGCATCGCCAACGTCATGTTCATCTCGGTGACGGAACGGACGCGGGAGATCGGGCTGCGCCGCGCCCTGGGCGCGAAGAAGGGCGAGGTCCTGCTGCAGTTCCTGCTCGAAGCCGCCTTCCTGTCCGGTCTCGGCGGCATCGCGGGCGTGCTGACGGCGCTGGCCATCGGCCTGCTGCTCACGCTGGTCGTCACCGGGTTCTCGGCCGTGGCGCCGCTCTGGGCGGTCACCGCGGGGCTGGTCAGCTCCGTGCTGGTCGGGCTGACCGCGGGCTACTGGCCCGCGAGGCGGGCGGCGTTGCTCGACCCGGTCGAAGCGCTCCGCCACGATTGACGCGAACGCCAGGCTGAAGCCTGGCGCTACGAATCCACCCCGCCACGGGACGCCAGGCTAAAGCCTGGCACTACGACCCACCCCCACAGGACGCCAGGCTGAAGCCTGGCGCTACGAATCCATCCCGCCACGGGACGCCAGGCTAAAGCCTGGCACTACGACCAGCCCCCACAGGACGCCAGGCTGAAGCCTGGCACTACGAATCCATCCCGCCACGGGACGCCAGGCTAAAGCCTGGCACGAAGAATCCACCCCGCCACGGGACGCCAGGCTGAAGCCTGGCGCTGCGACTCACCCGCCGCGAACGACCCGCCGGCGCCTCGGGCCAGCCACAGTCTGAAGTGCCAGAGGATGCCGGGCCGAACGTAGCGCCACACTTCAGTGTGGCGCCCTCCGTCTCTGCGTATAATCGCCGCGTGCCCACACTCGACAGTGCCGCCGTCATCTGGGTCATCGTCGCCATCGTGGCCGCGGTCATCGAAATCTCGATTCCGCATTTCGGGCTGATCTTCGTCACCGTCGCCGCGCTCGTGGCCGCCATGCTCGCCGGCGCGGGAAGCGGCGTGTTTATCCAGGGCATCGCGTTCATCGTGGCGCTGGCGCTCTGCCTGCTGCTCATCCGCCCCCGCATGGTCTCGAAGCTCGGAAGCCGCGGCGTGCCGTCGCGGACCGACACGCTCATCGGGCGCGAGGGGCTCGTCACCGTCGACATCGACGCGACGCTTGGTGCCGGCCGCGTGAATGTGGGTGGTGAAGACTGGGCGGCCCGGTCCGCCGCGCCGCTGCCCGCCGGCGCGCGCATCCGCGTCGTCGCCGCTGACGGCATCGTTCTGGAGGTCGTGGCCGCATGAGCATCCTGCTGATCGTCGTTGCCCTGTTCGTCCTGTTCGTCCTGTTCAGGACGATTCAAATCGTGCCCCAGAAGCAGGTGAAGATCGTCGAACGCCTCGGCAAGTACCACCGGACGGCCGAGGCGGGCCTGAACACGATCGTCCCCTTCCTCGACTCCATCCGCGAGACGATCGACCTCCGCGAGCAGATCACCAAGATCGAGCCGCAGCCGGTCATCACGCGCGACAACGTCACGATGGAAGTGGACGCGGTCATCTACTTCGTCATCGTCGATCCGGTTCGCGCGACCTACGAGGTGCAGAACCTGCGGTGGGGCCTCGAACAGCTCACGCTGTCGGCGCTGCGCAACGTGATCGGCCAGCTCGATCTCGACCATACGCTCGCCTCACGCGACACCACCAACGCGCAACTGCGTGCGGCGCTGGACACCGCCACCCAGCAGTGGGGCGTCAAGGTGATGCGCATCGAGCTGAAGAACATCACGCCGCCCGAGGAAATCCGGCTGACGATGGAGAAGCAGATGACCGCGGAGCGGACACGCCGCGCCGTGGTCACGACGGCCGAGGGCGAGAAGTCGTCCGCGATTCTCAGGGCGGAAGGCCAGAAGCAGTCGGCCATCGTCACGGCGGAAGGCTCGAAGCAGGCGGCCATCCTGGCTGCGGAGGGTCAGGCCGCCGCACGCCTCCGCGTGGCGCAGGCGGAGGCGCAGGCCATCCAGATGGTGGCGCAGGCGATCGGCGGCGCGGGCAATCCGGCGCAGTACCTCATCGCCCAGCGCTACCTCGAGTCGCTCAATTCGATCGCGGCCGGGGCGGACAAGCTCGTGTTCATGCCGTACGAAGCGAGCGGCGCGCTGGCGTCCCTCGGCGGCATCAAGGAACTCCTCACGCAGAAGTAGCGGCTGTCCCGCCGTCGCCCGGGGCCAGGGCGGGGTCGGGGTATTTTCCACAGCGCTGGCTGATTTCACCGGCCCGTCTGTCGGCGGGCCGGGCGTCGCTCCGCCGACACCGGCCGCTTCTGGCCGGAAATCCCTCATTTCCGGCGCATCGCCACGTGGCATGTCACTTGCCCCTCGCTCTGGTGTCTCGGATGCCGGATCACGACCGGCAGGGAGAGCCATCATGCGCCGCACGTTCATCACGGCCGCCAGTTGGACGGCCTTCATCTTCGCGGTCTACGTCTTCCTCGGATTCCGGCCCGCCCCGCCCCAGACCATTGGCGCCGGCGAAGTCTGCTACGGCTGCCGGCACGTGATCACCAACGCCAAGCTCGCCGCGGAGATCATGGACCGCAACCTGCCGACCAAGTACCGGACATCGGGATGCATGGCGGAATACGTCGTGGCGCACCCGAGCCGGCAGTCGCGGTACTACGTGACGGACTTCGTGTCGGGCGGACTCATCGAGGCCGAGCACGCCTACTTCGTCGAAGTCGTGCTCAACGACATGACGAACGAGCGCGACTACCGCGCCTACTACTCGAAGGGGATGGCCGACATTGCATCGCAGGTCCTGAACGTCCCCATCCTGCGGTGGGGCGACCTGCTGGATCGGGCCAAGGCCAAGGCCTGAGCCCGATTGCGTGTGCAGGTTCCAGGGTGCGGACCGGCGTTTGGTGGCGCCCTCCTCCCGAGCGCCGGTAAACCTGACCGACCCTGGAACCTGCCAAGCCACACTCAATCGTCCACGCGCACCTTCACCACAACCTTCCTCACCGCCTCCGGTCCGTGGATCTGAAGTCCGGGCATGTGCACGTCGGCCGGGAACAGGATCACGAACTCCCCCGCTCCCACGATCACCGCGCCGCCGTTGCCTCGCGCGACGGTGAGATCGCGTTCGGCGTCATACGGGTCGGCGTCGAACAGGTCGAGGTTGCCGTAGGCCAGGCGTTCGCGGCCCGAGTGCACGTACTGCACGTCCACATGCCGCCGGTGTGCCTCCCAGATTGCATCCTCAGGCAGCCGCGTCTGGTAGTCGGACACCAGCGCGAACACCGCATCGCCGTCCACGGCGTGCCGTCCCTCGGTGAGCGCCGACAGGTCGGTCTGCGCGAGGTATTCGAGGGCGGCACGAATGCCCGGACTCAGGTTGAAGTATTCTGACGCGTGCGAAATGTGGTCGTGGACCATGGGGCAGGACGCTCCGGTTCGGCCGAACAGATCATGGAGAGCAGACGATGAGTGCCGCTATCGAGAGTCTCGTTGAACAGTTCGAGTCGCGCAAGCTGTCGCGCCGCCAGCTCGTGGGCGCCCTGACGGCCCTGGTGGCCGGCGCTGCCCGCGCGGCCGAGGCACAGGCCCCGGCTCCCACCGTTGGCCTCCTCGCCCAGGGTCGCTCGCTGAACCATGCGTCGCTCGCCGTCACCGACGTCGAGAAGGCGGCGGACTTCTACGGCAAGCTGCTCGGCGCCAAGGTCGTCAGCCGGCCCGGCAACGGCGGCATCAACCTCGGGCTGGGCGATGGCTTCCTCGGTCTCTACAAGCTGGCCAACCCCGGCACCATCAACCACATCTGCGTTGGCGTCGACAACTTCGATGCGGATCGCCTGGCCGCGAAGTGCAAGGAGATGGGCATCACCGCCACCGTCGACCGCAACCCGGCCAACCGCACCAGCGGCGGCGACCAGCTCTACATCCAGGCCTTCGATAACCACCGCCTGCAGATTGGCCCGCACGGGTACCAGGGATAGGCACCTCGACGTCAGAACTCAGAAGTCAGAAGTGCACTCGAGAACTTCGGAAGCTGGAACTGCGATGCGGGCGTCGGCTCGCCTCCTCGTGCTCGCGGGCATCACGGCGCTGGCGGCGGCGTGTACGACCGGGTCTGCGGATTCGGAATACTTCGGCAAGGTCGACCCGCCAGCGGGACAGGAGATGCGCTACATCTCCGGGTCCGAGGTGGAGTCGATCGATCCGCCGCTCGCGACCGGACAGCCGGAGGCGCGCATCATGATGGCCATCCTCGATGGCCTGACGGAATACGACCCGAAGACCGGCCAGCCAATCCCCGCGCTCGCGACGTCGTGGGAGGCGAACGACGACAACTCCGTGTTCACCTTCCACCTGCGCGACGCGAAGTGGTCCGACGGCACGCCCATCACCGCCGACGACTTCGTCTACTCGATCCGCCGCGGCCTGACACCGGCCCTCGCCTCACGCTCCGCGTTCATGGCGTACGACATCTCGAACGCGCAGGCGTTCAACGAAGGGGCGGTGTTCGCGCGGGACCGCGCGACAGGCGCCTTCGTGATGGACCCGGCCGCGCCAACCGAGCGCCTGACACTCCCCGCTGACGCACAGGCCCGCACCAAGGTGCTCGCCGATCCCGCGGTCGCCGCCGCGCGCGACAAGGAGTACGTGCCGGTCGCGCCGGAGGACGTCGGCGTGGAGGCGGTGGACGCGCGCACGCTGCGCATCCGCCTGCGCCAGCCGATCCCGTTCATCCCGAAGATGGTCAGCCATCAGTTCTTCAGGCCGGTGCCGCGGCAGGCCGTCGAGCGGTGGGGAGACCGGTGGACCCGGCCCGGCAAGATCGTCGTGAGCGGCGCGTTCACGCTCGACACGTGGCGTCCCTACGACGTCATGATCATGAAGAAGAACCCGGCGTACTACGACGCCGCGCTGGTGAAGCTCGACACGCTGATCTTCTATCCGGTCGAGGACCTCACCACCATGATGAACCTGTACAAGGCCGGGGAGGTGTACGCCACCTTCAACCACACCGTGCCGGCGTCATGGGCGAAGGAGGTCCGGCGCTACAAGGACTACATGGACGCGCCGGAACTGGCGACCGAGTCGTACATGTTCAACACGACGAAGCCGCCGACCAACGACCGCCGCGTGCGCCACGCCCTCAACATGGCGATCGACAAGGCCGCGCTCGCGCGCTTCCGCACGACAGTGAAACCGACCACCTCGTCGGTGCCACTGAACATGTTCGAGGGCTACCCGTCGCCGCCGGGCGACGTTTTCGATCCCGCGGCGGCGAAGGCCCTGCTCGCCGAAGCCGGCTTCACGGACGCCTCCGGCCGGTTCGATCCCTCGCGGTTTCCGGCCTCCGAGATGGAGGTGAACTACAACACGTCGGAGAGCAACCGGGCCGTCGCCGAGTTCATCCAGGCGCAGTGGAAGCAGAACCTGGGCATCACCGTCGGCCTCCGCAACTCGGAGTTCCGCACGTTCCTCCAGATGCGCAGCCGCCTCGAGTACCAGGGCATCGCGAGGAGCGGGTGGATTGGCGACTACATGGACCCGTTCACCTTCCTGAGCATGTATGTCACGGGCGGCGGCGACAACGGCAGCGGCTGGACCGACGCGAATTTCGTGCGCCTGCTGAACGACGCCAACCGCCAGCACGACCCGAAGGAACGGTACCGGATGCTCGCCATGGCCGAGGCCATGCTGCTCGACGCGCAGCCCAACATCCCGCTCTACAACAACGCAACGAACTACGTGAAGAAGCCGTTCGTGAAGGGGATGTGGCCCAACCCCATCACGATGCATCCGTGGAAGTTCGTCTACATCGAGCACGACCCGTCGAAGTGGGGCCAGGACAACTGAGATGGGCCGGTTCATCCTCAGGCGCCTGCTCGTGATCGGCCCGATGCTGCTCATCGTGGTCTCGCTGACCTGGGGCCTCATCCGCCTTGCGCCAGGCAACTTCTACTCCGGCGAGAAGAAGCTGCCGCCGGCCATCGAGAAGAACATCCGCGAGAAGTACGGCCTGGACCGGCCGTGGTATGTCCAGTACGGCCGCATGCTGGCCAACACGGCGCGCGGCGACTTTGGCGAGTCGCTGAAGTATCCGGGCACGTCGGTGAACAGCATCCTCGCCAGCACGCTCCCGGTCTCGGCCACGCTCGGCGTGCTCGCCTATGCGCTTGCCCTGGTCGTCGGCATCGGCGCCGGCACCGTGGCCGCGCTCCGCCAGAACTCCAGGGCCGATTACGCCTCGATGGCCGCGGCCATGCTTGGCATTTCGATGCCGAACTTCGTGCTCGGGCCGACGCTGGTGCTGGTGTTCGCGCTGACGTACTACTGGTTGCCACCGGCGCGGTGGGACGGGTTCAGCCGGCATCTCATCCTGCCCGTGCTGACCCTCTCGGCCGTCTACATGGCCTACATTGCACGCCTCACGCGGTCGGGCATGCTGGAAGTGCTGCGGTCCAACTACATCAGGACCGCCCGCGCCAAGGGGCTCAGCGAACGCGATGTCGTGCTCCGGCACGCGATCCGGGGTGGGCTGCTTCCGGTCGTCTCGTACTCCGGCCCGGCGCTGGCATTCCTCATCAGCGGCACGGTCGTCGTCGAGCGCATCTTCGCGCTGCCCGGGCTCGGCAACTACTTCATCAACGCGAACCTGAACCGCGACGAACCGCTCATCATCGGCATCGTCGCCTTCATGTCCATCGCCGTGCTCCTTTTCAACCTGCTGGTCGACGTGGCCTACGCGTTCTTCGACCCGCGCATCCGCTACTGACATGGCCGAGACGACGCCGCCCACGAGCGCTGCGCCACCGCCGGTGGCCGGCACCTCCCTCTGGAAAGACGCGTACAAGCGGCTGCGCCGGAACCGGCTCGCGGTGTTCGGGTTCCTCGTAGTGTGCGTGGTCGTGCTCGCGGCCCTGGCCGGTCCGGCCGTGATCGCCGCCACCACGGGCTTCACCTACGACTACATTCCGACCGACCCCACGCTGGTCACGTCGCTGCCGCCGTTTACCGCCGCGGACGGCTCGTTCGCATGGACCCACCCCATGGGCACGGACGATGCGGGGCGTGACATCCTGGCAAGGGTGCTGCTGGGTGGGCGCATCTCGCTGATGGTCGGTGTCATCTCGACGCTGGTGTCGCTCGTCATCGGCATCACGGTCGGCGCCACCGCGGGGTACGTGGGCGGGCGCGTGGACGAAGCCATCATGCGCGGCGTGGACGTCCTCTACTCCATCCCGTACATGATGGTGGTGATCGTCCTGCTCGCCTTCTTCGGCGGGCGCTCGCCAATCGGGCAGCTTGTGCTCCTGTTCGTCGCGCTCGGGGCGGTCTCCTGGCTCACGATGGCGCGCATCGTCCGCGGGCAGGTGATCTCCCTCAAGTCGCAGGAGTTCGTGCTGGCCGCCCGGGCCACGGGTGTTCCCGGTTCGCGGATCATCATGCGGCACCTCGTCCCGAACACGCTCGGTCCGGTCATCGTCTACGCCACGCTGACCGTGCCGTCGGTGATGCTGCTCGAGTCGTTCCTCTCCTTCCTCGGCCTCGGGGTGCAGGCGCCGCTGGCCTCATGGGGCTCGCTCGCGGCCGACGGGATCCAGAATCTCGCGGTCTATCCGTGGCAGCTCATCTGTCCGGGTGTCACCATGGCGGTGACCCTGTTCTCGCTCAACTTCCTCGGCGACGGACTCCGGGACGCACTGGACCCGCAGATGAGGAAGGGCTGACGCGTGGCGCCCCTGCTCTCGGTCCGCGACCTCCGGACCTGGTTCGATGAAGAAGGGCTGACCGCAAAGGCGGTGGACGGCGTGAGCTTCGACCTCGGTCGCGGCGAGACGCTCGGCATCGTCGGTGAATCCGGGTCGGGCAAGTCGGTCACGAACCTGTCGATCATGCGGCTCATTCCCCAGCCGCCGGGCCGCATCGTCTCCGGCGAGATCGTGTTCGACGGCCAGAACCTGCTCGATCTGCCCGCCGACGCGATGCGGGCCATTCGCGGCAAGCGCATCGGGATGATCTTCCAGGACCCGATGACGTCGCTGAACCCGTTCATGCGGGTGTCGCAGCAGCTGATGGAGGTCACCCGGCTGCACCTCGGGCATTCAAAGGAGGAGGCCTACGAGCATGCCGTCCGCATGCTCGACACCGTGGGCATCCCCGACGCCCGGCGGCGCGTCGACGGATATCCGCACGAGTTCTCGGGCGGCATGCGCCAGCGCGTCATGATTGCGATGGCGCTCTCCTGCAAGCCGGAACTCCTCATCGCGGACGAACCGACGACCGCGCTCGACGTGACGATCCAGGCGCAGATTCTCGAGCTCATCCGCGGACTCAAGCGCGACACGGGGACGAGCGTCATCATGATCACCCACGACCTCGGCGTGGTCGCCGGCATGACCGACCGGATCATGGTGATGTACGCGGGCAAGGTCTTCGAAACGGCGCCGACCGCCGAGCTGTTCACCCGCCCGTCGAATCCATACACCGCGGGCCTGCTGCGATCGGTACCCGACCCGGCGGACGACTCGCAGGGCGAGCTGTACCAGATTCCCGGACTCCCGCCGGACGTGGCCCGGCTGCCGCCCGGCTGCCCATTCGCCCCACGCTGCTCGCGGGCCGAGGACATCTGCCGGCGGGAGTTCCCGCCGTTCATCGCCCTCACGCCGACACACCAGTCCCTGTGCCACTTCGCGCACGAACGGTTCGACCAGGGCCAGCCCTCGCCCGGAGCCACGCGATGACCATCGCTCCGCTCGTGCAGGTGGACGATCTGGAAGTCCACTTCCCGCTGAGCGCGCCGTCGCTGCTCTCACGCCTGCGGGGCCAGTCGACCTCGCGCGTGGTCAAGGCCGTGGACGGCGTGTCGCTCTCCATCGCGCCAGGCGAAACTCTGGGTCTCGTTGGAGAGTCGGGCTGCGGCAAGACGACGCTGGGCCGGGCGATCCTGCGGCTCATCGAACCGACCGCCGGCCGCGTGCGGGTCCGCGGCATCGACGTGGCGGCTCTGCCTCCCGGCGAGCTCCGACGGCAGCGCCGCCACATGCAGATGATCTTCCAGGACCCCTATGCGTCGCTGGATCCACGGATGACGGTCGGCCAGATCATCGCGGAACCCATCCACACCCATGCCATCGCCACGGGCGAGACCGTCCGCGAGATGGTCCGCGACCTCATGGCGACCGTGGGGCTGAGTGAGCGCTTCATCAACCGGTACCCGCATGAATTCTCCGGCGGGCAGCAGCAGCGGATCGGCATCGCGCGCGCCCTGGCGTCGCAGCCGGACTTCATCGTCGCAGACGAGCCGATCTCGGCGCTGGACGTCTCCATCCAGGCCCAGATCATCAACCTGATCGAGCGCCTGCAGCGCGAACGCAACCTCACGTACCTGTTTATCTCCCACGACCTCCGGGCGATCCGCCACACGTCCGACCGGGTCGCGGTGATGTATCTGGGGCAGGTCGTGGAACTCGCTGATGCGAAGCAGGTATACCGGCGGCCGCTGATGCCCTACTCGAAGGCACTCATTTCGGCCGTGCCGGTCCCCGACCCGGCCGTCGAAGCCGTGCGCCAGCGCATCGTGCTGCAGGGAGACGTGCCGTCGCCCATCGATCCACCCGCCGGCTGCAGGTTCAGTTCACGCTGCCCGTATGCGGTGGACGCGTGCCACCGCGTCGCCCCGGCGCTGGTCGAGATCGAGCCGGACCACTTCGCACGCTGCATCCGCATCAGCCCGGAGTGCCCCGAGATCGAACGGGTGCCCTCCGGCGCCACGCCCGGCCTCCCGTGACCCGCCGGCCCCGCCTCGCGCTCCTCACGCTGCTCCTGGCGTGTGTCCCGGTGTGGGCGAACGCGCAGGTATCGCTTGGCGCCGCCGCGACACGGGAACGACTGCGCTGGCACTTCGAGAACCCGTCCAGCTACGACACGCCGGCGCTCGTGCCGCACTATTTCGAGCAGGACTACCGGCTCGACACCGTGTGGCTGACCGCGCGCGCTTCCTACCGTGCCGGGCTCGACTGGCACACGACCGCGGAAGCCAGTCCGCGGGTCACGCGCCTGGCCACCGACTACGACACGTTCTTCAATCCCGGAGGCGTCACCTGGGTGTCCGGCACGAGCGGCGACGCACGGGTCAACGGCGTCCTCCTGTCCCAGGCGGTCGAACTCGAGCGCATCGGAGGCGTGCGGGTGAGCGGTGGGTACCGGTTCCGTATCGACCGGGCAGACTTCCTGGCCGGCGATCGTACCGACAGCCGGAACGGGACCGTGGTGTCCCGAACGCTGGTGACGACGCGGGAGTTCACCACGGGGCAGCAGCACGAGGTCTTCGTGGCGGCATCGCGAGACTGGCCGCTGACGCCGCGCTGGACGGCCCGTGCAGAGGGGGATGTGTCGCCCGCTGCCATCAACCGCCTGTCGGTTCGCCTGCCGGACAAGTATCCCGGGCGTACCCTGGTCTACCGCACGACGGCGGCCGTGACGGCCGGCCGCATCGAGATCTCCGGTGGCCATTCCCGCTGGCCGTTGACTCTTTCGCTGGCCGGGTCGCGCACCTGGAACTACAGCAGCACGCAGTGGGTCCGCCGCTCAGCGCTGACACTCGGCGCCTCGGTTGGACGACACTGGTAGGTGACGCGCCTGCGCGCTCTGCTATCATCCGCCCAGCAGCGTCAGTCAGCGCCGTTCACCCACCCCCAGCGCGAGGTTCCCATGGCACTCGTCGATCGCGTCCGCAACATGATCGTCAACCCGGAGCGGGAATGGCCCGTCGTCGCTGCGGAGCGCACCGACCCCGCACAGCTCGTGGCCGGTTACCTGGTGCCGCTCGCCGTGGTCAGCGCCGTGGCCGGGTTCATCGGGTCCACGCTCCTGGCGGCGGTCCTGCCGTTCGGGACCTTCGTGGGCGGATTCGTGAGCGGCATCATCGGCGCCTGCATCTCCGTCCTGCTGGTGATCGTCGGCTGCTACATCGTCGCGCTGATCATCAACATCCTTGCGCCGTACTTCGGCGCCCGGCCCGACTACACGCAGGCCTTCAAGACCGCGGTCTACGGCAACACCGCTGGCCTTGCCGCCGGGGTCGCCCAGATCATCCCCATCATCGGGAGCCTCGTCGTCCTGCTGGCGTCGCTCTACGGTCTCTACGTGCTGTACCTGGGACTCCCGCACACGATGCAGGTACCGCGGGACCGCACGATGGTGTATTTCCTCGCCATTCTTGCCGTGTGCATCGTGCTCGCGGTTGTCGTCTCGATCGTCTTCACGATTCTCGGCGTCGGCATGGCCATGCTGGCCTAGACACCGGCTACACTTGAGGCGTGAACGACGCACCAACTCCTGAGGCAGGGGCGCCGGCCCGGCTGCTCGTGACTCGCTCGAGCGAGCGCGACGTCAAGAACCGGCAGATCTTCGTCTCACTCGACGGCAAGGACGTCGGCGACATCCTGTTCGGCGAGAAGATCGACCGGCCGATGAAGCCGGGCCCGCACCGCATGCGGGTACACAACACCCTTTTCTGGAAGACGCTCGAGTTCGACGCGGCGCCTGGCGAGACCGTGCACTTCGAGACCGTGAACTACGCCAAGAAGGGCTTCCTGCACATCGTGCTGCTCATCGGGGTGGCCCCGCTCTTCCTTGCGGTCGAGCGGGTCAGGGACTGACGCTCGAATTGCAGATTTCAGATTGATGATTTCAGATTGGGATTCGGTGTCCGAATCTGCAATCGAATCAGCAATCTGAACTCTGAAATCTGCAATTCACCGCGAGTCTATTTCACCTCGAGGATCTCGATCGCGATCCGGTCCGGCCCCTCGATCATCGCCGCGCGCATGGTGCCCCACGGATGAATCTCCTCGAGGATCTTCACGCCTTCGCTCTTGAGGCGCGTCATCGTCTTGTCGAGATCG
The DNA here is from genome assembly GCA_046331345.1 of Vicinamibacterales bacterium. Classification (GTDB taxonomy): domain Bacteria; phylum Acidobacteriota; class Vicinamibacteria; order Vicinamibacterales; family CAVVIG01; genus CAVVIG01. Next base: position 454,228 of record JAXLRA010000004.1, on the reverse strand, counting down.
GCCGTGCTGACGGCCCAGTGGTCGTAGAGACGGCCGCGGGTCGGCGCCAGGCCTCCGCCGGGCCAGGGCTGCATGGAGACCGAGATGTCGTCGATCAGCACGCTGTTCGGCAGGCGCACGAACCCCTTCTTGGCGAACGAGGGGAACGTGGGCGGCGGATAGGCCCGCGTCCGGCAGTCGCCTCCGGCCGCTGGCGCGGCACCGCCGCGATTGGTCCGCGCGGCGCCGAGGTGCGTCACGTACCAGTCCACCGCGCAGCTGGGGTGCTCGTGGTACATGTGCACGTGGTTGAAGCGTTCCACATTGCCTGACTGCGCGTTCTCGATCATCACGCCGTCCGGCCCGCGCAGGTAGCCGAAGCCCCCGGGCGTCACCGCGGGATCGACCTTCGCGCCCTTCGCCCGCAGTTCGAGCACCTGCTCCATCGTCGGGAAACCGCCGCCCGGAGGCGTGGGCACGTCGCCTGAGAGGTCGACCAGCTTCGACTCATCGTCGTTGCCGTTCCACATCTGCGCAATCGTCAGCCCCATCTTGCGGAAGTTCGCGTTGTACTCGCGCGAGTTCGGTGTGTTCCAGCCGAAATGCCACACCGAGGTCTGCGGCCCCGTCAGCTCATTGGTCGGCGCCTTCGCCACCTTGTTGAACAGGATGTAGATGTTCCCTGTCTTCACGGCGGGTTGCCCGTTGAAGGTGGTCTTCGTGGCCGTCTTCGCGAACGGCTTCGTGTAGTAGGCAGCCGCCGCCTCGGGGTTCACCGAGTTCAGGTGCACGTGGTGGAAGTGCAGCGGCTCGATCGCGGAGGCCGCCGGCGCCTGCGCCGAGAGCGGCGCCCGGCCAATCGCTACCGCGGCCACGGCCGCAGCACCAAGGACGAAGCAGGAAGCACGGAGGGAGTTGATCATGGGTTCAGGGACTCGTGACTAGGGACTTTGGCTCCGGTGACGGTGAACTACTTCTCTTCGACCACCTCGATGGCAATCCGGTCGGGCCCCTCGATCATCGCGGCGCGAAGGGCGCCCCAGGGGTGAATCTCTTCGAGCACCTTGACGCCTTCGCTCTTCAGGCGGGTCATCGTCTTGTCGAGGTCGGTCGTGCTGACCGCCCAGTGGTCGTAGAGCCGGCCGCGTGTCGACGCGAGCCCGCCGCCCGGCCACGGGCGGACCAGGATGGAGATGTCATCGAAGTTCACGCCGCCCGACGGCTCGCGCACGAAACCGCCCTTGGCGAACGACGGGAACGTCGGGGGCGAGTAGACCGTGCGCGGGTTGGACGCGCAGTCGCCGCTCGTGCCAGGCACCGTGCCGGCCGGAGCCGCCGCGCCACGCCCGGCCCCGCCACGCCCGCCGCCGGGCATCTGCGCGCCGAGGTGCGTCACGTACCACTGCATCGCACACGAGGGATGCTCGTGATACATGTGCACGTGGTTGAAGCGCTCGACGTTGCCCGACTGGGCGTTCTCGATCATCACGCCGTCGGGTCCGCGCAGGTAGCCGAAGCCCCCGCCGGTCACGGCCGGATCGACCGTCACGCCCTTCTCGCGAAGCTCGAGCACCTGCTCCTGGGTCGGGAAGCCGCCGCCTGGTGCGTTCGGCACGTCGCCGGACAGATCGACCAGCTTCGCGTCGGCGTCCGAGCCGTTCCACATCTGGGCAATCGTCAGCCCCATCTTGCGGAAGTTGGCGTTGTATTCGCGCGAGTTCGGCGTATTCCACCCGAAGTGCCACACGGAGGTCTGCGGGCCGGTCAATTCATTGGTCGGCGTCTTCGCGACCTTGTTGAACAGGATGTAGATATGGCCGGTCTTCACCGCCGGCTGGCCGTTGAACGTGGTCTTCTCGGCGGTCTTCGCGAACGGCTTCGGGTAGTACGCCGCGGCGGCCTCGGGGTTCACCGAGTTCAGGTGCACGTGGTGGAACTTCAGCGGCTCGAACGCGGGTGCCTGAGGCTGGCCCTGCGCCTGGATCGAAGCGCCGGTGAGCACCAGCACGGCGCCGGCGAACGCGGCCGACGTGCATGCGGCCTTCACAATCAACGACATACGGTTCTCCACTCGAGGCGCGCGCCAGGCCGACCCGGCGGCGCGGATGACGGGCTGCATCATAGGCCGGTCAGCGCTTGAACACCATCCCCACGAGCACCGCCACGTCGTTCTTCTGGACCGTCGGCACGACGAGCGACTTGTAGGTATCGAGTACCTCGACCTTGAGCTGCGTCCTGGCGGTCAGCGCCGCGGTCACCGCCACCCCCGTCGCATACAGCGCATCCCCGAAGTCGTTGGTCTTGTAAAGCGCGGCAAAGCTCTGGCTCAGCGTCGCGGTCGACGACAGTTGCCGGGTCAGCTTCTCCCCCACCGTGAAGGCTCCGGAGCCCTTCACCGCACCGGCCAGCGGCTTCTCCCAGACTCCGCCCAGGCCGGCGTCGACCGACACCTGCGTGCGGGCCGAGTCCGCAAGCCGGTAGCCCAGGCCGGCACCAGGAGCCGCCAGGTAGTCGATGTTCTTGAACTGGTCCTGCAGGTACTGCAGTTGTCCGAACACGAAGGCCCGCTGGTGCAGCCGGTACTCATCGCGGACGTTGACGCCCAGCCGGTCCGCAGTCAGCGTGCCGTCCGTGCGGCCACGCAGGTAGAGCCCGTCGGACTTCATGACGTTGCGGGTCTTCGGATCGTAGGTGACCTCGTAGCCGAGGTTCAGGGTCGACGTGTCCTTGTTGCCGCTGGTGAGCGCCAGGCCGGCGCTGGCGGTCATGGCCAGCGGGGGCGGAGGCGGCGCCGGCGACTGCGCACGGGCGAACAGCGCTGTGCAGGCGAGCACACACAGGACAGCGGGAACGATGATACGGATGCGCACGGCGGTCGGGACCTCGGGATAGGGGGCAGGCAAAAAAGCGAGTATAGCGAACCGGTTGTGGAGCCGGACTCCGGCAACAGGTAAAATGCCGTGATTGTCCTCATCCAGATTCATCGTTGCCTCGACCCTGCTCGCAGGGTCACTACTCGTCGTGTGCCCGACGCAGGGCTCGGCGCAGCCGGCGTCACCGGCTCCGGCCGCCGCTGACACCCCCGCGGTCCGGGAGCACCCGGCCGTCTCGCCCACGCGCACCGACACGCCGCCGAAGGTGGACGGCGTGCTGGACGACGCCGTGTGGGGCACGGCGGCACGCATCACCAGCTTCGTACAGGAGCGCCCGGTCGAGTCCGCCCCCGCGAGCGAGGAGACCGAGGTCTTCATCGCGTACGACAGCCAGCAGATGTATTTCGGCATCCGCGCCCACTACGCCGACGTCTCGCTCATGCGCGCCAATCGCGCCGATCGCGATCAGGCGATGCGCGACGACACCATCCAGCTGTATTTCGACCCGTTCCTCGACCAGCAGCGCGGCTACCTGTTCTCCGTCAACGCCTACGGCGTCCAGGGGGACGGCCTGCTCAGCGGATCGGGAGGCGGCGGGAACGGGGGCCCCGGCGGAGGCGGCAACCGCGGCAGCCGCGGCCCGAACGGCGCCGACCTGTCGTGGGACGCGCTCTACTTCTCGGCCGGCGCCCGCACCGAGGATGGGTGGACGGCGGAAGTCGCCATCCCGTTCAAGAGCCTGCGCTATCCGGCGCACAAGGACGGCAGCCCGCACAAGTGGGGCTTCCAGATCGCCCGGGAGATTCAGGGGCGCAACGAACTCGTCGTCTGGGCCCCGGTGTCACGTGATGTCCTGGGGTTCCTGGCGCAGATGGGCACCATCGAGGGGATGAGCCAGCTCTCGATGAGCCGGAACCTCGAACTGCTGCCGACCGTCACGACGGTCGCCAACCAGAACCTGAACACCACGACGGGACTGCGCGGGAAGAGCGATGTCGAGGAGGCCGGGCTGAGCCTGAAGTACGGCCTGACGTCCAACATGACGCTCGACCTCACCTTCAACCCGGACTTCTCCCAGATCGAGTCGGACCGCGCCCAGGTGGAGGTGAACCAGCGGTTCCCGCTCTTCTTCCCTGAACTGCGCCCGTTCTTCCTGGAAGGCCAGGAGATCTTCAGCATTCCCGGACCGATCACCCTCGTCCACACCCGCACCATCGTGGACCCGCGCTACGGGGCGAAGATCACCGGCAAGGTCGGCAAGACCACGGTCGGCTTCCTGGTGGCCGACGACGAGGCGCCCGGGAAGACCGACTCCATCACCGATGCCGCGTACGGGCACACCGCCACGAACGTCTTCGCGCGCGTGCGCTACGACCTGTACTCCGAGTCGAGCGTCGGCCTCATCGCCACCGACCGCGAGTTCATGGATCAGTACAGCCGTGTCGGCGGCTTCGACAGCCAGTTCAAGATCGGCCGCAACCAGCGCCTGTCGTTCCGGGCCATCGGCACGAGCCACCGCGACGAGGACGGGGTCGAAACCTCGGGGCGCATGATCGATGCGGCTTTCCGCAAGGAGGGCCGCGGCCTCGCCTACTCGACGAGCTATTACGAGATCACACCCGACTTCAAGACGAACGCCGGGTTCGTGCGCCGCACCGACGAGCGCCAGGGCAACGCGAACGTCTCGTACCGGTGGTGGCCGCAGAACTGGATCGTGAACCACGGGCCGCGGTTCAACTACAACCGCAACTACGAGTTCAGTGGCAAGGTCCAGGACACGGGCGTCGGCATGGGCTGGAACGTCCAGTTCAACCGGAACATCAACATCAACGTGAACAGCGACCGCGACATGGAGCGCTACAACGCGGTCGACTTCCACAAGGTCCGCTACGGCATGGGCTTCGGCGTGAACACCAGCCGGAAGGTGTCGATTGGCGGCTTCACGAACTGGGGCGACCAGATCCGCTACGTGACCAGCCCGTATCTGGGCACGGGCCGCAACGGGCAGCTCACGCTCACGCTCAGGCCGTACTCGCGTCTCCAGAGCGAAATTAACCTGACGACCAGCAGTTTCCGGAACGTCACCACGGACCGCTCGGAGTTCGCGATCAAGATCTATCGCCTGCTGACGACGTATCAGTTCACCGAGCGGCTGCTGCTGCGCAACATCGTGGACTACAACAACTACGATCGCACGCTCGGCGGCAACCTGCTGCTCACCTACCGCGTCAACTCCGGCACGGCGCTCTACGTGGGCTACGACGATCGGTACCGGTCAGCCTACAAGATCAGCTCGACGCTCTATCCCGGCGACGAAGACTACACGCGCACCAGCCGGGCCATCTTCGCGAAGCTGCAGATCCTCTTCCGCTACTGATCGCGCGCCGGGCGCGCGCGCCAGGGCCGGTGCACTAGTGAACGCCGCCGCCGTCGTAGACGGCGTCGGCCATCGCCTTGAACGCGTAACGCGCGCCGGTGACGCTCAGGTGCTCGCCATTGAAGTACAGCAGCGCACCATCCTCGCCCACCGCAGCGCAGCGGGAGGCGCGGCACAGCGCCGGCTTCGGGTCGTAAACCTGTACGCCGTCGCGCTGCGCCTGCGACGCCACGAAGCGGTCGAACGCGGCCGAGTCCGCGAGGACGTCTGACTCGAGCCGCCCCAGGTCGGTGTACCGCCGGCCGTAGCGGGCGAAGATCCCGGCCTGAGCGGGTGGGTCGAACGGCAAGACCGGAATCTGCTGCACCAGAATCACCTGCTTGCCTGCGGCGAGCAGCGTGTCGACCGATTGCCTGATCCCGTCGATGAGCCGAGGCTTGTCGTCGTAAGTCACGCTGTTCGCCGTCAGCACCACGGTCCGTATCGAGGCGTCAGTGGAGAGGGCGTGGGCATACGCGTCGCCCACGGCGCCGCACGGCAGGACGTGCAGCCGGACGTTGAAGCCAAGGGCCGGCGGACAGGCGGACGATGTCAGTTCGCGGACGGCCCGGCCCCGCTCGGCGGCCCGTTCCCCGAGGTAGACGGCGAGTTCCGCCCCGTGACTGTCGCCCCAGATCGCCAGGTCCGCCACCGCATTCGGCGCGCCGAATACGCAGGTGCGATCGTACGGAAGGAATGTCGGGCTGTCAGTGTTGTGGCAGCGCCTCCGCTCCTTGTTGATGTCCATGTCCGCCGCAAAGAGCTGGATGGAGATGCTGGAGAAGCGCTGCGGCAGGCCGCCAGCCACGAGGATCGCACTGCCGCAGAGCACGATGGTGGCCGTCTGCAGGCCGGCGAGTTTCAGATACGGAAGGCCTTCCCCCCACGCCGACAGGAACGGTTGCTCGACGTGCCGGTACGACAGGCTGGCCAGCCCCAGGGACACCGCCACGGCCCCCAGCGCCACCGCAGGCGCCAGGTCGAGCGAGGTCAACTCCCGCGTGTAGGCGAGGATCGGCCAGTGCCAGAGATAGAGCGAATACGAAATCGCCCCGACGTAGACCAGTGCCGGATGGGAGAGCACGCGCCCGCCGAGCGTGTCGGTCTGCCCGTCTCCAGCGTGGAGCAGCAGGGCGGCGCCGACGCACGGCACGAGGGCCAGGTACCCGGGAAACGGCGTGGCCGCCGTGAACCAAACGATGGCCGCGCACATCATGGCGAGCCCCAGCAGCGAGGCGGCGTGCCGGCTCGCTCCCGCAGGCAAGGGCCGGACGGCCCCAACGCCGAACAGCACGCCCAGCAGCAGTTCGAAGGCGCGGGTCGGGAGCAGGTAGTAGGCCGCGGCTGGCACGGACGGCTGCCACGTCTCCATGAGAATCACCGAGCCGCCCCACAGCGCCCAGAGGGCGGCGCGGGACCGCCGCCGGTGCCCAGGCGTCCAGATGCCCACCAGGAGCAGCGGAAACAGCAGGTAGAACTGCTCTTCGACCGCCAGCGACCACATGTGCAGCAGCGGCTTCACTTCTGCAGCCCCGTCGAAATAGCCGGTGAGCCGCGAGAAGTGGACGTTGCTGACGAAGAGCGCCGTCGAGATCGTCGTGGACGCGACCTCCGCGAACGCCCGCGGCGGCAGGGTCAGGAACCCGAGCAGCCCGGTCACCGCCAGCACCACGGTCAGCGCCGGCAGGATGCGCCGTGCCCGGCGCCGGTAGAACCCGGCGATCGTGAACCGCTTCGCCTCGATGTCCCTGACGATGATGCCGGAGATGAGGTAGCCGGAGATGACGAAGAAGATGTCAACGCCGACGTAGCCGCCGGTCACCACACTTGGGAACGCGTGATTGGCGATGACCGCGAGCACGGCCAGCGCCCGCACGCCCTGGATGTCGGTGCGGATGCCAACGGACCGCCGGACGTCTGTCGAGATCGACAACGGACTGACTCCTGAGGCCGGGGCTGCCGGCTATCCCCGGGATACGTACACCGGACGCGGCGTGCCTGGCTCAGCGGATGTTATCACGCGGCACCGTCCAGGCCCGTGTTTCGGCCAGCCCCTGGCACGGCTCGACAGGGCCGCAGCTATCGGCTACAACATGACCCCATGCGTCACGTATCCCGGCTCCTGCTCCTGATTGGCCTGCTCGGCTCACCCGGAGCGGCCACGGCACAGATTGCGGACCATCAATACACCACGGAAGACATCCAGGCCGGCTCGCGCCTCTACGGCAGCCAGTGCCAGCTCTGTCACGGCGCAAACGGCGACGGGGTGAACGGCGTGGACCTGCGCCGTGGTGTCTTCCGCCGCAGCGTCTCGGACGAGGACCTGGCCCGCGTCATCACGACCGGCATCGCGGCAGCGGGCATGCCGAGCTTCAAGTTCCAGCCGGCGGAGATGACGGCGGTGCTCGCCTACATCCGCGCCGGGTTCGATCCGAGCGGCACGCCGGTCAAGGTGGGCAACCCGGAGCGCGGCCGGACGCTCTTCGCCGGCAAAGGCGCGTGCGCCACCTGCCACCGCGTCAACGGCGTGGGCCCGCGCACGGCGCCCGACCTGAGTGACATCGGCGCGGTCCGCACGGCTGGCGCGCTCCAGCGGTCGCTCGTCGACCCGACAAGCGCCATGATTCCCATCAACCGGCCCGTGCGCCTCGTGACGAAGGACGGCCGGACGGTTCGTGGCAGGCGTCTCAACGAGGACACCTACACGGTGCAGATGATCGACGACAAGGAGCAACTGGTGTCCTTCATCAAGGCCGACCTGAAGGAATACGAGCTGGGCAAGACCTCGCCCATGCCGTCGGCCACGAAGGTGTTGTCGGCGGACGAGATTGCCGACGTGCTCGCCTACCTGCTCTCGCTGAAGGGAGGCCTGTGATGCGCCCCGCCACGCCCGGTTCCGCCCGCCGCCGTCTCGCCGTCGGGGCGACCGCCCTCGCCGCGCTCGTTGCCGCGGCCCTCGGCGCCGTCACGCTGCTCGCCCAGGGGGCGCCTGTGACATCACAGCGCATCCTGAACGCCGCCGCCGAACCGCACAACTGGCTGACCTACAACGGCACCTACAACAGCCAGCGATACAGCACCCTGTCCCAGATCACGCCGCAGAACGTGAACCGGCTCGAGATGAAGTGGGTGCTGCAGAACCAGGTGGTCGGCGCCTGGCAGTCGAACCCGATCGTGGTCGACGGCGTGATGTACCTCACCGAGCGGCCGAACGACGTCATGGCGGTCGACGCGAAGACCGGCCGCATGTACTGGCTCTACCGGTGGACGCCCGCGGCTGATGCGCGCGTCTGCTGCGGCGCCAACAACCGCGGCGTCGCCATTCTCGGCGACACGCTGTTCATGGGAACCCTGGACGGGCACCTGATCGCGATCGATGCGAAGAACGGCCGTCCGCTGTGGAACGTCGTCGTGGCCGACGTGAAGCTCGCCTACTCCATCACGCTCGCGCCGCTCATCATCAAGGACAAGGTGGTGGTTGGCGTCGGTGGAGGCGAATTCGGGATTCGTGGCTTCATCGCGGCGTTCGACCCGAAGACGGGCAAGGAGAGCTGGCGCTTCAAGGCGATTCCGGAGCCGGGCGAGAAGGGTCACGACACCTGGAGTGGCGAGTCCTGGAAGTCGGGCGGCGGGTCCGTGTGGGTGACCGGCTCGTACGACCCGGACCTGAACCTGACCTACTGGGGCATCGGCAACCCGGGGCCCGACTGGAACCCGTTCCAGCGCGCGGGCGACAACCTCTACACCGACTCGGTGGTGGCGCTCGATGCCGACACGGGCGAGCTGAAGTGGCACTTCCAGTTCACGCCGAACGACGGCTACGACTACGACTCGGTGCAGATTCCGGTGCTCGCCGACATCAGCTGGAAGGGGACGCCCACCAAGGTGCTGATGTGGGCCAATCGCAACGGCTACTTCTACGTGCTCGACCGTCGCACCGGGAAGTTCCTGCTGGGCGAGCCGTTCGTGAAGGTGAACTGGTCCAGCGGCCTCGACGCGAACGGCCGTCCCATCCAGACGCGTCAGCCGGCGGGCATGCCAACCTATCCCGGCAACCAGGGCGGCACCAACTGGTATCCGCCGTCGTTCAGTCCCCGCACGGGCCTGTTCTACTTCTCCGCCTGGGAGAACTACGGAACCATCTACCGCTCGGAGGAAGCGCAGTACCAGCCGGGCCGGAACTTCTCCGGCGGCGGCTTCACGGTCGTGACGCCGGTGCCCGGCGCGCCAACGATCGGCATCGGCCGGAAGGGTCCGATCAACAACTGGACGGATGAAGTGGGCAACGGCGCGGTCATCGCCATGGACCCGCAGACCGGCAAGCCGAAGTGGAAGGTCACGCAGTTCGACGTCACCGACGGCGGGATGCTGACCACGGCGACCGACCTGCTCTTCACCGGCGGCCGCGAAGGCTACTTCCACGCGCTCGACGCGCGCACGGGGCAGATGCTGTGGAAGACCAACCTCGGCGGGCAGATCGTGATGGCGCCCGTGACATGGCAGGTGGACGGCACGCAGTACGTGACCGTGATCGCCGGGAACTCCCTCTTCACGTTCGCCCTGCGGAACTGATCGCCGGATCGGCGCGGCAGCGGGTGCAGGACCGGGCCCCGGGCGTAGACTGAACCGTCGTGAACCTGCTGCTGCTCGAACCGGGCGAACTCTCGTCCGAGGGCCTTGCCCGCCTCACCGGCGACCGGGCCCGGCACGTACGCGAGGTGCTCCGCGCATCGGCCGGCCAGCATCTGCGGGTCGGCGTCGTCGGGGGCGCGGCGTGGACGGCGACGGTCGTCGAACTGGACGCCACGTCGGTGTCGCTCGCCTGTGCACTCGAGGCCGCCCCGCCCCGTCCGCTCGTGCACCTGCTCCTCGCCCTGCCGCGCCCAAAGGTACTCAGGCGCCTCTGGCCGCAACTGGCGGCGCTCGGCGTCGCCCGCATCGTGCTGACGAATGCGGAGCGGGTCGAGCGCAACTACTTCGACACTCACCTCCTCGCCCCTGCGGAGTACCGGCCGCTGCTCATCGAGGGTCTGCAGCAGGCCCGCGACACGCACCTGCCGGAGGTCTCGGTGCACCGGCAGTTCCGCGTCCTCATCGAAGACCATCTCGATCCGCTGCTGGGAGATGCCGTCCGGCTCGTGGCGCACCCGGAGGCCGCCCAGCGGGTGCACGAGGCGCTGGCGCCGGCGCCCTCGGGACGGACCGTTGCCCTCGCTGTTGGGCCAGAAGGGGGCTGGAATCGCTTCGAACTGTCACTCCTGGAGCGCCACGGGTTCATGCGCGTCGACATGGGCGCGCGAACCCTGCGGTCGGACACGGCATGCATCGCGCTCCTCGCGCTGGTGCACGACGCCCTCCGCGGGGCGCACGACGCCGCGACTCACGAACGCGGCGTTACCGGCGGCTGAGTTCGAGGGTCCAGACCGACCGGCAGGCGTCGCACTTGAAGAAGACGCGCTGCGGCAGGCGGATGGTCACCCTGGGTTTCGCCTGGTCCGGCCTGCAGCGGGGGCACGGCGGATCCTCCTCGCGCGTCCGCGCCCGACGATCGCTCCCATTGGTTCGCGGGAGCAGCCGGCGGTCGACGCGATTCCGGTCGACCCGCGGAATCCAACGGCCGCAGGCGCGGCAGCGCATGGCACCGCCGATCTTCTCGGCGTTCTGACAGACTGTGCAGTTGCGCGGCTCGGGACGGCCGCCTGCGGGAGGAACAAACACCGCCGCGGATTGTAGGACGCTTTCCCATCCCCTCATCGGGAATTTCCCGGCTGGCTCAGGACTTCCGTCGAATGAGTGTGCAGTTCTGGCGATTTCGGCGCGGCTCGTGCACGGGGTAGACTTTCTTTACGCGATGACCTCGACGCCCCAGCCCGCCTCCGACCTTCACGGTCACCCCGACCATTCCCACGCGGCGCCCCGGGGACGCTACCTCTTCACGCTGGCCGTCGCCGCGCTCGGCGTCGTCTATGGCGACATCGGCACGTCGCCGCTCTACGCCCTTCGCGAGTGTTTCCACGGCGAACATGCGATTGCGCCGACGCCCGAGAACATCATGGGCGTGCTGTCCATGGTGTTCTGGTCGCTCGTGCTGGTGATTTCGGGGAAGTACATCACCTTCGTCCTGCGGGCCGACAACCAGGGCGAAGGCGGCATCCTGGCCCTGACGTCCCTGGCCACCCCCATCAAGATCCTGTCGAAGACCGAGCGCTGGCCACTCGTGCTGCTCGGCATCTTCGGGGCGGCGCTGCTCTACGGAGACGGCATGATCACGCCGGCCATCTCGGTCCTGAGCGCGGTGGAAGGCCTCGACACCGCGACGCCGATCTTCACGCCGTACGTCGTGCCGATCACGATCGTCATCCTCGTCGGGCTCTTTCTCATCCAGAGCCACGGCACCGGCGGCGTCGGCCGGATCTTCGGCCCGGTGACGTTCGTGTGGTTCATCACCATCGGTGGGCTCGGCGCTGTCGAGATCGTGCGCCACCCGCAGGTTCTCGAGTCCATCAACCCGGTGCACGCGATCGACTTCTTCCGCATCAACGGCTGGACCGGCTATTTCATCCTCGGCACCGTGGTGCTGGCCATCACGGGCGGCGAGTCGCTCTACGTGGACCTCGGCCACTTCGGGCGTCGCCCGATCCGCATCGTCTGGTTCGCGATCGTGATGCCCGCGCTGCTGCTGAACTACTTCGGGCAGGGGGCGCTCCTCATGGTGGAGCCCGAGGCCGCCGCCAATCCCTTCTTCCTGCTCGGGCCGGACTGGGCGCTCTACCCGATGGTGGCGCTCGCCACCTGTGCGACTGTCATCGCCTCGCAGGCGGTCATCTCGGGCGCGTTCTCGATCACGATGCAGGCGGTGCAGTTCGGCTTCCTGCCCCGGCTCACCATCCTCCACACCTCGTCGCGCGAGTTCGGCCAGATCTACATCCCGTCCGTCAACTGGGCGCTGATGGTCGCGTGCATCGTCCTCGTGCTGGGCTTCGAGTCGTCGTCCAACCTGGCCGCGGCCTACGGCATCGCGGTCATCTCGACGATGACCATCACGTCCATCATGTTCTTCGTCGTGGCGCGGCAGCGCTGGAACTGGCCCATGCCGGTCGTCGTCGCGGTGGTGGGCGTCTTCCTCGCGATCGACCTTTCGTTCTTCGGCGCGAACATCGTGAAGGTGCCGCACGGCGGCTGGTTCCCGCTCGTGGCCGCCGCCGCGGTGTTCACGGTGATGACAACCTGGAAGTCGGGGCGCCGGACACTCACGCAGCTCCTGCTGTCCAATGCGCTGCCGTTCGAGCGGTTCATGCAGGACATCCGCGACAATCCCCCGCTGCGGGTCCCCGGCACGGCCGTCTTCATGAACGGCAACGTCAGCGGCACCCCCGCCGCGCTGCTGCACAACGTGCGGCACAACCACGTGCTGCACCAGCGCAACATCGTCCTGACCGCCACCACGAAACAGGTACCGCGCGTCGAACCGGAAGACCGTGTGCAGGTGGAACGCATGGGCGAGGGCTTCTGGCGTGTGATCGTCAGCTACGGGTTCACGGAAGAGCCCGACGTGCCCACCGTCCTCGAGAACCTGAACCTGCCGGACCTGCCCCTCGACCTCTCGCAGATCACCTACTTCCTGGGCCGCGAGACGCTCATCGCCACGAAGCACGTGGACCACATGGCGCCGTGGCGCGAGAAGCTGTTCGTCACCATGCAGCGCAACGCGACCAACGCGACGAGCTACTTCCGGCTCCCGAGCAACCAGGTCATCGAACTCGGGTCGCAGGTCGAGATCTAGCGGCTCCGGCTCAGTCGTACGCGCTCGCCAGGACGAGCAGCATCATGAGGAAGGTGCCGCCGACCACGCCTGCGGCGCTCGCGAGCACCTTCTGTCCCGGATTCATGCCCTGCTTCGCTCGTTCGAGGCCGGCGAGATCCTCGTAGCGGATCCGGCCCGGTGCCACCGGGATGCGCGTCCGTGGCTGGAACCCGAAGCTGTCGTCCCCCACGTCGAGCACGGTGCCCTTCTGTGTCGAGCCGTCCTTCAAGCGCACGCTGACGAACGCGGCGGCCTCGAGGCCGCCCACGACCGCACGCCACCTGTCGGCGTCGGCCTGCATGTCCGAACCCGCAGCTCCGGCAGGCGTCACCAGGGCGGCGAGGATGAGGGCCACTGCGATGAATGACTTCAACGGCATGGGAGTCTCCCTGGGAATCAGAAATCGACGCCAAAGGCCAGGCGCGCACCGAAGCCGCCCAACCCGTGATTGTTGAAGCCAAGCGTCACCTCCGGACGGACGTAGGCGCGTTCGGCGAAGTAGGACTTGCTGCCAACGGCCCACGAAGGGCGCACGCAGACGGTCCGGTATTCCGGTGTTCCTCGGGCACGCGATACGTGCGCGCGCTGGCGCTTCACGCATAGACATGCGGTTGCCGGTCAGCGGCCGATCAGGACGAGCGCACACCGCCGACATGCGGATGCATGAAGGCGTTGTCGAAGAACTGCCACGTGCCAGCGACGCTTACACCGATCCGGCTGGCCCGATGCCAGGTGTAGGCATTGGCAACCACCCCGGGCGCCGGCACGACGGTGTCCGTCACGTACCGGGACGAGTCCTGGAGGAACGTCAGCCCCACACTCGACTTGAGGTGTCCCGTCCAGTAGCGTCCAAGGTCGAACCCGCCCGCCCAGGACGGGTTCCACGCGTCGCCATAGGCGACGTTCTCCCCGGCCGCGCCGTCCGCATCGCTCAGGATGTCGAATCCGACACTGCCGTCCACGTCCCACTCCCGGTAGGGCGCGCCGTGGGCATCCACCGGTTGAGCCGCGGCCCCGGCCGGAGCCAGGAGCAGGGCCACGGCGATCGTCATCAGCACTCGCATCACACCACCTCACCCTGTAATGCGCAGTGGAGACCGGAGGCGGCTCACCTGATGCGGAATCCGAAGATCCGGCGTAAGATGGCGCCCCATGAGACTCAGAGCCGTTGCTCCCGTTGCCGTGGTGCTGGCATGCGCCGCTGGCGTCACCACGCTGCTGGCCCAGCAGAAACCAGGCGTCATTTCCGGCCCCACCGGTCCGAGTCCGTACGACGTCGTCCGCTACTGGCACCAGCCGTTCTCCAAGCCCGGATTTGCGTTCGGCGGGAACTCCGGCATCTTTGCTGAGACGCCCAACCGCATCCTGGTCGCGCAGCGCGGTGAGTACAAGCTCCCGAATCCGGTGCCGCCCACCTTTACGGCCGGCTTTGCCGGATCGATCGGCGTGAACGTGCTGACCGCGGTCGAGGGCCGCGTGTGGCAGAACTGCCTGTACGAGCTCGACGCCAACGGCAAGGCGACGCAGGTCTGGACTCAGTGGGACAAGCTCTTCGAAGGCTCGTCAGGCCCCGGCCCGCATCGCCTGCGCATCAGCCCGTACGACCCGCAGAAGCGCATCTGGGTCATCAACGAGACGTTCAGCGAGATCTACATCTTCTCGAACGACATGAAGACCCTCCTGCGGACCCTCGGCGAGAAGAATGTGCAGGGGACCGACGGGAAGCATTTCGGCAAGCCGCAGGACGTGGCCTTCCTCCCGGACGGCCGCGTCCTGATCGCGGACGGGCTCGACAACCACCGCATCATGATCATGGACAAGGACCTCAACTACCTCGGTGAGGTCGGTGGCAAGGGCACCGGCCCCGGGCAGTTCAACGGCGTCCATGCGCTCGGCATCGGCCCCGAAGGCCGCGTCTTCGCGCTCGATCGCTCGGGCGGCCGCATCAACGTGTTCCGCACGACGAGCGACCCGAAAACCCTCAGGTTCGACACGGAGTTCCCGGGCTTCTCGCTCCCCCTCGACATCATCGTGAACGACGATGCAATCTGGGTGACCGACCTCACGCCGCTCCGGTTCACCAAGCTCGATTTCAAGGGCAACCACCTCTACACGTGGAACGTGCCGCGTGAACTGCCCGACGGGTACATCGAGGTGCACACCTTCACGGTCGACCCGAACGGCATCCTCTACGGCGGCGACAACCAGTACGGCCGCACGCAGAAGTTCGTGCCGAAGGCCGGCGCCGACCCTAAGCTGCTGATCAAGCCAGCCTGGAGGTAAGAACCCCCGTGCAGGGTCCGCCTGAAGGGGGACCCTGCGACTGACACGCTGACATTCGTGGGGTCCGGCTTCAGCCGGACCTTCGCAAGAGCCATGGACAAGCGACGACTCGAGAGCTTCAGCGACGGCGTGTTCGCCATCGTCATCACGCTGCTGGTGCTCGAACTGCGGCTGCCGGACGTCTCGTATGACGCGCTGGGCAGCAGCCTGCTGCAGCTGCTGCCGTCCATCTCGGCGTACGTGCTCAGCTTCCTGCTGATCGGGATGTACTGGGTCTTCCACCATCACGCCTACACGCTCATCGACGGCGTGGACGGCGTGCTCCTCTGGCTGAACATCGTCTTCCTGCTGCTCATCAGCTTCATGCCGTTCCCGACGATGATGCTGGGACGGTATCCCGGACAGACGCTGCCGGTCGTCTTCTACGGATGCAACCTGCTGCTGGCGAACCTGCACGGGCTGGCCATGCTGCTCTACCTGCGGCGGTCCCCGCAGCTCGCCTCGCGCCGGTTCACGCCGGCGCTGTACCGGACGCAGGTGCGGATCTACCTGATCGTCAACAGCCTCTACGCCGCGAACATCGGCCTGGCGTTCGTCCTGCCCCGCGTCTCGATGACGGTCTTTGCGGTCATGGCGATCTACCTGATGGCGCGCTCGGCCATCATCATGGGCATCGGCACCTGCGCCCCGATCGAATCCGGCGATGAGGCGCGGCGCACCGCGCTCGAATCGGTCCAGGCACCCACCTGAACTTCCAATCCGAAATCTGCATGCTGCAATCTGCAATTCGAGGTAACCGATGGGACTGCTCGATAACGTGCTCGGTGGGATGCTCGGCGGCGACCTCGGTGGCGTCGTCAACACGCTGCTCAACGGTCAGGGTGGATTGACAGGACTGGTGTCGGCGCTCGAGAAGGGTGGACTCGCGGATGTCGTGCAGTCGTGGGTGGGCACAGGCACCAACCTGCCGGTGTCGCCGAACCAGCTGCAGAGCGCCTTCGGCCCTCAGCTCGTCCAGCAGCTCGCGCAGCAGGCGGGCATGAATCCGCAGGACCTCGTGCAGCAGCTCTCGACCATCCTGCCCGGCATCGTGGACAAGATGACGCCCGGCGGCGTGCTGCCGAGGGGCTGAGCGTGACGGAGGCGCCAGCGATCGCCTGCCCGGGCTGCGCCGCACCGATGACGTCGCAGGTGCTCGAGGCGCACCAGGGCACGCAGGTCACCATCGACCTCTGTCGGCCGTGCCAGGCGTTCTGGTTCGACGCCTACGAGAGCCTGCAGCTCACGCCCGCATCGACGCTGCGTCTCTTCCGGGTCATTGGCGAAGAGGCGGCGCGGGAGCGCCGGGCGCTGCCTCCGGCGGCGCGCTGCCCGCGCTGCGCCCTGCCGCTTCGGCCTGTGGAGGACATGCAGCGCAACACGCGCTTCCGCTACGGCCGCTGCCCCCGCGGGCACGGCCGGTTCATCACCTTCTTCGACTTCCTGCGGGAAAAGAACTTCGTGAAGGTGCTGAGTGCGCAGCAACTCGCCGAACTGCGCGCCCAGGTGGACACCGTGAACTGCTCGAACTGCGGCGCGCCGGTCGATCTTCAGGCCGCGTCCGCCTGTGCCCACTGCGGTACGGCGCTGTCGTTCTTCGACACCGCGCATGCACAGGCCCTGATAGCGCAGCTGCGCGAGGCGGAGAGCACGCCCGCCCGACTCAGCCCCACCCTGCCGCTCGACCTGCTGCGGGCACGCAACGAGGCGGAGAAGGCCTTCCCCGCCGCCGACCGCGCCCTCTGGCTCCAGGACGTCGCGGCCGCGGGGACCGTCACGGCAGGGGTGATGGCATTCGTCCGCTGGCTCGCGAGCAGGACGCCAGGCTGAAGCCTGGCGCTACGTGTGGCAGGACTGCCCCACGTGCCCTGTCAGCCCGACCCGCGCTGCGAGCCCGCCCTGCCAGCCCCGCCTGCCCCGGTCCGTCAGTTGTCGAGCGCCAGGAATCCGACGACGATGACGAGCGCCAGCAGCACCAGGAGCGCGATCTTGATCCAGCTCCACGGACGTTCGCCCGCCACTTCCCCGGTCACGCCGTTGATCACGACCTGGAACGGTGTGCCCCTGTAGACGTAGGACAGCAGCCAGACCGGCACGAGGATGTGCTTGAACGTCTGGCCCGAGTAGTTCGCCTGCACCTGCAGGTTGCGGTACGTGTCGCCGGGCACCGCATCCGCGCACATGTTGCGCAGGGTCTCGTCCATCTGCGTGCGCGAGTGCTGGGCCGACGTGACGAGATCGATCTGGTACCGCTCGACGGTCCATCCGGACAGATAGCCGGCGTCGTACGGAATGAGACCGTCCGTCGTGGGGAACGGCTCCACCTTCTTCAGCAGCGCCGTGTGCACACCGGTGGAGGCGCACACCAGGTCATCGTCGAAGAAGTGCGTGATCTCGCCGGCGGCCGGCGTCCATCGCACGTGGCGCTTGCGGTTCTTGCCGCTGCCTGTGTAGTAGTACTCGCCCGATTCGGCGGTCCACCGCGCGTGGACATGGGCGTCGAAGGTCCAGTACGGCAGGTAGATCCCCTTCACCGTATCGGTGGTCGCCTTGCCGGCAAACCCGTTCGGTGCCAGCCACTGCTGGCCGTACCACGTGCGGATGGCATCGCGCGCCTGGGGCTCCGCCACCTTCATCGGCAGCAGCGACTCCGGGCGGATCGCGTCCTTCACCTGCTCGTACGGGACGAGGGCGGTGGCCCCGCAGAACTGGCAGCTCTGTGAGATCTTGCCCGGGTCGAAGACCGAGACCGCGTGGCAGCTCTGGCACTGAACCGACACCTTCTCGGCCTGCCAGCCGCGCGCACTGTCCGGCACGGCCCTGAGCGCCGCCACCAGGTCGTGCTCCACAACGACGGTGGCGCCGTCGCGCTCCTCGAGCTCAGCGGGCGACTCGGTGCCGCAGTAGGGACAGATCAGGGCGTGCTTGGCGGGGTTCCACTGAGCTTCGCCGCCGCACGCCGGACAATCGAACTTCCGGAGTGCGACAGCGACAGAGGGCTCCGGGACAGGAGGCGGCGCGTCCACCGGTCAGGCTAGGCGAGGAAGGCGTCGAGGGCCGCGCGCGTGATGCGCCACTGGCTGCCGATCTTCTTCCCCTTCAGGTCGCCGGACTCGAGACTGGCCAGCACGTCGGCTTCCGAGACGCCGAGCACCGTCGCCGCATCAGCCGGGCTCATCAGCGGCGCCACGCCTGCCGCTGGAGCGGCGGGCGCTGCCGGTACCGGCGGAATGCCGCCGGCTGCCGGCGTCGCCTGCGCGAGGACGCCTCCGGTCTGGTTCATCATCTCGCGCGCGATGGCGAAGCCGACCGCCATCTCCGCGCCGACGCCGCCGACGCTGGATCCGCCCGTGGCCATGCCCTGGGCCATCTGGAACTTCACGTAGTCGTTCAGGTTGCCCACCGCCGCCATGCTCGAGCGCTTGTCGATGGCCTGCTCCACCTCCGGCGGCACCGACACGTTCTCGACGACGAAGGAGGTCATCTCGAGGCCGTACTTGCCCCTGAGGATCGGATTCAGCACGGGCAGCAGCGCCTCGCCGAGTTCGCTGTAGCGCGTGGCCACGTCGAGCACCGGCACCTTCGCGGTGGCAATGGCCTCACTGAACGAGCTGACCAGGCGCGACCGCATGACGTCGGCGAATTCATCCAGGCGGAAGTGATTGTCCGTGCCGGCCACCTCCTTGAGGAACTTCGCCGGTTCCACGATGCGGAAGTCGTAGGTGCCGAAGGCGCGGACCCGGACGATGCCGAAGTCCTGGTCGCGCATCATCACGGGGTTCGACGTGCCCCACTTGTTGCCCGTGAAGACGCGGGTGGTGACGTAGTAGACGTCGGCCTTGAACGGCGACTCGAACCCGTATTTCCAGCCGTAGAGCCGCGACAGGATCGGGATGTTCTCGGTGGCGAGCGAGTGCTTGCCTGGTCCGAAGAGGTCCGCGTACTGGCCCAGGTAAACGAACTGGACGTTCTGCGACTCGCGAACGATCAGCTGCGCGCCGTTCTTGATTTCCTTGTCATCGTCTGGCCACCGGTACGACAGCGTGTCGCGCGAGTCGTCGTTCCACTCGATGATCTCGATGAACTGGCTGCGGATGAAATCGGTCAGGCCCATGGCATCTCTCTCCGTTCACGGCATTGTACGCCGTGCGGGAACCGAGAACGCTATCGGTGAACCGAGAAGTCAGAAGTCAGAAGTTCGGACCTGCAGTTCCGAACTTTCCTGATTCCGACTTCACTTCTGACTTCTGAGTTCTGACTTCCCGGTTCTTCTAGAAGACTTTCCGCGCTTCCAGGTGCGCCTCGACGTCCTTGCGGTCGCGCCAGATCGGGCGCATCTCCTTGCGCGAGAGCAGCTTCATCTGGTCTTCGACGTGCGGTGAGCCCTTCTTCGACCAGTTGCCGTAGCTGAGGAGCGCCTCGGCGTGGACCGGCGTGGAGAACTCGATCACGGCGAAGTAGGTGTCGCCGCCGATGCCTTCGGCCTTGCCGTTCACGAACGGGCCGGCATTCACGGTGCGAATCGCCCCGAGCGCGGAGGGGGCGCCGTTCCCCGGCACGTCGAGGTTGCCACGGCGGAACCGGAACACGTCGCCCCACGGCATGCTGAGGGTCTTGTACTCGGCCTCCACCTCGCCGGCGACCTTGTCGAGCGCCGCCATCGCCTTCACGGGGTCCTTGAAGCCGCGCGGCGTCGTGAGCGGCTGCCTGTCGTCGGTCGGCACCCGGAAGCCGCCGATGTTCCCGAAGTCCGACCCGGCCGCCAGCATGAACTTGTAGAACAGCAGCATCCCGGTACTGCCGTTGTCCGCCTGCCGATCCCACGACGCGAGGACGTCCGCCGCACGCTTCGCTCGCTCGGTGCCGGAACTGCGGGCGGTCGAGACGAGGTCGTCGACGAACTGATCCGCCGTCTCGAGCCGGGTGGACAGCTTCCCGGCCTTGACGTCGGCGAGCGTCATCTTCTTCCCGGTGAAGCCGCTCAGGATCCGGATGCCGCGCTGCGCACGCTGCGTGATGCCCTGCGGCGCCGCGAAGCCGGCGGCGAACGTCGTGGAGTCGAAGGCCATCGGATACACCGAGGTCCAGGGCATGTCGTTCGAGTTCTGCACCCAGCCGGTGGGCGGGTCGAACACCTTGGGGATGCGGTCGTAGGGCACGATCGTGCTCGCGATCAGGTCGGAGCGGTCGCCCGGCACGACCCCCTGCCAGAAGCGGTAGTCGCCTGTGGGATGCTCGGGCAGCGTGGAGTTGTAGACGTAGCCGATGTGCCCATCGCGATCGGCGTAAGCCGTGTTGAACAGCGGCAGCTGCTGCATCCGCATCGCGGCCTGCCATTCATCGAGGTTGTGCGCCAGGCCCATGCGCCAGAACTGTTCGAACAGTTTGGGGCGGTCCAGGGCGGCCACGCGCATCGCGACAGGCGCCCCCTGCCACTCGGCCACCACCGGCCCGTGCACGCTTCTCCGGATGTTCAGCGTCTCCTGACGCATCGCCCCGTTGGCGCCCTTGATCCTGATCACCTCGCTCGACGTCTCGAACGGCTTGACGGCCCCGTCGAGGACATACCCTCCGTCCTTCAGCACGAGCTTGTAGAGGTCAGACTCCGCCGGGTTGTTCGTCGTCTGGGTCCAGCCGAGGAAGTCGTTGAAACACTGCCGGAGGACCGGGAAGCCGACCCACACGGCACCGTAGGAGGTCACGCCCGGGGCGGTGAGCTGCACCTCGAAGTAGGTGTGCATGTCGCCCCACTGGAGGTGCGAGTTGCTCAGGAGCATGGCCTTGCCGGAGGCCGAATACGACGGGGCGATGGCCCACTCATTCGAGCCATGCACGTCCTGCTCGGCGCGCTTCAGCCGGGCATCGAGCTTCTGGGGATTGATGATCCAGTCGTAGTGGATGACGCGAAGGCAGTGAGCGTAGACATCCTCGGCCGTCACCGGCAGGACCTGCTTCGCCTCGGGACTCAGGTCAGCCTGATGCTCCGCGGCCCAGGCGTTCAGGCCCTCGACGAACGACACGATGAGCGGGCCGAACTCCGGGCTCTGCCCCTTTGCCCACTCCTTCGCGCGGGCCGGCAGGCCGTTGGTCCTGACCCACCGGTCGGCCACGAGGTACTGCTCTCCGTAGATCTCGGCGCCCCGGCCCCTCGCCTGCGCATAGAGCCGCAACACCAGCTCGGAGTGCGCCTCCATCTGGGCGTAGCCGTAGGCGTAGAACAGGCTCGGGTGGTCGGCTGCGGTGATGTGCGGGATGCCCCACTGGTCCCACAGGATTTCGGTGCCCCGGGTCGGAGCGGCCGCCGCGGGCCTGGAGACCCCGGCGGCGAGCATGGCGGCAACGGCGATGTGTGCAGTGAGGCGACGAAGACGTGTCAAACGGATCCGAACAGTGATCATGGCTGGCCCCCGTGGCGGGGAGCCTAGCGCGACCCGAGGTCCGCGACAAGAGACGGAACTGTCGGGAGCAGGCCTTCAGCCACAACTGTCGTCTGGACGTGACCGAAGCTGCCCCGCGAGGCGTCGCTACGCGAAGCTGGCCTGCATCCCGGCCCCGTCGGACAGCTCGACGTAGCCATGCCGTTCGGCCCCGCGCGACTGCAGCCACTCGCACGCGGCCCTCAGGATCCCTTCCGCCGTCACCCCGAAGATGACCCGGTCCCTCAGGTGCACCGTGACGCCGCACATCTCGGGACCGGTCAGCTGCACCTGGATGAAGAGGTCGCGTCCGACGCGGGTGACCGCGGCGACGGCAAAGCGCCACTCGACGCCGCCAACGTGCAGCGTCACGGGAGCATGAGGGGTGGCCTGGGCGACACGCGCAGTCGGCATGAGCATCCTTCCGAATCGAGCGGCCCCACGTGGCCGGTCTGCGTAGTTGGACTGCCGCGCGCTGCGGATAGTTGTGACGAATTGATGAAAAAGTGTGGCCGCCGCCCATGCATGAGTTGCGCGGACGGCGGGCACGGCCCTAGCGCGTGAACGTCGAGAGACTGAGCACGTTCGGCGCCCCGGCTGTCGCCGCCAGGGTGGTCCCGTCGGCCGACAGCGCCAGCGTCAGGCTGAGGGTGATCTTCGTTTCCGTGTAGTCGCGGATCACGATGGCCATGCTCGAGCCCGTGACGGTGCCCGTCACCTTCCCCGGGCTGCCCAGGTCGAGCGCCACCAACACGGGGGTGCCGCTGGCGTCCCAGGTGCTGATGTAGCGGCGCGCCTCGCCGGTCATCGTGCTGCCCTTCTGCGTCAGCTGCAGCCGGGTCCACACGTGGCCGGTGCCGCCGTTGGCCTGCGGCACGACAACCACAGGCGCCTGCGTCCAGGCGCCGGAGAACGGCGCCGGCGCGGCGGGTGCCTTGGCCTGCAGCTGATCGGAGGCAGCCAGGGCGAGCGCGCTGGTGCCAGACACCGACGGCGCGGTGGGCGACGACGAGCAGGCGGCGGCAGCGACGGTGGCCGAGGCGAGCAGCACGCGGAACAGGAGAGACGGAATCGAGCGGGAAACGGCGGACAAGCGGGTCACGGGCACGGGAACGCTCCGGGTATGAGTGCGGCGTCGGTGATGAACGGCGACATGCAGTCGACCAGCAACGCTGGAATGCCCTCGATACTGACGGTTCCGCGCCCGGCAGTTGTCAGGCGCCTGTCAACACGTTGTCAAGATGCGCGAGGCATGCATCCCCGGCACTCAGCCCGGCCGTCGGCTGCTCGCGAATACGCAATACTGCGCCGCGACAACCTGACGTACCATCCGCCGCATGAGCCGACCCGCGATCTGGATGGCCGCCTGCGCGCTGGCCGCGCTGGCGATGCTTCCGCACCTCTCCGCGCAGGCACGCATCGCCCCTCCGGCTGAACGCGAACAGGGCTGGGCCGTGCGCCAGAGCCTCAACGACCCGAACACCAGGCTCTACAACACCGTGAAGCAGAAGCTGCTCGACGGAAAGCAGGTGACCTGCTTCACCATCAGCAGGCTCGATGTGGCGCTCTACTGCGAGGCCGCGAAGCACTACGACTTCATCTGGTTCGAGATGCAGCACAGCACCATGTCCTTCAAGGACGTGGAAACGATGATTGCGGCGTGCCCGAAACCGGTGGCCACGCCGGTGATCCGGCTGCCCGATGCGAGCGAGGGGAACATCCAGAAGGCGACCGACATCGGCGCCCTGGGCATCGACATTCCGACCGTGGACACCCCGGAGCAGGCCATGCAGGCGGCGCGCTATGCGCGCTATCCGCCGGAAGGGCGCCGCAGCGAGGGGGCGAACCAGGCCGCGACCCTGTGGGGGGCCAACCGCCAGGACTACCGGAAGACCATCAACGACAACATGCTGGTCATCGTCCAGATCGAGACACCAATCGGCGCATGGAACGCCCTGCCCATCGCCCAGCAACCGGGCGTGGACGTCGTCCTCGCCTCGAACGGCGATATGACCAACTTCTCTGGATATGCCGGCCCGGACCCGCGCTACCAGCAGCTCTTCACACAAATTCACGACGGTGTGCTGCGGGCCGGCAAGTTCCTCGGGGCCGTGACCCCGAGCTACGGCAAGCCAGGCCCTCCCGGCGTCGGCAGACCCGACTACGCAGACTGGCGGCTGTTCTACAACGGGGAGGCGTTCGACGGCTGGAAGCCACCCCAGGGTGCGGCGACCGTTGAACCGATCGCCCGCCCGGTGCGCTGACCGGACGGCTCGGCGTTCCTCCGGGCCGCGCGATTGCCCGCATCGTGGGGGCCGGCTTCAGCCGGACCCGACCGATCACGCGACGTGGATGAACCGCTGCGCGGCCATCACCAGATGGACCACCTCCAGGGTGCGAGGGTGGTCATCGGCGAACTCGACGGCCACGTGCCACATCGGATGATCGCGAGGCGTGGGCCGCTCCACGTGCTCCCGGGTGACCCGCCCGTGCAGCGCCCAGAAGCCCGACTCGAGCTCGAAACCGACGAACCCCTCGTCGTCGCCAAGGGGAGCGTGCCGGTTCAGGGCGAGCAGCACACCCGTGGTGCTCATGTTCACGATGGTGGCCGGATGGCCGTTGAAGGTGGCGCACACGTCCCACACCGGGACGCGGATGGCGCGGTAGCGCATAGAGCCCTCGAGGCTTCCCCGAGGGAAGCACGGGCGGCGACCGATAGGGCCGTCGTCGATACAGCTCATCCACGGAATCGACCAAGGTGGTACCACCTTTAGGGGTGGGAGAGGCTCCGCATCGTCCAGAAGCGTTGAGCGCGGCGGCCGTGGTGCGCTGTCCCGCAGGCGAAAGCAGGCGGTCCCGAGCACGCCGCTGAGGGCATCGAGCACCGGCTGGAGCGGCCCCGCAGGAGGCGCGACTCCACTGTCGCGTCCAGGCGGTCCAGCCGACCGAGCGCATCCTCCGCTGCCGTCGTGCCCGCTGTGCAGCCGGACGCGGTGACCGCCGTGGGAGGCGTGGCCGGAGGCGCCTGGGCGGTCGCCGGCCCGGGACGGAGCAGCGAGATAGCCGCGCCCAGAATCCAGCCGTGCCTCGGGCCGCACCCCAAGCCGACCGCTGGAGCCTGCCCCCTGAATTCCGCACGCACGCCTCGTATGTCGGGCTGCCCTCGCCCCACGAAGCCTCGCGGAAAGCGAAAGGTCGCACATCTGCACATGTGACGCGCGATCCAGGCTGGATACACGCGTCAACATCGCTCGAATCACGTCTGAGAAACGACATGTTGACGACTGTCCACGACAATGTTTTTTGGCTTCGATTGAAACTTCCGGACCTCGCCGGCGATGTTCAACCGTGCGGGCAGAACTGCACATGTTGTTTATGTCAACACGTCTCGTTTCTTCCCTGCATCAGTGGACTTTCGCCTCACGGGTCGCTCGACGTGATGACACGCCCCGGCCCTCCAACCGCCCCGCGGCGTTGCGCTCCGTGGCGCCTCAGCCACCCACCAAGCGCCCCGCGCCCGGCCGCGTGCACCGCACCGGCGTGCGCACCCGGTCCCCCGGCGAGACGCGGAAGACAGGGAACGGGCGGCTCACTCCGTCAGCGCCTGTCGACGTGTCCCGCCCACCAGGAAGATGGGCCGGCGGCGCACCGACGGCCGCGATACGACCTGGGCCTGGGCTGGAGCCGTCACGCACTTCGGGCCTGGCCGGTGCCGCGGAGCAACTCCGAACTGCGGCCACCTGCGGAGGCGAAAGTGGACTCCGCACCAAGGGGCACCGAGGGCCCGCCGGACGGACGGGTCACCAAGTGAGGGGATACGACGGGATGCCGCGCGCGCGAACACCTGCTGGCGATGCTCGGGCGCCTAGACGGCTCTGCCGACCAGCGCTCTGGTCTGCCCAGGGAACGCCTTCAGCAGCGCCCGGTCCATGGTGACCAGCGGGACGCCAAGCGCTGACGCCAGGGCCACGAACTCGCAGTCGTAGGCCGAGCACTCGCTGGCGCGAACCAGGTCGAGGACCGACCGCGAGTCCACGCCGTGCTCGTGGCCGTTCATGAAGTGTTCGGCCTCGGCTTGCACCGCGAGCGCGTCGTCGAACGTCAGTGCCCGACGCCGAATGAATCCCGCCAGGATGTTCCGGAACTCACTCCGCCACAGGGCCGGCGCCTCCCAGTCGTCGTCCTGCTGCAGGAGTGCCTCGGCCGCCGCGGTGTGCTCGCCCGGCAGGTAGAGATAGGCGATCACGTTGGTGTCGACCACGATCACGATCGTCCCCGTCGCTTCACGGCATCAACCGACCTGGCGGCAAAACGACCTGCTGGCAGCGTCGCCCGGAGTGCCCGGGCCCGGTCGAGCCGCTCGGACGCGGCCAGGCGCCCCGGCAGGAGCACCGTCTCCAGACACACGATGACCTCGCTGTTCAGGCTGCGCCGGTTGCTCTCGGCGGAGGCCTTCAGGCGTGCGTACACCTCGTCCGGTATGTTCTTGAGCGTGATGGTGGTCGGCATGGGCGATGGCACCTCAGTGGAACCATTATGGTTCCGCGCCGGTGCCTGGTTCAATCGCGCTGCCCGCATCCGGCGCAGTGTAGCCGTACCGGCGCGGCCTTCCCGGCTGGCACCGGGTGAACACCCCTGGGCGAGCCGCAGTCGTCGTGCACGGTCGCAGAAACTGCGGATCCGAAGGGTTCATGCGCGCGACGCAGTCGCGCAGCGCCAACGTAGCGCCACACTTCAGTGTGGCGCAGCCGGCTGACGTGCGGAGGCGGGCTGCGCGCCGGTCAGCGTGGCGTCCTGACGACGCCCCGGCGCTCTTCATCGCGGGCGCCGCGCATGTAGTTCTGAATCGTGAGGCTGCCCTCGTGGCACGCGTATTCGAAGATCTGGTCCGTCGTGGCCCTGAACGGAATCTCCGCGGTCCACGGCGCCGCCCACGTTTCGGGGTCCTCCACCGTGACGCGATAGCGAATCCGGTCCGGTGACACGCGCGTGAAGCGTTCCACCACGTGCATGCGCTCGCTCGAGTTCCGGTAGTGGGTCTCGCGGCGGAAGTTCGTGGTGTCCACGACGAGGGTGTCGCCCTCCCAGTGCCCGATGGAGTCGCCCGCCCAGCTTCGGACCGATTCGGGCAGGTGCGTACCGCCGATGCGGATCACGCGCGTCTCGTGGAACATCTCCGTGTGGATCATGACCCGGTCGGGCGTCTGGACGATCTGATACAGGTTCTGGCCGAACGGGTTCGGGACGAGCGGCGGCGCGGCGGCGGAGGACCCGCCCACCATGGCCATGAGGCACCGTTCGTCGAGACTCAGCGTCTCCGGGTCGTCGTAGTTCTTCTTCGGCCGTGCATCCGCCCGTGCCTTCGCGGCCGGAACCGCCTCGGGGAACTGTCCGTTCGGCGGATCCACGATCAGCGAGGTCCGAAGGTCGTCCACCACCTTGAGGGACGCGGTTTCCTGGTAGGTGTCGTTCAGGTCGCTGGCCAGCTTGTCCTCGGCGGAGAAGCCGCTGAGGACCCGGTTGAAGCTGTCGCGCTCCCAGGCGTCCGCGTCCTCACGCGTGAAGTGGCTCTTGCTCGCGAACGGGGCCGGGCGCGTCATCGGCGTCGCCGTGCCGGTGTCCCAGGTGCCCTGCAGGTCGGGCGTGGACGCGCGCTGCGCGCGGGGCGAAGCCGTTGTTGAAATCGCAACGAGCGCCCCAAGGGCGAAGGTAACCCAGCGTCGGTTCAGTGGCAGTGGCTTACGCGTGTACATGCGGTGCCGCGCAGTATAGCCGAGCTATGGAATCCGAATGTCTGGGAAGCGCCGGGAGAGGTTTGGCGTCCCCACCGGGATTCGAACCCGGGTTTTAGCCTTGAAAGGGCCACGTCCTAGGCCTCTGGACGATGGGGACGCTCGTATGGAGCCACTAAGGATACCACGACCAAAAGGTCCGGTTGAACCCCGAACCCCGACAAACCGGGACAGCTCACTCACGTGGTTCGTGGAAGCAGGTGCGGGGCCGCCGGCCCGCCTGAAGGCGGGCACTACGGTCGCCCCGCACAATCGTGGCAGCGCTCAAAGCCGACGAGCGCGAAGCGTGAGCCTGAAGTCGACCAGCCCGGGAGCCCGAAGCCTGAAGCTCTGGAGCCCGGTCAAGGCCCACCGCCCAGTGCCCAGCGCCGAAGGCCGCGAGCGCGGAGCGCGAGCTACTGCTTCGTGGCGTTCTTCGTCAGCGTCTCGACCGCGTCGAGCAGCATCTGGCGAGAGAACGGCTTGGCGAGGAACCGCGTGTCCTGCTTGGTGATGGACTCGCGGGCCGTCGGGTCGCTCACGTTGCCCGACATGTAGAGCACCTTGAGGTCCGGACGCTGCTGGCGCAGCTGCGTCGCGAGTTCCACGCCGGTCTGGCCCGGCAACATGACGTCGGTCAGCAGCAGGTCCACGGCCCGGTCCGACCAGCCGTCGATGACCTCCTCCGCCGTCCCGACCGCCTCGACGCCGTAGCCCGCCCGCTCGAGGAACGCACGCACCATCTCGCGAACGAGCGGCTCGTCCTCGACGAGCAGCACCTTCATCACGCCGTCGCACAGCCGGTCCATCTGGCCGGTGTCGAAGTGCCGCGTCACGATGCCACCGGCCTCGCCGCGTACTTGGCGCTCTTGTCGAGACAGTCGGCGATCTTGCCCGGCATCTGCAGCAGCGTGGCCACGTGCATGGCACCACCGCGGGCGATCGCCTCTTTCGGCATCCCGAACACCACGCACGACTGCTCGTCCTCCGCCAGCGTCTGCGCGCCCGCCTGGCGCAGCGCCAGCAGGCCGTCCGCTCCGTCCGCGCCCATGCCCGTGAGGATGACGCCCACCATCGGCACCCCCTTGAGCTTGGCCGCCGAGTAGAAGAGCACGTCCACGGCCGGCCGCTGGAAGTGCACCGGCGGGCCATCGCGAAGCGCCGTGCGCAGCTGCAGGCCGAACCGCTCCACGATCATGTGGTGGTCGCCGGGGGCCACGTAGACCGTGCCCTGTTCGAGCACTTCCCCGCCCTGCGCCTCGATCACGCGCATGGGGCACGAGGCGTTCAGCCGGTCGGCGAACGCCTTCGTGAACCCGGGCGGCATGTGCTGCACGATGAGCATCGGCGGAATGTCCGCCGGCATGCGGGAGAGCAGCGATTCGATCGCCTGCGTGCCGCCGGTCGACGCCCCGACCAGGATCAGCGAGCCGGGCGACTTCATGCTCGTGCGCGCCAGCACCGGCGCGGGCGCCGGCGTCGTCGACAGCTGGGTGAGCCGGACCGGCTTCGCGCGCAGGGCGCGGATCCGCGCGGCGATCTGCTCCGCCACCTGGCCCACCGACCCGGGGCCGCCGGGCTTCGCAATCACATCGATGGCGCCGATCTGCAGCGCCTCGACGCTCGCCGCCGAGCCCTTCTGCGTGATCGAGCTGACGATGATCACGGGCATCGGCTTGTATTCCATGACGCGGCGGAGGAACGTGAGGCCGTCCATGCGCGGCATCTCGATGTCCAGGGTCATGACATCGGGGGTGTGTTTCAGGATCAGGTCGCGGGCGATGAACACGTCGGCCGCCGACCCCACGATCTCGATCCCCGGTTCCCTGCTCAACGCGTCGGTGAGCATCTTCCGGACAACGGCCGAATCATCGACCACCAGGACGCGCATTGGACGAAACGTCACGGTACCCCCTACTCGAGCTCCGCTCGGACGACGACGGGTCGATCGTTCACGGCGAGCACAATCGCATCAGCATCCGGTGTGGGCAGGCCGGCCACCGCCACCACGGGATGCGCCAGGTCGAAGCACTGGTCGCGGCCGAGCGAGGTCAGCCACGTCCCGCACACCATGTTCCCGAACTCGCCCACCATGTCGTGGAGTTCGGCGTTGTTGTAGGTGTCGTTCTCGTCGAACCCGAGGAACGCACCGAAGAGATCGCGCGCGAGCCCCACCGGCACGTAGACCGTCACCTTGCCGTGCATCGGTCCCGTGAACGTCACCGACGAATGGAACCAGAGTTCCTCGCCCGGGATCTGCTCCAGCACCGCCGGTGACGCCGGCTCGGTGAACGCGAAGAAGCTCGTTTCGCACACGGCCGACGTGGCCTGGACGAGCGGGTCGCGCAGATCAGGCGTTAGCGTTTTCAGGGCAGACTTCGCAGAGGACATCGCGGAACATCTCCGGGGCAAAGGGTTTGCTCAGGTAATGGCTCACGTGCAGGTCGCGCACTTCGTCGCGACGGGCGTTCGAGCCGTCGGTGGACACCACGACGCGCTTGATGTGGTTCCACTCGCGGTTGCTCATCTCGCGCAGCAGTTCGGTCCCGGTCATCACCGGCATGTTCAGGTCCGTGAACACGGCATCGATGCGCTCGGTCTCGAGGATGGTCAGGGCTTCCCTGCCGTTGGCTGCTTCGGAGACGAGCACGTTCGCACCCGACAGGCGCAGGGCCCGCCGGATCAGCGCCCGCATCATCGCGGAGTCGTCAACTACGAGGATGTTGATTGGCACGGCTGCTCCACCCATTCCTTAAAGCACCGCGGCTGCCACCTGGCTGCCGCTCAACTGGATCGTCCCGTCGGTCACGTCGATCGAGACATTGCGGGCGACCGAACCGCCCACGTGCTCCTTCTCCACCATCACACCGTTCCGCCACAGCATCTGCCGGGCCGCCAGCACGTTGCGCTTGCCCACCGACGGCTCCATCTGGGGTGCGCCGGAGATCGTGGCGCCGCCCACCAGGTGCACGCGGCACCGCGACTTCACCGCCCCCTGCGCGTAGGCCGACTTGAAGAGGAGCGGGATGCCCGTGTCCGCGAAGGCGCCCGGCTGCGCGCCGGCCCGTTCGGGATTGATCTTGGAGTCGGGCAGCAGCACGTGGACCATGCCACCCACCTTCGCGATGGGATCCCACAGGCACACGGCCACGCAGCTCCCGAGGGCATGGGTGATGATGAGCGAGTCCGGGTCGTTCGACACGGCGTACTCGCCGATGCCGATGACAATCCGCTTCTTCGCCATGCGCGGCGCGGACTCGGTTACCAAGGATGTCTGGTTCACAGGACCTCCAGCTTGTAGGCCGCGGGGGCAATCCACCGCAGCCCGTGCGTGATCCCGTTCAAGCTTTCCGAATGGGAGATGAAGAGGTAGCCGCCGGGCCTCAGGTTCCGCTCGAGGGCCGATACCACCCGCTGTTGGACGGCGCGGTCGAAGTAGATCATCACGTTGCGACAGAAGATGACGTCGAACTTGCGGTCGAAGGTCGGCACCTCGAGCAGGTTGATGTGGCGGAAGTCGATCTTCGACCGCAGGTCGCGCTTCACGCGCGCGAACCCGGCCGAGTCGCCCATCCCCTTCTCGAAGTAGCGGCGCAGCTGCTCGATCGGGAGCTTCTCGACCGACGCCATCTTGTAGACGCCGGCCGACGCCGCCTTCAGTGCCTTGGTCGAGATGTCCGAGGCCACCATGCGGAAATCCATCGGCGGCTCGAGGCTCGAGAGCGTCATGCCGATGGTGTAGGGTTCCTCGCCCGTGGACGACGCCGCGCACCAGATCTCGAGCGGGCGACGCTGCTGCCGCATCTCGGGCACGACCCGCTCCGCGAGCAGCTTGAAGTGCTGCTCCTCGCGGAAGAAGTACGTGTGGTTCGTGGCAATCGAGTCCAGGAGCAGCACGAGCTCGTCGCCGCTCCTGTCGTTCTCGAGGAACTTCAGGTACTGCCCGAACGTGTCCAGCGACAGCGCCCGGAGCCGCTTCTGCAACCGCGCGACGACGAGCGGCCGCTTGCCGTCATGCAGCGTGATGCCGCTCCGCTCGTACACCAGCGTCGCGATCCGCTGCATGTCCCGGTCCGTCAGGACCAGGTCTGCATCCACGACCGACATCGCCACCTCCTAGGCGGCCACGCGTGCGAACACCGTGTCCGCCGACAGCACCTTGTCGAGGTCCAGCAGGAGCTTGACGGTGCCCTTGATCTTGGCGACGCCGTGCATGTACTCCGTGTCCAGGCGCTCGCCGAAGTCCGGCATCGGCTCGATCTCGTCGTTCGAGATGTTCAGGACCTCGGACACGTAGTCGACGATCATGCCGAGCATCACGCGGCGCGCCTGCAGTTCCACCTCGACGACGATGATGCAGGTGCGCTCGGTGTAGTCCTGCGTCGGCAGGTTGAACTTCAGGCGGAGGTCGACGATCGGAATCACCTTGCCGCGCAGGTTGATGACGCCCTTCACGTGCGACGGCACCTGCGGGACACCGGTGATGTCCATCATCTTGATGATCTCGCGCACCTTCAGCACCGGCACGCCGTATTCTTCCTGGGCCAGCGCGAACGTCAGGTACTTGCCGGCGGCCGACTTGTTCTTCATCTCCTCGCTCATGGTCGTCTCCTGCTACGCCGCTGGCGCAGCCACCTCGCTGTCATCAATCAACGTCACGATGCCGTGGGCGTCGAGGATCAGGCCGATGCGGCCGTCCCCGAGAATCGCCCCGCCCGCCACGCCGCGCACGCCGGCGAAGGCGTCGCCGAGCGACTTCACCACCACTTCCTGCTTGCCTACCAGGCGGTCGACCACCAGGCCGATGAGACGCGCCTCGTCCTCGATCACCACGACCGTCGCCTCGGCCGGGTTGATGCGTTCCGTGCCGGTCTGGAACAGGTCGCTCAGCCACACCAGCGGCACGAGCCGGTCGCGCACCTGCACGAGCCTCGGCACCTGCTGGATGGTGTGCACGTGCTCGGGCAGCGGACGCAGCGACTCGCGCACGGCAAAGGTCGGGATGACGAAGCGCTCCGAGCCGGACGCGATCAGCAGGCCGTCCAGGATGGCGAGCGTCAGCGGCAGCTTGATGGAAATGGTCGTGCCCTGCCCCTGCGTGCTCGCGATGTCGATCCGGCCGCGCAGCGCGTCGATGTTGCGGCGCACGACGTCCATGCCGACGCCGCGCCCCGAGATCTCCGTCACCTTCTCCGCGGTCGAGAAACCCGGCTTGAAGATCAGCTGGTGGATCTCGTCGTCGGTCAGTTTCTGATCCGGCGTGACGAGCCCCTGGGCCATCGCCTTCTGGAGGATGCGGTCCTTGTTCAGGCCCCCGCCGTCGTCGGCGACCTCGATGATGATGCTGCCGCCCTGGTGGAACGCGCGGAGCCACATGCGGCCCACCTCGCGCTTCCCGGCGGCCTTGCGCTTCTCGGCCGGCTCGAGACCGTGGTCCATGCTGTTGCGGACCATGTGCATGAGCGGGTCGTTGATGTCCTCGACCACCTTGCGGTCGAGCTCGGTGTCCTCGCCAACGAGGATCAGCTCCACCTGCTTGCCCGACTTGCGGGAGAGGTCGCGGACGAGCCGCGCCATCTTCTGGAACGTCTGGCGGATCGGCACCATGCGCATCGACATCGCGCCGCGCTGCAGGTCGGTGGTGATGCGGCGCAGCTGCGCGAGGTTCCGCGTGAGGCGTTCGTCGCCCACCTTGCCCAGCGCCGGGCTCTCGTGAATCAGCGACTGCAGGATGACCAGTTCGCCGACCATGTCGACCAGGCCGTCGAGCTTGCGCGTGTCCACCTTCACGGTGTCGATCGCGGCCTCGACCTTGGCCGGCTGTCCTGCGGCGGCAGGCGCGGGCGCGGCGGCGACGGGTGCCGCCACGGACGCCGGCGGCATCGGCACCACGGCGGCCGGGGCCGGGGCCACGGCTGCCGCCTCGCGCGGCTCGGGCGCCACCGGTGGAGCCGCCGCGGGCACAGGGGCCGCGGGGAGCGACGCCGCTGGAACGGGAGCCGGAGCCTGGGGCACGGGCTCGGGTTCAAGCGTGAAGGCCGACGCCGGCTTCACCGGCTCCTGGTGCTGCACGGACGAACCGGCCGCCATGAGCTGCTCCAGCGCCTCGATGAGAGCCAGGCGCTCGGCGCGCAGGTTCTTGCCGCCACCGCCGCCCGAGCGCGCCGCGATGTCGGTGATGAGCGCGGTGAGCAGGTCGACCGACTTCAGGACGATGTCGATTTCGACGGAGCCGACCTGGTGCTTGCCCGATCGGCAGCGGTCCAGCAGGCTTTCCACCGTGTGGGCGAAGTGCTGGACGGTCACCAGGCCGAGCGCGCCCGCGTTGCCCTTCACGGTGTGGAAGGGGCGGAACACGTCGTTGAGCAGCGTCTTGTCGTCCGGCGCTTCCTCGAGCTTGAGCAGCGTCGCCTCGATGGTGCCGAGGTGATCGAGCGCCTCGGCGACGAACATGGACGACAGTTCGGCGTCGCCGCCGAGCGCCTCCACGTCACCGCGGAGTTCGTCCGTGGCGCGCCAGTCGCCCCACTCGGCGTTCAGCCGTTCGCCGAGCTGCTCGATCGGTTCGTGCGCCAGCGCGCGAATCCGGGCGGCCGCATCCGGCAGGCCCGCGGCGTCGAGGTCTGCGGCAACCGATTCGACCTGCGCGGCTACGGCATCCGGGGCGGGGTCGAGGATGGCGTCGCAGGCAATCCGACCGAGCCGGTGCTCGATATCGTTGCAAAGGGCGTCGCGAGTCTGGTCCATGGCGTCTGCTCGGTTCGGCGCGTCAGCACGCGCCTGCACTCAGTTCTGTCGAAAAGGTAATCGGCCGCCGGGAGGGGTCCTTGACCCATCAGGGCCGGTGCCGGCGCCGGCTCGGCACTACCGCTTGCGCCGCTGCGTTCGACCGCCTGTCCGCCAGGGCGACGGTCAGCGACAGGAGCACCGCTCCACCCAGCACTGCGAGGAACATCATTGGCATCACACGCTTACCCTCCTGCCTCGCAGCCGTAATCGGCCCGCTCATCCGCGCCTTGATGGCACTTATGGGGGAGCAGGCAACCACAACGGGCTGCGTCGGGACGGGCGCCTGGGTGCGGGCGGACGTGATGCCTGTCCCAGGCGTGCACATGTGGACGGGACGTCGGCTAGGCCGCGCGCCGCGTGGACAGGTCGCTGCGGCGTGAGGGGGTGTGCAGGCGTGCACCGCGCGCACGCGGCCTCGTGCCGACCGGCGACGCCTGGCGCGTCCCGCTGACGAGCGCGTCCAGGTTGGTCGCGCTGGCCATGGTCACCTCGGCCTGCGCATTCAGCTCCTCGCTCGCCGCCGCGGTCTCCTCGGCGGTGGCGGCGACCCCCTGCGTCACCTTCTCCATCTCCTGCACCGCGTTCACGACCTGATCGATGCCCGTCGTCTGCTGGCGGCTGGCTTCGGCCACCTGCTCGATGAGCCCCTTCACCTCGGTGGCGTTGACCGTGATCTGGGTGATCACGGTGCTCACCTGGCCGACCTGGTCGGCGCCGTGCTGGGCCTTGACGATGGAGTCTTCGATGAGGGCTGCCGTGTCCTTCGCGGCCTGCGCCGACCGCTGGGCGAGGTTGCGGACCTCGTCAGCGACCACCGCGAAGCCCAGGCCCGCCTCACCCGCCCGGGCGGCCTCGACGGCCGCGTTCAGCGCGAGGATGTTGGTCTGGAACGCGATCTCGTCGATCGTCTTGATGATGCGCGACACCTGCTGGCTGGACTCCTTCATCGCCGCCATCGACTCCACCATCGCGTCGAGCGCCCGGTTCGAGTCGCGCACGCTCGTGTCCATGGTGTGCATCAACTCGGCCGCCTGGCGTGAGTTCTCGGCGTTGCGCCGGGTCATCGACGCCATCTCCTCCATCGAGGCGGAGGTCGATTCGAGCGCGCCGGCCTGCTGGCTGGACCCGGCCGACAGGTGCTGGGACGACGCGGCGACCTGTTCGGCGGCTGCGGCCACCTGCTGGGCGCCGGCGCTCAGGCCGTCGGTCTCGGCGGTCAGCGGCTTCACGATATTGCGGCGTGTCAGCCAGAACGTGATCGCCAGGAAGAAGACGAGGCAGGCCGCCACGATGCCGACGAACTGACGCAGCATCGAGGCGCGCTGGGCGTCGGCCTTGTCGAGCGACTGCACGATCTCGAAGGCGCCGTGCACCTCGCCCACCTTCCAGCCCTCCATGCGGACGCCGGTCGGGTCCAGCCCCTTGTCGTTGCCCCAGTTGGCCGCGGAGGTCGCCGGGTCGCCGTGGCAGAGCATGCACTCCTCCGTCAGGCGGATCGGGCGGAAGTACCGGACGGCGTTCTTCGCGGTGTCGATCTCGAAATGCTCCTGGAGGCTGGAGCCTTCGAACATCTTCAGGACGCGAGCCTCGACGGCGTCGGGTTCGTTGGCCGGATTGCGCGGCTGGAACTTCGGCACCTTGAACTCATACCCGCCCTCCTGCGCCTTCATCATCGCGGCGCGCCAGGCGGTGACCACGGGGACAGCCTCGAGCACCTTGTCGTTCTTGCCTTCGTCCGCCCACTGGCGCAGCATGTCGGCCGAGAGGATGCCGGCCTTCCACTTGCCCGCCATCTGCTCGCGCATCGACTCGGCGGACAGCACGACGGACCGGGCCTTCTCCACGTACTGCTGCTCGACCTGCTGGCGTGACGAACGTTCGTAGACGACGCTGAGCAGGATGCCAAGGACAATGAGGGGGCAGGCGGCGGCCAGGAGAATCTTGTTGCTGAGGCTCATCGGACTCCTTCAATCGGAGGGGGAGCGGGCGGCTGGCCAGCGCAGACGTCGGCTGGGGACGCACCCGGGCAATGACTGGAGGCGCAATCGACCGTCTGCCGAGCTGCTTCAGCCGTGGGGGTCGGAGGGGGATAAACGAAGGTGGTAAGGCGCACCACCGATGGTGGACAGCGCGGCGGCTCAGGCCGGATGCCGGCCGCCGAACTGCCGCGGCCCGCGAAACGCCGTAAAGGCAGGCGCTGGCCGCGGGGCTCGCGGCCAGCGTGCGTCTGTCCGTGGGCTATGCGGCGCGGCGCGGTGCGTGGTCGAACTGGTGCACCCGGGCTGCCGGCCTCTTCGCGCGCAGCGCCTGCACCGGTGCCGCGGACGCCGACGCACCGGCGACGAGCGCCTCCAGGATGCGCGCGGTCTGCATCGATTCCTCGGCCTGCGCGTTGAGTTCCTCGCTGGCGGCAGCCGTCTCCTCTGCGGTCGCGGCCACGCCCTGGGTGATCCGTTCCATCTCCTGCACGACCGTGACCACGCGGTCGATACCGGCCGCCTGCTGGCGGCTGCCATCGCTCACGCGGTCGATGATCTGCTTCACGTGGCCGACGCTCGTGGTGATGTCGTGGATGAAGGCACTGACCTCCTCCACCTTGGCGGCGCCGTGCTGCGCCTTCTGGATGGAGTCCTCGATCAGGCCGGCCGTGTCCTTCGCGGCCTGCGCCGAGCGCTGCGCGAGGTTCCGCACTTCGTCGGCCACCACGGCAAACCCGAGTCCCGCCTCGCCCGCCCGGGCGGCTTCCACCGCCGCGTTCAGGGCAAGGAGGTTCGTCTGGAAGGCAATCTCGTCGATCGTCTTGATGATGCGCGACACCTGCTGGCTCGACTCCTTCATCGCGCTCATCGAGTCCACCATCGACGTGAGCGCGCGATTCGAATCGTGCACATGGCTGTCCATCTTCCCGATGAGCGACGCGGCCTCGACCGTGCTGTCCGCATTCGCACGCGTGGTCTTCGCCATGTCGGTCATGGCGGCCGTTGCTGACTCGAGCGATCCGGCCTGCTCGCTCGCGCCGGCGGCGAGGTGCTGCGACGACGACGCGACCTCTGCCGCCGCGGCGGCCACCTGGTGGGCGCCAGCGGACAGGCTGTCGGTCTCCTTCTTCAACGGCAGGATCACGTGCCGCCGCGTGAGCCAGGCGGTCACCCCGAGCGCCGTCAACAGGCACGCCAGCACGATGAGCACGAACCGGAGCACCATCGAGGCGCGCTGCGCATCGGCGGCGTCGAGCGACTGCACGACCTCGAACGCGCCGTGCACCTCACCCGCCTTCCAGCCCTCCATGCGGACGCCGGTCGGGTCCAGCCCCTTGTCGTTACCCCAGTTGGCCTTCGACGTCTGCGGATCGCCGTGGCACAGCAGGCATTCGTCGGTCAGCCTGATCGGGCGGAAGTAGCGCACCGCGTTCTTCTCGGTGTCGATCTCGTAGTGCTCTGCCGCGCCGGAGGTCTCGAACATCTTGAGCACACGCGCCTCCACGGCGTCGGGCTCGTTCTGCGGGTTGCGCGCCTGAATCTTCGGCACGCGCACCTGGTATCCACCCTCCTCGGCCTTCATCATGGCGGCCTTCCAGGCCGTCACCACGGGGACAGCCGCCAGGATCTTGCCGTTCTGACCCTCGTCCGCCCACCCGCGGAGCATCGCGGCCGTGAAGAGGCCCTGCTTCCACTTCGCGGCCATCTCCTCACGCATCGATTCGGCCGAGAGCACGACGGAACGCGCCTTCTCCACGTACTGCTGTTCGACCTGTGTCCGGGCTGAGCGGTCGTATGCGACGGTGAGGAGGCTGCCAACGATGAGAACGGGAAGGGCTGATGCGAGGAGAATCTTGCCGCTGAGAGTCATGAGTCGACCGTCCTTCGCGCACACCAGTGCGCGCCTGCAGTGTGAGTCGTCTCACCGCAGGCATCGGACGCCGACTCACGGTACGTGCTGTTGTACTCGAGCACGTAATCGTCAACCCAAGCTCTTGCTTTACCGCGCCTGGCATCGACACGCGACACTTCTGTCGATGCACGGGCCTGCGAGGGCGGGACGCCCCGGGAGGTTTCGCACCCTCCCGGGGTAGGAAGAATCACGGCATTCAGCGACCGCCGTAGGTGCCGGTCCTGAGGGGCGTCTCCGGGGCCTCCGCCGTCGCGGCCGGCCCCGCGAGGATCCGTCCCTTGCCCATCGAGCGTCGCCGCGCCGGCGCGGACAGGCCGGCGGCCGCGTCTCCCCCGAGGACGAACGAATTCAGCTCGCGCACCGTGCCGAGCGTCGTCTCGGCCTGGGCGTTCAGCTCTTCGGCGGTGGCGGCACTCTGCTCGGCTTCGGCAGCGGTGGTCTGCGTCACCTGCTGCATCTGCTGCACGGCCGAGGTCACCTGGCTGATGCCCTCTGCCTGTTCGCGGCTCCCGGCATTGACCTCACCCATCAGCTGACGCACCCGGGACACGCTGACGGCAATACCGGTAATGGACCCGGTGACCGCCTGAACCTGCGATGCGCCGGCGTTCGCCCGCTGAATGGACTCCTCGATGAGCGCTGCCGTTCCCTTCGCCGCCTCCGCCGACCGGTGCGCCAGCGCGCGCACTTCGTCGGCCACCACCGCGAAGCCCATGCCCGCCTGGCCGGCTCGCGCCGCCTCGACCGCCGCGTTCAAGGCGAGCAGGTTCGTCTGGAAGGCAATCTCGTCGATCGTCCTGATGATGTTCGAGACCTTCTGGCTCGACTCCGCGATGGCCTCCATCGACGCCACCATCGTGTTCAGGGACGCATTCGACGCCTGCACGCTTGTGTCGACGTCGCTCATCAGCCGCGAGGCATCCTCGGTGCGGGACGTGTTGTGCTGCGTGGTTGCACGCATCTGCTCCATGGAGGCCGACGTCTCCTCGATCGACGATGCCTGCTCGGTCGCCCCGGCAGCCAGATGCTGCGACGACGCCGACACCTCGTTGGCTGCCGCGAGCACCTGCTCCGATCCTTCCCGGAGTTCGGTGAACCGGATGGTCAAGGGCCGCACCAGGCTCCGCCGCGTGAACCA
Source organism: Vicinamibacterales bacterium (assembly GCA_046331345.1). Classification (GTDB taxonomy): domain Bacteria; phylum Acidobacteriota; class Vicinamibacteria; order Vicinamibacterales; family CAVVIG01; genus CAVVIG01. Next base: position 414,829 of record JAXLRA010000004.1, on the reverse strand, counting down.
GAGCACCGCAGGAATCGTGACGATCAGGCATGCGAGGACGATCAGCAGGAACTGCTGCACCATCGACGAACGCGCCGCATCCGCCGCGGCCATGGACTGGACGATCTCGAAGGCGCCGTGCACTTCACCCACCTTCCAGTTCTCCATCCTGCCACCCGTCGGGTCGAGGCCCTGGTCGTTTCCCCATTGGGCCTTCGACGTCGCCGGGTCGCCGTGGCACAGCAGGCATTCCTGCGTCAGCCGGATTGGCCGGAAGTAGCGGACCGCGTTCCTGGCCTCATCGATCTCCCAGTGCTCGTTCAGGCCCTCCGACTCGAACAGGCGGAGCACGCGTGCCTCGATCGGATCGGGCTCGTTCTTGGGATTGCGCGGCTGGAACTTCGGCACGCGGAACTCGTACCCGCCCTCCTGCGCCTTCTTCATCGCAGCCCGCCAGGCCGTCACGACCGGCACGGCCGTGAGCACGCGTTCCCGTTGCCCCTTCGCCGCCCAGTCGCGCAGCAGCTCGGCCGAGAAGCTGCCCTGCGCCCAGGCGTTGCCCATCTCCTCGCGCATCGACTCTGCCGACAGCACGACCGACCGCGCCTTCACGACGTACTCCTGTGTCACCTGCTGATGCTGCTGCTCGGCGACACGTGCGAACACGAACGAGAGCACGATGCCCAGGGCAATGACCGGCAAGATGGCAACCAGCACAACCTTTCGCGTCAGGCTCATAGCCACACCCTCCTGATGTGACGCCCGCTCGCATGGGCGACACATGCGGACAATCGGCGTGCCGGGGCCCCGCCGTATTGACGTTGCGGGCAGCCGTGTGGAAGAGGTGTGAATATTCCGGGTGCTACGGGAATTGCCTGACCACCACAGGTGGACCTGGGTACCCGAAACGTGGGATCGGACCAGGCTGGGAGGCTAGTCGGCCGCGACGGCGGCTTCTTCGAGGGAGGTGACCGCGAGGGAGATGCCGAACGCCGCCTTGGAGTCCTTGGTCTGGAACCGGAGGACGTAGCCCTGGCTGTCGGCCATCGAGGGGAGCGGCTCGAACGGGGTCTTCACGGAGGTTTCCGGCAGCGAGCAGATGCTCTTCACGGAGTTGTCGCCCGCATGCGCGTGCAGGCGTCCGGCCACCAGGTTGACCAGCTCGCTGGTGGTCGCAATACGATCGGCCTCCCCGGCTTCCGGCCCGATGAGGATGCCGTTCACTTCGTCCACCACCGCTTCCGACACGTGGACCGTGACCGCCACCTGGAGCCGTTCTTCCAGCTCCATGTTGATCGTGGACTGCAGCGCCACGCTCACGTCGCCCTCGGTCATCGGCTCGACCTCGGAGCCGAGCATCATGCCGAACACCTGGTGGACGGAGCTGATCGCGGCGTTCTCGAACTCCGGCAGGAGCTGCGACAGCGCAGCCACGGGTCCTGACGGCTTGGTGAACTTGCGGAACTCCGCCGTGAACACCGTCGGCACGAACGACCGCATCATGGTGTCGTCGAAGCCGAGCTTCGTGGCCTCGGTGCGTGCCTTCTCGCTGTCGACGATGGCGACAATGCGGACCGGGCGATCGGTGGAGGCTTCACGCAGCTTGCGGACGAGCATCTCGGCGCCCATCACGCCGAGCTTCGTGCCGACGAACACCACGTCCACGGGCGCCTTGCGGTACTGCGCGAGCGCGGACGCCGCGGAATCGGCCACGCGGACGGGGCCGTGCCGTTCGGCCTCGACGCAGAAGAAGTGGCGATAGTCGAGATTGCCTTCGGCGAGGATGGCGGGTGTCTCGGCCGAGACATGCAGGCTCGAGATGTCGCCGCGGTTGCCCGCGTGCCCGCGCGCCTTCAGCTTCAGCGAGGCCAGGCGGTCGGCCACCTGCTCGGCGCGGATCGGCTTCAGCAGGTAACCGGCGATGTGCTGTTCACGCAGGCGGAGGATGACCTCGCGCCGGCGTTCCTGCGACACGACGACCACCGGCATGTCCTTCAGCGTGTCCGACTCGCGCAGCACCTCCAGCACCTCGAATCCGGAGAAGCCCGGCATCTCGAGGTCGAGCAGCAGCAGGTCGAACCGCTTGCGCGACAGCTGTGCGAGCGCGTCGACACCGTCGCCCGCCTCCGACACACTCCAGCCCATGTTCTGGGCCAGGATGCGGCGCAGCACGAACCGCGTGGACGCGTCGTCGTCGCAGATGAGGACGTTCATCGTGTCACCGCGCTGGCGTTGTCCCCAGCGACTGCACCCAGGCCGTCATGTCGGCGATCAGGTCGAGGGTGGCCTGGTCCACCGCGCGCAGGGCTGCGTCGCTGACCGCGCCCCCCGCACGTGCGGTCATCTCGATGTCGTGCGTGAGCCCCGCCAGCCTCGTGGCTCCCACGTTGCCAACGGAGCCGCGAATGGTGTGGGCGAGCGCGCCGACACTGCGGATATCACCGTTGCGGCCAGCCTGACGCAGGTCGGCGACGTACTTGGGGATCGTGTCGATGACCAGCGCGGCCATGTCGCGCACATCGGACAATTCGCCGTCGAAGGCGGCCAGGAGGCTCTCGCCGTCGAACTCCACCGACTTCCGTACGTCCGTTCTCACTGCGTCCTCCACTGGCCGTGCCCTAGCTGCGCCACGGGCCGGACCGCCGGCCCCGCGCGACACGGTCATCCGCGTAATCGGCACCACCCGTCGATTTTGGAGAGGAGGCGGCCGCATTTCCAGACGGTCGCGCCGCCGATGCGATGGCCCGCCGCCTGTCGTACGAGGCGGGCGCTCCCTCGACAGGGAGGCGCCCGCTGTTGGTGCTGAGTTGGGTGCGGAACAGGCCGCCAGGGCACGCCGCGAACATGTACCGCTTATCGGTCGGAGCCGCTCAGTGCGTCTGGTGACCGGCGTCGGCCTTCGGCGCGTCCTTCGCGGGGGCTGCCGGGGTCTCGTGCGATGGCGCCTGGCCACCGGCCGACGGCTTCTCCGGCGTGCCCGCCAGGCGGTCGTTGATCTTCGCCGCAATCTGCTCGGTCTTCGCCGCGATCTGGCTCTTCACCAGGATCGAGACGCGGCGGTTACGCGGGTCGGTCGGATCCTCCGCCACGTGCAGCTGCGTGTCCGCGTAGCCGCGCACGCCCTTCAGCTGCTCCGCCCGGATGCCCTCGCGCATCATCACGCGACGCGCCGCATTCGCGCGGTCGGCCGACAGCTCCCAGTTCGTGTACTGCTCCTGGGCGGTGTACTGCCGCGAGTCGGTATGCCCCTCGATGTAGAGGTCGTTGTCGAGCTTCCCGATCTCGCTGGCGATGACGCCGAGCATGCGGCCGGACTCGCCCCGCATCAGGGCGCTGCCGCTGTCGAAGAAGCTGGACCCGCTCCGGTCCGAGAGCTCGATGCGCAGCCCTTCGGCCGTCACCGTCATCTCGATCTGGTCGCGGAGGGAGGCGAACTCCGGCTTCTCGACGAGCTTCTCCTTGATGTGCTCGGCGGCGGTTTCGAGCCGCTTCTTCTCCGCTTCGATGGCCACTTCCTCCGGCGGCGCGGGCATCGGCGTACCGCTCGGGTCGACACCTTCCTTGGCGCCGGGGAGGATGCCCTGCCCCTGCGCGTCGAACGCGCTCGGGTCGCGGAAGTAGCCGCCCACGGCGGCCTTCACTTCCTGCTTCTGGGAGACGAGCCACATCACGAGGAAGAACGCCATCATCGCCGTCACGAAGTCGGCATAGGCAACCTTCCAGGCGCCGCCATGGTGCCCGCCATGGCCGTGGCCGCCCTTCTTGATGATGATGACGGGCTGGTCCTTCTTCATGCGGCAGCCGCCTCACTTCCGCCCTTCGACGCCCGGCACAGCTTCTCGGTCTCGTCGAAGCTCGGACGAACTTCCGACGGCAGCACGCGGCGCGCGAACTCGATGGCGATGGCCGGCGGCAGGCCCTTGTAGACGGCCATGATGCCGGCGCGCATGCACTCCTCGTACTTGCCGTTGTCGCTCACGCGCGCTTCCATCGCACCCGCCAGCGGCTGGATGAACCCGTAGGACAGCAGGATGCCCAGGAACGTGCCGACCAGCGCCGCGCCGACGTGGTGGCCGATTTCGGCCGGCGGCCCGTCGATGGCGCCCATGGTGATGACGATGCCGAGCACGGCGGCGACGATACCGAGGCCGGGCATTGCATCGCCGACCTTGGTCAGCATCGCGGCCGGCTTGCCCTCGACGTCGTGGTGCACTTTCAGGTCTTCCTCCATCAGGGCATCGAGGTCGTGCGCGTTGATGCCACCGACGATGATGACCTTCATGGAGTCGGCGAGGAAGTCGAGCGAGTGGTGGCGGGAGAGGAACTTCGTGTGCTTCCCGAAGATCGCGCTCTCGCTCGGTTTCTCGAGGTGCGACTCGATGGACATCACGCCGCCCTGCTGGATCTGGCGGAACAGCTTGTAGAGCATCACCAGGAGATCAGCGAAATCGTCCTTCGTCAGGCCCGCGCCGAGCAGGCTCCCGACCTGGCTGCCGATGCCCTTGAGCACGCTGGGCGTGGTGGCGATGAGCATGCTGCCCACGGCCGCACCGCCGATGATGACGACTTCCGACGGTTGGATGAGCACGCCGACGTTTCCGCCGGCCATCAGGTAGCCTCCGAGCACGGAGGCGATGACGACAACTGCACCAACGATGACGAGCATTTAGAGTCCCTGGGCCGCGGCTGGCGGCGAGTCGAGGGCGCGCAGGCAGGCGGCAACGACCGCCGGATCGAAACGCGAGCCCGAGTTGCGAAGGAGTTCGGCAGGCACAGCCTCCTGGCCGACTCCGAGAGAGGCACAGACCGAGGAAAGCGCGTCGAAGGTATCGGCGACGTGCAGCACCCGCGCCCCGAGCGGAATCTCACCGCCCCGAAGCCCCTGCGGATAGCCCGAGCCGTCGATGCACTCGCGCGACGCCCTGACGAGCGCCGCGGCAGGGCCGAGCACCGGCACCGTTTCGATGATCTGCACGGCGATGTCGACCTGACGGGCCCAGCGCGCTGTAGACAGCTCCACGGCGTCCTCGCTGCTCTGCTGTGTCTCCACCTCGATCTCGGGCGCGATGAACCGGCCGAGGTCGTGGAGCCACGCCGCGCGCTCGAGGTGGTCGAGTTCGCGGCTCGCGAACCGGAGTTCCTGCCCGATGCGGGTGGCGACGGCGGCCACGCGTTGGGCGTGACCGAGCGCGTCCGGCGATGTCCTGTAGAGCGCGGACATCACCGCCACCAGCGTCGCGGTGGAAGCGATGGCGTTTTCAGCGAATGCCGCTACCACACGGGCGCGGCGTTCTGACCATTCGTAGTCTGCAAGTGTCGGGGGCCGCATAACTTCTCGTCCCCCGGGAAATCGGCAACCCCCTCAACATCTTGAGCTTGACCTCACATCCGGGCGGACGGTTCCAGCAGCAGCCGGTGCAGATCCGCGAGGGCACTCCGCCACTGGTCGAGCACCCCCGTGACATCGTGTTCCAGCACGTCGGCCGCGGTCACCCAGTCGCCCGCATCGCGTGCCGCCACCAGACGGTCCACCTGCTCCGAGACGTCGGTCAGGCTGCCGGTCTCGAGGCCGCTCACCGACGCGATGGCCCCGGTCAGTTCCACCAGCGACGCCAGGTTCCTGGCAAAGGCCGCCACACCCCGGTTCCCGGCCTCGATGTCGAATCCCCGGTAGTCGTTCGCGATCGTCAGCGCCGACTCCCGGAGCGGGTCGATGGCGCGAAGCGCGTCACCGACCGCGGAGAGCACCAGGTCGCCCTGGCGTGCCGTATCCACTTCGATGCGCAACGCGTCGACCGGCCTGGCGGCCATCTCGGGTTCCCGGAAGGACGGCTGGGCGACACCGTCGAAGGTCACCTCCGTCACCACCACGCCCTGGCCAGCGCACTCGTCGTCGAGCATGGCCAACAGTTCTCCCCAGTTCTGCACAGTACGTCCCGGTGTGGCTTCGACACCGTTCACGACCACCTTCATGGCTGCATCCTCTCTGGGAGCGACTATGCTAGGGCCTTGCCAGCTCGTGGCACGGGCATCCCCCGCCACTCGAGACTCCGATGACCGATCGGCTGACCATCATGATCGCGGCCCGCAACGCCGCGTCCACCATCGAACGCGCCGTCGTGTCGTGCGCAGGCGAGACGCAGAGCCCCCTGCTGCTCATCGATGACCACTGCACCGACGACACCGTAGAACGCGCCCGAGCCGCCACCGGCGGACACATCCGCGTGATCCGCGCGCCGGAGCCGGGCGGGGTGCCGGTGGCACGCCAGGCCGGGCTCGAGGCGGTGGACACCGAGTTCGCCAGCTGGCTCGACGCCGACGACGAGTGGGTGCCGGGCCGGATCTCCGGCATGCTGGCCGCCCTCGACGGAGGCGCGGACGTCGCCGTGGATGCCTTCGACCTGCACGACGGCGGCTCCGGCGCGTGGCTGCGCACGCTGCGGGCGCCGTCCTTCCTTCAGACACCACGGGGCGCGGTGCGCCTGTTCGAACGGAACTGGCTGCCGGGCGACTCGCCCGTCGGCTTCCGGGTGTCGGCCTTCCGCGAGGCGGGCGGCTACGACGCCGGCGTCTACGGGCCGGAGAGCTACGACCTGCTGCTCAGGGCCATCGCCCGCGGCGCGCGCTTCAGCTGGCGCAACACGGTCGGCTACCGCATCTTCGCGTATCCCGACAGCGTGTCGCGCCACATGGCCCGCCAGCGGGCGGCGGTCGCCACGGCGCTGCGCAAGCACCGCTACGAGGCGGTGCTGAAGCTGTATCTCGACGCCGGGTATGCGCCCCGCCTCGCGATGTGGGCGCTTGTCTCGATGGCGCTGTTCCGGCAGGAACCGGCCGCGGCGCTCACGTGCCTCAACGTGGCGTCACCCGAGTCGGGCGACCCGGATCTGGTGCTCGAACCCGAGGGGCCGTGGCCGTTCACCGAGGGCTGGAGGCGTGCGTTCGCCGAGGGCGTGATCCTGCTCATGCTCGGCGAGCAGGACGATGAAGCGCGTGGGGCACTCGAGCGGGCGGAATCGATCGAGCCGACGGCCGAAGGTGCGAACAACCTCGGCATCGCCCTGCACCGCGGCGGCCGTCTCGACGACGCGCGGGAGATGTGGGCACTTGCAGAAGCCCGCTTCCCTGGTTACGCGGATGCCCGCACGAACGCCGAGGCCGACGTCCCGTCGGCCATCACGACGCACCCGCTGCGGCGGCAGGCGGCCCGCACCGACTACCGGAGCTAGCAGCCGGAAGTCAGGACCCGGAATTCAGAAGTCAGACCTTCGCCGCTCCTGGGGTGCGCCGACCGCGGGCAGACCTCACTGGATCTCGAGGAACATCTGCCCGAAGACGAAGAAGAACCCGTCCTCGACCGGGAACGGCTCTTCGTTCCCGCGGTGAATCACGATCTTGTCGTGTCCCGGGTGCACCGTGGCGTAGCCCATTTCACGGACGATGCGGCTGCCGATGTAGACGGCGCTGGCCGTGCCGCGCGCCACGAGGTGGCCGGCGGGCAGCTTCAGGAACAGCTGCCGTGTCGGCGGGCCCACGATGGTGCTGCGGCTGATCTTGAACGACAGCATCATCGTCTTGCCGTCGATGCGGTAGCTGTAGACGAGACGGCCATCGTCCTGCACGTGCCACTGCATGGGCGCGGACGCATAGAAGTTCGCCGCGTCGTACGGAACATCGATCCAGTCTGATTCGCTGGTGCTCATGGCCCCTGCTCCCCTGCCGGCGCGCAGACGGCGCCTCGTCAATTCCAGCACGCGCGCAAGGTCGGTACGGCCGACCCGCGGCACGCGCGATGTCCATCCGGTCCACGGTTCGCCGGTCGTCTCGAGCGCGCGCCCGAGCGCGTCCAGCAGCGGCCGTCGGCTCTGCAGCCACGCCGGGCGGGCAGCCCTGGCGAGGCGTTCGTCCCGCGAAGCGCCCGGCACCGGGCAGCCCTGGAGCCAGACGTCGAGCGACACCTGCGCGATGCCCGCGCCGTGCAGGATACCTGCGCCGGTGACGTTGGCAAACGCGCACGACGGTGTCTCGGCCACGAGTGTGCGGACCCAGTTGCGGAACGCGATCAGGTGCGCCGCGGTCCGCGTGGTCCGCCCGGTGACGTCCGGTTCCTCCACGACGTTCCGGCTGAGCCGCTCTTCCCAGACCGCCTCGACGCTCGGGAGTTGCTGCACCTTGATCTGCTCGGCCCAGTCCGCCTCGAACGAGGTTCCGCGGCAGTACGGCTGGCCGTTCGTGTAGGCGAGGTCCACTGCCGCGAAGGCCACGCGCGACGCACCGAGATTGGTGACCAGGTCGCACGCGGTCGTGAGCACCGAGCCCCAGGCGCGGACCTTCGTTGGCACCGCGCCGGTCTGCTCGAGCCACGGCCACGGATCGGCGCGGTTGATGCGGCACGCGAAGAGGCGACCCGCAAAGGCGGCAATGGCCCGCGGATCGAGGCTGGTCTCGGCCACGAGCCAGGGCCGTTGGCGGCCCGGCAGGTTCAGGAGATGCCGGCCGTTGAGCGGGCTCGGGTCGATGGACACGACCAGATCGGGCACGATGCCCGCGGCCATGAGCGGCCGCACGGCGGTGTCGAGCGCCACGAGCCAGGCGCGTGCCTGGGCATCCCGGAGCGCCGGCAACAGCGTGTCCAGCGACGGCCCCGCACCGCACAGGATGACGGCGTCGCCTGCCGCAATGCCGCGAAGGGCCGTGATGTCGGCGGCGCCCGCTAGCGCCACCATGTTCTCCAGCGTGTTCGTGAGGTACAGCGGCGCGAGGCGCTGTCGTGCTTCTTCGTTCGCGCGCCGCTCGAACAGGAACTGCGCCAGTGCCGCCTTCGCGCGGGCCACGGCGTCCGGGAAGTAGTGCGCGAGGGCCGGGTGCACGATCACGGGCGGATCACCGGCCAGGGCGTCAGCCGGCCACGCCGCTGCCGGAAGCCGGTAATCGGGGTCGGCGGCCACGACCAGCGAGCCCGACGCTTCCACGGCACGAACATCGACCCGCTTCCGCCACAGGGACACCAGTTCGGGCAGGACCTCGAGCGCGACAATGCGCACGTCCGGTCGCCGCGCGCGAAGCTCGTCGATCGTGTAGCCGAGCCCCACGCCGATCACCCCGACCACCGGCGGCACCGGTTCGCTGCCCAGCGCACGGTCCACCGCCTGCTGCGCTTCCGCTTCGGGCCGCGCGCCGTGAATCCGCACCCACTCGCCCCGGTCGGTCCTCACGCGGACCTGGAGCTGCCCGTCGGACGCGGTGTCCGCCAGTACGCGACTCTCGGCGCCGCGTGGCGGACGAACCTGCGTGTGGCCTTTGCGGGATGAGCTCACCCTGGACTCCTGCTAGTCCGGCACGAGCACCGACCAGGCGGGTGCCTTCAGGTCGTGCAGGGGAACGAGGGTCATCCGCGCTTCGAGCGGCTTGAGCTGTTCGTAGATGGCCGGCCCGGAGTACGCCGCGGCGATGATGAGCACCTGCGGAGCCACGCTCGGCAGATCGAAGGCGCTGTACACCGGCACGCCGGCGAGCCGGCGTCCGGCCATCGCGCGATCGAACAGCCCGACCAGCCGCACATCTTCGTGCCGGCGCACCTCGGCGAAGACCGCCTCGGCCATGTCGCCACGCGCGCCGTAGATGGCGACGCGCTGGTTGAGCAGGCCGGCCTGCCGCAGGACGCGGCGAAGCGGCTCCATCCAGTTCGGCGTCGGCGTCCCGTGTTCATCGGCGGTGGGCGCGGGTGGCAACGCCACGCGCACCTCGTTCAGCACGAGACCGGTCTCGAGTGGCTCCAGTTCGTCGATCCCCTCGATGTCGCCGGCAAGGAACGCGTCGATGAGCGGGAGCACCGCCGGTGGGCGCGCTACGTAGTTCATCAGCACCCGGGCATCCTCGTCGGTGCTCGCCGACGGCAGCGCCGCCACGAGCCCTTCCCGGTGCCACGCGGGCAGCGTGTTCAGCGCGACGGTCTCCTTCAGGAAGCCGCCGACGAGTTCGGTGCGCTGCGGCTGCAGCGGGTTCCGCGCGACGGTATCCGCCTGATAGAACGTCCGCCCGGCGAAGACGTCGACATCCGCACTCCACCAGTCGCGCAGCGCCGAGTACTGCGTCGAGACGACCGCCCCCTGGCAGCCGCCGATGTGGACGCCGTCGGCATGCGTCAGGTCGATCTCCCCTGCCGCGATACGGTCGCGCAGCGCCGCCAGCTCGGTCATCGTCCGCGCCTGCAACGCGAGGATGTCCGGCATGGGGCGGCGGGTCGTCACCGATCGGTCCGGCGGATGGATGCGCGAGACCTGGGTGAACAACGAGCAGACCCGCTTGTCGAGCGTGTGCTCGTTGTGCGCGCGGGCGTACCCGCGTGCGGCGATGTCCGCGCGCTCCTGCTCGTGCGTCAGGTAGTACTCCACCTTCTCGCACAGGTCGGCATTGTCACGGTAGAACGCGATCTCACGGCCGGGCTCGAACAGCTCGGCCAGTTCCGCGTTCTCGTTGGTCAGCTGGAACGCCCCGCACCCCGGCACCTCGAAGTGACGGAGCTTCGTCTGCGGAACCGGATCCCCCTCGTCGGCCGTCCAGCCCGGGTTCAGCACGATCCGCGACTCGTGGAACGTGCGAATCATGTCGTCGTGCGCGAGCAGGCCGCCGGCGAACCGTGCCAGCGTCGGGTGACGGTCCCACCCGTGGCCGAACAGCGAGAAGGTCCACCCGCGCTGTTCGCACAGTGTGGCGACGGCGTGGAGCGCCTCGTCCCGCCGCTTCCCGTCCTCGCGGAACAGCGTGGTGTCGCTGTCGTGCACCTTGTACTTGCCGATGAAGACCACGTCGTGCTTCGGCGTCACCGGCGCGCAGGGCTTGTCGAAGAAGCGCTGGTTGAACCCCCATGGCACGTAGATGGCGCGCGTCGGGCGGTTCTCCGTGATGCGCCGCTCCACGCCCCGCTTCGCGTGCGAGGCCACGACGTCGTAGCGCGCGTCGAACGGCTTGTTCCGTCCGTACCACACCTCCGGCTCGTCGTCCGGATGATAGGCAATCGTGCGGACGCCGGCACTGCGGACGTGGGCAAAGAACTCGTCCGGGAAGTCGCTGAAGATGTAGTCGTGGTAGAGGAACAGGTAATCGTAGGTGCCGGTCGCCAGCAGGCGGTAGATCGCCTTCATGTGCGCCTCGGGCTGCGCGCAGGCCAGCCAGGCCGACACGTTCACCTGCGTCACGTCACCCTTGAGGACCTGCCCGATCGCGTTCGACCAGTTATCCCTGATGTATGGCACGTCGAGCGCGCCGAGAGCCAGAACCCGCATGATGACTCCGCTGACTCGGCCGCAGCGCTGGCGCCGCGCGCCGGGTGCCCGGCGCCGGACCGCAGATACGCCGACACATCCAGGTCCCGGCGGGCGGCGAGGAACTCCCCGTGGCAGTGCAGTGGCGACGACGCGCTGAACATGGGCCAGCGTGACGGCGCGTTCCACAGGACCTTGAAATGCGCCAGTGCCGGAAACGCCGACACCGGCTGGAACTCGAAGTCCACGCCGTTGTCGAGCACGTTCTCGTGGTAGAAGTAGCCGTCCGTGACCCGATCGACCTGCTGCAGGTACTCGACGATCGAGGCGTAGTCCATTTCGGACAGGCTGATGAAGTTCGCGAACAGGTTCACCGCACGATGGGTCACCTGCGGGAGCATGAAGTTCGGCATCAGCACGATGTCGTGCTGCCGCAGCGTCTCCGCGTCGAGCACCTGATCGCGCGATTCGTAGAGCAGCACCCGGGCCTCGGGATGCGCAGCCATCAGGAAGTACGACGCGACGATCAGGTTCTCCGGCAGGTCGACGCCCACGTAGACCGGGCGCCTGCCGTTGATGAGCAACTGGTGGCCGAACCCGCCGAATCCCCCGCCGAGGTCGAGCACGACAGGGCGATCCACCGACTCGAGCAGTTCCCCGACGTACTGCGCGCGGCAGTCGTTCATGAAGGTGTTCGCGTGAATCACGCCCTCGGCGATCCGTACGCCGAACGGGTTGCCCACGCGCGGCGAGACCACCCTGTTCAGGTCGGGCCGGTCCACGGAGTACTGCCAGACGTGATGCTGCCGCCGCACCCGGTTCAGCACCCGGCGTCCAGCGGCGACGAAGGTCTCGTAGCCGACGCGCCCGCCAAAGGTGCCGGTGGTCAGCTCGTTCCGCAGGAAGTTGGCCAGGAGCGAATCGAGCGCGTCGAGGTCGGCATGGGCCACGGCCTCATAGAACGCCGGCCGTGTCCTCCGCAGGAAGGCGCCCCAGTCGCGACCGACGGCATAGGGTCCGCTCGCCGGCGCATCGGCCACCGCGCGGCGGTAGGCGTCGAACACGCGGGCCGTGATGGCGCGCCGCTGGCCGGCATCGAGGGCAGGCTCCTGGTCGCACGTCTCGACGCCTCCGAGCGGGTCGTACTGGACGTGCGGCGTCGTCGCACCGTTGCTGCCGCGGCGATGCCGGCGCGAGACCAGGCTTCCGTCCGCGCTCCCCCAGCGGTCGTGCACCGCTGCGGCGTCCGTGGCGTAGGACAGCAGTTTCGCCGCCGGCCAGCCCGCGCCGGTGAGCCAGGTCCCGGCGTCGTCCGGAAGGGGCGAGCACGCGACCACGAGGTCCACGCCAAGCGACGCGAGCGCGGATGGGGCCACGACGGGTACGCCCCGGAACGTGCCTGTGGCCTCGGGCCCGACGTAGGCGGCAATGCGGACGCCCTGCGACACCGCGGCAAACTCGACCTGGTTGTAGCTGCGCTCCTGGTCGGCTCGCGGCGTCCTCAGAATGGCCGTAGTCATCGTCGATCTCTCGCGGTCTGCCGTTCAGGCCTTCGCCGGACCGGATCGGCGGCGGTCGCGTCAGGCAACGGCGTAGGCCGCAACGGGACGGGCCTGGTCGAGGCGCTCGCCCGGCGCGTACCGCGGCTCCGCCTGGCCGGCCAGATAGCGGGCCACGTCCAGATCGTGCCGCGCGTAGAGGAACTCGCCGTGGCAGTGCGACGGCGACGCCGGACTGAACACCGGCCAGCGCGACGGTGCGCTCCACACCATCGTGAAGTGTGGCAGGTCCGGGAAGACCGACACGGGATAGAACTCGTAGTTCTCGCCGTTGTCGAGGAGGTTCTCCTGGTAGACGTAGCCGTCCGACACGCGGTCGGCCTGCCGCAGGTACTCCACGATGGAGGCGTAGTCCATCTCGGAGAGGCTGATGAAGTTCGTGAAGAGGTTCACCGCACGGTCCGCCACCCGGGGCAGCATGAAGTTCGGCATCATCACGAAGTCGTACTCGCGGAGGGTCTCGGCGTCGAGCACCTGCTCGCGCGATTCGTACAGGAGCACGCGCTTGTCCGGGTGCGCCGCCATCAGGAAGTACGACGCCACGAGCAGGTTCTCGGGCAGGTCGAAGTCCATGTAGACGATGCCGGGGTGGTTGGCGAGCAGCTGGTGCCCGAGGCCGCCGAAGCCGCCCCCGAGGTCGAGCATGATCGGGCGCTCGACCTTGCCGAGCAGCCCGCCGATGTACTGCGCGCGCGAGTCGTTGAGGAACGTGTTCGGGTGGACCACGCCGGCGCCCACCTTCACGCCGAACGGGTTGCCCACCGCCGGTGAGACCACGCGGGCCATGTCCGGGTTCTTCACGCAGTACTGCCAGATGTGGTGCTGATCGCGCAACCCTTTGAGCACGTTCCGGCCAGCCTGCACGTAGTCGTTGTACCCGGCATCACCACCGAACGTGCCCGAGGTGAGCTCGTTCCGCAGGCAGTTCGCCAGGAGCCGGTCGATGGTCTCGACGTCGCCGCTCTTCGCGGCGTTGTAGAACGTCGGCCGTGACATCTTGAGGAACGATCCCCAGTTCCGGCCAACCGCGTAGGACCCGCTCGTCGGCGCGTCCGCGACCGCACGGCGATAAGCGGCGAACACCGTCTCGGTGATGGCGCGGAGCTGCTCCGGCGCGAGGGCGGGCGGCTGGTCGCCGACGGCGACGCCGTCCACCGGCGTGTACTGCACGCGCGGGGTCAGCTCATTGCCGGTCAGCGTCGGCCGGCGTGCCGCGAGTCCGCCATTGGCGACATTCCAGCGGGCCCGGATCTCCGCGCCCTGGGTGGCCAGCGACAGCATGCGCATCACAGGCCAGCCCCCGTTGATGAACGGTTCGACGTGGCCGGGAAGCAGCGGGGTCACCGCCACGACCATCTCGACACCAAGGGCCTGCAGGTCGGAGGGCGACACGAGCGGCAGCCCACGGAAGGTTCCCTTGCCTTCTCCGCACACGTACGCGGCAACCCGCACGCCGTGTGAGGCGGCCACGAACTCGACCTGGTTGTACTTCCGCTGCTTGTCCGCCTGGGGCGACTTCAGGATCGCAATCGTCATCGTCGTTTCTCTCGCTTCGAAGCCCACCTGAACGTGGGCACCACATACGCGGGTTCAGGCCACCGCGTAGGTCGCCGGTCGCCGGCTGGCGTGTCCTGTGCCCGGGCGAAGCACGTCGCCGTGCACGGTCACACCGACGATGGGCCCGGCCGTCGCGGCCGCGGCCACGGCATGCACCTGGTCGTAGTTCGCGCCGGTGGCGTTGTGATACGGCACCACCACGGCCACGAACTCATTGGTGTCCACCAGCTTCGTCATCGTCGGCGCCATGGCTTCGGCGTCGAAGTTGAACGAATCCCGGAACACGTGAATCTGGTCAGGCGTGAAGTCGCTCTGGAACGACGGTTCGAAGCGCTCGTGCGTCAGCACGTGGGGTTCGAAGCCGAGTCCGGCGAGCGAGTGCAGCACCACGCGGGTCAGGCCCGGGCGCGCCGACTGGGTGACGAGCACCTTCGGCTTCGCCGCGGTGGCGGCCGGCAGCGCGTCGCGCAGGCGCTGTTCGAACGCCGGCGTGCGGAGCTGTCGGAGCGCCTGCTCCTCCCAGAAGCGGGAGTAGGCCTGCTTCACCGCATCCTCGAGCTGTTCGGCCGTGAAGTTGGCCGTGCGGGCCACGGCGCGGTGCGAGCCGAGGTACTCCTCCCAGTTCTCGTTCAGCAGCCAGCCGTTCTTCTTGTACATCCGGTACATCTCGGTGCCCGGGTACGGCGTGGTGATGGAGAACTGGACGGTGTCCACCGGCAGGCGGCACGCGAGCTGGATCGTGCGCTCGATCGTCTCGGGCGTGTCGCTCGGCAGGCCGAAGGTGAACGTGAGGTGCACCTTGATGCCGTGCTTCTTGGTGAGCTCGATGCCCTTGATGACCTCGTCGATCTTGATGTTCTTCTTGATCTCGTTCAGCAGTTCCTGGTCGGCGGTCTCGACACCGTACTTGATGCTGAAGAGCCCGGCGTCCTTGAGCGCCAGGATCATCTCCTCGTCCATCAGGTCGGCGCGGCCCATCGTGCCCCACGGAATCGTGTGCAGCCCCGCTTCCTTGATCGCCTTCGCCAGGTCCAGGATGTACTGCTTCCTGATGTTCACCGTGTCGTCGTCGATGTAGAAGCTCTTGTACGGCACCTTCTCGAGGTTCGCCTTGATTTCGGCGACCACGTCCTGCACGGTGCGCACGCGGTACTTCGGCCCGCGGTAGATCATCTGCGGCCAGCCGCAGAAGATGCAGCCGTACGGGCAGCCGCGGGTGGCCATCAGCTGGAGCTGCGGACGCTGCAGGCCGCAGACGCCGTCGTAGTAGTTCTCCATCGGCAGGCCGTCGCGCTCGGCCCACGGGAGCGTCTCCATCGGCACCAGCTTCTTGAAGTCGTTCCGCACGACCGTCGTGGCCGCCACGTCGTCCTTCTTCAGCAGGCGCAGCGTCTTCGGGGCGCTCGTATCCTCGGCCGCGCCGGTGCCACAGCCGCCACCCGCGTGATCGTGGTCGTGGTCGTGCGAGGCCTCGGCCTGTACCGGTTCGACCGCGGCCTTCACGGCCGCCCCGTTCGAGCGGTAGACCAGCCCTTCGATGCCGTTGAAGTCGGTCTCCCCCTTCTGGAGGCGATCCAGCACCGTGACGGTGGCGAACTCGTACTCGCCGTAGACCGTGAAGTCCACCTGCGGGTAGCGCTCGAGGAAGGAGGCTTCCTCCAGCTCGAAGTGCATGCCGCTGAAGATCACCGTGACGTTCGGCACGCGCTTGCGGATCTCGTTCACGACACCGATGTCGTGGCGGATCGTCGGGGTCGAGGTCTCGATGACCACGGCCTGCGGCTGCAGCGCCTCGACGTGGGCGTAGTAGTGCTCGTAGGTCTCACCCGAGGCGACCGAGTCGCGCATCTCGGATTCGTGGCCGTGCTTCTTCGCCAGTGCGGCGGCGGTCGCCAGGAAGACCGGGAACGGGATGTAGCCGCCGATGAGTTCGGGAATGTGCCCGTTGACGGGTCCGGCCGAGCGGTACTCGAACTGGTGCGGCCAGCGGGATCCGGCCCGCACGCCGCGCAGGCTCGTCTTCTCCGGACCTTCCGACGTGTACCAGGGTGGATTCGAGAACAACACGCGCATCAGTCAATCTCCTTCGGGTGGCTGCCAGGCAACAGCACGAACAACGGGTCTCAGGCCGCCACCGGGACGATGTCCGGGGCCGCCTCGTCGAACTTCTTCGAGAGCGCGTTGATCCACGCGCACGGGGTCAGGCATTCGAACCAGTGGGCTTCGCCCGGTTCGACGATGAAAATGGTGCCCGCCTCGACGATGGACTCGCGGATGTCGCTCGAGCCCTCGGGGCGGATGCGGACCTTGATGGTGCCGCTCAGGATCAGGAACAGCTCGCGGGTGTCACGATGGAAGTGTCCACCCCGCACGCAGGAGGCTGCCGTCTCGATGTAGTTGATCTCTTCCCACTGGCCGTCGTTGATCACCCCGAGCATCCGGCCGCGGGAATCGGAGAACTGACGATACGGGCTGAGCATCTGCATGAAGCACTCCTTGGGCGATCTGTCTCAGGGCGCGCTCGTGCGGCGTCGGCTCGAAGCCGATGAGGGCCGCGGCGCCAGGCGTCGCAAGCGAGAGGTCCGGCATCAGGTTGGTCTGCTGCGCCGAGAGGTGCGCGGGCCGCACGAGGTTGGCGTCGTAGCCGAACGCCTCGGCGTACTGGAACGCGAACTGGTAGCGGCTGATGCGCGCACCGGCGATGTGCAGCACGTCCGGCCGCGTCGGCGCCTGGAGCAGCGCCAGCATCGCGTTCGCGAAATCGTCGATATAGGTCGGGGTGTAGTACGCGTCGACGAAGCAGTCCACCGGCCGCCCCTGGCGCAGTTCGCCGCCAAGGAACTTCAGGAACGTGGCCTCGTCGTCGTAGAGCGCGCTCACGCGGACCGCCGTGAACCGCCCGGCGGCGGTCAACTGCCCCGTCACTTCGGCGCAGAGCTTCGACTTGCCGTAGACCGTCGTCGGCGCCACCGGCGAGCGTTCGTCGTAGCCGCCCCGCTGCCCCTCGAAGACGTAATCGGTGGAGATGTACAGCATCGGGACGTCGGGCCAGGCGCGCAGCACGTTCGTCGCGGTCCTGACGTTCGCGTCGTACGCCAGCATCGGCGTCTTCTCGCAGGCGCTGATGTTCTTGTTGCCGGCGGCGTGGATGATCCAGCGCGGGGCGATCCTGCGGGCGGCGTCGTCGAGAGAGGCCTCGTCGAGCAGTTCACACGCGACGCCACTGTGGCCGCGGTGACTCATGCCGATTACCTCCACGTGGCGGCTGAGACGTTCGAGCAGTCGCCGGCCGACGTACCCGTCGGCGCCAGTCAGTAGCAGGGTGTCGCTCATTGCCCGGATCGGCCTCCTCCACGTCGATGCACGACGCGGTGTGAACCGCTTGTGCAAGACGTGGTGCCGCGCCGAACCCATCCGCTGAGCTCGACCACACGCTGATTTCCTAAGGATTTCGACGATCCGGCGCCGCACTGCCGGTGACTTCGCGGTCGTGCACCCGACAGGGTGTCGGTGCGGCGTCAGGGAGGCCAGTGCCCCTCTGTGCAGGCGTGTGCGCCGGTCACGAGGCGCGTCTGGCGGGAGTGATGGCCCGCACGCGCCGCAGGGCGTCCTGCGCATCGGTCCACGCGGGCCGGAGCGCCGCTGCCCGTTCGTAAACGGCGCGCGCTTCGTCGAGACGGCCAAGCCGCTCGAGCACCTGGGCCTGCTGGAACACCACGCCAGCCCACTCCGGGAAACGGCCGGTGAGATCGCGGTAGAGCCGTTCGGCGGCACCCAGATCCCCGCGGGCGATCATCCGCAGGCCGAGCGCCTTCAGCGGCTCCATCGGGGAGTCGTGCAGCGCGAGTGCCCGCAAGGCAGCCTGCCGTGCGGCCTCCCCGGCACCCGCATCGGCGTCCATGTTGGCCACGGCCAGCCACTGCTCCACCGACTCGATTCCGAGCAGCGCGAGCTGCGCCGCCGCACGGTCCGCGTCCGGGGCGGACCCCAGCCGGCAGGCAATGGCGAACGCCTCGACCCAGGGCGCCTCCCACTCGGGCCGCAGCGCGCCCGCCCGCACGAACTGCCGGAGCGCCAGTTCCTCATCGCCGGACGCGGCCAGCGCCCGACCGAGATCGAACTGCACCTCCGCCACCTCCGGTGACACGGCCGCAGCCAGGTGGAACGCCGGGATAGCGGCGGGCATGCCCTGCGAACGCTCGATGGCGAGGGCCAGCAGTTGCGCCACGCCGTGGCTCACCACCCCGTCGTCAAGCACAGGCCGCAGGTGGGTGACGGCGAGGGGATAGTTCTCGAGGGCGAAGGCCGTCCGCCCGCACTCCAGCCGGGCCAGCGTCCAGTCCGGCGACAGCTGCAGGGCCGCATCGAACCAGTGATAGGCCTCGTCGTGGTTGCCCGAGGCGAGCGCCACCTCGCCGAGCTCAAAGTACGACGGCGCCCACTCCGGCTCGAGTGCCCGCGCCTGTTCGAGGCACTCGCGTGCCTCCGCCAGGGCGCCGCGTTCACGCAGCACGCGCCCCAGCTGCTGGAGCGGTGCGGCCCAACCGGGCCGGCGCAGGAGTGCCTCGCGCAGCGCTGCCTCGGCCTCGGGCCAGCGGCCCGCGTCGGCATGCGCGGCGCCGAGCTGATAGGCCACGCGGCCGCAGGCTTCGTGCCCCAGCGCCCAGTCCGGTTCGAGCGTGACGGCGCGTGACAGGTACGCGAACGCGTCCGCAAAGGCACCCTGCTGTTCGGCCAGCAACCCCCGCTCGAAGACGGGTGCGGCCCAGCGGGGCGCGAGGGCGGCTGCGCGATCGAGCCACTGCCCCGCCTCGTCGAACTGCCCCTGCTCACGCAGGACGCGCCCGAGTTGCTGCGCCGCGAGCGGCCACTCGGCGTCGAGGGCGACCGCGGCCCGGAGGCAGGCGTCGGCGTCGGTCCACTGGCGACGGTTCGCGAGGTAGACACCCAGGTGGTACTGCGCGGCGGCATCCGCGGGCTGTTCCTGCACGTACTGGCGGAGCTGCTCCTCCTCGAGCGAACTCTTCCCCTCGAGGGCATACGACTCGGCCAGGCCGATGCGGCGATAGCGCCAGCCCCGCGCAAGGCGGCGTTCGAGGCGCGGCCCCGGCACGTCGGTCGTGGCGCCCAGCTCGGCAAGCACGGCCGGCACGTCCACGGTGTCGTCACAGAACGCGTCCACGACCTCGCGCGCCTCGGCCGCCAGGGTGGACGGGAAGGCGAGCCCGGGCCCGGATGGGCACCGGGTCAGCAGCCGTCGCTCGTAGCCGTCGGGGAACGCCGCCCCCTCGAACGCGGACAGCATGTGCCAGCTGAGGACATCGTGCAGGAAGAACACGCAGCGGTCGGACGCGAATGGCAGCACGCCTTCGATGTCCCGCTGCAGCTGCTCGTTCACGTGCAGGCCATCGATGAGGACGAAGTCCAGCGGGCGGCCGGCCAGGGCGTCCTGGACGACGGCAGCCGTGTCGCGCGGCGAGAACGCCGTGACGACCCTGACGTCCAGCCCCTCTTCGGCGGCAATCGCGTGGGTGAGTTCGGTGCCGGTGGCGGTACCGTCGCCCTCGATGCCCGCCTCCATCGCCACGACCGACGCACCGGGGGCGCTGAGGCCCACGGCGATCGAACTCCAGCCGAAGGCATTGCCGATGACCAGCGCGGTGGAGGGCCGGGTGGCGTCCAGCAGCAGTTCGAGGAACTGCAGTTCCTGCGGGGCCAGCCCCGCGCCGACGCCCAGCGGCTCGCCCGACGCCCGGAACAACCGGGCGAACGGGGCATCCGCCTCGGCGAAATAGAAGGGATTCAGGCCGGTTCGGACCGTATAGCCGTGCCGTTTGTAGGCGCGGAGCAGGCGCAGGAAGACGTTCGGCATGGTGTCTACGCGGCCCCCGCGGTCACGACTGCGGTCCCTTCTGAATGACGACGTCGACGCGGCGATTGCGGGCCCGCGCCTGGGGCGACTCGTTCACCACGCGCGGATGGAACTCCCCGTAGCCCGCGGCCGACAGCCGCGTCGGGTCGATGCCACCCTTTTCGACGAGCCACTGCACCACGGCCGTGGCTCGCGCCGTGGAGAGCTCCCAGTTCGACGCAAAGCGCGCCGTATGTATCGGCACGTCGTCGGTGTGCCCTTCAATCAGCACGGGATTGCGCATCTTTTCCAGCGATGCAGCGAGGCGACCGACCGCCTGCTCGGCCTGGGGCGACAGGTCGGCGCTGCCCGTGCCGAACGCGCTGGCTTCGGGAATCGAGAGGACCAGCCCCCGCTCGTCCTCGAGCAGTTCGACCCGTCCGCTCCGGAGGTCGTCGGCCAGGTCGGCCTCGAGCACCGAACGGGCCGCGAGCTGTTCCTGCGACAGCACCGACTTCCCGCCGGCGGCCGGAATCTTGTGGGTCTCGTACGGCAGGGCATCTGGCGAGTCGAGCGCCTCAGCGAGCCCCATGGCCACGCGCGACAGCTTGGCCTGGTCGACCGTCGAGATCGCGTACATGGTGGTGAAGAAGGCGAACAGCAGCGTGATGAAGTCGGCGTACGAGAGCAGCCACCGCTCGCGGTTCACGCGGTGCGCGGGCCTGAGGCGACGCCGGTCCTGCAGCGTCACGCGGCCCTCCCCTTCTGCGGGAGTTCGCGGCGGTTCCTGAGGAACGCCGAGAGGTGCTGCTCCACGAGCCGCGGGTGGGTGTTGAGCTGAATCGCGGAGATCGCTTCGATGATGACCTCGCGCGTCAGCGCTTCCGCCCGGGCCCGCGCGCGAATCTTGTTCGCCATCGGGAAGAGGAGCAGGTTGGCGGAGCCCACGCCGTAGACCGTCGCCACGAACGCCACGGCGATGCCGGCGCCGAGCTTGCTCGGGGCCGCCAGGTTCTCCATGACGTGAATGAGGCCGAGTACCGCGCCAAGGATGCCGAGGGTCGGCGCGTAGCCGGCCGCTGATTCGAGCACGTCGGCCGGCTCTTCATCCTTGAGTTCCCGCGTGAGGCTGTCGGTTTCGAGGAGGCGTCGGACCTCGGGTCCCCGGTAGCCGTCCGTCAACAGTTCGATCGCCCGAAGCAGGAACGGATCCTTCACTTCGTCGATCTCCGACTCCAGCGAGAGGATGCCCTTCCGCCGGACCCGGGTCGCGTATTCCGTAAGCTGGCTGACCAGTTGCTCGCCCGGCTCGGCCGGCTCCTCGAACGTGCGTACGGCGGCCGCCACGGTGCCACGCACCGCGGAAACCGGATACGACACGAGGAGCGCCGCGAGGGTCCCACCGAACACCACCAGGGCGGCGGTCGGTTGGAGGAGCGTCCGAAGACCGCCCCCCTCGAGCAGCTGCGCGCCGACGACCACGGCAATGGTGAGCGGCACGCCGATCACCGAGCCGAGGTCCCGCCGGCGCGGGGCCGGCTTCATCTCATCCCCCTCCTCGTCGTGCCGCTGCCGTTCGAAATCCACGTCAGCCGGTCGGCCACGTCGATGAAGGCGGAGAGCGGCGCCGGGAAGTTCGCCGGGCCGATGGCATCGAGCAGCTTCTGCACGAACGCCAGGTCATCCTCGGTGTCCACCGTGAGGCGCAGGCCGGGCCGGCGCAGGTGGCCCGGCGCCAAGGCGGCGAGGGCAAAGAAGTCGGAGGACCCTCGCAGGAACGGTGTTACGTGCTCCCGATCGGCAGGGTCGGTGGCCATGGCCGCCGCACGCAGTAGCGCGCTGCCACGCACCGCCTCCACGGCGGCGCCGTACGGCAGACCGTGTTCGACGACATGGTCGGCCCCGGTGCGGTCCAGCAGCATGAGGGTCCGGGCCACCGCGTCGATATCCACCGCCGGGTTGTCGGCCGTCGCCCGGACCACCCGGTGCAGCTCGAAGTGCCGCGTCGCCTGGGCGTACCGATCGAGTACGTCGAGTTCCGACCCGCGGAACACGTGCGCGCCGAGCGACTCCGCCGCGGCCACCAGCACATCGTCTTCCGGCTTCTCCGTCGTGGTCAGGACGACCGGGTACCCGCTCGCCTGCAGGCGCACGATGGCGTGGGCGACGAGGGTATGCCCCCCGAGGACCCGCATCGACTTGCCCGGCAACCGGGTCGAGCCCATCCGGGCCTGGAGCAGAATGGCGGTGCCGCGCATTACGCCACCCCCCGTTCCGCCACCGGCGCCCCGAGCGGCTCCAGCCGCACGCGCGCCTCGTCGAGGAAGACCGAGGCTTCGTAGCTGGTCATCCAGAGTTGATCGTGGAACTGCCCGATGGACGGCTTGACGCGCCGTCCGGCGTGAAGTTGCAGCAGCATGGCTGGGAAATCGGCTCCGGCCTCAATCGTGAGGGGGATGCCGCCTGAGAACCTCGGGTTGATTTCGAAGACGGTGGGCCGGCCGTTGTGGACGCGGCACTGGATGTTGATGGGGCCCCTGAACGGCAGCGCGGACACGCAGGCGCGCGCCAGATCGATCAGGGCCGGGTCGTTCACCGTCCGTCCGCGGTCGATCACGCCCGCGCGAACGACGACGCGTTCACGGGGCACGATGGAGAGCGGGCGTCCGGAGAAGTCGCAGAGCACGTCGATCGTGAACTCCGGGCCGTCCAGGTACTCCTGGATGACCGGGGTGTCGACGTAGTCGAGGAAGAAGTCGAGTTCGCGGCGGTTGCGCACGGTCACCGCGCCCACGCTGCCGCGGCCGAAGTTCGGCTTGATGAACATCGGGAAGATCGGGTCCGCCGGCAGGGTGTCCCTGAGGAACGACTCCGCGGCGGGTACGCCCTTCTCGCGCAGGACGCGG
The DNA here is from genome assembly GCA_046331345.1 of Vicinamibacterales bacterium. Classification (GTDB taxonomy): domain Bacteria; phylum Acidobacteriota; class Vicinamibacteria; order Vicinamibacterales; family CAVVIG01; genus CAVVIG01. The sequence continues at coordinate 391,713 of JAXLRA010000004.1, read as the reverse complement.
CAGGTGCTGAACTTGTCGTTGCAGAGCGTGGTGGTCTCCTCGGGCGACACCACGACGCGCACGCCGTTCTCCGCGAAGCGTGCCACCGCCGCGCTGAAGATCGGCAGCTCGTCGTCGATTGTGGGGATCAGCATGCCGATGCGCTCCGCGCTGCAGATCGCCAGCACCTCGTCGAGATACCCGGGGTCCGATGTCAGCGGCACGCGGTACGCCCGGTCACCGGAGTAGACCGCGGGCGAGAGCGCGTTGACGTCGGTCACGACCACGCGGCCACCGCCCTGACGAGCCAGCGCCGACCTGAACGCGTTGACGAGCGGCACGCGTCTGGACGCCGCGGTGATGAGCACATTGACCGGCTTCATGCGGTCCGCCTTTCCATCCTGGAGACGATCTGCGTCGACCGGAGCGGGGCTCCGGCCGGCACGTCGCTGATGACGCGGCATCCCACCACGTCGTGAATCCGGTTGGCGGGGATCCCGTCGCCTGGCCTGAGCGCGATGAGGTCCGCCTCCGCGATGATGGTGCCGACCGGCAGCGGCCGGCGCGCGTAGAGGGCACGGCGGCTCGGCACCAGGTTCGGGGCTTCTGCCGGCTCGCACCGCTTCTCGCCCGTCCCGAGCGCGGCCGCGGTCCGCGCCGCACTGGCCACGAGGGCGGCGAACGCGGCGGGCGTGCTGGACACCGGGCCATCGATGGCGTCGGTGTCGCCGTCCAGCATGAAGTGCCGCTCGTAGACCGAGGCGCCGAGCGCCACGGCCACGGGCACCGCGAACGTGTCGTCGCCGTGGTCAGACAGGCCGACCGGGACGCGGAACGCCTCGGCCAGCGTCTGCACCGCGCGCAGGTTCTCCGCACCGCGCGGGTTCGGATACGCCGACACGCAGTGCAGGAGCGCGATCTGGGTGGCGCCCGCGGCCCGGGCGGTCGCCAGGGCGTGCGCCACTTCATCGAGCGTCGCCATGCCGGTCGAGATGACCAGCGGCTTCCCGCTCCGCGCCACCTTCTCTATCAAGGCGTCCCAGGTCAGGTCGCCGCTCGCGACCTTGAACGCGTCGACGCCGACACGGGTGAGCAGGTCGACGCTTTCCAGCGAGAACGGCGTGGACATGAACGCCAGGCCCCGCGCGCGGGCACGGGCGGCCACGGCACGGTGCGCGGCTTCGTCCAGTTCGAACGTGGCAAAGAAGTCCGAGAGCGAACTCGCGGTGACGTGCGCCGGTGCGGGGCAGGCCGGGGCCACCAGCGCGGAGGCATCGATGGTCTGGAGCTTCACGGCCGACGCACCCGCGTCAGCCGCGCAGTCGACCATCTGCAGCGCACGATCGAGATGCCCGCTGTGATTGAGGCCGATCTCGGCGATGGCGAAGAGCGGACGCCCCTCGCCGATCTCGCGGCCCGCAATGCGGATCGTGGCGGCGTTACGCGGCATACTGCGACAGCCTTTCCGGGAGGAGGCACTCGGCCATCACCGGGATGTCCGCGAAACGCGAGACAACGGCGTCGGCGCAGATGGACACCGGACCGAAGGGGCCGCGTCGCCATTCACGCGTCTGGATCGTGTGCAGGCCGCAGCGCGCGGCACCGAAGACATCCGCGAACTCATCGTCGCCCACCGCGATGGCGCGGGCCGGCTTGATGTCGAGCCGCCGCAGCGCCTCGAGGAACGGGGCGCGCTCCGGCTTCCCTTCGCCCGAGCCGTACTCGTTGGCGTAGACGACGGTGTCCACCAGCGCCTCGAGGCCCAGCGCGGCGACCTTGGCCTTCTGGATGGACGGGATGCCGTTGGTGACCACGGCCAGCGCCCACGACGCGCGCAGCGTCTCCAGCGTGGTCCGTGTGTCCTCCGGCATGCGGAGCACCGGCTCGTGGCTCCGGACAATCCGCACGAGCGAGGCCACCGGCAGGTCCAGCCTGAAGCGCTCCAGGAGCAGGTTGAGTTCGCGGCCACTCTGCGGTCCCTGCATGGCGGACGAGAGCAGGCGGAAGGCCTGCCGTTCATCGACGCCGTGGAACCGCGCCACGTAGCGGGCCACGGCTGCGAATCCGCTCAGGCGGAAACGGAACAGCGGGTAGATCGTGTCATCCAGGTCGAGCAGGAGCGCCCGGGTGTTACGCGGCATGGCTGTGGTCCTCGTCGCGAGTCGCCAGTTGGCGGATGGCATCGGCCACCCGGAAAACGCCGCGACCGTCGATCAGGTGCGCGGCAGTGGCACCCATGCGGGCGGCACGGCCCGGATGGGACAGGAGTTCGGCAGCGGCATCGGCCGCGTGGGCGAAGGCGGCCACGTCGGCGGCATGCCCCGCATCGATGGCGGCCCCCCGGCGGGCGAACCCGCGGATCGTCGGCTGCTGGGCGTCGACGACCGCCAGGGCCACGGCAGGCGTCGCCAGCGCGGCGGCTTCGTACAGGGTCAGGCCGCCCGCGAGGACGGCCACCGCGGTACGGTTCAGTTCGTCGGCCAGTCCGTCGGGAGCCTGGATCCACGTTATCCGTGCATCGCCGGCCGGCCCGGCCTCGCGCGCAAAGCCCTGGACCAGCCTGATCCGGGCGTCCGGACAACGCAGCAGGACGGCGCGCGCCAGGGCCTCGCCCCAGCGATGCACGTGTTCCCCGCCGCCCAGGGCAATCAGCACGCCCTCACGCGTCGCCACCGGGTGCTCCCGGACGACCGCTACCTGGGGGTCCAGGACGGCGAACATCGGGCCAGCCCAGGTCACGTCCTGCCGGTGATCGCCCGGGTCGATGCTGCCGTCGATCGCCAGATCCGACTCGTGATAGCCCAGACCGAGGTCGTGCAGGGTGACGACCGGGATGCCGGCCTCACGCCCGCGGCGGACCCACCGGGCCCCTTCGGTCTCGAGCGGGTCGTCGATGACCAGCACGTCGGGCGAGGCCGGCCCCGCGAGCCCGGACAGGCCGTCGGGCACCACCGTGAAGCCCCGCTGGCTCGCCACGGCTGCCGCTTCCGCCATCCCGCGGATGGACACCGTTGGCGGCACGTCCAGGGCGCGGGCCAGGGCGCGCGCGCGCATCAGGTGGCCGAATCCGATGGACGGACCGGCCGCGACACGAAAGAGGATGCGCATCAGCAGACCCTCCAGACCTCGCGGTCGTCGCGGCGAACGGGTCGGTCGTCGCGGCCGTCCCGGCGGGTGGCCGCCAGGAGCGACGCCGCCACATGCACCCGGACGAGGCGTCCTTCGACCGTCGTGATTTCCAGTGCGGGCGAGCGCCAGGCGAGCTGGCAGGGCGGCTGGCCCGGTTCGAGTTCGGTTTCGCCGAGCCAGGCGCCGTCGCACTCGAAGAACTGGACCCGGCGATTTCCGTAGTCCGCCACCGCGAGCCACGGCGAGAACAGGCTGGCCGCGGCGTGCCGATCGAGCAGCGGCTCCCCACTGAACTCCGGCCGGAGGGTGACGATGTCCAGGGGGGTGTCGAACTGTCCGGGCCTGTGCCCGAAACTGCCGAAGGCGAACGCAATCTGGCCGTCCGGATACCGCGCGACGACCCGGTGCCCGGTCGTGTCCACCTCGTACAGGAGCTGGCCGGTTGACGGCTGGACGACACCATCTGCTCGGCCTGCCGTCACCGGACCGGGGTGGGCCGGGGAAACAGGGTCGGGCGCGGGGGTCGTTTGCGGGCGATTTTCCGCAGGGAATCCGGGCCTGGGGGTGGCGTGTGGTGGTCGTGTGGGATCCATGGACGTGTGCCTGCCCGTGCAGATAGGCGAGAACGCTGCCACCGCTCATCTGCGGCCCTGACCCGCCCGTCGACCCCGATTAAAGCTTCTCCCGGCGTTCCCGATTACCTGCCCGACAACGCACTGCGGTCAAGGCCGCAACCCGAGGCAAGGATGCTCCGGGCCCTTTCAGGGAGGAAAATCACATGGCTTCTTTCTCAGTCGTCTCCAACATCTCGGCAGCCAACGCTCAGTCGAACCTGTCGATGACGAACATCTCGATGCAGAAGGCGATCGCTCGCCTGTCGAGTGGCTTCCGCATCAACCAGGCTGGTGACGACGCGGCCGGTCTCGCCCTCGCCAACAACTACCGTTCGACGCAGGCGGTCCTGAACCAGGGCATCCGCAACGCGAACGACGGTCTGTCGACCCTGCAGATCAAGGACGGCGCCCTCAACAACATCAGCACCCTGCTCGATCGTCTTTCGACCCTGGCGACCCAGTCGGCCTCGGCGGCCTCGAACGTCGATCGCACCGCGCTGGACAACGAATTCCAGGACGTCCTCGGTGAAATCGACCGCGAAGCGAACGTGGCGGGCCTCACGGCGGCCTCGGGCTTCTCGGTGTTCGTGAGCAACGACGGCACGAACGGCTGGGTGAACGGGACCATCGGCGCGGCCGACACCACGGCGCTCGGCCTCACGGGCGGCTCGTTCGACATCACGACGGCCGGCAACGCGGCGAGCGCGGTCTCGACGATCGCCACCGCCGTCAGCACCCTCGGCACTGCGCAGAGCACCATTGGTACTCTCCAGAACCGCCTCCAGTTCGCCATCGGCCTCGCGAACTCGCAGGTCGTCTCGAACAAGGCTGCTGAATCCCGCATCCGCGACGCGAACGTGGCTGAGGAATCGGCCAACCTGACCCGCTACAGCATCCTGACGCAGTCGGGCATCTCGGCCCTCGCGCAGGCCAACCAGCAGAGCAGCGCGGTTCTGAAGCTCCTCGGCTGATACCTGAATCGACGACGGCGGGCCCACCCCTCGGCATACGAGGGTGACGGCCCGCCTCGTTCCCCGCCCGCTCCCCCGCTCAGGTTCTGGCAGGTTTCTCGCATACTGCTTTTCCAACGCGTTTCCATAGAGGGAGCCCCCCGTGGCGTCGACCGGCATTACCTTCAGCGGTTTCAACAGCATCGACTTCAGCGTCGTCATCAACGCGCTGATGAACCAGGCCGCCCAGCCCCTCACCGAACTCGCAACCCGGCAGAACGCGCTCAAGTCACAGCTGTCGTCCTTCTCGCAGCTGTCGTCGAAGCTCGCGAACGTGCAGCTGGCGGCCGAAAGCCTGTCGTCCAGCACCGCCCTGGCGAGCTACTCGAGCACGGTCTCCGACAGTTCCATCTTCTCGGCCAGCACCACGGAGAACTCGGCCCCGGGCCATTACGACGTGGTCGTGCAGGAACTGGCGCGCTCGCAGGTGACCGCCTCGGCCAGCAACGCGCCCGACTCGAACACCACGACGGTGGCCGACGGCGGCTCGCTGTCGATCAACGGCACGGCGGTGAACATCACCGGTCCGGTCACCCTGGAGGGGCTCGCCAAGGCGATCAACGGGACGACCGGGGTCGGCGTGCGCGCGGCCGTGGTCCAGACCGGCACCAGCGCCTTCAAGCTCGTGCTCACCGGGTCGAACACCGGCGCGGCGAACGCGTTCACCGTGCAGAACGGCCTGACCGGCGGCAGCGGCGTCAGCTTCACCGACACCGACAACGACGGCCTGTCCGGGAATTCGGCCGCGGACAACGCGCAGCAGGCGACCGACGCGTCGCTGCTCGTGAACAACATCCAGATCACCAGCGCGAGCAACACGGTCAGCACGGCGGTCCCCGGCACCACGCTCACGCTGCTCAAGAAGTCGCCCGGCACCACGGTGTCGCTCGATGTGGCACAGGACAACACGGCGCTGCAGAACAAGGTGGCCGCGTTCGTCAACAGCTACAACGTGCTGCAGAAGTTCGTCTCCGATCAGGGCACGCTGGCGGCCGGCGGCGACACCTCGAGCATCGCCCGCGACCCGCTGCTCCGCTCGCTCCGGAGCACGCTGCGGAACACGGCCAGCGCCCAGTACGGCAGCGGCCAGATTTCGTACCTGTCGCAGATCGGCGTCGAGTTCACCCGCGCCGGCACGCTGCAGTTCAACACCGCCAAGTTCAAGTCGGCGCTCGCCAACGGCACGACCGACATCCAGTCGCTCATCGATGGCCCGCACGGCAACGATGGGGCCTTCGCGGCGATCAAGGACCTGATGACGCAGTACACGCAGTCATCGGGCATGATCGACCAGGCCGAGGAGCGCCTGAACACCCAGATCTCGAGGCTCGACACGCAGATGGCCGAGATGCAGCGCCGTCTCGACCTCCAGCGGGCCGCCCTCGTGAAGGAGTACACCGCCGCCGACCTGGCGATGACCACGCTGAAGAACCAGAGCAGTGCCCTCAGCTCCTTCAACACCTCGTCTTCATCGTCGTCTTCGTCTCTGTCCAAGTCCGCATAACGAGCCACTGCCATGAGCTACGCCGCCCGGGGCCTCGCGTCCTACCGCCAGACCGAAGTCCAGTCCCGAACCCCGCTGGAACTGGTCACCATGCTGTACGACGGAGCCCTGCGTTTCCTCGGCGTCGCCCGCGACGCGATCGAGCGCCGCGACATCCACGCGCGGCGCGACGCCCTCAACCGCGCACTGGCCATCATCGCGGAGCTGCAGAGCACGCTGAACATGGAACAGGGCGGCGAGGTCGCCGCTGAACTCGACAAGCTCTACGAGTACGCCAACGCCCGCCTGCTCGACGCGGCGATGCGCAACGATGTCGCGCCGGTGGACGAGGTGCGGCGAATCTTCGAGATCCTGCGCGAAGGCTGGGCCACGATTGCGACCGGCGCGGCGGCCCCCGCCGAGGCGCAGCGGTGACACGCGACGAACTGGAGCTGACGCTCGAGGAGTTCCGCAAGGGGCTCGAAACCGAGCTGGTGCTCCTGCGCCAGCTGCACGCCGTGGCGGCCCAGCAGCGCGAGGTCAGCGCCGCCCGCGACTTCGATCGCTTCAAGCTGGTGAGCGACGAACGCGACCGCCTGATGCGAAGCCTCCTCGCCATCGAGGAAGGGCTCTCGGCCGACCGCGAGCTGCTGACCCGCCTGCGCGAGCAGGCCTCTACCCTGCCGGTCTACGGCACCATCCTGGCGCTGCGCCAGGCCTCCACCGACCTCGTCTCCGAAATCCTCTCCTGCGATCGTGCGGCAATGCAGACCCTCGCCGACGCCGATGTTGCCCGCCGGGCCGCGATGGCCAGCCTCGAACGCGGGGAAAGCACCCTCGCCGCGTACCGCCGCGTCCTCGCACCGCCGCTCTCCAACGCGGGGCTGGTGAACACGCGCGGCTGAGCGCTCACGCGAACCGCGAACTCAGAAGTCAGAAGTGAACTTCGGAACTGGCGACGTGTGCGATGGAGTTGGTGGGGGTTCGCAGGGGCCGGCTTCAGCTGGCCTCATACGGGCCGGAGTTCGGAGTCTGAGTTCGAGGTTCTGATGTAGTGTCCGCCGCCAGGCGGACCACTCCTTCAGGCGTGCAGCGTATCAAGTTCTGACTTCTGAGTTCTGAGTTCTGACTTCGGAACGGCCCGTCCGGCCGCGATGAAGGTGGCCGCTTCGTGGAAGCCGTGGCGTTCGTAGAGGCGGCGCGCGACGCTGTTGCGCTCGCTCACGAGCAGCGTCACCCGGTCGAGCCGATCGGCGCGGACCCGCTCGACGACCGAGTCGAGCATGCGGCTCGCGAGGCCACTGCCCCGCTGGCGCGGATCGACGGCCACCTGCGCGATGTGCGCGGTGCCCGGGCCCACGATAGTGGTGACGATGGCCCCCTGCAGGCTGCCGTCGCCATCGAACGATGCCGCCGACAGGCCCGGCTCGAAGGCCCCGCAGGCATCCGATCCCAGCAACTGCGCGGCGTACTCGCGCCACTCGCTCATGCTGCCGTGCCGGACGAAGGGCCGCGTCACGGCCGGCGGGCCGTAGGCGCGCGCGAGGAGTCCGGGCAGCTGCGCGGCCGCCGACAGGTCCCACGGCGCTTCAGGCCGGACGGGCCGGACGGCGTTCGTCTCGCGAATCAGGTAGTCGTAGGGTTCGGTGTCGAAGCCGCGCGCCACGAGTGCCGGCACCAGGCCCGGCGCGCCGCTGAACGCAAACAGCATCGCCCCGGACGGCGCGAGTTGCGGGTCGATCGTGCGCAGCACCGCATCCAGCAGGGTCCGCGTCGCCGTGGACGATGAGGATTCGAACCCCCCGATCTGGAGGGTGCCCTGATGGACGAGGAAGAAGGTCCAGGCGGCCACCTCGCGCCCTTCCAGGAGCACCATGCCTGGCAGGCGCCCGGCAACCCGCTCCGCTTCCACCTGTGTCCAGCTGTGGTGCGCGTCCCAGAAGAGCCGCTGCGACCAGCGGGCGGTCTGCTCCGCCCAGATGGGCGTCAGCAGCGCCGCGTCGACATCACGCCAGTCGAAGAGAGACATCGTTCGCCTCTGGGAGCGCCTCGGGGGGCGCCGCGGGCGGCGAAACGCGGCTGCGAAGAGACGACGCGAGGGCCGAGACCGAGGACGCCGCGCTCGTGGCGGCACTGCGATTGGCGGCAACGACGAGATCGTAGACTTCGCGCCGGTGCACCGGGATGTCACGCGGGGCGGTGACACCGATGCGGACGCCGTTCTTGCCGAGGCTCACGACCTGGATCTCGATGCCGTCGCCGACCACGATGGATTCCCCGAGCTTGCGTGTGACAACAAGCACGGCTCACCCCAGTCGATGATCGGTGTGGTACTCGTCGTGTCCGGCGAGCAGTTGCAGGCCGCGCATCCGCTCGGGATTCACGACCAGGGGCGCGCGAAGGTTGGCGGTCGAATCGCCGCTCTCGCCGACGCGCACGAGCGCCAGCCACAGCAGCGGCGTCTCCACCGACGCGCCGAGGCGACGGCGCTGCAGATCGTCCACGCGGCACCGGTAGTCGGGATCGACGAAACGCGGGTCGATGGCCAGGAACGCCGGCTTGTCCTCGTCGAGCCCCTGGAGGCACACGAGCGGTTCGATGGACGGCGAGGACAGGAGCAGGAAGCGGCGGCACTCCTCGAACCCCGGCAACCCGTCGACAAGCGTCACGATGTCGCGGGGGTTGCCCGAGAACTGGCCGAACCGGGTCTCGATGCTGGTGAGGTCGGACGGTTCGCTCATCACGGGCGTGGCACCACTCATTTGATGTAATCCAGCAGCGACACCTTGGAGGCCGCAGCCACGGCGCCCAGCGCTGCCTGGTACGTGTTCTGTGCCTTCGTCATCCGCGTGATGGCTTCGGCCATGTTGGCGTCGCGATCGGCCGAGAGCCTGGCTTTCGCCGACAGCCGCAGGTCGACGATGCGCTGGTTCGTGTCGTCGAGGGTCGTCTCGTCGTTGCCGATGAGGCTCTGCGCGCGGGTCGCCCGGGTGAACGCGTTGTTGATGAGCGCCACGCCGGCGTTCAGTGTCGCGGTGTTGTTGCTGCGCGCGGCAGCCGCGAGCGAGTCGAGCGTCGACAGCAGGTCTGTCGCGTCGCTCCCCTTCAGGATCGACTCGCCATCCGTCGCGATCGTCACGCTCCGGTTCTCCGAGATGTCGACGGCCATCGACGTGTTGGTGCCCTGGTAGGTCCAGACGCCGGCCTGCTTCACGTAGGCATCGACGCTCGAGTTCGTGCCCGAGAACAGCCGCATCCCGCCGAAGGATCCGTTGATGTCGGCAGCAATGGCGTCGCGGATGCCTTCGAGCGACGTGGCCGCCTCGTCGCGCACCGTCTGGGTGGCCGTCGTGCCGAGGCTGCTCTGGAGCGCCACGAGGGCGTCGGTGATCTTCTCGATGATGTTGGTCAGCGCCGAGTCCATGGCGGTGACCTTCGCCGCCGCGGAGTCGGACGCGGACTTGTAGAGATCCATCTGGTCGATCGTCGCCTGATCGATGATGGCGTGCTGGGCCGCGGCCGGGTCGTCACTCGGCACCCGCACGCGGAGACCGGTCGAGACCTGCCACTGGGCCTCGGAGAACTGCTCCGAGGCGGTGTTGATCGAATTGAGCCCGTCACGAACCGTGTTGAACGTCACCCGCATCAGAGGCCTCCGAGCGCCGCCATCAGCACGTCGAGCGTGCTGTTGATGGTCGAGAAGTACTTGGCATTGGCCTCGTAGGCCCGTTGGAACTGCAGGAGCTTGCCGGCTTCCTCGTCGAGCGACACGCCCGACACCGAGTCACGCAGGCCCTGGATTGCCGACACCACTTCGTGCCGCGTGGCGAGGCTGTCCCTGGCATTGGCGCTGTCGGTGCCGACCTTGTTGACCAGCTCACTCCACGACTCGACGAACGTGGCGGTGTTGCCGCGCGCCTTGTCCTGGTTCTGGAGGGCCGCGAGCGCGCGCGCCGTGCCGTTGTCGCCGGGGGCGCCGGTGCTCGACGCCGCGATGAGCGACGTGTTCGTCGCGAGCGCCGGATTGAACTTCAGCTGCGCCGCCGCGCCCTGCACGGTGGCGAGGGGCAGGTACAGGAGCGGGCCGGTGTTGCCGTTGAGGTCGAAACCGGACTGGGACACGGTGTTCACGGCGGTCGCGAAGTCGTACGCCAGCTGGTCGAGCTGCTGCTGGTATCCGGGCACCAGGGTGTCGCGCACGGCGCGCTGTCCGCCGAGCGACCCGCTGTCGAGCGTGGCGGTGATGTCGGTCCCGTCCGAGGTGCGAACCTCGGCCACGCCGGTCACCGGCGCGTTCGTGATGTTCAGGTCGTAGCTGAACTTCCCGACGACGAGGGGGTGGCCGCTGGCCACGGCCACGTCCGCCGTCCCGTTCGGGTGCATGATCACGCCGATGTTCGTGATCTTCGACAGGTTCTGCAGGGCGATGTCGAGCTTGTCCTTGAGCGGCGCGATGTCGGCATTGGTCGGCGCGTCGCCGATCTGCTGATTGAGCTTCGCGATGCTCTTGGTGAGCGTGTTGATCTGCTCGACGGACGCGCGCATGTCGTTGTCGGCCTGGTGGGCCGAGTCGTCGAGGCGCTGCGCCATCTCGTTGAAGGCGACCGCCACGCGCGTGCCCTGCAGGACGACGCCGTCGCGGCTGACCGCCGACTGCGGATCGCTGCTGAGGTTCGAGAAGGCCTTGAACAGGTTGGAGAGCGCGCCGTCGATCGACTGCCCTGTCGACCCGAGCGACGTCTCGATGACGGCGAGCGCCGACGACATCGCGCTGTCGCGCGACTCGGCCGGCAGTTCGGTGCGCATCCGCTGGTCGACGAACTGGTCGCGCGTCGCGCGGACCCCGACGACCTCGACGCCGCCGACCCCCGCGACGATCTGGCGTTCCGCCAGCTCGAGCCGCCGCCGGACGTACCCCTCGGTGTTGAGGTTCGCGATGTTCTGCCCGGTCACGTCCATGCCGTAGCGCTGGGCGTCCATCGACTGGGCGGCTGATGACAGTGAGCTAAGCAGGCCGCTCATCAGACCCTCACTTCCAGGCGGCCGAGCCGGGGTGCCGGCACGCCCACGCCCGCCGGACCGTACCCGGGGGCCATACCCTGCGCGGAGAGCGACGTCACGATGAGGTCGGTCGTCGCCCGTCCCAGGGTCCTACAACGAAACAGTGCAGTTCGAATCCGCCGCGCCAGCAGCCGCACGGCCTCGGCATCGGCCTTCGCCAGGTCCGCTGCCGCCGGTACATGCGACAACGCCGACGCCAGCGGCTCTTCACAGGCCGCCAGGGCGTCGGGGTTGGCGCTCGCTGTCGCTTTGGCCACCGCCTCGAGGGCGTCGGCCAGCGCCGTCAATCGGACGACGGCAGGGTCGTCGGGCACGGTCCTAGTCCTCGTGGTTCAGCATCCGCGAGATGAGCACGTCTGCGAGGGCCGTGGCATCGTTGCCGAGCTGCCCTCCCTCCAGAAGTGCCCGCCCGCGTGCGACCGCTTCGGGCCGTATGGCGACCGGCTGGCTTGCCGAGTCGATCGCCTTGTTGGCCAACGCGAGTTCGGGTGAAACAGTGAACGCGTCTCCGCTGACGCGGTTGGACTGTTCCTTATCCTTGCCGGCACCGATACGGACGGTATCCTGGGCCGCCAGCGAGGCGTCGACATTGGCTCTGTTCCCGTCAATTTTCATTGGCCGCTCCTGACATGAGACCTGTCAGCGTAGGAATCGGCAAGCAGGCCGGAATTCTTTAACAGGGTCGTCACATCGACCGCCTGTCCGTTCTGGCGTGCCTCCAGGTGCAGATGTGGGCCGGTCGACCGGCCGCTGTTGCCCGACTGGGCCACCACCTGCCCCGCCTCGACGATATCGCCTTCGCGGACCGCCGCACCAGAAAGATGCGCGTAGCGTGTCTCGAGGCCGTTCCCGTGGTCGATCACCACCGTCAGGCCGTAGCCCTGGCGCTCGCTCACCGAGGCGACGCGGCCCGGGGCCACCGCCTGCACATCCTGGCCATACGCCATCCGGACGTCCGTTCCCGCGTGGAACTGCGCGCGGCCGGTGAACGGGTCGGACCGCCAGCCGAACGGCGAGGTGACCGGTCCCGGCTGCACCGCCTCGAGATCCAACGGAAGCGTGGACGGCACCGCGGTCAGCGCGGGCGTGGCCACCGACGTGGATTCGAGGACCGACGCGATCGGCGCGGCCACCGGAGCGGACGCTGCCGCGGTGTAGGCGCTGACGGCCGGGGCCGACCGGGCGAGGGCGGCGTCGCCGCCGAGTCCCTGCCGCTCCATCGCGTCCATCATCATCTTCGCGAGGCCGAAGCCGCCGGACTGGCTCAGGGAGAGACCGAGCTGGCTGTCGAACGTGTCCGTCATCGTGGCGCTGCCGAGCCCCTGCTGCTCTTCCTCGGACAGCATCGAGGACCGCATGCCGCGCAGCATCTCCGAGAGGAACATCGCCTCGAACTCATGCGCGAGCCTGGCGAGCTGGGTCCGTTTCGCCTGCGCCTCGGCGGTGTCGGTGCCGGTGGCCGCGGCCTTGTCCGTCTGCACGACGTTCATGGCTACAGCACCACCAGTTCGGCGCGCAGCGCGCCAGCCACCTTCAGGGCCTGCATGATGGCGATGATGTCGCGCGGCGTCGCCCCGAGGGCATTCAGCGCCCGGACCACCGCCTCGAGGGTCGTGCCCTCTTCGAGCGACACGAGCTTCGCGTCCTTCTCCTGCACGTCGAGGGAGGTGTTGGGCACGACGGTCGTGTCACCGGTGCGCGACAGCGGGTTGGGCTGCGACACCTCGTATTTCGTGGAGATCCGGACCGACAGGTTGCCGTGGGCCACCGCCGCGGGGCCGATGCGCACCTGCCCGCCGACGACGACCGTGCCCGTGCGCTCGTTGATCACCACGCGCGCGTTCACGTCGGTCTGCACCGGCAGCACCTCGAGCCGTGCCATCAGCGACGGCACCGCGTTCTTGTATTGCTGGGGAATCCTGATGGTGATGCTGCCCGGATCGACCACCGTGGCCTGGTCGGGCCCGAGTTCGCTGTTCACGGCCTCGACAATCCGGGCCGCGCTCACGAAATCCGGTTCGCGCAGGGCGAGCGTGATGACGTCGCCGGTCGGCATGGCGCCGCCGGCGCCCACCTGCACCTGTGCCCCGCTCGGGACACGCCCGACGGTCAGGTGGTTCACCTGCACGGAATTCCCGCCGCCGCCCCCGCCGAACCCGCCGATGGACAGCGGCCCCTGGGCCAGGGCGTAGACGGTGCCGTTGCCACCCCGGAGGGGGGTGGCGAGCAGGGTGCCCCCCTGCAGGCTGCGCGCGTCGCCGATGGACGACGCGGTGATGTCGATGCGCGCGCCTGGGCGCGAGTAGGCCGGGAGTTCCGCGGTCACGAGCACCGCCGCCACGTTCTCGATCTTGATTTGCTGGCCGGGCACGGACAGCCCGAACCGTTCCAGCATGTTCGCGATCGTCTGCGCCGTGAAGATGGTCTGCCGCTTGTCGCCCGTCTTGTTCAGGCCCACCACCAGCCCGTAGCCGATGAGCGGGATCGACTCGACCCCCTGGATGGAGGCGATGTCCTTCAGCCGGGTCGACGTGTCGGCCGCGCCCGCCAGGGGCGCGCCGATCAGCAGGCCCGCGAGGGTCGCGGCGATCGAAGTGCGCAGTCGTGTGCAGACAGACATGGGACCCTTCAGAAAATCTTGTTGAGGACGCGGATGAGCCAGCCGGGCGACAGGCTGTCTTTCATCAGCCCCCGACCGAAGTACCGGATCTGCAGTTCCCCGAGCGACGTGGACGCCACCACATTGCTGGGGCTGATATCTGCAACGCGTGCCACTCCAGTCAGGACCACGACCTGCCGATCACCATTGATCGCGATCTCGCGAACACTCTCAATGAAAAGGTCCCCATTCGGCAGGACCTCGGCCACGCGGCCGGTCACCACCGCTGTCAGTTCCCCGGCGCGTGTCGTCGTACCGGCACCCTTGAACGAGGTGTCGGACTTGGTGCTGGCCAGGTTCGCGGGGTCGATGAGCGACGGCAGCTTGGATTCCGCGCCGAACAGGCCGGGCACGGCCGCTGAACCGCTGCTGGCCTTCGAGAGGTTCGAGTCGGCGGTCCCGGTCGCCGTGATGCTCTCCACGACCCGGATGGTGACCAGGTCGTTCAGCTTCCGGGCGCGCATGTCGCCCATGAGGCCGTTCATCCAGTCGTTCCGGTTGGCCGCGACCGCCCCCGCCGTCGCCTGCTGGCGGGCCGACTCCAGGTAGCGCGCGAGCTGCTCGTCGTACTTGTCGCTCGGGGCCTGCGCCGGCACCTGGGCCGGCTTCTGCTTCTGCGCGAACGCCGGCACGGCGGCCGCGAGGCTGCCGGCGACGATGAGCGCGCCGAGCACTGACCACCGCGTATATCTAGTCATGAATCACCTCGACGATCCCGGTCCGCACCACGCGCGCACGGAATTCCCGGCGCGATTCGCGGTTCACGACCCTGACGATCGCGCCTTCGGCCCCGTTGTCCATGGCCGTCAATTCCGCAGTCACCTGCACGGCTCCCACGAGGGCGACCGCCTGTACGGGTTCACCCGCACGCACCGCGGGCGGCAGCACGGCCGACTGCGGCGTCATCACCGCGCCCTGCGCGACGTCGGTGCGCGTCGTCGCGCCCACGAGTTCACGCACGGTCGGCAGGCGGCGCAGGGGGACGGGCCCCGGCTCCCCCACTACGTCGACGACGTCGGCCTCCGTGATGACGGTGCCGCGCACGAGGAGCCGCGACGCCTGCGCGTGCGGCACACGGACGACCACCCGCGCCGTCCCGCGCCCGACCTGTGCCGGACGTCCCGACGTGCCCGCACCGATGATCGAGAAGCCGAGCGGACCACCGAGACGTGTCTGCTGCGGCAGGACGACCGCCACCGGCCCCGATGCCCCAGCCCGCACGGCGACCTGCACGCGGTCCACAGTGACGGAGGCCGCCGCGCCGAGCCGCGCGCGGACTTCCGCCGCGAGCGACGCCGCCACCTGGTCCTCGACCGGCAGCGGCTGCGCCGTCGCCACCGGGGCGGCGAGGAGCAGCGACACGAGCAGCGGGGCCCAGGCCTGCATCAGCGGACCATGTTGTTGACCTGCGAGAGCATCTCGTCCGCCGCCTTCACGACGCGCGAGTTGGCCTCGTAGGCACGCTGGCCGAGGATCATGTTCACCATCTCCTCGACGACGCTGACGTTCGAGTCTTCGATGAACCCCTGCTGCACGACGCCCTTGCCGTCGAGGCCGGGCGCCCCGGTCTGCGCATCACCCGATGCGGAGGTCACTTCGAAGAGGTTGCCGCCGAGCGGCCGCAGGCCGCCAGGGTTCTGGAAGGTGGCAATCTCGATCGTGCCGAGCTGCTGGGTGGCCGACTGCCCCGCAATCTGCGCGGAGACGACGCCGTCCTTCGAGATCGTGACCGTGGTCGCGTTCGCGGGGATGCTGATCTGCGGCTCGAGCGCGTAGCCGTCCGCCGTCACCAGGCCGCCCTGGGCGTCGCGATGGAAGGCGCCGGTCCGCGTGTAGGCGGTCGTGCCCTGGGGTGTGGTGATCTGGAAGAAGCCGTCACCCTCGATGGCCAGGTCGAGCTGTCCACCGGTCGAGCGCAGGTTGCCGGGGGTGAAGTCGCGCGACGTACCCACCGGCCGTGTGCCGAGACCGACCTCGAGGCCGATCGGCGCTTCGCCCACCGACGACGTGGCGGCGCCGGGCGTGCGCACCTCCTGGTACACGAGATCCTCGAACTCCACGTGGCTCTTCTTGAAGCCCGACGTGTTCACGTTCGCGAGGTTGTGCGCGACGTTGTCGATGTTGGACTGCTGCGCGTTCATGCCGCTGGCAGCCGTGTAGAGGGCGCGGATCATCGCATTCTCCCAAGTTGTTCGATGGCCCGGCCATCGATGTCGTTCATCATCAGGGACAGCGCCTTCTGCAGCGCCTCGAAGCTTCGGGTGACGCTCGTGAGTTCGGCCACGCGGCCCACGAGCGAGACGTTGGACTGCTCGAGCGAGCCCGAGCGCACCGACGGCACGGCCACGTCGACCGGCGCGGCACTGTCGGAGCGGAGCTTGGCGCCGCTCTCGGCGACGAGCGCCGACGGGTTGTCGAAGCTGACGATCTTCAGCTTGCCCGCGGCCACGCCGTTGGCCTTGACGGTGCCGTCGCTGTCGACGCTGATTTCGCCGGGGCCGAGCTTCATGGCGCCGTTGGTGCCCTGCACCACCGCCCCGTCCTCGCTCGTGAGCGTACCGTCCGGTGTGCGCTGGAAGTGGCCGTTGCGCGTGTAGCGCATGCCTTGCGGCGTCTCCACGACGAAGAAGCCCTGGCCGTCGATGGCCATGTCGAGATCGCGTCCCGTCGGCGCGAGGACGCCGGAGGAGACGTCGAGGCGACGGCTGCCGCTCGTCACGTCGATGGCCGACTCGAGGACGTTGCTGAACTGCGGACGGTTGGCTTCGGCGTCCGCGCCCCGCTCCGTCTTGTAGCCTGCGGTGTTGACGTTCGCGATGTCGGCGGCGAGGCGGTCGAGCTGCTCGAGCCGCGTCCGCATTCCGCTCAGAGCGACGTACTGGCTGCCTGCCATGACACATCCTCGGAAACGGTCCGCGGCAGGAGCACGTCGTCTGTCGACGTGTCACCCTCGACGCGAACCCAGGTATAGGGATCCCACCGGGCTTCGGCCAGGCGAGTACGGCGCGACGCCGACACCAGCCTGGTGATGCAGGCCACGGCTTCGTGTTCGTCGGCCACGATGCGCACCTGCGGCACACGGCGCGTGGCCGCCACGCCGGCGCCATAATGTTCGAGCAGGTCGCGCCAGGTGTCGTCTTCGACGAGGTACGGTTCCGGCACCCAGCCGACGAGGCGGCGCAGGGCGTTCACCGCGTCCCAGCGCAGCGGAGCGGTGGACGCCACCCGCACGACGCCGGAGCGGTCGGGCGCGGAGAACGGCACGAGCCCCAGCGCCTCGATCGTCCCGCGCGACAGCCCGCCTGGTGCGTCATGGACGGTAGCAGGATCGATCGCGGTGAGGTATCGGGTGCCTGCCTGAGCCGCGAGGGCCCGCAGCACCAGCGCGCCGTCGATGCCGAACATCGCGCGCGCCTGTGCCCCGAGCCGGAGGCCGCTGACACGCTGCTGCTCGAGCGCTTCGTGGAGCTGGTCGGCCGAGAGCGCACCCTGATGGCGCAGGAGCGCGCCCAGGCGCAGCCGCGGCGCGGACGACACGACCGGCGCCACCGGGGCGGGCTGGTCGGCCAGCAGCTGGCGCACGCGTGTCTCGACGCACCGGTCCGAGCAGAACCACTGGTCGTCGACGGTAATGCCCGACACCCCGGTCAGGACGCCTGGGCGCCACCGGGTGCAGGTCTCAGATGCGCACCGAGCCATGAACAGCCTCCGCCGGCGCGGCAAATCCGCCCAGTTCGAGGTGCAGCCGGATCTCGCTCTCGGACATCGACTCGGCCTCCGCAATGGCGGCGATCGGCTTGCCCTTCTTCACGGCGCTCACGATCCGGCGGGTCGTCGCCTTCGTCGTGCTGCGCGTCGCCGGCTTCTGCCCGACGGCGTTGAGGCTCGCCGCGACGTTGGCCAGCCCCTGCTCCGTCGTGTCGGTGAGCAGCGTCAGCGCCTCGGCGAAGTGCGCGAGGCGTTCGTGGCTGCGGTCGCCGTTGGTGACCCGGCGCGCGAGCCGGACGAGCAGCGTGAGCTGCAGGGCATTGAGCACGGCCATGGCCGCGAGCAGGGCGAGAAGGACGTAGGTGATCATGAGTGGGTCTCCAGGGCGCGGATCCGATCCGAGCGGCTGACAAGGTCCGTGATGCGCAGGCCGTAGCTGCCGTCGACGATGACCACCTCGCCGTAGGCGATGACCTTGTCGCTCACGAGCAGTTCCACGGGGTCGTCGGGCGAGCGGCCCATGTCCACGATTGAGCCGGGACCGAGGCCGGACAGCGCCTTCAGGGAGAGCGTCGTGCGTCCGAACCGCACGACCAGCGGCAGCTCGACGTCGAGCACGAGGTCGAGATTGCCGTTCATCTTGGCGACGGTCGGGTCGCCGACTTCCGCGATGCTGGCCGAGACGCCGACCGTACCGTCCGAGCCGTCCGGCATCGCGAAGCGGAAGAGGCTGGCCGAGTTCGGGGCTGACCCCGGCGTGATCGCCGACACGTTGAAGCGCAACGCGGAGAACTCGTGGGCCAGCGCCACGATGGCGCAGGCGTGCGTGGCGGTCTCGCGCAGCAGGCCAATCACGGCGTCGAGGGGCGGCTGCCCTTCGGACTCGGTGGCGGCGCGCGCGGCGGCCTCGGCGACGGCCGATTCCACCCAGCCGACCACCGTGCCGCTCTGGGCCCCGCCGACCTTCACGGACAGCAGGTACCCCGTGCCCATGGCGGGCTCGCTCGACGACTGGACGCTCGCGATCGTGCCGATCGCGGTCGCCAGGGCCGTGACCAGTTCGTGCGCGAACCGCGAGGCCAGTTTGCTGTGCAGGTGCTGGTCGCCCATCTATGCCTCCGGACCCGCTTCGGCGCGGCGGTCGATCCGGACGCCCACGCGTCCGGCATGCTTCGTCAGTCGTCCCATGAACTTGCGCGTGTCGCCGATGCGGAGTTCGATCGGAGCCTCGGCGCGCAGGCCCAGGGACAGGACGTCTCCCGGCTGCAGCGCCATCAGGTCGCTGGTGAGCAGGCGCGTCTCGAGGAGCGCCGTCAGCGGCATGGGCACGCGGGAGAGGTTCTCGCGCAGCCACCCGCGCTCGATCTCGTTCGGATCGCGCCGCTGCTTGTGCCAGGCCTGGCCGAAGTGCGCACCGACGGCCTCCACGAGGCTGGCCGGCAGGCACAGATTCATCATTCCGCGGGCCGTGCCGATTCTCATGTCGAACGCGATCATGACGACGACTTCATTCGGACCGGAGACCTGCAGCATCTGGGGACGTGTCTCACGTCCCTTGACGGCAAAGGTCATCGGCGTGAGCGCACGCCAGGTCTCGGAGAGGCCGTCGAGGAGGAACTTCACGACCGAGTCGATGACGTTCTGTTCGATGTCACTGAGCGCACGATTGGGCGCCGAGCCGTTGCCGGTGCCGCCAAGCATGCGGTCGACGATGGCGAACGCAATGGCGGGATTCACCTCGAGGGCACCGAGATCCTCGAACGGCGTGATGCTGAGCGCGTAGAACGCCGTGGGATCCGAGAGCGACATCAGGAACTCGGAATAGGAGAACTGCTCGACCGACACCACCGACAGTTCGGTCATCGTCCGCAGATAAGCGGAAAGGGACGTGGCGACGTTTCGCGCGTAGCGATCGTGGACCAGCTGGAGCGAATGAATCTGCTCCTTGGAGACACGGTCGGGCCGGCGGAAGTTGTACCGCGCCGCTGTCTCGCGCGCCGCCACGGTGCGCGAGGTGGATACCTCTGTCGTATCGTCGGTGGCGGCGAGCAACGCATCGATTTCTTCCTGCGAGAGAATCTTGCTCATGCCTGTGCTCCGCCCGGCATGCGCATGCGCGCCGCGAGCCTCGACCGGAGGCGGCCGATGGCCTGCGTCCGCAGCTGCGAGACGCGCGACTCACCCACCCCGATGACCTCGCCGATTTCGGCGAGCGTCAGCTCCTCCTGGTAATACAGCGCGAGAATCTGTCGCTCGCGGTCCGGCAACTCGGTGATGGCCTCGGCCAGCAGCTGGCGCAGTTCCTCGCGCTCGAGCCGCGCATACGGGCCTTCGCCCGGGTCGACCGCGACTTCGAGCGAACTGGTGCCGTCCTCGTTGGTCGACTGGCGGATCGTGGCGAGTTCGGCGGTCTTCAGCTGGTCGAGGATGCGGCCGTACTCCGATTCCGAGACGTTGAGCGCCCCGGCGATCTCCTTCTCCTCGGGCTCGCGCCCGAGTTCGTGGCGCAGGCGGGCCACCGTGCCGTCCATCGTGCGACCGAGCTTGCGGACCGAACGCGGCGCCCAGTCCAGGTCGCGCAAGGCGTCGAGCATGGCGCCATGGATGCGGCGGCGGGCGAACGCGTCGAACGGGACACCGAGGGTCGGCTTGAACCGGCTGGCGGCGTCGATGAGCCCCAGCACCCCGACACTGATCAGCTCGGAGACCTCGACCTGCGACGGCACGCGGTGGGCCAGACGCCCCGCGAGCGCGCGGACCAGGCCGACGTGCTCCATGACCAGGCGGTCCCGAGTCTCGAAATCCGGTTCAGGCAGTGTCATGCGCATGACCGCGCCTCCGTCCGCGCGAAATCCTCCGCCGTCATCACGCCCATCGGCAGCGGCGCGTTCGCCTGTCCGGAGAACGGCGGCGTCCAGAGGGCGATGCGCCGCGCGAGGCGGTCGTACGCGCGGGCGGCGGGACAGTCGACACCGAGCGCCATCAGCGGACGCTGCGCCTGGACCGACTCGGTCACCTGCGCATCCCGCTCGACGTGCCCGTAGTAGCGAATCGATGCGCCGAGGAACTGCTGCACGGCCAGGCCGAGCTGCCGCGCCACGTGGCGCCCTTCCTCGGCGTCGCGCGCCATGTTCACCACGACACCGACCTCCCGCTGCGGGGAGCGCGCGATGAGCAGCTTGGTCATCGCGTAGGCATCCACCAGGGCGGTCGGCTCACAGGTGGTGACGACGATGGCGCGGTCGGTGGCGCGGGCGACCTTCAGGGCGGTGTCGCCGATGCCGGGGCCCGTGTCCACCATCAGGTAGTCCAGCGTCGCGCTCAGGTCTTCCATGCCCGACTGCAGGCGCGCCCAGGGACCGCCCGGCATGGTGGTCAGCGACCGGATGCCATTGCCGGCCGGGAAGATGCGCACGCCGGACACGGTCGTGGCGCCGATCTCGCCGAGCGCCTTCTCGCCGGTCATCACGCTGCCGATGTGCGACATCGGCGTGACGCCCAGCATGACGTCGACGTTGCCGAGCCCGAAGTCGGCGTCGAGGATGCCCACCTTGAAGTCGAGGCGCGCGAGCGCGATCGAGAGGTTGACGGTCAGCGCGGTCTTGCCGACGCCGCCCTTGCCGCTGGTCACGGCGATCGTCAGCCCCCGACGGCCCACGGTGTTGGCTGGTGTGCTCATGCCAGTTCCGCCATGTCGAAGGATTCACGCAGGATGGCGCTCGCCAGCACCGCCGGCGTGGCCCGTTCGAGGTCTTCCGGCACGCGCTGGCCGGTCGTGATGTAGGAGACGGGGATGCCCCGCGCGCGGATCAGGCCGCTCAGCGGCGCCAGGGAATCCGCTTCATCGAGCTTGCTGACGACGACACGCGACGGCTTCACTTCGGCGTAGGCGTCGAAGATGCGGTTCGCGGCCGACAGGCTCGTGTCGGCGGCGATGACGAGGTGCGTGCGGACGTTGCGGTGGCGGCTCAGCATGTCGAGCTGCTCGCGCACCGAACCGTCTCGGGGCGACCGGCCCGCGGTGTCCACGAGCACGGTGTTGCGGGCGCCGCTCAGGACGCGGTCCAGTTCCTCGGGGCTGCGGGCGACCTTGAAGGTCGAGCCGATGATGTCGGCGTAGGTCCGGAGCTGCTCCACCGCCCCGGCGCGGAAGCCGTCGGCGGCAATCATCCCGAAGCTGCGTCCGCGGCCCGCGCGCTCACGCGCGGCAATCTTGGCGATCGTGGTGGTCTTCCCCACGCCGGGCGGGCCGATGAACACCTCCGCCCGCGCGAACTCGTCGTCGGGCGCAACCATGTCGGCGATGTCGGTGGCCAGTGCACGGAACAGCACGCCGGCGGATGCCCCGCGCCGCATCGACTCGGGAATACTCCGGACGACACCGAGCGCCATGGGCGCGTCGAGCCCGCAGGCGACCAGACGTGCGACGAGCGCCTCGGTCTCGCGGCTGGTGACGGGGGGCCGACGGTCGTCTGCCGATGGTCGGGCCTCCGACACGTCCTCGAAGTCCCCTTCGTCCACGGCGGCCGTGAGCTGGACGACGCGCTGCCCCATGAGCCCCTTGATCCCGGGGGCCGCCACCATCTCGGTGGACAGGACCAGGGCGTCGGGCCCGAGGGCCTCGCGGGCTTCGCGAAGTGCTTCCCGCACAGTAGGTTGGATGAATTTCCGCAGTTGCATGACCGTCAGTCGAGTGTCGCCAGGGCCGCTATCGAAATCTGCGCCGGAATCTCGTTGTGTGACAGCACCCCGAGATGTGGCAGCACCCGGGAGAAGAGCCGCCACAGGTGAGGCCGAAGCGCTGGTGTGCACAAGAGCACGGGCTGTGCCACGGCACTGGCGAAGACGTCCGCGATGCGCGAGGCGAGCCGCTGCGCCTGCGACGGGTCGATGGCCAGGACCGCACCCTGGTCGGTGCGGACGATGGCCTGCAGCAGCCGTTCTTCGAGCGAGGGCGACAGTGCAATGACGGGCACTTCGCCCTTCTCGTTCTGGAACGGCTTGCAGATCGCGCGGCCCAACGCCTGGCGCACGGCCTCGGTCTGGGAATCGGGGTCCTTCGTGATCACGGCGGCGTCGGCAAACGCCTCCAGGATCGTGGTGAGATCGCGCACCGAGACCCGTTCCCGGAGCAGCTGGCGCAGGAGCCGCTGGACGTCGCCGATGCTGGCGAGCTTCGGCACCAGTTCCTCCACGAGCTTCGGGGAGGTATGGCCCACCCTGTCGATGAGTTCCTTGGTCTGCTGGCGGCTGAGGAGATCCGGCAGGAAGGTCCGGATCGTCTCCGACAGGTGCGTCGAGAGTGCGGTCGTCGCGTCCACCACGGTGAAGCCGGACTGCGCCGCCTTCTCGCGGTGCTCCTGCGGAATCCAGGTGGCCGGCAGGCCGAAGGCCGGTTCACGCGTCTGCACACCCTCGAGCGACGCACCGGCACCGCCCGGGTTGATGGCGAGCAGGCGGTCGGCGTAGAGCTCGCCCCGCGCGACTTCCACCCCCTTGACGAGGATGCTGTAGACACGCGGCGGCAGCTGGAGGTTGTCCGCCACATGGACCGACGGGACGACGATGCCGGTTTCGTTGGCGACCTGTCGCCGAATCGCGCGCACGCGGTTGAGGAGCGTGCCGCCCTGCTTCTCGTCGACCAGGGAGACGAGCGCGTAGCCCACTTCCACCGACAGCGGGTCGACGGCCGACGCCGGGTCGAGGGCGTCGGGCGACTGGCTCGAGCCGGTCGTCCCCGCCTGCGTGGTCTTCGCCGTCTCGCTGCCCGCCCCCTCGACCACGACACGGTTCGCCCATGCGGCGGCGCCGAGCATGATGGCCACGAGGATGAACGAGAGCTTCGGCAGGCCCGGAATGAGCGCGAGGCCGACGAGCACCGCGGCCGCGACCGCGAGCGGGCGTGACTGCGCCAGCAACTGGGCCGCGACTTCGTCTCCGAGGTGGGACTCAGCGGCTGCGCGGGTCGTGATGAGACCGCCCGACATCGAGACGAGCAGGGCGGGGATGGAGGTCACCAAGCCCTCACCCACCGTCAGGATGGTGTAGGTCTGGGCGGCGGTGGCCACGTCGAGGTCGTGCTGGAGCACGCCGATGATCAGGCCGGCGACGATGTTCACGCCCGTGATCAGCACGGCCGCGAGCGCGTCGCGCTGCGTGAACCGGATCGCACCGTCCATCGAGCCGTAGAAGTCGGCTTCTCGTCTCACCCGCTCGCGCCGCTGCCGGGCCTCGGTCTCGTCGATGATGCCGGCGTTCAGGTCGGCGTCGATGGCCATCTGGCGGCCGGGCATCGCGTCGAGGGTGAACCGCGCGGTGACTTCCGAGATGCGGACCGCGCCGTGGTTGATGACGAGGAACTGGATGGCGATGAGGACGATGAAGACGACGATGCCGACGACGAAGTTGCCGCCGACGACGAACTGGCCGAACGCCATGATCACGTGGCCGGCCGCCTCGACACCGTCCTGGCCGTTCATCAGGATCAGTCGCGTGGCGGCGACGTTCAGCGACAGGCGGATCAACGTCAGCAGCAGCAGCAGGGACGGGAAGACCGAGAACTCGACCGGCTGCTTGATGTAGATGACGGTCAGCAGCAGCACCACGGCCAGGCCGATGTCGACCGACAGCAGCAGGTCGAGGACCAGCGGCGGCAGCGGCACGATCATCAGCAGCACGACCGCCATCACGGCGATCGGGGCCAGCAGCTGTGCGCCGAGGCGCGGGGCGGGAATGGCGTGAGTGCTCATGACGGAGACCTACAGCACCAGCTGCCTGATGCGGACGAGATAGGCCAGCACCTCGGCGACGGCGCCGAACAGCGGCCCTGGAATGACGTCGCCCACCTCGGCGCCCTTGTAGAGCGCCTGCGCCAGCGGGACGTTCTCGACCATCGGCACGCCGTGTTCGCGGGCAACGGCCTTGATGCGCTGCGCCATGTGGTCGGCGCCCTTGGCGACGACGATCGGCGCGGTCATCGTGGCGCGGTCGTAGTGCAGCGCCACGGCAAAGTGGGTCGGGTTGGTGACAACGACCGTCGCGGTCTTCACCGCCTTGAGCATGCGGCGGCGGATCATCTGGCGCTGGATCATGCGGATCCGGGCCTTGATCTGGGGCGAGCCTTCCTGGGACTTGTGCTCGTCCTTGACCTCCTGCTTGGTCATCTTCAGCGACTCGTTCGTGCGCCAGCGCTGCACGAGGAAGTCGCCGACGCCGATCGCCATCATCGCGAGCGCCCCGCGCCACAGCAGCTGGCGGACCGATTCCCAGCCGTAGCGCGCGGCGTCCGCCGGCGACATGCGCGCGACCAGGCCGCCGTCGTGGAGCTGGGTGTCGATGATCTTCCAGGCGATGGTGCACAGCGCCGAGACCGCGAGGAACGCCTTCAGGAACTCGAGCCCGCCCTGGGACGGCTTCAGGCGCTGCAGGCCGTGGGAGGGCGACAGGTTCTCCCACTTCAGCTTCAGCGACTCGGTCGCGAACACCCACCCGGTCTGGCCGACGGTGCCGAGGACGCCGACGATGGCGGCGATGAGCAGCAGCGGACCCACGCTCGCGGCCACGGTCTTCCCGTCGGCGAAGATGGCCTGCATGAGTTCGCCGGGGTTGATCGGTTCGAGCGGCCGATCTCCCATCCGGTTGATGCCGGCCGCCATGCGGGTGGCCATCTGCGCGGCAATGCCGGGGCCGAGGCTGGCGAGCGCCATGGTCAGCGACAGGGAGGACAGCGCGACGCTGAGGTCGCGGCTGCGCGCCACCTGGCCACGCTGGCGTGCATCCCGCAGCCGTTTGGCTGTGGGTTGTTCTGTGCGTTCGCCGTTGTCAGACATGCGTCTGCCTCACCGGAACGCCAGCGCGCCGCGCATGCCGGCCTCGAGCGCCGGGGTGATGTAGCGGCCGATGAGGCCGGGGGTGATGCCGATGATCGACGCGATCACCAGCAGCCCGATCAGGATGCGCAGGGGCTGGGCCACTGCCATCAGGTTGATGGCGGGCGCCGCCCGCGCGATGAGGCCGAGCGCCACTTCGACGACCATCAGCACCAGGATGAGCGGCATCGCCAGCCTGACGCCGAGCACGAACACGATGCCCAGCATCGAGGTCACCGCGACGACGACCGAGCCGTCGACATGGCCGATGCCGATCGGCAGCTGCGTATACGACGCCGCCATCGCCCGGAGCAGCGCGTGGTGGCCGTCGACGGCGAAGAACACGATCAGCGCCATGTTCGAGTAGAGCGCCGCGAACATGGAGTTCCGCACGCCGCTCTGGGGATCGACGATCGCGCCGTAGGAGAACCCCAGCTGGTAGCCGCTCAGGTGCCCTGCCAGCTCGGCTCCGCCCATGAGCGCCCGGATGCCGAGCGCAATGGCCAGCCCGATCGCCATCTCGCGCGCCACCACCACGACCAGTTCGATCAGGGTGATCGTCGAGGGCGCGGCCACGACCGGCATCAGCGTCAGCGTGAACAGGAGCGTCAGGCCGAGACGGACCGGCATGGGCGCATACGGCGCCCCGAAGGGCGGCGCCGCCATCACCAGCGTGCCGGGCCTGACCAGGAGCAGGCCGAACCGCAGGAACGGCTCGAAATCGTTCACCGCACCAGCTCCGGCAGCCTGTTGATCAGGCCGATCGAGAAGCCGGTCACGATCCGGAGCATCCAGGGAAACGTGAGGGCGAACACCGCGAAGATCGCCGCGGCGCGCGGAATGAAGGCGAGAACGTTGTCCTGGATCGAGGTGACCGTCTGGAAGATCGAGACCATGATGCCGGCGACGAGGCCGGCGGCCAGCATGGGCAGCGTGACCATGACGGCGGTATCGAGCGCCTGACGGACGATTCCAACGACGAGAGCTTCGGGCATGGCGGGCCTCAGGCGAAACTGCGCACGACCGAGCCCACGATCAGGTTCCAGCCGTCGATCATGACGAACAGCAGGACCTTGAACGGCAGCGAGATCATCGCGGGCGGCAGTTGCAGCATGCCCATCGACAGCAGGGTCGTCGACACGATCAGGTCGATGAGCAGGAACGGGATGAAGAGGAAGAAGCCCATCTGGAAGCCGGTCTTCAGCTCCGAGATGGCGTACGCGGGAATGACCACGCGCATCGGCAGGTCGGTCGGCGTGCTCGGGCGCGGGAGGCGGGCCAGGTCGACGAAGAGCGCGAGGTCCGCCTGCCGGGTCTGCTTCAGCATGAACTCGCGCACGGGCGGCGCGCCGGCCTCGAGCGCCTGCATCACGTCCATCTGGCCGCTGATGGCCGGCTGGACCGCGAGCTGGTTCACGCGGTCGGCGACCGGCGCCATGATGAACGCCGTGAGGAACAGTGTCAGGCCGACCAGCATCTGGTTCGACGGCATCTCCGAGGTGCCGATGGCCTGCCTCAGGAAATGGAAGACGATGGCGATTCTGGTGAACGACGTCATGATGACGAGGGCTGCCGGCACGAACGACAGCAGCGTCAGCATGAGGACGATCTGCAGCGGTGCCGACACGGTGCCGACGCCGTCGATCTTCAGCGTGAGGTCCTGCGCGGGCTGCGCGTACACCGCGGCCGACGAGGCCAGCAGGAGGACGACGACCGCGAGCAGGGTGCGACGGGGACGCGTAGTCATGACGCGGAATCCGAGAGCGAGGCGTCGAGCGCCTGGCCGAACTCGGGCGGAGCCGCCTTCAGTTCGGTGACCAGCCCGACACTCTGGGGGGTCAGGCCGAGCAGCAGCCGGCGCCCCTCGACCGACACGACCACCAGCGACCGGCGCTCGCCGAGCGCCACCGCGGTCTCGACCACGATCGGCAGCCGGCCGCGGCGCAGCGTGTTGGTGCGGCGCAGCGCCCATGCGGCGCCACCGAGCACGGCCACCACGACGAACACGGTCAGGATGGCCTGCGCGGAGATCGACGGACCGCCGCCGGCCAGCGAATCCGGCACCTGGCGGAGCGCGAGGACGACAGGGGTCATGACGACAGGTCCGTTCCCGCGGGCGGCGAGATGTGCGTCACGCGGAGCGCCGCGGCGTTGTCCACCACGACGACCTCGCCCGTCCCCACGGTGATGCCGTGGATGCGGATCGCCAGGTCGCCGCCGGCCGGCTCGGTCAGCTTGATGACGTGCTGGCGCTCGAGCGTCAGGCACTCGCGCAGGGTCAGCACGCCCGTGCCGATGACCACATCGACCTGGCAGCGGATGTCGTGGAGCGGCTGGAGCAGGTCCGGCGCCTCGAGGACGGCGACGGCGGCCGGTGCGGCCACGGCGACCGGTCCGGCGGCCGGCCGCTCAGTACTGGATGACGAAGTCGGAGAAGAGGACATCCACCACCTCGATCTTCAGCGCCTTCGAGACCTTCTCCTTCAGCTCTTCGCGGATGTGGGTCTTCCCTTCCGCGCTGCCGAGTTCCTCCGAGGTCGCCGCGGAGAGGGCGTCCACGATCGCGGAACGCGCCCCCATTTCCAGGACCGGCTTCTCCTCGAATTCCTTGGCCTCCTCTGGCGTGTCGACCACGAGCTGCACCGACGCCTTGAGGAAGCGCTTGTTGCCTTCGTCGGCGAGGTTCACGATGAAGGGCTGGAACTCGACCAGCCCGTGCTCGCTCAGCTTCTTCTCGGGGACGACCGCGGGCCCCTTCTTCGCGAGGAAGAAGTAGACGCCGCCGCCGGCCGCGGCGGCGACGACGACCGCGACGATGGCGATGAGCATGATGGGAGACTTCTTCTTGCCGTCTGCGGCTGGCTTGGCGGGTGCTGGGTCGCTCATGTGTGTCGATGTGTGAATAGATGGCGCCACCAGTGGCGACACCAGCAAAAGAGCAAGCGGGGTGCCCTCAAGTTCTGGCGAAATCGGCCGATTTTTGGGGGTTGTGCGTCGGGAGGGGGTCGGGTCACCGGACGCGGTGACGGGCGGGCGACACTTCGTGCGTTCCGAACTTAGAACTTGGAAGTCAGAAGTGAAGTTCAGAACTTCACTTCCTCAGTTCACTTCCAAGTTCTAAGTTGTCAATTCGTGCCCCTATGCCGCCGGAATCCACTGCCAGCGGGCCTGCGGGTCGCCCACCGAGAAGATGACATCGACCACGCCGACTTCGCCGCCGAAGTCGATGGTGTCGTCGCCCTTCACCTTCGCCGAGCCGCCGGTCGCCAGGTTGTACTGATCGACCACCGCCTGCAGGTTGGCGGTCGTCGGCGTGCCGATGAGACCGATGTCCTGCACCGCCCGCGCGAACATGTACTTGGGCGTGGTGTGGGCGAGGTCGTTCAGCTTGCCGTTGTCGAACCCGGGAATCGGCTGGTAGTTCCCCGCCCCCAGTGAGAGCGCGGTGAGCGAACGGGACGCCAGGGCCGCCTGGGTGGCCGTCGCCGATGTGCCCTTGGCGCCGATGCTGGTCGAGGCCACCCCCTGCAGCAGCGACGACAGGAAGCCGTTGAACTCGTCTTTCGAGAGCTGCCCGTCCCTGTTCGCGTCGACGCGGTCCATCAGTCGGGACGCGATATCGCTGATGTCGGTGGACGATCCAATGTTGAGCGCCATGCTGAACCTTCTTCGTGGCTAGAGTTCGATTTCGAAGGTGCCCTCGGTCTCCGGTCGGCGTGACCGCTTCGAAGGCTCCCGTTGCTGCTGCTGCGACTGCTCCCCCGTCCCCCGTTCGTCGTCGGACGCGGGCCGCGAGTCGTCGTCGATGATGACCAGGCGTGCGAGATGCAACCCCTGGTCCGCGAGGGCCTGGCGCAGCACCGGTTCGTTGCGCTGGATCCACTCGCGCACGTCGGCGCTCGTGGCCTCCAGGGAGGCCACGACCGAGTTGCCGTCGACCTCGACGCCGACCCGCATGCCCCCGAGGAATCCCGGGTTCAGGCGCACGTGCGCGGCGCCGCTCCCGTTGTCGAACTGCACCCGGATGGCCTGCACGATCTGCGTCGGCAGTTCCTGATCCAGGAGCGCTGCGGGCACCGTCCCCGGCGCCAGCGCGGTCTGGGCGGCAGTGGCCGGCGTGCTGGCCGCCGCGTTGGCGGCCGCCTGGAACGCCGCAATGGCGTGGGCCACGCGGGCTGATGGGCGTGGTGCGGCGGACGGCACCGCCACGTCCTGGGGTGCGGTGCGCGCCCTCGCGTGCGTCGCACCCGCAGGCGCGTTCGTGTCGGTGGCGACCGCGCCCTCACCGGTCACGGCGACCGACGGCTTCCCTGCCGCGGGTGCGCGGCGTGCCTCGGAGGGGCTGCCCGTCGGTTCGGCGGCTGCGGTTGAGGCGACGGGCTCCGTCGGCAACGGTTCGGCCACGCGGCTGGACGTCGCGTCGCCAGCACCGGTACCAGAGGCAGGCGCTGGGGGAGCCTCTGCCTGGATGGCGACCGGTGCGCCCGCCGGCTTCGCCGCGTGGGCCGCCGCACGCTGGAGCCCGGGCGCTGCCTGCGGTGGCGCCGCCGTGATGGCCTTGTCGAGTCCGGCCGGGACGTCAACGCTGTCAATCGGCGTCGCGGCTGCGGCCGGTTGCGGATCGGACACGGGTGCCGCCGGCGGGAGAACCACGTCCGGCACCACCTGCGAGGCCGGGACCGGGGTCAGGGTCCGGGTCTGGGTCTGGGTCTGGGTCTGGGCTTGTGCCTGCGCCGCCTGGTTCGTGCCTGACCCGTCCGACGCAAGCGCGGCGGCGATGGACGCCATCGCAACGGCGCGGGCGTCTGTCGTCACGGCCCCAGCCTTCGGAGTCGGCGCCGGCAGATCCTGACTCCGGCTCTGCGGCGAAGCGGTGTCAACAGCCTTCACCTGCTCGACGGCTGCCGCTACGGCTCTCTGCTCGTCAGCGGTCAGAGCCAGCGAGGGCGTGCTCACCTGGCGCGTGAACGCGCCGGGCACAACACTGCTGCTCTCGTCCTCCAGCCCCGGTTCGATCGGGTCGTCGATGGCCGGCGGCATGGCCCCGTCAATCGGCTGCACTGGCACGGGCATCGTCGGACGAGGGGTCAGCCCCTGGAACGCCGCGAATGGGCCACGGGCGTGCATCGGCATCCGGCTGGCGAGCGACACCTGCTCGTAGCCCGTGCCCGAGGCGCTCGAGGAGTCGGAGACGCCGGCCGCATCGCCCGTCTGCGCCGCACCAGCCTGATCCTGGACCGGCTGCGGAAGGGCAACCGGAAGCGGGACGAAGAAGCGCGGGTCGAACGCCGCGACGGGCGCATCGTCGGTCGCGCCAGCGTCGGCATCCGGATCGTCAACGCTCGTCCCGGACACGAAGCCCGAAACGGCGCCCGCGAGCGACGGCTCGCCAGCCGACGGGGTGTCCGCGACTGGCTCGGCAGCCTGAGGCGCGGGAACGCCGGACAGGGGATCGGCTGATCGTGCGCGCCCCCGCCCCGGCGTCTTGACCGTCGTGTCCGGCGTGGCCTCACCGGCACAACGGTCGAACATCGCCGCGAAGTCGTCCTGGGTCGCCCCGGACTCGCGACGGCTCGCGCCCGTGAAGGGCGCGCCTTCCTGGAGAGTGGACGCCGCCGGAGCGGCGCCCACGTCAGTGGACAGCATGATCGTCCCCGGTTAGCCTCAGCGCTTGAGCGCCAGCGTGTCCTGCAGCACTTCGTCGGCGACCGTGATGCTCTTCGAGTTCGCCTGGTAGCCGCGCTGCGCAAGGATCATCTGGGTGAACTCCTGGGCGATGTCCACATTGGACTGTTCCAGGGTGTTGCCGACGACGGTGCCGCGACCACCCATGCCCGCGCCGCCGATGTTCGGCTGGCCGGCCGCGTCGCTCGCCCCGAAGCGGTTCGAGCCGAGCTTCACGAGACCGAGCTGGTTGTTGAAGGTGGCCATCGCGAGCATGGCGACGGTCATCGACTTGCCGGCGCCGAAGCTGGCCACCAGTTCACCCGCGCTGTTGATCGAGATCGTGTCGATGGTGCCGGCGGTCGTGCCGTTGGCGCTGACCGACGTCGTGGCCGATGCACTGTCGAAGCCGGTCAGCGTCGGGTTGCCATTGGCCGCGACCACGTCCCAGTTCACCGTGCCGGCGGTGGCGCCGTTCGCCCAGGCGGGCATCGTCAGGGCGACGTCCGCGGGCGGGTTGGTGCCGTTGATGGTCGTCAGGATGCCGTTGCCGTTGAAGACGAGCGTGCCCGGCGTCGCGAGAATCGAGAACGGCGTGCCGGCAGTGCCGCCGGTCACTTCCGCGCCCGGCACCGTGATGTCATAGCCCCACGTGCCGACGCCCGTGTTCGTGTAGGTGATGGTCGCCACGTGCGTCGTGCCGAGCGAGTCGATCAGCTGCACCGACGAGGTGAAGGTGTCGCCCACCACGGCGGACGCCGACAGGTTGGACGAGGTCTGGAACTCGGTCGACGCAATGGGGCTGAGCAGCGACCCCGGGGGGATCACGATGTCGCTCAGCGCGCCGCCGACAATCACCTGCCCGGTGACCGGGTCGAGCTGCGTGTAGCCCTGCACCGGCATGCCGTCGGCGGTGACGAGCTTGCCGCTCGCATCGAACGAGAAGTTGCCGGCGCGCGTGTACGACTGGTCGTTGCCGTTGCCGACAACGAAGAAGCCCGCGCCCTGGATGGCGACGTTGGTCGCGATGCCGGTGTTGTCGAACCCGCCCTGCGTGAAGATCGGCGAGATCGCGCCTGTCGTCACACCAAGCCCCACCTGCATCGGATTCACGCTGGAGCCGCCGACGGACTGGCTCACCAGGTCGGAGAACTGCACGGCGCTGGCCTTGAACCCAACCGTGTTGATGTTGGCCAGGTTGTTACCGATGACGTTCAACTTCTGCTGGCTGGCGCTGAGCCCCGAGAGGCTTGCTGAAAAAGACATCTAGGCCTTCCCTTCGTTGGTCGTGCTGTTGCTGTTCGAGGTGCTCGAGGTGCCGGCGGTGGAGCCGCTTCCCAGAGCCGTATAGAAATTGGCGATGGTCGTGAGCGAGGTGTTCATCGACTGCAGCTGCTCGAGCGAGCTGAACTGCGCGAGCTGCGCCAGGAACGCCGTGTCGTCCATCGGCTTGGTCGGATCCTGGTGCTGCAGCTGGGTGACGAGGAGGTTCAGGAACGCGTCCTTGCCGAGGGCGTTCTTGTCCTTGTTCGTCGTCTTGG
Source organism: Vicinamibacterales bacterium (assembly GCA_046331345.1). Classification (GTDB taxonomy): domain Bacteria; phylum Acidobacteriota; class Vicinamibacteria; order Vicinamibacterales; family CAVVIG01; genus CAVVIG01. The sequence goes on along the minus strand of JAXLRA010000004.1, from coordinate 358,997 downwards.
TGGTGTCGGTCGCCGCTGCGGCCTTGTCTGCGCCGCTGGTCGAACTAGTCTGCACGGGTGCCTCCTTCGGCGATCTGCGCCACGAACCGCAATGTGGCCAACTCGTTCATGTCCCTCACGTGCTGTTCGTGCTGGGTCCGCTGGAAGCGGTGCCAGGCACGGTCGCGCAGCCGCTCGAGGACGCGGCGCTTCTTCATGGCGTCGCGTGCGAGCTGCGCCGCCTGCGCGGCTTCGTGCGTCCGCGCCTGCAGTTCGGCGGCACGCACGTCGGCCTCGCGGCGCTGGCGTTCGAGCCACGCGCGGTGCCACAGCACCCGCCACGACTCGGTGCCGTCCTGCTGCAGATGCACCAGCCGGTCGCCCTCGTCGTCGACCCGGGCGCGGGCGTCGCGGGAGCGTTCGTTCGCGGCCAGGACGGCCATCTCGGCCTTCGCGACCTCGAGGCGCGCCGCGTCTTCCTGCTTGCGCCGGAGATCGAGCGCGGCCGCCGCACGGAACCTGAAGTTCGCCATCGCCTACAGCCGCTCCAGTGCGCCAACGGCATCGCCGAGCGCGGTGGCCTGATCGGAGGGCTGCCGGAGGAAGCCGTCGATCGCCTCGCGCTTGCCGAGGGCCTCGTCAATGCGGGGATTGCTGCCGGCCACATACGCGCCGACACTCACCAGGTCGTCGCTGTCCCGCAGCGTTGCCAGCCACTCGCGCACCTTGCCAGCCTTGGCCCGGTGCCCGGCCGACGTGACGTCCGGCATCGTGCGGCTGACGCTCTGCAGGATGTCGATGGCCGGGTAGTGATTGCGTGCGGCCAGATCGCGTGAGAGCACGATGTGACCGTCGAGGATGCCGCGGACGGCGTCGGCAATCGGTTCGTTGTTGTCGTCGCCTTCGACGAGCACCGAGTAGACCGCCGTGATGCTGCCGCCGCTGCGCAGGTTGCCCGCGCGTTCCAGCAGCCCCGGCAGGAGCGCGAACACCGACGGCGGATACCCTTTCGCGGTGGGCGGCTCGCCGGCCGCCAGGCCGACCTCGCGCTGCGCCATGGCAAAGCGGGTGACCGAGTCCATCATCAGGAGGACGTTGCGCCCCGCGGCCCGGAAGTGCTCCGCGATGGCTGTGGCGCTATGAGCTCGCCGCAGCCGGAGCAGCGGCGGGCTGTCGGAGGTCGACACGACGACGACCAGAGCGTTCGAGCCCCTGCGGCCCGAGGTCGTGTTCCAGGAACGCACGGACTTCGCGGCCGCGTTCGCCGACCAGCGCGAGCACGACGACGTCGGCCTCGGTGCCGCGCGCCATCATGCCGAGCAGGGTGCTCTTGCCGACGCCGGAGCCGCCGAACAGGCCGATGCGCTGGCCGCGGCCGCAGGTCAGCAGGGCGTCCATCGCCCGCACACCAGTGCCGATGGGTTCAGAAATCGGGCTTCGGGCCAGCGGATTGAGTGCAGCCGGCTTCAAAGGTGCCGATTCACTGACTTGGAGGGGTCCGAGCCCGTCTATCGGGCGGCCAAGGCCATCGATAACACGCCCCATGAGGCGTACGCCGACGGGAATCGACAGCGTGCCGCCGCGCGCCACGATCTTGTCGCCGGGACGGATGCCCGCGGTGTCACCGAGTGGCACGGTCAGGAGACGGCCGTCGCGGAAACCGACGACTTCCACCGGAAGCGGCGGTGTCCCGTCGTTGCTCCGCAGTTCGCAGACCTCGCCGACACGCACGCGCGGCCCCATCGACTCGACGAGGAGCCCGGTGACCCGGATGACCTCGCCCATGATCGGCGCGGGCTCGCACTGCGCCACTTTCTCCATGTACCGGTCGAGGAGGATGCTCATGCCGCCCCCCTGCCGGCCCGCACGGGTGCGGGCTGCGGCACCGGCGCGGTGACCCCGAGCGCGGAGGCCATCTCGCCCAGCTGCGCGTCGATGCCGACGTCGATGAGCCCGAAGTCGGACTGCACCAGGCAGCCGCCCGTGCTGACGAGCGGATCGGCGACAACCCGCACGAGGCTGCTCTCGCCCACCTGCGCCTGGGCGCCGATGAACGCGTAGTCGTCGGGGTTCAGGCGAATGGTGGCCGACACGTTCTCGCCGAGACGTTCGAGCGCGATGCGAGCCATGGCCACGAGCAGTTCGCGGTCGAGCGACACCTCGCGGCGCAGCACGCGGCCGGCAATCGCCAGGGCCAGTTCGACGACCTGCCGCTCGGTCTTCTGCACGAGTTCGGTGCGGAGACCGGCGAGTTCCTCCACCGTCTGGGCCAGCCGGCGCAGCGTGGCTTCGCCGCGGCGTGCCGCGGCTTCCGCACCGGACCGCTCGCCCTGGGCGTAGCCCTTCATGAAGGCCTCGCGCTCGAGTTCGGCGAACGAGGGCCGCGCAGGCTCGGGGTCGGCCGGCACCTCGGGTGCGGCCGCCTTCGGCGCCGGCGGCGGGACAGGGGCACGCGGCGGTTCGGGCGCGCCGGGCGTCATGTAGACGGACGCCATCGGGGTCTCGGCCGCGGTGACCGGCGCCTCGTCCCAGAAGCTGGCCACGCGGCAGCCGTCCTGGGCGCGGATCGCGGTGTTCGCCAGGGGCTCAGACCACATACGCTTCTCCCGCACCGGCACCGGTGGTGATCACGCCCTCTTCCTCGAGCTTCCGGGCGATGGCGACGATCTCCTGCTGCGCCTTCTCCACTTCGCGCAGCCGGACCGCGCCCATGATCTCCATCTCTTCCTTCAGGAGTTCGGCGGCGCGCTTGGACATGTTGGCGAAGAAGCGCGTGCGGATCTCCTCGCTCGCCCCCTTCAGCGACACGGTCAGCGCCTTCTTGTCCGCGCGGTTGATGATTTCGCGGATGCCGTTCTCCTCGATGTTCTTCAGGTCGTCGAAGACGAACATCAGGTTGCGGATCGACACGGCCATGTCGGGCGACACGGCTTCAATGCGTTCGAGCGCGGGCTGGCTGATGTTGCGATCGAGCCTGTTGAACAGCTCGGCCACCGCCCGGACACCGCCCCGCTGTTCGCGTGACGGTCCGCCGACACTCTTCAGCCGCTGCTCGATCACCTGCGAGATCCGGACGATGACATCGGGCGAGATCTCCTCGATGCTGGCCATGCGGAGGAGCGCGTCGGCACGCAGGTGGTCCGGCAGCTGCGCCGCGAGCTGCGCCGCGTGCATCGGGTTCAGGTGCGCGAGGATCAGCGCGATGGTCTGCGGGTGCTCGCCGAGGATGAACTTCGAGAGCTGCTGCGGGTTCGTCTTCTCGAGCGTGGCAAACCCTTCGCTCGTCTTGAACGAGCGGACGACGCGCTCGAAGATCCGGCGTGACGCCTCGGGCGCGAGGGAGGCCCCGAGCATCCGCCGCGCCTGTTCGACACCGCCGACCTGCATGGCCTGGGTGGCCGACGCCACGTGGCGGAATTCGTCGAGCACCTGCTCGCCCATGTCGGGGGACACGAAGCCGATGCCCGCCACTTCCTTGGCAACGCGCTCGATCTCTTCTTCCTGCAGGAACTTGAACACCTTCGCGGCGCGTTCCTCGCCGATGGCGATCATCAGGATCGCCGCCTTGCGGGCCCCGCTCAGGGCTGGTGGAGCTGCTGTTGCGACCGCCTTCTCACTCATGATCCGCCATCCAGCTCCGCACGAGGCGAGCGACAGATTCCGGCTGTTCCTCAGCCAGCTTCGAGACGTGGCGCGTCAGCGCCGGGAGGCGCCGCTGCTCCTTGTTGCGGTAGAGGTCGTCCAGTTCTTCCTCGAGTTCGCCCACGGTCGGCTGGCTGCCCTGGACGCCGCCCGAGGCGGCGATCGCGGCGGTGGCCTCGGCGACGGCCGCGGCCTTCGGATCGCTGGGGTCCACGCCGGGCAGGGCGACCGTGCCGCCACCGGCGGCCGCCACCGCCACCTGCGGGAGCGTGATCGTGTTGGCCGGACCGAGCGCCTTGTTCAGCACCGGCTTGAGGAACAGGAAGAAGGCGAGGACGGCCAGGAGCAGGATGCCGAGCGTCTTGCTCGCTTCGATGGCCGTATCGGACTGCACGACCGTCGTCACCTTCTGCAGCATCGTCTTCGGCGGCTCGGGCAGTACGGCCACGTTGTCGTCGAACGAGATGTTTTCGACGGTGAGCTGATCGCCCCGATCCGCGTCGAATCCCACCGCGGCCGAGACGAGCTTCTGGATCTTCTCGAGCTCCTCGGGCTTGCGGACCTCAGGCTTGCCGGGGGTGCCGTCCTTGGCCGGCTCGGTGGTCCGGTCATCGTCGACGAGTACTGCGACGGAGAGCCGTTCGACCTGGCCGCTCGGGGTAATGGTGTGCCTGACGGTCTTGCTGATCTCGAAGTTCGAGTTCTCCGTGGTCCGCTGGGACGGAGCACCGGGGACCATCGAGACGGGGGCGGTGTTGGTGCCGGCCGGAGGGGGCGTGTTCGAGCGGGCCCCGGCGGTGCCGCCACCAGCGCCGCCGCCGGGCAGCGTGGCCGGCGTGGCGCCGACCTCCTGGGACTTCTGCGTGGACCGGAGGACCGGCGTCTCGGGGTCGTACTGTTCCTGGGTCTCCTCGGACGAGCCGGCGGCGAGGCGCGCCGCGACATTCACGCGCACGCGTCCTTCGCCGACGACCGGTTCGAGCAGCGCGATCACCTTCTGGGTGAGGTCCTTCTCGTATTGCCGCTGCTTGTCCAGATGCAGGCCGCCGGCCTCGTTGTCCTCGTCATCGCTCCCCTTCTGGGTGAGCTGCCGGCCGAAGTTGTCGATGATGCTCACGGCCTCCGGCCGCAGTTCCTCGATGCTGGCTGCGAGCAGGTTGGTGATCCCGGCCACGGTCTGCGGGGACAGGGGCTTGCGCCCTTTCAGCTTCAGCACCACCGACGCCTTGGCCGGTTCGGACTGCGACGTGAAGAGCACCGGTTTCGGGAGCGCAATGTGGACGCGGGCGCTCTCCACCTCGGAGAGGATGCCGATGGTGCGCGCCAGTTCACCTTCGAGTGCGCGCCTGTAGTTGACCTGCTCCAGGAACTCGGTCGTGCCGAACGCCACGCGGTCGAAGATCTCGAACCCGATGCGTCCACCCGCCGGCGCGCCGCTCGACGTGAAGTCGAGGCGCAGTTCGTCGAGCTTCGTTGTCGGCACCCGCACGGTGCGGCCGCCGTCGTCGAGCCTGTAGTCGACCTTCGCGGCCTTCAGCTTCTTGACGACATCACCCGCCGACTCGGCGTCCATGTCCGACATCAGGACGACGTAGGTCGGCGTGTTGATGTAGTACGCCGTACCGACGAGGATGCCGACGACGCCCACGAAGACGGCGGCGATCACCGCCATCTGCTGTGTCGAGAGGGTGCCGGTTAGGCGCTTGAACTGCGCGAGGAGCTGGTCGGGATTCACTGGTATCCGCCTGGGTCAGCCTGCGACCAACTACATGGGCATGCGCATGACGTCCTGATAGGCCTGCACGAGCTTGTTGCGGACCTGGACGGTGAGTTCGAGCATCTGCTCGGAGCGCTGGAGCGCGATCATCGCGGTGTGCACGTCACCCGTGCCACCCACCATGTTGTTGACCGCGACGTTGGCCTGCTCGGCCGTCGAGTCGACGGTCTCGATGAGCGATTTCAGCGAATCCGTGAAGCTGGCGCCGGCGCTCTGGGCAGCCCGGTCCGGCGTGCCGAGCGCGGGTTTCGTCGAGTCGAGCGTGGACGTCAGGGCGCGGGCGGTGAGCGGATCGATGGCCATGGATTACTTCCCGAGTTCCAGCGACTTGGTGACGGTGTCGCGAATGACGTTGATGGCGGTGATGTTCGCCTGGTAGGCGCGGGCCGCCCCGACCATGTCGACCATCTCCTCGGGGACGTCGACGTTCGGCACCTGCACGAACCCCTCGGCGTCCGCGTCCGGATGGCCCGGCTCGAACCGCTTCCGGAACGGCGTCTGGTCCTCGACGATGTTGGAGACCTTCACACCGATGGCGCCCGCACGACCGAGGGCCGCGTCGAACGTCTCGACGGTGTTCGACTGGAGGACGACGTCGCGGCGGCGATACGGCGCGCCGTCGGCGCCACGCGTCGACTCGGCGTTGGCGATATTGGACACCGCCACCTCGAGTCGTGCCCGCTCGGCGTCGAGGGCCGACGCGCTGGCCTTGATGGCTGCAGTCAGGGACATGATCAGCGCCCTTCGTTGATGGCGTACCGCACGAGGCGGAACTTCGCGGCGAGCGCGGTCTGCGCAGCGCTGAAGTCACCCGCGGCGCGCGACATGTTCAGGAGTTCGCGATCGAGCTGCACGGTGTTGCCGTCACGCCGTGCGGCCAGCCCCTCGGCATCGGCGAGCGTCGAGACGTCCGCGCCCGAGGTCTGCAGCGACGCGTCGAGCGCTTCCGCGAACTGGACTTCCTTCGCGCGATAGCCCGGCGTATCGAGGTTGGCGAGATTGCTCGCGGCGACCTGCTGGCGCGCAACGGCGCGATTCAGCTGGCGACCGAGGGCGGCGACGATGGCGGAATCAGAGATGGTGTTCACAGTGAGCGTCCGGCTCACTGTTCAGCAAGGAGGGTGCCCCGGTCCTGATGAGGCGAGATGTCGTGCTTTTCCGCGAAATACGGTACGCGCCCGTGTCGGCGCACCGACAGGGCAACGTCGGGTGAACGTCTACTTCTCGCGCGTCAGCGCACGTTCGATGCGGAGCAGGGACTCCTCGATGGCCGCCAGGCGCTGATCGAGCGCCGCACCCGGACTGCCTGTTCGCTCGGGGTAATCGGCAACCCCCCGCCCTGGCTGTAATCGCCTGTTCGTTTCCTGCAGTTTGATGCGGTCGTGTATACGGTCGAGGATGATCTCGAGCTGGCTGAGGGAGAACGGCTTGGTCAGGTAATCGTACGCACCCACGCGCACCGCCCGGATCGCGGAGTCGAGCGACGCGTAGCCGGTGACGATGACGACATAGGTGGATGGGTTGACCTGGCGCGCCGCCTGCAGGACAGCAAAGCCGTCCGCCCCCGGCAAACTGAGATCGGTGATGACCAGGCCATAGCTCCCGTTGGACCGCTGGAGCGTGGCAATGGCCGCGCGTCCGTCCTGCGCTCCGGTGACCGCGAACCCGCGGGACTGGAAGAACTCGAGCAGGAGTTCCCGTGCGGCCGGTTCGTCATCGACTACCAGGACTTCGAACGTATTCGCGAGGTTATCCGCCATCATGTTGCCCGCCGTTGCATCCCCGAATCAGCAGTTCTGCCGGACGGACCGCTTCTCTGATGAAGAGAGGGTCAACATGATCCATACTACTAATCGTCAATCGGCGAAATTCTTTGAGCCTGGGAACAGCCGACCGGCCCAGGCGCGCACGGTTCATCCGGGAGTCTCCGGCACCGCTATGTCAAGCCGCCCAACTGTTCTCGTTGTCGACGACGAGACCGAACTCCGCCAGCTGGTCGCCGAGGCGCTCGAAGCCCGGGGGTTCGCGGTTGCCCAGTCGGGCGATGCCAGCGATGCCCTGTCGCGCCTCGAGGGCTTTGCCTACGACGGGCTGGTCCTCGACCTCGCGCTGCCGGACGGCAACGGGATGGACATCCTGTACTCGGCGCTCGACCGCTACCCGGACATCCGCACCGTCATCATGACGGGCTCGGGCGGCGTCCCGGAGGCCGTGGCGGCCATCCGGCGCGGGGCCATCGACTTCCTCACCAAGCCCTTCTCGCTGACGGCCCTGGCCGACCGGCTGTCGGCTGCCATCAACACGCGCGACGAGGAGACCGAGGCGGCGCTCGAGGCGAACGCGTCGGCGTTCCGCTTCGACAACGTGGTCGGCGCCGGGCCGGCCATGAAGCACGTGCTGCAGCGCCTCGAGCTGGTGTCGGCCATGAACAGCACCGTGCTGCTCATCGGTGAGACCGGCACCGGCAAGGAACTCATCGCGCGCACCATCCACGACAACAGCCCGCGCCGCGACTACCCGTTCGTCGCCTTCAATGCGGCCGCCCTGCCGGAAGGGCTCGTCGAGGCTGAGCTGTTCGGGCACGTCAAGGGGGCGTTCACGGGCGCCGTCAGTGCGCGCGTCGGCCGCTTCGAGACCGCGCATCGCGGCACGCTCTTCATCGACGAAGTGGCGTCCATGCCGCTTGCGGTCCAGGCCAAGCTGCTGCGCGCGCTGCAGGAGCGCGAGGTCGAGCGCGTCGGCGACTCGAAGCCGGTGAAGTTCGACGTGCGCGTCATTGCCGCCACCAACCGCGACCTCCGCAAGATGGTGCGCGAGGGCACGTTCCGCGAAGACCTGTTCTATCGCCTCAACGTCGTCCCGATTCCGCTGCCGCCACTCCGGGCGCGCCGCGAGGACATTCCGCTCCTCGCCCAGCACTTCGTGAAGAAGTCCTGCAAGAACAACGGTCTCCCGGTGCGTGCGCTGCCGCAGGCCACGGTGCGCGCCCTCATGTCGCACGACTGGCCGGGCAACATCCGCGAACTCGAGAACGCCGTCGAGCACGCCGTGGCCCTCAGCGGCCGGTCGACCGAGATCACGCCGGACATGCTGCCCGAGGACATGACGAGCCCCGGCCGGACCGAGGTGATGTCCACCGTGACGATCCCCGACGAGGGGCTGAACTTCACGTCGGTGGTGTCTCAGCTCGAGCGCGAACTGATTCTGCGGTCGCTCGAGAAGACGGGCGGGAACAAGCGGCGCGCCGCCAGGCTCCTCAACCTGAGCCGGACGACGCTGATCGACAAGCTGCAGCGCCTCGAAGGCGTCAAGCAGGACACCGCCACCGACTGATTCGCCGTCCGTCAGGTCCGGCGTCAACGACCACTTCACTCGCGGGGTCCGGCGTCAGCGAGACCAGTGAGCTCGTGGGGTCCGGCGTCGGAACTCGTGGGGTCCGGGCCGGACCACTCAGAGCGCCTGCAACCTCGGTAGATCGTGGGGTCCGGCTTCAGCCGGACCACTCAGGCCGCCTGCAGCGTCAGCGTCGCGACCGTCCCGCCACCGCTGCCGCTCGCGACCTCCAGGCGCCCCTGCTCGCGTTCCACCAGCCACTGACTCGCCTCGAGCCCCAGTCCCAGGTGCGGTGAGCCGTCCGGCGCGAGCCACACGGTGAACGGCTCCTGCGTCGCCTGCGGCCGCCCCGACCCGTTGTCCCCGATGGTCAGCGTGGCGGTGCCGTCGTGCTGCGCAAGCGCGATGGCGATGGCGGCGCCGGCCTGGCCGTGGATGCCCTGTTCCGCATTCAGGAGCAGGTTGAGCACCACCTGCATGAGCGGCCGCCAGCTGGCGCGCACCATCAGCGGCTGCGACGCCCCCTCGATCGAGAGCGCCACGTGTGCACGGTTCAATGCATGCCTGCGCATGTCGATCGCCGCCGCGAGTGTCGCAGCCAGATCCGACACCTCGTCCTGCCGGCTCGGCGCGTAGCGGGCCAGTTCACGGACCGACCCGAGGAGTGCCGATACCCGGTGTGCCTGCTCGGCGATGATGGTCGTGCGCCTGAGCACGGGCTCCGGCAGGCTGGCATTGAGCTGAATCATCTCGGCGGAGCCGGCGATGACCTGCAGCATGTTGTTCGCCTCGTGCACGACGCTCGAGAGCTGGTGTGCGACCGTCGCGAGGCAGTTCGCGGCCTCGGTCCACTCCCTGCCCGGGTACTCAGCCATGGGATTCAACCGTAGCACGGTTCTGCCGATTAGGAGACCGAACGGATTCTCTCTGGAGCAGCCATGCGCATTCTGGTTGTCGACGACTCGAGCACGATGCGTCGCATCATCATCAACACACTGAACAAGATCGGCTACAGCGACTACACCGAGGCGTCAAACGGCCGCGAGGGGTGCGAGAAGCTCGCCGCTGATTCCATCGACATGATCATCACCGACTGGAACATGCCCGAAATGAGCGGCGTGGACTTCATCCGGGCCGTCCGGGCGAACGACCAGACCAAGCACCTGCCGGTGATCATGGTGACGACGAACGCGGCGCAGGAAGACATCGTCCAGGCGCTCGACGCCGGCGTGAACAACTACGTCGTCAAGCCGTTCACACCCGACACCATCAAGGAACGCATCCAGGCCGCCATCAACGGCTGACCTGCCACATGAGAGCGTCGACCATGGAGATGCCCCCAGTCCTCACCGAGAACCTCGTCTCGGCCGCCGGTGAGGTCTTCGAGATGATGATCGGCCAGACCATCGAACCCCACCCGGAACAGCCGCACCAGCCCCCCAGCAACTGGGGCACGCACGTCGCCGCATCGGTGTCCTTCGCCGGGCATCGCAGTGGTCTCGTCTGCATCCACACCTCGCTCCAGGCCGCAAACGCCATCGCCGGCGCGATGCTCGGTATGGATGCGTCGGAGGTGAATGGCGACATGCCGGACGCCATGGGCGAAGTGGCGAACCTCGTGGGAGGCGCGTTCAGGACCAAGCTTGCCGCGCACGAGCCCGCGTCGGCGATTGCGATTCCAACCGTGACGGTGGGCTCCGACTTCTCGACCCGCATCCCGTCGGACACGATGCGCGTGTTCTATCCGTTCAAGATGGGCGACGAGTCGATCTACTTCGAGCTGCTGCTGCTCGAGCGGTAGCTGCCGGCTTCCCGGCGCAGGGCGCCCGTTTCGCGGCAGCGCGAGCGGGCGCCAGCGCCCTTCCTCCCTCCGAATCCGTCCTACGCCGCGCTCGAACGTACTCCTGCGACAGATGCCGCTGGCAGCGCCGTTGCGACATGCACCTGTGTCATGTCCCGGTCGTGGCTCGTCCCGAGCGGCCTCCGTGGCCGATTTGCGCTGCTCGTCCTGTTGGCGGTGCTGCCGGTCCTGGCGACATCGACCCTGACGCAGGTCTACCAGCGCTCCATCGCGCTCGAGGACTTCGTCACGGACGCCCGGAACACGACGAAGTCCGCCGCGGCGGACCTGGACCGGATCCTCACGAACGCCGCGCAACTGCTCTCGCTGATCGACACCCTGGAACAGACACGCGAGGGCCAGTCGGACTGCGGCGTCCTGCTGCGCGGCCTGCTCGACGCGCATCCGTTCCTGAACGATGGGGCGGTCACCACCGCCGAAGGCGGCGTGCGGTGCTCGGCACACGGCTCGTTCGCCGGCGGCCCCGGCGCCGGATGGACCCGGGCCACCACCACCCCCACAGGGTTCGCCATCCTCGGTTCCCGGCCCCAGGCCGGCTCGCCGCAACGGGAACTCCTCCTCGCCTACCGCTCGCCGGATCGTGCTGACGCGCCGGTCTACATCGCGGCGTTCGGCCTGGCCTGGATCAACTACACCCTCGACGCCACCAGCATCGCGGACGGCACCATCGCCACGGTAATCGACCAGGACGGAACCGTGCTCTTCCGATCGGCACAGCCGGACGGCTTCGTCGGACGGAAGGTAGGGAACGCAGACCTGGAGCGCATCAAGGAATCGGACCCCCGATGGGACGACAACACCGCGGGCCTGGACGGGGTCGTCCGCCGGTACGTGTCAGCACAGTGGGGCGCCCCCGCCGGACGCGTCCTGCTCCTGGCCACCGGGTCGCCGACCGGGCAGGTCCTCCGCCCGTACAACCGTATTCTGTTCCTCGAGCTGCTCGTGCTCGCCGTCGCCACGCTCGTGGCGTTGATCGCCGCGGAACGCACGGCGCAGGCGCTCGTGCTCGATCCCATGGACGCGCTGGTCGAGGCGGCGGAGCGCGTGGGCCGGGGCGAGCCCGTGCCGCACGTGGAACCTCGCGGCAGCCTCGAGGTGCAGGCGCTCGCGGCGGCGTTCAACCGTGCCGCGGAAACCGTCCGGCACAACCACGCCCTGGAGGAGCGGCTCCAGCACTCCCAGCGCCTGCATGCCGTGGGACAGCTTGCCGGAGGCGTCGCTCACGAGTTCAACAACATGCTCACCGTCATCCTGGGATACGCCGACAGCCTGCTCGGCGAGGACCCGACGCGTGAGGAGGTCGCGGCCATTCGCGACGCGGCGCAGCGCGCGGCCCGGCTGACGCAGCAGCTCCTGGCCTTCGGGCGCAAACAGGTGCTCCAGCCGCGGCGCGTGAGCCTGAACCAGCTGGTCCGCGAGGCGATGAGCGGGCTCGCGCCGATGCTCAAGCCGCGCATCACCGTCGTGGAGCAGCTGGCTGCAGACGATCCCCATGTACTGGTGGACCGGCAGCAGTTCCAGCACGTCTTCCTGAACGTGCTGCTGAACGCCCGGGAGGCCATGCCCGATGGCGGCACGCTGACGCTGACGACCAGCCAGGAGCCGCTCGCCCCGGCCGAGGGCGACAGCGGGGCGCCAGGGCGCTACGGCGTCCTCCGGATTCGCGACACGGGCGCCGGCATGGACGCCGGAACGCTGGAACGCGCGCTCGAACCCTTCTTCACGACCAAGCCGTTCGGCCAGAGCGCCGGTCTGGGCCTCTCCACCGCCTACGGCATCGTGCGGCAGAGCGGCGGCCAGTTCCTCCTCGCGAGCGAGCCCGGCCACGGCACCACTGTGACGGTGGCCCTCCCCATCGCCGACCCGCGCGAAGAGGCTTGACGCCCCTTTCCCCGGACCGGGATAATCGCCGTCCGGGAGGCCACGTTTGAAGAAAGTGCTCGCGCTCGTCGTCCTGCTGCTGGCGGGTGGAATCGCCGTCGGGGCAGCCGACCGTATCTTCACGAATCCGAAGCCCGAAGGGCACTTCAAGAAGCTCTTCCCGAACGCCGCGGCGTTCTCCACCTTCGGAGGGACGCCTCCGCACTGGACGGCCTACGCCGCCGACCCCAAGGCCAACCCGAACGCCCCGGTGCTCGGCCACATCTTCTGGACCACCGACATGGTGCCCCAGGAGCATGGCTATCACGGCGCCATCCACATCCTGGTCGGCCTCAACCTCAACGGCACGATCAACGGCGTCGTCGTCGACTACGACTCCGAGCCCTACGGGTACTTCTCGGTGGAACCGCCTGAGTTCGCGGCGCAGTTCAAGGGCAAGAGCATCTTCGACAAGTTCCAGCCCGGCGTCGACGTCGATGCCGTGTCGCGCGCCACGCTGAGCATCAACAGTGCGACGCGCGCCATCCGGGACTCCACGCGCATCGTCGCGCGCGCCCTGCTCGACCCGAATGCGGTGAAGCGTTGATTCGGGCGGCATCGAGGCTGCTTTCCTGTTCGTTCGTCGCCCTGATGCTGGCCGGCTCCGTGCTGGCCGCGCAGGGCCCTGCCCCGGCCGCCGCTCCGCCCGAGCCTGCCGCAGCAGCCCCTGCTCAGCCGAGCGGTTCGGACACGCCGCTCCCCTCCACACCCGGTCAGGCCGGCCCCGGCAAGGAGTCCGGCTCGGATCCCTGGGCGGCCCTGGGGCTCCCGCCCACGCCCGGCGCGAGCGCCGCCGGTGCCTCGAGCACCGACGATGCGTGGGGGTTCGAGGAGGAGGTCCAGCAGGAGAGCTGGTCGGACATCCTCCGGCCGCAGATCCAGGACCTCGCCATCACCAGCGCCTTCTTCGTCTTCGCGCTGGTCAGCTTCTTCCGCAAGAGCAAGCCCCTCAAGTACGCCGCCCTCGTCATGTCCGTGGCGTACCTCGGCGTGACGAAGAGCACGCTCATCTCCGTTACCGACATCTTCAGGCTGGTGCACCTGGACTTTCCCCAGTTCAAGTACAGCCTCGCGTGGTACCTGATCGCGACCTTCACCGTGGTGACGACGCTGCTCTTCGGACGGCTCTACTGCGGCCGTATCTGCGCGTTCGGCTCCCTGACGCAGCTGCTCGACGCCGTGGTGCCGGCCAGCATCCGGTGGGAGCCTTCCGCGAAGGTCGAACGCTATGCCGGCTACGTGAAGTACGCGCTCCTCTTCGGGGTGGTCGGCTACTACGCGGCCACCGATCACTTCACGATCTACCGCTACGTCGAGCCGTTCTGGATGTACACGCGCGAAGGCTCGGTCGTGCTCTGGACGATGCTGGGCACGCTGCTGCTGGCCACGCTCGTGGTGCGGAACCTCTACTGCCGCTTCCTGTGCCCCGTTGGCGCGGCGCTCGGCCTCATTTCGCAGGTGACCACGATCTTCCGCATCAAGCGCTGGTCCGAGTGCAAGACCTGCAAGATCTGCGAGCGCACCTGCGAATGGGGCGCCATCCGCGGCCCCCAGATCGTGCGATCCGAGTGCGTGCGCTGCGACGACTGCGAACGGGTCTACGCCGACGAGAAGAAGTGCGTGCACTGGATCGTCGTGCACCGCAAGGCGAAGAACCTGCCGGTCGGTGCCAAGGTCGGGGCCTGAGGGCGAGTCGTAGCGCCAGGCTTCAGCCTGGCGTTTGCTGGGCGCCACGCTGAAGCGTGGCGCTACGTACGCGGCCCGACGCCCACCGTCCAGCGCCTGCTACAGCCCATCAGTCGGCGGATGGACGATCTCCAGCTTGCCCTGCAGCCCGGTCGACACGTGCACCTGGTTGTCCGCGCCGACGATGACGGCTTCGACGTCGGGGAGCTTCTCGACGAGCGCCATCCCCGCCTCCGGGCCAAGCAGGAAGACGCCGGTGCTGAGGCCGTCGGCAATCACCGGCCGCCTGGCGACAATGGTGACGCTGCGCGAGAGGCGCGCTGGCTGCCCGGTCCGCGGGTCGATGATGTGGTGATAGCGGACGCCGTCCTTGATGAAGAACCGCTCGTAGTCGCCTGACGTACTGAAGGTGGCATCCGACAGTTCGACCCTGGCGAAGATGCCGCCGTCCGGGGCACGAGGGTCGGCAATGCCGAGACGCCACGGCCGGTCGCCGCGCACGCCGCCAACGTAGAGGTCGCCGCCCGCCTGGATCGAAAAGTCCTTCAGCCCGGCCGCCCGCATCAGGGCTGCGGCCTTCTCGACCGCGTACCCCTTGCCGATGCCGCCTACGTGCGCGCGCATGCCCTTCACCTGCAGAAACGCCGTGCCGGCTTGCTCGTCGATCACGAGCTTGCGGTAGTCGATCAGCCGAAGCCGCTTCGCGATCGCGTCAGCCGACGGGACGGAGTCGTCCTGATCCTGATCGAACTTCCAGACATCGGCCAGCGCACCGAACGTGACGTCGAACAGGCCGTTCGTCCACTCGCTGACCTGCCTCGCCGTGGTCAGCACCTCGAGCGTCTCGGGGCTCACCTTCACCGGATGGTCGCCCGCCGCGGCGTTGATCGCGAGGACGTCGCTGCCCTCCTTCCAGACCGACAGGAGATGGTCGAGACGGTCGAACTCCTTGAACACCGCGTCGAAGGCCTGGTTGGCCCCGTCCTGATCGGCGGTCCACGCCATCAGCGAGAGCGACGACCCCATGGCAAGCCCGCTGCGTGCGACGACGTGCGCCGCGCCGGTCGCGGCAGGCGCGGCGGCCGGTGCCGGCTCCTGCGTGCCGCCGCATCCGGCAGCGATCATCAGGAGAGCGGCGATCGTCGAATGACGTGCGTGCGACAGAATCCCTGATCTCATGCTTCAGTCCTGCGTGGCGGGGCCGGCTGACGCCAACCCCTTCAACACCCCAGCCTGCCCTGCCTCATGTGCCCGCTCCGCCCTACTCGCGGATGCCGTCCATCGCCGCCTTCAGCTTGATCATCGTGCTCTCCGAGGCGACGAAGAGATCGTCCGGATAGGTGCGATACGAGAGGAGGTCGCGATAGATCTCGTCTCCGGAGTGCGTGTTCAGTCCCAGTCCGGCGAGGAACTGCAGGCGCAGGTCCTTGTCGTGATTGATCTCGGCATCGGCCATCCACCCCTGCAGGTCGCGCGCACGGCCGGCATAGTTGCCGAAGAGTTCCACGGCTCCGAAGAGCCCGGCCTGGACGAGCGACGAGTCCACCGCCGCGAACGACGGCGACCGGAGCATCGTCTCCAGTTCGTCCACCCAGATCTGCGGCGGCTCGACCGAGCCGAGCAGCACGGTGTCGATGGCGTGGCCGTCGAACATGTTGCCGAAGACGAGCCCTTCCGGGAAGGTCTGGAAGAAGGTGGCGACCTCGCTCTTCACGGCCTCCGGGCTGCTTTCGAAGAGCTGCACGTAGAGGGTCATCACCCCGCCAGGGTTCAGGTGTGCGCGCGCCGTGTCGAAGAACTCGCGCGTGTAGAGCGTCGCAGCCCCCTTCACCCACGGGTCCAGCGGGTCCGACGTGATCGCATCGAACGTCTCGGTCGTCGTCTGCAGGAAGTGGCGCGCGTCGTCCGCAATGATGCGGACCTTCGGGTTGTTCGCCACGTCGTGGTTGACGCTCGCCATGTAGCGCCCGGACACCTTCGGCACCAGCGGCTCGATGTCGACGATGGTGACGCGTTCGACGGCGGGGCTCACGCTGACCGCTCCCGCCGTCACCCCGGCACCGAAGCCGATCACCAGCACCGACTTCGGCTTCGCGGGCACGAGGGTCGTGAGATGGCCGAGCATCCGCTGAAGGCGCATGTCGGCCGGCTCGCTCGAGGCCTGCACCTTGCCCGCGTTGTGGTAGCTCAGGACGCCGTCGGACGAGCGGGAGACGGCAATCGACGCGTGCATGCCCTCGCCCACATAGATGATCTCGCCGGCCTTCGCTCCCCAGTTCGCCGCATGCCTGCCGTATGCCACGAGAAGACCGGGCACCCCTGGCACGACGGTCATGAGCAGCACGCTTGCGACCGTGGCGAGGTGGACCGGCAGCCGGCTGCCCCAGCTGTCGAACCGCCGCCAGAGCATCAGGAGGCCGCTCGCCAGACCGGCGGCGAGCATGACCCGCTGCGTCTGCTGCGACCCGAGCATCGGCACCAGCACCAGGCTGGTCAGTAACGCGCCCGCGATGGCGCCCAGCGTGTTGGCGGCATACAGGCGTCCGACGACGCGGCCGCTGTCGCGCTCGTCGTCGGCCACGGCGGCCAGCGCGAGGGAGAAGCTCGCGCCCCAGAAGAGAGGCGCGGGAAGGACGGCGTAGAGGGCGCGCACGGCGTCGAGGCGGAAGACCGCCCAGATGTCCGCGCCGGTGGTCGCCTGCCCGGGCCAGAACGGCACCACGCGCGCCAGCGCATCGGCCGACCAGAACATCGCGCCGACAGCCGCGAGTTGTGCCCATCCGAAGGCCACGGCCGGCCGCCGAATCCGGCGAGCCAGCGCCGCGCCGGCGGTGCTGCCGATCCCGAGCCCTGTCAGGAAGACCGCCAGAATCAACGAGAACGTGTAGACCGTGGCTCCGAAAGCCAGGGCCAGCATCCTGGTCCACACCACCTCGGCGGCGAGCGCGCAGAAGCCGGAGAGCGCCACGGCCGCGTAGACCACCTGCGTCGCGCCAGTGTCGGCGTCCCTGGCTGGCGCCACGGACAACGGCGGCGCCACCGGTCGAGGGGACCGCCCGGCAATCCCCCAGGCGACGGCCGCGACTGCAGCGTTCAGCGCCGCGGCCACGAAGGTCGCCACCTGCATGTCGAAGACCCGCAGCAGGTAGAACCCGGCGCCGAGGCATCCGATGACAGCGCCGGCCAGGTTGCCCGCGTAGAAGAAGCCGAGCCACGCGCGCCCGTCGGGCGTTCGCTCGACGAACCGGGCGATGGCGGGAAGCGTGGCGCCCATCGCGAAGGTCGGCGGCAGCAGGCAAATCGCAACGACGATGGCGCGCATGGCGACACCGCCAGGTCCGAGCCCTCCCGTCGCGGCGTAGATCCGGGACACCACCGGCACCGCAACCAGCAGCGCCAGCCCCGCGGCGCCGATGGCAGCCTCCAGGGCCGCGTAGACGCGGAGCGGGTGACGTGTCCGGTCGATCAGGCGGGGCGCATACAGGCTTCCGAGGCACATGCCGCCCATGTAGGTGGCCAGAAGCACACCGAGCGAGATCGTCGAGGAGCCGATCACGAGCTGGAGCAGCTGCTGCCACACGACCTCGTAGATCAGGGCGGCGGCACCACTGCCGACGAACAGCAGCACGAGCACGAGTGAGGACGACATCAGCGCGGTTGCCTCGGGCGCAGGTCCGGAGTAACGTGCCGGGCCTGATGACGTGCTCCCGTCGCAGCTTTCTCGGACTGGCGGCGCTCGCCGCGATCGGCGCGGGAGCACGGGTGTCCGCACAGGCTCTCACGCCGGGTCAGCACCCGCTCGGCCTGGATCACGAGCGCGACGGCTTGCTGTACCTGCCGGCGCGATACCAGCCGGACACGCCGCTGCCCCTCCTGGTTCTCTGTCACGGCGCAGGGGGCACCAGCGCGGCCGTGGCGTACGCGTTCGACCTGGCGGAAAAGCACGGCGTCATTATCCTCGCGCCAGACTCGCGTGACCAGCGCACGTGGGATCTGGTGCTGGGCTCGTACGGGCCGGACGCCGACTTCCTGGCCCAGGCGCTCGGGCAGACGTTCCGTCGCTGTGCCGTTGACCGCACTCGCCTGGCCATCGGCGGCCATTCCGACGGTGCCTCGTACGCCCTCTCCTTCGGCATCGGCACCGGCGATCTCTTCGGCCACATCCTCGCGTTCTCCCCAGGCGTGATGAACCCGGTGGACGTGAAGGGCCAGCCGCGCATCTTCATCTCGCACGGCACCGCGGACAACGTGATGCCCATCGACGACACCAGCCGCCGTTTCGTCCCCCGCCTCCGCGGTCTTGGCTACGACGTGACTTACACGGAATACGACGGCCGGCACGCCGTCCCGCCCGCGATTGTTGCCGACGGCTTCGACTGGCTGACGGCCGGCTGGTCAGGCGGCGTCAGGCGATGATGGCGCCGGCGGAACCGTCCACCAACCTCCAACCTCCAACCATGATTCCTAGTCCCTGTCTCTGATCCCTAGTCCCTGATCCCAGATCCCTAGTCCCTGTCCCTGATCCCTGATAATTCCTCCCGTGCACATCCCGATCATGGTGCGCGAGGTTCTGGACTGCCTCCGCCCCCAGCCCGGCGACTTCATCGTCGACTGCACGCTCGGCGGCGGCGGACACGCGGCGGCCATTCTGGAACGGATTCCCGGGGGACGCCTGCTGGGACTGGACGTGGACCGTGTGGAACTGCCGCGTACGGAGGCACGCCTGCGCGACGCCGGATTCGAAGCCCCGCACTGCGTCGTCCGCCACGGGACCTTCGCCGCGCTTCCCGAGGTACTCCGCGCCGGGCAGTTCCCACGAGCGAACGGCATCCTGGCCGACCTCGGCACCTCGTCGATGCAGGGCGACACACCGTCGCGCGGCTTCAGCTACAAGGGGGTTGGCCCGCTCGACATGCGGATGGACCCGCACGGCGGTGAGACCGCGGCCCGGCTCATCAGTCGGCTAAGCGAGGACGAGTTGATCGCCGTCCTGGTCGACAACGCGGACGAACCGCACGCCGCGCTGATTGCGCGCCTGCTGCGCGCGCACCGATGCGACACCACACACGCCGCCGAGCGGGTCGTGCGCACCGGCCTTCACGACGCGCTGCCGGACCTCACGCGTGCAGCGGTCAAGATGTCGGTGCGGCGCACCTTCCAGGCGCTTCGGATCGCCGTGAACGATGAACTCCGTGCGCTCGATCGCCTGCTGGCGGCCCTTCCGGAGTGCCTGGCGAGCGGGGGGCGCGTGGTCATCCTCACCTTCCACTCGGGTGAGGACCGCCTGGTGAAGAAGGCGTTCCAGGCCGGGCGCCGGACCGGCGTCTACGCGGAGGTGTCCTCGTCTGTGACCCGGTCGGCGAAAGACGAGACCTTCACGAACCGGCGCGCCGCCGCGGCAAAGCTGCGCTGGGCCGTGCGGGCCTGATCGTCAGCGCCGGACGCGCCGGCGGAGCGCCCTGACGAGCGCCGACGCACTCGCCACGATGACGGCCAGCAGTCCGAGCGCCAGCATGGTCGCGGCGAACGGATGTTCGAGCGCCAGCCAGGTGAGGCCCACCACCAGGACGTCCTCGGCCAGCGAGAGTCCCCAATTGCTGAACGGCTCAGGTGAGGCGTTCACGATCACGCGCGTGCCCGCCTTCGCCAGGTGGGACGTCAGCGCGACCGAGCCGCCGAGCAACGCGGCGATCACCTGGATGTCGACGGGCGCGCCTCCGGCTGCGAGCAGGGCGACGAGCGCCCCACCGGCCGGCCGAACAATCGTGTGCAGCACATCCCACGCGCTGTCGACCCACGGCACCTTGTCAGCCACGAACTCGATCGCGTAGAGCACGAGCGCCGCGCCGATGACCCACTCGTGCCCGAAGGCCGAGAACTGTCCAGGCAGCGCGATGAGCCCCGCATGCGAGGCGAGTCCAATCACGGCGACTGTCGCGTAGATATTGATCCCGCTCGCAAAGGCGAGAGGCAGCACCAGGGCGAGGATCCCTGCTGAGCTCATAAAGGGATTGTAGCCGCACGCCGTGCCCGCGCGGCGATGCGCAGAACGGTCGTGTCGTCGCAGTCTGACAGCGTGACTTATGCAATTCAAATCATTTGTCCGGCGCACCGACATTCTGTCGACGCACAGACGGCCGACGGCCGGCACCGTCCAGACCGAATGTCGCACGATCCTGCGGATACTTCGACACCGAGGCCAAGAAGCGGATCCTCCGCACCGTGCGGACGCTGCTCCGCCCCGACGGCTACCTCTTCCTCGGCGGCGCGGAGAGCCCCATGAACATCGACGAGTCCATCGACCGGCAGCAGTACGAGCGGGCCGGATGCTATCGACTGAAGGACCACGCCCACGCCTAGGACGGGACACCCATGATTCCTACTGCCCGGGACATTGCGGACACGAGCGCCCTCATCTGGTCCACCACGCTCGGCATGTCGGTGCTGCCCTTCGCCGACGCCGACGAAGCGCAGTGGCCGGTCCCCTCGATCGAGGCGCAGGTGCACATCACCGGGAGCTGGCAGGGCGTGGTCGTGCTCCAGACGTCGGAGTCACTGGCCGCACGCGTCGCGCACCGGATGCTGAACCTCGGTCGTCGCAGCGCGAGCGCCGAGGACATCCAGGATGCGTTCGGCGAAGTGGCGAACATGACCGGTGGCAACATCAAGGGCATGCTCGCCGAGTCGGACGCCCGGATGTCGCTGCCCTCCGTCGTCCGCGGGCGCGACTACTCGGTCCGGGTGCCGCGCAGCCGCGAACTGCTGCGCGTGGCCCTGACGTGTGACAACGAGCCGCTCGTCATCACGCTGCTCCAGGCGGCCTGACCGGTCACCGGCCGCTCCCGGCTGTCCCGGCCTCTCCTGTAAGATGAACGGCCGTGACCACGCCCATCAGCCGCAAGACGTTCCTCCGCCTCGCCGCCGGCGCCGTGCCCGGCCTCCTCCTGCCGCGCGGCCTCGCCGCGCAGGACACCCAGGGTGCCCTGCGGCGCGAGCGGATCGCCGACGTCTTCCGCATGTTTCACCTGCTCGGTTCGCACCGCACGGCGACCGGCCCGGATCACGAGACCGCCGAATGGCTGCTCGGCGAGGTCTCGAAGCGCGGCGCCCGCGAGTCTCCGCGGGAGTTCGCCCTTGACCGCATCGATCTGCGCGCGGCCTTCCTCGAGGCGGGGGGCACCAGGCGCGAGGCGCTGCCGTTCTTCGACGGTGGCTTCACCAGCGCAGACGGCATCCGGGGACGGCTCGGGCCGGAGAACTCCGGCGCCCCGATCGTCTTCGTGACGCTGGACCAGGCCGCCATCAGCACGGAAGGACGCTCGCTGGCCGCGCTCCGGCGCAACCCGGCGGTGAAGGCGATTGTGGCGCTCACCGACGGCGGCAATCCGGGCCTGTGTCCGTCGAACGCGGTGGACTTCCTGAAGCCGTACGGTGCGCCGGTCCTGCAGGTGTCCTCCACCGCCAGGGAATGGCTCGAGGGCCTCGTGAAGGACGGCGCGGAGGTGCGGGTGGTGGCCGATGTGTGTCGAACGAAGACCACGGCAACCAACGTGCTCGCCACGGTGCCGGGCCGGCGGCCGGACCTGCCGCCCGTGATCGTGATGACGCCCCGCAGCGGCTGGTACCAGTCGGTCTCCGAACGCGGGGGCGGACTCGCCTGCTGGCTCGAGATCATGCAGGCCGCCGTCGACGCACGCCCCGACCGCACGGTGCGGTTCATCGCGTCGAGCGGTCATGAACTCGGGCACCTCGGCCTGGACCGCTTCCTCGAAGAGGAACCCGGCCTGATCAAGTCGGCCGCGGCCTGGGTTCACCTCGGCGCGAACATCGGTGCGGCCGGCGGGCGCTCACGGCTCCAGAGTTCGGCCGACGACATCGAAGCGCTGGCGATGACGGCCATGGAGGCGGCTGGTGCGCGGATCGACGCGCGCGTGCCGAGGGGCACGGTGCCCGGCGGTGAAGCCCGCAACATCCACGTCGGGGGCGGACGCTACATCTCGCTGCTCGGCAGCGGCCCGTGGTTCCACAACCCGTTCGACCTCTGGCCGCAGACGGTGGACCTCGATGCGGTGGTGAAGTACGCCGCCGCCACGACGCAGCTCACGCTGGCGCTCGCTCGCGCCTGATTCGTCTTCGCCAGGCTGAAGCCTGGCGCTACTGACGGGACTCCACGCTCGTGGGGTCCCAATTCAGCCGGCCCCTTCGCGGAGTCGCGCTTCAGCCCGACCCTTCGTGGGGTCCCGGTTCAGCCCTCCCCTTCGTGGGGTCCGGCTTCAGCCGGACCCTGACAGCGCGCGCTCAACGACGCCCCCTCGTGCGGCGAATGCCGCGATCGCTGCCTGCACGCGCGCCGCGCCACTGATGGAGTCGAGCCACTCCGGCTCCAGCAGCTTCAGCACCTGCACATCAGCCAGGTCCTGCTCGAACGACTGCAGGATGTCGTCCAGCGAGCGGCGATTGAGCACGGCCGGTGGTTCTCCCATCCACGGCTCCCAGTCGTCGACCGGCTCGTTGACGATGGCAGCATCGGCGCACCGCATGAACATCGCGCGGCACGACACCTCCAGCACCTTTCCGCGCTCCGTCCGCCGGAGCCTCAGGAAGTCGCGCCGGCTCACGCCCCTGTCGGTCATCGCAGCCGGCGCTCCCAGCCGGCCACGCGCTCGCGGATCGCCCGGGCCGCCACGGCATCGTGCGCCGCATCGGCCATGGCCGCGGCGGCGCGCCCCTGCTCCACGGCCCGCGCGAAGTCACCCACCGCGGCATAGGCCCCGGCAAGAATGTCGACGAAGGCCGGAGTCGGCTGACGCCCCATGTGGTCCACGGCCTCGGTGGCGAGGCGCACCGCCTCCGCCCTTCCCTCGTCAGGCACATCCGGCGCCGTCGACAGCACGCCGGCCAGGGCCGCCTGCGCCTGGCTCCAGCCGGGTCTCACTTCCAGGACGCCACGGATGCGGGTGATGCCGCGGGCGTGGTTCCCGCGCAGCGCGTCGAGGACACCTGCCGCGAGCAGCACGTCGGGGTCGGCGGGTTTCGCGCCGAGCGCCACCTCGAGATGCCTCGCGGCACTGGCGACGTCGCCAGCGACCTGATCCAGCAGCCCCAGCTGGAAGTGCGACGGGCCATGATTCGGGTCGGCGGCCAGCGCGTCCGCGAAGAAACGGCGCGCCTCGTCGCGCCGCCCCTGCGCGAGCACGGCCATGCCGACGTTGAACCGTGCAGGCGCCGAGTCCGGCCGCAGCGCCAGCGTTTCCCGGAACGCCTGCTCGGCGCCCCGCGGGTCACCCGCTTCCGCCCGCATCAGCGCGAGGTCGTCCCGCAGCGCCACGTTCCGCGGCTCGCGCCTGAGCATCGACTCGCGTCCCTTCATCTCCTCCGGGAGCACCTTCCTGTAGAGGCTCTCGACCAGCGTGACCCGGTCCTCCGCACGGACCGGCACCACCTGGAACCACATCTCCGCCATCTCGTCGGTGGTCTGCTGTCCGTAGCCCACGTCCACCGGAGGGCTGTGTGGATTCCTGGGATTGCCGGGGCTGTTGTCGTACTCGATGCGCATGCTGACGACGGCGCCCGCACGCACCCGCAGCGGGGTGGCGTAGTGGTAGACGTCCTGCCAGTTGAAGTCCCAGTCCCGGATGGTGAGCAGCGGCCTCGCCTCCCCGCTCCCGGGCTCCCTGAGATCCGCGCGCAACCGCGTCGCCAGGTAGTGCGCGTGGGGCTGCACGGTGTAGAGGTCCACGTCGACCGGCAGCACGTAGTCGTCGAGTGCGACCTGATCGCGCGCGCCTGCCCGGATCGAGAGATCCTGCCGGGTCAGCCGCACCATCACCGGCAGGCGGGCAGGTGGCGTGGACGCGAAGTACAGCGCCACCGTCGCCTGCACCGGCTCGACGCGTCCGCTCGGCCGCAGGTGGAGCATCATCACGAGATCGCTGGCGGGCGGCAGGGGCCACGCCGTTCCGGGCACGGCGACGTTCGGCCGATGCCCGGGCGCCCAATCGAGGAAGAAGCCGTCCGGGGCGCGGGCCGCTGGAGCGATCAGGCCTTCGTAGCCTGCCGCGCTGTCCGACTCGTCGTAGCGCACGGACGCGCCACTCGTATCCACCTGCATCGTGGCATGGTGCACGACGCGCGGGTTGCCGGGCCGGAACTCCCAGGCCCGCACGTACCGCATCACCGAGGTGGGCACCGGCAGCACGAAGTTCCGGAACATGTCCGGCCCGTCAGCCCGCAGCGTGTACGCCGGCATCGTCAGCACCAGGTCCGGCGTGCCCAGTTGCCAGCCGTCCGGGAACTGCGGCACCGGCGGCGTCTGCCGCGGGTCTCCCTCGGCCAGCCCTTCGTCGAGCCAGCGGCGGAATAGGGCGATCTGGTCCGGGGTCAGGCGCCTGTCCCCTTCGAAGACGCCGTGCGGCCCGTCAGGCTGCCAGGGCGGCATGCGGCGCGAGGCGGTCAACTGGACGATCTGCGTGGCGTGCGAGCGCGCTTGCTGGTATGTCAGCAGTGAGGTGGTCGACGGCCCGCCGGGGTGGTGGCACGCCGCGCAGTGCTCGAACAACAACGGAGCGACGTCGGACGCGAACGTCACGGGCGCCGCCTCGGTGCGTCCCGCGAACAGCAGAAGGACGCCGAGCGAGAGAAGGTGGTGAAGGGACCGCCGCGGCATCAGGAACCGTCCACGGACGTCGTGACGGGACGTCCGTGGACCGGGATGATAGCAGGCTCAGAACCGCATCTGTGCCTGGAACCGGATGAGCCGTCCGTCGAGAATGCGGAGCGGCGTGCCGATGTTCGGATACGCGGTGCTCTGGCTCAGCACGGGGTTCACGTTGAGGAGATTGAACAGGCTGATCTCGGGTGCAATGCGCACCTTCCGGACCTGCAGCGCCCGAGAAATGGTGATGTCGAGCTGGTTGACCCGCGACAGGTATTCCGTCCCCGGCTGCGTCAAGCGCATCGTCACCGACGACTGGGCGAGCGCCACGCCGGTCTGCGCCCGGAAGTTCGCCGCGGTCAGCACGTAGGTGTTGATCACCTGGTCGCCGGGTGTGCTCTGGAAGACGGCGCTGGCCCGGACACCGTACGGCAGCGGATACGTGCCCGAGAACTTCACCGTCGTCTTCCACGGCATGCCGAACTCGCTCTGATCGCAGAACCGGAGACCCGGCGTCGCCGCGGCGGTGTAGTTCGGGTCCGCCAGGTCGCACTGCACCGCGATGGTCCGGCCGGTCGACGATCCACCGGCGAGCGTCACGCCGCGCGGCAGCCTGACGTTCAGCCCGAGGTCGAACCCGTTGTACGTCGTCCTGTTCCGGTCGGACGTGGTGTCGAGTTCATTGATCTGGGTGAGCTTCGTCGGGTCCGCGTTGTAGACGGTGATGGTGCCGGAGCCGCGCGGGTCGGCCACCTGGAACGGCGTGTAGGCGGACGCCGGATTCGCAAGGTTCGTGGTGTAGGTCACGTTGTGGAACTCGCGGCGGAAGAAGTTGACCGCCACGCCCATGCCCGGCTTCAGTTCGTGAGTCAGTCCCGCGTTGTAGACGATCTGGTACGGCCGCTTCAGTCCGGGATCGGGGTTGCGGTTCCGTCGTGCGCCGAAGGTCGTGGGCAGCTGGCCGAAGTTGATCTCGCAGCCCGCCGTCTGGTACACGCAGCCGAGTTCACCCTGGGCGATGTCGTCGCGGTTGAGGTCGGTCCACGAGAGGTTCGCCGTGGCGGTGGCCATCGGGTTGTAGGTCTGCGGGAACGCGGTCGCATCCTGCTGCATGTACCGCCCGACGCTTCCCTTGATGCCCGTGGTGCCGTTGCCGAACAGGTCGTACGCGCCACCCACGCGCGGGACCCAGTTCGTGAAGTTCGGCATGTTCTCGATCTTCGCGAACTGTCGCGCCGGCACGAACCGGCCGGCCGGAGCCGCCTGCTCGTCCACCTCCGCGTTGAACCGCTCGAAGCGGAGGCCCGGATTCAGCGTGAGCCGTCCCAGCTTCCAGGAGTCCTGGATGTAGATGCCGACGTCGCCGTTCAGGTTCGAGCGCGAGACAATCGGCGTGTTGTAGACGCGCACCTGCAGCGGCGCACCGTTGTTGTAAACCTGGACCATGTTGCCGTTCTGCGTCAGGTTGTTCCTGATCCAGCCGAACTTGTGCTGGTAGCCGACCTTGATCGCGTGCGAACCCGTGACGTAGCTGACGGAGGCCACCGCCACCTTCGCGACGAACGGGTTGTAGAACGTCGTGGCCGGCGCGTTGAACACGCCCTTGCTGGCCACACCCACGTCACTCTTGGAGATCGCGCCGAACGGGTTCGAGGCGCTCGGACCGGCCGTGCCGGGCTGGTACGCGAGGTTGTAGCCGAGGAAGTTCTGGGAGAAGCCCACCTCGCTCAGCAGCTTGCTCGTCCAGGTTCCGGTCCACTTCACCTGATAGTCGTACCCGAACTGGTTCTGGTAGGCCGACCCTTCCGGCGCCTGGGTGCCGTTCTCGCTGCCGAAGTACTGGCGCGTCTTCGGGAGCGCGTCGTACATCACCGTGAGCTTGTTCTTCGCGGTCAGCTGGCTCGTGAGCCGCGTGGTGTACGCGCGGATCTTCGACCGGTCTACAGCGGGCGTGCCGTCGGGGTTGTACTGGTTGTTGATGATGTTCGCGGTGCCCCACCGGCGCGTCGAGTGGAAGAACCAGAGGCGGTCCTTCAGGATCGGGCCGCCGAGTCCGCCGTTGTAGTCGTAGATCTCGACCAGACTCCCGGGCGTGCTCAGCCCGCGCTTCCGCAGGTCGGCATCGAGGTTCTCGGCCTGGAACGTGTCGCGCGAGTAGAGCGCCAGGAAGTCACCGGAGATCCGGTTGCCGCCTTCCTTCGGGATCATGTTGATGCGGACGCCGCCCGTCTGCGAGTCGGCCGAGCCGGCCACCACCTGGTACGACATTTCCTGGTACGCACCCTGGTTGTGGTACACGCCGGCGATCGACCCCTGATTCAGCAGCGACATCACGCTCATGCCGTCCACCTCGAGCGCGGTGTCGTTGGCGAGCGATCCGTAGGCGACGACGGTGCCCTGCCACATCTGCGAGGAGCCGCCGACGTCGAATCGGCCCGATCCTGCCGGCGAGAGCGCGGGGATGGTGGCTGCCAGGCTCTGGTAGCTCCGTCCCGTCGGCAGCGACTCGATCTGTTCCTGCGAGAGCACGGTGCGCTGCATGGTGCTGGCGACATCGACGACCGGCGACGCACCGGACACGGTGATGCTCTCCTCGAGCCCGCCGACCTTCAGCTGCGCGTTGACCGTTGCCGTGAAATCGCTCTCGAGCACGAGCCCTTCGCGGATGAAGGTATTGAACCCCGCCAGCGTGAACGTGACCTTGTACGGGCCGGGCCGCAGGTCGGTCACGCGGTAGTTGCCACTGGTATCGGTGACCGCCGAGCGCGTCTGCTCGATCAGCGCCGGGCTGGACACCTCGACGGTGACACCGGGCATCACGGCACCGCTCGTATCGCTGACGACACCCGTGATGGCGCTCTGCGCGGACGCCCCCGACGCCGCCGCCACGCCCATCAGGAACCCGACGAGAACCAGTCCCTTCCTACGCCACATGCGTCGCTCCTCCAGCTGGATGACCGCAGTCCCGGCCGACCGTCCGCGCACGCGAACCGCGGCCCGATCGCTCCGGCGGGTGCCAGTTCTATCGCTGCGGATTGGACGGCGCAATACCGGAGAACGCGTAGTGCGCCAGTTCGCAATGAACGCGCTTCACTTGTTTGGAGAGGCTCGAACGAGGAGGGCGAACGAGAGACGGCTTCAGGCTTCGGGCCCTGGGCTCCGGGGCGGGTCGGCTCCGGCCCGAAGCCGACAGACCCTGAAGCCTGCAGCCTGGAGCCGGAAGCCTCCTGGGGGCGTTTCAGGCCTGCGCCACGCGAAGCAGCGAGCGCCTGACGACACCCTTCGTCATCGGGATCTTGTAGGCGTTCTTCGAGAGCGCCCGCGCGCCGGTGACGGCCGCCTCGGCCGCGCGTGCGACGAGATCGTCTGTCACGGCCTGTCCGGCCAACATCTGCTCCACGTTCGGCAGACGCCACGGAATCGGCGCCACGCCACCCAGCACCACGCGGGCGCTGCGGCACGTGCTGCCGTCCATATCGAGGATCACCGCGGCGCTCACCACCGCATGCGTCCACGCCTGGCGGTCGGTCACCTTGAGGTAGTGGCTCCGCGAGTTGGGCCGGGCCGCTGGCAGGTCGATCGACGCCAGCACCTCATCCGCAGCCAGCACGTTCTCGGCCGCCGCGTTCTGGCGCGGCAGCACGAAGAACTCCGCCGCAGGCACCCGCCGCTCCCCCGCCGGGCCGACGATGCGGAAGGTGGCATCGAGGGCGAGGAGCGCCGGCGCCGTATCCGACGGGTGGACGATGTAGCTGGGGCCGCCGCCGAAGATGGCGTGGAACTGGTTCTCCCCGGCGAACGAGAAGCACTGGTTGCCCCCGTTCTTGTAGCAGGGGAACGCGTTCCGGTAATACCAGCACCACGGGCGCTGCGCCACGTTTCCCGCAATCGTGCCCACGTTCCGGATCTGCGGCGTCGCCACGCTTTCGGCGGCCTCCGCCAGCACCGGGTAGTTCTTCCGGATGATCTCGTTCCGGCTCAGCGCATCGAGGGTCACCTGCCCGCCGATCGACACGCCCGAAGCGGTGCGGGTCACCTGCGACAGGTTCGGGATCGTCTTCAGGTTGACGATCACGTCGGGGTTGACGATGCGGTCCTTCACGAGCTGCAGGAGGTCGGTCCCGCCGCCTGCGAACGACGCCTGCTGGCCGGCCTTGCGCGCATCGGCCGCCCGCCTTGATGCGTCCTGGAGCGTCTTCGCGTTCGAGTTGGCAAACGTCTTCATGCGAGCGCCCCCAGAATCTTGTCGCGGGTAATCGGCAGGTCCTTGATGCGCTTCCCGATGGCGTTGTAGATCGCGTTCGAGATGGCCGCCGGCGTCTGGATCATCCCGGACTCACCCACGCTCTTCGCTCCGTGGGGCCCGTACCCGTCGTCGGCCTCGATGAAGGTGACATCCACGTCGGGCACATCGAGGTGGGTGGGCACGCGATCGAAGTAGTACCCCGTCACTACGGGAATGCCGGTGCGCAGGTCGTAGATCATGTTCTCGTGCAGCGCCATGCCGATGCCCATGCCGACGCCGCCCTTGATCTGGCTCGTCGCCGTGAGCGGGTTCATGATGCGACCGGACTCGTGCACGGCGACGTACTTCAGGAAGGTCACCGAGCCGAGTTCGGTGTCGACCTCCACCTCGACGAAGTGCGCGCCGAAGCAGTTGCGGACCTTGCCCTCGATCCGTGGATTGGGTGATGCCGTCGCCTTGAGCAGGCCGGCGCCGGCCGGAAGGCCCTTCTCGGCGATCTGCTTCTTGATGTCGCGCGCGGCGGCGATGACCGCCTCGCCCGTCATGATGGTCGTACGGCTTCCGGACTCGCCAACCGAGTAGGGGCAGGTGTCCGTATCGCCCCACACCACGTTCACCTTCGAGAGCGGCACTCCGAGTTCCTCGGCCGCGATGATGTTCATCGTGGTCTTGGCGCCAGGGCCGACGTCCGTGACGCCGACGTAGAGCGTGTACTGCCCCCGCGAGTCGACCGTGAGGATGGCGCTGCTGTTGCCGACTCCCGACCGGAACGACATGAACGCCACACCGGCACCGCGCTTGATGGGGCCCTTGTCCGAACCCGGCACGGGCCGCCACCGCTTCTTCCACTCGAAGAGCTCGGCCCCCTTCTTCACGCACTGGTCCAGCGTGTAGTTGGTGAACTTCGTGCGCGGGCCGTCCTTCACCATGTTCTTCAGGATGAAGTCGACCGGATCCATCTTCACCGCGTAGGCGATGTCGTCCATGAGCGACTGGATCGGGTAGTAGCCCTGCGGATCGGTCGGACCGCGGAAGTTCGCGGACGTGGTCCGGTTCGTGTACATCGGGTAGAGCGTGCTCTCGGTATGCTCGCAGTCGTAGAGCTCCACGCCCGCCACGCCGCCGTTGTTCTTCCGGTACGGCCCCATGTTGCTGATGGTCTTCAGCTGGATGGCCGTGAGCGTGCCGTCGTTCTTCACGCCAACCTTGTAGTACTGCACGGTCGGCCAGCGGCCGTGCATGCCGATGAAGTCCTCCTTGCGCGAGAACTCCAGCTTCACCGGCGCACCGGCCTCCTTCGCGAGGATCGCGGTGATGAGGTCGGTGTCCTGGTTCTGGTTCTTGTTGCCGAAGTTGCCGCCCATGTAGCGGCAGATCACGCGCACCTTCTCGTCGGGAATGCCGAGGTCCCGCGCGATGTCGTGGTGGCAGTTCGCGATGCCGCCGGTCGGCGTGTAGACCGTGAGCTTGTCGCCCTCCC
The DNA here is from genome assembly GCA_046331345.1 of Vicinamibacterales bacterium. GTDB lineage: Bacteria > Acidobacteriota > Vicinamibacteria > Vicinamibacterales > CAVVIG01 > CAVVIG01. The sequence continues at coordinate 328,419 of JAXLRA010000004.1, read as the reverse complement.
AGAGCGCCACGACCGAACGCGGCTCCATCTGGGCGTTGTGGCACATCACCGTGCTGTAGCGATCCTCGAAGATCCGGTCGGCCGCGCCGAACCCCGTCTCCAGGTTGCCGCGCCTCGACACGTTCGGGGCATGCTCGTTGCGCGCCGTGAGGGAGATGTTCCCTTCCGGCCAGATCTTCACCGCGTCCTCTTTCATCGCGGCTTCCTGATCGAGCACGAACGGCAGTACTTCGTAGTCCACGGCAATGAGCCGCACCGCCTCTTCGGCCACGTGCCGATCGACCGCGGCCACGGCCGCGACCGGTTCGCCGACGTAGCGCACCGGGTTGTTGAAGGCGTAGCGACGCTGCTTCGTGATCTTCTTCAGCTCGTCGTTGTACTGGCCGCCACCGGCAATCGACCCGGCGCCCCACACGTAGTTGCAGTTCTCGTGCGTGACGATGGCCTTGACGCCCGGGAGCGCCTTGGCCCGGGAGAGATCGATCGACCGGATGCGTGCGTGGGGATGCGGGCTCCGCAGGACCTGCGCGTACAGCATGCCGTCCAGATACACGTCCCTGGTGTAGGTGGCGCGGCCCGTGACACGTTCGGCGGCGTCGATGCGCGGCGTGGACTGCCCCACCGTCGTCATCGGCGAGACGCTGCTCGTGGGGATGCGTTTCGCGTTGTCCTGCATCACTGCGCCCCTCCGGAGGTCTGACGCCCCTTTGCGCCTCGTCCGACGGCGACGACCGCCTCGGCGATGCGCACGTAGTTCGAACAGCGGCAGATGTTGCCCGCCAGGGCAGCGTGCACCTCCGCCACCGTCGGGGTGGGGTTGGACGCAAGGAGCGCCTTGGCGGCCATCAACTGGCCGGACGTGCAGTAGCCGCACTGCGGTGCGTCGTGGGCGATGAACGCCTCCTGCAGCGGGTCCATGCGGCCGTTCTTCATCAGCCCCTCGACCGTCGTCACCGACTTGCCGTCGGCCCAGACGGCCAGGTAGCTGCACGCGTAGACCGGCTTGTCGTCGATCAGCACGGTGCAGGCCCCGCACTCGCCACGTTCGCACCCGAGCTTCGTGCCCGTGAGGCGCAGGTGATCGCGCAGCATCTCCGCCAGCGTCCAGTGGTCGTCCACCTCGACGCGTCGCGCGCCGCCGTTCAGCGTCAGGCGAATCTGCGTTCGCGGCCGGGTCGGTGTACCGGCTGATCGCGCGGACTGGGCCTCCGCCACGGTTACCGGAGCGGCGGCGGCCACCACCACGGCCGCGCCGGCCGCGCCGAGGAACTCGCGACGGGAGACGTCCGTGTCCGGCGCGTCTGGATTCTCTGGCTCTTTACTCATGGAACCTTGTTCTCCATGGGCAGTTCGACCTGCCCCACCAGGCCGGCCTGCCCGGCGTATCTGTCAGTTCGCTCCGCCCTGCTGCTGCGTCCGGCGCGGCGCGCTGTCCGGCAGCGCGAACGCAACGTACTGGCCCGGCGTGTTCGGACCGCTGATCGTGGCGATGATGTACTGCTTGCCCTTCCACATGTAGGTCATCGGCGATCCGGTCTGCGGCGCATCCATCAGCACGGCGCCCGCATCCTTGCCGGTCCGCTTGTCGTAGGCGCGGAGCAGCGCCCCGCGCGCATGGCCCGCGGTCGAGATGCTCGGCTCGCCGGCGATGACCAGCCCCTTCGTCACGATGGTGCCCACGCTGGTCTGCTGGCCCGTTCGCGGAATGGTAAGCCCTTTCAGCGCGGGATGATTGCGGATCGCGTCCGGCGTATCGCCGTGCGGCACCGACCAGCTGAGTTCACCGCGGTCGAGGTTCACGGCCGAGATGACGCCGTACGGCGGCTTGTTGATCGGCAGCCCGTCGACGGTCGGCGCCGAGAGGAAGCCGGCGCCCATTCCGGGCGGCGGATTCGGATTGCCGGGCGAAATCGGATTCTGCGGCGCACGTCCCCCATTGAGGCGAGGACCGTCGCCCGAGTGCCCCTGCACGTCGCGAAGGCCGGCCAGCGCGTCGCCGCCGACATACTCCGCTTCCGAGAAGCGCTTGTCGGTCACCTTGAGCAGGCCGAGGCCCACCACCTGCTGGTTGGCCGAGGCAAAGACGGTGTGGGTTTCGGGGTCGTAGGACCCGCCCGGCCAGTTCGTGCCGCCGAGCGCGGACGACATCAGCAGCGACTTGTAGGGGCCCTCCGGCCTGCTCAGCACGAGCGGGTCGAAGAGCTTCGCGAGCGCATACTTCTTCGAGATCTCCAGCGCCTTCGCGCGGAGTTCCGGGGTGAAGTCGTTCAGTTCGTCGACGCTCATGTCCTGGCGCGCGTACGCCGGGGGCTTCGTCGGGTACGGCTGCGTCGGCGCACTCACTTCCCCGGGCACCTCGCTCCTGGGCACCGGACGCTCCTCAATCGGCCAGACCGGCTGTCCCGTGACGCGGTCGAACACATAGAGGAACGACTGCTTGCTCGGCATCGCCACCGCCTTGACGGCGCGGCCGTTCACGGTGATGTCCGCAAGGATCGGCGCGGACGAGAGGTCCAGGTCCCACAGCGGGTGATGGACGATCTGGTAGTGCCACTTGCGCTGGCCGGTGCGCAGGTCGAGGGCGACCAGGCTCTCGGCAAAGAGGTTGTTCCCCGGGCGGTTCGCGCCGTAGTAGTCGTTGGTCGGCGTCTCGACCGGGAGGTAGACCATCCCGAGTTCCTCGTCGATCGCCATCTGGGTCCAGACGCCGACGTGCCCGATCTTCTCGGTGCCGTTGGCCCACGTGTCGTAGCCGAACTCGCCCTTCTGCGGAATCGTGTGGAACGTCCAGAGGCGCTTGCCGGTACGGACGTCGAACGCGCGCACGTAGCCCTTCACCTCGTCCATCCGGTACGGTGTCGTCCCCTCACGCCCCGCGGCACCCACGACGATGGTGTCCTTGCCGATGACGGGCGACGCGTGGAGTCCGATGTCGGCCATCGTCAGCGCATCCTCGCCGTTCCGGGCGAAGCGGCTCAGGTCCTGATCGAAGTCCTTCTTGAGGTCGATGACACCGCCGTCGCCGAACGTCGGAATGAGCTGGCCGGTCTTCGCGTTCAGCGCCTTCATCCGGTAGCCGGTCGTGACGTAGATGATTCGCTCCTCCCTGCCGTCGGTCCAGTAGGAGACGCCGCGACCGGAGGTGACGCGCGGGGCGAACTCGGCGCGGTGGCCCTCGTCCTCCGTGTGCACCCAGAGCAGCGTGCCGTTGGCCGCGTCGACCGCCGCGACGGAACGGCGCATGCCGCCGCCGTTCACGTAGACCACGCCGTTGGCTTCGATGGCGGTGGCGCCCAGCCTGAAGTCGAGGTTCGGCCCGAGGTTGTCCGTCCTGAACCGCCAGGCGACCTGGAGGTCACCGAAGTTGCCGGCGTTGATCTGGTCGAACGGCTTGTACCGCCAGTTCTTCGCGTCGCCGCCGTAGTAGATCCAGTCGCCGCTGCGATCGCCCGTGCCGGGCTGCGCCGACTGCCCCGACGGACGCGCCAGCAGCGCCCCCGTCGTCAACGCGACGAGCGACACCGCGGCAACCCGAAGCATCCTTCCGGTCATGCACTCTCCTCCAGCCCCTCCGGACACGGACCGTCCGCACAGGGGTCGGCGAAGTCTGCCACCGGGAGGCGCGACTGGCAATACCGGTAAGTACGTAGAGGGCGGGCCCTCGCCCCGCTAGGTGAGATGAATGATGCCTCGCCGGATGGCGACGCTCACGGCCGCCGTGCGGTCCTTCACGTTCAGCTTGGTGAGGATGTTGCGCACGTGCACCTCGGCGGTCCGCTCGGTGATACCCAGGGCGGCTGCGAGTTCCTTGTTGCGCATCCCCTGGGAGAGCTGTTCGACCACCTGGATTTCGCGGTCGCTGAGTGCCGGCGACTGCGCGCGTTCCGACAGCCGGGCTTCGATCGAGGCGACCACCGGGCGCCTGCCGGCATGCACCTCGCGGACCACCCGGACGAGGTCGTGGGACAGCGTGTCCTTCAGCAGGTATGTCACGGCCCCCGCCCGCAGCGCCCGGAAGATGTCTTCGTCGCCCTGCAGCACGGTGAGCACCACGATCCGGGCCTCGGGGTCGAGCCGACGGAGGCGGCCGATCGCCTCGATCCCGCTCATGCCACCCAGTTGCAGATCCATGAGGGTCACGTCGGGACGCAGGTCCGGATAACAGGCCAGCGCTTCCTCCGCCGAGCCCACCGATCCGACCACGCGCATGTCGGCGTCGCGCTCGATCACCAGGGCAATGCCCTCCCGCACGAGCAGGTGATCGTCGACGCACAGCACGCGAATCGGTTCCCCGGCCATGTCAACTCGCAATCGGCAGCACCGCCGTCACCTCGGTCCCGCGCCCGGGCGCGGTCACCAGCGTCAGGGCGCCGCCCACGCTGCGCGCCCGCTCCTGCATGCTGGTCAGCCCGTAGTGCCCGACCTCGCGCGCCTGCCCCGCATCGAACCCCCGGCCATCGTCGGCGACGGTGAGGGTCAGCGCGCTGTCATCGTAGCTGAGCGCGATCCGCAGCGCGCGCGGCGCCGCGTGGCGGACCGAGTTGAGGGAGGCCTCCTGCGCGATCCGCACCACCTGTTCCTCGACGCGGGTCGGACACTGGTACGGCGTGCCCTGGATCTCGAGGGTGAAGGCAATGTCGCGTCCGTCGGTGGCGAACTCGCCCGCCCGCTTGAGGCTCTCGATGAGCGAGCGGTGCGGCAGTTGTGTGTGCAGGTCCCAGATCGAACGGCGCGCCTCGCGGATGTACTCCTCGACCCGGTCACGCAGGCGGAGGAACCGGGCCTGCAGCGACGGCTGCGGCGCCAGTTCGTGCGCCAGCGAATCGAACTGCAGCGCGATCGCCACGAGGCCCTGGAGGAGCGTGTCGTGGATCTCCCGTCCCAGGCGCGCGCGCTCCGCGATGATGATCGCGAACTGGTTCCGCAGGTGCCGCTCGCGCAGCCGCCACCCGGCGAGCACCGCCAGGGCGATGCCGGCGCACGCGGCGGCGGCAAACGCCCACGTCTGGTAGAAATGCGGCGCCACCTGCAGCGGCCAGGCACGCTCGACGCCCGGCTCTCCGCCCACGTCCGACACCGCCACGCGGAACACGTACGCGCCCGGCTTCAGGTTCGTGAAGAAGGCCTGACGACGGGTCCCGGCCTCGACCCAGTCGGCGTCGAAAGGGTCCAGGCGGTACCGGAACCGCGGCTTCAGCGGTGCGGTGAGGTTCACGACGGTGTAGTCGATCTCCAGCGTCCGCGTGCCGGCCGGCAGCCTGAACGATGGCCCGGCTGCGAGACGACGGTCGTCGGCCAGCACGCTCTCCAGGCGAATGGGCACCGGCGCTGACCGCGCCTCGAGCACGTGCGGATCGAGCACGGTCAGACCGCGCGTCGTCACGAACCAGAGCCGTCCATCACGCGCGCGCACCGCCCCGCGATTCCCGCCTGCGGCGACCGGCGTGCCGGCCACGCCGTCCGATCGCGTGTAGACCACCGAGCGCACGGCGGCGCGCGCGTCGCGCACCGCGTGCAGGAACGACTCCTCGCTCACGTGCACGACACCGTTCGACGCGCCGATCCAGAGCGACCCCCGATCGTCGGGCACGATCGCGGTGATTTGGCTGACGGCGAAACGTGGCGACGCCAGGAGCACATCGGCCTGCTCCCCATCGATGCGGGCCAGCACCGCATCGCCGCCGAGCCAGAGGCGGCCGTCGGCCGTTTCCGCGAAGGTGCGTCCGGTATGGCCGGACGGCAGTACCAGCCCGTGCAGGGTCCAGCGCGCCCCATCCGTCCACGCGAGCCGGCCGTTTGCGAAGGCAAACCAGGCACGGCCCTCGCGGCTGCGCACCGCGGCCGTCGCGGCGCTGCCGCGCACCGCCTCCGGCAACTCGGGCCGATCGAGGCGGTGTCCGTCCCAGTGGAGCGGACCGTCCCGGCCCGTCAGCATCCACACGCCGCCCGAGCCGTCGGGCAACAGCCCCTCGGCTGGAGACAGCGACTGCCGGGCGATGTCCAGCGCCGACGTCCGGTGTCCGTCGGGACTCAGGTGGAACACCGCCCCAGGCGTCGACACCCAGGCCCCGTCCCTGTCCGCGGCGACCACGCGTGTGTCCGCATGCGCGGCGATGCTGGTCGCGGCGTCCCCCGCGCCACCCGGGTACACGAGGATCTGGTCGGCCGTGCCCACCCAGACGCGGCCGGCCGCATCGGCATCGACCGCCCGCACGAGACCCAGATCGATGATCTGCTCGATCGTTCGCGGGGTCACCCGGTTCAACCCCTCGGTGGTCCCTGCCCAGATGTTGCCGTCGCGATCTTCGAGCAGCGCGTAGACGCCGTCGCCGAGCAGCCCGGTCAGGCTGGTTGCGCGCTCGAAGGCCGCACCGCGGGAACTGTTCGCGCGCCTGCGCCAGAGCCCCTGTCCGCCGGTGCCGGTCCACAGGTTGCCCTTGCGATCGACCAGCATCCGCAACCCGCGCCCCTGCCACGGCGGCGTCTCGTGACCCGCGCCGTCCACCACACGGTAGCCGGCGCGCGCGTCGGTGACCCACACCACGCCGTCGGCGGTCTGCGCGAACCCGCCGTACCCGTCGGCGTAGTCGCCGACACGCACGAACCGGCCGGCGCGGCCACGGAACAGTCCCGCTGCCGACGCCACGTGCAGGGTCGCGTCCGCGTCCACGAAGAGTCCGACGACCCCGGTGTCCTGCAGGCCGTCGGCGGCGACCCACCGGGCGCCCTCGAGCGTGAAGAGCCCCTTCGCCGTACCCGCCCACACACGCCCGTCCGGCTGCGTGACGATGGTCAGAACATCAGCGCCCGGAAGCCCCTCGGTGACGCCGAACACGGTGAGCGCACCGTCCGCCAGCCGGGCGATCTGTCCGGCGCCGCCGCCGCCGATCCACAACTCGCCACGCCGGCCGATATGGAGCGCGCGCACCCAGCTGTTCGGGAGCGGCGGGTTCCCCAGCGCCTCCCACCCGAGGAACCTGACGCCGTCGAAGCGGAACAGCCCCTGCCTGGAACCGACCCACAGGTAGCCGTCGCGGTCCTGCGCGAGCGCCATGATGGTTGCCGGCGGCAGGCCGTCCTTCTCGTTCCAGGACGTGATCGTGATGTCGGTGATGACGTGACGGAGATCGGTCGCGCGCGCGGGCAGGACGAAGCACACGAGCGACCACAGGGTGAGGGCGACCAGTCTTCTCATGGCGCGGCCGTGCCGGGCCGCGCACGCCGCGCCGCCCGAAGCGGTGCGCAGTATACACAGCGGCGGCCGGCGAGAGCGGCCTTCGATTCACCTCCGGCGCCACTCTCGCGAAGTACGCAACAAACGTGCGCCGCCTCAGCCGCTTTGTTCAGCGCGGCGCGAATGCCAGCAGCACATTCCCGCCGAGCCCCATCCCGAGGTAGGCGTAGCCCGAGTTGGTGAAGACCATGCCGTCGGCCACGACCGGCCCGGGGCCGTTCAGCGACCCGCCCTTCGCCGGCACGCCGTTCACGGTCTCGAAGTCCCGGGCTGTGTTGAATTCCCACAAGACGTGCCCGTCGGTGGTGGCGTGGGCCCGCAGCATGCCGGTGGTCGTTCCGGCGAAGACCGCCCCGGGAATGACACTGATCGCCGCCGAGTGGGATTCGATGCAGTTCCTCGAGGTCGGCCCACAGTCGTTCTTCGGTCGCCACGTCCAGAGCACCTCGCCGGTGGCGAGGCGCACCGCGTGCAGGCCGCCAGCCACGGTCGGCCCGTGCTGCGTGTCGGCCACCGGGAAGTAGGCCACCTGGTCGTCGGCCGCGGAGCCCCACTCCATCCCGCCGAGCGCACTGCCCTGCCCCAGCCGCTTCTGCCAGAGCACGGTGCCTTCCTTGTCGGGATCGAGCCCCCACGCCACGCCCGACTTCTGGCCGAGCGTGATGATGCTCCGGCCGTTCGGAAGCGTCTTGAGAATCGGCGAGTTCCCAAAATCGAAGTCCGGCCCCTCGTCGTCGGGGCAGTTCTCGCGGTTCGCGGCCGTGGCGCCGCAGCCGACGACGTAGGAATCGTTCGGCGTGACCTGCTTCGACCAGCGCAGCCGGCCGGTCTTCAGATCGAAGGCCACGACGGCATCGCTCGTCTCCGCGGCAGGGTCGTTGTATCCGTTGCCGGTCGCGACGTACACCAGGCCCCGCTTCGCGTCGATGGTCGGTGCGGACCAGATCGCGCTTCCGGCAGGTCCCCACAGTTGGGTACCCGACGCGTTCTTCTTGATCCGCTTGGGCGTCACGGGGATCGTGTAGGTGCGCCAGACTTCGGCCCCCGTCTTCGCGTCGTACACGACCACGCCGCCACGGAAGGTGCAGCACTCGTAGTTCGGATTCGCGCCGGAGCCTTCCTCGAGTGACGACAGCGGCACGTAGAGGCGGCCGTCCGCGAGTGTCGGCGCGCCGGTGATCCGGGTCAGCGGATGAGGGTCGGCCCGCTTCACCCAAACCTGCGCGCCGCTGTCGGCGTTTACTGCGTAGACGTTGCCCTTGAGGTCGCCGAAGTACGCGAGGGTGGCACCGGCCCCTGGCCCGACGCTGATCGCCGTGCGCACACCGGCCTGCGCACGGAACGACCAGTAGACACAGCCGCTCGACGCGTTCAGCGCGTAGACGTACCCGTTGTCCGATCCGACATACAGCCGGCCGTTCACCACCGCGGGCTGCCCGAACGCCGACGAGCCATTCGGGAACCCGAAGGCCCACTTCAGCTGCAGCCTCGGCACGTCACCGACGGCGAGCCCTCCCGCCGGCTGATAGCGCGAGTTTCCCGCGTCCACGCCCCAGCCGCTCCACCGGGTCGACGAGGTCGGCGGCGCGAGGTCAGCCGCGCACGCGTTCGTCATCGACGCTGCGTCCCCGGACGCACTGCTGCCCAGCGGGCGCAGTGTGAGGTGCTCGGCCACGACCCGCTTCTGCGCCTCGCTCAGCGCCTGCGCATTGACCCGCATCGAGCCAGTCGTCATCGCCTCGAGGACCGACTCCGGCGTCCGCTGGCTGAGCGCGAGGCGATCGGGCGCGCGGCTGCCGGCCGCGGGGGCCGAATGGCACCGGCCGCAGTGCTGTTCGAACAGGGCCATGCCGGCGAGCACCTGCGCCTGGGCAGCCGTCGAGCCGAGCAGCAGGAGCGCGCACGCGCCCGCGACAAGCGTCCTCATCACGTCCCTCCGTCGTGTTCGCCCGCACGCCGCCAGGGCTGGCTTCGCGGAGCCGACCGACTATACCCGAGCCTTGCAGCGCCCGCACGGACCGACCGGTCGCGCCGCTCAGAGTTCCCGGTTCTAACTTCACGGGCCCTGCCTTAACATATGGGCCACCGTGGACACGGCCTTCCTCCAGTTGCTGGCCTCGGCCCTGCCGGCCGAGTGCATCGTGCGCGACCCGTCCGAGCTGCTCATCTACGAATCCGATGCCCTGGTGCACCTGAAGGCGGTTCCGGGCGCGGTCGTGCTGCCCACGTCTGCCGCCGACGTCCAGACCGTCGTGCGCCTGTGTCATCAGCACAAGGTGCCCTTCGTCGCGCGGGGACACGGCACCGGCCTCTCGGGCGGCGCGCTGCCTCATCCCGGCGGCGTGCTCATCGTGCTCTCGCGCCTGAACCGGATTCTGGAGGTCGACCTGCCCAACCAGCGGGTGGTCGTGGAACCGGGCGTCACCAACCTGCAGATCACGCAGCGCGTCGCGCCACAGGGCTACTACTACGCCCCCGACCCTTCGAGCCAGAGCGTCTGCTCCATCGGCGGCAATATCGCCGAGAACTCCGGCGGCGCCCACTGCCTCAAGTACGGCTTCACCGTGCACCACGTGCTGGGCGCGGAGGTGGTGCTCCCGAACGGCGACCTCGTCACGATTGGCGGCACCACGCTCGACGTGCCCGGTCTGGATCTGCTCGGCGTCCTCATCGGCTCGGAGGGCACGCTCGGCGTAGTGACGAAGGCGACGCTGCGCCTGCTGCGGAAGCCCGAGGCGGTGCTGACGCTCCTGGCCGCGTTCGACTCCATCGATGCCGCCGGCGGCGCCGTCTCGTCGATCATCTCGCACGGCATCGTCCCGGCCGCCGTGGAGATGATGGACCGTCTCACCATCAAGGCCGCCGAAGCCGCCGTCCATCCGAACTTCCCCGATCGCGAAGCGGTCCTCATCGTCGAACTCGATGGTCCGCAGATCGAGGTCGATGAACTGTTCGCGGTCGTGGAGCGCGTGTGTCGCGAGGCCGGCGCCGTCTCGGTCGAGATCGCGAGGGATCAGGGACAGCGGGACCGCATCTGGAAGGGCCGCAAGGCGGCGTTCGCGGCGATGGGGCGCATCTCCCCCAACTACTACGTCCAGGACGGCGTCGTGCCGCGCACGAAGCTGCCCGAGGTGCTCGGCCGCATTCGCGATCTGTCCATCCGGTCGGGCCTGCGCATCGGCAACGTGTTCCATGCGGGCGACGGGAACCTGCATCCGCTCATCTGCTACGACGGCTCGATTCCCGGGCAGGCCGAACACGCGGAACAGGTCGCCTCGGAGATCCTGCACTACTGCGTGGAGGCGGGCGGCGCCATCACCGGCGAGCACGGGGTCGGCGCGGACAAGCGGAAGTACATGTCGGCCATGTTCGCGGAGGTCGATCTCGACACGATGCAACTGGTGCGGTGCGCGTTCGACCCGACGAACATCTGCAACCCGGACAAGGTCTTCCCCACGCCTCGGCTCTGCGGCGAGGTGCCCGGGCCGTATCGGCAGCATCCGGTCGAACGGCTCGGCCTGGCGGAGCGTCTCTGATGGAACGGCGAGCGCTCGAACCGGAGAACGCCCAGTCGGCGGCCGCCATGCTGGCCAGCCTGCAGGCCAGCGGGCAGACGGTGCAACTGCACGGGAACCGCACCAAGCTGCGGACATGGCTCCCGGCCGACACCGTGGTGCCGATGTCCACCGCGAAGCTGACCGCGGGTTTCGCGCACTACGCCGGCGACCTCGTGGCCACCATCCCGGCCGGGTGGACGCTACGCGCCGCGAACGACGCCCTTCGGCAGGAGCGGCAGTGGCTGCCCCTCGACCCGCCGTTCAGCGACGACGCCACCATTGGCGGCATCGTCGCCACCAACGACAGCGGTCCGCGCCGGCAACGCTACGGCAGCCCGCGGGATCTCGTGATCGGGATGGAAGTGGCGCTCACGAACGGCACGGTGGCCCGGTCGGGCGGACGCGTGGTGAAGAACGTGGCCGGCTACGATCTCAGCCGCCTGTTCTGTGGATCGCACGGCAGCCTTGGGCTGATCAGCAGCGTGACATTCAAGCTGTCCCCGGTGGCCCCGGCGTCCTGCACGGTGGTCGCCTCCTTCACGACGCTGGCCCAGGCGTGCGAAGCGGCGCTGGTGCTGTCCACGAACGCCTCCATCACGCCTTCGACCCTCGAGCTGAGTAGTAGCGGCTGCCAACTGCTGGTCCGCTACGAAACCACACCGGGGGCCTGCCAGCGCATGGCCGCCGAAACCGTGGCTACCCTACGGACCACGGCCAGCACGGTTGCAGTGGTCTCGGATGATGCGGAACAAACGCTGTGGGCGGCACACCAGCGCGACGAGTCGCCAGCGACGGGCCTCATCATCCGCCTGGCGGTCCTGCCGACCCTGGCGAGCGCGGCGCTGGACGATGTGGCCCGTCTTGCGGGCGAGTTCGGCGTCGAGTGGAGCGCCACCGGCCGCCCCGCGCTGGGCGTCCTGCGGCTGCGGGCATCGGGCGATGCCGGAGCCGTCCAGCGATTCACGGCGGCACTCCACGTGGCCATCGCGGTCCGCGGGGGCCACATGCAGTGCGGCGGCGACCTGTCCCTGCTCGATGGCGAACTCGAGGCGCTCGGCAGCCCGGGGACGGCGGCCGCCGTCGGCTTCGCCGTCAAGCAGCGCTTCGACGCCGCCGGCCTGTTGCCCTATGCCTGGAGCCAGAGCTGATCGTGGCTGACAACGCGTTCGCTGGTCTCACCCCGCTCACGCCGCTGCTCGACGCGTGCGTACACTGCGGATTCTGTCTGCCCGCGTGTCCCAGCTACCTGGTCACGGGTCGCGAGACCGACTCCCCGCGCGGCCGCATCTACGCCATGCGGGCCGGGCTCGACTCCCGGCTGCAGATGACGCCCACCGTGGTGTCGCACTTCGACACGTGCCTGGGATGCATGGCGTGCGAAACAGCCTGCCCGTCGGGCGTGAAGTACGGACCGCTCATCGAGCAGACGCGTGTCGCCGTCGAATCGCATCATGAACGTCCGGCCGGGGAGCGGCGGCTCCGCCAGCTCCTGTTCTCGACACTGCCCTTCCCGGGCCGCCTGCGCTGGCTGGCGCTCCCGCTGGTGGTGCTCGGCCCCCTGAAGCGCGCGGCCTGGCTGCGCGCACTGCTGCCCGCGCGGCTGCGTCCGCTCATCGCGCTCGCGCCCGACGTGAATGCGGCGTCGCTGCTGCGCGACGTGCCCGAGACGACGCCGGCGCAGGGCGAGCGGCGGCTCCGGGTCGGGCTCGTCACCGGGTGTGTGCAGCGGGCCTTCTTCGGCAGCGTCAACGAGGCGACGGCGCGCGTCCTCTCGGCCGAGGGCTGCGAGGTGGCGGCCCCCAGGAGTCAGGGCTGCTGCGGCGCGCTCGCGCTCCATGCCGGCGAGGCCGACGATGCCCGGGCGTATGCGAGGCGTCTCATCGAGACCTTCGAGCGCGCGGCTGTCGACGTGATTGCGATCAATGCCGCCGGCTGCGGGTCGGCGATGAAGGAATACGGTCATCTGCTGAAGGACGATCCCGCCTGGGCCGGCCGTGCGGCGGCGTTCGCCGCGAAGGTGCGCGACGTATCCGAGGTGCTCGCGGACCTCGGGGCCCCACGCAGCCCGCGGCATCCGATCCCGGCTACCGTCGCCTATCACGACGCCTGTCACCTCGCCCATGCCCAGGGCGTGCGGAAGGCCCCGCGCGACCTCCTGGCTGGCATCCCGGGCCTCACGCTGGTGCCGGTCGCCGAGCCGGACGTCTGCTGTGGGAGCGCCGGCATCTTCAACCTCACCCAGCCGGCGATGGCCGCCCAGCTCGGTCAGCGCAAGACCGCGCACCTCGCCGCGAGCGGCGCCAGCGTGGTTGTCACGTCGAACCCCGGCTGCCTGCTCCAGATTCAGGCAACCGCGCGCGAGCAGGGCCACGACCTTCGGGTCGTGCACCTGGTGCAGATGCTCGACGCCTCCATCAGCGGGCGCCAGCCCTGATTGCGCACCCAACCGTTTTGGCGGTTGGGTTTCGCCGTTTGCCTTCGTACAATTGAAAGGCAATGGCTCCACGCATCGAGATTTACGACACCACCCTTCGCGACGGCACCCAGGGCGAGGGCATCACCTTCTCGGTCACCGACAAGCTCCGCGTCGCCGAGAAGCTCGATGCCTTTGGCGTCCACTTCATCGAAGGGGGATGGCCGGGGTCGAACCCACGCGACATCGAGTTCTTCGAGCAGGCCAAGGGGCGCACCTTCCGGAACGCCCGCCTGGCCGCCTTCGGCTCGACGCGCCGGAAGGACACCCGGGTCGACGCCGACGACCAGGTCCGCCTGCTGCTCGATGCCGAGACGCCGGTCGTCACGATCTTCGGCAAGACCTGGATGCTCCACGTGCTCGAGGTGCTCCAGACCACGCCTGAAGAGAACCTGGCGATGATCGCGGACACCGTGCGGCACCTGAAGCAGCACGGCAAGTTCGTGGTCTACGACGCCGAGCACGCCTTCGACGGATACGCGGACAACCCGGAGTACGCGCTGGCCACCTGGAAGGCGGCGGAAGCGGCGGGTGCCGACTGCATCACCCTCTGCGACACCAACGGCGGCAACCTGCCGGCAACAATCGCCGACGTCATGCGGGCCGCCCGGGCGCACCTGACGGGACAGCTCGGCATCCACACGCACGACGACATCGGGCTGGGTGTTGCCAATGCGCTGGCCGGCATCGAAGCCGGGGCCACGCACGTGCAGGGCACGATCAACGGCTACGGCGAGCGGACCGGCAACTGCAACATCACCAGCGTGATGCCGATCCTGCGCTTCAAGATGCAGCGGCCCAACGTGGCGGAGTCGTCGTTCCCGCACCTGAAGGAGCTCTCGCAGTTCCTCGACGAGACCGCGAACATCCGTCCCAACCCGCGCCTGCCGTGGGTCGGCAGCGGCGCGTTCTCGCACAAGGGCGGCGCGCACGTGAACGCCGTGCAGAAGGTCATCCGGAGCTACGAGCACATCGACCCGGCCCTCATCGGCAACACCCGTCACGTGCTCGTGAGCGACCTGGCCGGCCGCAGCAACATCGTGATGAAGGCACGGGAACTCGGGTTCGACATCACCAACAGCACGCCGCAGCTCCGCGACATGCTGAATCGCATCAAGGATCTCGAGTTCGGCGGCTACGAGTTCGAGTCGGCCGACGGATCGCTGGCCCTCGTCATCCGCAAGGCGATGTCGCAGACCACACCGCCGTTCGTGGTGGACGCGTACAACGTGTCGGTCAGGAAGGACGGACCGGTCCGGACGTGCGAGGCGGTGGTGAAGGTCACGGTCGGGAACCAGTCCGAGCACCGGGTGGCGGACGGCGACGGCCCCGTGAACGCGCTCGACGCCGCGCTCCGTGCGGCGCTGGTCCGCTACTACCCGCAGCTGGGCGAGGTGAAGCTCACGGACTACAAGGTCCGCATCATCGACTCCCAGAGCGGCACCGCGGCCCGCACGCGCGTCATCATCCAGTCGAGCGACGGCACGGCCGAGTGGGGCACGGTCGGCGTCGACGACAACATCGTCGAAGCCAGCCTGCGCGCGCTGGTCGACAGCCTCGAGTACGCGCTGGTGCGCCCCGGCGTGGCCGCACCGGTCTAGCCAGCATGCCCTCGCGGCCGGACACCCGTGAGGGGCTGGTAGAATCCAGGCACACGTGAAGACGGCATCGTCGATGGTGCGGCGGGCGTGCATCCGCACGATGGTCGGTGTTGGCGTCCTGGCGCTGCTCCCTTACGCCTGGGGCCCGGTGTACCGGTTCCCCGATGCCCGCCCGTTCTCCGGCAGCCAGATCTGGAATCCATATGCCTCGCTGAGCGGCACGTGGCAGCGCGCCAATCTGCACGCCCACGGGCGCGCCTGGGGCGGCGTCACCAGCGGCGTCCAGACCGACGAAGAGGTGGTGGCGCGGTACCACGAGCTGGGGTATGCGGTGGCTGGCGTGTCCGACTACCAGCGCATCGCGGCGCACCACGGCGTCGACACGGTGCCCGTCTACGAGCACGGCTTCAACGCCGGGAAGAACCACCAGCTGGCCATCGGCGCGCACGCGGTCGACTGGTTCGACTTCCCCCTCTGGCAGACCTGGAGCAACCAGCAGTACGTCATCGACCGCGTCGGCGCGAAGGCTGAACTCGTCGGCCTCAACCACCCGAGTTCGCGCGGCGCGTACGACACCGACTCGCTGCGGGCCCTGACCGGGTATCAGCTGATCGAGGTGGCGAACGGTCCGTTCACGGCCGAGGACGTGTGGGACGCGGCCCTGTCGGCCGGGCGCCCTGTCTGGGCGATGGCCAACGACGACACGCACGACCTGCGCGATGAACGGCGCAGCGCCACGGCGTGGAACATGATCGACGCGCCGTCCGCGTCCACGGCGGACGTGGTCTCTGCACTTCGCCGCGGCCGCACCTATGCCGTCGTACGCACGGGCGCCCAGGCCCAGAGCGTCGCCACGAGGCTGGCGTCGGCCACGATGTCCGACGCGACGCTGCGTATCTCGCTCGTCGGGGAGCCGTCGACTATCGAATTCATCGGACGCGACGGCGCCCTCCTGGCGAAGGCTGGCGACACCACCACCGCCGAGTACACCCTGACCGCGGCAGATCCGTACGTACGGACGATCGTCCGGGCCCCCGCGGCGACGCTGTATCTCAACCCGGTGATCCGCTGGGACGGCGTGAGCCTGCCGGCACCGCGTGCCACGGTCTGGACCGCGGCGACCTGGGTGCAGCGAGGGCTCGCGTTTGTCGCGGCGGTGGGTCTGCTGGTGCTGTGGATGAAGAGGAGGCCGCGTCCGTAGCGCCGCACTTCAGGGTGGCGCCGCCGACTACTGCGACAGCGCCGCGAAGGTATCGCACTGGCGCGGGTCGCCGGTCCTCAGACCGCGCTGGAACCACTCCATGCGCTGCGCCGACGTGCCGTGCGTGAACCGCTCGGGCTGGACACGGCCGGTCGACATCTTCTGCAGATGGTCGTCGCCGATGACCGACGCGGCACGCAGCGCTTCGTCCGCATCGCCGGGTTCGAGCTGCACGCGCCCGGCCTGGAACGCGCGGCCGCCGGAGGCCGCGTTGCCCCAGACACCCGCGTAGCAGTCGGCCTGCAGCTCGAGCGCCACCGACGCACTGTTCGCCCCCTGGCTACCGGAGCGAACACGCTCGTTCGTGCCAAGCAGGTTCTGCACGTGGTGCCCGAACTCGTGCGCCACGACATAGGCCTGCGCGAAGTCGCCCGGTGCCCCGAAGCGGTCGGAGAGTTCCTTGAAGAAGCCGAGGTCGAGATAGACCTTCTGGTCGGCGGGACAGTAGAAGGGGCCGGTGGCGCTCTCCGCGGCCCCGCATCCGGACTGGATCGCGTCGCGGAAGAGCACGACTCGCGTGCGCTGGTAGCGGTCGCCAAGCAGACGCTGCCAGGTGTCCTGCGTGTCCCCCGCGACGGCGTCGACCATGTCGACCATCCGCTCTTCCTCGGGAGACGCCTGCACGCTCCCGGACTCGTCGGTGACCGCAGACGAGGGGGCCTGGTTCAGGCCACCGAGGAGGGAGAAGAAGTCGGTGCCGGTGGCCCAGCTGAGCACGAACAGCACGAGGATGCCGCCAATGCCCATGGGCACGCCGCCGCGCATGCCGCCGCCGGAACGGCCGCGTGCATCCTCGATGTTTCCGCGATCTCCAGACGACCAGCGCATAGAGGGCCTCCGCTCGATTGGCGGATTGATGAGTTCACTTCACCAATTCACCAACTCACGAATTCACCAATTCAGGATTCTGCTTGCTCTGCCACCACGCCTCGAAGTCCTTGAAGGCGCGGCTCAACTGTACCGGCTCCTGCAGTTTCCCTTCGACGACCTCGGCTGTCTTGTAGCCGTTGCCGGTGACACACACCACCGCCGATTCGCCCGGCTTGATGACGCCGCGCTTCACCAGGTCGATTGTCGCTGCGAGCGTCGTGCCACCTGCGGGTTCGGTGAAGATGCCTTCCGTGCGCGCGAGCAACCGGATCGCGTCCACGATGGCCTCGTCGCTCACGGCCGCGCCGGTGCCGCCGGTCGCCTTGATCGTCTGCACCACCTGGTAGCCGTCGGCCGGGTTGCCGATCGCGATCGACTTGGCAATCGTGTCCGGCTTCACCGGCTCAGGGTAATCCTCACCGGCAAGGATGGCGTTCACCACCGGTGAGCAGCCAGCAGCCTGCGCGGCGTGGATCTTCGGCAGTTCGCCGTCGACCAGGCCGATGGTCTTCAGCTCGCGGAGCCCGCGCGCGATGCGCGGCAGCAGCGTGCCGCCGGCCACCGGCGAGATCAGGTGGTCCGGGTACTTCCACCCGAGCTGCTCGACGATTTCGAACCCCATCGTCTTGGCGCCTTCGGCGTAGTACGAGCGGAGGTTGATGTTCACGAAGCCCCAGCCGTACCGATCGGCCACCTGCGTGCACAGCCGGTTCACATCGTCGTAGTTGCCGGCGATGGCGAGGATGGTGGGGTCGAAGATGGCCGAACCGAGGCGCTTCCCCGCTTCCAGGTTGTTGGGGATGAACACGCAGCAGTCCATGCCGAGCCGGGCGGCGTGCGCCGACACCGAATTCGCCAGGTTGCCCGTGGACGCGCAGGCGAGCACGGTGAAGCCGAGTTCCTTCGCCCGCGTGGCGGCCACCGACACCACGCGGTCCTTGTACGACAGCGTGGGATGGTTGACCGAGTCGTCCTTGATGTAGAGCTCGCTCAACCCGAGGTGCTCCGCGAGGCGGGTGCACCGGACGAGCGGCGTGAAGCCCGAATGGAAGCCGGTCTGCGGCTCGCCGACGATCGGCAGCAGCTCGCGGTAGCGCCAGATGTTCTTCGGCCGCGCCGCAATCTGCTCACGCGTCAGCGTGATGGAGGCGTAGTCGTAGATCGGCTCCAGCGGCCCGAGGCACTTCTCGCAGACGTATGTGGCTTCCGCGGGAAAGGTCGCTTTGCACAGGTGACACTGCAGTCCGATGAGGGCGCTCACACAGCCTCCGCAAATGAAGAATCCGACAGCCCCTGGAGTTCGTTCGCAGGAGCCAGCACCGGCGCCGGCACGATGGCGGCGCGATCGCGCGCGACAGCCAGCACGTCGGCAATGACCGCCACGGCCGAGGCATCCCCGCCGGCGCCCTGGCCGCTCAGCATGATGTCGCCCGCATAGGCGCACGAGATGACCGCCGCGTTGCGCGGGCCGTAGATCGTGGAGAACAGCGTGCCGAATGGCACGAACGTCGGGGCCACCCACGCCTCGAGGCGCCGCCGCTCGCGGTCGAACAGCGCATGCGCCACCTGCCGGATGGTGCCGCCCCGCAGCTTGGCCTTCGCGAACTCGGTCGTCCCGATCGTCGCGGTGGACCGCGTGTCGATGGCGTTGGGCGACACGCGCACGCCGAACGCCAGCGCGCACAGAATCGAGAGCTTCGCCGCGGCATCCACGCCGTCGAGATCCTCCGACGGGTCGGACTCCGCGAAGCCGGCTGCGCACGCCTCGGCAATCGCCTCGTCCATCTGGCAGCCGGTCGTCTCCATCTTCGAGAGCACCACATTGCTGGTGCCGTTCAGGATGGCGTCCAGCTTCAGGACGTGATCCCCGGCCATGCCGTCACCGAGCGCCCGCACGATCGGCATGGCGCCGCCAACGGCCCCTTCGAAGCGCAGCTGACGCCCCTGCCGCTCGGCCAGGGCCAGCAGCTTCTCGCCCTGGTGGGCAATCACGGACTTGTTGGAGGTGACCACCGACTTCCCGGCGAGCAGCGCGCCGCGGACGTAGTCCACCGCAGGCTCGGAGCCGGGAATGGTTTCGATGACGATGTCGATGTCGCTGGCGAGGAGGTCGTCGAACCGATCGGTCCACGCGAGTTGCGCGAGCGCGTCGGTCTGGCGGGCCTGCTTGTCGCGGGCGCGCCGGTCGCAGATGTGCGTGAGCTGGAGGTGGGGAATCGCGTCCGGGCCCGTCAGGCGCCGGGCGACTGCCGTACCGACAGTGCCCATGCCGAGGATGCCGACACGACAGCGATTGTGGTCCCCCGGGCTGTTACCCGAGGTCTGGAACGAGTTGAGCCCCACGTCTGCGGTTATACCAAAGCCCGAAAACGCGAGGCAACAACTTTTATCGACACATACACATTCGTGGATACGAAGACGTCTGAATTGCAGATTTCAGAATTCAGCCGAGGCCGTCAGGCCGAGCACTCCCCTTCCATCACCTCCGGCGTGAACTCGCCGGTTTCCGCCAGGTCGATGAAGTCGTCCGGCGTGGCGTCCTCGGGGGTGATCTGCTCGAGATCGAGGAGCAGCGCCTTCACGCGCGGCACGTCCACGCGCTGGAAGAAGGCGGTGGCCGACTCCCCGTCCGCCTTCTGCGTGTCATACATGCCGATCAGCCGTTCCACCGCCTCGGGGATGCGGCGGGCGGGGATCTTCGCGGCTGTGCGCGCGAACGTGGCGCCTGCGGCGGTCGTCCCGCCACCGACCATCACGAAGTACTGCGGCACGGCCTTGCCGCCGATGCGGCGGACGCTGCCCTGGAAGCCGATCGTGGCGATGTGGTGCTGGCCGCACCCGTTCGGGCAGCCGCTCACCTTGATGATGGCGCCGTCGGCCTTCGTCACGAGGTCGGGACGGCCGCGCAGCGTGTCGCCGAGCAGGCGGCCGAGGCCGCGTGACTGCGTGACCGCCAGGCGGCAGCACTCGGCGCCGGGGCAGCTGTTGACGTCGGCCACGGTGGCCGCGTCCGCCAGGCCGAGCCCCGCTGCCGAGAGGCGTCGATACAACTCCCGCAGGTCGCCGACCGGCACCCACCGGAACACCAGGTTCTGGTCGACCGTGACGCGCACGGTGCCGTCGCCGTAGGCGTTCGCCAGGTCGCCGAGCACGCGCATCTGCTCACTCGTGAGGTCGCCGAGCGGCACGGTCACGGTCGCGATGACGAACCCGAACTGCTTCTGCGCCCGCACGTTGGTGCGCTTCCAGTGGCTGTACTGCTCGTCGCTGGAGTTGAGGATCGGCGTGAGGACCGGCGTGATGCCCGGGCCGTTCGGCTGCACCGACGAGACGCGCGCGACGATCTCCGTGGGGAGCGGCGCCTCGACACGGGTCCAGTCCGGCGCCGATTCCATCTCCGGCGCGTCGAGTTCGAGCTGTGGCACCTGCCCTTCGCCGGCGCACCAGGCGAGGGCCTTCTGGTACTCCTCGACGAAGCGGTCCCACCCGAGCTTCTTGATCATGAACTTCATGCGGTTGCGCTGCCGGTGCTCGTAGTCGCCGTGCTCCTTGAACACGATGAGCAGCGCTTCGCTCACGCGGAACAGCTCCGTCGTCGGCGTGAACTCGTGGATGGTGCCTGCCGACTTGCACATCAGCGCCGTGCCGCCGCCAGCCATCACCTTGAAGCCGCGCTCGCCGTTGGGCCCGAACTCCGCCTTGAACGCGAGATCGTTGATGGCAATCGAGGTGTGATCCTCACGGCACCCCTCGAACGCGATCTTGAACTTGCGGGGCAGCGTGGAGCTGAGCCTGTGCCGCAGCAGGAACCGGGTGACGGCTTCCGAGTACGGCGTCACGTCGAAGAGTTCGTCGGCGGACGTGCCGGCATACGGGCAGGCCGTGATGTTGCGGACCGAGTTGCCGCAGGCCTCGCGCGTGGTCATGCCCACGTCGGCGAGCAGCCGCATCGCCGGCTCCATGTCGTGAATCTTGATGAAGTGCAGCTGGATGTTCTGGCGCGTGGTGATGTGCCCGAAGCGGCGCGAGTACTTGTCGGCCACCTCCGCCATCGCGCGCAGTTGCGCACTGGTGATGGCGCCCTGCGGGATCTTCACGCGCAGCATCGAGGCGTCGTAGGACTGCCGCTGCCCGTAGGTGCCGCGCAGCAGGCGGAAACCGCGCCACTGATCCGGGGTAATCTCGCCGCGCTCGTACTTCTCGAGCATCACGACGAATTCGTCGATGTCGGCCTCGTTCGCGAACGAGAGTCGTGCCCGGCCGTGCGTGTTCACCTGCTCGTGTCCTGCCATTCCTATGTCCTCATGGTGCGGTCCCCCAGGCCGGGTCGCCGCACGTTGCCCGTCGAAGTGCTGCGTTGGCGCCAGCTGAAGCTGGCACTCACCAAGTGCTGAACCCTGCCCCCACGGCACTCGTGGGGTCCACCTTCAGGTGGACCTTCAGCCCCGGCTGACGCCGGGGACGACGCGCTGAGCCTCCGCGGCCACATCCTGCGAGCGCCGCTCCACCGCACTGCGCACGGCGCCGTTCAGTTCAAGAGCCGCCACCGCCCCGATGACGATGATGGCGGGCCCGTCTGTCGTGAGCCCGGCGGGACCCGCAGCGAGATCGTCCAGTGTGCCGCGCCACGTCTGCTGCGTCGCCAACGTACCGTCCGCCACGATGGCGGCGGGCGTCGTCGCCGTCCAGCCGGCGTTCACGAGTTCGCGCGCCAGATCAACACGGCGGCCGTAGGCCATCAGGATGACCACCGTAATGGCATTCGGGCGCAGCGCGCCGATGGTGCTCCTGAACACCGCGTCGTCGTGCCCCGAGACCACGAGGAACCCGGAGGCGTGGTCGCGGTGCGTGACGGGAATGCCCGCACTCGCGGGGGCTGCAATCGCACTGCTGACGCCCGGAACGACCTCGTACTGGATACCGGCCTGCTCGAGGGCCTGTGCTTCTTCGCCGCCCCGTCCGAACACGAACGGGTCGCCCCCCTTGAGGCGCACGACGCGGCGCCCGCGTCGCGCCTGGCTGATGAGCAGGTGCTGGATCTCGTCCTGCGAGAGCGCGTGCCGCCCGGCCCGTTTGCCCACGAAGAAGCGCCTGGCCCGTCGCGCCAGGCCGACGATGCGTTCGTCGACGAGCGCGTCGTAGAGCACGATGTCCGCCCGGCGCAGCGCGAGGGCTGCGCGGCGGGTCAGCAGGGCCGGATCACCCGGGCCGGCGCCAACGAGGGAAACGTGTCCCGGCTTCGTCATCAGTCCTCTTTCGCTCCGCCCCGCGCCGGAACGCAGGCTCCAACCAGTTCGCGCGCCGCCGCGGCACCTTCACGGGCGGCGTACAGGCGGTTCAGGGCCTTCAGCAGCAGGGGACGCCGCTGTTCCATCGGCACCTGCGCGCGCCGCCACTCCGGCCGCGCGGCCCTCGCCGTATCCATCCAGGTGCCGAGTTCAGCCGGCAGCAGCGCATCCAGCCCCTCGCGCAGCATGCCGGCAATCGCCGGGGCTTCCCCGCTCGTCGAGATCGCCACGGTGACGCCGTCTCTCCGCACGACCCCGCCGAGGTAGGCCGTGGCATTCGGCGGGTCGTCCACGGCGTTGACGAATATGCGGCGCACCTCGGCGGCATCAGCCACCTGCCGGTTCACCTCCGGCGTCGCCGCCGCCACCACCAGCCACGCATCGTCCAGGTCTGCAGGTTCGAACGGGCGGCGTGCGATCGAGACGGGCGCCCGCTCCACGTCGGGATGCACGTCCGGTGCAACGACCCGCACCTCCGCACCGGCCGCGAGCAGCGACGCCAGCTTGCTGGCGCCGACAGGACCGGCGCCGACGAGGACGACCCGGCGTCCGCGGAGATGGAGGAACAGTGGAAGCAGTTCGCGCATAAAAGCAAAAAGGCCCGGGAGGCTTGCGCCACCCGGGCCGGTTCGTTCAGGACCTACACTCGACTCGCGAGTATCACAGTGATGCAGAAACCTGTACGGCTGGCGCGGGGGCGACGTTCGCCACACAACAACAGCAACAGGCGCAGGTGCACTTCATCACGGTCCAATAGAAGTACTCCCTCTGGGTGTCGGCGGTCAAGGGAAACGACGTGGGCCGCTGGTACTAACGGCCCCGTGACACGGCTGGATGCCCGGTGACCCACCCGCGCCAGGGCTGCTCGGTCCCGACACGGATGCCGATCCGCGGCCCCCAGGACACGGCGTTGGCGGCCACGCCCCGGTCTTCGATGAACAACCGCGCGCCTGCGAGATCCAGCCGGTTCTCCGCCAGGGTGATGCCCATCGCCATGGTCAGATTGCCTGGACCGCGGCAGAGTGCGGCGTCAGGCAGTTCGTCGACGTCCACGCGGCGGCGCCCGCGCATCGCCGCGGCACGGCGCCGGCGCATGGTCGCCACGCCGTCCAGGGGCTCGAGCGCCCGAATCAGGACAGCGGCCGGGGCCCCCTCTGCTTCGGTAACGGCGTTCACGAGGCTGTGAATGCCGTAGTTGAGATAGACGTAGGCGAACCCAGGTGGACCGTAGAGCGGCGCGTTGCGGGCGGTGGGGCCAGCCGCCGCGTGGCACGCCGGATCGGACTCACCGATGTACGCCTCGACCTCGACAATGCGGCCGGCGGTCTCGACGCCGCGACGACGATGCACCAGAACAGCGCCGAGCAGATCACGCGCCACCTCGAGCGTCGGCCTGTCGTAGAAGTCGCGGCCCAGGATCACTGCTGGCTGGACGATCCGGCGAGCCTGTACGCGGCGCGTTGCGCGGACCGCGCCACGATCGGGTCGGGGTCCTGCATCAGCGGTTGCAGGAGCGACACGGCATCGCGATCGCCTGAGAGCCCGACCACCAGCGCCAGGTCTGCCCGCACTCCGGCCTGCGGGTCCGGCAGGTGCGGACCGAAGGTGCGCGAACGGCCCGGCGCGACGTCGATCAGGTAGCCGAGGGCACGGTCGTGCAGGCGCTTCTGCGCGAGCCCTTCGATCAGCTCGTTCATGGACCCGTTGTTCAGCAGCACGCCCGCAAAGGTCCCGGCCAGCTGAACATCGCGGTTCCGTTCCACCAGCACGGCCGAGGCGATCGCCTGCGCCTGGCTGGTCGCGCCGCTGCGCGCGAGCCCCTCGATGGCCGGGAGCTTCAGCAGTGCGTCGCGGCTGCCGAGTGCCTCCACGAACAGCGGCAGGCTGGACGGATGCGCGATGCGGGCCAGCGCGGCGAGCGCCACGGCGGCGTTGGGCCCGCGCCCGTAGTGCTGGTACATGTCGGTCAGCGACTGCACGGCCCTGTCGTAGCGCATCGCCCCCAGCGTGCGCATGGCGGCGGTGCGCACCACGTAGCTCTTGTCGTTCAGGGCGGTGACCACGGCATCGCCCAGGGCCGGGTCGACGCCCGCGTCGCCCATGCGCCAGCCGTACAGCCGTTCCACCACGAGCATGGCCGCTTCCCGCAGATCGCCCTGCGGCACGCCGAGTGCCGCCGCGAGCTCCGCGGACGACGCCGTGAGGAGCGCGGCCCGGTCGGCGCCGTAGACGTTGTCGCCCAGTGCGCCGAAGGCGTAGATGGCCTCCAGCGACACGCGGGGATTGTCGTCGTGCCCCGCTGCCCGCAGGGCATGCAGCACCGGCAGCGGCACGGGCTTCGGGTCGAGCGCGGCCGGGCCCTGCAGGAAGATCTGGCGCGCGTCGATCCGGTTGCGCACCTCCACGACCATGCCGACCCGCTTGCGCGGCTCCACTTTCTGGCCGAGCCAGATGTTCAGCTCGGCCGCGATGGCCTCCACCTGCACGCGGTCGTCGCCGTCCGCGAGCGAGCGCGTGAGCGGCACCGCCGACTCGGGATACGCCGCGCCCTTCAGGGCCAGCACCGCCCGGAGACGCACGTCGGGATCGTCGTTCCCGAGGTCGGCCACCATCGACTCGAAGGTGACGACAGGGGCCTGCTGTGCCAGGAGAGGCTGGCCAGCCGCGAGAACCAGGAAAGCCGGGACAGCCAGGAACAGGCCGGCCGCGACAGCCGCACGCCGAAGTCTCATGCCGGGGCTCCTCCGCGCTGCGAGTAGGCGTGTGAACGCCCTTCCGCCAACGCTGCCTTGATGTACTTGCCGGTAAACGACGCCTCGTTCTGCGCGACCTGCTCTGGCGTGCCGGTCGCGACGATCCGGCCGCCTTCGGCGCCGCCTTCCGGACCGAGATCGATGATGTAGTCGGCGGTCTTGATCACGTCCAGGTTGTGCTCGATGACGAGCAGCGTGCTCCCCGCCTCGAGCAGTTTCCTGAACGCCGCCAGCAGCTTGGCGATGTCGTCGAAGTGCAGGCCGGTGGTCGGCTCGTCGAGGATGTACAGGATCCGCTCACCGCCATGCGACGCGAGGTGGGAGGCGATCTTGATGCGCTGCGCCTCGCCGCCGGAGAGCGTGGTGGCCGGCTGGCCGAGACGGAGGTAGCCGAGGCCGATCTCGTCGAGCACCTGCAGCCGGCGCAGCACCTTGGGCGACGTGCTGAAGAAGGTCAGTGCCTCGCGCACCGTGAGGTCGAGCACCTGGTTGACGTTGCGGCCGCGGTACAGCACCTCCAGCACCTGCGGCTTGAAGCGCTTTCCATCGCACTCGTCGCACGGCACGAAGACGTCCGCGAGGAACTGCATCTCGACCCGCACTTCGCCTTCACCCTGGCACGCCTCGCAGCGCCCGC
The DNA here is from genome assembly GCA_046331345.1 of Vicinamibacterales bacterium. GTDB lineage: Bacteria > Acidobacteriota > Vicinamibacteria > Vicinamibacterales > CAVVIG01 > CAVVIG01. Next base: position 302,745 of record JAXLRA010000004.1, on the reverse strand, counting down.
CCGGCACGTTGAACGAGAAGTGGCTCGCGGTGAGCCCGCGCGACTTGGCATCCTTCGTCGCCGCGAACAGCTCGCGGATCGGGTCGAAGGCCTTCATGTAGGTGACCGGGTTCGACCGCGGCGTGCGCCCGATCGGCTGCTGGTCCACCAGCACGACGTCGGTGATGATCTCGGTCCCTTCCAGCTTGCGGAACGCGCCGACCTTCCGGTCCCAGTCGCCCTTCTGCCGCTTGATCGCGGCGTAGAGCACGTCGTGCACGAGCGTCGACTTCCCCGACCCGCTGACGCCGGTCACGCAGGTGAGCGTGTTCAGCGGGATGGCGATGTCCACGTCCTTCAGGTTGTGCTCGGTCGCCCCGAGCAGCTTCACCCACTGGCCGTTGCCCTTCCGCCGGGTGCCAGGCACCGGAATGGCCAGTTCCTGCCGCAGGTACTTCGAGGTGAGCGACCGCGGCTCGTGCATCAGGGCGTCGAGGGTGCCGGAGAACACCACGCGACCGCCCTGCTCACCCGCGCCGAGCCCGATGTCGACGATGTGGTCGGCCACCTTGATCATGTCGGCATCGTGCTCGACCACCAGCACGGTGTTGCCCTGATCGCGCAGCTGCCGCAGGATGTCGATGAGCCGCAGGTTGTCGCGCGAATGGAGGCCGATGGAGGGCTCGTCGAGCACATAGAGCGTCCCCACCAGCGCCGACCCCAGCGACGTGGCCAGGTTGATCCGCTGCGCCTCCCCGCCCGAGAGTGTCGAGGACAGGCGGTCCAGCGACAGGTAGTCGAGCCCCACGTCGGCGAGGAAGGCCAGCCGGCGGCGAATCTCCTTCAGGATCTTGTCGGCGATCGCCGCTTCCTTGGCCGTCAGCTCGAGGCCGGCGAAGAACTGCTGCGCGTCGCGCACCGTCAGGGCCGACACCTTGTCGATGGTGCGGCCGTGCACCTTCACGTCGCGCGCTTCGCGCCGCAGGCGGCTGCCGCCGCAGTCCGGGCAGGTCTGGTAGCCGCGATACCGGCTGAGGAACACGCGGACGTGCACCTTGTACTTCTTCTTGTCGAGCCACGCGAAGAAGCCGCGCACGCCGTCGAAGTCGTCGTTGCCCTCGAACACCAGCCGCTTCTCGGCCTCGGTCAGCTCCGCCCACGGCACATCGAGCCGCAGCTTGGCCTTCTTCGCGGCGCGCTTCAGGTTTGCGAGGTAGCTGCGATAGGACGGCTTGCTCCACGGGTCGATCGCGTTCTGCGCGATCGACTTCGTCGGGTCGGGCACAACCAGGTCCGGATCGAGTTCGACGATGTTGCCGAAGCCGTGGCAGGTGGGGCACGCACCGAACGGGTTGTTGAACGAGAAGAGCCGCGGCTGCGGATCTTCGTAGGCGATGCCGCACTCGCGGCATTCGAACCGCTCGGAGAAGAGATGCACGCGGTCCTTCTGATCCCCGTGCGCCATCTCGAGCACCCAGGCCGCACCGCCGCCCTCGCGGTAGGCGGTCTCGATCGAGTCAGTCAGCCGCTTGCGGTCGTCCTCGCCGCCGATCTGGATGCGGTCCACGACAACCTGGAGCAGCGGCTTGCGCGCGGCCGCCTTCAGGTCCACGTCGTCGAACGACACGGCCCGGCCGTCCACCAGCAGGCGGCCGAAGCCCTTGCGCCGCAGCGTCTCGATGGTGGACGCCACCGCCGCCGCGCCGCCGCTCTTCTTCACCAGGGCGGCATCGTCCGACTCGTGGCCGTCGCCGCCTTCACTGAGTTCGTCCACCTCGTGCGCGCCGGCGAGCTGGCCCGACTCGATGATCGGGAGGTCGAAGCCGAGCACGAGGCGCACGCCGGAGCCGAGCGCGGACAACTGCGTGGCAACAACTTCGGCGGTTTCCCGAACCACCTCGCGTCCGCACTGGCGGCAGTAGGTGCGGCCCACGCGCGCGAACAGGAGGCGCATGTAGTCGTGGATTTCGGTGGTGGTGCCGACCGTCGAGCGCGGATTGCGGATGCTGTTCTTCTGGCGGATGGCGATGGCGGGCGCAATGCCGTCGATGCGGTCGACGTCGGGCTTCTCCATCCGCTCGAGGAACTGCCGGGCGTACGCGGAGAGCGACTCGACGTACCGCCGCTGTCCCTCGGCGTAGATGGTGTCGAAGGCGAGCGACGACTTCCCCGAGCCGCTCACCCCGGTGACGATGATGAGCTTGCCGACCGGGAGCGTGACGTCGATGTTCTTGAGGTTGTGGGTCCGCGCGCCGCGGACGACGATCGCGGCCGGTTCACCTGCGCCGCTGCCAACGGGTTCCGACATGCTCACCTATGGGTACTTTTCCGCGCCGAGGTTAAACATCGATCGTAACGCAGCGGGCATGGACCGGCAATGCCGCGCAGGGACACGGGTCCGGACTCCGGGCTCCCGGCTCCCGGCTGCGGGCGTGGTCGGCTTCAGGCTCCATCGTGGGGGCCGGCTTCAGCCGGCCTTGGCAGTAGACTTCGGCTCATGCAGATCTTCCGCGGCGCCGAAGCGCCCTTCCGTCCTGCCGATCCCAACTCGTTCGTCGGCGCGGCCCACACCAAGCTGCTGGCGTCGTCGGGCGAGGCCACGCCCGTGCACGTGTATCACGTGCAGTTTCCGGACGGCGCCCGCACCAACTGGCATCGTCATTCGGGGCCGCAGTGGCTATTCGTGACGGAGGGACGCATCAAGATCCAGACGGAAGGGAACGCGCCCCAGGAACTCTCGGTCGGTGATGCGGTGGTGTTCTCACCCGGCGAGAAGCACTGGCACGGCGCGGTGCCGGGTGAACGCGGGGTCCACATTGCGGTGAACGTCAACGCCCAGACGACGTGGCTCGAGCCGGTGGCGGACGAGACATACGCAGGTCAGCAGGCGTCCGGCAACCGGCAGTAGCCCGGCCGCGTCCCGGGACGTTCACCACTTCAGCAATTAGCCTTTAGCGATTGGCAATTCAGGGTCGGCATCGTGTTTGCCATCACAGCTCCCAGGAGGAACCGATGGCCGACACACCGCGCGACCCCAAGCACTCGCACGTCGAAGATATCGACCCGGCCCCGTGGCTCGGCCGGGTTGGTGACGGCGCCACTCAGCAGTCTGGCGAGTACATCTCGCGCGAACTGCGAGAATTGACCGAGCGCGCCCGCGCGCACCGGCGCGAGGAAGACGAGCGCAAGAAGAGCCGGTAGGGCTCTGGCCGCTCCGGCAGGGCGGCTCAGGCTGGTCGGGCGGGTGGGACCGACGACGCCGCGCTCGTAGTGCCCACTTTCACTCGTAGTGCCCACCTTCACTCGTAGTGCCCACCTTCAGGTGGGCCTCCGCCAGCGGCTGATGACGAACGTGGCGCTCGTGGGTGCTGGCTTCAACCAGCGCCCCTTGGCCCTGTCGAGCGCCTCATCGTCGTGGGTGCTGGCTTCAGCCAGCGCCTCTCGGCTACAACTCTCCGTGTGACTCCCCTCGCCCGGCTCGCCGACGCCCTGCGGTCCGCCGACTCCGTCACGGTGCTGACCGGTGCCGGGGTGTCGGCCGCGAGCGGCATCCAGACCTTCCGCGGCGATGGCGGGCTGTGGCGCAACTACGCCGCGACGGACCTCGCCACGCCCGAGGCGTTCGCCCGCGACCCGCACACCGTGTGGGAGTGGTACGCGTGGCGCCGGAGCCGGATCGCATCCAGCAAACCGAACGCGGCGCATGAGGTGCTCGCCAGGTGGACACAGACGCGACCCCGGTGGCGGGTGGTCACGCAGAATGTGGACGACCTCCACGTGCGGGCCGGCACGGTCGACCTTGTCCGGCTGCACGGCTCCATCTTCGAACTCCGCTGCTGGAACCGCTGCCCCGCGTCGACCCTCGGCTGGCGCGACGAGCGCGAGCCGCTGCCCACACTACCTCCGAGGTGCCCGCACTGCGGCGGGCTTGCCCGTCCCGGCGTCGTGTGGTTCGGTGAAGCGCTGGACCGGCGCGACGTGGCCGCTGCCGACGCCCTCACCGCCTGCGACGTGTTCATCACGGCCGGGACGTCGGCCGTCGTCTACCCCGCTGCAGGCTTCCTGCACGCGGCGCGGGCCCGCGGCGCATTCACCGCGGAACTGAACCTCGAGGCCACCGATGCCACGAGCGCCGTGGACGTGGCGATTCATGCGCCGGTCGAGGAGACGCTATCCGCCGTTGATCGCCTGCTCTGAACTTTTGGGCGGATCGGAATCGTTGCCGGCCGTGCTACGATACGTTGTTCCGGTTGGCCATGCCTCCGGGACGTCCCACCACGCCGGGCCGGCGTAGCTCAGTTGGTAGAGCAGCTGATTCGTAATCAGCAGGTCGTCCGTTCAATCCGGATCGCCGGCTCCATTCACATCAAAAACTTGCGGTCATCTTCGCAACCCGATAGGTGGGACCTCCGCAAGGATCTTTGCGAAACAGATCCAGCCTTCGTCGTTACGTGAGGGGTCCCTCGCCGCGAGACCTGCAACGCCCCTCCCTCTCAAGTTGAAGCAAGAGATCAGCCCATCGACAGACGCGCGGGTGGAGCCTGCGGCGGTGCGGGCTGAGACGAGCGGAGCCACCTGCGTTCAAACAGATGCCAGCTGGCGGCGGCCGCCACCAGCGAGACCGCTACCTTCGCGGAGAACAGCACGAATGTCCCAAGATGACCGCCCAATGCGGGCCAGGTCACCGCATCGGTGACGATCCGGTGCCAGACATAGAGCCCATACGCGTACGGTGCCCAGAATGTCAGCAGGCTGGTCTCCAAGAAAGGTGCGCGGCCGTTGACACACAGACCCAGCGTCCCAAAGCAGACAAGTGCCACACAAGGCAGCCCGAGCGACAGCACTACTGGCGACACATTGAGGTCACCCTGCCATGCCCCAATGCCGATGAGGCCGACAAGACCTGCTGCCAACGTGAGGCGACTACAGCCCGGTGAGAGCTGCCGGCCCTCGAAAGCGAGGATGGCAACAAGGGCGCCGAGGAGTAGTTCATCGGCGCGAGTGAACAACTGACTGTATACGAAGGCCGTCGCCCCCCCCGACCAGAAGATCACCGGACGAAGCACCCATACCGCCAGCGAACCAGCCACACACACGCGGCTAAGCGTCTGCAAACTCGCTCGTCGCACCACCAAAGGCCAGATTAAGTAGAACTGCTCCTCTACAGCGAGTGACCAGAACAGGCTCCAGTGAGCGGGCATCCCTTCGTCTCCGTAGATGCCCTGCGCCACGTTTGCCGTGTAGGTCCAATACCAGGCTTGGAGCTCGCGCAATCGGAGAACGCCCGCGGTGGTGGGTAAAACGACGAGACCGACCGTCAGCGCGAGGTAGTACACCGGGAAGATTCGCTGTGCACGCCTGACGTAGAACCGGCGGTAGTAGTCAGGCTGCTGGCGCATCCTCAGCAGGATGCCGGTGATGAGAAATCCAGAGAGCGCGAAGAACAGGTCAACGCCAACCCACCCCGCCTTGACGACGTGCATCAGCTTGGTCGACGCCGGCGCGTACAGGTGCACCGAGAGAACACACAGGATAGCTAACCCCCGCATGCCGTCCAGTGCGGGGATCCGCTGTTCACTATTCACGCGGCGCCGATTATAGAGCAGGGCGCCTACACCCGCGTGAATGCCGCACCCTGAGATGTGCCACGCCCGTAACAAGTCCGGAAACTCCGAGAGAGACCGGCCCTGCCATCAACGACCGGGGCCGCCGCTGGATCGCTCAGGCGTTCGGCGAAGCCTGCTGGCGGTTTCAGCGGGGACCTCCCGACCCGCACCGCGTCGCTCGGCCAGTCTGGCTGTCGTCTTCATGTCGCGACCACTGGGTCGCCAGTGGCCGCTGGCGTTCAACCGTCGTCTCAATCGATACGTGCGTGTGTCGCAAGGACGGTCCGCTCGATCGAAGATTTCCCGGCGAATCGACGTGGGACGCCCGTACCGTGTAGATGTTACGAAACAGCCCCGTTGCAATCGCGACCTCGTCCGGGCTCGAACGAGGGCACCACCACGTTCGAGGCTGAAAACACTGGCACATTACGCCCGCGCTGTGTGCGGAACGGTCATTGCCTCGGAACGGCCTACCCGCACGGGCTCATCTGATCGCCAACCATCGCAGGCAATCCGGCATGCGCTGGTCGTTCTCCGGATGGGTCACCGTGCGCCTGAGGACTCCGCATGTTGTTTCACCGAGCCGTTCGCGCCGGTCTGTCAGCCGTCGCGATCGTCGCCACGGCGTTCGTCGCATCACCCGTCTCCGCCGCCAACGGCGACATCGTCCTTCATGCCTCTGACGTGACAGGCATCTCCGGCAACTGGTCGGTCACCGCGACGAGTGGCGCAGCCGGCGGCTCGAGCATCGTCAGCGCCGACCGCGGGTGGTCGTCCGTTGACGCGCCCGTGGCCAACCCGCACGACTACTTCGAGGCGTCGTTCACCGCCCCCGCCAATGTCCGCTACCACGTGTGGGTTCGGATGCGTGCCGCTGGCAACTCGAAGTGGAACGATTCCGTGTGGCTCCAGTTCTCCGACGCGCGCGACGCCGCCGGCAACCCCCGCTACGCGATCGGCACTGCCGATGGCCTGCTCGTCAACCTCGAGAACTGCAAGGACTGCGGTCATGCGAGCTGGGGCTGGCAGGACAAGGCCTACTGGCTGCAGCAGGCGAATGTCGTTCAGTTCCAGAACGGCGGCACGCACCGCATCAGGGTGCAGACACGCGAGGACGGCGTCGCAGTCGATCAGATCGTGCTGAGCGCAGCCACGTATCTCACCTCGGCGCCAGGTCCGGTCGCCAACGATACGACGCTTCTCCAGGCATCCAGTAACGCAGGCACGGTGGCCACGCCGGTCACGACTCCGGCACCGGCGCCTCCGGCAACCGCGACACCGGCACCGACTCCGGCGCCTTCCGCTGGCATCGCACAGGGCACGTCGATATCCGTGGTGACCTGGAACGTGCGGGTCGACGATTCGTCGGCCGCTCACGCGCGCGCTGTGATGGCCACACTGGCAGCCATGAGCCCGCAGCCACAGGTCGTGGTCATCCAGGAAGCCCACCGCTCGCAGTACGGCACGTACATCGCTGAACTGCAGGCACGGACAGGACGGACCTGGGCGGGTGCGATGGAGACGCACTGTGCCCGCGGCGGCTGGAACGGGAGCACATGCACCAGCCCTGAGGACGAAGGCGTGGCCGTCTTCAGCTCACTGCCGGTGATCGACTCCAGCCTGCGGTGGCTGCCCTATGCGGATGCCTGGCACTCCGCACGGGCTGCCGTTCGGCTCGCCATCAACGTGAACAACGTGCCGGTCCAGGTATTCGGGACGCACCTGCAGGTCGGCAATGCGTCGGCACGCAACGCCTCGATGGCGGTGCTCAAGCAGTGGGCCTCGGCCTGGCCCGCGCCACAGCTCGCGGCGGGCGACTTCAACGCCGACATGGATCAGATCGACACCACGTCGGGCATGGCGCCGAACTTCGTGGACTCGTGGGCACTCGTCGGGTCTGGCGCCGGATTCACGTACCCGCTGCCCAGCCCGACGATGAAGCTGGATTACTGGTTCGCAGACGCGAGCGGGCGGGCCGTTCCCGAGTGGACCTACGTGCACACCGGCACGGGGTCGGCGTCGGACCACTACCCGGTGTTCGCCCAGTACCGGATCAGGTAGTCCTGTCGGCAACGGCGCGGCGGCAGGCGGCGGGCGTGACCGGATTGGGTCCACGCTCGCCACTGCGCCACGCCAGGCCGGGTCGCCACATTCGAGTGGCGGCCCACGCGACCCGTCGCATCCACCTGTTCGATGGCCGGCTGGTGGAGTCCGCGGCCGGCGAGGAGGGCGCAGCAGCCAGTTCCGGCGTCGTCTCGCGGGCGTCCTGAGCGTCGGCGCCGCCCGCCGCAGCCGGTCAGCGGATTCAAGGAGCCGCGTTCCGCTCTATGCTGGTCCGATGACAGCTGCCGCTGCCGTTACCATTCGAAGGGCCATACTGGCCGACGCGACCGCGCTCAGCGCGCTGGGCGCGACGACGTTCAACGAGACGTTCGAGTCGGAGAACACGTCCGAGGACATGGCGGCGTACCTGTCCGAGGCGTTCACGCCGGCACGTCAACGCGCGGAAATCGCCGACCCTGCCAGCATCATGCTCGTCGCCGAGCAGTTCACCGGGTCTGGAGGCGGCGCACTCGTCGGCTACGCGCACGTCGTCGAAGGGCCAGTACCCGACGCCGTGAACGGACCGGCGCCGATGGAACTGAAACGGATCTACGTCGCGCGCGCGTGGCACGGACAAGGGGTCGCCCAGGGCCTGATGGATGCCGCGATTGATGCCGCACGCGCACGCGGCGCGCGCACGCTCTGGCTCGGCGTGTGGGAACGGAATCCACGCGCGATCGCGTTCTACGGCAAATACGGGTTCACGCGCGTCGGAGCGCACACCTTCGTGCTCGGCACGGACGCACAAACCGACTGGCTGCTCGCCAGGCCGCTGGCCGCATCAGAGACCGCCGACTGACCACGCCCCCCTTTGACCGCCGCTGTGCGACAAGGCCCGAGAAGGCGGCTGCGTCGCCGATTCCGGACTAGCGCGCGAGCCGCCGTGGAATCGGGTTGGTCCACGCCGGGTCGTACGAGGTGTCGACGACCACGCCGTCCTTGATGACCATGCGGATGTTCTTCGTCGCGCCGATGTCCGCCAGCGGATTCCCCTCGACGATCGTCAGGTCCGCCAGCTTGCCGGGCTCCACGCTGCCGAGATCCTTCTGCTGGCCGATCACTTCCGCCGACCAGAGCGTCGCGCCCTGAATGGCCTTCATCGGCGGAATGCCCATGTCGGTGAGCATCTGCATCTCGTAGTGCAGGCTCAGGCCTGGCACGATTTGGTTGCAGCCGCCGCACACGGCGTCGGTCGCCGCGAGAATCCGGCCGCCGGCTTCGGCGTACATCCGCAGGAATGTGGCCACGTTCTGGTAGCCTGCGCGCACGCGCGGCTGCGCGCTCCACGCCGCCCGGACCTCCGCGGGCACGAACGCGAACGTCGGATCTGCCGCCATCCGGGCGCCGTCGCGCGTCCAGTCGCGCCAGCGCTCGGTGCCGCCGGCCCACATCAGGAAGAGCGTCGGGTTCACGGCAACCTTGTGCTGGATGAGGAAGTCGATGATGGGCGGGAACGCCTTCGGATCGACGAGCGACTCCGCCGCCACGCCGCGCGGTACTTCCCTGCCCTCTTTCGCCAGCAGCGCTCGCGCCATCGTGTCGGTGTGCTCCATGTGCGTGAAGCCCATCGACACCGCGGTTTCGATGTTCCGCGTGTGCCCGAGGAGCGGCAGTCCCTGAGCCCTGCACTCCTCGATGACCGCGCGCAGCTGTTCGTCGGTGAGGGTGAGGTCCACCTTGACGTGGTCCACACCCGCCTGCTTCAGCCGCCGCACGTATGCGCGGGCCTCGGCCGCATCGTTCACGTACCCGCCATCGGTCGTTGGCGCCGCGAGCGTTCCGCTCACGCGTGCGCCCGACACGAAGAGGCGCGGCCCCTTGATCCGGCCGCTCTTCAGCGCCTCGCGCTGGGCGATGCTCCAGGCGGTGTCGTTGTGGATGTCCGCGATGGTCGTGATGCCGAACGGCAGGAACATGGGCACCTCCCACTCCTGCAGGTGCACATGGCCGTCGATGAGACCGGGCAGAATCGTGCGCCCGTCAGCCTTCACGACCGTCGCACCGGACGGGTAGGTGACGTTCCCCCGTGCGCCAACGCGCGCGATGCGCGTGCCCTCGATCACCACGACCGCGTCGGCCACCGGAGGCCGGCCGGTGCCGTCGATGAGCGTGCCGCCCTCGATCACGAGCGTGCGGGGCGACTGGGCCAGGCCGGTCGAGAGGCCCATCAGCACCGTCGCGACGGCCACGAGTGTCAACGATTTCATGCGGTCCTTCCGGCAGGTCGCCGCGGCGGCCGGCGCTCGCGGTCGACGATGGAGTCGGGACGCCTCAGTGCGTCAGGGCGTAGATCAGGATGTCGATCCCCACGCGGTATGCTTCGGGCGAGAAGCGGAAGAAGTACTCGGACTCCTCGCCTTCGCGCTCCCACGGGTCGGGCAGGTCGGTGTTGTGCACCATCACCACCATCAGGCGCCCCTTCTCGTCGGCTATCCCGCGCACATCGGGCGGCGACCCGTCCTCGTTCCACCGCTCGATGGTGCTCTTCCCCGAGCGGCGCCAGGTCTGGATGGACGCCATCTGCGGAATGCGCGTCACGCCGAACATCGTGTGCCAGATGGGGTGGTCCGGCGGTGTCAGATCGATGATCGGAAACTCGCCGTGCGGCAGCACGCGGCCGATTTCCTCGTCGAACTGCGCCTTCGCGTAGCTCCCGTGGTAGTCGCTCGACAGCAGGAAGCCGCCCTTGAGCAGGTACGCCCGCAGGCGCTCGACCTCTGCCTCGCTGAACCGCGCCGTGCCGGCATCCTCCATCAGCAGGAACGAGCACTTGAACAGCCAGTCGTCCGTCAGGCGGACGACGACGGCGTCGGGCACCATCTCGGTGCCCTGCAGGACCCGCTTCACGGGCACCTTCGTCAGTTCGGCCAGGCGGGTACTGAAGTTCAGGTCGGCCCCTGGATAGTCGGTGCCCCATCCCTGCTTCTCCCGGCGGTCGCTCTCGAAGTAAGCCCGGCAGAAGTTGAACTGGCCATCGTACGTCGTGGCCGTCGGAAACTTCGGCGGCGCGAACCCGTAGAAGCCGGAGAAGATGCGCTGCGCCTGAACAACCGCCAGGGAGCTGACGACGAGGGCAACGGCAATCGCAGCGGTACCGGCGCGGCGAATGCCGACCGCCGGATTACCCGGCTTCCTCCGACCAGACCACCACGCCGGCATGCGCACCACCCTGTGCAAACTATAGCCACTTGGCCGACCCTGCCCGCCAGAATCTTGGCCCGGCGCTCAGCGGATTTGTAGGAGCGGACGACCGTCTCGACACTTGTGTCCGCCCGCAGCGGGGGCGCGGCCGTCCAGAAGTGCGATTTCCCGCTGGAATACCGGGCATCGCCGCGGAGAGACTAGCGTTGAGGCAGGCAGGCCGATTGCTCAGGCGAACGACGCGCCCCTTCAGCCGGGGTCGCCCAGCGACGGCCCGAGGCCGGCTCCGAGTCAACGGACACATCACCGAACAGGTTCCAGCATGAGCCCAACACCCGACCTCACCCGCCGCCAGCTCCTTGCCACAGCCGGAGCCGGCGCTGCCGCCCTGTTTCTCGAATCGTCCGGCGTCCAGGCACAGGCGCAGCCGCCGCGAGCCGCCGCCGCCCGCCCGATTCTCTTCACCCATACGACCCTGCAGACACCCGCCGGCCAGCTGGACGACGTCGCGCTGGTCGTGGAGAACGGCGTGATTGCGGCGATCGGACCGACGGAACAGCTGCAGCCGCGGTATCCGAACGCGGACGTCTACGACGGGCGCGGCAAGGCGATCTTCCCGGGCCTCATCAACTGCCACTCGCACCTGAACGCCACGATCGAGCGCGGCTTCAACGAGGATTTCGGCTTCCCGAACAGCCTCACGCTCGCCGTCTCGCCCAACAGCCTGCTCTCGCCGGAGGAGCGTGTGCTGATGTCGGTCATCGGCATGATCGAGGCGCTGAAGACAGGGACGACGACGATTATCGAGAACGTCGGCGGCATTGCGCGCGAGGCGAAGGCGGTCGCCGACGTCGGCCTGCGTACCGTGTTCGCCGAATCGTTCAACGACCGCGAGGGAGCCGGCGTCATGTCCGCGGAACTCCTTGCGAAGAGCGAGAAGCCGACGTACTCGGCCAAGCTGCGCGAGGACGGGATGCAGCGCATCGCTGACCTGCACACGGCCTGGCACGGCAAGGACAACGGCCGCATCAGCGTCTTCCCCGCCGTGGCGCACGCCGAGAACTGCTCGGGCGATCTGCTGAAGGCCGTTCGCGACTTCGCGGAGAAGCACGATCTCGGCTACACCATCCACACTAACCAGAGCACCTGGGAAGCCGACTACATGGTGAAGTGGCACGGCCTGCGGCCGGTCGAGTACATGGCGAAGCACGATTTCCTCGGTCCACGCTTCATCGCGGCGCACTGCCGCTACGTCAGTGCGAACGAAATCGCCCTGCTCGGGCGCTCGAAGACGATCGTGTCGCACCAGCCGGGCATGGCCGGCAACCGCGGCGCGAACCCGCCCATTCCCGAACTCCGCGCGGCGGGCGCGACGATTGCCATGGGCACCGACAACAATACGAACGACGTCTTCACGGTGCTGCGCGTCGGCCTCATCACCGAGCGCATGCGCCGCAACGACGCGACGCCGGGTCTCCTGCCGCAGCCCGAGGACATCTTCGAGGACTGCACGCTCGGCGGCGCGATGGCCGTCCGTCAGTCGAAGACGATCGGCTCACTCGAAGTCGGCAAAAAGGCAGACCTCATCGTCGTCAACACGCAGAAGGCGCACCTGGTGCCGAGCGGACGGATCCTGTCCACGTGGATCCACAACGGACAGCCGTCCGACGTGGAGTCGTCGATGGTGGATGGGAAGTTCGTCATGCGAGCCGGCAAGGTGCTGACGCTGGATGAAGCGGCACTGGTCGCTGAGGCGGACAAGGTGGGTCAGCGCGTCTGGAAGCGGGTGCGCGAGGCCAACGGCGGCATTCCCATTCCGGGGCGCACGTCGCGGCGGTAGCGTTCAGCCCGCCGGCTGCGCCGCGCCCAGCACCGCGAACACGTGCCGGCCACCGTTCTCGTAGCCGGCCTCGATCCTGCCGTCGGCGATGAAACGGCACGAGACGAACGGCGCGTCACCGGAAACCCGCGCCAGGCATGTCCGCCGGCGGACGTCCCACAGCATGAGATCCCCGTGCGCGACCGCGGCGATGCCCACGTCTGCTGAGAGCGCATAGGCGGCTGCGCTGACCGGCAGCGCGACGAGGCGCCGCCCGCTCCCGGCGTCCCAGAGGTGGACACCGTCCGCCGACCGCGCCGCGATGTAGTGCCCGCCCCTCAGGAGCGCGACAGTCTGCCCCTTCACGAGCGGCTGTCGTCTCCGCTGCCTCGTGCTGAGGTCTACCCGTACGAGCCGACCCGCCTGGGTGAGCCAGCAGGCCTGGTCGCCGATGAAGCGCGTGTCGGATTGGTCAGGGACCGCGAACGACGCGAGTTCGCTGGCGTCGGCCGCGGACCAGATCCGCAGCCGCGTGTCGCGGCAGAACCCGGCCACCGACTCCTCGTTCGCAGCGAGCCGCAGCGTGCCCGGCACACGCGCCTCCGGCAGGACAGTCAGGCGGCCGGTCTTCACATCGACGTGGAGCAGGTTCTCGTCGTCGGTCAGCCCAAGGACGAACCGGCCGTCACAGGTCACGACCGCTGATGACACACCGAACCAGAGGTGGTTGGGCGGAGGCGCCGGCAGCGGAACCGTCGACACGCACACGCCGAGGGTGAGGTCCCAGACCGCCAGCGAGTTGTCGCGTCGCAGGCACGCGAGCCAGCGGCCGTCCTTCGACGCGGCCGCGAACACCGCCGCTCCCAGCCGCAGGAATCGCGCCTCACGTTCAGCGCCGACGGTGACGGCGAAGTCCGCCGGCTCGTCGTCCTCGTGCCGCAGTTCCTCGAGCAGCACGGGCACGGCACCCGCAGGTCCCACCGTGCCTGCCGGGTCGGACACCTGCACCTGCAGGGTCGCGCCCTTGTGCACCGTGAGCACCGCGTCCGGTGGTTCGGGCCGTCCCATCCTGAATGTGCGCCGGCTATCGTCCCCCACCTCGACCTCTCGCTCTCCCTCATCGTCGTCGGCAAAGGGATCCGGCTCGGCGGAGAGTCCGGTCGAGCGTTCGGATGTGAGATCCCAGATGCGAATCGTCGCGTCCTCGGCCGCGCTGACTGCGCGCGACCCGTCGGGCGTGACGGCCATGTGCGTGATCTTGTGGCGGCCGGTGCCGAGTTCGCGCACGGACCCGAGGAGCCCACGCTCGGACGCGGTGATGTCGTGCACGAGCAGGCGCGCCCTGTTCGACGCCGAGATGACGAAGCGGCCGTCTGGCGTGAGCGCGACGGCCGTGACCCGCTCGTTGTGGCGGTACCCGGTCAACCGCAGGCGGCGCTCACCCGTCTCGAGATCCCAGACGAACAGGTTGCCGTCCCAGTCGCCGGATATGCCGGTCCGGCCATCGGCCGTCATCGCGAGGCCGGACACCCAGCGGTCGTCGCCGTGATACAGCTCCCTTTCCATGCGGGCGTCCGGCATCTGGAGCACCGTGACGCTGTCGTAGACACCGCCCACCATCAACCGACGCTCATCGTCCGACCACGCCAGCCACGCCGCACCGGAGCCGCCCAGCGTCAGCGTCCGTCGCATGGCACCCGTTTCGGCGTCGACCACCAGCAGTTCGTGCGATCCGGTGCCGGACAAAAGGGTCGAACCGTCCTTCGACAGCGCGAGGGCGCGGCCATCGCCGAGCCCAGGCCACCTGTGCCTGAGCGTCCCACTCGCCAGGTCCCACACGCACACGACGCCAGTCTGCGAGGCAGCAAACACGGCGTCGCCGCCGGACGACAACGCCACCGAGAGCATCGGGCCGTCGCCGGTCGAGAGGACGAACCGCTCCGTCTCACGCGCGACATCCCAGACCTTCACGGTGCCGTCCTCGGAGGCGGAGACGGCGGTCTGGCCATCCTTCGTCAGCACCACGCCGGTCACGCGGCTGCCGTGCGCCGCGATTGTGGTCACGACAGGTCCGCCTGGACGCCAGAAGCTGGGGCCCGGACACAGCCACACACCTGGGGACGCCAGCGCGCGGTCGAGCAGGGTGGCGAGCCTCGGCGGCCGCGGGGTGTCCACGCGCCCGAACAACTGCGCGCGAAGCTGTGCGGGGTCGCGCGCGAGTACATGGCCGGCGATCCTGAGTGTCGCGTGGAGGTACTCAAGGGCGGCGACGTCCTCCGCGTGGAGCCAGGAGCGACCTTCGAGGGCGAGGTCGATGTCGGCCATCGCGGCGGCGGGCCCGCTCGCCCGCACCTGCGCGTCGAGGAACTCCCAGCTGGTCACGAGGTCGACCAGCCGCGTCCACTCTGCCGCACGGGCCAGCTGCCAGGGCAGTTCCGTGAGCACGCGCCGGTTGGGAGGTCCCGCGCTGCGTCCCCCCTCCCAGAGCGTCGTGAAGTAGTCCGCGAGGTGCCGGTGCCTCGCCGCCGCGTCAGTGGCGGCAAGCACACGTTCGCGAATCAGCTCGCCTATCTGTTGATGGAAGAACGACCACGTCGTGCCGCCGGCGGCGTCGCGCTCCGCCAGGTACGGCTCGAGATCGAAGAAGAGCCGCGACCAGACGATGTCCGGAAGTCGATCCGTGTGCGGCGATTTCGGCGACTGGCGCCTGAACGCGTCCATCACGTCCGCGTCGCGCGACAGCACGTCGAGCATCTCGTCGTCCGCCAGACCGTCGCGCGCCGAGCAGAGGTACGCAAGCGAGCGGGCCACGAGCGTCGCGCCGTGGCTGGACGGTCGCGACAGGCGCCAGAGCAGGTCGTCGACGGCGCCCCCAATCGTGTGGGGCAGGCCGTTCCTGCCGTCGGCGCCAGCAGGCAGGCCGTCGAAGGAGCGCCACCGGCGCGCGTCCTCGAACAGCAGTCGGAGATGCAGCGGCACGCCCGAACCCCCGGCGACGTCGCGGACGTCGTCTGCCTGCGCGCCGGTCAACCGCCGGCCGGCATCCGCGAGCCATCGTTCCAGCAGCGCGTGGCTCGTGGCTGGCAGCAGGGGCGGCACCGTGATGAAGCTCTCGGCCGCCAGCTTCCGCCGCAACAGCGCCGCCAGGTCCGGTGAAGCGGTCGACACCACCACCCGCACGTGGGGCGGCACCCGGTGTGGCACCCAGGCGAGGTTCCGGCCCCGGTCGCTTGCCGCCAACTGGTCGAGCGCATCAACGAGGATGACTACCGCCTGCGTGGCGGGCACGGCGTCGAGGGCGGCGAGCCACTGGCGCACCACCTCGTCGTAGTTGCCGTCCTCCAGGCTCGCGGTGCCCTGCCCACAGGCGCGGGCCATGGCCTTCGTGAGGTGCGCGAGTACGGATACGCCGGACGTCGCGCGTGCCGTCGCGCCGATGAAGTGCGGAATGACGACGGCGTCTGGAGCGCGTGCGCGCAGGCGATCGGCAAGCGCCGCCATGACCGTCGACTTGCCGCTGCCCCGCTCGCCTTCGAGCACCAGCACGCCGGAGTCGAGGGTGTCGAGCCTCGCTGTCAGGTCGCCGAGCAGGTGGTCACGCCCGAGCACCAGCGCGCTCCGTGCCGCCCGAAAGGCCTCGTGCGCCTCCGTTTCGCGGGTCAGGTCGTCGGGCTCGCTCCTCTCCTGGCACTGTTCGAGCACGAGCGGCGCAAGACCGCGCCACACCGCGTCGCAGACCGTCTGCGGCGTCGCGGCGCTCGCGAGCACGCGGCGGCGCGCGGCCGGCGTGGCCGGCAGCCGTCCCAGGTGCGTCGACGACAGTGCGTCGCGCCGCCAGCGCGCGTCGAGCTGAATGAACCGCGGACCGAGATGCGCACGCAGGCGGTCGGCCAGGTCCGCGCGCAGCGCGTCCGACTCCGGCACCGGCAGGCCTTCGGCCGTGCGATCGACGAACGCGCGCGCGGTCGGCGGCGGAGCGATCGTGCGGCGGATGCACAGCACGTGCTCGTGGGCGTCTGGCGGCGAGAACGCCCCCGCCAGCACTTCCAGTTCGGTCGCCGACACCTCATACGGGCGGCGGCGCTCCACCGGCCACGGGAGCCTGGCCACCGACCGGTGCAGCACCTCCACGGTGCGGGCTTCGCCGGCAGCAGCCGCTTCGTCGCGCGTGCGCAGCAGGAAGACCGGCGGCACGGCGTTGTCGTCGCGCAGGTATGCCGACGACAGCCAGTCGCGGTCGTCGGGCGCACACACCGCGAGGATGTCCGCGAAGTCGGCCGCGGGGATGCGGGAGGCTGGCGGACGCCAGCCGTACCGGTCGCCGAGCAGGATCAGGAAGTTCGGCCGAGCCGTTGTCCGCTGGCAGCGGGCAACCTCGCCGAGGCAGATGTCGAGCGTCTGGCGCTCGCGGCCTGCATCCGCGCTGATGCCCCAGCGGAGGTCGACCGCCTGGAAGCGCGCGCCGTACTCGCGACACAGCGCGTCCAGCGCGGGAAACACGTGACGGTGGAGCGCATCGCGCTCGGCGACGAAGTCGCTGAACGTCGAGCTGATGAACAGCCGGAAGAGGGACCGTGAGCCCGGCATGCGGCGCGATTATGCCATGCGCACACAGGCCCGGAGAGGCGCCGGCTAAAGCCGGCACCCACGATCAATCGCGGCGGCTGCCTTCAGGCAGACCATCGGGGGGTCCAATCGTCGGGTCCGCCTTCAGGCGGACCAGCGGGGTCAGAAGCGCAAGAGCCGGTTGACCTTCACGACGAAGGCCCGGTTCCGCAGCCCCGGAAAGCCCAGCGTGGTGGTGTCGCGCTCGTCGGTGTACACGACGAACAGTTCACTACCCGGCCGGTATTCCCACCGGTAGCGCAGGTTGCTGCTGAAGACGTGGTCCGCCGAGCTGTACTGGACCAGAGCCGACGCGAACATCCGCGGCGAGAAACCGTAGTCGGAGCGCGCGCGGACGACGCTCGTGGTGAAGTCGCCGGCGGGCAGGTGCACGTCGTTCACCGAGAGGCTCGGCTCGATCGACCACTGCTTCACGATCGACAGACGCGCGCCGGTGAATCCCAGGGACAACAGCCGGCCGTTGTAGAACTCCCCCGCCTGGAGCGTCCACGTGCCAGACAGGCGTCGCTGCAGCCCCATCGCATAGGCAGCCGTCACTTCGCTGAACGCGTAGCCCCCGCGCGGAATGCTCACGCCCTTCGCAACGGTGAACGGCCGGAGCAGCAGTTCGTAGTCGCGGCTGGCCTCCACCGAGAACACGTCGCTGTTCTGCCGCTCGGCGGCGAACCGGCCCGTCTGGACGCGTGTTTCGAGCTGGCCGGCCCCGTTCTCGATGTACTCGAGGGTGCCCTGGTAGGTGAACTGGCGGATGCCCTTGAAGCGGACCTTCGGGCGCGGGGCGAACTTCGCCTGCGCGAACGAGCGGCGCATGTTGGCGCGGCGTACGAAGCCGACCTCCGGGTTGAAGTTGCCGCCCACCTTCATGAACTGCGCCTGAGCCCCCCACCTGTCGCCTGAGTAGTCGGCACGCGCCTGGTAGCTGTCGTTGTCGGTCGTCCGCGTCTCCGTATCGGCCCGCGCCCAGTACCCGCCGAGGTTCACGTTCTGGAAGAACGAGAACCCGGCGTCGACGCCGTAGGCCAGGTTGCGCGCACCGCGGACCACGGTCGACTCGGTCCTGTCGGTTAGCAGCAGCCCGATCGTGCTGCGGCGCAGGATGTCGCGCTTCACCCGCAACACGGTGAAATCGGTCCGCGGGGTCTGCGAAGCGTCGTCGTCTCTCGTGACCAGGTTCATCAGGCCGATCCCGTAGCGCCCCACCTTGCCCGTGAGCCGCCCCCCGGCGTCGATCGGGATGATCCGGCTGCCGTTCAGGCCGATGCGCCGGCTGTAGAACAGCTGCGGCGTGACCGACGTGCTGGCATTGGTCTGCCCCTGGCGTGCGAAGTCGAAGAGCCCGCGGCCCTCGAGGAAGAAGTCGCGCTTCTCGGGATAGAGCAGGCTAAACCGCGTGAGGTTCACCTGCTGTTCATCGACCTCCACCTGGGCGAAGTCGGTGTTCACCGTGAGGTCGGCCGTGAGGTTCGCGGTGACGCCGTACTTCACGTCGAGCCCCGGGTCCCAGCCGGGATGGTTGTTCACCACTGGTGTGACCGTGCGGTCGGACGTGATCCGGCCGATCACGTAGGGCTTCAGCTCGATGTTCTTGCTCGCTTCGGGCAGGTCCAGCCCCACGAGCGTGCCGGCACGCGAGAGGCGGAACATGCCGCCCGGCACCCCGGCCGACGCGGGAATCGGCGTCAGGTGCGTCCACTCGTTCTTGCGCCTGATGACGCGGCGGATGTTGATGCCCCACTCCTGATCGCGTCCCGCCCGGTAACGGAGCGACTTGAAGGGAATGGCCATTTCGACGGTCCACCCTCCCTCGAACCGGCCCGTCCGCACGTCCCACACCGGGTTCCAGTCGGGATTGAGGTTGCCTTCGTCGGTCACGGCCTGGTCCGCACGCGCCCCCAGCGGGTTCGTGTAGAAGAGGAACCCGTTCCGGCGGTCGTGAAAGGTGTCGAGGATCACACCGAACGTGTCGTTCTGTCGCAGCTGGTTCGTGTCGCGCCGGAGTTCGTTGGCCACCCATTTCTCAGGCGGCGCGGTGTCCCAGCAGCGCGCTGACACGTAGAGCGTGTCGGCGTCGAAGAGCACCCACGATTCGGTGCGCTCGGTGGCCGCGGCTCCCTCCTTCGGCACCTGCTGCACGAAGTCGGTCACCGACGCCGTGCTGGCGTAGACGGGGTCATCGAGCCGGCCATCGAGGACCAGCGGCTGATCGAGCCGGATGGCACGAACCACGGCCCGGCCGGCCGCGTCGCGGCTCACGACCGCCGGCGGCACCGGGCGCGCCGGGCCCTCCTGGGAGGGCGGCTGTGCTGACGCGGGATGGACGACCGAGGCGAGCACGCCGAACAGGCAGGCCAGTCGGCGCAACGGGGAGGACGGCAAGCGGAGCCGATTATAGACGAGCAGAAACAGCAAGGGCGCGCCAGTGACGGCGCGCCCTTGCCCACCCACCTGCGTGGGTCGACTTACTTCTTGCCGAGCTTCAGCTTGTTGTTCAGCTTGGTGACCCCGTCGACCTTCTGCACAGCCTCGCCTATCTTCGCGCGAATCTGCACAGTGGGCACGGTGCCTTCGAGGGTGACGACGCCGCTGGCGGCGGTAATCGTCAGGGCATCGCTCGGGCCTGCCAGATCGGCATCAGCCTTCAGCGCCGCCTTCACCTTCGCCGCCAGATCATCACCCTGCGCCGCCGCCATGCCTGCGAACGCGGCGGTACCGCGTGCGAAGACCGACGAGGAAACGGGGTACGCCTGTGCGCTCACGGCGCCAGCGACGAGGACGGTAGCAACAAGAACCGGGAATGAACGTGACAACGGGATAACCTCCTGAGGAATGAGACTCCATGGTACCGCATGGACGATGCCGTGCTGCGCAGGTGATCCCGATCTCGTGTGGAATCGCAGCGAAATGCGTGGAATACGAAGCGAATGACCGGCGACACGACAGACACTCGTGTCGCTCCACCCCCACGATTCCAACGAAACGGTAGGAACGGCCCGTTCGGCGCGGGCGCGCGTGACAGGCCGGGGCGGTCCCGCTAGGATGCCGACACGATGCTCCGGTCCCTCGCTGCCCTCCTGATTGCCTTCACCCTCACCGCGGCCGCCACCGCGCACGCCCAGGCGCAGGCTCGGACCGGGCCTGTCGATCCCGCCGCCCGCGCCGCCCACCTGCGGCGCGGCGTGAACCTGAGCGACTGGTTCCGCCAGGTTGCCGACGAACGGCACTTCGACACCGACCGGGCGGCCAGGGCGGTTACGAGAGCAGACCTGGACCGCCTCCGCGCCCTCGGCATCGACCATGTCCGGCTCGCCGTGAACCCGGCCCCGCTCTTCCGGGCCGCGGAGGCCGACCGCATTCCGGCAGACCAACTCGCGGTCGTCGACGGGGCCGTGCGCCTGGTCCTCGAGGCGGGCCTCGCCGTGCAGATCGACCTGCAGCCGGACCAGGGCTTCAAGCGCCAGCTGACCAACGACCGCTTCGTCGAGCAGTTCGCCGACTTCTGGCGCGCGCTCGCGGCGCATTTCGCGGACACCGACCCCGAGCGGGTCTTCCTCGAAATCATCAACGAGCCGGAACTCGGCGACCCGTATCGTTGGTACGGCGTCCAGACCCGTCTGGCGGCGGCCATCAGGGAAGGCGCTCCGCGACACACCATCATCGCCACCGGCGCCCAATATTCAGACGAGGACGACCTCCTCTTCCAGCAGCCCCTGCGCGACCCGAACGTCATCTACACGTTCCACTTCTACCAACCCTTCCTCTTCACCCATCAGGGGGCCACGTGGTCCGAGTACTACTGGCACTTCCTCAAGGGCGTGCCGTGGCCCGCCCGGCGCGAGGAGGCGCGGGCGGCCGCGGCGGCCGTGCCCGACCCGCTCCACCGCCTGGCCGTCGAACGCTATGGCGAGAGTCACTGGGGACGGGAACGGGTCGACTTCGAGATCGGCCAGGTGCGCGCCTGGGCCGACCGGTACCGCGTGCCGGTCATCTGCAACGAGTTCGGTGTCTACCGGCAGAACGCCGCGGAGGGTGAACGGGTGGCGTGGCTGCGCGACGTCCGGCGCGCACTGGAACAGCAGGGTCTTGGCTGGACGGCCTGGGATTTCGACGGGACCTTCGGTATCGCGACCCGCCGCGACGGCGTCCTGAGGTTCGACACCGCCGCCGTCGAGGCGCTCGGCCTGGGAGGCCGCTAGCCTGGAGCCAGGCGGCGAAAGTGGCTGCGGAACTGACCGCATTCCCTCATGTAGACAGCAGACACATGAGAGAACTGCTGCCTCGCGGCTCCTGTCGGAGGCGACCCGCAACATCCTGACAGGAGCCAATGAATACGGGCTCGCACACGCGTCAACATGTCCCTCGCCGACTGCCGTTGGCCCGGTGTTGACGCCGGTTCAGGACCGGTCCCCGGCGTCACATGTGCAACGCTGTTAACTTTCGCCTGGAACGGCCGACCGCTGGCGGTCAGAGCTGCCCGAACCGGTAGCTCGAGACCGCGACTCCACCCATGAACCGCTCGTGGTAGACCCGGAACGCTGGCTCCTGTTCGGCCGCGCCGACCGCCACCATCAGCGGCAGCAGGTGGTCCTCCTGGGGGTGCGCCACCCGCGCCGCAGGCGCCTCCTCCCACCGCACCAGCCGCGCCGACCGCTGCTCCGGCGCCGCCGCCATGGTCTGCGCCAGCCAGTCATCGAAGGCCTCTGAGGGGCCGGCCCCTCCCGCGCCGAACATCATCGGCAGGTTGTGGAACGACAGCCCGCTGCCGACGATGAGGATGTCCTCGGCGCGGAGGGCGGCAAGGGCGCGGCCCGCAGCGAGGTGAGCCGCCGGGTCGTACCCGTGAATCAGCGAGAGCTGGACGACCGGCACATCGGCCGCCGGATACATCGCCTGGAGCGGAGCGAACGTGCCGTGGTCGAAGCCCCGGGCCGGGTCGACCGCGGCTGGAATGCCTGCCGCCTCCAGCAGGCCCCGCACCCGTTCGGCCAAGGCGGGCGACCCGGGGGCCGGATAGCGGATCTGGTAGGTGTGCGGAGGAAAACCGCCGTAGTCGTACACCATGCCGGGCGCGACGCCGGACTGCACCGTGAACTGCGGTTCCTCCCAGTGCCCGGACACCATGAGCACCGCCGCCGGCTTCGTCCCCAGTTCCGACACGATGTCCTTCAGCGACTGCTCGAGACCATCGAACTGGCGCCGGAACGGACCATCGAGCCAGGGCCAGGGACCACCGCCGTGCGAGATGAAGTAGGTCGGACGCATCTGCCCACTGTAACGCCGTCCGGGCCGTTCCTGAGCTGCCGGCCAGCCAAGCCGCTACCGACCCGCTGGAGCGGCGCCGGGGCGATTGACCTTGTCGATCCGCGCCCACCCCGATACGCTTGGAGTCCCTGCTTTCCTGAGTGCCTGCTCCCGGTTGGGCCGTCTCATCAAAGCCCGCTCCCACCATGAGGAGGCGCCATGTCCCGATACCCGGATACCAGCCGTTCCCGCCAGGTCGACGAAGCCCCGCCCCCGGAGAAGTGCCCGAGCTGCGGCAGCGCCAGCATCGTCACCACCGGCAAGATTCCCACGGCCGACAGCTACTGGCGGTGCGACGCCTGTGGCGAGGTCTGGAACGCGGCCCGGCGGTCGTCGACGCCTCCGCGCAAGCCGGGTCACGCGAACAGCCGGTACTGGACCTAGCGCATGCCGTCCGCGTATCGGACGCTCGGGCAGGACCCGGGCGATGCGGACCTGCTGTCCCTGGGGCTGGACGGGGACCGGCGCCCGGCGTCGTGCGTGCTTGCCCCCGACGCCTGGGCGAAGTGGCGGCGGACGCAGGCGCGGACGCCGTGGGCCCAGACCCGACTGCGGGAGGTGGTCCTGCAAACCGGCGACACGCTGCGCGCCAGTGCGACGGTCCACGACCTGCCGGCCGTCCTGGACGGGCAACCGGTCACGGTGTTCAGCGTGAGCCACCTGACCGCGCACGATGGCGAACCTGCCGAGAGTGCGCACCGGCTCATGGACGCCGTCATTGACGAAGCGACGGAGGCAGGGGCGGCGGCCGTCCTTTTGGCCGCAGTTGCGGGAGACGGCTGGACCGACCCGCTCGGCTTCGTGGACGCCACACCCCCAACCGTCGCCCTGCGCGTGCTCGCCGGCCGCCGGCCAGGCGCGCCGATGCTGTCCGTGCGTGCCGGCGAAGTGACCGACCTGCCGCAGCTCGTCGACATGGCTGACTCCATGCCTCCGGTGCGGTTTCGCCTCGAGCGCGATCTGCCATTCATCGCGCACACCCTGGCCGTGGCGCGGCTCAGGGCCGGACTTCAGCCAAATGGCCAGGAGCGGCTGGAGTTCTTCGTGACCGAGGAAGGCACCCGCGCAGCCGCCTACGTGGTGCTGCGCATTCGCTCGGACGGCTGGCGCCTGGAACAGTGTGGAGACCGCGACCCGAGCGGGGCCCGGGTGGGCGCCATCCTGCAGGCCCTCGTGGCCCGCGATCCCTCGGCGGTGGGCCCGGCCATCCACGGCTGGCTGCCCTCAGGCTGGCTGCCGCCGCAACTGATCGCGACGCCGTGCGCACCGGCTCCGTGCCGGACAGTCGTCCGTCTGCTGGGGGTGGCGGCGAGCCGGCCGCCGCTCGCGCCGCGCGACACCATCATGTGGATGGCGGATCTGCTTCAGGCGGTCTGACCAGCGGACCACAGGGTCCGCGTCACTGCACGTCGTCGGGCGTGAGTCCGGCCGCGCGGCTCAAGGAGCGCTCGAACTGCCACCCGTCCGGTGTCATCAACATGTTCTCGGTGTCGCCCACCATCCGCGCGATGGTGACGGCTCCGTCGAGAAACGGGACGATGCCGAACTCCAGCCAATCCACTGGTGTGGTTGGCCCCGTCGCCTGGTCGATGACGGCGATATCGGCGGACTTGCCCTCGGTCAGGAACGTGAGGCCGTGGCCGGTGAGCCCCTGTACGAACGCTTCGGCCTCGGCCCGATCCAGGAACCCGACGCGGGCCACGTTCGAGTCGGCGCAGAGCATCTCCTTCGGCGTCTCTCGCACGAACTGCTCCCAGCCGCCGGGATACTTGTCCTTCACATCCGCGAGGCGGACCACCACCGAGATCGCTTCGATCAGTACTGCCACACCAGCCCCCGCGTTCGACCCTGTTCAGGCGGTCCGGCGCGCCGTGCTCCGTGCACGGCGTCCGCGACCGTCCTCCCAAGCCTACACGACGGCTTCATTCCACAGGCGGCCTCCATGGCGAGGATGGTCGCCGTTCAGCGCCTGCCCACGGCACCGCGGCGCAGCGCCGCGTGCGCGCGCGCGATCAGAGCGCCGCCCGGGCGTTCACCGCCGCCACCACGTCGGCCATCGACTCGCCCGTCACGATGCCCACGACGGTTTCGTATCGAAGGAACCCAGCCAGATCCGCGGCGAGCGTCTGACCGGGCTGGTCGGCCCACGGCACGAGCGGCACGCGGCCGTCGATCGCTTCCTTGAGGACGGCGCGATCGGCGAGCAGGCTGTGCGCGGGAGCCAGGTAGTCGACACCGAGGCGCGTGAAGCCCGAAACCGCACGGCTCAGGTCGTCGGCGGTGGCCACGCTCAGGCCGACGCGGATGCGGCGATCGCGCGCGTGAACGCTGGCCGCCAGGCCGGGGTCGGCTGACACGAGCGTGAAGTCCCGACGGCGCCAGCTGTGCGTGGACCGCAGCAGCAGGTCGAGCACCGCCGCCTCGGTCCCGGCGTCGTGGAGCCGGAGTACCAGCTGGATACGTCCGCGCAGCATCTCCAGGCATGCCTGCAGGCGCGGGATGTCTGCGCCCGGTGGCAGGGCATCGAATCGGCCCGACGCGAGGGGCACCCCGAAGGCGTGCCCTGCCGCGCACACGACGAGGGTGCCGCAGCCCATCTGCCGCACGTCGAGTTGCAGCACGTTGGCGCCGCTCTTCACCACCTGGGCGAGCCCGTCCTCCACCGACGTGCGACAGCCGCGGCCGGCGACGAACGCCCGCGGGAAGGCCAGCGCACGTCCCGCAATCCGGTCGTTGTAGAAGGTGCGGAAGCGCTCGGCGTAGGTCCACTCAGCGACCTTCCAGGTCCTGCGGAACGCGGGCTGCTGTGCCCAGAACTCGAAGACGCGCATCCAGCCACGCACGTGCGGGTGCCACGCGTTGTGCTCGAGATCGAGGTCGGCATAGACGTTCTCCATCAGCTGGATGAACCCGTTGCAGATGTAGAACTCGTCGCGCGTGGACACCGGGAAGGGCGGTTGCGCGCTTCCCATCGGGAACGGCACCTGGAGCGGCATGGCGGGCGGCTTGGGCCAGTCGTCGAAGAGCTGGGCATCCAGCGGGGCGAAGCACCTGTTCGCCCGGAGCAGTTCCATCAGCCTGGAATACTCGTTCGCGTGTTCGGTGCCCCGCTCGACGACCGCGTCCGACGGGGGATACCAGTAGCCGTAGAGCCGCTCGAACAGCACGGCGAGATCCGGCAGCGCACGGGTGTCGTCATCACGATAGCGGCAGAAGGCCTCGTCCGCGACGTGCATGCCGAGCTTGCGGTAGCTCTCGAACTGGCTCTCGTCGAACCACTGGTCGGCCGTGGACTGATGCGGGAATTCGGGAATCCGCTTGAAGAACTCCATCAGGTCCTGCGGCTCGTCGCCTGTCATCGACGGCTTCAGGTAGATCAGGTAGCCGACCTCGTATGCGGGCTTCGACCCGGGCATCAACGGCCCACCATCCTCGTTCTCGAGGAAGCCGGTGCCCCGGTTGCGCCGCGGCACGTTCAAATAGTGGATCTTCCCGACCACGCAGTGGGTGCGGCTGAGGCCTTCGGCGGAGCGATCGCGAATGCGGTCGATATCGATCTCGATCTCGATGCCGAAGTCGGTCCTCGCCTGCCGGATCAGCGTGCCGAGGTCCTCGCCGAGAAACTTGCCGTCCTGTCCCGAGTCGCACGCGATGATGTAGCGGCAGCCGCGCCGCAGCAGTTCGTAGACGCCAAGATTCTCGAAGTGTCCGCCGTCCGAGAGGTTCACGTAGTTCTTCTCGTCGTCGGCCGCGCCGAACAGCTCGAGCGCCGTGTAGGGGAGGCCGAGCCACGGACTGGTCGCCCCGGGCGCCGGCGCGCTGCGCGGATTCCCCACCCACCAGCCGAGCCGGACGTTGAACACCGTCATCAGGAAGGCGAGCGCCGGCGTGCTGGCCCGGCCCATGTTCGGATTCGCCGCGGCACCGGAGATGGCCATCGCCATGCCGAGAAGCGGCCCGCTGCCTGGCTGGTAGAAGCGTTCGGTCGGCACGTAGGCGTCGTCGTACACCCCGTCGGTCGACTTGGTGAGCACGGCGCGATCGACGTCGTACCCGCAGTACTTCGGCGTGAACACGAAGGACGCCGCCTTCCGCTCCTGCCAGGCGAGGTCCTTGCCGCCAACCAGGTTCAGGGCGGTATTGAGGATCGGATAGGGCCCCGGATACTTCGGGACCGCGGGGTTGTCGTGGTCGAACTCCCGCAGCCGCACGTCGTCGTCCGGGTCGAAGCCGGTGAACCAGTCGGCCTGCCGCTGGCGCGAGCGCGACGCGCCCAGGTAGCAGCGCACGAGGCGGTTCTTGTAGAAGTGATGCAGGCTGAAGTCGTTGACGTCGACCCGCCATGAGAGCACCACGCCGACGGCCGCAAGCCCCAGGGCAATCGCGAACGTGTGCGCGAGGGGCGAGGCAAAAACACCGCCGGTCGCATCGAGCTGCATCGTCGAGGCGCGCCAGAAGTCGCCAGACGCCGGGGCGGTGGACGGGAAGAGCCAGGACGTGAGCCCGGGCATCGCCGCATCGAGGCCGACCGAAATGCCGATCACGAGGCCGAGCACGAACACGAACGGCGCGGCCTGTTCGGCCAGGCTCAACGCCTTCGCGCCCATGCTGGGTTCACCCGGCGTTTCGCGCTGCACCTTCTCGTCGTTGGCGGCCGAACTCCCCCGCTGCACGCCGAACCAGGTGGAGACAATCCATCCGAGCACGGCCGGCCACCCCCAGGTGGCGGAGATCTTCGTCAAGGCCAGATCGACGCCCCAGGGCACATAGACCGCGGCGATGAACCCGCCGAGCCACGCCAGCGCCCAGACGTGCACGAACGTCCTGAGCTTGCTCCACCATTCGCGGTGTTCATCCGGGAACGGCTGCCCGAGTACCCCCAGCATCACGACGATGGAGAGGGAGAGCGCCGAGAGGAGTCCGGGCGGGCCGAGGGCGACGGCGTGCCACGCCCTCGCGTCGGCCGTGGTACCGTCCGCGCAGGCCTGCACGACGGCGATGACCACCCGGATGAGCCCGATCGACACGCCGCCCGCGACGACAGCCGCGGACAGCGGCACGGCCACGCGCGCGAACTTCCCGACCCGGTCGTTGGGCCAGCAGCGCGTCGCCCCGCCACCGAGCAGGACCGCGGCCAGCGTCGCACCGATCGCGATGCCCGCGGGCGAGGCAAAGATGGTCCAGTCCGGCGCGTGCATCACGATCGCAACCGCGCCGACGGTGGCGAGAGTCCACGGCAGGATTACTCCGAGCTGGATGCCGTAGCCGGTCGCCACCCATCCGTGTGATGTACGGACAGGACTCCCGCCGCCAGCGGCGCCCGCCACCGGCCCATCGGGCCGCAGATGACCGGGTACTCGCAGGGCGCGGAGGTTCACGATCAGCACGACGATGCCGGTCGCCCAGAGCGCGAACGGGATGGACCACAGCGCCAGTGCGCCGCCCCAGCCGGGGTTCGCGCCGATCCAGTCCGGACGGGGGATCCGGGCCACGCCAAACGCGAGCTTCGGTCCGAGGAGGGCGGCCGCCAGGAGCGAGACGATGATCACCTGGTTGAGCAGCGCGTTCCTGACGAAGATGCCGATCATCGTCCAGGTGTCAGCGCTGAAGAATCCGGTCTTCGGAGTCAGGTAGTTGCTGTACTCGCGGAGGAAGCGGATGGGGCGGACCCGTTCGTCCATCGGGTTGGGCGACCGCACCGGCGAGAGCGCGCGTTGCAGCGCGCGCACGGCCGGGTCGGGCCCCGCGGTCGGCGGTGCCGGGCCGGCGGCGTTGGACGCCGCGTTCGCTTCGCGCCGCAGCCACGCCGCGAACCAGCTTCCGATGTAGCCGCCGCCGGACACCGTGGACAGGTAGTCCACCCGCCGCAGCAGCCCCATGCGCGCCAGCGCCTGGAGCACGCCGAGGTTGAACGTCGCACTGCGGATCCCGCCGCCGGAGAACGAGAGGCCGAGCAGGTCCATGCTCAGGGCTCGCCGGATCGGCGAGTCGTGACCGTTGATCGCGGGCCCGGTGACCGAACGAAGGCCGCGCGCCGCTGTGATCTGCCGCAGTTCGGCGTCGAGCACGAAGGTGAACGGCACCGCGAAGCTGGCGCTGCGGAGATCCTCGGCGAGGCGAGCGGGCTCGGCGAGATATTGCTGCACCGCCCCGTGCACGTCCGCCGTCGGGGGGGCACCGCCTGCACGGCTCTCGAGGAGCTTGCCGATCAAGGCGGGCGGAGCGGCCTGGTCGGAGTGTTCGCCGCGCAGCCTGGTGTCGCGACAGAAGCGGAGCTGCCACCAGGCCACGGCCGCGAGCGCCGGACACTGGTGGAACGAGCGGTTGACCTCTGCGCGCCAGGCGCTCGGGTTCTCGCGCACCAGGAAGGTGTACAGCTGCAGGCGCCGGGCCGCCGACATGACGTCGTCGCGCACGACTCTCGATTCGTAGGGTCCCCACGAGCCGGTGGTCGTGGTCTCCACCACGAGGTCGAGTGCCTCGGGCAGGTCCCGCCTGTCAGCCAGTTCCAGGAAGTGATCCATCGCGTCTCCGGTGCCGGCCTGATGCGCCCGCATCCTCGGGGCTGCTCGTCACACACAAACGCTCCGCCGAGTCCGAGCGAACATACCTCACCCCGCGCGCCACGGATCCACAAATCGGCCGGCTCGGTCGTTGCTGACCACTGGCCCGCCCGGTCGCATCGAGCGGGATGCGGGCCTGGGCAGACACAGCGGATAGAATCGGCGGCATGCATGACAGCACCGCGGGCGACGGCCCCCTCACCTGGTGGCACGACGCCCCTCCGCGGGCGCGGCGTGCGTTCGTCGCCTCGTCACTCGGCTGGATGCTCGATTCATTCGACGTGATGCTGTACGCGCTCGTCACCGCGGCGCTGATCCGGGATCCGCAACTGCGGCTCACGGCGTCGGTCGCGGGGCAGCTCGGCTCAGCCACGCTGGTGGCCGCAGCCGTCGGCGGGGTGATCTTCGGCGTGCTGGCCGACCGCATCGGCCGGAAGCGGGCGTTGATGGCCGCCATCCTCGTCTACTCCGCGTTCACCGCCGCGTGCGGCTTCGCGCAGTCGGTTTTGCAGCTCGCCATCTTCCGCATCGGCCTCGGCTTCGGCATGGGAGGCGAATGGGCCACCGGTGTCGCGCTGATTTCCGAGACCTTCCCGGAGCGGCACCGGGGCAAGGCCCTGGCATTCGTGCAGAGCGCCTGGGCGCTCGGGTACGGGCTGGCCGCCCTGGTGAACCTGATCGTCATGCCCGTGTGGGGCTGGCGCGGCGTGTTCTTCGTGGGCATTGCCCCTGCGCTGCTCACACTCTGGATTCGCAGGAACCTGGACGAGCCGGAGGCCTGGAGTGCCGCGGCCCCGGCCGAACGTGGCGACATCGGCGCGCTCTTCGCCGACGGGCGCGCGCGGACAACGATCGCCATCACCGCCATGAATGCCGCGACGCTCTTCGGCTGGTGGGGCCTGAACGCCTGGGTGCCGGCCTACCTGAACCTCGGCAGCGATCGGGGCGGCATCGGGCTGTCCAGCAGCACGATGTCGCTCTTCGTGATCGCCATGCAGCTGGGCATGTGGCTCGGCTACATCAGCTTCGGGTACATCGCCGATGCCGTCGGGCGGAAGCGCACCTACGTCACGTTCCTCGTGGTGGCGAGCGTGCTGCTCGCGCTGTACGGCAACCTTCGCACGCCCGTGCTCCTGCTCCTGCTGGGACCGCTGGTGGCGTTCTTCGGCACCGGGTACTACAGCGGTTTCGGCGCCGTGATTGCCGACCTCTATCCCACGGCCATCAGGGCCACCGCCGCAGGCGTCTGCTACAACGTCGGTCGGCTGGCGAGCGCGGCCGCCCCCTTCGTCGTGGGGTCACTCGCCGCCACGCGCGGTTTCGGGCCGGCGTTCACGGTTGCCGGTGCAGCCTTCCTCGTCGCTGCGGCGGTCTGGTCCGCCATCCCCGATCGCGCACGCGCCTGACAGCCACCTCAGGCGTGAACGCACGGACACGCGCGAGCTGTCACGAACTTGTCACAGACGCTCAGACACTTCACCGGTACGCTCGCCGCTGATGCGTCACGACCTCCTCGACGCGCTGGCGGCGCGGCCAGCGCTACACCGCGCGGGGCTGGCCCTGTTGTGCGCCGCCGCGGTCGTCCTGGCGTGGCAGGCGACCACGCGGTCGGTCGACTTCCCTGTCTACTATCGGGCCGCCGCTGACGTGCTCGCCGGCCGCTACGACGTCTATCCGGCGTCGATGCCGGACGGGTCAGTGCCGCCGCACGGCTTCCGCTACGCCCCTGCCATCGCGCTGCTGATGGCGCCGCTTGCGCTGGTCCCGCTCGAAGCCGGGGCGTTCGCGCTGTTCCTCGCCAAGCTCGCGGCCCTCGCCTATATGTCGAAGGTGGTCGCACGCTGGTGCGGGCGATCCGACGACTGGAAACGGATGGGGGTCCTGGGCTTCCTGGTCTGCGCGGGCTATGCCGCCGAGGAGATGCGCTACGGCAACATCCAGCTGCTGTGTGTGGCAGCCCTGGTGATGGCGTTCGATGGAGCCATGCGGCGCCGCGTCGTGGTTCCAGCCGGGGCGCTGGCGCTCGCGGTCGCCGCGAAGCTGGCGCCGCTGATCCTGTGGCCGCTTCTCCTGTGGCGCAGGGCCTGGGGTGCCGCCCTCGCCTGCCTCGTTGCCCTCGGGATGCTTGCGGTGGCCCCGGCCGCGATCGTCGGCCACGCGGCCAATGTCCGCCTGCTTGCGCGCTTCACTGCGTATGCCCGCGAAAAGGTCGACGAGCAGGACAACTTTGCGTGGCGGGGCGTCGTGGACCGCGCGTTCGACGCAGCAGGCGGCCTGCAGGAGCCAGCCTCACCGCGACCGGTGCCGCTTCCAGCCACACTCCTCTGGCTCGCCGGGAGTGCGTGCCTCATGGTCGCCACCTGGGCCGCCCTTCGCACGCCGGCCCAGGACGGGCGTGTGCTGATGCTGGAGCTCTCGCTGGTGCTGACGCTGATGCTCCTCGTGTCGCCGCACACACAGCGCCGCTATTTCGTCACGCTCTTCGTCCCGTCGGTCACCCTGCTCGCGATCAGCGCCGGCGAGTGTTCGCTGCCTGAACGGACCCGCACCTGGATCCGCCGTGGCCAGCTGGGCATCCTGCTGCCGGGCACCGTCCTGCCAGCGCTGTTCGCCGGTCACGTCCTGTCACGGCTCTACCAGTTCCTGTCGGTGTACTTCTTCGGCGCGCTCGTGCTCTTCATCGCCCTGGTCGTGACCATCCGGGATCTCAAGCGTCAGTGGCCCAGCACCAGCAGTGCGCCGGAGAGTGCCGCCAGCGCCCACAATGTCGGGCCCACGTCCCGGGCGCGGCCGACCACCGCGTAGGTGACGGCGTGCAGCAGGAATCCCCAGAGGATCCCCTGCGTGATCGACAGCGTGAGGGGAATCAGCACGAAGGTCACGAACGCCGGCAGTGCGTCTTCGAGCCGTGAGAAGTCGACGCTCAGCACCGCCTGGAACATCGAGACACCGACGAGCACGAGCACGGCCGCCGTCGCGTAACCCGGCACGGCCGCAACGAGCGGACCGAGGAAGAAGCACGGCACGAAACACGCCGCCGTCACGACCGACGCCAGGCCGGTCCGGCCCCCCATCCTGATGCCCGCGATGCTCTCGACGTAGGCCGTTCCGGGCGAGGACCCCGCGACGCCGGCCGTGGCCGTGGCAATCGCGTCGACGATGAGCCCCTTGCGCAGGTTGATCGGTCGCCCGCCCTCGTCCGTCAGCCCGGACGCCGTCGCCACGCCGATGAACGTGGAGAGCGAGTCGAAGAGATCGGTGAAGAGGATTGCCACGATGGACGGCAGCAGCGAGAGCTGCAGCGCACCCTTCCAGTCCAGCGCCAGGAACGTCGTGGAGAAGTCCGGCAGGCTCAGCAGGCGATCCGGCGCCTTCTCGAACCCCAGGCTCCAGGCGAGCCCGGTCACGACGCCGATGGCCGTGAGGAACGCGAGCGGATTCTTCCGCTCCGTCATGAACGCCGCAACCAGGATGCCGAGCAGGAGGAACGCCGCCTTGTGGTCCAGTGTGCCCATGCGGACCAGCGTGGCCGGATCGCCGACGACGATGCCGGCGTTGCGCAGGCCGAGGAAGGTCAGCAGCAGGCCAATACCGCCCGCGGCCGCGGAACGAAGCGACGGGGGGATGGCGAGCGCAATCTGCTCCCGCAGCGGCGTGGCCGACACGAGCAGGAACAGCACGCCGGCCCAGAACACGATGCCGAGCGCCGTCTGCCACGGCACGTGGTTCTGCAGGATCAGGGTGAAGGCGAAGAACGCATTGAGCCCCATGCCTGGCGCCACCGCGAACGGCAGCTTCGCGTAGAGCCCCATCAGCAGCGTCATGCTGCAGGCCACGAAGACAGTTGCCGTCAGCACGCCCGAGAACGGCATGCCCGTCCCCGGCGTCGAGAGGATGCCGGGGTTCACGACGACGATGTACGCCATCGTGACAAAGGTCGTCATGCCGCCGATCACATCGGCGTACCAAGGCTGTTCGCGCACGGATGTCATGGAGAGCCACATGCTACCATTCGCGCATCCCCACGGAAGGAGCCACAGGTTTGTCGATCGCCCGCCTCGCTGCCTCACTGCTCACCGCGCTGCTGCTCAGCGGATGCGCACCTCCCGTCGCCGAGAAGCTTGCCGAGGCAACGCGGCCCATCGTCGTACAGGGCGCGATGCCGGTCGAGACCCAGGCGCTCGTGTCGGCGCTGGCCGGTGGCACCGAGGTGCACGCGCAGGGGTGGACCTTCTGGTCCGGCACCATCGACGACTACCCGGTCGTCGTCTCGAAGACGCAGAAGGGGATGACCAACGCGGCAGCCGCGACAACGCTCGCCATCGAGCGCTTCCGTCCGCGGGCGATCATCAACCAGGGCACCGCGGGCGGCCACGATCCCGGCCTGCACGTGCTCGACATCGTCGTCGGCACCGCCTCGCTGAATATCGGCGCCTTCAAGACCGGCCGGCGCGCCCTCGGCCAGGGCACGAACTTCGACGAGTGGCACCCGATGGACCTGATCCGCACGGAAGGCAGCGCCGGACAGGATCCCAACGCCTGGGTGATGCACCGCTTCGAGGCGGACCCCGCCCTGCTCGCCGCGGCCCGCGCCGCGAAGCCACGTTACACCCGGGGGCGCGTGGTGGACGGCGTCATCGGGTCGAGCGACGTGTGGAACAGCGAACTGGACCGCATCGCGCGCCTGCACACCGAATACGGGACGAGCGTCGAGGAGATGGAAACGGCGTCAGCGGCACAGGTGGCCGGCATGAGCCAGGTGCCATTCATCGGCATCCGGGTGCTGTCGAACAACATCACGAACGACGGTCTGTACGACGGGGCGTCGGCGGCCGCGTGCCAGCAGTACGTGCTCGAAGTGGTCAAGGCCTACATCGCGCAGCTTCGGGCGCACTGACCTCCGTGAGGCCGGGCTGAGCCCGCCGATGGTCCGCGGACGCTACTGCCCCTGCTGCCAGCCTGCCTCGCGGTCGCGCAGCAGGTCGGCGATATCGCCCACCTGCTCCTGCAGGTGATTGAGCTTGCGCGACAGCCCCTGGATTTCCACCTCGGCGCGCCGGTTGGTGTCGAAGTCGAGTTCACCGCGCAGCCGATCCTTCGCGTCCTGCCGGTTCTGGCTCATCATGATGACCGGCGCCTGCAGCGCGGCCAGCATCGACAGGAAGAGGTTCAGCAGGATGAAGGGATACGGGTCCCAGGCGCGGGTGCCAAGCAGCCGGTTCGCCGCCGTGTAGATGACCAGCGTCACGCCGAACGTGATGATGAACGTCCACGAGCCGCCGAACCCCGCCACCACGTCGGCCACGCGCTCACCCAGGGTGGCATCGCGTTCGATGAGCACGTTCGGGTTGCGGGTCGCACGGTTGCGGACCAGTTGCTGCGCGCCGTGGAAGTGGCGGCCGAGCATCGTCAGCATGTCCATGCCCGCATGCGGCTTCTTCTGGATCAGCACGAGGATGTCGTGGCGATCGACGATGAGGCAGGTCGTCGGCTCGACGGCGATGGCGGTGGTCTGGTGCGGCGTCTCGTCGAGCATGGATGCCAGCCCGAAGAAGTCGCCGCGCCCCGGTTGGTCGACGACCACATCCTGGTTGTCGTCGTCGATGGTCATGACGTTCACGGCGCCGGCGATCAGGATGTAGGCGCGCCGGCCGGGGTCGCCGATTCGGTAGATGCGCTGCCGCGGCGCGAACTCGGTGAGTTCGACCTCGGCGGCCAGCACGGCCAGTTCGTCGTCGTCCAGCAGCCCGAAGAGGGGTGCCTGCCTCAGCGTCTCGATATCACACGGCATCGTCGGTCTCCCGCCGGTCGCACGACCAGCGCACCGATCGTCGCACGTCCCGTTTCCTTCCAAAGAAAAAAGGGCCACAGCTCGGAGAACTGTGGCCCTCGATGTGCGCGCCCGGACGGCGCGGCGTGCTGCCGTGTGGCGGCGCTACGGCTTCGGCCGCGTGGAGATCCAGACGTTGCGGTAGATGGTGCCCGGGATCGACGCGGACTCCGCGCCGCTGCGCCCGGTGGGCGTGCCGATGAAGGCGTAGTGCGGCTGCGGGTTGTAGCTGCCGTTCCGGCTGTTCCGGGTGATGTCGTAGATCAGGCGCCCGGTGGGGCCGCCCTCCCAGACCTGCACGCGGACGGTGGTGCTCCAGCTGTACTTCCAGTAGTACCACGTGTTCGGATCGAGGTTCTTGACCGAGACGAGGCGCTGGTCGGTCGTCGGCTCGTAGCGGACCGAGAGATCGTCAGCCGACCCGTAGAGCACGCGGTAGGTGATGGAGTTCGGCGGGAAGCCGGCCGTGCCGCGGTACTGCACGTCCACCCGGTACGGATTGGTGATGTAGTCGTTCGAGTCCGGGTTGCCGGCCATCATGCCGAACACCTTGCTCTTGTCGCCGGGGGCGTTCGCGCGGAGCCCCTTGATTTCCATCGCGAACTCACCGGCCGTGATGGTGGTCGGAATGGCATAGCGCACGTACGCCAGGTTGCTCTCCAGGCGCGCGCCTTCCGAGGTAAACGTCACGGGACCGACCGCCTGACCGACGGTCGCGCCGTTGAACAGCGGGTCGAACACTTCCGACCCGCGGATGTAGCCGCCCTCCGACGAAATGAAGGACGCCGTGGACGACCAGGGGCCGACATCCGTCCCGTACTCGGCGCGGACCTTCCAGGTGTGGCGCACCTTGAAGGCGAGCTGCACGGTCGGCCGGAACGTCAGGCTGGCGATCGCGCCAGAATCCTGCACCATCGCGCCAGCGGGGTCGAAGACCTGGAAGCGGTAGGACAGCGGCCCCGGGAACGTGGCGCCGAACTTCGCGGACGCGGCGCTGGCCATGAGCACCGGCACGTCGTTCTGCTGGGCGTCGTTCACGGGAGAGACGACGCCCGGAGCCGACACCTTCAGCGTGGAACCATCAGCCGCGGCATCCGCGCCGGACGTGCTCCCTGCGCTGGGTGAGACCGGCGTGGCCGACTGGCGGCTGCACGCGATGGCCAGTGCGAGCAGCGCCGCCGTGGCCGTAACCGTAAACCTTCTCGACATCCAGATGCTCCTGCGTTGATCGATGAACCGTCCGTGAAATCACCGTGCCCGGGCGCTACTCCAAGGGGCGCTCCTGGCGCGGACGCCTGCCGGGCACGTCCCGCCGCACTGCGCCGAATTCCAGCACCATGATGTGCTGCTGCCGCAGCCGCACGGTCGACGAGCGCCGCACCTCGCGCAGCAGGTCCCTGATGCTCTCGAAGATCCGGCTGTCCTCCTCGGGGAGGTCGTGCTCGTCGAGGGCGTCCTGGATCGTCAGCTCGAGCCGCGCGGGCGTCATCGACCCATCGAACGAGATCAGGGCACGGCCGTCGCTGAGCGGCACCAGCACGACGCCTGTCCGCTTTTCGAGCGTGCGTGTGGGCGTCACGACAATGACGGCGCGGCGACCGAACTCGACGAGCTCGGCCGGTGGACGCGGGGTGCGGGGCACGTCCGGCTGCGCCAGCCTGACGATGGCCCGGCCGATGTCACGGTCGAGTTCACCCAGCGTTTCGATGACCGACTCGGGCAGTGTCAGGGTGACAGGCCGGGATGGCTGGCTGAATTTGCGAGGCCGGCCGCGGCGCGGCGCAGGAACGGTGAGTGACAGGCCCAAGATTGTTCCAGATTATTGACCGGTCTCTTGATTTTAAAAAGATAAAACTCGCTGCGGGATTTCCGGCAACGACGGGAACTTGTCCCGGTCCCCGATGCGGCCCCGCCTGAAAATGACGGAATTCCGGCCGCAAATCGCCCATCACGCAGGTGGCACGCCGCGTGCTCTGGCTTGGGGCGTGACTCACGTTCGTGCGACGCTGACCGCGCTGCTCCTGTTGGTCGCCATGATGGCGACGACCGCGAGCGCGTTCGTCACCCCTCGGCACACGGAGTGCGTCACCCAGAAACACGAGTGCGAGCACGTGCCGAGCATCGCCGGGTGCTGCTGCCACAAGGCAGACGCCGGCAGGCCCGATTCGGCGCCGCCGGAACCACGCATGGCCGTGGGTGCCCCGGCCGTGCTCGCCACTCCCGTCGTCCAGTCGCTGCTTGCGCCGGCGCCGACGGTCGCCACGCACACTCGCCCGAGCACCATCTCCCCTCGATTCGCCGACCTCGACCTGACAACGCTGTTCGCAACACTCCTGATCTGACACCCGCACGCCCGTCGTCTGCCTCCTGTCGAGACGGTTGTGCGTCCGCCTGCCCGAAAGGCTGGCGCGGCCGGTTCAGAGGGTGTGATGAGAACGAGACGAACGGCGGGCCTGGCCGCCGCCTGCGCGCTCCTGGCGTCGGGACTGGCGCGAGCCCAGGCCCCGCAGGTGTGGATGCTGCACGACGCGGTGGCCGAAGCGCTGACCGCCAATCCTGAAATCGCGGCGGCGCACCTGCGCTACACGGCGGCACTGCAGCGTCCGGTCCAGGAACGGAGCCTGCCGGACCCGATGCTGTCGACCAGCTACAGTTCGGCGGGCCGCCCGTGGCCCGTGGCCGGGCTCGGGACCGAACCGGGCTCCCGGGTAGGCCTGATGGTGACCCAGCCCCTCCCCTACCCAGGGAAGCGTCAGCTGCGCGGCGTGATCGCGGACCGCGAGGCCGAGGCGATGGCGCAGGACATCGAGGCGGTGCGGCTCGAAGTGACGTCACGCGTGAAGCAGGCCTACTACCGGCTGGCCGCGGCCCACGCGATCACCGAGGCGCTGACCCGGAACCGCGACCTGCTGAACACGCTGCTCGCCGTCAGCGAGAGCCGCTACTCGGTGGGCAACGCCGCGCAGCAGGACGTCATCAAGGCGCAGACGCAGCTGAGCATCCTCGAACTGCAGCTGGAGCGGACCGGACAGGAGCGCTGGACGCGCGAGGGCGAGCTGAAGGCGCTGCTCGGCCGGCCGTACAACGACCCGATTGGCCAGCCCGAAGCGCTCGACGCCACGCCGTTCACGCTGTCGCTCGACGCCATCATCGACAGTGCGACGGCCCACGCGCCGATGCTGCGCAGGGACCAGCTCATGATCGACCGGGCCACGACCGCCATCGAGGCGGCCCGGCGGGAGTACAAGCCGGACTTCGCGCTGAGCGGCGGCTACTACTACCAGGGCGCGATGCCGGACATGTACGAGGTGCGCGTCGACGTGCAGCTCCCGCTGCAGCGCGCGAAGCGGGCCGCAGCCGTCTCGGAGCAGCGCACGCAGGCCTCCGCAGCGCAGCGCACCTACGAGGCCGACCGCCTGTCACTCGTGGCGCGCGTCACCGAGGAGTACCAGACCACGGCGACCGCCGCGCGCCTCGCCCGTCTCTACAGGGACACCGTCCTGCCCCAGGCCAGGCTCGCCCTGGAGTCGTCGCTGGCCAGCTACCAGACGGGCGGGGTGGACTTCCTCTCGGTGCTCACCAACTTCTCGACCGTGCTCGAGTACGAGATGACCTACTACGACGAACTCGCGTCCTACCACGTCGCCGTGAGCCGGCTCGAGGCCATGGCGGCCGTCCCGGTCGCGCACTAGAGGCTGTCATGAAGCTCCTGAAGTTCCTCGCCGTGCTGCTCCTGATGGCCGCCACCTTTGCGGGTGGTTATGCGATGCGCGCCGTCCGGAACAGCGCACCGGCCACGAGCGCCCCGGCCCGGCGGATCCTCTACTACGTTGACCCGATGCACCCGGCCTACCGATCGGACGCACCGGGCATCGCGCCCGACTGCGGCATGAAGCTGGAGCCGGTCTATGCGGACGAGTTCACGAGCGGCGCGACGGCCACACCGGCTGCACGGCGCATCCTCTACTACCGCGATCCGCAGCAGCCGGGTTACACGGCGGACAAGCCTGGCCTCAACCCGGAATCGGGGAACACGCTGGAAGCGGTCTACGCGACGGACAACTCCGGCGCCCCTGCCGGTCTCGTCCGCATCACACCAGAGCGTCAGCAGCTCATCGGCGTCACCTTCGTGACGGTCGAAAGCGGCGGCGGCACACGCACGATCCGCACGGTCGGCAAGGTGGTCGCGGACGAGACGCGCGTGGGCCACGTGCACACGCGCATCGAGGGCTGGCTCGAGAAGGTGTTCGTGGACTTCACCGGAGCCGCGGTGAAGGCGGGCCAGCCGATGCTCACCATCTACAGCCCGGAGATGCTCGCCTCCCAGCAGGAGCTGCTGCTGGCCGCCCGCGCGCGAGACCTCATGGCGAGGAACCCGCTCGCCTCGGCCGCGCAGCACGGCGAGTCGCTCTTCGACGCAGCGCGGCGCCGCCTCCAGCTGTGGGACCTGAGCGACGACCAGATCGATCAGGTCCTCCGGACCGGCCAGCCGATTCGCAGCATCACGGTGCCGGCCCCGATGTCCGGCGTGGTCACCGCGCGCAATGCCTTCCCCAACCAGAAGGTCACACCGGACAGCGACCTCTACACCATCACCGACCTGAGCCACGTCTGGCTCATGGCCGACGTCTTCGAATCGGACATCGCGGACATCCGCACCGGCGACGCGGCGCTGGTGACCTTCAGCAACAGCGCGGCGCCACCCATCCGCGCGCACGTCAACTACATCCAGCCGCAGGTCGATCCGACAACCCGCACCCTGCAGGTCCGCCTGGACGTCGCGAACCCCAACCTGCGGATGAAGCCGGACATGTTCGTGAACGTCGAGTTCACCGCCACGGCCGCGACGCAGCTGACCATTCCGAACGATGCGGTGCTCGACACGGGCGAACGGCAGACCGTCTTCGTGGACCGCGGCGACGGCTACCTCGAACCGCGCCAGGTCACCATCGGCGAACGGCTCGGTGAACGGGTCACCATTACCGCCGGCCTGCGCCCCGGCGAGCGGATCGTCGCCTCGGGCACCTTCCTGATCGACTCGGAGAGCCAGCTGAGGGCAGCCGCCCGCGGCCTCGCCACACCGGCTCCCGCGGCCCCCGCACCGGCAGCCGCGGAGCAGCGCCATGATTGACCGGGTCATCGAGTTCTCGGCGCGGAACCGCCTGGTGGTCTTCGTGCTCGTGGCCATGGCCACGGTGGCCGGGATCTACTCGATGCGGACCATCCCGCTCGACGCCATCCCTGACCTGAGCGACACCCAGGTCATCGTCTACTCCCGCTGGGATCGCAGCCCCGACATCGTCGAGGACCAGGTCACCTATCCGATCGTCACCGCGATGCTGAGTGCGCCGAAGGTGAAGGCGGTCCGCGGCTTCTCGGACTTCGGCTTCTCGTACGTCTACATCGTGTTCGAGGAAGGCACCGACATCTACTGGGCGCGGTCGCGGACGACGGAGTACCTGTCGAGCGTCCTGCCCCG
This sequence comes from Vicinamibacterales bacterium, assembly GCA_046331345.1. Taxonomy (GTDB): domain Bacteria; phylum Acidobacteriota; class Vicinamibacteria; order Vicinamibacterales; family CAVVIG01; genus CAVVIG01. Next base: position 262,301 of record JAXLRA010000004.1, on the reverse strand, counting down.
CCTGCCGCAGGGCGTCCGGACCGAACTCGGCCCCGATGCGAGCGGCGTCGGCTGGGTCTTCCAGTACGCGCTCGTCGATACCACCGGACGCCAGAGCCTCGACGAGCTGCGCTCCTACCAGGACTGGTACCTCCGCTACTACCTCAAGTCGGTGCCCGGCGTGGCCGAGGTCGCCCCGCTCGGCGGGTTCGTGCGGCAGTACCAGGTGCAGGTGGATCCGAACCGCCTGCGCGCCTTCAACCTGCCGATCTCCCGGGTGCTCGAGGCCGTGCGCACCGGCAACAACGACGTCGGCGGACGCCTCGTCGAGATGAGCGGCGCCGAGTACATGGTGCGCGGACGCGGCTACGCGAAGTCGCTCACGGACATCGGCGACATCGTCCTCGAGCGCAACGAGAACGGTGTGCCGGTCCGCGTGAAGGACGTGGGCCAGGTGACGCTGGGACCCGACCTCCGCCGCGGGCTTGCCGATCTCGACGGCACGGGCGACACCGTCTCCGGCATCGTCGTGATGCGGCAGGGCGAGAATGCGCTCGACGTCATCGAGCGGGTCAAAGCGCGGCTGAAGGAGCTGGAGCCGTCGCTGCCCCCCGGAGTGCGGGTGGTCACCGCCTACGACCGGTCCGAACTGATCCTGAAGTCCATCGAGACGCTGACGCACACGCTCATCGAGGAACTGCTGATCGTCTCCGCGATCATCCTCGTTTTCCTGTGGCACATCCCGAGCGCCATCATCCCGATTCTCACGATTCCGATCGCCGTGATCATCGCGTTCATTCCGATGCGGTTGATGGGCGTCAGCTCGAACATCATGTCGCTCGGCGGCATCGCCATCGCGGTCGGCGCCATGGTGGACGCGGCCATCGTCGTCGTCGAGCAAACTCACAAGAAGCTCGAAGCGTGGGATCGCGATGGGCGCAAGGGTTCCTACGAACGGGTGATCATCGACGCGGTGAAGGAAGTCGGCGGGCCCAGCTTCTTCGCACTGCTGGTCATCGCCGTCTCGTTCCTGCCGGTCCTCACGCTCGAGGCCCAGGAGGGGCGGCTCTTCCGCCCGCTGGCGTACACCAAGAACTTCTCGATGATCATCGCCGCGGTGCTGGCCATCACGCTGGACCCGGCCATGCGGCTGCTGTTCACCCGGGTGCAGCACTTCGCGTTCCGCCCGGCCTGGCTCGCGCGGCTCACGAACGCCGTGCTGATCGGCCGCATTTACTCGGAGGAGTCGCACCCGATCAGCCGCGTGCTCATCGCGATCTACGAACCCATCTGCGCGTGGTCGCTGCGGTGGAAGTGGCTGGTGATCGGCGGCGCGGTCGCCACCGTGCTCGCGACCATCCCGGTCTACCAGCGGCTCGGCTCCGAGTTCATGCCGCCGCTCGACGAAGGCAGCCTGCTCTACATGCCGTCGACGCTGCCGGGCATCTCGGTCACCGAGACGCAGCGGCTGCTCCAGACGCAGGACCGCATCATCATGCAGTTCCCGGAGGTGGCACGGGTGCTCGGCAAGGCCGGCCGGGCCGAAACGTCCACCGACCCGGCCCCCTTCTCCATGATGGAGACCGTCATCACGCTCAAGCCGCACGATCAGTGGCGGCACGTGGACACGTGGTACTCCGCATGGGCGCCGGAGTGGCTCAAGCCCGCGTTCCGCCGCATCACGCCGGACCGGCTGTCCACGGACGACCTCGTGCAGCAGATGAACGAGGCGCTCAGGCTCCCCGGCACGACCAACGCGTGGACGATGCCGATCAAGGCCCGCACGGACATGCTGACCACGGGGATCCGCACGCCGGTCGGCGTCAAGATCTTCGGCGCCGACATCAAGGAGATCGAGCGCATCGGCACGCAGATCGAATCAGTGCTGCCGCAGGTCGCGGGTACCCGGAGCGCGTTCGCGGAACGCACGTCGGGCGGCTACTTCATCGACTTCACCTGGAAGCGCGAAGAACTCGCGCGCTACGGCCTCTCGATCGACGATGCCCAGATGGTCGTGATGTCGGCGGTCGGTGGCGACACCGTGACGACCACGGTCCAGGGACGTGAGCGGTACTCGGTGAACGTCCGCTACTTCCGCGACTATCGCAGCGACGTCGAACGCCTCAGGCGCGTGGTGGTGCCGGCGATGGACGGCCGCATGCAGGTGCCGGTGAGCCAGATCGCGGACGTGACGCTGGTGAACGGCCCGGCCATGCTTCGCGACGAGAACGGCCTGCTCACGGGCTACGTCTACGTCGACGTGGCCGGCCGCGACGTCGGCCGGTATGTAACCGAGGCCAAGCAGGCCGTGGCCGCGGCGGTGACGCTTCCGGCCGGCTACTCGCTCGTGTGGAGCGGACAGTACGAGGCGATGGAGCGTGTCCGCGAGCGCCTGAAGATCGTCCTCCCCGTGACGCTCGCCCTCGTGCTGCTCCTGCTGTACCTGAACACGCGGTCGGCAGCGCGCACCGCGATCATCGTGCTCGCCGTGCCGTTCTCGGCCGTCGGCGCCATCTGGCTGCTGTATGCGCTCGGCTACAACATGAGCATCGGGGTGTGGGTCGGCCTGATTGCGCTGCTCGGCGTCGACGCCGAGACCGGCGTCTTCATGCTCCTGTATCTCGATCTCGCCTACGAGGCCGCTCGCAAGGACGGGCGGCTGGCGTCACTGGCCGACCTGCAGCAGGCGGTGCTCCACGGCGCCGTGAAGCGTATCCGTCCGAAGTTCATGACGGTGGCAACCATGTTCGTCGGCCTCATCCCCATCATGTGGTCGACAGGTGCCGGCTCCGACGTCATGAAGCGGATTGCCGCGCCGATGATCGGCGGCATCTTCACGTCGTTCATCCTCGAACTCGTCGTATACCCGGCGCTCTACGAGGTGTGGAAGTGGCACGGCGAGCTGCGTCCTGCCCTCACCGCCGCCTCGTCGTCTTCATCCGACCAGTCATCCCTGGGAGTCTGATCATGTCGTCCGCTCACATTGCCGCGTTCATCCTCCTGCTCAGCGGCGCCCCGGCGCTCGCGCAGGGCCGCTCCACGACGTACGTGGGCGTCGTCACCGACTCCATGTGCCACACGGATCACCAGCCGATGAAGGTGTCGCCGGACGAGAAGTGCGTGCGCGAATGCGTGGGTGACACGAGCACGTTCAAGTACGCGCTGGCAGACGGGTCACGCACCTACCTGCTGAGCGATCAGGAGACACCAGCCTCGTTCGCTGGCAAGCGGGTGCGGGTGACCGGCGTCCTCTACGAGAAGACCGGCATCATCAAGGTGGAGCGGATCGAGGCGGTGAAATAGGGCGGGCAGGGCTGGTTGGGCAGGCGGGCTGGCCCGCCCTGACCGGGACACGCCACCGCGGAGGGTACGGAGACGCGGAGGCTGGTGCGTTTCAGGTCCTTATGTAGTGTCCGCCTTCAGGCGGACCAGACGGGGCCCGGCTGAAGCCGGGCACTACACCCGAAACGCTCCTCGAACACTCTGCGCGCCCTGTGCCTCTGTGACCGATAGTCGGGCTTCAGCCGGGCCAGTGTCCGCCTGAAGGCTGACATCGGGCCCTGGACCGCGCCCCTAAAGTTCGACCTGCACGCCCAGTTCGGCCACGCGTTCGGTCGGCAGCTTGAAGAACCCCGCCGCGCGCACGGCGTTTCGTGCCATGAACACGAACAGCCGCTCGCGCCAGATGGCCATCCCCGGCGCGCCGGTGACGATCAGCGTTTCACGCCCGAGGAAATACGTGATGTCGTCCACGTCGAGCGGCAGGCCGTGGCGCCGCGCGAGGTTCAGAGCGTGCGGCACGTCCGGGTCTTCCATGAATCCGTAGCGCACCACCACCTCCCAGATGCCATGGCCGATCGAACGCACCCACGTGCGCGCCTCGTCGTCCACGTACGGCACCAGTTCGGTCACCACCTGCAGCGTCACCACGTGGTCGTGCAGCACCTTGTTGAAGCGGACGTTGTGCGCCAGCGCTGCCGGCGTGGCGTTCGGCTGGGCCGTCATGAACACCGCCGTGCCGCTCACGCGCGCCGGCGGGTTCTGGTTGACGTTCGCCAGGAACTGCGCCATCGGGATCGCGCGGGCCGTCAGCCGTTGCGACATGAGCGCCCGCCCGGTCTTCCAGGTGGTCATCAGCGTGAACAGCACGCCACCGATGAGGAGCGGCAGCCACCCGCCGTGGGCGATCTTGAGCGCGTTGGCTCCGAAGAACGACAGGTCGATGGTGAGGAACACCGCCGTGATCGCGCCGGCCACGGCCGGATTCCACTTCCAGCGCTCGGTGGCGACGATGTGCAGCAGCATCGCGGTGATGACCATTGTCATGGTCACGGCGATGCCGTAGGCCGCGGCCAGGGCCGTCGAGCTCTCGAAGCCGATCACGATGGCGATGGTGCAGATCGCCAGCGCCCAGTTCACCTGCGGCACGTAGACCTGGCCGACTTCGGCGGAGGAGGTGTGCTCGATGTCGAGGCGCGGCGCGTAGCCGAGCTGGATGGCCTGGCGCGTGAGGGAGAAGGCACCGGAGATGAGGGCCTGCGAGGCGATGATCGCGGCGGCCGTGGCGAGCACGACGAGCGGCAGCATCGCCCAGGCCGGGGCCATGCGGAAGAACGGCTGCTCCGCGGCTGACGGATCCATCAGCAGCATCGCGCCCTGCCCGAAGTAGTTGAGCAGCAGCGCCGGCAGCACGAGCGAGAACCAGGCGAGGCGAATCGGCTTCGGACCGAAGTGCCCCATGTCGGCGTACAGCGCCTCCCCACCGGTCACGACGAGGAACACCGAGCCGAGGACCGTGAATCCGTGCAGCTTGTGCTCGACGAAGAACGCCACCGCATGGCGGGGATCGACGGCGGACAGCACGACGGGCTGCAGGAACAGCCAGTGGATGCCGAGTCCGGACAGCACGAGAAACCACAGCACCATCACGGGGCCGAACAGACCACCGACCCGGTGGGTGCCGTGCTTCTGGATGGCGAAGATCCCGATCAGGATCACGACCGTAATGGCCACCACGTATGAGTCGAAGGCCGGTGTCACGACCTTCAGCCCCTCGATGGCGCCCAGCACGGTGATCGCTGGCGTGATCATGCCGTCGCCGTAGAGCAAGGCCGCGCCGAAGAGCCCCATGAGCGCGAGCTTCGGCCATTTCGGCGTGCGCGCCTGCCCCTGCGGCAGCAGCGCGGTCAGCGCGAGGATGCCGCCTTCGCCGTGGTTGTCGGCGCGCATGACGATGGCGATGTACTTGACGGAGATGACCAGGACGAGCGAGTAGATGATCAGAGAGAGGACGCCGAGCACGTTCTCGTGCGTGGGTGCAACGCCGTGTTCGCCGAAGAAGCACTCACGAAGCGCGTAGAGCGGGCTCGTGCCGATGTCGCCATAGACGACGCCGACAGCGGTAATCGTGAGCGGGAGCAGCCGGCCATGCGGCTGCGCTTCAGTAGACAAGCAACCTCCAAATTGCCGACGGGGTTAGCTGACGGGCTGGAGGTTGGAAGTCCTCTGCCGGCACCAGCCGGCCTCGCCCCGATTGCCTGGGTCCCCCGCGGCGCCGGTCAGGCGCCTTGAGCAGTACGAGGGCTTAAGCCTATCAGTATCAGTCCGCGTTGTCGAAGCTCAGGCGCATCGCTGGGCCGCATCACGGCAGTATGATCCCGCCATGCAGGCGTGGCTGCGGGCACCGTGGCGATCGACGGCGGCCGGTCTCACCGCTGTGGCGTTGGTCACGGTCGGGCTGCTGCGCTGGCTGCCCGCAGCCAACGCGGCCACGGTGTCGACCTCCTACTTGCTGGTGGTGCTGATCGTCGCCGCGACGTCGCGGTTATGGGTGGCCGTCACGACGTCGCTTGCCGCGGTGCTGTGCTTCAACTTCTTCTTCCTGCCTCCCGTCGGCACCCTGACGATCGCCGACCCGCAGAACTGGGTCGCCCTGGTCTCCTTTCTCGCGGTCAGCCTGGTTGCGAGCAACCTGTCGTCACGGGCGCGTCTCCGCGAGCAGGACGCACGGCTCCGCCGGGACGAGATGGCCCGGCTGTTCGATCTCAGCCGCGACGTGCTGGTCATTACGGGTGAGCGCTCGTCGATGGACCTGCTCGCACGGTCGATCGCGCGCCGATTCGACCTGGCGTTCGCGGCCATCGCCCTTCCGGCCGAGAACGGGTGGGACGTGTTCAGGGGCGGGCCGAACCCAGTGAACCTGGACGACGCGGTCCTGTCCCGGACACTCGCATCAGCCAGGACGACGCTGGAGTTCGACGCGCGGGAACGCGCGTACGCCGGGCAGACCGAGGTGCGGTGTGACGGTCAGGGCGTGCGCCTGATCCCCCTTCGCAGTGGGCAGACGCCGATCGGCCTGCTGGCGGCTTCCGGTCGCGCGGTGGATCCCGCGACCATGGACATGCTCGCTGGCCTCAGCGCACTGGCGGTGGAACGGGCACGACTGCTCCAGGAACAGAAGGCAGCGGAGATGACACGGCGGAGCGAGGAGTTGAAGGCAGCGTTGCTGGCGTCGCTCGGCCACGACCTCCGCACCCCCCTTACCGCCATCCGCATCGCGGCTTCGAACGTGCGGGACGGGTCGCTGCCCGCCACCGAGCGTGAAGAGCAGGCGGCGCTGATCCAGTCCGAGGTCGAACGTCTGGCCCGCCTCTTCCACAACATTCTCGAGATGGCGCGCATCGACGCGGGCGCCGTCTCCGCGCAGTCACGCTGGGTGCACCCGTCGGAGATCGTGGAGGCCGCGCGCGCCATGGTTGATGACGCCCTCGCCGGTCACCCGCTCGTGGCTGAAGAGTCGACGAACGCGACGACCGTCGAGCTCGATCCGCGCCTGACCTCGGCCGCGCTGTCTCACATCCTGGAGAACGCAGCCCAGTACGCCCCTGACGGCACCTCGGTCGATGTGACCACCGAGGTGGCGCCGTCCGGGCTGACGATCAGGGTTCGCGATCACGGTCCGGGGGTCGCCGCGAGCGATCTGCCGCGCCTGTTCGACCGCTTCTACCGCGGCGACTCCGGCCACACCCGCCCGTCGGGGACGGGGATGGGCCTCTGGATCGCAAGGCAGTTGCTCGCCGTGCAGCAGGGACGCATTTGGGTGGAGAATGCTCCTGAAGGCGGCGCAGTATTCTCCCTCTTCGTTCCTGCGCCGTCCAAAGCGACCACACAGATCACGGACGAAGCCACGTGACTGCCGCACGCATCCTGCTCGTCGACGACGAACCTGCTATACAGCGGGCCCTCGGGCCCCTGCTTCGCAGTCGTGGGTACCTCGTGGAAGTCGCCGGCACCGGCACCGATGCCCTCCGGCTCGCCGACGATGCCACACCCGACCTGGTGGTGCTGGATCTCGGGCTGCCCGATCTCCAAGGCACCGAGGTCTGCCGGCGACTGCGCCTCACCTCCCGTGTCCCCATCATCGTGCTCTCCGCCCGCGGTTCGGACGCCGACAAGGTCAGCGCCCTCGACCTCGGCGCGGACGACTACGTCACCAAGCCATTCAGCCCGGAGGAACTGCTCGCGCGCATTCGGGTCGCCCTGCGACGAACCGCCCAGGGCGAGCAGGAGCTGTCCGGCCAGCTGCGTGCGGGCGACCTGCTCATCGACTACGACCGGCGACGCGTGTTGCGTGGCGACCTGGAGATTCGACTGACGCCCAAGGAGTTCGAGCTCCTCTCGCTGCTTGCCCGTAACCACGACCGCGTGCTGACGCATCGCGCCATCCTCAAGGCCATCTGGGGACCGAACGCCGTCGAACAGCCCGAACACCTGTGGACACTGGTCGGGTTGCTCCGCAAGAAGCTCGAACCCGACCCGACCCAGCCTCGCTACCTCCTCAGCGAACCGTGGGTCGGATACCGCTTCGCAGTCGATCGGCAGCACTCCTGAGCGCTCGGGCTGGCTGCGCGCCCGCACGGCGGAGTGCTTGAGGCACTCTTCAGGAACTTCTCAGCCCGTCTTTGGGTCCGGCTCCCTACGCTGGATTCATGGATCGCGGCGACCACCACGGCAGCTTCATCATCGCCACCACGCCGGCTGACGCCGCAGCCGCGCTCCGGTCGATCCCCCGGTCGCGACGTCACCACGGTGTGGACGTCCTCGTTCCGCACATCGTGCCGTACGGGGTGGCCATCGGCGGGTGTGGCTGCGACCTGGAGGTCATCGCTGCGCGGTTTCGCGGCACGCTCGGCGACGGCCCGACGCCTGTCCGCGTACGCGTCTGCACGTGCCGGGACGCCCGACATCTGCCAGGCCGGCTTCTCCTGCGGCATGCCGCGATCACGGTGACCGGGCGGAAGGGCCGATGGTGGTGGCGCAGTCCGGCGGAGCGCCTTGCGCGCGCGCTCGTAGACGAGGGGCACGCCGTGACCTTCGTGGAGCGCGCCCAAGCGGGGCCTTGAGCACTTCTTGAGGGACCTTTAGGGCGCGCTTCAGGCCGCCACGCCTAGTGTGGAAGATGCCCGGCCGCGACAACGGACCGGGCGGGAGACATCGCATGCTGGATCTGCTGTTCATCAGCCTCACGCTCGCCTTCTTCGCGCTCTGTTTCGGATACGTCGCCTGGTGCGACCGCCTGATGAAGTGAGGACACCGTGACGCTCGATTCTTTGCTCGGACTGCTGGTGTCCATCGCGGTGCTGGTCTACCTCATCGTCGCGATGGTGAAACCGGAGAAGTTCTGACATGACTCCCAACGGCTGGATTCAGATTCTGTTCTTCCTTGCCACCGTGCTCGCAGTGACACCGCTGCTCGGCGGCTACATGGCCCGCGTGTTCACCCACCAGCGCACCTTCCTGGATCCGCTGGCGCGGCCCTTGGAGCGCCTCGTCTATCGCGCCACCGGCGTGGACGAGACGCGCGAGATGCGCTGGACGGAGTACGCCGGCGCCCTGCTCCTGTTCAGCGTCGTGTCGATGCTGGTCCTTTACGTGATGCAGCGCCTGCAGGGCCTGCTCCCGCTGAATCCACAACAGCTCCCGGGCGTGGCGCCCGAGTTGTCGTTCAACACGGCTGCCTCGTTCACCACCAATACGAACTGGCAGGCGTACAGCGGCGAGTCCACCATGAGCTACTTCACGCAAATGGCCGGGCTCGCGTACCACAACTTCGTGTCGGCCGCCGTCGGCATCGCCGTCGCGGTCGCCTTCATCCGGGGCATCGCCAACCGCGAGAAGGACACCATCGGCAGCTTCTGGGTCGACATGGTGCGGGGCACCATCTGGGTGCTGCTGCCGGTCGCCTTCGTGGCGGCCCTGGTCTTCGTCTCACAGGGTGTCGTCCAGAACCTCAAGCCCTACGACACGGTGACGCTCGTCGACCCGCTCACGGTCACGACGACCGACGCGGAGGGCAAGCTGCAGACCAGCCTGGTTACCGAACAGGTCATCGCGCAGGGCCCAGCGGCGTCCCAGGAAGCGATCAAGCAATTCGGCACCAACGGGGGCGGCTTCTTCAACGCCAACAGCGCGCACCCGTTCGAGAACCCGACGCCGCTCTCGAACTGGCTGGCCATGTTCGCCATCTTCGCCATCTCGTCGGGGCTCACCTACACCCTTGGCTCGATGACGCAGGCCAGGGCCCACGGCTGGGCGGTCTGGGCGGCCATGGCGTGCCTGTTCCTGGCGGGCGTGTCGGTCGCGTACTGGGCTGAAGCCCGCGGCAATCCGCTGCTCACGGCGGCCGGTGCCGACCAGCGCGTGACGGCGATGTCAGCCGGCGGCAACATGGAAGGCAAGGAAGTCCGCTTCGGCATTGCCAACACCGCACTCTTCGCCACCATCACGACCGACGCCAGTTGCGGCGCGGTCAACGGGTGGCACGACTCGTTCACGCCGCTCGGCGGGCTGGTGCCACTGGCGAATATCCAGCTCGGCGAAGTGGTCTTCGGCGGCGTCGGCGCCGGCATGTACGGGATCCTGGTCTACGTCATCCTCGCCGTGTTCATCGCGGGCTTGATGGTCGGCCGCACGCCGGAGTACCTCGGCAAGAAGATCCAGGCCTTCGAAGTCCAGATGGCCATGCTGACCGTACTGATCTTCTCGCTGGTGATCCTGTCCCTTACCGCGATCTCGAGTGTCTCGCCCGGGTTCGGCACATCCAGCGTCTTCAACCCAGGGCCGCACGGGCTCTCGGAGATTCTCTACGCCTACTCGTCAGGAACGGCTAACAACGGGTCCGCGTTCGGCGGGCTCGGCGCGAACACCCCCTGGTACAACACCACCATCGGTCTCGCCATGCTGTTCGGGCGGTTCTTCATGATCATCCCGCCCCTGGCGATCGCCGGCAGTCTCAGCCGCAAGAAGCTGGTGCCTCAATCGGCTGGAACGTTCCCGGTCACCACGCCGCTCTTCTCGACGCTCCTCATTGGCGTCATCGTGATCGTCGGCGCGCTGACGTTCTTCCCGGTGCTCAGCCTGGGCCCCGTCGTCGAGCACTTCCTGATGCACGCCTCGCAGGTCTTCTGATGACGACCCATTCCACGACTCGAGCGGCGTCCCTCTGGGACGCCAAGATTGTCCGCCGTGCGAGCCTCGATGCGATGCGCAAGCTGTCTCCGCGCGTCATGGCCAGAAACCCGGTGATGTTCGTCGTCGAGATCGGCAGCGTGCTCACGACGCTCAGACTCCTCGCCGACGCGGTCTCGGGGCGTTCCGGCCTCGGGTTCGAGTTCCAGATCAGCCTCTGGCTGTGGCTGACCGTACTGTTCGCCAACTTCGCGGAAGCGATGGCGGAGGGGCGCGGCAAGGCGCAGGCCGATACGCTGCGCCGCGCCAAGACCGACACCCTCGCGTCCCGCGAGCTGGATGACGGCACCCTCGAAGAGGTGCCCGGCCCGCAGTTGCGCAAGGGCGACATCGTGCGCGTCGTCGCAGGGACGGTCATCCCGGCCGACGGCGAGATCATCGAGGGTGTCGCGTCTGTCGACGAGAGTGCCATCACGGGCGAGTCCGCACCGGTGATCCGCGAGTCCGGCGGCGATCGGTCGGCCGTGACTGGCGGCACGCGCGTGCTGTCGGACTGGATCCGCGTGCGCGTCACCGCCAATCCCGGCGAGACGTTTCTCGACCGGATGATCGCCCTGGTCGAGGGCGCCGAACGGCAGAAGACGCCCAACGAGATTGCGCTGAACATCCTGCTTGCGGGCCTGACGATCGTGTTCCTGATCGCGGTGGTTACCCTCCAGCCGTTTGCACTCTACTCCGGTGCGCCCCAGTCGATCTTCGTGCTGATCGCGCTGCTGGTCTGCCTGATTCCGACCACCATCGGCGGTCTCCTATCGGCCATCGGCATCGCGGGCATGGACCGCCTGGTCCAGCACAACGTGCTCGCCATGTCGGGCCGCGCGGTGGAAGCGGCGGGCGACGTCCATACCCTGCTCCTGGACAAGACCGGGACAATCACCCTGGGCAACCGGCAGGCCAGCGAGTTCGTGGCGTTGCCGGGAGTGTCGGAGGCGGCGCTGGCTGGCGCGGCCCATCTCGCGTCCCTTCCTGACGAGACGCCCGAGGGCCGGTCCATCGTCGCCCTGGCGCGGGAACGCTACGGCGTCCGCAGCGAGTCGCGCGGGGTGGATGAAGGCACCTTCGTGCCTTTCACCGCGCAGACGCGCATGTCGGGTATCGACCTGCCTGTCGACGCACGCGGTGCCTCGGCGGCGGCCGTGGCCGTGGCGAGCATCGATGCGCCGACCCGCCGCATCCGCAAGGGCGCGGCAGACTCGATCGAGAAGTGGGTGCGTGCACAGGGAGGAACCGTACCCGCCGGTCTCTCCGACATCGTCGAGCACATCGCCCGCTCGGGCGGAACTCCGCTGGTGGTCGCGGACGATGCCCGCGTGCTCGGTGTGGTGCACCTGAAGGACATCGTCAAGGGCGGCATGCGCGAGAGGTTTGCCCACCTCCGGAGCATGGGCATCAAGACGGTCATGATCACGGGCGACAATCCGCTCACCGCCGCGGCAATCGCGGCGGAGGCGGGCGTGGATGATTTCCTGGCCCAGGCGACGCCCGAGGACAAGATGCGCCTCATCCGTCGCGAGCAGAACGACGGAAAGCTCGTGGCCATGACCGGAGACGGCACGAACGACGCACCGGCACTGGCGCAGGCGGACGTCGGGGTAGCGATGAACACCGGCACGCAAGCCGCCAAGGAAGCGGGCAACATGGTGGATCTCGACTCGAACCCGACCAAGCTGATCGAGATTGTCGAGATCGGCAAGCAGTTGCTGATCACCCGCGGTGCGTTGACAACGTTCTCGATCGCCAACGACGTCGCCAAGTACTTCGCCATCATTCCCGCGATGTTCCTGATGGCGTTTCCGCAGCTTGGCGCCATGAACGTGATGGGACTGCGCACACCGGAGTCCGCCATCCTGTCCGCGGTCATCTTCAACGCGCTCATCATCGTGGCGCTGGTCCCGCTCGCGCTGCGCGGTGTCCGCTACCGCCCCGAAGGCGCGGCGGCACTGCTCCGGCGGAACATCCTGGTCTACGGCGTGGGTGGCATCATCGCGCCCTTCATCGGCATCAAGGTCATCGACGTCCTGATCACCGCGCTTCGCCTCGCGTAGGAGAGAGTCATGAACATCGCACGCAATCTCGTCACCGCCGTACTCATGACCGTGGTCACGACCCTGTTGCTTGGCGTCGTCTACCCGCTTGTCGTAACCGGCATCGCACAGGTGGCCTTCCCGGACCAGGCGAACGGCCAGCTGATCGCCCGGGACGGCAAGTCCGTCGGGTCGCGCATCATCGGCCAGGGCTTCAGCAGCCCCGGGTACTTCCGTTCACGACCGTCCGCGACCTCCGTGCCGTATGACGCGGCGAACTCGGGCGGCAGCAATCTCGGTCCCACGAACAAAACGCTGATCAACGCGGTCAGGGCCAATGTCGACGCGGCCAGAGCCGAGAATCCTGGCGTTCCGGTGCCGATCGACCTCGTTACGACGTCGGCGTCGGGCTTCGATCCGCATCTCTCGCCTGCGGCCGCAGACTTCCAGGTGCCGCGCGTGGCCCGCGAGCGTGGCGCCTCCGAGGCGCAGATCCGCTCGGTCGTGGCCGCGCACACGGAGGGGCGCACATTCGGCTTCCTCGGCGAGCCACGGGTGAACGTCCTGGAGCTGAACCTGGCCCTCGACGAGCGGTTCAACGCCCGGTAAGGTGCCAACGGAGCGCACGACCGTGAACAGCGAGCACCCGAATCGTCACGCAGACGCCGTCCTCGCGCGCATCAAGGCTGAAGCTGGGGCGAAGCTCCGTGTGTACATCGGTGCTGCGCCCGGTGTCGGCAAGACGTACGCGATGCTCAAAGAGGCGCACGCGCAGCGGGCCAGAGGCGTCGACGTCGTGGTGGGTGTGGTGGAGACCTACGGCCGGCCGGACACGCAGGCGCAGGTCCAGGATCTCGAGGTCGTTCCCCGGCGCCGAATCGAGCACCGCGGCGCCGTGCTCGACGAGATGGACGTCGACGGGATCATCGCCAGACGGCCTCAGGCGTGTATCGTCGATGAACTGGCACACTCGAATGTGCCCGGAAGCCGACACGCCAAGCGGTACGAGGACGTGCTCGACATTCTCGATGCCGGCATCAGCGTGCTCACGGCCGTGAACATCCAGCACCTCGAGACGCTGAACGACGCCGTCGCGAGGGTGACGGGGGTTCGGGTACGCGAAACCGTGCCGGACACCTTCCTCGACCGCGCCGACGAGGTGATCAACGTCGACGTCACGGTCGAGGAACTCCGCGAGCGGCTCCGCCAGGGAAAGATCTACAGGCCGGAGAAGGTCGAACAGGCACTGTCCAATTTCTTCAGGAAGGGTAACCTCTCCACCCTGCGGGAACTGGCCCTGCGAGCGGTGGCCGACGAAGTCGGCGAGAAAGCGGCCAGCTATCGGGAACGCGAGGGACTCGGCCCGGCACTGATTCCGGAGCGCGTCATGGTCTGCATGAGTTCGAATGTGGCGGCGCCGCGCGTACTCCGGACAGGGGCCCGCATCGCCGGCCGCCTCGGCGCCCGCTGGTATGCGGTCTACGTCGAGACCCCACAAGAGACGCCCGCACGCATCAGGGCAAAGGACTCCGATGCACTCGCGCAGAACATCCGGCTCGCGGAGAGTCTCGGCGCCACCGTCGTTCGGGTGCGCGCCGAGCGCCCTGCGGAGGGACTCGTTGCCTTCGCCCAGCGGGAAGGCGTCACTCACGTCATCTTCGGCCAGACCGCCCGCTCGCGGCTGGAGCGGCTGCTGCGCGGGTCCACCATCGACCGCTTCCTCGAAGCCGTCCCTGACGCCGCGGTGCAGGTCGTGCCGCTGGCCGAGGCCGGCACCTAGGCGTCGTCCCCTTGCGCCAGCTGGGCACGCAGGCGATCGACGGCGCCCTGCCGGCCGGCCCCGAACAGTTCCTGTTCCAGGCCAGCCAGGGCCGCTGTCACCACGTCGCGATGGTGCAACCCTGGACCGACCAGACGCACACCTTCGACCCAGAGGCGGTGGATCCGCTCGATGTCGCCGCTCGACAGATCCGGCGCGTGGGCCCCGAGCGAGAATCGTCGGGCCGCGCCGTCCTTTCCCAGGACAACCAGCCGCGTTGCTAGCTCGGGATCGTGCGGCGTGCGGTCCCACGCCTCGCCGAGCAGCAGGGCCTGCCGCGCCGGCGGCATGATCTCGGACTCTCCGATCACGATGACGCCCGACTGCAGTTGCACGGCCGACTGCACCAGCGCATCGAAGATGTTGGTGCCGGGCGCGACCAGCAGAAGAACCTTGCGTCCATGACGCTCGGCCACCGCGACCACCCGCGTGAACAGCTGCTGCTCGTATTCGGAGAACACCTGGTCCTCCGCCACGCCGTGCTGTCCGGATCCAAGCACGCGCACGGTCAGCACCACCACATCCCGGCCCTCGGCGTCGGGCTGCTCGAGAATCCAGTCCAGCTGGGTCAGCGTGTTGTAGTCGCGCACCGGCACGAGCACGCCACCAGGCTGACAGCCGAGCGCCTCGGCGCCGATCTCCTTGCTCGAGTCGAGCTGGAACTGATCGAGCAAGGCGGCGTTCACCCCTCGACGACGAATCGAGATGCGCTCGGAGATGACGAACATGACGAAGAACGCCAGGGTGAACGCGACACCTGCCAGCGTCGCCACCTGCTTGGTGAACAGGTTGACGATGGCGGAGGCAAAGAGAACCAGGGCAATCAGGAGCAATCCGATCGGCAGCTCCCGTCCGCCCACGCGGAGGTTCAGCGGTACACGCCACGGGCGCGGCGCGTCGGGCCGCTTGTATCGGAGGATCAACACCGACACCGCGTTGAAGGCAAAGCTCCAGATCACGCCGAACGCATACGCCTCGCCGAGGAGGTAGACATCTCCGCGGCTCAGGAGAATCGTCACGATCTGCAGGACGACGACCAGGTTGATCAAACGGTACGTCGTCCCGAACCGGTGGTGCGGGCGGCGGAACCACTCGGTCAGCACTCCATCCTCGGAGACCCGGTTCAGGACGCCGTTCGACCCGACGATCGCGGTGTTCGCCGCCCCGGCGAGGATCAGGAACCCTACGACCACGACGAACGACTGGAACAGCAGCCGCAACGACTCCGGTCCGACCAGGTGCATCGCGAGCCCGGAGATCAGGTTCGCGTAGTACTCGGGCCTGACGCCGTCGGGGATGATGGCCGTCGCGAAGAAGCTCACCAACGCGGTGAACACGAGGCTGTAGATGAAGATGACCATGCCGGCGCGCTGCAGGTTCTTCACCTTGGGCCGCTCGATCTCGCGGTAGACCTGCGCGAGCGACTCCTCGCCGCTCATCGCCAGGATGGAGTGCCCGAAGCCGACGAAGATGGCCACCGCCGTGAACGTCGGCCAGACCGTCCCGCGCAGCCACCCGAGCGACTCATCGGAGAAGTGCAGGTTGGACGGCACCGGCGCCGGCGGCAGCGCTCCGCCCCGTTCGAGGAGTGTGAGCACGCACCACAGAATCAGGATCACGACCATCACGGTCGTGATCTGCATGATCCGCAGGGCGTCGTCGCTCGATTCGTGCAGCCCCTTCGTGTTCCGCCACCAGAAGTAGACGGTGATGACGATCGCGATGACCGACGCCACGAGCCCCTCGTTGAGGTGCAGCGCGAGGCCGCCCCGGCGCAGCAGGTCGTTGGCAAGGCCGGCAATGTACTGGCCAGCCGAGACCCCGCTGATCGGACCGGTGAGCACGTAGTCGAACAGCAGCGCGGAGACCGACAGCTTGGCCAGCGTGCCCCCCATCGCCTCCTTGACCACGCGGTAGACGCCGGCGCGCACGAACATCGCCGAACTCTCGATGTAAAGCGCGCGCACCGCATAGGAGAACAGCATGACGCCGAGCACGAACCACGGCGCCGATCGCCCGATCGCCTGCTCGACGATGCCGCCGACGTAGAACGCGGTCGACCCGAGGTCGCTCAGGACGATGGCTGCCGCGCGCCAGAACGAGATGAAAGTGAGAAGGACGGTGGTGGCGACGACGACGCGTACGCGTCCGCCCGCCACAGCCGCCGACGACGAGGGTGTCGTAGACACGGTGTGCTCCCGTTAGTGCCGACGGGGTTAGCTGACGGGCTCGGACTCGGAAGTGTCCTACGGCAACGATCGCCGATACGCCCCAGGTAACGTGGGTCCCCCGCGTTCCGCGAGTGGCGCGGAACTTAGGCCAAGGCTGGAGTATACGCCTCTTCGGAACCGGAACGTCCGAAATCAGAAGTCGGAACGACCCGGTTGGCGTGCGCTGGGGTTGGCAGGACGCCGTACGGTCTAGTAGTCTGCCGGGCATGGCCCGGCTCGTGGAGCGCTACCGCGAGGCGCCGCACGAGTGTCCGTATCTGCCGGATCAGGTGGCGGCCCTCGACGTGCGCCTGATGGTGGACGTCACGCCCGACGAACTCGGCGATCTGCTCACGCTCGGCTGGCGCCGCTTCGGCCCTGCCTACTTCCGCCCCGCGTGCCCGACCTGCCGTGCGTGCCTCTCGGTCCGCATCGTGGTGCAGGACTTCGCCGCGAGCCGCAGCCAGCGCCGCGCGAGGAATGCCGCGGCGCGGCTCACGCGATCCATCGGGGTACCGGTGGTCGACGACGAACGGCTGGCGTTGTATGCCCGGTGGCATGCGCAGCGTGAGCGCCAGCGCGGCTGGTCGGAGAACCGGCTCGACGCGGAGCGCTACAGCTTCGATTTCGCGTTTCCGCATCCCTCGGTCCGTGAAGTGGCGTATCGCGACCCGACGCTCGACAACCGGCTGGTTGGGGTGGGGCTCGTCGATGTCGTGCCCGATGCCCTCTCCGCCATCTACTTCTTCTGGGACCCGGAGCACGCCCCCGCTTCCCTCGGCGTTGCCCACATCGTGGGCCTCATCGACGACGCGAGACAGCTCGGGTACGCGCACGTGTACCTTGGGTACCGGGTGGATGCGTGTCCATCGCTTGCGTACAAGGCACGCTACCAGCCGCAGGAGATTCTCGACGGCAGCCCGACCGGACTCACGCCGCCGGTCTGGCGGCTGGAGCCGTTCCCGTGCGGCTAGCGCACCCATGCGCGTGGTCCTGTAACCACCCGGTGCGTCCCCGCATCCAAGCAGTGTGATGGTGCAGGCACGAGCCGTGATGGCGTGGCTGAGACGGCATGAATCGCTCCTGTCATCGCTGCTCCTCGTGGGCGTGCTGGCGTGGCGGTGGCCCATCCTGAAGGGCTACTACTACAAGGTGACCGGCGTGGAGGCCCGCCCGAGTGCCATCGCCTGGCGCACGGATTACCGCGAGGCCCTCTCCGAATCGGCGCGGACCGGCAAGCCGGTCCTGGTCGACTTCAGTGCCTCGTGGTGTCCCCCCTGCCTCGCGATGAAGCACGACACGTGGACCGACCCGGAAGTGGCACGCGAGGTGTCGGCCCGCTTCGTGCCGCTCATGGTGGATGTCGACCACGATCCGGCGACCGCCTCGCACTACGGCATCGAGGCCATCCCGACCATCCTGCTGGTGAACGACCAGGGCCGCGTCCTCCGTCAGGCCGGCTTCCTGCCGGCGTCCGGCATGATGCGCTTCATCCACGACAACTGAAGTCCGTGCGGCGACATGCCGATGTCTGGACAGGAGCGACTCCTTTCTCCGTCCGGACACCCACATGCAGGCAGCCCTCGATTCCTCGGTTCTGTTTCGTCTCGGCTCACAGCTATACGCGTTTTCCGCGGTCTCCGTCTCCGAGATGGTGCCGCTCACGAACATCCACGCGGTTCCCGATCGGGCACCGTACATCCGCGGCCTGATCAACCTGCGCGGCAGCGTGCTGCCGGTACTCGACCTGCGCCTCCGGCTGGGCCTGCCATCGGCGCTCGAGGAACTCGAGGCACTCATCGCGGTCTTCGACGCCCGCGAGCAGGACCACCGGAACTGGATTCAGGAACTCGACGCGTCCATCCGCGAGCGCCGGCCGTTCACGCTGACCACGGACCCGACCGCCTGTGCGTTCGGCCGCTGGTACGCGACGCTCCGGTCGGACAACATCGTGCTGCAGACGCACCTGCGCCGCATCGACGTGCCGCACCGCGAAGTGCACAGCCGCGGGGCCGAGGCACTGGCCCTCGAGAAGGCCGGCAACTTCGAGGCGGCCTCGGCGATCGCGAAGGACATCCGTGAACACTCGCTGAAGCGCACGCTGGCGGCGATGGACGACGCGAAGGCCGGCCTGCGCGACGCACACCGCGAAATCGCGATCGTGGTGCAGGGACCGGCGGGGCGGCTGGCCGTGGTGGTGGATGCCGTCGAGGCGGTGGAGGCGCTGCGCGAGCGGCACGAGGAGGACGATCAGCAGGCCGTGCTGTCGTCCACCGAGCCGGACCTCACGTCCATCCGCCGCCGCATGAAGGACGACTCGCTCGTGGTCGAGGTGGACGTCTGGCAGCTGACGCGGCAGGAACTCGGGCGCCGGCCGGACGGAGCGGTCATGCCGCCTCCAGCACACCCCGCCGCATCGGCCATCGCGGTCGACTTCTAGGCGGGGCGCAGGGGCCACCGCGAGGTGGCCCGGCGCTTACTCGACCGGCGTGTCGCCCTTCTTGATGCGTTCCCGCGCCTTGTCCACATCGCGGTGGAAGACGAACAGGCGATCGGCATTGCCGTCAGGATCCGTGAAGTTCAGCTGCTTGCCGTTCTTCAGCTTCAGCTTCAGGTTCTTCTCCAGGTAGTCCACCTCGAAGGCACCGAGGTCCATCAGCGGCGAGCTGAACCCATCGTCCTTGTCGGTGGTCTCGTAGCGCAGCGTCTTCGCCGTGGCCACGAGCTTCCCCTTGCAGTTGCCCATCCGGTGCTTGTGGATGACGTCGATGGAGGCGCTGAGGCGCACCTCGCGCAGCTTCACCGCGATGCTCTGCTGGCCCGGCTTCACGTCGATCGTCTGCGCAATCCCCTCGAAGCCGGTGGCCGACACATTGAGGCGATGGGTGCCGGGCTTCACGTCGGTGGTCGTCAGCGGGGCCTTGCCGAGGAACACGCGGTCCACGAACACCTGCGCGTCCGGCACGTCGGCGGTGAACTCGATCATCGCGGCATCAGCGGCCGGCGCCGGGGGCGGCGCCTCGGGAGCGGGCTTCTCCTCGGCGACGGGCGGGGCGGTGCGCGGGCGCGGTTCCGCCGGCTTCTTCTCGACCGGAGCCTTGGCCTCCGGCTTCGGCACGGGCTTCGCGGCCGGCGCCGGTGCCGCGGCCGGCTTGTCGGCCGGCTTCTCTTCGGGCGCGGGCTGCGATGAGCAGGCGGCGAGTGAGAGCGTCAGCGCGCCCGAGAGCGCGAGGAGGATGGGAGCGGACGGCAAAAGGCGTCGGGTCACGGGACAATCCTAACCCGAGCCACGCGCCCCTGGGCAGGGGACGTCAGGCGACGGGCGGGGTCCGGCGTCCGGCGACGTGGCGGGCCCACGTCCAGGTGTGCTGGACCACATACCAGCCCCAGAACACCGGCGTCGCGACGCTGAACGACATCATCCACGCCACGAGATCGTCGGCTGCCGTCTCCGGGTGGCCCAGTCCCATCAGGCCGCCGTCGAGCCCGGTCATCGCCACCAGCGTGGAGACGAGGGACACGCCCCCGGCGGGCAGCATGGCCCGGAGGAGCGGAAGCAGGATGATGGTGTTCAGGTTGAACGGCATCCGGCGCGCAGGCACGCACCAAGAGTAACGCAAGACGGTCCGCCCGCAGGCGGACCGTCGGCCTGCCGCTACTCCCCTGCCGCGCCCGGAAAGACCTTCGGCGCGGTGTCCATGTAGCCCTCACCGTTCAGGGCCTCCATGAACGCCACGAGCGCTTCCACCTCGCCCGGCGTCAGGTTCAGCTTCTTGATCTTGGGATCGAGATTCGGGTTGGGTTCGCCCCCGCGGTTATAGAGTTCCACGGTCTCCCGGAGCGTCGCCACGGACCCGTCGTGCATGTAGGGCGCATGCTTCGCCACGTCGCGCAGGGTCGGCGTCTTGAAGGCGCCCCGGTGGGCCGGGTCCTTCGAGATGGCCGATCGCCCCTCGTCCCTGAACGTCTTCGTCTTCCGGTCGTAGCCCACCCCGATGTTGTGGAACTGGCTGTCGGTATAGCTGTTTCCGAGGTGGCACTGGTTGCAGCCCGCCTTGTTGAAGAACAGCTCGTAGCCCTGCTTCACCTGATCGGATACGGCGCTCTCGTCCTTGTTCAGGCGCCAGCGGTCCACCGGCGAGTTGCCGCTCATGCGCGTCTTCTCGTACGCCGCGATGGCCGCGGCGACCCGCTCCTTCGTGATCCCGTCGGAACCGAAGGCTTCCTTGAAGTAGGGGGCGTACGCCCCGGCCTTCTCGATGGCGGCAATCATCGATTCATGCGTGGCCCCCATCTCGATCGGATTGGCGACGGGACCGAGGGCCTGCTCCTCCAGCGAGGCCGCGCGGCCGTCCCAGAAGAAGTGCGGGTAGAGCGTCACCGCGGCGTTCACGAACGAGGGCGCCTTGCGGCCGCCCTGCTGTCCGCGGATGCCCGTCGAGTGCGGCGTCGGCTCGGAGAACGCGTGCTCCGGCTTGTGGCACGTGGCGCAGGCAATCGATCCGTCCGCCGACAGCCGGGTGTCGTAGAACAGCCAGCGCCCCAGGCGCACCTGCGCCGGCGTCGGCGCATTCGGCAGCGAGGCGAGCTGGATTTCGGCTCCCAGCGGACTCTCGGGGAGCGGCATGATCGGGTTCTCCGCCTCCCAGGCGGGAACGGGTGTGGGCTGTGACTGGGTGGCAGACGGGGTGTCCGGGCGCGAACACGCAGCGGTCGCACAGGCCAGACCGAGCGCGAGCGCACCCATGAGCGTACGCATGAAGGCCTCCGAGGCAGGATGAATGATCGATTGTAGCGCCGGCAACGCGATGCCTTGAGGGATGCAGCACGCGTGACACACGTGACACGCGCGCGTGCCTGCCGGAATTCCGGCGGACCCCCAGCGTGCCGGATAGGTTTTCGCGATTGACCAGCCTCCAACTATCTATTGGTTCGCATTCGCGGACCTCCGTATCGTGCTTCGCAGGAGGTCCGCTCCCTTGCCCGGCAGGCAGGGGCTCGCGGAGAGTCGACATGAGCTGGTCTTACCGGATTGCGACGTTTCGCGGCATCAACCTGAAGGTGCACATCACCTTCGCGTTCATCGTGCTGATGGCCGCCATGAACTGGTCGGGCGCGGGCCCCGCCGGCATGGCGTTCGGCGCGCTCCTCATCCTGCTGCTCTTCGCGTGCGTCACGCTCCACGAGTTCGGCCACGCCGTCGCCGCCCAGTACTACGGCATCCCCGTGAAGGAAATCGTGCTGCTGCCGATCGGCGGCATCGCGTTCCTGGGGCGGGCGACGCGCAACCCGGTGCAGGAACTGGTGATCGCCGCCGCCGGCCCCGCCGTGAACGTGGTCATCATCGCCCTGCTGCTGCCCGTGCTGTGGCTGGTGAACGAGCCGGCGCTGCTCAGGCCCGAACTGCTGCGGCCCGAGGGGGCTACGCCGTCCGTCGCCATGGCGCTCCACTGGCTGCTCGGCGCCAACATCAGCCTGGTGCTGTTCAACATGATTCCGGCGTTTCCGCTCGACGGCGGGCGCATCCTGCGCGGGCTGCTCGGCCTTCGCATGGACTGGTCGCGCGCCACGCGCTACGCCACCGGCGCGGGCCAGGGCATCGCCATGGCCATGGGCACCTGGGGTCTCTTCTCGGGGCAGTTCATGCTGGTGGTGATGGCGGCGCTCATCTTCTTCTCGGCGGCGTCCACCGCGGCCGAGGAGCGCGGGCACACGGTGCTCTCGAGCCAGCGCGTCGGTGATGCGTGCAACCGGCACGCACTGGTGCTCGGCGAGGGCGAACGGGTCAACACGGTCATCAGCTACCTGCTGACCAGTTACCAGCCGGACTTCGCGGTGGTTCGCGGCACCTCGCTGCTCGGTGTGGTCCGCCGCACCCAGGTGCTGCAGGCGCTGGCGCTCCGCTCCGGCGACATTCCGGTCGCGTCGATCATGATCGACTGCCCGCGCGTGGCGAGCAGCAGTTCCCTCGCCGATGTCCGCCAGACCATGGCGGAGACCGGGTCCAGCCTGGTGGCGGTGTACGACGGCCCGGTCTTCGTGGGCCTGGTCAACCTCGACGACATCGAGGAAGCGGAAACCGTGCTCCAGTTCCTGGAGGCCGGCTCGCCCGGCCGGCCGGCCCTGCGACGGTCGCGCTTCGCGCCTGCCGAGGCGTGACGCGTCCCGCCCACGTGGACAGGCTGCCGCCGCCCCTTCGATAATCAGGATGTGGCGCGACGGCAGGTGGAACCGGATCCGGAGGAGGAGCAGCGGTTGCTCGACGAGGCCATGGCCGACGTCACGCCACTGCCCCGCGACCACCGGGTCCGGTTGCGCGCCTTCCTGCCTCCCCCACCCACCCCTGCTGAACCGTACAGGCCGCCGCCAGCCCGCCGTCGAGACGACGAACCGGACGAGACCGAGGGCGACTCCGGGTGGGTCGCCAACGGCGTCGACCGGCGCGAACTGCGGAAGATGCGGCGCGGCCAGTACGTGCCGGGTCGCCGCCTGGATCTGCACGGCCTGACCAGCCGCGAGGCGCTCCGGGAGGTCCGCCAGTTCGTCGACCTCCATCGACGCGCGTTCCGGTGCGTGGCCATCGTGCACGGCCGGGGCAACAACTCGGCGGGCCGGGCGGTCCTCAAGGCCGACACCCGGGCGTTCCTTCGCACTCACCCCGCGGTGCTCGCCTATACCGACGCACCCCGGGACGACGGCGGTAGTGGCGCCGTCTATGTACTCCTGAGGGGGTAGTCAGGAGTGGCTCGGCACACGTTCGTCAGATCCACCGCGGTCAATACCAGCGCGCAGGCGCTCTTCGACTGGCACGAGGCACCGGGGGCCTTCCAGCGGCTGACGCCGCCGGGCGAGCCCGTGAAGGTGCTCAGGCAGGTGGGCGGCATCCGCGACGGTGCCCAGGTGTCCGTGGCCGTCGGGCCGTGGCCCTTCGCGCTGCGGTGGGACCTGCAGCACCGCGACTACCGGTACGGGGAGTCGTTCACGGACGAACAGGTCAGGGGTCCCTTCGCCGCCTGGCGGCACGTGCACCGCATGCGGCCCACGGGACCGGACACGTGCGAACTCGAGGACCACATCGAGTACGAACTTCCGTTCGGCATCCTCGGCGATCTCGCCGCCCGCCTGATCGTCGAACCCAAACTGCGCCGGCTCTTCGAGTACCGCCACCGCGTGACGCGCGACGCCTTCGGCAGTTGATGGCCGGTGCGGCTGACGCCGCCCTCCGACAGTCCTGCCTGCCCTGAAGTGTCCGCCCCGGTCCGTCCCTGTTCGAATATGGATGCGTTGGCGTTATCGTTCTGACGCGCGAATCGGATCGCGCCCTCCTGGAGTGCCGATGCCTGGTTCCCTGTTCCCGACTCAAACGCCGCTGAACCTGGTGATGCCCATCAAGCCTGGCGCGGCCCCGCTGCTGCGGGCGCTGCTGACCGGCGTGGGTGCGCGCGCCGACAAACCGGTGGAACAGGCGCTGCGCCGCCTCGGGAACGTCCACCACGCGCAGTTCGTGTTCCTGGAGAACGATACCCGCCTCGGCGTGCTGACCTGGTACGACGGCCCCTTCGACGATTACATCGTCTCGTTCGTCGAGCACATCGGCGGCATCTTCAACGCGATCCTGCAGTACGTGGACGGGGCCGACGCGCTGATCCCGGTCGAACTCCACCGCGAGGCGTTCCTGGCCTTCATCGCCCGGTACGACCACAAGTGCCTGCACGCCTTCAGCGCCTATCCGGACGTGCGGCTGTTCGACATCAAAGATGCGCTGGGGAGGTCCTGACCATGGCCGACCCGCACATGCTGAGCGATCGCGACCGGCGCGACATCCAGGGGCTGGTGCTCTTCGGCACCACGTGCCCGCTGCTCCGGTATCACTTCTTCCACGTCCACGACGCCGTCGATGGACGCCGGTTCGTGCATCGCCTGCTCGCGCACGGCGACCTGCTGCAGGTGAACACGGCGGGGGTCCGCGACAAGGATGCCCGATCCGAGTCGCTCGTCTACGTGGCGTTCACCTGGCGCGGACTCCAGGCGCTCGGCGTGCCCGCCGTCACCCTGAACTCCTTCCCTGATGAATTCCGCCAGGGGGCGAAAGCGCGTGCCGCCGACCTCGGCGACACGGGGCCGGCGGCGCCAGAGCACTGGCTCGTCGACCACGACGCCGTGCACATCGTGGTCATGGTCTATGCCCGCCACGCCGCGAGCCTGGAGACGCTCTCGCGGGCACTCGTCGAGCGGGCGGAGGAGCACCACTGCGCGGTCGTCTCGACGCTCGATGCCGAGGCGCTCCCGAACTACACGCACGCATCCGGCCAGCAGCTGACCAACCCGGTGCACTTCGGGTACAGCGACGGCATCAGCCAGCCGGACATCATGCCCGCCCGCCGCTATCAGCCCGGCGCACCGCCGCCGGTGCCGCCCGGCATGTTCCTGCTGGGCAACCCGGATCCACCACAGGACGGTGCGAGCTTCGCGGTGGCGAACCAGCCGACGCCGGTGCCCGCGGCGCTGATGCGCAACGGCACCTTCGGCGCGTTTCGGATGCTGGAGCAGGACGTCGACGCCTACGAGGCGTTCCTGGACCAGCACTCCACCGACGCCGCGTCGCGCGAGCTGCTAGCCGCGAAGATGTGCGGCCGCTGGCGAAACGGCGTTCCGCTCTCGCTCTCGCCCGACACGCCGAACCCGACGCCGCCCATTCCGGCCGGCATGTACAACGCCTTCGACTACAACCCGACAAGTCCCGATTCGCCCGTGGTGCCCGATCCGCAGGGCGTCCGCTGCCCGATCGGATCGCACGTCCGGCGCTCGAATCCCCGCACCTCCGAAGTGCTCGGCGGCATGGGCAACCGCCTCCGCCTGATCCGCCGGGGCATGCCGTACGGGCCCGTGTACGACCCGTCTCACAAGCGGGACGGCGTCGCGCGCGGCATGCTGGGGCTGTTTCTCTGCGTCAGCCTGAAGGACCAGTTCGAGTTCATCATGCGGCACTGGGTGAACGACGGCCTGTTCGCGCGTGGCCTCCATCCGGCCGAGCGCGATCCGATGGTGGGGGCGCAGGGCGACGGGGCCACCTTCTCCTACCGCGACGCCGAGGGGCTCCCCGTCGTCGCGGCCGGACTCTCGCGCTTCGTCACCACGCGGGCGGCCGCATATCTGTTCTTCCCGAGCGTCACCGGCCTGCGCTTCATTTCCCAGCTTCCGGAGCAGGCGCCGACCGAGCACCAGCGCCAGGCCGTGGAGGAGGCGGTCTCCGTGATCGTCCAGGGCATGCGCCAGGCGATCGGCGACGGCACCACCCGCGACGCGCACACCAGGCACCACGGCCTGCTCGCAGCCACCTTCACCGTGGGCGACGATGTGCCGAAGCAGTACCGACACGGACTCTTCGCGCGGCCCGGCACGTACCGCGCCTACATCCGGTTCTCGAACGGCCGGCCGACACCGCTCCTGCCGCCCGATGCGGCGCCGGACGTGCGGGGCGTCGCCATCAAGCTGTTCGGGGTCGAGGGCGAGAAGGAAGCGCCGGACGAGCGGCTGACCCACGACTTCATCCTCGCCAGCCACCCGACGTTCTTCGTGCCGGACGTCTTCGCGTACGTCGACTTCCTGAAGCTGCCGTCGCTGGCCGAGAAGATGCGCCTGTTCCCCGACCTGGCCAAGTCGTTCCGCACGTTCGAGAACCCGCTGACCATCCGCTACTTCAGCCAGACGCCGTATGCGCTCGGGACGCACGTCGTGAAGTACGTGCTGCGGCCGATCGCGCCGGCCGAGCGGCCGCCGATCACCTTCACCCCGGAGCAGATGGCCGCGTGCGCGCCCGACTTCCTGCGCACGGCGATGGCCGAGTACCTCAAGGACGCCGCGGCCACGCTGGCATTCATGGTTCAACCGCCGCCCGACGAAGCCGCCGCGCACATCGACGACGCAGCACGGCTGTGGGACACGGAGCCGGTACAGCTGGCCACCATCACCATCCCGCCCCAGGACTTCAGGAATCCGGCCCAGGACGCGCTGGCGGAAACCATCTCCTTCAGTCCGTGGCACTGCCTGGCGGCGCATCGCCCGCTGGGCTCGGTCAACCTGGCGCGGCGCACGGTCTACCGCGATGCGTCGGTGCTCCGTCACGCCAATCGCGCGGTGGCCGTCAAGGAGCCGAACGGCGTTACCGACTTCTGAACACAGGACGTGTCGTACGGCGCATCCGTGTCCATGTGCCAGCAGCGCACTTGGCAGGATTCCAGCGCGGGTCCCTGATAAGGGGTTGCAATAGGCCGGGGTTTGGCGCGAACCTGACCGTGCGTGATTGGCCGGCAGGTCTCACATTTCTATGTGGTCGGTCCGCTCGGCAGCGGCGGCATGGGCGACGTGTACGAGGCGCAGGACCTCCGCCTGCCCCGCTCCGTGGCCCTGAAGGTCCTCAAGCCGACGCTGATGGAGGACCAGACCGCCCAGCGCCGGTTCGATCGGGAGGCACGGCTCGCGGCCTCGCTGAACCACCCGAACATCTGCACGATTCTCGACATCGGCGAAGACCACGGCGTGTCGTTCATCGCCATGGAACTGCTCGAAGGGGAGAGCCTGAAGCAGCGCCTGCGCGGCGGCGCCCTTCCCTTCCAGGCCCTGCTCGACATCGCCACGGATGTGGCGCGCGCCCTGAGCGTGGCGCACCTCGCGGACATCATCCACCGCGACATCACACCCGGCAACATCTTCATCACGTCGTCGGGCACCACCAAGCTCCTCGACTTCGGCCTGGCAAAGGCCCTCGTGGTGGACGACGACGAGGAGGGCGAGGGTGTCACGGAAGGCGTGACGGACCTCGGCGTCGTGCCGGGCACCGTGCATTACCTGTCGCCGGAGCAGTTGCTCAAGGCGCCGGTCGACCGGCGCTCGGACCTGTGGGCGCTCGGCGCGGTGCTCTACCACGCCGCCACTGGCGCCCGTCCATTCGATGCACGTACGAAGACCGAGGTGATCGCCCAGATCCTCAGCCGGAGCCCGATGCCGCCGCGGCGCATTGCGCCGGCGCTGCCGGAGCAGTTCGAGCACATCGTCATGCGCCTGCTGGAGCACGACCCCGCCGGACGGTACCAGCGGGCGGCCGACGTGCTGAAGGATCTGGAGACGCTGCGCGCCGAACGGCGGCCCGCCGCTCCGCGCGCCACGCGCCGGCAGGCGAACATGTCGCTGGCCATCCTGCCCTTCACGATCGCGGGCAACGACACCGAGGCCCTGCGGAGCTTCCGCGACGGCCTCGCCAGCGACATCGCGTGGGCCCTGCAGCAGGTGCCGGGCCTGCGCGTCGCGTCCCGTACCTCGGTCGACAGCGCGCGGGGCCTCCCCGTCCGCGACATCGGCGAGCGCACGGGCGTCGAACACGTGCTCGAGGGCAGCGTGCAGCAGGCCGGCGACAGGTTCCGCGTCACGGCCGGGCTGGTCGCCACGCAGACCGAGGAGCGGCTGCGGATGCCGCTCCGCATCGACGTGCCGGCAGCCGACCTGCTCTCGGCGCAGGACGAGGCGGTGCGGCAGGTCGTCGCGGCAGTCCGGTCCACGGCGACGCGTTCGGCGTCGGCCGCCACGACGAGTCCCGACGCCTTCGTCGAGTATCAGCGGGGGCTCCACGCCCAGCGCGACGTGTTCAACGGCACGTGGACGCAGGTGATCGAGCACGCCACCCGCGCCACCGACATCGACCCGTCGTTTGCGCCGGCGCATGCGATGCTGGCGGACACCTACAATTCGCTCGGGCTGCTGTCCTTCATGAAGCCGCGGGTCGCGTTCCAGAAGGCACGCCTGGCGGCCGAGCGGGCCCTGGCCATCGACCCCGACCTGGCCGCCGCGCACGCCGCCCTCGGCCTCGTCCGGTTCGGCGACGACTGGGACTGGAACGCCGCCGAGGCGCACTTCCGGCGGGCGCTGGACATCGATCCGGATCTCGCGAACGCGCGCGTCCACTACAGCTGGCTCCTGATGCTGCTTGGACGCGAGGCCGCCGCCCTCGCGGAGGCGCAGCGGGCCATTGCCACGTGGCGCACGCGGTTCGTCATCGCCGGCTCCGCCGTCACCTACTTTCTCGCCGACAGGCACGACGAGGCGATCGCCCTGTGCGACGAGGCGCTGGACGGAAACCCCGACTACGTCTTCGCCAGCTACCAGCGCGGCCAGTGCTATCACATGAAGGGCATGTACCCGAGTGCGCACGCCGATCTGGAACGCGGCGCGCGCCTGGGAGGACGGGCACCGTTCTACATCGCATTGCTCGGCAGGAGCTACGGAGAGGCGGGCATGCGCGACAAGGCGCTCGCGATCGTACGGGAACTGGACGAGGCGCAGCACCAGCGCTATGTCGCCCCGCACTGCTACGTCTACGTCTACCACGGCCTCGGCGAGCGGGAGAAGGCGCTGCTCCACCAGGAAGACGCGTACCGCGACGGGGGCCAGCCGCTGAACTACCTGTCGCCGTTCATCAGGAACCTGTTCAGCCTCGACCCGACCCACCGCGACCGGCTGCGCCAGATGCGGCTTACGGTGTAGCCGGTCCGTCCAGGCCGATGGCGGCCGCCAGCCGCTTCACCGCTCGCGAGACGGTCATGCGCGCCGCATCCGGACTGGCCTTCCCGAGCGCGCGGGCAATGTCCTCGAACGAGTGCCGGTGCTCGAGCCGCAGGATGATCGCCTGCCGGTCCGCGGGCTTGAGCGATCGGAGCGCCTCGAGATAGCGCTCGGACCGCTCCTTCATGATCAGTTCCTCGAGCGGCGAGTAGGCGTTGTCGTGAATCGCCTCCGGCAGTTCCTCGCCGACGCCGCGTCGAGCGACCCGCCGCACCTCGTCGCGAATGCGGTTGCGCACCGACTCGCGGAGATACTTCTGCATGCCGTCCACCGACCGATGCTCGAAGTGCTCGACCCGCGCCAGGGCGCGGACGACGGCGTCCTGCACGACGTCTTCGGTGTTGGCGCCGGCACGCGCGTAGTTCGGCAGGCGGCCGCGGGCCCACCGCCTGAGGGGACCCACGGTGCGCTCGATGAGCACCCGCGCTGCCTCCGTGTCGCCCTCGCGGGCGCGCGCCAGGACATCGAGCGACGAGTCACACTCCGCGCCGGAGTCCGAATCGGCCTCGTCCGCCGCAAGCGGTTCTGTCACCTTGGCGTCGTCCGAATCCACGTGTGATGTCCTGTGCCGCAGGGAGAGTCGCCGACATCTTAGCCGACTCCGCACGGGGAGTACATCCCGCTCAAAGCCCATCCATTCGCCCCTCCGGCAGCTCGTGAGGTGCCGGGAAGCCGGCAGGTCGGCGCGGGCTGGTTGAAGAAGTGCCGTAATTCGGCGCGAATCCGGACGGCACGCGCGTCGCAACGTGAGTGGTCAGCATGTCTCCCGTCGCATCCGCCACCAGGCCTCCCGTCGACAACCGGCTGAAGATGCTCGATGCCGCGATGAAGCGGCACCGGCACCAGCCCGATTCGCTCATCGAGATCCTCCACACGGCGCAGGAGCTCTTCGGCTACCTGGACACCGACTGCCTGAAGTACGTCGGGCACGCCCTGAAGGTCCCGCAGAGCCGCGTCTACGGCGTGGCCACCTTCTACAACTTCTTCACCCTGAAGCCACGCGGGGCCCACACGTGCGTCGTCTGCATGGGCACGGCGTGCTACGTCAAGGGAACCGCGGCGATCCTGTCGGCCATCCAGCGCGAACACCACGTCGAGGTGGGCGGCACGACCGCCGATGGGCAGGTGTCGCTCGTGACCGCGCGGTGCCTGGGGGCCTGCGGCCTCGCGCCGGCCCTGGTGCTCGACAACGAAATCAACGGCGGCATGACACCAGAGGCCGCTCTCGCCCGCATCGAAGCCTGGACCTCCCATGATCGCTGAAGACATCGCTGCAGTCCGCGAGCGCGAACTGGCCGCCCGCGCAAGCCTGACCTGCCAGATTGCCGTCTGCTCGGCGGCGGGCTGCCTGTCGACCGGCGGTGCCGCCGTCCGGGAGGCACTCGCGGCGGCGGTCACGGAGCAGGCGCTCGCCCCGTCGGTGCGTGTGATCGGCACCGGTTGCCTCGGCCTGTGTCACGCCGGTCCGCTGGCCCGGGTCGAACTGGCCGATACCCCGCCCGCGCTCTACGAGCACGTGACGCCCGGCCTCGCCGTGGCCATCATCAGCGGCGTGGCGTCGAAGCAGCTGCCCGACACCCAGCGCGCCGACCTGAACCAGCCGTTCTTCACGCGCCAGCACCGGATCGTCACGAGTGACGCGGGACTGGTGGACGCGGAACGCGTGGAAGACTACCTCGCCGCCGGCGGCTACGCCGCGCTCGAGCGCGCGCTGACGCAGATGCATCCCGAGGACGTGGTGCGCGAGGTGAGCGCCAGCGGACTCCGGGGACGCGGTGGCGCCGGCTATCCCACCGGCCTGAAGTGGAGCACCGTGGCCAAGGCGCAGGGGCCCGGCAAGTACGTCGTGTGCAACGCCGACGAGGGCGATCCTGGCGCGTTCATGGATCGCAGCGTGCTCGAAGGCGATCCGCACCGCGTGCTCGAGGGCATGGCCATCGCCGCGTACGCCATCGGTGCGGAGCAGGGCTACATCTACGTGCGGGGTGAGTATCCGCTCGCGATCGCCCGGCTGAAGACGGCGATCCGGCAGGCCGAGCGGCTGCAGCTCCTCGGGCACCGCATCCTCGACACGCACTTCAACTTCCGGATCGACCTGCGCATTGGTGCGGGCGCGTTCGTCTGCGGCGAGGAAACCGCCCTCATTGCCTCGATCGAGGGCAAGCGCGGCACGCCGCGCCCGAGGCCGCCCTTCCCTGCCGAATCGGGGCTGTGGGGCCGGCCGACGCTGATCAACAACGTCGAGACCTACGCCAACATCGCCCCCATCGTGCTGCGCGGCGGCGAGCAGTTCGCCGCCATCGGCACCGAACACAGCAAGGGCACGAAGGTGTTCGCGCTCGCCGGGCGCATCGTCAACACCGGCCTCGTGGAAGTGCCGATGGGCATGTCGCTGCGCGAGATCATCTACGAGATCGGCGGCGGCATTCCAGAAGGACGACAGTTCAAGGCCGCGCAGACCGGTGGGCCGTCGGGCGGGTGCATTCCCGCCGACCACCTGGATCTGCCGGTCGACTACGAGGCGCTGGCCGGCATCGGGTCGATCATGGGATCGGGCGGCCTGATCGTGATGGATGAGACGTCATGCATGGTGGACGTCGCCCGCTATTTCATGGAGTTCTGCCGCGATGAGTCGTGCGGCAAGTGCATCCCGTGCCGCGCCGGCACCGTGCAGATGCACGAACTGCTCACGAAGATGACGCGGGGCACGGCCACCGAGCGGGATCTCGGCCTGCTCGAACAGCTCGCCGAACTGGTGACCCGCACCAGCCTCTGCGGCCTTGGTCAGACGGCCGCCAACCCGGTCATGAGCACGCTTCACCACTTCCGCGGGGAGTACATGGCGCACATCCACGACAAGGTGTGTCCGGCAGGTGTCTGCCCGATGCACGCCGAGGAGGCGCGATGAGCGTCACCACTCTCACCATCAACGGCAAGCAGGTCTCGGCGGCCGAGGGCGCAACGGTGCTCGACGTCGCGCGTGAGCATGGCATCGCGATCCCGACGCTGTGCCATCTCGACGGCCTGTCGGAACACGGCGCGTGCCGCCTGTGCCTGGTCGAAGTGCAGGGGTCCTCGAAGCTGCACGCGTCGTGCATGACCAGGGCGGTCGAAGGCATGGTCGTGACGACCGACTCCGAGCGGCTGCACAGCTACCGGCGCCAGATCGTCGAACTGCTGCTCGCCGAGCGCAATCACGTGTGCTCGGTGTGCGTCGCCAACCGCCGGTGCGAACTGCAGGACCTCGCGGTGTCGATGGGCCTGCACCACGTGCGGTACGAGCCGCAGGCGCCGCAACTCTCGATGGATGCCTCGCATCCGCGCTGGATCATCGACCACAACCGGTGCGTCCTGTGCACGCGGTGCGTGCGTGTGTGCGACGAGATCGAGGGTGCGCACACGTGGGACGTGATGGGCCGCGGCCAGCACACGCTCGTCATCAGCGATCTCAGCCAGCCGTGGGGCGACTCGGAGTCGTGCACGAGCTGTGGCAAGTGCGTCCGTGTGTGCCCGACCGGCGCCCTGTTCGAAAAGGGGGCGTCCGCGACGAACAAGGACCCGCACTTCGTGACCTATCTCCGTATGGCCAGGGAGCAGAAACTGTGGAACCGCTGACGCGCCCGCGCGTGGCGACCGTGTGGCTCGGGGGCTGCTCCGGCTGCCACATGTCGCTGCTGGACATGGATGAACGGCTCCTCGAGCTCGCCGGGAAGATGGACCTCGTCTACGGCCCGCTGATGGACGTGAAGGAGTTCCCCGAGGGCGTGGACATCACGCTCGTCGAGGGCGCCATCGCGAACGAGGACAACGCGCGGATGCTCCGGCTGATCCGCGAGCGGACCGACGTGCTGGTGGCGTTCGGCGACTGTGCGGTCGCCGGCAACGTGACGGCGCTCCGCAATCCGCTCGGGAATCCACTGCCGGTGCTCCAGCGGTCGTACGGCAGCGACCGGGCGCAGATGCCCGGACTGCCGGTCGACGGCGCGGAGGTCCCGCCGCTCGTCACGAAGGTGGAGAACCTGCGGGCGCTGGTGGCCGTGGACTACTACCTGCCCGGCTGTCCACCGCCGGCAGACCTGATTTACTACGTGCTCAGCGAGCTCATCGCCGGGCGGACGCTCGACCTCCAGAGTCGCGCGAAGCTGGGGTGAAGGCAGGCATCATGTCGCAGACCATCACGATCGAGCCGGTGTCCCGCGTCGAGGGGCACGCCAAGATCACCATTCACCTCGACCCGCAGGGCCAGGTGGAGGACGCCCGCTTCCACGTGCTCGAGTTCCGCGGCTTCGAGAAGTTCTGCGAGGGCCGGCACTTCCAGGAGATGCCCGCCATCACCTCGCGGGTGTGCGGCATCTGCCCCGTCAGCCACATGCTCGCGTCGGCCGACGCCGGCGATCGCCTGCTGGCGGTCGAGATACCCGACACGGCCCTCCGCCTCCGCCGCATCGTCAACCTCGCGCAGATCGTGCAGTCGCACGCGCTGAGCTTCTTCTATCTCTCGGCGCCGGATCTGCTCCTCGGCTACGACGCGCCTCCCGCCACGCGCAACGTGCTCGGCGTGGCCGCGGCGAACCCCGAGCTGGCCAGGCGCGGCATCCGGCTGCGCCAGTTCGGCCAGCAGGTGATCGAGCGGATTGCCGGCAAGCGGATCCATGCGTCGTGGGCCGTGGCTGGCGGCGTGAAGGCCGGCCTGACCGCTGACGGGCGCGACGCCATCCTGGCCGCGCTGCCTGAAGCGCTGACGACCGCGCAGGCGACGCTCGAGCTGTTCCGCTCGTCGCTGGCGGCGCACGAGGAAGAGGCCAGGCTGTTCGGCCACTTCCCCACGCTGTTCCTCGGGATGGTGACACCCGACGGTTCGCTCGAGACGTACGGCGGCCGGCTGCGGCTGGTCGACGAGGCCGGTCGCGTCGTCGCCGACCAGCTCGACGCCGCGAGCGCCCGCGCGCTGTTCGACGAGACGGTCCATCCCTGGACCTACCTGAAGTCGCCGTTCCTGAAGGCACGGGGCCCGGTGGACGGCATCTATCGCGTCGGGCCGCTGGCGCGGCTCAACGTCGCGAACCGCTGCGGCACGCCCCTCGCCGACGCCGAGTTCGCACGGTTCCGCGGGCTGTCGGACGGACCGGTCCTCAGTTCGTTCCACTACCACTACGCGCGACTGATCGAGATCCTGTATGGGCTCGAGCGCATCGGCGAACTGCTCGACGACCCAGGCGTGCTCGGCACCGATGTGCTCGCACGCGCGAGCCGGAACCGGCTGCGCGGAGTCGGCATGTCCGAGGCGCCGCGCGGCACGCTCTTCCACGACTACACGGTCGACGAGAACGGCCTGCTCACGGCGGTGGACCTCCTCATCGCCACCGGGCAGAACAACCTGGCCATGAACCGCGCGGTCACGCAGATCGCCCGCGCCTACCTCTCGGCCGACCGCCTCTCGCAAGGCCTGCTCAACCGGGTCGAGGCCGGCATCCGTGCGTTCGATCCGTGTCTCAGCTGCTCGACGCACGCCGCCGGCACGATGCCGATGGTGATCGAGCTGCGCGCGTCGGACGGTTCGCTCGTGGATTCCATCGCGCGGGTCTGAAGGCCAGCGCACCAGCACTGACATATGGTCCTGCTCATCGGTTACGGCAACACGCTTCTCGGGGACGACGGCGTCGGCCAGGCGATCGCGCTCGCGGTGGCGGCACGACGGCCGGACATCGAGGTGGTGACGACGCACCAGCTCGTGCCGGAACTGGCGGCGCAGGTGGCGGCGGCCACACAGGTGGTCTTCGTCGACGCCAGCCGCGGCGACAGGCCAGGTGCGGTGCACTGCGGCCCCGTGCGCGCGGACGGCCCTGTCCGCGAGGGGCACATCCTCACCCCGATGGCCCTGATGGCCCTCACACGCGCGGCGTTCGGCTGGGAGCCGCCCGCGTGGCTCGTCACCATCGAGGGGCGCGCCTTCGACATCGGCAGCCCGATCTCCGAGGTCGTGGCGGCAGCGGTGCCCGGCGCCATCGAACAGGTGCTGGCGCTCCTGTCGTCCGCGGACCAGACGCGAACAGCTTGAGCCGTCACGGTCAGGTCCGCCTGAAGGCGGACCCACGAATGGTCCATCGCCCCCTGCGCGGTCCACCTATCCCGTCCATGCGGCGTGCCCCGTCATCGAGTGCGCCGGTCCGTCCATCCGGCCGGTGGTGATGTGCTATGTTGCCCCTCGGAGTCTGCTTGAGGAGTTCCCGAATGCGTCCTACCCGTTCCACGATCCTGGCGGCGCTGGCCGTCGCGTCACTCGCGGTCCTTCCGGTCGCCGCACAGTTCCAGCCGGTCGATCGCCTCGACCCCGACGTCGTCTTCCGGCTGAAGGAAGAGGGGCTGCAGCGCTCGAAGATCATGGAGACGGCCAGTTACCTCACCGACGTGTACGGGCCCCGGCTGGCCGGGTCGCCGGAGTACAAGGAGGGCGCGGACTGGGTCCAGAAGCAGATGCGCGACTGGGGCCTGGCCAACGTGCACACCGAGGCGTTTCCGTTCGGGCGCGGCTGGCAGAACCGGAAGATGTTCGCGCAGGCGCTGACGCCGCGGAACTACCCGCTCATCGCATACCCCAAGGCGTGGACGCCCGGGACGAAGGGGCTCGTGAGCGGTGAGGCGGTGCTCGTCACCATCGACTCGGAGGCCGACCTGGCCACCTGGAAGGGCAAGCTGAAGGGGAAGTTCGTGCTGGCGACCCGGGTGCGTGAGCTCGCGCCGCGATTCGAGGCACAGGCCGAGCGGTACACCGACGCGCAGCTCGCCGACCTCGCGAAGCTCCCGCAGCGCCGCGGCGGGCTCCCCGGTGGTGCGCCGCCTTCGTTCCAGGCCCAGCGCGACCTCCAGACGAAGATCGCGAAGTTCTGGGTGGATGAAGGGGTCGTGGCCCTGCTCGAGCCGAGCCGTGGGGACGGCGGCGGCACCCTGTTCGTGCAGAGCGGCGGCTCGCGCAACCCGAGTGACCCGCCGGTCGTGACGCAGGTGGTGGTGGCGTCCGAGCAGTACAACCGCATCGCACGCACGCTGGAGAAGAAGCTGCCGGTCACCCTGCAGATGGACATCGACAGCCAGTTCCTCGACACGGACCAGAACAGCTTCAACATCATCGGAGAACTGCCCGGCACGTCGAAGGCCGACGAAGTCGTGATGCTCGGCGCCCACTTCGACTCGTGGCACACGGGAACGAGCGCCACCGATAACGCGGCCGGGTCCGCCGTCATGCTCGAAGCGATGCGCATCCTGAAGGCCGCCGGCATTCCGCTCAAGCGCACCGTGCGCATCGCCCTGTGGGGCGCGGAGGAACAGGGGCTCATCGGGTCGCGCGCCTACGTGAAGGAGCACTTCGGCGACCCCGCCACGATGCAGGTCACGCCCGAGCACGCGAAGCTCTCGGGCTACTTCAACGTCGACAACGGCACGGGCCAGATCCGCGGCGTCTACCTGCAGGGGAACGAGGCCATCGGACCCATCTTCACCTCGTGGATGGAACCGTTCCACAACATGGGGATGACGACGGTGACGATTCGGAACACCGGCGGCACCGATCACCAGGCCTTCGACGCGGTCGGCCTGCCCGGATTCCAGTTCATCCAGGACGAAGTGGAGTACGACACCCGTACCCACCACTCCAACATGGACGTGTACGAGCGGCTCCAGCCGCAGGACCTGATGCAGAACGCCGTCATCGTCGCGTCGTTCGTGGCACAGGCCGCGAACCGCGACCAGTTGCTCCCGCGCAAGCCGCTGCCCAAGGCACCGGCCCGGCGTTCGACGGCGCAGTAACCAAAGGCCCTGACACGGAGGGCGCTGTCTTTCAGCCCTTGACGATGTAGTTCTTCTTCAGCAGCAACGCGCGGAGACGCTCGCGGTGTTCGCCCTGCAGTTCGACGGTGCCGTCCTTGACGGCGCCTCCCGTTCCGCAGGCGCGTTTCAGTTCACCGCAGAGTTCCTTGAGGAACGCCTCGTTCTGCGGCAGGCCGTCGACCACCGTGACGATCTTGCCGCCGCGACCGGCCTTCTCCATCCGCAGCTTCGCCGTAATCCTGCCGGACACCGGCTGCTCGGCCGGCGTCCGCTCACGGCATCGGCAGCTCGCGGTTGGCCACCCGCACTTCTCGCACGTCGGCCCGCCCGTCGAGAACACGAGCCTGGCGTTGTTGAAGCGTTCGCTCACCCGCGTGCTCCCAGGTCGACGTGGCGCGCGTCGCGGTATGCGCGAGTCAGGTCGCCCCGCATGTCCGGATGGGCAATCGAGATGAGCCGCTCGGCGCGCTCGCGCAGGCTGCGGCCGAAGAGATTCACGGCGCCGTACTCGGTCGCCACCCAATGCACGTGACCGCGGGTCGTCACCACGCCGGCCCCTGGCTTCAGCGCCGGCACGATGCGTGACACCGTCCCCTTCGCGGCCGTGGACGGCAGCGCGATCACCGGCACGCCCTCCTTCGAAAGCGCCGCCCCGCGGATGAAATCCATCTGCCCGCCGATGCCGGAGTAGATCCGGTGGCCGATCGAGTCGGCACACACCTGCCCCGACAGGTCGACCTCGAGCGCCGAGTTGATCGCCACCACGCGGTCGTTGCGGCGGATGATGGCCGTGTCGTTCGTCCGATCGCACGGGTGGAACTCGACGAACGGGTTGTCGTTGACGAAGTCGAAGAGCGCCTGCGAGCCGTTCACGAAGCTGGTGACCGTGCGCCCCTTGTGGACGTTCTTCAGGCGGTTGGTCACCACGCCGTCCTTGATCAGCGCCATCACGCCGTCCGAGAACATTTCCGTGTGGATGCCGAGGTCCGCCTTGCCGCCAAGGCGCCGGAGCACGGCGTCCGGAATCGCCCCGATCCCCATCTGCAGCGTGGCCCCGTTCGGCACCAGTTCCGCCACGTGCGCGCCGATGCGGTCCTCCACCGCCGAGGGCTCGGCGGGATCGTGGGCGTGCAGCGGATGGCTCGTGTGGATGTAGTGGTCGATGTCGCTGAACGCCACCAGCGTATTGCCATGCGTCCGCGGCATCTGCTCGTTGATCTCGGCGACGATGAAGCGGGCGGCGCGGGAGGCGGCGAGGGCGGCATCGACCGAGGTGCCGAGCGTGCAGTAGCCGTGGCGGTCGGGGGGCGACAGCTGGAGCAGCGCGACATCGATCGGGATGAGTCCGGACTCGAAGAGCGACGGGATGTCCGACAGGAAGACCGGCATGAAGTCGGCCCGCCCCTCGTCGACCGCGCTGCGCAGCGGCGGCCCGGTGAACAGGGAGACCGAGAAGAAGCGTCCCACCTGGCCAGGCTCCGCGAACGGCGCGGTCCCCGCCGTGTGCAGGTGGTAGACGGTGACATCCTCGAGATCGGTCCTGGCACACAACGCCTCGATGAGCGTCGTCGGCGTCGCGGCAGCACCGTGGATGAAGACGCGCATGCCGCTCGTCACGCACGAGACGGCGTCCTCGGGGCTCACGGCCCCGCGAGTCCAGTCGGCGGTCATGCCTGCAGTGTACCAAGACGGCGGCCGCCTGGCGCCCCGCCGGACGCCCCGGTCAGGGCTGCAGCTGGCGCACGGGCCGCACTTCGACCGACCCTTCACGCGCCGGCGGGATCTTCGCGGCGAGCGCGAGCGCCTCGTCCAGGTTCGCGGCGTCGATCAGGTAGAACCCGGCGAGCTGCTCCTTGGTCTCGGCGAAGGGACCATCGGTGACGCGGACCTCCCCGCCCCGGATGCGCAGCGTAGTCGCCGTCTCTACTGGTTCAAGGGCTTCAGCCGCCACCAGCGCGCCGCGCTGGCTCATCCCGGCCACGGACGCCATGCACTCGCTGTCCGGCACGACGCGCAGCTTGTCCGGCTCCAGATACACAAGACACAGATACTTCATGAACGCTTCCTTCTGGTGTTGTCGGCCCCGGGTGCCGGCGCCTGGTGCAGTTCGTCGAGCCGTCGCTGCAGGAACCGCTGCTCCGGCTCCTGCCGCGTGAGATCGAGGGCGCGCCGATAGGCCGCCCGGGCCTCGTCCACCCGTCCAAGCCGGCGAAGGAGGTCGGCCCGCGCCGCGTGCAGCAGGCGGTACTCCGTGAGTTCACCCGCGCCGACGATTGCGTCGATCAGCGCGAGACCGGCAGCGGGGCCGTCCCGCATGGCCACGGCCACCGCACGGTTGAGCCGGACGACCGGTGACGGCTCCACGCGCACGAGCACGTCGTACAGCCCGACCACCTCGGCCCAGTCGGTGGCCGACACCGCGCGGGCATCGGCGTGCACGGCCGCGATGGCGGCCTGCAGCACGTACGGCCCGATGCGCCGCGTGGCCAGGGCGCGTTCGACCAGCCGAAGCCCTTCGTCGATCTGCCGCCTGTCCCACAGCGAGCGGTCCTGCTCGTCCAGCAGGATGAGGTCGCCCTCGGGGGTCGCGCGCGCGGCGCGACGCGATTCGTGCAGGAGCATCAGGGCGAGCAACCCGATCGCCTCAGGCTCCGGCAGGAGATCGACCAGCAGGCGGCCGAGCCTGATGGCTTCGGTGGCGAGGTCGTGGCGCAGGAGTGCGGCGCCCGACGAGGCGGCGTAGCCCTCGTTGAACACGAGATAGATCACGCGCAGCACCGCGTCCAGGCGTCCCGGCAGTTCCGCCCGCCCTGGCACCTGATACGGGATCTTCGCCGTGCGGATCTTCCCCTTCGCCCGCACGATCCGCTGGGCCAGCGTCGGGGCCGGCGTCAGGAACGCCCGGGCGATCTCCTCCGTGGTCAGCCCGCAGACCTCCCGCAGCGTCAGCGCAATCTGGGCATCGCTCGACAGCGCCGGGTGACAGCACGTGAAAATCAGCCGGAGGCGGTCGTCTTCCACGCTCTCGACGTCGGCCCAGGCCAGGGGATCCGTGGCGGCCAGTTCGGCCGGGTCGCCGAGCGAGTCGAGCGGGTCGAACCGCTTCTGGCGGCGCATCCCGTCGATCGCCTTGAAGCGACCTGCTGACACCAGCCAGGCCCGCGGGTTGGCCGGAATGCCGTCGCGCGGCCACTGCTCCAGCGCCGCGCGCACGGCGTCGTGCAGCGCCTCCTCGGCCCTGTCGAAGTCGCCGAGCAGGCGGATCAGCGTCGCGAGCACGCGGCGCGACTCCGTCTGGTAGATGGCTTCGATCTGTTCGGAGATGTCCGACATGAATGGGATGCGGCGGCTCAGCAGATGGTCGAATCGGTCCGGTCCGGATCGACAGGCTCGAACCCGCGGCAGTCGGATACCGGCAGCACGGGATACCGCCGGAACGCCGGATCGACGAAGGAACGCTCACAAAGCGTGAACTGGCTGCCGCGGGCGGATTCGACGAGGCGCATCCAGCGACAGCGGGGGCAGAGTCCGGGGGTGGTGACCAGTGTGGGGTTGCTCATGGATGGGCGCCACGCTGAAGAATGGCGCTGCGCTTACAGAGGGCCGGTTGAAGCCGGACCCACGATCGTCACTGAGCCAGCCCAGCCTGTCGGGCCAGCCCTGCCCCGCCCGCCGCCAGCTTCAGTTCCCGTGCGGCAGGTGGACCGACATCAGCACGAGCGTGCCGTCGATCTGCGTGAACCAGTGGGGCGTCTTCTCCGGCACCAGGATCCAGTCGCCGGCCGCGACCTTGCGGGAAGCGCCGCCTTCTATCGCCGTGCCGCTCGCGTTGTCGGCGTTGGTTCGGCGTTCGTCCTTGAGCGTCCCGCCTGTCACGACGGTACCCGACCCTTCGATCACGTAGAAGAGCTCGGCATCCTTGTCGTGCGTGGACGCCGGCGCGTTGAGGCCGCCGACGCGGTACTCGAGGTTCGCGTTGTACGGGGCGAGCGAGACGATGGGCTGGCTGAAGTTGGCCTGGTCCGGCTTCCGTTCGGCCCTGGCCCTGGCGATGAGTGCCTTCACGTCACCAGCGGCCGCAAACAGCTTCGGCGCAGGCGCCTGGGCCTGGAGTGCACCGACCATTGCCACCGCAAGCAGTGCTGCCGTCGTTCCAACTCGCATTCTCATTACCGCCTCCACGTGTGCCGCATTCTACTGCCCCGCACTCCTCCATACACGGGCAAACGCGCCCTGCCGCGATCGTCCCGGCGTGTGTCATGATCATCTGATGGACTCCGCTCAGTCGCCCGCCACCTTCGCCAGCCTCGGTCTCCGGTCAGAGCTCGTGGACGCCGTCGCCGCGCTTGGTTACGAGGAACCCACCCCGGTTCAGCGCGAGACCATTCCACTCCTGCTCGAAGGACGCGACCTGCTCGGACAGGCGGCGACCGGCACCGGCAAGACCGCCGCCTTCGCCCTGCCCATGCTCCACCGGGTGCTCGAGCACAAGCCGGCGGCGCGGGCCACGGCCGGCCTGGTGCTCGTGCCCACGCGCGAACTCGCCATGCAGGTCGCCGAAGCCCTGCACAAGTATGCGCGCGGCAGCGGCCTCACGGTCCTGCCGCTGTACGGCGGCGCGCCCATGCACCAGCAGGTGCGGGGGCTCGAGCGCGGCGCGCACCTGGTCGTGGCCACGCCCGGGCGCGCGCTGGACCATATCCGCCGGGGCACGCTGAACCTGGGCC
The DNA here is from genome assembly GCA_046331345.1 of Vicinamibacterales bacterium. Classification (GTDB taxonomy): domain Bacteria; phylum Acidobacteriota; class Vicinamibacteria; order Vicinamibacterales; family CAVVIG01; genus CAVVIG01. The sequence goes on along the minus strand of JAXLRA010000004.1, from coordinate 220,576 downwards.
ACATCCAGATGCTCGTGCTCGACGAAGCCGACGAAATGCTCGACATGGGCTTCGCGGACGACCTCGAGGCGATCCTCGAGGCCACCCCGCGCGAGCGCCAGACGGCCCTCTTCTCGGCGACGATGCCGACGCGCATCCAGTCGATCGCCCAGGCGCACCTGCGCGATGCGGCCCGCATCACCATCGAGCGCGAGAAGACGACGTCCGGCGACACCCCGCGCGTCCGCCAGGTTGCCTACATCGTCGGCCGCGCGCACAAGCAGGCGGCCCTCGCCCGCATCCTCGACATGGAGGATCCGGTGGCCACCATCGTCTTCTGCCGGACGCGGCTGGAGGTGGATGAACTCGTCGATCGCCTGAACGCGCACGGCCAGCAGGCCGAGGCGCTGCACGGCGGCATGGTGCAGAAGCAGCGCGACAAGGTGATGGCCCAGTTCCGCGCCCAGAAGACCGATCTGCTGGTCGCCACCGACGTGGCCGCGCGCGGCCTCGATATCGATCAGGTCTCGCACGTCGTCAACTACGACGTGCCGGCGTCGACGGAGGTGTACCTGCACCGGATCGGTCGGACGGGACGCGCCGGTCGCACGGGCGTGGCGATTACGCTGGCCGAACCGCGCGAGCATCGCCACCTGAAGGTGATCGAGCGCGTCACCAAGTCGAAGTTCGAGATCGCGACGGTGCCGACCGTCGCCGACCTGCGGTCCCGGCAGCTGGATATCACGCGGGCCGCGCTGCGCGAGCGCCTGCTGGCCGCCAAGTCCGACCATGTCCGCGTGATCGTCGACTCCCTCAGCCAGGAGTTCGACATCGTCGACATCGCGATGGCGGCCGTGCACATGGCGCACGTCGCGTCGGCTGGCGAGGGGAACGACCGCGAGATCCCGACCATCGACATGAACAAGCGCCCGGAGCGACCGGCACCTGCCGAGCGCGGCGAGCGGCCGGCCCGCGCAGCCCGGCCGGGCGACGCACATCCGGAGGAGCGCGGTGTGCTGAAGCCGCGTCCGAAGCGCCGGCTCGAGGCCGACGGCCGGATCGTCCGGCTCTTCGTCGGGGCTGGACGTCAGGCGGGCATCCGCCCCGGCGATCTGGTCGGGGCCATCACGGGCGAGGCCGGCATCGACTCGCGGTCGCTCGGCGCGATCGAGATCGGCGACCGGTTCTCCCTCGTCGAGGTGCCCGAGTCGATGGCCGACGAGATCATCGAAGCCATGCAGGCCTCGACGATCCGCGGCCGGAAGGTGCAGTTCAGGCGCGAACGGTTTTAGCGCGCCTGAGGAACTCAGAAGCTAGAACTCAGCAGTGAAGTTCCGAACTTCACTTCTCGAGTTCACTTCCAAATTCGAAGTTCTCACTTCTGTCGTGGTCTACCCGCGCAGCTTCGCGAACGCCGCCGCCATCGAGGTCGATGGCGACGCGGGCCGCGGGTCTGGCTGACGCGGCTGGGGCTTCTGCGGTCCGCGGGGGCCGCGGTCGCGCTGGTCGCTACCGGCCGCGGGCTTCGCGCTGGCGGCCACAGGCTCCTGCAGCTTCATCGTGAGCGCGATGCGCTTGCGCTTCAGGTCGACCTCGACGACCTTCACCTTGACGATCTGTCCCGCCTTCACCACCTCGCGCGGATCCTTCACGAAGCGATCCGCCAGCTGCGACACGTGCACGAGTCCGTCCTGGTGGACGCCGATGTCGACGAAGGCGCCGAAGTTGGCCACGTTGGTGACCACCCCTTCGAGGAGCATGCCCGGCTGGAGGTCGCTCATCTGCTCGACCCCATCCTTGAAGGACGCCGTCTTGAACTCCGGGCGCGGGTCGCGTCCCGGCTTCTCGAGTTCCATCAGGATGTCCTTCACCGTCGGCACGCCGAACTGCGTGTCGGCGAAGTCTTCCGGCTTCAGGGCGCGCAACACGGGCGCCTTGCCGATCAGCTCGGTCACCGGTACCCCGGTCTTCGAGACGATACGCTCGACCACCGGGTAGGCTTCCGGGTGGACGGCGGAGGCGTCGAGCGGGTTGCCGCCGTTCATGATGCGCAGGAAGCCGGCGGCCTGCTGGAACGTCCGCTCGCCGACGCGCGGCACCTTCATCAGCTGCTTCCGGTCGCTGAAGGGGCCGTGCTCGTCCCTGAACGCCACGATGTTCTTCGCGATCGACTCGGAGAGGCCGGAAATGCGCGACAGCAGCGGCGCTGACGCGGTGTTCACGTCCGCTCCCACCGCATTCACGCAGTCCTCGACGACGGCGTCGAGCTTTCGTGCGAGCTGGACCTGGCTGACGTCGTGCTGGTACTGGCCGACGCCAATCGCCTTCGGCTCGATGCGGACCAGTTCCGCCAGCGGATCCTGCAGGCGGCGGGCGATCGACACGGCCCCGCGCAGCGACACGTCGAGATCCGGGAACTCCTTCGCGGCCAGCTCGGACGCCGAGTAGACCGAGGCCCCGGCTTCGGACACCACAATCTTGGTGAGATTGGCCTCGGGGTAGCGCTTAATCAGGTCGGCGGCGAGCCTGTCCGTTTCACGCGACGCCGTGCCGTTCCCGATCGAGATGAGCTGCACGCGGTGCTTCGCGCACAGCGCCGCCAGCGTGCGCAGCGATCCTTCCCAGTCCTGACGCGGCTCGTGCGGGTAGATCGTCGCGGTGTCGAGCAGCCGTCCGGTGCCGTCCACGACCGCCACCTTGACGCCGGTGCGGATGCCGGGGTCGAGCCCCATCGTGACGCGCTGCCCGGCCGGTGCAGCCAGCAGCAGGTCGTGCAGGTTGGTCCCGAACACGCGAATCGCCTCGGTCTCGGCCTGCTCGCGCAGCTTGTTCTCGATCTCGAGCTCGAGGCTGACCGCCATCTTGAACTTCCACGTCCACCGGACGGTCTCGCGCAGCCAGGCATCCGCGGCGCGTCCCCGGTCCTCGATGCCGAACTTCGCGGCGATGCGCCGTTCCGGCTCGGTCGGCCCGGTGGCGCCGTCCGGCTCCGGCAACACGACCGACAGCCGGAGGATTTCCTCCTTGCGTCCGCGGAACAGCGCGAGCGCACGATGCGATGGCACGGCGCGCACCGCCTCGCTGGCCTTGAAGTAGTCCGCGAACTTGATGCCCGCGTCTTCCTTGCCCGGGATCACGGTCGAGACCCACTCGCCGCGGTCCCAGAGCATCTGGCGCAGCCCCCCGAGCAGTTCCGCGTCCTCGGCGAACGTCTCCACGAGAATCCACCGCGCGCCCTCGAGCGCGGCAGCCGTGTCGGCCACGCCTTTCTCGGCGTTCACGAAGGCTGCGGCCTCGGCGTCGGGCACCCGGTCCGGCTCGCCGCAGCGCTGCGCGAGCGGCTCGAGGCCGGCTTCGCGCGCGATCTGCGCCTTCGTCCGGCGCTTGGGCTTGTAGGGCAGGTAGAGGTCCTCGAGGCGCGCCTTCGTATCCGCCGTCGCGATCTGCGCCGCCAGCTCGGGCGTGAGCTTGCCCTGTTCCTCGATGCTCTTCACGATGGCGGCACGCCGCTCTTCGAGTTCGCGCAGGTAGGTCAGCCGTTCCTCGAGGGTGCGTAGCTGCGTGTCGTCGAGCCCGCCCGTCGCTTCCTTCCGGTAGCGGGCGATGAAGGGCACCGTGGCCTTGTCATCGAGCAGGGCGACGGCCGCAGACACCTGCGGCACGCGTACGTTCAGTTCTTCGGCGATGCGTTCAGCGATCGATTTCATGCGGACCTGGAAAGAAGCGAGGGAAGGCGAACCTGGAACCCAGCGGTCAGAACCCGGACGTCAGGAGGTGGAGACAGAGCTTGAAACGATGGGAGAGATTGTAACAGGCGGGACGCGCGGATCGAAGGCCGCGGGCACTACGCGGCCGCGTTGTGCGCCTCGAGCCGCTTCATCAGACCATGCTTGAGGTAGTGCGTCTCGAGGTAGTCGACGCCGTCGACGGTGATGGACAGCTTGGAGTTGTCCTCGCGGGCCACGAACCCCTTCTTGGTCAGATACCAGACGGTGAACTCGAGATGCTCGCGCGCCTGACCGGTCAGCGACTCTAGGTCCAGCACGAACACCCCGCCCTTGCCGGGCTCCGTCCGCCGGCGCTCGTACAGCACTTCGAGCACCGTGAGCCTGACCATCTGCTCCACCTCGATCGGGTTGTCGGCCCGATCCGGCGTGCTCACCGCGTGATACCGGGTCTTCCGCTGCTCGTTGTAGAGGAGATCGTACTGGGCCCGGCGTGCCGGTTCCGACAGGACGTCGTAGGCCTCGACCAGTTCGCGGAACCGCTTCTGGTCGCCGGTCTGCTGGTTGTCGGGGTGGTAGCGCTGCGCGAGCATGCGGTAGACGCGCTGAATCGTCTCCGCTTCAGCCGCCGGGCTGATCTGCAGCAGCTCGTAGTAATCGGGGGTGTCGGACGGCGTGACGGCTCCAGGCTGCACGTAGGGGATATCGGCAACCGGTCCCGCCTGCTGCACTTTCCGGCAAACGGGGGCGGGTCACGCTGTGCAGTCTCACGACAGACTGACGATGTGCAGATCACGACCCGCCTGGCCCGCCTGAAGGCGGGCACTACGAGACGGGTCGCGTCCGCACGGACGATGTAGTGTCCACCTTCAGGTGGACCACTCCGATGTGGGGGCTGACGTCAGCCAGCCCCTCGCCCGTGAGCGCCTTCAGCCGCGGAGGTTCTGGTTGAAGAAGTCGAGCGTCCGCTGCCACGCCTGCTTCGCCGCCGCCTCGTCGTACCGCGGGGTCGTGTCGTTGTGGAAGCCGTGGTTGGCGTTGGTGTAGATGAACAGCTGGTACTTCTTGTTGTTCGCCTTCAGGGCCGCCTCGAACGCGGGGATGCGTGCACCGATGCCCGTGTCCTTCGCCGGGTCGGCATAGTGCAGCATGAGCGGCGCCTGGATCTTCGGCACGTCCGCCTCGCCGGCGGGCGCGCCGTAGAACGGCGCCCCGGCGTTCAGTCCGGCTCCGAGCCGCACCGCGAGCTGGTTGACGATGCCGCCGCCGAAGCAGAAGCCGATGGCCGCGAGCTTGCCGGTCGACTCCGGCCGCGCCTTCAGCCATTCCGCCGAGGCCACGAAGTCCTCGAACATCTTCGGCCCGTTCACCTGCCGGAACTTCAGCGCCCCCTGCTCGTCGTCGCCCGGGTAGCCGCCGACCGAGGTCGTGCCATCGGGCGCGAACGCGACGAAGTTGTTGGTGGCAAAGCGGCGCGCCACGTCTTCGATGTAGGGATTCAGGCCGCGGTTCTCATGGATGACGAGGACCGCCGGATACTTCCCCGCCGCGGCGGGCGCCGCGAAGTAGCCCTTGATGGACCCGTTGCCGTTCGGCGACTGCACCGTGGCGTATTCAGCCTTGATCCGCCTGTCGTCCTTCGGCACCTGCTGCGCCCAGGCGTAGTTCGGCTTCAGGCTCTCGAACAGGGTGGCCACCGTCACGCCGCCGACCGCGAACTTCGAGGCGCGTTCGAAGAACGCCCGGCGGGAGATCTCCCCGTGCTGGTATTCGTGAAACAGGTCGAGCAGTTCCTGCGGGAATTCGGATGCGTGCTTGCGTTCCATGAAGCCTCCTCTGGCGGAGGCAGTGTAGCGAAGGACCGCACCCGCGCGCCAGACGGATTCCTTATGGCTGCCGCCGCCACAGTTTCGGGGCCGCGATGAGCGCCACGCCGTAGGCCGCGAGCGCCACGAACAGCGTGGCCGGGCGGGACGACGGGAAGTCCTGGACGAGGAGCTTGAGGGCGCCGACGACCAGCGCCGCCAGTGCGAGCCAGAGCGCTTCCCCGAAGGCGGGCCGGCTGGCGAGCCGAGCCAGGCCAACCGCCGACAGCGCCAGCACCACCGTCCGGAGCGTGGCCAGCGCGCCGTCGTCAACAGCCTCGCCACGCAGGACGAGCGGCCGCGCGGTCTGGATCGTCCACGCCGCCAGTCCGGCCAGGACGATGGCGAGCACAACGGCCCGCGCCAGCCGCGCCGGCAGCGGCCACGGTGCGGAGTCGACCCGCGGAGTCGCGAGGCTGGCGGCGCAGGCAACGGTCACCCATGCCGTGACCGCCCCAAGCGGCGTCCATGTGTGGCCGCCGGCCGGGCTGGCGATCATCCGGGTCCACGCCTCTGGCGCCAGGCCGGATGCGAGGGCGGCGGCGGACCCGTACGCCGCGGCGTGGAGAGCCAGCACCGGTGGTCCGCGGCGCGCGGCCACGACGCCGCTGCCGGCCGCGCACACCGCCAGGACGGTCGCCGCCGACGCCGGGGCGAACACCAGCAGGATGCCCGTCATCGCCAGCGCGAGCGCGAGCGTCGTGTAGAAGTGCACGTTCGCGGAGGCGCCGCGCTGCCGGGCCACGAAGGCAGCCGCGAGGTAGCACGCCGCGCCCAGCAGGAGCGTGGCGACACCCACGACCACCGTGCCGCCGTCGCGGCCGAGGGCCAGTGCGCCACCGATGCCAACCGCCAGTGCCGCACACCCCTGCACCACCTCGAACGGCACAACGTCGCGTGCCCGCCACAGCGTGCGGATCAGGATGCTGCCCAGGTAGGCGGCTGTGAGCACCAGGCCGAGGCCGACCGCCGTCGCCGGGGTCTCCAGCCCCCGGCCTGGCGGCACGCCGAAGACCACCCAGCACACGAGCAGGTTCGCGACGACGGCCATGGGCCAGCGGAGGGCGAACCAGTCGCGGACGTACCCTAGCCACAGCGTGGCCACCCCAAGGCCAGTGGTAAACAGCACCACGGGTGTCAGCCGTGTGCTGTCGGGCATCAGCGCAAGGACGGTGCCCACGGCACAGGTCACCGCAATCCACGCCAGTGACTGCAGACGGACGTCCGACGCCACCAGCAGCAGGGCGCCGGTCATCAGCGTCAACGCCAGGGCGGCACCGACGGGGCCGAGCAGGTGCACCCGCGCGGTGGCCTCCCAGATGAGCGGAAACGCCACGCTGCAGGAGACGGCCCCGAACATCGCCGCCCGCAGTGACCCGCCGCTTCGGCCCGACCTCCACACGAGCACCAGCCACACCGCGGCGTAGAACGCGCCCGCGCTGTATCCGAGGATCAGCGGGAGCACGCCCTGTTCGGTGAGGGCACGCAGCAGATAGGCGCCGGCCAGACCGAGCAGCCCCTGACCGGCAACGGCGGCGAGGCCCGCGAGGTCGAGGGGCTGCCCCGGCGCAGGCTCGTCGGGCGCGGCAAGGGCCGGCCTGTCCGCCTGGGCAGGCCTCGCACCAGCCTCGAGCAGTGCGACGCGCGCCTCCAGCGCGCAGACGCGTTCCCGCAACGACTCGACGACGCCCGCGAGGTCGGTCTCCTGCGCCTGCATGGCCCCCCGCTACGTTGTCGCGTGCGTATCGCCGCTCCCGGTCGGATCGGGCGCCCACGGCGGCAGCAGGTGCACGAGCGCCCACAGGATGCCGAACGGCGCGATGAGCAGGGCCACGGCCGGCAGCAGGCCCTCACGCGTCGCGAACTGCATCTTGTAGGTGGTGTAGCCGAGGAAGCTCTTCGAGAACAGCTGCCCGCCGATCACGACGTTCCACCGCATGGCGAAGATGCCGATGAGCGTGAGCACGCCGGCCACCACGTACAGCCGGACGCGCGTCGCAGGCGCGACGGTGAAGAGCTGTGTGACGCCCATCAGCACGAGCGGCACGACCGTTCCCAGGATGATCTGCAGCACGATCTGGGACGTGAAGAGCCGCGTGTGGACCATGAAGTCGAGCGCGCGGAACGACTCGTCCGACTCGTAGATGCGGTGAATCAGGTCCACCATCTCCAGCGAGAAATCGATGATGAACGCATAGAAGAGGTACGTCGCAATCGTGTCGACGCAGGGGATGTCGATCTCGCGCCTGTAGATCTTCGACATCGCCATGTACATCAGCATCACCAGCGCGATGCCGGACACCATGGCCGAGAAGAGGAACACGATCGGCATCAGCGGCGTGGACCACCACGGGTTCGCCTTGATGGACCCGAAGATGAAGCCGACGTAGCCGTGCAGCAGGAAGGCCGACGGGATGCCGATGATCGTGAGCGTGTGCCCCACCTTGTCGTCGACCTTCAGGGCCTCGTCGCTGATGTTGTCCACGCCGAGACAGAGCGTCGCATAGAACAGACGCGCGATGCCGGTGCTGGAACGCCACGCGAGGACGAGATCCTTCCGGTAGTCCAGCCAGATCTCGAGGACCAGTACCACCATCAGGTACCAGAGGTAGACGAAGCCGAACATCGCCATGGCCGACGTGGTGTGCGGCGTGAAGTACATCTCGAGCGATCGCTCCGGATGCCCGAGGTGTAACTGCAGCGGGAGCGGCGCCACGATGAGGAAGGCCAGCGCCGTGAGGAGCGCCAGCCGGTAGGTCGGCTTCACCACGTGGACGTTGAACACGCGCTCGAGCGACGCGAGGATGAACGCGCCTGCCACCAGCCCCGTGATGAAGGGATAGAGCACGATGAGGATGCTCCACTGGAGCTCCACCTCGTTGGGATACATGTAGCCCTGGACGCCGTGCATGACTCCCTCCTACCGCACCGAGCCGTCGAGACCGTTGTAATAGGTCTTCGAGCCTGTGGCCATCTGGGGCTTGAGCACCTGCACCTTGTGCGTGCGCAGGTACTCGTGAATCGGATCATCCGGCTTCTTCAGGTCGCCCAGCATGCGGGTGCCGGTCGGGCAGACCTCGACGCACGCCGTGGTCAGTCCCTTGGTGAGGCGGTGGTAGCAGAGTGTGCACTTGTCGACCGTGTTCGTGCGCGGGTCGATGTAGCGGCAGCCGTACGGGCACGCCTGCACGCAGTAGCGGCAGCCGAGGCACCGGTCCTTGTCCACGAGCACCACGCCGTCGGGCGATTCGAACGTCGCCCCGACCGGGCACACCTGCACGCAGGGCGAGTCCACGCAGTGATTGCACAGCTTCGGAACGAAGAACGTCTTGATGTGCTCGGGCATCCCCGGAATGTCGGGAATCTCACCGAACCCGTCGTAGCCGCCGTTCGGCGACTCGACGAACGGGTGCTCCGGATCTTCAGGGTTCACCACGTAGCGTTCGACCCACGTGCGGAAGTGCTCATCGTCGAGCAGGACGCCGTTCTCGGCCTTGCAGGCGCGCACGCACTGGCCGCAGCCGATGCATTTCTCGATGTCGATGACCATCGCCCACCAGTGATCGGTGGTGGTGTAGTTGGGCGCCTTCTCCGGTTGTCCTTCGACGACCGCATCCCACGCGAGCTGGGCGGCACCGGTCAGCACGAGCAGCCGGCCGGCCCCGAGCAGGAATTGACGACGGGCGGTGTCCATGGCCGGTCTCCTCAGGAAACCTTCGGGGCGTGCGGGTTATGGCACTCGATGCACTTGTTGTCGCCGGCGTGATCGGCCACCTCGATCTGGGGGAAGGCCGGAGGTTTCGACGGACTCTTCAGGTGGCACGATACGCATGTCTCGAGGCCGTCGGGGCGGGCGGGTTTCAGCGGCTCTTCACCAGCGGCATGGCTGGCGAGCGGTCCGTGGCACGACTCGCAGGACACCTTCGCGTGACGGGCGGTCTTCCGGAGATCGCCGACGTCGCCGTGGCACTCGACGCACGCCGCCTGGCCGGCGAACGTGATCGGGCGCTGCGTCGCTTCTTCGAGCGCACCCGCGCGGTAATGGCCAAGGATGCCGAAGTCCTTGGGGACGAAGAAGGACCGGCCGACGAGGAAGACGAGAATGCCGGCGGCAAAGAGTGCCGCCATGCGGAACAGGTGCGAGTACGGATTCGAACCACCGCCCATGTGAGAACCCTCCACGGTGCGAGTCGAACCGGGCGGTGCACGGGAGGGGCCAGCTCTGGAAGTGATTCAGATGTGACGGATTTCCGAAGGATCGCGAAGGCCTTGTGCCTTCGTGCACATGCGGCGCCGCCGATTGCCGGGAAATCGGCAGAGGGCCAGAGGCTTCAGCCTTCGGGCTCCTGGCCCCCGGGCGGGTCGGCTTCCGGCCATCGGCAGGACGGGTGGTGTGGCATGTTGCTCCGGCGAAGCCGGGGCCGCGCGGCGGGAAACATCTCCTCGGCGGTCTGTGGGCGGAAACGCCGTCCGACCTAGAGGTCTCCCGGCGTGGAACTCACGCCTGCGGCGATGTTTCCCGTCTGTCGCATGCGACGCCGCGCTCTACGGCTTGCCTCCGCAACATACCCACCCCGCCGAGATGGCTCGGGACATCCGGTCGTGGGGTCCACCTTCAGGTGGACCGTCGGGCAAGCTGAACCTGGGTATCTTCTCGCCTGGAGGTCAGTGATGAGGGCCACGATGGTTGCGGCGCTGACGCTGGCGGTGCTCGCGGGTCAGCCCGGCGGAGTTACCGCGCAGCCTGAACTCACCCCGTCCGAACTCGCGGACGATACCCTCGCTGCCGCGCTCTGGCGGATCGCAGCAGGCTCGGGCACCAGCATCGGGTTCCAGTCCATCGAGCCGATCAACCCGGCGCGGGGCGCGCTCAGCACCGCGCTGTTCGAGGCGTCGCACGCGGCAGGACGAGCGGCGGCAGAGGGCGCGCCGGCGCCTGTCCCTCCGGTCGTCGTCTCTCTCGACGACGCATTGGATGAGGCGATTGCCTCGAACCCGCGGTACGACTGGAATCGTGTCGGCCGCTCGGTTGTGGTGCGCCCTATCGGCGCCTGGACGGATGCGCGCGATCCGCTCAATCGGCCTGTTCGCCACCTTCGCGTCGAACGGTCGACAGACACAGAGATCCTGGACAGCATCCACACGGGCGTCTACAAGCCCAAAGGCCCCATCGGACGTTCCGTTGTCGCCCCGTTCACGGTCGAGTCAGGCACGATCGTCGATGTGTTGAACACGCTGGTCGAGACGGCGGGATACAACTTCTGGCAGGCGGGCTACCGCGCACAGTCCGCGGATGAACGCACTGTTCGCCCCGATCTGAGCCTGATCCTGGCGAGTCCCACCGGCATTCGGACGGCCGCTTCGAGCCACGTCCCAGGGGTTCCGCCCTCGAACTAGCGCCGAGCATCGACGGACACGTGTCGGCTCAGGCGTGGCGGTGGGGACAGTAATCGACGGCCTCAGGCATGGTGCTAGACGGTCGTGGGGTCCACCTTCAGGTGGACCTTGCGCGGCCGGGCTGAGGGCCAGCCCCCTATCAAGCCAGAATGTGTCGAGATGCGAGCGTCGCACGTTGGCGTCCGGGTCGCTTCGCGGAGTCCACCGTTGCGACGCCGGCCGTTCCGGTCGCACGAGAAGGCCGCTGCAGGCGCCGAAATCCTAGCGGGTCGACTTAAGTCGACCCGCGTAGACCGCCGATACCTCGCCAGAGGCGGGCTTCTCCGGCCGGCCGTCGACGGTGGGCGAAGCGAAGTGCCCGGGCGCCGTCACGCGAAGCCTGAATCGAGGGAAGCTGAAGCCTCAAGTGTTGCGGACTCCGGCCCGATCCTTTGCAGGGCCCAAAGCCCAGCGCCCATCGCCGTCCCGGATTTGTTACCGCGCCGCCATCTTCACAAACTTCTGCGCGCGGCGCCCGGTGCCGACCTCCGCTGTGTAGACGTTGCCCTTCGAGTCGGTGGCCACGTTGTGGAGGAACACGAACTGGCCGGCGTAGTGGCCGATCTGGCCGAAGTTGCTCACTTCCTGCAGGCTGCCGCGGTTGTAGATGCGGACCTTGCCGTTGCCGGCATCGGCCACGTACATGAACTGCTGCTGCGGGTCGGGTGAGAACGCGATCGAGAAGGCGGTACCAAGGAGCTTCGTCTTGCGCTCGACGAAGATCTCCTTCTGGAACTTCCCATCGATGGTGAACACCTGCACGCGGTTGTTGCGCCGCTCGGCGACGTAGACCAGGCCGTCGTTCGACACGCGCACGCCGTGCACGAGGTTGAACTGCTGCGGTCCGGGCCCCTCGTAGGTCGGGCCGTTCGGCGCGCTGTCGTCCGGCACGTTGCCGTAGGCGCCCCACATCCGCTTGAACGCGCCTGTCTCGGCGTCGAGGACGACGACGCGGCGGTTGACGTAGCCGTCGGCGATGAACGCCTCGTTGGTCTTGGGGTAGACGTAGATGTCGGCCGCGTTGTTGAAGTTCTCCTTGTCCAGGCTCCCCTTGCTCTGGCCGCGCTTCCCCACCTGGAAGAGGAACTTCCCGGTGCGGGTGAACTTCAGGATCATGTTCTCGGTCCGCTCGCGCAGGCGGGGTCCGCCGGCCGACGAGAGCCACACGTTGTCCTTGTGGTCGACGAAGATGCCGTGCTCGTCCTTCGGCCACTCGTAGCCGTCGCCGTTGCCGCCCCAGCCCTGGATGTAGTTGCCGTCGGCGTCGAACTCCATCACCGGCGGCGCCTCACGGCAGCACTCGGCCTCCGGGTTCTGCGCCTTCTCGTCGCTCTCGAGCGACCACGGCCGCTGGATCAGCCAGATGTGATCGCGCGAGTCGACGGTGATGCCCGAGACCTGCCCGAGGATGAGGCCCTTCGGCATCTTCGGCCAGAACGGATCGACCTGATACCGGGGGGCGGCGGCCGGCTGCTGCGCGGCCATCCGCGTCATGTAACGCTCCGCGCCACCAAGGGCGACGAACAGTCCAAGGGCCGCAACGATCCACCGGGTGTTGAGGGCTGAACGCTTCATGGCGCGTTACTTTACAACAGGCTTCCGGCTCCGGGCTTCAGGCTTCAGGCCTGTCGGCTCCAGCCTCGAACCTGGCTGTACCACCCGCCCCACCTGCCCTACCCGCCCTGTATTTGATAACGTCTGAGGAATGAGCTCATTGCCCCTTGTCCCCTTCTGGATCGATGGCCAGCGCGCGGACGCCCACAGCACGCGACGCGGCATCGTCACCAACCCGTCGACCGGCGCGCAGATCCGCAGCGTGCCGATGGCCGACGCCACCGACATCGACACCGCCGTGCAGAGTTCGCGCAAGGCCCTTCCCGGCTGGCGCGCCACGCCGCCGCTGCGCCGCGCGCGCATCCTGGCGCGCTTCCGCGAACTGCTAGAGGCGAACCAGAAGTCGATTGCCGCGCTGATCAGTGAGGAACACGGCAAGGTGTTCCTGGATGCGATGGGCTCCGTGCAGCGCGGCATCGAGGTCGTGGAGTTCGCGACCGGCGCCCCGCACCTCCTCAAGGGCTCGTTCTCCGAAGACGTCGGCCGCGACGTGGATGCCTACAACCTGCTGCAGCCGGTCGGGGTCTGCGCCGGCATCACGCCGTTCAACTTCCCTGCCATGGTGCCGCTGTGGATGCTGCCGGTGGCGCTCGCGTGCGGCAACACGTTCATCCTGAAGCCCTCGGAGAAGGATCCGTCGCCGTCCATCCTGCTGGCGGAACTGCTCAAGGAAGCGGGCCTGCCCGACGGCGTGCTGAACGTCGTGCACGGCGACAAGGAGGCGGTCGACGCCATCCTCGCGCACCCGGGCATCGACGCCGTGTCGTTCGTCGGCTCGACGCCGATCGCGAAGTACATCTACACCACGGCCGCGGCGAGCGGGAAGCGGGTGCAGGCACTCGGCGGCGCGAAGAACCACGCCGTGGTGATGCCCGACGCCGACATCCCGTTCACCGCTGACGCCATCATGGGCGCGGCCTACGGGTCGGCGGGCGAACGCTGCATGGCCATCTCCGCCGTCGTCGCCGTCGGCGACGCGGGCGACCAGCTCATCGCCGAGCTGAAGACCCGCATCGCGAAGCTGAAGGTCGCGCCGAGCCTCGAACAGGGCTCGGACATGGGCCCGGTGGTCACCGCCGAACACCGCGCGCGCATCATCGGCTACATCGACGCGGGCGAAGCCGCCGGTGCCACGCTGGTGGTCGACGGACGCGGCCTGGTCATCCCGGGCCACGAAAAGGGCTTCTTCGTCGGCCCCACGCTTTTCGACCACGTGAAGACCGACATGTCGATCTACACCGACGAGATCTTCGGGCCGGTGCTCGTGGTGGTCCGCGCGGCGTCGCTCGAAGAAGCGATCGACATCATCAACGCCAACCCCTACGGCAACGGCACGGCCCTCTTCACGCGCTCCGGCGCCGCCGCCCGCATCTTCGAGAACGAGGTGCAGGTCGGCATGGTCGGCATCAACGTGCCGATCCCCGTGCCGATGGCCTTCTACTCGTTCGGCGGCTGGAAGGCCTCGCTCTTCGGCGACCTGCACGTGCACGGCACCGAAGGCGTGAAGTTCTACACCCGCACCAAGGCGGTCACCCGCCGCTGGACCGACGACCCGACGGCGATCGGGTTCCACATGCCGATTCTTGGCAACAAGTAACCTGACCAGGACAGGCGGGGCAGGCACGGCTGGCGGGAGTATCCACCCGCAGGCCGGCCCGCCCAGCCTGCCTCGCCCGCCCTCCTCTTGTCAGACCTGCCTGCCTCACCTGCCCGACCAGCCCTGCCTGCCCCCGTACGTTTGTTGACACCCGAACCGCTCAGCCCATAATGGGGACGGTCCAGAGCTGCGTCTCCCTCGCGATGTTCGTGCGGGGCGCGGCCGCCAGGTGAGGAACCTGTCCATGAGCGATACCACCCTGCCCACCGCTCCTCCGGTCGAGACCGATGCCGGAGGCCAGACCCCGGCCAGCCTCGACAAGGTGCGCGACATCCTCTTCGGCAACCAGGTGCGCGACTTCGAGCGCAGGTTCGCACGCCTCGAAGAACGGCTGATCAAGGAAACCAGCAGCCTGAAGGACGACATGCGCAAGCGGCTCGACGCCCTCGAGGCGTACGTCCGCAGCGAGGCCGAGTCGCTCGAATCGCAGATCAAGAGCGAGCGGAACGACCGGACCGACGCGCATGGCAGCCTGTCGATCGAGCTGAAGGAGACGGCGCGCACGCTGGAACGCAAGGCGACCGCCATCGACGAGCAGCACTCCAAGGGTCAGCGGGACCTCCGGCAGCAGATGCTGGAACAGCACCAGCGCCTGTCCGACGACCTGGCCCAGAAGGTCGAGGAGATCCTCGGCACGCTGTCGCGGACGGCGCAGGAACTGCGGAGTGACAAGGCCGACCGCGCGACGATTGCCGCGCTCCTGACCGAAGTGGCGATGCGCCTGAACGACGAATTCCGCCTGCCGGGCGCGGACCAGGTCGGGAATGGCTGAAGCCGCCGTGGGGCGGGACGAGGCTCCTGCCCACGGCCTGGAATCAGGTCCCCGGCCGGTGGCGGTACCGCCGCCGGCGCCGGCACCCGAGGTCGACCCGGAACTCGACGCGGTGCGGGCCATCCTCGTCGGCCCCGAACGGCGCGACGTGGACGCACTGCAGGCGCATGTCTTCGATGCCGCGGTGCAGACGCGCGAGGTGGCCCGCGTGCTCCCCGAAGCCTTCGCGCTCCGGGGCCAGGACCCGGGCCTCGCGCGCGCCCTCGCGCCGATGGGCGAGGACGCGATCACCACCTCGGTCCATCGCGACCCGAAGCCGCTCGCCGACGCCCTGTTCCCCGTGATGGGCCCCGCCATCCGCAAGGCGATCGAGCACATGCTCGCCTCGATGATGGAGTCCTTCAACAGGACCGTCGAGCAGAGCCTCTCGTGGCGGGCCCTGCGCTGGCGCTGGACCGCGTGGCGCACCGGGAAGTCGTTCGCCGAGGTCGTCCTCCTCAACACGCTCAAGTACCGCGTCGAGCAGGCTTTCCTGATTCACGCCGAAAGCGGCCTGCTGCTGCAGCACGTCTCCACCCAGAGCACCGAGGGCCAGGACGCCGACCAGGTGTCGGCGATGCTGACGGCCATCCGCGACTTCGTGAAGGATTCGTTCCGCGTCGGGAGCGCCGACTCCCTCGATGCGTTCCGCGTCGGCGACCTGTCGGTGACCGTCGAACAGGGCCCCTACGCGTTCCTCGCCATGGTGGTCCGCGGCGCTGCCCCGCCGGACATCCGCGACAGTTTCCGCCGTGCCCTCGAGTCGATTCACCTGATGCTCGGTTCCGAGCTGAAGGCGTACGACGGCGAGAGCGCGCCGTTCGAGAAGGCCAGGCCCACGCTCGAGGCGCTGCTGGTCACGCGCCTCCGCGACGAGCAGACGCGCGTCCCCTACCTGCGCTGGGCGGCCGTGGCCGCACTCGTGCTCGCCGCCGCGGGCTTCTGGGGCGTCACGCTGTATCGGGAGCGGCAGCGCTGGCACGCCTACCTGACCCGGCTCGCCGCTGAACCCGGCTTCATCATCCTGTCGAGCGGCCGGCAGGGTGGCCGCTACACCGTGAGCGGACTCCGCGATCCGCTGGCGGCCGATCCGGCGAGTTTCGTCGCAGGCGCCGGGTTGCTGCCCGGCAGCGTCGAGTGGCACTGGGAACCCTACGAAGCGCAGCGCCCCCAGTTCGTCACCGCGCGGGCCTCAGCCCTTCTCCGCCCGCCTGCCGGCGTCACGCTCTCGTTCAACAACGGCGTGCTCGACGCGAAAGGGCCGGTCTCCGAGCGCTGGCTCGTCGACGCCGAGCGCCTGGCCCCGACGTTGACCGGGGTGCGCCGCTTCACCTATGCAGGGCCGTCCGCCGCGGACCAGATCGGCTGGAAGCTCGAGGCGCTGCCCCTGCTCTTCCCGAAGGGGAAGGCGGAACTGACGCCGTCCCAGCTCGAAACCATCACCCGGGCCACGGCGCTGCTCGCCCAGTTATCCGAAGCGCTGCGCGTCAGCGGCGCCCGCGCCACCATCGACGTGCTCGGCCATACGGACAGCGACGGCTCGGATGAGGCCAACGGTCCGCTCAGCCTCGCCCGCGCCGAACTGGTGCAGCGGCTCCTCAGCGTGCCGCCGCTCGACGCCATCACGTTCACCACGCGTGGAGTCGGCGCCACGATGCCGGCCACACCGGGCCTCACGGAAGACGACAAGGTCCAGAACCGGCGCGCCTCGCTGCGCGTGTCGGTCGAGGAGACCCGCCAGGAGCGCGGACGATAAATGCAGAAGAAGATCTGCCTGCTCGGTGGATTCGGCGTCGGCAAGACCAGCCTGGTCTCGCGGTACGTCCACAGCATGTTCTCGGACAAGTACCTCACGACGGTCGGCGTGAAGATCGAGAAGAAGAGTGTCCACGTCAAGGGCACGGACGTCGACCTGGTGATCTGGGACATCTACGGCCAGGACGACTTCCAGAAGGTCCGGATGTCGTACCTCAAGGGCGCCTCCGGATACTTCCTCGTGGCTGACGGCACGCGGCGCAGCACGCTGGACACCGCGCTCACGCTGCACGACGCCGCCCAGCAGGTCGTGCCGGGCGCGCCGTTCACGCTGCTCATCAACAAGCTCGACCTCGCCGCCCAGTGGGAAATCCGCGAGGACCTGCTCGATGTCCTCCGCCAGAAGGGCTGGCGCATCCTCAAGACGAGCGCAAAGAACGGCGACGATGTGGATCAGGCGTTCATGGGCCTGGCGAGGGCGATGCTCGAATAGCCGGCGGCGCGCGGACGTGCCGGGACCACATCAGGACATCGGAGCAGACACGTGGACATGCAGGCATTGGCAACGGTCGCCGGTTCGCTCGGCATCGCGGCGTTCTCGCGGCAGCCTGACGGCGGGTTCGCACCGCTCGGCCCCCCGCCGGAGTGGTTCGTGCGCGTCACCTCGGGCGACACCTTCCCGTTCCTCGGGCACATCCTCGAGGAGGCCTCGGCCTTCTGGCAGCGCGGCACGCAGGGGCGCGCCGACTGGGGCCCCGTCGCCGAGGTCGACGAACAGGGGCGCGAATACCACTACATCGTCACCGCGCTGACCGTCGGGACGAACCAGTACCTGGTCTTCCAGCTCGACGCCGGTGCCGAGCGCATGCGCGAGGTGCTCCAGAAGGTGCGGTCGGAAGCGCTGTCCGCCGAGCAGGATCAGGCCTCGCACCGCGCCGCGTCCGCGGAACTGCACAAGACCACGAACGAGATGAAGCACCTCCTGGCGCAGGTGATGCGGACCGACCTGACGCCGCAGCAGCTCGAACTCGTCAAGGGACTGTCGCAGCAGGTGCTGTCGCTCACGAACGGCATCGGCAAGCTGATTCAGTCCACGCTGATCCCCAGGGTCTAGCACTACCAGCAGGGCAGGCACGGCTGGCCAGACCCGCCCGCCTCCCTAGCGCGTGAACGATTCGTGGCGCGACGCGGTCGACAGCCGAACGAGATAGCGCTCGGGGTTCGCCATGAACTGTGCGCGGAGGTCGTGCAGGCTGGCCGCGCCGCCGTAGCTGATCGACGAGCACAGGTGCTTGAGCATGTCGTGAATCACGCTGCGCACCGACCCGCGCGCGGGCACGCTCACCTCGAGCCCTTCGGCCCCGAGCGCCTCCACCTCGTGGGCGTCGGCCTCCTCGAGATCCAGGCGGTCCTTCACGGCAGCCAGCGAGGCCATCCCCCTGAAGACCTTGAACGGCACCTGCACCACCTTCTGCGAGTCGGGCATCAGCACCGGCTTCATGACGATGTCCCCGGGCGTTTCCTGGGTGCCGGCAAACGCGCTGCCCAGCATCACGGTGTCTCCGCCGAAGAGCAACGCCTCCGCAATACCCCCGTGCCTCCGGATGCCGCCGTCCGCGATAATCGGCAAGCGGTCGCCAACGGCCAGCTTCGTCTGCACGAGCGCCTCGACCTGGGGCACGCCGAAGTTCGTCGTGAGCCGGGTCGTGCAGCCGCCACCAGGGCCGATTCCGACCTTGATGGCGTTCACGCCGCGCTCGAGCAGGAAGCGCGCGCCCTCGGCCGTGGCGACGTTGCCTGCCACCAGATCCACGTCGCCGAACATGGCCCGGAGCTTCTCGATCGCATGCGCCATCACCATGGAGTGGCCGTGGGCGATGTCGATGACCAGCAGGTCGGCACCAGCGCGAATGACCTCCGCGGCGCGCTCGAGGTAGTCGCCGGTCGCGCCGACCGCCGCGCCGACACGCAGGCGGCCCCGCTCGTCGCGCGTGGCGAAAGGATGCCGACGGTGTTTCAGCAGGTCCTTCGCCGTCACCAGCCCGAGGATGCGGCCGTCCGCATCCAGCAGCGGCAGCTTCTTCACCTTCTCGGTCGTCATCACCGCTTCGGCGTCCGCGAGCGCGATGAGCCCCTGGTGGGTGATGAGCCGTTCGCGCGGCGTCATCCGCTCCGCCACGCGCGACTGTGGCGACACGAACCGCACGTCGCGCTCGGTGAGCAGCCCCTTCAGGCGCCGATCCCCGTCGACGACCGCCAGCGTGCCGACGCCGGTCTGCCGCATCAGCCGCCGGGCGTCGGCCACGAGCGCGTCGGCGCCGATGGCGTGCGGGTCCATGATGATGCCGTGCTGCGTCCGCTTGACCGCCAGCACCTCGGCGACCTGCGGCGCGATATCGCCGGCGCGGAAGCCGCGGTCGATGATGCCGATGCCGCCCTCTTCCGCCAGCACCACCGCCATCGCCGCGCGCGTAATCGTGTCCATGTTCGCGGAGACGATCGGACGCTTCAGCGTGAGACGGTCGGTGAACCTGGCGCTCAGGTCGATGGACGCGGGGTCGCGGCTCGGCACGATGCCGAGCTGCGGAGTGAACAGGAAGTCGTCGAACGTGGCACCCTTCACGAGGTCCAGCAGGCTCATCGGCTCTTCACCATGCGCTTGAGCAGGGCAATCTGCCCCGCGTGATACAGGTCGTGCGCCGCAATCCCGCGCACGAGATACGCCGCGGTGCTCCCGTTCGGCAGGATCGGCTTCTGCAGCCGCGCCTGCGGGAAGGCGACGACGGCACCGTCCAGGCTTCGTCGAGCAGGTCCAGCAGCACGGCCTTGGCAGACATGGACACCTCTCGTCGTGAGCATAGCGCACGAGAGCAGACAGGGCGGGCAGGGCTGGCGGGACTGCGGCGGTCCGGCCTGCCTGACCCGCCCCGAGTTGTGTGACACTTCCACCATGCGCCTCTGTTCCCCTGCTGCCGCGATTGCTCTCCTGGCCACGCTCGTCTGCGGCCCCTCGGCGTCAGCCGCGTCGAAGGTGCCCGGCGTCCGGCCGGTACCGATCACCGCGGAGTCGTATCCGTTCGGTGCGGCCGATCACACGCGCGTGCCGACTGATCTGAAGGCGATTGGCTACGTGGAGGAGGAGTTCCTCGTGGCCGGCGTCTCGAACGTGTACGACTGGCCGGGTCCGGGACCGGCGGTCATTCGCACGGCGAACGTGCCGTACGTCACCCGCATCCTCGTCCGGCGGCCGGCGAACCGCGCCCGTTTCAGCGGCACCGTGATCGTCGAGATGCTGAACCCGTCGAACCTGTTCGATCTGAATCTGGGCTGGGCGATCTCGGGGAAACAGATGGCGAGGAATGGCGACGCCTGGGTCGGGATCACCGCGAAGCCGGTCGCCATCCAGACCCTGAAAACCTTCAACCCGGCACGCTACGCCATGCTCGCCATGGCGAATCCGATTCCCGTGTCCAACCCGGCCAACTGCGCGAGCGTGGCCGCGGACAGCACGAGGGACACCGAGAACGGGCTCATCTGGGACATCCACACGCAGGTCGGCGCGTGGCTCCGCAGCCGGACCGCGTCGAATCCCCTGCTGTACGGCAGCGACAGCGCGGTCCCGCATCCCGTGCAGCGCCTCTATGCGTGGGGCTACTCCCAGACCGGCAGCTTCCTCTACACCTACATCAACGCCATCCACCCGCTGGTGGTGGCGGACGATGGCCGGCCGATGTTCGACGCCTTCCTGATTGGTGTGGCGAGCGGTCCCTCTCCCATCAATCAGTGCGCGCCGGCCATCCCGGCCGGCGATCCGCGGCGCGTCATCCGCAACGCCGGCGTTCCGGTGGTGCGGATCATGAGCCAGTCGGACTACCTCAGCGGAATCGCGGCGAGGCGCCCGGACGCGGAGACGCCGCCGGACCTGTATCGCAACTACGAGATCGCCGGGTCCGGGCACGCCACGCCTGACGAGCTGAACTTCGCGGCGGCCTCCGCGGACATCGAGAAAGGTGGGCGCACGGTGCCCCCGATGGCCTGCAACGAGGGTCCGCGCAGCCGGTTCCCCAACTGGCCCGCGTTCAACGCCATCCTCCGGAACGTCGACGTCTGGGTGCGGACGGGCACGCCGCCGCCGCACGCGGAACCGATTCTGGTCGTGGACGGCAAGCCGGTGCTCGACCGCTTCGGCAACGTCATCGGCGGCATCCGTTCCCCGTTCGTGGACGCCCCCACGTCGACCTGGTTCGGGAACTCGACCGGCCCGTCGTTCTGCCGGATTGCCGGACACGAAGTGCCGCTGGACCGCACGCTTCTCCAGACCCTGTACAAGAACGGCGACGAGTACATGCGGGCGTTCACCGCCTCGGTGTCGCGGCTGGTCGTCGAAGGGTTCCTGGTGAAGGAAGACGGGGATGAACTGCTGGCGGCAGCCGTGGCCGAGGCGCAGCGAGCCGCCCGGTAGACCGCGCACCGGCCGAACCCGGCCGCCGGCACGTGGCGGACGACCAACCGGAACGTTTGCGGGCGGCAACTCGTCCCTGTTGGATAGGAGGCGCTTGTGACTACCGCTACTGATAGCCAGTTCACCGGGCCGCGACGGCTCGTTCGCATTCCAGCTGAACAGAAGGTGGCCGGTGTCTGCGCGGGGCTGGCGGACTACCTCGACGTCGACGTCGCGCTGATACGTGCGCTCTGGCTCGCCCTCACCATCGTCCCCGGCGCCATCGTCGGCGGCGTGGTCGCCTATGCCCTTGCGTGGATCGTGATGCCGGAGGGCGTTTCCACGCGTGTCGTGATCGGACGGCGCATCGCCCGTTCGGAAACGGACAAGAAGATCGCCGGCGTCTGCGGCGGCCTTGCCGAGTATTTCGGCGTCGACAGCACGCTCGTGCGGGTCGCCTGGATCATCCTCGCGGTGCTGCCAGGGGCCGTCGTCGGCGGCATGCTCGCCTACCTCGCTGCGTGGTTCGTCATCCCCAGACCGCGCACGATCATCATCGAACAGCAGCCCAACGTCGCGTAGCCCGGCCAGGAGGACCGGGACGGCCAGGACGGCCTGGAATCGAGCCCGGCTTCCTGTCGCTCCCGGATTCCCGCATACTGAAGGCGCGCCTGAGCGCGTCTTCCGTTATGAACAGCAGACCGAGCACCGCCAGCGACCCGACGGCCGAACTCCTGGCGCAGTTCCCTGAGTACGCGAGCACGGCCGTGCTCGACGAACTCCGCCACAGCGAGTACGGGCGCCTGGATGCCAGCAACCAGGCGTACCTCGACTACACCGGCGGCGGGGTCTACGCCGACTCGCAGATTCGCGCCCATGCCGACCTGATCACGGCACAGACGCTCGGCAACCCGCACTCGGTGAGCCTCGCCTCGAGCGCCTCCACGACGCTCGTCGAGCGCGCGCGGCGCGCCGTGCTGGAGTACTTCCGGGCCACCGACGACTACACCGCCATCTTCACGCTGAACGCCAGCGGCGCCCTGAAGCTCGTGGGCGAGAGCTTCCCGTTCGTCGAGGGCAGCCGGTTCCTCCTGACCTTCGACAACCACAACTCGGTGAACGGCATCCGGGAGTTCGCGCGCGGCAAGGGGGCCGGCTTCGAATACGCGCCGCTCACGCTGCCCGACCTCCGGATCGATCGCTGTCAACTCGACACCCTGCTCGGCCGCATCGACCGTACCGTTCCGAACCTCTTCGCCTTCCCCGCCCAGTCGAATTTCTCCGGCGTCAAACACCCCCTCGAACTCGTGGAGACCGCGCAGGCGGCGGGGTGGCATGTGCTGCTCGACGCGGCGGCGTTCGTCCCGACCAACCGGCTCGATCTCCGCGTGGTGCAGCCGGACTTCGTGACGATCTCGTTCTACAAGATGTTCGGCTACCCCACCGGGGTCGGCGCACTGCTCGTGCACAGGAAGGCGCTGCCGCTGCTCCACCGGCCGTGGTTCGCCGGAGGCACGGTGAACTTCGCGACCGTGCAGGGCAAGGCGCACATCCTGTCGCCGGGCGAGGCCGGCTTCGAGGACGGCACGCTGAACTATCTCAGCATCCCCGCGGTGGAGATCGGGCTGCGCCACATCGAGCGGATCGGCATCGAGACCATCCAGACGCGCGTCCAGTCGCTCGCAGGCTGGCTGCTCGGCAGGCTGCTCGACCTGCGCCACGCCAACGGCCGGCACATGGTCCGCATCTACGGTCCTGCCACCATGAAGGCGCGCGGCGCGACGCTGACGATGAACTTTTACGATCCCGAGGGGCACCTGGTGGACTACCGCCGGGTGGAGGAACTCGCCGGAGAGCGGGGCATCTCCCTGCGCACCGGCTGCTTCTGCAACCCGGGCGCGGGTGAGGCGGCGGAACAGCTCACGGAGTCGGACATGCGGGCCGCCATGGACGGCGGCGTGGACATGAACCTGCAGAAGTTCGTGCAGTTGATGCAGACCCGCGGCGGCAAGGCGGCCGGCGCCATTCGCGTGTCGCTCGGGCTCGCCAGCAACGTACACGACGTGGCGCGTTTCCTGGCCTTCGCGGAGGAACTCCGCGATCAGACGCGCCTCACGCTCGGCGACGTCAGCTTCGACATCGAGAGCTGCCGGATCATCCGCGACGGAGCATAAGAGCGGCTCCAGACTCCGGGCTTCGGACCTCGGGCCTCGTCGGCTCCGGGCCTGCAGCCGACCCGATCTGACGCCGGGAGCCTGAAGCCTGACGGCTCCTGGCATGGTACATTCCGCCTATGCCCGCCTACGCCGCCCTTGCGACCGTCTCGAACCAGCCCGGGATCCTCTTCGGCCTTACGAAGGTGCTCGCCACGTACTCGGCGAACATCACCTACGTCGACATCATTCCCCACCCGGATCGCGACGCCGAAATCTACCTGGAGTTCGCGATCGACGACGCGATCGAGCCGGTGGTCGAACAGCTCGGTACGGTCACGGGCGTGACGCGCATCGAGGTCACCCCGCCCTTCTCGAAGATCTACGGCAAGCGCATCGTGATCATGGGCGGCGGCGCGCAGGTGGGCCAGGTGGCGCTCGGGGCGATTTCCGAGGCGGACCGTCACAACATCCGTGGCGAACGCATCTCGGTGGACACCATCCCGCTCGTCGGCGAGGACGCGCTGGCGAGTGCGGTCCGCGCGGTCATCCGCCTGCCGCGCGTGCGCCTCCTCGTGCTGGCGGGGTCCATCATGGGCGGCGAGATTTCACGGGCCGTCGAGGAAGTGCGCCAGAAGGGCCTCTACGTCATCTCGCTCAACATGGCGGGCAGCGTGCCGGACGTGGCCGACCTCGTCGTGTCGGATCCCGTGCAGGCGGGCGTGATGGCGGTGATGGCGATCGCGGACACCGCGAAGTTCGACATCATCCGTCAGCAGAAGCGGCGGTACTAGCTGACGCCGTCGCCGCTCGAAGTCCGGGGCCTGACATGGGCCCGGGTTCCAGCCGGCTCCTGACTCCGGTCTCCAGGCGCCAGGCGAGTTCGGCGCCCCGCGCTATCCGAGCAACTTGAGTTCGGCCGGCGGCTTGCGCTGCAGGCCCCGCTTCATGGCACGGAGGCGCAGGGCGCGGTCCACGAGGCGCGCCAGCAGGTCGGTGATCGTCCAGTGGTGCGGGGCAGCCGACCAGAGATAGAACGCGAGCGAGCCCGGCAGGGTGTTGATCTCGTTGAAGTAGAGCGTGTTCGTGTCCGCGTCGATGAGGAAGTCGATGCGGGAGATCCCCTCGCAGCCCAGCGCGGCGAAGACGGTGGTGGCGTAGCGGCGCGCGTTCGCCCGCATCTCCGCCGGCAGGTGCTCGGGGTCGAGGACCCGGAGGGCGCCGGCCATCCCCTGCGACCCGACGCTCTTGCGGCCCTGGCGCCGGTACTTCTCGGCGAAGGTCAGCGGCGTGTCCTGGCTCGTCACCGGCATCTCGGTGATCGACGCCACCGGTTCCTCGAGGCCCGCCACGGCGACGTTGATTTCCAGGCGGTTGCGGATGAACGGCTCGATCAGCGCTTCGACGTCGTACTCGAAGACCTTCAGGACCCCGGAGAGCAGTTCGTCGGCATTGGCGGCGACCGACACGCCTGCGCTCGAGCCCAGGTTGCAGGGCTTCACGATGACCGGCCAGCCGAACGACTCCGCCACCCGGGCGGGGAACTCCGTGAGCCACGCGTGGCCGCGCTCCAGCACCGCGCGTTCGAGCGATAGCCATGGCACCACTGGGACACCCGCATGCTGCGCCATGATCTTCGTGGCGCGCTTGTTCATGCCGACCGCTGACGCCATCACGCCGCAACCGACGTAGGCACAGCCCCCGAGTTCGAGGGCGCCCTGCACGCAGCCGTCCTCACCGTAGGTGCCGTGCAGTACGGGCACGAAGCAGTCCACCGGGATGGTGCCGCCGCCGGCAGTAAGCACGCCGCTCAGCCGGCTGCCGTGGCCGAACATCACGCTCGCCATGTCGACCGGCACAAGCCTCGAGGTGCCGAAGCCGGGCGACAGGGTCACCTCGATCAGCGTCGAGCGATCCGGGCCGCCGCCCTTGAACGACTCGTTGTGCCAGAGGGCGTCGCCCACCCACCAGCGGGTCTGCTGATCGATGTAGACCGGCATGGGCGCGAACTGCTGCGGATCGAGCGCATGCAGGATCTGCAGTCCGCTCACCACCGACACGTCGTGCTCGAGCGAGCGGCCGCCGAACAGGACCGCGATCGCTGGACGCACCACCGGCGTCTCGCTCATGACGCCTTTCCCTTCCCGCTGGCGGGCCAGAAGACGCCGGCCGTGCGTTCGTAGAGATCCGGCAGGTCGTTCTCGAGAATCACCACGTCTCCGTCGTGCAGGTGCTCGTGCAGCCAGCGGAACGCCTCGGTCCGGTTGGGTACCTGCACCAGGCGGTCCTCGCGCCCGGCCTCACGGTGCCCCTCGACGAACGCCTGGCGGTTCGTGTCCGCGACCACCAGCGTGACGTCGCACACCATGGCGGCCGCCCTGGAGAGGGCACGGTTGACCGGAGCCTGCTCCGCGCCCAGTTCGATGACGCCCGGCGTCACGAGCACACGGCGCGACGCGGGCAGGTCGGCCGCAACTTCGAGCGCCGCCCGGAAGCCGAACTGGTTGGAATTGTAGGCATCGCGGATCCAGGTGATGCCGGCATCCTCGACCACCTCGAGCCGGTTCGACACCGGCTTGAGCGTGCGGAACGCGGCCACGGCCATTTCCGGATCCACCCCCACCGCCACGGCCAGCGTGAACGCGCCCGCCAGGTTCAGCACGATGGGCCGTCCGAGCACCGGCGTGAAGCAGGTATAGCTCTGCTCCTTGGTCCGCAGCACGAAGTGCGTGCCCTGCTTCGTGAACCTGATGCCCTCGATGCGGGTGGCCAGTTCGCCGGCGTGCGTCTCGCCGTAGAGGAAGACGCGGCACTGCGTGTTGGCCTGCGCGATCCGGAGGGCGTTCGGGCTGTCGGCATTGCAGACCAGCACGCCTCCCGGCGGCAGGGCCTGCGCCAGTTCGCTCTTCGCCTGGTAGATCGCCTCGGTCGACCCGAACCGCTCGAGGTGCATGTCTCCCACGGCGGTGATGAGGGCGGCGGACGGCGGAGTCAGGGCGCACAGGCGCTTGATGGAACCCACGGCGTACGCGCCCATCTCGACCACCATGAAGCGGTGGCCCGGCACCAGATCTTCACGGATGTGCCGCGTCACGCCCATCACCGTGTTGATGCTGCCGGAGGCCGCGAGCGTCGGCGCGTGGAACTGGAGGATGTGCGCGAGCATCGCCTTCGAGCTGCTCTTGCCGTAGCTGCCGGTGATGCCGACCACGAACGGCCGGACCCGCGCCAGTTGCAGCACCGCATCGGCGTAGAAGCCGCGCTGCGCGGCCCGCTCGTACGGCGCCAGCACGAGGTTGGCGAGCACCAGGGCGAGCGGCAACGCGGCGAACAGGTACGCCGCCGCCACAAGTGGCGCCCGTACCTCGAGCGCGATGAACCCGCGGAGCACGAACACGAAGCCCGACAGCACGAGGAGCAGGGCGATGGCCAGCACGCGCCGCGCACGCCAGGTCAGCTTGAGCGTGATCTTGCCCGACGTCCGTGGGTCCGGCTGCACGAGCCCGAGGACGACCATGCCCACCGTGAAGAGCGTCACGGCCAGTGTCGCGTCCAGCAGGAACAGGAAGCCGGCGGCCACCGACACCCAGAACGCCGGATCGGTCAGCGAGCGGACGTTCGACCAGGCGAGGAAGCGCCGCGCGTCGTATCCCTCCTGCTGGAAGTAGCGCAGGTAGGCGAGCAGGCGATGCCACGCCAGGTACGCGAACGCTGCCGTGAGTACCGGCACCCACGGCCAGAAGTCAGTCATGGGTCCCCCGTGCCGACCACGCGCGCATCTTCTGGACGATCAGGTGCGCACCGGTCCCGGTGTACGGGAAGTGATCCTTGTGCGGCAGCAGCACCAGCGTGGCCCTGTCGCCGAGCAGTTCGGCATAGCGCCGAGCCTGCCAGACCGGCGCCTCGGCGTCCTCGGCGCCCCAGATGAGGAGCACCCGGCACGCGATGTTCGCGGCGCTCTCCGTCAGGTCTTCGTTCACCGTCTTCACGAGCACGGCCCGCATGGCGCCCGCGTTCTGGTAGTCCTTCGACCCGAACCGCGACGAGTGCCACCGCAGGCCCCGATCACCGATGACCGGCTTCAGCGCGAGCAGCACGCGCCTCAGCAGCCTGATGCCGGTCCGCCGGATCGCGCGCCGTGAGAGCGCAGGCTGCGGCAGGCCGGGCACACCGATCAGCACGACCTCATGCACCAGCGGGAGGCGCCGCGAGGCGAGCCGCACGCTCACGCGTCCGCCGAACGAGTGCCCCACCAGCACGACAGGCGCCTGCACGCGGTCGAGGATGTACTGCTGGACGAGATCCGCGTACTCGATCGTGCCCCACAACTCCGGCGGCGGTGGCGCCTCGCCGAAGCCAGGCAGGTCGAACAGGTGCACGCAGTACTCGTGCTGGAACAGCGCGGCAATCCCCCGCAGGCTCTCGCGCGTGCCGCCCCAGCCGTGCAGGAACAGGAGGTGGCCCACCACCGGCTCTCCGGCCCGCTCCACGACGAGCGTCGCGCCGTTGTATTCGAAACGTTCGATGGAGGGTGTTCCGCTCGACAAGGTGAGAGCGTCAGTGTAGCACGCAGGGTCAGGCCAGACGTGCCCTGCGCCGCCCCTCCAGCACCCTCTGGTAGACCGCGTACGCGCGCTGCCCGACCACCGGCCAGCTCAGGCTCGTCTCGAAGTGCTCGCGCACGCGGATGCGGTGCGCGGGCAGGTCCGCGCGACAGACATTGACGAGCGCCGTCGCCAGGTCCGACGGGCTTCCGGGCCGCCACAACGCCCCGACCGCGCCTCCACCGGTCAGCATCCGGAACGAGGGGATGTCCGTGAGGACGGGCACCGCGCCGCAGGCACAGGCCTCGATCGCGGCATATCCGGAACCCTCGCGATGACTGCCGAGGACGAACACATCTGCGGCGCTGTACCACGAGGCGAGCGACTCGTGCGGCACGCTCCCGACGAGGCGCACGCGACCGTTCAGTCCGCTGGAGTCCACGCGCCGCTGTACGTCCGGCAGCAGCGTCCCGTCACCGAAGATCATCGTCAGCATCGCCTCCGGCAGATCCGCGAGCGCCTCCGTGAAGCCGGCGAGCACGGTGAGCGGGTCCTTGTTCGGTGTGAGCCGGCCGACCCACAGCACGGACGGCGACCCGCCGGTTCCTGTCCCGGCGCGTGCCGTGGCCGGAGGGAAGGCGGCCATGCTGGTGCTCGCCTCGAGCACTTCGTAGACCTGCTCGGCGCTCCGGATGAATCCGCCGTCCAGCCAGGGCTTGGCCTGCAGGAGCGAGGTGAACAGGAAGCCGTCGACCGCAGCCATGGCCCGCCGGCGGATCGGGGCCTTCACCGAGACGGCCCGGCTCGGCACGCTCGCGTGGTCCTGCACGACGAGCGCCGTCGACCCGGGCAGGGCCCGGCGCAGCCACCAGGTCTGCAGCGGCGCATCGAGGCCGTTCACATGGACGACATCGGCCTGCACGGACGCCACCGCGTCGACCACGTCGGGGCTCACCGTCAGTCTCGACGAGGATGGCCGGCAGAAGTGGTAGTCCACGCCGTCGCGCCGGCGAAGCGCCGGCTCGCCGAACACCTGCACCGCCGACACCGAGGCACCAGCCCGTTCGAGTGCCGCACACCAGCCGGTGAGCGAGTGGTAGGCATCGAGCACCGCGTCGGGTGTGGACAGCGACGGATCGCAGGCCAGGTTGACGACAGCGACCTTCATCCGGAACAGGTCCGCCTGAAGGCGGCCCCCTCGACTGTCCGGGTCGACGTGCGACCGGCGATCGCCACGGCCGCGACGAGTGACGCGGGGCCACCCACCAAGGGCATGGCGACTGACGGACTATAGTGACGCATGCGCATTGCGCTGGTCGCCACGGGCGGCTTCGACCGGAGTGGCCGCGAGCGGATCATTCCCTCGCTCGTGTGGCTCGTCTCCCGCCTCGCGCTCCGGCATGAGGTCTTCGTCTACGTCCTGCGGTACCACGAGACACCGTGCACGTACGAACTGGCTGGTGCGACGA
The DNA here is from genome assembly GCA_046331345.1 of Vicinamibacterales bacterium. GTDB lineage: Bacteria > Acidobacteriota > Vicinamibacteria > Vicinamibacterales > CAVVIG01 > CAVVIG01. The sequence continues at coordinate 191,127 of JAXLRA010000004.1, read as the reverse complement.
TTCGCGACCTCGGCCGGCCCGAAGGCCTGCGCGCGCAGCGGCGCGCGCTCGAACGGGCCCTGCTCGACGACGGCCCCTTCGATGTGGTGCATGCCTACTGGGCGCAGCCAGCTGGCCGGCTTGTGGCTCCGCTCGCCGCGCGCCACGGCCTCCCGAGCATCGTCACCCTCGACAGCGGCGAGTTCGCGGCACTGCCAGCGATCGGGTACGGCCTGCAGGCGACCCTGCGGGGTCGCTGGGCGGTGCGCACCGCCGTTCGCCACGCGACGCGGCTGACGGTCTGCAGCGAGTATCAGGCCGGACTCGCGCGGCGCCACGGACTCGCGCCCGACGTGATCCCGCTCGGGGTGGACCTGACGACCTTCCCACGTCGAGCGCATGTGCCCCCCGGGCCTCCCTTCCGGCTCGTGAACGTGGCCTCGCTGAACGCGGTGAAGGATCACGCCACGCTCCTTCGCGCCGTGGCGCTCCTGCGCACGGGCGGACTCGATGTCGAACTCGATCTGGTCGGCGAGGACACCATGGGCGGCCGGCTCCAGGCGCTCGCCGCGCAGCTCGGGCTCACTGGGCGGGTCGTCTTCCACGGCTTCCTTCCGAGCGACGCGCTCGTGCCGATCCTGCACGCGGCGCATCTCTTCGTTCTCGCGTCGCGGCACGAAGCCGCCGGCGTGGTGCTGCTCGAAGCTGCGGCCTGCGGCGTCCCGGTCGCGGGGACGCGCGTCGGATTCCTTGCCGACTGGTCGCCCGCCATGGCCGACACCGTCTCGCCCGCCGACCCGCAGGCACTCGCCGGGTCGGTGGCCCGCCTGCTCGGCGATCCCGATCGGCGGGAGGCGATGGCCGCACGCGCGACGGCATGGGCGCGCCACCATGACGCAGACTGGACCGCCGACGCCTTCGAGCGGCTGTACCTGGAGGTGAGGGGGCACCCGGCTCGCATGGGGAGACGACGCCTCTTCAGGCGGACCGGGCCGGGAACCTGACACCCGGCTCTTCGATCAGGCAGCGTTCGATCCGCTTCGCGAGCCCGGCCTCGAGCAGGCGCGGGCGGCCGTCCACCTCGACCTGCCGCACGTGGATGCCGCGGCAGTCGAAGGCGTGACGCAACCCCGGGTCGCCGAGCACGGGCGTCCCCCGCCTGACCACAAGGGCGATATCCGCACGTCGGCATTCCAGCAGTGCGTCCGCGGCCGACGCGCCCGACGCCGGCAGCACCGTCAGATCCGCGGGCGCTCCCACGCGAATGCGGCCGGCCTCCTCCAGCCGGAGCACGTCGGCTGCCCAGTCGGTCACCATGTGGAGCAACTGCGGCGCCGCCACCCCGCACGCTGCACCGGCCCGGAGTTCCTCGAGCAGATCCCGTGATCCGGTCACCCGGGAGTCGCTGCCGAGCGCCACGTGCCCGGCCGCTGTGGGTGTCTCGAGCACGCATGGCATGCACAGCGTGCGGCCGAACAGGAACTGGTTCGACGCCGGGCACCACACGAGGCTCACGCCCCGATCGAAGAGGGCGTGCCAGCGTGCCGGGCTCACAGCGAGGCCGTGCACCAGCACGGTGTTCGGACGCAGGCAGCCCGAGGCGTCGAGCACGTCCAGTTCGTGTGCCGCCTGCTCGTCGGTCCCCTCGGCGGCGTGCACGACGAAGGGGCGATCCGCCGGGGTGGACGCACAGCGGTCCGCGACCACGCCGCCAGGTTCCCCGTGGGCTCCGCACGGGCCCTGTTCGAGTCCGAGCGAGTGCGCCCACCCGAAGCGCTTCACGACCTGCACGGGGAAGTGCAGGCCGAACTCCCTGTAGAGCGGGTTGTGATGCGCCACCGTCGTCACGCCGGCCAGCAGGTTCTTCAGGCCGCCGATGAACAGCCGGTCGGCGAGGGCAAACCGGCTCAGCGCCCGTACCCCGGGGTCGGTCTGCACGACCGGCGTGAGTTCGGCAATCCACTCGCGGGCATTGCCGTAGCACTCGCGCACCTTGAGGGCGCCGTAGTGGTTCAGCTCGAGATGGTCGTGGGCGTTGATCAGTCCCGGGACGACGACGCGGCCGTCGAGGTCCACCACGTGGTCGCCAGGGTGCGGAGCCTCGTCGATCGCGAGGACACGGCGGCGCACCCGGAGCGAACGCGCCTCTCCGGATGTGGTCAGGATTCGTCCGTTCACGTACGAGACCGGCGAGGGCCAGCAGAGCATCACGCCCCTCCCCCACGCACGGCATGGACGACGAGCGCCACCGGCGCGCGTCGTTCCTCCACGTGGAGTTCCCGGCACTCCTCCAGGACGAAGCCGTGCCCCTGCAGGGCGTGCGCATGATCCGTCAGGTCGTGCGGATGCAGCGGCAGCTCGTACTCGCGACCGTCCGCGCCGGTGAAGGTACGCGTCCACCCCTCCCCGGCCCATGCGGGATGGAAGTCCGAGTAGACGAGCCGGCCTCCAGGCGCGAGGACGCGCGCCGCCTCCGCGATCCAGGCCTCGAGCGACTCCACGTCGCCGCACATGAGCGAGGAGGTAACCAGGTCGAACGCGGCGTCGGCGAACGGCAGCGCATACGCCGTCGCCTGCGCGGCCCGGGTACCAGGGCCGGCGGCCCGGAGCATGGAGAGGGACAGGTCCACTCCGACCACCCTCGCCACACCGGCCTCAGCCAGCATCGCGAGGTTGCGCCCCGTGCCAGTGCCGACATCGAGCGCGCACCGGCACCCGAGCGAGGCGACGATGCCGCGGACCGCCTCTGCCTCGACTGCCATCAGTGGATTGTGGGCCCGTGCGGGGTACACCGGTGCCCAGTGGCGATAGCCCTCGTGCGCCTCAACGCGGCGGGGGCGGCCCTGCCAGATCCGCGCGAGCATGCGTCGGGCAATCGGCATCAGAAACCCGTGGTTTCCGGACGCTGGTAGTGCATCAGGCGCTGCAGCGCCTGCAGCTCGTACGGCGCGCCGTAGACGCGGAATGCGTAGCGCCAGGCACTGATCGCGCGGAGCAACAGCCGGCGTGCCGGCGTGAGGCGCCGGTCGGTCACGGTCGGGTAGTACGCGTTCAGCACGCGTTCGAAGTTCCGCACCCGCGCGCGCAGGCCGCCGGCCATCCACGGCATGAGGTCGCCCCGCCGCAGCATCGCCCGTCGCCAGTCTTCCGACGCCCACTCCTCCAGCGTCGTCGGAAAGGCGAAGCCGCTGGCGGTTGCCGTTTCGAAGAGGGCGCTCTCTCCTGGTGTCGGCGTGTAGGTGTACAGGATCACCTCCACGGCTGGATTCACCGCCTTGATGCGGCGGATGAACTCGAAGGTCTCGAGCGCATCGCGTTCGCCGTCCGGCGGCATGCCGAGCACGAACGAGAACTCGGGCACGATCCCGTACCGCTTCATGCGGGCGGCCAGTTCGAGCGTCAGGGCTGGCGACGCGTTCCCGCCCTTGTTCATCGCGGCGAGCGTCGCCTCGGACCCGGTCTCGGCGCCCGAGAACACCATCTTCAGCCCGGAGCGCGCCATCGTCTCCCACGTGCGGTCCGAGTAGCGCATCAGCGCGTCGACACGCCCGAGCGCCCACCATGACAGCCCGAGCGGCGTAATCCGCTCCGCGATCTCGGCCACGCGCGCTTCGTTGATGAAGAAGTCCATGTCGTGCATCTGCACGGAATCGGCTCGGTAGTCGGACTGGAGCGTGCGAAGCGTCGCCTCCACGCGCGCGGGCGACTGCGCGAGCCACCGGCGCTGCGTCATCGCAACGACTGCGCAGAAGCTGCAGGCGAACGGGCAGCCGAACGACGAGTTGTGCGCCACGGTCCGCCGCCCGAGGTAGGTCGAGTGGATGTAACGCTCCATCGGTACGCGGTGATACGGAAACGCCGGCAGTTCGTCGAGCGGCGTGAAGGGGGCGGCCCCGTTTGTAACGACGCGGCCGTCCGGCTGTTTCCAGGAGAGGCTCCCGACCGTGTCCATCGGCCGTTCGCCGCGCAGGGCCTCGAGCAACTGCAGGAGCGGCTGTTCTCCCTGTGAGCGGACCACCGAGTCGACGAACGCCGATCGGAGCACCGTGTCGGTGTGCTGTGTCGGGAAGTAGCCGCCCCACACGATGTGCACGTGCGGCAGCGCCCGGCGCACACGCGCGCAGACCGGGACGGCCTCGCTCAACTGCGGGCCAGGCATGACGCTGACGGCGAGCACGGGCGGGCCTCCCCTGCCGCCGTCTTCCCGCAGCCGCTCGACGATGGTGGCTGCCGGATTGGGATCGACGTTGCCGTCGACCAGCCCCCACGACTCGCGTCCGTCGACCACCGCAGCCAGGGCCATGATCGACAGGGGCAGCGGTTGCTTGCCGGGCGACGTCGAACGCGGGTTGTAGAAGAGGATCATGACAGGGCCTGCCGGTTACCCGCGCTGGAGCACGATGAGGAAGTGGTCGCCCATGGCGCGCACGACCGGCCAGTGGCCAATCGCCTCGTCGACCCGCAGGAGCCGCGACACGACCCCGGGGCGGCGCGCCGCGAACGCTTCCATGTACGGGGGCGGCGCCGCCACGCCCAGCGCCACACACTCACGCCGGGTGAACCCGGCCGCACCGAACGCGCGGGTACACGCGGCAGGCGTGAGGTAGGTGGTCCAGACTGTTTCGTGCTTCAGCGGGACCGGGACCTGCCCCCGGCGGAACCGGAGCGTGGCCCGCCGGAGATCGCCCCGGCTCAGATACAGCGCCAGTTCCCAGGGGCAGATCCGGCCGATCACCGAGGCCACGAGCACGCCCCCCGGCCGAAGCACGTCGTGCAGTTGCCGCGCAACCGCTGCGAGATCGTCCACGCAGTTCAGCGGTCCGAAGTTGGAGAAGGCGGCGTCGAACGAGGCAGGCTGGAACTTCCCCACCTGATCGACCGACCGGCAGAGCACCGTCGGACCATGCGCGGCGGCACGGCGCTCCGCCGTCCGGCGCGCCTGGTGCACCATCGCCGGCGAGGGGTCGATGGCCGTCAGGCAATAGCCGGCAGCCACCAGCGCCGCCTGATCGGTGCCGGGCCCGCAGCCGATGTCGAGAAGTTCGGCACCCGCCGGCACGTAGCGGCGCAGCATCGCGAGCGAGCGACGCCGCATGTCTTCGAGAATCGGGTTCGCCCGATTCGTCCGGTCGTATTCGTGTGCCACCTGGTCGAAGGCCCTGGCGGTCTCGTCCACACGGGGACGCTCGTGCGTTACAGCCATGGGGCACTCCGCCAGGTGGTGCGCAGTGCGCACACACAGCGCGCGCACGTCGGGTTCTCGCTCATGTTCAGCTGGCTGCGAAACGCCGGCAGGTTGCGGCGGACGATGTGGGCCAGCGGCTCGTGCCTGATGGAGCCGACCGCCCGGTGGAAGAAGCACGGGCGCACGGCGCCGTCCGCCTCGATCACCACTGACACGTTCGGCGCGTTGCACCGCACCGGCGGAAACGGCCCCAGGCCGGCAAGCGCCGCGTAATGGCGCGGCAGGCTCCGCAGCCGCTCCGGCGACTCCGCCACGAAGCCGGCGGCGAAGTCGTCCTCGCACTCGACGATCGTGCGCTCGACCAGATCGGCAAACTCGACGATGTCCTCGCGCGTGAGCGCGAGTTCGTGGCCAGGGGCGCCCGGCGTCCGCCCGAAGGCGGCCGACGAGGTATCGGCCGCGAGGAAGGAGATGCCGTCGAGCCCCATCGCCCGGGCGTGCTCGATCAGGCGCGGCAGTTCCCTGAAGTTGCGCCGGTGCAGGGTGGAGCGGGCGGACATCGGCATGGCCGGCGCCAGTTCCCGCAGCTTCGCCACGCCCCGTTCGATGGTCTGCAGGGCGTTCACGCCCCGGATCGCCCGGTAGGCCGCCTCGTCGTGCGCATCGAGGGACACGATCACCCGGCTGAAGGTCGAGGCCACGCGCTCGGCCGTCCGTTCGAGCAGCACGCCGCTCGTGTGCAGGTGCAGGGTCACGCCCGCGGCCCGGAACAGCCCCGCAATCTCGAACACCTCCGGGCGCAGCAGCGGCTCACCACCCGAGAACAGGACCACGCGCGTACCGAGTTCCGGCAGCGCGCTGGCGATCCGCGCGATCTCGGCTACCGACAGGTCCCCTTCGCCGCTCGCCTTCCACCAGTCGCACGAGATGCAGCGGCTGTTGCACCGGCTGGTCGGGAAGAACACCAGCAGGGGCAGCGTGAGGGACAGGTTCGTCCACTCGCCGATCGTCACGAGTGCGGCTGTCTTCAGCATGTCAGTGCGCCTGATCCGTCGGCACCGCCGCGGCCTGCGGCGTGAGGAGCGGGACGAGCGCCGGCGTCGGCGCCCGGTCCGGCACGTCCTGCGCGAGCCGCCGCATGCGGCGCCACGCCGCCGGCAGGCGCACGGCCGACGCGGCACCCGCAACCGCGAGCGCGAACCGCGCGCGCAGCCCCAGCCGCGAGAGGGTGGGCCCCCCGCGCAGGGCATCGATCCCGCGCGCGATCCGGAAGCGGGCGTGCACGTACGCGTGCAGCGCCCTGTAGAACGCCGGCGCGTGACTCGCGCGATACATCACGTCGAGGTCGGCCGAGTCCTGCCAGTTCTGCTTCTCGCCCAGCTGGTCGCGCACGCGCGCGTGGAAGGGCGTGCCCGGCAGCGGATACGAGACCGAGATGCCGATGTCATCGGGGCGGCAGCGCGCCACCATCGCCAGCGTCCGCTCGATGTCCGCGAGGGTTTCGCCGGGATAGCCGAACTGCAGGAAGAAGCAGACCTCGATGCCGGCGTTGTGCAGGAGCGCCGCGGCAGTCTCGATCTGCTCGACCCGGGTGCCCTTCTCCATCGCGTCCAGGATCCGCTGCGAGCCGGACTCCGCGCCGATCCAGACCGTCTGGCACCCCGCGCGCCGGAGGTCGGCCACCACCTCACGCGTCACGTTGTCGGCCCGCATCAGGCACTTGAAGGGCGTGACCGCATCACGTGCGGCCAGGGCGTCCGCGAACGCCGCCGTCCAGCCGGGCTTGAGCCCGAAGATGTCGTCGGTAATCCACAGATGGTCGGGCCGGTAGCTGGCCTTGAGCCACGCGATCTCGTCGGCGACCGCCACTGCGCCACGAGCCGTGTAGCGCTGGCCGTAGATCGGCTTCGCGCACCAGTTGCAGTGATACGGACACCCTCGCGTGGTGGCGAGGTTCATCGAGAAGGAACCGTGCCGGCGGAGCCAGATGGTGCGATAGCGCTCCACGTCGATCAGGTCCCACGCCGGACGCGGCGCGCTGTCCAGGTCGCGCATGATCGGCCGCGGCGTCGTGCGCAGCAGGCCATCGCCGCGACGCACGACAACGCCGTCGAGTGCCGCGAGGTCCGTGCCGCGGGTCAGCGCCTCCACGGCGAGCACGAGCGTCACCTCGCCCTCACCCGCGATCACCGCAGCGGCACCGGCGTTCAGGTAGAGGGCCGGGTGATCGGTCGCGTCCGAGCCGGCCACCAGCACCGGGATGCCGCGGTCCTGCGCCGCGCCGATCATCGTGAGCGCCGCCTGCCGCATGCGGAGAAGGCACATCTTGCTGAGATAGTTGAAGCTGTCCTCGAAGAGCACGGCCACGCGCGGCTGGTGCTGGTCGAGGGCCGTTGCCCACTCTGCCTCTGACTCGGCCAGCATTGCGTCGAAGACTGCGACGCGGTGCCCGGCATCTCGGACGAACGCCGCCGCGTACAAGGCGCCGAGCGGCGCATACGGGCGCTGCGCGCTCCACAGCGACGGGTCGAAGCGGAGGAAGTACGCCTGGCCGATGAGGACGTCGGTCGCCATGTTCAGGACTGCAGCGCCGCGGGCGCGGTACTGCGCTCGGCCAGCGGCCGTGCCGCGGTCTGCCGGTAGACGTTCAGTGTTTCGGTTGCCGCTCTCTCCCACGAGAACGCCCTGGCGCGGGCAAGTCCGCGTCGCGACAGGTCCTCGCGCTGCTCCCGGCTCGAGGCCAGCGCCACGAGCGTGTCGCCGAGCGCGGCCGCATCGAGGACCTCCACTCGCGCGGCTGCATCACCGGCCACTTCGTTGAGCGCCGCGACGCTGCCCGTCACCACCGGCGTTCCGCAGGCCATGGCCTCGATCACGGGCAGGCCGAACCCCTCGTACACCGACGGAAACACGAACATCTCCGCGAGGTTGTAGATGGCGGGCAACTCGTCGAACGGCACGTAGCCGGTGAAGCGGACCGCGTCGCGGATGTTCAGCCGATCGATCTGCGCATCGATGTCGTCGGACAGCCACCCGTACGGCCCGACACAGACGAGTTGATGCGGCAGATCGCCGGCGGCGCGCCGGCGCGCGAAGGCATCGATCAGCGTCGGCAGGTTCTTGCGTGGCTCGATCGTGCCCACGTACAGGATGAACCGCTCGCCCAACCCGTACCGCTGGCGCACCCGCTGCAGCTCGAAGGGATCCCGGATGACATCGAAGGCGGGCGCGGCCGCCTCGTGCACGACATGCACGCGCGACGGATCGATGCCGTAGAGGCGGACGATGTCGCGGCGGGCGGATTCGGAGACGGTGATGATGGCATCGGCGCGGCGCGCGGCCACATCGACGAACGGCCGATTCAGCAGCACGCGCCGGAGCGGGTGGAACTCCGGATAGAGCGTGAGGCTCATGTCGTGGATCGTCACCACCGTGGGAACGGCGCACACGGCGGGCACCATGCCGTTCGTGAAGTGGACGACATCGGCGCGCAGGCGGCGCAGCATGCGGGGTGCCTGCACCTGCATCCACAGCGCCCGCGGCAACGAGCCGCCGGACACCGCCGTGCGCACGCCGGGCGGGAGCGGCACGGTCGTGCTCACCGGCGCATTCGAGATCACCGTCACGTCGTCGTCGCCACGCAGCAGGGCGGCGTGGCGCAGGAGGTGCTCGGTGTAGTACCCGACGCCGGTGCGTCCCGGGCGCAGGGTGGTCCCGTCAAACGCGATGTGCATGTGCCTCCGCGTCGCCGGCATGGGCCATCGCCAGGCCGATCATCACCGCCATCAGCAGGTACGTGCCCGTGAACGACAGGAAGGAGTCGACGAGGCCGTGCACGGCAATCGCCGCGCACGCGGCGCCGATGCCGGCTCCCTCTCCACCGAGCCGCCACGCCGCGAGCGCCGCCCGCCCGGTGCGAACGGCGACCCAGAGCAGGACGGCCGCGCCCACCATCCCCATGCCGGCGAGGACCTCGATGTACATGTTGTTGCTGTGCACGCGCGGGTCCGCGGGGACGATCGTCGAGTACTCCCCGTAGAGGAGGCGGTAGTTGTCGGGGCCGACGCCCAGCAGTGGGTGCGCCGCCACCATCCGCAAGGCCGCCGCCCAGAGGCGGAACCGGCCCGGCCTGACTTCGGCGCGGGGAATGCGGTGAGGGCCGCGTCCGCGCACGGTCGATGTCACGGGTCCGGACACCACGCCGGTGGAGAACGCCACCGCGGCGTCAGGCTCGGTCGAGAACCAGAGGCGGTTTTCCTGCTCGATGTCCCACATCAGCCGGAAGCGCCCCGGCCTGCCCGGTCCGCCGACCACCGCGGCGAGTTCCATCGTCTGGCCCGGCGCCACGCGGACCGGAAATGCCGTCCGCTCTCCTTCCCACGCCACCACCTCGTCGGAGTCGAGCGCCACCCAGTGGTACGACAGCAGCACGGGCTCCGACGCATCGGAGTCCCAGGTCGCGCGGCCGGTGTTCGTCACCGAGATGGGCACACGCGCAAGCCGCTGGGTGTCGATCGCCACGGACGACGGCACGTCGAACACCGCCGAGAACCAGCGCCCTTGCCCCTCGCTGGTCAGGCGCAGCATCAGCATTTCGGCCGAGCGCGACGTCCCGATCTGCACGACCGCCACCAGGCCCACGAGCGCCAGCGCGCGCAGCGCGGCATCCGGCCCACGCTGCCGCCAGTGCGCGACAGCGGTCAGGCCGAGCGCGAGCGCGGCCGTAATCAGTCCGGCCCGCGTGAACGTGAGGACGATGCCCTCGAACAGGATGATGAGCGCGAGGACCAGTGCGAGGCGCGGCTTCACCTCGCGCATGGTGAGGAGAAGACCGCAGCCGGCGGCAAACGCGATCTCCATGTACATCGAGGCGATGGTGGGGTACTGGAACGGCCCCGACGCGCGGACCTGCGTCCCCACGATCGCCACCGCGGTCCTGAACGGCGCGAACCACCGTGCCAGCGTGGTGCCGCCAGCGAAGTCGGCCACGGTCAGCAGGGCGACGACCACGCCGGACACGACGACAACCCACAGCATCCGGCGCCGCGCCTGGGCCGAGCCGCCTACCGCAATCGCGGTGGCTGAGACGAACGCCACCACGAGCAGCCGCGCGGACATGCGCAGTGCATTTCCCACGTGCGCCGGGGCGGCGAGTGCGGCCACGATGGCGACGCCACCCAGCACGATCTGCGGGAGCACGAGGCGGATCGGTCCACCGGCACGGATGCCCCCGCGCCAGGCGGTCAGCGCGACGATCAGCACGCAGGCTACGACGACCGCTTCCACGGACGTCAGCGACTGTCCCGGCAGCCGCACGAGCGGCCGCAGCGTCTCGAACGGAGCGACCAGGACGACCGCTGCGAGGGCCAGCCAAGACGCACGGACCATCGCGAGGGCGTCTGCACCCGCGTGCGGCCTCACGGCTCGCGCCGGCGTCAGTTCCTCACCGACGAGGACGTCTGCGATCGACATGGATGCGGGCGCAAGTCCAAGAACCTTGCCATGCATGCTGTGTCCTCACACGAGCCGAGGGCACGCCACCTGCATAGTGCGCGCGGGGACCGAAGACAGCGATTCACCGCCGAATGCGTCGTTCAGCACCAAATCGGGCTCTCAATCCGTGCAGATCTGCGGGTCTGGCTGGTCGGTGTGTGGCGAGTGCGATTGGGTAATCCCCTTACGACCGACGAAAGATGTTTCGCGAACGGAAACCGCTCATGGCCATTCGATGACGACAGCCGAACCCCTGCGAGCGGGCGGGAGCCTGTGGCTCATCGCCTACCGCGGACTGACGGACGGGCTGGCGAAAAGCGTGATGTTCGTCATCACCATCGCGGCCGCGCGCACGCTGTCACGGTCCGACGTCGGCGCCATGGCGTTCGCCATGACCGTGGGCTGGCTGGCGTCGGTGGTGGCCGACTCGGGGATGCAGATGCACATCGCCCGCGAGGCGGCGCAGCGCCCCACGTCCATCGGCACCACCCTCGCCCGCTGGCTGCCGCTCAGGCTCTGGTCCGGGCTCGCCTGCTCGGCGATCGCCGTCGCCGTGATCGCCGTGGAGTCGGCGCCCGGCTTCGTTCCCGGCGCACTGCTCGCCCTTGCGTATGGGCTGAGTGGTGTGACCGAGTATCTCTTCCACCTGTTCCGCGGGCTGCGCCGCACGGACCTCGAGTCGACGCTGACGCTCGTGCAGCGCGGCGCCCTCGCGCTCACGGCGCTGGCGGTGTTCACGTGGCGGCCGACGCTGCTGTCGCTCTCGGTTGCGTTCCTGCTGTCGTCGGTGGGCACGCTGGGCATCGCGCTGCATCTCGCACGCACGCTGACGCCGCCGCCCGACGGCGCGGGCCCGCCGCAGTCGACGTGGCGGGAGTTCGTGACCTCCGTCCTGCCGATTGGGGCCGGCGTCGTACTCTCCGCGCTGTACTTCCGGGTCGATGTGTTTCTGCTCGGGCTGTGGCGCGGCGCCGACGATGTGGCGGCCTACAACGCCGTGTTCCGGCTGGTCGAGGCCATGCGCCTCGTGCCGGCCGCCGTGCTCGCCGTACAACTGCCGGCCCTCTTCACGTCGCGCAACGCGTCGCTGCTGACGCGGCTGTCACTGACGCTCGCGCTGACTGCGGCGGTGGTCGTCGCCGGCCTGTGGCCGTTCGCCACGCCGCTGGTGTCGTTCGTCTACGGACCGGCCTACGCCGATGCCGGCCAGGCCTTTCGGATCCTGCTGCTCTCGTTTCCGCTCATGGCGCTGAACTATGCCCTCACGAGCCAGCTGATCGGCTGGCACGGACACCGGGCCTATGCGATCGTGTGCGGCGGGGCACTCGCGGTGAACCTGCTGCTGAATGCCCGGCTCATCGGCACGCTCGGCATCGACGGCGCCGCCTGGGCCACGCTCTGGACCGAAGCGGTGCTCACGGTGGGGTGCGTCGCGGCGCTGGCCCGCGTCCCCGCCGCCGACGGCTGCGTCCCGGCTGCGGCCATGGAGGGCCACTGATGCTGCCTCTCGCGTACCGCTCGTCGCTGCCCGAACTCGATCCAGCGGAGGCAGCCATCGCCCGGAGCGTGTTCTACGCTGCCCTCTTCGACTACCCGCTGACGCTGGCCCAATTGCGGCAGACGCTGGTCGACATCCGGCTGACGCCGAGCGAGATTCTCTCCGTCGTGCGCGGCAGCGCCCCGCTCGCCGCGCACATCGAGAGCCGCAATGGCTACTTCTTCCCTGTCGGCGCATCAGAACTGGTCGACGTGCGCCGGCATCGCGAACGGCGCAGCCGCACGTTCCTCGCGGCGCACCGGCCGCTGGTACGGCTGATTGCCGCGCTCCCGTACGTCCGCATGATTGGCCTGTCCGGCAGCATCGCGCACCTGAACCTCGAGCACGGCGGCGATCTCGACCTGTTCATCGTGACGCGCGGACGCCACGTGTGGACGACCGCCGTAGCGGTCATCGTGCTGGCACGCCTGCTGGGGCGGCGGCGGACGCTCTGTGCCAACTTCATCGTGGCCGACTCGAACCTCTCGTTCGAGCCGCAGGACTTCTTCACGGCCAGCCAGATCGTCGGCATGAGGCCGGTCACCGGACACGAGACGTTCCGGGCCATTCTCGACGCGAACCCGTTCGTGCGCCGGCTGTTCCCGAACTACGCCGGGCCCGCGCGTGGGCCGGTCGTCGTGCACCAGGGACGGGTGCTGCGGGCAGTCAGGCGTGCGGTGGAGGCGATTGGCGCGCCGGTCGCCGCTGTGGCTGAGTGGTGTTGCCGCCGCGCGTACGGTGCGTACCTCCGCCGACGGGCGTCGACGTGGCAGTCGCCTGAGCAGGTCGAGCTGGCTCCCGATCGGCTCAAGCTGCACACGCGGAGTCACCGGCGCGAGATCCTGGACCGGTTCGACGAAGCGGTGCAGGACGCCTTCGACGCCGAGGGCCGTGCATAATGCCCGCATGGGCATCGTGAATCCGGCACTCGTCACCACCGCCTTCGAACTCCCCGGCTACCGCCTCCAGCGCAACTTCGGTGTGGTCCGCGGCATCGTCGTCCGCTCACGCAGCATCGTCGGCACGATCGGCGCCTCGCTGCAGACACTGGTGGGCGGCAACATCACGCTCTACACGGAGTTGTGCGAGAAGGCGCGGGCCGACGCCTACAGGCTCCTGCTCGAACATGCGGCCGAGGCAGGCGCCAACGCGCTGATCGGCGTCCGCTACGACGCCAACGAGATCGCCCCGGGCGTCACGGAGGTGCTGGCGTACGGCACGGCCGTAGAGGTCGTCCCGACACAGAGTTGACAACTGAGAAGTGAGAAGTGAGAAGTGAAGTTCGACACTTCTGGAGTTCACTTCCAAGTTCTCACTTCTCAGTTCTCTATGCGAGCGCGTCCTCGAGCAGCTGGCGGACCGCGTCCACGGCGTCTGCCTCTGACGCGGCGCTGCGGGCGGCCCGCGCCAGGCGCTCGGCGATGGCGGCGTGCCGATGCGAGGGTCCGGCGGTCTCGTCGAGCAGTTCGGCAATCATCCCAGCGCCGGCGGTGAAGTTGGTGGCCGGGTCGATGATGATGAAACTTCCGGTGCCCCTGTTGTCGGCATAGGGATCGATCATCACCGGTCGGGCCGTGGCGACGGTCACCGAGCCGATCTGGTTCATCACCAGCGTGCGGTCCATCTCGGCGGTCACCGTCCGCGTGGTGTGCTTCAGGAGGTACACCCGCGAAGGGTCGAGCGGACGCTCGTCCATCCAGACCACATCCGCCCGGAAGCGCTGCGACACGGCGACAGGACCGGCCGTGATCATGTCTCCGCGACTGATGTCGAGCTCGTCCTCGAGCGTCAGCGTCACCGATTCGCCCGGCAGCGCCTGCGGCTTCTCGCCGTCGAAGGTCACGATGCGCGCAACACGGGTGGAGCGGCCGCTCGGCCAGATGGACACCGTGTCACCCGCGCGCACCGTACCAGAGAGCACCTGTCCGGCATAGCCTCGGAAGTCGTGCGTCGGCCTGAGCACCAGTTGCACAGGGAAACGGAACGGCGAGGCCGTGACGTCACGGTCCACCACCACCGTCTCGAGGAACTCGAGGAGCGGCGCGCCGCTGAACCACGGCGTCCGTTCGCTGTGACCGATGACATTGTCGCCGTGGAGCGCACTCATCGGGATCGGATGGAGCCGCGCCCCGGCCAGGATCTGATCGAACTCATCGACGATCCGGTCGAACACGTCGCGGTCGAAGTCGACCAGATCCATCTTGTTCACCGCGACGACGTAGTCGCGAATGCCGAGCAGCCGCGCGATCTGTGCGTGACGCCGCGACTGCGGCCGGACGCCGTGGCGCGCGTCGACCAGGAGAATGGCGACGTCGGCCGTTGAGGCGCCGGTGGCCATGTTGCGGGTGTACTGCTCGTGGCCGGGTGTGTCGGCGAGGATGAACTTGCGCCGGGCCGTCGCGAAGTAGCGATAGGCCACGTCGATGGTGATGCCCTGCTCGCGTTCGGCCCGCAGCCCGTCGGTGAAGAGGGAGAAGTCGATGGGGCCGGCCGACCGGTTCTTCGAGGCGCGCGTGATCGAGTGGAGCTGGTCTTCGTAGACCGCGCGTGAGTCGTACAGCAGTCGTCCGATGAGCGTGCTCTTCCCGTCGTCCACGCTGCCGGCGGTGCAGATGCGCAGGAGTCCGGCCGACATCAGAAATACCCCTCGCGCTTGCGGTCTTCCATCGCGGCTTCAGAAGCGCGGTCGTCCGCGCGCGTCTCGCCTCGCTCAGTAATGCGGCTGGTGGCCACCTCCTCGATGATCTGCTCGACGGTCGCCGCGTCGGACGCCACGGCGGCGGTGCACGTCATGTCGCCCACCGTGCGGTAGCGCACCACGGCCCGGAACACCGGTTCGTCGGGCTGCGGCGGCGTGACGGGTGTCACCGCCATCAGCATCCCGTCGCGCCTGAACACCTCGCGCTCGTGGGCGTAATAGATGGACGGCAGTTCGAGGTGCTCGCGGCCGATGTACTGCCACACGTCGGTCTCCGTCCAGTTGGAGATCGGGAAGACGCGAATGTGCTGCCCCTTCCGGTGCCGGCCGTTGAAGAGCGACCACAGTTCGGGCCGCTGGTTCTTCGGATCCCACTGGCCGAACTCGTCGCGAAAGCTGAACACCCGTTCCTTGGCCCTGGCCTTCTCCTCGTCACGCCTGGCCCCGCCGAAGACCGCATCGAACCGGTGGTGCTGGATCGCCTGCAGCAGCGGCACGGTCTGGACCTGGTTGCGCGACGCCCGCGGGCCTGTCGGGTCGGCCACGAGCCCCTGCGCGATCGCCTCCTCCACGGAGGCGACGACGAGCCGCGCCTCCAGCTGGGCGACGCGCCGATCGCGGTACTCGATGACCTCGGAGAAGTTGTGGCCGGTGTCCACGTGCATCAGCGGGAACGGAATGCGGCCAGGATAGAAGGCTTTCTCCGCGATGCGCAGCATCACGATCGAGTCCTTGCCCCCGGAGAACAGCAGCACCGGCCGCTCGAACTCCGCTACCACCTCGCGCATGATGTGGATGCTCTCCGCCTCGAGCGCGGAGAGATGGTCGTCGCTCGGGGCCAGGTCGGCGCTGGTCCCCGGCGCACGCAGCGATGTCGGGTCGATGGAAGCAGTGGCCATGGCAGTACGGTCCAGAAAAACAAAAAGGCCCGGGGTGGTATGTCCCCGGGCCTTGTGGTCGATGAGTCCGTGTGAATCTGGTTCAGCGGATCTGGTGCGGTGACGCACGACCATGCAGCGCGGGCCCTTCCGGGTCCGTACAACAACACGCGCAGCAACAGGCGGCGATCCGCATCGGCGTTAGATATGTAGCAAGTAACGCGTGCGGAGTCAAACACTCCGCGTCCGCGGTCAGCCCTGGTCGGTCTGTGGTGCGCTGCCCGAGGCGTACGACGGCGCGGGTGGCGACGCCTCCTGCACCTCGGTCAGGTGGAAGAACCTGTAGAGCAGCCACGCGTCGAGGAGGATTACGGCGAGCAGCACGAAGTACGCGGCGTTGCTCGGGATCAGCTTCAGGTCGTGGATCAGCTTGGAGAGGCCGAACGCCACGACCCAGGCGTCGAAGCTCATGCAGATGCGACGGAAGGTTTCGGGCCGCATGCGCTGGATGATCTGGGCGCCGATCGGGACGCCGATCGCCACGCTCGGCACGATCCACGGCACCAGCGCGAAGCTCGGCGCCGTGAAGAGCCCGGCCCACATGTAGGCCACGGCTGTCATCGACGACTCGGCGAGCCGCACCACGCCCAGCGCGGCGCGGAACTCGCGCTTCTCGAGCCCCTGGTTGTTCAGGGCGATGGCCAGCGGCGGCCCCGAGATCGTGGTCACCGAATAGAGCACGCCCACGCCGGCGCCGAACGCCAGGCCCGCGCTCCGCTCAGCCTTGATTGGGCGGCGGAACCCGGCGGCCTGCAGCAGAATCAGGGGCAGCAGCACGACATACGTGTAGAGCTTCAGCCAGTCCGGGCTCACCCGCGAGAGCAGGAACGTGCCCGCGATGATGCCGGGAATCAGACCGATGATCATCGGCGTCACGCGCTTCAGGACCGCCCCGAGCGAGGCGCGGTTGACCCAGAGGACGTAGGCGTTCAGCGGGACTTCGATCAGGATCAGCGCCGGGTTGAGCACCCGGTTCGAAAGGAACAGCAGAGCCAGCGGCACGGTGATCGAAGAGAACCCGTAGCCCAGCGCGCCGTTGACCGTAGCAGCCAGGAGCGTGATCGCCCCGAGCCACAGCATCTGTTCGTTCATGTCCGTCCTGTCGCAGAAGCACTATAACTCCCGGACGCACCGGCTGCCGAGCCGGTGCGCCCGGTTGCCTGCATTTACCTACCCTTGAACGCCAGGCGCAGCGTGACGCCGACGGTGCGCCCGTCGCCGGGCTGCCCCACGTAGAGCCCCGAATTGCCAGGCGCCGCAGAGAGCAGATCGTAATAGTCCGTATTCAGCAGATTCCGCGCCCACGTCGACACCGTCCATCCTTCGGCCGCGCGGAAGCCGACGCGGGCGTTGAGGAGCGTGTATCCGTCGACCACGAGGTACTTCGATGGCGTTGCACTCGAGGAGAAGCTCGAACGGTAGCTCGTGTCGAACGCGGTGAAGAACTGCCCCGGGCGACCGAGCAGCCGCCCCGCTTCCGCCCACTCACCGCCGAACGAGACGGCGCCCTTCGAGATACCCGGGAGCAGGGAGCCCGAGATGTCCTTCACCTGCGGTCCGCCGGTTTCTTCGAGCGGCGGCGGCGCATCGGTGAACGACACGTACGTGCCGTCGGTTGCGGCGGCGGCGGCGTAGAAGGACAGGCGCTTGCCGAAGGCGACGCTGCCATCGAACTCGAGGCCGCGCACTCGCACCTTCTCGGCGTTGGCCAGGTAGCCGCGAAGCACGCCCACGCCCGCGTTCACCACCTGCGCCTGGAAGTCCTTGATGTTGGTGTCGTAGAACGCCACGTTGGCAGTGACGCCGCGGAACGGCGTCGTCTTCACGCCAATCTCCACGTGCGTCACGTCCTCGGGCTTCACGGTCGCGGCCGAGAGCACCGGCCGGTCCTGCGCATCGGTCGGCACGCCGTTCAGATTCAGGCCCACCGACTTGAAGCTCGTGGCGTAGGTGGCGTAGGTGTTGATGGACTCCGCCACGCGGAACGCCACCGTGCCCTGCCCCGAGAGGTTCGTGTCGGCCACGTCGGCCGTGTAGGCCTGCGGCGCGAGGACCGACCGCTGCAGCGCCACCAGCGCGGCGTTGCTCGTCTGCAGCCCGCCGTAGACCTGCTGATCGAAGTCGACGGTCTTCTTGTCCCAGTTCAGGCGCAGGCCGGGCAGCACGCGCAGCCGATCGGTGATCGACCACTCCAGCTGGCCGAACGCGGCCGCACTGGTGTTGTCGTAGTTCAGGTACTGGTTGAAGCCGTAGCCGTCGAGCAGGCCCGGCGTCGCCGCGTTCGCGCTGGGCGACAGCAGCATGCGCCACGCGGCAGCGCCCTGCTCCTGCTTGATCACCGGGTTCGAGTCGATGCCCTGGGTGAAGTAGAACAGGCCGGCCACGAAGTTCGCCTGCTTCGTGATGTCGCCCGCGTAGCGGATCTCCTGCGTCCACTGCTGCTGCTTGGACGTGCCGGACGAGATGGTCGTGATCGGCAGGCCGATGAAGTCGCGGTCGTTCGACGGCTTCCAGTCCCAGAAACGCCACGCCGTCGTGGAGGTCAGGCGTCCGGGACCCAGCTTCCAGTCGATGTTCAGCGACGTGCCCCCGAGGTCCTGGTAGGACCGGATGGGCGAGTCTACGTCGGTCAGCCGGTCGAAGGCGTTGTAGCTCGGCGGCATGTAGTTCAGGTCCGCGGCGATGGCGGCCCACTGCCGATTCAGCGCCCGCAGCGTCGGCGCGACACCGGCCACCACCTGCGTATTGCCCTTCACGCGCTGGCGGGTGTGGTCCGCCGCGAACGTAATCGCGATCCGGTCGGTCGGCGCGAACAGCAGCTGGCCGCGCAGGCCGAGGTTGTTCATGTCGTTCACGTCGTTCCCGGTCTTCAGGTTCAGCAGCGTGCCGTCGCGCTGGGTACCCGCAAACGAGATGCGAGCCGCGAAGTCCTTCCCGAGCGGGCCGGAAATCGACGCCTTGGCCTGCACGTAGCCGATGTTGCCGTAGTTCACCTCCACCTCGGAGGTCGGCACGAGGCTCGGCTTGCGCGTCGTCACGTTGATGGCACCGGCCGTCGTGTTCTTGCCGAAGAGCGTGCCCTGCGGCCCGCGCAGCACTTCGACCTGCTCGACGTCCAGGAAGTCGAGCGTGGCGGCAGCCGGCCGCGCGAAGAAGACCCCGTCGATGTACAGGCCGACGCCCGGCTCGATGCCGTCGTTGGTCAGGCCGAACGGCGCGCCGAGGCCGCGGATGTTGATCGCCGAGTTGCGCGGGTTCGTCGAGTAGAACTGCACCGTCGGCAGCATTTCCTTCATGCGGTTGACGTTGAACGCCCCCGCATCGGCGACCAGGTCGCCGCGGATGACCGAGACCGGAATCGGCACTTCCTGCGCCTCTTCCTCGATGCGCCGTGCCGTCACCACCACCGACTCGGTCACCCGCGACGGCGAGAGGGTGATATCGAGGGTGGCGAGCGCACCCGAGAGCGTGACCTGCACGGAGGAGGTCTCGAATCCATCGAGCCCGGCTTCGACCTGATAGGTCCCCGTGGCAAGGCCGTCGGTCCGATAGCCTCCCTCACCATCGGTGACGACTTCCACGCTGGCGCCGCCCTGGCTGGCGGTGACCTTGACCGTCACCCCGGGCAGCACCCCACCGTTGCTGTCGCGCACGACGCCGGTGATGGTGCCCGCGCCACCCTGTGCCAGGGCCGGCATAACCGTCACAACAGACAGCAGCGCGACCAGCGCTGCCAGACGTTTCCTGAATTCGAACACGACGTTTCTCCCTGGATACCTACATGTATCGGCCTGGACGCACACACGGCTGAGCCGAGCGACGAACCGGGAGAAACCAATCAGCTGTAGAGGAAATCTACGGGCGGGATGTTCTCACCGGACGGTCGTCGGCCCTGTACACGCGCAGCAACAGGCGGCCTGCGCGCGGGAGCAGCGACAACACGTCGGGTGGACAGAGAACACTGGGCGAGGATTGTTCCCCAGGCCTTGGCGCCGAGTCAAGGTGGCCGGGCCGACACAATCAGGCGGCGGTCATCGACGAGCGTCCAGTCGACTGGTGTCGAAGGGATTCAGGGGAATCCGCCGGGCGAGGCCGACTGTCCACCGCCGCTCGGGCTGCGTCCTGTCGCCGCGACAGCCGCTGTGCCCGGCCGGTGACACAATCCGTTGCAGCCGTGTCATTTGCAGGCAAACTGCCCCAGCTCGTCTGGTATGGTCGTTGCCCCTCGCGTGGTGAAACGTCGGCTTCACCAGGAGCATCACGTGCGTAACCGTTTCCAACTCGTAGGCGTTCTGCTGTCACTAAGTAGCCTTGCGCTGCCGACATCGGCGGCGGCGCAGTGGCGCTATCCGCCCATCTATCAGCCCTATCGCTACGCCGAGGCCGAGAGCCACCTACGCCTGAACGTCAAGCCCAAGCAGGCGGACGTCTACGTCGACGGGTTCTTCGCCGGCAAGGTCCAGGAGTTCGACGGCCGGCTCCAGCGGCTCCACGTCACGCCGGGCCAGCACGAGATCGTCATCTACCTCGAGGGGTATCGATCGTTGCGGCAGCGGCTCTACCTGAGCCCGAACGTGACGCGCACGCTCGACGGATCGCTCGAGCGCCTCCGCGACGGCGAACTCCAGGAACCCCAGCCGGTCCCGTCCGCACGCGATCGCGAGGAGATGGACGAGCCGGACGACACCTACAGGCGGCCTCCGGCACGGGGTCCGGTCGGACGGCGAGCGCCTCTCGACCCACCGGTTCCGCGGCGCCGGCTTCCGACTGAAAACCCGCCAGAGGCGAGGAGCGCCTCGCGGTACGCCTCCCTCTCCGTTCGTGTCCAGCCCGGCGGCGCCGTGATCCGTGTGGACGGCGAGCGCTGGGATGGCCCCTCTGGCGACGACCGCCTCATCATCCAGGTCGCCGAGGGACGACATCTCATCGAGGTCGAGCGCGACGGCTATGAACCCTTCAGTCGCGAGTACGACGTGCGCGCCGGAGAGACCACGCCCATCAACATCTCCCTGCGCAGACGCTGAACAGGTAACGGACGCCAGCTGAACCCGGGAAGGGATCGGCTGGCCCGAAACGGCGCCCGACAGGGCGCGTCGCCCATATAATCCGCAGCAATGCCCTCCGTCATCCGCGTCACCCGCACGCTTGCGCTGCTCGCGCTCATTGGCCAGGCCGCGCCGCTCTTCGCCCAGGCGGTCCCGAACGGCACGCCGCGTCCGAACCTGCAGGAGCAGATTCCGTTCGACGCCGCGGTCCGCACAGGGACCCTGCCGAACGGCCTGACCTACTTCATCCGGAAGAACCCGCGGCCCGCAAACCGTGTGGCGCTGAGGCTCGCCGTCAAGGCCGGCTCGCTCTTCGAAGCGGACGACCAGCTCGGACTCGCCCACCTGATCGAGCACATGGCGTTCAACGGCAGCACCCACTTCAAGCCGGGTGAGCTGGTCTCGTACTTCGAGTCACGCGGGGCGCGCCTCGGGCCGCACGTGAACGCTTACACCAGCTTCGACGAAACGGTCTACATGCTGGACCTGCCGACCGACTCGGGCGAGGTCGTCACCCGGGGTCTGCAGGCGCTCTCCGATTTCGCCGGCGGGCTGACGCTGAGCGCGGAGGAAGTGAACAAGGAGCGTGGCGTCGTCATCGAGGAGTGGCGCGGCCGGCTCGGTGCGTCCACGCGTGTGCGCGACAAGCAGGTGCCGATGCTGTACTACCGGTCCCGGTACGCAGACCGGAATCCCATCGGGACGCCCGAGGTGCTGCGGAGCGCGCCGGTGCAGCGGCTGCGCGACTTCTACGACACGTGGTACCGGCCCGAGCGCATCGCGGTGATCGTCGTCGGCGACGTCGACCCGGTGGCCATCGAATCGGGAATACGCGAGGCGTTCGGACCGCTGCGTGCGCGGGCGGCGCAGGGCACACTGCCCGACGCCACGGTGCCGCTGCACGCGGAGTCCCTCGTGAGCATCGTGAGCGACCCTGAGGTCACCTCGTCGTCCGTGCAGATCCTGCACAAGCGGCCGGCGGACGGCGACGCGCTCGTGGGCGACTACCGCCGGAGCGTCGTCTCCAGCCTGTTCTCGCACATGCTGAACGATCGCTTCTCCGAGCTGTCGCGCAAGGCGGACGCGCCCTTCCTCAGCGCCGGCGGAGGCGGCGGCTCGCTCACGCCCACGGTGGATACCTTCGGCCTGAACGCCCGCGTCACTGACGGCAACCTCGCGCAGGGACTACGCGCCATCCAGCTCGAGGCGCGGCGTGTGCTGCAGTACGGCTTCACCGCGTCCGAGCTCGAGCGCGCGAGGCTCTGGCTCCGGTCGTTCTACGAGCGTGCCTACAACGAGCGCGACAAGAACGAGAGCAGCGGCTACGCCCAGGAACTGCTCGGCTATTACCTGAACCAGGAGCCCACGCCCGGCATCGAGTACGAGTGGCAGCTCGTCCAGCAGCTGCTGCCCGGTATCACCCTGGCGGACGTCACCACGCTCGCCCAGCAGCGGCTGACGGGCAGCGGCGAAGTGATTCTGGCCGTGATGCCCCAGAAGGACGGGCTCGCGCTCCCGCAGGAAGCCGACCTCCGGACCGCCCTGGCAGCGGCCGATCGGGCGGCCCTGACGCCGTGGACGGACACCACCACGACGCGGGCGCTCATCGAGAAGGCGCCCGTGCCGGGCACGGTCGTCGCCAGCCGCGAACTCCCCGACCTCGGGGTGACGGTCGTCACCCTGTCCAACGGCGTCGAGGTCTGGCTCAAGCCGACCGACTTCAAGAACGACCAGGTGCTCTTCACGATGTACGCGCCGGGCGGCGCGTCACTGGCCTCGAAGGACGAGTACCTCCAGGCCAGCTTCGCCACCAACTACACGGGTCTGTCGGGCGTCGGCGGCATCAAGGCGATCGACCTCGGGAAGATGCTCACCGGCAAGCGCGCCTCCGCCTCGCCGTTCATCTCGTCGGCCACCCACGGCGTCTCTGGTTCCGCAGCCCCTGCCGACCTCGAAACCGCGCTGCAACTGCTCTACCTCGATGTCACCGCTCCAGGCGACGACCCCGATGCCTTCGCCCTGATGCGGAAGCAGCTGGATGCGGCCGTGGCCAACCGCGGACGCAGTCCGGGCCAGGCGTTCGGTGAAAAGGTCGAGGCGATCAACACCTCGAACCACTACACGTCCGAGCCGCTCACTGCCGAGGCGATCGCCACCCTGGACCGGGCGAAGATGCTGGCCTTCTACAAGGCGCGCTTCGCGAACGCCGCCGACTTCACGTTGTTCATGGTGGGGGCCTTCAAGGTCGACGACGTGCTGCCGCAGCTGGCCACGTATGTGGGGAGCCTGCCGTCGACAGGGCGCCGGACGGCGGCGTTCAAGGACATCGGGGTCCGCTTCCCGGAGGGCACGCAGACAGCCGAGGTGCGCAAGGGCCGCGAGCCCAAGGCACAGACGCTCCTGAGCTTCTTTGCCGACCCCTCGTTCGAGCCGAACGAGCAGGAACGCATCATTGCCGCCACCGCGGTGCTCGAGACCGTGCTGCGCGATGCGCTGCGCGAGGACCTGGGCCAGACCTACACGGTCTCGGTCGGGCTCGCGCAGGCGCCACCGCAACGGGGGGACGGCTACGTCGCGGTCCAGTTCGGCGCCGCTCCGGAGAACATCCAGGCGATGACCGATCGCGTGCTGAAGGAAGTGCGCCGGATGCAGGCCGAGGGACCGCCGGACGATCTGGTCGCCAAGGCGAAGGAAGGGGCCAAGCGTGACTACGAAACCGCGCTGAAGCAGAACAACTACTGGCTGCGCCGCCTCCAGACCGTGCACCTGCTCGGCGGGAATCCCGGCGATATCCTCACGAGGGCGGCCCGCATCGATGCGGTGACGACCGCCCTGGTGCAGGACACCTTCAGGAAGTACTTCCCGCTCGACCGCTATACCGTGGTGACGCTGCTGCCGGATAGCGCCAGCCGGTAGCGTCCGGCCAGGCGTGGCACGGCCTTCGCACTGCACAGGGCAGAGGCCGGTGATGGACAAACGCCTGGAAGAACAGCTCGAGCGGGTGCGACAGCTCTCCCAGCGTGTCGGCCAGATTCACGAGGATCTCGCGCGGAACACCGCCCTGATGCGACGCGACCGGGAACAGCTGACCGGATCGCCGCTCGAGCGCGCGAAGGATGTCCGCCGCTGGCGCGGCGCGGATGCCGCAGACGTCTGTCGCCCTCGCCACGCCGCGGCCGCTGAACGGCCGAGGCGGGCAGGCCGTCAGCGCTGACGCCAGCGCCGCTGCGGACCCGCCCTCACACGCGCATCAGCACGGCTCGCGCGGCCTGCCCCGTCGCGCGCGAGATGGCCACGGCGTACAGCGACACCTGCCGGAAGTAGCGCTCGATTCCTTCCCGGGAGATTTCGCGATCGGTCTTGAAGTCGACCACCGTCCACGTGTCGCCGTCGAGAAACGCCAGGTCGACCACACCTTCCACGAGTGACCCGTCGGGAGCGGTCACCGTCACCGGACATTCGCGCCTGGCGTCGCCCCTCGCGTCGGCAGAGGCTGCCCGCCGCAGGAGGTCGTGCGCCGATACCCGGATCGCGGCCTCGACGGCCACCTGGCACTCTTCCGGGGTGGCGCCAAGGATCCGCGCCTGCACCGCCGCCGTCGACTCGAACTGCTCGCGTGTCGCACCGAGCGGCGCCGTCGCGAGCACCGCATGCACCAGTTCGCCGAAGCGCGCACCGCCAACGTGTCCCGGCTCCCGCACGTCGACGAGGTCGGCCACTGGTGCCGGCACGCTGCTGGCGGCGACCGGGGGCTCGTCGAAGAGCCCGACCTGGACAGGCGGGCGCGGCGGTTCCGGTGCCGGGCCGCCCTGCAACAGGGAAACATCCGCCCTGTCGTCGGCGGCCCACTCGGTCGTCGTGCGGACCGCGATGGACGGCGTCGCGCCGTCGCGCACGGCCAGCGCTCGCGCCGATTCCCAGCGGCGATAGTCGCGCAGCCCCTCGTCGACCACCGCCTGGGGAACGTCCTTCATGACGAGCGATTCGCGCCTGATACCGAACGACGCTTCCACGCCAAGTGGCAGCGCGCGAGGATCCCACCAGGCCACCGCGTAGTCCGCGCCCTCGTGGCTGAACCGGTGCACGCCCGGCTGGACGGTCGCCTGCGTGAACGGCTCGTCGTCGGGACGCCGGAACACCGAGTCCTTCTTGAAGGGCGGATGCCAGGGCTCGAACGACGGCGAGCGCCGCGTCGCCATGGGCGGATAGACTGCGCGGTTCAGCGGGCTCACCCATCCGCCGTCGTACTCGATGTCGCCGACAACCGGCACGACGAGCAGGTCGCGCGCGCGGGTCGCGGCCACGTAGGCCACGCGCACGCCTTCCGCTTCGTCGCGTGCCACTTCGAGCGGTTCGTTCGCGGCGAGTTCGACCGGGGTCCACCGCCCCAGGCGCAGGTAACAGGTCTTCTGCGCCTTGTCGATCAGCCGGTCGGCCTTCTCGTTGCGGATCTTCGCCGTCATGTCCGCCAGCACCACGACCGGAAACTCGAGCCCCTTGGCCTTGTGCGCCGTCATCAGCCGCACACCGTCACTGCCCTCTTCGAGGATTGGCGCCTCGGCCACCTGCCCGCCGTCGGCCTGCTCCCGCAGTTCGTCGACGAACCCGCGAAACGACATGCCGCCATTCAACTCGTACTGCCGGGCGAGTTCCGCGACGTGGAGCACGTTGGCGAGCGCCTGTTCGCCAGCCGGGCGCAGGGCCAGTGCCACGTGCGCGCGTGTGGCGGTCAGGAGGTCGGTCACCGTGTCGGCCACCGGGCGATAGTTGCGCCTGAGGTGCAGCGTCTTGAGCAACTGCAGCGCCTCCACCACCGCCTGCAGTTCGGGCGCCGGCGACTCGGGCACGCGGAACGGATGACAGACCTTGTATGCCTCCCGGTACTGGAGCAGCGTCTCGTCGTCGAACGCGAAGAGCGTCCCCCGCAGCGTGGCAAACACCGACAGTTCATCGTCGGGCCACTCGACGGCGGCGAGCGCCGCGCGCAGCGTCTCGACCTCTTCGCGGCCGTGAAACGACTTCCCGCCGACCAGCAGGTGCGGCACGCCGCGCGCTTCCAGGGCCTCGACGTACGGGCGGGTGACGTCCTGCCCGAAGTGGAGGAACCGCCTGAAGAGGATGCAGACATGCCTCGCCTCGATCGGCACCTCGATCGGGAGTTCATCGCGAGTCGACTTCTCGGAAATCGTCCATCCGCTTTCGTGCAGGAGCCAGGCGATGAACGCGCCGACGCCGTCCGGCTGCGAGGCGTCGATGGCATAGCCCGCCACGCTGCGCTTGCCGTAGGGTTCGGGCACGGGCAGCGCCACGACAGACGGCCGCGCGGCCGGTTCCTCCCGGCAGGGGCGGAGCGGCACGTACCGCGCCTGCAGCGTGGCGCGGTCGCCGGTCATCAGCGGCTCGAAGCTCGCGTTCACCAGGTGCTGAATCGTCGGCGTGGATCGGAAGTTGGTGCGGAGAAAGGCGCGACTGGCGCCGCGCTCGACCAGGTGATCGCACACCTCGCGGTAGGTCTCGACGTCGGCGCGCCGGAACCGGTAGATCGCCTGCTTCGGGTCGCCGACGATGAAGAGCTTGCCCGGGGAGGGCTGCGTGCGCCGCCAGTCCGCTTCGTCGGGATTGTCGGCCGCGAGCAGCAGCAGGATCTCGGCCTGGAGCGGATCCGTGTCCTGGAACTCGTCGACGAACAGGCACGCGAAGCGGGCCTGGAACGCCTGACGGACGTCGCGATGGCCGGCGAGCAGGTCGCGCGCGCAGAGGAGCAGATCCACGAAGTCCAGCGCGCCGCTCCGCTGCTTGAGGTCCTGGTAGCGGGCCACCACGTCGCGCAGTTCCTCGCGGAGCAGCACCGCAAGGTCGGCGTCGGCGGCCCGCTGGAACGCGTCGAGCGCGTGACACAGCGCCTCGAACCTGGCCCACACTTCCTCGCGCGTGGCCGTCTGGCTGAACAGGCGGTCGCGGCCCTTCCGGGCGCGCCTGAAATCGCGGTTGGCGGCCAGATCGACCAGCCGCGCCTCGAGCCTGTCGGCGTCGGCCGCCTGGAACCGCTCGGCGGTCTCGATATCGCGGCTCAGCTCCCGTACTGGCGCGGTGTCGGTGTAGAGCGGGTCGCGCCTGGAGAGCGGCTCAACGGTGCTCGCCGCCAGATCGTGCAGCAGCACCAGGACCGCGCGCAGTTCGGCGTCACGATCGAAGGGGTCGCGCCGCCACGGACCCGTGAAGTCGCGCCATTCCGCGAGTTCGCGGGCCGCGAACCGGATCCGGTCCACCGGCCCGTCGTCGTTCCCGCGGCCGTCCCTGGACCACACGCTGCGGCGCAGGGCCCGGCGCACGCCCTCGGGCGGGTCCTCGAGCGTGCGGTGAAGCCACCCCTGGAACGCCTCGTCGAAGAGGCGCTCGGACTTCGGCTCCGTGAGCACCTCGAACACCGGATCGATGCGCGCCTCCACCGGGCGCTCCCGCAGCAGGTCGGCGCAGAAGCCGTGGATCGTGCTGACGTGCGCCTCCTCCAGCCGCTGGATGGCGTCGGTCAGGTTGGCCAGCGTCGCCGGTTCGACGGTGCGCTGACGCAGGCTCTCGAGTTCCTTGCGGATGCGCAGCTTCAGTTCACCGGCCGCCTTCTCGGTAAAGGTGACCGCCACGATCCGATCCACGGTTGCGCGTCCGCTTGCCAGCACGTTCAGGATGCGGGTCACCAGTTCGGTGGTTTTGCCCGTCCCGGCCGCCGCCTCCACCACGATTGTGTGGTCGAGGTCGTGGCGAATGAGATCGCGGTCGGCCTGATCGATCAGTGTCGTCGGCTGGCTCATTTCCGCCCCCTCAGCACGTCGAGGTCGGCGAGCGGCTCGGCCGCCTTGCGCCGGTTGCGCTTCTCGAGCGACGACCCGCACACCGGCCTGAAGTCGCACCATGTGCACGCGCCTTCGGCCGGCGCCGGAGCGAGGAAGCCGGTTTCGATGGCGCGGTCGATGATCTCGAGCGCCTCGAGTCCGGTCCGCCTGGCGTCGTCACCCAGGGCGACCGGCACCGACGTGAACCCGCCGTCGGTGGTGGCGTAGTAGAGGCGCCCCGCCTCGACCGGCCGGCCGAGCGCCGCCTCCACTGCGAGGGAGTAGAGCACCGGCTGCAGGTGGCGTCCGCCGTCGATGATGTAGCCGTCCTTGACCCGTGCGCGGCCGGTCTTGTGATCGGTCACCCGGAGCGTGCGGCGTGTCGCATGTTCCTCGACGAGGTCCACCGAGCCGTGGAGCAGGAAGCGTCCATCGATCGACACCGGCTCCGGCCGGCTATCCGGGTCACGGTCGACATCCACGGCACTGCCCTTCAGCCCGAAGGCCCACTCGAACTTCACCGGCACCCAGCCGTCGTCGGCATGGGCGATCTGGTCGACCCAGAGGCGCAGGTCGCGCCGGAGTCCAGCGACCTCGTCGTCCCAGACGCGGTCGATGGCTGGCGCCAGCCGCGCGCGCTCGGCACCGGCGACCCGTGCGAGGCACTCGTCCAGCGTGTCGAGCGCGTGCGCCAGGCCATCCGGCGTCACGGGCAGGCGCCCTTCCTCCTTCAGGCGCCGGTAGAACGCCGTCTGCACCGCATGGAAGAGGCTGCCCTTCGTCAGCGGGTCGAGCCGCTGCAGCGGTTCGAGGTCCTCGGCCGGACGGAGCCTGTAGATGGCGCCGAGCAGGAACTGATAGGGGCAGGCCGCGTAGCGCTGGAGCGCCGAAAGCGAATACACGCGCGTGCCGAGCCGATGCGGCGCCAGGAGCGGACGTGTGCGGTCGTTGGCCTGGACCAGGCCGTCGTACTTGGACCACGCCTTGCGCGGCCGGGCGTACCGCTCGCGAACGGAGCGGGCGAGGTGCTCGTTCAGCTGCAACATGTACTGCGCGCGGCCGCGAGCCGTGCTGTCCGGTTCATCCACCAGCCGGCGCAGCACGGAGAGATCGTGCTCGAGCGCATCGATCGCCTCGCGGCTCTCGTCGGGGGCCGGCCAGGCGAGCGTCGCCTTGGACACCCGCGCCGCCGCGTGCTGCAGTTCATCGGCGCCCGGGACGCGGCCCGTCATGGCGCGCCACACTTCCAGCGCATAGAGCGACGGAACGCGCGGGCGGCCTTCACCGGTTTCGATCGTCGGAAACGACACGTAGACCCGCGACCGCGCCGCGCCGATCGCCAGGCGCAATTGCAGCTGTTCGTCCTCGGCGCGGGTCTGCTGCGTGGCCAGCCCGGCGTCGACGACGCGACGGGCCTCGTCGAGCAGCAGGGGATCTTCGCGCGGACGCTGGGGGAAGAGCCGTTCGGCGAGGGCTGGCACGAACACCACGTCGAACACGCGGCCCCGCAGCTGCTCCGGCGTGCCGACGAACACCTGTCCATAGCGGCGCGCCTTCGGTGTGGACTCGATGGTGCCCAGCCGCGCGGTCAGCACGCGGACGGTCTCGTCGAGCCCGACCGGTCCGATGGCGCCCATGGGCCGCAGGTCGCCGAGCACGCGCAGCACGCCTCCCGGGCGCTGCAGCACCACCGGTGCGAGCGCCTCGAACAGGTCGAGCCACTCGGACCACCGGGCGGTGGTGGGCCAGGCCTCGAGCGTCCGGACCAGCGGCAACGCGAACGCGGCGAGTGTCCGCAGGTCTTCCGTCTTGCGGCGAAGCTGGGCGAGCCGGCCCGAATCCGGTTCCGTGCGCGTCAGTTCCCTGACCTGGACGTCGCACTCCTCCATCAGCCCACTGAGACGCTGCTCCCAGCGCGACGCGGTGTTCACGACGCGCGACTCGGCCAGAATCCGTTCCCACCGCCAGGGTGCCCGGAACGCACGCGGCGCCTCACGCGCGTGGGCATCGTCGGCATCGGCCTCCGCCTGGACGTCCGCCCGCTCCGCGATGGAACCAAAGACGTCGTCCTGCGACGCCGGATAGACATCCGGCCGTTCGGCCTGCCCTGCCGGGCCGACCTGCCCATCCTGCGGCACCTGCCCGAGCGAGAGGTATTCGGCAAACCGGCGCGCGGAAAGGTTCTCCAGCCTGCAGCGCAGGATCGCGAGGAACGCACGGCCGGCCGGGTGCGGCCGACGCGCGCCGCGCTCGACGTGCGCGGGAACGGATGCACGCTCCAGCGCGTGTTCGAGGAGCCCGGCGTACTGACGCGGCGCGCGGAGCGCGATTGCCATGCGATCGAACGGGACACCGTTGCGTGCCTCGCGCAGGATGCGCCGGGCAATCTCGAGCGCCTCGCGCCCTTCGCCCGGTGCCGAGAACAGCTCCACGGCGGGCAGCGGATCGCCCGCCGGCGCGCTACCCGGCATGAACAGGTAGCGCCGCACCCGGTCCAGGCCGGTGTCGGCGACAGCCGCGCGTTCGATGGCCGCCTGGCCGTCCCACGCGGCGACGGTGGGGTGATCGCCTTCCACCACCGTGGCCAGCAGGGCCGGCGCCCGCCGGGCCAGCGCCGTGGCGAACGTCCGTTCGGCACGATGCGCGAGCGGCACGTCGAGCAGGAGCAGGCGGCAGGCTGCGAACAGCGCGCCTTCCGCGCCCACGGCGGCTGTGGCCGCGGCGAAGAACGCGGCGCGATCGACGCTCGACACGGCATCGAACTGGGCGTCGAACCGCTCGAGGAGCGCCACGAGATCGGCCGAGCCAGGCGTCTCCGTGGCGAGCCGCGCAGGCGGGACACCGGCAAGCGCAAGTTCCTCGAGCGTCCGCGCCAGGGCGCGTGGAAATCCCGGCGTGCGCCCCACGGGTTCGAAGTAGCGCAGGTCGCCGTCGGCCGTCGCGTCGTACACGGCGCGTGCCGCCACCGCCTCGATGCCGAGCGCGGTCGAGGGTGTGCGGCGCTCGGCCGCGAGCACCGGAGCCGCGAGGCGTGCCGCAAGCTGGGTCAGGCTGAGGCGATAGAGCCCGAAGGTGGCGCCCCTCGTGCGCGCGATCTCGCGAACGAGGTCGTCTGCCGCCCCGCGCGAAGCACCGACGACGAGCACCTCTGAGGCGGGCGGAGCATCGAGGACGAATCGACGGGCCGCCTCGAGACGGGCGGCCGCGGAAGCCGAAACGAGCACGCGCATGACACACTCCTTCCGGACGCCGTGCCGGAACACCTGGACACGGGCGGCGCTCGCCGCCCCACAGCGACACTATACCGACATTCATGTGGCCGCCGCCCATTTGTTCGGCCCGGCATTTTCCTGATGTCGTCCCCTCCCGATCTGGCCACATAATTCCGGGATGCGAAGGCTTACGCACTCCATCTATCCCGCTGTGTTCGTCGCCGCGGCCGTGGCTGCCCTCTCGGCGCAGGCTCCGTCTGGTGAGGCCGATCTCGTCCGCCGCGCCCGGGCGATTCACGAACGCGTCATCACCCTCGATACGCACGACGACATCGAGCCCGAGAACTTCACCGCGACGAAGAACTACACCCAGAAGCTCGACACGCAGGTGAACCTGCCCAAGATGATCGAGGGCGGTCTCGACGCGGCGTTCTTCGTGGTCTACGTCGGACAGCCCGACCCGAAGCGCGAGCCGGACTCCCTCGCCCCCGCCGGGTACGACCGGGCGTACAAGAAGGCCGTCGAGAAGTTCGAGGCCATTCACCGGCTCACCGAGCAGATTGCACCCGACAAGATCGGCCTCGCGCTCACCGCCGACGACGTGCGGCGCATCGCTGCCTCGGGACGCAAGGTGGCCCTCATCGGTGTGGAGAACGCCTACCCGATCGGCGAGGACATCCGGCGCGTGAAGGAGTTCTACGATCGCGGCGGCCGCTACATGTCGCTCGCGCACAACGGCGCGAACCAGATGTCCGACTCGAACACCGGCGAGAAGGAAGGCTTCATGTGGAAGGACGGCATCTCGCCCATGGGCGAGCGGGTCATCGCCGAGATGAACCGGCTCGGCATGATGGTCGACGTGTCGCACCCGTCCCGGGGCTCCATCCTCAAGGCCATCGAGCTCTCGAAGGCTCCTGTCGTGGCGTCGCACACCGCCGTCCGCGCGCTGGCCAACGTGCCGCGCAACATGGACGACGAGACGCTCAAGGCGCTCGGCCGGAAGGGCGGCGTCATCCAGATCGTGGCGGTCAGCAACTACATCAAGCAGACGAAGCCGGACTCCCCCGCCCGCGCGGCCGCGCTCGTGGCCCTGCGCAAGGAGTTCAGCATTCCCGAGCCGGCACCGACGCTCGCATCCGGGGCCGCAGGCAGCACCCGCGCGATGGACGAGGCAATCGCCGCGCTCCCGGCGGCGCGCAAGACGCAGTTCGACGCGAAGCTCGCCGACATCAACAGGCGCCTGCCCGCGGATCCGCCGGCGACCGTGAAGGACTTCGTCAATCACATCGACTACGTGGTGAAGCTGATCGGCATCGACCACGTCGGCATCGCCTCCGACTTCGACGGCGGCGGCGACCTGAACGGCTGGATGGACGCGTCGGAGACCTTCAACATCACCCTGGAACTCGTGCGCCGCGGCTACACCGAGGAGCAGATCGGCAAGATCTGGAGCGGCAACCTGCTGCGCGTGATGGACGAGTGCCAGAAGGTCGCGAAGCAGTTGCAGGGCGCGTCGCGATAAGGGATCGGCCGCCCGGCGGCGGCCTCTACGACTGTAAAGAGCCGCAATGGAGTTCAGATTCGACCAGGCGCTCCCGGTGCTGCGGCAAACGCCGCGAACGGTGCGGGCGATGCTGCACGACCTGCCGCGTGAATGGACGGCTGCCACGGAAGGGCCGGGCACCTGGAGTCCGTACGATGTGGTCGGGCACCTGATTCACGGCGAACGCGCCGACTGGATCCCGCGCGTGGAACACCTGCTGCAGCATGGCGACGCCGTGCCGTTCCCGCCGTTCGACCGCGAGGCGATGTTCGCCGCCTCGAAGGGGCAGACGCTCTCGCAGCTGCTCGACCGCTTCTCGGCCCTGCGCAACACCAGCCTCTCGCGGCTGGAGGCGCTGGGGCTGACCGACGCGGATCTCGCACGAACCGGCCGGCATCCGGAGTTCGGCGTGGTCACCCTGTCGCAGCACCTCGCCACATGGGTCGCGCACGACATGACCCACATCGCGCAGATCTCCCGCATCATCGCGAAGCAGTACGCCGGCGCGGTCGGTCCCTGGAAAGCGTACTTGTCAGTCCTCAAGGACGCGTAACAGCCGGCTCCAGGCCTGAAGTCGACGGGGGCTGAAGTCCGAAGACCGAAGCCCGGGTAGAATCCCTCCGCCAACGGAGATGACGATGCGACCTGCCCTGTTCACTGTGACCGCTATCCTGCTGGGACTGGCCGCCGCCGCAACCGTCGCGCAGCGGCCCGCGCCATCCGATGTCGCCGCCACCGAGTGGCGCCACTACGGCAGCGACGCCGCCAGCTCGAAGTATTCGCGCGTCAACCAGATCACGCGCACGAACGTGAACAGGCTGGACGTCGCCTGGCGGTGGAGCACGCCCGACAACGAGATCGTGAAGAGCAATCCGGCGCGGCCGTACGGCTACCAGGACACGCCGCTGCTCGTGAACGGTGTGCTCTACACGACCACGCCGCTCGGGGTCGTGGCCGCGATCGACCCCAACACCGGGCGCACGATCTGGACCTGGGATCCCGAAACCTGGAAGCTCGGCCGGCCCACCAATCTCGGCTTCACGCACCGGGGCTCCGCGTACTGGACCGACGGGACCCGCAAGCGGATCATCACCGGCACCCACGACGCGCAGATCGTGTCGCTCGACGCGGAGACCGGCAGGCCCGACCCGGACTTCGGCACCAACGGACGGGTGCGGGCCACTGACGGCCTCGCATTCGTCAAGCCGCTCGAGAACTACGCGATGAACTCGGCGCCGGTGGTCCTGCGGAACGTGATCATCACCGGCGCCAACATCGTCGACCGGCCGATGGTGAAGGAGCAGCCGCGCGGCGACATCTCCGGGTTCGACGTCCGCACGGGGCGAAAGCTCTGGACCTTCCACGCCATTCCGGCCCGGGGCGAGTTCGGCTACGACACATGGGAAGAGGGTTCGGCCGAGTACTCCGGGAACACCAACGTGTGGTCGCTGATGACGGTCGACGAAGAAACCGGCTACGTCTACCTGCCCTTCGGCACGCCGACCAACGACTTCTACGGCGGCCATCGGCCCGGCCACAACCTGTTCGCCGAAAGCCTGGTGTGCCTCGACGCGGCCACGGGCAAGCGGGTCTGGCACTTCCAGGCGGTGCATCACGGGCTCTGGGACTACGACTTCCCCGCCGCCCCGAATCTCATCGACGTGACGCGGAACGGACGGCGCGTCAGGGCCGTGGCGCAGGTCAGCAAACAGGGATTCGTGTACGTGTTCGACAGGCGCACCGGCGCACCGCTGTGGCCCATCGAGGAACGCCCGGTCCCGGCCTCCACCGTCCCCGGCGAGCGAGCCTCGGCGACGCAGCCGTTCCCGACACAGCCGCCACCATTCGACCGTCAGGGCTTCACCGACGACGACGTGGTGGCGTTCACGCCAGAGCTGCGGGCGCTGGCGCTGGAGACGCTGAAGCCGTGGGACCGCGGCCCGCTCTTCACGCCGCCCACCGAGCGCGGCACGATCCAGATGCCGGGCGATGTCGGCGGTGCGGACTGGGGCGGCGCCGCCGTCGATCCCACCACAGGATTCCTCTACGTGCCGTCCATTACGGGCCCCGCGATCGTGGGACTCGACAAGGGCGACGCCAACGGCGGCAACATGCGCTACCGGCGCAGTGCCGCAGGCCCGCTGCCGACGCTCGACGGCATCCCGCTCTACAAGCCGCCGTACAGCCGTCTCACAGCGTACGACCTGAGCGAGGGCCGCATCGCCTGGCAGGTGCCGATCGGCGACGGACCGCGCAGCCATCCGCTGCTGAAAGACCTCGGGCTGGGTCCGCTCGGCAACGGCCGCCGCAGCAGCCTGCTGGCCACGCCGTCGCTGCTGTTCGTCACGCAGTTCCTCGGCAACCTCGGACGCGGGAACGCGGTGGCGGTCGGTGGTCGTCCGCTGACCACCGCCGCGCCGGAGCCGCAGATGATCCGCGCGTTCGACAAGCAGACCGGCGAACTGGTGTGGGAAAAGGAACTGCCGCTCGGCCCTGCCGCAGCACCGATGACCTACCTCTCCGGTGGCCGCCAGTTCGTCGTCGTTGCGGTCGGCAGCGGCGTGAACACGGAACTGGTCGCGTACGCCATCCGTCCACAGTAGCCATGCACCCCCGCGCGACCGAACTCATCGCGGCGCTTCGCCTGGAACCGCACCCCGAGGGCGGGTTCTACCGCCAGGTCTACCGGTCGGCGCTGCCGGTGGCGCGAACCCCGGATGCGGCCTCGCGCACGGCACTCACCACCATCTTCTTCCTGCTGCACGCAGACGACGTCAGCCGGTGGCACGCGGTCTCGTCGGACGAGGTGTGGCACTTCTACGAAGGGGCACCGCTCGAACTCTTCACGGCCGATGCCGCGTTCGCGCACACGGAGAAGCACCTCCTCGGGCCGGTCTCACCAGGCGGCTCGTCGCCGGTGCACGTGGTCGCGGCGGGCGACTGGCAGGCCGCGCGGACCACCGGCGCGTACACGCTGGTCGGCTGCACCGTCGGGCCCGGCTTCGAATTCACGGACTTCACCATGCTGCGCGACGTGCCCGCGCTGGCCGGCACGGTTCGCACCCGGCACCCGGCCGTGGCCGCGCTCATCGGACAATGACGGATTCACCTTCGCCAACCGGCCGTCGGCCATCGCGAATCTGCGATCTCAATCTGAAATCTGAACTCTGCAATCTGAAATCCCAATGGCCATCTCCCATCCCGTTGCGCGAACCGCCTTCTACTGCTGCGTGATTCGCGCAGACGATGCGATGCGACCGGCGCCGATCTGCGGCGACGCCTACGCAGCACGCTTCGTGGACGACGAGATCCGGCGCGACCTGCAGCCGATCCTCCGTTACAGTGCGCCGGCGTTCAGCAATGTGGGCAGGCACCGGATCATCGACGACATCGTCCGGGCACGCCTGGCGTCGGATCCGGACCTGCGCGTCATCCTGCCTGGGGCCGGCTTCGACACGCGTGCCTACCGGCTGGGTGGGGGCCGCTGGTTCGAACTCGACGACCCGCAGTTGCTCGCCTTCAAGGAGGAGCGCCTGCCGGCCGCCGACGCACCGCGTCCCTTGCAGCGGACGCCCGTCCGGTTCGGCACGGTGTCGGCCGCGGAATTCCTGGCGCCGCTCGCGGGATCCGATGACGCCCTGGTCATCCTCGAAGGCGTGAGCATGTACCTGTCGGACAAGACGCTGGCGGAGTTCGCCTCCGCCCTCGGCCGCCACCTCCCGAACGCCACGCTCGTGTGCGATCTGATGTCGCCGATGTTCGCGCGCACGTTCAGCCGTGCGCTTCAGCAGGGACTGCGTGACATGGGCGCCGTCTTCGGGGAACGCCACGCCCATCCGCGAGTGGCACTCGAGCGTGGCGGGTGGCAACCGGTCGACCACATCTCGATTCCAGGCCGGACCGCGGAATTCGGCTCGCTCCGGATTCCGCGCTGGCTGCTGGCGACCGCCCTGCGCGGCCTGCGCGACGGCTATCAGGTGTGGACCTTCAGGCGGCGGCCCTCCTGACCGCGCGTTTTTGACATTCCTTTGACACAGCCCTGACAACCGTTCCGGGGTCATGCAGCGATGCTGATGATGCGGTCGCCATTCGACCGCGTCATTGATGCCTCGACTGGAGACCTGCATGGATCGGACTGTTGCCCTGACGTGCGCCGCGGCGCTCGCCACCGTTGTTCTGGCCGGATGTGCTGCCGCGCCGACCGCCCCCTCGTCGTCGAGCAGCGCCGCGTCCGCGAGCCTCGCGACCGAGACCACCACGCCGTCGAGCGTGCGGGCGATCACTGCGGGGAACGGCTTCGAGGTGCAGACCTCCTTCTCGGTGGCCGGGGATCTGTATGCGGGCAACGTCGTCACGCTGAACCTCACCGTGACGAACATCAGCGGCGTCGACGACCCGTACGGCACGTTTGGCTGGCTGCTCCTGTCGAACCAGGTGAAGCGGACGCAGACGCCGACCACCGCCAATCCCCGGGTGCTCTGCGAAGCCTATCGCGGACACCAGGGCGGACTCACCCAGGCGGTATACGACGACTTCTGCCGCGTGTGGTTTACCGGCCCCATCGCCGCAGGGCAGTCACTGAACCTGGCGTTCCCCATCAAGCTGCTATCGCAGGGCACGTGGAACGTGGTGGCCGAGAACTCGTGGGGCGTGCCGGACGCGGCGGGTTACTACCCCAACATCGTGCGGCTGCCGCTCGATCTGGTGGTCGGACCGGCGCCGCCCAAGGTTGGAGGTGGCGGTGGTGGCACGACCAGCGGCCTGCCTGACTTGCAAGCCGGCGGAAAGGCCAGCACCGGGTCGCCCGCCGCTGGCAGCGCGTTCTCCTATCTGTTCACTGTGAAGAACGCGGGCAAGGCCATCGGAAACGCCATCCCCTTCACCGCGACGCTCCCGCCTGGACTCACGTTCGTCTCGGCGAACGACGACGGCGCAGGCACCTGCGTCTTCGGCGCCGACCGCACCCTCGCCTGCAGCGTCGACTACATCCTGGTCGGCCAGGCACGGTCGGTGCAGATCAATGTCCTCGCGCCCTCGACCGCCGGTCCCCTCTCGGTGACTGGCACCTTCGGGTCGCCGGTGGAGGGCGACAGCAACCCGGCCAACAACTCATCCACCGTCAACGTGACCGTCAAGTAGCTCCCCGGTTCTCCCCGCACGGCCCCCTCCCGCCGGGGCATCCCCACCGGGATGCCCCGCCCACCGTTCACGGCAGCGGTCCGTCCGGCCGCGACTCTTGTGTCAGAATGCCCGGCATGGGCAAGTTGTATGACGCGATCACGCCAGAGCACGCGGCGTTCATCGCGCAGCAGCCGCTGTTCTTCGTGGCCAGCGCCCCGGCTGGCGCGAACGGCCACGTGAACGTCTCGCCCAAGGGCCTCGATTCCTTCCGCGTGGTCGACGCGGCGACGGTGATGTACCTCGACCTGACGGGCAGCGGCAACGAGACCGCGGCGCACCTCACCGAGAACGGGCGCCTCACGATCATGTTCTGCGCGTTCTCGGGTTCACCGAAGATCCTGCGGCTCTACTGCCGCGGCCGTGTGATCACCCGCCTCTCGCCTGAGTGGACGGCGCTGCGCACGCAGTTCCCGGAGTCGCCCGGCGTGCGGCAGATCGTGGTCGGCGAGGTCACGGCCGTGCAGACCTCCTGCGGGTTCGGCGTCCCCGTGATGTCGGTCACCGGCCAGCGCGATCAACTGACACGCTGGGCAGAGGCCAAGGGCGACGAGGGACTCCGTGAGTACCGGCGGACGCGCAATGCGGTCAGCCTGGACGGCCTCCTCACACCGGCCACCGACGAATGAATCTGCCGCCAGCGCTCGCGCCGCACCTGATGGGCCCCT
This sequence comes from Vicinamibacterales bacterium, assembly GCA_046331345.1. Taxonomy (GTDB): domain Bacteria; phylum Acidobacteriota; class Vicinamibacteria; order Vicinamibacterales; family CAVVIG01; genus CAVVIG01. The sequence goes on along the minus strand of JAXLRA010000004.1, from coordinate 152,821 downwards.
TCGTGCTGGGGCATGTCGTGTTCGTTGGCTTCTTCCTCTGCTCTGCCCTGTACGCCAGCTGGACGTGGTGGCTCTCGCGCCGCCAGCGTGTGCTGCTGCTCTTCGCCGCGCAGTGCCTGCTCTGCGCCATGATGAGCGCGGCCTTCGCCGTCCTCGGTACGGCCGCGGACATCCAGACCGCCATCAGCGCCCTGAACGTCCGCATGGCGTCCGGCCTGCTGGCCATGATCGTGACGGCGGTCATGGCCTCGCGGTTGACCGGCCTGCGCGCGCGCGGATACCTCTGGACGATCTGCACGTTCCTGGCCCTCACGTGCGTGCTGCTCCTGCTGCCCAGGCCGGGCCGCGGCGAGCTGCTCATGCTCCGGACGCTGACGCTGCCCTGGGGCGAGTCGCTGACGACGACCACCTTCTCGCGCACTCCGATCTGGCTGACGCCGATCTACGCCGCCGTCGCGTCCGTCGACATCTTCGCCATCGTCGGCGCGGTGTACCTGTTCCGGCGCGATCGCACCGGAGGCGTCCTGGTCGGGATCTGCGGCGTCACCGGCCTGACGTCCACGATGCTCGGTGTCCTCAGCGACCATCGCGTGATTGCCTCGCCCTATGTCGGCGACTTCCCATTCGCGTGCTGGGTCGTGCTCATCGCCACCCAGCTGTCACGTGAGAACGCGCGGACGCGCCGGCTGCACCGGGAGAACGACCAGCGCCTGCGAGCCATCTTCGACCACACCCTGCACTTCATGGGGCTGCTCGACGTCACGGGCACCGTGCTGGAGGTCAATCGGCCGGTACTGGACGCCATGAGCCTGCCGGCGGCCGCATTCGTGGGCCGCCCGTTCTGGGAGACGCCGATCTGGTCCCACTCCCCCGCCTATCAGGCGCGGGTGCAGGAGGCCTGCCGGCGTGCTGCCGACGGGCAGACCGTGCGCTTCGAAACCGAACATCCGCTGAGCAACGGCGGCACGGGCTGGATCGACTTCTCCCTGAAGCCGATTCTCGACGCCGGGGGAGCCGTGATCTACCTCGTTCCCGAGGGGCGCGACATCACCGACCGCAAGAAGACACAGGCGGCGCTCGATCGGCTGGTGTCGGTGATCGGTCCGCAGACGGGACAGGACTTCTTCCAGACCGCCGTGGACGCACTCTGTGCGATCTGCGAAGCGGAGTGGGCGCTGGTCGGCGCCATCGACCCGCTGGTGCACAACAGCATCCGGACGATCGCGGTGTCGCGAAGCGGACGGAAGGCGCAGAACTTCACCTACGACCTGGACGGCACGCCGTGCGCCACGGTCGTGGGGCGCGATTTCTGCTACTACCCCCGCGATGTCCAGTCCCTGTTCCCGAACGACCAGATGCTCACGGAACTGGACATCCACTGCTACATGGGGCTGCCGATCGCCTCGAACGACGGGGCTCCGCTCGGCCTCATCGCCGTGCTGCATCGCGAGCCGCTGGCGCACGCCGAGCAGGCCAGGGCGCTGCTGCAGGTCGTGTCGGCCCGGGCCGGCGCGGAACTGGAGCGCCGGCGCGTCGATGCCGCGCTCATCGAGAGCGAGAGCCGCTTCCGCACGCTGGTCGAGGACATCGAGGTCGGGGTCGTGCTGCACGACAAGGACGACCGCATCCTCCTGAGCAATCCCGCGGCGGCCCGCGTGCTCGGGCTGACACGCGAGCAACTGCACGGCGTCACGTCGGCGGCGCCCGACTGGGAACTCGTGCGGGAGGACGGCACGCCGTGTCCGCCCGATGAAGTGCCCTCCGTGCTCGCGGCGCGCACCGGCCAGACCGTGCGGAACGTCATCCTCGGCGTCCGCAACCCGCAGCAGAACGCCCGGCGCTGGCTGCAGATCACGGCCGCGCCACGGCTGCGCACGGACGGAGCGCTCCTTCACGTCCTGGTCACGATGGTGGACGTCACCGATCGCAAGCGCGCCGAGGAGGCGGTGCGCGCGAGTTCACGCCGCCTGTCGCTTGCCATCTCGGCCACGAGCGACGCGGTGTGGGAATGGAACTACCAGACCGGCGAAACCTACTACAGCCCGCGCTGGTACGAGATGCTCGGCATCAGTCCCGGCGGACCGACGACGCTCGAGATGTTCCGCGCGATCTGCCACCCCGACGACGTCGGCCCGACCATGGAGCTGATCGAGGCCATGGTGAACCGGCCTGACGCGCCGGGCTGGATGGTGGAGTTCCGGATGCGGCGCGGCGACGGATCCTGGATCTGGATTCTGGGCCGCGGCAATGTCGTGGAGCGCGATCGCCATGGCCGGCCGTTGATGGTGGCGGGAACCAACGCCGACATCACGCAGCGCAAGGAAGCCGAGGCGCGCCGGCGTGAGCTGGAAGGACGCCTCGCGCAGTCGCACCGCATGGAGTCGATGGGCCGCCTGGCGGGCGGCATCGCGCACGACTTCAACAACATCCTCACGGTCATCAACGGCTACAGCGACCTGCTCCTCGGCTCGCTCGAACTCGATGCCGCGTCCACCGAGATGCTGACCGACATCCGGAACGCCGGCGAGCGCGCGGCCGCGCTGACCCGCCAGCTCCTGACCTTCAGCCGGCACCAGGTGACCGCCCCCGACACGCACGAGTTGAACATCGTGGTGGCCGACACGGAGCGCATGCTGCAGCGGCTGATCGGCGAACACATCGCCCTGCGCACGCACCTGTGTTCGGAGTTCCTGTGGGTGCGTGCGGACGCCGGGCAGCTGAGCCAGGTCATCGTGAACCTGGCGGTGAACGCCAGGGACGCCATGGCCGATGGCGGCACGCTGACGGTGTCGACGGCGCTGGTCGAGCTCGATCGACCACAGGCCACGGCCATCGGTCCCGACGCGCGCCCGGGCCGCTATGCCGTGCTCACGGTGTCGGACACCGGCACCGGCATCCCGGCGGAACTGCGTGAACTGGTTTTCGAGCCGTTCTTCACGACCAAGGGACCCGGTCGCGGGACCGGGCTGGGATTGACGACGGTCCACAGCATCGTGAAGCAGTGCGATGGGGTGCTCACCATCGCCAGCGAGCCGGGCACCGGCACCACGTTCTCGATTTACCTGCCGTCGGTCCCCGAGCCGGGAACGCCGACGACCTTCCCGGTCGAGCGGACACCGGTTGCACGCGAGCGCAAGACGGTGCTGATGGTGGAGGACGAAGCGGCGGTTCGCCACGTCGTCCAGCTCATGCTCGAACGCATGGGCATGCATGTGCTCGCCGCGCTCGACGCACAGGATGCGCTGCGCGTCATCCAGACCTATCCCGAGACGATCGATCTCCTCCTCACCGACGTCATCATGCCCGGGCTCAACGGGCGGCAACTCGCCGAGCGGGTGCGCGCGACGCGTCCGGAGATCCGGACTGTCTACATGAGCGGCTACACCGACGACGCCGTGGTGCAGCAGGTCGTGAGGCACGCCGACGCGCTGTACCTGCAGAAGCCCTTCGATGCCGAGGCGCTGTCGCGCACCATTCGGCAGGCGTTTGAGAGCGTACCGCCCGAAGCGCGGAACTGAGATGGAACTCGTCGTCCCTTCGCGGCCCTACCTGGCCAGCTACACGGAGGCCCTCGAACGCGGCTGGTCCCCCGACAATGTGCGGGGCGAGGCGGCCCGCACCGAGGAACTCGAACGGATCGCCACGGATGCCGATCGGTTTCTGGCCCTGCTCACCGACCGCGAGGCAAAGGGGGGCCCGTTGCGGATGCCGAACGGCACCCTCATTCCCCGGCTACCCGGGTACCGCAAATGGATGTGGGACGGCGAATTCGTCGGCACCATCGGCTTCCGCTGGCAGCCGGGCACGAACACCCTGCCGCCTCACATCCTCGGCCACATCGGCTATGCGGTGGTGCCGTGGAAGCGCGGGCGCGGCTACGCTACAGAGGCGGTCCGCTTGCTCCTGCCCGAGGCGCGGGCAGAGGGCCTCACGTACGTCGAGCTGACGGTCGAACCGCACAACCGCTCCTCGCGACACGTCATCGAAGCCAACGGCGGCGTGCTCGTCGAGGAATTCGACGCGGGCCCCATGTACGGGCACAAGACCGGGCTGCGTTACCGCATCGCCCTCTGAACTGCCGATTGCTGAAATCCGAATTCCCCCTATAATCCCCTCCACCTCTGGAGGTTCCATGCGATGGCTCCGTGCGACGCTCGGCGTTGCGGTCACGTGCATCATCGGCTCGGCGCTCCTCTCGGCCCAGGCTGAACCGCCCGCGCTCAACCCGCTGGCCGGCAACGACGCGGCCATCCAGGCCGGCATGGGCATCTTCCGTTCGCGCTGCGCGGACTGCCACGGCATGGACGCGCGCGGCGTGCGCGGCCCGGACCTCACCCAGGTTTGGGCGTCCGGCCGCACCGACGCGGGCCTGTTCCGCACCCTTCGCCGCGGCGTCCCGGGCACGGAGATGCCGTCGGTCGGTCCCCGCACGACAGACGACGAGGTGTGGAAGATCCTTGCGTATCTCAAGACCATCGCCGCGCCGACCACGACCGACGCGGTGACGGGGAATGCCCAGAACGGCGAGCGGGTCTTCAAGGCGCAGTGCGCCGGATGCCACCGGATCAACGGCACGGGCGGGCGCGTCGGCCCTGACCTGTCCCGTATCGGGGTGGCCCGCGCGCGGGGCGCGATCGTCAAGCGCGTGCGCGGGGCCACCGAGGACTTCCTCGACGGCTACGAACCGGTCGTCATCACCCTGAAGAACGGGCAGACCGTGCGCGGCATGCGCAAGAACGGCGACCTGTTCTCGGTCCAGATCATGGATGGCCGCGAGCGCATCCAGGGCTACCTGAAGGCCGATGTCCGCGACGTGACCACCGCGAAGGCGTCGGCCATGCCGGTGTTCGGCGTGGACCGCCTGAACGAATCCGATCTCAACGACCTGCTCGCGTTCCTTGCCACGCTCAAGGGTTTCGATCCGGCTGTCCCGTAGGTTCCAGGAGACTCCAGACATGCGCTTCACCCGCACGCGCTTCGCCTCCCTGCTTCTCCTCGGTGCACTTGCCGCTGGCGTCACGCTTCGCGGCCAGCAGAACGCGGTGCCCGGCCCCGTGACCAACCAGGACATCCTGGCCGGACTCAACCCGGACGGCGCGAACTGGCTCACGTTCGGCGGGAACTACGCGAACCACCGCTTCAGTCCGCTCGCGCAGATCACGCCGGAGAACGTCTCGAAGCTCCAGCCGGTCTGGACGTTCCAGACGCAGACGCTCGGCAACTTCGAAACCACGACGCTGCTCCGCGACAACGTGCTCTATGTCACCGGACCGCAGAACGTGGCGTGGGCGGTGGACGCCCGGAGCGGCCGCCAGATCTGGCGCTACCGGCGTGAACTGCCCGAGAACCTGACCGCCTGCTGCGGCCTCGTGAACCGCGGCTTCGCCGCACTCGGCGACCGGCTGTTCATGGTGACCCTCGACGCCCACCTGCTCGCCCTCGACATGAAGACGGGCGCCGTGGTGTGGGACGCCACGCTCGAAGACTACAAGACCGGCTACGCCTCGACCCTCGCGCCCATCGTCGTCAAGGACAAGGTCATCGTCGGCGTGGCGGGCGGCGAGTACGGCATCCGTGGATTCATCGATGCCTACGATGCGACGTCGGGCAAGCGCGCCTGGCGGTTCTACACGATTCCCGGTCCGGGCGAGCCCGGCAACACCACCTGGTCCGGCGACTCCTGGAAGATCGGCGGCACGGGAATCTGGGTGACGGGCGCGTACGATCCGGAGACGAACGCGATCTTCTTCGGCACCGGCAATCCCGGCCCCGACTACCACGGCCCGAGCCGCGAGGGCGACAACCTGTACTCGTGCTCCCTCGTCGTGCTCGATGCCGACACGGGCACGCTCAAGTGGCACTACCAGTTCACCCCGCACGACGTGCACGACTACGATGCCACCGAGGTGCCGATTCTCGCGGACCTCACGATCAACGGGCAGCCGCGCAAGACGGTGATGTTCGCCAACCGGAATGGCTTCTACTACACGCTCGACCGCCTCACGGGCAAGGTGATCGTCGCGAAGCCGTTCGTGCAGACCACCTGGGCCAAGTCGATCGACGCGCAGGGGCGGCCGATGCTGGAAGCGGGCCACACGCCCGACGAGAAGGGGGAACGCACCTGCCCCGACCTCACCGGCGGCACCAACTTCTGGCCACCGTCCTTCGATCCGCGCAGCCACCTCTTCTTCGTGAACGCCCGGGAGGCGTGCGCCACGTTCTACGGCTACAAGTCGGACTACGTCCCGGGCCAGCGCTACACGGGCGGAGCCCAGCAGCTGGTGAACAACCGCGACGAGAAGCCGTTCGGCGCGCTGCGCGCCATCGATCCGGCCACCGGCGAGCGCAAGTGGGAGTTCCTCATGCCTACGCCGTCACGCGCGGGCATCCTGACGACCGCCTCCAACCTGCTCTTCTCGGGAGACGGCGACGGCAACCTGCTGGCGCTCGATTCGCGCAACGGCAAGCTGCTGTGGCGCTACCAGATGGGGTCGCCGCTGCACGGCACGTCGCCCATCACGTACATGCTCGACGGCCGCCAGCACATGCTCGTGCCGGCCGGCACCACGCTCACGGCCTGGGCCCTGCCGGAGGCGCCGGCGCCAGCGCCAGCGCGCTGATTTCACCGCCCATGCCCTGGTCCGTCACCGTGGACTCGTCTGCTGGGGTCGTCACGACCGTGTATGCGGGACTGCTGCCCCCGGCCGTCCTCCGTCAGGCCGTCGCTGCCACGCTGCAGGCCTGCGTGGAACACTCGTGCGTCAAGCTGCTGGCAGACTGCTCCGGCCTGGAAGGCGGGCACACGGTGATGGACCTGTACGACGCCGCCACGGAACTGGGTGCCACTCCCGGGTCGTCGCTCCTGAAGGAGGCGGTCCTCGTGCCGCTCATGCCGGACGCCGCCGACACGGTGGCGTTCTGGGAAACCGCCGCCGTCAACCGCGGCATCCAGGTCAAGCTGTTCACGAATCGCGACGACGCGCTCGTGTGGCTCCTGGCTGACTGAGCGCACGCCTGTCCCGACTTCCGCCGCGTTGTCTCAGAGCGCCAGCTGAATCCCGATCTCGACGACCCGGTCGGGCGGGATGAGGAAGAAGTTGGTGGCGCGCCTCGCGTTCCGCGACAGGAAGATGAACAGCGTGTCGCGCCAGCCCGCCATGCCCAACCGGCCGTAGGCGTGCGTGAACAGGGTCAGGTGCGCCAGGTAGTAGGTCGTGTCCTGCTCGTCGAGCACGAGCCCCGACTCGCGCGCACGCCCGAGCGCGCGCGGCACGTCCGGCGTCTCCATGTACCCGAAGCGGACCACGACGCGCCAGAACCCATCGTGCATCCGCTCCACCTCGATCGCCTGCTCTGGCGCGACGAGCGGCGTGTCGACAGTGGAAACCGTCAGCAGCACCGTCTGCTCCGGCAGCACCTTGTTGTGCCGCAGGTGGTGCACGAGGATGGGCGGCGTGCCCTCGGCGCGGGCCGTCATGAAGACGCCGGTGCCGGGAACGCGCACGGGCGGCTTCTGGTGCACCTCCTCGAAGAACCGGGTCAGCGGCACCTCGGCGGCGGCGAGCCGATGGACGACCAGCCGGCGCCCGGTGTGCCAGGTCGTCATCACCGCATAGACGGCTGCGGCCACGCCGGGAACCATCCGCCGTGCTGGATCTTGATCACGCGCCCCGAAGAACGCGAGGTCGATGGCGAGGAAGGCGCCAGTCACGCCCCCAGCCACCCAGAGCCCCCATCCCCACCGCTCGCGTGCCACGACGAAGGCCAGCAGCGCCGTAATCACCATCGTCGTCGTCACGGCCATGCCGTAGGCCGCCGCCAGGTGGGTCGATGAGCGGAACCCGAAGACCAGGCCGACGGTCGCGACCATCAGCATCCAGTTGATCTCCGGGATGTAGACCTGCCCCTTCTCGTGCGCCGACGTGTGCTGAATGTCGAACCGCGGCGAGTAGCCCAGCTGGATCGCCTGCTGTGTCAGCGAGAACGCGCCGGAGATGACGGCCTGCGAGGCAATGACCGTGGCCAGCGTCGACAGCGCCACGAGTGGCAGCAGCGCCCAGTCTGGAGCGAGATGGAAGAACGGATGGTCCCGGGTGACCGGATCGCCGAGCAGCAGCGCGCCCTGTCCGAGATAGTTCAGGACCAGCGCCGGCAGCACGAGCGCGAACCACGCGATCCGGATCGGACGCCGGCCGAAGTGCCCCATGTCGGCGTAGAGCGCCTCGGCTCCGGTCACCGAGAGGAACACGGCTCCCAGCGTCAGGAACGCGGTGAGGCCTTCGTTCCAGAGGAAGCGCAGGCCGATGAACGGGTCGAAGGCGTCGAGCACAATCGGGTGTTCCGCGATGTGCGGGATGCCGAGTCCGGCCAGCGTGACGAACCACAGGATCATCACCGGCCCGAAGACCGCGCCGATGCCGCCCGTGCCGCGGCGCTGCACGAAGAACAGCACCAGCAGGATCAGCACCGTCACCGGGACCACGAACGGCTCGAACACATGGGTGGCGACGCCGAGCCCCTCCACCGCGCTGAGCACCGAGATGGCCGGCGTAATCATGCCGTCGCCGTACAGCAGCGCGGCACCGAACAGGCCGATGGACACCAGCACACCGTGCGCGCTCACGCCGGCGCGCGTGCGCACCAGCGCGACCAGTGCGAGGATACCGCCCTCCCCCCCGTTGTCCGCGCGCATCACGAACAGCAGGTACTTCATGGTGACGGTGACGAGCAGCGACCAGATGATCAGCGAGAGGACGCCCAGGACGTTCGCCTGCGTGACCGGAATACCGTGCGTGCCCGAGAAGCACTCGCGCAGGGCGTACAGCGGGCTCGTCCCGATGTCGCCGTAGACGACACCGAGCGCCGCAAGGGTGAGGAACGCCAGGCGGGACTGCGGGTCGCGGTTCACGGGACGAGGGTGCTAGCCGGGAGGCACAGCAGCGGGCGCGGCATCGACCACAGAGTAGGGCAACCCCGGCCCGACAGTCGAGTCCCGCGGCTATGGACCAGTTGGCGTCAGGCGGTCAGCGACCGGTCCGAGATGCACGCGGTGCCAGCCATGAGGCGCTCCGCGGTGTCCCGATCCACGGGTGTGTCGACGTCCACCCACTCGACGCCCGCGATGTCCACGGCGCCAAGCCGGCCCTCCCGCACGAGCCGCCGCATCCCGGCTGACACCGTGAGCCCCTCCGCGGATCCCGCGCGCCTCAACGCATCGAACACCGCATGCGTCAGCACGAAGCACCCGGCGTCGACCGCGTCCCACAGGGCGAGCCCCTTGCCGATCGCGGTGACGCGCCGGCCCGCACGCGCCACCTTCGTGGCATCCGCCAGGTCGATCTCCGGCGCGGGAGCGGAGTCGACGAGCACGCGGCCCTCCTCGTCTGGCGCAAGGGCCGTGCACGAGAGCCGGGCCAGGACCGGCGAGAGGAAGAGGTGGTCGACCATCTGCAGGTAGAACGTCGTGTCGGCGACGGACTCCGCAGCGAGCAGCGACACACCGTTCGGTGCGGCGAAGGCCGCGTTGGTGACGAACCGCACTTCCAGCGACGGACGCATGGCGCGAACGGCGGCTCGCACGCGCTCGCCGTCATAGCCGGTCACGATCACCGCCTCGGCACACCCACTGACCCGCGCGTGTTCCAGCGCGTGCGCGATGAGCGGGACGCCCGCTACCGGCATCAGCGGCTTCGGCAGCGGCCCGCGCGCCGGAGCGAGCCGCGTCCCGCTCCCGGCCGCCAGGATCACCGTCTGCGTGACTCTCGTGCGCCAGTGCATAGCCCTCCCGGTCTGCGGTCCCCGCGCATCCGTGCTACAGTCGCGCCGCGTCTCCATCGGGCGTTCCGCCGCGGGCACGAGGCGTGCTGCCACGCATTTCACATGGCGAATTCCACGGCCGACCGCTTCGAACAGGACACGCTCGCCATCATCAGGCGACTCAGCCGCCGTCCCATCGAACCCACGCCAGAGAAGGCGCTGATGGCGGACCTGGAATTCGACTCGTTGCAGGTCCTCGAGTTCGTTGGTGAACTCGAAGAACACTTCCAGATCTCGATTCCACTCGAGTCGCTGACGCATCTGCACACGGTGGGCCAGATCGTGGCCGAGGTACGGAAGCTCGCGGCCGAGCCGGATCCGCAGGCATGACCGCCGACACGATCGGCGAGGCGCTCTCGACTGCCGCCGGCAGCGCGTTCGGGCTCCGCCTCATCGAGCACGATGGGCAGGTCGACACACTGAGCTACCGCGCGTTGCTCGCACGCGCGTGTGTCGTCGGTGGGGCGTTGCGTGCACAGGGCTATGTCGCGGGCGACCGCATTGCGGTCGTCATCCCGGACGTCGGCGCCTTCGTCACCGCCTTCTTCGGCATCGTGGCGGCCGGTCTCGTGCCCGTGCCCCTGGCACCGCCCGGGCAGGCCGGCGATGTCGACACGTTCACGCGCCAGTCGTCGCACGTTGTCGCCGCCGCCAGGGCCTCGGCCATCGTCACCACGGCGGAGCTAACGTCGTTGCTCTTCACCGGTGAGTCCCGCTGCGTCCCGGTGCACACCCTCGGTACGCTCCTCGCGGGAACCACGCCGCTCGAGGCACCCGTGCGGCGATCGACCGACGACACAGCGCTCATCCAGTTCACCTCGGGGTCCACCGCCCTGCCCAAGGGGGTGATGCTGTCGCACGCCAACATCACGGCGAACGTGCGCGCCATCATCGGTCCGTCCGGACTCGCTGCCCGCCCCGGCGACGTCGCGGTGAGCTGGCTACCCCTGCATCACGACATGGGGTTGATCGGCATGCTGCTGTCGTCCGTCTACAAGCCGGCCGATGCCGTGCTCCTCTCGCCCATCCTGTTCCTGAAGCGGCCGACGGCGTGGCTCGACGCCATCTCGACCTATGGCGGCACGGTCTCGTTCGCGCCGAACTTCGCGTACGAGTTGTGCAGGAAGCGGGTGAAGCCCTCGCAACTCGCCGCGCTGGATCTCTCGCGCTGGCGCGTGGCGGGCTGCGGCGCGGAGCCGATTCGGCCGGATGCGCTCCTGCAGTTTGCCGACTTCGTGGCCCCGACCGGGTTCGACCGGTCGGCGTTCCTTCCGTGCTACGGGCTGGCGGAACACGCGCTGGCCGTCACGTTCGCGCACGGCGGGCTCGGCGTCGACACCATCGATGCCGAGGCCCTGGCACGCGAGTCGGTCGCAACGCCCGCTCGCGCCGGGTCGTCCGCCGTCCGCGTGGTCCGCTGTGGCACGCCGTTCCCCGGCCACGACCTCCGGATCGTCGACGACACGATGGCATCGCTTCCCGAACGCCACGTCGGCGCCATCGTCGTGCACGGGCCATCCGTGATGCAGGGGTACTTCGACGAGCCGGGTCTCACGGCGACCACGCTCCGGGACGGCTGGCTCCTGACGGGCGACCTGGGTTACATCGCGGACGGTGCGCTCCATGTCTGCGGTAGAACCAAGGATCTGATCGTCCGGCAGGGGCGCAAGTTCCACCCCGCCGACCTCGAGGCCGCGCTGCTCACGCTGCCGGGCAGCCCCATCGCGGGCACCGTCGTGTTTGCGGTCAGCCAACCGGAACACGACGACGAGGTGGTGGCGGTGGTGGAGGTGCGGGCCGGGGGCCGCACGCCGGACACCGAGGAGGTCGTGAGACGCCGCCTCAGGGAGGCGGCAGGCCTCGACCTGCACCAGGTCGTCCTGGTCGCGCCCGGCACCATTCCGCGCACCACCAGCGGGAAGGTCCGCCGCGGCGAGACGAGGGCCCGCCTCGACGCCGGCACCCTGGAGCGCTAGGCGTCTGGCTCCCGGCCTGTCCGTGCGGCAGGGATACGGCCGGCCGCTATAATCCGGGGGAGCGGGAGCCACAGGCCCCGTCCACGTCATCTGTCTTCCGGGGTCACTGCCGATGTCACGCACCCTCCGCTGCGCGGTTCTCCTGCTTGCGCTGTTCCTTCCCGCCGCCGGTCGTGCCAGCGACTTCAGCGACGACCTCTCGGCCAAGCGCGCCAGGGTCATGGAGCAGCTCGGGCCCGAGGCGATGCTGATCCTGCTCAGCGCGCCGACGCGCGTGTACTCGAACGACGTGGACTACGAGTACCACCAGGACAACAACCTGTACTACCTGACCGGCATCACGCAGGAGGACACCATCCTCGTGTTGATGCCCGGCAACGCCGGTCGCCGCGAGATCCTCTTCATCAAGGATCGGAACCCGGAGCGGGAGCACTGGACCGGACACCTGCTGAGCCGCGAGGACGCGCGTGAACGCACCGGCATCGCCACGGTGCTGTCCACCTCGTCGTTCGACGCCTTCATCGGGGGCATCCTCGCGCGCGAGGGCTACGGCGCACAGTTCGACGCGAAGGAAACCGCCGCCTTCTCCACCGCGCTGGCGTCAGGGCGCGCGAAGCTGGCGCTGGCCATGGACACGAGCGCGCCGGGTGAACCGCCGACCCGCGCCCAGGCGCTCCTGCAGTCGCTGCGCGACCGGTATGTCGGGTACGTGCCCGTGGACGTGCGGCCCACGCTGAAGAGCCTCCGCATGGTGAAGTCGCCGTACGAGCTCCGCATGCTGACGACCGCCACGGAGATTTCCGGCGAGGCCCAGGTGGCCGGCATGCGCGCGGCGGCACCGGGCCTGTTCGAGTACCAGGTCAAGGCCGCCATCGAGGCGGTGCATCGGGGACGCGGCGCGGTGTCCTGGGCGTATCCCTCGATCGTCGGCAGCGGCCCGAACGCGACGATCCTGCACTACCCGGAGGGAGATCGGCAGATGAAGGCCGGCGAGCTGCTCCTCGTCGACGCCGCCGCGAACTTCGGGTACCAGGCATCGGACATCACCCGGACCTATCCGGTGAGCGGCACCTTCTCTCCGGCGCAGCGCGACATCTACGAGGTGGTCCTCCGGGCGCAGGAGGAGGCCATCAAGGTGGCGAAGCCTGGCGCGACCCTCGCGTCCATCCACAACCGGACCGTCGAGGTCCTGAAGGAAGGCATGCTCGCGCTCGGCCTCATCACCGACGCCTCCGGCCCGCAGTACTCGATGTGGTACACGCACGGCACCTCGCACTTCATCGGCCTCGACGTGCACGACGTGGGCGGGCGCAACGATGAGCTGAAGCCCGGCATGACCTTCACGATCGAACCCGGGCTCTACATCCGACAGAGCGTGCTCGATCAGCTGCCGCGCACGCCGGCGAACGCCGAACTCATCTCGAAGATCCAGGCGGCGGTCACCAAGTACAACGACATCGGCGTCCGCATCGAGGATTCGTTCGTGATGGAGGCGACGGGCGTGCGCAACCTGTCGGCGGCCGTGCCGAAGTCGATCAAGGACGTCGAGGCGATCATGCGCGGGCCTCGCGCGCCCTCGACCGGGGCCGCGCGATGATCCGCCCCACCGGCTTCACCGGTCCCGGCCACCCGCGAACCCGCCTGTCGCTCGTGGGCGCGACGCTGGTCGTCTGTCTGGCTGTCCTGGCGCACCTCGCCGCGGCCTCGCCCAGCTTCATCTGGAAGGTCACCGGCCCGAAGGGTGGAACGGTCTATCTCGCGGGCTCGGTCCACCTGCTCTCGAGCGAGTACTACCCGCTCGCCCCGGCGTTCGACGAGGCCTTCAGCGCGTCGGACCTGCTGGTGGAAGAGGTGGACATGGCGGAGATGCTCGACCCTGCCGCGCAGGCCATGCTGCTCCGCCGCGGCATGATGCCGTCGGGACAGACGCTCGAGTCGGTGCTCTCGCCGTACACGATGACGGCGGTGCGGGCGAAGGTGACCGAGCTCGACCTGCCGCTCCAGCCGCTTCAGCTCTTCAAGCCCTGGTCGCTGGCGCTCACGCTGCAGGGGCTCGAATGGCAGAAGGCCGGCTTCAACGCCGAACTCGGGCTCGATCGGCACTTCTACGATCTCGCCAGGACCGGCGGCAAGGCCGTGCAGGGGCTCGAAACCCTGGAGTTCCAGATCGGTCAGTTCGACGGGCTGCCCATGCCGCTGCAGGATCGGATGCTCGCGGAAACCCTCCGCGAGATGGCGACCACGAAGGATGCCGTCGGTGATCTGGCGCGCGCGTGGAAGGCCGGCGACGCGCCGGCGATCGAGAAGGTCGTGCTGAAGGATCTGGAGTCGGAGCCGGAGATGTACCAGCGGCTCCTGGTGGCCCGCAACAACACGTGGCTGCCGAAGATCGAAGCGCTGTTCGCCCGTCCCAGGCCGGCCATGGTGATCGTCGGCGCGGCGCACATCGTGGGCCGCGACGGCCTGCTCCAGAAACTGCGCGCGAAGGGCTACACCGTCGAACAACAGTGACGAAGTGGCAAGTTAGAACTGAGAAGTGAAGTTGGGAATTGTGAAGTTCGAAACTTCACTTCTCACTTCTCACTTCTCAGTTCTAGGTTCCACAGGCCAGCTATCTCGATAGCAGATACGTCGTCTTCACCACGAACTGCCGGTTGCGCCCGATCGGGCGGCCCAGCGTGTCGGTCTGCAGTTCGTCGTACGTGACGTAGATGTCGCTGCCCGGCTTGTAGATGAAGTTGTAGCGGAAGCTCAGCGAGAGCTGGCGCGTCAGCGAGTTGTACTGCGACAGCGAGCGAATCGTCTGCCTCGGCGAGAGCGCGAGGTCGAGACGGAGGATGCTGAGGTTCACGACGAAGGCGCCCCACGGGCCGCTCACGTCGTTGCGCTGGAACGAGTACTCGCCGGAGGCGCGGGCGCTCATGCGCACACCCAGCGTGCCCGAGATGTCCGTGCGGTCGCCGCCGTAGTAGGTCTGCGGCGAGAACGTGAACTGCTCGTAGATCCGGCGCGCCGGGTTCGAGTTGAACGTGAAGCTGAACTCGTTGTAGGTGTAGCTCCCCTTCGGAATCGTGACCGTCTGCACCTTGAACGGCGTGTCGATCTGGTCGAACCAGTGGTTCCACCAGATGTTCAGGTAGGCGCCGTTCTGGAACCGCGTGCCCACCATCTGGTGGTTGCGGCGCGTCAGCAGGCGGTTGTTCATGTCGGTGATGTAGATGACGTTGATCATCGGCTCCATCACGCGAATGAGGCCGCCCGGGCGCGGGTTGCGCTCCAGGTGGATCTTGCTCTGGCGGATGCCGGTGCGCGGCACGAAGCCGACTTCGTCGATGAAGTTGGGTTCGATCTGGGAGAACTCGGCGTAGGTCTGCCACTTGGTGTCGAGGTAGAGGGCGCGCGCGTGGTACGCGTTCGTGTCGCGGTCCACGCCGGGCGTCATCGACTTCGCGGCAATCGTGTGGAGCGAGAAGGCACGGGTCGGCGCAAAGATCGCATCGGCCACCGCCACGCGGTTGTAGTGGCCGTCGTTCATCGAGTCCTTGTTGATGAACAGGCCGCCGAACTTCGAGCGGCGGTTGATGTCCTTGCTGTAACGTGCGATGAGGAAGTTGTCCGCGGGCCGCCCGTTGAACTGTTCGGTCTGCAGGTCCATCACCGCGATGTTGTTCCCGTTCACCTTGCCGGTGAGGCGGGCGCCGCCCTGGATGCCGATGGGCTGCCCGGTATCCGAGAGGCCGATCCGCCGGCTGAAGAACAGGTCCATCTGGCGCTCGAGCCCCTGGGTGCCGACGTTGAACTGCCCCGAGTTCTCCAGGAAGAAGTCGCGCTTCTCCGGGAAGAACAGCGCGAACCGCGTCAGGTTCACCTGCTGCTCGTCCACTTCCGCCTGCGCGAAGTCGGTGTTCACGGTGACGTCGAGGGCCAGGCCGTGTCCCAGGCCGTACTTCACGTCGAGGCCGACATCCTTCAGGGCGTCGGTGCTGGAGGCACTGCCCGTCCTGTCGTACTTGGACCCGGCGGTCACGTACGGCTTGATGCGCAGGTCGAGGCCCCGGTTCAGATCGGTCATCCCGGTGACGGTGCCCGCAAGGCTCACCTGCATCAGGTTGTACGGCTTGGGAATCGGAGACCAGTAGACGATCTCGTTCTTGCGCCGGACCTGCCGCGCGAAGTTGATGCCCCAGGTCTGCACCGGCACGTCGGGCGACCGGAGCGTCACCATCGGGATGGCGATCTCGGTGACCCAGCCGTCGCTCGTCTTGCGCGACGCGGCATCCCACACGCCGTTCCAGTCCTTGTTGATGTTCGACGCCGACCCGCGGACGTTGCCGCCGCCTTCCTCGAAGATCTGCTGTTCGAGCTTCGCCCCGAGCGGGTTGGTCACGAACATGTAGCCGGACCGCGAATCGCGGAACGTGTCGAGGATGACCTGGAAGTAGTCCTCGTCGTTCAGGCGGCTGGAGTCGCGCCGCATTTCGGTGGCGGTGAGGTGGTCAGGGTCGGAGTCGAAGGCGTGGACGGCGATGTAGAAGAAGCTCGCGTCGTAGAGGATCTTCACCTCGGTCCGTTCGGTCGCCGGCTGCCCATTGACCGGCTCCTGCTGGGTGAAGTTGTCGATGACCGGCGCCGTGCGCCACACCTCGTCATCGAGGATGCCGTCGATTTCGGGCGCTCGCGACGCCCTGAGCGCCTGAATCTGGTACTGCTCCCCACGGTTCCCGGCCGCCGCAGGCCGTGCGGGCGTCTGCGCGGTGGGCTGTTCCTGGGAGTGGTCGTGCTGCTGCGCCCGAGCGGTCGAGGGACACGCCAGAAGGGCAACGCCGAGGACGCCGGCCCAACAGGCCTGGCGCATGAGGTGCTGGAAGAGCATGGGACAAACTACCATAGAAAAAGGACTTCCCACCGCTGGAAGGCGGGATTTCCCCTAAGGGAATCCGCGTGGTTGCGACGCCAGATCCGGCGGGGTACCGGCCACCTGCTGAGGCAGCCGCAGCCCCCGGCAGGACGCCGCGGCGGTGAAAGTCTACCCACCCGCCGGCCGCTTTCCAATAGAGTTGGGGTGTGGCAACGGACTCGAGCCTGGCAGGGGTGACGGTGCTGGTGGCCGGTGCCGGCCTCGCTGGGCTGGTGGCCGCCCGCGACCTCATGTCCATGGGCGCGTCCGTCACCGTGGTCGAGGCGCGGGATCGGGTGGGCGGCCGCGTCTGGACGCTCCGCGACGGGTTCATCGACGGCCAGCACGGCGAAGTCGGGGCCGACATGATCGACGAGGAGCACACCGCGCTCCGGGCCCTGCTCGACGAACTGGGGCTCGAGCAGGTGCGGATTCTGGCGAGCGGCTTCGGCTACGCGCGCACCACGAAGAAGGGCGACGTCCGCATCGTGGCACGCACGGCCGGCCGGGGATGGGAACGGCTGGCGCACGAGCTGTCCGGGCTGGCCCAGCGCTACCGGTGGGCTGAGCGCCGGTGGGATTCGCCGGTCGCCGGCGAGCTGGCGCGCCGCTCGGTGGCCCAGTGGCTCGACGACATCCAGGCCGACCGGGAACTCCGCGACACGGCAACCGGGCTGCGCGGCTTCTTCCTTGGCGACCCCGACGAAGTGTCGATCCTCCAGCTCGTGGATCAGTTCGCGGCCGAGGGCGACCCCGCGCCGGGCCGGATGTTCCGCATTGCCGGCGGCAACGACCGGCTGCCGGCCATGCTCGGTGCGGCGCTCGCGGATCGCCTGCACCTCAGCACGGAACTCCTGGCCATCTCGCAGCGCGGCGGCACGATTCGGGCGTCGCTCCGGAACGGACGCGCACGGGCGCAGCTCCAGGCCGACTACGCCGTGCTCGCGCTGCCGGCCCCCCTGCTCCGGCGTATCCCGATCACGCCGGCCCTGCCGGTCCAGCAGCACGACGCCATTGCCTCCCTCGCCTACGGACGCGGGACCAAGACGCTGCTCCAGTTCAACCAGCGCTTCTGGCGGGCGGCCAGCCGGCCCCGCGCGTTCGGCTCGCCGCTCCCCTTCGGCGCGGGATGGGAAGCCAACGAGGAACAGCGCGGCAAGGCCGGCATCCTCTCGTTGCTCGCGGGAGGCTCCGCCAGCGACGCCACCAACGACATCGTGGAGCGCGACGGCATCCAGGGACTGGTGCGGTCGCTCGACTGGCTGGGTGCGCGCAACGCGGAACTCGTCGGCTGGCGGCAGGCACGGTGGGAAGCCGACCCCTGGTCGCGCGGGGGCTACGCCGTGTTCTCCCCGAGCTTCAGGCCCTCGCTGCGCGGGTGGCTCGCGCAGCCGGCCGGCAAGGTCTTCTTCGCCGGCGAACACACCAGCCTCCGCTGGCAGGGCTACATGAACGGCGCCGTCGAGAGCGGCCATCGTGCCGCCTTCGAAGTGCGCGCGGCACACCTGCTGAATGCGAACGCGGAAAGGGCCGGCTGAAGCCGGCCCCCACGACTGATCCCGAGCCCCTGACCCGAGCCCTAGAGTCGCGCGATGGCCTGCTCGAGTTCGGAGACCAGGCTGTCCAGTTGCCGGATCACGGCCTGCACCGTTTCCGGCCGGCTCAGGTCGACACCGGCGCGCTTCAGCTGATCCATCGGATGGTCGCTGCCGCCCGACTTGAGGAGGTCCAGGTACCCCTCGACGGCCGCCGCCCGATCCTGCGCCGGCCCGTCGAGGATCCGCGCGAGGATCTGCGCGCTCGAGGCGTAGCACGTCGCGTACTGGTAGACGTAGTACGGCGTGCCGAAGAAGTGCGGGATGCGCGACCACGTGCTGCGCGACAGCTCGTCGTAGTCGAATGACGTGCCGTTGTACGACTTCAGCAGGCCGAAGTAGAGATCGCCCAGCACGTCTGCCGTGATCGGCTGGCCAGCTTCGACGAGCCGGTGTGCCTGCAGCTCGAAGTCCGCAAACATCACCTGCGTGTGGAAGGTGCCGAGGATGCCGTCGATGGCGTGCTGGAGCAGCACGATGCGCTCCCTGGGATCGGAGGTCCGCTCCAGCAGGAACCTGAGGAAGAGCGCCTCGTTCAGGGTGGATGGGACTTCCGCGACGAAGATCGTGTAGCCGGCGTAGACGAAGGGCTGGTGCGCGTGTGCGAGCACCGTGTGCATCGAGTGCCCCATCTCGTGCGCCAGCGTGAACACGTCGTCGAGCGTGTCGTTGTAGTTCAGCAGCATGAACGGCGGGCATCCGTACACCGGCGCCGAGTACGCACCGTTCTTCTTGCCCGCGTTCTCGTAGACGTCGATGCAGCGCGAGGCCAGCACCTCGCGCACCTGCGCCTGATAGGCGGCTCCGAGCGGCGCCACCGATGCCGGCAGCCATTCGATCGCCTGATCGTACGGATACTTGAGGTCCAGATCGACCAGCGGAATGCCGCTGTCGTACGTGTGATAACTGTCGAGCCCCAGCACGCGACGACGGAGTTCATGGTAGCGCTGCACCGGCGCGACGCCAGCCCTGGTCTCGGCCACCAGGTTCTCGACCACCGCCGTGGGGATGTTGTTCCCGTGCAGGGCCGCATCGAGCATCGTCTTGTACCCACGGGCCTGCGCGTAGAACCAGTCGCGCTGCAGGACGCCGTTGTACATCGCGGCGTAGGTGTTGATGTTCGCGTGGAAGGCGCTGATGAACCCCTCGAACGCCGCCGCGCGATCGGGCTGGTGGCGATTGGTCGAGAGCAGCGCGCGATACTGCCCGTAGCTGAGCGTGACCGATGCGCCGCTCGGCAGCGTGACGGTCGGCGGCTTCAGGTCGGCCGTCGAGAGCGCGGCATAGGCATCGTACGGCGCCGACGAGAAGCGACTCGACAGGGAGAGCAGCTGCTCCCCCTTGTCGTCCAGCACGTGCTCCTGCTGCCGGTAGAGGTCCTCGAGCGAGAACCGGTAGACCGCCAGCGCGGCATTCGCCGCCATCCAGCCGCGCACCGTCTCGAGCGGAATCGCCAGCAGCTCAGGATCGAACCAGGCCGAAGCCTGCGCCGCCTTCGCGAAGAGGATCTGCACTTGCTGCCGCCGGGCGTTGATCGCATTGTCGCGCTGGTCCTGGTCGTAGCAGAGTGACGCGAAGTACCAGACCTTGTACGACAGCTGCCCAATCTCGTCCCGCAGCAGGAGCGCGCTCAGCAGCGCATCACCGCCACGCGCCAGCGAGCCCTGAAGCGCGGCGAAGCGGCCGACGAGGGCATCGAGCTGCGTGTAACCGGTTTCCCACGCCTGCCAGTCCGGGAAGATGCTGGTGAGATTCCACTTGTACCGATCGTCGATCTCCGCGCGCTCTCGAAGGGTGGCGGCTGCGGCCGCGCCGGACTGGGCGAGTGAATCCATCCACGGATCATAGCCCGACCCGGCTGGCTTCTTGCTCAGGGAGGAGCGCGCGCAGGTGCGCAGACTTTCCGGAGGTGACCGTGGATCGACCGCTCCCCTGGCTGAGATACGTCGACGCCGACAAGGTGAAGGCCCCCGAGCTCTTCTTCGACGGCATGAAGGTGCGGAATGACGCGATGGAGACACTCGGCAGTGTCGACGGCTTCATCGTGGACAACACGTCGTGGCGGCCGTACTACGTGGTGGTAGATTCGGGCGGCTGGTTCAAGTCCACGCACTTCCTCGTGCCGATCGGGCACGCGCACATCGACGACGACCGCGACGCCATCGTCGTGAACATCGCCAAGGATCGGATCGAGCGCTTCCCGGGCTTCGACCGCGACCAGTTCCAGTCGCTGACCGAAGACGATGTGCGGCGCATGAACGACGTGATCTGCGAGGCCTGCCGCGACGAGAACACCGTGTACCCGGTCGCCGACCCGCTCTCGCCGGTCTGGGGCGCCCCCGAGTTCACGCAGCCCGACTGGTGGGCCGCGAACGTCACGGGCGTCGAAGGCGCCCAGACGGCGTCGGCCCTTCGGGACGACTACGTGCCGATCGAGGACTACCCCGCCACGAAGGTGGGCCGGGCCACGGGGGAACTCCAGGCCGAACAGATGATCGCGAAGGAGCACGACAGCGACGACACGCGGCTTCGCCAGGCGCGTGAACAGGAGGACCGCGACATGATCGCGCGGGGACCGGAACCGAGCCCGCACCTCGACGGTCGTGCGCAGCCGGGCGACGTCATCGGTCTCGAGACCGGCGGCGAGAGCACGCACATCGGCGACACGTCGGAGGACGAAAACAAGCGGCGCATCGAGGCCGAGAAGGACGCGCGCAAGCGGCGCGACTGATCGGGCCCGCTCGCCACACTTCCACGTAGCGCCACACGTCAGACGTAGCGCCACACTTTAGTGTGGCGTCGCGAGACGCCAGGCTGAAGCCTGGCGCTACGTACCTGCGCTGTGCCTGCGGTGCCTCAGCGCTTCGCCGCGACGTCCATCAGCGTGTCGTAGATCATCTGCGTACCCAGACGCAGCGACTCGACACTGACCTTCTCGTCGTTGCCGTGCATGCGGGTCAGCTCGTCGGCAGTGATCGGGTACGGATAGATCCCGTAGACCGGCACGCCCCGGCTGCGCCACGCGCCGGCATCGGTGCCGGCCTGGAAGGTGTAGGGCGTCACCTCGGCGCCGGGGAACGTCGCCTTCGCGTGCTTCTCGAGCGCGCGATACAACTCGTTCTCTTCAGGTGAGGCCGGAGTCTTCGACGGACCGCTGTTCGGGTTCGCCAGACGGACTGTAATGGCGGGATCGTCGACGACCTTCTGCAGCGTCGCCACAATCTCTTTCGGGTCCACGCCAGGGATGATGCGCACGTTCAACGTGGCCTCAGCTGAGCCCGGGATCACGTTGCTGCGGAAGCCGCCGTTGATGATGACCGGGGCAATCGTGTTCTTGATGATCCCGTGCATCAGCGGATCCCGGCTGATCTCACGGTCGGCAGCCTCGATCGCCTTCGGGTCCTTGCTCGTGAGCAGCGTCTGGTAGTGGTCGGCCAGCGGCTTCGGCGAGGTCTTCGCGAGCACGGCGAGGAACTTCCGGTTCGCGTCGGTCAACTGGACCGGGAACTCGAACGTCGAGAGCTTCGCGAGCGCGCGGGAGAGCGCGAAGATGGCGTTGTCGGGCCTCGGCATCGACGAATGCGTCGACGTCCCCTTCGCACTCACGATCACGCCGACGGACGACTTGTCGGCGGTCGAGACGCTCACATACTTCACCTTCCCATCGTCGCCGGCGATGATCCAGCCGCCTTCGTTCAGCGCGAACTCGGCGTCCATCTGCGGCCAGTGCGTCTGTGCCAGCCACGACGTGTTGTACTGCGCCGCCTCCTCGTCCGCTTCCACCACGAAGATCACGTCACGCGCGAGTGGCACCTTGCGTTCGGCCAGTTGCATCACCGCCCGGGCGAAGACCGCGATGCCGCCCTTGAAGTCGATGGCGCCGCGTCCGTAGACATGACCTTCTTTGATGAGGCCAGCGAACGGGTCGACCGTCCACTTCTCCTTCTCGACACCGACGACGTCCGCGTGGGCCGCCAGCAGCACCGGGCGCTTGCTGCCGTCGCCCTTCAGGCGCGCGATGAGGTGCGATTTGCCAGGCTGCGGCGTCGGGACGATGGTGACCTCGAAGCCGAGCGGCCGCAGCTTCGCCGCGAGCAGCTCGTCGAGCGCGCCTTCGTTGCCGGGCGGGTTGCTCGTGTCCTTCCGGATGATCTCCTGCAGCAGGGCGGCGGTCGGATCCACCGTCTGCGCGGCGAGCGGAGCGGCAGCGGACAGAAGCGCCAGAAGCGCGGCAGCGGCTGGTTTCATGGCGGATATGGTCCCACAGAACCGCGCGGCGGTGGAACGTCCGATGCGCACGGAGCCCGAGCGGACACGAATCGACAGACCCGTCGCTTTCAATCTTCCCCGAGTCCCTTCCAGGCGGACCCGCCAATAGCGGTCGTCAGTCGGTGGAGCCAGGCGGGCGGGACAACAGCGGGAGTCAGTCGTGGGGTCCGGCTTCAGCCGGACCGCGTCTCCAGTTCGACGAACCGCACCTCGGCGGTGCGCCCTTCCACGGTGAGGATCGCCACGCTCGGCATCAGGTTGAACCGGCGTGGACCGGCCGCGCCCGGGTTCACGCAGATCCGGCCGTCGTCGCGACGCACGAACAGCGCCTTGTGCGTGTGGCCGTAGACGATGATGTCGGCGTCGTATCGCGCGAAGAGGCCATCCGGCCTGGGGCTCCCGAGTTCGTCGCCGTGGCTCACATGAATCGTGAGGTCGCCCGCGGCGAGCGTGCGGTCGCGCGGCAGCATCGGGTCCTGACGGTCGTCGATGTTGCCGGAGACGGCAAACACCGACGCAATCGCGCGGAGCGGCGCGAGCACGCGCGGGCCGACGTCCCCGGCGTGGACGATGAAGTCGACGCCGCTGAAGATGGCTGGGATGTCAGGCCGGAATTGCCCGTGGGTGTCGGCGATGAGCCCGACCACCGTGCGCCGGCCGCCGGTCATGCAGGTGTGACCGAAGGCGCGTCCGTCGTGTAGGTCCGCAGCCGGGGCGTCCGCCAGGCGACCCACCCGGTGGCCAGCAGGCACCCGATGCCGCCCGTGATGACCGAGAACGGCGCACCGAACCAGTTGGCCACCGCACCCGCCTCGAGTTCGCCGAGCTGCGGTCCGCCGGTGAAGAACACCATGTTGATCCCGGTCATGCGTCCGCGCAGCCGGTCGGGCGTCTCGAGCTGGCGGATCACGTTCCGCAGCACCGTGCTCACGGTGTCGGTCGCGCCGACGAACGCCAGGCAGGCAAAGGTCAGCCAGAAGTGGCGCGAGAAGCCGAAGACGATCGTCGCCACGCCGTGCCCGACGACGGACCAGATGATGGCGGAGCCGCGGCGGCGGATACGCTCGGTGGCGGGCACCATGACGAGGCTCGTGACGAACGAGCCGATGGCCGGCGCGGCGAAGAGCCACCCGTAGCCGCGCGCCCCCACGAACAGGATGTCCTGCGCGAAGATCGGCAGCAGCGCGGTGGCCGACGCGAAGAAGGTCGCGAAGAAGTCCAGCAGCATCGTGGAGCGGATGAGCGGGGCGCTGAAGACGAAGCGCAATCCCTCCTTGGCCGCGGCCCACGAAATCTCGTTCTTCTCGCCGGGTGCCGGCGCCGCCGCCCTGGGCAGGTCGCGCATCATCACCAGCGCGAGGATGACGAAGCCGAACGAGATGGCGTTGTAGAGGTACGCCGAGGCGACGCCGCTGGCGGCGATCACGAGCCCGGCCGCAGCCGGCCCGACGACCGACGCCGTCTGGAACATGATCGTGTTCAGCGTGATCGCGTTCGACAGGTGCTCCCGCGGCACCAGCGTCGGCACGAGCGCCGCCCGCGCCGGCAGGTCGAACGAACTGACCGCCGCGCCGACCGCCGAGAGGGCGTAGATCGGCCACACCGCCGTGCCGCCGGCATAGGTGTAGACCGCCAGCCCCAGCGCGACGAGCCCGGCGAGCGACTGTGTGACGAACAGCACGCGGCGGCGATCCATCGCGTCCGCGACGACACCGCTCACCATCGAGAACACGATGATGGGCGCGATCCGGACCAGCCCCACGAACCCGAGCGCAATCGCCTTGCGATCCGGCGAGACCAGCAGCGACACGTGCCAGAGCAGCGCCGCGTTCTGCATCATCGACCCGGAAAACGACAGGAGCAGCCCAACCCAGATCAACCGGAAGTTCCGGTGCTGGAGGGCGACGAGGGAGGGAGGAAGAGACACGGATGAACTTAGAAGTGAGAACTTAGAAGTGACGTTCGGAACGTGAAGTTCGGAAGCTCACTTCTCACTTCTAAGTTCTCAATTCCCTGGCTCAGTTCACTCCGAGCAGCTGGACATCGAACACCAGGGTGGCGTTCGGCGGGATGACGCCGCCGGCGCCGCGGCTGCCGTAGCCCAGGTTCGGCGGAATAACCAGCCGGCGCTCGCCGCCGACCTTCATGCCAGCCACGCCCTGATCCCAGCCGGGAATGACCTGCCCCGCACCGAGCGCGAACTGGAACGGCTGGCCGCGGTCGAGCGAGCTGTCGAACTTCGAGCCCTTGTGATCGGGAGCGGTTTCGCTGTACAGCCAGCCCGTGTAGTGCACGGACACGGGGCGTCCAGACACGGCGGTGGCGCCGGTGCCTTCCTTCAGGTCGGTGGTCTGCAGAGTGGTAATCGAGCTCAAGCCGGTGCCTCCAGTGGTCGGCTCAGCGCTGCTGGCGGGTGCCGCAGCGGTGTCGCCGGTCGGGGTGTCAGTGGTGTTGCCGCCGCCACACGCAGGGAACGTGGCCAGCACGCCGAGAATGCCTGCACGGATCACGAAGGACTTCACGTCAGTTCACCGCGAGCAACTGCACGTCGAAGACGAGCGTGGCGTTTCCAGGAATGGTGCCGGAGCCGCTCGCCCCGTACCCCAGGCTCGGGGGAATGATCAGCCGGCGCTGGCCACCGACCTTCATCCCCAGCACACCCTGATCCCACCCGGCAATCACCTGTCCTGCGCCGAGGGTGAAGCCAAAGGGTGTACCGCGGTCTACGGAACTGTCGAACTTCGTGCCCTTGTTGTCGGTCGCCGTCGAGCTGTAGAGCCAGCCCGTGTAGTGCACGCTGATCGGCCGGCCGGCGGTCGCGGTGGTACCGGTCCCGACCACCAGGTCGGTGACCTGCAGGGCGGTAATGGAACTGAGTCCGCTCGTCGTGGTGGCCGTCGGTGCGACGTCGTTGCCACCGCAGGCGGAAAACGTGGCCAGCATCCCGAAGAGGCCGGCAAGGATCAGGAACTGTTTCATGTCGTCTTGGATTCTACCTGAAGGATCAGTTTGCCGACGTGCACGCTCGATTCCATCATCGCGTGTGCCTCGGCCGCGGCGGACAGCGGGAAGGTCTGGTGGACGAGCACGCGCACGCGGCCGGATTCGAGGAGCGGCCACACGTGTTCGCGGACGGCGCTGGCGATGCGTCCCTTCTCGGCAACCGTGCGCGGCCTGAGCGTGGAACCGGTGATGGTGAGCCTGCGCTGCAGGATCGGGATGGTACTGATCGTCGAGCGGTATCCGCCGAGTTGCGCAATCTGCACGAGGCGTCCCTCGACCGCGAGGATGTCGATGTTGCGCTGCATGTACTCGCCGCCCACCATGTCGAGCACGACGTCGACGCCGCGACCGCCGGTGAGGGACGTGATGGCCGCCACGAAGTCCTCGTCGCGGTAGTTGATGCCCTTCTCCGCGCCGAGGCGCTCGCACGCCCGGCACTTCTCATCGGAGCCGGCCGTGGCGAACACGCGTGCGCCCCGCGCATGCGCCAGCTGAATCGCGGCGGTCCCGATGCCGCTCGAACCGCCGTGCACGAGGAGTGTCTCCCCTGCCTGCAGCCGGCCCCGCTCGAAGACGTTCGTCCAGACCGTGAACATCACCTCGGGCAGGCCGGCCGCACTCAGCATGTGGAGTCCGGCGGGAATCGGCAGGCACTGCGGCGCGGGCGCCACGGCATACTCGGCGTAGCCGCCGCCGGCGAGCAGCGCGCAGACTGGATCCCCCTCGCGCCACCCGTCCACGCCGGCACCGACGCCCGCGATCGTGCCGGCGACCTCGAGCCCCGGGATGTCGGTCACGCCGGGCGGCGGCGTGTAGCGCCCCTGTCGCTGCAGCACGTCGGGCCGGTTCACCCCGGCGGCCTGCACCTTGATCAGGACCTCGCCCGGTCCGGGCGTCGGCACCTCACGTTCGACGGGGACCAGCACCACCGGTGCTCCCGGTTCACGGATCGCAATGGCGAGCATGGCGTTACCTTAACAGGGCGGGCTCATCGGGCGGAAGCGGCGGAGGCGGTCCCGAACGCCACCGCCGTCGTCGATCGTTCGAGGACGATGCGCGTCAGCACGATGCCGAGCCCGAGGCCGGCAACGAGGGCTCCCGGCACCGCGTCGAAAAACGCCACCCACAACCCCTCGACGACAAGCCCGGCCCCGAGTACGCAGTCGGTGGCCAGCAGCGGCGTCGACGCCTGGTCGAGTTCACGCGCGAACGTGTGACGGTCGTGCATGCGATGCGCGAACAGCAGGTGTCCGCGGAGCAGCCCACCAATGGTGGCCACGACCATCACGAACACGAACGCCGCGTCGGCCGCCCGCTGCTCCGACCGCAGCAGCACGAGCCACGCCACCACGACCGCGACCACATAGAGGGCAATCACCGCCGCCTGATGGATGCGCCACCACCGCACCTGCTCCGACGTCGCGGCGGGCGGCTCGATGTCGAGCGCCTGATCCATCTCGAGGGCCGTCTGGAAGCGATCGGACGGGTACCGGCTGAGACAGCGGTGGACAAGGTGCACCAGCCGGTCTGGCAGGTCCGGGCGCAGCGTCGAGAGCGGCGCCGGCGCGCTCTCGAGGATGCGCGCCGCCAGCGCGAGCGGCGTGGATGCCGCGAACGGATGCACACCCGAGGCGTACTCGTAGAGCAGCACGCCGAGGGCCCAGATGTCGGCCCGCGCGTCGGCCTCCTGGCCGTCGATCTGCTCCGGCGCCATGTAGAGCGGCGTGCCGACGAGCACGCCCGGCATCGTGACCCGCTGCGGCGTCTCGCGACCGGCGCGGTCGTCCACGAGCGCCAGGCCGAAGTCCAGGATCTTCAGGCGGCCATCATGGGCGCGCATGACGTTCTCCGGCTTGAGGTCGCGGTGCACGACGCCGGCCTGGTGCGCGGCCGCGAGCGCCGCCCCGAGTTCGCGGACCGTCGTGGCGAGCACGTCCGGCGTCGGGCGCGCGCCACTCTCGATCTCCTCCCGCAGGGTCCGCCCGTCGATGAACTCGGTGGCAATCACCACCTCGTCGCCAACATCCTCCAGCGCGTAGACCGTGCAAATGCCGGGATGGCGCAGTGCGGCGGCGGCCCGCGCCTCGCGGCGCAGGCGCTCGCGCTGGGCCGGGTCCGCGGCGAATCCGGGCGCCACGACCTTCAGCGCGACCTCGCGGCCGAGGCGAGGGTCGCGCGCGAGGTAGACGTGCCCCATTCCACCGCGCCCGAGTTCCCGGACGACCACGTATGCGCCAATGTGGTCGCCCTCCTGGAAGCGCGGCTCCGGCTCGAACAGCAGGCCGGCCGTCCGCGGCAGCACCGGCTCCGCAAGGAAGTTGCCGGCACGCGAGTCGGCCGCCAGGAGCGACTGCACCTCCGCGATCACGACCGGGTCTGACGTATGGGCGTGCAGCCAGGCGGTGACGGCCTCCGGCGCCACCTCCGACACCTGCTCGAACAGCGCGCGGGTGCGCGCCCACTGCTCCGCGGTCACCGGGCGCCTCCTTCGAGTTCGCGCAGGAGCCAGGCGCGGGCCATCGCGAAGCGGCGCTTGAGCGTGGCCGGAGACATGCCGAGGGTGGCCGCGGCCTCCTCGATGCCGAGCCCCATGAAGTAGCGCAGTTCGATGATGCGCGCCTGCTCGGCGTCCACGTGCTCGAGCTTCGTGAGTGCCTCGTCGAGGGCGGGCAGCATGTCGTCTTCGCGGCGGGCGCCGACCAGCGACTCGGTCAGCGACACGCGGTCGAGACCGGCCCAGCGCTTCTGCGCGCCGCGCGCCCGGGCGCGGTCCACGAGAATCTGCCGCATGGAGCGTGCGGCAATGCCGATGAAGTGGTTACGATCGGCAAAGGCGAGGCTGGTGCCGGCCAGCCTGAGGTAGGCTTCGTGCACGAGACCTGTGGCCTGCAGCGTCACGGCATGACGCTCCCGCCGCATGTAGGCCGCGGCGATACGGCGCAGTTCGTGATAGACGGCGTCGGCCTGCTCGTCGGCGCCTGGCTGATAGCCTGCCTCGGTGGTCACGGCTGGCGGCAATTGTACGGGAGGAGCCACGCGATGGTGATCGTTCTGATGGGGCCGGCCGGAGCCGGCAAGACCACCGTTGGAACGGCCCTGGCGGCGCGTCTCAGCTGGACGTTCGTCGATGCCGACGCGCATCACTCCCCCGCCAGCCTCGGGAAGATGGCGGCCGGCACGCCGCTCACCGACGTGGACCGCCGCGGCTGGCTCGACAGCCTGCACGCCCGCATCGCCCGCGCGCTCGACCGGCGCGAACGCCTGGTCCTGGCCTGCTCCGCACTGACCGACGCCCATCGTCATCGCCTCGCCGATGGGCTGCGCCCGGTCCGCTTCGTCTATCTCAAGGTGGACCGGGACACGCTGCGCGCGCGACTCGACGCGCGGGGACCGCACGTGGCCGGGCCCGCACTGCTCGACAGCCAGCTCGCGACGCTCGAGGAGCCGGACGCCGCCACGGCGCTGGTGCTGGACGGCACGTCGGACATCGACGCGCTCGTCGGACACATCAGGCTGGCATTCGGCGTCTGAACGCCAGGCAGCGGCACTCGTAGCGCCACACTTCAGTGCGGCGGATCCTCTGGCGCACTCGTAGCGCCACACGCCGCTCTCGTAGCGCCACACTTTAGTGTGGCGTGCCCCTGCAGACGTAAACGCCAGGCTGAAGCCTGGCGCTACGTACTACGTACAGTGTGGCGTCTCGCGCTACTCGACGAACTGGAACGGCTGGAGCGCGAGCACGGGATACTGCTGTCGCAGCGCGTCCACACGCGCGGCGTACTCGGCCTTGGGAAACGCCCCGCTGAGCAGACGCTCGCGCAGGCGGCGGATTTCGAACTTGTAGAGGTCGCGCACGTACTCGCGGACGAGGGCCGGCGGTGTGTGCGGCAGCGGCTTCACCCCGTGCCGTTCGAGCTCGCGCAGCACGTCGGCGCGATAGATGTAAGACATCAGCCCGAAGTCCGCCCCCTGGAACCCTGCCGAAAGGGGCTAGGCACTCAGCGTGCGCCGGACAGCCTCGAACGTCGCATTGATCTTGAGGACGTGCCGCGGCCGGGCCACCACCTCGGCCAGCGCCGGCGGCAGGTCGAGCGGCCGGCCGAGCACCGGCTCGACCACTTCGCTGAACTTGGCCGGGTGCGCCGTGGCGAGGAAGATGCCGATGCGGTCGGTGGACCCTCCAGCCTGCCCGGCCTGGGCAAGGTGGCTCTTGATCCCCATGTAGCCGATGGCACTGTGCGGATCGAGCAGGTAGCCCCGCTCTTCGTAGACCCGCCGGATGGTGGCCCGCACCTCTTCGTCCGTGCGGCGGCAGCCGTCGACATCCGCGCGCATCGCGTCGAGGCTGTCGTGATAGAGCCAGCGCATGCGCTCGAAGTTGCTCGGATGTCCGACGTCCATCGCGTTGGCAATCGTCTGCACCGACGCGCGTGGCTCGAAGAGCCCGCTCTGCAGGTAGGCGGGCACCACGTCGTTCACATTGGTGGCAGCCACGAACTTCGCGATGGGCAGCCCGGCGCGCTTCGCGATGAGCCCCGCGGTGAGGTTGCCGAAGTTGCCGCTCGGCGTGCAGACGTGGATCTCCGTCCCCGGACGGAGCTTCATCGCCTGCGCCACCCCGTGGAAGTAGTAGACCATCTGCGGCAGCAACCGCCCGATGTTCACCGAGTTCGCCGACGTGAGGCGGACCGCGCGGCGGACATCGGCGTTCGCGAACGCCTCCTTCGTCAGCCGGTGGCAGTCGTCGAAGCTGCCGTCCACCGCGTACGCCCGCACGTTCCCGTCTTCCGAGTTGAACATCGTCAGCTGGGCTTCCTGCACGGGGCTGACGCGACCGTCCGGGTAGAGGACGATGACGCGAGTGTGGGGGACGCCGTGGAATGCGTGTGCCACCGCGCTGCCAGTGTCGCCGGACGTGGCGGCGAGCACCGTGAGCGGCTGGTCGCCGCTGTCGAGCGACGCCATCAAGCGAGCCATGGTCCGCGCGCCCACATCCTTGAAGGCGAGCGTCGGCCCGTGAAACAGCTCCAGCGCGAAGATGCCGGGTTCCACCTCGATGAGGGGAATCGGGAAATTCAGGGCCTCGGCAACGACGGCCTCACAGATGGTGGCGTCGAGTTCCGGCCGCGTGTACGGGCGAAGGGCGCGGTACGCCACCTCGGTCAGCGTGCGCTCGGGCAGGCGCTGGATTTCCGCCTCGCGCCACGGCTCGATGGTCTCGGGGACGTAGAGCCCGCCGTCTGGCGCCAGGCCTTCGAGCATGGCCGTCCTCAGCGACACACTCGCCGGACGCTGCTGGTTCTTCTCGGCGGCGAGCGCGCCGCGAGTCGTCACGTAGCGCATTACGACACGATCCGCGCGCCCTGGCCCGTGATGCGCGAGATGTAGACCTGGGGTTCGCCGCCGATGTGAGTCTTGATCGCGGTGGTCATCGCCTCGGCCACGCGGGCGGCCGTCTCATCGCCGCGGCAGAGCGCGAACAGCGAGGGGCCGGAGCCGGACAGACTGCTCCCGAGGGCTCCCGCGTCCGCCGCTGCCCGCTTGATCAGCGACAGCCCCGGCACGAGCGGCGCCCGGCGCGGTTCGGCAATGGTGTCTTCGAGCGAGCGCGACAGCAGGTCGAAATCGCCCGTGTGCACCGCATGAACGAACGCGCCGAGATTGGCCCACTGCTTCACCGCATCGTGCAGGTTCACCGTGGTGCCGAGCAAGGCGCGCGCCTTCGCCGTTTCGATCTCGAGATCCGGGTGCACGACCACCGCCGTCAGCCCGGGCGGCACCGGCAGCGTGACGACGTCGACCGGGTTCACGCTCCGCACGAGCACGAAGCCGCCGCAGATGCATGGGGCGATGTTGTCGGCGTGCGAGGAGCCGGCGCCGAGCCGCTCGCCTTCGAGGGCGCACTGAATCAGCGTGTCCTGCGACACCCCGGCGCCGATGAGGGCGTTCACGGCCACCACGGCTGCGGCCGCGCTCGCCGCGCTCCCGCCGAGCCCGCTCGAGAGCGGCAGGCCCTTCCGTATCGTCAGTGCCACGCCGCGCGGGTCGCCCACCTTCGTGAGCAGGGCCAGGGCCGCAACGCCGGCGGTGTTCTTCGCGGCCTCGCGCGGAAGCCGCCCGCCGTCGCCTTCGATGCCGGCGATCGTGACGCCGCCCGCCTCGACGAAGGTGGCGGTTACCTGATCACCGGGCTCGTCGAGCGCGAAGCCGAGCACGTCGAACCCGCAGGCAACATTCGAGACGGTTGCCGGCGCAAACGCGGTCACTGAGGTCATGAGCGGTAGTAATTGCCGATGGTCGGGATGAGGTACTCGCGGAATGCGCGTTCGAAGTCGTAGTCGGGAGCGAAGCCCCAGTCGGCCCGGGCCGCCGAGTCGTCGACATCGGCCGGCCAGGAATCGACGATGCCCTGCCGTTTCGTGTCGATTTTATACGTGATCTGCGCGTTCGGGAACGCCGAGCGCACCACGTCCCGAATCTCGTCGGCGGACCGACTGAATCCGGCCACGTTGTAGGCGGTGCGCGTCAGGCGCTCGCGGGGTGTGGCGGCCAGCTGGCGCAGGGCCTTCGAGGCGTCCGGCATGGCCATGAACGGGATCGTCGTGTCCGGCCGGACGAAGCACGCATAGGCTTCGCCCTTCGCGGCCGCATGAATCATCTCGGGCGCGTAGTCCGACGTGCCGCCCGAGGGCATCGTCGTCGCGGAGATCAGTCCCGGGAAGCGGACCGCACGGAAGTCCACGCGCGGCACGAGGTCCACGGAGAGCTGCTTGTAGTGGCGCGCGTAGTACCGCCCCAGTTCCTCGCAGTACAGCTTGTTGCAGCCGTACATCGTGGAGGGATGGGCGAACTGGTCCTCGGTGACCCGCCCGGCCTGCGCCTTGGTGGCGAGGTCCGGGAGTCCGTATGCCGCGATCGAGGAGGGGTAGATGAACACGACGGGGCGGCCGTGCGACTCCCCTTCTTTCTGCGCGAACTCGAGCAGGTTGAGCGTCCCCTCGACGTTGACGTGGTGCGCGGTCACCGGCGTGAACTCCGCCCGCGTCGACAGCAGGGCCGCGAGGTGGTACACGCACTCCACCTCGAACTCCGCGAGGATGCGGTCGAGCAGGTTCGTATCGGTGATCGACCCCGTGAACTCGCGCCGCACGTAGGGTGCGACCTTCGCGTCGAGCGGGTTCACGTCGAGCGTGATGATGCTCGATGTCTCCGCCAGCCCGCGGACCAGCGCGTGGCCGATTTCGCCGCCGGCGCCGGTGATGAGGACGACTGACTTGCGCATGGCCCCGCTGGCTCAGCTCACTTGAGGATCTGGGGGAACTCGCCGAGGCCGCCCCAGGTCTCCGGGTCCTGCACCAGCAGTGTGGTCAGGTACAGCGCCACGTCTTCCGCCGGATATGCGCCGGCGATGGCCGTCACCGCCCCGCCCAGCTTCTCCGGGTCCGGCTTGGCATCGTCGTCTTCGATGAGGCCGTTCTCGTGCTTCAGGCCAAGGGCGTCGAGGAACACCCCCATCATCTCGCGCTGGTGCGTGAGGTGGAACGTGACGAGGCACCGCGCCGCCAGGGCTTCCGGCATCGCGACCATGCTGGCCAGGTGCTTCGCGCGCCGGTCGTCATCGAGGCTGAGGATGAACTTGGGCCGAAACTTCTTCTGCTGGGCAATCAGCATCACGGCCTGGACCTGGTCGTCGCCGGCCTGTTCATCGGCCCAGAAGGCCTGCGCGGCGCGCAGCCTCTGGTCGGCGGTCATGCGGCGCCAAAGTCTGGAGGGAGTCAAGGTCGATTCGGTCATAATGGAACCTCAATTCTATGCACAAACAGACCCGCTTCGCCGCTCTCTGCTCGGTGCTGGTCCTCCTCGCCACGGGGTACGCCGCGGCGCAGCAGATCGTGTCGCCCGGGGTGCACCCGATCAGCGGACGACGCTACGCCCTGACGATGAGCTATCTCGGGGCGGATTGGCTGGATCGGTCCGAACGGGTCCAGGAAGAGGAGCCCGACGTGGCGCTCGACGCCATCAAGCTCACGCCGGGGTCGACGGTGGCGGACGTGGGTGCGGGGTCCGGCTACATGACGGTGAAGATGGCGAAGCGCGTCGGGCCGACCGGCGAGGTCCTCGCGAACGACATCCAGCCGCAGATGCTCTCCATGCTCCGGCAGCGCCTCGATCGGGAGAAGATTGCCAACGTCGAGCTGGTGCTGGGCACCTACGACGACCCGCGGCTGCCGGCGAACACGCTGGACCTCATCCTGATGGTCGACGTGTACCACGAGTTCTCGCAGCCACAGGCAATGCTGAAGAAGATGCGCGACTCGCTCAAGCCGGGCGGCCGCCTCGTGCTCCTGGAGTACCGCAAGGAGGATCCGACGATCCCGATCCGCCCCGATCACAAGATGAGCGTGGCCGAAGCGAAGATGGAGCTGGAAGCCGAAGGCTTCACCCTCGCCTCCGTCGACGAGCGCCTGCCGCGCCAGCACATCCTGGTCTTTACGAAGAACCAGTAGGAATCAGGGACCGGGGATCAGGGGTCAGGACGCTCCGTGCTCGCGACGGCTTCTCTCCAATCCCTGGTCCCAAGTCCCTAGTCCCCTTCGCTCTCCCCCGTGCTCTTCACCGAACCCACGTTCCTGTTCCTGTTCCTGCCGCTGCTGCTCGGGCTCTATTTCCTGACGCGCGTGCATGCGGGCTACGGGAATGGGCTGCTGCTCGTGGCGTCGGTGCTCTTCTATGCGAAGGGGGGCGGCGGGTTCACCTGGCTGATGCTCGGGTCGATCACGTTCAACTACTGGATGGCCATCGCCGTCGACCGCGCACGTCACACTTCCGAGACCAGGGCCCGGACGGTGCTCGCGGCAGCCATCGCGGCCAACCTCCTGGTGCTCGGCTGGTTCAAGTACGCGAACTTCTTCGTCGAAAACGTGGACGGCGTCCTGAAGGCGATGGGCAGCCGCGGCTTCGACGCCCCGAAGGTCCTGCTCCCGATCGGCATCTCGTTTTACACATTCCACGCCATCTCGTACGTCGTCGACGTCTACCGGCGCCAGGCCACGGCGCAGAAGAGCCCGGTCCACGCCGCCTTGTACCTGCTGCTCTTCCCGCAGCTCATTGCCGGCCCGATCATCCGCTACAAGGAAATCGCGGATCAGCTCGCGCGGCGCGTCGTCTCGCTCGACGACTTCGCGTACGGCGTCCGCCGCTTCATCATCGGCCTCGGCAAGAAGGTGCTCATCGCGAACATCGTCGCCGTGCCGGCCGACGCCATCTTCGCGCTGCCGCCCTCACAGCTGATTGGGCCGTATGCGTGGGCGGGCATCATCTGCTACACACTGCAGATCTACTTCGACTTCTCCGGCTACTCCGACATGGCCATCGGGCTCGGGCGCATGTTCGGCTTCCGCTTCCCGGAGAACTTCCGCTGGCCCTACGTCGCCGATTCCATCCAGGAGTTCTGGCGACGCTGGCACATCTCGCTCTCGTCCTGGTTTCGCGACTACCTCTACGTGCCGCTCGGCGGGAACCGCGTCGCCCCCTGGAAGACGTACCGCAACCTCGTGACGGTGTTCTTCCTCTGCGGGCTGTGGCACGGGGCGAGCTGGAACTTCGTGATCTGGGGGCTCTTCCACGGCACGTTCCTCGTGCTCGAACGCCTGGGTCTCGGCACGCTGCTGAAACGCGCCGATGCCGCGACCCGCTACGTCTACACGTGGCTCGTCGTCATGGTGGGCTGGGTCTTCTTCAGGGCTGAAACGCTCCCCGGCGCCCTCTCCTACCTGCAGACGATGTTCGGGTTCGGGGTTGGCGAGATGCCGCCGCTGCGGCTGTCGTGGTACCTGACGCCCGAGGTGCGGCTGGCGCTGCTCGCCGGCCTGATCGGCGCGACGCCAATTGTGCCGTTCCTCGCGGCCAGGGCCGGCCGGCTGCGCGAAGGCTGGCGGCCGCTCCTGGCCGAGGCGGCGAGCACTGTGGCGCTCGTGGCCGTCTTCGTCGCCGCGCTGCTGCAGGTCGCCGCGCGCACCTACAATCCCTTCATCTACTTCCGGTTCTGATGCGGCGCGCGCTCAACTGGCTCCTCGTGCTCGCCTTCGTCGGCATCATCATCACGCCGCCGCTGGCCAACCTGCTCGGCCACGACGGTGCCGACCAGGACGCGGAGAACCGCACGCTCGCGGCGTTCCCCGCGCTCCCGACCACCTGGTCAGGCATGGCCGGCTTCCTGCCCGGGCTCGATGCCTGGTTCTCGGATCACTTCGCCTTCCGCGCAACGCTCGTGAAGTGGTACGGCATCACGCGATACCTGTGGCTCGGCGTCTCCTCGTCGCCCTCCGTCAGCCCCGGCCCGAAAGGCTGGCTCTTCTTCGTCGACGATGGCGGGCTGGAGGATTTCACCAACCAGAATCCGCTCAGCGAAGCGGCGCTCCAGAACTGGCGCAACACGATCGTCCGGGCGCAGAAGTGGTGCCGTGCACACGGCATCGCGTACGCGTTCACCATCCTGCCCGACAAGGGGTCCATCTACCCGGAGCTCTTTCCGCGTACCGCGCGTCGTGTCACGAGGCTCTCGCGCACCGATCAGATCGTGACGGCGATCACGGACACCGGCGCGGCCATCGACGTCCGGCAGGCCCTCCTCGACGAGAAGCGCCGCGTGCGCGTCTTCCAGAAGACCGACACGCACTGGAATTCGCGCGGGGCATACATCGGCTACAAGACGATCATCGAGGCGCTTCGGCTGCAGGTGCCGGCGATCCCGCCGGCGAAGTCCGAGGCGGAGTTCGAGGCGGTCACGCGCCGCATTCACGGCATGGACCTCGCGGGCATGATGGGGCTGACGCGGGTGCTCGGCGAAGAGGACCTCCGGCTCGTGCCGAAGGCGAAGCGGCAGTACGTGGTGGTGGAGCCGAAGGGCAACATCGTCGAGGCCGGAGAAGCCCGGATCGTGACCGAGATCCCGGGCTCGACGCTGCCGCGGGCGGTGGTCTTCCGCGACTCGTTCACGTCGGCCATGGCTCCGTACTTCTCGGAGCACTTCAGCCGCGTGGTCTACCTGTGGAGGAACGACTTCGCGTTCGAGGAAGTCGAGAAGGAGCACCCGGACGTGGTGCTGCAGGAGATCGTCGGACGCCACGTGCAGTGGTTCATTCCCTCGCCAGAACTGATCCCAGATCCGTAGAGAACTTAGAAGTGAGAAGTTAGAAGTGAGAAGTGAAGTGAAGTTCTGAACTTCACTTCTCACTTCAGGTTCGTCCGTGGCCCGCGTCAGCGAGCGGCGGCGGGCGTTTCCTTCCAGCCCTGCGCCAGCATCTGCGCGCTGGCCAGGCCGTAGAGCCGGCGTTCGCGCAGCACCTGCGCATCGCGAATCAGGGACACCGAATATATCGGTGGCGTGTCACATGTGGCGAGGATGCATGTGGTCCCGTCGGCAGCGGTCCACAGGCGCTCGGCCTGGCGTTCGAG
Organism: Vicinamibacterales bacterium; assembly: GCA_046331345.1. GTDB lineage: Bacteria > Acidobacteriota > Vicinamibacteria > Vicinamibacterales > CAVVIG01 > CAVVIG01. The sequence continues at coordinate 115,808 of JAXLRA010000004.1, read as the reverse complement.
TGGGAGGGTAGGCGAAGACATGCCGGCTACGTCAGCAATTCGTTTGCCGCCCGGCCGGTCCGCGCCAGAAGGGTCAGGCGCCCTCCGGTAACGACAGGACTGCACAGGTCCGCACACCGTCGCATCAGATGAGGCGAATCCCGGTGTCGCCCCGACCTCCGCCAGTGACAATTATTCGACCCGCACCCTGCCATTAATTGTGAGGGACGAACCGGCCGGGAGCGCCGTGACGGGCTACTCGAAGTCGACGGCGACGACCTGATCGCACAGGCTCGCCCCCCACTTCGCCGTCGGCACGTGGTCAGGGTTCACCGCATAGGCGTCGAGACCCGCCCGGTCGTGGAACAGCACGATGAGGCCCGTATCGAACGACCGCGGCGAGTGGACGACGTCCGCGCCGACCTTCAGGTCGACGACCCCGGGCAGCGTCCGCAGGGCCGCCAGTTTCTCGCGGTGCTCACGCCTGGTCTCGTCCGACACGTCAGCCCGGTACTTGAAGCACACGATGTGGGTCAGCATTCTCAGAGTTCCTCGCCCTCGATGTCGTCGTCTCCGACGTCCACCACGACGTTGTGCAGATCGACCCGGAACCATTTCCGGAACATCTGCAGGTCGCGGTCAGCGGGCCATGCCGTCTCGTCGCCGGTCCACTGTGAGAGCTGGAACTCGAAGATCCACGAGAAGTTCTCCTCCACCCATTCCTGGAGGTCTTCCTCGTAATCCACTTCGGGCAGGAGGAACGTGGAGCCGAAGGCCTTCGTGCGGGCGACGGTCAACTGACCGGGGTTGAAATCCGCATCCCGGCTCCGCGTCCATTCGAGATAGGGTTCGACACCCACCACGGTCACGGCGGTGCGATTCACGACTCGCATCCGCACATTCTACAGAACGCGCGGGCGGGCACGACGGGCCGGGCAGGCCAGGCTGCCTCGCCAGCCCTGCCTGCCGTGCGTTCCTCGTCCGTCCGCGGCGGCCGCTACCGTGCGGCGACGGTGAGGCGGTTGTCGACGCGCCTGACGCCGTCGATCTGCGACGCGATGCGCTCCGCGGCCTGCTTCTCGGCCGCCGAGTCCACACTCCCCTTCAGCGTCACCACGCCGTTGGCCGTGTCCACGTCGATGTGCCGCCCCTTCACCACGTCGTCGTCGGCGTACTTCGCCTGGACGCGCATGGTGATGGCCGCGTCGGGCCCGAGCCCCATTGCCTCTTCGGTCGGCTTGAGCGCCGTGCCGGACGTTCCGGTCGGCCGGTCGGCTCGTTCGCCCGGGCCGTCGGGACGGATGCGGGGTTCCCGCGACGCGTCGGGGTCGGGTGCCGTCCCGTTGGTCTGGTGCCCGGCCCGTTCGGTCGCGGCCCGATCGCGGCTGTTCTCGGCGCCGCCTGGAGTGCCGCTCTGGCCGCAGGCGGGGCTCATCAGGAGCACAACGGCGGCAAGCGCGCAGGTGTAGGTCTGCCATTTCATAGCGTGTATCCCTCCGCCGGGGACGCGCTGCAAACTGAACGACCTCGTCAGTGCCCGCCGTAGACGATGTAGCCGCGCTTCCTGAGGCTCTCGGCGAGGTCCACCTCCATGCGGACCGCCTTCGCGTAGGGCATGGGATTCAGGTGGTCGTAGAGTTTGGGCACCAGCCGTTCGCCGAACCGCTTCACCACCCGGGCCGCCTTGATGCCGGCCTTGTGGTTCGCGAACCGCTGCTCCGGCGTGAGCCCGGTCATGCCCACGTAGTAGCCCGCCCGGCCGTCCCCTTTGGGGTTCCGGAGGTACACGACGTACACGGAATGATGACCGGTTGCAGCCGCCTTCTTTCGGGCCATAATCCACCACACTCTTACCATGGCCGACGACACCCGACTGAAGTCCTCATTCGAACTCGCGATGGAGCGCCTCCGCCAGAAGGACGCGGAGGCCGGCGTCACCACGCGCGTCCTCAGCGATGCCGCGAAGGCGCAGATTGCCGAAGTCCGCAGCATCTACGAAGCGAAGATCGCGGAGCAGCAGGTGATGCTCCAGTCACGGCTCGCGCGCACCATGGACCCCGGTGAACGCGAGGTGCTCGAGGCGGGGTTCCGCGCCGAGAAGGAACGGCTCTCGGCCGAGCGCGACGCGAAAGTCGAGAAGATCCGGAACGGGCAGTAACCACCAAGGCTTCCGACGGGCTCCGCGTTCCTGTTCGGGATGCACGTCGAACTACGAGATGACACCCATGCTCAATCGCACGCGTGCCGCACTGGCCGTCGCCGTGTTCGCGTCGGGCGCTGCGCTCCTGGCGCAGCAGCCGCCGGCCGTCATGCCGGTTCCACCCGTCCTCCAGCAGTACAAGCCGGTCACCGACCAGCGCCTGCTGAAACCGGAAGACTCCGACGTGCTCATGGTGCGGCGGACCTACGACGGCTGGGGCTACAGCCCGCTCAAGGCCATCGACACCAGGAACGTCGGCCGGCTCACGCCGGTGTGGTCGTTCGCAACCGGCAACACGAGTGGGCACGAGGCCACGCCGCTGGTGAACAACGGCGTCATGTTCGTCTCCACGCCCGGCAACCAGGTGCTCGCCCTCGACGCGAAGACGGGGCTGCAGCTCTGGCGCTACGTGAACACCCCGCCCCCGGATGTCATCACGCTCCACCGGACGAGCCGCGGCGTCGCCCTCTATGGCAACAAGGTGTTCTTCGCACGCGCCGAGGCGGTGCTCGTGGCGCTCGATGCGAAGACCGGCAAGGAAGTGTGGTCGGCGAACGTCGAGGAGAACCGGCGCGGCTACTACATCTCCATGGCGCCGCTCGTGGCGGACGGCAAGGTGATCGTCGGCACGTCGGGCGGCGAACTCGGGGTGCGCGGGTTCGTCGCCGCCTTCGATCCCGAGACCGGCAAGCAGCTCTGGAAGGTCTATACCATCCCGGAGCCGGGCCAGCCGGGCAGCGACACCTGGCCCAAGGGCGATCAGTGGAAGACCGGCGGCGGCTCCATCTGGGTCACGGCGAACTACGACCCGGAGACGAAGCTCGCCTTCTTCGGCACCGGCAATGGTGGCCCGTGGATGGGCGACCAGCGGCCGGGCGACAACCTCTACACCTCGTCCACGATCGCCATCGACGTGACGACGGGGACGATCAAGGGCCACCACCAGTACGACCCGAACGAGTCGTGGGACTGGGACGAGGTGTCGCCGCCCCTGCTCATCGACTACAAGCGCGGGGCGCGCACCGTGAAGGGGCTCGTCAACATCGCGCGTGACGGGTACATGTGGTTCCTCGAGCGGACCGAGGGCCCGATCAGGTTTGTCGACGCACAGCCGTACGTGAAGCAGAACGTGTTCAGGAGCGTGGACCCGAAGACCGGCCGGCCGGATGTCGACCCGGACCACAAACCGGGTACCGGCAAGCGCGCGGAGTTCTGCCCGTCGTTCTGGGGCGGCAAGAACTGGCCGCCGATCGCCTTCAACCCCGAGACCCGGTTGATCTACATTCCGGCCAACGAGAACCTCTGCAGCGCGATCACCGGGCGCGAGGTGCCCTACCAGGCGGGCACGTCGTTCGTCGGGGCGACCACCGAGCTCATGATCGCCCCCGGCGCCGACCACATCGGCGAAGTGCAGGCGTGGAACGTGGACACCGGCAAGAAGGTCTGGACCCACACGTTCGCCAACTCCCCGACGTGGGGACCGATGCTCACCACGGCTGGCGGCCTCGTATTCAGCGGCGGTACCAACGACCGGAAGTTCCGTGCCTTCGACGCGAAGTCTGGCGCGGTGCTCTGGGAGTTCCCGACCAACTCGGGCGTCATCGGGCAGCCGTCGACGTTCATGGTCGATGGTGTCCAGTACGTCGCCGTGCAGTCCGGCTGGGGCGTGGACTCCCGGTCGATGCAGGGCCGCCTGAACAACCTCCGCCCGGGTCAGTTCCCCGAGGTGCCTGAAGGCGGCACCGTGTGGGTCTTCGCGGTGAAGTAGGAAGATATTCGTGGGGTCCGGCGTCAGCCGGACCTGCCTCTCGAGGAGCTCTCCCCATGACACGCACGCTGCGGGCGCTGGTTGTCGCGCTCACCCTCGTTGCCACCAACGCCCTCGCACAGCCGCTGCCGAAGGCCACGCCCGAGTCGGTGGGCATGTCCACGGAGCGGCTCAAGCGGATGCACGCCGCCATGCAGGCCCTGGTCGACACGCACCAGGTCGGCGGTGTCGTGACGCTCGTCGCCCGCGACGGCAAGATGGTCGACTACGAGGCGTTCGGCTTCCAGGACGTCGATCAGAAGACGCCGATGAAGACCGACAGCATCTTCCGCATCGCGTCCATGAGCAAGCCGATCACCAGCGTCGGCATCATGATGCTGTTCGAGGAGGGCAAGCTCGCGCTGAACGACCCGCTGTCGAAGTTCATCCCGGCGTTCCGCGAGATGAAGGTGCTGCAGCGCGGCGCTCCCGGCACCGAGCCGACCCTGGTCCCCGCCCGCCGGCAGATCACGGTGCGCGACCTCCTCACCCATCGATCCGGCCTGACATACGGCTTCCTCGACAACGCGCAGGTCGGCGCGGCGTACCGCGACGGCGGCGTCAACGACGGGCTCACGATCGTCGAGTTCCCGCTGGACCAGAACATGGAACGCCTCGCGAAGGCGCCCCTCGTGAGCCAGCCCGGCGCCGAATGGCACTACAGCCTGAGCACCGACGTCCTCGGGCGCGTCATCGAAGTGGCATCGGGCCTGCCGCTCGATCGCTTCTTCCAGGAGCGCATCTTCACGCCGCTCGGCATGGCCGACACCAGCTTCACGGTCAGCGACGCGAAGTGGCCCCGACTCGTCAACGTCTACACGGGCGACGGCCAGAACGGGATCCGCGCCATGAAGGATCCCGAGAGCTTCGGCAACACGCGCATGTCGCCATTCACGAGCTACAAGCCCGGCAAGCTCTACTTCTCTGGCGGCGCGGGCCTGACGTCGACGGCGCAGGACTACTCACGCTTCGCCCAGATGCTGCTGAACGGCGGCGAGTTGAACGGGACGCGCCTCCTCAGCCCGAAAACGGTTGAGTTGATGACCGTGAGCCATACCCTCGACCTCAACCTGCAGAACGCAGCGACGCCGGTACTCGGCGCCGGTGCCGAGTGGGGCCTCGGGTTCAAGATCACCAGCGACCTCGGCGCCACGCTGATGCCCGGCTCGGTGGGCATGTATGGATGGAGCGGCATCTACGGCACGTTCTTCTGGGTGGACCCGAAGGAGCGCCTGATCGGCGTCCTGATGGTCCAGCGCTACCCGGGCCCTCCCGCCGCTGCACCGTTTCAATCGCTCACCTATCAGGCCATCACGCGAATGAAGTAAATTCATAGCGCGGACCAATGTGAGCATCGAGGAACACTACGAGCAGCTGCTGGCCTACATCAGCACGCACATGCCTGCGCCCTTCACGCAGGAAGATGTCGACGGCATCGTCACGTTTACGGGCGGGTCGCCGAGCGAGGTGATCGTCCGCCTCACGGATACGGCGGTGATCGTCGAGGAATACGCCGTCCGGTGGGAGACGCCGTATACGCCCGTGCTCCGCCCGAGGCGCGTCGGCGTCGTGAAGTGGCGGCGGCTGCCCGAGTCGCAGCTGCAGACCATCGTCGGCGAGATGATCAAGGGGGCGCGTGAGGTCCGCCGGTCGCGGTACCGGACCTGCCACTTCTGCAGCAAGACCCAGGCGCCGGAATGGATGGCCGACGACACCACCTGCCGCGCCTGCACCGAACGCGAAGTCGGCATCGTCCACTGATGGTGCCGGCTGAAGCCGGCACCCACGACTGCGAGCGTCCCTGCTCCCAGCCTCAGCCCCTGCCCAACCTCGAACCTCCAACCTCCAACCTCTGAGTTCTGCGTTCTGACTTCTGACTTCTGACTTCTGACTTCTGACTTCTGACTTCTGACTTCTGAGTTCCGACCTCCGCTACCGCATCGGCACGGGACGTGCTGACGGGCTGTCGTGCGTGTCAGCCGCCGCCGCTGGCTCATCAGCACTGCGGTCATCGCAGCGCTCCTCTCGGCCGCCGCCATCGGCGTGGCGTCCAGGGTTCCACTCACATCCGAGACCCTGCGTGCCCGCACGCGGGCGGCACTGGCCGACCGATTCGACGCGGACGTGGACCTCGACCGTCTGTCCCTGCACCTCTTCCCGAGGCTCCGTGCGTCGGGCGCGGGCCTCCGCATCTACTTTCGTCACCGCCGCGACGTGCCGCCGCTCGTGGCCGTGGAGGCGTTCTCCATCGAGGCCGACCTCGTGGGCCTGTGGCGTCGCCGCGTCGAGCGGGTCCAGTTGACGGCGCTCGCGATCAACATTCCCCCCGGGAACGCTCGACATGAAGACACACCGGAGGCCGCCCCGCCCGCTCCACCCGGCGGGAGCGCGTCGTTCGCGAAGGAGTTCGTCATCGCGCGCGTCGACGCCCCAGACGCGCAGGTCACCATCCTCCGCTCCGATCCGGCGAAAACGCCTCGCGTGTGGTATCTCCATCGCCTGCTGCTGAAGGAGGTGGGCCCGGGCCGGTCGATGCCGTTCGAGACCTTCCTGACGAATGCCGTCCCGCCCGGACAGATCGCCGCCACCGGGCACTTCGGCCCCTGGCAGCGCGACGAGCCCGGCGCCACGCCGCTCGATGGACAGTTCACGTTCGACAACGCGGACCTGAGTGTCTTCAAGGGCATCGCCGGCGTGCTCTCCGCCTCGGGCCGGTTCGACGGGTCGCTCCAGCGCATTGCCGTCGACGGCGTCACCCGCACGCCCGACTTCATGGTGACGCTCAGCGGCCACGCGATGCAGCTCGACACCACCTACCATGCGGTCGTCGATGCGACGAATGGAAACACGACACTGGCGCCGGTCGATGCCAGATTTGGCGACACGCGCCTCAGGGCCGAAGGTGGCGTCTACGAACAGGAGGGAGTGAAAGGTCGGTCCATCCGGCTCGACGTCTCGATCGACGGAGGGCGGCTGGAGGACGTGCTCCGCCTCGCGGTCCCCACGCCGAAGCCGACGATGACCGGGGCGGTGGAGGTGCGGACGCGGATGGAGATTCCCCCGGGACCTGAGGACGTCGTGGAGAAGCTGGCGCTGGACGGACGCTTCGCCATCACCGGCGGGCGGTTCACCGACCGGGGCGTCCAGCAGCGCATCACCGGGCTCAGTCGTCGTGCCCAGGGGCGCGACCCTGAGTCGCGCTCGGCGGCGGTCCGGTCGAACTTCGCCGGGCGCTTCAGGCTCGAGCGCGCCCGGCTTGCGATGCCCTTGCTCACCTTCGAGGTACCCGGCGCCGTGGTGTCGGTGCGCGGGGCGTATGCGTTGCGCCAGGAACAGCTGCAGTTTGCCGGCACGGTCTACATGGACGCGAAGCTGTCCGACACCACCACGGGCTGGAAGTCGTGGCTGCTGAAGGCCGCCGACCCGGTGTTCCGCCGGAACGGCCGGACGCGGATCCCCATCCGCATCTCCGGCACGCGCAACGATCCCAAGTTCGGCCTCGACATGAAGCGCGTGTTCAGGCGCTAGACGCCGGGAACGCCTTCCTGCCGTCCCAGGCGGTCCCGGTTCGACGCGCCGCTCACGCCACGGCGCGGTTGTGTCCCGCGCGCGAGTCCTCGTGCTCCCACTGCTCGTTGAAGTGCCGCGCGCTGCTGTAGTTGCGGTTCAGCACGATCTGGAACACACCGGCGTGCCGCTCGAGGAACGCCGCCTCGCAGAAGGCGAAGTACAGGTCCCACATCCGGATGAACCGTTCGCTGAAGCCGAGGGCGCGCACCCGGTCGAGCTGCCGCCGGTATCGCACGCGCCACTCGCGCAGGGTCCGGGCGTAGTGCGACCCGAAGTTCTCGGCGTGGTACAGGGACAGTGAGGAGACACGCGCGAGCGACTTCAGGATCTCGCCGACGGAGGCCAGTTCCCCGCCGGGGAAGATGTACTTCTCGATCCAGTCAGGCTGCCCGTGGTAGTGCGGGAAGTGCTGCTCGTCGACCGTAATGGTCTGCAGCAGCATCGAGCCGTTCGGCGCCAGCAACCGCTCGACGGCGCTGAAGTAGTCGTCGTAGTGATTGAGGCCGACCGCCTCGAACATCTCGATGCTGACGATCTTGTCGAACTGCCCGGTCAGCGTGCGGTAGTCCGCCAGCAGCACGGTGATGCGTGAGCCGGCGTCGCCCAGTTGCGCCACCCAGTCGCACGCGTGCTTGTACTGCTCCTCGCTGATGGTCGTAGTGGTCACGCGGCATCCATACCGCGTGGCCGCCCACACGGCGAACCCGCCCCATCCGGTGCCGATCTCGAGGACGTGATCGCCGGGACCGAGCGCGAGCTTGCCGCAGATCGCGTCGAGCTTCTTCTGCTGCGCCTGCTCGAGCGTCTCCCGCCCGGTTTCGTAGTACGCCGACGAGTACATCAGGTGCTGCTCGTCGAGGAACAGCCGGAAGAAGTCGTTCCCGAGGTCGTAGTGCTCGTGGATGTGCCGTCGGCTTCCGGTCAGGCTGTTGTCGCGCAGCCGCCGCGACACGGCGCCAGCGAGGCGCGCCGCCGCGCGGAGCGGACCACCACGCTGTTCGACCAGCGCCGCGTTCCGGATCATCAGCCGGGTGAGCGCGACGATGTCGGGCGAGGTCCAGTGGCCGTCCATGTAGGCTTCACCGATCCCGACGTCCGAACCGACGAGGGCGCGACGGTAGAACCCCTCGTTCTTCACCTCGATGGTGGCCTCGATCGGCTCCCCGTGCCGCCATGCGTCGGATGCCTGGCTGCCGAACCGCGCGAGCCCGGAAGACGTCAGCAGGTTCAGCGTGCCGCCCTGCAGGTCGGGCAGGCGCGACAACAGCAGCCTCTTCGCCAGCGTATCGATCATCGTCATCGCGTGCTCACCATCACTGCAGCGTGTGCGCTGCGCAGTTGTCGTATTCGCCGGTCGGCGTCGGCCGTGCCACGATCGGCAGCCCCTTCCACCAGAGCTTCAGCGCTTCCCAGTGAATGCCGGCGATGACCTTGGCGGTCATCAGCGGATACCGCACGAGGGCGCGCGCGATGGCGGGTGCCGTCCAGGGTGTGAAGTCCAGCTCTAAGGACGCGTCGAATGCATGCGGCGTTTCGACGACGCTGAGCCGCTCGAGGGACATGTGCAGCAGGAGCTGCTCGCCAGGCTCGGTGAAGGCGAACGCGTACGCCATGTCCGGCGCCATGAACGGCGACACGTAGAACGACTTCTGCGCCGCCGCGCGATAGGTCTGCGGCTCGTCTCCCCCGACGTGCGGAGCCGCCGCGCGCCGCGCCGCAGGCGCGGGCTCCAGCCAGTAGTTGTGCCGGCCGCCGAACGTGTTGTTCACCTCGGCGAGCACCAGCGCCAGTGCGCCGGCGGTGTCGTAGCAGTAGAAGAACGACACCGGGTTGAAGCAGTAGCCCGCGTACCGGAGGTGCGTGAGCAGGAAGATCGGGCCGTCGGGCAGCCTGTGGCCGTGCGCCGCCGCGTCCATCGCCAGCCGCTGCCGCAGCGGCAGCGCCGGATCCCCGAAGTGGTCGGCGTCGTGGAAGGAAGCCCAGTTCCAGCGGTTGCAGGCCGTGAACCGCGACACCTGCATCAACTCGGGGATGCGGTCGATGTCCAGCAGCACCATGAAGAGCGGATAGGTGAACGCGTGTGCCACCGGCGCCGTGCGCCGATGCCGGATGCGGCCGATGTAGACGCCCGGCTGCGGCACGTTCACCACTCCACACCGAGCGCCGAGGCCACACGCACCGCGGACCGCAGGCCGTCCTCGTGGAACCCGTAGAACCAGTACGCACCGCAGAAGTGCGTGCGGCGCACGCCGCTCACCTCGTGCCACCGCTGCTGCGCCTGTATCGCCTGGTGGTCGTAGAGCGGATGCTGATACACCAGCTTCCGCAGCACCTTGCTCTCGTCGATGAGGCCCGAGGGATTGAGCGTCACGCAGAACTGCTCCTCCGTGTCGAGCTTCTGCAGGCGATTCAGGTCGTACGTGACCATCGGCGCCTCGTCGCCCGTGCCGTTGAGGCGGTAGTTCCAGGACGCGCGGGCCGCTTCGCGCGTCGGCAGCACGGTGGCGTCCGTGTGCAGCCAGGCATGGTTCGTCGTGGTGCGGAACCGGCCGAAGACATCGCGCTCGCCGTCGCTCGCATCGTCGAGCAGCGGCAGGACCTGGTCTCCGTGGCAGGCCAGCACAACGTCATCGAACCGGAGGGGGTCCCGGTCGGCACAGCGAATCGTCACGCCCTGCTCATCGCGGGCGATGCCGGTGATGGTGCCCCCCGTGTGAATGCGTGCGCCGAGCGGGGCCGTGAGCTTCGGGATGTACGTGCGGCTTCCACCCTTGACGACCTTCCACATCGGCTGCCCGGTCACGGCCAGCAGCCCATGGTTGTCCAGGAAGCGAACCATCGTCAGCGCCGGAAACGCGCGGATGGACGCCAGCGAGGCCGACCAGATGGCCGAGGCCATGGGCAGCAGGTAGCGGTGCGTGAAGACCTCGCTGAAGCGGCGCGCATCGAGGAACTCGCCCAGCGTCATGTGCGCGGCGTCTGGGCGCGAGAGCAGCTGCGGCGCCTCGCGGTTGAAGCGGAAGATCTCGGAGAGCAGGCCGAAGTGCGCCGGGTTCACCAGGTTCTTCGGCTGCGCAAAGAACCCGCGGGGGCCCCGGCTGCTGTACTCCAGGCCCGTGCCGGCGCACGCCACGGCGAAGCACATGTCGGAGTCGATGGTCTCGATGCCGATCTCGCGGAACAGCCGCACGAGGCGCGGATACGTCCGATCGTTGTGCACGAGGAAGCCCGTGTCCAGGGCGACCGGCCCGCGGGAACTCTCTGCGGTGATGGTATGCGTGTGGCCGCCAAGCCTCGTGTCCTTCTCGAACAGGTGGACCTCGTGTTTGCGGCTCAGGAGCCAGGCCGACGCCAGGCCCGCGATGCCACTGCCGATGACTGCGATGCGCCTCATAAGTAAGCCGAGACTGCCAGACCTGTTCAGGTTTTGTCAAGTATTTGTCCATGACATAACATGAACACCATGGAACTCACCCACGGGCCCGCCAACGGCTCCCCTTCCTGGACTCCACGCGCATGACGCAGACAGCCTGGTACGAACCGCTCCTCGAACGCGGCGCCATTCCGGACCCGATCGTCAGGGCCGGCATCCGTTCACTGCTGCGATCGCGGCTGAAGGAGGAGTCGCGTCTCAACCGCAAGGCGCGTTTCATCGACGAGTTGCGACAGAGCCCAATCGCCCTGCATACGGAAGCGGCCAACGCGCAGCACTACGAGGTGCCGGCTGCGTTCTTCGAGCACGTGCTCGGTCCGCACCTGAAGTACAGCAGCGGCCTGTGGGAACCGGGCACGCGCACGCTGGCCGACGCCGAACGCGCGATGCTGGCGCTCACGGTCTCGCGCGCTGGCCTGGTGGACGGCGATCGCATCCTCGAACTGGGATGCGGCTGGGGTTCGCTCACGCTCTACATGGCCGCCCGCTTCCCGGCCAGCCGCATCGTCGCGGTGTCGAACTCCTCCTCGCAGCGGGCCTTCATCGAGGCCCGCGCGCGGGAGCGGGGCCTCGCCAACATCAGCGTGATCACCGCGGACATGAACAGCTTCCAGCCGCCGGCGGGGCTCGTGTTCGACCGCGTGGTCTCGGTCGAGATGTTCGAGCACATGCGGAACTACGGCCGCCTGCTCGAACGCATTGCGGGCTGGCTGGTCCCGGGCGGTACGCTGTTCGTCCACATCTTCGCGCACCGCCAGTTCGCCTACCCGTACGAAGCGCGCGATGCCTCGGACTGGATGGCCGAGCACTTCTTCACCGGCGGGACGATGCCGAGCGACGATCTGCTCTCGCATTTCCAGGATCACCTCACGCTCGAGGCACAGTGGCAGGTGAACGGAGAGCACTACGCGCGGACATGCGACGCGTGGCTCGCGAACATGGATGCGCAGCGGCCCGCCATCGACGACATCTTCGCCCGCACCTATGCGTCGGGCTCCGATTCGCACGGGCCTGGACAGTCGGCGGCTCCGCCCCAGGTCGCGATGCGGAACCGCGAAGTCCGGCGGTGGCGGGCACGGTGGCGGGTATTCTTCATGGCGTGCGCAGAGCTGTTCCGCTATCAGGGCGGCCGCGAGTGGTTCGTTTCACACTATCGTTTCGTGAAGGTCGCGTGAGATGACACAGCTCACCTCGATCGGCGTCAGCATCCTGGGCTTCCTCGTGCTCGACGGCATCTGGCTCGGTGTCGTGATGAACGACTTCTACGTGAAGCACCTGGCGCCGATCGCGCGCATCACGGACGGGAGCTTCACGCCCATCTGGGCAGCGGCGGCGCCGGTGTACGTGCTGCTCGGGCTGGGGGTGGCGCTGCTCGCGGTGCCTCGCGCCACGAGCCTGGTGTCGGCCGCGGCCTACGGCGCGCTCTTCGGGATCGTCGTCTACGGCGTGTACGACCTGACCAACTACTCCACCCTGGCGCAGTGGCCAGCCATTGTCACGGTGGCCGACATCGCGTGGGGTACCATCGCCTGTGCGCTCGTGGCCGTCGTGACCTTCGTCGTGAGCCGCCGCTGACCATGCCCCCTCGCCCGACGTCCAATCGCGCTCCCCGGCCAATCAAGAAGGCCGTAACGTATCCGATTCGCGCCGTCTCGCGCATGACCGGCGTGAGCATCGACACCCTGCGCGCGTGGGAACGCCGGTACGCGGCCGTGACGCCGGTACGTGACGATCGCGGGCGCGTCTATACCGACGCCGATGTGCGGCGCATCACGCTGCTCCGGGACGCGGTCGAGGGTGGACACGCCATCGGGCGCGCGGCGGCCATGAGCAACGAGCAGTTGCAGGCGCTTGCCGCCGCACCGAAGGCGTTCGCCCCGCCGGCAGCCGAGCGGACGCCGCCAGCCGTCATCGAGACCGACACCATCATCGGCGCGCTCGAACGCTTCGATGCCGCAGCGGTGGAAGTCGAACTGGCGCGCGCGGCCGCGCTGCTGCGGCCGCTCGAACTGCTCGAGTCGGTCATCGTGCCGGTGCTGCGGGAAGTCGGCGAACGGTGGCACAACGGGCGGGGGCGCATCGCGCACGAACACATGCTCTCGGCCGCGGTCAGGAACGTCCTCGGCGCACTTCTGCGTGTGCACCAGAAGTCCGGCGTGCCCGATACCGTGCTCTTCGCCACGCCGTCGGGCGAGCGCCACGAGTTCGGCACGCTGGGTGCCGCGCTGCTCGCGGCTGCCGGGGGGCTCGGCATCGTGTATCTCGGCGCCGACATGCCGGCAGACGACATCGTGGCGGTGACGGCTGCCGTGCCGCTCGAAGCGGTCGTGCTGGGCGTGACCACCCTCGCGGATGCGTCGCGGGTGGACAAGGAACTCACGCTGCTGGCCCGCCGCCTCCCCCCGTCGGTCGAACTCTGGCTTGGTGGCGCGGGCGCCGAACGGGCAGCCGCCGGACTCGGAGGACGCGCCCTGGCGTTGTCCACCTACGAGATGCTGGAGCAGCAGCTCGTGCGCATCGGCGCACGGTTCTGAACGGGAACACGGCGCGATGAAGGCCGCGGCGGTTCGTGCGGGCCTGGCGCAGGGCGCCCCTGCCCGCGCCGCCGCCTGAACACGACCCGTGCGTCGGCCTCACGCGGATGCGTCGTGTCCTGCCGCGTGCGGCGCGAGCGCGTGGGTCCGCAACCAGCGCCGCGCCTCCCTGAAGTTCGGACAGACCTCCGCCACCAGCGCCCAGAACGCCGGCGAGTGATCCATGCGTCGCAGGTGCATCAGCTCGTGGTAGATGACGTAGTCGCGCACCCACTCGGGCATCGTGACCAGACGCCAGTTCAGGCAGATAAGGCCAGAGGTGGAGCAGGAACCCCAGCGGTGCTTCTGGTCCCGTACACTCACCCGCCGCACCGTCAGCCCGACACGCTCGGCCAGCTGATGGAGCCGTGCGGGCAGCTCCTTCGCAGCCTTCCGGCGAAGCCGGCGCCGCTCGTCCGGCGGCAGGTCGGCCGGGAGCCGCTTCCTGAGTTCGGCAATCCGCGTTTGCTGGGTGGCCACCCACGCCAGATGCTGTTCGTAGAACGCCTCGGCCTCGCGCTTCGAGCCACGCCTCGGGATGGTGACGCGCACCGTGCCGTCCGTGCGGACGCGAAGCAGGTAGCGGCGCGCCTTGGGGTGCCTGACGTATTCGACCGGCGTCCTGATGTGGACCGCCGGTTCGACCGTTTCATCCGATGGGCGTGCCGCCGCCCCTGCGTCCGCGCGGCTGTTCGCCGTCTCGTATGTCGGAACGCCTTGGGCGACGTTCGCACTCACGGTGCCCGCCCCGCTCGCCGTGGTGTCCGGCGCCCCGCCTGAAGGCGTCCGCAGGTCGATGCGATCCGCACGGTCGTGAACACGTCCGGGCAGCCCCGCGGCAGGCGCGTCTCCCGCTGCGGCCTCCGCCCCCCGGGGAGCACCGGGGTCAGGCGTGACGTCGAACAGCCCGAGCTGAAGCACGCTCAGCCCCCGATGGCCGCGGACGACCGCAGCCACAGTCCGCCGTCCACCACGAGCGTGACACCGGTGACGAAGCGCGCCGCGTCGGAGCACAGGAAGAGGGCGGCGTCGGCGATCTCGTCGATGGTGGCCATCCGCCCCAGCGGGCACTGCGCGGCAATAGCGGCGCGCCCCTGCTCCGACACCAGCCGTCGGACGCCTTCGGTGCCATCCACCGGCCCGGGAGCGAGTCCGTTCACGCGGATGCCGTGAGGCCCCCACTCCGCCGCCAGCGTGCGTGTGAGCGAGTCGATGCCGGCCTTGGCCGCCGCAGCGTGCGACTGGCCGATGGTGCCAAGCAGTTGGAGCGTGGCGCTGATGTTCAGCACGACGCCGCCGCGCGCCCGCAGGTGCGGCAGCGCCGCCCGGGACACATTGAAGGTGCCCTTCAGGTCGATATCGACCACCGTGCCGAAGCCGTTCGGTGACAGGTGTTCGGCGAGCGCGATGAAGTTGCCGGCCGCCCCGTTCACGAGGATATCGAGGCCGCCCAGACCGTCAACAGTACGGGCGATGATCGCATCGACCTCCTCGGGCTTCCGGACGTCGCCCGTGGCGGCGACGACGCGGACGCCGAGCGCGGCGAGGTCGACGGCCGTGGCGTCGAGGTGCTCCGAACGGCGGCTTGCGATGGCCACGTCGCATCCGGCCGACGCCAGGGCCAGCGCAATGCCGCGGCAGATGCCCGTCCCGCCGCCGGTGACCAGGGCCCTGCGGCCGGCGAGCAGACCGGCGGCAAACGTCGCGCTCACGGTACCGGCTCCACTGCGTCCACCTCGTCGAACGGCAGGCCATTCGTCAGGTCTGCCGCCTGCAGCGCGCGCGGCACGCGGTCGACCGTGTCGATGCGCTCGATTTCCTCCGCGTGCGACGCGGCCTGGAGGTCCCTGAACCGGCGCGCCTTCACCAGCACGTTCCCTTCGAGCGAGCCCACGGCCCGATTGTACGCGTCGACGCTCGCGTTGAGACGCCCGCCGAGGTCGGCCACGTGCTTCGCCATGATCCGGACCGCGTCGTACAGGTTGCGCCCCAGCTCGCTGATCTGCCTCGCGTTCTCTTCCATCGCCTGCTGCTGCCAGCCGTAGGCCACCGCGCGCAGCAGGGCGATGAGCGTGGTGGGGCTGGCCGGTATCACCTTCCGGTCGACACCGAACTCGATCAGCGCCGGGTCCTGTTCGAGGGCCGCACTGAAGAACATTTCACCCGGCAGGAACATGACCACGAACTCGGGGCTCCCCGCCACGTCGGTGAAGTACGACTTGTTCCCGAGCTGCGTGAGGTGCGTGCGCACCTGGCGCGCGTGGTCTGCCAGCAGGGCCTGCCGCGCACCCTCGTCCGGCGCTTCGAGGGCGCGGAGATACGCATCGAGCGGGACCTTGGCGTCGACGATGACCGTTTTGCCGCCGGGGAGGCGGATGATGACGTCGGGGCGGATGCGGCGGTCGCCGGCATCGTGCGTTTCCTGTTCGCTGAAGTCGCAGTGGGCCACCATGCCGGCTAGTTCCACAACCCGCTTCAGCTGCAGCTCCCCCCAGCGTCCGCGCACGCCCGGCCGCTTCAGCGCGTCGACGAGCCGGCGCGTTTCGGCCTGCAGGTCGCGCCCCTGCCCATCGAGCATGGCGACGCGCTGCAGCAGTTCGGTGCTCTCCTTCGTTCGGCGGCGCTCGGCCTCGCGCACCTCCGCGTCGACCCGCTCGAGCGTCCGCGCCATGGGCGCCAGCAGATCCTCAATCGCCCTCTTGCGCGCGTCCACATCCGCAGCCGCCTCGACCCGGGCCTGGCGCAGGCGCGTGTCGGCCAGCTGCAGGAACGCCTCGCTGTTCCGGCTGAGCGCCTGGGCGCTCAGGGCCGAGAACGTGTCGCGGAACGCGGCCTCGGCCTGTTCCCGCGTCGCCTCCTGCGACGCCCGGCTGCCCGCTCCGCGTCGAGCTGCACCTCGAGCCTGGCCGCGCGGACGAACCGGCAAGCCAGCCCAGGAGAACCCCGACCAGCAGGGCGAGGGCGGCAACGGTGACCATCATCGGTTCCACGGGTGGGGCCAGTATCGCACGCGGGTCAGCCGCGGCCGGGGATAGCCGGCGGGCCGGCCCGCGGCTGACGCCAGGGCCGGGCGCAACGGCCGGCCCTCAGCGCGCCACCACGAACGGCAGCCACGACTCCGGGAGTTCCAGCGCCTCGACGCGGCCGCCCCCGCCGTGGAGCGTGCGGCCGCTCAGCGCGGCGTGCGACGCCGTGGCCGCCGGTGCCTCCACGAGCCGCCGTGCCTTGAGGCCCTGGAAGATGTGCGTGAGGGCCCGCCGGGCCTCCATCTGGGCACGGGCGCGCCGGACGGCATAGTCCGCCTCCGGCTTGCCGGACTGGCTGCGCCGCGCGGCGGCGCGCTCCGCCTTCAGCTGCGCCAGCCGGGAGGCATTGACCGGCTCGAACGGCAGAGTGGTCTGGAACCGTTCGACCGATGCCGTGTCCAGCTCGGCGGCGACCGCCAGCTTCCGGTTCTTGTCGAGTTCCGCACGGTAGCACTGGAAGCACAGGGCCGGCTTCCCGGCCTGCTGGGCGCCGCTGGCCCGCTTCTCGCGGCACGCGGCGCAGAGCACCTTCGGCCGGGGCGCTTCCAGCTCTCCGCCGGAGAACGGAGCCCAATCGATGTCGGTGTAGGCGGGGGCGGTGTCGATGTGCAACGTGTCCATGTCCCCACTCTAAAGAGGGGGTGTGACAGGACAGGTCACTCAGGAAATTGCAGATTTCAGAATGCAGATTTCAGATTGGAAAGGCGCAGGCTCCTCTGCAATTCAGAGCGTCAGGTAGGTCTTGAGCGCCCCGTATCTGAACTCGATTTCGGCCAGTTCCGTCGGGGTGGGCCTGAACTCGGTGACCTTCGCCGGTTGGCCAGGCTGAGGGGCCGCCGTCCGGCGCGCCGCCGTCTTGAACACGCCGCGCATCTTCATGACGTAGAGGTCGGTGCCGGGTATCGACTCGTTCAGGTTCCGCATCAGGAGGAACCGGGCGTAGATGTCCCGCACCTCGTCGTGTTTCCCCTGCTCGTGCAGTTGCCACATCCGGCCGAACAGGTCGGCGTACATGCCCATGCCCGTGATGATGCCGTCGAGGCCGAGCCGCATCTCGTACAGGAACCCGGTGCCCAGGCTCGCGCCGAAGATGCCCTTCATCACGGGGCGCGCGGCCAGTTCCTGCTGCATCCGGGCGACCACGGGTTCGCTCTCCTCCTTCACGTACGCCATGTGCGGGAACTCGCGGGCGAGTTGCACCATCAGGTCGACGCTCGGGAACAGGTTCTTCGCGCCGCCGCTGGTCTGCATGAAGATCGGCCGGGGAAACGCGCGCGCCAGGGCGCGGAAGTAGGCGCCGTACTCGTCCATCGACGTCCCGGAGGTCGGCGGCATTGCGATCACGGCGTCGCTCCCCACCTCCACCGCGCGCGCGGTGTACGCCAGCATCTCGGCGGTGTCCCTTCCCTGGACGCCGAGCACCAGCGTCAGCGGCGTTCCTTTCACCGCCTTCGCCAGCACCTCCATCCCGCGCCGGCGCTCCTCGCGGGTCAGCGTCGCCACCCCGCTTGACCCCTGCGGCCAGACGATGCCGGAGCAGCCGCCGCGGCGGACGAAGTCGACCTCGCGCTCGAGGTCGGCCCAGTCCACCTCGCCGGTGGCCGTGAACGGCGTGTTCAGGATGATGAACACGCCGCGCAGGCGCTTGCCCGGGTCGTTCGGCTCCGCGGCCGCGACACGTGTGCCCGCCACGAGCGGCCCGATGAGGGAGGTTTTCAGGAGATCGCGTCGGGAGAGGAGGGTCGGCATCGATACCTGCCTGAAGCCGGATTGGGGCGTCTGGCTCCCGACTTCAGGCTGCGGGCAAGTCGGCTCCAGGCCCGCGTCAGGCCTGCAGTCGACTGCCCCGAAGCCCGAAGCCCGGAGCCAGCGGCCGAAGCTACTTCACGGTCACCTTGACCAGGGCGTCGGTCCAGCAGCACTGCTCGCCGCCACCCCCGTCGCCTGAGCGGTCGTTCACCTGCGCACGCAGCACGTACTCGCCGGCGGCGCTGAAGGTCGCCGTTGTCTTGGCTTCTTGGAAGACGTCGTACTTCTCATTGAAGTTGAGGCGGATCACCGGATCCGCGAACTTCACGGGCGAGGCCCCGCGGTGCACCTTCCAGGAGACCGACGCGTCCGACTGCGGGCCGAATCGCCCTGCGCCGCCACGCTGGCTGCCCGCCCCGCGAACCGAGGCGGCGGTGATGTCGAAGTTCGGCGCCGGCGGCTCCCCACGGCCGCGACCGGCCTGTGCCGTCTGGCGCCCACGGCGCTGGTCGGCCGGGAGCCCCTCTTCAGGATCGTAGGTGTCCGGCGCGTCCTTCACCCAGACCGACAGCGGCAGGGCCTGGCCGACGGTGGCGGTCAGGCTGAGCGCGGTGCCAACCGGAGGTCCCGACAGTTCGGGTCCCGCCTCCGCGAACTTCACGACGGGCGGGGTGTTCCCCGTTGCCGCCTTCTTGTAGAAATCGACCCAGTAGGGCGGGTTCAGCCAGAGGGCAATCGAGTTCGTCTGGCCGTTCGCCGACAGCGTCCAGGTCAGCTTCTTGGTGCCGAAGTCCTTCGGCACGGTGATCGCGAAGACTCCGTACGACCGACCCGGTTCGAAGTGCGTCGGCTGCCCCATGTCGGGCCCGCCCGGCTCGATCCGGTTGTTGGGGCCGATCGGAATGTCGAGCACCTGCTCCTTGTTCCGGTTGTAGTAGCCGATCTGGATGAGCGTGGACTTTCCGTCAGCCGACGGTCCCCAGCCTTCCACAGCCGGGAAGACCGCAAGCCCCTCGGCGCCAACCGGCGGGGGCGCACTCGTCGTCGGCAGCGCGGTGGGCTGCTGGCCGCTGGCGACCGCGGCCCAGCTACCCGCAACGACTACGGCCGTCAGCGCCGCGGTAGCTACACGGAATCCGTTCATGAGTGCCTGCTCCTGATGGAAAAAGCGCCGCCCCGGCGAATCGGGACGGCGCTTTGATCGGTAATCGTCGAAGGACGGGGCTTACTGCTGCTGTTGCTGCGTACCGCGCTTCGAGGCGAGGCGGGCGCGGCGGCCGGAGAGCTCCTGCGCGTAGTCCTTGTCGTCCATGTAGGTGACGTTGACCCACGCGTGCGCCATCTCGTCCACCGTGCGGTCGCCGTAACCCACCCACACGTTCGGGTCGGGATTGGCCTTGTTGGACGCGGTGTTGTCGTGCCACGCCTCCACCTTGATGATCGTGCCCTTCGGCAGCAGCGGCGCCGCATCGTCGGCGTAGAGGTAGGTCGTCATCCACTGGAAGTTGAAGTTGCTCACGTAGCTGAGCACCTGGATCTGGCCCGTGGGGAGAATCGCCGACATCTGCATCGCCTTGCCGCGCAGGTGCATGTGCGGCTGGAAGCTCTCGACGCGCGCGTTCTGCTTCAGCACGAAGAAGCCTTCGGTCGACTTCACCGTGTTTGGCGGAATGTCCACGCCGCCGGCGTTGGTCGCGCCCATCAGGTGCAGCACCTGGCGGAACTTGGGCTCCTGCCCCTTCGGGTAGAAGTAGATGCCGAGTTCGACGATGTCGGTGATGTTCTCACCGCCGTTGGAGTAGTGGATGTCCCAGCGGATGCGCGAGCCGGCCTTCATGAGCTTGCCGGAGTTCGGCCGCATGACTTCGCCCTGCTTGCCGACGGCCCACTCCATGAACGTGCCGGCCTGCGGCGCGCCGTTCGGATCGGGCTCGTTCTGCGCAAGCGGATCGACCTCTTCCTGCTGGAGCTGCGCGATGGCGTGATGGGTGATCTTGCGCCCCTTCACCGTGCCGGGGCGCAATTCGATGGCGCGCACCCAGCGGTCCTCGGTCAGGCCGGTCGCCACAATCGGACGCCACCAGGTGTCGTTGGCGCCCGCCTTCTGGGTCCACGGGGTGGAGCGGATGATGAGGTCCGGTTCCTTCTGGCCGAACATCGGCGCGAAGTTCCAGCCCTGGTCGTCCGGCCACACGGCCGGCTTGGGCATGTCCTTCATGTCGCCCTTCGGCGCGCCGGCGTCGACCCACTTCAGGATCGTCTGGACCTGGGCGTCGGAGAGCGACCGGTCGTTCTTGAACTCCTGGATGCCGATGGTCTTGTCGATGTTCCACGGCGGCATCTGGTGCCCTTCGACGCGGGCCCGGATGGAACGCGCCCACGGACGCGCCTCCTCGTAGGTGACCAGCGACATCGGCGCGATCGAGTCCGGGCGGTGGCAGGCCTCGCACTTCTCCTGGAAGATCGGCGCGATGTCTTTCGTGAAGGTCGGTGTGTCGGCGGCGGCGGCGGCTGTCTGGGGCGTGATCAGGGCAACCGTCGCGAACGCGGCTCCCAGAATCCCGAGGTTCCTGCGTCTGCTCATCTCGGACTCCTTTTGCCTCATCGCCGTGAGGCGCACTCAGGCGGCGAAGATGTTACACAGTCCGAAGGAAACTGTAACTATCAAAAACCACAGAGCTCGGGCAGGGCGGCACCCCGGCCCGCCTTGCCGGCCTGGCCTGCCCCTCCCAGTCAGACCCCCCGCTCGACGTCCACGAACCTCACCACGTTCCAGCTGGCCGCGAGGTACTTCTCGAAGTCGGCGAAGCTCAGCACCAGCGTCCGGGTGTTGATGTTCGGGTGGAACGAGATCTTCACGGCGGAGCGGAGTTCGCGGTCCAGGAACACACGGACGTGATGGTCCTTGTCGTGGATCAGCCCGAAGGGTGACACCGACCCAGGCGTCACCCCGAGATAGCTCATGAGCCGCTCGGCCGACGCAAAGCTCAGCTTCCCGTCTCCTACCTGTTCAGCCACCAGGCGCAGGTCCGCCCTCTTGGTCACCGGAAGGATCACCAGGTAGTGGCGCGTGCCCTTCTGGTTCCGCAGAAACAGGTTCTTGCAGTGGACCGCCTCGATTCCCGCCCAGTGCTCCAGCCCTTCGTCGCCGGTGGCGATAGGAGGATGCTCGTGGCGGTCGAACGGGATGTCGAGTTGCGCGAGGCGCGCGAGGACGGGCTGCTCTTCAGGAAGAACCATAGGGAACTTGGAACCTGGAAGTCAGAAGTTGAACGCGTCTGACCTGCGGAACGCATGAACTGGGCATCCCCATATTAAGCGCTCGACGGTGTCGCGTTCTCGCTGGCCCGTGTCTCGACCGGCAACTCGGCTGGACATGCGGTCCTCGCCTCTCCGCCTGAACGCCGTGGCCCCTCGCTTGCTCCCTCGTGCCTGACGTTCGAATCACCTGAGGAGGCAGAGCATGGCTGATCGATACGACTGGGATCGCGGACGCGACATGGACCGTGAACGCGACTACGGACGTGGCGGCGACCGGGGCCGGGGCGACGACCGCGGCATGGTCTCGCGAGGCGCGGACGAGGTGCGGTCCTGGTTCGGCGACGACGAGGCGCGCCGGCGCCGCGAGATGGACGACCAGCGGGATCGGCAGTTCGATCGGCAGCGCGATTACGGCGCGAACAGCGAGTCGGTCAGGCGTGAACACGGCTGGGGCGGCGACCGCCACCAGTCTGGCGGCAGCGACTGGAACCGCGGGGCGTATGGCGACCAGCGCGACTTCGTCAGCCGCGGGAACGAGTGGGGAGGCTCCACGCAGTACAGCCCGCGCGGCCGCGACTGGTACGACCCGGGCTATGACCGGCCCGGCTCGCGCTGGCAGGGCGGCGCGCGCGACTACGGCGACGAGGACGCCGGCCGCCGCCGGGACGCGTGGCGGTACCCGGGGAGCAACTACGCCGGTGGCCAGACCAACCCCGGCTTCTCCGGCGGCTACGGCGCCGGCAACTACGACTCCGGGAACTACTCGGGCGCCGGCGGGGGGGCCCACGCCGCGTATCGCGGCTTCGGCAGCCAGAGCGGCTCGGGTCCCCGGCAGTCCGGATTCGAGAACTACGGCTCGAGCGGCACCAGCCGGTACGGCGCCGACTCCCCCACCACCGGCGAAGGGCGCTGGGGCGATCAGGGGAACAGCGCGAACTACTCGGCCGGTGGCGGCTTCAGCGGCGGTTCGTTCTCGACCGGCACCTTCGCCGGCCGCGGCCCCCGCAACTACCAGCGGTCCGACGAGCGGGTCCGCGAGGACGTCAACGAACGCCTCACGGCCGACCCCCGCGTCGATGCCTCGGAGATCGACGTGCGTGTCCAGAACGGCGAGGTCACGCTGAGTGGCACGGTGGACGACCGCCGGACACGCCGGCTTGCCGAGGAGATCATCGAGGACATGCCCGGCGTCCGCGACGTCCACAATGAACTCCGCGTCAACAAGGGCAGCTGGTTCGGCTCGAACAAGGACGACAGCCAGCACCAGCGCGTCGGCGAGCAGTCCCGGAACCGCGAGGACGGCGCGATTGGCCACAGCGGCAATCCCCAGCAGCGCGACGACGTGACGACGATCAACACGAAGGACGCGGGGAAGAATCGGTAGGAACTACCGGGACTAGGGACTTGGGATCAGGGACTTGGGACCGGGGAGATGAGGCCCTTCCAGGGTTCCACGCTCCCTGATCCCTGATCCCTGATCCCCCTGCGTTCCGGACCTAGCGCAGGAAGAAGTAGACCGTCATCCCCCACGCCACCACGATGACGATGCGGCGGACCAGCGGGCCGGGCACCCGGCGCGCCAGCGAGGCGCCGGAATAGCCGCCGGCGACGCCGCCCAGCGCCATCACCAGCCCAGGCGCCCACGCAATCGACCCGCTCCACAGGAACGCCCCGAGCGCGACCCCGTTGATGGCGATGGCCAGCACGGTCTTGAGCGCGTTCATCTCGTGCATGTCGGTCATGCCGGCGATGGCCATGGCGGCCAGCATCATGATCCCCATGCCACCGCCGAAGTAGCCGCCGTAGGTCGCGATCAGCAGTTGCAGCGGCAGCGTCCAGACGGGCACGTGCACGGTGTGGATCGCCCCCGACGAGTGAGGCCCGGGTGCGTGGGGTGTCGCTGCGCCGTCACGCCGATTGCCTCCGGCCGACACCGACGAACGGCGTGCCCAGGCGGTGATCTGGCCGCCGAACGAGAACGTGGTCGCCGCCACGAGCATGAGCCAGGGGAGGAGCTGGACGAAGCTCTCGTCCGAGGTCCGCACGAGCAGCAGTCCGCCCAGCAGCCCGCCCACCAGGCTGATCGCACCCAGGCGAACCATCCAGGCGCGGGCCCTGGCGATCTCGCCCCGATAGGCGAAGGCACTGGCCAAAGACGCGGGCCACATGGCGAAAGTCGATGTGGCGTTGGCTGACACCGGCGGCACGCCGGCCCACAGCAGCGTCGGCAGCGTGAGGAAGGAACCGCCTCCCGCCACGGCATTGAGCGCGCCGCCCGTGAACGCCACCAGGAACAGCAGGACGAAAGTCACCGGGCTCATTGTCGCTCAGACCGCGCGCCTGGACCGCCGATCCCGATTTCGTCGGCCCGTGACAGAACCGTCGTCGGGGCGTGCGTCGCTCGCCGTACGTGCCTGGATTTTCACCGGCATCAGCTTTGTAGCTCGGACCCGTCATGCTCGACGCTGTACGTGCACTCTTTGCGCAGGATCTCGCCATTGATCTCGGCACTGCACACACCTGCGTTTACGCCCCTGGCCGCGGCATCGTCGTCAACGAGCCGTCGATCGTGGCATTGAACACGCGGAGCGGGCGCATCGAGGCCATCGGCGAGGAGGCGCGCGAGATGCTGGGCCGGACGCCGGAGAACATCACCGCGATCCGCCCCATGCGCGACGGGGTCATCGCCGACTTCGACGCCGCCGAGCAGATGCTGACCCACTTCATCCGCAAGGCGTATGCACGGAGCGGCTGGTTCCACCCGCGCGTCGTCATCGGCGTGCCGGCGGAGATCACCTCCGTCGAGCGGCGCGCCGTGAAGGACAGCGCCATGCGCGCCAAGGTGAGCGAGGTGCACCTGGTCGAGGAATCGATGGCTGCCGCCATCGGGGCCGGCATGCCGGTCACGGAAGCGGTCGGGAACATGGTGGTCGACATCGGCGGCGGCACGACGGACATCGCCGTGATCTCGCTCTCGGGCGTGGTCTACAGCCGGTCCCTGCGCATCGCCGGCAACGAGCTCGACGAGGCCATCATCCAGCACGCCCGGCGCGCCCACAATCTCCTCATCGGCGAACGCATGGCGGAGCGGGTGAAGATTGCCATCGGCTCGGCCGCCGTGCTCGACGAGCCGCTGACGATGGAGGTGAAAGGGCGCCACGTGGCTGAAGGCTGCCCGACGATCGTCGTCATGACCGACAGCGAGATCCGCAAGGCCATCGCGGATCCCGTGCGCGCCATCATCCAGGCGGTACGCGACGCGCTCGAAGTGATTCCGCCCGAACTCTCGGCGGACATCTACGATCGCGGCATCATCCTCACGGGCGGCGGCGCCCAGCTGAAACAGCTCGACCGCCGGCTGGGCGATGAAACGGGCCTGCCGATCCAGCTGACGGGCGACCCGTCGACCTCGGTCGTCCTCGGCGCCGGCCGGATGCTCGCGGACGCAGACCTGCTGCAGCGCGTGCAACTCGACTGACGCGATGGCCCACCCTGAAGGGTGGGCGCTGCGCACACAGCCGTCGCCCGCCGTTCGCCCAACTCACCACCTGACCCACTCACCAATTGCCACGATCGCTTCGTTGCTAGAATCAGTCGGTGCCCCGAAACGCGGAAGTCATTCGCCAGTGGACGATCCTGCGTGAGATCGAGCGCGCCCGCGCGGCCGGCGTCACCATCGATACCCTCGCCACGCTCTGCGATGTGACCACGCGCACGATCCGGCGGGATCTGCAGGCACTCGAGGAGGCCGGCTTCCCCATCTACGACGACCGGTCGCACGACGACGGCCGCACGCGGTGGACGATGAACGGCCAGGCTTTCAAGGGGCTGTTCGCGGGCCTCACGCTCTCGGAACTCTGCGCGCTCTATTTCAGCCGCACCCTCCTCGAATCGCTCGCGGGCACGCCGTTCCGCGATGAGCTGGAGAGTGCCTTCGACAAGCTTGGCGGCTCCCTCACGCCGCACATGCGGCAGTTCCTCGATCAGCTTCCCCGCGTGATCGCGTCCAAGCCCGATCCGCTGCGCCGGAAGCCCGAGGACGAGAGCCGGCAGCAGCAGATCATCGCGCGCGCCCTCGAGGCGACGCTGCACCTGCGCCAGGCGACCCTCACCTACTTCTCGAAGTCCAGCGACCGCACGAAGTCGTACCTCGTGCACCCGTACCGGCTGGCTTACGCCCAGGGCGGACTGTACCTGCTCGCGCACGTCCCCGAGTACGGCCAGGTGCGGACGTTCGCTCTCGAACGGGTGGAAGACATCACGCTACTCGAGGAGCGGTTCTCCGCGCCGGAAGACATGCCCGACGATGCCTTCCAGCACTCGCTCGGGGTGCACTCGGGACCGCCTGAAGCCGTCGAGATCGAGTTCGAGCCAGCGGTCGCCGACTATGTGCGTGCGCGCGCGTGGCACCAGTCACAGTCGTGGACCGACGCGGCAGAAGGCCGGCTGCTGCTCCACCTCGACGTCTGCGTGGATCAGGCGCTCCGGAGCTGGATCCTGAGCTTCGGACCATTCGCACGCGTCGTCTCGCCCGACACGCTGGCGCGGGACATCGCCGAGCAGATCGATCTGGCCCGGGCCCGGTACGGCGAAATCGGGAGCACGCCCGAGGTCTGATCGTGACCGGGGTCAGCGCGCTGACGCGGGCAGCGTGGAGCCGGTGTCGAAGATCACCCTCCACGAACCGTCCTTCTGCTTCCGCCACACCGTGAGATATTCGCCGCGGCGCTCGACCATCTTTCCGTCCGGTCCGCGGCCCTTCAGCAGCGAGGTGCCGGTGGTGTAGCCAACGTCGCCGGCACCGATCACTTCGCCTTTGGTAGGGGTCCAGGCCAGGGTGGGACCATCGGCCTCGAAGAAGTCGTTCCAGCCCTTCATCACGGCCGCTGGTCCGCGCAGCTCGTCCGGCGAGCCGCCGCCAAAGGTGGTGACGTCGGCGAGGAACGAGAGGAAGCGCTCACGGTTTCTTTGTGCGACGGACTGCGCGAAGTCGGCGTCTGCTTTCATGATCAGCGCAGATTCCGACGGATAGCGCGTGGACTGGGCGGTGGCGCTCGTGACCGGCAGCAGGACCGCGGCCGCGGCGAGGCACGCATGAACGAGAGACTGGCTGCGCATGCGGCCATTCTGGCATGCGGGTCCTGGCGGCGGCGGGCCGGTGGCATCGTTCGGCCATAATGCTGGGACGGGTCGCGGAAACCCGGCGTCGTAAGGAGATTCGAGGTGAACGGTTGAAGATCAAGGGACTGGGCAGCGCAGAGCGCAGCCGCGGAGCGCGGCCCGCACCGGGTTCGACACCAGGCGACAAGGGCGACAAGAAGAAGATCAGCAAGGGCGCCATCGACGAGGCAAAGGGCCTCATCTGGAAGCACCGCAAGCGCCTGTCCCTCGGGCTGGGCCTGATGGTCATCAACCGGCTGGCCGGTCTCGTGCTGCCGACCACCTCGAAGTACCTGATGGACAACGTCGTGCTGCAGCAGCAGTGGGATCTACTGCCGCGCCTCGCGATGGCCGCGGCCGGCGCGACGCTCGTCGAGTCGGTAACGTCCTTCTCGCTGTCGCAGGTGCTCGGTGTCGCCGCGCAGCGCGCCATCACCGAGATGCGCAAGGACGTCGAGGCGCACGTGATGCGCCTGCCCGTGCGCTACTTCGACTCGACGAAGACCGGCGTCCTCATCTCGCGCATCATGACCGACGCCGAGGGCATCCGGAACCTCGTGGGCACCGGCCTGGTCCAGCTCACCGGCTCGATCCTGACGGCCATCCTCGCACTGTGCGTCCTCGTGTACCTGAACTGGAAGCTCACCGCGGTCACCATCGTGGTCCTCGGTGCGTTCGGCGGCGGCATGGCCTGGGCGTTCAAGCGCCTGCGTCCGCTCTTCCGTGAGCGCGGCCAGATCAACGGCGAGGTCACCGGGCGGCTCGCGGAAACGCTCGGCGGCGTTCGCATCGTAAAGGCCTATACCGCGGAGAAGCGCGAGGAACTGGTCTTCGCGAAGGGCGCGCACCGGCTGTTCCGCAACGTCGCACAGTCGCTCACCGGCGTGTCGAGCGTCTCCGCGTTCTCGACGGTCGTGCTCGGCGCGATCGGCATCTCGATGATGCTGGTGGGCGGGAACTCGATTCGCGCGGGCCAGATGACGATCGGCGACTTCGTCATGTATCTCACGTTCACGGCGCTCATCACCGTCCCGGTGGTCCAGCTCGCGAACATCGGCACGCAGCTGACCGAGGCGTTCGCCGGGCTGGACCGCATCCGCGAGATCCGCGACATGGCGACGGAGGATCAGGAAGACGCGAGCAAGGCGGCGCTCCCCGAACTGCGCGGTGACGTGGAGTTCGAGCGGGTGACGTTCGAGTACAACCCCGACGTGCCGGTCCTCAAGGACATCTCGTTCCGCGCACCGGCCGGCTCGACGACGGCGCTCGTGGGGTCGAGCGGGTCGGGCAAGAGCACGCTCATCAGTCTCGTCATGGCGTTCAACCGGCCGAAGACCGGCCGCGTCCTGGTGGACGGCCGCGACCTGGCGGACGTGAAGCTCCGCGATTTCCGCGAGTACCTCGGGGTCGTGCTGCAGGACAACTTCCTGTTCGACGGCAGCATCGCCGAGAACATCGCGTTCGCGCGGCCGCACGCGACACGCGACGAGATCATCGCCGTGAGCCGCATCGCGCACTGCGACGAGTTCATCCAGGAATTCGAGCAGGGATACGACACCATCGTCGGCGAACGCGGCGTCAGGCTCTCGGGCGGTCAGCGCCAGCGGGTGGCCATCGCCCGGGCGATCCTCGCCGATCCGCGCCTGCTGATCCTCGACGAGGCAACCTCCAGCCTGGACAGCGAGAGCGAAGCGCTCATCCAGGACGGCCTCCGGTCGCTTCGGCACGGCCGCACCAGCTTCGTCATCGCCCATCGCCTGTCGACCATCCAGAGCGCCGACCAGATCCTGGTGCTCGAGCACGGGGAGATCGTCGAGCGCGGCACGCACGATCAGCTCCTGGCCATGAACGGCCGGTACCGCCAGCTCTACGACAAGCAGTACCGCTTCGAGCGCGACCGGTTCATCAACCCCGGCGAGGACTTCACGCCGGAGCCGGAGCCGCTGGTCGCGAAACCCGCGGGTCGAGGGTCGAGCGCCCTGTAAGAGCGGGCTGACCAGCAGCGGCAATCGCCATCGCAGGGGCCGGCTTCAGCCGGCCCTGCACGTCGCTAGTCGACCCGGTCGCCCATGATATTCACCCGGGTTTCGGTGGACGCCAGTTCGCGGCCGCTCTGGCCGCGGAGCACGGCGCGCACCTCGTATTCCCCGCCGGGCACGCTCTTGAACTGCAGCAGTGTGACACGCGGTGCACGGTCACCTTCCAGGCTGATCTCACTGCTGCGGTAGAAAGCCGGCGATTCTGCGATGATTTCAAGCAGGCGGTTCTCGGCGTTCCGGTCCACCGTGGCCCGGACGAAGAGGTTGGCAGGCGCGAAGGCGACAGCCGGGGAGACCTGGAGTGTCACGCGCTCGCCGGCGCGCATGGGAGCCGTCACACCCAGCAGCAGTAAAGGAAGCAGGATCCTGACGTTCATGCGGCCGCAAGGCTGCAAGTCTCAATCCGGGGTGCCCGCGTGCGCCCCGTTCCAGTGAGGTGCCCGTGCTGTCTCGTCCGTGCCCCCGTACCGTCGTCGCCGTGGCGCTCGTTGCGCTGGCATCCTCGTCCGTGTTCGCGCAGACCGCCGCGCAGAAGGTGCCCCAGCCGTCGGCCGCGGCGCCCGCCGTGCCTGCCTGGCTGCAGCCGTACAAGGAACCGGCGAGCCGTCTCATCGGCGCCGCCATGGTGGACGACTTCGCGTGGCGGCGTCTGGCCACCCTCACCGACACGATCGGCAACCGCCTGAGCGGCTCACCGGAACTGACCCGCGCCATCGACTGGGCCGTCGCTGAGATGAAGAAGGACGGACTCGAGAACGTCCACACCGAGGCGGTCATGGTTCCGCATTGGGTGCGCGGTCGCGAGAGCGCGTCGATCGTCGAGCCCGCGCCGCACCAGATCGCCATGCTCGGCCTCGGTGACAGCGTCGGCACGCCCGCCGGCGGCATCCAGGCCGAGGCGATCGTCGTCCACAGTTTCCAGGAACTCGAAGCCGCTGGAGCGAAGGTCAAGGGTCGCATCGTCGTCTTCAACGCGCCGTTCACGAACTACGGGGAAAGCCGGCCCTATCGGGGTGACGGCCCGTCCCGGGCGGCGGCGCTCGGGGCCGTCGGCGCGTTCGTCCGTGCGGTCGGCCCGGCCGGCTTGCGACTGCCCCACACAGGCGCCCTGAACTACGCCACCAACGCGCCCAAGATTCCCGCGGCGGCCATCGCCAGCGAGGACGCGGACCGCATCCAGCGCATGGCCGACCGCGGCGAGCGGATTGTGCTGAAGCTGGAGATGGAAGCGCACTTCGAAGCGGACGCCCCCTCCGCCAACGTCGTCGGCGAGATTCGCGGACGCGAGAAGCCCGACGAGTTCGTCGTGATTGGCGGCCACATCGACAGCTGGGACGTCGGCGCGGGCGCGAGCGACGATGGCGGCGGGATCGTGGCCACGTGGGAGGCGGTTCGCCTGGTGAAGGCGCTGGGCCTGCGGCCGCGGCGCACGCTGCGGGTCGTGCTCTGGACGAACGAGGAGAATGGCGGGCGCGGCGGCCAGGCCTATCGTGACGCCCACAGGGCGGAACTGGCCAACACCGTCATGATGCTCGAGGCGGACAGCGGCCTGTTCACGCCCGTGTCCTTCGGCATCACCGGCAACGCGGCTGCGCGCCAGACGGTCACCGCCATCGCCTCGCTCCTCACGAACATCGACGCCAGCGTCGTCACCGGCGGCGGCGGCGGTTCCGATATCGGGCCCAGCGTCGCGGCGGGGAACATCCCGGCCGTGTCCTACGAGGGCACCGGCGACTACTTCCTGCTCCACCACACGCCGGCGGATACCGTGGACAAGATTCCGCCCGTGGACGTGTCGCGGGCGGCGGCCGCCATCGCCGTGATGAGCTATGTCATCGCGGACATGCCACAGCGCCTCGGAGTCGGTGCAGAATAGGACCCACATGAACGCACAGCATTCCCCGCTCAAGGCCTTTGCGGCGGTCGGTCTCCTCATGCTGACCGGCTGCTCGTCCACCAATGCCGAGCAGGTGGCGGCCACGAAGCAGCCGAACCAGTCCGAAGTGGTGGCCATGGTCGGCTCCACCCCCATCACGCTCGAGGAGGTCGACGTCCGCGCCCTGCAGGAGCCGGTGTCGTCCTTCGGGAGCGCCAAGTTGGTGCAGGCGCTCTACATGTCCCGGCGGGCGTCCATCGAGGAACTGGTCGCGAACAGGCTGCTCGACGAAGAAGCGAAGAAGCGCGGTATCTCGCGCGCGGTGCTCGTCGAGCAGGAGATTGCGTCGAAGGCGCCGGCCCCGACCGAGGCGGAGGTGACGGCCTGGTATCAGGCCAACCCGCAGCGCGTGAACGGCGCCACGCTCGATCAGGTGCGCCAGCCGATCCGGAGCCTGCTCATCGAACAGCGGATGGATGCGGCCCGCACGAGCTATCTGGAAACGCTCAAGGCGAAGACCACCGTCACCGTCACGCTCGAGCCCCCGCGATTCGAGGTGAAGGACGGCGGCCGCGTCGCGAAGGGGCCGGCCAATGCCCCGATCGAGCTGATCGAGTTCTCCGACTTCCAGTGCCCGTTCTGCCAGCGGGCAAACCCGGTCGTCGACCAGGTGCTGAAGACCTACGGCGACAAGGTGAAGTTCGTCTATCGCCACTACCCGCTGCCCAACCACCCGAACGCGCGCCCCTCCGCTGAAGCCGCCGCGTGCGCAGAGGCGCAGGGCAAGTTCTGGGAGTACCACGACCGCCTGTTTGCCAATCCGTCCAGGCTCTCGGACGCGGACCTCAAGGCGCACGCCGCCGCCCTCGGTCTCGATACGGCGAAGTTCAACACGTGCTTCGACAACAAGCAGCTGAAGCCGGGCGTCGACAAGGACATCGCGGACGGTGAGGCCGTCGGCGTCACTGGCACGCCGGCGTTCTTCGTCAACGGTCGCTCGATCGAAGGCGCACAGCCGTTCGAATCGTTCAAGCGCGTCATCGACGAGGAACTCGCGAGGAAGAAATAGGCTGATGAGGTCGGAGGGGCCGGGGCCGGGGGCCCAGGCAAGTCCCCCGACCTCTACCCCTTGGCCTCTTATCGCGGCGACGGGGTTCCGACCGGCGCGTCGCTGCCGCTCGGGTCGTGTGGACTCGTTCCGGTCGTTCCGCGTGGTGCCTGCGGCGTCGTCGGCGCGTTCGGCTCAGGCGTGCCCGTCCTGGTGCCAGAGGTGCCCACCGCCCCACGGCTGGCCGACTGGGCCACCTGCAGGTGTTCCTGCAGCGTCGGCAGCGTCTTCGCCGCCCACGCCTTCACGTCGGGATCCTTGCCGCTCGTCGACTCCTTCTTGAACGCGTTCACGTCCTTCCGGTGGTCGGTCACCATCTCCTGCATGTAGGCGCGGTCGAAGGCCGCACCGGAGAGCTTGGACAGCCGGTCCTTGATGGCCTTGTGATGCGCGCCGCTGTCGGTCGGCAGGTTGATGTTCTTGCTGGACACCAGCGACTTCAGCTCGTCGTTGGCCTTGCCGTGGTCGGTGACCATGCGCTGGGCAAACTGCTTCACCTGATCGCTCTGCGCCTTCTCGGTCGCGAGCTGGCCCAGTTCGACTTCGGCCATCCCGCCCATGGCCGCTTCGAGGATGAAGTCGTGGTCGGGGTTCGTGCGCGTCGATGCCTGCGATGAGGCGCTGCCCTGCGGCCTGGTGCTGCCACCCTGGCCCGACGTACCGCTCTGGCCGGATCCGCCAGAGCCCGATCGCGTACTGCCGCCCTGATCGGTCGCGCCGCCATCGCGGGTTCCACCCTGCGTGCCGGACGTGCCGCTTCCACCCTGCGTCGGGGTGGTGCCGGCGCCCGTGCTGCCGCCGCTCGGCTGCTGTGCCATGGCCGGTGCCGCGGCGAGTGCGAGCACAACGGTACCGTAGATCATTGCCTTCTTCATGCGATGCCCTCCTCCATTCACGGGAGAGCGTCGCAATCGAAGTGCCACGCGCTAGTTGATGATGAGCAACCAGTTGTCGACGATGGAATACGCGACAGCGGCGAAACTGACGAGCAGACAGATGGCCGCGCCCAGCATGTGATCGCCGCGTTCGCGGGTAAGCGGGTTGAGGACCGCCGAGGCCAGGTAGCCGCCGATGAAGCCGCCGAGGTGTGCCCAGTTGTTGATCGCGGGCACGATGAAGCCGAGGACCAGGGTCGCAATCGCCCACTGCAGCGCCTGGTTGTAGATCAGGCTGCTGCCACTCCGGCGCCCGTAGTGAATCAGCGCGCCGATGAGTCCGCAAATCGACGCCGACGCGCCGATCGTGGTGCCGGCCCCCATCACCACTGACAAGAGGAAGCCGCACACACCCGCAATGACATAGATGATTGCGGTGCGGGAAGGCCCGATGAGGTCGGCCGTGCCGGGCCCGAGGTTCCGCAGGGCCATCATGTTCATGACCAGGTGCAGCAGGCCCCCGTGCAGCCACGATGCGCTGAGCAGCGTCCACCAGGCGCCGGCGTACAGCACCTGGTAGCTGCCGGTGGCGCCCAGTTCATTCAGCACGCGCGAACTGAGGCCCCACATGGCCTGCACGGCCGATCCGCCGTCCTTGATGGTGAGCAGGACCGACACGAGGAAGAGCGCGGAACAGACGCCGATGACCAGCGGCACCAGGCCGAGGTCGTTGCCGAACTGGCGCAGGAGCGGGGCGAACCCCCACATGCCCGGATTCACCCGTCCGCACGAATAGCAGCGCTCATCGTTGACCCCCACCAGGGAGCCGCACGACGGGCAGACGACGGAGCCGGATGTCTTGCGACCGAGCATGGGAGGATCCTAGCAGCTACTCGGCCTTGTCCTTCTTCGGGCGCATGTTCGAGGCCAGGACCCGCTTCCGCAGCCGGATGCTCTGCGGCGTCACCTCCACGAGTTCGTCGTCGTTGATGAACTCGATGGCCTGCTCGAGGCTGAGCTTGCGCGGCGGAATCAGGCGAATGGCTTCATCGGCACTCGACGCGCGCATGTTCGTCTGCTTCTTCTCCTTGGTGACGTTGACGTCCATGTCATTGTTGCGGGAGTTCTCCCCAATGATCATGCCCTCGTACACCTGGATGGCCGGGTCGATGAAGATCTCGCCGCGCTCCTGGATGTTGTAGAGCGCGTACGACGTGGCCACACCTGCGCGGTCGGCGACGAGCGCCCCGGTCGCGCGCGCCGGGATGGCGCCGTGCCACGGCTCCCAGCTGTCGAAGATGTGGTTCATGATGCCGGTGCCCTTCGTGTCGGTCATGAACTGCGACCGGAAGCCGATGAGGCCGCGGGCCGGGATGCGGAATTCGAGGCGCACACGGCCGCTGCCGTTGTTCACCATCTTCGACATCACGCCGCGCCGTTCGCCGACATTCGCGATGACGACGCCCTGATGATCTTCTGGCACGTCGATCACCAGCAGTTCGACCGGCTCCATCGTCGTGCCGTCCACCACCTTGGTGACGATGTCGGGCCTGGAGACCTGGATCTCGTAGCCCTCGCGGCGCATCATCTCGATCAGGATCGAGAGCTGCAGTTCGCCGCGGCCGATGATGCGCATCTGCTCGGGCGTGTCGGTCGGTTCCATGCGGATGGAGACGTTGCCCAGCAGTTCGCGATCGAGGCGGTCCTTCAGCTGGCGCGAGGTGACGTACTGCCCCTCGCGTCCGGAGAGGGGCGAGGTGTTCACGCCGAAGATCATCGACACGGTCGGCTCGTCGATGGCGATCGGCGGGATGGGCTTCGGGTTCTCGCCGCTCGCGATGGTTTCACCGATAGTGATGTCCGCGATGCCCGCGAGGCACACGATGTCACCCGCGGCCGCCTCCTCGATGTCGACCCGCTTCAGGCCGTCGAAGGCGTAGAGCTTGGTGACCTTGGTCGTCTGCACCGACTTGTCCAGCTTGCAGACCGACACCGGATCGCCAATCTTCACGCGGCCGTTGAAGATGCGGCCGATGGCGATGCGGCCGACGTAGTCGCTCGAATCGAGGTTCGCGACGAGCAGCTGCAGCGGCGCCTCGGGGTCGCCCTTCGGC
The DNA here is from genome assembly GCA_046331345.1 of Vicinamibacterales bacterium. Classification (GTDB taxonomy): domain Bacteria; phylum Acidobacteriota; class Vicinamibacteria; order Vicinamibacterales; family CAVVIG01; genus CAVVIG01. The sequence goes on along the minus strand of JAXLRA010000004.1, from coordinate 81,038 downwards.
GGCGGCACGTGCGTGACGATCGCATCGAACAGCGGGCGCAGGTCTTCACCGCCGCCCTTCTGGTCGAGGCTGGCGGTGCCGGCCTTCGCGTTCGTGTAGAGCACCGGGAACTCCAGCGCTTCCTCGGGTGCATCCAGGTCGATGAACAGGTCGTAGACCTCGTTCAGCACCTCCTGCGCGCGCGCGTCGGGCCGGTCGATCTTGTTGATGACGACGATCGGGAAGAGGCGGCGTTCGAGCGCCTTGCGCAGCACGAACCGGGTCTGCGGGAGCGGTCCCTCCGAGGCGTCCACCAGGAGCATGACCCCGTCGACCATCGAGAGCGTGCGCTCCACCTCACCGCCGAAATCGGCGTGGCCGGGCGTGTCGCAGATGTTGATCAGGAAGTCCTTGTAGTGGACGGCGGTGTTCTTCGCGAGAATCGTGATGCCGCGCTCACGCTCGAGTTCATTGCTGTCCATGGCACGTTCCGCCACGCGTTCGTTGGCGCGGAAGGTTCCGCTCTGGTGCAGCAGCGCATCGACCAGGGTGGTCTTGCCGTGGTCGACGTGGGCGATGATGGCGACATTCCGCCGGGAAGGATTGGCTACGGGCATCTCTCCAGTATTGCAGAATTCAGATCGCAGATTGCAGATTGGAACTGCAGAATCGCCACAGGGTCGTCACGCGCGGCGTTTGGCAGCGAGCGGCGACCGGACTGTCAATCTGATTCGTCCTTCCATTCTGGAATCTGCAGTCTGAAATCTGCAATTCCAGTGGCTATTTGATTCGTTCGAGCAGGCTGCGGGCGCGGTCGCCGTAGAACGCATCGTCGGCGACCTTCTCGGCGAAGCGGCGGGCCTCGTCATTGCGTGCCAGGTTGAAGTTGGCGGCGGCGGCGTTGAACCATGCCGTGGCGCGCATCCGGGCGTTCGAGACCAGCTGGGCCTCGCGACGGGCCACGAGGCGGCTGCGGCGTTCGGCGGACATCTGGGCGGCGCGCACGGTGGCGAGTTCCTCCTGGATGACGCCCTCTTCACGCTCGAAGCACGAGCCGGCATCGGACGCGACGCGGGCGGTCGCCTCCCAGTCGCGCTGTTCGGCGAGCACCGCCTGGAGGTAGTACGACGTCTCGCAGTCGTTGCGGAACCGGGTGAGCGCCATCTCGAAGCGCTGTCGAGCCGTGGCATAGTCGCGCCGGTTGATGGCGACGATGCCGGCCAGCTTGGGCACGTCGAAGTTGCTGAGCGTCTTCGCGGCCTCCTCGATCGCCTCCCACGCCTTCGCATCGTCCTTCAGGCGGACGAAGTTCATCGCGCGCCAGTAGTGCGCCTCGCCGGGGTTGCGTCCGGTGCGGATCAGCCGGTCCGCGGCGGCCAGAGCGTCCTGGTGCCGGTTCGCGTAGGTCAGGGCGCGGATCGTGCCGACGAGGGCATCGGGGTCGTCGGCCGAGAGCCGGAGCGTGCGGTCGTAGAAGTCCGACGCGCGCGGGAAGTCCTCCGCCGACATGGCCACGTTCGCGATCGCGAGCGTCATCGTGGGCCAGTCCTGGCGCCACTCGTAGGCGGCCCGGAACCACTTGTCGGCAGCGTCGAGGTCTGGCGGACGGCCGGTCTGGCCCCCAAGGGCCAGCAGGCCGAGGTAGTAGTTGATCTCGCCGAACCGGGGCTCGATGGCGAGCATCGACTCGAGCGGCGCCGCCGACGTGAGTCCGCAGGACGTGGCGACCTTGAACGCGAAGAGCGGGATGACGGATTGGCTCCGCAGCAGTTCCTCGCGCTTCTCGTGGTCCGGCAGGCGCGAGGCGCCGGGCCCGCACGCGAGCGTCAGCCAGATGTAGGACGCGGTGAGGTCCTGCGGCATCAGGTTGCGCAGGACTGACGCCCACTGCTCCTGGCTGCGGGCAATCGTGAGCATTCCCGCGATCTGCGCGTCGGTGGTGGCGGTGCGCGTGAAGCCGGTGGGCCCGTTCGCAATCACCTCCGCCATCTCCACCAGCCCAGGCAGTTCGGGAGATGCCGTCTCCACAGGTCCGAGCAGCTGACGGGCGTGCTCGATGTAGCGGCCGCGGGCCAGGCCGAGTTCGTTCTCGCGGAGTGCCAGCACGAGCGACGTCCGGATGGCCGCATCGTGCGCCTGCGCGCCGAGGAGTGGATCGGCCTGCAGCGCTTCGTAGCCAGCGAGGGCGTCCTGCAGGCACTCGAGACAGCCGCGGCGGAACATCTCGTCGGCGGTGAAGAGCTGGCCCCGGCGGTCTGGTGGTGGCGGCGGCGGGTCCGGCCGCAGGCTCGCCACCGGCGGACGGGCACAGGCCGTCGTGGCGGCGATCAGCAGGCAGGCCAGAAGCCTGGACAGGCGTACGGATGGCGTGAGGTCACGCATACGCTAGGCACAGTGCATCAGGCCGAGGCGACCTGATGCACAATCATTGTATGCCTCTCTACGAGTATGCGTGCCGTTCGTGCGGGCGGCACTTCGAATACCTGACCCGCGCCGACCGGTCCCCCGCCTGTCCCACCTGTGCCAGCACGGAACTCGAGAAGCAGTTCTCGACCTTTGCGCCAACCATGGGCAGCAGTTCGTCCGCGCGCTTCGAAGGCCCTGCCTGTGCGCCCGGCGGCTGCGGCGCCTGCGGCGACCCGAGGGGGCCGGGAGCCTGTTCCATGAATTGAGAACTTAGAAGTGAGAAGTGAACTGGGGAATTGAAGTTCACTTCTGTAGTTCTCCAGTTCACTTCTAACTTCTCACTTCTAAGCTCCTGGTTCCGCCTCAGTGGGCCAGCCGCGGCACCATCTGGGCGTCGTTCGCGGCCTGCAGCGCTACCCACGCCATCACCGTCGCTGCCTGACGGATCTCCTTCACGTCCAGCCGCTCGACGGTGTCCATGTTCGAGTGGTGCGTCCGGATGTCGTAGTTCTCGTAGCGCTGAATCGGGTTGAAGCCGGGCACGCCTGCCGCGATGAAACTCAGGTGGTCCGTGGACCCGACCCCTTCGATGGTGTTGCGCCGGATGCCCACGGCCTTGAGCGGTGCGAGCCAGCGCTCGAACACCGGCACGTTGGCCTGGCTGTTCTCCAGGTAGAAGCCCCAGATCGGACCGTAGCCGTTGTCGCTGTTGAAGTAGACGTCGAACTTCTCCCGCGCCGCGCGGTTCGCGTCGCCCGCCAGGTGCTGCTGCACCCACGCGGCGGAGCCGAGCAGGCCCTGTTCTTCCCCACCCCAGAGGGCCACGCGGATGGTGCGCTTCGGCTGCGCCCCGCTGGCCTTCAGGATGCGCATCGCCTCCATCATCGTGACCGACCCGTCGGCGTTGTCCGTGGCACCCACGCCGGTGTGCCACGAGTCGAGGTGTCCGCCTATCATGACCACCTCGTCCTTCACTGCCGGGTCGGTCCCCGGCAGTTCGGCCAGCACGTTATAGGCGTTGCCGTTGTCGTTGTCGAAGAACGTGGTCTGCACGTTCACGCGCAGCTTGACCGGAATGCCCTTCTGCGCGTACCGCAGCAGCATGTTGTACTGCTCGCTGGCCACCGACAGCGCGGGCACGGCTCCGGGCCCGCCGTCGCGGCCCGTGACGAAGACGGTGCCGTGTTCACCGATGGTCGGCTTGATCAGGACGCCCGCACCGGCCTCCCTGAAGATGCGCGCCGCGCGCTGCGCCGGTGTCTCTCCCTGCGGGCGGGCCTGTGCCGGGCGCCCCACGCTCGTGGCATAGGCCGCGCCGTTGGCCTGGTAGGTCGGATCGCTCGGGTTCGGCCGATCCTTCCGGACGAAGTTGTCGAACATCGGCGCGGTCAGCACGATGGCGCCCTTCAGGGACGCCTTCATGGCGTCCAGCTGTTCAGGCGACTTGTCCCCAGCGAGCACGGGCGCGCCCACCAGTTCGCCGGCGGTCGACGCCGACCAGCCATCCGCATACGCGATGATCGGCAGGTAGCGCGGCTCGATCATCTCGACGACCACGCGGTTCGCTTCCCAGCCACGCCCGAACTTCCACGGCTCGAGCCGTGCATTCGCCAGCCCCATCTTCGTGAGCGAGTCCTTCGCCCATTCCGCCGCCCGCTTGTGCGCCGGTGAAGCCGTCAGCCGCGGCCCGATGTCCACGGTCAGCGTGCTGAACATCGCCTCCGCCTGCGAGCGATCCATGCCCTCGGCGCGGATCTTCTCGAAGAGCGCCGCATCGGCGGCGGACTGGGCAGACACCACGGCGGCGACGCTCGCCACCACACAACTCGAGATGAAGAACTGCTTCAGCATGCGCCACACTCTAACCGATGGTCGGCTGGCAGTCATGAGCCGACAAGTGTCGTACGCCATGGGGATCAGGGATCAGGGATCAGGGATCAGGGATCAGGGATCAGGGATCAGGGATCAGGGATCAGGGATCAGGGATCAGGGATCAGGGATCAGGGATCAGTAAGGATTGAACGGCACGAGTCGACAACGGATCGCAGAAACTGCGAACCCCACAAGGCAGCGTCACCATTTGCTCAGGGTATGTGGGAGAGCCGACGTGGCACGATCGCTGCCAGCGAACATTCCGTGTGAACGGGCCGCAGACCTATCGAGACCTCACGGCGTGGAAGCGCTCGGTAGACTTCGTCGAAGCGGTGTATCGGGCCACCGAGCGGTTCCCTCGTAGTGAGCTGTTCGGAATCGTCTCTCAGATGCGCCGAGCAGCCGTGTCAGTCACGGCGAACATTGCCGAAGGGAACAGCCGCCACTCGACTGCCGCCTACATCAACCATGTCAATGTCGCGATGGGTTCGCTGGGCGAACTGGGGGCGCTCATCGAGGTGAGCTCTCGGCTCGGATTTCTGTCGGCGGACGAGGCACAATCGCTCCAGCGACAAGCAGAGGAAGAAGGGCGCCTCCTCTCCGGATTGAGAACCGCTCTCAAGCGGCGGCTAAGCGATGGGCACCCTAGTCCCTAGTCCCCAGTCCCCAGTCCCCTGTCCCTAGTCCCTGTCCTCGACTCAGCCGAGCGTCAGTGAACACCGCGCGAGGCCGTGAGTGCGGCGGGGTCCGCGCCCAGGCGTCTGATCGCCGCCTCCCACATCTTCTCCGCGGGTGTGTTGAAGACGAGGTCCGGGTCGACGTCGCTCAGGAGCCAGGAGGATTCGGCGAGCTCCTGTTCGAGCTGACCGGGGCCCCAGCCGGAGTAGCCCACGATGAGGCGGGTGTTCGAGGGCGGGTCTGGCTCGAGCAGGCGCCGGAGCAGCGCGGGCGACGTGGACAGGTACACGCCGTCGGCGATCTGGGCCGCGCCGGACACTTCCGGGTGCTCCGGGCCGCCGCCGACGAGAATCCAGCTGCGCTGGGGCTCGACCGGCCCGCCGATCCAGATGTCGAGTTCGCGGTCGGTGGACACGGGCGGGTCGAGGTGCACCATCACCGTACCCGTGGTGACGAGCGGCCGGTTCATCACGAGGCCGAACGCACCGTCTTCGCTGTGCTTGCAGAGCAGCACCACGGTGCGGGCGAAGTTCGGGTCCATGAGCTGAGGCATGGACAGCAGCAGCGCGGGGGCGAGGGAACTCACGGCGTCAGCCTCCTGGCAACCAGACGAAGATCGTCGACGAATCGTTCGGTCTCGCGCCCCCGTGGGCCGTGACCTTTGAAGGCACGCCCCAGCAGCGCCTGCGCGGCCGTCGCCCCGAGGCAGACAATGGCCTCGGGCTGCACCAGCGCAATCTCAGTATCCAACCACGGGCGGCACGCCGCAATCTCCGAGGCATCGAGCGAGCGCGAGACAGGGATGCAGTCAGCGGCCGATCGGTCCTTCTCCTGCGGCATTCTCAGCAGCCACCTGGAAGTTGCGCCGCAGCCCGGCCTTGCGCGCGCGCGTCATCGCGCTGTTGACCAGGGCTGTACGCAGGTCCGCCTCGGACAGGCGCAAGAGCTCGTCCACGGTCCGCCCGTCCCACACCGCCCGCGGCAGCCAGGCCACGTCCGCACTTTCCGGCGCCGTGCTGTTGTAGGGACAGACCTCCTGGCAGATGTCGCACCCGTAGACATGCGTGCCGACCGCACGCGCAAGGTCGTCGGGCAGATCACCCTGCTGCTCGATCGTGAGATACGAGATGCATCGCCGCGCGTCCAGCACGCCTGGCGCCACGAGCGCCTGCGTGGGACACGCGCGCAGGCAGAGCGTGCACATGCCGCACTGGTCCAGTGCCGGGGTATCCGGCGGCAGCGGCAGGCTGCACACAATCTCGGACAGGAAGATGAAGGACCCCAGCTCCGGATGGATGACGCAGCAGTTCTTCCCGATCCACCCGATGCCGGCATGCCGCGCAAACACGCGCTCCTGGATCGGCCCCGTATCGACGTAGGGCGCGGCCTCGAACGTCGGCGGATACACCTCATGCATCCACGCAATCAGCCGGTCCATGCGCCGCATCAGCACCTGGTGGTAGTCGTCCCCCCACGCGTACCGGGCGATGTGCGCCTGCGCGCGGTCCGTGGCGTCGATGCTGAAGGGCCTGTCGGTGTTGTAGAGCGTCGCGAGCACGATGACGCTGCGCGCCGACTCCAGCACGCCACGCGCGTCCGCCCGAAGCGCGGCGGACTGTTCCAGGAACCGCATCTCGCCGGCATACCCGCGCGAGAGCCATTCCGTGAAGAAGCCGAGTTCAGGAAGATCTGTGGGCGGCGCAATGCCGCAGGCATCGAATCCCAGTTCGAGTGCCCTGGCCTTGAGTGCGGAGGGAAGATCCTGGAGGCTGACGCTGGTCATGGCCACAGAGGCACAGAGTTCACAGAGAAGAAATTGTATCTCTGTGCCTCCATGTCTCCGTGGCTGAGACCGGATCGGGATGCTTACTTCTTGCCGACGAGTTGACGCAGCACGTACGGCAGGATGCCGCCGTGCCTGAAGGCGACGAGCTCTTCCGGCGTGTCGATTCGTACGAACGCCTCGAACTCGATCGTCGTGTCCGCGCCGGTCGCCTTCACCTTCACCGTGCCGTGCGGGCGGAGCCCGTCAGCGACCCCGGCGATTTCGAAGACTTCGGTCCCCGTGAGGCCGAGCGACGCCGCGTTCTGTCCGTTGGTGAACAGCAGCGGCAGCACGCCCATGTTGACGAGGTTGCTGCGGTGGATGCGCTCGAAGCTCTCGGCGATGACCGCCTTCACGCCGAGGAGCGCCGTGCCCTTGGCCGCCCAGTCGCGCGACGAACCCGAGCCGTATTCCTTGCCGGCAAGGATGACCAGCGGCACGCCCGCGTCCTTGTACTTCATGGCCGCGTCGTAGATCGCCATCACCTCTCCACCCGGCTGGTAGGTGGTCCAGCCACCCTCGGTGCCAGGTGCCAGCAGGTTCTTCAGGCGGGTGTTGGCGAACGTGCCGCGCATCATCACCTCGTGGTTGCCGCGACGGGCGCCGTACGAGTTGAAGTCGACCGGCTGCACGCCGCGCTCGATGAGGTACTTGCCCGCCGGGCTGTCCTTCTTGATGTTGCCCGCCGGCGAGATGTGGTCGGTGGTGATGCTGTCGCCCAGAATCGCCAGTGCGCGACCACCGACGATGTCCTTCAGCGCCGCCGGCTCCATCGTGATGTCGTCGAAGAAGGGCGGGTTGCGAACGTAGGTCGAATCCGGCTCCCACGCGAAGCGGTCGCCGGTCGGCACGTCGAGCGTCTGCCAGCGCGTATCGCCGCTGAAGACGTCCGCGTACTGCTCGCGGAACAGCTCGGCGGTCACCGTCTTCACCATGGTCTCCTGGATCTCCTGGCTGGTCGGCCAGATGTCCCGCAGGAACACGTCCGCGCCGGTCCGGTCCTTCCCGATCGGCTCGGTGGTGAGATCGACGTTCATCGACCCGGCCAGTGCGTACGCCACCACGAGGGGCGGAGACGCCAGGTAGTTCGCACGCACCGCCTGCTGGATGCGCCCTTCGAAGTTGCGGTTACCCGAGAGCACCGACGCAACAACGAGCCCCTTCGCGTCGATCTCCGCCTGCACATCGTCGGGCAGCGGGCCGCTGTTGCCGATGCAGGTGGTGCAGCCGTAGCCGACCAGGTTGAAGCCGAGCTGATCCAGGTAGGTGTCGAGCCCGGCCTTGCGCAGGTACTCGGTCACCACCTTCGAGCCGGGCGCGAGCGACGTCTTCACCCACGGCTGACGTGCGAGCCCCTTCTCCACGGCCTTCTTCGCGAGCAGGCCCGCCCCGATCATCACGCCGGGGTTCGACGTGTTCGTGCAGCTGGTGATCGCGGCGATGACAACGGAGCCGTTCTCGAGCTGCCCCACGGCAGGCTCGGCCACGGCCACCGCCGCAGCGGCGCCGCCACCACCCGCCGCCGGCTTCTTCGCAACCGCGAGGGTCGGCAGCGCGGAGGCGAATCCGGCCTTGGCGTTCTTGAGCGAGACGCGATCCTGGGGACGGCGCGGGCCGGCCAGGCTCGGCTCGATGGCGGTGAGGTCGACGTCGATCGTCTCGGTGAAGGTCGGGTCCGCAGCCCCCTTCTCGAGGAACAGCCCCTGCGCCTTCGCGTAGGCCTCGACGAGCTGCGCACGCGACTCCTCGCGGCCCGAGAGGCGGAGGTAATCCACCGTCATCGCGTCCACGGGGAAGATGGCGATCGTGGCGCCGTACTCCGGGCACATGTTCGCCAGCGTCGAACGGTCGGCGATCGTCAGGTACTGCAGGCCTTCGCCGAAGAACTCGACGAACTTGCCGACGACGCCGTGCTTGCGCAGGCGCTCGGTGATGGTGAGCACGAGGTCCGTGGCCGTGGTGCCTTCCGGCATCACGCCGGTGAGCCGTACGCCCAGCACCTGCGGAACGAGCATCGAGATCGGCTGGCCCAGCATCGCGGCCTCGGCCTCGATGCCGCCCACGCCCCAGCCCACCACGCCAAGTCCGTTGACCATCGTGGTGTGCGAGTCGGTGCCGACCAGCGTGTCCGGATACGCAATCGTCCCGCCCTCGACATCGTCCGAGCAGACGACGCGCGCGAGGTACTCGACGTTGACCTGGTGCACGATGCCCGTGTCGGGCGGCACCGCGCGGAAATTGCGGAAGGCGTTCTGGCCCCAGCGCAGGAACGCGTAGCGCTCCTTGTTGCGGCTGAACTCCAGCTCGGCGTTCAGCTCGAAGGCATTCGCCTGGCCGAAGTAGTCGACCTGCACCGAGTGGTCGATGACGAGTTCGACCGGCTGGAGCGGGTTCACCTTGTTCGGGTCGCCCCCGAGGCGCGCGATGCCGTCGCGCATCGCGGCGAGGTCGACGACGCACGGCACACCGGTGAAGTCCTGCAGCAGCACGCGCGCGGGAGCGAAGGAGATTTCCTTCTGGGCCGTGCTCTTCACGTCCCACTTCGCGAGGGCTTCGATGTCGGCCTTCTTCACGAACCGGCCGTCCTCGTGGCGGAGGAGGTTCTCGAGGAGGATCTTGAGCGAGAACGGGAGGCGCGCCACCTCGGGGAAGCCGGCTTTCTCGAGCGCGCTCAGGCTGAAGTACTGCACGCGGCGTCCACCAACCTGCAGGGTGGAACGGGTGCCAAAGGTATCTACGGTCGACATCGGTGACCTCGTTGAAGCGGGTGACCTCTACAAAAGGCCAATCGTACCACAGCGTTTCGGGAAGGCCCGAGGCCCCTGACAAAAGTAAAGGCTGCCTAAAGGCAGCCCTTACCACGGCGCAGTCCCGCCGGCCCTGCCAGCCCGACCTGCGCTACGTGCGGGCGGTGCTGCCCTTGAGGATGTCGCGGATCTCGCCGAGGAGCTTCTCTTCCTTCGTCGGCTCCGGCGGCGCCGCCGGGGCGGCCGGGGCCTCTTCCTTCGCGGCGCGGGCGGAATTCATCGCCTTGATGACGATGAACAGCGCGATGGCCACGATGAGGAAGTTCACGATCGCGTTCAGGAAGACGCCGTAGCCGATCACCGACGCACCAGCGGCCTTGGCCGCCGCCAGCGACTCATAGGGACCCGGCTTGGCGCCCTCCTTGAGCAGCGCATACCGCTGGCTGAAGTCGAGCCCGCCAGCCACCACGCCGAAGATCGGCATCATGACGTCCTGCACCAGCGAGTTGACGATGCCGCCGAAGGCGCCGCCAATGATGATGCCGACCGCCAGGTCGACCACGTTCCCCTGCATCGCGAACTTCTTGAATTCCTGAAACATCGATCCTCCAGTCCGCCGGCAGCCCTGCGGGACAGGCCCGGCCGGGCGGAACGCCTCAGAACCGGGCGAAGAACACGGCGGTGACGGCCGGCACCAGGCGTGTCGTACGGTCAGGTGCGACGCCGCCGCGCAGGAACTCCGCACGGACGTCGAGGCGCACACCGGAGGCCTTCACCCGGCGTGGACGAGCTGACTCCCGCACATAATACAGCCCTCCACCGCCGTAGAACGACGTTCCTGTCTCAATCAGTGTCCTCCCGTCATTCAGCTGGCGCAGATAGCCGGCGCCGGCCGCGGCGAACGGCACGAGGCGCCCGCGCCGCCGGATCTCTCGGAGCACACCGCCTTCGATCAGGAACTGCCCCACCGGCGCGCTGATCGTGGTGCGATCCGACACTTCGGGGTCGCCCGTAATCCGGACGCTGAGGCCCGTCGGGTTGTACGACACCGCGCCTTCCGCGCGGAGGCCGCTGGCCACGCGCACCGACACCAGTGCGCTCACTCCGGCAGACGCGTCGAGCGTGCTGTCCGCCGAGAACAGCGGACGGCTGCCGCCAGCCAGCGTCGACTCGGCGGCGTCGACCCGGCCGAAGTCGAGCGGGCCGAACCACCGCACGCCGGCGGCCACGTCCACCCTGCCTGGTGAGGCCGGTTGCGCCACGGCGGGGCACGGGGCGAGCAGCAGCGCTCCCGCGCAGAGGGCGAGGGCCCATGTCAGGCGGCTCACTTCGCGGTCACCTGGATCTCGACCGCACCGCTGTCGCCCCCTTTCGGGACGATGACGATCGTCTTGTAGAAGACGGCGCCGAACGTGACGTCCGTCGGTTCGGCCGCGTTGAAGAAGCTCCCCGTCTCCGCATCGTCGAGGGGTTCGACACGCAGGATGTGCGGCCCCGGCCGCAGGCCGGCGATGGAGAAGTCGCCGTTCGTGCTCAGGCTGAAGTTCCCCACCATCTCGCCGGCGCGCGGGTCGAATGCGACGACGTGCGCGCCGAACACGCCGCGGCCGTTCCTGGTCACGCGACCCGAGACACTCCCGGTGTCGCGATTGAACCCGGGGGCGGGATAGAGATCGGAGATGCCGGCGATGTCGTCCGCGAGCAGCGTCCGCCCGGTCACGTCGCCACTGCCCAGGGCAATGGGAAACATCACGGCCCCACTCGACAGGACGCGGCGGCCCCCCGTGGAGACCAGTTCGGTCTCGCCGATGGCCGAGTGACCGAGGCCGAAGAGGTGGCCGATCTCGTGCGTCGCAATCGTCTGCAGGTCCCAGCGGCCGCGCTCACCGGCGTCCGCAACCGACCAGGGGAAGGCCGAGTTGAAGAAGATGTCGCTTTCGACGAGTTCGCCGGTGGTGCCGTCGATCAGGTAGCTCGTGGTCGCCAGGACGCGGTCCAGGGTCGGCTCGCTCCTGAACCCCAGCGTCGTGCGCCCGTCGTCCTCACCGGGCAGGTTCCACGTGAAGCCCTGAAATTGATACGAGACCGTGGCGCTGGGCACCGCCGCCCACGTCCTGAAGGCAGCGTCAGCGGCGGCCTGCAACTGGGACTGCGTGACGCCCGGCACACTGACATCCGACACCCAGTACTTCACAGGCGCAGTCCACCTCAGGGTGAACTCACGCCCGTTCACCTCGTACCCGAACTTCAGGTACGCCAGGGCGGGCTGCGCCTGCACCAGCACCAGCGCCACGGCCAGGCACACGCTCAAGGCCCGACGCACGGTCGCGCCAGCCATTCCGGCCCCGTCACGCCCACGCGTCCACGCTCCAGCCCTGCGGGCCTTCCCGTCGTTCGCGTCGTGCCGCGCCCATCCGATGCGTGTCATCGTGCGGCTCCCAGCTGGCGCACCGCGCGTTCGAAGTCGTCGAGGGGCGCCGGTGCGGCCGCGCCGCGCACCACGGGTCCGACCGCACCGGGCAGCAGCGGCATCGGCGACACCATCGCGTCGCCATCGGCCGAAGCGGCCACGCGGTACACCCCCTGGCTCAGACCGAGCAGGTAGGGCACCTGCGGTCCAGTCGCTCCGAGGAACACCACCACGTGCTGCCCCGGTTCGAACCGCGGCGCGCCCATCACCACGTTCCGGTAGCGACCCAGCGTTCCACCGGGCACCATGAAGTGGACCATGCTGGTGGCGCTGCCCTTCAGCACGGACTCGGTCTCCAGCGTCACGACCGTCTCGATGCCACGACGCCCCTCGGCCCAGCGTCCTTCTGTCGAGATCACGCGGCCACGCGCGATGAGCGTCGCGTCGTGCGCCAGTTCGGCGAGGTCGGCCGGGATCAGCACGGTCGCCATGGACGGCACGGCAACCAGCAGGCTGGCCACCACGGCGGCGAGAACACGCTTCGTCATACGCCTCTGATGATGTCGAGAATGGCAGACGCGGCACGCACACTGGCGCCGGGGCCGCCGAGTTTCGCACGCACGCCGGCGAGTCCGTCGCGGATCCGCGCCACGCGTGCGGGGTCGGTGAGCATCGATGTGGCCTCGCGGGCCACAGCCTCCGGCGTGAGATCGTCCTGAATCAGCTCCGGCACGAGCCGCTCGCCGGCAATGAGGTTCACCATCGCGAAGGTGTCCACCTTCACGAACCGGCGCCCGACCGCGTACTCGAGCGGCGAGACGCGGTAGACCACCACCATCGGCCTGTCGTGCAGCGCCGTCTGCACGGTCGCCGTGCCCGATGCCGTCAACACGACGTCGGACGCGGCCAGCACCGAATCGGTCTGGTGCTGGACGATGGCCGAGCGCTCGAGCCCGCGCGCCGGCGCGAACAGCCGTTCGTCCAGGTGCGGCGCCCGGGCGAAGACGAACTGCGCGCGAGGCACGCGCGCCCGAATGTGGCGGGCCGACTCGACGAGCGTGGGCAGGATCCGCCGCAACTCGCTCGTCCGGCTCCCGGGCAGGACACCCACCACCGGCGCGGCGGGGTCGAGCCCGAGGGACGTGAGCAGGTCCTGCCGCGACGTGGACGCCGCCGCCAGATCGATTAGCGGATGCCCGACGAACTGCACCGGAACACCCGCATCCCGGTAGATCTGCTCTTCGAACGGAAAGATGACCAGCACCTTCTTCGTGACCGTTCGAATCAGGTTGATGCGGCCAGGGCGCCATGCCCAGATCTGCGGGCTGATGTAGTGGATGACCGGGATGCCCAGGGCGTGCATGTCCCTGGCGAGGCGACCGTTGAAGCCGAAGTAGTCGATGACGACCAGCGCGTCGGGCCGGTGTGCCTTCGCGTCGTCCAGCAGGCGCGACCTGGCCGCGCGCAACTGCGGGATCTTGGCCACGATCTCGGTGAATCCCGTCACCGAAAGCCCGCGGTAGTCCACGAGCACGTCGCCCCCGGCCGCGGCGAACGCCGGCCCCCCGAGTCCGGCCACCTGCAGGCCGGGCTCCAGCGAGACAAGCGCCCGCGTCAGCGCCCCGGCGTACAGGTCGCCGGAGGCCTCGCCGCAGGACAACAGCAGCCTGCGGCTCAAGACGGCCGCTTGAAGAGAGCCGGGTCGAGCGGCGCCGTACCGACCTTCACGTCGGTCACCGTGCGCTCGAGCGCCGGTTCGCCGCCCACGCGCACGCGTGCGGCAAAGTTGATCTGCACCCCGTCGACGGTCCGATAGTCGCTGTACAGCTCCTCGACCACGGACCGTCCCATCCCGCCGGCGACGTAGGTCTGCTTGGCCACCAGCCCGGTGCCGGAGTCGACATACATCACCAGCGGTTCGAGGTCGGCTCCGGAGAACTCGAGCGCCTGACGGACCACACCGTCGTCGTCCTTCACGTCCGGGAGCTTGCGGACGCGCAGGCGGCCGTCCGCGGCCCCGAGCAGGACGGTGATCGTGTCGCGGCGCAGCCCGTTGCGGAAGTCTTCGATCATGCGCTCCGGCACGTCGTGTGTGCCGTTCGGGTCGCGGACCCAGGCGCGTGTGCCGTCGAACACCTGGACCACGTCGGTGCCGCGGACCTTCGACTCGACACGCACGTGACCGGGGTACTCGATGTAGGTGACCGTCTCGGCCGCGTCGGGCGGCGCGTTGCGGCCGAGCGCCCTGGCGCGCGTCGTCACCACGAGGTTCTTCACGCTGCGGAGCCGTTCGAGCCCGCCCTTGGCGGCGATCACCTTGTCGAGGAGGGCTCGGGCATTCGCGCCTTCCTCCGCCGTCACCTGCGGCCGCCCCACCGCCTGGCTCGACGACGAGACGTACGCGGCTCGGACCATGCGAAGCCCGGAGGGCTGCGGCGCGAAACCCGCGTGCGCGCCGGGAGAGCCGCGCCGTGGCGTCGGCGCCGGCGTGGGCAGCGGACGGATCGGGGTACCCGGTTTCCGGAAGTCGGCCGCCAGCAGGTCGAGGTCGGCCATCTCGACCACCTCAACGTTGGTGAAGCCGAGGCCCTTCAGTTGCGCCAGGAACGCGGAGGCATTGCCCACCAGGACAATCGACAGGCGATCCGGACGCAGGTAGTAGCGGGCGACGCGCTCGATGTCGTCCGCCCTGACGGCGTTCACGCGGTCGCGATAGGTCTGCAACTGCTCCACCGGCAGGCCGTAGAAAAGGACGTTCAGCACCTGCGTTGCGATGGCATCGGGCGTCTCGATGGTGATCGGGAAGCTGCCGGTCACGTACGCCTGGGCGCCCGAGAGCTCGCGCGGCCCCACGCGCTCGCGCTGCAGCCGCCAGATCTCGTCGACGATGAGGCGGAGCACTTCGCCCGTGGCCTCGGATCGGGTGTTGGTGGCCGCCTCGAAGTCGCCGGACTCGAGCAGGGTGTCCATCTCGGCCTTGGCGCCGTACGTCAGGCCGCGCTCGGTGCGGAGGACCTGATGCAACCGGTTCGCCCCTTCCCCACCGAGGATGCGCAGCGCCATGTTCAGCGCCATGTAGTCCTGGTGATTGCGCCGCACGCCCACGTGGCCGGCACGCACCTCGGTCTGCACCGCATCGGGCTTGTTGACGACGATGACCCTGCGGGTGGGATCGGGCGGCGCCGTGAAGGTGACCGAAGGCAGCGCCTTCCTCGCCCAGTCGCCGAACACTTTCTGCGCCATGCCGAAGGCCTCGTCGGCGGTCACGTCGCCAACCACGGCCAGGATGGCGTTGTTCGGGACGTACCACGCGTCGTGGAACGCCACGAGGTCGTCCCGGGTGATCGACGCGATCGTGGACGCCGTACCGCCCTGCGGCAGGCCGTACGGATGGAACCCGTACACCAGGCGGTCGAAGACCGCGTCCGCCACGTACTCGGGCGAGTCGAAGTTCACCTTGAGCGTCGACAGCGCCTGCTGTCGCTGGCGATCGATCTCCTCCGGGGCGAAGGCCGGCGTCCGGACCATGTCCGAGAGAATGCGGAGGCCCGCCTCGAAGCCGTCCTTCATGACGAGGACGTTCGCGTAGGTGAGATCGGTGGCGGCACCGGCGCCCATGGATCCGCCCATGTCGTCGATCGCTTCCTGGAACTGCCGCGCCGACTGCGTGCGGGTGCCCTGGTCCAGCAGCGACGCGGCCAGGTCGGCGACGCCGGCTTTCTCGCGCGGATCCTGGGCGGCCCCGGCCTTGATGATCATGCGCATGCTGATCACCGGCTGCTCATGGTGCAGCACCGCCACCACCTGCAGGCCGTTCGGCAGCGTGCGGATTTCGTAGGCCGGGAAGCTCGCCTCCCTGGCCGGCAGGGGACGCGGTGGCGACTCGGAGGGCCACTGGCGATTCTGGGCGCGGGCGGGCGCGACCAGGGCGAGCAGCGCCAGGCTGAGCAAGAGCGGCTTCATCGTCCGCCTCCCGTGCTGGACGTGGTCGGCATGATGGTGATGATCGTGCGGTTCGACTCGGTGAAGTACGCCTGCGCGACACGCTTCACGTCCGCGGCCGTGATCTGCTGGAAGATCTCGAACTCGCCGTCCGCCGTCGTGATGTCGTGGTGGATGACCACCGCATGGGCCAGCTGCAGCGCCTTCTGCTGCACAGACTCCCGCCCCGTGATGTAGTCGCGCGCGAACTGGTTCTTCGCGCGCTGCAGTTCCCGCTCGGTGATCCCCTCGGACTTCAGCCGGTCGAGTTCGGCGATGAGCGCGCTCGCGGCTTCGTCCGGCGTGTGCCCCGGCTGCACAATCGCGACCGCGTAGAAGAGGTTCGGGTCCTCGATGAGGTTCGCCCCGCCGAACGCGGTGACCGCCAGCTGCCGTTCGTACACGAGCGACTGGTAGATGCGCGCGCTCTGGCCGTCGGACAGGACCTTCGAGGCAATGTGCAGCGGGTAGGAGTCGGGATGCCCGTCGTACGTGATGTGGTAGGCCACCACCACGGCGGGCAGCGGCCACGGCTGCTGCACCGTCACCTTCTTCTCACGCGTCTGGGCGGGTTCCCTGGGAATGTCGCGCGGCACCGGCTTCGCCGCCTTCGGCACGCGGCCGAAGTACTGCTCGACGATCCCCCGGGCCTGGGCCATGTCGAAGTCGCCGACGATCACGACCGTGGCGTTCTCGGGCACGTAGTAGGTGTCGTAGAACTCGCGGACGTCCTCGATGGAGGCCGCTTCCAGGTCGGCCATGCTGCCGATGGTCGGGTGCCGGTAGGGGTGCGTCGTGAACGTGTGCTCGTAGATGATCTCGTTCAGCCGGCCATAGGGCTGGTTGTCCACCCGCATCCGCCGCTCTTCCTTCACCACCTCGCGTTCGTTGATGAAGGTGTCCTTGTCCACGCGGAGCGTGGCCATGCGGTCGGCTTCGAGCCAGGCCGCCAGCGGCAGGTACTGGGCGGGCAGCGTCTGCCAGAACACCGTCTCGTCGTCGGTCGTGTACGCGTTGCTCTGCCCGCCGACGGACGCAATGACGGAGGTGTGCTCCTCGGGGTCCACGTTCTTGGACCCCTTGAACATCATGTGCTCGAACAGGTGGGCAAAACCGGTGCGGCCGGGCTTCTCGTTCTTGGAGCCGACGTGGTACCAGACGCCGAGGTGCACGATGGGTGTCGAGTGGTCCTCGGACAGCACGACCGTCAGCCCGTTCGGGAGCGTGGAGATGCTGTACTGGAGCTTCGGCGGAGGGACGGCCGCCAGCACGGGCAGCCCGTGGACGGCGAGCAGCGTGAAGGCGAGAACGGCGCGAAGCGCCCGACGGCACATGGGGCCGATCTTATCGCGGGCTCAGTTGTGGGGCTCCACCTTTAGGTGGGCCCTGCCGCCTACTTCCCGAGGATGCGGAACCCCATGTACGCCCAGCGGCGCGGCAGCCGGTCCAGCACATCGGCATCGATCATCTGCTCGCCACCGACGAACAGCTCCATCGCGGCGCCCGTGGCCTGCGCGCCGCGGAGCTTGATCCCGGCCTCGATCCGCCCGCCCTTCTGGGTGGTCCGGCCGGCGAGCAGCGGGTCTACCTGTATGAGCTGCCCGTAGCCGCGCGCGTAGACAGTCAGGTTCGGGTTGACCGGGCGGCGCGCCACGAGTTCGAGTTCCTCGATCCACGTGTAGTCGTCGTAGGCGCGGGCAATCACCTTCCGCACGTCCAGCCGGACGTCGAGCGAACCGGTAGCCTCACGCCCGATCCGCTGCATGATCCGCGGCCCCAGCGAGTTCTCGGCGACGGCCAGACGCTTCGGCCGGTCGCCGAAGTGCCGCGAAATGTGGCTGAGCACGCCGGCCACTTCGGTGGGCCCGATGAAGTACGAGCCCGACGCTTCGAGCAGGTAGTTGCTCTGGTAGGGGTCGAACGCGCGGTACTCGCTGCCGAGCAGGGCCTGATAGTCCGCGAGGAAGGAGGCCCGCCCCTTCGGATACTGGAAGAGGTCGAAGTCGCCCGCCCAGTGCGTATCCCAGGTGAAGCGCTCGTCCGGATGATTGAGGAACGCCGCCGACATCTTCCAGTCGACGCGCGGCATGAAGTCGGCCGACGCGGGCGGCTCGTCGAGCGGATGCGGATTCTGGGCGAAGACAGCGCGGGCGGACGCCAGGAACAGCGCGGCGCAGCACGCCGCGCGCGAGACTACCCTTCCGAAGGGGGACGACATGCGTCTAGCTTCTCCTGGAGCTCCGCGAGGCGCTGCTCGAGTTCGACAACGCGTTTCTTGAGCGCGGGCAGGTTACGGAACACCGCGGACGACTTGAGCCAGTCGCGGTTGGGAATGGCGGGATAGCCGGAGATCATCACGCCGGCGTCCACCGAGTTCGGCACGCCGGTCTGCGCGGTGGCCACGACGCCCTTGCCGATGCGCAGGTGCCCGGCCACACCCACCTGGCCGGCGAGCACGACGTCCTCCTCGACCACGGTGCTGCCGGCGATGCCGACCTGCGCCGCGAACAGGGTCCGCTCGCCGACGCTCACGCCGTGAGCCACCTGCACGAGGTTGTCGATCTTCGCGCCCTTGCGGATCCGCGTCTCGCCAACGGCGGGACGATCGATCGCGGTGTTCGCCCCTATTTCGACGTCGTCTTCGATGACGACATCGGCATGCTGCGGAATCTTCAGGTGGGAGCCGTCGGCCTGGCGCACGAAGCCGAAACCGTCGCTGCCGATCACGGCGCCATCCTGCACGACGACGCGGTGCCCGATCTGGACGCGTTCGCGTATCGAGACGCGCGCATGAATCACGCAGTCGTCGCCGAGCACCGCGCCAGGTCCGATCACGACGCCCGGGAAGATCACCGTCCGGGCGCCGATGCGGGCACCGGCCCCGATGACCGACAGCGCGCCCACTGACACGTCCGCACCGAGCTCGGCACCGGGCGTCACGACGGCGGAGGGGTCGATGCCCGGCCCGGGCAGGCTGGCCTTCACGAGCACACCGAGCGCCTGCGCAAACGCCAGGTACGGGCGGTCGCACACGAGCAGCGCCGGCCCGTTCGCCGGGCGGACGACACCCGGGGTGACGAGGACCGCGGCGGCTTTCGTGGTCTCGAGGAAGCCCTGGTACTTGGGATTGGCGATGAAGGTGAGGTCGCCCGCGCCCGCGTGCTCGATGCCGGTCACGCGGGTGATCTCGACCTCGCCGTCGCCATCCAGCCGGCAGTGCAGACGTTCAGCTAATTCTCTGAGAGTCAACGGGATCCAACGGAGTATAGCGCGGTTCTCAGCGGGCCGACCGCTCGAAGAACGCCGGCAGGTGCTCGAGTCCAAGTCGCTCGGCAACCGCGTGCACCGCCGCGGTGCGCACGTCGTGCGGCAGGCCCGCGAGCCGCCCGAGTTCCGCAAGGTCGGCACTCGCCTCGAACGTCCATGCCAGCGCGGGTGATGCGGCATGACGCGCGCCACGCCACGACTGCAGGTGCCCGAACGCCTGGAACCCGAGGTAATACGCGACGATGTTCGGGCCGGGTACGAAGAAGAGGACGCCGGAGAGGATGAACAGCACGAGGTAGATGACGAGCCGCTGCCCGTGATGACGCTGCGACGAGGCCAGGATGCGCTGCACCGCCGCACGTGCCGCATCCGGCAGCTGCGTATCGGCAAAGCGGACCACGGCACGGTCGGAGGTCCGGATCGCGCGCAGCGTCCGCTGCTCGTCCAGGGTCTGCGCGAGGCGGCAGATGACCGCGTCCCGCCACTTCGCGAAGCCTGATGTGGCCGTACTGGTGCGTGCCGCGTCCACGTACGACTGCCACTGCTCGCCAGCCGCGTGCAGCCATCGGCGCACACGTCCAGCGTCAGCCGGCAGTGGTCCATCGTCCGCGGTCTCGGGAGGTTCGGAGTACAACTCGTACCGCTCGCGGCCGAGCGGCACCAGATGGACGAGCAAGTACGGTTACCGCCGCACGCGCTGCGGCACGCGGGGCTGAGCTGTATACATCGCGGGACGACCGGCCTGCTCCCATGCTCCGACAATGAGACCCGCGGTCGCCGAGATGGCCTCGGACAGCTGCTGTTCGAGCAGCGGTTTCATCGGAGTGAAGAAGGCTTCGAAGTAGGCGTCGTCGTAGACGTCCTTCGTTCCGATGGCGGCCTTGTCCGCATCGTTCACGCGGTCCACCAGCGCGTAGCTCCTGATGAGGGTGTCGAAGGCGAAATCGCGCGGGTTGGTGATGCCCTGGGCGGCCTTCGGCGTGAGCGTCAGCCGCGTGTCGAACTTCTCGATCAGGTCGCGCTCGAAACGCGAGTGGATACCGGGATTGCCGGTCCTGAACCCGTCGTAGTTCTCGGTCGCGTGGAACGGCTGGGTGGCGTCCTGCAGGTAGTGAGCCGCCGCCGCCGCGAACACAACCACGTTCGAGATCGCGTAGGGCTCCTTCTTGCCGATGCCCTCGAATCCGCGCCGGAGATTGCCCGCCATCTCCTCGAGCCGCCACGGCAGCGTGCCCCACTTCTTCACGTTCGTGACGCCAAACTTCGCCACCGCTGCCGTGTAGTCACGCGGCAGTTCGGTGAATGGCGGCTTCCCGTATTGCGGGATGCCGAAGTCGACGAAGTGGTTGGGGTCGTCGTCCCACGGGATGTTGCGCCAGAGATCGGGATCGTTGGAACGGAGGACGACTTCTTCCCTGTAGTGCTCGAAGAAGGGCTTCAATTCCGGCGGCAGCAGTTCGATGGCGCGGCGCATGATGAGCTGATGGGCCTGCGCCCCCCAGGCAAACGCTGGCGATGGGGCGAGCGTGAGCAGCGCGCCGACAGCAACGACGAGGACCGTCTTCCGCATCCTGTAATATTAGTGCGCTTGGACAACCTGACGCACAGCCTGTTCGGCCTGACGCTTGCGCGCACGCCGCTCAGCCGCGCCGGGCGCGGTACCACCGCCGCTCTCCTCCTCGCCTCGAACGCCCCGGACGCCGACGTCGTCGTCACGCTGGGCGGCACCGCCAACTACCTGGCCTTTCACCGCGGACCCAGCCATGGGCCGCTGGGCGTCATCGGACTGGCCGCCGTGGTCGCTGGCCTCGTCTGGCTGGGCAACCGGCGTTGGAAAGGGACCGGCGCCGACCCTGACGCGTCGTACCTCTCCCTCTGGCTGATCTCGATGCTGGGCGTGATCGGCCACATCGGCCTCGACCTGCCCACGTCGTACGGCACCCGGCCCCTGAGCCCGTTCTCGTGGACCTGGTTCACCCTGGACTGGATGCCGATCGTCGATATCTACCTGCTGGCGATCTTCGGCGTCACCTTCTGGCTGGCGCGGAAGGCGGGTGCAGGGCCCGAGGGACGGCTGCGGCGCCAGCAGTTTGCGACGATCGCGCTGGTCCTGATGGCGCTGAACTACGGCGTGCGGGGGCTGGCACACACACGCGCGCTGGCACAGGCGCCGGCGGCGTTCGACGGCCGGCTTCCGGAATGGTGCGCACAGGGGGTCCGTCCAGGCATCGGGCTCGACTGGTGGCCGCGGCGCACGGCGGCGGGAGAACGCGACCTGAATGCCGGACGCTGCCTGGTGGAACTGGCGGCCATGCCGGACTTCCTCTCGCCCTTCCGCTGGCGGCTCGTCGCCCAGCTGTCGAACGCCTATGAGGTGCGTGACGTCGACCTGATCGGTGGCACCGGCCTCTCGGCGCAGGAACCTCTGCCCGAACGCGTGCTGCCGGCGCGCGTACCCAATCAGTGGACGCCGGCCGTGCTGAAAGCAGCCACCGCGCCGACCGCACGGGTTTTCCTGGGGTTCTCGCGCTTTCCGGCGGCGCGCTCGACCGAACAGCCCGACGGATCGACGCTCGTGCAGTGGAGCGACCTCCGCTTCGTGCAGGGCGATCTCGACGATCCCCGGCAGTTCCGCCGCGGCCTGTTCGGCGCCACGGTGCTCGTCGGTCCCGACGGCGCGATCCGCGAGGACCGGCTGGGACCGTAGCGAGCCGAACCGAGAACTTCGAAGTTAGAAGTGTCTAAGTTCGAACTTCTCAGTTCCGGACGCCTCTGCTATCGTCCCGCGCATGTTTCGTTCTCTCCTGATGAAGCTGTCAGCCGGGCTCCTCTTCCTCGGCATCGCCCTCACGCCGCACCTCGCATCGATGCAGCAGAAAGGCGGCGAAGAGGAAACGGGGCCCTACGAGATCGTCGAGAACTGGCCCACGCCGTGGTCGAAGCCCGGGTATATCTGGGGATCGCAGCCCGGCGTGTTCGCGGAGTCGCCGAACCGCATCTTCATCGCGGCCCGCGGCGAGCTGAAGCTGCCCGAGAAGCTGCCGCGCGGGTTCACCAACGAGTGGGGGTCGCTCGGCGAGCGGGCGACGACACCGACGGCCGAGATGCGGAACTGCATCCTCGTGGTGGACGGACAGGGCAAGCTGATCGAGTCGTGGACGCAGTGGGACACGCTGTTCGTGGTAGCGGCGGGAACCGGCGGCGGGCCGCACAAAATCAAGATCAGCCCCTACGACCCGCAGCGGCATGTGTGGGTGGTCAACGACTCACGCCACGTCATCTACAAGTTCACCAACGACGGCAAGCAGCTCGTGCAGACGCTGGGCGAGACCGACGTGCCCGGCGACGACGCCACCCACTTCGGCCTGCCGCAGGACATCGCGTTCCTGCCCGACGGATCGATGCTGGTGGCCGACGGGCTCCGGAACACGCGCATCGTCAAACTCGACCGCAACGGGAAATTCCTGTCGCAGTGGGGCACGAAGGGCAACGGGCCGGGCCAGTTCAACGGTCTCCATGGCATCGACGCCGACCGCACTGGCCGCGTCTACGTGGCTGACCGCGGCAACAACCGCATCCAGATCTTCGACGCCAACGGCGCGCACCTCGACACGTGGCCCAACCTCCGCTTCCCGAACCACGTGGTCGCCGCTCCCGACGGCAGCGTATGGGTGGCCGACGGCACGAACGCGCGACTGCTGCACTACGACCGGAACGGCAAGCTGCTGTACTTCTGGGGCACCTACGGTGTGTATCCCGGTGCGCTGTGGGAACTGCACCAGTTCTCGGTCGACAGTGAGGGGAACCTCTACACTGCGGACAGCTTCGGTGGCCGCACGCAGAAGTACAAACCGCGCGCGGATGCGGACAAGGCGCGCCTCGTGCCTGCGGCGACCTCGCTGCCGGCCCGCACGAACTAAGGCCGCGGGAACTCCCGCACACATGTGGGTCCGCCTCGAGGCGGACCTGCAGGGCCGGCGGCACGTGTGGCCGTTCCGCCGCGGCCCGACACGACGATTCGAGGACCCGATGATTCAGCACGAGTACGCCTTCGAGATGGCGGCTTCCTCCGTCCGCTTCGGGGCGGGCGTCACCGCCGAAGTGGGCCAGGACCTGAAGGACCTCGGCGTCCAGCATGTGCTGGTCGTCACCGATCCGAACCTCGTGGAGCGGGCGCCCGTGCACCGCGTGCTGGACGCGCTGGCGGCGGCCGGCGTCCGCGCCACGGTCTACGACCGGGTCCGCGTCGAGCCCACGGACCTCTCGTTCAAGGACGCCATCGCGTTCGCGAACGCGCATCCGACGGACGGATTCGTGGCGGTCGGCGGCGGCTCGGTGATCGACACGGCAAAGGCGATCAACCTCTACACGACGTATCCGCCGGCGGACTTCCTCGACTACGTCAACGCCCCCATCGGCAGGGCGATTCCCGTCCCGGGACCGCTGAAGCCGCTCATCGCGATCCCGACGACGGCCGGCACCGGCAGCGAGACGACGGGCGTGAGCATCTTCGACCTGACGGAGATGCATGCGAAGACGGGGATCGCGAGCCGCCGGCTCAAGCCGACGCTTGGCCTGCTCGATCCCGAGAACACGCGCAGCATGCCGCCACAGGTCGCGGCGTCGACAGGGCTGGACATCCTGAGCCATGCGATCGAGTCGTTCACGGCCATTCCGTACCTCGCGCGCCCGCGCCCCGATCGCCCGGCGCTCCGCCCCGCCTATCAGGGGTCGAATCCGATCAGCGACATCTGGTCGCTCGAAGCCCTGCGCATCGTGAACCGCTACCTGGTGCGCGCCTTCGACGACCCGGAGGATGACGAGGCGCGGGCGCAGATGATTCTCGCGGCCTCTTACGCCGGCGTCGGCTTCGGGAATGCCGGTGTCCACCTGCCCCATGGCATGTCGTACCCGGTGTCCGGGAACGTGCGCGGGTACCTCGCACCCGGCTACCCGGCGGGGCACGCCATGGTGCCGCACGGCATGTCCGTGATCCTCAATGCGCCGGCCGTGTTCCGCTTCACGGCACAGGCCAGCCCCGCCCGCCACCTCGAGGCCGCGGCGGCGCTCGGCGCGAACATCAGCGGGGTGGCCGAGTCCGACGCGGGAACGGTGCTCGCCGACCGGATCACCTGGTTCATGCAACGTCTGCAGGTGCCGAACGGCCTCAAGGCGGTGGGCTACAGCAGCAGCGACATCCCCGCCCTCGTCGAAGGGACGCTGCCCCAGCACCGGGTCACCAAGCTCTCGCCGCGCCCCGCCGGTCCGGACGATCTCGCCAGGCTGTTCGAAGATGCGTTGACCGCCTGGTGAGGAACACCAGGGCTGGTGCGCCTGCCGTCTGGCGATCGGCCGTTCGCACGTAGCATTGAGGGCATGCCCCTGTTCGGTGCCCACATGTCCGTGGCGGGCGGGCTGCCGCGTGCGGTGGCACGCGCGGTCGTCCATCGATGCGACGCGCTGCAGATCTTCGCCAAGAACGCCAGCCAGTGGCGCGGCCGCCCGATCCAGGCCGATGAGATCCGGCAGTTCCGCGACGATGTCGACGCGGCAGGGCTGAAGGCGGTCGTCTCGCACGCCAGCTACCTCATCAACCTGGCCACCACCGACCGCACGCTCCGCGAGAAATCGCGAGAGGCGATGGGCGACGAGCTCGACCGGGCCGAGGCGCTCGGGCTGCTGGGTGCGGTCCTGCATCCTGGCTGTTACACGTCGGGCTCTGCCGCGGACGGCCTGCGCCTCATCGCGGCGAATCTCCTCGACCTGCTCGACGCGAGGCCGAAGGGCACGACGATGGTGCTGCTGGAGTGCACGGCCGGTCAGGGCTCCTCGCTCGGCGCCAGGTTCGAGGAACTGGCGGAGATCATCTGGTTGATGGACGGGCATCCCCGCGTGGGTGTCTGCCTCGACACGTGCCACCTGCTCGCCGCGGGCTACGACCTGACCACCGACGCGGGCTACGCGGCGACGTTCCGCGACTTCGGACGGATCGTCGGCTTCGAGCGGCTGGCTGCCTTCCACGTGAACGATTCGAAGAAACCACTCGGGAGCCGTGTCGACCGGCACGAACACATCGGCAAGGGCCATCTCGGCCTGGACGCCTTCAGGCGCCTGGTCAACGACCGGCGGTTCGCGAAGCTGCCGATGCTGCTGGAGACACCGAAGGGAGAGGGCAAGCCAACCGGGCCGATCGCGGCGGACCCGCTGGACGTAGCGAACCTGGACGCGCTGCGCGGCCTCGTCCGCCGCCCGGGCCGAAAGGGCGCGTCAGGCAGGGGCTGAGGCCGACGCCCACAGCCTATCCCGACGAGCGGTCGGCTTCGCCGAACACCTCGGCTTCGAACCGCATCATCGTCGCGCCTCCGCCGGGCCAGGCGTCTGCGGGCAGACCGGCCTTGCGACAGGTCTGGGACACGAACGTGGGTGCATCCCACCCCCACTCC
This sequence comes from Vicinamibacterales bacterium, assembly GCA_046331345.1. Classification (GTDB taxonomy): domain Bacteria; phylum Acidobacteriota; class Vicinamibacteria; order Vicinamibacterales; family CAVVIG01; genus CAVVIG01. The sequence continues at coordinate 55,430 of JAXLRA010000004.1, read as the reverse complement.
GGCGCCACCTGCGGCAGGAGCAGCCCGCGCGACCACCCGCGCTCCACGAGCAGTCCATGGCGGCCAATCTCGACCTGCTCCACCGCGCCGATCGGTTCGAAGCCGCTGAGCACCGAAATCTCGATGTCGACATCGGCCAGTTCGCTCGCGACGAGCGGCGCGAATCGGGGGTCCGTGCGTGCCGCCGACACGGCGCACGACGCCACCACTTCGGCGAGGGGCCGGTCGGGCGCGATGTGGCCGATGCAGCCGCGCAGCGCCCCCGCGCTGTGGAGCGTGACGAACGCCCCGGCACGCTCGGCGAGCGGGGCGGAGACGCGCAGATCCGGAGCCGCGCCGGCCCCGAGCGACGCCGCGATGGCCTGCCGCGCGATGGCGAGGAGCCGCGCACGATCGGCCGGCTGGATCACGCCGCGGCTCCGAACGCCGCGGCGAGGTAGCCGACCACCGAGGACTTGTCGCCCGAGACGTCGCCGGAGTCGCCGTAGTTCAGCACCACCGCATCGCGCGCCCCGAGCGCCCGCGCCGCACGCATGACGGCCACCATCGGGCCCCCTCCGCAGGCGTGGCGATCGTTGGCTTCGAGCAGTTGCTGCAGCTGTTCCGGGTCGAACGCCGACACCGCTTCCACCACCGCCATGTCGAGCGTGTGGGCCCGCTCGGCACGTTCGAAGTGGGAGAGGTCCGAACTCGCCACGAGCAGGGTGCGCATGCCGGTCACCGCAGTCGCCAGAGCCCTGGCCAGCGCCGTCGCGGTGTCGCGCGTCTGCCAGCCCATCACGAGGGGCACGATCGTCGCGTGAGGCAGGAGCCTCCGGATGAACGGCAGCTGCATCTCGAGGGAGTGCTCCCGCACGTGCGCGGTGGGATGTTCGTGGACGATGAGCGGGTCGGCGTCGATGAGCCGGGAGGCACAGGCCTCGTCGATCGGAGCCACGCCCAGCGGGGAGTCGAAGCCGCCACGGCGGTAGATGGCCACGCCGTCGAAACCGACGTGATGAGACGGCCCGACGAGCACGACCGTGTCGATCTGGCGCCCTTCGATCTGCCGGTATGCGTGCGCCGCCACGGGGCCCGAGTAGACCAGCCCGGCATGGGGTGCGATGAGGGCGGTGAGTGCCTGAAGGCGGGGCGCCCCAGCGGCCCGCTCGAGATGCGCGTCGACCGCAGACGCAAGGGCTCCAGCTGCTCCGGGGTACCAGGAGCCCGACACGGCGGGCGGACGGATCGGATGCATGGAGCGAGCCTCCTCGGGGAAATGCTAGCATTTGGCATGCCCGCGACGTTTACCCGGGCGCAGATCGAGGCCATTGCCGCCCTCGCCCACCTGCGCCTCGACGAGGAGGAGCTTGCGCTCTACGCCAGGCAACTCGGCGACATCCTCGACTACGCCAATCAGCTGCAGCAGATCGACACGACGGGCGTGCCGCCCACGGCCAGCGTGCTGGTTCGTCACGAGGCGGACCGCGCCGACGTGGTCCACGCGTCGCTCAGTCGCGAGTCTGCCCTCGCCAACGCCCCGGACGCCAGCCTGGAGGCCGGCCTGTTCAGGGTTCCCCGGGTCATCGGATGAGTCAGCCCGCCACTGTTCGTGAAGTCCGCGACGCCGTCAGGAGCGGCGCGCGGTCGGCCCTCGAGGTCTGCACCGACGCGCTCAACCGCATCGAGGCGCATAACGGCACCCTGAACGCGTTCAACACGGTGGCGCGCGAGCAGGCGCTCGCGCAGGCGGCGGCCGTGGATGCCCACCCGGCCAGGGCGACCCTGCCGCTGGCAGGGGTTCCTGTCGCGCTGAAGGACAACCTCTGTACGCGCGGCGTACGGACCACCGCATCGTCCCGGATCCTCGAGCACTTCGTGCCCCCCTACGATGCGACCGTCGTGGCGAAACTGCAGGCGGCGGGCGCGGTGTTCGTCGGGAAGACGAACTGCGACGAGTTCGCCATGGGCTCGTCGAACGAGAACTCCGCCTTCGGGCCGGCGCGCAACCCGTGGGCGACGGACCGGATTCCCGGAGGCTCGAGCGGCGGCTCGGCCGTGGCCGTGGCCGCCGGCATGTCTCCCCTCTCGCTCGGCTCGGACACGGGCGGATCCATTCGCCAGCCCGCGGCCCTGTGCAGCCTGGTCGGCCTCAAGCCGACCTACGGCCGCGTCTCGCGCTTCGGCCTGCTCGCGTTCGCCTCGTCGCTGGACCAGATCGGGCCGTTCACGCGGACGGTCGAAGACGCCGCCCTCGCCTTGAACGTGCTCGCCGGACACGACCCGGCTGACGCGACGAGCGCACCCGAGCCGGTTCCAGACTTCACCGCGGCGCTCACGGGGCACGCTGGCGGGCTCCGCATCGGTGTGCCGCGGGCGCTGGTGAACGACGGCGTCGATGCGCAGGTCGCTGCGGCGTTCCAGGACGCGCTCGCTGTCTATCGCGAGGCCGGCGCCACGCTGGTCGACATCGACCTTCCGTACGCGTCGGCCGCCATCCCGGTGTACTACCTGGTGGCCACGGCCGAAGCGAGTTCCAACCTGGCGAGGTACGACGGCGTGCGGTATGGCTTCCGGGCGAAGGCCGAGGGTGGCCCCGGTGCGCAGGACGACCTTCGGACGATGTACGGCCGGTCGCGCGAACTCGGGTTCGGCGCGGAGGTGAAGCGCCGCATCATGCTCGGCACCTACGTGCTGAGCGCCGGGTACTACGACGCGTACTACCTGAAGGCACAGCAGGTCCGCACGCTGATTCGCCGCGATTATGAGCAGGCCTTCGAGCGCGTGGACGTGGTCGCGATGCCGACCAGCCCGACGCCCGCGTTCAGGCTGGGCGAGCGGACGGCCGACCCCTTGCAGATGTATCTCGCGGACATCTTCACGGTGAGCGCGAACCTGGCCGGCCTGCCGGCCGTCAGCATTCCCTGCGGCTTCACCAGCGACAACCTGCCGATCGGCCTCCAGTTGACCGGCCGGCTCTTCGACGAATCGACCCTCCTCTCGGCGGCGCACGCGTACGAACGGCAGACCGCATGGTGGACACGAACGGCGACGCTCTAGCCCCACACTGGTCGACGCTGCCGGACGAGCAGCTGCTCGACGTCCGGATGTGCGATCTCGATCTGCGCATCGACGGCACGGACCTGCAGCGCCGCATCGAAATCGTCGATGCGGAGTTGCGGGCCCGGGGCCTCATCACCCCGCACTACTGGATTTCCGAAGAGTGGTTCAGCCCGGATGGCGTCCCCGGGGTGGCGGTGCCGTTCTACCTGCTGCACCCGCGCCTCGCCAGGCTTGAGCTCGCGCAGATGCTCGAAGTGGAAGGAGGCGACGAGGCGACCTGCCTGAAGATCCTCCGCCACGAAGCGGGTCACGCCATCGACAACGCCTACAAGCTCCGCAGGCGACAGGCCCGACGTGAAATCTTCGGGCTGCCGTCCACGCCCTATCCCGAGTACTACACGCCGAAACCGTACAGCAAGAGCTTCGTCCAGCATCTCGATCACTGGTACGCGCAGAGCCATCCCGACGAGGATTTCGCCGAGACGTTCGCGACCTGGCTCGATCCGGCCACCGACTGGCAGACGCGCTACGTCGGCTGGCCGGCCGAGCGGAAGCTGCAATACATGGACGCGCTGATGCGCAGCCTCGCCAACAAGCCGGCGAAGATCACCGAGTCGCGCGAGGTTGAACCGCTGAAGGAACTCGAGAAGACCCTGCGCGAGCACTACCAGGTGAAGCGCGAGCACTACGGGCTCGACTCACCCGACTTCTACGAATCGGATCTGCGGAACCTGTTCTCGGACGACCCGCGCTACGCGTCGAACCTCTCGGCGGCCCGCTTCCTCAGTCGCATCCGGCGGGACGTACGCAGCACGGTCGCCTCGTTCACCGACAGCTACCAGTACACGATCGACCGGCTCATCGACAAGATCATCAGGCGTTGCCGCGAGCTCAATCTGCGGCTGACAGACGACGAGAACACGACGAGGGTGGACTTCATGGTGTTCCTGACCGTCCAGACGATGAACTACCTGCACAGCGGCCGTCATCGGGTGGCGCTGTGAGCACGAAGCTGCGCGTGCTCGCGCTGGTGCATACGCACCTCGTGCCGCCGGAACCGGTGCCTGAGGGGATCGACCCTGTCGCGGCCGAGTGGCGGACCGAATACGACGTCATCACGACGCTGCGCGCGCTCGGGCACGAGGTGCGGCCGCTCGGCGTTCACGACGACCTCGGCGACATCCGGCGCGTCGTCGACGAGTGGAAGCCGCACATTGCGTTCAACCTGCTCGAGGCCTTCAACGACGTCACGATCTTCGACCAGAACGTCGTCTCCTTCCTCGAACTCCTCAAGCTGCCCTACACGGGCTGCAACCCGCGCGGCCTCCTGCTCGCGCGCGACAAGTCGCTCTGCAAGAAGCTGCTCTCCTATCACCGCATCCCGGTGCCCGAATCCGAGGTCTTCCGCATCGGGCGTCCGGTGCGCCGGCCCAAGCGGCTCGCCTTCCCGCTCATCGTGAAGTCGCTGACGCACGAGGCATCGGTCGGGATTTCGCAGGCGTCGGTGGTGGACAGCGACGACAAGCTGAAGGAGCGGGTCGCCTTCATCCACGACAGCATCGGCACCGCCGCCATCGTCGAGCAGTACATCGAGGGTCGCGAGATCTACGTGGGGGTGCTGGGGAATCAGAAGCTGCAGGCGCTCCCGGTGTGGGAGCTGTTCTTCGACAACATGCCGTCGGACTCACGCCGCATCGCGACCGGGCGCGTGAAGTGGAGCGTGGCGTACCAGAAGAAGTACGGCATCGACAGCGGGGCGGCGCGCGACCTGCCGGCGTCGACGGCCGAGATGATTCAGCACGTCTGCAAGCGGGCGTTCCGCGCGCTCGAATTGAGCGGGTTCGCCCGCATAGACCTGCGGCTGGACGCCGAGGGGCGCGCCTGGGTCATCGAGGCCAACCCCAATCCCCAGATCGCGCGCGGTGAGGATTTCGCCGCATCCGCCGAAGCCGCGGGCATCGGCTACGACACCCTCATCCAGCGCATCGTCAACCTCGGGCTGCGCTGGGATCCCGAAGCGCTCGCCTAGTGCTGGCGCCACACTGAAGTGTGGCGCTACGTACTGACCCACGCTCAATCGTACGTAGCGCCAGGCTTCAGCCTGGCGCCGCGGCTCACCTTCGCGCGGGCGGCACGTGGCGTCCGGCTTCGGCCGGACCTCAGATGGGAGACAGGCGCGTGGCGCCGCGGAACAGCAGCCACAGGCCGCCGACGACCAGCAGGATCGGCAGGAACACCGCCGACGCGGCGAGCCCACCGATCACCAGCCCCACCGCGCCGAGCACCAGGGCGATGGGCACGAGGATGACCGCCGCGGCCAGCCGCACCGTGAACTTCAGCAGCATCAGCGGGATCCAGAGCAGCAGGGCGATCGGGAGCAGGACGACGACGAACGGCAGGGCGAGGAGCCCGAACACGAGTCCGAAGAACAGGCGGAACGGAAGCGTCAGCAGCCAGAACATCGTCTCTCCCTGCGGGTCGCTCCGGGCGTGACCGTCGTCAGGGCCGGCGGAGGCCAGCGCCCGGGAACGTGCGGCACGACGGCGGCGATACCTGAGCGGCCATGCGGCGCTCGTGCACCCGCATCAGGATCTGACGATGGGCTGGGAGACGGAGTTCCGTGACAGGCAGGGCGGAAACAGGCTGCCCGGACCAGGCGGCCCGGGCAGGAGGTAACGCACCTATTCCGGCAGGTCGCCGGACTTCCCCACACCCTTCCAGACGGGGATGGTGTAGTGGACGAGGCAGCGTTTCACTTCTTCCATCGCCTGACGCTCGGGCTTCTTCGGTGTCGGCAGGCCGGGCTCGATGTCGTACCGGAGCCTGGCGCCGCGGCGCAGCTGCTTCGCACGAAGCGCGGCGACGTCGACGTAAAGAAAGCGGCTGGTGATGGGTACGGCGGGCTCAGCGGGCAGCTGCGGGATGTCTGCCGCCTCGGCCGGCTCGCTCTGGACGAAATCTGACGTGTAGTCGGGTGCGTCTTCCATAGACGGGAATCAAGCCTAACACGGGCCACAGATACAGTCGACCATCGCGGGACGGGAGCCGAGACGGACTCCCCTCCCGCTGGTCACTGACTGCTGATACGACGGCAGGCCGACTCCCGCTTACGCCGCGACGTCCACCTTGATCGTGCGCGGCTTGGCTTCCTCGCGCAGCGGCAGCTTGACGGTCAGGACGCCGTTCTTGTACTCGGCGCCAACCCGACCGGGGTCGACCGTCGGCGGCAGCGAGAAGCTCCGGCTGAACGTGCCGTAGCGGCGCTCGATGCGGTGGAACTGCTCTTCCTTCACCTCGCCGGAAAACTTCTTCTCGCCCTTAATGGTGAGCGTGCCCTTGTCGACCGTGACGTCGATGTCCTCGCGCGTCATGTCCGGCAGTTCAGCCTTGAGCACGAGTTCGTGCTCGCCGTTCTGGTAGATGTCGACCGGCGGGAGCCACGCCCCCGACGACAGCAGTCCCTCGTCGCTTCGGCCGTAGGCCTGGGAGAACGCACGGTTCAGACGGTCCTGCAGCTGCGCGAATTCCTGGAACGGGTCGGTCCAACGAACGATGGCCATGATTCTCTCCTTCGATTGATAGGCGGATCCGTTACTTCGCCTCCGCGTACTCCGCGTCGACGACTTCGCCTTCCTTCACTGTCGAATCGGACGGGCCGCTGCCGGCGGACGGACCGCCGGGGCCGGCCTGGGTGCTCTTGTAGAGCAGCTCCGCAACGGCGTGGGTCGCGCGCTGGAGTTCGTCGGTCGCGCGCCGGATGGTGCCGAGATCGTCGCCTTCCGCCGCCTTCTTCGCCGCGGCAATGGCCGCTTCGACCTTCGAGAGCTCGCCCACGGGCAGCTTCTCGCGGTTGTCGTTGACGGTCTTCTCCGCCTGGTAGGCCAGCTGGTCGCACTGGTTGCGGGCGTCGATGACCTCGCGGCGCTGCTTGTCCTCGGCCTCGTGCGCCGAAGCGTCCTTCACCATGCGGTCGACCTCGTCCTTCGAGAGGCCGCTCGAGCCGCTGATGGTGATCTTCTGTTCCTTGCCGGTCGCCTTGTCGGTCGCCGTGACGTTGACGATGCCGTTGGCGTCGATGTCGAAGGCGACCTCGACCTGCGGCACGCCGCGCGGGGCCGGCGGCAGGCCGACCAGGTGGAAGCGGCCGAGCGTGCGGTTGTCGCGCGCCATCGGACGCTCGCCCTGGAGCACGTGCACCTCCACGCTCGTCTGGCTGTCGGTCGCCGTCGAGAACACCTCGCTCTTCCGCGTCGGAATCGTCGTGTTCCTCGGGATGAGCGTCGTCATCACACCGCCAAGCGTCTCGATGCCGAGCGAGAGCGGTGTCACGTCGAGCAGCAGCACGTCCTTCACTTCACCGGCAAGCACGCCACCCTGAATGGCTGCGCCGACCGCCACCACTTCATCGGGGTTCACCCCCTTGTGCGGCTCCTTGCCGAAGAACTCGCGCACCAGCTGCTGCACCTTCGGGATGCGCGTGGAGCCGCCGACGAGCACGACCTCGTCGATCTTCTTCGGGTCGATGCCGGCGTCGGAGAGCGCCTGCTTCACCGGGGTCATCGAGCGCTGCAGGAGGTCGTCCACCAACTGCTCGAACTTCGCCCGCGTGAGCTTCATCTGCAGGTGCTTGGGGCCGGCGGCATCCGCCGAGATGAACGGCAGGTTGATCTCCGTCTCCAGGGACGAGGACAGCTCGATCTTGGCCTTCTCGGCGCCTTCCTTCAGGCGCTGGAGCGCCATGCGGTCCTTCGAGAGATCGATCCCCTCGCCCTTCTTGAACTCCGCCGCGAGCCACTCGATGATGCGGTCGTCCAGGTCGTCGCCACCCAGATGCGTGTCACCGTTGGTGGACTTCACCTCGACCACGCCCTCACCCACCTCGAGCACCGAGATGTCGAAGGTGCCGCCGCCGAAGTCATAGACCGCAATGGTCTCGTCCTTCTTCTTGTCGAGGCCGTACGCGAGCGCGGCGGCCGTCGGCTCGTTGATGATGCGCAGAACGTTGAGACCGGCAATCTGGCCGGCATCCTTCGTGGCCTGCCGCTGCGCGTCGTTGAAGTACGCCGGGACGGTGATGACCGCGTCGGTGACCTTCTCGCCGAGATAGTCCTCGGCCGCCTGCTTCAGCTTGCCGAGCACCATCGCCGAGATTTCCGGCGGCGACATCTTCTTGTCGCGCGCCTCGATCCACGCGTCGCCGTTCTGCGCACGCACGACCCGATAGGGCACGCGCTTCGTCTCGCTGCCGACCTCGTCGAACTTCCGGCCCATGAACCGCTTGGCCGAGAAGATGGTGTTTTCCGGATTGGTGACGGCCTGCCGCTTGGCGACCTGGCCCACGAGCCGTTCGCCGTCCTTGGTAATGCCGACCACGGACGGGGTAATGCGAGCGCCTTCCTGGTTGACGATGACCGCCGGCTGACCGGCCTCCATGACGGAGACCACCGAGTTCGTCGTGCCGAGGTCGATGCCGATGACTTTGCCTGCCATGTGTTCAATCTCCCGTGAACGAGATGAACCCAATGTAAGACCATAGTGAGTGCATGTCAAGCATGTTTTATTAGTCATACACACTCATATACAACCCGCCTCGTATGGTCGAGCTCAACGACTGCGAAGAAGTAAGGGCGGGATGCGTCGGCGCGGGGACTGGCCAAGGTCAGCAGCAGCCTCCGCGCCTCCGGGCACGGGCACGCCTCGAGCGGGACGTGTGCGATGATTTCGGGATGCAGCCGAGAATTCAGGCGGTCGTCGTCCCGGCCGAACCGACCGAATTCCGCGAGGAAGTCCGGCGGATGTTCCAGGAGCTGGACCGCACGTCTGACGAGACCCTGACCGGGGAATGCGTGCCGTCCCTGGACGTCCTCGAGACCGACGACGGCGTGGAGGTGGCGATGGACCTGCCCGGGGTCGACCCGGCAGCGGTGCGCATTGCCGCGAAGGGCCAGACCATTCTGGTGGCCGGCCTCAAGGCTCCGCGGCGCACCCGTGTCGACGCCACCTTCCACCTGGTGGAACGCGGCTACGGCCGGTTCGTGCGAGCGATCAAGCTGACCACGGCCTGCGATACGAGCCGCGCCCGCGCGGTCTTCAGCAACGGCGAACTGCGGATCTCGATTCCACGCCAGGCCGAGCGGCGAGGACGGACCATCCGCATTCCCCTTTCATCCGGATCGACCCCCGCGTGATCAGGTTCCTCTTCATCGGCGACATCGTGGGGCGTCCGGGCCGCGACCTGGTGAAGCGCGGCGTGGCTGCGCTCCGCGACTATCACCAGCTCGATCTGGTCATCGCGAACGCCGAGAACGCGGCGGCCGGCTTCGGCATCACGCGCGAGATCGGCGAGCAGATCCTCGATGCCGGCGTCGACGTGATGACGTCGGGGAATCACATCTGGGACAAGAAGGAAGCGATCGACTACATCGGCATCGAGCCCCGCCTGCTGCGCCCGCTGAACTTTCCCGAGGGCGTGCCCGGCAACGGCAGCTACATCGCCCGCACCGAGGGCGGTGTCAGCGTCGGCGTGATCAACGCGATGGGTCGCGTGTTCATGCTGAACATCGACGACCCGTTTGCCGGCGTGCTGCGCGAGATCGAGAAGGTGAAGCAGCGCGCCCGCATCGTCTTCGTCGACTTCCATGCGGAAGCCACGTCCGAGAAGGTCGCCATGGGCTGGCACCTGGACGGCCGCGTCACGGCCGTCGTCGGCACTCATACGCACGTGCAGACCGCCGACGAGCGGATCCTGCGGAAAGGTACCGCCTACTTGACGGACGTCGGCATGACCGGCCCCCACGACTCGATCATTGGCGTCGAGGTGGCGCCGGCACTCGGCAAGTTCCTGAACGGCATGCCGGCCCGGTTCGAAACCGCCACCGCCAATCCGCGCCTGAACGGCGTGATCGTGGAGGCCGACGAAACGACCGGCCTGGCCGTGGACATCGAGCGCATCAGCTACAGCCTCGACGAACTCGAGGACCTCGCGCGTGGCGCGGGTGTCGATCGGCCGGTCTGATGCCTGGACCATTTGGTCTGCCGTTCGACGAGCCGGAGCAGCCGGCCTCCCGGCCATCGACGCCGGCCCCGGCCGCAGCGACCCCGCCGGCCCCCTCGCGCCCGCCTGCCGCCCAGCCGGACCTGGCCGCCCGCATCCGCGAGCTGGCGAGACGCGCAGCCGCGCCTCCTCCGGACCTGGCCGTCGCGGAAGCCGCCGCGCCCGCCAGCACGCCGCGGCGACAGGTGCTGACGGTTGGCGAGCTGACCGCGAACATCCGCGAGGTGCTCGAGGGCGAGTTCTTCAACGTGTGGGTCGAGGGTGAGCTGTCGAATGCCAAGGTCTGGAACAACGGGCATCTCTACTTCACGCTGAAGGACGATCGGGCCGCGCTCAAGGGCGTGATGTTCCGCACGAACCTGCGCGCCCTCAGGTTCAAGCCCACCGACGGCCTCCGCGTCATCGCCCGCGGCCGCGTGGCGGTCTACGACCCGCGTGGTGAGTACCAGCTCACGTGCGAGCAGATGGAGCCGAAGGGGCTCGGCCAGCTGCAGCTGGCCTACGAGCAGCTCAAGAAGCGCCTGCAGGCGGAAGGGCTCTTCGACGAGAGCCGGAAGCGTCCGCTCCCTGCCCTGCCCCGCAAGATCGGCATCGTCACGTCACTGGATGGGGCCGCCATCCGGGACATGCTCAAGGTGCTGGGGCGGCGGTACCGCAATGCCCACATCGTGATCCGATCGACCCGTGTGCAGGGCGACGGGTCGGCCGCGGACATCGCGCACGCGATTCGTGCCATCCAGAAGGTGCCGGGCATCGACGTGTTGATCGTCGGTCGCGGCGGCGGCTCGATCGAAGATCTCTGGGCCTTCAACGAGGAGCCTGTCGCCCGGGCGATTGCCGCGTGCGGCGTGCCGGTGATTTCCGCTGTCGGCCACGAGTCGGACGTGACGATTGCGGATTTCGTGGCGGACCGGAGGGCGCCGACCCCCTCAGCGGCTGCCGAAATCGTGGTGGCGTCGCGCGACGAGTTCTGCCACCGCATCGACCGGATGCGGGGACGGCTCGACGCCGCCATGCACGGCCGCGTGCAGTTGCTCAGCCGTCGCGTGCACGTGGCCAGTGGGCGCACGGCGCTCGCAGGCTTCCCGACCCGGCTCGCCCTGCGCAGCCGCGACGTCACGGAACTCACCCACCGGCTGACCGGGTGCATACGCGGCCTGTTCGCGGCGCGCCTCCGTATGGTGGCCGGACTCGAGCGGCGGGTCGACGCCTTCGACCCGGGCCGCCGCCTGGCAGCGACCCGGGCACGGCTCGCGACGGCCGACAGCCGCCTCGTGAGCGCCGTGCGCCGTCGCCGCGATCGGGCGGACGCGCGGCTGCGCGAACGCGTCGGCCAGCTCGAGTCGATGAGCCCGCTCGCCGTGCTCGGGCGCGGCTACGCGGTCGCGTGGAACGACGACCGCACACGCGCCCTCCGCAGCGCCAGCGATGTCAGCGCGGGCGACCGTATTCATGTGAGGCTGGCAGTGGGCGAACTCGAGTGCGACGTTCGCAAGTCAGAGGCATGACCATGTCCGATCCGTCGATCAAGGACTTCGAGGCGGCCCTCGCCGAACTCGACGCGCTCGTGAAGAAGCTCGAAGAAGGCGACCTGCCACTCGAACACTCGCTGGCGCTCTACGAACGCGGGGTCCAGCTCTCCCGCTTCTGCCACGCCCGGCTCGAGGAGGCGGAGCGGCGCATCGAGATCCTCACCGACCGCGGCGACCTCCGGGCAGCACCCGCGTCGCTCTCGGGCACCGACGACGAAGACGACCGATGACGCCCGTCCGCTCCTCCACCCTCGCCACCTTTCTCGTCGACACCCGGACACACGTCGAAGCGGCACTCGACCGCTTCCTGCCGAAGCCGCCGGCCTGCCCTCCGCTGCTGTCCGAGGCCATGCGCTACAGCCTCCTCGGCGGCGGCAAGCGGCTCCGGCCGATCCTGGTCATCGCCGCCGCGGACGCCGTGGCGCGACGGACGGGAGCTTCGGCGCTGGAGCTCGCGCTGCCAGCGGCCTGCGCCGTCGAGTTCATCCACACCTACTCGCTCATTCACGACGACCTGCCCGCGATGGACAACGACTGCCTGCGCCGGGGGCGGCCCACACTCCACACGGTGTACGGCGACGGCATTGCCATCCTCGCGGGGGACGCGCTGCAGGGCGAGGCGTTTGCGCTCGTCGCGCGTGAGCCGCGCACCGACGATCCCACGATCAACGCCCGGAAGGTGGCGGCGATCCAGGTGCTGGCCACCGCCGCGTCAGCGACGGGCATGGTCGGCGGGCAGACGGTGGATCTTCAGGCGGCCGGGCAGGTCGCCGGCCACGCGCTGACGCTCACGGGCGACGAACTGCGGGCCATGCATCTGCAGAAGACGGGTGCCCTCATCCGGGCCTCGGCGGTCGCCGGCGCGACGATGGCGGGAGGCATGGCGGGACAGATCGACGCGATCGATCGATGGGCCACGGACGTCGGGCTGGCCTTCCAGATCGTGGACGACATCCTCGACGTCGAAGGTGACGCCGCCGCGCTCGGGAAGACGGCCGGGAAGGACGCGGCTCATGACAAGCCCACCTACACCTCGCTGTTCGGGCTGGACGGCGCCCGGCGCATGGCGGGCGAGTGCGCGACGAGGGCGCACGCGACGCTCGCCGAGGCGGGCCTCACCGACAGCTGGCTCGACGCCATCGCCGACTGGGTCATCTCCCGCCACAACTGAGCCTGCACGTGGCCACTCCGAAGACACGCCTGGACGTCCTCCTGGTCGAGCGCGGACTCGTACCCTCACGGGAGCGGGCGCGCGCGGTGATTCTCGCGGGCCAGGTGCGGGTCGAGGGCCAGGTGGTCTCCAAGGCCGGCACCGCGGTTCACCAGACCGCCCATGTTGAATTGGCGACGCCCGACCACCCGTACGTCGGCCGCGGCGGCCTGAAGCTCGCGCACGCGCTCGACACGTTCGGCATCGACGTGAAGGGCCGGCGCGGACTGGACATCGGCGCGTCGACCGGGGGGTTCACCGACGTGATGCTGCAGCGTGGTGCCGCCGACGTCATCGCACTCGATGTCGGGCACAACCAGTTGGACTGGAAACTGCGCAGCGACCCCCGCGTGCTGGTGCGCGAAGGGGTCAATGCGCGCACCCTGACGCCCGCGGACGTGCCCCACGCCGTGGACATCGTCACGATGGACGTGTCGTTCATTTCCCTCGGCTACATCCTCCCTGAGGTGCCGAAGTTCCTCACTCCCGGCGCCGACGTGGTGGCCCTGGTGAAGCCGCAGTTCGAGGCGGGGCGCGAGGACGTGGGCAAGGGCGGCATCGTCAGCGACCCGGCCGTCCACGAGCGGGTGATCGCGAAGGTCACCGCCGAAGCGAAGGCCCTGGGCTTCGAGCGCCGCGGCCTCACGCCGTCTCCCATCACCGGCGCCACAGGCAACGTGGAGTTTCTGATCCACCTGCGGATGCCGTTGGCCAACGGGTGAATCCACTCGCCAATTGGGTGAGCCTCGTCGCTGCGTTAGGATACGAGACACATGTCCCCGGTGCCCCTGCCGCCCATCTCCCAGGTCGGCATTCTCGCCAAGTCGCACCTGCACGCCGCCACGCGGCACCTGATTGAACTGGAGTCGTGGCTGTCGGCTCGCGGCCTGCAGCCGGTCTTCGAGGCCGCGACGGCGGCCCTCATGCCGCCGCGGGAGGGACGCGCCGTTCTCGGGCGGAACGACATGGCCGTCGACGTGGACATGGTGCTCGTGCTCGGTGGCGACGGCACCCTCATCGGCATGGCCGACTGCATCGCGGAAGCAGGGTCGGGCATCCCCATCCTCGGCGTGAACTTCGGCAGCCTGGGCTTCCTCACGGAGGTGACGCTGCCGGAACTGTACCGCTCGCTCGAGAACGCCCTGGACGGCCGCGGCCACATCGAAGAGCGCATGATGCTGCGGGCAGGCACTTCGCGCGACGGCGAACTCCTGACACAGGCCGTCGCCGTGAACGACGCGGTGGTCACGAAAACGGCGCGGTCCCGGATGATCGATCTGTCGGTCTACGTGGGCGACGACTTCGTCACTCGCGTCAGGGCCGACGGCCTGATCATCGCCACGCCGACCGGGTCGACCGCGTACAACCTGTCGGCCGGTGGACCGATCGTGCAGCCCGACGTCGACGCGCTGCTCCTGACCCCAATCGCCCCGCACACGCTCACGAACCGCCCCATCGTCATTCCCGGGTCGTCCACGGTGCGCGTGCAGCCGACGATGGAGGCTCGGGATGAGATTGTGTTCACGCTCGACGGCCAGGTGACGCTGCCGGTCGAGCAGGGGGTGGAGGTCACCGTCAGCCGGGCTCCCGCGCCGCTGCGGCTCATCCGGCCGAGTTCGCGCAGCTACTTCGAAGTCCTCCGCACCAAGCTCAAGTGGGGCGAACGCTAGGCCGGACCCGCCCTTGCAGCGTCGGAGGCGTGCTGTTCCTGCAACCCCGACACGTCAGCATCGAGGCCGATGGCACCTTCTGGGTTCCGTTGGTCCACGGTGACGAGAGGGCCGATGGGCTCTGGGAGGCGTGGATCGAATTCCAGCCGCTGGACGACCGCGGGCCACGAGTGACCGGTCGCGAAACCACGCAACCCAATCGCGAAGCGGTCGCCTACTGGGCGAGCGGGCTGGAACCGGTCTACTTCGACGGGGCCTTCAGCCGCGCCGCCCTGCCCTCCGGGCGCTGACGCACGCGGCCGCACTCATCGTCCCACCTGGGCTGCCTGCTCACGGCGGCGCTCGGCGATCCGCTTCTCGCGGAAGTACTGCACCTGGAACTTCTGGACGTTGCGATTGTGTTCGTCGAGTGACTTCGCGAACGCGTGCGTACCGTCGTTGCGGCTGACGAAGTACAGGTAGTCGACCTCGGCCGGATGCGCCGCCGCCTCGAGCGCGCCGCGGCCGGGCGCGGCAATCGGCCCCGGCGGCAGACCAGGATAGCGGTAGGTGTTGTAGGGAGAATCGAAGGCGAGGTCGTCGCGCCGGAGGTTCCCGTCGAACTTCCCCGCCCGCTGGAGCGCGTAGATGACTGTCGGGTCGCACTGCAGTCCCATGCCGATTCTCAGACGGTTCGCGTAGACCGCCGCCACCGTCGGACGCTCGCTCGCGGCGCCGGTCTCCTTCTCGACGATGGACGCGAGCGTGACCAGTTGCCGGAGCGTCAGCTGGCGCGCGGTGGCTGCTTCGCGCATGTCCGCGGTCAGCACCTTCGTGAAGCGGTCCACCATCGCGCGAACCAGCTGGGTGGCCTCGACGTGCCGGGAGACGGCGTAGGTTTCCGGAAAGAGGTAGCCCTCGAGGTCGGTCGCCGTCGGATCGAGGTCGGCAATGAGGCTCGCGTCCGAGGCTGCGGACGTGAAGGCGCTCGCGGATCCAAGCCCCTGCGCCTCGAAGAGGGTGGCCATCTCCCCGATGGTCAGCCCCTCCCGGAAGGTGATGTTCACCAGGTCGACTTCGCCTCGGGCGATCTTCCCGAGCACGTCGCGCGGCGACATCGGACGGTCGAAGCGGTACTGCCCGGCCTTGAGGCGGCGGGCGTCGCCACTCAGCCACAGCGCAGCCCGGTAGGTCAGGTCGTCCGGAAGGACACCGGCATCGACCAGCAACCGGCCGATGGCGCGAGTCCCGACGCCGGAGGGAATCTCCACTTCCTGCGACTCGCCTTCGTAACTCTTGTACGGCGCGTCGATCCGGGCGTAGAGCACGTACGAGCCGGCGCCAGCAGCCAGCAACAGAAGGAGCACGAACAGGGCGAGTGTCTTCAGCACGCGTCAGGGCCTCGGCCGGTCGAGAAAGTCCTGCAGGATCACGGCCGCGGCCGCGGCATCGAGCTGGGCTTTTCGCTTCTTCCAGTCGCGCTCACGCACCGCCAGCCGGCCGTCCGCTTCATGGCTGCTCAGCCGCTCGTCCTCGGTGACGACCGGCACGTCCAGGTGTGCGCGGAGCGCCGCCACGAACTGCTCGGTCGCGACGGTCTGCTCGTTCGGCGTCCCATCCAGCCGTCGCGGCAACCCCACCACCACGCCACCAAGCCCGTCGTCCTCGCGCTGCAGGCGGTGTACCTCCGCCAGCACGCGCTGCAGTCCGTCGTCGGCGGTCAGGTGCAGGGTCGTGAGCGGACGGGCAAGCATGCCCGACGGATCGCTCACTGCCAACCCGATCCGGCGGCGGCCGAGGTCTACGCCAAGCATGCGCATGCGGATGCTATATTCGCATGGGGATGAGGCCGTGCACCTTCGCAATCGCCGTGGCCCTGCTGGCACTCGCCGGTGCTGCTCCGCGTGCGCAGCAGGACGACCGCACCCGCACCGACGCCTTGTCGCGCCGCGCCGCTGAACGGCTGCAGGCGCTCCACGACGAAGCCGACCGCCTCACGCGCGAGGAGCGCACCCTCCTCGGCGATCTCCGCAGGCTGGAGGTCGAGCGGTCCATCCGTGCGACGGAACTCGAGCGGGCACGCGCCGAGATGCGGGCCGCGGCCGCCGAGGTGACTGCCCTCGATCAGCAGGTCGCCACCATTACGGCCCAGACGCAGGCGGCCCTGCCAGATCTGCGTGCTCGCCTGGTGACCCTATACAAGCTCGGGCGCGGTCAGTATGCGCGGCTGCTGCTGTCGGCGTCCGACCTTCGGCAGTTCAGTCAGGCCGTCCGGCTCGTGTCGGCGCTCGCTGAAGAGGACCGCGTCCGCATCACCGAACACCAGAGGCGCCTGAGGTCGCTGCAGCAGGCACGGGCCGCGGCTGCCGAGCGGCAGGAGCAGTTGCGTCAGGCTCAAGGAGCCGCCGAGAAGGCACAGGTGGCGGCCGAGCGGGCCATTGCCGCGCACACCGCGATGGTGAACGACATCGACTCGAAGCGCGACCTGAACGCGCAGTTCGCCAGCGAACTCCAGGCGGCACAGCAGAAGCTGCAGGAATCGATGGCCGGCCTCGCCTCCGCGTCTCCGGCACTGCCGATTGCCCCGTTCAAGGGCGACCTGGCGTGGCCGGCGGCAGGCACGGTCCGGCAGCGCTTCGGCGCGGCGGCGGCGGGCCGGCCGCCCTTGCGAGGGATTGAAATTGCCAGCGCGCCGGGCGCGACCGCGCGTGCCGTGCACGACGGCACCGTGGCGTTTGCCGACAGCTTCAACGGCTATGGCCGACTGGTGATCCTGGACCACGGGAACCAGACGTTCACGCTCTACGGGAACCTCGAGGAACTGGCCGTCGAGAAAGGCGCGCACGTGCTGCAGGGCACGACCGTCGGCACGGCGGCCAGCGCGGACCCCGGTACGGCCGTGCTCTACTTCGAGCTGCGCATCGACGGTCGCGCGGTCGATCCCTTACAATGGCTCGCGAAAAGGTAACCATGTTCAACATCCGCCGCGTCGTGCTCTGGGTTTCGGCACCGGTCCTTGCATTCGCGATTGTCGGCGGGTTCCTCGGCCGGGTGAACGCCGGCCAGGAAACCTTCCCCCACCTGCGGGTCTTCCACGACGTGGTCATGCTGATCGCAGACCGCTACGTCGAGAAGACCGACCCGGACAAGGTCATGAACGGAGCGATGCACGGCCTGGCGGACAGCCTCGATCCCGACAGCGCGTTCCTCACGGCCGATCTCGTCAAGCAGGTGGAGGCGAATGCGGCGCCGGCGGCTGGCGACCTGGGCATCGACCTGACCCGTCAGTACTGGCTGCGCATCATCGCCACCAGGGACGGCTCGCCCGCGGCGAAGGCCGGGCTCCGGACGGGCGACTACGTCCGCATGATCGGCGACACGGCCACGCGCGAGATGTCGGTCTACGAAGGCATGCGCCGCCTGCGCGGTGCGCCGGGGACGAAGGTCAGCCTGACCATCATCCGCGGCAACACGAACGATCCGCACGTCATCGAACTGACCCGGGAGGCCGTGCCGACCGTGGATGTCACCTCGAAGACGGCTGCGCCGGGCGTGGGCCTGCTGCGCATTGCGTCGTTCAGCCCCCGTACCGCGGCGCAGGCAAAGGCGGCCGCGGCCGACCTCGCCCGCACCGGCGCCACGAAACTCATCGTCGATATCCGGCGGGCGTCCGGCGGCTCCTTCGAGGCCGGACTCGCCGTGGCGCGGCTTTTCGTGGCCAAGGGGACGCTGGCGAAGCGTGAAGCCCGGGGCGCGGAAGCGACGAGCGTCGACGCCGCGGCGGGCGACGGCAGCATCACCCTGCCGGTCACGATCCTGGCGGACAACGGCACGTCGGGGGCTGCGGAACTGTTCGCGTCGGCGCTGCTCGGAAACAAGCGCGCCGAGATCGTGGGCGAACACACCATTGGTCGCGCCGGTGAGCAGAAGCTCGTGAAGCTCCCCGACGGCACCGGGCTGTGGCTCACCTACGCGAAGTACCTCACCCCGGCCGGCGAGGCGCTGCACGGCAAGGGCATCGCGCCGACGCTGGCGGTCGACGCGCCCGACGTGGAGTTCGGCCAGGCCGAACCGACGAACGACGTCATCCTCGAGAAGGCGCTCGAACGCCTCGCGGAGAAGAAGGCGGCCTAGGCCACTCCGGGCTCTCCCCGATTGACACCTCCGCAGAGCGGCACGTATAAGCAAACGTCACCCTCTTACAGCAGCGCCCGGGTACGCCTGATCGTCCTCGCCGTACGACCACGACCCCACCGCTCGAAGGACACGACCATCCATGAACAAGGCAGAGATCGTCGAACGGGTTGCGAGTGATACGGGTCTGACCAAGGTCGCCGCCTCCGCCGCTGTCGAGTCCGTGCTCGACGCGATCACCAGGGCACTCAAGAAAGGCGACAGCGTCTCGTTCGTCGGCTTCGGCACGTTCAAGACCACGAGCCGCAAGGCCCGCACGGCACGCAACCCACGCACGGGCGACACGGTGAAGATTCCCAAGCGCCGCGTCGCGCGCTTCTCGCCCGGCACGACGCTGCGTGCGGCCGTGAAGTAGCCCTCGACGCGCGTTCTTTTTCGCGGGATCGCGCACGAAATCGTTGACGGCCCACTTCAGCGGTTGTTATACTCACTTTTCGTCTAACGCCTTGATTTCAAAGCCGTAGGCGCGTAGCTCAGGGGTTAGAGCGCCTGCTTGACACGCAGGAGGTCGGTGGTTCGAATCCACCCGTGCCTACCAACCTTCGCTACCCTGCCAACGACGTGCGGTAGCTACGGTTGGCAAGCCAGGCGAAGGTTGCCCACCGTAGCTCACCTGGTTCGACCAGAGCGTCGGTGGGCGTCTCTGTAAGAACCGAAGTCCCATGAGCCAGGTCAACGTCACGCTACCCGACGGATCGAGCCGCGCTGTGCCCGCCGGCACCAGTGTGCTTGGCGTAGCGGAGTCGATCTCGCCCAGGCTCGCGAAGGCCGCCATCGCCGGCATGGTCGATGGCAAGCTCGTCGATCTCACGTTCCCGCTCCAGTCCGACGCCTCCGTCAAGATCCTCACCCAGGACAGCCCCGAGTCGCTGTACGTCTACCGCCACAGCACGGCCCACCTGCTGGCCGCGGCGGTCACGAACCTGTTTCCTGGGGTCCAGTGCGGGATCGGTCCGGCGATCGACGAGGGGTTCTTCTACGACTTCGTGGTGCCACGCCCGTTCGTGCCCGAGGATCTCGAGGCCATCGAGAACAAGATGCGGGAACTGGCCAGCCAGGACCTCGTCTACGAGCGCCAGATGTGGAAGCGCGACGAGGCCAAGGCCTTCTTCGCCGGACGCGGCGAGCCGCTGAAGGTCCAGCTGATCGACGAGAAGACGGAAGGCCAGGCTGAAGTCTCCTGCTACACCATCAAGGACAAGGAGACCTTCATCGACTTCTGCGTCGGCCCGCACGTGCCGACCACGGGCCGCCTGAAGGCGTTCAAGCTCCTCAGCACCTCGAACGCCTACTGGAAGGGCGATGCGCGCAACCAGCCGATGCAGCGCATCTACGGCACCGCGTTCTTCTCCGACAAGGAGCTGAAGGCCCACCTCACCCAGCGGGAAGAGGCGAAGAAGCGCGACCACCGGAAGGTCGGCAAGGATCTTGGACTCTTCACCTTCCATGAATGGGCCCCGGGCGCGGCGTTCTGGCTCGACAAGGGCACCACGCTCTACAACATCCTCGCGAACTACATGCGCGAGGTGCTGTTCCCGGCCGGCTATCAGGAAGTCAAGACGCCGATCATCTTCAACAAGGCGCTCTGGGAAACCTCCGGTCACTGGTCGCACTACCGCGAGAACATGTTTCTCGTGAACTCCTCGGACGACGAGGAGATGGCGCTCAAGGCGATGAACTGCCCCGGCCACATGCTGGTCTTCGGCAGCGCCATGCGCAGCTACAAGGATCTGCCGCTCCGCCTGCACGAGCAGACGCCGCTGCACCGGAACGAGGCCTCAGGGGTGCTCGGCGGCCTGACGCGCGTCCGCCAGTTCTCGCAGGACGATGCGCACTGCTTCGTGATGGAGTCGCAGATCGCGTCGGAAGTGGAGCAACTCCTGCGGCTCGTGCAGCGGGTCTACGGCGATTTCGGCCTCGAGTACAAGGTGAAGCTGTCCACGCGCCCCGAGAAGTACCTGGGCACGGTGGAAACCTGGGACCACGCCGAGGCCTCGCTGAAGGCGGCGCTCGAGGCGGCGGGCCAGCCCTACACCCTGAACGAGGGCGACGGCGCGTTCTACGGCCCGAAGCTGGATTTCGACGTCACGGACGCGATCGGGCGCACCTGGCAGTGCGCCACTGTCCAGCTGGACTACCAGTTGCCCGCCCGGTTCGGCCTGACCTACATCGGGGCCGACAACGCGGAGCACCGGCCGGTGGTGATCCACCGCGCCATCTTCGGCAGTTTCGAGCGCTTCATCGGCATCCTGATCGAGCACTTCGCCGGGGCCTTCCCGCTCTGGCTGGCGCCGCTGCAGGCGATGGTCATTCCAATCTCCGACCGGCACCTCGAGTATGCCCGCGGGGTCTATGCGCAGCTCAAGGCGGCGGGCTTCCGCGCCGATCTGGACGAGCGGCAGGAGAAGATTGGATATAAAATTCGTGAAGCCCAACTGCAGAAGATCCCGTACATGCTAGTGGTCGGCGATCGGGAAGCAGCGGAAGGCACGGTGTCGGTGCGTACACGCACCGGCGGCGACCAGGGCGCTGCGACCGTCGCGGCGTTCATCGATGCGGCCCGTGCCGAAGTGGCAAGCCGTGGACGGACAGTGGCGGGCGCCGAGTCAGCCGGCGCACCCGCGTAACACGTAGGAGGCCTTATCGCTTTCGACAGAGCACCCCGCCGGGACGATCGCGTACGAGTCAACGAGCGCATTCGCGTGCGCGAGATTCGCGTCATCGACGATACGGGGCAGCAGCTGGGCATCATGCCGCCGCCGCAGGCGCTGGCCATCGCGAAGCAGAAGGGGCTCGATCTCGTGGAGATCTCCCCCACGGCGCAGCCGCCGGTCTGCCGCATCATGGACTTCGGGAAGTACCAGTACCAGGAGCAGAAGCGCGCGCGCGAGGCCCGGAAGCACCAGAAGGTGATCGAGGTCAAGGAGATCAAGTTCCGTCCGAAGGTGGACGAACACGATTACCAGTTCAAGAAGAAGCACATCGAGCGCTTCCTCGAAGAGGGTGACAAGGTGAAGGCCACCATCTTCTTCCGTGGACGCGAGATGGCCCACCCCGAGATCGGGCGCCGCATTCTGGAGCGCCTGGTCGAGGAACTGGGCGAGGTCGCCATTGCCGAGTCGATGCCTCGGCTCGAAGGCAACCAGATGCACACCATTCTGAGCCGCAAGCCCCAGGGCGGCGGCAAGGGACGTCCGGCTGCGCCAAAGGCGCCGTCCGC
This sequence comes from Vicinamibacterales bacterium, assembly GCA_046331345.1. Classification (GTDB taxonomy): domain Bacteria; phylum Acidobacteriota; class Vicinamibacteria; order Vicinamibacterales; family CAVVIG01; genus CAVVIG01. Next base: position 33,529 of record JAXLRA010000004.1, on the reverse strand, counting down.
GCCGGCCCCCGCAGAACAGCCGTAGCACGAAGAGATCGACCAGGGAAAAAGGACATCATGCCGAAGCTGAAGACACACCGGGGCGCTGCGAAGCGCTTCAAGAAGACGAAGTCGGGCAAGTTCCTGCGGGGCAGCTCGTTCAAGCGCCACATCCTGACCAGCAAGACCACGAAGCGGAAGCGCGCCCTGCGCGGCACGCAGGTCGTGTCGGAGCCGGATGCGGTCAAGCTCGCCCGCATGCTCCCCTACGCCTGAGACAGGCGACGGGGCTCACGGAATTCACGGCTTTCGGCTGGCCACGCTGGCGCCAGCCAAAGCGAATAGGGTCAGGGGCACGTCCCCGGCTCAAAGCCAGTAGAGAGAATCAGCAATGCCACGCGTCAAACGAGGTACAGTTCGCCGGGCCAAGCGCAAGAAGCTGCTAGGTCTTGCCAAGGGTTACTACCAGACCAAGAGCAAGCTCTATCAGGCAGCCAAGGAGTCGGTCGATACCGCGCTGAAGTATGCGTTCGTCGGCCGCCGCAACAAGAAGCGCGACTTCCGTCGCCTGTGGGTGGTGCGCATCAACGCCGCCGCCCGCGAGAACGGCCTCACCTACTCGCAGCTGATCAACGGCCTGAAGCACGCCGGCAACACGCTGGACCGCAAGAGCCTCGCGGAACTCGCCGCCACCAGCCCCGCCGCGTTTGCGGCCGTGGCCGCCCAGGCGAAGTCGGCCCTCGCGGCTCGCTGACGAACCGAGAAGTCAGAACTCAGAAGTCAGAACTTCAACGACTCGAGGCAAAGGCGCGGCCCCAGGGGAGGCGTCTTTGCCTTTTTTCTTTTGGGCGCGTGTCGTAACTTCTACACTTCAGTGCTGACTTCGCCAGTTCACTTCTGAGTTCTGACTTCCGAGTTCTGAGTTCCCATGTCACTCCCCGATTCCTCCTCCGTCGCGGAACAGCTCGCGCTCTTCGAGCAGGAGCTGACCGCTGCCCCGTCGCTGCGCGATGCACAGGCCGTGCGCGACCGCTTCCTGGGCCGCAAGAACAGCGTCGTCGCGTCATGGATGGCGCTCATCGCGAGCGCACCGGTCGACCAGAAGAAGCTGATTGGCAAGTACGCCAACGACCTGAAGCAGCAGATCGAAGCGCGGTGGACCAGCTTCGCTGAAGCCGCTGAAGCCAACGCGCGCCCCGCTGGTGCCATCGACGTCACGCTGCCCGGGCGGACACCCCGGCTCGGACGCCGGCACCCGCTCACGGTGGTGCGCGACCGCATGGAAGGCATCTTCACGCGCATGGGATTCGCGATCGTGGAAGGGCCGGAGGTCGAGGACGAGTGGCACTGCTTCGACGCCCTGAACATGCCGGGTGAACATCCCGCGCGTGACATGCAGGACACGCTGTACCTCGCGACGCCGATGCCAGGCGCGACGCCCGAGGAAAGGCGGACGCTGCTGCGCACGCACACGTCGGCGGTCCAGATCCGCTACATGGAGACGCACAAGCCGCCGATCCGCATCGTGGCCCCCGGTCGCGTCTACCGGCGCGATGACCTCGACCTGACCCACTCCCCTGCCTTCAGCCAGGTGGAAGCGCTCGTCGTGGACGAGGGCATCACGATGGCCGACCTCAAGGGCACGCTGCTGGCATTCGTGAAGGCCATGTTCACCGAGAAGTCGCGGGTGCGATTCCGCCCGAGCTTCTTCCCCTACACGGAGCCGAGCGCGGAGATCGACATCAGCTGCTGGCAGTGCGATGGTGCGGGCTGCAACATGTGCAAGCGGACCGGCTGGATCGAACTCGGCGGCTGTGGCATGGTGCACCCCGCGGTGTTCGAGGCGGTCGGGTACGACTCGGAGCGATACACCGGATTTGCGTGGGGCCTGGGTATCGAGCGCCTCGCCATCCTCCGGCACCAGGTGCAGGACATCCGCATGTTCTTCGAGAACGACCTGCGGTTCCTCGAACAGTTCCCGTACTAGCGTCGAACAGCGATGAAACTTCTTCTTTCCTGGGTGCGGGACTTCGTCGACATCACGGTCCCCGCAAAGACGATCGCGGACACGATGGCCCTCCGCGGGTTCGAGGTGGCCTCGGTCGAGGACCTCGGCGAGGGTGACGCAGTCATCGACTTCGAGGTGACCGCGAACAGGCCCGACTGCTTCAGCGTCATCGGCCTGGCGCGCGAGATTGCGACGGCGTGGAACCTGCCGATGCGCGAGCTGGCCTCGATGCCGAACGCCCTCGCATCGCTCGCGGCGGGCGACTCGGCCGACCTGCGCGTCTCGATCGAGGACGCCGACCTCTGCCCGCGCTACGCAGCCGCCGTCGCCGACCTGACGCCGACCTCCACGCCGGAGTGGATGACCCGCCGCCTCCAGGCCGCTGGCGTGCGCCCGATCAGCCCGTTCGTCGACATCACGAACTACGTGCTGATGGAACTCGGGCATCCGATGCACGCGTTCGACCTCGACACGCTGGGCGATCGCCACATCCGCGTCCGTCGCGCTGCCGCGGGTGAGGTCATCACCACCCTCGACGGGAACGAGCGGAAGCTGGAACCCGAGATGCTCGTCATCGCCGACGCGGCGCGCGCGCAGGCGGTGGCCGGCGTCATGGGCGGCGGCGCCTCAGAGGTGTCGGCGGCCACCACCCGGATTGCGTTCGAAAGCGCATACTTCAAGCCCGCGTCCGTGCGCCGCACGAGCAAGCGGCTCGGACTCAAGACCGAAGCGTCCATGCGCTTCGAGCGAGGGGCCGACATCAACGGCGCGTTCGTCGCGCTGTGCCGCGCCGTGGCGCTGATGCAGCAGATCGGCGCCGGGACCCTTCGGGGCCAGGCGATCGATGCGTACCCGGCCCCGCGTGGACCGCTGACCCTCACGCTGCGCCGCGACCGGCTCGCCCGCGTGCTCGGCCTGGTCGTGCCCGATGCCGACGTCGTCCGCATCCTGCGCGGCCTCGCGCTCGAGCCGACGCCGGGATCGAGCGGCTGGGATGTGATCGTACCGACGTTCCGCGTGGACCTGCTCCGCGAAGTCGACCTCATCGAAGAAGTGGGACGGCACTACGGCCTGGACAAGCTCGAAGCGGCCTTCCCGTCGATGACGATGGCGGCGCCGGCGCCGGACCCGCGGGCCACGCGCGATCACCTGGTGCGCCGTGTCCTGGCGTCCGCGGGACTGAACGAAGCGGTCACCTTCGGCTTCATCGAGCGGCGTGCGGCGGAGTCGTATGTGACGCCCGACGCGGTGGCGTCGCTCGTCCCGCTGGCCAATCCGCTCTCCGCCAAGTTCGACGTGCTCCGGCCCTCACTGCTGCCGGGCCTGGTGGAATCACTCGGCCACAACCGGCGCCACGGGCGCCGCGATGTCGGCCTCTACGAAGTGGGCGCCCGCTTCAGCGCGGCATCCGGCGAAACCCGGGGCGCGGCCTTCGTGTGGACCGGCAGCGTGGGCGAGCACTGGTCGGCGCCTGCGCGCCTCGTCGACTTCTTCGATGCGAAAGGGGTGGTTGAACTCCTCGGCCAGGCGCTGGGCGTGACTCCCACCTTCCAGGTCGTGCGGCTGCCGTACCTCGTGCCCGGCCAGAGCGCCCACGTCATCGTCGGCGATCGGATCGTCGGTGTCGTCGGGCAGGTGCTCCCCGCGCTCGTCGAGCGCGCGGGTGCCCCGAAGCAGGACGCAGTCGTCGCGGCCGAGTTGAACCTCGACGCGATCGACGCCGTGCGTCGCCAGCCCGATGAGTGGGTGAAGGCACTGCCGCGTCATCCGTTCGTCGTGCGCGACCTGTCTGTGGTGGTCTCCGATGCCTTGCCTGCGGAGATCATTCGTGGCACCATTCAGACGGCTGCCAGCGGGCAGTCCGCGCCGCTCGTCGGCGTGTCCTTCTTCGATCGTTACCAGGGCAAGGGTGTGCCCGAGGGCTCGATCAGCCTCTCGCTCCGGCTGACCTTCCAGGCGCCGGACCGCACACTGACCGACCCTGAAGTGCAGAGTTCGTTCGACACTATCCTGGCAGCGCTCGTTCGCGAACACGCTGCCGTGCAACGGTGACATCCTTCATGGCGAAATCCCCCGCGTCGAGCGTCGAGCTGGAACCCATCGACCGGCTCGAAGAAAAGCTCAAGCTTCTCGTCAACGTCGTCGAACGCCTCAAGGCGGAGCAGGCGGCCGCGTCCGAGGAGAATGCCCAACTCAAGGCCGAGGTCGAGTCGCTGCGCTCGCGCGTGGCCGCCGGCGAGACAATGTCGACGGAACTGGCAGCACTGCGCGACGAACGCGATCTGATCCGCAACCGCGTGGGCGAGATGCTCTCGCAGCTGGACGCACTGGAAATCTGACATGGGTGACGGGCGCGTAATCACGGTGGAGATCCACGGGCAGCGGTATCCGATCCGCAGCTCGCTGGATCAGGACTACGTGCTGCGCCTCGCCACGTTCGTCGACCAGAAGATGGGGCTCGTCGCCACGACGACCCCCGGCAGCGACTCCCTGCGCATGGCCGTCCTCGCCGCGCTGAACATCGCCGACGAACTGTTCCGCGCCAGGGAGGCGACGCGCGCGAAGGATTCGCAGATCGCAGAACGGGCAAGCGAGCTCGAGCAGATCGTCGACCGCGTGCTCATGGCCTCGTAGCGCCATTGCCCCACAACTTCGCAGCGTCGCGCTTCCGGAGCCGGCGGACGTCGTTCCTGCTTTACCTCGCTATCCCGTTACCGTAAGATCCTTTCAGCATTTCGACTTCCCTGCTTTGCTCGTGATGGTGGCAGGCTCGTTTGAGCCAATGCATCACCCAAGTGAGTCGCGATGCTGCGTGGTGTGCATGCCTCTGTTCGAGGAAGCCTGAAGCGCAGCTTATATCAGCGGCTCCACCTGCTACCGCAGGTTCATCGACCTCCCCACACGGCAAAGCGGGGAACTTTTTTCCCTCCTGACACGGTTCGCGGGGTGGAATCCCCCGCGCGCGGCGCCGGCCCATCGATACCCGACGTGGGGCACGGGAAAGGACGTCACGCGTGTTGCTCGCCGGACATCTCATCAGCGTCGTGCTCGCGCTCGTGGCCGCTGGTGCGGTCTTCGCCGCGTGGGTCGCGACCCGCCGCCGCATCGCGGCGGAAACGGTGGGTCGTGCCGAAGAGCAGGCGCTGCGCATCGTCCGCGACGCCGAACGCGACGCCGAGACCCGCCGCAAGGAAACCCTGCTGGACGCCAAGGAGAAGGCGCACGACCTCCTGACCGAGGCCGAGCGGCAGGCCAGGCAGGAGCGCCAGCAGGCGCAGTCGCTCGAGCAGGGGCTGCTCCACCGCGAAGCACAGCTGACCGAACGGCAGCTTTCCTTCGAGCGGGTCGAGCGTGAGCTGCAGGCGCGGGAGAAGGCCGTGGCCGCGCGCGAGCAGCAGGCCGACACCCTCACGCTAAAGTATCAGCACCTGCTCGAACGGCAGCAGCACGAACTCGAACGGGTGGCTGGGCTGACCGCTGACGAAGCGAAGGACCTGCTGCTGAAGCAGATCGAAGGCGAGGCGCGCCACGACGCGGCGAACCTCCTGAAACGGCTCGACGCCGAGGCACGGGAGACCGCCAGCGAACGGGCGAAGCAGTACATCACCGAGGCCATCCAGCGCAGTGCCGCGGAGCATGCGATGGAGACCACCGTCTCGGTCGTCGACCTGCCGAGCGACGACCTGAAGGGGCGCATCATCGGCCGCGAAGGGCGCAACATCCGCGCGCTCGAACTCGCGACGGGCGTCGACCTGATCGTCGACGATACGCCCGGCGCGATCATCCTGTCTGGCTTCGATCCCTACCGCCGCGAGATCGCGAAGAAGTCGATCGAGAAGCTTATTGCCGACGGCCGCATCCATCCGGCACGCATCGAAGAGGTCGTCCAGAAGGTGAAGGACGAGACCGACGACGAGGTGCGCAAGGAAGGGGCGGCGGTGGCCTTCGAACTCGGCCTGCACGACCTGCACCCCGAGGTGCTGCGCCTGATGGGCCGCCTGAAGTACCGCACCTCCTACGGGCAGAACGTCCTGTCCCACTCGGCCGAGGTGGCGCGGCTCGCCGGCATCATGGCCAAGGAAGTGGGCCTCGACGCCCACGTCGCCGTCCGCGCCGCATTCCTCCACGACATCGGCAAGGCCATCGACCGCGAGATGCAGGGCACGCACCTCGAGCTGGGCATCGCCGTGCTGCGGAAGCACGGCGAGAGCGAAGCGGTGGTGATGGCCATGGCCGCGCACCACATGGACATCGACTGGCCTTCCCTCGAAGCGATGATCGTGCAGGCGGCCGACGCCATCTCGGCGGCGCGCCCGGGCGCACGCCGCGACATCCTCGAAAGCTACGTGAAGCGCCTCGAGAAGCTCGAGGGTATCGCCGACTCCTTCAAGGGCGTGTCGAAGTCGTATGCGCTCCAGGCCGGACGCGAGATCCGGATCATGGTCGAGAGCGAGCAGGTCACCGATGAAGCTGCGGTCTGGCTGTCGAAGGACATTGCCCGCCGCATCGAGAACGAGCTCGAGTACCCGGGCCAGATCAAGGTCACCGTCATTCGCGAGACGCGTGCCGTCGACTACGCCAAGTGATCGTCTCCGACCTCTCCGAGCGCGACCTCGTCGCCCGCATCCAGCAGCAGCTCGCGCCGCCGCCAGCCTGGCTCGCCGTCCCCATCGGCGACGATGCGGCGGTGGTGGAGACGGAGCGCAACCGCCTCGAAGTGCTGACGGTCGATGCGCTCCTCGACGGCGTCCACTTCGACCGGCGGTTCACGCCGCCGGCCGCGATCGGGCACCGCGCGATGGCCGCCAACCTCAGCGACCTGGCCGCCATGGGAGCCACTCCCCGGCTGGTCCTGCTGTCGTTCGCCCTGCCGCCTGACCTGCCGGTCGCCGACTTCGACGCCATCGTGGGGGGCATTGCGCAGCTGGCCAGGGAAACCGGCACGACCGTCGCCGGAGGCAACCTCACCCGCACGCCCGGCCCGCTCACGATCGACATCACGGCCATCGGCACCGTGAAGCGGCGCGGCGTGCTCCAGCGGAGCGGCGCGCGCCCGGGCGACCTGGTCTACGTCAGCGGCACCATCGGCGATGCCGGAGCCGGCCTGCAGATGCTGGCGGCGGGCACGCCAGCGTCCGAAACCTGTGTCGTGCGGTACCTGCGTCCAGCGGCCCGTGTTCGGGTCGGCCAGCTGCTCGGCAGGAACCGGGCCGCATCCGCCTGCGTCGATCTGAGCGATGGACTTGCCGACGGCATGAGCCGGATCGCAGACGCCAGCCACGTCGGCATGACCGTGGACGCGGCGGCCCTGCCCATCTCCGCAGACGCGCGGAGCTGGTTCGAGGGGCGGGGACTCGACCCGCTCGATGCCGCGCTCTCCGCCGGCGACGACTACGAGCTGCTGTTCACCGTGCGTCCGCGCCTGCGCGGGCGGCTCAGGGCCGCCTTCCAGCACGGAGGCGTCCCGCTCACGCGCATCGGCACCTGCACGGCCGACCGCGCCCTGCTCCTCACACTGCCGGATGGCACGACGCGTCCGGTGCCTCCCGGGTACTCGCACTTCCGATGATCGAGGCGACCCGAAGCCTGGTGCGGCGGTGGCTGTCGGCCCTGCTGCACGTCCACGACACGCCGGAGCGTACCGCGGCGGCGTACGCGCTCGGCGTCTTCCTCGGATTCTCGCCGTTCCTCGGCCTGCACACGGTCGTCGCCATCGCGCTGGCCTTCATCTTCAGCCTCAACCGCGTGGCCGTGCTGCTCGGGGTCTACTCGAACCTGCCCTGGATTCTCGTGCCCTACTACGTCTTCACGACGATGATGGGCGCGACCATCCTGCGGACACAGACGCCAGAGGACCTCCGCGAGCGGCTGACCGCGATGTTCGAGCTGTCGATCCGGAACGCCGAGTTCTGGCACGAACTGGTCCGCCTCGTCCGCCCGCTCCTGTGGCCCTACACGCTCGGGTCGCTGATCGGGGCCACCCTCCTCGCCTTCGTCGCCTACCGGATGGCGCTCGAGTTCGTCATCCGCAGCCGGCGCCACCGCGCGGCGCACTACACGAAACCGCCGGAAATGTCCTGAAACGCCTCGCTCCGGCGCGGCCATTCAGCCGCCGCAGCCGGGTGGTCCGCAGGGACGGGGTACAATTCCGGGCAGCCTGATGCTCATTGCCCGCTCGTTCTGGTGGAAGGCACTGGTCTGGGCGACGGCGGCCGGTGCCTTCATCCTCCTGCTCGGCGTCACGATGTTCGACTCGCGGTACGTGTCGCTGCCGCTGACGCTCATCGAGCCCGGATTCGACCCCTCCGCCCCGCCCGCTGCCGGCGCGCGGCTCGCGTTCACGGCCACGGCGTACTGCAAGGGCTCAGTCACCAGTTCCGGTGTCGCGGCTCAGACCGGCATCACCGCCGCGGACCCCACGCTGCTGCCGATGGGGACGGTCGTCCAGCTCGACTTCCGCGAGGACCGCTACGACGGCATCTACACCGTGATGGACACCGGCCCCGCGGTGCAGGGACGCGAGATCGATCTCTACATGTGGCGCTGCGACGACGCGCAGAAGTTCGGCCGGCGGCCGGTGCGCATGACCATCATCAGGCTCGGCTGGAACCCGCACGCCACCACGCGCGGCTTCTTCGACCGCTTCAGGAAGCAGGAACCGGTGGAAGCGCCGCCGGAGTCGTTGCCCGTGCGCCCCCTGCCGACCGTGCCGCACCTCGAGCCCGCGACACCGTCGCCTCAGCCTGGCACGCCGTGATCTCCAGGTCCGGCTGAAGCCGGACCCCACGTTCAGCCTGGCGTCAGCCTGGCGTGCCCTGCTCCTGCTCGCTCCGCTGCGCGTACTGGAGCTGGAACAGCCGGTAGTAGATCCCGCGCTGCGCGAGCAGCTCCTGGTGCGTGCCCGACTCGCGCAGGACGCCCTTGTGCAGCACGAGGATCTTGTCCATGTCCTGGATGGTCGACAGCCGGTGCGCAATCGCAATCGTGGTGCGCCCCTCCATCAGCCGGTTCAGGGCATCGCGAATCAGCAGCTCGGTCTCGGTGTCGACGCTGGAGGTCGCCTCGTCGAGGATGAGGATGCGTGGGTCGAACGCCAGGGCCCGCGCGAACGAGAGCAGCTGCTTCTGCCCGACCGAGAGCGTGGACCCGCGCTCGGCAACGGGCGCCGCGAACCCGAGCGGCAGCCGTTCGATGAACGCATCGGCGTGGACGGCCCGCGCGGCCTCACGCACCGCATGATCGTCGATGTCCGCATTGCCCAGTCGGATGTTCTCGGCGATGGTCCCCGAGAACAGGTGCACGTCCTGGAGCACCAGGCTGAACATCCGTCGCAGGTCGTCGAGCGCGCGCTGCTTGACGTCGATGCCGTCGATCCGTACGGCCCCCTTCTGCACGTCGTAGAACCGCAGCAGCAGGTTGATCAGCGTGGTCTTGCCCGAGCCGGTCGCACCGACGATCCCAACCCGCTCGCCAGGGCGCACCTCGAACGACACGTCCTTCAGCACCCACTCGGGCTCCGCCCCGGCCGGCTCGTTGTAGGCGAACGACACGTGGTCGAACACGATGTGTCCGCCGCGGCCATCGACGCGGGGCGTCGTCGGCACGGCGGGCGACTGGATGGACACGGGCTCATCGAGGAGCTTGAAGATCCGCTCGGACGACGCCATGGCCGACTGCAAGACGTTGAACTTCTCCGACATGTCGGAGATGGGCCGGAAGAACCGCTGCGAGTACTGGATGAAGGCGGCGAGCGCGCCGATGGTCAGCGTGCCGCCCATGACGCCACCACCGCCGTACCAGATGATCAGCGCCGACGCCAGGGCACTGACCGCCTCGATCGCCGGGTAGAACACGGCGTAGTAGAAGATGGAGTCGACGTTCGCATCGCGGTGCCTCCGGTCGATGTCGTCGAAGCGGTGGAAGTTCAGCGCTTCCCGCCTGAAGAGCTGCACCGTCGACATGCCGGTGATGTTCTCCTGCAGGAACGCGTTGATCTTCGCAATCCAGCCGCGCACCACGCGGTACGACTCGCGGACGTTCTTCCGGAACCAGTTGGTGATGAGCGCGATGATCGGCAGCACGGCAAAGGCCACCAGGGCGAGCTGCCAGTTCATCCACAGCATCACCGCCATGATGCCGACGAGGGTGAAGACGTCCCCGAAGATCGTGACCACGCCCGACGTGAACAGGTCGTTCATCACGTCGACGTCCGACGTGACGCGGGTCATCAGCCGGCCGACAGGGTTCCTGTCGTAGTACCGCAGGTCGAGGCGCTGCAGGTGGGCGTAGATGCCCATCCGCATGTCGAACATGATCCGCTGCCCGGTCAGCTGCATCGTCCACGTCTGGGTGTACTCGGCCGCGAAGGCGACCACGAGCACGCCGACGTAGAGCCAGGCGAGGCGGTCGAGCCCCTCGAGCTGCCCGGGAGCGATGTGCTGGTCGATGGCGACCTTCATCAGGTACGGCTGCGCCAGCGCCGCGCCGGCCCCGGCGAAGATGGCCACGAACGCCACCGCGACCGACCTCCAGTAGGGGCGCAGGTAGACGAGCAGGCGGCGCATCAGCCGCCCGTCGTAGGCCTTTCCGAGGATCTCGTCGTCCTGCATCAGGAGGCCGCCAGTTCCTCTTCGAGCAGTTGCTTGCGATACAGGGCGGCATACAGGCCGTTCAGCTGCAGCAGGGCCGCGTGGGTGCCCTGCTCGGCGATGCGCCCCCCGTTCAGCACGACGATCTGGTCGGCCTCACGCACGGTCGAAATGCGGTGCGACACGATGATGGACGTCCGCTCGCGCATCACCCCGCGCAGCCGCGAGAGGATCTCCTCTTCCGTATAGGTATCCACGGCGGAGAGCGAGTCGTCCAGGATGAGGATACGCGGGTCGGTGGCAATGGCCCGGGCCAGCGCCGTGCGCTGCTTCTGCCCGCCAGACAGGGTGATGCCGCGCTCCCCCACCATCGTGTCGTAGCCCTTCGGAAAGTCCGCCAGATCCTTGTCGAGCCTGGCCACCGCGGCCGCCTGCTCGATGAGGGCCTGCCGCTCCGAGCCCCACTCCTGCCCGGGAGGAGCGAAGCCTTCAGACGCGAAGCGCCGCGCATCCAGCCCGAACGCCACGTTGTCGCCGATGGTGTCGGAAAACAGGAACGGCTCCTGCGGGACGAAACCGATCGCGCCGCGCAGCGCCGCAAGCGGCCAGTGCTGGACGTCACGCCCGTCGACGAACACCGTGCCGGGCGGCGCCTCGTGCAGGCGCGCGATGAGACCGATGAGCGTGGACTTGCCGGCACCGGTCTCGCCCACGATGGCGGTGGTCTGCCCCGCGGGAATCCGCAGGGACAGCTCGCGCAGGACCGTCGTCTCGCCGAAGGCAAACGTCAGGTGCCTGAACTCGATGTCGCCGCGAAGCAGGCCGGGACGGCCGGGAGGGCCCGGAACCGAGTTGGCTTCAGTTCCCGGCGCTCCAGGCCTTCCAGGCTCTCCCGGCTTTCCGTCCCTGATCGCCGGCATGGTATCCAGCACCTCGAGCATCCGCTTCCAGCTCGCCATGCCGCGCTGCAGCATGTTCGTCACCCAGCCGAACGCGATCATCGGCCAGGAGAGCATCGCCAGGTACGCGAAGAACGCGACGAACTGCCCCACCGTAATCCGATGGGCGATGACGTCCCGGCTGCCGAGCCACAGCACCAGCATCGAACCCAGTCCGAGGAAGAACGACATCGTCGGGAAGAAGAAGCCCTGGAGCACGATGAGCCGCCGGTTGCGGCGGAGGTATTCGAGGTTCGCGTCGCGGAAGCGGCCGAGTTCCGCGTCCTCCTGCCGGTAGGCCCGTACCACGCGGACGCCCGCCAGCGCTTCCTGCGCCACGGCGCTGACTTCCGAGAGCTGCGCCTGAATCTGCTCGAAGCGGTTGTGGATGGCGTTTCCGAAGTACTTGACCGAGATGGATACGAACGGCAGCGGGATCAGGGAGAAGAGCGTGAGCCGCGCATCGATCGACACCATCATCGCCAGCGCCGCGACGAACGTGAGGAGGGTGTTGGCCGAGTACATGATCGAGGGCCCGATCATCATGCGCACGGCATTGAGGTCGTTGGTCGCGCGCGACATCAGGTCGCCGGTCCGGTTCGCCTGGTAGTACGCCAGCGGCAGCGTCTGGAGATGCGCGAAGAAGTCGTTGCGCATGTCGTACTCGATGCCGCGTGAGGCACCGATGAGGATGCGACGCGTCCAGAACCGGAAGACCCCGGCAACCAGGCCGATCGCCAGCAGTTCGCCCGCGTACAGCACCAGCTTGGCCCGGGTGACCTCGGCCGTCAGGTCATCGATTGCCCGCTGCAGGATCACGGGCGACACGAGCGACGTGCCCGTGGCCATCAACGAACTGAACAGCCCGAGGACGAACGCGCGCTGATAGCGGCGGACGTACGTCAGCAGGCGCCTGAAGGGAGACACACTCTGAGTATACGAGGGGGTGAATTGCAGATTTCAGATTGCTGACTGCAGAGTGAATTCCTGAGTGCCCAATCTGCAATCTGAATTCTGCAATCTGAAATAGAAAAGGGGCGACAGACCGTGCGGTCCGTCGCCCCCGTGTGTCGAGTTTGTGGATGCGGCGCGGTTACGCGGCGCCGACGGCGTGCAGCTGTTCCTTGGACGGCGGCTTGGCCATCGAGAGCAGGACCAGCGAGATGGTCGAGGCGACCGCCGCGGCATAGAACGCGTACTGGTAGGTCTTGTAGGTATCGAACACCCAGCCGCCGATGAGCGGACCGAAGATGCCCGCCGTGCCCCAGGCCAGCAGCAGGATGCCGTAGTTGGCCGCGGAGAACTTCGGGCCGTAGAAGTCGCCCGCCAGCGCGGTGTAGACCGACAGCTGCGTGCCGTAGGCGTAGTTCAGCACGAACAGCATGACGAAGAAGAGCGGCGCCGATCCGCTGAGGTGGAAGATGAGCGGCGCCGCAATCGTCGACGCAATCAGTACGGCGCGCACCGTGAGCAGGCGGCCGAGGTGATCCGACATCCAGCCCGAGAGGAAGCGCCCCACCGCGCTGCCGGCCGACCCCATCGGAATGGCGAGGGCGGCGACGAGCGTGGCCACGCCGGCCACCGGCGGGAACGTCTGGTCGGCGAAGGGCTTGATCTGGCTGACGGTCATCGTGCCCGAGAAGCAGCCGAACATGTAGGCGACCCAGAGCAGCCAGAACGACGGCAGCTTGGTCATCTGCGACGTGGTGATGTTGATGGCGGAGACCTTCGGGGCCGCGGCGCCTTCCTTCGGCTTCGGCGCGACGAAGTTCGCCGGCGGATCGTTCAGCCACAGCGCGCCGATCATCGTGCAGACGAAGTAGATGCCCGCCAGGATCCGGAACGTCTGGCGCCAGCCCATCAGGTAGATGAGCCCCTTCCAGCCGAGCAGGCCGCCCGCCAGGGGACCGACGATGCCGGAGCCGGCGGCGAAGACGCCGATGGCGAGACCGGACACGAGGCCGCGTGCCTCGGGGTACCACTTGAAGCCGACATAGAGCGGCGGCAGGTAGCCGAAGCCCAGGCCGACACCCACCAGCAGGCCGGCCGTGAGGTAGAGCGTGGGCAGCGAGTTCGCGAAGCTCGCGAGGAACATGCCCGAGCTGAAACACAGGCCGCCGAAAAGGGCGATGTTGCGCGCCCCGAATCGACCGATGAGGGTGCCTGCCACGTTATAGAGCACGGCAAGCATCACCATGTTCACCGACGCGATCGACGTCGTCTGCAGACGCGTCCACTCGGGGAACTCGGTCTGCAGCGGCTTCACGAACACGCTCCATGCGTAGTAGGAGCCGATCGCAATGTTGAACAGGCATCCACCGGCGAGGGCGTGCCAGCGGTTGAACGAGGTCGTCTCGGTGTCCTGGGCCATATGTGCCATAAGGGGATTCTGAAGAAGGCGTGCCAGCGGCGGATTCTAGCAGAGATTCCGGGGGCGCTCTAACGAAATCCGGGCGCTAGGTATCGGCACGGCACCATGCGTGCAACAGGCATTCGCGAACATATTTCCTCGCGGCGATTGCGGGCAGGTGTCGCACGGATCCGTGTGCTATTTTGAGATTGCGCCTACCCGACGGCGTGCATCGATTTCCGGAGAATCAGCAGCGCCATGCTCATGAAACACGCCGCCAGACTCGCCGTGCTCCTCCCCGCCGCACTCGTGCTGGCGGCAGCCCCCGCGCTGGCCCAGTTCCGGCCGCGCGCCCTGAGCGACCCCGCAACCGGCGAGAAGTACCACATCGAGGCCGCGGTGGACTTCTGGAGACCGACCACCGAGATGTCCATCTCCAGCGAGGCGCTGGGGATCGTCGGGACGACCATCGACTTCAAGAAGGACCTCGGGCTCACCGACCAGAACTTCCGCGCGTTGAAACTGGTGCTCCGGCCGGCGAAGAAGCATCGCTTCCGCTACCAGTACATCCCGCTGAAGTTCGAGCAGCAGGCCACGCTCACCCGCGACGTCGTGTTCCAGGGTATCCGCTACCGCGTCGGTCTTCCCGTGAACTCGCTGCTCGACTGGAAGGCCTACCGCTTCACCTACGAATACGACTTCGTCTATCGCGACCGGGGCTTCGTCGGCTTCATGCTCGACTCGAAGTACACGGACGTCATCGCATCACTGCAGAGCCCGATCGACTTCGAGAAGATCCACGCACGGGCACCGATCCCCACCATCGGCGGCATCGGCCGCTTCTACGTCGTGCCGAACATCTCCATCACGGGCGAGCTGAGCGGCTTCAAGATCCCCGACAGTGTCTCGAAGCAGTACAAGGCGCACTACGCCGACCTCGACATCTACGGCACGGTGAACCTGACGAACAACTTCGGGGTCCAGGCCGGCTATCGCAGCTTCGACCTCGGGTACAACATCAAGGACGACAACACGCTGACGACGACGGATGCGGGTTCGTTCGTGGTGAAGGGGCTCTACTTCGGCGGAGCTGTCCGCTTCTAGGGCACGGCGGTCGATCGTGAGGGCCGGCTTCCGCCTCCGCTCGCTACGGCGGACTCGCCGAAGCCTTGGCGACGGCGGTCAGCCGGCCCTGTCCGTGTACGACGTCGACTCAGGCGCGGACGGCGAGCTTCGCGAGGCGACGGTCGGCTTCCTGCAGCGTCTCGTCCTTCTTGCAGAAGCAGAAGCGCAGCTTGGTCCGGCCGAGTTCCGCGTGGCGGTAGAAGCTACTGCCGGGCACGGCGGCCACGCCGACCTCCTTCACCAGGTACCGCGCGAACTCGATGTCGTCGGCCCAGCCGAAGTGCGCGATGTCCGTCATGATGTAGTACGCCCCGCGCGGCACGTAGCAGGTGAAGTGGTGCCGGCGGAGGATCTCCAGCAACATGTCGCGCCGGCGCTGGTAGTTCGCGGCGAGGTCGGCGTAGTAGCCATCGTCCACGCCGAGAGCAGCCACGCCCGCCTCCTGCAGCGGCGCCGCGGCGCCCACCGTGAGGAAGTCGTGCACCTTGCGGATCGCCCCGGTCAGCGAGGGCGGTGAGATGGCCCAGCCCACGCGCCACCCGGTCACGCTGTAAGTCTTCGACAGGCTGTTGATGGTGACCGTGCGATCCGCCATCCCGTCGATGCTGGCGATCGGGACGTGCTGCGTGCCGTCGTAGAGGATGTGCTCGTAGATCTCGTCCGAGATGGCTACCACGTCCCACTTGTGGCAGAGCGCGGCGATCGCCTCGAGTTCAGCCCGCGTGAACACCTTCCCCGTCGGGTTGTTCGGCGTGTTCAGGATGATGGCCTTCGTGCGGTTGTTGAAGGCGGCCGCAAGTTCGTCCGGGTCGAAGCTCCAGTCGGGCTCACGCAGGGTGACGTAGCGCGGCGTGGCGCCCGAGAGAATCGCATCCGGCCCGTAGTTCTCGTAGAACGGCTCGAAGATCACGACCTCGTCGCCGGGGTCGATGATGCCCATCATCGTGGCCATCATGGCCTCGGTCGAGCCGCACGTGACGGTCACCTGCTGGTCCGGCACCACCGGCACGCCGTAGCGACGGGTGAACTCGCGCGCGACCGCCTCGCGCAGCGCCTTCGCGCCCCAGGTGACGGCGTACTGGTTCACGTCGGCCATGATGGCGCGGCACGCGGCCTCCTTCACGACCGCCGGTGCCGCGAAGTCGGGAAACCCCTGCGAGAGGTTCACGCCGCCGTGGAGCTGGTTGAGGCGGGTCATCTCGCGGATGACCGACTCGGTGAACTGGGTGGCCTTCTTCGATCCGGTCAGCTTGGACATCGGGTGTGGAGGGCCGGAGGTATCAGCTCCGGCGTGTGGGCCTGCGTGGCACGCTCTGCTTCGTGGCGGGCTTCTTCGCGGGCGCCTTCTTCTTCGGGGTCGGGGACATGGCCGGCACGGTCGGCTTCCGGCTGGTCTCCACCCCGTCGATGGTGGCGGTATTGCCGTACAGGCGGCGGTAGTCCTCGGATGTGCCGAGGATCTTCTTCACGTAGAGCTGCGTTTCCGGATACGGAATGTCGTCGATGAACTCCTCGGTCGGGAGCCCCGGACGCTCGCTCTGCCAGCGGTGGACGGCCCGCTCTCCCGCGTTGTAGCTGGCCAGCACCAGGTGCAGGTCGCCAAACTCGCGGATCTTGTCGGCAAGGTACGCCGTGCCCATCCGGATGTTCGACTCGGGATCGGTGAGCAGGCGCGACGAGTACTTCAGCCCCAGCTTCCTCGCGTACATGCGCGCGGTGGACGGCAGCAGCTGCATCAGCCCGTAGGCATTCGCGCCGGACTTCACGTCGGCCACGAAGGTGGACTCCTGCGCGACGAGCGCCGCCACGAAGTACGGGTCGAGCCCGTTCGCCTCGGAGTGCTTCCGGATCAGGTCCCAGTAGGCAATCGGGAAGATCACGGAGAGCACTTCACGCGGCAGTTCCTCGCCGCCCGCCGCCATGAACTGCGGATACGCGCGGCGCATCTGGTTGATGGCCCCGCGCAGGAGCTGGAAGCGGCGCATGCCGTTCTCGGTACGCGACTGCTGCTGGCGCGTCCAGGCGACGGTGGCGTCGATGATGGCGGAGTCGCCCCAGACCCGCTGTGCGTATCGCAGTTCGTTCAGGGCATCGTCGTACATCTCCGCCGCGAGGAGCGCGCGGATGATCGGCCCGTTGGCCGGCAGATCCTGTGACACGGGCGTGCCGAGGTTGGCCGCGCGCGTGGCGACGAGCTTTGCGGCCGCCGCGGGCGACAGCCGCTTCAGCGCCAGGCGGCCATAGTAGGAGTTCGCATAATCGGCAGCCGCCAGCGTGTAGCGGTCCTGCGCGATGAGGCCGTGACCGAGCTGGTCGTGGGCGCGGCCCGCCCAGTAGAGCCACGCGGGGCGGTAGTCCGAGCGCGCGAAGTCGGACGCAGCACGCTCGAACACCCTCGCCGTGTCGACGAAGTTCGACTGGCGATACGACGTCCAGCCGATCTTCCAGGCGGCCCGCTCGGCATTGTTCCCCCGCGGATACCGGCTGTACATCTCGCGGAAGATGGCGTCGGCGCGATCGTCCTCGTCGGCCTTGATGTAGTGCGTCGCGAGGTTGTTGAGCGCGTCCTCGGCCCACGTCTGGTCGGCGAATTCGCCCTGCACGCGCTCCAGGGTCTCGAGGAACGCGTCGGTGTCGCCCAGTTCGCGCGAGGCCAGACCCACGAAGAAGAGCGCCTCGCCGCGCCGGGCCGTGCTCTCGCGCGTGGCGAGTTCGCGGAGCGACTCACGGGCCTGCCGGTAGCGCTTCGTGAAGTAGTCGCACTCGGCCAGCCTGATCTGCAGGAGTTCCTTGTCGTCGCCGCTCGCGTACTCGCGCAGGGCCTCGAAGGCGCTGCGCGCGTCGGCGTACTGCTTGGCACCGAACAGGCGTTCCGCCCGGCCGAGTTCGACCTTGTACCGCGCAGACCCGGGAGTCAGCGGCTGGAGGCCGGTCAGCGTATTGAGCTCGCTGCCCGCCGCGGCGGCGTTCTCGCCCAGCGGGAACTCGTAGAACACGTGGGCGTAGGCGTCGGAGGCCGTCCTCTGATCTCCCGCCGCCTTCGCGGCCCGTCCGAGCCGCATGTACACGTCCTCGACGTTGCTGAGCCGTCCCTTGAGCAGCCGTTCGTAGATGCGTGCGGCCTCGTCCGGCTTCTCGAGCATCTCGAGCGACTCGGCCTCGCCGAGGGCCGCCGCTTCCCAGAGGTAGCCCGTGGGTTTCTGCTCCTGCAGGGTGCGAAACGCGCGGAGCGCGTCAGCAGCGCGGTTCAGCCGGAGTTGGGCCACGGCCGCGTAGTACATCGCGTACTGACCAAGGGGGCCATCAGGCGTACGAGGCTGGGAGATGACGGCCGAGAGCGCCTTCGAATACTCGCCGCCAGCGGTGAGCTTCGCCGCGCTGGCCACGGAGAGCACGGCGTTGGAGCGGGACGCAGCCGTGCCGCGGTCCGGTGCGAGCCACACCTGCGCGAGGTCGCGCGGCACCTGCGGGTGGGGCGTGGGCGCAAGAACCGCGAGCCCGGCCGGCATCTCGTTCTGGCCGGCGAGTCCTCCCTGCTGCGCTCGAGGTGCCGGCGCGGCCGGAACAAGCATCAGCAGGCCAATGAGTGCGAGAACCGATCTCTTCATGACCTGACAGGCATTCCCGTTTCGAAAACCCCGCACACCGCTGCGGCGTGCGTCGTACCGCTCACCTACGACGCCGGTGGTGCGGCCCCGACCGTACCCGGATGGGCGCCGAGCTGCGCCAGCCGCAGCGCCGTCAATGACTCGAGCACGCGCGCCGCATGGCGGGCGAGCACCTCGTAATGGGTCGCCAGCCACTCGCCGCCATCGTCGCCGTCGCCGCACCCGCACAGCACGGCGATCATCTGGCCGTTCATCGCCAGCGGCACGGCCACGAATGCGCCCTCTGCCCCGACCGCGAAGGCCGGCAACCGGTCCTGTTCGCCGGACACGCGCTGCGGCACGCCGAGGCGAACCGCGTCGGCTGCTGCCCCGGCTTCGTGCAGCGGCAGTTCCACGACGCCAGCGGCGTCGCCGCCAAAGCCGGCCTGTCCCCAGGCGCGGAGCAGGTCGCCCCGGACGAGGAAGACCGCGCTGCGCTCCGCTTCCGCCCGTGCCGCGGCCGACAGGGCATCGAGCGTCTGGGACAGCGACGTCGCCGCGTCGAGGCTGCGGACCGCCGCCAGCAGCCGCTCGACCGACGCACGCTCGATGCGCGACGCCGCGTCCTGCAGCGCCGACCGGGCTTCCTCTGCCGCTGCGGCAGCCCGGGCCGCCGCCGCGTGCGAGACGGCCAGCGCGGCCGCGTGATCGACGGCGGCGACCTCCGCCGCCGCATGGGCCTTTGTCAATTCATCGGCATGCCGGGCGGCAGCTTCAGCGAGGGCTACCTGCGCCTGCTCCAGCTCGGCCCGGAGGGACGCCAGTGCCTGCTCGTGCTCGGCCGTGACGGCGGCTGAATCCACGCGGGCGGCCGTGAGCGCCGCATCGAGGCGTGCCGCCGCTTCCGCTCGCGCGGCTGCCAGTTCTTCCTGGTGGCGCGCCTCCCGCTGGGCGGCGGCGTCGGCCTCGGCCTGCGCGGCCGCTTCGCGCGCCTGCTCGAGGGCGAGCGCCTCGGCCCTGGCCTGCTGCAGGCCGGCGTCGAAGAACTCCGCGCGGGCAGCCTCGCGAATTGCCGCCTCACGGTCGGCGAACCCCGCCTCGAGCTGCTGCCGAACCGAGCGTTCGGCCGCCTCGGCCGCTTCGCGCGCGGCCAGCTCGACAGCGGCGGCCTGTTGCGAGGCGGCGGCGACACGCAACTGGTCGACGGTGGCGGCGGTGTGCTCCGTCAGCGTGGCCCGCATCCGCTCGGCGAGGGTGTCGAACGTGCGTGCCAGTTGCTCTTCGAAGTCGTTGTGCATAGGGCGGCAGCCCGATTATAGCGCCGCACAAATGGCGGTACTACTGCTGTTTGCGCGGATTCACGAACGCGAACACCGCATCGCCGTTTGCACCAGCCGAGCCATCGGCCATCCAACCCCCACGTGCGTCGCCGTCCCTCGTGGAAGACGCGCTACAATGGACGCATCCCGTTCGCTTGCACGGCGAACGCGACCGTGGTTCTCACCTCATGGGGGCGACCTGGCTTCGACGGGGGTAAAGACTCGCGGGATGCATGCCGAGCACCATTAACTCGTAAATCTGATGGAACATCCGTTAACTGCGGATACTCAGTACGCTCTCGCAGCCTAATTAAGCTGTGAGCGTCCGCCCTGACCTAGCCCGGTGGTTGGGGGCCGGATGCCATTTAAACGGGCTGGCGATCAGGTGGCGGCTCGGCGCCTGATGGTGAGACATACCGGGCCTGGCGCCTGGCGGTACTTGGCCGCTTCCACACGACGGGCGCGAGATAAACGAAGCGGACACGCATGTAGAGTCCTTCGGGAACGTGCCTTCGGACGCGGGTTCAACTCCCGCCGCCTCCACCACCTAACCTGTTAGATCTAGAACACTTAGCAGGTTAGGTAGCGACCGTCTCCATAACGTCTCCAAAACCCTCCCGCGCCCCGGCCCGGTCCAGGAGGCGAATCGCGCCTTCAATGGCCGCCGGACTGAGGTGCATGTACCGTTGCGTCGTGGCGAGGTCCATATGCCCCGCCAACTCCTGAATCGCGCGCGCCGGCGCTCCCCGCATCGAGAGGTGTGAGCAAAAGGTATGTCGCAGGCGATGCACGCCACTCTTCGCGAGCTGGGCTCGGCGAGCGGACCGTCGCACGTGGTCCTGGACAATCTTCTGCGTCACCGGCGATCCATCTGTTTGACACAACACGCGCGAGCCTCGCAGGTGACGGTGCTCGCGCAGGGCCGCCGCTAACCGAAGCGTGAGCGGAACGTAGCGCAGCCGCCCCCCCTTGGTCGCCGTGACGTGGCCCTTCCAATCCGACCGCTGCACGCACAGTTGCCGTTTGCCGAGATCCACGTCGCTCCACTCGAGCGCCATAATCTCGCCGCACCGTAACCCAGCTTCTCCTCCCAAGAGCACTACCAAATGTGCGCTCGCATCGGTCGCCCGCGCCGCCGCCACCAACCTCTCGTACTCATCGAAGTCGTAGAAGCCGGCGGAGCCCTTCGGAATGGGCAGCAACCGGACCGTGCATGGCATTCGTGAGATCACATCCCACTCAACCGCCTTCCGCAGCAGCACGTTCAGGACCGTCAGCACGTTGTTGACGGTTTTCGGTGCCCGATTCTGCAGTTGGTGCTTGAGCCGCTGGACGGTCTCAGTTGTGATCGCGTCGAGTCTCTGCTTGCCCAGCGTCGGAATCAGGTGGACCCGGCAAATGGTTTCCTTCGCAGCGACCCCGCTGGGCTTCTGGCGATTTGCCCTGGCATGCCCATCGAGGAATCGCGGTGCGAACTCCGTGAGTGTTGGTACCTCCTTCTCGATCTCGGTCGCGGGCTCGGGGTGGGTGAGCTGGTGATATCGATGCCGTTCACGCTCTTCGCCCCATCGCACTGCGGCCGCCTTCGTTGACACCGGCGCCCTTCGGCGCTCCCGGTAGGCAGTGTCGTCTGGCAAGACGACCCGGATGTCGACTTCCCAGCCTCCCCGCTTATACGGTCTGACTGTCACGCTCATCGCCTGGACTCCTTCGGCGACGGCGCGGACTTCTGGCGGAGCCAGTCTAGCAGCGCGTCCGTACGAATCAAGACACGCCGTCCGACACGGGTCACGCCTGGCAGAAGTCCTCGTTCGACCATCGTGTAGACCGCTTTCCGCGACGTCCGGAGCAGGGCGGCTACTTCGTCAGGGGTCAGCAACAGGGGGTGTTCTGTCGTCGTCTCAGGTCTCAGCATCTCGCCACCGTTGACGCCGCGCGGGTCGCTCCAGCGCGGCGAGCTTGCGTTGGTATTCCGACTCGCTCAGCGGGCCACCGAAGGCTTCGTGTTGCCGCTGGAGTGCCACACGGTCTGGTTGCAGGTCACGGAGTGTCTTGTCCACTAGCTGGCTGCGCTGCCCACGGCGCGCGTCCCTCGCGGCGGCGAAGTGCTCGGGATGCCAGACGAGCGTGAAGCGATAGCAGGAGTGCGGGCGACCTCGTGTCTCGCCCGCCTGCGTGCGGTAGAACAGCGGGGCCGGCCCACCGCAGTGCCTTACCAGCATTCGCTTGACCGAGGCGAGGCTCAGGCCCGACCAGCGCGCGATGGTGGAGTAGCTGAGAAAGCAGTTCCAGTCGCCGGTCTCGTCGTCGCGACTCATCGCCCGGACGACCACGAGGACCACCAAGCGCTCCGACGTGGCGTACGGGGCTTTCCCGCGCTTCGGGAACAGGCGGTTCAGCGCAAAGGCGAGCGGGGACAGCCGCGCCCAGTCCACCTTGGCGCCACTCACGGCGCGCCTGCTGCGAACACGAGGGTCCCACTAACCGGCACCGGACCTCCCGATCACCCTAGAGGCCTCGGCCCCACGAGGGCGGAGTCCTGTGCGTGGATGGCGCAACGGTCCTCCCCGCCAGCGCGGGCTGCCGCACCTCCGCCGCCGAGGATCTGGCGACGTCTCGGCTCAAGACCGCCGCGAGCTGCGCCCGGTCGTCGGTGTAGATCTGGGCATCGAATCGGCCCCGTGACACGGCGACGTAGGCCAGCCGGCGGTTCACGAGAGACGCGCGACTCCCGGCGGTCTCGACGTGCACTAGCACCCGGTCGGCGGTCTGGCCTTGGCTGCTGTGGCTGGTCACGGCGTAGCCATAGTCCAGATGCTGCTGGGCCTCAACCGGCAGCGTGAGTGTGCGCCCGGATTCCAGGCGCACACGGAGTTGACCGTGCTCGTCGACCGCGTCGAGACTGGCCAGTTCCCGATTCGCGATCTGCCGGGACCGATCCGGCGCGGTGAACTGGAGACGGTCACCCACCGCCACGGCGCGCGTTGCCTCGCGGTACAGGGTCACGCCCTGCAGGCGGCGCGGGTCGTAGGTGACCGGCGTCCCGTTCTCGCGGGCGACCGTCACGAGATTCTGCGAGACATGCACGTCCAGCACACGGGCGTAGGCCCCGGCGGGAAGGCCCAGGCTGGCGCTGCCCTTCTGATACCGAATGACGTTGCCCGGTTCGTACTGCTGGGCCCATTGACGATCGGCACCGGTCACGTCCTGACGCGCCACGAGGACGTGCAGATAGCGCTCCTCGACACCGACGCGCCCGGACGCCTGCATCCGGCGATGAATCGCGTCGTTGATCGCGGCCCGCGAAAGGTTGTCGGGGGAGACGACCAGCGTCCCCTCCGGCGCGCGCGTGTACGCCTCGGCGATGGCGTGGATGCGTTGACGCGGGTCTGCGACTTCGTGCACGCGCCCCTGATCCTCAAGGCTGCGGACCGCGGTCTCCACCTCGCCACGCGCGAGCTGATCGACGACAGCCCTGAGGGTGGGATCGCGTTGCCGCACGATGTCGTCCAGACGCGCCGTGGTCATGCCGGCCGCCTGGAGTTGCTGGTAGGGCCGGCCCGCTTCGACAGCTTCGTGCTGGCGCACGTCGCCGACCAGCAGGACCCGATCCTCAGGCTTCAGTCGTTGGAGGAAGGCATGCATCTGTCTCGTGCTCGCGAGACTCGACTCGTCGAGCACGTGGAGGCGGCGGGCCGTGTCGGCGACCGCCGCACGCGCGAGATGACGCTGCAGCGTGGTGGTGGGGATGCCGGCGTCGGCCAGCTTCTGGGCGGCACGCGAGGTGGGTGCGAAGCCTTCGACCCGATAGCCCTCCCACGCCGCCCCTTCGCGGACGGCCGCCAACGCGGTCGTCTTCCCTGCTCCGGCGACCCCTTCCAGCGCCATCACGCGGTCGCGGTTCGCGAGGATGCGATCCACTGCGGCGCGCTGCCCGTCGCTCAGATGCGGCGACGCGTGCTGCACCGCCTGTCGGGTGACAGCGGTCGCCAGCATCGGATACGCGCCCTGCCCCTGACGCATCAGCGTAACCGTCTCGCGCTCCAGCGCCACCATCTCTGCACTCGTGAAGGCCCGGCCAGGAACGCCACGTCGGCGCGCCACCTCTATCAACGTCCCCGCCCGCACGCGCTGCGCGAGATCCGCCATGAGCGCGTCCACCGTCACGTCTCCCATCGAGCGCCGGAGCGCATCCCGCAACAGCACGCGCTCATCGACGACCGCGTCGCGCTCGAGGTTTCGCGCGGTGGCGTACTCGACGGCGGCGCGTGCCGTGACCTGTGGCACGTGGTGCTCCCCTCTCCGCAGACGTTGGCGCGCGGTCGTGACGGCCCGCGCGGGCTGGTCACCGAAGGCCTCCGCCAGCACGCGGTGCCGCCGCTGCATCTCGGCCTTGGAGGTGTCGCCCTTGGCCTCGCGTGTCTGGTGGGCGGCGATCTGGGCGGCGCCAGCGCCATGGCGCTGCACCTGCTCGAGGTGCGCTTGGATCTGGCGGCGGCGGGGACTGGAGGCGTCGAGGTACTCGGGTGTATAGCCGCGAATCTCCGGCTGTCCACTGGCGCCCGTCTCGATCTCGTACCCCAGCGCGCGCAGACGCGCGGCCAAGGCCGAGCGATAGACCGCCGTGCCGTACTGCTGGGTCTTGTACAGCTCTCGCGGCTGTAGCGCACGCGTCTGGCCGGTCTGACACGCCGTCACGTTGAAGAAGACGACGTGCGTGTGCAGTTGCGGCGCGGCGTAGCCTTCGACGGGTCGGGCACTGTCGTGCTCGAAGCGCGCCGCGACCCACTGTCCGGTGGCTTCGGCCGGGTGCGACCCGCCGATGCGCGCCTGGACGTACCGCTCCATCTCCGTGAGGGCGGCGGTGACACTCTCCTGATGCGCCTGCCGCACACGCGCGTCGCCGCCCACCAAGGCGGTCAGCGACACGCTCTTGGGCGCCGAGATGGTGGCGTCCCACCCCGCGCGGTGAGCCATCGTCGTGACGACGTCGCCGTGCGCGTTGGCATACTGCTGCGGGCGCTGGGCGCGCACGAGGGGAAGGCCCGTCTGCGGATGCTGGCCCTCCGCCAGTCGCTGAAACTGCTCCTCCTGGACGTCGCCGACCAGCCCCCACGCGTGCGCGAGGCGGCCGTGCCACTGCCCGCGGATCGCGTCGCCCTGCGCGTAGTAGTTGTGGCGGGCGTTGCTGAATTCCTCCGCATGGTAGGTACGGATCTGGGCGGCACTCAGGGGTTTCGAGATCGTGACCATGGGCACCACCTAGCCGAAGTAGGGTTCGATGGACTGGTCGGCGCCGCGCGGCGCCGACTCGTCGCGACTGTCGGGCGCGGCATCGGGGTCCGGCCACGCGGGTCCTGCGCTGGCACCCGCGCGGCGGTCGTCGTCACGTCGGCTCGGCCGCGACGGACGCGGCACGAACGGGGCGGCCTGGGTCGGCAGGCTCAGGAAGGGGAACTGCAGGCGCACGACGAGGTTGCCCATCTTCAGGAATCCCCGCAGTGCCGACAGGCCAGCAATCTCGCTCGCCATGACCAGCGGCTCCACCTGCCGCTCGAGTCCGAAGCTCTCCTGCCCGCCACGCTGAGTCGTGCGACTCTCCCGGAGACGTTGAATCTCCACATCGCCCAACGACTCCGAGATCCACTTCGCGGCTCGCGGCTCGCTCGTCCGGAGAAAGATCTTGGTGGCCGGCTGCGACAGCATGGCCTCCGCATCGTGACCGTAGCGGGTCTCCAGTTGGCTGCGCCCCTGAAAGCCGAGCACGACGGGGTTGTTCGACTTGCGGTTCTCGGTGATGGCCGTGTGGAGTTGCGGGAGCCGCTGCAGGCTTGCCAACTCGTCGAGGACAAACCAGGTGGGATAGCGCCGTGGCTGGCCTTGCTGCATGAGGCGCAGCACCAGCGTGTCGAGCCACAGGCTGATGAGGGGCACTAGGCGGGCGCGCGTCTCCGGGGTGCTGGTGAGAAAGAGCCAGCCGTGCGGCCACGCAGACGCCCAGGCCGAGGCACTCCACCGGCTCGCGGTGTCCTGCGCGGCCGGCAGGAGCTTGAGCGTATCGGCGACCATGTTGAGGGACGCTAGGACGCCGCTGCGCTGGGCCGGCGCCTTGCGATCGATCATCGTGGCGTAGGCCGTGCCGGCGAGGCGCCGGTCGATCTCGTCCTCGTGGCAGAGCCACTCCGCCAACTGCGTGGGCGTCGGCCGCAGGGTCAGCAGGTGCGCGAAGATGCGACGCGGCGCCTCCGTGAAGAACGCGTTCTCGTGGGGGCGGTCCGGAAAGAGCGAAGTGGCGAGCGTGAGCGTTTCCGCTTCGTCCTGCCACTCGTCGGAGGGCGTCCAGTAGGGACTTCGGACATCCAGCGGATTGAGAATGTGGTCGCCACGGGTCGGTGTGTAGAACTGCGGCGTGTACTCCAGAGCCGGGTCGTAGACGATGGCGGTTTCGCCGCGGGCGGCGATCTGGGAGAGCATCTGGCGAATCAGCGCGGACTTGCCCGTGCCTGAGTCCCCCACGATGAGCACATGACTCGACTCGAGGGCCCGCGGGAGGCGCACCGCCGTGGGGCGCCGGAACGTACGAGGCGGCTGGGCGAACGCGAGCCCATCGGCCGCACTGCGTCGATTGAACTGGGCCACCGTGACGAGTTCGGGGCCTTTGAGCCGGCGCCCGTGGCGACGGTCCCGCGCGCGGCGCCGGTCAGTGGGCACGGCGATGGGCAGGCCGACCGCGAGCACGGCGCTGGCCGTCCAGAGCGCCGGCGCCAGGAGCGCAGACACCGTGTGGTCGCGGTAGATCCACCGGTCCAACAGCGCACACACCGCACCATGCGGGTAGGGAGCGACGCGCCAGCCCAGGCGGCGATCGCCGAGGTGCCGGCCGAGATCCGTCAGCGCAAAGGCCGCCGCGTCGTGCCCCGCGGGGTCCGGCTGCACCTCCTCGGCGAGGGCGAGCCGGGGCGCGCCGAGCCCCTGGACTTCGAGGAGACGATACCGTCCTGTGCCCGACACGCCGAGCCCGGTCATCAGCCGGCAGCGCCCCAGCGTCGGCGCATACACCCGTTCCAACGGGGACCACACGGTAGTGACCCAAGCCGCGGCGACGCCCCCGCCGCTCGCCAGCGCCAGCAGGATCACGCCCATCGTCCACACGGGCGCGCGGTGCGGCCAGAGCCCCGCCGAGGACGAACGGCCCCAGTCCTGCGTCACGATCGCCCCCCTGATGACGGCGCCGCGAGACGCACCTGGGCCCTGAGATCCTTGTCGTGGTCGGCGCGATCGATGAGCCGTTGCATTCCCTCGCGCGTGAGGCGCTCGCCAGCCGCCACGGAGAAGTGCAGCGTCAGCAGAATCGCCCGGAGGGCCAGGAGTTCGCCGAGCAGGACACGGTCCGCGGGTTCCGCAGCTGCAGTCGTCAGCGCGACCCTCCGCAGCCACTCGCTAATCCGCTGCGTACCCGCGGCGCTCGCGATGGCCGCGTACTCGTCGTCGGTCACCTTGGTGCCGACTGAGCGCGTGCGACTTGGCTGGCGGGACGGCCGCGGGCGGGCCAGCGCTGTCTGCCCCGCTCCCCTGTGGTCGCGCCTACTCCTCTGGGTACTCGACATTCGCGGTTCCTCCCCAGGAACGTCCATCCCGCGCGACACGGTAAGTGCCTGCGCGTACGCGGGTTGCACGACACCCCTGTCTGGTTCCTCGGCAGGACCCCACTGGGGGTGACGTGTCAATCTCACTGCCGCTGCGTAGCAGCGTCTTCGTCTGTCTCCGACGTCACGAGCCGACCGCAGAAAGGGCGAGGTGCAGGCCACGACCTCGCCCAGGCCTGGCACACCGCCCGAGGCCTCAGGACGCGTCGGCGAGTTCGTACGTGTCGGTCGCAGGCAGATAGCGCCGGACGCGCACCACCTGCGTCACCACGCGCTGGCCGTGCCGCCGCTCGAGATGCACCAGCACCTGGAGGCACTCCGCCATCCCCAACCGGACCGCCTGGTACGGCACGTCCACACCCGCCTGCATGACGCACGACGCGAAGCGACTGAGCGCTTGCTCGGCGGAATTCGCGTGGATGGTGGAGAGCGTCCCCGAGTGCCCGGTGTTCAAGGCCTGCAGCAGGTCGAAGGCTTCGCCGCCCCGCACCTCGCCGAGCAGAATGCGATCGGGTCGATGGCGCAGCGTGGCGCGCAGCAAGTCGCGAATCGTCACCGCCGGCAGGCCGGCCTGCTCACGGCGCGCCTCGAACCGCACGACATTCGAGGCCTGCAGCTGCAGTTCCGCCGTGTCCTCGATCAGTACCAGCCGGTCATCAGGTGGAAGGAACGCCGTCAGGGCATTCAAGAGCGTGGTCTTGCCCGTCCCTGTGCCCCCACTGATGAGAATGTTGTGGCGCGCCTCGATGCTGCGACGCAGGCTCGCGAGCTGTCCGCGGGTCAGCGTGCCGATCTGCACGAGTTCATCCGCCAGAAACGATCGGCTCTGAAACTTGCGAATCGTCAGCGTCGTGCCACCCAGGCTGACAGGCGGCAGGGCCGCCGCCACACGAGAGCCGTCGGGCAGGCGCGAGTCGAGCAGGGGGCGTTCTTCGGAAATGTCCTCCCCGAGTACCCGCGCGAGGTTGCGGACGGCCACCCGCAGGTTCTGCTCCCGCACCGTCACGTCGGGCACGGCTTCCACGAGTCCTCGGCGCTCGATGAAGACGCGCCCGGTTCCATTCACCATGACCTCGGTGATCTGCGGGTCCGCAATGAGATGGGCGATCGGCCGCAGGAACGGCAGGATCAGCTCGAAGCTCATGACCGCGGCCGCTCCCCAGCGGCCCCGAGCCAGTCCTGAAACTCCTTGTCCCGGCGAAACGCGACGAGCAGTGTCTCGTTAACCACGTACTCCTGCGTGCTGTCCAGGAACTCGGCGTAGCGTTTCAGCAAGGTGGCCGTCTCCTCCGGCAGCTTGCAGGTGATCGGCACGCGGGCCGGCGGTTTGACTTGTCGCGGAATGAACGGCATGGGCGCTCCTTGGCTGTCTGCGTGACGGGGATGGGCGTCGGGCGCGCTACTTGGCGGTCACGAACGCCTGGTCCTCGCGGAAGTAGCTGACGGTCAGCCCGAGGGGATTGATCGGAATGCGCGCGTTGTCGACTTGGTCGGCCAGCACGAACACTAGGTGCGCGACGAACGCCTCGCGCCTCACCTCCGCGCGCGTCGACGGCGACAGGTAGACCTTCTCGAAATCCACGGTGGCCCGATACGGCGGCTGGCGGAGGTCCTCGAGCGTCACGTTCTTCACGCGCACGTCCACCTCCTCCGCCCCGCTGGTGAGGAACCGTTCGATCAGCCCGGACTGCCGGTTGGCCTCCATCGTGGCGTCGGCCAACCGCCCATCGAGGAAGTAGAGCGACTGCGCGTATTGCTGGCGGACGGTGGCGCGCATGCGGCTGTAGTGCATCGTGACGAACTGCACGAGGAAGTACTTCAGCTCGGGCGCCTGCGGCGTATACGTCAGGCTGTCGTAGCTCACGGCGGCGGCGTGCCCGACCTCGTCGATGCGAATCACGAGCGGCTTGAACGTCCGGAACGTCCGCTGGGTGTGGACGTTCAGGCCGACGAGTGCCACCAGGACGACGGCCAGACTCAGCACGGCGATGCGAAGATACCGATTCGCCACGACGGCGGACCCGTACTGCTCGACGTAGCGCCGCCGGGCCTCGCCGTATTCGTAGCCTGCCGGTGGGAGCGTGATCTCGTGAGTGGTCATAGCCAACTACCCCAGGAAGCCCGGCAGGGTCGACTGCCCCGACGAGCCGGAAAAGAGGGACTGCGTGAGGGAGGGCACCTTCAACAAGCCGTAGGTGAAGGCGAAGAGCAGGAAGATCAAATGGAACCCGCCGACAAGCAGACGGTCGACGGTGTATGGCGGCGGAAAGGCGTCCAGAAAGTCGATCAGGAAGCTGCCGAAGACGAACACGAACGCTTGCGCGATGACCTGGTAGAACGCGTACTGCAGGAGTGACTTCAGCCACCCCCAGAACAGCCAGTCCAGCTGCGGCACCAGGAAGAACGGGATGAACACCGGGCCGACCAGGACTGCGACGCCCGTCGCGACCAAGCCGAAGGCGATCACGGCCAGGAGGACCACCCGCGCCGCGGTGACGGCGAGCGCGACCAGAAAGTAGCCGACCAGCAGCGACGCGTTGAAGACGAGCGGCTGCTCCAACGAGAGATACAACTCGTTGAGCCGGTCGCTGAGTCGCTGGACCTGGGTGACCTCGAGCTGACGGGCCAGGTAGATCGGCTGGTCCGTCAGCAGTTGGGTGAAGCTCAATCCAATCCCGGGCATCGGCGCGCGGTAGTACGTGATCATCGTGAAGCCGAACGCGATGGTCAGGACGAGGCTCACGAAGCGACTGAGCGGGAAGCCGTCCCGGCCTTCAGATGCGGTGAGCGCGGCCCGCACCCCGAACCAGACGATCAGGATGATCGCCAAGCCGCGGAACAGGTTGGTGCCCAGGCGCAGGAACAGGTCGCCGTCGCGCATGAGCAGATCGAGCGTGGCTCCGGTGATGCTGGCGAAGGGGTCGATGCCGGCCATGGACGTCCGCTCCTACGGGATGCGAAAGGTGGTGAGGGCGGTGGTCGTCTGCGCGGTGGTGCGCGCCAGGAGCGGCCCCGCCTCGGTCAGAAAGGCGATATGGGCGTTGATGTGCTGGGCCGCCGCCTCGCGACGGTCGGTGGCGTCCACCAGCTGCTGCTCCAGCAACGACACCAGGACGTTGTTGGCGTCCTTGGCGAGGCGCGCGGAGGTCACCGCCGTCGCGTTGATCTTGTTGAGCACCGCAACTTGTGTGTTGCGCGCGGCATCGCTCGCGTAGGTGTCCTCTTCCAGGTTGCGCACGGTGGCCTCCATCGACGCCTGATGCCCCCGCAACGTGCCCAACGCCTCGAGGCCGTGCGTGACAGTCCCGTCGGCGAGTTGGAGCCGGTCGTAGCGGGTGCGCACCCGCGTCGCCTCGTCGACGGAGAGCTGCGCCAGCGTGCCGGCATAGCCGAGCAACGGCTGGGTGGCGCGGGCGTACGCCGTGGTCGCGCCCACGCCACTGTTCACGGCGGCAATCCACGGCGTCGTCGTGCCGTAGGCGGTCAGGGCCGCCAACGGCAGCCAGGGACTCGCAAGGCTGCGGTACCGCGCGGTCATGTTCACCGGCAGCAACTGCGCCTGCTGCTGGAGGAGCCGGTACTGCGTGCGAATCTGCTGGTAGGTGGTGATGAGCTGTGTCAGTTGCTGCTGGAGCTGGCCGTACCGCAGCACGGCGTTCGCGTAGTTCGTGGGGTCGTAGACGATCCCCCCGAACAGTTGCGCCGACGCGGGCGTGGAAAGCGCGCCGAGCAGCGCGACAGTGAGGACGACGCGGCGAATCATGGGTGACCTCCCCCGACCGCGAGCGCCGGGCGATAGGCCGGCAGATCGAGGTCATGCGATAGATAGACCTTGATGCGATGCCCCTCCCGGATGGTGACCGTCGGGAGCCGGTTCAGAAAGCGGTCGAGGACGCGCGTGCTCGACTGTGCGACGTTCGACGCGACGCCTTGTCGGTAGCCGTCCACGGCCGTCGCGTCGAGGCCGGTCGGCGTCTGTCCCTGACTGAAGCCGGCGATCAAGCCAAGCGCGATGGAGACCCCGAAGATCTCGCCGTAGTGCCGGTCGACCTGGTCGTGCAAGCCAAGGTCGCCCACCTGGTTGAGCGCAGGGAACGCGTCGAGCTCGATGCGCGCCCCCGACGGCAAGAGGATGCGGTGGAAGACCACGGCCAGCCGGGTCTGCCCCAGCGTGGTCACTGCCCGCGCTTCGCCCAGGACACGGGCGCCGGCCGGGATGACCACCCGGTCGGCGGCATACACCGGGATGCTCACGAGACAGTTCACCGGGCCGGTGAACGTGCTGTCGAGCCGATTGGTGAGCACCGTGTCGATGACCGTGCCTTCGAACACGCGATAGCGCGGCGCGTCCGTCGTGCCAACGGCGGGCGACGCCGGCGCGCTCGTTGGCGCATGCGCAACGCTCACGGCGCCCACGGACGCCGCCGGTGACGGTACGCCAGCGGGCACAGGCACCGCCGGCATCGGCGGCAGAGGCGGCAGCGGCAGTGCGGCGGCCGCGGGCTCTCCCCCGCTCGCGGCCGCGCGCGTGAAGGCCACGCTATCCGCAGCGCGGGTCCGTGCGAACGGCGCCGGTGGCAGACCGTCGGCGGGTGCGGCACCACCGGCGGACTCGATCGGACCGTGACTGGGTGCAGCCACCGAGGATGCGGGCACGGCGCCCAGGGCATCCTTGGTCTCCAGCAGTTGCGTCTGCTCGGCAGCGAGGCGTTGCGCTTGCTCTTGGATGCGGCGCTGGAACTCCTCGATCCGTTGCTGGTTCGGATCGACCGGAACCGCCGCCGGGGACGGCGGAGCGGACCGCCGCGGCGCGGGCGGCCCAGCCAGGGCCAGAATCGCCACCATGACGGCGGCGAGGCCGAGCACGACCCAGTGCTGCAGATGGCGCGGGACGACGCCCGCGGGGATCGACCGCCAGTCGGTCACACGGGCCGGCGCCAGGTCCGACGAGGAACGGGGCGTGTCCACCATGACGTTACTTCGCCTCCACAGCGCGGAAGCCCACGCGAGCCGCGCCGATCTGGAGGTAGCCGTCCTGCAGGACCTTCGGCACGACGTACGTGCCGTCCTGCACGGTGAAGTTCACGAGCGCCGGCAGGCGATCTTGGTATTCGTACAGTGCCGGCAACTCCCCCGCTGCCATCTGGATGAACGTGCGGTGGTCGTCGTGCCACATCGCCCGGACCCGAAACGGCGCCTTGTCCTGCACGATGCGATACGGGAAGCGCATCGTCGTCGGGTACTGCTGTCGATACGCCGTGACGGCGGTGTCGACCTCGACGCGCGCCCGTTCCGTCGCGCGCGTCGCCAGATCTCGCGCGAGGTCCACCTGTGCGCGCAGATCGTCCAACTGCGCGGCCGGGACGTACGTCGGCGCGGCGGTCGTCGCCGACGACGCGTCCGCGGGATCGCGCTCCAGATAGACTGTGAGATCCGCGTCCTGGCCCTTCGCGGCCGACACCTCGGCCAGCAGGAACGCGTAGACCTGCCCGGACGTGGTGAGGAGATTCAGATTGGTCTCACTCCCGGCCGTCGTCGGCTTCAGCGACACGAGCCCGGCTCGGACGTTGACCAGCCAGGCCTCCTTGTCACCGCACGTCGCTTCGACCACCTCCTCGCCGTCCGGCAGGACGATCAGCGTGGTGTAGTGCAGGCGCCCGCGCACCGACACGAGGTCGCGCGCGTGGTACGTCACGGTACGGGCACTGCGGACGGGCGGCGTGGACTGGGCCAGAAGCGGCGCGGCACTCAGGACCAGCAGGCACACGGCTCCCCAGATACGGTGCGTCATCGGTTCTCTCCTTCGAACGGTGGTCGGTTAGGGGCGAGGGCCCGCGCTGAAGAGGGCGGCACTCTTTGGATCCACGTGCAGCGCGAGCACCTTGGCCACGTGGGGTTGCTTCAGCAGGAACTGCTGCCGCGGGACGAGGGTCGCAATTCGGGCGGCCTCCGTCTCGTTCAGGTGGAACAGCTCGCGATAGACCCGCTG
>JAXLRA010000003.1:0-20945 GCA_046331345.1 Vicinamibacterales bacterium | reverse complement strand
CACGACTGGACCGCCGACGGTCCCGTGCCTCGCGCCACGCGCGCACAGTTCCAGCGCGACCAGCTGGCGCTCATGGAGCGCTACGTGAACACGCTGCAGGCCGACGCACTCGCCGCGCTGGCGGCCGACGTGGTGCAGCCCGGCGGCGCCGAACGCCACCTGGTGTTCAACCCGCTGTCGTGGTCGCGCACCGATGCGGTGGACCTCGCCACGTCGGTCGCCGCGCCGCGCCGCGTGGTGGACGTGGCGACCGGCGCCGAGGTGCGCTCGCAGACCGTGTCGGCCGGCGTGGTGCGCGTGCTTGCCGCCGACGTGCCGTCGGTGGGCTACCGCGTGTACGAGGTGCAGCCGGTGGCGCCCGCGGCGTGGAGCGACGCGGCCACGGTGACGCTGCCCGTGATGGACAACGGCCTCTACGGCGTGACGCTGGGCAATCGCGGCCACCTCCCGAGCGTGGTGGACCACCGTGACGGCGACCGCAACCTGGTCGCGAGCGGCAGCTGGCTGAACGACCTCAACGCCGGCACCGGCACCGTGACGCTGGAGAGCACCGGCCCGGTGTCCACCACGCTGCGGGTGAGCGCGGCGAGCGTGCCGCCGCACACCACGCGCGTGACGCTGTACTCGGGCGTGGATCGCGTGGACGTGGACAACACGATCACGGCGAACTTCTCGGGCACGCAGGAGTACTTCTGGCGGTTCAACCTGGCGTCGCCCACGGTGCGCCATGAGGAAGTCGGTATGATCGCGAACGCCGCGCGCGCCGCCGCGGGCGGCGACTACGCCGACGCCAACGCGCGCACCGACTACCTGACGTTCGGGCACTTCGCCGACTTCTCCGAAGCCGGCCGCGGCGTCACGCTGTCGAACGCCGACTGCTCGTTCTTCCAGCTCGGCAACAGCACCACGACCACGCTCGACGCGAACTCGCCCCAGATCCGCGCCACCGTGGGCATGCAGGTGGACGGTGTCACGTACGGCATCGCGAACCAGGGCGGCGACACGCAGTTCCGCAACCGCTTCGCGATCCGCCGTCACGGCGCGTACGACCCGGCCGCGGCGATGCGCATGGCGCTCGAGCACCAGAACCCGCTCGTCGGCGCGCGGATGACCGGCGGCCCGTCCGCGCCGCTGCCCGCCGACACGCTGGCGTTCGTGCGGATGCCTTCGGCCGACGTGCTGCTGTGGGCGCTGAAGCCCGCCGAAGAAGGCATCGCGAGCGGTGTGATCGCGCGCGTGTGGAACCTGTCGAACGCGCCCGCCACGTTCGCGCTGTCGCTGCCCACGCTCGGGGACATCGTGGCCACGCGCACGACGCACGTGGAGACCGACCTGCTCGCCCTGCCGGCCGACGCCGGGTGGGTGAGCGACGGACTGGCGAAGCAGCAGCTGCGCACGTACCGGATCAAGCCCGCGCCCATGCCCAGCGAAACCCTGCCCAGCGCGCAGGGCCGGGTGCGCGAGATGCGCGTGTGGCCGAACCCCGCCGCGCACCTAGCGGGCGCCGCGCCCGCGACGATCGCGTTCCGCATGCGCGAGCGCGGCCGCGTGCGCGTGCGCGTGCTCGACGTGCGCGGCGCCGCGGTGGCCACGCTGTGCGACGGCCTGCTGGAGGCCGGCGACCAGCAGCTGGCGTGGGACGGCCACGCCGCGAACGGCGCCCGTGCGCGCGCCGGAGTCTATTTCGTGGTCGCCGAGTGCGGTGACGAACGCACGCTGCGAAGGCTGGCGCTGCTGGAGTAGGTGCGCCGGTACGCGAACGGCCGCCCGCGCGTACGCGGGCGGCCGTCGTGCTCCGCCGGAATCAGCGCGCGGCGGCGGGCTCGGCCGCCCGGGTGCGCGCGTGCGCCGGGATCGCCGCGAACGCCTGTTCGAGATCGGCGATCAGGTCCGCGGGCTCCTCGATGCCGACCGAGTAGCGCACG
This sequence comes from Vicinamibacterales bacterium, assembly GCA_046331345.1. GTDB lineage: Bacteria > Acidobacteriota > Vicinamibacteria > Vicinamibacterales > CAVVIG01 > CAVVIG01. Next base: position 19,020 of record JAXLRA010000003.1, on the reverse strand, counting down.
AGACCGTCGGTGATGCCCGCCTCGAGTCGCGAGTCGCGGCTCATCCCGGCATGCGTCATGGACGCCGGGTGCTCGATGAGCGTTTCGACGCCGCCCAGCGACACCGCGAGGATCGCGAGCTTCACGTGGTCCATGACCGCCACGCCGGCCTCGACGCCGCCGTGCAGTTCGAACGCGATCATCGAGCCGAAGCCCGACATCTGGCGGCGGGCCAGCTCGTGCTGCGGATGCGACGCGAGCCCGAGGTAGCGCACCCACGCGACTTCCGGACGGCTCTCGAGCCAGCGCGCGATTTCGAGCGCGCCCGCCTGCGCGCGTTCGACGCGCAGGCCGAGCGTCTTGATGCCGCGCAGCACGAGGTAGGCCTGGTGCGGGTCCATGTTGCTGCCGACCGCGACCATGAGCGGGCGGATTCGGCGGTACATCTCTTCGGTGCGCGTCACGATGATGCCGCCCACCACGTCGGCGTGGCCGTTGATGAACTTGGTCACCGAGTGCAGCACCACGTCGGCGCCCAGATCGAGCGGCTTCTGCAGGTAGGGCGACGCGAATGTGTTGTCCACGACGAGCGCGCAGCCGTGCTCGCGGCACAGCTCGGCCATGGCGCGCAGGTCGGTGACCTGCATGGCCGGGTTGGACGGTGATTCCACGTACAGCATGCGCGTGTTCGGCCGCATCGCCGCGCGCACCGCCGCCACGTCGGTCGTGTCCACGAACGTCGCCGCGACGCCGAAGCGGGACAGGTGCTTCTCGACCAGCGTGCGCGACGGGCCGTACACCGACGCGGTGCTGACCATGTGGCCGCCCTGCTCGAGCAGCGCGAGGTAGACCGCCGAGACCGCGCCCATGCCCGAGCTGGTCGCGATGCCGGCGTGGCCGTGCTCGAGCTGCGCGACGGCCTCTTCGAGCGCGTGGATGGTGGGGTTGCCGAGGCGCGTGTAGATCCAGCCGTCGTCACCGCCCGCGAACAGCTCGGCGCCATGCGCCGCGTTGCGGAAGGCGAACGTGGAGGTCTGGTAGATGGGTACGGTCACCGCGCCCGTGGGGTCGGGGTGATGACCGGCGTGGACGAGCTGCGTATGGGTGCCGAGGTGCTTGGAGTGCATGCGGTCCTCGAGAGGAAGTTCGGAAGTATCGGTCGGCTGCATCGCCCGCGACCCGCGCGGCACGGCCGCAGGTCGCATGCAAGGGACGCCGACAAGCCTACTCCTCCGCGCGCGGAACGCCGCCGCGTACCTGCGCTGTCGAGGCGGTCCATTGGGACCAGTCGGGGAGGGGCGGACGTGAGGGGCGAACCGCGGTCTTCGGGGCGCGCATGGCCGGGCAACGCGGCCACGGCGCGAACTGCGCGTGCACACGCGTGGTTCGGTGAGGAGAAACGAAGTACCGGTTCGCTGGACGGCGGGCGAGGAATCGCGAACCCGCCCCGTATCCTCGCGCGACCTCGCGTCTCCTATCCAGCACCCCACGTCACCAGTCCACGCAATACCCCTCGCACTGGAGGACGTATGCCCCGCCGCGCCCGCTTCGCGCTGTTCGCTGCACTCGCACTGGCTGCCGCGTCCGCCCCGGCCGCCGCGATCCCACCCCTCGGTGACCACGTCGTGCTGTCGTGGAACGATCTCGGCATGCACTGCATGAACCAGTGGCACGCCGACTTCGAGGTGCTGCCGCCGTTCAACAACCTGCAGGCGCAGGTGATCAGGCGCGGGACGCTGACCACGCGGCCGCAGCTGCTGACGACCGGCTTCACGCTCGACTACTCGATCCCGGGCAACACGACCTCGGTGGGCAAGACCGACTTCTGGACGTATGCGCCGGCGATCTTCGGCGTCACGCTGCCGCCCGACGTGGGCCTGACCGGCAAGGGCCTGACCGGCACGCTCGATCCCGCGGGTGGCTCGCTGTTCGAGGCGAAGGGCATTCCCGTGACGCCGTTCGACGACGCCGAGCCCACGGTGGAGAAGCCGTACCAGAAGGCGCTCGTGATCGCGCGTGACGCGCAAGGACACGAACTCGCGCGCAGCACGCCGGTGATTCCCGTGTCGGTCGAGGTGAACTGCGTCAGCTCGGGCTGCCACTCGAGCATCAACTCAATGCTGAACGGGCACCCGCGCGTGAGCGGCTTCGATCCCGCGGTGCGTCCGATCCTGTGCGCGAAGTGCCACGCGTCGCCGGCGCTGGGTACCACGGGGCGCGCGGATGCCAAGTACTTTTCCTTCCAGCTGCACGACCGCCACCAGTTCCTGGACCGCCAGATGACCGGCGTGGACCTGTGCAACAAGTGCCATCCCGGCCCCAAGACGCAGTGCCTGCGCGGCGCCATGCGCCAACAGCATGGGCTGACCTGCCAGAGCTGCCACGGCAACATGGCGACCATGGCACGTTCGATCGAGAACGGCCGTGTGCCGTGGGCGAACGAGCCGCAGTGCGGCACCTGCCATGGCGCCGCGTTCGCCGAGAACCCCGGCAAGCTGTATCGCATGAGCACCGGCCACGGCGGCGTCGCGTGCGAAGCCTGTCACGGCAGTACGCATGCCGACTTCCCGAGCCGCGAAGCGAACGACAACGCCAACAATATCGCGCTGCAGGGTTACGCCGGCGTGCTGCGCGAATGCGCGGTGTGCCACGGCGACGGTGCGCCCAACTACGGCGGCCCGCACGTGGCGATGACCACGGGCGTGGGCGACAACCTCGTCGCCGGCGCGGCGAAGCTGGCCGTGTACCCGAATCCCATGCGCACGTCGTGCTCGTTCACGATGTCGGCGGCGCCCGCGCTGAGCGGCCGCCTGCTGATCAACGACGCGCAGGGCCGTGTCGTGCGCATGCTCGACGCGACGCCTTCCGGCACGCGTGTGACGCTGGCGTGGGACGGCCGCAGCTACCGCGGCGAGCGCGTCGCACCGGGCACGTACTTCGCGCGCTGGCAGCAGGAGGGCCGGCCGACGGCGGCGGCGAGAGTGGTGGTGGTGAGGTAGCGGGGACGGGGCTGTCGCGGAACGACGAACGGCGAGGTGGTTCTGAAACCACCTCGCCGTTCGGGTTGCGCCTCGGGCGCGCGGGCGCCGCTGCCGCACTCGAATGCTACAGGTCGCCGTAGAGGCCGGTCAGCGCCCGAGACTTGGCGGGTCCCTCCGCCCAACGCAGGTTGGCGAAGGGAAGTTGCTCGATGGCATCGGGAAGCTTCGCCCGCGTCTCATCCGAGAGTCCATGGCGAAAGTTGAGCAGCGCCATGTGCTCGTACGACGAATGCCCTTCACCCACGAACAGGTGAACGTAGAGCCGATCGAGGCAATCCAGTGTCTTGAGGAAGCAGCCCCCTGCGTGCGGCTTCTTCGCGCCGAGCGCTGTTCCGTAGTAGGCGTGCACCCGCCCTCTCAAGGAGGCTTCCGTCCGGCCGACGTACAGCACGTGCTCGTCCGGGATCCACCAGTGCGCGAGGAACCCGGAGAGTTGCGCGGCGTTCGGGCGCGCGCCGTCGAGCCTGAGTTCGGGGCGAACCTCGAGCCAGTGCCTCACACGTTCCGGGTGCAGCGGGCAATCCGGTCGCGCTCCATCGTGCGAATCGATGTCCTTCGCGAAGGAGACGACATAGAGGCCCGTCTGGTCACCGCCGAACGAGTGGGTGACCGCTCCCAGCCACGGCACGGTCCCGGCGTAGCGGTGTTCCATGGCATAGGGCGGGGATTGGATGAGTTCGCGGACGGACCGAGCCATGCTTGCCTCCGGACACCGGTAGCGCTGCCGACTAAGCCTCGTGCCGAAGCTCGAGACAGCGAATGAGATGATGGTCGAGCCACTCGTCGTGGCGCGCCGTGTACCAGTCGCGCAGATGCGGATAGCACGCCGACGACGGCACGGGAAACTGCGTCGAGGCGCGCAGGTGCTCGCGCTGCTCGGTGAGCGTGACGGCCCCGGGCAGCAGCCCGAGCCCGCCGCAGATCGGCTCCATGAGCCAGGCGTCGGCGCCGCCGTCGACGGTGGCGCGTTCGAGCGAGTCGATCAGCTCTTCCAGCGTGAGCGTGTCGCGCGAGACAAGCCGCCCCGGCCGCAGGTCCCAGCCGAACGTGTTGGAGAAGTCGTAGCGCCAGCCGCCGCGCGTGCGCACCGCATGCAACGCGAGCGAGCCGAACTGCTCGTACATCGCGACGTGCGCGATGACCGCGCGATCACCGACCACGGGCGCACACGAGTAGTCGCTCGGGCGAAAGCCGAGGGGGATGTGGGAGTGGAGGTGCATGGCGAGATCTCGTGGGTGACGCACGTGAGCTGCCGCCCGGAACACTCCGATGCCGGCCCCCTGCCTGATTCCCCCGAACGCAGAGCAGGGACCGCAATCCGACACCGGAGCGTTCGGCCAGCGGGGAAGTGGCCGCAGGGGCGGTACTCGATGGGTGAGCAGTCGGCCTACTGCAGGCGGCGTGCCGCGGCGCGTTCGCGGCGATCTCGCGGGGTGCGCGCGGGGGGGCCGGCGCGCGCGGCGCACACGCGGCGAGGCCGCGACTGGCGCGGGGATTCGTGCGCGGTGCTGGTGGCGCTGGCGCCGCGGCGAGCGCCGCGGTCGGGCGCGTTCCGGAGGAAAGAAGTAGCGGCCCGGAGGGCCGCGTCTCACAAGAAATCTTGTAACACTACAAGAGACCTCTTACCCTGCGCCCATGCCCGAACACATCCTCATCTGCTGGGTGGGCCAGACCGACCTGCGCGCGATCGCCGAGTCGGCGACCAACGGCGTCGGGCCGATCGCCCAGGCCGTGGACGCGCGCGCGTTCGACGAAGCGGTGCTGCTCTGCAACTACCCCGAAGCGCAGGGCGCCGCCTACGCGCGCTGGCTGCGCGCGCGCGCGCCGAAGCTGGTGATCAAGCTGCGGCACGAGAAGCTCACGAGTCCCGTGCACTTCGGCGAGATCTGGCAGGCGGCCACGCGCGCGGTGGAAGACGCGCGCAAGCGGCATGCGAGGGCGCGGCTCACGTTCCACCTGAGCCCGGGCACGCCGCCCATGGCGGCCGTGTGGATCCTGCTCGCCAAGACGCGGCATCCCGCCGAGCTGCTCGAGTCCTCGCGCGAGCACGGCGTGCGCACCGCCGACGTGCCGTTCGAGCTGAGCGCCGACTTCGTGCCCGACCTGCTGCGCGATTCCGACAGCCGCTGGGAACAGCTGGCCGCGTCGCTGCCGCCCGAGGCGCCCGAGTGGGCCGACATCGTGCATCGCAGCCCCGCCATGAAGAGCGTGGTGCAGATGGCGCGACTGGTGGCGCTGCGCGGCGTGCCGGTGCTGATCGAAGGCGAGTCGGGTACGGGCAAGGAGCTGTTCGCGCGTGCCATTCACCGCAGCGGCGCGCGGCGCGACAAACCGTTCGTGGCGGTCAACTGCGGCGCGATTCCGGCCGAGCTGGTGGAGTCGCAGCTGTTCGGCCACGAAAAAGGCGCGTTCACCGGTGCCACCCAGGCGCGCGCCGGCGTGTTCGAGGCCGCCGACGGCGGCACGTTGTTCCTGGACGAGATCGGCGAGCTGCCGCCGGCCGCGCAGGTGAAGCTGCTGCGCGCCGTGCAGGACGGCGAGATCACCCGCGTGGGCGCCACGCAGCCGCGCCGCGTGGACGTGCGCGTGGTGGCGGCGACCAACCGCACGCTGGTCCACGAAGTGCGCGCGGGGCGTTTTCGCGAGGACCTGTTCTACCGGCTGGCGGTCGCCGTGCTGCGGCTGCCGCCCCTGCACGCGCGCATGGGCGACGTGGGTCTGCTGGTGGATCACTACCTGAGCGCAATCAACGCCGAGTCGGCGTCGCTGCCCGGCTACAAGCCCAAACGCCTGTCGCCCGGCGCGCGCAACGCGCTGCTCTCGCACGCGTGGCCCGGCAACGTGCGCGAACTGGCGAACACGCTGCGCCGCGCCGCGCTCTGGACGCTGGGCGACGTCATTCAGGCGAGCGACGTGCGCGAGGCGCTGCTCGACAGCACGCGCGGCCCGGCCGAGCACGGCCGCGACGTGCTGGGACGAGCGCTGGGCGAGGGCTTCAGCCTGCCCGAGCTCCTGAACGAAATCGCGCGGCACTATCTTGGCCGCGCGCTGGCCGAGGCGAACGGGAACAAGAGCGAGGCCGCGCGGCTCGTGGGCTTGCCGAGCTACCAGACACTGAGCAACTGGATGGCTCGGCACGGCGTGGAGAAGGCGGGTAGGTGAAACCCACGGCTTGGGCCCAGCGCGAGCGACGGAGTAGGATGCGTCCATGATCAAGCGTGCGAACGGCAAAGACATCGCCGGCCTGCGGTTCACGTCACTTCGACTCGAGAACTGGCGGAACTTTTCCAGTGTCGAAGTCGAGCTGCAGTCGCGCGTGTTTCTCGTGGGACCGAATGCCTCGGGAAAGTCCAACCTGCTCGACGTGTTCCGATTCCTCGGGGAGCTCACCTCGGTCGGAGGCGGACTGCAGGCTGCGGTTCGCCGCAAGCCTCGACTCAGCCTCGGATCGCTTCGCAGCCTCGCCGCAAGACGACGGTCTGACATCGTGATTCACGTGCGGGTGGGAAGTGACGACGCTCCGGCGACGTGGGAGTACGAGCTCTGTCTTGGTGAGACCGACAAGATGCCCTGCGTTGTGCGCGAGGTCGTGCGACACGCCGGTGGTGTTCTGCTCGACCGCCCGACACCTGACGACCTCGAGGATCCGGAGCAGTTGTTCCAGACGCATCTGGAGCAAGTCGGCAACAACGCGAAGTTCCGGACTCTTGCGGCGTTTTTCGAGTCCGTACGCTATATGCACCTCGTTCCCCAGCTCGTAAGGGAACCCGACCGTTCAGCCGGCCTGACGGGGGATCCCTTCGGCGGAGACTTCATCGAGCAAGTCGCACGTACTTCGATCAAGGAACAGAGGGCGCGCCTCGCGAGGGTGACTGCTGCACTGCAAGTCGCCGTTCCACAGCTCCAGGAACTGGAGCTGTGGACGGACAAGGCCGGAACCCCCCACTTGCGGGGGCGATATGAGCACTGGCGAGCCCAAGGCGCCTGGCAGAATGAAGACCAGCTGTCCGATGGAACACTGCGCCTGCTGGGCCTGCTTTGGGTCATGCTCGACAGCCACGGGCCGCTGCTACTGGAAGAGCCCGAACTTTCCTTGCATCCGGAGGTCGTGCGCTACTTGCCGCAGGTCTTTGCTCGAATGCAGCAACGCACGGGCCGCCAGATTCTGCTGAGCACGCACTCTGCCGACCTCTTGCGCGACGAGGGAATCGGGCTCGACGAAGTGCTCCTGCTGATTCCTCGCAAGGAGGGCACCGAAGTGCGCTCGGCGCGTGCGATCCCAGAAGTTGCCACGCTGCTGGCACACGGCTCGACACTCGACGAGACACTTCTTCCGCTCACTCGCCCCCGCGACGCGAGCCAGTTGAGGCTCTTCGCGGACTAAGGCGATGGCAGTCTACTTTTCGGGCGCGGTCGAAGGCATTCTCGACGAGGCGGTGTTTCGCCGACTTGTCCTACATGTGGGCGGTGAACTCGGGAATGTTCATCCCGGGGGAGGACGATCCCACTTGGCGAGGCGCCTCCGTGGCTATAACGCCGCAGCGGAGCGCAATCCTTGGTTCGTGCTGGTAGATCTCGACACAGACGAGTGTGCACCCTCACTGCGGCAGCAACTGCTTCCCGTCTCCGCACGATTCATGGCCTTTCGGATAGCCGTGCGCGAAGTGGAGGCGTGGCTCATGGGCGATACCGAGCGGTTTGCCGCCTGGTTCGAAGTGCCGGTCGATCGGATGTCCCGCATCCCAGAGGCTCTGGATGATCCGAAGCGCGAAGTCGTGCGCCTGTGCCGAGACTCGGGAAGACGGGAGATTCGGGAGGGCATCGTGCCGCGACCCGGGTCCGGTCGAACTGTCGGCGCAATGTACAACGGGTTGATGCCTGACTTCGTTGATGATGCACGAAGCGGATGGCGTCCCGATGTAGCCGCTCGGGTGTGTCCCAGCCTTGCGCGGGCACTGAGAGACTTGAGTCGAGTTAGAACCGAGGCTGAGTAGCCGCTTGGCTCGCGGCCCGGCCGAGCACGGCCGCGACGTGCTGGGGCGCGCATTGGGAGATGGCTTCAGTCTTCCCGAACTGCTGAACGAAGTCGCGCACCACTACCTGAAGCGCGCGCTCGCCGAAGCGAACGGCAACAAGTCCGAGGCCGCGCGGATCGTGGGGCTGCCGAGCTACCAGACGCTGAGCAACTGGTTGGCGCGGCACGGGGTCGAAACGCCGAGGCGATAGGACCACAATCGCGCCGCGCGCCACGCCGGGCAGTTTTTCATGGACCCGCGCGCGCGTGCGGAGCTAGGCTCGGCGGCGCTCAATATCGAAAACCGGCGACGTGCTCCTACGCAGGGGAGTTCGTCGTGCAGTGCAGTTCCGCGGCAGATCCCCCGCTGCCCGGGCACTCGTTCGCCGCGTCGCGCCCCCAACGGACGCGCGAGTGGGAGAGTGCCCGCAACGCCGGCCGTTGCCCCCGGCAGGAAAGCTTGGCCGCCATGAGTACGGGTCCCACCCAGGCCCAGTACGAAGAGGTCGTCACCTCTGCGACGCAGGTGCTGACCAAGTTCGTGATCGCGTTCGAGAAGCGCTGGAACCGCGAGGAGACGTCGACCCGCGAGAACCTGCTGGCGCTGGCCTTGGCGCAGAACGGCGCCTTCGTGCCCGCGGACGCCGAGAAGATCCGCCAGAGCGGACGTGATGCCGGCGTGATCTGCCAGCTGCTCGAGGCGGTCGCCAGCAGCTTCGGCCTGATGCCCGAGGACCCCGATACCGTCCGCCGGTATCGCAACGACCTCCAGCACCCGAAGAAGACCGCGCAGGGCCAGTACCGGTTCATGACCGCCGAGTACGTGGCCGACTTTCTCGCGGCCGCGCAGCGCGTGGTGAAGGCGCTCAAGTCGAAACACGAAGAGCGCCAGATCGCCGAGCTGGCGCACTACATCACCGGCGTGATCGCCGGCACGATCGCGGTGCCCGCGGTGGCCACGGCCGGCGCGCGCGTGGCGCTCGCGCCGCCGCTGCCGCTGCCCGGGGGCGTGGGACAGGTGGCCGAGCCCGAAGCGGCCTACGCGGTGGAGCCGCCGTTCCCGATGCCCAAGCCCATCAAGGGCTCGCGCAAGCCGCTCGACCCCGAAGACACGAGCCTCGAAGGCAAGCTCTCGGACGACCAGCGCGATGCCGTGGAGCGGATCGCGCGGTGGTTCGCCGACCCGCAGGCGAAGGGCTGGTTCGCGCTGGCCGGCGCCGCCGGCACCGGCAAGACCACCGTGACCGGCGCCGTGGTGAGGCGGCTGAACCTGCTGGCCGACCAGGTGCGGCTGGTGGCGCCGACCGGCAAGGCCGTGGAAGCGCTCAAGGACCGCCTGCCGCGCGGCTGGAAGACGCGCGCGCGCACGCTGGCCGGGTTCCTGTGGAAGTTCAAGATGTCGGGCTTCGACGGCGAGGACGTGAAGTTCGTGCTCGAAGGCCCGAAGCCCGCCGAGATGCTGCGGCTGGTGATCGTGGACGAAGCGTCGATGGTGACCAAGCGCGACTTCGAGGCGCTGAAGAAGTACGCGCGGGTGCTGTACACCGGCGATCCGCACCAGCTGCCGCCCGTGGTGGAGGACCCGAGCCAGGAAGCCGAACTGGGCGCGTGCGGCGTGCTGGAGAAGCCCGACGCCGAGCTGAAGCGCATTCACCGCCACGGCGTGGACACGTCGCTGCACGGCGCCGCGCACGGCGCGCGCGCGGGAGCGGCGCTGAGCTTTGGCACCACCGCCGACGGCCGCGTGACCTACCTGAGCGAGGCCGACGGGCACTTCGGCCCCGCGCAGGTGCGCGAGATCATCGAGAGCGCCGACGTGGTGCTGACACAGCGCAACTCGCTGCGTGTGCAGATCAACGAGTACGTGCGGCGGCTGCGCGGGTTCATGACCACGCCCGTGGACTTTCGCCCGAAGGCCGGCGAGATCCTGGTGGCGAGCGAGAACTACATGCACCCCACGCTGCGCAAGCAGATCGCCAACGGCGAGCGCCTGATGGTGACGAACTTCGTGGGCACCACGGTGGAACGTACCGACGTGATCGGCCTGCGCGAGTACGTGGTGGAGGGCTACCCCGAAGGCCGCAAGGCCGACAAGGCCGAGTGGACGATCAGCTCGCAGATGCTGGCCGGCGAGCAGATCCGCGAAGGCGTGGTGATGACCCGCCACGTGACCGGCCCGCGCAGCAAGGTGCTGCGCGCCGACTGGGGCTACGCGCTGACCGTTCATAAGGCCCAGGGCAGCGAATGGCCGCGCGTGGTGGTGGTGGACGACAACGACCCCGACCACAACGTGCCGCTCAACAAGTGGTACTACGTGGCGTACTCGCGGGCGAGCGAGCAGTTGATCGTGCTGCGGGTGAGGAGGGAGACGGGGTGTTTTGGGTGGGGTGGGGGGCTCTTACGGCCAGTCATGCACCACATGCCACAGCCTCGCGCCCGACGATCCCTGCCAGTAGACGAGCTGCCTCCCTGTATCTCTTTGACCTCAAGGCTCGCGTATTGGAGCCTAATGCAACCGAGGTGGCAATGTACGATCTAAATATATTAAGAGAAGAACTAAAGCATTGGGCCTACAGTGTATTCGCAGTGGCTCCCGAAGTCTCGCGACGGATCGGAGCGCGTTGTCGTGAATCGAAAAGCCCCAGCGAGGCGTTATTGTCCGCGCCGGCCTATTCGCCGTGGCACTGGGCGGCTCGTTGCCCCGATCGGTTCTTTACATGTGGTCGTAGCGCCGATGTCCTTGCGCTTGCAATGCTCGCCGAGGCAGAGAAGTCCACATGCCCCTACAGTGCCCACGTTGCTCGTGATATCTATTTCCGCTCCCTGCTGAATGCTGGCGAGTTGGCAGAAGCCGTGGCCTTTGCCGAGGCCACTCTGGAGCGCCTGCTTGCCTCGGACTCTCCGGGCGTGGGTTGGGTCCTCGAGGAGACATGTCGGCTACGCGTTGAACTTCTTGAGCTAATGACCTTCCAGCATCGGATCGCAGAGGCAAGCGAACTTATTTCAGGTAGTGGCACTTGGTTTGGGCGCTCTCGCGGTACCGCGCCAGACACCCCCGTGTACCAGGAATTGCATGCTCGACTTTCCTTGTGCCGCGCCATCATCCAGATCGAAACAGAGACGCTTCCAGGCGCACCCCAATCGAGCGGGCAAACCAATGCCTGGGGACGCGACACAGATAGCTTTCTGGAAAGCATACGACGTCGGTTCGCATTGGACTGCAATACGACTGGCGTGGGATCTGTCCTCGACGATGTGCCGCTGCATCGGTGGCTTGAAGTCATGAGGCGCAACCTCGGCTCCGGGTTGGCAGTTGCGCGGCTGGAGTCGCTACTCTTCTATCGCGCGTGGCTCGTGTGTGACGAAGCCGAAATGCAATCGCATCGATCGTGTTTGCATGACATTGCTGAGCACTGGCAGTTGCCCTCGACGCACCCGGTCAGCCAGATATTGTTAATTGTTGATTATTGGTGGTGCGACAAGGTTGGCGCGCCGGTCGATCGCGAGTCGTTTGCGGAGCTCCAGATGGCCGCGCACGGTCTCGTGCGGCGGCTTGGGGGTGAGCACCCCGATGCGCGCGTTGCGCGCCTAGTTGTGTCGCTCGCAGTGGGAACAAAGACGCAATCCTCGTCATGGTTGCAGCCAAGTGGGATCCTAGAAGTTGAGTATAGAGCCCAAGGCGTGTGTGGTGGCCTCGTCACGCTCATGTATCTCGTATATCTGCATCCACGCGAGCGGCTCGCGCATGTGCATGAGTTGGCGAGTGAGCCTCAGGGCTCGTTCATTCAGGCGGCAGCAGAAGGTATTGAGGAGCTGCTCCTAAGTGTTCGCGACCTTAATCGCCGCGAAGCGCGACGGCGGCAATTGGTTGAAGAAAGTGGTGCGGAAAGAGCGCTACCGGCGGCCTTCGCGCTTGCCTACATTGGGCGAGTGGAGGGGGATAGTTGGAAGGCTGCTGTTGACTTTGCGCGCGCGCTAGAACTCTTCAAGGGGCATGCCTCGTTTCGAGCATGGCCACTGATGCAGAGGAGTCTGCGAGTGTGTCGCGTGGCTTTAGAGCGAGGCGCTCTGGACGCGTGGCTGCTCGAGACTGCAATGACGATCCTGCTCTTTGGTTCGGACGCTGGAGACGGCATAAGATCTCATGAGATGTGGGCGAACCCTAGCTACGTCGGTTATGAAGATTGGGAGAGAGTAGGTGGGTGGCGGCAAGAACTTGTTGCGTGTGTAGAAGGGCTCAGGGCCAGCAAGAAGAATGTCGAGTTGGCCAGCGATCTCACTTCTGGCTTGGCCGCCCTGGTTGCACGCGTCAGAGCGCGTGGGGAAGTGTGGGCGGATGGAGCGCGTGTGGCCCGAAGTGCGCTCAGGGCGGAGATGCGCGATGCCCTTGGCGTTGGTGAGTATCGACGCGCGAGGGCATTTCACAACCGACTTCTGCTTGTGCTGGCTGCACGGCCGAACTGGAGCCGCGGGAAGTCGTGCATGACCAATCTGCTTCGGCTGTGCGCCCATCAGGCGGAGGTGGCGCAGACTGAGGAATGGCGACAGGCCTTTGCCGCCGCCTTCAACAGCGCATCGGCGATGTGTGTGCGCGACTTGAGCGCGCCAGCCCGCTCGGTATCCGACATCGCATCCAGGTACTTTGCAGGAATGTCGGCGGAGGCCGTGCTCGTCGTCGTGGAGGAGTTGCGCATGCAGCAGCGTGAGAATCCGGCTGGCATGGGCGGTGAAGCTCTACTGCTGCGCATTGACTTGGGCGAGTTTCTCGCTTGCAGGAGCCATTTGCGGCGGATCAAGCCATCAGTGGCTGAGATGGCCTTGCTCGCCGAGCGGGCCCGGATGCGTGGGAAGTGGTGGAAGGCCTTTAGATACTATTGTGCAATAGGGGCGTGTGAGGGCTTCGAGTTCGTGCACCAGTGGTCGAGGTGGGTTGCCGTACATGCAGTTGAGGCGCGAGCGCTTACATGCATTGCCGGCGCGAGTGAATGGTTGTTGGCACAGCAGGCTATGGCCCACGGGTGCGAGGGGGATCCGCAGCAGTTCTGGGATCTCAGCCAAGAGGAGTGCGAAGAGCACAACTATGAGGGGTGGGATGACGAGTAACGTGCGGTCCAATCGTCTCGACATGTCGAGACAGGCGGTGGCAATGCAAGGCGCGTGAGGCCGCGAGATGAATGTGGCAATGGGAAGAATAGGCGAGCGGGCATGCAGTGATGTTGTCGTGGTCGAGTGTCTCGGCGCAATCGGGCGGGGGGCAACAATCCCCCACATTGTACTTGGCGCCGACGGCAATCGCTACGTGGCCAAGACTGTGAGGGGAGGTGGAGCGGGCCGGCCGATGTTCAACGAGCTGGTTGTTGCGCGGATGGCCACAGCGATCGGATTGCCTTGGCCTGCGGCAAGAGTGGGACGCCTGAGCATGAACGATCTCTCGGCCGCTGATCGAGTGAGCATTGGCGACACGTACGATGCGGTGGTCTGCCTCGAGTATCTGCCCGACCTAATTGCGATTCCACAACCCCCGGGCTCAGACTATGGGAGCGCAGCGTGGAACAGTGGTCCCTTGCTTCAGCAGTTTCAGTGTGCGAGGGCGCCGTCGGCGTTCTATGGTCGACATGTCATTGAAATCTGGGCCAACCTGGAGGATTGCAAGTTCGACACCCTTCACAAGCGTCGCGATGGCTCGCCGGTGTTCTTGGATGGTGGGGCGGCCTTTGGCTATGTGCCCGGGGGTGGTGGAGCATCGACAATCTCAAGTGTTGCTAGCTACAGCCCCCGGTCGCCCTATCTGCCGGGCGTGCTGAACGACCCTACGGCCTATGACGAGTGGCTTGAGCGCGTCGCTACGCTGGGTGAGAGCGAGGCGGCAGGGTTGACATGTGGTATCCCTTCGGACTGGGGGGTACCCGCCGAGTTGGTTGCGGAAGTGGAGCAGTTTGTCACTTTCCGCAGGGATGAGTTCGTCCATAACTTCCGAGAGTACGGACTCTCATGACCACCCTCGAATCCCTCACCCCCGGTACCGAACTCAAAGGCCTTCGCTCCGACGGGATCGTCACCGTCGTGGACGCGAAGTGGTTCGGCACGACTGCGGTCGAGCTCACGTACAAGGACGCGCAGGGCAAGCCCGGCAACGAGCTGCTCTACCGGTCAGACGAGCCGCGGCTCGAGATTGTCACGGCGGGGCGCGCGTGGGACTTCGACGGCGATGGCGCACTCTTCCGGCTGGTCGCCGAAGCGCACCGCATTCGGCTCGCGCACCTGTTCGATCCGCTGCTGGCGGTGCACACGTCGCGCGTCGATCCGCTGCCGCACCAGATTACGGCGGTCTACGAATCCATGCTGCCGCGACAGCCGTTGCGCTTCCTGCTGGCCGATGATCCCGGTGCAGGCAAGACGATCATGGCGGGCCTGCTCATCAAGGAACTGATCGCCCGTGGCGACCTGAAGCGCGTGCCTCATCGTGTGCCCGGGCAGCCTCGCCGAGCAGTGGCAGGACGAACTCAACAGCCGCTTCCACCTTCCGTTCGAGATCCTTACGAACGACAAGCTCGAAGCGGCGCGCACCGGGAACTGGTTCCTCGAAAACGACCTCGCCATCGCGCGGCTCGACAAGCTCTCACGCAACGAGGACGTTCAGGCCAAGCTGAGTGCGCCGGACTGCCGCTACGACCTGATCGTGTGCGATGAAGCGCACAAGATGTCGGCCACGTTCTTCGGCGGCGAGGTCAAGTACACGCAGCGCTATAGGCTGGGGCAACTACTGTCGGGGATCACGCGGCACTTCCTGCTCATGACGGCCACGCCGCAACGGCAAGGAAGAAGACTTCCAGCTCTTCCTGGCGTTGCTCGACGGCGATCGGTTCGAGGGCCGCTTCCGCGATGGCGTGCATCAGGTCGAGGTGTCCGATCTCATGCGCCGCATGGTCAAGGAGAGCCTGCTCAAGTTCGACGGTCGGCCGCTGTTTCCGGAGCGCATCGCGTACACGATGCCGTTCAAGCTTTCCGAAGGCGAGGCGACGCTTTACAAGGAAGTCACCGAGTACGTGCGCGGCGAGTTCAACCGCGCCGAGGCGCTGCAGAACGAGAAGCGCGCGGGAACGGTCGGCTTGCGCTCGATTCTCCAGCGCCGCCTAGCGGTCTTCGCCGGAAGCGATCTACCAGTCACTGCATCGGCGCCACGATCGGCTCGAGAAGCGGCTGCGCGAGCTGGAGCTCCTGCAGAGGCGGCCCCGCGGCCCCGGCAACGCGGAGCGCCCGTCGCCACGCCCGTGCTCGACCCCGTCGATCGAGGAGCCTCGAGCGCGCCCGAGATCGAAATCGAGGCTGCCGAGAAGTCCTCGACCAGGCGACCGCCGCCAGCACGATCGCCGAGCTGAAGCTCGAGATCGAGACGCTGCGCCGGCTTGTGGGCCTTGCCGGCCAGGGTGCGTTCGAGCGGGCAGGACACGAAGTGGCGCGAACTGTCGTCGCTTCTACACGAGGTGTTCAAGTCCAACGGGCAGCCGGTGCGCGTGGGCGAGGCGAACCCGCCTTACGGATCGGGGCCGATCGCGGCCCCGGCGTCCTCGCCACACCAGAAGCTCGTGATGTTCACCGAGCATCGAGACACGCTCAACTACCTCGAGCGGCAGATCACCACTCTGCTCGGCCGGCAGTCTTCGGTGGTGGCGATTCATGGCGGCATGGGCCGCGAGGAACGTCGCAAGGCGCAAGAGAACTTCCTGCACAACCCCGAAGTGCAGGTGCTGCTCGCCACCGACGCCGCGGGCGAAGGCATCAACCTGCAGCGCGCCCATCTCATGGTGAACTACGACCTGCCGTGGAACCCAAATCGGTTGGAGCAGCGCTTCGGTCGCATCCACCGCATCGGGCAGACCGAGGTGTGCCACCTGTGGAACCTGGTGGCGGAAGAAACGCGCGAAGGCGACGTCTATCGCACGCTGCTCGAAGCTCGAACAGGCCCGCCAATCGCTCGGCGGTCAAGTGTTCGACGTACTCGGCAAGCTGCAGTTCGAGGGGCGTTCCCTGCGCGACGTCTTGATCGAGGCGATTCGCTACGGCGACCGGCCTGATGTGCGCGCGCGGCTCAGCCAAGCAGTTACGCACGCCGTCGATCAGAAGCACCTGCAGGGGCTGATCGAAGAGCGCGCGCTTGCCCGCGACGCCATGGACTCCAGCCGGGTCGCTCGCGTGCGCGAAGACATGGAGCGCGCCGAGGCGCGACGGCTGCCGTTCTACATCGAGTCGTTCTTCCTCGAGGCGTTCAAGCAACTGGGTGGCTCGGCTCGCCAGCGGGAGCCGAGACGCTACGAGCTGACGCACGTGCCCGCGCCGATCCGCAATCGTGACCGCGTGATCGGCTCCGGCCAGCCTGTGCTCACCCGCTACGAGCGCGTGGCGTTCGAGAAGGACCTGCTCAACCCGGCGGGCCAGCCCATGGCGGCCTTCGTGTGCCCGGGGCATCCGCTGCTCGATTCGGTGCTCGACCTCACGCTCGAACGCCATCGCGACCTGCTGCGGCGCGGCACGGTGCTGGTGGACGAGCGCGACGCCGGTGTCGAGCCGCGCGTGCTGCTGTTCTTGGAGCACTCCATCCAGGACGGTCACGTGTTGCCTTCGGGCGAGGGCCGCACGATCAGTCGACGCATGATGTACGTGGAGATCGATGCCGCCGGGCAGGCGAAGCACTTGAGCTACGCGCCATACTTGGACTACCGGCCGCTCAAGAGCGACGAGCCGACGCCTGAGCAGGTGCTGGCGAACCCACACTGTGCATGGATCACGCGCCAGATCGAGATGCAGGCGTTGGATCACGCTGTGCTATCGGTCGTGCCCGAACACGCCGACGAAGTGCGCTCGCGGCGGCTCGGCTGGATCGCCAAGTCAAGAGCGGCCGTGAAGGACCGCCTGACCAAGGAGATCGCCTACTGGGATCACCGAGCGGGCCAGTTGCGCATGCAGGAGCAGGCAGGCAAGCCGGCCGCCGGGCTCAACTCGCTCGAAGCGCGGCGGCGCGCGGACGAACTTCAGGGGCGGTTGCAGAAGCGTCTGGCCGAACTCGACGCCGAGGCGGAGCTGAAGACGCTTCCGCCCAAAGTGCTGGGTGGAGTCGTTGTCGTGCCGGCCGGACTGCGGGCCGCGATGGCGGGTACGGATGCGCCTTCGGCCGAGCGGCCCCCGGACACGCCGGCTTCAGCGGCAAGAGCGCGCGCCGCCGTCATGGAAGTCGAACGCGCGCTGGGGTTCGAGCCCACCGACCGTGAAACCGAGAAGTTGGGCTACGATGTCGAGTCGCGGGTACCCGGCACGGGCAAGCTGCGGTTCATCGAGGTCAAGGGGCGCGTGAGCGGCGCGTCGACGATCACCGTGACCAAGAACGAGATCCTCTACTCGCTCAACAAGCCGGACGACTTCATTCTCGCCATCGTGGAGTTCCTCGACGGTGAGCAACTTCGAGTGCGTTACTTGCGCCGTCCGTTCCAGAAGGAACCGGACTTCGGCGCCAGCAGCGTGAACTACGACTTGGCCGAGCTGATTTCGCGAGCGGAGGAACCCCGATGACAATGCTCATGCCGGCCCAGGCGGAGGGACCATTGCCGCGGCACTTTAGGCGTCCGACGCGGTACCGAGAAGGCCAGCTCGCCTTGTTTCAGCTCTCCTTCAGCGAATGTCTCCACGCCGAAGGTGTGGGACAGGCCGAGGCGCAGCTGTGGCATGAGCGCGGGCTGCTGTCTTTCGCTCCAGACCCGGCACTTGTGCTTGAGTACTTCGATGATCCACGTTCGTTCGAGCTTGGATTTGTTCGTGACGTCTTGCGCTCGGGGTTGACGCTGGAACAAGCCACCGCGTGGCTCGAGATACTCGGATACCCCTTCGCGTTCAACCCTGCGACGACAGTCTGGAGTCCGCGCTACGGGTGGGTCGAGTACGCTCCGGAGGAGGCTTTCGACATCGTCAAGCGGCAAGTCGGACATTACATCGAGAGCTTGGCCGAAGCCGAAGACGAGGACGCGCTGACGGACATCAAGGACGCCGTGGACAACGCCTTGAAGCTGCTGGAGGAGAAGTGATCATCAGGAAGAAGCTCATCGAAGTCGCGTTGCCGCTGGAGGCGATCAACAAGGAGTCCTTGCGGAGGAAGCAGAAGGCACCTAAGGGCTGGCCGACGTCGTTTCATAAGTGGTGGGCCCAGCGACCGCTCGCCGCTGCGCGGGCAGTGCTATTCGCCCAGATGGTGGATGATCCCTCCTCGTTGCCCGACCTATTTCCAACCGCGAAGAAGCAGCAGGCCGAACGCGAGCGGCTCTTCCGTATCATCCTGGACCTCATCCAGTGGGAGAAGACTGCAGACAGCACCGTCCTTGCAACAGCTAGAGAGGAGATCTGGCAGTCATGGCGACGCGCCTGTGCGGACCACGCAGACCATCCGCAGGCGAAGGAGTTGTTTGACCGAAATAAGCTGCCTGCATTCCATGATCCATTTGCCGGCAGTGGTAGCATCCCACTCTCAGCACAGTGGTTCGGGCTAGAGTCCTTCGCCAGCGATTTGAACCCGGTCGCAGTGCTGATCAACAAAGCGATGATCGAGATTCCGCCGCGGTTCGCGGGGCGGCCGTCGGTCAATCCCGACGCGCGTGACCTTGGGACGAAGACCTGGGCCGGGGCGCAGGGGTTGGCCGATGACGTGCGCTACTACGGCCAATGGATGCGCGATGAGGCGGAGAAGCGGATCGGCAAACTCTATCCGCCGATCGAAGTGACCGCCGAGATGGCGAAGGGAAGACCCGACCTCAAGCCCTATGTGGGGCAGAAGCTCACTGTGATCGCGTGGCTGTGGGCGCGGACGGTGAAGAGTCCGAACCCGGCCTTCGCCAAGGTGGAGGTGCCGCTTGTTTCGACCTTCATGCTCTCCACCAAGGCCGGCAAGGAGGCCTACGTTGAGCCTGTGATCGAGAACGGGAGTTACCATTTTGCGGTGAAGGT
>JAXLRA010000002.1:0-5028 GCA_046331345.1 Vicinamibacterales bacterium | reverse complement strand
AGCGCGGTCCCAAGGGACATCGCGTCCACGTCCTCGACTACGACGCCTCCACGGACCGCTTCTACGGCTCGCGCCAGGACGATCTCGAGAAGGACCATTACGCCCGCATCGACGACATCGACCGCCTGGTGCGCGACCCTCATTTCCACCAGCAGAACGCCTATGCGCTCGTGATGTCGACGCTGTTCGAATTCGAGCGCGCGCTCGGCCGGCCGGTGGACTGGGCGTTCGGCGAACCCTCGCACCAGATCAAGGTGGCACCGCACGCCTTCCAGGACGCCAACGCCTACTATTCCCGCGAGTCGGAGAGCCTGAATTTCGGCTACTTCCCCGACGACGACGGCCGTCGCGTCTACACCTGCCTCTCCCACGACATCGTCGTCCACGAAACGACGCACGCACTGCTCGACGGCCTGCGCCCGAGCTACATGCTGCCTTCCTCACCCGATCAGGCAGGCTTCCACGAGGGCTTTGCGGACGTCGTTGCACTGCTCTCGGTATTCCAGCACCGGGAGATCGTCGAGCATGCGCTCGGCGTACTGAGCGACGCCGGCGGGCGCATTCCCGCCCGCAAGCTCGACCTGCCTTCGCTCGGCCGGACCGCGCTCGGCAAGCTCGCCGAGGAAATGGGTTCGGCCCTCGAGGGGGTGCGCGGTGCGGCACTGCGTCAGTCGCTCGAGATCGCTCCCGACTCCGGCCTTTACCGCAGGCTGCGCGAGGCCGAGGAACACGATCTCGGCGAGCTGCTGGTCGCCGTCGTGATGCGCAGCCTGCTGCAGATCTGGGTACGCCGCCTCAAGCCACTGCTGCCGCTGGCCACCGGCTCGCTCGCCATCGGGGTCGTCGCCGAGGAAGGCAGCACGGCCGCGGGTCAGCTACTGAACATCGTGATCCGCGCGCTCGACTACCTGCCGCCGGTTGACCTGACCTACCCCGACTACCTGAGCGCGCTGCTCACCGCCGATCGCGAACTCTACCCGGACGACGACCGATACCACTACCGCACGGTGCTGCGCAGCGAGTTCGCCGGATTCGGCATCCGGCCGGCCAGCGGCCGCAACACGGATGGTTGCTGGGACCCTCCAAAGCGCGATGACCTCAGCTGGGCCGGCATGCACTTCGAGCGGCTGCAGCGTGATCCGACGACCGTATTTCGCTTCGTCTGGGAGAACCGCGATGCGCTCGGCATCTACCCCGCCGCATTCACCCGCGTGAAGTCCGTCCGCCCGGTGGTCCGCGTCAGTCGCGACGGTTCGATCCTTCGCGAAACCGTGGCCGAGTACGTCCAGACGCTGACCGTCTATTCGACCGAGCTCGCCAGCCTCGGCATCCAGAAGCCCCGGGGCATGAGACGGTCCCGGCAGATCGCCCTGTACGGCGGCGGCAGCCTGATCTTTGACGAGTACGGTCGCCTGAAGTACCACATCGGCACCGGTGTCGTGCGGCCCGGGCAGTCGAAGCGTCTGCAGAGCCTGTGGGACCGCGGCTACTTCGACGGCCAGGCCGTCGCAGCCGGACGCATTGCCCAGATGCACCGTCACCGCGCGCTGCGACCGCTGCGCGAGCCCCGGGAGGACTGGTAGATGGCCGCACTCAAGAGCGTGACCTTGCGTGCCTACGACGTCGGCTTTGGCGACTGCTTCCTGCTGAGCTTCAAATACGCCCAGGCGCAGAAGCACATCCTCATCGACTTCGGCTCCACGCGCCTCCCTTCTGGAAAGACCGGTACCGGACCCTACCTGGAGCGCATCGCGCGCCAGATCGAGACCGACTGCGGCGGCAAGCTCACGGCCGTAGTTGCCACTCACCGCCACAAGGACCATATCTCGGGGTTCGCCACCTCCGGCAAGAACGCGGACAAGGGCCCGGGCGCCATCATCCGCGGCCTCAGGCCGGACCTTGTGCTGCAGCCCTGGACCGAGCACCCCGATGCAGCGCCGGACGCGACAAAGGCGCCGAAGCGACTGAAAGGCGTCCGGCTGCAGCGCCAGCTCTTCCTCCGTTCGTTGCACGACATGAACCGCTACGCGGGACACGTCCGTGTGCAGTCGAAGACGCTCCGTGGCAGCGGCCTGAAGCCGCTGCGCGAGCAGCTCGACTTCCTCGGCGACGACAACGAGCTCGCCAATCGAGCCGCGGTCGTGAACCTGATGACCATGGGCCGCCTCAAGGCCCGCTATCTCAATTGCGGGGCTCCCTCCGGCCTCGAGCCACTGCTGCCCGGCGTCAAGGTGCACGTGCTCGGACCGCCCACGCTCGAGCAGGACGCCCGCATCGAAACGCAGACTGACACGCAGAAAGACGAATTCTGGCACCTGCGCGCG
Source organism: Vicinamibacterales bacterium (assembly GCA_046331345.1). Taxonomy (GTDB): domain Bacteria; phylum Acidobacteriota; class Vicinamibacteria; order Vicinamibacterales; family CAVVIG01; genus CAVVIG01. Next base: position 2,704 of record JAXLRA010000002.1, on the reverse strand, counting down.
TCGTTCTGGGCCCGTCGGGCCGCGCTCGACACCGGAGGCGAAGCGCGCGCGGCCCCGCTGTTCCCGAAGCAGCTGCTCCGGCGCCCTCCCTGGGACGCGCGCTGGTTTGCGTACCAGTCCCAGCGCGAGCTGGCGGAGTCGATGCTCTCGATCGTCCGCACCCTCGACGACGCGATGAACAACACGAGTCTGATCCTCCTTTTCGAGATCGGCGACACGTGCCTGCTGTTCCCCGGCGACGCCCAGTGGGAGAACTGGCGCTATGCGCTCGGGCAGGAGAAGTACCGGAAACTCCTTTCACGCGTCACCGTCTACAAGGTCGGCCACCACGGCAGCTTGAACGCGACGCCGAAGTCGATGTGGAAGGAACTCTCCCACCGCGGCGGAAAGTCGAAGCCGAACCGGTTGCTGTCGATGCTTTCAACCAGGGACGACGTCCACGGCAGCAAGGACGCCGGCACCGAGGTGCCACGCAAGCTGCTGGTCGACGCCCTGAAGAAGGAAACCACGCTGATCGACACGCGCGACAGCGACCCGGACGATCTGCGAGTCACTCACGACCTCGCGCTCAATTGACGCGAACTCGCCCTGTCGCGGCGGCCATCTCCTGAGCGCGGGCCTGCCGGCCGTCGCTGCGTCCTGACGCCTACACGCTTACTGAATGCCGCTCTACGGCCCAGCCGACGCCACCCACGATCGGCCCGTAGCACAGCCGTACATCGCCCCTGCTGCTCGGTGGGCTTCCGCTCGGCGCAACCGCGTGCACCAGTTCGTCGTAGTCGGCCACCTTGTCCTCGGTCGGCTGTGATGTGAACAGCAGCACCACATCATCGTCGTGCTTGCGGATTTCAGCGATGAACTGGCCGAACGCCGCCGACGGCCGCGTCTTGTCATGAACGTCATGTGACAGCAGCAGGTATGCGACAGCCCGCTGCTCGGCAAACTTCGCACTCAGCAGCGTGTTGTAGAAATCGTAGTTGTGCCCGGCGTGATGTGCGACCTGGATGACGTGCAGTGGCATCAGCGCCTTGAGCAGCCGTGGAAAGTACTCGTCGTCATCGTCCTTGAAGTCGTAGCAACCCGCATCGCCGCTGATCAGCACCCGCTGGCCAGCCATCTCCATCGTAAAGATGTAGCTGAGCTGGTTGCTCTCCGTGATGCCTTCGAGGCGAATCGGCGCACGAGACATGCTGAGCGCATACATGTAGCTGCCCACTGGCAGCTTGCTGCGGTGCTTCTCCACCAGACGGTCACAGGGCCCTAGCAGGGTCACCACCAGTTCCGCTTCACCGCCACGCTGCCGCGGGGTGAACCGCCGCTTGTGATCGCTCCACACGAATCGGACCGGCTTCCCTGCCGCAATGTAATGACACTGCGGTCGCACCGGTTTGCTCCGCGCTCGCAGCGCCTGCACGAGCTTGTGCAGATGAACCGCCGTGATTGCCTTCGCTGCGGTGGACTTTCGTATCGATGCCAGCATCGCCGGCATGACGCGCCGCGCCCGGAGGCCGGTCCGCGTCAGGCCCCGGGCATCGATGGACTCCAGATGATCCACGTAGTACCGGAATGGCCGCTCGGACAGCGCGATATCGCGGATATCCTTGACACTTGAATCGTAGGTCGCCGACCCGTGCGCGGAGCCCGTTCCGGTCAGCGCCGCGGCGTCCAGTTCATGCGCTTCGAAATACTGGACGTAATCCTCGGTCGACGGCCCGGTTTCCCGCCCCGTCGGCTCGAGGTCGGGCAGCTGCCTTCTGCTCTCGAGGCGCCGGTAATGCGGCAGTTCCAATCGGTACGGTCGCTCGTCTTCTCCCGCCAGGCTTTCCAGTACCCGCGCCTCGGCCGCGAGTATCTCCTCGACCTGTTGCCGCTGCACCTTCAGGTACCGCAACAGCTCACGCTCACCCTCGTCATCGTAGAAGCGCTGCGCGAGGTAGCTCCCGGCTTCGCTCAGGTGGCCCGGAATCTCATCCGTGTCGTCTTTGATCGGTGGCAGCCACACCTCACCGATCTCGATCGCGTCGTCCGCTGCGATCGGAATCAGGCCCTTCAAGTGATCTGCGTCGTAATGTGTGCCGACCATCAGGTCGATGCGCTTGGCGACCATGCCGGTCGGGAACGACTGGAATGCCTCGCCGATCTTGTCGTGGACGCCGTCCGCGGGATAGTCGCCCGGCCCCATCCCGCCATCGGCGAGCACCGACACGGCTTGCCCGTCCGCCAGCCTGAACTGCGTCAGGATCGCAGCCCCGAGCCCAACCGCAAACATGTCGACCTGGATAGTCTTCATGGGTCACCTGCTCGAACCAGCATACTGCGCCGGCCGGTCCTGCCAAACTCCTTTCCGGAGTCGGCCCCCCACCTACCCCCGCCCCGCGGTCACCCCAAGCAGCCCGCCGTCCTCGCCGACCTCGCCCGCGAGCTCGATCGGCTGGCAGCACACCTGGCAATCTTCCACATAGCGGAACGACCCCGCCGACAGATCCACCGCCGTCTCGAACGACTCGCCACAGTACGGGCACTGCACGGTGACGAACTGTGTGACGTCGCCAGACCCCACCCCCGGCTCGAACACCGGCTCGAGCCCGTACAGCTCATCGATCGCCCGACCGTCGAGCGGCTCGTGTGGAAGTGTCGATGTCGGGCGTCTGCTGCTCATCGCTGCAGTATGCCGTCCCAGCGACAGGGCAGGCGAACGACGACC
>JAXLRA010000001.1:0-1879 GCA_046331345.1 Vicinamibacterales bacterium | reverse complement strand
GAATTCGGCGCCGTTCGAGCGCCGCCTGCGCGATGCGTTGAGCGCCAGCCAGCACCTGCAGGCGATGCTGCCCTTGGTCGAGATGGTCGGCCGTCACCTGATCGGGACGGAGAACGTGGTCCAATTCGTCTAGTGCACATGCCGCTCGGCTGGAACAGCCGAACGGCATGTACCCGATGCAGCACCAACCTTGGTGCGCACATTCCCGCTTTGACGGAACCGCTTGCGGTTCGGTCAAAGCGGGAATCGCTCTAGTGCAGCTGCCACAGCCGATGGTATCGTTCGCGGGCGAGGCGGTGTCCGCGGGGGCGGCCGTTTCGTTCGAGAGGGAATCGGGACACGCGCTTCATTTGGGGGTTACGATGATCCGTAGGCTTGCTATCGCGGCCGTCAGCCTGTTTGTCAGCGTACAGGCCGCGTGGGCAGACTTGGTTCCAGGGTCGCAGACCAACATCGCAGGATGGGATATCGGCGCCTACACGCGCGACGGCCGGTTCTCCCATTGCGCCATGTCGACGCTGTACCGCAGCGGCATCACCATGCTTTTCTCGGTGTCCGGCGACTATACGTGGCGCGTCGGCTGGACCCACGAGGGCTGGAACTTCACCAAGGGGCAGAGCGTCATCGTCGATGTCTTCGTCGATGGCGTCGGGCCGATCACCCTGCGCGCCAACGCGGTCACCCCGAAGCTGGCGCTGGCCGAGCTGCCGCCCAAGGCGGCGCTGTTCGACCTGCTGCGGCGGGGCACCCGCATGACGGTCCGTGCGGCGGGCAACAACTACGCCTTCAATCTCGACGGCACCTATGCGGCGCTCACCGAGACCTTGGCGTGTGCCGAGCGCTACGAGGCCATCGCCTCGTCTGCACCGTCGCCCATGCCCAAGCCGCAGGCGTCGACTCCCCCTCCGCCGCAACCCAAGAATTCGCGCGGCTCGACCGCGGATGAACGTCTGGAGGCGACCAAGATCGTCGCCAACATTCTTTCGCGCGGCGAGCTCAGCAATTTCCGCATCCTCACCTCCCGTGAGATCGCCGAGCTGAAGAACGACTATCTGTCGAGCTCGGACGTCGTCTGGGCAGCCGACGGGATCATCGGCACGCTGCGGATCATCGCCTCATCGGTCAATGCAACGGCCCGGCAGATCGCGTCGGCGGTGGTTGCCGACGACACCAAGAACTGCAAGGGGCAGTCGGTCTCCGGCTCGACCAAGGACGAGAAGAACCCCGAGGTCGTGCGCGTCTTCACCGGCTGCCAGGATGGCAACGAAGCGTACCAGTTCTACTACACGGTCGTGCCGCTGGATGACGGGTCGTTCTATCTCTTCGCCACGGCATCGAAGGCCGTTCCCGGCGGCAAGAGCGAGGGCGCCAAGGTCGAGGCGCAGCTGCGCGACGCGGTGTTCGACGTGATGCGGCGCTAGAGTACGAAAGTACCTTCGAGCGGCCGCGCACCTTGCTGTCGTCCTGAGCCAAGCGAAGGACCTCATCGCCGTTTGCACGAGCGTACGTTGTTGCTCCTGGCGATGAGAACCTTCGCTACGCTCAGGATGACATGCGCTCAGGATGACAGAAGTGTCCTCGCGTCAGCGCGAGGCCAGGGGCTGGGCGATTTCATTCGCCTCGCTCGCGTCGGCGTAGATCTCCTCGCGGATGACGCGCACGGTGACTTCGTCGAGATAGGTCCGGAGCGCCCGGTAGGGCGACAGGCCGTAGCGCCGGCATAGCGCGACAAAGAGCCGGCGCGACCACTGGTCGGGCATCGAGAATTGCATCTCGGTCGCCGGAGCGCGCTGTTGGAGCTCCTTCAGCCTCGCCTGCACGCGGGCCCGTGCCGCCTCGGCGGCCAGCCTTTCGCCGGTTGTTCCGGCACCAGCGAACA